>CAWIJL010000001.1:0-267530 GCA_963836405.1 uncultured Solibacteraceae bacterium
CAGCGGTTCTTCTCGAAATCGGTACCGGCAGAAACAGTTGGCGGAAGGACGCCGGGATGCGCTCCGACGCGGACCACAATTTCGTTGACGCCCCGGCGCAGGTCGCGCGAGACATCGAAGATCGCAGCGGAGAAGCAAGGGAGGTGCTCTCCGATCAGCCGGCCGTTGACCCAGGCGGACGCTCCGAACTGGGCTTTGTTGATGCGCAGGGTGGCGACGGCGCGGACTGCGGACACGTTGAAGGAGCGTCGGTACCAGAAATAGTTTCGCTGCTGACGGGATACACCGGCGGTCGTCACGAGTGCGGAGGCGGGGGAGAGACCACGCTGGACGCGATTCTGGATGAGTTGGCGGCTCTCGAATTGATCGACATCCGGGAAGGCGGGGATTGCCGAGTGAGCAAGGCCGGGGACGGGGGCGTGGTGGGACCAGGCGGTGGGCTGCGCGAGATCGACGGAGTCCGCGATCTCCCACTGGCCGTCGAGGGGGATCGTGTTGCGCTGTGCGGCGGGGAGGGCGGCCGCGGCGAGCAGAGCGACAAGAACGCAGATCGAATTCATAGAAGCCGAGGCCTTCCGTTGAATTCGTGGACGGCGTTCCACATCGCCACTATATTCTCCACGGGCGTGCCGGATTGGATGTTGTGAACGGTGTTGAAGACGAAGCCACCGTTCACCGAGAAGATTTCGCAGCGCTCGAGGACTTCGGCACGGACCTCCTCGGGTGTCCCGAAGGGGAGCGTCTTTTGCGTATCGACTCCGCCGCCCCAGAAGGTGAGGCGGTCGCCATATTTCGCTTTCAGTGCACGAGGGTCCATTCCGGTTGCGGAGCATTGCACCGGATTCAGGATGTCGAAGCCGGCGTCGATGAAGCTATCCAGGAAGCGTACGACGCTGCCACAGGAGTGCTTAAACGACTTCCACGTGGTGTTGGCGTGAATCCAGCCATTGACGCGCTGGTAGTACGGGAGCCAGAGTTCGCGGAAGGTCCCGTTAGAGCAGAACGACGACGTTTGCGTGCCGAAATCCGTGCCGCAGACGAAGACCGCCTGCACGTTGTTACCGACGCGCTGGTGAATCCGCGCGAGGTTGGCGATGCCGATTTCGCACTGGCGCTCGAAGATGCTGTGGACGTACGGGCGCCGCGACTTCGTCGCCATGTACCACTCGGTGATGTCGCGAATGCCTTTCGGGGCCGTCATGAAAGGGCCGGGAACGAGCGCGATGTCGCCGAAGGCCGTACCCCCAAACGTGGCGATGACCGCGCGTCCGGTGGAGCCTGCACGCTCGACGCCGCGCGCCAGATGATCGAGGTCGGCGTCGGTGATGGGGCCGAACTCCTCGAGGTTGTCGGCGGGATCGAGGCGGGCCTCGTCGATCGGCGGTTGGCGCACGATGGTGTCGAAGAAGGCGCTGCCCACAGGCATACGTCCGCTCGGCGCGGCCGTCATGTCGCCCTTAGGATAGACCACGATATCGCCCGAAGGCTCCTCCAGGATCCGGAAGTTCTCGCCGACCATTACGTCAAGGCCGCGGAAGTTCCACGGTTTCCAATTTTCGTTGGGAAAGCCGAACATGTTGTTTCGCGGGAAGACGCCAACCGTATCGACGACGAGCGCGGCAGCGAGGTCGTCATCGACGAGGCCCAACATCTGGTAGGGCTCGTGCACCTTCACAGGGATTTTCGGCAGGCCGAAGTGCTTACGCAAGGCGGCGACGCAACTCACATGGATACCAGTGACGCCGGTGCTGCCGAGATCGATCGGGATGCGGTCGGGGCGCTCGTGCCGGAGAGCGGCAGCGACGCGGGAGGCGGAAGTGATGGCTACTTTTTCCACTGCTTTTCGATCTCCTCAAGGCTCTTACCCTTGGTTTCGGGCGTGAATTTCCAGACGAAGAGGACCGTGACGGCGCAGAGCACAGCGTAGATGCGAAACGCGCCGGCGGCGGTGAATGCCTTCACCAGCGAGAGAAACGTGACGGTGAGCAACAGGCAGGCGAGCCAGAGCGCAATGGTCGCCAGCGACATGGCGCGCCCGCGAATGCGTGTCGGGAAGAGTTCCGACATCACGACCCACACCCCGGGACCCATGCCGAAGGCAAAACACGCTACGTAGCAGAGCACCCACGGCAGCAGACGCGCGGGCGTGAGGGCGCCGGCGTTGAAGACCAGGCCGAGCACGGTGAGTGAGAGGCACATGCCGCCGGCGGCCGAGATGAGCAGCACCTTGCGTCCGAGCCGGTCGATCGTGAAGAGCGCGACGACAGTGAAGACCAGGTTGATCGCGCCCACCAACACGTTGGCCCATAGGGCGGCGGAGGTGCTGGACGGGCCGGCATGTTCGGTGAAAATAATCGAGCCGTAAAAGAGGACGGTATTAATGCCGGTGACCTGTTGGAGGATGGCGAGCACGATGCCGATAACGAGCGGGCGGCGGAGCCCTTTCTCAAACAACTGGCGAAAGGATCCACCTTCTTCAGCGATGGTGCGTTCAATCTCGATGATCTGCGATGGGGGCTCGCCGAGGCGCGCAAGGATCTTTTCGGCCTCCGCGCGGCGGCCTTCTTTGACGAGCCAGCGTGGACTTTCCGGCACGGAGAAAAGCGCGCCGAAGAAGAGCAGCGACGGAATCGCCGCGACGGCGAACATCCAGCGCCAGCTTTCGTCGCCGAGCGAGGCGAGTTGCCAGCCGACCAGATACGAGACCAGGATACCGATGACGATGGCGAGTTGATTCAAGCTGACGAGACGGCCGCGAATCGCGGCGGGAGAGACTTCCGCGATGTAGAGGGGGGCGAGCATCGAGGCGATTCCGATGGCGACACCGGCGGCAAGGCGTGCCGCGATGAACTGGCCGAGACTGTTGGGCAGCGATGTCGCAACGGAAGACAGCGCGAAGATGATCGCCGAGAGCAGCAGAATGATCTTTCTGCCGAAGCGGTCGCTGAGTGCGCCGGCAATCGACGCGCCGGCCGCGCAGCCGGCGAGCAGGCTGCCGGCGGCAACTTCAGTCTCAAGTTCCGACCAATGAAACTGGCGGCGCAGGAAGACAATCGCGCCGTTAATGATGGCGATATCGAAGCCGAAGAGAAAACCGCTCAGCGAGGTGACAGACGCGATGCGGTAAGAGTAACCACGGCTATGCGGTTTCACGCGCCCACTAGTTTGCGGGCGAGGGCAACGGCCGCGCCGGCGCTGTCGCTGAAGCCATCGGCGCCGATGGCGTCGGCGTACTGTTGGGTGACGGGCGCGCCGCCGACCATAATTTTCACCGAATCACGGACGCCGGCCGCGCGGAAGGCCTCGATGGTGGTTTTCATGGAAGGCATGGTGACGGTGAGCAGAGCGGACAAGGCCACCAGGTGGGCGTGGCGTTCGGTAGCGGCGTCAATGAAGCGCTGCGGCGAGACGTCGGCACCGAGATCGATGACCTCGAAGCCGCCGCCCTCGAGCATGGAAGCGACCAGATTCTTGCCGATGTCGTGGAGATCGCCTTTCACGGTGCCGATCACGACGCGCCCGATGGGTTCGGTTCCGGCAGCTACCAGAAGCGGACGGACGATTTCCATCGAGGCCTTCATGGCACGCGCGGAGAGAAGCATCTCGGGCACGAAGTAATCCTCGCACTCGAAGCGGCGGCCGACCTCGTCCATCGCGCGGACCAGGTAGTCGGTGACGATGGTGAGGGGCGGGACGCCGGCGTCGACCGCCTCCTGGGTTACGGCGGCGGCGGTCTTCCAGTTTCCGTCGATCACGGCGAGGAGCAATTGGTCCAGATCGGGCATGGGCAACTCCAGCAAATGCGTGCGGGCTGCGGAATGCGATCCGGCTCGCGGCGGTCCAGGGCGTGCGCTGCCTGTCGCGCGAAATCGCTTACAGGCGATTTATATCACGCGGCGGGATACTCCGGTCGGCGCGCCTTAGTTGACTGCCTGCTTTACTTGACCATCGATAGAGGCCATGGTGCGCACTGATTGACGACTTTGCCCGTGGTGTCGATGACGCGGCGGATTTGATCGGCCGCCCACGGGGCCCGAGGATGCCGTGCGGTTGGAAATGTGGCGCCGCTTTTACCGGGCACGAGATGCGTGCTCATTTCTCCCGGTGCCCGAAACGTGCCGGCGTCTCGTCCGATGCAGAGCGACGAAGCCGGCGGGGCCGTCCGGTCGGCCATCGCATGCCATGCGGCTGGGGCTGCGGGCTGCGGGTCTCGGCGAGCGAAATGCGAACTCGTTTCACGGATTGTTTGAAGCGGCCTGACCGACAAGGATGGACTCCTACCAGCGTGCGAGAGATGAAACGCCACGACGGGAGCCTGGGACTACCCCGCTATTTCTGTCCAAAAGCCCCTCCGAAACTGAAAAAGAGGCAGCCGGACTGCGTGGAAGGCGGCGCAGCAGGATGGATGATCCAGAGAGTATCATCGCGCGGCAGCCCCAACACCCCAAAGACACTGCCTTGCGGAGACGGTTCCCGGCAGTCAGGATCAGAGTCGGGCAAAATGCGTCAAGTTGACGCCGATCAGCCCAACTTCGGGATGGCGCGATTCGCTCCTGGAGCTCGCGCGGCGACGCGCGCTAGTTTCGTGGCGAATGAGCCAGGCCTGCCAGAATCAAGCAGACATCTTCTTCGGTAAACCGGAGCGGCCGGAAAGCAATGGATTTGAAATCGGCGGCGGTCCACTGCGCCTTCATCACTCCTGTATCAGAGTGATGATCGGTTCCCTGTAAGATGTGACCGATTTCGTGAGCCAGCACGTGTCCTAAGACTTTGGGTACTGCAGACTCCGCGTACAATTGGTTACCCAAGACACGATCGTAGAATACCTGAATGTTCGAGCCCTGGAATGGTTGGGCGAAAGCGAAAGCCCCAGCCATAAGGTTGCGAGACGTATTAACCGTCAGCCTGATCCTCAACGTATTGGCAGGGCAGTGGCTCCCGTGCCGCCAGTCGAGCTTGATGGCAATCCCGGAGAAGATTGCGGATGCGACCTGTTCGGCGCCTTCTGTTCGGACTACCGCCGCCGAGTCCATGCACACAGTGACCGTATGCTGCGGGGCTTTGGAGCGGCTCTCGGCCGCTTGAACCGTCAGGGCGAACAGTGTCATGATGCCGATTGTGCGTTTCATGGGTGGCCTCCTTGGTGGCCACCCATGAGGCGCCAAACGGCGGCGAAAACTGTAATCGGCCCGGATTTTTAGGAATGTCGGGAACGCAATCGTCCCAAATCACACAGCTTCTCCACGCCTGGGCGGATGGCGACTCGGCCGCCCTCGATCGGTTGACACCGCTGATCTACCGGGAACTCCGCCGGATTGCGGGCAACTGCATGCGCGATGAACGTCAGGGCCGCAGTCTGCAAGCGACGGCGCTGGTCCACGAAGCGTTCCTGCGGCTGATCGATGTGAAGAACGTCGACTGGGAGCACCGAGCCCATTTTTTTGCCGTGTCCGCGCGGATCATGCGCCGCATTCTGCTGGATGCCGCCCGGAAGCGCGCCGCCGGCAAACGCGGTGGCGAGGCCGTGCGTATCAATCTCGAAGAGATCCCGGACCTCGGTGCTGTGCGCGGCCGGGAGATGATCGCCCTCGACGACGCCCTCAATCGCCTCGCGGAGTTCGACTCGCGGAAGGCTGAGGTCATCGAACTTCGTTTCTTCGGCGGGTTGAGCGTGGAAGAGACTGCCGCGGTCCTGAGAGTTTCGTCGGAGACGGTCATGCGCGACTGGAAGCTTGCCCGTGCGTGGCTGATGAAGGAACTGAGCGGCGCTACTTGAAATTCTCGACCAGCATCAGGTCGGCTTCGGTGGAGTCCACGCGAGTGTAGAGGAATGTGCGCCGGTCGGGAGAAACCGTCATCCCCGCGATCCTTTGGCCAAGATTGTGTGCCAGGGTTGTCGACGCACCGGTGGCGAAGTCCATGAAGCGGAGGCGGCCGTTCTCGGCTGAATCCAGATAGTAGATCCCCTCCGGAACAGGCACTGGCCAAGTGGAGACATCGTCGAGAACCTTCGTTGCCTGCCCACCTGATTCCGGAACTCTCCATAGTTCCTGGTTCGTGTCGCGCCGGTAGTAAACATACGCGCCGTCCGCCGACGGCCAGGAACCGAAGCCCCCGTTGTGCGTAAGCTGAACAGCCTCGCCGCCCTGCACTGGCATTTTCCAAATCTGGAAATCTCCCCCTCGGTTGGAGCTGAAATAGATTGAGCGGCCATTGGTCGAGAAGATCGGGAGCTGGGAGTGAGAAGTCCCAAAGGTGACGCGGCGAACTTTTTCTCCCGCCGCTGGCGTCACATAGACGTCGTAGTGGCCTTCCAGGGTGGAGTCGAACGTGATCCACTGACCGTCGGGCGACCAAGCTGGAGTGCCAGTATCGGAGGCGCCAATGGAAGTGAGTCGATAAGTGTTGGAGCCGTCCGCCGACGCCACCCAGATCTCAAAGGTACCGGAACGGGCGGACTGGAAAGCGATCTTCCGACCATCTGGCGAGAACCGCGGGTTGCTGTCCCATTTCGATGACGACAACGAACTGTCGAGACGAGTTTCCCAAGCGCCGGTTGAGCCGGAGCGCTCGAACCGCCAGACGTTGACATCGATGAGATCCCGAACGTACACGAGCCGGGACTTTCCGCCTAGATGCCTGGCGGAGATCGCTGGCATCGTCCCGTCCTGGCCGGCAAAGGGAAGCCGCTTTGCCGGGCGTCCGCCTTGGGCTGGCATCCTCCAAAGGCTGCTTCGGGAGGAGAAGAGGTTTTCCTTCCCGTCAGGCGTCCAGGCGGGAGATAATGCATTCTGCATGTAGTGCGTGAGGCGCTTCGGCTGATCCTTCGGCACAAAACCGTCCCCCAGAGCCGTCCAGTAAAGCTCGCCAACGTAGTAGCTGATATTGCGCCGAAAAACCATCGAGTGCCCATCACGAGCGACTGCTGGACTGCTGTCGCCCGCGACGGGAAGCTGCGGATAGGTGACCTGCTTCTTCTCCCCGGTTTCGACGGACACCAGAAACAATGCGTCTGGTTTGCCTTCACCTGGTGAGTCTGTGACGATCAGGCATTTGCCATCTGGACACCACGCGAGTCGCGGAGGTTCGACACCATCCTGGCGCACCAGAGTCTCCGCTATCAGAAGGTCGGTCCCGCCGAGCGGGGGAATCAAGCGCACTTCATTCCGGCCGGGTGCACCATGACCCGGGATTAACGCTTGGGTTTTTGTTCGCAGGAACGCAACCCAGCGGCCGTCGGCTGACCACACCGGGTTGTAATCGTTCGCCGGATCGGTGGTCAGCCGGTGCGGAGAGCCAGTCCCGCGGATCATTTGAACATAGATGTCGGGATTATCCTGATTCGGGCCATTCCAGGAAAACGTTACGTAGTTGCCGTCGGGGGAGAACGAGGGAAACAGTTCGGCGCCCGGGAATGTGGTTAGCGCCACCGCCTGCAAAGGTTCGGAGCTGAACACGCCGCCCCACTGCTGCCAACCAAGATAGCCCAGCGCGCAGACGAGCACCGCTGCCGTGGCCCACATCCATTTCCGCCGGAGTACCCGCGGGCCTGGCGCCGGACGAAATCGGTCATTGCTTATTTCTTCAAGGGCCAACTTCACGTCGGCCATCACTTGATAACGCCTGGCGGGGTTTTTTCGCAGGCACCGCAGGATGATTTCATTCAATTCCGCCGGAATCGATGGTGAGAGCTGGATGGGCGGCGCAGGATCTTCGTGAACGATCCTAGTCAGGGTGGAAAGGCGCGAGTCCGCCGCGAACGGCTGTCGGCAGGTGGCCGTTTCGTAAAGCACGACACCGAAGCTGAAGATATCGGAGCGCTCGTCGGCCTTGTGTCCCTCCGCCTGCTCGGGCGACATATAGGCTGCGGTGCCGAGGATTACTCCCGATTCGGTAGATTGCGTACCTCCGGCCTGGGGCTCGCTCAGCTTGGCGAGTCCGAAATCGAGCACTTTCACGCCGGATCCAGTCACCATGATGTTGCCGGGCTTGAGGTCTCGATGGATGATGCCGCGAGCGTGTGCCGCGGCCAGTGCATCAGCGACCTGGATCGCATATTTCATTAAGAGATCCACGGGCAGCGGATCTCTCGCGAGCCGATCGGACAGAGTCTCACCCTCGACGAGTTCCATAACGAGATAATTGGGCCCCACATCGTATAGGGTGCAAACGTAAGGATGATTGAGGGCGGCGATCGCGTGCGCCTCGCGCTCAAAACGTGCTCCGAAAACTCCCGAACAGATCTTCAATGCGACGGGCCGGTTCAGCCTCGTATCGACGGCCCGGAAGACTTCGCCCATGCCGCCCTTGCCGAGCGGTGCTTCGACGCGGTACGGTCCGAACTGGGCGCCCGGAAGCAGGACAGTGTCAAAAGTGGACCTCAGAAGCTCATCGGCATCGCGATCGAGAATGCCCTCACGTTCCGAGTCCTGGTCGAGCAGTACCTGCACTTGGCGTCTAAGGTCATCGTCGCCCGCGCAGGCAGCGGCAAGAAATGTGCCGCGGCTCACGAGGCGATGGCCGCGCGCAGCGTGGTAAAGCTCCTCTACCCGTCGCCAGCGCTCGGGTTGCATTGCGCACATTATATACCGACTCCGACTTTGAGTTCCCGGAAACAGGGCTTTGAGACGGTAACGCGATTCGGTCCATTGGTCGCCACCCGGAAGTATCCACTCTGACGCGTAATCGCCATGTCGGACCTTGGCCCGGCCCGCAGTTCCGTACTCAGCGTTCGGGGGAAATAGATCCTGTCTGGGTCGCAAAAAGGCGAGTGATCCTGGCTTGCGCCGATCCGGCGTGGTGTCTACACTCCGCCGTTGATCGCGGGTAATCGGAGGCCGGCTGTCCTACTCACGTCCCGTAGCGGCGCCGATCGCGGGTAAAGGTGGGATTCCCTCCGAGCGGCTGGGGAGGCGGATCACCGTAACGGGCCACTTTCTCATGGGCAAACCCTTTGTAGACGTGAACTGGACATCGGGTTTCGACGAGCCAAGGCGCCCCATACTGACGCCAGGCAAAATCGGTGGCCCCGAGAATTCAATCATCAAGCCGGGCCTCTCGGCCACGAACTGGTATCCGGCTTCCTACAGTCCAAATACAGGTTTGTTCTACATTGCGGCCTGGGAGCGGCCTTTGCCGCTGGAGCGTCCCACCCCGGCGTACGCCGCTGTACGAGCGTTCGATCCCCGGACCGGCAGCCGGAAATGGGAGTTTATCCGGAAGGACGCGTTATTCTGATCGGGAGTCCTGTCCACGGCATCCGACCTGATCTTCACAGGCACTTCCGGCGATTACTATTCCGGTGAGGCGGCGGAGCGGCAAGCAACTGGGTACTTTTACGCCCTCGACGCCCGCATCGGCCAAGTCCTGTGGCAGAGGGTGCTGCCCGGGAACATAGAGAGCGGGCCGATGACCTATTCTGTCCGCGGCAGGCAGTTCATTGCCGTCGCCGCTGGAAATACACTTTTTGCGTTCGCGCTGAGGTGACCGCTCGGACGTCGGTCAATTTTTCCGGCGGGACGCTTCGCTGAACACTGGGTGGGCAAACTGCGCAATGGCCGCGGGTGCCGTATTGGTGTGTCCCGTTGGCCAATTCCGGAGCATTCCGGAGCCCCTGCCAGCGTCAAAACCGGCGGAATTCTAAACCGGCGCTAACAGACTGACGACGCCATGTGGGCGGAAGCAGGGCACGATGGTATCAAAGGCGGGCGGATCCGGTGAAGCACAGGCGGAGGGTCACGCTGGCGGAAGATGGCCTAACGATTACGAACAGGCTGGAGACCCGAGGGTTGCACAGCGTGGAAATCATTGCCACGTCCATGGGGAGGCAAGGCCGTAAATTCGTTGGAGCGCCGGCTGGTTCGGGAAGAACGCGATGGCCCGTGGCATCCCGAACTTAACCGGGGCAATTCCGAATCGACGGATGACAGGCGTGTACAGGGGTAGGTTTTCGGGGAATGTGGATCTTGATACGTGTACAATCCCAGCCGGACCCTGCTCTGGCGACCCCCGGTTTGCTGGGGTCCGGATACTGGACTCGGCTGTCACGCATCCGCGCCGGCGGTCAAACAGAGTCCCATTCTTTGCGGTCGATTCCGGCGAAACGGAGAATCCTGCTCAGGAGGTCAACTCCAATGTCGCCCTCGTGGGGATTCGGCACGGGCAGGCGAAGCGATCCTCGAATCATGAACGGGTGCTTGCCTTCTTGGTAGGGTCCCTGAAAACCGAGCGCTCGCAATCGCCGAACCAGTTCCCGCCGGGACACGGAACGGACTCTAGACATCGATGGCTTCGAGCTTTTCCGGAGCCACGGCGATGCCGTCAATCACGGGAATCGGGTGACCGAGCCGGAGTCCGAGCACGATCCAATCCTCCAGCACGCTTTGCAGTTCCTCGCGGCAGTCCTCAAGAGTCGCGCCGGCGGCCCAGACACCGGGGCATTCAGGAATATGCCCGTAGAATGGCTGCCTGTCCTCGATCATCTCGTATTTCGCGTGGCGCAGAGCGGCTTGGATGTAGGCCGTGAGCATCAATTTATTGTAGCTCTTCGCGCGTTCCTGGCTGTTTCGGGGATGTGGGTGTTCGACGTTTTCGGCCCTCGGCTGGGGAAATTCCGTTTGGCAGGGAGCACAGGACGCAGTGCCGCTCATTGAGAAATTCACTCTCGGTCGTTCGCCGCGTAGTCATGATCGCGTACAATCGCCGCGTGCTGCGTCGTCTGCCCGGCCCACACCACCATCACCAGCGCGGCTGACACCCGCCCCACGCTCGCGCGTCCGGCATCTGTAACATCGGCGTGTCGATCAGGACATGTCGAACTCTTTCTTGCACCGCTTCAGTAGCTCCGGCAGCACGGGCGAGTACAGCAGCCCCGTTGCCGCCGCGGGACCCGTCGGAGCACGTAGAGGTTCGGAATCGACGTCTCGTGCACCATCCCGCGCAGCGCCTCGCCCGTCAGGCTCGGTTCCTGCAACAGCGTGCTCAATCCCCGCTCGTTCCCGACTTCGAAAATGTGGTGCATCCGCGGCTTCCGATGTCTGCGTCGATCACCAGTACCTTCCGCCGGATCTCCCCCAGCGCAATCGCCAGGTTGCTCGCCACCGTCGTCTTGCCCTCATAATTACCTACGGAAGGCAATGCGATGAACCGCAAACTTACCATCACGGTGAGTGAGGACGTCTATGAGGGCCTGCACTGGAAGATCGGCCGCCGAACTGCCTCACGCACAGTTCGCTCTCCACTCCCGTTCGAGTCCCTTCACCGCCTCCGCGAGACACAGCCCGTGCAGACGCTCGAAAGCGGGCTTGCCGATTCGATGGTAGGAGTGCGGGGATTGTGTGTGGCAATTCGGGCACAACGGGACACAGGAATAATCGGAGGCCTTCATCGACATCCCGCCGTCGTCTCCAGTATGCGCTGCTTCCGAGCGGCCTTCGATTCCACAAGCGCAGCAGGCGAGCGTGCGGATCCAGGCTTTATACTCTTCGTCGCGTGGCGGGCCTCGCCGCAGCCGCTCGTTGCGGGATCCAATGCGGTCTCGCTGGGGGAGCTTGCGGCCTAACACCGCATGGGCGAGGAACGAGCGTAGGTGTTTTCCGGTGAGCATGGATGGGCACGGACACGCTTCGCATTGAGGCGTGTCCGTGTTGACGGGTTACGCCGCCGAGGACTGTCTGGCGCGCTGAATATACGCGGTAATCAGGAGGGCCCGGGCCTCTTCCGGTTTGATGCGGCCCTGATATGTGGTCAGAGCGTGATCCAGGACGGCCGCGAAGCTATCCACTAAGACCTTCGCCTCCTCCACCAGTGTCGTTTGCGCCGTGGCGTTCCGGCGAGTGACATCACTACCGGCAGATTGTGGCGTTTTTAATGGTGCCGTGGGAATGGTCAAGGTGCCATTCGGTTGCTCGCCTGCGACCCGCGCCACTTCC
The DNA here is from genome assembly GCA_963836405.1 of uncultured Solibacteraceae bacterium. Lineage (GTDB taxonomy): Bacteria > Acidobacteriota > Terriglobia > Bryobacterales > Bryobacteraceae > CAWIJJ01. Next base: position 11,931 of record CAWIJL010000001.1, read on the forward strand.
CATGTGGGCGGCCCGGCCTTCTGTTCGTCCCACCTCCTGGTAATGGTGAAGTTCTCCCGGACGTTGAGTCCCAAGGCTTCGATTTGTGCTCCGACCTCGGGATCGAGAAACATCACCCGGCCATCGGCGAGAGTGAACATGAAGCGCTCACCCCACTGTGAGCTTACGGTTCTCGGCTGACCGTATTTGAGAGCGACCGTGACAGGGACGTTGGGTGGGAACTCCACGACTTCGCGTGAAGGTCGGGTGCTCGATGCGGCTGCTGCCATAGTTGGAATTACCTCCGACCGGCCGGAGCCGGTTTCGCTCTTCGCGAGCTCGTCAGGGAGGACACGATCCGAACCGTCAGGCATCGTCAGATTCGGCGAGGGCCGCGGCGCGTTCGGCTGCGGCTTCGTTCCAGCAGCGCGTATGCCAGGAGGCCTTGCCAGTCGAGGTTTGCGCGTCGAGGAGCCCGATCGACTCGCGGCACCATTCGCAAATGTGGACCATGCTGAGCTGCCGCGGCTCAATCCGATGCTCCGCGCCAATCAAGTGCTGATCCCAACCGAATTCACACTCGATCGGCACGTCCACTTTCCTGTTCATCACACGATCTCCTTGCTTTCGAACGAGACGCGCGACGGCCACCCGACACACGCGTCCTCTTTCCCGCGGGAACGCCGCGAAGCTCGTCAGCGTCCCCTGTCAACGAAGTGGATCTGTTGTTACAGCTTGTGGTGGATCAGGCGAGTTCGATGGTGCCGCCGAACTCGCTTTCACAGTGTCGCCAATAGGCGCAATTGCGCCGGCTGCAGGTGAGAGACTGGCGGTTCGGCAGGTACAGTCCTTTGCGCATGCCTTCCTGCACGAGTGGATACAGGACCTGGGTGGCCCGGATATCCTGCTCGCCGACGGCGTAGGATTGCGTGATGAGCTGCACGGTCTTCGTCTTCACCAGCGTATCGAGGCGCGCTTCACCGGACGCGCCCGGCGTGAGTTGCCGGTACGTGGCGAGTTGGAAGGCGTAATCCGGAGCGATACCGGCGGGTTTGCGCGCGGCCGTCTTCAGATCGATCACGCGGCCGGTGTCGTCGATGACGTCTACTCTTCCCCGCACCGGCACTCCCCCGATCGTTCCCGCTACCTCAAGTTCCACAGCAGCCGGTTGAATCGCCGGTGCCGCCTCGTCCATGTACCTGGCGACTAACTGCTCGCCCACCTTTCCGATTTCCGCTGGATTCTCCTCGTCGCGAAATTCGGTCTCTTCCGCCTGTTGCTGCCACGCTACCTGGAACACCGCGACCACACCCCGTGTGTCCAGGTCCTCTTTGCTGTCGACTTTCTCCCGGAAGTTGGCTTCGATCGCCTGGTGGACGGCGCACCCGAGCGCGAGCGAACTGGTCTTCGGCTCCGGCAACGACAGGCCGTACTTGAACCACCAACGTGCGGAGCAGCCGACAAACGTACGGACCTGACTCGGCGATAGCACCCGGGCCGCTTCTGGTTGTTGGGCGGGGACAGCGTGAAAATCGGCGGGCTCCACTTCAGGTACGACAACCTGCGGCCCGAAACTGGCGGGAAACAGGGCACATTGCCGGGAGCGATCGTCCAGAACACCATCAACCAGGCCGCGCAGGCGTTGCAGTTCCTCAGAACTCACCTTCTCCAGTGAGCGGTACGACAGCCGCGGCTCCATCGTTGCTATTGCTGCCATCGCGCACCCCCTTCCCGCGCGCTCTGGATGAACATGGTGAGTCCGATGGCGCGGATGTCCTCGCTCGAAAAGCGCAAGCAGTAGCTTCTGGCACTCGCCTGTGTTTCGACGCGCTGGGCGATGAGGGCAGCGCCATTCAGGGCCTCTTCCATGACTTTCATTCCGTCGGGCTTCAGCGCTTGGCAAGAGTGACCCATTAGGGCTTGGTTGAAGTGACCCAGGCCGGGAACAGGACTGGGAAAAGAGATACGGGGCATCATCCACGCCGAAGGCGGTGTTCGTTGGTTTGGCTGGAAGGACGAGCAGTATCATCCACGCCGAAGGCGTGCGGGGTGGTTTTCCATCATCCGCGCCGGAGGCGCGTTCAGCGAGGTGGCGCGGTGCGTGCGAGTTTGTACCGAAGATATTCGAAGTACTCCGGGCTGACGTGCGACGCCAGCACTTCCTCGATGACAGGCAGGAAATAGGCCAGCGAGCGAATCGTGCCCAGAGGCGGTGCTTCGGACGGCCGAATCAGGCGACGCGTGGCGGCCAGCACCAACGCATTTTCGATGACCTTCAGCGAAAGGCCGCGTTGATACAGTTGCGCTGCCAGCAGCCGGTCGGCACGACGCACCGTCCCCATCGTGCCCGGCGTCTTGCGGTACGCCTCCAGCACCTGGCGAACATATTCTTCCTGGCCGTCCATGCTGGCGTCCTCAGCCTTGCGGTTCGCGCAATGGCGGGCCGTCGATAACGACGGTGTGGCAGTAATGCCGCAACCGGCTCAGCAAGGCTTCTACCATGGGCCGGTTGCCCAGAAAATTAGGCCACTCGTCGTAGACGAGATTCGTGGTGAGGATTGTGGGACGCCGCCGGTAGCGTTCTTCCATCAGCTTGAAAAAGATGTTCGACTGCTCCGGTTTCAGATTCAAATATCCAAATTCGTCGATCAAAAGGACGTCCAGCCGCGCCAGACGATTCAGCAGCTGCCGCGTCGAACGATCCGCCAGCGACGCATACATTTCATCGAACAGGTCCTGGGCCTTGATAAATTGACACCGGTAGCCGTTCTCCAGCGCCTTCATCAGCAGGCCGGAAGCTAATCCTGTTTTGCCAACGGCTGTCTTGCCGACGAACACGATATTTTCCGCCTTGGCGATGAACTCCAACTCCGCAAACCCGCGGATCTGTTTGCGATTGACGCCCGGCTGGCGCGCGAAGGGGAACGTCTCCAGCGTCCAGCGCTCGGGCAGCCTGGCGCGCTGGATGCGCCACTCCAGCGCGCCCTCCTGCCGGGCCTGAAACTGCGCGCGCACCAGACGCGTCACAAACTCCGAGTAGCTGATGTCGTCCTTGTCGGCGGCGCGCAACTGTTCGTCATAGATCTCCAGGATGCGCTTGAGCTTGAGGTTCTTCAGCAGTTGTTCCAGTTCTTCAGTCATCGTTGGGCCCCTCATCGAGCAGAAAGTATTCGCGCGTCACGCGGCGCAGAATCATCCTCTCCAGCCGGTCCAGATCGTAAAGCCCATAACGGGCGGCCTCTTCCACCGCTCCCACCAGCGGTTCACGCGGATACTCGCGCACAAACCGCAGCAGTTGCCGCAGGGCAAGTGTGACCACCTTACGGCTGTGCTGTTTCAACCCCACGACATAGTCGGCCAGTTCCGGCGCGGCGGTGATGATGGCCTGCTCTTCGGGATGCGGATCGGGACGCGCGTCTCTGTGACCGCGCGGCGGGCGGTGCTCCGCCAGCATCACGCGCTGGTGCTCGGCTTCGGCGATGCGCCGGTGTGTCACCAGTTGGCGGGTATCGAGTTGAATCTCGATCTTGTCCCTGGTCTCGCGCACCTCTACGCGGCGCCCGATCCACTCCACCGGCACCGAATAGCGGTTGCTGTTCAACGCCACGTAGCCTTCGATATCCACCAGCCGCTGCTGCAGCCGGTAGACTTCCGGAATCCACGACGGCAGCGGCTTCAGATGCAGCCGCTCCACCGCGAACAGCTCTCGCGGAACCGCGCGGATGTGTTTCTTGTAAGTCGAGTTGACCTTATCGCACCACTGCCGTGCCCGCTGATTCAGATCCTCCCAACTGCGGAAGGTGCGCCCCGCCAGAAAGTTATGCTCGATGAAATGGAAGGGGCGCTCCACCCGTCCCGAACGGTTGGCATTGCCAATCGCGTGCGCCACGAACTGAAAGCCGAAACGCTCGCCAAAAGCAGCCATCTCCGGTACCGGCACCATGTCGCGTCCGCTGCCACGCAGCACCACCACGTGCGTGTTATCGATCATGGTCCGCGCTGCCGCGCCGCCGAAGTAGCGTAGCGCTTCCGTGAGAAAGACTTTGCAGTCGAAACGCCGGAAGGTGGGATAGCACTGGAAGAACAGCATCCGCGAATAGCACAGCACCGCAGACGCGGTCTGCACCTTGCGCTTCCTGCCGTCCAGTTCGAGCTCATGCGGAGACGTGTCGTGCTGCATCTCCTCCCCAGGCGCAAAATCATACTGGCCCGCCGGCGTGGGCGGCGCGTAGCCGATTCCATGCCGCCGGCAGAACGAGGTCAACGCGGCATACGACATCTCCGCCCCCGCCGCCACCAGTTCCTCATGGACTCGCACGAGATTCCCCTGGCACTTGTCGAAAAGCTCCAGGATCTGAGGCCGGTAGGGCTCCGCCTTCTCGGTTCGATGCAGTTCCGGCAGGGTGGTCGAGTTGGATCGTAGAACTTTGCGCACGGCCACGCGGGAGACTCCCAGTACCCGTGCGATCTCGCGTTTGCTCACGCGCTGCGCATTCAGTTCCAGAATCGTGGTCCGTTGTGCCTGGCTCAACATGGGGTGTCTTCTCCGGTTGGATTTTTTCGTCGATGCGATGCAGCTGCTTTTGAATGCGCTCGATCTGATACCGCGCCGCTTTCGCTTGCTGCTCATCCACCTCCGTGGCAGCCGCGCCCGCCAGTCGCCGCTGGGCGCGGTTCACAATCGCCGCCACCATTTCCAGATCGCGTAACAGTTCGGCGCCGGTTCCGGCCGGAGCTTGCTCCTGCGCCTGCCGCTGCGCTTTGAAGAACAACTCGGGATCGTCGAGAATGCGTTGGCGGATTGCCGGAGAACCTTTGCGCCACGCTGCATACAACTGGCCGCCGGCACGCGTATCGCCGTGGTGTGCGGCGAAGATGGCCGCCATCCGCTGGCAATCCTCCAGGCTTTGACGCGCCACCGGCACCAGAAACTTCATGGCCATCTGCGCCAGAATCTTGCCCTCGCGCACCTGTTGCTGGATCGCTTCCGGTAAAACCTCCACCAGCGCCAGCCGCCTCGATACCCAACTCACGCTGCGATCGAACCGGCGCGCCAACTCATCCAGCCCGTAATCGAAGCGCCGCTCCAACTCCGCCAACAGCCAACCCACCTCCAGCGCGGTCTCGTGTTCGGATAAACGCAGCGAGCGGTCCAGCACTACGGCCGCCGCCTCGCTCATCGGCCACACCACGGCTTCCACCGTGTCCCGCCCCAGTTGCTCCAGCGCCGCGATCCGCTTGTAGCCGTCGATCACCACGTAATGGTCGCCCTGGCCTTCGGCGGCCACCACCACGATGGGCGTTTGCTGCCCACTGTCAGCTAGCGACGCCAACAGCCGCCGCTGCCGCCCTGCATGGCGCACTCGCAGGTGCTCCCAACGCCGGTCGAGTTGGTGAAACTCCAGTTGCATCGGACAGGCTGAATGTATGCCGAGCCCCGCCAGCCGATCAATATCTCCGGATTAAATCACGCGCCTGTTTCCACCGCTGCTCCCTTTCCCTGACGCTCTCCATCGCGTGCCGGCAGTCGTGCGAGCAGAAGCGTTGTAAAGGACTTCGCCGCCCACGCTCGAATCCCACGTAGCAGCCGGGCCGGTCGCACGAATGATCGAAAAAAATGTTCTGTAGTGATTACCCTCGCGGCGTCGTTAACCGCCTCTGGCTCTGCGGGTTTCCGGCTTTTCGTGTGCTCGCGGTAGCGCCGGCTTTGCCCGTTCCGTTTCTGTTTGCCTGCCGTGGTCGCCCGATATCTTTGCTGGGCCTTCCACCGCGACCATTCCCGTGCCCCTTCCCGGCACTCTTCGCTGCAATAACGCTGTCGGACCCGGCCGGGGTGAAAGCGCTGCTCGCATCCTTTTAGCAGACACCGGCGTGTTCGCGGCCGACGCCCGGATTGTTTCCGTCGCCCAGCCCCTTGCCTTTTGTGCGGACCTGTAAGATTCTCGGTAGGGCCCATGGGAGGTGATGACTCCCAGAAGCTCCTGCCCTGGAGGGGAATCTACTCCTCTCCAGGGCGCAAACCTCCGGCTCATTACGAAATCAACACTGTACCGGAAACGGCGCCACGTTTTGCGCGGCTGCCAGCGGGAGTGTGGCTCAGCTACAGACTGCCTGAGTCATTTTTGGCAAGCACAGGTGGGTCACTTCTCGCGCGTGCCGAAGCCTCGGGCATGGTGGTTCGGATCAACTCGACTCTGAGCTTCTGCTCCGGCCCTTTTCCCTGTCCGTTGACACTGCCGTTGGTGTTACCATCTTTTTGGTCGTGGGCTCTGCTCAGCGGCTTGGCCGCAGCAACCGTTCCGTTTGCCGACGTAGGCGGTTGCTGCGGTGCTCTGCGCACGTTCCATTCGACCCATTTGCGATTCCCGCTTTTCATCTCCTTCTTGCAGAGCATCAGCGGCTCTCCCGGCGCAACGGCCAGTTCCTGAATGCGCTGCTCGACGGCGGGCGGCACGTACATCACGCGGTTGTCGATGAGCGAGTACATGATCTGATCGCCGTATCGGCCCTCGACACGCATGCCGTGTTCGAAGCGCAGGGCGACTTCGACCGGGGTATCCATCGGGAATTTCACAATCTCTTTCATTGCTTTGCGTTTCCTTTCTGGGTGATTGTCCTGAAATCGTTGTTAGATACTCCGTTCTTCGGCGGTTGTGAATCCGCCGGGAACCTATCAATTCCGCGACACGCCTGGCAGATCGTCTGGTGTTCCTTCAGCAGGTACGTCAGCTCGTTCACCGTTTGCGATTGCAGGATCAACAGATGATGCTTGGGGCAGTCGAGTTCCTCGTTGTCTTCCGAATCAACAAGGTTGTTGCTGGGAAGAGAGATCTCCGAAGATTCTATCGGCGCGTGGACCATCTCCGTACGCTCCAAGTGACTGATTGCCAAGCGGTTGTCGTGGTTAGAGTAAGAATCAAAACAGAATTGCAACCTCATACAGAGATGCTAACGTAGGAGCGGTGCTATGTCAAGTACGAAATGAGCTCAAACAAAGCGGCACGGTATAATTTCTAGTTGAAGTGACTACTCGAAAGAATTCAGCGGCGGTGCGATTGGGAAAATTGCGCACAAAGAAGGGCCCACCACTCGCTGAAATTGGGAGCTTAGGAGGAAAGCGCCGCGCGGAAACTCTCTCAAAAGTCCAGCTTGAGGAGTCTGCCCGCAAAGCCGGAAAGGCCAGCGCAGCGAAGTTGACTCCCGAAGAGAGACGTCAGCGCGCAAAGACGGCAGCGCAATCTCGCTGGAAGAAGGAATGACGATTCGACGCGTCGCTTCCTCATTATTTCAATTCCATCGTCGTAATGGGTGCTCTCTAGGCGATCTGCGATTCAACGGCGAGTGCGCAATGCTTAATAACGCCCAACTCCACCTTCTCGGTCGCAGCCTTCCGTCTTACGCTCCATAGTCTGGATTTGATGCTCCTCAGGAAGAGTTCCTCCGAAGTCGCAGCAAGAGCCCCTGAGATTAATGGCTGTACTGCGGGGCGACCACCCGACCGCGCACGCGAGTTCTCGCTACCAACGGGCGTGGACGCCGATACTTAGACCGAAAGTCCAAATTTCTCTTCGCTTCGATTAACCGACAAGGCCCCCACCCTAGCAGTACCCCCAGGACTAGCACCTTGCAGAGGTGGTGCGCGACACTGAATCAGAAGCGCTATGACTACCCTCGTTGTCGCAGTCACGCTGTTGGGCGTCGTCTCAATCCTCGCTGCCTTCGTTTTCTGGCAAGTGTTTAGAGCGAAGCCGCAGCTTCCAATAACGGCGGAGTGGATTGCAGAACTCTCCACGGATCGGTACCGGCCGATGCAGCGGTTGCTCGGTGCCGAGGACCTGCGGTTCTTACGATCCCAACCGGGTTTCAAACCTTGCATGGAAAGGAAACTGCGACAGCAGCGCTGCGCCGTCTTCGCCGTGTACCTGCTGGACCTTCAGTGTGATTTCCAGCGCGCCACCTTGGCTTCTCAAGTTGATGATGCTCCAATCGCGGCATGATCGTCCTGAACTGGCCACGGTTTTGCTGCGGGCCCAACAACAGTTCGCGATGCGCCTATTGGCCGTCAAAGTTCGCATGCTCATGTATCGCTGGGGTGTCGGCAGCGTAGAGGCGGGCTGCCTTCTGCAGTTGTTCGACTCGGTGGGCGGCGAGTTGCGAAGGTTCGTACCCGTGCCCGTAACTACAGCAGCCTGAAACCAAGTTGCAATTCAAGGCTGGAAGGCAGAATTCCCGCGGCAATCCCCAAACTGGTATCTTGTCTATCCCAGTGCCGAAGAGGAGACGGCCTGGCAAGCCCGGGCCCGGAAATGCGTGCGGCGCCAGCCGCCGTAAGCCAGCTTTACACCACTGGGATGCGGGCGAAGTATTGTCAGGACGAAGTAAACCCGAAGACTCGGCTCGAGCCGCTGCCCGATCCCATCAAACCGGCCAAAGTGACCTTGACCGGCTAACATTCCCATGGGTTTTCTGAAGCGCTGTTGGTTCTCCCCACCTATCCACGATTCACTGCACCGTTTCCTTGGCTCACCGATCGGATAGCGACTTTATCCGAAGTGCCCGGCATTCAACTCCGGTCGCCGCCCGGCTGCATCCCGCCGGATGTGCGGGCAATCATTTCGCCTCGTCTGAGGAATCTGTGGGTCACTGATGCATTCGGATGGCGGCCGGAAGTTCGGTTCGCGCGGCCGGCGAACGCCGGATAGCCTCGTCAGCTTTTTGTGTTCCTGGCCAGTTGGCTTTGGAACCGGCTTCCCTCCCTCGTAAACGCTACGCGTCAGGGAGGATCTGGCCCACTGAGCCGAGCAAATATCAGCAACGCGCGTTCTCGTCAACTTGACCGCCGCCCAAGTTCCGGATCGTGCGTCATCAGGCCGGAATAGGTAGTGCCGGCGAAGATGGCTGAACGGGCACGACAGCTACTGCCGCGTTCCGGATACGGAGCCGTGGAGGTGCACGATTCCGCCACGTGCCATGATCCGTCTCAGAATAGTGCGATGCCGGGGACCGCGCCGCTTCGCAACTCGAACGCTCCGAACATGCGCATCCTCCTAAGGCCGTAGCGCTAATTCTTGTGGCCTCAACAACGGGACTTACCGGAAGTTCTCGACAAGGAAGAGGTCCGCGCCGGTTTGTGCGCTGCCGGTGAGGAGGATGCCGCCTCTCGGGCTCACAGTCAGAACGTGCGGACCGTAAAGTGGCTGTCGGGTGGTCGCGATGATGCGCGTGACGCCGGCGGCGGGATCGTACACCCGAACTCTCAGGCTCCGGTCCTTCTCCATCCCGTCGGTGTAGTAGATGCCGCGGTTGGTGACAGCGAATGCGCGGCCGCACGCGGAGTCGATGATTTTTCGTTCTGGACCGCCGTCGAGCGGGCGCTCGTAAATCGGGCTCCCGCAGATCGTGTTCACCTTGGAGTAGTAGATGGACTTGCCGTCCCAGGATTCGACGGCAGCCACGCCGCCGTCGTCCGTCAAACGGACGGGGTCTCCGCCGGCATGGGGAATGCGGTAGACCTCGTTGCGCCCGCTCCGGGTGATTTCGCTACTCTGAATTGGCCCCTTTCGATACTCTGATTTGGCCCCACCTGTAAACCAGAAACCATGTATCTTGTTTCGGGCTTGAACGCCTGGAAGGAGACGTGGTTGTGGAGAACAGGAGAGTCAAAGTGGAACTTTACGAGGAGATCCGGCGGGAGTACGAGCACGGGGCCGGAACGATACGTGCGGTGGCACGAAAGTTGGGTGTGCACCGGCGGGAGGTGCGCAAGGCGCTGGCAAGCGCGGTGCCGGCGGAACGTAAGACTCCGGAGCGGGAAAAGCCCAAGCTGGCGGCGGCGATTCCATTTATCGACGGGATTCTGGAGGGTGACCGCAAGGCGCCCAGAAAGCAGCGGCATACGGCCCACCGAATCTGGAACCGACTGCGCCGCGAGATGCCTGAGGTGGCCGTGGCGGAATCGACCATACGGCGCTACGTGCGCGAAAGGAAAGCTGCGATGGGCCTGCTGGGGCAGGAAACTTTCGTGGCGCAGTCGTACACCTGGGGCAGCGAGGCACAGGTGGACTGGTATGAAGGATGGGCGGAGTTCGACGGTGAATCGCGCAAGGCGTACATGTTCTGTTTGCGGAGCATGGCGAGCGGCGGCGCCTTTCATCGAGCCTATCCGCACGCCAACCAACAAGCCTTTCTGGAAGCGCACGAACTGGCGTTCGCCTATTTTGGCGGCGTGTTTCGCGTGCTGCGTTACGACAACCTGAAGAGTGCGGTCAAGAAGATCCTGCGTGGGACATCAACGGGAGGAGACGGCGCGGTTCATCGCTTTCCGCTCGCATTGGGGATTTGAGTCGGAGTTTTGCACGCCGGGCGAAGGACACGAGAAAGGCGGTGTAGAAGGCGAAGGCGGGCAGTTTCGGCGGAACTATCTGGTGCCGGTGCCGAAGGTCCGGAATCTGGAAGAGCTGAACCTGCTGCTGGCAGCTGGCTCAAAGGAAGAGGAGAGCCGCGTGATCGAAGGTCGGGCGCAGCCGATCGGAGCGGCCATGGTCAGCGAGCGGGAACACTTGTTACCGTTGGCCGCGGAAGGCTTCGACCTGGCCTCGCTGCATTTTCCGGCGGTGAACGGCAGCGGCTGCGCGAGGGCGCTGACGAACTTCTACTCGGCGCCGTTGCCGGTGGGCACGGAGGTGGTGGTGAAGGTTTATGCCGCATACGTGGAGATCTGGCATCAGGCCCGATGCGTAGCGCGGCATGAACGCTGCTACGAGCGGCATCAGAAGGTGCTCGAGTTGGAGCATTACCTGGATGTGCTGAGCAAGAAGCCGGGAGCTTTGGCCGGATCGACGGCGCTGGAGCAATGCCGGGCGCAAGGGCGATGGCCAGCCAGTTACGACCGGTTCTGGGATGTGTTGCGGCAACGGCAGGGGAAGCAGGAAGGGACGCGGGCGATGATCGATCTCCTTCTGCTGGGACGGGAGCAGGGGCCAGCGCGAGTGCGTAAAGCAGTGGAAGAAGCGCTGGAGTTGGGCTGTTCGGATGTAGGCGCGGTTCGTTATCTGTTGAGCGTCAGCGGCCAGGCACAGCAACCGGCTGCCACTCCCATACACATTGGGGCATTGAACCGCTATGACCGGCCGCAGCCAACCTTGGAGGACTACGATCGGCTCCGGCCCAACTGGACGCCCGCGGAGGTGATCCAATGAGCGCCGCAGTCCAACCCATGCACGAAGCCGCGATCCGGCAGTATGCCAAGCAACTGCGGCTGCCGACGGTCGGCGGACAGTTTGCCCGGCTGGCCGGGCAGGCGGTGAAAGAAAAGCAATCGCATGTGAGCTATTTAGAGGCATTGCTGGAAGCAGAGGTAGAGGAACGAGGCCGCAAGGCGATGGCGCGGCGGATTCAGGAGGCGCGCTTCCCGGCGGTGAAGACACTGGAGGAGTTTGACTTCCAATGTGCGGCCCACCTACCGGCGGCGCTGTTGCGGAATTTGAGTGAGGGCGGCTATCTGGCGCGCAAGGAGCCGATCATTTTTCTGGGCGATACAGGGACCGGAAAAACTCACTTGGCGACCGGGTTGGCAGTGGCCGCTTGCCGTCAGGGTAAACGGGTGCGGTTTGCGACGGCGGCGGAAATGGTTACCGAACTGATCGAAGCCCAGAACCAAGCCGAGTTGACGCGGGTGAGGAATCGCTGGACCCGGTACGACCTGATTGTGATCGATGAGCTGGGTTACGTGGTGATGCCGGACACCGCGGCGGAACTGCTGTTTCAAGTCATCGCCGGACGGGCGGAGCGGGCGGCGGTGATTGTGACAACGAACCTGCCATTTTCAGAGTGGACGACGAAGTTCCCCAACGCGCGGTTGTGCAAGGCGATGCTGGACCGATTGACGGACCAGGCCCACATCATCGAGACCGGAAAAGACTCGTACCGGTTCCTGCGGACATTGAAGAAGCAAGGCAAAGGAGCGAGAGCATGAAGACGCGGCAATGGTATCAGGCGCGAATCCGCTGGGCGCAGATGGTGAAAGGCCGCGGGATTCGCAACTGGGAAGAGGGCCTGTATCTGTTTCGTAGCGAAGACCGCGAGGCGGCGTTCCGCCGCGCCTTGGAGATCGGGGAGGGTGGACAGAGCGGCGAGGAAGAAGAAACCGGCCGCCGCCCGCGCTGGGTGGAAACCCGTCTGGCGGAGGTGGTAACGCTGGACTGCTTGGGCGATGAGTTGGCGGAGGATCCCCTGGAGGTGCACTGGATGCGGCTGCCGGCGACCGAGAAGATCGGGTTCGATCACGAATTCAAGCCGGCCAAGCGGGCACCGGCCAAGTCGCGGTGACAGCCCGGCGGGGGCGGCTTTTTTCGAGGACCCGCCCTCCGCTACGCCCTAAACGCTCGGCCTACGGCCTCGCAGGGCTTCGCTGCGGCCGGGTCCTCGAAAAAACAGGAAAGGTGGTAAACGCCAAGATCCTAGACTATTAGGCGGAACGGTTCAAAAAGAGGCGCCCGCCACGGCAGGCGAAATGACGGCCCGGGTGGGGCCAAATGAGAGTATCAAAAGGGGCCAAATCAAGTTGACGAACGCACCGGGTCGATGAGAAGTAGATCCACTGACTGTCGCGCGAGAACGACGGAGCCGCGTCATCGGACGGGCCCTCCACGACTGGAGTGGGCTGTCCACCCCCCACATCGACGATGCTAATGTCCCACGATCCGTCGGAGGCCTGAGTGTCGAAGACGATGCGACGGCCGTCGGGCGACCAGCGCGGCGAGCCGCACACGCGCGCGGACGTCAGCGCAGTGGGACTGGAGCCGTCCGCGTTGGCAACCCAGATTTGCGACCGTCCCGAGCGATTAGACGCGAAGACAACGCGCGAGCCATCCGGCGAGAACTCGGGGCTGGTATCGACGAAGGTCGACGACATGGGGCTGCGGAGCAGATTCCCGTTCTCAATATCCCAGATCTCCGAATTGTCGGCGCCATTTCAGCCGGTTTCGGTCGGCGCCATCGGCGCCAGTGATGCCCGGCCTATTGCCGGGGACGCGGTAGGAACTCTACATCAGTTTTTAAATTACTCTTTGTCGTCGGCCACGGATGGGGGCTATGATTGCTCTCTGCGGCAATTGCTCATGTTCTCACGGACGAAGGTCCTGGCTGTCGGTGGCATTGCCGTTCGAAGATCGCGATGCCGACCGAAATCACCCCAACTCAGGCTTATGCCTGGTGGTCGCCGCGGCCGACTGCCTGCCATCCACGGCTAGCTCTTCATTGATCCAGATCCTGCTGGCGGCGCGGGAGGGCGGCATATGGCCTAGTATATCGTTTCACTAAATAGTATCCTGACTGTTTGAAGCCAGCGCGTCGAACTTCTTCCAACGATGAACCACTGGCGCGGCGTTGATTTCCGCGATTCCCAGTAGGATGCGTTGGCGGAGTTCTTCCCAGGATTGCACGCGGATGTGCCGAAGGAAGGTGCGCGCCATCTTGCCAAAGAGAGTTTCCACAATATTGAGCCACGAGCCGTGCTTTGGGGTCAGCACGTATTGGAAGCGGTTGGGGCGGGTGGCCAGAAAAGGCTCGGGTCTCTTTGGAGATATGCGCTGAGTGGTTGTCCAAGATGATTCGAATGGTGCAATCGGCCGGGTAATACTGGTCGAGATCCTTGAGCAGACCGATGAATTCCCGGCTGCGATGCCGCCGTTCAACTCGGGCTGTGACATGCCCCTCATGTAGATCCAACGCTGCCAGAATCGAACACGTTCCGAGGCGTTTGTATTCATGATCGCGGCCCACGTTGGTATGTTTTCCGGGAACCGGCGGCAGATCGGGTGCCGTGTTGGCAATCGCCTGAAGGCCCGGTTTTTCATCGACGGACACCGTGATCACGGCGGGGCGTCCTTCACCGCTGCGCGGCGCTTCGTTCTGCAGCGCAACCTCTTGATAAACCAGCAATACGTCGCGCATGCGGGCCTCAAAGGCGGGATCACGTTTTTCCAGATAGTACCGGACTCGCTCGGGATGGAGAGGCTGTTCGGCCAGTATTCGCTGCACCGTGGCTTTGGCGGCCCGGTTCAAGGAAGGATGTCCCGCCGACATCGCCTCGCGCCGAACATGCCGCGCCAGCAGACTCCGTGTCCACAGTTCCGCGGCATAGCCGAGTTCCTTGGGCTTTGAACATGCCAAATGGACTACCCAAGCGCGAGCCTCCTCTGTGATTACCGGGGCGCGTGGACGATGATAGGCATCTTTGAGCGCGGCCTCAGCGCCCATCGCCAGTGCCCTGTCTATCCACTTCCGGACACTCTTGCGAGTCATCTTCATCGCCCGCGCAATTCCCGTGACTGTTTCGCCGGCGTGATAACGGCATAGAATCCGGGATCGCTGAACCTCCCGTAAAGACGCAGTTCGCGACTGGCTCAACTGCTGCAACTCCGTCAACTGCTCGACACTCAGGGCCAATTTAGGAAGTCGGGTTTTGCCTGCCATGCCTAAGGGTAGCAGGAACAATTTTGTCAGGTTATGTTTTGTTGAAACGAAATACTAGTCGCTTACGGCAGCGAACAAACTCGGATCCCCACGTCGCGGTGCCTTTCGCCGGCCGGCTGGTGTTGATGTGTGCCCGCCGGCACCGCCCTGCCGGTCTCGGCAGCGCCAAAACCGGCCAGATTGGCGCCGCCTTATTCCGCGCTAACAAGCTGGGGCTTCCATGCAGTTCGGCGCTGGAATGGCAGTACGCTTCTAGTGTAGTGCGTCGTAAATAGTGACGAATAATGTGCGTCGTACGTCTCTATAATTAAGGAGGCGTTCAATGCGCGTTGCCCCGCCGGTCACCCTCCATAGATCGCAACGAGAAACTCTCCAACAATGGGCTCGATCGCGCCCTCTTCCCGCGCGGCAGGTTGAGCGCGCCAAGATCGTGCTCTTGGCGGCCGAGGGCAAGACGGATTTGGAGATTGCCGCCAGCTTGAAGATCAGTAATCAAAAAGCAGCACGCTGGCGGAAGCGGTATCTCCGGTTGGGTTTGGCGGGCTTGGTAAAGGATGCGCCCCGTCCCGGCCGCAAGCCCGCCATCTCCGCCAAGGTCAAAGAGGAATTGATCCGTAGACTTCGGCACGCGCGAGAAGTGACCCACCTGTGCTTGCCAAAAATGACTCAGGCAGTCTGTAGCTGAGCCACACTCCCGCTGGCAGCCGCGCAAAACGTGGCGCCGTTTCCGGTACAGTGTTGATTTCGTAATGAGCCGGAGGTTTGCGCCCTGGAGAGGAGTAGATTCCCCTCCAGGGCAGGAGCTTCTGGGAGTCATCACCTCCCATGGGCCCTACCGAGAATCTTACAGGTCCGCACAAAAGGCAAGGGGCTGGGCGACGGAAACAATCCGGGCGTCGGCCGCGAACACGCCGGTGTCTGCTAAAAGGATGCGAGCAGCGCTTTCACCCCGGCCGGGTCCGACAGCGTTATTGCAGCGAAGAGTGCCGGGAAGGGGCACGGGAATGGTCGCGGTGGAAGGCCCAGCAAAGATATCGGGCGACCACGGCAGGCAAACAGAAACGGAACGGGCAAAGCCGGCGCTACCGCGAGCACACGAAAAGCCGGAAACCCGCAGAGCCAGAGGCGGTTAACGACGCCGCGAGGGTAATCACTACAGAACATTTTTTTCGATCATTCGTGCGACCGGCCCGGCTGCTACGTGGGATTCGAGCGTGGGCGGCGAAGTCCTTTACAACGCTTCTGCTCGCACGACTGCCGGCACGCGATGGAGAGCGTCAGGGAAAGGGAGCAGCGGTGGAAACAGGCGCGTGATTTAATCCGGAGATATTGATCGGCTGGCGGGGCTCGGCATACATTCAGCCTGTCCGATGCAACTGGAGTTTCACCAACTCGACCGGCGTTGGGAGCACCTGCGAGTGCGCCATGCAGGGCGGCAGCGGCGGCTGTTGGCGTCGCTAGCTGACAGTGGGCAGCAAACGCCCATCGTGGTGGTGGCCGCCGAAGGCCAGGGCGACCATTACGTGGTGATCGACGGCTACAAGCGGATCGCGGCGCTGGAGCAACTGGGGCGGGACACGGTGGAAGCCGTGGTGTGGCCGATGAGCGAGGCGGCGGCCGTAGTGCTGGACCGCTCGCTGCGTTTATCCGAACACGAGACCGCGCTGGAGGTGGGTTGGCTGTTGGCGGAGTTGGAGCGGCGCTTCGATTACGGGCTGGATGAGTTGGCGCGCCGGTTCGATCGCAGCGTGAGTTGGGTATCGAGGCGGCTGGCGCTGGTGGAGGTTTTACCGGAAGCGATCCAGCAACAGGTGCGCGAGGGCAAGATTCTGGCGCAGATGGCCATGAAGTTTCTGGTGCCGGTGGCGCGTCAAAGCCTGGAGGATTGCCAGCGGATGGCGGCCATCTTCGCCGCACACCACGGCGATACGCGTGCCGGCGGCCAGTTGTATGCAGCGTGGCGCAAAGGTTCTCCGGCAATCCGCCAACGCATTCTCGACGATCCCGAGTTGTTCTTCAAAGCGCAGCGGCAGGCGCAGGAGCAAGCTCCGGCCGGAACCGGCGCCGAACTGTTACGCGATCTGGAAATGGTGGCGGCGATTGTGAACCGCGCCCAGCGGCGACTGGCGGGCGCGGCTGCCACGGAGGTGGATGAGCAGCAAGCGAAAGCGGCGCGGTATCAGATCGAGCGCATTCAAAAGCAGCTGCATCGCATCGACGAAAAAATCCAACCGGAGAAGACACCCCATGTTGAGCCAGGCACAACGGACCACGATTCTGGAACTGAATGCGCAGCACGTGAGCAAACGCGAGATCGCACGGGTACTGGGAGTCTCCCGCGTGGCCGTGCGCAAAGTTCTACGATCCAACTCGACCACCCTGCCGGAACTGCATCGAACCGAGAAGGCGGAGCCCTACCGGCCTCAGATCCTGGAGCTTTTCGACAAGTGCCAGGGGAATCTCGTGCGAGTCCATGAGGAACTGGTGGCGGCGGGGGCGGAGATGTCGTATGCCGCGTTGACCTCGTTCTGCCGGCGGCATGGAATCGGCTACGCGCCGCCCACGCCGGCGGGCCAGTATGATTTTGCGCCTGGGGAGGAGATGCAGCACGACACGTCTCCGCATGAGCTCGAACTGGACGGCAGGAAGCGCAAGGTGCAGACCGCGTCTGCGGTGCTGTGCTATTCGCGGATGCTGTTCTTCCAGTGCTATCCCACCTTCCGGCGTTTCGACTGCAAAGTCTTTCTCACGGAAGCGCTACGCTACTTCGGCGGCGCGGCAGCGCGGACCATGATCGATAACACGCACGTGGTGGTGCTGCGTGGCAGCGGACGCGACATGGTGCCGGTACCGGAGATGGCTGCTTTTGGCGAGCGTTTCGGCTTTCAGTTCGTGGCGCACGCGATTGGCAATGCCAACCGTTCGGGACGGGTGGAGCGCCCCTTCCATTTCATCGAGCATAACTTTCTGGCGGGGCGCACCTTCCGCAGTTGGGAGGATCTGAATCAGCGGGCACGGCAGTGGTGCGATAAGGTCAACTCGACTTACAAGAAACACATCCGCGCGGTTCCGCGAGAGCTGTTCGCGGTGGAGCGGCTGCATCTGAAGCCGCTGCCGTCGTGGATTCCGGAAGTCTACCGGCTGCAGCAGCGGCTGGTGGATATCGAAGGCTACGTGGCGTTGAACAGCAACCGCTATTCGGTGCCGGTGGAGTGGATCGGGCGCCGCGTAGAGGTGCGCGAGACCAGGGACAAGATCGAGATTCAACTCGATACCCGCCAACTGGTGACACACCGGCGCATCGCCGAAGCCGAGCACCAGCGCGTGATGCTGGCGGAGCACCGCCCGCCGCGCGGTCACAGAGACGCGCGTCCCGATCCGCATCCCGAAGAGCAGGCCATCATCACCGCCGCGCCGGAACTGGCCGACTATGTCGTGGGGTTGAAACAGCACAGCCGTAAGGTGGTCACACTTGCCCTGCGGCAACTGCTGCGGTTTGTGCGCGAGTATCCGCGTGAACCGCTGGTGGGAGCGGTGGAAGAGGCCGCCCGTTATGGGCTTTACGATCTGGACCGGCTGGAGAGGATGATTCTGCGCCGCGTGACGCGCGAATACTTTCTGCTCGATGAGGGGCCCAACGATGACTGAAGAACTGGAACAACTGCTGAAGAACCTCAAGCTCAAGCGCATCCTGGAGATCTATGACGAACAGTTGCGCGCCGCCGACAAGGACGACATCAGCTACTCGGAGTTTGTGACGCGTCTGGTGCGCGCGCAGTTTCAGGCCCGGCAGGAGGGCGCGCTGGAGTGGCGCATCCAGCGCGCCAGGCTGCCCGAGCGCTGGACGCTGGAGACGTTCCCCTTCGCGCGCCAGCCGGGCGTCAATCGCAAACAGATCCGCGGGTTTGCGGAGTTGGAGTTCATCGCCAAGGCGGAAAATATCGTGTTCGTCGGCAAGACAGCCGTTGGCAAAACAGGATTAGCTTCCGGCCTGCTGATGAAGGCGCTGGAGAACGGCTACCGGTGTCAATTTATCAAGGCCCAGGACCTGTTCGATGAAATGTATGCGTCGCTGGCGGATCGTTCGACGCGGCAGCTGCTGAATCGTCTGGCGCGGCTGGACGTCCTTTTGATCGACGAATTTGGATATTTGAATCTGAAACCGGAGCAGTCGAACATCTTTTTCAAGCTGATGGAAGAACGCTACCGGCGGCGTCCCACAATCCTCACCACGAATCTCGTCTACGACGAGTGGCCTAATTTTCTGGGCAACCGGCCCATGGTAGAAGCCTTGCTGAGCCGGTTGCGGCATTACTGCCACACCGTCGTTATCGACGGCCCGCCATTGCGCGAACCGCAAGGCTGAGGACGCCAGCATGGACGGCCAGGAAGAATATGTTCGCCAGGTGCTGGAGGCGTACCGCAAGACGCCGGGCACGATGGGGACGGTGCGTCGTGCCGACCGGCTGCTGGCAGCGCAACTGTATCAACGCGGCCTTTCGCTGAAGGTCATCGAAAATGCGTTGGTGCTGGCCGCCACGCGTCGCCTGATTCGGCCGTCCGAAGCACCGCCTCTGGGCACGATTCGCTCGCTGGCCTATTTCCTGCCTGTCATCGAGGAAGTGCTGGCGTCGCACGTCAGCCCGGAGTACTTCGAATATCTTCGGTACAAACTCGCACGCACCGCGCCACCTCGCTGAACGCGCCTCCGGCGCGGATGATGGAAAACCACCCCGCACGCCTTCGGCGTGGAT
This sequence comes from uncultured Solibacteraceae bacterium, assembly GCA_963836405.1. GTDB lineage: Bacteria > Acidobacteriota > Terriglobia > Bryobacterales > Bryobacteraceae > CAWIJJ01. The sequence continues at coordinate 31,139 of CAWIJL010000001.1, forward strand.
GATACTGCTCGTCCTTCCAGCCAAACCAACGAACACCGCCTTCGGCGTGGATGATGCCCCGTATCTCTTTTCCCAGTCCTGTTCCCGGCCTGGGTCACTTCAACCAAGCCCTAATGGGTCACTCTTGCCAAGCGCTGAAGCCAATAGAGATTCCGGAAAACACTGACGAAACCTCGGTGCTGCGTACGGCCTACCTCTGGTGCGGGCTCCGCATTCACTTCGTCCTTCGCCTGGCGTGGCTGATCCGGTCTCGTTGTCGTGATCGTCGGAAGCCTTGCGCCCGCCCAAAGCCGCGTCATGAAACTGATTGACCTGGATGGGATTTACGACAGGGTCGAGCACTTTACCGCCTATGCTGTCCTCGCCGCCCTCCCCAGCCTCGACCGCTTCCGCTGCCTGCGCCCTTGGGCAATCGCCGCCTTTCTCCTCGTGCTCGGCGCTCTCCTAGAATCGCTCAACTCGTCAGCCCAGGCCGTTCCTGCGGATCGCACGACCTCCTGGCGAACGCGTCCGGCATCTTTGCCGGTGTACCGTGATACGGATGATCAGGCTCGCATTCCGCCTTTAGGTCAGCGCTCCGCTACCCGCCACTTCCGTCAAGCTCGGAGAATCCGGCTCACTTCACGGCATTTCTCCAGCAGCGGTTTCAGCGGCCGCACCGACGTGCTCACCCGGCTCGGGAATGACGGCGGGCCACGTCGTACGACTGCCCACGCGCATCAGCGGCGCAAGCGATTGCACATTGCACCGACGGCCGCGGATGCGCCGTTGTCTGTTGAAGGATGCGAGCAACGCTTCGCCGCACGTTACCGGACGCTTCAGCAAACGTTCCGTCCGGCGGGGCCGCAGCTTTCCGAACAACAACGGATATTAGACTCCATTAAACTCTATAGAAGTCTCCATTATCGGTACCGGCTATGTCGGCCTAACGACCGGGGTCTGCCTCGGATTTCTCGGTCACAAAGTAACCTGCCTGGATTCGGATGAGGCGAAAATCAACACCCTACGCTCGGGACGCACGCCGATTTACGAACCCTGGCTCGAAGACCTGCTTGCGCTGGCAAAGCCAAACATCTGCTTCAGCACCAGTTACGCCCAGGCAATCCCTGGGGCCGACGTGGTCTTTATAGCCGTCGGCACCCCTCCGCTCCCCAGCGGCAGCCCGGATCTCGCTTATCTCCGGTCGGCGGCACAGAGTATCGGAGAATACCTCGACGGCGCCTTCACCGTCGTGGTCAATAAGTCCACCGTGCCCATCGGTTGCGGCAACTGGGTGGAGTCGCTGGTCCGCGAATCTTACGCGCAGCACCATGGGAAGCAGCTCAACGGCCATTTCGCAGTGGCATCCAACCCGGAGTTCCTTCGCGAGGGGGCGGCGCTCCAGGATAGCCTCTATCCCGATCGTGTCGTCGTCGGTGCTGACCAACCGCGTGCGCTCGAGGTCCTCTACACCCTCTACCGCCCCGTCCTCGATCAGACCTTTCCCTCACCCACTTTCCTCCCGCGCCCGGAGGGTTTGGGCGCCGTGCCCTTGATTTCCACTGACCTCGCCTCCGCCGAGCTGATCAAATACGCCGCCAACGCCTTCCTCGCGCTGAAGATCAGTTACATCAATGAAATCGGCAGACTGGCGGAGCGGGTCGGCGCCGATATCACCCAGGTAGCCAAAGGCATCGGGCTCGATGCGCGCATCGGCACGCGCTTCCTCCAGGCGGGCATCGGCTGGGGAGGCTCTTGTTTCGGCAAGGACACTGCCGCCCTCATCTCCACCGCCGCCGAATACTCGCTCAATATGCCGATTGTTCAGGCCGCCCGCGACATCAATCATTGCCAGAGGGTGCGCGTGATTGAAAGACTGCTCGGCGAGTTGAAGATCCTGAAGGGCCGCACCATTGGCCTCCTTGGGCTTGTCTAAACCCCACACGGATGACCTCCGGGAAGCACCGGCCATCGAAATCGCCCGCCGACCCATCGAACGCGGCGCAAGAGTCAAAGCCCACGATCCCGTGGCTTTCCCGCGCGCCCGGCGGGAATGTGCGGATTCCGAAATTGCCTTCTGCGACGAACCGGGGGAGGTGACCGAAGGGGCGGATGCCCTCGTCCTCGTCACCGAGTGGCCACAGTACCGCGACCTGCCGTGGGAATCTCTCGCCCGCCAGATGCGCAACGCCTTGGTGCTGGATGGCCGCAACTTTCTTGACCGGCCGCGCCTCACCCGTGCCGGCTTTCGCTACATCGGAATCGTGAGCTGAACCCTGAGCCTGCGACGGGCGCCGGAACGGGTGCGCTATGGCTCGCCTTCGTCCTCGGCGTCAAATGGCCAGCCAGATCCATCGCATCCCTGCGATGATCCCCCACCACATGAAGCCGCTCAGCATGGCCCCCAGCAGCAGAGAGGACGGTGGAACCTGCCCCGCAAACTCGCCGGCAGCCGCACTCCCCGCCCGGACCTCGAACTGGCCCCGGTCTGGGTCTGAGCCGAGGACGTCTGCAGGTAGAAGAGTCATGCCCACCTTTCCTTTATCCTCCCACTGCTCACGGTTGAATAGACTGCCTTAAGTTAACTGCCGGAACGACGGCTTGGAATCCGGGTCACACCAGTTATCTGACGAAAAACAAACCACTCCCCAGCATATTCTCATCGAAGGATGAGCCTGAAGCCGGGAGGAAAGCGACCGCCGCCGAGTCTCCTTCTGATTGCATTTGGTGGGCGAACAACGGGAGGCGTGCGGGTGGCTCGGGAGCATCGGTTTCGTTTTTTGCCCTCTTAGAAAGGTTTTGCCTTTCAAAGCCCGAACTGCGTTGACAGCCTCGTGCCGACCAACGGGAGGCGTTGTTTGGTCCAGGCAAGCGCTTCGCCTCCGAAGAAAGCTTTCGAATAGTTTGCGTTTCGCCTCTTGCATTCGCTGAGCCGCCAGCATGTCGTTCTGGGCGCGCGCGGCGCGCTCTAGATGCTCGATTATCACTTCCGGCTTGAGATGCCCCGCCAGACCCGGCAACTGCCGCAGAATCTCCCAGGGCGTCGCATACCAGCGATACACCCGCCCCTCCTTGCCCTTGCTGTTGATCACCTTCTCGGGTGTTAGCGCCCGTTTAAAAGGGCGGCATTTTCGCGTTTTGACGCTGTGGCGAGCGTCGGCATTGGCGCACACGACCGCGGTCCCGCGCAGCGATGTGCGGCGTGGCGCGGCAGTTGGCCGGAGGAGCAAGCGTTGATGTCTACTCGATAATCCCGCGCCGTCAACATGAGCAGGAACATTGGACTCCCGAGGGTGTTTGGTGTCCGGCCGGACGGATTCGATCACCAGGTAGAGGCTATCGGCGCTGTTGACCTTGCCCGCTTATACAGTGCGCTATGTCAGGCGGGATGAGCAGGGCTTTGGTGAAGTCGTACAGACGATAGACGCGCTGGGTGCCGCGGTCCTGCATCAAGAACACCGCGCACGGACGGTATTCCGTCCGCGAGAGCAGGAATAGATGATTGGCGCTGAAGTTGAACACCGGAGAAGCGGATGAGGCATCAAGCCGGAGGTGGAAGTTAAATCTTCCGCCCCATTGGCAGCGCCGTTGAGGGGTTAGCCCGGCGGACTCCTCCGTGACGGGTTATCGCACAGCGCGGCGCTTGCTCGGAGCCGACCGCAACTACTCGGCCGTCGGATTCGGACTCTTGGACTTGCGCAGGCTGTCGCCGCCCAGCAAGAAGATCTCGGAGTTCTCCACCATGACCGCCATCGAGGCGTGCCGGAAATCCAATTATCGGTTAAGGCTGGTGGTCTCAAGTGCGATTCGATCCCATCTGCCGCGTCTTGAGGGAAGTTCAGATTCCGCGGTCATCCTTGGTGCAAATTCCCTCCAGCCCTGCGACTCAATTGAATCAAAAAGGAAGTACTATGTCCGAAGTTAGCATTGACATGTCACTTGGCCTGTTGGTACCTTGATCGTGAGGATTTACGGGATTCTAACAGAGGCTTTAGAATCAAGGGGCCGGAGGCTGCACGGCGGACCACGACGCTAACGGCCGGTACGGAATCAGCGACGCCGCGTGACCGTTGAGGTCATTTTCTCTTACGAGGTTTCCGTCTCCCGGTGAAGACTGTCATCGCTGCCCTGATCGGGTCAAATAGGCCTATTAAAGGTTGATTCGGCTCAAAACATGTTGCGACGCTGGACCCGACAGCTTCTCAACTTATTCTGCGACCTATTCCGCATCTGCAAGGCCAGCAGAAAAAATCGCCATCTAGCGCTCGATCTGATACTTGTGCGGCAGCCGGACCGCCAACGGGAACACGCTGAAGGCATGCTTTCGCGAAGCCTCGGACTTGAACGGGCAGCAACCGTAATAACATGAAAAGTATGGTCGGAACAAACTCGAGAAGTTTGCTGAAGCGATTGGAAGCCTTGGAAGCGCGTGTAGGAAGAGCACAGGACAGCAAGCAAGCGCTCTTGACATTCATCTATACAAAAGCACTCCGAATGGTGTTCACTCTGGAGCAACTGCAAGAGATGCTACGCATGGGCGAACTGCATGGCGACGCCGACGTAACAATCACCCACACTCCGGCCGACATGCAACGCCTAATCGAAGCACACCAGCTCATTTCGCAAACAGACTTTAAAATGTCTTTCGAGGAGTTGCAGACTCTTTCCCTAGCAGTCCGGGGTGAAAGTCAGAAAACAGTTTTCATGGAGATTGCTTAATCGTAGAATCGCCTTATGGCGATGGGAACGCGCAGGGATCACCAGGAGGAGCTTTGGATTCCGACTTGCACCTTGGCGCGCCCGGCCAGCCATCCCTTTTATGAACGCTTGAATCGGCTCATGGCGGAACACGATTTTGACAGATTCGTGGAGGGGAAATGCCAGCGGTTTTACGCGGCCACTATGGGCCGACCGGGTTTGGCGCCGGGAATCTATTTTCGCCTGCTGCTGGTGGGCTACTTCGAAGGGATCGATAGCGAACGTGGGATTGCGTGGCGGGCGGGAGACTCGCTGTCGATTCGAGAGTTTGTGGGCATACCGTTGGACGAAGGAGCGCCGGACCATACGACGATCTCGCGAACGCGGCGGCTGATCGATGTGGAAACGCATCGGGAAGTATTCGGCTGGGTGTTGGGACTGCTGGCCGATGGCGGGTTGGTGAAGGGGAAGAGAATCGGCATCGACGCGACGACCCTGGAGGCGAATGCGGCGCTGCGGTCGATTGTGCGGCGGGACAATGGCCAGAGTTACGAAGAGTTTCTGAAGGGACTGGCGCAGCAGTCGGGGATCGCGACGCCGACGCGCGAGGATCTGGCGCGGGTGGATCGGAAGCGGAAGAAGAAGGGGTCGAACACGGATTGGGTGAATCCGCATGATCCGGACGCCCGCATCACCAAAATGAAGGACGGCTGTACGCATCTGGCCCACAAGGCCGAACACGCGGTGGACATGGACACCGGGGCAGTCGTGGCCGTGACCTTGCAGGAAGCGGATTTGGGCGATACCAAAACGGTGAAGGAAACGCTGGCGGAGGCGGGTGCCACGGTGGCCGAACTGATCGAGCGGGAGGCCGACAGCCGGCCGGCGGAGAAGCCACAAGTGAACCTGGGCGGGATCGAGGAAGTAGTGGCGGACAAGGGATATCACAGCGGGCCTGTACTGAAAGAGATGAAAGCGGCTGGCGTGCGCACATATATTCCCGAGAAGAAGCAGGCTGGAAAACGGCATTGGGTGGGGAAAGAAGAGGAGCGGGACATAGTCTACGCGAACCGGCAACGGTTGCAGCGGCCCAAGGGCAAGAGGCTTCTTCGGAAACGCGGCGAATTGATCGAGCGCACCTTCGCCCACTGTTATGAGACCGGTGGCATGCGGCGCACGCACCTGCGAAAGCACCCCAACATCCTCAAGCGGCTACTGATCCATGTGGCGGGAATGAATCTGGGGCTACTGTTGCGCAAGGCATATGGGATTGGGACGCCGAGAGGTCTGCAAGACCTCTCGATCACCCTTCGTTTTCTGGTTGCTTTGATCGCGCAGGCGGATAGTTTCGAAAACGCAATATTCATAGGGTCGGGAGTAACTACGGGGCGCTCGGTAGCGTCCTACTATCATCCCCACCTTTGTGCGAAGTTCAAGCGCTCCGAATCTACAAAACAGACTTCAAACCCGGGCTGCTAGAGCGTTTAATGGCCATCGCACCACGGGATTACCGTGACCACCTTTGGAGAGAGCGGAGAACAGACCCGACTGAACTTTCCCGATACTAACCTCAGTTACTCTCGCGAAAATACAATATCTAAGGCTATTGCCATGCCGCAGAAAACCACAGGAACATCCAAAATGGGCCGCTTCGCCAAAGGCGCTAGCGGCAATCCAAAAGGCCGGCCTCCCGGGAGCCGGAATAAATCAACAGTATACTTCGAGCAACTTCTGAGCGAACAGGGTGAGGCGCTCGTCCAGAAGACCGTCCAGCTAGCCTTGAAGGGTGACACAACGGCACTGCGCCTCTGTCTGGAACGTATCTGTCCGCCGCGAAAAGAACGAACCGTCGAATTCCCTCTTCCAGTGATCGGCGGAACCGCAAGTGTATCTGCCATATTGACTTCGATCGTAACCGGCGTCTCAGAGGGCCATCTCACGGCTTCCGAAGGGGAAAGTCTCGCACGTATCGTGGAAACGCAAATCCGGGTCGCGGAAATCGAAGACTTTGGGCGACGCCTATCTGACCTCGAAAAGTTAACAAATCCAAAGGTCGGCAAGCCCGAAGAACCCGGGCTCCGAGGGAACGGAACACACCAGCCAGCCCACGTTTAGGAAGGCCTCTCTTGACCCGGACTCCCGGAAGTCCTCGCGCTCGATTCGCCAACTCTCGAATCCCGACAGCCTCCCGCATGGCCGACATCTGCTCTGTAATGCTCTTTGGCTGCCCTCGATCAATAGCCCTCAGCCATCCCGAACTGACACCCGGACGCGTCCTCAGGACAAAATGATCCCGTAAGTCATTACAGGGTCCACGAAGAATGCGCGGTCCCCCCTGGCCGACAATCCGCCGACAAGCATCCCGAAGCCCGCCGTCTCCTGTTCTTATCAGCATCGGCGCTGGTACTCCGGTAGCAGGCCAAGATCGCATCGAACCGAGGTGCCAGCAGAGCGTCTACGCCATCCTTTCAACAGACGGCGCGCCACCTTGAGCGGGAAATGCTCCTCCACCTGTTCTTTACCTGTTCTTTACAGGAGACGGGATCTGGGCGGCATCAGCCTGATGCCGCATGCCGGGTACGGGCTGTACACGAACTGGCTGAGCTGTTTCCTGATGGAAGAACAGCGGATGGGGTGCACGCGGGAGCGGCTGACGGCGCTGCTGGAGGCGGCGGCGATTGCGGCCCACGTACGGGAGCGGCTGCTGGGGGACACTCCGGCGGCGACCATGCGGGAAAATTTCCGGTTTCAACTCGGGATGGTGGAGCGGGCGGCAGACCGGCTGCGGTTCTGGTGGAGCCACGTGGAACCGACGGCGGCGGACGGGGCGTCACTGGCGCTGCCGGGGGCGCTGTTTCCGCTGTACTACGGCTACCGGCCGCTGCGGCTGCTGGCGAAATACGGGTCGCAGGCGATGCGGAAGGCGGGGTAGTCGGCGACGGCGCGGCGCAAGCGGCGGAGGCTGGCGTTGAGGAAGGCGGCGGCGAGCAAACCGCAGAGGGCGCCGGTGGCATTGGCAAGGGCGTCCAGCGGGTCGCAGGAGCGGCCGGGGACCAACTGCTGGAGGAGCTCGAGCAGGAGGCTGAGGCCGACGAGTCCGGTGCAGGCGGCGGCGGAGCGGGATTCCACCCAGGGAAGAATGCCGGCGAGGATGGCGTAGGCGAGGAAGTGGAGCAGTTTATCGCCGGCGGGCAAGGCGGCGACGGCGCGGAGGCCGGGGAATCCGGCAGGCAGGAGAGAGAGGGCCACGACGGTGGCGAGCAGCAAGATCCATAATCTGCGCACGGTCAGCTTATCGGCCGGAGACGCGATTCCGGTAGTGCAGCGGGCCACGAGGGATTGAGGGGCCGGGGCGACGCTCCGGTCCTTTTTTTTTGACCGATATGAATAAAGACTGCGATCGATGCATCGAACTACTGCTGGAGTATGTAGCGGCGGGGAACGATCCGGAGGGGGCGGAAGCGCGGCGGGCGGCGCGAAGACGGGTGGCCGTATATCAGGAGCGGCTGAAGTGCCGGTGCGAGAACCGGCTGCGGGGGCCGGGGGCGAGCGGGGCGAAGGAGCCGGGGAAAGGCAGTGCCAGCGGACATGAGACACATCGCACACGCGGTCCCGGATAGGAAGGGACATGAACGGGAGTCCGGTCGGGAAGCATGGCCCGGGAGCGGGCGGGCGGCGGGGGCGGCTGCGCACGCTAGCGGAGAAGGCGGAGGCGGGGGCAGCGGGACTCCGGCGCCAGGTTTCATGCCGACCACCGGTGAGCACATTCCGGATCACGACCTGGAGCGGTACTACCTGGGGATGGTGACGGAGGAGGCGGAGCTGGCGGCGCTGGAGGAGCATTTGCTCGGGTGCGCGGAGTGCGTGGAGCGGGCGGAGGCAGCGGAGGACTTCGTGGATCTGATTCGGGCGGCGATTATCAAGTCGGAGCTGGACGACTGAGCTTTTCGCCGGGGAAGTGATTCTTTCTGGGGGGATTCTTCGCGGTGTGACCGATCGGGCCGGAGGTGTCGCCAGGACCCGGCCGGGCGTTCACCACTGTGTCGCGGCGGACGGGGGGATTTTTACTTCGTTGTAACCTTTAACTATGCTATCTTACCCGCAAACCATCTGCTTTCAGGAGAAGAGAATATGTGTGTGAAGCTGAGGCTTCGTTTCCTGGCTTTGCGGCCAATTGTACTGATGGCGCTGCTGTCAATTCCAGGACTGCTACCGGCTCAGACCCAGTCCACAACGGGGACGATTCAGGGACTCGTGACGGACCAGACCAGCGCCGGCGTTCCCAATGCGACGGTGACGGTGAAGAACACCGGAACCGGAGCCGAGCGGCAGGTGAAATCCGATAACGAGGGCCGCTACCAGGCTCCGCTGCTGGAACCCGGGTCGTATGACGTCACGGTAACGGCTTCGGGGTTCGCCACGGTGATCAGCAAGGGTTACGACCTGGGGCTGGGCCAGACGTTGACCGCGGATGTTGCGATGCAGGTGGCTACGGTGGCGGAAACCGTGACGGTGGATGCGGCCGCGCCGGTGGTAGAGACTGGCAGCGCACAGACCGGTACGCTGGTGGGGAGCAAAGCGGTTGCCGACTTGCCGCTGAATGGGCGGCGTTTTCTCGACCTGGCGCAGTTGACGCCCGGTGTGATGGTGGAGCCGGAACGCGGGCAGATCAGTTTTGCGGGGTCGCGCGGCATCAATTCGGCGATCAATATCGACGGCGCGAATTTCAACGAGCCGTTTTTTGGCGGGCAGGCGGGCGGAGAACGGAGCGGGTCGGCTTATGTCGTCTCGCAGGCGGCGGTTTCGCAGTTCCAGGTGGTCCGCGGCACTTTCGATCCGGAGCACGGCCGGGCGACTGGCGGGTCGGTGAATGTGGTCACCAAATCGGGCACGAACGATTTCCATGGCGAGGCGTTCGAATACCTGCGGCTTCCGAACATCTCTCCGAAGACGGTGTTCGGGGATCGCACGACGGACTATCGCAACCAGTTCGGCGGCGCCATCGGGGGACCGATCAAGAGGGATAAGCTCTTCTTCTTCGCGGTGTATGACGGACAGCGAGAGCACGCGCCACTGACGATTCGATTCAACCAGACAGCGGGACTGCCGCAGGAATTCCTTTCGCAGCAAGGGGTCTACCAGTCGACCAACGACATCAATACGTTTTTGGCTAAGGCGGACTGGCAGATCTCCAATGCGCATCGCGCTTCGTTCCGGTACAACCAGGCCGGCAACAACGCCGTAAACGGCACGTTCACGGGGGTGCAGTCGGGCGTGCTGAGCAACAACGGAACGGAGCAGGATTTCTCGCATGCGGGTGTGGCCAGCCTCACTTCGGCGTTCTCCGCGACGCTGTTGAACGAGTTGAGGTATCAGTATCGCGTGGAGGAGCGGCCGCGAGTAAACAACGGCGAGGGGCTGGATTTCGTCAATAAGGCGGGACCGCAGACGCAGGTTTCCGGCTGCTGCTTCTTCGGGGGCGTTTCCTTTCTGCCGATTCCCGTGACGTCGAGGTCTTCGCAGGTTACGGACTCGGCGACATGGATTCACGGCGGGCACTCGGTGAAGTTCGGGGTGGACTACAACCGTTATCACACCTCCGAGACTTTTCGCGGGAACTGGCGCGGCGTCTATATCTTCAACACGCTGCAAGGGTTTCTGAACGTCCTCAACAAGGTTCCGAATGCCGTGCCGGACCAGTTTCGAATCTTCTACGGCGATGGGCAGTTCGATGCGGTGATCAATAACCCGGCCTTTTTTGCCCAGGACTCCTGGAAGATTTCGCGGCGTGTGACACTGTCGGGCGGCCTGCGGTACGAAGCGTACCTGCAGCCGACGCCTCCGCGGCCGAACCCGGCGCTGCCCAACACGGCGCAGATTCCGTCCGACACCAAGGAATTCCAGCCGCGCCTCGGATTGGCGGTGGATCTCACCGGCGACAACAAGACGGTTCTGCGGGCGGGAGCGGGAATTTTTTATGCGCAGACTCCGGCACTACTGTTGAACCAGGTGTTCAACAGCACGGGCAACCTGAATGTCGGCGTTTCGTTTACGTTGAACGCGTCGCAGATCGCCGCGGTTCAGAAGGTACATCCGGAGTTTGTCTATCCGTTCGTTCCGAATACCAACAACGCGGCCGACTCCGTCTTTTTCTCCCAGTCGGGCGTGGCCGGACTGAAGCCGGACGCTTCCTTTTTCGCGCCGGATTTCCGGAATCCGCGGTCGTTCAACTGGACGTTGGGCGTGGAGCGCCAGCTCGCCAGTTCGCTGTCGGTGGGGTTGGATTACGTGCATGTGAATACGGTCCACCTGGAGAGAATCCGCGACACCAACTTCTTCCCGCCGGTTGTGGGGCCAGACAACTCGGTGCCGCCACAACAGCGGCGGATTTTCAATACTGCGTCGCGCCCGAATCCGAATTTCGGGCGGCTGCTCTCGCAGGAGAGTTCAGCGCGCTCGAACTACGATGGGCTTACGCTGTCGTTCAATAAGCGCTTCTCGCACCATTTGCAATTCCTGGTGAATGGAACGCTTTCGTGGAACAGAGACGACGATTCGAACGAGCGGAACTTTGCCGGGATTACGTACCAGGACGCCTTCGACCTTCAGCAGGAATATAGCTGGTCGCGGGACGACATCCGGCGGCGGCTGGTGGCTTCAGCGATCTACGAACTGCCGTTCGGCTTCCGGATGTCGGGAATCATGACGTGGCGGTCGGGGCTGCCCTTCACGGCGTACACGAATACCGACTCCAATCGGGACGGGAACTTCACGGACCGGCCGATCGTGGGCGGCGTGCTGCTTCCCCGCAACTCGTTCCGGCAACCGAATTTCTGGAATACCGATCTGCGGGTCAGCAAGGACATCAAGATTACGGAGGGCCACCGGGTGGAGTTGAGCGTGGATTTCTTCAACGCGTTCAATCACGAAAATCGCTTCTTCTCGGCATCGTCTAACGAGTCGACGACGACGGCGCTTGGTTCGCGATGGGGCACCGGACAGACTCCGGTCTCGACCTTCCGCACATTCAGGTTACCCGACGGGTCTCTGAATATCGGCGGGGCGAGTGTGTCTTCGCCGATCCAGCTTCAGTTCGCCGGCCGTTATATTTTCTAGGCGGGGAGCCGGGGGTAAATGGCGGTGGCGGTCCGGGTTCGATTCATGGCCTGGGCTGCACCGAACTATGTTTGCAATGCGCCATCAGCGCCGCGCCCGGCTCGAATGAGTTATAGAATGAGAGCACTATGGAATTCACCCGAAGAACATTTGGCAAGTTCGCGCTGGCCGCGCTGCCCGCATCGTTGCTCGCCAAGCCCAATTCCAAATTCGGCGGCGTGCAGGTAGGGATCAACGCGCCCTACAGCTTCCACGGTCTGCCCGTCGGCGCGGACGACGTCCAGAAATACCTCGTCGAACTCGGCCTCAGCGCCGTGGAACTCCGCTCTCAGCCCGTCGAGGAGTTCTTCGGCTGCCCCATCCACTACGGCACGAGCCCCGGGCCCCGCCCGGCGACGCCCCCGGATCCGGCCGCCCAGCGCGCGGACGCCGAAGCCAAAGCCGAGGCCGTCGAAAAGTGGCGCCTTTCGGCCCCCATGGACCGGTTCAAATCGTTCCGCAAGAAGTACAACGATGCGGGCATCGCCATCGAGATCGTGAAGTTCGACGGCATCGACAAAATGAAGGACGAAGTCGTCGATTACGCCTTCAATCTGGCAAAAACCCTCGGCGCGCGCGCCATCTCCTGCGAGATCCCCCTCAGCAAGACCCCCTGGCTCGGCCAGTTCGCCGCCAAACATAAGATGATGGTGGGCTACCACGGCCACACGAACATCCACAGCCCCGAGGCCTTCGGCGCGCCCGAAAGCTGGGAAAAGGCGATGACCTACTCGCCCTACAACGGCATCAATCTGGATATCGGCCACTTCGTCGCCGGCAACAGCACGTCGCCGATTCCGTTCATCAAGAAACACGCCGACCGCATCACCCACATCCACGTGAAGGACCGCAAAACCGATAACGGTCCGAACACTCCGTTCGGCGAAGGCGATACTCCCATCAAAGAAGTGCTTCAGTTGATGAAACGGGAAAAGTACCCCTTCCAGGCCACGATCGAGTACGAATACAAAACCCCGGAAGGCTCCGACGTCCTCCGCGAAATCGCCAAGTGCGTCGATTACTGCCGGAAGTGCCTGGTATAGGTCGGTTTGAAGCCAACGCGGTTCGGCGGCGGCATGCACCGCCGCCGGCTTCACGAACCGCGCGCACATCGGCCCCGCTTACTTCGCGCTCGGACTGTCGTTTGCCTTCAGGTCGCCCAGCGCATACTGCACGCCTGCCAGCACGTGCTCCAGCATCGGCCGGATGGCGTACACCCGCTCGCTGTGGCCGTGCGCTTCGTAGAACACGCGACCCTTGCCCTCGCGGCGGATCCAGCTCAAGCCGTAGTCGTGGTCAGCCCGCGGATAGTCTTCCTTCGCCTTGTCCGCCTCGCTCATCTTGTCGTAGTCGATGCTCGTCAGTATGTGCAGGTTCCGCCGCGACCACACCTCCATGCCGAACGTGTAGGTCTCGTCGTGGATATCGAATTCTTTACCGTCGAACATCGCCGTCACCGGACTCTTCGGATCGTCGATCTTGACGGTGATCAGTTGCGGATCCACCCAGTGGAATTTGAAGAAGCCTCCGATCACGGTGTTAAAGTCGGGCCAGGTCCCCACCTGCGGGTCCCGGCCGGGACGCCCCGTCTGGGGAGCGCCGGGCTCCCGTCTGACCGGCGCGGGATTCGCCGGCAGCACGGAATTGAAGCGCGCCGTGAAGTCCGCCTGGCTGATCTTTCCGGCCGCACTGGTGTCCAGTTTGCCGAACCAGGAATCGGCCAGCGACACCGCCTCCTCGCGGCTCAGCTTTTGATCCTGGTTGGTATCGCCCGCCCGCACCATCTGAGACGCGAATTGGGTTCCCGGACCCCGGCCACCCGCCGTGGGCGCAGGCGTCGTGGCGCGCGCCTCGTGGTACGAATCCGCCGCTGCGTGAATTCCCGCCAGACCCTTGCCCGACCGCACGAACTCCAGCAGGGCCTTCTTCCTCGCCGCCGTCGCTGCCGCGTCGTTCGGATCGTCCAGAAACGCGCCCGTCGTGTTGTTCAGGAACACCAGGTCGTATTGCTTGAGATTCTCGGCGGTGATCGCCGCCGGATCGTACGTCACCGTGGCGGTCCATGCACCCGTCTTCGTGCCCATCTCCTCCATCGTCGTCGCCACCAGCGGAATGCAGGAATGCACGAATCCCGCGGCGTTGCTCAGCACCAGGATCTTGCGCGGATGCGCCGGTTTAGCCGGTGCCCGCTCGGGCAAGGCGGCCCTCATCTTCTCCACATCCTCCGGTTTCGGCGTCTGGTTCTGCGGAGCGCGCGGCCCGGCCACCGGCTGCGGGAACGCGGCGTTAATTGCGGAGGCTACTTGCTCCTGCGTCCCCTCAGCGCCCGCCCACTTGCCGAAAACCGCGCGCAACTCCTCACGGGTCACAAAGCCATCCTTATCCGCGTCCGCCGCCGTGAACACGTTTAACCCGGCGCCGCCGCGTCCGCCGCCGCGTCCTCCCGGGCCCGCCTGCTGCGCGTCGAGCGACATGAAGACGCCCGCGCTCAAAGCGAGTGCGCATGCGCCTGTGAGTATTAAAGTCCATCGTTGAAATTGCATTTGACTTCTCCTGCCGGCAGAGCCCGCGAAGCGGAATGCCCGTCCATGAGACTATACCAGACGGCGCGCGCGCACTCGGACACAGCTCGGGTACACAACACGCTCAGAAACGGGGGCTTGAAGGTTAGATCTCGAGGCTGGCCATTGCCCGACCGCTCAGCACCATCCACAGAACACGGCTGCGCCGTGCGCCCAGCGCGATTCGGACGCCGATTTCCCGCGCCCGCTGCGCTGTTCCGTATGCGACTACGCCATACAGACCTATGGCTGCGAGAGCCAGCGCCAACTAGGAGAAGCCCAGGCGCCGGGGCATCGCACTGGTGGATGAGGGTTGACACGGGCCTTGTGCGGCGTAAGACTAAGAATGACCGACTGGTCGGTCAATTATGGCTGCCCGCATTGTAGACCGCAAGGCGAAATCCGGCGCCCTCCTCCGCGCCGCGGCGGAGGTGTTCGCCGAACAGGGGTACCAGGCGACGACGATGGATGCGATTGCCGAACGCGCGGGGACCGGCAAAGGGACAATTTACGAGTACTTCCGCAACAAGCAGGAACTGTTTTTCGGCGTGTTCGAAGACTACATCGCCTCCATGGAGCGGCTGGCGCGGGCGAGCGCCGGGCCTGCGGGGGCAACCGCGGCGGCGCAGATCCGGCAGGCGATTCACACCGTGCTGGAGATGGGGGCCGGGGAGCGCGATCTGTTTCCGCTGGTGTTCGAATTCTGGTCGGCGTCGGCATCGCCGGAGCGCCAGACGCGGGTGGCCACGCTGTTCCGCGATAGTTATGCGACGTTTCGGAAGCTGATTGCGGGACAGATCCGGAAGGGCCAGCGAAACGGCGAGTTCGACCGCAAGGCCGACGCTTCGGGGATTGCGGCGGTGCTGGTGGGCTCGCTGGACGGACTTTTTTTGCAAGCGTGGTTCGATCCGTCGCTCGATCCGGTGGCGATGGGGGACGGCTTCGTGACGGTCGTGCTGCGGGGCCTGGCAGCGCGGGGAGGCGCAAAGAAGAAATGAAGATGGCGATCGCACTGCTGCTGATTTCATCCGGAACAGCGCTGGGGGCGGAGGACCGGACGCCCTTACGCTGGCGAAGAAATGCGACGCCGCGCTCAAAGGCAAGACCCAGCACGGCACCGCGACGATGACGGTGCGCACGCCGGAGTGGCAGCGCACTCTCGAGATGACCTTTTGGTACGACTATCCGGAGAAGACGTTCATCCGGATTACGGCTCCGGCGAAAGATGCCGGGACGGGCACGCTGCGGGTGGGGAGCAACATGTGGACGTGGCTGCCTTCGGTGGAGCGGGTGATCAAGATTCCGCCTTCGCTGATGCTGCAGGCGTGGATGGGGAGCGATTTCACCAATGACGATTTGGTGAAGGAGAGCAGTCTGCCGACCGACTACGTGCACCGGATCGAAGGCGAAACGACGGAAGGCGGCGATACCTGCTACCGATTGGTGGCGGTGCCGAAGCCGGACGTGGCGGTGGTATGGGGCAAACTGGTGCTGCTGGTGCGCAAGTCGGATTCGCTGCCGCGGCGCGAGGAGTTTTACGGCGAACGGGGCACGCTCGAAAAGACCCTGTACCTGGACGAGATCCGCAACGTGGGTTCGCGCAACTACCCGATGCGATGGCGGATGGTTTCGCATACCAAGGCGGGTCACGAAACAACGCTGACCTTTTCGTCGCTCGAATTCGACAAACCGGTTTCGCCGGACATCTTCACGCGGCAGAACCTGGAGCGGCATTTCTGAGGGGCACGGATGCTTTTGTGGCAAATGGCATGGCGCAACGTCTGGAGGTACCGGCGGCGTAGTCTGCTGACGGTGCTGACGATCGCACTTGGCCTCGCATTCAACATTTTAATGCGAAGCATCGGGGACGGTTTTCACGAACAGATGGTGGATAATTCGGTGCGGGCGGGGATCGGCCACATCGAGATTCACCGTGCGGGCTATCAGAGGGATCCGGCGCTACTGAAGACGCTGCCGGACCTCAAGCGGGTAGAACAGGTGGCGCCGCGGACGCCGCATCTACTCGGCGCGTCGTTCCGCGTGCTGGGCGACGGGCTGGCGAGCACGGCGGAGAACTCGAGCGGCGTAAGAATTATCGGCATCGTTCCCGAAGCCGAGCGGACGGTCACGACGATCGACCACACGATGATCGCCGGGAAGTTTCTCGAAGAGGGGATGAGCCGGCCGGCGCTCGTCGGCGAGAGGCTGGCGCAATCCCTGGGGGCGGCCCTCGGTGACAAGATCGTGCTGATGGTGCAGGCCGCGGACGGGTCGATGGGCGCGCAATTGTACCGGGTGGCGGGCATTTTTCGCTCGGGCTCGCCGGATCTCGATCGCGGCGCGGTTTACCTGCTGCGCCAGGATGCTCAAACGCTGTTCTCGCTCGGTGGGGGCGTCACGGAGGCCGCGCTGCTGCTCGATTCGTCCGAGGCGGTGGACGAAGCGCGGCGTTTTCTGACGAGCCAACTGGCGGGCGAGCCGGTAGAGGTGCTGCCGTGGTACACGGTGGAACCGTTCCTGCGGCAGTTCATCGAGCTCGACGATGCCTTCTTCTATATCATCGTGCTGATTTTGTTTATCGTGATCTCGGTGGGGATTCTGAACACGGTGATGATGTCGGTTTTCGAGCGGGTTCGGGAGTTCGGCGTAATGATGGCGCTGGGGACGAAGCCGCGCCAGGTTGTGCGGCTGGTGATGCAGGAATCGATGGCGCTGTCGCTGCTGGGCGCGGCGCTGGGAGCGGGGCTCGGAAGCGCGGCGACGATTCTGTTCGCGCACACGGGAATCGATCTGTCACACTACGCGGCGGGCGCGTCGGCGCTGGGGATTACGACGACGGTGATGCGTCCGGAACTGACGGCGTGGAACCTGATCGTTTCAAACGTCTCCGTGGTGCTGGTGGTAATGCTGGTGGCGCTGTATCCGGCGATCAAGGCGGCGCGCCTGCGGCCGGTGGAGGCCATCCGGCATATCTGAGGCGGGCATGGCGCTGATAGAACTTATCGAAGTGACGAAGACGTATCGCAACCATGTGGCGGTACACGCATTGAGCGGGGTGACGCTGGCGCTCGAAAAAGGCGAGTTCGCGGCATCGGTAGGGCCGTCGGGGTCGGGGAAGACGACACTGCTGAACGTGATCGGCGCGCTCGACAGGCCGGACAGCGGCAGCATCCGGGTGGCGGGACTGGACATCACGGCGGCGGCGGCCGGCGAACTGGCGGAATTCCGGCTGCGGCACCTGGGCTTTGTTTTTCAGGCGTTCAATCTTTTTCCGGTGCTCAGCGTGGCGGAGAACCTGGGGTTCGTGCCGTCGCTGCAAGGGATGGCGAAAGCGGAGCGGATGGATCGCGCGCGGAGACTGCTGGACGAAGTGGGGATGAGCGATTTGCGCGACAAGCGTCCGGACGAACTGAGCGGCGGCCAGCAGCAGCGGGTGGCGGTGCTGCGCGCGATTCTAACGGAGCCCGATTTGGTGCTGGCGGACGAGCCGACGGCGAACCTGGATTCTGAAAACGCGGCCCTGCTGCTCGACATGATGGAACGGCTCAATCGCGAGCGCGGCATCACGTTTTTGTTTTCGACGCACGACCCGGCGGTGATGAGCCGCGCCAGGCGGCTGATCCGCCTGAAAGACGGCCGCGTCATCGCCGATGAAAATCGCGAGCCATGAGAGCGCGCGGCTGGCTGCTGGCGATGATGCTTGCGGGCACAAGCACGGCGCAGACCGCACCGGCGTGGTGGACGCAGCAGTGGAGCGGGTTGTTCAAGGAGCTGGCGAGCGGCTCGCGTTTCTACGTGACGCAGGAGGCGTGGGGGGACAACATGGACCGCCTGCGGCTCACCTACGACGGCAAGCGTCGCGACTGGCTGGCGGTGCACGTGGAGTACGACAACGAGTTACACGGCGGCAACCTGACGACGCTTCCGGACTTCGCCATCGTGCGCGAGCGGCAGAGCGCGGCGTGGATCGGCGCGCGGCACGTGCTGGTGGATGAGCCGCACGCGTATTGGGACACGTCGCTTTACCGCGGCACGGTTTCGCTGCGCGGCGGACCGGCGACGCTGACGGTGGGGAGGCAGCGCATCGGATGGGGAACGGCGCGTTTCTGGAGTCCGATGGACATGTTCAATCCGATCAGCCCGCTACAGGTGGAGGCGGAGGAGAGGGAGGGGGTGGATGCGGGCCTCCTGGCATTTCGCACGGCGGGGTCGATGCGGTGGAACGTGGTGTACGCGCCCGAGGACGGATTCCGGCGGTCCACCTCAGCGGTACGGTTGAGCCGCACGATTCACAATTACGATTTCGACGCGGCAGCGGCGCGGTTCGGGCGGGACTGGGTCACCGGGTTCGACTTCGCCGGGCAACTGCGCGGGGCGGGTCTGCGGGGCGAGACGACCTACCGGTGGCGCCACCCGGAGGCCGGCGCCGCGGCTGTTTCGAGGCGCAACGCGTTGCGCCTCATGGCGGGGGCGGACTATGCGTTCGCGAGCGGGTTGTACGTGGTGGGCGAGTATTTCTACAACCGGGCGGAGCCGGACGTGAAGGGCGGCGATTTCACCGAATTGCTGCAGACGTCGAGCGAGATCTTCACGGTGCACCGGCATTTCATTTCGGCCGGGGCGAGCTATCCGGTGACACCGCTGTGGAAAGTGGAAACCTACGTGGTGATGGATGCCGGGGGGCGTTCGGCGGCGGTGCTGCCGAAGGTGAGTCATAACCTGACGGCCAACACAGACCTGAATATCGGCGCGCAATTCTTCGCGTCGTCGCGCGAGGGGGAGTTCCACGGGCTGGCGGATCTGGCGTATGTGGAACTGGTGGTGCACTTCCGGTGAGAGCGCGGCGGTAGACTAATGTCACGATGCCGGACAATCAAACCCGAAGGGACGCGATCCGCCGGATGGGGGCGAGCGCGCTCGTCTCGCAACTGGCACGGGGAGCCGACGCCAATCGTCCCAACGTTCTCTATCTCCATTCGCACGATACGGGCCGCTACATCCAGCCGTACGGGTGCGGCGTGCCGGCGCCGAACCTTCAAAAGCTGGCGGGCGAAGGCGTGCTGTTCCGGCACGCCTTCGACGCCGCGCCCACCTGCTCGCCGAGCCGGGCGAGCCTGCTGACGGGCTGTTGCCCGCACAGCAACGGAATGCTGGGCCTGGCGCACCGCGGATTTTCGCTCTACGACTACAAGCGGCACATCCTGCACGCGCTGCGCCCGCAAGGCTACCGGTCGACGCTGATCGGCATACAGCATATCTCGCGGACGCCGGCGGAGATCGGCTATGACGAGATCGTTCAGACGCGGGGAACGCACGTGGCACAGGTGGCTCCGGCCGCGGTCCGGTTTCTAAAACAGGCGCCCAAGGAGCCGTTCTTCCTGGCGGTGGGATTCACCGAGACGCACCGGGAGTATCCGGAACCGGGGCCGAAGGAAGACCCGCGGTTCACGCTGCCGCCGGCGCCGGTCAGCGACACGCCGGAGACACGGCTCGACATGGCGCGTTTTCACGCGAGCGCACGCGTGCTGGATCAGGGCATGGGCGAGGTGCTGAATGCGCTGGAGGCTAGCGGACTGGCGGGCAATACCCTGGTGATCTGCACGACCGATCACGGCATCGCGTTTCCGGCGATGAAATGCAACCTGACGGCACACGGCACGGGGGTCTTTCTGATCCTGCGCGGTCCGGGCGGTTTCACGGGCGGCAAAGTATCGGAAGCGATGGTATCCCACATGGACCTGTTCCCGACGGTTTGCGACCTGACGGGCATCGAGCATCCGGCGTGGCTGGAGGGACGGTCGCTGATGCCGCTGATCCGGGGAGAGGCCGCGGAGATCCACGACGAGTTATTCGCCGAAGTGAACTATCACGCGGCCTATGAACCGGCAAGGGCGGCGCGCACCAAACGCTGGAACTATATCCGGCACTACGGCGACAAACATACGCCGGTGCTGCCGAACTGCGACGACGGGCTGAGCAAGGATGTGTGGCTGAAGGCCGGATGGAAAACGCGGGGGGTGGCGCGGGAGGAGTTGTACGATACCCTGTTCGACCCCAACGAGACGCGCAACCTGGCGGGCGAGAGGGCGTACGCGAGCGATCTCGCCAAGATGCGGGAGAGGCTGGACGGCTGGATGCGGCGCACCGACGATCCCCTGTTGCGGGGTTCGGTGAAGGCGCCGGCAGGGGCGAGGATCAACGACGCGGACGGGACTTCGCCAAAGGAAGAGCCGCGCGTGGTGTGAAGGCGCGGAGAAGACTACGAAGTAAGGGCTGCGGCTTTGAAATCCTGAGGGAGAAGCGGAGCAGCCTTCGCTAGTTTCTCGCCAAGGCGCGAAGGCGCAAAGAAGGCAGGAGTGGAGTGAACCCCTCGGGTGAGACACCGTCTGATTGCAAAGGTGCCACTGGAAGGTTTTTGAACCCGTCCAATGGGCTGTGGAAGTAAGCTGGCTTGGTTGGTGAAGCGGAGGCGGGCTCCGTCGCGTCCTTTGCCGGGACACGCGCGGTCCGGCACCCAACTATTGCATTTTCGCTTTTTATTCGCCATAATGTAGCCGTGTCATTGAAGCTTTACCTGGTTTCGTGCGATCTGCTGCAACCGGTCGATTATGCTTCGTTTCATGCGCGGCTGCGCACGTTCGAGGCGCGCCAGGTGCTGGCGAACCAGTGGGCGCTGCACAGCACGCACTCGGCGGCGCAACTCAAGGAGATACTGCGCCAGTTTCTGCACGAGGGCGACCGGATCGTGGTGACGGAAGTGGGGGCGGAGCGGGCTAGCCGGCGCGCAATGTGTAACCTGGCGGAGTTATAGGCGGGGGGCAGAAACCGACGGTTTCGTCGGTCGGCTCCTCCTCTTCTTCGCCGTAGACGTGCATGTAGTAAGTCACCAGGCCGCAGGCGAGCAGAAAAGCCAGGAGGATGCCGATCCATTTGACGGCGCCGCTGTTCCAGGCCGGCTCGCGGGCGACGGACGCCGCGGTGGCCTTGACGATGGCAAAGGCCGCGCCGAAGCCGAGCCCGAGTTTGAGGTACCAGGGCACGAGCTCGAGGTGTCCCTGGCCGCCCACCTGCGACCAGACCACAAAAACCGCAATCAAGGCGATCAGGAAGAGAGTCGAATAAGCGAGTCTAAGGGGCATCGGGGTGGTCGAACTTCATCTTACGTTATTCTGGAATAAGAGCAATGCCTCAATCTGATGCCGGGACCACCCGGTCCCGGCAACAATTTCAAAATGCCTTCCGGCTGGCGATGGAATCGATCCGCGGGCACAAGCTGCGCAGTTTTTTGACGCTGCTGGGCGTGATTATCGGCGTGGGCAGCGTAGTGCTGGTGGGGGCGGCGATCTCGGGCCTGGGCCTCTATGCGGAACAGAGCACGGCGAAGGCGTTCGGATCCGAGTCGTTCCTGGTGGCGCAGATCGCGGCCACGGGGCGGCTGAGCCGGCGGGAACTGTTCGAACGGATCAAGCGCAACAAGCCGATCCGGAGGGACGATGCGAAATATCTGGAACAGGTAAACGGCGACAGCATCCTGTACAGCCCGTATCGCAACCAGATGGCGGATGTGACGCGGGAGAACCTGACGGTGGAGGACACCTCAATTATCGGGGCGGCGTCGGAACTGGCAAGCATCCGGGACATCGTGGTAGTGGACGGGCGCTTCTTCACACCACAGGAGGACCGTTCGCGGGCGTACGTGGCGGTGATCGGGGAGACGGTGCGGACGACGCTGTTTCCGGCCGGGACGTCGCCGCTCAACGAGACGATTCACATCAAGGGGCTCGACTTCACGGTGATCGGGGTGCTGGAAAAGCTGGGCTCGGCGTTCGGGCGTGACCAGGACAACGCGCTGTACATCCCGGTGTCGGCCTTTGCGCGCATCTGGGGGCCGGGGAACGGGTTTTCGGTGTTCGGGCGTCCGAAGCCGGGGAGCGGCCTGGATCTCGAGTCGGCGCTGGACGAGACGCGGGTGGCGCTGCGGACGCGGTTCCACACGCGGCCGGGGGAGCCGGACAATTTCGACACGCTGACGCCGGACGCGATCCGCGGGTTTATCGACCAAGTATTGGGGATGATCGCGGCGATCGTGGTGCCGGTGACGTGCATCTCGCTGGTAGTGGGCGGGATCGTGATCATGAACATCATGCTGGTGAGCGTGACGGAGCGGACGCGGGAGATCGGAATTAGGAAAGCGCTGGGCGCGCGGCACGGGGACATCATGCTTCAGGTGCTGATTGAGGCGGTGGCGCTCTCGGTGGTAGGGGGCGCAATGGGGATTGTCGGGGGCGCGGTGCTGACGGCGCTGCTGGCCCGGCTGTTCGAGATTTCGATGCGGATCACGCTGGGTTACGTGGTGCTGGCGATCACGGTTTCGAGCGTGGTGGGGATCGTGTCGGGGTGGTATCCGGCTTCGCGCGCGGCGCGGCTGGATCCGGTGGTGGCGTTGAGGGCGGAATAGATGAACGTCAGCGCCGCGGAAAACATGAATATGGCGCTGGGGGCGGTGTGGACGCACCGCTTCCGCTCGCTGCTCACGATTCTGGGCATCGTGATCGGGATCACGACGGTGGTGACGGTGGCGTCCCTGCTGACGGGGCTGCGGCAGGGTGTGGTGACGTTCTTTCAGGAGTTGGGGCCGGACAACGTTTTTCTGTACAAGACGTCGGGCGATCCGGGTTTCGAGCCGCCGAAGGAGCGCAAGCGGCGTCCGCTGCAACCGGAATACGCGGAGATTATCCGGCGCTGGTGCACGTCGGTGGAGGACGTGGGACAGGAGCTGTTCATTCCGCCGGTGATCGGGGGGAATCCCGTGACGGCGCGGGTGCCGGGATTCGAATCGGAGAACATCCAACTGACGGGTTATTCGCCCAACATGGACCAGATCTCGCCGCGGGATTTCGACGCGGGCCGTTTCTTCACGCCGGAGGAGAATTTGCGCGGGGCGCACGTGGCGGTGATCGGCGCGAACGTGGCGGAGTCGCTGTACCCGGCGGGGGACGCGATGGGGCGGACGATGATGGTGGACGGGGCGGAGTACAGGATCATCGGAGTGATGGCGAAGGCCAAGGGCGGGTTCTTCGGCGAGAACGGGATGGACAACGCCATCGTGATCCCGCTGCGCACGGCGGAGAGCCGGTACCCGCAGGTGAACCGGCTGATGATCATTGCGAAAGCCAAACCGGGGATGCGGCAGGATGCCTACGATGAGATCGAAGGGGCGATGCGGCGGATCCGGCGGGTGCCGACGGGCGAGCCGAACGACTTTTCGATTTCGACGCCGGACCAGATCATCAAGCAGTTCGACCAGATCACGGGGCTGATCGGGCTGATCGCGATCGCGATTTCGGGGCTGGGGCTGCTGGTGGGGGGCATCGGGGTGATGAACATCATGCTGGTGAGCGTGACCGAGCGGACGCGGGAGATCGGGGTGCGCAAGGCGATCGGGGCGAGGCGGCGGGACATTATCGGGCAGTTCCTGGTGGAAGCGATGACGCTGACGGGGGCGGGCGGCGTGCTGGGCATTGCGGTGGCGGTGCTGATCACGATGCTGGTGGGGGCGCTAGTGCCTTCCCTGCCCTCGGTGGTTCCGGCGTGGGCGTTGATCACGGGGTTTAGCGTGTCGGTGGCGGTGGGGGTGTTCTTCGGCGTGTGGCCGGCGGTGAAGGCGGCGCAGCTCGACCCGGTGGAGGCGCTTCGCTACGAATAAATGGCGCTGCTAGAAAGCTGCACCTCGATTTCGAAGAGCTTCGGGCCGCGCACGCTGTTCGATAACATTTCGCTGGGCATTTCCGAAGGCGAGCGGCTGGGGCTGATCGGGCCGAACGGCGCGGGGAAATCGACGCTGCTGCGGATCCTGGCGGGGTCGATCGAACCGGACTCAGGCACGATTTCGCTGCGGCGGAATACGCGCGTGGGATACGTGCCGCAGACAGCCGCGTTTCCCGAGAGCCGGACGGCGGCGGAGGTGATCGCGGAAGCGATTACGGGCGAGCACCTGGACGAGATGGAACGGGCGGCGCGCATCAACCAGACGCTGGGTCGGGCGGGATTCACGGACGGCGGGGTGCGCACGGAAACGCTATCGGGCGGGTGGAAGCGGCGGCTGGCGATCGCGAGAGAGATGGCGGCGGACCCGGACCTGCTGTTCCTGGACGAGCCGACGAACCACCTGGACCTCGAGGGCATTTTGTGGCTGGAGAAACTGCTGACGGGGGCGCCGTTCGCCTGCGTGGTGGTCAGCCACGACCGCTATTTCCTGGACAACGTGGTCAACGACATGGCGGAGATCAACCGCATCTATCCGGAGGGGCTGTTCCGGGTGGAGGGCGGGTACAGCCAGTTCCTCGAAAAGAAGGAGGAGTTTCTGCTGGCGCAGTCGAGCCGGCAGCAGTCGCTGGCGAACAGGGTGCGGCGGGAGGTGGAGTGGCTGCGGCGGGGGCCCAAGGCGCGGACGGGAAAATCGCGGGCGCGCATCGACGAGGCGGGGCGGCTGACGGATCAACTGGCGGACATGGAAGCGCGGGCGCCGCGGGGCACGGCGCAGATCGACTTCACGGCCACGGAGCGGCGGACGAAGCGGCTGATTTCGGCGGAAGGCATCGCGAAGGAGATGGGTGGGCGGATTCTGTTCCGGGATCTGAGCTTCGCGCTGGGTCCGGGGACGCGGCTGGGGCTGCTGGGACTGAACGGCTCGGGGAAGACGACGCTGTTGCGGCTGCTCAACGGGGAACTGGAGCCAGACGGCGGACGGATCGAGCGGGCGGCGGCGCTGCGGACGGTGTACTTCGACCAGGCGCGGGAACAGCTCGACCAGGGACAGACGCTGCGGGAGGGGTTGGGAGGGCACGGGGACCACGTGATTTTCCGCGACCGGCCGATCCACGTGGCGGGGTGGGCGAAGCGGTTTCTGTTCGACGCGGACCAGCTCGACCGGGCGGTGGGGAGCCTTTCGGGGGGCGAGCAGGCGCGGGTGCTGATCGCGCGGCTGATGCTGCGGCCGGCGGACCTGCTGCTGATGGACGAGCCGACCAACGACCTGGACATCCCGACGCTGGAGGTGCTGGAAGAGAGCCTGACGGAATTTCCGGGGGCGCTGGTGCTGGTGACGCACGACCGGTTTCTGCTGGACCGCGTTTCGACGGCTGTGCTGGGGCTGGACGGAAACGGGGGCGCGGAGCTGTTCGCGGACTACTGGCAGTGGGAGCAGAACCAGGCGTCGCTGCGGCCGGCGCGGGCGGAGAAGCCGGCGGCGGCAAGGAGCGCGGCACCGGCGGGCGGCAAGAAGAAGCTGGGCTACCTGGAAGCGCGGGAGTGGGAACAGATGGAGGCGCGGATTCTGGAGGCGGAGCAGGCGGCGGAGGCGATTCGGGCGGAGATGCAGTCGCCGGAAGTGGTGTCGGACGGCCCGCGGTTGCAGGTGTGCTACGCGAAGCTACAGGAGGCGGAAGCGCGAGTGGAGGCGCTGTACGGGCGGTGGGCGGAGCTGGAGGCGAAACAGGGGTAGGTGCGACTGCCGCCGGCTGAATCAGCGGCGGGCCTCGACGCCGGCAGGGGCGGGCGCCGGTTTCAGCCATCTCTTGCGCCACATCAGGAAGTAGACGGCGGCGAGGGCCATGTAGGTGGCAATCCAGAACCAGGGGGTCCACCAGGCGATGCCGTCGATGCGGAAATCGGAAACGGGCCAGAGGAACCGCGTCGCGTAATAGCTGAAGCTGTGGGTGGGGATATCGATCAGGATATGCAGCAGCCATCCCAGCATCTCGTAGACGATGCGGCGCGCCAGGAGGGCTGCAAGGCCGAAGGCGGGCAGAAAGACGAGCAGGCTGTGGGCCGCCGGGTAGAGGGGCACTCCGAGGTGGACGTGGGACGAGGAACTGCCGGTAAGCCGGAGCCAGAGGCCGGCGGCGATGGCGGGTCCAAATGCAATCACATCCGGGAACACGGCCCACCAGACCGCGGGCACCATGCGCAGGCGCATCCGCGTTGATCGGTTGACGGCGGTGACGGCCGCGGCCGCCCACAAACTGTGAGCCACGATTTCCATGATGGACGGCGCTTGAGTGCCGGTGAAAAGCCGTGGTAGCGCGGTGCAGCGCGAAACGCAAGCGGAATCAGATTTTGCCGACGCGTTCGATCAGGGAGAGCATGTCTTCGGCGTGCTCTTCTTCCTTGGCCAGGATCTCTTCCATGAGACGGCGGCTGGTGGGGTCGTTGTTGCCGAAGTAGCGAATGATTTCGGAATAGGACTCGATGGCGATGCGCTCAGCTACGAGGTCTTCCTTGATCATGTCGGCGAGGGTTTTGCCTTCGACGTATTCCGAATGGCTGCGCGTGGTGAGGCCTTCCGGGTTGAAGTTGGGCTCGCCGCCGAGCTGGGTGATGCGTTCGGCGAGCTGGTCGGCGTGGGACTGTTCCTCGGCGGCGTGTTCGGCAAATTCATCGGCCACGGCGGCGGCATTCAGGCCGCGGGCCATGTACTGGTGGCGTTTATAGCGAAGAACGCAGACGATTTCGGTGGCGAGGGCTTCGTTGAGCACGCGGAGGGAGGTTTCGAGGTCGGCCTTGTAACCGTCGGTGACGGCTCCCTTATCCATGTGCTGCCGCGCCCGGCGGCGGATCTCCTGAATATCGGAGAGGAAGGGTTGGTCGGGCTTCATTGTGGCCATACTTCCATGATGGTGCAGGCGCTGAATTCGGGTGACCGGGCAAGGTGTGGAAGAACACCCGCATGCAGGGGGAGTGTACATGCGTTATCTTATGCGGTAATGGAGGAAGGTTATATTCGCGCGCGCGAGCTGGCCAAGGTTTACCGGTCCGGGAACGCCGAGCTGGTGGTGTTTTCGGGATTGGACCTGGACGTGGCGCGGGGGGAGATGCTGGCGCTGGTGGGGGAATCGGGGGCGGGCAAATCGACGCTGCTGCACCTGCTGGGCGGTCTGGACACACCTTCGCGAGGTACGATACACTACGGAAGTAGAGAAGTTTCAGGCCTTTCACGCTCCGAACAGGCCGATTTCCGCAACCGGGAGATCGGTTTCGTATGGCAGATTCACTACCTCCTTCCTGAGTTCACTGCTCTCGAGAACGTGATGATGCCGTTATTGATTCGGGGATGGACGCATACCCGCGCCGCAGCCGAATCGAATGCGAGGCTGGAAGAAGTGGGGTTGCTGGCGCGAGCGACACACAGGGCCGGCGAACTTTCCGGGGGGGAGCAACAGCGAGTGGTACTGGCGCGGGCACTGGTGGGGAATCCTTCGGTACTGCTGGCGGACGAGCCCACGGGGAACCTGGACTTCCGCACCGGAGAGATGATTTTTGAAATGCTCGCCGGATTGCACCGTTCACACCAGCTCACGTCGGTCTTTGTCACTCATAATCTATCGTTCGCGCGGCGTTGCGACCGGGTTCTGAGCCTGGAAAAAGGCGGGTTGGTACCCGAGGGACCAAACGATTCGCAACCCGGCGCCAGCCCGGAGTATCTTTAGTCATAGGGGGCGTCACAACTATGTTTGAGCGATATACGGAGAAAGCGCGAAGAGTGATCTTCTTTGCGCGATACGAGGCCAGCCAGTTCGGCAGTCCCTACATTGAAACCGAACACTTGCTCCTCGGGCTCCTGCGCGAAGACAAAGCGCTTGCAAACCGCTTCCTCCGCTCGCATGCGGCGGTGGAATCGATCCGTAAGCAGATAGAGGGGCACTCGACGATCCGGGAGAAGGTTTCGACCTCGGTGGACTTGCCGTTGAGTCACGAGTGCAAGAGGGTGCTGGCATACGGCGCCGAAGAAGCGGAACGGCTGAACCACAAGCACATTGGGACCGAACACCTGCTGTTGGGGCTGCTGCGGGAGGAGAAGTGCTTCGCGGCGGAGATTCTGCACGAGCGGGGGCTGCGGCTGTCCACAATCCGGGAAGAACTGGCGCGGTCACAAAGCGAGAAAGTGGCGTCGGCGCGGCCGAAGGAGAGTTCGCTGCTCTCGGAATTCAGCCGGGACCTGACGCAGGCGGCGATGGACAACACGCTGGACCCGCTGATCGGACGGGACTACGAGCTGGAACGGGTGGTGCAGATCCTGTGCCGGCGGACGAAGAACAACCCGGTGCTGATCGGCGAGCCGGGGGTGGGCAAGACGGCGATTGTGGAAGGTCTGGCGCAGCGGATTGCGGAAGGCGACGTGCCGTCGTTTCTGGCGGACAAGCGGATTCTGGCGCTGGATCTTTCGTTGATCGTGGCGGGCACCAAGTACCGGGGGCAGTTCGAAGAGCGGCTGAAGACCATCATGAAAGAGCTGATGGAGAATCAGAACGCGATCATCTTCATCGACGAGCTACACACGCTGGTGGGGGCGGGGTCGGCGGAGGGGTCGCTGGACGCGGCCAATATTCTGAAGCCGGCGCTGTCGCGGGGCGAGATCCAGTGCATTGGGGCCACCACGCCGTCCGAATTCCGGAAGTCGATTGAAAAGGACCGGTCGCTGGAGCGGCGCTTCCAGGCGGTGAAGGTTCCGCCGCCGACCGAAGGGGACGCGGTCAAAATTCTTTTCGGCATCAAGGACCGCTACGAGAAGTTCCACGCGGTGGCGTACACCGACGATGCGATCGAGACGGCGGTCTACACGTCGAGCCGCTACATTCCGGACCGCTACCTGCCGGACAAGGCGATCGACCTGATCGACGAGGCGGGAGCGCGGGTCAAGCTGCGGCAGACGACGCTGCCGAGCGATCTGGCGGACATCCAGAAGCGGATCAAGTTCATCGTGCACCGCATGGAGAACGCGATTGCGAACCACGAGTTCGAGAAGGCGCGTTTCTACTCAGACGAAGAGCGGAAAGAGCGCGAGAACATGCGCCAGTTGCGCGAAAAGTACAACCTGGACGACTCTTCCACCGGGTGCGTGACGAAGGACGATATCGAGGACGTGGTGGCGCGCTGGACGGGCGTGCCGATGACGTCGATCAAGGAAGAGGAAATTACCAAGCTGCTGCGGATCGAAGAGGAGCTGCACAGGCGGGTGATCAGCCAGGAGAAGGCGATCAGCGCGCTGGCGCGGGCCATCCGGCGATCGCGCGCGGGGCTCAAGGCGAGCAACCGGCCGGCCGGATCGTTCCTGTTCCTGGGGCCGACGGGCGTAGGCAAGACGGAAGTGGCGCGCGCGCTGGCGAACTTCCTGTTCGGGAGCGAAAAGAGCCTGGTGCGGTTCGACATGTCGGAGTACATGGAGAAGCACTCGGTTTCGAAGCTGATCGGTTCGCCTCCGGGCTACGTGGGGTACGAAGAGGGCGGGCAGCTTACCGAGCGGGTGAAGCGGAACCCGTATTCGATCATTCTGCTGGACGAAATCGAGAAAGCGCATCCGGACATTTACAACATCCTGCTGCAGGTTTTCGAAGACGGGCAGTTGACCGACGGGCTGGGCAACCAGGTGGATTTCAAGAACACGATCATCATCATGACGTCCAACCTGGGGGCGCGCTTCCTCGAAAAGCGGGGACACCTCGGCTTTTCGGCGCCGGCGGGCGAGGGCATCCCGTCGAAGATCGAGGACATGGTGCGGTCGGAAGTGAAGAAGGCGTTCAATCCGGAATTCCTGAACCGCCTGGACGAGGTAATCCTGTTCACGTCACTGACCGACGACGACCTGATCAAGATTATCGACCTGATGGTGGACCAGGTGAACGGTAACCTGGTGGCGAAGCAGGTGAAGATCAGGCTGACGCCGGACGCGGCCAAGTACGTCCTGGAGAAGACCTGTGCGGACCGCAGCTACGGGGCGCGTCCGCTGCGGCGGGCGCTGCAGAAGTACATCGAGGATCCGCTATCGGAGGCCTTGATTCAGGGGACGCTGCCGCGGCCGGCCGACCTGGAGGTGTACCTGGGGGACACGGGCATCTATTACCGCCAGTTGAACTCGGAAGGGGAGGCGGCAGTACCGGCCGGCGCCCCGTCCGAACCGATTCCGGGGACGCTGCTGTATACGTTCTGAAGGTTGCAATCCTCAAGAGGGGGTCAGGGCCGCGGCTCTGACCCCCTTTTTGTTTTTGGCGGCAGGGCGGGAAGCATTTCAACCAGCGGCATGGCTACACCTGACTGCCGTAGACCGGGATGGCGGCTCCGGTGATCTGCGCACCCGCATCAGAGGCGAGGTGCACGAGGAGGGCGGCCACCTGGACCGGCTGGACCCACTTGGACGTATCGGCGGAAGGATCGCCGGCGCGATTTGCGGGCGTATCCATGGTGGCGGGGAGGACGG
Source organism: uncultured Solibacteraceae bacterium (assembly GCA_963836405.1). Classification (GTDB taxonomy): domain Bacteria; phylum Acidobacteriota; class Terriglobia; order Bryobacterales; family Bryobacteraceae; genus CAWIJJ01. The sequence goes on from CAWIJL010000001.1 coordinate 61,784, forward strand.
AGTTGGCCGAGATGCAGCGGTCGTGGTTTTCGAGCGCGATGACGCGAATGAGGGCGACGAGCGCGGCTTTGGAAGCGCTGTAGGCTCCCACCATGGCGCCGGGTTCGGCGGCCTGGCGGCTGGCCACGGCCAGGATGCGACCGCTGCCTTGAGACCTCATCTGGGGCAGCACGGCGCGGGCGATGTAAAACGCGGCGCGGTAGTTGAGGTCGATCATCTTTTCGAAGTCGGCATCGCTGGTTTCGGCCACGGGCTGGCCGCCGGCGAAGCCGCCCATCACGTGCACGAGGGCGTCGATGCGGCCGAACTTCGCGACCACGGCGGCGGCAAGGTCGCGCGCCGCGTCGCCCGAAGAAAGTTCGGCGGGCATGGCGGTGAAGCCGGCGTGAACGAAGTCGGCGGGTTGAATGGAACGCGAGACGCCGATGACGCGGGCGCCGGCGGCGAGGAAGGACTCGGTGACGAAACTGCCCAAGCCTCCCTTGGCTCCGGTAACGATGGCGATTTTTCCGTCGAGTGAACTCATGACTTGCTCCTTATTCTCCAAACGACCATGCTACGCGGAACTCGGGAGAGAGGGTCAGACCCCCGTGAACGCGGTGCCGGTGACCAGACATTCTCCGTTTGAGCCGCTCCATTGGTTTCTCCCTGGCTGCACCTGCTGGATGCCGGTGGGGGATGAGATTATTCCGCGGCGGGCGCGGAGCGGCGCGCGTGTACGGGACGTGGCCAATTGGAACATAAGGTTGACACGCCGGTGCCAATTTTGCATACACACAGGCTGATTCGGGGGTTCAATTCATTGATATCAGGCTTGTTCCAGTTTGGTATGGGGATTGCTTTAGTAGAAGCGTGACTAAGAATTCACGGGCCCTCGAAGAAACGATTGACCCACGCTATTTGGTCCCACCTAACCAGTCACCTCGCATAAAAACCTTCTAGCTATCCCCGACAACCCTACACGATCGTTTCTTCCGAGGGCCTGTGGCAATCCCACAGGCTCCCAGGAACCGTTTCGAGTAGGATAGGGAGATGGCCCAAGACCTGATTGAAGTGTCGTGCCCGTGCTGCCAGGCGGAACTGAAGATCGATGTAGAGACGCGGGCGGTGATTGCGCACAAAATTCCGGAGAAACCTCGTGCGATCGACGACCTGGCGGCCGAGGTTGCCAAATTGAAGGGCGAGGGCGCGCGCCGGGAGCAGCTATTTCAGAAGAGTTTCGAGGCCGAGAAGTCGCACGGGAAGGTGCTCGAGAAGAAGTTCGATGAGCTGTTCAAGCAGGCGAAGGAAAACCCCGACCAGAAGCCGCCCACGCGGGACATCGACCTTTAGCCAACAGGCGGCGAGGAGCCGGGATTCGGCGAACGGCCAATCCACGTCGGCCCATGCCTGCCCTCCAGCGGGCCCGCGGGCAACACAAACCTTGCCGGGCGCGCGGTGAAGGGGCCCACCATCTAAGCGCACTATAATGAATATCGGATGAGATCCGTTTCCATCCGTAAGTTCGACAGCTTCGCCGAAGCGGAGCATGCGGACAATTCTTATTACTGGAGTCTCACGCCGGAGCAGCGCATGCGGATCATGTGCGAGCTGTCTTCGCTCCGGGTGCGGTCACGCGATGATGCTGCTCCCCGACTGGCGCGAGTTTATCGAATTATTGAACTCCCACGGCGTTGAGTATGTAATCGTCGGCGCTTGGGCTCGCGCCTTTTATGGCGTGCCGCGTTCGACAGGCGATATCGATTTCCTGGTAAGGCCCTCGGCCGACAACGCCGCCCTCCTCGTGCGTGTTCTCGATCAGTTCGGCTTCGGCTCGCTCGATATCCGGCCCGCGGATTTCATGGCGGCGGACCGCATCGTCCAACTCGGCATCGACCCCTATCGGATCGATATTCTTACCGGTATCTCGGGAGTCAGCTTTGATGAGGCCTGGGCTGAGCGGGCGAAAGGAGAAATCGACGGTGTCCCCACCTGTTTTCTGAGCCTCCGGCTTTATCGACGCAACAAACTGGCCGCGGGCCGGACGAAAGACTTGGCGGATCTGGAGGCGCTCCCGCCGGACTGATCCGCGGCTCAGCTTCCCGATCAGGCGAAGGGCCGCTGGAACGGCGAGTCCACGTCCGCCCATTGGGCGCTCCCACGAAACGGGCGATGCGGCCTCGACGGGTGTAGACTCGATACGTGGTTCGAAAGTGCGTGAGCTTCGCTTTCGCCGTGCTGCTCATGGTTGCGCTCGGCTTAACGATGCCGCATGCGCGAGCGGATAAGCTCCCGGATGCGTCCATCAGGTTCTCCGGCCCGTGCATCCCCGGATCATCCGCACTCAAAGCCGCGGACCAATCGCAGGCGGTTTCTCGGATCGACTCGCCCCTCCACGCCGAAATCGGCGAAATGCCAGTCAGCGTCATGCGAAGAGCCCGCTTAGCGACGATCACGGCAGTTTGAGGGCAAGGACGTTGTGCTCGATCCCGCAAATTTTGCGCCGCTCGTGGTGGATGGCAAACCGGAGGTTCACCGGGGCTCGGGCGGCAGCTACCTGACAGTCCAGCTCGCGCCCGAGGCGGCCAAGCGTCTCGAGGATCTTACGCGGTCGCAAATCAACCGGCGTATTGCGGTTGTTGTTGGCGACAGGATTCTATCGGCGCCAACAGTTCGCAGCGTGATTACGGACGGCAATGCCCGGGTCACGCCTTGCGAAGACAGGTCGTGCGAGGGGCTTCTTCGCGATCTGAGCAAATAGGGTAGCCAGTCACGGTCGCAGGCAAACTGCGACCGGCGCGCAGCACCAGGGTCTCAGGCGGCGACGAGCAGGGATTCGGCGAACGGCCAATCCACGTCGGCCCATTGCGCGGCCACGCGGAATCCGGCGATGCGGGCGGACGCACAGATCTGGTCGGGGCGGAATTTGTGGCAGGCCTCGGTGCAGATGGTTTCTTCCGGCACGAAATCCACAATCAAATCGGCGGCGGGGATGCGGACGAGCTGGTACTCGAGCGAGCGCAGGTGCATTTCGATGCGCTGGGCCTCGGCGTCGTAGCGGACGAGGTGTTCGAAGCAGCGGGGGTTGAAGTCCGCGCCGAGCTCGCGGTTGATGCGGGCGAGCAGGTTGCGGTTGAAGGCGGCGGTGACGCCGGCGGGATCGTCGTAGGCGAGGAGCAACTGGTCCACGGGTTTGACGAGGTCGGTGCCGAGGAGGAGGGCGTCGCCGGGTTCGAGGCAGATGCGGACGGCGAGGAGAAAATCGACGGCGGCTTCGGGCTCGAAGTTGCCGATGGTGCTGCCGAGAAACAGGACCAGGAGGTGCTGGCCGGGAGCGCGCTGTTCGACTACGCGGCGGAGTCCATCGAGGTAGCCGGCTTCGAGCGGCACTACGGCAGCGACGGAAGCGAGTTCATTTTCGCACTGCTGGAGGGCGGCGGCGGAGACGTCGATGGGGTAATAGACCGCTACCTGCCGTTCGCGGATGGCTTCCAGGACGGGCCGGGTTTTGGCGCCGCTGCCGCTGCCGAGTTCGGCGACGAGGAGGGTGCCGGGGAGCGAGTTCACGACGTCGGTGGCGTGAGCTTGCAGGATGCGGGCATCGGCGCGGGAGAGGCCGTACTCGGGAAGCCGCGTGATGGTTTCGAAGAGGGCGGAGCCGACGTCGTCATAGAACCAGCGGCAGGGCAACGTTTTCTGTCCGTCGCGGGTGAGTCCGGCGCGCACTTCGCGCGCGAACTGGTTATCGAAGGCCTGCGCGTACATCAGTCAGTCACCAGCCGGAAGGTGGAATAGAGGTACGGGTATTCGGGGCGGAACCAGTTGCGGAAGGAGGGCCGGAGGAAACAGGAGGCGGTGCGCGGGGAAGCGCCTTTGAGGACGAAGTGGCGGCCGTCGAAGAACGGCTCGGAGTAGTTGGGATAGAACGGGAAGGGGCGGAAGCCGGGGAACGGCGCAAACGGGGTGGAGGTCCACTCCCATCCATTGCCGACCAACTGGCTCGGGGCGGGCCCGGCCTGAGCGTCGTCGGCGTAGACGGAAACGGGGTCCCAGGCGCGGAAATCGAGATTGGCGGAAACGGGGGCTCCGCAGGCGGCGCGATGAAACTGCGGCTCGGTGGGGATGGCGGCGCCGCGGCGGCGGGCGTAGGCTTCGGCTTGGTGCAGGGTAACGTACACAGGGGCGTCCAGGGGCAGCGGAACCTCGGCGAACATGCCGCGGTAGAACCAACGGCCATCGCGCTCGACCCAGAAAAACGGGGGGGCGGCGCCTTCGCGGACGAACTCCAGGTAGTCGCCGTTGGTCACTTTGTGGCGGGCGATGCGGAAGGCGGGAACCTCAATGGTGTGGGCCTGAAACTCGTTATCCCAGCCGAAACCTTCTTCGGGAGTGCGGCCGAGGCGGGCGGCGCCGGCAGGGATGTCGATCCAAGGCGAAGCGTGGGAGGGGGACGCGCCGACGGACTCGGGCGCGGACGGCGCGAGTTTGGCGTCGTAGGGCAACTGGTGGAAGATGTAGGCCAGGGTCTCGGCGTGCATCAGGCGGTGTTCGAGGGCGACGGAGAGCAGTTCTTCGGGCGCGTTTTCGAGGAGCGGGTCGAGGGTATCGCGAACGCGATCCACGTACTGGCGGATGGCGTCGAGCGCGGGCCAATCGGAGGCCTTATCGGAGGGCAATTCGCCGGGCGGAGGATCGATACCGAAGGCGAAGAGGCGGTCGAGGGCGGCGTCGAACGGGGACACGTCGAGGGGCGGCGAAAGCAGGTTCCAGTCGAAGGCTTCGAGGTGTCCGATGTAGAAGGCGATGCGGTGGCGTTCGGGGATGGGCCGCTCGTAAAGCGATTCGGGACGCACTAAGTCGAAGAGTTGATCCGTCTGGCGCCGCGCGTCCAAGAGGGCGCGGTTCTGTTCTTTGGGACGACGCATAAGAACCGTCCCCCCAAGTGTACAGAAATCGGGCCCGCGGATTTGTGAGCGCGGCCACAAGTATCGTCTATTCAATCAGGTGGCGGTATTCGTCGGGGTCGAGGCCGAACCTTTCCATCTGGCGCGGGAGGTCGGCGCGGACGGTTTCGGGGGTGGACTGAACCCAGGCGCGGATGACGGTTTCGACGCCGACGCGGTTTTTCCCGTCCTCTTCGGCGAGGGCCTCGGCGAGGCCGCGGAGTTGGGCTTCGGTGGCGTCGCGGACGGGCCTGGGGGTTTGGGCCAGCACCTGGTTGAGGAGATCTTCGGCGGCGTCGTTCCAGTTCATGGAACGATTATGGCGCAGAAGGAAGGGGCGTTTACCAGGGCCCCTTCACGTTAGTGAGGGATTGGACGGAGTCGCCGCAAATGAATTCGACGGATTCGCCGGCCATGTGGGTCCGGGCGTTCAGCGCCAGTAACCGGGCCTCCAGCGCTCTCAACGTGGGGTGGTTTGGGCTATAGGTTTTGCGGGCGGCTTCGAGCTGGTCGCGCAAGTATTCGCGGCGAGTGTCGCCAATGGGCGCGGAGTAGACCCACACGGTGGCGAACTCGGATTTGTCGAGCACGTTCGATTCGGCGCTGATTTCCACCAGGTCGCTGCCAGCGTGGAACCGGAGAATGTTGTGGTCCACCCAGGCGGCGGGCTGGGCGGGCAGGCCCGGAGGAGGCGCGAGCGAAAAATAGAAGCGGCCTTCTCCGGGCAGGTCGATGCCGAGGGCGGCGCCGGTCATCCAGACCTCGCGGGGTTCACGCACGCTTATTCCGGCGACCGAAACGCGGGGGCTTTTCAGCGAAAACCGCTCGGCCGGCGGGGCGGCCGGGGGCGGTGCGACGGCGGCGAGCGTCAGGACGTCGTAGATGCGCTCGCGGGTGGCGGGGTTGAGGAGGATATCTACTTCGACCGAGTCGCCGGCGCGGAGGGGCGGGAAGTCGCGGGCAGCGGCGAGGGTGGGGATTTCAAGCCACTTGCCGCGGCCGCCAACCTTGACGTTGGAGATGGGCTTGATTCGCAATCCATAGGCGCCCTGCCCGAGCGGCCGGGCTTCGATGTCGTAACCGAGGAGGGGCACGCCGTCCACGGGGTCGCTCGAAAAAACCAGCCGGTGGAAGGGCTGCCCGTCCGGCACGGTGGTGGTTCCGGAGGTGGACAGCGGGAGGTTGGGGCCGGTGGAAACGGTCCGAATATCGATGGCGGCGCCGGAAAACCGGACATTCAGACCGCCGCTCTGGGCGGAAAGGGGGGCGGCGAACAGGGGAAGAAGGAAGAGAACGGCGTGCTTCATTTTTGCACCTCGGGGGCGCGGACGATGCGGACCGCGCCGTTCGGAAGCGGTTGAAAGCCGGGACCGGCAACCTCGCTGAGATAGCCGCGCAACGGGGGCGCGGGAGAGGGTTCGACGGAGGGCGCGGGACGGCGGGCGAACCACCAGACGCCGGCCAGGAGCAGAAAAGCGGCGAGCGCCGGGACGGGGATGGCGATTCGGGCGGAGAGGATACGCCGCCACCACGGGAGGGGGCGGGAGGCGCGGAAGAGGGAGCGAACGCGCGCGTCGAGTTCAGCGGACGGCGAGGGGGCGTGCCATTCCCGCAGGACGGAGTTCAAGGGATCGGGTTCGCTCATGATGGGTTCCTTTCGACGGATATTCCGAGCAGCGGAGCCAGGCGGCGGCGCAAGTTCTCGCGCGCCCGGTACAGACGGGCTTTAACGGCGCCTGCTTCGACCCCGGTGGCCTGGGCGATTTCGTCCAGCGAGAGCTGCTCGTATTCGAAGAGCACGACAGCCTCCCTTTGCAGGGACGGCAACCCCTCGACGGCGGCGGCAACGGCGCGGGAGCGCTCGGCGAGGATGAGGTCGGCGAGCGCATCGGCCGGAGCTTCGGCATCTTCGCACTCGTCAACCTCACGTCCGGCTAGGCGCAGGCGGGCGCGGACGAGGTTGCGGGCCACTCCGAAGAGATAGCCGCGCAGCGTGCCAAGGCCGCTGTCGAAGGCGGCGCCGTTGAGGAGGACGACGAAGCATTCCTGAACCACGTCCTCGGCGGCGGGCACGGAGCCGGTCAGACGCCAGGCGAAACGAAACAGCGGGGTGCGATAGCGCGCATAGAGATTCAGGAACGAACTCTCCTCGCCGGTCAGGGCGGCCTTGAGGAGCCGGGAATCATCCACGGACTTGAGGTCCACGATGAGTAAATTGTACGAGACGCGCGGAAAGTTACGGGCGGGAGTGCCGGATTTTCATACTACAATGCCCATTGCGAATCCTTCTTTTCCTCTTCCCGGTGATTTTTGCGCAGGCCCAAACACCGCCGCAACATGAGGTGGTGGTGGTGACGGGGACGTTCGAACCGCTGACGCTCGAGGAGATGGACCGGGCCATCCGGGTGCTTCCGGTGCGCGACCGGCTGGCGACGCTGAATACGCTGGTGGACGTGCTGCGGCTGGATCCGTCGCTGGACGTGGCGGCGCGGGCGCCGGACGGAGTGCAGAACGACGTTTCGATTCGGGGGGCGGGATTCGGGCAGACGCTGGTGCTGCTCAACGGGCAGCGGCTGAACGACGCACAGTCGGGGCACCACAACATGGACATCCCGGTGCCGCTGGGGGCGGTAAAACGGGTGGAGGTGCTGCGCGGGTCTGGGTCGACGCTGTACGGGTCGGATGCGGCGGGCGGAATCCTTAACGTGATCACGGGGCCGCCGGAAGGGATGGAGCTCCGGCTGCGGACGGCGGTGGGGAGCTTCGGGACGAATCGGCAGTCCGGGTCGGTGGCGGGCGGGTGGCGCGGGATTGGGGAGCAGGCGACGTTTTCGCGGGATTTCTCCACCGGGTTCCGGCCGGACCGGGACTACCGCAACCTGGCGTTCGGGTCGGGCACGACGTGGACTGGGGGCGGGCTGACGCTGGGGTACATGGATCATCCGTTCGGGGCGGACCAGTTTTACGGCAACTACACATCGTGGGAGAACACGAAGACGTGGTTTGCCGGCGTGCGGCAGGAGTTGGGCGAGCGGACGGGCGCGAGCTTTGCGTTCCGGCGGCACAGCGATCTTTTCGTGCTGTACCGCGACCGGCCGGAGGTCTTTACGAACCATCATTCCGACTGGAGCTACCAGGGAGCGGTGCGGCGGCGGGAGGAGTTGGCGGCTGGAGGCGCGCTCTCGGTGGGGGTGGAGGGATTGCACGAGGCGGTGCGGAGCACCAACCTGGGGGACCATCAACGGAGCCGGGGGGCGGCCTACGCGGCGCTGGATTTTCGCGCGCTGCGCCGGTTCAGCCTGACGGTGGCGGCGCGCGAAGAGGTCTACCGGCGATTTTCGGGAACTTTCAGCCCGACCATCTCCGGAGGCCTGTGGATTTCCGGGAAGCTGAAGGTACGCGCGTCGGCCAGCCGGGCTTTCCGGGTGCCGGGGTATACGGACCTCTACTATCACGATCCGGCCAATCTGGGAAGTCCGAGCCTGCGGCCGGAACGGGCCTGGACGTACGAGGGTGGAGCGGACTGGATGCCGCACGGGCGGGTGCGCGCGGAGATGACGGTTTTCGAGCGGCGGCTGCGCGACGGGATCGATTACCAGCGCAGCTCACCGAACGACATATGGCGGGCGCTGAACATTCAGAACCTGAACTTCACGGGAGTGGAGGCGGGGGTGCGGGTCGCGGCGGCGGTGGGGCAGACGGTGGATTTCCGGTACACCGGGCTGCGCGGCAGGCTGGATACGGTGCCGGCCGGATTCACCAAGTACACCTTCAATTACCCGCGGCACTCGGCGGTGGCGGCGTGGCAGGCGGGGCTGAGCGGGGGCTGGATGGTCCGTTCGCGGTTGGGGGGTGCTGATGCGGCGGGATCGCGACCCGTACGTGGTGTGGGACGTCTCGGCCGGATTGGGACGGGGCTGGCTGAGACCGTTCGCGCAGGCGGCGAACCTTTCGGACACCCGGACGAGGAGATTCCGGGGGTGGCCATGCCGGGGCGCAGTCTGACGGGAGGGGTGGAACTGGTATTTGGGCATCCCTGACGGTTCAGGACAAGCGCATCCCAAGTAGGGTAAACTGGGTGTACTGTTAGGCGGATCTGCTTGTATCGGTATGTGTTTGCAGCCATTCTGGCAATAGCCGTAGCCGCGCGTCCCGCGCCGGCGCAAACGGGCCAACTCGACGCCAGCCCCACCCTTTTCACCGTCATGGCGGCCATCAATATGTGTGGCTACGACGCGGATCTGGACTCCCCTAACACGCATCCGCTGCGGAAGGCGGTGAGGGCGGAACTGGCCAAGCGGAACATCCCATCGCTGCCCGCGCTGAAGGAATTCGTGGCGCGGCACCGGCGGCCGAACGATACGGCGGAGTTGAGCCAATACATCAGTTTCGGGCTGACGGCGGGGCCTCCACCGAACTTCGAAATCAAGCTGCGGGACGTGGACATTCCGCCGGATGTCAGTCTGCTGAAGGAGCTTTCTCCTTTGCTGGCACAGTTTTACCAGGAAGCCGACATCGCGGACCTGTGGAAACGGTCACAGCCGGCCATCGAGCAGTACGTTGAGCGTTACCACAAGCCGGTTAGCGACGCGGTATTGGAGTCCAACATCTACCTGCGTCAGCAGACGTCGGGATTCAGCGGCCGGCATTTCCAGGTTTTCCTGGAATTGCTGGCGGCGCCGAACCAGGTGCAGTCGCGGAGCTACGGAAACGAATACACGGTGGTGGTGACGCCAAGCCCGACGCCAAGGGTTTTCGAAGTGCGGCACGCCTACCTGATGTACCTTCTGGACGGCCTGGCGACGCGCAACCAGGAGATTCTGAACCGGAAGCGGGGGCTGCTCGAATACGCCCAGCGGGCGCGCACGCTGCCCGAACTGTACCAGAGCGATTTCCTGCTGCTGGCGACGGCGAGCCTGGTGAAGGCGGTGGAAGCGCGACTCGACAAGCAGCCGCAGGCAGTGAACGAGGCGCTGCTAGAGGGGTACATCCTGACGCCCTATTTCTCCGAACAGTTACGACTGTACGAGAAGCAGGAGGAGGCGATGTTGTTGTACTACCACGAGATGGTAACCGGCATCGACCTGCGGACGGAGAGCGCGCGGCTCTCCAAGGTCGCGTTCAACGAGGAACCGGAAGTGGAGACGAGGGCGGCTCCCGAACCGGCCGCGGCCCCGCCGCTGACGGGACCGGCGAAGACGCTGGACGAAGCCGAGCAACTATATCGGGCCAACAACTTCGAGGACGCCAAGAAGCTGTTTTTGGCGGTGCTTCAGGAAACCGACCTCCGGCCGATGCACGCCGCGGCCTATTATGGACTTGGACGGATTGCGGTGCGGCAGAACGACCCGGAGAGCGGGGAGAGGCTGCTGACCAAGGCTTTGGCGTTAGAGCCGGAGCCGTGGATCAAGGGGTGGACCTTAATTTTCCTGGGCCGGCTGTCATTGGCGGCGGGCGAGAAGGAAGAGGCGTTGAAGCACTTTCAGAGTGTGCTCCAGGTAGACGGAGCCTCCGACGAAGCGCGGAAGCAGGCGCAGATCGGAATCGAGCAGAGTTCGAAACAGTAGTTATCCGAAGGAGTTTTGTTTAATGAAACGATTGATTCTTACCGGCCTCCTGGCATTGGCGGCTGGTCTACCGGCTCTTATGGCCCAACAGCAAGGGCAAAAGCAGCAGGGTCAGCAACCGCCGCAGGGTCAACAACCGGCACAGGGACAGCAGCAGGCGCCGCAGGAGCAACTGGTGCCGGGAACCAAGTCGGCTGGCGAATCCCAGGCGGTGATGGCGCTGTTCAACGCGGCGCAGGCAGGACCGGACGCGATCATCAAGGCGGCCGATGGCCTTCTCACTGCGTACGCCGATACGTCGTTCAAGGAGCAGGCGCTCTATTTGGAGGCGGAAGCGTACCGGCAGAAGGGCGACGTGGACAAGGCGCAGATCTACGGCGAGCGGGTACTGGAAGTGAATCCGAATAACTTTCAGACGACGCTGATGATCGGCGGGATTCTGGCGGGGCGTACTCGCGAAAACGACCTGGACAAGGAAGAGAAGCTGACGCGTGCTACCAAGCTGCTGAACGATACGATGACAACCCTTCAGGCCGCGGCCAAGCCGAATCCGCAACTGCCCGATGCGCAGTGGGAGGAAATCAAGAAATACATGACGGCGGAGGCGCACAACGGGCTGGGGCTGATCGCTCTGACGCGGAAGAAGTACGACGTGGCAATTTCGGAGTTCAAGACGGCCAACGAGATGGACGCGCAGCCGGCATACCAGGTGCGGCTGGCCTCGGCCTACCAGGCGAACGGAGACAACGCGGAAGCGATCGCGATCGTGGACAAGCTGATCGCGGACCCGGCCACTCATCCGACCATCAAGCAGGTGGCGCAGAACATCAAGACCGCCGCCGAGGCCAAGAAGTAGCCGATTCTGGCGAGATGCGCGCGGAGCTGGCAACGCTGGAGATCAAGGTCGCTCACCGGTTCAGGGAACCGGAGCTGCTCCGCCGCGCATTAACGCACAGTTCGCTGGCGAATGAAACGCGGAACGGCTCCGGGGATCCGCTCGACGACAACGAACAGCTCGAATTTCTGGGGGACTCGATTCTAGGGTTCCTGATTTCCGAGGCTCTGGTGCTTCGTTATCCGGATCACCGGGAGGGCGATCTTTCGCGGCAGAAGGCACACCTGGTGAGCGCCGCCCATCTGCACGGGGTGGCGCGCCGGCTGGACCTGGGGGCTTATCTCGAACTGGGGCGGAGCGAAGAGATGAGCGGCGGCAGGGCCAAGAAAACGCTTCTGGTGGACGGGCTGGAAGCGGTGATTGCGGCGATTTACCTCGACGGCGGACTCGAGGCGGCGCGCACGTTCGTCAACGGCCACGTGCTGGACGCGCCGCTATCTAGTGACGAGGATGCCGGGACGGATATTCAGCCGGCGATCGCGAACTTCAAGAGCGCGCTTCAGGAACTGGCGCAGGCAAGGCATCTGCCGCAGCCGCGCTACAACATCGTGCGGGAGCGGGGCCCGGAGCACTCGAAAATGTTCACGGTGGAAGTGCGGGTGGGGAAAGAGCACACGGGTCAGGCGGACGGCAGGACGAAGAAGGTGGCGGCACAGCGGGCGGCGCGGGCAGTGTATGAGCGCATGCTGCACGAGGAAGCGATCGACTCGGCACGGTAGAGCGGGACAGGGTTATGCAAAACAGAAGCGTCGCGATGAAAGTGGCGGTGTACTGCGCGTCGAGCGAGCGTTGCGCGCCGCATCATCACGAGGCGGCGGCGCGGCTCGGCCGGCACCTGGCGCAGGAGGGCTTCTCCATCGTCTACGGCGGCAGCGCACTCGGGTCAATGGGTCGCCTGGCCGCCGCCGCCCTGGCAGCCGGCGGAGCCGTTACCGGCGTGATCCCGCAGTTCATGGATGAGCTCGAGTGGGCCAACCGGGCCCTGACGGACGTGCGCATCGTACCGGACATGCACGAGCGAAAGCGGCTCATGCTCGAGCTTTCCGACGCGGTGGTGGCCTTGCCGGGCGGCTGTGGAACGCTCGAGGAACTGTTCGAAGCGATCACCTGGAAGAGGCTCGGCCTGTACTTCGGACCGGTGGTGCTGGTGAACGTAGGCGGGTTCTTCGATCCATGCCTGGAATTACTGTCGCGCTGCGTGGAGGGACGTTTTATGGACCCCAGGCACGCAGCCATGTGGACATCGGTGGCCGAGCCGGAGCAGGTGGCGGAGACCTTGCGTTCGGTTCCGCAGTGGCCGCGGGCGGCGCGAGAATTTGCGGCTATGAAGTAAGGTCGCCTGTGAGGAATTTGCCGCGCGGGCGGACCAGGACTTTCGATCCTGCCTCCTAAGGCTTTCGTCCGGCCGAAATCCGCACTTTCGGTCCATGGAATTTGCATTTCGCGAGGCGCACACTTCAATTGTGCTGAGGATCGCCTTGCTGCTTTCGCTATTGTGGACCGCGGGTCTGGCTGTCACCCGCAGCTCGGCGCCACAGCCCACCCAGGCCGACCCGGAATTGCAGGCGGTCAACAGTCAGGGATTGCGAGTAGCGTACACCGAGGCGGTTAAGGACAACCGGATCGAGGCGCCCGCGCCACCATCGTCCTTCACGAGGCGCACGGGGTTCTTCTCGTTTGCGCTGGTCTTTGGCGTGATGGCAAGCCTGGCCAGCGTTCTGGCGTTCTATCGTATCCTGCGTTGAGTCGAGAACCAGCTCACCTGGCCGTGGTGCGTGGATGCGAAGCGCTCCAGGCCTCGTAGGCGTCCAGCGCCTGCTGGGGAGCCGAGTTGTACCAACTGTAGCCGTTGCGCCGCTCCGCGGAGATCTCGTTCACGTCATCGTGAATCGTCTTGTCCCGATCCCCGAAAACCGGGCGGTCGGTGCCGATCTCGTAGAACCGGGCCCAGATTGGTGGTCCGCCGGAGACCGGCACCAGGCGGCGGCCCTCCGCCGTGTTCCGGTAAGCCTGCCCCGCAATGGCCGTCTTCCGGAGCCATGCCGCCGCCGAATGCACCGCCTCGACGATTGCGGCGGAGGGCTTCGCCTGGCGGATCAGAAACAACACGACGGTCGCGCTCTCACTGCCCGACTGCGCGGGCGGCTCATAGTTGCGCGCCGCTACCGGCTGAAGAGTCAGCGCATCGTGCTGCTGCGCCCACACCTTTCGGCGGCCCTCATGGACAATCTGCGTCGCGAGGATGCAATCGATGCCTCGGGCGACCGCCGCATTCGCTTTGGCGCGCACGCTTTCCGGCACAAACCCGAACTCGGACTGCCCGCCGGCCGCGTCCTGCAACAACTCCAGCGTCTTCATCGCCGCCCCGTCGTTGTAGGTGATGGCATCGTGGTAACCGCCCTCGAGCGGCCAGACCTGCGGCCACCCTCCGTTGGGATACTGGGCCGCGAACAGGTATTCCAGGCCGCGCAGGAACGATTCCCGATATGGCCCGGCCCGTTCGGGCGATGCCGACGCCACTTTGGCCAGGAATCGCATTTCCGTGGTGGTGGCATCGTTGTCGAGCGTCCCGACGTAGTGCCATTGCGGCGAGCGCGGCGCATCGAAATCGGCCGGCCCCGGGAGCGTGGACAGATTGTCGGGAGCGAACCCCTCTCCCGGCTTGCGGACGTGATCGGCTAGATTGATGTTTTTGCTCCAGCCTCCGGCCGGAGTCTGGAACGAAACAACGATGTCGGCAATGCGCCGAGCTTCGGCACTCCCGTACCATTCCACGGGTTTGTTCAACGGCATGCTCCGCGCCGAGGATCCGCTGGGGGGCATCAGTTCGGATTTGAGGCCCGCCTTCTTCAACTCCGCTTGCAGAAACGCGCGGTCGGCCTGCATCTGCCGGGCGGAGCGTGCCAGGTAGTCCCGCCATGCGGCCTGTTGCGCGCGCGGCAGACCCGCGATGCGCTCCGCCGTGACCGGTTGCGCCGTAGTGTTCATGCCAATGGTGGCGGCCGCGGCAGATATCACCACCGCCAGAATCACGATTGGAAGACGGGTTCGCATGGACTCGCGCTTCATTCTACACCCGCCGGAGAACGCGAGCTTTTCACCAAAAAGTTCGCGCTTGAGCAGTGCCAACGCTCGCTCACGCTCACGGCTCCGTTCGAAGTCGTGCGCTCTCATTGCGACATTTTGCGCCGGGAAATGGTTACGGGATCCGAACGACCACCTCGAAGTTGCTGCCCATGCGGCGAAGCGGGGCGGCGCGCAGCAGTGCATCGTCCAAGCGGCGCGCCATCCGGTAACCGGTCCGCCACCCGGGGAAAAGGCCCGCCAGTGGCGACGAGCCGAAGTCATACATTTCCACGCTCCCGCCCAGCAGTGCGGCCGTCGATTCCGGATCCAGTTCACGCTCGTCTCGAGTCTGGTACCGCTTCATGAGGTTGGGAATCAGCAGCCGGCCCACTATGCCGGAGAGACGGCGGCGGCTCGGATCCAGCGAATAGAAAACTCCGCCCGGATGCAGCCACTCGTCGAGCCTTGCGCGCAGGCCGGCCAGTTCGGGATCCGGCAGGTGATGGAGAAAGAAGATTGCGATCACCAGGTCGAATCGCCCGCCGGCATTGGTCCCCTGCACGAAACGGGCGTTGGCTACGCCGAGGCGCGCAGCGTCGGCGGCCGCCTGGCGGATTGCCGCCGGCGAAAGATCGATGCCGACAACTTCACCCACGTGCGGAGCGAGAAGCAGTTCCGTATCGCCGATGCCGCAGCCCAGACTGAGCACCCGCGACGTCTTCCCCGCCCCGCTGAGCGCCAGGATTCGGCGCACCATGTGCTCGCGCAAGGCGCGCACCGCCGGCCGCGCAAAGTGCGACTGCGCGAAACCCGAGTACAGCTTCTCGTGATACTCGAGTTCCCGTTCGAGAACGCCCATCAGACACGCTCTGCCGGGGCGTCATCCGGGACCATGGCAGCGGTTTCCGGCACGGGAGCCCGGTGGCGATTGCGGAGAAAGGCCATCGCGGTCAACAGTAATAACCCGGCCAGAATACTGCCGTCGCGCAGCATGGTCTTCCACGAGATGGGATCACCCGATCCGAAGCACCCGCAGTCGATCGACATGCCTTTGAAATATGCGCGAGCCATGAGGCCCAGAAATCCCAGCATCAGCAGCGTCGCGGCGCTCGAGACAATTCGCAGCCACACGCCGGCAATCAGCAGGACGCCGATCGCCACCTCGAACCAGGGCAGCGACCGCGCCACGTACTCCACCGCCTTTAGCGGAAGGATCTGGTAGCCGCTGATCGCCAGGGCGAACAGCTCCCACGGCTCCTTCAGCTTCACCCATCCGGCATAGAGGAAGATAGCGCCCAGAACTACGCGAAGCACGAGCGCGACAGTTTTGAAGGTTCTATTTGAGGAGTCCATCGATAAGCGACTTGATCAAAATGTAATTTTCCGGTCCCGGCCCGGGGAAGGCGTACGATTTCGATCCGCGCCGGATGATCAGCGTGGGAGTCTGGTTGATGCGCGCGGCCATGCCAGCATCGACGTCCTTCTGGACCTCGGCCATAATCGCGGGATCCTTGGCGAGCGCGGTCACCTTTTTCTGTTCCGCGGCCGGAATCACGGGAAGCACAACCTCCGCGACTTTGCCGGTTTCGGCCCAGGACGCCTGGTTCGCGAACAGCTTGTCGGCTGCCTGCCTGTACTTGCCCACCTTGGCGGCGGCGGTGGCCCAGGCGGCCGCTTCACGGGAATACTTGTGGGCGGGTATGTTCAGCGGAAATTCGTGCGGCACCAGGAGAACTTTGCCGGAGTTGATGTAATCCTTCATCAGCATGGGGAGAAGGACTTCGTGGAAACCGCGGCAGGCGGGACAGGCGAAATCGCTATACAAATCGATCTGCACGGGCGCCATCGGGCTTCCCAGTACTTTCGTGGGGTCGTAATCGACCGCGGAAACGGCGCTCACAGACAGCAGTGCGGCCAATGCGACGGCATGAAGCTTCATTTTCCTATTTTACTGATGAAGAGGCGGGCTTGGTGAAGCCGCTCTATAAAAACGCCTGGATGAGCCGGCTCTGCACCGTCTTCAGGCTGGAGTGCGCCGAATCGAGCTCGCCCACTTTCTCCTTCAAATCCCGAAACAGGCGCGAACGTTCCACGCCGCTTTGGATCACCAGCAGCAGTTGCGCGTTGTCCCAGGGCTTCTCCAGGTATTGAAACAGAGCCACCTGGTTGATGGCCTGGATGGCGCTCTGCTTATCGGCGTGGCCGGTGAGCAGCACGCGGCTCGCTTCCGGTTGAACCTCTTTCACCTTTGCCAGAAGCTGAATTCCGTTCAGCTTCGGCATCAGGTAGTCGGAGACGGCCACGTCCACGGGCTGCTGCTCGACGAATCGCGCAGCCTCTTCCGGATCGGTAAACCCGTGAATGGCGAAATCGGTTTCGAGCTGGAGAAACGCCTTGATGCTGGTGATCACCATCTCTTCGTCATCGACGATCATGATCGTCGCTCGCCGGTTCCCGTTCTGCTCGCTCACGGCTCAACTCTCCTTGTGTGTTGTACGGGGATACGGATCAGGAAGGTGGTCCCGACGCCAGGCTCGCTCTCGAGTTCGATGGATCCCCCGTGCTTTACTTCAATGATATCGCGAGCGATGGATAGGCCGAGACCAGTTCCTTCTCCGACCGGTTTGGTGGTAAAGCCCGCCTGAAATGCCTGCGACTTTTGTTCGGGGGTCATGCCGCGGCCCGTGTCGGCGATCGAGATGCAGACCTTGTCGCCTTCAAGGCGCGTGCGAACGGCGATGCGGCCTTCGCCTTCAATCGCCTGCGCGGCGTTCACCAGCAGGTTGAGAAAAACCTGGCTGAGCATCTGCGGGAAACACTCCACTTGAGGCAGGTCCTGCATTTCCGTTTCGACCGCAATGCGCTTGCGGAACTCGACCTGCGTGAGTTTGAGGGTGTCGCGAAGCAGGACATTGACATCCAGTTTTTTGACTTCCGGGCTGTCCACGCGCGAAAACGTCTTCAGTCCGCGGATCACCGACCGGATCTGTTCGCAGGCAAGCCGGTCCACCGCCGCCAGCGTGTGGCAGGTGGCGAGAATATTCCGGGCGCGCTCCAGATTCTCCGGTGTGGGGTCCGAAAGCAGCGGATCGAGCATGTCGAGCGACCGGAGAATCACCTCGTTATTCGAGAATACGGAAGCGATCGGAGTGTTGATCTCGTGCACGATGCCGGCAAGAAGCCGGCCGATCGACGCCATCTGATGCAGTTCGTTGGCGGGCGAACTCGAGCTCATTGCTCCACCAGTTTCCGGAAGCGCTTGACCAGTGTCGAAAAAATGGCGGAGGTGATCTCGCTGTTGTCCGCCAGAAGATCGTAGAAATCGTCGCGTCCGATGCGCAGGAGGCGCGTATCGTGCAGCGTCGTGGCGGTCACCGGGAGTGGATCGCTTTCATCGAACAGGGCCCATGCGCCGAGCACATCGTTCTGGCCGGCGACGTGCAACCGCTCGCCGTTGCGGCTCAGTTCGACCTCGCCGTCCACGATGACGTACAGGCCGTCGGCCGGCTTGGCGGGCTCGATGACGGCCTTGCCGGGCGGAAACTTCACCTCCCGCGCGATGGTGCCGATGCGCGCAAGTTGCTCCGGGGTGAGACTGCCGAGCAGTTCGACGGCTTCAAGGGCGATCACCTTCTCGACGATATTCAGTTCGGACATTCGCAACCTTCCTCGTCAGGCTGCCAGGGCGGCCTCGGCCGACCGGGCCACCTCGGACACTTCGGCCTCGGATTCCTCCGCCGCCTGGGCGATCTCCGGGGCCAGGTTCTTGAGCTTCAACTCGGCGGCCGCCGCCATGGCGCAGGCCACCAGCCACGGATCGTGCGAGCGGATCATTTCCCGGATCGCTTCCTCCGCTGTTCGGGGCTCCAGGCCGAACAGTTCGCGCCCGCGCTCGTTCAGGTTGTCCGGAGCGTCGAGCAGCGGCAGAAGAAAGCGTTTCAGGTCCCGCTCCAGGGTTGTATCCAGGAACTCGAGCGCGGCGGTAGCCTGTTCGTGGCGGTGGCTTGCCACGGCACGGTAGGCGGCGTAGATCTCCTTTGGCGGATAACGCAGTCCCAGCAGGCGGAACAGCCGCTCCAGCGTGTTGCGGAGCCGTTCCTCGATCGTGTGGGCCATCAGGCTCACCGCGGTGTGATGCCCGTTTTCGCGCTTGCGGAAAGGCTCAAACGCGGCGTTGAGCTGAAAATAGTAACGGGCTTCGGCCATGATCTGCGCGGTCACGAATGTGTTTTCGAAATTCAGGTTCGGCGCTTTTTCGCGCAGGCTGTTGAGGGCCTTGAGGATCGCGGACCGGATGCCCAGGTCCTGGTGTCCCACTTGGGCGAGCAGCACATCCACACTGCGCTGATGCGGGATGTTCTTGAGCACTCGCGGAATCTGGCGGCGTATCCGCACCGTCACGGCTTCATCCTGCAGGATATCGGAAAGGGTGCCGGCGATCGCGGGGCCGTACGCGGCCAGCGCTGCAATTGCGTCCCCGCGGAGCCGCGCATTCTCCAACGCATTCACCAGGCCGTACAGATAAGCGCGGTTATGGAGAGCTCCCGCGGCCCGGCAGGCGGCCCCGGCGACCAGCGGATCGCGGTCGGCGAGCAAGCCGTGGAGAGTCTCGATGCCTTGATCTCCGCGTGCCGCAATCGCTTCGGCCGCAAGCGCACGCTGTTGCGGATCGGGCGACTGCGAAGCGCGCTTCAGCCATTCCGGTGTAATCAACTCCTCCGCCAGGCTCCGGTCCTGCCGTAGTGCTTCGAGGACACCGAGCACCAGAACCGGATTCCGATCGTCCAGCAGTTCGGCAGCCAAGTGCGTGCGGTCCGGCGCAATCGATAGCGCGTAGGGCGCCGCGGCGCGGGCCAGCCAAGGCGTCCCGGTCTGTCCCTGCGCGGCACGCACTTCGCGAATGGCCTGCTCGAGTGGTTCCTCGCGATGGCGGGCCTGGGCAATCTCGTAAATCTTCTCGCGTACCTCGCGGGCCTGAGCGCCGGCGAGGCGCAGCATGAGAGGCCCAAGGTCGTAGCGGGGCGCCTCGGCCAGCAGGCTTATTGCGTACGCCGCCTGCCTGGCATTTTCGCTTGCGGCGGTGGTTTCCAGCAGCTTGATCGTTGCCGCATCGTTGACGCTCACCCGCGCCGTCTCGAAATCCAGGCGGCGGGATTCGAAGCGTTTCCGGATGCTGGAGATGTACTCGCGCCGCGCCAGGTAACTGAAGTACATCCAGGGAACAGCCAACACCATCACGGCGGCGGAGATCCCGCGAATACCCATGTTCAAGCTGGTGGCGGTAAGGAGCAGGAGCAGGACCCCGCCCAAGCCGCGAGAAACACGGTCCACGCAGATGTCGATGAACGCCTTGATGCGATTGCGCAATTCCTGCGGCAGCGGCATGTAGAGCAGTTCCATGCCGGTCCGGTTCAGCGTGTACCGGGTTGCCGCCTCCATCAGGCGGACGGCGCTCGCGCTCTGAAGGCTGGGCGCGCTTACCGTGGCCACCGAAGAAAGCAGGATCGTCGCCGGGGCTATCTGGAGCGTCCCTCCCACGCCGAAGCGCTGCACCACGAATCCCGTCACGAAGAGCTGAAACACGAACTCCGTCAGGTTCAAATACAGTCCGTAGAACTTTCCGAAGAACGCCGTCAGCTCATCGCCCTTGTGCGCTCCGATGGCGGTCACCTGAAACACGTACTCGACGAAGGTGTCCACCAGGTACATAGCCACCATGATGGCGATGATGACTTGCAGGTGGCGGATCCGTCCGATATCGCGGATCATACCGACGAAAGAGAAATCGGTGTCCTTGGCATCCGCCGCGCGCGCCGACTGGATCGTGCGCGGGGCCTTGGAGTTCGCGACCCGGTAGGCAATGTAGGCGAGGACCACCATAGCGGCGCTGGCCAACAGCAGATTTCGCGTTCCCACCAACAACGCCGTCCGGCTGGTAAATTCCCCCCCGGTGGCGGCCCCCAGGACCATCCCCATCCCCAGCAGCGGATACAGCCGTTTGGCCTCGCGCGCATCGAAGAGGTTGCTCGCCACCAGCCATCCCTGCGAAACCAGCACGATGCTGAACAGGCTCACGAACACGTTCAGCACGTACACCATCAAAGGCAGGTGAATCAGGGCCCACATCCCCACCAGGCAGAACACGGAGAGCGACATGGTGAAAAGAACCGCGACTCGCAGCGAAGCCCTGGCCGCAAGCTTGCTATACAGGTAAGCGAACACCCCGCCGAACGCGGCGATCAGGATGTAGAGCCATGGCAGCTTGTCGATGTCGAATCGCGTCAGAAACATCGAACGCGACACCGGTTTCAGGATGTAATAAGCAAAGAGGACAAAGAGCAGGTAGAAGAACATCGACCAGGTACGAAGGTGTTCGCCCGGTCTGATATCGAACATTTGACGGCGAAGTGAGCGCAGGTGGTTCATTTTATCTCGGAAGCTGAGTGCAATTGGCACACCAAAGTAGCGGCAAAATAACGAGAAATGAGATCGGAATCCTGGTCTTTCCAAGAGACGAAGCCGAACCGCGATTCCACGACTACATCACCCGGTTGAGCCATTCCACGGTACAGGTTGTGGCTCTGGTCGAAATCAGCATCGCCGTTTTGCTGCACGCCGGCTGGCTCGCGATGGGCACAGGTTCGCCAGGGGCACTGACCGGACAGACCGCGGCACTGTTGGCGATCGGAGCGCTGACCTTCGTTCTGGCGCGGACCGCCTGGAGCAGGCGGCATCCCCGGCTTCTGACCGGAATTTCCGTGTGGTTTGCGGCCGCCGCCCTTCTGTGGAGCGCGATGTTGCAGCCCGATCTCAGTCATGCAGACCAGCACACCCTGGCTGGGGCGATTCTACTTGTACTAACCGCCACAGCCGTGACCCCATTCCTTCCCTGGCATGCCTTGTCACTCGGTTTGGCCGTGGAAGGTATGTACATTCTAACCTGCGAACTTGCGGCACATTGGGAAATTTCGTCCATTGGAGCGGCTGGTGGCGCGCATGACGTTTTATTGATCATGCTTTCGTTGCTGGCAGCGGGAATCGCGGCTGCAAACTACGGCCACCGGAGAGCGGAGTACGCGGCGACCCAGCATGCCGTACGGGTGGCCGAAACTTTGACCGGCGCCCAGTTGCGGGCGCAACTCGCGGAAAACGCCATCTCCGTAGGCAAGATGGCCGCAGCCCTCAGCCACGAGATCAATTCGCCAATGGGAGCGTTACGGAGTTCCATCGACACCCTGCTGGCGCTCACCGACCGCCTGGCGGATTGCCCCTCCGAGAAGCGCGACCAGCTGCAAAAGACGCGCGCCGAATTGAAGCTCTCCATTAGCGAATCGGCCGAGCGCATCGACCAGGTGACCCAGCGCCTGCGGCGTTTTGTGAGCCTGGAAGAGGCCGAATTGAAATCGGCCGACATCAACGAACTGCTCGCCGATGTGGCCCTGCTGCACCAGGAACGGTTGGACAAGGGGCACGTGCGCCTCGAGTTCAACCTGCAAAAGTCGCTGCCGCCCCTGATCTGCCGCCCGCAGTTGCTCACGGCAGCCTTCTCGAGCGTTCTCAGCAATGCCATCGAGGCCCTGAACGGCGACGGCCGCGTTTCGATCGAGACCCGGGGCCGCGGTGACGAAGTGGAAATCGCCTTTCGCGACAACGGCCGGGGCATGAATCCCGCCGACGTGGAGACCATTTTCGACCCGAGTTTCAAGGTAGCGGGAAGCCGGGTATCGAGCGGCAACTGGAGCCTGTTCAATTCCCGCCAGATCGTCTACGAGCACGGCGGCGAGATCCTGGTGCATACCGCGGAAGGCGAGGGCACACTGGTACTGATCAGGCTGCCCCTGGCCGGCGCGGGCTAATTCCGGAACTTCGCTGCCGTCCTATTCGTTTGAGGCTAAAGGAGCCCTGATGAACACTCTCTGGCGCGACATCCGGTTCGCCCTCCGCGGGTTTGCCGTAAACCGCGGATTTACCGCCGCGGTGGCGGTTTCCATAGCACTCGGGATAGCGGCGAACACCACGGTCTTCACCATGGTGAACGCCCTGCTGCTGGGCGATATGCCTGTTCCCGAGCCCGAACGCGTGGTGGCCTTTTCCGGCGGACGCACGTTCTCGTGGCAGGATTACCGGGATTATCGCGAGCAGACCAAGACGGTGTTCGAGGATGTTTCGGCGCACTTTGTGCTGGTGCCCGCCAGTGTGGGCGGACATGGCGAACCGGAGCGGGTGTGGGGGCAGTTGGCGGACGCAGCTTTCTTTTCGAGCGTAGGCGTGCCCGTGCGGCTGGGCCGCGGCATTCTTCCCTCTGAGGACTCAGAGACCGGCGGATCGCCAGTGGTTGTGCTCAGCGATGCCCTCTGGCGGCGCCGCTTCGCCGCGGATCCCGCGGTGGTGGGCCGATCAATCGTACTCAATAACAGCCGGTATTCGGTAATCGGCGTGACCCCTCCCGGCTTTCACGGCATAATTCGCGGATTCACCAGCGAATTCTGGGTGCCGCTGGCCATGGCCGACCAGATCATGCCGGACCTGCACACCGCCGACATGAAAGGGCAGCGCAATTCGCAGTGGCTGGAACTGCTGGCGCGGCTGCGGCCGGGCGTCACGCGCGAGCAGGCCGAGGCGGCCGTGAACACGGTGAAGCAGCGCCTCGAGAGCGAGTATCGCAAGGGGCTGAAGCCGCGGCCCCCGATCACGCTCACCACGTCAGTGACATTTCCGGGCATCGAGAATGGCGCCATGGGCGCGGCCGCGGTCCTCATGGCCGTCACCGGCCTGGTGCTGCTGATTGCCTGCGTCAACGTGGCGGGCCTGCTGCTGGCGCGCGCTACCGTTCGCGCCCGCGAGATCGGCATCCGCATGGCAATCGGGGCCGGCCGCGGCCGCATCGTCCGGCAACTCCTGACCGAGAGTGTGCTGCTCTCGCTCGCCGGCGCGGCGGGAGGTTTTCTGCTCGCCTATGCGGCCACCCGGGCGATTGCCGGCTTCGAACTCCCCCTGCCCGTGCCGATCGTATTCGATTTCCGCATGGACCTGCGCGTGGTGCTCTTCACCGGCGCCCTCGCCGTGGCTACTGGAGTTCTGTTCGGCCTCGCCCCGGCGATTCGAGCGACGCGCCCGAACCTGGTGGGGGCGCTCAAGAATGAGACGCCGCAACTGGCAGGCGTCCGGCGGTTCGGCATGAGAGACCTGCTCGTGCTGGCGCAGGTCGCGCTGTCGCTGGTGCTGCTGGTGAGTGCCGGCCTGTTCGTGCGCAGCTTGCAGAAAGCATCTTCCATCGACCTAGGCATGCGCACGGAGGGCATCACCATGCTGGCGGTGGATCCGAAACTTCATCATTACTCGCCGGAGCGGACCCGGCAGTTGGTCTCCGAACTGCGCGCCGGCATCTCCGCCCTGCCTGGCGTAGAGTCGGTCACTTTCGCCGACAGCCTGCCGCTCAGCCTCGGCGGCACGTCCTTCGGTTTCCACGCTCCCGGCGTCAAGGACGAGGTATCGGCCGACGTCTACCGGGTGGGCGCAGGCTATTTTTCCACTCTCGGCATCCCGCTCCGCAGGGGCCGCGATTTCGATCTTCACCGGGACACCGGTCGCACCGTGATCTTGAATGAGGAAGCGGCCCTGCACCTGTTTCCCAATCAGGACCCCCTCGGCCGGCAGATCGAAGCCGATTCGACTCCCGGAAATCCCAAGCAGTTGTACGAGGTGGTCGGCGTGGTGAAGAATTCCAAGTCGCGCACGCTGGCGGAGAACACAGCCGCCTCCGCATACTTTTTTCTCGAGCCCAAGCCCGAGGACGCAATTAGCTTCTACGGCATCAGCGTGCTGGTTCGGGGCCGCGGGCCGTCCGGTCCGATGCAGGGGGCGTTGCGCAACCGCATCCACGCTCTCGATCCGAACCTGGCGATCTTCAATGCCGAGACGATGGCGGAACATGTCGATAAATCCTTGCTGCTGCCGCGCCTTTGCGCCACCTTGCTGGGAATCTTCGGGGTGGTCGGAGTGGTGCTGGCCGCCGTCGGCCTCTATGGCGTGATGAGCTTCACAGCCCGCGCACGGACGCGCGAAATCGGAATCCGGATGGCGCTGGGAGCCCAGCCCGCCAGCGTGCTTCGCCTGATCACCGCGCAGGGCGTCCTGCTGGTTGGAATCGGGCTGGCTGTTGGCCTGGCCGTTTCTTTCGCGCTGACACGATTCGCGGCAAGCCTGCTCTACGGCGTGAGCCCAACGGATGCGCTTACGTTTGTCGCCGTACCTTTCGTAATGGTGGCGGTGGCGGCGGTGGCGGTTTTGATCCCGGCGCGCCGCGCCTCCCGCATAGATCCCTTAAAGGCGCTGCGTTGCGACTGAGCCCTCACCTGCCGGCAATGCGTTAATAGAAGAGTGCGGGAAATTCTGATCGCGGGTGGAGGACCGGCAGGGGCGGCTGCCGCCCTGGCGGCGCGACTGGAAGGCGCCCCGGTGCGCGTGCTCGAACGGACCGTCTCGCCGCGGCACAAAGTGTGCGGCGAGTTCCTCTCGCCGGGCGTGGAGCCTCTCCTCGAAGCTCTCGGAATCCACTCGGGCTTCCTGGCTCTGGGCCCCAATCGGATCCGCCGGGGAATTCTGCACTTGGGCCGCTTTGAACGCCGGTGGATACTGCCGGAACCCGCCTGGGGATTGAGCCGCCTCGCTCTCGACCGGCTCATGCTCTCGAGTGCGGCCCTCGCCGGCGCCCTCGTCGAGCGGGGGACCGCCTGCCACGAAGTCCCCACCATCCTGGCTGCCGGCCGCCCATCCGGAGACCGCTCGCGCGACCGGCTCTTCGGCTTCAAATCCCATTTCGAAGGCCCGGTGGACGATAGTGTGGAATTGTTTTTCGACGCCCACGACTACGCCGGCGTGAGCGGCATCGAAGAGCGGATGACCAACGTGTGCGGTATCGCACGCGAGTCGTTGCTGCGGCGCAGCGGCTTCGATTTTGACGTTCACATCCGGCGCTCCCCTTCGCTGGCGCGCCGGCTCGAACCGCTGCGCCGCATGATGCCCTGGATTGTAACGGGGCCTCTCTCCTTCGCTCCGCCGCCCGCGGAAGCGGCATCGGGGCCCTATCCCGCCGGAGACGCCCTGGGCTTCGTGGATCCGTTCACCGGCTCAGGCATCTTGAACGCAATTGCCAGCGGGCGAATGGCCGGAATCGCCGCCGCGCGGGAAATTCCCCTGGCGGAGTACATCGCAGCCTCGCGCCGGCTGCTCGGCCGGCCTTTCTTCGTCGCCTCGGTCCTGCGCCGCCTGACGGAGCGCCATGAACTCTGGTGGCTGGCGCCGTTGCTTCCCGCCGGGGCGATATTTCGCTACACCCGCATGAGACAACCCACGCCGCTTTTGGCGCGTCTATGAATTAGGAGCCCTATGTTGAAATCCATTCTTGCCGTTCCCTTCGCGCTGATTACCGGGGCTGTTCTTTTGCCCGCACAGACCTCCGACTACTTCCCGCTGAAAACGGGCAGTTCGTGGACCTACAGGCAGACCGACTCCCGGTTCGGCACGCCCGCCGAGATACGCACTATTTCGGTCCAAGGTAAGGAGACGTTCGGCGACCGGGAATACTTCCGCACCGATGTCTTCGGCCGGACCCTTCTGCTGCGCGCCAACACCGATGGCTCGCTTGTGTCTTACGACGCCGATGCCGGCGTTGAGCAGGCCTGGATTTCACTGGGCGGAGTGGCCGGAAACACTTTCGAGTCCCACATCGACAATTGCACCGACCAGGGCAAGATCGAGTCGCGGCGTGCGCAACGCAGCACGCCGGCAGGATCGTTCGATGACGTAGTGGAGGTAAGTTTCTCCGGCGGCTGCGCCGACGCGGGCACAACCCGCGAGTTCTGGGCGCCGGGCGTGGGCCTGGTGAGCCACGAGGAAACCAGCTTTGCCGGACCCCGCACCTGGGATCTGGTGGCCTACCGGCCGGCCGCGGATATTGCCGAGCCCGAGCTAGCTTTCACCATCGGCATCGATTCGCCGGTTTACCCGATCGGCGATACCATGAACGTCCGGCTGACCCTCACCAGCACCGCGGACACTCCCATCCAGCTCACGTTTCCGAGCGGCCAGTCCTATGATCTGAAGCTCTTCAACCAAGCCGGCGATGTGGTCTACACATGGTCGGCGAACCGGCTTTTCACCATGATCTTCCGGCAGGAGATGTTCGGTCCCGGCACCCGCACGTATGCCTTCACCGTTCCGCTGGGAACGCTGGCCGCGGGCCGTTACACCGCCCGCGCGTGGCTCACCACCGACCCGGTGCGGTACGCCGGCGAAACCGGCTTTGAGATCTCGGAAGTTCGCGCCAATCCCGCCGAAGCCCTGGGCGTCCGGCGGCGCTGAGAACCTGCGCCTAACCGTCGCCTAACCGCCCCGAATCGCCTCCCGGCGGCTCGGTCCGGGTGGGGCGATATGCGGGCGCCGGGCACGCCGCCAGCGCCCGGCCGCAAGCAGGACCGCCGCGGAGACGCCGAAGACCAGTCGCGACAGGACGCCGACCAGAGGCACCTCACGGCACCCAGCGCAAGACTCGGGGTATCCCGACGATTGCGCCCCCTGAAAGTACCCTCGTGATCGCTCAGGCTGCGGCTGGGTTGTTCGGCTCTAGCGGGAGTTTACTGAGAACACCCCAGTAGCGCGCCCGTTGGTTTCCGAAGTTCTTTCCTGCCAAGCGCATAGTCCGCCCCAGCGCGATCAGGTTTTGTATTACCCTATATCAAACATTTCTATAGCAAAATGTTTGGAATGTTCTTGACCCTTCACGCCCTTGGCTCTATACTGGTCTTACCCTATATATGGCTTCCCTCATTGCCAAAAAGAAGGGCCACAAACTCTACTACTACGTCGTCGAGAGTGCTCGCGTCGACGGCAAACCTCGCATCGTTCACC
Source organism: uncultured Solibacteraceae bacterium (assembly GCA_963836405.1). GTDB lineage: Bacteria > Acidobacteriota > Terriglobia > Bryobacterales > Bryobacteraceae > CAWIJJ01. Next base: position 89,143 of record CAWIJL010000001.1, read on the forward strand.
AAGCCTATCTGGGCACCGCCGAAAAGGTCGCCGACCTCGTCAAGGACCGCACCTCACCGGTGCCCCTGTCCGCCACCATGCGCGAGTTTGGGTTGCCCGGCTCCCTCTGGCTCGCCGCTCACCAGACGGGAGTCTTTTCTCTGCTCGAGTCGCTCTTCCCGCAGCCGCGCTCCGCCCCCTCGCCAGCTCACTATCTCTTGCTGGCAGCCATCCACCGCATCTGTCAGCCGGGGCCCAAGACCGAAGTGGCCGATTGGTATGGCCGCTCCGTCCTGCACTCGCTGTGGAATTTTCCGCCCGAGCGCTTCACCTCGCAAGCTTTCTGGGATGTCTTCGAGAAGATTCTGCCGCAGGGGGCTTCCGGCGACGATCCGCTCGAAGCTGCCCAACTGCGCCTGCTGGCCTTGTGGAAGCAAAGGCAAGGCGTGAGCCGCCGCTTGTTGGCCTACGACACCACCAACTTCTACACCTATATTGCCAGCACCAACACCCGCAACGAACTGGCCCAGCGCGGACACAACAAGCAGGGCCGTCACAATTTGCGACAAGTGGGTCTCAGCTATGTTTTGGACGGCGACAGCGGATTGAGCTTATGCCATCACGTTTATCCTGGCGACGTAGCCGACGCCGAGGAGTTCTCCGTCGCGCTGTCACGAATCACGCGCATGCTGGACCAAAACCAAATCGCGCGCGATACGGTGACACTGGTGTTCGACAAGGGAACCGCTGCCCTGGCCAACACCGTGCAACTGGAGGAAGCCCGCGTGGGATGGATTTCCGCGCTGCCCTGGAACCAAGCCCCGGCGGAGTTGCGGGAGCGAGCGGTGGAACAACTTCCGCCATGCAGCAGCCAACAACCCGGCGTGCGTGCGGCCGGTGAAAAACTTCTGGTGCATGGCAAAGACTACTTCTGTGTGGTGAAGTACTCGGCTTCCTTTGCCGGCGAGCAACTGCATAGTTTGACCACCAGCGTGAGCAAAGTATTGCAGTATCTGCGCCGATTCTCCATCGAACTGAATAAGCCGAAAGCCCGCTGGGATGAGAAGAAGATTCGCGGCAAGATCCAGCGCTGGCTATCGGGCCAGTTCCTGACGGAGGTAATCCGCTACGAACTCCAACAGCGGGGCGGCCATTGGCATCTGCAGTTCGACTTCAACATCGTTGCCTGGCAGCACCTGCTAACGCATCGCCTCGGCCGCACGGTTCTGCTTACCAATCGCATGGACTGGACGGCGGAACAGGTAGCAGCCGGATACTCCGGCCAGCAATCCATCGAGAGAGTCTTCCGCGGACTCAAGGATGGAGAGTGGCTGGGTTGGGGACCCATGCACCACTGGACGGATCGCAAGATCCGCATCCATGCTTTCTATTGCATGCTCGGAATCTCGCTGCTGCAATATGTGCACAAGCAAGCGCAAGCCGCGTGGGACGGGATTTCAATGGAGCAACTGCTCGAAGAATTGCAGCAGATCCAGCAGTTCGTCTTGCTCTACCCTCCGCAGGGCGAGAAAGGACCGAGCCGCATTTCCACCGTGCTCTCCAAGCAGACCCTGGCGCAACAATCTCTCGCGCAAACCTTGGGCCTCGATCAACTTCGTAGTACCCAAACATAGGTAATACGGACCGACACCTGCAAGTTCTTGCAAGAACAACCGTTACGACCCTGTTCCCTTTGCTCTCAGTAAACTCCCGCTAGTATGACCCGATGGCCCAACTTTTCGAGGCGTTTAACAAGGGATTTCTGGAGTTGTTCTTTGTTCAGTTTGTCGAAGTGGTCCAGTCCCAGATCGCGGTAGGGCTCGCCAGCCGTGGTGAAGGAATAGACCGTAACCAACAAACTGTGAGCCACCGCGATGAGCGCGCGATTTTTCCCGCGGCCACGCACCAGGCGTTGATACAATGCGCGGAAGTACGACTTCTTCGTCCGGGATGCCGCCCACGCGGCTTCGCACAGCGTCCGGCGCAGCCATGGATTCCCTGGACGTGTCCGGCCACTGGTCTGTTTCCCCGCGCTTTCTCGATTGCCGGGACAAATCGCCGCCCACGAGGCCAAGTGCGCCGCGCTGGAGAATTGCTTCAGATCGGGTCCGATCTCGGCCAATAAGCTGTAGGCATTGATCCGCCGTAGTCCGGGGACCTGCATCCAGGTTTGGACCGTCGCCTCAAAAGGGCGGCTCTTGTTGACGATCTGTTCCTCCAGCACAGCGATCTTAGCGTCGAGAAAATCCAGCATATCCAGCCATTGCCGCAGCATGAACCGGTGATGATCGGTGATCTTGCCTCCAGCGCCAGTTTCAACTGCGGGATCTTGTTGCGTAAGGTCCCCTTCGCCAGTTGCGCCAGAGTGGCCGGGTCGGTTTCGCCCTTCACGATGCTGTTGAGCATGGCTCGGCCGGAGGCCCCCACCACATCGGAGGCCACCACTCCCAGCTTCAGGTTCGGATCTTCCAGGGTTTTCTCGATCCGATTGATCACGCTCGAACGTTCTTGCGCCAGGCTTGCCCGCATCCGCGTCAGATCGCGCAGTTCGCGAATCTCCTGCGGCGGCACGAAACTGCCGCGTAGAAGTCCGTGCTGCAGCAAATCCGCGATGCGCTCCCCGTCTTTGAAATCCGTCTTTTTGCCGGGAATCGATTTCAGATGCTGCGGATTCACCAGCAACAACTCGAATTCCGTCTCGAGCAGATTCCAGACCGGCTTCCAGTAAACTCCAGTGGCCTCCATCGCCACCGTCGTCACGTTGTGTTCCTTGAGCCATGCGGCCATTTCCCGCAACTGCCCGGTTGTCGAATCGAAACGCCGCTTCAGCTTCTCGATCCTACTGTTGTCTTTAATGCTGATGCAACAGCATACATTTGGTTTGTGAACGTCGATGCCACAGCATCGCGGATGAACCACGTCCATAACACCTCCTGGCGGTGCGTGCCGCGGGAAGGCGCCTGTGGATGTGAGTCTCCCCTTCGCGCTCCGTGTTGCCACGGGACACAGTCCGTTGTTCCATGCGGCGCCCAGACCAAACTTACTAACAGGCTTGATTGCCCTATTGCGGTGTGCGGCCTCGATCCTGGGCACGCCCAGAAACAGTGTACCCCCGATCTCACCCACTTTCATCTGTCGTGGTGAGCCAAAGGATCATCCTAAACTTACTAACGTAAGGGCCAGTCGGTTTAGCGACTTACAGAGCGGGTCACGGGGCGGAAACGATTCGCAGCGATTCGTTAAACCGTTCCTGACGGGTATTGCGCAACAGTTGTTCCCGGTGGGCGTGGGCATAGAGGATCCTGGTGCGGCGGTCGGCGAGGTCTACCCCGCGCGCCCACAGGCGGCGCTGAAACTCGCGGAAGCGGGGTGCGTTCTCCGTCTGACCGAGGGGCGGGCCAAAGGAACCCAGGAACAGGAAGGCCAGGGTGTAGAACAGATGCGCGACCTGCTGCATGAGAAAGAAGCGGGCCGACTGGTATTCATCGGGCGGTCGCCCGAAGTACTCCTGAAGATACGTTCGTTCCTCGGCTTCGTTAGTGACGACATGATTGGCGGCGACGGCCAGGTCGGCATACCGATCGTTCAGGAACGCTGCTTCCCAGTCCACGAACCAGACGCGCTGTCCATCGAAAACCATGTTATCGGGCTTGAGTAAGTCGTTATGACTCGGCACCATGTCGGAGGGGTGACACCGGTAGGCCGCAGCCAGGCGCGCGTACAGGGCGAAGATCTCCTCGCTTTCAGCTTGCGGGAGAAGGTCGGCCGCGTGAAATTTCTGGAGGAATCCGTCCAGGGCAGGTCCTTTGTTCAGCAGGAACATACAAGAGGTATTGATGGCGTCGGGCACCGGCGGAAACGGGTCCAGGGCGTGCAGTTTGCGAAGAATAGCGGGAGCCCGAACCAGCGCATCGGCTACCGGAAAAGGCACGGCCTCCACAAAATCGGTGATGAGAAGGCGATCTTCGACGCTGGTGTACCAGACACGGGGCGCCAGACCGGCGCCGGCCGCTGCCTTCATGCAGGCGAAGTGGCGGGTGGGATCATCCTGGCGGAGGATCGTCTTCAACAGGTATGGAGATCCACCCACGACGATGCGAAAGACGCGGGAAGTGGAGTTACCCCCGCTCATCATGCGGATATCTTCGAACTCTGTGACACCGAAGGTCTCGCGAAGTCCGCGAGTCACGGCGGCGGTCTTCTCTTGCGGAATCATGCAGGCCTCCCGTAGTTATGAAAGTTGAGTGAGCGACACCCGGTCAAAGGGGTGTTTCGTAAGTTGATGCTACTCGAATGCGGATTGCATATCTAGTCTTGTTTTCAACGTTTTAATTTGCTATTCTGAAATTGGCAAATTCCCCGACTCACTTTTCAGCCGAATCAAATTTCGACGTCAAGCCGAGTCATGCCGGGCATCAGGCGCGTGGCAAAAGTCGGAAGACTTCGCTTACTTCGTGCGCGGCTCATCAACGGCAGGCAAGGGAGCGGAGCTCAGGCGCGAAAACGCCGCAACGGAGACGGCCGATGCGATTTCTCGCGCAGATCGAACCGCGGCCTGTTTGCCAGTTTCCGGGCGGCACGTGACGGCAGTTTCGTAATCGCGAGTCCCCGGGGCGAAAAACGCGTCCGAAACTGTTATATCTGTTACGTGGCCCGAGACCCAATTCTGTTCACGCGGCGCGCTCTGTTGGCGGGGGCGGGATCGACTCTTCTGGTTTCGCAGGCGCCCGCTGCGACGGAGCTTGCCGAAGCGATACTCTCGTTTCTAGCCGTGCGCCGCAACGCGGACGGCGGGTACGCCTGGAATCCGAGCGAGCTATCGCACATCACGCCCACTTTCGCGGCCGTGGGATGCCACCGCCTCCTGCAAACGCCGGTGCCGGATCCGGGCGCAGTGGCTGCGTTTGTGCGCACGCGCTATCCGGTGCCGGATGGCAGGCGCACCGACCGGCCGCTCTGGCGCTTCGATTTCGAACAGGCGCAAGCGCTGCTCTGGCTGGACGAGCCGCTCGATTCGATGCGCCCGCTGGCAGAGAAATGGGATCGGCCAGCGGCGTTCACCAAGAACTACGAACTGGACGGAAATCCGGTGTTCCAGCACCAGGCCATGGCGGTTTGCGTGCGGCGCATGGCGGGCATCGATGCGAGCGGCAGCGCGGGTGACGAATGGCGGGCGTACTTTGCGCGGCGGCGCCGGCCGAACGGCACCTACAACCACACGCCGGCCAGCGACGGCACGGGCGGGCACATTGTAAATACGGTGTGGGGCCTGTGGGCCGTCGAGGCGCTCGGCGAGCAGGCCGCGGTTCCGGCGGAACTGGCGGCGTGGGTGCAGGACTGCCAGTCGGGATCGGGAGGATTCACGTACGCGCCGGGCGCCGCGCAGGGCGGCGTGGACGACGTGCTCTACACGTGGGCGGCGCTGTGGCTGCTGGACCGCGCCGGGCAGGCGCCGCGGCGCCAGGAGGCCTGCGCGCGCTGGCTGGCGGCACTGGCCGCGCCGGGCGGCGGATATCGGGACCGGGCCGGCGGGATCGCCAACCCGACCGCGACTTATTATGCGCTGGACGGGTTCCGGCTGCTCCAGACCGCGCCCGCGGCTTCAGCGAATCGCGCGCTGGACGCGCCGCAGCGAACGTTCCCGTCGGGCGCGCGGGTGTTCACGATCCAGATTGAAGCGCCGGGCGCGGGCAGTCCGTCGGAAGCCGTGTACCTGGCGGAAAAGCTGGGGATCCACATCTGGACGGCGAAGAACAGCGCGCCCGACTGGATCGCGGCCGCGCAGGGCATTGCCGACGCGCGCAAGGCGGTGGTGCAGTTCGCCGCGGGCAACGAGGAGTACGGCACATTCGTCACGGTTCCGGGACTCGGAACCTACAGTCATCTGGTGGACCTGGTCGCGCCGCGCGATCACGACTTCGGGCAACAGGCGGAGAAGAAGAACTTCGGGTATCCGTGGGCGGATTTTCGCGATACGCGGATTCGCCGGCTGCGGGCAGCGGGCGGGCGGCTGGTGTGGCAGTTCAACGAAAACGAAGAGATCACGCGGGTGATGCTGGATGAAGCGGTCGCGGGGCAGACGTATTCGGCCATCAGCAGCTTCCATTTCGGCCGCGAGAATTTTCTCGAATCGCAGCCGTTCCTGCAACGGTGGATCGGGCGGCTGCCGATGGTGGCGCTACAGGACGCGCACGGCGGCGAAGGGTGGTGGTGGGGCGACTGGCTGACGGGATTCCGCACGCTGTTCATCGCGCGCGAGCCGACGTGGGACGCGTGGCTGGGCGCGCTCGAACGGAACCACGTGGCGAGCGTGCGGCGGGACGCGGTCACGAACGGGCAACTGCAAATGGCCGGCGCGCTGCCTTATGTGCGCGATTTTCTGATGGCGCGTCAGGACCAGTGGTGCTGGTGGGGCAGTGAAGGTGCGAGCCGGGAGCGGCCCGCGGCGGTACTGACGGTGGTGCGCGCGGGGATGCCGTTTGAAGCCGGCGCGCCGCCGGAAGGCGCGGCCGTGCGGCTGCGGCTCTGGTCGGATAACACCGGGCAGGGGGTGCCGCGCGCGGCGCGGGCGGAGTTGCTGGGGATGGAGATCGACGGCCGCGCGGTGACGCCGCGGGAGGTGACGTCGGCGAACGACCGCTACCTGATTTGCGAGGTGCCCAGGGAGGGTGCGCGGCAGGCTTCGGCACGGGTGCTGGCACTCGATTCGGGAAAAGAAACGGTGTTGACCGCGGCCATCGAGTAAGCCGTGCAGGGAGAGGAGTACGAACATGAAACCAATCACTCGCCGCGACATGCTGGCCTCGGCCTCGCTGAGTGCGGCGCTGCTTGCGCCGCAGGGGTCCGCGCAAACGGGCGCCGCGCGGCGCCCGAACGTGGTGTGGGCGATGGCCGACGATCTGGGATACGCGGACCTGGGCTGTTACGGGCAGAAGCTGATCCAGACGCCGCGCCTGGACGAGATGGCCAGGCAAAGCCTGATGTTCACGCAGGCATACTCGGGCAGCACGGTGTGCGCTCCGTCGCGCTGCTGCCTGATGACGGGAAGGCACACCGGCCACGCCACCGTACGGGGCAACGAAGATCCGCACGTGCCGCTGCTGGCCGAAGAAGTGACGGTGGCGAACATCTTCCAGAACGCCGGCTACGCCACCGGGCAGTTTGGCAAATGGGGACTGGGAACGCCGCCCGATATGCACGCGCTGCCGACGCGCAAGGGTTTCGACGAATTCTTCGGCTACCTGCACCAGGTGCACGCGCACACCTACTTCCCGGATATGCTGTGGGACAACGAGCGCGAGCACTACTTCGAACCGAACTTCGGGGGTGGGAAGAAGGTGTACTCGCACGATGAGATCACCAAGCGGGCGCTCGCGTTTATCGACAAGAATCGCGCGCGGCCGTTCTTCCTGTACCTGCCGTTTACGCCGCCGCACGGGCGGTTCGAAGTGCCGGACACGGCTCCGTACGCGGATCGGACGTGGCCGGCGCAGGCCAGGAACCTGGCGTCCATGATCACGCGGCTGGACGCGAGCATGGGGATGGTGCTGGACAGGCTGCGGCAGCACGGCCTGGAAGAAAATACGCTGGTGATTTTCACCAGCGACAACGGTCCCGGCGACATGTCGAACAAGCAGTTTCAGAGCAGCGGCCGGTTTCGCGGCGTCAAGCGCGATATGTACGAGGGCGGGACGAGGGTGCCGCAAATCGCATACTGGAAAGGCACGGTTCGGCCGGGAACAACCAGCCAGCCGGTGGCGTTCTGGGACTTCCTGCCGACGGCGTGCGAACTGGTGGGGGCGACGGCGCCTCGCGACATCGACGGCATTTCGTATCTGCCGACGCTGCTGGGCAAGGCGGCGGAGCAGAAGCAGCACGACTATTTCTACTGGGAGTTCTTTGAGCGGGGCTTTCAGCAGGCCATGCGCGAGGGCGACTGGAAAGGCATCAGGCTGAAGCAGGGCGAGCCGCTCGAACTGTACGACCTGGCCGCCGATCCGGAAGAGAAAAACAACGTGGCGGCGGCGAATCCGCAGATTGTCGCGCGCCTTGAGGAGAGGCTGCGGACGTGCCGGACGAAGACGGCCAAGTGGGGGTGAGGCGACAGCGGAGCCGTACGGGTAGCAGTGGATGCGCGAGGGACCACGCCGCTGGGCTCATCGACCGCGACGGCCGCGTGGCCATACGGCATGCTCAAGCGGTGCTGGTCAGATGCCCTCGACGTTGAGGCGTGAGGGCTGTTGGCGCCACTGGCGGACGGCGTCGAGCGCGGCTCCAGCGAGGCGCGAATCGACGGTGTTGACGACGCGCAGCGGGCGGTTTCGCGGCGTGAAGCGCGTTTTACGTGGAGCCATTCACTGCTGTCCATTTCAGGATCGCTTCGACCTGGAGCCGGTTTTTCCGCTGAGCGCGGCTAGCAATACTTTCCCATCGGGGCTGCCCAACCCTGTACAGGCATCCCATCCCGGTCCGGCCGTATACGCGCCGTTGTTGCCCGAGTTGATATCGTGGAATGACTTCTTGGCGGATGCAGCATAGATCGCCGTGTTCAGAAAGCCGACCGGCTTTCCGATTTGTTGATTGATCAGCGCGACCAGCGCGGCCCAAAGCGGAGCTACCGCACTGGTCCCTCCAAAAACCGCGTTCCGGCCATCCACCCGAATCTGATACCCGGTTGCCGGGTCGGCATCGCCTGAGATATCGGGAACGCCGCGACCCTTGAAGTGGGGCGGGTTCACCGACACCGGGACGTTAGCACCCGCCTGGTACGCCGGCAACGCAAACGTCTCACTAACACCCCCGCCGGTGGCTCCGTTTCCCGCACCATGATTCCATACGACCTCTTTTGTGATCTTGCTCTTGGACGATTCCAGCCGCGTACCGCCACAAGCCAGTACGTGCGGGCTGGAGGCGGGGAAGTCCACATGCGCAGCACCGTCCGCCACTCCATCCGCGGACCCGTCATCGCCGGAGGCACAGCAGACCGTCACCCCCAACAAGGCAGCGTCTTGAAAAGCCTGGTCGAAGGCACTCAACGATTGCGCTGTCCACGATCTTTCCGGCGCTCCCCAGCTAATCGATATCACGGACGGCTTGCGCAAGGTGTCGTGCACCGCCGTGGTAATGGCGTCCAAAAAGCCCTGATCCGTGTTGGGCGCAAAATAGACCGCGATCTTCGCTGCGGGCGCAATTGCGCCGACGATTTCGATGTCGAGCAGCACCTCACCGTCGGCGCTGTTGGGATCCCCGAGGGGCAGATTCAGCCCACCATCGACTGACACCGCTGTCACGCTGGGCGTCGTTTTTATCCCGAGGCCGCCGAAATAGCTCTTCAGATCCGCCGAGCGGAAGCCGCCGCCCAATTCAATGATGGCAACAGTCTGGCCCGCGCCGGTGCCGGCTGAAGGATAGTCGTACAGCCGGGAAACAGCGATCGGCGTATACGACGTATCGCCCGCGGCTTTTGGACCGATTCGGGCCGTCAGCCGGCGGCAATGACTCCTGGTCTGCGGGCGCTCATCCAACCCGAAAACGCCAACCACGATTTCAGACAGACGGGCAGGAATGTACAGCGTGCCGACGCGTCCGCGGAATACGCCCTCAGGACTCTGATACAGCAGAAGCTCAGTCGAAAAGGCTTCATTCATGTTGGCCACGGTTCCAGCCAGCACAACGCTGCGCCGCGCCAGGTCGACCTCGATGACTGTCAAATCGTTGTCGTCGGCGAAGGACTCTACCGGTAGGACATCGGCTGGATCGGCTCCGAAGCGCCGGGCAAACTCCTCCCTCGTCAATGTTTCAGATCCAGAGGCGGGCAGCCCGGAACTGCGCCGGCGAAGGAGAACCGTTACGGAAACGGGGGAATTCGGGTCTGGAATGCCGATGGTCTGGGCTCCGGGTTTCACGCTGCGTTCGCTACCCCGCAATGCAACTCTGTCTTCCGGCATCGTGATCAGAATATCACTTGAGGTTGCCAGTCGAATTTCATCACGGGGGCTGGATCGAGGCTGCGCAGAGGCGATTGGGTAGCTGCGCGCGTTCCGCAGTCCACGCCACCTTGGATGTAGGCGAATGCATTTACACCGAATCGCCGGCTTGGCTGATACTCGTCGCGGCGGAACAGAAGCAGCACGACTATTTCTACTGGGAGTTCTTCGAGCGGGGATTTCGGCAGGCAGTGCGCGAGGGCGACTGGAAAGGCATCAGGCTGAAGCAGGAGGAGCCGCTCGAACTGTACGACAGCCGCCGATCCGGAAGAGAAGAACAACGTGGCGGCGGCGAATCCAGGGATTGTGGCGCGCATCGAGGAGAGGCTGCGGACGTGCCGGACGAAGACGGCCAAGTGGGGGTAGCGCACGATGCGGTTCACTTAAGGGCCGGCAACCGGACACCGAGATCGGGGTTCCACGGGAATGCGTTCGTCCAATGTCCGCTGCGCGACAAGCACGCCGCCATCAGACCCGCAGCTATCGCCCTTTCAGCCTTGCAACCGGATACTATAAGGCCTTGATTACCGTTTTTATCCTGGTGTTCCGCGGCTGGGGAAGGCACGGCTTGCTCCCCTTGTGCGCCCGGATGCGAAAATGAATCCGAGCGATGCCGGCGGCAGGTGGCGGCGAACCGAATTGCGCTTCCTGGCGGCAACGGCTTTCCTGTACGGCGGCGTCTGGTCGCTAATGAACGTGTCGTTCATTGCGCATCGTTTCCCGGCGCCGTTTCTGGCCGGTCCGGCCTTCTTTCACCGGTATTCGCGCGTAGCAGGGGGGCCGGCTGAATATTCGGCAAACCTCTTTAGCCAGGCCTATTCGAGGCACTGGGCCGGAGCGCTGGCGTTCACTCTCCTTGCGCTTGCCGCCTGGGCGATCGCGCGCGGTATTCTGCGCCGTTTTTGGTTGGGATCCGGCAACTGGCCGGCGGCGACCTTTCCCGTCATCTTACTGATTCTTTCCAGCCGTTATCTTGGGGTTTTGTATATTCTCCCGATGGTAGCCGGTCTCGCGGCGGCCTGGCTGTATATGGCGCTGTGCGAAAAACCGAGCAATCGCCGGGCGCAGTCACTGGTGGTGGTCATATTCCTCATCGCGTCGATTCCGCTGTATTACCTGCTGGCGTCGGGCTTTCTTTACTTTTGCGCTATGTGCGCCCTTTTTGAGTTGCTTGTGCGGAAACGCGCGGTATGGGGCGTGGCATGGATCGCCTTCGGCACGGCGGTGCCTTACGGCATGAGCTATCTCTACTACGAACCGGACATTGCCGGTCGATACTTCCGCTGGATGAGGATACTGCAGTTCGATGCAATGACGAACGCCCTCATGGCGGTCATGTATCTGTTTGTTCCCGTCGGAGCGGTCGTTGTCTTCCTCATCGGCAAGTTCCGCATCCGCGATCGTTTCAGACCGCGTCTCCGGCGCGCAGCGCAAGCAGCCGGATTCGCCGCGATTGCTTTGTTGGCTTCGCGATTGGTAGCGCTTCATTCCGACAAATCGGGATGGCTCTACGCGGAGTACCTTCTTGACGACGGAAGGCCGGATGAGGCACTGGCCTCGCTCGCGCAGTCGCCGGGCGACAGCGATCCGGAAAGGTTTCTGACGTTCAACGCACTGGCCCGCACGGGGCGCCTCCCCTCGGAGATGTTCCACTATCCGCAGGTGGCCTCGTCCGATGCGCTGCTGCTTCGAGACACGATGTGGGATACAGTTCCGGCCATCGCGGATTGGCGCAGCGACCTTTACCTGGAACTCGGCAGGGTCAATGAATCGCAGCGGTGGGCGCACGAGGCTCTGGCCGTCGAAGGGGAAACGCCGCGCGTGCTCGAACGCATGGCGTTGGTCTACATTCTGAACGGCAACCCGGAGGCGGCGAGGACGTTTCTGCGGGCGTTCGAAACGGTTCCGTTTCAGGCGGCGCGTGCGCAGCGATACCTGGCGGCGCTCGACCGGGATCCCGGCATGCGGGCCGATCCGCTCGTTGCACGCATCCGGCCGCTGATGCTGCGTGAGGATCATGTCGGAATCTGGAGTACGGAGCAGATCCTGCAGCAGTGTCTCGAAGCCAACCCGTCAAACAAGATGGCGTTCGAGTACCTGCTTGCGCATTACCTGCTCACCTCCGACATCCAAGGCTTCGCGAGCCTGGTTCCCCGGCTGAAGGATTTCTACGGCGATTTGCCGACGCACGTGCAGGAGGCCCTGGTTGGCTTCAGGGAAGCGGACGGGTCGCTCCCGGCGGGCATCGACAGCCGGACCAAGTCCCGCCTTCAGAGTTTCGTGGAGATTTGGAAACAGGTCGAGAACGGTCCTGCTGAAAATGCCTGGAAAGCCCTGGCACCCGCTTTTGGCGGGACGTACTGGTTTTTCCATATTTTCGGCCGCACGGCAGCCGGTCCGCCTTTTGAGGCCAGTGCCGATGGATTACCGGAGACGGGACGCCCACAATGAGGTCACGGTCTTTGACTCCTTGCCGCTTTCTTTCAACACTCGTCCTGCTGGTTCTAGTTATGCTGCCGGCGTGCCGGGCGCACTGGCCGGAGAAAGCGCAGGCCGTTTCACGCCGTCCGGTTCTGTACCCGGACTATAGTGAGACGGTCATAGCGCCTAACATTGCGCCGCTCAATTTTGAGATCAAGGAATCCGGTGTGAGATTTCTTGCCCGAGTTGCAGGCGAAAAAGGCGGTTCTGTCGAAGTCTCGAGCCGCGACGGCAGGATCGTATTCCCGGCGCGCGCCTGGAAGCAGTTGATCGCGCAGAATCGCGGCGCCGCCATCCGCGTGACGATCGCAGTTCAGGATAAGCAGGGCGCCTACCGCAGGTTCGATGCCGTGCGGATCGACATCGCGGAGGAAGACGTGGACCGCTACGTCGTTTACCGGCTCATTCCGCCCATGGACCACTTCTGGGTGAATATAGGAATTTATCAACGGGACCTGGAAGGATTTTCAGAACGGCCGGTGATCGAGAACCAGAACTTCAGCGTGGAGCGGGACGGGTGTGTGAACTGCCATAGCTTCCGCGGCAACCGGCCGGACCGCATGAGCCTACAGATTCGCAGCCCCCGCTTCGGGAAGCCCATGGTCGTGATCAAGGACGGAGTGCCGCAGACAGTCGACACGTCCGCGTCCGGCTTCAGCAAATTCCCTGCGGCTTACCAGACCTGGCATCCGGACGGAAGGCACATCGCCTACTCGGTGAACGAGGTGATGCCGCTGGAACATACCATCGGCGAGCACCGCGACGTGTGGGATGAAAACTCGGACCTGGCTGTGTATGACACCGATGCCAACGAGGTGTCGACCACGCACGACATTGCCGATCCGGACCGCCGTGAAAGCTGGCCCTCCTGGTCCGCGGACGGCCGATATCTGTACTTTTGCAGTGCGCCGCGATTGCCGATGACGCGGCTGAGTGAAGTGAAGTACGACCTGATGCGGATCTCTTACGACGCGGCCACCGGTACATGGGGCAAAAGAGAAACCGTATTGTCCGCTGCCGATAGCGGGATGAGCGCGGCTCAGCCGAAGGAATCGCCGGACGGCCGCCGGCTGCTGTTTACGCTTTCGGACCACGGCAATTTCCCGATCTTTCAATCGACGTCCGATCTGTACGTCATCGATCTCGAGAGCGGCCAGCCCAAGCCTTTGACTGCCGTGAACAGCAGGTCGAGCGATTCGTGGCACTCCTGGTCCAGCAATGGGAGATGGATCGTTTTGGCCAGTAAGCGTGAGGGGGGTGTCCTGGCGCGGATCTATTTCAGTTATTTTGACCGGAACGGCCGGGCTCACAAGCCGTTTGTGCTGCCGCAGGAAGATCCGTCGTTCTACGAATCGTGCACGTTGACCTACAATATCCCCGATCTCATCAGTAACCCAGTGCCGGTAAGTGCTTCCCAGTTGGGCCGCGCGATCGCGACGCAGGCTCCTCTGGCTGCACCGTCGCTGATAAGAAAATAAACGAAGGCGCAGCCGCGGAATAGCGCCCGGAATCCCGGGTCGGGACCAGCAGGAGCAATTCAGGACAGTGGTTCCGGAGGGTCCGCGAAATAAGCAGGGTAAGCGATTCGTTGCGCCAGTGAAAGTGCCTTGGGCAGGCAGCGGAAGCGGGCCATCGACTTGCGCAAAGTATGCCTGCTAGAATCGAGTTTGGCTCCTCCCACTCTGTCGTAGTAAAACCTACCCCTTCAAGCCGTTGAGCCTCTGAACGACGAACATGCTCGAAGCGAAGAATGAGAACGCGTACCCGCAAGCGTTTCCACCAAATTGGGAGGGCCGTTTTCGCGAACTACTCGAAAACGTTCACCTGATCGCGATGATGCTCGAGGGTGAGGGACGCATCACGTTCTGTAACACCTACCTCCTTCAGCTTACTGGCTGGGACGAAGCAAATGTTCGGGGAGCGAACTGGTTCGACCTTTTTATCCCGGCCGAAGAGCGGGGACCAATGTTCGACCTCTTTAGCGCCGGTATCAGGGATGAAGAATTTCCCGCCCACCACCAGAACGCCATAAAGACGCGTTCCGGGCAGAGGCGGACGATCCGTTGGAACAACACGGTTCTTCGCGAACCCGGCGGCCGGATTACGGGTTGTGCAAGTATCGGCGAGGACATCACCGATACGCTCCTGCTGGAGCAGCAGTACCGGCAGGCGCAGAAACTGGAGAGCGTCGGACGGCTCGCGGGCGGCGTCGCTCACGATTTCAACAATCTGCTAACCGTGATCAACGGCTATGCCGATTTGCTACTCGCCGACGTTGGCCAACGCGACCCCTTGGCCGCTTCGGTGCAAGAGATACGCAAGGCCGGAGAACGGGCTACCAGCCTCACTCGCCAGTTGCTCACATTCAGCCGCAGCCAGCCGGCAGATGTGCGCCCCGTCGACCTCAACCAGATCGTTGCAGATCAAGCGAGCCTGCTCCGGCGGTTGGTGGGCGAAGACGTCGAACTCTCGATATCCTGCGCCCCGGGACTCGGCGCGGTGATGGCGGACCCCACCCAGATCCAACAGGTCCTGATGAATCTCGCGGTCAACTCTCGCGACGCGATGCCCTCCGGAGGCCGCCTCACCATCGAAATCTCCGCGGCGGATTCGCTCGAAGCCGGCGGCGCGATTTTTCCCGAGGCCGGCCCGGGTCCTTACGCAATCCTGACAGTGTCAGACACGGGCAGCGGCATGAGCGACGATGTGCGGGCGCAGGCGTTCGACCCGTTTTTCACGACGAAACCCGTTGGCCAAGGGACGGGGCTGGGCCTCTCCACGGTCTACGGCATCGTCCGTCAGTTGCGGGGATGGATTTCGCTCCACAGCGAACCGGGATCCGGCACGTCATTCCGAATTGGCTTCCCACGCACGGAACAGACCGTTTGCGCGGAGCCGGCCGTGTCCCCGTCCGCCGTGCCCGGCGGCAGCGAGACCGTGCTCCTGGTCGAGGATCATGAAGAAGTCAGGCTCTTCGCGGCCGGTGTTCTGCGGATGTATGGGTATCGCGTTCTGGACGCCGCCAGTGCCGGCGATGCCGTTCTCATCGCCGAACAACATCCCGGCCCCATCCACCTCATGTTGACGGATGTGGTTATGCCGCGCATGAACGGGTACGACCTGGTGCGCCGGCTCTCTCCCTTCCGCCCGGAGATGCACGTGCTCTATATGTCCGGCTATCCGGGCGATGCGATTGCCGAGCGCGGCGTTTGCGAGATGGGGCCTTGCATTTCGAAGCCATTCACTCCGGAACGGCTGGCGCAAAGGGTCCGCGCCGTCCTGGGTGGCCCCGCCGCGCTTCCCCGCATCCTGGTGGCAGATGATGACGAGGCTGTTCGGCGTCTCTTCTGCAAGGTCCTCGAGGCTCAGGGATACGCGGCCACCGCGGTGGCCGACGGACGCCAGGCAATTTCCTTGATGACGGACCAGCCGGAGGATTTCCGACTCATCATCATCGACCTGGTCATGCCGGAGCGCGAGGGGATCGAAACAATTTGCTCTTTGCGCAAGGACCGGCCGGACCTCAAAATTCTGGCAGTATCGGGTGCATTCAAGGACCCAATGCTTGACAACATGCTCAGATGCGCCTCCATGCTCGGAGCTGATGCTACCCTCCCGAAGCCCGTCCGTCCGGAAGATCTCGCAGCGACAGTCCGAACGCTCTTAGCTTGAGCGTGTCGCCCGTCCGCGGGGGTCCAGCCCCGGCACTGTTTGTGCTACTGGCCGAGTTGGAATTGCAGGTCGATGGTGGTCACGGTTTCAACCGGCTCGCCGTTGAGGCGTGAGGGCTGGTAGCGCCACTGGCGGACGGCGTCGAGCGCGGCTTGAGCGAGGCGCGAGTCCACGGTGTTCACTACGCGGACAGAGCCGAGCGAGCCGTCCTTCAGGACCACGCCCATCAGCCTCACGGTGCCTTCGATTCCGGCCTGCTGGAGGTCAGGCGCGTAGAAAGGCCGTGGCTGCCGGACAAGTCGTGCGGGACTTACGTTACCACCGACGCGAATGCGCTGCGGGACAGCGTTCGCAGGGGCGGGTGGCGTCGTGGGCTTCGAGCCGCCCTTGACGACGAGCCGTTCGGAAATACCACCAATTTCGAGGAAGGCATCGAGACGGGCGACGGCGCCGGCCACCAGAGTAGTTTCCAACTTGCCGAGTTTGAAACCGCGGGCTGCGAATTCGAGCGTGTAGCGGCCGGCGGGAATGGCGGAAAACCGGAATTCACCGGCGAGGTCGGCCTTCGTGGTCTCGCGGTTGCCGCCCTCGAGATTGATGGCGTTGACGGTGGCGTCAGGGATGCGGGCGCCGCTGGGATCGTTGACGGTTCCGGCGAGCGTGCCGGTGGCGGCCTGGGCCAGCGCCGTGACCGACGCGAGGGGCAGCAGGGCTGCGAGTGCGGCAGCGGCGACGGCGAGCGCCGCGCGCGGGGGGAGGGGCCGGCGATTGCGACGGGTATCGAGCATGGCACGGATGCGCGCTTCGAGACCGGAGGTTTCGGCCATGGCGGGCGCGCCGGAGAGCGGGCCGCGACGGGCGGCGAGAGTGCGAACGAGGTCCATGACGTGGCCGGCGTACTCGTGGGGCGCGACGCCGGTGGCGAGGACGCTGTCGTCGCAGGCCCGCTCCCGTTCCTTGCGAAGTTCGCGGAGCGCGAGCCAGGCGAGGGGATGGAACCAGTAGAGGCAGCAGGCGGCCTGCGCGATGGATTGGGCGAGCAGGTCGCGGCGGCGGACGTGCGTCAGTTCGTGGAGCAGCACGACGCGCAGGCGGTCGGCGGGCCAGGCGGAGGCGCCGGCGGGAAGAAGGATGACGGGGCGGAAGATTCCCCAGGTCATGGGCACGGGGGCGAGCGGTGTTTCGAGCAGCGGCACTCCGTCCTCGATTCCCGTTGGGCGGGCGCGGGCGGCGATCCAGGAAGTACGGGTGGCGCCGGCGAGGAAGCGCGCGGCGGCCAGAAGGAACCCGGTCCACCAGATGGCGGCGAGGGAAAACGGCGGACGCGGTTGGGAAGTCGCGGGCACGGAGGGCGCGGGTGTCGAGAGCGCGGACGGACCCAGTTCGACTGCCTGCACCGCCAGGGCCACGGGAGCGCTCCATTTCGGGCCCAGGAGCATCGCGGCAGGCAGGACGAGGAGGGCGGCGAAGGCGGCGGTCCAGAGGAAATGCCGGAGGGCGGCGGGAGAGCGGCGCATGAGGGCGCCGGCGGCAAACGCGGCCGCCAGGATGGCGGTGGCTTTCCAGACGAATTCGAGAGACGTCATGATTGGGCTCCTGTTTTGGCCTCGGCGATCATCCGCGAGATGCGGTCCAGGTCGGTTTTGGAAAGTTTGGACGAGGAAAGGTCGAGCAGTGCGGCGACGGCGTTTTCGACGGATCCCTCGAAAAACGTGGAAACCATGTGGCGCAGGGCGGAGCGGCGGGCGGTGTCGCGGCCGACCACGGGCATGTACACGTAGCGAAGGGCTTCCTCTTCGTGGCGGATGTGGCCCTTCTCTTCGAGGACGCGGAGCTTGGCGCGGACGGCGGAGTAGGTGGGCGCCTCGGGGAGATCCTCGTGAATCTGGGAGGCGCTGGCGCGGCCGCGCTGGTAAAGGATGTCCATGATCTGGCGTTCGCGGCGGCTGAGAGTGCGATGTTTTTCCCTGGCCATATGCTGCTAAAACAGCAGTATGCTGCAAAAGAAGCATCTTGTCAAGGGGCGTGCGACAGCCTTTAGCCCGCTTTCGGTTTTCGGAGTACAATGGACTCGATTTTTTGTTGTCGAGTCGAATTATTGAACCTGGAGGACTGGAATGAGACTGACCGCGCTTCGCCTGATTCCCTGCCTCGCGCTGGCGTGTACCGCTTTTGCGCAAGACGCTCCCTGGACCGGTACGCTTCGTGGAGCCTGGGTGCAGACCGGACAAGCGGCCCCAGGGGACATCACGCTTGCGGCAAAAGACGGCGTTTGCCGGATCGTGGTAGCGGACGATGAGAACGCGGCGGTGCACCAGGCCGCCAACTTCCTTGCGGGCGATATCGAGAAGATCAGCGGGTACAAGCCGGAGGTAGCGAATGCGGCGGCGGGCGGCAGGGTCAACATCCACCTGGTCACGGCGGGACACGGACAGATTCCGGCGGCGGTCAACGCGGCGGCGCTACAGGGTCAATGGGAGAGCTACCGCGTGGCGACGGAAGGGCGGAACGTGTGGCTGGTGGGTTCGAATCCGCGCGGCACGGCGTTTGCCGCTTACACGCTTTCGGAACGGCTGGGGATCGACCCGATCTACATCTGGTCCGGTTACGAGCCGGTGCACCGCGACCCGCTTGTTTTAAAGAGCACCAATTTTTCGCAGGCGCCGCCCACGTTCCGCTACCGCGGCTTCTTTCACGACGATGAAGACCTGCTGCCGCGTCCTTTCGACGCCAACGGCTATCCGCTGCAAACGGGCGACGTGCCGCTCGAGTGGTACAAGCGATTTTTCGAAACGGCGCTGCGGCTGCGCATGAACATGGTGGCGCCGTACACGCGCGTGCACCGGCGGTTCGAGGTGCAGAAACTGGCGAGCGACTGGGGGCTCTATTACACATCGCACCACTACGACATCCTGGTTTCGAATCCGTTCGGGCTGACCACGTTTAATCTGGCCGCCGAGCGCGGGGTGAAGCCGGATTACAACTGGTTCACCAACCGCGAGGGCATGCTGGCGTTCTGGAAGGGAGGCGTGACCGAGAACAAGGACATCGACGTGATCTGGCCGGTGGGGATGCGCGGGACGTCGGACCGGGCGTTCACGTTCCCGCCGGGAACGACGGACGATCAGAAGGCCGCGACTTTCCGCGACGTGATCGGGGAGGAGGTGAAGATGGTGCGGAGCGAGGTGAAGGACCCGCTGTTTCACTTCACGATGTACTCGGAGATGCTGCCGCAATACCAGCGCGATCCGGCGGCGTTCGATTTGCCCGAGGACGTGATCATCGTCTGGCCGGACGACAACGACGGCCACATGCGCGGCCTGCCGTCGTCACTGGGCAAATGGAAGCACGGGGTGTACTACCACCTGGCTTACCTGGGCGGGAACCTGAGCAAGCAGACGACGCATACGGAAACTCCGGCAGTGGTGGCGGAAGAGTTTCAGAAGATCGTGAAGGCGGGCGCCACCGAATACATGCTGGTGAACGTTTCGGAGGTGCGGGACTACGTGATGGGCGCGCGGATGATCGCGGACATCTGCTGGAACGCTCCGGCGGTTTTTTCTTCACCGGACGCGGCTGGGCGCTACACGGGCTGGTGGTCGCGCGAATATTTCGGCGGGCCGGCGACGGCCAAGGCCGCGGAGGCCGTGTATAAGCAGTACTTCGCGCTGCTCGACAAGCCGAATACGCTGTGGACGGCGATGGACTCGATTCAGACGCTGATCGACCGGCTCTACGAAAAAGCGGCGGGGAAAGACCCGGAGCCGTTCGACGCGAATACGGTGGCGCAATTGCAATCGCGCGCGAAGCTGCTGGACGCGGCGCTCGCGGAGGAGGAACGCGCGGAGGCCGGGCTGCCGCTGGCGGAGAGGCGCTTCCTTTCGATCGACGCGGGCCTGGGGCTGCGGATCGCGCAGCGGCAGACGCACGCGGCGCTGGATTTGGCAGCGGCGCTGCGGGCGCCGGACGCGGCGCGGATGTGGCCGCCGGTGCTGGCGGCGCGCGATTCGCTGGAAGAAGCTGGAGACGGAATTCGCGCGGGGCGAATACCCGCCGTTCGACCGCTGGTACGAGGAGAGCTGGATCCGGTCCGCGCGCAGCCTGAACAATCCGCATCGCGCGTACAACCAGCTTCGCGCCTTCATCGGGAGCGACGGGCGGGACGAACGGCCTCCGGCGCCGCGGCCGCCGGGACCTCCGCCGGCGCCGGCCGCGCGCTAAGCGAGGGGCAGGCGGGCGATATCATCGAATCAGGATGGCTGCCCCGAAGCTGCACCTCGACGAACAACAGGTCCTGGCAATTGCCAGGGCGGTGGCGGATCCGAAGCGGTTCGAGATGCTGATGCGGATCGGCCAGTCCAAGGAAGCGCCGACGTGCACCAGCGTGCGCGACTGGACCGGCCTTGCTCCGGCCACCGTGTCCCACCACCTGAAGGAACTCGAGAATGCAGGACTGGTGGAAGTGGAGCGATGCGGCAAATTCGCCCACATCCGCATGCGAAGGGATGTTTGGAACGCCTATTTGAAGCGCCTTTCTGCGATTTGAGCGAAACGCACCGAAATTCTCCTGCATCTTCCCGCACGACCCAGCCATCATTTCGATAGGCATCGAAATGACGGAGCGAAAGACGCTTCGCCGGAAAGAGGGAAATCGGATGAACAAGTTGAAGGACAAAGTGGCGGTGGTTACAGGAGCGTCGAAAGGGATTGGCGCGGCGGTGGCGCGGCAACTGGCCGCCGAGGGAGCGCGCGTGGTGGTGAACTATTCAACCAGTCGAGAGGGCGCCGAAAAAGTGGTGGCGGAGATCGAAAAGGCCGGCGGAAGAGCGATCGCACTGGGCGGCAGTGTGGCCAAGCCGGAGGAGATCGAGGCGCTGTTTGCGGCGACCGTGAAGGCGTTCGGGAGAGTGGATATCCTGGTGAACAACGCGGGCGTGTACGCCTTCTCGCCGCTCGAGCAGGTCACGCTGGAGGAATACAAGCGGCAGTACGATACGAACGTGCTGGGCGTGCTGCTGGCCACCAAGGCGGCCCTTCCGCTGTTTCCGGCGGAAGGCGGCAGCGTGGTGAACATCAGTTCGGTGGTGAGCACAATGGCTCCGGCGGCGGCATCGGTCTACGCTTCGACGAAGGGCGCGGTGGATTCGATCACCAAGTCACTGGCGAAGGAACTGGGCCGGCGCAGGATCCGGGTGAACGCGGTGAATCCGGGGCTGGTGGTGACGGAAGGCGCGGCGTCGTCGGGCCTGGTGGGGAGCGATTTTGAAAAGACGGCCGTGGCGAACACGCCTCTCGGGCGAGCCGGCAATCCGGAAGACATCGCGCTGCCGGTTTCGTTCCTTGCTTCCGAGGATGCCCGGTGGATCACGGGCGAGACGATCTTCGTCTCCGGCGGCGCGGCGATCTGACAGGCCACCCGTTATTGCACGGTCATGGCGATCAGTTCGGCCGGCACGCCGGGGGCGCCGATTGCCATGACCAGATACTGCACGCCGTCGATCATGTAGGTCATCGGGATTCCGGTGACGTTGGCGGGTAGCTGCATTTCGTGCAGGACTTTGCCGGTGCGCTTATCGAGGGCGCGGAACATGGGGCCGCCGGCGCCTTTGGGCATGGCGTACATGCCGCCGCCATCGGCGGTGAACAGGAGGGAGCGCGTGACCAGCATGGGCGCGTGTTCGGGATTGCCGGTCTGGCCGAGGTCAACGCCCTTGAGCGCGGGGTGCTGTTTCACGAAGTCGGGCGTGCTGCCGTGGGGAGTCATCCAGACCTGTTCGCCGGTGTTGAGGTCGATGGCGGTGATGCGGCCCCATGGCGGTTTGGCGAGGGGCAGGCCCTGGGGACCGTAGTGGGCGGTGCTGTACTGGCCCTGATACAACATGTCGGGGCGGCGGGGATCGCGCACCAGGGAGACGGGCGCGGCGAAGGTGACGGAGGAAACGTAGAGCATGCCGGTCTCGGGGTCGGCCGCGCCGCCCTGCCAGTTGGCGCCGCCGGTGGGCGAGGGCAGAATGATGGTGGCCTTTTTGCCTCCGGCTCCGGCGACGGAGGGCGGAGTAAAGATCTGGCCGAGGCGATATTGGGCCGCGATCTTCAGCGCTTCGGCTTTGAGTTCGGGCGTGAAATCGATGAGGTCGTCCACGGTGAAGCCCTGCTTGTCGAAGGGCGGAGGTTTGGTGGGGAAGGGCTGGGTGGGCGAGGTGCGTTCGCCGGGCACGTCGGACTGCGGCACGGGGCGCTCTTCGATGGGCCAGACGGGCTTGCCGGTGACGCGGTCGAAGACGTAGACGAATGCCTGCTTGGTGATCTGGGCGACGGCCTTGACGGGGCGGCCGTTGACGGTGATATCGAGAAGCGTAGGGGAGGTGGGCAGGTCCCAGTCCCAGACGCCGTGGTGCACGATCTGGAAATGCCAGACGCGTTTGCCGGTGCGCGCATCGAGGCAAACGAGGCTCTCGCCGAACAAGTTGTTGCCGTGGCGATAGCCGCCGTAGAAATCGCCGGTGGGGGTTTCGGTGGGGACGTAGACGTAGCCGAGTTGCTCGTCGGCGCTGAGCGGTCCCCAGGCTCCGGTGTTGCCGGTGTATTCCCAGGATCCGTCTTCCCAGGTGTCATTGCCGAATTCGCCCGGCTGGGCGATGGTGTGAAACGTCCAGAGGCGCTTGCCCGTGCGGACGTCGTAGCCGCGGATGTAGCCGGGCACGTTGTTTTTCGTGCGCGGCGCGATGCCGGCCTGGAGGGCTGCTCCGACGACGACCACGTCGCGGACGACGATGGCGGGGGAGGAGTCGCCGATCTCGCCGGGCTTGACCACGGCGCGGTCGAGGCCTTCCCACAGATCGACAAGACCGTCTTTGCCGAAGCCGGGAACGGGGCGGCCGGTGCGCGCGTCGAGGGCCACGAGCTGGTAGCCGGGCGTAATGAGAAGGATGCGCTCGTCGCTGCCGTCGCTCCAGTAGGCGAGGCCGCGGTTGTTGCGGCGGGCGACGGTGGAGGCGCGGGCACCCTCGTCGATGCGGTACATCCACAGGGTCTCGCCGGTAACGGCGTCGAGGGCGACCGCATCGCGGCGGGTGCCGGCGGTGAGGAAGAGGCGGCCGCCGACCATGAGAGGCGTGACTTCCCAGTTGAACTCGGGCTGGCGTCCGAAATTCTGCGCCTTCCACGACCACGCGATGTGCAGCTTGGCGACGTTGGAGGCGTTGATTTGATCGAGCGGGGAATACTTGGTACTGCCGGCGTCGCCGCCGTAATAGCGCCACTCGGCGGTGCGGACGGGGGCGGCGGGCGCGGCGGGCGTTCCACCGAGCTCGCCGGCGCCGGGACGAAAGCCGTTCGCCGAAAGAATGTAGGAGACGATATCGGCATACTGGCGCGCGGAGAGGCCGCCGGGATTATCGGTGGGCATGGTGCGGCGGGTGAAGTCGAGCAGGTCGGCGGCGCTGCGGCGGGTCCAGCGCGCGAGGAAGGGCGCGCCCGCGAGCGCGGGGGAACTTTCGACGCCGGCGAGGTTCGGGCCATGGCAGCGTGCGCAGTTTTCGGCGTAAGCGGCGCGCCCGTTCTGCGCCTGAGCGGCCGAGAATGCGCCATCCCACGCGGGGCGGGTCTGCGCGCCCGCGGCAATCGTAAACAGGATACCCAGTACGGCGGAAACTCGAAGCATCGGTTTCACTACTCTACCGCCGTTCCCGGCGCGGGGCCAAACGGACCGCTCCTTCCACTCGCGGCTCTGCTTCTGCGTCGCACACAGTAAAGGTTTTTGGGGTGCGAGGATCTGGCGCGCGGCGGCGGGCGGTGTCAGAATGGTTTCCTGCGTAACATGCTTACCTTTCCGTTTCGTTTGATTGCGGCCGCCTCCGTGCTGGCCTGTAGCGCGTGCGCCCAATCGCCGCACGCGACGAACGACCCGTTTCCGAAGCCGATTCCGGCCAGCGAGGGCGCGGTCACGGTGCGGTTCGTCGAGTTCGCGACGCTGCCCGAGATACCGGGCGAATCGCAACCCGCCCGTATGATGCTGCTGCTGGACGAGCCCGGCACGCGGCGCCTTTTCGTCAACGACATGCGCGGGCCGCTTTACGGCGTGAGCTATGACGGCAAGACGATACGGAAGTACATCGACATCGACGACGCGGAGTGGGGCGTGAAAGTGCAGTCGGGAGGCTCGGAGCGGGGCTTTCAGAGTTTCGCGTTTCATCCGCAGTTCAGCCGCGCGGGCACGCGCGGTTACGGCAAGTTCTACACCTATACCGACACGTCCAACACGTCGCCGCCGGCCGACTTCAAACCGGGCGGGGGCAGTCACACGCACGACACGGTGCTGCTCGAATGGACAGCGAAAAATCCGGCTGCGGCCGTATATGACGGCGGGCCGCCGCGCGAGATCGTGCGGTTCGAGCAGCCGTTTTCGAACCACAACGGCGGGCACCTGACGTTCAATCCGCTGGAGAAAGAGGGCAGCCCGGGGTACGGCCTGCTGTACTTCGGACTGGCAGACGGGGGAAGCGGCGGCGATCCGCTGAAGAACGCGCAGAACCTGGCTTCGCCGTTCGGCAAAATCCTGCGCATCGATCCGATGGGAACGAACAGCGCGAACGGGAAGTACGGCATCCCGGCGGACAATCCGTTCGCGCGCGACGGAAACGATGCAACGTTGGGCGAGATTTACGCTTACGGCATCCGCAATACGCAGCGGCTCTTCTGGGATTCGAAGAACGGCAACATGTTCATGTCGGATATCGGGCAGAACACCGTGGAGAAAGTAAGCCGGGTGACGGCGGGCGCGAACCTGGGGTGGAACGTGTGGGAGGGCAGTTTCCGGTATATGGGCCGGGAAGTAAGCCTCGAAGATCCGCGCAGCGATCCGAAGGTGACTTACCCGACGGTGGAGTACGGACAGCTCGATCCGCTGCTACAGCCGAGTTCGGCGGCGATCGGGGGTTTGGTGTACCGGCGGAACGCGATCAAGCAGATTTCGAACCTGCTGCTGTTCGGCGATAACCCGAGCGGCGAAATATTTTATGTGAACGCGGACAAGCTGCCGGACGGGGGGCAGGACGCGATCCGCAGAATTCTATTCGACGACAAGGGCGCGACCAAGACGCTGTTGCAACTGATCCGCGAAAAGAATCAAGCGCAGGGGAAGAGCCCGGCGAGCCGCGCCGATCTTCGTTTTGGCGAGGCGACGGACGGACGGGTTTTCATCCTGAACAAGCGGGACAACACCATCCGCCTGCTGGCGCCATGATCGCGGGGGCGTTCGCGGGGCTGGTGAAGGCCACGCTGCTGGTGTTCGGAGCGCTGTTTCCGATCGTGAACCCGCTGGGCAATACGCCGATTTTCCTATCGCTGACGCGCGGGCTTTCGAGCCACGGCCGCGCGACGCTGGCGCGGATGATTGCGGTGAACGGGCTGGTGCTGATCCTGGTTTCCATTTTTATCGGGACCTACATTCTGGCGTTCTTCGGTATTTCGCTGCCGGTGGTACAGGTGGGCGGCGGGCTGATAGTCATTTCGACGGGTTGGTACCTGCTGCGCGAACCGAACGACGATCACGGCGACGGCGGCGCGCAGCGCGAATGCAAGGAATCGGATTTCGAGCGGCAGGCGTTTTATCCGCTGACGCTGCCGCTGACGGTTGGCCCGGGGTCGATCTCGGTTGCGATCACGGTAGGGGCCAACCGGCCGGAAGGAACCGAGTGGCGATGGCCCCTGATTGGGGGCATGCTGCTCGGCAGCGTGCTGATCGCAGCCTCCATTTACCTGAGCTACCGCTTTGCCGAGCGCATCGCGCGGACCCTGGGCGACGCGGCGATGAACGTAGTCATCCGGCTCTCGTCATTCATCCTGGTGTGCATTGGGGTGCAGATCCTGTGGAACGGCCTCAGCACGCTGCTGCGGTCGGTGATTCGATGAAGGCGATGCGCGTACTCGGGGTTTTGCTCGTGCTGCTGGTGCCGGCCTGCGTTTCACCGTACCTGCTTCCCTCGCTTTACCTGGAGATTGCGGGAGTCACCACGCGGGGCGAGGTGACGGGCACGCACCGGGTATCGGCCTCCTTTTACGACCGCCTGGAGACGGGCGGGGCGGCGGGCGTCGTGTATAGTCCGTGGCCCGTGCTGCGTTCGCTGAACATGGTGGGAATGGGTTCGGCGCTGGCGGATTCAAGTTGGTGGTCGCGAATTCCGGGCGACGGCGATTCGGTGCGGAGCACCGCGGACATTGCCGGAATCAGTTTGACGGTGCTGCTGGCCTGGGTGGCATGGCGCCGGAAGACGAACGGCTGGATTCTGGCCGCGGCATGCTGCGCGACGGTGGTTTGCTCGAGCGTGCTGCTATTCGGGTTTGTCGCGTTCCGCCTTCTGTTCGCGGTGTGGCGCAAACATCCGGGGCGCGGCTTCGGCACAGTGCTGGCGGCGTCGATGCTCTTGGCGGCGGGCGTGCTTTACTGGCGGATTCCGCGGCCGGCGCCGGTGCCGGGCGGACGTACGGCAGAGGCCGCCGCGACAGTTCTCCAGGTGCACACGGCGGACCACATCTGGAGCGACTAGAGACACGCCGGGCAGGATATCCGGCAGCCGTTCCAGATGGTGGACCTGGAGTTGGTTCCCGCGGGCGCCGCGAGTCCGGTTCACGCACTCGACCGGGTGGATCGCGACAGCGTGGCCGGTTTGAGGAAGGGAGCCATCGTGCGCGTCGAGTATCCTTTATCGGACCCGCGCGCCGCGCGCATCGAAGGCGCGACGCGCACTTATCCCGGGAAAGCGCTGACTTACCTGCTGGAGCTTACGTTCGGACTGGCGGCGCTGGCGATGCTGGTGGTCTGGCCGGCGATCGCTCTGCTTGACCGTATCGGGCACCGCTTCCGGAACGTGGTTGTGCCGGCTTACCTGCCCCCGGGCGACGCGCGGCGCAAGCGGCTCGAGGAATACCTGCGGCGCGGGCCGCGGTAGCGGGCTAAGAAAGTATAGGAGTTCCCCGGCTTTGCCAGGGTGGCGGTAATGGCATGCGACGATGCAGCTGCACGCGTGGTTTTCGAGCCGCGCAGCGACCGCCAGCCGCTTTGAGCGGCTCAAATCGTAAAGCCCCCGGCTCTGCCGGGGGATACTTACTGGTAATGCGGGATATCGCTGCGGAAGGGACTGGCCGGCAATCCGGCCTGGTTGACCAGGTTGCATTCCGGATCGTCCGCCCAGCCATAGCGCACGCTCACGGGCGAGGGCACGGAGGGGCTCGAGAGCACGATGGTGGAGCCTTCCACTTTGGCTTCGGCGGGCGCGAACGGGCCGTCGGCGCCGGCGATTTCGAATCCCTTCAGTTCGCCGCCGCCGCGGGCGGTCATGCGGGCGGCATGGGTGAAGTAAACGCGCACCGCGCCGCCTTCGGGCGCCATGGTGCGGTACACGGGGCCGGAGTATTCCACCGGCTCACCGTAGGCGATGGCCCGCGCGGCGAGCGCCAGGCGGAGGCCGACGTCCTGTTTGTTCTTGGGGTGAATGTCGCGCGATTCGCCGATGTCCACGATGACGGCCATGCCGGTATTGGCGAGGCGCAGGACCTCGCTTTGCGACTCGCGCAGCACGGGCCACCGGCCATTGGTCTTGTAGTTGGCGAGTTGCACGAACAGGAACGGAAAATCGCCCTGCGCCCAACGGTTGCGCCAGTCCTGAATCATGGTGCCGAACAGGCGGCGATAGTTGTACGCATCGAGGTCGGAACCTGCGTTCGACTCGCCCTGATACCAGATGACGCCGCGGATGCCGTAGGGCACGAGTGGCGCGATCATGCCGTTCCACAAGCCGGCAGGAGTGTTCTGGTGGCCGGGGCCCTGCGGCGCGCCGGGACGCGGGGGAACCGGGGTGGCGGCGGCTTTGGCCTGGGCGGCACGCGTTTCCCACGCGGCCAGGCGCTGGTCGTAGTCCTTTTTGGCGTCGGGATATTTGGCCAGCA
The DNA here is from genome assembly GCA_963836405.1 of uncultured Solibacteraceae bacterium. GTDB lineage: Bacteria > Acidobacteriota > Terriglobia > Bryobacterales > Bryobacteraceae > CAWIJJ01. Next base: position 117,207 of record CAWIJL010000001.1, read on the forward strand.
CCGCGTCCCAATTGTCACCGATGAACTTCAGCGCGGGCTCGGTGGCGAGGGCTTCCTTCGAGGTCCACGATTGCGCCGGAGTGCCGCCCCAATCGCTTTCGATCATTCCCATGGGCACATGCAGGTCTTCAATAAGGTGGCGGGTGAAGAAGTACTGCACGGCGCTGAAGGTCCTTACGGTTTCGGGGGTGCAGACTTGCCAGGAGCCCACGACGTCGTCAGCGGCCTGATCGGCCACGGCGCGTTTTACCTGGAAGAGATGGATCATGGGGTAGTTGGCTTTGGCGATCTCTTCGTCATGGTTGACGGCCTGCTGCAGCTTGAACTCCATGTTGGACTGGCCGCTCGAGAGCCACACCTCGCCCACCAGTACATCGCGGATCACGGTATCGTTGATCTTCATTTCGAGTGGTCCGGCGGCGATGAGGGGGCGCAGGTAGACGGACCACTTGCCCGTCTCCGCAGCCTTGGCCTGAACGGACTGGCCCTGGAACTCCACGCGCACCTCTTCGCCCGGGGAGGCGGAGCCCCAGATGCGAACGGGCGCTCCCTGCTGGAGCACCATATGGTCGGAAAACACGGCCGGGAGTTTCACCGCGGCCTGCAAAGAAAATGCGGCCAGAAGAAGGGGAAGCGCGAAGGCTTTGCGAGTGGAGATGTTCATTTCGACGTGAGTATACACCCGTGGGCTTGACGGGCGCCTGCGCGTCCGGTTTGATTAGGATGAGGCGGTCCGATGAATCGCAGACAGTTACTGGCAGCAGCCGCGGCAATGCCGATGGCCGGGCAACAGACGCAGGACACGGAGGCGTTGGCCCGGCTGGGAGGGATTCGCAACGGTGCGCGCTCGTGGTTCAGCGAGGCGGGGTTCGGGCTGTTCGTGACGTGGGGCATCTGCGCGGTGCGCGAAGTGGAGCTGGGATGGGGCTTCTACGGCGACGTCGGGGGGAAGAAGGGCGCCTGGCCGGTGGAGAACTACATCGCGCAGGCCGATGTTTTCAATCCGGACTCGTACGACCCGAACCTCTGGATGGCGGCGGCGGCGAAGGCGGGATTCCGCTATGCCGTGCTGACCACACGGCATCACGACGGCTACGCCCTCTGGCCGAGCGAGTACGGCAGCTTCAGCACGAAGGAGCACATGGGCGGACGCGACCTGGTCCGTCCTTACGTGGAGGCATGCCGGCGGCACGGTCTGAAGGTGGGACTCTACTATTCGCCCTGCAACTGGCTGTTCAATCCGCCGGGCTGGCCGTATCTGGGTTATCCGTTGCGGCAGTCCGATTTCCGCTACCGCCGTCCGGAGCGCACGCTGGGAACGCCGCGCTATGCGGATGCAACGCGCGCCGAGTTGCAAAAACATTTCGAGGTTCTGTACGGGTACGTGAGGGGCCAAGTGGGCGAACTGCTGACGCGGTATGGAAAGATCGACATTCTGTGGTGGGACGGGTACGACTGGCCGGTTGGCGTGGACATTCACGGTCCGGCAACGGACGCCTGGGTGCGGACGCTTCAGCCCGGCCTGGTGACCAACGATCGCTACCGGCTATGGGCGAACCGGCCGGCGCTGGGAGACTTCTCGACGGAGTTCGAGAACCGGAATCCGGAGAGGCGGCCCGAAGGTGCCTGGGAACAGTGTGAGGCGGTCTGCGGGTCGTGGGCGTACACGGGCGCGGCGTGCCGCGGCACGGCCTACGTGCTGGAGCGGCTGGTGCGCAACATGGCCTGGGGCGGAAACTACCTGGCGGACTTCGGCCCGCGCGCGAACGGGACGATGACGCCGGATTTCTATCGCACGTGCGAGGAACTGGCGGAATGGATAAGTCACAGCGGTGAATCGCTCAGGGGCGTCCTGCCGCTTTCGAAGCTGGAGCAGGCGGATCAGCCGGTCACGGTCAAGGGGGAGACGTGGTATGCGCACCTGCTGGGCTACCAGAGAAAGGTGACGATCGCGGGCCGGCCGAAACCGAAGCAGGCGACGATGCTGCGAACCGGGGCGCCGGCGGACATCGAGAGCGCCGGAGGGAGCACGGTGGTGACGATGCCGATCGGCTTGCGGCCGGAGATGGACGAGGTGATCGCGATCCGTTTCGCGTAGGTCCGCATTGCCAAGCTGCAGGCGCGTTGATAAGGTAACGGTCAGTGTCAGAGTCTCAGCTCCGAAAGGCCGTTGCGGCCGCAGCGTTCGCATTGCTGGCCTCGTTTGCGGCGAGTGCGCAATCCGGGCAGCAAAGCCCGCCCAAAGAGAAGACGCCGACAGCGGCGGGGGATAAGTCCAACGCCGCTTTGGAATCGACCGGCGGCGAAGATCTTACCAGCCGGCAAGTGATGGCGCTGCCGCTCAACCGGCGCGATTTCAGTCAACTGCTGTTGCTGGCCGCCGGAACGCAGACCGATTCCAATGGCGCGGCCAATTTCACGCAGCAATTCACGGTGAACGGGCAGCGCGGCATCACGTCGGTATTCGCCACAGACGGGATCGATACGACTGACCCGGAAATGGGCGGTGCGACTTTTTCGAACTACAATATCGACGCGATTCAGGAGATCCGATCGAGCGCCGGGGTGATGCCGGCAGAGATCGGACACGGCGCGGCGGGTTTCACGGAGGTCGTGACGAAGTCGGGCAGCAACGACCAGCACGGGAGCTTCTTCGAATTCATTCGCAACGCGGCCTTTGACGCGCGCAACTTTTTCGACCGGCGATCGGTGGCGCAGCCGAGACGGATTCCACCGTTCGTGCGCAACGAATTCGGGGTTACGCGGGGCGGGCCTGTGGTTCTGCCGGGCCTGTATAGCGGCCGCAACCGGACCTATTATTTCGTGCAGTACCAGGGTTTCCGGCAGGTGCTGGGCACGACGCAGGTGATCCCGGTGCCTACGGCGGACGAGCGGCGGGGCCTGGACAGCACGGCGTTTCCCGGCGACACGCTGCACGTTCCGCTGGATCCGCGGGTGGCGCCGATCCTGGCGGGCTACCCGTTGCCGAACGATGCCCAGGGCCCGTATGGGCCGCGGACTTACGCTACATCGTCCAAGGTGCGCACGGTTTCGGACCAGTTCTCGATCCGCATCGATCACAAGCCCTCGGAAAAGGCGGCGCTGTCGGTGCGGTTCCTTTTCAACCAGGTGGAAGGGCCTCTGACAAATCCGAGCCAGACGGCGATCGACCCCAGCTTCGCGGTGCGGTTTTTCGACCACCAGCGCAACGCGGGGATCACGTACATCAGGACGCCCTCGGCAACATTCACGTCGGAATCGCATGCCGGCTATACGCGCTCGACGCCGAATTTCCTCGCACAGAACCACACGCAGCCGGGGATCACGTTCGCCGATGGTCTCTATGAGAGCTACAACGCGGCGTCGGGGTCGGTGATGGGGTCGTACGGCAACCTGTTCCAGGCGCGGCAGAACTTCACCTGGGTCCGGGGCAAGCACACGTGGAAAGCGGGAGGCGAGGCGCGACTCAACCGCGACGCAACGATTTTCGGCACCAACCCCACGGGGACGTACACGTTTGGAGGCGGGGCGGCGTATTCGACAGTGGCGATCCGCTCGGCAAGCGGGCTGCACGACATCGCGCCGGGCGACCGGCTGCCGGATGCCCTGACGGGGCTGCTGACGGCCACGCCCTTTTCGTACACCGTGACGGCGGCGCCACCGCTCTTTCCGCAAGGCGAACGAATGGACGAAGCGGCGGTGCGGCGCAGCGCGTACGGGGCGTTCGGGCAGGATTCCTGGAAGATCGGCCCGCGCCTGACGCTGAACTACGGCGTGCGATACGACGTGGAATCGCGCATCGGAGAGGCCGACCACCTCACTTCCGGCGTGCAGTTCCGGCCCGACGGCGCGCATATGGTGGTGAACAACCGGCCGCCGTACCCGAAGTCGTGGGGCGGCCTGGCGCCGCGGGTAGCGGCGGATTGGAGAATCGGGGAGCAGACGGTGATCCGGGGGGGCGCAGGGATCACCACCCTGCTGGTAAACCTGTGGCAGCAGAATTTCGTGACCGGAGGGATCCCGTTCGTGGTGGCGCCGTTCAGCACGGCGGCGCCGGGCTCGCCCGTGCCGTTCGCCAACGGCGTGACGGCGGTGCCGCTGCCGGAGATCTACACGACGCGAGGAGAACTGTTGTACCCAAGCGGGCATTCAAAGGATCTCGCCTCCAACACCGAGATGGACCTGCTGCGTTTCGAGCGCGACCTGGCGGCGCTCGGCACGGACAAGCTGGAGCGTCCGATTTCGGCGCAGGCGGTGGGAGCGGCGTTCCACAACGGGTATATCGGAAGCTGGACGGCGTCGGTCGAACGGACCCTGGCTGACGTGACGCTGAATGCGGCGTACGTGGGAACTGCCGGGATCAAACTGCCGCGGGTGATGAACCCGAACGGATACGCGGGCGCGGACCCGGAGTTCGCACCGTACACGGGCTTCGACTCGGGCGGGCGTGCCGCGACCGGCTTCGCCACCATCGTGATAATGGACAACGCGTCCCATTCGACATATCACTCGCTGCAAACGTCGGTGAGCAAAAGTTCGCTGCGCGGCGGAATCGGCGTGCAGGCGAGCTACACGTTCAGCAAATCGATCGACGACACCAGTTCTGTGCTGGGCGGTTTTCTTTCGGGCTCGTCGGGCACGATTTTGCAGACGGCGCCTCAGGATCCGGACGACCTTCGCAGCGAAAAGGGGCCTTCGACTTTCGACATTACCCACGCGTTCACGTTCAGCTTGATTCAGGAGCTCCGGCTGGACCGCACCGCGCTCCGGGCGCTGGGGAAACGGGCGTCGGGCGGGTGGCAAATGATGGGGCTGGGGACGCTGATGACCGGCGCACCGTTCACCGTATATTCGGGGATTCAGCAGACGGGAGTGGGATCGAACGGCGCGGACCGTCCGGACCAGACCGGGACGCCGGAGCTTTCGACGAGCCGGACGGTTCGGGAGGACTATTTCGGGTCAGGCGCGAATAACGGGTCCTACTTTTCGATTCCGCTCGGCGTGGCGGGGGGCACGGGTCCGAACCGCGGACGCTTCGGGTCGCTCGGCCGGGACACGTTCCGGGGGCCGGCGCTTCACCAGTTCGACGTTTCGCTGGCGAAGGACACGCCGATCGGGCCGGCTGGCAACCCGGAGCGGATCATGATGCAGTTCCGCGCGGAATGCTTCAATGTTTTCAACGTCGTAAACCTGGGGTTGCCGGCGAATATCCTGCTCGGACCGGGCTTCGGGATGATCAACCGGACGGCCGGTCCCTCGCGACAAGTTCAGTTTTCGGTGAAGCTGGTCTACTGAAAACCGACGACCCCGACGTTTAACACAATTTAACGATCCGCCTCTTGCGCCTCGCTGATTTGGATGTTAAGGTACCAGTACGCCCAGATCGTGCGGAGACGAACAATCGTGACGGCGAGGCTGCGTAGATGGCTAAGGGGTGCAGAATCTTTGCGTTAGCGACAGTTTTGCTGTGCTTGAGCACGCAGGCTGCGAGCCAGGGCGGGAAACCGGAAGTGCGGGTGGTCCAGACCGCCGTTCAAGGTGCGCCCTCCATCTCCATCGAAGCCTCCGATCCGGTAGGACTGGACTCTCTGGACATCACCTGCCCCGCCGCCGATTCTAATTACCACACACAACTCTCCCGTGCCACCATCGACCGGCAGTTCAAGCGCACGTTCAAGCTCTCCGAGCTTTTCCCCGATACCGGTACGGGCCCGGTACGGCTCCAAGTGACGGTTCGCAACACGCGCGGCGCCACCGCGTCAACATCGATAGTAGTCAGACCGAATCCCAAAAAAGGCAAGTAACCGGCATCCTATGCATCATTCATCGAGATTCAGCGCGGCCCTTCTGATGGCGGCGATTTCGCCGTGCCTGGTACAGGGCGCAAACCGCAGCCAGACCTACGACGAAATGGCAGCCGCGTCCGACAAGGTGGTCCTGGGGACCGTCAGCGCGCGGAGCAGTCACTGGGGCGACGACTCGCGCATCTACACCGACATTCTGGTTTACCCCGATGTGACCCTGAAAGGCTCGGAAGACGGGGCGGTCGTGGTGCAGGCCCTCGGCGGGACCGTGGGGGATACGACGATGACGGTCAGCGACGGTCCGGAATTTCCAGCGGGCGAGCGGTTCATCCTCTTCCTGAGACGGGAAGGGAGCCACTTCGTGGTGACCGGGCGCGCGGCGGGCAGCATCGCGATCTCTTCGGCGCAGGCAAGCGATGCCCTGGAAGGCGCGTTCCAGCAAATGGAACGGAGCAGGGCTCCGGGCGTCACGTACCGGCGCGGAGTGGCGGAGTCCTACCTGGCCCGCGCCGCGGCGGCGGCCTCCCGGGCAACGAGCGGGGTGCAGAACGGCTGCTACAGCACGGACGGGGCGAAATGGAGCACGGCGTCCGCCACTTACCGGATCGGGCCCAGCATACCCTCGGGCTGGGAAGGGGCGCTCGATGCGTCGGCCACGACCTGGAGCAACGCCGGCGCCGCTTTCGGGCTGGTGAAGGATTCGTCCACCGTCAACGAACTATCGTATTCGGACCTGGTGGCGAAGTACGGTTCGTCGTACAGCAACACGCTGGCAGTGACGACGACCTGGTCCAGCGTTTCCACGGGACGCATCAGCAAGGCGACGATCGAGTTTAACTCGAAATGGCAGTGGTCCCCAAGCGGGGCGTCGGGAGCGATGGACGTGCAGAACATTGCGACGCACGAGTTCGGCCACTGGATGCGCCTGCTCGACATCTACTCGCCGAGCACCTGCGGCGATGTCACGATGTGGGGTACAGCGAGCAACGGCGAGACCAAGAAGCGCACGCTGGAGCAGGCGGACATCGACGGTTTTCTGAGCCTGTACGGCGGCAGCGGTTCGTCCACCATGGTGACGGCGCCGGTGCTGGTGTCGCCCGCCAACGGGGCCGCGGGCGTTTCCGCTTCGACGACGCTGGTGTGGAACGCAGCGACCAACGCCACTTCGTACGACGTTTACTTCGGCACCTCGGTGTCGCCGCCGCTGGCGGCCACCGTGAGCGGGACGAGTTTTCAGCCGGCGAACCTGGCGGCGGGCACCAAATACTACTGGAAGGTAACGGCGAAGAATTCGAGCAGCAGCGCGACGTCGCCGACCTACTCGTTCAACGTCGCCGTTGCGGGCGTGACGGCACCAGTGCTGTCATCTCCGGCCAATGGCGCTACCGGGGTTTCCACGACCCCAGCCCTGGTGTGGAACGCGGCTGCGAACGCCACCTCTTACGACGTCTATGTGGGCACGGCGAGTTCGCCGCCGCTGGCGGCAACCGTGACCGGGACGAGCTATCAACCCGGGAGCCTGACGGCGGGGACCAAATACTACTGGAGGGTGGTGGCGAAGAACGCGGCGGGCAGCGCCACTTCCGCCACGTACTCGTTCACCGTGGCGGCGGGCGGGACGGTTTCAGCCCCGGTGCCGGCGACCCCGGCGAACGGCGCCGCGGACGTTTCAACGACCCCGGCGTTGATGTGGAACGCGGCCGCGAACGCTACGTCATACGACGTTTACTTCGGCACGACCTCGTCGCCGCCACTGGCGGCCACGGTGATCGGGACCACCTACCTGCCCGGCACCCTGACGGCGGGAACGAGGTGTTACTGGCGCGTGGTGGCGAAGAACGCGAGCAGCAGCGCGACGTCTTCCACGTACTCGTTCACGGTTGCCGCGGCGCAGGGGAGTTCCGGTCCCACCCTGATTTCGCCCGCCAACGGCGCGACCGGCTTGCCGCTGTTGATCTACATGCAGTGGAGCGCGGTATCCGGGGCATCGAGCTATGACATCTACGTCGGCACGTCGCCGTCGCCGGGTCGGATCGGCACGGTCTACGGCACAGCGGTCAACGTGAGAGGTTTCCAGCCGGGGACGACCTACTATTGGAAGGTTGTGGCCCGGACGGCGACGGGCATGCTCAGTTCGGCGGTGGGTTCGTTCACCACACATTAGTCAGGGTGCAGTAAGCTTCTAATACCGGTCGGGACCGGGCCGGGAGCGGCCGGTCCCGTTTCTTCCCGCCTGCAATTACCACTTCCGGCGTCATTCCGTGCACAATGAAGATTCAGGGCCCGCGGCGGCCCTTGTTCGAAGCGGCCGCCGTGCCGCTACGATTCGCACGGTCCCACCCGGAAATCCATGAACTATCTGCGCACCGCCATTCTCCTGTTGATGCTCGTTCCCGGCTGCGTGTCCACGCTGACGGCCCAGTCCGCCACCACCGGCGCCCTTTCGGGGACGGTTACCGCCCAGGATTCTGCCGTGGCGGGTGCGGCGGTTACGTTGACGAACACGGCCACCAACCAGGTGCTGACCACGGCTACGGGGGAGGACGGCGGATATCGCTTCGCAATGCTGCCCCCCGGAACTTACGACGTTCGGTTTCGGGCTCCCGGATTCAGGACGGCGCAAATGGCCTCAATGAACGTCAACGTCTCCGAGGATCCGACACTGGATGCGGCTCTGGAACTGGGCAACCCGGAGGAGGAAGTGGAGTGCGAGTGCCGCACGGCGCTGGCAAATTCCTCTTCGGGCACGCTAGTGGACCAGAAGACCATCACGGCCGTACCGCTGAACACACGCAACTTCACACAGGTGCTCTCGATGGCCTCGGGGTCGGCGGCAGACGTCAACAACGCGGGGACGCTGGGCCGGGGCACGCAATCGGTGAACGTCAACGGCAGCACCACGGCGGGAAGCTACACCATCGACGGCGGGTACGCTACAAGCACGGTGCCGAACCCGGACACGATCTCGGAATTCAAAATCCAGACCTCCCAGTACGATGCCGGGTACGGGGCGCAGGTGCCGAATACCAACCTGGTGACCAAGAGCGGGGAGCACCAGTTCCATGGCGATGCCTGGGAATTCGTGCGCAACGACGTGCTCAACGCCAACGCGTTTTTCCGCAACACGACGGGCCAGCCGAAGCCTAACCTGAAACAGAACCAGTTCGGCGCCACGCTGGGCGGTCCGGTGCTCGCCAGGAGGAAGTGGTTCTTCTTCGGCTCGTACCAGGGGACGCGGCAGGTGAACGGCCTAGATCCGACCTCGGTGGCTACCGTGATTCTGCCGCCGCTCGGTGCCGACCGGTCGGCGGGCGCCATCGCGGCCGCGTTTTGCCCCGCAAACCATCCGGGCGACAGCCGGTTCCTGACCTTCGCGGGCGGCAGGCAGCTCGATTGCGCCAACCAGTCCACGGCCACCACGGCGCCGGTGAATCCGGTGGCCTTGCGGATCCTGCAAACGAAGAACGCGGACGGCACGTATCTGATCCCGGTGCCGCAGACGATTCTGGCGGGCGGCAGCAATGAGGGGATGGGGTTTTCGTCGTTCAGCTTCCCTTCCAAGTACGACGAAGACCAATACATGGCGAACAGCGATTACGTGTTGTCCTCCCGGCATTCGCTCGCCTGGCGCGGCTTCTTTTCGAACCTGAACCAGTACCGGTCGCTGGGCGCGCCCGGCGGCGCCACGCTGACACCGGTGATTCCGGGCGCGGGCGCACCGCAGGCGCTGCACGCGCGCGACAACGTCATGAGCCTGAAGCTCAGCTCGGTACTCAGCAAGAGCCTGGTCAACGAAGCGCGGATCGCCTATACGCGGACGAGGCAGACGGCGGCCGGGGTGGGCACGCCCACGGCGGAATCGGTCGGCATGACGGCGGTGGATCCGCTGTTCCCGCATCCTCCGGAGGTGACCATGCTGGGACCGATGGGCACGTTCCGGTTTTTCGGCAACGGGGCCAACGACTTTTCGACACGAATCGGCGTGGGGTCGCTGGCCGATAATCTCTCCTGGGTGCGCGGGCGGCACACGCTGCGCATGGGCGGGCTCGGCCAGTTGCAGCACAACGCGCGGCTCGATACAGGCGCGGCGCGGGGACGGATCAGCTTCCAGACCTTCGAGGACTTTCTGCTCGGGCTGAGCGCGGCCGGCAATCAGAGTCCCGGCGGCCGCAGCAACATTCAAAGCGCTTCGGCGAGCGAGGGGGTGGGGCCCGGCGGCGAGGTGCAGTACGAATACCGGCGCTACTACGCCAGCGTTTTCGCGATGGACGATTTCAAGGTGAATGCGAGGCTGACGCTGAACTTCGGGTTGAGGTGGGAATACGTCGGTCCTTCCTTCGATACGGAGGGGACGATCGGCAACGTCTGGCCGTCGCTGCTGGACCTGGAACCAATTCCGCCGGTGAGTGGAACGCTCGCCGGGTACGTGGTGGCCTCTAACTACAATCCGGGCCTGATCAACCCCTACACGGGGAAGCCGTTCGGGCCGCCGCCGGCGGGAGTCACGATCGGCACCGGCAGCAGTTTCTATCGCAACGGCACGCCGCTCGATACGTTCGCTCCGCGGTTCGCTTTCGCCTGGCAGCCACTGGGCAGCGGAGGCCGGCTGGCGGTCCGGGGCGGCTACGGCTGGTTTTACCAATCCCCGACATTCAGCGGCAATGCCGGGAATTCGGGCCTGTTCACCGCGCCGCCGTTCGCCCAGGGATTCACCAATACGGACGCCATCAACGGCCAGTCCACGCTGTCCAAGCCGTTTCCCGATACGACGCTCGGCTTCATCCCGCGGACTCCGACGTCACGGCTGTCGGACCGCCTCGCCGGGCCGGATTATCGCGTGCCGCGGCTGCAGCAATGGAATTTCAGCACGCAGACGAAGCTGACGGAGACGATGACGTTCGACCTCGGCTATGTCGGGTCGTATGGCGACCGGCTGCTCATCGGGCTGGGGATCAATCAGCCGCTGCTGGCAAGCGCCGCGAACCCGGTCAATTGCGGATACACGGGCACGGCCACCGATTGCATCACGACCAATACGGCGGTGAACGCGCGGCTGCGGGTGCCGTACATGGGGGAGAATCCCAATGCGCTGCTGGCCAGCCAGTACGTAGGCGAATCGGCCTATCACAGCATGCAGGCGACGCTACGCAAGCGCGCGGCGGGGTTCAACTTTCAGGCGGCTTATACGTTGTCGAAGGCGATGAACAACACATCGATTTACAACGACCTGAACGACCGCTTCCAGAACTGGTCGAAGGCCACTTTCGATCGCACGCACCGCGTGATCGCGAACCTGGCCTACGAGATTCCGCAGTTCGGGGTGACGCACGGGTTACAGGGAAAGCTCCTGCACGGTTGGTCGCTATCGGGGATCATGATCGTGCAGAGCGGGCTGCCGCTGACGCTCACCGACCCGGCGGGGGGCGGAGTGTACGGGCGAGCATCCACGTCGACGGTGACGCTGTGTCCGGGAGCGACCGCAGCCACGCTGGCCACCACCGGGAGCATCGCCAGCCGGCTGGGCCGCTGGATCGACACGGCAGGCTTCTGCGCGCCGCCGGCCATCGGCTCGGACAGCTCGACTGGCTACGGGAACGCGGGGCAGAGCATCCTGACCGGGCCGCCGCAGGTGAATACGGATCTTTCGATCGGGAAGCGGACGGTGGTGGGCGGACTCAGGGAAGACGGGGAACTGGCGCTGCGGATGGAGTTCTACAATACGCTGAACCACCCCCAGTTCGCCAATCCGGGCACGGCGCTCGGCACGGCCAACTTCGGCGTGATCACACAGACTTCGGTAGCGCCGCGGCTGATTCAGTTCGGAATGAAATACTTATTCTGATCGGCGCGGCCCGGTCACCACTTGCGTTCGCAGGGCTGCATCGCCCGCCACATCCCGCTGGACTCCCCTACCATTCGCTGGGTGTGGCGGATGCGAGCGGAGGCCACTTCTTTCAGAAGGCGCGTTGCCAGATACTCGAGATCGTCGAGCGTAGCGGAATCGATTTCGGAGCCGAACTGCGTCGCCCCGAGGCGGTGTGCCAACTCGGCCGCCTGCCTGACTAGTTGATCTTCCACAGAGGTCCTAAAGCGTACAAATGGGGCTCTGACACGCTCATGGTAACTCGGGTTTCAACCTGACGCCAGTGTTGTCTTTGGATAGTAGGCGGCCGGGGGTCAGGATTTCCGGCGCGATGGCGGTTTCGCCGCAGTTTTTCGCTTCGCGGGGGCTTTGGCGCGCTTGGCGGCTGCCGGTTCCAGCTCGAGGCCGAAGATCTCGCCCAAGTCAGCGGAGCGCAGCACGCGGGACTTCGATGGGGCGGTTCCCACCAGCGAGGCGCTGCCGCCGGCGGCGATCAGGTCCTTCGGATCCACGTGGCGCAGGCGGAACAGCAGTTCCGGTTCGCTGTCGAAGCGGGCGCCGATGCCGTACAGCACGGCGGCCACGTGTTTGCACATGGTGGCCCAGTCCGGGCAACTGCAATCGAGTTCGATTTCCGCCGGGGACGGGAAGAGCCCCAGTTTCTGGCGGCAGATCCGCTCCATGACCGCCTTGGATAAGCGCCCTTGCAACAATTCGACGAGGGAATCGATGCCGCCGGCACAATCCTTGCAGATCGATTTCCAGCGCGCATCGCCGAGCGGCGCGATTTTCAGCTCTACCTGGTACAGGCTGGAGCCGGAAACGGAGGCATGGATCACGCCGGTCTCGACCTGAAGATCGATCACCGACCCGTTGCGCACGTAGGTGCGTCCGCGGGGCAGGCGGTTGGCGTAGTCGCTATACCGCTCGAGGTTTTCGCACCAGGATCTTCCCCAGAAGGTCGTGGCGATGGTTCTGCCCTGAACGACGACGGGCGATGCGGTCCGGCCGTTTTTGGTGCGGGCCGCCAGTTCGCGCGCGGCGCGGCGCCGGCGCTCCGCAACCGGCACGTACTCTCTCCAGTCCCTGTACCAGTCCATTCTCAGGACTCCTTGGATGCTTTGTGGATGTCGAGCGCGACCAGGCGCAGCAGCTCGTCGTCGCTCATTTCCGTCAATAGCACATCCGCGCTGCCCTCCAGCAGGTTTCGGGAGAGCTCACGCTTAGCTTCGATCATCGCATCGATCTTCTCCTCCACCGTACCCCGGCAGACAAATTTGTGCACGAGCACGTTTTTCGTCTGGCCGATGCGGAACGCGCGGTCGGTGGCCTGGTTCTCGACCGCCGGGTTCCACCAGCGGTCGAAGTGGACGACATGGGAGGCGGCGGTCAGATTCAGGCCGGCGCCACCGGCTTTGAGGGAGAGGACGAAGAAGCCGGGATCGTCTTCTTCCTGGAAACGGCGGACCAGGTCCTTCCGCTTCTTCACTTCGGTTTCGCCGTGGAGGACCAGGCCGGGCCGGCCGAAGACCAACTCGAGGAAGGCGGCGAGCGGCGCGGTGACCTCGCGGAACTGCGTGAACACCAGCATCTTTTCCTGGCGCGACGCCACCACTTCGGCGATTTCCCGGAGGCGCCCGAATTTTCCGCTTTCCGGCTCGGCCCACCCGCCATCGCCCAACCATTGAGAAGGATGATTGCAGATCTGTTTGAAGCGCATGAGGAAAGCCAGCACCAGTCCTTTGCGCTCGATGCCGGCAGCGCTGGTGAGTCTGGTGGCCAAGTCCTTCACGGCCTGATCGTAGAGCGCCACCTGGCGCCGGGTCAGGGTGCACCAGGCCTTCATCTCGGTCTTGTCCGGGAGGTCGGAGATGACGCTGCGGTCGGTTTTGAGGCGGCGCAGGATGTAGGGCCGGACGAGTTCCCGCAGGGGCGCCCAGGCGCCGGTTTGGGTGAGGCGCTTGGAAAAGACAGTGAACTGCTTGGAGGTGCCGAGCAGCCCGGGATTGAGGAAATCGAAGATGGACCAGAGGTCGCCGAGACGGTTCTCGACGGGCGTGCCGGTGAGAGCCAGGCGGGTGCCGGCTTTCAGCGTTTTGACGGCGCGGGTCTGTTGGGCGCCGGGATTTTTGATCGCCTGCGCCTCATCGAGGACGGCGACGCGCCAGGAAACCTGGGAAAGCCAGGGCACCCGCAGGAGTGACCCGTAGCTGGTGATGACGAGGTCGGTACCCGCCAGTTTTTCGGGCGTGATGGCTTTGAGCTGGGCGGCGGGCATGGCGGAGGGGTGGGCGATCAGGGGCTTGAGTCCAGGGGCAAAGCGGTCGATTTCCGACGCCCAGTTGGCGAGCAGCGAAGCCGGTGCGACGAGCACGCTGGGTTTTTCCAGGGATGGGTTCTGGCGTTTCAGAACGAGCAGCAGTGCGAGCACCTGGATGGTTTTTCCGAGCCCCATGTCGTCGGCCAGGCAGGCGCCCAGGCCGAGGGTCGAAAGCAGGTAGAGCCAGCGCACACCGGTCTGCTGATACGGGCGCAGGACGGCACGGAGATCCGGGCCGACATCCGCCTGCGCGAGCCCCTGCGGAGTGCGCAGGGTTCTCAACGTTTCGGCCAGCCAGGGACCGGCCGTCACCTGAGCCCAATCGACGCCCTCGGCCAAGGCCCGGTCGTCCTCGCTGACTGCCGCGCCGGCCAGCAGGCGCATGGCTTCGGCAAAGCTCAGGCCGCCCTCGGCCGCGGTGCGCTGGAGTTCCTGGAATCGTTGGATGAGATCGCCGAGTTGCTCCCGGTTCACCTCTACCCAGCGGCCGCGCACCAGGGCCAACCCGTCGGTGCCGCGCAGTAAGGCTTCGATTTCCTCGGGGGTCAGCGCCTCGCCATCGAGCGTGACATCCAATTTGAAATCGAGCAGGGCTGCATGGCCGATGCCCGAGGGAGCCTCGCCCCCCACCGCACCGGTCACGCGAGGGCGGGGAGGACGGTTGCCGCGCCAGGCGGCGGGCATGCGGACCACCACGCCCGAGGATTCGAGCTTGGGAACGTCACGCAGAAGCTGGAGCGCTTCGTCCGGACTCCAGCGCATGGGATGGAAGATCTCGCCCGCGTCTACCATGGCCTTGAGCCAGGGGCAGGATTCGGCGGCGCGCTGCACGGGCACCAGCAGGGAGAGCAGACGGTCTTTGTTAGCGGCTCCGGCGTACTCGCGCAGGGCCTCGCCAAGAGGCAGGTGCTGCGCTTTGGCGCGCGCCGAAAGGCGGGTGGTGTAGGTGGCGAGAAAGGCAAAGGGCAGGTTTGGGTCTTTGCGGTTCTCGGCCAGATTGAAGTGGACTCGACCGACCAGGTTCCAGGCCGGGTTGCGGGCGCGGAGAAACTCTTGAATTCCCTGTCCCGATTCGGCAAGCTCGGCGTCAAAGGCGTCGCCGGTCTCCTGCCAGAGGGATGCGAGGACGGAGGCGGTCAGGTACTCGGCTCCGGTCATTGGCGGCGCGGCGAAGGAGATCCGCTCCAGGTCGTCGTCGGGAGGCGGGGGTATTCGCGACGCGGGCCGGGCGGGACCGCCGCCACCCTGCTCGATGCAGAGCGCCGCCACATAGGCTGCGCCAAAATCGCGCCAGTAGGCGAACACGGGGGCGAAGGTGGTGGCGGCTTCGTTCGCTCCCAGCAGCAGAATGCCGTGTCCGGATCCACGGCCGAAGGCGGCCGTCAGACGTTCTGCCAGCGCGGCTTCGATCCGCGGGCCATCGGGGTCGCGCGACACAGTCAGGCGGCCATGCGGCGTGAGGTGCAAATCTAATGGAACGAGATCCATAACCCGGAACATCCAAGGTATCAGGCACGGGACACGGGTGAGCCCGATCCTCTATTCTGAAAAGGTGCGGACGGGGGAGTTCGCGCGGTGGTCTAGCAGCCTGCCCGCGTTCGCAAAAAGGGGGAAACGATGGGACGGTTGGTCGCAGTTGTTTTGACCGCCGGGCTGAGCAGCATGGCGCTGTGGGCCGGCACGGATAGCGGCGTGGAGCTTTATCACCAGGGGAAGTTTTCGGCCGCCGAATCCGAACTCTCTAAGGCGGTGCAGGAAGATGCCGACGACGCCGTGGCGCAGCGGTACCTGGGCCTGGCGCTGGTGGAACAGCACAAGCCGGACGACGCGGAAGCGCATCTAAAGAAGGCCGAGGAGCTGAAACCGGGCGGCGACAGCAAGCTGGCCATGGCGCGGCTGGCGATCGAGCGGAAGGACTACAGCAAAGCCGAATCGCTGATGAAGGATGCGGACGGCGATGAGAAGGGCTACGTGGCCGGCCTGCTACAGTACAATCGCCAGAAAAACAGCGAAGCAGCCGCCAGCCTGGAAAGCTACCTGGAAAAATACCCGGAGCAAGCCTACGCGCACTACTACGCGGGGCTCGCCTACAACGGGATGAAGCGGCCGGACAAGATGCTGAGCCATTTCCAACTCTTCCTGAAACTGGCGCCGGATGCGCCCGAGGCTCGTAAAGTCCGGGCCGTGGTCAGTACAGGGCATTAAGCGCGGAGCCCCGGTTTGCTCCGCTCCCGCGCAATCCGAATTGCGGCGTTTGTTCTGGGCGGCGTGCTGGCTCTGGCCGCCATCCTGGTGGGAGTCCTGCATACCCCGCCGGCGCGGCGGTATGTCCTGCAGCAGGTGGTGTCCGCACTGGACAACCAGGGCATCGTTTTCTCTGCGTCGAACCTGGATTACAATCTGCTGTCTTTGAGGGTTGACCTGCGCGATGTGCGGGTGCGGTCGAAGACGGCGCCGGCGCTTCCGCCGCTGCTCGTGGCCGACCATGTGGGCGCGAAGCTCAGCCTGCGGGAGTTGTTGCGCGGCGCGTACTACATCGAGTCGGCGACGGTCGAGAATCCACGCGTGTCGGTGGTGGTGGACCGGGACGGCAGCGACAATCTCCCGCATCCACCGCAGAGCGCGCCATCCAGTCAGCCGGTGGACTACCTGGTGCGGGAGGCCGCAATCACCGGCGGCTCCGTTCACTACGAAGACCGGCGGCAGCAGATGGCCGTGTCGCTGCCCGTGGGTTCGGTGGCGATAAAAGGAAACGCGGCTACGCGGCAGCACGAAGTTCGGCTGACGATCCCCGGGGGCGGCACGGTGGGATTCTCCGGCCGCACGCTGCCGGTGGGCGGGGTGAATGCCGACGTGGTGGCGGGGCGAGACGACGCGACCGTTCGCGCGCTGCGGATCGATCTGGGCGCTTCCAGCGTGAACCTGAGCGGGAAAATCGAAAGCTTCTCGAGCCCGGCATTCGACTTGCGCTCGCAGATGACTCTCGATTCGGCATCGCTTGCCGAGTTCGCGGGGGTGGCGCAGCCGGTGCGCGGCGACCTGAACGTGACGTTGACGGCCGCCGGATCGCTTCCGCAGTTGCGCGTTTCCGCTCTCCTCCAGGGCGAGGGGCTGGCGGTGGATCGCTTCGACCATCTGAACCTGGACGCGCAGGCGTCGTACGAGGCGGCCTCGTCGAGCGTGCGACTCGAATCCGCGCGGCTTAACGCGCCGTGGGGACGCGTTCAGGGCAGCGGGGTCCTGATGCTGACCCCGGAGGCAGGCCGGAGCAGCGTCAAACTGAGTGCGCAAGCCGTGGCGCTGGAACGGCTGTGCGCGATGTTCCAACTGCCCGTAAGGGTTGCCAGCACGGTCAACATGCAGGCGGAGGCGAACTGGCCGGGCCTCGAATATGAGAAGGCCGCGGGGAACGCCAACCTGCGGTTGGAGCCTTCGCGGAACGTGGGAAAAGACGTGCTGCCGGTGGGAGCCGCCATCACCGCGTCGGCGCGGGGATCGGACGTGACGGTTCGGGTCAACGAACTGAGCGCGCTGGGGGCCACGGCGAGCGGCGCGGTGCAACTGGTGAACCGGAAGACGCTAGGCGGACAGATTGACGTGGAGGCGCCGGAGCTCGCTTCCACCGCCGCGGGCGTCCAGATTTTCCTGGGGAACGAAGGGCCGCCGCCGGCGATCGACGGCGCACTGCACGCCACCGCCGCGCTTTCCGGCGGCGTATCCGCTCCCGAGGCGGCGGTAAAGGCGGCGATCCCGAACTTGCATGCCGGGGGTTTGCAGGACATCGCGGTAAACCTCGCCGCCGCGTACAACCCCCAGCGGGTGGTTGTGAGCGAGGCGTTGATCCGCTGGCACGACCAGTCGTTGCAGGGGGCGGGCGAAATCGGCCTGGCCGGTGCGGCGCAGCCGGTGAAGTTTACCGCGCGCACCCAGAATCTCACCGCCGGCGCAACGCTGGCGGCTCTCGGCCTCGGCGAGGTGCCAGTGGTGGGGGATTTCGCGATCTCGGCGGACGTGAGCGGGACGGTGCAGAATCCGGCGGCGGCGGTGCGGATCGACGGCAGCGGGCTGCGCGCGTACGGCGAACCGATCGGGATCCTGGAAGCGCAGGCGCGCTACCAGGACCGGCGCGCCGAGCTGACCGGGCTCCGGGTGGAGAAACCGCAGCCGGGTGGCGCGGGCCTTTTGACGGCATCGGGAAGCTACGACCTGGCGAGCGAGCAGTTTCAGGGGCGGGCCCAGGCGCGCGACTTGCGACTGCTCGATTTCACGTTGCCGGACGGCGCTACGGTGCGGGGCGAGATGGGGCTGGACCTGACGGCTTCTGGCACCATGGAAGAGCCCACGGCGGACCTGAAGCTGAACGGGCAGGGGTTGCAGTTTGACGGCCGCGACCTGGGCAGCGCCGAAATCAGCGCGCAGGTGGCGCGGGCGCAGGCGGTTTTGCAGGCGTCGCTGCCGCGCTTCGGAGTCACCGTGAACGCCGAGGCCGGCACGCGGACGCCAAGCCCGTTCACGGCGGAAGTGCGGCTGCAAGATACCGACCTGAGCCGGCTGCCGGTGGAGATGAGCACGCCGGTGGAAGGCAGCGTTTCGGGGGCGATCAAGGCCAGCGGCGAGCTCGAGAATTTCGATTACCGGGATGCCGCCGCCACGGCGCAGGTGTCCAAGCTGGATGTTCGATGGAACGGCGTGACGGTGACGTCGGACGGCCCGTTGTCGGCGGCGTACAGGAACCGTACGCTGGCGGTGGAGCGGGCCAACCTGATGGCGGAAGGGTCGCGGGTGGAGTTGAGCGGGTCGCTGCCACTCGAACCCAAGGCTGGTGAGGGGGCTCTCGATTTGCGCGCTCAGCTAGATCTCCCGGGCCTGGCGCGACTGGCGAAACTCGAAGGCAATCCGGTAGTTCAAGGGACGGCGTCGATCCAGGGTTCGGTGCGGGGGACGCTGGAGCGTCTCGATCCGGATCTTACCTTGTCGCTCGAAAACGGTTCGTTCACCTCGGAGGGTTTGACGCCCGGGCTGACCGCCGCCTCGCTGCACGGCAGGATTCACGATGGCGCCCTCGACCTCGAATCGCTTGCGGCGGACTGGGGCACAGCGACTTTGCGGGCTTCGGGCACCGTGCCGTTCGCGCTGCTGCCGGCCGACCTGCCTGTCGAAATCCCCCGCCGGCCGGGAGCGGCAAAATTTACGGCGGCGCTGACCGGTCTGAATTTGGCCTCGGTTCCGGGCGTCCCTGAGGGGGCCAGCGGGACGGTCACGGCGCACCTTGAAGCCGAAGCGCCGAAACCGGAATTGGGCGCGGTGCGCGCTACCCTCACGTTTCCCGAATTGAATCTCGCTTACAACACCTTCAAGGTGGAGCAGAACGGCGAATCCACGATCCGGCTCGAGAACGGCATCGCCACGGTGCAGCGGCTGCAACTGACCGGGCCCACGACGGAGCTGAACCTGACGGGGACGGTGGATGCCCAGGGCGAGCACGCGCTCTCGCTGGCCCTGGACGGGTCGCTCGACGCCTCCGTGGCGACGCTGTTCGCCGAGGGCATCCGCGCGCGCGGCCCCACCAAGATCCATGCGGCGGTGAGCGGCACCGCGGCCGAGCCCAAGGCGCAGGGTTCCGTGGAGCTTACCGGCGGGCAGCTGGCGATAGACCAGCCGCGGATCGGCGCGGACGACCTGAATTTCCGCATCGATCTGGAGGGCTCCACGGCCACGCTGGCCAAATTGGAAGGCGAAGTGAACGGGGGCAAACTGACGGGCAGCGGATCGATCACGATGGTGCCCGGCAAACCGCCGGAGACCGATCTTGGGATCCGGATCGCCGACCTGTACATGGATTTTCCGGCCGGCCTCAAGACCGTGTCGGACGTGAATCTGCAATTGAGAACCGTGCAGGACCATCCCGTGCTACGCGGGTCGGTGCTGGTGAAACAGGGCGGCTTCACCGACGATTTGTTCCTCGATAAGGGCATTCTGGCATCTTCGACCGCGCCCGGGGCGATCGGCGAGGAGGAGGGTGCCGAGCGGAATCAGTTGCTCGAGACCACCCGGTTCAACGTCGCCGTGGTGACCGAGGAGCCGATCGTGGTGGACAACAACCTGATGCGGGCGCAGATCACCACTCAGATCATCGTGCTGGGCAATCCGTACGAACTCGGGCTGGCCGGACGGCTCATCATCGAAGAGGGCGCCGAACTGACGCTCCAGGAGCGGAAATATAGTGTGGAGCGCGGCGTCATCACCTTCACCAACGACCGCCGCGTCGAACCGAGCCTGGACCTTCTCGCCACCACCAAGGCGGGGGAGTACGACATCACGCTTCAGATTTCGGGAGCGCCGGGCAAGACGGAAACCGTGCTCAGAGCCGATCCCGAACTTCCAGAGCCGGACATTCTGGCGCTGCTGGTGACCGGCAAGACGCTCGACCAGATTCGGGGGCAGGAATTCGAGGTGGCGCAAAACCAGGTGCTGTCGTACCTGACGGGGCGCGTCGGATCGTCGTTGGGAAGGCGCCTGGAAGGCGCGACAGGGCTAAGCCGCGTGCGAATCGAACCCAATCTGATCGCCGCCGAAACCAATCCGGGGGCGCGTCTGACGGTCGGGCAGGATATCACCCCCCAATTCAACCTGGTCTACTCGATGGACTTGGTGAACAGCTCCGACCAAGTCTACATCGCCGAATACGACCTGACCAAGCGGTTCGTTACGCGCAGCGTGCGCCAGGAGGACGGAAGCTGGCGCTTCGATTTCCGCCACGACTTGCAATTCGGCGGAGTTTCGCAAGCGCGGCGCCAAGCCAAACGGGAAACGCGGCACGTTTCAGCCGTGTCGATCACGGGTCAGAAGTTCTTTACCCCCCAGGTGATTCAGGACAAGCTGGACGTGAAGGCGGGGGACACCTACGACTTCTTCAAGGTGCGCAAGGGCATGGACCGCGTCGGCAAAGTGTACGAAAAGGCGGACCTGCTGGAGTCCGGCGTCCGTCTACGGCGGCAGGAAGCGGGCCAGGACGTGGCTTTGACGCTTCGTGTGGACCCCGGACCCAAGGTGAACCTGGTTTACGAAGGAGCATCGCTGCCAGGCGATGTGCGAAACGAAGTCCGGCGCGTCTGGCGGAGCGGTGTTTTCGATACCCAGCGGCTGGAGGATGCCTCCGGGGCGATCAAGGAATGGCTGATCCGGGAGCGGTACCTGACACCGCAGATTGCGACCCAAATCCTCAACCCGCAGCCGGACGAGAAACGCGTTGTGTTCGACATCCAGCGCGGACCGCGCTTTGAAAACGTGGAATGGGTTTTCGAAGGCGCCCGGGGCGTGGATCCGAAGCGGCTACGCAGCGTGGTGGAAGACCAGAAGCTCGCCACCGAGGTCTACACGAAGCCGCAGCGCGTCACGGATCTACTGCAACAGTTCTATCGCGAAATGGGGTACCTCGATGCCGCCGTGGATAAGCCGCGTTACCAGCTCGAACCCGAAGCGCGCACGGGCAAGGTGATTTTCCCGGTAGAGGAAGGTCCGCTGTATCACGTAGGCGAGGCGGTGTTCGAAGGCAATCAGGCGATCGGCACGGAAGAACTGCGCAAGGTGGTGCCGCTGCCGGCGGGCGCCGAATACCGGCCGGTGCTGCGCGAGAACTCGCTTTTGCGGCTGCGGGAGGCGTATTGGGAGCACGGCTATAACGACGTCGAGATCCTGGCCGAGTTACAGCGCACGCCCGCCGAAGCCCGCCTTGATCTGCGCTTCCACATCACGGAAAACGCGCAGGCCATCGCCCGCGAAGTGGTGGTGGAAGGCAACCGTAACACCAGCGATAACCTGATCCGCACGCAGCTCGCGATTAAGCCGGGGGATCCGGTAAATCTCGAAAAGCTCGGGGATTCGCGGCGGAAGCTGTACAACACGGGCGCGTTCTCCATGGTGGAAATCGCGCGCGAAGAACTGCCGGCGACGGATGGGAAGACGCAGCCCGTGCGGCTGGTGGTTCGGGTGCAGGAGGTGCAGCCGTTCGAGATCAAGTACGGCGCCTTCTTCGATACGGAGCGTGGTCCGGGCGGCATCGTCGATTTTTCGAACCGCACTTCGCTCGGCAGCGCGCGCGTGCTGGGATTCCGCGGCAGGTATGATTCGCAGTGGCACGAGGCGCGCGTCTACTTCAGCCAACCGCTGCTTTCCCGTTTTCCGCTACGGACGATCGCCAGCCCTTATATCCGGCGCGAGATCAATCCGGAGACGGACCTCACCTCCGGCTTCAACGTGGACCGTGTAGGCTTCAGTTTGCAGCAGGAGGCGCAACTGCGGCAGCGGGTAGTGCTGAATTACGGCTACCGAATTGAAAGGAGCCACACCTACGACACCGGACCCGACCCATTCTTCGATGTGACTCTGCGGGTGGCCTCGCTCACCTCCACGCTTTCACGCGACACGCGGGACGACGTTCTGGACGCTGCCACGGGCAGTTTCTTTTCCGGCGCGATTCAGTACTCGCCCTCGGTGCTGGGCTCGCAGGTCCGCTTCATCAAATACCTGGGGCAGTATTTTCGTTATGTCCCGCTACAGAAGCCGAGGGTGGAGCTGTTCACCAACAAGATACTGCGTCCGCGCCTGGTGTATGCCACCGGTATCCGCGTGGGACTCGCCACCGGCCTCGGCGGACAGGAAGTGCCGGTGGCGGAGCGCTTCTTCGCGGGCGGCGGCACGACCATAAGGGGCTTCGAGCAGAATTCGGTCGGCTCCTCCGTGTCCACCGGACTCAACCTGGGCGGGCAGGGGATGATCATCCTCAACAACGAACTGCGCTTTCCGATCGCCAGCGCGACTACCGGTTTTGCGGGGATTATCGACCTGGACGGCGCGGGCTTCGTGGATATCGGCACCGTGTACCCGCACGTTTCCGACTTCAGCCTGACCGATCTTCGCAAGGCGGCGGGACCGGGACTGAGGCTGCGGACACCGTGGTTCCTGATTCGCGTGGACTACGGGTTCAAACTGGATCGCAAACCCGGCGAATCGCGGGGCCGCATTTTCTTCAGCATCGGCCAGGCGTTCTGACCCCGGACTATTCGATGACCACGACTTCGTGGTCGAGGACGGAGGCCACGCGCACTTCCGCGAAGCCGTCGCGGACGCGCACGGGCACCGCGCTTCCGGCGACGAGCAGGCGCGCCGAGCGCGCCCGCACACCGTTGCCCAGCCTGACGCGAAGTTGCAAAGGCCCCACCGCGACCATCTCATCCATGGGGGACCAGCCGGCGGCGGTCAGGTTGACGAGATGGGCGATCACACGGCTTTCCTGGGTGTAGGCGTTGCAGTCGAAGATCCCCGGCCCGGTGACTTCCACCGGCAATTCCCCGGCGGCCCAGCGCGCGAGGTTGGCCAGCAGGCGGGCATAGTCGGGCAGGCGGTCGCGTGAATAGCGGCGGTCGATGTCGGCGGGGAGGTAGGCGGTCCGGCCATGGATCACCAGGCCGGGGATGTTCGTGGACGGCTGGCGCATCCACGCGGTTTCGGGCGGGTATATGGGGAACGCGGGCACGAAAGTGAGGGGCACCACCGCGCCCTCGGCTACCCGCAGGGCGGTGAGTGAGCCGCCGAACGGCAGGATGTCGGTCTTCTCGAAGCCGCCGAGAACGGCGTGGCGGGTGCTGCTGGGCTCGGGCTCATCCCCCGCTTTCGGGCCGTAGACGCCCGCGCGCAGTTCAGGGCTGAGGCGGAGGTAGGTATGCTGCGTGCGCGGGGCTGCGGCGCGTTCCTCGCCAGGCTTGCCCTGGAAACTCGCGCCGAACAGGTCTCCAAGCGCGAAATCCGGGCGCGGGTCGCCGAATTCGCCGTAGAGGCTGGTGACGCCGGTGGCGACAATGGACCCTCCGGCGGCGGCAAAGCGGCGCACTGCCGCAACCTGGGCGTCCGACATGGCCGCCAAATTCGGGAGGATGAGCGCCTTGAGCGCGGCGCGGTCCCGCTCCACATGATCGATGTGCACGGGCAGGTAGGGAATGCGCGCGCGCATCAGCGCCTCCGCCCAGCCGCGGTACGGAGCGTCCACCAGTTCGGCGGCGCGGTCGCGCCCGTAGAAATCGGTGTTGCGCTGCGACCATACCAGGCCGACGTTCGCCAGCGGCTTGCGGTTCACCAGGTAGCGTTCGTTGGCGGCCCACCAGTTCATCAGCGGCTCCGCGGTTTCGTAAGCCCGCCGGTCCTCGTGGTACGCGCCGATATGGTGCCACCAGGGCTGGATGCCGCCGGCGAAGCCTTCGATCATCCACATACGCGCCTCGGCGGCGGGCTTGGCGGCGAGGCGGTAGGCGTTGGTTCCGGCCTGGTACATGGCCATGCTCTCGGGCGCGATCTTGTCCCAGCCCAGCACATTGTGAACCAGCCTGCCGGTGTCGGCATTCTCTTCGAACCCGGCCGCGCCGCGCGACTGGTGGTCCAGGAAGACCATGGGGGCGCGTTCCAGAATGGCTTTAAAATCGCGGAAGGAGCGGCTCTGCGAAGAGACCGAACCGCTGTTCATGCCGAACCAGAGGCAATCCGGACCGCCGGCGGCTTTGGTGGCGCGGTTGTTGAGGTCCCAGACCTCCAGGCGGCGGGCGTAGTTCCAGTCGATCCAGCGGCGGTAAACAGGGTCGTCCCAATCGTGACGCACCGGCAGGGCGTGTCCGGCGGAGTCGCGAAACTTACGCGCGCAGTTTTCGCAATAGCAGATGCTGTCCCGTCCCAGGCCGCTCCAACTGTTGTCGGCGAAGCCTTCCGGGTGGCTGCGCTCGATGATTTCGGTTAGGACGGAGGGCAGGTATTCGTCGTAATACGGGCTGTTGACGCAGGTGATGTACTTATCCGCCGCGCGGTAGGGATTGTTGGCGTGGTCGCGTGTGAACCACTGCGGATGGGCCTCGAAGAAATCCGCTGCGGCCCGGTTCGAATCCATGCGGGCGACGACGGCCAGGCCGTCTTCGTGTGCGGCTTTGGCCAGTTCGCCGTACAGGTCGCGGCCGTTCAGAAACTCGGCGCGGTGCTGAAGGGGAAAGCGGCTGGGATAATACGCCACGATGCCGCCGGCGTTGATAATCACGCCCTGCACGCGCGTCCGCTTCCAATACTCGCGCCACCAGGGGATGTCGTAGCGGACCGGATCGCGTTCCGTGATGTTGGTCTGGCCCCAGCGGTAGACGCGCCGGTGCCAGGGACGCTCGTCGGCCGCGCGGCCGGCTTGCGCCGCCGCGACGGCACCGCCGGCAAGAGCTACGAATTCACGCCTGGTTGTCATAGGCTTCTCGCGAACGCTCATGGTAGCTCAGCGATGCGCGCGGCGCGGCGGTGCAATACAATCGGGTGGGAAACGCCTTATGAAATGGAAAATCGAACTCGCCAGCGCCGCCGTCCTGCTTGCGTGCGCCGCCGGCGCGCAATCGCCCGCCACCAACTACGACGAAGGCAAGGTGCCGCAATACTCGCTGCCGCCGCTTCTCACGCTGGCCAACGGCACACCGGTGCACGACGCGAACACCTGGCTGAACCGCCGCCGGCCGGAAATTATGGAGCTTTACCGCACCCAGGTGTTCGGCCGCGCTCCGGCGCGAACGCCGCGGCTCCGCTCGGAAGAAACGTCGGTGGACCGGCAAGCGCTGGGCGGGAAGGCCGTGCGCAAGCTGGTCACCATATACTTCAGCTCGAAACCCGACGGCCCCAAGATGGACATGCTGATGTACCTGCCCGCCAAGGCGACGGGGCCGGTGCCGATGTTCCTGGGACTCGGGTTCACCGGCAACCAGGGAGTTTCCATCGATCCCGGTATTCCCTTGGCGGAGGAGTGGGTCCGCGACCCCGCCAGCCGGCAGATGGTGAAAAGGCGTGCGCCTGAAACGGCGCGCGGCTCGGCGGCAAGCCGGTGGCAGGTGGAGACGATCCTGGAAAAGGGCTATGGGCTGGCTGCCATCTACTATGGCGACATCGAGCCCGATTTCGATGGCGGCATGAAGTATGGCGTCCGCCCGCTCTTCTTCGCGGCCGGACAGACCGCGCCGGCGCCGGACGAATGGGGCGCGATCAGTGCCTGGGCTTGGGGCCTGAGCCGGGCCATGGACTATCTTTCGGCCGATCGCGACGTGGATGCCAAGCGGGTGGCGGTGATCGGCCATTCGCGGCTGGGCAAGACGGCGCTGTGGGCCGGCGCACAGGACACCCGGTTTTCGATCGTTATTTCTAACGATTCGGGCGAGGGGGGCGCGGCCATCAGCCGGCGCGAGTTCGGGGAACGCACGCGAAACCTGAATACCAGCTTCCCCCATTGGTTCTGTGGAAATTTTAAACAGTACAACGACCGGGAAAGCCAGATGCCGGTGGATTCCCACATGCTTCTGGCGCTGATCGCACCGCGTCCTCTATATGTAGCGAGCGCGCAGGAGGACCAGTGGGCGGACCCACGGGGCGAATTTCTGGCGGTAGTGAACGCCTCACCGGTCTACGAATTGCTGGGAAAGAAAGGGATCAGGACAGACCGAATGCCGGATATCCATCAACCGATCATGCACACAACGGCGTACCACATCCGCGCCGGCAAGCACGATATCACGAATTATGACTGGGAGCAGTACTTGAAGTTTGCCGCGATGGAGTGGAGTGGGAAGTGATTTAACCGGACCGGTCGGCGGAGAGAAGGGAGACGCCGGCCGGTCCGGAACTCGTCGACTCACAGGGTAGTCGGTCTGCCTTTAAACTCATCTTGGCGCGGCAGCCCACCAATGCGATATCCCCCAAAGGCAGGATCTATCGGGACAAATTCCGGCAGAAAACGCACGACGCCCGGAATCTGGTGTGTTTTCGGGATGGCTTGGACTGCGACGCAGTTCGTAGATTGAGACTATGGCGGAAGGCACCAGGCTAACTATCCTGGTCGTGGACGACGATGAACGGATCGTGGCGATCGCTTCCGAGATGCTGGCGATATTGGGGTACCAAGTGATCAAGGCATTCCGCCCGGAACAGGCGATCACCCTATTCGAGGAGCATGACGGCGAGGTTGACCTGCTCCTGACCGACGTCCTGATGCCGGGGCTGAGCGGGCCGGAACTGGCGGAGGTACTGCGCGAGCGGAAACCGAGCCTGCAGGTGCTGATGATGACCGGCTATGCCGGCCGTTTTCGCGGCGCCGACGACCTGATCGAAAAGCCGTTCGGCCTGACCGAATTGCAGGGTCGCGTGGCGCAGATCCTCGATGCAAGCTCCGCCCTTCGCAGCCCTCGGCGCTGAAGCCGGCGGTTTTTCGGGCGAACGTCACAGCAGTTCAACGCGCAGGTTCGATCGGGCCGGGCATTTATCAAAAATCGCCGCGGCGCTCGATGACGGGCTTTATGTCGATCACCGGAGTGCCGTCGATGGCCTCCAAACCGCGCACGCGAACCAAATGGTCCTCGTCGATGCCCAGAATTGCGGTCCGGTGCAGACCGATCGGATTCGGCCGGTCCGGAGAGCGGGTGGCAAATACACCCATGAGCGGGTTACCGGCATAGCCGCGCGGGTGCACTTTGAGCGTCTCGCGGACGGATTCGTGCAGCCAGGTAAAAATCCAGATTTCCTGTCCGGCGGCGAGGCCGTCGAGGCCCGTGACGCAGGCCGGGTCGATTTCGAGCGTCGCATCGGGAGCATTCTCCCAGCCCTGCTTGGGAGCGCCGGAACGCTGCTTCAGGGGCGAGCGCACGTAGCCGATCGGAGTGAGGACGAAGGAACTCACGGGAGACGCTCTACGATCTGTTGGTTCGGGTTGGTGAGCGCTTCGAAAATGGGCTCCGCCGGCGGCCGCGGTGAACCGGCGCGAAGCAGGATGAAGACGCCTAAAACCGGGCCGGCGTTATCCGGCAAGGGCGCGCACCCCTTGTGCCGCGGGCGCAGCCGTGACATAGTCACCTTTCTGGACAACACAACAAACGGAGGCCATATCATGGCAGATGTAAAACGCCGCTCCACGATTCAGGGACTGATCGGTTCGGGCGCCCTGCTGGGACTCGATTCCGCTTTTTCCGCCGAGCCCGCGCCGGACGCGCCTGTCGGGCCGAACGATGCGATCAAGGTGACGAAGCTCGAAACCTTCGTGCTGAAGAACTCCTGGGTGTTCGTCAAGATCTCCACCGACGCCGGAATCGTGGGCTGGGGCGAGATGCTCAAGGACGACGCCAAGGCGTGCGCCGCGGGAGCCGAGGAGGTGGGGCGCTACCTGGTCGGCCAGGATCCATGCCGCGTCGCGTTTCACTGGCAGGCCATTCACCGCGGCGCCTTCTATCGGGGCGGCCCGGTGAAGACCGCCATCCTGAGCGGCATCGACCAGGCGCTGTGGGATATCAAAGGCAAGGTTTACGGCGTTCCGGTGTACAAACTTCTGGGCGGCCCGACGCGCGACCGCATCCGCGTTTACGGCCGCATTTCGGACGTGACTGGCGTGAATGCGATCAAGGTCGGCCCCAACGGGCTGGGACGGTCGGCGATGAAGTATGTGGAGGGACCGAGATTCGTGGATGCGGTGGTGGATAACTTCAAGGGCCTGCGCCAGAAATACGGCACCGGGGTGGACATCGCGATCGATTTCCACGGCGCGGTGCAGCCGCAGACCGCCTCGCTCCTCATCAAGGCGCTCGAACCGTACCAGCCGTTTTTCTATGAGGAGATCGTGCAGTGCCTCAACGTGGATGTGATGGCGGAACTGGGCCGCAAAACTCACATCCCACTGGCCACCGGAGAGCGCATTTTCACGAAGTGGGGCTTCCGGGAGATTCTCGAAAAGCGGGCCGCCGCCATCCTCCAGCCCGACGTCTGCTATGCCGGGGGCATTACCGAACTGCGGCTAATCGCGGGAATGGCGGAGGCATACTACTCCCCGATTGCGCCGCACAACCCGCAAGGTCCCTGCTCGCTGGCGGCAAGCCTGCAGATCGCGGCGTCGATTCCCAATTTCCTGATCCAGGAGAACGGCGATCTCAACTACGACGACCTGCTGGCCAAACCGTTGCCGCCGGTCAAGAACGGCTACCGCCCGCTGCTCACCGATCCCGGCCTGGGAATCACGATCGACGAGGACAAGCTGAAGGCTCAGGTGGGCGAGCCGCGGGAGTACCGGATGCGCTTCGACCCCGACGATGGTTCCGTGGTGGACTGGTAGAAACTCAGCGCTTCACGGTCACGCACGCGTACGAAGCTGTCGTCGCCGCCGGCGCTTCCAACAAAAAGAAACGTCCGGGGCGAGGCGGCCGCGGCGCGGTGTTATCGGTAGCAGTGCGCGAGTGAGCTTTATTTTCTGGTCCAGCGGTCGAAGACGTCGATTACGGGCAGGGCGTTGTTGTCCTGGTCGAAAAACACGCGGCTGCCCCGGCCTCCGCCCACAGCGGGCTCCCACCAGAAGAGCCCCTTGCCGCGTCCACCGGGGGTAGCCATGACCACGCGGTTCAACTCGTCCCAGAATTCGCGCTGCCCTTCCGGCGTTTCCGGGAACGGAGCCGGTTTGTTGCGGTATTCGGCCGGCCTGTAGTTATAGGCCGCCTCGACCACCATGATCTCCTTGTCGTAGGCATGCACCATGAAAGCGAGGTTCTCCCGTAAGTCGAGCAGGGTGCCGTGCCACCAGGGGTAATAAGACTGGCCGATCACATCGTAATTCAGATTGTAAGTGTTGAGCTTGTCGAAGAAGGCTTTGGTAGCGCGGCGGTCTCCGCCTTTGTCGATGTGGACCATGATGCGCGGCCGGGGCTCGTTTCCCTTACCTGCCTCCACGCCCGCCACGCCGGCTTTCATGAAGTCGGCAAAATGGTCCCACTGCTCCGGAAGCTTTGCGTCCGGCCACAGGATCCCGTTGGTGATCTCGTTGCCGATCTGCACCATGTCGGGCAGCACTCCGGCCTCGCGGAATTTCGCGATCGTATCGCGTGTGTAGGCAAAGAGCGCAGCCACCATCTGGTCGTGCGACATCCCTTCCCAGGCTTTCGGGATGAACTGCTTGCCAGGGTCGGCCCAGGTATCCGAGTAATGGTAATCGAGCAGGAACTTGAAGCCGAGCTCTTTGGCTGCCTGCGCCAGAGTGATGGTGTACTCGAGGCTGTTGGGAAGCTGGGTGGGAGTATGGAACAGCCGCAGCCGGATCCAGCCGTAGCCGTGATCCTTGAATATCTGGAGCCCGGGCTTGGGCTGTCCGGCATCCTTGAACACGGTGCCGCGGTCTTCAGCCTGTTTGAGAAAAGAGAGGTCCGCGCCGATTGCGTAGTCGGCGGCGGCCAGCCTGGTGCTGGAGAGCAGCAGCACGGCCGGCAAAAACAGAAAGGATTTCACCAACAGTCTCCTGAAGCGGCCCGGGCCGCGGCAATTCACGCTTCGAGAATACCGCGGCCCGAGTCGCGAAGGTTAGACTGCTGGTGTTTTCACGGGCTTTCGATTTGGCGGGACTTTCGGCTATCGCCAGCGCGAGGCGTACTTTGCGGTTTGGGCAGCGTCGGCAGTGCGGCGGTCCGCCGTCATGCTGCTTTTCAACATGGTCCGCGCGTTATATTGCGCTTCCGCGAAGGTGGACGCAGAGCCGTAATCGCCGTGGTCCGTCGACCAACGAAACTCGTTGCGTCCGTCCTTCTCACTGACGGTGTATTGCGCCTGGTTTCCGGAAACATCGATGAAGGTGAAGGATTGATCCATAGTAAACCGCCTAGAAAAAGACACACCGATGATATCAGACCCCTGGCAACAACCTGCTAAGTGCCGCTCAATCGTGCGCTTACTTCGAACCTGCCACCAAGACCCGGGCCGGCTTCCGGTTCGCCGGGGCGGGCCGCTTTTTGGCGATTACATGGGCCTTTGCCGGCCGCTTGACGGCGACGACCGTCACTTCGGGCGCGGTGGGAGGCGAAGGCAGATTCGGAGGCTGCACGGGAATGTTGCCGTTCATGGCACTAATCGCCGCGCATCCTTCACGGACGGCTTTCTCCTGATCGCGGCTGCGGATGGCGCTCATCATGACCTTAACGTGCGGAATCGCACGTATGGCCCGCTCCGTCGGCAAGGCAGTCGTGGGGAACTTGGATTTGCCGTCGCCCCTGGCGACGCGGCTCGCCGGACGGGACATCTGGTGCAGCTCGTAGAGAGATTGGTTGCCCGATTGAAGCGTGTCATCCCATTTCGCTTCGTCTCCAGTCTGTAGAGCGTTGACGATAGTTCGCAATAAAACCGTAGTGCTTTCAAATAGCATGAATCGAATTCTCGTTCCTTTCTTCGGACTGCCTTGATCCAGCGTTCGGAAGACTGAGCTGCAGGAGCTGCAGCTGGATCGGTAGATTGGGATGCTTTTATTGTAGCAGACTCGGGCTAATGTTTACCGTTATCGCGATTTCCGAATCAAGAACGGCACATCGGTCCGGTGATTGCCTGAAGGCCGTGGGGTCTAATTTTGGGGACTATCGGCGGGTAGACAGGCGGAAACCACGTCACGCACTTTGGCGAGCAACTCCTCGCGATCATAGGCTCCCTTGAGCAGGACTTTTTCGACGGATCCGTTGAGGCGGCGGCGATCTTCGGCCGTGAGCTCCTTGGCGGTGATCACGACGATGGGGATGTTGCGCCAATCTTCATTGCGGCGGAGTTCGACGATGAAAGCGAAGCCGTCCATCTCGGGCATCATCAAATCGAGCAGGATGACATCGGGTGTAGCCTCGCGAACCCGCTCCAGGCCCTCGCGGCCATTTCCGGCTTCGATCACGCGCCATCCCTCGCGCTGCAACATGCTGCACATCATTCCACGGCTGGTCTCATCGTCCTCGATGAGAAGCACCGGACAGGGAGGCGAGGAGCAGCGGAAGCGGTTGAGAATGGCGCCGAGGTGCTCACGGTCGATGGGTTTGGTCATGTACTCGGCGGCGCCGAGCGTATAGCCGAGATTCCGGTCGTCCACAATGGTGACCATGATTACCGGGATATCGCGCAGGGCGCTATCCGACTTGAGTTCCTGGAGCACGGCCCACCCATCCATTTTGGGCATCATCACGTCCAGCGTGATGACATTGGGGCGGATGGCGCGAGCAAGGCGGAGGCCTTCCTCGCCGCTATCCGCGGTGACGGCGCGAAAGCCTTCGCGGGCGAGGAACCGCTTCATCAGGTCACGGGCCGCCGGGTCGTCGTCGATCACGAGCACGGTTCCGGCGCGAGCCCGTACGGGGCGAGGTTCAACCTCCGTCTCGGCCGGCGCGTCGCCCGTCGGACTCGCCATTTCGGCGTGCAGCGGCAGACGGATCGTGAACTCGGACCCTTTGCCGGCTTCGCTCTCCACAGTCACATCCCCGCCCATCATGCGGCAGAACCGGCGGGTGATGGCGAGTCCGAGACCGGTACCGCCGAACTTGCGGGTGGTGGAGCGATCGGCCTGCGCAAAGGCTTCAAACAGCCTGGAGACCTGTTCGGGCGTCATGCCGATGCCGGTGTCGCCGATGCGGAACTCGAGGAAGGAGTCGTCGCGGCGGACATCCAGTTCGATGCGCCCGTTTTCCGTGAATT
Source organism: uncultured Solibacteraceae bacterium (assembly GCA_963836405.1). Lineage (GTDB taxonomy): Bacteria > Acidobacteriota > Terriglobia > Bryobacterales > Bryobacteraceae > CAWIJJ01. The sequence continues at coordinate 149,710 of CAWIJL010000001.1, forward strand.
TAGAGGCGTTCGATAGAAGGTTGAAGAGGCTTTGGCGGACCTTGGTGAGGTCGGCGTGCATGGGAGGCAGCCCGTCTTCGACCCGCACTTCCAGACGGTTTCCTCTCTTCTCCACAAGGGGCTGAATCGTGGCCGTGACATCGTGAACCATGCGCGCGACTTCAAACGACTCGAGGTAGAGGTCCATCTTGCCGGCCTCGATTTTGGAGAGGTCGAGGATGTCGTTGATGAGTGAGAGCAGGTGCTTGCCGGCGTGGTGGATTTTGGAAAGGTCGGGGCGCAGTTCGGGGAGTTCCATGTCCTCGACCTGCTCCTGAAGCATCTCGCTGTACCCGATGATGGCGTTGAGCGGAGTGCGCAGCTCATGGCTCATGTTGGCCAGGAACTGGCTCTTAGCGCGGCTGGCCACTTCGGCGCCTTCCTTGGCGGCGCGCAGGTCCTCTTCGGCATGCTTGCGTTCGGTGACGTCGGTCTGGACGCCGACGAAATGAGTCAGGTTGCCGGCGTCGTCGCGGACGGGAGCGATGGTGAGGTCGTTCCAGAACGGAGTTCCATCCTTACGATAGTTAAGAAGGTTGACGTTAATCTCCTGCCGGTTGGCGATGGCTTCGCGGATCTTGTCGAGGGCTTGCGGGTCGGTTTCAGCACCCTGGAGGAAGCGGCAATTCCGGCCCGTAGCTTCTTCGAATGTGTAGCCTGTGAGCCTCTCGAAAGCCGGGTTGACGTAGACGATGGGGTTGTCGGGCTGGGCGGCGTCGGTGATGATGATGCCGTTGCTGCTGGACGAGATGGCGCGGTCGCGGACTCGCAGTTCTTCCTCGGCCTGGGCGCGCTCGATGAACTCGCCGATCTGGTTGCCCAGGGTGGAGACGGCGCGCAGCAGGTCCTCATCGGGCTGGCGGCATTCACGGGTAAAGAACTCGAGAACGCCGGTGACACGGCGGTTGCTGCGAACGGGAAAGGCCAGCAGACAGCGGAGGTCGCCCAAAGCCCGCAGGCGCATAGGCGAGACGTCGGAATCTGCGCCGAGATTAGCGGCCCAAAGAGGCTTGCCTTCGAGCCAGACCCGGCCGGGCAGGCCGGAACCGCGGGGCAGGATCATCTCGCGGGTGACCTGTTCGAAATCGGACGCATCGAATTCACCAGTACCCAGAACGCTGCGGGCGCGCAGCACGGCCCGGCGGCGGTCCACACGCCACATGACGGCCAGTTCCCATCCGAGATCTTCACAGATGGCGGCAAGGATGCGGGGCGAGGCTTCGTCCAGCGAGGAGGCTTCCGCCATGACGCGGCTGACGTCGTGCTGCACGCGAATGCGGCGCTCCTGCTGCTTGCGCGTCGTGATGTCGGTGAATGTGACCACAGCTCCCCGAATGGAGCCGGCCTGCATAATGGGCGAAGCGGAGTATTCGGCGGGAAACGCTGTGCCGTTCTTGCGCCAGAGAACCTCATCCTCCACGCGCGACGCTTCTCCGCCGGTAAGGACCCGACGGATTGGACACTCGTCTTCCAGATAGGGCGATTTATCCGCATGCGAGTGGTGGATCATGCGGTGCATGTTGCGGCCCAGCACCTCGTAGCGCGTGACGCCGAGCATGTGAGCGCCGGCGCGGTTCAGGAAAGTGCATCGGCCCTGGAGGTCGATGCCGTATAGACCTTCATTGGTAGATTCAAGCAGAGCTTCGAAAGGGACGAGGTCGGCGGTAGTATCGGCCATGATTCAGGAACGAGAGGCGGAATGCGCCAGCAACGCCTCAATCTTACCGAGAAGCGCGGGAAATTCCACGGGCTTAGTGTCGTAATCATCACAGCCCGCAGCCATCGCACGTTCGCGGTCGCCCGCCATGGCGTGGGCCGTGAGGGCGATAACGGGAATCGAGCGGGTTTCTGGTGCAGACTTGATTTGACGGGTCGCTTCCCAACCGTCGAGAACTGGCAAGCTCATGTCCATGAGAATGAGATCGGGATGCTGGCTGCGAGCCAGGGCGACACCTTCGCGGCCGTCGAGGGCGACGACTGTTTCGAAGCCTTTGCGATTGAGGCGGCGGGTCAGCATGTCGCGATTCAGTTCGTTGTCTTCCACTACGAGAATTTTGGGCATCAGTGGCAGCAGGCTTGCTGCAATTCATGTACCAAGCGCCGAACCTCTCGAACACAGGTGCTTTGCGGGCCCGTTACGGGAAGAAAGTACGCGGTGACGACAGAAAACCCATCCGAGAGACCGGAGCAGACGTTGAAGAACGCGGAACTGGCGGCCCTGCGACACAATCTGCGCACACCGGTGAACCACCTGTTAGGCTATGCCGAGCTTCTGATCGAGGACGCAGCGGAAACGCGCAATGCTCAGGCGCTCGACGCCCTGCGGCAGATTCACTCGGCCGCACGCGCCATCCTCAACTATGTGAACGAGACGCTCTCGAACCGGGACGAGGTGGACCGGCGCGAAATCGATAAGTTGTATGCGAGCGTACGGCCGCGGATGGAACGGATTACCGGCTGCGTGAAGGCCCTGCGGGAAGAACTGCAGCTTGCAATTCCGGCGGAATGGGGAGAGGATCTCGACCGCATTTCGTCGGGTGTGCAGTTACTGGCCGAGATATTGGGACGGACAGGCGCTCCGGTTGGCGAGGAAAGCCCATCGGGCTCCGCTGCCCGCGGAAAAGGCGGCGGGGCGCGGCTCCTGGTAGTGGACGATAACGACAACAATCGCAATCTCCTCAGCCGGCGGCTGCAGCGCCAAGGGTACAGCGTCGACGAAGCGCGAAACGGCAGTGAAGCTTTGGACATGGTGGCCCTGGATTCCTATGACCTGGTGCTGCTGGACATCATGATGCCTGTGATGGACGGCTTCGAGGTGTTGGCGCGAATGAAGGTTGACCGCCGGATGCGAACCATTCCGGTGGTAGTGATTTCCGCGCTGGACGAGCTCGACAGCGTGGTGCGGGCCATCGAGATCGGAGCCGAGGACTACCTGTTCAAGCCCTTCAACCCGGTGCTGCTGCGCGCCCGCATCGGCGCACTGCTGGAGCGGAAGCGTCTGGCCGACGAGCTGACGGTCCAGGCCAAGCTGGCTTCACTGGGCTCGTTGACGGCGGGTATCGCGCACGAGATTAAAAACCCGCTGAACTTCGTGGTAAATTTTGCCGAGCTGGCGGCGGACCTGGTAACCGAGCAGCGCAGGCTGGTCGAGAACGCAGGCAGGTCGATCCCCGAAAACTTGGCGCACGAGTTGAACGAGATTGCTTCGGACCTGGAGACGAATGTCGGCAAAATCCGCGAGCACGGGACCAGGGCCGACAGTATCATTTCGTCCATGCTGGCGCATTCGCGAGGCGAAACCGGCGAGCGCCGTGCGACGGACCTGAATGCCTTGGTCAAAGAATACGTCCGGCTGGCATTTCACGGCATGCGAGCGCAGGACCCGACGTTTCAGGCGGACATTCAGGAGGAATTCGATCCGGCGGCGGGATCGCTGGATGTAATCCCGCAGGATCTGAGCCGCGTCTTTCTCAATGTGGCGGGCAACGGATATTACGCGCTGCGCAAAAAGACGTTGCAAGGAGTTGCGGGTTACCGCCCGGTGTTGAGCGTGCGGACGAAAGGGCTGGACGACCGCGTGGAGGTGCGCATCCGCGACAACGGAATCGGGATTCCCAAGAACCTGCGCGACCGCATCTTCGATCCGTTCTTCACCACCAAGGCAGCCGGGGAGGGCACTGGCCTGGGGCTTTCGATCAGCTACGAAATCGTGGTTCAGGAGCACCAGGGCGAGATGCGTGTGGAGTCCGAGGAAGGGGAGTTTACGGAATTCACGATCGTACTGCCGCGCCAGCAGGCGGGTTCGAAATGATGCAGCCGGAGGAAAGCAAGGCAATCCGGATTCTGATTGTCGACGATGAGCCGGATGTCGAGATGCTGATCCGGCAGCGCTTCAAGAGGCGCAACGGCGATTTCGATTTCGTGTTCGCGCGCAACGGCCAGGAGGCGCTGGAGGCGCTCGAAAAGGATCCTACGCTCGAGATGGTGGTGACGGACATCAATATGCCGGTGATGGACGGTCTGGCGCTGCTGAACCGGCTGAATGCGCTTAGCGGACGCATTGTAAAAGCCGTGATCCTCTCGGCATATGGGGACATGGCGAACATCCGGTCGGCGATGAATCGCGGAGCCTTCGATTTTCTCACCAAGCCGATCGACTTCCGGGATTTCGAGACGACGCTGCGGCGGACGCTGGAGGCGCTCGTTGCGACGCGCCAAGGGATGGTGGCGCGCGAACAGCTCACGGCCATCGAACAGGAACTCGAGATCGCGGCGCGCATTCAGTCTTCGATGCTCCGGCAGGATTTCGACTTCCAAGAGCGGGACGATTTTGCCGTGTATGCGGAAATGACCCCGGCGCGCCACGTGGGCGGCGACTTCTATGACTTCTTTTCGATTGACGAACAGCGACTGGGATTCGTGATCGGCGACGTTGCCGGCAAAGGCATTCCGGCGGCACTATTCATGGCGGTGAGCCGCACGCTGATTCAGGCGGTGGCGCTGCAAAACAATCCGCCGGCCACCTGTTTTGAATATGCCAACCGCGTGCTCGGTGCGCAAGGCGAACCCGGGGTCTACGTGACGGCCTTCTACGGGATTCTGCATACCGACAGCGGGGAGGTGGAGTACTGCCTGGGCGGGCACAATCCTCCGTACCGCATATCCAACGCGGGAGAGATCGGCGGGATCGAAGAGCCGGCCGGGGCGGTGATCGGCCTGCTACCCGATGGCGGCTACGAGAACGGGCGGTTGACCCTCGAGCCCGGCGAATCGATCATAATGTTCACGGACGGCATCACGGAAGCGATGAACGCGGAGGAGAAATTTTTCGGCGAGCGGCGGCTGCGCAAGGTTCTCAGCGGCGCCGCCGGGCGGAGTCTCCGCGACACCGTGTCGGCCGTGAATTCCGCCGTGGCTGAGTTTACGGCGGGCGCGCCGCAATCCGACGACATGACATTGCTGGCCGTGCGCTGGACGCCGCAAGTGGTAAAGTAGCGTCCAGGCTCTTCCATCCCAAAATTTCAAGGAGATCGCACGTGAAAGCACTTCTAACATTGGCCGCGCTAGCCGTGGGCGCATGCGCCCTGAGCGCGCAGTCCCCCGCGCCCTCATTTGTTAACGAATCGAAACAGGCGTACAACCAGGTGAAGAACAACCTGATCCGGATGGCGGAGAAGATGCCTGCGGAGAACTACAGTTTCAAGCCGGTACCGGAAATTCGCGAATTCGGCGCGCTAATGGCGCACATTGCGGACGGGCAGATGCGGACCTGCTCGACGATCAACGGACAGGTGCAGAGCGTGGACGCGGCCTCCAAGAAGACAAAGGACGAGATTGTGGAAGCGTTGAAAGCTTCGTTTGCCGAATGCGACACCGCGTGGGAAGGCACCACGGACGCCAACGCAATGAACGTGGCCGCGGGCGGGCGGGGGAATCGCTCGCGCCTGGGGTCGCTGGTGATGATGACGGTCACGCACGACAACGAGGAGTACGGCTACGGCTCGCTCTACCTGCGGCTGAAAGGCATTGTGCCGCCATCGAGCGACAACGCCGGCCGCGGCGGCAGATAGCAACACGCGCCGGGCCGCGTCCGGCGGTAAAATCGAATCGGGCGATGTTGCGTTACCTGTTGCTGGCGTGCGTTTGTGCGACGGCCTTTGCCGCGCAGGATTCCTTCGATGTGGCGGGCCGTTTCACTCCGGCGGGGCTCGGAACGGTGACCCTGTACGGCACCACCCATCCGTTTACCGCGTGGACCACTTCGGACGGCGAAGGCCGGTTCTCCTTCAAGAAAATCAGACCCGGCGCGTATACGGTGGCGGTATTTCAACCGTCGCTGGGCGAGGCACGGCAGACCGTGGAGGTCGGGCCTGGCACAGCGGATGCGAAGGGGAAGGTGGCGCTGGCGCTGGACTTCAAGGCCTCGGATTTCGTTTACGCGGACTTGATGCGGCGGCGCAACGCGGTGAGCACGAAGCAGCTTGCCATATCGGACAAAGCCACGCGGGAATACGAGGACGCGCAGAAGGACCTGGCGAAACACGACGTTGACGCGGCCACCCGGCACCTGGAGCGCGCCGTGGAACTGGCGCCGCAATTCGCCGTAGCCTGGAACAACCTGGGGACCATCGCCTACCAGACCCGCCGGTACCCGCGCGCGGAAGAATGCTTCCGCGAAGCACTGGAGCAGGATCCTGAAGCTTACGAACCGCTGGTAAACCTGGGCGGGGTGCTGATCAATCTGGGCAAGCTGGACGAAGCCTGGAAGTACAATGTCCACGCCGTGCTGGCACGGCCGAACGATCCGCTGGCGAATGCGCAGTTGGGGCAGACCTATTTCATCATGGGCCGTCCGGAAATGGCGGAAAAATACCTGGTGGCAGCGCGCAACCTGGATCCGGCGCACTTCTCCCATCCGCAACTTTTCCTGGCTGAAATTTACCTCCGGCGCGGCGAGAAGCGCGCGGCGGCCGATGAAATGGAGGATTTTCTCCGGCAGCATCCAGACTGGGCACAGGCGGCGAAGATGCGGCAAGCGATCGCCGGGTTGCGACAATAACGTACGTGCCGCTCCCGATCGACCCGTTGATTCCGGAAATCGCCGATCATTTGCGGCAGGCGAACACGCTGGTGCTGGAAGCGCCGCCCGGCGCCGGAAAAACGACGCGCGTGCCTGCCGCGATGCTCGGGTTGTGGCCACGCGAAGTGCTGGTGCTGGAGCCGAGAAGGCTGGCGGCGCGGCTGGCGGCACGATACGTCGCGGCGGAGCGGGGCGAGCGGCTGGGCGAGACGGTGGGATACCAAGTGCGATTCGAAGAGGTGGCCGGACCGCAGACGCGGCTGCGATTCCTGACCGAAGGCGTACTGACGCGACGTCTGCTCTCCGACCGCGCATTGGACAACGTCGCGGCGGTCGTGCTGGACGAGTTTCACGAGCGGCACCTCGAGGGGGACCTGGCTCTGGCGCTGCTCCGCCGGCTGCAGCGCACGCGGCGGCCGGATCTGCGAATCGTGGCGATGTCGGCCACACTCGATGCCGCACCGTTGGCGGACTACCTGGGCGGCGCGCGGGTAATGCGATCGCAAGGCCGGCGGCATCCGCTCGAGATCGAGTACACGCCCGTTTCCGCAACGCCGCTCGTGGAGCAGGTTGCCGCGGCCGTGGAACGCGTCTGCCGGCTGACGCGGGGGCACGTGCTCGTGTTTCTTCCGGGAGCGTTCGAGATCCGGCGCGCGGAGGCGGCGTGCGCACCGGCGGCGCAGCGTAATGGCTGTATATTGCTGCCGCTGCACGGAGACCAGCCGCCGGAGGAACAGGACCGCGCGGTTCTTGACGCAGGGAAACGGAAGATCATTCTCTCGACGAACGTGGCGGAAAGCTCGATCACGATCGACGGGGTGACCGCGGTTGTGGATAGCGGGCTGGCGCGGCGGCCGGGGCATTCGCAGTGGTCGGGACTGCCGTCGCTCGAGATCGTCCGCATCAGCCAGGCGTCCGCCAATCAGCGCGCCGGCCGGGCGGGACGGACAGGTCCTGGGCGCGCCGTGCGGCTGTACCCGCTTGAAGATTTCGTTAGGAGACCGGCACAGGATCAGCCCGAAGCCGTGCGCGCGGACCTGGCGCCGGCAGCCTTGCTGCTGCGCACGCTGGGCACGGACTTGCGATCTCTGGAATGGCTGACCCGGCCGCCGGAGGAAGCCATCGACCGCGCCGAAGACCTGCTGCGGCAACTGGGAGCGGAGGGCGCGCTGGCAGCCGAGATGTCGCGGTATCCGCTGCATCCGCGGTTGGGGAGGATGATCGTGGAGGCACGGCGGCGCGGCGTGGCTGAAGATGGATGCACGGCGGCGGCGCTGCTGAGCGCGGGCGAACGGCTGGCGGGAACGCCACGACATGCAACCCGGTCGGACCTGCTGGTGCTGATGGAGGCACAGTGGGAGCCGCGTACGGCACAGACGGTGCGTCAGATCCGCCGCATCGCGAACCCGCCGCGGCAGAAGGGCCGGGATGAGGACGCGCTGCTGCTTTCGGTACTGGCGGCCTTTCCCGATCGCGTCGCACGGCGGAGGCAGGGAGCGGAACTGCAACTGGCCGGCGGCGGGTCGGCCTTGCTGGCGGCTTCCAGCACGGTTCTCGACGCCGAGTTCCTGGTGGCGGTGGAGGCGGAGGACCGGCGCGATCAGAAGCTGCCGCTGGTCAGGCTGGCGAGCGCGGTGAGGCCGGAATGGCTGCTGGATTTGTTTCCGGACAGCGTGCGGGAAGCGAGCGGCACGGAATGGAACCGCGAGGCGGAGCGGCCCGAGATCGTGAGCCGGCTGTTGTTCGGCGCTATCGCGATCGAAGAGAGCCGCCGCGCGGCGGACGCAGAGGAGGCCGCCGCACTACTGGGCCGCAAGGCCATGGAAGCGGGCATCGGGGCTGCCGAACTGGGGCCATTCGAGGAGCGGGTGCGCTTCGCAGCGCAGCATGGCGCGCCGGCGGAACTGGACCTCGAAGGGGCTTGGCGATCGTTGGCAACAGGGGCAAGAAACCTGGCGGAGGCGGCCGCGGCCGCGCGCAACGGCGGGCTGGTGCGGGCGCTGGAGCGACAACTCGCTCCGGCGGCGCGACGCGCGATCGAGGAGATCGCGCCGGAAAGAATCCGCCTGCCGGGAGGGCGCAGCGTGAAGGTGAACTACGAAGCCGGACAAACCCCCTGGATCGCCTCGCGGTTGCAGGATTTTTTCGGGATGACGAGCACGCCCACGGTGGCCCGCGGCGCGGTGCCGCTCGTGGTGCGCCTGCTGGCGCCGAACCAGCGTCCCGTGCAGATGACCACGGACCTGGCGGGTTTTTGGCAACGGCTGTATCCCGAGCTGAGAAGGGAATTGTCGCGAAGATACCCGAAACACGCCTGGCCCGAAAAGCCGTAGCGCGTCCTCAAGGAGTGTGACTCAGCAGGGCCACCGGGAATTCCGCAAGCAGTTCGCCGATGCGGAAGGAGCCCGGGATCAGCGAAGTGAGAGCGTCGCGCCATTGCGGGGCGGGAAGCTCGCCGGGCACAACGAGCGCGGTGTCCGACCAATCGATTTGCGCGTGCGTCCAGCGGGGAACGACCGCGATCGCCCAGCGCTCTTCGAGGCGGCGGGCGAAGGCACACACGTGTTCGGCTCGCGAGCCCTCCACTGGAACCGGGAGATACTCGCCGCGCGCAAACAGCTCGCGCTCGGTCTTTCGGAAATCGAGGGCGCGCCAGGTGACGAACAGTTTAATGGCTCCTCCGGTGGGGTCCGCGGCAAGCGAGCGTACCAGAGCGATGGGGTCGCCGGCGAATTGACGGCGGAGCGAATCGAGCGTTTCGATGCGGCGCCGGTAGTCCACTGGGCGTCGGTTGTCGGGATCGACCAGGCTGAAGCTGGGAAACTCGGTGCCCTGGTAGAAGTCGGGCACGCCGGGCGATGCGACCTTCAGCAGGAGCTGGCCGAGGCTGTTGCGGGCTCCGGCCGGAGCGATGCGGCCGAGCAGGTCGCGCAGATCCGCGGGGAAGGGCGAGTCCGGGGCGAGGATCGCTTCGAGAAACTGGATGACGGCCTTTTCGTAGTCCTCGCGGGGCGAAATCCAACTGCTGTTCTGTTTGGCCTCGCGGAGTGCCTTCAGGAGGAATTCGGCGACGCGTCCAGCGAACCCCGGCTCCTCCTCGGAAGCGTTCGGCCAGGCACCGAGCAACGTCTGATAAATGAGGATCTCCTCTGCCGCGTTGGGAGCGAGCGCCCCGCCGACGGGCACTCTTTTGGCTTCGTTCCACGCCGTCCAGCGGTCCAACCGGCGCTCCCACTCGGCGGGGATTTCGGTGAGGACGTTGAGCCGCGCGCGCATGTCTTCGCCGCGCTTGGTGTCGTGGGTGGCAGTGGCGCTGAGCGAAGCGGGCCACTGCTCCAGGCGGCGGCGGTTGAACTCGTGGAACTCCTGAACGTCGAACGGCGGGTGCTCGCGCAGCGGATCGCCGCCTACTTCGTTGAGGGAGAGCAGGCTGTTGTGGCGGTACGTGGCGGTATCCTCGAGGCCTTTCGCCATTACCGGTCCGGTGAACTGCTGCCAGCGCATGACGAAGTGGCGCCACTCGCGCTTTTCGGACGCGAGGTACGGCGGAGGATCGAGAAGCAGGACGGAGCGCAGGAAATTGAATGCGGCGTCGGTAACGCGTTCCGGCGACGTGCGGTTGCGGGCAAGCTCGAGGGTCTGCACGATGTAACGGCGGTCGCGCTCGCTCACTTCCAGGCCGTGGACGTACGTGCGGTAGACGGGCAGGCAGGCGCTGACTTCGACGAGCGCCTCGCGAAGCTCGGAGACGCGGATATCGCGCGCCTGGCGGTGGCTCGCCGAGAGGAAGGCGAGATTGTGGGTGAGCGCTTGGACGTCACCGGCAAACAGCGATTCCATCACCTGCTTGTTCGCCTGGTAGCAGATCTCGGCAAAGGGCAGGTAATTGCCAGTCCGGCGGGCGTAGCCGGCTTCGATGGCGGCGAGGCCCTCGGGGTGGAGGAAGATGCCATTCACCGCGTTCAAAAACTCGTAGCCCGTGGTTCCCGCGACCGGCCAGTCATGGGGCATCTGCTCGCCGCGGCCGAGGATCTTTTCAACGACGATGTAGAGGTCGCCGGCTTGCGACGCCATCCGGCTCAGGTAACAATCCGGATCCCAGAGGCCATCGATGTGGTCGATGCGGATGCCGGTCACCTGGCCGGAACGGACCAGTTCGAGGGTACGCCGGTGGCGCTCGTCGAACACTTCCGGAAGCTCGACACGCAGCCCGACCAGGTCGTTGATATCGAAAAAGCGGCGGTAGTTGATTTCCTCGTAGCCGATCTTCCAATAGGCGAGGCGGTAGGCTTGCCGGGAGAGCAGCGCGTCCAGGTCGCCTTGCGAGGCGCCAACCGCGGCCATTGCATCCTCGATCGCCCGTTTGAGTTCCGGGTCGGATTGAAAGGCGCGCCAGAGCCTCTCCTTGAGTCGCTCCCTTTCGCGGCGGCGCTCCTTCACGGCTTCGGGATCCGACTGCTCGCGGCCGGGCATGCGCTCCAGGTCGCGGACGATTTCGTCGAGCGCGGAAAAACCGGGACAGCGCTCGAGGACGGCGGTATAGGATTTGGGATCGAGCGGGAAGCGCGCCTGATAATAGCGGACGTGCATGCCGGTATCGTCGAAACGAAGCGAGATTTCGCCATTCGAGAGGACGTTGCCGTAGAGGTCGCCCAGAACCGGCAGCAGCACGCGGTTTTCCTGAAGGAACGCGGCCTTGTTGGTGGCCGGCTGCCAGTCGATATCGAAGAAGCGGGCGTAGGGGGAAGAGGAGCCGTTCTCGAGCACGTCGGTCCACCAGGGATTCTCGTAACTGGCGGCCATGTGATTCGGCACGATGTCGAGCAGCAGACCCATGCGGTAGTGGCGCAGACGGGCGGAGAGGTCGCTGAAGTCCTGTTCGGTTCCGATTTCCGAATTGATGCGGCCGGGGTTGGCGATGTCGTAACCGTGCGAACTGCCGCGGCGGGCGGAGTAGCGCGGCGACGAATAAAGGTCCGTGATGCCGAGGTCGCTCAGGTAGGGAACCAGATCGAGGCCGTCGAGCAAGCGAAAGCCCTGATGGAACTGGAGGCGATAGGTGGAGGCTGGAGTGATCATGCGGTCTCGCCGTGGAACGGGTATGAGCATGCCACGTTTCCCCTGGATATCGTCACTGTTGTAAAGTGTACTTTTGCCCATGACGTTCCATTTCGGACTGAAATCGCATGCCCTCCGGACCCGCCCGGTCCAGCATACCGCGGCCGCGACGCCGCAGAGTCCCTCCCGGGAAGATATCGAAAAGCTGGCGTACGCCTACTGGGAAGAGCGCGGCCGACGCGGTGGGTCTGCGTGGGATGACTGGTTTCGCGCCGAGAGCGAACTGCGGGCCCGATCCCAATAAGGATAAGCCTACCTTCGGGCGGGCAGAAAAAAGGGCACAAAAAAGCCGGGCGGTTCCGATTGGAGCCGCCCGGCGTTGTTTTTGCTACCTGGCCCGCGTCACCTGACGAATACTTCTATGGTGACGCTGACCGTTTGGCCTGCCGGCCCGTATGCCGTCAGGGTGTAAGTGGCGTTGGAGATCGGCCTCACGGTGGTGGAGCCGTTCGGCTGGAGCACCTGCGGCGCGAAGTCGGCGCCGACGATCACAACCGAAGTGGCGTTCTGCGTCGTCCAGGACAGGGTGACCGGGTCACCCGCCTTGGTCGAGAAGACCGGATCGGCGGTGAAGGAGAGGATGCGAACCTGGCCGACCGTAACAGTAGCGTTGGCCTGGATCGTGCCGGTCTCGTTGGTTGCCGTCAGGGTGTAGGTGGTGCTGGTGGAAGGCCTGACGGTGGCGCAATCGTTCGCGTTCAGATTGGTGCCGATGCCCGGCGAGATGCTGATGTTCGTGGCGTTGGTCACCTGCCAGCAGAGCTGAGTCGAAGCGCCGGCATCGATAGTGGGCGGATTCGCCACGAAGGTGACGACCTGCGGGATGCGTCCGGAAGCGACCGTAACGGTAACGGGCGCGCTTACGCTGCGGCCGTCCGACCCGGTGGCGGTCAGGGTATAGGTGGTGGTCTGCGCCGGCGAAACCTGCGTGCTGCCGTTAGGCGCCACATTGCCGATACCGCTGATGGATACCGTGGAGGCGCCGCTGGTGGTCCAACTCAGGGTTGAAGACTCTCCAGGCTGGATGTTGAGCGGGCTCGCTTCGAAGCGGATGATCTGCGGGTTACCCGTGCCGGACACCGTAACGGTCTGGGTAGCGGTGACGAGGCCGGTGGGTCCGTTGGCGGTCAGGGTGTACGTTGTAGTCTGGTTCGGGGACACGGTCACCGATCCAGAGGTCTTATCGACGTTGCCGATTCCCGGCGTAATGGCGACGGAGAATGCGTTCTCCACGACCCACGTCAGGGTGGAACTCTGTCCGGGCGCGATGGTGGCCGGGAGGGCATTGAACTGAACGATGCGGGCGCCGTTGTCGGCGTTGGCGGCCACGGTGCTGACGGTGACGTTATCCGTACCCTGGAGCCCGTCGCTGTTGCGGACCGTCAAGCGGAATCCGTAGACCTGACCCGCGTCGGCAGTGAAGCTCGGGGTGGCCGTATTGGCGCCAGACAACGAGACGTCCGGTCCGGCCACCTTGACCCATTCGTAAGTGAGAGGAAGGCCCAACGGGTCGAACGACCCGGTGCCGTTGAGGTTGACAGTGCCCGCCTGGATGCCGATCTGGTCGGGACCCGCATTGGCCACTGGAGCGGCGCTGCCCACGCGGCGCGTGCCGATTTCATACCGGATCCGCGGAACGTCCATGGGAACCGGCGAGGTGGTCGAGCCGTACTCCTTGGGTTTTATGTAGTTGCCGAACTCGAGTCCGAAGACCAGGCGACCGGCACCGCCCGAGCTGACAAACGTTTCGTTGTAGCTCGCTTCGGCGGTGAAGGCGAGATGTTCGCTCAGGGGTTGCGTCAACTTGAGGTTCGCGCCCGGGCGCGCATCGCGTCCCAGTTCGCGCATCTTCAGGTAGGCGAGGTTTCCCGAAATCGAGGAATCGCCCCAGGCGCCAACCAGGAAGTTGATGCCTTGCTGGTTGACAACGCGGGCGTAGGTCTGGAGGAACGCTCCCGGAGCAAGGGTAACGCTGTTCAGGATGGCGTAGTTCTTGAACCCGCGGGTAACGAAAGCGCCGACACGGCCGCGGTCGAATACGTAGTCGATCAGGAACGCTCCCTGCCCCATGCCGCCGCCGCCCTGATACTGGCGGAAGTCGACCCATTTCATGCTGGCGAAAGCGCCGGCCTGTACCGCGCCCCAGCGGTTCACAAGACCGAGGTCAAACTGTCCTTCCTTGCGGCCCGGATAGTACATGAACTCGCCTTGGGCCTGGACGGCGCGCCGTCCATCGCCGCCAAACGGCGAGAAGAACTGTCCGCGACCGGTGAAGGTGAAGTCGCCGCCGCGGCCTGGGCCGAAAGCCGGGCCGATGTTCAACCCGACCAGAGAAAACTTCTTGTTGCGCCGCGCGGATTCGTCGAGCGCGCCCATCGCTTCGGTGTGGGCGATAGTGGTGGTCTGTTCGGAACTGAGCGGCTTGGGCAGGTTCGACACCTGGTCGCGCAGGGCATTGTGCTGGTTGCGCAGATCGGTAAGTTCGCTCCGCAGCCGGTCATTGTCCCCTTGCAGTCCTTTCAGTGCGGCGAGAATCTCGTCGAGGCGGTCAAGGCGCTTCAGAATCGCGGCGCAGCATTCTTCCTGCTTCTGCGCCATGTCATCCAGTTTCTTGGTGAGCGCGTCCAGAACATCGCCGATCCCGCCTTCCTGGATGACCCCGCCCGAGGCGTTGGTCACGGTCAACACGACGCGGCGGTTCATGAAACGCCCCTCTTTTGTGCCGTTATTAACTTCCGGAGACCGCTTGCCGTCGCCGGCAGTGGTGATCTGGTCGGGCGAAGCGCCGTATTTTACGAGGAATTCCTTTACTGCTTCGGCTCGCCGCATGGCCAGCTTATCGTTATATGCGGCCGAACCGACATAGTCGGTGTGTCCTGTGACCCGAACACGATAGTCTCTGTGCTGGCTCAGAATTTCTGCCAGTCGCAGTAGACTGGGATAACCGTCGGACAGGATGGAGGAGTTGAATTCGAAATTAATTTCCTCCCAACTGTTCTTGGTTTGACCAGCCGTGTTGGTACCTTGCGCAAAGAGACAGGACGACACAAGCGCCAGCGCACCTATCAATGCTAGTTTCTTCATCTTCTTCTAACTCTCCTCAGCGTGATCCACATGTGCGAGAAACCGAAACTGTTTGAGATCGGGCGAGCTTCAGCTCGGTGGCAGCGGCTTCGGCTCGGCGCCCCGCCATGCCGGTCATCCGGTTTCCTCAAGAACCGGTGCGGCGTATACAGAGATAGGATACACCGAAAAAGTGGCTTATCTGCAAGAATTTCAGGGGGTTAGTTCCAGGCACGCGGTGTGGATCGGCACATTATTTCGGACAAAAATGCGATAATTATCAGGTGAGACTGCCGGACGGGTAGTCGCTCCCGGAATATCGGGGGAGGAAAGTCCGGTCTCCGCAGGGCAGCGTGCCGGCTAACGGCCGGGGTCCGGAAACGGATACGGAAAGTGCCACAGAAAATATACCGCCTCGCCGCAATGCGGGGTAAGGGTGAAATGGTGCGGTAAGAGCGCACCGCGGCAGGAGTAATTCTGCCGGCAGGGAAAACCCCACGTGGAGCAAGACCAAATAGGGGAGGAGGGACGGCCCGTCCCGCTCAACTTCCGGGTAGGTCGCTAGAGCCGGGTAGTAATATCAGGCCAAGACGAATGACTACCGCCCGCAAGGGTACAGAAACCGGCTTACAGGCCGGCAGTCTTACTACTGCATATGTAGAGTTGTGGGCTTATTCAGGTATTTGTACGGTTACCCTGCGCTCCTCATTGAGACGCAAGGTGAATTCCCTATCGAGGGAATCGACAGGCGCTTGTTTCTCCTCGCGCTGCATATTGATGTAGTGGAGGGTTCGGCCATCCACCCAATAGGCGGAGGCGGCCTGAATGCTGTGATCGGCAAAGGCGAACAGGTAGATGGGTGAACCGTTCTCGTGGGATGCGTTCTCGCGACCGGCGGCAACCGGCTGACGTTGCTGACCGTACTGATCGTAGTTCTTGAGTACCGGGTGAGCCCGTTCTACATAGATCGGAGTCACGGTCTGTTGAGCTGGAGCCGAAGGGTACACCACCGTCACGTTGGGGGAATAGTCATACGGATAGTAGCTGTACGGATAGTAGCCGTAGTCGTTGCCTAGCCCGAAACCGGCATAGCCGGGGAAATAGCCGAGGCCCAAGCCCCAACTATACGACGGAATGTAGTAGCTGCCCAGCAAGCCGAAGCGGGTGCCGTAACCATCGTGAAAGCCACCGCGGAAAAGAGAATTTGAGCCGCGGGAGCCGACGAAGCCGCCGCGAAAGGTTCCGAATCCGCGGCTGCCCTGAAATCCGCCAAATGCCGCGCCCCGGCTGCCACCGAATGCAGGCGATCGCCCTACGCCGCCCATTCCCCCACCGAAACCGCCCATTCCACCGGTTGCGCCTCCGCGACGCTGCGCCTGGGCACCAGCGGCCAGCGCAAGACATAGCATGATCGGTCCTAAAGCGCGCATGACCCGCTCCTCTAAAGGGGAGCTTACTCCCGGTCCTTGGCTTCCGCAAGTGCCGGATCACGCCAAACGCGGTAACATCGTTCCGGGCGAGAGCAACGATGGCCTTTCAAGTATTCTCCAGCGCTTTTTCCGAAGGCGGAACAATTCCCGAAATCCACACCTGCGACGGCGCCAATCTTTCGCCGCCGCTCGAATGGTCGGGGGCTCCGGCGGAAACGAAGAGTTTCGTGCTGGTGCTGGACGATCCCGACGCTCCCTCGGGCACCTGGGCTCACTGGCTTCTGTACGATTTATCGCGTTTATTGCAGGCACTCCCGGCGGGCGCTCAAACGAAAGCGCGCGGCGGCAGGAATGACTTCGGCCGAACCGACTATGGAGGACCGTGTCCGCCTCGCGGGCATGGCGCACACCGCTATTTTTTCCGACTCTACGCGGTGGATGTGGAATCGCTTGGAGCGCCCGAAGGATTGAAACGCCAGGAGCTTCTACAGGCGATCAAGGGACACGTTCTCGCCTCTGCAGAGTGCATGGGCCGGTATGAAAGGCGTTGATCAGGCCCGCCGCATGATGAAGCCGGCGAGGGTGACAAGAAACAATACCGACGCAAAATAGAAGACAGTTTTAGCGAGAACTGCAAACGTTACGGCGGCCATACCGAAGCCGACAATCGCGGCCAAAAGCGTGATGATGAAGAACCCAACTACCCACCCGAGCATGATTCTGTTTCCTCGTAACCATTTCCAAGCAGGTTAATAGCCAATCCGGACGCCGCGACGCGTACTATCGAATAAGCCATGATCTATACCTGTTACGAGATGATCCGCGACTGCCGGGAAGGCAGGACAGAAGGGTGGATATATTTCATTTCCAACTACTTGCCCATAGTCCGACGACTCCGTGCGCATTATGGCGGGGATGAGCCGTCAGGTCGGGTGGAGGGGTTATTTCCCGATTGTGAACCCGGACCGGAGCGGCGATTTGTAGCGGAACTGCGGCAAAAAGTACTTGCCTCCATTCAGATCGAAACACCTGAAGTAACCGTGGACCTGGAAATCGTGGCCGAGAGCCTGGCGCCGCTGACGACCGTGGAGAAACAGGCTGCCTGGATGGAGACGATGAATTACGATGCAGCCAAAACCGGGAGCATCCTCCGGATTGCGCCGGCTACGGTAGGAAAAATCCGGGATAAGGCGGCGGAGATGCTCCGCGGAAGAACAGATGCGTGGCGCCGGAGTCTGCTGCACGACAACGGCCTCACGTTGGGCAGGGCGGCGGCACAGGCCGGCGGCGCCGAGTGCGTGAACGGCAAACTGTTTCTGGATGTTCTGGACGGGCGCACGACCTGGGCCGGCAGGGAGCAGATTGAGCGCCACGTCAGCGGCTGCTGGCATTGCATCGATCATTTTTGCCGGCTGGCGGAAACCATCGAACTGCTGCGCGAGAACCAGCCGTTGTCGCCGTCGGAAACCAAGGCTGCGATGGCGGCCCTCCAGAGTGCCCGAGCCGGCGCCTAACCCAGTTCGGCCCGGTTCGGCGTTGCCCCAAACCACCGTTTCGCATTCGCCGCGATTCACCATCGCCTGAGCGCATCCGTGCGCCGATCTCGCGCAGGACGGGCGCGGCAAGCCGGGCAAGACCTTTGCGCAGAAGGTCGCACTCAACTCGGGCGAGGCGGGGGGAGGCCGCAAGGTGGCGGCAACATGAATCGCAACCTTTGCGGCAGGGCCAACCGCGGCAGGAATCGGTGATCGCGTTCACCCGCGCTTCGATTCGGGAATGTAGGATTGTCAATTCGGAAGGCACGCCAAGCTTATCCTGAAACTATGAATATCGCATTCCTGGGGACGGGGCGAATGGGTGCGGCGATGGCGCGCAATCTGCTGCGGGCCGGCCACTCGGTGACCGTTTACAACCGAAATGCCGCGCGCGCGGAAGCGTTGCGACCGGACGGCGCTCGCGTGGCGGAGTCGCCGGCTGCGGCGTGCGCCGCGTGCGAAGCAGCCATCACGATGCTGGCCGACGACCACGCCCTCGAAGAAGCGACGTTCGGCCCGCAGGGTTTCGCGGACATTCTTCCGGTGGAGGCGATCCACATTTCATGCAGCACGGTGAGTACGGCCATCGCACGCAGGCTGGCGGCCGAACATTCCATGCGGCGGCAGAGTTACCTCAGCGCACCGGTGTTCGGACGGCCCGAAGCCGCCGAATCGAGAAAGCTGGTCATCGCGGCGGCGGGCCCGGCCGACCTGATCGCACGCTGCCGTCCGGTGTTCGATGCCATGGGACGAGAGACGGTGGAGATCGGCCGGGAGCCGTGGCAGGCGAATGCTGTGAAGTTGTGCGGAAACTTCATGATTGCCGCCATGATGGAGGCGTTCGGCGAAGCCTTCGCCACGCTGCGCAAAGCGGACGTGGACCCGCAGGTGTTTCTGTCGGTGATGAACGGGCTGTTCGCGTCTCCCGTTTATGCCAACTACGGACGGATTATCGCGGAAGAACACTTCGAGCCCGCCGGGTTCGCGCTGCGGCTCGGCTTGAAAGACGCGCGCCTGCTCCAGGAGACGGCTTTCGAGTGCCAGTCGCCGATGCCTCTGGGTAGCCTGGTGCGGGACCGGCTGCTGGCAGCGCTGGCGCGCGGGCAGGGCGAGCTGGACTGGTCGAGCTTCGCGCGGATCGCCGCTCTCGAAGCCGGGCTGTAGGCAAGCCGCTTCGGATATAATTCACCACAGCTTTTCGGAAGTGGAGGGACCTTGGGGAACCGGATGGGTTGGAAGGAGCCGTTGCGCGTCGGCGCGCTTGCGCTCTGGTTCGGTGTTTCGACGCTCGAAGGGCAGCCCGCCGCAACGGTGGTGAACCTGGCAGACCAACCTGGCGTGCAGACGCTTGCAGCGAGCGTTCGGGCGATGAGGCGCGCTTCGAGTGCGGCGGAACCGGTGAAAACCGAGGTAGACAAGCTGCTTTCGGACGCGGTCTCTCTGCAAAGTTCCGGCCAGAACGGCGAAGCGCGCAGGCGGCTGACGAAGGCCTGCTCGCTGCTGAGCGGCAAGGCATGGGACGCGCGGCAGGAATACGCCTGTTCGCTCGCTTTGCGCGTGGACCGTATCGTGGCCGACACTTCCCTTCCCTTCGTTGCCCGGGTTGCGCAGTTCTATGCGGCTCCGTACCGGCCGGCGGGTGGTATGAGCCTGCGCGCTTCTCTATTCAACGACGGAGGCGCGCGGGCGATCGCCACGGTGCTCATGCCGGAACGCGACCTGATCGAGCAGCCCTTCGGCCTGGCGGCGGAACTGGGCGATGTGCCAGACGGAGCGTACCGACTGCGGGCGGAACTGCTCGAAGCCGGCACGGTTCTGGCAACGCTCGAGCAGCCGGTGCAACTGATACGCGGCATCGACACTGAACTTGCGGCGGTCAACGGGCGGCTCGCCAAGGTGAAGGGCCACGAAGGGACAAAGGGCAGCGTGCGATACCCGTTCCAATTGGCCCGCGCTATCAATTCCGGGCAGAGGCAGCTCAGCCAGGCCGACTTCGGAATCCCGTGGGACGCCAAACAGCCCCCCTACGACTTCACAGCCGGCCTGCGTACTTCGCGGGAACTGCTGAAGGCGCTCGAGGCCGGTAAGGATCCGCTGTGGCGCGCCCGCGGGGATCACGAGCGGCACTACTGGTTCGAAGAGGCGGGCGAGGCGATGCCGTACCGCGTTTATGTGCCGCTCAAGTGGGATGGTAAGGCGCGGCTACCGATGGTGCTGGTCCTGCACGGTAACACACGGGATCACGATTACTACTTCGATTGCGACGACGGGATTCTGGCCCGGATGGCCGAACAGCACGGCTACCTGGTGGCGACGCCGATGAGGATACCGGCCCAATGCCGGATGGGGTTCGGCCCTGCTGCGTCCGGCGCAGGCCGGAGGCGGACGGGGAGGTTTCAGCGATCCTTCGCGGCTGCGCCAAAGCGAGCTAAGGGCTGACGCAACAATAGATTCACATCGGAGTGATCGTATAGTTCCAGGCGGGCAGAGTCGAATGTCGTTTGAGGGAAAGACGGCGGACCTGCTCTGGGTCGGGTGATGTGCCGGTTGGATACTGGCGTCGGTCAAGGTACGCCGAGACGGTCAATCCGGTTCGGGTGCAGGTGTTGCGGATGAAGTTGAGGATTTTAGGGTAGCTGTCAAGAGGCTCGGCGGCCCAGTTCTTGGAGATTTCGGAGAACAGCCGGTGCTCGATGGGATTCCATTTGGAAGCCCCGGTGGGGTAATGAGCAACGGTTACGGTGAGCCCAAAGCTGTTGCAGAGTTGGCTTTGCAGTTCGGTTTTCCAGGCGCTGGTACGGCAACTGTTGCTGCCGCCGGTGTCGGCCAGGATCAGCAACTGCCGACGGCGATAGTAGCGATCACCGCCGTCGCGCTTCCACCAACCGGCGATGGAGTGGACGGCGAAGGCGGCCGTGTCATGCGAGACGCCGACGAAGACCGAGCCTCGGTTGGCGAGCAGGTCATAAATGCCATAGGGGATCGCGACGCCGATCGCATCGGAACGGAAATCGTGGTCATTGACGCGCACGGGGGTGCGGTCCCACTTGACGCCATTGTTTTTGAAGTTGCCGACCAGTTCTCGCTTTTTGGTATCGACGCTGATGATGGGAAGGCCCTGGCGCTCAAAGCGGGTACGTAAGGATGAGATGTAACGGAACTGTTGGTCGCGGTCCGGGCTGGAGTCGGTGGCAATGGCTTTGCGGTTCACGCGCAGGGAAAAATCCATATCGTGAAGCAGTCGCGCCACGGTATTGGCGGAGACGTCGATATCGAGTTGCCGCAGCAGTTCGGCGATTCCGGCAGGCGTCTTGTGGGTCCAACGAATGCCGGTGATGGGATCTCCGGCGGTGTCGTGTTCCAGCAGGATTTCGATGGCCTCGATTACTTCGGGCGTTTTTTTTCCACCGGTTTGCGCCCGGCGCCGGAGTGTCGGATCCGGCCGACCTCGACATCCTGATCCAGCAATTGGCGGCGGCCGCGGGCGATGGTGTGCGGATCGAGGCCGAGAAATTCGGCCAGCACGCTGTCGCCGCCGTGGCCGAGTTTCATGGATTCCAGACCGGCATACAAGCGGCGCTGCTGCTCATCCAGCAGGCTGTAGAACAAGATGATAGCGGCCCTCATCTCATCGGGAGACACTTCCAGACGGGTGGCATCGACAACCGTGGGAACCGACTGGTTGCTGCGGCGTGTCAGGCGCTGTCGTTGGCGGGTGACTGGATCGATGGCGGTATAGAGGAACAGGCCGGAGATTAACTCCCGGGCAATCCTCTTCTGCTGGACAAGGTGACGCAAGGCGTCTTGTGCTCCAACGTGGAGGATCGCAGACAGTTCTTCCGCAAAATATCCGGCGACTGAACTGCGGACGAAAGCCTCGGCGGTGGCCAGCAGGGTACCGTAGCGTGAGAACCATGCCGGCGTGGAGGACCATAAACCATCGGCTCCGAAACGGGCGATCTCGCGAAGCGTGTAGAAACGGCCGCCATGCGAGTAGCTGGTCAAGTAGTCGAGTTGTTTGAGCTTTCGGAAAACGGTGAGGTCGACGTCCGTGCCGAGGGCCCGTTTGAGATCGGGAAGCGTTGCGATTTTGTCGTGGAGCAGCAGCTTTCGCAAAGAATCGGGCGAGAAGGCGAGAGGTCTCATAATGTTATAGTTGCGACTCAAAAGCCTATGATGATCGACACTATAACATAACGTGGCGACGCGTTCGGGCAAAGCGTTGGCTTGGCCCTGGCTGCCGTTAATATTGGGGGACGCGAATACTACGAGGGGGATGAAGCGGACTTTGCAGCCATAAGCAATGTGGCTGTCACGACTGCGGATGAGTGGTTATTTCTGCGTCAGCCCTTAGCGAGAAAGACGCGTTGCATGTGCTGGAAATGGTGCTGTCGGAGTACAACGTAGATCCGGCGCGCGTCTATCTTTTCGGGCACTCCGCGGGAGGAGCCGGCACCTGGTACCTGGGACAGAAATACGCGGAGCGTTGGGCTGCGATTGCGGCCAGTGCCGCTTCCACGCGTCCGGACGGATTCCCATTTGAACGGCTGGCCGGAATGCCGGTGATGATCTGCCATGGAGACAAAGACGACGAGGTTCCCGTAGCCAGTTCTCGAAATATGGTTAAGGCCATGAAGGAACACGGCAACGACCCGGTCTACCTGGAGATAGCGGGCGCCACCCACGGCACGATTGTGGCACTTGCCGAACCTGAGGTCTTCGATTTCTGCGACCAGCACCCGCGCAAGCAGTAAGCAGACGGCCTAACAGCCCGTGGCAGATGTCGCTCCCTCACGGTCGCGGCTCGGTAAGTCGCTGAATTACGGAGCCGCGCACGTGAGTAAGCGGTTCTTTCGGACTTCTACCACGGACTGCTAACTAAGTTATTTGCTCCTGAAAGACCTGCTTCGGGTCGGCATCCTGATAGTACGTGGCGGTAAGGGAGCCGTCGGTGTTGATTTTCAGGATGGCGTAGCCGAGCGCCCAGAAGGCGCCGTTCCTGGCGAGCGAAATATCTTTGACGGGGACTTCGGGAAAACGCCGTTTCTTGGGTTCGTCCACGCCCACCGGGAATGCGCTGCATCCCACGCAGCGGCCGCGCTCGAGATTGACGTGTTTGTCGAAGACCACCAAGTCGTGCTCGTGTCCCCACAACCAGAGGGCGATCTTGTCGAAGAGGCCGTCCACCGCTTTGAATAGATTCAGGTTCAAGGACTGGTTATCTTCGATTTCCTCATTGGCGGAGAAGAGTTGGTGGTGCGACAAGAGGATGGTGCGGCCACCGAAGTTCTGAACCTTGTCCTGCAGCCACTCTTTTTCGGTCTCCTCGAGCCTGGTGGGGCCGCCGTCGTTCGAGTGAAGGCCGGTGTCGAGCGCGATAATCTGCCACTTGGAACTGCGGAGGCAGAAGTAACTGGCGGGCTGTTGGAACTTATCGATCAACGCGTAATAGGGAGCGCCGCCCGAATACATGTCGTGATTGCCCGACAGCGTGAACGATCGGATCTTCTTGAGGATCTTCGACCAGGGACCATAGAAATAGTTATCCACTTCGAATTGCGTGCCCGAGTAGTAAATGTCACCCAGGTGTATGACCAGATCGGGCTTATGGCTCCGCACGGTTCGAAGCAGCGAGAGCGCATCTTCCTGGCCGGTGCCCCAATCGCCGACGACTGCGATCGTCGCATCCTCGGGGAGGTCATTGAGCACGAAATCCCCAATATCTTTGTGCCGCCGGTAAGGGATCACGCCGCCGCGCGCTTTGAATTGGCTGTAGAGCAGCAGAGCCTGGGCGTAGGTCGGGTCGCAATCGCCCATCTTCCGCCTCAGCTCTTCGCGGTAGCGTTCCACGGCGCCTGTATTGCCGGTAACCAGGCTGGCGATGACACCGCCGGCAATCTTCAACGCCAGGCCGGAACAATAATAGATGCTGTCCGCGATGCCTCGCGCGGCAACTTCCTCCGGCTTTTCCGGATCGGGGATATCGGAGAGATTCTCGACTTCGGCGACGAAACGCGCCACGTTATCGACGGTGTTGCTTTCGATGCCGTCGCGCAATCCCGCGGCGGGCCCGCCGTCCACGGCTTGCGCTCCGCCGCCGGCCGTGCTGTTCACCACCTGGTCGATGGCGGACTGCCACAGAGACAGGTTCGGTTTGCGCGTCTGCTTCATTCGTTTCATAAACACCTCACACGGAACTGATGGCGCGCATGAGATCCACGAGTCCCGCGCCCTGGATATTGGGGTCGCGATTCAAATCGGTGGCGGCCTTCATGAAGATGGCCTTGACCGCCCGCGGATCGCCTCGAAACTCCTTGTGGATCGACAGGAAGGCCGCGATGGCGCCGGAGACGTGGGGCGCGGCCATGCTGGTGCCGCTCATCTCGCGATATTCGTACTCGTCCGAGCCGATGGCGCAGGAGACGATCTTCTCCCCGGGCGCGACCAGGTCCGGCTTTCTTCGCCCATCGCTTGTCGGACCCTTGGAGGAGAAGTACGATACCCCGTAGGTGTGGGGCGAACCCTTATGCACCGAGCCGACGGCGATCGCCTCTTCGGCATTGGCCGGGTCTGAAATAGACATGGGAAGGGACACATCCGCGCGGCGGTCTTCGGAGATCTGGGCGCGGCCGTAGCCCTCGTTGCCGCAGGAAATGACCACCACGATTCCCGAACGAATGGCTCGCGTCACTTCCTGGCAGAGCGGACTGTAACCGCAGCCATACAGCCTGGGATTGAACGGCACTCCGAGGCTGAGATTGGCGCCGTGGATTTTGAGGTCGTGGCTCTCCTGGTTGCGCTTCCTCAGGTATTCGAGGCCCCGAATGACGGTGGAGTCGCTGCCTGCGCCGTTTTCGTTCAACACCTTGACGGCCGCGATGCGCGTCATGGGCGCCACGCCGGAAGGCACTTCACCTTCAAAGTCCACGATTGTCGGCTGGCCTTGGCCCTGCATCTCCCAGGCCCAGCGATACGGGCTGCCGTCCTGCTTTCTAGGGGGCATGCCGCCGATAATTCCCGCCACGTGGGTGCCGTGGCCGTTCGCGTCTTCGATGCTGTCGTCATCCAACAGGCAACTCGCACTCAGGTCAAGGTCGACGATTCCGCCGCTGAAGTGGGGATGGCTTGCCTGAATGCCGGTATCGAGAACAGCCCAGGTAATTCCCTTCCCCCGTGCCTCGTAAGTGCGCCAGCAGGCGCTGGCCTTGATGGTCGTGGTAGACGTCAACAGGTGGGCCGAAACTTCGTGGTCTCTCCAAATTTGATAGACCAGAAGGTTATAGTCCTGCACAACCTGCCGGATCTCGGAGGCGGTCAACTTACAAAACAGGTAGTAATCGCTTTCGTGGCACTTACGGCCGATACCTTCGAGGAAGTTCCTGACGATATCTTTCGACTCGGATAGGCCACCCGATCCCCTGGGGCTCCCGGCCGGTTGTTCCGCCGCCATGCTGGCCGGGTTCGACTTGTTGTACCGCTCCTGGAAACTGACGATCACCGCGATGGGTTCGTCCGGCTTCTGCTTCATTTCTTCCTGGAGGTCGGGAGCGATAACGAAATTCTCGAGTTTCACCTGCCGGTTGACTTCCATAGGAGTGGCACCTTATGCATCGGAATTCTACAACGTTTTCAGATATTCGAGAAGATCGCCCTTTTCGGATGTACTTAGCGCGGTTCCGTAGGTGTGGCCCTGGCGGCCGTTGCCGCGAACCGAAGTATTGAAGCGGAAGCCGGCTCTTTCGGCGTCTGCTCCGCTGGAAACAAACCCCACGTTTTCGAAGTCGTACACGTCGTACCCCCGCCAGAATACGGCCGGGCGCTGCTCGGGCGGATTCAGCAGGTCGCGGAGGGTGGGGACGGCGCCGTTGTGAAGGTAGGGAGCGCGCAGCCAGATTCCGTCGAGCGGCATGGAGGCGTAGCCCGCTGTCTTGCGGAAATGCGAGAACCGCCACGGCTTGCCGGTGCCGATGGTGTTCATCTTTGCGGCCAGTTCGGCAGTGAAGGAGTTCAGCCGTTCGGGGTCGGTTCCGACCGCTCGAAGGTCCACGGTTTTGCCCACGCCCTCACGACCCAGTTCGTGGCACGAGGCGCACTGGCACTCAAATATGGCCTTACCCTTTTGAGCCCGCGCCGAATCAATCCGGGCGGGCGGGAACCCGGGCGGGCGCAGATCCCAAATCCAGTCCTCCACGCGCTTCATACCTTCCAGGTCGAGCGAATCCTCGCTTGCACCCGCGCCGATCGCAGCGCTCTTGTTGCGCTCGGTGACCCTGTCGTTGTTGCCGTCCCAATGCAGCCACAGGCCTTCGCGGCTTCTCTGGTTCCACAGCGAAGGCAGATCCGCCGTGCCGATCCCAGCGTCGTTCGCCATGTCGAAGCCGAAGAGCACCTTGTAAGGATTGAACGTATCGACGCGACCGGGTCCTTGCGGAGGGCGCGCGTCGAACCAGGCGAATTTCCCGGATTGTTCCGCGATTCCGTCGCGGGTGCGGGGGATCACGAACCAGCGATATACGAGCGCGTCGAGCCAGCCGAATTTCGGATTCACCTGCCGGATGGCCTGGAGCACGTTACCCGGGGTGAAACGCGGATCCTTGCCGCAGCGAAAAAAGAATCGCTGGTAAGTCTGAAGGTCGAACTGGTGCGCCGGCATGCCCAGCACGATCTGCCGCGGCGCGCCCGGCGATTCCCGAAGCGTTCCCGTATGGCAGGCCGCGCAATTGAGCCCGACCAGCCCGGTTTCCGTTTCGCGATAGCTTGTACCGATGGGACGGCCGGCATCGGGAGATTCGAAGATCAGTCCGAAGCGTTCATAGCCGTTTCCGGGCCGGTCCGGCAGGTACTCGGGAAACATGCGCGGCAGCACCATCCATACCCAATAGGGCACGCCCGCGCGGCTCTCGGCGCCGATGGAGCCGTACTTGAAGTGCTGGCGCACGTCAGAGAAGGTCTCCGGCTTGTTCCGTCCCAACGAAAGAAAGGCCGCGGGAATTCCCAGGCAGAGAAGCCACGCGCCGACCTTCATCCCGATTGACCTTGCGCCGCGGGCGTTTCGGCAAACGGCGCGGGCTCGAACACGGAGAAGATCTGGCGCAGCATTTCCTCACGGGAAGAGAAGCGGCTTTCCTCGTAACAGCCGAGCGGGTTCTGAAGAACGTTGACCAGGCACTTGTTGCAATAGGTGCACGGTTTGGGCGCCCGATCCGCGCCATCTGCGAATTGTTTCACCAGGTCGTTGTTGGCGATCAGCGGCCGGGCGATGGAAACGGCATCGCACGCGCCGCTCTCGATGGCGTGGCGGATGACGGACGCCGTCTGAAAACCGCCGGTGCAGATCACGGGGATGTTCACGGCGGCTTTGATCTTACGGCTGTCTTCCAGACTGATTCCCTCGATTGTCTCTCCGCGCGCACGCTCCCAGAGGGCATGGTAGAGCTTGGCGGCCGGTTCGGTCCGCAGTGTCACGTAGTTAAGGAATTCGTTCGTGCCGCTGGCAATCATGCTGGGAAAGGTCTTGAGGGCATCGCTGGTGGGGAAGTCACCGGCCGGATTCTTGGGATGCGGAAAGGAACTGCCGGTGGAGACGTGCAGAGCGTCCACGCCCGCGTCTTCCAGCCACCGGGCCACCTGAACCGAATCCTTCACAGTGTTGCCTGGGGGTTCGAAGGGCAGCACGGCATTGTTGTATTCGGTAGCCGAAATTTTCATCTGCAGGTGAAAATCGCTGCCCACCTCTTTGCGGATGGCTGCCACGACCTCGAGCACAAAGCGCGCGCGGTTGCGGAGCGACCCGCCGTAATCGTCCTTGCGGTCGTTGATGGCGGAACTGAGGAACTGGGTGATGAGATAGCCATTGGCCCCATGCAGCTCGACGCCGTCCAGGCCGGCTGCGCGGGCGCGGCGGGCGCCGTCGGCAAACGCCCGAACCGTGGCACGGATGTCTTCGACCGTCATGCGATCGCATTCGAATCCGTGCAGCGGCTCGGATTTGCCGGTGGAACTGAGGCCCTTGGCGTACTCGATGCCCGGGATGTCGCGCTGCCGTCCGGCATGACTCAATTGCAGGATGAAGCGGCAATCGTGGTCGTGGACGCGTTTGCCGAGTTCCCGCCAGAAAGGGATACGCTCGTCGGTATCGATGGTGGCGTAGTTGGGCATGATGCGCCCGCGGATGGTGACCGGCACAAAGGAAGACATGATGCCGCCCACGCCGCCGCGTGCAAATTTCAGTTCCCAATTGATGCGCGCCTGGTTGCCGGAGCCATCGTAGTTGTCGAAGCGGCCCGCGACGTTGGAACGGAAGATCCGGTTTTTGACTTTCAGATTTCTGAACTCGAGCGGTTGGAACAACGTGTCAGCCATCGTTTTTCCTTTACCGGCGCGATCCGAACGGCGCGCCTCAGCTAAGCGAGTTGGTAAGGCGGCTCGAAATTCGGCACTCCTCCGCGCCGGCCGGCCATCCACCGCAGAATGTAGACATCGCGGGGGTCCGTCAGAGACTGTGTCAGCTTGTGGACCGCCACTTCCAAAAGCGCGTGCGCAAGCGGATCCCGGTAGTAATCGATGTCCGGTTCCACCATCACGCAGTCGAGGCCGTCGATGGTGCGGGTGTCGTTTTCGTGGAAGGTGAGCTGAACGTTTGCCTCCCCGAACTGCACCTGCTTGTAACTGCGGGTGGCGCCGGGGTGGAACAGCGCCGTTCCTGGTTCGGGCACAAAGTTCCCCTGCTCGGCGGAGCGGACCACCTGTTCGATCAGGGCCTTGTCGGCCCAGGCGAAGAAGCGGTCCTGCTCGCAGCGGTCCCAAATCAATTCGCGAATGTACTGAAGCGGTGTCTGATCGGGAAGATGAATCTGCTCCATGGCCGCGAAGAGGTTGAAGAGGCACGCCAGCACGGCGGGCTTGCCCTCCATGAGTTGCGTGTAACGGTCGCGGGCGGCGGCGTTATCCGCGGCGCCGGCGGCCAGCAGACGCGCGTATTCCGGATGTTTCCGGTTCAGCTCGTCCCATCTTGCATCGCGAAAATTGAAGGTGGCGCCCGAGCGGAGGAGCATAATGTCGGCGACAGCAGTGACGCGCGGGGACACCTTCACGGGCGTGATTCCCGCCTGCTGATAGCCCTTCGCGGAAACGACTACGGTGTAGTTATCCGCGAAGTTGTCGTGGAAGGGAAGACCTTCGAGAGCTATGGTGGATGCGCGGTGGAAATCGCGGTGCACCTGCTTCTGGTTGCCGTCGATGACGGTTAGCAGAATCTCGGTACCGGCGGGAAGTCCGAAACGCGTGCCCGAATAGATATTCACTGTGAGTCCGCAGGGCCGTGGGCCCGTAACCGCAGTCGCCATGTCGATTCTCCAATCAAAGACACCCGATCGTACACCAAATCCTCCAGGCTGCCAAAACTGCGCGGCTCGGGAAAACGTACGAACTGTCACTAAACGACAACGGGCGCCGGGGAGGAAAACGATTGCCTCCGGCCCGTAGGGATAAACTGGGCAGACGTTCCGAGGTGGATATGCTCTCAATACCGTGGAATCAACGAAAGACCTCCTACAAGTTCGTCGTGATCGGATCCGGCTATGGAGGTTCGATCAACGCCGCGCGGATTTCGGCGGCGCTGGGCCAGCCGCATCAGTTATGCATACTGGAACGCGGCCGGGAGTGGCAGCCGGGCAACTTCCCCTCGGACGTACCCGGCGTCCTCCAGAACGCGCGCGGCGACACCAACCCCCTGGGGCTGTACGAATTCCTGAACTACAAGGATATTTCCGTAATCAAGGGATCGGGCCTGGGCGGCACCTCGCTCATTAATGCCAACGTCGCCATCGTTCCGGATGCGGAAGTCTACCGGTTGGCGGGCTGGCCCCGGAGTCTGCGTTACGAGGAGATGCTCGATTATTACGAGCGGGCGCGGAAGGTCCTGGCCGCCGAACCGGTACCGGACGCCCACACCCTGCTCAAGGTCCAGGCACTGCAAAAACGGGCGGCCGAGCTGAACACCGTGGCCACCCCGGTCAACGTGGCGGTGAACTTCAAGTTCGATGGTCCCAACGATCAGGGCGTGTTACAGCGGCCCTGCGTGAAATGCGGCGACTGCGTGACGGGATGCAACTTCGCGGCTAAGAACACGCTCTACATGAACTATCTGCCGATGGCCGCAAAGAACGGCGCGGACATCTTCACGCAGATCAAGGTGGAGTGGATCGAGAAGCTGTCGAGCGGCGGGTGGCGAATCCACGGCCGCCACGTCTCGTCGCCGCTGGCGTCGGAATCCTTCACGCTCGACGCCGCCAATGTGATCCTGGCCGCCGGTGCGATCAACTCCACCGAGATCCTGCTTCGCTCGGAAATGCACGGCCTGAAGGTAGCGCCACCGCTCGGCACGGCTTTCAGCGGCAACGGCGATTTCTTCGGGCTTGCCTACAATGGCGCGGACGAGACTGACGTTCTCGGCTACGGGCAGCGGCAACCCGCAGCGAGCGGACCAGCGGCGCCCGGACCTTCGATTGTGGCGGTCATCCGCTACAACGGTTCGGCACCTGTGGAGAAGCGGATTGCCATCGAGGACTTCTCGTTTCCGAGCGCCTATGTAGCCGCCGCCAAACTGGCGTTCGCGGCCATTCGCGGCGACGACACGCGCATCGGCGACGAGGAGGAACAGCGGCAGCGGGTCCTGACAGATCTCAACGCGGCGCAACAGTACGCACGGGATGGGGCGCTGAATCACAGCATGCTGTACCTGGTGATGGGCATCGACGACGCCCGCGGAACGATGAACTTCGATGCGCCCTGGTTCGAACCGGACGGGCGCATGACGATTGAGTGGGACAAGGCCGGCCAGCAGATCGTGTTCACCCGCATGAACGAAGAACTGCGGCGCCATGCCCGCGCGCTGAGCGCCAACTTCATTTCCAACCCGACCTGGAACGTTTTTGAGGCGCGGCACCTGATCACGGCACATCCGCTGGGCGGGTGTCCGATGGGCGAAGACTACCAGCACGGGGCGGTAGACGGATTCGGTCGCGTTTTTTCAGGGGACGGCAGCATTCACAACGGGCTGTTCGTTTCCGACGGCGCGCTGATTCCGTCGGCGCTCGGCGTGAATCCCTTCCTGACCATTTCCGCCGTGTCCGAACGGATCGCGGAGCGAAAGATCCGCGACATGCAGGGCGACCTGTATCCGAAGGCCGTCACGACCGTGAGCATGTCGGGTGCCGACCCGCTGGAGGTGATCGATTGGAGCGAAGCGCAACTTGAGCGCCTGTTCCGCCGCAGCCCGACATTGCCCATCGAGAAGATCGTGAACCAGGGCGGTGCGCCGCAGCCGGACGCCGCCACCCGCACGGTGCGCAACGACGGCTACTGGAAGGGGTTCTTCCCGAAGCAACATATCCTGAACGCTCTCTCCTCGGCGCTGTTCACGGGCTTCAAGAAAACGTTCGAAAAACGCGCCGGCAAATACGTGGGCGTGACCAGCGACACGGATGGCCGTATCACGGCGCACAACACGCTCGAACAGGTGCAGATCGGCCGGCAGACGGGAACCCTCGAGCCCGGCAAATATATTCTGCTGCGGTACCTGGAGCCGGAATGGGCGGGCTTCTACGACATTCTGAAGGTGATCAATGAGGACCTGATCATCGGCCGCGTGTACCTGGGACAGTATCCCACCGGAAACCGCGTTTTCACCTTTTCGATGACCCGCAAGTACGGCTTCGCGCAGATGACGGTGGCCGACCACAACATGCTTTTCGACGCCGGCACGGTTCCCTCGAAGGAAACGCTGAACGGCGTGTGGCGGATGGACATGGTAAGCAACAACAATCATCTGGCCACCGCGGCCTACCTTGGGTTCGAGTTGAAACCGGACGGGCGCCTCGCCAGCTATTACCGGCTGATGGGTCTGTTCGAAGGCCTGGTGCTGCCCAGTTTCACGCAGGATCATTTCCAGTTGAACGACTTTACGCCATTCCACGACGAGATCCGCCAGGTGGATGCCGATTTCATGGTAGGCAAGTACATCACGGGAATTGTCCCGGATATTTCGTCATTATGGAACGGCGCCAACCTGGGCATTCTCCACTCGCAGCCCGGCGGCCGCGAGTTCGGTTTCTATTACACGCTCAGCCGCACCACGGCTGCCGCCCTGCCGGCAAATGCGCTCCTTCGGCCGTTTCTGGAGGCGCAATTGCCGGACGGCGTGGGCCTCTCTTTCGATGAGGAGATGACGGGATGGTTCTTCGACGGCGCAACCCTCGAAGGATCCGGCCGGCAGGCCGACCTCACCCTCAACGAGCGGATTCCCGAAACCGGAAAACCGGCGGGCGGCGCGCCCTGCTCCTTCCAGGTGAAGATTTCCGCGCGCGACATCAATGAGTTTGTGGATGGTCTGGCGCATGAAGCCGGCATCAAGGGCAGCATCCGTTTCGCCTCGCTGGACGGGGCGGCGGACGTGGAATGCCCAATCGACGAGCAGGCAAGCCGCTTCCAGTACCTGGTGGTAAACGAAGCCACAGGCGAGGCCGAGATGCGTTACCACCTGGTGTTTCGCAGCGGTCAGGTCGCGTACCTGCTGGAGGGCCGCAAGCATATGGGGCGGACGGGTGCGGGCGGCGTCAATGCGATTCGCGAGTTGCTGCGCAATTACACTACACTTTACTGCGACGTTTCGCGGCTCGACGAAGACAGGACCGCAGAACACCTGGGCCTGGCGTGGCTGAGGTTCCGGACGTTTGAGGATCTGGCCGCGGTGGGAAACCTGGCCGGCTTCCTCGGCTCGTTCACTGTGACCGGCACCACCGACCCCCGACTGCAATTGCAGGCGCGCATGCGATTCATCGCATTTACCGCCCAATTCGTGCAGCACGAGTACGATCCGCTTTCGCCGGACATCGGCCGCCTCGACGTGGATGTGCGCGCCGAAGTGCTGCGCGGCGCCACCACTCCGGACTACTTCAGCACGCGCCCCTCGACGGATCTTCAGGATATTCTTCGCGACAGTTCCACGCTGCCGCTCGAAAAGCTGCTGAACACGGGGGCCGTGACGCTCGATCTCGCGAATCAGCGGATCAACCGCGATCTCTTCTGGAAGGGCTCGTTTGCCCGCGACACCCTGGTGGGCTGGGAGGAGCGGGTACGCGGAGCCGGCCTGGGCGAGACTGCCGTCACGGGTGGAGCCGCTTTTGCGCCCGGCGCATTCTGGAAGCGCTTCGACAAAATAACCGGGGACGCCGCGTCGGGCTACGTGGTGAACTACGATATCGACGCGCTGCCTGGAAAGCCGCTGGTGCGCTCGGTCGCATATCCGGACGATAACCGGCGATACCTGCGCAAGGGCGATACGGTGCTTCTGCTGACTTACACCAACGATCCGTACAAGCCGGTCTATGACGTGATCAAGCTCGTGGACGAGAACAATGCGATCGGGGTGATGCACCTGGGCGAGTTCCCGAACGGCGTCGAGTTCGCAACCTTCGTTATGGCGCGCTACAGCTATCCGCTCGAGAACATGTCCGTGGACGACCATCGCCTGTTGTTCGAGCGGCCGGACCTTTCCGCGCCCACCGCGGATGAGACCCAGGGCGATTGGGAAGGCCACCTGATCCTGCTCGACCACCCCGCCACTACGCTGTTGACTCCGCCCAGACCGGCGCTCTTCCGCCTCGAGTCCGCGAATGGCCGCTTTCAGGTGGGTTTCGACGACGGAGGTGTTGTCGCATGGCGGGAGGAACCGGGCGAAGGAACCAACGAGCTGCGGGCGATCGATGCGGATACGCTGATTGGAAAATGGACGGCCACCACCATGCCCGCCCCGCTTCTAGAGGCGTTGCGAGGCTATGTGGAGCCCTATGCGGAATCGGCCGTTTTCTACTACCTGCTGCGGCGAATGAAGGCGGCGACCGGAAGGGCGTAAAATCGTGCGGATTTGCGGAGTTGTTGTTTCTCTTTGCGCCGCACTCTTCGCGCAACAGGCGGCTCGCCCGGCGTTTGAGGTCGCATCTATCAAAGCCAGCCAGGATCCGCCCGGCAGCGTAGTGGGCATTTCCGAAAGCAAGGGGCGCATCATTGCGAAGAACGTAACTTTGAAGCGTTGCGTGCGCGGCGCCTACGACGTGCCGGAGCCCCAAATCATCGGAGGGCCGCCGTGGATCGATCGGGATCGCTACTATATCGAAGCCAAGGCGACTGTGCCGGCCGGCGATCGGGAGTTGATGCTGATGCTCCAGACGCTGCTCGCCGATCGATTCAAACTGGTGATGCACCGGGAGCAGAGGGCTATTCCCGGCTACAGGCTGGTGCTGGGAAAGGGGGGGCTGAGAGCCCAGGCATCCGCACCCGATCGCGGCAGCGTCGGTCATTCCCAACGGGGGCGCATTGAGGCGGAAGGCTGTACCATGGCGCAACTTGCCCTCAAGCTGGCGGAGGCGCTTCACCGGCCGGTGCTTGATGCGACGGGTGTGGCGAGGAGGTTCGATTTGAAGCTGGAGTGGGCGCCCGACGACATGCAGGCGAGACCGCCCGCCGCCGGCCAGCGCTCGGCTGGCGCGCCGGAGTTCAGTGCCGGGCCGTCGATCTTCGCGGCGGTGCAGGAGCAACTGGGGCTAAAGCTGGAATCCGGCAAGGTTCCGGCTGAAGTGCTGGTGATCGATTCTGCCGAGAAACCATTCGAGAACTGAAGCACCGGTTTTGCTCGCCCGCAACACGCGGCGCCGCGCGATATGATGGGCGGCGAGATCCGATGCAAGCGCTCCGAACTATCCTTTGCGCCGCCCTGATTGTCTCGCCCGCCATGTCCCAACCCAAATGGTGGATGGAGGAGCCGGTCCGGCTCGTGCAGACGAACTTGCGCGAAACCGACGGCACTCTCGATCCCGCGCGCCTGGTGCGCCAACTCCAAGAGTTTCCCGCCAATGCGCTGCTGATCGGCATGGGCGGGATCGTGGCATGGTATCCGACCACGGTGGACTTCCACTACGCCAGCCGCTACATTCCCGCCGGCCTGGACCTCTTCGGAGAAGTTCTGAAGGAAGCGCACGCGCGCCACATTCGCGTGATCGGGCGCTTCGACCTCAGCAAGACACAGAAGGCCGTCTTCGACGCTCACCCGGAGTGGTTCTTCCGCCGGCAGAACGGCGAACCCGTGGTCTACAACGGGCTCTATTCCACCTGCCTGAACGGCGGTTACTACCGCGATCACGCGCTCAAGATTTTGACCGAGGCGCTGGAACGGTACGATGTGGACGGCCTGTTTTTCAACATGTTCGACAACCCGGCGAACGACTACAGCGGGAACCCGGTCGGCCTCTGCCATTGTGCAGCCTGCCAAGCGCGTTTTCGCGAGCAGTATCACCGCGATGTGCCGGCGCGTCCGGATGCCGAGTACCGGGCCTTTCTGGCGGCGTCCCGCGAGGAAGTGGCCGAGAGCATCGCAACGCTGATTCACCGGATCCGCCCGCGTGCCGCATTTTGGACCTACTTACGGGCGCACACCGACGGCATCATGTCGGAATCGAACACCGCGGTCGATCGCGCTCTGCCGATGTGGCCCTACTCGGCCAGCGACAACGTGAATCGGGCCCGCACCGCGGAGCCCGGCAAGATGGCTTTCAATCTCGCGATCGGCTTCGTGGATATTCCTTACCGGATGGTGACGGTCCCCGGCCCGGAAATCCAGTCGCGCCTCTATGAGAACATGGCCAACGGCGCGGGCCCCGCGTTCGTCGCGTTGGGTACGCTGGACCAGGAGGACGCGAGCGGGATCGCAGCGGCGCGCCCGGTTTTCGCCTGGCATCGCGATCATGCCGACTTGTACACGGGCCAGGAGAATGCCGCCCGCGTGCTGTTGCTCGGCGGCGGCGGGAACGCGTACCGCGGTTTTTTCCGGCTGCTCTCCGAATTGCACATCCCGTTCGCTGTGCTGGAGGACGAACGGCAGGTGGAGCCCCGCGCGCCGC
Source organism: uncultured Solibacteraceae bacterium (assembly GCA_963836405.1). Taxonomy (GTDB): domain Bacteria; phylum Acidobacteriota; class Terriglobia; order Bryobacterales; family Bryobacteraceae; genus CAWIJJ01. The sequence continues at coordinate 185,429 of CAWIJL010000001.1, forward strand.
AGTTCGACCTGGTGATTGCGCCGGGCCGGACGCCGCCGGAACTCGAGCGGTACGTCCGCGGCGGCGGCCGCCTGCTCGCGGCGGGCTTGGAGCCGCCGTCGTTCCTCGGCCTCAAGCCGGTGCGCCGTTGGGACGACACACGGTCGGCGTATTTTCGCGTTCAGGATCAGGATGCGTTTCCTTCGCTACGCGGCACCCGGCTGTTGCTGCTCAACGGGCCCTACCTGGAAATCGAGCCCGTGCCGAAACCGCTGCTTACGCTGATTCCGCCGGCGATGTTCGGCCCACCGGAGCTGGTGGCGGCAGACGCCAGGGAGACAGACAAGCCTGGGCTGTTGTTGACGGACCGCGTGGCGTACCTGCCATGGGACGTGGGCAGCCTGTACTACCGGCTCAGCTCACCCGGTCACTCCGGGCTGGTGGCGGACCTGATCGACGGGCTCCTGCCGCACGGCAGGCAGTTGCGCACAAACGCGCATCCGCTGGCGGAGATCACGGTGATGCGGCAGCCGGCACGCAATCGCACGCTCGTGCACTTCGTCAATCTTTCGGGCCATTCGCAGACCGGATATTTCGCGCCCCTCGAGATGCGCGATATCGAAGTGGTGCTTGACCAGAATTTCCGCAAGGCGCGTGCCGAGGTTCTGGGGCAGGATCTCGACGTCTCCGGCCGCCGCTTCGTGCTTCCGAAGCTGGGCGCATATGAAGTGGTGACCATCGAGTAAGGCGGCGGAAGATCGGCGGTCGGTAGTACGATGGCGGTCATGCGGATTAATCTCGCTTTCGGCAAAACGGGGATTTCGGCGGACCTGCCGGATCAATTCCGATATCGCGTTCTGGAGGCACGGACGGCCACGCCGCTGCCGGACGCGAACGGCGCCCTCGAAGCGGCCCTCGACCGGCCGCTCGGCACGCCGCCGCTGGCCGAAATGGCGCGAGGCAAGAGCTCGGCCGCGATATCCGTCTGCGACATCACAAGGCCCGCGCCCAATCGCCTGACGCTCCCGCTGGTACTCCGCCGCCTGGAAGCATCTGGCATTGCGCGAGAGCGGATCACCATCCTGATTGCCACCGGACTGCACCGTCCCGCCACGCCAGAAGAAATATGCGAGATTTGCGGCGAGGAAATCGCGGCGGCATACCGGGTGGTGAATCACGATGCGCGCAACCTCGCGTCCCACCGCGCGCTCGGTTCCACGCGCTCCGGCACGCCGGTCTATATCGACGAGCGCTTCGCCTCGGCGGACCTTCACATCACCCTCGGGTTCATCGAGCCGCACCTGATGCTCGGGTTTTCGGGTGGACGGAAGCTCGTTGCTCCGGGGCTGGCGGCGCAGGAAACCATCAAGGTGCTGCACAGCCCTAAATTCATGCGAGATGTGCGATCCGTAGAAGGTTCGATCGAGGACAACCCGCTGCACCGCGAACTACTGGAGATCGCGAGGATGGCGCGGCACGATTTCATTCTGGACGTGGCGCTGGCCCGCGACCGCTCCATCGCCGGCGTCTTCGCCGGGGACCCGGTGGAGGCGCATCGACGCGGCGTGGAGTTCGTCTCCGAGGTGCTGCTCGAGACTCTGGACGAACCGGTGGATTGCGCGATCACCTCGGCCGCCGGGTATCCGCTCGACCTGACTTACTACCAAACAATCAAAGGGGTGACGGCGGCGTCCCACATCGTTAAGCCGGGCGGCGCGATCCTGATCGTGGGCGCCTGTGCCGAGGGGGCCGGCGCTCCGGAGTTCGCACATATGCTGCGCGACGGCATTTCGGACGCGGAGTTTCTCGCGCGCATCGCGGGATCTCCGGTGACCATCGATCAGTGGCAACTCGAGAAACTGGCCCTGGTGAGCACGCGGCAGCGCCTTCTCTGGTATGTGCCGGGGCTTCCGTCCGAGTATCACGCAGGCCTCTGGGGCAGGTCCTTCGGGACGATCGAATCGGCCATCGCGGAGCTGGGCTCCTCGCTGCCGGCCGGCGCAAAGGTGGCGGTGATCCCGGACGGCCCGTACGTTCTCGCCAAGACGCGCGGCCTCGAGGCAGCGCTCCGGTAAACGTCTACGCCGAGTGGAGCGCGGCCACCAGACCGACTTCGGATCCCACACCAAACTCTCGATTACGCCATCGCCCTCAATAGCCGCTTGCGAGGAACACGGCTCCGCGCGACTCGAAGCTAACTTGCGCGCGCCCATTCTCCCGGCGGGTGGCGGCCAGCGTACGGACGGCGGGTGCGCCCGCGCCGATCGAGGCATTCACGATCGTCGCGCCCCGGGGAAACAGGCGCGACATCAAGGACCAGGTATAGAACCACGGCCGGATGGCTTCGTCTTCGGGATGTCCCATCGCCGCGCCCTGCGTGTTCCAGAAGCCCCAGATCTTCAGCGTGTGCCCGGCCGGCGGCTCCACGTGTCCGCCCTGATTGACATGCATGGCATCGTCCATGTCCCAGGCGATGGCTGCCTGCCACGCCGCGCGCGCCACCTGAGCGACGTAGTCCGCCATCAGCACGCCGTAGGCGAACTCCTTCACCCGGGGCTGCTGATCGCCGTTGATCTTGCCCTCGATCATTCCGGATTCGCCCAGGAACACGGGCTTCGATGCGGAGCCGGGATTCGTGCTGCGAAGCATCCGGAGTCTCTCGGTGAGCAACTGTTCGATGCGGCCTTCAAGAACGTCCGCATCTTTGGCGTACCAGTGTATCTCCCAGGCTCCGGGCTCGAGCGGAAGCTCTCTGGCGCAATGGTCGAGCCATTCCCAATCGCCGGAATTGTCGGGTCCCGCGATCTTCACGGCGCCGAGGCCGCGGGCAATCAGTTCCGCGTGCAAATTCCGGATGCCGTGCGCCCAGGCGGCGTAATCCACCGCACCGCACGGCCACGGCGCCTCCGCCGGACCCACGCGCGTTCCCCCACCCACGTTCAGTCTCCGCGCGGGGGACCATTCGCCGAGCAGGACGTCCACTTTCCGCGATTGCGCGTAATCGAGAATGTCGAACAACGAGGACAACCTCTCCATTCCCGATTGACCTTCCGACCATTACGTCCGGCGGCACGGATCGCGCCGGACAGCGTGACAACGGCGGCCACCCCGATTCTGAGGATTTGCAGCGGTGCCGGAGAATGCACCTTCCCAGCTTAAGGCCAATTCATCTCGGGCGGTCAGATGATAAGCTGATTCGACACTCTATGGACAAGCGCGCATTGGCCGCCGGCTGCGCAGCGGGCTTCGCATTCTCCGCGAACTACACCAACCACGCGCCCATGGTTCCGGTGCTACGCGCGCAGTTCGGCTTCGACAATGCCAGCGCGGGTCTTCTCACTACCGGGATTTTTCTGACGCACGCGCTGATGCAGATTCCGGGCGGCCGCCTGGCCGATCGCCTCGGACCCGCACGCGTACTCTCGGTGGCGCTCGCCTGGGTAGCGGCCGCCAATTTGGCCATCGCCTTCTCCGGCGCATGGTGGCACCTTTTCCTCTGGAAGACTTTCGCCGGCATCGGCACCGGCGCCTGTTTCACCGCTGGAGCACGCTACATCGTGGACGTTTTCAAGGGGCGCGACCTGCACGTGGCGCAGGGGTTGTTCGGCGGCTCGGTGGTGCTCGGTTCCGGGTTCGTTCTGTTTGCCGTTCCGCAACTGCTCGACGCCTTTGGTTGGCGCGGCGCGTTTCTCGGGTGCGCGCTGACGGCCGCCGTCGTTTGGCTCGGCTGGTTGGCCGCGGCGCCACGCCCACCGCGGCGGACCGCGGCCTCCGGTGGATTCGCGGAGATGCTGCGGAGCCGCGAGTTGTGGCTGCTCGGAATCGTCCAGATGGCCTCGTTCGGCCTCGTGATCGTGGTTGGCACCTGGATCACCACGCTCCTCAAGACGGCGCACCAGATGCCCTTGAAGACGGCGGGGCTGATGGGCTCCGTGGTATTGCTGCTCGGCATCGTCTCCCGCCCGCTGGGAGGATGGCTGCTGCACCGGATGGAGACGCGGTCGCTGGTCCGGGCCGCCCTGTTGCTGAATGCGGCCGCGTGCGCCGCCCTCGCCTGGGGCCAGTGGAGCGGACTGTCCCTATTGGCTATTGCTGCGCTCGGCACCGGTTGTGGGGTGCCGTATGCGGGTGTGTTCAACCGCGCGGCGGCGCTGTTTCCCGGACGCGCGGGAGCCGCCATGGGGCTGGTGAATATGGTGGGCATCGTGATGATTCTGGCCGGCGCGCCGGCGGTGGGTTTCCTGGCGGATTGGACGGGGCAGTTCCGCTCGAGTTTCCTGGCGCTGGGCGCGTTCGCGGTACTTGCGGCCGCGGCGGCATCGGCCCTCCCGGAGCGGACATGAACCTGGTCCACTTATTCGATCTTTCGTTCCAGGGTCGCCGCGACGAGATCGCCCTCGAATTCCGCGGCGACAGCTTCACCTTCGGAGAAATCGACGAGCGCAGCAACCGCATGGCGGCGCTGTTCCGCCACCGGGGCCTCGAAACCGGAGACCGCCTTTGCGTGTATCTTTCCAACTGCCTCGAACTGATCGACATCTATCTCGGCTGCGTAAAGCTGGGCGTGATTTTCGTGCCGATCAACATCCTTTACCGGGAGCGGGAGATTTCGCATATCCTCTCCGATGCGGAGCCAAATGCGGTGGTGGCGGCACAGGCGATGCCGGGCTCCGTACCGGTCTGGCGCTTGGATGAACTGAATGCGCCGGAGAATGCGGCGCGGCCCGCGGTGGCGCTTGACGGTGACACTCCCGCCGCGCTGGTCTACACCTCCGGCACCACCGGCACCTCCAAAGGCGCCATCCTGACCCACAACAACTTCGCCTCCAACGGGCTCAACCTGAATGCCTGCTGGGCCATCTCCGCGGTTGACCGTTTTCTGCTCGCGCTGCCGCTGTTTCACGTGCATGCGCTCGGCAACGGGCTTCACTGCTGGCTGACCAGCGGCTGCCGCATGCGCCTGCTCGAGCGTTTCGAACACCAGAAGGCGCCCGCGGAGTTCCTCGACTTCAAGCCCACCCTGTTCTTCGGCGTGCCCACGATTTACGTGCGGATGCTCGACTTCCCGCCCGACGCCGCCCGTCAGGCGGGGGCCGCCGCGCGGCTGTTCGTTTCCGGCTCCGCACCGCTGCCGCCGCAAGTCCTCCAAGAATTTCGGCTGAAGTTCGGCCATACCATCCTCGAGCGTTACGGGATGACGGAAACCCTGATGAACCTTTCGAATCCATATTACGGAGAGCGGCGTCCCGGCACGGTCGGCATGCCTCTGCCTGGCGTTTCTGCGCGCATCGTGGAGGGCGAGATTCAGTTGCGGGGCCCCAATATTTTCGCCGGCTACTGGCGGCGCCTGGATGCGACTTCCGCCGCCTTCGACGACGGCTGGTTCAAGACCGGCGATATGGCCGAATGCTCCCCGGACGGCTACTTCACCTTGCTCGGCCGCAAGAGCGACCTCATCATCTCCGGCGGGTTCAACATCTACCCGCGCGAGATCGAAGAGTTTCTCCTGGAGCAGGATGAAGTGGCGGAAGCAGCCGTGGTAGGAGTGCCCGATCCACTGCGCGGCGAGATCCCGGTTGCCTACATCGTCCCCGGCCGCCCCTTCGAGCCGGCGGAACTGGAAGGGCGTTGCCGCTCCAGCCTGGCCTCCTTCAAGGTGCCTCGCGGCTTCGTAACCGTGGAGAAACTTCCGCGGACTGCCCTCGGCAAAGTCCAGAAGCATTTGCTGCCGCCCTGGAGAAGCAATTCGTAGTTTCAGGCCTGGATGACGGATGCGATCGAGACACCGACCACTGAGCCGGTGGCGGCTCGCTACTTTCGCCGAACAAATCGCCTCGTGAAATCGTCTAAGCTGCTCAGGAGGTATTTTGCTGCCCAAAGATGTTCGCTACGCCCTTCGCCTCTTCGCGAAGAGTCCCGGCTTCGTGACCATCGCGGTTCTCGCCCTGGGTCTTGGCATCGGCGCCAACGTCTGTATCTTCAGCTTCTTCAATGTCTACCTCCTGCGGCCGCTGCCCTCAGTCAGGGAACCGGACCGCCTCGCGGTGATCTACGGCGAGCGCCGGGGCGGCATCATGTTCGGCTCGTCCTGGCCGGACTTCGTCGATTTTCAGAAACAGAGCCGGTCGTTCGAGTCCATGGTGGCGATTCAGGATACCGCGCCGATCCTCGCCGGACGCGGTGAGCCGGAGCGCGTCGATGGCGCCCAGGTTTCCTCGGGATTTTTCGATCTCTATTCGGTAACTCCGGTGCTCGGCCGCCCCTTTATGGCCGCCGAATATGGGGCCGGCGGCGAACCCGTAGTCGTGCTCAGCGACGGCTTCTGGAAGCGCCGTTTCGGCGGAGCGCCGGGCGCCGTGGGTCAGAACCTCGTCCTCGATAACATCAGCTACAAGATCGTCGGCATCATGCCGCCGCAGTTTCGTTTCTCCTGGGAGAATTACGACCTGTGGACCCCCCTGCGAGATACCGGGCAAGACGCCCGCGGCCGCCGTCCGCTCGATGTGATGGGCAGGCTGAAGCCGGGCGTCACCTTCGCCACGGCCCAAGCCGAAATGAGCACCATCGCGCATAGCCTGGCGGCGCAATATCCCGAAACAAATCAGGGCCTGGACCTGAGCGTTCGCGACCTGGTGCAGAACATGGGCCGGGGGCCGCGCGAGTCCATCAGCATCTTGATGTGGGTGGTAGCATTCGTCCTGTTGATTGCCTGTTCTAATGTGGCCAACCTGCAACTGGCGCGCGCGACCGGGCGCAGCGCCGAAATCGCTATCCGCGTGGCCCTCGGCGCAAGCCGCTGGCGCATCATCCGGCAGGTGTTGACGGAAAGCGTGATCGTGGCTCTCGCGGGCGGGGTGCTCGGGCTTCTGCTGGCTCTCGCCGGAGGCAAGTACCTCGTCACCACACTGCCGCCCAACATACAGCCCACGAACGGCAACCTTTTGAATCCCACGCTGCTCGGCTTCACTGCGCTGGTGGCGCTGCTTACGGGAATGGTCTCGGGCATCGCGCCGGCATTTCAGGTTTCGCGCGTGGGTGTCAACGACACTCTGAAGGAAGGCGGGCGCTCGGGCTCGGGACATAGCAAGGGCAGGCTCCGGAGTTCGCTAGTGGTGCTGGAAGTGACGCTGGCGGTGGTGCTCTTGCTGGCGGCGGGCCTTCTCATCCGCAGTTTCGCCGCGCTCCAGAATGCCACTCCGGGTTTCCGTGTGGACGGACTGCTGGCGGCAAACGTCTGGGTACCCGAAGCCAAGTACCCGACACCTGAATTGCGTACCGCATTTTTCCGCGATCTGACCGAGCGGCTGTCCTCCCTGCCCGGCGTGCAATCCGCCGCCGCGTCAACCAGTCTGCCGCTCTATGGCGGCAGCGGCGGGAGTAACTTCACCGTGGAAGGGCAGCCCGTGAATGCCGGGCAGGAAGCCTTCTCCCGAACGCGTTCGGTGTCGCCAGGCTTTTTCCAGACGCTCGGCATTCCGCTGCTCCGCGGCCGGTACTTCTCCGAGCAGGACGCCGAAACCAGTCTTCGCGTCATCATCGTCAATGAGCGACTGGTGCAGCAGTACTTCCCGAATGTCGATCCCCTGGGCAAGCGCCTGCGCTTCGGCGGACCCAATTCCACTGCCCCCTGGATGACCATCGTGGGCGTCGCAGGCAATGTAAAGCAGGGCAGCATGCTGTCGCCGCCGTATCCCGAAATTTGCTCGCCCTTTCGCCAGAACCCGGGAATGGCTGCATGGCTCGTGCTGCGGGCCGCCAACGGCGATGCCGCCGCCCTTGCGGGTGCTCTGCGCGCGGAGGTTCGCGCCATGGATCGTGATCAACCGATAGCCAATCTCCGCACGATGCAGAGCATGCTCGATGACGTGTTGGTGCTGCCGCGACTGATGATGGGCCTGACCACCATCTTCGCGGCCATTGCGCTTTGGATGGCGGCCATGGGGATCTACGGAGTGGTCGCCTACTCGGTGGCCCAGCGGACCCGGGAACTCGGTATTCGGATGGCGCTCGGAGCGGGTGGCGGCGACGTCATCCGGCTGGTCTTGAAGCACATCCTCTGGTTGATTGCGCTTGGCTTGGGTCTGGGGGTGCCCGCCGCGGCAGCCGTCACCCGGATGTTGCAAGCCTTTCTATATGGCGTAGGCAGCCGTGACCCGCTGACTTTCGTGCTGGTTCCCCTGGTGCTCGCGGGGGTAGCGGTCTTCGCAAGTTACGTGCCTGCGCGCCGCGCAACCCGGGTGGACCCGGTGGTGGCGTTGCGTTTCGAATAAGGGGCGCCGGCGCCTACTGCCAGCGGCTGCACCCACGTACCCGGCACCCAGACATAGGCTCTGCCGTCCCACCGCTGGCAGCCGGACGTCCAGACATAACCGCGTCCGGGAGCCGGAATCGATTTTTCGACCCGCACCCTGGGCGCCGCAATCTTCACGCGAATCTCCGCGGCTCCCGCCACCCCGGCCAGAACCAGTGCCGCCAAACAGGCCAGCAATCCTCTTCGAATCATTCTGCCTTCTGCCTGGATGAACACGGCTTCGCGGAAACAGTTGCTCAGACGTTCTCGCCGATGAGTTCGCGATTCCCCAAAGAGCGCCAAAAGGCGAACACCGCGATCCCGAGCAGCAGCAGCAGCGTGGCAAGTCCCGCCGGCGCATACCACGCCGTCCAGTCGCCCGCCAAGGTGATGGCATTGAAGCCGTTGATGTAATAGATGGCCGCCATGATCGTCACCAGGCCGAAGCGCAGCAGGACGAAGATCAGGCCGGCAAACAACAGCACGTAAATCGCAAACGACAGCTTCCAGTTCGCGGCATTTTGGACGCCGCCTTCCGTTGCGGCCATCAGCACCGCGCTCACCACCGCCGCCGCCAGGTTCTTCCTTACGATCAGGCGCACGCAGAAGATGACGAAGAACACGAGCAGCCCGGCCTGTAGCGCAATTCCGAGCCCGCGGGCATGGCTGCCGATCCAGGCGCGCGCTCCCATGGTGAAGATCAACGCGCCGTCCGCCGAAATCGTGTTCGCGGTGCTGGCGAACTCGATGGCGCCGGCTGCCACCCAGAGCGCGCAGCCCACCGCCGCGCCGATCAGGACATGAGCGCCAACCTGCGCGTCCATGAATCGCCCGGCCAGAGCACGATTCCAGGTCACCAGCGAATGCGGCCAGTTCGCGCGCACCGCGGGTTCCAGGGCCAGGTACAACAGCCAGATCATCACGCCCGTCAGCACGCAGTCCGCCAGGCTGGATTCGAACATGGTGAACAGACCGGCGTTCGGAATTGCATGAACCAGCCCCACCCAGGCCGCCATGGCGAGCAACGCCCGCAGCGACGCCACCCGTAGCGCGCCGCTCCGATCGGTGCGGCCGTTCTTCCAATTGCGACGCGCCATCAACAGAATTGTCAGCACAATCGAACCAACCAGGAAGAGGCCCACCATCTCGCGGATCTTCGACGCAAGCGTAGGCCCGGCAGCGGAGGCGGCAGCCTGCGTGGTCCACGGGAACGCAACTTTCACCTGCGTCACACGCCCCTTCCACCAAGCGGCTTCCACCGTCAGGTCGGCGTTCGGAATAGCCGGGTGCGGACCTTTCCAGGCCATCTGGCGGTCCGCCGCTACGTTCGGCGTCATGGTAGGCGCCGTCTCCTGGAACCTCGCCCGGTCCAGACCGGCGGCACCGAATACGGCATCCGGAGTCACCGGCTGAGCCAACGGAGCCTCGCTATCGTAAGGCACCGCCGAGAATTCGAGCAGTTTGCCGTGACCGTCCAACACCGTGGTGACCATTCCCGGGAGGGTCGGGGGCGGATTTTCGCGTTCCACCCGGCCGTCGGGTACGGCGCGAAGGGGCGCGGGGCTCTCGCGGTACGTGGCCGCGACCGGCGCTTCCGCATCCAGCCACTCGCCCCATTTCCGCGGCGCGGGCAGTTTGTTCAGATACTCCACGAACGCCGTCTGGTGATCCAGCCAGACCACGGAATCCGCCGGCTTGCGGCCGTAGCCAAATTCCGACGCGAGCTGCCGGGATTTGTGCGCCAGCACATCCGGCGGATCGTCGAGCTGCGTCTGCGACATGGCCCTTGTCCGCTCGTTGAGGAACGTGGAGCCGAAAAGCGCTACCGTCACCAGCAGAAGACAAGGTATGGAGTAGCGGCGTTCCAGCCCCTCCATCTTGCCGGCCGACGCCACCATCTCCGGCGAGGGTGTCTCCCCAGCGGCCAGAGCTGCCGCCAGCGGGTCGCCTCCGGGAAGCGCCGTGATCACCGCCCGCGGCGTGGCCGGCCGGTTCTGCGGATCCGGATCGAGGCAGCGGCGAATCACTTTCTCCACCGCCGGATCGATATCGGGAGCGACGGAGGTCATGCTGGTCAGGTGCGCGGATTCCTGCAGGTCGATCAGTTGCTGGAGCGTCTTCGCCTCATAGGGCTTGCGCCCGGTGAACAGCTCGTAGATCACCAGTCCGAGGGCGAAAATGTCGCTGCGGGCCGTGACCTCGGCTCCGCGCAATTGCTCCGGCGACATGTAAGCGGGAGTGCCGTTCCTCACCTCTGCCCCGGAAAGCTGGCTCGCGATGGCGGCCAGTCCAAAATCCATGATCACCACTTCGCCGCGCTTGTTGATCATGATGTTCTGCGGCTTGAGATCGCGGTGAATGACGCCGCGGTCGTGCGCCGCCGCCAGGCCGGCACACAGCTTGCGCGTCGCATCGAGAGCCTTGTCGGCGGGCAGCCGGCCGATGCGCGTCAGCAGCGAGGCCAGGTCTTCGCCGTCCACGTATTCCATGGAGATGAACGGCGTGCCGTCCACCTCGCCGATGTCATACACGCGGCATACGTTGGGATGCGACACCAGACGAGCCACGCGCACCTCGCTGTGAAACCGTTCCAGCAGGCGCGGGTTAATAGCCGTTTCGGCCGGCAGGAACTTCAATGCTACAGATTGCCCCAACGCGAGGTCGGTGGCGCGATACACCTCGCCCATCCCGCCGCGGCCCAGCAGGGCGATGATCCGGTACCGTCCGCCCAACAAAGTTCCCGGAACGAAACGCCCTTCGTCCACTACCGACGATGAACTGATTTGCGAGATGCCGCTCCCCGATCCGGCTGCCGCCACATTCACGGCAACTGTCTCGGCGATCGACTGCGGTGTTACCGGCCGGTCCATAGTTCTTGATTCTAGCGTCGCAAGGCGCGGATTTCAGCAGGCACGCCGCCGGGGGACCGCAGCAACCCGAGCCGCCACGGCAGCAGAGGGTAGTCGCCGCGATGTTCGGCGGCGGGCATGCCCTGCACCAGAAACTCCCACTGGTCGGGAGAAATTTCGAGCCGCTGGTCGTAGCCGGCCCGCAGCAGTTCGCCGTGCGAGACTTCGTCGGTCCAGCGCTCCCGTCCCGGCAGGTACACGAGTTGGCCGCCCGAAGCGAAGCTCGCCTCGGCGACGGTCCACGGTCCCGCCGGCGAGGTGGCCCGCGCCAGGCCGAAGCGGCGCAGACCGTCTTGCTGCTTCTCGTAAAGCATGACGTAGAGGGGCCGCGAACCCTGCACCGCATAGACGTGAGCCGCTTCGTGCACCGGGGAAAAAACCACGCGCGGGGAGGAGAAGCCGGACGGAAAACTGTCGAGGCGGGCAGTCATCATCATCATCTCGCGATGCTCCCGCGTGTAGAACAGGTACGCCTGCCGCTCGTCGCAGAGTACCCAAAAATCGATCCATTTGCCGCCCTCGTGCTTTTCGACCAGGGGTCGCGGGGCGCTCCAACTGGCGGGGTCGCCGATCGATGCCGACGTCGAATAGACGGGCTGATAGTTCGAGTCGGCGGTTTGAAAGATCAGGTACCACTTCTTTTGCGGCTCGAAATAGAAAATCTGGGGCGCCGCCGCGTACCGCGATTTCACGCCGCGCAACTGTTCCAGCGCGTGGCGCGGCGCAGCGTCGAAACCCTCCAGCCTAGACGCGGTGATGTAGCCCAGGCTGTATTCCGTGCGGTCCCGGGCCGTATAAAAAAGATGCCACACGCCGCGATAGCGCACGATGGATGGGTCCTTTACGGCCACCGAATCGAAGTTGCCGTTTGCGCCAGGATGCAGCAGCACCGGGCCGACGCTCCATTGCCGCGACCCGACCGCTGCGGTTGCGGCCGCCATTGCTACGGCCAGGACGACCATCCGAAGATGACCCCGCTCCGCCATACAAGGGGATTATCTTACAGTTGGGCAGTACCTCCAAGCGGACCGGTTGTGAGAAGCTGGTGGGACCAAAAACATGAGCGGAAAACTGGAAGGACGGACGGCGCTGATCACCGGCGCGAGCAAAGGGCTGGGAAAAGCGATGGCGACGGCCATAGCCGCGGAGGGCGCGCGGGTGGCGCTGGTGGCCCGCGACACGGCCATGCTGAACGACGTTGCTGCCGAAATTACAGAGGCAGGTGGAGACGCCAGCGTCTTCACCGCGGACGTTACCAGCGAAGAACAGGTGCGCCAGGTGGAACAGGACGTGGTCGGGAAGTTCGGCAAGGTTAATATCCTGGTCAACAACGCCGGGGTCAATGTCCGCAAGGCGATCACGGACTTCACCTATGTGGAGTGGCGGCGCGTCATGGATACGAACGTCACCGCGGCTTTCCTCATGTGCCGTTCCTTTATCCCGCACATGACCGGCACGCGATACGGGCGTATCCTCAATATGACATCGATCATGAGCTGGGTTTCCCTGCCCCACCGCGCCGCGTACTCGGCCAGCAAATCCGCCCTGCTCGGAATGACGCGGACCCTGGCGCTCGAACTCGCCGCGGAAGGAATTACGTGCAACGGAATCAGTCCCGGTCCGTTCGCCACCGAAATGAACCGGCCTCTCATCGAGAACGCCGAAGCCAACGCCCAATTCGTGGCAAGCATTCCCCTCGGCCGGTGGGGACGGGTGGAGGAAATCGGACAACTGGCCGTTTATCTGTGTTCGGAAGATGCCGGCTTCATCACCGGAACCGACATCGTGATCGACGGCGGCTGGTGCGCCCGGTAAACGGACATGGACCCGTTTCCGATCGCCAAAACCTCGTGGTCGCCGGGCGATACCCGCGAAGTGGAGCAGTCCCGCGTGCAGCGCGAAATAAACATGGAGTACGATTCCTACCGCCGCATCTACATCGCGGACGGGCACGAGTGGCGCATCGCCGGCCAGATTGCGCGCGACGACGGCAAGAAGTACTACATCCTCGAGTGCGTCGGCTGATCCGGCCTCAGGCCGCGAAGCCGCCGTCGATTCTGATCTGTGCTCCGGTGATGTAACCCGCTTCGGGACTGACCAGGTAGGCCATCAGGCCGGCTATCTCGCTCGTCTTTCCGAAGCGTTTCACGGCGCTTAAACCTTTGAGAAATTCCGCATTCGGGCCATCCGAGGGATTCATGTCAGTATCCACGGGACCGGGCTGAATGTTGTTCACGGTGATCCCGCGATGACCAAGATCGCGCGCCAGGCCGTGCGTGAATCCGGCCAGCGCCGCCTTCGTCAACGTGTAGACAGAGGCGCCCGCGAAGGGGATCGGATCGCTGTTGACGCTGCCGAGCATGATGATGCGCCCGCCCTCGCCCAGGTGGCGGACGGCCTCCTGCGTGGCCGTGAACGCTCCGCGAACGTTGACGGAAAGGGCGCGCTCGAACTCGTCGTCCGGAATCTCACCGATCATGCCGATGGTCACCAGGCCGGCGTTGACCAGGATGTCCAGCCGCCCGAACGTCTTCGCCGTCCCGGCAACCGCCCGCTTCACAGCCGCTTCGCGATTCCCGCTCCGATGCCTCGCGCCGCGCCGGTCACCAACGCCACTTTGCCCTTCAGGTCTGCCATTGTCCCTCCGCGAACTGATTCAGCTAATCAGATGGAAACGACCGGATTCGGATGCAAACCGTTGGGTCTTCCCGTGCCGGGGTGTTCAGCGCACGCCCGTCGCCCGGTGCTATTCTTTTTTTCTCTATGCGTCTGCTGCCGCTCCTGCTTCTCGCTGCCTCGGCCTGGTCCCAGACCTCCGACCCGCGCTTCCTTTCCGCTTTCGAGTGGCGAATGATCGGACCCTTCCGCGCGGGGCGCACGGTGGGCGCCGACGGCATCGCCGGGCAACCCAACGTCTTCTACATCGGCGTCAACAACGGGGGTGTTTGGAAAACGGACGACTACGGCCGTACCTGGAACCCGATCTTCGACAGCCAGCCCACGGGTTCGATCGGCACCCTGGCCGTGGCGCCGTCCAATCCCGACATCATCTATGTCGGCAGCGGCGAGGGCCTTCAACGGCCCGACCTTTCCGTGGGCGACGGCGTCTACAAGTCCACAGACGGCGGCAAAACCTGGCGCAACACCGGTCTCCGCGAGGGCCAGCAGATTGCCGCGACGATCGTGGATCCGCGGAATCCCGACCGCGTCTTCGTCGCCGTGCTCGGCCACCCCTACGGCCCCAACGCCGAGCGCGGCGTCTTCCGCACCACCGACGGCGGCGCAACCTGGCGCAAGGTGCTCTTCAAAAACGAGCAGACGGGCGCGAGCGACCTCGCGTTCGATCCCCGCAACCCCCAGGTGGTCTACGCGGTACTCTGGCAGGCCCAGCAGGGGCCGTGGGAAAACGGCGTGTTCACCGGCCCGGCCAGCGGCCTTTACAAATCCACGGATGGCGGCAATACCTGGAACCCGCTCACCAACGGCCTGCCCGCTTTCGCCCAGGGACTCGGCCGTATCGGCATTGCGGTCGCCCCCAGCGACCCCACTCGCCTTTACGCGGTAGTAGAATCGCGCGAGCAAGGCGGGCTGTACATTTCGAGCGACTCCGGATCGTCCTGGAGCCTGGTCAACACAGACAACCGCATTAACGGCCGCGGCAACGATTTCGCCTGCGTGCGCGTGGATCCGCGCAACAAGGACGTGGTCTACTCCGCCAACATCGCCTTCTATCGCTCCACCGATGCCGGAAAGACATTCACCGTCGTCAAAGGCGCGCCCGGCGGCGACGACTATCACAACCTGTGGATCAATCCGCTGCACCCCGAAATCCTTCTTCTCGCCACCGATCAGGGCGCCTCCATCTCCGTCAACGACGGAGACACGTGGAGTTCCTGGTACAACCAGCCCACCGCTCAGTTCTATCACGTCATCACCGATAACCAGATTCCGTACAACGTGTACGGTGGGCAGCAGGAGAGCGGCTCGGTGGGCATTACCAGCCGCGGCAACGACGGCCAGATCACGTTTCGCGAATGGCATCCGGTGGGAGCGGAAGAGTACGCCTACATTGCGCCCGACCCGCTCGACCCGAACATCGTGTACGGCGGGCGCGTCAGCCGCTACAACAAGCGCACCGGCGAGGTGCAGCGCGTCGCGCCGCGCGGCGATTACCGCTACCTCCGCACCGCGCCTCTGCTCTTCTCGCCGGTTGACCCGCACGTGCTGTATCTCGGCGCGCAGATGGTCCTCAAGACCACCAACGGCGGCGAGACCTGGACCGAGATCAGCCCGGACCTTTCGCGTGCAACCTACGACCTCCCGCCGAGCGTCGCGTCCTACCCCGCCGACGCGAAACAGCAGGCCACCCGCCGCGGCGTGGTCTACGCCATCGCCCCTTCCAACCTCAACGTGGACGTCCTATGGGCCGGCACCGACGACGGGCTCATTCACCTCACGCGCGACGGCGGCAGGACCTGGAAAGACGTGACTCCGCCCGCGCTCACGCCCTGGAGCAAAGTCTCCCAACTCGACGCATCCCACTTCGACGACCAGACCGTGTACGCAGCCATCAACCGTTTGCGCCTGGACGACCTGAAGCCGCACATCTGGCGCACCCACGACGGCGGCGCCACCTGGAAGGAAATCGTCAGTGGCCTGCCCGATTCGCCCGTCAACACCGTGCGTGAGGATCCGGTGCGCAAAGGCCTGCTATACGCCGGAACGGAACTGGCGGTTTATGTGTCACTCAACGACGGTGACGACTGGATGCCGCTGCGCCTCAACATGCCCGCCACCTCCATCCGCGACCTGGTCGTGCACGAAGGCGACATCGTGGCCGGCACGCATGGGCGCAGCTTCTGGATCCTGGACGACATCTCGCCCCTGCGCGAACTCACAGCGGAGAATGCCGACTCCACGGCGTGGCTTTTCGCCCCGCGGCCCGTCTACCGCTTCCCGCGCAACACGAATACGGATACGCCGCTGCCTCCCGAAGAACCGGCCGGCAAGAATCCGCCCGACGGCGCCATCCTTTACTACTACCTGAACACCGCGCCCGCGGTTCCCATCGCGTTGGAGGTCGCGGACAGCACGGGCCGTCTCGTCCGCCGCTTCTCGAGCAGCGACCGGGCTCCCTCGGTGCCGCCCATGCCAGTGGCACCCTACTGGCTGCGTCCTTTCCAGCCCCTGTCCGCCGAACCGGGAATGCACCGCTTCGTGTGGGACCTGCACGCCGCGCCCGTAGCTGGAGGCGGACGTGGCGGCGCGCCGATTTCGGCGATTCGCGGTGATACGCCGATCGCACAGGGCGCGTGGATGCCGCCCGGTACGTACACAGTGAGGCTGACCGTGGATGGCCGGACCTATACCCGGGAACTGCTCGTCAGGCCGGACCCGCGCCAGTGATATTGCGATGCTGAGAGTACTGCGTTCCCTGTGGATCTGGGCCGCGAGCGTGTCCCTGATCCTGCTGTGGATGCTGATGATGGCTGCCATCCGCCTCTTCGACCGCGATCCCTTGTGCCGGCGCACCGCGCGCTGGTTCCGATATCTCGGCCGCGCGCTCGCCGTCATCAATCCGTGGAAACTCCGCATTAGCGGCACCGGGCACGTGACGCCCGGCGGCACTTATGTAGTGGTCAGCAATCACCAATCGCTTGCCGATATCCCGGTGCTTTCGCATCTGGACCTCGACACCAAGTGGCTGGCCAAGGCCGAACTGTTCCGCATGCCGGTCATCGGCTGGATGCTGCGCATGGCGGGCGACGTGCCGGTGGAGCGCGGCGACCGCAGTGTGGGCGCGCGCGCCCTGCTCCGCTGCGGCCGCTATCTGCGGCAGAAATGTTCGGTGGTCTTCTTCCCGGAGGGAACGCGCTCGCGCACCGGCGAAGTTCTCCCCTTCAACGAAGGGCCCTTCCAGCTCGCCATCCGTGAAAAGGTCCCGGTCCTGCCCCTGGTGGTAGAGGGTTCGGGCGACGCGCTCCCGCGCAACACGTGGATTTTCGGGCCCTCGCAGGATATCAGCCTCACGATCCTCGAGCCGGTTTCGCCGGAAGGCTGGAAGAGCGGCGCGCTCCGGGACGCCGTTCGCGAACGGATTATCGGCGAGTTGCGGCGGCTTCGGAAAGCTCCAGCAGCTTCGTGACGCTGTTCCAGTTCCGCGTCGTGCCGGTGGTCTTCAACGTCTTCTCGATGGCGACCCCTGGAAATTTCGTGCGCGCGAAACCGTTCACGTAGTAGACGTACATCTCGCGGCCTGTGAGATGCATCTCCTCGGGGCCTACGGCCAGCGCCGCAGCCTGATCGCGTGCCGCTTGCCCCGGATCCTCCCGCAGGAACGTCACACCCAGCCTGGCCGGATCGATCCCTTCCCGCCCCGCAAACGGATTTCGCTCAACCACACCGCGCAGGTCTTCGCAGGACCTCTGGACGATCGCCGTGCGAATGCCGTGGCGTTCCAGCATCGCCTCTTCGACCTGCCGCGCCACTGCTTCAAGATCGCGCTTCGATGTCCGGTACAGGATATTTCCGCTCTGCACGTAGCTCTGTACATCGCGCAGCCCCAACGATTCATACAGCGCGCGCAACGCATCCATCTTGATGCGGTTGTGCGGCCCCAAGTTGACGCCGCGAAGCATGGAAACGACGACGGGCATCTATCCAGCATCGCACCGCCGCGGCCGCGTTTTCACACCACCCGGGGGAGGCGTTGCCGGCGACTCACCCACTGCTCGCTCGTAAACAGCTTGGGACCAACCTGGATCATCCGCGGCAGAAGACTGAACAGATCGCTGGGGCCCCACGGCTTGCCGTCGCGGGTCTTGAATCCGCGCTGATTCAACTCCGAAGCCACACGCGACAACGGGCAGTCATCCACGATCATGTCGATCGCGAGCGTGATGATCTCCCGTTCCGAGGGGTTCTCCACCAGTCCCGTGCAGTCGGTCGAAACCTGGAGGCCATAGGGAATCTCTTCGGACCATTGCTGCTCGACGCCTTCCGGCACAATGTCGCGCTCCCACTCGATAGCTGTGGGCTTCCAGCCCAACTCGATCCGCTTCATCAGGTAATCGAGCGTGGGCAGGCCGGTCAGGGCTTCGCGAATCCTTTCCTTCTTGGGCATTGGTTCCTCCGCACCATGCGGAGCACGCGGGTTGCCGCCCTGACACGCGTTTTCCCGCCGTTCGCCAACCGGACGCTGTCCACCTGTGGGAATGCGCTGTCCGCTATTGCAACTTACCCCGGGCGTCTACCGTCCACGTCTCCACCACGCTGTCGCCGCGCAGGCCGTAGACGCGTTCGTGCAGGTTCACCGCCACGCAAATGTGATTGGGAATGACGCGCAGGCGGTCTCCGACAGACAGATCCACTCCGGCACGGCTTATATCCAGGAAACCGTGCTCCTCGTTCATTTTGTGAATTCTGGCCTCGGGAGCTTCCCGGACATGTCCGAACGTTACCTCGGCCGGATTAGCGAGCCGGTCCGAAGAGAAGGTCTTGGACCCGCCGTCCACGATCGCATGCCCGGGCCTCACGGCCGACACCACCGTCACCAGGATCGAAGCGGCGCAGTCCTCGAGAGCGCAGCCGCCGCTCCGCACAGTATTGATGTCATTGAAAACGTAAGTGCCGGGGCGAATCTCGTTCAGCCCTTCCAGTTCATGGGAATGGAACAGTGTGGGCGTCGAACCGCCGCTCACGACCCCGACCTGGATGCCCGCCCGGCGGAAGCCCTCGAGCGCGCTGCGCAGCAGGGCCCCCACGGACGCCAGCGCGCGTAAGCCGGCTTCATCCAGCGTCTTCACCTGCCCGGCGTAGAACGCGATCCCCTCGAAAGTAAGGTGCGGCAGTTTCTGAATCGCACGGGCCAAATCGAGCAGCGGCTCACCGGGCGCGACCCCCACCCGTCCCAAGCCGGCGTCCATCTCGGCCAACACCCCGATCTCGACCTTTGCCGCGCGCGCGGCATCGGAAAGCTGCCGTGCGGCAAAGGCACTGTCCAAGGCGACCGTGACCCGCGTCCTAAGCGCCACATCCATAAGCCGTTCGAGCTTTCGCTGGCCGATGATCGGAAACGCCACCAACAGGTCTTCCGGTCCCGCCTCGAGCATCACCTCGGCCTCGGATACTTTGGCCACCGTCAATCCAGCCGCGCCGCTCTCGAGCTGCCGGCGACCCAGCATTACGGATTTGTGCGTCTTGGTATGCGGCCGCAGCCGCAGGCCATGGCGGCGGGTGTAATCGGCCACCCGCGCCAGGTTTCGCTCCAGGATATCGAGGTCCACAACCAGGGCCGGGGTATCGATTTCTGAAACAAGCATAAACCCAGCATATCGGGAGCGGCGGCGCGGGAAACGCGGAACACTGTCGAAACGTCTACTGTTTTGTCCGCGTAACCCCCTGGAGTAGCATGCGTATCCGAAGAATACTGGCCGTCGCCTTACCAACAGTTTTCCTTTGGTTTTCAACGAGTTCCGCGCAACAGAACCGGATTTCCCGGATCGATTCGTCGCGCACCGAGGTGTTACGGGACCGTGTTCCCGCAAAAGCTCGGGCCGGCAACGATCTGGGCCGCGTCGAAGATGCCTTCCCCATGCCGGTCATGACCGTGATGCTGAAGGCCTCCGCGGAACAGCAGAATACACTGCGCCAGTTGCTGGCCGAACAACAGGATCCGGCCTCCCCGAAATATCACAAGTGGCTGACTCCGGAGGAGTACGCCGACCGCTTCGGCGTCAACGCGGCGGACGCGGACCAGATCGCCGGTTGGCTTCGTTCCGAAGGTTTCGCGGTGCAGGAAATCGCGCGCAGCCGCAAATGGATCACCTTTACCGGCACTGCCGGGCAGGTGCGCAACACCTTCCGCACGGAAATTCACCGCTTCCGCGAAGGCGCGGAGACGCACTTCTCGAATGCCAGCGATCCCTCGATTCCGGCCGCCATTTCGGGCATCGTGTCGAACATACGGGGACTCAATGACTTCGGCATGCAGCCCCGGCTGCGCAGGCCCACCGCCAACATGACATCGGCCTCCGGATCCCACAACCTCGCCCCCGACGACATCGCCACCATCTACAACATCGCTCCGCTGTATGACGCCGGCATCGACGGTAGCGGCCAAAAGCTCGCCGTGGTCGGGCAGAGCAGCCTCCGCAATAGCGACCTGACCACCTTCCGCACGAAATTCAATCTTCCTGCCATGGACCTGCAACAGGTGCTGGTGCCCGGCAGCCGCAATCCCGGTGTCCGCTCCGGAGATATCGACGAAGCCAATCTCGACCTCCAATGGGCCGGCGCCGTGGCGCGCAAAGCGACCATCGTGTACGTGTACTCGACCGATGTCTGGCAATCCGCCATGTACGCCGTGGATCAGAACCTCGCACCCGTGCTGAGCATGAGTTACGGCCTCTGCGAGCAGGCTGACTTGGTGGACATGCCCGACTTCCAGTCCGTCGCACGCCAGGCCAACGCGCAGGGCATCACCTGGCTGGCCGCCGCGGGCGATGCCGGCGCGGCCGATTGCGAAGACCGCGACGCCCTCACCGCGCAAAACGGCCTGGCCGTGGATTCCCCTGCGAGCATGCCCGAGATTACCGCCATGGGTGGAACCACTTTCAACGACGCCGGGGGCGCCTACTGGAACGGATTCAACTCGCCCAACGGCGCGTCGGCGCTCTCCTACATCCCGGAGGTGGTTTGGAACGACACTTCCCTGGGCGGCGGACTTGCCTCCGGCGGCGGCGGTGCCAGCATCTACTTCACGCGTCCTTCCTGGCAGACCGGGCCGGGCGTGCCGAATGACGGCGCTCGCCATGTGCCAGACCTGTCGCTGACATCGTCGGCGAACCACGTGGGTTACTACGTCTATACCGGCGGCAGCGGCGCCTATTTCGGCGGCACCTCCGCGGCGGCGCCCACCATGGCCGGCATCGTGGCCCTGCTTAACCAGTACCTGGTTTCCACCGGCGCGCAATCGCAGCCCGGTTTGGGCAACATCAACCCGGCGTTGTACCGCCTCGCCCAGTCGGCGCCGCAGGCATTCCACGACGTGGTGGGCGGCGATAATGCCGTACCGTGCACCGGCGGCTCTCCCCACTGCGTGAACGGCAAGGTGGGACACCTCGCCGGACCGGGTTACGATAGTGCCACCGGCTTGGGGTCGGTAGACGCCTTCAACCTTGCCAAAGCGTGGAATGCCAACCCGGCGCGCTTTTCCGCAGTCACCGCCACCATCGACCGGAATCCGGTCTTTCAGCAATCCGCCGATGCCAGCGGCAACGGCTGGACGTTCCAACTGCAACTCAGCGAAGAGAACGGCATCGGCACAACCCTGACCGGTTTCACGGTAGACGGCGCGGATTACACCTCGCAGATCGGCGGCCTGTTTGGAGGCGCGGCCATTCCCGCGCACGGCTCGATTCAGGCCTCCATGGGGCTGAATGTCACGCCGCCTAAGACGGTGGTTTTCAACTTCTCCGGAATTGACGCGGGCGGCTTCACCTGGAACACGCAATTGTCGGTGCCGTTTCAGCCGGCGCGTGCCCGGTTGGGAGTCGGCGGCATCGGTAACGCGGCATCCGGCCAGACGGTGTACGCGCCGGGCATGATTCTGAGCGTTTACGGGACCGGCATGGGCGCGCTCACGCAATCTGCCGGCGCCATTCCCCTGCCCGAGTTCCTCGGCAGCTTCGCCGCCTACATCAACGGCGTAGCCGCGCCGATCTACTACGTTTCGCCGACTCAGGTGAACATCCAGATTCCATACGAAACACAGGCCGGCACTGCGACGCTTCTATTGAGCAACCCGTATGAAGAGGTCACCTATCGTTTCCGCGTGACCGACGCGGGTCCGGGCATCTTTACCTTCCCGGACGGGGCGATCAACCCGTTTCGCAGCGGCCGCCGCGGCGAGACCATTACCCTCTTTGTGACGGGCGAAGGCAAGGTTACTCCGACCTTGCGAACAGGCAATACGCCGTCCTCTCATACCGCGCTGGCAAGCCTGCCGAGGCCGCAGCAGTCGGTTTCGCTCACCGTGGGCAACGTCCCCGCCACCATCCAGTTCATCGGGATTCCGAGCGGCCTGGTCGGGGTCACGCAGGTCAACTTCACTATTCCGGATAATGCGCCCGTGGGCAACCAACCGGTTGTCATCACGATAGGCGGCGTGCCCAGCACCCCCGCCACTCTGAACGTCCAATAAAACGGTAGGCCGGCCTGGCGACGCCGGCCTACCCTTTCGGCCGCACCTCGTGATATCGTAGTCCCCGCGATGCAGCCCACGCTGCAAGAACCCGTCAGCAAGACCGCCGGGGCCGGCGCGATTCCCCGCCCCGCCACGCGCAACTCCGCGGTGGACACCTACCGCGGCTTCGTCATGCTGCTCATGATGGCCGAGGTCGTGCAGCTGTCGCGTGTCGCACGGGCTTTTCCCGGCAACCCGTTCTGGCATTTTCTCGCCTATCACCAGACCCACGTCGACTGGGCGGGCTGCTCCCTTCACGACACCATTCAGCCGGGCTTTTCGTTTCTGGTCGGCGTCGCCGTACCGTACTCGATCGCCAGCCGCATCGCCAAGGGCGGCACCTTCTGGCGAATGTTCGTCCACGCTCTCTGGCGCGGCCTGTTGCTGGTCCTCCTCGGCGTTTTCCTTCGCTCGCTCAGTTCCCCGCAGACGTATTTCACCTTCGAAGACACGCTCTCGCAAATCGGCTTCGGGTACCCGATCCTGTTCCTGCTTGCCTTCCGCCCGCCGCGCTGGCAGTGGATCGCGCTGGGCGTCATCCTGTTCGGCTACTGGCTGGCCTGGGCGCTCTATCCCGCCGCCGGGCCTGGCTTCGATTATCAGGCCGTGGGCGTCCCCGCGGACTGGCAGCATCACTACACCGGCTTTGCCGCGCACTGGAACAAGAACGCCAACTTCGGAAACGCTTTCGACCAGTGGTTCCTGAACCTGTTCCCGCGCACCAAGCCGTTCGTGTTCAACGGCGGCGGCTACCTCACGCTGAGTTTTATTCCCACTCTCGGCACCATGCTGCTGGGCCTCGCCGCGGGACGGTGGCTGCGCGCCAGCGCCCCTCGCCTGCCGCTGAAGCGACTGGCGGTCGCGGGCGCCATCGGGATCGCCGCCGGACTGCTCCTGCACTTCACCGGCATCTGCCCGGTGGTGAAGCGCATCTGGACGCCTTCGTGGACGCTGTTCAGCGGCGGGTTGTGCTTCCTCTTCCTGGCCGGTTTTTGCTGGTTGGTGGATGGCAAGGGTTACCGCAAGTGGGCTTTCCCGCTGGTCGTGATCGGGATGAACTCCATGGCGGCCTACCTGATCGCGCACCTGTGGGAGCGCTTTGTCATCGACTCGTTCCGCATCCACCTCGGCCGCGGGTTCTTCCAGGCGTTCGGGACCGGTCTCGAACCGCTCGTCCGCGGCCTCGCCGTCCTGCTGGTGTATTGGCTGGTTCTCTTCTGGATGTATCGCCGTAGGCTGTTCCTCAAAGTTTGACCCCGGCCAGACAATCCGGTGACAATCGCACCCTCCGCCCGCCGTAACCTCGAAACATGCGAAGACTCAGATGCATTTTGATGCTGGCGCTGGCGATTGTGCCGGTGGCGTGGGGACAGCATTCGAACGCTTATGTATACGGCGGGATCTCTACTATCCCCGGCCGGCAGATCTACACTTACTGGCACGGCGAGCACTTACAGGCAGGGGGCGGCGGGCAGGTCGGATTCAACCGCTTCACGTTAGGTGGGGATGTAACCGGGCTGATTGCCACAGGCGACTGGCAGCGCAACGCGGTCATCGTCGCCGTCGGGCCGGGCTTCCATTTCTTCGGAGAGACCGGCCGCAGGATCGACCCGTTCGTGACCGGCGGCGTATCCGCGATCGTCTCCCGGGGCGGCGCCCCGCTGGTCCACTACGGCGGCGGCGTGAACTACTGGTTCCATCCGCGAGTGGCACTGCGCTTTGAATTCCGCGACCACATCTGGCTGACCGAAGGCGAAAAGGTTCACTTCACCGGAGCCCGCGTCGGCCTGACGTTCCGCTAAGTGGATCTCTCGAGAAACTCCGCCAGCAGGCCGTGAAAATGGTGTACCCCGTTTTCCCGTTTCACCGAGTATCGCCCCTGCCTGTAGTGCCGCGAGTGCAGGCCCTTCTGCACGCTTTCGCAGATGCGAATGTCCTCCTGCTGGATCTCGTCGCTGAATTCGATGGTGGCGTCGGCTACCTCGCCCGAATAGGCGAACCACTCGAAAATGGTCAGCGTCCGGTCGGGACCGAGCGGCAGAATGATATTGCTGCTCAGGTTATCCGGATACACGTTCAGCATGAAATTGGGAAAAATCCAGTAATACAGCGCGCGGTTACTGCTGTCGGAAAACTCATAGCGGCGCCGGCCTTCGGTTCGCTCGCGAATCGGCGCGATCTGCGACGAGTAATACCGGAAGGTGTCCACACGGTAGCGTGAGTAGTCGAGTTCCCGAAAGAGGCTGGGATGCGCGGTCGGAAGGTGGTAACCCTCCAGGTAGTTGTCGATGTATACCTTCCAGTTGCACTCGATCACGTAATCGCGCCGCCGCGAATAGCGCAGCGCGTCCACCGGGCAGCCGATCGCGGCCACTTCTTCGGGAATCGCGCCCAGCACCTCCGCGAGTGGCGGCGCGTTGCCGTCCAGGTTGACGAACACGAACGGGCCCCAAGTCTCCACCCGGTACTGTGGGAGCCGCACCGCGGACCGGTCCCAATTCTCGACGCCTTCGAACTCCGGCACGCCCAGCAGGCGGCCGTCCAGCCCGTACGTCCACGCGTGATAGGGGCAGCGGATGACCGATGCCTGTCCGCAGCCCTCGGTGAGAACCGCGCCGCGGTGCCGGCATACATTCGACTGAGCGCGCAGCGTGCCGTCCTTATCGCGCGCCACCAGCACCGGTTCGCTCGCCGCCTCGCAAGCCAGGTAACTGCCCGGCGCGGCCACGCTCGCCGCCTGTCCCACCGCCTGCCACGTGCAACCGAACACCGCGTCCCGCTCGCGCCCGAGCATGGCGGGATCGGTATACCAGTTCGCGGGAATGGTGGCGGCGCGAGCCAGGTCCGGTTCCCAGCGGAAATCGTTCATGCCCCCGCTACCCGGCTCGAAAACGTGACGTAAGGAAACACTTCCGGGATGTGCGAATCGTAGTGGCCGTGACGGTTCCAGGTCCAGCCCGCACACGGATCGAGCACCTCGCCATTGCTCCCGATTTTTTCGAAACGCGAGCAATCGATCCGCCAAACGTCGCCTTCGCGGGGCGGCAACGCGCGGCCATCCGCGATGTCCGCAAGCCCCCGCCACGGAACCGCGATTTCGGCGGTCCAGCCGCGGTCGGTGTTGTTCCTGCGGTTCACGACGCCATCCACGTGCACGGCCGTCTCGAGGCCAGGCAGGTCCCAGTCGAGAAATCCCCAGCGCTCGCCACGGGGATGAACGTGCCCGCCCACGCCGTCCAGCACCATCGTTCGTTGCGCGGCAGGGTCGAACTCGGGCCGGCCGAAGTAAGGGGACCCGGGCTTGAGGATGTCCTTCCAGATCCAGAAGACTTCATAAACGGTGTTGAGCGCGTTGATTTCAAACTCGTAGTAAGCGTCTTTGCCCGCGATAAACAGTTCGAGATCGTTCTCTTCCCAGATTTTAGAATCGCGTTCGGTAAGCGTGCCCCAGACGTCGGTTTCTTCCGCCCAGAATCCGAAATACAGGTTGCGGTCGTCCCAAAGCAGGGCCACGCGCGTATCGAACCAGGCAGGCTCACCGGTCACGATATCGACGAAGGCAGAGGACTTCTCCGCCTCACGCCACGAGGGCTCGTCCAGCCTGCCATCGACGACAATCGGGCCCGCCGCCCGGCGGCAGGTGTAGCGGGCGGGCTCCACGTTCCACATGGTCACTCATATCGTAACGCGACCATCGGGTCCACCTTCGTTGCACGCCGTGCCGGAATGAAACCGGCCAGCGCGGTGATTGCCAGTAGCACCGCCACGGAACTGGCAATGCTGAGCGGGTCCTGCGGGGTCAGGCCGAACAGGAACGTGCTCACCAGCTTCGTCAGCCAGAACGCAGCCGGAAGACCAATCAGCGCGCCCAGCCCGATCATCACCGCGCTCTCCCGCAATACCAGCCACAGCACCTCCCCGGGTTTGGCGCCGAGAGCCATACGAATGCCGATCTCACGCACGCGGCGCGCCACCGATTGCGCCATCACGCCGTAAAGCCCGATCGCCGCCAGCAGGAGGGCCAGGGCACCGAAAAATCCGCAGAGTGTCGCCACCATCCGCTCCTGCGAGATGTTGTTGTCGAACTGGTCTTCGAGCGTCAGCGTTTGCAGAATCGGAATCGCCGGGTCGAGCGTAACGGCTTCCCGGCGGATGGCCGGCAGCATCTGGTTCGGATCGGTACGCGAGCGGACCGCAAGCGTCATGGTGTCCGACCGTCCCGCCAGACCGGCACATAGACCATGCTCTCCACCTTCTTGCGCAGCCCGAAGTAGTTCGCGCTCTTCACCACGCCCACAATCTCGAATGAATTCTCCGGTGCGTACTTCGATTCGCGGCTGAACCGCTTTCCCACCGGCATTTGATTGGGGAAGTATTTCTGGGCAAAGGCCTCGTTCACGATGGCCACCGGCGGGGGCGGCCCCAACTTCGGGTTGTCTTCCCGCTTTTCCGGCGGGTCGGGAGTAAACGCCGGGTTGTCCTCCGCCGTGAAATCGCGGCCAAGAATGATCGGAATCCCCATGGTCTCGAAGAACCCCGGCCCGACCGCGTTGAAGTCTACCACCATGCGTTCTTTGGGCTTCGGCTGATAGCCTTCGATGGCAAGGTCGCCGTTCCACCGCATTCCCGCAAGCGGCGTGATCCTGCCCAGGCTTGCCCGCTGCACTCCGGGAAAAACGCCCACGCGAGCGGCGAGCCGCTCGTAATAGTCGCGCAGGCGCTGCCCTTTGTAGCCGCTCGCCTGCGGATTGATACTGACCAGCAGCACGTTTTCGCGCGCGAAGCCGGGGTCGAGCGTGCGCAGGTTGCGCAGGCTGCGGATCAGAAGGCCCGCGCCGATCAGAAGCAGCAGGGAGACCGCCACCTGTAGCACCACCAGCGAACGCCGCAGGTCGAACCTCCGCCGCACCGCGCCGCCCAACTCATTCTTTAAGGTCCCGGTGAGATTGGGTCGAGTGGCTTGCAGCGCCGGCACCAGGCCACATACGATCCCCACCAGCAGGGAAAGCGCAAACGAGAAACCGAGGAGCCGGAAATCGGGCGCGATATTCAATTCGATATCGATCTGACGTTGCGGCATCAGCCCGATCAACACCTGGATGCCCCACCATGCAAACAGAAGGCCCGCGATGCCCCCGGCGACGGAGAGCAAAACGCCCTCCACCAGCAGTTGAGATATCAGCCGCCGCCGGCTGGCGCCCACCGCCAGGCGAATCGCAATCTCCTTTTGCCGCGCCGCCGCCCGCGCCAGCAGCAGGTTGGCTACGTTGGCGCAGGCAATCAACAGCACCATCGCCACCACGCCCATCAGCACCGTCAGCGGTTTGGAAACGGTTCGGCGCCACCACGAATAGCCCGTGCTCCCGGGCATTGCCACACCCACTTCCTTTTCCCGCGGCTCCGACCGTTTCGCCGCCCGCTCCCGCTCCTCCGGATCGTTTTGCAGTATCTGCTGCCACAGCACGGTGAGTTCGGGCGAGGCGGCCTTGAAGCTTATCCCGGGCTTCATCCGGGCCATGACGTTCAGCCACCAGACGTGCCGCGAGTTCCACTGCTTGTACCCGCGGTTGATCTGGTAGGTCATCATGATGGGCACGTAAACGTCCGGCGAGGTGCCCACCACGGTTCCGTGGAAGCCGCGCCGCACCACACCGATCACCGTGAACGGCGACCCGTTCATCGTGACCGGCTTTCCGAGCGTCGCCGTGCTGCCGGCGAATCGGCGCTGCCAGAATTCGTAGCTCAGCACCACATACGGATGCGCGCCTTCCGTTACGTTGTCCGCTGGCGCAAACAGCCGGCCGATCACCGGCGTCACACCCAGCACATCGAAGTAGTTGCCGGAGACCAGCGCGCCCGAAACCACTTCCGACCCGGCGGTCCGTTCGTCCGGGACGCTGAATGCGATCGACGTTCCTCCGCCCGTGGTCGCAATCAACCCGGCGAACGACTTGTTGTGGTCGCGAATGTATTCGTAATCCGGGTAATTGAACGAGGTGTTGGGGTCGTCCGGGTTGCCGATACCGATCGCTGCCAGCTCTTCCGGAGCGCGCACGGGCAGCGATTTCAGCAGCACCGTGTCGATTAGGGTAAATATGGCGGTGTTAGCGCCGATCCCAAACGCCAGGGACAGCACGGCGATGGCGGTAAATCCGCGGTTCTTGAGGAAAACCCGCAGCGCAAAACGGATATCTTGCAGCATGAACCCTCCCGGACATCGTGCGAAGACCGCCCCCCGATGGCGGGCGGTTCAGAGATTAGACGATCTCACCCCACTGTTGGTTGGCCGCTAATTTCCTCCAAAACGGCCGCCCGCGCGGGCCGGCGGAGGCGGCGCTCCGGTCGTCTTCAGCGGATCCAGGCCGCTCCCCGTGATCTGCCGGTTGTAGGCCGGCACGTCCTTCTCCATCACGCTCTTGTACTGCGCCTGCACTGCCGCCAGTTGTTTCTCCAGATCCAGCACCAGGCCGATGGCGGTTTCCGTCGGCCCCCAATCGCCCGATCCCTGCACATCCCCGCGCCCGTCCCGATCTCGCCGTTCAGCCAGATGAAATTCTGATACAGCTTGTACGCCGTCTGGAAATACTTATCGTCGCTGAGGGCATCCGCGCGCGTGATCATCTGGTACTCGACATCCTGAAGCTTCGCGTCGATCGCGTTGATCGCCTTCAGCAGAGCATCCTTGCCCGCCGACTGTTTTTGGCCTGGTTTTCGAGCTGCCTGCGCATCCATTCGATCTGGTTGGTCATGTCCGACACCTGGTTGATGTCGTTCCGCACCTTCAACTGGAGGCGCACCGAAGATTGCAGTTCCGCATCCGTGCCGTGGCTGTCCGGCGGCCGGAGGATTTCGAGCGGCTGTGTGTACGACCTGCCGTCCACCATCATCTTGACGGTGTATTTCCCGGGCGCGGCGATGGGCCCCACCTCCGCCTGCGAAAGGCCCCAGTGCGTGATCGGGCGGGTGTCCTGCCCCTGGAAGCGCGGCTCTTCCCAAATGTGCGGATTCTCGGGTGGAGTAGTGCGCAGCGCCACCGTGCGCGGCCGTTCATAATGCAGATCCCAGGTAAACCGGTTGAGGCCGGCCCGCCCGTTGCCCGCCTGCAAGAGGCGCACCGCGGCCCCCTGGGCGTCCGCGATCTCAAACATGACAGGAGTCTTGGCCGGCTCCTTGAGCCAGTACGTGAATTGCGCGCGCGCCGCGCCCTTCAACAGGCGATACGCCGGACGCGGCGCCACCAGCCGCGCGGCTTCCGTCGGCGTCTGCTCCAGCAGGCCCTGTTCCAGTGGCGTGATGTCGTCCATGATGTACAGCCCGCGCCCGTAGGTCGAGAGCACGATATCATGCGCCTGTTTCTGCACCACGATCCAGGAAACGGGGGCGTGCGGCAGTCCCGCCTGTAGCGGCTTCCACCTCCCGCCATCATCCATCGAATAGTAGAGGGCGTTGCCCGTGCCCACGAACAGGTTGCCCTTCTTGTTGGGGTTCTCGGCGATGACTCGCGCGTAAGCCAGCGGCCCGCCCTTGGGCAGCCCGTCGCTGATCTTGCGCCAGGTCTTGCCGAAATCGGCGGTCTTGTAGATCCACGGCTCGCGGTTGTCCATCAGATGGAAATCGACGCAGATGTATGCCGTCCCCGCCTCGTGGTGCGAAGGCTCGATTTTCGAGACCACGCCCCACTCCGGCAGCCCGGTGATGTTGCGCGTCACATCCACCCAGTTCTTGCCCGCATCGCTCGTGTACCACACTTTGCCATCGTTCGTGCCCGCCCAGATCAGCCCGCGCTGCACCGGCGAGGGCGCGATTGCGAACACCACCTCGCCGTAAAACTGGCCCAGGTTGTCCCCCACAATCCCGCCCGAGGAGACGATCCGGCTCGGATCTTTCGTGGAGAGGTCGGGACTGAGTTCGGTCCAGCTCACGCCCCCGTTGGTAGTGCGCAGAACCATCTGGCACCCGTAATAGACCGTGTTGTGGTCGAACGGATCGATGGCCAGCGGCGGCGACCAGTGGCAGCGGTACTTCACCTGATTCGGCGCCGCATCGAGCGTATGCAGCCACGGACTGACCGACCGCGCCATCTTCGACCGCGCGTCGTACCGCGTCACCTGGTTGCCGTAGCAGGTGGCCCACACGATACCCGAATCCACCGGATCCGGGATCGTGAATCCCGATTCGCAGCCGCCCAGGCCGTGCTCCCAGGTGCCCGCGCCGCCGCGTCCGCCGCCAAACCCCTGCCCCGGCACGTTCGGTCCCGCTTCGACCACATTATTCAGCCCGCGCATGGTGCCGTCGTCCTGCATGTTGCTGTAGATCTTGTACGGCACATCGTTGTCAACCGCCACGTGGTACATCTGCCCTATCGGCAGGGTCACGCGCGTGGAGGTCTGGCCGTGATCCGTGGTCACGTACATGCCGCCGTCGTGCGTCACCACGATCCGCTTGCCGTCCGGGTCGATCCAGATGTCGTGCGTATCGCCGCCCCACGGCATGGTGCGGAACGATTTCCCTCCGTCGGTCGAGAGCCAGAAACTGCTGTTCGCCACCATGACCTCGTCTGCGTTGGCGGGCGAAACCTTGAGCGAAATGTAATATCCGGCGCGTCCGATCAGGGGCCGCTGCCAGTTGACCACAGCCCAATGTTCGCCACCATCGTCCGATCGCCACAGCGAACCCTGGTCGGCCGTCTGGATCAAAGCATAGACGCGCTTGGAATCAGTCGGCGCAATGCCTACGTCGATCTTGCCCACCGGCGATTTCGGCATCCCGGCGTCTTCGACACGCTTCCAGTTCGCGCCGCCATCGTGCGTGAAGTACACGCCGCTGCCGGGACCGCCGCTGAACATCGCCCAGGTGTGCATCACCACCTGCCACGTGCCGGCCACCAACGTGTCAGGGTTTTTCGTGTCCATATCCAGGCCGGAGCAGCCTGTATCCGGGTCGACGAAGAGGGAGCGCTGCCAGCTCTTGCCGCCGTCGGTGGTTTTGTAGACGCCGCGCTCCTGCTGCGGACCCGTGAGCCGGCCGGCCGCGCAGACGTACACAATGTCGGGATTCGACGGATGAATCAGAATTCGGCCGACACGGCCCGTCTCGTCCAGTCCCATATGGGTCCACGTCTGCCCGGCGTCGGTCGATTTGTAGACGCCGTTGCCCATCATGTCGCTGTCGCGGATGGCCCACGCTTCGCCGGTTCCCGCCCACACCGTCTTCGGGTCAGACCTGGCCACCGCCAGCGCGCCGATGGCCTGCACCGGCTGGCTGTCGAAGATGGGCGCGAAGCTGCGCGCGCCGTCAGTCGATTTCCAGACCCCGCCAGAGGCCGCCCCGGCATAGTAGATGGAAGGATCGCCGGGTACCCCTGCGGCTGCCGAGATCCGATTCCCGACCGCCGGTCCCATGAAGCGGAACGTCATCGGCGGTTGCGCCGCTCCGCCACCGCCGCGGCGCTGCGCCGCCGCCGGCGCTACACCCAGAGCCAGCGCCAGCAAACAGGGCGCGCAAATCCGGCCGAAACGACTGAAGTGGTACATGTTAGCCCCCGCTACGGAATCGCTTGCAGTGTACCCGATGCCTCCCGAAGAGGTCAATTGGCCGGTCGACCGCCCTCGACCGCCGGCGCCCGTTACACTGGAAAGTGAACATGGAGGCCGCCGGATCCGGGAGTGTGGCAGTACTTGCCGAAAAGCCCTCCGTCGCGCGTGACATCGCGCGTGTCTTGGGCGCGGGCAGCAAAGGGGACGGCTACCTGCACGGCAATGGGTACGTGGTCACCTGGGCCATCGGCCATCTGGCCGCCCTGGCGCAGCCCCACGAGATCCGCCCCGAATGGCGGCAGTGGTCCCGCTCTCTCCTGCCCATGCTGCCGCGCGAGTGGCCGCTGGTGGTTTACGAAAAGACCAGTGACCAGTTCGAAACGGTCAAGCGCATCCTGACCTCGCCCAAGATCTCCCGCATCGTATGCGCTACCGACGCCGGCCGCGAGGGCGAGCTGATTTTCCGCTACATCTACGAGGCCGCCGGTTCCTCAAAGCCGGTGAGCCGGCTCTGGATCTCGTCTCTCACCCCGGACGCCATCCGCCGCGGTTTCGACAACCTGAAGCCGGGCACCGACTACGATTCCCTCGCCGATGCGGCCCGCGGCCGCAGCCGCGCCGACTGGCTGGTGGGCATGAACCTTTCCCGCGCCTACTCCCTCACCTATGGCGAAGACCTTTCCGTGGGGCGCGTGCAGACTCCCACGCTGGCTATGCTCGTCGAGCGGGAGCTCGCCATTCGCCGCTTCGTGCCTGAAGACTACCTTGAGGTGGAGGCCACCTTTCATCCCCAGCCGGCCCCGGCGGAGCAGACTTACAAGGGCACCTGGCTGCGCGACCGCGCTGCCGCCGGCGCCGATAAGGAATCTCTCCAACAGGCCATGCGGCTCCCGGCGGACGGCGAAGAAGCCGCGCGCATCAAAGCGCGCGCCCGCACCGGACAGGCAGCCATCGAATCCATCCAGGCGCAGACGCAGCGCATGCCGCCGCCGCTGCTCTACGATCTGACCGAATTGCAGCGGCACGCCAACCGCCTCTACGGCTTCAGCGCGCAGAAGACCCTGGACATCGCCCAGGCCCTCTACGAGCGTCACAAGCTGATCAGCTATCCGCGTACCGATAGCCGTCATCTTTCTCAGGATGTCGCCGGAACCTTGCCGCGCATCGTCGCTGCCGTCGCCGAACCCTACCGCGAGCAACTCGCGCCCGGAACCGGCGAACGCCCCCTCGGCCGCCGCTATATCGACGATGCCAAGGTCACCGACCATCACGCCATCATCCCCACCGCCACTCCGCCCGGCAGAGCCGACCTCTCCACCGAGGAACACCGCATCTACGACCTGGTCTGCCGGCGCCTGCTGAGCGCCTGGCACGAGGACCACATCTGGTCCGTGACCACGGTCATCACCGCCATCCGCAACGATGCCATCGTGGACCGCTATCACACCTCCGGCAGCGCCGTGCAGCAGGTGGGCTGGAAGGTGCTGGACATCGCCCCCGCCAAATCCAAGAAGCCGCGAGGCGCCCAGGCGGGAGATCGGCGAGACCGAAAATTTGCCTCCAGGCCTCGCCCACGGGCAGCCGCAGGACGTAGTGGATGTGGAGGTGCTCAAGAAGAAAACACGCGCTCCGAAGCGCTTCACCGAGGCCACACTCCTCACGGCCATGGAAACCGCCGGCGCCACGCTGGACGAAAAAGAGCTCTCCGACGCCATGAAAGACTCGGGCCTCGGCACTCCAGCCACCCGCGCCGCCATTATCGAGGTGTTGCTCAAGCGCGAGTACATCGTCCGCAACGGCAAGAGCCTGGAAGCCACCGACAAGGGCATCCGCCTGATCGAAGTGGTGCACCCGGAGGTGAAGAGCCCGGCCATGACGGGACAGTGGGAAGCCTACCTCCGGCGCATTCAGCGCGGAGCGGCGAGGCTCGCGCCCTTCCTCGCAGGCATCGAGGACTACGTGCGGAAAGTGGTCGGCAAGACGGGGGAGATTCCCGCGCGCCCGCGCACCGGCCCATCCGGCAATCCGCCTCGGCCGGCCCAGGCGGCCGCCTCCGAACCAGCATCCCCGCCGCCGGCCGCCATCGCCGCGCGCGCGGGGGCGTCGCTTCACGAGTTGCTCCATTCCGGCTTCGGGTTCGCTGACTTTCGCGCCAGTCAGGAGCAGGTTTGCCGCTCCGTGCTCGATGGCAAGGATGTCCTCCTGGTGATGCCCACCGGCAGCGGAAAATCGCTGTGCTACCAGTTGCCGGCCCTGGCCCTCGGCGGAACCGTGCTGGTCATCAGCCCGTTGATCGCCCTCATGGACGACCAGGCCTCGAAGCTGTCGGCGCGTGGCTTCGCCGTGGGCCGCATTCACTCCGGCCGTGACCGTGCCGAATCCCGCCAGGTGTCAATCGATTATCTGAACGGCCGCCTCCAGTTCCTCTTCATCGCGCCCGAACGCCTGCGCGTGACTGGCTTCCCGGAAATGCTGGCCCGGCGCAAGCCGTCCCTCGTCGCCATCGATGAGGCCCACTGCATCTCGCAATGGGGCCACGATTTCCGCCCCGATTACCGCATGCTCGGCCAGTACCTGCCCACCTTTCGCCCTGCCCCGGTGATCGCCCTGACCGCCACCGCCACTCCGATTGTTCAGAACGACATCGTGGTGCAGCTCGGACTCGATGCGCCTTCCCGCTTCATCCAGGGGTTCCGGCGGGAGAACCTGGCCGTGGAAGTCGTAGAAGTGCCGCAATACGCGCGCCCGGGCATGGCGCTGGAGCTGCTGCAAGACGAATCGCGGCGGCCGGCCATCGTCTACGTGCCCACCCGCGCCAGCGCGACGGAACTCGCCGCCCAACTCTCCGCCCACTTTCCCTGCGGCGCCTATCACGCCGGGCTCGACGCCGACCGCCGCCAGCGCGTCCAGCATGCCTTCCTGGAAGGCGGGATGCAGGTAATGGTGGCGACCATCGCCTTCGGAATGGGCATCGACAAACCGGATGTCCGCACCGTGATTCACACCGCGCTGCCCGCCAGCCTCGAAGCCTACTACCAGGAGATCGGGCGCGCCGGACGCGACGGGCTGCCCGCCCGCACCATCCTGATGCACTCCTATTCGGACCGCCGCACCCACGATTACTTCTTCGAGCGCGACTATCCGGACGCGACCGTGCTCGACGCCATTTTCGCGCGGCTGGGCGGGGCGCCGGTCGAAAAAGCGCTGCTGCAGAAGCAGGTCCGGATGGACGTTGACGCTTTTGATAAGGCTCTCGAGAAACTGTGGATCCACGGCGGCGCCGTCGTGGATTATGCCGAAAACGTGACCCGCGGGCAGCAGGGATGGCGAGAATCCTACGTCGCGCAATCGGAGCAGAAACAGCGCCAGCTCGAACTCATGCTGCGCTTCGCCGAATCGAGCGAATGCCGCATGGCGGCGATGGTGCGCCACTTCGGAGACCTCGCCGACAGCCGAAAAGCCTGCGGCGTCTGCGATTTCTGCGCCCCGGCCGAATGCGTGGGACAGCGCTTCCGCCCGCCGGCAGCCGAAGAAAGCGAGGCCGCCTCCCGCATCCTGGCCGCCCTGCGCGGCGTCGATTACCGGCCCACGGGCAAACTCCACGCCGAACTCTTCCCCGACGGCATGAGCCGCAACGCGTTTGAAGAAGTGATGGGCGCTCTGGCCCGCGCCGGCCTCGTGCGCCTTACGAGCGCCGTCTTCGAGAAGGACGGACGGTCTATTTCCTACACTAAGGCCAGCATCACCCCCGCCGGCGAGCAGGTGGACGACGCCCGCCCGCCCGAACTGCGGATGAAAGCCGCGCCGGCCGCGCCGCCCCGCGCGCGCAAGGGCAAGCGCAAAGCAAAGGGCAAACGAAAAGAGAAGAAGACCCGCCG
This sequence comes from uncultured Solibacteraceae bacterium, assembly GCA_963836405.1. Lineage (GTDB taxonomy): Bacteria > Acidobacteriota > Terriglobia > Bryobacterales > Bryobacteraceae > CAWIJJ01. The sequence goes on from CAWIJL010000001.1 coordinate 221,266, forward strand.
CCCGCCATCGCCCGAGACCGTGCAATTCACCTCCACGCAAAGCGAGCGCGTGGAGGATGCCCTGCGCAACTGGAGGCTAGGCGAAGCCAAACGGCGCGGCATTCCCGCCTTCCGGATTTTCACCGACGCAGCGTTGAAGGCCGTGGCCGAGCGCCGCCCCTCCACCGCCGCGGAGCTTCTGGGTATCCCGGGAATCAATTTGAGCACCGTGGAAAAGTACGGCGCCCATATCTACCGGCTGGTGACAACGAGGTAGCCCTTACAAGGGGGGTCGCGGCAGTTTGACCACTTCCCAGCCGGCTGTGCCCTTTACCTTCACCGGACGACGAAAGACCTTGCCGCCTTCCACCGCGTACAGCCAGTCCAGTTCCCGGCCGCCGAACGCGATCGCCGACACGCTGCCGTGCTCCGGCGCATTCAGAATCGTCGCCACGCGCCCATTGGCTTCGCAAACCTGAATTCCCAGCGGCGTGGCGAAGTACACCTGTCCGATGGAGTCCTCGGCCACACCCATCACTCCGCTCATCCACCCCGATTCCGGCATCTCCAGCCGGTAGAAGGGCTCCCCGTTCTCAAGGGACCCATCGGCCGCGATCTGGAACGACCAACTGAACCGCGACTGCGCATCCGTCGCAACCAGCATGGCCTGGTCGCCGGAGAGCGCCACGCCCGCCGGAGCCGCCATTTCCGCTTGCGCGGCGCCGTTCCTGCCGGCGACCGCAACCGTCTTCCGAACCGCATCGGTGTAGTAGATCGCGCCCTGGCTGGTCACCGCGAAATCGGCCGCGTCCACCTTCTGCGCGGCCACTTTTTCGTCACCTGCCTGTCCCCAGGAGACGATCCGCTTTCGGCCGGGCTGCGCCGCGTAGAGCCTTCCATCCGCCCCCACCCGCAGCGCACCCGCTCCGCCCGAACTCTCCTTGAACACGGCCACTTTGCCCGAGGGATCGGACCGATACACCCGGTTGGCCGCCGGATCCGAAAAATAGACATTGCCCTGCCGGTCCGCCGCCAGCCCGCCCACGTTTCCGTAGTTCGCCCCAACCTCCTCCCAGGGCTTCTCGGCCCAGACGGTGGAGTACACCCTGCCCCGTGTGTCATATCCAGGCTGACCCATGGCTGCCGGCGTTTTTGCCGAAACCGGCTTGGGGTACTCGCGCCACAACCAGCGCAGCGCTTCCGGCATGATGGCGCCGCCCTGCTTCATGTTGTGCCCCTCTTCGCCCATCACCAGCTTCACGTCGTAACCGGCGAACTCGAATGCCTCCAGCATCACCTGGTTATTGATCGGCCAGCTTCCCGCGTAAAACGTGCCGTAGGGCTGTCCCGGCACAATATGGTCGTTGCGCCCTTCCTGCATGAAGATGCGAATCGGCTTCGGTTCCGTCTTGCGGATCAGCCCGGGGAGCGAGTCGGCCCCTTTCATGGCGACGAACGTACCGATGAAGCTGAGCACGCGATGAAACTGATCGGGCCGGTTCCAGGCCGCGGCGAATGCGCCCACCGCGCCCGTGCTGATGCCCGCGATCGCGCGTTCGTCCGGGTTTTTCGAAAGGTTGTAGCTTTTGGCCACCTCGGGAATGAGTTCCTCGAGCAGGAATCGCGAATAACGGTCGCTCAGCGAGTCGTACTCGAAAACGCGCTCGAAACGGCTCTGCGCCTGTGGCATGGAGGGCGGCAGCACGCCTGGATCGACGAAGATTCCAATCATCGCGGGCAAGTCGCCCTTCGCGATCAGGTTGTCCAGCACCGCCGGCACGCGCTCGCCGTTCCCCAGGCGCCCGCTGCCGTCCAGAAAAATCATCAGCGGCGCCGGTTTGTCGGCCTTGTACTGCGCCGGCACGTACACAGCGTAATTATGCGGCGTGCCCGGATAGAAGCGGCCGGGCGGCAGCACGTGTTTCGTGACCGTACCCTGAGGAACGCCGGGCTGAACCTGCGAATCCGGTCCGAGGGCGTAATCCTGCGCGCAGCCGCAACCCCCCGCGCACGCCAGCAAAAGAGCGAAACGAATCTTCATGCAGCATGAATTATATGTGATGAGTGGGATTGGGTCTGACAGGCCGACACATGATCTCGACGCCACCGGCAGTCCGCCTAATTCGCAAGCCGCATAGACTCGACCAACGAAGCGAACCGTCTCTGTCCCCGCAATTCGTCCCACACGGGCTCGATGTGAATCCAATTGATCCCCGGTACACGCGCGTCCCGAGCGTGCTGCAGACAATCGAGAGCGGCGTCGTGGTCGCTGAGGCCCAGGTGAAGAATTGCGAGTTGAATGGCAAATGAAGGGCTGTTCCCGTCCTGCAACCGGGCGAGGATTGCCCTGGCCTGCGCCTCGCGGTTCGTTCGGGTATAACAATAGCCCAGAAGTCCCGCGACGAACATCGGCGCCTGGATTCTGGACAGTGCCGCCTCCGCGTCCTCGTACCGGCCTTTGAGGAGGTACGCCTCGCCAAGCCACCGGTGCGCCCAGGGGTATGCGGGATCCAGTTCCAGCGCCCGTGCGCAGGCAGAAATCGCCTGATCAAAGCGCCGCATCATCAGGTAGCACGTCCCCAGGGCGCTCGTCATGACCGCAGATAACGGATCCAGTTCCAAGGCTCGCCGCAAATGGTCGAGCCCTTTGTCGAGCCGTCCGGTGGACGACAGCACCATGGCGGAATAGAGAAGGTGTGCGTTGGCGTAATTCGGATTCAGTTCCAGCGCGCGGCGAAACCCCGCTTCCGCGGCCACCCAGTCAAAATCGAATGTCGCAAATGCAAAGGCGAGCGTCGTATGCACCTCCGCCAGCGTGCTGTCCAGTTCCAGTGCTCGTCGCGCGGCGGCCCGGCCCTTGCTGAGCACTTCGTCCAGCGGTTCCCCGGCCAGCCCCCCCATCAGGTAGCAGTCCGCCAAGCCTGCCCATGCCAGCGCCATTCCGGGATCTCTCGCCAGAACACGCTCGAAACATTCGACTGCAGCCAGAATTCCTGCCCGCGTCCTCTTGTTCCAGTGATGGCGGCCTTCGAGATAGAGACGGTATGCTTCGAGATCGGAACTGTGGGGACGGCGGATCCTGCGGCCACCGGCCAGGCTGGCCTGCAAAGCCTCCACGATGCCGTTCGATATCTCTTCCTGAAGCTCGAACACGTCCTGCATCGTGCGGTCGTAACGCTGGGACCAGAAGTGGCAGCCATCAGCGGTATGGATCAACTGCGCGGTTATCCGCAGGCGGTCGCCGGACCGGCGGACGCTCCCTTCAAAAACGGTACGGACGCCCAGGTGCCCGCCGATCGAACGGATATCCGCCGCTTTTCCTTTGAACTGGAATGTGGAGGTACGCGCGACCACCCGTAAACCCGCAACCTGGGCAAGCGCATTGATCAACTCTTCGGTGAGCCCGTCGCAAAAGATCTCGTTCTCCTCGTCGTGATTCAGGTCCAGGAAGGGCAGAACCGCAATGGAGGGAACCGACGCGGGAGTGGCCGGCACGGGTTCTCTCAGATGGGGTCGGCTGGCCAGCCACGATTCCACCTCGGAGCGGTAGGCGAATACGGAACCTCTCGGCCCGTCGCGATGCCTCCGCGCAGGCAGGTTTTCAGCTTCAGCCCAGCGTTGTGCCGTGCGCACCGAGACGCCAAGGTGCGCTGCGATTTCCTTCCACGAGTCGAGCCGCTCGGGCCCGTTCCCGAGGTCTATCATGCAGTCCGATGATAAGACGAAGCGCCAGAAGATGACAAGGAACGACATGCCCCCTTCTGGCGGGAAATGTCGTTTTGCGGATCAACCCGGAGGGCTTATGCTCGGGCCGGAGGTTCCTATGAAACGACTGCTCTTGACGATCTTCGCGGCATGCGCCGTGGCTATGGCTCAGTCCGAATGTTCGCTTCATACCCTGCGCGGTACCTACATCGTTTCCTACTCGGGAATCGTGACGGCACAGGCGGGGTCGGTATTCTCTACCCTCCTGGGGGTGATCTCGATCGATCCCGCCAGGTCGCCCCACATCAGCGGCGGCGTCACGTTCACTGGATTTGGTCCGACACCGCTGTTCATTCCCGCCGCCGGAACCGTACAGGTGAACGCGGATTGCACCGGTACCATTCGCCTCGGCAATCCGGGCACCGGCGAAACGGAAGTCGATCAGTTCATTTACGACCAGGACAACAAGACGATTCACGCCACGGTGATCACCGTCGCCATCGGCAATATCGCATCCCTGGGAACTTGGAAGAAGATTTCACCGACGCCGGGTGTCGCCACCTGGCAGGCGCCACCGAAGTAATGTACGCCCTGTCCCGCGCCGCCCACGGCGTCCTGATGGGTTGCCCCTGGGACCACGGCCAGACGACGTGCGGCGCCCCGACAAAGACGGCGAGCATAATCCGTAACGCAGAGCCGCAATGTCTTCGTTGCAGCTATAGCGCACGCGAACTTGCCACCATGCGGACTGCCGCCAATACAAATCAGGCGTTTGCCCGAAGGGCCATCGGAGCGAGGCCAAGCTGCACCAGAACGCCGAGATTGTCCCACGTAATCCACAATTCGGCCATTCTGCCGGAGCAGAAGCGAACCACGCCGCTAAAGTCGAACTCGACGTGTTTACCGGTTGGCGGAATAGGGCCCCACTGCCCGGTTTGCGTGCCGGAATAGTTACAGTACACGGCCACGTAGTCGCCTTCCGCAACCGCAAATCGAACGGTGTAGCAACCGTTAGGAACACCCGCCTGGTCCGTTTCGAGGAACTTCTTGAAGGCGGCCAGATTGCGGATGTCAACCCCTGGGGTCGCCGGGCAGTGGCGCACGAAATCCGGCGCAACGAGATCGTCCAGCGTGTCGAGTTGGTGCTGATTCAAGGCTTCAACGAAACGCTGGAGTAGTGCTTTGTTGCGTTCTTCGAGTTCAGCCATGGTCCAATCCTACTTGCGTCCGCGCGTGTAAGGTGACGCTTTGGGTTGGAGCATCAGAGCTTCGGATTGCGCTGGTTGAAGATCTCTCCGGTTGTGGCCTACAAGCAGGATTTGACCGGATCACGCCCTTGCAACCCATTTTCCCAGGTGGCCAGCTTACATGCCGATCCAATCGCACGTGACCGTATCCGGCTGGTAGGTCAGGGCGCGATGGTCCCAACCCGGATACGGGACCGGTCGGTGCTTTCCTCCAATCGGCGGAAGTGAAGCGATAGACGACGGGGATTGGGGCAGCACAGCCGATGGCTTTTACGGCAAGATATCGAAATTCACCGGAAGCGAGTCAACTGAAGCGCGGCCACATGCCGCAGACGCCGGCCTCGGCGGCGGGCGTGTTGCAGAAAACTGCGCGAACGCTACAACGAGAACACCGCCGCCAAGTTGGGTGACGAAGCGTTCCAGACCACAGACAAGTATTTGGGCAAGCTCTGCTTCCTCCGCAATGGACGCTACATCGCCGGCTGGGCCATCACCGCGGTGTTACTGGAAGAGTTTCGGCGCGAATTCGTTCAGGTAATCGCGCCAGTTGATCCAGATGTGGCCGCCTTCGCTTTCCTTGAAGACCACGTTGAACCCGTGCTTCTTGAACAAATCCACCCAAGCTTCACGTCGTAACCCGCGAACTCAAATGCCTCCAGCATCACCTGGTTATTGATCGGCCAGCTTCCCGCGTAAAACGTCCCGTAGGGCTGCCCCGGCACGATATGGTCGTTGCGCCCCTCCTGCATGAAAATGCGAATCGGCTTCGGCTCCGTCTTGCGGATCAATCCGGGCAGCGAGTCCGCCCCCTTCATGGCCACAAACGTACCCATGAAGCTGAGCACGCGGTGAAACTGGTCGGGCCGGTTCCAGGCCGCTGCGAATGCACCCACGGCGCCCGTGCTGATGCCCGCGATCGCGCGATCGTCCGGATTCTTCGAAAGGTTATAGCCTTTGGCACCTCGGGAATCAGTTCCTCGAGGAGGAATCGCGAATAACGATCGCTCAGCGAGTCGTATTCGAACACGCGCTCGAAACGGCTCTGCGCCTGTGGCATGGAGGGCGGCAGCACGCCCGGATCGACGAAGATGCCGATCATCGCGGGCAAGTCGCCCTTCGCGATCAGGTTGTCCAGCACCGCCGGCACGCGCTCGCCGTTCCCCAGGCGTCCGCTGCCGTCCAGAAAAATCATCACCGGCGCCGGACTGTCGGCCTTGTACTGCGCCGGCACGTACACAGCGTAATTATGCGGCGTGCCCGGATAGAAGCGGCCGGGCGGCAGCACGTGCTTCGTGACCGTGCCCTGAGGAACGCCGGGCTGAACCTGCGAATCCGGTCCGAGGGCGTAATCCTGAGCGCAGCCGCAGCCCGCCGCGCACGCCAGCAAAAGAGCGAAACGAATCTTCATGCAGCATGAATTATATGTGATGAGGATTTGATCTGGCCTGTCGCGCCGTCACGCGAACCCGAAACCGATGCCTGGAGTGATGGCCTATGCCCGACTCGCGAGGCGGCAGTTGCGGTTGTCCGAGCGTTGGCCCTGCGAGTTGCCGCCGACTGCACCGGATGTCATGAGCCGTTTGCCACCGGTGAAGGCAGGTCCCATCCGGCCAATCCACACACCGGCCCCGCGCTCTATGCCGATTGCATATCGATTCCCCGCACCCAGCCGAGATTGAACGGCAGTTCGGTCATCGGACCCTGCCACTTCAACTCCTTCTCGATGTCAGGGTGCATGCGGTAGGCCTTTTTGATATCCGCCACCTTGGCCCCCAGCACGTCGATTTTGGCCGAGTCGTACTGCCCGATGCCCAGCCCGCCGGCGAACTTCGCGTAACCCAGCCATTCCGGATCCACGCCCATCGCTTCCGCCCCTATGCGGTCCGCGGCCACGATGTCCACCGATGCAATCGCCACCCGCGAAGCTACCGGCGTCCCGGAGTTCGGCCCGTTGCCTTCCATGCCCTCGTACCCGTCGATCACCGACAGGCCCCAGTTCGGTGCCAGTTTCTGCACGGTGACCAGCATGTTGTAGTGCGTCTGCCGCAGCCCGACGTGGTATTTGCGCTTCTCGTTCCAGCGCACCGTTTCTCCGGGAGCATAGTGCAGCGGCGAGCCCAGCGCCATGTTCTTGAGCCCAAGCGAAGCGATCACCGTGTTGTGGGTCTTCAGTATCGCGCAGGAGATAACGAAAGCGTCCGGATCGAACAGTCTGGCCGCCAACCGCACCGGCACCACGTGAAGATTGGCATCGAGCAGCGCAGCCCGTTCGAATTTGGCTTCGCGGTTCAGGTCCACCAGGCTGAGTTTCTGGCGGGAGTACTCGCCGGGCAGAGCCTTGTACTTGAAATTCTCGAACGCCACCTCGGTATCGCCGGCGGAGGACTCGGCAATCACTATCGGCCCCTTGAACCGCTCGGAGAGGTAGTCGGCAATGCCCCGCATGGCATCGACGTTGCTGGCGGCCAACTGGTTCTGGGTATTGACAAAGTTGGGTTTGATGAGGGCGTACTTCTTGCCCTTCATCTTCGCCTGAATTTCCTTGTCGATCGCCTTCAGCGCGTCATAGACGTTCTTGCGCCGGTTTTCGCCGTGAATCAGCGCCACGTTGGAGCGCGTTTCGAGACCGGGGAGAGGCTCTGGATTTCCCTGATTGCCCGGCCTGCGTACAGGCGGGGGTGCCTGGCCCGTTGGAGGGGCCTGTTGTGCCACGACTCGGCTCCGGAGCACTGCCGCCGCTCCCGCCAGTTGAAAAAGACTCCTGCGTGCAAAAACTTTCGACATACAATCGCTCCTCTCGGACGCCTTCGATTACAATTAGGATATTATCACTCTTTAATCCGTTGGAGGAACGATGAATAACGCTTCGCGTCGTAAATTTCTGGCGGCCGGACTGGCTTTGCCCGCTGCCGCATCGGCCACCCGCACCTCGGCTGAGCCGGAACCGCAACAGGCCCCGTCCAGGCTGCCCTCCAGCCCCGTCCTGCAATACAGGACTTTGGGCAAGACCGGTCTGAAAGTCACCTCCGTAGGTTTCGGCTGCATGATTACCTCGGACGGAAGCGTCGTGGAACGCGCCGCGGACCTGGGCATCACCTATTTCGACACGGCTCGCGGCTATCAGAGCGGCAACAACGAGCGCATGGTCGGCGCCGCCCTCAAGAACAAAAGGAAGGATATCGTTCTCTCCACCAAGACGCAGGCCCGCACCAAGGCGGAAGCTCTCGCCCACATCGACACCAGCTTGAAAGAGTTGGGCACCGATTTCGTCGACATCTGGTACCTGCACGCCCGCTCGCGTCCGGAAGACATCACCGACGATCTCATCGATGCGCAGCAGACCGCCAAACAGGCCGGAAAGATCCGCTTCGCCGGCGTCAGCACCCACAGCGGACAGCCTACGCTGATCCCCTTTCTCGCCAAGCACCCGAAGATCGACGTGATCCTGACGGCCTACAACTTCACCATGGAGCCGGTGCTGACCAGCGTCATCGAAGAGGCGTCCAAGGCCGGCAAAGGCGTTGTGGCCATGAAGGTGATGGCCGGGGGCGCAGGTGCCGGCCGCGGCGGCCAGCCGAACCCCAACGCAGCCAAGCTCAAACAGCCCGGCGCACTGCTGGCCGCGCTCCAGTGGGCCATTCGAATCCCAGGCGTCAACACCTCCATCCCGAGCATTACCGATAACGACCAGCTCGACGAAAACATCAAGGCCATGGCCGCCCCATTCGGCGCGCCCGAGCAGAGACTGCTGGCCATGCACCGGGAAGTCCTCCGCCCCTACTACTGCAATATGTGCGGCAAGTGCGAAGGCACCTGCCGGCTGGGGCTTCCGGTGGCCGACATCCTCCGTTTTGCCACCTACGCCGACGGCTACGGCCAGTTCTCGCTCGGTCGCGATAATTTCCGCACCCTTTCCCCGGAACATGCCGGCGTGCGCTGCGGCGATTGCCCCGGCTGCACCGTGCAATGCCCGCACGGAGTCAAAGTGGCCGACCGCCTGATCCGCGCGCAGGAGCTCTTTGCATGCTGAAGGCAGTTGCCGGATTGGTTCTGATTTCAGGTTTTGTGGCGGCCGCGCAGGACAAAGCGGCCGCCCCGTCCTGTGGCATGGTCCCCGGGTGGACCCAGAGCGGCGGCTTGCGCACCTACGACGCGGACAACCTCTTCGAGTACATGAACGGCAACTCCGAGGGCTACATCAGCTACGGGTTCCTGAAGATGCAGGGCGTCACCTGCCACAAGGCGGGCGTCACCTTCGTGGTGGACATTTCGGATATGGGCGATGCCGATTCCGCCTTCGGCATCTTCGCCGCCAACCGCGACCTTCGCCTTCCGGCGTACCCCGTCGGCATGGGCGGGCAGATCGTCCCCCGCCGGCTCATATTCGCCAAAGACAAATATTACCTGGAGATCGCCGCCAACCCGGAGGGGGACCACTCGGCCGAATTGAAGGCCTGGGCCGCTGCCCTGGACAAGTCGGTATCTGGCCTGTCGACCCCACCGGCGGCTCTCTCCTGGTTCCCCGCCGAGAAGCAGCAGACGCTCCGGCTGATCCCGGAGAGCGTGCTCGGAATGCGGGCCCTGAAACGCGGCTACATGGCGCAATACGAGTACGGTAAAGCGTTCGTCGTGTTCGAAGATACGCCGGCCTCGGCGGCAGCGGTGATGCAGAAGATGCGCGAGCGGTATAACGAGAACACCGCCGCCAAAGTCGCTGACGAAGCGTTTCAGACCGCGGACAAGTACTTGGGCAAGCTCTGTTTCTTCCGCAAGGGACGCTACATCGCCGGCTGGGCCATCACCGGTGACGGTCCGGACCCACTCGCAGCAAGCACTACGCTGGCGGAGAAGATTCACTAGAAGAGAGCCGTTACTGAAACAGTTTCGGCGCGAATTCGTTTGTCGCGAACCAGAACCGCTTTAGACCCTTTTTGAGTTGCGCGCTGTCGAACTGCGCGGGGTACTTCTCAGGCCCGCGGCGGAGTTGCAGCCGCACCCCGGCCGAGCCCCAGCGCCTTCAGCAGCCCTGATCTGTACGCACCGATTTAGCCGAACTTGGCGAGGTTGGAAATCGCGATCGTCAGCGTATGGTTTGCCGGGCATCGAGAGTCCCGCGATGCCCGGTTCCCGCGGTCGGCCAGCACCCGGTAGCGCGTCTCACCAGGGGCATGATGTCGTTGTTGAAGTCTTGCAGGATGCACCGCGTCTCTACCTGAACCGAGTGATCTTTTACATGTCGCCGCGCGAGAATAGGCTCATGCGAACCCCGGGTTCCATCGCCCGAACGGCCGCGGCATTGGCCTGCCTCACCCTGATTCCCACGGCCGCTCCCAAACCGCAGAGGAATGCGCCCAGCCTGGCCCGGTTCTCGTATTACGTGCTGTCCCTCTCCTATGCGCCTGACTTCTGCGTCCAGGCAGGAAGATTCAAGGACCCGAGGGAATGCGCTCCCGGACGGCGCGCCGGCTTTGTAGTGCATGGGCTGTGGCCTCAGGACGAAAACGGCCGCGGACCGGAAAAGTGCGTACCCGCCATGCCCTGGCCCGCGCAATCCTCCAGGCAACTCTCAACTACGTCCCCACCGAATCGCTGATCCAGCATGAGTGGGCCACGCACGGAACATGCAGCGGCATGAGCGCGGCGGACTATTTTGCCGCTCTTCGAAGGGCGCGGGACTCGATCGTAATTCCCTCCGACCTCAAGTAGCCGGCACAAACGCTGGAGCTCAGCCCGGAGCGGTCGAAGCCAAATTCGCCGCCGTCAATCCGTCGGCGCCGAAAGGGGCGTTTCGCGCCTCCTGCTACCGCGACGGCACGTTGTCAGGAGGTTCGTATCTGCCTGAACAAAGACCTCTCCCCGCGCGCATGCAGCGCGAGCGTGGGCGTTTGCCGCCTGGCGGAAGTCACCCTGCTGCCTGTCCGTTAGAAACGAGCGCTGTTACTGGCGCATGGCGTAAACTTTTTGCGCCATGGTTACCAGGTTCTGCGCCTTGGGCATGCTGGCCACACCTTGCTGCACTTCCGGATCTTCCTGCAATCTGGCGCGCTGCGCGGTTGCCTTGTCGAAAGCGCGGAAATAGAATTCCCAGCGGATGCCTTGCCGCACCCAATCCCGGTTGGCCGTGAACTCTTCCTCAGTGAACGGCACGTCGTTCTTTTTGATAAATTCCTTGAACTGCTGGACGGTGTTGTCGTCCGGCTGCCAGTTCACAGGCAACACCGGTTTTTTGCCGGCGAAGTACTCGTTGGCGAAACGGTAGAACGCGTTAGCCGTGTTCGGATAAATCCCCAGCCGCCGTTCGAAGATGCTGTACTTCGGGCTGGCGAATTTCTCGTCCGGCGTGATTCCGCCGCCGCCGAACACCTTGCGGCCGGCGTCGGTGAGTTTCACGTCCTGCGTGTTGACGGTGTTGTCGTTGCGGTGCGCGTAGTACTCGTAGAACGACTGCTTGGTGTAGTCGCGCTGGATAAGGCGACCGCTGGGCGTGTAATAGTGAGCGATGGTCAGCAGCAGTGCCGCCCCTTCGCTGAGCGGAAACTGCGCCTGCACCAGGCCCTTGCCGAAGGTCGTCTCTCCCATCACCCAGGCGCGGTCGTGGTCCTGAAGGGCGCCGGAGACAATCTCGGAAGCCGACGCCGATGAACCGTTTACCAGCACCACGATTGGATACTTCTGCGCCAGGGCCACAGCGCGTGCGCGGAACACCTGCTCCTGCTCCGCCCGGCCGCGGTGCGAAACCACGGTCTGGCCGTTGCGCAGGAACCGGCCGGCGAGCGCCACGGCCTCCGTCACCAAGCCCCCCAGGTTGCCGCGCAGGTCGAGGATCAGACCGTTCACGTCCTTCTCGCCCAGACCCCGCAGCAGCGACTCTACATTCCGGCTGACGTTTTGCGCTTCGAAGCTCTCCACTCCCAGGTAAACGATGCCCGGCTTCACCCAGAAGGCGTCTACCACGCTGGTTTCGATCTCGCCGCGGACGATGGTTGCGGTAAACGGCTCCGACTGGCCCTCGCGGCTGACGCTGACTTTAACCGGTGTGCCCTTGGCGCCGCGCAGCAGTTCGGCAACCGCGCTCGAATCCAATTTGGTCACATCCTTGCCGTCTACATCGACGATCACGTCGCCGCGCCGCATGCCCGCGTTCCAGCTCGGCGAATTCACGAAGGGCTCCATCACCACGGTCTTCGGTCCATCCATCGTGATCTGCATGCCCACGCCGAAGTACTGCGCGTGCTGCCGCCGCTGCATCTCCTTGTAATCCTTGGGATCCACGAAGTTGGAGTGCGGATCGAGGGTGCGGAGCATGCCCGGAATGGCGCCGTCGTAGAATGCCTTGTCGGAGGGCACCGGGTCGGCGTAGTTCTTTTCCACCAGAGCGAACACGGCGGCTACCGAGCGCATGTCCTTGTCGAGATCGTCCCCGGTGGTCGCGGCGCGGGCGCGGATTTGGGGGCCGTAAAGGGGCGCGAAAAGCACCGATGCGGTCACGATCAAAGCGGCGAATGCGAAGTTTCGAAGTTTTTTCATGTTTCTACCGGCAGACAGACGGACCCGTGAGTTCGTTCCCAGATGAAGACGGCAAGCAGACGGATTGGTGAGGATTGCAAAAACAACTGGGCATCAGGCGGTGCCTTAACAACATCATAGCGCAGCTCACGTCCCGGGAATCGTAGGATGGTGGGATGCTCCTGGAGATTCGGGGGGTGTCGTACGGTGTGCTGCGGGAAGTGAGTCTGGACGTGGACCAGGGCGAAACCCTTGTGCTGCTCGGGCGAAGCGGCTGCGGGAAGACCACTCTCCTCAAAGCCGTAATCGGGCTGGTCCGGCCAACCTCAGGCGAAATTCGTCTGGAGGGCAGGCCCGCAGCGGAGTGGGATCCGGTCCGCCTGCGCCGCCGCATGGGCTACGTCATCCAGGAGGGAGGCCTGTTCCCGCACTGGACCGTGGAGGCCAACGTCGGCCTGGCGCCCCGCCTCGAGGGCTGGCCTCGCGAGCGTATTGCCGCCCGTGTCGAGGAACTGCTCCGCCTGGTGGGGCTCGACCCCGCCGAATACGCGCGGCGCTACCCGCGGCAGTTGTCCGGCGGCCAGCGGCAGCGCGTGGGCATTGCGCGCGCGCTCGCTGGAGATCCGCCGCTGCTCCTCTTGGACGAGCCTTTCGGCGCCCTCGACCCCATTACCCGGCTGGACCTCCAGAAGCAGTTTCTGGAGCTGCGCAGCGGACTCGGTAAAGCCGCGATTTTTGTGACCCACGACGTGCGAGAGGCGCTCCTGATGGGTTCGCGCATCGCGCTGCTCAAGGATGGCGCGCTCGAGGTGCTGGCGCCGCCCGCCGACTTCGTCAACTCATCCTCCGGGGAGGCCCGCGCCTTCCTCGCCGGCCTGGACGTGGACTGGAGACAGAATGGGCACTGAATTCTTTTCGCTGACGCTGCAACACCTGGAACTGGTCGCCATCACCATCGCCATCACGGCAGGCGTCGGACTGCCGGCCGGGGTGTGGCTGGCGCGAAGAACGGGGGGCCGTCGCTGGGTGCTCGGAATCGCGAACATCGGCCAAACCATCCCCAGCCTGGCACTATTCGGCTTTCTCCTGCCCCTGCCCCTGATCGGCGGGATCGGGAAACGCACCGCCATTATCGCGCTTTGCGTGTACGCCCTGTTGCCGATTCTCCGCAACACCCTCGTGGGGATCCTCGGCGTGGACCGGGCCGTGCGCGAGTCGGCCATAGCGATGGGGATGACCGGGCGCCAGATTCTGTGGGAAGTGGAACTGCCGCTGGCTGCGCCTTCCATCGTTGCCGGCCTGCGCATCGCCACGGTAACCACGATCGGCACCGCAACCATTGCCGCGGCCATCGGGGGCGGCGGGCTGGGGGTGTTCATCTTCCGCGGCATTTCAATGGTCGATACGCGTACGGTTTTGACGGGCGCGGTGCCCGCCGCCATCATGGCCCTTGCGGCCGACGAGGTGCTCGAATGGATCGAACGAAGATTGTCGCCGGCCTGATCGCCATCCTGCTCGCCGGGTGCTCGCGCGCTCCCCACATCGTGGTGGGATCCAAGAATTTCACCGAGCAATTAATCCTGGGGGAGGTTCTGGCGCAGCATATCGAGCGGCGCCTGGGCGTGGAGGTGGAGCGGAAACTGAACCTTGGCGGCACGCTGTTGGCCCACGACGCGCTACGCACCGGGGCCATCGACCTTTATCCCGAATATACGGGCACCGCGCTCACTGCCGTGCTGAAGCAGCCCGCTGTCAAGGACAAAGCCGCCGCCCTGAACGCCGTTCGCGCGGAGTATGCCAGGCGGTGGAACCTCGTCTGGCTCTCGCCTCTCGGCTTCAACGACACGTTCGCGATGATGGTGCGAGGCGAAACGGCGCGCCGCGAGAGGCTCTCGACGCTTTCGGGCGCGTCCTCCCGGCCCTGGAAGCTGGGGGTCGGCTACGAGTTTCAACAGCGCCCCGACGGCCTCGACGGCCTGCTCCGCACCTACAACCTCAAAACCGACGGTGCGCCCGTGACTATGGACTTGGGCCTTCTCTATTCTGCGCTCTCCACCCGAAAGGTGGACATGATTGCCGGCAACTCGACAGACGGCATGGCGGCCGTGATGGATGTGCTGATCCTCGACGACGACCGTCACTATTTCCCGCCTTACGAGTGCGCGGTGGTCGTGCGGCAGGAAACCCTGTCCCGCTTTCCGAAACTGCGCGGCGTGCTCGAGGAACTGGCTGGAAAAATCTCGGATTCCCAAATGCGCAAGCTCAATTACCGGGTAGACGGCGAACACCGCAGCCCCGCTGAAGCGGCAGCGGAACTGCATTTTTGATCGACTTCAGTACCGCTGGTACTTAACCAGTACTGCCCTGTCTGTAATTGGCCGGTTCCTCAGCCCGAGCATGGTATTTCATGACGCGCATACTGGCGATATTCGGATTTGGCGGAGGATTTCTCGCCCTGTCACCGCGGCTGCGGGACGACACATTGAATGCCCTCTCCGGCCAGCTTGACTTGCTCGCACGGCATAGTCCGTATTCCTACGTCGCCGTCGCGGCATGCGCACTCATCTCGATGCTTATTTATGTGCGCCGCTGCTCGGCGGCGCGCTAAACGGCGCGGGCTTTCCGCGCGGCAGGGGAGGTTTCCGACTTTGCCGGTTTGCGTTCGGCAATCGCCGTTAGGCGCTTCACCTGATCCGTCACGCAGACCAGAAACATGGGCTGGCGCGCGCTCTTCATCAGGTCGATGATCCGGTTGGGCGCATCCTCCAGATAGATGGTCTTGCCGTCGGTCAGCAGGTGCATGTCTCCCGGAGACTGCATCGCCTCGCTCAGCCGCTTTCCCATGTCCTTCTGTAGGAACCGGAGCACCCGCCGTATTTTTTGCAGTGAGAAGCCCTTTCGGCGCAATTCCGCAATCACCGAGATCTCGACCACTTCCTCGGCGATGTAGACGCGCTTATGGCCGTCCTGACGCGGAGAAACGACGTTGCGCTCGTCCCACCATTGCAACTGGCGCAGGCTGACGCCGCAAATCCGTGCGACCTGGCTGCTGTTGAATCCCTCTGCGTCATTCTGGGGGGCAGGCCGGGATTTCCTGACTTTGAACATTTCGCGCCACTTCCGTTTGTGAAATTAGCTGCCAATTTGGATTGTACATGCCCCTGAGGCTGTGTCAATGGGCACCCCTATTGTAAATCGGACTCGACGGACCGATTTACGAGGGTGCAATCGGCCAAGCTTCGCCGTACCGTATCCACCCTCACGCCACCGTGGGGCCCGCTGTGCGGTGTGACACTTGCTCCGGCCCGAAGCCGCCCATGCAAAAACGGCACCGCCGCTACACTGAGAACGGAGGTGGTGCATGGATCCGGAATCCGACATGGGAATGGACGAACAAGGTACTAATATTGCCCTCTGGGTGGGGATTGCCGTAGGCGCCGCGATCGGCATCGGGATCGCGTTGTCCCGGAGAAAACGGAGCCGTTGGGATTCGGCCCGTGCCGTAGGCCGCCGCGTAGCCGACAGTTCCGGCGACCTGGCGGAAGCTACCCGGGACATCGTCGATCGGGTCCGCCTGATCTACGACGAGGGCCGTAAGGTCGTCGAAGAGGCCGGCCAGCTTTGGCAGGAAGGCCGGAAAATGGTCGGCGTTTAGCCCGGAACAGTTCTTCGAGCGGCCGGGAACCGCCGTAAGTTTCCCGGCCGCTTGGTACTCTTAGATCGTCTTCACTGCTTCTTCCTCTTCTAATCCTTTCCTTTTCTTGTAGTTCCCGCTTGCCAAATAGTAAAATCCGGATTGCGCGCCGAATCTTTTCGAGGTTAGCCAGTTGACCGGAAATGCCCGCGAGGATGTCGACTTTCTGAGTCAGGAACCCGTGAAGGGTCCCACACTCGACGCAATTCTCGTGCGCGGACCGATTCCGCTCCACGATGCGCTCACCTTTGCGCTCGAGATCGGGACTCTGTTGCGCCGCACCGCGTCCGCCGGGATGGCCCACGGTAGCGTTTCGCCGAATGCGCTGGTCATCACGCCCCGTGGCATACGCCTGGTGAAGCCCACGGCCACCTTGGCATTTCAGGCGGAGCCCTATCGAGCCCCCGAGCAGTGGCGGGGCGAGCCGATTGATCCACGGACCGACATTTGGGCCTTTGGAGCCCTGCTCTACACGATGCTGGCCGGCTTTCCCCCGTTTTCCGGAAGCGGCGAACAACTCCGCGCCGCCGTCCTGACGGCAACCTTGCCACCCGGTCCCGAAATGCCGCCCGCGGTGGTAAGTGTGATTGCCTCCTGCCTCGAAAAGGACCGGCGCCTCCGAAAGCAACGCATTCAGAGTGCGGTCAACGAACTTCGCCTGGCGAGGCTCTGCGAGGAAAGGGTCTCGGTATCGCGGAAACTTCCGGCCCGTGCCTCGCCGGAACCGTCTGCCAAGAAATCAAGCCGCCTTTTTTGGCCGCTGTTTGCGTTGTGCCTGCTGTTGCCGGCGGGGGCGGCGGCGTGGAGCCTCGGCCTCTTCCGACGCCACCCGGCCGCCGCCACCGTGCGCTTCGACCTCGCGGCACCAGAGCATACCGCCTATTCGGGACTCGCCTCGATCTCGCCCGACGGCAGCACTCTGGCGTTCATCGCTGCCGCCGCGGACGGCGTCGACTGGCTTTGGATCCGGCGGCTCGACTCGCTGGTCTCGCGCCGCATCACAGCTACGGAAGGCGCGGCGGCACCCTTCTGGTCGCCCGACAGCCGCAGCGTGGCATTTTTTGCGAAGGGCTCGCTCAAAATAGTGCAGCCAGACGGTTCCGGAGTCCGCGTCCTCTGCTACGCTGAATCCCCAGCCGGAGGCGGCACCTGGAACCCGGACGGCACCATCCTGTTCGCCGCGGGAAACGGTTCCGGCCTGCTGAAGATCTCCGCGGCTGGGGATGGCGCAGTCCGCATGCTGCAACCGAAGGCAGGCAATTCTTCCGAGGCCCTGATGTGGCCGGAGTTCCTCCCGGGCGGAAAACGTTTTCTCTTCTACCTTTCGTCCTCCAACGCCGCCATCACCGGAGTCTATGCGGGAGAACTCGACTCGCCGCGCCGCACGCTCCTGGTTGGCGCCGCCGACTCGAACGCCACATTCGTTGCCGAACCCGGCGCCGATCCGGAAAAGAGCGGCTATCTCGTCTACATCCGCAACAGGACCCTGATGGCCCAGCCGTTCCGGAATTCGACGCTCGCGGTAACGGGCGACCCGATACCGTTGGCCGGTGGCGTTATCGAGGCACGCAGCCTGGCCCGCGCTCCTGTCTCGGCCTCTACGAACGGCGTACTCGTCTACCAGGTTTTGGGAACGCCGTCGCGGCAGTTGCTTTGGGTGGACCGCGCCGGGAAACGCATCGCCGCCGCCGACCGGGCCGGTAACTGGGGACCACCCCGCATTGCGCCCGGAGGGGACCGGGCAGTGGCGGCGATGGCGAAAGGACAGCAGGAGGAAGCCGACCTTTGGCTGGTGGCCAGCGATGGGCAAACGACCGAACTGCCGCCGGCCGGCGCGCATGCCGGGTCGCCCGTCTGGTCCCCGGACGGTACCCGCATCGTTTCCTTCCTTGCCGGCGCGGGCCACGGAAGCTTCGACCTGTGGCTTCACCGGCCAGACCGCACGCCCACGGTTTTGTTGTATCGCGATAGCCACCCCAAATACCCGACGGACTGGTCCAGAGATGGGCGGTACATCCTGTTCAACGCCTTCACACCCGAAACGCAATACGACTGCTGGGTCTATTCGACGCTCGAAGACCGGGCCGCACCACTGCTCGAAACCGTGCACTCGGAGGGCTTCGCCGCGTTTACGCCGGATGGCCAATGGGTCGCGTTTCAGTCCGACGAGGGCGGCCGGAGCGAAATCTATGTCGAGCGGTTTCACGGACTTGGCAGGCCGTCCGGTCCCCGCTTCCAGATTTCCGCATCGGGTGGCGGGTTGCCCCGATGGCGCGCCGACGGCAAACGGCTGTTTTATGTCAGGGAAGACGGCACCTTCGAATCGGTAAGCATCTCGCTCGAAGGCGTGCCGGTCTTCGACCCCCCACGCGAGTTGTTTCGAACGCCGGCCGTTCCCAATACATGGAACTTCTACGATGTCTCGCCAGGCGGAGAGCAGTTCTTGATCAACGTGCCGCGTGAGTGGACCCCGGAAGCCGCCACGAAAGTGACTGTCAACTGGGTTCCCCGCCCTGTTGGTTAGACCGTTAACCGGCAAATAAACGATTTGCTTACAGTAGTTTACCTGTAACCTGATCCATGCAGGCGGGTGGTATAATGAAGATGTCCCTCCGGTGTGAACCAGGTTACCGTTATGAAAATTCAAAAGTATTGGCCTCTTGATTACGACCCCGAGTGTGAGATTTACGAGAACCCGGCCTGGGACCTACCCGGTTTTCAACCGCGTGGCCCTGTCCGGAAACGGGCCGGGCGATCACCACGTCCCGCTCACCCTTCTTCCCGTCCGAAGGCGTAGCGAGGGCGAACCGCGTAAAGCTTACGCGCAAATCCTCCCGGCCCGGATTCGTACTTCTATCGACAAATCCTGAAACATTAGGACTTAGCTAGAACGGCTGCTGGATTGCTAATAGCTGGATCGAGGTTTCTGAACTATGAAAGCTTTCCTTGCGACTTGTATTCTCACCGGTTCCATGATTGCCGGCGGTTGCGCGACGAAGAAATACGTTCGCAATACGACCACTCCGATCCAGGCCAAAGTGGACCAGGTGGGCGAGCAGGCTACGCAGAACACACAACAGATCAACGACACTCGTAACCAGGTAAAACAGGTTGACGAGAAGGCTCAATCCGGCATCAGCGCGGCCCAGGAACGGGCGTCCACAGCCGATACGCACGCCGGCGAAGCGATGGCCCGTGCGACGCAGGCCGACCAGAAGGCCGCCCAAGCGGATCAGAAAGCGGAACAGGCAAATCAGGGCGTGTCCAGTCTCCGCTCGGTGATCGCCAATATCGACGATTACAAGCTCCAGAACACGGTTTCCGTTCCGTTCCAGTTCGACAGGGCAGCTATTTCCAAGGATGCCCAGGCTGACCTGGACAAGTTGGCGGACGAAATCAAGTCTGGCAAGCGTTACTTCATCGCCGTGGAGGGCTACACGGATTCGACCGGATCCAAGAGCTATAACGACATGCTGAGCCGTAAGCGAGCGGACGCGGTGGTCGAGTATCTCGTGGCCAAGCACGATGTGCCGATTTATCGCATTCACATGATCGGCCTCGGTGAGGAACGGCCCGTCGAAGAAGGCCGCACCAGAAACGCGCGCGCCAAGAACCGCCGCGTGGAAGTGAAGGTGTTCAGCGCCGACCAGGTGACAGCGGCCCTCGGAACTGACACCAGCAGTTCGGCCAGCCGGGCACAAGACCAGCGGTAAGGCTGCTTTTCGCGGGAAAGAAACTGCCTCGCGGCCAGGCGACGCTCCTGGCCGCGCAGTTTTTTCTACTCCGCCGCCGGGCCGCGGGCTTGGCGAAGCGTTCGCTCCGCGAAACCGGGTTCCGGACGGAAGGACCGGGCTCGCGGCGTATCCAGCCTCATGTCGGCAGTTACCTCCTCGAGCATTTCCGTCGTAACGGTTCTGGTTTCCATCGCAAAAGCAGTGAGCAGCAGGTTGTCGCACATCGCGTTGATGAGGCGCGGAATGCCCTGCGTGCGGAAGTGGATCTCCTCGAGAATCTCGTTGGAAAACACGCTCTGCTCCGGCATCCCGGCTCGGGTCATCCGCGAATGAATGTAAGCCACCGCCTCCTGAAGGTTGAATCCCCGCAGGCTGCACCGCAGCGCGATCCTCTGCTTCAACTGACGATACTCGGGCCGTTCCAGCTTGTCGTCGAGTTCCTGCTGTCCCGCCAGAACGATCTGGAGCAGCTTACCGCGGCGGGTTTCGAGATTGCCGAGTAGCCGGATCTCCTCCAGCACATCCCACTCGAGATTGTGGGCCTCATCGACGATCAACACCACGGTTCGTCCCGCGGCCGCCCGGTCGATCAGGAAGTTGTTCAGCGCCATCAGCACTTCGGTTTTCGAATGCCGGTTGCAGTTTAGATCCAGGTCGTAGGCGAGAAGATCGAAGAACTGTTCTACCGTGAGCCGCGAATTGAACAGCGAAGCGAAGGCGATCTGCTGGGCGTTGAGGAAGTCTCGCAGACATTCCAGCATGGTGGTTTTGCCGGTCCCGACCTCGCCCGCCAACACGATGAACCCTTTGCGGCTTTGCACGCCGTAAATGAGGTTCGCCAACGCTTCCTCGTGCTGCGTGCTCCGGAACAGAAAACTCGGGTCCGGGCTCATGTTGAACGGGTTCTGGGTAAAACCAAAAAAGGCGTTATACATACTGAAACACGATCCGCCGGGCTGATTCCAGGCGTTTGGCCGGGGTTGCGCCGGACCACCGTCTGAGGCTATGACGCTGCCTGGGGGGCCTGAGGAGCCGCCGAGGGCTTCTCCTTGTCCTTCTCTTTCTCTTTCTCACCCGGCTTCGCGGCGGCCTTCACCGGGCTGATCAGCACATGTGCGTTGCGTCCTTCCAGCCGGGGCTGGCCTTCCACAATTCCGAAAGTGGTAAGATCCGCCGCAAACCGCATCAGCAGCTTCTTACCCAGGTCGGCATGCGCGATCTCCCTGCCTCTAAACTGCACCACCGCCTTCACACGGTTGCCTTCCTGAAGGAAGCGGATGGCGTGATTCTTCTTGAAATCGTAATCGTGATCGTCGGTGTTAGGCCGGAACTTCAGCTCCTTGACCTGAACCACGTGCTGCTTCTTCTTGGCGTCGTGCTGCTTCTTTTTCTGCTCGTACTGATAATGGCCGAAATCGACCGCTTTGGCGACAGGCGGAACGGCCGTCGGCGCGATCAGTACAAGATCCAGCCCGAGTTCCTGCGCTTTGCGAAGTGCCGCAGCAGTGGGCATCACTTCCGTGGTGCCGTCCGGAAACACCGCCCGGACCTCCCGCGCACGGATCGACTCGTTGACGTTCTCTCTTCGATTTTGTCTGCGAGGGGGATAGTTTCTACCTGGATACATTTTGAATTATGCGTTTCGTTCAGTGTGTTTGCCGGGAGAGGCGATTTGGGGCGTTGGCCCCAGTGGGTTTTTTTGGCCGAGACTTTGGTTGAAGCGAATAGCCAAGCAAGATTTCGTCAGCTTCAGTTTACACCAAATCCGGGTGCTTGGGGTGTTACGAATGCAATCGAACGGATAGACTTCCGTGCGGGTTATCATAAAACTCGCCATGCGGTGCCCCCGGTGCTCCCGCGAAGTTGCAGCCCACAGCGGAAATTGCGCCTGGTGCGCAACCCTGCTGAGTTCCTCCACCTCCGTGGACGAAGGCCGCGCTCTCCCCGGCGCCCTGATCCCAGGGCGTT
This sequence comes from uncultured Solibacteraceae bacterium, assembly GCA_963836405.1. GTDB lineage: Bacteria > Acidobacteriota > Terriglobia > Bryobacterales > Bryobacteraceae > CAWIJJ01. The sequence continues at coordinate 243,099 of CAWIJL010000001.1, forward strand.
ACCGGGTTGCCAGCCTGCTCGGCCGGGGCGGAATGGGAGAGGTGTACCGGGCCACAGACCTGGTGCTGGGTCAAGCCGTTGCACTCAAGTTTCTGCCCGAATCGATGAGCCGCGAGGAACGCGCCCTCGCCCGCTTCTACAACGAAGTCCGCATCGCGAGGCAGGTGGCGCATCCAACGTGTGCCGCGTCTACGACATCGGCGAGATCGATGGGCAGCACTATCTTTCGATGGAGTTTGTAGACGGTGAGGATCTGGCCTCCCTGCTCCGCCGTATCGGCCGCCTTCCCTGTCGCCCGAACAACTCGCCGGATCCGAGGTCGGCGTGCGCAGCGACATCTACGCGCTCGGTCTTCTGCTCTACGAACTGTTCACCGGCAAGCGGGCTTTCGAAGCCGCGTCCATGGTCGAGCTGATGCAGATGCAGGAGCGGGCGGCGCCGGCGGGCATCACCACCATCGACAGAGACCTGGAACCCGGCCGTGGAACGGATTGTCCTCCGCTGCCTTCAACCCGACCCGCGGCAGCGGCCGGCTTCGGCGATAGCCGTTGCCGCGGCCTTGCCCGGCGGCGATCAGCTCGCAGCCGCGCTGGCGGCAGGGGAAACACCCTCACCCGACCTGGTAGCTGCGGCCGGAGAGGGTGAAGGCCTGCCGGTGCGCCTGGCAGTTGCCATCCTCGCCGTCTCCCTGGCCCTCATTGCCGGAATCGGCGTGTGGGGCGCCGCCGTCGACATTACCAGCCGCGTGCCCATCGATGCCCCGCCCGAAGCACTCGCCCGCGATACGCGCGCCATGTTGCGCTCCTTCGGCTACACGGCTCGGCCGGCAGACCGCGGGTTCGGCTATACCTACAAAAGCGAGTACCTCGCGTGGCTGCGAAGTCATTCCCGGGAGGCTCAAACGCGCTGGCAGGCTCCGGCCGCGGGGCTGCCCCCGCTGATCGTTCTCCTGTTCGCCGCGCGCATCGTGCTGCGCAAGCCCTCGCTGGCCATCGCGGCTGTCATTCTCCTGATGACCGCGCTTACGGGAAGTAAGGCCGAACCGTGGGTGGCCTATCCCGAGTCCTTCCTGGTGGCCATAGTGACCACCATCCTGCTGCTGCGTTTCGGGCTGATGGCGTTCATTGCTGCGCAAGCCATGGCGGAGTTCCTGGTGGACATGCCGCGGACGTTCGATGGCTCCCAGTGGCACTTCGGGCTCGGGCTGGCGCCCCTGGCGATCGTCGCGGCCGTTGCCCTGTTCGGTTTCCGCACTCACTGGGCGGCAAAACGCTGTGGAAGGGCGATCTCACCTGAAGCTGGGCGCATTCACCCACCCACCTCTGGGCCCTGTCGATTTTCGCCTCTTATTTTCTGTTATTTACCGCTGGCACAGCAATTGCTTCCTGAGTGGTATGGCCTACGTGATTACCGACTCCTGCACCAAAGACGAATTGTGCGTTCAAGCCTGCCCGGTGGATTGCATTCATCCCAAGCAGGATGAAACGAATTTTGCGGAAGTACCGCAGCTCTACGTCAACCCCGTCGATTGCATCGACTGCGGCGCCTGTGTCCCGGTCTGCCCGACGAATTCTATCTACACGCTCGATGAGTTGCCCGCCGAATTCGCCCAGTTCGCCGAATTGAACGCCGCGCACTACAACTGAGGAGATCCCTCTCACCGGGTTCTCGCTGAGTAACCGGGGACGAACACCACAATCCCCGAGCCAAACGGCTTGGGAATTGCGGTGTCTGTCCCCGGTTTCCGTTTCGGACACCTCCCGCCCGCCATCTTCTGCATGCCGCAAGTCGCGGCTTCTCTTATTCTGGATCTATGAGAAAACTCCTGGCGCTGAACCGCAGCGAGATCGCAATTCGCATCCTGCGGGCCGCCAATGAACTGGGTCTGCGAACGGTGGCCATCTATTCGCAGGAGGACCGGCTGGCTCTGCACCGCTTCAAGGCCGACGAGGCGTACCTCATCGGAGAGGGCAAGGGGCCGGTTGAAGCCTATCTCGACTACGAAGGAATCGTCGAGATGGCACGAGAAAAAGAAGTGGACGCCATTCACCCCGGCTATGGCTTCCTCTCCGAGAATCCGGCCCTGGCGCGCGCCTGCGACCGCGCCGGGATTACCTTCATCGGGCCCAACGCCGAACTGCTGGAACTGCTGGGCGATAAGACGGCCGCGCGCAAACTGGCGCAGAAGGCGGGGATTCCGGTTGTGCCGGGCACGGAAAAGGCGGTCAGCGATCCCGCCGAAGCGGAAAAGACCGCCGCGAAGATCGGCTTTCCTTTGATTATCAAGGCGGCGTTCGGCGGCGGCGGCCGCGGCATGCGCGTGGTGGAGCAGGCGTCCGAGTTCGCCGGCAAACTTGGCGAGGCACGGCAGGAAGCGGCTGCCGCTTTCGGCAACGACGCCGTCTTTCTCGAGCGCTTCGTACGACGCGCGCGCCACATCGAAGTGCAGATCCTGGGCGACCTCCACGGCAGCATCCTCCACCTCTACGAGCGCGATTGCTCGGTGCAGCGCCGCCACCAGAAAGTCGTGGAAGTGGCCCCGGCGGTGGGTCTCGACCCGAAAATCCGCACCGCCCTCGCAGAAGCCGCCGTCGCCCTTGCGCGCGCCGCCGGCTACGTGAACGCCGGCACGGTCGAGTTCCTGGTGGACGCCGATTCCGGCGAATGGTATTTCATCGAGGTGAACCCGCGCATCCAGGTGGAACACACGGTGACCGAAATGGTGACCGGCATCGACCTGGTGCGATGCCAGATTCAGGTGGCGCAGGGCTGCAAACTGCATAGCCCCGAAATGAACCTGCCACCCCAGGACCAGGTTCCGCTTTACGGTTACGCCTTGCAATGCCGTATCACCACCGAAGATCCGGCCAACCACTTCGTGCCCGATTACGGCAAACTCTCCACATACCGATCGCCCGCCGGTTTTGGAATCCGGCTGGATGGCGGATCGGCGTACAGCGGAGCCGTAATCACGCCCTATTACGATTCGCTGCTGGTGAAGACCACGGCGTGGGGACGCGAATTCCGCCACGCCTGCCAGCGCATGGACCGCAGCCTGCGCGAATTCCGCGTCCGCGGCGTGAAAACCAATATCCCGTTCCTCGAAAACGTGGTGAACAACGAGGATTTTCAGGCGGGCAACGTGACCACGCGCTGGCTGGAAGAAACACCCGCGCTGTTCAAGTTTGCGCCGAAGCGCGACCGGGCCACGCGCCTGCTCACCTACCTGGCCGAAACCATCGTCAACGGCAACCCGACTATTGCCGGAAAGCCACGCCCAACCCGGATTCTGCCCGCGCCCCTTCCCCGCCACGATCCGAGCGCCCCTCCCGCCGGGTCGCGCCTAATCCTCGACCGCGACGGGCCTGAGGGTCTTGCCGCCTGGACCCTGAAGCACCGCGGCCTCCTGCTTACCGATACCACCTTCCGCGATGCCCACCAGTCTCTGCTGGCCACGCGCGTGCGCACGTACGACATGCTGGCCGTGGCGAATTTCGTGGCGCACCGGCTGCACAACTTGTTCAGCCTGGAAATGTGGGGCGGCGCCACATTCGACGTAACCATGCGGTTCCTGCACGAGGATCCCTTTCTGCGCCTGCGGCAGTTGCGGGAAGCGATACCGAACATCTGCTTTCAAATGCTGCTCCGCGCCTCCAACGCCGTCGGCTACACCGCCTATCCCGACAACGTGGTAGCGGAGTTCGTGTACGAGGCATCCGCGCAGGGCATCGATATCTTCCGCATTTTCGACTCGCTCAACTGGCTGCCCAACATGCAGGCATCGATGGCGGCCGTTCGCAAAACGCGTTCGGTGTGCGAGGCGGCAATGTGTTATACCGGCGACATCCTCGATGCACAACGCGACAAGTACCCGCTCCAGTACTACGTGCGCATGGCGAAGGAACTGGAAAAAATGGGGGCGCATTTTCTGGCCATCAAGGACATGGCCGGACTGTGCAAACCCTACGCGGCGGAAAAACTGGTGAAGACGCTGCGGCAGGAGGTCGGAATCCCGATCCATTTCCACACCCACGACACCAGCGGGATCAACGCCGCCTCCGTTCTGAAGGCGGCCGACGCGGGCGTGCATGTGGCCGACGGCGCCATCGCGTCCATGAGCGGCCAGACCAGCCAGCCCAACCTCAACTCCATCGTCGCTGCGCTGCGCCACACCCGGCGCGACAGCGGCCTGGACCTGAGCGCGCTCAATGCCTGCGCCGACTACTGGGAAATCGTGCGGGAATACTACGCCCCTTTCGACACCGGTCCCAAGTCCGGCACGGCCGAAGTCTACATCCACGAGATGCCGGGCGGCCAGTACACCAATCTGAAGGAGCAGGCCGAATCGATGGGGCTGGGCGCGCGCTGGCACGAAATCGCGCAAACCTACGCCGACGTCAATATGGCCTTCGGCGACATCGTCAAAGTGACGCCCTCGAGTAAGGTGGTGGGGGACATGGCCATTTTCCTGGTCAACCACAAGATGACCATGCAGCAGTTCGAGCGGCTCGACCCGGATCACAACCTCACCCTGCCCACCTCAGTGATCGAGATGTTTCAGGGGGCGCTGGGCGAGCCGGATGGCGGCTGGCCCGAAAATGTCGCGCGCATCGTTCTCCGCGGCGCCCCCGCTCCCGCTGCCGGGCGGCCCGGAACGAACCTGCCGAAAGTGGACCTCGACGAAACCGCCGCGTTGGTGGACAAGAAAACCGGCCGCCGCCCGTCCCGCGACGAGGTGCTCAGCTACCTCATGTACCCGGACGTCTTCCTGAAATTCGCCAAAGCGCGCCAGAGCTACGGCAACGTCGAGGTGCTGCCCACCCCCGCTTTTTACTACGGCATGGAACGCGGCACCGATATCGCCGTCGAATTGGAGCCGGGCAAGACGCTGGTGATCAAGTTCCTCACCGTCGGCGAGCCCCACCCGGACGGCACGCGCACGGTCTTCTTCGAACTCAACGGCCAGCCGCGCGAGGTGACGGTGCGGGACCGCATGCTGAATGTGGTGGAGAAAGTGAAGCTCAAGGCCGATCCGGCCGCACCCGGGCAGATCGGCGCCCCCATACCGGGAGTGGTCTCGACGGTTGCCGTGGAGTTGAATCAGACGCTTAAAAAGGGAGACCGCCTGCTGGTGATGGAGGCGATGAAAATGCAGAGCACCGTCTACGCTGCCGGTGGGCGGGAAGGTGACCCAGATGCTCGTGCAACCCGGCCAGCACGTCGAAGCCAAAGACCTCCTGCTGGTGATCGAATAGCCGGCGACCCCGCGGCCGGGCCGGGCCGCCGGCCGCGGGGAACGAAAGCTGCCTAACCTTTCGACTTCAGGACGTCCACAAGTTCCTGCACCGCAGACGCGCTCTTTTTGAGCATCGCCTGCTCTTCCGCCGTTAACTTCACTTCGTAGATCTGCTCCACGCCGCGCGCGCCCAGTTTTACCGGCACGCCCACGAACAGCCCGTTGATCCCGTACTCGCCCTCGAGGTATGCCGCGCATGGCAGTACCTTCTTCTTGTCCTTCAGGATCGATTCGGCCATCTCCACCGCGGCCGCCGACGGCGCGTAATAGGCGCTGCCCGTCTTCAGGTACTTGACTATTTCGGCCCCGCCGTTGCGCGTCCGATCCACAATGCGGTCGATCGTCGCCTGGTCCATCAGCTCGGTCAGCGGAATGCCGGCTACGTTGCTCAGCCGGACCAGCGGCACCATGGTGTCGCCGTGGCCGCCCATCACCACGCCCTGCACATTTTCAACCGAGACGTTCAGCTCCTGCGCGATGAAGGTGCGGAAGCGGGCGCTGTCCAGCACACCGGCCATGCCCACGACGCGGTTCTTGCTGAAACGCGACACCTGGAAGGCGGCCTGCGCCATCGCGTCCAGCGGGTTGGTGACCACGATGATGATGCAGTTCGGCGAATGCTTCGCCACCTGTTCGGTGGCCACCTTCACCACGTCGTAGTTGGCCATCAGCAGATCGTCGCGGCTCATCCCGGGCTTGCGCGGGAAACCAGCGGTGATGATGGCTATATCCGAGTTCGCGGTCGGTTCGTAGTCGTTGGCACCCGTGACCGTGACATCGTAACCCTGCACGGGACCGGACTGGAGCAGATCGAGCCCCTTGCCCTGGGGAACACCTTCGACCACGTCCACCAGGACGACGTCAGCGAGTTCCTTATCGGCAATGCGCACCGCGCAATTGGCGCCTACGTTGCCGGCGCCCACAACCGTGATCTTGTTTCGCACAAAGCTCCTTTGGGTTTGAAATGTTACTCGATTATAACGTCAGTTCCCAGATCTGGCTGATAAGATCGGATCCGAAATCCCGATTTCGCTGCTCGCCGACGAGGCGGAAACCCGCAGCCTCATAAATGCGCCGAGCCGCCAGCAGGTTGCTCTGCGTCCACAGTGAGACGGCCCGGTATTTTCTTTCCCGCGCGAACGCGATGCATTCGGCCACCAGGCGTTTTCCGATTCCCAGGCCGCGCGCTTCCGGCTCCACCAGCAGCAGCCTCAGCTTCGCCGTATCTTTGGAGCCGCGAACCAGCATGACGGAGCCGGCGATCGCGCCATGGCGTTCCGCAATCCAGCATCGCTCCCGGTCCGCGTCGAAATTCCGGAGAAACGCCGCGCCGATTTCCGCCACGACAGCTTCAAACCCCTCGCCCCAGCCGTACTCCTCCGCATACAACGCGCCGTGCCGGTGGATGAGCCAGCCGATGTCGCCGTGCCGGTGCGCGCGCAGGGTGAAGGTCCTGTCTTCGTCCGCGGGGTCGGCCAGCAGGTTTTCGATGGTAGCCATCGCACCCATCAGCCGGTTTTGCTCGCCCCCTGACAGGCCGTTCAGCATTCCGCTCACCGCGTCGCCGGCGCTGCGGTCGAGAGGCTTGAGCGCGTTCCTGCCGGCCCGCGTGAGGACGATGTGAAATTGCCGCCTGTCGAACGCCGAAGGTTCTCGCGCTATCCAACCCTGCTTTTGAAACCGCAGCAGAATTCGGCTCAGGTACCCTGGGTCGAGGTCGAGTTCCTGCGCGATGCCGGTGGCCGTGAGCTGGTCGCGGTGCGACAGTTCAGTAAGAACCCGAGCCTCGGTCAGCGAGAACGCTCCGCCCGTCCGTCCCTCACCGAGGACGCCCACCCTGCGCCCATAGAAGCGATTGAATCGCCGGACAGCTTTTACACGATCGTCGGCCACAGCACATTCTTGGCCGATCAATTGACAATGTCAAGCATCCCGCGGGCCGCACCCATCCGGCTTACAGCCTTCGGTCCAGGAAAAACGATCGGCCCGGACCTTCCAGGGAAGGGCCGGGCCGGATCGGGCAGCAGAGTGGAAAGCGATCAGAATTTGTAATACAGGCCGAACTGCAGCGACCTCGGTCCGATTCCCTCGGAAGAATAGTTCTGTCCGGAGTACCGTCCGAAGTTGTTGCCGTTCACGTTCTGGTCGCTGATGTAGAAGTTGGCGTGGTTAAACACGTTATATGCATCGGCGTGAATCTCGATTCTGTGCCGTTCCGTAATCGAGATCTGCTTCAGCACCGCCAGATTGTAGTTGTTGAACCAGGAAGAGCTCAGCGTGCGCCGCTGGAGGCCGCCCACCGAACCCGCCTGCGGGTTGAAGAAGACCTGCCCTGCGAAGGCCGGCGATCCGTCCGGAGCCACACCCTGCGTGTTCGAGTTGATGTTCTCCGGGTTGAACCAGTACGGCCCGTTTCCCGTCATGAAGACGCCGGTCAAAGCCTTCAGCTCGTCCGCCGTTTTATTCGTGTCCACGGTGTTCTGACCCGACCGGGCGCCCCGGTTGATGGTGCCGCGGGCCGAAAGAATGGATACAGGGTTGCCGCTGGTCATTAACAGGTATCCGCTGATGCCCCAACCTTCCGTCACCTTGCGCAGAATCGGGTTCTGGAACTGAATCAGCCTACCTTCGCCGAACGGCAGCGGAATGTAGTGATTCAGCTTGATCGAATGGGTGACGTCGAAATCCGCGCGGGCCCGCTCGATGCTCGGGTTGGCGTTGTCGAGTTGCGCGTCGATGCCGCGCAGCCCGAGCGCGTCGGTCAGCACTTTGCCGAACGTATAGTTCGCCTGCAATTGGATTCCGCCCGCCACGCGCCGGCGGATTTCAAACTGCCCGGAGTGATAGCTCGAATTGCTGATGTTGGTCATCACCGCCGAATACAGCAGGTACGGATTGGGGAAGAAGCTGAAGCCGAGGCGCGGGTATGGGAACAGGGACTGCATGTTCTGGGCGTAGGTCCCGATCTCACCGGCGCGGATGTTGGCCAGCAGCGTGGAATTGGTCAGCGCCGTCGAGGGCAGCGTGGTCAGGAACGAAAGCGGCTGGCTGCCGGAAAGCGTCGCGTCGTAGTTCGGGTTGAATCCCTTGCCGGCAGCGCTCGCGATAAACATGTTGCTGCGCGCTCGCTGGAAATCCTGAAGGAATCCGGGCTCGTTCACCTGCACCTGGTTGAAGTCCAGTTCTCGCAGGATCTTCACCGCGTGGTTGGCGACGTACCGGCCTTCTACGATGAAGCCCTTCACCTGGTGTTGCAGCGAAAGGCTCCACTGCTGCACGTAAGGCGTGCGCAGGTTGGGATCGGCCATCGCCTCCACGCCGGGGGAGTTCGGAGAAAGATTGAACTGGTCGAGCGTGGTGGTGGGAATGGCGAATGGCGGCGCCTGAATCGCCGGCACATTGTTCGCGAAGTTGCTGGAAAGCTGGCTGATTCCGCGGCTGGTGCTCAATCCGCTGTTCACGGCGAATACGTTGAAGATGGAGTTGACCGTGTTGTCGTTGGCGTAAGCGATATTGTATCCGGCGCGGACCGAAGTCTTGCCGTCGCCTCGCACATCCCACGCCAAAGCGATATTCGGCGCCAGGTTGTTCAGGTCGCGATTGTAAAACCCGCGCCCGCTGGGGCCGCCCGTGAAGTCCAGGGATGCGTTACCGAGCGCGGTCTTCACGATGTTTCCGTCGATGAGCCTGGGCGTGATGGCCAGCCCGTTGGTTTCGTCCACCGGCGCCATGTAGTCCCAGCGCAGGCCCAGCGTCAGCGTCACGTTGCGGCGCAGTTTGAACGTATCCACGGCATACAACGCGTACTGGTTGTACGTCATGGTGTTCAAAGCCGCCCCGCCGGGCACGAAACCGGAAGTGGGGCTGGTGGCGTTGAATGTCTGCGTCCCCGTGCTCAGGATGCCGGCCAGAGAGGCCAGCAGCGAGTTGGCGCGGCTGTAGTCTGTGGCCGAGGCTCCCGGAATCTGGTTCGTGAACCCGTACGGAGAGGCCGCCGATATCCCTACTCCATAGGAAGGAATGGTGCCGTTGTAGCCGTAGGAGTCCACATTCAGCAGAGTCATCTGGTAGCCGAACGAAAGCGTGTGCCGGCCGCGCACCCAATTGGCGTTGTCCTGCAACGACCAGGTGTCCACGGTGCGGCCTTCCGCCACTTCCGAACTCACCACCGGCGAGCTGAAGATCAGTCCCGTGATAAAGTACGCCGGCTGATTCTGCCGGTTCTTGAAGGTGCTGGGTGAAAGGTTGAAGCCGCCGCGCAATTCGTTGGTGAGGCTCGCCCGCGGTGTCCAGCGCCAGGATCCGGAACCGAGCCTGGAAACGTTGTCGTTGTAGATCGGCGGCATCGTCGTATAAAACGGCGAGTATGTCGGCCGGTCCACGATATCGCGATTCCACAGGTAACTGCCCGCGAAAACGTGATTGGTCGAGAGGTTGTAGTCGCCCTTCAGGGTCACGTTGTCACGCGTCTCGTTGTAGCGCGCGTTGAAACTGTACCCGGTGGTGTTCAGCCCGTCGCCAATGCTGGCGTTATTGGCAGCCGTCGGCAACTGAGAAAGGAGGTCCTGGATGAAAGGATTTAGGCTGAGGCCGGCCGCCTTCAGCACGTCAAACTGCTGCACCGCGCCATTGACGCGATATTGCAGAATGCCCTGGCGGGCGGTGGGAGTCAGGATGGTCCGGTCCACCGGCGTCTGCCTCTTCAGGCGGTACGCTTCGTAATTGGTGAAGAAGAACAGCTTGTCCTTCTTGACCGGCCCGCCCAGTGTGCCGCCGATCTGGTTCAGGTTCACTCGCGGGCGATCCACACCGTTCATGTTGTTGAACCAGTCGTTTGATGAAAAGAAGCTGTTGCGGTTGTACCAGTAGCCGGAGCCGTGCAGTTGGTTGCCGCCCGATGGCGTCACCAGGGCGATAGTAGCGGCATTGCCGCCAATGGTGGGATTGGCATTGCTGGTAGATACCGTGAACTCAGCCACCTGCGCAATGGTCAGCTTGTTGGGAAGGTAGTCCAGCGGATTGGTGCGGACCGAGTCCTGAATATTCACGCCGTCCAGCGTCAGGTTCGCATAGCTCGGGCGCAACCCGTTGATCACGGTGGCGGTGCGGCTGTTCGTGCCGACGCCCGCCTGGGTGGCGAACAGGTTGCTGATCTGCCGGTCGAGTACCGGCAGGTTGACGATTTGTCCCTGAGATACCGTGGTCGCGACCTCTGCCGTCGAGGTGTCGATCGCCTGCGCCCCGGCGTTCACTTCAACCGTCAGCGCCGTGGTCGACAGAGACAGCTTGATGGCTGGCAAGCTGAGAGTCCGGGCCGGGTCGATTTTGATGTTGCCCAGCGAATATTTGGCGAAACCTTGGGTTTCGACAGTGAGGACATAGTAATCCGGCCGGACTGCGGTGAAGTCGAAGATTCCTTCGGAATTGGTGGTCGTGGTCAGCACCGCCGTCGCACCATTTGGCATCAACAGGCTGACTTGGGCGCCTGGAATGCTCGCGCCTGTCGGGTCAACGACCGTTCCTGAGACACGTCCGGTAAGCTGCGCAAAAACGCACGTGGCCGCAGCGAGGAGAAATATAAGCAAAGTTCGGGTTCGAGACATAGTTCCACTTCTTGCGTTCGCGCTCTTAGGCGGAACACAGCGGTAAATTAGCTGAAGGACCTGCCAACTAACCTCTTACGTTTGGGTTCAGTGTAACTTACGGCACGAAGCTAAACAAGAGGACATTGTGGGTTTACGGTAAACCGCCCACTCTTAACAAAGGAGTTAGGGACAGAAAGCCCGAATTAATGAAGGCTTAATCGATTAGAAATCGCGTCGGCCGCCCCGCTGCCTGTGCCACCGCTTCAGCGGCCAGGTAGCCGCTTCGAACGGCGCCTTCCATGGTCGCCGGCCATCCGGTCCGGGTCCAGTCTCCGGCCAGAAATGCCTTTGGAAGTCCCTGTTCGGGTGTGGGACGCAGGACCTCCGTCTCCGGCGCGGCGGAGAACGTCGCCCGCTGCTCCTTGATGACGTGCGACTTCAGGAGCCGCGCATCCTTCACGCGGGGGAAGTACAGGCGAAGATCGCCGATCGCAATCTGCACGATGTCGCTGCGCGACAGCCCGGTCAGGTCGCGGGACGCGCTGACCACGAGTTGCAGGTAGCGGCCGTCCTCTTTGTTGAACATCCATTGCATCGTCCGGTCGAGCAACGTGGCATGAGGCAGCGTGGTCACTTCGCGGTCAAACCACAGGTGAACCCCGGTGATCGGCGAGTGTTCGAACTTCGGCGCGCTCATCCCCACCGCTTCCAGCCGCTCGAAAGGCAGCGCGCAGATGTAGTGCTCGGCGGTGCAACGCTCTCCGGCCACTACGAATCCGTCCTCGTCGATCCGCTCCACCGCCGCACGGTAGCGAAACTGGACGTGGGGCATCTTCTTCCACCCGTCAACGCAGTACAGTTGCCCCAGCGGAATCGAAGGGATCCCCATTTCATAGGAATCGGCACGCGCCAGAAAGCCCAGCCAGAACACCTGGAACCCGTGCGTCGCCGCCATCCGGTCCAGGTCCTCGTTTACGGCGCTGACCAACACCTGCCGCCAGAAGCGGTCGATAGCGTGCGGCGTCTGGCGCTTTTGCAGCAGCCAGTCGAGCATGCTGATACGATCCAGATCGCGGCGCCGCGTCCGCTCCCGCCGCAGCGCCATAAGCGCACGCGCAATGCACATCTTGTCGGCCCGCCCAAGGCAGTGCATCCGGAGGAAGGCTCCCAAGAAATGCATGGGTGCCGGCAGCCTCCCCCGGCGTAGAGCCGAGATCCGGCCGCCCGGCTCCAGGAAATAGAACTCCCGGTAAAACTTGATGCGGTCGCGCACGCCCAGGCGCTCGTAAAAATCCAGCAGGTTCGTGCAGCAGCGCAACAGGACGTGCTGGCAGTTGTCAATGATCTCGGGTTCCTCGCCTTCCCCCGCCGGCGCGGCATACGATGTTGCGCGACCACCCAGGAAAGGCCGGGCTTCGAACACTTCCACGTCGAATCCCGCGCTCCCCAGAGCCGCCGCGGCCGACAACCCCGCAAGTCCACCGCCGGCAATCAGAACCTTGGACATGATCTTCTCCATAGACGAAGAAACGCCGGATTGGTTCCCTAAGGATGCGCGGAATCGTGTCTTTCGCCGCCTACGCCATGAATTGCGAAAGGTAGCGCTGACACTGCCGCAACGATCCCTTGCGCGTTTCGAGCGACCCTTCGTAGGCGCGGTCTTCCACTTCCACGCAGACCGGACCGTTGTAGCGGATGTCGCACAGCTCCGAAAAGAACCGGCCCCACTGCACATCGCCGAGGCCCGGCAGTTTGGGCGTATGGTACTCGTTGGGAGTCGCCAAAATTCCCACGTCGTCGAGCCGGTGCCGGTCGAGTCGCGCGTCTTTGGCGTGGACGTGGTAGATCCGCGACGCGAATTCGCGGATCGGCTTGAGGTAATCCATCTGCTGCCAGATCAGGTGCGACGGATCGTAATTAAGACCCAGCCCCGACGGAATCGCCTCGAACATCCGGCGCCAGATGGCGGGTGTGCGCGCCAGGTTTTTGCCGCTCGGCCATTCGTCGCGAGTGAACGACATCGGGCAGTTCTCGATCGCGATCTTCACCCCGCGATCTTCCGCGAACTTCACCAGCGGCGGCCACACCTCGAGAAACCGGGGCCAGTTGTCGTCGACCGAAAGGCGCCAGTCCATCCCGATAAACGTGTTGACCACCGGCACATTCAACGCCTGCGCCGCTTCCACCACTTTGCGGATGTGCGCAATGTACGTCTCCGCCTCGGCGCGGTCCGGCGTCAGCGGATTCGGATAGTAGCCAAGCCCGCTGATGTCCACGCCGCTCGCGCCCATGAGATCCTGCACACGCCGAGCGGAATCCGCGTCCATCTTTGAGACGTCGATGTGGGTCACGCCGGCATAACGCCGTTCGCTTTTGCCCACCGGCCAGCACATCATCTCGATCGCCTGGTAGCCGGCTTCCGCGGCAAACCCGACCACCTCTTCGAGCGAAAGGTCGGGCAGAATCGCGCTAACAAATCCGAGTTTCATGTCTGTTCTTTGAGTGTAAAGGGAAACCGGCCGGACAGCGCAACCTGATTCAGCCGCCCGTTTTACCCGCGCGCCAGAAAGGGGGGCGGCTCATCCGCGCTGGGGCCGTAGCTTGCCGGCACCGGAACATCCAGCAGTCGCAGGTACACCCCGAACTGGCCGCGATGTTGATACCAGTGGTTCAGCATGATATCCCGCAGGAAACGGCCGCGGGGCACTGCCAGCAGTTCCCGTTCGCCCAGCACCAGACGCCACGTTTCCGCCATAGCCGCGTCATCGAAGCCCGGCAGCAGGGATCTCACCGCGGCGATGCTCTCGTCGAAAGCGCTCAAAATCTCCTGCGCGCTCGAAGGTTGCGGCGCGGCAAAGTCGGGCGCGGGCGCCGGGTTCTTTTCCGCCAGCCGGACCACACCCCCGGGAACCTGCGCCAGGTGCAGGGCAAGCTGTCCCGCGGTCATGGACTTCGCGTGCGGACTCCACATCAGTTTGTCTTCCGGCAGACGTTCCAAAAACCTGCGCGTCACCGGGACCTGCCCTTCGAATTCTGCGAGCATCGTTTCCGCGAGCGGCATCGTTACCTCTTCCCTTCGCATCGTTGGCTGTATACTTGTCTGCACCTGGGTACGGAACCATGCACGAACAGCACAGCCACCAACACCATCATCGCGCGCCGCGCCTCACTCGCCGGACGCTTTTTTCCACACTAATTCCCGGCGCGATCCTGGCGCCCCACGCTTTTCCCCAGAATACGTCCGGCATGGCCGCGCGCTTCAAGCAGATGTCCGAGGAGGCGGTGCGCAAGGGTCTCGCCGAGCCTTTCAAGGGGATCACGGCCGATGGCACCGTCGAGTCGGGCCTCTTCGGCATTCACTCGACCGGCGTCTCCACCGCGCCGGTTCGCACCGCCGCCGAGCGCTTTCTTGGAGCGCTCACCGGCGAACAGCGGGACCGTGCCCTTTTCCCCGTGGACGACCCCGAATGGCGCAAATGGATGAACCAGCACTTCTACGTGCGCCAGGGCGTCAGTTTCAAAGAGATGACGGAGCCGCAGCGAAAGGCCGGCTTCGGCCTGCTGCAAGCGGCGCTCAGCGCGCGCGGACTCGAGCTCGCGCGCAATATCATGAAGCTCAACGAAACCCTCGCCGAGTTGAGCGACGACCATGAATTCCTCGGCGAGTGGCTCTACTTTCTCACCGTAATGGGCAAGCCCTCGGCCACGGAACCCTGGGGCTTTCAACTCGACGGGCACCACCTCATTGTCAACTATTTCGTCCTCGGCGACCAGGTGGTGATGACTCCCTTCTTCACGGGCTCGGAACCCGTCATCGCGCCATCCGGCAAATACAAAGGCCTTTCCATCCTTCAGGACGAGCAGAACCGCGGCCTCGACATGCTCCTGGCGCTCGACAACACGCAACGCGACAAGGCGATCCTCAACCCGGTCAAGAACGCCAACTACAACCTCACCGAAGCCTTCAAAGACAATATCGTGCTCGACTACGCCGGCGTCCCCGTCTCGGCCTTCTCGAATGCGCAAAGAAAACGCCTGCTCGAACTTGTGGACCTGTACATAGGCAACATGGACGAGGGCCACGCGCGCGTCAGGATGGACGAAGTCAATCGTCACCTCGACCGCACTCATTTCGCCTGGATCGGAGGCGCCGATTCATCCAGCGTCTATTACTACCGCATCCACAGCCCCGTCATCCTGGTCGAATTCGATCATCAGCGGCCCGCCAACCTCGCGCGGTTCGCCAAGGATCCGAGGCTCCCGACCCGTCAGCACATCCACTGCGTGGTCCGCACACCGAACGGCAACGATTACGGGAAAGACCTCCTGCGCCAGCACCACGCTTCTCACGCTCACGCGTGACCTGCGCCGTGAACGCTCGTTAGAGCCAATACCGTTCAGTTAAGGGCGGCCAACACCGCAGATTGCCGTTCCAGGAATTCGGCGGCTGCGGGCATGTCTACGAGTCGGGGGACTAAACGTCCTGATGATCTCCTGATGCTAGGGCGTTTACCCGTCCCGCAGGGCTTCCGTCGGGTCGACCCGAATAGCCCGACGGGCCGGTCCGGCCGTGGACAACAGGCCGATGATTATGATGAAAATGGCGGCCGCCGGCAGGATCCCCGGAATGTGCCACCCGCCTTCGACTTCGATGTTCAGCTTGCGATGAAGGACGAGCGCGACCGTGACGCCGACAGCTACGCCGGCGGCGATCTGCCACAGCGCGCGGGCGAAGATGCTCGCCAGCATTCGACCCGGTGGCGCGCCCAGTGCCATCCGAATGCCGATCTCGCGGCGCCGCCGGGTGACCGTAAAGGACATGAGGGCGTACAGTCCAGCCGATGACAGAAGGAGCACACTCAGCGTCACGATGGCAAGGGCGTAGGACGTCAGGTTACTGGACATCTGCGTCTCGCCGAGGACCTCATCGAGACGGCGCACATCCTCCAGGCGCAGAGTCGGATCGAGGCTCGTGCCGATCTCGTGAAGGCGACGCGACATCGCGGCCGGATCGGGTCCTGCGTGCAGGGCCAGATGGATTGGGCTGGCGGGTCTGCGCGCACCAGGTAGCGCGGAACATACATTCGTCCCTGGGACGTATTCGCGGGACGGTCGGGAACGATCCCGACGATCTCGTACCAAGGGCCGGCCTCCGATCCTGGGGCAGGAACCGGCCTGACCCGGCGGCCGAGGGCATTGTCGTCGCCGAGCACCTGTCGCACGAACGCCTGGTCGACGATCGCCGTTGCCACCGCGCCGAAATCCCTGCCGTCGAACGTACGGCCCGCCAGGGCCCGGACGTCGAATACTTCGAAGAAGGCCCGGTCGACCTGGTTCGCTCTGACGAAACGCCTGACGCGTCGGCCGCCGGCGCCCCCCTCGTCCATCTCGACGAACGTCAGAGGCTCCGCGCCCGGCAATGCCGCGGTAAACGTCACAGCCGATGCGCCGAGCTCCGCTTCGACCTTTCGAACGGTCTCCGCCTGGAGGCTTCGGGCGCGAGAGGCGAACGCAGGCAGGTCCGGCTCCGCGGCCGGTACGCTCTGGGAATCGACTGCGAGCCGCGCGGTAAGGAATTCCCTTGCGGCGAATCCGGGTCCAAGGACGGCGGGTCGCAGGTGCCCCCACGCCAGTTCCATCGTAGACGGCAGTCCCGCCAAAGCCAAGGCAACCTGTGCGGCGATCAAGGCGGTCCACGTCGCGCCGAGCGGTATTCCCGTCCGGCTGCCCAACGAGCGGAGCGTAGTGGGCAGGACTCGGCCGGTGGCCTGCAGCGCAGGTACCAGGCCGGCGATCAGCCCGGCCAGCACGGTGAGGCCGGCGACGAAGAGGGCCGCGCCCCACGAGAAGTCGAAGTCCACCCAGAACGGGAGCGAGCCGCCCAGTTCCGGGAGCCGCCTGATGATGTCCCCTATGTGGGTGAGGATTGGGCGTGTAAGGGCGAGTGCCATGGCTCCCGCCGCCGAGGAGAGCACGAGCACCTCCACGCACAGTTGCACCACGATACGGCCGCGGCTCGCGCCGAGTGCGAAGCGCGCGGCGAACTCCTCCTGGCGCGTGACATTTCGTGCGTAGATGAGAATGGCGATTACCGGGAACGCGAAGCCCTCAGGCATTACGCCGACCACGGTATGGAGGACCTCGCCGAGCCTCACCGTTTGGCCGATGACCGCACCATCGGACGCGAACCGTGACTGCCACACGTCGTACCCGATCACAACGACAGGCGCGGCGGCGACGTGCTCGTCGGCCTCGGCGATCCACCGCCCCAAGAGCGGCGGGACTCGCGCCAGCCGGAAGCCCGAGGCGGTGATCTCGGCGACGCGCACCCACTCGGCCGGGCGGCTCTTGACCATCAGCCGGCGCTCGATGGTCTGAAACCCACCGAGATCCACCACCGACTGCAGCGTCGCGCCCCACCGCTCGAGGTCGCGCCGGGACGTATCACGCCGGCGATGCGCCTCCGCGTCCCAGCTCTGAAGGGCGACCACGCGCTCGCCCTCATCAAGCGGCGGCGCGGCGCGCCCCATGAATTCGTCGAGAAAGACGAAGGCGACCGCGGCAATGGTGATCACGATCGTCATCGCCAGCCCCCCGGCGAGCGTGAGGCCCCAGGATCGACGCAACATGCGGAGCCCCAGCTTGGCGTCGAGCGCGAAGCCACGGAGCCACGGCAGGCCCCACGCCGCGCGCCTCGACTCGCGCAGCTGCGTGATGCCGCCCAACTGCACGCGGGCGGCCCGGCGCGCCTCCTCGACGGTGAGCCCCCGGCGTAGGCCGTCCTCCTCCGCCATTTCGAGGTGGGTAGCCACTTCCTGGTCGAAGTCCGACTCGAGGTCGCCCGGACGGAGGAATCCGCGAATGCGGGCTGCGATTGTATGCAAGAACGCCAGCATGATTTAGCTCCCAGTCTGCGGGTGCAACACCCGCCCCATCACGCCAGCGACGCGCTCCCAATTCTGGGTCTCGGCCTGCAGCTGCTTCCGGCCGGCCTTCGTCAGGGAGTAGAACTTGGCCTTGCGGTTGTTGTGGGACACGCCCCACTCTGCCCTGATCCACTTCTTCTGAACCAAGCGGACCAGGCACAGGTAGACGGTCCCTTGGTTCACGATCAAGGCCCGTTCCCCGACCTGCTCGATGCGACGAGCGATACCATAGCCGTGCAGCGGCCCGAGGTGCTCCAACGTTTTGAGGACCATCAGGTCGAGGGTGCCTTGAAGAATGGACGACTCAGAATCCGACATGCCGATCACCTCTGGGATGTAAAGAGGAGTGTTGCACACCGTCATGTGGGACGTCAAGAGGAGAGAGGGGCTAAGTCCTGTCCGCGCGCCTTGGCGCGAGTGGGTCCGCCAACGTCGTCGCGCCAATTCCTTCTCGATTTCGGCATTTCCCCGTTCGGGCGTGAAGACGTGCGTGAAATACGCTCGCCGACAATGCGACCAGAGCCGGGGATCCGCCGACGTTGCCGGCTCACTCGTGCCCGATCGAGGAAGTGGGGAGGGTCCCGCACTCAACTACACAACCGCGGAAGCGGTTTTAAACGAGAGCGGCGCGATTGGCCGGACCGATTCCGATCGATTGGCCTGCAATTAGAAATTCCAGGCGCTGAGGGCGAGGTGGCCAAACCCACGCGTCTGGAGCGCCGTGATCTTCGCGAATTGCTGTGCCGCCGGGATTTCTCTGTGAGCGTGACTTGCAGCTTTGGCGGAGGCGGAGCCGGAGGAAAGGGCCGCTCCACCTCCCGCCAAAGTCCGTCTGTGTTTAGCCGCCCCCGATCAACGATGGGCGAGCATCCAGTCCAGGATCGGCTTCCATACAGCCGTCTCGGCATCGCTGGCGAGGAGCGTATCGGCGTGTCCAAAGTCCTCCTGGCGCTTGTCGTCGGGCAGGCGTTGTATCAGAAGCGTCTTGACATCCTTGCTTTTGGTGAGGGTGGCGGAATAGAAGGCGGCTTTGCCGAATCCGCCCGCTGCGCCAACGTGGAAAATCGGAATCGCGATCTGGTCGAGATACCGGTTGACCGGCGAGGAAGTCTTGCCGCAAAACAACGTGTCCCATTCGAGATCGGATCGTGCGGGGTAGTGGGGAGGCATGTTGCGAGTCAGATCCAGCCAGACCCGGGCATTGGTGTAACGGAGGTCGCTGGGAACCCCGTCGCCATCGAGATAACCCGCCACGAAATGCCAGAATTGCATGCCGGTCAGCTCGTTGCTGGTTCCGTTAAACAGGGCGGCCTGATAGTTGGTCATCCCGGGAACAACGTCCGATGGATCTTTGGGGGCGGACAGAGCCAAATCCGCCAATTGCATCAAGAACAGACCGAGGTCATTGCTGTAAGCGCCGGAATCGAGTGCAGCCTGGTCAATTGAAAGAAGATTGCAGGAATAGGCGCGGTCGGCATCCTTTTCGAATTTCGAGCCACCCTCGAGCGCAATGTAACCTTTGACATTGTGCATGGACGCCGGCCGTTGGGTCTCTTCGCCGATGACCGAGTAGCCGACCATGCCGCCCCAACTCGCTCCGAGCAGAAGCAGGGGACCGTCCCCCTGGCCGCTGAATAGCCGCATGAAGCGGGCGATGGCCAGGGCGGTCTGCGCGTCCTGGACGTCCTGTGCGATACCCCAGTTCTTCATGAAGCTGAGATCTTGAGTTTCCGCCGGCACGAGAGCCCAACGGTAGTCCATTCCCCAGACATCGATATCATTCTTCGCCAGGAAGAGGGCCAGCGAATGATCCCGGGCCACAGCCTGGGAAATTATCGGCGTCATGAACACGGTTTGTGTGCTTTCGGTGGGCCTGCGTAACGAAGGCGAGCCGACCTATTTCTCGGAGGAATCGCCCAGGATTCGGCGTACGGAAGTGCGCCCGACGTGGAGCCGGCGGGCGATCTCGGCTTTGGCAACGCCAGCACGATGCAGTTTCCGGATCTCCGCAGCGTGGATCACCGCCGTTGCCGGCCGGCCCAGACGCTTGCCGTTCTGCCGGGCGTGGGCCAAGCCGGCGCGAGTTCGCTCACCGAGGATCTCCCGTTCGAATGCGGCGAATACGGCCAGCAACCCGGCCATCGCTCGACCCGCAGGCGTAGTCAGGTCCAGCGCCTCGGTCAGAGACACAAAGCCCACTCCGAGATGCTCCAGCTCCTGGAGTGTCGCCAGCAGATCCGTTACCGACCGACCCCAGCGGTCCAGCCGCCACACCAGCACGACATCGATCTCTCGGCGGCGTGCGGCCTCCAGCAGTTTCTCACGAGCTTCTCGCTTGGCCGCACCGGAGCCAACCTCACGGACGTTCCCGGCAATGGTCCAGCCCCGCCGGGCAGCATACTCCCGCATGGCGCGACTCTGCATCGCCAGCGTCTGCTGATCGTTCGTGGAAACACGAGCGTACAGGCCCGCCCGCAACATTTTTGGCCGCTTCCGTGCCTGGCCAAAAACGTTATGCGATTTTGCCTTTGGAAAGGTCCGTTTGGCGGGCATTTCAGAATGTCACTCAACCATGGCCGCAGATGATCCTTTTCGGCCAGGAAGATTCATCATATTACGCAGCCGCGGGACTGGCCAGTCGGGCCAGGGTTTCGCGGTAGTTCCAGGGCATCCACTCCGATGGGCTTCGCTTCAGCTCTTCGGCGTGCCGCTGCAACTCGGTCAGATAGTCGAACGGATTGGCCCCGTTCAGTTCGCAGGTATGGATCAGACTCATGAACAGGTCGCCTACTCTGGCGCCATTCAGCGTCTTGTAGAATAGTGAGTTTTTCCGATGAAGGATGGCCTTCTTCAGAATTCTTTCGACCAGGTTGTTATCGATCGGGGCCCCTGGTTCCCGCAGGAAAAGAGTCAGCGGCAGCCAGTGGCGAAGCATGTACCGGATGGCCTTCCCCAACCCGGAGTTCGGCTCCGTCTTCCGTTCTGACAGTTGCGCTTCCATCCAGTCATGCAGGGTTTCCATCAGCGGGCCACTATGCTCCTGATGGAAACGCAGGCGCTCCTCCGGCGATAGCTTCCGCTCCCGCGCCAGCGCGTCATGGTGCCAGATGCCGCCCAGCGTCTCCAGCACGTACCGGCATTCCTCCGGAAAGTTCTCCGCTACTTCCACAAACTGCCGTCTTCCGTGCGACTTATCTGGTGCTCCGGATAAGATGCATTATCTGGACTCTGGAATTATCCGGAGTGAATGCCTGAGAGGTGCGTAGAACGCGCTGAATGGCTTGTGGGCGTCGTGATAAATCTCTCCAGTGACAGACGTCCAATATTGCATGAAGGATCCAGTGAGAGTGATTGACTGCCGCGAACGCGCGGTCGTTGAGCTGTGGCGCAAGGGTCATCTTTCACTGGGAACGATCGTCATCTACCTCCAGTGGGTTCGTCGGTTCCGTACATATTGCGACAAGCGGAAACTACCCGAAACCGAACAGCTGACTGCGGTTGGGGCGCGCCGATTCGCTAAGGCGTATGCCGGACCTCGCCTAAAAGGGCGACAAAGTTCCAAGGAAAGCCGCAACCTCGCCAGCAATGCGCTCCATGCGTGGGCTTGCGCGTCGGCGGCGCTGGGTACGCCGTTGCCGCCGTGGCGCGATAACCATCCGCCGATACTCCCACCGTTACTGGAGGAGTACCGCCATTATCGGCGAGCCCACAATGGGGTCTCGGAACGGACGCTGGTGCGCGATGTCGAGACCGCGCGTGCCTTCCTCGAGCAACTGCGCAGTGGAAGGACCCCCATTGCGAGAGCGAGATTGACAGATGTGGATGCTTTTGTGCGGAAGCTTGCCACCCGTCTTTCGAGACGAACCGTCGCGGATACCTGCAGTTCGCTCCGAGGGTTTCTCCGATTTCTGCGCATAACTGGAAGATTGACGGCCGACCTGGCCAACGAGGTGGTTGCACCGCGATATCGGATAGATGAACGGCCCCCACGCTGTTTGCCGTGGAGCGACGTGCAGAAGATCCTGCGTGCGATCTCTCGAACGGAAGCGCCGGGCAAGCGTGACTATGCGATCGTGTTGCTGTTGGCAACGTATGGTCTGGGCGCAGCCGAAGTCCTTGGAATTCGATTGGAAGATGTGAACTGGCAAGGCGGAGTGCTGAGGGTCTGTCGGCCGAAGACCAATGTGTCGATCGAGCTTCCTCTGTTGCCGGCAGTTGCACAGGCAATGACTGCGTACCTGCGATGGGAGCGGCCGCCTGCCAGATCCGTTCAGCATATTTTTGTCCGGGAAAACATGCCCTACCAGCCGCTAACCAGCGGCGCCATTCGCCACCGTATCCGGCACTATGCGCATCTGGCTGGCATCTCAACCAAAGTGATCGGGGCCCATGCTTTTCGTCACAGTCACGCCCGCAGGCAGATTGATTCCGGAGCCAATGTCAAGATTGTGAGCGACATTCTCGGTCACCGCAGTTCGTCCTCCACCTCTGTCTATGTGCGAGTAGCGTTGGAGCGTCTCCGAGCGGTGGCTCTCCCGGTGCCGCGATGACCAACATCTTCCAGGGTCCAACTGCTGGCGAGTTGCACGCGTTCCTGCAATTTAAGCGGAGCCTCGGTTATGGCTACCTGCGCGCGGAGTTTACGTTGCGCGAGTTCGATCGTTTTCTGATTCAGTATGCGGCTGAAAATCGCCGCTGGAAACTTGATCGCGCCGCGATTGCCTGGCTGTCGAGCAAGCCGGGCCGAAAGCCCATCAGCGTGTCCGCCGATGCCGCGGTGCTGCGCCAGTTCTACCGATACCTGCGCCGATCATCCGAGCCAGGGACTGTAGCTGAACCAATCTGGCCGCACCTGCCTACCGAGTCCTCCTTTCTTCCGTATTCCCTTTCGGAAAAGGACGTTGTCCACCTCCTGGCGCTCTGCGCTAACCTCAAGCGCCCGCCCTTCCGGGCCGCACTGTACAGGGCGTTGATTCTGGTCCTGTACTGTACCGGAATTCGTTTTGGAGAAGCGCTGCGCCTGCGAATGCGAGATGTGGATACTGGATCCGCCGTTCTTTTTGTAGACACCTTCAAGGGACGATCCCGATGGGTTCCGTTTCATCGTTCGCTATCACGAGAACTCGATCGATACCTCACCGCTCGCATGGAGTACGCGCCATCGGACCTGGGCGCTCGCTTTTTCGTTGGTGCCAACCATAGCCGACTACCGGTCGGAACGGCAAGTGATACGTTCCGAGGTCTGTTCAAACTGGCCGGGTTGAAGCCCGAAAGGGGTCGGATCGGGCCGCGACCCTATGACCTGCGCCATGCCTTCGCCGGTCACCGTCTGAGCCGATGGTATGGGGAAGGTGTCGACCTCAATGCCCGCCTACCCTGGCTATCGGCGTATATGGGACATGTCGACATCATCGGCACTGAGAGTTACCTGCACACCACGCCGGAGCTCCTGGACCTGGCCGGCAGCCGGCTGCGACGCCGATACAAGCACACAACATCGGAGGACGACAGTGTATGAGCCGCTCCAAGTCTGAGTCGCTGCTGGGCCTGACCGAGAGTTTCTTCCATAATTATCTGAAACAGACGCGCGGAGCAAGCGGGCATACCGTGCGAGCCTACCGCGATGCGCTGAAGCTCTTCTACTTGTTCCTGGCAGATCGGAAGCGCAAGCCCGTGGCTGACCTCGCCTTGGACGATATCCAATCCGATGCCCTGCTCGCATTCTTAGATCATGTCGAATCGCATAGAGGGAACACTGCGGTTACCCGAAATTGCCGTCTTGCCGCGGTTCGCAGTTTTGTGCAGCACCTCCTGCGGCACGATGTAACGCGGGCCGGCCAGTACGGTCGCATTCTAGCGATTCGCAACAAAAAAGCACTACGACGGGCCGCCACTTATCTGGAACCTGAAGAGGCCCGTGCGGTGATCGCCGCCATTGATCGTCGGAGTCGTAATGGGGAACGCGATCACGCCCTGTTGTTGTTTCTCTATAACACGGGAGCGCGCGTCAGCGAAGCTTTGGCGATACGCGCCCGTGATCTTCAGTTGGAAAGGCCACGGCAAGTGCGGCTGCTGGGCAAAGGCCGAAAGGAACGAATCTGCCCCCTTTGGCCCGAAACCGCATCAGCCCTACATCGGATCATTCCCGTAAAAGGCGGGGAGGATTTTCTTTTCAGGAATACCCGTGGAGCGCCGCTAACGCGGGATGGTGTCGCTTATCTGCTGCGCAAGTACGTCCGATCCGCGGCACAACACGCTCCCGCGCTACGAAAGCGGAGAGTCACTCCACACGTCATGCGACACAGTTGTGCCGTTGCCCTTCTGCAGGCGGGAATCGATGTTTCAGTGATTCGAGATTATCTCGGTCATGCATCGGTGGCCACCACAAGCCGATACATTACGACCAATCTTCAGATGAAGCGCGACGTCCTGGAGGCCTTTTGGAAGCGAGCCGGGCTTGACCCTGCGGCCCCGCGAAAGTGGCGGCCATCGCCAAAGCTGCTCGCATTCCTCGAAAGTTTGTGACGCCTTATCTGGAGTGAGAATTCCGCTCGCCCCATTCCCACTTCGGCTGGTGTGCCTGTCTCGCAATCGCTCCGGATAATTCCGGAGTTCAGATAATGCG
>CAWIJL010000002.1:0-405000 GCA_963836405.1 uncultured Solibacteraceae bacterium
CACGAGATCGCCGTGACGGAACGCCTTCGGCTATCGGAAGACGGACGGGCCATCCACTACATCCACGAGGCGACTGGGCCGAAGGGGTGAGCCGGTTCGGAATCAGATAGTGATCGATCTCAGAGGAACAGAAATCGTCTTCCCCTCATTCGCAGAGCGCACAAAAGTCCTTCGGTTCGACGGCTGAAGCGGGCTTCAGCTTACCGCCCTTCCCAAAACGCCCAAGATGACACCCGACTAATAACCGAAGAACACGTCTTCTTAATCGACAGAAAAGTGAACGTGAGTAACTTGAGCGTGCTTGGTTAACGGAGTTCACACTGTGTTGAATACGTTGGACTTGACACAGAGCGTAAGCATGGTAAATGTCAGACATGGTGAAATTACCAAAAGAGATCCAAAACAAATTGGATCGCATGATAGAACTCAAGGAGTGCTTTCCCGATGAGGACAGCGCCGAGCTTTGTGCGCTCGGAGATGAGGTCATACCCTATGTCCTCCCCGTCGTGCGCCAATTGTGTGCCGCTGGTCTGCTTTTCATCGGCACGGATATGGTGGTGGATGAACACATTGAGGCTGACTGGTCCTGTGGCGACGGTGTAATTATCCTCGAACCCAAGGAAACGGCGGTATCCTGAAACCCGACCTGCAACTCGGCTGTCTGCTGGCGTTGTTGGAGGACGATGAGTAACCAGCCCAAACCCGCCGCCTCTAAGTTGCCGTGTGCTCCATGCCAGATCCGACCGTCAATTAGTAGGGCCGTGAAAACCAAAATCACTGAATCCCGCTCAAGCGTGCCGAAGGTGTGGGGCGGCGGTGCTTCGGAAGGACCCCAAAGACTCAAAAGCGACTAGAGGGTACTGTTTCGAGTGGCGCTTGTATACCCGAATGACCGTGAACGTGGGAGCACCAGCTTTCATGAGGCGCTGAACGGGACGGCAAACTCTTGGGAATGCGAATACCGGCTCCAACGACCTGATGGAACGTGGGCCAACATCTATGACCGGGCGGTAATCGCAAGAAATCCCGAAGGAAAGGCTCTTCGGATCTTCAAGTCAAGATTAGCGAACTTACCCGAGCACTGGGACTTGCTGGAGCCTGCACACTTTTGAGGAGCCGCCCATCGTGGTGCTCATGAACAGTGGCTCCCCAGGCTTGAACGACGCCCCGAATGTGTGCCGGGATTGCAGCACGGCACCCAGACTTCTCGCTTTCATCGGTACGTATCACCACGGGCGCTCACCATCACCGAACCGCCTCCGAGTGAAAGGACAGGCTGGAAATGCTATACAGGCGCATTGTGGCGGGAACCTGGGTTCGGGGTTCCACTTCTTCGCCTTCTTCACGGCTTGAGAACAGCCTGGATCTTTGGGTCGCTGATCAGACGAAGTTCCCGAAGATTACGTCGCAAATTCCGTTGCACTGCCTTGCGTACGGTAACCGCCATCCGTGTCGCTTCAGAAAAGAATTGGAGCATATCCGAATAGCCCTTCTCGGCTTTCGCAACTGTTCGCTCGGCGTGTTCCGTATTGCCAAGGCCAAACTCAGTCTCCGCAAGGTCAGCTAAGGTGAAGCACATGCCAAATCCGTTCTAATGAGATCAAGGCGTGAGTGTTCGGCTTGCTCCCGGAGGTTCTGAGATTCGTGAAGCGGGTCAGCCACATCCAAATTCTAGTCTATTCAAGCGCCAGCGACGGACTCAGATTGGATGATTCGCCACCGAAGCGTGCCATCGAGGAACTACTGATCGTGACGCCGACCACGCTTCAGCGAAAGTCGAGACCCTACTTGCCTTCGTCACGGCAACTAGAGATTGGGGACTCAATCAGAGACCCTTTATCCGATGATAGTAGTCGGGGTCGCCATACCGTTCCTCGAACCACTTATCGTCAGTCCATTTTGGGTTCTGGCCTTTCTGATTCCTGTCACCAGATCTCCTGATCAGCGGGAACACGTTCTTGTTCCGTTTCCGTAACCAGTCTTCCAAAACCGCTTCCTGTGGCGTATGTGACATCGGCTTCTACCCTCACTGAATCAAGCTGTATTGTAAGCCCCCATGCTTCGCTTAACTGGACACCCAGATTCTCTTGGCGACGAACGTTTGGCTGGAAGTGGCTTCGAGGAATCCCCGGTCCATTAGTTCCTTGACTGCGCTCGACTCGACCAGTGTTCTGTGGCTTCTTGTCGTGTGCGGCCCTTGGGTGCGACCTGGGAGTATGATCCAACGGTGTCCGTTGTGATTGGGCCACGAGGTAAATCTGCAACGCAACCAAGTCCTGTAGAGCGTATAGCCCGCCGACACTCATCGTATTCTCAGGTATGACCATTTCGCTCTCTCTATGCTGGATTTGAGGGGCGGCTAGTCGAAGTAGGCGCTACCAAGACGATTTCGCAGTCGGATCAAAAGCACTTATAGTATAGCACTCTCTCAAGTCCTTTGCGGTCATTCCGTCTTGGCGAAGAGGAAGCAGCAGAGTTAACCGGATGACGCAGACGAGAAGAAAGGCCCCAGATCCGCTGAACACACTGCACTTAACCACATCAAAGAAGTAAGGACCAACGGTAAGCTATACTTAGAGTATGGCGAATGACCAGACGACGATTGACCTCTGGACCAAACTAACTGGACGAGAGAGGGTCCTACAGTTCCATCTGGGCAACGTACCTATGATGAACCTTAGTTGGAACGAACTGGACGAAACACAAAAAGGAATCGTTCTCAATGCGGGACAGATTGGTGGGTTGGACCATTCCAGAAGACCGGAGCCGACTTCGTTTTCCAAGTAGGTCAAGACTTCAATGGCGGCGAGTTCGCACGGTTCATGCTACCTGATCCACTGATAAATGCCTTATGACCCCCTGTTCCACCGCTGCGACGAATGACATCCGGCGTCTCGGTTAACGCCTCAACGCTGAGCGGAGTCGATCTTCGTGTGCTCAGCCAGTCAGCGGAAACTCATCCCACTCCCTGCCATCCAGAACCCGGCCAGCTTGCTGTTTGCCAATCCTCACCAGATCAGGTCCGTGTTCTCCCCACTGTTTGAAGAAGAACGGAACGTCAGCATTGACACACGAGTTTCGGAGATTCCTGAACCATTCATGTCGGGAGGGCCGTGCGCCGGGTCCGCTCTCCCCGCCAGTTATGACCCAGGCCCCCTGCCCAAGCGCCAGAAATTCTGGGGGTAAGGTAATTGGCCCAAGCATCGGCTCTACCGAGATTCCATGGACCACCGCAGGCGTCTTCAATAGTTCCTCGATTCGCCAGAGATAGTCTCGGTGTTCCATCGTGGACAACCAGACGTTCGACCTGGGAGCTTTGAGCCATTCCTTGGGAAGAAAGTTCCGAAATTCCTGCGGCCTCTTGGTCAGCAGCATCCACACGAGGTTCGGCGTGCTTGCCGCAGACGTTACATCGGAGCACCACGAGATCGCCGTCTTGCTCGGCCACGATGGAGCCGGTGCATTGGACGCCAGCCTTTCGATGTGGGATGACGGGAAGGTGAAGCAGTTTGGCGGGCACGGTTTCATCGTAGCGCCGCCTTAGTGATGTCGCTTGCCACGAGATCCATTCATTGCCGCCGACATTAGGAACGGCCATACTTCAACCATGAATATGAAGAACGCATCCGCTCTGGCTCTGATCGGGATGCTTGTGCTGACGGTCCTTGTAGCGGCGGATTTCATCCACACGTGTGCAGGCATCCTCCGTGACGTGATCCCGATGATGGCGCTGCTGAGATCGCTGATTTATCTGTTCGCCAGCATCACGGTGACGGTGTTTCTTTTCGTCTTCAACCGGGCGCAGCGTTGAAATGCGCCCGTTGACTGTCAGCTTTCACCAAACGCCGACCGCAGCTTGCCAATCTCCTTCGTCGTTGGCGTCCAGTCGGTGTCGCAGGTATTGCAGTGGAAGACCAATGAATCGGCCTTCAGTTTGTTTTCAAATTCCTCACGGGTCAGGGAAATTGTCTGGTTGTGATTATTCGGACAGGTTGTTTCCAGATCGACGGTTTCAGCCATGCTTCTCCATTCTGCACGGAATCCACGCATGAATTGGTGGCTCCGGTTTCCCGGCCATTGCGATCTTCGGAAGCGATCCGGGCCTTGCCGAATTTGATGGGATCTGGCGGCTCCTAAAATCGACACCAGCAGAATCGCTATCGTAGAGTACGTGCCCCATCTGTCAATCGTGCTGGCGGAAAGTTATGCCCTGAACGAAATATCCGAGGTCGAGAAGCGGCGAGTAGAAAAGCACGTCGCCCATGCATCTTTGGGTGGCCCAGATCGGTCTCGGTCCAGGCGGAAGGTAGAGAGGATGATCAAGGAAGGACGGCGGAAGAGGACGGGGGAAAGATGAACGGGGAACTTCTGCGCCTGTCACGTGGATCGACGGCGCAACGCCTTCGTGAATTCCTGGTACGTCAGAGGCGAGGCGGGCCGGGGCAGGAGCGGGCTTTGATACGGGGCTGTTCTGGGCGCAGCCGCTTTTTCAGTGCTTTCATGCGGGATGCGGGTGTGGAGGGGCGGTGGATGGGCTTCACACAGCTATTTATGGTTCCAGTGTGTCCCTAACGCATGGATCGGCAGGCGAGAAATCGCCCAGACGAGACCGAACATCAGCGATTCCGGGCCGTCCCGTCAGGTTCAATAAAGGTTCAAAATCGATCTTTGTCGTTGAACTTCAATGCTAGTAAAAAACTTCTAACTGCTTTAGAATCTATGGTGCGGAGAGGGGGACTTGAACCCCCACGAGATTACTCCCGCTAGCACCTCAAGCTAGTGCGTCTGCCAATTCCGCCACCTCCGCAAGGGGTGTGCTACTTCTTTTCCGGCGCGGGCGGCGCCGGGGTCTGCTGGGCCGGGGTCTGGCTGTTGGCCGGGGCCGGAGTGACCGTCATCGGCGCCTGTTGGGGCGCGGGAGCGGTCTTGGCCGGCGGAGGTGTTGCGTCCAGAACGGTGGTGCCGAGACCCGCGCCTCGGGTCGCCATGATCGACAACGCCATCGAAGTGATCATGAAAAGCACGGCCGAAATCGTCGTGGCCTTCGACAAAAGAGTGGCAGAGCCGCGCGGGCCAAATGCCGTCTGCGAGCCCATTCCGCCAAAGGCTCCAGCCAAGTCTGCCGCCTTCCCGCTTTGCAGTAATACCACCACAATCAGGAAAAGACAGACCACCACATGAACGATCAACGCCAGAATATACATCGCAGTTCTTTTCGGTTTCCTTTCAGTATAGGGGACTAGGGCAACCGGGTCAAACCCGGCGCGGATGGACCATTCGCCGGGGCCGCGCCGCCCCCCGGGTCGCCGGCCGCATAACGAAGGAACAGTTCCATGCCGGCGTAATCGCGGGGGGTCAATTCATGCACGATGTGACGTGTCAGGTACTCCCGAACGAATTCCGGCGCGAACTCCCGGCGGGCAGATTCGGCGGCGACGAGTTCGTCCATGCGCTCGCGCCCGTACTGGTACGAGCCCTGAAACGCTTCCGCGACCGCCGGATTCACCACGCCCGGGCGCGCGGCCCAGACGGCGAACACCATCGGCAGGCCGGTCATGGCCGTCCATTCCGCTCCGAGATCCAGTGTGTGATACGGCAGCCGGGCCGGTTCGATGCGCAATGCCGGATCGCCGATCACCAGGGCCGCGTCGGCCACCTGAAGCATCCTTTCCAGGTCCGGAGCGTGCGGAATCAGCCGCGGCGTGACGCCGTAGCGCATCTCCAGAAGAACGCGCGCGAGCTGTACCGATGTGCGGGAACTGATGTCGGCCGCCACGGTGCCGATCTTCCCGGCGGGCCGGGAGGACACAAGCAGGATGCTTCGCACGGGCCCGTGGCATGCAATCCCGGTGCCCGGAATGATTTCGAGGTTTTGACGGGTGAGTTCGTAAGAAGGGATGATGCCGATGTCGGCTGTGCCCGCCTGGAGCGCGTCGGCGCACGCGGAGGGAACGCGGAACTCCAGGTCGAAGAGATCTTTCTGGGGACCGCGCAGCATGCCCCAGACCAGCGGGGCTGTGTTGAGGAAGCTGACCGCGCACACCCTCGGCCGGCCATCGTTAGTTTGATTCAACCCTCAGTCTAGCATTGGGCCTGGCAGGGTTTTGATTCGTCCGGTATGGTACCCCTGGCCCCCCTGACCCATTCAGGCGTCTGGTATGCTCATGGGGAGCGCATTCCGCGTCGCGCCCTCCGATTATCCCATGAGAAAACTCTCTTTGAAGGCCCTTACGCTGTTGTTGTTGTCCGGCGCTGTGGTGTTTGCGCAGCAACTGCCCGCACTCAACCCGGTAGCCTCGCGGGTTCTGGGGCGTCCGCCGGCGGAAAAGAATCAAATCTTCTCTTCCAACCCGAACCTCGCGGATGGAAGAGAGGTGGCAGCACCGCGCGGTGTCGCCGTCGATACTTCGGTTTCCCCGCCTATCCTCTATGTCAGCGACACCGGAAATAACCGGGTACTCGCATGGAGGAATGCCACCGCGTTCTCGAACGGCCAGCCCGCGGACCTGGTGATCGGTCAAATAGACTTTCAGCACACCAACGCACTTGGACCGGGAACCGCGTTCTCCACGGGACTTGCGGGCCCCACGGGACTGGCGGTGGATACGGACGGCAACCTCTACGTTGTCGATACGGCCAACAACCGGGTGCTCCGCTACAAACGGCCGTTCGAGAACCAGGGAGACAACTTCCCGGACTTGTATCTCGGCCAGCCGAACCTCAGCTCCAAAAGCCCCGGCACCGGCAAATCCGCGCTCAATCTTTCGAGCACTTTCCCCGTAAACATCACGTTCGACGGCGCGGGCAATCTCTGGGTTGTGGATCCGGGGAATCGCCGGGTGCTCCGCTTTCCGAAAACGGAACTCGCCAAGGGCGGCGGCCCCCTGGAGGCCGACCTGGTAGTCGGGCAGCCGGATTTCAACAGCTTGCGTCCCGCCGTCACGAACGCCACGCGGACGGCCCTAAACGGTTTCGCCACTCCGATCGCGGTGGCTGTCGATTCCTCCGGACAACTCTGGGTTTCCGATAGCGACAGCACCGGAACCGTGAGCCGGGTGCTGGTGTTTGCGCCGGTCGCGGCAAACGACCCGTCGGCCTTCCGAATACTCGGAGTGATTCCAGGCCAAGCCACCTCCCAAGACCAGATAGACCGCACCGACCTTGCCATTCCATCGTCGATCTTCTTCTTCGGTTCTCCATCGCGGGTCGGAGTACTCGATTCCGGACACAGCCGCATCCTGATTTTCGACCCGATCGGAACCTGGCCCTCGGCGGCCACACTCTTCTCGCCGCTGGCCGCATCCCAGGTCGGACAACGCGACTTTCACAGCGTCGGAGCGAATCAAACCACGAGCTCGTCCTACGCCGGGAAAGCCGGGGCGGGCACGTTGTCGCAGCCGCTCAGCGCGGCATACGCGAACAACGAGCTGTATGTTGCGGACACGTTCAATCACCGGGTCATCGTACTGTCATCGTCAGGCGCCACCTTCAGCGCCGCAAACCGGGTCCTCGGCCAGGACAACTTTGAAAGCAATTCCGTCAACCTCCTCGAAGGGCGGGAGTTCGCGTTCGTAGGCTCCAGGATCAACCGGACGGTAGGATTCGATTCGGGTGTCGTCATCGACAGCACCACCGATGTGCCGCATCTATACTGTGGCGGACACGTATAACCACAGGATTCTCGGATACCGGGATTTTCGCTCGGTGAAACCCGGCATAGCGGCCGACCTGGTGATCGGACAGACCGACTTTCGGAGCGGGCTCTGCAACCAGACAGGCAATCCCGATCAGCCCACTCAGTCGAGTTTGTGCGAACCGATCGGTCTGGCGGTGGATGCATCCGGCAATCTTTATGTGGCGGACCATGCCAACGGCCGCGTCCTTCGTTTCCCCGCACCGTTCAACCAGCAGGGTGAACAGCGGGCGGACCTGGTACTCGGCCAGCGAAATTTCATTTCCAAGGTAACGGATCCGACCGATCGCACGATGGCTGCACCGTACGGCGTCGCCGTCGCGCAGTCCAACGGGATCCTCGTCTCGGACGAAGCGCACAACCGCGTGCTTTACTTCGCGTTCCAGGACGGCGGTTTCACGGCGTCGGACAGTGGGCGTCCCGCGACCAAGGTTTTTGGCCAGCCCGATTTCACATCGAGCGGCAGCGGTTCATCGGCCGCTTCGCTAAGCGCGCCGAAGCATATTTCCGTCGATACCGAGGCCAGGTTGTATGTAGCCGACTCAGGCAACAATCGCGTCGCGATCTTCGACCAGGTGGCGGGAACGGGTACGCCCGACAGGGGCGCAAACTCCGTGCTCAACCTGACCGGAGTCAACCAGCCTCGCGCAATTTCCGTGAGCGAGATTTCGGGAGAGGTGTGGGTGGCGGATAGCGCTACCGGCCAGGTTCGCCGGTATCCCCGCTTCCAGTTCCTGGTTTCCAATCAGAATTCCACGGCCAGTGTGCAGGCGGCGGGCAGCCCCACCGCGATCACGCAGGATCGATTCGGCGCGCTCGTAGTGGCGGATGTTTCCAACCGCGTTTCGGTCTTTTATCCCGGCCTGCAGGGGATCAACGCCGCCAACTACAACCCGTCAAAACCATTGGCTCCGGGAGCCTTTGCCTCCGTCTGTGCACGCAACAGCGACTGCCGGGGCAGCGAACCGCTGTTCGGCAACCGCACCGCGCAATACACGGAAGTCACCCCCAGTTATCCACTTCCCAAAAACCTGGCCGACATCCAGGTGCTGGTGGACGATGTTCCCGCACCGCTAACCTACGTTTCGCCCACACAGATCAACCTGGTGGTGCCGAACGCGACGCGAACCAGCGGCAGCGCCGAGTTTCTGGTGATACAGCCCTCCACGGGGCGCATTTACGCCGCGGGCAGCGTCAACATGAATCCGGTCTCGCCCGGTGTCTTCACGCTGGATGCCGTGCCACCGGCGCCGGTTCCCGCCAATACCCAGCTCCGTGCCGCCGTCATCAACCAGGATGGAAGTATCAACGGCCCGTCAAGTCCGGCGCCGCGCGGCACAGTGAT
Organism: uncultured Solibacteraceae bacterium; assembly: GCA_963836405.1. Classification (GTDB taxonomy): domain Bacteria; phylum Acidobacteriota; class Terriglobia; order Bryobacterales; family Bryobacteraceae; genus CAWIJJ01. The sequence goes on from CAWIJL010000002.1 coordinate 9,039, forward strand.
TTCGATTTACGCCACCGGCCAGGGTGTGGTTCCCAACGCGCCCCCGGACGGTGTGCAGCCCACCAGCCTGGTACCGACTCCGTTTACTCCCCGAGTCCTGCTGAACGCCATCGCTCTCGAGGAGTACAATCGCGGGAACCTGGATCCGCCGGACAACGAGTGGGTCCAGTTCTCAGGCCTTTCGCCACAGTTCCCCGGGGTATGGCAGATCAACATCCACATCCCGACGAATATCGTGCCGAACTCACCCGCCACACTGCACGTGTTCGCCAACAACTTCCCCAGCAACGATGGGACAACCGGCTATCAGGTGGTCATCTACATCGGCCGCTAAAAGTTACGCCACGGGAGGGTGCTCGCGGGCGCTCTCCCCGCTGCGCGTCCGCTTCAAAGCGTACATGTTGTGGTCCGCCTGGTCCAGGGCTTCCCGCAGGGGGCGGTCGAACGCTTCCGCCGTGCCCCAACTGAAACTGATGGGCAACACTCCGAATCCGCGCACCTGAAATTCCCGCAACCGGCTTTCGATCTCGGTCATACGTTTCCGGGCGACCTCGGAGCGCTGGTTGCGGAAGAGAATCACGAATTCGTCGCCGCCCCAGCGGAACGCTTCGTCCTCATGCCGGATGGAGGATTGCAGCAGGTTGCCGATATTCCGCAGGATTTCATCGCCCACCAGGTGTCCGTAGCGGTCGTTCACCTCTTTGAAATTGTCCATGTCGCAAACCGCCACCACGCCTTCATAAGGGTCGGTCTGTTCGGTGCGGCGGGCCAGCGCGGACTGGTTGTAGAGTCCGGTCAGCCGGTCCAGTTCGAGGCTGTGTTTCGCCTCGCGGCGGAGATAATCGAGTTCCGAGCTGAGATCGCGGATGCGGTCGATCTGGCTCTCGCTCCACATGGCCATGGCCGCGAAGGCCAGTACGCAGTGGAGGGCGAAATCGTAGTAGGTTTCGTGGTGCAGGTACTTCGCCCAGGCGGGGGCGTTGCCGGTGTTGTAAAGATACAGGAACACGATCGCGTGCTCCAGGAAGACCACGGCCAGCATCAACAGCGAGAAGCGGAAGATGCGGCTGCCGAGCCCCTGGTTCTTCCGCAGCGTGGCGAAATTGTAGAAGTAGACAAACCCCAGCACCAGCGCGTGCGACGCATGATACGCGCCCAACCCGCCGTACAATCCGATGGCCCAAACCAGGGCGACGAAAATTGGAAGGATGGCGATCAGGCGCAGCACCGTACGCCAGTCCTTTACATCGGAAGCGAAGCCTGCACGGGCTGCCGAGATGAGGACGATCACGAACGCGAACTCGAAAGTGGCGTAGGGAGCGAGCCAGCCGGAATGTCCCGTGCGGAGCAGGTTGTAGCCGAAGATCGCCGCCAGGAACCGCAGCACCCAGGCCACGGCCCACAAACCGAAATAGACCACCCGCGACTGCCTGTACAGGAAAAAGAAGACCATCCCGAACAGGAGGGCTCCAATTTCCTGGATATACAGCGACGTGATATCCGCCAGCGGACTGGAGGGATCCATGGCTCAGTCTCCGCCGATCGCGTGGCGCCGCACGGCGCGGGCACGGCCCGTCTCTTCATCCACGTCCACAATGACCGCGTGCAACTCCGCCTTGCCCTTGGCGGCCTCCATGCGTACCGGAAGCCCGGTCAGGAAACGCTGGGTGACGATGGACGTTTCCACGCCGATCACGGAATCGTAGGGGCCGGTCATGCCACAATCCGTCTGGTATGCCGTGCCGTTGGGAAGAACGCGCGTATCGGCGGTGGGAACGTGCGTGTGCGTGCCGACCACGGCCGACACCCGGCCGTCGAGATACCAGCCCATGGCAATTTTTTCGCTCGTCACCTCGGCGTGAAAATCGACGAACTTCACGCGGATGGAGGGGTCGAGATCGTTCAGCAACTGATCCGCCTTCCGGAACGGGCAATCGGTGGAAGGCATATAGGTGCGGCCCTGGAGGTTGAGCACCGCGCATTCGACGCCGTTGCGCGCGCGCAGGACTATCACGCCGCTGCCCGGTCCGGCGGGATAGTTGGCGGGCCTGAGGAGGCGCGGCTGCCGTCCCAGGTAGTCGTAGACCTCGCGCTTGTCCCAGACGTGATTGCCGGAGGTGAGCACGTCGAGTCCCATGCCCAACAACTCCTCCGCGATGGACGGAGTGATGCCGAAGCCGCCCGCGGAGTTCTCGGCGTTGGCAATGGCCAGGTCGATCCGGTTGGTTTCGATGATGTCCTGCAAGTGATCGGAGACGATCCGCCGTCCCGGCGCTCCGAAGATGTCCCCGATGAACAGTAAGTTCATGCCTTAGGAATTCACGTTAACACGCTGTAATGTCGGAGTCTCCCGTCGCCCTTCTGCTATGGTCAAAGGGATGTCCCACCAAACCCCACACCAGGGCGAGTCCCGCAGCTATGTGCGCGTGCGGCGCGTGGACGAGTGCGACACCCTGGAAGACCTTTTCCTGCACTGTCTCCCGGCGTTCGGAGGCGCATACCTGCGGCGCATTTACCGCATTCTGGACCGCGCCGTCGGCATGGGATGCCCGCTCACCCTGGCCATTTCGGGACCGGTCACGGTTTCCGGACAGCACCAGACGTGGCTGGTTCCGCTGCTCGAGAGCGGCTGGGTCGCATACCTCAGCACGACCGACGCGGTCTGTTATCACGACGGGCACCGCAGCCTGGACGCGTACAAATCCGGACCTATCCACGAAGTTCCCATTCATTCCGACGACGCCGCGCTGCGGGAAGAAGGAACCATTCGCGTCACGGATATGGCCTTCGACGAAGGCGTGCTGCTGGACCAGGACCGTTTCGTGAGCGCGGTGCTCGCGCGTCCGGAATTCCAGCGGCGGATGACGGGGACGGAAATGCGCTACCTGCTCGGCAAATACTACGCGGAGCAGGAACGGCAGAACGGCGTCGCACCGGGGCTGCTCGCCACCTGTTACCGGCACGCGATCCCGGTCTTCGTGGGCGCTCCCGCCGACGGCAGCGTCTTCCTGAATTCGATGAAGCTGTGGGCGCTGAAACAGGCCGGAATGATTCCCGAATACGGGTTCGACCTCGACCTGCACGCCGAGGTGTACGAAGCCTGCGCCTATCATCGCTGGGGTTTGTTCGACCACCCGGCGCACGCCCTGGGCACGATGATTCTGGGAGGCGGCGTGCCCAAGAACTACAACCTGCAGCCCGAGCCGGCGCTGGGACAGGTTTTGGGCTTGCCGGACGTGCGCGGCTACCTGTTCGACGTGCAGATTGTGACCGCTCCGGTGACGGACGGGTCGCTCTCGTCCTGCCCGCCGGCCGAAGCGGTGACGTGGGGCAAGGTGGACAAGGACACATACCTTCAGACCACCGAGAGCATGCAGTCGGACTACTCGCTGGTGATGCCATTCCTGGTGAAGGCGCTGCTCGACAAGCGGCGGCGCTTCGAGGCCATGGTGGCGAGCGAAGGCGAAGAAGCGGTTTTCGCGCGGGAACCGCACGCCCGCGGCTATCTGCGTGACGCGGGCGGTTACCGCCTGTACGACGCCCGCGGCGAACTGGTGGAACGGCTCACGCGCGACGTCCGGGCTAACCGCGACTGGCTGATGCAGAGCCTGGAGTATCCGCTGGCGAAGGCCCGACAATCGCGCGACGCGCCCGGGTTTTCTTGAAGGGCCCACCCTGCGCGTCTGTTATCATGCCGTGTGATGTGGCAACTGTTCCAGCGGAAGCCGATAGCCGAGCTGGTGTCGGAAACCGAAGGCCATCAGGGCTTGAAGCGCTCGCTGCGCGCCGGCGACCTGATCATGCTGGCCATCGGGGCGGTGATCGGCGCGGGAATTTTCGGAGCCATCGGCACCGCCGCCGCCGGGCAGATCGGCCCGAACGGCGAAGTCATCCGCGCCGGAGCCGGTCCGGCACTGGTCTTCTCGTTTCTGCTGCTGGGCGGCGCCTGCGCCCTGGCCGGCCTCTGCTATGCGGAACTGGCCTCGATGATTCCGCAGGCGGGCAGCGCGTATGCGTACACCTACGCGACGCTGGGTGAGTTCGTGGCGTGGATCATCGGGTGGGACCTGATCCTCGAGTACGCGGTGGGCAACGTGGCAGTGGCGATCTCGTGGGGCGATTACTTCACGACGCTGGTGCGCGGGATCGGGGTGCAGTTCCCCGCGTGGATGACGACGGGTTACCGCACGGCGCTGCTGAGCCCGGACCCGCAGGTGCGCGGCCTGCTCGAATCCGCACCCCACATCGCGGGAATCCCAATCCTGGTAAACCTGCCCGCGTGCGCGATCGTGGCCTTCATCACGTGGCTGCTGCTGCGGGGCGCGCGCGAAAGCGCCACCGCCAACAACATCATGGTCGTCATCAAGCTGCTGGCCCTGACGTTGTTCGTGGTCGTTGGGGTGACGCACCTCAACTCCGCCAATTACCATCCGTTCGCGCCCAACGGCTTCACGGGAATCCACCAGGGCGCGGCCATCGTGTTCTTCGCGTACATCGGATTCGACGCCATCTCCACGGCGGCGGAGGAGACGATCAACCCGCAGCGGAACCTGCCGATCGGCATTCTGGGCGGGCTGGCGATCTGCACAGTAATCTATATCGTGGTCGGCGTAGTGCTGACCGGGATGGTGCCGTATCAGGAGCTGGCGGTGGCGGACCCGCTGGCGCGGGCACTGGAACTGGCGGGCTTCCGGGCAGTGGGTTGGGTCGTCGCGCTGGGCGCGGCCGTCTCGCTCTCCGCGGTGCTGCTGGTGTTTCAATACGGGCAGCCGCGCATCTTCTTCGCGATGGCGCGCGACGGGCTTCTTCCGGACTGGGCGGCGCGCATCCACCCGCGCACGCGCATCCCGTATACGACGACGCTGTTGACCGGGCTGTTCGTGGCGTCCTGGGCGCTGATCGGCGACGCGGCCGAAACTTACGACCTGACCAACATCGGCACTCTGTTCGCGTTCATGCTGGTGAGCATCGGCGTGCTGGTGCTGCGCTACACGGATCCCGCGCGCCCGCGCCCCTTCCGGGTGCCGGCGGCGTGGCCGGTCTGCATCCTCTCCGCCGCGGCCTGCCTGTTCATTATGAAAGGCCTGCCGCGAACGGCATGGGAGCGATTCGGAATCTGGCTGGGGATCGGGCTGGCGCTGTACTTCGCCTACGGGTACGGGCACAGCCGCCTGCGGAAACCCATGAGGCCCGCGAAATAGCCGGTTGCGGACCCGCGAATGACAATACGCAGGCAGTCGCCCGAGGAGGCGCCGCTTACCGCTTGCGCTGGCCCTGCGCCTGGTGACGGATCTTCTTCTTCATGGATCCGCGCGCGACGCCGGAGGCTCGCTTGGCTTTCGGAGCCGCCTTCTTGCGGGCGGTGCGCTTGAGCTTTTTGCGCTCGGTCTTATCGGTGACGTTCTTCGTGTTCATCAGTTTCGCTTTAACCCTGCGTACTTTTCTACGAGTTTCTTGAGCCCGAAACGAGGGAAGTTAACTGTGATCTTAGCATCTTCTCCCTCGCCTTCGCGGCGCACCACCGTTCCGGTGCCGTATTTGGGATGTTGCACGGTCATGCCGGCCCGGGCCACGCGCTTCCCCGGAGGGGCTGGGGGCGTCAACGGCTTGGTCAAGGGAGCCCCCGGCCGGACGACCGGCGGCGTCGGCGGCTTTTGTTGCGACGGCAGGCGCGGCCCGTTGAACGGCATGCCGCGTTCACCGAAAAACTGCGAGATGTTGTCGATCGAGTTATAGGTCTTCCCGGTAAACGTGTTCCGCCTGGCGGACTGCCGCACGTCGTAGCGCTCGGCGTGAAGGTTGACCTCCCCGGGTTCATCCTGCGGCCCGAGGTTCGCAATCAGCCCGGCGGGCACCTCGTTTAGAAACCATGAGGGTGTGGATCGTTCCGGATCGCCTCCTCCGAAGCGCCGGCGAAACTTCGCCCACGAGAGGATAAGCCGTTTCCGCGCGCGGGTCATGCCGACATAGCACAACCGGCGCTCTTCCTCGAGCGCCTCTTCCGAGTTCATCGACCGGCTATGGGGGAACAGGCCGAGTTCCATGCCGGAAAGGAAAACGAGGGGGAACTCGAGTCCCTTGGCATTGTGCAGCGTCATCAGGGTGACGACCGCGGATTCGTCGTAGGAGTCGGCATCCGCCACCAGTGCGGCATGGTCCAGAAAGTCCGATACCGTCTCGTCCCGTTCCGCCGCTTCTGCCGCCGCATGAATCAGCTCCTCCAGGTTTTCGATGCGCGCCTGGGCATCCGGCGATTTGTCCTGCTCGAGCATGCGCCGGTAGCCGGTGCGGTCGAGAATGAAGCGGATCAGGTCGGGCAAGCTGCCGGAACTGGCGACAAGCGAAAGCTCCTGCACCAGGTTGCGGAACACCACCAGGGAGGACTGCGAGCGTGTGGACAGCGCCCTGCCGTCGATGGTGATGCCGATCGCTTCCCAAAGGCTGATGCCCTGTTCCCGTGCCAGCCGCTCGATCTGTTCCACGGTGGTGCGGCCGATGCCGCGGGCGGGCGTATTGACGATGCGCAGCAGGCTCACCGAATCGATGTTCGACACGGCGAGCTTCAGATACGCGACAATATCCTTCACTTCAGCGCGCTGGTAGAAACTGAACCCGCCGACCACATTGTACTTGCGGCCGTACCTCCGCAGCGCTTCTTCAATCTGCCGCGACTGGGAGTTGGTCCGGTAGAGGACGGCGACATGGTCCGAGGGGTTGGAGGCCAGGTGCTTTTCGATCGTGTCGGCAATGAAAAGCGCTTCGTTTTCGGCATCGTATCCGGCGTAAAGACCGAGGGGCAAACCCTCGCCGGCATCGGTCCAGAGTTTCTTGCCCTTGCGCGCCTTGTTGTTCTCCACCACGGCGCCGGCGGCGGCCAGGATGTTTTTCGTGGAGCGGTAGTTTTGTTCGAGCCGGATGGTTTTAGCTTTGGGGAAGTCGCGCTCGAAATCGAGGATGTTGCGGATGTCTGCGCCGCGCCAGCTATAGATCGACTGATCCTCGTCGCCCACCACGCAGACGTTGCCGTGCGACTCGGTCAGCAGCCGCATCAGATCGTACTGGCTGCGGTTCGTGTCCTGGTACTCGTCGACCATTACGTAACTGAGCCGGCGGTTCCAGGACTCCCGCGTGGGTTGATCGATCCGCAGCAGCCTTACCGCTTCGAGGAGCAGGTCGTCGAAGTCCATGGCGTTAGCCGCCAGGAGCGCCTTTTCGTACTGCTCGAAGACCGCCGCGATCTTCTCGGTCTCGTTGTTGACGGCCTCTTTGTAGATGTCCTGCGGCTTCTGATTCCGGTTCTTGGCGTGGCTGATGCGCGACAGCACGGCGCGGTATTGGAGGAACTCCTTTTCATCCAGGCCGAGGGCGCGGTATACGGCCTTGATGATTCCGAGTTGGTCTTCATCGTCGTAGATGGAAAACCGGCGGGTGAATCCTGGACGAAGCGCGGCGAGGGGATCCCCATCCCGCCGCAAAAGGCGGACACAGAACGAGTGGAAGGTCGAAACGTTGGGCTTCGATTCCAGCGAGAGGCCGTCGAGCAGCCCCGACACCCGCTCGCGCATTTCGTTGGCAGCTTTGTTGGTGAAGGTCACAGCCAGAACCGCGGAGGGGGGCACGCGGCGGGCGGTAATAATGTGAGCGATGCGGTGTGTGATGACGCGGGTTTTTCCGCTGCCGGCGCCCGCCAGGATGAGCACTGGGCCCTCCGTGTGGGCGACCGCTTCCTGCTGCTGCGGGTTCAGGCCTTTCAAAAAATCCATTGAAATGGGAACCCCTTGATTTTAGCGCACTTGGGGCGTAATACCGGAAGCGCGCAGGAAGGCACCGCTTAACGGCCGGGGACGGGGGCGCGCAACGGCGTTCCCGGACCCGGAGGCATGAGGAGAGCGGCGACCACCACCACAAGCAGGATCAGGAGGGTAATCGAATCGGAATCCATCTTGAGCTTCTTCTTTCGGCCTACACTTCTGTGCCGCTACCCCAAAGCGATACGGGACGGAAAGAAGGAGCATGTGAGCGATCCGCCAGAGGGTTGCAATGTGTACTGTAGGGTCCTGTTTATTCTAACACATCGTCCCTGGGCGGGAATTCAAATTGCTCCGCCTGAGAATTCTACTTGCCTTGGTTGATTCCCAACTCCTTCGTGAGGAAGGCCAAACGGTCGGCGTACTCCTCGATGGTCTTGGTAATCGGCTTTCCGGCTCCGTGCCCCGCGCGGGTTTCGATACGGATCAGAATGGGCGCGCCGTCCGCCTGGGCTGCCTGCAAGGTGGCCGCGTATTTGAAGCTGTGACCCGGAACCACCCGGTCGTCGTGGTCGGCGGTGGTGATGAGGACCGGGGGATAAGCAGTCCCCGGCTTGATGTTGTGGAGCGGCGAATAGGCTCGCAGTACTTTGAATTCATCGGGTTTGTCGGAGGTGCCGTAATCGGCGGCCCAGGCCGCGCCGATGGTGAACTTGTGATACCGCAGCATGTCCATCACGCCGACCGCCGGCATGGCTGCGCCGAACAGGTCCGGCCGCTGGTTCAGCACCGCGCCCACCAGGAGGCCGCCGTTGCTGCCGCCCAGAATCGCGAGTCTGGGGGTGGAGGTGTAGTGCTTCGCGATCAGCCACTCGGCGGCGGCGATGAAATCGTCGAAAACGTTCTGCTTGTTGGCGAGGCGCCCGGCGTCGTGCCAGTCCTCGCCGTACTCGCCGCCCCCGCGCAGGTTGGCGACGGCATAAATTCCGCCCATCTCCATCCACGCGACGGTCCAGGAATTGAACGACGGAAGCAGGTTGACATTGAAGCCGCCGTAGCCATACAGGATGGTGGGGTTTTGCCCGTCGAGCTTCAAGCCCTTCCGGTGGACGATCGACATGGGAATGCGCGTGCCGTCCTTGCTCGTGTAGAACACCTTTTCGGTGATGAATTGCGACGGGTCGAAACTGAGCTTGCTCTCCCGCACCAGGCTCGGGGCGCCGGTCTGCGCGTCCAGCCGGTAGATCTTGCGGGGCGCGGTGAAAGTCGTAAAGGCGAAAAACAGCTCCGTATCGTTCTGGTGCGCCGGGTAAAACGCCACCGTCCCAACCTCGGGTAAGGCCACCTCTCCGCCCGGTTTTCCATCGAGCGCAAATGTCCGGACCTGGCTGGCGGCGTCCTTCATGTAGGCGACCACCAACCGGTCTTTGACCATCACCGCCGCTTCCATGGCCTCGGGCTGCTGCGGCACGATCTCGCGCCAGTTGGAAGGCTCGGGATGGGCCAGGTCGATGGCGACGATCCGGCCGCGGGATGCGTGGTCGGTGGTCTGAAGATAGAAGACGCTACCCCGATTGCCCAGCGGCACATAAGACGCCTGAAACTCCCGGATCAGCTCCACGGTTTTCGGTTGCGGTTCCTTGAGGTCCTGGTAGAAGAGCAGGTTTTTGATATCCGTGCTGCCGGTGACCAGGATCGTCAGGTAGCGGCCGTCGTCGCTCACCTGCGGTACGAACATCCACTGCTTCTCGTCGGGGCGCTCGTAGATCAGTTTGTCGGAAGATTGCGGTTCGCCGACTTTGTGCAGGTAAAGCTTCGACTGCACATTCTCGGCGGTCAGCGCTTCACCCGCCTTGGGCTCGGGAAAGCGGAGATAGTAGAAGCTGCTCCGGTCGGGGGCCCACGCCGCCGGCACGAACTTGTTCCAGCGCACCACGTCCGGCGAATCCTGCCCGGTGGCGATGTCGCGGACACGCCATTCGGCCCAATCCGAGCCGGCGTCGGCCACGCCGTAGGCGAGCCACTTGCCGTCCGCCGTGGCCACCACTCCGGTGAGTGCGGCGGTGCCGTCGGCGCGCAGTTTGTTGGGATCGAGGAGCACGCGCTCTTTGCCGGTAAGCGAATCGGTCCAGTAGTAAACGTCCTGGTTTTGCAGTCCGTCGTTGCGGGCGAAGATGTAGCCGGGGCCGGCCTTCTCAAAATGCGAATAGCGCTCGTAATCGTAGAGCGTGGTCAGCCGGTCCTTGATGCGGCCGCGCGATGCGATGGAGGCCAGGTACCGCTGCGTCAGTTCGTTCTCCGCCTTGACCCACTGCGCGGTTTCCGCCGAATCGGCGTCCTCCAGCCAGCGGTACGGATCGGCAATCTTGATGCCGTGATAGTCGTCCACAACGTCCACTTTCTTAGCCGCCGGATATTTGATGGGTGTCTGCGCCGCCAGAACGGCAGCGGCGGATAGCAGCAGTAACCCGTGCTTCATCGTCGATGCTCCTACTTCGGGTTGGCGTTCAGCAGGCCGCGGACGCGCAGCCAGTTGGCGAGGCGCTCCGGCCAGGAGGACAGGGCCTCGTCGGTCTGCGCGAGTCCAACGCCGTGGGGCCCGCGCTCGTAGATGTGAATTTCCGCCGGCACCCCGGCCTTACGCAGGGCGAGGTAGAACAGGGCGCTATTCTCGGGCGGCACGCCGGTATCCGAGTTGGTGTGGAAAAGGAACGTGGGCGGCGTCTGCGCGGTGACCTGCAACTCGTTGGAGAGCAGTTCCACCAGTTTCGGGTCCGGGTTGTCGCCCAGCAAAGCGCGCTTCGAGCCCTGGTGCGCGTAGGTGCCGAACGAGATGACCGGGTAACAGAGAATCATGAAATCCGGGCGGCTGCCGGCGCGGTCGATGCGGTCGGGCGCCTGCGGGTCCCCGGCGTCGAAATGTGTCCCGGCTGTGGAGGCAAGGTGGCCTCCGGCGGAAAAGCCCATAATGCCGACGCGGTCGGGCATCACGCGGAATTGCGCCGCGTTGGCGCGCACGGTGCGGATGGCCCGCTGCGCATCTCCGAGTTCCACGGGATGGCGATACTTGGGGCCGAGCCGGTATTTCAGCACAAAAGCGTTGACGCCGATCGAATTCAGCCAGCGCGCGATCTGGTCGCCTTCCTTGTCCATGGAGAGATTCACGTACCCTCCGCCCGGGCAGACGATGACCGCGGTTCCCGTGCCCCTGCCTTCGGGAACCAGGTAAGGCGCCAGGGTGGGCCTGTCTACGGCCTCGGTGCCGAGCGCGCCGGGGGCTCCGTCGGGCCAAAGCAGTTCGGCCCTCGTCTGGTTGGACGCTCCCTGGGCAAACAGCGTTGCCTGGGCGCAGAAAAGCAGGGTCGGGAGGATGCGCTTCTTCATCGGTCTTAACTTATCACTTTCCGGCGCGAACGACGCGGACGTCTCCCTTGCCCCACACCGTCTGCCGCCCCACGCCGACCCAGCGCGCCGCGCGCAGCCAGGGCAGGAAACCGGCCAGTTCGCCCTCGTATTCCGCCAGGCCGGTGAAGCCTCCGAGCGAATGGGTCTGCCCGGTTCGTCCGGACCTCCTCTCGGCGCTCTCGTGTACCAGCTCGCACCGGGTGAGCCGGACGGCGGCGGCCAGTTCGCCGCTGCCGCGAAAGTCGATTTCGAGCGGGCCATCGCCGTATAAAGCGCGCAGGGTGCTCAACCGGTCGCGAAGGCGGGCATAAAGGAACCGGAATTCGGGGCGGTCCGCCAGTTCGCCTGCCTGTTTCAGTTCGGTGGGGGTGACGAACCGGAGGGCAACCGACTGGACCGGCTCGCAGCCGGGTTTCAGGTCTAAAGTGGAGGGCTGCGCCGGATCCGTGGAAATCGCGGTGGCGCCGTCCTCGAGATCCAGTTGCTCGACATGGCTGAGTTCGGCCCGCCCGCGTCCCGGCCCGAGGCCGTGCACGGCGAATTGCGAAAAGGCGTCGCGGAAATGGGGGAGGACCGGACGGCGCACGTCGAAGACGTGAACGTCGATGGAAAACAGGCCGCCCGGCGGGATCCGGCAGCCGTCGAGATGGGCGGTGCGGAAGAGGAACGGACGGGGCCAATCGGCCAGGCCGCTCGGCGTTTTGCCCAGTTCCGCCCCCGGCTCGAACAGCCGGGAATAGACGGCCGGAGCCGCCGTCCGCAAAAAGCTGCCAAAGGCCCCGCGAACCACGTTGGCGCTTTTCCCCGCGGGGAAAAACAACGAATCCAGACCGCGGAAGTGGAACCGAAAGCGATAGAAAAGGAATGTGTTCACGCCCGAGTTGACGATTGCTCCTGTTGTATAATGGTATGGCATTTGACTCTTGATTTCCGCTTTTGTCTCCAAGAGGGGGGTTGCGTGAGTCCATCCGCACCCCCCCTTTTTTGGTAATGAGGCGTGGAATCGGAGTTTGGGTGCATCCAAAAGAAGTTTAGTGAGAAGGAAATAAGGCAGATGAAAGAAAAAGGTACAGTGAAGTGGTTCAACGCAGCCAAAGGCTACGGCTTTATCCAGCGTGAAAACGGAGAGGACGTCTTCGTTCACTTCTCGGCGATTCAAACGCAGGGATATCGAACCCTGGATGAAGGAGCCAGAGTGGAGTTTGAAGTGACGAAAGGCCCCAAAGGGCTGCAGGCGACCAACGTCACGGCGGCCTGATGAAGGAGCGGGCCGGCTTCTCCCCGCCGGCCCGCCAAATGCCTCCGGAGGTATATGAGCAAAGAGGACAGCATCGAAGTAACCGGAACGGTGCTCGAGAAATTCCCCAGCGGCCTGTTTAGTGTTCAGCTCGAACATGAGCGCGTCGTGCTTGCCCATCTGGCTGGACGCCTTCGCCGCAATCGCATTCGCGTGCTGGCGGGCGACAAAGTCACCCTGGAACTCTCCCCTTACGATCTGACCAAGGGCCGGATCACTTTCCGGCATCGGTAGTCTTCGTTGGCCAATCCTGCCCTTTTCCTGCCGTTCGGTATGGAATTTCACACAATGTTCGCGCGTCTACATGATACAAGCAAGTGTACGAGGCGAACCGTCGTACCAGCCTGTACCGTACTGCCCGGCCGCGTGCCTCACCGGATAGGGGTTTATGAAAGAACCGAATCGCCCAGAAGAACGACGGCGCACCAGAGCCAGAGGCGCCTCCGCAACTCCCATTAAAGCGGAGAGCAGCCAGGAAAAGCCGCGCGGTTCGCAAAACAGGCAGAAAAAACCGGTCACAGACCTGACAGAGGATCTGACCGCCGTCCTCTCCCAGAAGGTGGTGGGGCAGCCCGCCGCGACCCGGGTTATCGTTCCTTACGTTCAGATGTTCCAGGCCGGACTCGCCCCCGAGGGACGGCCGGTCGGCGTGTTTCTTCTCCTGGGCCCCACCGGGACCGGCAAGACGAAGACGGTGGAAGCGCTGGCCGAAGTCCTCCACGGCAGCGAAAAAAACTTGCTGAAGGTGGATTGCGGCGAGTTCCAGATGGAGCACGAGGTGGCCAAACTCATCGGCGCCCCACCGGGCTACCTGGGTCACCGTGAAACCCAGCCGATGCTCACGCAGCAGAAACTGAACGCGGTAACCAGCGAAAGGAGCAGCCTGTCGCTGGTGCTCTTCGACGAAATCGAGAAGGCCGCGCCGTCCATGACGCGCCTGCTGCTGGGCGTTCTCGACAAAGGTCTTCTCCGCCTTGGCGACAATTCCACGGTGAACTTTGAAAGAAGCATGGTGTTTCTGACCAGCAATCTGGGTGCGCGCGAAATGATGCGCGAAATCAACCCCGATTTCGGCTTCCAGGCCGTGAAGGGCGGCCATCGCAACGACCTGATCGGGAAGCTACAGAACATCGCCCTGGTGGCCGTGCGGAAGCGGTTCTCTCCGGAATTCGTGAACCGGATCGACTGCATTATCACCTATCAGCCGCTGACGCCCGAATCGCTGTCGGCCATTCTGGACAGGCAGATTGCGGACCTTCAGAATCACGTCAACACGCGCCTCGGGAACCGCTCGTTCGTACTGGAAGTGCCGCCGGAGGCGCGCAAGTTCCTGCTCGAACGGGGGACCAGCGCCGAGTACGGCGCGCGCGAACTGAACCGCACAATCCACCGCCATCTGACGCAGCCGCTGGCCACGCTGGTGGCCACCAACCAGGTGAACCCGGGCGCTCACGTGCTGGTGGAGCCCTCGGAAGACGCCGAAAAGCTGACCCTGCGGAGTGTGGACACGCTGGCGCGGCCGGCCGCGGCCAATCCCACCGTGCTGCTGGTGGACGACAATCGCGACCTGCTTCATTTCCTCGAGCGGTTAATGGCGAATGACGGCTGGACGCTGCTGACGGCGGAGTCCGCGACCGAGGCCAAGAAACTCGTGAAAGAGCACAAGCCCAATGCCGCCCTGCTCGATTACATGCTGCCGGATGGCAATGGAGTGGAACTGGGCGTGGAGTTCCTCCAGGCCGTTCCGGAAATGCTCGTGATCGTAATGACGGGCACGATCCTGCCGGCAGAGGAAGAAGCGCTCTGCGAGGAGCACAATTTTCCGGTTTTGCGCAAGCCGTTTCTCGCCTCCGACGTGATGAACCAGATCCGCAGCCGGTTGAATCCGGCGGGCACCTCCAGCGGGGCATAAGCCGTTACGCGTAAGATAATTCTGTGCGCGTGCTGGTCATCCACTATCAGACCGCCGAAGCCGCGCGCCTGGCGGAACGGCTCCGGCGGGATGGCATCGACAGCGAACCCTACGCGCACGTGGGTCTATCCGGCATCGGGCGGATCCGTGAGAACCCTCCCGACGCCATCCTGATCGACCTCACGCGGATGCCATCCTACGGCCGCATCCTGGGCGCCGAACTCCGCAAGCAGAAGGGCACACGCGCGATTCCGCTGGTTTTCCTCGAGGGCGATCCCCAGAAGACGCAAAGAGTGCGCAACTGGCTTCCGGACGCCACCTTCACCACGCTGCCGGAAGCCGGCCAAGCCCTGGCCGCAGCGTTGAAGCGGGGCGCGTGCATTCCCGAGGCTCCCCGCGTGGAGCGAAACGCGGCGGCGGTCAAGCTGGGTATCGGGGCGGATTCGGTGGTGGCGCTGCTGCACGCACCGGAGGGGTTCGCGCTGGAGGGGCTGCCGGCCGGTGCGCGGGTCCAGGCAGCCGCCGGCGGGGCGGATATCCTCCTGCTGTTTGCGAAGTCCATAGCGGCCCTCTCGAGACAACTGCCGGCAGTCAGGCCTGCCGTGGAAGCCGGATCCCGCCTATGGGTGGTCTGGCCGAAGCGAGCCGCTGGCGCGCACGGCGACCTGACGGCACCAGGGATCGTGGAATGCTGCAGTGCGATCGGACTTTCGGCTTACAAGGCGTGCGCCATCGACGAAACGTGGTCGGGCTATGCGGTGGGACGGAGCGGACGGATACGGCGGTCGGGTTCCCCGGTCCGGCGCTGAAGCCGGACCGGGGGAAGGTTGACGATTACGCAGTTCGCATGGCTTCGGACTTGTCGTTGCCCGAAATGGCCGCCTGCGCCGCCGCGAGCCGGGCGATCGGCACGCGATACGGGGAGCAGGAAACGTAATCCATGCCCACGCGGTAGCAGAACATGACGGAGCTCGGCTCGCCGCCGTGCTCGCCGCAGATGCCGACTTCGAGGTCCGAACGGCTGCCGCGGCCCTTCTTCACCGCCCACTCGATCAACATGCCGACGCCTTCCTGGTCGAGCACGCCGAACGGATCGGCTTTGAAGATTTTCTTGTCCTCGTAGTCCTTCGAGAACTTGGTATAGTCGTCGCGGGAAAGACCCATCGTGGTCTGGGTCAGGTCGTTGGTGCCGAAGCTGAAGAACTCCGCCTCGGCGGCCACCTGGTCGGCGAGCAGCGCCGCGCGCGGGATCTCGATCATGGTCCCGATGAGGTACTTCTGCTTGGTCAGATTCGCCTTTTCGAGAACTTCGTCGGCGACCCGCTTCACGATATTGCGCTGGTGCTCGAATTCCTGCACCGAGCCGATCAGCGGAATCATCACTTCGGGAATCACCTTCTTGCCCTTCTTGGCCACCTGCACGACGGCTTCGAAGATGGCGCGCGCCTGCATCTCGGTAATCTCGGGATAGGTGATGCCGAGACGGCAGCCGCGGTGGCCGAGCATCGGGTTGAATTCGTGAAGAGCCTCGACGCGCTTCAGCAGGTCCGGAATCACCGTCTTGAGGTTCTTCACTTCCGCGCCGAAGTTCTTGTAGCGCGCGACCATCTCCTTCTTGGTCTTGATGTCGGCGTGGGGCAGCTTGGCCAGGTCCACCATGAGCTCTTCGCGCTTGGGCACGAACTCGTGCAGCGGCGGGTCGAGCGTGCGGATGACTACCGGGAAGCCGTCCATGGCTTCAAACAGCCCCGCGAAATCCTTGCGCTGCATGGGCAGGAGCTTGGCAAGCGCTTTGCGGCGATCCTTCTCGGTCTCGGACAGGATCATGGCCTGCACGTGCGGCAGCCGGTCTTCGGCGAAGAACATGTGCTCGGTGCGGCAGAGCCCGATGCCCTCGGCGCCGAATGCGCGGGCGGCCTTCGCGTCGCGCGGAATGTCCGCATTGGCGCGAACGCCGAAATCGCCGCGGAACTTGTCCGCCATCTTCATGAATTTCGCGAACGTGGGCGAATTGGGATCCGGCTCCTTGGTTTCCGCCTGTCCCTGGTAGACGTCGCCGTTGGTGCCGTTGAGCGAAACCCAGTCGCCTTCCTTGATCGTGATCTGCTTCCCGCCGCTCTTCACCACGGCCTGCTTGCCGCGCTCATTGATCGAGATTGCGCCGCAGCCGACAACGCAGGGTACGCCCATGCCGCGAGCCACCACGGCCGCGTGCGAGCTCTTGCCGCCCACCGCGGTGAGAATGCCCTTGGAGGCATCCATCCCGTGGATGTCGTCCGGAGTGGTTTCCTTGCGGATGAGAATGACCGGTCCCTTGGCGGACATCTCCACCGCGTCTTCCGACGTGAAGGCGAGCCGGCCCACCGCCGCGCCCGGCGAAGCATCGATGCCGGTGGCGAGCTTGGTGAGTTTCTTCAGGCTGGCGGGGTCGAATACGGGGTGCAGCAACTGGTCGAGCTGGCCGGGAGCCACGCGGCCCACCGCAGTCTTCTCGTCGATGAGCTTCTCTTCCACCATGTCCACCGCGACCTTCACCGCCGCCGGCCCGGTGCGCTTGCCGTTGCGGGTCTGGAGCATGTACAGGGTGCCATCCTGCACGGTGAACTCGAAATCCTGCATGTCCTTGTAGTGCTTTTCGAGATTCGCCGTGATGTCGCGAAGCTGGTTGTAGACCTCGGCGTTTCCAGTCTTCGAGTTCGCTGATCGGCTGCGGCGTGCGGATGCCGGACACCACGTCCTCGCCCTGGGCGTTCACCAGGAACTCGCCGTAGAACACCTTCTCGCCCGAACCGGGGTCGCGCGTGAAGCCGACGCCCGTGCAGGAGGTGTCGCCCATGTTTCCGAACACCATCGTCTGAATGTTGCAGGCGGTGCCGAGCCGGTCGGAGATCTTCTCCATCTTGCGGTAGTAAGACGCCTTCGGCGCCCACCAGGACATGAACACGGCGTTACGCGCCAGGATCAACTGCTCGCGGGTATCCTGCGGAAAGTCGCGCTTCATGGCCTTCTTCACGATTTTTTTGAAATCGACGATGATGGCCTTCAGATCTTCGGCGGACAGGTCCGTATCGAGCTTCGCCTTGATTTTGTGCTTGCGCGCATCGAACGGTTCGTCAAACAGCGCCATATCGATGCCGAGGGCCACTTCGCCGAACATCTGGATGAAGCGGCGGTAGCAGTCGTACGCAAAACGCGGGTTGCCGGTCTTGGCCACCAGGCCTTCCACCGTCTCGTCGTTCAACCCGAGGTTGAGGATGGTGTTCATCATGCCCGGCATCGAAAACTTCGCGCCGGAACGCACGCTGAGCAGCAGGGGATCGGAGGCGTCGCCGAGTTTCTTTCCGGCCAGGCCTTCCAGTTTCTCGAGGGCAACCCAGATCTCGTCATCGACTTCCGCGGGCACCTTCTTGTCGTTGTCGAAGAAGATGTTGCAGACATCGGTGCTAATCGTGAATCCCGGGGGGACCGGCACGCCCGCGCGGCTCATTTCCGCCAGGCCGGAGCCCTTCCCGCCCAGCGTATCTTTCATGGTTCCGTCGCCGTCGGCCGTGCCGCCGCCGAACATATAAACGTACTTACTCATGCGCTTCTCGTCTCCTATGAATGGGTAACTATTTCGGAAAAGTCCGCGATCGTCGAAAACTCGGCGAGCAACGTGTTGAGCAGCGTCAACCGGTTCTCCCGGATGCGAGCGTCCGGAGCGTTCACCAATACCTTGTCGAAGAACAGATCCACTTTCGGCCGCAGCCGCGCTATCGAGCGCTCGACGGGTTGACCGGCAATGCGGCGGGCCTGTTCGTAGAGTTCTTTTTCGGGACCGGGCTCGAGCAGGCTTTCGTCAACCGAAGAGAGTCCCGCGGCGCGGTCCCATTTGGCCTGTTCCAGAATATTGCGGATCCGTTTGAAACTGGCGGCGAGCGGTTCGAAATCCGGCGTCGGCCGGAGGTTCTGGATGCGGACCAGCCGGGCCTCCAGGTCCACCAGGTTGCTCCAGCCCGCGGCCATCGCCGCATTCACTTCGTCGTAAGCGAAGCCGCGGACTTCCTTGAAGTAGAAGCGGACGCGGTCCGCGAAGAACTTTCTCAATTCCTCATCGCCGGCAATCAGGCTATCGAGCGGAATCTCCAGGCGGCCTTCCACCAGGATCTTGACGACGCCTTGCGCGGCGCGCCGCAGCGCCAGCGGGTCGCGGGAGCCGGAAGGCACCAGTCCGACGCGGAAACAGCCGCGGAGCGTGTCCACCTTGTCGGCCAGCGCCACAATCTGCCCGGTGCGGTTGCGCGGAATCGAATCCTCGATGCCGGCGGGCTTGTACTGGTCGTAAATGGCCTGCCATACGGGCTCCGGTTCGCCCTGCGCGCGGGCGTAGAGCCCGCCCACAACGCCCTGCAATTCCGTGAATTCCTTGACCAGTTCGGTAGTGAGATCGCACTTGGCGATACCGGCCGCCCGCACCGCGTGGGCGTTGCCGCCGAGTTCCGCGGCCAGCGCCTCCATACGTTCCGCCTTTTCCAGATACGTGCCCAGTTTCGCCTGAAAGGTGACGTGCGCAAGGTCCTCTTTGCGGTCCGCGAGCTTCTTCTTCTGGTCCGTTTCCCAGAAGAACCGGGCGTCGGTAAAGCGGGCCCGGAGAACGCGCTCGTTGCCGCGACGGACAAAGCCTTCGGGGTCCGACGGAATGTTCATCACGGCTACGAACTGAGCGGCCAGCCGGCCCGATTCGTCCTCCACCGAAAAGTATTTCTGGTGATGGCGCATCACCGTGACCAGCACCTCTTCGGGCAATTCGAGAAACCGGGCTTCGAAGCTGCCCACGATGGGCGTCGGGTATTCGGTGAGATAAACCAGCGTCTCGAGCAGCGCGGGATCGGCTTTGACCCGGACGCCGTCAAGCTCGCGGGAGATGCGGTTGCGCCGCTCCTCCGCGGAGAGGATTACGTAGTGATCGCGCAGCCGCTGTTCGTAGTCGGCCGGAGTGACGGCGATTTCACGCGCGCCCAGCCGGCGGTGGCCGGAGGTGAGCGCTCCCGACCGGACGCCGGCCAGTTCGAACCCGACGATCCCGTCGCCCAGCATAGCCACGATCCAGCGGATGGGACGGATGAACCGGGGGCCGCTCTTGCCCGTCCAATACATCGTCTTCGGGAAATTCAAGCTGAGGATGACACCGGGGAGCGCACTGGCGAGGATATCCCGGATGGCGCGGCCCGCCACCTTCCGCACGAACACGTAATACTCGCCTTTGCCGGTCGATTCGACGGTGAGATCTTCCGGGCGAACGCCCTGCTTCTTCGCGAAACCGGCGACGGCTTGCGGCGGCGCCGACCGCGCCGGACCCTGGATTCGTTCCTCGCTATCGGCCTGCCGTTCCGGGAGGCCTTCGGCACGCAGCACCAGGCGACGGGGCGTGGCATCCAGCGCCACCGACTCGTGCGGAATCTCCAGCTTCTCGAAAAGCAGGCGCAGGTTCTCGAGGGCGTTCGGAATCATCCAGTCCGGAATTTCCTCGGTGCCGATCTCGAGCAGGAAAGGCAGGCTCATTGCGCCACCTCCGCCGCGGCCGTATCCTGCTGCTGATCGGCCCATGCCTGGGCGACGCCCACCGCGAGTTTGCGAACGCGCTGGATGACCCCTGCCCGCTCCGTCACGCTGATGGCGCCCCGTGCATCCAGTGTGTTGAAAATGTTGGAGCACTTCAGCACCTGGTCATAGGCGGGAAGCAGCGGGAACCGCGACTTTTCGGCCGACTTCGGATCGTACGCGCGGATCAGGCGCAGCGCCTCCCCTTCGTGCAGGTCGAACAGCTTCCAAAGCGTGCCGATCTCGGCCATTTCGAAGTTGTACACCGAATACTGTAATTCGTCCTTGAAGCGGACATCGGCGTACGTGAAGCCCTTCGTCCATTCGATGTCGTAAACGCTGTCCCGCACCTGCAGGAACGCGGTAAGCCGTTCCAGTCCGTAGGTGATTTCGGCCGGCACCACCTCCAGGTCGATGCCGCCGCACTGCTGGAAATAAGTGAACTGCGTGATCTCCAGGCCGTCCAGCATCACCTGCCAGCCGATTCCCCAGGCGCCCAGGGTCGGTGCCTCCCAGTTGTCTTCTTCGAACTTGATATCGTGCTGCCGCAGATCGATGCCGATAGCCTCCAGGCTGCCCAGGTACTGTTCGATGATGTCGTCGGGGGAAGGCTTGAGGATGACCTGAAGCTGCGAGTGCTTGTAGAGGCGGTTGGGATTGTCGCCGTAGCGGCCGTCGGCGGGGCGGCGGCTCGGCTGGACGTAAGCGACGCGGTAAGGCTTCGGCCCGAGCACGCGCAAAAACGTCTCCGGACACATGGTGCCGGCGCCCACCTCCACGTCATACGGTTCCTGAATGATGCAGCCTCGTTCAGCCCAGTAGTGTTTCAGTTTGAAGATGATTTCTTGAAAAGATTGCATCCATCTATCCGGGCGCCCCTTCTTCGAGAAGATGCGCCGTAACCAGCCGCCGCTCGGCACCCGATTCCATCTGCTGAACCAGGAAGCGCCGCAAATCCGCCGCCGTCGACTGGCCCCACTCCCGGTCCGCAAAGAACGCGACCGGCTTGCGCAACATCTCGGCCGCCAGCACCCGAGATTCGACGCTCAACTCCTGGCTGGCGCCCAGTCCCGCTCCGCGCCGGCAGTGGCCACAAATCAGGCCGGCCTGCCCACGGCTGAAAAATGCGCGTTCCGGGTTCCCGGGATCGTCCAGCAAGCTGCCACAGCCGAGACAAACGTGCAATTCGGGCAGCCACCCCGAGAGCCGGACCGCCCACAGTGAGAAATACAGAACGGCCCGCCAAACACCCTGCTCGCCGGCAGGCTGAAGATGATCGAGCATCGCCAGCAGCAGCCGGAAAAATCTCTCGTTCGGCTCCGCGGAAGGCAGCAACTGCTCGCATACTTCCGCGAAGTAATCCAACGCGACACCGGCCCGGTAATTCGAAACCAAGGCGAATTGAGAATGAATCAACTCGCAGGAATCGAGGTTAACCAGCTCCCGGTTTTCCCGCTGAAAATACCCCAGCCGCACGTGCGACAGGCGCTCCAGACCCGCACCGAAACCGCCCTTCGGACGCCGCGCCCGCTTGGCCACTCCCCGGAGTTTGCCCTGATCGCGCGAGAGAAAGCTGACAACGAGGTCGGCCTCCTTCAGCGGATAGGTACGCAAGACAAGGGCTTCACTGACACGCGACGGCACACGTGGAAATTTCAGAGTATCACAGTTGAAAAACCGGGGGCTGCCACCCGCGGCGCGCCCCGTTTTCTGGGGCCGCCGCGAGTTGCGCGCGCGATTATGGCACGGTGGCCGTCATCGAATTGGACGTACCTGCCGCGTTCACCAGGGTCACGGAAACCGAAGCCACCTGGCCGGTGCCGTTTAGCGTAAAGGGCTGGCTGAACGTAAACTGGCTCCCCAGCGCGGCCCCGGCGGCGCTTTGGAAGTAGGGCGCGAAAATGGCGTCCACCGGAACGCTGAGCTGCGTGGTTTGCAGCGTGGTGCCGGTGGCCGCCGTGAAGGTGAAGTTGGCCGTGGTCACCGAGCGGGTGACCGCATAGCCGGTGATGTTCACGGTAAAGGTGGAACCGCTGCGCGTGGCCGTGACGGCGGTAATCACAGGCGGTCCGGCGTTGATGCGAATCGTGCGGGTGGGCGCCGGCGAGGGCGTCAGGTCCTGCCCGGAGGCCGAGAATCTCGCGGTGATGGTGGCGGTTCCGGCGACCGTGCCGATCTGAACACCGACATCGTTCAATGCCGCGGTGCTGCCGGCCGGAATCGTAACCCGTGCCGTCCGGCCGCCGCCGGCAAACTGAACCGTGGGATCGTCGGGACCGGTATCGGCGGTAAAGGTCAGCGTCAGATCCACGGTCACAGGCGCCGGGAATGCGCCGCCGATGCCGACGGTGAGCCTCGGCTGGCTGGTAGGCGTGGAGGTGGCGGGCAAGCCGGTGAGTGTCAATGTGGGAGCCGCCGGCAGGGCCGCGGTGAAAGAGAACTGGCGGTTCGCCGAGCCGCCTGCGTTGTCGGTAATTGCAACCGAAAATGACGTGGTTCCGCTACCGGTGGGGATGCCCGACAGCACGCCCGCCGAAGACAGCGTCAGCCCGGCCGGCAGTCCGGCCGCGCTCCACGTGTAAGGCGGCGTTCCGCCCGAGGCGGCGAATGTCACGGAGACGGGCGTGCCCACCGTGCCCGAAGGTACGGAAGTCGTCACGATGGTGAGCGCAGGTTGGCCGATGGTCAGGGTTAACGGCCGCGTGGTGGTAGCGCCGCGGGAATCGGTGACGGTCGCGTTCACGGTGAATGTGCCGGGCGCGCCCGCGGTCCCGCTGATCACGCCCGCGGCGCTCGCGGCGAGCGGCGACGGCAGGCCGGAAACGGTCCAGGTGTAGGGCGGCACGCCCCCCGAGGCCAGCAATGTGAAGGTGTAAGCGGAATTGCTGACGGCGGCAGGCAGCGAAGTCGTGGTGACCTGCAGCGGGCCAATCCCGATCACCACCGAAAACGTCTGGCTCGTGGTGAGGCCGCTGTTGTCGGTCACCTTAACCGTAACGGTCGAAGTGCCGGCGGCAGTGGGAGTGCCGCTGATGGACGACCCGTTGGCGCTCAATCCGGCCGGCAACCCGGTGAACGAAAACGTATACGGCGCAGTTCCGCCGGTGACGCTGAACCCGGTCTGGTACGGAGTGCCAACCTGCCCGTTGGGGAACGTCCCGGTCAGGGTGAGGCCCGGGCCCGTGACATTAATCGTGAAACTCCGGCTGGCGGTCGCACCGGTCGAATCGGTCACGGTGACCGCGAACTGGAATGCGCCCGACGTCGTCGCAGTCCCCGAAAGCAGACCGTTGCTGAAGGTCGTGCCTATGGGGAGTGCTCCCGTTGCCGTGAAGGTATACGGCGGAACCCCGCCCGTGGCTCCGAACCGCACGCTGACAGGGGAGTCGCGCGGAACATCCTGCACCGTGCCGGTGACCGTCAACGGGGCCGGATTAATGACCAGGGTATAGTCCTTGGTGTCGGTGGCGCTGGCGGTGTCCGTAGCGCGGAGCGTGAACCGGAAGGTCCCGGCGGTGGTTGGAATTCCGCTGATCGCCCCTTCGGGGATGAGGTTCAGCCCGGGGGGCAGGCTGCCGCCGGCGAGGGTGACCACATAGCCGGGCGCACCGCCATTGATCGCGATCGCCGTGGCGTAGGGAACACCGACCGTGCCGGGCAACAGCGTTCCCGAACCGGTGATCTGAAGCGGCGGAGGACCGGGTGCGGCAATCACGATCGGGATCGTGGCCGATGCGGTCTGCTGCGCGGCGTCCACCACGGTAAATCGCGCGGGAAACGTGCCGGTGGCGGTCGGCGTACCCGTGATCTGGCCGGTGAGGCTGTTGATGACCAGGCCGGGAGGCAGTTGGGCGGCACTCCAGGTGAATGGGGAGACGCCGCCGCCGGCAGTCACCAGTCCCACGTATGCGGTGCCTTGCTGGCCGGCAGCCAGACTGGCGGTTGCAATCGTCAAGGGCCTCGGCGCCACGGTCAGGGTGAACTGCCGGCTGGTGCTTTGATTTGCAGCGTCGGAAAGGGTGACAGTGACGTCAAAAGGACCGAAGGGAATCGGCGTACCCGAAATCAAACCGGTTCCGCTGTTAACGGTGAGCCCGTTCGGGAGCCCCTGCGCGGTCCACACAAACGGCGGCACGCCGCCGCTGCCCGCCAGCGTCGCGGCATAGGCCACTCCCTGAGTCGCCGGAGGCAGGGACGAGGTGGTGATGCTCAGAACCGGCAGCCCGATGGTCAAGCCAAATTGCCGGTTCACACTCTGATCGGCCGAGTCCCTGAGCGTCACCGTCACGGTGAAGTTGCCGTTGGCCGTCGGGGTTCCGGCGACGACCCCGGTCGATGAGTTGATTGTCAGTCCGGCGGGCAGTCCCGCGGCGCTCCAGGCGAACGGCGGAACGCCTCCCGCACCAGCCAGGTTCGCGCTGTAGGGGGTGCCCAGGGTACCGGGCGGTAGAGCCGTCGTCGCGATCGTCAGCACCGGCAGCCCGACCACCAGTGAGTACTGCTGGCTCGCACTCTGATCCGCCGAATCCACGACCCTCACCGTCACAGTGAAGTTGCCGTTGGTCGTGGGGGTTCCGGCGATGACACCGGTCGATGAGTCGATCGTAAGTCCGGCGGGCAGTCCCGCGGCGCTCCATGTGAGCGGCGGGACGCCTCCCGTAGCAGCCAGGGTCGTGCTGTAGGGGCTGCCCATAGTACCGGGCGGTAGAGCCGTCGTCGCGATCGTCAGCACCGGCAGGGAGACCACCAGCGAGTACTGCCGGCTCGCGCTCCGGTTCAAGGAATCGGACGCCGTTACCGTCACAGTGAAGCTGCCATTAACGGTGGGCGTGCCGGCAATCGTACCGGTGGACGGGACGATGCTCAGGCCGGTGGGCAAACCTTGGGCGCTCCAGGCGAGCGGCGCCACGCCACCGGTGGAGGTCACCGTAACCGAGTAAGGGACCGTGACGACAGCAGGAGGCAGGCTTGTGGTGGTGATCGAGAAAGGCGGCGGATTGATCGTAAGGGGAATCGTACGGCTGCTTGTCTGTCCGAGTGCGTCAACCACCGAAGCGGTGACACTGAAATTACCGAATTGCGTCGGAGTGCCGCTGATGGTTCCATTGGTCGTGCCGATGGTCAACCCGGGCGGCAGACCCTGGGCCGTCCAGGTGAATGGGGACGCGCCGCCCGAAGTCGCGACCGGGCTGCTGTAAGCGACACCCTGGGTACCGGACGGAAGCGTGGCGGTCGTGATCGACAACTGGCCGACCACCGTGAACGGCAACGAGTTGGAGCCGGCTCCACTCGGCTGGACAACATCGATCAACGCGGTCAGCGCCGTCGTCAGCAGCGAAGCCGGTACGGTGGCGGTCATCTGGGTCGAACTGAGGACCTGGGTCGCCAGCGGCGTCCGGCTGGTCCCCACGGTCCACCTGGCGGTGGTTCCCGGGAAAATGACTTGACCCGACGGGCCCCCGGCGGTGACGGGCGCCACAAAATTGGTTCCGGTGATGGTAATCTGAACCGCCGCGCTGCCGGCGACTGCGATCGAAGGATTGATTTGCGAGATGGTCGGTTGGCCAACGACCTGTATCAGGTCCGAGGAAGAAGCCGGCACGCCCCACGTATCCGTGATCCCGGCCACAAAGCTATATAATCCGGGCGTAGTTGGCACCCCGCCGATTGTCCCGCTCGATGAGAACACCAGACCGGGCGGCGACGATCCGGACGTCAGCGAAGCGGCGTAGGGCGGGGTACCACCCGACACGATCGGCGCACTGAAACTCTGACCGGCCGTGATGCTTTGCGTAACAGCCAGACCCACTGGTGGGGGATTGATGAAGAATGCAGCAGCGTTTGATTCGACGCTCGATTCCGAGCTCGGGATGAATTCCCGGACAGTGATATTGACCTGCTGCGGCCCGCTCACCGGATTTCCGAAAAACCCGGGAATGTTTCCTGGAACGTTCACCACGATCAGGCTGTTGCTGAAACTACGGATGTTGCCCTCGAAAAGGAAGGTGTCGAATCCCGTCTGGGTGTTCACCCAGTGCACACTGTCGAACTGGTTTGGATTGAAGTTTCCGGGTATATAGAGGGCGAATCCCGAAGGCAACTGGGCACCCGCGGTGACCGCGTTTGGCTTGGTTGGGCTGAACTGATTGCTGAGGGACGAGGTCAGCGGGCCCGTGATTAACGGTGTTTGAGCGGCAGCAACTCCGCTGAATGCCACACCGGCGACGATCAACTGCAGGAAACTGCGCAATCGCGTGTTCATGCCCTCTCCCACGAAACCTGGATCTTGTACCGCCGATCCCAATCATTATTTGGTTTAGCTCGTGAAAATGCAATACTTTGCGGCTGATTTGGAAAAGAAAGTCAGAGCAGAGTGGCTACCGTGGCGCCCCATCCTCCCGCTTCCGGAGGGGCATCGTGGAAATCAAGCACAAAGTCGGCGCGGGCGAGCACGGAACGTACGATCTCTCGTTGAACGCCAATTCCACGCCCGTGAATGATTCGGATGGCTTTGAAGCCGAGGCGCCGGGCTTCGGAGAGATATTCTTCTACAACGGCGGGAACATCGCGGGGAGGGACGGAGTGGAGATCGAAGACGTCGGTCAGCGGAATCCGCAAGGGTTCGTCTTCCATACGGGCCTCAAAAACAAAAACCCGGCCAGCCCCAGGGGGCCGACCGGGTCAAAACCACTACGCGCACCTGACGTTCAAGCGACCTGCTGAGACCGGAATTGGCTCAGGATCGCTTCCATCTGATCTTTCAACCGAAGCTTCAGTTTCTTCAAACGCACCTCCTCCAACTGTTCCTGATCGGTCAGATGGTGCTGCTTTTCCAGGTCGTCCAGTTGCTTCGCG
Source organism: uncultured Solibacteraceae bacterium (assembly GCA_963836405.1). Taxonomy (GTDB): domain Bacteria; phylum Acidobacteriota; class Terriglobia; order Bryobacterales; family Bryobacteraceae; genus CAWIJJ01. The sequence continues at coordinate 35,836 of CAWIJL010000002.1, forward strand.
TATTCCGAATGCTGGCTGGACAGCCTCTGAAACTCCTCGTTGGTGGCCATCAAATGCGCCTTCAACTCTTCCTGTGCGTTCCGTTCCATATGGGGCAATTCCTCCCAATGAGGTTGCCACGCCGAGTCGGTCGGAATCTAAGGCTCGGTGGGTAATCTCTTCTCGTATTGTGCCAGACGGAATGACCGTCTAATCGCCACCTTAACATGAATGAAACTTCATGACAATAGCTGGTTCGGAGGGGTTTGAGTAGTACGACTTGCGGCAGGTAAGCTGCTGAAAACCAACGGCTTTGTAGAACGCCAAGGCAGCAGCGTTGGACTGGCGGACTTCAAGTAAGATAGTACCCTTGAAACCGGCGAAAAGCGCATCCATGAGCGATTTGGCGACGCCCTTCCGGCGCGCTCCCGGAGCTACCGCCAGGTTGAGAATCTCATACTCGGTTCCGGCGATTTCGCGGCCCGCAAGGAAGCCGGCCACACGTCCATCGATCATGGCGACGCGAAGGTCGCCGGCCAGGTAGTCCACGGGATCCCAGTGTGCGGCCTCGGGACATGCGGCCTGTATGCCGGCCACTTCCGGAAGATCCTCCGCCGCCGCGCGTCGAATGCGGATCATCCGGTCTACAGGCGCGGCGCGTAGTAGCCCTTGCGCGCGTGGACGATTAGGTCCTTGCGGCCCCTGACCCGCAGGATCAGCGGATGAAACTGGCCGTCGGCAACCAAGGGCTGCGGCCGGTAGGAAATGTTGTACTGATTGCGCAGTTCGTCGGCAATGTCCACGAACGAGCGTTCGAGCTGTTCCACCTTGAACGGGAAGAACGCGCGGCCGCCGGTTTCCCCGGTGAGGTAGCGCAGCACCTTGTCGCCATCCGACTCGATCCGGCTGATATTGGTCGAAATGGCATAGATCACCACTTCGGCGCGCTGCGCCATCTCGAGCGCCTGGTCGCGGGTGTAATGGCTCTGGTTGTCGTCGCCGTCGCTCACCAGAATGATCGCCCGGCGGTACTTGTGCTTCGGAACGTCCTGCTGGAGCTTGTCGCGGCAGGAAAAATAGATCGCATCGTAAAGCGACGTTCCGCCGCCGGGGCGCAGATCGCGAATGGCCTTGTCGAGCACGTCCGGATTGTCGGTGAGGTCGGCCACCACCGAGTGGTCCGTATCGAAGCTGACCACCATTGCCTTATCGTGATTACTCTTGATGATGCTGCGCAAGAATTCGCTGGCCGCTTCTTGCTCGAACCTGAACCGGTCGCGGATGCTGTTGCTGGTGTCCACCAGGACTCCCAGACGCAGCGGCAGATCAGTCTCCGCCGTAAATTCCAGGATCTCCTGCGGCTTCTTGGCTTCAATGATTTCGAAGTCGTTCTTGTTCAGGTCGACGACGAAGTGGCCTTTCTTGTCGGTCACCGTAAAAAGCAGGTTCACGCGGGTGACATCGACCTGAATGCGCGTCGTTTCCTCGCCTTCCTGCTCGGCGGGAAGCGGTTTGGGCTGCTCCACGGGCTTTTGCGCGAGGGCCCAGGCTGCCATGCCCAGCACGCCCAGGGCCGCAAACACGAGCCGACGTTTCATATGCCACGATTATACCGTGCGCCTGTTCCGCGTGAAGCCTTGGCGGCGCCGCTATCCCGTGTGCGCCACGCGGGAAACCGCGTTCACCAGTTTCCGGTATGGAATCTCCTGGTAACCCGGAAAAGCCAGCCATTCTCCCTCGCGCCAGCTCGAGTAGTACCAGCGGGCGAGCAGGGCGAGGTACTCCTGGCGCTCGCGGACCGCCAGCTTCCGGGCCGGAACCGAGGCGAAGGTTTCCCGCAGCGTGCGATCGAGCGAAACCGGAGCGCCTTCGTGGACTTCGAAGCTAAAGCGGACCGGCGCCTGCCAGTCGCCCTCGCGCACGAACCACAACTCGACGGCCTGGGGCGCGAGCGAGCGGGTGATGGCGACTCCGTTCAGGTTGTCCACGTCGCAGGCAAGCTCGTCGCGAAGTTTCAGCACTTCGCGCACCTTCTCGAGCCGCCGGTGCTGGCGGGCCGCATCTTCGAACAACATCTCCTCGCTCAATCGGTCGCGCGAATGCGTGATGGCGCGCACCAGCGAATCGCCTCCGGTGCCCAGAAAATCCACCACACGCTGGACCTCGTTGCCGTATTCGGCTTCTCCTACAACTCCCTGGCAGGGTCGCAGGCACATTCCCATTTCGCCGTAAATACAGCCCGGATGTGCGGGTGAGGGGTCGAGATCCTCCTGACACCGGCGCATCTGAAACAGCTCGAGAAACTGCGACTCGAACCGTTCGGCCGACGCGCGGGAACGGAAGGGCCCGAAGTTCAGCCCGGCTCCGCGCGTAAGATGCGTGGTGATCCGGCTGCGCGGAAAGCGGTTGGCGAGCAGGATTCGCACATAGGGCGGCATGCGCAGCTTCAGCAGCTGCAGATATCCCTCGGGGAAGATGCGGCGCGCCTGCTCGTAAAGCACGATGGACGATTCGAAGGAAGACCCGGTCAGCCGGTACTCGATGCGCTGCACGGCGCCGCGCAGGTTCAACAGCCGGGAAGGCTTCTCGCGCTCCTTGAGCAGACGCAGCAGGCGGCGGCGGAGAAGGCCTGTTTTGGACAGGTACGGATCGCCCTCACGCGGCCACAACACAAACACCGCGGGAGTGTTGGGAAGGGTCTCAATGGCGGCATCGAGCGAATCGAGCCCGCCGAATTCAAGGGCTGTCATCACCGGTACAGACGCTGGTACTGCTCCCGCGAACACGGACGGACCCGGGCGATCCCGAGGTTCTCCTGGACGTGCTCGCGGCGCCCCATTCCCACCAGGGCTACCGCGATCCCGGGTGTCGAACGGGTGAACTGTATGGCCCTCTGCGCGTCGCTCCCGAGATCCGGCATCAGTTCGCGAAGGCCCTCCGGCACCTGTTCCAGAATACGGGCCTGCAACAACGTTCCCGAAGCGACTACGGCCATCCCCAGCTTGCCGGCCGTTTCGAGCACGCTTTCCGGGCGGTCCACAAACGCCTCCACCATGCCCAGGTTAAACGGTAGCTGAACGAAGCGGAAGTGGTGCGCCATGCCGCCCTCTTCGATAGCGATCTGAGCCAGGCGCTCCAGGTTGAGGGCGCCCTTCTGGCGGAAACCGTCCCAGGTGGCGGCGCCGTACCAGCGGATGATGCGTTCATCCACCATAAGCTCCAGGTGTGCGAATGCGCGCCGGATCCGATCGTAAAAGTCGTCGTGGGTGCGGAACCCGAGCTGCGTTTCGGGATTGTGCAGGTAGAAGACGTCGATCGTCTCGACTCCGAGATTGTCACGGCTGCGCTGCGCCTGGTCCGCGAGGAAGCGCGGAGCCATGCAATGCATACCGCCGGCGAGCTCTCCCGGCTCGAAGGCATCCGGAACGGCCCCGGGCGTGAGAAATCCGGCCTTGGTGCAGACCACGATTTCGTCACGCTGCAACGCGCTCAGCGCCGCCCCGACACACCGCTCCGACCGCTGATGGCGGTAATTGATGGCCGAATCGAAGAAGTTGATGCCGCCTTCGCCCGCCGCGATCAGCGACTCGATGTAGGCTTGGTCCGAAGCGTCGTCCAGACCGCCCAGGTAGGTGCCGATCCCCAGCGTCGAAACCTGCAGTCCGAAAATGGTCCGGTAGAAGCCATTGTCACGGAAGGCCGGCCGCTTGTCGACGTATCGCGAAGTCCCTTCAGAGGTTGCGTACATGGCTCGACGGAAACACGCTTCAGTCCTATTCCAATACAACTTTCGAATCGATTTCCGACTTCACCTTGGCGATGAAGGCCGGCAGGTCCATGGCTCCGGCATCGCCGTGCCTGCGGTTCCGCACGGCCACCTGGCCGTTCTCCTGCTCGCGATCCCCCACCACCAGCATATAGGGAATTTTCTGGAGCTGCGCTTCGCGGATTTTGAGATTCACCTTTTCATTGCGCTCGTCCACCGAAGCGCGGATTCCGGCGGCGTCCAGTTCGCGCTGAACCGAGCGCGCAAATTCGATCTGCCGGTCCGTGATGGGCAGCACGATGGCCTGCAACGGCGCCAGCCAGACCGGAAACGCACCCGCGTAGTGCTCGATCAGAATGCCGAAAAAGCGCTCGATCGACCCGTATAAAGCGCGGTGCACCATCACCGGCTGGTGCTTCTGGCCATCCTCGCCGATGTATTCGAGACCGAACCGGCGGGGCAGGGTGAAATCGAACTGCACCGTGGAAAGCTGCCAGCGCCGGCCGATGGCGTCCACCAGTTTGATGTCGATCTTCGGGCCGTAGAAAGCCGCCTCGTCCGGGATCAGGGTGGCCTTGATTTGCAGCCGCTCGGTGGCCCGGCGCAGCGCGTTTTCGGCCAGTTCCCACTGCTCGGGAGTGCCGTCGTATTTCCCGCTGGCGCCCTTATCCCAGGTGGACAGTTCCGCGTCGTATTTTTCGAAGCCGAACGCCGCCAGGGTGTCCACCGCGAATTGCAGGCAATCGACGATTTCGTTCTCGACCTGCCCGGCAGTACAGAAAATGTGAGCGTCGTCCTGGGTAAAGCCGCGCACCCGAAACAGGCCGTTCAGCACGCCGGAGCGCTCGTAGCGATAAACGGTGCCGAGTTCGCCGAGCCGCACCGGCAGGTCGCGATAACTGCGCTGCCGGTCCGCGTAAATCAGGATGTGGAACGGGCAGTTCATCGGCTTGAGCTGGTACTCGGCATCGTCCAGTTCCATCCGCGAGAACATGTTCGACGAATAAAAGTTGGCGTGCCCCGAGGTCTTCCACAAATCGTAGCGGGCGACGTGCGGCGTGTAGACGAGCGAGTAGCCGCGCTTCAGATATTGATCGCGCATCCAGTCTTCGAGCAATTTGCGGATCATCCCGCCTTTTGGGTGAAAGAAAATGAGGCCGGGACCGGCAAGCTCCTGGATGCTGAACAGGTCGAGTTCCTTGCCGAGCTTGCGGTGGTCGCGCTTCTTGGCCTCCTCTACCTGCTTGAGATAGGCGTCCAGGTCCTTGGGGGAGAAGAAGGCGGTGCCGTAGATGCGCTGAAGCTGCTTGTTGTGCTCGTCGCCCTTCCAGTAGGCGCCGGCGATGGACAACAGCTTAAAGGCCTTTATTTTGGAAGTGCTGGGGAGGTGCGGGCCGCGGCAGAAGTCGATGAAGTGCGGCCCCAGCGTGTACTCGCTGAACACGTCGCCGGCACGCTCCGCGATCAGCTCACATTTCATCCAGGCATCGCCGTATTTCCGCAGTCCGTCCTGCTTCGCGGTGTAGACACGCTCGTACGGCAGGTTGCGGGACTGGATCTCCCACATTTTCTTCTCGATCTTTTCGAGATCATCCGGCGTAAATGGCGTGGGCCGGTCGAAATCGTAATAGAAGCCGTTCTCGATAGGAGGCCCGATGCCGAGCTTGGTCTCCGGGTACAGCTCGAGAACCGCTGCCGCGAGCAGATGTGCGGTGGAGTGGCGGTACACCTCGAGGGCCTCGGGGTCTTTCGAGGTGAGGATCTGGAGGGTGGCGTCGGAATCGAGAGGCCGGGTCAGGTCGTAGAGCTCTCCGTTTACCCGGGCGACCACGGCGGCGTCGGCGAGGCGGGGACTGATTTTCTTCGCGATTTCGACGGGAGGAGTCCCTGCGGCGACTGCCTGAATACTGCCGTCGGGCAGGGTAATTTGGATGTCACTCATAGGGAAATTTCAGCGTAACACAGGAAATTGCACTGTCCGAAAACGCGCAATCCGTGCCATTTCACGAATATGCGGCAATGGATAGGCCGCGCCTCCCCTGCGATATGATGGTAGGACTCACGATGACAGTTTCCAGCCAGCCAGGAGTGGACGAAAGCGTATTGGTTTCCCAAGCCCGCGAGGGCGATACCGCCGCGTTCGCCGAACTGGTCAGGCGCTACGAAGGCAAGATCTTCCGGTTGGCCCAGCACGTCACACAAAACCGGGAAGACGCCGAGGATGTTCTACAGGAAACCTTTATGAAGGCCTACGAACACCTCGATCAGTTCAAAGGCGATTCCAAATTCTACACCTGGATCGTTCGCATCGCCGTCAACCAGGCGTTGATGAAACTGCGCCGGCGCAAGTCCGACCGGTCGGTCTCGCTGGACGAGCAGATCGATACGGGCGAGGACACCGTGGTCCGGGAGATCGCGGCCTGGGACGAGGATCCGGAAGAGCAGTTTTCACGCGAAGAGTTGGGAGGCATTCTGGATTCCGCTATTCAAAGCCTGGATCCGCCTTACCGGTCGGTGTTCATGCTGCGGGATATCGACGAACTCTCGACGGAGGAAACCGCGGAGGCCCTGGGCCTTTCCATCCCGGCGGTAAAGAGCCGGCTCCTGCGGGCCCGGCTGCAACTGCGCGAAAAACTGACACGCTTCTTCAAGCGCAAGGGAGATGACGCCTTTGCTTACCTGTAAAGACTTCCTGAAAGAGCTCAGCGACTACCTCGATGAGTCTTTGGATGCGGAAGTACGATCGAAGCTCGAGAAGCATATCACCGAATGTCCGAACTGCTGGGTGATCGCGGACACCACCAGGAAAACCATTCAGATCTACAAGGGCATGGAGCCATACCCGGTTCCGGAAGATGTGCAGGACAGGCTCATGCGTGCACTCGAACGGAAGATGGCGGCGCGCCAGAAGTAGCGCCGCCGGCTATTTGACCGCCACAGTGACACCCGGCTGGCTCCGCCGCGCGGCGACCGCGCTGCCGATCGATATCGTGATGGGAATCGCCGCGCCGCTCCGCACGGTCGGTGGAATGATCGCGTTCACCTGAACCAAACCGGCGACCGCACCAGGCGAGGTGCCGGCATAACTCACCACCGCCGGCTGGCCGTCGATATCGACCCGGCACGTGTTGTCCGCGAGCGTGACCGCCGCACTGGCGACCTCGCCGTTGATCAGCGCCGCGGAAAGATCCCCTAGCCCGTTGGCATAGATCGAGATGGTGGACCCTTTCACGGCCGCATTCTTCGATGAATTCAGGGTGTAGGAGCCGGTAACGCTGTCGTAATTGAGGACCGCTGCCTGACCCTGTCCGAGGCCACCGAAGGTGAAGGCGCCCGGATCCGCCGCCACCACCGTCACGTCAAACGTGGAGGTGCTGGCTGTTCCGTTAAATACCTGGATCGTGGCGGTATCCGCCGCCGTCCCGATGACGCTGGCCACCTCGACCGGCACGATGCAGTTGATCTGGTTGCTCGATGTCATGATGATCGGCGCCAGCACGGTCGTGGGTGGGGAGCCGTACTGAAACGCCACCTGGATTCCGTCGGCGGTGGTCGGGTAGGCGGCGGGGGTTCCCGTGGCCGCTGTCTGAGCCACGATGACAGGCCCCAGGTTCTGCCCGAAAATCGAGACGATCTCCCGTGGCGATACCGACGTCGTGCCCGTGGCCACGGGATTCGCCCCGGTTCCGCTGTGCACACCTGTCGATGCGTAGCTGGCGGCGTTAACCACCGAGGTGATGCCCGGCAGAGCGGGATCGGTCACCAGGAAGCTGGTGGTTGCCGGCGACTGCGCCGGATTATTGGGGGGCGCCGGGTTGGTTACCGAGAGCACCCAAGCGATCGGATACGTCGCCCCGGTCGGCGCTGCCAGGTAAGCTTTGTTGACGGTGGCCTGTAGTACTTTACGGCTCAGGAGCTTGGATGGCAAGCTGATGGACGGGGTGGAGCCCAGTTGGAGGGCTACAACGGAAGTGCTGAAGAAGTTGTCGCCATAGATGGTGATCACCGGATCGATGGCGGGACCGGCGATCACGCTCGACGGAAAAATGGGATTGGCGGTCCTCAGAATCGGCGGTCCCGCCGAGACCACCAGGTTCACGGCCACCGTTGCCGTGCTTGTCACACTGGTCGCCGCAATCGTAATCAGCCCGGCGTAGCTGCCCGGGTCGAGCGAGGCCAGCATAGACAGGTCCAGCGCCACATTGATTGGAACAAACGAGCCGGAGAGTGCCACGCCGCTGGTGCTCACGTTGGGAAGCTGACCCGTTTGATTCACCCTGACCCACCCGGAACTGCTGGTGCCGGAGGCCTTGCCCGTTCCGCTCGACGCGTTCACGTTGAACGGAATGATGTCGCCCGTCGAAGCCACATCGAGTTGCGACGCCGCCGGAATGGTGGCGAGAGCTCCGGTGGTATAGCTGAACGTCAGGCTCGGCAGCCCCGCACCGGAACCCGGCGCATAATTCGTCGAGGGAGAGGTTACCGTCAGCGTGGCGGGTGGATTGGAAATCATGAGCGTGACGGGGATCACGGCTGGATTGCTGCCGGGCGGCAGGGTATTGACTGTAATTGTTCCGCTGTAGCTTCCCGGCGAAAGCGTGGTCGGGTTTACCGTCACCGTCAACGCGAGAGGAGACTTGCCCGCATCCGGTGTAACCGTCAGCCAGCCCTGCGGGGCGGAAGCGACGGTAACCGAAAGTGGCAACAGGGCGGCTGCCGCGGGCAGCGTAACCGTAACCTTGCCCGCCGCTGGATAGGTCGTGCTGTTCACCTGGTAGGTAAACATCAGCGAGGTTGGGGAGGCCACCGGACCAGTGGATTGTCCGAATGCAGGCCAAACCACCAGGAAAGCCCAGACTAACGCGTTCGCGGCTCGACTCTTCATGCAGGCTCTATCGGACGAAGGCTTGAAAAACTTGAGGACCCGTCCCAGGGCGGCATACGACAGACTTGGCACCAGCCCACATGCTATAGTGAGCTTCGGATGTTCAGCCGCAAGCGTAAAGCTCGTGTTTTGTTCGGGCTATCGGACATCATCCTGATCGCCGCCGGGTTTGAGGCGGCTTATCAAACACGCCTATTTCTAAAGTTCGAACACGAGTTTTTCCTCACCGTCGATAAGAAGGCGCTGGTGCTCGGGATTGCGCTGGTCGCCTGGGTCGTCATCGGCTTGTGGCTGGAAGTCTATGAAAAGCTGGATTCCGGCCACCCGCGCATCATTCTCCGGGATTCGGCGCGGCAGTGCGCCTATGGCGCATTGTGCCTGATCGTTTTCGAGTATGTTCTGCGGCTCGATCTGAGCCGCTTCTTCATGGTCCTGTTCGCTGTCTACACCTGGATACTGCTGCTGCTGTTCCGGCTGACGGCGGGCCGCCTCGTCGGCATCATCCGGCGGGAATTTGCCGCGCCTCACTACGTGATGGTTGCGGGCACCGGCGAACGTGCCATCCGGCTGGCGCGTGCCCTCGAAGAATCGATTGATTACGGGGTACGGCTGCTCGGCTTCCTGAGCGAACAGCAGAACGGAACGGAACAGATCGAGCTCTCGGTCCCCTACCCGGTTCGTCCCATCTCCGATCTCCCCGCCCTCCTCCGGGAGCACGTCGTGGACGAGGTGATCTTCGCTGTCAAGAGCGAGAGCCTGGCCAACCTCGAAGAGATTTTCCTGCTGTGCGACGAGGAAGGGGTGCGCACACGCGTCGCGGTGGACTTTTTTCCCCACGTCAACAGCACCGTTTCGCTCGACCGTTTCGGGCTCACACCGCTGCTGACGTTTTCCGCCGCGCCCTGCGACGAAGTGCGCCTTCTGCTGAAACGCGCCACCGACATCCTGATTGCGGCGGCAGGACTGCTCGTCCTTTCGCCTCTAATGGCGGCGATGGCAGTGCTGATCCGCGCCAGTTCACCCGGACCCGCAATTTTCCGCCAGGTCCGCTGCGGCCTGAACGGGCGGCGGTTCCTCTTCTATAAGTTCCGTTCGATGTGCCAGAACGCCGAGGACCTGAAGCCCGCCCTGGCGCACCTGAATCAGCGCGATGGAGTCGTTTTCAAGATCGCCGACGATCCGCGAACCACGCCTCTCGGACGGTACCTGCGAAAGTTTTCCATCGACGAGTGGCCCCAGCTCTGGAATGTCCTGCGCGGAGACATGTCGCTCGTCGGCCCGCGCCCCGCCATCCCGAGCGAGGTTGACCGGTACCAGGGCTGGCAGCGCCGCCGCTTGCGGATGCGCCCGGGACTGACCTGCCTGTGGGCCGTCTCCGGCCGGGACACCGTCGATTTCGAGACATGGATGAAACTGGACATGCAGTACATTGATAATTGGTCGCTCGCGCTCGACTGGAAGATTCTGCTGCGAACCATACCCCGCGTGCTGACTGGCCGCGGCGCCAATTAGGAGAGCACACCTACCACCTATGCACATGATTCCCACGCAAGAGGAAGTCGTCGCGCTGATGCGCGAGACCGGCGCCCTCCGGGAAGGTCACTTCGAATATCCTTCCGGATTGCACTCCAACGAGTACCTGCAGGTGCCGCTTGCCTTGCGGCACTACCAGCATCAGAGGCTTCTCGCGGTGGGACTCAGCCGGCTGTTGCGCGCCAATACCGAGATTCGCGCCATCATTCCCGAGTTGTCCATCGTGGTGCCCGCCACCGGCGGCCTACCCGTGGCTTTCGGCGTGTGCGAAGCCCTGCGCGCCAAGCAGGTCTATTGGGCCGAGGTCCAGGGCGACAGCAAAGGCCTCCGTTTCCGGCAATATGTGGAGCCCGCGCCGGGCGAACAAGTGGTGCTCGTGGACGACATTCTTCGTACCGGCACCAAGCTGAGCCAGATGCGCGCCATGCTGGAAGGCTCGGGCGCCACCGTTGTAGCCCTCGCGGCTGTGATCTACCAGCCCACTCCCGATACATTCGATTTCGGCCCCCTGCCCCTCTATTACCTGGCCAAACTCGACGCCAGCTATTACACCGATGCCGCCCACTGCGAACTGTGCCACAAGGGCGAGCCCTGCGAGAAGGTCTGGGTCTAAGTCATTGGGTGCCGGCGGTAAAGTAATTTGTTGTATAATTCCATACAGAAGATCCGGCAGTCGCACCGCTGGTACGATCTGAGTATGGAGCATCTGACACTGGCAAGGTTCGCTGTTCTTGTGCTCGCCGGCTCCGCCCTCAGCGCGCAGGATGCGGACAAGCTGGCTCCTTATTACCCGACTCCGGAAACCATCGTCGAAAAAATGCTTCAGCTCGGCGGGCTCCGCGCTGGAGAAAAAGTGTTCGACCTCGGCTCCGGCGACGGCCGCATCGTCATCATGGCGGCACAGAAATTCCACGCCGAAGCGGTCGGGGTGGAACTCGATAAGGATCTGTTCAAGCGCAGCATGGAGAGGATTCGGAAGCTCGGTCTCGAAAAGACCGCGCGCATCGTCAATGGAGATCTCCTAAAGCAGAACTACAGTTCCGCCGATCTGGTCACCGTGTACCTGTTGCCCGCCTCGATCGACAACAAGGTCCAGCCGCTGCTCGACAAGCAGCTCAAGAAAGGCGCCCGGGTGGTTGCCCACGACTTCGAGTTCAAGAATTGGACTCCGGAAAAAGTTGAGAATATCGCCGACGACGGCGAGGGCCGCAGTCACGCGCTTTACCTCTACCGGAAGTAATTCGTGCCGTTTTTCCAGAACGTCGCTTGGTTTTCTTATCTCGCCTGGACGCGCGTAGTGCTGGCGTCATGCGCCCTCCTGCTCAGCTATTTCTACCCCGCGCCGTCAGGATTGCTGTTTCAGGGGCTGATTGGCTGCTTCCTGGCCTACGCGCTGTTGGTGGCGGTGCGGATGAAGGTCCCGCGCGGCATGTCCGGCCTGGTTGTGATGCTGGCCGATACCATTTTCTTCCTGGCCATCGCCGCCCTCGGCGCGGAGCGGCTGCTATGGGTGGTTGCGCTGCTCTTCCTGTGTCTGATGACCGAAACTCTCCTGTTTTTCACTTCGGTGGAGCTGGTGGTGGTCACGGGGGCGTGCGCAGCGTTTTGCCTGCTGCTTCCCTACGGGCCCATTCGCGGCCTGCAGCCTACGATCCTGGTGGCGGGCGCGCTGACGTGCGGCGTCGGAATCCGGCAACAGCGGCAGAAGCGTCAGAACGAGGCTCTCAACCAAAAGGCGATCGAGGCGGAGAAGGCCGCCGCCAAAGCCGGCGAGACGGAACGGCAGCGCATCGCCTCCGACTTTCATGACGGACCGCTCCAGAGCTTCATCAGCCTGCAAATGCGGCTGGAGATTCTCCGTAAGCTCTTCGATCGTGACTCGGAAGCGGGCATGGAAGACCTGCGGCAGTTGCAGACGCTGGCGCAGACGCAAGTTCGCGATCTGCGCGCCTTTCTGCACAGCATGCGGCCGGTGGACGTGGATGGCGCCAACCTGGTGGCGACCGCCAGGCGCGCCGTGGAGAGTTTCCAGAAAGAGAGCGGCATTCCGGTAACGTTCCTGGGCGCAGACTCTCCGGTCGGCCTCCCCCAGGAGATGTCCCTCGAAGTGCTGCAAATGCTGCGCGAGAGCCTGCACAATGTCCGCAAGCACGCGGGAGCGACGCGCGTCGCAGTCGCGATGGAGAGGACCGACCGGGGCCTCGAAATTTCGGTGGACGACAACGGTCACGGCTTTTCCTTCGCGGGCACCTATTCCCTGGAGGAACTGGAGTTGCTTCGGCTGGGACCGGCGAGCCTGAAGCGCCGCGCCCGTTCGCTCAATGCCGAACTGCAGCTCGAGTCGCGCCCCGGCCGCGGAGCCGGTTTGAAATTCCGAATACCGCTGCAATGAACCGCCTGCTGCCTGCCCTGATCGCACTGCTGTCGGCGGGCTGCGGCCGGTACGCCGATTTCACGCTGCCTCCCCTGGCCGGCGGCGACCCCGGAGCGGCCTATCGATTCGAGCAAGACCCCGACCCGGTCCTCTCCCCCGGCGAAGGATGGGACTCGCACGACGTTCTGAACCCCTCGCTCCTACCCGGCCGGGCCAATCTCTACTCCGGTTTCGATGGTTCGACGTGGCGCACCGGCCTCGCCGTCGCCGCCGGGGGAAACCGGTGGGAAAAGCGCGGCATGATCCTCGAACCGGACCGCACCACCTGGGAAGGCAGCTACATCGCCGCCAATGGTTCGGCGCTGCCCGTGAAGGGACAGACCTTCTACTGGTATGTGGCGGGACCGAGAGAGCGGCCGCGCATCGGCCTGGCGCGGTCCGCCGATCTGCGCTCGTGGTCCAAGGAACGGCAGCCGGTGCTCGAACCGGGACCCTACGCCAGTTGGGACGAAACCGGGGTCGCCGACCCTTACGTCATACGCGCCGGAAACACGTTCTATCTCTTTTACCTCGGGCAGGACCGCGGCATGCGCCAGCGGATCGGAGTGGCCCGCTCGGAAGACGGCCTGAAGTGGGAAAAGCTGCGCGGCAACCCGGTGCTGGAGTTGGGGGAGCCCGGCTCGTTCGACGAGAACGGATTGGGCGAGCCGGCGGTCTGGAGCGCTCGCGGTTTCTACTGGATGTTGTACACGGGCCGCGACCTGGGCGAATCGAGAAGGCTCGGCCTCGCCCGCTCATCCGATGGCGTTCGCTGGCGGAAGCTCCCGGCCGTCTTCAGCGGAGAGCAATCGTGGAACGCGCACGTGCTCTGCGACCCTGCCGTGGAGCCGCTGCCCGATGGCCGCGTGGCGGTGTGGTTCGGCGGCGGCAGTATTCCCCGGCCCGACGAGAACCTGAACGGCCAGATCGGTTACGGTTTGCTTACACCGGTTTTGAATGCCCGGTGATACCTTGGTCAGGTGAACATTGGGATCACTTGTTATCCGACATACGGCGGCAGCGGCATCGTGGCGACCGAGCTCGGGCTGGAGCTGGCAACACGCGGGCACGAGGTCCACTTCATCACCTACGCCAACCCGATCCGCCTGGATCCCGAGACCCCGCGCATCCATTATCACGAAGTCGAAGTCTCCACGTACCCGCTGTTTCAGTACCCGCCTTATTGCCTGGCGCTGGCATCGCGAATGGCCGAAGCCGCCGAGGCGTACGATTTGGATCTGCTGCACGTCCACTACGCCATTCCCCATTCGATCTCCGCGCTGCTCGCCAAGCAGATGATGGCCCCCCGCCGGCGCCTGCCTTTCATCACCACGCTGCACGGAACCGACATCACGCTGGTGGGCCAGGACCGGTCCTACTTTCCCATCACGAAGTTCAGCATGGAGAAGTCCGACGGAATCACCTGCATCAGCGAGTACCTGCGCAACCGCACCATCGAGGTGTTCGAGGTGCCTAACGAGATCCGCGTCATTTACAATTTTGTGAACTGCGACCGCTACCATCCCGACAACGAGAAGAAGGATGCCCGCATCTACGCGCCGGACGGAGAGAAGATCCTGATCCACCTCTCCAACTTCCGTCCTGTGAAGCGCCCGAGCGACTGCATCCGCATTCTGGCGGAGGTGCGGAAAAACGTGGCCGCGCACCTGCTGATGGTCGGGGACGGTCCGGAACGCGGCCCGGCCGAGCACCTGGCCCGCGAACTCAAAGTGGAGCGGCACGTCTCGTTTCTCGGCAAGCAGAATCACGTGGAGCGCATCATTCCCCTGGCCCACGCGCTGCTCATGCCAAGCGAACTGGAGGGCTTCGGCCTGGTAGCGCTCGAGGCGATGGCCTGCGGCGTGGTGCCGGTGGCCACCAGCGCGGGGGGCGTTTCCGAGCTGATCACGGACGGGGAAGATGGCTTCCTGGAGCCTCCCGGCGATGTGGCCGCGCAGGCCCGGCGCGTCACCGCCCTGCTGACCGACGACAACTTGCAATACCGCATGGCCAAGACCGGCCGCTGGAACGCCGCGGAGCGGTTTTGCTCGGAGAAAATTATTGCGCAGTACGAGAAATATTACGAAGAAGTGATCGGATAACTATAAACCAAGGGCAGCTCCCGCTCGCGGCCGGAACTATCCGACCTTGCTCGACCGGAAGTTGGCGGCGTGCTGCACGATGGTCCTGAGGTCGGCGTAGCGCGGCTGCCAGCCGAGTTTCTCCGACAGTTTTCCCGGCGCCGCCACCAGCGCCGAGGCGTCGCCCTCGCGGCGCGGACCAATTACGTAAGGCACCTTCTTGCCCGTGACTTCCTCCACTGCGCGGATCACTTCCAGCACGGTATGCCCTTCGCCCGTGCCCACGTTGAAGCGGTCCGACGGGCCGCCTGCGAAGAGGTAATCGAGCGCCAGAATGTGCGCCTGCGCCAGGTCGGTAACGTGGACGTAGTCCCGCAGGCAGGTGCCGTCCGGGGTGTCGTAGTCATTGCCGAAAACCGTGATCGGCTGGCCGGTTTCGATGGCGCGCAGGATCAACGGGATGAGGTGTGTTTCCGGTTCGTGCTCTTCGCCCAGACGGCCCTCCGGATCCGCGCCGGAGGCGTTGAAATAGCGCAGCGTGACGCTGGTCAGGCGATGAATTTCGTCGAACCATCGCAGCAGCGTCTCCACCATGACTTTCGATTCGCCGTAGGGGCTCACCGGCTGGATCGGAAAAGTCTCGAAAATCGGCGACGAAGCCGGATTGCCATAAACGGCAGCCGTGGAGGAAAACACCAGGTGGCGGACTCCCGTTCGCACCATCGCATTGAGCAGCGACAGCGAACCTCCCACGTTGTTTTCGAAATAGCGCCCCGGCTCCCGCATGGATTCGCCCACCGCGATGAACGCGGCAAAGTGGATCACCGCCTCCGATCCCGTCTGTTTCAGGACCTCGGCCAAGGCGTTGGTTTCGGTGAGATTGAGCTTATAAAGCCGGTTGCCGGGGACGTTGTGCTTGTAGCCCTTGGAAAGATCGTCGACGACCGCGACATCGTGGCCCTGGTCGAGCAGCAACTGCACGGTATGGGAGCCGATATATCCGGCGCCGCCGGTCACGAGAATTCTGCGAGGGCTCATTCGGTCCGCTCCCCCACTACCGTATCATTGTCCCTACCCGCTCGCCTTTGGACATGCGCAGGATGTTTCCCGGCACCGTCAGATTGAACACGATAACCGGCAGGTGATTGTCGCGGCACATTGCAATCGAGGTCGCATCCATCACTCCCAGGCCTTCTTTGAGCACATCTAGGTAGGTGATCTCTTCGTATCGGACGGCATCGGGAAACTTCAGCGGGTCTTTGTTATAAACGCCGTCCACGCGGGTGCCCTTGGCAATGACATCGGCCTTGATTTCGAGGGCCCGCAGGGTGGCAGCCGTGTCAGTCGAAAAATACGGATTGGAGGTGCCGGCCGCGCAGATGACGATGCGCCCCTTTTCCAGGTGCCGGATGGCGCGGCGGCGGATATAAGGCTCCGCCAACTGGTGCATCTCGATAGCGCTCATCACGCGCGTAGGGATGCCCATCTGCTCGAGCGCGTCGGAGACGGCCAGCGAGTTGATCACGGTGGCCAGCATGCCCATGTGATCGGCAGTCACCCGGTCCATGTTCTGAGCGGCGGCCGCGACACCGCGAAAGATATTGCCGCCGCCTACCACCACGCCGATCTGAATTCCGGCGGCCGCGACCTCCGCCACCTGCGCGGATAAACTGCGCACCCGCTCGGGGCTGATGCCGAAAGTGGCGCCTCCCGCCAGGGCTTCGCCGCTCAACTTGAGCAGAATGCGCCGGTATGCCATTTACTGCGCGGCGGCTTCTCCGTCCGCGCCGGCTTCAACGGCAGCCACGTCTCCCACCTTGAAGCGGACGAAACGCGCGATCGAAATGTTCTCGCCCAGCTTCGCGATCTTGGTTTTCACCAGTTGCTCGATGGTCAGCGTGGCCTCTTTGACGAAAGGCTGCTCCAGCAGGCAGACCTCCTCGTAGAACTTCACGATACGCCCCTCGATAATGCGGTCGAGCACCTTCTCCGGCTTGCCTTCGTTGAGCGCGCGGGCCCGGGCGATTTCCTTTTCCTTCTCGATAACCTCTGCCGGCACGTCTTCGCGCTTCAGATAGCGCGGGTCGGCGGCCGCGATGTGCATCGCGACATCGTGCACCATTTCCTGAAAGTCGGCCGTACGGGCCACAAAATCGGATTCGCAGTTCACTTCCACCATCACGCCCAGTTGGCCGCCGGCGTGAATATAGCTGCCGATCAACCCCTGTTTGGTAGCGCGCGAAGCTTTCTTGCCCGCGGCCGCAATGCCTCGCTTGCGCAGCACGACTTCGGCGTCGCCGATATCGCCATTGGCCTCCGTCAGGGCCTTCTTGCACTCCATCATGCCTGCGCCGGTGCGTTCGCGCAGGTCTTTTACCAATGCCGCGGTGATCTCCGCCATAGTTCTCTGCTCGTTTCCATGTGGCGGCCGCCGGGTGCGGCGGCCGCCGAAGTTTTAGTGTCCGCCTTCGGTGACGGCCGGTTCCGGTGCGGGTTCCGCCGTTTCCGAAGCGGGTCCCTTCCGCTGAGAAACCGGGGACGGTTCCTCAGCCATGCTCAGGCTCTCCGCCATGATCTTCTCGGCATACTTGGGATCTACGTATTCGGTGTAGTCCTGCATGCCCTCTTCAACTGCGCCTTCCTCGGAGATGATCTTGTCGGCGGTGAAATCCTGCTCGGTCGCAAGCGCCCTGCCTTCGACCACCGCGTCCGCGATCTTGCTCGCAAAAAGACGGATCGCCCGAAGAGCGTCGTCGTTGCCGGGAATCACCCATTCGACTTCGTCCGGATCGCAGTTGGTATCCACGATGGCGACCACCGGGATGCCCAGCCGCCGCGCCTCTTTGACCGCGATGCCTTCCTTGTTCGAATCGATCACGAACAAAACATCGGGCAGCCCCGGCATGTCCTTGATACCCGCCAGGTTCTGATCGAGGTGTTTGCGCTCCCGTTCCAGCCGGATGATTTCCTTCTTCGGACGGCCGGCGTATCCGCCTTCCACCGAAGACATGGCTTCCAGTTCCTTCAGCCGCTTGATGGACTTCTGCACCGTGGCCATGTTGGTGAGCAGGCCGCCCAACCAGCGCTGGTTCACATAGAACATCTGGCAGCGGTTGGCCTCTTCGGCAATCGCTTCCTGAGCCTGGCGCTTGGTCCCCACGAAGAGCACGTTCTTGCCCTGCGCGGCCATCTCGCCCACAAACCGGGCGGCGTCCTTGAACATCTTGAGGGTTTTCTGTAGATCGATGATGTAAATGCCGTTGCGTTCGCCGAAGATGTATTCTTTCATCTTCGGATTCCAGCGCTTGGTCTGGTGCCCGAAGTGAACGCCAGCTTCGAGCAATTCCTTCATGGATATTGCGGGCAAACTACCTCCTAGTCGGTTTTGAGGGGAAGCCCCTCGTTGAAGCCTTCCTGCAACGTCCGGCCATCACGCGCGCGGCCCAAAGCGAGATTTGCGCCCGTCACCGGATCTGAAGGCCCGTTGGCAAAAGAACAAAGCGGGGCCAGGCGAAACCGGCCCCTTCGGGATCCTAACGTTTGGAGAACTGGAACCGCTTGCGGGCGCCCTTCTGCCCGTACTTTTTCCGCTCATGGGCGCGGGGATCGCGCGTCAGGAAGCCCAGCTTCTTCAAACGCGACCGCAGTTCGGCATTGAACTCCACCAAAGCCCTGGAAATACCGAGGCGGGCTGCACCCGCCTGGCCGGCCACTCCGCCGCCATTGGCAAGAATCAGCAGGTCGAATTTCTCCGTGGTCTCTGTCGCAGCCAGCGGCTGCCGCACCACGGCGCGCGCACTCTCGGTCGAGAAGTAGTTCTCGAACGCGCGGTTATTGACCTTGATCTCGCCCTTTCCCGGACGCAAAAAGACGCGAGCCACCGAAGTTTTGCGGCGGCCCGTACCCAAATATTGAACCATCGTCGCTGCCACTCGAATCTTTACCTTCCCTCGCGTCTACAGAGTCAACGCGGACGGCTTCTGCGCCGCGTGCGGATGCCGGTCACCCGCGTAGACCTTCAGTTTCCGGTACATCTGTTTGCCGAGCTTCGTCTTTGGAAGCATGCCCTGAATGGCTTCTTCCACGATGCGGGTGGGGCGCGTCTGGCGTACCCGCTGAATGCTCGTTTCTACCAGCCCGCCGGGATACCCCGTGAAGTGCCGGTAAACCTTGCTTTCTTCTTTCCGGCCCGTCAGCCGGACTTTCGCGGCGTTGATGACGATCACGTGATCGCCGGTGTCCAGAAACGGCGTGTAAGACGGTTTCGTCTTTCCCATCAGCAGCATAGCCGCCTTACTGGCCAGCTTTCCCAGGATGCAATCCTGGGCGTCGATGACATGCCACTTCCGTTCAATGCCGTTCTTGGAGGGGAACTCGGTACTCATTGACACACGTCTCCAGCTAGTCGTTTACAAAGTATTTAGCGTACCGGGATATAGAGCTAATGTCAAATCGCTGAATAATCGGGGCTTTTCATACCAGCCGGATCCACTAAATGACGCCATCACCCGTGATCGATGACAAAAAAAGATCGAATTTCTTCCGAAATGCGGTGTCCGGGTTGAAGCGCAAAGGGTCTCGCTACTCGCGGATCAGGGTCTCGATCCGCGCCGGCATGGCGGGCGGGCGCACGGACTCGGGCCGCCAGCCCCACAGGAATGAGGCGGCCGCGCCGCACACGCGCCCCTGGCACGGGCCCATGCCGCAGCGCGTGTGCAGCTTGGCCTCGCGCCAATCGTTGCAGCCGCGGAGGCGGCCGAGCGGCACATCCTCGCACCGGCACACGATCGTGTCGTCCACCGCGAGGCTTTGCAATTCCGGCCGCAGCGTGTAGGCGCGATCGAGGGCTGCGGCGAAGGCTCGCTGCGCGCGGCGGGCGCGAAACCGGCGGCGGGCCACATCTCGCCTTCCGGCCGCGGCGTAACCGGCGATCTCGCCTTCGAGCAGCGACAGGTCCAGGCCGCCGATCCCGGTGACCTCGCCGGCCGCGTACACGTGGCTTACCGTGGTTTGCTGGAACTCGTCCACGGCGACACCGCCCGCACGGATTTCGCAGCCGAGCAGGGCGGCTAGCTCCGTGTTCGGGATGAGCCCGAAGCCGCAGGCGAGAAAATCGCAGGCTTCCGTCCAGGTGGCGCCGCCCTGGCGTAGCACGACGCCGCCGGGATGCGCGGAAACCGGCCAGCACGACGTTTCGATGCGCAGCCCCGCGAATCGCGCGGCCTGGATCAGCTTGGCGGGATGCCGGGCCAGATGCGCGGCGAAGCGGATCAGGGCGGAGCGGGGGGCCTGTTCGGCGATAAGCGGGACGCGCGCGCCGTGCCGTCGCAGATAATCGCCGACGGCGAGCAGCAGCGGACCGCTGCCCGCGACCACCACCCGCTTGCCCGCCACCGGCAGACCCGATTTCGCGAGCGCCTGCAGTCCGCCCGCGCCCGTCACATGGGGCAGCGTCCAGCCGGGGAAGGGGAGGAAGCGCTCGCGCGCGCCGGTGGCCAGCACGAGGCTGCCGTAGTCCAGGTCGAAGGCGGCGCGGAAGGTCTCGAGGGTCACGGCGCCGGGACGCGGCAAGGCGACGACGCGCGCGCCGCACAGAATTTCCGCTCTCGCCTGCCACTGCGCAGGCACGGGCAGGGCGCGCCAGATCTGACCGCCGGGTGCCGGATTGTCGTCCACCACCGCGACGCTCGCGCCCGCTTCGGCGGCTCTCCGCGCGGCCGCGAGACCGGCGGGCCCCGCGCCCACGACCGCCACGTCGTAGCGGCGCTCACTCATCGGTTCGCACCTCCATGCCCGGCTCGCAGGGAATCTGGCAACTGCGGCAGTGGGGCCGTCCGTCGATGGTGACGCGGCACTCGAAACAGATTCCCATGCCGCACAGGGGCGCGCGCGGTTCTCCGGAAACCGAGCGGCGGAAGAGGGGCGCTCCGGCGCGGGCCACCGCGGCGGCCACGGCGAATCCGGCGGGCACGGTGACGGCGACGCCGTTCACCGAGAGGGTCACCGGTTCAGACATGCCGCGCCTCCTGCCCGCGGCCCGGCAGGTAGGGCTCGATCGGGATGGCGGGCGTGCGCCCCACAATGCGGCAAGCGACCAGGCTCCCGGTGGCGAGCGAGGTGGTGATGCCGAGCCCTTCGTGGCCGGTGGCAAGGTACCGGCGCCGGCTGCCTGGACAGGGCCCGATCAGCGGTAGTTTGTCGGGAGTGGCGGCGCGGAACCCGGTCCAGGTGCGGATGGTCTGGAGCGCCGCAAGCCCGGGCAGGTATTCCGCGCAGCGGCGGAGCATGCGGGACAGCATGGCGGCGTCGATTTCCCGGCCGGACTCGTATTGCCGCGAGGATCCGAGCAGCACCTGGCCGGTTCGTCGCGGCTGCGCGTTGAACGCCACCGAATCGCCGCTCACCGAATGCGCGCTCTTGAGGTAACCGAGTTCCACCAGGACGTGGCGGACGAAGCCGGGATAGCGGTCGGTGATCGCCAGGTGTCCTTTGCGCTTGCGCACGTCGATGCCGGGCGTGAACTCGGGGGCCGAGGCGCCGGTGGCATTGACGGTCGCGCCCGCGCTCAACAGGGTTCCGCCTGAAAGGTGGATGCCTTCCTCGGAGATCCGCGCGGCGCGCTCGCGCACCAGGGCGGCGCCGGAGCGGTCCAGCAGGTAGCGCGCCGCGCAGGGCGGATACACGGTGGCGTCGTCGTGCACCAGCAGGCCCCCGGCAAGACCCGCGCGCAGTTGCGGTTCGGCTGCGGCGAGCGCGCGGGCATCGAGCACCTCCGAGCGCACGCCGATACTTTCGAAGAGGCGCTGCTTGCGGCGAACCTCCTCCATTTCCTCGCCCTCCGCCGCCACCCAGACGGTGCCGCAGGCGAGGTACTCGACCTCCGGCGGCCATTCGGCGATGCGCTCGATCCAAAGGTCGCGCGAGTAGCGGGTGAGGGCGAGCTGCGCGGGCGAATCGTCCATCACCACGATGTGTCCCATGCCCGCGCCGGTGGCGCCTCCGCCCAGGGGACCGGGTTCGACCACCACCACGGAAAGGCCCGCGGCCGCGCATTCGAAGGCGCATGCCGCACCCACGATGCCGCCGCCGGCGACGGCTACGTCGTAGCTTCGGCCCATGCGTTGCGGATTCCGTAGCAGAAGGGGTCGCGCTCGTCGAGGATCAGCTCCGCTTCGGCGTTCACGTAGGCCGACCCGGTGATGCGCGGATACACGCGTCCCTCCTCGAGCGTGTAGGCCGCTTCGAAGATGCTGCCGGTGATGCTCTCCTGCCGCCAGAGCTGGCCGGGGGCGAGTTTGCCGTCCGCGTGAAGGCAGGCCACCTTGGCGCTGGTGCCGGTGCCGCAGGGCGACCGGTCGTAGGCCTTGCCGGGGCACAGGACGAAGTTCTTCGCGTCGGCCTCGGTAGTGGAAGGTCGGCCGGTGAGCTCGATGTGGTCGATTTCGCGCCCGTCGTCGCCGGTGATGCGGTGCGTCTCGAGACCCTGGCGGATGCGCCAGCAGTAATCGGTGAGCTCGTCGATGCGCGCCATGGAAAGCTCCTGGCCGTGAGCGTTCACCAGGAAGAACCAGTTGCCGCCCCAGGCCACGTCGCCGTACACGCGGCCGATGCCCGGCGCTTCCACCGGCACGTGGCGGGCGCAGCGGTAGCTGGCCACGTTGCGGAGGGTGACGCGATGCTCGTCGACGAGGCGCGCCTCCACCACGCCCGCGACGGTTTCGATCCGGCAGGCGCCCTGCCGGATGCGGCCCAGGCGGCCGAGGGTGACCACCAGCCCGATGGTGCCGTGGCCGCACATGTTCAGGTAGCCCACGTTGTTGAAGAAGATGACGGCGGCGTCGCAGGACGGGTCGGACGGCTCGCACAGGAGGGCGCCCACCATCGCATCGCTGCCGCGCGGTTCGTTCACGGCGGCTGAGCGGAACCCGTCGAACTCGGTGCGGAAGCGCGCCAGCCGCTCGGCAACCGATCCCTGGCCCAGGTCCGGCCCGCCCTCGACGATGACGCGCGTGGGCTCGCCGCCGGTGTGCGAATCGATCGCTTTGATGCGGCTGGCGCTCATTTCGCGGCAGCCATGGGCAGCGCCGGGCGGGTGGCGATGGCGCGCCGGATAATTCCCAGAACCTCTTCGCGCTCCGCTCCCGCCAGCGGGAGTTTGGGAGCGCGCACCATCTCCGAGCCCATGCCTGTTTCCGCCATGGCAAGCTTGATATACTGCACCAGCTTTACTTTGGTGTCCAGGTGGAGTAGCGGCGTGTACCAGCGGTACAGGCTGCGCGCCTCTTCCCATCTGCCGGCGGCGGCCAGGTCCCAAAGCGCGCGATTCTCGTGCGGAAAGGCGTTGACCAATCCCGAGACCCAACCCTGCGCTCCCAGCATGACGCTTTCGAGCACCAGGTCGTCCACGCCGGCGAACAGGATGAAGCGGTCCGCGACGATATTAACCAGGTCGGTGATGCGGCGGACATTCTCCGACGATTCCTTGATGGCCACGATGTTGGGCACGTCTGCGAGGCGCAGGAACGCTTCGGGCGCCACGTCCACGCCGTAGGACACCGGGTTGTTGTAGATCATGATGGGGAGCGCGGTGGAGCCGGCGATGGCGCGAAAATGGGTGAGGCTTTCGCGCTCGTCGGACTTGTAGACCATGCCGGGGAGCACCATCAGGCCGTCCACGCCCAGTTG
The DNA here is from genome assembly GCA_963836405.1 of uncultured Solibacteraceae bacterium. Lineage (GTDB taxonomy): Bacteria > Acidobacteriota > Terriglobia > Bryobacterales > Bryobacteraceae > CAWIJJ01. The sequence continues at coordinate 59,178 of CAWIJL010000002.1, forward strand.
CTCGGCGTCGCGGGCGAAGCGGCAACCCATGGCGGTGGTGTACTCGGCGACGCCGGTCAGCACGGGGATTCGCCCGGCTGCCGTGCGCACCATTTCGCGGATGACGGTTAGTTTCTCGGCCGGGTCGAGGGCGGTGTTCTCGCCCACCGTGCCGAGCAGCACCACGCCGTGAATGCCCGCCCGGATCATCGCGTCCAGATGGGTGGCGGTGGCTTCGACGTGCAGCGACTGATCGGGGTGAAACTGAGTGGTAATGGCGGGGAAAACGCCCTTCCAGTTGACGTTCATTCTGCTCGTGCCGGATCCTCTCTCGCGAACTGCAAGCTTATAGTCTATATCGGGATCCGGGCCAAGGAACGGCGCTTCAGGCGGCCGGCGTTTTCAAGACGCCGGTCATGCGGAGCGAGCGTTGCAGGATTTCCTGGATTTGCGCCTGCACGGCGGGGTCGGGCTTGGCGAGCGCGGAGATCACGGCATCGCGCTGGCCCAGCATCCACTCGAGCGTCGAGTGCTGTTCGGGTGTGACGGGCGCATCCAGGATGGAGCGGACATGGTTGAAGAACTCGGTGGCGCGCTCCGAGGCGGTGCCGTAGTTCTTGTTGACGGCGTCGATAAACATGGCGCTCGCCAATCCGGTGGCCTTGTCGAGCTTAGCCGCGGATTCGAGCGCCTGGACCCGGCTGCGGTCCGCTTCCTGCTGGGTTCTCATGTCGCGGATACGGCCGTACTGCGGAACAAACCCGGCCAGGTACCCGCCGACCAGCGCCGCTACGATGGCGCCGGCCAGCATCTTCGTGCGCGTGGAAACAGGCATCGCGGATTACACCTCCTGTCGCTTTATCAGTACGGCCTGCCAGATGACCGAGTTCAGTTCGCCCCCGATCAGTATGGCAGCGCCCGAGAAATAGAGCCAGATCAACAGCACGATGACGGCGCCGAGAGAGCCGTAGGTGCGGTTGAAGGTTTCGAATGTGGAGAGATATAGCCTGAGACAGCCCGAGGCCAGCACCCACAGGATCAGGGTCAACACGGCCCCGGGCAGGTTGCCTTCCCAGCGCGGGTGCCGCAGATTGGGGGCGAAGCGAAAGATGAGCGACAACGCGAGCAGCAGGAAGCACAGCCCGATGATCCATTGAGGGACCGTAGACCACTGCCCCATGCGGCCCAGCACGGGAAGATACCGGCCCACCAGGGCGGCCACGGCATTGCTCGCCAGGATCAGGAACAGCGCGGCCGCTACGAGTCCGCCCAGGGCGATGGTCAGCCCGATAGCCACCAGGCGGCGGAGCACGCGGGACCGCACTTCCGGCACGGCATAGGCAACGTTCAGGCCTTCGATGATGGCCTCCATTCCGGCTGAAGCCGTCCACAGCGTCAGCACCAGGCCCAAAGTCAATTTTCCGGTGCCGGTGTTTTTGGTGATTTCTTCGAGTGTGCCGTGGAGCAGTTCGAACGCAGCCACCGGCATGACGCCGCCCAGGTATTGAATCAGTCGGAAATAGAGGCCCTGTTCGGCGGCGAAGAAGTAGCCGAGCAGCGTCGAGAGGAAAATCAGGAGCGGAAACAGCGCCAGTACGAAATAGTAGGAAAGCTGCGCGGCGCGGCCGAACACGTCGTCCTGGTCGATGCGCTTCCACACGCGGACGACCAGTTCCTTACGGTCCAATCCGCCTAGTGTGACGGTCCGCGACGCATATTCGCGGAGGGTCGCCCGGATGTTGAACCGCCGGCCGCTGGGCGTGGAAGCAGCCATGCTCATCTGCCGCTCCGAGGATGGAGAGTGCCCGTCCGCGCCGGTCGTTAGCTGGCCCTCCGCAAAACACAAACGCTGTGGGGGCTCAGCGGGAGACTCAATCTGCCGCTGGAGGCGATCGCCTCGCCGATCTCGCTGCCGGGCCCCATCCACCCGGATTCGGAAGAATCCAGAACTTTGTGCCAGTCGCCGGGCAGGGCGGTGATCGACGCGGTTGTCGGCTGCGCGCCGAAGTGAAACAGCGCCAGAGCCTCTTGGCCGCCGGCGCGGCGGTCCATGGCGATCACCGGGCCTTCCTCGGAGACGAAAACGGTGGCGGGCTCCTTGAATAGTGTTCGAAGAGCCGGCATGGTCTTGCGCAGCCGGATCAGGGTCCGGTAAAACTCGAGCATGGTGCGGTGGCGCCCGGAATCCCGCAGAGAGTGATCGAGCCGCGAACGTTCAAACGTCCCCAGGGCTTGCGGGTCGGGCACCTCTCCCATCCAGGAAAATGACGCGAACTCCCTGCTTCGCCCCTGGCGCACCGCCGCAATCAGGTCGGGATCGGAGTGGCTCACGAAATACTGGAACGGCGCCGGTTCGCCGTACTCCTGGCCCATGAACAACAGCGGCAGGAAAGGCGACAGCAGCACCACGCCGGCGGCGAGTTTGGCCTGCTCGAACTCCAGCAAGTGGTTCAGGCGCTCGCCCAGCATGCGGTTGCCGATCTGATCGTGATTCTGCGAGAAGACCACGAAGCGCTGCGCCGGCACGTGCAGCGAAGGCGTTCCGTGGGCGCGCCCGCGAAATGCGGAAAACTGGCCCGAAAAGACGAAGCCTTCGCCGAGAGCCTTAGCGAGATGGCGGATGTCGTCGAAATCCTGGTAGTAGCCGGCGCGTTCGCGCGTGAGAATGCCGTGCAGCGCATGGTGAAAATCGTCCGACCACTGGGCGTCCAGGCCGTACCCGCCGGTTGCAACCGGTTCCACCAGTCTCGTGTCGTTCAGGTCGCTTTCGGCGATAACGTGAATGGCGCGCCCGAGTTCGCCGGCGCGTTCGTGAACCGCCTCGGCGAGTTCCTGAAGAATATGCACCGGCGACTGGTCGAAGATTGCGTGTACCGCATCCAGCCGGAGCGCGTCGATGTGAAATTCGGTTACCCAGCGAAGCGCGTTTTCGATCGTGAACCAGCGCACGGGAGCGCCGTCTTCGCCGTCGAAATTCATGGCGCCCCCCCAGGGGGTGTGATAGCGATCCGTGAAATACGGGCCGAACTGGCCCAGATAGTTGCCTTCGGGTCCCAGGTGATTGTAGACGACGTCCAACACCACGGCAATGCCCTTGCCATGGGCGGCGTTGACGAAGCGCTTGAGCCCGGCGGGTCCGCCGTAGGAGTTCTGGACGGCGAACGGATACACGCCGTCATAGCCCCAGTTGCGGCTGCCGGGAAACTGCGCGACCGGCATCAGTTCGACGGCGGTCACTCCCAGTTCGCGAAGGTAGTCCAGATGGCCGATGGCGGCATCGAAGGTACCTTCCGCGGTGAACGTGCCGATATGCAGTTCGTAGAATAAATAATCGGCAAGCGGCATTCCGGTCCACGCGGAGTCCTGCCACGCGAACGCGGCGCTCACGATCTCGGAGGGCCCGTGCACGCCTTCGGGCTGAAATTGCGAAGCCGGGTCGGGAAACTCGTCGCCTCCGTTGAGCCGGAACTTGTAGCGGGTTCCCGGACCGGCGCCCTCCACGGCGGCGCTGAAGAACCCGTCGCGGATGGGGGAAAGCGCAGCCACGCGCTCCCTTGCGCCGAAAATGTGAACTTCCACGTTTTCGGCCGCGGGTGCCCAAACCAGGAAACTGGCGCGGCCGTTTCCGAGGTCCACCGCTCCTAACGGTGAATTCAACTCGGCGGCTATTGCTTGCGATCCACTCATGCCTGGTCTCCGTACACCCCGCGCGCACCGTTTCTTTTCCCATTCTGTCACGCCGGGCGATCCACAAAAGTTCTTTCCCGCTCTTTCGTTTTGAACCTCACGTGTTCTCGCGATGCCGGATTTCACGCGTCTCGTTTTAGCCTGAAAGTGGAGGCTTTATGAAGCGTGCGATACTGCAAGGGCTGGCTGCGGCCGCACTTGTGGTGGCCGTTGTGGCGGGAATCGCATCTCTATTCCGCACCCGTGACCTGGAACGCCGGCTGGATGAAGCAAACCGCCGCGCCGCCGTGCTGGACCGCCAGGCGCGGGAATCCGAATTGAAATTCGACAAGGCGCTCAAAGCGGCAACTTCCGCGCAGCAGGGCGCGCAGGCTGCCGCCGAAGACGCCCGCGCCGCCGCGGCGGGAAGGGCCAGCGCGGAGGCGGGAGCGCGGACGGCTAAGGAGGCGCGGGAGCGCGCGGAGGCCGACGCGCGGCAGAGCCGCCAGGAACTCGCCGACCTGCAGCAACGCCGCGAGCAAGAACTGGACCGGATGAAGGAGGCGCTCGCCCGCATCGCGGCAACGCGGCGCACCGGTTCCGGATTGGTCATCGACCTCTCGAGCGACTCTTTCCACTTCGACTTCGACAAAGCTACCCTCAGCCAGGAAAATCGCGAATTGCTGAGCCGCATTGCCGGCGTGCTGCTGGCGTCCAACGGCTACAGGCTCTATGTCTACGGGCACACGGACGACGTCGGCACGGACGAATATAACCAGGATCTTTCCGAGCGGCGGGCGGACAACGTCGCCAGTTATCTCGAATCGGCGGGAATCGCTTCCGACGTGGTGGAGGCGCGCGGATTCGGAAAGGCAAGTCCGCGCGTGAAGGGCACCACCGCCGCCGCCCGGCGCGAGAACCGGCGCGTGGAGATCGTGCTCGTGGACAGCGTGATTCACTACGAGGGGGTCGTTCCTGTCGAGGGCCGTGGGTAACGTACTACTCACGGCGCCGTCCGTCGACCCGCAATTCTCCCTGCCCGGGATCCTTCACGTGGCGATCCTGGCGTCGATGCCCGCAGCCGCGGCCCTTCTCGTGTGGTGGGGCAGGCGGTATCCCGGACAGATGCGCGCGATTCAGATCGGCTTGGGCTGCATGCTCCTGGCCGCGGGTCCGGGCTGGCATCTCTACCGCTTGGCTCGCGGCTGGCTCCGGTACCCTTCCGGCCTGCCGATCACCATCTGCGATGTCAGCCTGGTGCTGAGCGCGGTGGCGCTGCTGACGCGCAGGAAGTGGGCGTACGAATTCGCATACTACAACGCTTTCGGCGCGCTGGGAGCGTTGATTACGCCGAACTTGTGGGAATCGTTCCCGAGCCTGTCCGCGATTCAGTTTTTCACTGGACACTGCGGGATCCTGGTGGCGGTGCTATTTCTCACCTGGAGCGGCGCGATGCGTCCGCGCCCTGGGAGCGCGAGGCGGGTGTTCGCCGCGCTGAATCTGCTGGTGCTGGCGATGGCGGTTTTCGATCTGGCCACCGGCGCCAATTACGGGTATCTGCGGCAAAAGCCCGACGCTGCCACGCTGCTCGACTACCTCGGACCGTGGCCGTTTTACCTGATCGCGTGCGAGGCCGGGGCTCTCGCGGTCTTCACCGTGATGGAGCGCCAATTCCGGCGGCAATCGCAGCGTTCCAGCGGTATGTGCCTGGCAAACTAACCGCTTTCCCTGTGCCACTTCGTGTGTTTAGGGGATTTCGAGGGCCGATTGCCGGAAGCTAGCCTGAAGATATGGGTGAGGCTCGCACAGCCCTTCCGGACTTGACTGCGATTCGCAATCACCGCGGAATTTCACTGCGGGAGATTGCCGATGAGACGCGGATCCGGATCGGCTATCTCGAGGCGATCGAGCACGGAGAATTCGAGAAACTGCCGGGGCGGATTTATACCAGGGCGTACATTCGGCAATACGCCAGGTTCATCGACTTCGACCAAGACGAAATTCTCCGCGTTTTGCCCCCGGACCCGGAGCAGGCGCCGCCGCCCCGGCCGGGCTGGGTACAAATGCTGAAGTCGCGCCTGACGCGATTCATGCTGCCGGTGCCTGCCGGCCGCGCGGCGGAATCGAGGCGCGCCAATTAAGCGCGGCACCCGGCGAAGAAAATTGGGGCCGCACCGGGTAGACTGATGTAATCCGAATGGCCGCTCCGCACCCCTCCTCCACATACCGCCTGCAGATGAACGGCACGTTCACCTTCGATCACGCGCGTGCGATCGTCGATTATCTTTCCGAGCTCGGAATCTCCGCCTGCTACATGTCGCCGATCCTGAAGGCCCGGCCCGGGAGCCTGCACGGGTACGACGTGATCGACCACAGCGCGCTCAATCCCGAGATCGGCACCATGGAGCAGATGGAGAAGTGCGTGCGAAAACTCCAGGAGCACGGGATGGGGCTGGTCGTTGACATCGTGCCCAATCACATGTGCGTCGCGGACCTGTCGAACCCGTACTGGTTCGACGTGCTGGAGAACGGTCCCAGCTCGCCGCATGCGCGCATGTTCGATATCGACTGGAATCCGCCGCGCGAGGATCTGGCCCACAAGGTGCTGCTGCCGATCCTTGGCGACCAGTATGGGCGCGTGCTCGAGAACCAGGAGATCCGGATCGAATACGGATGCGGCGGATTCCTGGCCGCCTATTACGAGATGGCCCTGCCCATCGCCCCCAGAAGCTGGCCGCGCATTCTGACGCCCGTCCTTGAATATGCGCGCGAACGGCTCGGCGAGTCCGACCAGTGCGTGCTGGAACTCGAGAGCATCATTACAGCACTCGGCTACCTGCCGCAGCGGACGGAAACCGACCCGGAGCGCATCCGGGAGCGCCATCGTGAGAAAGGCATCATCAAGCGCCGGATTCTCACGCTGGCGAACCACTGCCAGGCGGTCGGCGCCGGCATCGATGTCTCGCTTCGCAAAATCAACGGAAGGGCCGGGGATCCGGCGAGCTTCGCTGAACTCGAAGCGCTGCTCGCCGAGCAGGCCTACCGGTTGAGTTTCTGGCGGGTGGCTGCCGATGAGATCAATTACCGCCGCTTCTTCGACATCAACGAACTGGCGGCGTTGCGAACCGAGGATCCGGCCGTGTTCGAGGCGACGCACCGGCTGTTGCTCGACCTCATCGGGCGCGGGTGGATTACCGGGCTGCGCGTCGATCATCCGGACGGGCTGTTCGACCCGCCGCAATATTTCGCGCACCTCCAGGCCGCCTGCCGCCAAGGCGGCCTCGGAGAGGAGCGCCCCTTCTATGTCGTGGCGGAAAAGATCGTCACGCGCGACGAGGAATTGCGGGATAACTGGCAGATCGCCGGCACGACGGGTTACGGCTTCCTCAACCAGTTGAACGGGCTCTTCGTATATCCGGAAAGCAAGGGGCCGTTCGGCAGCCTCTACGAGCGCTGGACGGGCCGCAAAACCTCTTTCGCGGAGCTGCTATCCGATTGCAAACGGCTGATCCTCCGCGCGTCGATGTCCAGCGAGCTGAATGTACTGGCGCGGCGGCTGGACCGCATCTGCCGGCAGCACCGCCACACCCGCGATTTCACGCTGGAGAGCCTGCGCTTCGCCCTGCGCGAGGTGATTGCCTGCTTCCCCGTCTACCGCACCTACATGACGGAAACCTGCGCGGAGCCGGAAGCCGAAGACCGCCGCCACGTCGAGCGCGCCATCGAGGAGGCGAAGCTTCGCAACCCGGCCACCAGCCGCTCCATCTTCGACGAAATCGGATCCCTGCTGCTGCTGCGGGAGCCCGCCGGGTTGACGGTGGAGCAGCGCGCCGAGCGGCGGCTCTTCGTGATGCGGTTCCAGCAACTGACGGGGCCGGCGATGGCAAAGGGGGCGGAGGATACGGCATTCTACCGGTACTATCCGCTGCTCTCGCTCAATGAAGTGGGCGGCGATCCGGACCAGTTCGGCGTCACGCCGTACCAGTTTCACCGCAAAAACATTGTCCGGCTGCAACGATGGCCGCACGCCATGCTGGCCACCTCGACGCACGACACGAAACGCAGCGAGGATGTGCGCGCGCGCATCGACGTTCTTTCGGAAATCCCGGTCAAGTGGTACGAAGCGGTGCGTCGCTGGAACCGGCTGAATGCATCCATGAAAGTGCCGGTCGATGGCCTGGAGACGCCCGATCGCGAAGCCGAATATCACCTTTACCAGACGCTGGTGGGTGTGTGGCCTCTGGCGCCGCTCGAGGGCGAGGCGCACGCCGTCTTTGTGCGGCGCATTCAGCAGTACATGGACAAGGCGGTCAAGGAAGCCAAACTGCGTACCAGTTGGATCAACCCGAGCCAAAAATACGACCAGGCGATCCGCGATTTCGTGGCGGCGATTCTCGATCGTGAACGTAGCAGCGCCTTCATGGCCGACTTCTCGGCTTTCGTGGCCCCGGTGGCGCGCGCCGGCTTTTATAACTCGCTTTCCCAGCTCCTGCTCAAAATCGCGTCGCCGGGAGTGCCCGATTTCTACCAGGGTTCGGAGAGCTGGGATTTCAGCCTGGTGGATCCCGACAACCGGCGTCCGGTCGAGTTTTCCCGGCGCAAGGACGAACTGGCGGAAATCGCCGCCACCGGCGGGCAATGCCGGAAGGAACTGATCGAGAGCCTGCTGCAATCGCCGGAAGACGGCCGCATCAAGCTTTTCGTAACCCGCGCCGCCCTGCGCTACCGGCGTCGGGAGGCGGGGCTGCTCGAGTCGGGGTCGTATCATCCCGTGGAAGCGTCGGGGCGGCACAAGCAGCATGCCGTGGCCTTCGCGAGAAAACAGGATTCCCGGATCGTCATCGCCGCGGCGGCCCGCTTCTTCTTAAAGCTGAAGACCGGCGGCGCCGTCCCCACCGGCGAAGAGCTCTGGCGCGGCACCTCGCTGTTTCTGCCCCGGGCCGTGCGGGCGGTCGAATACACAGACGTTTTGTCCGGCAATGTGATCCGGCCGGAGAAGCAGTCCGGAACGTGGATGCTCCCCGCGTCCGAAGTTTTCCGTTATCTGCCGGTGGCGCTGCTCGAAACGCGTCGATAGGGGATCAGCTGCCCGAGTCGGAGGAACCGGTCTGGCGCCGGGTGGTGTTGGTTTCCAGGCAGTCGGACCATTTAGCCGGCTGCTCCAGCGCGACCACCTCGCCCTCGCTTACGCCGGAGCGGACGGTGGCCGCCACGTTGTTGGTCAGCCCCAGTTCGAGCGAGCATTTTTCCCAACCGGAGGAGCGGCGGATGAACGCATAGGGCTGCTTGTCCTGCTCGAAAATGGCTCCGCGCGGGATGATGGTCGCGTCCGTTTCTTTCGCGAGCACGATGTCGGCACTGGCCGAAAGCCCGGGAATCACGTGCTCATCCAGGTTGTCGATCGTGATCGTCACCGGAAGCTGGGCGAAATAGGAGCGGCGGAAGCGAGAGCCGGTCGCCAGCGAACCGATCAGCTTTACCTTGCCTTTGGCCTTGACACCGGGATAAGCGTCGAACTCCAGATGCGCCGGGGAGCCGATTCGCAATTTGGCCACATCCACCTGGCTGGCTGCCGCCTGCACGATCAGCGAACTCGCATCCACGATCTGCAGGTAGGGCTGGCCCGGTCCCAGGGAATCGCCGTTTCGCACCTGGGCCGGCTCGCCGTTGCGGATGATCTGCTGCATGACCACCAAACCCCCGACCGGCGCCCGCACGGTCATCCGTTCCAGGTTCAGTTCGGCGCGCCGTTCTTCGGCACGCGCCGAGTCCATGGTGTGCTCGAGGCTGCGTATCTCGGCGTCTTCGGCGATGTCCAGATATTGGGTCTGCGCGTTCAGGCTCTCGTAGACCTCCTGATTCTCAGCCGATGTCAGGCGAAACATCTCGGCGCGAATGGCGGGGAGAACGGGAGCCGTCTTGAGGTCCAGGCGCGCCGAATCGAGCGCGGCCTTGGCCCGGCGAACGTCCTGATCGTGCGTTTCGCGCGTCACGCCGCGGTTGGCGAGCAGCTTACGAATCCGCCCCTCCAGATCCACCCTCTCCGCCTGGAGGTCGCTGAGGCGGTCGCGCATGCGGACGTTGTCGAAAACCGCCAGCACATCGCCCGGCTTCACGGTGGAGCCCGGTTCCACCAGGTCCGTCAGGGTCAGGCCGAAATCGGAGCCGCCCCCGCGGCTACGCTGCCCGCGCAGAAAAGGCGCGCGCAGTTGCGCTCCATGGGTGCTTACCGTGGTGCCTGTGACCCGGATGGACTGTTCGAGCGTACCGGACCGGACTTCCGCTGTGCGCACCTGAAAGACCGGCGGGGAACTCTGCTGCACATTGGGCCGGGTACGGAAATAAGCGGCCGCCCCGATGCCGATAACGGCGAACACGACCAGCCAGGCGACCGGCCGCTTGAGCCATCCCGGCCTGGTAGATGGCTCAATTTTTTGGGGTATAGGATAAATGGTTTTCGATTCAGTGGTTTCCGAGTTGTCGTGGCGCCTCAAATTCATCTTTCGTTCACCTGATTCCGCTTATTTACCAGTTACAATGCTACGCGGGTGCAGGCCATATGCCTATCCCGTGAAGAGGTGAGGCGCCTACCGATACGCGAAATTGTCTGCGGCAGCTCTTTACGCCACAATCTTCTTGCGAACCGCGTAGAGCACGATTTCGGCGGTGTTGTGCAGGTTGAGCTTCTGCATCAGGTGGGTGCGGTGGGTTTCCACCGTATACGGGCTGACATTCAGCACGGCGGCCACTTCCTTGTTGGACTTTCCTTCGGCCAGCAACTGGAGAATCTCCCGCTCGCGCTCCGTCAGGAGGTCGTAGGAATCCTCGAGCCCCTTGTGCTGGAGTTGCCGGATGTAGTCCTCCGCCAAGGTTTGGGCGATGGCGGGGCTGAAGAAAGATCTTCCGGTGGCAACGGCCCGGACGGCCCGCAGGAGGTCGGCCTGCACCGAATCCTTCAGCAGGTAGCCTTTTACTCCCGCGGTCAGCGCCCGCACCAGGAATTCCTCATCCGCATACATGCTGAGAACGATGATTTTGATTTCCGGGTCGCGGCGCAGGATCTGCCCCGAGGCATCGATGCCGTTCAACTGCGGCATGGCTATATCCATCACGATGATGGAGGGGTTTAGCTCTTCCGCCAAACGCACCACCTGGCGGCCGTCGCCGGCCTCGCCAACGATCTCGATGTCGTCCTGCCGTTCGAGCAGCGACTTCAAGCCGGCACGCACAATGTCGTGGTCGTCGGCGATGAGGATCCGAATGTTCAAGCGGTCACCTCCTTGGTGACGGGCATTTCACAGCGAATTAGAGTACCCCGCGAAGGCGCCGAGAGAACATGAGCGGTGCCGCCCATCTCCTTGAGCCGTTCTTCGATATTGAGCAGGCCGGACCCGCGCCCGCGCGCCTGCTGGATGTCGAAACCGGAACCGTTGTCCTCCACGGTGAGCGAAAGGAGGTCCGGCCCACCATGCAGGGTCACCCGGATCGACTTGGCCCTGGCGTGACGGGCTGCATTGGTCAGCGCCTCCTGCACCACGCGGTAGATGCAGGTGCGATGCTCGTCCGTCAGGTCCTCGAGCTCGCCATCGAGCTGCAATTCCACAGGAACGCCGCTGCGCCGGCTGAATTCGCGCGCCTGCCATTGCAAGGCCGGCCCGAGGCCCAGTTCATCCAGAACCGACGGCCGCAGGCCGGAGGAGATGTTGCGGACCGTGCGGAGGGTATCCTGATTGAGCTTTCTGGCTTCGATCATGTGGCGGTCGAATTCTTCCCGGGAAAGCCGCCGCTCCTCCAGGTTGCCCAGCTCCATGCTGAGGGCGGTGAGCATCTGACCCACCTGGTCGTGAAGCTCGCGGGATAGGCTGCGCCGCTCGTCTTCCTGCGCCTTGGCCAGCATTTGCGAGAGCTTCCGCAGTTCCGCCGCGTGGCGCTCGATCTCCTCGAGCTGCAGCGCCGCGGAGGCTTCCAGCGAACGGGTGCGGACGATGCTGAAGAGCGCCACAATCAATCCGAGTGCGAGGGCGATGCCGGCGATGGTCCGCAAATCCGACTTCAAGTCTTCCTGCGTTTGCAGAATCTGTTCCTGCCGCTCCAGCGTCTGCCGCGAGTTCACGTCGCCCACCCACTGTGTTGCAGCCAATACCGCGTCGCGGTACGGCACCACGGACTGGCGCAGAAAATCGCGGCCGTACGCCGCTTTCTCCTTTGGCGTCCATTGAAAGATGGGGTCCATCGATGCCCAATACCTCAGAATGGCATTGCGCATTCCCACGTTCCGGTCCAAAGTCGACGCGCGCACCGCCTTTTCGAGCTCACTCACGTCCCGCTCCACCGAGTTCCGAAGAGTTTCCAGTTGTTTGCGCTCCTCGGCTGCCGGAAGGGCCGAGGGTTCCAGCAGATAGTCGCGCACCAGGATAGCGGCCTGGTACAACTCGGTGCGGAGCTGGTTCAACAGCCGGCGGTTTACGCGCTCGCGTTCCTGAATACTGGCCACCTCCGCATACACCTTTCCCATGCGGTTGTGAAGGGCGGCGGCCGAGAGGGCGATCAGCCCCAGCAGTGCTCCAAACCCGATGAGCAGAATCGGCCAGGTTCGGATTCTCATATCGGTCGCATTCTACCAAGCTTTCCCGGCGCGCCGCTCTTCTAGCGGGGCAAGCCGTGTATTCTGAAGCGGATGGACGTTGTCATCAGCGACCTGGACGGCACTTTGCTCGATCACTCGAGCTATTCTTACCAGGCCGCACTGCCGGCTCTCGAGCTGATGGACGAACGGCAAATCCCCATAGTTTATTGCTCCAGCAAGACGCGCCGTGAAATGGAATACTGGCGGCGGCTGACTGGGAACCACCACCCTTTCATTGTGGAAAACGGGGGCGCCGTTGTCATCCCCGCCGGCTACTTTTCGGCGGCCGTGCCCGGCGCGAAGGTCGAGGCGGGGTATTCGATCGTGGAATTGGGCGATTCCTACGAGGAACTCACAGCGCGGCTGATGGATGCGGCGGCGGAGAGCGGCTGCGCGATCCGGGCCTTTCATCTCATGACGGCGGCGGAGATCGCAGCCGCCGCCGGGCTGAAGGAAGAAATGGCGGTCCTGGCCAAGGCCCGCGAGTTCGACGACCCTTTTCTGATCGTCGATGAAGAGCGGCGGGCGGAAATGCTCGCGGCCATCGAGCGCAGGGGGAAGCGCTGGACCCGCGGGGGCCGGTTCTATCACATTCTGGGGAACAACGACAAAGCTCGTGCGGTCGCGGTTGTGCTGGCGGCTTACCGGCGCGACGGCCGGCAAGTCCGCTCGATCGGCATCGGCGACGGCGTGAACGACGCGCCGTTTCTCAACGCGGTGGACGTGCCGGTCCTGATCCGGACGGCGTGGCTTGACAAGCTTCAGGCGCTGGTGCCCCGCGGTGTGCCTACCACTCTTCCCGGCCCGCGCGGGTGGAACGAAGCGATGCTGCGGCTGTTTGGATGAAACGCCGGGCGGTCGCTACAGGTGCGACCAGAGCGACCGTTCGCGCTCCTCTTCCCGCTCCTTGCCCGGATCGCGCAGCGAGCGTTCCATCATCGAGCGGAGCGTCAGGCCGAAGGCGATACTGCCGGCCAGGGCCACGGCGGCCACGAACACCACAAAAGCCGTGAAAAACACGCGCTCGGCAAAGCCCAGGGTCTCGGCGGCGACGACTACCGCAACGAAGAGAATAGCGGCCTTCACCGCTGCCGCCCAGCGCCTGGCAAACGGCACCCCTTCATTGACGGACCAGACCAGGGCGCCGCGCCCCAGGTAGCGGGAAAGCCACAACCCCGCCAGCAGAATCAAGGCGGCCGTGAACAGCCTCGGCACGGCGAACACCGTGACCTCGATCATGCGCGTAGTCAAGGACGTATCGAAAACGTCCAGAGCCGTGAGGAAGCCCGCGCCGATGGTGATCCAGTAGGCCGCGCCCGCCAGGATCACGGCGGCGCGCGAATGGGCCGACGGCTCCATCGCCGGAGCGAGGCCGCTGGTTCTCAGGAACGAATCGAGCGCCGTGGCTTTGATGGCCTTGAGGATCATCCAGCGCAGCAACGTCGCCAGCACCAGGGCGGAAAGCAGAATGACGGCAGCCACAATCAGGGGCGGCACGTAGTTCACCAGTTGCTGGGAAAGCCGCGCCAGCGTCCTTTCGAAGATCTCCTGCAAAACGCGAATCACGATGACACCTCCAGTGGGTCCCGGATGGCGGTCTCTTTCGGCGGCGGGCCGGAGCCTCCGTCCGGGACCAGATCGCGCCACCGGCTGTCCAGATACGGCCGGGCGCTTTCAAAAGCGAGGCACAACTCCTCGATCCGCTCTTCCACCTGCGCGGCGAACATCTGCTCCATGTCGAGAAAGATGGACGCCACTTTGGCCAGGTACAGCGGGGTCAACGATTGCAGCAGGTGGCCGCGCTCCAGCAGCCGGCGCTTGTGCGCGCAGGCGAAATCGTAGATGGTCCTGGCCCAGAGCGCGTCGTCGAAATGAAAGCGCCTGTTGCCGGCAGCGCGGCAGCCTTGGGGAAGCTCCTGGATTGCGGACAGGGTGCACGGATCCAGTGCGAGCGACCAGATTTCGCCCAGTTCGGAACAGGCGGCGCGGAACTTCGCCACCATACGTTCCACGTTGACCTCGATCGGGTCGAGGCCGACGTCGTACGGGAATCCGAACAGGTCCACGGCGGCACTGCCGCGCACCGGCGCCCACGTCTGCTCGTATTCCCCCATCAGCGAGAACACGCTGCCTACCACCTGGTGCAGCATGGCGCTGAGGTCCACTCCGGGATCCTTGGCGTCGTGCAGTTTGGCTCCCAGGAAGCTCTGGCAGGTCCGGAAATGTTCGGCTACGGCGATGGTGGTCATCCAGATGTCGATTCCGTAGCGGGCCACGTCGGACTCCCAGTCCTGACGCGCGATGTAGCGCTGGATGAGGCGCCGCGACATGCCGAAATCGCCGCCGATCGGCTGCCGGATGCGGCGGCCGTACAGCGCGCGCGTGAGCGGGTACACAATGCTGTTGGTGATCGTCCCGTCGTATTTATGGCGGTGATAGTAAGGTGCCACCAGGTCGTATCCGGCGTGCAGCACGGGCCGGACGAGCAGGTCGATCCATTCCGGGGTGATGGAGCGCAAGTCCGAATCGACCACCGCGCAGGCCTGCGCCTGCAGCATGTCGGCCATCTGGAAAATCATGCGAAAGGCGCTGCCTTTTCCCGGTATGCCGTGGTAGGGAAAGGAGAGCCGGTGCACGCTGGCGAGCGGCGTAGAGAGAATCAGCAGCCGCGACAGGTCCACGCTGGTCGAAAGCACCGCTTCGCGCGTCCCATCCGAGGAGCCGCCGTCGGAGTTGACGATGACGGCGCTGAACCTCGGGAAATACTTCGCCAGGCCGGCGTGAATCGCGCGGACCACATGGCCGATCGTGTGGGCATTGTTGTAGCTGGGCACCCCCACCACGATGTCGGCCTGACCGATGGTTTCGACGGCACGCCGCCCGTCCCCGGGGATCGTCCAATCAGGCACAGCATGTCTCGGTCAGCACCCCCGCGTCCGATTCGACGGCGTGTTTCAGAAGATCGAAGCAATCGGGAATCGCGGCCAGCACGCGGTTCCAGTTGGGCAGCAGCGGCAGTCCGAGGGGATTTGCGAGAAATTCGGCGGCGGCGTCGCCCAGGCTCTTCGCGAACGTGGCCACGGCCAGTTCTTCGGCATGCCGGTCGAAGCGCAGGCCGTTCAGCATGGCGTCGGCGTAGTAGCGGTGCATGGTATCCTCCGCCAGCCGGACGTAGCGAACCTGCAGCGTCCGGAAATCGTCCTGGGAAAGCGATCCTCCTTCGCTCGCAATGGTGCGGAACAGAGACTTGGCGATGTCGGAAGCCATGCGGCGCAGTCCCCGCGCAGGGTCGTCCGGGGAAAGCGACTGATGCTTGTGCTCGTAGTTGTCCGCCAGGTCCACCTGGCAGATGCGCGAGGTCGCCACGTTCCGGTACATCTCCGCCAGCACGCCCACCTCGAGCCCCCAGTCGGCGGGAATCCGGTTCACGCGCGCCAGGTTCGTCCGCATCGCGAACTCACCGGCCAGCGGGTAGCGGAAGCTGTCGAGGAAACGTAAGAACGAGACGCCGGGACACAGGCTATCCATGGCGCGCACCAGCGGCGTCATGAAGAGCCTGGTCACGCGCCCGTGCATGGTGTTGGTAAAGCGGGCGTAATAGCCTTTACAGAATTCGAAGCCGAGGTTGGGATTGGCCACCGGGTAGCAGAGGCGCGCCAGCAGGTCGCGGCTGTAGTTGATGATGTCGCAATCGTGCAGCGCGATCACTTCGCAGTCGGCGCAGGCCAGCAGGTAGCCGTACGCCATCCAGCAGGAGCGGCCCTTGCCGTCCTCGCCCGCCGGTATGCCGTTCTCCTTCAGCATCTCGAACAGCCGCTGGATGGGTTCGCTGTCGATCCAGATGATGGTGGCCGGCACCCGGAAATCGCTGAAGAACTCCCGCGCGCGCTCGTATTCGGTGCGGTTCGCCCGTCCCAGGGCCACCACGATCCGTTGCAAATAGCGCACGCGCGCCAGTTCCCGGACGATCCCGCGCATGGCAGGCGTTTCGAATTCCGAGTAGAGCGCCGGCAGCACAAGGCCCACCGGCATCGCAGCCCGGAAACGCTCGAGGTCCGCCTCCAGCCGGGCCAGTCCGTTCGCGTTCATCCGGTGCAGCGTCGTCACCTGGCCGTTCTGGTAGAAATCAGCCATTCGCGTCTCCTGTCATCTTTACTGTCCGATGGCGGAGTCCGTCCGCTCATCCCAAAAAGACAGGAACGTCCGGAGGAAAAGGGCTTTTGTCTGCGCGGTCGAGGGATGCGGCGCCCGCCAGTGCAGATACGGGTATGCCATATTATGAATGGCTGCCGTAAACTATGCGGCTTCTCCCTATTGGTCTTGCAATTTCCGCATGTGTGGGCCTGGTGGCCTGGGGTGGTTACCGGGTATGGCCGAGGACTATCGAAATTCACCCCGCTCCGCTGATCCCGGAGTGTAAGTGGGTGGCCGGCCGCAACGTAGTCACCCTACCCGGTAGGTACCTGGTGGCTCAAATCGGCGAGTATGACGACGAGTTTTACGCCTACCTGATGTATCAGTATTTCAGCGGCGCGCGACCCTTCCGCAACGGCGAAGTGCTGCTTACCTACCGGCGCGGAGTCGGCCTGCTTTATCCCGTCGAAGTGCAGTTGGACAACGATGTGACGGCGTCTTACGCGCTGCTCGCCGAGGCGCAGGCGAGCGGCCTCATCAAGCACTTCGAATGGCGCTTCGTTACCGAAAACCGGCTGCTCGACTTTCGCCACCAGAGACAGGTCTTCGTCACCGCATACAGCCTGACCACGCACCGCCGGATCGAGGATTTGAGCCGCTCGCAACTGCTCGCTTACCTGCGGCGGTTCGTGCAGTTCAAGTCGTCCGTCGATCCCCGCATACGCGGGAAGATCGATCCGGTTCCCCTTCCCTTGACGCAAAGCCAGGCGCAGACGCTGGCCGTGGACATCCTCGCCGTCACCGATTTCTACGAGCTGCCCGTCGAGTTCTTCCTCGGCATCGGTGCCATGGAGAACAACTACATGAACGTGAAGGGCGATCTCGAACATGCCGTCTGGAAGCGGCGGGCGCAGCGCGGCGACATCGTTCTGAAACGGAAAGGAGGCCGCGTGCTGGTGCTCAATCCGGCTTCCGGCATCTGGCAGATCACGCGCGAAACCTTACGTTATTCCCACCAACTGTACCTGCGCGACAAACGCGATTATTCGAAGCTGCCGGAGCGGCTCCGCCCGCCGAAAGAACTGGACCTCGACAATCCGGATTCCGAGGTTCTCACCACTTATGCGGGCCTGCTCTTCCGCGACCTGCTGGACCGTTTCCAGGGGGACGTGGCCACCGCGGTGGGAGCGTACAACGGGGGTCCGGGAAATCCCAACCCGCGCTACGAAGAGGGCGTCCGCATGGTCGCCGAGTACGCCAGGACCGTCATGCAGCAGGCGGCCACTTTGAACGGACAGCCCGCCGCCGGTATGCGTTTTCTCACGCCCGGCCGGTAACGGCGGCTCAGACCACCTTCGCCTCTTTGAGCAGCGCGCCCGGATCCTTGATGCCGACGCCCGGTCCCGAGGGCACGCTCATCATGCCGTTCTTCACCGTGATTGGCGGATCGAACAACTGGCCGTACTTCTCCATGCCGAGCTTATACTCCTGATATTTCCCGATGTCCTCGACAACCGAAGCGAAGTGCAGCATGTACACGAATCCGAAGCCGCCGGAAATGTGCACGGTGGTCGGCATCTTCGCCACCTGCGCCATACGGGCCACGCGCAGCGAGCGGATCATGCCGCCGTAGTAGAAGAGATCGGGCTGAACGATGTCGCAGACGCGGTTGGCGATGCACCACCGAAAGCGCGCTTCGCTGAATTCCTGCTCGCCGAGCGCGACCGGGATGGAGAGCGAGTCGCGCACGGTCTTGTTCTGATCGAGCGCGTCGAATTCGCAGGGCTCTTCGTAATACACGTAGTTGTTCTCTTCGAGCATGCGGCCCACCGGGATGGCATGGGCCGGGTCGTAGCTCGAATTGGAATCGCCGTGCAGGTCGAAGTCGGGGAAGGTCTTGCGCACCAGGGGAATGAGCGTTTCCGTCCGGCCGGGCATGGCGTCCTCATTGCGGCTCATGCGGCCGCCCAGGCGGAACTTCAATGCCCTGGCGTGCGACTTCTCGACGAGCGAATGCAGATACTCGATCTCCTCGGCAGGCGTAGTATCGCGCCGGCCGCTGGCCACGTATACGGCAATCTCCTTGCGCCGGACCTGGCCCAGCAACTGCCCCATGGAGCGGTTGCTCATCCGGCCCAGCATGTCCAGAATGGCCATCTCCGCCCACGCCAGCGGACTCCACAGCGCGATCCCGTACAGCTTGTAGTTGCTGTCGTAGCGGTATGCCTCCCAGAGCAGGTTGTCGAGGTCGCGCGCGTCCTTGCCAATGAATGGCGGGGCCACCAGGTTCTTGAAGATGCGGTCCAGGTAGTCGGCGCGCGGCGGGTTGCAGACCGCGATGCCTTCGGCGCCGTTCCGGGATCGCGCCCGCACGAAGTACTCGTTGCCGGCTTTCAGCAGTTCGAGCGACTGAAGCACGGCGGGCGCGTCGAGCCCTTCGCGTCTCAGCACGGGAAGCGCGGCGGCCCGTGCCAGTTCGGAATCGGACGGCCCCGTCTTGGGCTTGGCCGGGTACGATCCTTTTGCCGCCTCGGCCGCCGGTCCGAGCCCGCCGGCTAGCGCGCAGGCTACCAGTTCCCGCCGGTTCAGTTTCATTCGTGCCTCCCGCGCCCGATCATATCAGGGGCCGCCGCCCGTTTGCAGCCGCTGGGTCCGCGGCAATTTTCTTCGTAACCTTTGGCGAGCCCCGAAGTATCACCCTGCATGGCCCCGATACTCGCGGATCTCCGTTATTCCCTGCGTACCCTGCGCAAGTCGCCCGTTTTCCTGGCCGTCGCCGTGCTTTCCCTGGCATTGGGCATCGGCGCGAACACCGCCATCTTCACACTGATCGACCAGCTCATCCTGCAACCGCTGCCGGTGCGCGATCCGGAGCAACTGACGATGCTGGCGGGGCGGGGAAGACACTACGGCGGCAACAATGGCATGGACCGGCTCTCGTATCCGATGTACCAGGAGATCCGCGACAAGAACCAGGTGTTCAGCGGGATGTTCTGTACGTACCCGAACACGGTCAGCATCTCGTTTCAGGGCAGCACCGAACTCATCGGGGCCGATTTAGTTTCGGGAAATTTCTTTCCGGTTCTGGGGATCGGCGCCGCGGTGGGCCGGGTGTTCAACGCTTCCGACGACCTGATCCAGGGCGGCCATCCGCTGGCGGTGCTGAGCTACGGCTACTGGCGAGCGCGTTTCGCTTCGGACCCCGCCATCGTGGGTAAAAAGGTAGTGGTCAACGGCCGCGCGCTGACGGTGATCGGCGTGAGCGCGGCGGGGTTCGACGGCGTGGAACCGGGACGCGCACCGCAGATCCGCATTCCGATGACGATGAAAGACGACCTGCCGCGCGCCGAATTCTCCCGCCTGAATAACGACCGCTTCCGCTGGGTGCAGGTCTTCGGCCGCATGAAGCCTGGGATCACGCTCCAGAAGGCGCAGGCCGGCCTTCAGCCGCTGTTTCACCAGATCATCGGCCGCGAGGTCACCGAGCCGCCGTTCGCGAAGGCCTCGCCGCTTGTCAAGCAGGAATTCCTGAAGATGTGGATGGAGGCGATGCCTGGATCGAAGGGCCGCTCCAACCTGCGGCGCGCGTATTCCAAGCCGCTCTTCGCGCTGATGGGCGTGGTGGGGCTGGTGCTGCTGATCGCCTGCTCGAATCTGGCGAACCTGTTGATCGCGCGCGCCTCGGCACGGCAGAAGGAGATCGCCATCCGGCTGGCGCTGGGCGCGGGACGCGGCAGCCTCGTGCGCCAGCTGCTGCTCGAGAGCCTGCTCCTGGCCGGGACCGGAGGAGCGCTGGGCTTGGCACTGGCCGTCGCGATCGACCGCGCTTTGATCGCCTTCCTTCCCTCCGGACATACGCCTCTGTCGCTGTCGAGCACGCCGGACTGGACCGTGCTCGGGTTCACCTTCGGCGTGTCGCTGGTTGCGGGTGGGCTGTTCGGACTGATTCCGGCGCTGCAATCCACGCGTCCCCGCGTGGCGAACACGCTGAAGGACCAGGCCGGAGCGGTGATCGGAAGCGGCTCGGCCACACTGCGCAAAGGCTTGGTGGTGGCGCAGGTCTCGCTTTCGCTGCTGCTGTTGATCGGCGCCGGGCTGTTCCTGCAAAGCCTGCGCAATCTCAAGACGCTCGATCCCGGGTTCGACGTGCGCAACGTGCTGGCTTTCGACGTGGACCCGACCCTGAACCGCTACGACACGAAATGGACGACGGAGTATTACCGGCGTCTGCGCGAGCGGCTGAACGGCCTCGCCGGGTTGGAATCGCACGCGTTCGCCGTCATTCCGGTGCTGGAAGACAACGAGTGGGATAACTGGGTCACGATCGAGGGCTACACTCCCAAGCAGGATGAACGGCCCGATCCGCATATGCAATATTGCAGCCCGGGCTTCTTCAAGACACTGAAGATCCCGATCCTGCTCGGCCGCGATTTCAACGAGCGGGACGTGGCCGGCGCGCCCAAGGTCGCGATCGTGAATCAGAAATTCGTCAAGCGGTACTTCGGCAATGCGGATCCGCTCGGGCGGCATATCGGCATGGGGATCGACCCCGGAACGAAGACCGATATCGAAATCGTCGGCGTGGCCGGCGACACCAAGTACGAAAGCATGCGGGACGAGATTCCTTACGAACTCTACATTCCCAACGACCAGAAGACCTTCGCCAACGGCGGCACCGTCTACGTGCGCGCGTCGGGCGATCCCGCCCGTGCGTTTACCATGCTGCGCAACGAGGTGCGCGCGGTAGACCCGAACGTGCCGCTGTACGATATGCGCACGCTGTCGGATCAACTGGAGATTTCGCTGCTTACCGAACGGCTGCTGGCCACGCTGTCGAGCATCTTCGGCGTGCTGGCGACGCTGCTGGCCGCGCTGGGGCTTTACGGGGTGATGGCTTTCATGGTGGCGCGCCGCACGCGCGAAATCGGCATCCGCATGGCGCTGGGCGCGGGGCGGCGCGCGGTGCTGTGGATGGTGCTGCGTGAAACTTTGACCCTGGCCGCCATCGGCGTCGCCATCGGACTCGCAGGAGCGTACGCGGTGACGCGGCTGATTCAAACGCAGCTTTTCGGCGTGCAGCCGAGCGACCTGCTGACCATGGCCGTCGCCTCGCTGGGGATCGCCTGCGTGACGGCGATTGCGGGCTTCGTTCCGGCGCGCCGCGCGACAGCGATCGATCCCATGCTCGCCCTGCGCTGGGAATAGAGCGCGTCCGGCGGCATAAAATGGATGCCGCATGATTCCTTTTCGCGTTGCGCTCGCCAACCTGCGGTGCCCTGCCGATCCCGCCGAATCGCTCTCGCTGGCCGAACAGGCAATTGCCGAAGCCTCGGCCGCGGGAGCGGGAATCGTCTGCTTTCCGGAGTGCTACGTCCCCGGCTACCGCGGCGCGGGAAAGCGCGTGCCTCCGCCCGATCCGTTATTCCTCGAGAGGGCGTGGTCCTCGGTTGCCGTGGCCGCGGCCAAAGGCAACGTCGCGGTCGTGCTCGGCACCGAGCGGCGTGGTGGAGGGCGCGCTGCTCGCCACCGCGCTGGTGGTACACCGGGACGGCACCATGGCCGGTTTTCAGGACAAGGTCCAGATCGACCCTTCCGAAGAGGGAACGTATTCGGCCGGGTCGGGGCGATCTGTTTTTCAGAGCGGCCCGCTGACATTCGGCGTGGTGATCTGCCACGAAGGCTGGCGCTACCCGGAAACGGTGCGCTGTGCGGTCCGTCGCGGCGCGCAGGTCGTGTTCCATCCCCACTTTCACGAAGCCGAACCCGGCGGCTACCGGCCGGAGAGGTTCGCCGACCCAGCCAATACGTTTCACGAGAAGGCCGCGCTGTGCCGGGCCGCCGAGAACACGTGCTTTTTCGCCACCGTGAACTGCGCCGGCGCCGGGTCGCCCACTACCTCGGCGGTGGCGCGTCCCGACGGCACGCTGCTGGCGTGGCAGCCCTACGGCCAGGAAGGGCTGCTGCTCGCGGACCTCGACCTATCGGAGGCCACAGGGCTGCTGGCGGCGCGATACAAACCGGAAGGTTGCAACCCCCATGGCGAAGACTGACTTTCATTCGGTGGACGAATATATGGCCGCGCAACCCGAAGCTTCGCGCGCCGTCCTGGAGCGCGTGCGCGGCGCCATCCGGAAAGCCGTGCCGCGCGCGGTGGAAACGATCTCATACAGCATCCCCACTTACAAATTGGATGGTACGGCCGTGATCTACTTTGCCGGATGGAAGCGGCATTACTCCATTTATCCGGCTACGCGGCTGGTCCTCGACACGCTCGCCGGCGAGCTTGCGCCATACGAAATCAGCAAGGGCACCATCCGATTTCCGCTGTCCGGCCGCGTGCCCGTGGGGCTGATCGGACGGATCGCGAAACTGCGCGCCGGCGAGGCCGTGCGCGGCAAAGCGAAGCCAAAGGTCTGAGCGGGGCCTGTGGTATTCTGACGGGTTATGAATCGGCGCAATGTGCTTACGGTTACCGGTTTCGCCGCGGCGGCGCGGCTGTTCGGCGCGCCCGGCGCGAAACTGCCGGATGTGGTCCTGGATGCGAAAAACGCCAAGACAACCCACGAAACGTTCGGCGAACTGCGGGTGTTTTTCGAGGGACCGACGGACCAGTTGAAGTCAATGACGGCGGGCAGCCTGCGGCTCAAAGCCGGCATGGAGCCGCATCCGCCGCACCAGCATCCGGAAGAGGAAATCATGGTGGTAACCGAGGGCGCCGGTGAAATGCTGGTGGGCGGGAAAACCGTGAAGGTCGGGCCGGGATCCATGATGTACTGCGCCGGTAACAAGCTGCACGGCGTAAAGAATACCGGAACCGCGCCGCTGTTGTTCTATTACTACAAGTGGATGGCGTAAGTGGGCGACTAACAGATCCGCGGTAACTGGTCGCCGGGCAGCAGGTCCACCACGCGCGTGGTGCCGAACGGCGTGCGCATCGTGACCATTCCCGGATGGCGATCGGTGACGGTGCCGACGATGCGGGCCTCCGCGCCGAGGGCATTGCGCCGCATCGCTTCCACCACGCGCTCCGGCGTCTTCCGGCGCGACCACCGCCACCAGTTTTCCTTCGTTGGCCACGTACAGCGGATCGAGGCCCAGCAGTTCGCAGGCGCCGCGCACTTCATCGCGCACCGGGATGGCGCGCTCTTCGAGCACGATGCCCACGCGGGCCGCCGAGGCGATTTCGTTGGCGGTGCTGGCAAGTCCGCCGCGGGTGGGGTCGCGCATGCAGCGGATGCCGTTCGACGCCGCCAGCATGTCCGCGGTCAAACGGTGCAGCGCGGCCGAATCGCTGGCGATGGCGGTTTCGAAGCCGATGCTCTCGCGCTCGGAAAGAATCGCGATGCCGTGGTCGCCGAGCGTGCCGGACAGGACGACTCGGTCGCCGGGCCGCGCGCTCGAGGCGGAGAGGCAAACGCCCGCGGGCACAACGCCGATTCCGGTGGTGTTGATGAAGATGCCGTCGCCCTTGCCGCGCTCGACGACTTTGGTATCGCCGGTGACGATCTCCACGCCGGCCTCTTCCGCCGCGCGCGCCATGGAGGCGGCCACGCGCTGCAGCAGCGCCGTATCCAGGCCTTCTTCCAGGATGAATGCCGCGCTCAGGAAGAGCGGCTGCGCGCCGCCCATGGCCAGGTCGTTGACGGTGCCGTGCACGGCCAGCGAGCCGATATCGCCGCCGCGGAAGAACAGCGGCTTGACCACGAAGGAATCGGTGGTGAACGCCAGGCGCACGCCGCCCACTTCGACCACCGCCTGATCCTCCAGTCGGCCCAGCACCGGGCTGCGGAACAGCGGCAGAAAGACGTCGCGCAGAAGTTCCGCGCTCAATTTGCCGCCGGAGCCGTGGCCGAGCAGCACGCGGTCTTTGGCGGGAAGGGGAAGGGGACAGGAAGTGGTCATGCGATCCGCCGGTAACGATGGTAGGCCGCGCAGGCGCCTTCGCTGGAAACCATGGGTGCGCCGAGCGGCGTTTCCGGAGTGCAGCGCCGGCCGAACGCCGGGCAATCCACAGGGCGCGCGAGCCCCTGCAACACACGGGGCGCGATGCACTCGGCCGGTTCGTCCACGCCCGCCGCCTCCACACCGAAAACCTTCTCCGCGTCGAATGCGGCAAACTCCGCGCGCAGCCGGTAGCCGGAAGCGGCAATTTCGCCGATGCCGCGCCACTTGCGGTCCGCGACCTCGAACACGTCCAGAATGCGCCGCTGCGCCGCCGGGTTGCCCTCGCGCGTGACGGCGCGGGCATACTGATTTTCGACTTCGGCGCGTCCCTCTTCGAGCTGCCGCACCGTCATCAGGACCGCTTGCAGCAGGTCCAGCGGCTCGAAACCGGCCACCACGAACGGAACCCGGTACTGAGCGGCCAGCACCTCGTATTCCCTGAAGCCCATCACCGTGCAGACATGGCCCGGCGCGATGAAGGCCTGCACGCGGTTCTCCGGCGATTCGAGCAGCATCCGGATCGCGGGAGGCACCAGCACATGCGAAACCAGCAGGGAAAAGTTGGACAGGCCCTCGCGCCGCGCCTGCCACACCGCCATCGCGTTCGCCGGGGCGGTGGTCTCGAAGCCCACCGCGAAGAAGACCACCGGGCGCGCGGGATTCGCGCGCGCGATGGCCACCGCGTCCATGGGGGAGTAGGCGATGCGCACGTCTCCGCCCGCGGCTTTGACGCGCAGCAGGTCGCCCGACGAGCCGGGTACGCGCAGCATGTCGCCGTAGGAAACCAGGGTGACGCCGGGAAGCGACGCGATCGCCACGGCCTTGTCGATCGTCTCGATGGCCGTCACGCACACCGGGCATCCCGGGCCGTGGACCAGTTCGACGCCGGCAGGCAGCAGGTCGCCGATGCCGTAGCGCATGATGGTGTGAGTGTGCCCGCCGCAGATTTCCATCAGCACCCACGGGCGGGTCACCGTGCGCGAAATCTCCGCCGCCACAGCGGCGGCCAGCGCGGGATCGCGGTACTCGTCCAGGAACTTCATTCTTCGAGCATGCCCATCTGCTCGAGCAGTTCGTAGGTTCGGCGCGCCTCTTCCGGGTCAACCTTGCTGATGGCGAAACCGACGTGGACCATCACGTAGTCGCCGGGCCCGGCTTCGGGAACATAATCGAGCCATGCCTCCCGCGTCACGCCGCCGAACTGGACGCGCGCCAGGCGCATGCCGCCCTCATCTTTTTCATCCAGAATTTTGCCCGGTACGGCGAGACACATAGACTTACCCGAAAGCGGATTTTAGCAGCATTGCGGGGCGATACTGTTGCTATGCCGTCCCTTCCCGAACCCTGGATGCGCGGGCCTCTTCCGGGCGTCGACCCGCTGCTGGCCCCCGTCTTCTACTCCTTCCAAATGGCCCGCGAAGATCTGGCGCAGTGGACCGAAGGTCTTTCCTACGAGCAGCTTTGGGCGTCGCCCCACGGTTTTGCTTCGGCCGGATTCCACATCCGCCACATGACGGGAAGCGTGGCGCGGCTGCTGACTTATTTGAAAGGACGCGACTTGTCCGCCGCGCAACTGGCGGCGCTCGAAACCGAGAAGCGGCCTTCCGGCCCGGCGCGCGAGGAACTGCTGGCCAATCTGGACCGGACTTTCTGCGACGCCGAGGCCTACATCCGCGCGATCGACCCGTTTTCGCTGCGCGAAGCGAGAACCGTGGGCCGCGAGCGCCTGCCCACCACCGTGGCGGGCCTCCTCACCCACATGGCCGAGCACACGCAGCGGCACGTGGGCCAGGCAATCTCCGCCGCAAAGCTGGCGAGAATCGGAGTTTGAACACTTTCCCACGTCTACGTGGTGGCTCGCCGGCGAGCGCTTGGTAAACTAAGGTCGGGGGGATTCGCGCCTGTGGCCACGACGTCTCAGCATACTTCTGCTTCCACCCGCTACGAAGGCCTCGATTCCGAGCAGTTGATCCGCGCGTTTCGCATCATGCACACCGCGCGGCGGCTGGATGACCGCGAAGTGGCGTTGAAGCGCCAGAACCGGATCTTCTTTCAGATCAGCGGCGCCGGACACGAGGCGGTGCAGGTGGCGGCCGGCATGGTGCTGCGCCCCGGCCACGATTGGTTCTACCTTTATTATCGCGACCGCGCGCTGTGCCTGACCCTGGGGGTAACCCCGCTCGAGATGCTGCAACAGGCGGTGGGCGCGGCCGCCGACCCGGCCTCCGGCGGCCGGCAGATGCCCTCCCACTGGGGGCACAAGCGCTGGAACATCGTCAGTTCCTCCTCGCCCACCGGCACGCAGTTTCTCCAGGCGGTGGGTTGTGCGGAGGCGGGCAGGTACCGCGGGGCGGAAGGCGAAGTGACGCTGGCTACCTCGGGCGACGGCGCCACCAGCGAGGGCGAATTCTGGGAATCCCTGAACGCGGCGTGCCTGCGCAACCTGCCGCTGCTCTACCTGGTGGAGGACAACGGCTACGCCATCTCCGTTCCCATCGAATGCCAGACCGCGGGCGGCAGCATCTCCAAACTGGTCTCCGGTTTTCCGGGGCTGTTCCGGCAGGAGGTGGACGGCACCGATTTCCTGGCCTCCTACCGGGCCATGCAGGCGGCGGCGGAGCACTGCCGCGAAGGGCGCGGTCCGGCGCTGGTGCACGCCCACGTCACGCGGCCGTATTCGCATTCGCTTTCCGACGACGAGCGCCTGTACAAGTGCAGCGCCGAACGCGAAGCCGAAGCGGCCCGCGACCCGGTCATTCGCTTCCCGCAATTTCTGATCGCAAGAGGGAATCGTGGACCGGCAGATGCTTCAACGCATCGCGCACGAAATCGACGAGGAGGTCCACCAGGCCACCCAGCAGGCGCTGCGCGACGAG
Organism: uncultured Solibacteraceae bacterium; assembly: GCA_963836405.1. Classification (GTDB taxonomy): domain Bacteria; phylum Acidobacteriota; class Terriglobia; order Bryobacterales; family Bryobacteraceae; genus CAWIJJ01. The sequence goes on from CAWIJL010000002.1 coordinate 86,403, forward strand.
CCGCCCGCGCCTTCCACGGCATTGTGCCACCTCTACTCGGAAACGGCCTCCCCGGCATCGGAGCGGTTTGCCGAACAGCCCGAGTCCCACGGCGCGCCCATGACGATGGTGGACCTGATCAACGCCACCCTGCGCGAAGAGATGCGGCGCAATCCCGACATCCTGGTGTTCGGCGAGGATGTGGCCGATTGCAGTCGCGAGCAGAGCCTCGCCGAAGTGAAGGGCAAGGGCGGCGTGTTCAAGGTGACCTCCGGGTTGCAATCGGAATTCGGCGCTGGACGCTGCTTCAACACCCCGCTTGCCGAGGCCGGAATCGTGGGCCGCGCTATCGGTATGGCCACGCGCGGTCTCAAGCCCGTGGCCGAGATCCAGTTCTTCGACTACATCTGGCCGGCCATGATGCAGACTCCGTAACGAATTGCCAATGATGCGCTGGCGGTCGAACGGCGCATTCTCCTGCCCGGCGGTGATCCGCGTGCCCGATCGGCGGATATCTGAACGGCGGCGCGCCGTATCACAGCCAGTCGGGCGAAGTGGAGTTCACGCATATTCCCGGCCTGCGCGTGGTGATGCCTTCGAACGCGCAGGATGCCTGCGGGCTGCTGCGCACCGCGCTACGGTCCGACGATCCGGTAATGTTTCTGGAGCACAAGAAACTGTATCGCGAGCCGTACAACCGCTCGCCGCATCCCGGCGAGAATTTCACGGTGCCCTTCGGCAAGGCCAAGGTGGTGAAGCCGGGCCGCAGCCTGACCGTCATCACCTACGGCGCGTTGGTGCAGAAGACGCTTCAGGCGGCGTCGCAGATCGAGCGGCGGAGCGGCGACAGGACCATCGAGATTCTGGACCTGCGCAGCCTGGCGCCGTACGATTGGGAGGCCATCGCGGCGTCGGTCCGCAAAACGAGCCGCGCGCTGATCGCGCACGAGGACACGCTGTCCTTCGGGTACGGCGCGGAAATCGCGGCGCGGATCGCCAGCGAGCTGTTCGACGCGCTGGACGCGCCGGTGCGGCGGGTGGGAGCGCTGGATACGTGGGTCGGCTACCATCCCGGGCTGGAAGCGGCGATCCTGCCGCAGCCGGACACGCTGGCGGTGGAGTTCGACCGCCTGCTCTCCTGGTAAGCGGATATAATGCTCAATATGTCTTTGACGGATGTTCCCCGTAGAAACTTCCTGCGCGGCGTGACGGCGGCTACCGCGCTCTCCTATTCCCGGGTGATGGGCGCCAACGATCGCGTCAACCTGGGCCTGATCGGTTGTGGAGACCGCGGGCGCGGCGACATGGGCAATTTCATCAAGACCAACGTGGTGGATGTCACCGCGGTGTGCGATGTGTACGCCGCCCAGATCGACCGCGCCAGACAGGCGGCGCCCAACGCGCAAAGCTTCAGCGACCATCGCAAGCTGCTGGAGCTGAACAACGTGGACGCGGTGCTGATCGCCGTGCCGGACCACTGGCACGCCGCCATCGCGATCGACGCGCTCAACGCGGGCAAGGACGTCTACGTGGAAAAGCCCCTCACGCGGCGCATCGAAGAGGGACCGCCCATCGTGAAGGCGGCGCGCGTCAACAACCGCGTCTGCCAGGTGGGCATGCAGCAGCGCTCCGGCAAGCACTATTTGCAGGCCAAAGCCGAGTACATGGACACCAATAAGCTCGGCAAGATCACTCTGGCCAGGACTTGGTGGCATGGCAATACCTACCACCTGCGCAAGGCGCCCGCGGAGTTGCAGAAGCAGCCCTCCAACCTCGATTGGGCCCATTTCCTGGGGCCGCTCAAGTGGCGCGATTACGATCCGCAGCAATACTTCAACTGGCGCGCGTATCTCGATTTCGGCGGCGGCCAGGTGACGGACCTGTTCACGCACTGGATCGACGTGGTGCACATGTTCATGGGCGCGGATATTCCGATCGCCGCGTCGGCCGAGGGCGGTGTATTCCAATACAAGGACGGCCGCACCGCTCCCGACACGATCAACGTGCTGAACCACTATCCGCAGGAATTCGTCGCCACCTTCGAGGCCACGCTGGTGCCGGGCATCACCGGCGCAGGCATCGAATTCTGCGGCACGGAGGGCAAGCTGTACATCGACCGGGGGCGCTACGAGTTCCGGCCCATCGGCCGTAACGCGCAGCCCGTGGAAGTGAAGGCGACCACCAACCTGGACCTCGATCACATCCAGAACTTCATCGACTGCGTGAAGTCGCGCAACCTGCCGAACGGCGATGTGCTGATCGGCCACCGCTCGGCGCAGGCTTCGCATTTAGGCAACATCTCCTACATGCAGAAGCGCCGCATCGATTTCGATCCGGTGCGCGAAGAAATTCTTCCGTTCTGACGCGGGCGCGCCCGGGCTTGCCGCACAAAACGCCGCGTGCTATCACCTTGCCGGAGCGGTAGCCATGGCGGACGAACTGTCGGTGGTAGGGATCGAAGCGGCAAACCTGGACGCGCTGCCCTGTTGCGGCATCAAAAACCAGGACCACGAAGGACGGCGGCGGAAAACTGCCTGGCTGCGCGCGCATTTCGACAAGGGCCTGAAAGCGAAGGAACTGCTCGCGCCGGGCGGCCGGCAGTGCGGCTACATCGAATACCTCCCAGCCGAGTACGCCTGGCGCACGGTGGAGGCGCCGGGCTTTATGTTTATCCACTGCATCTTCACTTACTCCCGGAAATATCAGCACCTGGGCTGGGGCGCCGCCCTGATCGAGGCGTGCGTATCCGATGCGCGCAAGGCCAGGATGAACGGTGTCGCCGTGCTGGTTCGCGAATCCCCTTGGGTGGCGGGCGGGGAGATCTTCCTAGCCAACGGATTCGAGGCTGTCGCTGCGGCTCCGCCGGACTATCGTCTGCTGGTGAAGCGATTCCGCAAACGGGCGCCCGCCCCCGTTTTTCGCGGCGGTTGCGAGGACCGCCTGCGGCAATATGGCAATGGGCTCACGTTGATTCACTGCGCTCAGTGCCCGCATATCGCCAAATTCGCCGGGGACATCGCCGAATCGGCGGAACGCGACTACGGCCTGCGCCCTCGCCTGGTGCAACTCGAGTCTCACAACGACGCGCAGAACGCGCCGACGCCGTACGCCGTGTTCAGTCTCGTCTATGACGGACGGCTGCTGGCCGACCACCCGGTGAGCCGCACCCGGTTTCAAAACATCATGCGCAAGCTGCGCGGCGCGCGGTAGCTTCGTCGGAAGCCCCCCGCGCACACTGGTATACTGAGGGATTCAAGTTCATAATTGAGGAGCTTCATGATTTCAGCAACACAGATGCGTCCGGGCATGGTGGTCAAGTTCAACAACGAGCTGTACTCGGTGTTTAGCGTGACTCACCGGACGCCCGGCAACCTGCGCGGATTCGTTCAGGCCAAGATGCGCAGCCTACGCAGCGGCTCCATGATGGAGCACCGGTTTTCGTCGGAAGATCGCGTGGAAAAGGCTCTCATGGAAGAGCAGGAGATGGAGTATCTGTACGACGACGGTGAGTATTACTACTTCATGAATACCGAGAGCTACGAGCAGATGCACCTGATGAAGGACCTGCTCGGGGACGCGACTCAGTACCTGATTCCGCAGTTGAAAGTGACAGTGGAGTTTTACGAAGGCAAGCCCATCAGCGTGGAACTGCCCGCCACCGTGGACATGACCGTGGTCGAAACCGAACCCGGCCTCAAAGGCGCCACGGTTTCGAACGTCACCAAGCCGGCCAAGGTGGAAACCGGACTGATCGTGCAGGTGCCGCCGTTCATCACCGAAGGCGAGAAGATCCGCGTCAACACCTCGGAAGGCACCTACCAGGAACGGGCTTAGAAGAGCGCGGCCAGCCGTTCTCCCAGCACCTGCTCTTCATCCGGCATCACCGTCCGCAAATCGATCGCCAGCCGGTCGTTTTCGATGCGCCCGATCACCGGCGGTTTCCCCAATCGCAGCGTCCGCTCGGCGGCCACCGCGTCCGTTGCCAGCGATATGAGATAGGTGGGCAGCGGCTGCTCCGGGGTGGCGCCGCCGCCGGTGACCGACAACCCGGCCAGAAGTTCGGCGTCTACGCCCGGGTGGCGCGCGAGCAGCGCTTCGGCACGGCGCCGGATGTCCTCCGCGCTCTGCCGGATCATGCTCAGGGCCGGAATCCGGTCCCAACGCTGCAGCAGCAGGTTGCGCAGCGAAGATTCGAGCGCCTGGTAAATCATCTTGTCCACGCGCAGGGCACGGAAGAGCGGATTGCGCCGGAGTCGCTGCACCAGTTCCGGGCGGCCGGCGAGAATGCCCGCCTGCGGGCCCCCGAGCAGTTTGTCGCCGGAGAAGGAGACCAGGCCGGCGCCCGCCGCCAGGCTCTCGGAAACCAGCGGCTCGTCGATACCGAACGGCCGCAGGTCGGCCATGCAGCCGCTGCCGAGATCCTCATAGAGCGGCACGGCGCACTCGCGCGCGAGCGCCGCCAGTTCGCGCAGGCTCGGGCGGGCGGTGAATCCTTCCATGCGGAAATTGCTGGGATGCACGCGGAGCAGCAGGCGCGTGCGGTCGGAGACGGCGGCCCGATAGTCGTCGATATGGGTGCGGTTGGTAGTGCCGACCTCGCGGATGACGGCCCCGCTGCGCGCCATGATTTCCGGGATGCGGAAGCCGTCGCCGATTTCGATCAGTTCGCCGCGCGAAACGATTACTTCGCCTCCGGCGGCGAGTTCGTGCAGCGCCAGAAAGATGGCGGCGGCATTGTTGTTGACCACGATGGCCGCGGCATCCAGCAGTCTTTCGAGCAGCGCGGCCGCGTGAACGTCGCGCTTGCCGCGCCGCCCGCCGGCCAAGTCGTATTCAAGATTGGAATAGCCCGGCAGCACCGGCACCGCCCCCAACGGAGCGCGTCCGAGATTGGTGTGGAGCACGACGCCGGTGGCGTTGATGACGCCGCACAGCGAAGGCTCTTCGATGGCCAGCAGCGCCGCTTCCACCCGAGCTTCGATACCGGCCGGAGGTGCGCCGCCCCGCAGCAGCGCCGCGCGACCGGCCTCGATGGCCCGCCTGATTTCCGCCACCACAACGGCGTGCGGGAAACGGCTCAGGGCGGGGGAGAGGCGTCCGAGCACCTCGTGAACCGCCGGCAATTCGCGCATCCGTCCGCTTTCCGCCACGAATTCGATGGTAGCGGCTTGTCTCGGGACCCCGCAACCAAGTACACTGGAAAGTTCGGGGCGTGGCTCAGCCTGGCTAGAGCGCCTGGTTCGGGACCAGGAGGTCGGTGGTTCGAATCCACTCGCCCCGACCAAACTTTTCAAATACTTACCGACATTTTGACCTAAGCAGCAGGGTCCGAAAAGGGTCCATTTTTGGACCCTACGTCGAGTCTGCACGTTTGACTCTGTTGTCGTTGCGGCCGTGTTTTGACCGACTTGCGCTCCGAGGACTTCGACGACACCCCTTGGGCCCGGACCAGGAGGTCTAGCGATGCATCCGGAGGTGTAGCGGGTTGCTTCTGGGGCGCCCCACGATTCTCCGATATCGGGCGCAGTGCATTTTGTTACCCTGTTGAGCGGACATGAAGAGGGTTCGCGTTGCAGTAGTCGCAGCGTGCTCTGTGCTGCTGTGCATGACCATCGCGTATCTTGCGAATCGTGCTGCCGTGTCAAACGGCGGCGGGAACGCGGAGGCTCTTGAACGCGAAATCCGCATCGGACTACCATTGGGAAGTTCCCTGCCAACTGTCCAGGACTTTCTCACCCAAAAGGGGGCTGAGTTCAGTGTCGACCCCTCATCCAAGTCGGCCCACGCGATGATTCGCAATCTGAAAGGCAGCACCATTTCAGCGAGCCAGTCGCTTACGGTTCGATTCCATTTTGATGATTCGCTGAAATTGAAATCTCTTGATGCAAAGGTGGTCTACACCGGGCCGTGATTACCCGCCCATCCCACAGAACTGGCCACGACGTCCACCGCACGCTTTAGGCGAACAGGAGCCGTCCCTTCGGCTCTGGAATCGAGCGACCGAGTTCGCGGGCGGTTTCGATCCATTCCTGGATGACGGTTTCCACGTTCTCCAGAGCTTGAAAGCGGGAGCTGCCATCCGCGGCGCACCCGGGCAACTCCGGCACCTCCGCGATGAACGCCTTGTCCTCCGCGCTCCAGTAGAGGATGATCTCGTATTTCGTCATTCAAGCCCCCTCTGACAGTTTATATCGAACGATGACGGCGCGAACCTGCTTGACCTGATATGGTTTCGCCAGCGAACCGTGTGGTTGCAAATTCAGGATTTCGGCAATCCCGGTCTTGCTGAAGATGTGATGATCCCCGCGTATTCGTTCCGCGAAGCCCAGGCTTGTCAACGCCGGTTGAATATTCCCCAGTTTCCGCCGGTTGAAATTTCCCCACTTTCGCCGGTTGAAGTTTTCCCAGGTGCAGAAAGAAGATTGTAGGCATGCCCCGGCGCAGCAAGCAAGCACTTGGATGTTCCGGGGCAGAATCGGCATTATTTCGTTTCCCTCATTTCGTCTTTGCCCGGATCACCCTCCGGCCGGAGTTCGATCCAGCCACATCCTTTCCAGTTGGTTGACTTTGTTCTGCATGTGCTTCCAGTAGTCTTCTCCGACTGACGTATCGGCGACCTCATTCACGAGAGCGGAGAAGTAGTTCAAGCTGGTGACAAGCATCGGAGTGTGCTCGCTCCCGTTCAACAGCGCCACATATTTGCGGGCGCAGCCGAGCCAGATGGCCCGCTGGAGATGATCCAGCGTGATGCCGCGCCGATAGAGAATGGCCGCCAGCCGTTCGTCGGCGGCGCTGAAGTTAACGCGTACGCAGGCGGGGACCGATAACATCTGCCGGGTCCGCTGGACATAGCGGTTCTGGTCGATGCCAAACTCCTCAACCGGCGGCTTCTCGTAAGGCCAGAAACGGTCGCAGATCTCGACGGAGAGGCGGTCAATGGCAATCCGATTATCGGCGTCAGGATGCCGACGGCAGACCTCCCGACTGCAGAGTTCCTCCAGCGCGTCGGTGATGCTCTGGCGGTCGCGTTGCAGCAGGTTCGACAACTCCATCGGCTCCCAGACCATCCGTGCGCTGTGGCGATCTACGTTCAGACACAGGAAGACATATAGCCGGAAGGCGGCATCGGAAAGCAGGGGCAACGCCGCAGCCACCTCCTGGCCGGCGGCGAACCAACCAGCAGGTCTTTTCAGCCGCAAGCGAAGTGCCGGGATCATGCGCCACCTCCAGAGGCGCCCGGATCGGCGGCCGCCTGCGTCCACACGCCGGCCTTGCGCTTGTCCTTCAGCCGGTAGCTGTCGCCCTTGATGTTGATCGTGTGCGAGTGGTGCAACAGACGATCGAGGATCGCGCTGGCGATCACGTTGTCCTGAAAGATGGATCCCCATTCGCCGTAGCTCTTGTTGGACGTCAGGATCATCGAGCCCCGCTCATAGCGTTCGCTGATCAACTGGAACAGGCAGGTAGTCGCCTGCTTGTCTAAGCTGCGGTAGCCGATTTCATCGAGCACCAGAAGCCGGCACTTGCGCAGGTGGGCCATCTTCTTGCGCATGCGGTTCTCCGCCTGCGCCTGCACCAGGCGGTCGAGCAGGTCCGGCAAGCTGACGAAGTAAACGCTGAAGCCGTGACGAATGGCTTCCATGCCCAGGGAGACCGCCAAGTGCGTTTTGCCAACCCCGGGTGGCCCGAGAAACAAGGCGTTCTCGTGACGCTCCAGGAAACGCAGACTCGCCAGTTCGCGAATCTTCTTCTCGTCGATGGAGGTAGGAAACTTGAAGTCAAACTGTTCCAGCCGCTTGTGGTCCGGAAAGCCCGCCAACTGCGTGCGCACTTTGATGTTGCGCTCCTGCCGGACGTTGGCCTCACTCTCCAGCACCTGCTCCAGGAAATCGCAGTACGGCAGGTTTTTTTGGGCGGCTTGCTCGGCCAGAGCTTCATAGCCGCGCGCCATTTCGGTCAGGCTCAGGCGCTGCATCAGCAGCTGGATGCGTTCAGATTGCAGCGACATCGGCCACCTCCTCGTACACGGCCAGGGAGCGCTGCTCCACTTCCGGCGCCAGGAAGCCGCGGCCGACTCCCGGACCGGGCGTCAACTCCAATGGGCCCGGCGAGCCATCCGGCGGTGCCGGTCCGCGTGGGCGCCGTTTCTCCACCAGCCCCGCATAGTGTGCCGGGTCAACGACCATGACGCCCCGTCCTTCGGCCAGGCGATGCTCGGCGATTACCTTGATATCGCTATAGATCTCGATGCGGCCACCAGTCACTGGTTCTCGGACCAGGACCGTCTTGCCGACGAAGCGGAATGGTACCGAGTAACGATTGCCGCGATAGCTGAGCATGCAGTCTTTGGCCACGCGGCGATCTTCCATGTAGCTGGTGTCGTAGTCGGGAAACTCGTCGAGCAGCAGCAGCCGTTCCTGAGGCAAGCGCTGGTAGGGGACCTCCCGCGTGGTGGAGTGCACCTGGCGATTGACCTTTTCCATCCAGGCGTGAGCCTGCTGGTTCAGGTCCACCAACGAGGCGAAGGCGATCCCCGGCCAGAAGTTCTGTTTGACGAAACGGATGGTCGACTCGATTTTGCCTTTGGTTTCCGGCCGGTAGGGGCGACAGACGCGGGGCACGAAGCCGTAGTGGGCGGCGAACTGGAGAAACTTCTGGTGGAAATGCAGCTCGCCGCCTTTTTGGTCGAGCAGCACGGTCTTCATGCGGTCGGTGAGCAGGCTTTCGGTCACCCCGCCGAAATAGCGGAAGCCGTGCACGATGGAGGCCAGCAAGTGGTGGATATCCTGTCGCTGCGTGAACTCGAGGTAGCGCATGCGTGAGTAGCACAGGGTCAGGGCGAAGCCGTAAAGCCGGCGTCCGCCCCAGTTGCCGAAGTGGCCCCAGTCCATTTGAATTTGCTCGCCAGGGCTGGTCTCAAAGCGCACGAAGGCTCGCTCGCGCCCTTCCTCCCGCCACGGGATGACAGCCAGTTTCAGTTGTGAATAGCCGCCGTCATACCCGCGGGCGCGAATCTCGTCCAGCAACTTGCGGGCGTTGTGCACGCCCTTTTCCCATCGTTCCCGCAGGAAGGGGCGGTACGGATCGATCTTGCACGGCGCCGGGTTCTCCCGTTTGTATGGCCGCGGCGCGTCCAGCAGATGCTTGCGCACGGTCTTGCGGTCGACGTGGAGTTCATCGGCAATCGCCGACACACTCCATCCCTGTTGCTTCAAATCGCGTATGTTCATAAAATCCTCCAGGTTGAGCATTGGGCTCCTTGGTCAGCCCAACGATTCCACACCTGGGGATTTTTCGGCCGGCGCTACTGGGGAATTTTCAATCGGCGCTTTTGGGGAATTTTAGACCGGCGTTGACAAGGCTACCCAACAGCGACCGCAAGTCCTCGAAATGGACGTTGGCATCTGATGCCCCGGTGAGGATTTGTTGGAGAACCCGCTTTCGCACCTTTTCAGTATGACTGCACAGGTGATGAGGTTCAATGTGGTCATGTTGGGAGAGTGCCCCTATATGGCCGTTTTGAAATCCTATCTGAGCAAAATATTTTGGTCAGGGTTTTCAAAAGGTCGAAGCGACCGCGTGCGCGTAAGAGCGCGTGGATTACCAATGTGGGGAGCCAGGGTCCAGCCAGGGTCCAACGGCCAGAAAACCGCCACTCTGGGTCCAACGTGGGTCCACGGCGAAGACGTGCAAGTCTTGTGTTTTCAAACGGCGATGCTCGTAAGTCATTGATATATCCTGGTTCGGGACCAGGAGGTCGGTGGTTCGAATCCACTCGCCCCGACCATTCCTTTCAATCACTTACGAGTGATTCTCCCGTAAAAACATATAAGCCCGAAAGCCCTTAGAAAACCGATTGCGGCTTTTTCAGGCCGGATAGCCGTTTCGCTGCCGGAATGGCCCGGAGGCCATCCGCGCCGGACCAGGCAAGGATTCGGCCGTCCGGAGGCCCGGCGATGGCGCTGACAGCGGCGCTGTGTGGGCGCGGCCGGGCTCTGACGCAGGGTAGTTTCCGGTAACGCCACATATCGGGAGGTTATCGGAAGTACGCCAGCACCCAACGAAACCCACTTTCTACTCGGGCAGCTTGAACTGAACTTCGACCTCGGTCGTCGCCTGCCATGCACGTCCACGATACATGATGGGGTTGTATCGCCCTGCTTCACGGCAGCGATGGCAGCGGCGATGAGTTCCTTAGGGCCGTCGATCTCCCGAACGTCGGTCACGTCCCCATCCACACCGATGGTGATCTCAAGCAGTACGGTTCCGGCGATACCAGCAACTTTGGCCTCAGATGGATACACTTGTCCCACACGATGGAGAAGTTGTTTGGTAGCCTCTTCGGGTTCCAGCCTGAGCTTGACGGGAACCGCTACGACCTTTGGCGGCGAAGTTGTATTCGCGGGCGGAACTCTTGCCTTCGGCTCGGGACTGCCAGTGTCACGAAAGGCGGACGCGACTTCGTATCGGAACTGATCCTCACCCTTGATCAGCAGGACCTTGCCCGTCGCTCCAACTGGAGTGTTCCCGTCAACTGCTGGTGCAAATCTCCATTTGGAAATGCTGGCTATTAGAATCGGCAAAGACGCCGAACTTTCGCCGTGTACAGCGTGAACCTCACTGACGTCGCCGCTAGGGTTAATCGTGAATTGGAGGACCACCGTTTCGTCGCCTGATTGTCGAACCGGCTTCGGCATGGAACCGGTTTTCAGCGTTGGCGGTTTAGCGCCAGGAGAGACATCGAAAAGAAGCGGACCGGCCCCCCATGCATTTTCCTCTGGAGCAAGGCTAAAACTGACGGCGACCTGTACGCGCACGTCTACTGACTTGCCATCCTTCATGCCCGCCCGGAACCGCCATTTACGGACCGCTTCAACGGCCTTCTCATCCATTCCGTAACCCGCTGCTTTGACGACCTGAAGGTCACGAAGACCGCCCTCTGCCTGGACGATGACGGATACCAGGACCTCCCCGGACGCTCTCAACTGTCGTGCCAGATCGGGTAGCACCCCGGCAACCCGCGAGAGGGCAGTCGGTGGCGTAACGCCGTTGCCAACGCGGTAAGCACCGTCTGGTCCCATCGTCCCTGCCGGAATGGTGGTCGGCGATATTGGTTGCTGAGCAAGCACGCACGACAACACGGCGATTGCGCTCAACACGAGTTTTTTCACGGGCAGTCCCATGCACCGTAGAGAGTAACGCAATGCAATCCCTGATTCCTGCACGGTTCTGGCCGATATACGGCCTTCACGGAAACTTGCCTGCCGGGCGGCTCCGGTGCTCCGGCTCGGCGCTCCTCCGCAGCCCTAATGGACGGGAACCCCACATACCGGGAGAGTTTGCGTTCCCACTCCGCAGGTCGTTGCAGCCGTGTTTTGACTTGCCCTCCGAGGACTTGGACGACCCCCGCCACGCATACCAGGAAATCCGGTGATGCACCCGGACCGGGTCTGGTCCCCCGCGAGGACCACGCTATCCTCTCACGGACTCCGTGGCGCCGGGCTGGTTGACTGATGGCAGAAGGACCAACAGTATGCGAGCCCATCGCCCCAACACGCGCAATCCACGTCAAGATGAGAGTATTCTTGGGAACAGGGGCTGTCTGCATGGAAAAGGTGTTTCATTTCGAGGCTCCGCGCGCCAGATACGATTGCGACGCGGCCATTATCTGGTGCTTCGATAGCCGGTTCGAACTTGGCTTTCGCAAATTCCTGCGCCGCATCGGCGTGGTCAATTCCGATCCCATCAAGATTGCCGGCGGCGCCAAGTGCCTCGCCTCCCCCGAGCGCGAGGCCGATCGTGAATTCGTGCTCGACCAGATTCGTAAATCCATCCGGCTGCACAACACCCGCCGCGTCATCCTTATGGTGCACTCCGACTGCGGCGCCTATGGAGGGCTCGAGGCCTTCGGCGGAGACGAGCCCGCCGAAGCCGAACACCACCGCCGCGAATTGGCCCGCGCCTCCGCAACGCTCCGCGCGGAAATGCCCGACATGGCCGTGGCCTGCTACTTCATGAATTTCGAAGGCGTGTGGGCGGTGGATGCGCCCGCCCGCGCCGGCGCCTAAAACACGAGCTCTTTGCGCGTCGAGACGTGCTTTTCCAGTTCCTTGCGATTCAAAAAGTACGTCGGTTTTGCCCGGCTCCGGCTGAACAACTTCTCCGCCTGATCGTCGAAGTGGCCGGACTCCGGATGGTCGCTTTCGCCCAGCGGAATCGCCATCCACGATTGCGGCGGATTGGTCAGCACCACGATTTGCGTGGACGTCTGGCCCGTGTGTCCCACCATCTCCTTGCCCACCGGCCTGAACGAAATCGCGCGAGGTGTGGCCATTCCGGCGTCCGTCAAGCTGCCGCCGCTCACCGGCCAGGTGCGGCCCGCCCCTTGCCGTCCCACGCGGAAAAACGTGCCGAAAACGGCTTCCGGCGAGAAATCCGTTTCAAGCTGCCGCCTGGGGAACGCCTCCCCCAGCATCGCTTCTGCGATTCCAGCCCGCCAGCAGCCGCGCAAAGTCGCCCGAAGAATCCACCGCGCGGCTGCGCTCCTGCCAAAGCTCGGCGTGCCACACCTGCGGCGAAAAAGCGATCTCGATGGCCTCCTCCGCCGTTACATTCTTGGCCCCGTCGAGCAGGCCAGCACCATCGCCGCCCGCTGATGCGCCGGCCGCCGGCCGTCGTTGTACAGGTAAGGGTGCTCCCCCCATTTCTCCGGCACCAGCCGGCGAATCTTTCATCATCGCGAACGGTGAGACATTGCAGTTCTGCATGTATCCCTGCGGCGGATTCGTAATCTGCACCAGGTCTGCAAAGGGATGCGTGCCATGCCACTCGCATTCCCCGCTTGCGCCCGGTAGCGGCCTCGACGTGTCGCAGCCCTTCGGACGAATCGGCACGCGCCCGTTCCGCACATAGTAGATGTCTCCCGCCACCGTCCCCACCATGATGTTCTGGCTCATGAACTGCAAGCCCGCAAGCGCCTTTTTCATCTCCGCCAGGTTGCGCGCGCTGTCCATGCTCCACATCTGCTCGAGCAGTCGGAATTCGTTGGCGTACGGAATCGCCGCCGCGTACGACTTGCCGTTCTTCTGCACCACGATCGGCCCGTGGTGCGTCGATTCGATGCGGACTTCCTGCACTTTAATCTCGTTCCCCACCTTCACCGGAATCCGTTCCGTGCGTACCTCCAGCGGCCGCCACTCGTCTTTGAAGCGGTACTTGCCGTCCCGGACCTCCTCTTCGTAAACATCGGCCGTGTCCGGGCCGCCGGTCGTCATGGCAACGGAAAGATACCGGTTGTGCCCAGCGTCGGAAACGGCACGCCCAGGATGGCGGCGCCCGAAAAACTAAGCTGCCCGCATACACGCGCATTTCGTAGAATCGAAATTCCCCGTACCAGCTCAAATGCGGATCCACCACCGCGATGGGCGTGCATCGCCGTGCGCGACGGCGCCAGCGGCATTTCATTCGAGCCGTGTTAGGGAACCGGCTGCACCTGCACGCCCGCGCGCGTCAGGTCCCCTACCGCTTCGCCTTCCGGCCACCCCCAGATGATGTAGCGGCCGAGCGCCACCACCTGCCACGGTTCCAGCTTCGGCGCCCACTCGGGCACCTCTCGGGGATGCTCCTGCATGTATTTGCGAACCCCTGCCTGATAGGCTTCGCAGATGGCGCGCATGGCCGGGTCGAGTTCCTTGTAATGCTGCTCGGCCACTTGCCTGTGACGCCACAGACGCTGCCGGTAATCGTGAAAAATAAATTCGGGACCGAAGGCTTCCGACATCGTCCCTTCCGCTTTCCGGTAATTGCGAAGCAGCTCTTCCAGCCGGTCCTCCGCCTGCGCGTAGCCGGAGGCGAAAGCGGCGCCGGGCGCTGTCTGCGCAAAGATATGCGGCACGCCGAAATCGTCGCGCAGGATCTCCACCTTCTCCGCGCCCCACAACATGCCGGCGCCAGCCAAAAACAGAACCACTCTGTGCATACCTGCCACGGTTGCCTACTGTCCAGGACTGAAGTTCATCTCTCCGTGACGCCTGTTCCGAGCCGCGACCGTACCCGCCGAAGGGGTCGTGCGCGCCCGCATCGCCGGTTTCGCCGGAACCGTGTCGCTTTACGCGAAGAACCTCGACACCGGCGCGACGTTCGGCATTCGCGAGTCCCAGCCGGTGCGCACGGCGAGCACGATCAAGCTCCCCAAAATGGCGGCCCTGTTCGACGCCGTCGCGCGCGGCCTGCGCGCGGCCGGCAAAGTGTCGGGCTCCGGGTATGCGCCTGATGATCGTGCTCAGCGACAACACCGCCAGCAACATGATCCTCGAACGAGCCATCACGGTGGACAACATGCCGGCCATCGACTACTCGCCCGATAATGCCGGTTCCCTCCTCATCGCCGTCCTGGCCCAACTCCTGGTGGACGGCCTCGCCAACCGCTAGCGTGATACGATCAGGCGCGGAGGCTCCACGTTGGATCGCATACCCCTGGGTCTGAATTCCTACTGCCTGCGCGCATTCCGCTGGCCCGACCTGAAGATGCTGGAATACGCCGCCGGGCTCGAACTGGACGGCGTGTATCTGCTCGATTCGCCCGACCCGGCCACGAACGATCCGGCCCACTGGAAGGCGGTGAAAGACGAGGCGGCCCGGCTCGGACTTCGGGTCGAGACGAATACCGGTCCCTCGCTGCCCAAGACCCCGGACGGCTTCGACGCATCCGTGCAACTGCTGCGCAGCGCCATCCGCCGCGCCCACGGCATGGGCTCGCCAATCGTGCGTACGCTGCTCGCGGGCGACCGCGCCAGCCTGCCGCCCGGACCCATCGACCAGCACATCGAGACCATGACCAAAGTGCTGCGCGCGGTACGCTCCCAGGCCGTCGATGCCGGGCTGAAGATCGCGCTCGAGAATCACAAGGATGTCACCTGCCACGAAATGCGCCGGGTGATCGAGACCGCCGGCAAGGATTTCGTCGGATCGCACCTGGATACGGGCAACGCCGTCTACGTCATGGAGGATCCGCTCGAAACCGTCGAGACCCTCGCCGACCTCGCCGTGACATTCCATCTCTCCGATACCGCGATCTACGAAACCCCGCGCGGCACCGCCGTGCAATGGGTCCCGCTCGGCGAAGGCATCGTCGGTTTCCCGAAAATCGTGGCGCACGCCAAACAGCACTGCCCCCCGCTCTACATGTACGTGAAGCCCATCACCGGCCGCCCGCCCACCCAGTTGCCCTATCTGGAGCAGGACTTCTGGAAAGTCTTCAACGGCCTCAAGGCTTCCAGCATCGCGCGCTTCCTGGCGCTGGCGAAGAAAGGCCAGCCCTACGCGAAGGACATGGTCGTCGAGGACGTGTCCGGCCGCAACACCATCGAGCCGTTCGCGGCGGCGCTCCGTTACCAACAGCAGGAGCACATGGAGCGCAGCCTCGACTATGCGAAAAAAGTGCTCGACCTCGGCGTCCGCTGGCGCGCTTGAGCTAGGTCTTAGACCGCCTGAAGAAGTGCGTTATCTGACAGATCACTCCCGATAGGACGCTCTTCAGGTGATTAGCGAACAAGAACTCGGACGTACACCCTTGCCGTCGCCCAGTTCTGGGCGAGCCCGACGTGTTGGCTTGTTCGGACATCGGCGTTGGAGCGGTTTCCGACGCAACTCCGCCGCGGAGTTGGTTCTTCGACTCGAAGGGGAACTGCCCGGCGTACTATCGCGGGCGGTGCCGCGGCGGCTTTTCGTAGTGGAAGGTCTTTCGGGCCTTGCGGCGTGTGAACCGCCAGTTGATGGTCGTTCGCTGCCGATTGGCTTCGCGGTTCCAGGCTCTGGTCTCCCGCTGCAATAGGCGCAGCTCCGGAATCCTTCGGCTGCCCAGGCATTGCCGGGAGAACATACTGAGCTCGATCTCCGCCTGGTCAAGCCAACTGCCATGTTTGGGAGTGTAGTGGATCGTGAATCGGTCCCAAATCTCGCCGCCGATCTCGGCGCCGTACAGATCCGTTAACGACTTGCGGCAGTGAATGTTCAAGTTGTCCATCACCAAGTGGATCGTCTCGGCTTCCGGATACGCCAGGGCCAGGCGGTAGACGACTTGGGCGAACTGAAACGCCGAACGATCCGGGGTGGCCCTTCGGTGCTTGGCAAGAGTGACCCATTAGGGCTTGATTGAAGTGACCCAGGCCGGGAACAGGACTGGGAACAGAGATATACGGGGCATCATCCACGCCGAAGGCGTGTTCGTCGGTTAGGCTGGAAGGACGAGCAGTATCATCCACGCCGCAGGCGTGCGGGGTGGTTTTCCATCATCCGCGCCGGAGGCGCGTTCACCGTGGTGGCGCGGTGCGTGCGAGCTTGTACCGGAGATATTCAAAGTACTCCGGGCTGACGTGCGACGCCAGCACTTCCTCGATGACAGGCAAGAAATAGGCCAGCGAGCGAATCGTGCCCAGAGGCGGTGCTTCGGATGGCCGAATCAGGCGACGCGTAGCGGCCAGCACCAATGCATTTTCGATGACCTTCAGCGAAAGGCCGCGTTGATACAGTTGTATCGCCAGCAGACGGTCGGCACGGCGGACCATTCCCATCGTGCCCGGCGTCTTGCGGTACGCCTCCAGCACCTGACGAACATATTCTTCCTGGCCGTCCATGCTGGACATCCTTAGCCTTGCGGTTCGCGCAATGGTGGACCGTCGATCACGACGGTGTGGCAGTAATGCCGCAACCGGCTCAGCAAGGCCTCTACCATGGGCCGGTTGCCCAGAAAATTGGGCCACTCGTCGTAGACCAGATTCGTGGTGATGATTGTGGGACGCCGCCGGTAGCGTTCTTCCATCAGCTTGAAAAAGATGTTCGACTGCTCCGGTTTCAGATTCAAATATCCAAATTCGTCGATCAAAAGGACGTCCAGCCGCGCCAGACGATTCAGCAACTGCCGCGTCGAACGATCCGCCAGCGACGCATACATTTCATCGAACAGGTCCTGGGCCTTGATAAATTGACACCGGTAGCCGTTCTCCAACGCCTTCATCAGCAGGCCGGAAGCTAATCCGGTTTTGCCAACGGCTGTCTTGCCGACGAATACGATATTTTCCGCCTTAGCGATGAACTCCAGCTCCGCAAACCCGCGGATCTGTTTGCGGTTGACGCCCGGCTGGCGCGCGAAGGGGAACGTCTCCAGCGTCCAGCGCTCGGGCAGCTTGGCGCGCTGGATGCGCCACTCCAGTGCGCCCTCCTGCCGGGCCTGAAACTGCGCGCGCACCAGACGCGTGACAAAGTCCGAGTAGCTGATGTCGTCCTTGTCGGCGGCGCGCAACTGTTCGTCATAGATCTCCAGGATGCGCTTGAGCTTGAGGTTCTTCAGCAGTTGTTCCAGTTCTTCAGTCATCGTCCGGCCCCTCATCGAGCAGAAAGTATTCGCGCGTTACGCGGCGCAGGATCATCCTCTCCAGCCGGTCCAGATCGTAAAGCCCATAACGGGCGGCCTCTTCGACCGCTCCCACCAGCGGTTCGCGCGGATACTCGCGCACAAACCGCAGCAGTTGCCGCAGGGCAAGCGTGACCACCTTGCGGCTGCGCTGTTTCAACCCCATGACGTAGTCGGCCAGTTCCGGCGCGGCGGTGACGATGGCCAACTCTTCGGGATGCGGATCGGGACGTGCGTCTCTGTGACCGCGCGGCGGGCGGTGCTCCGCCAGCATCACGCGCTGGTGCTCGGCTTCGGCGATGCGCCGGTGTGTCACCAGCCGGCGGGCATCGAGCTGAATCTCGATCTTGTCCTTGGTTTCGCGCACCTCTACACGGCGCCCGATCCACTCCACCGGCACGGAATAGCGGTTGCTGTTCAACGCCACGTAGCCTTCGATATCCACCAGACGCTGCTGCAGCCGGTAGACTTCCGGAATCCACGCCGGCAGCGGCTTCAGATGCAGCCGCTCCACCGCGAACAGCTCTCGCGGAACCGCGCGGATGTGTTTCTTGTAAGTCGAGTTGACCTTGTCGCACCACTCCCGTGCCCGCTGATTCAGGTCCTCCCAACTGGAGAAAGTCCGCCCCGCCAGAAAGTTAGTCTCTATGAACCAGAACGGCCGCTCTACGCGCGCCGAACGATTGGTATTCCCAATCGCGTGCGCTACAAACTGAAAGCCGAAGCGCTCGCCAAAGGCGGCCATCTCCGGCACCGGCACCATGTCGCGTCCGCTGCCGCGCAGCACCACCACGTGCGTGTTATCGATCATGGTGCGGGCTGCCGCGCCGCCGAAGTAGCGCAGCGCTTCGGTGAGAAACACCTTGCAGTCGAAACGCCGGAAGGTGGGATAGCACTGGAAGAACAGCATCCGCGAATAGCACAGCACCGCAGACGCGGTCTGCACTCTGCGCTTCTTGCCGCCCAGTTCCAGATCGTGGGGAGACGTGTCGTGCTGAAGCTCCTCGCCAGGCGAAAAATCATAGCGCCCCGCCGGCACTGGCGGTGCGTAGCCGATTCCGTGCCGCCGGCAGAACGCCGTTACTGCCTGATACGACATCTCCGCGCCTGCAGCCACCAACTCCTCATGGACTCGCACGAGGTTCCCCTTGCACTTGTCGAAAAGCTCCAGGATCTGTTGCCGGTAGGGTTCGGCCTTTTCGGTTCGGTGTAACTCCGGCAGGGCGGTCGAGTTGGAGCGCAGGACTTTGCGCACCGCCACGCGCGAGATCCCCATCACCCGCGCGATCTCCCGTTTGCTCACGTGCTGCGCATTCAGTTCCAGAATCGTGGTGCGTTGCGCTTGACTCAACATGCGGTTTCTTCTCCGTCAAAACTTCTTCGTCGATGCGATGGAGTTGCTTTTGAATCCGATCGATCTGGTGCCGCGCGGCTTTCGATTGCTGGTCATCCAACTCTGCGGCAGCGGCGCCAGCCAGTCGCCGCTGCGCGCGGTTGACGATCGCCACTACCATCTCCAGATCGCGTAACAGTTCCGCGCCAGCCCCGGCTGGAGCTTTCTCCTGCGCCTGCCGCTGCGTTTTAAAAAACAGCTCGGGGTCATCCAGAATGCGTTTGCGGATCGCCGGCGAACCCTTGCGCCACGCAGCATAAAGTTGGCCCGCCTCACGCGTATCGCAGTGATACTGGGCGAAGATCACCGCTATCCGCTGGCAATCCTCCAGGCTTTGACGGGCCACCGGCACCAGAAATTTCAACGCCACCTGTGCCGGGATCTTGCCCTCGCGCACCTGCTGTTGGATCGCCTCCGGCAGAACCTCCACCAGAGCCAGCCGCCGGGATACCCAGCTCACGCTACGGTCGAAACGACGCGCTAACTCGTCGAGCCCATAGTCGAAGCGCCGCTCCAACTCCGCCAGTAACCAGCCAACCTCCAGCGCCGTCTCGTGTTCGCTCAGTCTCAGCGAGCGGTCCAGCAGCACTGCCGCAGCCTCGCTCATTGGCCATACCACTGCGTCCACCGTGTCTCGGCCCAGTTGCCCCAAAGCCGTGATCCGCTTATAGCCGTCGATGATCACGAAACGATCCGTTTGGCCTTCGGCTGCCACCACCACGATGGGCGTTTGCTGCCCGCTCTCTGCCAGCGACGCCAATAATCGCCGCTGCCGCCCCGGATGGTGTACTCGCAAGTGCTCCCAACGACGGTCGAGTTGATGAAACTCCAGTTGCATCAGACAGCCTGAATGTACGGCCGGCCCGCCTCCCGATCAATATCTACGCCTTTAAACCCGCGCCTGCTTCCAGCGGCGCTCCCTTTGGCGGACGCGCTCCACGGCCTGACGGCAAGCGTGCGAGCAATAATGCTGCAAGGGACTTCGCCGCTGGCGTGCGAACCCCTCGTAGCAGCCCGGCCGGTCGCAGGAATGATCGAAAAAAATGTTCCGGAGTGATTACCCTCGCGGCCCTGTTATCCGCCCCTTGCGCCGTTGGTTTGCGGTTCTTGACGCGCTGCCGATAACGCCGGCTTTGATCGGTCCGCTTCTCTTTGCCGGCCTTCGTCGCCCGATATCTCTGCTGCGCCTTCCATCTGGACCATTTCCGCGCCGCCTTCTGGCATTCCGCGCTGCAGTAGCGCTGGTTCGCCTGGCGTGGATGGAAGCGCTGCTCGCATCCTTTCAACAAACACAGGCGTGCCCGCGGGCGGCGTGCCGATCGCTTCGGCCGACCCTCTTGATTTTCGGGATGGCCTGTTAGATTCTCGGAAGGGCCCATGGGAGGTGATGACTCCCAGAAGCTCCAGCCCTGGAGGGGAATCCACTCCTCTCCGGGGCGCAAACCTCCGGCTCAGTTACGAATCAACACTCTAACCCAAAAGGGTCATCTGGCTAATTTGGAGTCTCCGACTTTCCGCCTGTTCGGAACGTCAGAACTGAAGACCATGCAGGTACTCGTCACGGATGGTGATCTTCTCGATCAACCCGTAGAAGTAATTGTCAACGCCTGGAACAGAAACATCATCCCTTGGTGGCTGTTGTTGCCGCAGGGCGTCTCGGGCGCGATTAAACGCCGCGGGGGAATCAAGCCGTTTCGTGAGGTCGCTCGCCATGGCCCGATTCCACTGGGAGGTGCGGTCCTGACGTCATCTGGTCGTCTTCCTTTTCGAGGCATTATTCACGTCTCGGGTATTAACATGCTGTGGCGCTCGTCTGAGTACTCGGTGCGTCACTCCGTTCGGAACGCAATGAAACTGGTCTCCCAACAGAACTTCTCCTCGGTAGCGTTTCCACTCATCGGAGCCGGCTCCGGCGGCGGTGCCCCTGAGCAAATTCAAGGATTCATGCTCGACGAGCTCTCGCGCATCGACTACGAGGGATCGGTCTATATTGTTCGATTTCGTGGCTGAGGATTCGGCCTGGGTCAGTTTTGGCGAGCAGAGCCGGGCCACTTTTCCCGAGCGCCGAAGGGGGTGGCCGTGGTGAAGTGCCGGCCCGCTTTCGGTTCCACCACCCCAAATACATTCGCAGTCCCGCATCGTCCGTACTCGTTGTCCCGTTTGGCCACCGCACCCGGCTTGGCGGGAATCGGCGCTCGCACGTCGGCGTGCAGAGAGATCGGCTTCTCGTCCAGGCAAACCACCGGTTCGGCCGGATTATAGGGCTTCTCGTACACCGCCAACACGTCTTCCATCTTTGCGATGTAGTCGGCGTTCAGTTCGGCCACGCACCACATTTTTTTCCCGCCACGGCTTCAAGTCGTGGCTTTCGAGCAGGACGCGAATAGTCTCCCGACCAACGCGGGGGACCAACTTACGCTTGACGGCCTCTTGAACGATGAGACGTACCGTCCAACGAGCCCGGCCTTGCGGCGGATCACTGCACACCATTGCGATAATCCGCTGCTTCTGGGAGGGATCAAGAACTTGCTTGGCCCCAGGCCGCTGCTTCTCGTACAGCGCCAAGTCCAGGCCACCGTCGTTGTAGCGATGGGCAATCTCGCGGATCGCCTTCGCGGTTAAGGGAACCGTCTCCGCAACGTGGGGTGCCGTGACCTGACCGGCCAGCAGCCGCAGAGCCAGCGCCCGGAGAACCACGCGCACTTGCTGCACTCCACCTCGTAATAACTGTCCGAGTTCGTCGAGATCCTTGGCCTTGACATGGATTGGGACAGGGCGACGCGCCATGCCTCAAGTATGCACCAGAACATTTCCAGATGGAAGTGTTTTATAGAACTTCTTCAGACGGTCTAAGACCTAGCGCAGGAGCGAAGGGTTCTTAGTTGCCTTGCGCTGGCCGAATTGTCGTGCGCCAGTCAAGCCTTACGTGATCTCCTGTCGTCTTGAAAAACGCCGCGATTGGCCGAAGTACCAGTCCAAATAGTCGAGCACGTTCCTCATCTCGCGAGCGCTCTCCGTCGTATCGCCATCGCTGAATTTCAGGTGGACGGTGATCAGAGTGAAATCAAAGTCGCCCGCTTGGATCTGTGCCACCACCGGTGGATTTGTGGTGCGGCTCAGGTCGGGAACGATCCGGCCGGCCGCATCTACCTGGTTGTTCCCGAAGAGGATGAATGAATCTCGAATCGTTGTCCCCGCGCGGTGCCAGATCCCGTTGTCCATCGAGTCTGAGGTATCGGCGAAAGCTGCGCTCCAAAAGGAAGATGCGCCGGGTAACAACTCAGTGAGCAGGTTCCCCGACGCAGCATTTGGGATCTCCTGCGCCGTGAGAATCTGGTAAGTCCCGCTAAGAATGCGAGACAGAGCAGATTGAATCATGCCAGCCCGCGTCGAGGAGGAGGCAGTCGAGGTTCCATCTTGAATATTCCAGGAGAGCAACGCCAGCCAACCGGGTGGAACGGCTTGGTAATCTGTGGGAATTTCGGGTACCAGAGGCGCAGGCTCATTTCTGAGTTCGTTTAGCTTCTCCTCGATGAAAGCTCCCGTACCAGGCTCGGTGACCGGACCGTCTACCCGCAAGAACACTCCCTGCTGGCTCGAAGCATCCCCAATCCTGACAGCAACAGAGGCCGGACCCCCGGCTATGCCATCTGGTACCTTGACGTTGATTTGGAGCACGCCCTTATCAGACTCGGAGCCGCGCCGGCGTAAAGCACCTCTGCTTCCTGCCCGGCAATTTGCACCGCTACCGGCAGGTTGAGCTTGGCTGCCTCAATCGCGACTCGCGCATCCTCGCTTACTGGACTAGTCTGGCCGCCACCAGTTCCGTGAATGAGCACAATTGACCCGGGCTGAGCGGGAAGCGAAGGGCTGTTACCGCGGTAATCCTGGTTGAGAACCGCACCCTGCCCGCTGCCTGTGGACCCCAGTGTGAAGATCCCCGGTGCACTGGTGCCGACCGGGACGGTGACGCGCTCTGAAATGCGCCCGTCGTACTCTACCTGTACCTCCGTTGAGACGTCTCCCTCGACCGAGTACGATAATACGAGAGCCGAAAAGCCCCGGATGCCTTCCCGCCCAGATTTGTGACCGTCGATGTCACCCCCTTCAAGCTCGTCCCGATCGTTCCACTCCTCGGTGCTGCCAGTGCCGTGAGAACGAGGTCTGGTTTGACTGCGGGCGGCGCAGTAAGCGCAACGGGACCACTGTCCGCAACGCGCCAATTATTTGTCTCATCTGATTCGCCGACTTCGTCCCGCTCGTCCGCCACCGCCACCAGGTACCAGTTGCCCGGCTCAAGTGTCGCTGGAATTCTAAAATCGGCACTGCAAACAAGACTGCCGCCGGCGATCAGCCCGCTGCCTTCGCTACATGAGGCGCCCGTGTTGATGGCGGCGGACGTCAGACCCGCACTCGACGATAGGTAAAATGTCACGTGGAACGGCCCTGCTGCCGTGCCGCCCTGGTTCTTTACCGTCGCAGACACGCCGCTCAGGACGCCGCCCGTCAATCCGGTCCTTGGTGCCACCAGAGAAGTCACCACAAGGTCCGGACTCACCGGGAGCGGCGAACATGGATTTGCTTGCGAATGGCTGTACGCGGCGCCGGCGAAGTCAGGGTGAAGTCCGACCGGTTATCGTTTGTGTCGGTACAGCCACCCGATTTCCTCAGGGCAGCCGTGCTGTTGTCCAGCGCGAGAACGGCAGCGGTCTCAGAGGCATTCGCCGTGCCGTAGCCCAAGAAGTCGACGACCTGCGATGGAGCCGTGGCCACTCAGCACCGTGGAATTGCTGACAAGGGCTATCTTGCCGCTCGTAGCGCTGAGATTGATGCTACCTGAGCTATCAGGCGCCGGTAAGGAAGCGGATCCACCGTTTCCTTGCGCTTCCCGAACCAGGAAGTATTGACCGGGTTGAATTACTCCAGAGAGAATCGTCCGGTCCCAACTGCTGCCCGTTGCCGAGGCACATTGAACAGACCAAGCTCCTATGTTGACCGCTTTGTCGCCACGGTTGAACAGTTCGACAAAATCGTTCCGAAGGACCGCTCCGGCATTCCCACCACCTCCATACACCTGGCTAATCACGATGCCCGGCGCTCCGGCTTGGCCATATAAATGCGGTACTGCAAGGACCAACGCCGCCACGATCGGGATTCCGTATTTACATATCAAGATAACTACCCCGCTTTATCTGATTAACAAATCCGCAACATATGTACCAGACGCGCTTAGTATTGTCTAGGGCCTGTCCGGCACCTGTCCGTGTACTGTCGACGTTAGGCGGCACGAACGCTCCTGCGAGGATTTGATGAGGGCGCCTTGTTCGCAAGCGCAATCGTCGGGATAAACCGGCGTGCAGTCGGGGATGAAAGAGCCCCACGAGAAAAGGAGTAGCGAACCCGGTGACGGCCATCTCTACCGCGACGGGAACAGCGGGGAAGTAGCGGCCTATGCGCAGTCGGTATCACCGACAAGAGACGTCGCCACGGGCACGTCGCCACGGGCACGTAGCGCTCCGCCTCCGAACGTGATACCGTTGGCTCCCAAGTGCGCTGGGAAAGGGTGCCCGGCGCCTCTGAGGTCCAGGGAGGGGAGCATGCAAAAAGTAATCGCTATTTTCGGGCTCGCGCTCGCAACATTCGGCGGCGCGTACGCCCAAACCGTGGGTGAAATTACCGGCGAAGTCCGGGATCAAAGCGGAGCCAACGCTCCAAACGCCGCTGTTACGGCCACCAACGCCGAGACCAACGTCTCGCGATCCACCGTCACCAACAGCGTGGGCGTTTACAGTTTCCCGGGCCTCACTCCGGGCATTTACAACGTGAAGGCGTCCGCGCCCGGTTTCCAGACCGTGCTCAAGAGCAACATCCAGCTTCAGGTGCAGCAGACGGCGCGCGTGGATTTCGAACTCTCCGTGGGCCAGTCCACGCAGACCATCGAAGTGGCCGCCACCGGCGCTCTGCTGAACACCGAGGACGCCACCGTCGGTACCGTCATCGAGCAGCGCCGTATCGTGGACCTGCCGCTCAATGGCCGCAACTTCTTTAGCCTGGTTGCGCTGAGCCCTAACGTGACCTACGGATTCACGCCCGCGCAGCAGGCTTCGGGCCGGCTCGGCGGCACCCGGTCCACCTTGACCATGTCGCTCTCCGGCGCGCGCGCCACGTGGGCCAACTACACGCTCGACGGCATCACCAACACCGACGTCGACTTCAACACGTACATCGTGCTGCCGTCCGTCGACGCGTTGCAGGAATTCAAGGTGCAATCGGGAATTTATCCCGCCGAGTTCGGACGTGAGGCCGGCCAGATCAACGTGAGCACCAAGCCCGGCACCAACAGTTATCACGGGTCGGCTTTCGAGTTCCTGCGCAACAATGCGCTCGACGCCCGCAGCTACGATTTCCTCTCCGCCAACCGCAGCGCAGCGAATCCCTCTCCAGCCAGCACCCCGTACCGCCAGAACCAGTTTGGCTTCACCTTGGGCGGACCCGTCTGGATCCCGAAAATCGTGAACGGCCGCAATCGCCTGTTCTTCATGTCCAACTATGAAGGCTTCAAGTCGCGGACCACTACCACGTCCATTGCCACCACCATGACCCAGGCCATGCGGGACGGGGATTTCTCCCAGATTCCCACCGTGCTGCAGGATCCCCTCTCGCGCACCGGGACTCCTCCGAACGTCTTCACCAGTCCTTATCCCTCGAACAGAGTGCCGTCGGACCGTTTCGATAAGGCTTCCCTGCTCCTTCTGAATAAGTTCTCTCCCCTTCCCAACCTGCCCGGCGGTTCCGGACTTCCCCTTCGCAACTATCAGTATCTGAATAAGACGCCCGTCGATAAGAACCAGTTCAACCAGCGCATCGACTTCAATGAGCGCGCAGCCTCGCAATGGTTCGGCCGTTATAGCTGGACCGACGAGCTGACCGTGAATCCCGGACTCACTTTGGACGGCAGCACCACCTTCACCCGCGCCAGCCAGTTTGTCGTTTCCAACGTGCGTGTCTTCTCTCCCACAAGGGTGAATGAAGCCCGCTTCGGCTATAACTCGCTATTCAACAGCATCGCCCAGCAACTGGCCGGTGTGGAGGATGTGGACGCGGAAATCGGCGTTCCCTTCAAAGTCACCGACAAAAACTCCTGGGGCGTTCCGAACATCCAGCTCAGCAACAACCTGAGCAGTTTCGGCAACAACACCAGCAGCCCGTTCACCATCGACGACAAGGTTTACCAGGTCGTCGATAACTTCTCCTGGGTCATCGGGAAGCATTCGCTGCGCATGGGCGGCGAGTACCGGTACAATAAATTTCCCCAGGTGGGGAACGAGTTTCCGCGCGGCCAGTTCTTCTTCAACGGCTCCTTCACGGGAAATCCGAATACCCAAAGCTCGGGATACTCGGGCGCCGATTTCCTGCAAGGCTACATGAGTAACTCCATCATCGCGGTGGCCCTGGTCTCCTCCGATTTCCGCAACTCGGAATGGGCCGCCTATCTCGATGACACCTGGAAGGTGGCGCCGCACCTCACCGTCACCGCGGGTCTGCGCTGGGAAGTGGCGCAACCCATGCTGGATGCCTCCGGCCGCGGCGTCAACGTTCAGTTGAACGAGACCCTGCCCTCGGTGGCGAACGTCGCCGACATGAGCAAGCATCCGGTTTACGTGCGCACCGGCAGCGGCGATTTCTACGAAGGCATCGACTTCCGCTACCAGCCGTTCTGGCAGGGCCAGAAGCAGACCGTCGCCGGTTCCCCCGCGCTGCAAGTTGCGCGCGATGGCCGCCTGGGCTCCCGCCTCATCGCCACCGACTACAACAACTTCGCGCCGCGCCTCGGCATCGCCTGGAGCCCTTCCAGCCAGTGGTCGTTCCGCACCGGCTTCGGCATCTTCTACTCGCAAGAGAGCAAGAACTCCATCTTCGACCTGAATCGCGGCCTCGGCGGCCGCACCGGCCGCGTGCCCGATAACACTTACTCAAAGCCGTCCTTCGGTTATACCGACTTCATCAACGCTTCCGTTCTTCCCGTAACTTTGCCCGTCGGTCTGACTTGGGGCGCCGATTACTACCTGCCCACCACTTACAGCATGACCTATCTGCTGAACGTGCAGCGGATGTTCGGCAATTCTACTACCCTCGAAGCAGGTTACACCGGGTCGGCGAGCCGCCACACCGGCAACCTGATCAACGCCGCCCAGCCGCTGCCGGGCAGCACGCCAATCATCACGCGAATGCCGTATCCCGAGTACGGCGCGGCCGGAATCCAATATCTGAAAAACGACGGCGTGGGCAACTATCACGGCTTCGGCACAAAGCTGAGCCAGCGCTTCAGCAACAGCCTCACCACCCTGTTCAGCTACACCTGGTCCAAATCGCTCGACGACGGCAGCGCCATCCGCGGACCCGGCAACGACTTCGTGGCGCAGGACGCGCGCTGCCGCGCCTGCGAGTACGGCTACTCCACCTTCAACGTGCCGCACCGCTTCGTGGCCTCCGTGCTCTACACCCTCCCCTTCGGCAAGGGCCGGCGCTTCCTTAACGGCGGCGGCGTTCTGAATCAGGTGGTGGGCGGCTGGCAGGTGAGCACCATCACCACGCTGCAAAGCGGCGCCGCCACCGAACCTTCATCCTGGGATTCGGCCGGGGTCGTCTTCTCCCCCAACGGCAATCGCACCAACTGCTATGCCGATATTCCGCAGGTGTTCGACAATCCCAGGGCGTCCGGATTCTTCAACCCGGCGGCGTTCTACAACACCGTGGCGCCGGAATTCGGCAACTGCGGGCGCAATTCGCTGCGCGGCCCCAAACAGGTCAACATCGATTTCTCGACATTCAAGGATTTTCGAGTGACCGAGGGTCAGGCCCTCCAGTTCCGCATGGAAATGTTCAACGCGCCCAACCACGTGGAGCTGGGCACGCCCAACACCGGCTGGGGCAGTTCCAATAAGACGCCTTCCGCGAACTTCGGCACCATTACGTCCACCCGCGCCGCCATGCGCCAGATTCAATTCGCGCTCAAGTACAACTTTTGACGCGCGAACGCGGCAGCGCTCCACGTTTCCCTCACAACGCGGGAGCGCTGTCCGCGCGAGCGGCTACCCTTTGCGGCCCGTCTTCTCGCACGGCTTGCGCAGACAGGCAGCGAGCGCATTCCAGTCGATGCCGTGCTCCTTCAACACCTCGGCGAACCGCGGCTGCAGCGCTTTCCCGCCAATCAGGCACTCGAGCAGGCGGCACAGGTCTGAACTGCCCGTCTTGTCGCCCGAGCCGTACGGCCCCATCACCCCGGTCAGCGTCTGTTCGCGCGTGAAGCGTTCATCCCGGAATGTCGTGCCCGCGGCGCGAACGCGGAAAGTGTAGAGGCCTCCGGCCGTTTCCGCCGTGGCCGCCGTGAACCGGCCGGGCTCCTCCTCCTTCATGGGGAGCAGTTTGGTGGAGCCGTCCGGACGGGACATTTCCGCCCATACCCTGGCGCGTCCTTCGACCGGCACTTCGTATTCGAACAGCGTGGCGGAAAGCAGGAACTGCGAGCCCGGCGTATATCCCGTTTGCGCGATCCTGGCGCGGAACCGCAGGCTCGAGTAAGCGTGCACCACCACGCTGTACGGATTCCGCGACCGCACCGCCGCCGCATTTGTGGCCGTGGAGTCGGGAGTCTTGCCAAGCCGCAGCACGGCGTGCCAGCGCCCTCCGTGGGTGGATACGGGATCGGCGGGCAGCGCCGGAAGTCCCATCCGGTAGTAAGCTACCTGCGGGGTGCGGACAAACTGGATGTTCGGCTCGACGCCCGCCATCGCGGGGTCGATCAGCAACCCCGACGGCGTTTCCACCCGGAAGTCGATGACCCGCGGTTCCGCCGCCAGCAGAATCACGTCGGCCCCGTAATCCGGCTCCGCAATCTGGAACGGAATGCGATGCGTCTCGCCCGGAGACAGCATGCCGCCCGGATCCACCACAATCTCGGCATTCGTGACGCCCGCCAGAATCTGGAGAAAGTACTTCTGCAGCCGGAACAACTGGCTCTGCGTCAATGCCCCGGTGACCAGCAGATACCCTTCGTGCGTCCCCGTAAGTATCTCGAGCTTACCGACGTCCACATTGGCCGGCGTCCCGAAACCGATCCCGAACGTGTTGGCGGTGATCGTTCCCGACACCTGGTTGATAAAGGGCGCGGTGTTTTCAAGCCCGTCGGTAAGAACCAGCATCGCCTTCACCGAATACGTGCCCGGTGCGGCTCCAAGCGCCTGCGCGCCTTTTTGTAAGCCGTCGCCGACGGAGGTGTCGCCCGCCGGATCGAACTGCGATCCGTCGATCGTGGTCTTGGCCGTGCCGCCGTTGATCGCCACATCGTCCACACCCATCACGATCTGCGCGGTATCGTCGAAACGCACCAGGCCCAGCCCGTCGCCCGGAAGCATCACGTCGATGAAAGTCTTCGCCGCGGTCCTCAACTTGCTCACTTTGGACGCTCCGTCCCCGGCATCCTCGCTCATGCTGCCGGAGCGGTCCAAAACCATCGTCACGGCGGACTTGGGCCGCGCCACCGTGTTGGCGTGGATCGGGATTACCCAGTCTTCGTTCGTCTCCACCGAATGCACGGTCACCGTTCCATTCGCCGTCGCCCCGGCCACCGTCGAGGTGTAGGAGATCCAGATCTTGCCCTCCATCACTTCCCCCGGATTGACTATCGTGACCCCGCCCAGCGGCAGGCCGAATCCACCCGTCGGGCCGTTGGTCACCTGCAGCGTCACCGGCGAGCAGGACCCGATCTCGAAAATCGCCGCGCGGTAAGTCGTGACGCCGGTGCCCCCCACCCCTTCGGGTATATCCGCGAAGTCCACTTCCGGCGTCGCCAGCGTCACCGTGGCCAGCCCGACGTACGGCTGGAGCGTCTGGCGAATCACGCGCTGGCACACTGCGCAGAACTGGTTTCCGAGCGACCGCATCTGGCAGTCGTATTCGGGGCGGTACAGCCCGCAGTGCCAGTGCGACGCGCCTTCGAAGGTACCCACGGTCCCGGCCGGCACCGGACTCGGTCCATCCTCCTCCACGGAGCAGTCCGGCCTGCTCATCGTCGGAATGGCCGTTGCCGGCGCCACCAGGTCTTTCCACTTCAGCGTGTTCTTATCGGTGTTCTTGGTAACGTCCGGGTAACCCGGCTCCGGTCCGGAGTAAGTCTGCTGATTTCCGTCGTAAGGGTATTCGTCGCCGAGCCCGAAGGCGCTGTGGCCCATCTCGTGGATCGCGATTTCGACGCCGCCCTTGCCCGTGATGGGACTGAATCCCAGCGAGCAGGTAGCTACCGATCCGCCCGAGCCGCCATAAGTCATGCTGTTGACCAGCACCATCACTACATCGTGCTCGGGAACAAAGTCATTGACCGTATTCAGAACGAGAAAATTGCTGACCGTCAGCAGCCGCTGAATTCCCCCGCTGCAGAATGTAGCGTCGAAGTAAGTCGCGCGAGTAACTCCCGAGCCGGTGCACGACCCGCCCGATGGCTCATCCGCGCCGCTTTCGTTGGACGCCACATCCAGCCGGTAAACGTTAATGGCGCACCACATTTCAGCGAATGGTGTGGTGTTGTAGATCTTATCGATTACCTTGCTGACCTCGTTGTGGAACTTCGGCATCTCGCTCGCCTGGAACCCTTCCGCGACGATCACGAAATTGAAACGGTCCGCGGCCGGGCCGTGATCCACCACTTTCGTCATTCCGATAACATATCCGTCACTTGCGCCCATGGCTTTGTCCCCCTTTCGCGGCCATCTCGGCCAGTTCACGAAGGTTCACCTTGAAAATCGGCCTGGCCGGCGTACGCGCGGCCTTTCTCGGTATCGCTCGCGTGTACCGCCAGCGATACCGCCCCGGCTATATCCGGAACCAGCAGCGAAAGGACCCGCGTCACGCCCGGCGCCTGCACGCGGTCGAACTCCCGCTTCTCGCCGGTAAACACTTCGATTCCTTCCACCAGAAAGTTGTCCATGAGCCGGCGGTAAAGCATCCGCCCGCTGCTGTCTTCGAGCGCGAACCAGGTGCCATACTGCTCCTCCGCGCCCTCCACCGGAGCCGAAGGCGGCGCCACCTTTTGGACGCGGGCGACCGATTCGATTTGAAACGAGCGGTCCTTGACGGAAAGCGTGACGCGAAATGCGCTTTTGGCCTGTACGTTCTGAGCCTGCATGATAGTCGTTCCTCTCTTAAGTGTTCGCCTTTGTCATCGAAGCGATATCTTCTGCGGTGACCGTGAGAATCCTGGCGGGGATCTGTTCCACGTCCATGTCCACCGAGCCCGATGCCGGATTGGACACCGTATAAACCGCTGAAATCGCCACCTCGCGCGTACTCAGTATCTCGGCGATGCCGATCGTCAGCGGCGCCCCCCCACCCACGGGCGCCCCCATCAGCAGTTCCGAAATGCGGCAGCAATCGTCCATCGTCGCCGTGTGCGGCGGCAGCAGAATCGCATCCACCGCTTTGAAGCCCGCCGCCTTCGGCTCCCGCCCGATTACGGCCCCGGAAAGCACCAGCGGGATAAAGATCTTCGCCACCGCCACCCGCACGTCGTCGTGATTGTGAATGTTGATCTCCGTCGAATAGACGCCGGGCCGTACCGGTGCGCACCCGCAGCCGCAGTCCTCCTCCTGCCGCCCGCACAGGAACTTCACGCTGTAGCTGAACAGCCTCACCGAAGCGGCCCCGATCGTGGCCGGCGGCCTGCCCGGCTGCGTCGCCGTGATCCCCGGAGGCGCCAATGACCCCGGGTCCGATAGCACCGTGTGCGTGTAGGATCCGTCGCCGTTGTCCGTCAGCCCGCCATCGAGTTCGGAACCGGGCTGCGCCCCCACCGTGAAAGAGCCGCCGCGTCCCGGCCCCACGTAGTTGCCATACTTGTCCCGCGGCGTGAAAGTGATGTTAGTGCGCTGCCTCCCGTCGGGCGCCGAACCCGCGGGCGTCCCCGTGGCCGGCGTCTTCTCCGGGTCGATCCCCACCGAAACGTACACCGACCAGCTCGTCTCCCTCGCCGCCTTGCAGCCCTCGCCGTAAACCGCGCGGGCGTGGAATTTGTAGTGGCCTTCGAAACGCGCCAGGTCCGGAATCGGGTTGCCGAATACGCCATCCTCCTCGATGGCTCCGTCATCGTGCACGCCATCGTCATACAGCGCGAACTCGCGGTCGGACGTCGCAATCAAGGGCGCGCCTTTGGCCGATTCGAGCGCAATCAAAGTGTTGGCCCTCGCATCCAGCGTGTCGCCGCCCACCGATCCCGGAGCTCCCATCTTCGCCTTCACCAGGATGTTGCCCGTGCCGTCGAGCGGCGTTTCCACCTCCACCGTGACGTCCGCCTCCATGTGGCTGCCGTTCGGATACCGCAGCATCACCTTGGGATTGATTACGTCTCCCGTATAGAGCGGCGGCTGCTCCACCGGCCGCATATACGGCCCGCCATCCACCAGCGTCGAGACGAAATAACGCGCTGCCGGCCCATCCGAAGTCGTAGCCGCCGGCGCGGCACCGGTCGGAATATCGCGTCCGCGCGGCCGCACGATCCGCGCCTTCCACGTGCCGTCCCGCTCGCCTGCAAACGGCAGGTTGAAGCTCAGGTGCGCCCAGGTGTCCCCGGAAGCTCCTTCCACACCTGGCGTGGCCGCGGTAAACACGCTGCCCGCCGGCGAAATGACCTCGATCAGGAGCACGGCTTTCGGATTGTCCCAACCCAGGACCACCGTGGCCTTGGTCTCACCGCACACGGCAAACGGGATTTCCGGGCCCGCCGCCACGTTCGGCGGCAGGAAGAATTCCGGGTCCAGCGCCACCGGCAGGTTGAAAATGTTGCCGAAGGCGAGCGCGAAAAACTTCTTCAGCGATAGTCCTTCGTTCGCCCGTGTGTAGATGCCTCCGTGGTCGCGGGCAAGCTGCGTCAGCCTCGGCCCGTCCAGGCTGGCGTCGGTCCCAAAGCCGACTATGTTCAACATGGTGTTGGCCAGCAGCGGCTCCACCCCGGCGATCGTCGGCGCCGTGTTCTCCAGGCCATCGGTCATCAGCAGAATCGCACGCGAATTCACGGCCGGGCCCGGCGGCGGAAAGTAGCCCACCGCCGTCTGGAGCCCTCCGCCGATGGTCGTGTTCCCTCCCGCGGCCAAGCCCCCGATCAACCCTCCCGTGGCCGGTGGAATGGCGCCCACCAGGCTGTTCTTCGTCGCTCCATTGACGGCGGCAAGGGCGAAGTCCGGGCTGGCGGCGGTGCTGAACGACACCAGCCCCGTGCGGTGGCTTGCACCCGTGCGCAGCAGGCTGACGAACAGCGCCGCGGCGGACCTGGCATCCTGCATCTTCGTATTCGGGCTGCCGAAGCTCGGCAGTGTCATGCTCCCCGAACGGTCGAGCACGACGACTACATCCTCCGCCTTGGGCGGCGGCGGCTCGGTCGCCAGTTCTTTGCTCACCGCCAGCAGGCTGGTCCCTCCGTCCCAGTAGCTCAGGTTGGCGACGATGCGTCCGCTCGAATCGAAGATCGACGATCCCGAACTGCCGTTGTCGATGTCGCAGCCGAAATTGACCTTGCTCTCGTCGGTCCCGGGCAGCACCTTGCATGTCGAGTCGATCGGATACCGCGACACCTTCTTGGGCTGGCCGCGCGGATGATGCACGATGAAAAGCGGCTCGTCCAGCGGCGGCAGATCGTGGCGAATCGGAACCGGCGGCAGGCCCAGCCCTCCCGGCGGCGTCACGATCTGGAGGATGCAGTAGTCGAGCGCCGGCCGCAGGTCGCCGGCAGCCCGCTCAAACCCCTGCCGGACGACACGTTTCAGCTTGTAGAACCGCGGGCTGTATCCCGGCGGCCGCGTGCCGTCGCAGTTGGTCTCGAAATCGAAGGTCACCGACCCGGTTCGCGCGTCATCGTCCGTCGCCATGCAGTGGCCCGCCGTGATGATCAGGTCCGGCGCAATCAGCGTGCAGGTGCAGCTCGAAACGATCGATCCGTCGCGATGCACGTACATCCCAACGCTGCGCGCCGTATTCGTCATCACCGCCGGAAGCGCGCAGGCCACGTTTTCCCACGTGGGCGCCGACCCGGGCGGGTATTTGCCGCCCGCGTACTGGTAAGTCGGAGCGGCGAACGGCGAATCGATCAGGAACATGTCGCCGTTGGCCTTGCTCGAGCCGTCACCGATCAGCGCGTCCCCGCGCATGTATTGATCCAGCGTGACGCTGGCCCCGGCCGGGCCCCCGCCGCGAACGTAGCGCACGGCCACCGCGGCGCCCCCCTTCACCGGCCGGCTCCAATAGTCCGCGCCCCAGGAAAGGTCGTAGCGGTCCACGTCGTATCCGAGGTCCACCTCGATGTGGTCCCCCGCTCCCAGCGACGCCCCATTGAAATGGAGCATCACCCATTTCGCGGCCGGGTCTACCGGAAAGGAATAGGCCCAGATGTTCGGCGGAGTCGTCGGCGGACCGGTGGCCGGCCCGATATGAACCGGAGCGCCGAGGGCGATGACGGAACCGAGATTGTGGCTCATTTCGTCCCTCCCGCCGGCTGATTCGGCGTGTTCGGTTCGGGAGTCGGCGTGTCGCCCGTCACCCTGCGGGGCGCGATCGTCTCCACGTCGATCGAGGTGTGCTTCCCGTCGGGGCCGGTTACCGTATACACCGCGGTCACCGCCAGTTCCACCGGGCTGACAATCTCGAGGAACCCTATGGTCAGCGGCAGCGGTCCGGCAGGAGTCGCGCCGAACAGCATCTCCGCAATCCGGCAGCAATCGTCCATGGTGGCGGTGTGCGGCGGCAGTTCCATTCGCTCGCTCACCTTCCGTCCGACAAACTTCGGCTCCCTCCCGGCGGCAGCGCCGGCCAGCACAACCGGCAGGATGTGTTTCTCGATCTTCACCGGCTTCAACTGGAAGTTGTGGATGTTGATTTCGGTGGCGTAAGTGCCCGCCGCCACCGGCCCGCATCCGCAATCGTGCCCGCGCGCCACCCCGCAGACGAACTTCACGCTGTAGCTGAAACGCACCGCGGCGGCCGGCGGATTCGCCGTCACCACCACCACCGGACGGTCCGGCTGTTCAACGCCCAGGCCCGGCGGATTGCCGGAATCCGGATCCCAGCACACTTCCTGCGTGTAGGAGCCGTTGCCCAGGTCGGTAACTCCGCCCGTAAGGCTGCTCCCGGGCTGGCCCTGGACGCTGAAGGAACCGGCGCGCCCCGGTCCCACGTAGTTGCCGTAGCGGTCGCGCGGCGTAAACGTAAGGCGAAGCCGCTGGCAGCCCCCCGGTCCTGTTCCCAGCGGGTCGGCCGTCACCACCGTCTGCCCGGGGTCGATCCCCACCGAAACGTAAACCGCCCATGCCGTTTCCCGCGCGCCCGAACAGTTCTCGCCGTACGTGGCGTGCGCATGGAATTCGTACGTGCCCTCCTGCCGCAGCACGTCCGGCAGCGGATTGCCGAAGATGCCGTCCGGTTCGAGCGTGCCGTCGCCGTCCAGTTCGCCATCGTCGAATAGCGGAATGGTCTGCGTGCTGGTCGTGATCAGCGTACCTCCCGCCGCTTGCTCGAGAGCCTTCAGCGTCCGGGTGCGGGCGTCCACTGCATCGCCGCCATCACTGCCCGCCGCCTGCAATCCCGATCCGGTCAAGATGTTCCCCGTTCCCTGGTTCGGCCGCTTCACATCCACGGTCACCGACGCGTTCGCCATCTGGAAACCGTTGTGGTCCCGCAGAATCACCCGTGGATTGATCTGGTCGCCGGTGTACACCGGCCGCATTTCGGCGGGCCGGAAATACGGGCCGCCGTCCACCGTCACGGTCACAAAGAAGCGCTCCCGCGGCAGCGCGGCCGGAAACTCCCCCTCGCCCACCGGACGGCTCACCTTGACGTGCCATGTGCCGTCCCGTTCGGCGTGGAAAGGCAGGTTGATGCGGAAGTGCCGCCACGTGTCGCCCGAGGAGTGCGCGATCCCCGCCGTCGCCGCGGTGATGGCGTTGCCGGTGGGTGTTTCCACCGTCAGGATCAGGCCCTCGCTGGGACTCTCCCAAGCCAGAACCACCGTCATCCGCTCCTCGCCGCACACGTTCACCGGGATCGGCGCCGCCTCGGACGCTCCGGCCTCCAGCACGAAGAACGGATCCACCGCGATGGCCGTGTTGAAGATGTTCCCGAAGGCCAGCACGAAGAACTTCTTGAGCTCCAACCCCTCCCCGGAGCGCGTGTAGATGCCGCCATGGTTGCGCGCGAGAGTCGTCAGCCGCGGCCCGTCCACGCTCCCCTCCGTGCCGAACCCGATAATGCAGAGCCGGGTGGCGGCGAGCGACGCTTCCACCGATGCGATCATCGGAGCCGTGTTCTCCAGGCCGTCGGTCAGCAGCAGAATCGCGGGCGTGTTGGCGGCGGGGCTCGGGGGCGGCAGTTGATTCTGCCCCGCCTGAAGCCCGCCTCCAATGGTCGTGTTGCCTCCCGCGGAGAGTCCAGCCACGATTCCGGCATTGCGCGCCGGCGCCGGCCCGATCAGCGCCGTTTTGTTGGCTTCGCTCGCGGCCGCCAGGTTGAACTCGGGCGGACTACTGGCCGTGGTGCTGAAAGAGACCAGCCCCAAGCGGTGCGTCCGGTCCGTACGCACGAGGTCGATGAACAGCGCCGCCGCGCGCCGGGCCTCTTCGATCTTCGTCCTCACGCCGGTGAAGCCCATGTCGCCCATGCTTCCCGAGCGGTCGAGCACCAGCACCGCATCGACATCCTTAGCCGGCGGCGGCGCGGTGGCCATATCCACGACGATGTTCGCCGCAGCCTGCCCCTGGTTGGAGCATGCTCCCGGCGCCCAGTCGTTCACCGCCACGATGCGTCCGCTCGAGTCGAACACGGGCGAGCCGGAACTGCCGTTGTCCGAATCGCACGCATACGTGACCACGCCGCCCGAGACCGCGCTCACCCGGCACTGCGGGTTGTTCGGCTGCGCCGAGACCTTCTTCGTCACCCCGCGAGGATGGTGGATCACGAACAGGCTTTCGTTGACCGGAACGGGCGTGGCACGGATCGGCACCGGAGGCACCCCGAACCCTCCGGGAGGGCTCACCACCTGCACGATCGCGTAGTCCAGGCCGCTGTT
The DNA here is from genome assembly GCA_963836405.1 of uncultured Solibacteraceae bacterium. Taxonomy (GTDB): domain Bacteria; phylum Acidobacteriota; class Terriglobia; order Bryobacterales; family Bryobacteraceae; genus CAWIJJ01. Next base: position 123,285 of record CAWIJL010000002.1, read on the forward strand.
GGTCACCAGGCCCATACCGGAAGGGGCCGTCTGCCACCCGCTCTTCACAATCCGCTTCAGCTTGTGGAATGTCGGATTGTACCCGGCGGGCCGGTTGCCGGCCGCATCCGTCTGGTAGTCGAGCGTGAATGCGCCCGTCGGGATCACGCTTGCGTCCGATACGCAATGCGCCGCGGTAAGAATCAGGTCCGGAGCGATCAGCGCCGCCGAACAGCTTGACAGTTTCCCTTCGGCGGCCTCGATGAACATGCCCACGCTGCGAGCCGTGTCGCGCATCAGGCCCGGCGGAAGCGTGTCCACGTTTTGCCAGTGCGGCGCGGCCGACCCGGAAGGGCACACTCCGGCCGAGTTGAAGTACGTCGGATCCACGTAGGGCGAATCGATCAGGAAGACGTCGGCGTTGGTGTTGGTGGCGCCGCCCCCCTGCAAACCCTCGCCGCGTCCGAACTCCGTCAGTTGCGCGGAACCGGTGCCGCTGCCGCCATCCACGAAGAAGATGTCCACCGTGTCGCCCTTGATGGGGCGGCTCCAGAAATCGCCGCCGCTGGTGGAATCGAAATGGTCCGTATCGTAGACCAGCGCGACCTCGATGCTGTCGCCCGCATGGAGCGTGGCGCCGGTGAAGTGCAGCATCAGGAATTTGGTGCTGGTAGGACCGGCAGCGCCGGTGAACGTAATCCTGCGGCGGTTCGCACCCGCGGGGACTCCGGCAGTGGAGTTAATGGCGATGCCGGGGGAAATCGGAACGACGGAACCCAGACGGTGGCTCATCGGCCAGTCCTTTCGTCCGCCTGGCTGCATAGCGCACCGGCGGTGGTCGGATCAACACGGCAGGTGAGGGTTAGGTTTCACCCGCAAACCGCAGCGGGCAGATACCCGCTACGGTAGGTAGTGTTGGCAGCATATCGCAGCGTTTCGCGTTTGGGAATGGGGTAGTACCGGATCGGGTTCAGCGGCCGATGACGATGCCGACGCCCTTGGGTTGGACGTCCACCTTTTCGATGCGGTGGCTCAGGTCGAAAGGCTGCCCGATGGCGGCGTCCGGATAGGCGGGATGGAGGAAGTTGCGAATCAGAAAATCGAGAGTGGCGCCATCGATCTGGAGAGTCGCAACCTCCACCTTTTCGACGTCCACCGTCAATTGTCCGTTTCCGGACCGGATCCGCGCCGTGACCGATACCGGCCGCTCGCCCTCCAGCATTTTGGACAGGAGCCAGCCCGGGTCGTAGCCCTGCGCCCGGCGGACTTTGCCGAAGTCCACCAGCGCGGTTCCCTTCACCAGGCCCGGAGAAAGCAACTCGAGTTGCGGGTTGCGTACGCCCTCGGGAAGGTCCGGCGTCACGTAGGCCACCACTTCCCGCGCGGAAAGTTCCACGCGAGTGCCGGCCTTCAGCCGGTCGGACTCGATCCGGGCGATCTTCTCCTTGGCCGAAGTGTAGTCGCTGACCGCTGCCAGGCTGGTGGCGGCGATGAGCATAATGGCCCAAACGGGACGGCGTTCCACATGGTCATAGACGGGCCGTGTGGGGGAATGGTTGCGGGCCTTAGGGGGAAACGACACAGTGGTGTGGCTGGGGGCCCAGCCCGTGCCGCGGGGTGAACCTTGGTGGCAGGAAAACTCCCCTCTGGAATCAACGAGTTGAATCTTTTGATACTATTGGCGCGGCTCGTGCATTCGGAGTTTAGGAGTTTTTTATGCCTGTTTCCGGCTTGTGGGTCGCGGTTGTTGTGGCGCTTGCGCTGGCGGCTGTGGTCGCGGTGCGGCTGATAATCACCTGGTCCAGGGTACGCGGGAAGCGGGTGGTCACGTGCCCGGAAACCCACCGGCCGGCGGGCGTCGCCGTGGATTCCGGCTACGCGGCCCTGACGGCCCTGGGCAGCCGGATGGATTTGCGGCTTTCGAGCTGCTCGCGGTGGCCCGAACGCGCGGGTTGCGGGCAGGATTGCCTGTCGCAGATTCGGAATTCGCCGGAAGACTGCCTGGTCCGGAATATTCTCGCGAAATGGTACCGGGCGAAGAAATGCGCTTCCTGCGGCGTTCCATTCGGAGAAATTCAGTGGGCTGGCGCGCAACCCGCCCTGATTCGAGCCGATAAGAGTTCTGTGGAGTGGACAGAAGTCGCTCCCGAGCTCCTGGACGAGACACTGCGGACCGCGCTGCCGGTTTGCTTCGCTTGCCATACGGCAAACAAGCTCGTTCACGACCATCCGGAACTGGTCGTCAATCGTTCCAGACCTGTTGAAAGGTGACGCTGTTTCTCTGTTCATGCGAGTGCTCATGTGGTGCCTGTTGTTGGGCGTTATGCCTGCAACCGGCAGCGATCAGCCGGCCGAGGCCCCTGTAGTCCTGTACGAAAAGTTCGAAAAACAAGCGCCGGAGAGCGTGTTGCGCGCGATGCGCGCCGAACTTGCCGAAGTCATGGAGCCGCTTGGCTTCCGGTTCGAATGGCGCGAGTTAAAGGCCGCGGGCGGGTCGGATGTGGTCTCCGAGCTTGCCGTAATTACCTTTCGCGGCCGTTGCGACACCAACGGCATGATGTCGCGCTCGATCGTCCCCTCGGCGCTCGGCTGGACCCACATGAGCGACGGCGTCATCCTGCCGTTCAGTGAGGTGGATTGCGACGGGGTGCGGGAATTCGTTCAGAGAGAACTGAGTCCGGAGCCAGCCAAATTGCGGGACGAGCTGTACGGCAAGGCGCTCGCGCGTATTCTGGCCCACGAACTGTATCACGTCTTCGCCAATACCACCCACCATGCGTCCTGTGGCGTAGCCAAAGCCGCGTACTCGGTGACCGACCTGCTGAGCCGCAACTTCCAGTTCGAAAAGCTGGAGCCCGGATTCCTCCGCAAATTGGCATCCCGGAACGTAAGCGCGCCGTAGCCGCGCATTGCGCCGAACGCGGAGCAACCCTCGACTGCGCAGCGGTCAGCGCCGTGCCCGGGCGCCCGTTACCCGCAAGGTCCGGACGGCTATGCGGGGTGCGATGGCCCGTGCCTGACGGTGCAGGCGATTCCTCCGCCGCTGCGTGGCGCGATGGCGCGCACGGAAAGATGGATGTGGCCTGGCAGGACTCGGGGTAGGGGCGGCGACAGCATCGGGAACCACGGCGGAAGGGGCTGGCGCGGGAACGTCCGGCGGGGCGGCGGCGGACGGGAGCGCGGGGGGGACGGTGGCGGCTCCGAACTGCGCATCGGGCGGGAGGCCGGAGGAGGGGTCGAAGTGTCCGGATTTGGGATTGGGTTCGTTTGGCACTTTCGCTGTTCGGAGCAAAAGCAGGGTGCGGAGGGAGCGCTGATAAATGTTGTGGAGGCGGGTTTCGTAGCGGTGCGCGAGGCGGAGCGTGTCGCCTGAGGCGAGCTGGTTGAAAGCGCCGGTGAAGCGGTCGAGCGTGTCCGGGATGGTGCGGAGCTCGTCGGCCTGATTCTGCCAGAGGCGGGTTTCGACGGCCCAGTTCCGGTGCAGGCGCCAGTAGGCGGCGGCCATTTCCTCGACGAGAGCGTACTCGACACCGTCGGCGGGCTGGAGGCGATCGAGGTGCTGGTTGAAGACGGCCTGGAAGTTTTCGGCCGATTCGCCCTCGAGGAGGAGGCAACCGGCGAGCAGGCCGTGGCGGACCGCGTTGCGGGAGGAATTCTTTTTGCCGTGGGGAGTGACGGGTCCCCGGGAGCGGGCGCCGTTGGCGCGGGAGGATTCGATGCGACGTGAAGAAGACATAAGTTACCGGAATTGAGAGTAACATACGAGTCAATAGGAATAAGACGTAAGTAATTGAAGATACAGGGCAGATAGTAGTGAACCGGCTGCGGGACGGCGGGCATGCCGGAGGGGGGCGAGGCACGCAGCGGTCACAGGCATTCGGAGAATATTTTCGAAACCGGCAAAGCCTTGAACAGCAGCGGCTTAACGGAATTCAGGCAGTGTCCTATTGAGGAGTTAAAGGTCTTTTTTTAAGTTCCCCCGCGATAGAGTGGGAGCAGGATGTGGAACTTCAGGTTGTGCGGGGGTCCTGCGGGTCAAGCGGGGGAACCGGGAGGCCGGACGGAGGATCCGGCGGAGTGGGTAAGAGAGAGGCTGGGATTCGAAGCGGACGACTTACAGGCGAGCGTGCTGCGGAGCACGAGCCGGAGGGGGCTGTTGAATTGCAGCCGGCAGTGGGGCAAGTCGACGGTAACCGCGGCGAAAGCCATATACGAAGCGGCACATGCGGCGGAGAGCCTGACGCTGGTGGTGAGTCCGAGCGCGAGGCAGAGCGGCGAGTTTCTGCGCAAGGCGGCGGGATTTGCGCGAAAGCTGGGCGCGGACGCGCGGGGGGACGGGACGAACGCGATGTCGATCGTGCTGCCGAACGGGTCGCGGATTGTTGGGCTGCCGGGCAAGGAGGCGACGGTACGGGGCTTTTCGGCGGTGCGGCTGCTGCTGATCGACGAAGCGGCGCGGGTGAGGGACGACATGTACCTGGCGCTGCGGCCGATGCTGGCGGCGAGCGACGGATCCTTATGGCTGATGAGCACGCCATGGGGCAGGCAGGGCTTTTTCTACGAAGCGTGGGAGCACGGGGGAGCGGAGTGGGCGCGGTTCCGCGCGCCGGCGACGGACTGCGCGCGCATTCCGGGCGAGTTTCTGGAGCAGGAACGGGCGGCGATGGGGGAGCGCACGTTTCGACAGGAGTACCTGTGCGAGTTTGCGGCCTCGGCGAGCGGGGTATTCGACATGGACCTGGTGGCGCGGGCGTTCACGGACGATTTTGAACCGCTGAAGCTGCGGCGGGCATGATGGAGCAATCGTTCGTGGGAGTGGACCTGGGGCAGAGCCAGGACTTCACGGCGGTGGCGGTGGTGGAACGCGGGGAGTGGCGCGGCGCGTGGGACGCGGGGGCGTGGGCGCACCGGAAAGAGACGGGGCTGCGGCTGCGACATCTGGAGCGGGTGGAACTGGGGACGCCGTATCCGGACGTAGTGGCGCAGGTGGCGGAAGTGACGCGGGACCTGGCGGCGGCGGGGCGGTGCCAACTGGTGGTGGACGGGACGGGCGTGGGGCGTCCGGTGGTAGACATGCTGCGGCGGGCGGACACGCGATGCCGGATGCTGCCGGTACTGGTGACGGCGGGGGAGCGGGAGCGCTGGGAGGGGGGCTACTGGCGGGTGCCGAAGCGGGACCTGATGGTGGGATTGCAGGTGCTGTTCCAAAAAGGCGAGTTACAGATTGCGCGCGGCCTGCCGATGGGCGGAGCGCTGATCGAGGAGATGACGGCGATGCAGGTGCAGCAGACGCCGTACGGCCGGGAGCAGTTCGGCGCGTGGCGGGAAGGGACGCACGACGACCTGGTGTTTGCGGTGGCGCTGGCGTGCTGGGGGGCGAAGAAGATGTATCCGGGGGCGCGCGCGGACTGGTGGCGGTGGAACCGGGAATCGGAGCTGGGGAAGATGCTGCTGGGGATGTGAGGGGGGCGGGCGATACTGTGGGACATTGCCGGGCGTCAGGGGGTTTGCGATGAGCAACCCGTCACGGCGACGAGACATCTTGCCGAAGGCAGTTCGGATTCGGCCCGGATTCGTGCCGCCGTGCGCCGGACCATGGGGGAACCGCCGGCCAAGGGAGGCATCCTTCGCGCCTTGCGCCGGATGCCAGCTGCGGCCTGGAAGAGAAGCATGGCGGCTAATTCCGAAAGGGTGCCTCACCTTCTCCGAGCACTCACCATCTGAATGCCGCCGGCCGTGATAATGCTGACGTGTCCGGCCCACGTTGTGTCAGCTTCGCCAAACGCCCGCACAAGCGGTGCAAGGCTGCCGGGGGTTGCGGAGTGGATTCGGAAGAGAACGACCCCGGATTGTTCCAGCGGGGTCCGACGCTGAACGGCAATCTGCCGGAAGTCCTTGTCGAGCGTCAACACGATGCGCGATGGGCCTCCGCCAGATCCAAGAGGGCGACGTCAGCTATTCCGGGGAGATCGGTACGGGCCCACAGAACGTCGTGGCCGCCAGTTCGGAGCGCCTCGACGATCGGCTTCGGGAAGTTCTCATCGGCGAGGAGGCGCATCTACGCTGGAATCGGGAACGCCTTGTATTGGTGGGCGAGATAGCTGGCGTATGACAGACTGGCGAGGATGTCCTCTCGCGTCAGGCCAGGGTAGGTCTTAGACCGCCTGAAGAAGTGCGTTATCTGACAGATCACTCCCGATAGGACGCTCTTCAGGTGATTAGCGAACAAGAATTCGGACGTACACCCTTGCCGTCGCCCAGTTCTGGGCGAGCCCGACGTGTTGGCTTGTTCGGACATCGGCGTTGGAGCGGTTTCCGACGCAACTCCGCCGCGGATTTGGTTCTTCGACTCGAAGGGGAACTGCCCGGCGTACTATCGCGGGCGGTGCCGCGGCGGCTTTTCGTAGTGGAAGGTCTTTCGGGCCTTGCGGCGTGTGAACCGCCAGTTGATGGTCGTTCGCTGCCGATTGGCTTCGCGGTTCCAGGCTCTGGTCTCCCGCTGCAATAGGCGCAGCTCCGGAATTCTTCGGCTGCCCAGGCATTGCCGGGAGAACATACTGAGCTCGATCTCCGCCTGGTCAAGCCAACTGCCATGTTTGGGAGTGTAGTGGATCGTGAATCGGTCCCAAATCTCGCCGCCGATCTCGGCGCCGTACAGATCCGTTAACGACTTGCGGCAGTGAATGTTCAAGTTGTCCATCACCAAGTGGATCGTCTCGGCTTCCGGATACGCCAGGGCCAGGCGGTAGACGACTTGGGCGAACTGAAACGCCGAACGATCCGGGGTGGCCGTGGTGAAGTGCCGGCCCGCTTTCGGTTCCACCACCCCAAATACATTCGCAGTCCCGCATCGTCCGTACTCGTTGTCCCGTTTGGCCACCGCACCCGGCTTGGCGGGAATCGGCGCTCGCACGTCGGCGTGCAGAGAGATCGGCTTCTCGTCCAGGCAAACCACCGGTTCGGCCGGATTATAGGGCTTCTCGTACACCGCCAACACGTCTTCCATCTTTGCGATGTAGTCGGCGTTCAGTTCGGCCACGCACCACATTTTTTTCCCGCCACGGCTTCAAGTCGTGGCTTTCGAGCAGGACGCGAATAGTCTCCCGACCAACGCGGGGGACCAACTTACGCTTGACGGCCTCTTGAACGATGAGACGTACCGTCCAACGAGCCCGGCCTTGCGGCGGATCACTGCACACCATTGCGATAATCCGCTGCTTCTGGGAGGGATCAAGAACTTGCTTGGCCCCAGGCCGCTGCTTCTCGTACAGCGCCAAGTCCAGGCCACCGTCGTTGTAGCGATGGGCAATCTCGCGGATCGCCTTCGCGGTTAAGGGAACCGTCTCCGCAACGTGGGGTGCCGTGACCTGACCGGCCAGCAGCCGCAGAGCCAGCGCCCGGAGAACCACGCGCACTTGCTGCACTCCACCTCGTAATAACTGTCCGAGTTCGTCGAGATCCTTGGCCTTGACATGGATTGGGACAGGGCGACGCGCCATGCCTCAAGTATGCACCAGAACATTTCCAGATGGAAGTGTTTTATAGAACTTCTTCAGACGGTCTAAGACGTAGTTGGTGAGAATGTCGCTCTCCGATTGGCCGGCTGCCAGAAGCTCGATGGATTTTCGGGATTGCCGCAAAACCTGGGAGGCCTCACGCCGGCGGGAGGGCAGTTGCCGGCGCCACCGTGTTGAACGTCGCCCGGTTCAGTTTTGCCGGTGTTTCCGGCTCCGGCGTCCTGGGGCGAAGAAGATGTATTCGGGGCCCGCGCGGAATGGTGGGGAGGGAACCGGGAATGGGAGTTGGGGAAAATGCTGCTGGGGATGTGAGGGGATTTGCGGTCAGCGCGCGATGTTTGACGGGAGCGGCGCGTCTACGTGAATTCGGCACCGGCGTCGAAATGTATCAGAATGGAAAAGATGCAGCGCTTCGATCGCATAACATGGAACCCAAACCAGATGAACGGCCAGCCTTGCATCCGTGGGATGAGGCTGACGGTGCGCCGGGTGTTGGAAGCCGTGGCGATCTATCCGAACCGCGACGACCTGTTCCGCAACTATCCTGAGCTCGAGCCGGACGATGTTGGACAGGCGCTCGCATTTGCAGCCGCGAATCTGGAAGACCACGCGGCAGAAACCAACGCCGCCTGACCGGAGCTGCCATGCGGCTGGTCCTGGATCAGGGCGTTCCGCGAGACGCCGCCGCTGGCCTTCGGGGTCGCGGATACGACTGCCTGCACGCCGGCGAAGCTGGATTGAGTAAGGCCACCGACGAGGAGATACTCGCGTTCTCGCTCGCAAACAGTGGTGTTGTCGTAACCCTTGACGCGGACTTCCACACGATTCTCGCAGTTACCCGAGCCAAGGGGCCGTCAGTAATCCGCCTGCGATTGTAGGCTTCAGGCGCCGCCCAGGTTGTCGAACTGGTTCAACGCGCCGCCACAGGCTTCGAAGCCGATTTGAAGAGCGGATCGCCTGTTACAGTCAAGGCGTACAAGACGACATGCCACCGGCTACCGATCGGAGGCTCGGCTTAGCGACGTCCCAAGCGCGTGTGTGGGAGTGATCGTCGTCTATCCTTACCTCATCTGCATTGAAGGGCTGGGCAGCGCAATTCTGCGCAGAAGCTTGCGACGACCAGGTGTTCGCGGTGGCGCCGACGTGCTGGGGGGCGAAGAAGATGTATCCGTGGGCCAGCGCGGACTGGTGGCGGTGGAACCGGGAATCGGAGTTGGGGAAGATGCTGCTGGGGATGTGAGGGGGGCGTGCTGTTTCATCTTTCCAGCCCTGCGAAGCCTGCTACCATCTGGACGCATGGCGGCCGCTTACTACGCACATACCAAGCCCGGAGCTCCGCCCGAAGATTGGGACCTAATTGAATCCCATGCGGCCCGCACCGCAACACTGGCCGGTTCATTCTCGAAGGCATTTGCCCCCAAGGCGGGCGCGCTGGCGGGGCGATGGCACGACATCGGAAAATTTCAGGCGAAATTTCAGCAATATTTGCTGCGGAACGCCGAGGCTGGCCACTCCGAAACCGGACCACCGCACTCAATCGTGGGAGCTTATCACGCCTGGCGGCTTGGATTCCTCGAACTCGCGATGGCGATTGCCGCGCACCACGGCTCGCTGCGCGGGTTCGGCGAATTCGTCAACGACATCGAAGCCGGCGCCCGTCGGTGCTGAGGTCGAGCGGTGTCTCGGCATCGATCTTCAGCAGGTCGAGAATCGGCCTGTCGATCACCAGCGCCAGACTATTTCCGTGTTTCGTAAGCCTTTTGACCATGGTTCCGCCGTATATCCATTGTAGCAACCTTCGTTGCCACGTAAGACGGGGCGCTCAATACCAAATTCGCGGGGGGTAGTAGACGGCCGCTTCAGGCCAAGATGGCGTGGGGGGTGGATCGTTGACGCAGCCGGTCTACGCGGCGGGTCTCGGGATGACTTCCCGCTCGATCTGGTCGGCCAGCGTGTCCTCCGCGGTTTCCAGATCGTAGGTGGCCTGGAGGTTCATCCACATCTGAGCGGAGGCGCCGAAATAGCGGCCGAATCGGAGCGCGGTATCTGCCGTAATGCCACGCCCGCTGTCCAGGATGGCGGCGATCCGATTTCCCGGAACCCGCAGGGCGAGAGCAAGCGCATTGGCGGATAGCTCCGCTTCATTCAGGTAGCCCACGGTTTCGACATTGTAGGCTCGCCATCCCGCCACTCGGTACTCCGGCTTTACGTGTTCAGCGATTCACGAGGCCAGTTCCGGGCGCGCTTCGGCGGCGTCGCGGGATTCTTCGAGTTTTTGGCGGCGGTGGGCGCGGGCTTCGGCGCGGGAGCCGTGGCGGTTGGCGAAGGTGTGGGTGAATTCGGCGCCCATGAAGAAGATCTGGGCGGAGTAGTAGACCCAGACCAGGAAGACCACGAGCGAGCCGGCGGCTCCGTACGCGGAACCGACGCTGGCCTTGCCGAGATAGAGGCCGATCAGAAATTTGCCGATGGAAAAAAGGGCGGCGGTGACGGCGGCGCCGATCCACACGTCGCGCCATTCGATCTGCACATCGGGCACTACCTTGTAGAGGAGGGCGAAGAGGATGGTGATCGCGCCGAACGATAGCAGAATGTTTCCTACATACAGCACCGCTTCGGGGACCGGCAGATAGCCGCCCAGAATCGTTCCGGCGGCTGCGATCAGGGCCGAGAAGGCGAGGGAGACGAGCAGGAGAAAGCCGATGCCGAGGACCATGGCGAAAGAGACGAAACGATATTTGATCATGCCGGTCAGCCCTGCGCTGGTGGCCGGCTTGACGCCCCAGACCAGGTTCATCGAATCGCGCAACTCGCCGAACACGCCCGACGCTCCGAACAACAGAAAGAACATGCCGACTACGGTGGCGACGATTCCGGTGGCCGGCCTGGCGGCGCTTTGCAGCAGGGATTGAATGGTCTGCGCGCCCTGATATCCGACCAGGGTCGAGATCTGGCCGGCAATCTGGTTGCGGGCCGCGTCGTGGCCGAAGAGGAGTCCGGCGATGCCGATCGACACGACCAGCAAGGGGGCGATGGAAAGCATCGTGTAGAAAGCCAGCGCGGCGCCCAGGCGGGGCGCGTTGATCTCGCTCCAACTGGAGGCGGTCTGCTTCAGTAAATCCCAAATCGATTTTACGGTCACCTCTTCCACCCCTTGTGCAGTATTCATAAGTCGTCTCGACGAGCACGGCGCGTGAGAGCTTACTAACGTGCGCGGCTCCGTAGGGTTTACGGAGCCGCGACGGGTTAGATTAGAACGCTCCGCCGCCGCCGCTCTTCAGGGTGCGGTTCCGGTCGCGGTCGAACATTTCGTCTTCGCGATCAAGCGTATCGGTGCCGGTGGTGGTTTCGGAGGACTCCCAATAGGGCTTGTACCCGTAGTGCTTGTAGATCTGCGCTCCGAAATTGGGATCCGCCATATCCGGCCAGTTGTCTTTTTCGAAGCCGGGCGCGTTCTCGAGAACGGTCTTGTCCACGTTCATGATGAATTCGTGGTCGCGCTCGTTCAGGGTCAGAGCCTGCCACGGCACGGCAAACAGTTTGCTTCCCATGCCGAGAAAGCCGCCGAAAGAAAGAACCGCGTAGGCAATGCGGCCGGACGGAACGTCGAGCATGATCTCTTCGATCTTGCCGAGGTCCTCTCCGGCCGAGTTACGTACGCGATCGCCTGCCAGCGTCCCCGCTGACATCACGCGGCGGGATTGTGGTTCGTCATCGTAGTCGATTTGCGGATTGCGGTCCATGTCCAGGTTGGAGGTGGAAGCCGCCATTGTCATGTCGCTTTTGTCGTAATTATTTTTGCGTGCCATGTTTGCTCCTCTCTAAATAACCGCTCCCTGACGGTCGCGGCTCGGTAACATAAGGGCCGGTAACATAAGGCCGGTAGGGTTTACAAGCGTTACTGGGCTCTCAAGGTGATCGGCTGGTCCAGGCGGAAATTCAAGACGGTTTCCGCGGGGACCTTGATGCGGTCTCCCTTAGTCAGCACCTGCACACCGCCTCCGGCCACGGCTCCGGCAACCGCACCGATGGCCGCGCCTTTACCGCCGCCGGCGAGCGCGCCAAGAAGGGTGCCCAGTGCGGCTCCGCCGCCTACCATTTCCGCCGTGCGGCGATTGGTTCCGATGCCCTGTTGATCTCCGCGTTCGATGCCTTGGGTGCTGACGGCATAGCGACGGCCGTCAAGCCGCACCGAATCGAGGTCGAGCACGAATTTGTCGCCGCTGAAGGTGCCGCCCTGCTGCACATCGCGAATCGTCAGATTAGCTTCCGTGCCGCGGGGAAAAATCAGGTTGCCGGAAGCATCGTACACATCGTCAACGATCCGAGCCGTGTAAAGGGCGCCGGGGCGCGCGTTTTCCGAGCTGATCTCTTCGTCCGTCCGCACCGACAGGTTGGAGCCGGCAGGAAGAGTCAGGGTGGGACCGAGACGCCCGTTCACCGCGCGGTCCGCACCGTTGCCGGTGTTGTTGTTGTAGCTGTTGTTGTTGTTGTTGAAGCGATCGTTGCGGGCCGCCGGTCCCGACAAGTTATTAAAGTCGAGACTCTGGATCTGGTTGATGTCAAAACGGCGGCGAACGCCGCTCTCATCCTGAAATACGATCTGCTGAGACGTGCCGCTGATAAATCTGCCATCCCAAGTCGTGCCGTCGCGCAGCACCAGCCGCGCCGCCGACAGGCCGAGGGGAAAGATGGCGAGCACCGCCAATAAAGCAACTCTCCGCATAGGTACCTCCGGTACTTAAGGGAGCAATCGCGGGGCCAGTCGCAGGGGTCGTGCATTTGCCGTACGGGGGCCCCGCCAGTGTGCGGCGGGTCACGCAGCGCGGGACGGGCAGGGAAAAAACTTCAGGGTTTCACTGGAGAAGAGGGGCGGGCAGCTTCGGTGGCGGCGCGGCGCAATTCAATGACGAGCCCCATGACGAGCCGCTCGATCTCATCGCGAATCTCGCAATGGACTTTGTATTTGACCGATATAGGGTCGGCCACGCTCCAGGTGCGAATGTCGGGCGCGAGGTTTTCGGGGAGGGGCCCGCCGCTCATATCGACGACGATATCGAACTGCACGCGTCCGAGATGGCGGGTACTTTTCGGAAAATGATCGCGCAGGCTGAGGCCTTTTTCATCCATTGCGCGGAGCGTATCGCGGGCCACACTGGAGGCCGGCGCGAGTCCGGCGCTGGCGGGGACGAGCACATCGCTTCCGTAGGCGCGGGCGAACGCTTCGGCCATCTGACTGCGGCATGAATTCCCGATGCAAACGAACAGGACCCGTTTGAGTGACGAGCTCAAAGTTTCTCCACGAAGAGGCGGTGAACCCGCGCGTCGGAGGTGAGCTCGGGATGAAAGGTAGCGACGAGGTGCTTTCCTTCCTCGACCAGCACGGGATCCCCATTATAGCGCGCGAGGACGCGCGCGCCGGCGCCGAGACGGCGGATGATGGGGGCGCGAATGAAGACGGCTTCGAGCCTGCCGGGGCCGGCGCGGCGCTCGAATTCGGGGTCGGGGTCGAGCTCGACGACGCGGCTGTCGAGCTGGCGGCCATAGGCGTTGCGCTCCACGTCCATCTGGAGCAGCGAGAGGCTCTCCTGTTCGGGGCCGGCGACGCGGCCGGCCATGAGGATGGCGCCGGCGCAGGTGCCGAACACAGGTTTGGAGCGGCCGAATTCGAGCGAGCGGCTCGAGCAGGCCTTCGTAACGCAGCAGCTTGAGCATGGTGGTACTTTCGCCGCCGGGTATGATGAGGCCGTCGATTTGGTCGAACTGCTCGCGGTCGCGCACGAAGACGGGCTCGGCCCCGGCGCGACGAACCGCCGCGCCGTGAGCCGCAAAGTCGCCTTGGAGGGAAAGCACGCCCGCTTTTTTCACTACCAGCCCCGCGTTTGCAGCAGCTCGGATTCGGGAAGCTTGGAAATATCCAAACCAGGCATGGCGTCACCGAGAGCGCGGCTCGCTTCGAGCAGTTTCTCGGGATTGTTGAAGTTCTTGGCTGCCTGAACGATGGCTGTGGCGCGCACGGCGGGATCTGACGACTTAAAGATGCCGGAGCCAACGAAGACGGCCTCCGCGCCCAACTGCATGACGAGGGCCGCGTCGGCGGGGGTAGCGATTCCGCCGGCGGAAAAATTAGGCACGGGGAGGGTGCCGTGTTCCGCCACCCACTCCACCAGTTCGAGCGGCGCCTGGAGGGTTTTGGCTTCGCGCACCAACTCTTCCTTGCCGAGGACGGTGAGCTGCCGCATTTCCTTGACGATGGTGCGGATGTGGCGCACGGCTTCAACGATATTGCCGGAGCCGGCCTCGCCCTTGGTGCGGATCATGGCGGCGCCTTCGGCGATGCGGCGCAGGGCTTCGCCGAGATTGCGGGCGCCGCAGACGAAGGGCACTTTGAAGTCGTTTTTGGAAATGTGGTGCTCTTCGTCGGCGGGGGTGAGGACTTCGCTTTCGTCGATGTAATCGACGCCGAGGGCCTCGAGAACGCGGGCTTCCATGAAGTGGCCGATGCGCGCTTTGGCCATGACAGGGACGGAGACGGTCTTCATGATCGCCTCGATTATGGCGATGTTCGCCATGCGGGCCACGCCGCCTTCCTTACGGATATCGGCGGGGACGCGCTCGAGCGCCATGACGGCGGAGGCGCCCGCATCTTCCGCAATTTTGGCCTGTTCGGCATTGGTGACGTCCATGATGACGCCGCCCTTCAGCATCTCGGCCAATCCGACCTTCAATCGAAACTGCTCGCTCGAAAATTGAAACATCGCCTTCTCTCCTTACTTAAACCATGGCGGGCGCCGGTTCGTGGACGCGGGCCGCCCGCTCCAGTTCGCCCGAAAATAAATTGCCTAACACCTGAATGCCGCTGCGGATGGCATCGGGCGGCAGGCCTACGAAGCTTAGCCGGAAAGCGCCCGGATCCAAGCGGGAAACCGCGAAATAGCGGCCGGGGACGTACGCGACGCCTTCTTTTTGGGCGCGGGGCAGAAGTTCGCCCGCGTCGAGGGGCTCGGGAAGCCGGACCCACACGTTCATTCCGCCAAGGGGGCGGGTCCAGCGGGTGCCGCGCGGCAGGAATTCGGCGCAGGCGGCGAGCACGGCTTCGAGGCGCTCGCGGCCGGCCTGCAAGACGCGCGCGCGATGGGCATGGAGGCGCCCGGATTCGAGAAACTCCAGGAGCACGGCCTGGGAGAGCTGGTCGGTATGGAGGTCGGTGGCTTCCTTGGCGTGGCGGAGACGATCCATGAGGGGTTTGGGGCCGACGACCCAACCGACGCGCAGGCCGGGGAAGCTGACCTTGGAGAAGCTCCTCAATAAGACGGTGCCGCCGTCGGTGTCGAGCTGCTTGATGGCGGGAATGGGGTCGCCGGAATAGCGCAGATCGCCGTAGGCATCGTTCTCGACGACGGGCACACCGGCGGAACGGGCGGCGGCCAGCAGGGCGCGCCTCTGTTCGATGGGCAGGGTGATGCCGGTGGGATTCTGAAAGTTGGAGGTGGCCACGAGGAAGCGCGGACGTTCGCGTTCGAGCACGCGGCCGAGGTGAGCCAGATCGAGGCCGTCGCTACCCAAAGGGATGCCGGCCAGGCGCGCGCCCATGCCGGTGAGCAGATTTTTGAGACCGGTGTAGGCCGGATCCTCGACCGCGACGGTATCGCCGGGCCGCAGCAGGACGCGGCCGATCAGGTCCATGGCCTGCTGGCAGCCGTTGGTGATCAGAAGGTCGTCTCCGGGGCCGGCGAGGTGCTGCCGTCGCGCCTCGTCGAGAAGGCGGCGGCGGAGCGGTTCATAGCCGCTGGGGGAGCCGAGTTGCAGAATATCGCGCAGGTCCTTGCGGGCGAGGACGGCGGCGCAACTGGTGCGGAAATCGTCGAGCGGGAAGAGATCGCGGGAGGGCCGGGACATGACGAAACTGGTAGCGGCGCCTCCGAAGGCGGGGGCTGGAGGGTCGCCGCGTTCCAGCAGGGTGCCCCAATCGACGCCGGGGGCGGCCGCTTCGGGGCCGGTGACGAAACTTCCCCGTCCCACCTGCCCGGCGATGAGGCCTTCGGCTTCGAGGATTTCATAGGCGGCGGAGACGGTGGTGCGGTTCAGTCCAAGCAGGCCAGCCATTTCGCGAGTGGCGGGCAGCCGTTCACCGCGGGAGATCTCGCCGGAACGGATGCGAACCGCCAATTGCTCATACAATTGGCGATACAGCGGGGTTTCCGAGTCGTGAACCAAAGCTGGGCGGAAATCCATCATCCATACCATACCACATTGGACTGGCTGCGCTACTGAATGGTGAGAGTGTAGTTTCCGGTCGTATCGTCGGCGGCCCACACCTGAAGGTAATAGGTCTGTCCGGCTTGCACCGGGAGGAGATGTTGGAGGCCGGCGCCGGGCTGTTTCGCTTCCGGGGCAAAGCCGGTGGTGCGCCGTTCGGAGTCGAAGGTGGTCAAACCGGGGAGGAGGGTGGTACCGAGGTTTCGGAGGTCGAGGGTGAGCTGTCCGGTGCGCGGGGCGGTGAAGGAATAAAAATCGGTATCCCTGGAATCCATGATGCCGGCATCGACGACTGTGGTGGCGGCAATGGCGGCGGCGGAGAAGATGTTGTCATTCGGTTCGAACCGGTCAAAGGAATGAGTGGATTGAACCTTCAGGGTGTAGGGTCCGACGGAGTCGCGAACGCCCCAAACCTGGACGTACACGGTGCTGCTGGGGTCCGGTGCGATGGAGTGGCGCAGCGGTTCGCCACTGGCGCCGGAGGTATCCAGCATTTCGAGGAGGCGGAAGTCCTGGTCGTAGATCCGGATTGCGGGGCTGAGTACGCCGGACGGCAGCAGCTCGAGGGAAAGGATGTCGCGGGGAGCGGGCGGCGTGTTGATTTTGAACGAATCGACATCTCCCGCTTTGCCCGAGATTTCGCCGTTCACGGGAGTATTTACGGCGATGGGGTTGGCGACGCGCACGTTATCGTTGTCCTCGGCCTCATGGGAAACCAGGTCGGCCGGTGTGGCGAGGAAAGTCTGAAGGCGTGCCACGTTATGGCGAACGGGGAGGTAGGAGGAGTCGCGGGACAAGGCTTCGCGAAAGGCCCGGATGGCACCGGTGCGGTCCTGGATGGCGGCGTACAGCACTCCCAGATTGTTGTAGACGACGGGTAGGGGTGTGACGTCGGCGACGCCCTCCAGCAAACCGATGGCGCGATTGTACCGGCGCACCTGGACGAGTTCCGCGGCGCGCGCAAACTGTCGCACGACGTCGAGATCGGCCAGCGTCTTGGAGAAGAAGCGAGAATACTCGGCGCGGACGGTGCCGACATCCTCGACATACCCGGCAAGTTGGGTTCGGGGCTCAGGGCGGAAATACAGAAAGGCTGCGAGGGCGACTGCAAAGAGCAACGGGATGCCCAGCCAACGGTGGCGCGAGATCCACGAACCTTTGGGGCGCCGTCTGCGCCGTTTTCGGACTGTGGGAGCGGGCATCATCGGGAGACGCTGGATCCTCGCGGGAATGATAAGATTCAATTTTACTGCCGTGCCTGGTCTTTCGGCTGTTAAACATTCTCGCGGCCCAATATCCATTCTGCTGGCGGCGCTGATTTGCGTTTCGGCGCTGCCGCTTTCGGGACAGCGCAAGAAGAAGAGCAAGCCCAAGGAGAAAGAGGAGATCACGCAGACGCTGGATATTCCCGCGGAACTGCCGAACGCGGTGGTGGGGGAGACGGCGAAACTCACTTTCCACGTTACGCCGCTTTCGGCGCGGGGGCTGCTGTCGCAACAGATCCGGGATGCATTGAAGGTGCTGGACCGGAACACGGGGTCTTCGACGATTCTGAAAATCCGGGCCTTCGTAGCGGGGTCCGGCGACATGCGGCGGGTACGCGATTTGGTGAGTGAAATCTTCACGGACCGCAAGCAGCCGTTGCCGGCGCTGAGCCTGGTGCGTGCCGGGGGGCTTCCGCTGGAGGGCGCGCAGGTGGTGCTGGAGGCAATCGCCAGCGGGCGCAAGGTGGTGAACCCGGAAGGGCTGGTCTTCATCTCGGCGCAACCGGCGATTTCCGATCATCCGCTGGATCCGGTGGCGCCGCTTTCGGCGAAGACGCTGGCGTCGCTGCGGCAGACGCTGCGGGACGCGGGTTCGGAACCCGGGGACGTGCTGCGGGTCACCTGCTTCCTGAGCTCGCTCGAGAACCTGGCTGCCACACGGAAGCTGGTAGGGGCGGAATATCCGCGCGCGGCATTGAATTACGTGCAGAGCCAGCGGGCGCCGGGAGAGGCGCTGAGCGCGTGCGAGGCGGTGGCGCGGTCGCGGCGGAAGCAGGCGGTTCCTTTCGATTTGATTGCCGCTCCGGGCCGGCCGGAAGGCGCCGGACAGTCGGCGGCGGCGATTGTTTCGGCACCGCTGGCCGTGTTCACGGGAACGCAGATCTCATTCGGCTACCAGGAGGCCGATTCGCGGCTGGCGCTGGAACGGCTGAGCAAGGAACTGGAACAGGCGGGCAGTTCGGCGAAGAATGTGGTGTGCGCGCACTACTATCCTTTATCTTCGGGGATTGCGACGCAGGTGAGGAAGGTGCGGACGGAGTTCTTCGAGGCGTCGCGTCCGCCGGCGGGAAGCATGCTGGTGTTCGAGGGACTGCCCTCGATGGATGCGGGTTTTGCGGTGGACGTGGTGGCGGTGAAGCAGCCGTAGGATGGGGACAAATAAGTGGCTGGCCCCACTTCTTAGTAACTGCGAATCTGTCATGAATGACGCGATCGTTTGTCACCGGTATGAAACGGGGACGTTGTAAGTTAAAGGTCGTGTCCGACCAATCTCCAAAAGTCCTCAAGCCAGAAGGGATTCTCAAGGTTTGCAAGTCTTACCTGTCGTCGCCACTGGCGTGTTCTTCCGGCGTAACCGGATCGGATCTGAAGGGACGCATTGAGGCGATCCTTTTGAATCGTGGGGCGCGCGATCTGGACGTTCGCAGGAGGCTTTTCCCGATCGCTGCCGGAGGTGTGGCGCTCATCGGCCCAATTGCCGCCGGCATCCTCGGGGCTCTGCCAAGTAGAGGGCAGACCCACGCCGAAACCCCAATTCCCGTATTCAAGGTTGTCGATCGGACGAAACTGCCGGGCAAGTTCTGCTTCCACGCGAACCTCTTCGGCGTGGAGAAGGGAGAAGACTTAAAGAGGACGATGCTGAGTTTCGAAGCGGTGGACACCCTTCGCGCGACGCTACCGGAGCAGCTTGGACTCAAGTTGGAGGCGCAAAAGGCGTCGATACAGGTCCTCGTCATCGATCACGCGAACAAGAACCCGACGGAAAACCAGGGACGCGGCCAGGAGCAGATCGGGCAGAGATGGAAGGAACCGGGGGATAAGTCCCCGGTCCCTCGTCTTGGTACAGCCTCGCAAATACCGCCGGCTTACTCTTCTTTGGTTACGACGACGTTGATTTCCGCGGTGACATCGCGATGCAGCCGCACGGGCACCTTGTACTCGCCGAGTTGCTTGATGGGATCTTCGAGGTGAATCTTGCGGCGGTCGATAGTGAAGTTCTGAGCGGCGAGCGCTTCGGCGACGTCCTTCGAGGTCACCGAACCGAACAACTGGTCGTTCTCGCCGGCTTTCTGCGAGAGGGTCACGGTCACGCCGTTGAGCAGTTTGGCCAGGTCCTGCGCCTCGCCGACCTGCTTGGCTTCGCGGCGGACGTGCGCCTGCCGCTCCTGCTCCACGATTTTCTTGTTGGATTCGGTGGCCGCTACGGCGAGCCGCTTGGGCAGCAGGAAATTACGGGCGTAACCCGGCGCGACTTTGACTACCTCGCCGCGGCTGCCCAGCTTTTCGATATCTTCTCTGAGAATGACTTCCATGCCGATTTCCTCCTGCTAGAACGACGCCGCGAAGGGCAGCAGCGCGATGTTCCGGGCCTTTTTGATGGCGTCGGTCAGCCGGCGCTGATGCGGCGCGCACACACCCGAAATGCGGCGGGGAATGATCTTGCCCCGTTCCGCCACGAAGGCGTGCAGCAGCTTGACGTCCTTATAATTGATGTCGTCGATCTTCTCGACGCAGAAACGGCACACTTTCTTGCGCCGGAAGTATTGTTTCTTCTGGGTGACGACCGCCTTGTCACCGCCCGTGGGCCGCTGCCCGGCGCTGCCTGGTCTTCCTCTGGATTCCGCCATGGTTTAACCCTCCTTCGGCAGGCCGGGCATGGCCGGCGCCGGAGCTTCCGTCATCTGTTGAGCGAGCGAGGGCTGCGCGGGGGCGGGCGCGGCCGGTGCCTGCGAGGCTCGCCTGGCTGCGCGCTTGTCGCGCTCCTTCTTCCGCTTTTCGAGGCGCTTCAGCGTTTCATCGATGCGCACGGTCAGGAATTTCAGGACCGAATCGGAAACGCGCAGGCGCCGTTCGAGTTCCTTCACCACATCCGGCTCCGAAGTGAACTGGAACAGTACGTAGGAACCTTCGCGGAATTTATCTACTTTGTAGGCAAGCCGGCGCTTGCCCCACTTTTCGACTTTGTCTACGGTGGCTCCGGCCGAAGTCAACTGCGTTCGTATCTGCTCCACGAACTGATCGACTTCCTCTTCCGGAGCATCCGGCTTTACTATGAACAGCTCTTCGTAAATCCTCATGCTTCCTCTATGTTTAAGCCAGGGGCGCGACGATTAAATCTCGTCATGGCCTTTTCGACGCCCTCGGCAAGTATGGAGCGAACCGCGTCGCCAGCGTAATCGACGAATTCCTCCAATTCCTTCATTTGCGAGCGCCGCAGCGGCGCCAGCACAAATTCCGCGCCATCCTCCACCGGACGGCCCGGATGAATTCCCATCCGTACCCTGACCACCTCGTCGGTGTGCAGGGCCGCAATCACCGATTTCATGCCCTTATGGCCGGCTGCCGAACCTTTCGGTTTGATGCGCAGCGAAAGCCAGGGCAGATCCAGTTCGTCGTAAACCACGGCGAACCCGGCGGGATCGATCGAATGCTTCTCCATCAGCGAGGCCACCGAACCCCCGCTGAGATTCATGTAAGTCTGCGGTTTGGCCAGCATCACCTCGCGGCCTTCAATTTCGCCGACGCCCACCAGGGCCCGCGAGTCTTTACGGGTGACGCGGATGCCGTGCCGCTCCGCCAGGCGGTCGATGGTGAGAAAACCAAGGTTGTGCGGCGTGAGCGCGTACTCCTCGCCCGGATTCCCCAGACCGGCCACCAGGAACATGGCGGATTATTTCTTCTTTTTCTCGTCGGCCGCGGCTTCTTCTTCCTTCTTGCCCTTTTTGGCCACTTCGGGCTCGGGGGCTCCAGCCACGGGCGCGGCTTCGGCAGGAGTGGCGGCGACTTCGGCGCGCAGCGCCACCACGTGAGCCACCACGGTGTCGGCAGGCGTCAGCATCTTGGCGGAGGCGGCAACCCCCACATCGCTGGCGCGCTTGCTCTGTCCGATCATCAACTCCGTCACATCCACCGTGTAGCTGTCCGGAATCTCGTCCGGCAGGCACTCGATTTCGATGGAGCGCGTCACCACCTCGAGCAATCCGCCCTGCACCTTGACGCCCTTGGGTTCGCCGGCGGTGTGCACCGGGACGGTGACACGGATGCGCTTGGTGAGGTCGATGCGCTTGAGATCGGCATGCAGGAGGTTGCCGCGGATGGGATCGACCTGCTGGTCCACCACCATGACCGGCGTGGTTTCGCCGCCGTTAATGGCGAGGTCGAAGATCGTATTCAGTCCGCTGCCCCGCACCAGCCGCGACAGTTCCTTGGGGTCGAGGGCGATGCTGACCGGATCTTTATATGCGCCATAGAGCACCGCCGGAATGTGTCCATCGCGGCGCGTACGGCGCGCTTCGTTCTTGCCGCGGGAATTGCGCACTTCCGCGGCGAGGGTAATTTCTCGCTTCACTTCATTCTCCTTGGGGCTAGCGTGGGTTCGGCCCGGGTGCGCGATGCCCCCGGCGAAGTCCGATTCGCCCGTCAATTTCTACACAAACAACCGGCTGATCGATCCGCCCTGATGAATCGAGTGAATGGCGTCGGCCATCAGCTTGGCGATCGACAAAGCCCGGATCCTGCTCGATTCCTTAGCTTTCGCCGACAGCGGAATCGAATTCGTAAAAACCACTTCGCGGATGGCCGATTCCTCGATCCGGCTTACGGCCGGACCGGAAAGCACCGCATGCGTGGCGCAGGCCCAGACACCGGCCGCACCCTGCGCCGACAGCGCCTCGGCTCCTTTCACCAGCGTGCCCGCGGTGTCGATCAGATCGTCCACCAGCAGACAGTTGCGGGCTTTCACATCGCCCACTACGTTCATCACCTCCGCGACATTGGCCTCCTCGCGCCGCTTGTCGATAATCGCGAGCGGCGAGTTCAGCCTTTTCGCGAAGGCCCGCGCCCTTTCCACACCGCCTGCGTCCGGCGAAACCACCGTCAGGTCCGGGATGTTCTGGGAGCGAAAATGCTCGATCAGCACGGGCATGGCGAACAGGTGGTCCACCGGGATATCGAAGAACCCCTGAATCTGGGCCGCGTGCAAATCCAACGTCAGAACCCGATTCGCCCCGGCCGTCTCCAGCAGGCTGGCCACGAGTTTGGCCGAAATCGGCACACGCGGCTTATCCTTACGGTCCTGGCGGGCGTATCCATAATAGGGTAACACTGCGGTGATGCGTTCCGCTGAGGCCCGCTTCAGGGCGTCGATCATCAGCAGCAGTTCCATGAGGTGGCGGTCCACCGGGTTGCTGGTCGGCTGGATGATGAAAACGTCCGCGCCGCGCACGTTCTCCTGAATTTGGAGATAGATTTCGCCGTCTGAAAAATGGCGGACCATGCTCTTGCCGAGCGTGGTGCCCAGCGCCTGGACGATTTCGTGCGCCAGCGCGGGATTCGCGTTACCGGCGAATACTTGGAGACGGTCCTGAGTCATCGCGAGTATCGGCTTTGAGGCGGCCATGTCTTGCGGTCAATATGTGCTGCCAGTTGCCGCCACCACATCGACCGGTAGCCCGACCTGCCTACCAGCCCCATCAGCTGAGCGGCTTCGTTCCTTAACTGTTCGACGGCCCGCGCTGCCTGCGAGCGGTCCGGGAACAGACCGAATATTGCAGAACCGCTGCCCGTCATGAGGCTGCATGAGGCGCCCGCGCGGGTGAGCCGGTTCTCGAGTTCAAGCAATTTGCCGTGCTGCTCCAGCACGACGCTTTCAAAATCGTTGACGGGAATTGGCTGCGCCTGCATGCCCCGCCGGGAGGGAGATTTCCCGCACCGCCCGCCTGCCCCGGAGCCATCCCCGGGGGGGTGCGGACCCCCTATCTGCCACGTAAGCGTCTGGAAACTAAATATCTTATTTTGTTGTGACTCGATTGTCAAACGAGGGCTCAGGTCGCGGTACGCCTGAGCGGTGTTGACGTGGATTCCGGGAGCGATCAGCACGCCGGCGCGCGGGCGCGCGTCGGGTAGCGGAAACAGTTCATCGCCGCGTCCGATGCCCGCCGCCGTTCCGCCCAGCAGGAAAAACGGGACGTCGCTGCCGAGTTGCCGGGCCAGCGCGCACAGGGCGCCGAGCGGCACGACGCGCCCGGCCAATACGGGCAGCGCGAGCAATACGGCGGCCGCGTCGGAGGAGCCGCCGCCCAGTCCCGCGCCCATGGGGATTCGTTTTTCGAGTTGCAATTGCACGCGCCCGCGGACCTTCATGGCGTCCATCAAGAGCGCGGCCGCCTTGACCGCCAGGTTGTCGGGGATGCCGAGAGGGTCTTCGAGGGCGATGTCCGTCTTGCGGCCCGGCGTGAAACGAATCTCGATGCGGTCGGCGAGCGAGATGGTCTGAAAGACGGTGCGCAGCTCGTGGAACCCGTCGGCGCGCCGGCCGAGGACGCGCAGGTCGAGATTAATTTTCGCGAGCGCCTTGACGGACGCGCTGCGTACGGTCATTTGTCGTACTGGAGGAGGGAAAAGACGTCCGTTCCGGCCAGTTTCTGGCGGCCGTTGAGGAACGTCAATTCCACGACGAAGCCGATTCCGGCCACGGTTCCGCCGGCTTCCCGCACCATGCGGCAGGCGGCCGCCGCGGTGCCCCCGGTGGCCAGCAGGTCGTCCACGATGAGGACGCGGCTGCCGTCGCCGACCGCGTCGCGATGCATCTGAAGGCTGTCGGAGCCATATTCGAGGTCGTAGGTGACGGTCACGCACTCGGCCGGCAGTTTTTTCGGCTTGCGCACGGGCACGAACCCGGCGCCGAGCGCATAGGCCAGTGCCGGGGCGAAGATAAAGCCACGGGCTTCGATGCCCAGCACGACGTCCACGTCCGCCTCGCGGTAGTGGTATTTGAGGCCGTCGATGACCGCACGGAACCCCATTTTGTCTTTGAGCAGCGTGGTGATGTCGTAGAACAAAATACCGGGCTTGGGGAAGTCCGGCACTTCGCGGATCAGCTTTTTCAGGTCTTCCATGGCGAACTTCCGTTATAGCGCGGAAACGGGTGGCAAATGGGAGAAGCTGGTGGCAGCCCTGCACCCTGGCCGCACTGCAGAAGGTCCCGCGTGGTGAGCGAGCCGGCGCGTTCTTGCAAGGCGGGCCGGGTTGGCGCACATCAGACAGGGTGGGTGCACTGCTGGACATCGATTCCCTCTTCTCGCAGGCAGTCATCCAGCGGTTGCCTCACTTGTGGCAGCAAGCCGCCCACGATACGAATGCGGCCAATAGCGGCTACTCGCTGTCGTCGGTGAAGTTCGAAAGTTCCCGCTGGATGTTGTGTTTTTCCATGCGGCAGTCATGCGGGGCGACTGGTGGACGCCGTCGCGTCCGATGCCTTGCTGCGAAGGAGCGGTGAGCGACGATCGTCGACGCGGTCGAGTGATTGGCGCAAGGGGAATGGGAGAACCGCGTCATTGGCAGTGAACATCGCCATGGCGGGTCGGAAGACTCGCCCCTCCAGTCTGGAGAACAGCCGCGCTACTTTCCAGCCGTACGGCGTGATGATATAGCGGTTGGTTTTGGAGGACGGTAAATCAGTCCTTTCAGCCGAAGGCGTCGCAGGTCGTACGTCATCTGCCCAGGACTGTACTCGCTCAGCGTGACGCCCAGTAGATCGGCCACCTGTTGTCTGAGGTCGTGGTTGCGAAAGCCATCGATCAAGTGATGGAACATGGTGAGCGCCAGCATCAGTGCCATCACTCTCGGTTGACCGAATTTCAACCCCGGAGCCTTTTTGCCGTCCTCGGTCACGGCAGGTTGCACCACACGTTGGATGCTGTCGCCGCTCAAGCCGCTGTTGTGGCTGACGCGTTCGACTTCCAGCAAGCGCCGGTTGATCTGTCGGCCGATCTGCTGTAGATACGGCAGATTGCTCAGTCCTTTGTTCACGCCAAAGTCATTCGGATTCCGGAACGTCCCCTCGGTCCGGCGGCCGCGACCTTCTTTGAAGTACTGTTTGAGATCGAAGTTCTTGTATTCGATGGCAGGCTGGGATGCACGCCATCCTGTATCAGGCGCGTACGGAACTGCCCGGGCGTTTTCTTCGTCACCACCCGATCAAAGACCAACTGGACGCGGTCCGGCCGACCCAGATCCAGATTGTCGCGAATGATTTCTTCAAAGAACTAAGGGCCCCGCAGTGGACGGTCGAAGATCTGCGTCAAGCTGACCTCCATCTGCCAGATCGACAGATCCCAGTCGTAGCCCGCTTCCCGGTCCTGCGGTCGCAAAGGCAATGGAATCCGCTTCAACCACTTGCGGAAGACCCGGTCGATGTCTTGGGGCCCCAAGGAATCGCAGATCTGTTGCAGTTGCTCGGGTGCGGTGCAGGATAGGAATCCGTTATCCAACGCCTCGTAGGTGATCTTCCTCTTCTCCAATTGCCGTTTGGCCCACTCGTGCCCGTTGAGACACAACTTCGTGCTCCACGGCGCGTAGCTGCATACCTTGAGAACCAAGGGGCCGAAATCCTGATCGTCGATGTAAAAATAGTAGTGGTTGACGTAGACGGTCTTGTCCCGGTTGAACTCGAACTGCCCGTTCACCTTCTTCCCGTTGAACGCCTTGGCCTTCTCCTGCGCGACCCCGATGAAGACGATCTCATCCCGCACTGGCCGTTGCCGTCGAATCTCATTGGCGATGTCGTCCTTCTTCTCTTTGTGGTCGAACTGGTAAATCGGAATGTGGTCGCGCTCCGCTTGTGTTTTCACCGCCTCACGGAAGCGTTCCGAGATCTGCCCGAGAACCGCCGGCGAAGGAACCGGTTTCCCCAACTGGCCTCGCATGAACCACATCAGTCCCCCTCCTGTCGCCAGTTTGCCGATGTAGCGGTTTAGGTAGAGTCGATCCAGGCACTCCACTTCCAGTGTGATGTGCCCGTCCAATAATTCCGGGATTGTCGCCATTCTCAGGATTTTACGAAATGATTCGGACGTACGCTCGTCGGTTTGAGGTCGAAGACCTCGCTAGTGAATTGGGCTCTGCGCAAAGACCGGCATTCCGGGACTGTTCGACTTCCGTCTGGAGTTTGCCCAGGGCATCGACCGAATAGGGAGAATCTTCGATGTTCCGGATGGGGGAGGCAAGTGGGGAGCGCGTGTGACAAACTGGTTTCTCGAAATGCCTAGAATCGCCATCCTCGTTCTGCTTTGTCTGGCTGCGGCGGGCCAGACGTATCGCGAGCCGTACCGCCCGCAGTTCCATTTTTCGCCGCAGCGGAACTGGACCAACGACCCCAACGGGTTGGTCTGGTTCGACGGCGAGTATCACCTTTTCTACCAGTACAACCCGTTCGGCGATACGTGGGGGCACATGAGTTGGGGACATGCGGTAAGCCGCGATCTCGAACACTGGGAGGAGCTGCCCGTCGCGCTTCGGGAAGAAGACGGCATCATGATCTTCACGGGCAGCACGGTTGTGGACGAGCACAACACGAGCGGCTTCTGCGCGGCGGGGAAAGCCTGCCTGGTTGCGGTCTACACCGGCCACACGCCGCGCGCGGCTGGCGGCAGGGCGCTCCAGACGCAGAACCTCGCGTACAGCAACGACCGCGGCCGGACCTGGACCAAGTTCGCGGGCAACCCGGTGCTCGACCTGCACCTGCCGGATTTTCGCGACCCGCACGTCTTCTGGCATGCCGGCACGCGCCGCTGGATCATGTCCGTCGCCCTGCCGGCGGAGCACAAGGTGCTCTTCTACGGCTCCCCGAACATGAAGCAGTGGGAGCGCCTTGCCGAGTTCGGGCCCGCGGGCGCCACCGGCGGCCAATGGGAATGCCCCACCCTGATCGAGGTGCCGGTGGAGGACAGCAGTCCACGGCGCACGCGGTGGGTTCTGAAAGTCGGGCTGAACCCGGGCGGCCTCCAGGGGGGCTCCGGCGAGCAGTATTTCGTGGGGATGTTCGACGGCGAGCGCTTCATCAACGACAACCCGGCGGCGACAACTCTGTGGACCGACTACGGCAAGGACTGCTACTGCGCGCTCGCCTTCAATAACCTGCCGCGCACGCAGCTGCCGGTCATGCTCGGCTGGATGAACAACTGGCAATACGCCGCGAAATTACCGACGGCTCCCTGGCGCGGGCAGATGACCGTTGCGCGCCGCCTTTCGCTTCGCAAGCAACCGGAAGGACTCCGCCTGGTCCAGCAGCCGGTGGAAGCGATCCGTGGGTTGCGGCGGAATCGCTTTTCCTGGAGCGGCACGGCGGCGGCAGGACTAAACAAAGCGTTGCAGGCGCAACCCGCCGGCGGTAACAGTTTCGAACTTCATGCCACGTTCACACCGGACGGCGAGGGGGAGAGCGGCTTCAAGCTGATGGGCCCAGGGCAGACCTTCACCACGATCGGGTACGACGCGCGCAAGCACGAGTTGTATGTGGACCGGACGCATTCCGGGAACACCGGCTTCAGCGCCGACTTTCCGGCCCGCACCGCCGCTCCTCTCGCGACCGGCGGCGAGCAGTTGGAACTGACGATTCTGGTGGACCGCTCCACGCTGGAAGTTTTCGCGCAAGGCGGCCGGGTAGCCATCAGCACGCTGATCTATCCGCAGGAAGGCCCGCTCACGCTGGAGTTCTTTTCGCCGTCCGGCCGGCAGGGCCGCATCGCGGTGGAGCGATGGAACCTCGCCTCGACCTGGGCGCCGTGATCTGCGAGCGTTTCCGCCTGTTTCCATCCGTTGCTTGACAATTACCGTTCTTCACCGCGGCGGACGCCGGCACGGCGGCGCGCGTGGCGGTGATCGGGCAGACCTTGCGCGTGCGCAATCTGCCGTTTCGCGTGATCGGAATTCTCGAATCGAAGGGCCAGACGCAGTGGGGCATGGACCAGGACGACACGTTGGTCATGCCATACACCACCGTGATGAAGAAGCTTCTCGCCATCAGTTACATCCCCACTGCGTATGTGTCCGCGGAGATCGACGCCATGCTCCGGGCGCGTCACAATATCAACCCGGGCAGCCCAAGGATTTCACTGTCCGCAACCTGACCGACATTGCCAACGCGGCCGAAGACACCACGCGCGTGATGACGTTTCTGCTGGGGGGCATTGCCGCCGTTTCGCTGCTGGTGGGCGGCATAGGGACGGAGCGGACTCGCGAGATCGGCATCCGCATGGCCGTGGGCGCGCGCCGGCCACGTGCAGTCGCAGTTCCCGATCGAAGCCTCGCGCTTCGAGTAGACGCGCTACGATGGTCCGAACATGCGGCGCGCGATTTCATTTCTCCTCGTCCTGTTCTCGGTGCCGGCGACGCTGGCGGGCGCCGACCCGGGACCGTCGCCGGTGGACGTCTTCAGCTCCGGCCGGGAGGGCTACAACACCTACCGCATTCCCGCCCTGATCCAGACGAAGAAAGGAACGCTGCTCGCGTTTGCCGAAGGCCGGCGCGAGAGCGGCCGCGACTGGGGCGACATCGACGTGTTGGTGAAGCGTAGCCGCGATGGCGGGCGCACGTGGTCGTCCGCGGCAATCGTGGTGGATTTCGGCGCCGACACTGCTGGGAATCCCGCGCCGGTGGTTGACCGGCGGAGCGGAACGATCTGGCTGCTGCTCACCCGGAATCCAGGCGATGTACCCGAAAAGCTGATCCGCCCCGGGCTGGCCGGCCCGACGCGGACCGTGTGGGTGACGCACAGCGCGGACGACGGCCTGACCTGGGCGGCGCCGGCCGACATCACGACGGCGGTGAAGCAGCCGGACTGGAGTTGGTACGCCACCGGACCGGTGAACGGTATTCAACTCCGGGGCGGCCGCCTGGTGATTCCCTGCGATCACGTGCGAGGCGGGGACTCGGGCCGGTATTCGCACGCGATCTATAGCGACGACGGCGGCAAGACGTGGAAGCTGGGCGGCAGCGCGGGCCCGGACTGTAACGAATCGACGGTGGCCGAGTTATCCGACGGTTCGCTGATGCTCAACATGCGGAGCTATGCCGGCAAGAACCGGCGCGCGGTCTCGATCAGCCGGGATGGCGGCCTCACGTGGAGCGACCCGGTGCTGGACGACACCCTGATCGAACCGGTTTGCGAGGCCAGCCTGATCCGGCTGGGGCAGGGGAAAAACGCGGTCCTGTTGTTTTCAAATCCCGCCGCTACGACCCGTTCCAAGATGACGGTGCGGCTCAGCCGGGACGACGGCAAGACGTGGAGCGTCTCCAGGGAGATTTATGCCGGACCTTCGGCATACTCAAATCTCGTGGAACTGGATGCCAGGACGGCCGGGCTTCTGTATGAGAGCGGAGATGGCAGTCCATACGATCGCATCGGGTTTGTGCGTCTGCCGCTCGCGTGGATTACCGCGGGGAAGTGAAGTAAACGGGGCGTCCGGGGAAGGCGTCACTCGAAAGTCACACCGCTTACATGCAGCGCTGCTAGAGTACCATTTGCCACAAACGGGGTCGATGGCCGCGAGCGGCGAATGAGGCGCCTGCCACAGTGGGTGTCCCGCTGGATTTTGGCCACTGCTCCTTTGTGTTGGGACTCTTAAAGCCGCCGGAGGACACGAACTCACAGGGCGGCACGCAATAGGCACTATTGCAGGCACATACCCCTTCCACGCGGCACAACAACAACCACCACAGTTCAGGAGGATACCAATGAAGTCCAGAGCTTCCAGGCTGACGGCATGTCGAGCACGCAAATCCAGGCAACGCTATGAACGCTGCCGACCTACTTCAGTCCAAGAACCGCCTGAACATGAGCAAGATGACTTATTCAGGCATGCAGACAACATACGATGCGCACAGCCTTATTTACGGACTCCGCGTCCGCGGGCACGGCGTTTGCCTCCGGCGTCAAAACTCTGAGCGGCGTCCTCAACATGGACGATAGAAAAAGTTTGAAGTACAAAAGTGTCGCTCAACTGGCCAAAGAGAGATGAAGGTCGGAGTCATGGAACGCACGTGGCGTTTCCTGCCGTTCCTGTTCTGAGAGGCACGAGGTGCGAGCGGCCGTTGAAGCCGCCCACGTCGGAACCGTAGGCATGGGGATGGACGATGCTCAGGCCGGGGTCGTTGGAAACCAATCGCCGCCCTGATCGCCGATAGCCGATCGCTGGCGGGCTAGTGCCGGCCGAAGCGCCGGGGGATGCTTCGCGGCGTGGGTGCCGGACGGGGTCGTGGGGGCGCGGCCCGGGGCGTGCTGCCACTGCCGAAACGCTGCGGGTTGCGGTCCACGTTGGGATTGCGCGCGGCCGGCGTCGCGAATTCCGAGTCGCGATAAGAGCCGCTCTTAGTCGCGTATTTGGAATCTTTGAAGCCGCCGTTGCGGTCGAAGGTGCTGCCGGAGTAGCGCTGCTGGGTGGTTGCGCTCCCGGTGCCGTACTGCGGACGGCTGCTCTGCTGGCCGTAGTAGGTCTGGTTGCGCTCGCGCGAGGTGCGGTACCCTTCCCAGTCGCCGCGATCGACGGGACGGTAGTCGCGGTTGAAGAGCAGGTCGCGAAGCAGGGCGTACTGGCCGTAGAAGACCCAGAAATCGCGGCCGTCGCGACGATCCCAATAACCGTACTGGTTGCGCTGCCCCGGCGGCGCCACGTAGGCGAAACCGGCGGGCTGCGCGGTGCGCTCGGCTTCCGAATCGTACTTGCCGGCGCCCTTGTGCGCGATCGCCATCCCCAGGTTCGCCTTCATGTCGTCGAACGCGGACCGGGAGACTTCCACCCACTGATCGTCCGAAGTGGTCTTGCCGTCGCGGGTAGTGACGGTGCGGATCTTTTCGGCGCGCCGGCCCTGGTCGAGATCTACCAGCACTTTGTCCCAGACGGTGTACAACTGACCGGTGAGTGCGGTGACGGAGGCGGATTCCCGCGGCAGCGTTGCGGCCGAATTGTGGAGCGTATCGGCGGCGGTGAGCAGCGTTCCGAAATCGAGGCCGTCGAAGTGCGAAGCGGCAGCGAGGCGGCGTTCGCCGGCCGACTGCTGCCACAGATTCTCGCTTTGCGCGGCAGCGTTGCGCAGGGCGGCCAGGCGCGCGTCGAGGTCGGCCTTCTTCTCCGGCCAGTCGGCGGAAGCCTTCTGCACGGCCGCCGCTACCGCAGCCGGATCGAAGGCGTGGACGGCGGCGTAATCGCGCTCCATTTGAGCGAGCGTTTGGGGCAGGTTGCGTTTGAGTTCGACCCAGTGCGCCGCCTGCTGCCGCACCGACGAGGCGCGGCGTTCGGCGGCGGTGCGCAGAGGCTTCTCGCGGGCGAGCAGCGCTTCGGCGCTGGCGCGGTCGCCGCGGCGGTTCGCCTTTTCAAGCGCCGCAAGCTGCTGGATGTCCCGCCCGGCCGATGCGAGATCGGATGAGGCGGCGGCGAGGGCGGCGGGCCACCCGTCGTCGGCGGTGATGGAAGCGAACAGCGCCGGCTCGGCCTGGAGGTCGCGGTTGACCTCTTCTTGCGCGGACCGGACGGCGGTCTGCGCGGAGGAATAGGCGGTGCGCTCGGCGGCGATCTGCGTCCGGACGGAGCGGGGCAGATTGTCCAGCCCGGCGAACGGAATGACAACCATCAGCGTGCCGAGCAGCGCCGCGAAAAACTTCAAAGGACCCCTCATGTGGCTATACCTTGTCGCGGTAAATAATGACATCCCCGGTGGCGACACCGTGGTACATCGTCACCGCGAATGGTTCTCCCTCGGGTTTACGAATGGCCAGCAGGCCGCGGCCGTTCTCTTCGCGGAACTCCCAGTAGTAGAAGCGGACCGGCTGCGAATGGTCATCGCGTTTGGCCTGGCCTTCCCGGCTCAGGCGGTAAAGCCAGATCTTGCCGTCGAACTCGAAGGAGTCGCCGGTATTCTGGCGTTCGTCCATTTGGGCGAGGTCGTCTTCGGAAACCCCCAGATCCTCGATGGTGAGGACGCGCGGATCGGTTTGCACGGCCACGTCGATGTGGTCTTCGTTAGCCACCCGCAGGGCGGCGCGCCGCTCGCGGTAGGGGCCGCCGATCTCGGTCCAGGCGCGCGAGCCGGCCTGGTAGTAAGTGGTGCGGTCGGCGGTGAAATCGAGGTCGGTCATCTCGTCGCCCGCGCCGGAAACGGAAATCACGTCGCCGGTGCGGGCCTGGGTCGGATTGAGATTGGCGAGGTCGGGCAGCGGCAGCCCCTTGGACGCCGGTGCGGCGGGCTTCTTTTTGAAAATCTGAAACAGCACCAGCACCAGGAGAATGGCGAGCGCGAATTCGGTGCCAATGGTAACCATCGGATTAAGCGTTGTTCGCCTTGATTCCGCCGGGCGCCGGAAGTTCCTTGGGCAGCACCGGGGGGGCCGGTTTGGCTCTGCCCAGCAGGCGTTCGGATTTGAGCGCTGCGAGTTCCGCATCCACGCTCTTGCCGCCGAGCTGGGCGAACTGTTTCTCGAGGTCGTCGTCCTTGCCGGCGCTGGCAAGCTGGTCGAAGGCCTGCGCGGTGGCCTCTTCCTTGGCCACGGTTTCCTGGAAACGGTTCAGGGCGGCGAAAGCGTTGTCGGCGTTGCCCACTCCAGCCATGGCTTCGGCTACTTTGCGCTGCGCGGTGGCGGCGTTTTTGCGCGCCACCAGGGTCATGGCGGTGCGCTCGCCCTCTTCGATTTTCCGCTTGAGCTCCTGCACCTGCGATTTCAGTTTCTCGCTGGTGGTACGGGCCTGCTCGACGGCCGATTGCATGGAAGCCACCTGCTGGTCGGACTCGCCTTTGCGGGCCAGCGCGCGGCGCGCCAGGTCCTCATTGCCGGCGTCGAGCGCGAGAGCGGCGCGATCCTTCCATTCCTGCGACTGCCGCACGTGCTTCTGGTATTCGGCGTCCAGGCGGTTGTAGTTGCTCATGGCCACGGCGGAGGCGCGCACCACGTTGACGAGTTCGGTCTTCATGTCGGCCACCGTCTGCTTCACGGTGGCTTCGAAGTTCGCGTCCTCGATGGCGTCGATGCCCTGATTTGCGCGTCCGCGCGCCACCCGGCCGATGCGGCTGAAAATATCCGATAGGAATGCCATTTGTTTCTGCTCCGTTACTTTCCGAGATCGCCCACCAGGGAGGCGGCGCTGATCACATCCACCAGCAGGAAATGCACGCAGGAAAGAATGTCGTCCTGGTCGTCGGCGCCCATCTCCTGCAATTTGCAGAAGTTGTTGAGGGTCACCGCCGCCTGGCCGGATCCGGCGTCGTAAAGCTGGAAGTAAGACGTGGAAATTCCGTTGCCGGCATCGAGCATCTTCTCCATGATGGGCGGCGTGATGGCGGATCTGGGGACGACGACACACACGACGGAAAAGTACAGGATGTCCCCTTCCAACACTGCCTGGATGGCGACGCCGCTTTCCGGCTCCCGGAGTTTCAGCGAGTCGGGCGCCGTCACGGAGATTTCGTATCCCTTCTCCGCCAGGAGTGCGTGGATTTGCCCGATTTGCGGGCTGGTTGTGGCTGTCATAGGTATGGAACGCTCTCTTTCATGGTACGCGCGCCCGGTCGCGGTTGTTCCGCGAATCGGCACGGCGGCGTGGATCCCGCGTCACCATTCTAGCCGCAGCGCGCGCTGGTGAGAATGTTCTCTCCGGAGCGGGCAATGTACAACGACATTGACTTGTATGTACATCCGGAACTAGGATTGAATCGATGAAGGTGACGATCACGGAGTTTCGCCGGAATCTTTTTCAGCTTGTGGAGCGGGCCGTGGCAGGGGAAACGGTGGAATTCGTCCATCAGGGCACGACGGTCCGGCTGGTCATACCGGAAGGCAGCGCGCCGTCCAAGCTCGGCCGCCTGACGCCGCGGCAGACGGCCAACCTCAAGATAACCGGAAAGCAGCAGAAAGCCGCGGAAAAAAAACTGCAAGCCGAGATGTGGGCTGCGATCGAGAAAGACTGGGCGGAAATATGAGAAAGGCGCTTCGAGATTGATCTGCTACGTGGACACGCAAGTGGCGATTTGGCTGAATGAAGCGAATCTGGCGAAGCTCTCGAAAAGAGCGATCTCCTTAATTGAGGCTGCGGATGTGCGGATTTCTCCAATGGCGGTGGTGGAACTCGAATACCTCTACGAAATCGGGCGGATCATCGTCAAGCCGCAGGAGATTCTGGTCAAGCTCGGGATTGAAATCGGCCTCACGGTTTGCGACCACCCGTTTCCGGCCATTGCGGAAATGGCGCTGGGAGAAAGCTGGACAAGAGACCCGTTCGACCGCATCATCGTAGCCCACGCCAAATCAAACGGCGGTGCGCCTTTGCTGACCAAAGATGAACAGATCCTGACGCACTATTCGAATGCCAGATGGTGAGATGCCGTTTGAGCGTCTACGATTCTTTGCCTTTCAGGAGGATACTTCATATATGCAAATCACCTGGCTCGGGCACGGAACGTTCGAGTTCCGGCTGCCTTCCGGGCAAGTCATCGTCATGGACCCATGGACGGATGGCAACCCGGCCTACCCCAAGGGATACAGCATCGAACGCGTGGACACGATCTGCATCACGCACGGGCATTTCGATCATATTCACGATGCGGTGCCGCTGGCGAAAAAGTTCACTCCGGAAGTGGCGGCGATTTTCGAAACCTGCACCTGGCTGGAATCGAAGGGAGTGGCCAACACGCGCCCGATGAACAAAGGCGGTTCGCAGAAGCTGGGCGAAGTGACGGTGACCATGACCCACGCGGTACACAGTTGCGGCATCAGCGACGGCGACCGGATCGTGTACGGCGGCGAAGCGGCAGGGTACGTGATGACCTTCGCGGACGGGCGCAAGCTGTACTTTTCGGGCGACACCAACGTGTTTTCGGACATGGCGCTGATCGAGCAGCTCTACAAACCGGAGCTCGCGTTTCTGCCGATCGGCGACCTGTTCACGATGAGCCCGCACGAAGCGGCGCTGGCCTGCCGGCTGCTGAAGCCGAAGAAGGTGATCCCGATGCATTTCGGCACGTTCCCGCCGCTGACCGGGCGGCCGGAGGGGCTGCGGGAACGGATCGCGGACACGGGGATTGAAGTGTGGGCGCTCGAGCCCGGCAAAACGGTGGAGTGGTAACTCGCGTTCAGCGCGAGACGATCCAGAACGCGGCGGCGATGGCGATGGCGTCTTCGAGCAGCGCGATGGGCAGGTCTTTGCCGCCGGTCGCTTTTACCAGGCGGCTGCGGAATTCATAGCCGCCGAGCGTGCCCACGATGGCGCCGGCGGCTCCCGCGATGGCGCCGGTGATGGCGGATCCAGCGGGCAATCCCAGCGCCGCTCCGCAGAACGCGCCGACCACGATGCGCGCGCCGAACGGAAGGGGCGCCTTGCGACTCGGCGTCTTCGGCAGCTTGTCGTTGATCAGCTCGCCGACGGCGAGGACCGAGAAAATGTACGGAGTGACGGCGTATCCCAGGAACGCGAGCCCGGTGTTTTCGAGGTGCAGCGAGCCCAGGCGCGCGGCCCAGCTCACGGCCGCGAGCGGGGTCATGCTGCGCAGCCCGGCTACCACACCAATCAGGAAACCCAGCAGAAGTGTCGGCATGGTTTCCTATTGCATCACATGCGGGTTCCGGTAGCATGGAAAGAGTTTGTCTGAAAACGCGAGCGACGTCCTCAGCCTGTTTCACGCGCCGGTGCGCAGTTGGTTCGAAGCGGTCTTTGCCGCGCCGACGCGGCCGCAGTCTATGGGATGGCCGTCCATCGCGCGCGGCGAGTCCACGCTGATCCTGGCGCCTACGGGCACGGGGAAGACGCTGGCGGCGTTTCTTTCCTGCATCGACCGGCTGATGTTCGCGCCGCCGCCGGCGCCCGACCGCCGCTGCCGCGTGCTCTACATTTCGCCCATCAAAGCGCTGGCGGTGGACGTGGAGCGCAATCTGCGCGCGCCGCTGGCCGGGATCGCGCAGGAGGCGCGCCGCCTGGGCAGTGGAGTTTCACGAACCGGCGGCGGCCATCCGCACGGGCGATACGCCATCGGCCGAACGGGCCCGCTTCTCGCGCCACCCGGCCGACATCCTGATCACCACGCCCGAATCGATTTACCTGCTGCTCACTTCGAACGCGCGGGAGGCGCTGCGGTCCGTCGAAACCGTGGTGATCGACGAAATTCACGCGCTGGTTCCGGTGAAGCGCGGGTCGCACCTGGCGCTCTCACTGGAGCGGCTGGAAACTCTCTGCGGGCGCAGGCTGCAACGCATCGGGCTGTCGGCGACGCAGCGGCCGCTCGACGAGGTGGCGCGCTTTCTGGGCGGTGCGGAAGCGGCGCCGGAGGCCGACGCGCCGAGTTACCGGCCGGTGACCATCGTAGATGCGGGCGAGCCGAAGCGGCTGGACCTGCGCATCGAAGTGCCGCTCGAAGACATGTCGCGGCTGGACGAACTGGACGAGCTGCCGAGCGGCCCGGCTTCGCAGGGTCCGGTGCGGCCGTCCATCTGGAGCGCGATTCATCCCAAGCTGCTCGACGCGGTGCGGGC
Source organism: uncultured Solibacteraceae bacterium (assembly GCA_963836405.1). Taxonomy (GTDB): domain Bacteria; phylum Acidobacteriota; class Terriglobia; order Bryobacterales; family Bryobacteraceae; genus CAWIJJ01. The sequence continues at coordinate 159,593 of CAWIJL010000002.1, forward strand.
GCACCGTTCGACGCTGATCTTCGTCAACAGCCGGCGCCTGGCGGAGCGGATTTCGGGAGCGGTGAACGACCTGGCTGGGGAGACGCTGGTGCGCGCGCATCACGGCAGCGTGGCGGCGCCGCAGCGCAAGGACATCGAGGACCGGCTGAAGATGGGCACGCTGCGCGGGCTGGTGGCCACGTCGTCGCTCGAACTCGGCATCGACATGGGGGCCATCGACCTGGTGATTCAGATCGAAGCGCCGCCCTCGGTGACGAGCGGGATGCAGCGCGTGGGCCGCGGCAGCCACCGCGTGGGGGGCACCAGCGAGGCCGTGATTTACCCGAAGTTCCGCGGCGACCTGGTGGCCTGCGCGGCCATCACGCGCGCCATGTACGAAGGCAAGGTGGAGGCGGCGCACTACCCGCGCAATCCGCTGGACGTGCTGGCGCAGCAGATGGTGGCCATGGTGGCGATGGAGCCGTGGAGCGCGCCGGACCTGCTGGCGACGGTGCGCAAGGCGGCGCCGTTCACGGGCCTGGCGCGGACGACATTCGAAAGCGTGCTGGACATGCTTTCCGGCCGCTACCCTTCCGATGAATTCGTGGAACTGCGGCCGCGCGTCACCTGGGATCGCGGGGCCAACCGGCTGACGGCACGGCAGGGCGCGGGCCGCGTGGCCATCACCAACGGCGGCACGATTCCCGACCGCGGGCTGTACGGCGTGTTTCTGGCGGGCGCAACCAAGGGCGCCCGCGTGGGCGAACTGGACGAGGAGATGGTGTTCGAAAGCCGCGCCGGGGACACGATCATTCTGGGGGCCACCACGTGGCGGATCGACGACATTGCGCGCGACCGCGTGGTGGTTTCGCCGGCGCCGGGCGAGCCGGGGCGCATGCCGTTCTGGAAGGGCGACGGTCCGGGGAGGCCGGCGGAGTTCGGGCGGCAGATCGGTGAGATGACGCGCGAATTGCTGGAGATGCCGCGGCCGGTGGCGTATGCGCGCCTGGTGGAACAGCACAGCCTGGATTCGAACGCCGCCGAGAACCTGCTGCGCTACCTTGAAGACCAGCAGAGCGCGGCGCACCGCGTGCCGAGCGACCGCGACATTTTGGTGGAGCGCTACCGCGACGAATTGGGGGACTGGCGGATCTGTCTGCTCTCACCGTTCGGCAGCCGCGTGCACGCGCCCTGGTGCATGGCGGTGACGGGGAGGCTGCGCGCCGAGCGCGGGATCGACGTGGAATCGATGTGGACGGACGACGGTTTCGTGCTGCGCCTGCCCGATTCCGAGCAGCCTCTTGAAACCGAGTGGCTGCTGCTGCGGCCCGCCGAACTCAGGGAGCTGGTGACGAAGCAACTGGGAAGCACGTCGCTGTTCGCGGCCAAATTCCGCGAGGCCGCCGCGCGCGCGCTGCTGCTGCCGAAGCGGCGCCCGGGCATGCGCACGCCGCTGTGGCAGCAGCGCAAGCGGGCCGCGGACCTGCTGGCCGTGGCGTCCCGATATCCGGCGTTCCCGATCGTGCTCGAATCCTACCGCGAGTGCCTCAGCGACGTGTTCGACCTGGCCGCCGCGGCCGAAGTGCTGCGCGGCATCGAGCACGGGCGGGTGCGGGTGACCACGCACGATTCGCAGAAGCCGTCGCCGTTCGCGTCGGCGCTGCTGTTCGGCTACATCGCCAACTACATATATGATGGCGACGCGCCGCTGGCGGAACGGCGCGCGCAGGCGCTAGCGATCGACCAGTCGCAGCTCGAGGAGATTCTGGGCAGCACCGACCTGCGCGAACTGCTGGACAAGGCGGCGATCGAAGAGGTGGAGGCGCAGCTTCAGGCCACCGATCCGGATTACCAGGCGCGGCATGCGGACGCGGTGCACGACCTGCTGCTGAAGCTGGGCGACCTGACGGCGGAGGAGATCCGCGCGCGCAGCGCCAACGAGGTGGCCGCGGCGGCGATCGACGAATTGGCGGGGGCGCGGCGGGCGGTGCTGGTGCGGATCGCGGGCCAGTCCCGCTACATCCCGGCGGAGTACGCCGCGCGCTATCGCGACGGGCTGGGCACGCCGCTGCCGCCGGGACTGGCTGACGCGTTTCTGGAGCCGGTGGCGCACCCGCTACAGGAATTGATGCGGCGCTATGCGCGCACGCACGGGCCGTTTCCGAGCGGCGAGCCGGCGGCGCGTTTCGGGCTGCGCGCCGAGGACGTGGAAGCGGTGTTGAAGGCGCTGCACGCGGCGGGGAAACTGCTGGAAGGCGAGTTCCGGCCGGACGGCATTCACCGCGAGTGGTGCGACCCGGACGTGCTCCAGCAGATCCGCCGCAAGACGCTGGCGCGGTTGCGGCGCGAGGTGGAGCCGGCCGCGCAGCGCTCCTTCGCACGGATGTTGACGCGATGGCAGGGAGTGACGACGCCGCGGCGCGGAGTGGATGCGCTGCTCGACGCCATCGAACTGCTGCAAGGAGCGGCGCTGCTGATTTCCGAACTGGAGCGCGAGATCCTGCCGGCGCGGGTGGCGGGGTACACGCCGGCGGACCTCGACGTGCTGCTGGCTTCCGGCGAAGTGGTGTGGGTGGGGAGGGAAGCGAGCGGCGAGCGCGATGGGCGCATTGCGCTGTACCTGGCGGAATCGTTATCGCGATTGCGTCCGCCGGTGACGGCGCCGGAGGCGGACGCCGCGCCGCTATCGGAGCGGGCGCGCGGGATCGAGGAATACCTTGGACAGATGGGCGCGTCATTTTTTGCGGCGCTGCACCAGGCGTGCGGCGGCGGGTATCCCGGGGAAACGGTGGACGCGCTGTGGGAACTGGTGTGGGCGGGGCGCATCACCAACGACACGTTTCATCCGGTGCGCAACCTGTTGCGGCCGGCGCGGGCGGAGCGGGCGCGGGGAACGGCGCGGGACGGCCCGCCGGGCTCGCCCGAATTTCTGCGGCGGCTGCGGGCGCGCACGGGCCACAGCAATGCGGGCGAAGGGCGTTGGTCGCTGGTGGCGCAGCGCGCGGGGGGCGCGGTGACGGCGACGGAGTGGAGCGCGGCGGCGGCGCAGCAACTGCTGGTGCGCTACGGCATCGTGATGCGGGAAACGGCGCTCGCGGAAAATGTTCCGGGCGGCTATCCGGCGGTTTACCCGGCGCTGCGGACGATGGAGGAGAGCGGCTGGATCCGGCGCGGCATGTTCGTGGCGGGGCTGGGCGCGGCGCAGTTCGCCATGACCGCGGCGGTGGACATGCTGCGCGCCATGCGCGGCGACGCGGAGCGGCCGGAGGCGGTGCACCTGGCCGCATCCGATCCGGCCAATCCCTACGGCACGCTCCTCGCGTGGCCGCACGGCGAAAGCGAATCGCACTCGATGGCGAGGGCGTCGGGCGCGTCGGTGATTCTGGTAAACGGCGAGCTGGCTGCGTTCCTGCGGCGGCGCAATCCGGCCATCCGCGTTTTCCTGCCGGAGAACGAGCCGGAGCGAAGCCATTCGGCGAGAGAACTGGCCCGCAAGCTGGCGGAAGTGGCGGTGAAGCGGCAGGCGCTGCGCAGCGGATTGATGGTGGCTTCCATTAACGACGAGCCGGCGCGCGATCATTTCCTGGGACGGTTCCTCGAAGAGGCCGGATTCGTGAATACGGTTTACGGCTTCCAGATGCGGCGGGGGCTGCCGGTGGTGGGTTTGGAGCCGGACCCGGAAGACGATTCCGAGGAAGAGACCGAACCGGAGACCGCCTGAGGTGCCGGAAGGCGACACGATATTCCGTGCCGCGCGCACGCTGCACCGGGCGCTTGCGGGCGACACGGTCACGCGCTTCGAAACGGTGCTGCCGCTGCTGGCGCGCGTGGACCAGGACGCGCCGCTGGCCGGCCGCACGGTGGAAGCGGTGGCGGCGCATGGCAAGTGGATCGAGATGCGCTTTTCCGGCGGGCTGATTCTGCTGACCCACATGCTGATGAGCGGAAGCTGGCACATCTACCGCTCGGGCGAGCCGTGGCAGCGGGGGCGGTATCACATGCGCATCGCGATCGAGACGGCGCGCATGGTGGCGGTGGCGTTCGACGTGCAGGTGGCCGAGTTTCACACGGAGGAATCGCTGGGCCGGCGCAAGGGCTTCAAGGACTTGGGCCCGGACCTGCTGGGCGAGGGCTTCGACGCGGAGGCGGCGATGGCGAACCTGCGGGCGCGGCCGGAGCTCGAAGTGGGACCGGCGCTGCTGCGGCAATCGCTGCTGGCGGGGATCGGGAACGTGTTCAAGTCGGAGATCTGTTTTGCGGCGGGGGTGAACCCGTTTCGCAAGGTGGGATCGCTCAGCGAGGCCGAACTGGCGGGGCTGGTGGGGCACGCGCGGGAGATGCTGGCGGCGAACGTGGTGGGCGAGCGCGGGCATTTCCGGCAGACGCGGCGGCGGGCGCAGCCATTCGAGCGGCTTTGGGTTTACGGGCGGGAAGGGCAGGCGTGCCGGCGGTGCGGGACGCGGATCGAGGTGAGGAAGCAGGGGGAGGATGCGCGGGTGACGTTCTGGTGTCCGGTGTGCCAGTAGGGTTCGCGGCGGGTTTCCCGGCCTCAACGCCGAAGGTCTTGCGAACGTCAATTAACCGATGCGATTCTTCTTTACCGCTGTCCTTGTTTCGGCCTGCTGGAATTTTTTCGCCCAGACGGCATCCGAACCGTTGACGTTCGAAGTCGCCTCCGTGAAGCCCAGCGCGCCCAACGTGGCCGGAATGTTTCTGCAACCTCTGCCGGGCGGGAACCTGCGAATGACGGGCGCGACTCTAAAGAATCTGATTGCTTTTGCTTACAACGTGCGGGAGTTTTCAATTTCGGATGGTCCGGATTGGGCCAGCTACGATCGCTTCGACATCGATGCCCGGGTTGGAAATCCGGCGGGCACTGCGCAGCAGATACGAGAACGTCTGAAAGCCCTGCTGGCCGAGCGGTTCCAGTTACTAACTCACACCGAGAGCAAAGAGCAGAGCGTGTACGTGTTGGTTGTGGCGAAGAATGGGCCTGTGCTGCGCGAGGCAAAACCGGATGCGAGCCCCATGATCCGCAAACAAGGAACAACGATCACCGGCGCAGGGATAGGCATGGCGATGCTTGTGCTCAATTTGGCCAACTCCGTCAATCGCCCGGTTCTGGATAAGACCGGCCTGACCGGGAAATACGACTTCAAACTGGAGTGGAGCCCGGACGCTCTTACCGGATCAAGTTCGATACCCGCGGCGGGTCGCGACGGTCTCATCGCACCCGAGCCCGACAGGCCCCTCACTGTTTTCCGCCTTGCAGGAACAACTGGGGCTGCGGCTCGAAGCAGAGAGAGCCATGGCGGAAATATTCGTCATCGATCGCGTTGCCCGACCCTCACAGAACTAAGCGGAGTGTAGGCGGACCGGTACAGTTGTGCGGAGGGAGCCCGGCTAACCAGTAAGTGGATGTTACTCGAAAGCCCGGTTGGCGGGGTGGACCGGAAACGGCACACGGGGTGCAAGCGCCAGCCGTGTCAAAACAGATCGCGTTTCTCGTGCTGTTGACTTTTGCCATACGCGCGGACGGACAGCGCGTGAGTCTCGGGGTGGTGGGCGGGGTGGCGCTGACCGATGCGTTTCCCGAGCAGACGTTTGCGACCCCCTCGTCCTACGCGATCGGGATACGGACTTACTCCCCGTTCAAGGACTACGTGGTGGGTGCCAGAGTGCAGGTGCGGCTGACTGACCATTGGGCAGTGGTGGCGGACGGCCTGTATCGCGAGATGCAAGGGACGTGGGCGGCGGTGCTGCCCGATGGCACGCTGAACAGCGTGTCTCCTTCGCCCGTGGTCACCTGGGAGATACCGGTCCTCGCGCGGTACAGCCTCGGCGGGAGGCGCATGCGTCCCTTCCTCGAGGCCGGCCCTTCGTTCCGGGCGATCGGCAACCGGAACAGCTATCCATCGGGTAAGGGTGTGGCGACCGGGGCAGGCGTGCAACTTCGCGCCGGCTGGCTGAACATCGCGCCGCAAGTGCGGTATACGCGATGGGCGGCGGACCGGGAGCAAAGGTCGCGCACGGGGCGTAACCAGGTGGAGGTTCTGCTCGGATTCACGACTCACAACGAGACGGATGTCCTGGAGCCGTTCCGGGGACGTATTTCGATCGGCGGGACGGTGGGTAGCAACCTGGCTGACGATTACCGTGCGGCCCCGCCGTCGACCTATGAATACGGGAGCTTGACGGTGAGGTCGCAATTCCATTCCGGCCCGCGGAGCGTGCTGGGAGGACCGACGGTGGAGGTGCATACGGGGCCGGTGTCGTTCGAGGTCTCGTTCCTGCGGCGGTTGCTGCACGGGACGTCGAAATACCAGGTGAGCAATGGAACATCGGGGTCGGGCACATCGACGGTGGGGGTTTGGGAGATTCCGGTGATGGCGAAGTACCGGCTCGGAGGTCGCTTCCGGGCGGCGCGGTGGAGGCCGTTGCTGGAGGTGGGGCCGGCGTTTCGCCAGGGTTCGTACCTGCCGCACTTCGGCGTGGCGGCGGGCGCAGCCGTGGAGAGGCGGGTGGGGGCGCTGAAGATCGCGCCCGGCGTGCGGTACATGCGCTGGCAGGAATCACTCGGATTGGTGCCGAACGAAGTCGCGGTGATCCTGGGAGTGCGGTATTAGGGAGTGGCGAAGAGACCGGTAACGAGGCGCGCGCTATTCGTTGTTGTTCTGCTTCTTCGCCGCCAGCGCTGCGAAGGCCGCCCGGAATATTTCGTCGGGCACTAATTCGGGCGTCAGCAGCCTTTGGAACACCAACCCTTCGATCATGGCGTGGAGGACGCGTACCAGTTGGTCTGCCGGCATAGGAAGATCTTCCTCTTTCGTAACCGTGCGAAGCCATTGCTCGCCGAACGCATAGCTTTGGGCCGTGATCTCCAGCACCTGGGCGCGCATCTGTTCGTGAGTAAGCGTATAGGCCAAGCCGGTTAGGCGCCCTACGGCCGCAGCTGCGCGGTCCGGGAGCACCGCGAGCGTCGCGTCGGCAATGGCGCGCATGATCGCCGGAAAACTGGAACCCGGGGTCACGTGCGGCTGAATCGGAGCCCAGAAGGTTAGTCCCAGTGCGATGAAAAGCTCTTCGCGATTTTTGAAGTTGCCGTAGATGGCTCCTGTCGTCATTCCAGCCCTTTCAGCGATGTCTTCGAGGGTGGTGCGCTCGAAACCCTTTTCACGAATCAGCGAGCGGGCCGCTTCCAAGAGTTTGGCGCGAGTCCGGTCGCGTTTATCGCCCTTGGGCTGCTGACGGCGGGACTTTCCTTCCGGGGCCGATGCCATAGCCTTGATTTTATAGGATTACTATTTTATAGTAAATTTATATTTTAGAAGGATGCTAATCACTGAAATGAAACAACGAGGTGACATCGAAGCGGCATTGCAGAAGATCGTAGACTCCGGACAACTGGCGGGGGCGGCCGCTCTTGCCTGGCGCGACGGAGAAACCCGGACCGTCTGTGTGGGCTGGCGCGATATAGAAGCGCAACTGCCGGTGGAGCGGGACACCCTTTTCAGGATCGCCTCCATGACGAAGCCAATCACTTCCGTGGCTGCACTCATGTTGGTCGAAGAAGGCCGGCTAGGACTGAGCGAGCCCATCGCCCGCTATGCTCCGGAGTTTTCAGACATGCGCGTCTTGCGGTCTCCCAACGGTCCTCTGAGCGAAACGGATCCGGCAGAACGCCCGATCACGTTCGAAGATTTGTTGACCCACCGGTCGGGGCTAACCTATGGCGACTTTCATCGAGGCCCGATCGCCCAGGCATATCGCGAGGCGCTTGGCGGGGATATTGACAGCGACGTCGCGCCCGGCGATTGGATTCGAGGGCTGGCGAAGCTGCCGTTGATCGGCCAGCCCGGTGGTGCCATGCATTACGGCAGTTCGACCGACCTGCTGGGGCTGCTGATCGCAAGAATCGAAGGCGCGGCGCTTGGAGCACTGCTCAAGCGACGTATTTTCGATCCGCTGGGCATGAAGGACACGAGCTTCGTCGTCGCCCCAGAGAAGCGGGACCGGCGAGCGGCTGCGTACGGCTTCGATGAAGAGGGCCGGCTAAAAGAGACGAATCGCCTGGAGCGGCGTCGTCGTCGAAGAACGGCCAGAAGACATGGCCTATGAATCCGGCGGCGCCGGGCTATGGTCCACGGTAGACGACTATCTCAAGTTTGCACGGCTATTCGTAGGTGACGGCAAAGTGGATGGCGTACGTCTCCTGTATCCGGAAACGCTCGCAAAGATGGTCACCAATCAGCTCACCGACAGCCAACGCGCGACCTCCGGATGGCTGGGCTGGAAACCCTTCGCGGCGGGTCGAGGATTTGGCCTGGGTGTTTCGGTAGTGCTGGAGACTGACAAGACGGACCTGATGCCCCGCGGAAGGGTGGGAACCGTCAGTTGGCCCGGGGCATTCGGCGGTTGGTGGCAAGCCGATCCTGAAGAAGGTTCGGTGCTGGTCTTCCTGGCTCACAACATGGTGGACCCGGCGCAGATGGCCAAAGGGATCGGCCTTGGCGTGTGGGGCGCGATCGAGACATTTCATTCGATGGCGTGGGCGTAACGGCAGGTCCAGTGGCTGGATCCGGTTTTAAAGAAATGGAGCGAGATGGGTGCTAAGATTCGGCTGTGAAAGCGGTGGCCTGGCTGTTCTGCGCCGGCGCGCTTGCCGCGCAGACGGTCACGGTGACGGGCAGCGTCACGAACGCGATCACGCATGAGCCGGTCGGGGCGGTTTCGGTGGTCCTGTTGTCCACCGGCCCCTCGTCGGGCGCCAACAGCGACGCGTCGGGCAGGTTTCGCATTCCGAAGGTGAAGGCCGGACGATACCGGGTGTTTGCGTCGCGGCTAGGGTTCGAGATGGCGGAAAGGGAGCTCCGCATCGAAGAGGGCGGCGACCCGCCGGCTTTCGAACTGGCGATGAGGCCCTGGCCGGGGCTGCGGGGGCGGGTCCTCGACGCGGAGCGGCAGCCGGCGGCGCGGGTGCGGGTTCGGGCGAACGACCCGGAGAACGCTCCAGGTGTGGTCTACGAAGTCACAACCGATGCGGCGGGCCGTTTCGCTTTCGAGCGCATGCGGCCGGGGCAGTATCTTTTAGTGGCCTTGCCGCCGGCGGGCGGGAACGAGGCGCGGCCGACGGAAGTCGCGCCGACCTGGTTCCCCGGCATGACGGACCGGCGCGACGCGCCGGCGGTGCCGGTTGCGGCGGGTGACGACCTTTCCGGCTTCGAGATCGTCCTGCGCGCGGTACCGGTCTTCCACCTCTCCGGGAGGGTGGTGGACGAGCGCGGAGACCCGGCGGCCGGGGCGACGGTGGAGACCGGCCTGGCGGCGCGGAAAGCAACGGTGCGCGAGGACGGAACCTTCGACCTGGAGCGGGTGCGGCCGGGCGAGGGGACTCTGCGGGCCGTGTGGCATCGCGGCGAGGTGGAATTGCGCGGATTCGCGACTGTGGCGGTGGGCGGACACGATGTGGAGGACCTTGCGGTGCGGGTGGCGCCGCCGGTTGCCGTCTCGGGCGAGATCGAACTCAACGGGCAGCCGGGACACGAATGCGAGGGCAAGGCGGTCCTGGCGCCAGTGGATGGACTGGGAGAGAGGGCCGATGCCGAATTCAGCGGGAGCGGCATCCGGTTCGAGCGCGTCTATCCGGGGCGATACCGGCTGATCGTGGAGCCGGGATGGAAGTGGGGGCGGCACTACCTGGACTCGGTGCGGCTGGGCGAACGGGACATCACGCTGGATGAACTCGCGGTCGTACCCGGAATGACGCCGTTTCGGGTGGCGCTGAGAACGGGCGGTGGACGCGTGCGGGGTACGGTGGAGAACGGGGCCGAGGGGCTTGTGGTGCTGATGCCCCAGGAGGAACGGCTGCGGTTCCGGCCATTTATCGTGGTTTCAGCCATCGAGGGCGGGACTTTCGCTCTCGATAACGTACGGCCGGGAGACTACTACGCATTCGCGTTGCGAGGCAGCTTCAATTCCGAAGGGATGCACAATCCCGCGTACGCGCGGGCTTTTCTTGAAGGCGCGAAGACCGTGCGCCTGGAGCGAAACAGTACCGTAACATTGACGCTTGTATACGCGAAGGCGGATCTATTCCAATGACTTGGGCTCGCCATTCGTGCAATGGGACGTTCGTTTTTTCCATTCGAAAATAAACGTGTATAATCCACAAATGCAACGAATGCCCTGGAGCTCACTCGCGCTCGGCTTGCTGTTGCTCATCTCGGTCTACTCAACAGGAGGACAGGAAGTGCAAACTCCGCAACCTGAACAGTCGAAGGCGCCTGTCAAAATGGAGCAGCGCGGGCGCATCCTTGGAATCGGCGGTGTCTTTTTCAAATCCGCCAATCGCGATCAGATGCGGGAATGGTATTCGAAGCATCTCGGACTCGCGGACAAGGGCCATGGCGTGATGCTTCCGTGGCGAGAACACGACGACCCACAAAAAGAACACGTCACCGTTTGGACCATTTTTCCGAGCTCGTCCGACTATTTCAATCCCAGCCAGGCACCGTTCATGATCAACTACATCGTGGACGATATGGATGCTTTGCTCGACCGCTTAAAAGAAGAGGGAGTCAAGATCGACCCCAAACGAATGGATGAATCTTACGGTCGCTTTGCCTGGATCTATGACGCGGATGGGAATAAGATAGAGCTCTGGCAGCCCCTGCCGGCAAAGCCCTAAAGGGGAACAAGCCGGCATCACGGCAGGACGTTCCACGGGAGTAAGTTGCAGTCTCGGGTCGACGTCCCCGGCTAAAACTTTCCATTCACAATTGGATCCCGGTAATACTCTTCCCACGACCAGCGCCCTGTGCGGGAACGATCTTCGATGCAGGTCTTACCGGCGCTGCCCAACATCCGACTTCCGCAAGCAGCCGGGGACTTTAGCCAAGCCCACTGAGTGTCGAAGTATTGAAGCGCGGCGTCCTGGCGTTGGCGGGTGAGAGGACCTGCAAGATAGGCGTCCCGATTGGCGTCGAGAAGCGGTTCCAGCGTATCGACGATGTCGGTAACCGTGTAATTGGAATACCATGCGGAGAGCAGCAGCAACAGAACGGATTTCATTCCGGTTCGCTCCTGAAAGAGATGTGGTCCGATGAGTCAACCACTTCTCGTCCGCACAACCGCAAGCCGGGGGCATGACCAACGATGCGCCGTAAGTATAGCACCATTAGCCGGTCATGCGACAACAAGTCTGTGCCGCCGGTACGTAGTACTGCAATCGGCGAAGGACCCACCTGCCGACTGATGCGTCGGGTTGAGTGAACAGGTTGCCTGTGAAGTGAAGGCTTTACGCCTTCGTCTTCTTCGGCGGAACGATGGCGTCCTTCGCAGCTTTGGCGACCCTGAATTTGACAACCTTCTTCGCGGCGATCTTGATTGTTTCGCCGGTCGCCGGATTGCGGCCCATCCTGGCCTTGCGGTCCTGCTTGACCAGCCGGCCAATTCCGGGCAGCACGAACACGCCGTTTTTCTTGACCTCGCTTATGGCCGTCTGACCGAGGCGATCCATCATTGCCTTGGCGGTCTTCTTCGGAATCTCGCACTTATCTGCCAGCGCCTGGACGATCTGCGTTTGCGTCATTCTTGTTTCTCCCGTGACGGCCTTCTGCCGTTAAACTGATCGTATACCAAAACACGAAGCAACGGGAATGTTTTGATAGTCGCGATCTGCGTTGGTTTAGTTGCTTTCCGCGTCGATCGTCGGGCGGCGGTCGTACAATCGGTATGATGGATGCGAGTTCGAGAGACAAGCTGAAGAGCATTTTGGAGTGGCTGGCCGGCACGGATGAAGCCGAATGGGAGCGCCAGATCGAATCTGGTGAGGAGTGCCGGTCGGAAATGGAACGTATGGCCCGCCCTGTTTACGGCAGGACCAGGAGATCGCAGGGACCGGAACGCAACCCAGACACTCCGAAGCTGAACCGGGCGATTCCGCATGTCCGGGCGATGCTCACAGCCATGCGGAGCCGGAATCGGGCAGCGGCATTGGAGCATGGGAAGGCGGCGCTGGCCGCGATGTGACCGGCTTCCTTCGATTTTCAGCGATCCGATAATCGGAGACGGATAATCTCGCTACCACTGCAACGAGGACACCGGCCACTCCCAAGGCATGACGGGCACTTGTCCCGGTCTGAACTGAGGTCAACGTTTATGCCGCTGCCGAAGCACTTGGGACAATCACCGGTTCCACCGCATTCAGGGCATTTGCTCATACGTTACCGGCTCATTCTGCTTGGGGCCGCGATTTCCTCAGCGGTCAGAACCAATAGCTGACACCGATGGTGGGGGTGAACTGCTGGAACAGGCCGCGGTCGGTGGCGCCCTCGGCGGGAGCGAAGACGGCGCGCGGGAAGGGCGAGATGTAGTCGTGGAAGTCGGCGCGCAGGAGCATGTGGTCGAGGAGGCGGTATTTCACGCCGAAGCCGAGACTGGTGACGAACTTCCACTGGTTCTGGCGCATGAGGGTGGCGAACTGGCTGAGGGACTGGTCGGAGGGTTCGGGTCCGGTGGTGCGGTAGTATTTCGCGCCGGCTCCGACCGCGACGTAGGGCCGGAGGCGGTGGGTGGGATCGTAGACATGAACCAGCAGATCATAAACGAGGGTGTGGGACTGGCCCTGAATCTGCACCTTTTGACCGCTGCCCGACAGGAAGGGATCGCCGTCCTGGTAAAGGTAGCGGATTTCGCCGGCGAAGTGTTCGTATAGATCCTCACCGACGACTGCGCCGGCGACGAAGCGGTTGCCGATGCCGGCCTCGGCCTGCGCGCCGGCTCCGTTAACCCGCACATTGCGGTTCCAACCGTATCCGATTACGCCGCCGAATTCCCATTGGCCCTGCGCGAAGCAGGCGGCCGAGCACACGAGTCCCACCAGTAGTTTGTACTTCACACTTGCAGTAGACACCACTTCCGGGGGATGCCGCAATCGGCGTCAGGCGGGCTCGGGGTGAACCGTAACATCGGCGCGGGGGACGGACTGCCGGATGGCGGTTTCGATGGTTTCGGTCAACTCGTGGGCCTGGGCGAGGGTCTGATTTCCGTCCACGAGGACGTGCAGGTCGATGAAGAGGACGGCGCCGGAGTAGCGGGTGCGGACGCTGTGGCAGTTCTGCACGCCGGGGACGGCTTCGACGATCTGAACGATGTCGCGCTCCATGCCGGGGGGCGCGGTGTCGAGCAGCGCTTCGACGGTGCGGCGGCCGAGCTGGAGGCTGACCCAGACGACGACGGCGGAGACGCCGAGTGCGGCGATGGCGTCGGCGTTACGCAGGAAGGCGAGAGATGGGAACCACTCACCGGTTTTGACGGCGAAGAGGCCGGCGATGACGACGGCGGAGCTCCAGATGTCGGTTTCAAAGTGCAGGGCATCGGCTTCGAGGGCCTGGCTGTGATAGCGTTTGGCGGCACGCGCGAGCACGCGTGAGCGGGAGACATCGACGCCGATGGAGGTGAACATGACAACGAAAGACCAGGCGGTGACCTGGACCTCCTGGTTGTGGAAGATCAGGCGGTGGACGGCCTCCCGCACGATCCAGCCGCAGGTGACCAGGAGGAGCAGGGTCTCGATCATGGCGGAAAGGTTTTCGACCTTGCCGTGGCCGTAGTGATGGCTGCTGTCCGGGGGACGCCCGGCGATGCGGATGGCGACCCAGGTGACGCCGGCGGCCACCAGGTCGAGCCCGGAGTGGGCGGCCTCGGCGAGGATTCCGAGGCTGCCGGTGGCAGTGCCGACGACGATTTTAAAAGTTGTCAGCCCGATGGCGGCGAGCAGGGAAGTCAGCGCGGCGGATCGCTTTTCGCGCTCCTCGCTAAGCGATACGGAATGCATCACCCGCCCTCAGGCTAACATGGCCGGCTAACGCTCGATGCCGAGCTTGGCGGAAACTTGGACCAGCGCGGTGATCAGGCGGTCCACATGTTCCTCGGTGTGGGCGGCGGTGATGGAGATGCGGAGCAGGTTCTGGGCGGCGGCGGGGCGGAGAACCGGATTGATATAGATACCCTCCTCGAGTAGCGTTTTGCAGAGGCGGCAGAGGTCGAGCTCGTGCTCAATGACCACGGGGACGATGGGTGTTTCGCCGGGCAGCACATTGAAACCGCGGGCGCGCAACTCGTCGCGCAACACGGAGGAGACGCGCTGGAGGCGATGGCGGCGCTCGGGCTCCTTCTGCATGATATGGAGAGCGGCGGAGACGGCGGCCACGGAGCCCGCGGGAAGGCTGGCGGAGAAGACGAAGGGCCGCGCGGTATGTTTCAGGTAGTCGACGACGGCCTTTTCGGCGGCGATGAAGCCGCCCACCGACGCCAGCGATTTGCTGAAAGTGCCCATGACGATGTCGATATCGTCGAGGACGCCGAGGTGTTCGGCGGCGCCGGCGCCGGTGGGTCCGAGGACGCCGATGCCGTGGGCTTCGTCCACGTAGACGCGCGCACCGTAGGGCTTGGAAAGGGCGAGGATGCCGCGCAGGTCGGCGATGTCGCCTTCCATGCTGAACACGCCCTCGGAGACGACCAGGATGCGGTCTTCGGGCGGGCAGTTTTCCAGGCAGCGCTCGAAGTGCTCCATATCGTTATGGCGGAAGCGCATGGTGCGCGCGGGAGAGCGCAGGGCGCCTTCCACCAGGCTGGCATGGAGGTTGTGGTCGCAGATCATGACGTCGCCCTTTTCGGTGAGGGCCGAAAGGGTGGCGTAGTTGGCCTGAAAGCCGGTACCGAATATGATTGCGGCATCCTTGCGGACGAATGCGGCCAACTCGGCTTCGAGCTTGACGTGGAGGTCCAGGGTACCGTTGAGGAGGCGGGAACCGCTGCATCCGCTCCCGTATTTGCGGGTGGCCTGGGCGGAGGATTCCTTGACCTTGGGATGAGTGATGAGGTCCAGGTAATCGTTGGACCCGAACATCAGGACCTTCCGTTTGCCCATGCGGATTTCGCCTGGGCCACAGCCTTCCCGATCGCCGAAGACCTCGAAATACATGTACAGACCGGCTGCCTGTAAATCACTGGGACGAGTGAAATTGCGGCATTTTTCGAACAGGTCGTTCGAAGCGTAACCCTTCTTGATTCCTGTGATTTCGCTACTGGGAACGCGCATGGTCGTCAGTTCCATTCATAGATTCTGTAGTTTTTGTACCGCTGTGCGCCCATTACTTTGATGGAGCGATTCATCAATACGTTATCTTCCAGGACCCACGACATCTCGCAATCGCCAAAGCCCAGCCTGCGGGCATTTCGAACCAGGGTGGCATAGAACACGGCCCCCACGCCGGAAGCGCGGTATTCTTCGACCACGCCTAATGCCAACACCCTTACACGTCTTATCAATCGTTGATAGTACAGGATTTTCAGCAATCCCGTGGGAAATAGTCTGCCCTCGGCGGGCTTCAGCGCCTGGTTAATATCGGGGAGGGCCAGGGCGAACCCGACCACCCGGCCGGCGACCTCGCCGATGAGCACCAGATCGGGCTTCAGGATCTGTCTCATCTCCTTGGCCATGAGAAAAAACTCCTCGCGGGACATGGGGATGAAGCCCCAGTTCCGGCTCCAGGCGCGGCCGTAGACGTCCCAGACGCGCTCGACGTCCGCGGCGAAATTTTTGAGATCGATGGGACGGACCACGAGGGAGTGTTTCGACTGAATTTTTTCCGCGATCCTGCCGATCCTCTCAATGTCTATGGTATGTGCGTTACCGAAGTAAGCGACCAGGTCCTTGGCCTTGCGCAGCCCCGAGTTTTCGACCAGCGCCGCGTAGTACGGCGGGTTGTAGGGCATCATGACCATGGGCGGACTGTCAAAACCTTCGACGAGGAGGCCGCACTCATAGTTAGTGGAAGGATTCACGGGACCGCGGAGGAAGGCGGCGCCGCGGGTTTCCGTCCATTGGCGGGCGCGGGTGAGCAGGGCGGCGGAGACGGCGGGGTCGTCCACCGATTCGAAGAACCCGAAAAACCCCGCATTTTCTTCGTGGACGCGGTTGTGGGCGCGGTCGATGATGGCGGCGATGCGGCCCACGATCTCGCCATTGCGGCGGGCGAGGAAGAACTCGGCCTCGGCGTTGCGGTAGAAGGGGTGTTTTTCGCGGTCGAGCAGTTCGCGGACGGCCATGCGCAAAGGGGGCACCCAGTTGGAGTTACCGCGGTAAAGCCGGTAGGGGAGTTCGAGGAAGGCGGTGAGCCCGCGTTTTCCGCTTATCGCTTCGACTTCAACGTTTTGCAAGAGCGGAACCCCCTTCGGCCAGCATGCTGTACAGAAATGGCGCAGCGCCAATTAGAAAAGCCGCGAGGATGGCCCCGGCCATCAGATCAACCGTGTAGTGATATCGAAGATAAACTGTAGCAAAAATGATGCAAACGGTGTAGCCCAAATACGCTTTGAAAAGACCTTTTGATACCAGGCGGCTACCCCAACAGGCGAGAATGGTGAGCTCGGTATGGCCGCTCGGGAAGCAGTCGTAGTGGGCGGATTCGAGCCGATCGAGGGTGGACTGCATGGCGGCGAACAGCCAGTCGCCGCGCAGTGGGATGTGTTGCAGCGAGGCCAGCAGGAAGCGCGGGCCGCGCGCCGGCACAAGCAGATAGCCGATGTAAGAGGTGAGGAAACCCAGGGCGATCAGAAAGGCCAAGTACTGGAAGGAGGCGAAGTCGCGGCGGCGCCAGAGGAGAAAGGGCACGAGGAGAACGGCGGGAATGAACAGGGTATAGACGGTCTGGAGGAACACGGTGAGGGCGGGATATTGGAAGCGCTCGAGCCACACGGTGGGGTGGGCGCCCCAGATGCGGTAGTCGACGGCGGCCAGCCACTGGTCGGCGCTGCGGTGGCGAATGGCGGGGATGAGGACGGCCATTTCCCTGTAACAAGAGGCTACGTAGGGCAGCGGATACCAGTTCCGGAAAATCCAGGTGGAAGGGTTGGGGCGCCGGATCTCGAACAGCATCAGGGCGATGGCGGCGAGGTGGACGGCGAGCTGGAGGCCGGGCAGCGGAAGATGGGACCACCAGCCGGCAATCAGGAGACAGACGAAGAGCAGGTAGGCCAGGATTACTTTGTCGACGGGCCAGAAGCGGGTCCCGGCAGGCATCGGTTCTAGTAGTTTAACCAACCGGCCTCCTTGTACCATGCCAGCGTGTGGGCAAGGCCCTCATTTACGGGGGTGGGGGCGGTGAAGCCCAGTTCGGCGGCGGCGCGGGACGGGTCGCAGGTCCAGTGAAGGCAGAGCGCTTCGCGGATCTTGTCGCGGGAGACGATGCCGGGGCGGCGGCGCAGGCGGGCCCAGAATTCCGCGCCCAGCCCGGCGGCGAGAGCCAGTGGAACGGGCATGGTGAGGGTGCGGGGACTTCGGCGCACGATGGCGGCGGCGGCGGCGCCGAACTCGCTCCATGTGAGGGCCTTGGGGTGGGACAGGAAGTACGCTCCCCGGGCTCGGGGGTCGCGCGCGCAGGCGATGAGTCCGCGCACCAGGTCATGGACGTAAATGGCGCTGAACCAGCGGGGGCCGCCGGCGATTTCGATGACGAGCCCGCGGCATACGGACTGAAGAAGCTGGAAAACGTCTGTATCGCGGGGACCGTAAACCACCGGCGGCCGCACAATGACGGCTTCGGGGATAGCGCTGCGGACGGCCTGTTCGCCCTGGAGCTTGGAAATGCCGTACTGGCTGACGGGATGGGGCTCGGCGTCTTCGCGGAGAGGGACGCCGTCGGGACTGGGGCCGATGGCGGCGAGAGAACTGACGTGAACGAAACGCAGTGGGCGGCCGGCGGCGGCCAGCGCGAGATTTCGGGCGGTGCCGGCGTTGCCGGTGTAATAACCGGCGGGCGCGAGGGCTTTGGTGGTGCCGGCGAGGTGAATCACAACATCGACGCCATCGAGAGCCTGGTGCAGGGAGTCGGGGCGGGACAGGTCGGCCAGAACGGTTTCGGCGGCGGAAGGCAGCGCAGTGTGGGCAGGGCGGCGGAGCAGACAGCGGACGGGCTCGCCGGAGGCGCACAGGGTTTCGACCAGGTGGCCGCCGATAAAGCCGGTGGCCCCCGTCACCAGAATCACAGGGGTGCGTTGCGGAAGGCGACTTCTCCGAAGTAGCTCTCCGCGACGGTGCCGGTATGTTGAGAGTTGACCTGGAGCCGCAGACCCTTCACGCGCGGCGCCGGTTTTCCGTAGGCCTTCTGGTAATCTTCGGCTACGTTGTGCGATTCGGGCATCCAGCGGTTCAGGTCGGCCGCGCCGGACTGGCAGACCCGGGCAAAAATGTGGAGAAAGGGAATGGAGCTGGCGTTCTGGAAGACGCCTTTCGGAGCCGTGGAATCCCAGATGTAGGTGAGCACGCGGCGGTCGCTGAAGGCGACCAGGACCTGAGCGGCTTGGTCGTCGGTGGCGGCGCGGCGAAAATCGCCGCCTTCGGGAAGCTGGGTGACCTTCCACCGCCAGCTCAGGAAAGGGGTTTCGGCGGGGTCGATGTCGAGGCCGCGTTCGAGAGCGAAGGAGGCTTTGACGCTTTTGAGGCGCAGGCAGCCCGGCTCTTCGGGGGAGCATACGGAAACGAGGGGGATACCGCGGTTGACCTTGAGCTGCCAGCCGGAGGGCAGGCGGCCGCTGGGCAGGTTGGCGGCGTCGAGGACGATGACGGCGAGTTGCGCCGGATGGGCCGCGGACAGGAACAGGAGCGCAGCAAGAAGGAGCGGAAATTTCCTCAGATAACCTCTCAGACCGGCCCGCGAGAACGAGCGCTTCTCCATTCAATACTACCGCATCGCGGCATCCAGGAGCAGTGTGGAACATCCGGTTGGAGGCGGGCCGGCAGGCGGCGCTGAGATGAATGTTACGGGCGTCGCGAACGGCCGGTGCTGCATCCTCTTTTTCGGCCAGGCTGTTATCATGAGGATTACTTCATGAAGGCATTACTGGAAACGCTCCAGCCCGGGGACAAGGATTCGGAACTCGTACGGGCTCTGGACCCGGCCCGCCTGCCGAAGCATATCGCGGTGATCATGGACGGGAACGGGCGCTGGGCGGGGAGGCGACGGCTCCCGCGGGTGGCAGGCCACAAGGCGGGGGTGGTCCCGGTACGGGTGACGGTGGAAACGTGCGCGCGGCTGGGAGTGAAGGTGCTCACGCTGTACGCCTTTTCCGTGGAGAACTGGAAACGGCCGCGGCACGAAGTGGAAACGCTGTGGCGGCTGCTTCGATATTATCTGCGGCAGGAATTGCCCGAACTGCAGAAGCACGATGTGCGGCTACAGGCCATCGGCCGGCTGGATGCGCTGCCGCCGCAGGTCCGGCGGGAACTCGAGTCGGTGGTGGAAGCGACGTCGGCCAACCGCGGGTTGCTGGTGAACCTGGCGATCAATTACGGCGGGCGCGCCGAGATCGTGGATGCGGTGAACTCCATACTGGAGATGGCGCGTCTGGACGGCAGCATTGCGACGCTGAAGATCGACGAGGACCTGATCGCCACCAGCCTGTACACGGCAGCGTGCCCGGAGCCGGACCTGCTCATCCGCACGTCGGGGGAGATGCGGATCAGCAATTTCCTGCTGTGGCAGATTGCCTACGCCGAGTTGTACGTGACGGAAACGCTGTGGCCGGACTTCTCGCGGACCGACCTTCTCGAGGCTTTGCTGGCCTATCAGAAGCGCGACCGCCGCTATGGCGGGCTGAGCGGCGTTGAGCTCGACGGCGGAACGGGTTCCGAAGCGGATCTGATCGAAGCCCTTCGCTCCTCATGAAGCGGATTCTGACCGCCCTGGCGCTGATCCCAATCGTTGTCTACGTGGTGTTGTGGGCCAACGTGTGGATCTTTCTTGGCGTGGTGACGCTGGTGGCGTGCCTCTGTTACCGCGAATACGACGGCATTGCGAGCGCGTACGGATTCGGGGCGCCGGGACCGGTGGGATACGGCGCGGGCCTGCTGATCCTTTTCTGGCGCGGCGATCCGTGGCTGCCGATGGTGCTGCTGGCTCCGCTGGCGCTGGTGCTGGTGATGCGAGCGGAGAACCTGGCGCAGTCGCTGCCGCGGGCGGCGATGCTGATTGCGGGCGTGGTTTACGTTTACGGCTGCTGGCGCTGTGCGATCGCCCTGCGGGAAGTGAACCGGCACTGGCTGATGTTCGCGCTGCTGGTGAACTGGGTGGGGGACATGGGCGCTTACTACGTGGGGCGCAACCTGGGGCGTCACAAACTGGCTCCGCGTGTGAGTCCGAACAAGTCGTGGGAAGGGGCGGTGGGTTCGGTGGCGGCCTCGCTGCTGATCGCGTCGGCTTACCTGCTGCGCTTCATTCCCGAGCTCGGCGTGGCGACGGTGGCGCTGGTAACGGTGGCGTCGAACGCGACCGGGCAGGTGGGGGACCTGGCGGAATCGGCGATGAAGCGCGGCGCCGGAGTGAAAGACAGCGGCGGCATCCTGCCGGGGCACGGAGGCTTTCTGGACCGGGTGGACAGCACGCTGTTCGTGCTTCCGGTGCTCTACGCGCTGGTCCGGCTGCTGAGCCCGGCGTAAAGGGCGGCGGGGGCGGGTGAGCTCAATCGTGAAGACGGCGATCCTGGCGCTTCGGCTTATACTGAATCAGATCCTGAGGTCCGAATTAGGAATCCCGGCACAAATGGGTTTGAGGGCTGAAAGTCCAGGAGCGTGTGCACCGGGGGAGGCAGAGATGTCGAAAGTAGTAATTGCCTGATTCCTGGGAATCATCGGACTGTGTATAGGTTTTGCAGTTGGCGAAGGTTCTGGCTTAGTTGCGGGGTTTGTGACGCTGGGAGTCTATTGTTTCGTTTGTCAGTTCTTGCCTCGCGCAAGAACGCGAACGCATACCGTCAGGATTGGCCAGTTATGTTGTCGCTGGATGCAGCCTGGCTCTACATACTCGGTGTCATGTTTTTGAAGGAGAGGCAGAATGTCATTCACTCCCAAGGTCCAGCGATAGTACTCGCCACCTGCGGAGCGATTTAGCCGAAGTTCCGCAGTTGTAGCGACTCGACGACTTTTTCAGCCAGTTCGAAGGCGGTTGAAGCCGGAAAACATGAAGGCCGCCGTTTGTTTCCAACACCGGATTGCCGCGGCTCGGTCTCGTCATTTGCAAAAGCCGATGTAGTGACGACCCACCCTCTTGAATCGGACTCGAAGATCCGTAATATGGAGCCATGTACGTGCGGCGCTGCTACCGAAAGAAGGATGGCAAGCGTCACGCGTACTGGGCTCTGGTGGAGAGCTATCGCACGGCACGCGGACCGCGACAACGCGTCGTGGCCTGGCTGGGCGCGATGGACGAACAGGGGCGCCTGGGAGTGAAGCGTTGCGCCGAACAAACGGCCTCACAGCAGCGCAGCTTGTTTCAAGAGAATCCGCCCGAATGGATGGAAGTCGATGTGAATCGCGTGCGTGTCGAACGCAGCCTGAAGTTTGGCGGTCCCTGGTTGGGTCTGGAGTTGCTGCACCGACTGCAGCTGGATCGCTTTCTGGCCGAGACGCTGCCAGAGGGACGGGAAGAGATACCTTGGCCCCTGATGGCGATTGTGCTGGTGCTCGGGCGGCTGTGCGATGCCTCCAGCGAACTGCACCTGGCGGAGCGGTTTTACGAATCCAGCGCGCTGGTGGATCTATTGAGCGTGCCGGCCGAGAAGGTCAATGAGGATCGCCTGTACCGGGCGCTGGATGCGCTGCTGCCGCACAAGCCGGCGCTGGAGAAACATCTCAAGGAAAAGCTCGGGGAGCTGTTCGATCTGGATTACGATCTGCTGCTGTATGACGTGACCAGCACGTACTTTGAAGGGCAGGCGGAGAAGAACCCGCAAGCCCAGCGGGGCTATTCGCGCGACCATCGCCCGGACTGCAAGCAGGTCAACATCGCGCTGGTGGTGAGCCGCTGCGGCATGCCGCTGGGATATGAACTCTTCGCCGGCAATCGCCATGACTCGACCACATTGGAGGAGATCGTTGAGCACATCGAAGGCCTCTACGGGCGGGCCAACCGGATCTGGGTGATGGATCGCGGAATGGCGGGCGAAGACAACATGAAGTTCCTGCGCGAAGGAGGGCGGCGCTACATCGTCGGGACGGCGAAGAACTCGCTGCGCAAGTTCGAACGAGAATTGCTGGCCGAGGACTGGCGGCTGGTACATGAAGGATTGGAAGTGCGCATCGCGCCGGCTCCGGGCGGAAAGGAAGTCTTCATTCTGTGTCGAAGCGCGGAGCGGCGGGTCAAAGAGCAGGCCATGCACGAACGTTTCGAGAAACGCATCGAGGAAGGCCTGCGGAAAATCCAGACCAGTTGCCAGAAGAAGAAGCAGAAGCCGGTGACGATCGCCACGCGGGTGGGTCGCATGCTGGGGCGCAACACGCGCGCGGCGGCGCTGTTTGATGTAACGGTGGAAGCCGACGCCGACGGCTTCGCGCGCCTGCGGTGGTCCAAGGTGGAAGCATGGCGCGAGTGGGCCCGGTTGAGTGAGGGCTGCTACCTGCTGCGCAGTAACGTCACCGATTGGAGCCCGGAAGATCTGTGGCAGGCTTACATCCAGTTGACCGAGGCCGAGGCGGCGTTTCACATTCACAAATCCGACCTGGCGATCCGCCCGGTGTGGCATCAGAAAGAGCGCCGCGTGCAGGCGCACATCCTGGTCTGCTTTTTGACTTATGTTCTGTGGAAGACCTTGGCCGCGAGTTGTCGGCAAGCGGGACTGGGCGATGAACCGCGGCGAGTCTTCGAGGCGCTGTCGGAGATCGCGGTGGTCGACGTGGTGCTCCCAACCAAATCCGGAACAGAGATTCGCAAGCGGTGCATCGGCCTGCCGACCGAGCATCAGCAGATCCTGCTTCAACGGCTCGGCCTGCATCTGCCCACAGCGCTGGGACGCGCGGCAATGTAGTGGAAACTTGCCCATGCCGCCGTTGATACCAAAGACTTTATTCGCTCAACTGCGGAACTTCGGTTAACTTGGCGCGGTCGTGGCGTCTCTGACTGCAAGACGAACTTCCTGATATTCGCCCTGGCTGGGCGGCCGTATGTTTAACCCCTATTGCCGGGGCGCGGGCGCCGGTGGCTGTTGGGGGGCCGGCGGGTTGGCGGGGATCGGGCTGGGCGGCCGCGATACCACACCGCGATAGGCCTCGTCGACCGAGATGTCATGGTTGGTCAGAATCTGGCCGGTGGAGCGTTCGAGGTCCACGGTGGCTTTGGCGTAAGCGGCTTTGGCGGCCACTTCGTTCGATTCGGCCAGCGTCAGCGCCTGCTGGTCCTGGATCACGAGGTAGATGGTGGACGCACCGAGCTCCAGTTTCTTCTGCTCGGCGTCCAAGGTCTGGGCTTGCAAGGTGCGCTGTTTGGTCGCGTTCTGATACTGGGCGCGGGCCTGGGTGAGGGCGATGAGGGCGTTCTGGACGTCCACGCGCACCTGGTTTTCCTGGCGCTGAAGGCCGAGCTGCTGCTGGCGGTAGGTGAGCTCGTCGTTGACCACCTGGGCCTGGGCGGTCCGGTTGCGGAGAGGGATATTCAGGTTGAAGCCCATGCCGTAGTTGGGGAAGTTGCGCGCGAACAACTGGCTAAGCACGGTTCCATAGCCGCCGACGAAGAACGGATTATTGGTGTGGACCGTTCCGGCGGGGGCTGGCAGCACATTCGGCTGTCCGGCGAGCGCGTTGTTGGTGAGGTTCACGAACAGGTCCACCGAAGGCAGCAGGGCGCTTTTGGAACCTTTGATGGTCAGTTCCTGGTTGCGCATCTGAATCCTGGTCTGCGAGAGCTCGGGCCGCGAGGAGAGGGCCATCGCCACCATGTCCTGGATGGGCGAAACGGGCTCCACGGCGGGGATGTTGATCTGGTCGGTGGGGATAATGTGGGCGGCGGCTATGGACGGGCTGGAGACGCCGGTGCGGCTGAGGGCGGTCTTCAGAATCGTTTCCTGCTGGAGCACGCGGGTCTGGGCCAAGGTGAGCTGCTGTTCGCTTAACGCGACCTGCGCTTCGGCGCGCGTCACCTCGATAGGGGCCAGGGTGCCCACTTCCACCTGGCGCTGATTGTCCTGAAACAGCTTGGTGGCCGAAGCTACGGCCTCGCGGGCGACGCGGACGTTTTCGTTGAAAGCGACCAGATCCCAATAGAGGTTCATGATGGCGGCCACTGTGGTCTGCACCTGGAGCTTGAAGGTGAGGTCGGAAACCTCGCGGTTGTTGCGGGCGATTTTGATCTGCCGCGAATTGACGCCCGGGCCGAAGCCCTGCAACAGGCGCTGAGTGACGACAAGGGCGAGCGATCCGCTGGTGGAGGGGTTGAAGTCGTTGCGCGGGTTGTTGCTGGTGACCGAGTTGTTGTTCATGCCGAGGCTGACCGAAGTGCCGGTGAGGAATCCTTTCTGCACGCCGAAGTTGCGGATGTCCTGGCGCTGGATCAGAAAGTTGGTGCCGGTGATGAAGGCGCTGCTCTGGGGCGAGGTGTTATGCGCCCAACTCAGCGTGCCGGTGAGGACCGGGTCGAGGTTGGGGATCGAGGGGCCGCTGTTACCGCCGCCCGCGCCTCCTCCTCCCGCCACGCCGGTGTTCTGGAGGGGTGCCCCCACCGCGTTCACCGAGGCGCTGCTCGGTCCGGAGGTAACGGCCGTGGAAATGTTTCGGGCCGCGGCGCCGGCTTGGGAGGCGAAGATGGCGGTTTCAGCAATCTGGGGGAGGTAGCGCTGGATGGCGATATCCAGGTTGTTCTCGAGCCCGAGGGCGATGGCGTCCTGCAAAGAGAGGTAGAGGTTGCCGCCGCGCAGCAGGGCCTCGATGCGCCCGGAGTTGGCCAAGCCGGGGGGCGGAATTTCCGGTGCGTGGTAAGGATTCGTGAACCTGCCGATGAGGCCACCGGATTCCCGCTGGCTGAGAGGACCGACGGCCTGAGGCGGGTTCGGCGCGTCCGCGGCAAACACTCCCGAAGGCGCCGCTAGAATCACGGCGCACAGTAAAGACAGATGGCGTTTCATTTCAGGCATGGCTAGACTCCCGACCCGGGTTCCTGTGAGACTTCGACGCTCCGGTATAAGTTCAATGTTATGCTAGCGCTTTGTGAAGCTGCAAGCCGACGCGATTCTGGATCTGTTCCGCTCGACGGGCGCCTACCTGGAAGGGCACTTCCGGCTGACGAGCGGACTGCACAGCCCCGTCTATCTCCAATGCGCTTTGGTGTTGCAGCATCCGGGCGCTGCGGAAGAACTGGGACGGCTGCTGGCCGGGCAATTGCGGGCGGCCGCTCCGGGGCGCATTGACCTCGTGGTTTCCCCCGCGCTGGGCGGAATCGTAATCGGGCACGAGGTGGCGCGGGCCCTGGGCACGCGCTTCCTGTTCACGGAGCGCGACCCTGCCACGAAAGAAATGCTGCTGCGCCGGGGCTTCACGGTGGCGCCGGGCGAGGTGGCGGTGGTGGTGGAAGACGTGATCACGACGGGGGGCAGCACGCAGGACGTGATCCGCACGCTGCAGACGGGCGGGGTCACAGTGGCCGCTGCCGGGTCGATTATCGACCGGAGCGGCGGACGCGCGGATGTGGGGATTCCGCGAGTGGCGCTGGCGACGATGGAGATGGCCGCGCATTACCCGGAGGAGTGTCCTCTGTGCCGCCGGGAGGTTCCGGTGGTCAAGCCGGGCTCCCGCCCGGTTTGATGCGCCGCATCAAGATCACTGTTGCGTACGACGGCGGTCCTTTTCACGGGTGGCAGGTGCAGCCGGGGCTTCCCACGGTGCAGGGAGTTCTGGAAGAGATTGTGTCGGGCATCGAGGGGAGGCCGGTGCACGTGGCCGGTTCGGGGCGCACGGATGCGGGCGTGCACGCGCTCGCACAGGTGGCAGCCTTCACCGTGGCCAACCCGATTCCGCTGCCCAACCTGCGGCGCGCGGTCAATCGCCTGCTGCCGCCCGCGATCCGGATTCTCTCCGCCGAAGAGGCGCACGCCGATTTTCATCCACGCTTCCATGCGGTTGCGAAAACTTACGAGTATCGCATCTGGAGGACAGAAGTCTGTAGCCCTTTCGAGTGGCCGTACGTGCATCATCACCCTTACCCGCTGAACGAAGACAATATGTGCCGCCTGGCGGGGGCGTTCGAGGGCGAGCACGACTTCACGGCCTTCGCGGCCTCCGACGAGCGCGACGCGGAGAACCGCTCGAAGGTCCGCACCGTGTTCTTGTCGCGGGTGGAGCGCAGCCCCGGACGGCTGGTATACCGGGTGCGCGGCAGCGGCTTTCTGAAACACATGGTTCGCAACCTGGTGGGCACGCTGATCGAAGCCGGGCGCGGGAACATCGTGGACCTGGACCGGTTGCCGGAGCGTTCGGGCCCGACCGCGCCGGCGCGGGGGCTGTTCCTGGTCAACGTGGAGTATCCGGAATGAACGCGCGGGAACTGCTTGCCACGCTCCGGGCGCAGGCGAATCCCGCCAACGTGGCGGGGATGGCGCGGTACGGCATCAACACGGAAGGGACGCTGGGCATTCCGATACCGGTGCTGCGCGGGCTTGGCCGCGAGGCGGGGCGCGACCATGCGCTGGCCATGGAACTCTGGGATTCGGGCATTCACGAGGCGCGCATTCTGGCAAGCCTGGTGGCCGATCCGGCGCGCTTGACGCGGCGCGAGGCCGACCGCTGGGTTCGGGGTTTCGATTCCTGGGATGTGTGCGACCAAGTGTGCGCCAATCTCTTCCGGTATACGCCGTTTGCCATGGAGAAGGCGGCGGCGTGGGCGCGCGGCAAGCGGGAGTTCACGCGGCGGGCCGGCTTTTCGCTGATGGCGGGGCTGACGGTGAAGGCGAAGGACGCGCCCGACTCGCAGTTCGAAGCCTTCCTCCCGTTGATTGCGGAGGCCGCGACGGACGAGCGGAACGTGGTGAAGAAAGCCGTGAACTGGGCGTTGCGGCAGATCGGGAAACGCAATGCGCGGCTGCGCACGAAGGCCATCGCGGCGGCGGAGGAGATTGCGCGGATCGATTCGCGTGCGGCGCGCTGGATCGCCTCGGATGCGCTGCGGGAACTGCGCCGCTACGGGACTCGGTAGCGGCCGGCGGCATTGCCGATGAGGCCGCGGCACCTCCGGGCGACGGGCGATCGAAACGTCTGGACAGGTTGTGGCCCTTTATCGGGGAGAACGTCCAGAATTACGTTGAGCGCGCAGGGAACCGGGGAATCGGTAAACGCTTGGCGACTTATCGTTATCCATCGGGTTCGCCTTTGCAGAAGTCGCGATAATTGCGGACCGCGACCGATCCGATGGGCCTTCCACCCGGCCGTGCTCAATCACCACCTGTTGACAGATTACCGGTATGTAGATTAACGTGTGACATATGGATAGACAACATGTCGGAAACAAAAACTGAAATCCCCTATGGCACTCTCGATCTCCTCATTCTGCAAACCTTCAGTTCCATGGGTCCCATGCATGGGTACCGCCTCGCCCGCCGAATCGAGCAGGTCTCGGGCAACCTGCTTCAGTTGAACCAGGGCTCCATCTATCCCGCCTTGATCAGGCTAGAGCAGGCCGGTCTCATTCGGACAGACTGGGGTGTCTCCGAAACGAATCGCAAAGTGAAGTTCTACTCCCTGACCCAGGCTGGCAAAAAACGCCTGAAGGCCGAAGTGACGAAATGGCATCAGACTACAACGCTGGTAGCCCTTTTCCTGGAGTCCGAGTCATGAGCAATCCGAACCTGATCCAGCGTCTTCTGGCCTCGTTGCGCCGCCGACGGATGGACAGCGAACTTGAAAACGAAATCGAGTCTCATCTCGAACTCGCCGAGCGGGACGAGATCGCTCGGGGCGTGTCGCCCAAAGACGCCCGGGCCGCCGCGCGGCGCAGCTTTGGCGGCGTCGCCCAAATGCAGGAGGAACATCGCGACGTCCGGACAGTCTTTTGGGTCGAAACCGCGCTACGCGATTTCCGCCAGGGCGTGGCGTCACTGAGACGGGATCCTACCTTCAGCGCCATTGCCATCGGGGTGCTGGCGCTCGGCATTGGCGCCAACACAGCCATGTTTAGCCTGCTGGACGCTGTACTCTTGCGTCCGCTCCCGTTTCCAGAACCGGAGCGTATGGTCAAAGTATGGGAGACGCCTTCGCCCGGTAGCCACAACACCGCCAACGCAGCCGATTTCCTCGACTGGAAGCGGATGAATACGGTCTTTGAGGCGCTCTCGGCCGAGAGCGGGATCACCGCCACTCTCACGGGGCAAGGCGAGCCGGAACGTTTGCCGGGCAAGCTCGTTTCGGCCGATTATTTCCAGGTCTTCGGAGTGAAGGCGCAAATCGGACGCACTTTCGCGCCCGAAGAAGATCAGCCGGGAGCCGAACCGGTCATCCTGTTGAGCAATGGCGCTTGGCGTACCCGCTTTGGCGCCGATCCCAGCATCCTGAATCGCCGTCTTATCTTGGATGGCCAATCGCATCGCATTATTGGCATCTTACCCAAAGGCGCTTTCGATCGCGAGACCGCTCAGTTCTGGAAACCACTGGTGTTCAGTCCAGAACAGCGTACACGCGGCTTCCACTGGCTCTCGGTCTCGGGCCGGCTCCGTCCGGGAGCAACCCTTCGGCAGGCTCAACAGGAAATGCTAGCGATTGACGCCCGGTTGGCGGACTTGTCACCTCCCTGGAAACGTAACTGGGCGGTGGCTGTGGAGCCATTTACCTATATGCTGGTGGGCGACACTCTTCGCCGATCAATCTTCGTCGCGTTCGGAGCCGTTGTGATGGTCTTGCTGATCGCCTGTGCCAATGTCACAAATCTGCTGCTGGCGCGCGGGGCAACCAGGAATAAGGAGATGGCGGTACGCACAGCGCTGGGAGCCAGCCGCAGCCGGCTCGTCGCCCAGATGCTTACAGAAACCCTGGTCCTTTGCCTTGCTGGGGGCGTCGCTGGCATCGCCCTCGCCCAACTGCTCCTTCGCGCCGCCCTTCCGCTCTTCGGCGACTCCCTCCCATTTACCGCCGAACTCGGCCTGGATCAGCGCGTGCTTGCGTTCGCCGCGGCCGCGGTCCTTGGAATGACCCTCGTGATCGGCCTCGTACCGGCGCTGAAGGTCTCCATTCGAGGGATTTCCGCCTCCCTGAATCAAGCCTCGCGCGGTTCCTCGCGGTCGCACGAAGGGCTGCGCCGTATGATCGTTACCGCCGAAGTCGCTGTTTCGCTCGTTTTGATTTGCGGTGCGTCTGCTTCTTCTCAAGAGCTTGTTCAACATCCAGGCCATCAACACTGGAGTCCAGCTCGACAACATCATCACCATGTCAGTCGAACTGCCCCTGGCCGCCTACCCCACTCCCGAAAGAGCCACCCAGTTCTTCCGCGGGGTCAACGAACGGTTGCAGGCCACGCCAGGAATCGAGGAAGCTTCGATCGCATCCGATCCGCCGCTTCTTCGCGTGAAAGATGGCGAGGCTATGTTGACCATGGCGTTCGACAAGAGTATGGATGTCAGGTACAAACGTGTCGGCCCAGAGTACTTTCGCACCGTTGGTATCGCCATTACTCTCCGGCCGCGGTTTCGGTCCCCAGGACGCGACCGGGGCGCCAAAAGTAGTGATCGTCAATCAGGCTCTGGCCGCGAAGCTCACCACCGATGTTCGGATTTGACAATCCTGTCGGGCGGACCGTTCGCATGGTTACTCCGCACTGGGTGAAATTGGAAGCATCCCTTGTCGAGACTGAGGTCATTGGCATCATTCGTAGTGAACTTGCCGGAAATCCGGGCAGGCCGGACGACCCGATTGCATACGTGCCGTTTGAACAGAATCCCCAACGTGGAGCCAGCTTCATCGTGCGCACCAGCGGCGACCCTATTGCGATTGTCCCGGCGATTCGCAAAGCGGTTTGGGAATTCGACCCCCATATGGCGCTTGGTGACTTGAGATC
Source organism: uncultured Solibacteraceae bacterium (assembly GCA_963836405.1). Lineage (GTDB taxonomy): Bacteria > Acidobacteriota > Terriglobia > Bryobacterales > Bryobacteraceae > CAWIJJ01. The sequence goes on from CAWIJL010000002.1 coordinate 189,433, forward strand.
CATACAGCAGATCCGGCAACAGAGCCTCGCAGGCGCAACGCAACCGGCTTCGCTCATTGGAGCTTTTGCCCTGGTGGCCGTGCTGCTTGCAGTTCTCGGCCTCTATGGTGTACTTTCACACACCGTAATTCAACAGCGTAAGGAAATTGGAATCCGACTTGCCCTTGGAGCGTCGCCGGGAGATGTCGTCTCGCACATCCTGCGCGAGGCCCTATTCATGGTGGTTGTCGGCCTTTGTCTTGGCCTCGCGGGAGCATTGGCTCTAACCAGACTCATGAAAGGGTTGCTCTTTCAGACGCCCGCTCTCGACCCCTTAGTCCTGACCATCGGCTGCCTGGCGATGACGACTATAAGCCTGGTGGCCGCATTCGTTCCCGCCAGCCGCGCATCGCGCATCGACCCGGTCAACGCCCTCCGCGAGGATGGCTGAAATTGAGCGCTGGCTTCTGAACGCCCGCGACTGACGCTAGGACTCTATCTGGAGTGACCCGGCGCACGCGTGCCGAGGAGCGGCGGAATCCAGACCGCCGGGTCACTTCGGATAGAGACGTTTGAAGGAAGCCGCCCGCGTTTGCGGCGGACGCGGCAGGTCTATGGGTGTTGAATCGGCTTGGAGGCTGGGGCGTAGCCAGAGATGTTGGCGGAGAGGGTGCGGGTTGGGCTCGGCGACAGCGGTGGCTGCGTCAGAGAGATTGGTCGGGGCTTGCTGAAGGTAGATTTGCGCATAGCATCTGGGCTTTTTTAAGGGGTCTGGATACACGCCTCCTGTGCGTGCCGGAGCAAGCCTGTAGCTCGTGGATGGATGGCGGCTATGATGTGTCAGCGACGCTCTCCCGCTCAGCAGATCTCCGGCGAATCTGTTTGGGAGTCAGCGTTTCGATGATGGCCATCGTCCCTCCACAACGCGGGCAAATCCAATTGCCAGAAGTCTTAGGTTCGGAGGGGGCCGGCGTTGTCGAGCCGATCAAGGGGTCGGCTTGCAGTAACTGCCGGCAGAGTGGCAAGAGTTCTCGGCGGCGCCGGTTCGCCAGGAAGCCGCAGAAACGGATGCGCACAAAGCCGCGAGGCAAGGTGTGGAGCAGGAACCGCCGCAAAAATTCCTCGGCGGTTACGGTCATCAAGCGTTGCTTGCCCTTGTGGGCATAGTCTTTCCAGCGGAAGGTGACCTTGCCGTCGGCAAAGTTCACGATCCGGTGATTAGAGATGGCGACGCGATGCGTGTACCGCGCCAGGTAGTGGAGGACATGTTCGGGCCCCCCGAAGGGTCGCTTGGCGTAGACCACCCAATCCTGACGGAACAGCGGACGCAGAAAAGCATGGAAAGCTTTCTGTTCGCCGAGTCCCTTGAGACTTCCGGGGAACAGCAGTTTGCCGTCACCGAAAGCTTGCTTGAGCCCGGCGACGAACTTGCCCCGAAAGACGCGGCTCAGGACTTTTACCGGCAGGAAGAATGGATAGCGTGGGTGTACCCAGCGTTGGTGATCGGCCGAGAGACCGCCGGAGGGAATCACGCAGTGGATATGCGGGTGATGCTGGAGATTCTGTCCCCAGGTGTGAAGCACACTGAGAAACCCGATCTCCGCACCAAGATGCTTCGGATTGGCGGCAATTTCCAACAGGGTTGCGGCACTGGCGCGGAACAGGAGATCGTAGATGATTTTCTTGTTTTGCAGGGCCAGCCACGATAACTCGTGGGGAATCGTAAAAACGACGTGGACGTAGTTGACCGGCAGCAGTTCCTGACTGCGCCCGGCGAGCCACTTGTCGCGAGCGTTGGTTTGGCACTTGGGACAGTGCCTGGAGCGGCAGGAGTTGAAGGAGATGGCCTCATGGCCGCATTGGCGGCAGCGGTCCAGATGACCGCCGAGCGTAGCAGTGCGGCAATGCTCGATGGCGAACAGTACGCGGATATGCAGCCAGGTCAACCAGGACCGGCTCTTCTCGACGAAGCTGTCACCATGCGCGCGGATGATATCGGCCACCTCGAAAGGTGGCCGTTTCATCTCTTGTGGAGCCTCCGCGACCGTTTCACCTGGTCCGGGCTCGACAGTTCGGCGTTATCGAGCGGGGTGCCGGCCGCCCGGAGATGGCGCTCGGAGAGATGCAGGTAAATGGAGGTGGGCTTGAGGTCGGCGTGCCCGAGCAGTGCCTGCACGGTGGGCAGATCGGCGCCCCCTTCCAGATGATGGGTGGCGAAACTGTGACGAAGCAGGTGCGGACGCACGGCTTTGGTGATGCCTGCTCGCTGCGCGGCTTCCCGGCAGGCTTCCCAAAGGACTTTGGGCGTGATCGGTTTGTCGGCACGGGAACCGTTGACGGTGCCGGGGAACAGGTAGGTCTTGGGCTTCATCCAACGCCAGTATTCACGCAGGGTCTCGAGCGCCTTTGGGCTTAATGGCACGTCGCGGTCCTTGCCGCCTTTGCCTTGGCGGATATGGATCAGCATGCGCGTACTATCGATATCCTCCACCTTGAGGTGACACAGTTCAGCCCTGCGCATGCCAGTCGAGTAAAGCGTGATCAGCATGGCGCGATGGAACAGATTGCTGGCCGAGTCGATCAGTCGAATCACTTCTTCCCGTGTGAGGATTATCGGTAGGCGTCGCGGCGCCTTGGGATACGGTACCTCTTCAATCGGGTATGCCCGCTTCAGCGTCTTGCAGAAGAAGAATCGCAAGGCTGCCGTACAATGGCCGACGGTGCGGACACCAAGCTTCCTTTCGTTGAGCAAGTACACCTGATAGGTGCGGATCTGTTCAGGCCCAAGCTGATCCGGAGAACGGCCGAAATGTTTTGCGAACGCCGCCACAATCCTCAGGTAGCTGTTCACGGTAGTCTGAGAGTAATTACGACGCTGGAGTTCTTCCAGCATCTGCTTGCGAAGTTGGGTCACAGGGACCTCCTTGTGACCCACAAAATACCGCCGCCGTCACACCGTTGCCACTATCACACGGTTGCCACTACTTTTAACCACGCGTAGCGTCCGCCGCGCGGGCGGCTTCGTTCTAACGCTAGGACTCTATCTGGAGTGACCCGGCGCACGCGTGCTGAGGAGCGGCGGAATCCAGACCGCCGGGTCACTTCGGATAGAGACGTTTGAAGGAAGCCGCCCGCGTTTGCGGCGGACGCGGCAGGTCTATGGGTGTTGAATCGGCTTGGAGGCTGGGGCGTAGCCAGAGATGTTGGCGGAGAGGGTGCGGGTTGGGCTCGGCGACAGCGGTGGCTGCGTCAGAGAGATTGGTCGGGGCTTGCTGAAGGTAGATTTGCGCATAGCATCTGGGCTTTTTTAAGGGGTCTGGATACACGCCTCCTGTGCGTGCCGGAGCAAGCCTGTAGCTCGTGGATGGATGGCGGCTATGATGTGTCAGCGACGCTCTCCCGCTCAGCAGATCTCCGGCGAATCTGTTTGGGAGTCAGCGTTTCGATGATGGCCATCGTCCCTCCACAACGCGGGCAAATCCAATTGCCAGAAGTCTTAGGTTCGGAGGGGGCCGGCGTTGTCGAGCCGATCAAGGGGTCGGCTTGCAGTAACTGCCGGCAGAGTGGCAAGAGTTCTCGGCGGCGCCGGTTCGCCAGGAAGCCGCAGAAACGGATGCGCACAAAGCCGCGAGGCAAGGTGTGGAGCAGGAACCGCCGCAAAAATTCCTCGGCGGTTACGGTCATCAAGCGTTGCTTGCCCTTGTGGGCATAGTCTTTCCAGCGGAAGGTGACCTTGCCGTCGGCAAAGTTCACGATCCGGTGATTAGAGATGGCGACGCGATGCGTGTACCGCGCCAGGTAGTGGAGGACATGTTCGGGCCCCCCGAAGGGTCGCTTGGCGTAGACCACCCAATCCTGACGGAACAGCGGACGCAGAAAAGCATGGAAAGCTTTCTGTTCGCCGAGTCCCTTGAGACTTCCGGGGAACAGCAGTTTGCCGTCACCGAAAGCTTGCTTGAGCCCGGCGACGAACTTGCCCCGAAAGACGCGGCTCAGGACTTTTACCGGCAGGAAGAATGGATAGCGTGGGTGTACCCAGCGTTGGTGATCGGCCGAGAGACCGCCGGAGGGAATCACGCAGTGGATATGCGGGTGATGCTGGAGATTCTGTCCCCAGGTGTGAAGCACACTGAGAAACCCGATCTCCGCACCAAGATGCTTCGGATTGGCGGCAATTTCCAACAGGGTTGCGGCACTGGCGCGGAACAGGAGATCGTAGATGATTTTCTTGTTTTGCAGGGCCAGCCACGATAACTCGTGGGGAATCGTAAAAACGACGTGGACGTAGTTGACCGGCAGCAGTTCCTGACTGCGCCCGGCGAGCCACTTGTCGCGAGCGTTGGTTTGGCACTTGGGACAGTGCCTGGAGCGGCAGGAGTTGAAGGAGATGGCCTCATGGCCGCATTGGCGGCAGCGGTCCAGATGACCGCCGAGCGTAGCAGTGCGGCAATGCTCGATGGCGAACAGTACGCGGATATGCAGCCAGGTCAACCAGGACCGGCTCTTCTCGACGAAGCTGTCACCATGCGCGCGGATGATATCGGCCACCTCGAAAGGTGGCCGTTTCATCTCTTGTGGAGCCTCCGCGACCGTTTCACCTGGTCCGGGCTCGACAGTTCGGCGTTATCGAGCGGGGTGCCGGCCGCCCGGAGATGGCGCTCGGAGAGATGCAGGTAAATGGAGGTGGGCTTGAGGTCGGCGTGCCCGAGCAGTGCCTGCACGGTGGGCAGATCGGCGCCCCCTTCCAGATGATGGGTGGCGAAACTGTGACGAAGCAGGTGCGGACGCACGGCTTTGGTGATGCCTGCTCGCTGCGCGGCTTCCCGGCAGGCTTCCCAAAGGACTTTGGGCGTGATCGGTTTGTCGGCACGGGAACCGTTGACGGTGCCGGGGAACAGGTAGGTCTTGGGCTTCATCCAACGCCAGTATTCACGCAGGGTCTCGAGCGCCTTTGGGCTTAATGGCACGTCGCGGTCCTTGCCGCCTTTGCCTTGGCGGATATGGATCAGCATGCGCGTACTATCGATATCCTCCACCTTGAGGTGACACAGTTCAGCCCTGCGCATGCCAGTCGAGTAAAGCGTGATCAGCATGGCGCGATGGAACAGATTGCTGGCCGAGTCGATCAGTCGAATCACTTCTTCCCGTGTGAGGATTATCGGTAGGCGTCGCGGCGCCTTGGGATACGGTACCTCTTCAATCGGGTATGCCCGCTTCAGCGTCTTGCAGAAGAAGAATCGCAAGGCTGCCGTACAATGGCCGACGGTGCGGACACCAAGCTTCCTTTCGTTGAGCAAGTACACCTGATAGGTGCGGATCTGTTCAGGCCCAAGCTGATCCGGAGAACGGCCGAAATGTTTTGCGAACGCCGCCACAATCCTCAGGTAGCTGTTCACGGTAGTCTGAGAGTAATTACGACGCTGGAGTTCTTCCAGCATCTGCTTGCGAAGTTGGGTCACAGGGACCTCCTTGTGACCCACAAAATACCGCCGCCGTCACACCGTTGCCACTATCACACGGTTGCCACAACTTTTAACCACGCGTAGCGTCCGCCGCGCGGGCGGCTTCGTTCAAACGGCGTAGTGGCGATCTGCCGGGCAAAACGCGCCGATTGGGGGCAATACTCGCCACTTGGCGACAAGCGAGGATCTATATCGGCAAATTCGCGCAGTGGCGGGGTTCCGGTAATGGGACATCACTTGCACGTCCAGAACATATGGGTTTTTAGCCAGTCCTGCGCCACTCTAGACTCGTTCTACGTAGGCGAGACTTGTCCGCTGTGGGAGCCGACGGGATACAATCGACCACATGAGAAGCGCGCTCCTCTGCCTCGGCTTCCTGACAGTAAACCTGCCATTCAGCGGCATCTGCGCCCAAGGCGCGCACCAGCGGAGTGGCTCCGCGACCGAAGAACGGATGCTGGTAACGTCGAAAGACGGAACGCGCATCGCGGTCCGAAAGAGCGGCTCTGGGCCGGCCGTCCTGCTCATCCACGGCCTGGGAGTCGAAGCTGGAAGTGCATGGGGGCGGGTGGCGCCGCTCCTCAATGGTGATCATACGGTTTACGCGATGGATCTGCGGGCGCATGGCCAAAGCGGCGAGGGGCAAGACTATTCCATAACCAAGGATGGAGACGATATCGCGGCGGTACTGAAGATGATCGGGAATTCTGCGACTGTCGTGGCGCACTCCTACGGCGGGCTGGCAGTCATTGCCTCGCTGGATCGCCTCGAGGGAATTGAACGCTTGATTCTTTATGAGCCGGCCGTTCTCACGGAGCCGATGTCGCCGGAAAGGGTGAAACTTCTCGACGAGCTAGAGAGCGCGATGGCGGGCAACGACCTCGACCGCGCGAAGGTCGCAGGCATGCGTGTCGTAGGCGTCCCGGAGAGACTCATCGAGCAGCTCCGCGCAGCGCCCGGATGGACAGCGGAGCTCAGTATGCGGGAAGCAGAGCGTTCGAGATCCCGGCTGAGGGAGCACGAGAAATTCCGACCCAGCGGCGACAAACTCGCGGCGTACAAGAAGCCAACGATCATGCTCCTCGGCAGCCTGACTACCGGATGGATGCAGCAGAGCGTGAAGTCGATTTGCGAAAGAATGCCGCGCTGCGAACTCGTCCTACTGGAAGGGCAGAGCCATATTGCGCATGAGCGTGCGCCGGAGCTTTTCGTTTCCAAAATCCCCGGACTCAGTAAGAGCCGAACAGGTGCGGCGGCCGAGAAAAAGTGACCGGATCCGATCCTTAGCGGAACGGCCCAACGTCGTATTCGGTGACCGGAACGAAAAAGGCGCTACCGGAAGGTGGAGCGAGACCGATGCTGCCGATTATCCCGCGATCAACGGCGAAATGTCGGGTCGTGATCAGAGGTCGTCTGGACGCAAACCGGTATCTTTTCCAATCTTGGTCAGTGCGGCCGGGCCAACCTCTTCTTTATCGTGGAAGCAGAAGGTAAAGTTCGACCAGCCGGGACGCTGCAGCTTTCGATGAGATCCAACCTGTTTTTTGAGCGTCCATCCGAGACGCAACAACGCGGCGTAGACCCTCTTGGCCTTCGTTGCGCGCCAAACGCTCACGCGGCGAACAGCACGTTGAGCGGTTCGGGGACATCCTCGCCACTCTCGATCATGTCAGCCAATACCTGAAGGGCTATCGACTTAACCCGTCGCACAGCCTCGTCTTCGGTGCTGCCGTACGCCATAACGCCCGGAAGGTCCGGCACCGAGGCGAGGAGCCGACCGTCTTCCTCACGTTGAATTTCGACGTGGATCGGCTGGATCTGCACCATGGCTACCCTCATTCTACTGGAATTGGAAGGAGATTGGGTGCCTGGTCTCGGATTACCCGCGAGTAACGCTAGGACTCTATCTGGAGTGACCCGGCGCACGCGTGCCGAGGAGCGGCGGAATCCAGACCGCCGGGTCACTTCGGATAGAGACGTTTGAAGGAAGCCGCCCGCGTTTGCGGCGGACGCGGCAGGTCTATGGGTGTTGAATCGGCTTGGAGGCTGGGGCGTAGCCAGAGATGTTGGCGGAGAGGGTGCGGGTTGGGCTCGGCGACAGCGGTGGCTGCGTCAGAGAGATTGGTCGGGGCTTGCTGAAGGTAGATTTGCGCATAGCATCTGGGCTTTTTTAAGGGGTCTGGATACACGCCTCCTGTGCGTGCCGGAGCAAGCCTGTAGCTCGTGGATGGATGGCGGCTATGATGTGTCAGCGACGCTCTCCCGCTCAGCAGATCTCCGGCGAATCTGTTTGGGAGTCAGCGTTTCGATGATGGCCATCGTCCCTCCACAACGCGGGCAAATCCAATTGCCAGAAGTCTTAGGTTCGGAGGGGGCCGGCGTTGTCGAGCCGATCAAGGGGTCGGCTTGCAGTAACTGCCGGCAGAGTGGCAAGAGTTCTCGGCGGCGCCGGTTCGCCAGGAAGCCGCAGAAACGGATGCGCACAAAGCCGCGAGGCAAGGTGTGGAGCAGGAACCGCCGCAAAAATTCCTCGGCGGTTACGGTCATCAAGCGTTGCTTGCCCTTGTGGGCATAGTCTTTCCAGCGGAAGGTGACCTTGCCGTCGGCAAAGTTCACGATCCGGTGATTAGAGATGGCGACGCGATGCGTGTACCGCGCCAGGTAGTGGAGGACATGTTCGGGCCCCCCGAAGGGTCGCTTGGCGTAGACCACCCAATCCTGACGGAACAGCGGACGCAGAAAAGCATGGAAAGCTTTCTGTTCGCCGAGTCCCTTGAGACTTCCGGGGAACAGCAGTTTGCCGTCACCGAAAGCTTGCTTGAGCCCGGCGACGAACTTGCCCCGAAAGACGCGGCTCAGGACTTTTACCGGCAGGAAGAATGGATAGCGTGGGTGTACCCAGCGTTGGTGATCGGCCGAGAGACCGCCGGAGGGAATCACGCAGTGGATATGCGGGTGATGCTGGAGATTCTGTCCCCAGGTGTGAAGCACACTGAGAAACCCGATCTCCGCACCAAGATGCTTCGGATTGGCGGCAATTTCCAACAGGGTTGCGGCACTGGCGCGGAACAGGAGATCGTAGATGATTTTCTTGTTTTGCAGGGCCAGCCACGATAACTCGTGGGGAATCGTAAAAACGACGTGGACGTAGTTGACCGGCAGCAGTTCCTGACTGCGCCCGGCGAGCCACTTGTCGCGAGCGTTGGTTTGGCACTTGGGACAGTGCCTGGAGCGGCAGGAGTTGAAGGAGATGGCCTCATGGCCGCATTGGCGGCAGCGGTCCAGATGACCGCCGAGCGTAGCAGTGCGGCAATGCTCGATGGCGAACAGTACGCGGATATGCAGCCAGGTCAACCAGGACCGGCTCTTCTCGACGAAGCTGTCACCATGCGCGCGGATGATATCGGCCACCTCGAAAGGTGGCCGTTTCATCTCTTGTGGAGCCTCCGCGACCGTTTCACCTGGTCCGGGCTCGACAGTTCGGCGTTATCGAGCGGGGTGCCGGCCGCCCGGAGATGGCGCTCGGAGAGATGCAGGTAAATGGAGGTGGGCTTGAGGTCGGCGTGCCCGAGCAGTGCCTGCACGGTGGGCAGATCGGCGCCCCCTTCCAGATGATGGGTGGCGAAACTGTGACGAAGCAGGTGCGGACGCACGGCTTTGGTGATGCCTGCTCGCTGCGCGGCTTCCCGGCAGGCTTCCCAAAGGACTTTGGGCGTGATCGGTTTGTCGGCACGGGAACCGTTGACGGTGCCGGGGAACAGGTAGGTCTTGGGCTTCATCCAACGCCAGTATTCACGCAGGGTCTCGAGCGCCTTTGGGCTTAATGGCACGTCGCGGTCCTTGCCGCCTTTGCCTTGGCGGATATGGATCAGCATGCGCGTACTATCGATATCCTCCACCTTGAGGTGACACAGTTCAGCCCTGCGCATGCCAGTCGAGTAAAGCGTGATCAGCATGGCGCGATGGAACAGATTGCTGGCCGAGTCGATCAGTCGAATCACTTCTTCCCGTGTGAGGATTATCGGTAGGCGTCGCGGCGCCTTGGGATACGGTACCTCTTCAATCGGGTATGCCCGCTTCAGCGTCTTGCAGAAGAAGAATCGCAAGGCTGCCGTACAATGGCCGACGGTGCGGACACCAAGCTTCCTTTCGTTGAGCAAGTACACCTGATAGGTGCGGATCTGTTCAGGCCCAAGCTGATCCGGAGAACGGCCGAAATGTTTTGCGAACGCCGCCACAATCCTCAGGTAGCTGTTCACGGTAGTCTGAGAGTAATTACGACGCTGGAGTTCTTCCAGCATCTGCTTGCGAAGTTGGGTCACAGGGACCTCCTTGTGACCCACAAAATACCGCCGCCGTCACACCGTTGCCACTATCACACGGTTGCCACTACTTTTAACCACGCGTAGCGTCCGCCGCGCGGGCGGCTTCGTTCTGACGGCGTAGCGTATACCGGAGAGGCAAACTGTCTCGAAACGCAACTGGCGACGAACGATAAAAGCTGAAGCAGCGCACCCAAGCGAACCCTGTTCGCAACGTCGTGCTCCGAAGTATTACACTTCGAGTCATGGTGAAAAAGGGCATTCTGGGCCTGATCCTCGTCTCCACGGCATTGGCGGCGGGTCCGGCGCGCATCATCTTCGACACGGATATGGGGAACGACGTGGACGACGCGATTGCGCTGGCGGTGCTGCACGCGCTCGAATCGCGCGGCGAATCGCGGCTGCTGGCGGTGACGCTGAGCAAGGCCGACCCTTACGGCGCGCCGTTCGTTTCGCTGTTCAACCAATACTACGGGCGGCCGGATATTCCGATAGGCGTGGTGCGGAACGGAAAAACTCCGGAGGACGGCAACTACACGAAGGCGGTCTCGGGGATGCGCAAGCCCGACAATACGCCGCTGTACCCGCGGCGGATCGGGGATGCGGCCGCGCTTCCGGACGCGGTTACGCTGCTCCGCCGGGTGTTGGCGAAGGAAGCGGACGGGTCGGTGACGATCGTGCAGGTGGGCTTCAGCACGAACCTGGCGCAACTGCTCGATTCGGGACCGGACGACGCCAGCCCGCTTTCCGGACGGGACCTGGCCGCGCGCAAGGTGGCGCAACTGGTGTTGATGGCGGGCCGTTTTCCGAGCGGACCGGCGGAATACAACGTCAAGATCGACGTTCCGGCGGCGCAGAAACTGGCTGCGTCGTGGCCGGGGACGGTGGTGACGAGCGGCTGGGAAATCGGCGCCACGATCAACTACAACGTAGGCCGGCTTGCTACCGATTTTCGCGGGCCGCATCCGCTGGTGGATGCCTACAAAGCCTATCGGGCCATGCCGTACGACGAGCCGCTGTGGGACCCGTCGGCGGTGTTGTACGCGGTACGTCCGTACGCCGCTTATTTCAGCCTCTCTCCGCCGGGGGCGATTCACGTGGACGATAAAGGGGTAACGACGTTTGCCGAGTCCGCGGGCGGGAAGCATTCCTATATCGTGGTGAACGATACGCAGCGCGCGGCCGTTCGGGAGGCGATTTCGGACCTGATGAGCGAACCGGCGCGGGCGCAACAGGTACAATGATGCTGATGAAACCGGCAGTCTTACTCCTGGTCCTGCCCCTCATGATGGAAGCGGCGAACTACTCGGTTGTGAAGTCAACGGTGGATGGCATCGAGGTCGTCCAACTGTCCGATGCCGTGCGCAAGGTGGAGGTGTCGATTGCGCCGTCGGCCGGCAACATCGCCTATGAAATGAAAGTGGCGGGAAAGAACATCCTGTACTTCCCATCCCGCAGCCTGGCGGAGTTTGCGCAGCGTCCGAGCCTGGCGGGGGTTCCGTTTCTGGCGCCCTGGGCCAACCGGCTGGACGGCGATGCGTTTTGGGCCAACGGCAAGAAGTACAATCTCAACCTGGAACTGGGCAACATCCGGCGGGACGGCAACAAGAAGCCGATTCACGGCCTGCTCAGCTTTTCAAAATACTGGGTGCTGACCGCGGCGCAGGCGGACAACCGCTCGGCCTGGGCTACGAGCCGGCTGGAATTCTGGAAACATCCGGAGCTGATGGCGCAGTTTCCGTTTGCCCACACGCTGACGATGACGTACCGGCTGGCGAACGGCGAGCTGGAAGTGGAGACGACGATCGACAATCATTCGACGGACCCGATGCCGGTGGGCATCGGCTTCCATCCGTATTTTCACCTGGACGACGCGCCGCGCGACCGCTGGAAGGTGCACCTTGCCGCGCGCGACCAGATGATCCTCGACTCCACGCTGATTCCGACCGGCGAGCGACAAGCCGATTCCGTTCGCGGACCCGCTGCCGCTGCAAGGGGTCCAGCTCGACGATGTGTTCAGCAATCTGGTGCGGGGCGCCGACGGACGGGCGGTGTTTTGGGTGGAGGGCGCGAAGCAGCGGATCTCGGTCATCTACGGACCGAAGTTTCCGGTAGCGGTGGTGTACGCTCCGCCGGGGCGTGAGTTCATCTGCTTCGAGCCGATGGCGGGAATCACCAATGCCTTCAATCTGGCCAAATCCGGAGCGTACAAGGAACTGCAAAGCGTGCCGCCGGGCGGACAGTGGAAGGAAAGCTTCTGGATTAAGGCTTCCGGTTTTTGAGCGCGGCGCCTACTTGAAATTTTCGACCAGCATGAGGTTGGTTTCGCTCTGGTCCACCTTGGGGAAGAGCACGTATTTGCCGTCGGGCGAAACGGAGAAGGAATCGCCGAAGCCGTTCTCCTGGCCTTTCATGCGGAAGGCCAGGGCGCTCTTTTTGGCGGCGAAATCGTAGAACGAAACCACCGAACTGCGCGTGCTGCGCTCCCATTCCGGGTAGTAGACGCCTTTGCGCGTCACGACGGGAACGCCCCAGAAGAGATCGTGGTCGGGGATGATGGTTTCTTCCGGCTCGCCGCCGGCCGCCGGCACTCTCCAGATGGAACGGCGGAAGCGGAAGTAGACGTACTTGCCGTCGGGCGATTCGACGGGCGTTCCGGCGCCGGGCCGCGTGACCAGCGGCTCGGGGTTGGCGCCGTTGGCGGCCACCTTCCAGATCTGCCCGCGGGACTGGTAGTAGATGTGTTTCCCGTCGCTCGAAAAGCTCGGGTTGCTGCCGTTGGCGGTGACGCGGGAGGGCTTGGCGCCGGGTTCGGCCGGGATGGTGAAGATCTCGCTGCCGCGCTCACCACTGGCCGAGAAAACGATGGTCTTGCTATCCGGCGACCAACTGGGGCGGGCCGGCCGTTGCTCGTCGGAATGCGTGAGCCGGAGGCGGTTGCCGCCATCGGCGCCGGCGATCCAGATCTCTTCCGAGCCGGACTGATCGGAAATGTCGGCGATGCGATTGCCGTCGGGCGAGTAGGCGGGCGAGGACTCGCGGCCGGAGGAACGCAGCACGGCGCGCTCATCGGTGAGGGCTCCCTGGGTGATGGTGCCGCGCCAGACCGCGGAAACCACGGGGGAATCGGAATAGGCGAGGTGATTGCCGCTGGGGGCGACGGCGGGGAACTGCGCCTGGCGGCCGGCGATCATCAGCTCGCGGGGACCGCCACCGGCTACCGGGATGCGGTACAGCTTCCAGGCGCCGCCGAAGCGGTTGGTGGAGTAGACGAGTTCGTCGCCGTCGGGAGTCCAGGCGAGGCCGCGAATGGTTTTATCGTCGTAGGAGACGCGTTGCAGGTTGCCGCCGCGCAGGTCGCAGGTGAAGATATCGGCTCCGCCGCCGCTGGCGGCGCGGACGAAGGCGACGGTGGAGCCGTCGGGGGAAACCACAGGCGTGGTGTCGCCCTCGACGCCTTCGGCGGGCTTGGTCAGCGGAGTCGCGGCGCCGCCGGAGAGCGGCACCACGCCGAGGGAGGGGGCCTCTTTCTCGGAGCCCATTACCACCACCAGCGACTTGCCGTCCTTCGTCCACGCGACAGCGGGAGCGGGCTGCGCCTCATTAACGGCGGCGGGAAACTCGGCCACCATGCGCTCGTCGCCGCCCTCGGCGGGCACAACGCGATATTGGGCGCGCCCGTTCTCGAGGCGAAGGAACGCGAGGGTTTTGCCATCGGGAGACCAGACCGGCCCGATGTCGTTACCGGTCCCGCTGGTGACCGCGCGCGGGCTGTCGGGCGCGACGGTGCGCACGTAGATGTGGTAGGGATCCACCTTGGAGGAGCCACGGGCGCTGTAGGCGAGGCGCTGGCCGTCGGGCGAGAAGGCCGGGTACGCCTTTGCCCCAGCTTCCGACGACAGGGCCACGCGTTTCTGTTCGAGTTGCGGGCCCGTGGCGAGCCGGCCCATCAATGTCACGACAGCGCCCACCGATGCAAGGGCCAAAACCAGCATCACTGCCGGACGTCGGAAGAAAGCGCCAGTCGCCATTGTCATAATTATCCTATGGGACTACGCGCCTACGAGCCGCGGAGTTCCATTTGCGCTTCCAGCAACGCTTTGCGACACTGGCGGTTTGAAGCCAACGAAGCTGTTGCCGCTGGTGCTCGTTCTGTGTCTGCCCGCGGCGGCGCAAAATACAGCCCTTCCGCTGTCCAAGGAAACCCTGAGCTACACCATCGAGTGGCGGCTCATTACGGCCGGCAAAGCCACCCTGCAATGGAATCCGCTGCCAGATCCGAAGAGCGGCTACCAGGTGAACCTGCACATGGAATCGACGGGGCTGGTTTCCAAGCTGTACCGGGTGGAAGACGACTATTCGGCGATGCTGAACCAGGCCTTATGCGCGGAGTCTTCGCTCCTGAAGTCGCACGAGGGAAGCCGGCAGCGGGAAACCAGGATCACCTTCGACGCGGAGGAGAAGAAGGCCTTCTACCGGGAAACCGACCGCGTCAAGAACTCGGTGCTGCTTTCGAAGGAGACCGATATTCCGGCCTGCACACACGATGTGACGGGGGGCCTGTACGTGCTGCGCAACGCGCCGCCGGAGCTGTCGCAAAGCAAGGAAATTGCGATCAGCGACGGTAAGAAGAGCGTGATGGCGAAGGTGGAAGCACAGGGCCGCGAGGACGTCAAAACGCCGGCGGGGGCTTTCAAGACGATCCGGTACGAGGTGTTCCTGTTTAACAACGTGCTGTATAAGCGTCCCGCGCGCCTGTTCGTGTGGCTCACCGACGACCGCCGCCGGCTGCCGGTGCAGATCCGCGTGCGCATGCAATTCACGATCGGCACCATCACTTTGCTGCTGGAAAAGGTCGAGTAAGGGAAGGCTGACGGCGGAAGGGCATCGCGGTGCGGCACGGCTCCATCGTTTTTTTCCGGCGAGAATGCAAATGAGGAGTACGGCTTGAAAATCAAGAGGGCGGTAATCACGGCGGCAGGGCAGCGGGCGCTGCCGCTGCAAACCCTGGTGGACGCGGACGGGGAAGAGAAGTCGGTACTGACAATTCTGATCGAGCAGGCACTGGCCGCGAATCTCGAAGAAGTCTGCGTGGTGGTGCAGCCGGGGGATGAATCGCGGTACGCGCTGGCGGCGGGGCGGCACCTGGGGCGGGTGCGATTTCTGGCGCAGCCGGAACCTCGTGGGTATGGCCACGCGCTGCTCTGCGCGCGTGAATTCACGGGCGGGGAAGCTTTCCTGCACCTGGTGGGCGACCACATCTACGTGAACACGGGGGGCGGACCTTCCGCGCTGCGGCTGACAGAGCTGGCACGGGCGGAGGACTCGCCGGTCTCGGCGGTGCAGGTGACGCGGGAGAGCCTGCTGCCGCAGTTCGGTGCGGTGGCTGGGCGGCGGCTGCCCGGGCGGCAGGGGTTGTACCGTGTGGAAATCGTGAGGGAGAAGCCGACGCCGACAGAGGCGGAGCAGAAACTGGTGGTGCCGGGGCTGCGGGCCGGGTATTATCTCTGCTTCTTCGGCATGCACGTGTTCACTCCCGCGCTGATGGAGATTCTGGCAGCAGAGATGGAACGGCATCCCGGAGAGCGGCTGGGACTTTCGCCGGCGCTCGCCATTCTGGCGCGGAACGAGCAATACCTGGCGGTCGAAGATCCCAACCGGCGATACGATATCGGAATCAAGTACGGCCTCCTGACGGCGCAACTGGCGCTGGCGCTGCAGGGTAGAGACCGGGCGGAAGTGCTGGCGCAACTGGTGGAGCTTCTGGCGGTGCAGCGGACGGCGGCGGGTGGGAGCGCGGAGTGAGCGAGCTCGAGGCGATTATCCGGGCGACGGATCCGGCGGTCCGGAACCGGCCGCTCGATTCGGTGTGCCGCGGCGCCAGCCTGGAGCGCCTGCTCGATGAGTGTGTGGCGCTGGACGCGCTGCGGCGCTCGAGCGACAACCTGCACGAGCGGGTTCGCGCGCTGTTTTTTCTGTACGCCATTCACCGCTTCCACATTCCGATGCGGCGGGGAGCGGCGGGCCGGGGACTGGTCCCTTATCCGGCGTACACGAACCTGCTGAAGCGCCGGTTTGAGGAAGCGCTGGACATTCTGCTGGCGGCGCAGGCGGCGGAGGGGCCGGGCGCCGGCCTCTCGAGCGGCCTGGCGGCGGGCTACCGCGCGCTGGGGTTTCAGACGCTGGCAGACCAGGTGCGGCGAAGCGTGCGTTCGGTGCGGGGGAACCAGTGGATGTTCCGCACCGGCCATCCGGCCGACTACGCGCTGCGGCTGCGGAAGGAACTTGTAGAGCGCGGGGGGGATCCGCCTTCGTTCCCGATTCTGAGGGAAGCGACGCCGGTGCGGATGGACCTGACGCACAGCGGCTGGAGCGACATCTTTTTTCTGGGCATGGATTTTCCGGAAGGGGCGCGGGTCCTGAACGTTTCGATCGACCTGGCGGTGCGGGGCGCGGGCTCCGGCGTTGCGAAGCCGCCGGTGGAGGCGTACTTCCGGGTGATCGACCGGCCGGTGATCCGGCTGGCGAGCGTGGACCTGAAAGCGAGCGTGGAGATCGGCAGTATCGCGGAGGTGTTCGACTTTGCGCGCGACTACCTTGGGCTGCTGAAGGCGGCGCTGATTGCTTCGGGGATCGTGCCGGCGGGGATGGAGGGGTCGACGCAGCCACTGGCCGAACTGCTGGGTGTGCTGACCGGCACGCCGGGGTACGGCATCGAGGTGGTGAGCAAGGTCAACGACATTCCGAAGGGATCGCGGCTGGCGGTTTCGACGAGTTTACTAAGCTGCCTGATCTCGGCGGCGATGCGGGCTACCGGGCAGACGCAGAGGCTGACGGGCGAACTCGACGAAGACGACCGGCGGCTGGTGGCGGCGCGGGCAATTCTGGGCGAATGGCTGGCCGGGTCGGGTGGCGGCTGGCAGGATTCGGGCGGAGTGTGGCCGGGGATCAAGTTGATCTATGGTGTGGCGGCGCAGGAAGGCGATCCGGAGTTCGGGATCAGCCGGGGCCGGCTGCTGCCGCGGCACAAGATTTTCGGCGCGGAGGAAGTGAGCGAAGCGACGCGGGAGGAATTGCAGGCGAGCCTGGTGCTGGTGCACGGAGGCATGGCGCAGGATGTGGGCCCGATTCTGGAAATGGTGACGGAGAAATACCTGCTGCGCGCGGAAGCCGAGTGGGAAGGCCGGATGCAGGCGATGCGCACGCTGGACGATATCTCGGCGAAGCTGCGGGCCGGCGACGTGCGGGGCATCGGGGCGGCCACGGAGCGGAATTTCGAAGGGCCGATCCAAACGATCATTCCGTGGGCGGGCAACCTCTACACGGAACTGCTGATCCGGCAGGCACGGGAGGCGATGGGCGCCGATTTCCGGGGATTCTGGATGCTTGGCGGAATGTCCGGCGGCGGCATGGGGTTCATCTTCGCGCCGGAACGGAAGGCGGAGGCGCAGGACCGGCTGCAGGAGATCATGCGGGACACCAAGCGGCGGTTGGAACATGCGGTGCCGTTTGCGATGGAGCCGGTGGTGTACGACTTCGCGATTAACGAACGGGGCACCTGGGCGTGCCTGCTGCGCGGGGAAGACGCGATGATGCCGGCCGAGTATTACAGCCTGACGCTGCCCGCGCTGCTGCGGGCCGAATCGCGACTGCTGTCGCCGCTGGCGCGGGCCGAACTCGACCGTTTCAGCGCGGCCTGCCGGGCGCGGCCGGAATTCAGCGGGTCGGTGCAGGACCTTTTCGACCACATGCTGCCGCGCGCCGCGCAAAAGCAGGAGGGGCGCGCCGGGAATCTGGGGAGCCTGCTGGAGGCTCACGGGTTCGACCGGGCGCAGCACGAGCAGATTCAGTCCGACCTGCGCGCAGGGCTGATCGGCCTGGCGCAGAACCGGCTGGCGAACACGAGCCGCATCGAAGATCCGGCGGCCGGCGAGGTGGTGGACGCGACTGAAGAACTGCCGGCGAAGTATCGCGCGACGGGGCTGGAGGCGCTCGAGTCCGGAGCGGTGGCGATCGTGTCGCTGGCGGGCGGAGTGGGCAGCCGGTGGACGCACGGGGCGGGCGTGGTGAAGGCGCTGAATCCGTTTTGCCGGCTCGGCGGGAGGCATCGCAGCTTCATCGAACTGCACCTGGCGAAGAGCCGGCGCACCGGACAGATGGCCGGGGAACTGCCGCCTCACATTCTCACCACGAGCTATCTGACGCACGAAGCGATCGCGCAGTACTTACAAGCCGAAGACAACTACGGCTACCCGGGCAGGCTGCTGCTCTCGGCGGGCAGGACGATCGGCCTGCGGCTGGTGCCGATGGCGCGCGACCTGCGCTTTGCGTGGATGGAGACGGCGCAGCAGGTGCTGGACGAGCAGGCGCAGAAGGTGCGGGAGGGCCTGCACCAGACGCTGATCGCGTGGGCGAAGCAGGCGGGCGAGGGCAGCGATTACACGGACAACCTGCCGATGCAGTGCCTGCATCCGGTGGGGCACTGGTACGAGGTGCCGAACCTGTTGCGGAACGGCACGCTGCAGGCGCTGCTCGAGGAGCGGCCGAAGCTGCGACACCTGCTGGTGCACAACATCGACACGACGGGAGTGGATGCCGATCCGGCGCTGCTGGGGCTGCACATCGAATCGGGCGCGGCGATGACGGCGGAGGTGATCCGGCGACAGGTGGAGGATCGGGGCGGAGGGCTCGCCGCGGTGGACGGGCGGCTGCGGCTGGTGGAAGGAATGGCGCTGCCGAACGAGGAGATCGAATCGCGGCTGAGCTATTACAACAGCGCCACCTACTGGATCGATATCGACCGGCTGCTGCGGGCGTTCGAGCTTTCGAAAGACGAGCTGGGCGATGAGGCGCGGGTGGCGGAGGCGGTGCGGCGCGTGGCCGGCCGCATGCCCACCTACGTGACGCTCAAAGACGTGAAGAAGCGGTGGGGCAAGGGGCAGGAGGACGTGTTTCCGGTGGCGCAATTCGAGAAACTATGGGGTGACATGACGGCGCTTCCGGATTTCGGCACGCGTTTCGTGCTGGTGCCGCGGCGGCGCGGGCAGCAACTCAAGGAACCGGCGCAACTGGACGGCTGGCTGCGCGACGGTTCGGCGGCATATGTCGAAAGCCTGTGCGACTGGGGCGCGCAGGGTGGTGGAAAGTAAAGGAGCAGCGAGATGATCCGAATTCTGGCTATTACGATTACGGTTGCCGGACTGTGCCTGGCGCAGGCTCCCGACGAGGGCGTGCCGGCGTCGTCGAACGTGCTGAACGCGCAGTACCCGCGGGTGCACTCCGATTTGCGCGTGACGTTTCGCGTGAGCGCGCCAAACGCGCAGAAGGTGCAGGTGCAGCCAGGCGGAACGGACAACGGGCTGGGCAAAGGTCCTTTCGATATGGTCAAGGACGAGAAGGGCGTGTGGACCGTGACCATTCCTCCGGCGGTGCCAGGCTTCCACTATTACTGGTTTGTAGTGGACGGTTTCCCTGCGAACGATCCAGCGAGCGAGACCTATTTCGGATGGGCGAAGCCCACCAGCGGCATCGAGATTCCAGAAAAGGGCGCGGATTTTTACGAGTTCAAGGACGTGCCCCACGGCGAGGTTCGCGTGCGTCCATATTTCTCGAAAGTGACGGGACAGTGGCGGCAGGCTCATGTCTACACGCCTCCGGGATACGACCGCGGGTCGACGCGGTATCCGGTGCTGTACCTGCAACACGGGTCGGGAGAGAACGGCACGGGATGGAGCCGGCAGGGGCGCGCGAACCTGATTCTCGACAACCTGGTGGCGGCGGGGAAGGCCAAGCCGATGCTGGTGGTGATGGAAACCGGATACGCCACCAAGCCGGGGCAGGCGGGGAATGCCTTCGAAGACGTGCTGGTGAACGACCTGATTCCGATGGTGGACGGAGCGTACCGCACGCAGACGGGCAGGGAGTCGCGGGCGATGGCGGGGCTTTCGATGGGCGGCGGGCAGACGCTCCAGATCACGGCGAAGCACCTGGACAAGTTCGCGTGGATCGGCGCGTTCAGCGCACCGATGCGGAACTTCGACGCGAAGACGGCGTACAACGGCGTGTTCGCCGATGCGGCGGCGTACAACAAGCGGGTGAAGCTGCTGTGGATCGGCGCGGGCACGGCGGAGCAGGCGATGTACCAGGGGGCCAAGGCGACGAAAGCGGGTCTCGACCAGGCTGGGATCAAGAGCGTGTTCTTCGAATCGCCCGGCACCGCGCACGAGTGGCAGACATGGCGGCGCAGCCTGGCTGACTTCGCGGCGCGGCTGTTCTGACGACGTGCGGTTAACGCCGCGGCATCGTAGCGCGTCTTCCTGGCGTAAATGCCCGAGGAGGGGCGAAACGATGCGATTCACTGGGAGAAACGGAATTCTGGCGGTGGCCTCACTGGCGATGGCGGGCCAGTTGCTGGCGGGCGGCTTTTACCTGATCGTGGGCAACCCGGAAGCGAACACCGAGGCGCAGAAAGCGAACGCGGTGCTGGTGTTCAAAGCGGCGGGCTGCCACGATCCGGCGGCGGCGCAGGTCACGGCGCGCGCCATCGGCATGGTGGACGGAAAGAAGCAGACGATCCCGTTGAACGTGGTCCGGCTTTCGGAGCCCGGAGCTTTCGCGCTGACGCAGCAATGGCCGAAGCAGGGCAAGTGGGTGATCCAGCTCGAGGGCAAGGACGGGGACGCGTCTACACACACGCTGGTTCCTGCCGGACCGCAAGGACCCGACCGGTATCACGCGAAGTCCGACATGAAGGCGTTTCCGCCGCAGGCAATCGAGGCGATGCTGAAGTAGGGCGCGGTTCGCATATCATGATGCTGGTGCAAGCCGAGGTTATCGAGGACGACCGCCTGATCGAACGCGCCGCCGCGGGGGATCGCGGAGCCTTCGGGGAGCTGTACCTGCGGTATGCGCGGATGGTGCACGGCATCCTGCTGGCGCGCGTGCCGCCGGGCGAGGCCGAAGACATGGTGCAGGACGTATTCATGTCGGCGATGAAACAGCTTCGCGGGCTGCGCTCGGCGGCGGCGTTCAAGGGGTGGCTGGGCGCCATCGCGCGCAACCGCGCCATCGATTACTTTCGCGAGGCCCGCCACCATGCGGGCCTCGAGGAAGTCGAGGGCAGGGAAGCGGGCGTGGAGGCGAGGGAAGACGCCTTTCTGGTGCTGGAGCTGATCCGCAAGCTGCCGGAGGCATATCGCGAGACCCTGGTCATGCGCCTGGTGGAGGGCATGACGGGACCCGAGATCGCCGCGCGCACCGGGCTCACGCCGGAGTCGGTGCGGGTGAATCTCTGCCGCGGGATGAAGATGCTCCGCGAGTTGGTGGGAGGCATGGAAAGCAAATGAGCGAAGATTACCTGTGGGACCGTTCCGGCCCGCCCGATCGGGAAATCGAGGAGCTGGAAAAGCGGCTCGCGCCGCTGCGGTACCGGCACAGGCCCGAGTTGTTGCGCAGCCGGCCTCCGAGGCCGCGGATGTGGTGGAGCGCGGCGGCCGCGGCCGCAGCCGTGTTGGCGGCAGTGGCGGTGTGGCAGGTGCGGCAGCCGTCCGCGCCGGCGACGGGTTGGGAAGTTTCGAGCGTGGCGGGCGCGGCGCGCCTGGGCGGCCGCAACGCGGCGCTCGACATGCCGGTGCGCGCGGGCCAGGTGGTGCGCACGGGGAAGGAGGCGGAGATCACGCTCGAAGCCGGCGAGCTGGGCCGTATCGACCTGTTCCCGGAATCGGAGCTGCGCGCGGCCAGCCTGCGTCAGGTGGCCTTGCAGCGCGGCAAGCTGCACGCTTTCATCTGGGCGCCTCCGCGGCAGTTCACGGTGGATACGCCCTCGTCGCGGGCGGTGGACATGGGCTGCGAGTATACGCTGACGGTGGATAACGCGGGCAACGGACTGCTGGAAGTCGCCATGGGGTGGGTGGCGTTTCAGTCGGGCAGCCACGAAGCGTTCATCCCGGAGGGCGCGGCCTGCGCCACGCGCAAAGCGGGCGGGCCCGGCGTGCCGTACTATGAAGACGCACCGGAGACGTTGAAGGCGGCGCTAGGGCGTTTCGAAGCCGGCGACGCGCGGGCGCTCGACCCGATCCTGAACGCGGCGCGCGAACGCGACGGGCTGACCTTGTGGCACCTTCTGACGCGGGTGGAGGAAGCGGCGCGGGGACGCGTGTTCGACCGCTTCGCGTCGCTGGTGACGCTCCCGGCGGGGGTGTCGCGGGAGGCCGTGCTGCGGCAGGATCCGGCGCAGATCGACCTGTGCTGGAACGCCCTGAACCTCGAGAATACGCAATGGTGGCGGGGCTGGAAACGCAACTGGTAAGTGCGACTTACGCGCGCCGCAGCCAATGAGCAGCCGGTTCTGCCTCGCGCTCCTTCTTTCGGCTACGGATCGGCGCAGGCGCAGTTGCCTCCGTCCGCCGGGAACCCGCCGGTTCCGCAGGCAGGCCCGGAGATGTCCACGAAAGAGGAGCAGGCCACCTTCCGGTCGCGGGTGAACCTGGTGATGGTCCCGGTGGTGGTACGGGACAAGCAGGGAAACGCCGTGGGCACGCTGCGGCAGGAGGATTTCCAGCTTTTCGATCGCGGCAAGCCGCAGGCGATCACCCGCTTTTCGATGGAAAGCGCGGGAGCGCGGCGGGGCGAAAAGGCGGAGCCCCAAGCCCGGCAACAAGGCCGTGGAACCCGGCGAACCCGTAGCGCCGGAGCGTTACATCGCTTATCTGTTCGACGACATTCACCTGCCGTTTGGCGACCTGGCACGGGCACGGGAAGCAGCCGCGAAGCAGATGGCATCGCTGGGGCGTACCGACCGGGCCGCCATCTTCACCACCTCAGGCCAGGTGAACGTCGAATTTACCGACGACCGCGACGAACTCGAGAATACGTTGAGCCGCCTGATGCCGCGGCCGATGAACGTGAGGGTGGGAAGCGAGTGTCCGGAGCTGGGGTTCTACCAGGCGGACCGCATCGTACGAGAGGATGCGGAAGCGCTGCGGGTGGCGATCGAGGAGACGCTGGTCTGCGCGAGCCTCGACCCCACGCGCGACTGGACGGTGGCGGAGAGGATGGCTCGTTCGGCGGCATCGCAGGTTACCTCGCTGGCGACCCACGAAACGCGGGTTACGCTGTACACTTTGCGGGATGCGGTGCGGCGCATGGCGGCGGCGCCGGGACAGCGGATCATTATTCTAACGTCGCCGGGATTTCTGGCGCCGGAACAGCAGGCCGAAAAGACCGACATCATGGACCGGGCCATTCGCGCGAGCGTGGTGATCAACTCGCTCGATGCGCGCGGGCTGTGGACCGACCCGGTGATGGATGCGAGCCGGCGCGGGCCGGTCGAATTCGGTGATGAACGAAAAGCAATATTTACGACCGGGAAATTGCCTCCGAGTCAAGCCGCATCTGGACGGAGATGGCCGCGGGCACGGGCGGGATCTTTTGGCAGAACAAGAACGACATCGAAGGCGGATTTCAGAAACTCGCTTCCGATGCCGGAATACGTGTACCTGCTGGGCTTTTCGCCGCAGAACCTGAAGCTCGATGGCAGCTTTCACGCTTTAAAGGTTTCGCTGAGGGCCGGCGGGGCTCAGCCGCGAAGGCGCGCCAAGGGTTACTACGCGCCCAAGCAACTGGACGACGCGGCGGAGAGCGCCTGGCGGGAAATCGAGGAGGCCGTGTTCTCGCGCGAAGAGATGCGGAGAAATGGATCGAACTGAGAAGCCAGTTTTTCAAGCCGAGGGACGATGAATGGCGCGGGTGACGCATGCTGGCACACGTGGATCTCAGGAACCTGCCACTTTCGCAAGGCGGAGGGGCGCAACTACAACACCCTGGTGATCTATCGGCGGTGTTCGACCGCAACGGCAACTATGTCACCGGCAATAGAGAAGACGCTGGAAATGCGGCTGTCGCGACGAGACGCTGGCGAACCGGGCGGGAGTCGGGAATCACGGTGCGCAGCGCGTTCGACGTGAAACCGGGCGTCTACCTGGTGCGGCTGGTGGTGAGGGATGCCGAAGGGCAACTGATGACGGCGCAGAACGGCGCCCTGGAGATTCCCTGAAGGAGGTTGCGGTATACAGGTTCCACACGATTCTACTCTGCACGGGTTTGTTTCTCGCGGCCCCAGTCCTGGCGCAGGAGCAGCCCGCGAAGAGCCAAGACCACGGGCGCCGTCCGCGCCGGTTTGATCAGGACCGAGACGCGGCTGGTACCGGTGGACGTGATCGTCACCGATAAGAAGGGCAACTATATCCGCGGCCTGGAGCAGAAGAACTTCAAGGTTTGGGAAGACAACAAGGAGCAGCCGATCCGCACTTTTTCGTTCGAAGCGGACGCGGCGCTCCCCGCGGTTCAGCAGCAGAAAAAATACATGGTGCTGTTCTTCGACGTGGCGTCGATGACGGCGGGGGACCAGATCCAGGCGCGCCAGGCGGCGGTGAAATTCATCGACGCGAATGCCGGCCCGAACCGGCTGATGGGGATCGTGAACTTCACCGGGGCGATGCAGGTGGCGCAGAACTTCACCGAGGATATCGAGCAACTGAAACTGGTGGTGGCAGGGGTCAAGAGCACGGTGATGAACGCGGGGCCCGCGCCCGAAATCGCAGGACGGGGCGCGGTGCGGCTCGGCGGCGAAACGAACTACGGCGCGCGGACGATGGTGCTGGCGCTGCGGACCATGGCGCGGAACCTCGCCGAGATTCCGGCGCAAAACGCTGGTGCTGCTCAGCGCCGTTTTCCGGTCAGGTGGATGATGTCGCAGGTGACGGCGGCACGATTCCGGCAATATGGCGAACGTGGCGGTTTACCCGGTGGACGTGCGGGGCTTGAGCGGTGCGCTGCCGTTTGAGGGCCCGCGCGGGGCGTTGCTGCCGGGCGAATTGCGCGATAGCGGCATCGCGCTGCCGCCCGATCCGGTGCGGAAGATCATTCGGGCCATGGCGCTGCTGGCGCCGCAACAACGGCGGGAACGGGCAGCAACAGCGGCAGTTCGACCGGGTCGACACCGCCCGCAGGCGGCACGACCACGGGAACGGGAAGCAGCCCAGCGGGATCGCGCGGTGTCGGGATGGGCGGCGGCACGACGTCCGGCCGGACCGGAGATTCGATAGGTTCCGGTTCGATGCCGGGAGGTCCGGGCGGTTTCGGCAACAACAACCCCGGCGGAAGGGGAACGGTCGGCGGGGGCGGCAACGATTCCATCGACCGCCGGAACATGGACCGGGCGCCGCGCGATCCGCTGATGGAGCGGCGCGGCACGATCATCCCATCATCCAGGAGAGCGCCAGCACCAACCAGCAGGTGCTCTTCATGCTGGCCGACGGAACGGGCGGGTTCGTCATCGCCAACACCAACGACCTGCTGGGCGGGCTCGAGAAAATCAATCAGGAGCAGAACCAATATTACCTGCTGGCCTACGCGCCGCCTGAATCGCCGGAAGGAAGCTGCCATTCGATCCGGGTGAAGGTGGATCGCGGCGGGACGAACGTGCGCGCCCGCACTGGCTACTGCAACGTAAAGAGCAAAGACGTTCTGGCCGGTAAGCCCATCGAGCGGCAACTGGAAAGCAGGATCAATGGGGTGGAGGGCGGCACCTTGCCGGTGCAGCCAATGCAACTCCCGTATTTCTTCACGTCGCCCAACACGGCGCGGGTGAACGTGGCCATGGAAATCCCGGTTTCCACGCTCAAGTTTGAGAAAGTCAAGGGCAAGTATCACGCCGAGATCAACATTCTGGGCATCGCCTACCGCAACGAGAGCAACGTGGCGGCGAGGTTCAGCGACGTTGTGAAACTGGATTTCGATGAGAAGAAGCAGATGGAGGCTTTTCAGAAAAAGCCCTTCCGCTACGAAAACCAGTTCGATATCGGCAGCGGAAAGTACACGCTGAAGATTGCATTCAATGCGAGCGGCGAGGCATTCGGCAAACTGGAGAGCCCGCTCGACATCGACGCGTACGATCCCGACACCTTCAGCATCAGCGGCATCGCGCTTAGCAAGGAGTACAAGAAGGTGAACGAACTGGACGCGAGCATGGACTCGATGCTGCTCGAAGGAAGGACGCCGCGCACGGCTTCCGGCCTTCAAATCAGCCCGGCGGGCGAGACGTTTCAAAGCGACCGATCCGGTGGTGCTGTATTTCGAATTGTACGAGCCATCGCTGGCGGAAGCGACTGCGGACAACCAGGTGCGGCTGGCGGTCGCCCTGCGTGTGTTGGATCGCAAGACCGGCCAGGAGAAACTGAACTCCGGCGGGATGGAAGTGACGAGATACGCGCGGCCGGGCAACACGGTGGTTCCGGTGGGATTGAAGCTGCCGATTTCGAAGCTAACGGCGGGCGCGTACCGGGTGGAAGTCACGGGTGCGAACCCGGCGCAGAAGATGGTGGTGAGATCGGCCGATTTCGACGTGAATTAGGGGCGGCAGAAATTTCCCTGGAGGTAAGCTTCGTATGCTTCGGGATTCACGCGGCGGGTTCGAGTAAGGCTGCGCTGCTCGACAGCGGTGAACTGGATCTTTATCTGTCCGGCGATGGCGCGGGCCACATCGCCCTGCAACGCGATGATATCGGTCAGATCGCGCTCGTACTCTTCCGACATAATATGCCCTTCGTCACGAGCCCGAATCAACTGCGCCGTGATGCGTACCCGCTGTCCGGACTGCACTACGGTGCCTTCCAGGATCGCATCCACGTTGAGTTCGCGCGCAATCGCCGGCACCGATTTGCGGGCGCCGCCCTTGTAAGGCATAACGGAGGTCCGCGAAATGACTCGCAAGGAACGGATCCGCGCGACTTCGCCGATCAGTTCGTCCGTCAGCCCATCGGAAAAGAATTCCTGGGCTGGGTTACCCGAAAGATTCTCGAGGGGCAGCACCGCGATGGATTGAATTCGCGGCGAGGACGACGGGAGGGTACGGTATGCGAGTGCAATGATTGCCACGGCGAGCAGGACGCCGGCCACGGCGAGGAAGCCGGGGCGCCGTATGAGCGGGACGGCGGTCCGGCCGGGTGGAGTCTCGGGTGGCGGCGGCGAAGAGGGGCGAAGGACCGGGGCGGTCTCCACCGGCACCAGGAACCGGTAGCCCCGATGAGGTATGGTCTCGATGAACCGGGGATTATCAGCGTCGTCTCCGAGCGCCTCCCGCAGCCGATTGATTGCCTTATTGATGCCGCGTTCGAAATCCACGACCGTGTTGTCGGGCCAGAGCCGCCTCTGAAGTTCTTCCCGGGTCAGGACCTCGCGTGGGTGCTCGACGAATGCAAGCAGGGCCTGAAAGGGCTGTTCCTGAAGCTTGATCCTTACGCCCTGCTTACGGAGTTCGCCCGACGCCAGATCTACCTCGAAGATTCCGAAGCAGATGGGCGGCTTTCCAGCTTCCAACGGCGGTTCCATCCAGGTTGGCATGATAGCACTGCTTTCCGAAGGCCGGGGACTTCAGAGGTCAGGTGGTTCATAACAAGTAACTTGATGGGGAACCCACTCGCCACAAGGAAACAATCTACGCGCCATTGAAGACCTTGCGGCCCCGACGTTATCTTTCCAGCCGAGGCCCAGGAGGCCTCTTCAAAACGCAACGTTCCATTCTTCTCGTTTCCGCCGTCTTCATGGTGTGGGCGGCGAACCTCGAGGCTCAGGGTCTGCTGGATACGATTATTACGCCGGATAAGGCCGTGCCTACCGTTAATCAGACTCTGGAAGGTACCTGGATGGCCGAACTGCGTCCGCCCGAGCTGCCGACGGCGGCACCATCGATTCCCAACCTCAGCACGTTTGGCGCGGACGGCACCCTCATTGCTTCGGGCTCGGATGGCAACCAGAGTTCGGCTCACGGGATCTGGCTGCGGGTGGGAGACCGCAAATTCCTGGAAACGGTATTCGTATTCGCTTTCGACGCGAACCGGGCTCTGGCGACCATCACGAAGATTCGTGTCAATATCCAACTAAGCCGGGACGGGCGGACCTTCAAGGGGACCAATGAAATCGTCGTGATGGACCGGACCGGAAGAGTGATGGCCACGATTCCAGGCGGTACGACAACCGGCGTCCGGCTCAGCCCGAGATACCGGATGACTTCTACGATTTTCAAAAGTTGGGTGACCCGGCAGCCGCTCCCGCTTCTGGTAAATGAACCTGCGCAGGGTCTTGTTTGACGAAGGTCCGATCGTTTGCGCCTCCCGCGTCATCGACCGGCAGGCGAAACCGGGGATGGGCCCAAGCCGGCTGGTGAATCACTTATGATATAGTGCCTGTCAAAGAGGGTGGCGGATCGTGTGTCTAACGGGTTGCACTCCATCCAACCGTCCGAATTCCGGTTCCGATCCACCGACTTGCACAGGCTCGGGCCGGAATTTCGACCGCATGCCCGCCGAATCCGGTTATTGAGTTTATCCGCCAGAACAACGCGATTTTTCCGTCTGCCGGAGACGATGCCTGTCATATGGTTAGCAAGTTTGTCACCGATGTTAATCTGCCGGCTTCCGCTACATTCACGGGTCCGCCCGGACCTTCGCCGGACCCCGACACCTTCCGCGTGCAGATAGGAGGGCTGCTGCCGGGACAGGGACCACGGGTGAGGGTAGTCGTGAACCGGTCCGGTACATCGGTATACTCCCAGGAATTCGACACGGTAGAAGCCGCGGCACTCGGCTGCCCGGCCGTGTATCGCATTGATAAGCATCTGCGCCTGGTTTCGAATGGGCCGCCCACACCCAAACCTGCCGGCAGCACGTACGACGATGAAATCAGCGGGAACCAGACCATTCTCGTGAAATTGGCCGATAGCGTCACGGCCACCATGATTTCGGGCGGTCCGAGCATCAGCACGTCCTTACAGGTCGCGCGGCCACCCGCGGAAACCGGACCGAAGGCCATTCGAACGGCGGATGTTCACTTCGTAACGCTTCGCGGAGTGAGCAGTGTTCCGGCGACGATTGTAGCTCGCATGTCCGAGGATTGGGCGCAAACGGCAATCCGTTATCGGCTTGGTACTGCCGAGACGGTCGATGCGGTGAAGAACGTTTTGAGCGTTACCGGGACCGCTGCATCCGATGGCCAACTCCAAGTAAGAATCAAGCCACAGGGAGGCGCGTTTCATCCGATTGCCATTCCGGTCCACAACGGGGATACGCAGGAACAGATCTCCGCGCGACTGGCAGCGGCGATCTCCGCCACGGCCGGCCTGACCGCAACCGATCACAGGCATTCGACGGAGCGACTTATCATGGTCAACAAAGGCCATTCGGTCACCTTTGCATCCTTGCGAAACAACGTTACCGGTGTTGTGTTTACGGAGCCGGTTCTCGATTTCACCGACGAATCTCGCTGCTCGAGGGCAGCGTGCTGGGATTGAATTTTCAGGATGCCGACCGAAAGGTGATTACGATGATTGCGGTTACGGATATAACGATTCTCGGCGGCAGCGATGCGGCGACGGGAGGAGACTATGTGCTGGCCAACTTACCCGGGTGGCACAACGTATCGATTCTCAGGGAGCCGGTAATTGACGCGGATGACAGCACTTATCCTACCGGCTCAGGCCACGAGATGGGACACGCCTTGTTTAATACCGGCAATCCGGGGCACCATGCCACGTCGACCAACGTGTTCTATGCCTTTGAGAACCGGGTTGCGCCGGAGACACTCGCCTCCCGAAAGAGGTTGACCGACGCGCAGAACACGCTGGTCCGGAGCAACAGTGCCGGGTCGGCGAATCCAATTTTGCGACACCGATGAAGGGGAGAGCCTGTGAGCTTTTCGCGTCGATGGGTATTAGCGGTAGGGATCGCATGCGGGGCGCTCGCGTCTTTCCATCCGGTGGGAGCGGCTTGGGAAGGGCCGGGCCGCAGCCGCGTAAGGAGAAGCCAATGACGCCGCAATGAAAACCTGATGACTGCGCTGCTCCGCGTCGTCAACGGCGAACTCAGTCTGGCCGAGGGGCGATCGGCGGTGCAGCGCGCCGGTGCGTCAAAGGAGAAGGGTTACATACCGGTTCTTAAGGAGATCGTTGCCCGGACCGCTCCCACGAACCGGCACCTGATTGCATTTGATGCCATGCATGCGCTGTGGCTGTCCGGTGAGCCCCCGGCCTATTTCCTCAGCCTGGCCACAGCCCACACAGCCACCAGTAAGATGGCTTCTTATTATGCGATCCTGATCCTGGCAAGAGATCCGGATCCGCAGATACTGTCCGTGCTGCAGAGCGAACTGGACACGGTGGACGACAATCAGATCCGGGGCGCCCTCGACCTGGCGAGGTACGTCGCTCACCGCAATCGGCAACTCGAAACCATTGAGGATTTCGAGAAGCAGGCCGATTTTCTGATCGATACCCTTCGGACGGGGTGGAACCCCATTCAGGTCGAAGAAGTACAGTCCGACAGGAAACCTCGGCCCCGTGGCGGTCTGGAGCCAGGGGCGGATTTGGGCTCTCTCGAAATTGCATCCAAGTGAGGTGGCGAAAGCCGTTTCGAAGATCGGTCCATCGAGCGAACCGGGTTCCAGCGGGCAGAGTCTCAAGGCCTATGTTTCCCGCTTCATCAGCGACGCGGCGCGGGCTCAAGTGGAGGCTCTGCCGCGGCAGTAGTTGGCGATTCTGGCATGATTATACGCGCGGAACAATTGAACGTGCTCGCGGAGGATACGCTGCGCAGATTTGAAGGCGAGATGCTCGAACATCTGCGAGCGTTTTCGCCGAGGCACTGCAGCGTCATCGGCGACGACGGTGTGCGGGAGGTGATCCGCCTGGGACTGGAGCGTGCCGGTAATTACCGGCTGACCAAGCGCGGTCCCGTACGGTACTTTATCGAGCTGATGTTCAATCTCGGCAGTTTCTTCGACACCGACCTGCAATTTCCGTGGGCCGCCGAAGCGCTCAACGATATGAGCGTAACCGACGAGATGGATCGCGCCGAAATACTTTTCGACCTCGCTACTTTGTACTTCCGCAACACGGCCGGCGAGAATAACCGTTATGCGGTCGAAGCATTACGACGGGTCGGTCTTTATTCGTGGATGGAGCCGTGCCGCGGGCGCACGCGAGGACGAACTAATCTCACTTCTGCGCAAACTGTATCCGGAGAAATTCGCGTACGTGGGTGAGGCTGTCTACAGGATCGCGATTCCAGGTGCCGTTCGGATGGCGGAGGACTACTCGTGCAGCGGTTCGGAAGGCAGGTTCCTGTTCATCGTGGCGAGCTTTGCGATGGGACATCAATTTGCGGTGGATCCATTATTCCCGTGGATCCGTTCGACATTGACCGACCCCCGCATTGCGAATCCCGAGCAGCGGGTGAGGCGTCTTCGATCGAAGATGCAAACCTACCTGGACTCGGTGCTCGAGCACCTGGGATATCCGCCTCCCGGCGCAACCCCGGATGCGCCCGCCGCCAACTAATAAGCGGGCGCGAAATATCTGCTTGCCGCCCTCGGTGCCGGACGGCCGGGTCGCCGCAGTGAGAAATTATTGGAGAACGGCGATGGCTTCGGCCTCGCTGGCGTAGTGGGGAAAGATGCGGTCCAGCCGGGTAATTTGAAGGACGTGTTGCACGGGACCGTGAGCGTTGGCGATCTGGACGCTGCCGCCCTGCGCGCGCAACTGTTCGGCTGCCACCACGAGCGCGCCCAGACCTGCGCTATCCAGGAATGCGACGTTCTCGAAATTCAACAGCAGCTTGGAATTGCCCTCTTCGTATAGCTTGCGGATGGAGTCGCGAACAAGGTTGGCGCCGCCGCCCGCTGTCACGCGCCCAGACAGATCGAGTACAGTCACGGACCCGAGCCGACGGGTGCCGATTTCGAGGCTCATACTCGACAACTCTGCACGTTTCTGGCCATGTTCGCGAATAGACAGAACGGGGCGCCGGGAGATTTGGCTTCCGATCTGCTCGGTGGGTTCATGTGCAGGACATTCGGAAGACGGCGCGCGACAAACTCGGTCTGGATTCGCTGCGGGCCGGACAGGAAGAGGCGGTGCGATCCGTGCTGGAAGGCCGGGACACGCTGGTGATTCAACCGACGGGGTCGGGCAAGTCGGCGATTTATCAGATCGCGGGGCTGATGCGGAAGGGGACCACGGTAGTGGTGAGTCCGCTGCTGGCGCTGCAACGTGACCAGCTGGACGCGATCGCCGCGCAGCCGCACGGGCAGCGCGCGGCCGCGGTGAATTCCATGCTTTCCGAGGGTGACTGCCGCAACGTGCTGCGCGAACTGGAGGCGGGAAAGGTCAAGTACCTGTTCCTGGCGCCGGAGCAGTTGCGTGGGGAGGAAGTGGCCGCGGCCCTGCGCCGAACGCGCGTCTCCCTATTCGCCGTGGATGAAGCGCACTGCGTGAGCGAGTGGGGGCACGATTTCCGTCCGGACTATCTGCGGCTGGGCGAGACGATCGAGCGACTGGGTCATCCGGCGACGCTGGCACTGACGGCGACGGCTTCGCGGGCGGTGCGGGAGGATATCGTCAGCCGGCTGAGAATGCGGGATCCAAAAGTGCTGGTGAGCGGTTTTGATCGTCCCAACATCCGGCTCCGGGTGGACCGCTTCGACACCGAGGAGGCCAAACTGGCGGCACTGGCGCACATGGTGAGGTGGGCGGAAAAACCGGGCATCGTGTACGTGGCGACGAGGAGCAATGCGGAAATGGTGATGCGGGCGTTGCGCGACGAAGGCACGGACGCGGTTTTCTACCATGCCGGATTGAAATCGAAAGACCGGGAGAAGATCCAGCAGCGGTTCATGAGCGGAGACGCGGAAGCGATTGTGGCGACCAGCGCGTTCGGCATGGGGGTGGACAAGGCGGATGTCCGGTTCGTGTATCACTACGATCTGCCCGAATCTCTGGACGCGTATTACCAGGAGGTGGGGCGCGCCGGGCGGGACGGCCAGCCCGCGGAGGCGATCCTGTTTTACCGGGCGCAGAACGCCGGACTGCGGAAATTTCAGGCCGGAACGGGTAAGTTCGATGAGGAGGACGTGGAGCGCGTCCTGGATGCGCTGGAATCGCGCGAAGCCGCGGCTCCGGAAGGGGCGGCCGGCGGCAAGAAAGACGAGGTGATCCTGCGCGCGCTGATCGACGACGGCGCGGTGGAAGAGCATGACGGCAGGTTCGTCGCGGCGCCCGGGATCGATCGCGCTTCGATTGCCAAGCGCCTGGCCGAGAACCGGAGTCTGTTCCTGGAGCGCAGAAAGCAGCGGCTGCAGCAAATGCAGTCGTATGCGCAGGTGACCACCTGCCGGAGGGAGTTCCTGTTGCGCTACTTCGACGACGAGTGGGGCGCCTGCGTGAACTGCGACAATTGCGCGGCGGGAAGCGCTTTTCTGCCGCCGGAATTGAGCGGCGGCACGCGGCGCGAAGTCAGCGGGGCTTGAGGCGGTCGATCCCGCCCGCCTTTTTCAACTCGGCGTCGAACAGGGCCGCGTCCTTGAGAACCATCAGTCGCTCCCAGGCGCTTAGGCGGCCGCGCCGCTTCATGAGCTTGCGATAGATGGCGTGAAGATTGACGACGGTGCGTTCCTGTCCGGCCCAGCGGCAGAAGGGTTGTTCGTGATAGCTCGCGCTGGTGATTATGTAGCGTGCGGCGAGCGCGGGCTCGCGTCCCTTGTCGTACTGGTGATGCGCTTCGGTGGCGAGATATTGCCAGTAGGCGCGCACTTCTTCGACCGAGCGCAGATCGCCGACCGGACCATGGCCGGGGACCACGACGTCCACGCGTTGGGACAGCATCCAGTCGCAGGCGCGCAACCAATTGCGCAGGGAGCCGTCCCAGAGCACGGGAAGGACGCCGGAGAAAACCAGGTCTCCGGCGAGCAGTATGCGGTCCTCGGGCAGGAGCACGGCGAGATCGCCGCGGGTATGGGCGGGTCCGAGTTCGACGAGTTGCACGGGGCGGCCGGCGTCCAACTGGATTGCGCCGGAGAACGTGAAATTCGGCAGCGGCGGCCTGCCCAAGGTGAAATCGTAGGGGCGGACCATTTCAGCGAAATAGTCGCCGGCGACCCGCCATTCTCCGAAACCCGGCAGCCGGCCGAGGGCGCGGAATGCGCGGGAGGTCCAGCCCAGTGCTCGCATGGTTCCCGGGCCGTTACGGGCCATCGCCCGGGCCGCGCTTCTGGTGGCCACGCGCTTTGGCGCTGGGACCAGGGAGTTGCCGAACCAGTGATCGCCATCGGCGTGAGTGTTCACCAGTTGGGTGATGGGCGCGCCGGCGAGGCGCGGCTTCAGCGCCTCCAGCATCTCGGCGGTGCGTGGAATGTCCCACATGGTATCCACAAGCAGGGAACTGTGGGTACCGCCGATCAGCGCGGCATTGCTCGCGCCCCATTCGCATCCGGCGTTCACCCACGCCGTGACGCCGCTGCCGATTTGGATTAAAGTGCCGGTGGCCGCGCTCATTCAGTTTGCGGCCGGCACTCGCTCCGCGCGATCGACCACCAGAACGTCCACTTTGGTTTTCCGGCTTTCCAGCCTGAGGCCGAACTGTTCGCGTAGCGTTCGTTGCCACAGGATGAACATGTCGGCGCCGGGCTCGGGTTTCAAGTCCACATTGAAATTGTAGATCCCGGTGAGGCCGGTCCGGTCTACGACGGGGATTGGCTCGCCGGCAACGCCGGGCTTGGAAGGATCGGCGGGAAGGGCGATGGAGAGCTGAACCGACAGCAGGTCGGCGAATTCGGGCAGGCTGCCCTGGAAAGTTTCCCATCCCGCCGCCGGATCGGCAGGGAGGGTAGTGGGCCGGATCTTCGGACCGCCCTTATCGAGCACCAGTTCGTAGGCGCGCATTTCCCGGCTCTCGCGGTGCAGGGCGAGGCGGAACCGTTCGGCGAGGAGGGACTGGAGCAAGGGCCGGAGCGCGTCTCTGGCGACCGGCGCCTCGGTTCTGGCCTCGATCTCGTATTGCGAGGAATCGATCCAGGCGGGGCCGAGCACCTGGACGGACTGAACGCCATGGGCCTCGGCGATCAGCCGTTTCAATGTCACGTTGCGGGCGCTGAAACCGGCCGGCCCGGCGGCGATGCGATTGCGGTCGTCCCTGGAGGCCGGAGCGGGGCTGGTTTTGACCGAGGCTACGGCGAACGAACCGTTCGGCGCCTGGGCGAAAGAGCAGCCGGCGAGCAGAACGATGAGCACGGGCGCGAAGCGCATCTGCGGATCATAGCGCGTCAGGAAGCGGTCACGGTAACGGTTGCCACCGAGAGCGCGGGCAAGGTGACCCTTACCCGTCCCGCATCCACCGCCACATCGTGCGGCTTGATTGCGATGCGGTCGGGATTGTCGAAACTGTTGTAGGCGTTCAGGTCGGCGTCGTGAACGATCTCGGCTTTGGCGGAGCGGGCGGTAGCGCCAAGCACGGCGCAGTCCACGTCCATGTCCGTATCGTGGCGGGGATTGACGAAGGAAATCACGATGTCGGCTCCGGACCGCGATGCGGAAACGGAAAGATCGTGCGGCGTTTCGGGCTGTCCCGCGCCGCGTCCGCCACGTCCGCCGGCTCCGCGCCCGCCGGCCGCGCCCACGCGCTCGCCGTCGTACTCGACCTTCACCGCGGTCTTGGAGCGGTGCGGCTTGAAGAGCATGAAGGCCCAGTAGTTGGCGGTGCGCACGCAGTTCTTGCCTTCCGGCCCGTCGGTGAGCAGGAGGGATTGCAGGACATTCATTATCTGCGCGATGTTGCACATGTAGAGCTTGTCGGCCTGGCGGTTGAAGATGTTGAGCCCGAGCCCGGCGGCGACGGCGCTGCGGATGGTGGCCTGCTGCCAGAGCCGGCCGTTCTTCTGCTGTTCGGCCTGGGACATCTGGTCCCACACGCCCCACTCGTCCAGAATCAGGCCGATGCGCCGCTGCGGGTCGTAGGTATCGAGCAGGGTGCGCTGTTGAATGAGCGATTCCTCCACGCGCGGGAAAATGTTGAGCTGCGTGTTCATCGCTTCGGGCGTGAACTGGGTGGCCTGCATGGAGCCGTTCTCGTAGTAGTGCATGGAGTAGCCGTGCATGCGCATGTTGCCCAGGGTTGACATGAATTCGCGGGTCCAGCGCAGGTCGTTGCCGCTCGGACCACAGCCGACCAGGAACAGCGGGGTGCTGCCGAAGTTGCGGGCGTAAGTCGAAAAGCGGCGGAACTCGCGGGCGGACTGGTCCGGCTGCATATTGCCGCCGCATCCCCAGAGTTCGTTACCGACGCCCCAGTAGCGCACGTTGAAGGGCTCGGGCGAACCGTTAGCGGCGCGCTCGTCGGAGAGCGTGCTGCCTTTGGGATAGTTGCAGTATTCCATCCAATCGCGCATTTCCTGCGGGCTGCCGGAACCGACATTGGCGGCGAAGTAGGGCTCCGAATCGATGAGCTTGCAAAACTCGACGAATTCATGCGTCCCGAAACCGTTGTCCTCGGTGTAGCCGCCCCAGTGGATGTTGACCCGCTTGGGGCGTTTCTCCGCCGGCCCGATGCCGTCGCGCCAGTGGTAGTCGTCGGCAAAACACCCGCCGGGCCAGCGCAACACGGGCACGCCCAAAGCCTTCAGGTAATCGACCGTCGCTTTCCGGAAACCGTTCACGTTGGGGATGGGCGACTTTTTGCCGACCCACATCCCGCCGTAGACGCAGGAACCGAGGTGCTCCGCGAAGTTGGAGTGAAACTCGGGGCGCACCAGGCCGATCTCCTGGTCCGCATGCACGACTGCCTTTTTGGGAGCGGTAGCCGCCCGGAAAATGCCCTGGGGAGCGAGCGCTGCCAGGGAGGCGGCTGCGGTGGTTCGGGCGAACTGGCGCCGGGTGAAGTCGAATGGCATCGGATGAAAATCTCCTTTGCGTATGATAGCGCTTGCAGGGCGGGTGTCCAGAGATCTTTTGGCTGGTAGCGAGGGGCGGGTTTTTGCAGCTACACCGGCGGCGCGAAGCGGAGTACTCTGGAAGGTCGCAATATGGCTGACCGCATTGTTACTTTTGGTGAGATCATGCTCCGGCTCGCGCCGCCCGGCCTGGAGCGTTTCCTGCAGACGCCGCAGTTTGTGGCAACTTTCGGCGGGGGAGAGGCCAATGTCGCCGTTGCGCTCGCGCATCTGGGCCTGTCCGCTTCCTACGTGACGGCCATGCCGACCAATCCCATCGCCGACGCCGCCGTGGCCGAACTGCGTCGATTTGGCGTGGACACGTCGTTTATCGTCCGGGGAAAAGGACGGCTGGGGATTTATTACCTGGAGGGCGGCGCCAACCAACGGCCGTCGAAGGTGGTTTACGACCGGGCCGGATCGGCCATCGCGCTGGCCAAGCCCGGCGACATCGGTTGGGACGCTGTGTTCGATGGCGCGCGGTGGTTTCACGTCACCGGGATCACGCCGGCCATCAGCGAATCGGCGGCAGCGCTGGCGCTTGAAGCCGCGGAGGCGGCGCAGAAGAAGGGTGTCACGGTTTCCTGCGACCTGAACTATCGCAAAAACCTGTGGAAGTGGGGCAAGCCGGCGGCCGAGGTGATGCGGGAATTGGTCAAGTTCGTGGACATCGCCATCGCCAACGAAGAAGACGTGCAGATGGCGCTGGGGATTCAGGCCGATGTGGATGTGCACTCGGGCGAACTGGACAGCAGCCAGTACGAGAAGCTCACCGCAAAAGTGCTGAACGAGTTTCCGAACCTGAAGGCGATTGCCATTACGCTGCGCGAATCGAAGAGCGCGTCGCATAACGGCTGGTCGGCATGTTTGAACGACCGAACTGAATTCCTGCTGAGCCGCCATTACGACATCACTCACATTGTGGACCGCGTGGGCGGCGGGGACTCGTTCGCGGCGGGACTGATTTACGGATACCTGACGCTACCCTCGCACCGCGAGGCGCTCGAATTTGCCGTGGCGGCGAGCTGCCTGAAGCACTCGGTTCCCGGCGATTTCAACCGGGTTTCGGCGGACGAGGTCAAGTCGCTGCTGAAGGGCGGGGGTTCGGGCCGAGTCCAAAGGTAATGGAGGGCCGGCGCCGGCTGCGGATTCGCCTGCGGGGCATCGTGCAGGGTGTCGGCTTCCGGCCTTTCGTCTACAAACTGGCGAGTGAACTGGGCCTGGCCGGGTACGTGCGCAACTCGTCGGCGGGCCTGGTGGCGGAGGTGGAGGGCGAGCCGGAAGCGGTCTTGCGCTTTGGCGAGCGGGTAGTGCGCGAGGCCCCTGCGCTGGCCTGGATTCAGGCCTGCGACAAGGAAGAAATCGCCGCGGAGGGCGGCTCGGAATTCGAGATCCGGGAGAGCGAATCGCGGGCCGGCGAATTCGCGCTGGTTTCGCCCGATGTCGCCACCTGCGAGGATTGCGCGCGCGACTTCCGCGACCCGCGGAACCGGCGCTACGCGTACCCGTTCACCAACTGCACCAACTGCGGGCCGCGCTACACCATCATCCGCGATATTCCCTACGACCGGCGGAATACGACCATGGACGTGTTCCGCATGTGTCCGGAGTGCCAGGCGGAGTACGACGATCCGCGCGACCGGCGCTTTCACGCGCAGCCGAACGCCTGCCCCGTTTGCGGGCCCAAGCTTTCGGGGGAGATCGCCGAGGCGCGGCGGCGGCTGCAAGCGGGGGAGATCGTGGCGGTGAAAGGGCTGGGCGGCTTTCACCTGGCCTGCGATGCGGGGAACGCGGGCGCGGTGGCGGCGCTGCGGCGGCGCAAGCGGCGCAGCGATAAACCATTCGCGATCATGGCCAGGGATGTGGAGGCCGCGGAAGCATTGTGCGAGGTTTCGCCGGAGGCGCGAGAGGTGCTGCTCGGCTCTCGACGGCCCATCGTGATCATGACGAAACGCGAGAGTGCGCTGCCCGAGGCGGTGGCGCCGGGGAACCGGACGCTGGGCGTGATGCTGCCTTACACGCCCCTCCACCATCTGCTTTTCGACCGGGCGGATTATTCCGCGCTGGTGATGACCAGCGGCAACCTGAGCGAGGAACCGATCGTGGTGGCGAATGGGGAGGCGCGACAGCGGCTTGACGGGGTGGCCGACTGGTTTCTCGATCACGACCGCGACATTCACATGCGGGCCGACGATGCGGTGGTGCGCGTGCGAGACGGGCGCGAGAGGGTTCTGCGGCGGTCGCGGGGCTACGCGCCGGAGGTGATGGACCTGGGGCGCGAGGTTCCCGAACTGCTGGCGTGCGGCGGCGAACTCAAAAATGCATTCTGCCTGACCAAGGGGCGGCACGCCATTCTGAGCCAGCACATCGGCGATCTGGAGAATTACGAAACGCTGGTGTTCTTCGAAGAAACGCTGGCCAACCTGAAGCGGCTGTTCCGTGTGGAGCCGGCGGCGGTGGCGCACGACCTGCACCCGGGCTATCTCAGCACCAGATTCGCTCTGGGGATGGAGGGGCTGCCGAAGATTGGAGTGCAGCACCATCATGCCCACATCGCGGCCTGCATGCTGGAGAACGGGCTGGACGGAGAGGTGATCGGCGTGGCCTGCGACGGCACGGGGTACGGCACCGACGGGGCCATCTGGGGCGGAGAATTTTTTACTGGAGGCTATGCCGGATTCGAGCGCCGCGCGCACTTCCGCTACGTGCCGATGGCGGGCGGCGATGCGGCCATCCGGGAGCCCTGGCGCGCCGCGCTCAGCTACCTGATGGATGCCTTCGGACCGGACGCGGAGTTCGCCGCAGCGCCCGCGGAGCGTGTGCGGGTCGTGCGGCAGATGCTGCGGAAGCAGGTGAACACGTGGCGGACGTCTTCGTGCGGGCGCCTGTTCGATGCGGTGGCGTCGCTGGCGGGCATACGGCACGAAGTCAACTTCGAAGGGCAGGCGGCGATCGAACTGGAGGCGATTGCGGCGGATTCGGGCGAGGCGTATCCGTTTGCGATCGGCGAAGGCACGGTGGACTTTCGTCCGGCCATTCGAAGCATCGTGGAACTACGGGAGCCGGCGCCCGTGATTGCGGCGCGATTCCACCAGACGGTGGCATCGGCGATTGTGGAACAAGCGGCCGCCATCGCGGCGGCGTCGGGACTCGACCGCGTCTGCCTGAGCGGCGGGACATTTCAGAACTGGAGGCTGCTGGACCTGGTGATTCCGGCGCTCGGCGGTGCGGGGCTGGAGGTGTTCGTGCACGCCCGGGTACCGCCCAACGACGGCGGCATCGCCCTGGGGCAGGCCGCGATGGCGGCGGCGTCCGGTCATATCGGCTGAGGGCTGTTAGTGGCGAACAGGAACGCCCCGGTACTCGAGTCGAGCACGTTGCGCATGTGGTTTCGCTGCCATGCGGGAACGCTGTCGCCCCCCGGACCTCGCACCGGCAGCGGCGGCAGTCCGCGCAGGGTGATCGCCCATACCGGACGCGCGGGCGCACCCATATTCGATTCCATCACGCAGACGCCGTAGAACTCCTTGGCAAGGAGCGGGCTGCCCATTCCCTGGGTGAGGATAATGCTCAACGCGTCGAGGAAGTTCACTTTCGGATCTTCGCCGGGAAAGCCGGTGTAGACCTCTTCCTCGTTTCGCAACTGGTGTTCTGCGGATTGAGCGGACGGCAGCGGTCTCATGTCCGGCGCATCGCCGGAGAAGGTGGAATAAAGTTCCAGGAGACGTCCGGTCTCCTCATCCAGAATGACCGTGAACAGACGCGGGTAGCGGTCGTGCTGGCTTTGCGAAGCGGAGCGCAAGGTGAGGGGGGAGCCCGCGATGGTGACGCGCCACGCCGATCTTCCGGCGACTTCCCGCCAGAGGAACGGGATGTAACTCGAAGTCAGTTGTTCCGGCACGGCCGACAGGCGGACAGAGGCCGCGTCAAAGCCGGTCAACTTCAGCGCTCTGGCTTTGGCTTCGGCGTCGCTGGTGATTGGGGTTCCCTGGAACATCGGCGTTTTCCTCTCATTCGGGCCCGGATGCGCCTGCCAGATGAGAATCGTCAGGGCTGCGGGGAGCGCCAACCTTCCGACCCACCGGCAGGTTACAGATCTCAAGGAAGCGGGTTTTTGTCCCATATGTTGATGGCGGTGCCACTCACATATTCCTCTCCCCATTCGGCGGAGTCGTGGGCGCCCGGAGTCGATGCCTGTCCGACCTCCCCGCGCTGGATATTTGCGTTTGCAAAGGCAGCATGGCCGTCGACGCGTGTCTTACATTCGGTGAACGTACATTTGTCGCCCGAGGTGCCCGGCATATCGTCCTCTTTGTTGAAGATTTCTCCGGTCCACTGCACGAGGTTGCCGGTCCGGTGCTTCCAGCCGTCGTCGGCGAAGGCCTTCCACTTCGTGCCGTCCTGGAAGAAGGACCACGTGCCGGTCGATTTGTTGAGCACAACCTGGTAGACGTGAGAAGATCCCTCGGCAGGCGGGTTGCCGCTATCGTATTTGACTTTGTAAACGTCGCCATTCATCTCCGCATACCGGTATTTCTTGATGGACGCGTCGCCATCGGTGCGTTCCCTTCCGTAGCCCGTCTGAGCCCAAATCATGTCGCCGGAATCGGAGGAACCGGTTACGTTGACATAAACGACGTGATACGCGGCGTGTTTGCAGCCTTCATCCTCACAGGAGAGTTTGCCGTAGCGCGTCTTTATTTTGGCACTCACCCCGATGGCATCGGCAACTGACTTCTTCGCGTTGGCGTAGTGGCGCCCCTGGGTGGCGACGCAGACGGTTACGTCCGCGTCGGCCGAACAGGTGCAGCCGTCCCCGCGGAAAGTGACCTTGATTTTCTTCTTGCCGGTGGCCACTCCCGTGGCTTCCGCCGTTTTGCCGCTACCGGCCACGGTGAGGACGGAGGTATCGCTGCTCGACCAGTCGAAGGCGCCGCCGGGCTGGTCGGCGGTAGCGGTGAATGTCTTCTTGCCCGTGCCGCAAATGATCGCCGGATTGGGCGAAATCGTGACGACGCAGGAGGTGCACTTGGAGACAGGGTCTTTGGCGCCGGTGGTTCCGTCGCCGGCGTTGGGGTCATCTGCGCTCTTACAACCAATCAGGCACATAGATTTCGTTTATCCGCGGCAGGGGCAGAAGGACGACTCATGAAACATGAGCCATCACGTGCTGCAGGTACAGCCCGACCCTGGCGAGCAGCCGCTCGATCAGCCGGGCTTCGGTGAGAGATGGATCGCCGAGGGTCTTTTGAATCCAGGGCAAGTGGGGATCGGTCTGGAACCCGTGTCCCAAGGCAAGCATGAGGCCGCTGAACAGCAGGCTGGCGCGAGCGGTAACCAGACCGCGCAGCACCGCCGCCGCTTTGGCTTCCGCGATCAGTTTTGACACCGCTGCTTCACCGGCATACTCGCATCGCCGTGGGTAGACGTGCTGGAGCTTTTGAAACACGAGCCCATCCAGGCCGTCGCCGACCTCCTCGGGAAACTCCGCGAGTTCGTCGCTGGCGCGCCGGAGGGCCTCTTTGGCGTATTCATTGTTTGGTCCGGCCACCGCCGCCGTGTACGCATTCAGCGCTTCATAGAGCCGGCCGGAGCGGGTGGTCTGATCGTGAATGGAGGAATCGTTCAGGACTTGGGCCGCCCAGGGGAGGGTGGGGTCGGTATCGAAATCGCTTCCCAGAAGGAACATCGATTGAAGGTACAAGCGAATCGGACCACGATTGGTGAAACCGTACGGTTCGGCGTGCTTTTCGGCGTAGCGCACGCATTTCAGAAGTCCGTCCGCGCCCAGAATCTCGGCGTGCCAGGGCGCAAACCGGCGAAGTTCCTCAACCAGTTGCCGCTCGAATTTCCGGTGTGCGTCGTCGGACAACACCTCCATCTGGCCGCTGCGGATTATCATCGTTCACATCCCATTCCGTTGAAGGCCGGAGTCCCGCCGATGATAATATCATGAGCCTGCAGACAGGCTCTGCGGTGACGGTGGACCGGCTGCGGACGATAGCAATGATCGCAATGCTCGGCGCGGCTACGGCCGATTCTTCGGAGCGAGCGGTTCGGACACAGCTCCCGTTACGGACGAAGACTCTGAAAGCCTGACATGCGTCAGCGACCGCGAAACTCGGTCAAGGCCTTCTCCGACCGGGTTCGGATCAGATCTCGTACCTGTTCCGCAACAGGATTGGTAGCGGGCACGTTCGGGAGAGCAGTCCGCACGCGCTCCGTCACTTCTATCAACCGCTCTCTCACCAGCGGTCGTCCAAGTTTGGCATCCTCAGCCAGTTTCTCAAAATCCCGCAGCGTGACTTTCTCGGAGGAATACTGCTCGCCGATCCGCATGGCCATGTCGCGGCTCAGTTCAGGGTAATAGATGGTGCTGACCACATCGTAAAGCGGCGACAGCCGTATCTCGAGTTCGCCGACGCCGCCGGCTCGATAAACCAGCGAAATGTTTTTGCCGTGGGCGTCGTTGTTGCCGACGAGGTAGTTGAAAACGACATCATCGAGCAGGCGCGCGATGTCGATCGCCGGGACACTCGACACATCTCGCAAGAGAGTAAAGCACCGTTTCAGCGACGGCCCGCCCTCCTTCTGGTACTTCCGCTCGGAGACGATGCCGAGGGCTTGGCAGAAGTCTTCCTGGTGCAACCGCTCGACCACCGGCGCTCCGTCTGGCACGGGCCGATGATGACGGTCGTAGCGTTCGACCAGCAGAAAACTGATGCCGCCGGCCTCGCGTGTCTCGATGGCGGCCGCCGGCAGGCCGGCAGCGGCGGCCAGCCGCATGCAAAACGCTTCGTTGAACACCACGCCTTCGAACCGCTCCACATTCGGCTTGAGGATGTGTGAGCTCG
Source organism: uncultured Solibacteraceae bacterium (assembly GCA_963836405.1). Classification (GTDB taxonomy): domain Bacteria; phylum Acidobacteriota; class Terriglobia; order Bryobacterales; family Bryobacteraceae; genus CAWIJJ01. Next base: position 232,858 of record CAWIJL010000002.1, read on the forward strand.
GAGCGCCGCCGAGCGGAAGGCTGATGGTTCTGCCTTCGAGGCGGACGGCGAGTTTGTCCTGGGCGCCCGCCAGCGAGAGCCGGATGCCCTCCTCTCCAGCCAGGAGCGGTCGCCGCGGAAGCTCTTTCAGGATGGCGGCGAGTCCTTCTTCGGACAGGTCGCGATATCCGTAATGCCGGTCTGGCATCGGTTCGCCGTGCGACAGGAAGGTTACGGCACCGGCGCATTCCCCCCCGATGCGCTCCAGCATGGCGTAATCGTTGCGCGCGCTAATTCCGAGATTGCGCGCGATCGTCTCGCGCTTGGCCTCCTCTGGCAGAATGCCGGCGAAGAAGCCACGGCATTCTTTGCGGCGGAAGCGCTCGGCCCGCAGCGGCAGTGAAAGGGAGAGGGGGACAGCCCCTGCCCTCTGCAGCCAGCTTTCGGCGTACTGGAAGCTCATGTCGCCGTCATCGTCCTGCGTCAGGTGCCCGATCAGTTCGGTATGCAGATAGACGTCAAGCGTGCGGGCCATCGCCTGATCCTTGCTTGCCGGCCGCCGCGGGAGGCGTGAGCGTCATCTTGACGCCGAGAGTGTTAAGGACGGTGAGCGCCTTGCCGATCTCGCAGGTTTCCTTCCCCTTCTCCAGCTCGATAATGAACCGCAGGCCTGTTCCGGACGTGAGCGCAAGCGCTTTCTGGGTGACTCCCAGTTTCTTGCGCGTCTCCCGTATCAGTTTCCCGATCTCGGCGGTGGTGTACTGCAAAGGGCGTGCTCCCGTCTGAGAAGTTACCGTACGGGAACATCATAGCTGGTTTTTGACATTAGAACGACTGAAATTACCGTACGGGAATGTGCGGGCTCTCGATGCCGTCGAAGGAAGTAAATATTCCCGGGCGGGAACATCCTCCAGGTACAGCTCATTGAAGGTCTTTAAACGATCGACAAAATAATATTGAAGCATTTGCTCGTATGAATGCGGCATCAATCCGCTCGTATCATCATTAGCTTGTAAATGCGCGACAGGATATGCTTGTATACGTACGCAATAAAGACTTGGACCCGTACGTAGAAGTCAGGCGCTATGGCAACTCCCCCAGAAAAACTTGCGGCGTCGCTCACGAATCCTCCGCGACCTGCAAAGGAACGGACGGCGGGTGTTCCAGTCCCAGGACTTCAGCCGCCTCCACCGCGAGCGTCTGCTTCAGAATGGGTTTCTCCGGGAAGTTAGCAAGGGATGGCTGATGTCCACCAGCCCTGGCTCGCGCGACGGCGACAGCACGCCGTGGTACTCCTTCTGGGAATTCTGCGCGTGCTACTGCAACGAGCGCTTCGGCGACGACTGGCAACTCTCGCCCGAGCAGTCCCTCCTGCTCCACGCCGAGAAAACCGTCATCCCGACACAGGTCATCATTCACAGCCCGAAGGCGACCAACCACAAAATCCCGTTGCTCTTCGGCACGTCCCTCTATGACCTTAAAATCCCGCAGATGCCGCCGGCCGCCGATCTGGCGGTGCGGGACGGTCTGCACCTGTTCACGACCGCCGCCGCACTGATCCGCGTGCCCGAGGCGTTCCTTGCTGCCAATGCCATCGAAGCGCGTGTCGTCCTCGCCAGCCTGCGCGATGCGTCAGAGTTACTCCACCGCCTGCTTGACGGCGGCCACACCGTGGTGGCGGGCAGGTTGGCCGGAGCCATGCGCGGATTGGGGCGGGGCGATGCCGCCGACGAGATCGTCACCACCATGAAGGCCGCGGGCTACGACGTGCGCGAGAGCGATCCCTTCGCGGGCCGCGCGCTGGAACCCGCGCCCGCGGCGGCGGCGCCGCCCATCGTCCGACGCATCCAGGCGATGTGGGCGTCGATGCGCGCGCGCGTCCTCGATGTCTTTCCGCCGCCGCCGGGGCTGCCGCGCGATACGGCCAAGACGGATCACCTCGCTGTGGATTTGGCACCCACAGCGTTGTCCGCTTGGCGGTCGTTCCGCTGTCCGGTGGGGTTGCGGGATCGGCGTGCGCTTTTCCCGCTGTAAACATACGCGAAAATTCCGAAAGTTGTACACACCCACGTGGGTCGAGACGAACCGGGCTGTTAAATAAGGCGGGGCACTCTGGGGAGAAGGGGAGAGGTCGGCAGGAAAGCTGCACTATCTCGTCCGCCGCTACAGGAAGCGCGCAATCCGATGATCCTCCGCCGCCACCACCACCACCGCTCCCATCTCTCCCACCTCTCCCGCCGCCTCCCCCGCCGCCGAAACCGGAGACCTGTTTCGCTGGGCAGCACCCGCAAATCGTCACCGTTGAGGTGGACAAGGCGAACCAGTCCATCAAGAGCGTCAACGCGAACCTGTCGGGCATCGAAGCCGCAGCAACCAGGTCGGCCCGCGCTGCCTCGGGCGGTATCGATGCGGGGCACCAAGAGAGCGAGCTCACAATGCGCGCACTCAGGATCGCGTTGGAAACCTACGGGGACGCCGCTCGACTCTCGACTTTGCGGAAAATGGCGATAGCTGTTCGCCGCGGCGTCGCCTTTATCGAGGAGAGACTCTTGAGGAAACAGTCGCCAGCCTGTGATTTCCAACAGACCGAGAACATGTCTTATTCAGATATACCGCTCGCAATAGATCACCGGGATACCTTGTTGTCGATGATAGAAAGTGGTGGGGTCGCCAAAGGCCGGTTCTCTCTTGTCGTCGTATTCGATGATGCGACTGAAAAGCATTGCCGACCTGTGGTGGATTTGGGATCTACTGGCGATTTTTCCATTCTTGGAAGTCTCTCTTCTTTTAAATACCGCGCAGATCAGCATCAACCTGTCCGCTGAAATGATGGAGACGATACTTCAGCACGCGAGTTTCTGAAGGGTAGCAGGGACTTTCAGCGCAAGACTTCACCTACACCGTACCTACTGTCCTTTCATTTCTCTTCAAACGAACTACTTGACATCACAGGCTAACGAACTCATTAACCGCGCCGACGCCGTCTTCATTAAGGGCGCAAACTTCTTCGAGACCCTCCAGGTTCCTCAAAAAGACACCTTCTATGGGTTTGTCGTGTACGGCCCTGTTTCCCGCGCATGCACAGAAGAAGCAGCGCTGCCTGTTTCTTCTCTGTCCATTGTTCTTCGGAACCCATTCCGCCCCCACTATACCGTGCCGCTTCTCAGACGCGCTTGCGACGGTTCTCGTCGGCCGCACACTGGCGCGCGGCGATGTCGTCGAGGGCGCGCCGTTTCGCTTCCATCCGGACCTGGGAGTCGCGCGAGAGGATAGCGCGCGACACGAGGCCAGTGATGCTCGTGATCACTTCGTCGCCGGCCCCGGCTTCAGCCGTGACCAGCGGGTGGCGATTGTCGTGCCAACGTCCGACGACTTCGGCTTGTCGCGGACCTTGGTCCACGCCGTCCCCAACGTCGAAACGGGGCGGGTAAGGGTCATTCGGCGGCTCGTCTTCGGTCAACCTCTCGCCGCCAGCCATCATCGGGAGCACCCCGCCACCACCGTGGTCAACGGCACAGCCCAATTCCACCGCGATGTTGCGCCACGACATCCTCGCTTCCTGTATCCGTCACTTTCGGCGGCAGATTCGAACTCGAGCAGGCACTCGGGATGGTCGGCGCCGGCACGAAGGGCGGAGCGCTGCAAAATTCCGGGAGGCCGAATAAATCGGAAACAATCGGCAGAAACCGGACGAAGCTCAAAACGCAACCATCTGAGATCGCAGCCCGAGACGCCGGTGGCTCCGGACGTCTCAGCGTCTGTTTCCAGCGACAGGCGTCAGAACGTCAATCTGAGCGCGACCTGCATTCTTCGCGGCGTATTCCCCTGGCTCGTCACCTTTCCAAAGTTCGCGTTCGAGACATTGCCTTGTGGGCCGCCCCAACGGACCCGATTCAGCACGTTGAACGCTTCCATCCGGAGGTCCAACTTCACGCGCTCCTTAAACGATATGTCTCTGCCCAGGGCAAGGCTTTCGCTCAGGTTCCATGGGCTGCGCAACTTGGGATTGTTGCGGGTGGCGTTGCCCCACACGGAGTTGAGCGTCACCGTCGAAATGCCCTGGTTGAATTGGTTGATATCGAGCCACGCATCGACGTTCGGATCGAAATCCGAGCCCTTGATCGGCGCGCGCCAGTTATCGTAGGAGGTAATGAACACGCGACTGCCGGTGCCGATGGGGCTGTAGTTGTCCGACACGGTCACGGGCGTGCCGGACTCGTAGTTCATCTGTCCGGATACCGTCCAACCGCCCGCAATCGCATTCCCCACCTGGCCGAGCTTAAATTGTTTAAAGGAGCCGAAAGGCAACTCATAGGTGTAAGCGAACCGGAACACGTGGGTCTGATCGTTGCCGGCCAAAGCCTTATCCAATTTCTTGTTGTAGTGGTCTAGGGCCCCGCCGCCTGCGATCGCGGCGTTCTCGGCATCGCTGAATTGCTTGGAAAGCACGTAAGAAGCCAATACCGTCAAGCCATTGCTGTAGCGCTTGTCCAGCTTCAGCGTCATGGCATGGTAGGTCGAGTTCCCCGCGCGCTCGCCGACCGAGGATGGTTGCCCGCGATTTGTGTAGATGTTCTGATACTGCGGAAACGGTGAGAGGGCGCGTTGGACCGTGGAGTTGAATCCGAGGTACGGAACCGGGATGCCGGCTGCTTTGGCAGCCGCCGAATTGATATTGCTGGTCAACAGGTCCCTTCCGTACTGCTGGAGGTAACCGTATGGGATCTGGTTCAAGCGGTCGGTTGCAGATGCCAGGTGCGTCCCCTTGGTTCCGGTATACCCGGCGGTAGCCACCATCGTCGCACTGAGCGACTTCTGGATGTCGAGATTCCAGGTCCAGTACTCCGATGGGCGGCCAGCGTCGTTGCGCTGCCAGAAATCAATGTCCCCATTGTTTAAGAGAGTGGGATCGGGGTTCGGCACCGGAGGAAAGGTAGGCAGCCCGCTTTTGAGAATAGCCGGGAAATCGTTGATGCTGTTATCCGCGCTATTCTGTGTGCGGTTTATGATGAACCCCTCGAAATGGGTGCTGCCGCCGGTGGTCTTGACGGCCGTGAACGTGCGCCCGCCATACGCGCGGATCACGAAGCCTGCCGGCGCCCTGTAGGCGACTCCGACGCGCGGCGCGACGGCAGACGGATAGCCGTCGAACAGAGTGCCTGTCATGCGGCCCGCGCCACTGCCGGAAAACACCATCGCGCCCAAAAGTCCGCCCGCCCCCGCGTTCGGAACGGTGGGATCGAAGTTGTAAAATCCATCGCTCTTGCCCGTAGTGAGGTCTTCCCAAGTTTTCAACCCGGTGTACGCGCCCCCTTGGACTGGGGTGGTGTACTCGTAGCGGAGGCCGAGGTTCAAGGTGAGGTTTGGGTTGAACTTGAAGTCATCCTGGATGAAGCCCCCATAGTACTTATAGATCTGGCGAACGTTCCTGGGCGTCTCGTATCCGGCTCCGCTGGCGTAGCCCAGCAGGAACGAAGCAAAGGCATTGCCGGTGTTGCCCGAAGTGTCATTGGGTGTGGCGGTGGCCAGGTTCGAGAAGGTGAAGCTCCCGTTCGGGCGGTGCTGGCCGTAACCATCCCAGCGGTCGCGGGCGAAGAAGAAACCGCCCTTGATGGTGTGGCGGCCCCGGATCTTGGTGACGTCCGCGCTGAGGTTGAAATTGCCGCCTGCGTCGCCGCCCCAGTACGCGCCGCCCCACCCGCTGTAGGTGCTAAAGTTGATCTGCGGGAACGCGCGATCCGGACCCGGAGCGTTCTTGATTCCGAGCTTTTCGCCCCATTTATTGTTGGGATCCGCAGACTGAATCATGACGCCCACGCCTTTCTCCCGCATATAGCTGCCCCGGACAGAAACCAGCAGGGTACCGCTGGTGTAGTACCAGGCAAGACGCTGCGAGCGGTTGAACCGGCTCACCACGGCGGATCCGTTCAGCGGAGCGGGCAGGCCGGTCGGGCCATCGGGGCCGAAATCATCGGCCTGGCGGCCTTCAAGGTAAAGATAAGTGAACCGGTTGGCGCTGTTGAGCTGATGGTCTATGCGCAGGCTCCCTTTGTTCCAGGGGCTGATGCTGGAGCCTTCGGACCGGACGAAGTTCTGGACATCCGCGTCCTGAAGTCCGCGGGCCAACGGGTTTGTGTTGGGCACGAAGCCCTCCGGCATGTACTTCAGGAAGTTCATAGCGACGGGATCGAACAGGTTTGAGCCGATCTTATTTCCCGGAAACGGATCGCGGATATATCCGGCGCCGCTGGGATTGGGCCGCGTGCTCCCCGGATCATAGATCTGAACAAACTTTCCGTTGCGCGTCCAACTGCTGAAATCGCCCTGCCAGTTCGCCGGGGTGGGGATCGTGATATAACTCGGGTTGGCGTTGCCGGCCCGGTTGCGGAACCCCTGGTAACTGGCGAAGAAGAATGTCCTGTTGCGCCCGTCGTAGATCTTGGGGAGGTAGACGGGGCCGCCGCCCGTGGCGCCGAAGTCATGCTGCTTAAGAACGCCTCTCTTTTTACCTGTGGCGTTATTGAAAAAACCGTTGGCATCGAGAACGTTGTTGCGGAGATTCTCGAAGAGGCTACCGTGGACGGCGTTCGTGCCGGACTTGGTCTCGAATGTCACGGCGCCCATAGAGCGGCCGTACTCGGCCTTCATCCCGGAGGTCTCTACCGTGAACTCGCTGATGGCGTCGATGGGGACCGAACCCACCGACGCGCGGTCGCCCTGGTACAGGGCGGAGCCGCTGGTCATGGGCATGCCGTCCATCAACATTTCCCACCCCACCTGCTGTCCACCGCCGACACGGAAACTCTGCCCGCTCCCGTGCGTTTCGGGGGCGATGCTGGCAAGGGTAAAGATGCTCCGGATGCCTCCGTCGACGAGCATGGGCAAGTCCTGGACCAATTTGGTCGTAATGTTGGTCGCCACGCGCGTAGTCTCCGTCTCGACTGGCGTCGATAGAGCGGAGACTACGACGGACTCCGTCGAGGATCCCAGTTCGAGCTTGATGTCCAGACGGACGGTCGACCCCGCGGTCAGCACCACCTGGTTTCCTACCGATTTCTTGAATCCCGCCCCTTCGTACTCAACCCTGTACGTCCCGATCTGCAGCGCGGCCAGCGTGTAAGCCCCGGCCGTTGTTGTGGAGGTGTTGGACGACGTTCCCGTCTCCACGTGAGTTGCCACTACCTTTACGGAAGGCACGACCGCTCCAGACGGATCGGTAACAATGCCGGTTATCGTCGCACGATTTACCTGCGCCGAACAGATTGCCGTAAGGCCAAGACTAAGGATCAGCAACCGCTTCCATGACCGCATATACGCTCCCGCACGCATTTTTCACCCCGCCGCTGTACTCTGCCCACATAAGGCGAGTACAACAGCCGTTCAGGTATTCTAGACCTGTTTATGCGGCAACTCAAGACCTTATTGCTACAGACTTATTGCTACAGAAAACAGATGAATTCGCGCCATCCGCCGAAGTTCGGCTCGCGGGAATCGCGGGCGGGGCATATACTCCGAACTAGCTGAGATGATGAGAGCGCTTTCGAGTTTTCGCGGTTGTCCGAAAATCTCTTAGCGGTTGCAGGGCGTTGACGTTGGCCTACGATAGTCATGATCACCGTCGCCGCGTCGCTCACTCCTGCTGACGCAGGCGGCGCGCAGGTCTCTGGCACCGGCATCACTGTCACCCCTACATCGACCAAGGCGCATGCCAGCAGGGCACAAGTCGCAAGCAGCGCTCCCAGGCCCGGTTCGCCCAATCAATATTACAGCAGTCGTGATTGACGGCACCAAGCGAAATTGTCTTGGTGGCCCTTGGCGCGACCCCCTCGCCCAGAAGCGATGCAGTTGGACGATTGCTCGCGGTAAGGCAGGTCAGAAACGGCGATGACTGTGAGGCTAATGCAGGCCCGAAGAAGTTGAATCGTCAGCCGCTTCGGACCCCCTTTCTTCTTTGTGGCCGACCGCGATTTCTTTGGGCGGAAAGGTGACATTACGGCACCAGCAGTCAAGCCCAATGACTGCCGTCGCCCTTCCCCCGACGTTGCCGCCTGCGTCCGCCCCCGAACTGTTCTAGGCGAAGAACGGCACTCCCTGAGCGGCGTACTTGCGCATGCCTTCCTCATTAATCTCGACTCCGATGCCTGGCTTGTTGGACACCGTGATGAAGCCCTTCTCCACCTGCGGCCCCTCATAGGTGACTATCTCCTTGTACATCGGGTTGGTGTCGAAGTAGGTCTGCCACTCCATGATCATGAAGTTGGGCACGGATGCGCACACGTGGGAGGATGCCATTGCGCCGAGATAGGAGGCCACCATATGCGGCGCGAACGGCACATAGTAGAGATTCGCCAGGTTCGCGATCCGCTGGGCTTCACCGAGACCGCCGCACTTCTGGAGGTCGGGCATGATGATGTCCCAGGCGCCGATCTCCAGTCCCTTGCGGAAACCGTACGCCAGGTAGACATTCTCACCCGCGCAAATTGGCGTGCTGGTTTCGTCGGCGATCTTCTTGTAGGCGTCCACGTTCTCAGCCGGAATGGGCTCCTCCAGCCACATGAGGTTGACCGACTCCAAGCGTTTGGCCACCTGGAGCCCAGTCGGCAAGTCGTAGCGGGCGTGCATATCGGCGCAGATGTCGACCTTCGGCCCGACCGCCTGACGGGCGGCCGTCAACTGGTCTACCATGCGTTGGATTTCCCCGGGACTTGCGGTCCAGTTGACCCGGTCATACTTGTTCGGATCGTTGCCCTCATCCAGATCGAACTTCATCGCGGTGTAGCCGTTCTTGACAGCCGCCGCGGCCGCCTTAGCGAACGCCTCCGGACCGGTCTCGCGGGCTGAGTAAAACGCGGTATCACAGTACACACGGATCCGGTCGCGGAACTTCCCACCCAGCAACTGGTACACGGGCACTCCCAAGGCCTTCCCGGCCAGATCCCAGAGCGCCGTTTCTACCGCAGTGAGGACCGCCACGTACATGCCGGCCTGAGCGCCGCCGAAAACCCCGCCTTTGCGGATCCGGTCAGCGATTGCATTCACATTGAGCGGACTTTGATTTCGGAGTTGCCGGCCAAAGTTCTGCACCATGTGATAGGTACCGCCGATGGCATCCACCGCTTCGCCACACCCCCAGATGCCCTGATTGGTGTGGATCTTGACGAAAAGGCTGCCGCGGACATAGCCGCATTTCAGGTCGGTGATTCTCAACGCAGACGGACCGGAAGCGGTGTTGCTGTTTTGGACTGCCTGTCCGAATGCCGCAAGGGGCTGCAAAGCTGCGCCGCATAAGGCGCTCTTGGCGAGAAAGGATCGCCGGCTGTCGGTTATTCGCATTGTCGCTCCTGTCAACAGCGCTGAAAGTTGGTGGTCATTCTAACACGCGTCGCGGGTCGCATACGCTCTTCGGGAGGAGCTGGGGCCGAAACCGCCGGAAGATCTCCGCTGCGCCTGCCGCTGCCTGGGCCCACGCTGCCACCATGTGCCAGGCTACGCAGTCCGCAGATGCTTGGCTCCAGAATTACGATCCACTTGGAAACGTCGCGCTTTCGACGCTGGCGGCGGCCGTCCCGGCGCTGACGCTGTTCTTCTTCCTCGCCGCCAAACGGAGTCCCGCCTGGAGGGCGGCTCTTTTACGACGCCGCCGCGGTGGTGGTGGCGTGGCTGGTCTTCCGCATGCCCCCGCAAATGGTCGCAGGAGACGTCTCGAGTGGTTTGGCCTTCGGTTGGTGGCGGATCACGTGGCTGGTAATTGCGGCCATTTTCGTCTGCGAGATCGCGGTGCAGACGGGTCAATTCGAGACCCATGAAGCGATCCATCGCGGCCAACACGGACGACTCGCGACCCGGATCGAACGCCCTCTTCGGCAGCTTGCAGGTGATCACGGCGAACAAACTCGGGCTCAGCCCGATCCTGATGGGAGCGGCCAACAGCGCCGGCGGCGTGATGGGCAAGATGATCGCGGCGCAATCGCTGGTAATCGCCTGCGCGGTAACGGGAAGGGAAGGCAAGGAAGGACTGACGTTCCGTAAGATTTGCGGTTCACAGCGTGCTGCTGGCGCTGAACCGTGGGCTTGATCGCGTTGATGAACGCCTACGTCTTTTCGGGCGCCATCCCCGGCTGGCATCCGCAGCCCCAGCTCACCCAGAGTTCGCCGTTCGACTTGGACGCCTGGCCCCCCGGCCAATGCAACAGACCCAGCATCGCGGCGCCATGCAGCGATGACTCGAGCTCGAGGTGGCGCGTCACCGCTGACGACGCTTCAGAATCTCTTCTATTTGGGCTCTTGCCACCGGCAGCTTGTCGATGTTTTCCCGCAGCCAGCCGGTAAAGTCCGCCTCAATTGGCGGAGTCCAGCCGGTGTCGATCTGGCCCGCCGTGTATCTGCCCTCCCGAAGGCGCTGGTGACCGAACATGTCGCGAAGACGAGTGATCTCCGCATACTGCACCACCTGCTCAGCTACTTGAGGAGGGATGAAAAGAACGCCCCCGTCGCGGCCAAGCACTACGTCGCCGGGCATCACTGTAGCCTTGCCAATGCGAATCGGAATGTTGATACCGATCATGGTGGAATTCAGTCTCGCCCCGGTGGACAAGCTGCCGAAGTGGTGCGAGGGATCGTAGGAACGCACGAAAGACGTGAAATTCTCTAATTCCCTAAGTCCGTTGATGTCCCGCACGGCACCGTCGTAAACGATTCCGTTGTGGCTTCGCGCGTAAATCGCATTGCCTACGTTGTCGCCGATCGAAGGGCCGTCCTGCTTCAGCCCGAAGTGGTCGCACACGTAGACATCTCCCGGTTGTAGCATGTCCACCGGCCAAGCATTCTGCCCGCCAACGCGCCCGTCTTTTTTGCCCTGTGCCTCAATTGCTCTCTGGATGTCCGGTCGGCCAGGCAGCCACTGGGCCGTCAGCGCGCGGCCGACCAGCACCTTTTCCGGATGGATGCTGTACCAGCCGTCCTCATAGGCATGATTGAATCCGGCGGTCCGCAACTGGGCCCACGCTTCCTCGAGCGTCACGGACTTCATTCGCTTCAAGATGTCGTCCGAGACCTTGGGACGGCCGTCCGCGAAGCGCTCTCCCTTCCAGTCTGGGGTGTACTGGATGAGCATCTCCTTCGTGAGAATTCCAGGCTGGGCCGATGCGATTCGCGGAACGAGCGCCGCGGCCATGATGCTGGTCAAACAGAATCTTGTCATAACGCTGTTATACTCTTTCCTCGTCGGTTGGTCACGTTGTTCTTTGACCAGGGTTCTGCATTTTTTGACCGTCGAACCGAGGTGCCTACGGTCTGAAGAGTGCGTTGATCGCCTGACGTCGTTCACGCCTCGGTGTCTGGCAGTAGGTGCAAGGACTCGCCATCGAAAGCCGCCATCGTTGGATCCGCTATACGATCCGGGAGGCGGGTTGGTCAGCCCGCCAGCCGCTTCGACAAGTACCGCAGACTGGCCGTCCGGAGTCAACGACAGCAACTTGTTCCTCACCAGGTCGCTGAACCACAGGCGGCCGTTCGTACGCCACAGCGGGCCTTCTGTAAAACCAAAGCCGCCGGCCATCTTCTCAATCCTCACTTCTTTCGGAACCAGCGCATCGAACGCCGGATCCACCCGGAGGATGCTGCCGATCTCGGGCTTCGCCGGCTCCGGAGGTGGAGCTGCTGGCGCAGCCGGCCAACAGCTCCGCTGGAACTGCCATCCACAAAGTCCTCATCACTCGCCTCCTGGCTCTGTCGAGCGAATCACCGGGTGGCAAGAGGGCGCGCGGAGTGGAAATCTGGGCCGCGCTGAAATCGCTGGGACGCGCCGGGTTGGCTGAACTTGTGGAACGCTGCTGCCGCCATGCCGCGCGTTTCGCGGAGGGCTTCGCGAAGGCAGGCTATGAAATCCTGAACGAGGTGGTGCTCAACCAGGTGCTGGTCTCTTTCGGCGAGCATACCGAGGAAGTGATCGCAAAAATCCAGGAGGACGGCACCTGCTGGTGCGGACCCACAACATGGCAGGGTCACCGCGCGATGCGCATTAGTGTCTCGTCGTGGGCCACCACGGATGGGGACGTGGAGCGAAGCCTGGAGGCCATGCTCAAGATCGCGGCCGCTGCGCGCGCCTGATCCGCCCGGCAGCCTTGCGTCCGCACTCGCACGTGAATTACTGTCGTCTGAAGGAACGGAGGTGACGCATGCCAGACCGGAGAGAGTTCCTCAAGACAGCCGCGAAATCCGCGGCGGCGGCCGGCTTCATCAACTGGAACCCTGCCGCGAAGGGCGCGAATGAGCGCGTCGTCGCCGCGTTGATCGGCGGACGCAACCAGGGCCGCGGCGTGGCGCTGCGGGCCATCAAAGCGGGCGCGGAATTCAAGACTTTCTGCGATCTCGATCCGGCCATCCTCGACAAAACGGGCGCCGAGCTCGCGGCCGCGCAAGGAAAGAAGCCCGGGTTCGAGAGCCTTTTCGAGCGCGTGCTGGACGACAAGGAAATCGATGCCATCGTAATTGCCGTACCGGACCACTGGCACGCGCGCATCGCCCTGCTGGCGTTACAGGCCGGCAAAGACGTCTACGTCGAGAAGCCGCTCTGCCAGACCATTCAGGAAGGCCAACTGATGCGCGATGCGGCGCGGAAGTTCAACCGCGTGGTGCAGGTTGGCACCCACCGGCGCAGCATCGAACACTTCAAGAGCGCGGCCGAGTATGCCGCATCCGGCAAGATCGGCAAGGTGCCGCTGATCAAGGCGTGGATCAACCAGATCCGCATCGGGATCGGCAAGCCGCCCGATGCCGCGCCGCCGCCCGGCGTGGATTACGACCGATGGCTGGGACCCGCGCCCAAGCGTCCATTCAACGAGAATCGCTTCCATTACTTGTGGCGCTTCTTCTGGGACTACGGCAACAGCGAGATTGGCAACCAGGGAATTCATGTTCTCGACGTTGCGCTCTGGGCGATCCAGTTGATGCGGGGATTCGAAGGGGTCCAATGCCTGCCGAGGCGCGTCTCGGCGACCGGCGGCATCTACTGGCTGGACGACGCCAAGGAGGTTCCCGACACCGAAATTGTCAGCTACGACTACGGCGACATGATGCTGAATTTCGAGCTTCGCAGCTTCGCCACCGATTACCTTTTACCCCACACCGCGCCCAGGCTCGGAACCAAATTTTCGGGCGGGCCCGCCAATTTTTTCACGGCATACTACGGCACCGAGGCGACCCTGATCGTCACTGACGACCGTTGGGAACTTCACTCGAAGGACGGCAAGGTGGAAACGACCAAAGCCTCGGGCGGCTCTCACGAAGCGAATTTTCTGGAGTGCGTGAAGAGCAGGCAGCGCCCGCATTCGGATATCGAGATCGGGCGCCTCAGCACGATGCTTTGCCACCTCGGCAATATTTCCTATAAGCTCGGCCGCGACATCCGCTTCGATGCCAGAACCGAGACATTTCCCGGCGACGCCGAGGCCAACAGGTTGCTTCGCAAGGAGTACCGCGCCCCTTACGGGCTGCCCAAGGTGTGAGCCGGCGGCGCTTTTCGGCGGGCAAGCCCAACCTGTGATACTTTTGTTTCTCCCGATGCAGCAGCCTTGGCTACAGAATTTCGACCCGTTGGGGAACGCGGTGCTGTCCACGATTGCGGCGGCCGTCCCGGTTTGCACGCTGTTCTATTTCCTGGCGGTGCGGCGCACTCCGGCGTGGCGGGCGGCGGTTTATGCCTTCCTGGCCGCGGTGGGCGTGGCCCTGGCGGTGTTTCGAATGCCGGCAGTGATGGTGGCCGGAGCGGTGGCCGACGGACTGGTGTTCGGCTGGTTTCGCATCGCGTGGATCGTTGTGGCCGCCGTTTTTGTCTATGACATCTCGGTGGAATCGGGACAATTCGAGATTATCAAACGGTCGGTAGGAGAGATCTCCGAAGACCGGCGATTACAGGTACTGCTGATCGCCTTCGCCTTCGGCGCCCTGCTCGAAGGCGCGGGCGGAGGCGGCGCTCCGGTGGCGGTCACGGGCGCGATGATGATCGGCCTTGGTTTCCCGCCGTTTGAAACGGCTGTGATGTGCCTGATTGCCAATTCGGCTCCCGTCGCCTACGGAGGCATGGGGAACCCGGTGCGCACATTGGTGGCGGTTACCGGCCTGCCGGAGGCGGACTTCAGCGCGATGCTCGGCCGCATTCTGCCGCTCATCGTGCTGATCCTGCCTTTCTGGATCGTCCGCGTGCTATGCAAGGGACGCGACGTGCTGGCCGTTTGGCCCGGACTGCTGGCGTGTGGAATCACGTTCGGAAGTATCCAGTTCTTCTGGTCCAACTACATGGGGTCGTCGCTGGTGGACATTCTGGGCGGCATCGGGACCCTGTTGCTGCTGGCCTTCTTCTTCCGGAAAGTGTGGAGCCCGAGGAAGATCTGGCGCTACACCGGAGAAGCCCCTCCCGCCCGGCGCGATCCCGCGGACCGGCTCACCCCGGGCCGGATCCTCCGCGCCTGGTCGCCATTTCTGCTGCTGGCGGCATTCGTGGTGGTCTGGGGGATTGCGCCGGTGAGCAAGTTTCTCGATTCGTGGTCCTGGAAACAGCCGGTGCCCGGGCTGCACCATCAAGTGATCCGGACTCCACCGGTGGTGGCGCAGGCCTACGCTGAACCGGCCATTTTCGACGTTTCCTGGCTTTCTACTCCCGGCACGGGGACGTTTTTTGCGGGGCTGATCGCCGGGCCGCTGCTGGGCCTCTCCCTCAAGCGGACCGCGGAGATTTTCTTTCGCACCCTGCACAATCTAAAGCTGAGCCTAATCGCGATCATGGCCATGTTGGGACTGGGTTACGTCACCAGGTACTGCGGGATGGACGCAACCATGGGGATGGCGATGGCGCAGACCGGCGCGCTATTTCCTTTTTTCGGAACCGCCATCGGATGGCTGGGCGTGGCGCTCAGCGGCACCGACGCCGGAGCCAATGCCCTCTTCGGCAGTCTGCAGATGATCACGGCCAACAAGTTGGGGCTCAGCCCGATTCTGATGGGCGCGGCCAACAGCGCGGGGGGCGTCATGGGAAAAATGATCTCGGCGCAATCGCTGGTTATCGCTTGCGCGGTAACCAAACAATACGGCCAGGAGGGCGCCCTCTTTCGCGCGTTGATGAAGCACAGCATCGGGCTGCTGATTCTGGTGGGCCTGCTGGTAGTGATGTACGCCTATGTGTTTCCCGCCGCCATTCCCAGCGGACACAAGTTCTGGTAAGACGGGCTAAACCAGGGCTAAACCAGCTTCGTGCCCTTGACCGGCAATTTGCGGATTCGCTTTCCTGTGGCCGAGAAAATTGCGGCAGCAATTGCGGGCGCGATAACGGGCGCTCCCGGTTCGCCGACCCCGGCATGCCGCTCCTTGGATTCCACAATGGTCACGTCGATCTTTCGGGGCGCCTGCTTCATGGGCGCCACCGGATAATTGTGAAAATTCGCCTGCATGATGCGGCCTGCATCGGCAGTCACTTCGCCCATAAGCGCGAGGGAGGCGCCGAACACCGCAGCGCCTTCGAATTGGGCGCGTACACGATCCGGCATGAAGACTTGGCCTACGTCGGCAACCGTCCATACGTTCGGAATGATCAGGTTTCCCTGCCCGTCGATAGCGACTTCTACCGCGGTGGCGACGTAGCTTAGAAAGCTGCGGTGCGCCGCAATGCCGATGCCGCGGCCCTTGCCGTTCGGAGATTTCGCATAGCCCGATTTGGCCGCGCACATCTCCAGAACACGGCGCAGACGCCCGGTATCGAGAGGAAAGTCCCCGACCGACTGGCCGTTGTTCCACGGCTTGACACCGTCTGCGGTCAGGTCGACGTGCCGGTCCGGGCCGATCGTTCTCAGGAAATAGTCGACGTAGTTGCTGCTGTTGAGCCGCGCGAGTTCGTCCACGAAGCTGTGGATCGCGAAGGCGTGGAACAGATGACAGACAGCGCGCATCCATCCTTGGCGAACATGATTCTTGGCGGGGCAGTTCTCGGCCCGCATGTGGGGTACATCAAAGAGAATTTCGTTCAGCCCCATGCCGGTCTCGAAGTCGGCGCCATGATCCGCGCCGGCGACAAATGTAGACGCGATGGGTCAGGTGACGCCAATCGGTGCTGGCCGGGTCGCCGCCGTAGACCTGGGCGGTCAGGTAACACATGGAGCAGGAACCGGCGGATAAACTCCTCCGAGTTCAGCGTCATCGTTTTCTGGTGATTGACGTGCGCCTTCGCCTCGACTCCTCGTTCGGAGGATGACAGCTGCGCCGTTTAGATCCACTCGCCGTCAGTGCAGGAGGAACGTGCGGCCGAAACTTCGACGCCGCGGTCCGGCGAGGTTCATGAACCGGAGCGGATGTTTGCAGATGTTTGCACGGCGACTTCGGAAGCAAAGGTAAGTGACTGAATCAAAAACCGGATAAGTGGTAGCGCTAACGGGAATCGAACCGAAATGACGGCAGTTCAGTCCAGTCCAGTTGGGTCTAAGTGTTTGCAAACACGTTCAACTGCTCTCGCCAGCATGGTCCCGAATGCGCTATGGATCCGCGACGTTGTCACTCGGTTGTCACTCGGCGGTCTCGGGGGAGTGCACGAAACGGCGCTGAAGGACTCGGGCCTGATGCACCAGTTTCCGTCATCCGGGGCTACTATAGGATTCTGCGCAAGAGCCCATGACGTCACCAAAAGAGGTGTTAGAAAAACTTGAGGCCCACGATTTCGACGCGCTCATCGGGCTGATCGAAAGCGAATGGCTGGACGCCAAAGAGACGCCATACCACCTGGACTCGCCTAAGCAGAAGCTCGAGCTCGCGAAAGATGTGGCAGCCATGGCGAATGCGGGCGGGGGCATTGTAGTCATCGGCTTCGACTGTGAGAAGCTGCCCACGACGGCAGGCGAGCGAATCTGTAAAGTATGCCCCTTCCCCGTCTCGCTGGTTGATCCGAGCAAGTACAGCCAGATTTTGGCAGACATAGTGCATCCGGCGCCGCATGGAGTATCAGTGCGAGTTTTCGAGGTGCAGAATGGCAACGGCGTCGCGGCCGTTGTAATTGATGTCGCCGCGATCACTGAGAAACCTTACCTGGTCGGCAAGATGCTCGATGAGAACGACATCAGCATAGGTTCATATTTCGGCTACTTCGAGCGGAAGCGCGATGCCATTCCGCCGATCAGCATCGCTCGAATTCAGCAGCAGCTTTCGGCCGGAATGCAGTGGTCATCAATCGACCAACGGCTCCAAGCGATCGAGGGCAACATTGCGGGATGGGGAAAGGCAGGCCCGCCCTCCCAGCTCCCCAGTATCACCGACACCGTGCGGAAGGAGAGGCTGACGGCGGCCCGACTGGCGTTGGGGCGGAACGATGCGCCTCTCGTGTACTACATGGCGAATGCCGAAGGAGACTGCGATTTTCCGACGCTTTTCAAATCGCGTTCCGAGCGCGTTGTCCGTCTCATAGATACTCCTCCTCGACTTCGGCAACAAGGCTTTGATGTCTGGGCGGGTGATTACTCCGAGATCGTCCTTGGGCGTCTGCGCCGGAACATGATCGCGGGACACCATCTGATAGAACTTTGGAAGGACGGGCTCTTTGTCTACATCGCGCCCGGCGATGAAGACTACCTCGGGTGGCGCATGGGCGGGGAAGACCGACCGATACACATTAATAACTTCGTGCTGGCCGAATCGGTCCTGTCCTTTTGCTGGCTAACGAAGTTCATATTTGAAGAGGCCGACCCAAAGCCGCCGATCCTACGCCTTACAGTAGGATTCGACAATCTGACCAGGCCGGCGGGCCCCCCCACGCTGCGGGACGCTCCCGAGACTAGCATGCCGGGCGGACATCGGCGGGCAGCGCCGGAGAAGCGCGTTGAAGTTTTTGAACTGGTCTCCGCAGCGGAATATGATGCTGAACGGGTTAGCTATGCGCTTCTGGAAAACATCTATCACTGGTTCGGCTTCGAATCGCAGAGCGTCCCCTTTGCTGACCTCAGCGGTCCCACACCGAAGCTGGATGCGAAGAAGATCATCGAGAGACCGCTTCCCCCAACGCTGCCGGAGACGCCGGGCTATGCCTGACGACTCATGCTGCCTGTGTTGCCTTCGCCGTAATGCTCAGTTTACGCCGGTGGATTTGTCATCTCGGGACTGCTGCATGATGTTGTCCCAACACAGAGCGGCCGCGTGGTCCTTGCCGCGGATGGCGTGCGCATAGATATCGGCTGTGGTGCGCACGGAGGAGTGGCCGAGGCGTTCGGAGACGGTCGCAAGGTCCACGCCGTTTGCCAGCAGGAGGCTCGCGTGGCTGTGTCGCAGCACGTGGAGAGACGCGCCCTTGGGCAACCCCAGCCGCCGGCAGAGGCGCGACACGGTTGCCGATACCGAATTTGGCATCAGCGGAGAACCATCCGGGTTGGCGAAGATCAGATCCAAGTCCCTACGGTAGGAGGATGCAAACTGGCGGCGGAACTCATCCTGCCGCAGTCGATGCGCCTCGAGCGAAACCTGCAGGGACGGCGGCATCTCTACCTTTCGAGGTTCATCCGTCTTGGTCCCTTTGAAGATCAATCCTTCCTTGGTCTGGCAGAGTGACCGATCGATGAAGACGTCGAGGCCCTTGATATCGGACCACCGCAACGCCAGCACCTCGCCGCGTCGAGCGCCGGTCGCGGTTGACATCTCCAGTATCATCGGCATGCACCATGGACCCCGAGCGCACTGGATCAAGCGATCTTGCTCGACCGGAAGAAGTGCTATACCCATCCGCTTCTTCACTTTGGGGAGCTCGCTGTGGGTGACTGGATTGGAAGTGACGAGCCCCCACCTGATGGCGCGTGCGTAGGCAGAGGATACCAACCCGGCGATATTCCGGACTGTCTTTGGCTTCATCGGACGCGCCGACTTCGTTTTACGGCAGTGCCCGCCGCACTTTACCAAACGCGCCCATTCGCGACTGAGATGCAGCGGGGTGAGCTCCGTCATGTTCATCGCGAGCAGTTCCGGTGAGAGGTACTCGATCTTCCGGTAATAGCCCTCCACGGTTGTGGGCGACAACTTCTCCTCGGCGTGCTGCTTCATGAACTCGGCCAGGAGCATCTCCAGAGTCGTGGGCAACGCCGCTGCGACGCCGGCAGCGCCGGCTTTCTTCAGCTCGATTCTCTTCTGCTCCTCAATACGCCGCGCCACTTCCGCGTCAACGGCTTCCTGTTTGCGTATTCCGAGCGATGCCGATCAGCGTTCCGAGGTGATGGCGATCGCGATTCCGAAGTGATGCCGATCGCGATTCCGAGATGAAGGCGATCACCATTCCGACGCGATGCCGATCACTTTTCGGCGGTGCTCGGAATGGTGATCGGCATCCTCGGAATCATTTTGTTAAACCGTCTTAATCTGAGCGCGCTGGGGTAAACCAGCGGCAAAGTGGCCTCCACTGGAAGGTGGAGGAGCCAAGTTGCCGCAAGAGAGGTTGCCCGTGCGCAAGATCAAAGAGGTTCTCAGACTTCAATCCCTGGGGCTTTCCCAGCGTCAGATAGCCGCCAGTTGTGCCGTCGGTCAGGCGACGGTTTTCGATTACCTGAAGGCCGCCGAAGTGGCCGGACTGAAATGGCCGGATATCGCCGAGTGGAGTGACGACAAGGTGATGCAGGCCGTCGCCCCGTCGCGAGAAAGACCGGCCCACCAAAACCAGTCAGCCGAGCCGGACTACCCCGATATCCGCCACGAGTTGCAGACCAACAAGCACGTCACCTTGCAACTCCTGTGGGAGGAGTATCGGGAGAAGAACCCGGAGGGCTGCAGACTCGACCGCGTCCTTCCCCAAGCGCCCTGGTTCTTGCCGCCATCGGCTGCTGCACCACGCACGCCGGTTCCGAGGAGCCCGCTTCCGGACCTCGATTTCGGATTGTTGGGCGAATAGTCGAAGCAGTCCTCCGACTCGTGGCCAACCGCTTCCGGCCTAAACTTGATCTGCTGCTGCCGTGCGAAGTGAAACACCGGCTCCCAAGCGTTCTTGAAGCGGTTTCCCCAGCCGCCAGGCACGCCGTTGTCGGTCTTGCGCCAGCAGAACTCGTCAACAAATCGCCAGCCCCACTGCCGCCGGTGCGCGATGACCAGGTCCTTCACGTACAGGTTCCGTTCGCCCTCGTCGGCGTGCTCCTTGATGTTCAGGAAGTACGAGCCATCCGACGCAAGCAACGACTGGATGCCGGCCGCGACGTCGGCGTACCAGCCCACGTACTCCGCGGGCGGCACTGGCTTGAACCCGCTCGAGGAATCGTAGTCCCGTTGCGTCGCGTAAGGCGGCGACGTGATGCAGACGTCCGCGCGCACATCGACCGCGAATAGTGTGTTGAGAAGAGTTCGGTCCCGGCAATCACCGCAGGCCAGCCGGTGGTTCCCAATCAACCACACGTCACCGGCACGAGTAACCGGCGTGGCGGGCTCCTCGGGGATCTCTTCTTCGGGGTCCGCTGCTTCCGGTTCCTCCAGCAGTAGATCCTTCAACTCGTCATCGGAGAAGCCAACGACCGCGAGGTCCAAGCCCTCGCCTTCGAGCTCGCGCAACTCCTGGGCGAGCACCTTCTCGTCCCACCCGGCGTTCAGCGCGAGCTTATTGTCCGCGATGATGTAAGCCCGCCGTTGAGTCTCGCTGAGATGGTCCAGCACCACCACCGGCACCTCAACGAGACCCAACTTCCGCGCCGCCAGGAGACGGCCGTGGCCGGCCACGATCCCGGCGTCGGAGGCCACCAGGATCGGAGCATTGAAGCCGAATTCGACAATGGATGCAGCGATCTGCGCTACCTGTTCCGGAGAGTGCGTCCTCGCATTCCGCGCGTAGGGCACCAGCTTGTCGATCGGCCAGATCTCAATCCGCCGCGCCAGTTGCGGCGCGACGCTCCAAGGAATCATGTTCAAGTGAAGGGAGTAAAGCGCGCTCAGATTTTGTGGAACTCTCGGATGCTATTTGGCTCGCTCATGGTGCGTGACGCTCTCGGCGTCCATGGCTTGAATGCGTTGCCCTTTGGCGACGGGGTGGCCCGTGTTGCCAGCCGATCCGCGCCGCGCGAACAGGGCGCGCCAGGCCCGACCGGTGACCGGGAATTTTTTCGCCTGACACTAGCGAAATTTGGCCATCCTACAACGCGCCGGAGTTAATGGCCCGGTAGTACCTATGGATACGAAATTGCCTGCACCCCGGCATCGGTGCGCGGCTTGGTATGTTGGTACTGGACACCGCCGAGGTGGAAGCCATGGATTACCGGAAGATCATTACAATCGAGCCCGGAAAGATGGGCGGCAAACCGTGCATCCGCGGCATGCGAATGACCGTCTACGACGTGCTTGACTATTTGGCTTCGGGCATGAGCGAAGATGAGATCTTGCACGACTTCCCCGACCTCACACGCGACGATATTCGAGCTTGCCTGGCCTTCGCCGCGGATCGTGAGCGGCGCCTCGCAGGCATTCCTGCGTGAAGCTGCTGTTCGACCAGAACGTCTCTCCATGGTTATGCCGCGCTCTGGCCGATGTCTTTCCGGACTCCGTTCACGTTCGTGAGGTTGGCCTCAGCGAAGCCGACGACACCGTCATCTGGGAGTACGCCTCCCGGCATGGCTTTGCCATCATCACCAAGGATGCCGATTTCCGGCAGCGGAGCTTTCTCGAAGGGCACCCACCAAAAATCATATGGCTCAGGCTCGGTAACTGCTCAACGAAAGCAATCGAGACACTTCTGCGACGCTGTGCTGCTGATATCGAGGAGTTTCTCGCCGACGAAACGAAGTCACTCCTCGCCATGTCCTGACGGGCCGAGATCGTGCGCGTCCCCAGTCTCACCGCAGTTCAGGCATCGATACGCTTCACCTGCGTCGTGGTAGCCCGTCTCGGGGCATCGTCCGAATGGGCGCGTTGGACTGATCAGACGGATCTCAACGGCCGGCACGATTTCTATGGCTTCCAGCAGGCGGTGTTGCGCTCCGTAGTCATTTCCGGCGAGGCCATCGTGCGCCTTGTGCTCGCGCCCGACCAGCGGGTTCCGCTCCAGTTGCAGTTGCTCGGGCGCGAGTTCCTGGACAACAGCCGGGTGGACAGCCGCACACTGAACGGCATCCGCTATGACGATGCGGGCCGGCGGATGTCTTATTGGTTGTTTCAGAAACACCCGGCGACCGCGCCCAACATGTTGTCGGTGGAGGTGCCCGCCGATCAGGTCATTCACGTCTATGCCCAGGACCGGCCCGGTCAGGAGCGCGGTGTACCGTGGCTGGCGCCCGCGATGCTGCCGTTGCGGGAATTGCAGGAGTTTCTGGAGGCCAGCCTCGTCAAGCAAAAGATCGCCGCCCTGATGACCGCGTTCATCACCACGCAGGACGGCAGCAATCCGCTCAACAGCGCGCCGGGACAGCCGCCCACGCTGGAACCTGGAGCCGCCGTCGTATTGCAGCCTGGACAGGATGTGGAGATCGCGACGCCGCCGCCCGCAGCGGACTTCGAGCCGTTCGTGCGCCAGCAGTTGAGGGCCATTGCCCGCGCGCTGGGCATCCCTTACGAGCTTCTTTCCGGCGACGTGTCGCAGGTGACCTTCGCCAGCGGGCGGCACAGCCTGTTGGAGTTCCGCCGCCACCTGGAGAGCATCCAGGACCACATCCTCGTGCACCAGTTCTGCCGCCCTGTCTGGCTGGCCTGGGTGCGCATGGCAACCATCACCGGAGTGCTGCCCGGCAATAGTGAGCAGTATGCCGACGTGCGGTGGATCTGCCCGCAGATCGAGATGTTGAACCCGAAGGACGAGACGCAGAACATGATCGCGCAGGTGCGGGCCGGCCTCGTGTCGCGGAGTGAAATGGTGGCGCGCTCCGGATGGGACGCCGAACAGATCGATGCGGAGATTGCCGCCGACACCGCCCGCGCCGACCGCCTTGGATTGGTGCTCGATTCCGATCCGCGCCGGACGACCGTGCAAGGCCAGTCTCAACAGGAACAAGGAGGACAACCGTAGTGAACGATTTCTTCACCAGCGCGGCCACCGTTGAGCCGTCCAGTTTCAATTCGGAGCGCGGCACGGTTGAAGTTGTATTTTCGACCGGCGCGGATGTTGCCCGCCGCGATCTTGGTGGCGCATATGTTGAGCGGCTGCGTATGGACCAGGGCGCCTGGAACCTGACGCAGTTGATCGGCGGGCCGGTGCTGGATTCCCATCGGCGCGATAGCGTGCGCGACGTGATCGGCACGGTGGAGACGGCCGCGGTCGAGAACGGCCGCGCCATCGCCATTATCAGGTTCTCCGGCCGGGATGATGTGGCCGGCATCCGGCGCGATATCCAGACCGGGATCTTGAAGTCCGTCTCCGTGGGCTACCAGGCGAACTACCGGGAATTCATGGAGAACGGGAATAGGGTGCGCGAGGCGACCAGCATCGTCCCGCGTGAAATCAGTGTGACTCCGCTGGGCGCGGACCCGCAGGCGCGAGTCAGAAGCGAGGAGAGTATGGACGAAGAGACTCAGAACCAAATCCGCTCTATTGCGGCTGCTGTCCAGGTGCCCGTGGCGTTCGCGGACAACTTGATCCAGAGTAATACCTCCTTGGACGAGGCGCGCCGTGCCATTATCCAGGAGGCCGCGCGTGGCGTTCCGCGTATCGATAACCGGGCGCCCGCCATGGTGACCCGCGACGGCAACGACGGCCTGATCGGGCGCTTGGCCGACGGCCTGCTGGCCCGCATGAATCCGGCCCACCAGCCCACCGAGGGCCGTGAGTTCACCACGTTCACGCTGGCGGATATCGCGCGGCGGTGCCTGCAGGAGCGTGGCCTGTACATCACCGGGACCGCGCCCGACATTCTCACCCGCGCCATGCACACCACGTCGGACTTCAGCGCGATTCTGGCCGAGGTCTTCAACAAGAGCATGCTGGTGCTGCGCACCGCGCCAAGTCCCATCACGCAGGTGTTCCAGCACGCCACCGTCAATGACTTCAGAGCCAAGCACGTTCTGGAGATTTCCGATGGGCCCGGCCTCTCGAAGCTCAACCAGAACGGCGAGATCACCTACGGCACCATCACCGGCAAGGAACTGGCGTCGTATAAGATCGACACCTACGCCAAGGCGTTCGCCATCAGTTTTCAGACGCTGGTCAACGACGACGTGAACGCCCTGAGCGACATTTCCGCCAGGATGACCCGTGGGGCACGCCAGTGGTTCAACGGCTTCCTGGTGGACACGATCATCGCCAACCCCAAGTTGGGCGACAACAAGGCGGTGTTCCACGCCGATCACGGTAATCTCGCGGCGGCGGGCGCGGTCCCTTCGGACACCACCATCGGCGCTGGCAAACTGGCATGCGCACTCAGAAGGATGCGAGCCGCAATCCGGTGGACGCCCCGCCCAGGTTCATCGTCATCCCGGCCGCGCTGGAGATGACCGTGGACAAATTGCTGGCTCAGATCTATCCGGCCCAGCCGGATAACGCGGTGGTCGCGGTGCGCAACCTGACGCCCATCGCGGAGCCTCGTTTCGATGCCAAGAGCCAGACGGCGCCTTGGTATCTTTTCGCGGATCCGGCCATCGCGCCGGTGTTTGAGTTCGCCGAGCTTTCCGGCTACGCAGGGCCGCAGGTGGAAACCCGCCAGGGTTTCGAGACGGTGGGGACCGAGGTCAGGGTGGTCTGGCACGTCGGCGCTGGTGCTGTTGACAGCCGTGGCGCCTGGAAGAATCCCGGAGCGTAGAGATGGCGTTGACGCTCGATCAGTTGCAGCAGCAGCGGGACGCCATTGTCACCGAGATGGGCTTGGCGTCCCAAGTCCAGTTCGAAGGGCGCGGTATCACGCGCAGGCCGCAGACCGAGCTCGAGTCCGCGCTTCGCAAAATTGACGCGGAGATTGCGCGGTTGCAGTCTTCGCAGGCCACCGTGTTCACAATTCAAACTTCAAGGGGAATCGAATGAGGAACTACTTGCAACCGGGCGGCACCATCACGGTGACGGCGCCCGCCAATGTTTCTTCCGGCGACGTGGTCGTCGTTGGCGCGCTGGTGGGCGTCGCGGCATTCGACGCCAGCCAGGACGAAGAGGTCGAGATCACCACGGAGGGCGTGTTCACGCTGCCGAAAAAGAGCACCGACGTGGTGGCCGCCGGGAACCTGCTGTATTGGGACGCGGTGAATCACTACCTGACGCTGGCCGCCGGCACGGCGTCGAAGCCGCTGGCGGGCGCGGCCGTGGCCGCTGCTGGCAACGGCATTACTACCGTGAACGTGAAGCTCGGCGTGCACGGCATCACCGGGCCCGCGTAAACCACCTCGATGTTGCCGCCGGGACTTACTCCTTTCACCGGCGGCGCGGGACCGGAACTCGTATCGTCCCGGTGAGCCGTCTCCCGCGTGAGGGTTCCTCATGTTCACGACGGCCTCCTCTTATTTCAGGCGTACCTGATGAGCGGTCGAATCACAATTCCGGAGATCGCCCTGCGGTTGTCCATCGGACGCCTGGCCGTCTACGCCATGCTGGAGCAAGGGATCATTCCCGGCATCCGACTGGGGCGGCGGTGGATCGTCACCAGACACGCCTACGAGCAGTGGGAGCGCACCTGTGGGATGCGCGCTGGACTTGCAGCAGAACCTGAGGTAAGGGTGAACTGAGTGCCCGTATTCAAACGCAAATACCGTTCCGGCCAGACCGTCTGGTTCTACGAGTTCAATGGGCCCGGATCGACGCGCGAGGCGCGTAACCGAGTTACCGGATCTGGATTCGCAACCAAGCGGGAAGCGGAAGAGGCCGAGACCAACCGCCGCATCGAAGAGCGCGATAAGGAGAAGATGGCGAAGGCGGGCGGGCCCGTCGATGCGCCTCTGCCGAAGACGCTCGCGATGCTGCTGGAGGAGTTCTTCCTCTAACACGCCGATGAGAAGTTGGCGCCCAAGACCGCCGAACGTTACCACCAGCACGCGGCATGCCTCGACCCGGCGCTGCTCGACATGGCGATCACCGAAATCACTCCGCTGCATCTCGATCGGGAGTGGGGCCGACTGCTGAAGTGTGGCGGTCATCACCGGCGCACAAAGGTCGCGCGTCCCCTTTCGACAAAGACGGTCCGGAGCATTGCCGGGGTCGTATCCAGCGCGTTCGCAAAGGCGATCAGGTGGGGCCTCTTGACAGCCAACCCGGTGTCATCCAGCGAGCCGCCAGTTCCGAAAAAGCGGAAGGGCATCGGACTTACCGTGGCGCAGAAGGACATGCTGATCGAGGCGGCCAGCGGGCCCTGGTGCATGGCGTTGTTTCTCGAGATGGCTGTGGGCCTCGGTGCCCGCCGCGGTGAGGTGCTGGCGCTCCGCTGGTCGGACATCCAGGATGGGCGTGCCATGATCGCCCGTTCCCTCTCACAGACCAAGGCGCTGTTGGAATTCAAGTGCACGAAGACGGATGAGCCGCGTGTGGCCAAGATCCCCGAAGAGACGATGCCCAAGCTCGAAGCGCATCGCAAGCGTCAGGATGAGTTCCGAGTGCAGTTCGGCCCCGACTACCGCACCGACCTCGACCTGATCTTCGCGAGCCCTGATGGATCGCCGCTTAAGCCGGATTCGATTTCCGCGACCGTGTCGGCCTTGTTCAAGCGGTTGAAGATTCCAAAGCCGAAGGGCGCGTCGCTGCATTTGCTCAGGCATACGATGGCGTCGCAGATGCTGGACGGCGGCGTACCGCTGCCGGTGGTTTCGCAGAGGCTCGGGCACTCCTCGGTGCGCGTCACCGCCGATATCTACTCTCATGCAATCCACGGTCAGGATGACGAGGCGGTGAGGTTGTGGGAGGAGTATCAGAAACGGAACCGGCCAGCCAAGCCGGAAAACTGGAAGGGCGACGTGCAGTAGTTCTGGCGCGGATTTTATCCCAGCGCGTCCCAGCGCAAAGCCCCCAACTCCATGAAAATATGGTAGCGCTAACGGGAATCGAACCCGTATTTAAGCCTTGAGAGGGCTCCGTCCTAACCGTTAGACGATAGCGCCACAAGTGTTGCGATTTCAGTTTAGCAAAAACCGTCAGGCGGGGACACGATCTGCGATGCTGGGGCTTGATCGTCTGGGTGGGAACGTGCCGAGGTTTGCGCCTGGAGGAGCAGAGTGTAAGCGTCTCGTCAACCCCCTTGCGGACCGCGCGAACGTTCGTAACTGCATTTCACTGGCCTTCGCGATGAAGCTCAGCAGCACAGCCCGTGCAGCGGGGCTCTTCGGGAGCGGAGCAGATACGTGGTAGCCTGCACCTTCGGAGTGATTCTTATGAAGCGGTACGTTGCGATGGCGGCGGCGTTGATGGTGGCCCAGGGCCTGCCCGCCCAATCCGGACAGAAGATTGTTCATCTCGCCATCGGCGACGCGGAACGGCGCACCCGCGAGGCGCGCGTTGTGCTGGACGGGATCACGGACACGGCGACGGGCGAGGTCCTCTCCGCCGGTCAACTTGCTCCCCGGCTGCGCGACACGCGGCTGCTGCTCATCGGCGAATCGCACACCACGGCGGATTTTCATCGCGTGCAACTGCGCGTGATCCGCGCGCTGCACGAGTCCGGGCGGAAGGTGACGATCGGCCTCGAGATGTTTCCGTACACCCAACAAACGTCGCTCGACAACTGGCGCGACGGGCTGCTGACCGAGGCGGGCTTCGTCACCCTGGCCCGCTGGTACGAGTTCTGGGGCTACAACTGGAACTACTATCGCGACATCTTTCTCTACGCGCGCGACAACGGCATCCCGATGTACGGCGTGAATACGCCGCGGGAGGTGGTGACCGCCGTGCGGCAAAAGGGCATCGAAAACCTGTCGGAAAAAGACAGGCAGTACGTGCCGCCTAAGATCGACGTGGACAGCGCGGACCACCTCACCTTCTTCAAGGCCTCCTTCGACGAGGACGATTCGATGCACGGCAACATGCCGGAAGCGATGCTCAAGAGCATGCAGGCGGCGCAGGCCACCTGGGACGCGAGCATGGGCTACAACAGCGTGAAGGTGCTGAAGGCCGCGCCCGCCGGGTCCATCCTGGTGGTCCTGGTGGGCAGCGGGCACGTGGCCTACGGAGTCGGAATCGAGCGGCAGGCGAAGCAGTGGTTCGACGGAAAGATTACCACCCTGATCCCCGTGCCGGTGCAGGACTCCGATGAAAAACCGGTGTCGCGCGTCCAGGCCTCCTACGCGAACTTCGTGTGGGGAATTCCGTACGAACGCGATTCGCTCTATCCTGCGCTGGGCTTCTCCACCACCGAAACGGGCGGCGTGCGAAAGATCGTCGCGGTCGAGAAGGATTCGATTGCCGGCCGGAGCGGCTTCGAAGTGAACGACCAGGTGCTGGCGCTAGATGGAGTCCCGGCGGCGGACCGGGAAACCTGGAATCGCATCATGGCTACCAAGAGATGGGGCGACACGGCGGTGGTGACGGTGAAGCGCGGCGACCGCGAAATCACGATCGACGCGGAACTGCGCCGGACGCAGAAGGAAAAGCCCTGACCGCTTTCGATCGGGGCGCGCAGGCATTACACTCTGCTTAGGAGACTTCATGCCTTTCTGCGCGAATTGCGGTGCGGCCGTCCAGGGCCGGTATTGTCCCTCTTGTGGGGCGCCCGTCGAAGCCGGCGCGCCGCCGCTTCCCAACCAGGTGCCGCCGCCTCCGCCCGCGGCTCCCGGGGCCGGCCTGACCGAAAACGCCGCTGCGGCGTGCTGCTATCTGCTGTTCGCCGTCACGGGAGTGATTTTCCTGGTGATGGCGCCCTACAACAAGAACCGCCTGATCCGTTTCCACGCGTTCCAGTCCATTTTCCTCACCGTGGCGTGGGTGGTCTTCTGGACGATCGTCAACATTCTGGTTTCGATGATCGGCGCGTATTCGCTCTATTCGCTGACGAGCCTGGTGGGGCTGGCATTTTTCGTGTTGTGGATCTACCTGATGGTGACCGCCTATCAGGGCAAGAAGACGGTCCTGCCATTGATCGGTCCGCTGGCCCAACAGCAGTCTTGATGTCTTTCGTCCGCGCTGGCTACTGGCCGCCCGATGCTGCCGGGGGCCGCGCTTCGGCAGCGTTCAACAGGGCCAGGGTCGCCCATCCCGAACCGGCGGCGGAAATGAACTGGTCCGCACCGTGCGGGAAGCCGCCCTCGAAGTACGGCTGGAACGCCATGGCGCGCGTTCTCACGTACCACGAGCCGTCCGCCTGCTGCGTCTTCAATAGGAAACGAATCCCACGCTCGTAGGCGGCATCGGACGCGGCCATGCCCGCCGCTTGCAGCGCATAGAGCGCCTTGCCGGTGGCGTAGGCGCCGCTTTCCATGATGTCCAGGTCCGCCCAGCCGCCATCGGCCCGCTGCGCGGCCAGCAGCTCCCGCAGGGCAGCCTGCGTGGCCGCCTTGTCCTTGCCGGCCCAGGCGAGGCCGAGCAGGCGCCAGCCGCGGTCGTCGTTGTTGTACGGCCGTGCATTCGCCATCCACGCCGCGGCCAGTTGAATCGACCGCTCATAGGCCTCTTTGCCGGTCTTCGGCGCGTACAGTTGCAGGGCGCGCATGGAAAGGGCGGTCTGGCCGATATAGTCGGAACACAGCGGGGGCCGGCTGTCGGCGGGCGGATAGGCCCACTGGCCGTCTGGCGATTGCCGCGCCTTCAGGTACATGGCCACGGCATCGGTATTGAGATCGGCCTGGTAGCGCTCGGCGTCGAGGCCCACCAGGATATAAGCCAGCACGACCGGGCCGAAGACGTCGCCCACGGGGACCAAGAACCCCTGATACATTTGTTCGCGGAGTTTCTCGAGGCCGAATACATTGGCTTTCACCTGCCCGGCCGCCGTTTTCTCATCCACCGCGAAGCCCTTCTTCCGCGCCGCGGCCACCGCCATCGCCGCCAGGCTGTTGTTGTGGCAGGATACGCAGGCGGCTTTGGGGACGAAGCCGGCGTCGGCGCGTTGCAGCAGCGGAAGGCTGTCCTGAATCGCGTTCCGCGGCGTGTTGTCCATGCGCGCCTGCAACACCGGCGGCTTCCGCCCCGTGCCCTTCGCGCCGGACTTCACCAGCAGGTCCACGATGGGCGTGTCTCCGTGCAGTTTCGCGATGTCGAGCACGGACAGACCCGCATCGCCGCTGTTCTTGTGACGGTTGAGGGCGTTGACGTCGGCGCCGCGCTCGATCAGCAGTTGCACCACGTCGAGCGCCAGCAGGTCGGAGGCCGCGGCGTACATCAGCGGCGTGCGTCCGAGGCCGTCGAAAGCGTTGACGTCGGCGCCGTGGTCGAGCATCAGGCGCACGGCGTTCGCATCGCCCAGCACGGCCACATCGGGCAGGGCAAGGCTGTAAGCACTGCGGTCCAGGTCCCTGGCGGCGAGCAGCGACAGGCAGCGGGCGCAACGGGCGGTGACGGCCATGGTGAGGGCCGGCTGCGCGGCCGCCTTCGCGTCCGCACCCTTGGCGAGCAGCATCTCCATGATCGCTGCGTCGCCTGCCGTGGCCGCCTCGACGAGCGGCGACGATTCGGTAAGCGGATGCGGATTGGGATTCGGATTCGCGCCGCGATCGAGCAGCAGCTTCACCGCCGCCACGTTGCCCGGACGTCGGGCCGCCACCATCAGGGGCGTGCGCAGATCGCTCGAGCGGGCGTTCACGTCCGCGCCGCGATCGAGCAGCAGGCGCATCTTCGTAAGGTCGGAGGCGGCCCACAGCAACGCGGTCGCGCCCGCGTCATTGCGCTGGTTGGGATCGGCGCCCTGTTTGAGCAGCCGCTCGAGCGTCGCCGGAGCGGCATAGAGTACCGCATACATGAAAGGCGTGGAGCCTTCCGGACCGCGCGCGTGGAGCAGTTTCGGGTCGGCCGCGACGGACCTGGTGAACGCGTCGAGGTCGCCCGACCGCAGCATCGCGACCAACGCCGCCGCCTTCGCATCGACGGGCGGCAGTTCGGTTTCGTTGGCGAGCGCGTCCGGCCATTCGGCGCCCTGGTCGATCCACGCCTTGATGACGGCGATCTGTTCGGCGCGCAGCGGACCGGTGGGCGGCATCTGCATGCCGTACGAGTTGCCCGAGACGCGGTGATAGAGAAAGCTGTTTTCGCTGCTGCCCGGCACCACGCCGCGGCGGCCGAGTACCGCGCTTCTGCGGTCGAGCCGCAAGCCGCTGGTCTGCTGTGCCGGTCCGTGGCAGCCGAAACAGTTTTGCCGCAGCACCGGCAGCACATCGCGGCCGAAGTCGATTTTGCCGGGCGTCTGCCCAGGCAGTGTCCCCGCAACGATCAATGCCCACAGCGCCGCCGGTGCAATTCGGGATCCCCGCATTTACCCTCCTCAGGGAACCGCATGCCCGGGAGTGCAAGCGCAGCCAGCGGCCCCTTCCGACTGGATAGTAGTGTACGGGCAAACGACCGCGGCTGCGCCAGCTATTTGTCTTCGCGCCTCGCGGGAGCGTACCGGGACTACCGGGCCATCCGGACAGCCGTCAGAAGAGCTTCAGCCGCAGAAACTTCTTGGGATTTTCGCGAAAGTCCTTCATCGAAGCGGCCAGCTCGCGGGCTTTGCCGTTGAGGCTTTCATAAGTATCGGCGCGGGTGAGCAGCGGGCCCGTATTGAAGTCGTCCACGCGCCCGACCAGCGACTGAACGCTGCGGCTCCACTGGTCGTACGCCGTGGATGTGGCGATGAATGCCGAACCGCGCACGTTCGTCACGGCGCGCCGCACATTGGCAATGCCGGCAACGATACTGTCGTAAGTGGCCGAATCGCGCAGCAGGCGCCCGCCTGTGCCCTGGCCCGATTGCAGGCGCGCCAGCGCCTGGTCCAGCGCCTGCACGGGCTGTTCGATCTTGCGGTACAGCGTGTCGGTGTAAATGGCGCTGCCGACCGCGGTGGTGGTGCTGGACGCCTCATGGAAGCTCGTCTGAATTTCCGCGATGCGCCGGTGCAGGCCGCGGTACAACTGCTCCCCCAGTACCAGTTGCCCCACGCGGCTGCGGCCCTGTTCGATATCTGTCAGCATACCGTCCACCGCCTTGAGCCGGGCTTCGAACTGTTGGATGTCCAGGCTTTTCATCATGTCCGGCTGGCTGCGGTAGGTGACGAACGTGTTGGGCTGAAGGGTCTGCACGCTGCGGCCGCTGGCGATGTCCACGTACTGGTCGCCGATCAGGGTTTCGGAGGTGAGCTGCGCCACCGAATCGGCCGGGATGGTGATCAGGCTGGCGCGTTCCAACCGCATGGTGAGTTTGACGATGCGCTGCGGGTCGGTGAGGCCGGAGAGCTCCACCTTCTCCACCTTGCCCACGGTGATGCCGTCCACGCGCACCGGCGCGCCCGGTCCCAGGCCGGTGGAATCGGGAACGTACATGTACAGGTTGACCTTGGGTTGAAACAGGGTGCCGCCTGTCAACAGGTAGAACAGGGTAATCAGAATGACGAGGGCGGAAACAATCACCGCCGCCACTCGGAACTTCGCCCACCGGACTCGCGCCACAGACGGCATTCACTCGGATTGTACCGCGCCCGCCCCGGGCGCCCGGCGCGTTAGAATTGAGACATCCAGATTGGAGAGGCACAATGCCGCAACTCGGTTGGCAGGAAATTCTGATCATCGCCCTGGTGGTGGTCCTTTTGTTCGGCACCAAGAAAATCCCGGAGTTAGCCAAAGGAATCGGCACCGGCATCCGTAATTTCAAGAGCTCGATCAAGGAGGAGACCGCGGACCTGAAGGACGAAGCCTCCGAAGTGAAGAAAGAAATCGAAAAAAACGTCTGAGACCGCAACCTACGGCGCGGCGGCGCGGCCCGCTTCCATCTCCGCAAACGTCTGTTTCCCGATTTCCGCGATGAGCGCGGGCAGCGCTTCGATGTCACCCAGGCACGTGCGAAAATTCACGATGCACATGCGCAGCAGGTATTTGCCGTCCACCACGGCGTTGGACAGGAATGCGGCGCCGCTCTTCTCGATCCGGTCCAGCAGTTCCTGGTTCAGCCGGTTGAGCAGTGCCTCTGTCTCCTCGGAGGCGGGCGCCGTGCGCAGGGCGGCAGGCACATAGCGGAACGCGCAGATGCTGAGATTGCAGGCCACCGCTTCGAATTCGGGATGCTCGTCGAACAGCTCGAAGGCGCGGGTTGCCAGGGCAATGTCGTCCGCAATCGTTTCCTGAAATCCCATCCGCCCGGCCTGCTGAAACGCCAGCCAGATTTTCAATGCCCGGAAACCGCGCGAGTTCTGGGGTCCGAAGTCGAAATAATTGATCGAGCCCGTGTCGAAGTGGTAATACTCCGGATGGTAGGAAAACGCGTTCCGCAGGAGGCCGGGATCGCGGACCAGAATGCAGCCCGCCTCGAGCGGCGCATATAGCCACTTGTGCGGGTCGACGGCAACCGAATCCGCCGCGGCGAGGCCTTTCAGGTCTTCGGGTGCGCCCGGAACGAGCGCCGCCAGCCCTCCGTACGCTCCATCCACGTGGAACCAGAGCCCGTGTTCGCGGCAGAATCCGGCCAGTTCCACCAGCGGGTCCACCGCGCCGGTGCTGACGCCTCCCGCATTCCCGACCACGAGAAACGGCCGGTCTCCGCGTTGGAGGTCGAGCTCCACCTCCGCCCGAAGCGCGGACACATCCATTCGCTGGCGACGGTCGCAGGAAATCCAGCGGACCGAATCCGTGCCCAGGCCGGCCATATCGGCGGCCTTCTGAATCCAGGTGTGCGTTTCCCGCGAGCAATAGCAGCGCAGCGGTCTGCCCGCGCGGACGCCCTGTTTGCGAAGGTCCGTGCCCCCTGCCGCCGCGCGCGCGGCGAGGAAGCCGGCGAAATTCGCCATATTGCCGCCGCTCACCAGCAGCCCGCCGCAGTCGGTCCGGTAGCCGGTGAATTCGGCGATCCAGCGAATCGTCTGGGCTTCGATCTCGGTCGCCGCGGGAGCGAGTTTCCACGCGCCGGCGTTGCAGTTGAGCGCGGAGGCGATCAGGTCCGCCAAGGCGCCGATCGGCGTCGCGCTGGAGGTGATGTAGCCGAAGAACCGCGGATGCCCGTTGAACAGCGAATGGGCCATCAACAGGGCGGTGGCTTCGGACGTAATCGCTGCCGGATCGCGCCCGGTTTCCGGCAACGGGCGGCCGGCCGCGATCGCTTCTCGGACCTGCGCGGGCGTCTCTCCCGGAGTGACCGCACGGGAAGGCAGGTCCGCCAGAAAGTCCGCGAGCTGGTCTACGAGCCGGTGGCCGATCTCACGGAAAGCGTTCGGCGATAACTCCACGGCCGCTGTTCGATTGCGGAGCCGCTCCAGTTGTTCCTGCTGTTTCATCGCTGTTCTCCACCGGGGCGCCGGATTCGCGCAGTCCCGCAAACAAATCGTTCTCCACCTGCCGGCCGCCGTTGACCAGGCTGAACGCGCGGTAGAACTCCTGCGTGCCCCAAATGGCCCGGTGCCGCTCCGGGGAAAGCGACTCCAGGTTCCGATAGATGGACATCTGGCTCTTGTGGCAGGAAACGGCGCGCCAGACGGCGGGCCAGTACTTGCCCGTGTCGATCGCCGTGGTTACGGCCCAGTCCGGCCAGGGGGTAGCCTGACGCTCGCGACCGTCCACCTTACTTACTAACTTCTTCAGCGCCGTCTGGTAAGCATCCCACTTACCCGCTGTCCAGCCTATGTAATAAAGTTTGGCGACCCGGTGCGGATCGGCGCCCTTCGGGTACGCGGCCTGGACGACAGCGCCCGCCGTCAACTGCGAAATCGCGATGTGATCGGGATGGCCGTAAGCGCCTTCGGGCCCAAACGTCAACACTACCTGGGGCCGCACGCGGCGGATGTGCGCCGCGATTTTCTCGATGGCTTCGGTTGGATCTACGCGGTCGAGCGCGCCGTCCGTATAGTCCAGGAACTCGACTTCCGAGATTCCCAGTGCGCCGGCAGCGGCCAGCAGTTCCGCCTCGCGAATTTTTCCGAGTTGCTCCGGCGAACTGCTCCGGGACGCTCCGAGCCGGCCGTTTTCGCCGCGCGTGGCCGTAACCAGAAAGGTTTCAACGCCTTCGTTCGCGTAGCGCGCGAGCGTTCCGCCGCACCCGAGGGATTCGTCATCCGGGTGCGCCAGCACCGCCATGAGCCGCAGATTGGAACCCACGCAACCTTCCTCCACTTTTTTACGCGTGAACCGGAGGTGAAACGGCTCGCCGCAAGTGCGGTCAATTTCCCGCCCTGCTCCATACCACCGCCTGCGCGTACGGGGTGAGTTGCACGGGGCCCACCAGGCCGTACGGCTGCACCAGTCCACGGTTGGCGACGTCCTCGTCAAGCGCCGCCAGCCGGTTATTCAGCGTGGTGGCGACCCGCACCGCGATCGTGTTACGGCCGGCCTTCAGGTATGGACCGATGTCCGCCTCGGCGCCGATCTGGTCGATGGGGACGGCCTGATTGTTGATCGCCAGGGTGAAGCTGTCGAAGACTTCGCCCAGGCTCAATTTCGCGCCGTTGGCCGCCGGCCAGTTCGAGGGCAGGTCGAAGGTTGTGGTGTAAGTGGCGAGGCCGGAGGCGTTGCGCAACTGCGGAATTTCCGGCCAGGCTTTCAACTCGTTCACATCGATTTCGAGCCGCGTCTTTCGCGTTTCGGCTGCCGCCGGTCCGAAGGTGGTTGCATAGGGATTGGCGGGCTGCCAGTCTTCCGCCGAAATGTGCCAGGCCGCCCGGGTCAGGTCGATGGGCGCCGGTACGCTATCGATCGTGCTGCGCACCGTGCGGCCGTTGCTGAGCGTAGTGTTGTATGCGCCGGCGCGCGAAGCCCGAATCGCCACCGCATCCCCGTACACGACGGCTTCGGCGGCATCGGTCCTGGTCACGTAGGTGGCGGGCGCCGCCGTGGCGAACCGGTTCGGATCTTCGGCGAGCGCGAGCAGCACGCCGTTATCGCGGGACAGGCGGATGCGGACCGCTACACGTCCATTCGAGGCCGTATACTGCACGATGGGCGTGATCCTGCCGGACCAGGCATCGAGCAGATACGGCCGTCCGCTCCCTTCGAGACTCACCTCACGTTCCACGGCTTGCCCGGTAGCCGGCTCGAAAAGGGTGCCGGGCTCGTCCGGAGGGCTTACGATTCCCTGGTTGTAGAAGAAATAATAGGCGGTCCGGGTGGACGAATCCACGCGCCGGATGCTGAGCAGCGAGGCGGGCTCGGACGGCTCGGCGGCGGGCCGTATGCCGAGCGAACGCAGCTTGTCCGGCACATCGCCCTCGTGAGCCACGCGCGAGACCGAGCGCTCGGCCAGCAACTGGCCGATAACCGTCTTCAGCGCAGCGTCGGCTTCCGGGGTGTTGCCGGGCGTGCGGTCGGGCGCCGTTCCCACCACGATCACCGGCAGACCCGCGCGGGCAAGCCCCAGGATCTTGCGCGCCACCTCGACCGGCATGGATGTCTTCACCGGGTCGGTGGGCGGCCCCTGTTCGCTGTCGATAATCAAGGCCTTGTAAGCGGGACCGTTGGCGGCCAGTCGATTACCTGCGACCGTGGCATTCGGCAGGTTCAGCATGTCCGGATTCAGATAGTCGCGCGTGTAACCCGCCTCCGCCAGTTTCATATCGCCCCAGTGCCGGGTCTTATAGACCTGCGACGGCGGATACAGGTAGTTCTGCATGTAGACCGCCACGTCGGTCTTCGCATCGCCTTGCGTCAACGCCTGCTGGATGCGCGCGAAGTAGTTGTTGTACAGGCCGGCGTCCACCCAATAGGGCTCGCGCGGTCCCCAGGCATTCGAAAATCCGGCCGGTCCGAAGTTGTGATAGCCCGGCCATTTCCAGGTGGCTCCGTCGCGATACGGATACACGTGGTAGACCAGCTTCGTAATGCCGCCGGCGAAGCTGCGGTGCATGCGGATTACCGTGTCCTGGAAGGTCTGCGCATAGCTCTTGCCGAAAGCGGCGCAGCACTCGGTGGAATACCAGGGATTCCCGGTCATGTGATTGGCCGAGGCCATGGGCAGGTAGTTGTCGATCTCGTCGCCCACGAACAGGTTCTCGTGCTCGGGCCGGTCCACCGCCGCCGTCGCCGACAGCATGTCGGTGATGGGGATGGTCATGTTGGCCTCGCCCTCCACCTGAACGCGGAGCACGTTGTTATATTTGCGGACCCAGGCGCGCAGGGGGACGATCTGCTTTTCGAGCCAGATATCGCCGCGCACGGCGTAGAAGTCATTGCGGATCCTGGCGGCGCTGCCATCGTTGAAATCGAAGATCTCGCGAAACAGCGCGGGAAGGTTGGGGATCAGCGAGTAGTTGCGGCGGTTGCGGAACTCCTCCGCCATCCGGTTGGTCCAGAGTTCGTCCGGACTGCCGCGGTCGCTCGAATGCGAGTCATAGAAGATGTCGCCGCCGTTAACCTTGAGCAGCGCCTTCACCTCGTCGCTGAGGCCCGTCTCCATGCTCTCGATCAGCTCGGCGTAGCCTTCCTCGCTGAACGGATCGGGCTGCGCGGAGACGCCGCGCGACCAGAACGCGATGAGCTGCCACTGCGCGCCTGCGGGACTGGCCGGCGCCTGCCATCGGAGTTGGCCGGCGGTGGTGCCTCCGAGAAAGCCCGCGGTGTTCCTGCCGGTCACAGAGGAGGTCAGATCGATGACTGACGAACGGTCCAGCTCCACCGGCCCCGTTTCCGCACACGGCGACTGAGCGCAGCGGAACGCCAGAGCGGCGATCATGGTGGCGCGCGTGGCCTGCGGGCCGCCGCGACCTCCGCGTCCGCCCCCGGCACCCGGACCACGAGCCCCGCCGGCCGCGCGGCCTCCCGCCCCGCCGAAGCCCCCGCGGCCTCCCTGGGTCAACGCGGGGGGCGGCAACGGTCCGTCGAAGGTGGAGCCGTCAGCCACCGTTGCCTTTCCCAGGAACAGCGACTTGCGGGCGTTGTCGGAATCGATCGAATACCCGGCCGGATTCTGCGTGGGACCGTGGCTGAGGCTTACCTTGACGCCCAGCCGGTTCGCCGCCCTGAGCAGCGCCACCAGTTGGTCGTTGTCGGGAAAAGCGCCCTGCCCGACATCGACGCCGGCGATGCCTGTCTCGTGCAGTTGCCGAATCTCAGCAGCGAGTTCGGCCGGGTCCGCGGTTGCGGGCATGTTCATCCGAACCCAGGGCTGGTCCGCCGCCGGCGGGTGAGCGAACGAAGCCGCCGTCAGGCGCGTCACGGGATTGAAGCGGATCCACTCGGATCGCGCAGTCGCGACCACTCTCCCGGTCTGTCCCACTGCCGCGAGGGACAGGAGCAGGAGCGCGGTAAACACCGCCGTGCCAGCGATTGGTTCTCTCATGCTTCCGGAGGCCCGCTCGAGCGGCCATATCCAGAATGATCCGCCGCCCGTGGCGGAGTCAACCTGCGCAGTGAGCCCAAGAGCTTGTTGCGGCCCGAATTGCTGGAAGCACCGTGCGCCCCGGCGGGCATCGCGCTCTCATTGCGTTACCAGCCGGGTACGACCACGTCTACTATATTATTTCAGCTCGAAGTTCATGCCCGATCACGTTGCCTGGCATGCGGAGAGATTGCGAAGGGGATAGACGATGACGCTCAATCGACGCGAGTTCGTTCAATTGGCCGCGGCGATGGGAGCCTCGCTGGCGTGGGGCGGATCGGCTCGAGCGTCAACCACCGGTTGGCATGAGCGGCGCGACCTTTATCCGGAGGGCGTCGCGTCCGGCGATCCCGATCCGAGCAGCGTTATCCTCTGGACTCGGCGGCCGTTCGAGTCGGGCGGCCGGCGTGTGCTCACGGTGGAGGTTGCCGAGGATGATGCGTTCCGGCGGGTCGTCGCAAAGGCGTCCGCGCCGGTCTCAGCGGAATCGGATTGGACGACGCGCGTGCTGGTCGGTCATCTCAAGCCTGCGCGCGTCTACTGGTACCGCTTCGCCGATGGAGAGGGGAACGGTAGCCGCGTCGGCCGGACGATCACCGCGCCGCTGGCGAACGATCCACGGCCGGTCAATTTCGCCTTTGTCAGCTGCCAGAGCGTGAATGAAGGCAAGCTCAACGGCTATCGCCGGATGATCTTTGAGGATGAGCGCGCGGCGCCCGCCGATCAACTCGGTTTCGTTCTCCACCTCGGTGATTTCATTTATGAGGTCGTCGAATATCCCGACGAGCTGCCGACGCGGTACGACCGCACGATCTACGAAGTCGGCCGGATTCCCGATGGCGGCCAAACCGGCAAATTCCATTACCCGCTAACGGTCGACGGCTATCGCGTCGTCTACAAGGGCTACCTTGCCGATCCCGACCTGCAAGACGCGCGAGCGCGTTGGCCGTTCGTCGCCATCTGGGACAATCACGAATTCTCCTGGCAGGGCCGGCAGAGCATCGTCCAGGCAGGGGGCCCTCCGCAACCGGGCCAGACTGTCAAGGTCGCCGCCAACCAGGCATGGTTCGAATATATTCCCGCACGCGTGAAGGCGCCGAGCGGATCGCTCGACACGTTCGGCGCGGTGGCGGTGAAAAATGTTCCGATAGAAAAGTGGGACGACAGTGGCCTCGGGATCGAACCCAACAATCTGAAGGCCATCAACAGCCTGATCGCCTATCGGTCTTTGCGCTACGGCCGGCACCTCGATCTCATTCTCACCGACCAGCACAGCTTCTGCGGCGACGACCCGACCGATGCGGAGGGCGTTGGCAAGATTTACGATCCGACTTTTAACGGGATGTTCTCGGAACCGGCGATGATCGCGCTCGATGCCGGCCGCACCTGCAACGGCGGCAAACCGCCCGCCGAACTCAGCTTTGGCGACATCAGCATCCCTAATCCTCGAAAGGATTCACCGCCGCGCACGATCCTCGGGACCCGTCAGAAGAAATGGTTCATGGACCAGCTCCGCCGGTCCGCGGCAACCTGGAAGATCTGGGGCAATTCGCTGGGCGCCCTCGATTTGCGGGCCGACCCGCAGAACCTTCCCGATGGACTGACTAAGCAGAAGTGGCCGGCCGACACCTTCGCGCAGATCGGCAGCGGCGATTATGGCAGCGCCTACCACGAGCGTGGCGAAATCTATGACCTCGTCCGCGATTCGAAGATCACCGGGTTCGC
This sequence comes from uncultured Solibacteraceae bacterium, assembly GCA_963836405.1. GTDB lineage: Bacteria > Acidobacteriota > Terriglobia > Bryobacterales > Bryobacteraceae > CAWIJJ01. The sequence goes on from CAWIJL010000002.1 coordinate 272,849, forward strand.
GATCGTGTCGGGCGACCGTCACAGCTTTTGGGCTGGCTATGCCGCCTCCCGATTGCCACCCGCCAAGTTCGAGCCGGTCGGGATCAGTTTCGTCGGCGCCTCGCTGGCCAGCCCTGGGGCGATGGAGGCTTATGAGCACAGTCTTCCCAAGGATCATCCGCTCCGTTCGCTGTTCCTGGCCGACCGGCCAGCGGGTAAGCCCGAATGGACCTACAACATGCTCCTCAAGCACGGCGTCCGCTCGTGCCTCGAATACGCCAGGAGTTTCGACCTGAAGCGCGCTCACGCCGTTTCCAATCCGAAACTTTCCCCGCACCTTGAATTCGTGGATATGGGCGGTCACGGCTATGCGACGGTGCGGCTCACCGGCGATGAAATGCGGACCGAGTTCGTCTGCATTCCACGCCCGATCACGCGCAGCGATCGTCCCGATGGCGGTCCTCTTCGCTACCGGGTCGTCCACACGGCATCGCTCTGGAAACCGGGCGAGCGGCCTTTGCTGCGCCAGCAAGTCATTGAGGGCGATCCCGGCCTTTCGATCTGAGATGGCTCCAGGGCGATGATTGCGCCCGCCGCTATGCTTGCGGTGGGGACCGCGCTTGCTGTCCGAAGGGGGAACGGAAGCTGCGCGGAACCCGGTCAAGGTCGCATTACGGGCATTCAGTCCACCTTCGCCCTCGTTGATGCTTCTTCTCCTTGTGCTTCCCGAATTCGCCTTTCCGCTGGTTCGACGGCCGATGACGAGTGTCCGGTCGGCCGCTCTTCAAACGTGGTTAACGACTAGCCGCGCAGTGTAGAGTGATTGAGCCGGGTAGTTCCGGGTGGATCACGCCAAGCGGGAAGTTTGGCGGGCAAGGTTCGTCATTTCTCGAGGCGGCCCCGATCTCCGGCTAAAGAGAATCGCCGGCGCCGCCGATAGAGGGAATGGAGCTGCCGTGGAAACTGGAGTTTCTTGAGGATTATCTGGTCGAGTCGCGAGAACTGCTGCAGAAGGCACAGGAAGAGACCCTACGCCTCTAGGAAGATCCCGGCAACGAGGAAACACTCGCTTCCATCTTCCGCGCCTTCCACACGATTGAGGGCGGCGCCGGGTTTCTCGGCGCGCAGAACCTCGTCGATTGGGCTCACCACCTGGAAAATCTGCTGGACAAGCTTCGCGCGCATGCAATCGCGGTGCCCCCCCGCCCGCATCGATGCCATCCTCGGCGGCATCAGGTTCCGCGGGCGGTGCCGGCGGGTCAACCCGGATCCTGACCGCTGTGCCATCGGGAAAGGCGTAGGTACTGAAGGGCGCAGATCGGCGACGCAGAGAGATACCCGGCGCCTCCTCTCTGGCGCGCGCCTGGCCCTTCGCTTTCGGGGGCGGCACGCCACATCCTGCGCGATCGCTCCGGGGGGTCGGCCGGCCAACTTGCCACGGCGCCTGAGCCTGTTTCGATGGTGTGGTTTCATATCCGCGCGGTACACGACACCAGCGATTGCGGCAGGCGGCGACCTGCTTGGTCTGCGCATCGCCTACTATTCAAACAACAGGCGTCCCGCGCATCGCTCTGCGACCTGCCGTATACGCGGCTGGATATTCATACCGTTGGCCATATGGCGGAGTGTGGGCAAATGTCGCGATCTACGAGCGCCCCACGCCCATGCCAATTTGCCTTGGTTGTTGCGGCCTATCCCAGACAATACGGTTCGATCCACGCCCGCCTGGGGGAACCTCCAGGCGGCCATAAGTTCCGGTGACGGCGATCTCCGGCTTAAAAGAATTGTTGCCGAGTGTATGCGCGAACATGGACGCGAGTGCTTCATCGGACAGAGGCGGCTTCAGGTGCCGGCTAACTCGCGATCCAGTTCCGCGATCTGGCCCTCGAGCCGTCGTGCGGCACGCTGATTCAGCCGGCCGATCAACCAGAAAGTCGCGGCAGCCGCCACGGCAAATGCAATTGGAAACCACCGCCGGTCGGGTGGGGCCACCCAAATCCCATAGATCGAGATGACACCCATCCCGGGGATCGGCGGTCCCAGATACCACTTCCAGATGCTGCGCAGCAGGTCGCACTGCCGTTCGAGTTCAGCGCGAAAGAATCCGGCGCAATTTGCGCGTCCCAGATCCGCCGGCAGAACCTTCGGCGACCCCCATTTCCGGATGTGCCAGGCCACATAGATGGCTCCGGCGATAATCAACGCGAACGCAATGCGCGGGACGATATGCGGGGTATTAACGCTCATCGCGCCAAATGCCATGATCACGAACAGGCATGCCGACTGTTCCCGCAGGATCCGCCAACGAATGCGGCTCTGAAACTTCGCGACTTTTGCGCGGAGTTGGTCCACGGAGAACTTCATTTCCTCCACCTCCTGTCTCTGCCACAGATTTCTAAGGTCGTCCACCGCTGCCTCCCTGAAAATTGCGGGCCAGAATGCTCTTGATGCGATGAACCTTTGTTGCGACGTTTCCGGCCGAAAGCCCTGTGAGTTCAGCGATCTCGCCCGCCTCCATTCCGTCGAGCCACGCCAGGATGACCTGGCGGTCGAGTTGCTTCAGGCGCTGGATCAGATTCATCAATCGATCCAGCGCGACCGTTCGGCCGGCGTCCGGCTGGATCGCTAAATCCTGAGCTTCCTCGAGGCTCACCAACATCGGAGGGCGCGCGCGGCGCTGCCGGATCGCGTATGACGTCGCCGCATTGTGCGCCACGCGATAGACCACGTACGTACGGAACACAGACCATCGAAGCCCTCGAAGCTGCGCCACAGCGAGAGGTGGATTTCCTGCAGCAGATCGCGCCTCTTATCCGGATCGGCCTCGTAGCCACATGCCAGACGCGCCAGCGCCGCCCCGAAATCCGAAACGGCCCGCTCGTAAAGGTCGTCCTGGCCTCTCACATCTGAGGTAGTCGTCACGGCGCGACTATTCTTACACGCGGGCCCGGCGACATTTCCAAACGCGGCCGCGATCTCCGGCTAAAGAGAATCGCCGGCGCCGCCGATAGAGGGAATGGAGCCGCCGTGGAACTGGAGTTTCTTGAGGATTATCTGGTCGAGTCGCGAGAACTGCTGCAGAAGGCACAGGAAGAGACCCTGCGCCTCGAGGAAGATCCCGGCAACGAGGAAACACTCGCTTCCATCTTCCGCGCCTTCCACACGATTAAAGGCGGCGCCGGGTTTCTCGGCGCGCAGAACCTCGTCGATTGGGCTCACCACCTCGAAAATCTGCTGGATAAGCTTCGCGCGCATGCAATCGCGGTGACCCCGGCCCGCATCGATGCCATTCTCGGCGGCATTGACGTGATTGGCAACATGTTTCAAATCGTGGCGGGAGCCGAGGAGCCCGGCCCCGGTCCGGCTGAACTGGGCCGGACCATCAGAATGCTCGCCGGCCCGGAACCCGAAGCGTCAGGGCCGCTGGCGGCAATCGCAGCCGCCATCAGCGGCGCGGGGGTCCCCGCCGAAACTCAGTCCCGCCCCGTTTCCAGGGCCGCCGAGCCGGCTGAGAACTCGCTTCGCGTGGATGCGGACAGGCTGGATGCGGTGATGAACCAGGTCGGAGAACTGGTGCTCCTGCGTAACCGGCTGACCTCCGCCGTGAGCGGGCTGGCCAAGGAAGACGAGAACATGTCTCGGATCGCCCGGGAGATGGACCTGCGGGTCAGCGATCTCCAGGTCACCGTAATGCGCCTGCGGATGCAGCCTTGCCGGCGTCTGTTCCAGCAGTTGCCCCGCGTGGTCCGCGATCTTTCGCGCCAGTTGCAGAAAGAGGTCAGGCTGGAAATTGTCGGCGAGGATGTAGAGATCGACAAGACCGTGGTCGACGCTCTCTCGGGTCCGATGACGCATCTGGTGCGCAACAGCCTCGATCATGGCATCGAACTCCCCGACGACCGGAGGAGCGCACACAAATCCGCCACGGCCGTGCTGCGAATCGTCGCGATTCATCTGGGCGACAAGGTGCGGATCGAGATCTCCGACGACGGACGGGGAATCGACCGGCAACTGGTGATCCAGAAGGCCATCGAGAAGGCCGTGATCACGGCGGAGCAGGCGGCGCACCTCTCGGACCGAGAGGCGCTGGAGCTGATCTTCCGGCCCGGGTTTTCCACCAAGGAACAGGCCACGGATCTGTCCGGGCGCGGAGTCGGCATGGACGTTGTCAAGGAAACCACCGACAGGCTGCGCGGCCGTCTCTCGATTGAGAGCAATCCCGGCCAGGGTACGCGCGTCGCCATGGAATTTCCGCTCACACTGGCCGTGCTTCCGGTGCTGTACCTGCGGGTTCGGCAGGAGATCTATGCGCTGGCCATCTCCTCGATCGACAGCCTGACGGACCTGGAAGAGCATCGCGTCCACCGGCTCGGAGGCCGCGTCACCTACCGGGTGAATGGCACCGATACCGTGCCGGTGGTCGATCTGGGCGCCATCCTGCAGCAGCGGCCGCTACGTCTGGACCTGGAAAGCGTCGAGGGCGTATTGACCGAGCGCGGCCTGTTTGTGGTCTCCGAGGTGCTGGGCAACGAGGACTCCGTGGTCAAGCCCATCGATTTTCTGGCCGGCCCCACGCTGTATCAGGGCGCGACCATTTCGGGACGGGGCGATGTCGTGCTGATTCTCGATGCGGCCGCGTTGAGCGCCGCCGCTGCCGCCGCCGCCGGGGAAGGAGTCCGTTGATGGATATTCAGAGGATCATCCGGATCATGGATGCGACCTCGCGCACGCGGCGCATCATCGAACGCGCGCTGCACGAGATCGACCGCCGCGCTCTGAACGCCATGGTGCTCGTCAAGCGGCACGGAAACAAACTGGCGAGCTACGGGGTGGTGGCGCAGGCGTTTCGCGATCAGGCGGTGCAAATAAAGAACGCCGCGGCTCCATTGCAGCATTCGGTCGCGCCGCTGGTCCGGGTTCAGTTGCGCATCCTGCAACACGCCCGCTATACCGAAGTCTTCCGCCGCACCTCGGAGGTCATGCTGGCGAAGGGCCGGAGCCTCGATTGTGTCCGCGAGTCGGAACTCAATCGGGTGGGCAGCGTCGAAGCGCAGCATGCCGAAGCAATCCACATCCTGCGGCACCTGGTGGAGACCGTCGCCAGGCTGCAGGAGGGGATCGCGGAGCAGGAGTACGTCGTGACCAACGGCCGGATCGAGGCGGCGCTTTCCGATCAGAGCGGCGCCCCCCTGATGCGCGTTTCACACGAGATGGGTCTCGCCGTGGCCAAAGTCAGGGACGCGATCTGGAAATATCGGGCTGAATTGGAGGAGGTACTGCATGAAAGCAGCGCCGGTCTTTGAAGCGGGCAATCACCGTTGGTGGGTCCTATACGATCAGGACGAGCGACGGGTCATCGATTCGAACGTGTATATCGTGGAGTCCAACGGCCAGAGCGCCATTCTGGACCCGGGCGGTTTCGAAATTTTCCCGCACGTCCTGGCGGCTGTGGCCGAGGTCGTGCCCCCTACTTCGGTGTCGAAGGCGTTTGTTTCCCACCAGGATCCGGACATCGCCTCCAGCCTGCCCTTGTGGAACGCCTGCAACGACAAGATCGAGTGGCACGTTCCCGAGTTGTGGGAGGGCTTCATCCGCCACTACGGGGCCCTCGACGCCGATCTCACCGGCATTCCCGACCAGGGCGGCAACATGATTGTGGGAGGCCACAGGCTGGAATTCATCCCCGCGCATTACCTGCACGCTTCGTCGAACTTCCATGTTTACGACCCGGAGGCGAAAGTCTTCTTCAGCGGCGATGTAGGCGCCGCCCTGCTGCCGCCCGGGCACAGCATCTGGATCGGCGGGCACCAGGGAGCCGAATCCGCCCGGGCTTTCGACGAGCACATTCAGCAGGCGCGATTTTTCCATCAGCGGTGGATGCCTTCGAACGCGGCGAAAAAGGATTGGATCGAACGGGTTCGCCAGTTGGATATCGACTACCTGTGTCCGCAGCACGGTGCGATTTATGCAGGTGACAACGTGGAGCGTTTCCTGAACTGGTTCGACGGCCTGACCGTCGGATCCGCAATTTCCCGTTAAAGGAGTCTTCAGTGGCTAGCATGGTCATTCCCAATCGCCGGCAGCCCGGCAAACGAACGAGTCCGGATGCGAAGAAGGAGCCTGTCAAGGGAGCGTCGCGTTCCCGACGGAGCGCGGGCGGCCCGCCGCGCCCCGCAACCTCCGCACCGGAGCGCGCCGCAAACCCGGATCGGGAACGGCTCCTCGAGCACGCTCGGTCGCTGCTCGAACCGCTCTCCAGCCTCGAGATGCTGTGCGAGGCCGATGAAGCGATGGAAAACCGTATCATCTTCATGAACCGCGCCGCGCAGGAAGCGATGAGCCTGAATCACCGTCGCCTCAATCCCAACCTCCGCGGGGCGGACGTCCGCAAGGCTCACGGCCATTCGATCCATCAGTTCCACCGGGATCCGGAGCGCATCCGGAACATCCTCCGCAAGCTGATCGCCGAGCCGTCGGCGGAGCACGGTTCGGAACTGACTCTGGGCGGCGTCACCTTCACGTTGCACTTCACGGCAGTGTGCGATCGCGCCCGCAAGGTCATTGCGATCCATGTTTCCTGGCAAAACGTCAGCGACGCCAAGCTCGCTGAGCGCGTGATTGCCGCCATGAGCAAGGCGGCGGCGGAGAATGCCGAATCGCTGATGGGCCTGGCGGGAGAGACCGATCGGGCGATGAAGGCCGTGGGCGGCAAGCTGAACGGGCTGGCCCAGTCGGTGTCGGACAGTCGCGCAGCCTCCAAGCAGTTGATCGCGCAGGTGGGGGCGATCGGACGAATCGCCCAAACCATCCGGGAGATCGCCTACCAAACCAACCTGCTGGCGCTGAACGCCGCTATCGAGGCGGCGCGGGCCGGCGAACATGGCCGCGGCTTTGCCGTGGTGGCCGACGAGGTACGGAATCTTTCCAAACGCGTGCAGAAGGCCACCGAGGAAGTGCAAGGCAACATCGTCGATATCGACGGTTCGGCGCGATCGATTGAAAAGACAAGCCACTCGGCCGAGCAGACGGCGCACGGCGCCGAGTCCGTCACCGTTTCACTGGGCGAGCGGGTGCATTCGCTGCACGCCATCGTGGCGACCATGAACATCGAGTCGGCCGCCAACGATGTCAAGATTTTCGTGCGCAACATCCTGGCCGGCATCGGCGGCCGGGCGGCTGCCGGCGCCGCGGGCGAGTTGTCCGATCACCGTCAATCGGGTTTCGGCCGCTGGTACGAGGGCGGAGGCCGCGAGTTCTTCGGCGAGCTCCCCGGCTTCCAGGAAATCGGCAATCTCTACATGTCGCTCTACAACGCGGCGCGCGCCATCCGCGCGGCCGTGCAGATCGGGGATCGCGACGAAGCGCTGCGCCATGGATCGGACCTGTCGCGCATCGAGCAGGAACTGCTCGATAATCTTGGTCAGCTCAGTGCCGCGATCGGTCAACGGAAGGATTGAGGAGTCGTGGCCATGAGTGATTTGATGCAGGAAGTGGACAGCCGCTCGAAGCTGGCTGGCACGAACCGGTTCGAACTCCTGATCTTCCGCCTGGGCGAGGACCGGAACTCGCACACGCGGGAAATCTTCGGCATGAATGTGTTCAAAGTGCGTGAAGCGCTGATGATGCCGACGATTACGCCGATGCCTGGCTCGCCCCGGCATGTTCTCGGCGTGGCCAATATCCGGGGCCAGATCATTCCGGTGATCGACCTGCCCTCCGTGGTGGGTTGCACGCCCTCGGCGCGCAACATCCTTCTGGTCACCGAGTATGAACGCTCGATCCAGGGATTCGCCGTGGAGGAAGTCGAGGAGATCGTGCGCCTGGAGTGGGGGCGGGTGATCTCGGCCGAGAAGGCGGCGGCCGGGACGCTCGTGACCAGCCTGGCCCGCCTGGACGAAAGCGAGGAAAACGCCCGCCTGGCCCTGATCCTCGATGTGGAATCCATCCTGCGGGAGACCCTGCCGTCCCGTTTTCTGACCGGCGAGGAGCTCACCCAAGTCCCCAAGGTTCAGATTCCGCCGGGTTCGGTGATCGTCTACGCCGACGACTCGAGCGCCGCGCGCCGGCAGATCGAGACGGTTCTGAATCGCTTAAACCTTCCATTTCTGGCGGCCAAGACCGGCAAAGAGGCGTGGGACCAGCTCAGGATCATGGCGAGGGAGGCCCGCAGCACCGGAATTCCGATCGGCCAGCGTGTCGCGATGGTGCTGACCGACCTGGAGATGCCGGAGATGGACGGGTTCACACTGACCCGCGAGTTAAAGGCAGACGATTTGCTGAAATCCGTTCCGGTCGTCATTCACTCCTCTCTCTCCGGTTCCGCCAACGAATCCCATGCCCGGCGGGTCGGGGCGGATGGCTTTGTGGCCAAGTTCGTTCCCGACGAGCTGTGCCGGGAAGTGGCCAAGGCGCTTGCGGCCGGCCGTTCCGACCGGAGGGCGCCCGAGGGCGCAGCCATCCAGCAGGGGTAGAGCCCGGCCCGGGCGAAATGGCGTCCCGCCGTCCGTCCTTGACCCGTCCGCCCGAATGTCGTACGCTTCCAATGAGATACGGCGCTCCATGAACAAGAAGTGGTATAACCTCTTCGTCTCGGTCGGAGACGCGGGCCAGGCCCCTCCGGAAAATACCGCGGCGCCGCCCGCGCCCAGCGCGGCCCAGGCCATTGCGGACATCGCCGCCACCATCGCCCCCGAACCGCGGTTCTCCGCGCCGGTTCAAAACGCGGCATCTTTCGAGGAGATCTACGCCGCCGCCGAGATCCACCCGCCCGTCCACGGCTACAGCATCATGAAGGTGGCGGAAATGCTCCGCAGCGAGCACATCCGCAACCTGCCCCGCGAAGTGAAGCGCAGTTCGGTGCTGGTGGCGCTCGAGGCCTCCGGCGCGCCCTTGCAGGAGGTGATCGAAGACGCGGTGCGCCGCGACCGCGCGCTCGACACCTTCGAACGCGTGCAGCAGAAGGCGGTGGAGGAGCTGGAAGCCCGCAAGCGGCAGGAAGACGCGCAGATCCAGGCGGAGATGGACCGGCTCGTGTCGGAGCACCGCGCGCGCATGCAGGCCAACCAGGACGAGGTGGCGCGCGAAAAGGAGCGGTTCTTCGCCTGGCGGTTGAAGAAGCAGGAAGAGGAACAAAAAATCGCGGAGGCCGTATCTTATTTCGTGGCCGAAAATCCCATCACTACCGGCGGGCCCGCGGCTCCGCCGGAGCGTTCGCCGCAGCCGGAAAAGTAGCCGCGGATAGGGGAGATTAAAGATGTTCAGACGGCTGTCTCGGATGTTCCGTTCGTTCGTCGGTTTCTTTATTTCCATGGGCGAGAATCCGGAGCTGATTCTCGAGCAGAACATTCGCGATTTGAACGACCAGGTGCCCCGCATGAACGAGAGCATCGCCATGGTCAAGGCAAACGTGACGCTGCTCGAAAGAGAGGAGGGCAAGTACAAGAACGACCTCGCCAACCTCACCTCCAAAGTGAAGGCCTCCATCCAGGGCGGGCGCGACGACCTGGCCGGCAGCTTCGCCGTGCAACTCGAGCAAGTGCGCGGAGCGCTGGCGCGGACGCAGGGCCAGTTGCAGACGGCCCGGTCGGCTTTCGACAAGGCCATGGCCGTGAAGAAGGCCTTCATGCTCGAAAAGGAGCGCAAGACGCAGGAGGCGCTCGGCGCCATCCGGGACTACCGCCGCGCGCAATGGCAGCGCAAGGTGGCCGACTCCATGGAGCAGTTCGAAGTGGCCGGCATCAGCCAGACCCACGACGAGATGGTCCACAAGATCGAGGAGATGACCGCGGTCAACGAAGCGCGCATGGAAATGGCGCTGGGCAACGTGGACCAGGAGCGGATCAAAATCGAGGAAGAGGCGGAGACCATGCGGGCCAACGAACTGGTGAAGCAGTTCAAGGCGGAAATGGGCCTGATCGCGCCCGAACCGAGCGCCGCGCCGGCGCAAAAGACCATCGGCGGCACCGAAGCGCAGCGGACCACGTAGCGGCGGGGACGAGGAGACGGAGATTCATCCATGGCGGTCAAAATTGAACGGGGCGGTTGGCTCCTCATTTTCCTGATCGGGCTGGGCCTGGTGGGCTACAGCCTGAACAAGTACGGCGTGCTGAGTCTGAGCCGTTTCGGCATCGGGTCCGGCAAATCGGGCGGCTCGGGCACGAAGGTGGACACGGCGGCGCCGCTGCCGGCGACTTCGTCGGGCGAGACCAACGACGTGCGGGTGCGGCTCAACATCTGGGTGGGCTGCGTGGGCGGCCTGGTGGCGAACGGCGGCCTCGATACGGTGGCCGGCTCCATTTTCCACGACAAAGGCCTGAATGTTTCCTTCAAGATCATCGACGACTGGACGGAAGGCGCGGCGGCGCTGGCCACCAACAACGTGGACATCATGCTCACCACCGCCGACGTGTGGGCCAAGGATTTCGGACAGTTTCAGGATAAGGGCGTGAACGCGCACGCCTTCTTCATGGTGGACTGGTCGCGCGGCGCCGACGGCGTGATTGCGCGCCAGGGCATCAACAGCATCGAGGACCTGGCCGGAAAAGTGATCGCGTTCGCGCCGTACACGCCGTCGCACTTCCTGATCTGGAACGGCCTCAAAGGCTCGGGGCTGAGCACCGAACAGCGCAACGAAATCTTCGCCAAGGCGGTGCACACCAAGGACGGCATCGAGCCGGCCACGCTGTTCGCGCAGCAGAAGGTGGATGGCGCGGTGGCATGGGATCCGGACATGAGCGACGCGGTGGCCAAGCGCCCCGGCTCGAAGAAGATCTACGACACACGTATCGCCAACCGCCTGATCGCGGACATCCTGGTGGTGAGCGACCGGTTCGCGGCCGCCAATCCGCAGACGGTCATCAAGTTCGCGCAGGGGTGGCTCGAAGGCGTGCAGTTCATCGCCGCCAACCCCTCCCGCGCATACACGCTGATCGGCACCATCAAGGACTTCAACATCCCGGCCGACCTCGCGAAGACCATGCTCGAAGGCGTGAAACTGGCAGATTACGCCGACAACCAGAGCTTCTTCGGCGCGCCGGGCTCGGATTCCGACTACGCCAACATCTCTAAGATGGCGCAGGAGATGTATCGCGAATTGCGCCTGATCAAGCGTGTCTCCGACCCGGAGAGCACGGTGGACCGGCGTTACATCTCGGCGCTCAGCGGCAGGTTCTCCTCGACTCCGAGCGAGGCGCCGATCGCCTACAAGGAACCGCCCAAGGGGGCGACCCCCATCGCCACGCAGCGGCGCTCCATTTACTTCGAGCCGAATTCGGCAAACATGGGTCTCGATTCGCGAGCCGTGGTGGACGAGATCGGCGACTTCATGCGCGCTTACGAGAACACGGTGGTGGACATCGACGGCAACACCGATTCGAGCGGATCGCGCGAGCTCAACATGGATCTCTCCAAGCAGCGCGCCGAGACGGTGAAGCGCTACCTGATGGAGAAGTACCACTTCCCGGCCGAGCGCATGCGCACGGTCGGCAACGGCCCGGACAATCCGGTGGCCACGAACGCCACTCCGGACGGCCGCGAGAAGAACCGGCGCACGGATATCAAGGTCTACCCGAACCCGGGCAAATCGTGAGCATCCTGTTCGACATTCGCAAGCCGGTCTCGAGGCAGGCGCGGATTGCACTCGGCCTGCTCAGTTGGGGGCTGGTGATCGCGGTCTGGTACCTGCTCACGCGCTGGGAAATCCTGCCGCCCTTCTCGCTGCCCCACCCGGCGGGCGTGGTGCAGGCCTTCGTCCGGCTGTGGACCGAATACGACCTGGCCGGGAACGTTTTCCAAAGCTGGTGGCGGATCGCGCAGGCCTTCCTGTGGGCGGCCGTAATCGCCATCCCGCTGGGGCTGCTGATGGGCAGTTTCGCTTGGGTGAACGACCTGGTGAATCCGGTGGCCGCGCCTATGCGCTCCATGCCGATCACCGCATTCCTGCCCGCGTTCATCGCGCTGTTCGGCATCGACGAAGCGATGAAAGTGGCCTTTCTCTGGTTCGGCCTGTTCTTCTACCTGCTGGCCGTCGTCGTCGAGGAGGTGGGCCGTGTGGACAACGCGCTGATCGAGACCGCGGAGACGCTGGGGGCGACGCGCGCGCAGGTGCTGTGGCTGATGTTCCGGGCCTCCTTTCCTTCGATTTTCGGCTCCTTCCGCATTCTGTACGACATCGGGTGGACGTACGTGATCCTGGCGGAGATGATTAATGCGCGCAAAGGCGTGGGGTATATGGTGGAGTCGGCGCGCAAGGTTCTGGATTTCGACCGCGTGTATGCGGGGATCATCGCCATCGGGATCGCGGCGTTTCTGTTCCGCTCGCTGCTGGGCGCGGCCGAGCACTACCTGTTCCCGTGGCGCCGCGCCGCCGGGCGGCCGGTATCGGAACCCGCAGCCGCCACCGCCGGAGCCGCAGGAGTCGTTAGTGCCAAATAGCGTAGGGAGTCACGCTTGCCCGCCAAGATGAAGATCTCGCTCAAGGACGTAGCGCGCGCTTTCCTCTCGCCGGCAGGGGAGCGCATTCAGGCGATCCAGAACGTGAACCTGGAAGTCGAAGACCTGTACTCTCCGGAGGGCAAGGACATCGGCGAGTTTCGCGTGCTGCTGGGGCCGTCGGGCTGCGGGAAATCGACGATCCTGCGGCTGATCGCGGGGCTGGACCGGCCGGATTCGGGCCAGGTGCTGGTCAACGGAAAGCAGGTCACGGGGCCTGGCCGGGACCGCGGCATGGTGTTCCAGAAGTACACCTCGTTTCCCTGGCTGACGGTGCGGCAGAACGTCGAATACGGGTTGAAGATCAACGGAGTGCCGCAGGCGGAGCGCGACCAGACGGTGGCCAAACTGATCGAGGACGTGGGGCTGGCGGGCTTCGAGAAGTCCTATCCGGAGACGCTCTCGGGCGGCATGCAGCAGCGCGTGGCCATTGCGCGCACGCTGGCGCTGCGGCCCGGGGTGATCCTGATGGACGAGCCGTTCGGGGCGCTGGACGCGCAGACGCGCAGCGGGATGCAGGAACTGCTGCTGCGCATCTGGCACGAATCGGCCAGCACCATCCTGTTCGTCACCCACGACGTGGACGAGGCCATCTACCTGGCCGACCGAATTTACGTGGTTTCCGCGCGACCCGGTACAATCATAGAAGACGTGCCGGTGCCGTTCGGCCGGCCGCGCGATCCCTCGATGAAGATGCAGCGGGAGTTTCACGATCTCCAGCAACACGTGCTGGCGAATCTGCGGCGCGCGCCCGGGCACGGCCAGGTACGAGTGAGCGTCTGATGGCGGAGGACCGGGAACAGGGCGAAGTCAGTTACGTCAAGGCCGCGCTGAAGTGGCAGTACAACTGGATCGCCATGGCCGGCGCGGCGGGCTTTGCGGTGGTGTCCGGGTCGGCGCTGCCGCTGCTGCTCGGGGCCGGGCTGGAGCTGATGTACCTGAGCACGGTGCCGCAGAACAGCCGTTTCCAGCGGCTGGTGCGCTCCTGGAAGTTCGAGGACCAGAAGCGGGAGCGGGAAAAGAGCCTGAGCGCGCTGTTCTACGAACTGCCGCCGGAGATGCGCGCCCGCTACGCGCATCTCGACCAGACCTCCAAAATCATCCGCGAAAACTACGCGCGGCTCACCTCCACCTCGCAGCTTTTCACCGACCAGATGGAGACCAAGCTGACGGGCTCTGGCGCAGTCCTACATCCGGCTGCTGAACGCCGCGTTTCACCACCGCGAATACCTGCGCGCCACCAACAGCGACACCATCAAGAAAGAAGCGGCGCAGCTCGAGAAGGACCTCGAGAAGGACTCGCCCAAGGTGCAGGAGATCAACCGCAAGCGCATCGAGATCCTGAGCAAGCGCGTGCAGAAGTACGAGAAGATGCGGGAGAACTGTGAAGTGATCGACGCGCAGTGCGCGGCGATGGAGGACGTGCTGCAGTTGATCCGGGACCAGTCGGTGACGATGCGCGATCCGCAGCAGATGGCGGACAACCTGGACAGCCTGGTGAAGGACGTGGAGCAGACCGAGGAGACGGTGCGCGAAGTGGAGTCGATCTTCGAGCTTTCGCCGGTCGGCTTCCGCGGAACTCGAAAGCCCGCCGCCGGGCCGCACCCGGGTCAGGAACTGAACCATGGCCGCCACCGCACAGAACCACCTGGATGCGCTGCCCGCCTGGGCGCGCGAGCTCTCCGAGAAATACTACTCGGGCGTCAGCTCGATGTTCGTGCTGCACGGCAACGTGCGCGACCTGGTGGCCTGGAAGCGTCCGGGCGGCGTCGAATTTCCGCCTTTGCAGCGGTTCCTGCGCGACGCCCTGTTCGGCTCGCGCGACCTGGTGCTGTTCTACGATCGCGGCGGCGGGCTCACCTTCCGCACGCCGGAGATGAAGGCCGACTTCGGACGCGCGCTGGCCGGCTACGACAGCTTTCACGGGACCAATTTTCGCACGGCCTGCCGCGCAATCCGGATGGCGTGCTGAACATCCTCGACAACTACATGCGGCTGCGCACGGCGGACCACAAGAAGATCGCGCTGGTGATCGATTTTGCCGAAACCATCGCGCCCGCGGGCGACAGTTCCGGCATGTCCGCCGAGGACCGCAATTCGCTGGTGATCCTGAAGCGCTGGGCGCAGAACCCGGTCTTCCTGCAGGCCGACGTGACCTTCTGCCTGATCGCGGAGAACATGGTGGAGCTGAACCTGGGACTGGTGCAGAACCCGGGCGTCGCCTCCATCGAGATTCCGCTGCCCACCGAAGCCGAGCGGCTGGAGTTTCTGGAGGCGCAGATTGCGGCGCGTCCGCTGCCGGAGGGATCGGATGTGACGGCGGAGGCGCTCGCCAAGCTCACCGCCGGGCTCAAGCGGGTGCAGTTGCAGGGCCTGATGGCGGACGCGGTGGAGAATCAGCGGCCGCTCACGCTCAAGTGACTGGTGAAGCGGAAGAAGGAACTGATCGAAGCCGAATCGGGCGGGCTGCTGGAATTCGTGCAGAGCCGCTTCGACCTTTCGATGGTGGCGGGGCACGAGCCGGCCAAGAAGAAGCTGCGCGACGCGGCGCGCGCCATCCGCGCCGGGCAAGACCGGCGTGGTGCCGATGGGCTACGTGATCTGCGGGCCGGTGGGCACGGGCAAGACGTTCCTGACCACCTGCTTCGCCGGCGAGATCGGGATCCCGGCGGTGACGCTGAAGAACTTCCGCAGCATGTGGCAGGGCGTGACGGAAGGGAACCTGGAACGGATGCTGAAGCTGCTGAAGGCCATGAGCCCGATCGCGGTGATCGTGGACGAGGCCGACGCGCAACTGGGCAACCGCTCGAGTTCGGGCGACAGCGGCGTGTCCAGCCGGGTGTTCGCGCAGATCGCGCAGTTCATGGGCAACACCGAGCTGCGCGGCAAGGTGATCTGGTTCCTGCTGACCTGCCGGCCGGACCTGCTGCCGGTGGATTTGAAGCGGCAGGGCCGCGCCGAGGAGCACATCGCGCTGTTCTATCCGGATACCGACGAGGAACGGCTGGCGCATGCTGCGGGCGATGCAGAAGAAGAGCGGGATGCAGATCGCCTCGCCCGAGGCCGAGGAGTTTTTCCTGGCCCACTCGGCCGGCCTTTCCGGCGCCGACATGGAGGCGGTGCTGATCCGCGCCCGCATGAAGAGCGCGCTCGAAAACGACGCGGCGCTGGACGAAGAGGACCTGAAAGCGGCGCTCGAGGATTTCATCCCGCCGTCGTATCCGACGGAGATCGAACTGCAGACGCTGGTGGCGGTTCTGGAGTGCACCAGCAAGAGCCTGCTGCCGGAGCCGTACCGGGAAATGGAGCGCGGGGAAATAATCCGAAGGGCCAACGCGCTGGCGCTGCTTTCCCGCTAAGAACGGGGCGGCGCGGCCGTCTTTAATGTGATGCGCATAGCTATACTTCTGCTCGCCAGCGTGGCCGTTTTCGGCCAGACGTTCGAAGTCGCCTCCATCCGGCCGGCGGCGCCGGGGTCGCGGGGCGGGCGGGGGCAGGACAACCCGATCGCCCGCGGCAGCGGCGGGATCGCGGTGAAGGACGTGATGTCGATGCTCAACGGGGGCGATGTAACCGAGGCGACGCCGGGGTCGCTGATCATGCGGGGAGCCACCCTGGCGGCGGCCATCAAGTGGGCGTATGTGGTTGACGACTATCAGATTTCGGGTCCCTCATGGCTGAATGCGGCCCGCTTCGACATCGTGGCGAAGGCGGGTGGTCCGGCCACCGTGGACGACCTGCGGGTGATGCTGCAGGCGCTGCTGGCGGACCGCTTCAAGCTGGAGCTGCACCGGGATACCAGGGAGCTCTCCGGCTACGTGCTGAGCGTGGCCAAGGGCGGCATCAAGTTCAAGCCGTCGGCGAAAGACGAGCCGGGCATGGTGAAGCAGAGCGGGATGGGCCGTTTTTCGGGCAACAACGTGGAGGTGGGGCAACTGGTGAGGGTGCTGGCGCAGGGCCTGCGCGCGCCGGTCGCCGACCAGACCCGTCTCAAGGGCAAATACGACTTCAACATCGACATCATGGCGTACGCGAGCGACATCATGGCGAACCGGAAGCCGGGGGACGCTCCGCCGGATCCGGCGCAGATCGCCGCCATGGTGCTCAACGAGCAGTTCGGGCTGAAACTGGAGGCGCGCAAGGCTCCGATGGAGGTCCTGGTGATCGACCACGCGGAGAAGACGCCGACGGAGAATTGAGGCGAACGTTTTCCGGCGTTTTCCGTCATTAATTAGAACGCAGTATCGTTATACAGGACAGGAGACTTAGCCAAGATGATCCGAAGCCTTTTTGTCAGCGGCCTGGTTGTGCTCACGTCCTGTGCGGCCTACGGCCAGTCCGCCTCCGCGCCATCGTTTGAAGTGGCGTCGATCAAGCCGGCGGCGCCGATGCAGAACGGAATGATCCGCGTGGGCATGGGGGGCGACCCCGGCCGCGTCAACTACACGAATGTCACGCTCAAGAACATTCTGACCCGCGCCTACGGCGTGAAAGCGCACCAGATCTCGGGTCCGGACTGGCTGGATTCGGAGCGGTTCGACGTAACTGCCAAGGTGCCGGACGGAGTGCCGAAGGAAGAGATTCCGGCGATGCTCCAGAACCTGCTGGCGGAGCGGTTCAAGATGACGGTCCACAAGGAATCGAAGGACTCGAACGTGTACGCGCTGATCGTGGGGAAGAACGGGCCGAAGCTGACGCCGGCCAAGGAAGACGACGACGCGGCGGGTGGGCCGGGGCGGGGTGGGCCGACGATGGTGGGTCCGGACGGCAAAGCGATGCCGCGGCCTCCGGCGGGCGCCATGATGGTCCGGATGGACGGCAACGCGGGCCATCTGGAGGCGAAGAAGATCACGGTGGCGCAGTTCTGCGATATGCTTTCGAACTTTCTCGACCGGCCGGTGATCGATATGACCGAGATCAAGGGGCAGTACGATATGGCGCTCGATATGGCGACGGAAGACCTGGCGATGAGGGGCGGAATGCGGGTTGCGATGGCCGGAGCCAGAGCGGGAGCGGGTGGCGGGATGGCGGTGGGGCACGAGGGGCCGGGCGGTCCCAGTGCGGAACGGCCGGCTGGGGAGAGTACGCCGGGCGCGTCGATCTTCACGGCGGTGCAGGGGATGGGGCTGAAGCTCGATCCGCGGAAGGCGCCGATGGATTTTATCGTTATCGATAAAGCGGACAAAGTACCAACCGAGAATTGAGATTGAACGGGACTATGCATTTTCAGGCTATTTCGAGAACACTCCGGGCCGGCTTGGTGGCGCTGCTGGCTTGCTCTCTTCTTGCCGGCGCGGAGCATCGGGGACAGGTGCGGTTCGGCGGGTTGCCGCTGCCGGGCGCGACGGTCTTTGCCACGCAGGGGGATCAGAAGAAGACGGCCGTCACGGATGGCGACGGCCTGTACTTCTTCCCCGACCTGGCGGACGGGCTGTGGAAGATTACGGTGGAGATGCTGTGCTTCGAGCCGGCCACGCTGGAGGTGGCGGTGCAGCCGGACGCGCCGGCGGCGTTATGGGACCTGAAGATGCTGCCGTTCGAAACGATCCAGGCATCGGCGCCGGCGCCCCCGCCGCAGCCGGCGGTAACCACGGCGATCGCGGCTCCGGCGGCCCCGGCCCCGCCTCCGGCGAAGAAGAACGGCAAGCCGGCGCCCGCGCAGGCCAACACGCCGTCGGGATTTCAGCGGACGGACGTGAACGCCTCGTCCGATGCGGCCAAGATTGCGAACGACTCCGCGTATGCGAGCGAAGCCGGACCGGCGACCGACGACGGGTTCCTGGTGAACGGCAGCGTGAACAACGGCGCGGCCTCGCCGTTCGCGCAGTCGGGGGCATTCGGCAACAACCGGCGCGGCATGCGGTCGCTGTACAACGGCAGCCTGGGGCTGACGTTCGGCAATTCCAGCCTGAATGCGCGAGCGTACTCGCTGACGGGGCAGGACACGCCGAAGCCGGGCTACAGCCACATGCAGGGGGTCTTTTCGTTTGGCGGTCCGGTGCGGATCCCGCGGGTGTTTTTCAAAGCGCCGCCGAACTTTTCGGTGAATTACCAGTGGAGCCGCATCCGTACGGCGAACACGCAGACGACGCGCATGCCGACGGCGGAGGAACTGGCCGGCGATTTCTCGCAGACGCTGAACGCGCAGGGGCAGCCGGTAACGCTGGTGAATCCGCTGACCGGGCAGGCGGTGCCGGATAACCGGATTCCGCAGAGCCTGATTTCGCCGCAGGCGCTGTCGCTGCTCCGGTTCTTCCCCTCGCCCAACTTCGATTCGGGCGCGCGGTACAACTACCAGGTGCCGCTGGTCAACAACTCGCATGTGGACGCGCTGCAGGCGCGGGTGGGCAAATCGCTGGGGCGCAAGGACAACGTGCAGGGCATCTACGCCATGCAGAGCACGCGCGGGGACGGCACCAACGTGTTCGGCTTTCTGAATACGAGCGGGGGGCTGGGGATGAACGCGCAGGTGAACTGGATGCACCGCTTCACCAACCGGCTGATCGCGAATTTCGGATACCAGTTCACGCGGTCGACGAACCACGCGACGCCGTTCTTCGCCAACCGGGAGAACGTTTCGGGGCAGGCGGGGATCACGGGCAACAACCAGGAACCGGGCAACTGGGGGCCTCCGGCGCTGGTGTTTGCGAGCGGCATCGCGTCGTTGACGGACATTCAACAGTCGTCGTCGCGCAACCAGACGAGCAGCATCTCGGGCTCGCTGCTGTGGCTGTTCCGGTCGCACAACTTCACTTTCGGCGGCGACCTGCGCAGGCTGCAGTTCAACCAGTATTCGCAGCAGGACGCGCGCGGCACGTTCGTGTTCACGGGCACGGCGGTGGGCTCGGATTTCGCCGGATTCCTGCTGGGCATTCCGGACACGACGTCGATCGCCTTCGGCAACGCCGATAAGTATTTCCGGGCGGGCTCTTACGACATCTACTTCACCGACGACTGGCGGGTGAGCCCGTCGCTGACGATCAACGCGGGAGCGCGCTGGGAGTACAACTCGCCGGTGAGCGAACTGTACGGGCGGCTGGTGAACCTGGACATCGCGCCGGGATTCGCGGAGATCGCGCCGGTGCTGGGGTCGAGCCCGACTGGACCGCTGACGGGCCGGCAGTACCGCGGGTCGCTGATCAATCCGGACCGCAACGGCGTTGCGCCGCGGATCGGGCTTTCGTGGCGGCCGATACTGGGGTCGTCGACGATCGTACGGGCGGGCTACGGGGTGTATTCGGACACGAACGTGTTCCTGCCGATTGTTACGCGGATGGCGCAACAGTCGCCATTCTCGAAGAGCCTGAATCTGCAGAACAGCCTGGCGAATCCGCTGACGCTGGCGAACGGCTTCAACGCGCCGCCTTCGCTGATCCCGAACACGTTCGCGGTGGACCCGGACTTCCGGGTGGGCTATTCACAGAACTGGCAGCTTTCGGTGCAGCGCGACCTGCCGAGGTCGATGATCATGACGGCGACGTACCTGGGGATCAAGGGGACGCGCGCGCAGCAGCAGTTTCTGCCGAACACGGTGCCGAACGGGGCGGCGAACCCGTGCCCGTCGTGCCCGACGGGATACACGTACCTGACCTCGAACGGCAACTCGACGCGGAACAGCGGGACGATTCAACTGCGGCGGCGGCTGCACAGCGGGTTCACGGCGCAGGTGCAATACACGCTATCCAAGTCGATCGACGACGCGCTGCTGGGCGGCCAGGGCGGGCAGGCGGTGATCGCGCAGGACTGGCGGAACTTGCGGGGCGAGCGCGGGCTGTCGAACTTCGACCAGCGGCACGCGCTGATGGTGCAGGCGCAATACACCACCGGAATGGGGCTGCGGGGCGGCACGCTGGTGGGCGGATGGAAGGGCGCGATGTTCAAGGACTGGACGATCGCGACGCAGATCAACGCGGGCAGCGGGCATCCGCTGACGCCGGTGTACATCGCGGCGGTGAAGGGAACGGGCGTGACCGGCAGCATCCGGCCGGACTTCACGGGGGCGGACCTGTACGCGCCGCCGCCGGGATTGTTCCTGAACCCGGCAGCGCTGGCGGCTCCGGCGTCGGGGCAGTGGGGCAACGCGGGACGGAACTCGATCACGGGACCGGGGCAGTTCACGCTGAACGCCTCGCTGGCGCGGACGTTCCGGTTCAGCGACCGGATGAGCGCGGATTTCCGGCTGGATGCGAACAACGCCCTGAATCACCCGACGTATCCGAGCTGGAACACTTCGATCACGAGCGCGCAATTCGGCCTGCCCACTACGGCCAACTCGATGCGCACGCTGCAATCCAATCTGCGAGTGAGGTTCTAACCCGATGCGACGAATTGCCGCAACGCTTCTTTCCTGGTTGATTGCCGCCAGCGCGCAGCAGACGCCGCCGGCCGCCGCGCCCGGCGCGCAGGAAGGAGCGGTGAAGTTCTCGAGTAACTCGCAGTTAGTGGTGGAAGTGGTGACCGTCAACGACAAAGACGGCAAGCCGATCACCGGGTTGACGGCGAAGGATTTCACGGTGACGGAGAACGGCACGCCGCAGACGATCAGGTTCTGCGAATTCCAGAAGCTGGAAGAAGTGCCGGATCCGCCGCTGGCGGCGCTGGCTCCGCGGCCGGCCGCGGCGGCACAGGCGGCCGCAGCCGCGCCGGTGACGCAGACGCAGATCAAACCGGAATCGCCGGGGGACATCCGCTACCGCGACAAGCGGCTGCTGGTGATGTACTTCGACATGTCGGCGATGCCGCCGGCGGACCAATTGCGGGCGCTTTCGGCGGCGGAGAAGTTCATCTCGAAGCAGATCCAGCCGGCGGACCTGGTGGCGGTGATGGAGTTTTCGAGCGGGGCGGTCAAGGTGCTGCAGGACTTCACCGACGACCGCGAGCTGATGCGCGCGGCGGTGGACAAACTGGCGGCCGAAGCGCAGGGGTACGAAGACGAGGATTCGGCGGACACGGGCGCGGCGTTCGGTCAGGACGACGGCGAATTCAACCTGTTCAACACGGACCGGCAACTGGCGGCGCTGCAGACTGCGGCCAAGATGCTGGGGAATCTGAACGAGAAGAAGGCGCTGATCTACTTCGCGAGCGGCATGCGGCTGAACGGGGTGGACAACCAGGCGCAACTGCGGTCGACGTTAAACGCGGCCATCCGGGCGAACGTGGCATTTTACCCGATCGACGCGCGGGGGCTGGTGGCCTCGGCGCCGCTGGGCGATGCGACGCGGGGTTCGCCGGGCGGAGTGGGGATGTACTCGGGGCAGGGGGCGTTGATGGCGATGAGCAGCTTCCAGCGCTCGCAGGACACGCTGTACGCGCTGGCGGCGGACACGGGCGGGAAGGCGCTGCTCGACTACAACGACCTTTCCATGGGGATCGTGCAGGCGCAGAAAGCGATCTCGAGTTACTACATTATCGGGTATTACACGACCAACGAGACGCTGGACGGTAAGTTCCGGAAGATCGGCATTACGCTGAAGGAGTATCCGCAGGCTAAGCTGGATTTCCGGCAGGGTTACTTCGCGGGTAAGGACTTCACTAAGTTCACCACGGCGGACAAGGAGCGGCAGCTCGAGGACGCGCTGATGCTGGGCGATCCGATCACCGATCTTACCATCGCGATGGAGGTAAATTACTTCCAGTTGAACCGGGCCGAGTACTATGTCCCGGTGGTGATGAAGATACCGGGGAGCGAGCTGGCGCTGGCGAAGAAGGGCGGCGCGGAGCGCACGGTGATCGACTTTATCGGCGAAATCAAGGACGACTACGGGACGACGATTCAGAACATCCGCGATAAGGTAGACATCAAGTTCAGCGGCGAGACGGCGGCGCAACTGGCCTCGAGGCACATCGAATACGACACGGGCTACACGCTGCTGCCGGGCGCTTACACGATCAAGGTGCTGGCGCGGGACGCGGAGACGGGCCGGATCGGCACTTACATGAGTAAGTTCACGATTCCGAACCTGAATAAGGAAGAGAAGCGGATTCCGATCAGCTCGGTGGTGCTGAGCGGGCAGCGGGTGGCGCTGAGCGACGCGGTATTCACGGCGGGCAAGGACAAGGAACAGGTCAGCAATCCGCTGGTGCAGGACGGGCAGAAGCTGATTCCGAGCGTGACGCGGGTGTTCAACCGGAACCGGGACCTCTATGTTTACCTGCAGGCGTACGAGCCGGCGGTGGAAGCGGTGCAGCCGCTGGTGGCGTTCGTCACCTTCTACCGCGGGCAGGTGAAGGCGTTCGAGACACCTCCCATGCCGGTGACGGAAGGACTGAACAACCGGCTGAAAACGGTCCCGCTGAAACTCAGTATTTCGCTGGCGAAGCTGCCTCCGGGGCGGTACAACTGCCAGGTGACGGTGCTGGATCCGACATCGCAGAAAGCGGCGTTCTGGCAGGCGCAGATGGCGCTGGTGCAGTAGGCGGAAGCAGGGGAGCCGACGCAGCGGGTGGCGGAACGAAGCCAACCGGATGCGAAGGACTCGGCATTTCAACGACTTCCGGCTGGCGTTCGTGTTCCGGGGGCGGCTCGGGCACGGGCGCTTCGGCATCGGGGGCGGGCGGCAGGCGCAATTCGCGGAGCACCCGCATATAGGTGCGCTGGGTGGAATCGATGCGTCGCTGGAGGCGGCCGAGGGTCTCGACGCATTGCGTGTAGAGCTGGCCGGCGCGGTATTTGAAATGGACGCCGCCGAATTTCCTCTCTTCGGCCGCGCGGTAGTTCCACAATTCGGATTCGACCCGGCGGAAGCGGCGGAGGAGCCATTCGCTGTGGATGAGGATATCGACGAGCGCCCGCCGTTCGGGATCGGAGGGGCGGAAGCGGGCGTAGTATTCGGCGGTGAGCTGGTCGAGCTGCTCGCGATCTTCGCCCGGGATCAGCATGGCGTTGGCGTAGATCCCGCTTTTTAGGGCATTGCGGGAGGAGATGGCTTTACCGGCAGCGGTTCGCGGTCCGGTGGAGTGTGCGGCATTGCGCCGGTTGCTCTCGGTCTTGGTGCGAGAAGACATTCGGTATCAGGGTAATTGGCGTGCGAGCGGCGGCAGCCGGGGTGAGCCGCAAGTGTCTGAGAAATCTCGTCAAATAAATCGGCAGGACGCGTGAACGGCCTCGGGAGGAAATGACGGTTTCGCGACGACGCGGACGGGCCGGGGCGCGTCAGGTTGAAGGAGCGGGGCGAGCATGAGTGTCGGGGCTCCTTCGAAGTCGCAGAGCAGCATACCGACGTTCGCCCGGATCTCATACTCCCGGCACAGCTTCAATAAGGATGGGGATGGCCGCCCGGCCGCCGGGTTGCCTCGTCCGACCGGGTCCGCTACGAGCGGGCGCCGTTCGAGTACCCGGGGACAGGCGCGGACGGTTCGGGCGTGCATTCTCTCGCGGAGGACTGATCGATTTTGCGAGGGGGCCGGGCTAATCGATTTCGAAAGAACCGAAGCGGTGGACGGCGGCTTCCT
Organism: uncultured Solibacteraceae bacterium; assembly: GCA_963836405.1. Lineage (GTDB taxonomy): Bacteria > Acidobacteriota > Terriglobia > Bryobacterales > Bryobacteraceae > CAWIJJ01. The sequence goes on from CAWIJL010000002.1 coordinate 296,768, forward strand.
GCTCTTCGACGCCGCGGACGTCGGCCCAGCGGGGGCCTTTGTGGAGGGCGGCGGCATACTCGGAGAGATTTTCGGGGGAACCGACGGCGTAGACCTCGACGCGGCCGTCGTCGAGATTGCGGGCGTAGCCGGAGAGGCCGAGGGCGGAGGCGGAATGGCGCGCGAAGTAGCGGTAGCCGACGCCTTGGACCCTGCCGCGGATGAACCAGCGTCGCGCGATATGTGTTTTGGCCATCGGGGTAAGTATGGCAGTGGCGGCGGACCCTCCACAAGAGAGGGTCATAGCAGTGGGACTTTGATTCTCGCCAAGGCGCAGAGACGCAAAGAACGCAAGAGGCTCAGGGCCGCGGGGCCGGGATTAGACGGGGGGGGCGGCGTTTGTGCCAGTCGGTGCGGGACTGGAATTCGCGGCCGATGGCGAGGAGGGCATTTTCAGCGAAGGGGACGGCGACGAGTTGGAGGGCGACGGGCATGTTATCGGCGAAGCCGCAGGGTAGGACGAGGGCGGGCAATCCGGCGAGGTTGCCGGCGGGGATGATGGGGGTCGGCCTTGGACCCTGCCGCGGATGAACCAGCGACGCGCGATATGTGTTTTGGCCATCGGGCTAAGTATGGCAGTGGCCGGGGACGCTCCACAACAGAGGGTCATAGCAGAGGGACTTTGGACGCGCCCCGGTAATCCCCAGCTCGCCAGCTCCCACATCGCCTCCTCTTCGTCCCACTCGATCACTGCGGCGCATCCGGAGGCGTCGGCGTTTCACCGCGATACATCAGATACCCCACCAGCGTAAGCAACACGGCGGTGGCCAGCTTCATCAGCTCGCCATAAGGAACGGCCTCCCAGCGCACCGTTGCCAGTAGCGCCACGCCCGCGCCTCCGCCGGCAATCGTGCTTATGATGTTGGCGTTCTTCATTTAGTTAGTACCCCTGGAATGCCCCGTTCTATTGACTTCCACCACATTTGCGCGGCATAGTCGAATTGGAGACCGGTTGCCGGGGAAGTGGTGCGATCCGGCAGGTAACTTCCAGGGGCGCCGAAACATGCTCTGGAGGCCGGTCATCACTGCCCTTCCGGTCCATAAGCCGTGATAATCCACTGGGGACTCGCCTTTCCTTTAAAGTTCCGTGAAACCATCACCCGGTGTGTTCCGTCGGAAAGGGCCATCTCCGCTACTTCACCGGCGGCATTTTTGTACTCTTTCACCACCGGCATCGAGGGGATCTTCTCCACAATCGTGTCCAGATACCCTTTGTGCTTTGATGTCGATGTGCGAAACGCCAAAGCCCTTCTTCCACTTCGGCGGTGCTACCCCTTCCCACCCGTAAGCGAAGCCCACGGAACCCAATTGCTCGTGACCGAAGGTTGCGTACCCCTTCTTCTGTTGGCGAATCCAATCCAGCGCCCCCTTCGGATCGCTTGGAAAGTTCTTTGAGTCCGTCCAGTCCGGAGCCTGCCGTCTTAACTGGACTCCAGCCGGGGCTCCGCCAGGAGTGGGCCTGTCGGATCCACCTGTCGACGGCGCCCCTCGGTCCGGCGTCGGCGGCGTCCCGCCCTGTTCGTCGGCCAGTCTCGAAAGGGCGTTAGCCGTGACCACCGCTCGCGAGCCGCCAAGAGGCACGCGCAAACCTTCAGTCAGGATCGCGGCCGCTCGCGGCGAGTGCAGCAATTTGGCCAGTGCGGCCGTGCCGATCACATACGGAATACCCGTTGCCGGGTTCGTAAACACCAAGCCCGTCTGAGCCATCACCGCTAGCTGATGTGCCGTGCCGCTCGGATTGGGATTCTCCGCCGCCTTTTTCGCCAGCGTGAAGAAATTGTCGAGATCTCCAATCAGCCCGGGATTTCGAAATAGGACCTTTTTCGTTTCCGGGCCCAGCTTCTGCCACTCGTTGTACACTGTGCGCGTCTTGTCGAAGCCGCCCTCTCTGGTGGCCGTCTCCAGCAGCCCTTCGACGTACGCACGCCCAACGTCCGGCATCCGGTCCGGCGCCTGCTTCGCAATTTCCCGTAGACGCTGAATACCCGAGTCGCGGCCCCAGGTGAGCTGCTGAAATACCTGTACCGGCTCGAGGTCCTCGATCTTTCGGCCGAAACTCTTCAGCGTGTCGGCTACTTCCCACTTTTCTGCGGTTGCCTTCCGGCCGTCCAGCAGCGCCTTCAATGCTGGATTCTGTCCGCCCGCCGCCCCATCGAATCCTTCTACCCGGGCATTCGATACCGCTTCCCGAATCGCCGTGTCCAATTCCTTGACCGCTTGCGCCGCCAGCCCCTGGCTCACATCGCGCAACTCCGGCAATTCTGCCCGGGCCGCCTCCTTGATCGCCCCAAGATCCATTTCCGCGGTGGACGCCGACTTGAAGTCGCCCTCATCGAGGATGTTTCGAATCGCCTTCAGACCCCACGAGGCTCGCGCATCCGTCGATGGCATTGTCCGTTCATACTTCTTATAAATCGGGAGCAGCGCGTCCTTCACCGGGCGCATATCTACCGGCAGCGGCAAATCCTCCGTCGTCGGTTTTCCGTTTTCGTCCAGGATCGGGCCGCCGTCTTTATCGCGTATCGGAACCTCGCTGAGGTTGTACGGATGCTCGCCAAGGCGCAGAGACGCAAAGAACGCAAGAGGCTCAGGGCCGGGATTCGCGGCCGGGATTAGACGGGGGGGCGGCGTTTGTGCCAATCGGTGCGGGACTGGAATTCGCGGCCGATGGCGAGGAGGGTGTTTTCGGCGAAGGGAACGCCGACGAGTTGGAGGGCGACGGGCATGTTTTCGGCGAAGCCGCAGGGCAGGACGAGGGCGGGCAATCCGGCGAGGTTGCCGGCGGGGATGATGGGGCCGAGGCCGGGGGGCGCGCCGGCGGGGGGCGTGTAGGAGGCGACGTCGATGCGCTGTTCGACTTTGGTGGCGATGGTGGTGCGTCCGGGGGCGAGCAGGACGTCGTACTGGCCGAACAGGCGGGAGAACGCATCCTGGATGAGGCGGCGGACGCGCATGGCTTTGAGGTAGTCTTTGGCGGGGAGATCGAGCGCGGCTTTGAGGCCGGCGATCTGGGCTTTGTCGGCGAGATCCTCGACTTTGCCGCCGGCGATCAGGGGCTCGAAGATGGACGCCTCTTCGGCGGCGAGGATGGTGGAGAGGACGGGGCCGTAGGGGAAGTCGGGCAACCTGGCTTCGACGAGCTGCATGCCCGTCTCTTTGAGCGCGGCGAGAGCGGCGGCGAAGGCGGGGCGGGTGGAGGGTTCGGCGCGTTCGGCGAAATCGGCGGGCGCGTAGCCGACCTTGAGGTCCTTGACCGGGCGGGCGTATTGGGGGGTGTAGTAGAAGCTTTTTCCGGCCGAGCCGGGGTCGCGGCTGTCCCCGCCGGAGATGACCTGGAGGATCATGCCGCAATCTTCGGCGCTACGGGCGAGCGGCCCGAGCTTATCGAGGGTCCAGGAGAGGGCCATGGCGCCGTAGCGGCTGACGAGGCCGTAGGTGGGACGGAGTCCGGTGACGCCGCAGTAGGAGGCGGGGGTGACGATGGAGCCGGAGGTTTCCGAGCCGATGGCGAAGGGGACGAGGCCGGCGGCGACGGCTGCGGCCGAACCGCTGGAGGATCCGCCGGACCAGCGCGAGCGGTCCCAGGGATTGAGGCCCGGCCCGGTGAAGGACGCCGAGGCATAGCGGTAGCCGCCGCCTCCGGCGAGTTCGACCATGGAGAGTTTGCCGGTAAGCACGGCGCCCACGCCGCCGAGTTTATCGAGCACGGCGGCGGTGGTGTCGAAGACCTGTCCGGCGTAGGGCCGGGCGCCCCAGGTGGTGGGTGAGCCGGCGAAGCTCAGCAGGTCTTTGGCGCCGAAGGGAATGCCCTGGAGGGGGCCGCGGGTGCGGCCGCGTTTCAGGTCGGAATCGACCTCCTTCGACTTACGGATGGCGTGTTGAGGAAGGGACAGGGCGAGCGCGTTGTAGCGGGGGCCCAGTTCCTGGAGGCGGGCGGAGAAGGCGCGGGCGAGCTCTTCGGCCGAAAACTCTTTGGCCTGGAGGCGGGCGTGCAATTCGGGGATGGTGGCGAAGAAGACGACTTCAGCGATAGCCGGCATCGGCGCCTCACGCTTTGAACTGAAATGCCGGTTCCACGGCCATGGCTATTTCCTGGCGGGCGACGGCTTCCGCGTTGGCCTTCAGGCGGCTGCGTGCGGCCTCGAGTTCGGCTTCGGGAGTGGCGGGCAGGGGCGGCTGGTTTTGGGCGAGCGCTCCAGCCGCGGATCCGAGGACGGCGGCGGCGAGTTTGCGGCGCGTCAGTTTCATACTACTTATGATGCTCCAAAGCTTCGACGGCCGCTTTCTGCATGACGGCCTTGGGGGCGGAATCGCCGGTCCATAGTTCGAACTGGCGCACGGCCTGCTCGATAAACATCTCGATTCCGGGGACGACGGTACGTGCCCTGTTCGCGGGCGCGTTTGACGAGCATGGTTTCGAGCGGGTTGTAGACCATGTCGAAGACGATTTCACCGGGGATGGGGCCGTCGAAGAAGCATTCGTTGACGTTGGGATGCATGCCGATGGGGGTGGCGTGGACGACGATGTCGAAGTGCCGCCCGTTGAGCTGTTCCTTGGAGACGGCTTCGGCGCCGCAGACTTTGGAGAGGGCGCGGACGCGGTCGGCATTGCGGCCGACGAGGGTGATGCGGGAGCCGGCATCGTAGAGGGCGCAGGCCGCTCCGCGGGCGGCACCGCCGTTGCCGACGATGAGGACGGAGGCTCCTTGGAGGCGGGTGAGCTTGGAGAGGGGCTGGGTGACGCCGGCGGCATCGGTGTTGGATCCGCGCCATTTGCCGGCCTTGCGAAGGACGGTGTTGACGGCGCCGATGCGGCGGGCGAGCGGGTCCACGGCATCGAGGTAGCGGATGATTTTCTGCTTATGGGGGATGGTGACGCTGAAGCCGCAGAGCGGCAAGCGTTCGGCCATGACGAAGAAATCGCGCAGGTAGGCGGGGGAGACCAGGAAGGGCAGGTAGACGGCGTCGACGCGGCGTGCCTGGAAGGCGCGGTTGTGGACGGCGGGGGAGATGGAATGGCGCACGGGGTCGGCGATGACGCCGAACACCTTGGTGCCTTTGCGCAGCTTTTCGACGCGGTAGAGATGGCGGAGGGAGCGGGCGCAGACCTGGCCGGCGGCGGTACCTTCGGCGAAGATGGGGGCGGCGTAGGTATAGGTGCCGCCGAAGATGGGGGAGAGCACGCGGGTGGGGAAGCCGAGTTCGCCCATGGCGAGCACGATGAGACGCTGGCCCGGGAGGGCTTTGGCGGCGGCGAGGACGCGGACGTTATCGGAAGGCTTGCGCGCGGTAGTCACGACTTTATAGGCGTCGGCGGGAACCTTCATGACGCGGTTCATGACGGTGTCCATGGGGGGTGTGGCTTCGAAGTTGTGGTAGGAGACGACGACTTCGACGCGGCCGCGGAAATGGCTGAGGCGTTCCGGGGCGGCTTCGGCGGACTCGATTTCGACGTCGATGGCCTGGGCGCCGCTCTGGACGGCCATTTCGAGGATGGCGAACTGTTCCTCGATGCTGCCGTTGAACTTGCCGTGATTCTGGTGGCGGCGGCAGGTGGCGAGGATGGTGCAATCCGGGAAATCCTCAAGGAATTTGCGGAGCGGTTCGGCGGCCTGGCAGGGTTGTTCGAGGTGGTCGAGGCGGATTTCCAGGAAGGTTTCGCCCGCCGCCGCTTCGCGCCGGGCGTGGTCCATCAAGGTTGGTACGTCTGGCAGGCCCAACGCTATGCAAATGCGCGGGAACGACTTCGTCTGCGGCATCTTCCGTAAGGAACACCAGCATAACACGCGGGCGGAGGCGGACTTAGCGGGTTAGTGCGGGTGTGGAGAACGGGCGGGCTAACTTGCTGGGAAGTCTCGGTTATAGCGCGGCCTTGAACCTCACCAACCAGTCGGCGAGCCAAAAGATAGTGGCCGCGGCGGCGTAGGCGAGGGTGGCGCGGGGAAGGACCGGCTTCAGGCGGGGGAACAGGGGAAGCAGCAGGAGGGCGGTGGCGGCGGCGAGGAGTCCGAACAGGAAGACGGGGCCGGAGGGGGCGACGGACCAGGCGGCCTGGAGGTGGCCATGGAGGGTGAGGAGCATGGCGCGGGTGAGGCCGCAGGTGGGGCAGGGGAGGCCGAAGCGGGCGCGGAGGGAGCAGACCCAGGGAATGCGGTGGCCGAGGAACCACACGGCTTCCGGGTCGGCCTGAAAGAGAATGCGGGCGAGCAGGGCGTCGAGCCAGATTACGGCGCCGGCGATGGGTGCGGCGGGCGAAGCGCGCTCAATAGCCGGCAGGGTTATTGATGACATAGGACCCCACGGCCTTATCGTGCAGTGTCTGGCGCCGCTCGTCCCACAGAGGCCAGAGCAGGTCGAGCGCCGGGAGGAACGGAACCAGTCCCAGGCCGATCTGGACGAGCAGGCGGAGCGCGGCGGTACCTTGAGTGAGCAACTGGCCGTTGGCATCCACGGTTTTGATCTTCATGATGCCCTGGCCGATGGAGGCGCCGCGCTGGGCGATCAGGTAGACGCGGTTGTAGAGGCCGACCAGCAGAGTGGCGATGGGGAAGAGCAGCAGCACCATGCAGCACATACCGCCGGCGGCATTTTCGCCACCGAGCCGGGCGATGCCGGTAAGGATACCGCCGGCGATGAACCAGAGCACGAGCATGACGCCGCCGACCAGGACGCCGTCGATGAGGTAGCCGATGGCGCGGGTGCCCCAGGTTGCATAGTCCCAGACGACGGTGGTGGCAAGGTAGGGGCCGGCGCCGGGCTCCGGCTGCGGCTGGGGCGCCACGGGACGGTTAGCGCCGGGGCCTCCCGCGGGGTTGCCGCAAACGGGACAGAAGGCCGAGCCTTCGGGGATCGTCGACCCGCAATTCGAACAGAACATAATCAAGGATACAGGATAGCTTTCGGCTTTCGGCTATCAGCTTTCGGCTTTCGGCTTTCGGCTATCGGCGGTCGGCTGAGCGCGGCGAATTCCGAGGGACACAAGGGGGGAATCATTTGCCGGGGGAGCCTAGGAAAAGGAGGGGGATTGTAGCGCCCAGGAGGCCGCCTGCGACGAGGGCCATGTTGCCGGCGCCGAGATAGGACACCAGCAGTCCGAGAAAAGATCCTAACCCGGCTCCGACGAGGACCAGCATGATCCGTTTAGCCATAAGTGTGGGGCTGGTTACAGCTTACCGCCGGCCCCTTCCCGTTTACAATGAGACAAGTGCCATACGACCTGATTGTGATCGGGAGTGGTCCCGGCGGCTACTCCGCTGCTATTCGCGCCGGCCAATACGGACTCAAGACAGCACTCATCGAAAAACAGGCCAGGCTGGGCGGGACTTGCCTGCTGGTGGGATGCGTTCCGACGAAGGCCCTGCTGCACACGGCCGATGTGTGGGAGCGGTTCGTGCACTCGGATAAAGAGGGCATTGCGTGCGAGAATCCGCGGCTCGATTTTCCGAAGGTCAAGGACCGCAAGGACGGCATCGTCACCAAGCATTCGAAGGGTGTGGAGATGCTGCTGAAGCGCGCGAAGGTGGAGCGCATCGCGGGCTACGCGACGCTCAAGGGCGGGGGAAAGGTGGAGGTGCGGAACAACGGCAACACGCAGACGCTGGAGGCGAAGAACATCATTGTCGCCACCGGCTCGGAAGCGCGGATGCTGCCGGGGTTGGAGCCGGACGCGGAATTCATCCTCACGAATATCGAGATCCTGAATTTGACGGCGGTGCCGAAGAGCCTGGCGATTATCGGGGCGGGCGCGGTCGGGGTGGAGTTCGCGTCGATTTTTAAACGGTTCGGCACGGATGTGACGGTGATCGAAATGCTGCCGCGCATTGTGCCGGTGGAAGACGAGGACATTTCCAAGGAACTGGAGCGGCTGTTCCGCAAGCAGAAGATTCGGGTGGAGACGGGGGCGCGGGCCGAGGACGTGCAGAAGACCGGGAGCGGCGTAAAGCTGACGCTGACGACGCGCGAGGGCAAGCAGGAGGCGCTCGAGACCGAGAAACTACTGGTGGCGGTGGGGCGCAAGCCGAACACGGAGAACATCGGGCTGGAGAATACGCGCGTGGAACTGGACCGCGGCTTCATCAAGGTGGACGCGAACCAGCAGACGGGGGAGCCGGGCGTTTACGCGATCGGGGACGTGGTGGCGGGAACCCCGCAACTGGCGCACGTGGCGACGCGGGAGGGGATGATCGCGGTGGCGCACATGGCGGGAAAGCCGGCGACGCCGATCAACAGGAATCGCATTCCGGGAGCGACTTATACGGACCCGGGGATCGGCAGCGTGGGACTGACGGAAGCACAGGCGCGGGCGCAGGGTTACAAGGTGAGGGTAGGCCGGTTTCCGTTCGCGGGCGACAGCAAGGCGACGATTCTGGGCAAGCACGACGGCTTCGTCAAAATTGTGTCCGAGGAACAGTACGGCGAGATTTTGGGCGTTCACATTATCGGCCCGGAGGCGTTCGAACTGATCGGCGAAGCGGTGACGGCGATGGAAGCGGAAGCCACGGTGGAAACCATGATGCAGACGATCCACGCGCATCCGACGTTGTACGAGGCGATGGGCGAAGCATTCAACGCCGTTTACGGTCTTTCGATCAATGCGTAAGTGCCAGGTACGCGAACTCGGGCGAATCGGCTACGGGCAGGCTCTCGAATTGCAGCAGCGGCTGGTGGCGGAGCGCAAAGAGGGACGGGTGGAAGACCACCTGCTGCTGCTGGAGCATCCGCACGTGATCACGCTGGGGCGCAACGGCCACATGGAAAACCTGCTGGCGCGGGAGGACGTGCTGGAGCGCGCGGGGATTTCGTTTTACCCGACGGACCGGGGGGGCGATGTGACGTACCACGGTCCGGGACAACTGGTGGGCTATCCGATTCTGGACCTGAGGGAATGGAAGCGCGATGTGGGGGCGTACGTGCGGGCGGTGGAGCAGGTGCTGATGGACACGCTGGGCGATTTCGGAATCGAGGCGGGCCGCATTCCCAAGCTGACGGGGGTGTGGGTGGACGGGCGGAAGATCGCGGCCATCGGCGTGCATTTAAGCCGGTGGGTGACGTCGCACGGGTTCGCGCTGAACGTGGCGACGGACCTGGACTATTTTCAGTACATCGTTCCGTGCGGCCTGACCAAACCGGTGACGTCCATGGAGCGGCTGGGCGTGCGCGCGACGCTCGAGGAAGTATCGCAAGTACTGGCCGGGCATTTCGGCCGCATATTCGATTGCGAGACGCGCTCGGACGCGTGCGTCCCGGCATCTCCGGAAAGAGAGAACTGACATGACCGACGTAGTGATGCCCCAGATGGGCGAGAGCATTGTGGAAGGGACGCTGACGAAGTGGCTGAAGAAAGCGGGCGAGCGGGTGGAGCGGGACGAGCCGCTGTTCGAAATTTCGACCGATAAAGTGGATACGGAAATTCCTTCTCCGGCCGCCGGCACGATTTCCGAGGTGCTGGTGGAAGAGGGGAACACGGTAGGGATCAACACGGTAGTGGCGCGGATCGACGAAGGGGGCGGGGCCGCGGCTGCGCCCGCGAAGCCGGCGGAAGCGGCGGCGCCTCCTGCGGAAGCGGCCGAACCGGAGCCTGAGACGGTGCAGCCTACGCCGGCGCCCGAACAGGTGGAGGACACGGCTCCAGCGGCCGCGGCCGAACCGTCGGGACCGCTATCGCCGCTGGTGCGGCGCATGGTGCGGGAAAACAACATCGACCTGAACCGGCTGAAGGGCACCGGGGCGGGAGGGCGCATCACGAAGCAGGATGTGGAGGCCTACCTGGCGGAGCAGGGCTCGCGTCCGGCCGAGGCTCCGGCAGCGGCCCCGGCACCGCCACCGGCGGCCAGGCCCGCGGCACCGCCTGCGCCGGCCGCGGCCCCGCCGGCGATGGCGCCGGTGGCTCCGGCAGCGCAGGCCAAGACGCGCGTGGAGCCGATGAGCACGATGCGGATCAAGATCGCGGAGCACATGGTGATGTCGAAGCGGACCTCGCCGCACGTGACCACGGTGCACCGCGTGGACATGACGAAAGTGGCGCGGATGCGCGAGCGCCACAAGGCCGGATTCCAATCGAACTACGGCTTCTCGCTGACGTATCTGCCGTTCATCACGCGCGCGTCGGTGATCGCGCTGCGCACGTTCCCGCTGCTGAACGCCTCGATCGACGGGAACAACATTCTGTATCACAACGAGATCAATATCGGGATCGCGGTGGCGCTCGAAAACGGGCTGATCGTGCCGGTGATCCGCGCGGCCGATGAAAAGAACGTACTGGGGTTGCAGCGCTCGATCGTGGACCTGGCGAACCGCGCGCGGTCGCGCCAGTTGAAGCCGGAGGAGGTGCAGGGCGGGACATTCTCCATCACCAATTTCGGCAGCTACGGCAGCCTGATGGGAACGCCGGTGATCAACCAGCCGCAGGTGGCGATTCTGGGGGTGGGGACGGTGGACAAAACGCCGGTGGTGATTGACGACGCCATCGCGATCCGGTCGATCTGCCACATCTCGCTGAGCTTCGACCATCGCCTGGTGGACGGCGCGCTGGCGGACCAGTTCATGAGCAAGCTCAAGGAAGTGCTGCAGGACTGGTCGGAAGAAGTGCTGTAGGGCGTTTTCGATGCGCGTTGCGCTGCGGATCACGGTCGGGCTGATGGCGGTGTGCGGGTGGGGTGCGTGCGCGCGGGCGCATCCGCTCACGCCGCTTTCGGCGGCGGAGATTCGTACGGCGGCGCGCATATTTCGCACGTCGGGCCGGATGCCGCAGGCGTCGCGCTTCAGCATTCTGACGCTGGACGAGCCGCCGAAGGAAGAGGTGCTGCGCAACGTCGAGTCGCCGCGGCGGGCGTTCGCGGTGATCTACGACCGCGACGGGAACCGCACCTACGAAGGGGTGGCGGACCTGGGCAAGGAGACGGTGGTTTCGTGGCAGCAGATTCCGGGAGCGCAGCCGGGAGTGAACGAGCAGGACTCGGCGTTTGCGGACCGCATCGTGCGCGCCGATTCGCGGTGGTCGGCGGCGCTGCGGGCGCGCGGGGTGCGGGACCAGGAGGTGTACACGGTCGCGTGGCCGGCGGGCTATTTCGGACTACCGGGAGAAGACGGGCAGCGCATCGTGCGCATCACGCCGTATTTGGGCAGCGCGGGCGCGAATTATTACGCGCACCCGATTGAAGGCATCGCGGTGCACGTGAATTTGACCACGCGGCGGATTTTGCAATTCACCGATATCGACCGGGATGCGCCGGTGGTGCGGACTTCGGCGGAGATGACGCCGCGGCTCAATCAGCCGCTGCGCACGCCGCCGGCGCCGCTCGAGATCGCGCAGCCGGACGGCGTCAGTTATCGCATTGTGGACGGGGAGGTGCGCTGGCAGAAGTGGCGCTTCCGCTACGCGCTGCATCCGCGCGAGGGGCTGGTGCTGTACACGGTGGGGTACGAAGACGGCGGACGGGTGCGGCCGGTGATGTATCGCGGGTCGCTGGCGGAGATGGTGGTGCCGTATGGAGATCCCTCGGGCACATGGTTTTTCCGCAACACCTTCGACGTGGGCGAACTGGGGCTGGGGATGCTGGCGAGCTCGCTGGAACCGGGCGTCGATTGCCCGCAGAACTGCAAGGTATTCGACGCGGTGGTGGCGGGAGATTCGGGCGAGCCGCGCACGATCGCCGGGGCGGTGGCGCTCTACGAGCAGGACACGCGGATTCTGTGGAAGCACGGCAACGAAACGCGGCGCGCGCGCGACCTGGTGCTCGAATATCTCACCGAGGCGGGCAATTACGAATACGGTTTCGAGTGGGTTTTCCATCAGGACGGCACGCTGGAAGTGAAGGTACTGCTCACCGGTATCATGAGCGTGAAAGCGGTGGCGGACGGGGTGCACGAGCATACGAGCCACATGGTGGCGAAGAACATCGCCGCGGTGCATCATCAACATTTCTTTTCGTTTCGGCTGGACATGGACGTGGACGGGCAGCCCAATCGGGTGGTGGAGATGAACAGCGCGCCGGAGCCGCCGGGGCCCAGGAATCCGTACGGCGGGGCGTTCACGATGCAGGACACGGTGCTGGCGACGGAGAAGCAGGCGCAGCGGCGCATCAATCTGGAATCGAGCCGGCGGTGGATCGTGGAAAGCTCGGCGCAGAAGAACGGGCTGGGGCAGCCGACGGGATACGCGCTGCTGCCGGGCGAAAATGCGGTGCCGTTCGCGCAGCCGGATTCGTGGATTCGCAAACGGGCGGGATTTTTGAATGCGCACGTCTGGGCGACGCCTTACAGCGAGACGGAGCGTTACCCGGCGGGCGACTATCCGAATTTGAGCAAAGGCGGGGACGGGCTGACGCGGTGGACGGCGGCCAACCGGTCGGTCGACAACCGGGACGTGGTGCTCTGGTACACGCTGGGGATCACGCACAATCCGCGGCCGGAAGACTGGCCGGTGATGCCGGTGCACGAAGCGGGATTCAAGCTGGTGCCGTGGGGATTTTTCGCGAAGAATCCGGCGATGGACATGCCGCCGGTAAAGTAGGGGGCGGGTAGGCAAATTGGCGAGATGGTAGGATCGGGGCATATGGAGCTGGCGATCCAGGTTCAAATCGAGGAATTGCCTGAAGGGGTTTTTCTTGCCACTTCCAGCGCGACTTTGCGCGGAGGTTGATTGAAGCGCGCCGCGAGCGCGACAGCCTTCCGAGCTTGCCGACCACCAGCGAGAGCCGCGATTACACGATTGTGGTTGCTGCCTGAGATGGGCTTGAAGCTTTGCGTTCGCGGGGGTCTCGCGCGGGCAGGTTGAAGGGGTGCTTCGGCCAGCGGCTCATCCGCGGCATGATCTAAACTGATCTTATGGCAGTGGCTGATGCATTTGGTCGGATAACCGTTGAACCTGGCAAATGCGGCGGGAAGCCGTGCATTCGGGGGATGCGGATCACCGTGCGCCAGGTGTTGGAACTGATGGCAGCTTATCCCGACCGTTCCAAACTGATTGCCGACTACCCGTATCTCGAACCCGAGGATCTGAATGAGGCCCTGAGGTACGCAGCAGTAGCGGTTGATGACGAGAGTCTCGGAATTGACCGCGTGGCATGATCGCCCTGCTGCTGGACCAGGGACTCGCGCCCAGAGCGGCGGCGATTCTTCGCTCCATCGGCATCGATTCGATTCATGTATCCGAAATCGGACTGGAGATGGCGCAGGATCTGCAGATTTTGGAAACGGCCCGGAATGAAAACCGGGTGTGCATCACCTTGGACCACGACTTTCATGCCCACCTTGCCGTCGCGGGAGACGGGCGCCCTTCGGTGGTGCTGCTTCGCGTCGAGGGACTGTGCGCGGAAGGGCAGGCGAACCTGATAGAGTCAGTTTGCCGGCAGTGCCACGATGCGCTCGCTCAAGGCGCTGCGATTTCTGCCGATCGGCACAGCTTGCGGATCCGGCGTTTGCCGCTGCGGTGACCGTCAACACTCGGCTATTTCAGACTGACGGGCGGGAAGTACATGCCCAGTTCCTCGCGGCGCCACCAGGCGCGGGCGCCCCAGGTGGTGAAGCGATATTCGAAGAGGCGGGCGCGGATGTAGCGCGGCGGGGCCTGGGGGAAGGGGTTCCACGCGAGCAGGCGGAGCACGGCGGGTTCGCCTTGTAGCAGGCGCACCATGAAGTTTACGAACCAGCGGTTCTCCTGGTAGGTGCCGAGGGCGGCGAACCACATTTGCCAGTCGAGGCGGGGCTGGTGCGGCGCTACGACGGGCGGCGGACGGCGCACGTCCCCGGGCTTGTAGGGGAACTCGTACGCCGCCCAGTGCTCGCCATCGTTCGAACCTTCGACCACGATCTCGGGCCGCAGCGTGGTCATGTTGGCGAACAGGCCGTAGGTGTTGACGATGTTGAGGGGCGCGGTGAGGTGCAGGACCCCGGCGCCGCCCGGCGGCAGCGGTATGCCTAACTGCTCGAGCGAGCGAACTCCGGTGGCGACGGCGAGAAACGCGAGCAGGGCTGCGCTGACGGCGCGGTGGCTGCGGGAGTGCGGCGCGGGTTGGGGTTCGACGAAGAGCCACAGGGCGAGGAGGATCGCGAGCCAGTTGAAGTAGGCGTAATTGCCGGTCAGCAGGATGAGGAACTGGAAGGCGATGGTGGCGAGGGCGGCGGGGCGCCGCACGAACGCCGGGCCAAGGAACAGGAGGGGAACCAGCAGTTCGAGCACGAACACGCCCGCGGTCTGCGCCTTCAGCATGCCGGCGGGCAACTGGTGCATGAACCAGGCGAGGGGCGTCGGAAGGGGCTGGGTTTGGTAGTGATAGCGGAGGGCGGTGAGGTCGCGCCAAACGGCGTCGTGGCTGCTCAGCTTTACAACGCCGCTGAAGAACATGAGGCGGAAGGCGAGCCAGCGGAACGGCAGGATGCGTGCGGCGGATGCATCCGCGAAGAGCGCCAGAAATCCGGCTTCGGAGAGCAACTGGTCCCACTGAAAGCCGAGGAATTCCTGGCCGGCCACGCAGATCGAAATCCAGAGCACCAGGCAAAAGGCGAGGGCCAGACGCAGGCGCGCGCCGAGCACGGCAGCGGTGGCGCAGACGCATCCAAGCACCCAGACGAGGGCGAGCGCGCGGTCCGACGAGGCGATCCAGAAGACCGAAGGGGCGTTCCAGTACGCGGCGGGGCCGAGCGACTGGCGGAAGACGCGCAGGTAATCGGGGAGGGGAAGAATGCCGCGGGACCCGACCAGTCCGGCGGCCTGGACGCCGAACGACAGGAAGGCGCAGAAGTACACGGCGCCGAGTGCGCGGAGCAGTGTCCGAACAGTCACAAACCGCGCTAATCCAGTGAGTTGGAGGCGGGCCGCCAGAGGTGTCCATGGGGCCTTTCCGGGCCATCCGCTCACCCCGTCAATTCCCCCATTCCATCGGGATAGTCGCCATTCGCTGCATATCCATATCCTCCAATCGGTTAACCGGGGCAAGATACTCCCAAACTGGGAAAAGAGACTGTCTATTATGAGCACTCAGCCGTTTGAACCCAAAGTTATGCCTTCCGGCAACCTGGTCCAGATCGGGTCTTCCGTTGAGGATGTCATTCAGCAGCGCCTGGCCGAGGAGCGTGAGCGCCTCGAAAGAGAATCCGGCCTGGTCAAGCGGGAGGTGCATCATTTCAAGCGACCCGTGGAGCGGCCATTCACCCGGGAACAGCGCGCGAACACGACGCTGCTTTTCGGCGGTCTTACCTGGAAACACGAGAAGCTGGTGCATGGCGCTCTGGAAGGACTCGGCTACCGTGCCGAAGCCGTGCCGACCCCCAATGTAAAAGCATTTCAAACGGGCAAGGAGTACGGCAACAACGGCCAGTGTAATCCGACGTACTTCACGGTGGGAAACCTGGTGCAATACCTCCAGAACCTGGAGGAGCAGGGACTCACCAAGCAGGAGATCATCGATAACTACGTGTTCTTCACGGCGGGGGCGTGCGGGCCGTGCCGTTTCGGCATGTACGAGGCCGAGTACCGGCTGGCGCTGCGCAACTCGGGCTTCGACGGTTTCCGCGTGCTGCTGTTCCAGCAGTCGGGCGGGCTGAGCCAGTCCGACGCCGAAGCCGGGCTGGAGATGAACCTCGACTTCTTCCTGGGCATTCTCAACGCGCTGAATTGCGGCGATGTCATGAACGAAGTGGCGTACGCCGTCCGGCCGTACGAAGTCCACACCGGTTCGACGGACGAGGTGCTGGACGAGGCGATGGATTACCTGCACGAGGTATTCCGCAAGAAGCGGCCGTGGAAACTGAACGAGAACATGTCGAAGTACCTGGGCGGCTTTTCGGACACGGCGGAGTACCTGGGCAAATTCGTCAAGCAGGTGAAGGGCGACGAGTACGTGCCGGCGCTCAACACGTGCCGCGACCGTTTCGACTCGGTCGAGATCGACCGGCTGCGGGTGAAGCCGATCGTGAAAATCACGGGCGAATTCTGGGCGCAGACGACCGAGGGCGACGGCAACTTCAACATGTTCCGGTTCCTGGAACGCGAAGGCGCGCAGGTGCTGGTGGAGCCTATCGGCACGTGGATCATGTACATGATTCACCAGGTGGTGCAGAAGTACAAAGACTTCAAGGGACTCGAGGAAGGCGCGGTGCTGCCGCCGATTTGGAAGCTGGGGTCGCGGGCGAAAATCGAGATCGACTACCGGCAGAAGGTGGCCAAGCTGAAACTCGCCGAGGCCATTTTCCGGGGCGAATATCACAAGATTGTGGACGCGCTGGGCGGCATCGCCCATCACCTTACCGACCAGTACGAGCTACAACGGCTAGGCCATCCGTTCTACAACTCGCGCGCGGGCGGCGGCGAGGGACACCTGGAAGTGGCGAAGAACATTTACTACACCAACAAAGATTTGGCCCACATGGTGCTTTCGGTGAAGCCGTTCGGGTGCATGCCTTCGACGCAGTCGGATGGCGCCCAGTCGGCGGTGGTGTCGAATTTCAAGGACATGATTTATCTGCCGATCGAGACGTCGGGCGAAGGCGAGATCAACGCGCACAGCCGGGTGCAGATGGCGCTGGGCGAGGCGAAGAACAAGGCCAAGAAGGAATTCGCGGAAGTGCTGGAGAAGAACAGCCTCACGCTGGACGGGTGCCGCGCGTGGGTGGAAGCGCATCCGGAAAGCAAACGGCCGATGTACCAGGTGCCGCATACCAAGGGCGTTATCGGCGCCGCCGCGAATTTCGTCTGTCACATCGCGGAACAAATCAAGGCCGAAGGGACCACAGCCAATTAAGATGCCCACAAATTTTCTTATCGGCATGGATGTCGGCTCGACGACCGTCAAGGCCGTTGTGATCGACGCCGCCACGGACCAGATTCTCTGGCAGGACTACCAGCGGCACGACACCAAGCAGCCCGAGAAGGTGCTGGAATTCCTGAAACGCTTTGACGCCGAGGTGGCGGATTACGATGCGGCGCGGGCGCGCATCTTCATCACGGGATCGGGCGGCAACGGCCTGGCCAAATTCGTGGGCGCGAAGTTCGTGCAGGAAGTGAACGCGGTTTCGCTGGCGGTGGAGCGGCTGTACCCGGAATGCGGTTCGGTGATCGAGCTGGGGGGGCAGGACGCCAAGATCATCATCTTCAAAAAGGACCCGGAAACGGGGCGCAAGAAGAAGATTCCGTCGATGAACGATAAGTGCGCCGGCGGTACAGGCGCCGTGATCGACAAGATCAACGCCAAGCTGCGCATTCCGGCCGAACAGCTCTGCGAGATGGGTTATCGCGGCGTGAAGCTGCACCCCGTGGCCGGCAAGTGCGGGGTATTCGCAGAGACCGACATCAACGGCCTGCAGAAGATGGGCGTGCCGCCGGACGAGCTGATGGCGTCGCTGTTCGAAGCCATCGTGATGCAGAACCTGTCGGTGCTGACGCGCGGCAACACGCTGCAGCCGGTGGTGCTGCTGCTGGGCGGGCCGAACTGCTACATCAAAGGCATGCGGGACTGCTGGAAGAGCAACATCCCGAAGATCTGGGAAGAGCGCAACACGCCGCTACCGGAGGGGGTGCCGCCCGAGGACCTGATCAAGACGCCGGACAACGCGCAGTATTTCGCCGCTATCGGATCGGTGGAATTCGGCAAGAGCGAAGACGACAACGTCGGGCAATATCTCGGATGGGAGAAGCTCGACTGGTACGTGCACACCGGCCGCGACGAAGAGAAGGTCAAGCGGGGCGGCACCGGCGGCCTGGCGAAGGATGCCGCAGACCTGGCGGCGTTCAAAGAAAAATACCGCCACAAAAAATTCATTCCCACCACGTTCCAGCCGGGCGAGATGGTGGAAGGTTTTGTCGGCATCGACGGCGGGTCCACCTCCACCAAGGCTGTGCTGCTTTCCAAGGACCCCGAGCGCCGGATTCTGGCCAAGACTTACCAGCTTTCCAAGGGCAACCCCATCGAGGACACGGTGGAGGTGCTGGAAAAACTGAACCGGCAGATTCTGGACCAAGGCGCGGAACTGAAGATTCTGGGTGTGGGCACGACCGGCTACGCCAAGGACATTCTGAAGGACGTGATCGGCGCGGACGCGGCGCTGGTGGAAACGGTGGCCCACACGGAGGCCGGCCTGCACTTTTACGACGACGTGGACGTGATCTGCGACGTGGGCGGGCAGGACATCAAGATCATCATTTTGAAGAACGGCCGGGTGAAGGATTTCAAACTGAACACGCAGTGTTCGGCGGGCAACGGCTACTTCCTGCAATCGACCGCGCAGGGCTTCAACGTGCCGGTGGAGGAGTACGCGGACACGGCATTCGGGGCGAAGGGCTTCCCCTCGTTCGGCTACGGCTGCGCGGTGTTCATGCAGTCCGATATCGTGGACTTCCAGCGGCAGGGCTGGAAGCCGGAAGAGATCATGGCGGGGCTATGCAACGTGCTGCCGAAGAATATCTGGCTGTACGTTTCGCAGATTCCCAACCTGTCCGCCATCGGGCGGCGGTTCCTGCTACAGGGCGGGACGCAGTATAACCTGGCGGCCGTGAAGGCGCAGGTGGACTTTATCGAATCGCGGTTCAAGGGCAAGGAACACCCGGCGGACGTGATCGTGCACGAGCATTGCGGCGAAGCGGGCGCCATCGGCGCGGCGCTCGAAGCCGGACGGCTGTGGGACAACGGCCGCGTCAGCACGTTCATTGGCCTGGATGCCTGCCGCACTATTCAGTACAAGACGACGCGCAACGAAGCCACGCGCTGCTACTTCTGCAAGAACAAGTGCCTGCGCACGTTCATCGACGTCAAGACGACCAACAGCAATCCCGATTACAAGCCGCCGGTGAAAACCAAGGTGCCGCTCGACGCGGGCGCGCAGCGGCTGATCATCGCCACGTGCGAAAAGGGCACGGTGGAGAACATCGAGGAGATGCGGCAGATCAAGGGCGACCTGGACCGCGTGAAGAAGGCCAATCCCAACTTCGTCGAGATCGCTGCCAAGGGCGTGTTCCGCGTGCCGGATGCGCCGCTGGTGGCGGATGCCCCGCCCAAACTGCAGATCACGGCCTCGCAGAAGAAACGGGCCGAGCTGATTCGGAAGCGCGCGGAAATACGCATCGGCATGCCGCGCGTGCTGAACATGTATTCGCAGACGCCGGTGTTCACGGGCTACTTCGCCTCGCTCGGTGTGAAGGCCGAGAACATCGTCTACTCCGATTTCACCAGCGAGGAGTTGTACAAAGAGGGCGCCAAGCGCGGGGCCATCGACCCCTGCTTCCCCTCGAAGCTCGGCATCCCGCACGTACACAACCTGCTCTACAAGGTACACGCGAAGAAGGCGCTCGACATCATCTTTTTCCCGATGATCGACTGCCTCACCAGCGACCTGCACTCGATCCAGTCGAGCCGTTCGTGCCCCACGGTGGCCACGACGCCGGAAGCGGTGAAGGCGGCGTTCATTAAGGAAGGGGACTTGTTCAAGGAGAAGGGCGTCCGCTTCCTCGATACGTTTGTCAACCTCTCGAAGCCGGACCTGTTCGAGCGGCAGATGTACGAAGAGTTCAAGGACATCCTGGGACTTTCGCCGGAGGAGAACCGCAGGGCGGTGGAGGAGGGCTACCGGGCGCTGCACCAGTTCGACAACGTGACGATGCGGGGCGCGGCGCGGGAGGTGCTGGAACAGCTCGAGCGCGAGGACCGGCTGGGTGTGGTGCTGCTGGGCCGGCCGTATCACAACGACCCGGGCGTGAATCACGAGATCCTGGAGGAATTCCAGAAGCTGGGTTACCCGGTGTTCGCGCAGGATTGCCTGCCGATCGACGACGACATTATCTGGCGGCTGTTCGGCGACGACGTGTTGTCGGGCGAGATTCCGCATCCGATGGCGATCACGGACGTGTGGAAGAACTCGTACAGCGAGAACACGAGCCGCAAGGTGTGGGCGGCCAAGTACGTATCACGGCATCCCAACCTGGTGGCGTTGGAGCTTTCGAGCTTCAAGTGCGGCCACGATGCGCCGATTTATTCGGTGGTGGAGGAGATTGTGGAGCACTCGGGGACGCCGTACTTCTGCTTCAAGGACATCGACGAGAATAAGCCGACGGGCTCGATCCGGATCCGCGTGGAGACGATCGGGTACTTCCTGAAGCGATACCGGGAAGACATGGTGCGGAACAAGCAGAAGGCCACTTCGATCGAGCAGCAGCTCAAGGATTTCGAAGCGCGGTTACGGCGGCAGTTGCTGCGGGAGAAACTGGAGGCGGACGAGAAGGTGCGGGGTTCGTTTGAAACGGGCTCGATGCCGCAGATTCACGTGAGCCTGGGATCGCTTCAGGCGAGCCGCCCGGCCGAGCGGGAATTCGAAGCCGTGCAGGGCGACTGAGGATAACAAGTTTCTCGCGAAGACGCGAAGGCGCTAAGAACGCGGACGGCCGCCCGGGCGAAGTCGTGCTGGGCGCCGTACCGCCCCGAAACCGAGCCGCGCACGTCAGTGGGCGCTATTCTCCGCCACGCACCCGCTTTATGATCGCGCCTGCAAAGTCCTCACCGCTCGCAGCACTTCCCTCGCCACGTCCGGGTCCGGATCCTCGGTCATTTTTTGCAGTTCCGCCAGGCTTCCCCGGTCTCCGCTGCGCGCCAGCACGCCCGCAATCCCGATCTTTTCGTCTTTCGTGCCCGACGCCAGCGCGCGTTCGAGCGACTGCCGCACCTCCGGCTGCCGCGCCAGTTCCACCAGCAGCGCGAAGGCCTCGCCTTTATACGACGCCGAGTTGAGCGTGTTAATCAGGTACTGGAGCGGGCTGAACTGGCTCACCGCGGTCTGTCCCAGCATCACCTGGCCGAACGCCATCGAAAGGCGCGGAGATGTCTTCTTTTCCTCCTGCCACGCCTTCTCGAGCGTCGCCAGATCCTCCGCATGCTTCAGCCGCGCGATTCCTTCCGCCGCGGCTCCCCGCAGTTTCTCGTCGCGGTCCCCCAGGTATTGAAGGAACAGGCCGCGGCTCGCGTCCGACGGCAGCATGGCGATAGCGGTCAGCGCGGCACGGCGAACCTTGTTGTCGCGCGCCCGCTGCAATACCTCGGTGAGCACCGGGACCGCCGCCTTGTTCTGTAGCAGCCCCGTGGTTTCAATCGCCGCCACCTGTACCCGCGGGTCCAGGTCGCGCAGCAAAAACTCGATCCGCGGTCCGGCGGATTGGTCCCGAATCTTCTGCAGGGCGATCAGCGATTCGTACATCACGTCGCTGTCTTTCGAACGCAGCGCCTCGAGCAGCTCGGGGACCGCTTCTTTGCCGCGCAACGTTCCGATCGCGCGCGCCGCATTGGCCCGCACGTCCATCGACCCGCCTCCGCGCACCAGCTTGCCCAGCGCTTCGATGACGTCCGGGCGGACCGTCACGTATGGGTCGATCACCTGATCGTTGGTGTCCGTGAACCGGCTCTTGATCGAATCGCCCGCCCGTTTCAGCGAGGCGCCAAGGCCGCTTGCGAGATATCCCGGAAGGTAGAAATTGACCAGTCCGTCCGTCGCGCGGATCTGGACTTCCGGATCGTTGTCCTCGGTGGCGAGCACCAGCGGTTCCAAACTCCGCTGGGTGCCGATTTCGGCGATCTGCTTTACCGCTTCGACGCGAATATCGATGCGCGGGCTCTTGAGAAGTTCCTGCAATTGCGGCATGGCCGTGGAACCGGCCTTCGCTATCTCGCGAACTTCCTTGGTTTTGGTTACCTCCTGGCCCGGCAACAACGCAGACGAGCAGAGAACGAGCAGCGCTACTCGAAAGAACCGCATACTTCTATGCTATCGCGCCCGCAAGAACTAGCGGATGAATTCCACCTGCACGCGCTTGGAAATCAGTCCCGCCTCGAAACCCAAATCGAGCAGTTTCTGCGCCGCCTTCGGAACCACCTCGCCGGCATCCAGGGTGTAGTGATTCACGTACATGCCGACGAATTTTTCGGCCAGCCGGTGCTCCATGTCGCGCGCGAACTGCATGGCGTACGCCAGCGCCTCGTCGTGATTGTCCAGCGCGTATTGAATGCTCTCGCGCATCAGCCGGCAGCATTCGCTCTGAATCTCCGGCGAAAGCGAGCGCAGCAGTACGTTGCCCCCGAGCGGCAGCGGAAGATCGTACGTGGATTTGAACCAGCGGCCCAGGTCCACAATGCGATGAAAGCCCTCCCGGTCGAAGGTGAGCTGCGCTTCATGGATGATCAGCCCCGCGTCCACCGTCCGCTCGCGAACCGCATCCGTGATTTTGTCGAACGGCGTCACCACGGCTTCGAAATCCGGCTGATACAGTTTGCAGGCCAAATAGGCGGTCGTCAGCGTGCCTGGGATCGCGATCCGTTTTCCCTTCAGTTCGTCCGGCTCCATCGGCCGGCCCGAGATGATCATGGGCCCGTACCCGTCGCCGATGCTCGAGCCACTCGCCATGAGAACGTATTTGTCGGCAACGTACGGATAGGCGTGGTAGGAAATCGCGCTCAGCTCGTAGCGGCCTTCCATAGCTTTCCGGTTTAGGCTCTCGATGTCCTCGAGAACGTGGCGGAAAAAAACTTTGGAAGAGCGGACCTTCTTGGTCGCCAGCCCGTAAAACATGAACGCGTCATCGGAATCGGGGCTGTGGGCGCTGACGATTTCCTGGGAAGCAACCGAAGTCATAGAAGTGGGATCTCCCATTCTACACTAACGTGCCTCGCAGGTTTTCAAAGAAGCGGAGGAAGTTGCTGAAGATGCTGAAGAAAAACGAAAAAGGGCGGTCACCGGCTGAGCGCTGAACCCGGAACCGTTCCATTGGCGATCATCGATTTGCGCATCACGCGCCGTGCCGTGACTCCCAGGCACCCATGATTCCGATCGTCCGGTCTGTTCCGTACTGCCTTGTTCAATCGCTCCCGATGAGGCCGCCCTCATTCTGGCCCGGTTCTATATGTCACCTCCCGCCGACCCGAGTGGACCGGCTCAAAAAGCGTCGTTTCGGAATCAGAAAACCGGCCCTGATTCCAATTTCAGTTTCCTCCCGATTGGTATCCTTGTCAATGGAACTGCGGTTAGGCAGTGCGCGCAAAATAACCTTAGATAATCCGTGTTTCGTAAGCTATTCTCCGCCAAACCCGAGCCCCTCACCGGAGCCCCCGCGGTCCGCCGCCTGAAGAACTATGCCGCCCAGAGCGGTTACGTTTACCATTACTTCTTCGAAGGGCGCCGCCGGTTCGCCGCCGGCGGTGAGAAGGGCACCGAATATGTGTTCAGCGCCTCTTCCGACCGCAAACGTTTCGATACCGTGGCCGTGCGTCTCTGCGACTCGGCGCTGGCCGGCTGGCAAGCCTCCCACCAGCGCGATCTCTCGCCCACCGAGTGCTACGCCGTCGCCAAGCTCGCCCTTTTCCAGGCATTCGATGAGCGCGAGCCCGCCGCCATGCGCCAGGAAATCCGCGTGCGCAACGCGGACCTCGATTCTATCGTCCAGCAGTTAGAACTATAATCACCATGCGAAAGACAACTCTTTGCATTCTCCTCGCTACCCTGCCGGCGCTGGCGCAGGAGTCTTCCATCTCCGCCGCACGGATCCGGGAACATACCCGGTTCCTCTCGAGCGACCTGCTCGAGGGACGCGGCGTCGGACAGCGGGGCGGCGACATCGCCACCGAATACATCGCAACCCAGCTCGCCCTCGCCGGCGCCCAACCCATTGGCGATAACGGCACGTATTTCCAAAAAGTACCGCTCGTGGGCGTCGAGACCGCGTCGAATGCGCAGCTCTCCGCCGCCGCGGGCGGAAAAAGCGTCGACCTCCAATGGGCCAACGACTTCATGGGCTTGAGCGATTTGCAGAAACCCGACACCCGCTTCGAAGCCGGCGTGGTGTTCGTCGGCCATGGCATCTCGGCGCCGGAATTCAAGTGGGACGACTTCAAAGGCGTGGACGTCACCGGCAAGGTCGTCCTCCTGTTTACCAACGAGCCGTCGTCGAGCGACCCCAAATTCTTCGACGGGCGCGCGCTCACCTATTACGGCCGCTGGACCTACAAGTACGAGGAGGCCTTGCGCCGCGGCGCCCTCGCGGCGATCATCATCCACACCACCCCTACCGCAAGCTACGGTTGGGACGTGGTGCGAAGCTCCTGGGGCCGCGAGAATCCCTACGTCAAGCTCGCCCCCAACCAGAAGGCCTTGGCATTCGAGGGCTGGGTCACCCGCGAAGCCGCGGAACGCGTCCTGGCACTCGCCAACAAAACCGTCGATGAGCTTCTCGCCGCCTCGGAAAAGCCGGGCTTCAAGCCGATCGATCTCGGCATCCAGATCCGCGGCAACATTCCCTCTAAAATTCGCGAGCTCGAAACGCGCAATGTTGCGGCCATCATTCCCGGCAGCGACGCCCAGCTCAAAGACGAGGCCGTGATCTTCAGCGCGCATTGGGACCACTTGGGTATTGGGACGCCCGTGAACGGCGATGCCATCTACAATGGCGCCGTCGACAACGCCACCGGCTGCGCCATGCTCCTGGAACTGGCCCGCGTCTGGGGTTCGATGCCCGAAAAGCCGCGCCGCTCAGCCCTGTTTCTCGCCGTCACCGCCGAAGAGGGCGGTCTCAAAGGTTCGGAATTTTACGCGGCGCACCCGCTTATCCCGCCCGCTAAAACGGCGCTGGCCCTGAACTTCGATGCGTTCTATCCCTGGGGCCGGGCCAAAGACGTCGTGCTCACTGGCGCCGACCGCACCACTGTTTTTCCGCTCGCGCAGCAGATCGCGCGCCGCCTCAACCTGGAGGTCTCTCCCGACGCCGCGCCCGAAGCCGGCCACTACTTCCGCTCCGACCATTTTTCGTTTGCGCGCGCCGGCATCCCCGCCTTTTCCATCGGCCACGCCACCGAGTACGCGGGCAAGCCCGCCGGCTTCGGCTTGAAGGCCTACGAGGAATACAACACCAAAAACTACCACCAGCCTTCCGACGAGTTCCAGTCCGACTGGGACTTCACCGCTCTGGAGCAGGCCGCCGAGTTCGGCTACCTCCTCGGAAAAGACGTTGCCAACCAGCAGCGGCTCCCGGATTGGCGCGCAGGCCAACAGTTCCACCGGTAAGCACCAGCAGCCCCCCGCCCGTCCTGTGATATGTTGCAAGGGAACGGAGGGGAATTTGAGTACGAAGACTTCCATCGTGTTGATCGCGGTTGCCGCCGCATTTTCGCTGAGCGGTCAGGACCAGAAAGGCGCGGCCAAGGCTCCGGCCAGGTCCGCCATCCTTCATCCCGAAATGACCGTGGAAACGGGAACATGGGCGAACCCAGCCGCCAAAATCGGTAGCAAGCCGGATCCGCTCTGGACCGCTACCACGGTCGCCGCCGGCGTCAACAGCAAGCCGCAGCCTGGCCGCGCCATTACCCGCGTCGGCGAGATCGTCGATTTTTCCTGTTACCTGCAACTCGGCAAACACGGAGAAAAGCACCGCTCCTGCGGTCAGAAATGCGTGCAGAACGGACAGCCCATCGGCCTGCTGACGCAGGATGGGACGCTGTACATGGTCATGCCCGAAGAGCACGACCCGCGCCGCGACGGCGGCGTGGACGCCAAGGCTTTCGGCTCCGAGCACATGGGCCACATCGTCGAGGTAACCGGAACCGAGGCTTCGGTCGGCGGCTACCGCGGCATCTTCGTGCACGGTCTGAACAAGTAGTTGCGACACCGCGCGGAATTGCGGCCGGGCTCCCGGCCGCATCGCCGCATTAATTTTCGGAAGGTCTTTCCAAATGCTCGATCACGACGATCTCGAGCGGGGACTTCTTCCGCACAAGTTTCAGGCCAACACGGTCGAGGATCTCGGCCAGACCCGGCCGGTTCGCATCATCGTTGCCGGATGAGGTCCATCCCTCGGTTTGGATCTCGTAAAGCCCCTTTATCCCCGTTTGATCGATTACCGGACGATCGCTCCAACTGGAAACGTAAGCTGCCAAATCCACCATATCGATCGCCGTACCGCGAATGCCACGCCCGGCGCCGCCCTGAAACTGGTGGCAGCCAGTCCCGCCAAAGGGGGCGCCCTCCGTGCAGTCCCGCTCGGCAATTTTGGCTCTGCCGAGTTTGATCCCGTGCGGTCCGGCTACCAATCCGTACACCGGCGTTTCCGCGATCTCGCGGCGAATTCTGAGCTTGAGCCGGTCCGCAAACACCGCTTGCAGCATAAGGCGCATCTGTTCGTTCCGCTGCCCGGCCGCCATGCCCGGAAATCCCGAGCCGTTCCCGGCCTTCACTTCCACATCGTACGGCTCGCTCAATACCCAGTCCGGAACGCCCCGCATCCGTAGTTCGAGAACTTCGATCGATTGAAATGGGATATTGTAAGCCGTTGCCAGCACCGGCAGCAGCGGCATGTTCGTTGACCTGAAGTAGCCGCCCGGAAGATACTCCATTCCATGGCGCCGCGGATCGGTTGGCCTCGACGGCTTAATCGAAGCCACCTCGTACCTGGCTCCTCGCCCCTCCGGTTGCGCCCGTTGCCTCCCCGCCTGGTCCGGATAATCTACCCCGGCAGCCAGCGCCACCCCCTCGCCGCCACCCCATCCCGCCATTCCCGACCCGGCGCCGAGGATAATCAGGGTGATGAGCAAGCCCTGAAAAAGCGTCGTTGGGCGTGGCTTGTAAGGAGCGATCGTACCGAACAACAGAACCTTCGCGGCGTCCTCGCAACCCGCTGCCGAAGCAGGTCGTCGGAATTCCCGGCGGAATGCCCACTGCCGTCCCAGCGACTGGAGCACGTCCGCAAACAGCGCCAGCCGGGCGCCCGCGCCGCTCGCACTGTCGAAGAACTCCAGCATCTCCTCGCTAAACCGTTGCCCAAATGCGGCAGGGTGCCATCCCAGCAGCCTGCGGTAGAGATTCCTGAGCATCACACCCTCCTTGGTTGCACGCGGCGCATTCTGGCCTCCTTCACCACACCTTCCAGGCGGGAAATCTCGGCTGCAAGCACACGCCGTCCCAGAGAACTCAGCCGGTAGCAACGCCGCCGCGAGTTCTCCTCTTTCCCGTTCCCGGCCTCCTCCACCAGCTTCTGTTTCATCAACCGCTGGAGGTTGTCGTACAGCGTGCCGGGCCCCAGCCTGTACCTCCCCTCGGATTGACGGAGCACTTCCTGCATGATGCCGTACCCGTGCAGTCTTTCGCCGGCCAGCGACAGCAGAATATGCAGCATCGCCGGAGGCAGGGGAAGGAAGTCGTCGGTGTCGCTCATGATGATCGGAATCCGTTATATCGGATTCCGGTAATAAAAGTCAACACCCGTCCGCCGTTTGGGGCTGCGCGCGTCGGTTCTGGCACAATGGAGGTGGATGACACTCGACCAGATCCGCGCGCGACGAGAGGTGATACTCGGAATCGCGTCCCGCCATGGCGCGCGCAACGTACGGCTCTTCGGCTCCATTGCTCGCGGAACCTCCCGCAGCGATAGCGACGTCGATCTTCTCGTCGATCTTGAACCCGGTCGTACATTGCTGGACCTTGGCGGCCTCCTGATGGAAGTGCAAGGCGCACTCGACGCCCGGGTCGACGTGGCGATTGAC
Organism: uncultured Solibacteraceae bacterium; assembly: GCA_963836405.1. Taxonomy (GTDB): domain Bacteria; phylum Acidobacteriota; class Terriglobia; order Bryobacterales; family Bryobacteraceae; genus CAWIJJ01. The sequence goes on from CAWIJL010000002.1 coordinate 324,301, forward strand.
CGTATGCTGCGGCCGGAGTTCCGGGTTCAGGTGTTGAGCGAAGCCATTCCGCTGTGAGCGCGATTGATCGCCGCAATCCCCGGCAGCCCGCCTCCGCCCGTGCCGCTCCCTACGGCAGCCGCGTCACCGTGAAGTTGCGCAGCGTCAGCGTGTCGCCGGCCTGCGTCAGCCGTCCCCGAAACACCACCGTGATCCCGCCAGCCAGGCTGTCCGACGCCGCGCCCACCGCCGCCGCCAGCGGCAGAACCGAACCCCAGCTCTGCGTCCCGAACTGCGTTCCCGACCCCAGCACCGAAAAATCCGCGCGCGCCGTGGCCACCGCATCCGCTGCCGACGCGCTGCGGCTCAACACAACCGTGCTCCCCCACAGCAGTTCGAACGTGTACCCGCCGCCGGAGCCCTGGTGTTCCACATCGAAGCGGACCTCCAGCCGGTCGCCCGGCAGCAGCGCCGCCGCCGGCACCGTGCACGAACCCAGCGCGGACATGCTCGAACTGTTGGTGGCGGCGCCGATGCCGCTGCAGACCACCTGCGAAACCGGATAGATCTCCGGCGCCGCCGATTCGCTGCCGTCCGCCAGCCGGTAGCTGGCCAGCAGCGTGTCGCCCGGTTGCGGAACCGCCGCCGGCACGAATTCCACCGTGCGCCCACTCGAGATGTAGTCGAGCCCGGCTTTCTGGCGCAGACCGTTGCGGTACATCGCCAGGCTGTCGGCCGGCTCCGGAATGCCCGTCAGGCTGAACGTCGTATTGGCGCCATCCACGATCCCCGAGGGTGTGTCGCCCTCCACGAATCCCGGCGCCTCGCTGCCGCACGGCCCCGAGGTCCCGTCCACCCGCACGCAATCCGAAGGACTCCCGGCTACCGACTCGAGCGCGCCGCTATCGTTCACCATCGCCACACGCCCGCCCGCGTACCCCGCGCCCTTTATCGGGCGCACCGCAAGGTCCCCCAGCAGGCCGGAGACATCCGCCTCCGTCACCGGCCCGCCCGTCTCCCCCGAAGCCGTTCCGCCGCTGGTCGAGCGCGCCACCGCCACCCGCACATCCCGCACCCGCACCGGCTGCGCGCTGGCAGGCACATTCCAGGTCTCCTGAAACTGTACGCGGCCGTCGCTGTTGTAAGTGACCTGGTAATAGGCCGGCGGAACGCTCGTCGTGGTGGGAACCAGTTGCACTTTCAGGTAACCGTCCACCACTCGCACAGTCGTGCTCTGCTTGACCACCGCGGTCGCATTCGGGCCTTCGAAGCTGTCCCAACTGACGGTCAGCGTGCCGGTAAAACGGCTGCCGTCGGCGCGGTACAACGTGTCCTGGATAGTGGTCAGCGTTGGTGCCGCGGACAGCGACCCGGCCAGGCACACCACTGCGAACAGGGAATATCGGGAAATCATCCTACCTCCGGAAATTGGTGAATCGCGCGCCCGGACGGGCGCGGTCGGCGCGGAACTTTTCGAGCCGCCCCCAGTTTACCCGCACCACCGCCGCCGCAACCCGTCCGCCGGCGGCGCCAAATTCCTAACTCCCTAAAAAGACGGGTCTTTTCCCGCGCAAAATTTTTCCCGATGTGCTGTGAACGCCCTTTGCGCTACCCTCCGAAACCAGATTCGGAGTGGCCGGTGTGATAGAATCGCCGCGAAAGGAGATTCATGTCAATGAGGCGGTTTTTGATTCCGCTCGCTCTCGTTTTTGCATCGGCCGCGTTCTTCGTGCAGGCCCAGTCCGATATTTCCGGAGTATGGGTGCTCAAGGCGCCGCGCGGCGATGGCACCTTCCGCAAGACCTGGTATGAAGTGAAACAGGATGGGCAAAATGTGACCCTGACCACCCTGTCCGGACGGTCGCCGGAGCTTCCGCCTCCCACACCGCCCGCCGGCCGCGGTGCCGCTCCCGGCGCCCGAGGCGGTTTCGGCGGACGCGGCCCCGCCGCCCCCGCCGGCACGTTTGTCAACGGCAAGCTCCATTTTGAAATCGCCGGACGCGGCGGCCAGAAACAGGCCCCCACCCCGACCGTCTACGAAGGCAATCTGGCGGGAAATACAATCAACCTCGCCGTCACCGGCGGCCGCGGCGGACCCTCCACCGCCATCATGGAGCGCAGTACCGTCGAAGCTTCCTACCCCAAGCGCATCCCCCCGCCCGCGCTCCACACGGTAAAACGCAACGGCCTCGCCAAAACTCCCCCCATGGGTTGGAATAGCTGGAACCTGTTCGCCAGCCGCGTGGACGACAAGCTCGTGCGCGAAATTGCCGACGCCATGGTCACCAGCGGCATGAAGCAGGCCGGCTACGTCTACGTCAATATCGACGACACCTGGGAAGGCGAATCGCGCGACGCCAACGGCAAGATGACCACCAACACCAAGTTCCCGGACATGAAAGCCCTCGCCGATTACGTCCACTCCAAAGGCTTGAAGCTCGGAATCTACTCCTCTCCCGGCCCCAATACCTGCGCCCAGTACGAAGGCAGCTACGGTCATGAAGAGCAGGATGCCAAGACCTTCGCCGCCTGGGGCATCGACTACCTGAAATACGACTGGTGCGGCGCCAGCCGCGTCTACACCGACGACGAGATGCGCGCCGTTTACCAGAAAATGGGCGATGCTCTAATCAACTCCGGCCGGCCCATCCTCTACAGCCTCTGCCAGTACGGCCGCGACAAAGTGTGGGATTGGGGCGGCCTGGTGGGCGGCAATTCATGGCGCACCACCGGCGATATCCGCGACTCCTGGCAATCCATGCAGAACCTCGGTTTCGGCCCTGCCATCCCGGGCGGCCTCACCCAGCTCGATATCGCGCCGGCCGCCAAGCCCGGCATGTGGAACGATCCGGACATGCTCGAAGTGGGCAACGGCGGCATGACCAACGATGAGTACAAGACCCACTTCACGCTCTGGTCCATGCTCCGTTCGCCCCTTCTCGCCGGCAACGACATCCGCAGTATGACTGACGAGACAAAGCAGATTCTGCTCAACGCCGAGGTCATCGCCGTTAGCCAGGACCCCGCCGGATTGCCCGCCAAACTGGTTTCGCGCGAGGGCACCAACGACGTGATCTCCCGGCCCATGAAGGACAAGTCAGTGGTCGTTACGTTCTTCAACCGCGGGGAAGGGCCCGCCACCATCGGCGTCAAATGGGACGCCCTCGGATTCGCCGGCAAGAACCTGCGCGGCCGCGACCTGTGGAAACACTCCGATGTCACCCTGACCGGCGACGGCTTCCAGGCCGAAGTGCCGCAGCACGGCGTGGTGGCGCTGCGCGTTTCGGCGAAATAGGCGGACCCGCTACTGCATCGGAACTTCGAAGAAAAACAGTTCCTTGCCCGTGGCGGCTTCGGTCAGGCCGCTGAGCTGGAACGTGGCGCCCGGCTGAAGGCCGGATTGAAAATAAAAGAACCCGTATGCCGACTGCCCCGCCGGCAGCATGGCCGCCGCGAAGGCCCGGCCTTCGATTTCCCAGGCGTCCAGCGGGTTCTTCTTCACCCTGCCGATTTTCACGCCCCCGGTCGGCCCCGGAATCATTCGCGGCCGCTCCACGCCTTTCGTGTAACGCACCTCGCGCGCCGGAGTCGCCGCCACCCGGTTGCGCCCGGCCCCGTATTCCACCTTCATCCGGTCCAGCCGGATCGTCTTGTCGGTGTCGTTCTGAATCACCACCAGCACCGGCAGAATTCCGTACTCGTACGGATCCAGCTTCCCGAAAGCTTCCTTCATTTTGTCGCCGGAAACGTACGCTTCCACCGCCACCGTGACCCCCGAGTTCGTCTGTTTGTACTTGAAGGTCGAGGCTTCCCCCGGCTTGAAGCTTTTCGTGTCCGCGCCGTAAGCCGTGCGGATGACGCCGTCCTTGTTGGCCGAGAACGCCGCCGCTATACTCAATAAAAGAGCCAAACGTTTGAAAACAAAAGGCATTTATTTCCTCTACCGGGCCTTTCAAGCTGTTGGGCTGCCTGTCCTGCTGTCGTATTTCCTGTTCCGCGCCGTCCGGAACCGGGCCTATTGGAAATCCCTGCCCGAACGCCTGGGATTCTTGCCCCGCTCTTTTAGACAGACCGGTCCCGGATCCATTTGGTTGCACGCAGTTTCGGTGGGCGAAATTCTTTCGTGCGTCGAATTCCTGCGCGCCGTCCACGCCGCCTTTCCGCGCGCGAAGCTGTTTGTTTCCACCACTACGCTGGCCGGCCGCGCCATCGCCGGCGAAAAACTGAACGGCCTCGTTGACGGCGTCTTCTACGCCCCCGTTGACTACGTCGCCGCCGTCCGCCGCGTCCTTCGCACCCTCCGCCCTTCCGTTCTGGTGGTGGCCGAAACCGAGATCTGGCCCAACCTGTTCCGCGAAGTGAAACGCACCGGCGCCGGCCTCCTGCTCGTCAACGGCCGCCTCTCCGACCGCGCTTTCCCCCGCTACCTCCCATTCCGCAACCTCTTCCGCGAAGTGCTGCCGGCCGCCGACGCGATTCTGGCCCAAACCGAGGCCATGGCCGAACGCTTCCGGGCGCTCGGAGCCCCGCCCGCAAAGGTCCTCGTCACCGGCAATTTCAAGTACGATTTCGAGCCGCGGGAAGCGCCCCCCGGCTCTCCCGTCCGCGCCCTGCTGGAAGCGTCCGGGAATCCGCGGGTCTTCATCGCGGCCAGCACCATGCCGCCCGCCCGTCCCGGCGACGTAGACGAAGACGACGCGGTCATCGCCGCCTTCCGCAAACTGGCCGAACGCCACCGCGACCTCCTGCTCATCCTCGTTCCGCGCAAACCGGAGCGCTTCGACACCGTGGCGAAAAAGCTCGAGGCCGCCGGCCTGCCCTACCTCCGCCGCTCCCGGCTCGACCGTCAGACGCTCCCCCCTCCCTGCGTCCTGCTTCTCGATACCGTAGGCGAGCTCAGCGGGCTCTTCGCCCTGGCCGACGCGGTCTTCATGGGCGGCACCCTGGCCGACCGCGGCGGCCACAACATCCTGGAACCGGCCGCCTTCGGCAAACCCGTCATCATCGGCCCCCACATGGCCAACTTCCAGGCCATCGCCGACGATTTCCGCGCCGCTCGCGCCTGCATCGAAATTCAGGAGCCCGCCCAACTCGCACCCGCCGTGGCCCTCTGCCTCGAGAATCCCCGCGAGGCCGCTGCCGTCGCCGCTCGCGCGCTCGAACGCGCCCGCGCCAACCGGGGCGCCACGGCTTCCGCCGTTGCCGAACTTCAGTCTCTCTATACCACCCGCATTCCGCGCTACCGCCCGGCCTTTCCCTGGCTGCAACTGCGCTGGCCGGCGTCGAAGTTGTGGGAGCGCGGCGGCCGCCGCCGGCACGCCCGCTCTCTCGCCATCCAACGCCGCCTCCCCGTCCCCGTGATTTCGGTCGGCAACCTCACCATGGGAGGCACCGGCAAAACGCCGTTCGTGTTGTGGCTGGCCGCGGCATTGCACGCCCGCGATCGCCATCCCGGCATTTTGACCCGCGGCTACGGGCGCAGTTCACCCGAAAAGAACCTCATCCTTCCGCCCGGAGCCCGCCTTCCCGCTTCCCGAACCGGCGACGAGCCGCAACTTTTCCTGCGCTCCGGCCTCGCCCCCGTCGGCATCGGCGCCGACCGCTATTCCACCGCCGAGGAACTTCTGCGCCTGTTTCATCCCGGCGTGCTCCTGCTCGACGACGGATTCCAGCACGTGAAACTCGCCCGCGACCTCGACATCGTCCTCATCGACGCACTGAATCCGTTCGGCGGCCGCGCCCTCTTTCCCCTCGGCCGCCTCCGCGAGCCCGAGTCCGCCATCGCCCGCGCCGGCGTCGTGGTGCTCACCCGCGTCGAATTCTCCGACCTCGGCCCGGCGATTGAAAATTGCGTTCGCGAGTGGAACCCGAAAGCCCGCATCTTCCGCGCCTTCGTCACCCCCGTTTCCTGGGTGGAAAGCCGGACCGGACAAGAGTATCCGGCCGCCGAACCCCCTTTCGAAGCCGCCGGCGGCTTCTGCGGCATCGGCAACCCGCAGTCCTTCCGCCGCACGCTCGGCGACGTGGGTGTTCACCCCGTGGACTGGATCGAGTTCGAGGACCACCACCGCTACCGTCCCTATGAACTGAAACGGATTTCCCGCGCCGCCCTGTCCCGGGGCGCCACCGCCCTGGTCACCACCGAAAAGGATTCCGTCAACCTGTGCGACCAGTGCGACGACCTGGTCGCGCCCCTCTCCCTCTACTCGCTCCGCATCGGAATCCGCCTCGATCGGGAAGACGAGTTTCTGTCCCTCCTCCCTTAACCGCGGGACGATGGAGCACCGAACCTCCCGGCCGAACGTTGCGGATTGCACATTTCCGCCGCCCCGGCGGTTGTTCGCTCCAGCCGCCCGGTCTATTGTGGAATCGAAGTTTTGGCCTCGGCCGTGCGCGGGCGGTTTCCGTTGGGCGGAGATAAGTCCGCCCGCGCTTATTCCAACGTCGAAAGCCGCGGAATAGCCAAACGCCGGGCGATGACCAGGAGCGATCCATCGCGCAGATTGCAGGAACCCGTGCCGAGTCAAGGTCCGAGATGGGGACCTCGCGGCCAAGTGGCGCTCAATCCAGCCAATGTGCCTCGTTGGTGGTCGCCTTCCGGCGCCTGCCTCCGGATACGGCGACGGAAGGATTGCGCTGCCGAAATCAGGCGCGTCAGGAATAGCCAAACGCCGATCCGCCCGGGATCGAGCGGCTACATCGGACCAAAGGGCTTAAGCGGCCTTCATGCGCCGGCACGAGTAGCGTCTCGCGAAATCGTCAGTGCGGCAGCACCCAGTCCGCCGGCAACCAGAGACGGGCCATGGATATCGTGACCGGCGATCAGCACAACCGCTCCCATCACGATCACTGCTCCTCCGAAGCGAAGCTGAATTGGCCGTTTGCGCCAGACCAGCCACAGTGCCAGGCCTCCAAGCAATCCGCAAACCGCAACCGACGAGCCGGCGCCCGTAGGTTGCCATCTCCAGCCCGCGAGTTCTCCCACTACCGCCCCGGTCAGGTAAAGCATCAGCCAGCCTGCGCTGCCGAAAATACGCTCCACGAGAATCCCAACAATGGCGATGCCGGCGAGATTCACTGCAATCTGTTGCCAGCCTTCCGGATTGATCAATATCGGCGTAATCAGACGCCACCACTGCCCCGAGGCCAGCATGTCCGGCTTCCGCTCGAGTGCGCCGATCAGGACGGGAGTGCGGAATTGCAGTGCCGTCAACCCGGCGGTGATGAAGAGCACCGCAAGCGTAGCTTTGGGGAATCTCGCAACCACGATGACGACACCGCTACCCCCGCTCACTTCCGCAGGATCTTGTCCATGGCCTTTCCCTTGGCCAGTTCATCCACCAGCTTGTCCAGGTAACGGATCTGTTGCATGAGCTTGTCCTCGATCTCCTCCACCCGGTAGCCGCAGATTACGCCGGTAATCTTGGAGACGTTCGGGTTGATCCGTGGCGCCCGGGCGAAGAAAGTCTCGAAGTCCACCTTCCTGTCGATCTGCTGTTGCAGCGTCTGTTCATCGTAGCCTGTCAGCCAGTAGATGATGGCATGCACTTCTTCCTTCGTACGACCCTTCTTTTCCGCCTTGGCGACGTAGAGCGGGTAGACGCTTGCGAACGCCATTCTGAATACTCTCGTGTTGTCCATGGCTGCGTTGCTCCTCGAAGTTTAGCGCTTTCGTTCAGAGCGCAATCGTCGCTCCGAACCAGGGGCGACAGCCTCCATCACGCCAGCGTGCGATAGCGAAGATAGACCCATCCATTCGTGAAACGCCGCTCGTCCACCAGATCCAGCCTCACGCCTACGTTGCTGGGCAGGACCCGAATGCCGCCGCCACGCACAGCAGGCACGACGAGCAGTTGATACTCATCGACGAGCCCGGCCCGGATCGCGTGGGCGGCAAGAGCGGGACCGCCCATCGTAATGTCGTGAGGCACTTGAGTCTTCAGCTCGCGAACCACCTGCGGATCGAATTCCCGCGCGAGACGCGTCTTCCGTGTAGAGACGGTCTCCAGAGATTTGGAATAGACGATCTTGTCGGCCGCTTGCCAGATCCGCGCGAACTCCAGCAGGGCCGGCGTTAGGCCAGGAATGACCTGCGGCGTCTCCCAAACCGCCATCGTCTCGTACATCTTGCGTCCATAGAGATACGTGCCGAAAGGGCGCACGAGATCGGTGATGAACGCAAATACCTCCCCGTCTGGCGCCGCCCAATCGAGATCGCCGGTTTCATCCGCGATAAAGCCGTCCAGCGACGTGGGCGTAAAGTAGATCAGTTTGGCCATCGTGTAGACCCCACATCGTATCGGTAGAAAGGCGAGCCAGCTCTGTTTCCTCGAACCCGCCGTCGGAAGTCCGGACGGGAGGTGCCATCTTAAGACACCCCTCCCGCCCGGCAGAAACGCTTCAGAAATTCACGATGGATGCGAACGAATTGGGCTCCAAACTCGCCCCGCCCACCAGCGATCCGTCGATCTCCGGCTGCGCCATCAGGCTCTTCACATTGTCCGGCTTCACCGACCCGCCGTACAGAATTCGCACCGCGTCCGCCGCCGCCTTCCCGAATTTCGCCGCTACCTGCGCCCGGATCGTCCGGTGCGCGTCGGCCGCAATTTCCGGCGTCGCCGTCTTGCCCGTGCCGATCGCCCAGACCGGTTCATAGGCGATCGCGATCTTCGCGAACTGCTCCGCCGTCAGCCCGGCAATCCCGTTCTGGAATTGGCCCACCAGCACCGCTTCCGTGGTTCCACCCTCGCGCTCTTCCAGGCGCTCGCCCACGCACACGATCGGCGTCAGCCCGTACTCCAGCGCCGCCTGCGTCCGCTTGAGGACAGTGGCGTCCGTCTCCCCGAAATACTGGCGCCGCTCGCTGTGTCCGACGATCGCGTGGCTCGCGCCCACCGCGTTCAGCATCGGTCCGGAAATTTCGCCCGTGAACGCGCCTTCTTTGGCCCATGCGATATTCTGCGATCCCACATGGATGTTCGTTCCCTTGGCCGCTTCCACGGCCGCGGCGAGGTTCGTGAAGGGAGGACAGATCACGATCTCGCAGTGTTCGGATTTCTCGACCAGCGGCCGGAATTTCTCGATGAATGCAGCGGTTTCCGCGGGCGTCTTGTACATTTTCCAATTGCCCGCCATGACTGGTTTTCTCATAGTAGTTGGTTTAAAAAACTTTCTCCGTGGGCGATCTGGGCGCCGAAATTCCCGGCCACGGTCTGTCCGATGTCCGCAAGCGACCCGCGCAGCCCCAGGTCCACTCCCGCACGGCCGTGCGGTCCGAAAGCCACCAGCGGCACGTATTCGCGTGTGTGATCGGTGCCGGCCACGCTGGGATCGCAGCCGTGATCCGCCGTCAGAATGGCCAAATCGCCGGCCTGCATCGCGCCCTCGAATTCCGGCAGCCACCCGTCGAACTGCTCGATCGCGCTCGCGTACCCTTCAATGTCGTTGCGATGTCCGTACTGCTGGTCGAAATCCACCAGGTTCACGAAGATCAGGCCGCGCTTGGTCTCTCCCATCGCCTCCAGGGTCTTCTGCATCCCGTCCTGGTTATTCTTCGTCTTGTCCGTCTCGCCGATTCCCCGGCCCAGGAAAATGTCGAAAATTTTGCCCACGCCGTGCACCGGCACGCGCCGCTCCGCCAACCGGTCGAGCAGCATCCCGCGGGGCGGAGGAACCGCGTAATCGTGCCGGTTCGCGGTGCGCGCGAAGCTGCCCGGCGAGCCCACAAAAGGACGCGCGATCACCCGGCCCACCTCGTGCGGCCCGCGCAGAATCTCGCGCGCCGTCTCGCAGATCTTGTACAGTTCCCACAACGGGATGACTTCTTCGTGAGCCGCCACCTGAAACACGCTGTCCGCCGACGTGTACACGATCGGCGACCCCGTGCGCATGTGCGCGGCGCCCAGTTCCTCGATAATTTCGGTGCCCGATGCCGCCTTGTTCCCGAGTGAGCTGCGCCCGATCCGCCGCTCGAACTCGTGCATCACCTCCGGCGGGAACCCGTGGGGGTAAAGCGGAAACGGCGTGTCCAGGTGAATGCCCACCATTTCCCAATGTCCGGTGGTCGTGTCCTTGCCCGGCGAGGCCAGCGTGCACCTGCCGTACCCTCCCGCCGGCATGGCGGCCGCGTCGATTCCCGCCAGCGGCTTGATGTTTCCCAGGCCCAGGCGCTGGAGGTTCGGCACGTGCAACCCCCGCAGTCGCGCCAGGTTCCCGAGCGTGTCCGCGCCCGGCGGGTCGCCAAAGGCCCCCGCGTCCGGCATCGCGCCGATTCCCACGCTGTCGAGTACGATCCAGACGATCCGTTCAAACACAACCTTCGACTGTAACATGCGGCATTCCGCGGCCACCCTGTTGCATCCCGCCGCGACCCTTACGCATCGCCGCGACCCAAACGCATCACCCCGACCCGCACCCATCACCGCGACCCAAACCCGTCGCCGCAACCCGCACCCATCGCCGCGACCCAAGCACCCCGCCGCGACCCAAGCACCCCGCCGCGACCCAAGCACCCCGCCGCGACCCCAACGCACACCGCGACCCCCAACGCATCGCCGCGACCCGCACCCATCACCGCGACCCAAACCCGTCGCCGCAACCCGCACCCATCGCCCCGACCCGCACCCATCGCCCCGCCCCCCCCCACTTGATATGTATCTCCGCCATATATACAATCGACAGATATGGCGACACCGGATATCCAGAAGGGCGGCGCGGAGATGATCCTCCTGGCGCTCCTCGAAGCCCGCCCCCGCCACGGCTACGAGCTGGCCAAGCTGATCGAATCGCAGAGCGGCAATCGCCTGCAATTTCATGTCGCTTCCCTCTATCCCATGCTCTACCGCCTCGAGCGCAAAAAACTCGTCGAGGGCCGCTGGGTCGAAAAAACCGGCGAGCGCCGCCGCCGCTACTACCGCTTGACCGCCGCCGGCAAAAAAGCCCTCGCCGAGCAGCGCCGCTCCTGGCGCGAATTCGTGGCCGCGCTCAACCGCCTCACGGGGTTCGGCCATGCGTGATTGGAACGCCTACCTCCGCGAGCGCCTCGGCAGCCTGCGCGTGCGGCCCGAGCGCGAGTCCGAAATCGTCGCCGAACTCGCCCAGCAGATGGAACAGGCCTACCAGGACGCCGTCGCCGCCGGACTCGGCGAGGCGGAAGCCGCGGCCCGCGCCGAAGCGCAGTTCCCCGACCCGCAAAAACTCGCCCGCGAGATCGAAGCCGCCGATCGTCCTCCCGCCCCTCCGCTCGAGGGCCGCCGCGGACTTCCCGGCGGCTGGTGGACCGACGTCCGCTATGCCCTCGGCTCCCTCCGCCGCAATCCCGGCTTCACCGCCCTCGCTCTCCTCACCCTCGCCTTCGGCATCGGCGGCAACACCGCCATCTTCACCATGGTCGACGCCCTCCTCCTGCGCGACCTCCCCTACCGCGACCCCCACCGCCTCGTAGCCGTCGAAACTCGCCGTCCCGAGCAGCCCGAGATTGAGCCCGCGTGCTCGGCGGCCGATTTCTACGACTACCGCGAGCGCGCCCGTTCGTTTTCATCCCTGGCCTCCATCAGCGTCGTCTGGAGCATGGTGCTCGCCGGAAAAACCGAAGCCCGCCAGTTTGACACCCTCTTCGTCTCCGCCGAATTCTTTCCCATGCTCGGCGTCCGCCCTCTGCTCGGCCGGGCCTTCACACCCGATGAGGACCGCCGCGGACAACCCAAACCAGTCGTCATGGTCTCGCACGCGTTCTGGCAGGACCGCCTGAACGGTTCGCCCAACGCCATCGGCCGCGTCCTCAACCTGGACGGCGCCGCCTACACCGTGATCGGCGTGCTGCCCCCCGATTTCCGCTGGTTGGGCGAACCGCTCGCCGGCACCGCCACCGAAGTCGCCCTCTGGCTTCCCATGGCCGCCAACCCCCTCACTACCTCCATGCGCGCCGTGCGCTACCTCAAGGTCGTCGGCCAGTTGAAACCGGGGGTGAGCGCCGCCGCGGCCAACCACGAAATGCATCGCCTCGCCGCCGCCCTCGCGCAGGAGTACCCGGCGTACGACCGCGGCTACGAATACCGGCGTCGCGCCTCTTTCCGACCGCGTCAAAGGCAACCTGCGGCTCAGCATGTTGCTGCTGCTGGGCACCGTTGCGTTCGTGCTGCTGATGGCCTGCGCCAACGTGGCCAACCTGCTGCTGGTCCGCGCCGCCGCCCGCAATCGCGAAATCGCCGTGCGCGTGGCCGTCGGCGCCAGCGCGGCCCGCCTCGTCCGCCAATTGCTCACCGAGGGCGCCGTGCTCGCCTTTCTCGGCGGATTGGCCGGCCTGCCGCTCGCCTGGGCGGGGCTGCGCGCGCTCGTCGCGCTCGGGCCGGCTACGCTCATCCACGCCGGTCAAATCCGCTTGGACTGGAGGGCCCTCGCCTTCACCTCCGCCGTGGTGCTCGCGGCCGCCCTGCTCTCCGGCCTTCCTCCCGCGCTCCGCGTGGCCCGCGTCGATATCGCCAGTACCTTGCGCGAGGCCGGGCGCGGGCTCAGCGCCGGGCGCCATCGCCTGCGCGCCGCCCTCGTCGTGCTCCAGGTTGCCGCCGCGCTCATCCTGCTGGTCGGCGCGGGATTGCTCATCCGCAGCTTCTCCCGCCTGCTGGCCGTCCCCGCCGGCTTCGATTCCAGCAACCTCGTCGCCATTTCCACTCAGATGCCCGGCACCGCCGTTACGCCCGCTCTCCGCTGGGCTGTGTATCGACGCATCGAACACGCCCTGCTCTCGCAACCCGGAGTGACGGGCGTGGGCGCCGTCAGCCGCATGCCGTTTTCGGGCAAAAGTCTCGGCACCTGGGTCTACCCGGAGGGAACGGAAGCGAACACCTCGCCCGGCGTCGAAGTGGAGTATCGCGTGGCCACCGCCGGCTACTTCACCACCATGCGCATTCCCCTGCTCGCCGGCCGTCTCTACGACCAGCGCGACGACGCCCATCCCACCGCCGTCGTCGTCATCAACGATGCCCTCGCCCGCCGCATCTGGCCCGGCGAGAACGCGCTCGGCAAGCGGATGAAACTCACCGGCGGCCCAAACGCGCCCTGGACCACCGTCATCGGCATCGTCGGCAACATCCGGCACTTCGGCCTGGAAGCCGATCCGCGGCCCGAATTGTACCGGCCCTACGCCGTCAATCCGCTGGGCGCCCCGGTGCTGGTTGTGCGCACCCGCGACGATGCCGCGCCGCGCGTCGCCGAACTGAGCGCCATCGTGCGCTCGGTGGACCCCGCCATCCCCACCTACAACGAAACCGCCATGGACCGCCAGGTGGCGCGCTCCACCTCCGAGCGCCGCTTCGTCATGCTGCTGCTGGCCGCCTTCGCCGTCGCCTCCCTGCTGCTCGCCGGGCTCGGCATCTACGGCACCATCTCGCAGAGCGTCGCCCAGCGCACCCAGGAGATCGGCATCCGCATCGCGCTCGGCGCCAGCCCGCCCGAAGTGCTGCGCCTGATCTTCGCCCAGGGCGCCCGCCTCATGGCGCTCGGTGCAGCCATCGGCCTCGCCGCCGCCGCCGCGCTCGCCTGGATCATGCGCGGAATCCTGTTCCACTTGCAGCCCCTCGACCCGCTCTCCTTCGCCGGTGCAGCCCTGACCCTGGCCGCCTTCGCCCTCGCCGCCTGCTACATCCCGGCCCGCCGCGCCACCCGCGTCGACCCGTTGACCGCCCTCCGCTGGGACGCCTGACGCCCGCGCAAAACATGGCCTTTCCGCTTGACGCGTACGAAGATCGGGTCCAGAATACCAGTAGTTAAACTATGCGTCGAGAGGAAGCCGCCACAACCCGCTCCGAGATCCCGCCAGGAACGCTGTACATGCTGATCCTGAAGAGCTTGGTCCGGCTTGGGCCGATGCACGGTTACGGCATCGCGCAATACATTCAACAAATATCCGAGGACGTGCTCCAGGTCGAGGAAGGATCGCTATATCCCGCGTTGCAGCGGATGTTGATCAAGGGCTGGGTCATTGCCGCATGGCGCCAGTCCGAAAACAACCGCCGCGCACGCTACTACCGGCTGACGCCCGCTGGCAGGAAGCAGTTGAACCTGGAGATCTCGGAATTCGAAAAGGTGATTCGGGCGATCGTGCGCGTCATCGAGCCCGCGTAGGGAGCTGGTCACATGCAACGACTGAGTGAGTTGTGGCGCGGTTCCATCTCGACCTGAAGGCGCGGGAGACAGGCGCGGCGGCAGCGAAGATGGAATTCGGGAACGGTGAGGACTCGATTGGCAAGCACCTTCTCCGCGGCACGGCCGGCCAGCCAATCGCGATTCTCGGCGTAGTGCCGGCGTGAAAGGTTCGGCCCCTCTTGCGACCATCTGCCGGCCTCGGCGCGGGACGAGACAAGTGCTGATCCTGGTCTTGCGCCACGCAGCCGTCCTCGTCGCCGCCGGCGTCATGTTGGGGCTCGCGGGAGCCTGGGGTGAATGAAGACGTGAAATAAGGGCGGCAATCTTCAGGCATCGCCAACGGTTGTCGCCAACCCGCGCGGGGGTGGACAATGACTTATGCGCCGAACTCGGATTGCCACCCTCGCCGCCCTTGCGCTCGCAGCGATTTTGCTCGCGCCTCTCCATTCCCAGCCGCAGCAGGCCCGCCGCAAGCGCGTCCTCGCCTGGTGCGACGCGCAGGGCGGCTTCCAGCACGATTCCATTTCCCACGCCGCCGCCGTCATCGAGCGCCTCGGCCGCGAGAGCGGCGCCTACGATACCTTCATCCGCACCGATTCCCAGTGGATCGCCAAACAGCCCATCCCCGAGCCCGCACGCAATACCCGCAACCTCGATTATTTCGACGCTATCTTTTACTTCGGCGTTGGCGATCCCCTCACCTCGCAGCAGAAGAAGGACCTCATGTCGTTCATCAAGGACGACGGCAAGGGCTTCATCGGCGCCCACACCGGCGACGATGCCTTCTTCGACTGGCCCGAGTTCGGCGAAATGATCGGCGGCTACTTCGACCAGCACCCCTGGGGCACCTTCGACGCCCCCGTGATCACCGAGGACCGCGCCTTCCCCGGCATGGATCTGTTCCCCCAGAGCTTCACCATCCACGACGAAATCTACCAGCATAAGGACTGGTCGCGCGACAAGGTGCACGTGCTCGCCCGCCTGGATGCCTCCAAACTCGATTTCTCCAAGCCCAACATCCACCGCACCGACAAGGATTTCGCCGTGGCGTGGGCTAAGATGCACGGCAAGGGACGCGTCTTCTATTCGAGCTACGGCCACACCGTGGAAGCGTGGGACGACCCGCGCGTCCAGCACATGTACCACGAAGCCCTCCGCTGGGTGCTGCGCCTCGTGGGCGACGACGTCAAGCAGGGCCCGCCGCGGAACTGACCTCCACCGTCTCCCACTTGCCCCGCTCCGCCGCCCGGAACACGGCGTCGATCACTGCCATGTTGCGGATCGAATCTTCGAGCGGTACCGGCGGCGGCGTGCCCGCGCGCACCGCCTGCGAAAAACGATCGCCCTGAATCGTGTACTGGTCGCACGCCGCGATCTCTTCCACCTCGATCCCGGTGCCCAGAAAATCCCGCCCGTCGTCCACCAGGATCCGCGAAACCCCGCCCGGCGTGGCGTTGAACGGTATCTGGATTTCGATCCGTCCCGCCGTGCCGAAGAACTGCATGCGCTGATTCCCCGCCACCCCGATCCCGCAGGTGAAGATGCAGTGCCCGCTCGGATACTCGAGAATCGCCGACACCAGCACATCCACGCCCGAATCCGGGTCGCGTTCCACCGTGCCCGCCACGCGCCGCGGTTCTTCCCCAAAAACCATGCGCGACGTCTTGATCGGGTAGCAGCCGATATCGAGCATCGCGCCGCCGCCCCATTCCCGCACATTGCGCACGTTGCCCGGCGCCAGTTTCGGGTAGCCGAAATTGCACAACGCGTAGCGCAGCGCCCCGATCCGGCCTTCCCGCACCAGTTGCATGGTCCGCACCCATTGCGGATGCGTCGCCACCATGAACGCCTCGCCGATCGTCACGCCCGTCCGGTCCCGCGCCGCCTTCAATGCGAGCGCCTCCGCCATGTTCAGCCCCACCGGCTTCTCGCACAGCACATGCTTGCCGGCTTCCGCCGCGCGGATCGATAAGGGCACGTGCAGGTGATTCGGTAGCGGATTGTAGACCACCTCGATTTCCGGGTCGGCCAGCAGTTCTTCGTAGGAACCGTACGCCTTCCGGATTCCGTGCTCGCGGGCGGCGGCTTCCGCTTTCCCGCGGTCCCGCGAGGCGATCGCCGCCACTTCGCCGAACTCGCACCCCCGCATCGCGGGAATTACGCGGTGGGTCGCGATCCGCGCCACCCCCAGAATTCCCCACTGCACTTTCCTTTCGCCGGGCAGTCGCCCGGAGGGCAAAACGGAGTTGTTCGGTGTGGGGTCCATGGATGCGGTTTCCGCCCGCCTGCCGTTGCAAGCCGGGATCCACCCCGTAAGTCGCTGATTCTGCTAGCAGAACCTTCGCCCAGCCTGAATTCCGCCGGCTACACTGTGCGGGCAGGGAACAACTGCCGGTAACCCCCCGGCAGTCTCCGGCATCTCTTGATATCGACATGGGATGCGAACGTTCGATCTCGCGCCGCAGTCTGCTAGCCGGACTGTCGCTGCTCCCCGCCGCGCGCCGCCTCCGGGGACAGGACCCCAAACCCGACTTCTCCACCGACGTGAAGGTGGTAAATATTTTCGCCACCGTCCGCGATAAAAAAGGCGCCGTCGTCAACGGCCTCGCCAAGGAGGATTTCCTCCTCGAGGAAGACGGCCGGCCCCAGACCATCCGCTATTTCGCGCAGGAAATCGACCTGCCCCTCACCGTCGGCCTCCTCGTCGATACCAGCGGCAGCACCCGCAACGTCCTCCCCGATGAGCGCGACGCCAGCTTCCGCTTCCTCCAGCAGGTGCTCCGCGCCAAAGACCAGGCCTTCGTCATCCATTTCGATTTCGAGGTCGAACTCCTCGAGGACCTCACCTCGTCCCGGCCGCTCCTCGAAAAAGCCCTCGCCAAGCTCGAAACCCCCGAAATGCGTTTGCAGCGCGGCGGTTTCAGCGTCCCGCGCTCCCGCTATCCCGGTCGCATCGGCCGCGGCGGCGGACGCGGCCTGTCCGGCGGCACCGCCCTCTACGACGCCGTCTTCCTCGCCGCCGACGAAATCCTGAAACGCCGCACCGGCCGCAAAGCCGTCATCCTGCTCTCCGATGGCGAGGACAACGGCAGTAAGGTCGAGCTCGAAACCGCCGGCGAGGCCTCGCAGCGCGCCGACACCCAGGTCTACTCCATCCTCTTCGACGATCCGGACGGCGCCTTCACGATGAACCGCGGCTGGGGCGGCTTCGGCCGCACCGACGGCCGCAGGGTGCTCGACCAGATGTCCCGCGGCACCGGCGGCAAATTTTTCGAAGTCACCCGCAAAATGCCCCTCGATAAGGTCTTCGCCACCATCGAAGAGGACCTCCGCAGCCAGTACAGCCTCGGCTACAGCTCCGACAGCCCCGTGGTCGGCGGCTTCCGCAAAGTCAAACTGACCACCCGTCAGAAAGGCCTGGTCGTCCGGACCCGCGAAGGCTACTACGCAAGCTGAGGCGCCCGGCTGGTCGATTCCCCACAGAGGCCGGAGCCGTGCTCGCGTTTCTCTGCGAAAGGAGATTCGCCATGGCCCAATGTGAAGTTTGCGGAAACGATTACGACAAGAGCTTCGAGGTGGTTGCCGCCGGAGCCCGCCACACGTTCGATAGTTTCGAATGCGCCATCCACAAAATGGCTCCCGTCTGCGAGCACTGCCAGTGCCGCGTCATCGGTCACGGAACGGAGGTCGACGGCCGCTTCTTTTGCTGCGCCGAGTGCGCCCGCTCCGCCACCGGCGCGCCCATGAAAGATCGCGCTTGATTCTCGACCCCGGATCGCCCGCACTCTTCCGCCGCCGGCACCGAAAATGGCACAGCCCGATCGGAATCGCGCTAACGTTCGGGCCATCGCACGCCATGGCGCCACGATTGGGATCTACGTCCCGACAAAGCCCAAACCGAGCCAGGCGGATCTCGAAGCCCTTCGCATTGCCGGTGAGAAGATGCAGGAACTAATCGTTGCGGCCGGAACGAGCGAAGACGAGATCGTTGCAGACTTCAAAAAGCTGCGCCGCCAACGCCGGACGCAGAAGAGTTAGTCATGCTGGTGCTCGATGGTGCTCGCGTTGTTGCGCAAGTACGCTGGGCAGATTGAGTTTCTTACACCGAACGCAGCATTTGAAGAAAGGCGCGCAAAGCTCCCAGAGATTCTGGAGCGACGCAGAGTGTCGGTGGCTCCCGCTATCGCAGTTCTGGATGAACTGGCCGGCGTGGTGCAGGCAGTCGACGCCGAGACCTACCAAGGCTTCGAGAATTTCGCCCGCCAGCGCATCGCCCGCCGCGATGAAGATGATTGGCCGGTCCTGGCTGCCGCGCTGACGCCACGTCCTTGACGTCCTCAAACGCGAATTGGGCCCCGATGGCTTGGCCCGGTTCCTGCGCCTGAACCGCTCTGGCACTGGCGACTACACTCGGGATCGCAAGCGGCGGCACAAGGACGTGACGCTCGACGAAATCCTCGACTCTATTCGCACGCATCGCCCGCATTAGCCCGCTCGGGTTTACTTCTTCCCTTTCACCGTCCGGAAAATCTGCTGGTTCAGCTCCTTTAACCGCCGGAACTCCGCCACCCACTCCTTCAACGTAAGCAGGTTGATCTTCCTTACCGGCACCGTCCGGTCCAGCCAGCCTTCCGTTTCGCCCGACGCGAAATAGAAGTACCCGGAACCCTTTTCGAGCACCGCCTTGTGCCCCAGGCGGGCGAGTTCGTCGTTCACCGTTTTGGTCGAAAGCCGCATCCACCCTCCCTCCAGCGATTATCGTACCGATGCGTGTTACAACGGAAACTCATGGGCGACTCGATTACCGAATATCAGAAGTGGAAGCAGCAGGGCGAGACCCTGCGGGCGCAGGCGAAGCAGGCGATGGAAGCCCGCTTTCGCGACCTGCTTACCGAGGCCGTCACCATCGCCGAAGAGTACCGCTCCGATTTCGGCGCGCCGCTGAAGCCGCCGCCCGCGGTGACCGCCTTCCGCTATAAGCCATCCCACAAAGCCAAGGCCCGCAAGCCCGTCAAGGCTGCCACGCCCGCCAAGCCCGCCAGAGCGCCGGAGCCCCCGCGCGTGGAAGCCAAACCGCAAAAGCCCGACCCCAAACTCGCCATGCTGCAGAAGAGGTTGGCCACCGCCCGCAAGAAACTGGAGGACGCGAAGACCGCCGGTTCGCCCTCGCGCGCGCTGGAAGACCGCGTCTACGAGATCGAAGACGCGTTGCGCCTCGCCGGGCAGGCCGTCTAGGCGGCGCGCCCGAGAGAAATTCGGAACTTCTCCCGGAATTCGACGTTTGCACCTCTGTGAAGACTATCTGTGTTCTGATTTTCGCGGCCGCGCTGCTTCTTACGGCCGCCGACACCAACGTGACCGGAAACTGGGCCGGGAGCTTCGACATCGCCCGGCCGGATGGTTCCACCAGTGAGTCCACCGCCGTGCTGCAACTCGTGCAAAAGGGCGCCGAGATCACGGGCAAAGTCGGTCCCAACGAAAGCGACCTCTATCCGATCTCGAAGGGCAAGGTCGATGGCAACAAGGTCAGCCTGCAAGTGGCGCACACCGAAGGCACCGTGAACTTCGAGTTGACGCTCGCGGATAATCGTCTCATCGGGGAAGCCAGCATGGCGAGGGATGGCCAGGTCATGAAGGTCAAGGTGAACGTGACGAAGCAGTAGGGCACGGCGAACTAACCATCCGCGTCCGCCGTCGTCCATCCGTACGACACTTCTGGGAACGTACGCGCATGCACCAGCTTTTTGAGGACTGCCGCTTCGCCGTCCGCACCTTGCGCAAGAGCGCCGGGCTGACAGCCGTCATCGTCGTATCGCTGGCCATCGGGATCGGCGCAAATACTGCCATCTTCAGCCTCCTCAACGCCCTCCTGCTCCGGCCCCTGCCATTTCCCGATCCGGACCGCCTGGCGGTCCTCTGGCTGCGCTCCCCCGGAATCGACATTCCGCAGGACTGGCCTTCCCCCGGCCAGTACATCGACATCAAAACCCAGAACCGCTCCTTCGACCGCATGTCGATTTCGCAGGGCCGCTCCGCCACCCTGATCGGCCTCGATCAGCCGCAGAATGTCGGCGTCCTCCGCACCTCCTCCACGCTGTTCCAGATGCTTGGAGCAAAGCCGCTCCTCGGCAGGCTGCTGCTGCCCGGCGAGGACGCGCCCGGCAAACCAGCCGTCGCCATCCTGAGCTACGCGATTTGGCGGCGCCTCTTCAACTCCGATCCTGAAATCGTCGGCCGCAACATCACTCTGAGCGGCGCGGGCGAGGGCGGCGGCGCCGCCAAAAATCAGTTCGAGGTGGCCGGAGTGCTGCGCCCCGACTTCCTCTTGGACCCCGAAATCATGCCCACCGTCGGCAGCATCGAACGCATGGACATCTACCTTCCGCTGCCGCTCGGAGCCGACGCCGTCAACCGGCGTGGCGACGAAAACTACAACCTGATGGCGCGCCTTAAGCCGGGCGTGACCATCGGGCAGGCACAGGCCGATATCGCGGTCATCGCCGCCCGCATCCGCGATAAGGATAAGCGCGACCGCACCTTCACCATCAGCGTCGTGCCGCTGCTCGAACAGGTGGTGGGCAACGTGCGCCTCGCCGTCCTGGTGCTGCTCGGCTCGGTTGCCCTCGTGCTGCTCATCGCCTGCGCCAACGTGGCCAACCTGCTGCTTTCCCGCGCCGCCGCGCGCCAGAAGGAGTTCGCCATCCGCGGCGCGCTCGGCGCCGGCTGGGAACGCATGGCGCGCCAGTTGTTGACCGAAAGCCTGCTGCTCGCCTTCGCCGGCGGCGCTGCCGGACTCCTCATCGCCAAAGCCGCCATCTACGTCGTGCGCTCCGTCAATCCCGGCAACATCCCCCGCCTCGACGCCATCGCCATCGACTTCCGCGTGCTCGCCTTCACCTTCCTCGTCTCCGCCGCCACCGGCATCGCCTTCGGGCTGGCCCCCGCCCTGCGCGCCGCCCGCGTGGATCTCAACACCTCGCTTAAATCCGGTAGCCGCGGAGCCCAGGGCGATGGCGGCTTTGTCCCCTCCCGTCAGCGTCTGCGCAGCGCGCTGGTCGTCTCCGAGCTCGCCTTCTCCCTCATGCTGCTGGTGGGCGCGGGCCTGCTTCTCCGCAGCTTTGCCACCCTTTCTGCGGTCTCTCCGGGTTTTAATCCCGGCCACGTGATCTCCATGCGCCTCGGCGCCACCGGCCTGCGCTACGCCACCCCCGCGGCCGTCGACGCGGCTTGGCGCGACCTGTTCGCCCGCATCGCCGCGCTTCCCGGCGTCCGCTCCACCGGCGGCGTCGCCACCCTCCCCTTCACCTCCGCCATCGGTTGGGGCGGTATCAATGTCGAAGGCTTCACGCCCCAGCCCGGGCAGGAGCTTCAGGTCGATATGCGAAGCGCCACCCCGGACTACTTCCGCACCATGGAAATCCCCCTCCGCCAGGGCCGCTTCCTCACCCAACAGGATGCCGCGGCATCGCCCTCCCAGTCGGTCCTCATCGACGAGAAGTTCGCCCAGCGCTTCTGGCCGCGTGAAAATCCCGTCGGCAAACAAGTCTGGTTCGACCCGCAAAGGAAGATGACCATCGTGGGCGTCGTCGGAACCGTCAAGCAGTACGGCCTCGACGTGGATGGAAAGATCGTCGTCTACTTCCCCTCCGCCCGCGGCCGCTACGTCGTGGCGCGAACCGCCGGCGACCCGGCCGCCGCCGCGCAGGCCATCGCCCGCCAGGTGCAAGCCGTCGATCCCACCATCCCCCTCTACGACGTCCGCACCATGGACGACCGCATGCACGATTCGCTCGCCCGCCAGCGATTCTCCACCATCATGCTCGGCGCCTTCGCCGTCTTCGCCCTCATCCTGGCATCGGTCGGAATCTACGGCGTCATTTCCTACCTGGTCACGCAGGGCACCCACGACCTCGGCGTGCGCATCGCCCTCGGCGCGCAGCGCGGCAATATCGTCGCCCTCGTGCTGCGCCACGCCCTCGGCCTCGCCGCCGCTGGCATCGCCCTGGGCCTCGCCGGCGCATTCCTGCTGACCCGCGTGATGGCCGCCCTCCTGTTCGGTGTTGGCGCCCGCGACCCGCTCACCTTCGCCGCCGTCCCGCTCCTGCTCGCCGCCGTCGCCGCCGCCGCCAGTTACCTGCCCGCCCTCCGCGCCACCCGCGTAGACCCCATCGTCGCCTTGCGTGAAGAATAACGCCGCCCCCCGTATTTCCGAACTGCTCCGCTCCATCCGCGAGGACGAACCCGTGCTGCCGCGGCGCGCCCCGACGGTCCCCGCGGCCTGCAAATATCACCAGCCAGTCGAACAGCATCCGCAGCGCCGCCAGCCGTTGCTTGACGGTGGGCGCGGAGGACTTGCCCTGCAGTTCCTTGATGTAGGCGGGAATCAAGCCATTCTCTGGGCCGCTCTGTGCGAGTCCCTGACCTTACTGGGAGCCATTCTCCAGGTTTCCTCGCGCCGTAACATGGGACCGCAATGGACCGTCTGGTTGATGGGCTTGACCGCAGGCAGTTTTCTCTATCTCGGCTATCACTCGTTTCGCTGCCCGAGTCGAGTCGAGCTTCCGGTCCGCGGCTTTTCGCGCCACACTGGGGATGGCCGCAATCGGGGTGATCTCTTTGTTGCGCTGAAGAAGCGCCGGATATCACACCGGCCCCCCGCCCGCGCGAGCCGCAACAATCCCCATCAACGCCGCCGCATCATGTGCTGTAAGGCGATCGTCAAAGCCAATCCTCCGATCGCTTTGACTACCTGCGGGTGCTGCGCGTAGAAACTGCTGACCTGGTCCACCACCGAGGGATTGTGCTTCTCGGCGTGCGCCGCCAGATCCTGCACCTGCTCCGCCGAAACCTGGCCCGCTTGCTGCGCCGAAACCTGGCCGCCTGAAAATAGTCCGGAGATCGCCGCCAGCGACGGGATGGCGCTCAACGCCCCCGGCCCCGCCGCGCCAATCAGCCGGTTCAGCAGTCCCGCCTGCTGGCCCGGGTCCGAATGCCGGAAAAGGCTTCCAATCATTTCGGGAAACGGCGGCGTCTGGTCCGACTGGAACGCCCGC
Source organism: uncultured Solibacteraceae bacterium (assembly GCA_963836405.1). GTDB lineage: Bacteria > Acidobacteriota > Terriglobia > Bryobacterales > Bryobacteraceae > CAWIJJ01. The sequence goes on from CAWIJL010000002.1 coordinate 347,475, forward strand.
GAGAGGCCTCCCGCGACCACGTCGGGCGGCGCATTCCGAGCCACCTCCTGGTAATCGTCGTGCTGGTCTTCGCCGGCCGGCGCCGCGCCCGATGCCTCCCCCGAGTACTTCTGCGCCAGCCCGCTCAGTGCGTTCAGCCAATTTGCCATACCCGCCGCACCGCAGTTACAAGGCCACAGCCATGTTTCATACCTTTCGTGTAAATCTTCCGCCAATAATGTCGCTCCTTTGCGCGTTACCTGTTGGAAAGTAGCGAAAGGACATTGAGGTTCTCATGCCGTACCCAGCTCGTAAAATTCCATTCAACGCCCGCGATTTTGCCACCCACCAGAGCTTGCAGCGCGTCGCCGCTTTTAACAAGGGTGCTGACGCAGCCGCCCGTCAGGTGGCCATCGACTACGTCGTCAAGGCGCACGCCTTCAGCAAGGATGACACCAAAACCCTGATCTACGACCCCGGCCTGAAGCTACCCGGGCGAAACGTCGCCGGCGACATCCGGATCGGACCGCTCGCCTTCGCCCAGGACCTGCCGTGGCTCGCCGGAATCGTCTTTCACGAACTCGTGCACAGCCCGCAGTCCGCATACTACGCCGCCCGGAGCGTGACGCAAATCGACCCCAACCGGTCGGAGGCCGAGCGCCTGATGATCGCTCTCGATGAGCATGAGGCGTACTGGTGGTCGCTCAAACGTGCCGTGGAACTCGGTCTCGCCCAGGCCCAACAGGCCGAGATTCGAAAACGGGCCCAGTTCGCCCTCATCGATCTCGATGAACCCGCCGCCCGCAGTCTCGCCCAAAAGCAGAAATTCGATGACGCGCGAGATGTGTTGATCGGTCTGTTCAAAGCGAAGTCCGCAGGCTCCCATGCCGGCATTCTGCGGCGCAACACAACCGCTCACTGCGCGTGAGCGGGCGCGCCCTTACTTCAACTCCACCGGCGTGAACCGGCCGCCGTTCAGCAGAATCCCGAGCACCCAGGACCCGCGAAATATTCAGGAAGTAAGATGTCTCACGATTGGTGTTGCCCACCGCGGCGTAATTCCGCGGCGCGCGCGGCCACCGGGCGCGCGTTGAGCGCATAAACGCCGGCATACTGCAGCAGCACCAGGGCGGGGAATTTGCCCTCCCGCGCCGGTTTCGCCGCGTAGCCCTGCGCGTGCGAGCCGAGCGCGTCCAGCACCAAGCTGCTCATCTCGATGCCCGGCGTCTCCGTCTCGACCGCCGTCAGCACCGGATCGATGGGGATCTCCGCCTGCGCCGCCAGTTTCCCCGCCCAGAGCCCGATCTCATCGGCGCCACCCCGGCGCCCACAGCGTAGAGCCCGTTGTTGCGGCCCGTATTCCCGCCCGTGAAGCCGTTCGAATTGCCGCGGCCCGTAGCGGCGTCGTCCGCGACTCCCTCGGCAGCAGGTTTTCCCACCGGCTGAACCGCGACGTAGATCATCTCCGGACTCGGTGCCCGTAATTTCGATTCTTGCCGCGCCCGAAGACAAGTCGAGCTTGCCCTCAATGCCCGTGGTAGAAGTCCGAAAGGACCGCTTACTAACGTGCGCGGCTCCGTAGATCAGCGACTTACAGAGCCGCGACCGTGAGGGAGCGACATCTACCACGGGCTGATAGGTTGCGGCGCGGACAAGTTACCAGATCTGCGGCACCAGCCGGTGTCTTACCTTACCCGCATAATCGGCATAGCCTTCTAACTCGTTTTGCAAGGTGCGATCTTCCAGCGCCGTTCGCAGTCCGGTTACAGCCGCCGTAATCGCGGCGGGCGCGAAGGCCCATCGCGAATTCAGGATCAACGGCGTGGCCAGCGTGAACGCCGAGATCCCGGTATAGCCCGGATGCCGTACGAAACGATAAGGCCCGCTCGTCACCACTACGTGCCCGCGGTCCTTCTGAATGCGCACAATCGAGGAGAAAAACTTGTTGGTATGCATCGCCCACGCGATCAATGCGGCGGACAGGACGGCCACCACCACACCCAGAACGAACGCCGCCCGCGGCATACCGTCCGACCAGCGGAATCGCGTGTCCAGGCCCGCCGTAATCCACGTGCTCACCGGGCCCACCAGCACCACTACGCCCACAATCGGCTTGTCCCACTTCTTGCCCGCTTTGATATTGCCGCGCTCGGCGCGCAACTCGGGGTTACGCGACAGCAGTGCCATGCTCGCCAGGCTGGCCGCCAGGTTGAGCCCCAGCAGAACCCACGCATTGGGCCAGTCCAAACGGCCGGCCGATCCGAAAAGACACACCGAGGTGATGGCCATGCTGAAGACCACCGGTACGAATTGTCTCATTCGGACCACTATATCCTCTTTCGCCCACCGGCGTTCCCGTCTATGCTGGTCTCGTGGGTACAGGGCGACACTTACTCCGCCGTCATCTCTTCCTCTCGATCGGCGTCTTCTCGCTCTCGCTCTTCTACCTGGTCGCCGCACTCGGTCGCGTGGGCGCAACCGGCATCGCCCAAACACTCGCGGGTCCGATGCGCATCCTGATTGTGCCGGTCTACCTCGTTTGGCTCCTCATCTCGCTTGCGGAAGTCGCGGTAGCGGGACCCCAAGGGCCGCCTCCCGCCCTCGCAATCCCCTTGTGGGCTTTCAGCACGGTGGCGGGACTCGCGCCCTACGCTCTCGTGGACTACATCCTTCACCGCCTCCGCTCGCGAACCGCCCCCTGTAACTCGCCCAAGTAAGTGCGCAAGTCCCCGAACCGCATACCGCCTGCGGCGTTGTGAACCCCCACCCGAAAGCCCCCGGCTTGGGGGAGTAATCCTGGCCGAGGCCGTTCCCCTATGATTCACGCGCGATCGGCCATGTATGACTCGGGGGAACAGGTGAGGGGTTATGCCCTTTCTGCACTACAATTCTTGCGGTGCCAAGAACGCTCGGTATCGCCAGGACGGTTGACGATGAGGTCATCCTGACGAAGCTGCGAAAAGGCGCCAAGTTGAAAGAGGAAGGTGGCAGACGTCGAATGGCGAAGTGGTAAAGTACAGCCTTGGTGCGTCCCGAAAGACGCGTTGTTCTAGCAGGTGCAAGTCCTGTCCGGGTAAGCGCCGGAGCGCCCGGTAGCAGACTTCAGCCGGGAGGAGAGATCCTCTCGAGCGGAGCGGAGTGTCAAAAGCCCTTGAGAAAGAGGGGAGCAAACCGGCGGGCCGCAACAATCAGTGAACGCAATAGCCTCGTCACATTATCAGCCGAAAGGTGTTTGGGAGGGCCGAGCCGCTCATGTCACGGCGATGGCAACAGACAGCATTCTGGACCGGAACGAATGCTGGACCTCGCCGGGGTCGCAGGCGGCGGCACGTTGGGAAAGAACGATGTATCGCACGGCTCGAGGAGAGGGAGAGCCGGCCGGCGTCGAGCCGCGCCAAGAAAGGCACCAAATGACCGTAGATGAACGCATTGAGAAGCTGGTGGCGCACCAGGAGAAGACGCAAGTCCTGCTGGCCGATATCGTGGATAGCATCCAGCGTTTGGAGCGCATCGCGCTCGCGCTCGATATCGACGATGTGCAGCAGCGTCTGACCAATCTGGAAGCCCGCCGCCAGAAGAAGCCCCAATGAACGCCCCTACCCGAACAGCGAAGGTGTTTGGCTTCTGACTGCTGACGTTCAAGTATTAGATCCCGCGGTAACCCCTGAAACGCAAGAAGACCGGACGCCTTTTGCGGGCGCGAGAGCCGCCCGGGCGATCACTCCGCTTCCGGCGCCGCCGCCTCCGCCTGCTTCGTCAGTTCCTCATCGGAAACGCGCGACGCCAGAACCTCCTTGGCCCGCTCCGCGTCCGCCGCCGGAACATACAGTTGATACCCGCCCAGCACGTTCGTCAGAAAAACATCGATATCGAGCGTGCGTTCGTTCCTGAGGAAACAGCGGATCCCTTCGCCTTCCAGTTGTGCCCGCGCGAATTTGGCTTGCATCGGATACGCGAAAGTCGCCAGCAGCGCCATCCCATCCTGCTCTTCGTTTTCCATGACCATATCCGCCCCCATGTTACACCCCTGAATCCCGCTCCGCCTGCGCTACAATCTCCAGTGGGATACGGGTGATTCTCCCACCTCCTTCGCCAGATGAATACTTCCGTGAAAGGTGAATACGCGTTGCAGGCGCTTTTCGACCTCGCCTCGCAGCGCCGCGGCGACCCGGTGAAGATCGCCGACATCGCCCGCCGCCAGAAGATCCCGCAGAAATTCCTGGAGCTGATCCTCGCCGGCCTCAAGCAGGGCGGCTTCGTCGAGTCCCGCCGCGGCGCCGAAGGCGGCTACATGCTGGCCCGCCCGCCCGACGCCATCAGCGTCGGCGAGGTGCTTCGCTTCGTCGAAGGGCCGCGTCCCCGGAACACCCGCGCCCGCCGCCGTGTGGAAACTCCGTTTACAGTTATGTGGCACCAAGTTGACACCGCTGTGTCCGACATCGTGGACAAAACCACTTTCGCCGACCTGCTCCGCGAGTGGAGTGAGAAGCAGAGCCGCTTCGTCCTGAATTGGGAGATCTGACAACCTTGGCTAACTACGACGACAATTCGCTCAGCATCGGCCGGACCCCTCTGGTTCGCCTGAACCGGCTCAACAACGGCGGGAAAGCCGTGATTCTCGCCAAAATCGAGGGCCGCAATCCGGCCTACTCGGTGAAAGACCGGATCGGCGCCGCCATGGTGTGGGATGCCGAGAAGCGCGGCCTGCTCAAGCCCGGCAAGGAACTGATCGAGCCCACCAGCGGAAATACCGGCATCGCGCTGGCGTTCGTGGCCGCCGCGCGCGGCTACCCCATCACCCTCACCATGCCGGAAACCATGTCCATCGAACGGCGTAAGGTGCTGATTGCGCTGGGCGCGAAGCTGGTGCTCACCGAAGGATCGGCGGGCATGGCCGGCTCCATCGGCAAGGCCGAGGAGATCGCCAATTCCGACCGCCGCCGCTTTGTCATGCTCCACCAGTTCCGCAATCCGGCGAATCCCGAGATCCACTTCCGTACCACCGGCCCCGAGATCTGGGACGATACCGGCGGCGCCGTGGACGTCCTGGTATCCGGCGTCGGCACCGGCGGCACCATCTCCGGCGTCTCCCGCTACATTAAGAACGAGCGCCGAAAGGCCATCCTGTCGGTGGCCGTAGAGCCAACCACCAGTCCCGTGATCGCGCAGCGGCTTGCAGGCGAGCCGCTGCAGCCCGGGTCCGCACAAAATTCAGGGGATTGGCGCAGGCTTCATCCCGGACACCCTCGACCTCGCCATGGTGGACCGCGTCGAGCAGGTCACCAACGAGGAATCGATCGAGATGGCCCGCCGTCTGGCGCGGGAAGAGGGGATTCTGGGGGGGATTTCGTGCGGCGCCGCGGTGGCAGTAGCCATAAGATTAGGGAAATTGCCCGAGTTCGCCGGGAAAACGATCGTAGTGGTATTGCCCGACTCCGCCGAACGTTATCTCAGCACTACTTTATTTGAAGGATTACCCGATGAATGAAAATCACCCAATTCTTTGTAGCGGGCGCATTTTTGGGTGATAGGGGTGAGTGCGCCCGCTGTCGTAACGGGGATTTAATAAGAAGACGGCGATCCGAAGCCGTCACGTTACACGAAATGGCGAGATTTCCTGAGCTGAGGCATAGCCCTTTCGGGTCACCGGGAGTGAGTATGATTCCTCTGGCGTGCGCAACTTTGTGGATATTGATTGCCGCCATTCCGGCACCGGGGCAGGAACCGCCGCCGCCGGGCACCCCCGCCGCGCCCGCTCCGCCTCCGCTCGAGTACACCGGCAAGCCCATCGTCCTGCCCCTTGAGTGCACTGCCGACGATATCGCCGCGCTCGGACTCACCTGTTCGCAAGACGAGCCTTGCCCCGTCTTCCTCGAACTCACCGGCTCCCTCGCCGCCGGCGATCGAATCTGGCTCGCCGGAAACCTGCACGATGCCGCCGTCACCATGTTTTCCATCCTGCTCGCGAGCGACGACGGCGGAAGGACCTGGCGCGAGGCCCACCCGCGCATCCGCGGCGCCGCTCTCGAAACCTTTCAGTCCAACGGTGCGGAGACGGGCTGGGTCAGCGGTGAACTGTTGAATCCGCTCCCCTCCGAACCCTTCTTCCTGCTCACCACCGACGGCGGCAAGTCCTGGCGCCGTAAACCCGTCTTCGACGAAGACTCCGAAAATCGCCTCGGCACCGTGCAGCAGTTCTATTTCGACGGCAAAACTTCCGGCTCTCTCGTCATCGACTTCGGCCAGGGCGCCGGCGGCGACCGCTACGAACTTTACGAATCGCCCGACGGCGGCGCATCCTGGACCATCCGCCAATCCAGCCGCACACCCATCAGCCTCAAACGCCCCGACCCGGAACCCGCCACCCTTCGCGTGCGCGCCGATGGCCCGACGCAGGCGTTTCAAATCGAACGCAGACAGGCGAACCGGTGGACGCCGGTGGCCGCCTTCGCCGTCAAAACCGGCGTCTGCAAAGGACCGTAACGTACCGGCTTCACCGCGGGCAGGCGTGGCCCTGCAATTGCTCAAGTGACGCGCAGAGGTGAGAGGTTCTTTATGATCGTCGCTGCTGGTCTCGGAGTTTTGGTTGTATTCTGTCTGCTCCTGTCCATGGTCCAGACCCCTCCCGCTATCGGTCGCTGATAGTTTCAGCTCGGGTACTTCTGACACATCCGCCGGTCTACGAGACTCGTATCTCCGGATGTGAGCCGCCGGTTAAAATACTTCCGCGCCTTCGCCGTCGCGCTGGTTCTCCTGTCTATCTGGATCGCCTGGGACCTCTGGATCCCCGTTCGCCACGATTTGCGCGACTTCGATCCTCACCAGGTGGCCCGCCTCGAAACCGGCATGTGGCGTTCGTATTACGAGCACCGTCCCATGGCGCTGTTTGCCGGCCTGGTTCAAACGCTACGCACCGAATACCGCCTGCCGTTCTGGCGATCCTGCCTTGGCGCCGTCCATGCCGCCCGCGCCGCGGTGGTGTTTCAAAAAGGGACAGGCCGCGAAGAATACACCCTCGCCCTTCCCGACCTGGAGAGTTTCTACACCCTCATCCGCTCGTCGAGCGCCTCGCCCTTCGATCCCCGCGTGGCCGCCCGGCGCGAGCTCGAGTGGTGGATCGTACACCGCGAGCGAGCCCGCCTTCCCGCGGGCGAACTCGAACGGTCGTTGGCCGCCCTGCAATCCGCAATCTTCGGCATGCCCGCTGAGGTCTTCGCCGCTCACGCCGCAACCCGCGCCGAAGCCATGGTCCTCCGCGACTCCCGCGCCGCCGCCGCCACCCCCGCCGACTGGCAGCGGATCGACGCCCTCCTCGACCGCTCCTGGTCCAGCCTGCACCGTTCAATCGCATTTGCCGCCGCCCCGGCGCTGTCTTATACTAAATAATTGAACTAAAATGCCGAAACGTACTTTCCAGCCGAATAACCGCCACCGGGCGAAGACTCACGGGTTCCGTTCCCGCATGGAGACCAAGAACGGACGGGCCGTGCTTTCGCGCCGGCGCGCTCGTGGCCGTCACAAGCTGACCGTCAGTGACGAGAGGTAGGATCCATCTCTGGTTTTCCGAAACGTGTTCGCCTGCTGCGCTCCCGCGAATTTCGAAAGGTCTATGACGAGGGTATCCGTATCACCAGCCCTATGTTCGCCGCCTTTTGCCTTCGCGAACCGCAGGCAGCCGGACCTCGCATCGGCTTTACCGTGCCTCGGGCGCTCGGAAAAGCCGTGGTGCGAAACCGCATCCGGCGGCGCGTCCGCGAGGCCGTCCGCCATCACCTCGACCGGCTGAATCCGCAGTGGTCCATAGTCATCAATCCACGTCGCCGGTCCTTCGATGCGCCCATGCCCGAGTTGCGGCGCGAAGTGGAACGCCTCTTTCTCCGCTGCAATGGATCATAGTGGGGCTTCTTCGCGTATACAAGTTATGCGTCTCCCCCTGGCTGCCGTCCGCTTGCCGCTTCTATCCGACCTGTTCGGATTACATGCGGGAAGCCGTCGAACGGCATGGAGCCGGGAGAGGCTTGTGGATGGGCCTGCGCCGGCTGGCCAGGTGCCATCCCTTTCACCCCGGCGGGTTTGACCCCGTCCGGTAAAGCTGTCTATTACGGAATCACCCGATGGCCGAAACGGTAAGTGGCGGAAACAGCGGTCCGAATCCGCCGAAAAAAGAAATGTCGATGGAAGTGCGCCTGCTTCTCGCCTTCCTGCTGATGGGAGGGGTGATGTTCCTCACCCCCTACCTCTATAAGAGCTTCTCGCCCACTCCGGCCCAAAAGGCGGAACAGACTTCGCCGGCGCCCGCTCAGAAGAAGGAGGCCGAAACCGAAACCGCGCCCGCCGCCCAGGCAACGCCCCCGCCGGCCGCGGCCCCGGCTAAGAAGAAGGCTGCCGCCGCTGCCGCCGCTCCTGCCACCGTTCCCGCGACGCCTGAAAAGCCGCAGCCGCCCTTCGTCATCGATACCGGCCTGCTCCGCGTCACCTTCAGCAACCAGGGCGCCACCGCCCGCAGTTGGATCGTCAAGCGCTACAAGGGCAACGACGACAAGCCCCTCGAGCTGATGAATACGGCCGCCGGAACGTACCCCTTTTCGCTGTACTTCCCCGGCGAAAAACCGGCAACCGACGTCAACTGGGCCTGGTACGAGCAGACCGGCGACCCCGACGGCCTCGGCGTCACCTATCGTTATTCCGACGGCCACACCGTCGTCCGCAAGGTCTTCCGCTTCGAAAACAACAGCTATCTTTCGCACATCACTACCGAGGTCACCCTGGATGGCAAGCTGGTCCGGCACTTCATCCAGTGGCGCGGCGGATTCGGCGACCTCACCGTGGCCAACCCCTCCGCCGCCCAGCGGACCCTGCATTTCGATGTCGCGCAGAACAAGCTGGTGGAACAGAATGCCAGCAGCGCCAAGGCGGGTCCGGTGGAAAACGCCGGAAACTTTTCCTTCGCCGGCATCGCCGACAGCTATTTCGCGGCGGTCTTTCTTCCCGAAGATTCCAACTCGGTCCGCCAGATCACCTACACCGACACGGTGCGGACTCCGCTCGAAGAAAAGCCCGTGATGCTCAATGGAGTCGCGCTTTCCGACGGCGACATCAACCGCTTCCAACTGTTCGCCGGTCCAAAGGATCTCGACCTGCTCACGCGCATCAACCCGAAGCTGGCGCAGGTGGTCGATTTCGGCTGGCTCTCCGTGCTCGCCAAGCCGCTGTTCCTGATCGTGAACTGGTTCAACGACAGCTTCGTGCACAACTTCGGCTGGTCCATCGTGCTGGTCACCGTCGCCATCAACTTCATGCTCTTCCCGCTGAAGCTCTCCAGCATGAAGTCCATGCGCAAGATGCAGGCCCTCAAGCCGCAGATCGACGCCATCAACGAAAAGTACCGCAGCGTCAAGATGACGGACCCCCGCAAGGCCGACCAGAACCAGGAAGTGATGGGGCTCTATAAGCAACACGGCGTCAACCCGATGGGCGGCTGCGTCCCCATGGCATTGCAGATTCCGTTCTTCTTCGCGTTCTACAAAGTGTTCACCATTTCGGTGGAAATGCGCGGCGCGAGCTGGCTGTGGGTGACGGACCTTTCGCAGCCCGAGCACCTGCCCATCAAAATTCTGCCCATCGTCATGATCGCCAGCCAGTTCTACATGCAGCGCATGACGCCGCAGCCCAATGCCGATCCCAACCAGCAGCGCATGATGATGTTCATGCCGCTGATCTTCGGCTTCATGTTCTACAATTTTCCCAGCGGGCTGGTGCTATACTACTTGACCAGCAATCTTGTCAGCATGGGGCAGCAGTTATTCTTCAATCACACCGAAACAGCCCAGGAATTGGCCCGTTCGGTGGAAGCCCCCAAAAAAAAGAACGGCAGGAAATAACCCGTGACTGAGCGAAAGTATTCGGTTGCCTCCAACGGCGCAAGCATCGACTCCTTCCTGCGGACCACGCTGCGCAACGGAGGCTTCCAGCTCCAGTTCGCCATCGAGGATGCCGAGATCGGCGACGGCGACTTTGAAACGCCCGATGTGACGGTCCAATTCACCGGTCCCGACGTGGACCTGCTTCTCTCCAACCGCGCCGAACTGCTTCTCGCGCTCGAGCACGTCACCATGGAGATGCTGCGCATGCCGTCGGAAGACCATTCGCGCATTTCCTTCGACGCCAACGACTACCGCCTGCTGCGCATCGAGGAGCTGCGGCTGAGCGCGGTCACTGCCGCCGAAAAGGTGAAGCGCACCGGACAGCCCTTCCGCTTCAACCCCATGAACAGCCGGGAGCGCCGGGTGATTCACCTCGCGCTGCGCACCGAAACCTCCGTTCGCAGCGAATCGGCGGGCTCCGGGCCCGGACGCCAGGTGGTGGTTTACCCCGCCGGCATGGCGAGCCTTCCCGAGCCGCCCCGCACCTTTGCCGGTCCTCCGCAACGCCGCAGCAGCGGTGGCGGCGGATCGCGGCCCTCGCGCCGCCGTTGAATCTCCAGGACACGATCGTCGCGATCTCGACGCCCCCCGGCCGCTCCGCCATCGGCATGGTGCGTATCTCCGGGCCGCAGGCTTTCCCGATCGCCGGAGCGCTGTTGCGCGGTCCCGCCGCCTGGCAGCCGCGGCACGCGCACTTGGCCGAATTGACCGACGCCTGTGGGCGCGTGCTCGACCAGGTGGTGGCCACCCGGTTCCAGGCCCCCCATTCCTATACGGCCGAAGACCTGGTAGAGATTGCCTGCCACGGTTCGCCCGTCGTGCTGCGGCTCGCCGTGGAGCGCGCGCTGGCATCCGGCGCCCGCGCCGCCGAACCCGGCGAGTTCACTCTCCGCGCCTTCCTCCACGGACGTCTCGACCTGCCGCAGGCCGAGGCCGTTCGCGACCTTATCGACTCGACCACCCGCTACCAGGCCCGCGTGGCGGCGCAGCAGGCCGGGGGCTCGGTTTCCCGCCGCCTCGCTCCCATCAAGGAGCAACTGCTCGAGCTGATCGCACTGCTCGAAGCCGGCATCGATTTCGCCGAAGACGACATTTCGGTCGCGCCCCCGCAGGAGATCCTCCGCCGCCTCGATCCGGTCCTCGACGCCGTGCGCGCGCTTGCCGCCAGCTTCGAGTACGGCGGCCTGGTCCGCTCCGGAATCACGCTCGCCATCGTGGGCCGCCCCAACGTGGGGAAAAGCAGCCTCTTCAACCGGCTGCTCGAACAGGACCGCGCCATCGTTACCGAGGTGCCCGGAACCACTCGCGATGTGGTCTCCGAGACGGCCTCCATCGGCGGCATCCCGGTCAAACTGCACGACACCGCCGGAATCCGCGCCGCCTCCGAACTCGTCGAATCGCTGGGCATCGAGCGCAGCTACCAGGCCATGGCCGATTCGGACCTTTCGCTGGTGGTGCTCGATGCCGCGCAGCCCGTGACCGGCGAAGACCATGCGCTGATCGATCGGGCCCTCTCGCTGGGACGCCACCTGGTTGTCGCCAATAAGTCCGACCTGGCCTCCGCCGGACCTGCTCCCGAAGGCGCCCTCCGTTGTTCCGCCCTCACCGGCGAAGGACTGGATTCGTTGCGCGCCGCCATTCTCGCCGCGGTCGCGCCCGAAGGCGCCTTCGAACAGGAGAGTGGCTTCATCACCAGCCTGCGGCATGCCCAGGCGCTCGAGGAATCCGCCCGCTACCTCGCCAAGGCCGGCGAGGCGGTGAGCGCCGCAATCCCGCACGAGATGCTGCTGCTCGACCTCTACGCCGCGTTGCGTCCCATCGACTCCATCACCGGCGCCACCACCGCCGACGACATCCTGAACCGCATTTTCTCCACCTTCTGCATCGGCAAGTAAGCGTAACCGCCACCGGTCTTCACGCCCGGAAGGGATCCGCCAGAAACTCTCTCTCGCGATATTCGAACCAGTCGAAGTCCGCTGGGCGTCCCGTTCCCGCCATGTCCTGGCAGGCACATCCCCACGAACGCGCCGGTGAAGTTCGGGATGCCCGGGGCCTCGCCTCGTCGGAGAGGATGCTGGCGTCGAACGGCTCCGGCAGCCAGCGCCATTCGCCGCCGCCGCAGGCGATAGGCGAAGTGCAGCCGCTCGAAATCCACCTCCACGCGCAGCTCGACGGGCTCTCCCGCCGGGATGCGCAACCGGGGCGGTGAAGATGCGTCCGCCTGCACCTGGTCGGGCAATGCACGACATCACGCGCAGGTGCTTGCCCACGGTCTCGTCGTGCGAGACATACAGGTAATGGAACTTGGAGCTCGTTGTAGTAGCAGACGAGGCCGGCCATCTGCTGAAAGTGCTGCCGGTTCGAAGTCCATCAGCGCGTGGACGCGCTGTAGCAGTGCGCCTGCTGCCGGCGCGCCACGAGCGCCTGGCGGAAAAGGCTGCCGATCGTCTCGCGGCCGTACAGGCGCAGGTGGCCGGGCCGTGCGGAGAGGCTGAACAATTCGTCCGGAAACGGCGAGCGCAGCCACTGAAAGTCGAGCGGCAGTTCGCCGGCGCGTCGAAGTCCTCCCGCGCGGCGCGCCGGCGGGAAACGGTGCGGCGGCAGCGCCGGCGCCGGCACCTCGACGCGCGGGCAAGCCCGTCGCCGTCCGGCCGTGCGCAGCCAGCCGTCCGCGCCACCAGTGCATCTGCTGGATCGCGGTTTCGCGGCCGAGCGTGCAGCGGCCGCGGTTGCGCAGCGGCCGGCCGCAGAGATAGCACCATGTAGGTCTCGCCGTCCTGCGTCTCGACGAGGTCGGCGTGGCCGGCGCGCTGCAGCAGCGCGTCGGGCCGGTGCCGCGACGGTCAGGATGTACATGTCCGGGTGCAGTTCGTACGGCCCGGTCAGAGCGCGCGACCGCGCCATCGTCACCGCGTGGCCCCAGCCGGTGCCGCCCTCGGCCGTGAGCAGGTAGTAGTAGCCGTTCCGCTTGTAGAGATGCGGCGCTTCGGTGAACCCGAGCGGCGTGCCCTGGAAGATATTGTGGCGCTCGCCGACCAGCGTGCGCTCCGCGGGCGAGTATTCCTGCAGCACGATGCCGCCGCGAAGCGGTTGTGGCCCGGCCGGTGGTCCCACAGCATGTTCAGGAGGTACTTGCGGCCATCGTCGTCGTGGAACAGCGAAGGGTCGAAGCCGCTGCTATTGAGGTAGACGGGATCGGACCAGTCGCCGTCGATGCGGGGGCTGGTCACCAGGTAGTTGTGGAAGTCGCGCAGCGACGCGCCCGCGCGCCCGCCTGAGTGGTGCGGCCGTAGCGCTTCACATCGGTGTAGATGAGGTAGAACAGCCCGTCGGCGTAGCGTGAGGCACGGCGCCCAGATGCCGCACGAATCCGGGTCGCCGAGCATGTTGAGCTGGGTCGCGCGGCGCAGCGGCCGCGTGAGCAGGCGCCAGTGCAGCCAGGTCGCGCGAATGGTGGATCTGCACGCCCGGGATACCACTCGAACGTCGAGGTGGCGATGTAGTAGTCGTCGCCCACGCGCAGGATCGACGGATCGGGATTGAAGCCCGCGCAGGATTGGGTTGCGGATATCTGGGGCATTGCGCGGTCCGCAGCCTCACCGGCTCGTCCGGACCACGGTCCAGAGCACCGCGGCGCCGACAGGTCGAGCACGCCCAGGCAGATGAAGAACGGCGTGTAGCCGACGGTGGCCACGAGCGCGCCGATCACAGCGAAAAGACAGCAGGCCGGCGTTGCCGAACGTGCCCGCCATGCCCGCGACCGTCGCCACCTCGCTGCGCTTGAACAGGTCGGACGCCATGGTGATGACGGTGACCGAAAGCGTCTGGTGCGCGAAGCCGCCGAGGCTAAGCAGCGCGATGGCGACGTACGGGCTCTCCACGAAGCCGACGAAGCCCACGCCCATCATCATGCACGCGCCCACGGTGAACGCGCCGCGCCGCGCGTTGATGAGGCTGACGCCGAAGCGTACTTCTGCAGCGCCAGGCGATGACGCCGCCGAAGAGGCAGCCGAAATCGGCGGCCAGGAACGGCAGCCACGCAAACAGCGCGATCTGCTTGAGGTCGAAGTGGCGCACGGTGGTCAGGTACAGCGGCAGCCAGAAGGTGAGCGTGCCCCAGGTGGGATCGGCCAGGAACCGCGGCAGCGCGATCCCCCAGAAGTTGCGCTGGCCGAGGATCTCGGCCACCGACGGCCGCGCGCCGCTGCTTTGCAGGTGCTTCTCCTGGCCCGGCGACGATGTGCTCGCGCTCGGCGTCCGACAGGGCCGGGTGCTCGTTCGGGCGAGTTGGTAGAACAGCAGCCACAGCGCCACCCAGACGAGGCCGAAGCGCGCCGGTGATCACGAAGGCCGCCTGCCAGTTGTAGACGAGGATCGCCCACGCCACGAGCGGCGGCGCCAGCATGGAACCGACCGAGGCGCCGATGTTGAAGACGCCGCCGGCGAGGCCCGCGTTCCGTCGCGGGGAACCATTCCGCCGTGGCCTTCATGCCCGCGGGATTCGCCGAGCCCTCGGCGAAGCCGAGCAGTGCCGCGCAAGCCGCCAACGCCTGCCAGGTGTGGGCGAAGCCCGTGCGCCATGTTGACGAACGACCACGCGCACCGCAAAGATGGCGAAGCCGCGTCTTTAGGCCGAGGACGTCGAGCACGTACCCGCAGACGGCTGGAGCATGATCGCGCCCTGAAACGCGCCGACGATCCACGAGTACTGCTGGGTGGTGATGTGCAGGTCCTTGAGTACGGTCGGCGCGGCGACCGCCAGCGTGGTGCGCGTCAGGTAGTTGATGATCGAGCCCAGCATGAGGAGCCCGATCATCCACCACCGCAAGCCCTTGATTTTCGCCATGGTTCGTCACATGGTATCCCAAGTGAGGCCGCTCGGTGGGCGCCGCAGCCCCGGTTGCTATAATAAAGATACTTACCGCATGTTTCCCAAACATCGTCCTGTCGCACTCGCGGCTGCTTTCGCTTTCGCATTCGCAGCCTTGGCCCAAACCCTGCCTTCCGGCGTTCAAAAGATCACGTCGGTGGAAGGAATCACCGAATACTCGCTTCCCAACGGGATGCGCGTTCTGCTGTTCCCGGACAACTCCAAGCCGAAAGTCACGGTCAACATGACTTACCTGGTGGGCTCGCGCCTCGAGGGATACGGGGAAACCGGCATGGCGCACCTGCTCGAGCACATGCTGTTCAAGGAAACCAAGGGCGGACGCGTGGTCATGAAGGAACTCACCGACCACGGCGCCGATTTCAACGGCACCACTTCCTACGACCGCACCAATTACTACGAGACCGTCCCGGCGTCCGACGAGAATCTTCGCTGGGCGCTCGGGCTCGAAGCCGACCGCATGGTCAACATGCGCATGGAAAAGTCCGCGCTCGACACCGAGATGACGGTGGTGCGCAACGAGTTCGAATCGGGCGAGAACAGCCCCGGCCGCATCCTGCATCAGCGCACGCTCGAAGCTGCCTACACCTTCCACAACTACGGCAAATCCACCATCGGCAACCGCTCGGACATCGAAAACGTGCCCATCGACCGGCTGGCGGCGTTCTATCAGAAGTATTACCAGCCGGACAACGCCGTGCTGACGATCGCCGGGCAATTCGACGAAACCAAGGCGCTGGGCTGGGTGGCGCAGAGCGTTCGGGGCCATTCCCGCGGCCGACGCGCAAACTCGAGCAGACCTACACGGTCGAGCCGACCCAGGACGGCGAGCGGACCGTGACCCTGCGGCGCGTGGGCGACATTCAGGCGATCACGTGGTCTATCACGGCCCGCCGGCGTCGCATCCCGATGCCGCGGCGCTCGACGTGCTCGCGGCGCGTGCTCGGCGACGTCCCCTCGGGCCGCCTGTACAAAGCCCTGGTGGACAACAAGAAGGCCGTCGCCGCCGGCATGGGGTTCCAGGAATCCTCCACGATCCCGGCTTCATCGATGGCCACTGTCCGCGCTCGCCACGGATCAGTCCATCGACGAAGCCCGCAGATCCTGATCAGACGGTCGAAGGGCTGCGCCAACGAGCCGCCCTCCAAAGAGGAAGTCGAGCGCGCCAAGACGCGCATCCTGAAGCAGATCGAACTCGGCCTCACCAATTCGGAAACGGTCGGGCTGGTGTTCAGCGAATGGGCTGCCGCGGGCGACTGGCGGCTGCTGTTCCTCGAGCGCGATGAGATCGCGCAAGGTCACCGAGCAGGACGTGCTGCGCGTGGCCAAGGCGTACCTCAAGGAATCCAACCGCACGCTGGGCGAGTTCATCCCCACGCAAGCCCCCGATCGCGCCGAGATTCCGCCAACGCCCGGACATCGCCGCGCTGCTCGAAGGAGTACAAGGGCGGCGAGGTGATCTCGCAGGGCGAGGCGTTCGACCCCACGCCGGCCAATATCGAAAGCCGCGTCCTCGTTCCACGAAGCTGCCCAACGGGATCAAGCTGGTGCTGCTGCCGAAGAAGACTCGCGGCGGCACGGTGGTCGGCCCATGATCCTGCGGTTCGGCGACGAGAAGTCGCTGTTCGGCAAGAGCGCCGCGGCGCAGTTGGCCGGCTCGCTGCTCATGCGCGGCACCAAGAACAAGTCGCGCCAGCAGATCCAGGACGAGATCGACCGTCTGAAGGCCCGCGTCGGCGTTAGCCGGCGGCCTCAACAATGTCTCACGCCAGCATCGAGACCACCGAGGCCAACCTGGCGGGAGCTCTGCGCCTGGCGGCCGAGATCCTGCGCGAGCCGGCTTTCCCGGAGAGCGAATTCGAGCAGGTCCGCCAGCAGCGCATCGCCGGCATCGAAGCCGGCAAGAGCGATCCGCAGGGCCTGGCATGACTGCGAGTACAGCCGGCACCTCAATGCGCGTATCGCAGCGGCGACGTGCGCTATGTCGCCACTCCCGACGAGCAGATCGAAGACCTCAAAAGGTCACCCTCGAAGACGTGCGCAAGTTCTACACCGAGTTCTACGGCGCGTCGGAGGGCGAGTTCGAGTGTCCGGCCAGTTCGACAAGGATGAAGTCCAGAAACTGGCCGCCGAGCTATTCGGCGACTGGAAAACGCCGAGCCGCTACGAGCGCATCCTCAACCCCTACCACAAGGTCGAGCCCGTCAGACCGAAGATCGAAACGCCCGGACAAGCAGAACGCTTCTTCATCGCGGGCGAGCCCCTCAAGATGTCCGACGAAGATCCCGACTACGCCGCGATGGTGCTGGCCAACTACATGTTTCGGCGGCTCGGCCGGCGCGCGTCTGTTCAATCGCATCCGCGAGCAAGGAAGGCTTGAGCTACGGCGTGCAGTCCGTCTTCTCGGCGCCGACCAAAGACGATGGCGGCAGTTCTATGGCGGCTGGCCATCGCCGCGCCGCAGAACGCTCCCAAGGTGGAGGCGAGTTTCAAGGACGAACTCGCGCGCACGCTCAAGGACGGCTTCACGGCGGAGGAGGTCGCGAATGCTAAGAAGGCATGGCTGGACGAGCGCCGCGTGGCCCGTTCGCAGGACTGGCTCCCTCGCCGGCCTGCTGATGGCGCGCGAGCGGTTCGACCGCACTCTGAAATTCGACGAGGCGATGGAGGCCAAAGTGGCCGCGCTGACTCCGGAGCAGGTCTCCGATGCGTTCCGGCGGCATATCGATCCCGCCGCCCTGAGCTACATTCAGGCGGGGGACTTCAAATAGCGGCGCCGCGCCGCTACCGCAAAGTGAGCAGGAGGGAATAGCCCATCACCGCAATGATGACGATGGAGGCGAACCAGAGGCCTCCGGTCATGAGCGGGCCTGGCCGTGCTTCGCGCGGCAGGCCGCGGTGGCGCATGTAGAGCGTGCCGACGGCGATGACGGGCAGCATGAGGGCTTGAGCGAAGCCTCCGATTTTCACCATGGTGACGGGCGAGCGGAAGAGGAAGTAGAAGCAGACCGGCACGCGAGGTGAAACCAGATAATGATGCGGCGGTAGCGGACACGCGCTTCGTAGTCGCCGCTCTTGTAGCGGCCCGCGAGGCGGAACATGTCGGCGAGCACCCGGCTGTTGCCGGCGGTGGCGGCGAAGATGGTTCCGTACAAGGTCGCGATCGCGCCGAGGTAGAAGAGCGGGAGGGCCCAGGCGCCGAGCGTTTCGGTGTACATCCGGGAGAGCACGGGGATCATGTCGCTGGCGGAAGGGATGAGGCCGCGGGTGTGGAGGATGCCGGCGCCGAGCAGGTAGAAGGCGACGGTCGCGACGCTGTAGATGATCATGGAGGCGAGGATGTCCACGTTCATCACGCGGATCCAACCTTGGGCGCGGCGCGCCCAGTGGGGAGTTCCGTCGTGCTTGCCGGTGAAGCGGGCGTAGCCTTTTTCGAGACACCAGTAGGGATACATGAAGAGCTCGGAGGCGCCGACTCCGGTGATGCCGAACACGGCGATGGCGGTGACGAGACCCGCGCCGGGCAATTGGAACGTGAAGCCTTCCTCGATCAGCGTCCCAGGAGAAATTCTGCGGCTGGCGCGTCATGATCAAGGCGCAAAGCAGGGTCAGCATGGTGAACAGCCCGACTTTGACGGTGGCGAGTTTTTCGATTCGGTGGTAGCCGCCGCCGAGCAGCAGCAGCAGGGTGGCAGCGAGCAGGCCGAGCACCCAGGCGGTGACGGGAATCACCGGCCAGATGAGGTTCAGCACCTGCGCCACGCCGCCGAACATCGCTCCGACCTGGAACCAGGTGAGGACGATCATAGCGGCCCAGAGCCAGACGGCCCAGTTGATACCGGCGGGCCGGGGTCCGGGCATATGTTCGAAGCCCTGGGCTCCGGTTTTGCCGGTGAGGATAATATAGCGGCCCATTTCGGCCTGGACGGCCGGCTTGATGATGCAGCTCAGGACGATGATCCACATGGCGACGTAGCCAACCTCCGCGCCCAGCGTGGTGGTGGCGATCAATTCGCCGGTGCCCACGACGGACGCGGAAAGGATCATCCCGGGGCCGATGCGGCGGAGGATGCCGAAGAAAGACCGGGGTGGTTCGACCACCTCGTCGGGTTGGTATTCGTACGGATCTCGGGCGATGCCGGGGTGCGACGGAGCGGCGGACATTCCAGCTACTGTATCAGTTCGCAAGGGGGGCGCGGCGAGAGACACTACGGCCGCGAGGAAAGGATTTTTTCGTTGCGGCGGCCGGGGGTGCGGGTGTTCGCCGTCCGTTTCCGGCCGCCAGTGAATCGAGGAGTCTCTACGATGATCTAGCGGGAGTTTACTGAGAGCAAAGGGAACAGGGTCGTAACGGTTGTTCTTGCAAGAACTTGCAGGTGTCGGTCCGTATTACCTATGTTTGGGTACTACGAAGTTGATCGAGGCCCAAGGTTTGCGCGAGAGATTGTTGCGCCAGGGTCTGCTTGGAGAGCACGGTGGAAATGCGGCTCGGTCCTTTCTCGCCCTGCGGAGGGTAGAGCAAGACGAACTGCTGGATCTGCTGCAATTCTTCGAGCAGTTGCTCCATTGAAATCCCGTCCCACGCGGCTTGCGCTTGCTTGTGCACATATTGCAGCAGCGAGATTCCGAGCATGCAATAGAAAGCATGGATGCGGATCTTGCGATCCGTCCAGTGGTGCATGGGTCCCCAACCCAGCCACTCTCCATCCTTGAGTCCGCGGAAGACTCTCTCGATGGATTGCTGGCCGGAGTATCCGGCTGCTACCTGTTCCGCCGTCCAGTCCATGCGATTGGTAAGCAGAACCGTGCGGCCGAGGCGATGCGTTAGCAGGTGCTGCCAGGCAACGATGTTGAAGTCGAACTGCAGATGCCAATGGCCGCCCCGCTGTTGGAGTTCGTAGCGGATTACCTCCGTCAGGAACTGGCCCGATAGCCAGCGCTGGATCTTGCCGCGAATCTTCTTCTCATCCCAGCGGGCTTTCGGCTTATTCAGTTCGATGGAGAATCGGCGCAGATACTGCAATACTTTGCTCACGCTGGTGGTCAAACTATGCAGTTGCTCGCCGGCAAAGGAAGCCGAGTACTTCACCACACAGAAGTAGTCTTTGCCATGCACCAGAAGTTTTTCACCGGCCGCACGCACGCCGGGTTGTTGGCTGCTGCATGGCGGAAGTTGTTCCACCGCTCGCTCCCGCAACTCCGCCGGGGCTTGGTTCCAGGGCAGCGCGGAAATCCATCCCACGCGGGCTTCCTCCAGTTGCACGGTGTTGGCCAGGGCAGCGGTTCCCTTGTCGAACACCAGTGTCACCGTATCGCGCGCGATTTGGTTTTGGTCCAGCATGCGCGTGATTCGTGACAGCGCGACGGAGAACTCCTCGGCGTCGGCTACGTCGCCAGGATAAACGTGATGGCATAAGCTCAATCCGCTGTCGCCGTCCAAAACATAGCTGAGACCCACTTGTCGCAAATTGTGACGGCCCTGCTTGTTGTGTCCGCGCTGGGCCAGTTCGTTGCGGGTGTTGGTGCTGGCAATATAGGTGTAGAAGTTGGTGGTGTCGTAGGCCAACAAGCGGCGGCTCACGCCTTGCCTTTGCTTCCACAAGGCCAGCAGGCGCAGTTGGGCAGCTTCGAGCGGATCGTCGCCGGAAGCCCCCTGCGGCAGAATCTTCTCGAAGACATCCCAGAAAGCTTGCGAGGTGAAGCGCTCGGGCGGAAAATTCCACAGCGAGTGCAGGACGGAGCGGCCATACCAATCGGCCACTTCGGTCTTGGGCCCCGGCTGACAGATGCGGTGGATGGCTGCCAGCAAGAGATAGTGAGCTGGCGAGGGGGCGGAGCGCGGCTGCGGGAAGAGCGACTCGAGCAGAGAAAAGACTCCCGTCTGGTGAGCGGCGAGCCAGAGGGAGCCGGGCAACCCAAACTCGCGCATGGTGGCGGACAGGGGCACCGGTGAGGTGCGGTCCTTGACGAGGTCGGCGACCTTTTCGGCGGTGCCCAGATAGGCTTGGTGAACGATGCGAGGTTTGCCGTCGACGCGAGCACTCTCGACGACGTAGTAGTAGAGTTTGTGGCCCTTCTTTTTGGCAATGAGGGAAGCCATATATAGGGTAAGACCAGTATAGAGCCAAGGGCGTGAAGGGTCAAGAACATTCCAAACACTTTGCTATAGAAATGTTTGATATAGGGTAATACAAAACCTGATCGCGCTGGGGCGGACTATGCGCTTGGCAGGAAAGAACTTCGGAAACCAACGGGCGCGCTACTGGGGTGTTCTCAGTAAACTCCCGCTAGGCCCGCCCATTCGAGCGGGCATATCGTTGCCGTTTCGAGACGGCCTCTCTGATTTCCGATGGCACGGCAATAGGCGCTATCCGCAATCCACCAGAAGTTATGGGTTCGAACCCAAGATCTCCCCGCCGGCCCCCATCCCACTGGGTAGAGGCCGTTAGGAGTTTACGGCTCCTACGGGAAGTTCAGTTTCACCGAAGATGCAACGCTACCGGGCCCGGCAGAAAAACGTGTTGCGGCCGGCGCTGGTGAGGCGCGGCGCGAAATCTCAGTTACACGGTAGCAGGCGTTCGGAGGGCTGGGGCGGGGAAGGGGCGTTAGGGCTTTGAAAACACGGGCAAAATATTTTTCAAAAGTTTGTCAACGGCGAAAAAAAATTGAATTAGGTCTATTCAGCGCGGGGGCGCGGGGATGGCGGCTGGTCAACCGCCCGGTTGGGGGGCGGCGGCTGCCGTTTCTCCGCTTCCTACCCTCGCGGTCAGACGTTCCACGATGCTTCTGAGTCTCTCGGACTGCGCGGTCAACTCCCCGGCCGCCGCCGCGCTTTCCTCGGCGCTGGCCGCGGTCTTCTGAGTCACCTGCTCCATGCGGGTGATGGCTTTGCCGATCTGCTGGCCAGGGCGGGTCACTGGGAAGTGGGCGTACGGCCCTTCCGCACGGATTTCGGGCCGCGAGTCGGAGCCGAGTACAACTTTGCCAAGCGGCGACAACCACCCGGGCGACGGACGGCACACCACTTTCGACGATCTGTATCCGGCCGGGTACAACAAATACGGTATGGCGGACCCGTTCGCATGGCGCAACCTGCGCAACGTTTCGGGGGGCGTGGACTGGAGTTTGAGCCAGCGCTGGCGGGTGGGCTTCGGATGCCGACTCCGCCGGCCACGCGGCCCGGTAAGTTAGCGACTTACAGCGCGTGCCGGTTAGGGAGCGAGACTTAGTGCGGGTGCTTGTTGACCGGGCCGCGTTCGGGCGGGATGCCAGGTGGTGACGAGTGCGAAGGCGAGTAACATCTCCGTAATGTCCCCTCCGTAGTACATCAGCTCGGCGCCGTGTTGAATTTCTGGAACTGGCGCTTGAACCGCGACGAGAATGCCCGCATATAGCATTTGGGCCAGGGCCGAGTGAAGGACGACGGCTACTCCGAGGATCGCGAGGCGCATGGGGACGGAGGGTCTGTATGGCGACGGGTCGGGGCCGGCGATCACCCAGGTGTATAAGCAGCCGGCGAGGAGGAAATGAGCGTGGACGGCGTAATGCAGCGGAGCGTGGACCATCATGGCATGATAGAGCGGCGTGAAATACAGGGCCGCCATCGCTCCGAAATTGAGCAGGAGCGCCGTGAAAGGGTTTGCCAGGAGGCGAACCAAAGGAATATGAAAAAGGCGTCCGAGCCGCTTGCCGCAGGTTGCGGGCAAGGCGCGCAGCGCGAGGGTGACGGGGGCCCCCATGACGAGGCCCAGCGGCGCCAGCATGCCTATCAAAAGGTGCTGGAGCATGTGCTTTCTAAAATCGCCTTGCGGATAGGGAAGAGAATCCGGCCGCAGAGCCAACAGGAGGGCGGCGCACCCGCTCACGAACAGGGCGGTCCGCCAACGGCTCCAGTGCCTTGCTTTGTCGCGGCCGAGCGACGCGAGAGCGAGATAGGCAACTGCCAGGAAGACCACAAAGGCGACGGGAATCGCCTCGGCGAAGTTATGGCCGCTGTTATGCATGCCGGGTCTCCGGCAGCCGACTTACTCCGACGCGAAACGGAGAGCCGCCGTGTTGTACGATCCATCCCACCACGACCAGGGCGGCGCCGAACACGAGGAACCCGATATCCCACCAGAGATAGTAGGCGTCCATCCGTACGTGGTGAACGCCGAGGATCTCGTGATCGATCAAGCCCTCGACTAAGTTAAAGATGCCCCAGCCGACCAGAATCCATCCCCAGAGGACGCGGGAACCCCAAACGCGCCGCCGCGCTTCGGTCACGCGACGATACAGGATTCCGAGTCCGAGCAGCACGGCCAGCCAGGTAATCGTGTGAAAAAGACCATCGCCCAGAGTGTTCATTCGCAAGCCGGATACGGTATCGACGGAGTAGACGCTGCTGAACATGTGGTGCCATTGAAAGACCTGGTGGAGGAAGATTCCGTCGAAGAAGCCGCCCAGGCCGACGCCAAGGATTATCCCCGGCAGTTGTACCGGAAGGACGTCGTCAGGGGGTAGCTGGTTATCGGGAGTCATGCACAGGGGACGTGCAATCGTTGTTCCGATGTGGCTATTGGCTATTGGCCATCGGCTTTCGGCTTCGCCGATTATTCTTTGGCTAGTTCGGCTTGGAGTTGGCGGTAGGCGGCCTCGTCGTAGTTGGTTTTGAGGCGCTCGCGGGCTTCGGATTTGGGATCGGCGGGGCGGGGGCCTTCCTGCTTCTGGGCGCGGGCGAGGAATTCGGCGGCCTCTTCGTCGTCCGGATTCCTGTTGAGCACTTCGCGAAAGCTGGCGGCGGCTTCCGTGAAATTGCCGGCGCGCCAGCGGGCGTAGCCGAGGTTGAAGTGGTAGTCGGGGTCGCCGCTATCGCCGTCGAGGGCTTTCTGGAAGTTGGCGAGGGCGCCGGCGGGATTGTCTTCGCGGCTGAGGGCGGCGCCCAGGTTGTTGAACACCTCGTTCAACGGCACGGATTGGGAAACCAGCTCGAAGGAGGCCGCCGCGTTAGCGAAATCACCGAGCTGAAAGCGGGAGAGCCCGAGGAAGAACTGGGCTTCGAGAAAGTGGGGATCGCTACGCGCGACGCGCGCCAGCCAGCCGGCCGCGATTTTGTAATCCTTCTTCTCCCAGTAAGTTTTACCCAACTGGTAACAGGGCTGCGAGTAATGCTCGTCGAGGCGGGCGGCCTGGGTGAAATAGCGATGCCGCTGCTCGGGCGAAGCGGCCATGAGTCCACGAATGTAGCTTTCGACCGCGTCGATTCGGACCGAAGGGCGGGCGCGGACGAAATCGTCGCGGGAGGGCATCGTCTTGGGATGGAAAGTGGCTAGGGCCTCATATCCGAGCCGCACTTCGAGGGAAGCGAGGTCTTCGAGAGCGCCGGTCTGGCCGAATTCCGGCGACTGGTGCGAGTGCTTCAGGTTGACGACGCGCGCCGTGATGCGCAGAGAGCCCTTGGTCTGTTCCTTGCCGTTTGGCGGAGGCAGCACCTCGAAGGTGCCGAAGATGAGGCTGGATGCATCCAAAGATTGGCCGATTTTGATCATGGAGGCTTTGGTCAATTCGGCGCCGGGGCGAAGGGAGAGGCGGCGACAGGCTTCGAGGCGGTCGGCGCGGTCGAGCACGAGCAGCCCTTCGCTCGAGAGCGCGTCGCCCACCGATTCGGCGATGCTTTCGCCGACCCAGTCGAGATTGGCCGAACTGGAATGATTGGCAAACGGGAGCACGAGGACGGTTTCGGCGCGCACCGCCGAGCACACGAGTACGAAGAAAGCCAAAAACCGCATGTACTCCCAGTGTAAACGGTGCGCGCGGGGATCCAGCGCGGATCGGGGGCTGATTGCCGGTGAAGACCGCTAGCGAACGATTGAGCCAGCGCTCAAACGCGCGCGCGTTGGCGGCGGACGAAACGCGATGCCAGGACGGCGGCAAACAAAACGAAAATCGGAACCAAGGTTGCCGGCTCGGGGGTCGCAACGGGGGCGGGAGAAAATGTAATGGTCGCAACGTCGAGACCTGCGTTGGTCCCATCACCCAGGACGCTGAACGCGGAAAGGGGCACGCCATACAATGACGACACGGCGTAAGTGGGAAAGGTGGCGAAAAGCGGTAGGGTTTGCGAGCCAAGCGACACGCCGGCCGCATTAAAGCCTTCCACCAGGAAGTTGGAGCCGCCGCCAAAATTGAATGCAATCGTAGAGGTGAACGATACCCCTGTGGCGGGACCAGCGTCGAACGTGAACTTGATCGATTCGTTGTTATCGATAGTGGGAGAGGACACAGGCGACGGCAGGAATCCCAGCCCGCTTCCACTGGTGGAACTCATACTGGTCGCCGCGGTTGCGGTTACGCCTCCGAAGTCGAACGGACTTGCGAAACTTCCCGCAAGGGGTCTGTAATCCACGACGCCGGCCGACGCGTATGGGATTGCCGCCACAGCCAGAGCCATAGCCGGCAGAATTTTCATGAGGCGGATGAACCGGATGGTCGATGTTTTTGAACGTTGCAGATGAAGCACTGGAAATACCTCCGAAATTTTCATGTCGTCCAGTCTACATTGGCGGACCGGTTCGTGAGGTAGATCACATTACATCGAACGTATAAACAATTACGAATTGGCGCAGGGCGCGCACCGCCGGGCACACGAGTGCGGAGGAAACCAACAACCGCATGTACTTCAAGTGGGAACGGTGCGCGCGATGGCCGGAGCTTCCGGGCTGGGGCAGCGCGGATTATTCGGTGAAGACGAGCTTGGTTTTGGTGCCGCCGATGCGGATTTCCTGCACCGTGCGGGCTTCGCCGATGCGGACGCTGGTGGCGGGATACTTCTCGCTCACGGTCTCGACTTTGACGGGTGCTTCGCCGTGCATTTTGCCGTTCTTGAACGTCGCCGTCGTCTCGTCGACAACCTTGATCCGATACTCGCCGGCTTGTAATTCGATGCCGCCGATCTTGGCGGGCTGCAGCAGGTTGACTGTGTAAGTCTTGGTAGCAGCCAGCGCCATCCCGGTGACGGCGAGTGCGAGCACAAGTATATTCCTCATGTTATTTTCTTCCCTCGTATGACTGATTGTTAGTTACCGGTGGATTCCGTGTACACAAGATGATACGAGCGAAGACGCAAAACGTTCCGCAACTATTTGCAGTGGGTTTGGCGGACTAACCGGGTTGCGCGAGGAATTCCCGCACGCGGGCCAGGGCAGCATGGACGATGGCGGAATCCGCGCCGAAGCCGCGCAGCCATTCGAGGCCGGGTTCCTTGCGAAACCAGGTGATCTGGCGCTTGGCGTAGTTACGCGTGTTTCGTTGCGCGTAGAAAATAGCGTCGCGCGGACCTAACTCGCCGCGAACCATTTGCAGGGCCTGCTTGTAGCCGTGGGATTCGAGCGGCTTGACGGTGGGCGGGTAGCCGAGGGCGAGGATGTGCCGCACTTCGTCCACGAGGCCGGCTTCGAACATGGCGGCGCAGCGGCTGTCGAGGCGGGGATAGAGCAGGTCCCGATCGGGCCCGAGCCCGAGTTTGAGGGTACGGAAGCCGCGCAGGGCGTCGCGGCCGCCGCGGAAGAGATCGGAAACGCGGGCGCGCGTGAGCAGACAGACTTCGAGGGCGCGGGTGACCTTGGGCACATCGCGGGGGTGGATGTTGGCGGCGGCGGCGCGGTCGAAGCGGGTGAGGAGGCGGTGCAGGGATCCGGGGCGGCGGGTTTCGCGTTGCGCCAGGCGGTCGCGCAGGGACTGGTCGCGCGAGGGGCCTTCGAAGAGGCCGTCCACGAGGGCGCGGAAATAGAATCCGGTACCGCCGGCGACGACCGGCAGTTTGCCGCGGCGGGCGATCTCGGCGATGGCCTGGCGGCCGCGGCGGGCGAATTCGCCGGCGGTGAACAGTTCGTCGGGGTTAACGATGTCGATGAGGTGATGGGGAATACCTTCGCGTTGCGGGAGAGGCAGTTTGGCGGTTCCGATGTCGAAATGGCGGTAAACCTGTAGGGAGTCGCAATTTAGCACTTCTGCCGTTGAATTTTTCAGCGATCGCGATGGCAAGCTCGCTTTTTCCCGAGCCGGTTGGTCCAAGTATCGCAACCAAAGGGGATTCCGGCGCATCCAGGGGAGGAGAGCCCTGTCCGGTAGTGGTGCTATCAGTGGTCAAACGGTTTCAAGTCCTTGCAGGGAGAGCCCGTTATACAATTAAAAATGACTTCCGGCGCCGCCAACGGGTCTTGCGGCGCGGAACAGAGAGTACACATTCCATGATTCGCTTTGCCAAGGCGCTTCTTTTCATTGTCCCCCTGGGGTGCACCGCATTTGCGCAGACGCAAACCCCGGCAGCGACAGCGAACGCACCGGACGACAAGACCGGCGCATACTATAACTTTGCCATGGGCCGGCTGTACGCGGGGCTGGCGTCGGCCGAGGGGAACCAGAACGATTACGTCGCCAAGGCGATTCAGCACTACAAAGAAGCGCTGAAACTCGATCCGAACGCCAGCATCGTGCTGGAGGAACTGACCGATATTTACATGCAGACGGGCCGGCTTCGCGACGCGGTGGCGCAGGCCGAGGAACTGTTGCAGCAGAATCCCGATAACCTGGCCGCGCGGCGCATGCTGGGGCGCATTTATTTCCGGATGCTGAGCGACACGCAGGCCGGAAAGGTTCCGGAAGAGTACCTGAAGAAGGCGACCGACGAGTACGAGAAGATCACCGCCAAAGACCCGAAGGACTCGGAAAGCTGGGTGATGTTGGGCCGGCTGTACAGCGTGGCCAACCGCACCGCGGACGCCGAGAAGGCCTACGATGCGGCGCTCAAGGCGGATCCGGACGACGAAGATGCATTGACCGGTTTGGCGCAGATGTACGCGCAACTTGGCGACAACCAGAAGGCGATCGAGAAGCTGAAGTCGGTGGCGGACAAGTCGCCGAACGAGCGGCTGCTGGCGTTTCTGGCCGAGCAGTACGAGCAGCTCAAGGATTACAAGAACGCCGCCGAGGTGCTCAAGAAGGCGTACGACATCGCTCCGGATAACGGGCGGATTGCCGCCGCGCTGGCGCGCGACCTGATGTACTCGGGGGATCTGGAGGGAGCGCAGAAGCTGTTCCAGCAACTGGCCACCGAGGAGCCGCGCAGTCGGGAATATGCGCTCAGCCTGGCGCAGGTTTACATGGCCAAGCGGGATTTTGCGAAAGCCCGGGAGGCGCTGGACAAGGCGAAGGCGATCAGCCCGCGCGATCTGGAGATCCGCTACCAGGAAGTGAAGCTGCTCGAAGCGGAGGGCAAGAGCGACGAGGCCATCGCCACCCTGAAGGCCATGGTGGACGAGACGGGGGCGCGCGACGGCCGGGTTCGCTCCATGCTGCTCGAGGAGTATGGCATCCTGCTGCGCAACGCGGAGAAATACCCGCAGGCCGTGGAGGCGTTTCAGCAGATGGCGGCGGTGGGCGGAGATTCGGCATCGCGCGGCACGCTGCAAGTGATCGACACGTACCGGCAGGCGAAGGACTACGCTGCCGCCATGCGGGAGGTGGACGCCGCCCTGAAGAAGTACCCCAGCGAGCGCATGTTCAAGATGGAACGGGCCACGGTACTGGGCGACCAGGGCAAGGCTGACGAAGCGGCGGCCGAACTGCGCGGCTTATTGAAGGGCGACAACGATCGCGAGGTGTATATTTCGCTTGCGCAGATTTTCGAGCGGGCCAAGCGGTTTTCCGACATGGGCAACGCGCTCGACCAGGCGGAGAAACTCTCCAAAACGGGCGAGGAACGCGCGACGGTGTACTTTATGCGCGGCGCCATGTACGAACGGATGAAGAACTTCGACGCCTCGGAAGCGGAATTCCGCAAAGTGCTGGACGTGGACGGGGACAACGCAGGCGCGCTGAATTACCTTGGCTACATGCTGGCCGACCGGAACGTGCGTCTGGACGAAGCGTACCAGATGATCAAGAAGGCGGTGGACCAGGAGCCGGATAACGGCGCGTATCTGGACAGCCTGGGCTGGGTGTACTTCCGGCAGGGAAAGCTGGACGAAGCCGAGAACCTGCTGTTGCGCGCGCTGGATCACATGGGACAGGATCCGGCGGTTCACGACCATCTTGGGGACGTCTACGCGAAGCAGGGAAAGACCAAAGACGCGATCTCGCAGTGGCAGGCGTCGCTGGCCGAATACCGCAAGCAGCCGGCCAGCCAGACGGATGGCGACGAAGTGGCGAAGGTAACGAAGAAACTGGACGACGCGCGCGTGCGTTTGGCGCAGGAAACGAAGAAGAAGTAAGGGGGGGCGCGCCGGGCGTCAAAGCGTCGCTTACCGACGTGCGCGGCTCGGTGGGTTCAGCGCGGCTCGGCGGGCGTCAAAGCGTCGCTTACTGACGTGCGCGGCTCGGTAGCGTTGGCAGGTTCAGCGCGGCTCGGCGGCAGGTTCAGGGTGGCGGTTCCGTCCGGGTTCGCTGCGGTGGCCGCATAAGATTGGTTGTTGAGCGACGACGAGCTGCTGCCTACCCAGCCGATGAAGCCCACGACTATCAGCAGAGCCATGCCGGCGATGACGAGGGCCCTTCTGAGCAACGAGCCGATATCCATGTATCCCCCCTCTGTTCTCTTGGCAAATGCCGGGCCATTTCGCGGGAGTCGTCCGCTTTCGTACGGCCGGAAGGGCGGTTTGAGGGCCGGGCGCGGAAAACTCGAAACGGGGTTAAGGAGGAGATAAGCCCCTAATTTTCAGAATTTTAGCGGGGAATTTGCGGCGCGCGGCCTATCGTTTTGCGCACTTCTGTGGGATACTCGATTATAGAACAGGTTGACAAGCTCGCAAATGTCGCAGTTGGACGACGCAGTCGCCAAATATAACAAGTCCCTGGAAAGTGGTCCGTTTCGTGATCTGGCGTGGGCCGAGGCGCTTCACGAACGGATGGAAGCCGCGAAGCTTTCGTCGGGCGGCAGAGTGATCTGCCCGTTTTTGCGGCCCAACTTCATTTCCCGCCGGCAATTCGATTCCCTGGTGAAAACGGGCGAGTCGCTCATCTCGGCTATCGACCGGATGGAGCAGATGGTGCTGGTGAGTCCAGCGCTGCTGGCGCGCCTGGAATTGCTTCCGGCCGAGAAGATGCTGGCGGCGATCGATCCTGGCTACCAGGCGCTCGAAGTGGCGGCACGGCTGGATTCGCATCTCTGCAACGGCAGCCTGCATTTCGTTCAGTACAACGCGGATTCTCCGACTGGCGGCGGTTACGCGGACGCGCTCTCCGATTTGTTCTACGACATTCCGCCGATGAAGGAACTGCGCAAGAAACATGCGCTGGCGAAGATCGGGAGCCGGAAGCATCTGCTGCAGGCGCTGCTGAAATCGTACAAGCAGTTTGGCGGCGGCAGGAAGCCGAACATCGCGATCGTGGAATTTCGCCAGCCGTATCAGGGCGGGCAGAGCGAGTTCGAGTTGTTCCGCGACTATTTCCGGGAGGAAGGGTATGCGGTGGAAATCGTCTCGCCGGAGCAACTCGAGTATCGAAACGGCGTTTTGCGGCGAGGCAATTTCGAAATTAATCTGGTGTACCGGCGGCTGGGGGTTCAGGAATTTCTGATCCGGTTCGACCTGGCGCATCCGCTGGTGCAGGCGTACCGCGACCGCTCGGTTTGCGTGGTGAACAGTTTCCGTTCCGAACTGGCGCACAAGAAGGCCATGTTCGGACTGTTGACGGACGAATCGGTGACGGCGAAGTTTCCGGCAGCCGAGCGCAAGGCGATCCGGGAGCACGTGCCGTGGACGCGCCTGGTGGCGGCCACGAAAACGGCGTACGGCGAGCAGAACATCGACTTGCCGGAATTCATTTCGCAGAATCGCGAACGGCTGGCGCTGAAACCGAACGACGACTACAGCGATCTGCACACGTATCTCGGATGGGAAATGGACCAGCCGGAATGGGAACGGGCGCTGAAGCAGGCCATGCGGTCGCCCTACGTGGTGCAGGAGCGGGTGGAACCGGTGCGCTCGGTATTCCCGATGATGACCTTCGGGCACCTGGAATTCCGCGAGATGCAGGTGGACTTGCACCCTCATGCCTATCTCGGAAAAGTGCAGGGCTGCAGCACCTGGCTATCCACCGGCAAGTCGGGATTTTCGTCGGCGGCGGGCATCGTGCCCACCTTCATTCTCGATTCGAAATAAGGGCTGGGACCTCCCATTCCGGGCATGGGAAAATGGAGTCCACATTCATGCGCCGCATCGCTATTTTCCTGCTGGTTGCCGTTGCATCGGGCGCCCAGACCGCGGGCCAGCCGTCGCGCGCCGACAATCTGCGGGGCCAGTACGGGCCGTACCGCGCGAATAACGACCTGCTCAGCTACAACCTCTCGGTGCGTGTGGACCCGGACCGGAAATTCATTTCGGGCAGCAACACGGTGCGCTTCCGAATGCTGCAGGATGGAAGCCGGATTCAGCTCGATCTGCACCCGGCGCTGCAGGTAGACAAGATTCTGCTGGGGGATGTTGCGCTTACCTACGAGAGGGACGGCGCGGCGGTATTTATCGACTTTCCCGAGCCGCTCCGCGCGGGGCGGGTGTACTCCATCGATTTCCACTATTCCGGCAATCCGGTGCAGGCGGCGCGGTTCGGCGGGATCGCGTTCCGGAGGGATCCGGCCGGGCGGCACTGGATCAACACGGCGTGCGAGGACATCGGCGCCAGCGTGTGGTGGCCGAACAAAGACCAGTGGCGGGACGAGGTCGAGAACATGCGCATCGGCGTGGCCATACCGGACTCGCTGGTGGACGTGTCGAACGGCAAGTTTCTGGGCAAGACGAGCCTGGGCGACGGATACACGCGCTGGGATTGGGAGGTGCAATATCCGATCAACAACTACAGCGTGTCGCTGAATATCGGGCAGTACGAACATTTTTCCGACAAGATGGGCGCGCTGGCGCTGGATTTTTACGCGCTGCCCGAGGACCTGGAGAAGGCGAAGAAACAGTTTGCGCAGGCGCGCGGAATGATCGAGGCCTTTCAGCACTATTTTGGCGAGTATCCGTTTGTGAAGGACGGCTACAAGCTGATCGAGGCGCCGTATTCGGGGATGGAGCACCAGAGCGCCGTCACCTATGGAAACCACTTCATGAACGGCTACCTGGAACGGGATTGGACGGGGGTCGGCATCAGCACGCGATTCGATTTCATCATCATTCACGAAAGCGGGCACGAGTGGTTCGGCAACAGCATCACGGCGGCGGACGTATCGGACATGTGGATTCACGAAGGCTGGACCACATATCTGGAAGCGCTGTACGTGGAGTACCGCTGGGGCCGCGAAGATGCGCTCCGCTACGTGAACGCTTACAAATCGAAAGTCCGCAACCAGCAGCCGGTGATCGCGACGCGGGGGGTTCAGGCCACGCCTCCGCAGGACCAGTATTTCAAGGGCGCGCTGTTTTTGAATACCTTGCGGAGCGTGGTGGATGACGACCGGCGGTGGTGGCGGCTGCTGCGCGGTTTTTACGACCGGTTCAAGTACAGCAACATCATGACCGAGGACGTTGTCGCCTATTTCAACCGGGAGACCGGGATGAATCTGACTCCGGTCTTCGACCAGTACCTGCGGCACGCGGGCCTGCCGACGCTGGAACTCGAGTTCCGCGAACCGGGCACGGTGGCCTACCGCTGGAAGGCGGACGAGCCCGCTTTCGCGATGCCGGTGCGGGTGGGCGCGCCGGGGCGGTGGCAGGTTGTCCGGCCGACCCCGGAGTGGCAGACCCTGAAGACGGAGGCCGACAAGGGCAGTTTCGACGCCGCCACCGACCTGTATTACATCGACGTCGCCCGCAATTAGCCGGGGTGGGGTAGAGGGTGATACACTCAGCCAAAATGGGCAAGACGGTTCTCATCGTGGACGATGATCCCGAATTTGTGGCAAACCTCGCCGGCGCGCTGCGGGAGGATGGGTTTGTGGTGCTGGCGGCGGGCGACGGGGCGGAAGCCTTGCACCGGCTGGACAGGGAGCACGAGTCGATCGATGCGGTGATCGTCGATTTGAATCTCCCTGGCGTCAATGGTTTCGAGGTGATCGGCGCGCTGACGCGGCGCAAGAATCTGATCGGCATCATGGCCACGACTGGCATTTACGGCGACACTTTTCTGGAGGTGGCCAAATATCTGGGGGCGAATATTGCGCTGCGCAAGCCTCCTGCCGGGTCGGACCTGCGCCCATGGGTGACAGCCCTGAAGTCGGTTTTGAAGGCCGAGGGCGAGATGGGCGCCGCGTCCGACAATTTGCCATAATTGGGCGCAAACCGTGGCTTCCCGCGTGCAGGCGCAGTATCGTGCGCCCGCTGCCCCTGATCCTGCTGGCACTTCCACTCGCGACTGCCCAGTTCCGAAGCACTGTCCCGCTGGTGGTTGCGCCGGTTACCGTCACCGACGCGAAGGGCCGTTTCATCGACGGGCTGACGGAAAAGGAACTGGTGCTGTACGACAACAATGTGCCGCAGCCGATACGAGTGGATGAGGCGGTGAACCCGATTTCGCTGGTGGTTCTGATCCAGGCGAGTTCCAACTCGGCGGCCAACCTGGCGAAATTCGCGGGCAGCGGCGTGTTGTTCACCGACCTGCTATCGGGCGATGCCGGCGAGACGGCGGTGGTTTCCTTCAGCGACCGGCCGAAGCTGGTGCAGGACTTCACGGCGGATTCGAGGGCGTTGTCGCGGGGGCTGCGGAACCTGCGGGTGCAGGGCAACGGCGCGGCGCTGCTGGACGGTTTGCGGGTAGCGCTCGACCTGGTTTTCGCGCGGGGATGGTCGCGCCGGAAAGTGATTCTGGTAGCTGCCGAGCGGCGGGACCGGTCGAGTGCGGCATCGCTCGCGGACCTGCTGCGGGATGCGCAGCGGCAGAACGTAATCGTCTACTGGCTGACGTACTCCGCGTTCCTCGCGCCGTTCACCGCCCGGCCGCGGACGGTGTGGGACACCATGACGGACGAGCAGAAGGCCAACCCGGACCGGGGGCAGGGAAGCATCAAGTATCCGCTGCCGGAGGAGCAGGAGCCGCTGCCGCCGGAGATGGCGCCGGGCAGCCTGTTGAGCATTTTCACCGAACTCAAAAACCGCAGCCAGGTGGATCTGGCGGCACTGTTCACGCGCACCACCGGCGGCCGCACCTTTAACTTCCTGAAACGGAGCGGGCTCGAGAGCGCGATTCAGGCGGTGGGCGAAGAGGTGCACCGCCAGTACGTCGTCACGTTCCAACCGAAGCAAGAGGCGGCGGCGGGGTATCACACGCTGCGCGCCGGGGTACGCGGGCAGGCCGGACTCGAGGTGCGGACGCGGGCCGGTTACTGGCGGGTGGAATAGCTGCTTTCCGGGCGGTCCTGGCGCTCGGCTCACGCTCGCGGTTGGCGGGCGTGAGATCTCGGTTGAAAAACGTTTCTCGCAAAGTCCGCCAAGCTCGCCAAGAAACCCAATGTAACTTCCGGCTCTCGCAGGTGGCTGGATACGGCGTCTGAGGCGGAGGCCGGCTCCTGCGATTCGGTCACGCTCTCGGGCCGGTTTGTGGAGATGAAGGGCGAGGATTGAGGGGCGGTCCTGGCGCACGGCACTTCTTCGACGGATGATCAGCACGTCGAGGGGAGCGCCGGAGCGGGCGACGTCCGCGAAGCAGCCGGCCACGGATTGGAGTTGCGGCGCGCGCGCGAGTTGCGCATGGTGCGAATACTCGGGTAGAACTAAGGCAACCACCCTATCAGGCGCGTTCACTTAGAATGGAATGAAGCCATCTCATGCCCAAGCGCATCGCCATCGTGGAGGATGAAGCGGAGCTTGCCGCGCTCATCGAATACAATTTGTCGAGGCACGGCTACCAGTCCCAGATACTGAGCGGGTCCCACGACACCTTAAAAGGGCTGGAGCAGTTCCGGCCGGACCTGATCCTGCTGGATATCATGCTGCCCGAGGTGGACGGCTTCGAGCTGTGCCGGCACATCCGGCAATCGGCATCGCTGGGGCGGACGCCGGTGGTCTTTCTCACGGCGCGGTCGGACGAAGTGGACCGCGTTCTGGGCCTGGAGATCGGCGGCGACGATTACATGACGAAGCCTTTCAGCCCGCGGGAACTGGTGGCGCGGGTGAAGGCCCACCTTCGCCGCGAGGAACTGGATGCCGGGCCGGGGAGCCAGGACATCGGACCGTTTCGCCTGGACCGCACCGGGCGGCGGGTGCTGCTGCGGGGTAAGGAACTCGAGCTGACCTCCACCGAATTCAACCTGCTGGAGTTTTTCCTGATGCATCCGGGCCACGCCTACAGCCGCGATCAACTGCTGGAAGCGGTGTGGGGGCGGCAGAACTTCGTCACGCCGCGGACGGTGGACGTACACGTGCGGCGGCTGCGCGAGCAGATCGAGGAACAGCCCGACAATCCGCGCCACCTGACCACGGTCCGCGGGTTCGGCTATCGATTCGAGGAAGCCGCTTGACCGCCCGAATTTTTCTCAAACTGATCGCCGGGGTGGTGGGCATCTCTGCTGCTCGCCGCACTCGCGGTGGACTATTTTGCCAGCCAGGTGATGGAGGCCAGCTACATCGAGAACCTGCGGGGGCAGCTTGCGGACAAGGCCCACATGCTGGCCAGGGTTCTGCCGCCGGACAGAGAAATCGACGACGCCGAGTTCCATCGGATGGCGCGGGCGTCGGGGGGGCGGCTCACGGTGATCCGCACGGACGGGTCGGTGGTTGCCGATTCGGACGCCGACCCCATGCACATGGAGAATCACCGCACGCGGCCGGAGTTCATAGCGGCTTTTGCGGGGAAGGCCGGGTCGAATATCCGGCTGAGCGCGACGGTCGGAGTACGCTTCCTTTACGTGGCGGTGCCGGTGCAGGGCGGGGCTATTCGCGTGGCCATGCCCATTTCCGAGATCGATTCGCAGGTGCGGGAGATCCGCGCGCGCATCCTGGCCAGCACGGCCACCGCTTTTCTACCGGCGATCCTGCTGGCCGGCCTGCTTGCCAGGTTCATATCGCGCCGCTTCTCCCAGATCACGTCGCATGCGGCGGAACTGGCGCGCGGGAATTTTCGGGCGCGGCTGCCCGGTCCGGATTCGGGCGAATTCGGCCAGCTCATGATCACTCTGAACGAAACGGCCGAGAACCTGCAGAACACGGTGGAGCAGCTCGAACGCGAGCATGCGGAACTCGAAAAGGTGGAACGCTTTCGTAAGGAGTTCGTCATCAATGTGTCGCACGAATTGCGCACGCCGCTGGCCTCCATCCAGGGATATACGGAAACGCTGCTCGACGGCGCTTTGCACGATCCGGCGCACAACATGCGTTTTCTCGGAATCATCCGGCACAACGCCGAGAGGCTGGCGCGGCTGACCGAAGACCTGTTGACGCTCTCGCGGATCGAGCAGAAGCGGCGGAAGTTCGAGTTCGAAGTACACGCCATCAACCACGTGATCGAGGAAGCGATCGAAATCATGAGGCCGATCGCGGAAAAGCGTGCGGTCCGGCTGGAAGCGGACCTGGCCGCGCACGATACGATTGTGCTCTGCGACCGGGAGGCCGTTTCGCAGATTCTGACTAACCTGCTCGACAATGCGATCAAGTACACGCCGACGGGCGGGGTGATCACGGTGGGCGCGCTGCCGGGGGAGGAAATGGTGCAGATTTTCGTGCGGGACACCGGCGTCGGAATTCCGGAAGAAGACCTGCCTCGCCTTTTCGAACGCTTTTACCGCGTGGACAAGGCGCGGTCGCGGGAGATGGGGGGGACGGGCCTGGGGCTCTCGATCGTGAAGCACCTGGTGGGGGCGCACCGCGGCACGATTCGGGTGGAGAGCCGGGCCAATGTGGGATCAACCTTCTGGTTCACGCTTCCGGAAGGCAGTTCGGCGGAAATGGCGGAACAGCTTAACTCCGAATTCACGCCGTCGTAACCCGCTCTTAACACAGTCCCTGCTAAGTTGCTTCTCATAGCCATGAAAAGGATTCTGCTGATCGAAGACGACGCCGACCTGTTTGCGCTGCTCAGGTACAACCTGGAAAAGGAAGGGTTTTCGCTCAGCGGGCTGCAGACCGGAAAAGGGGCGCTGGAGTTGTGCCGGCAGGTACGTCCCGACCTGATCCTGCTGGATATCATGCTCCCGGATTCGGACGGGCTGGACATTTGCAAGGGGATCCGGCACGAGCCGGAGCTGGCACACATACCGGTCATCTTTCTTACGGCGCGCGCGTCGGAAACCGATCGCATCGTGGGACTCGAACTCGGGGCCAACGACTACGTGGTGAAGCCCTTTTTCGTGCGCGAACTGATCGCCCGCATCAAGCTTCAGTTCCGGCAGCAGCCGGCACCGGGAAGGATGCTCCAGGCGGGCGGAGTCGAACTCGATGCCAGCAGCCGGCAGGTGCGCCTCGACGGCTCGCCGCTAGCCCTCACGGCGACCGAATTCCGGCTTCTCGAATTTCTGATGAGCCGCCCGGGCGTAGTCTTCAGCCGGGAACAGTTGCTGAACGCGGTGTGGGGGCAGGACCGCGCTATCACCGACCGGGCCGTAGACGTGTATGTCCTGCGGCTCCGCCAGAAGGTGGAGAAAGACCCCGCTGCGCCCACTCTGATCCACTCGGTGCGGGGCTTTGGCTACACCTTCGAACCGCGCCGCTCGATGTCCGCCGCGTGATCGATTTCGGAGACGCACATCCGATACGTGATAATCTGAGGGTCTGAACGTCCGACCGGTTTCAGGTTCGGAGTAGCTCTCGATGCGCAAAACCCTCGGGTTCCTTCTTGCCGGCTGCCTGTTTGCCAGCCTGGCTTCGGCCGCCGATCCGAAGCTCATCCTTGTAATTTCCGTGGACCAGATGCGTTTCGACTATCTGACACGGTTCGAATCGCTGTACAAAGGCGGATTCAAGACGCTTCTCGACCGGGGCGCGGTATTCACGAACGCGCGGTACCGGCATGCGGCCACGGAAACAGGGCCCGGCCACTCCGTGATTCTGTCGGGACGCCACGCCAGCAGCTCGGGAATCGTGGCTAACGACTGGTGGGATCCGGTTCAAAAGAAAACAGTGAACGTGGTTGACGATCCGGTGCAAACGACGGTGGGCGGCCCGGGGCGGTCGGCATCGCCGGTGAATTTCGTGGGGTACATGCTGGGCGACAGGATCAAGCAGAAATGGCCGGGTTCGAAGGTAGTAGGCGTCTCTATGAAAGACCGCGCCGCCATTCTGATGTCCGGACGGCGGGCGGATGGGGCTTTCTGGTTCGAGGCCGGCTGCGGCTGCTTCATCACGAGCAGCTATTACACAAAAGAGGCGCCGGAATGGCTGACCGAATTCAATAAGCGGAAACTTGCCGATCAGCCGCTGACAAAGCCGTGGACGCGCCTGCTGCCGGATGCTGCGCTTTACGAGAAATTGGCGGGCAAGGACGATCAGGCGGGCGAAGCCGATCTCAAGGACATCGTTTTTCCGCACGCGTTCCGCAACAAGCCGCCGCAACCGGCGTACTACACCGCGGTCACGAGAACGCCCTATTCCGACGAGATTCTGCTGGCGCTTGCCACCGAAGCGATGAGCGCCTACCGGTTGGGCGCAGGCAGCAGCCCGGATCTTCTGGCCGTCAGCTTCTCTGCTTCCGACGCGATCGGGCACTACTATGGAACGCACAGCCAGGAACAGATGGACGAATACCTGCGGCTCGACTTGACTCTCGGAAAACTGCTCGGCGCGGCGGAGCAGAGGGTGGGCGCGGCGAATCTGCTGGTGGTGCTGGCCGCCGACCACGGAGCTACGCCGACGGTCGAGTATTTGAAGGCGCACGACAAGCCGGCGCAGCGCTACAGCTCGGGCATCATCACCGATGTCATCCGGAACATCCTGGCGGACCGGTATCCAAACGCCGGCAACCTGATCGCCAACATTTCGGCGCCGGACGTCTATTTCGACCTGGAGGCCATCGACAAAGCCGGCCTCGTTCGCAACGATGTGGAGGGCGCGGTGATCGATGCGCTGATGACGACGGGGCTGGTGGATCGCGTCTACACTCAGGCCGACCTGACGCTGGCGCCGCGCGGCTGCGATCCGTACGTCGATCTGTTCAAGAATTCCTTTTTCGCTCCGCGCGCGCCGCATCTCACGGCGCTGCTCAAGCAGTACGTGTATCTTTCCTCGAGCGCCGCGGGGGGCGGGCACGGCAGTGTGTATGACGACGACCGGCACGTGCCCGTGATCTTCATGGGGCCGAACATTCCCAAAGGCCGGTACGAAGCTCCCGCGGGGCCGGAAGATATCGCGCCGACGCTGGCGAAGATGCTGGACATTCAGTATCCGCTCGAGTGGGATTCGCGGCTGCTGGACGAATTGCTGGCGAAGTAGAGACTAACGCGAGGCTGCGCGGCTCAGGCGGTCGCGCACGCCGGCCCATTCGGGCGTATCCGGGGAGGCCACGGCTGTCTTTTCGGTGACCCTGCGGGGGTTCTGGGTGTATGCCCACCACGACCACAGCGCCGCTCTACCAATTGAAGATCACCTTGCTTGGCATTGATCCCCCGATATGGCGTCGGCTCCAGGTGCCAAGCAACATGCGGCTTTGCCATTTGCACGATGCTCTTCAGATGGTGATGGGTTGGACGGACAGCCACGTACATCAATTCGAGAAAGACGGCAAGATTTGGGGCGTGCAGGAGACGGACGACTACGACATCGGACTCCTTGATGAGAGCCGGGTGACTGTCGGCAGGGTTCTCCGTGCTGAAGGCGATTCGCTCAGCTACCTGTACGACCTGGGGGACAAGTGGCGGCACACGGTCTACCTGGAGAAGATCCTGCCCTCCGATGTCGAGTCGCCGCAGCCGGTCTGTCTTGGCGGTGAGCGGCGCTGCCCACCTGAAGATGTCGGAGGGCCGTCTGGGTATGAGGAGTTCCTGGCCGTCATCTTCGAGCCGGGTCATGAGGAATCCGAGCACTTCCGGCGTTGGGGTGGCGGAAAGTTCTTTGCGGAAGAATTTGATCTGAAGGCGGTCAACGACGCGCTGGAACAGAAGCGATGGCCGGTGAAGCTGAGGCCATAGCAGGAGCCGGAACACCGCCGCCGAGTCCACCCCGGAACGCCACCGAAGGTCTGGGTGAAGCTGGCAGGACGCAATAGGCACGGAGGGACGACGATTCTCACGGCGGCGGGCGTGATGGCGGCAGCTTGTGAGCCACCTGACCGTCATCGAGGGCGAGGCTGAGAGCGCAATTGACGGGGTGTCTGCCGCAGCGGTGGGCGGCTTCGTTCCATTCCCAGATGAGTTGGGCTTTCCCCCGGTTCTGCATTCCGCTACGCTGGAGCCATGAATAGAACAGCGACATTTTTGATCGTGTCGCTACTGTTGGCGTCGGCCCACGCCCAAACCGGCCCCACCGTGATCAGTGCGGCCTATACGCTTCCAAGCTCGTCAGTAGCACCCGGTCAAATCGCTCGGCTACACGTTACCGGTCTGAGAACTGTTTTACAGCCGCCAGTGGACGGATTCCGTCGTCTGGTAAAGGCAGCATCGGTGCCCTTGCCCACGAGTCTTGCAGGAATCTCCGTCACCGTTCGCTCGTATTCCCGGCAGTTCCTTCACGATCCATATGTGCTACAGGGCCAATTCAAAGCCCCTTTCGTCTCAATCGAACAACGGAACTTGTGCGATGACCCTGATCCTGGTTGCCTATTGACGATCCTGACCGTGCAGATCCCCTTTGAAGTGGGTTGGCCTTCCGGCAACAACTTCATGACGGACATGGTGATCACTGAGAATGGCGTTGACAGCAGGCCGCATTCATTGACCGTTGGCGGCGATAAGATCCACATTGTAGGTGGAGCCGATGATGTCAACGGCTACTTCGTCGGTGCGATTGTGACTCATGCGGACGGAACATTGGTTTCCAGTGGATCGCCGCCCAAGCCCGGTGAAGTGATCATCATTTACGCCTGGGGATTGGGCAATACAAGTCCCTCCATCAAGACGGGTGATGTGACGCCCGCCCCGGCACCGATCATGGCGCACGAGGGCCGAACCGGTGCCTTCGTCCGATTCGATTTCAGTCCGAATGCGGCCCCTTCGCCCCTTTACCAAACGCCCCAAGCCGTCGCTCCTGCCTATTTGACGCCAGGGCAGGTTGGGTTGTATCAAGTCCATGTGCAGCTATCCTTCAATCTTTCCACCGCTGGCTCAATGCGGACCCAATGCCGGTCTGAGTGCAGGGTCGAATCTGACGATCACTTTGTTTAGCTCATGGTCACATGACGGCGTGGCATTCTGCATCCCGCCGAATCAGTGAAGAGCGGTCTCGGCAAAGGGCTTCGAGAGGTGGCGCAATGTAAGCTGCAATTGTTCTCGACCCCGGCTGTCCAGCGCTCAAGGAACTGGTCGAGCAGTCTCCAGTGTCGAACTGCACTATCCCGCTTGACGGGGCTACGGGTGATCGGAGTTGAGGAGGTGTGCCAGCTTGTAAAGGCCGTTCAAGATTTCGCACTTCCTGGGACAAGGTGTTCGATGCGGTCGAACATGTCGTCGCCTGGGGATTGGAGCACCGCACGCTCGGTCAGATCGACGCCATCGGCGTCGATGAAATCCAATACGCCAGAGGCCACAAGTATCTAACGCTGGTCTACCAGATCGATATCGGCGTCACCCGTCTGCTCTGGGTGGGCAAGGAACGGACCATCGAGTCCTTCCAGGGGTTCTTTACCGCCATGGGCCAGGAGGTCATTTCCAAGATCTGCTTCGTCTGCTCCGACATGTGGGAGCCATACCTGAAGCTCATCCGCGAAAGATGTTCGGAGGCTCTGCATATCCTCGACCGCTTCCATATCGTCTCCAATATGAACAAGGCGCTCGACAAAGTCCGCGCCGAGGAAACCGGCCGCATGAAACGGAGGGCCGCGATCCCGTCCTCAAGAAATCCCGCTGGTTGCTGCTAAAACGCAGTGAGAATCTCAAAGACGAACAGCAATTCCGGCTCCGCGATCTGCTCCGCTACAACCTCAAGACTGTCCGCGCCTACCTTCTCAAGGAAGCCTTCCAGCAACTCTGGGACTATAATTCACCAGCTTGGGCCGGCAAGTTCCTCGACGAGTGGTGCCGCCAAACCATGCGATCACGCATCGAACCCATGAAGAAAATCGCCCGCTCCCTACGGGCGCATCGTGAACTCATCCTCAATTATTTCCGCGCTCAAAAGCTGCTCTCCAGCGGCGTCGTCGAGGGCCTTAACAACAAGGCCAAAGTCACCATGAGAAAATCCTACGGCTTTCGCACCTATCGCGTGCTCGAACTGGCCCTCTATCACTCACTTGGCAAGCTGCCCGACCCTGAATCCACCCACGATTTCATCTGCGAATAGAAAGTACAGACTACTCCCGAA
This sequence comes from uncultured Solibacteraceae bacterium, assembly GCA_963836405.1. GTDB lineage: Bacteria > Acidobacteriota > Terriglobia > Bryobacterales > Bryobacteraceae > CAWIJJ01. The sequence goes on from CAWIJL010000002.1 coordinate 389,612, forward strand.
GCCCAAGAAGAACGCACTGGTGGCAGTGCGACCGGCCAGTGCGCGGAGCACCGGATCGCGCCACGACGCGCGCAGACCCTCCGCGATCTCCCGGCCGATATGAGCTTCCAGGGTGCGCGTGGGCACCGGTTCCGGTTTGCGGATAAGCCACACGGAGATGGCAGAACAGACGAACGACACAGCGTCGAACAGCATGGCCATGGGCGCCGTGATCAACTGCACCAGGATGCCGGCGATGCCGGGACCGGCGATCTGCGCAATCGACTCGGTCAAAGCCAGCCGGCTGTTGCCGGTGAGGATGTTGTCGCGCGCGATAAGCGAGGGCAGGTACGCCTGGTAGGCCACGTCGAACAGGACGGTCAGGATGCCGCTGGCCACCGCGACCAGGTAAAGGTGTCCGATGGTCAGCCGGTGCAGCATCGCTGCCAGGGGGATGATGCCGAGCACCACGGCACGCCCCAGATCGGCGGCAATCAGGATTGGCCGGCGACGCAGACGGTCCACCCAGGCTCCGGCGAAGAGGCCAAATATCAGTACGGCGGCCGCACCCGCTCCGGAAAGGAATCCCATCTGAAGAGGCGACGCGTTGAGGACGAGGACGGCAGTGAGGGGCAGGCCGACGCCGGTGATGTTGGATCCGAATTGCGAGATCGCCTGGCCGGTCCACAGCTTGCGGAAATCGGGATCCAGTTTGGCGGCCATTTCGACGCGTCACGCAAGCATGGCCGCAGACGATCTTTTTGGCCAGGTAAGGACTATCATACGCCGGATCGATGCAGCACCTCACCGTTTTCCGGGGCATGCATTCGGCTGATCAGGCGGAGGCGGCGCGGCGCAGGCGGTCGCGCACGCCGGCCCATTCGGGCGTATCCGGGGGAGGCTCGACGGCGATCCAGTCCAGGCCCTGGGCGTCGAGGCGGTGCAGCGTCCGGTAAAGCGCTGCGGCGTAGGCGCGCGGGTCGGGCGGCATTTCGCGGCCGATGCGCAGCCGGGCGCCGTTGCCGGAATCCGGAGGCTGTCCGAGGATCAGGCGCGTGCGCGGACGGTAGTGGCGCGCGTGCATTCCGGGCGACGCGTGCGGTCCTGCGGCGACGTCGGCCGCGATCCCGACGGGCCCGACGATGGCTTCGATTTCGGGCAGGGGAATCACGCCGGGACGGAGCAGCAGCGGCGTTCCGGCGAGCGAGAGCACGGTGGATTCGATGCCTACCTGCGCGGGTCCGCCGTCGAGCACGTAGTCGGCGAGGGAGGCGGGCACGTGGCCGGCGGCGGTAGGGGAAAGCTCGGTGAAGCGGTTGGCGCTGGGGGCGGCGACGGGCACTCCAGCCGCGTGGATGAGCGCCAGCGCCAGCGGGTGCGCGGGCATGCGCAAGCCCACGGTCGGCAGCCCGGCGGTGACTACATCGGGGATTGCGGGCTGCTTGGGCACGACCAAAGTCAGGGGTCCGGGCCAGAAGCGTTCGGCGAGCGCCTGGGCGGCGGGCGGCCACTCGCGCGCCAGGCCGCGGGCCATGGCGATGGAATCGACGTGTACGATGAGGGGGCTCGAGTGGGGCCGCTGCTTGGCGGCGAAAATCCGTTCGACCGCCGCCGCGTCGAGCGCATTGGCGCCGAGGCCGTACACGGTCTCGGTGGGGAAGGCGACCAGCCGCCCGGAGCGAATCAGCGCCGCCGCGTGGTCGACGCTCACTCGACGGCGTCGTCCTTATCGTCGCCCGCGACTTTGCCGGTCTTGCGCCACACGAGGAAGGCATGGATCAGCGGGTCCAGGCCGCCCTCGAGCACGCGGTCCACGTCGCCCATCGCCAGCTTGCTGCGCAGGTCCTTCACCAGGCGGTACGGCGCGAGGACGTAGTTGCGGATCTGGCTGCCGAAATTGATCTCGAGCTTGGCGTCCTCGGTCTTGCGCGTCTCCTCGCGCTTCTTCTCCATCTCGTGCTCGTAGAGCCGGGCGCGGAGCTGCTTCATGGCGCTGTCGCGATTCTTGTGCTGGGAGCGCTCGTTCTGGCATTGCACCACGATCCCGGTGGGAAAGTGGGTCATGCGGACAGCCGAATCCGTCATATTCACATGCTGCCCGCCGGCGCCGGATGCGCGGAACGTGTCGATGCGCAGGTCCTCCAGGCGGATGTCGATCTTGATCTCGTCATCCACTTGGGGGAAGACGAAGACGGATGCAAAGGAAGTGTGCCGGCGCGCGTTGGCGTCGAACGGGGAGATGCGCACCAGGCGGTGCACGCCGATCTCGGATTGCAGCAGGCCGTAGGCGTTCTCGCCGTTGACTTCGAAGGTGACGGATTTGATGCCCGCGCCTTCGCCCTCCTGCCGGTCGGTGACCACGGTAGGGAAGCCCTGGCGCTCGGCCCATCGCAGGTACATGCGGAGCAGCATTTCGGCCCAGTCCTGGCTCTCGGTGCCGCCGGCTCCGGGATGAATGGTGACGATGGCGCTGCGCGCGTCGTTCTCGCCGGAGAGCAGCATGGCGGTTTCGAGGCGCTCCAGCAGCTCGGAATACACCTTGATGTCGCGCTCGATATCGCCGGAGACGTTTTCGCCCTCGCGGGCCAGCTCGAAGAGGGTATCGAGGTCGTCGGTCAAGGAGCGGATGCGTTCGTCGTTGACGATGGACTCCTCCAACCGCTTCCGGTCCTGCATGATTTTTTGGCTTTTTTCCGGCTGGCTCCAGAAGTCCGGGGCGCCGATCAACTGCTCGATTTTGGTCAGCTTCTGTTTCTGTTGAGGGGCGTCAAAGATACCTCCGCACGGCTAGCGCCTGTTCGCGGAGGGGGGCATATTCGCGGTCCAATTCTTCTACTGTCATGGCGGATTAATCCAATTCTAACAAATACCCTTTTTTCCCGACGTTGATTGCGCGCGTCTCGCCGATGTGCGTTTCGGCGCCCTGGGCTTCGTGGATGTGGCCGCAGAAGAACCAGCCGGGCTGGTGGCGCTCGATGAAATCGCGGACGGCGCGGGATCCGGCGTGCAAATCCTGGCGGATGCGGTCGAGCGGCGTTCCGTAGGGCGGGCAGTGGCAGATCAGCACCAGCGGGGAGAGTTCGGAAAACCGCTCCAGCCGCTCGGCAAGCTGCATTTCAGTGTATTCGCCGGGCGTGTTGAAGGGCGTCGGGTTGGAGTATCCAAGTCCGGCTACGTTCCAGGGGCCTACCTGGAAGTGGCGCTCGTGAAAGCCGTGAAGTCCGAAGCGGGCGCAGAAATCCGCAATCTGCGACGCCGATTCGTGGTTGCCAGGGAGCACATACATGCGGTCGGCGCGGGTTTGCAGGATTTTTCCGCAGTCGTCGAGTCCTCTGGCCCAACTCACGAGGTCGCCGGCGGCCACATAGTAATCGGCCTCAACGCCGAGGAGGGTCTCGAGCGTCTTCCAGTCTTGGTGGATGTCGGAAAAGATCAGAACCTTCAATGAGAGAATAGTAGCGCAGAAGGGGCCGGGCGGCGAATGAGCGAGTACGACAGTGAACTTTCGAAACTGGTAGCGGAGCTGAATCGGGCCGCTCCCAGCCAGAAAGCGCCGGCTTCCCGTTTGCCGCAGTCGACCGCGTCGCTCGAGCAGCTGCTGCACGCGGCGGCGGGGCGCTCCGCATCCGACGTGCTGCTGATTGCGGGGGCGCCGGCGATGCTGCGCATCAACGGGAATCTCACGGCCGGGGGAGGAGGCGCGCTCGAAGCCGAGGACGTGCGCAGCCTGGTTCTGCCCCTGCTGGAGCCCTGGCAACTGGAAGAACTGCAAAAGCGGAAGTCGGTGGACCTGAGTTTCATGCGGGAAAACCTGGGGCGCTTCCGCATCAACATGCACCATCAGAGGGGCACGCTGGCGGCGAGTATCCGCCTGCTGCCCTCGCGGATTCCGTCACTCGAATGGCTGCACCTGCCCGGCTCGCTCGCGAAACTGGCCGAGCGGAGGCAGGGGCTGGTGCTGGTGACGGGGCCCACCGGCTGCGGCAAGACCTCGACGCTGGCTGCGCTGATCGACATCGTCAACACGCGCCGCGCCGCGCACGTGGTGACGATCGAAGACCCGATCGAATACCAGCATACGAACCGCAGCTCGATCATCGAGCAGATTGAAGTGGGCCGCGACACCCCGGATTTCGCCGTGACGCTGCGCAGCATCATGCGGCAGACGCCGGACGTGATCCTGGTGGGGGAAATGCGGGATGCGGAAACGATGGCGACCGCGCTGACGGCCGCCGAAACGGGACACCTGGTGCTCTCGACGCTGCACACCAACGATGCGATTCAGGCGGTGGGCAGGCTGCTCGACTCGTTTCCGGCGGCGAATCAGCCGCAGATCCGGCAGCAGCTTTCACTGGCGCTGGCCGCGGTGATCGCGCAGCAGCTTGTGCCCGGGATCGACGGCGTTTCACGCTGGCCGGCGGCGGAAATCATGATCGCGACCGATGCGGTCCGGGCGCTGATCCGGAAAGGGGACGATCATCAGCTCCGGTCGCAGATTTCGGTGGGGCGGGCGGAGGGGATGACGACGATGGAGCAGTCTTTGGCGGAGTTGGTGCGCACCAACCGCATCCACCGGGACACGGCCTTCGCCCACTGTTTCCGCACCGACGATCTGCAACGGTACCTGGCGTAAAAAAACGGCAGGGCCAGCTTTTCTACAGTAATCGGCCCTCTCCGGACTAACGGGAGTTTTCCACCAGCATCAGGTCGCGCGAGGGCTCGCGGTCGGTCTGGGTGAACAGAATGCGTTTTCGGTCGGGAGAGACAGCCATACCGGCGTAAACAGGCCGGGCGGTACGATAGACGGTTCGCGACGACTTTGTGGAGAAGTCGTAAAACATGAGCTGGCTTCCATCTTTGGTGTTGGGCGTGAAGTAGAAGATCCCGTCCTGGAGCACCTCAAAATTCCGCCCGGCAACTTCAAAAGGCATGGGAGAGGGTCTGCCTCCGGCCGCGGGGACCCGCCTCAGTTTTCCAAGCTCAGCCACTACGCTGTTCCCATAAATCCACGAGTTGTCCGGCGAGTCCGAAACGGGTGCGCCCACGCCGGTTGCGATCGGTTCTAAATGGTTTCCATCCGGGCGAATGCGAAACAGCTCGGGGCCGCGGCCAAAGTAGATCCAGCCGTCGCGAGACCATCTGGGAGCAATACCCGGGCTCAAAAGCGTCGGTTTACCGCCATCGGAACTGACGATAAAAACGTTGGCGACGTCGTCGTATGCAATCCATTTCCCGTCTGGAGACCAGGCGGGGGTTCCGGCGTAATCACGGCTTGAAGTTAATTGGCCGCAGTTCGACCCGTCGCTCTGGCAGACCCAGATTTCGTGATAGCCGGAGCGGGTCGATTCCAAGGCCACCCTGCTTCCGTCCGGAGAGAACCTTGATAAAGGTTGTTTCGAAGCGCTCCCGTCCCATGGCAGAAATTCTACACCTACCGTTGAGGCGGGCGCTTCCTGAAGAATTCGCTTGACTGTATCAATAATCTAGTACACTATACATATAGATGAGTACCACGATCCAAAACGGCAAACGGCAATTCGCGTTCCGGCTGGATCTGCACAGCGGAGTGCCGGTGTATCGCCAGTTGATCGACCAGGTGATGGGCGGGATGGCGGCGGGCGCGCTTGCGGGCGGGGACCAGTTGCCCACGGTGCGGCAGGTGGCTGTGGACCTGACGATCAATCCGAATACGGTGGTGCGGGCTTACCGGGAATTGGAGATCCGGGGCGTGCTCGAAACGCAGCAGGGCACGGGCACGTTTGTGAGTCATCGCAAGGTGGAACTCGACGAGGTGGAGCGGCGGCGGCAGCTCGATCAACTGGTGAGCGAGTTTGTTTCCCGGGCCGGCGCGGCGGGCTTTACGGTAGCTGAACTTGTGGAGCAATTGAATGAGCGTCGCAACGATTCTGACAAGAAAAGAAGATGACATGAAGAGCGATCACGTCGCCATGCGGATCAGCAACGTCGGGGTGGCGCTACTCGTCCTCTGCGTGGTGGCGGGTTTGGTGCTGATGGCGCTGGTCAAGTCGCCGGTACCGATGGTCGTTTTCGTTCTGATTGGCCTCTACCTGCTTTACGCCATCCGCGTGGCCGATCAATGGGAGAAGGTGGCGGTGCTGCGCTTTGGCCGGTATACGGGATTGCGCGGTCCGGGACTGTTCCACATGATCCCGGTGGTGGATTCGGTGAGCCGTTACGTGGACCAGCGGGTGCGGGTGTCGAACGTATCGGCCGAGTCCACGCTGACGCGGGACACGGTTCCGGTGAACGTGGACGCGATCGTGTTCTGGATGGTGTGGAACGCGGAGAAATCGATTCTGGAAGTGCAGGACTACACGCAGGCCATCACGCTGAGCGCGCAGACGGCGCTGCGGGAATCGATCGGCCGGCACGAACTGCACCAGATGGTGGCCGAGCGGGAACTGCTGGGGCAGGAACTGCAGCGCATTCTGGACGAGAAGACGAATTCGTGGGGGATCACGGTGCAATCGGTGGAGATCCGCGACGTGCAGATCCCTTCCGAATTGCAGGATGCGATGTCGCGGGAAGCGCAGGCGGAACGGGAGCGTCGGGCGCGCACGATTCTGGGGCTGGCGGAAACCGAGATTGCGGACAAGTTCGCGCTGGCCGCGGCCACGTACCGGGACAACCCGGTAGCGCTGCACTTGAGGGCGATGAACATGCTGTACGAGGCGATCAAGGAGCGGGGCTCGATGGTCATCGTGCCATCGTCGGCGGTGGAGACGATGGGTTTGGGCGGGAATCTGGCGGCAGCAACTCTGGCGGGCGCAAAGCCCCAGTAGAGGCGATAATGGGGTCATGCGCTCAATAACGTTTGCCCTCGCCCTGGTGTTAGGCTGCGCGCCGCTCGGCGCCCAGGGCGACAAAAGCAAGACGGACGAACGGCTGGAGGATTCGGCCGCGCTCTTCTCCGAGATTATGGGTACGCCGGATCGCTCCATTCCCCAGGATCTGCTGAACAAATCACACTGCGTGGTGCTGGTGCCCGACCTGAAAAAGGGCGCGTTCCTGATCGGCGCCAAGTACGGGCGGGGATTCGCCGTCTGCCGGAATCCGAGCGGGCAGGGGTGGGGACCGCCGGCCGCGATTCGCATCGAGGGTGGAAGTATCGGCTTTCAGATCGGCGTTTCCTCGACAGACGTGGTGCTGCTGGTGATGAACCAGCGCGGCATGAAGAAGCTGACTTCGAGCAAGTTCACCATAGGCGGCGATGCCACTGCCGCCGCCGGTCCGGTGGGACGGAACGCGACGGCGCAAACGGACGCGCTGATGACGGCGGAGATCCTGTCGTGGTCGCGATCCAAGGGCCTGTTTGCGGGCATTTCGCTTGACGGCGCAACGCTTCGCAACGACATTGACGAGAACCAGATCATGTACGGGAAGGCGTGGAGCAGCAAGGAGATCCTGGGCAGCGGCGCCACGCCTCCGGCGGCCGCGAACGCGCTGCTGGCCGCCCTTTCCAAGTATTCGCCGCGAGAGACCGAGTAACTCCGCCTCCGCGGCGGGGCCGCTCACAGATTCGGCGTCACTTTGGACAGGGTACGGGGTTTATCGGGGTCGAGGCCTTTCTGCGTGGCCAGGCTCGCGGCAAAGAGCTGCGCGGGCACGATGTAGGGGATGGGCGTCAGGACTTCTTTGACGCGGCGGGGCAGGCGGATGACGCGTGTGGCGCGGGAGGCGGCTTCCGGATTGCCGCGATCGGCGATGGCGACGATTTCCGCGTCCATGGCGCGGAGTTTATCGAGCGTTTCGCGGATGGACTTCCAGGTGACGCCCCCGGGAGCGAAGGCGAATACGGGAAAGCTGGGCTCGACCAGAGCGATGGGGCCGTGCAGGAAGTCGGCCGAGGAGAAGCGCTCCGCAACGACGTAGCAGGTTTCCATCAGCTTCAGCGCGAACTCGAAGGCGTTGGAGTAATTGAGGCCGCGCCCCACCACGACGGCGTTGCGCATGTAGCGGTAGCGCTCGGACAGCGCCTCGATCTCCGGCGCGAGCTCGAGCGTCTCGGCCACCGTTTCCGGCAGGCTCTTCAGGTCGTCGAGCCGGAGCTTCGCGCCGAGCGCGCAGGCGAGCAGGTAGAGCGTGAGCATCTGGCCGGTATAGGTCTTGGTGGCCGCGACGCTCCGTTCGCGTCCGGCGCGCACCAGGAACAGGTGCTCGGCGAGTTTTGCCATCGAACTGGCGCGTTCGTTGGTGATGCCGAGGGTGAGTGCGCCGCGGGCGCGCGCCCGCTCCAGGATCAGGTTGGTGTCGGTGGATTCGCCGGACTGCGAGATCGCGACCACCAGGCTGTCGCGGTAATCGACGCGCGCCTGGTAGAGCGTGGCGATGGAGGGCGCCGCCAGAGAGACGGGAATTCCCGTGGTGATCTCGAGCAGGTAGCGGCCGAACAGCGCGGCGTTATCGGAGGTTCCGCGCGCTACCAGCACGATCAGGCGCGGCCGCCGTTTTTCGAAAATACGGCGGAAGCGGTCCACCTTGCGGGCCTCGCCGGCGAGCGTTCGTTCGAGCGCCTCCGGCTGCTGCCGGATCTCGTCGAGCATGCGGGACATTCCTTCCACAGTAACAGGCGGCGGCTGATTTTAGATCGGGTTAAGAGGCTTGGTGTCGGTGCCGACGAGGAAGGTGCGGGAGGGCGTTTCGCTGGGGGGAGGCTCAGCAGTTGCGGGCGGATCAGCAGGAGCACCTGGTGGTTGGTCTTATTGCGGTCGCGGAGGCTGGTGAGGGCGCCGAGGTAGGGGATGCGCGAGACCCCGGCGAGTCCGGCGATGCTATGGGCTTCGCTGGTCTCGATCAACCCGGTAATTGCGACCCATTCGCCGAACCGGAGGCGCGTCTTCGATTGCACGGAGCGGTTTGCGACCACCGGAATATCGTTCACCGAAGTTCCGGTTAATACCTTGAACTGAGCGTCGATATCGAGCGTCACTTCGTCGGTGCCGTGGACGGTGGGAGTGGCCTTGAGCGACAAGCCGAGGTCTTCGAAGGTGAACGAGGGCGGGGGAGTGTAGGCGTCGGCTCCCTGGGAGGACTCGGGGCCGAAGTAACCGGAGGTGAGGATGGGAAACCGCTCGCCGACGTGAACGTTCGCCGCCTGCCCGTCGATGGATCGCGCGGTTGTGTCCATCAGCATCGCGCCTTGCGACTGGGACATTTTGGCCACGATGGCCGAAGTGAAGACGCCGATGCCGAGGAACTTCGCCGGGCCGAGGCGGAGGATATCGAGGGCCTGGGTCAGGGTTTTCCTGGGGTTGAACGACCAGGTGGTCAGGGGTGAGACGGTGGGGAAATCGACGCCGTAGGTGAGCAGGTCGTTCTGGCTCACCTCGAGGAGGCGCATTTCGATGAACACCTGGGCGCGCGGCCGCATCAACTCCTCGAGGAGGGCGCGGGCCGGGACGATCTTGGAGATCGGGCCGCGGAACATAACGACACTCGCAACCGAATCGAAGGCCACGCGGTCGAGTGCGAATGTCTGCTGGACGGCGGTGATGAGGGCGGTGAACTCCTGCGGATTGGTAACTTCGCCGAGTTGCACGCCGACTACGGCATAGGGCTCCAGGTCATTGCGCTTTTGCGGATTATCGCGAGCCACCAGAAACAGCTTGTCGGTCAACGGGATTACGAAGGAGGCGGTGGCGGCTTCGAGCGACCGCAAGGCGAGGCGGTAGTCGGCGTCCTGGATCTCGAAGTGAAACGAGGGGATGGCCTGGTAGTCGCCGTCGAAAATGCAATCGAGGCCGAAGGCATGCGCCACATCCTCGAACAGCTTGCGGCTGTCGCCGCGAAGGTCGAAATCTTTGCGGACCGGTTGGGCCGCGAGCGCGGTGGGCGGCAGTGGGCGGCGGGCCTCGAGTTTCTCCTGGGCGGTGGGGGGATCGAGGAGCGGCGCGGGCGGGGGCGTGAGGGCGGACTGTTCGGGGGACAGCAACTGGTACTGCGGAACCGGCGGGGATTCCATGGCTGCGCGGGACTGAACCGATTGCGTGCGCAGCCAATAGGTCTGGTTATTGGGCTCAAGCGCAGCGGCCTGGGAATAGTAGAGATAGGCCTGGGCCATGTGGCCGGCCTTCTCCGCGTCACGCCCGCTCTCGTACAATTCCCACGCGGATTCGGCGGCTGCGGCGACGGCGGCAATGGTCAGAGCCAGAATGAGCACACGTAGCCGCACATGAGATTGACGGCGTCGCAGCCCCGAACGTGCAGAGCCGCATGCAAGAGATTTGGCGGGGTTTATTGAAATCAGGGCCGAGGGAGATGGCGCTCGTCATCTTCTCAGGCTGAGAGCGCCGGCGGCATGGTCCGGGCGGAATGAGCCGCGGCCCTCCCTGGTTTTGAGCGAGGCGCGGAAGGGGCCGACGCGGGTCTGGATTTTCAGGGGTCGTTTGCCGCGCGCATCCTGCCGGCTCTGTGGATCGTTTCGCTGACAATCGCCTGTACGCGGGGTGGCGGGCAACCTGGTGCGCCTGTACGGGGCCGGGCGCCGGGTGGCACGCAAAGCGTTGCGCAATTGGGAGTTGTCATTGTCGGCATGGTCGTGCGGACGGGCGCGATGGGAATCAGATTACGCCGATCCTGACGGCTCCCGGCGCCGGCGGCCTGGCGGCGGCGCTGGGTGGCGGTGGCGCGGCAGATCCGGATCGGCGACTAGATCCGGCTGAACACGGGGGAGGAGAGCTATGTCACGCGCAGCACGACGATCCGCGCTTTGGCGAACAACATTGTGATCGTTTCCGAACGCGAAGCTGGCGCAGGCGATCGTCACGGACTTCTACCAGCCGGAACGGCGGAGGGGCCAAACCTGGTTTCCGTGAGTTACGACTGCGACCCGGCCTAGGTGGAGCGGATGCTGCTGGAGGGAGCGGGCGAGATTGTGGGCCTGCCGGCCGACGGGGCGCCCGCGGTCCGGTGCGAGATTTCCCGGCGTTTCCAGCGCTTCCGGGACGAGGGGCTCGTGATCCGTATCCGACGCGGAGGCTGCTTTTCGGAACAATTCAGAAATTTCAGACCCTTTGAAACCTGGGGGCGGGGACGTGCATCCATAGACTTACGAGAAGACTTGCGGGCGGCCGATCAAAGTTATTTATGGACTGGCTTGCCAACTTCGATATCGTCTGTTAACCTGATTGAAGTCAGCCGATAGCAAGACCGAAGTTCTGGTCGCAATCAACGAAATCTTCCGGCTAGATCCATTGCGCTCACAAGAGCAGTGTGGACGGATGCCGGGCAAGTTTCGAGGCCTGCCGTTGGCCGGGGTATTACGATGTCCCGTGCGGGCGGCGCAGATCATTGACAATCTGGTTGGATGCAGTAAGAAGAACTCGTCAGAAGTTTGAGTAAAGCGGAGCGAACGATTGAAACTCTACATTTCAAATGAGAGTTTGATCCCGGCTCAGAATCAACGCTGGCGGCGCGCTTAACACATGCAAGTCGCACGAGAAAGTGGAGCAATCCATGAGTACAGTGGCGTACGGGTGAGTAACACGTGGATGATCTACCTCTTAGTGGGGAATAACCCTGGGAAACTAGGGCTAATACCGCATAAGCCTGAGAAGGGAAAGCAGCAATGCGCTGAGAGAGGAGTCCGCGGCCGATTAGCTGGTTGGTGGGGTAAAAGCCCACCAAGGCTGAGATCGGTAGCCGGCCTGAGAGGGCACACGGCCACACTGGCACTGAAACACGGGCCAGACTCCTACGGGAGGCAGCAGTGGGGAATCTTGCACAATGGGGGAAACCCTGATGCAGCGACGCCGCGTGAGCGATGAAGCCCTTCGGGGTGTAAAGCTCTTTCGGCAGGGAAGATGATGACGGTACCTGCAGAAGCAGCTGCGGCTAACTACGTGCCAGCAGCCGCGGTAATACGTAGGCAGCAAGCGTTGTTCGGAGTTACTGGGCGTAAAGGGTGTGTAGGCGGTTGTTTAAGTTTGGTGTGAAATCTCCCGGCTCAACTGGGAGGGTGCGCCGAATACTGAATGACTAGAGTGCGGGAGAGGAAAGTGGAATTCCTGGTGTAGCGGTGAAATGCGTAGATATCAGGAGGAACACCGGTGGTGTAGACGGCTTTCTGGACCGTAACTGACGCTGAGACACGAAAGCGTGGGTAGCAAACAGGATTAGATACCCTGGTAGTCCACGCCCTAAACGATGCATATTTGGTGTGGGCAGTTCATTCTGTCCGTGCCGGAGCTAACGCGTTAAATATGCCGCCTGGGGAGTACAGTCGCAAGGCTGAAACTCAAAGGAATTGACGGGGGCCCGCACAAGCGGTGGAGCATGTGGTTCAATTCGACGCAACGCGAAGAACCTTACCTGGGCTCGAACGGCTGGTCAACGGCGGTGGAAACACTGTTACCCCGCAAGGGGGTCCAGTCGAGGTGCTGCATGGCTGTCGTCAGCTCGTGTCGTGAGATGTTGGGTTAAGTCCCGCAACGAGCGCAACCCTTGTCCTGTGTTGCCATCATTCAGTTGGGAACTCGCAGGAGACCGCCAGGGATAACCTGGAGGAAGGTGGGGATGACGTCAAGTCCTCATGGCCTTTATGTCCAGGGCTACACACGTGCTACAATGGACGGTACAAAGCGCAGCAAACCCGCGAGGGGGAGCCAATCGCAAAAAACCGTTCTCAGTTCGGATTGCAGGCTGCAACCCGCCTGCATGAAGCTGGAATCGCTAGTAATGGCAGATCAGCACGCTGCCGTGAATACGTTCCCGGGCCTTGTACACACCGCCCGTCACATCACGAAAGTGGATTGTACTAGAAGTCTGCAGGCTGACCCGCAAGGGAGGCAGCGGCCCAAGGTATGATTCATGATTGGGGTGAAGTCGTAACAAGGTAGCCGTAGGAGAACCTGCGGCTGGATCACCTCCTTTCTAAGAGAGAACGTGGGTGGAGTTTCCGAAAAGATGTCCCTGTGGGTGTACCCGGGGGCCGACAGTAGGAAACAGCCGTTCCACTCCAAACCGCCAGGTTTCCTTCGGGGGACTTGGTGAGCCCGCTCCGTATCTCCACTTGAATTTCCAAGAGATTTTCGAAACGGCCATGGGCTGGACCCGTGGTCTCTGCATCCAACTGGCCTCGATTGAAAAAGGCAGTCGGCGGTCGGCGATCGGCTCAAACCGGAGTACGGTTGAGCTGAGAGCCGATAGCCGATAGCTGAAGGGGCTGTAGCTCAGCTGGGAGAGCGCCTGATTTGCACTCAGGAGGTCGCCGGTTCGATCCCGACCAGCTCCACCAGATAGCGGTCGATTGCGGTACAGGCAGTGATAGCGGATGTTTAGCTGATAGGCTCCTCCGGGCCTGTAGCTCAGATGGCTAGAGCGCACCCCTGATAAGGGTGAGGTCGGTGGTTCAATTCCACCCAGGCCCACCAAGAAAAGCGGTCAGCGGTCAGCGATAGCCTTTCAGCCGGAGTGGCTGAGAGGTTTTCGCTGAAAGCTGATAGCGAGTTAAGAGCTAAAAGCTTTTTCGATCTTTGACAACTGAATGATTGACGGGCATAAACAAAACACAAGTTTTTTAAGTGTAAGCGCGAGAAAGTAGCGCCACCTGAACGCGGGCAGACCTGAAAGGAGGGATGTCCGGGTGTTGTGTGCGAAGTAGATTTTATGGTCAAGCTACTAAGGGCGTGTGTGTGGATGCCTTGGCGCAAGTAGGCGAAGAAGGACGTGGTCAGCTGCGAAAAGCTTCGGGGAGCCGCTAACAGGCTGTGATCCGGAGATATCCGAATGGGGAAACCCAACCGGTGCGAACACCGGTTACGTGCATCTGAATCTATAGGGTGTACGGGCGAACTCGGGGAAGTGAACCATCTCAGTACCCGAAGGAAGAGAAAACAACCGTGATTCCGAAAGTAGTGGCGAGCGAACTCGGAACAGCCTAAACCAGGTAATTCGCAAGGAGAACCTGGGGTTGCAGGGCCACAAAAACCAAGCTGTCAGCAGTCTGGCTGTTTAAGCCGGAAGCTGATAGGCTGAAAGCTGAAGATAGCTAAAGCTTGGTTTAACGAGGGATAGAAGAGTGTTAATCGAACGGTCTGGAAAGGCCGGCCAAAGAGCGTGACAGCCGCGTAGGTGAAAATGCAATTCTCCTTTTAGTGGTACCTAAGTAGGGCGGGGCACGTGGAACCCTGCTTGAATCTGCCGGGACCATCCGGTAAGGCTAAATACTCACTTGCGACCGATAGTGAACCAGTACCGTGAGGGAAAGGTGAAAAGAACCCCTGCGAGGGGAGTGAAATAGTACCTGAAACCACACGCTTACAAGCAGTGGGAGGGCTATGCGCCGCAAGGCGAATGCCTGACCTCGTGCCTATTGCATAATGAGCTGGCTAGTTATTCTCAGTGGCAAGGTTAAGCGAAAGCGAGCCGAAGCGAAAGCGAGTCTGAACAGGGCGATGGAGTCGCTGGGAATAGACGCGAAGCGGGATGATCTACCCTTGGCCAGGATGAAGGCCGTGTAACAGCGGCTGGAGGTCCGAACCAGTGTTGGTTGAAAACAGCTTGGATGAGCTGAGGGTAGGGGTGAAAGGCTAATCAAATTCCGTGATAGCTCGTTCTCTCCGAAATAGCTTTAGGGCTAGCCTCTCGTGGTCCGTCGCGGTGGTAGAGAACTGATTGGACTAGGGGCCTTCCCAGGTTACCGAATCCAACCAAACTGCGAATGCCGTGAATGTGTAGCGAGGGAGTCAGACAGTGGGGGCTAAGCTTCATTGTCAAAAGGGAAACAGCCCAGACCGTCAACTAAGGTCCCCAAATCCATGCTCAGTGGGAAAGGAAGTTGGGACGCTCAGACAGCCAGGAGGTTGGCTTAGAAGCAGCCATCCTTTAAAGAAAGCGTAACAGCTCACTGGTCGAGCGGCCCGGTGCCGACAATATAACGGGGCTTAAGCATGGTACCGAAGTTACGGATTCGTTCTTCGGAACGAATGGTAGGAGAGCGTTCTCAACAGCTGTGAAGGTCTAGCGGAAGCAGGGCTGGAGCGTTGAGAAGTGACTCTGCCAGCATAAGTAGCGAGAAACCAGGTGCGAACCCTGGTCGCCGTAAGTCTAAGGATTCCTGAGAAAGGTTAATCCGCTCAGGGTTAGTCGGAGCCTAACGCGAGGCCGAAAGGCGTAGCGGATGGACAGCAGGTTAATATTCCTGCACTACCTTGTTTCGATCAAGACCGAAGGGGGGACGCGGACCGTAAGCCTGGTGCGAATGGTTTCAATCCAGGGTGAAGGGAGATCCGGAGAGGCAAATCCGCCGGGTCGTCCGCCAGGAAAAGCCTCTAAGGAGAAGCGAGGTATCCGTACCACAAACCGACACAGGTGGACGAGAAGAATATTCTAAGGCGCTCGGGTGATGGTAGGTTCAGGAACTAGGCACATTAGCTCCGTAACTTCGGAGA
>CAWIJL010000003.1:0-569258 GCA_963836405.1 uncultured Solibacteraceae bacterium
CCTAAAAGCCCCGCCTCAAAAACGGGGCTTTTCCTTTTTTACCGCCGCAAATGCCGGTACACCAGCGACATCGGTAACCCCACCACGTTGAAGTAACACCCGTCGATCTTCTCGATATACTTAGATCCCAGCCCCTGTATCGCGTACCCGCCCGCCTTGTCCATCGGTTCCCTGCTCGCCACGTACTCCTCGATCTCCCGCTCCCGCATCGCCACAAACCATACCGAGGTCGCCGCCCAGTCGCGCACCACATCCACCCCCCGCTTCAGGCAGATCCCCGTCAGAACCTCGTGCCGCCGCCCCGAGAGCAGTTCCAGCATCCGCCGCGCATCCGCCGCATCCGCCGGCTTGCCCAGCATTTCGCCGTCGATCACCACTGTCGTGTCCGCCCCCAGCACCTGCTCCTCCGCCCCCGCCTCCACCGCCAGCGCCTTCAGTTCCGCCAGCCGACGCACATAATCCTCGGGGCTTTCCCCGGCCAGCGGCGTCTCGTCCACCTCCGCCGCGCGCACCACGAACGGTATCCCGGCCTGCCGCAGAATCTCGCTGCGGCGCGGCGATTGTGAAGCCAGCACCAGTTGCACCTCTCCAGTGTAAACGGCGAACTCCGCCCATCCGCCACTTCGAAAATCGCGTGATAGAATGTGGCAACCGAAACCACCATGGAACGCGCAAGCAAGCTCATTCGCGGGCTGAGTCTGCCCGGCGGCACCCTGTCCGCCGAAGAACTCGCTTGTGCGGCTTGGCCGGACGCCGTCGGCAAAAAGATCGCCGCGCACACCCGCGCCGCCCGGCTCGTGCGCACCACCCTCGTCATCGAAGTGGAAGACAAAATCTGGCAGCGCCAGTTGTTCTCCCTCACCCGCCACATTCTCGGAAACATCGAAAGGCGCGTCGGCAGCGGCCTGGTGGACGACCTGGAATTTCGCATCGTGCCCCGCAAGCGCGAACCCCAGCGCGCCGCACAAGCCCTGCCCCAGGAACTGTTCGACGAGGCCAGCGCCATCGCCGATCCGGTCCTCCGCAGCATCTACCGCGCCGCGCGCAACAAGGCACAGGCGTGAAGATCACCGAAACAGAAGTGCGCTACGTCGCCGGCCTCGCCAACCTCCGGCTCACCGACGCCGAAGCCGCGCAACTCCGCGAAGATCTCGACGGCATCCTCGAACACATGGACAAGCTCAACGGGATCGACACCACCGGCGTCGAACCCATGGCCCAGGTGCTGTTCGACTCCCAAGAGACCGCCACGCTTCGTCCCGGCGTGCCCGCCGAGCCGCTCGGCAACCAGGCCGCGCTCGCGAACGCACCCCAGCCGGGCGCCGGCTACTTCAAGGTGCCCAAAGTCATCGAACGCTGATCCCATGGAAATCCCCACCTTCACGATCGACGGCGTGCGGGAATCCCTGCTCGCCCAGCGGTTCTCCGCCGTCGAACTGGCGCGCGAAGCGCTCGCCTTTGCCGAACGGGAGAACCCCGCCACCAACGCCTATCTCCACTTCGCGCCCGAGCGCGCCCTGGCCGCGGCCGCCCGCGTGGACGAGCGCATCGCCCGCGGCGAAGATCCCGGCCCGCTCGCCGGTGTGCCCGTCGCGGTCAAGGACGTCATCGTCACCAAGGGCGTCAGGACCACCTGCGCGTCCCGGCTCCTCGAGAACTATATCCCGCCCTACGACGCCACCGCCGTGGTGCGTCTGGAGGAGGCCGGCGCCGTCATTCTGGGCAAGACCAACTGCGACGAGTTCGCCATGGGCTCCTCGAACGAGAACTCCGCCTTCGGACCGGTGCGCAATCCGGTAGCGCCCGACCGCGTTCCCGGCGGTTCCAGCGGCGGTTCGGCGGCGGCCGTGGCGCAGGGAACGGCGGTCGTGGCCTTGGGCTCCGATACCGGCGGCTCGGTGCGCCAGCCCGCTTCGTTCTGCGGCGTCGTCGGTGTTACCCCTACCTACGGCCGCGTCTCCCGCTATGGGCTCACCGCTTTCGCAAGTTCGCTCGACCACATCGGCCCGTTCGCGCGATCCGTGCGCGATGCAGCCACCGTCCTTCGGGTGATCGCCGGACGCGATCCCGCCGACGCCACTTCCGCCGCCGCTCCCGTTCCGGATTACACCGCACAACTCGGCGCCGGCGTGAAAGGCTTGAAGCTTGGACTGCCCCGCGAGTATCTAAAAGAACTGACGAGTGAAACCGGCGACCTGATCCAGCAAGGCGTGCGCCAGTTCCAGCAACTGGGCTGCGAAGTTCGCGAGATTGGCATGCCGGCCACCGACTACGCCATCGCGTGCTACTACATCATTGCCACCGCCGAAGCAAGCTCCAACCTGGCGCGGTACGACGGCGTCCGTTACACGACGCGGTCCGCCCATTCGGAAACGCTCTCGGACATGTACCGCAACACGCGCGGCGAAGGGTTCGGCGCCGAATGCAAACGGCGCATCATGCTGGGCACCTATGTGCTCAGCCATGGTTACTACGACGCGTATTATCTGAAAGCGCAGAAGGTCCGCGCGCTGGTGGCTCGCGATTTTGCCGAAGCGTTTCAGCAGGTGGACGCGGTGATAGCGCCCGTCTCGCCCTTTCCCGCATTCCGGATCGGCGAGAAGGTTCGCGACCCCGTGGCCATGTACCTTTCCGACATCTATACCATCACCGGCAGCCTGGCGGGTATTCCGTGCATGAGCGTTCCGTGCGGAACAACCGCCGCGGGATTGCCGGTGGGGATGCAAATTTTGACCCGGCATTTCGACGAGTCCACCATGTTCCGGCTCGCCGATGCTTTCGAAACAGCTCAGAGGAGATAGAAATCGAATGTCATTCACACTTCCGCCGCTACCCTATCCGCCCGAGGCCCTGGAGCCGCACATCGACCGGATGACGATGGAGATCCATCACGGCAAACACCATGCCGCCTACGTCGCCAACCTCAACAAGGCGCTCGAGTCCGCGCCCGGCCTGGCCAACAAATCCATCGAGGAACTGCTGGCTGACAACTGCGCCGCCGTCCCGGAAAATATCCGCACCGCCGTCCGAAATAATGGCGGCGGCCACATCAACCACTCCATGTTCTGGCAGATCATGGCGCCCGACGCCGGCGGAGAGCCGGTCGGCAACGTCGCCCAGGCCATCAACTCCACCTTCGGCAGCTTCAAAGACTTCAAAGAGAAGTTCACGCAGGCCGGCGCAACCCGCTTCGGCTCCGGCTGGGCCTGGCTGCTCAAGTCCGGCGGCAAGCTCGAAATCGCCTCCAGCGCCAACCAGGACAGCCCCGTGATGGAAGGTAAGTTCCCGGTCATGGGTCTGGACGTTTGGGAACACGCCTATTACCTCAAGTATCAGAACCGCCGTCCCGACTATATGGCCGCCTGGTGGAACGTAGTCAACTGGAAGGAAGTGGAGAGCCGCTTCAACAGCGCGAAGTAAGTCGGCTTTTCCGACTTACTATCAGCGCCCAATTGCCCTTCTGCCGGACCTCGTGCGCCGGCGGCAGCGCGGACTGCACCATTTCGGTTTCGTGAAGCTCGAAGCCGCTGGCCAGCAGCACGCCGCCCGGCCGCAGCACGCGCACCAGGTCCGGCGCGAGTCCCATAATGCCCTCCGGGCTGATGTTGGCCGTCACCAGGTCGACCGACCCGGTGGCCGCTGCATCCGCCGACCCCACGAAGCCCTGCCCCGCAATCTCCACCGCCACCGGATCCATGTCGCACGCATATACCGCGCCCGCTCCCAGCAGCGCCGCCGCCTTCGCCAGAATGCCCGACCCCGTGCCCACATCCAGCACGCGCATGGCCGGCCTGACGTAATCCTCCAGCGCCTCCATGCACAGCCGCGTCGTCTCATGCACGCCGGTGCCGAACGCCATTCCGGGATTCACCACGATGCGAAAACGGCCGGCGGGCGCCGGATCGTCGCGCCATTCCGGCACCAGGAAGAACCGCGCCCCCACCTCCATCGGTTGCAGCAGGTCGCGCGCCGACTGCACCCAGTCGCGCTGCGTCTCCTCTTCACGCAGCGCCGCGCCCGCAAAGCGCTGCCCGGCCCAGGCGCGTCGGTGGTCGTCAAAGAACGCCCGCAGGCGGCGCTCGCCGGTCTCGACGATCCCGGCGCAGCCCTCTTCCCAAAGTTCGGCAATCAGCAGGTCGCGGTCCGCGGGCTCGGTTTCGATCTCGATAGAGAACATGAGAGGCAACTCTATTCTCCCAGAGAAGACCGGCCGATCTGATATGTTGGTTGTCAATCCGAATGAACGTGTATTCCGTCATCGCGGCACTGGCATTATTGGCTACGACGATTCAGGCGGCGCCGGCCACCGCAATCAGAATCGACCAGGTGGGCTATCTTCCCGACGGCCCGAAGGTCGCCATGGTGGTCGGCGACGCGGCTGCCGCCAAATTCGAGCTCCGCTCTGAACCGGACGGCCGGATCGTCTTTTCGGGCGAACTCGGCGAGCCTGTGCGCGACGAGAACTCCGGAGACCGCGTGCGCGCCGCCGATTTCAGTTCCGTCCGCCAGGCCGGGCGCTACGTTCTCTCGGTGCCCGGGGTCGGGGAGAGCTACCCGTTCGAGATCGGATCCGATATTTATAAGCGGCCCTACCAGCTCGCCATGCGCTTCTTCTATGGGCAGCGCTGCGGCACCGCCGTGAACATGGGCCCGGAGTTTCCGCAGTTTCACTACGACGCCTGCCACCTGGAGGGTGCCTGGCACCCGTCCACCGGCAAGGAAGGCCCGCGCGCCAGCGCCAAGGGATGGCACGATGCGGGCGACTACGGCCGCTACGTGGTCAACTCCGGCATCACTACCGGCACGCTCCTCTGGGCCTGGGAGTTGTTCGGTAGCCGCCTGGAATCGATCTCCCTCCAGATACCCGAATCGGGAAAGGAAACGCCGGACATCCTTGCCGAAATCCGCTGGAACCTGGATTGGATGCTGGGCATGCAGGACGACGACGGCGGCGTCTTCCACAAGCAGACCAGCGAGCAGTTTGCCGGCTTCGTCATGCCGCCGGCCGACAAGTCGGTCAGCTACGTCATCGGCACCGGGACGGCACCGTTCAAAGGCACCTGCGCCACGGCGGACTTCGCCGCCGTGATGGCCATCGCGGCCCGCGTGTATCAGCCGTTCGATTCGGGGTTCGCGCAGCGCGCCCGCGCTTCCGCCGAACGCGCCTTCACCTGGCTCGAGAAGAACCCCGTGGACCGGACGCGCAACCCGCCGCCTGTGCCGCCCACCATCGCCTTCCGCAACCCGCCCGGCGTGGCCACCGGCGAATATGGCGACCGCAATTGCGCCGACGAGCGCTTCTGGGCCGCGGCCGAACTGTTCCGCACCACGCGCTCCGGCAAGTACGAGCGGTTCTTTGTGGCCAACTACCAGGCGTTCCTGAATTCAGTCCGGCCGCCAACCTGGAATTCTGTGGGGTCGATGGGGCTGTGGACGTACCTGCTGATGCCGCCCCCAACCAATAGGCGGCTTACGCTGGGCGTCGCTAATCGCGGGATCCCCGAGGTTGCCGATGCCATCCGCCGCGCCACCTTTTCGGTGGCCTCGGAAGTGGTGGACCGTACCGCGTCCAATCCCTATCGCATCGCCATGCGGCCGAACGACTACGTGTGGGGCTCCAACAGCCAGGCCGCGAACTACGGACTGCTGCTGCTGGTGGCGAATGCCATCAACCCCACGCCCGCTTACGTGGAGGCCGCGCAGGATAACCTGCATTACCTGCTCGGCCGCAACACCTTTTCAATTTCCTGGGTGACGGCCGTGGGCAGCAACTGGTTCAAGCACCCGCACCACCGGCCGAGCGCCGCCGATGGTGTGGACGAACCCTGGCCCGGCATGCTCTCCGGAGGCCCGAACCGCTCGCGGCAGGACCCGGTGATGCAGAAGCTGCCGCCGGACCTTCCGCCCATGAAGAGCTGGATCGACGATCAGGGTGCGTATGCCGCCAACGAGGTCGCGATCAACTGGAACGCGCCGCTCGTGTTTCTGCTGGCCGGGCTGCTGCCGCGGTAATCGCTAAACTGGAAGGGATGAGTCTCCGGCTACAAGGCATCTATCCCCCCGTTACCACTCCCTTCGACCACAAGGGCGATATCTACGCTGCCAAGGTGCAGCACAACGTGGAGAAGTGGAACCGCACTGCGCTCTCCGGCTACGTCGTGATGGGTTCCACCGGCGAAAGCGTCATGGTCACCAACGAGGAGAAGGTGGCAATGTGGGAGATGGTGGCGAAACACGCGGCTCCCGAGAAACTGTTGATCGCGGGTACCGGCGTCGAGAGCGTGCGGGAGACCGTGATGCTCACTAACCGGGCCGCCGGCCTCGGCTACAAGGCGGCCATGGTGCGGACCCCGCATTACTACAAGAACCTGGTGAACCGAGCCGATGCGCAGGTCCTTTTCTACCGCGCGGTGGCGGACCAGGCGAAGATCCCGCTCATCATCTACAACTGGCCGCAGACTACCGGCGTGGATATTCCGGTGGAAGCCGTGGTGGCCATCTCGGAGCATCCCAACGTCATCGCCATCAAGGAAAGCTCGGGCAACCTCGAGAAGGTCATGCAGTTGATCCGCGAGGTGAAGCACGGCTTCCAGGTGCTGGTCGGCTCGGCGCCCACGTTGTGGCCGTCGTTCCAGGTGGGCGCGGCAGGCGCGATCCTGGCTTACGCGAACGCCGCGCCGTATTCGACCATCGCCATCTGGGAAGCCTACCGCACACGCGAGGAAGCGGCCGGTTTGGACTGGCAGAATCGCATCGGCCGCGCGGCGGCGCTGGTTACCACGAAGTACGGCATCCCCGGCCTCAAGCATGCCATGGACCTGAACGGCTACTACGGTGGCCCGCCCCGTCTCCCGCTGTGCCCGCCTGGCGAAGCCGCGAAGCGCGAAATCGAAGAGGCTTTCAAGGATCTCAAAGGATGAACGTCTAAGGTTTTTCGCCGGACCCGCCGATCCTCCTACTTGTGGAAGCGCTGGAAACTACGATTGATGCGAGAACGCGGGAGATCCTGAGCAGCCTGGAGTCCGCCATTCGCGATTTCGAGCGGGATGCCTCCGCCGGGGAGAAGATCATTCGGGGGCTTCTCGACGAGGGCGGGCCGGCGTTCTATGACGCCGCCCTCTATGTTCTGGCCAGTTTCGACGATTCGCGCGGCGCTCAATTCTTTCTGACCACGCTGGCGGAAGCCAACCTGCTTGTCTCGATGCTCGCCGAGCCGGATCTGAGTAAGGAACAGGTCTTGAGGGTGGCGCGGGCGGGCATGAGTTGTTGCCACATGCTGGATGTGGCTTTGGCCCGGTACCTGTCCGGCCAGGCGGCTTTGCGGAGCGGCGCGTTGCCGCCGGAACTGCAGCGGCTGATGGAGATCCTGAGCGAGACCTCCAACGTTTCCCGAATCCTTCCTTCGCTCCTGGTGATGGCGCGCCAGCAGAACCCCCACCTCCAGTCCAAGGCGGTACTGATGGTGGGCCGCGCCAACCGCAGCGCCAAGTGGCTGCAATCCCGGCTCTCGGATTCCGATCCGCGGGTGCGGGCGAATGCGGTGGAGGCGCTCTGGGAAATCGACACCGCGGAAGCCCGGGAATTATTGGAAAAGGCGACGCTCGACGGCAACAACCGGGTAGTGGGGAATGCGCTGGTGGGGCTGTACCGGCTGGGCGACAGCTCCGCGATCGCCCGGCTGTTCCAGATGAGCGAGCATCCGGGGAAGCTGTTCCGGGCCACAGCCGCATGGGCCATGGGTGAGACAGGGGATCCGCGGTTCTCGCGCGCCCTGGCCCGGCTGCTGACCGAGCCTCATGCCGGCGTGCGCAGCCGCGCCTTTGCTGCCTTGGGGCGAATCCGGACGGCGTCACCGCGGGGTGAACGGTGGCGCGTGGCCGTCGTTTTCGAGAAGAGTGTAAGGAAGGGCTGGCGATACCTTCGCGTGGATGTCACCGGCCAGGATGGAAAAGCGCAGACCGGATTGCTGGCCACGCACTTCGTTCTCACCGAAGATGGCCAGGCGCCGGTGAACTATACCGTCGAAGAGCGGCAGGCTGCGGAATCTCTGGCGGTGGCGTTCGTGTTTCCGCGCTTCGGAGGACCCGGCCCGGACGCGCTTCAGCAGGTCCTGCTCGACACGATCGAAGAGAAACATCAGCCGGCCTTCTGGGCGGTGGCGCCCTACCGGCAGGCTCGGAACGAGATCCACGCGAAACTGGCCGGCCACGCGATCGATTTTGAGGCGGCCCCGCCGCCGGACAGGTTGGAGGCCCCACTCGCCTACTCGGCCGATCCCGACGTCATCCGGTCGGCGCTGCTGCGACCACCCGCGGCGGAGGGTGCGAGTCTCTGGGCCTCGATCGGGCGGGCGGTTCAGATCGAGGGCGGCCCGGTCCGGGGGCAGAGGCATATCATCGTCTACAGCGCCGGAGCAAACAGCCCAACGCGGGACTACGGCCCCATCGCGTCCCAGGCGCGCAGGGCGCAGGCCGCAGTTCACGCCATCGTGACCGGAGACAGTCCGCTGCTCGCGAACCTTTGCCAGTTCACGGGGGGTACCGTACACACGGCGGCTACGGCGGATGAGGCCGCGGCCCTGGTGGAACGCGTTTATCGAAGTCTGAGCGCCCGCTATGCGGTGCGCTACCAGACCGCATTGCCCGCCGCCGGATCCCTCACGCTACGGGTCCAATCCGGCTCCGGCCGGGGCGAGACATCCATCGCCGTCGAGCGGGGCTGCGATGCCGGTTAAATCTACCCATGCGATTTCAACGGACCAGGCGTCGCACCAGGCCCCGGGATTCATCGATACCAAGCGCGTAGGTAAGCGCGAAATATGCCGCTCCGTAGGCTCCGAGAATGGGAACGGCTAGAAGCTCGGGGCGTGCGGGCGGGATGGAGAGTTTGACCATCCAGGCCGCAGCGGCAGATACCAGGGCCGCGCCCCACAGGCGTGCCGAGATGTCCGGGCGCAGTCCGGTGGTTCCGATGCGGCGGTTCAGCGAGCGGCGCAGCAAAGCGAACTCGACCCATCCGGCCACACCGGCCGAACCGGTCAGACCGGCCACTCCCAGGCGCAGCGGGAACGCGGCCAGCCAACCGAACGCGATGGTCAAAGCCACGCGCACCACGGCGAAGCGCAGCGGCGTGCGTGTGTCGCGCAGCGCGTAATAGGTGGACGCGTAGAGCCGTCCCAACGTGGAAGCGAGCAGCCCGATGGCCGAGCCCACCAGGATGCCCCACAACCGCAGGGTCGCCGCATGGGTGAACTTGCCATTTTCGAACAGCGCGCCCCCCACCACGTCGCCGAGCGCGGCAAAGGCTACGGCGGAGGGAACCACGAAGAAGGCGATGCGCCGCAGCCCCGCGTCCAATCGCCGGCGCAGGTAAACGGCAACCTCGGCGTCGGTTCCCGTGATGCTCGACATCGCGGGCAGTTCGGCGGCGGAGACGGCCATGCCGAAGAGGCTGACGGGCAGCACGTTGAGCGTCTGCGCATTGGTGAGCAGCGCCATCGCGCCTTCGCCCAGGTAGCTGGCCAGGATGTTGTCGACATACGCGCTGATCTGCACCACGCCGCGGCTGAAGAACACCGGGACAAAGTTGCGCAGTACCTCGCGCACGCGGGCGGCATGCACCGCCGCTTCCACTTTTAGATGGCGAACCAGGCGCAGCACCACCGGAATCTGAACCAGCAACTGGAGCGCGCTGCCCGCCACCGCGCCCCACGCCAGCGTGACCGCCAACTGCGACTCCTCCTGGCCGCGAAACGCGATCATGGTCGCGATCATCGCCAGGCTGGAGATCACGGGCGCCGAATAGGACAGGAAGAATTTGCGATGGCTGTTCAGGATGCCCAGGCACCAGGCCGAGAGCACCAGCAGCCCGACCGCCGGAAACAGCACGCGCACCAGCCGGACCGTGAGCTCGCGTTTCTGTTCGGGAAAACCGGGCGCGATGGCAAAGATGAGATACGGCGCGGCGAGGATTCCCGCCAGCACCAGCGCGGAAGTGGCCAGCGCCAGAATGGTTCCTACCGCGCCCGCAACGCGGCCGGCTTCCTTCTCGTCGTTCTGGGCCAGCAGGCGGGCGTACACGGGGATGAAGGAGGCGGAGAGCACGCCTTCGCCAAGCAGGTTTTGCAGGATGTTCGGGATGCGAAAGGCGGCGTTGAACGCATCGGCCGCTTCGAAGATGCCGAAGTAGCGCGCGAAGATCCGCTGCCGGACCAGGCCGGCGATCCGGCTCAACAGGATGCCCGCGGCCACCAGAAATGCGTGCCGGCCGGTGCGCTCCATTTAGCCCAGTTTCTCCAGCACGGCGGCGGCGACGTCTTCGGTGCCGGCGCTGCCGCCCAGGTCCGGCGTGCGCACCCGCTCCTCGGCGAGCACCGCGGCCACGGCGGCCTCCACCTCGCGCGCGGCCTGCTCCATTTCCAGGTGCTCCAACATCATGGCAGCGCTGAGGATCATAGCCAGCGGGTTGACGACGCCTTTCCCCGCGATGTCGGGCGCCGAGCCGTGCACCGGCTCGAACATGGAGGGAAAGCGGCGCGAGGGATCGATGTTGGCGCTCGCCGCGAGGCCCATGCTGCCGATGATGGCGGCGGAGACGTCGCTCAGGATGTCGCAGAACAGGTTCGATCCCACCACCACGTCGAACGATTCCGGCCGCCGGATGAAGTTCATGGCCGCGGCATCCACCAGCAGGGACTCGGTGGCGATTTCCGGAAAATCGGCGGCCACCTCGCGAAACACGCGGTCCCACAGGACCATGCTGAAGCCCTGCGCGTTGGACTTGGTGATGGACGTCACGCGCCGTTGGCGGTTGCGCCGCACCGCCAGTTCGAAGGCGAAGCGCACGATGCGCTCGATGCCGCGCCGCGTGAATACCGACGTCTGGATGGCGATCTCTTCGGGCTGGTGCTGGTAGACGAAGCCGCCCACCTGCGCGTATTCGCCCTCGGTGTTCTCGCGCACCACGACGAAGTCGATCTCACCGCCTTTGCGATTGGCGAGGGGCGAGGTCACGCCGGGGTAGAGGAACGCGGGACGCACGTTGGCGTACTGGTCGAAGGTGCGGCGGATAGGCAGCAGCAGGCCGTTGAGCGTGGTGTGGTCCGGGATCTCGGGATGGCCCACGGCTCCGAGCAGAATGGCATCGCACGGCTGCAACAGGTCGATGGCGCCCGCCGGCATCATGCGGCCCCAGCGGAAGAAGTGATCCGCGCCCCATTCAAAATCCTGAAACGCGAAGTTCACGCCGTGTTTGCGTGCTACTGTGTCGAGCACCAACCTGGCGGGCGGAAGAACCTCCTTGCCCACACCGTCGCCGGCTATCACTGCAATTGTAAAAGTTCGCATGGGAAGGCCGAAGCCTACCCTACATCTTAGCGGAGGCGCGAGTAGGCACGGCGCACGTTGGAGGGCAGATCGTAATAGTCGAACTCGTCCGGCGCGCACCAGGTTACGTCGCGGGCCTCTTCGGAGGCGTGCAGCTTTTCCGACAGAGCGCGGAAATGAAACACCAGGTCGTGATGCAGATGGTAGGGCTCGTTGCGGCGCGCCGGAATTCCGTGCACGTCGAGCGAAACCAGGCGCGGCCTGCCGTTGGCGGCGAGCACGGCGCCGGTCTCTTCGATCACTTCGCGGCGGGCTGCATCCCAGATCTCGGGGTCCGACGTTTCGACGTGCCCGCCGGGCAGCAGCCAGCGATCGAGGCGCCGGTGATGCACCAGCAGCAGGCGCACGCTATCGGGCGCCAGCACCAGGCCGGTGCAGGTGATATGTCCGGGCTCGAACTGCCTGCGCGAAAACGGCGCCGGCGAGGAGTCGAGCAACATCACGATCAGTTCGCGGCTCTTGCCGGCCGCGCCGTCCAACGGATCGTCGAAGGATCGGGCGAGGGCGGAAACCGAGGGGGCGTCGATCATGGAAAAGGGGGAGTCGCCTTCAGTATAGCTTGCGCGGAAGTGCAGGGCTTGTCGCTCGCTGACGCTCGCGGCTATCGGCTATCGGCTTTCGGCTAAAGAGGCTCCTCGCGAAGTTTCTTGGAGTAATTAACCGTTGGCCTTTTCGAGCTGCTCGGCGCGTGGAAACAGGATGTTGTTCTCGAGGTGGATGTGCATGTGCAGGTCGCGCTCGAGCTCATCGAGGCTGCTCATCAAGGCGCGGTACGTGACGCAGGCGTATTCCGGCAGCGCGTAGTCCTTGGTGATTTCGCGGATTCTGGCGAGCGCGCGGCCGGCGCTCTCATGCTCCGCTTCCATCATGTGGATCGGATTGGCAACGCTTCCGAAAGGAGTGCGAGGCAGGGACTGTCCGGACTGGAGCGCCTCTTCGTACGCGACGATGGAGGGGAACAGGATCATCTCCTCCTTGCGAAGGTGCATTTCCAACTCCGCGCGCAATTCCGCGAAGACTTCGGGAAGGCCGGTGAGCGTGGGACCGTAGCGCTCGTTGTAGACGCGGTAAACCTTGTGCAGGCGGGCCTCGGTGGCGGGCAATTCCCGGCGCAGGTAAGCGTGATGCGTCTCGACGATATGCTGCACCAGTTCGCGCGCGGGGGCAGTGGTCCAATCCGTTTCGCCGGGGGTTGCGCCGGCGAGCGCGGCATCGATTTCGCGGCGCACCGTTTCCAAATCGTGTCCCTGGCTGCGGCATACTTCGTCCAGCGGGCGCTTGCCTCCGCAGCAGTAGTCGATCCCGAACTTCTCAAACACACGGACGGCGCCGAGCGAATTCGCCGCAATTTCCGCAACCGTCAAGTTTTCCGCTAATTGCATCTGGATCATTCCTTCCACTTACGATTGTGGAGGACAGGGAGGCGGCTGGCAGTGACTTGAGTCACCGATCGGCGGCGTGCGCGTACACCGGCCAGCCCAGGTAGGTTTCGAACGCATCCGCAAGCACGCCGGCGCAGCTCGAAGCATTCATGGCGGCGTGGTGTTCGAAGCCGTTCCGGCAGATGAAGCGCATCAGTTTTTGAAGCCGCGGCACCTCCACGACGGCGCGACTGCCGAAGGTGGATAGAGGGTCGTCCGTGAATCGGCCCTCGCCCACGTAGGCGCGAATGCAGCCTTCGACATCATCGGTCCCGATGCGTGCGAAGGTAACGGGTCCGGCCGGCGTGCGGCCCGCGAGCGCGCCCCAGGTATTCTGCTCCCCGAGGGTGGTGCCGAGAATCGGGGCCGTGCCGATCTCGATATCCGGCATGAAACTCTTGGCCCAGTTTCCGCAGTGGAAGAAGACGCACTTGTTGCGGTCGCTGCCGTAGTTGTTGTTCCAATCGACGAGCGCGCTCGGCCGGCCGGAGGCAAGCTGCAAGGCGTACATCGCAACCACGCCGGCAATGTCCACCTCGCAGGCGCTCGGCATCAGCCGCTCGCTCATCATACTCATGACGGTGCACACGTTCACGCCGAAGTTCTGCTGCATCGAGCTCCAGCATTGGATGGCCGAAGCATCGAGGCTATTCGCATCCATCCAGTCCAGCAGGACCAGCGCCAGCTTTGCCATGCGCGTCAGGGCCGAGCCCGGCACCTGCATCGCGTTGGCGTAGCCGCCGATCTCGGCGATCTTTTCGCGGACGCGCGGGTCTCCATCGTCAATCCGTGCCGCCCTTCCGAAGACGTCCGACAGGTCCATGGTGCTCACGCCGATGCCGGAAGCCTGGAGCAGTTTCTCGCTGTAGCGGGTGGTGTTGAAGGCGTTCGGCCGCGCGCCCACGGCCCCGATCCGCGCCCGCCGCAAGCCGCGCACAACGCGGCATTGGGCCACGAAGCCCTGGAGGTCCCGCCGGAACTCCGCCGAGAGCGGGTGGACCGTGTGATCTTCGGTCAGGCTGAACGGGATGCGGTACTGCCGCAGGTTGTTGCACACCGAGATCTTGCCGCAGAACGCATCGCGCCGCCGCTCCACCGAGAGCTGGTCCAGATCGTCCGGGTACGCCTGCACGAGCACCGGCACGTTCAGCTCGGCCAGCTTCAGAGTCTCGGCAACGCCCTTCTCGTCGCCGAAATTAGGCAGACACACCAGCACGCCGTCGATGTGGCCGCGATTCGACTGGAACAGTTCGGCGCAGCGCCTGGCGTGGTCCCAGGTTTCCACCGCTCCGAGCTTGGTCGCCTGCTCATCCAGCATGACGGGCTCGATGCCCAATTCGCCGAAGAGCTTCACCAGATCCCGCCGGGCTTCGCCGACGAGCACATCGGGAAAGAAGTCGCGATTGCCGACGATTACCGCCAGAGTCGTTTTAGCCATCTCTTCACCCTCACTTTCTGCCGAACAATCCGAAGCGATCCGCGTTCGCGGGCGTCACGAGCTCGCAGTCGACCGACTGCTTTTCCGGCGACCCTGTGGAGCCGGTGGTCAGGTACCGGTGCATCTGCTCCACGGCCAGCCGGGCGATCGTGGCCGCCGGTTGCAGCACCGTCGCCTTCATCCCCCCGGCCCGTATGGACGCGATGGCGTCCGGGCTGCCGTCGAAGCCCACCACGACCACCTTCTCCATGCCGGCGTTCTTCAACGCCGCCACCGCCCCGAGGGCCATCGTGTCGTTGCCCGCAATCACACCCTTGATACTGCGGTTGGCCTGGATCATCGTCTCGATCTTCTGGAACGCCTCGGTTTGACTCCAGTTGGCGCTTTGCCGCCCGACCAGTTTCAAGCCGTCGTATTTGTCGAGCACGTCGTGGAAGCCGCGCGTGCGGATGGCGGCATTGGTATCCGATTCGCGCCCCACCAGCTCGATGTAGTTTCCTTTTTCCCCGAGAAGCCGCACGAACTCCTGCGCGCCGAGGGTCGCGCCCTGGTAGTTGTTGGAGACGATCTGGGACACGGCTATACCCGTGGAGTTGATCTCGCGGTCGATGAGACACACCGGGATGCCGGCCGCTTTCGCCTTGCGCACCGCCGCGATAGAGGCGTCTGCCCCCGCATTATCGAGCACGATGGCGGCCGCGTTATTGGCGATGGCCACATCGATCAACTGGTCCTGCTTGTGCGCGTCGTCGTCGTGCGAGTTGGTCGTGACGTCGTAGCCCAGGGAGCGCGCCTGCGCGGCCGCCGTATCCGATTCGGCTTTGAAGAACGGGTTATCGTGCGAGGGCGTGACGATGGCAATCAGCTTCTTTCCGGCGCCCTCCTTGCTTCCGGAACTACATCCGGCGAGTCCCACTGCCGCTGCCAGCGCCACCAGCCCGGCTCTTTGAAAACGCATCGTTCAGCTCCTTGCAGCGGCGGCAGCGCGCCGCGAATACGCCTGCTGCGATTGATCGAGGATCACCGCCAGCACGATCACCATGCCCTTGATTACGGTTTGCCAGAACTCGGAAACGCCCAACAGGATGAGGCCGTCCGCCAGCACGCCGATTATGAACGCCCCGATGAGGGTTCCGCCGACGCTTCCGCGCCCGCCCATGAGCGACGTGCCGCCCAACACTACCGCCGCGATGGCGTTCAGCTCGAACGTCTGGCCCGTGGCCGGGTGCGCCGAGGCCAACTGCGCCGCGATGACCACGCCCACCATTGCCGAACAGAAACCGGAGATTACATACACGGCGAACTTCACGCGCTTCACGCGCACTCCGGAAAGCTCCGCGGCGCGCTCGTTCCCGCCCACGGCGTAGACCCGCCGGCCGAACGGCGTCCGGTTAGCCAGCAACGCGCCGGACGCGGCGAAGGCGAGCATCAGCCAGATGGGCACCGGAAGGCCGGCCAGCGAACCGGAACCGAGGCTGAGAAATCCGGTGTTGCCCAGGTCCGGCCTGCCGGCCAGGTTGGGAAACGTGGCGCCGCTCGAAATCAGCAGCGCCGCGCCGCGCGCCACATACAGCGACCCAAGCGTGGCGATGAAGGGCGCCACCCTGAGCTGCGCCACCAGCACACCGTTGACCGCGCCTACCAGCGCTCCGGCGAGAAGCGCGATCGCGATCACCAGCCAGGTGTGAAAGTAAACGACCACGCCGAAGGAGTGCAGCACCAGCCCCGGATGGATCAGCCCGCCCGCGACGATCCCCGCCAGTCCCGCCACCGATCCGACCGACAGGTCGATGCCGCCGCTCAGGATCACGAACGTCATGCCGACAGCCAGAATCGCGTTGATGGCAACGTGCTTCACCAGGATGGTGAGGTTGGCCGATGTCAGAAAGGCCGGCGACAGGATTGCGAACGCCGCGACCAGCGCGAACAATACGATGAACGCACGCAGCCGGAACAACTGAGCGCCGGCAGCGGCCCAGCGGCGCGGCCCGGGCGACGAAGCGGCTTTGGGCTGCGCGCTCACCATGCCGTCTCTCCCGCGCACGCGGCTGCCGCGAGAGCGTCGCCGGTCGCCTCACCCGCCGTGAATTCGCCCGTCACGGCGCCGCGCGACATGACCAGGATGCGATGTGCCGCCGCCCGGATCTCTTCCAGTTCCGAGGAGACCAACACGATGGCAAGCCCCTGTTCGGCCAGCCGCCGCACGATGGCGTGAATCTCGCGCTTTGCGCCGACATCCACTCCCCGCGTCGGCTCGTCGAGCAACAACACCCGGGGATCCGTCAAGAGGCATTTCCCGATCACGACCTTCTGCTGGTTCCCGCCGCTCAGCGCGCCGATCTCGTGCCGCAGCCCGGGCAGGCGGATTTGGAGACCGGCGGCCATGCCGGCGGCCGCCGATTCTTCCCTGCGGCGGGAGAGCCAAATGCGGCGGACGAACCTGCCCAGGCTCGAGAGGGTCAGGTTGGCGCACACCGACAGGCTCTGCACCAGCCCCGACCGTTGCCGGTCTTCGGGAACCATGACGAGGCCCGCGGCGATTCGCGATGCGGTATCGAGCCGGTCGATCCGGCTGGTGTCGAGAAAAACGCTGCCCTGCAATTCGGGACGCAGTCCCATCAGGCACTCCAGCAGGTCCGTGCGCCCCGCGCCCATCAAACCGTAGATTCCGAGGATTTCGCCCTTGCCCACCGTGAAGGAAACGTCGCGCAGCACGGGCCTTCCGTTTTCGGCGCGGAGGGAAAGCGATTTCGCCCGCAGCACCTCCCGCCCCGCCGCGCATTCGACGGCGGGCTCGGGGCCTGCCGCGCGGCGGCCCGTCATCCGCTCCACGATCCAGCGCGCGTCAATCTCGCGGGCCGCCGCCTCGCCCACCGTCCGGCCGTCACGCAACACCGTGACGAAATCCGAAATCTCCAGCAGCTCCTCCAGCCGGTGCGAGATATACACGATCGCGACACCGCGCGCCGCGAGCTCGCGAATGATCCGGAACAGCACGCGGATCTCGGCTGCGCTCAGGGCCGACGTCGGCTCGTCCATCATCAGCACCCGGACATCCCGCGCCAGGGCCTTGGCGATCTCGACGATCTGTTGCCGTCCGAGCGGCAGGTCCGCGACGAGAGCCGACGAGTCGATGGGCTGCTCCAGCCGCGCCAGGATTTCGCGTGCCCGCTCTCGCTGCCCGCGCGCATCGAGCAGTCCGCGCGATGTCATTTCGCGACCAAGGAAGATGTTCTCCGCCACCGTCAGGTTGGGACAGAGGTTCAGTTCCTGGTGGATGATTGCGATGCCGAGGGCATCGGCGTTGCGCACGGATCCAATGCGGACCTCGCTACCATCCAGCAGCAGCAGGCCGGCGGTTGGCTGTTCGATTCCTCCCAGGACCTTCACGAGCGTCGATTTTCCCGCCCCGTTTTCGCCGATCAACGCCGTGACCTTTCCGCGCCGCAGGCCGAAGGTGACGCGGTCGAGGGCAAGCGTGCCCGGGTATTGCCTGGAAACTTCGCGCGCTTCGAGAACAATTTGGGAACCGGCGGTGCTCACTGTGCCGCCTCCATTTCCAGGCGCACCGGCACAAGCTCCCGGATGGGCGGCGTGTCCGTGCCTCCCGCCAAGCCGGTTCCGGCGAATGTCACGGCTCCAAGGCGGGCGGCCGCGAGGCCGGCGGGCATGGCTTTCAGCACACGCGCATTCAGCTCGTTGGCTACGTCGGCGAACTGAAGCTGATTGACAAAATCGGTGAACCGCACGATGCCCGTCGCGTCGCGCAGGGACGTGCCGCGCAGCACCGGGCCGATCTGGATCGAAACGTCGGCCCGTCCGTCGGCCGGCGCAACATCCACCAGCATCAAGCCGGTCCGCGACCTGGTGTCCACGCTCAGCACGCGTCCGCTGCCCTTCACCGTGAAGTACCACGCGCCTTCGCCCTCGCGGCGGCCGTATTTCCGCGCTGCGTCGTCCGGGGAAACGGACAGCGCGTCCAACAGGAGGCGCGCATCCACCGCCGACTGCATCACGGCCGGCACCAGTTTCGCCGTAGTTCGCCACGTTTTCGATAATTGGCAACTCTCCGGACTGACCACCTTTGCCAGCGGGACACCATCCGGACTCAGTTTCACGACGTCACCCACGGTGGACCTCACGGGCGGTGGCGACGGCCAGCGTGTCATCGTAACCGGGCGAGTTCCTTTGGATCGGGGCGAACGTTCCTTTGGCCGGTGGTTCGCGACGGAGAACGTGGCCCTACCAGGGAAGCTCAATCCCGGGAATGCTCCGAAAGACGTTTTCCGGGGCCCCGGAATCAATAACTGGGAGGTGTCCCTGTTTAAGAACATCCCTCTCGGATCCGAACAGCGCCGGCTCCAGTTCCGGTGGGAGATGTACAACGTCTTCAATCACACACAATTCGCCGGCGTAACCACGGCAGCCCGATTCAATGCGCAGGGCCAGCAGATCAATTCGCTGTTCGGGCAGGTCTCTTCAGCAAGGGATCCTCGCATCATGCAGGGTTCGCTGCGACTTACGTTCTGAAGGAGATCGGAAAGCTGCTACTACGAGTCCCCGGCGGCGCTGCCACAGCGATGCCGGGGACTTGTCCTTGGGGCGCGGCTCTTCCAGGCAAAGCGAGGATAAATGAAAACGTCAACGATACCCGCACTTATCGGATTGTTAGCAACGACGGTGGCGGCCCAGAACTTCTCTGGAAAGTGGGCCATTTCGATTCAGGCCGGGCGCGGCAATGCGACGAGGGTAATGCTTCTCAACCAGGTTGGCCATGAGGTAGCCGGCACGATTACCCCGCAGGACAACAGATGGACCACCGGGCCGTTCGATGGAGCGATCCATGCCGGGGAGGTTGATAAGAGTGGAACCCTCCGGTTTCACGTTTGGTTTCTGCGCGACGAGCCAGTTCCTCAGGTATTCGAGGGCAGGATGTCGCCCGATGGGCAGGAGATCAGCTTCACCGTAAAGACGGGCGAGGGTTTTCCACCGCCACTCGTAAAATCGCTGACGCCCCGAGGCGAACGGAACGCGGCCAGACCGGAGCCGTTTCAGGTAACGGCGAAGCGCGTCAAGTGAGCAGGTAGCGGGACAGAGGAAAATCGCCATGAGATTGCAGGCAGTGAACACCTACGGGTGGATTTCGATCTTGTCGAGGCGAGCTTACGCGATCGCTCTGATTGCTCTCGGAGCGGGTTCGGCGTATCCGCCCGCACTGCGCGCCCAAGGCTTCGGTGCGCAGCCTGCTGGCGCCCAGAGGGCGAGAATCATCGCAACCACCGATGGAGAGGTTGACGATCGCGATTCGATGACCCGTCTGCTAATGATGGCAAATGAGTGGGAGATCGAAGGGCTGATCTATGCCAGTTCCGGTTCCCACTGGCTCGGCCGCGAATGGGCGGGCGTCGAATGGATTCAGGCAAAGATCGCCAGTTACGCCAGGGACTATCCCAACCTACGGAACCACGCCGAGGGATACCCTTCGCCTGAAGAACTGATGTCCAAGGTATTCGTCGGCAATATTCACAACACGGCGGAAACGGACCGGCTCACGCCCGGAGCCGAGCGAATTGTAGAAGTACTCCTCGATGACAAGCCGGGGCCCGTCTATCTCCAGGCTTGGGGCGGGCCCTCCACCATTGCGGCCGCCCTCAAGATTATTCAGAAGCAACATCCGGAGCAGGTTGAAAAGGTCAGCCAGAAGGCAGTGCTCTACCTGATATCCGACCAAGACGGCACTTTCCGCGAGTACATCGAGCCAAACTGGCCGAAGTTACAGGTCCTGCTCAACACGGCATTCGGGTCGCTCGCCTACGGAGCGCGAAATAATCCCCAGCCCTACCGGGCCTTTTTCCAACGGCCGTGGCTCGAAGGCTACATAACCACTGGCCGTGGGGCACTGGCAGGTTCTTATGAGGGCGAAAAAGGCGGTTTCCGCTCGGAAGGCGATACGCCGTCTTTCCTGCACGAGGTCGATGTCGGTTTGCGGAGCCTCGAAAATCCCAATTACGGGGGGTGGGGAGGGCGATTTACCCAGGAGAAGCCAGGCCAGACCAATGTCTGGATTTCCGCTCAGGACGACGGTAATTCGGGCAAGCCGATTTATCGCTTTTCTACAGCCTTTCAGTTCGATTGGGCGGCAAGGGCCGCCTGGGCGGTCACGCCTTCGTACCGCGACGCCAATCACCCGCCTATCGTCGTCCTCGAGGGAAGCCCCAATCGTCAGGTTCGCAGGGGCGAGACGCTGGACCTGGACATAAGCGCCTCGGGGGATCCGGACGGCAACCAGTTGCATTTCTCGTGGTGGCAATACAGGGAGCCAGGCAGCTATAAAGGCAAGGTCAAAATAACGGATTCCGACAAGGCTGTCGCAGGGATTCAGATCCCTGAGGACGCATCTCCGGGCGATACTATTCACGTCATCGCTGAAGTCACCGACAACGGCAAGCTCCCGCTGACGCGGTACGCGCGTGTGATTCTTACGGTTCAGGCGCAGTAGACTAAGGATTCCTCGAGCATCCCGGCACGCCCCTTCGGCCTTTCGGTTCAGGAAAGCGGGAGATCCGGTGGGCGCAAACTCGCCGGGGAACGCCAGGATCCGCATGCGAACCGGATGGGTGGCGACCACCACTTCCCCACCGCGCCGCCGGGTCTGTTGGGCCACGCACGCCAGCCGAGCCGGCCGCTCTCCTTGACAAGTTAGGAGAGTCGCGGGTATCCTTTCCTATAGCGATTAGGAGAACGATGCCCCCACCTTCCGCCCAACTGCTGCCCGGCACCCTCGACATTCTCATTCTCAAGGCCGTTTCACTTGCGCCGCAACACGGCTACGGAATCCTCCTCCGCATCGAGCAGATCTCGGGCGGAGCCCTCGCCATCGAGCAGGGCGCGCTCTACCCGGCGTTGTACCGGCTGGAGCACAAGGGGCTTCTCGATTCCGACTGGGGCGTCTCGGAGAACAACCGCAAGGCCAAGTTCTACCGCCTCACGCCCGCGGGCCGGCGCCACCTGGCGAACGAAACGGCCGGCTGGGAGCGGCTCACCGCGGCCATGGCCGCCGCGCTCAAAGCCACGGCGGCGGAGCTGAAGTAACCATGCCGTGGCGCTCCTGGTGGCGGGCTGCGGTGCGGCGGCGGGAATTCGAAAACGGCATGGCCGACGAACTGCGCTTCCACCTGGACGCCCGCACCGACCACTGGATCCAGGCCGGGTACGACCCCGACGAGGCGCGCCGCCGCGCCCGGCTGGAGTTCGGCAGCGTCGATTCGCGCCGCGAGGAGTGCCGTCAGGCGCGCGGCCTGCGCCTTCACGACGAGCTTCGCGCCGACCTCCGCTACGCCTTCCGCATGATGCGCCACCGCCCGGCCTTTGCCCTCACCGCCATTCTGTTTCTGGGAATCGCCATCGGCGTCAACACCACCGCCTTCACCTTCCTCAACGCCCTGCTGTTCCGGCAGTTGCCGGTGAAGGGTGCGGAGCGGCACGTGGACATCACCGCCTTCGGGCAGCGCCACAACATCGCCGGCCGCTGGAGCCGTCCCGCCTTCGAACTCCTGGCCGGCCGAAGTGAGCCGTTCGACGGCGTCTATGCGATCGAGCGGATCACCGGCGCGCTTGCCGGCGAGCGGGCATCGAAGCTCGAGGTGGAAGTGGTCTCCCCCAACTTTCTGCCCCTCCTGGGCGCCCGGACCCTGATGGGCCGCGATTTCGCCGATTCTCCCGAACCCGCACTGACGCTCAGCTACGCCGGCTGGATGCACCGTTTCGGCGGCGACCCCTCCGTGGTCGGCCGGCGCCTGCGCATCGGGAAAAACTTCTTCCTGGTCACCGGCGTTATGGAGCGCCGCTTCACGGGCGTCGAAGCCATGACCCCCGACGCCTGGGCCCCGGACCGTTGGCGAAGCCTCCTGCTGCCCCCGGGCAAGCCCGCCGAGCTTCAGGTGGGCGGAATCCTGCGGCCGGGCATCACCGCCGCCCGCGCGGCCGCCGCGCTGAGCGCCGCTTTACCCGGCCTCAACCAGGGCCTCGCCGAATCCGACCGCCTCAGTGAAGTCAACGTGGATCTCCGGCCCGGGCTTTCGCACGTCGAAGACGGCAACCTGATCCTCACCGGAATGGCCGGATGCGCTTTCCTGCTGCTCATTCTGGTGGCCTGCGCCAACCTTGCCAGCCTGCACCTTGCGGGAGCCTACGCGCGCCAGAGGGAACTCGCCATCCGCCTCTCGCTGGGCGCCACCCGCGCGCGCGTGGTGCGGCAGTTGCTCGTCGAGGCCGCCCTGCTCTCCGGCCTGGGCGCGCTTCTCGCGCTGGCCCTGACCTGGCTCTCCGTAAGCGCGGTCCAGTCCTTCGCGTACCAGATTTTCACCCGCCTCGAAATGAACATGGCGCCCGCCGAACCGGATTGGCGGGTGGCCCTCTTCGCCGGACTGATGTCCCTGGCCGCCGCCATCGCTTTTGGACTGCTCCCGGCGCTCGAAGCCACCCGTTCCGCCAGTCCCGCGGCTGCCCGGCAGCAGACCGGCGCAATCCTCCACCGCTCGGGCCCTTCGCGCATGCGCTTCGCCCTGATTGCCGGACAGACGGCCGCCAACCTGGTGCTGCTCGTCGTCGCCGGCATCCTGCTCCAGAACGCCGCCCGCCTGGACCGTGCTTCGCCGGGCTTCGCCGTGGACGGCCTCTACGATACCGGCTACGAAGGCCGCCTGAAGGATTACCGGAAGCTGCTCGCCGCCGACTCCCGCATTGCCGCCATCACCGGAGTTTTCCGCATCCCGCAGTGGGGCATGATGTACCCGGTCGCGGCGGAAGTCGATGGCCGCCCGATGTCGCTGGCGCACAATTACGTGGATGACCGCTTCTTTGAAACCTTCGGGATTCCCCTGGTCAGGGGCAGGGCGTTCACGCCGGCGGAAGCCGGATCGCGCGCGGCCGTGGCTGTGGTCAGCGAGGCCACCGCGCGCAAGCTCTGGCCGGATCGAAACGCCCTGGGGCGAACGATCCTCGTCGGTGCCGCCGATTCGAATGGTCCGGCGCCGCGCGCGGTGCAGGTTGTGGGCGTGGCCAAAGACGTCATCAGCGGCATGCTGCTGCTCGGAACCGACTCCACGCTGGTCTACCTGCCCGCCGCGGTTGGCAGTGCCGAGGTGCAGCACCTGGTGGTACGCGCGCGCGACCCCGGCGGACGCTTCGTCGCCGCGCTACAGCAGAAATGCCTGGACCTGGACGGCTCCTTCTGCGGCCCCATGGCGCTGACCGAGGTCGCGTGGCTGCAGCGTTTTCCGGTACGCATGGCCAGCCAGGTGGCCATGGCGCTGGGGCTGATGGCGCTGCTGCTGAGCTGCGTCGGATTGTATGGCGTCGTCGCGTTGACCGTGGTCCGGCGCACGCGCGAAGCCGGCATCCGGCTGGCACTGGGGGCGTCCCGATGGATGGTGATGCGTCCGATGATGGCCTCGTCCCTGCGCGGCGCCGCGGCCGGGATCGCCGTCGGACTGCCGCTGTGTTTCGCCGTGGCGCGTTGGGCCGATTCGATGGCTGAATTCCTCCACCTCGCCGATCCGGCCGTTTTTCTGGCGGTGCCGGCCCTGCTTGCCGGCGTGGTGTTTGCGGCCACCCTGATCCCGGCGCGCAAGGCTTCCTCCACCGGCCCGGCCGCCGCGCTTCGTCACGAGTAGTAATTGGATTACAATCAGGTCTCGTGCTCCGTTTTTCGCTAGGCTTGGCCGTCCTCCTCTGCGGGACCGCCTGGGGGGCTGCGCCCGCATACTCCACTTCGGACATTGTGAACGCCGGGAATTATTCCCCGGGACCTTTTGCGCCGGGATCGGTGCTTTCCCTTTTTGGGACCGGAATGTCCACCGCGCCTCGCGCCATGCAGGCGGAGGACATCCGGGACGGCCAGTTGCCGGTCGAACTGAACTACGTCCGGGTCTATCTGAACGGCGCGTCTGTGCCGCTATTCTATGTTTCGGAAACGCAGATCAATTTCATGATTCCGATGAAACAGATCCCCGGCAAGGCTACGCTCAGGGTAGCGCGGCAGGGCGTTTCCGGGCCGGAGGTCACGGTGACGATCGTGGACGCCGCTCCGGCACTGTTTGTCAACGAGGGCTACGCCATCGTCACGCACGGCGATGGCAGCCTGATTACGGCCGAAAAGCCGGCCGAAGGCGGTGAGATCGTCGTCATCTATGCCACCGGCCTCGGCAAGGTGGACAAAAACCCCGATTCGGGGGAGATCCCGCAGTACATCTCCCGCATCCTGAAATTCTCCGAACTGAAAGTGAGGGTAGGGGGAGCGGAGATCACCGGCGACGCGATCAAGTACGCGGGCCTGACGCCCGGTTCGGCGGGACTCTATCAGATCAACGTGGAGCTTCCGCGGGACCTCGGCAGCGACCCGGACCTCCGGGTGGAAATCGGAGAGGCCTCCACGCCCGCCGGGGTGAAACTCGCGGGGCGGTGACCGCGTCGCAGTAGTAGACTAAAGACCAAGGAGTTCCGGATGTTTCAGCGGTACCTGTTCGGCGTTTTCCTGGCGGCGGCGCTCGCCTTTGCCCAGGTGGACGCGCCGGCTTCCAAGTTCACGGTTACGACGGGCACCCGGGTCCCGCTGAGCCTGATCAACAGCATCAGCACCAAGCATTCGGCTGAAGGCGACCCGGTGTATCTGGAGACCGCTTTTCCCGTGCTGGCCAACGGCCGCATCGTGATTCCGGTCGGCAGCTACGTGTCGGGCACTGTGACGC
This sequence comes from uncultured Solibacteraceae bacterium, assembly GCA_963836405.1. Classification (GTDB taxonomy): domain Bacteria; phylum Acidobacteriota; class Terriglobia; order Bryobacterales; family Bryobacteraceae; genus CAWIJJ01. The sequence continues at coordinate 24,992 of CAWIJL010000003.1, forward strand.
AGATCAAGAAGCCGGGCCGCGTGAAAGGCAAGGGTGAGCTGTACATCCGTTTCGATTCGTTGACGCTGCCCAACGGCGTGACCCGCGATTTCCGCGCGCGAATCGGCGGCCTGGACGGGCTGACCGCGGGCGAGTTGGACAAAGCCGAGGGTAAGGTGTCGAGCGAGGGCAACAAGAGCGGCGACACCCGCACCGTGGCCGAAACCGCGGGCGCGGGCGCATCCATCGGGGTGATCGCCGGAAACGCAGCGGGACACACCGGCATGGGCGCGGGCATCGGCGCAGCGGCGGGCGCGGCCGCGGGCCTCATCGGAGTGCTCGCCACACGCGGACCGGATGCGGTGCTGGCGCGCGGCAGTTCCGTCGATATGATTCTCGACCGGGCCCTGGTCTTCGATGAAAACGAGCTGAACTTCTCCGGCTACCGGGCTCCGCGGCCCGGCATGAATACGCCGCCGCAGGCCATCCAGCAGCCCAAGAGCGGCGGCATCCTATTGCCGCGCCGGTAAGCCTACCGGGTCACCACCGTCAGCGCGCCCTGCGCCAGTCCTTCCGATGCAGCCGTGATGTTGACGCGGCCCGCCTGCCCGGGTTTGGAGCGGACAATCAGAAGCGCCATGCCGCTGAAGGCCTTGCGGTGGTCCGCGTGGAAGGGCTCGTCGGTAGCCGCATTGCCGTTGTCCACGGCTTGAATCGTGCCCGCGCCGGTTACCGTGAATCGCACCAGGTTGTCGGCCGACGGGCACAGGTTGCCGTCCTTATCTTCGATGCGCACCGTGATGAACGACAGGTCGTCGCCATCCGCCTGAATCGTGGAGCGGTCGGCCGATAGCGTCACTTTCGCGGGAGCCCCCGCCGTCCGGATCTCCTGCGCGGCCACCTGCTTGCCGCCCTGGTAGGCAATCGCTTTGATGGAGCCGGGCTGATAGGGCACCTGCCACATCAACCGGTATTTGCTCGAAAACTTCCGGTCCGGACTGACGTTGGGCCCCACCGGCAGTTCCACCGGTTCGCTGAACCGCTTCTTCCTTCCCAGCGATTTTCCGTTGACGAACAGCTCCACCTCATCGGCATTGGTGTAAGCCATCACGGGTATTTCCTTGCCTTCCATGCCCGCCCAGTTCCAGTGCGGCAGGATGTGCACCATCGGCTTCTTCGTCCAGACGCTCTGGTAGAGGTAATAGCGGTCCTTGGGGAAGCCGGCCAGGTCCACCATGCCGAAATACGAACTGCGCGCCGGCCAGTCGGTAGCGGTGGTGGCGCCGCGCCCGCCGAAATACGGGGTGGGCTCGCCCAGGTAATCGAAGCCCGTCCAGACGAATTCGCCGGCGACGTTCGGGAAGCGCTCCTGCGCCGCAAACTCGACGTCGGGGATGTAGGCCCAGGGCGGCGCGATGATGTCATAGCTCGTGAGCTGGCGCGAGGGGTGCTTATCGTATTTCTCGAGCGGCAGGTGATACACGCCGCGCGAACTGACCGCCGAGCTGGTTTCCGAGCCGAGAATGACCCAGTCGGGATGGTCCTTCAGGATCTGCCCGTAGAACATCGGCTTGTAGTTGAAGCCCGGCACGTCCACCTGGTCCGCCAGCCTGTTACGGATCGCCTGCTCCCAGTTGTTGAAACCGGCGGTGGTGGGACGGGTGGGATCCTCGTCGCGGAAGAATCCCGCCAGCCGCTTGGCCTCTTCCCAGCCGTTGGCGCGGCCCTGCTCCGGGATCTCGTTGCCGATGCTCCACATGACCACGCTCGGGTGATTGCGGTCGCGGTGCACCATGTCGCGCACGTCGCGTTCCGACCACTCGTCGAAATACTTGCTGTACCCATTGGGCACTTTGGGAATGCGCCACATGTCGAAGGATTCGTCCATCACCACCAGCCCCAGCCGGTCGCAGAATTCGAGCAGCTCGGGAGACGGCGGATTGTGGCTGGTGCGGATGGCATTGACGCCGGCCGCTTTGAGAATTTGCAACTGGCGCTCCGTGGCCCGGCGATTCACGGCGGCGCCCAGCGCGCCCAGGTCGTGGTGGAGACACACGCCCTGCATCCTGGTGCCGCGCCCGTTGAGCAGAAATCCCTTGTCCTTGTCGAAGGCGATGGTGCGGATGCCGAACGGGGTGACGTAACGGTCCAGCACTTTCTTGTTCGGGTCCATCACTTCGGCCACCAGCGTATAAAGCCGCGGCGTATCGATGTCCCAGCGCTCCGGCCGGGCCACAGTCAGGCTCGAGGAGATCACCGCCGTTCCTCCCGCAGGCACCGTCTCCTGGTTCCCGTTGCGGCTGACCGTCTTCCCCGCCGGGTCCAGAACCGTGGTCTGGAGGATCATCCCGGCGGCGCTCGTGCCCTCGTTTCGGACTTCCACCTTCGCGGACACGGTGGCGCGCGCGTCGGTGACCTCGGGCGTGGTGACGTACGTGCCCCAGCGCGCCACGTGCAGCGGAGCGGTGATATCGAGCCACACGTTGCGGTAGATGCCCGCGCCGGGATACCAGCGCGAGGAGCGGTCCTCGGGCGTGAGCCGCACCGCGATCACGTTCTCCTGGGCGCCGTAGCGCAGGTGCGGCGTCAGGTCGAAGCCGAAGCCGATATAGCCGTAAGGCCGGCCGCCCAGTTCCTGGCCGTTGATCCAGACGCGCGCGTTGGACATGGCGCCGTCGAACTCGATCCAGACATGACGCCCGCGGGCGGTCTCGGGCAGCGTGAACGCTTTGCGATACCAGCCGGTGCCGAAGATGGGCAGGGCCCCGGTGTGCGGGTTGAGCTTGGAATCGAAAGGCCCGTCGATGGCCCAGTCGTGCGGAAGCCGGAGCGGCGTCCACTGGGCATCGTTGAAGGCGGGCTGCTCGGCCCCGGGGGCGTCGCCCTTGAAGAAGCGCCAGCCGTCGTTGAAGGCAACGCGGCGGGAATTGACGGGAACCGCGGCGGCGGCGAGGAGGGTGCTGCCGGCAAGGAACAAGGCCGCAACAGACTTACGGATGCTCATGCCCCATATGGTATCTTCTGACGCCGCGGGAGGGGACCTTTGCCGATCGCCAGCAGGATGCCGTAAAGCAGCGCTTCGGGACGGGGCGGGCAGCCGGGAATATACACGTCCACCGGGATCACCTGGTCCACTCCGCCGAGGGTCGCATAGTTGGCGCCGAAGATGCCGCCGCTGATGCCGCAGGCGCCCACGGCCACCACCAGCTTCGGATCGGGCGTGGCGGCGTACGTCTTGCGCAGCGCCAGTTCCATGTTGCGCGTCACCGGACCGGTCACCAGCAGCATGTCCGCATGCCGCGGCGAGGCGACGAAGTGAATGCCGAAGCGCTCGATATCGTACACCGGATTGTTCAGCGCGACGATCTCCAGTTCGCAGCCGTTGCAGGAACCGGCATCCACTTCGCGAATGGCCAGCGAGCGGCCCAGCTTTCGCCGGATTGCGCGGCTGAGCCTGCCCCCGATCTGTTCGACCGTGCCCGGCGGCTTGTCCGAGGAGACGATCAGGTCTTCCCGGCGCGCGGTGGCAAGTTCGAAGTTGCGCCCGATGGCGACTCCCGGCCCCGCGCACTCGCCGCAGAAAATGCAGCGGCCGTAATCCACGCTCACCGTTTCGCCCGCTTCGGATCGCGCCCGTGGGACAGATTTCGGCGGCGCCGCGCGCGTCCTGCCAGTTCGCAAAATCGAACTCCGGAGCTCCCCGCGATCCCGCGGGAAGGTCCGCCGCGGCCTTGGGATAAGCGATGGTGACGATGCCGGCGCGTAGCGTATTTTCGAGAATCTTGAACATGGGTTACCGGTCCGTCCCCGAGTAGGACAGGTTGAAGCTTTTGTTGATCACCGGAAAGTCGGCGATGATATTGCCCTGCACGGCTTCCACCAGCGCCGGCCAGTTGTTGAGCGAAGGGTCCTTGATCTTGCAGCGCTCGATGCGGTTGCCGGGTCCGGTGCGCACCCACCACATGATTTCGCCGCGCCACCCTTCCACCGCGCTCAACGCAAACCGGCCCGGCTCGATGGTCCCCACTTCGGTCCGGTACGGCCCGTCCGGCAGGTTCGCGGAGGCCGCCTTGATGATGGAGAGCGACTCCGGAATCTCTTCGATCCGCACTTGCAGGCGGTGCAGCACGTCTCCATCCTCGTAGACCGGAACGCGCCAGGAAACGTGCGGATAGGCTGCGTACGGATGGTCCCGCCGCACATCCACGTTCACCCCGGAGGCGCGTCCGCCCGGGCCCACGATCCCCAGCGCGGCCGCTTTTTCCGGGGTCAGGATTCCGGTGCGTTGAAGCCGGTCGAGCGTCGAGTCCGACGATTTGACCAGCGTCACCAGTTCGCGGAATTCCGCGTCCACCTGCGCCAGCGTTTCGTCCAGGGCGCCCATGTGCCCCGCCTGCCAGTTTCGCCGCACGCCGCCGATGCAGACCATGCCGCGCAGCAGCCGGTTGCCGGTGAGCCTTTCATTGATGCGCAGGATTTTTTCGCGGATGCGTCCGGCGTGATAATTGGCGATCGCGAATCCCACATCCATGGCGATGGCCCCGATGTCGGCGATGTGGTTGTAAATGCGCTCGAGTTCGAGCAGCACCGTCCGCATCACCTCCGCGCGGAAGGGCACAGCCGTGTCGGCGGCCTTCTCCACGGCCTGGCAGAAGGCGGTGGCATGCGAGCAGGCGGAATCGCCCGAAACGCTCTCGGCCAGAAACACGGCCTTCGCCAGCGGCACGGACTCGAACAGCTTTTCGGTCCCCTTGTGGGTGTAGAACATCCGCAATTGGAGATAGAGGATCGGCTCGCCCGCTACGGCGAAGTTGAAGTGGCCCGGCTCGATGATGCCGGCATGCACCGGGCCCACCGGCACCTGGAAAACGCCTTCGCCCAGGGTGGGCCGGTAGATGTGCGCTTCGCCCTCGAAGGGCGGCAGAACCGCATCGAGCGGGAACGTCTTGAGCAGCGGATGGACGTCCGGCCAGTGGTCGTGCAGGGCCACGCGGCGCGGATTGGGGTGGCCTTCCGCCTCGATGCCGAACCAATCCTGGATCTCGCGCTCCTGCCAGTTGACCGCCGGCAATTCGGGCGCGAGCGAGGGAAAGCGCGGGTCGGAGGCCGGAATGCGGCCGCGCAAAATCAGATAGCAGGGCTCGCCGGGACGTTCGAAGACGTAGTAGATGTGGAAGACATCCTCTGCCGCGGTGCGGTCCTCCGCGAATACGCTCAGCAGCCGCGCCGAGTGGTCCGCGCGCAGCGCTGCCGCCACCGGCGGCACATCGGCAATCGGAAGCGACGCGTACACCTGGTCCGGATACTCCGGGCCGAGCGGCGCGATGGAGGGAAACTGCTGCCTGAGCCGTCGAACCAGTTCCTGCATCTCAGCCCCCTGCCACCACGCGCGCCGCGCCGCGGATCAGGTCCAGCAGCGGAGCGGGAAGCCAGAACGCCAGCAGCACGAAGGCGGCCGCGAGGGCAATTACGGAATAGTCGTTCCACGGCCGCACGGCGGCCCGCGGCGCATCGCCCGCCGCGCCCAGCACCAGGCCCCCGGCATGCAGCAGCATGCCCGCGAAAATGGCGGCGCCGAAGATCAGAAACAACGCGGTGACCAGCACGTGCCCGCTGTCCAGCGCCGCTTTGAGAATCAGGAATTCGCTTTGAAACAGGCTGAACGGAGGCATGCCCGCCACCGCCAGCGCCGTGACCAGGAAGATGGCGCCGGTGACCGGCATGATCTGGAGCACACCGCCTTTGACCTTTGCCGACAGGTCCGTTTTGAAGTGCTGAAACACGTTTCCGGCGCACAGCATCAGCAGGCTTTTGGCCACCGTGTGATACGTCATGTGCAGCATCAGGCCGAGCGCACCCAGCGGCCCGCCGACCCCCAGCGCCACCGCCATGATCCCCGCCTGATCGATGCTGGAGTACGCCAGCAGGCGCCGGAAATTCTTTTGCAGCAGGATGAACGGCGCAGCGATCGCCATCGACGCCACCCCCAGCAGCAGCAGCAGGCCGCCCGGAAACGAAGGGCCCAGCGAGCGGCTGGTCAGAATCTCGAACCGCACCAGGCCGTAGATGGCGCAGTTCAATGTCGCCGAGGAGAGCAGCGCGGCGGAAGGCACCGGGGCCTCGCTGTAAGCGTCCGGCTTCCAGGTGTGCATCGGCGCCAGTCCCGCCTTGGTGCCGTAGCCGAGCAGCGCCAGCAGGAACGCGAGCCGCATGGGCGTTTTGTCCAACTCGGCGGCGTGTGCCGCCAGCACCGACCAGTTCAATCCCGAAACCGTATCGCTGCCCGCCAGCGACCGCGCCGAATAGTAAACCAGCACCGTCGCAAACAGTGCCATCGATAATCCCACGCCGCCCAGAATGGCGTATTTCCACGCGGCCTCGATGGAAGTGATCCGCCCGTAGAAAGTGACCAGGAAAACCGAAGCGAGCGTGGTTGCTTCGATCGCCACCCACATCACCCCCAGGTTGTTGGCAACGCTCACCAGCAGCATGGCGCAGACAAACAGCGGCGTGAGGCTGTAGTATTTCCGGAATTGCGGCAGCGACGGATCCTCGTCGTCCCGCAGATAACCGACGGCGTAGACCGAACAGACCAGCGATACGGAGGCGGTCAGCAGGCAGACCAGGGCGCTGAACGGATCGGCGTAAAAGAAACCGCTCCAGAGTGAAACCGGGCCCCCGGCCATCACCTGCGCGGCCAGCGCTATCGAGAGAAGGAAGCTGATCGCGAACGCGGCCAGGTTGGCGATTTCCATGTCGCGCCGCGAACGCGCGAACGCGGAGTAGATGCCGGCGGCCAAGGGCGCGAGCAGTATGGGCAGCAGGACCATCAGCCTCGCAGCCTCCTCAGTTTGCTGACGTCCATGGATTCGAACGTTTCGCGGATCTGGAACACCAGGATGCCCAGCACCATCACCGCCACCAGCACGTCGAAGAAGACCCCCAGCTCCACGATCAGAGGCATGCCGTAGGTGAGGGAGATGGCTGCCAGGAAGACGCCGTTTTCCACGGTCAGCAGTCCCAGCACCTGGGTCAGCGCCTTGCGCCGGTTGAGCATGGTGAAGAAACCGATCAAGAACACGGCGATCGCGACGGACAGGGTATTGTGGCCGAGGCTGCCCGCGCCGGTTTCGGGATGGTAAAAGGACGCGCCCACCATGTAGGCGAGCAGCGTCAGGCCGCCCGAAATGACGATCGAGACCGGCACGTTGATCAACGGCTCGATCTCATGCCGGATCGCGATCCGGTCCACCAGGCGCTCTAAAACGATCGGGACCAGAATGGCTTTGACGATCACCGTCAGGGCGGCGGCGAAGTAGATATGGGGCGCGCCGTTGAACCATGCGATGGCGGCCGCGATTCCGCCCAGCAGCAGCGATTGCGTGCCGAACAGCCGGATGTTCATCACCAGCGAGCGCTGGCCCACCATGGCGATCTGGAGCACCAGGACGAAGGCCGCCATCAGGGTCACCAGCCGGTTGCCGAATTCGGGATTGTGCAGGAAATCCATGATTAGAAAATGAATGTGGAGATCAGCGCCAATGCGCCGAGCGTGAAGGCGACGGCCATCAGTTCGGGCACCCGGAAGAGCCTCATCTTGGCATTGGCGGTCTCCACCAGGACAATCGCCGTGCTGAGAATCGCGAGCTTGAAAAGCAGCCAGAAGAGGCCCGCGGCCGCCGCCGCCGGCGTCCATGAGGACTGGAGGCCGAAGGGAACAAACACATTGATCAGCAGCGTCATGAGCAGCAGTTGCTTGATGGCGGCGCCCCATTCGATGAGCGCCAGCCAGGGGCCCGAATATTCGAGAATCATGGCCTCGTGAATCATGGTGAGCTCCAGGTGGGTGGCCGGGTTGTCCACCGGGATGCGTCCGGTTTCGGCGATCAGCACCAGGAACAGCGCGGCAAACGCGAGCACCTGCGAAGGCGCGAGAAAGCGCCACTGCTGCCCGATGGCGGCGCGGGCGATTTCCGAGAGGGTGGTGGAGCCCGCGCCGATCGCCACCGTGAATACGGCCAGCATCAGGGTGGGCTCGGCGATGGCCGAGATGGCCATCTCGCGGCTGCTCCCGATGCCGCCGAAGGAGCTGCCCGTATCGAGGCCGCCCAGCGCCAGGAAGAACCGGCTCAATCCCAACAGGTAGACCACCGCCAGCACGCCGCCGAACAGCGCAACGGGGACCCGGTCCGAAATAGCCGGCACCATCAACCCGGCCAGCAGCGTGGCCACGAACACCACCCACGGAGTCGCGGCGAATAGCCAGGAAGCGGTGTCCGGCAGCACCATGCCCTTGCCCAGCAGTTTGTAGATCTCGCGGTAGGGTTGCAGGATCGAGGGGCCGCGCCGCATCTGCAGCCGCGCTTTCATGAGGCGGATGAAGCCGGTCACCAGCGGCGCCAGAATCAGCAGCAGGGCGAGTTGCGCCAGAACTTCCAGAACCGCGACGATCATCCGCGCACTCCGAAAAGCAGCAGCGCGATCAGGGTGATGAAGATATACGCGAGGTAGGCGTGGATGCTGCCCGCCTGCACCGGGCGAACGCCGCGCGCCATCCGGTAGAGCCAGTCGCGAAACGGGCGGTAGACGTGCTTCTCGATTGCGGGATCCACGTGGCTTTCAAAATGGACCGCCGTCGGGTAATATTCCGACACCTCGAATTCGGAGTGAATCTCGCGCCGCGGCCGGTAGAGTGCGGCGAAGATCATGCGGATCGGTTTGGAGAAACCGGTGGCCGTGTATTGGTTTTCGGCGGTGAGGCCCGGCAGGCCGCAATCCCATGTGGGACCGGAGACGCGCCGCGCGCGGCGGCCGAGCGCGAACCAAAAGATCGCCGGGAGGGCCGAAAGCAGCACCAGCATGGCCGCGATGCCGGCCGGCGAAACCGTGCCGCCGCGCAGCGAACCGGCAGCCAGCGCAAAGCCGCCGCCCGCGGTCAATACGCCGCTCGCTGCCACGCCGAATGCCTGCCGCGTCACCGGGTCGAACACCGGCAGAAACCAGGGAGCGCCCAGCCCCAGCGCCACGCACAACAGGGCGAGCAGGCCCATCGCGGCCAGCATCTCGCGTCCCACCTCTTGTGCGCCGGCTGCCTGCGGGCTGCGCGGCAGTGCCAGAAACGAGATGCCGAAAGCTTTCACGAAACAGGCGGCGGCCAGCGCCGCGGTGAGCGCCAGCAGGGCGCCCGCAATCGGAAACGCCACGCGGGTCAGCGATCCGGTGCTGCCGAATCCGGCCAGCAGCGCCTGGTAGGTGAGCCATTCGCTCACGAAGCCGTTGAGCGGCGGTAGGCCGGAGATCGCCACCGCGCCCACCAGGAAGAAGAACGCGGTGGCCGGCATGCGGCGGATCAGGCCGCCCATCTCCTCCATGTTCCGCGTGCGCGTGGATTGCAGCACCGCGCCGGCGCCCAGGAACAGCAGGCATTTGAAGATCGCATGGTTCAGCGTATGGTACAGCGCGGCCACCAGGGCGATGGCCGCGAACATGGGGTGGCCCAGCGCGCGGAACACCATGGCCGAACCGAAGCCGATGAGGATGATGCCGATGTTCTCGATGCTGTGATACGCCAGCAGGCGTTTCAGGTCGTGCTCCATCAGCGCGTACAGCACTCCCAGCAGCGCCGAAAGAACGCCGGTGCCCAGCACCAGCATGCCGGCCCACACCGGCGGCGCGCCGAAGAAATCGAAAAACACCAGCGCCATTCCGTAGATGCCGGTTTTGATGACGATTCCCGACATGAGCGCCGAAATGTTGCTGGGCGCCACCGGATGCGCCGCCGGAAGCCAGACGTGCAGCGGAATGATTCCCGCCTTCACTCCGAAGCCGGCGAAGAAGAGCAGCAGCACGGCCGCCTGCTCGCCCGCCGGAAGCCGTGAGGCCAGCTCGTGGAAAGCGCTGAAATCGGTGCTGCCGGCGGCGCGGGCGAGAATCAGGAAGGCCAGCAGCAGCATTCCCGTTCCGGCGTGCGACATGATCAGGAACAGCATCGCGGAATTGCGCGTCGCGGGCTTTTCGTGCTCGAAAGCGATCAGGCACCAGGCCGTCACCGCCATCAGTTCCCACGCCATCAGGAAGAAGAATGCGTCGCCCGCGGCAAACACCAGGGCCAGCCCCAGCAGCAGAATGTTCGAGAACGAGGCGAGCAGTCCGGTGGCGCGATAGCCGAGCGAGTATACCGACACTGCCGCGCCCAGAATCCCCAGCGCCGCCTCGAAGAATGCGGAAAGCGGCGTCAGCCGCACGGTGAAGGCGAACAGCGGGACGCCGCAGGGCAGGTTCCAGGATGGGGACGAACCGCCGGCAAGCACGCCCGCGGCGGCGGCCGCGCAGAGCAGCGAACCCGCTGCCGCCAGGACGAATCCGATGGTCTTGCGGCGCGCTGCCTCGCCCGGCCAGGCGAAGCCCGCGAGGGCCCCGGCAAGCCACGCCAGAAGCGCCGAATTGAACAGCACCTGGGTCATCGCAGCGGCCGTTCGGCCTGAATCTCTCCCAGCATTTGCACCGATTCGTTCAGGTGCGCCTGGAAATACCGGCGCATCAGATCGAGAACGCGGATCAGCATCTTGTTCCGCAGGGAATAATAGACGTGGTTGCCTTCCTTGCGCGCGGCCACGATTTGCCGGCTGCGCAGAACTGCCAGGTGTTGGGAGAGGTTCGCCTGCTCCACGCCCAACCTTTCCTGGATGGAGCGGGCCGAGGTTTCGCCGTCGCGAAGGGCTTCGAGAATGGCGATGCGCGTGGGGTGTGCGAGGGCATGGAAGATGCTGGCCTTGTACTCGCGCAACGTGTTCGGCATCGAAATATTAGAATATTCGATTTCTCGAATATTCGCAACCGGCCATGGCCGGTCCGGGCGCCGACCCGTCCTCTAATCGGATAGAATACTGGCACGGCGGAGGTCGGTCAGGTCCCTGTGCTTCCGTCGAAGGGGCAGGCCATGCAAGGTTCGTTCGGGGAGGCGATCAAATCGTTCAAGGGGAATGTCCGAACGGTACTCGAAGCGACGCTGTTCAAGTGGTCGACGGAGGACGAACTCGGGCGTGAAATCGTTCGAAATATCCACCCCTTGGAGCGCTTCCTTCCGCCCGACAATCTGAAGCAGATATTATCCGCGATCTACTTCAGCCGTGCGACTTCCCTGTCCGACCTTAAGTCCGCCTATCGGGACGAGTGCTACAAACACATCCGGCAGGGCGGAACCGTACACTGTACCCGGCCGGTTTTGCTGGGCAGGGCCGTGGAACGGGAAACGTTCGTAGGCCGCTTGTACGAACGGGAGCGAAGTTACTTCCGCGTGCCCGCAAACGTGGAGGATCTCGTCAACCGGATGATTAGGGGCGAGGCGCTGACACGGCGCGAGAGAACAATGCTCATGGATTCCTTCTCGACCTGGGCTACATGGAATGAACTCGAGTCCGCCGCCGACCCATTTCAGTTTCGACGCTCCAGGGCCGCCGACGAGGTCCGGGCATCCCTGGGGCTGGATTACCAGCGCAGCTACGAAGGAAAGCCCCTGCTGCTATTTGTTTATGAGCTGAAGAACTCCACCGGTCTGTGCAGGCCCACAATTGCCGACGCTGGTCTGCATCGCTTGTTCGAACCGCCGCCACTCGGTTTTGAAGAACATGGATGGACAAAGACCTGGTCCGCGCCGGCCGATCGTGGCCGCGCACCGGTTCGGCCCCGTCCTGAAGCGGTTCACGAACCGGTTCCGCTGATTCAGCTAAGAAGGGTGGAGGAACTGCGATGAAATCTCACTCCTACTTTCGAAAATTCACCGATTCGCGAGATGCGAATGGTCCGCTCAACGAACGCGCCCTACTGGATTATTTGGAATCGCTCAATGAGGTGGATTGGGGTGACCTGCTTGCGCATGTTTTGTCGGATCGGGCCGAGGCATACGACATTTTCAACCCCGGAAAAGGGGATGTGCCTGTAAGTTGCCTGGAGGCTCTTGTCCGGCGGCTGGGAACTCCGGCGCGAATGATCCTCTCCTCCGCGGTGGAACGGCTCGTTGTCAAGTCGGTAACATCGAAAGCCACCGAGACTGCGGAACGAGCCCTCATCTTCGCGGCGCATCTTCCTGGCCCGGAACTCGTGAGTTTCCTCAGCGGCGCGATAACAAACCGGGACTTCTCCGCTTCGCTCCGCGAACTGGCGGCCGATGCGCTGGCGGCTCGCGCCGGGGACGTTCCCGCGACGCTGTGGACGGGGCTGGACTTCGAGACCTGGCCTGAACTGGCTCCCTCCGCCATTGCCGCTCTTGCTCCTGTTTCAGCCGCGGCTGCAATCGAAATCCTACTTCGACTCGACAAACCGCAGAGTTCCGAGGCATTCGAGTACCCGCTACGAATCGCCGTCCGGAAACTGATCGCCGTAGATTCATCCCGGTTGCTCAGGCTGGTGGAACACGCGGCCGGATGGCAAAGGGCTCTCCTCGAACGGGTACTTTCTTTCGACGAGTTCCGCCATTTCATGAGGGCCGATGCGAACGTCCTCATCCAGCCTCGCTACGAGGCTCCTTCGAATTCGCCTGCCCTCTACAACGACCTCAACAACATCGCCACGGTAATTACTCTGCGCGTCGAATCCATGTCACAACTGGTTCAAGGCGATCGGGAACTGGAGAAGCACGTAGAAGATATAACCACTGCCGTAGGACGGATCAGCCGGATCGTGGACGAGTTACAGGGGAGGCCCAGTGAGGCACAGCCGTCCGTTCCGAATACTCCCGAGATACCATCGCTGGATGCGGCGTCGCCGGCCCCTCCGGCCACGATATTGTTAGTGGACGACGAGGCATTAGTCCGGAAGGCGTCGGCCGCGGTTCTGGAAAAATCCGGCTACACCGTGATCCAGGCTTCCGGCGGCCAGGCGGCGATCGACGCGTGGGAGCAGTTAGACGAACTGCCGGCCGTGCTGGTCACCGACGTCGATATGCCGCACATGAATGGACAGCAGTTGGCAACTGAGTTACTTGAACGGTGGGCGGGCCTGCGCGTGGTCTTCATGTCGGGATTGGGGGAAGATGTGCTGAAGGAGATCTCTCCCGTTCCCGGACGCATCGCCCTTCTCGCGAAGCCATTCCGTTTCAGCGACCTTGCCGGTGTGGTCGCCAGGCTGCTCGATGAAGGCACCCGCGCACCGGCGAGGTAACGGCCTGGCGAGCCCGCGTTCGGCAGATCGGACGGCGGGCTCGTGATGCAATCCGTTTGCAACTGAGCGCCAGTTGAGATCCACTTTGACAAGATCTAAATCTCCTGTTTGCAACTAGATCGCAACTGGCAGTACTAGTCCCTTTTCCGTTCGGCCAACCCCACCCTGCATGCTATACTCACTGCCTGACGGACATGAGGATTCGTTCCGAACAGATGAACGCGCTCTCGGAAAGCATGCAGCAGCGCTTCGAGAATCGCGCCATCGCCCGCTTGCGCGCCCGGTTTAGCAAACTCGAGAAAACCCCCGACGACGCGCTGCGAACGCGCGTTCGCGGCGGCATGGAACGCGCGGCCACTTACGGCATCGAATCCGAGTTCGACATCCTGCGGTATCTCGAATATTGCGAGGAGTACGGACCTGATTTCGACACGGCCACCGCCTGGGCGCCCCCCATTCTTCAGGCGGACGGCAGCGGCACCGGGAAGATGGACGAACTGGATAACTGGACCACTTACAGGTTAAGGCGCTAACGGGATGTCCCGTCGCGCGAAACGGCCCCTCAACCAGGCCGCGGTACAGGCCGCCGACAACGAGATTTACGCGCGGCACGCCGGAGATCCGCGTCCCAACGCGCTGTACGACGCCTCCGGCAACCGGCTTGCCCTGAGCGCCACCGATCCGGCACAGGCCGACCTGCGCCGCGAGTGGATGGACCTTTATGTCGCCAACGGCGGCGAGGTCGAAGGCCAGTCGCCGAACCCGGCTCCGCCCCCCGGGCCGGTCAGTCCCTGTCCCACTCCGCCCGGAGGCGGCGGAGGAGGCACCACGCCGCCCGGAGGAGGCGGCAGCCAGACGCCCGGCGCCGACCCCGAGCACGCCAACCTGAGCGTTCGCCTCGTGCATGCCTGCGACCGCAGTCCGCTCCGCGACGGCACCGTCCGCATCTCCGGACCCGAGTCGCGGGAGGGCACGACCGATGCCGACGGATGGGCGAATTTCGAGGGGATCACCCCGGGCTACTACGACATCGAAGGCATCGCGCCTCAGCACGAGCGCGGCACCGGCGGCCAGGACGCACCCGCCGCCACCAGCACCAGCGTGGAACTTCCGCTCCAGACCACGGTGCAAATCCAGGCCGTCCAGGCGGCCTACACCGTCGTGCTCGATAACAACGGTAACGCCCCCGCCGCGTTCCCCATTCTGGAGTTCCGGATTTCCAACGGACCTCCCAACCACCTCTACGACGTCCAGTTGAGCCGCACCGGCGCGGGCGCGCTTACCGGCGGCCCGGGCCTGGCCACCGCCTGGGTGGAGACGGATGGCCGCGATGTGCGGATGGGCCGCACTTCGTTCAGCAGTTGGTCGAACGGCCAGCAGGCGCTGCAGCTCGATGGCAGCGGCGCCGGCACCTTCCGGATGCCGCTCGAGTGGTGGCGCGATCAGGCCAGGCAGAAACTCTCCACCTTCACCGAGTTCACTTACTCGTTCCGCGTGGTCACATTCAAGGCCGGCCCGACGCCCATCTGCGCCACCAGTTCAGTCGGAAGTGTCAAAGTCCGCAATAACCTGACGACGTTCCGCGTAGTCGACCTCGGGTATGTCAATGGCGGGCTGGACAAGTCCATCCGCATGGAGATCAAAATTCGCGAGGCCAACACCACGAACATGTATACGTTCGTGCAGTGGAAGATCGGCGGCCGCGAAACCTACGCCGGCACGCCGGCCGTGATGACCCGTCCGAACGTGAAGGACTATAACGTGATCCACAAGTCGGACTATCCCGGCTGGCAACTGGATCGCGTCGGAACCAACCCGCGCTATTGGGACGGCGCTTATAACATCGACGCGGACGGCAAGGGCATGAGCGCCACCGACGCGCCGGGCACCAGCCTGCCCGCGGGATCCAGCCATTCGTTCACGCATATCGACTTCGACACGCGGGTGCACCTGAATTTCGAAGTGCCCGCGGCGGTCACGGTCTCCCGGCAGGACGGCTCCCCGCCCGTGTACGGAGTGGTGGTGGGCGTACTCGCAAACCCGCAGCCGGTTAATCTCGCGAACGGCGGATGGTTCACCCGCGTGCTGGCCGCGCTTCAGGCCGACGGCACCACCGCAGTCACCCACCCCGCCAACTTCGCGGGACCATAGAATTGGAGCATGAAGGTGGCATTCCCCCGCGCTTTGACGGCCGTATGCATGCTGGCGCTGAGCGCCGGGACGTTGGAATGCCGCCCACAGAAACGAGGAACGGCGATGACCCCGGATAACATCAACCGCCAACTGGCAACCGCTCGCGATCCTGCCCAGGAACTGCGCGCCCGTGTGGACGCGCTCCGGCAGTTGGCGGATTCGGGCAACCGGCAGCTTGTGCCGCGGTTGCGCGAGTTGTGGAACCGCCAGCGCGCCACCGCTCCGGTGGCGGTCAATTGGGATCCCGGCGGCGGCGGAGCGGGTGGTGGACCTGCACCTCATCCTGGCGCTTTACAAACTCGGCGACACTTCCCTGCTGCCGCAGGTCGCGCCTCTCGCGGCCCGCGCCGAATCCGTTCTGAGGGGCCCGGACAGCGAGTACAAGCACGCCGCCCAGGTAATCCGCGAGATTCATTCGCTCTGGATCTTGCAGCAACTGGTGGCCATCGGAGGCCCCAGCGCGGTGCGCATTCTCGAGTTGTTGAATCTGCCGGCTCCGCCCAGCGGCGGCCCGGTCGAAGGATTTCCGCAACTCACCCAGCCCGTTTCGTTCACCATCCAGCGGCTGAGTGAGGAACTGCACACCATCGCTCACCTGAGCAACGGGCAGATCGCGCTCTCCTACGGCGTCGAGGAGTTTCTGCAAACCGGCGATTACGAGCGCGGCAACGTGCAGCGGACGGACACCAACCTGGCGCAGATCGTGACCCAGGAACTGGACGCCCTGAACCTGACTTACTCGGTGACGCGAAACGGCGTCGTGATCTGCACCTTCGCCGAAGCCGCCGCCCGGTGGCAGCAGGTCTGGTCCGAGTACAGCCGGAAGCTCGCCGCCGAGGGCTGGAGCTGATCCGGACCGCCGCGCCGGCGGTGATACGATAGAAAAACACCTTTGACCGAAGCGATTCCGGACATCCTCGCCCGTATTGTTGCCAGAAAGCGCGAAGAGCTGGCGGCGGCCCCGCCCGCGTCCGAGTGGGAGCGGCAGGCATCGCTGCGCGCCGGCGGCCGTCGCGATTTCCGCGCGGCGCTCGCGGGCCGGACACCCGCCATAATCGCAGAGGTCAAAAAGGCATCCCCCAGTAAGGGCATCCTGGTAGAAAGCTTCGAACCGGCGCATATCGCCGCCGCCTACGAACGGGGTGGCGCCGCCGCCGTCTCCGTGCTCACCGACGCTCCCTTTTTCCAAGGCAGCCTGGACCACCTGGAACAGGCGCGCGCGGCCATTCAATTGCCCGTCCTGCGCAAGGATTTCACCATTCACGAGGCCCACATTGTGGAAGCGGCCGCGCATGGGGCCGACGCCATCCTGCTCATCGCCGCCATCCTCAGCGAGCGCCAGTTGCGCGACTTCCGGGAGGCCGCCGGGAATTTCGGAATGGCGGCGCTGGTGGAGGTGCATAACCGCGAGGAACTCGACCGCGCGATCGGCGCCGGCAGCGAGATCGTCGGCGTCAACAACCGCGACCTCAACACCTTTGAAGTGACGCTCGAAACTTCCCTGCGCCTGGCCGAGCACATGCCCGCGGGCGCCCTGCGCGTGAGCGAGAGCGGCATCCGGGACGCGGCCGATATCGCGCGCCTGCGGGCCGCCGGCTACACCGCGTTTCTGGTGGGCGAGCACCTCATGAAATCGGGCGACCCCGCGGCGTCGCTTGCGCGGCTGGTGCCGGCATGATCGTCAAGGTCTGCGGCATCACCAACCAGGAAGACGCCACCGCCGCCGTCGAAGCCGGCGCCAACGCGCTGGGCTTCAATTTCTATCCGGAAAGCCCGCGCTATCTCCCGCCCGAACTGGCCGCTCGCATCGATACGGCGGGCGCGCGCCGCGTCGGCGTGTTCGTGAACGAGACCCTCGCGCGCGTGGAGGAGATCGTCCGCCAGGCTGCCCTGGACGTGGCGCAGTTGCATGGCGACGAAACTGCCGCGGATTTTCCGCATTGCGCCGTGTGGAAGGCGGCACGCGTCCGCGACGATTTCCGGCTTACGGATTACGACGGCATCGCGGCGGAAGCGCTGCTGCTCGACGGCCCCGCCGAGGCCCTCTACGGCGGCGCCGGCCTCGCCTTCGACTGGCGCCTGGCCGCCGGCGCGAAACTCAAAATCATTCTGGCCGGCGGCCTGGACGGCGGCAACGTCGCCCGCGCCATCCGCGCCGCGAAACCATGGGGCGTCGACGCCTGTTCGCGCATCGAATCGGCTCCCGGGAAAAAGGACCACAGGAAGATGAACGACTTTTTGCAGGCGGCCAGGGCGGCGCTGGGCGAATGACCACGCAGCCCGACCGCGGCGGCCATTTCGGACCCTACGGCGGCCGTTACGTGCCCGAAGTGCTGATGGCCCCCATCGAAGAACTCGAGGAAGCGTATCTGGCGGCGCGCGAAGACGAGGCATTCCAAGCCGAGCTCGACGCGCTCCTCCGCGATTATGCCGGCCGTCCCACGCCCCTCTATTTCGCCCGCCGCCTCAGTGAAAAACTGGGCGGGGCGCACATCTGGCTCAAGCGCGAAGACCTGCTCCATACCGGCGCGCACAAGATCAACAACTGCCTGGGCCAGGCATTGCTGGCGCGCCGCATGGGCAAGCGCCGCATCATCGCCGAAACCGGCGCGGGGCAGCACGGCGTCGCCACCGCCACGGTGTGCGCTCTGCTCGGCTTCGATTGCGTGGTCTACATGGGCGAGGAGGACATGCGCCGCCAGCGCCTGAACGTCTTCCGCATGCGCATGCTGGGCGCGCAGGTGGTGGCCGTTACCAACGGCAGCCGCACCCTCAAGGACGCCATCAGCGAGGCCATGCGCGATTGGGTGGCCAACGTCGCCGATACCTATTACCTGCTCGGCTCCGCGCTCGGCGCGCACCCCTACCCGATGATGGTCCGCGATTTTCACAAGGTGATCGGACAGGAGGCCAAGCGCCAGTTTCTCGCAGCCGAAGGCCGGCTGCCCGATACCGTCATCGCCTGCGTCGGCGGCGGCTCCAACGCCATCGGCATCTTCCACGAATTTCTCGAGGACCGCGCCGTGCAACTGGTCGGCGTCGAAGCCGGTGGCCGCGGCCAGGCTTTGGGCGAGCACGCGGCCCGCTATCGCGGCGGCTCACCGGGAGTGCTGCAAGGCGCTTACAGCTTCGTCCTCCAGGACGAAGACGGGCAGATCGCGCTCACCCACTCCGTCTCGGCGGGCCTCGATTACGCCATGATCGGCCCCGAGCACGCTTGGCTGCGCGACGAGGGACGCACCTCGTACACCTCCGCGTCCGACGACGAAGCGCTGTCCGCGGCGCGGCTGCTCTCGCTCACCGAAGGCATCATCCCCGCGCTCGAATCGGCGCACGCGGTGGCCGAAGCGGTGCGCCGCGCGCCCGCCGAAAAGGGCAGGAACTTCGTCGTCAACCTTTCCGGCCGCGGCGACAAGGACATCGATATCTACCGCGAAAACTTCAAGGAACTGGATCCACAATGACGCGCATCGGCCGCATGTTCGACTGCCTGAAGCGCGATGGGCGCAAGGGCCTGGTGGCCTACCTCACCGCCGGCGATCCCGCCCCCGAAAAGACCCCGGCGCTCGTGGACGCGCTCGTCCGCGGCGGCGCCGACCTGATCGAGTTGGGCGTCCCCTTCTCCGACCCGATCGCCGACGGGCCCGTCATCCAGCAGGCCGGCGAGCGCGCCCTCAAAGCCGGCACCACGCTGCGCTCCGTGCTCCGGATTGCCTCGCGCATCCGCGAGCGTTCCGAGGTGCCGCTGCTGTTGTTCACGTATTTGAATCCCGTGATGCGCTACGGCCTCGAGCGGCTGGCCGCCGACGCTGCCGGCTGCGGCATCGACGGCTGCCTGCTCATCGATGCCTCCGTCGAGGAGGCGCACGCCTACGTGGACGCCATGCAGGGCCGCGGCCTCGACACCGTCTTCCTGGCCGCGCCCACCAGCACGCGCCGCAGGCTGGAATTGATGGCGAAATATTCGAGCGGCTTCGTCTACCTGGTCTCGCGCACCGGCGTCACCGGCGAGCGCGAGTCGCTCTCGAACCAGGTGGCGCCCCTCGTCAAGGCCGTCCGCGAAGTGACGGACCTGCCGCTCGCCGTCGGCTTCGGCGTCTCGCGCCCGGAACACGTCGCCGAACTCGGCCGGCTAGTGGAGGCCGTGGTCGTGGGCAGCGCCATCGTCCGCACCATCGAGCGCAACCTGGGCAATCCCGCGCTCGAAACCGAACTGGAA
This sequence comes from uncultured Solibacteraceae bacterium, assembly GCA_963836405.1. Classification (GTDB taxonomy): domain Bacteria; phylum Acidobacteriota; class Terriglobia; order Bryobacterales; family Bryobacteraceae; genus CAWIJJ01. The sequence continues at coordinate 44,541 of CAWIJL010000003.1, forward strand.
TCGTTCACCCGCGGGCTGAAGAGCGGCTTCGGAGCCGGGGCATGAACCAGGACGAGGCCCGCGCCAGGCTCGAGGAATTTCGCGTGCTCGTGGACGAAGTGGACCGCCGCATCGTCTCGCTGCTGAACGAGCGCACGCTGGTGGTGGAGGATATCGGACGCGTGAAGCGCGCCGCCCGCCTTCCCATTTACGAGCCCCGCCGCGAAGATCAGGTCTTCGCCAATATCACCGGCAACAACCAGGGCCCCATGACCACCGAGGCGCTGCGCCGAATTTTCGAGCGCATCATCGACGAGATGCGAACCATTCAGCGCCTGCGGATGGTGGAATCCGACGGAGAGAAATAAATGTTAGTCGTAATGCAGCAGGGCGCCACCGAGCAGCAGATCCAGAACGTGATCGACCGGTTGGTGGAGCTCGGATTCGACGTGCACCGCTCCACCGGCGTCATCCACACCCTGCTGGGCGGCGTCGGCGGAAAAGACGATTTCGATCTGGCCATCTTCGAAGTGATGGAGGGGGTCAAGGAGGCCCACCGAATCATCTCGCCGTACAAGCTGGCGAGCCGCTCTTTCCGGCCTGCCGGCACGGTAGTCAGGGTTCGCGACGTGGACATCGGCGGCGACCGGGTGGTGGTGATGGCCGGCCCGTGCAGCGTGGAAAGCCGCGACCAGATCGAGCGCTCGGCCGAAATCGTGGCCTCGGCCGGCGCGCGCGTCATCCGCGGCGGAGCGTTCAAACCCCGCAGCTCCCCGTACGCCTTCCAGGGCATGGGCGAAGAGGGCCTGCGGCTCATGCGCGAAGCCGCCGACCGCAACAGCCTGCTGGTTGTCAGCGAGGTGATGGAGATCTCCCAGATTCCCATGATCTCCGCCTATGCCGACATTCTTCAGATGGGCGCGCGCAACATGCAGAACTTCAATCTTCTGCGCGAGCTCGGCAAGCAGCGCAAGCCGGTGCTGCTGAAACGCGGAATCTCCGCCACCATCGAAGAGCTGCTGCTCTCGGCCGAATACATCCTCTCCGGCGGCAATTACGACGTCATCCTCTGCGAGCGCGGCATCCGCACATTTGAAACCTACACGCGCAATACCATGGACATTTCGGCCATCCCGGTGGTCAAGAAGCTCTCTCACCTGCCGATCGTCGGCGATCCGTCCCACGGCACCGGGCGCCGCGACAAGGTGGCCCCCATGGCGCGCGCGGCCGTCGCGGCGGGCGCCGACGGGCTGCTCGTGGAGGTGCATCCCGACCCGGAGCATGCCTTGAGCGATGGCGCGCAATCCCTGTGGCCCGCGCAGTTCCAGGAACTGATGGCGCAGTTGCGGCTGATCGCACCGGCCGTGGGGCGCGGCGTCTGAAATGAAAAGCGTCGCCATTGTCGGAACCGGATTGATCGGCGCCTCCTTCGGCCTCGCGCTCCGCCAGGCAGGCTTCGACGGGCCCATCGTGGGCGTCAGTTCTCCCGGCGCGCTGGCCGCCGCCAAGGAGGCGGGCGCCATCGACCGCGGCGCTTCGCTCGAAGAGGCGGTGGGCCAGGCCGACCTCGTGTTTCTCTCGCAAACCATCGGCCGCATTCTCGATACCGTCCGCCATCTCGACCCGCTCGTGCGGCCGGACGCGCTTGTCACCGACGCCGGCAGCACCAAGTGCGAAATCGTGGATACCGCGCGCCAGGTGCTGCGCCGCTGCGCCTTCCTCGGCGGGCATCCCATGGCCGGCAAGGAGACGCGGGGCGCCGCCGCCGCCGATGGGGGCCTGTTCCGCGGCCGCACCTGGGTGCTCACGCCCGACGAGCCGGCGGAACTCGAAACCGCCGCCGCCCGCGATTTTCGCGACTGGCTCGCGCGCATCGGCTCGCGCGTCGTGTGGCTCGACGCGGATGCGCACGATCGCGCCGTGGCGCTCACGTCACATCTGCCCCAGCTTGCGTCCACCGCCCTCGCCGCCACCCTCGCAGACCGCGGCCAGCACGACCTCGGCGGCCCCGGCCTTATCGATATGACGCGCCTCGCCATGGGCTCTTACGATTTATGGCGCGACATATTGGCCACTAACTCCGAACATATCCAGCGCGCACTCGAGTTATACATCCAGAAGCTCGAGCACCTGCGCGAAAACCTGCGCACCCGCGAATTGCAGCACGAGTTCGAGCGCGCCGAGCACCTGGCCGCCAAGCTGCGCGCCGGCTAACACGCTGCGCGACAGATTCCCGGGGCCGATCGTTTTCTCCGTCCGACGCGACGCTGGCGCGATCGTAGACCCTACGCCGTTGATCGTCAGACGATCGCTGAGGGCCTCTGGTTCAAGCGGAGTACGATTGATGCATGTCACACAGGAAAACTGTCGAAGACGCTCTCGTGTGTTTTGCCGAACCGTCCCGCCGGGCTGCATACTTCGATCTGTATTCCGCGGACGTGGTCCTCCACGGCTATGGCGGAGTCGAACGGGCCTCGACAGTGTTAAGCGATACTACGCCGGAATCTGGACCGTCTTTCCAGACGCCCGTGTCAATGCAGAAGAAATGATCGAGATCGACGATCGCGTCGTTCTTCGTTTCATCATAACAGGCACGCACAGTGCGCCTTTTCTCGGTCTGAATGCAACCGGCAGATCCGTCAGCTTTCCAGGCATGACCATTCTGCGCTTCATAAATCAGAAATGCGTTGAGCGTTGGAGTGTAACGGATTCTCTCTCTCTTCTGACGCAACCCGGAGGATTCCCGGTGAACCGGTAGGATCGTGGTAGCACTCGATCGTACCTTGCAAGGTCCCCAGCATTGAATGTGCTGGGCAGATTCTGAGTTACTCTCGTCTCGTGGTCCAGCGTAGGCCAGGCGCTCGCGGGCGGACGCCTCGAGCACCTGCGTGAAAACCTGCGCACGCTCGAATTCCACCGTAGGCAAACCGTTCGCCGTTCGCTGGGCCCTTGTCCGGCCTCACTGTCGCACAACCCAAGTCCGCGCCAGGCGGTCGTGGATTCCGCGGTGGGGATCGACGACGACGTAAGCCGCCGCGCCCGCCCACAGCAGAAGCAGCAAGAAAAAGAAGACTACAGCGAGCCCTTCAACTCTGTCCAGCCACAGAGCCATCAGCGCCGCGGGCAGCAACAGCGGCAGCCAAACGATCGCCCAACGAACCAGCAGGTGCAATCGGGAGGCCCGCGCCCCTTTGGCGTCGATCACCGCCAACCGGAAGATTGCGTGGCCGATGGTACTGCGGAATGGGAGCTCCAGGAGTTGAATGAACGCGGCGCCCGCAAGGATGACCGCGGAGACGAAGACGATCGCGCTCAGCGGCTCGTTCAACGGCTTGTCCTGGAAGTATCCGACAAAGAACGCGATCCAAATGTAGAGGGGTACCATGAAGATCGCGCCCGCTCGAATTCCCCTCCCAACCTCCGCCGGCCGGTCGAGCAGTCCACGAAGCGTGCCCGTGAGGAAGCTCAGCTTCTCCAACTTCCCATCCTGAAGGTTCCGCAGCACGGGTCTTGCGTGAAGGGGCACACCCGTGGATTCCACGCGCGCGGCGACAGCGTTCAGGAAACGCTGCTGACCGGCGAGGTCGCCTACCGGGATGCTCTCGGCAGGGGCTTTGACGCCAGGCCAGGGTTCGTCGAGCAGGATGGCGCGTCCGTCCGCCGCGATCCAGACATGGTCGAGGCTCAGCGCGGCGGGCAAGGTACGATCTCCCGAGGCAGCCCATAGTTCCGCGGCCAGATCGTGAAGCCAGTGGCGAATGGTGGACCACGGCACGTGTTTCCGCCCTCCGGCCAAACTGGAAAACGGCGCTCCCGGAATTGCCTCGAAGGCGTCCCAGGCGGCTCCTTCCGCTTCGACCTTCTGGAGCCAGCGCAGGCGGCCGGACCGCGCCACGTCTCGCCGCGCGCGGGAGATCTTCGACGCCGTCCGCAGCAGCCACACCGGCCGGCGCAGCACGGGGTCGACGCCAAGGATCCACTTCCCCGGAATCATCTCCGCAACGATCTGGTAGGGCCCGAGCGAATTTGCACCGGCGGGCGGATTCTCCGCCTGGACTACGGGTTCAATCGACGGCCGCTTCGTACCCTTCGGCTTCACGATTACCCTGGTTCCGCTGGCGAGGTCCCATACCGTGGCGAACCCGTTCTCCCGCCGCGCCGTCAACATCAACAAGACCGGAATCCATCCGCAGATGTTGGCAACTACTGTGAACATCAAATTTTCAGTCACGGTCCAATCGGTGTTGGAAAAAAGCGCCATCGACAGGGGCATCCGGACACCTTCGACCGACAGAATGGGGATGAAGATCCGCAGGAAGGCCCGGCCAACTCCCGGCTGGCGGCCGTCTCGCCGGACGACCTGCAAACCCTTGAGCCACATGCCGAGCCCGGCGCCCCATATCCCTTCGAAAATGGTGAAGTAGAGGAAGCCGAGGCCGAAAAAAAGGAAGTAGTATCTGGCGGAGTACAGAGTGCGTTCGATCACAGGTCGAATGATGAACTCCTCAGCTCCCACCACGAACATGAGCGTCACGTAGGCGGGCAAAAAGGCGATTAAGTAATCGATCCAGCCGGCGGACGCCCGGACCTTGATGCTCACCGGCTCCGGTTCCCTCGAACTGAAGGGTAGCAGTGCGTTTCGCAGGGCATCGTAGCTCGTGTAGCGCCGGTCCGGTTCTTTGGCGAGACAGCGGCGGACGACCGCTGCCAGTGGCCGCGGAACGTCTTTCCGCAATTCATCGAGCGGCGGCGGATCCTGATTGACGGCGTTGGCCACCACATGAACCGCGTTGTCTCCCTCGAACGGCGGCCGGTCGGTAAGCAGCGTGAACAGCGTGGCGCCCACCGAGTAGATGTCGGCGCGCTCGTCCAGCGTGTCACCCCGTAACTGTTCGGGCGAGGCATAGGCCGGAGTGCCCATGATCTTCACGCCGTGTGCCGTTACGAAGGTGTCGGTCTTGGCCAGCGTCGAAACCGATAGGCCGAAATCGCCCACCTTCACCGAACCATCGGGCGAGACGAAGCAGTTGGACGGCTTGACGTCGCGGTGGAGCACGCCGTTCGCGAAGGCGGATTCCAGGCCGGAAATCACATCGAGAATCGCGTCAACCGCCTCTTTCACGGGCAGAGGACCGCGTTGCTTGAGTTGGTCCTTGAGCGTGCCGCCGCCGACGATCTCCATCGTGATCGCGGGATGGCCTTCGATTTCCTCGCTGCCGAAAATGTAGAGACTATTCGGATGGTTGACACGCGCCGCGAGGCGGCCTTCGCGCAGAAACCGCTGCCGCATCTCCGGCGAATCGAGCTGCCGCCCGAGCATCTTCAGAGCCAGACGGCGGCCGGTAGAGAGTTGCTCCGCCTCATACACGACGCCCATTCCCCCGCGCCCGAGCAGCCCCAGCAACCGGTAGTCGCCGAATTCGCAAGGGAATTTCGACGGCCCGTGCAGAGAGAGCGGCCCTGCCGGCGCTACCGTGATGGTCTCGGCCTGGGCGTAGGACGGCTCCAAGGCGCCTGACAGAAGACAAGCAGGGCAGAGCTTCTCGGTCGATGTCGGGGGAATCACCGCTCCACAGCGCTGGCATTTCTCTTTTGCAATCACGTTCATCTTTCCATCTCCTGGCTCGGTTCCTTCACGTCTTCCTGAAGGAAACCGGCCGGGAGGTTACAGCCTTCTTAGAACATTGGCCAGATAGCGCATTTCATCTTCGAGGTCCGCTGCACTGCCGACTGTCGCGGCGACAGCATTGCGCAGCAGCTTACGATAACGCTGCCGAAGGCGGTGTACGGCGACCTTGACGGCGCCCTCACCCATTTTCAGCCGCGCGGCAATCTCATCGCGGGGCAAGGTCTCTTCTCCGGTGAGACTGCCCTTCAGCATGTCGAACTGTTCGCCTTTGCCCGCTTTCACCATTTCGGCGCGGAGGGTCTCCAGGGCTCCGGCCACTGTCTCCAGCGCCCAATCGCGATCGAAGAGGAGTTCCAGGTCGTCCGATGGCTTCCCTGCGCCGGCGTATCGCGCCTCCGGATCGAGCGTGTCCCACTCGATGAACCGCACCTCGCCGCCGCGCTTCTGCGTTTGCGCCCGATGCCATTCGTTCGCCAGAAAGTGCTTCATCGCACCCAGCAGATAAGAACGAAACCGGCCGCGCTCCGGGTTCGCGGATCTGAATCCGCCTTGTTCGACGATTCCTGCAAAGAACGCCTGGGTGAGGTCCTCTGCGTCTTCCGATGAAGATCCGCGATAGCGCACGAAGGCGTAGAGGGGATACCAGTAAGCTCTGCAAAGCTCCTCGAGCGCCGTTCGGGCGCGTGTCTCACTGGCATCGTCTGGTTTTGCCGCCAGCACCAGACTCCAGTGCGTGGTGGCAAAGTCGCGAGGTCCGTTCATGAAGTCGTCGTGCCGGTTCGTTCTGAATTCACTGCTTGCCACCGCGGGGTTTGCCTGGCCGCGAAAGAACCCGAGCCCGGCTGTCCGAAGCATAGCGCGCCGCCGTGAGGGGCTGCAAGCTTGACTTACTCGCTCCGCAGCGCCGCCAGCGGGTCGATTCGGGACGCTCGCCTTGCCGGCGCATAGCCCGCGAGAATCGCGGCGGCAAGCAGGACGACACCGGCCAGCGCCAGGGTTCGCGGATCGTTGGGCTGGGTCTCGAACAGGAACGATTTGACAAGCCGGGATGCGACCAGCGCGGCAGGCACGCTGACCGCGAGTCCCACCGCCGCCAGTAGGAGAACGCGGCGCAGAACCATCCATACCACCGCGCCGCGTTGCGCGCCCAGAGCCATACGGATTCCAATCTCGCCGACCTGCCGCGCGACGTTGTACGACATCGTTCCGTAGAGCCCCACGCACGCCATCAGGAGAGCGAGAACCGCGAAACCCGTGCATAGTTTCGCGAACATGAGCTCCCGGCTGATCGTCCGCTCCACTTCCGCGGCCTGTGTAACTACGTTTGTGACGGGTATGCGGGAATCCGCCTCGCGCACGATCTCATGCACACTCCCGACATAACTCAGCGGTTCGCCCGCGGTGCGCAGCGCGTAGGTCATCCGGTCCGAAGAAAACTGGCTGACCGGTACGAACACGGTCATTGCACTCTCCTCTTCATTCTTCAGACCACCGTACCGCACGTTAGCCGACACGCCGACGATTTCAAGATCGCCCTTCTTGTCCGGAAGCGCGATGCGCCGGCCCACCGGATTCTCGTTCCCGAAGTAAGTTCGCGCCAGCCGCTCGCTGATCACTGCAACCGGCTTTGAGCCCGGTTGGTCGCGGTCGTCGATCTCACGCCCGGCCACGATCGGAATCTGCATCGTCGTGAGGAAACGCGGTCCGGCGGACATGACGCGTGCGCCATCCAAGCTAATAGTGCCGACCTTCAGTGTCCCCCTGATTGGCTGCCCGACGCGGGGGGCGTTGACGATCGAGGATTGCGAGAGCGTCGCGCTGCTTACGCCGGGGATCGATTCGAAGCGCTTGCGCAGATCCGCGTAAAAAGTGGCGATCTCCGGGTCGCGATGCCCGGCCTGGCGCGCATTCACCGAAAACAGAAGGATGTTCTCGCGGGCGTATCCCAGTTGCACGGAGTGCAGCTTGTCGAGTGTCTGGACAAACAGACCTGCGACCACCAGAATGACAAAAGACATCGCGATTTGCGCGACCACCAGAACCTGCTGCGCCCGGCGGCGCGGTCCGCCCCCACGTCCATTCTTCAGCGCGGGCATGACGTCCGGCCGCGTCGACTGAATCGCTGGAGCGAGGCCGAACAGCAGGCCGCAAACCACGGAGAGCGCCGCCGTCACGCCCAGCACGTTCCAGTTCAATGCCGCGTGCAGCGTGAAGTTCTCCTGCCCGTTGGAGAACAGAAGCGTCAGCGCTCGCATGCCCCAGATCGCAAACAAGACTCCTAGTGCTCCGCCGAGCGATGCCAGCATCACACTCTCGGTCAGCAACTGCCGCACCACCCGGAAGCGTCCCGCGCCCAGGCTGAGCCGCAGAGCCATTTCGCGGCGTCGCGCGGCGGCCCTTGCCAGCAGCAGGTTGGCGATGTTCGCGCACGCGATCGCCAGGATCAATCCCACCATCGTCAACAGTACGTACAGAGGCTTGGAATACTGGCGCCGCAGGCTCCCGAGACCCTCAGCGCCGGGGTTCAGAATCAGCGCGGGCAGTTTAGCGCGCTCGGCGTCCGTCGTCGCCGTACTGGCAACCCATCGATGGAAACGCGGAGCCAGCGCTGCCTGCGCCTGGGCCATGCTTACGCCCGGACGCAGACGGCCCATCATCTCGATCCAGTAGAAGTTTTCGTCGGGATACATACCAGCCGCGCTGGCGCCGTCTATCAGCAGATTCGTGCGCAACGGAAGGTAGAGTTCCGGCGCCGCCGCAGGATCGACTCCGAAGAATTCCGGCGGCGCAACCCCGACCACGGTGAACGAAACGTTGTCGACCAGAATCGGCTGTCCAATCGCCTTGGGCGGACCCCCGAAGCGATTTTGGCTTGCCGCAAAACTGATTACAGCCACCGGCGCTGCGCCCGGACGGTCGTCTTCGGACTCGATCAGGCGTCCCGCGGCCGGCGACACGGCCAGGCCGCGAAAATACTCGCCCGTGACGTACTCCGCGCTGACGCTGGTGGCCTGCCCGCGGACGGACAGGGTCCGCTTCATTCCGTTGAAGTATCCGAAGAGCGTGGAAAAGACGGTATTCTCCTCACGAAGCGTCTCGAACGCGGGGTACGGGAATATGCCGAGGACCATGTCGCCTCTATCGCCCGGCCACGCCAGGCCCTGTAGCCCATGCATCACGTGGCCGCCCTGCGGGGGCCGGCTATGCCAGTCCAAGACCACCAGCGACTCGGGATCGGCCACCGGCAGCGAGCGCAGCAGAATCGACTCCATCAAGCTGTAAATCGCGGTATTGGCCCCGATGCCGAGCGCCAGCGACAAGATCGCCAGGGCGCTGAATGCCTTGTTGGCCGCCATGGTGCGAATGCCATAGCGCACGTCCTGGCCAAGTTCCGACAAAAACCGTGTCATCCAAACCTCCCGCGACTGTTCTTGCTTCAGGCCTACGTTGCCAAATCGCCGGCGCGCTTCAGCCCGGGCGTGCTCCGCCGTCATACCGTCTGCTTCGAGTTCCGCGGCTTTCTCCGCAAGGTGGAGTTCCATCTCCTCACCCAGCGCCTCGCTGCGCCTGCCGCTTTCTATCCAATACCTCAGCCGTCGTAACACGTCCGTTACTCCGTTCCCATCACCCGCGCGATCGCCAACGTGAGTTTGGCGTACTTCCGGGTTTCAACCGCCAACTGTTTGCGGCCGGCCGCCGTGATCTTGTAGATCCTCGCCCGGCGATTGTTCGGCGTCACGCCCCACACACCGTCGATCCAGCCGTTTAGCTCCAGCCGCTGGAGAGCGGGGTACAGCGAGCCCTCCTCGACCAGTAGCTCGTTGTCGGACGATTGCTGAATGAACTGGACGATGCCGTAACCGTGGAGATCGCGCCGCGACAGCGTTCGCAGAATCAACATGTCCAGCGAACCGGGCAGCGAATCGTTCTTTTGCGCCTTGCGTCCCATACCAAGAATTCTTAGCTTACGGCGGCCAGAGGAGACGAGTCAAGTTAAGATTGCTGCGTCCTACTGCTACGACGCTTCGCTAAACGTCGTCGGTCGACTGCGGTCGCCGAGGAAGTCCCTCAGCCGAGGACTCGGCTCCAGGTGGTACGCGGAAGGGTTCAACAGAAATGCGCTCGTAACACACGTTCAGGACGGTCAGGTATTCTGTACCGCTCGGCGCGTGGAGAGCGACGCGGTCGCCCGCTGCCGATTTCATCAACGCGCGCCCCAGAGGCGACACCCAACTAATGTGGTTGCGGTTGAGATCGACTTCGTCGGTGCCCACGATGCTCACCACTCGCTCCGTTCCCGCGGCATTGGCATAGCGGACGGTCGCTCCGAAGAATGCCCGCGACGCCGCCTGTCCCGCTCTCGGACTTTCCGGGTCCACCACTTCCGCGGCATCGATTCGCTTCGTGAGAAAGCGAATCCGCCCATCGATCTGGCGCAGCCGCCGCTTGCCGTATTGATAGTCGGCGTTTTCACTGCGATCGCCGTTGCTCGCCGCCCACGCCACCACCTTCGTCACGGCCGGGCGTTCCCTGGTGAGCAGAAACCGGTGCTCCTCTTTGAGGCGTTCGAGGCCACTCGGCGTTATGTAGTTCTTGCTTCGGATCGCGGGCTCGTCGGCTTGCGGTCTTCTCGTAAATCCTTTTCTCAGGAAATGGACCTCGCGTCTTCATATTGGCACGCAGTGTCTTACCGATCCTATCCATCATCCCGGACAAGTCCCGGCGAAGGCATGGTGAGCGCGGAACTATTCGCGCAAAGTCGCTTTAGGTCACCATTGCGGTGTCCCTGTCCAGATGTCGCAAGTCGGCGCGCCGCAGGCTCCCAGATGAACGTCAAAGCCCGAATTCCCGGAGCACATCGTCGTGTGCGATGCCCGGGGACGGATGGGCGCGGGCTTGGTCGATGCGCAGGAGCATTTCCCGGTCGACCGGAGCTTCGTGCCGCCGATCCGACTCCGGCAACTGGTCGACCAGGCGATGCAACTGCTGTTTGTCTAACATCGAACCCTCTCTCCAGTTTAACCTGCCCCGCCTCGCTATCGACTGCAAGGCGCCCAGCGCACCGGCACGCCGTGCTATCGTGAACCTGCACGGTGGCGCAGGCGCGGATACGCAGGTCGAACCAGGCCATACTTGCAATGCTCCTCTTCACGGCTGATGTTGGCCCCTAAGCGTACCCGGTGAATAGAGGATCGGTCCTCGTCGCCGCCGCGGATTTCCGCCGGACGAGCGTTTGAAAACACCCCCGCGGATAGTGGGGGCGGGAGACTCTGTGCGGATACTGAAGAACTGGCGCCGGCGGCCTCGCGCCGACGCCGATCAACTCGCGGCGCGGAAATTGACGGACGGTCAAACTTCGGGTGCGATTTGGGATACACTTTATCTGTGCCGCCGAGAGGCAGATCTGCCCGGCGGCGGCTTTACGGCATTCCCAGGCGCGACGGGCCCCACCGGGTCCGCCAAACTCGCGAACGCCGGCATTAAAGGATTACAGATGGAACAAAAACTCAAGATCGCCGTGTTCATCGATTTTGACAATATCGAAATCGGCGTCAAATCCACCCTGCATCGGGAATTCGATGTCTCCGTGGTTTTGGACGGACTGAAGGAACGCGGCGAAATCGTCACCAAGTTCGCCTACGCGAATTGGGGCAGACAGGAATCGGCGACACGCGCCCTTTCCGAACATGCCGTGCAGATGGTGCAACGCGACCCGTCGCCGCGCGGCGATAAAAACGGGGCCGACATCAACCTGGCGCTGGATGCGCTGGAGATGGCGTTCACGCACGACCATATCAACGCTTTCGCCATTGTCAGCGGCGACAGCGATTTCATAGCTCTTGTCAACAAGCTGAAACAATACGACAAGCGTATCTTCGTAGTCGGCGGCCGCGCCTTCACCAGCACCATCCTGCAAAAGAACTGTCACGAATTCGTGGCTTACGAATCCCTCATGGACGAACCGCGCTCGCGCGGCGGCCAGCCGCAGCAGGATCGTCCCCAGCAGCAGGACCGGCAACAGCAGCCCGACCGTTCGCACGACCGGCCGCAGCAACAGCAGCAGCAGCAGCGTCAGCCCCACAAGCGCCAGGCGCTCGACCTCGTGCAGGCCATGCCCCTCGTCGAACGCGCGCTCGGCGTCCTCGAACGCCGCGAGGTCCGGCCCCAGTTGGGACTCCTCAAGTCCACCATGCTGCAACTCGATTCCACGTTCAACGAGAAGGCCTACGGCGCCAGCTCGTTCACCGAATTCGTCGAGAAGCTCCAGAAGGCGGACTTCGTCGAAGTCACCGGCGGCGAGGGCCGCTACATGATCCGGCTGAAAGGGTCGGTCCCGGAGAAACCCGGAGCCAAACCCGAAGAGGCCATTCCGCTGCTCCGCGACGTTCTCGAAACCCACCGCCTCGATGTCGACAACGGCGCCCTCGCCGACGAACTGGCGGAATGGGTCCGCGCCGACCATCCCGGCTTCGACTGGCGGGAATACGGATTCCAGGAGTTCAGCGAGCTGCTGAACTACGCCCAGGATAAGGGGCTCACCCGCATCCAGGCCGACGAGGATAAGGGACTGATCGTCTATCTGGGCGCCGAGTTCCACCCGCCCGCTCCGCCGCCCGAACCGGTTCAGCCGCCCGAGGTCGAGGAGGAAGAGGACGAGCCGCAACCCCTCGTGCCCGGCCAGCCCACCGCTACTGGCGAGATTCCGATTCCCGAACCGCCGCCCAAGCCGCAGCGCCGCCCCAGGGCTCCGCGCAAAACGGCCACTAACGCGGACGGCAGCCCGAAAAAGCGCAGCTCGCGCCCGCGCAAAAAGAACCCGAACAGCTAACCCCGGCCGGGCCGCTCCGTGCGGCCCCGCCTCTCAAATCGTCTGCCCGCAAACAATCCGGTGACCGTCCGGCGTTCTCAGGCCAAACTCCCTGAGACCCCAGGGCTTGTCAGTGGGTGCCGAGGTCACCAGCGCCCCCTTCGAGACGAACTCCCGGTACAGGTCGTCGATCCCTTCCACGTTCCAGTACGCGAAATACGAGTGGTCGCCCAACTCGCCGGCCGGCTGCGCGTCCCCGCATTCCCCCAGCATCAGCCGCACCCGGTCGCGCGTCAGGAAACTCCATCCCGCGGCGTCGATCGGGTCCTTCCGAAATCCCAGCACGTCCATGTAGTACTTCGTAGACACTTCCAGGTTCCGCACCGCCAGCACGAACCGGGTATTAATGAGGTTGGGCATCCGTCGCTCCGCTCCCTACAGTAGCATCGGCCCTGCAAATCCCTCAACCTCTTTAGAATCAAACGGACGCCGAGGGAATTTTTTGCAGCCGCTAATTCCGGCCCTCCCCGCTGCGTCTCCTCTGTTGGATGAGCCTGATAGGATGAAAGCGCTAATGGCCGCACCAATGGATTCGGCGAACTTCGCTGCGACGGATCTGGAACGGATCTTTCGCGAAAACCACGCCATGGTGTTCCGGGCTGCTTACCGGATCACCGGGAATGCCACCGACGCGGAGGATGTGCTTCAAACCGTCTTCCTGCGGATGCTCAAGCGCGACCCCAACGCTGAGCCGGTCGGCAACATGATCAGCTTCCTGCACCGCTCCGCCGTCAACGCCGGCCTGGACCTGATGCGGACCCGCCAGAACATTCGCAATATCCCGCTCGATGAGCTCGAGCCCGTTCTGGCCGAATCCACCCATCGCAGTCCCGAGCGCGCTCAGGCCTCCACCGAAATCCGCGACTGGTTGCGCTCCGCCATGGCGCGCCTCAATCCGCGCATCGCGGAAATGTTCACCATGCGGTTCTTCGAAGGCAAGGAGAACCCCGAGATCGCGCGCCTGCTCAACACCACCCCCGGTACCGTGGCGGTGACGTTGTCGCGCACGCGCGACCGGCTCGAAAAGGAATACAAAGCCTATCTGGGAGGTGTCGCATGAGCCAAGCCGAATTCAATCCGATCAGCCCTGAGCTGGAGAATGCCGTGCGCGAGATCCGTGATGAAGCCGTCGATCCGGCCGTGATCGAAGCCGCCGCCGCCCGCGTCTGGGCCCGCCTCGCCGAGGCCGCGTCCGCCGAACCGGAGCCGGAACACCATATCCGCAATTGCGAAGACTTCCAGGCGCTGATTCCCGAGTACCGCGCCCACCGCCTGCCCGAAGCCAAGGCCACCCTGCTCCAGGATCACCTGCACCAGTGCGTCGAGTGCCGCCGCGTTTACGAAGGCCGCGTGGTCTCCATGCCCGCGGCGCGGCAGCCCGTGCGCCGCACCTATACCTACCGCTGGGCCGCCGCCGCCGTGGTGGTTGCCGCGGCCGGAGTCTCCGCGTGGTTCGCCATCGGCCAGTTCGGCGCAGGCAGCGGCCGCGCCGTCGTTCAGTCCGTCAATGGCCAGCTCTACGAAGTTTCGCTCGCCGGATTGCGCGAACTGACCCCCGGCCAGGACCTTCCCGACGGCGTCGAGTTCCGCACCGCCAAAGATTCCAACGCCCTCCTCGAACTTCAGGACGGCTCCGTAGTCGAACTGCGCGAGCGTTCGGGCTTCTCCACCACCCATGGCGCTTCCGATCTCACCGTTCATCTGAATCGCGGCAGCATCATCGTCCAGGCCTCTAAACGCCGCAACGGCAGCCATCTTTTCGTGGCCACCTCGGATATGCGCGTCGCCGTCACCGGCACCGTGTTCAGCGTCAGCGCCGGAGTCAAAGGCTCGCGCGTCTCGGTCATCGAAGGCCAGGTGCGCGTCGAACAGAACAACCAGGAAAAGGTGCTTTCGCCCGGCCAGCAGAGCATGACCAGCGATCTCCAGCCGGTCACCATTCAGGACGAGATCTCCTGGAGCCGCAACCGCGAGCGCCTGGTGAAGCAGTTGGACGCCCTCCGCACCGGGTTGCAGCAGATTCACCTTCCCGCCCTGCGCTATTCGAGCCGCCTGCTCGGACGCCTGCCGTCCAACACCGTTCTTTACGGCAGCATCCCCAACCTCCGCGACTACCTCACCGAAGCCCAGGTGGTATTCCGCGAGCAATTGATGCGCAGCCCCGAGCTCGGCTCCGTGATCGCCGGGCACGGCGCCGGCCTCGACACGCTGATCGGCAAGCTGCGCGCCGCCAGCGAATATCTCGGCGAGGAAATCGCCGTCGTCGCCCTCTCGAGCGCCAGCGGCCCGCACGGCGCCCCCGTTATGATGGCCGAAACCCGGCAGGACGGTTTCCTTGAGTTCATGCAAAGGCAGGTAGGTGCCGTGCCCGTGGTCGCCCGCGGCGGCCTGGTGTTCTTCGGTCCCGACCGCGCCTCCGTCGAAGCCGTCGCCGCCGCCGTCCAAACCGGTAACGGCAGCTTCCAGGGAACGCCGTTCTATTCCCGCATCAACGAGGCCTACCGCAACGGCGCCGGCCTGATGATCTGCGCCGACCTCTCCGGCATGGGCAACGCATTGGTCGGCGGCGCCCGATACTTCATCGCTGAACAAAAGGAGATCGCCGGCCATAGCCAACTGCGCGCCAACCTCGGCTTCGACGGTCCCCGCACCGGCATGGCCGCATGGCTCGCCAATGCCGCCCCCATGGGCTCGCTCGAATATGTTTCGCCCGAAGCCACGGTCGTCGGCGCTTTCGTCGTCAACAACCCCGGCGCCATCGTGGACCAGGTGCTCGGTATCCAGCAGCGCTCCGCCGCAGCCGCCAAGGAGGCGCTCGCCAGCGCCCAGCAGACCGCCGGCTTCGATATCCGCGCCGACCTCTCCGCCAGCCTTGGCGGCGAATTCTCCATCTCCCTCGATGGTCCTCCCTTCCCGGTGCCCTCCTGGAAGCTGGTGGCCGAGGTCTACGATTCGGCGCGCATGCAAGCTACCCTCGATAAGCTGGTCCAGGCCTACAACCAGAACGCGCCCAAAAACAACAGCAAGCCCCTGCGCACCAGCCAGGAAGTAGTGGACGGCCGCACGTATTACATGATCGCCGGCGGCGACCCCAACCCGCTCACCGAAGCCCACTACACCTTCGCCAACGGCTACATGATCGCCGGGCCCAGCCGCGCCCTGGTCGCCCGCGCCCTCCAGGTGAAGACGACCGGAACCTCCATCACCCACGCCGCGCAGTTCATCGCCCTTCAGCCTACCGACCACTACGCCAATTTCTCGGCCCTGATCTATCAGAACCTCGGCACCACCCTAGCGCCTCTCGCCGGGCTGCTCGGCGCCTTCGTTCCGCAGGGCGGCGGCCACGGCATCCCGCCTAATGCCATGCAGAACCTCTCCAACATGAAGGCCAGCCTCTTTGCCGCCTATGGCGAGCCCGACCGCATCACCCTCGCCGGCAGCGGCGACCTGTTCGGCTCGGGGCTTACCAACATGCTCAGCGGCAACATCACCGGGATGCTCGGAAACGCGCTCCCCATCGGCGGATTCAAGGGAACTCGGGTGCGGTGAAAGGCGTATCGTTACAGTAATGGACCCCGTCATCCAGTTGGACGGCCTGGAAGTGCGCTTCGGCAAGCGCGCCATCCTCAAGAAACTCAACGCCTCGCTGACCGGCCGTTCCATCGGGCTGCTGGGCCCGAACGGCGCGGGGAAGTCCACGTTGATCAATACCCTGCTCGGGTTTCATAAGCCGAGTTCGGGCACCGCGCGCATCCTCGGTTACGACGTCCGCACCCATGCCCGCAAAGTGCGCAGCCTCATCGGCTACATGCCGGAAAACGATTCGTTCATCGCCTCCATGAGCGGTGTCCGCTACGTTCGCATGATGGCCGAACTTTCCGGGCTGCCCAAAGAGCATGCCCTCGAGCGTGCCCACGAGGCGTTCTTCTATGTCGGACTCGGTGAAGTCCGCTACCGCCCCATCGGCACTTACTCGCTCGGTATGAAGCAGTCGGCCAAGCTCGCCCAAGCCATCGCCCACGGTCCCAAGCTCCTCTTCCTCGACGAGCCCACCAACGGCCTCGACCCGCCCGCGCGCACCCGCATGATTCAGTTGATCCAGGAAATTCGCGACCGCGGCGACCTCAACCTCATCCTCTCCTCCCACCTCCTCCGCGACGTGGAGGAATGCTGCGACCAGGTCCTCATCCTCAAGGATGGCAACGTCGCCGCTTTCTGCAATCTCGAGGAGGAGCGCCGCATGAACCGCCGCTTTCTCGAGCTCGAAACGCGCGGCGGCTCCAACGGCAGCTTCCTCGAAGCCATCGAAAAGCTCGGCTGCGAAACCGCTCCGGGCGTGCAGGGACGGCTCAAGATCATCCTCCCCGAAGGTCTCGAAGTCCGCCAGTTGTACGAGGTGGCGGACCGGCAGGCGGTCCAGATCCGCCGTTTGAACCACAAGCGCGATTCCCTCGAAGACATCTTCCTCAAAGCCATGGAGACCGCCGATGGCCGTCTATAAGAAAACCTACCGGCCCTACGATGGCAGCCTCACCGCTTCCTGGAGCCGCTTCCTGGTCATCCCGCGCTACTCGTTCGAAGACCTGCACCGCTCGCGCTTCCTGACCATCTTCTTCCTGGCCACGTTCATCTACCCGCTGATCGCCGCCCTCATCATCTACGTGCAGCACAACGCCAGCGTGCTCAGCCTGTTCGGCGTGCAGTCGGCGCGCAGCCTGATCTCCATTGGCGCTCCGTTTTTCATGTCCCTGCTCGGCTGGCAAAGCATGATGGCGCTGTTTCTCGCCGCCTTCATCGGCCCCGGCCAGGTCACGCCGGACCTTGCCAATAACGGCCTCGCGCTCTACCTGGCGCGCCCCTTCTCCCGCTCCGAATACGTGCTCGGCAAGATGTCCGTGCTCCTCATCCTCATGTCGCTCATGACCTGGATCCCCGGACTCCTGCTCTTCGCTCTCCAGGGATACCTCGAAGGCTGGACCTGGGTGACCGAACACAGCCGCTTGGCCTGGGCTACGTTCTGGGGCGCCTGGATTTGGATCCTGATCCTGGCGCTGCTCGCCCTCGCCCTCTCCGCCTGGGTCAAATGGAAGCCCGCCGCCGGAGCCCTCATGTTCGGCGTCTTCTTCGTCGCCGCCGGTTTCGGCGCCGCCATCAACGGCATCCAGCGCACCAAGTGGGGCAACCTGCTCAACATCGGCAGCATGATCGGCGCCGTCTGGGTCGACCTGTTCGAAGGCGGCAATCCCGATAGCACCGGCGCCGTCTTCTTCCGCGTCTCGCCCGGCGAGCAGATCCCGCTGTGGTGCTGCTGGGCATCCCTGCTCGCCCTCTGCGGCATCTGCCTGTACATGCTGGCGCGCAAGATCCGCGGCATGGAGGTGGTCCGGTGAGCGACACCAACCAGATCGTGTTTTCGAACGTCTCCCGCTTCTACGGCGAGGTGCTCGGCATCAACGACGTCAGCCTGTCGATTCCTCCGGGCATCACCAGCCTCGTCGGTCCCAACGGCTCCGGCAAGACCACGCTCATGAACCTGATGTGCGGCCTCATCCGTCCCACTCAGGGCGAAATCACCGTGCTCGGCATCCCGCCCGGCCACCCCGAATCCCTCTGCCGCGTGCTCGGCTATTGCGCCCAGTTCGACGCCTTTCCCAAGGGACTCACCGGCTACCAGTTCATCTATTCGTTCCTGCGCATGTACGGCTGGGATGACCCCGAGTGCGACCGCCGCACCCGCACCGCGCTCGAAACCGTCGGCCTCAGCGATGCCGCCGGGCGCTCCGTCGCCGCCTATAGCAAGGGCATGCGCCAGCGCGTCAAGCTCGCCCAGTCCATCGCCCACGATCCCAAAGTTATCGTTCTCGACGAACCGCTCAACGGCCTCGACCCGCTCGCCCGCGCCGAAGCCATCAACCTGTTCCGCAAGTGGGGCGATAACGGTTGCCACGTCATCGTGTCCAGCCACATCCTTCACGAAGTGGACCGCATTTCCGACCAGGTGATTCTCCTCAGCCAGGGCTACGTCGTCGCCGAAGGACAGATCCAGGGCGTCCGCAACGAGGTCAAGGAGCAGCCTATGCAGATCCTGGTCCGTTGCGACCGGCCCGCCGTGCTCGCCTCCCGCCTCTTCGAGCAGGACCACGTCGTCGAAGCCAAAATCGCCAACGACGGCAAGGGCCTCCTGCTGCGCACCAAGGATGCCGACGGCTTCTACCTCCTGCTCAATCGCGTGATCCTCGAATCCAGCCTCGAAGTCGAATCCGTCGCCCCCGCCGATGACGACGTGAATTCCGTTTACCAATATCTGATCGGCGGCGAGGGAGGCACGGTATGAACCCGCTCTGGCTCCGGCAGGTGGGCGGCGTGCTCCGCATGGAGCTCCGCAAAACGTTTCTTTCCAAGCGCGGCTGGTGGATCTATTTCCTCGCCCTCGGCCCGCTGTTCGTCGTGGTCATGCACTGGCTGATCGAATCGCAGCGCTCCGGCGGCCGCCACAGCATGGGCGAAGACAGCCTCGTCTTTGCCGGTATCTTTGTCTTCTACTATCTCCGCGCCGGTATCTTCTTCGGCTGTATGGGTATCTTCTCCAACCTGTTCCGCGGCGAAATGCTCGAAAAGACGCTCCACTATTACTTCCTCACACCCATGCGCCGCGAGCTGCTGGTGGCCGGAAAGTATCTTGCCGGATTAGTGGTGGCGCTCACGTTATTCACCCTGAGTACCTCGTTGTCCTTCATCCTCATCGGCCGCCACTTCGGCGCCCCCTGGACCGATTACATCCTGCACGGCCCCGGCCTGCGCCAGCTCGGCTCTTACGCCCTGGTCACCGCCCTCGCCTGCATCGGCTACGGCGCCGTCTTCCTGATGTGCGGCCTGTTCTTCAAAAACCCCATGATCTCGGCCGCCGTCGTGTGGGTCTGGGAAAACCTGAACCCGTTCCTCCCCGCCGTGCTCAAGAAGATCAGCGTGATCTTCTACCTGAAGAACCTGTGCCCGGTGGAGATCCCCGTCCCGCCGCCCCTGAACATCATGGTGATCGAAGCCGATCCCACCCCGTTCTGGATCGCCGTCCCCGGCCTCCTCATGGTGGCCCTGATCCTGCTCATCTACTCCGGTATTTCCGCGCGCACTTCGGAAATCAGTTACGGCGAGTAAGTTCCGTACATTGGCCGCGCACGTGCTCCTACCATTGACGACTGGAGGAGCGCAATTTGTCGAAAACTCTTGGCATCATTCTGATCGTAGGCGGGCTGATCTTCGCCGTCTGGGGCGCATTCGGCTTCCAAACCAAAGAAAAGGTAGTCGATATCGGCCCCCTCGAAGCCACCCGGACGAAAAGCCACAATGTTCCCTACGCCCCGATTATCGGCGGCCTGATCGTCATCGGCGGCGTCGTGCTGGTCGCTTCCGGGAAACGCTAGTGTAGTGTCCCTGAATTAGCTGGCCTTTCGTTTGCGGGCTTTTCGGGCGGTGCAACCGGGCTGAATCTGTTCAAGAGTTTGGCGGCAGCGGGCGAGTTTGGCCACGATCGATTCGACGGTCGCCGTCCAGACAAACGGTTTGGGTTTCTCGTTCCAGGCGGCGAGAAACTCATTGATAGCCGCGATCAGGTCATCGACGCTGAGGAAGGAGTCGCGGCGGATTCGCTTGCTGGTGAGCTCGCCGAACCAACGTTCAATCAGATTCAACCAACTGGAACTGGTGGGAACGTAGTGCACTGTGAACCGGGGATGGCGGTTGAGCCAGTCCTTCACCTCCGGCGTGCCATGGGTGCCGTAATTGTCCATCACCAGGTGTAGCGGACTGTTGCCGGGGAACTCGCGATTGATGCGGCGCAGGAACCTCAGAAACTCCTGGTGGCGATGACGCTTATAACAGTCGCCGATGACCTTGCCGGCGAGCACGTCCAGCGCCGCAAACAGAGTCGTCGTTCCGTGTCGCTTGTAGTCATGGGTCATGGTGCCGCAACGCCCTTTCTTCAATGGCAGCCCGGGTTGGGTGCGTTGCAGAGCCTGAATTTGGCTCTTCTCGTCCACACAAAGCACAATCGCCCGATCGGGTGGATTCAGATAGAGACCGATCACGTCCGTGAGTTTCTCGAGAAACTTCGGATCGCGTGACAGCTTGAACGGCTTGGTGAGATGCGGTTTGATGTGATGGCTACGCCAGATCCTGCTCACGCTGGACTTGCTGATCCCCTGAGCCGCTGACATGGTGCGGCAACTCCAATGCGTGGTTCCTTTGGGCTTGGTCTGCAAAGTGGTGTCAATCAGGGCCTTGATGCGAGTCACATCGTAAGTGGGTTTCCGGCCCCGGCCGGGAGCAATGTCCCAAAGCGCCTGGGGACCGTTGCTCCGGAAGCGCTCGCGCCACAGGCGAACCGTTTTCCGATTCACGCCGTTCTCAGCCGCGATCATCATCTCCGTGTTACCAGCGGCAACAGCCAGGATAATGCGACAACGTAGCGCTACCTGCTGTGGAGTTCCCAATGCTACTACCCAGCCTTGGAGTTCGCTGCGCTGGTCCGGTGAGAGGACGAGAGGATCAATCGCGCGGCTCGCTGCATGTAAAGCGGGAGAATCTGGCCCGCCCGAACGTCCGTCCCCGATTTGGCCACCCTGCCCCGGACCGTTCACACGATATCTTTTGCCTGCTTTCAATAACTTACAAGCAAAACACTTGACTCGGTATGTTATCGTTTATTTGGAAGGAGCCGCCCACCGCGATCCTTCTCAACAAAGCTCTTCTTCGTGGCCACGAAGCGTTGCATGTCCGGTGGAACTGAGCTTCCCGTAAGCCCGTGAACGGCCGAACGGCTGCCACTCCCGTAGATGGAGCCGGCGGGGAGACTTTGGGTTCGAACCCATCACATCCTTTGGAGTGCGGATAGCGGTCATCGCCGTCCCAAGGGATTTCAGAGAGCGAGTCATCGTAGTAGACAGCGTAAGGGTAACGCCATCCAGCTACTCCAATGCGCACTGAAGATGCCGCTCGATTCACTGGCGGCCGGATACGCACGGCGATAAGTCCGTCAGCCCCGGCCGCCGCAACGCTCACGAAGCCCAAAAACCATTCACCGCTACTTCCTGCACAGCATCGTCATGAATCGCGAGTCCGGGCTCCGGTACCGCTTCATGATCTCCAGCCCGCCCTGCTCCCCCACCAGCCACTCGAAAGATTCCGGCTTATACGAATACTGGAAATTCAGGCCGATGCGCTCGCCCCGCTGCAACGGGATCTGCCGGCTCGCCGCCGTCACCGAAAGGTCGCGCTCCGCCCGGAAATACCGCGTCGTCAGATGCAGCCCCTCGTGCCGTTCGTCCTGCTTCTGGTTGAAATGGATCTCGGCGTCATCCGCCAGAACCCCTACCCCTGCCAGCAGCGCCGAGAGAAACCGGCGCGAATGCGGATTGTCGCGCCGCGATGGCGTCTTCTCCTGGTCGTATACTTCCCCGTCGATCAGCAGCCGGTCGTCCGGCTTCATGCACTGCGCCACGTAGCGGATCTCCGCCAGCGGGTCGAAAGCGGAAATCGTGTTGCCCGACATGATGAACAGCCGCGGGGCTTCCGCCGCGTCCGCCGCGTAGATCAGGTGCACCGGGCTCGAAATGTCGGCCTTGATCCCCACCGTCTCGAGATCGTCGTCGTCGGCGCCCGAGCATGCCGTCTCCAGCATCGCCTGGCTCGCGTCCACCGGAAAGTAGAGGCACTCGCAGCCCTTGTCCTTGAGCGCGCACATCAGCGTCCGGTCCCGCGACCCGTCGCCCGCGCCGAAGCTGATCACCGGCAGCCGCGTGCCGAAATGCTGCTTGAGCCCGCCCGAATCCGCCGCGATCTCCTTCCACGTCTCGGTCAGACCGCCATATAATTCCGGGTTCTGTGCCAGCGACGTCCACTCGGCCGCCGACCGCGGCGTCCAGAAAAAAAACTTCTCCGGCAGGTCGCGCGCCTCGATCGCTTCCGCAAACTCGTGTGCGATGTCCGACTCGGTGAGTACCACTTCGACTTTCATAAGAAGCTCTATTATCGCGCGAGTGCGGCGAATCGCCGCAGTTCCGGCATTATTCCGCCAGCAGGCCCGCTACCAAGTCGCGCAGCGCGTCCGGCCGGAACGGCTTTTCGAGAAAGACCGTGCCCGCCGGAGGCTCCTGTTCGGTGTACCCGCTCATGCAAACGATCCGCGCATTTGGATTCGCCTGGCGAATCATCCGCACCAGCTCGTGCCCGTCCATCACCGGCATTTTCAAATCCGTGACCACCACGCCGATCCGTTTCGCATACGAGCGGTAGAGCGAGATCCCTTCCACTCCGTTGGCGGCTTCGAGCACCTGGTGCCCCGCCGTCTGCAGAATCATGCACGCCAGCTTGCGCACCATCTCTTCGTCGTCAACGACCAGTACGACGCTCATTGCCCGGCCGTCTCCTCTGAAGGTCGAAAAAGATCCACACGGCCAGGGCCGATGCCACTATATCCATCGCGATCGAAACGAGATTCAGCGTGGTCCAGCCCCAGAGATGTTCGCCAAGGTCTGCTGCTAGGTCCGTCAGGCAGACGATGGCAAGCAGCAGGAAGAACCACCTGCTGTAGAGAAACTGCCGCAGTCCCATACCTTCAGTATGCAGCCGCGGCGCGCCGTCAGAAGCCCATCACCTGCATGCCCGCGTCCACGAACAGGATGTTCCCCGTGACGCCGCGCCCCAGGTCGCTCGCCAGAAACACCGCCGCGTCCGCCACCTCCGCCGGGTCCGTGTTCCGCCGCAGCGGAGCGCGCGTCTGGATCGTATCGAGGATCGTCGAAAAGTCTTTGATCGCCCGCGCCGACGCCGTTTTGATGGGCCCCGCCGAGATCGCGTTCACGCGGATGCCGCACGCGCCCATCTCGCTCGCCAGATATCGCGTCGCCGCCTCCAGCGCCGCCTTGGCCACGCCCATCACGTTGTAATTGGTCACCACCCGCGTGGACCCCAGGTACGTCAGCGTGCTGATCGATCCGCCCTCGCTCATCACCGGCGCCGCCGCCCGCGCCACCGCCACCAGCGAATAGGCGCTCACGTCCTGCGCCAGCAGGTAGCCGGCCCGGCTCGTCTCCACGAACGGACGCGTCAGGTCCTCGCGATTCGCAAACGCCAGGCTGTGCACCACCGCGTGCAGCGGCCGCTTCATCGCCTGGAGCGACTCCGTCAATGCCGTCAGCTCTTCGTCCTTCGTCACGTCGCAAGGCAGCACCGCGGCCACGTTCAGCCCTTCGGCAAGTTCCAGAATCGACCCCTTCTGGCGCTCGCCCAGGTACGTCAGCACCAGCGTCGCTCCCTCCCGCGAGAAGGCCTGCGCGATCGCGTACGCAAGGCTCCAGCGGTTGGCAATACCCAGGACGAGGGCAAGTTTACCCTCCAGCAGTTTTGACATGAATTTCCTAGTGTATCGCTTGTTCGAGCGCCACCGGCCGGCCGCCCTGCTCCTTGCTCTTCTGCGCCGCGTCCATGAAAGCGAACATCTCCAGCGTCTCCTCGTTCGCTACCGGAGGCTTGCCGCTCTCGAAAAACTTCACGATCTCCACCACCAGCGGCCGGTAATCGGCGGCCTCGGAAGATTTCGGGTGGCTCACCACCACCTCGTTCTTCCGGTTCACCACCGCGCCATAGTCCGAGCGCGTGCGCACCGCGCGCACCGTTCCGATGCGCCCGTCCTTCCACCGCCCCACCACCACTTCTTCGGTCGCCCCGGAAGTGCGCGTCACCGATTCGCAGCCCTGCCCCATCGCCGTGTACAGCAGTTCCACGCCGTGGATGCCGTACCAGGCCAGGTCGAGATAGTGGTGCGGCTCCAGTTCTCCCGGGCTCCACACCGCCGCGCCCGCCGTGTCCGGAAAGTGCACCGCAGCCCCGATCGCGCCGAACCGCAAACTGGACGAGCTGAACCACGGAACGCCCGCCTGTTTGGCCAATGACGCGATCGCCCGCGCGTCTTCAAGCGTCGTCGCCAGCGGCTTGTCGATGAACAGCGGCTTGCGCGCCGCGATTACCGCGCGCGCCTCCGCCAGGTGCCGCCGCCCGTCCACGCTCATCAGCAGCACCGCGTCCACTTTCTGAAGCAGCGTGGCGATGTCGGGCACGATCTCCACCCCGTACTTCGTCCGGATCTCCTCGGCGTACTGCTCCACGCGATCCGCACTCTGCTTCATATCGGCGCTGCCCGCCCTTGTAGGCCGCCACCACGCGCGCGCCCGCCACATGCTCCGGCGCGCCCGGGTCGCCGTTGAACAGCCGCGTAAACGCCGGAACGTGGGACGTGTCCGTCCCGATGATGCCCAGCCGCAGATCCGCGGCGCAGGCAGTTCCCGCCAGAATGAGCACCAGAAGACTGCGTATCACGAGGGCATTGTACACTAGGGTCGAGAGCCGCTACAGCGTTTCATCCGCGATGGAGCTCACCACCCCGCTCACTTATGTCAAAGGCGTCGGCCCCGCGCGCGCAGCCATGCTCGAAGCCAAGGGCCTGGTAACCGTCGAGGACCTCCTCGGCTACGTGCCCTTCCGCTACGAGGACCGCAGCAACATGAAGCCCATCGCCCAACTGGCGCCGGGCGAAATGGCCACCGTTATCGTGGAGGTCCGCTCGGCCAAACTCTCCGGCTTCAAGCGGCGCAGCCTCGGCCTGTTCGAAGCCCGCTTCACCGACTCCTCCCGCGCCATCCTGGTCGGCAAGTGGTTCCACGGCGGCTATCTCGCCAATGTGCTCGCCGAAGGCATGAAGCTCGCGCTCTTCGGCAAAGTGGAGTTCGACGGCTATTCCGGCGAGCTCACCATGCTCCACCCCGAGTTCGAGATCCTGTCGGGCGACGACGAGGACGGCGAATCCGCGCTCCACACCGGCCGCATCGTCCCCATCTACGAAGCCGCCGGCAAGATCAGCACCCGCGTGATCCGCACCCTCACGCACCGCCTCCTCCAGTCGCTCGAGCCCGAAGAGGATTTCCTGCCCGAGCCCCTTCGCCGCCGCCTCAAACTGCCCGGCCGCGCCACTGCCATCCGCGACGTGCACTTCCCCCCGCCCGATACCGACCTCCGCCTGCTCAACGCCTTCCGCACCCCGGCGCAGTTCCGCCTGATCTTCGAAGAGTTCTTCTGGCTCGAATGCGGCCTCGCGCTGAAGCGCGCCAAGGCCCGCACCCTGCCCGGCATCGCTTTCGAAATCACCGACCAGGTGCGCGAGCGCGTCAAAGCCATGCTGCCCTTCAAGCCCACCGAGCGCGCAGAAGCGCGTCATCAAGGAAATCGCGGACGACATGCGCGAGCCGCGCCCCATGAACCGCCTCCTGCAGGGCGACGTGGGCAGCGGCAAGACCATCGTCGCCGCCGAAGCCGCCGTCATCGCCATCGAGAACGGCTACCAGGTGGCCGTGCTCGCACCCACCGAGATCCTCGCCATCGCAGCACGGCTTCTACTTCCGCCAGATCCTCTCGCAGCCTCGGCTACGTCACCGTGCTGCTCACCGGATCCTTCACCGGCCGCGAAAAATCGCAGCTCAAAAAACTGGTCGCCGAAGGACTCGCCCACGTCGTGGTGGGCACCCACGCGCTGCTCGAAAAGGACGTCGAGTTCAAGCGGCTCGGCCTCGCCATCATCGACGAGCAGCACCGCTTCGGCGTCCTCCAGCGCCTCGGCCTGGTGCAGAAGGGCGTGCACCCCGACGTCCTGGTGATGACCGCCACCCCCATCCCCCGCACCCTCGCCATGACCCTGTTACGGCGACCTCGACGTCTCCGTCATCGACGAGCTGCCGCCCGGCCGCAAGCCCATCGTCACCAAGCACGTCACCGACGACCGCATCGAACAGGTCTACAGCTTCATGAAGAAACAGATCGACGAAGGCCGCCAGGCCTACGTCGTCTACCCCGTCATCGAAGAGTCCGAGACGCAGGCCATGAAGGCGGCGCAGAAGATGTACGAGCACCTCTCCCGCGAGGTCTTCCCGGATATCGCGGTCGGCCTGATGCACGGCCGGCTGGGAGCGGACGAAAAGGAAGCCGTGATGCAGCGCTTCAAGGAGGGACGAAATCAAGATCCTCGTTTCCACCACCGTCATCGAAGTCGGCGTGGACGTCCCCAACGCGACCGTCATGGTGATCGAGCAGGCCGAGCGCTTCGGCCTCGCGCAATTGCACCAGCTTCGCGGCCGCGTCGGCCGCGGCGCCGACCAGAGCTACTGCATCCTGGTCACCGAAAAAATGAACGATGCCGCGCGCGAGCGCATCCGCACCCTGGTCGAATCCACCGACGGCTTCCATATTTCCGAAATGGACCTGCGCCTGCGCGGCCCCGGAGAGTTCTTCGGCACGAAGCAGTCCGGCCTGCCCGTCGCTGCGCGTAGCCAACATCCTGCGCGACGGCGAGATCCTCGAAGTCGCGCGCCGCGAAGCCGTGGACTTCGTCGCGAAGCCGCCCTCGGAAGACGACCTGCGCCGCGCCGTGGCCTACATCCGCGACCACTGGCAGCGGCGCTACGGCCTGGTGACGGTGGGCTGATGCGCGTGATTGCCGGAGAGTTCCGATCGCGCCGGTTGAAAAGCATCCCCGGCCTGGCCACGCGCCCCACGCCCGACCGCCTGCGCGAAACCCTCTTCGACATCCTGCAAGGCCGCACCGAAGGCGCGCGCTTTCTGGACGCCTACGCCGGAACCGGAGCCGTCGGCATCGAAGCCCTGAGCCGCGGCGCTTCGCACGTCTGGCTGCTCGAACGGAACCGCGCCGCCATCGAAGCCATCCGCGAGAACCTGGCCGCGCTCAAACTGGAGTCGCGAGCCACCGTGGTCACCGGGCCGGTGGCACTCACCATCGCGCGCTACCCCGCCGATATCGCTTTTCTCGATCCGCCCTACGAACTCGAGCGCGAGTACGCCGCCTCGCTCGAAGCGCTGGCCGAACACCCGTCCGGCCTCGTCGTCGTCCAGCATTCGGTCCGCTTCGCGCTGGCCGAAAGCTACGGGCCGCTGCGCCGCACCCGCGTTGTCAAGCAGGGCGATAACTCCCTCAGCTTCTTCGAGGTGTAAGATAAAACCGAAAGCCTATGACCCGACGGATATTGTTCTGGTTGACCGCCGTGGCCTTCACGGCATTCGCGCAACAAAAGTACGATGGGCCCAAGCCGCCGCGCCCGGACCTGCCGTACCTCAAGCACGCCTCCAACCTGGTTCCGACCGAGAGCGCCACGGCCAGCGAGGAAAAGCAGAAGAAGGACGACATCCTCTATGTCATCGCCGGCCCGGCCTCGACGGCAAGAACCCCGCTCGCCTCCCCCATCTTCATCATGCAGGCGGACCAGCTATCGCCCGACCAATTGGAACTCTACCAGTTGGACGTGAAGAATAACCGCCGCCAGATCCTGATGGGTCCGAAACGCGACGTCAAACCCATCCGCATCGAACTGACGCGACTCGGAGGCAACCTGTACCGCATTGAAGTGGAGGAGAGCCTGGAACCCGGCGAGTATTCGCTCACCCCCAACGGCTCCAACCAGGTCTTCTGTTTCCAGGTCTTCTGACCCTTGGGCGCCTACCGCGATTTCAACTGCTCGGGGAGCACCGCATAGCCATCGGGCGGCGGGTACAGCGCCAGCAGCAGTTCGAGTCTTCGCCGCAGATACCGGCTCGCCATCTGCCGCGGTCCGGTTTCCACGTCGATATCGCAGCACGTCCCGTGCAGGTACAGAGTCAGCGTGTCCTGAAACGATTGCCGCGCGTATTCGCGGAACAGCTTGGTCTCTTTGCGAACATTTGTCTGGCGGCGCAGCAGCGCCTGCTTGAGGTGCCAGCTCTTCTCGTCCACTTCGCCGTGGATCTCCGCGCTCAATTCTTCCCGAATGGTGCGGAAATAGCGCTCCTGCACGTCCGCGGCCCAGGAGTCAGCCACTACGCCGGCGAGCGCACTGTAGAACTGATAGTGGTAGTCGGCCACTTCCATGTCTTTGATGCCGATCGCCAGCACCACCATGCCGGTAAGGTCGCGGCGCGAGCAGGGCACGTGGCGGGCCTCCGCCGGGCGCTCGAAACTCACCTGGTCGCCCTCTTTGCCGTTGCCCTTCTCGATGTAAGGCGCCAGGATCAGCCCCACCGGTGGAAGCTGCGCCACCAGCGCCGGGGAGAGCGCGGCGATAGGATCGTTGAGGTACTGCCGCAGGTCTTCTTCGGCAATCGGAATTGTCGAAAAGTAAGAAAATCGGCTGGTGAGCGGAATCATCTCACCGCGGAAACGCGCGGCAAGATCCTCCACGGCCAGTTTGGACCGTTCGGCTTCTGATGACATCCCCGTCGTTCGATTGTATCAGGGCCGCAAGTTAAACTCAGGGAAGATGCGGCCAAAAATCCTGGTGTCGGCCGGGGAGGCCTCCGGCGACCTCTACGCCGCCCTCCTGGTGGAAGAATTGCGCCGCCGCTTTCCGGAAGCCGACTTCTTCGGCTGCACCGGGCCGCGCCTCCGCGCCGCCGGCGTCGAAACCGTGGTGGACTCCGCCAGCCTGGCCGTCGTGGGCCTGCTCGAAGTGGTCGCCCATATCCCGCGCATCCGGCGGGAATACCACAAACTGCTCGCCGCAGCGCGCGCGAGGCGGCCGGATCTGGCCATCCTCACCGATTCGCCCGACTTCCACCTGCGCGTTGCCCGCCGCCTGCACCGCGACGGCATTCCCGTTGTTTACCTGGTGGCCCCACAGGCCTGGGCGTGGCGAAAAGGCCGCATTCCCGCTATGCGGCGAACCCTCCGCAGCCTCTTGTGCATCTTTCCTTTTGAAGAGGATTTCTTTCGGGCTGAAGGAGTTAGGGCCACGTATATCGGACATCCCCTGAGCGGAATGGTACGGCCCTCACTCAGCCGGGAAGAGTTTTTTAAGAAACACGGTCTGCCTGAGGGCCGTCCATTGATAGCAGTACTACCCGGGAGCCGCCGCGGAGAAGCGGCGCGCCACCTCCCGGTATTGCTGGATGCCGCGGACCGTATGTGCCGCAAGCAAGCACTGACTCTGGTGCTGCCGGCATCGGCGACCACCGGGAAAAAGTTTTTTGACGAGCGGATGGGCCGCTCCCCCATTCACGTGATCGAAGGAGAGAGTTGGGACGCCATGGCACACGCCGACCTGGCACTGGCAGCTAGCGGCACCGTCACCGTGGAAGCCGCGCTGCTCGGTACGCCCATGGTGACTTTTTATAAGGTGACCTGGCCCAGTTGGATTTTGGGGAAGCTCCTGGTTCGCGTGCCCTTTTTTTGTATGGTGAATCTGATTGCCGGGCGCCGCGTGGTGCCCGAGTTGATGCAGGATCGAATGACCGGCGCGGCCCTGGCAGGGGAAGCCGAAAGTCTGCTGGCCGACGGCCCGCGGCGCGCCGAAATGAAAGCCGGCCTCGCCCAGGTTCGCTCCGCCCTCGAAGGTCTCTCCGGCCGCCTCCCGGCCGCGGCCGCCGCCGATATCGTGCAGGAAATTCTGGAAGGACAAGTCGCTCATGCTTCGTGATCGCTACCGCCTGGCCGCGCCTCTGGCCGCGGGCCTCCTCGTGTTCGCTTGTGCCGCCTCCGCCCAGGAGCGCCGCTCTACGTCGCGCATCGACGTCGATCAGTACACCATCGAGGCCGAAATTTCGCCCAACACCCAGTCGATCGTCGCCCGGGCCACGGTGAGTTTCTCCCCCCTCGACGAGAACGTCACCTCGGCGTCCTTCGAGCTCAATAACGCCCTCAATGTCTCGCGCGTGGTGGATTCGAGCGGCCGGCAAATCCCGGCGTCCCGCAACCAGCAGGACTATTCCGTGCGGCTCAGTTTCGATCAGCCGCTGGTCAAAGGGCAGCCGGTCTCGGTGACCTTCTTCTACGACGGACGGCTCACCGGTCAGGAAGATTCGCCCGTCTACGGCATTCGGTTCGCCGCCATCCATCCCGACTTTACCTACCTGATGTACCCCGCCCGCTGGTTCCCGGTAAACGACTACACCACCGACCGTTTCGGCGCGATTATGCGCATCACCGTGCCCACCGGATACACGGTGCTCGGCAGCGGCTTCGACACCCATCAGGAGGCCGCCGACAAGTCCACCTGGGAAATCAAGCTCGATAAGCCCTCTTTCCCGGGCAGCATCGCCGTGGTCAAGGGTGCTCCCGCGAAGGTGCAGTCCGAGGGCGTCACCACCAGCCTTTATTTCCGCGGAACGGAAGTCGACATGACCGAACCGTACGGCCAGGAAACCGGCAAGATGATGTCGTATTTCACGGACCTTTACGGCTTGCCGCCCTACGCCAACCTGACGCTCGTCGAGACGGAAGCCGGCGCACCGAACGGTTACGCCGCGCCCGGCATGATCTTTCTTTCGCCGCGCGGCATCGGACGGCAGGTGAACGCCCGGACGCTGGCCAACCAGGTCTCCCGCCAGTGGTGGGAAGAGATGCTCTCGCCCACCACGCGCAATCATCTCTGGCTGACCAACGGGCTGCCCGCCTATTCGGAGATCCTGTGGACCGAACATACCGCGGGGGCCGGGGCCATGGAGACACAGATGCGCGAGGCCATGGTGGAGTCGCTGACCGTGGATAACGTGCCCGTGATCCAAGCCTCCCGGCTCGAGGATTACTCGCCCGAACTCTGGGCTCTAACGGGGAGCAAGGGTGCTGCCATCCTCAACATGCTGCGCCACATCGTCGGCGACGAGAAGTTCTTCCCGGCGCTCAAGGCTTTCGCCCAGGACAACATGTGGAAATCCGTGAACACCGAGGATTTCAAGAAAGCGATGGAAAAGGCATCAGGTATGGACCTGGGTTACTTCTTCATCCAGTGGATCGAATCGAGCGGCGCCCCCGAATTCAAGCTCGAGTACACCGTCTATCG
This sequence comes from uncultured Solibacteraceae bacterium, assembly GCA_963836405.1. Taxonomy (GTDB): domain Bacteria; phylum Acidobacteriota; class Terriglobia; order Bryobacterales; family Bryobacteraceae; genus CAWIJJ01. The sequence continues at coordinate 75,883 of CAWIJL010000003.1, forward strand.
CACCCAGAAGGGCTTTCGCGTCATGGGCAAGATCTCCCAGGATTTGGACACCTTCCGCATGCCGGTGGACCTGCGCATCGAGACTGAAGGCAATCCTGAAGAAAAGCGCATCGAAGTGGTTGGAACCAGCTCCGAATTCGCCGTGGATACGTTCGGCAAGCCCAAGTCGGTGATCATCGATCCCAACAACCAGGTGCTCCGCTACAGCGACCAGGTCCGCGTCGCCGTCGCCATCCGGCGGGGCGAGCAGCACGCCGAACTGAGCGAGTTCATGGAGGCCTTGAAGGAATACCAGAAGGCGCTCGAGACCACCCGAAACAGCTCGCTGGCCCACTACCGGATCGCTGAAGTCTATTTCCTGCAACAAAACTGGCAACCTGCGGCAAACGAATTCCGCGAAGCGCTGAACGGCGACGAGGAGCCGCGCTGGACCGTCGTCTGGTCCCACATCAACCTGGGCAAGATTTTCGATGTGACCGGCCAGCGGGACCGCGCCGTCAACGAATATAACCAGGCGATCCGCACGAAGGACGATACCCAGGGGGCCCAGGAAGAGGCCAGTAAGTACTTGAAAACGCCGTACGAACGGCAGCGTCGCCCGGACCGCTAAACTCGGGTTGCATATCCAAGGATATCCATCCGACAGTACTAGTAATCATAAGTACTTTTATTGCAATTCCTTCCGGGAAAACCCTAAACTGTAAGGGTTGATACGAAAAGCTCAAACAGCGTACCGGGCGGATTTGCTGAAGTGCAGCATTGTCTGTCTGGTGTTGCTCGGCGCGGCAACCGGTCCGGTTGGAGCGACCACCCTTGCCTGCATCGGCGGTCCGGACTGCGTTGCTGCGACTAACTTCCAACTTCAATTCACTGGCTCCCTGGACTGGCAGCAGGCCCTGGGGGTGGCGGATGGAATCCATAACGAGCCGGCCTGGCAGACCAGCGGAACGGGCCTTCAGGTGATTTTGAGTTCAGAGGGCGATCTGCGGCGGGCGGACAACGTGCTTCGGGGGGTTCATTCCCCATTTCTCGGCCACTTCGACGTGGGAGATCACCTGGTGGGCGTATCCGGTCCCGTATCCTCCATCCTGCTGGTTTTCGACCGGGACATCACGGATCTGGGCTTTCGTGTCGCCGCCGCAAACAGTGCGGGTTTCGATTTCACGATGCAGGCCTTCGCGGATTCGAGCGGCACCGGGCATCCCATTTTCGAAAATGTCTGGACGAGCCTGACCGGGGGTGGCATCTGTTCCACCCTTCGCCAGAACGTGGCCTGCGGCGATGCGCCCTTCCTCGGCTTCACCGGAGCCGGCGGCGTTCGCAGCCTGCTGCTGACCAGCTCGGATCCTGACGGTTTCTTCATCGACTCGCTCTACTACAACATCCTGGGCAGCAATCCGGGAGACGACCCTTCTGGTGGCGACCCTTCTGGTGGCGACCCTTCGGGCGGCGACCCTTCGGGCGGCGATCCTTCCGGCGGCGATCCCTCCGGCAACGATCCTCTCAATGCGGTTCCCGAACCGGCTACCTGGATGATGCTGGGCACGGGTCTTGCCGCGATCGTGTGGAAGCGCAGCCGTTAGTCAGAAGTGCTTCCGCAGTTCGGCGAAACTCTCGAGTTGCAACAGCCGGCCTTGGCCCGGTACGATATCCTGTTTTTCCAGCACCCAGGTATGCGCGTGCGGCACGAAGACCGCATTCATGCCGGCGGCCATGGCTGGATTGATGTCCGACTTCGGGCTGTTCCCCACCATCCAGGTCCGCGTTAACTCCATCCGGCGCTCGGCGGTCAGCCTGCGGTACGCCGCGGCATCCTTCTCTTTCACGATGGCGGTGTGGGCGAAGTATTGCGCCAGGCCGGACCGGTCGATCTTCAGCTTCTGCTCCTCCGGGTGTCCCTTGGTAAACAGCGTCAGGTCATGCCGCCCGGCCAGATAGGCGAGCGTTTCCGGGACGCCGGGGATGACCTCCATCGGACATTCCAAAATTCGCACCGCGAAACCCTTGACCTGCTCCAGGTCTTCGTCGCCCACCTGGCGCTCGGCCAGGTGCTGGTAGCACTGCACCAGGTTGCGCGCGAAATTCAAGGTTCCGTAGCCGTAGGTTTTGGCGTTGGCCAGCTCGATCTCATCCAGAACGTCGCGCACCTGCTGCGGCGTCAGCGAGGAGTGGCTCAGGTATTCGACAAACTGTTCGAACGCGCGCTCGAAGTAGATGTTGTTTTCCCAGAGCGTGTCGTCCGCGTCGACGATCAGGAATTGCCGCACGGTCAGAGGCCCGCGGGCTTGCGGCCGTAGCCGTTGGTGGGCGCCAGATCCTTCATGCGCTCGATGGTTTTCTGCCGCGGGATATACTCCACCAGGTATTCGGTCAGGCTTTGCAGCCGGAGGCTTTCCGAGCGCTGCCGCAGCAATCCGCTTTGAAAGTCGAGGTCCGGGACCGCCTGCGCCAGTTGGAAGCTGAGCTGCGGGTCTTTGAGGTCGGGCGGAGCCGTTTCGCGGCTCTCCTGCAAGGCGGCGAGGGCCTGGAACTGGACCAGCGCCTTTTCCCGCAATTCGGGGGGCACAGGCACAAAATCGTCGTCGTCGAAGAACTCGACTTCCCCTTGCAGGTAGTCCTTCTCTTCGTTCAGGTCGGAGATCTCGAAGCGCCGTTTTCCGCACGTCACCACATCCATGCGGCCGTCCGGATACATCTCCACGACCTTCTCCACCTTGACCGTGCAGCCGGCGTTGACGATCCCCTCGTTTCTCGCGAGCACGATCCCGAATTCGGATTCGTTGCGGATCGCCTCCCCGACCATGGTCTTGTACCGGTCTTCGAAGATATGGAGCGGAAGGCGCGTCCGTGGGAAAACCACTACCTGTAGTGGGAACAGCGGGATGAGCCGCGAAGGCATGGTAACATTATGGCGGTTCGGCGGTTTTTCGGGCAATCGGAACGAGTACGACTGCGCGCCGGCCGCTCCGCGCATGAGAATCGACGGCAAGGTCGTAGTGATTACCGGGGCCTCGGAAGGCATCGGCGCCGCCTGCGCAGCGGAGTTCGCCGCGGCCGGCGCCAGGCTCTCCCTCACCGCCCGCAACATCGACGGGCTGCGGCGCGCCGGCGGTGCGGATGCGCTGCTGACGCCCGGGGATCTGACCGGGGCGGAGGTCCGGAGCGCCGTGATCGAGCGAACCATCGAGCGTTTCGGCACCATCGACGTTCTGATCAACAACGCCGGCGTTGGCTTCTACCAACCCTCGTGGAGAGCCTCCCTGGACGACACGCGGCGCATGATGGACATCAACTTTTTCGCCCCTCTCGGGCTGATTCAACTGGCCGTGCCGCACATGCGCGCGCGGCGCAGCGGCACGATCGTCAACGTCGGTTCGATCGCGGGCAAGATCACGCTGCCGTGGCTCACGCTCTACAGCGCGACCAAATCCGCACTCGGGGCGCTCACCGAAGGCTTACGAATGGAATTGAAACGGGACGGCGTCCACGCCATGCTGGTGTGTCCCGGTTACGTAACGACGGGATTCCAGCAGAACGTGATCGCTCCCGGCGAGGCGCCTCTCAAACTGAAACAGAGCCGCAAATACGCCATCACGGCGGAGCAGTGCGCCCGCGCCATCCGCCGCGGCGTGGAGCGCGATGCCCGCACCGTCATGGCCCCTTCCGTAGGCTGGGTTGGCGTGGCCCTGGTGCGGATGCTGCCCGCGCTGGCGCAAAACCGGATGGCGGGTTTCACCGAACCGGCATGAATCTCAAGCTCAAGCGCACTCCCGGCATCTACGTGGTGGGCTTCATGGCCTCCGGAAAATCCACCGTAGGACGGCACCTGGCGCATCGCCTGGGCTGGAATTTCTTCGACACGGATGCGGAGATCGAAGCGGCGGAGAGGGTGACGATTGCCGAACTGTTTGCCACTCGCGGGGAGTCCGAGTTCCGCCGCATCGAGTCCGCCATTCTCCGCCAGCACGTGGGTTGGATCGAGCGCGGGCGGCCCGCTGTAGTCGCACTGGGGGGCGGCGCGTTCGCGGAAACCGCCAACCGGGAACTGCTCGGGAACAACGGCGTCACGGTGTGGCTGGATTGCCCGCTGGAGATGGTGCGCATGCGGATCGGACGCGACCCGCACGCTCCCGTGCGGCCGCTCGCTGCCGATCCAGAGCGGTTCGCCTCGCTGTACGATGCGCGGCGCGATTTGTACGCCCGCGCCGATATCCGCGTGGCTATCGGCTCGGACGATCCGGATCGCGCCGTGGACGCCATTCTGCTGGACCCGGTATTTCGATGAGCGCGGGCACCCTGCGCCGGCACGCGCTGGCGATCTTCCGCGCCGCGCTGCGGGCCGCCGACCCGGCCGCCGCGGTCGAGCGCTATCTCCGCGCGCGCGATCTGTCTCGCTTCCGCGCGATCTGGGTGCTGGGCGCGGGAAAAGCGGGCGCGTCCATGGGGCTGGCCGCAGAACGCGCGCTCGGCCGGCGCATTTCGGGAGGCCTGATCAACGTCAAGGACGGTCACACCGCCCGCCTTCGCCGCATCGAACTCAACGAGTGCGGCCATCCCGTTCCCGATGCGCGCGGCGCCGCCGGAGCGCAGCGGATGGCGGAACTGGCCGCCGCGGCCGACAGGGACGACCTGGTGCTGTGCCTGATCTCGGGCGGAGCGTCGGCGCTGTCGCCCTTGCCCGCCGAAGGGATCACGCTCGAAGAGAAGCAGGCCGTGACGCGGCTGCTGCTGGCCTGCGGCGCCGACATTCACGAAATCAACGCGGTGCGCAAACACATCTCCGGCATCAAGGGCGGCCAACTGGCGCGCCTCGCGGCGCCGGCCACGGTGTGGGCGCTCCTGCTTTCCGACGTGATCGGCGACGACCTGGACGTCATCGGCTCCGGCCCCGCCGCTCCCGATGCCTCCACCTTCGCCCGCGCCCTCGCGATCCTGGACAAGTACGGCATCGGCGGCAGTGTGCCGGAGAGTGTGCGCGGGCGCCTCGCGCGCGGCGCGGCGGGCGAGATCGCGGAAACTCCCAAGCCCGGCGATCCGCTCTTCCGCCGGGTGCGCAACGTGGTGGTGGGGAGCAATCGCCTGGCGCTCGATGCGGCGGCGCGCGAGGCCCGGCGGCTCGGCTACCGCACGCTCGTGCTGGCTAGCGGCATTCAGGGCGAGACGCGCGAGATCGCGCGCATGCACGCCGCCATCGCGCGCGAGATGGCGGAATCCGCGCGGCCCTTGCGGCCTCCCGCCTGTGCGATCACGGGCGGCGAAACTACGGTCACCCTGCGCGGGCAGGGCCTCGGCGGACGCAACCAGGAGTTCGCGCTGGCCGCCGCCATCGACATCGCGGGCCTGAAGAAGACCGTGATTTTCAGCGCCGGCACGGACGGTACGGACGGCCCCACCGATGCCGCCGGAGCGGTTGCGGACGGCGGCACCCTGGCCCGCAAACCGGAAGCCCGCGCGTTCCTCGATGCGAACGATTCGTACCACTATTTCGAAGCCCTCGGCGATTTGGTGAAAACCGGCCCCACCAACACCAACGTCATGGACGTGCGGCTGATCCTGGTGGGGGCGCGATGAGTTTCTGGCGCAAACACCTGGTGGAATTCGCCCTGGACCAGGAGACCCGCCTGCAAATGGAGGAGCAGCTTGCGTGGATGGAGCGCGAACCGGCGAATGCCCGGCCCTACTACCACCTCGCGCAGTTTTACCGCATGTCCGGCCGCCGGGATGAGGCTTTGGGACTGCTCCTCGAAGCCGTGCGCCTGGACCCCGCCATGGCCGCGGCGCACGTGTCGCTGGCCGAATTGTACGCCGTCGGCGGCGACTACCCCGCCGCCTGGCGCCACGCCCGCCTGGCCGAAACCAACGGCGACCCTTCCGCCGCGGAACTGCTCACCCGCCACGGCATTGCCGGGTAGGCCGGTTTCGTGAAGAAGGAATCGGAAGTGGGCGGGGCCGTGGAGCCGCAATCTGTGTCCGACCCTGGAAGCGTTTGGCAATGTCCCCGATTTCCTGTTCATGCACAGCCATCTGTTGGCCGATCGCTTCGACGACTTGGCGATAGGAGTCCCGCGGGCAGCCGAAGGCCGATAGACTCGGACTATCGCCCGGCGCGCTTGAGCCTGGCCGGCGTGTGCTTCCTGTCAGGTTCACGCAGCCGCCGGGCAGTGCCGATCCGGTTAGAGCGCGGCGGGTGCAGGAAGGGCGGCAGGATTGCGCTCTCCGGTGCCTTCAACTCGGCCATGAGGAGCGCGGTGTCCCGTTCTGGAAGCCCCGCATTGGGCGCCCTTCCCACCACGCGGTTGGCATCGGCGACCCAGCGTGTGTCGCCGGTCAACTGGTGTAGCCTGAGCAGGGCAAACCCGCGCCTCAGAGGGCTGCTCGGGAGCCTTGCGGCGAGCGCAAGCGCCTTGAAGCGATCCTCGGCCAAGACGTCATACGCCAGCGACCAAAGCCACACGTCGGAGGCTTGCGTGTCTCTCAGCGCTTCCAGGCGTGGTCGCAAATCGGCGCGCACGGGGGCAGCGCCCGCCTTGCCGAGCGATAGCTCGACATGAGCCAACAACGGCGCTGCGACACGTGGATGAGTTTGGGTAGACGAAGCGGCCGGGATGAGTCGATCGAAACGACTTGCAGCCCAGCCGGCAAGCGCCGCAGTATCGGCATTGCGAAACGTGCCGCCCTCGAGGACGCTTACTGCCGCCAGAATTGCCGCGGCAGCCTCCGGCCCATCCGGCAGCGGCTCGGCCGATGCCAGGAACCCGGCGATAGCCTTGCTTTCCATCCGGCTGTCCGACCGCGCCCGCGCCACTTGCGCGGCGACCGACTGTGCAGCCCAGCCCGGCCCGGCCCAGCCCGCGAGGACATCGGTGGCGGCCAGCAGTTCGGCATCCTCCAGCGCCAGGGCGGCGCGCAAGCCAAACCAGGCGTGCTCGAGCGGGGATCCGGCCGCCGGCGCCAGGCTCCGTACCGTCTCGACGGCGGCATCGAATGCTCGCTGGGCCGCCGCGGGCCAGCGCAGCGGTATCTTCGGCGGCATGCCGGCCGACGCGAAGGCTCGCGCCATGCTCGCAACATCGGGGAAACGACTGCAAGGCTGTTTTGCCAGCGCTCGCCCGACCACCGCTTCGACGTCGGGCCAGGCGGTGATACCACGCGCTGCAAACGGCAGCGGCAGGCGGTCGACGATGCGCCGCAGCATCTCGTCCTGAATGGCGGGCATTTCGATCGGGTGCAGCCCGGTCAAGAGTAGATAGGCAAGAACGGCGATGGCATATTGTTCCGATGCCGGGGTCGCCGCCGGCGGCAACCGGGCGGCCAGCAGCGCCCCGGCCATCTCGGGATCGTGGAAGTGCGGGATGCCGGCGCGCGCCGGATCGACCGCGGGTGCGACGCTGTCGATCAGTCGTCCGTTGCCGAAATCGAGGATGACGATAGAGGCGTCGTCGCGTACCAGGCAGTTGCCCGGGTGAATGTCGCCATGGAGCACGGCATTTCCGTGAAGCCGGCCGTAGGCGTCGATCATGCGGCTTACCAGGTGATGCAGCCGTGGCCGGTCGCGGGCTGCGCGCGCCTGTTGCGCGGCGACGGCAATCGACACTCCGTCGCACCATTCCATCGCGATATAGGGGGATCCGCGCTCGGCCCCATGGTCCAGCAGTTTTGGACTGTCGGCCCCACCGAGCCGCTCAAGGATACGAGCTTCATTCGCGAGCATGGCCACCAGGGCAGGGCGAGCGTCGCGCCCGATCTTCAGCGCCGCGACCACACCGCCTTGCCTGCGTGCCCGGTAGACCTCCGAATCTTCGAGTGAGCGGACCAAGGTATCGATTTCGAAGCCCGCAAATTCCTGTCCTGCACCGAGACGGGGTACCGGCGCCGCTGCATCGGGGGACTGCTCCGGGACAAGGATACGCGCCTCGACGAGGGTAGCCAGGGCCTCGAACGCCAGGTCGAGCATGGCGAAGGGATCCTGGCCGCGCGCGCGGGCAAAGCGCAGAACCGCATCCGTGAGGCGGCTCGGCGAGCGGAACTCGCCGAGCAGGCCGGCAAGCGGCCCCGGGACCAGCCGCGCGGTTACGCGAAATCCCGGGCGGGTGATGACCGACTGGCCGTCCTCAACCGGGCCGATCTTATCGCGCAGCCGCGCCGAAAGTTCCGAAACCGGCAGGAGCTTCGCGTCGGGCGGCAAGACGAACATCGTGGCCGCAATATCGGAATGCCCGCCGGTCACGGTGCGCTCGCATGGCGGAAGCAGCCGGCGCCCGGCAGCCAGAGATCGGGATCGACGCCGGCCAGGCGAAGATCGGCAAGGGCTTCTGCCACAAGGTCCACGCCGGGCGTGTCGCGCCGCGCCATCAGGCTGGCCGCCAGCCGCTTTGTTACCCAGGAACGCCAGCTTGCCGCCGCACCGCCGACCGGCGGGTCGACGCCGGACGACAGCAGCCCGTTGCCGCCGGCCTCGCCGGTGAAGGGCACGCCTTGCGCCGGGCATCCGCGCAGCGACCGGCAAAGCACACCTGCGACATCCTCCATGTGCGCGCGGTCTTCGAAATAGGCGATGATCTTGTCCGGCCGAAGCAGTCCCTCGATGCCGCGACCGACTTTGAAGGACCGCACGCCGGATCGCGCGAACGCATCGGCAATCCGGGGAAACACGTCCGCCAGCGCTTCGGGTCTTGGGCTCACGTAGAGTTTGCAGACCGACGCAACCTGCTCCCGCGCAGGCTGGCGGGCGAAGGAATACCAACCTTGAAAGGACGTGGCCGCATAGTCTGTTTCGAGTAGCCGCCGCGCGCTCCCGCCCGCAGTCATGCCAAGCACGGCCATCGGATCGTCATCCGGACCGAAGTCACGGTCAATGGCCGGCCCGCGCGGTACTGTGCCGAAACGGTAGAGCCAATGTGCAACAAGTGCGGTTTCCGTCCAAACCCCGCTGGCCGCCATGCGAAGGCCGGCCAGCGATAGCTGTGCGATGCGCCCGGTCACGCCCAATGGATTGGTCGCTACCGCAAGTCTTTCAGCGCAGCTTCGAGATGCGCACGGACGGCCGCAACCTCTTCGCCGTGTGGCGCCTGTGCGGCCGCGGCCTTATCGACATACGCGACCGTCTGCGCCAGTTGGTGTTTCAGCCGTGGCAATTCGCTCACTCTGTGCACCGCGTAGCCGACATTGACTACCGGGGTCAACGTAGGCGGGATGGTTTCCAGCGACGTGCCCCCGCAGTCCGGATTGGGAAGCCCTGCGCTCCCGCCACCGAGCGCGGCATAGGCTGCGCTGGCCACGACCGCCGACCCGATCTGGTGAATCGCCGCGCGGATCGCCGGGCTGCCGTCCGGGTCGCCTGAAAAGGCCCGCGCAATATCATCGAAATTCTTCGCCTTGACAGCATCGATAATCGTTCCGCGAACCGCCTCAATCAGACCGATGTTCACGAGCACGCTGGCGATCGGAGAAATCGGTGACGGCGGGGTTTCATCGTCGGGGCCAGGTAGCCAGGTACCGCCGCGGCCACCCGCTCCGATACTGACCGCCAGATCTTTAATAAGAAAATCTTTTCGGGCAAGTGTCTTGGTCATCCTATCTCCAGTCGATGTAAAAACCTGCTTGGTTTGTTCGGGCCGGACCTCAACTCGAGATCCCGCCGGGATTCCCACCTTGACCGCCGATTCGGAATAAGCGTATCACGGACGAATCGCTTCCGACCCTTCCGAAGTGGATGTGTTGGTACGCGTTTTCACGGTAGACGTTGCGGGTGACGTTGGCGATGCAGGGGTGTTCCCGGTGGCGGATCGGCGACAACAGCCACGCCGGCCTTTCTCATGCCGTCCGTTGATTCCCGGCGCACAGTTCGGCGCTGGCAGCCCACCGCTCGCTGCGGTTACGGCTCAGTTTGCAGGTTCTGGTGGTCGCGCCGGACGCACGGGAATTTTGCGCCGGAAGGTAGCCGGCGGCCAAAAGGGGGTCGGAGCACCACATGGTAAAATACGGGAATTCCAACCATGAAATTCCTTTGTTTGATCGCGTTCGCCTGCATCGGAAGCGTGTGGGCCCAGACCGCTGCGGCGCCCCCGGCCGCCCCTCCGCCGGCAATGCCCAGCCTGCCCGATGAGACGGTGATCGCCGTTTTTCCAGACGGCGCCAAAATGACCATGGGGGATTTCAAAAACCTTTACGCCGTGCTGCCGCCGCAGAATCAGCAATTGGCCCTGCGCGACCGCAAGAGCTTTATCGAGCAGTTCTCGTTCATGCGCATGCTGGCGCAGCTTGCCGAGAAAGACAAGCTGGACCAGGCCAGCCCGGCCAAAGAGGCGCTGGCTTATTACCGGATGGCCATTCTCAGCCAGTACAAGCTGAACGACGCCGCCTTGTCGGGCACGGTGGAGCCGGGCGAAATCGTGAAGTTCTACGACCTCAACAAGGACAAGTACAAGCAGATCAAGGTGAAGGCCATCTACATCGCGTTCAGCAACGAGACCGCCAACGCCTCCAGCGCCAAAAAGCGCCTCACCGAAGAGGAAGCCGAGGCCAAGGCCAAGAAACTGCGGGCGGAAATCGACGCCGGCGCCGACTTCGTGCAACTGGTGAAAGAGAACTCGGACGACGAAACATCCAAGGCGGCGAATGGCGACCTGATCACGTTGCGGCAGAGCGACAACATTCCCGATGCGCTGAAATCGGCCGTGTTTTCGCTCAAGCAGGGCGAGGTTGCCGGGCCGGTGCGGCAGGCTAACGGCTTCTACCTGTTGAAAGCGGAGGAGGTCACGGTCCGGCCGCTATCGCAGGTGCGGGACGAGATTTTCACGGAGATCAAGAACCAGCGCTACGCAAACTGGGTGGAGCAGGTTCACCGGGAAGCGGCCGTGAAGATCACCAGTCCCGAATTCCTGGCAACGCCGGCGCCCGGAAAGTAGCGCCTGGGGTTCAGTCCAGGATTTCGACCCGGTATTCCTCGATCACCGGGTTGGCCAGCACGTCGTGGGCGATGTTTTCCACGTCCTTGCGGGCCTGTTCGCCACTTAAGCCGTCGGCGAGTACGATGTCGAAGAACTTTCCCTGCCGCACCGCGGCGATCCCGGGGTAACCCAGGCCGTGCAACGCCGAGCAGACGGTCTGGCCCTGCGGGTCGAGGACGGTGGACTTCAGCGAGACGAATACGCGCGCTTTCATTTGGAATTTCGATTATCGCATGTGGAACGGCATTTCACGTGCACAATAGATCCAGGATGACTCTTCGCCAACCCCTTCACCAGCCCCTGGGAGTTTTCGATTCCGGCGTGGGCGGCCTTACGGTTCTGCAAGCCCTGCGCCGCCAGATGCCGCATCGCGATTTCGTGTACCTGGGCGATACGGCACGTGTGCCTTACGGCCGGAAACCGCCCGAAATGGTGGTGGAATTCGCAGCCGGGATTGCCGACTACCTGTGCGGCTTAGGGGTCGAGGGGCTGGTGGTGGCCTGCAATACGGCGTCGGCGGTGGCGCTGCCCGGGTTGGCCGACCGGTGTTCCATCCCGGTGTGGGGAGTGATCGATCCGGGTGTAGAAGCCGCGACACGGGCGAGCCGGTCGGGAGTGGTGGGAGTGCTCGGAACGAAGGGGACGATCGCGAGCGGCGCTTATCAGCGGCGGCTCGAAGAGCACGGCCTGCGGGTGTGGGCCCGCGCCTGCCCCATGCTCGTACACGTGGTGGAAGAGGGCCTGGCGGAATCGCCCGAGGCGCAGTTGCTGGTCCGCCACTATCTGGCGGGGCGGCCGGAGATCGACACGCTGATTCTGGGATGCACGCACTATCCGTTGCTGAAGGAGCAGATTCAGGCCGAGGCGGGTGACCGGGTGACGCTGGTGGATAGCGCCGAAGCGACGGCGGCACGTGTGAGCGCGACCTTCAGCCCGGCGCCGCAGTGCTTCGTTCCGGGGAGGGTGCAGCATTACGTCACCGGCGACCCGGTGGCGTTTGCGCATACGGCGCGGGTGCTGGGCGGCGTGGAGGGCGAGATCACGCCGCTGCCGGTGGCCGAGTTGAAGTGCGCGGCCTGAGGGCCGCGGGCGTGGTACGTTTCAATCAGTGGAACAATTCGCCCTCGAGTTCAACCTGTCGCCGGAGCGGCGCATTTTCACCGTCGGGGAACTGAACTCCGCGATCCGTGAGGTACTCGATGCCGAGTTCCGCGACGTCTGGGTTTCGGGCGAGATCTCCGGGCTGAAAACCGCTGCCAGCGGGCACTATTACTTCACGCTCAAGGAACGGGAGGCGCAGATCAAGTGCGTGGCCTTCCGCTCGTCGCACCGGTATTGGAAATTCAAGCCGCAGGACGGGCTGGCGGTGCTGGCGCGCGGGCGCGTGGACGTTTACGACGTTCGCGGCGAGTACCAGCTCATCGTGGAGATGCTGGAGCCGCAGGGATTGGGCGCGCTGCAACTGGCGCTCGAGCAGCTCAAGCGAAAACTGGCGGCCGAGGGGCTGTTCGCGCCGGAGCGGAAGCGGCCGCTGCCGCGGTTTCCGAGGCGCATCGGCATAGTCACCTCACCGCGCGGGGCGGCCATCGCGGACATGGTGCAGATCCTCGCGCGGCGCTTCCCCGGGCTGCACATACGGCTGTTCCCCGCGTCCGTGCAGGGCGAGGGGTCGGTGGAAGAGGTGTGCCGCGGGATCGAATATTTCAGCCGGACGAACTGGGCCGAGTTGGTGATCGTGGGGCGGGGCGGAGGGTCGCTCGAAGACCTCTGGACGTTCAACGAGGAAGCGGTGGCGCGCGCGATCGCCGCATGCCGGGTGCCGGTGGTGTCCGCCGTCGGGCATGAGACGGACTTCACGATTGCGGACATGGTGGCGGACCGGCGCGCCGCCACGCCGTCGGCGGCGGCCGAGATCGCGATCTGCACGCGCGAGGAAGTGCTGGACCGCGTGGAGGCCGCGCGCGCCAAGGCCGCGCAGGCGGTGCGCTACCGCCTGGCGATGCTGGAGCGGCGATTCCGGCAGCAGGGGATCGACCGCGCGCTGGGCATCCTGCACCGCCGGGTAGGGCGGGGCTTGCAGCGTGTGGACGAGCAGGAATACCGCCTGCGGGAGCGGATACGGTCGGCGTTGGAGACCCGGGAACGGGGACGGCGGGGGCTGGAGGCGCGGTTGCAGCGGTTCGACGTACGGCCGCGCCTGGCCGCCGACCGGCGGCGGATGGAGGGCGCGCACGCGGCCGTGGTCCTGGCGATGCGGAACCGGGTGGCCAGGCGGCGGGCGGCGTGGGAGCAACTCGATACGAAGCTGGCGCAACTCAGTCCGCTTCGGATTCTGGAGCGCGGGTACGCCATCGTTTCCAATGAAACGGGGATTTTGAAAGACCGCGCCGCGGCGCCGGGGGGATCGCGGGTTCACGTGCGGCTGGCACGCGGGGAATTCGACGCGTCAGTGGTCGAGTAGCGCGGTGGCGTGGGCGGCGGCGGCCGAGCCCAGGCCCGCCAGGTTGTAGCCGCCTTCGAGCGAGGAAACGATTCTGCCGCCGGCGTGGCGGCCGGCAATCTCCATCACGGCCCGGGTCAGGTCCGCAAAATCGTCGTCGGTGAGGGTGAAGCGGCCGAGCAGGTCGCCCGCGCGGGAATCGAAGCCGGCCGAAATCAGGACGAAATCCGGGCGGAACCGGTCCATGGCGGGGAGAAGCGAGTTGTGCACGGCGCCCAGAATCTCCTCTCTGCCGGATCCGGCGGGAAAAGGAAAGTTGAGGGTGGCGCCCCGTCCAGGCCCCTCGCCGGTTTCATCGGCGCGTCCCGTACCGGGATAGAGTGGCCACTGGTGGGTGCTGAAGAAGAAGACGCTTCCGTCCTGGTAAAAAATGTCCTGCGTGCCGTTGCCGTGGTGCACGTCCCAATCGACGATCAGCACGCGCTCGGCGCCGTGGCGCTGCCGGGCATACCGGGCCGCGAGGGCGACGTTGTTGAACAGGCAAAAGCCCATCCCGCGCGCGGCGTTGGCGTGATGGCCGGGAGGACGCACGACGCAAAAAGCGTTCCGCGCACGTCCGGCAAACACGGCGTCCACCGCGTTGAGGACGCCTCCGGCAGCGCGCGACGCAACGTTCCAGGAATTGGGAGTGATATCGGTATCGCCAGTGCTCAGAAAAGGGCGGCCTTCTTCGACGTCGCGCCGGGCGATGCGGAGGTAGTCCGCGGTGTGGCAAAGCAGCAATTCCTCTTCGGTTGCGCAGCGGGGTTCGAGCGGAATTAGCCGTGGGAGGAGCGACGCGTTTTCGAGCGCGCTCATCACCGCGTCGAAACGCTCGGGCCGTTCCGGATGACCTTCCCGGCCCAGGAGGTGTTCGCGGACACCCCGGTCCGCCAGAATCGCCGTAGCCACGGATTCAGTTTACTTGGAATAGGCGGGGGTGGTGACGATAATCTCCGGCAGGCCCGTGTCCGGTTTCCCCGCACTGGCGGTGAAGTAGCGCTGCTCGGAAAGCTGCCGGTAGACATTTCCGGCAACACCGGCGGCGACAGGGCCGTTAACGGCCTTGGTGCCGGTCAGCATCACGACCACCACCAGCTTGTTGTGCCCGACTTCGTTGAAGGAGCCGAACCAGCCCATGTGGCTGGAAACGCGGAAGTCGGTACAGGTCCCGGTTTTGCCCAGAATCGGCTCGGCGGGATCGTAATTGGCGCGCCGGGCGGTTCCGTAATCCACGGCTCCCCGCATGCCGTCCCGGACCTCGGCAATCAGCGCCGGATCGATGTCGATGGTTCGCTTCACCTTAGGGGTGAATTGCTCGACGTCGGCCTCGGATTTGGGGTATTGCAGGTAGTACATGGTGCCGCCGTTCGCGATGGCGGAGAGGATGGAGGTTAGTTCCAGGGGAGTTACCAGAAAGCCTTCGCCGAAACTGGTGAGGAGGCCCATGCCGCCCCACTTAGGCGGCTGGGAGGGAAGCGCTCCGGCCTGCTCGCCCTCGATGTCGAGCCCGGCCTTTTCGCCAAGTCCCAGCATCTGCGCGTAATGGGTCACCCTCTCAAAGCCCAGCCGCTCGCCCAGGATGGCAAAGTAGGGGTTGTTGGAATGGGCCAGCGCTTCGGTAAGGTTCAGGCTGACGCGGCGGCTGATATTGAGCCAGGTCTCACGCGCCACCACCCGTTCGTTCAGCGCCGCCAGGCTGGTGACGAGCTTGATGGTGGAACAAGGGATAAACCCGCTTTGCAGAGCCAGTTTCTGGTTGACGACGGTCAGGATCCGGCCCGTGGCCGGCTCGGCCACCACCACGCTGCCGTTGAGGTTGCCGAGGGCGGCGACGGCGGCGCGGCGGATCATCAGATCGTCCCCGTCCACGTTATCGCCGATGGTCGGATCGAAAGGCGGCGCTTTCTTGCGAACGACGCCCTTCTTGGCGGGAGCCGTTCTTCTTCTTTGGGGTCGTTTTCGGCGCGACCTTAGGAGCCGTCTTCTTAGGCGCGGTTTTGCCGGCTTGGCCGTCCACCGGCCGCCGGAATCAGGAGAAGGCCTGCCGATAGCAGGGCCATCAGGAGTTGGGGGATTCTCATCCGTGAAGGCACTCTGTATGAAATCAGACCGTCGAACGCTTTATTATCTTCGACTGCGCGCCGCTGGTCAACCTCGGTACGCCGGATATGTTTCAAAATCCTCACAACTGCTTCGGATATCGGCAGATTCAGGCCGGGGCTATACCCTTTGCTATATTGAGAATTTCCCCCATGCAAATTGAAAAAGTGTACGAGCCGCAGCGGTTTGAACCGCATTGGGCCAAGTGGTGGATCGAGTCCGGTATCTTTCGCGCGTCTTCCCGGAGCGCCGGCCGTGTATTCTCGCTGGTGATTCCGCCGCCCAACGTAACCGGGTCGCTGCACATCGGGCACATGCTGGAGCACGCCGAGATCGACGTGACGGTTCGCTGGCACCGGATGCGGGGCGACAACACGCTGTGGCTTCCGGGCACGGACCACGCCGGCATCGCCACCCAGATGGTGGTGGAGCGGAAACTGGCGGAGCAGGGAATCAACCGCCTGGACCTGGGCCGGGAGGAATTCGAAAAGCGGGTTTGGGAGTGGAAGGCGGAATCGGGCGACACCATCAAGAACCAGATGATGCGGCTGGGGGCGAGCTGCGACTGGAGCCGGGAGCGGTTCACGCTGGACGAGGGGCTGTCGCGCGCGGTGCGCGAGGTTTTCGTGCGGCTGTACGAGAAGGGCCTGATCTACCGCGGCGAGTACATGGTGAACTGGTGTCCGCGGTGCCAGACGGCGCTCTCGGACCTGGAAGTGGCGCATACCGAACAGCAGGGCCACCTGTGGCACATCCGCTATCCGGTGAACGGGCTGCCCGGACGCTTCTTGACCGTGGCGACGACGCGGCCGGAAACGATGCTGGGCGATACGGCGGTGGCGGTCAATCCCAAGGACGCCCGCTATGCCGACCTGCACGGCCACACCGTGCAACTGCCGCTGATGGACCGGCCGATTCCGATCATTCAGGACGAGCTGGCGGACCCGCAGTTCGGCACGGGCGTGGTGAAGGTCACGCCGGCGCACGACCCCAACGACTTCGAAGCCGGGCAGCGCCACAACCTGGCCAAGATTCAGGTGATCGACGATAACGGCAACATGACGGCGGAGGCCGGACGGTACGCCGGGCTCGACCGCTTGGAAGCGCGCAAGCGGGTGGTGGCGGACCTGGAAGCCGCCGGAAACCTGGTCAAGGTAGAGGACTATACCCTGAACCTGGGCCGCTGCGACCGCTGCAAAACGCCGGTGGAGCCGCTGGTTTCGACGCAGTGGTTCGTGAAGACGAAGCCGCTCGCCGAAAAGGCGATCGAGGCGGTGACCAGCGGGCAGATCGAATTCGTCCCGGCCAACTGGAGCAAGACCTATTTCGAGTGGATGTACAACATCCGCGACTGGTGCATCTCGCGCCAGCTCTGGTGGGGACATCGCATTCCGGCGTGGCATTGCCAGGAATGCCGGGAGATCATGGTGGAGCGGGAAACGCCGTCGGGCTGCCCGCGCTGCGGCTCCACCCGCCTGGTGCAGGATCCGGACGTTCTGGACACCTGGTTCAGCTCGGGATTGTGGCCTTTCTCCACGCTGGGCTGGCCGGAACAGACCGAGGACCTCGCCACCTACTATCCGACCTCGCTGCTGATCACGGGCTTCGACATTCTCTTCTTCTGGGTGGCGCGAATGGCGATGCTGGGCATCGAATTCATGGAAGACGTGCCGTTCCGGCAGGTGTACATACACGGGCTGGTGCGGGACGCGGACCGGCAGAAGATGTCGAAGACGAAGGGCAACGTGATCGACCCGCTGGTGGTGACGGATAAGTACGGCACCGATGCGGTGCGAATGGCGCTGCTTCAGGGCGCGGCGCCGGGGACCGACATCGTGCTCACCGAAGAGCGCATGGAATCCTCGCGCGCCTTCGCGAACAAGATCTGGAACGCGGCGCGGTTCCTTTTCCTGAACATGGAACGGAGCGGCGTGGAGCCGTGGGTTGCGCGAAACCTGGAGCAGTTTCTGCCGCAGACCGATGTGGCGACGCTGGAGGTGCCGGTCGAGGACCGGTGGATCTTCAGCCGGTTGAATACCTGCGCGGAACAGGTCAACCGCGCCATCGAAACGCACCGCTACCACGAGGCGGCGCAGGTGCTGTGGGCGTTTTTCTGGCACGAGTTTTGCGACTGGTACATCGAATTCAAGAAGCTGCGGTTTGCCGAGAATTCCGGACTGGACGCGGGCTGGCGCAACACGCTGGCGGCGTTCGAGACGGCCCTGCGCCTGCTCCATCCGGCCATGCCGTTTCTCACCGAGGAGCTGTGGCAGCGGCTGGCGACGGACCGGGAGCGGCGGCCGCTTTCGATCGCGGTATCGGCCTACCCGCAGTACCGGCAGGAGCTGACGGATTTCGAGGCGGAGCGGGAAATCGGCATCGTGCAGGAAATCGTGACCATGGCGCGAACCCTGCGGACGGAGAGCAAGCTGGATCCGAAGCTGCAACTGGACGCAACGCTGTATTCGCGAACCCGCGCCCTCGAAGTGGCGCGCCGGCACGCGGCGGCCATCGGGAAACTGGCGAATGTGAAGCTCGAGTTCAGAGCGGAGGCCGCGCCCAAGTCTCCGGCCATCCGCTCGACGGCGCAGTTCGACCTGGTGCTGCACGTTCCGAAGGCGCAGGAGGATGCGCAGCGCAAGCGCATGGAGAAGGAACGCGAGCAACTCCAGAAGAACATCGCGAATTCGGAGCGTCAGCTTGGCGACGCAACCTTTTTAAGCAGGGCCCCGCAGAAGGTGGTGGATTCGATTCGCGCCAAGCTGGAGGACTACCGGGCGCAGCTCCGCAAGATCGAAGAAGCGTTATGACGCCGCAGCCGGGGGAGGAGATCGTCCGGCTGGCGCTGGCCGAGGACATCGGGTCCGGGGACGTGACCAGTTCGGCCTGCGTGCCGGAAGGGCAGCGGGCGACCGGCCGCTTCCTGGCTCGCGAGCCGCTGGTGATTGCGGGGCTGGGGCTGCTGCCGGCGATTTACGGAATGCGCGGCGGAGTGGACGAGATCGACGTTCTCAAAAAGGATGGCGACGCGTGCGCGGACGGAGAGGTGGTAGCGCGGGTCCGCGGGCGGGCCAGGACGCTGCTCGAATGCGAGCGGGTCGCGCTCAATTTTCTCCAGCGGCTGAGCGGCGTGGCGACGCTGGCGCGGCGCTTCGCCGAAGCCGTGGAGGGAACCGGATGCCGCGTCCTGGATACGCGGAAGACGACGCCGGGGCTGCGCCGGCTCGAGAAAATGGCAGCGGCGGCGGGCGGCGCGACCAACCACCGGCTCGGGCTCCACGACGCCATCCTGATCAAGAACAACCACATTGCGGCGGCAGGCGGCGTGCGCGCGGCCATGGAACGGGCGCGGGCGAGCGGCTTGCCGGTGGAAATCGAAGTGCGCACGAGGGCGGAACTCGAGGAGGCGCTGGATGCCGGGGCCGCGCACCTGCTGCTCGACAATCTCACGCCGGCCCAGGCGGCGGAATGGGTGCGGAAAATTGCGGGCCGGGCCACGGTGGAACTTTCGGGGGGCGTCACGCTCGATACGGTGCGGGCGTACGCCGAAACCGGCGCCGACTTCGTCTCCGCGGGAGCAATCACGCATTCGGCGCGCGCCATGGATCTGAGTTTCCGGCTGGAGCTCGAGTGACGCCGCTGGATCCAGCCCGGATCGGCCGCGCCGTGGTTTACTACGCGACCGTCGATTCCACTATGTCCGCGGCGGTGAAACTGGAAACCGGCGCGGTGGTGGTGGCGGATGAGCAGACGGAAGGGCAGGGAAGGCACGGCCGTTCGTGGCACTCGGAGCGGTACGCCGGCATTTACTGCTCGATGGTCATGCGACCGGCGCCGGTGCTGACGCTGGCGCTCGGGCTGGCGGCGGTGGAGGCGATCGCTTCGGTCACCGGCATCGTGTGCGACCTGCGCTGGCCGAACGACCTCATGCTGGACGGCAGGAAGACGGCCGGCATTCTGGTGCAACTGGTGGACGGCAAGGCCATCGCGGGCATCGGCATCAACGTCAATCACAGCAGGCTGCCGGAAGAACTGGAAGCGACGTCGCTGCGCATTCACGCGGGGCGGGAGTTTTCGCGCGAGGAGATTCTGGCGGCATTGCTCGATGCGGCGGCCCGGTTTGCAGACCTTGAAACGGGCGAGGTGCTGCGGCTCTTCGAGCGGGCATCGAGCTACGCCCGGGGCCGCCGGGTTCGCGTGGAGCAGCCGGGCGGTACGATTACAGGGACCACCCACGGCCTCGATCCGGCGGGTTTCCTCATGGTCCGCAGAGACGATGGAACCGAGACCTTGATTCTTGCAGGAGGTGTGCGTGCTGCTAGCTCTTGACGCAGGCAACAGCAATATCACGATCGGCGCGTTCGAGGGGCGCCGGCTGGTCTGCCAGTGGAGGCTGCGGACGGTGCACGAGCAGACGGCCGACGAGTGGGGCATTCTGCTTCACAACCTGTTCTCGCCCGCCGGACTGGACATCGAGAAGGTGGACGGCATGATCATTTCGAGCGTAGTGCCGCCGATCGATTCCACGCTGCGCTTCATGGCGCAGCGGTATTTCCACACCGAGCCGATGTTTGTCGGGCCGCGCACGGATATCGGCCTGAAGATTCTCTACGATAATCCCCACGAGGTGGGGGCGGACCGCCTGGTCAACGGGGTGGCGGGCTTCTACAAATACGGTGGACCGTGCGTGATTGTGGACCTCGGCACGACCATCAATTTCGACGTGATTTCGAAGGAGGGCGAGTATCTCGGGGGCGCCATCGCGGTAGGCATCGGCATCGCCATCGATGCGCTGTTCAGCAAGACGGCGCGGCTTCCGCTGGTGGATTTCCGGCCGCCCAAGAGCGTGGTGGGCACCAATACCGTGTCCAGCATCCGGTCGGGGCTGTATTTCGGGGCGATCGGAATGATCGACGGCATTCTGGAGCGGATCATCGAAAAGATGGGGCCGGAAACGAAGACCGTGGCCACCGGCGGGCAGGCGAACCTGATCGTCAGCGGGTCGCGATTTCTGAAGACGGTGGACGAGCACCTGACGCTGGAAGGCCTGGAGATGATCTGGGAGCGCAACCATCCACGGTGATCAGAGTCGGATCATTCGTTCAATTTCTCGATAGCACTTGTCGAACGAGCGAGTGGCCCGCGCCTGATTCAAGTCGAAGATGGCAGCGAGAGCAGGCTGGTCAATCGTCTCAGCGTAGGTCCTTCCTTTTGGCATGCGTTCCCGTAGCCAGCCCTTCGCTCCCCGAATCTCTTCCGGATCGGGCGGAGTTTCGAGGTCGCCCGGCAGCCCGCGCTTGCCTCGAGCCAGCAACGCGGGCCCCAACTCCGCCGGACAATCGTCGTCGCTGTCGAGAAGGACGATGACCCCTCCTCGCGGCCGAGCCTTGAGGGCGGCAAGTTGGACGGCTCGTTCCAATTCACCTGGTTTGTGAATCAGGCTTCCGCGGGGTATCCGAATGGGCCGCAGAATCTCCACGGACACACGGCTGTCGATACTGGCGGCCAGTCTCCGCAGCAGGGTCGGAACTGCCTGCACTTCGCCGTGTCCCTCCACAACGCAAGCAACCTTAATCGGGGTCACGACTCCGCTCCGTCGAAGAGCGGAAGCGTTTTTGTCCGCTCCCCGAAGAGCTTAACGTCGGGCTTCAATTGATCGAGCCGCAGTAACTCGCCGGGCGTGATGCGTTCACAAGGTACAGCCGGTCCTTGGCCCCGGTTTTTCGATCTGTCGCAGAAAATCCAGCGTATCAGACCTGCCGGCACGCGTCGGCACGCATCCGCCATTGACCAAACGTAGGAAACTATGAAGGAGGCAACGCGTCAGTGAACGCCTTCGTCGCGGACAAAGGGTACAGCCAGGGTTTGAACTACTTCAACTACTTCACCGAAATCGAGGAGCATTTCCAAAAAGCGCGGGGGACGAGCCTGTTTTTGCTGTCGCCGCTGGACTGGGCGCTGGTGGAGAGTTGGAAGAATGCGGAGGTGCCGCTCGAAGCCGTGCTGCGGGGGATCGACGCGGCATTCGAGAAGTGGCGCAGCCGCAAAGTGAAGACGCAGATGGTGAACTCGCTGGCGTTCTGCGCGCAGGCGGTGTTGACGGAGGCGCAGGTGATGGCCGGCGCGGCGCGTCCACGGCGGGAAGCCCCGCCCCCGCCCTTCGCCTTGGAGGAGTTGCGGGCTTATCTTGCGTCGAATGCAGCGGCATTACCCGCGGAGTACGCCGAGGTGGCCGCTTCGCTCGCGAGACTGGCGGGCGAAGCGGAGCAGCACTACGGAGACCTCGAAGGATTGGAGCAGCGGCTGACGGTGCTCGAAGAAAAGATGCTGGCGGCGGCGCGCACCCGGCAGACGGAAGAGGAAATGCTGGCTTCGCGGCAGGAACTGGACCGCCAGTTGCGGCCGTACCGGGGGAAGATGACGGCGGATCAGCTCTCCATGCTGGAACGGCAGTTTCTGGAGCGCCGATTGTTGGAAAAGGCCGGTCTTCCACGGCTCAGCCTTTTTTATATGAGGTAGGACCTAGCGGCGGCGGCGAAGGCAGCCCAGACCGAGGAGTCCGGCACCGGTGCCGAACAGCAGCAGCGTGGAAGGCTCGGGCACGGCCTCGACGCCGTTGGCCAACAGGCTGAACGAATAGGGCGGGGTTCCCTCGCTGGCGTAATTGACCACCGCCACCGTGTAGTAACCGGTACCGGGAGCGGAGAACAAGACGTGCGGATCGCCAAAAGGACCGGGAACATTGGCAGAATCCTGGTCGTCGCCCATGATCAGGAAGTTCGGATCATTGGAGTCGAAGGATCCGCCGAACATATTCGTGTCGGCGAAAATTCCCCGGAATATCCAGAACGCCATGTCATACGGGCCGTCCAGGCGGTTGCCGTCAATGTCAACCGATTCGCCGGCCAGCGCGTAAAACGAATAGTACACCGCGCCGACCGGATCGTAGGCGCCGTAGTTGGGCTGGCTGATGGAACCAGTGAGTGTCGAGCCGGGTTGAAGGATACCGGCGTAGGTAATGGGGCTGGCGCGCAATGCTCCGACCGAAGATGCCGCCAGTAAAAGTACTGAGAGCCGTCTGATCAAGTTATTTAAGACCTCCGCGTACTAAATCGTACTATGCGGGACGGCGAGAAGGTCCCGGAAAATCCCGTAAGTCGCTGCAGTTCCCGTACTGTTTCAGTTGGTTAGGCGAGTACTGCTGTCTGCGGCCGATTACTCGAATTCCCAAGTGCGGAACCGGTGCTGGTGGGCGGACATATCGACGCGTTTGCCGGCGAATCGGACGCCTTCCATTTCGAGGCGCATGCGCTGCTCCATGCCGGCCTCGAACTTGAGTTTGATCTCGCCGCCGGCGCCCACGACGCGCTGCCAGGGCAGGCCCTCATGCGTGCGGCGGAGCAGCGAAGCCACGTGCCGGTGATAAAGAGGATAGCCAGCCGCCGCGGCCACCTGGCCGTAGGTGGCAACCTTGCCTTTGGGAATCTGCCGGATCGCCTTTTTGAAAGCGGCGTCGCGCTGGCCGCTCTTCGGGGCGCGCTCGATGCGGCGCAAAACTTCGCGCGGCGCGGGTGGACGCTTCATCGAATCTCCCGATGGCGGAAACAGCTCACCAGGTGGTCGTTCACCATGCCGGTGGCCTGCATGAAGGCATAACAGATGGTGGACCCGACGAAGGTGAAACCGCGCTTCCCCAAGTCCTTGCTCATGGCGTCGGACTGCGGGGTCCGCACCGGCACCTGGGCGGGCTCGCGCCAGCGATTTCGGACGGGACGGCCGTCCGTGAAGCGCCAGATGTAGGCGTCGAAGCTGCCGAACTCTTTTTGGATCGCGAGAAAGGCTTTCGCATTGCGGACCGAGGCGGCCACCTTGAGGCGGTTGCGGACGATGCCGGGATTCTGGAGCAGCACCGCCAGCCGGGCTTCATCGTAGCGGGAGACCTTGCGCGGGTCGAAGCGGTCGAATGCGGTGCGGTACGCGGGCCGCTTGCGCAGAATGGTGGACCAGCTCAGCCCGGCCTGGGCGCCCTCCAGGATGAGGAATTCGAACCAGACACGATCGTCGGCGACGGGCACACCCCATTCCTCATCGTGGTAGGCGATGGAGAGATCGTCGCGGGCCCATTCGCAGCGGCGGCTAGGGACACTTGCCGGCATTCAGGAGTCCGTTCTCCACCGACAGCAGAACGCATCCCGGCGCGACCTTTTCGAGTACCAGACCATTCCAGTAGAGGGTAGCATCCGCCCAGGCCGGCGGGATGGTAACCCGCATTTCCTTGACGGTGCGGCTGGCAATCTGGATCACTTTTTCGGCGGGCAGGTACTGTCCCTGCACGCGCGCGGTGACCACCGGTTCGCGGCGCGGAACCACCACCCGGGTTTCGATGCGAACGCGATGCTTGCCGCGCTCCACGGTGACCACGGCGGGCTTCTCCTCGGTATAGGCCGCGATTGTCTGCATGAGCTGGCGCGGCCCTTCGATGGGCCGGCCATCGAGGGCCACAAGGCGGTCGTTCACCTTGAGGGGCCCCTTGTACTTCGGGGGCAGGGCGGAGACGAGAACGCCCGGTCCGGGATCGCTCGCCGGATAGCTGAACGCACCCAGGTCCAGCACCGCGCCCGAGCCAGGTGGGATGAGGGTCGAAGGGAGCACGTCGTTACGCTCCGCGGCGTCGAATGTCGTCATCCGGATCCAGTAGCAGCCGGCGAAGGTGGGCGCGTTGGTTTCGCAATCGACGCTCATCGGGAACGCCTCGCGCCGGTGGCTTTGCAGCCAGGCGGCGAGGGCGGCATCGGTGAACCCGGCCGGGGCCTGCACGGTGAGGGGAACACCCGCGGCCTTCAGCTTGGCCGTTGTGGCCGGGGCTTCGGGGGCGGCGGTTACCCACAACAAAGGCACGTTGGCGAAATTGGCGGCGAAGATGCGGTCCGAATCGATGGCGGGTTGGAGCGGGCCTTCGATGGCTACGGCCGCGGCCCAAAGATCGGGCAGTCGGGAAATGGTGTAGAGAACGGCGGCCGATGCGGGTCCGCGGCCGGCCAGGTAAATGCGCTCGGGATCGGCGGCGCCGCTTTCGATGGCCTGCTTCACGGCGGCGTCGACGGCGAGGGCGCGCTGGTCGGGCGAAGGGGTGGGCGGGGCGGCGGGGACGATGACGTGAAAGTTGGCGGCTTTGGCCCAGGCCTCCCACTGCGCGGCATCACCGGCATCGACCACGGCGATGGAGGGCAGCGGCCCGGTCTGCGGCCGGACCCGAGCGGGCGCAATCAGGCTAATTGCGGCGCAGGCGAGAACGAATTTTCTTGATGAGGCTTTCGATCTCATCGCTGGTCTTCAAACTGGAAACAGAGATCACGTAGCGGTCGTTCTTCTCGAGTTCCTGCTGGAGCTCTTCGGAGAGTTCCACCAATCGTGCAACATCCTTGAGATTGGCTTCGTGTTCGGCCTTGAGGATTTCGTCCCGCTGTAGTTTGCCGTTGGGCAGGCGCACATCGCGCTGTGCGTTAACCGGTTCCTGCGCGGGGCGAGCGGCGGCGCCCTCATAGGCGTCGAATGTCAGTAAGGCAGCCGCGGCGAGGGCCGGCAACATCGGGCCGATGCGGTATTTCATAGGACGTCCCTGCCACCATCATAGCCAATGGCGCAGGTGATTCAGTTCCGCTATCCGGCTTTCGCGCCGGAGACGGCGACTGCCAAACACGAATACGAGGCGCCGTTTTTTCCACAGAAAATCAAAGCGCGAATGCCTCCAAGACGCTGATAGGGAAGCAAATAAAATGTGAGGAAAAATGGTGAATCCGCGCACGGAAAGGTCTTGACGATTCCGTTACAGGGGAGCATAGTGGAGGAGGTTCCAAGAGGTTTGAGGAACAGCAAGCCTCCGGAAACGTAGCGAACCAGGAACGATGATCCGTAGCCGACGCACTAGTGATAGAAACCGGCAGCGGGGAGCGAGAGGAGATCGGGCGGGTTCGGAAGGCGGGTTGAACTTGCAGCGGAGCCGGTAGAACGCTTTGATCCCGAGGGAGGCAAGAGTCCCAGAGGGGAGTGGAGACCGGAAAGCGGCGAGTCGGTCTGGACGCGAAAGCTGCGACGGGCCTTAGCGTTGAAACAGCCCTTGCCGGGTGCAAACCGGGTCGGCTGTGGAGCGAAGGGCACACCGGGCAGTGGAAACGGACGGACTGAGAGCGAAGCATCAGGCTGGGAGCATTGACCCTGGAATGGTGGCGCAGAAATAGCGTTGCCGTCGCAGGCGAGCGAAAGGCCGATGCGAGCACTCGACCCCGAATTGAAAGAGAAGCTGCGGCGAGCCGGGAGTATTGATCCGAAGGTTTGAGAAACCGACCTTCGCGGAGCACAACGGCGAAACGTCCGGCGCTTTCAATTTGCAATGTTCAGGGCCGGGCATGCCGGCGGTGAACAAGGCTGTGAATCGGGTCACTTGGAACCATTTTCTTTTTGCGCCCACTCGAAGTCGGCCACCAGGGGCAGATGGTCCGACGCCACCAGCGAACGTAGCGTGCGATGAACGCACAGCTTCTCCATGCGCAGGGCCGGATCGTAATAGATGTGATCCAGGTGCAGAAAGGGCAGCACGCCGGGATAGGTCCGGGACCGGCGCAGGTGGAGGCGCAGGTCCGCGCTTTCGAGATGCGATCGGAGCAGCCGGGTCGCGAGGCCGGTGGTCCACTCGTTGAAATCGCCCAGCACCACTCGGGGAGCGCCGAGAGCGGCATCGCACAGCAGGTCCGGAGCGATCAATTTGCGCCCTTGCGTTCTGCGCTCGATTAGCGCGGTGCCCAGATGCACGTTGAAGATGTGGAGCAGTTTCTCTCCGGCCAGCGCGACGTCGGCGCGAAGGCAGCCGCGCTCTTCCCGCCCGCGCACGCTCAGGTCGTAATTGCGGATGGAGCGGATCGGGAAGCGGCTCAGCACAACATTGCCGTAGCCGTAGCCGCGGTGCCGCCGGTTTTCACCCAAAGCGAAGCACAGGCCGAGCTCGGAGGAAATCGCCTCCGCCTGGTGCGCCAGCACCTCCTGCAAGGCGATGATGTCGGCTCCCACCTCGCGCAGCACGGCGGCGATGCGGGCCGTATTGGTGCGCCCGTCCATGCCGCGGCACTTGTGAACGTTATACGTGACGACGCGCAGCATCACTCCTGCCGCTCGAGAATCCAACCCAGCCATTCGTGGATGCGCTCGAAGGGCGAGCGGCGCCGCCACTCCGAGTAAGTGATGCGGCGGGAGTGTGCGCAGGTCCTCCTGGAAATCCAGCTCCATCCGCGCGGCGAGGCCCTCGTCGTGCGCCGCCAGGTTCACTTCGTCGTTGATTCCGAATGAGCGGAAATCGAAATTGGTGGAGCCCACCACCGTCCACAAAGCCATCCACCACCAGCGACTTTGTATGGATCATGGATGGCTGGTATTCGTAGATCTGGGCGCCGGCCTGGAGCAGGTCGCCATAGAGCCTGCGGCTCGAACGGCGCGTGAGCAGATGGTCGCTGTGCTTTCCGGGAACGATGATCTTCAAATCGACGCCGCGCGTTTGCATGGCCCGCACCAGTTCGCAGCGGGCGCTGCGATCCGGCAGAAAATAAGGCGTGGTCATGTGGATGC
Source organism: uncultured Solibacteraceae bacterium (assembly GCA_963836405.1). GTDB lineage: Bacteria > Acidobacteriota > Terriglobia > Bryobacterales > Bryobacteraceae > CAWIJJ01. The sequence continues at coordinate 103,030 of CAWIJL010000003.1, forward strand.
TGCGTCCGGCAGAGGCGATCAGCGTCTGGTAGAGCATGCGGGCGCGGGTCGCATGGCCGGCCGGTGGGAGTGCTGTCGATGACCATGGCCATCATGCCGCCCGAGGCCGGTTCGCGGCGGTAATACTTCGCGCCGGCCACCAGTTCCCCGGAGGCCTCCAGCCAGTTCTCGGCGAACATGGATTGCAGGCTGGCCACGGCCTTGCCTTCCACGCGGAACATGGTGTCGCGCCACCGCTTGTGGCGCTTCCTGTTTTTGTACCAGTGATCGGCGATGCCCGCGCCGCCGATGAAGCCGACGGTGCCGTCAACCACCAGCAATTCGCGGTGAGTCCGGTTATTGAAGCGCATCAGGGTGTACCAGCGCAGGGGCGCGTGCCAGGCCACCTGGCCGCCGGCTTCGGTGAGGCCGCGGAAAGTCCCAGCTCCAGGTGTTGAAGCTGCCCACCGCGTCCAGAACCACCCTGACTTCGACTCCCGCCCGGGCGCGTTCGGTCAGCGCCTGGATGAAGCGGCCGGCGATCTCGCCCTTTTGAAAGATGTACGCTTCGAGCGAGATGTGACTTTCGGCGCGGCCGATGGCTTCGAGCTCGGCTTCATAAAAGGCATCGCCGTTGGTGAGCACTTCGATGTGGGTGTCGTGATGCGGCTCGGAATCGGAAACCGCCGCCAGGACGCAGGCGAAGTCTTCCGAATCGAGCGGCTCGGAGAGCGGCTGTGCAATCCGGTACTTCAGGTCCGGGCCGAAGAACGCCAGCAACAGGATCAGCGCCTGCAACGCAATGCCCGTGATACTGATCACGAGCAGGAATGTCTCCATCGGTTGCGGAACCTCCCGGACTCACGGGCACGCGAAGTTCCAATCGGGCGCGGAGCGTGCGTGGATTGACGGCAGACGAACGGGTTTGCAAAGCCGGCTGTAAAGGGCAAGTGTGCTAGGGTATTGATTTCAGCTTTCCAAGGGGGGTGGATGGAGGCGCTGGGCTTGATCGAAACCAGAGGGCTTGACCGGAGCTGTCGAGGCCGCCGATGCCATGGTGAAGACCGCCAACGTGGTGCTGGCCGGAAGGGAATTCGTCGGCGGAGGATTGGTTTGCGTGACGATCCGCGGGGACGTCGGCGCGGTGAGGGCCGCCACCGAAGCCGGTGCCGCCGCCGCTCGCAGAGTTGGTGAACTGGTCGCGGTGCACGTCATTCCCCAGCCGACGAGGAAGTGGAACGGAACTTCCCGGGGGGCCTGAAGAAGTAAACCGATGCTTCAGGACAAAGACCTCCTGTCGATCCAGGAGGTTCGCACCAAAGTCGATCGCGCGTTTGCCGCCTGGCAGAAATTCAGAGCCTTCAACCAGGAGCAGGTGGACTCCATCGTGGAGCGGATGGGCGCGGCCGCTCGAGCCAACGCGAGACACCTGGCCGAACTGGCGGTGCAGGAAACCGGATACGGCAACGCTCCCGATAAGTATGTCAAGAACCTGCTGGCGGCGGACTGGCTGCCGCGCCGCATGCGCGGCATGAAGACGATCGGCGTGCTGCGCGAAATTCCCGAAGAGCGGATCGTGGAAATCGGCGTGCCGATGGGCGTGGTCGCGGCCATCCTGCCCACTACGAATCCCACCTCCACAGCCATTTACAAGATTCTGATTTCGTTGAAGGCGGGCAACTCCATTGTGTTGAGCCCGCACCCTCGCGCGCACGGCTGCACCTGCCAGACCGCGTCGGTTCTCTACCGCGCGGCGCTCGAAGCGGGCGCGCCCGAAGACATCATCCAGTGCGTGGATACGGCGACGCTCGAGGGCACCAGCGCGCTGATGCAGCACGAACGGGTCGGCGTCATTCTTTCTACGGGCGGCGCGGGCATTGTGAAGGCGGCATATTCGAGCGGCAAGCCGGCGTTCGGCGTCGGCCCGGGCAACGTTCCGGTGCTGGTGGACACTTCGGCGGATCTCGAAGACGCGATCGGGAAGATTGTCGCCGGGAAATCCTTCGACTACGGCACGGTCTGCTCGAGCGAACAGGCGATTGTGGCGGAGAAAGGACTGCGCGGTCGGATTCTGGAGCTGCTCCGTTCGCAGCGGGCCTACCTTTGCAACGAGGGACAGAAGGAAGCGCTGGGACGGCTGCTGATCACGAACAACTGGACCGTGAATCCGCAATGCGTGGGTCAGGCGCCCGGGAAGATCGCGCGCATGGCGGGATTCGAAGTTCCCTCGGATACGCGCATTCTGTGCGTGGAAATGAGCGGAGTCGGCAAGCAGCATCCGCTGTCCGCGGAAAAGCTGTCGCCGGTGTTGTCGCTGTATTTCGTGGAGAGTTACGAGGCGGCGCTCGATACCTGCTTTGCGCTGCTCAAGTTCGGGGGCGCGGGCCACACCGCGGCGATCTACTCGAATAACGATGCGCGCACGCGCGAGTACGCGATGCGTATGCCGGCCAACCGGGTGCTGGTGAACACGCCTGCGCCGCAGGGCTCGACGGGGATCACGACCAACGTGTTTCCCTCGATGACGCTGGGCTGCGGCGCGGTGGCCGGAAACAGCACGTCGGACAATATCGGCCCGCAGCACCTGATCAACATCAAGCGGCTGGCGTACGTGGTGAGGACGGCGCAGGAGGCCTTCGAAATGCCGCTCGAATACGGGCCGCCGGGCGCCGTGGCGGAGGACAACTCCGGGACGGTGAATCGCGCTATGCTGGTCGCGGCAGTGGAACGCTATCTCGCCTCGCGTGGGATTACGGCCGAGCCAGCGCCCCCCGCGCCGGAGCCGAAACCGGCGGTATCGCGAGCTGTGGTCGCGAACATCGCGGCCGAAGTGGTCAGGGAACTGCTCTCGCGGGGCGCTGTGCCTGGTCCAGGCACGGATGGAAAAAGTGGGGATGGTTAAAAATGAGGCATTGGAACGTGGATCTTAACCTGGATACATTGAAACGCGAAATCCTGGACTACCTGGAAGCCTCCGGCTTCGCCGTGTTCCACAGCAGTCCGGGCAACATGGAAGGGATGCCGGCGGTGCTGTGGGATACGGAGCGCTATCCGGACTTTCACTCCTTCCTCGACGTGGCGCGGAAGACGGGCACAGCCATCGTGCTCTTCGCCACTTCGGAGTTCGATGCCGAAGAGATCGACGCCGTACTGGCCCAACTGGAGGACTGCGACTTTAGCCGGGAAGAGCGGCGCGAGTACGAATCGCGCCTGCGCGAAATGCGGATTTTCGCGGGTGTGACCTGCACCCTGGAACTGGCCTTCGACTACAACTCGCGACTGCACATTTATGAGGTGCAGCCCGACTGGTACGAGGAATTCCTCGGCATCGAAGACGAAGTCAGCGCGATGGTGATGGACGACGACGTGGATAACGACTCGCTGGGTGGGTACTTCTCCAAGAATTAATGACGCCCCGCTGGGTGCTGCCCGCGGCAACACGGGACGAGACGGTCGCGCTGGCATCCCGACTGCGGGTGGGGTATGCGGCTGCCTGCGTTCTGTTGAGCCGGGGCTTGGGCGATGAGGCGGCGGCGGCGCGTTTTCTGAATCCCTCGCTCGAAGATCTGCACGACCCGCTGCTGCTGGCCGGGATGGGCGCCGCGGTGGAGCGGTTCACCCGCGCGGTGAAGGCGGGCGAGAAGATCCTGATTTACGGCGACTACGATGTGGACGGCACCAGCTCGGTGGTGCTGCTGACCAAGGCCATCGAAATGGCGGGCGGCCAGGCCGATTATCACATCCCGCACCGGCTCAAAGACGGCTACGGCATGCGTCCGGAGGTGGTGGAAGCCGCCTCCGCGCAGGGCGTGCGGCTGATCGTCAGCGTGGACACCGGCATCCGCGCGGCGGAGGTGGTCGCGCGGGCGAACGAGCTTGGCATCGACGTGATCGTTACCGACCACCACCTGCCGGAAGCGGAACTGCCGCCGGCGGTGGCCGTGCTGAACCCGAACCGGCCGGACTGCGCGTACCCGGAAAAGAATCTGTGCGGCGCGGCGGTGGCGTTTAAACTGGCCCGGGCGATGCTTCGAGCGCTCGGCTGGCCGGAGAGCAGGCTGCGCCGGGTATCCGAATCGCTGTTGAAGCTGGTGGCGATCGCGACAGTGGCGGACGTGGTCCCGCTCACGGGCGAAAACCGGATTATCGTGAAGCACGGCCTGGCGGGATTGAACGACGTGCGCAATCCCGGGCTGCGCGCGCTGCTGGAAGTGGCCGGATTTACCGGCGGAGCGGTGCCGAGCGCGCGGCAAGTGGCCTTTCAGATTGCGCCGAGGATGAACGCCGCCGGGCGCATGGATACTGCGCGGCGCGTGGTGGAGATGTTCCTCACCGCCGACGCCGGACGCGCCCGCGAGATTGCCGCGGAGCTCCACGAACAGAATGCGGAACGGCAGCAGGTGGAGGCCGCCATGCGGGAGGCGTGCGAGAAAATCGCGGTGGACCAGGCGGACGCCGCCCTGGTCTTCTATGCCGAGGGCTGGCACCGCGGAGTATTGGGCATCGTGGCCAGCCGCCTGGTGGAGCGGATTTCCGGCCGGTTTTCGTGCTTGGCCGGAATGGCGAGGACGGGATGGCGCAAGGTTCCGGACGCAGCATTCCGGCGTTTCACCTGCTGGAGGCGCTCGAATCCATGCCCGACCTGTTCGTGCGCTTCGGCGGCCACAAATACGCTGCCGGCGTGACGCTGGAGGTGGATCGCGTGGACGAGTTTCGCGAGCGCTTCCGGGCTTATGCCGCGTCGCGGCTGAAAGCGGAGGACCTGTTGCCGGAACTCGCCATCGACGGGGTGCTCGCGTTGCGCGACGTGAACGACCGCAGCTTCGAGGAAGTGATGGCGCTGGCGCCTTTCGGCAACGGCAACCCGCAGCCGGTGTTTGCGGCGCTCGATGTGGAGGTAGCGGGTCCGCCGGCCGCCTTGGGCGAGAAGCACCTGCGCGTGTGCGTGAAGCAGGACCGCCGCTCGCTGTCGCTGAAGGCCTGGAATTTTGCGGAGCGCGCGGCGGAACTTGCCGCCGGAGCGCGCGTGGACGTGGCGTTTACACTGGAGGAAGACGCGCGTTCGGCCGCTCGCGGGTATCCCGGCTGGGCGCCGGTGCTCCGGCAGGTGCGGCCGGCCGAACAGTGGAGGGAGGCACACGCATGAAGAGGACCGCGGTTTTCCTGTTTTGCGTTGTGGCGGCACTCGCCGTGGGACCGGAAGACGTTTTGATCCAGGCCGACAAGGACTTCGCCAAGGCAGCGGCGGCGCGCGGGGCGGACGGATTCCTCTCCTTTTTTGCGGAAGACGGCACCATCCTGCCGAAGAACGGGGCGCCGTTGACGGGCAAGGCCGCGCTCGCCGATGCCTTCCGCGATACGTGGGCGCAGACCGGCTTTTCGCTCGAGTGGACGCCTCTCAAAGCGGAACTCGCGGCGAGCGGCGATCTCGGATACACCTACGGAACGTACGTGCGCAAGCGCATCGTGAAGGACGAGCCGGTGACGGAGACCGGCAAGTACGTGACCATCTGGCGCAAGCAAAAGGACGGAAGCTGGAAGGTCATTCTCGACATGGGGGATTAGTTTCGGGCACGAGCCACGCGCATCGGTGATGGACTGGAAGACGGTGATCACGCAAAGGCGCAAAGGCGCAAAGGCACCGCAACGAACCGGATAGCCTCGAACTGGGAAATTCTTAGTTCGGCGCCGTAATCTCGGGCGGCTGTGCTGCCATGCGGACGGCCCTGTCGATGGGTTCGAGGGGGGCGATTTCGACGCCTAAGGGTGCGGTTTTCAGGTCCGCGAACCGCCGCGCGCTCACCATCACGCGGGATTCGAACGACCCGCTGGCGCTGTTGAACGACTCGACGGCCCGTTCGAGCGAACGCCCTACTTTATTCCAGTGCTCGCCCATATCGGATAGGCGTTTGAAGAGTTCCTTGCCGAGAGTGGCGATCTCCGCCGCGTTTTCCGCCAGCTTCTCCTGCCGCCAACCGAAGGCCACCGCGCGCAGCAGCGCAATCAGGGTAGTGGGGGTGGCAAGGATCACGTTCTGGGACGCGCCGGATTCGATCAACGCCGGGTCGCTTTCGAGAGCCGCGCTGAAGAAGCATTCGCCGGGCAGAAACAAAACGACAAACTCCGGGGTGTGATCGAACTGAGCCCAGTAGGACTTGCGGGAGAGGGCCGAAACCTGCGCGCGCACCTGCCGGGCGTGATCGGCGAGGCGGGCTTTGCGTGTCGCATCGTCGGCTGCTTCCACGGCGCGCAGGTAGGCTTCGAGCGGAGTTTTGGCATCCACGACGACGGTCTTGCCGCCGGGGAGGCGGACGACAAGGTCGGGCCGGATGCGCGCGTCTTCGGACCCGGTGGTGGTCTGGGACGCGAAATCGCAGCGCTCCATCATGCCCGCCATCTCCACTACGCGCCGCAACTGCATTTCGCCCCAGTTGCCGCGCACGGTGGGACTGCGGAGGGCGGTGACCAGCTTTCCGGTTTCGGCGCGCAGGTGCGACTGGGTTTCGGCGAGGCCGCGGACCTGTTCGTGCAGCGCGGCGTAGGCGCCGGTGCGGGCCTTCTCGAGTTCCTGGATTTTGAGGTCGACCTTGTCGAGCGACTCGCGGAACGGCTGGAGTGCCGTTTGGGCGAGGTCCGCGGCATCCGGCCCCCGGCGCCGGAGGACCAGCCAGGCGAGGGCAAAGCCGGCAATAAAACAAAGGACCGGCAGAATGTTCTGCATCGATCCATTATCGCGCGCCGGCGCGGCGCGGGGGCATGACGGATTTTCCGCCTTTTTGCCCACGTTACGTATAATCAGTACTTGGGGTCCGGTACCTTACGCCATTCACACCGGATCTCGGAGACCGCCCTATGAAAGCCGAACAACAAGCAGCGACGAGCGGTAGCACCTTCAACAGCGTCAAGGACGTGGAAGCCAGCCTGAGCACCCGCATGGAGAAAGCCATGGGCGATTTGCAGCACGACATGGCCGCTATCCGTACCGGCCGGGCTTCCCTTGGCATTCTGGATCATATCCGCGTGGATTATTACGGCACGCCCACGCCTCTCAACCAGATTGCGAACCTGCACGTTCCGGAGCCTTCTCTGATCACCATCCAGCCCTGGGACGTCTCGCAGATCGGCCCTATCGAAAGAGCCATACGGACTTCGGACCTGGGTCTGAATCCGGCCAACGATGGCAAGGTGATCCGCCTGCCGATTCCGCCCCTGACGGAGGAACGGCGCAAGGAACTGGTGAAGAAGCTGCATGCGGGAGCCGAACATCACCGCGTCTCGGTACGGAACATCCGCCGGGACGGCAACGAAGCGGTGAAGAAGCTGCTGAAAGACAAGAAGATTACCGAAGACGACGACAAGAAGGCCCACGACGAAATTCAGAAGCTCACCGATTCCTACATGGCCAAGATCGACCAGGCTTCGAAGGTGAAGGAAAAGGAGATTCTGGAGATCCGCTGAGCCGGCAATCGTGGGCGCCGCCATCGACGGCGCCCATCACGGAATCTTCAGTAACGCTTGCTCCGAACGGGTTGGCGCCTGAGTTGGAACCAGGCGCCGATAATCGCCAGCAGCGATCCCGGAATCAGGTATTTCGCATTGCCCCAACCGGGCGTAGGAAAGTGGTAGTTGCTGAAAATGTAGCCCTTAATCAGCACGACGACAACCACCAGGCTCCACAATAAAAAGAGAAACCGGAGCTTGCCGCGCACGGCGAGAATGACGCTGGCCAGCCCGACCAGCCCGCCGAAGAACATCACGTAAATCAGCGTTCTCCCGGTCCACGGCAGCATGCCGAGCTGCAACGTCTCAGCGCCAAGGGCGAGAGCCGCGCCCGAAAGGGCGATCAGCAGCAGCGTCAGAAACCCGTGGAACACGTAACTGTAAATTCGCATAAGTGCCTTGAGCGCTTCCACTCCGGCCACCTCCTGTGCAAATGGAATCGCTATTCTATCAACTCTCTGCCACCGATTGCGGTGCACAGTACCCTAAAATCGGGCAATCGCCCTTCAAAGACGAAAGATCTCATGGGTTTCAGGGATACTCCACCCTTTGCCGGCGTCGCCGGAGTTCGGCCGTCACCTCGCGATGGCACTTCAAACACAGGGTCCGCATGTTGGACAGATCGCACTCGCCGCCGCCCTCTACTACCGGCACGATGTGGTCGGCGTCCCAAAGCCGCCGGCGGGTGCCCCATTCTTTTTCGAACCGACGCCGCGCGTTGAAATCGAGTTTGCGCTTGTCCCGCCGCAGCGCCTCGGTGTCGAGGCCGCAGAGGGCGCACACCCCGCGGTCGCGCTCGAACACCCGTTCGCGCAGGTAGCCGGGATCGGTCCGGAGCTTCCACTGGTGAACGCACTCATCGCTGCAGAATGTGAGGCGGCGCCCGGCGGTTTTTCCGCCGCACCACCGGCAGGGGCCGCGTTTCCGCGCAACCCACCCTCCGGGACTGGTGCGGCGCGTACTCACACCCGCAAATCGTACCCCAGGCCGCGCATCCCGTCGATGATGTACGCGCGGACCTCGCTCACCTCTTCGGACTCGAGCGTGCGCCCGGCCGACCCCACCGTCAGGCGGAAGGAGACGCTCTTCCTGCCGGGCTCGAGCGGCGGGCCTGAATACTGCCGCAGGAATTCGATGTCTTCGAGCAGAGGCCCGGCAAAGCCGCGGATGTCGGACTGGAGTTTGCCCGCCAAGTCGCGCTCTCCGGCAATCACCGACAGGTCGAAGGCGCTGGACGGATAGCGGCGGATGGGGGTGTATTTCACCTCGCCCGCGCTGAGCGCGCGCAGCACGTGCAGGTCGAGATCCATGACCGCGGCGCGGCCGGTTTCGACCAGCGTGGGGTGGAACTCGAACATGCGGCCCACGCGCTCGCCGCGCCAGAAAAGATCGGCCACGCGCGCGGGGTGCTCGTAGGGCGCGGCGGCGGCGGGCCGGGCCTCCACGCCCGGCATCAGGCACTCGGCGGCGTGTTTGATTTCGAAGAGGCCGGCCGTTCCATCGCCGTGGCGGCTGTAGACGGCCGCGGCCAGGTGCGCCACTTCTTCAGGTAAACCCTCGTATGGCTTGTGGATTTCGAGACCCACCTCGAACAGGCGGAACGTCTCCAGGTGCTTGCTGTTTTCGGTAACGTTGCGGAGAATCCCGGGCAGCAGGGAGGTGCGCATCAGGGCCTGGTCCGAGGCGATCGGATTGGCCACGCGCAGGTGCGAGGCGGGATCCCATTCGAATGCGCGCACGGCCTCCTCGCTCAGGAACGAGTAGTTGTAGACCTCGGTGAACCCGAGATCCACCAGGACGTTGCGAATTTCGTGCTGGAACTTTCGCGCCGGATTGCCGGGCGGCACGCTGGCGGGAACGAGAGGCGCGCGGGGCGCGATCGAATCGTAGCCCACCATGCGGCCGACCTCTTCCACCAGATCGTCCTTGAGGGAGATGTCCTTGGTGGCCCGCCAGGAGGGGACGGAAACCGAGAACAGGCCGGGATGCGGTTCGGACACGCCGAATTCCAACCGCTCCAGAATGTCGCGCACTTCCGCGGGGGCGATGGCGCGGCCGAGTTTCCGCTCCAGCCAGTCGAGCGGCAGGTCGATAGGCGGCGGCGCTTCCATCTCCGCGCGATCGTCGGCGACGCCGCCGGCGATGCGGATGCCCGGGCAAATCTCTTGCAGGATTTCAATTGCGCGGGCCAGTCCGCGCACTGTATTGGCCGGGTCCTGCGCCTTCTCGAAGCGCATGGAGGCATCGGTCCGGAGGCGGATGGCGGAGGAGGTCTTGCGAATGGAGGAGGCCTGGAAATTCGCGCTCTCGAGCACGACCCGCGTAGTGGTTTCGCCGATGGCGGTGCCGGCCCCGCCGATCACTCCCGCCAGGGCGATGGTTCCGGCGCCGTCCGCGATGGCGAGGTTGGACTCATCCAGCGTGTACTCCTCGCCGTTCAGGGCCCGGTAGCGTTCGCCCCGGCGCGCGGGGCGCACGAAGATGGTATCGCCGGTGAGCAGGTCCGCGTCGAAGGCATGCATCGGCTGCGCCATTTCCGCCATCACCAGGTTCGTCATGTCGACGATATTGTCGATCGGGTTCAGGCCGATGGCCGTGAGCCGCGCCTGCACCCAGAGCGGCGAAGGCCCGACCTTCACGTTTTCAAACACCAGCGCGCTGTATCGCGGGCACAGATTGTAATCTTCGATCTTCACCCGGATGCCCGGGGCCCCCTGCGGCAGCAGGTCCATGCGCACGGGATCCTTCAGGCGGCGGCCCAGAATCGCGGCCACCTCGCGGGCCATGCCCAGGTGGCCCCAGAGGTCGGGACGGTGCGTGATGGACTTGTTGTCGATCTCGATGGCGTAGTCGCGCAGGCAGCCGCCCACGGGCGCGCCCACCTGCGAATCGAGCTCGAGAACGCCGGAGTGGTCCCTGCCGATGCCGAGGTCGGCGGCGCTGGCCAGCATGCCCTCGCTCTCGACCCCCTGAATGGTTTTGGCGGCGATGGGAACATAGGCCGTGATCAGGCCGGGCCGGCAGTTCGGCGCGCCGCACACTACGGTCTTGCGGCCGTAGCGGCCGGCATCCACGACCGCCTTCACATTGTGGCTGCCCGCGATAGGCTCCACCGATTCCACGCGCGCCGCGCAGGCCGTCTCGAGCAGTGGGGCCACGCGTTCGATGCCCTCGCACTCGGCCGTCTTCATCGTGATCAGCCGTTCGAGCGGCTCCGGAGGGCAGTCCAGCTCCTCCACCAATTCGCGTATCCAGTTATAGGAGAATTTCAAGGGAGAGCCTCAGAACTGCTTCAGGAATCTCAAGTCTCCGCCCTGCAACTGGCGGATATCGTCAATGCCGTACCGCATCATCGCCAGCCTGGTCAGACCCAGGCCGAAGGCGAAGCCGTTCCACTCTTCCGGGTCGATATTGCTCATGCGCAGCACCTTCGGATTGACCAGGCCGCACGGCAGCAACTCCACCCACCCGCTCTGCTTGCACACCGGGCAGCCCGGCCCGCCGCAGATCAGGCACTGGATGTCCAGCTCGAAGCCGGGCTCGACGAACGGAAAATATCCCGGACGCAGCCGCACCGTGACCTCGCGGTGGAAGATGGCCGCCAGCAGGGTCTTCATGAAATACAGCAGGTGCGCCACGGAAACGTCGCGGTCCACCATCATGCCTTCCAGTTGATAGAAGGTGTGCTCGTGGGAGGCGTCCACGCTCTCGTTGCGGAAGACGCGGCCGGGCGCGATCATGCGCAGCGGCGGACCCAGACGCTCCATGCCGCGCACCTGCACCGGCGAGGTGTGGGTGCGGAGCAGGTTGCCGCCCTCCAGCCAGAAGGTGTCCTGCATGTCGCGCGCGGGATGGTCGGGCGGAATGTTGAGGGCGTCGAAGTTGTGATATTCGGTTTCGACTTCAGGCCCGTCCAGGACCGTGAAGCCGAGCGACAGAAACAGCTCTTCGAGCTCCCGCTGGATGCGCGTAATCGGGTGCAGGTGGCCGCGCGGCGGACCGGGGGCGGGCAGGGTGAGGTCCACCCATTCGGCGTCCAGCTTCGCGCGAAGCGCCGCGTCCGCAAATTCGCGCTGCCGCGTTTCCAGGGCGGATTCAAGCTTTTGGCGGGCGCCGTTGAGCAGCTTGCCGATGCGCGCGCGCTCCCTGGCATCCAGCTTGCCCATCTCTTTGCTGAACCGGGTGAGCCCGCTCTTACGCCCCAACGCATCCACGCGCGCGGCCTCGAGCTCCGCGGCCGACTGTGCGGAGGCAATGCGCGCCAGGGAACGGGACTCCAGTTCCTGAATCGATTGATCGAGCATGACTTGGAAGTGTCATTGTACCAAGGGCCCGCGGCCGCCCGCGCCCGGGAGCCGGGCAGGCCCCAAGGAATACCCTACTATGTTGACAGGGATTAGGGTGATGCTATAATCGGATGACTCAGAGCCCTTCATTTTCTATCGCCTGGAAGGTTGCATCCCTTTCGGGATAAAGTGAATCCAAAGAGGAGACCATCATGGCGTATGCTCTTCCGATCCCGAATCTGGACGTCGCTCGCACCGAAGCCGAACCGCTGCTTCGGACGGTGGGCAACACTCCGCTGATCCGGCTGCTGAAAATTCCGGAAGAGTTCCCGGGCGTGGAGATTCTGGGTAAGGCCGAATATTTCAACCCCGGTGGATCGGTGAAGGACCGCGCCGCGCTCAACATGGTGCTGGACGGGGAGCGCTCGGGGAAGCTGAATCCGAAGCGCACGATTCTCGACTCCACCAGCGGCAACACCGGCATCGCGTACGCCATGATTGGAGCAAATCGCGGCTACAAAGTGAAACTGGTGCTGCCTGCCAACGCCTCGCCGGAGCGCAAGCGAATTCTGAAGGCGTACGGCGCGGAGATGGTGTTCAGCGACGCCGCCGAGGGTTCGGACGGCGCCATCCGCATGGTCCGCCAGCTTTACATGGCCGACCCGGACCAGTATTTTTACCCCGACCAGTACAACAACCCCGCCAACTGGAAGGCGCACTTCGAGCATACGGGACCGGAAATCATCCGCCAGACCAACGGCGCGCTCACGCATTTTGTCGCTGCCATGGGAACCAGCGGAACCTTCACGGGCACCAGCCGCCGTCTCAAGCGCGACCTGCCGGAAGTGAAGTGCTACTCGGCGCAGCCATCGAGCGGGTTCCATGGACTGGAGGGTTTGAAGCACATGCCCACCGCCATCGTGCCCGGCATTTACGACGAAGAGCTGGCGGACGGCAATCTGTGGATCGAAACCGAGGACGCTTACCGCATGGTGCGCCGCCTGGCGAAGGAAGAAGGGCTGCTGGTGGGCATTTCGTCGGGATGCAACGTGTTCGCGGCCACGCTGCTGGCGCGGGAGATCGTGGAACGGGGGGAGTCGGCGGTGATCGTGACCGTGCTCTGCGACAGCGCCGAGAAGTACCTGAGCGAGCACTTCTGGGACGAGTGATGATCCGAATCGAAACCGCACCCTGGGCGCAGATGGTGGCGCACGCCCGCTCCACGTATCCCAACGAATGCTGTGGGGCAATGCTCGGCCGCAACGACAGTGACGAGAAGACGGTCACCGAGGCGATGGCCCTCGAGAACGCCTTCGCAGGCGCGCAGGCGGAGCGCTACGAGTTGCGTCCGCAAGACCTGGCAGCCGCCGACAAAGCCGCTCGCGAGCGCGGCATGGACCTTATCGGCATCTACCATTCGCACCCCGATTGCGACGCCTATTTCTCCAAAACGGATTTACAGAATTCCTGCCCGTGGTATTCGTTCGTTGTGCTATCGATTCAGAAAGGCGAATTCGACCACGCCAATAGCTGGCTTCCGAATGTCGAACAGACCGAAGCCTCCAGAGAGGAGCTGATCTACTGATATGGCCAAAGTATTGATTCCGACCCCGCTGCGGCAGTTCACCGCAAAACAGGACGCGGTGAGCGCATCCGGCGGCACGGTGGGGGAAGTGCTCAACGCGCTCACGACGCAATTTCCCGACCTGCGCAAGCAGATTTTCACCGACGAGGGCAAGATCCGCAGTTTCGTGAACGTGTACCTGAACGACGAAGACGTGCGCTACCTGGGGAAGGACTCGACGCCGGCACAGGAGCACGACACGATTTCGCTGGTGCCCTCGATCGCCGGCGGCTCCACCGTGACCGCGCCGCCCGAGCCCCCCGCGCTTTCGAAGGACGAAATCCTGCGCTACAGCCGCCACCTCATCATCCCCGAGGTGGGCATTGAAGGGCAGCAGAAGTTGAAGGCCGCCAAGGTGCTGCTGGTGGGCACCGGAGGGCTGGGCGCGCCCCTCGGCCTGTACCTGGCGGCGGCCGGAATCGGCAAAATCGGGCTGGTGGATTTCGACGTGGTGGACTACACCAACCTTCAGCGGCAGGTGATCCACTTCACCACCGACGTGGGCCGCAAAAAGCTCGATTCGGCCGCCGAGAAGATGCTGGCCATCAATCCGAATATCGAAATCGTGCGGCATGAAGTGGCTCTGACGAGCGAGAACGCGCTCGACATCCTGAAGGACTACGACCTGGTGGTGGACGGCACGGACAATTTCCCGACCCGCTACCTGGTTAACGACGCCTGCGTGCTGCTGGGCAAGCCCAACGTCTACGGCTCCATCTTCCGGTTCGAAGGGCAGGCCACGATCTTCGCCACGGAGGGCGGCCCTTGCTACCGCTGCCTCTATCCGGAACCGCCGCCGCCCGGCCTGGTGCCGAGCTGCGCCGAAGGCGGGGTACTCGGCATCCTGCCAGGCACCATCGGGCTGATCCAGGCGACCGAAGCGGTGAAGCTGATTCTGGGAATCGGCGAGCCGTTGATCGGGCGGCTGATGCTATATGACGCGCTGGCCATGCGTTTTCGGGAGCTCAAGCTGCGGAAGAATCCGGAATGCCCGGTGTGCGGCGAGCACCGCACGATCACGAAGCTGATCGACTATCATCAATTTTGCGGCGTGCCGCAGCAACAGGCGGCGCCCCCTCAGGAGACCAACTTGAACGAAGGCGAAATCGACGTCCAGGAATTGAAGGCCAAGCTGGACCGCGCCGACGATTTTGTGCTGATCGACGTGCGCGAGCCGCACGAATACAGGATCTGCAACATACCCGGCGCCAAACTGATCCCGCTCGGCGAGTTTCCCCGGCATGTGGACGAGTTCGACCCCGAGGCCGATATCGTCATCCATTGCCGCAGCGGCGTGCGCAGCGCCAAAGCGTGCGACGTGCTGCGGGTGGCCGGCTTCCAGCGCGTGCGCAACGTGGTGGGGGGCATTCTGGCGTGGGCCGACAAAGTCGATCCGAGCATGCCCAAGTACTGAGTTCCGCGTTTTCGCGGGTATATACTGCGGGAATGACGCGACGCGGATTCGGGAAAATTGCCATGGCCAGTGCGGCCGCCGTGGAGGCGCAGGCGCAGGCGCCGTCGGCCGGGCGGTACACCGGCGCGCTGGACGGCTTCGAAAACAAGGTGGACACGGCGGGCTTCGACCCGGTGGCGTGGGGACTGAAGCTGCACGATGCCGCCCCCCTGCGCATGACCTTCCAGGCAACTACGAAGCCGCAGGCCGAAGCCTGGCAGAAGGAGTTGCGCGCCAAGGTGGCTGAACTGGTGGGCGGATTTCCCGAGCGCATACCGCTGGCGCCGCAGACCCTCGAGGTTCGCGAATTCCCCAATTACCGGCGCGAGAAATTCGTGTTCGAAAGCCGTCCCGGCCTTTTCGTGCTCGCCTACCTGCTGACGCCGAAGGCCGGCACCGCGCCCTACGCCACCGTGATTGCCATTCCCGGACACGGCCGCGGCGTGGACGACCTGGTGGGAATCGACGAGCAGGGCCGCGACCGTACCGTCAAAGCCGGCTACGAGTACGACTTCGCCATCCAGGTGGTGGAGCACGGCATGGCTGCGGTGGCCATCGAACCCATGGCCTTCGGCTGCCGCCGCGATCCCCTCACCAAGAGCAAAGGCTTGACTACCAGCGCCTGCCAGCCTGCCGCCGGCCAGGCGCTGCTGCTCGGTCAGACGATGATCGGCTGGCGCGTCTGGGACGTGATGCGGACCATCGACTGGATCGCGACCCGCAAGGAACTGGATGCGCAGCGCGTGGGCTGTATGGGCGTCTCCGGCGGCGGCACGGCCACGGTCTTTTCCGCGGCGCTCGATACCCGCATCAAGGCTGCGCTGGTGAGTTGCTATCTGAACACCTTTCGCGACTCGATCATGAGCATCTCGCACTGCATCGACAATTACGTGCCGGGCATCCTGAACTACGCCGAGATGTACGATGTGGCCGGGCTGATCGCGCCGCGCGCGCTGTTTTCCGAGGCGGGCGAGCGCGACAACATTTTCCCCGTGGCTGCCAGCCGCTCCAGTTTCCAGCGGGTCAAAAAGGTCTACGAAGCGTTGGGGGCCGCCGACCGCACCGAGCAGGAAGTCTTCGACGGCCCGCACAGTTTCTGGGGCAAGCGCGGCCTACCGTTCCTGGCAAAACACCTGGCGTGATTCCTTCGAGCTTTCGATAGCCGCCTCGATCACGCGCATCACCAACAGCGCCTCGCGCGGGGGCACGGGGTTCGGCCCTTCGCCGCGCAGATACGCCGCCAGCGCGGTGTAGAAGCGTGAATAGTCGCCGTCGGGCGCCGGCGCGGTGCGGTAGCTTGCTTTCGTCCCGTGCACCACGAAGCGGACGGCCGGATCCGGCACCAGGTTGCTTCCGTGCAGCACCACGCGCAAGCGGCCGTAACGCAGCAGCACGTGAAAGTAGTCCACCGCTTCGGAGCCTTCGCGCTGCGCTCCCAGGTCGGCGAACACGGCTTGCGGAAAGCCGAACAGTTGCAGGGCCTGGTCGGCCAGGTGCGGCCCCAGGTCATACCAGATGCCGCTGCCGGGGCCGGGCTGTTCCTTCCAGCGCGCGCGCACTTCGGGACGGTGCCGGTCGTAGTGGGATTCGAAGTACACCACCTCGCCCAGCGTGCCGGAGGCGATGGTTTCGCGCAGCGCCAGAAAGTCGTCGTCCCAACGGCGGCTCTGAAATACCGACAGCCGGCGTTCCACGCGTTCCGCCAGTTCGATCAGCGCCTCCGTTTCGGCGGCCGTGACCGCCACGGGCTTGTCCACCACCACGTGTTTGCCCGCTTCGAGCGCGCGCCGCGCCAGGTCGAAATGGGTGGCGGTGGGGGTGGCGATCACGACCAGGTCGATATCGGGATTGGCGAACACGGTTTCCGGGTCCGGCGCCACCGCCACGTCCGGCAGATCGGAATGCACTTTGGCCGCGTCGCTCGACATCACCATGTCGAGCCGCAGGCCGGGCGCCTTGTGGATGTTGGGGGCGTGAAAGGTTTTGCCGGCGAGGCCGTAGCCGAGAATGGCGGTTCGGAATACGAGTTGTTTGGACATGCGAACCAGGTGGCAGGGCACGAGTTGCACCGCCTCGGGGCCCAGCGCGCGCATGCCGGACTCGGCGTAGCCCAGCTTCCGGTAAACGGGAGGGAGCTCGGTGCGGAGGCTGACCACGTTCAGGTCCATGAAGCGCGCGCCCAGTTCGAGAGCGCGCCGCTCGGCCGCACCGACCATGATGCGCCCGAGGCCGTTGCGCTGCCGGGAGGGAACCACCGCGAGCAGCCCGAAATAGGCACGGTCGCCGCGGGGTTCGATGTAGACGCAGGCTTCGAGCGCGCCGTTTTTTTCCGCTACCAGAAACTCGCCCCTGTTGAGATTCGCCCGGACCTCGGCAGTTGTAATCCGGTCGCCCGCGATGATGGCGCGCTCCACGGCAAATGCCTGATTGATGAGCGACGTAAGCGCCTCAGCGTCGGCCGCGGTGGCGGTGCGAATCGAGCCGTCCAGCATACGGATAGATTACCGGAGGGCCGGGGGCTCTACCTTCCCACCACGATCACGTGATACGAATCGGGCACGGGCCGCCTCCGTCCACCCTGCTCCGGACCCGGTTCGTTCGCCAGCAGGTAGACGCGATGATTGGTGTCGTCCACCGCGATCGTCCGCGCCCCCGGTTCGGTGGGCACGGTATCCACAGCCTGGTATTTGCCGTTCACCAGCTTGACGATCGTCATATTGCCCGACCCGCCGTTGGAACTGAACGCGAGCCCCAGACCGGAGTCGTAGCCCGCCCCATCCGCGCCGTCGCCGATGGGCGCCGTAGCGACTACTTTCATCGTCGGAATATCGGTCACCACCATCAGATTGTTGCCGCACACCGAGAACAGCTTTCTGCCCTTGAGATCGATCGCCATACCGGATGGCTCCTCGCACGGCGCCAGTTTCGCGCGCCGCAGCACCGCCGGTTTGGCCGCGTCGATCTCCACCACCTCCGACGAGTTCTCGATATTCACGTACACCTTGCCCGCGCGGTCGGTGGCGCAATTCTCCGGCTTCGGACCCACGGCAAAGGTCGAGATCACTTGCCCGCTGGCCGCGTCGATCGCAGTGGCGTTGTTGGAGCGGCCATTGAACGCAAAAATCCGCTTCGTCCGCGGCTCATAGCAGATGGCGTCGGGATTGGTGCCCGTGGGAATCTCTCCCATCTTGGCGAACGTCTTCAGGTCGAACATCACGACGGCGTTCGCCTGCCCGTTGGTGATGAATCCCTTGTTAAGGTCGGGCACCGGCACCACACCGTGCACCCCGCGCTGCTCGCCCACCGTGCCTATGTGTTTGCCCGAATTGGTGTCCACGATCTCCACGCTCGATCCGTGCGATGTGTACAGGCGGTGGTTGGCGGGGTCGGCGAACAGGTAATCGAAGCCGGCGGCGCCGCCGATCTTGATCTTGTTGATGACATGAAAGCCTTCGGCGGCGAATGCCGCGCCGGCAATCAGAAGAACCGGAATCAGTCGTCTCATCGCGTTTGCTCCTCGTGGGGACCGGTCCCACCGCTCAAATAGTAGTGAATGGCGGGGGTGACGATCAGGGAAAGAACCATAGATGCAAGAATGCCGCCGATCACCGCGATGGCGAGCGGTTGCAGCATCTGGGAACCGGCGCCCCAGGCGAGCGCCAGTGGAATCATGCCGGCCATTGTAGCCAGTGCCGTCATCATGATGGGACGCAGGCGGCGCTCGCCGGCGAGCATCATGCTCTCTTCGGCAGGCGTGCCCGCGGCGCGGAATTTCTGGTCGGCGTCGAGCAGCAGAATGCCGTTCTTCGCCACGATGCCGATCACCATGATCAGCCCCATGAACGACGACAGGTTGAACGTGGTGCCGGTCACCAGCAGGGCCACGAACACGCCCGACGTCGAAAGCAGCGCCGAGCACAACACTGCCGTGGGCGCGGCGAAATCGCCGAACTCGAACAGCAGCACCGTAAACACCAGCACGATGGCCAGCAGCAGCACGAACACCAGGTCGCGGAACGATTTCTGCTGCTCTTCGTACTGCCCGCCATAGGCCACGCGGATTCCGGCTGGCAGGTTCAGATCCGCCACCGCTTTCTGCACTTTCTGCATGCCATCGCCCAGGCTCATGCCTTCGAAACGCGCCGTCACGGTCACGTCGCGTTGCAGGTTCTCGCGGTGAATCTCGGTCTGCCCCGGCTCCTCGGTAATCGTGGCCAGCGAGCCCACCGTGGCCGTCTTCCCGGTGCCGCTTACCAGCAGCGTGTTGCGAATCGCTTCCAGCGAGGCCCGCGTTTGCTCCGGCATCCGCACGCGGATGGTGTACGAGCGGTCGTTCAACACCACCGGCGTCGGCGCCTCTTCGCCTTGCAGGATGGCGCTGGTATCCACCTCCACTTCCTGCGGCGTGAAGCCGGCGCGCGCGGTGGTCACAGGGTCTACACGGAACATCGTCGCCGGACCGCTGATGGTGTTCTCGATCCCGTCCAGCACATCCACCACGCCGTCGATTTTCTTAATCGACTCCGCGACTTTCGGCGCCCATTCGCGGAGCGCCTCGGGATTCTCGGAAAACAGTTTGATGGCCACCGGCTCGGGCGCGCTGGTCAGGTCGCCGATCATGTCCTGGAGCAGTTGCATGAACTCGACGTCCAGCACCGGTTCGGCCTCGTGAACCTTGTCGCGAAGCTCGGAGATGATTTCGTCCGAACCGCGCGAGCGGTCAGCCTTGAACTTGACCGAAATATCGCCGGTGTTCGCCTCCGTCACCGCGGCCAGGCCCAGTTCGAGGCCGGTGCGCCGCGACGTGCTTTCCACCTCCGGCGTATCGCGCAGGATCTGCTCGACGTGCGTGAGCACGCGGTTGGTCTCCTCGAGCGAGGATCCCGCCGGCATGATGTAGTCCAGAATGAAGCCGCCCTCGTCCATCGCCGGCAGCAGGTCCGAGCCGGTGTTCTTGTAGCACAGGTAAGAAGCGCCGATCAGCCCCACCACGAACAGCCCCAACAGCAGCCGGTGCTCCAGCGCGAAGCGCAGCGTCCGCTCGTAGGGCCGCATCATCCACCCCGGCACGGCGTCGTGGCTTTGCTTGCGCGTGCCCCGGCTGCGGATCAGGTAATGGCTGAGGGTCGGCGTCCAGGTCAGCGCCAGGGCCAGGGAAGTCAGCAGCGCCATCCCCACCGTCACCGCCAGCGCGCGAAAGAACACCCCCGTCACGCCGGTGATTGAGATTAGGGGCAGGAACACCACGATGGGCGTGATGGTGGACCCGATCAGCGGCGTGCGGATCTCGCGAATCGCATTTCGAATGGCGTCCGCCCGCGACTCTCCGGCGTCGCGATGCGCCACGATATTCTCCACCACCACGATGGCGTCGTCGATCACCAGCCCCACCGCCGCCGCCAGGCCGCCCAGGGTCATCAGGTTGAAGGTTTCGTTGAACAGGCGCAGCACGATGAACGTGACCGCGATGGTGGCTGGAATCACCAGGCCCGCCACCAGGGACGTGCCCCAGTCGCGCAGGAACAGCACCATGATCAGGGACGCCAGCACCAACCCGATCAGAATCGCGTCCCGCACGCTGGCGATGGAGGCGTTGACGATCTCGGACTGGTCGTACCACGGCCGCAGGTCGATGCCTTCGGGCAGCGTCTTGCGGATCTGCTCGATCTCGGCGTGAACGCCGTTGGCCACCTGTACCGTGTTGCTGTCCGGC
Organism: uncultured Solibacteraceae bacterium; assembly: GCA_963836405.1. Classification (GTDB taxonomy): domain Bacteria; phylum Acidobacteriota; class Terriglobia; order Bryobacterales; family Bryobacteraceae; genus CAWIJJ01. The sequence continues at coordinate 123,585 of CAWIJL010000003.1, forward strand.
TGACGCAGGACGTTCAGCAGGACCGCGGGCCTGGCGTTGGCGGTCACCGTGGTGTACACCGGACGCACCGAAGGCTTCACCGTTGCCACATCCCCGATGCGCACCGGCGCTCCCGCCGGGGTGGTTTTCACCACGATGTTGGCGATCTCCGCGGGCGTGCGCGTCTGCCCGCTCACCAGGCTCAGGAAAAGCTGGTGCCGCATCTCGATCAAGCCCGGTGAATCGATCATGTTGCTGCGGCCCACCGCATCCAGAATGGCCGGGATGGTAACGCCGGTCTGCACCAGCTTGGCCGGGTCCGGTTCGATCTGAAACTCCGGCTCCTGCCCGCCCTGCACCACCACCGTGGACACGCCGAGGACGCGATTGAGCCGCGGCTTCAGGTCGTAGGTAGCCAGTTCCCACAGGCGCGTCTGCGGAACGCGGTCCGACGTCAGGCTGTACCCCATCGTGATGAAGGCCGCGAAGGTGAGACGGTTGGCCGTGATTCTCGCCGTCGGCGGCAAAGTGGGCTGCACCCGCGCCAGCGCCGCATTCACCAGCTCCAGCGTCCGGTACATGTCCACTTTCCACGAGAAGAACAGGTCGATTTCCGCCGTGCCGCGGCTGGTCAGCGACCAGACGTGGTCCAGCCCCTGCACGGTGTTCACGGCCTCCTCGAGCGGCCGCGTGATGGTCACCAGCATCTGGTCGATCGGCATCACGCCGTTGTCCACACCCACCACAATGCGCGGGAAGTCGGTTTCCGGAAACACCGCCACGGGTATGGTGAGCGCGAGGTAAATTCCCACCGCCACCAGGGTGAGAATCACGAACACGACGGGCTTGCCGTGCCGCGCCGTCCAGTGCGAGGCTTCCGGTTGCGGAGGCGTCATTTCTTCTCGTCCTCGTCCTTCGCGCCCGCCTGCACCACCCGCACCTTGGCGCCGTCGTCCAGGCCCAAACCGCCCACCGTCACTACCTGCTCGCCCGCCGCCACGCCGGACAGGATCTGCACGGCATCGCCCTCGCGTACGCCGGTCTCGACATTCTTGCGATGAACCGCGCCGCCGGAAACGGACAACACCGCGGTGCCGCCCTCCTCGCCCGGCAGAATCGCCGCGCCCGGCACCACCACGGCGTCCCTGATGGTGGCTACCGTAATGGCCACGTGCGCCCCGCCTCCGGGCTTCAGCCGCTCACCCGGGTTTGGCAAATCGACCCACACCTGCACGGTCGTGCTGGCCGCGTCCGTGGCCGGGCTAACCACCGTCACTTTCCCGGGCACCTCCAGGCCGGCTTCGGCGAGCTTGACCACCGCCAGGTCCCCCACCTTCACCGCCGAAGCCTGGTCCTGCGGAACGTTGGCGCGGGCTACCACGTGCGAGACATCCATCACGGTCAGCAGCGGCGAACCCGAATTGGCCATCTCCCCCGGGTACACGGGCCGCTCCGCGATCACGCCTGAAATGGGGCTGCGAATTTCCGAATATCCGAGCTGCGCTTCGGCCGACCGCAACTGCGCCCGCGCCGTTTCGGCCTGCGCCTGGGCCGTGTTCACCTGTTCCTGCTTCCCCACCGTTTGGAGGGTGCGCAGATGCTCCTCGGCGGCGTCGAACTGGGCCTTAGCCTGCGCGTACTGCACTTCCGCTTCGTCCACCTGCCTCCGCGCCAGCGCCCCCTGCGCCAGCAGAGCCCGCCGGCTCTCCAGCAGTTTGGCGGCCGCGTCCAACTGCTGCCTGGCCGCCGCCGCGTCGGTCTGCGCCTTCACCACCGCCTCCGGCACCGCCGCGTCCGTGGTGGTGCGCAGGTTGGCCTCCGCCTGCTGCACCTGCCCGCGCGCCGCCGCCACCGCCGCGGAGAGATCGCTGTTCTCCAGCGTGGCCAGCAACTGCCCGGCTTTCACATGATCGCCGCGGTTCACATAAAACTTCTGCACCGGCGCGGAGATCTTCGGCGTCACGCTGGCCTGGTCGGCCGGAAACAGAACGGCATCCGCTTCGACGATCCGATGGATGGTCTCCTGCCTTACCGGAGCCACCTGCACGGGCGCGGCCGTCTCCGTTTCCCGCTCTTGCGCCTTCGGGGAACACGCCGACGCGATCAGCATCGCGGAGCAGCACAGCAACATGGATTTGAGCATTTAGAAGATCCCGGTCAGAGTCTGTACATTGGCCACCGCGAGCCGGTACCGCACCAAGCCGTCGGCGTATGCGTTGCGGGCCTGCGCCAGGGTGCTTTGCGCGTCGGCCACTTCGAGCGCGGTCACTTCCCCCGCCTGGTAGCGGAGCAGCGTCAGGCGCAGGCTCTCCGCCGCCAGGTCCACACTTCGCCGCAGAGCCAGAATCAGCGTGGCCGCGGCGCTCGCCTCGGCGTAATACGCGCTGACGTTGCTGCGCAACTGGCGCTCGGCGAAATTCAGCTCCGTGCGCGCCTGTTGCAGCCGCAACTCCGCCAGCCGCACCCGGCTGCGGCTGGCGCCCCAATCCCACAGCGGAATGGTCAGTTGCACCTGCGCCGAAGATCCGAGCTGGTTCTGGCCTTCCGGGTTGTGTGCCGCGAAGGTGTTGGCGTTGATGCCGTAGAAATAATCGAAGGAGAGCGTGGGATAGAGCGCGGCGCGGCTCGCGCCGATTTCGTGCCCCTGCTGCTCGATCAGCGCCTGCCCGGCCCGGATTTCCGGATTGTCCTGCCCGGCGCGCGCCTGAATTTCCGGCAGCGAGGGCATGGGCGCCACCGTTTCCAGGTCGTCGTTCAAGCTGAACGGCTGGGAATAGTCGGAAAACAGCATCACCCCTACGGCAATCCGCGCCTTCTCGAGATCCAGTTCGGCGTTGCTCAGGTCGATCCGCCGCTGTTCGAGCTGGATCTGCGCCTTCACCACGTCGGCATGGGCCGCTTCTCCGCCCTGCTCCTGCTTCTGGGTGATATCCACGAACTGCTCGGCTTCCTTGACGCTTTGCCGCGCGTTTTCGAGCTTTCGCTGCGCCGCCAGCATCCCGTAGTAGTTCTGCGCCACCACCGCCACCAGCCCGCGCAGAGCCACCTCGGTCCGCGCCCGCGCCACCGCTTCCGCCGCCACCGCACGCCGGTAGTCCGCGCGGCGCACGGGCGAGTAGATCTCGCCGTGAACCGCGGCCTGATTGGTGTAAATGTGCGGCCCGTCGTTGGCCACGAAAACCCCGGAGGGCGTGCCGTTCGGCTGCGTGTAGACGAACTGGTTCACCGAACTCAACGTGGGCAGCATGGCGGCGCGGGCCTGGATGGCGTCTTCGTGCGCCAGTTGCCCGGCGTACCCGGCCGAGAGCCACTGCTGGCTGTACTGCCGGGACCGGTCGAGCGCCGATTGAAACGTGAGCGCCACCGGCGCCGGGGGTGGATTCTGGCCGAGCGCGGACGCGCAGAGGAGAGCTGGAAGCAGCAGTGTTGCGTTCATTAGAGCATCAGTATAGCGGCGGGTGCGGCCAAAAGGTTACCGCCCCCCAGTGTCCCGGATCTACCCCTTACCCCCTTGATTCTGCTATTCTCAAAGGCGTTGAATTCATAACATTGTCACTCCCGGCCGCGCGAGGCTGGGCCTACCTGCGAGGTTCACATGTCGGGCCATTCCAAATGGGCCACTATTAAACACAAGAAGGCGGCTCTGGACGCCAAGCGCGGGAAAATGTTCACGCGCCTCATTAAGGAAATTACGATTGCCGCCCGCAGCGGCGGCGATCCGGACGGTAACCCCCGTTTGCGTACCGCCGTTCTCGCTGCCAAAAACGTCAGCATGCCTGCCGACAACATCAAGAAGGCCATCATGCGCGGCACCGGCGAACTCGAAGGGGGGCAGATCGAGGAGGTGATGTTCGAAGGGTACGGTCCCGGTGGGGCCGCCGTCCTCGTCAACACCGCCACCGACAACCGCAACCGGACGGTCAGCGACATCCGCCATGTCTTCTCCAAGAACGGCGGCAATATGGGCGAGCAGGGCAGCGTCGCCTGGATGTTCGAACGGAAAAGCCAGGTCTACTTGCCGTCGGACAAGATCGACGAGGACCAGCTCATGGGAATCGTCCTCGATGCCGGCGCCGACGATCTGCGCAACGACGGCGAGCGTTGGGAAATCCTCTCCTCCCCCGAAGCTCACGACAACGTGATCAAGGCGCTCGAAGGGGCCGGACTCGCCCACGAGGACGCCAGCATCGCCATGGTGCCCAAGAACCTCATCAAGCTCGAGGGCAAGAACGCCAGCGGCATGCTCAGGCTGCACGAGGCGCTCGAAGATCACGAAGATGTGCAGAACGTTTACTCGAACTTCGATATCGACGAGAAGGAGCTGGAGGCGCTCGCGTAAACGCGGTGCGCGTCCTCGGGATTGATTGCGGGTCGGAGCGGACCGGTTACGGCGTCATCGACAGCGACGGCAGCGATCACCACATGATCGCCGCGGGCGTGATCCGCACCAGTCCCAAGTGGCCTTTTGAGAGAAGGCTGCTGGAAATTTCCGGAGAGTTGCGCCGGATCATTCGGGAGCACGCTCCCGAATCGGGCGCGGTGGAGGAGGTCTTCTATTCGGCGAATGTGAAGACGGCGCTGAAACTGGCGCACGTTCGGGGCATCGCGCTGCTCGCCATTGCGGAAGCGGAGATGGCGTTCGCGGAATATTCGCCGCTGGAAGTCAAAATGAGCGTGGTGGGTTACGGCAGGGCGGAGAAATCGCAGGTGCAGTTGATGATCGGGCGGCTTTTGAGGCTGGACGAGCCGGTCGCATCGGAAGACGCCTGCGACGCTTTAGCCGTGGCCATCTGCCACGCCACACACGAAGCGACCGGCCGCAGGCTGGCATGAGGGGATCGGCATGAGGTGGGTTTCGATTTTGCTCCTGGCCGGAGTTCTTTCGGCCGCTGACGGGCCGCGCCTGTTTTTTTCCAAGAAGTTTCCAGGCAGCAAGCCGGAATACATGCAGGTGACGGTGGAGCAATCCGGCGCCGTCGAATACAAAGAAGCGCCGGACGACGATCTGCCGGTGAAATTCAAACTTCCCGAAGCCGACACCCAAACGCTTTTCGATCTGGCCGGCAAGCTCGACCATTTCAAAACCCGTCTGGAAGCCGACGTAAAAGTGCCGGTAGCCTTCATGGGCGCCAAGACCTTCCGCTATGAAAACGGCGCCGAAAAACACGAGGCGCAGTTCAACTACACCGGCGACGCCTCCGCCCAGGCCCTGCTGGACTGGTTCGAGCGTATGGCCGAATCGGCCCAGTTTCTGACGGACCTGGAGCGTTCCGCCAAGTACGACAAGCTCGGCGTGGACAAGGCCCTGCGCAACCTGCGCAGCGCGATGGAGCGCAACCGGCTGGTCGCGCTGGACCAGTTCCTCCCCCTGCTCGACCGCATCGCCAAAAACGAGACCTACATGCACACCGCCCGCGCCAAGGCGTCGGAGATGGCCGAGGCCATCCGCGGCGGCACCAAACCCTAATCGGAATCACTGACTGAAAGATTCGTCCGCGGTCCCGCGCCGCGGTCTCGCGGCTGTTCTATAGTTGAGGAAAATCGGGCGTCGATACGCGCCTTCCGAGGAGAAAACCTGTGTCCAGCCAGCACCCGAAGAGACTGGTTCAGAATTGCGGCCGCCGCCGGCCTCGCTTCCAAAATCTCGTTCGCGCAACAGAAGCTTATCACTCGTTCGGTGCCCTCCAGCGGAGAGGCCCTGCCGGTGGTCGGCCTCGGCAGTTCCGCGACATTCTCCCAGGTTGCGCGCTCGGAGGACATCGCCGCCCTGCGCGATGTTTTCCGCACGATGGTGGAGCACGGAGCGAGCGTCTTCGACACGGCCCCCGGTTACGGCGCCTCCGAGGAGGTTGCCGGCCGCATTGCGGCCGACGCCGGGTTCACCGACAAGATCTTCTGGGCCACCAAGGTCAACGTGGCGGGGCGGGGCAAGGCCGATCCGGCCGCCGCCCGCGCGCAGATCGAAACGTCCTTCAAACGAATCCGGAAGCCCAAGATCGATCTCATCCAGGTACACAACCTGGGCGACGTTCCTACGCAACTCGCGATTCTGAAGGAGCTGAAGAGCGCCGGCCGGATCCGCTACATCGGCGTGACCACCACCTCCGAGCAGCAGTATCCGGAGCTCATCGAGATCATGAAGCGGGAGCCGCTCGATTTCATCGGCGTCGATTACGCGGTGGATAACCGCGAAGTGGAAGCCGGCGTCCTGCCGCTTGCCCAGGACCGCAAAATCGGAGTGCTGAATTATGTGCCCTTCGGCCGCACCCGGCTGTTCCGCCGCGTCGGGGACCGTCCGCTACCGGACTGGGCCGCCGAGTTCGACGCCAAGACCTGGGCGCAGTTCTTCCTCAAGTTCGTGCTGGGCCACCCGGCCATTACGGTGGTGACTCCGGCCACCAGCCAGGCGAAGAACATGCTGGACGATATCGGCGGCGGCATCGGACGCCTGCCCGACGAGGCCACGCGCAAACGCATGGCCGCCCTGGTGGACTCGCTGCCGTCCGCCTGAAGAAACGCCGGATGCTTACCGGATGTGGATGCCGCCGTTGCTCGTGGTCAGGTCGATGACGGGTCCGCCGGAGCCGACCTCGCCGTCGATCCGGTTCTTCGCAATCGGCCCGCGCATGCGCAGATCGTAGTCGGTATCGATGCTCGAATTGCTGGTGCGCGCGACGATCCGCGCCGACGGATTGCGCGGCAGCCGTACGGTGATCGACCCGTTCGACGTCACCACTTTCACGCCGCTTTGCGGGATGGCGTCCAGCGTCAGGTCCACGCTGCCGTTCGAGGTATCGGCGTCCACCGATCCATCGATCCTGTCGGCACGGATCCGCCCGTTGCTGGTGTGTGCCGTTACATCCCCGGCAATGTCGGAGACTTCGACGGTGCCGTTCGAGGTTTGCGCGTCGAGCCGCCCGTTCAGCGTCTCCACCTTCACCCCGCTGTTCGATGTGCGGAAGCGCGACGGTCCGGTGCCGCCCACGGTGCGGATGGCTCCGTTCGATGAGGTCAGCCTGTCCAGCACCGCCCCTTGGGGCACCTTGATCACGAAGCGCGCGCCGCGGTTGCCCCGCGTGCTGGACGGCCTGACCGCGCGCACGGATACGGAGTCCGCCGCGTGATCGATGTTAATCGTGAGCGACTCGGCGGCGTCGATCGACGGCCCGTACTTGGTGCCGCTGATATCCACCTCGTTGCGTTCCCAGGTGGAAACCTCGATCGATCCGTTGAACGTCTCCACCGAGACCCGCCCGTTACCGGCCAGCGGGTAGGTGTAGTGGAAATCCTTGCTGTGGCGTTCGAAATCGCCGAAATCCATCTCGCAGGCCGTCAGGCATAAGGCAAATGCCGCGATGGCCGGAATACCAAGTCTTGCCCGCATAGATCTCCTCGAAATCCGGCATACGCACCCGCCGCCGGTTTTGTTCCATCTTCCGCTCTGTGATCCCTCCCCCATGGGCCAACCGATTGCTTAATTTCCCGTGGAGAACCTTATGGCAGGAAAAAACACAGCCGCATTTGGACTATATCGAGACCGGCAGCACGTGGAGCAGGGCGTCGATGCCCTTTTGAACGCCGGTTTTCGCAACGAAGACATTTCGGTGTTGCTTCCGGAAAACCAGGGAACCAAAGACTTTGCCCATGAGAAGCACACCAAGTCGCCGGAAGGGGCGGCGGCCGGCGCGGGTACCGGAATGGCCATTGGCGGAACCCTCGGCCTGCTCGCCGGAATCGGCGCGCTCGCCATCCCCGGGGTGGGCCCATTCATCGCCGCCGGCCCGATTATGGGCGCGCTGGCCGGCGTTGGAGCGGGAGGCGCTGTCGGTGGGATCATTGGAGCTCTCGTCGGCATGGGTATTCCCGAATACGAAGCCAAACGATACGAGGGCATGATCAAAGAAGGAAAGGTCCTTCTTTCCGTGCACTGCGACGACTCGGACTGGGTGGGGCGCGCGAAAGACGTGCTCGAAAGCACGGGCGCGCAGGACGTTTCCTCCACCGGGGAGTCCAGCGCCGACTTCGCCAAGTCCGACAAGCCGAAGACTCGCCGCAGCGGCGGGTACTAAGCGGTTCAACCGGGGCGCGCCCGCGCGAAGTTCCACGTATCTAGGGCGCGCCGCGCCGTAGCTCGCACAGGCCGGGACGATAAGAAATTCGACCCGGCCTATGCTTGCACTTATTGGAATCGTGGTGGTGTTTGCCGCCGTTTTCGGCGGCTATCTTCTCGAAGAGGGCAACCCGTACGTGTTGCTCCAGCCGGCGGAGATCCTGATCATCGGCGGCGCGGCCGTCGGAATCATCCTTGTTTCCAACCCGCCCGGCGTGATCCGCAAAATGTGGAACGGCGTTCGCGGCATTCTGCGCCCGCAGGCGTACAGCTCGCAGACCTACCTGCGCAACCTGCGGATGCTTTACGAGGTGTTTGCTTTCTCGCAGCGCTGCGGCGGCATCATGGCGCTCGAGGGCGACATGGACCGGCCCGCCGAGAGCCGCATTTTCAAAAATCATCCCGAGTTCCTGGCCGATCCCCTCGCCCGCAACTTTGTGTGCGATTCGCTGCGCATGCTGGTGATCGGCACCACCTCCGCGCAGGAACTCGATCACCTGATGGACCTCGATATCGACGTGCAGCGCCGCGGCGAGCACGAGCCCGCCAAAGCACTGGCGGCGGTTGCCGATTCCCTCCCCGGCCTGGGGATCGTGGCCGCCGTGCTCGGCGTGGTGATTACCATGGAGGCCATCGGCGGCTCGCCGGAAACGGTGGGACAGAAGGTGGCCGCCGCCCTGGTCGGCACGTTCCTCGGCATTCTGCTCTGCTACGGCGTTGCCGGACCCCTCGCGGCCCGCCTGGAACATGCCGGCGAACTTCGCTCGCAGTACCTTCAGGTGCTGCGTGTCGGCATGGTGGCTTTCGCCCGCGGAGCCTCGCCGCTGCTGGCCGTCGAGTTCGCGCGCCGCTCCATACCTATCGAACTCCGGCCCGGTTTCGTGGAAATGGAGGCCCTCATCCGCCGCGAAGCGCAGGTGCCACCGGTAAATAAGGAGGTTCCGAACGCCGCCCCCGAATCCCATGCAACAGCCTCCCAGTCCGCCTGAGGCTGGTGCCCAGGCATTTGTGCCCCGGGCGCGGCAGGCCTTTCACGCCAATCACCGCGGCGGCGCCTGGAAAGTCGCGTATGCCGATTTCGTGACCGCGCTCATGGCCCTCTTCATCGTGCTCTGGATGCTCAACAGCGGCCGCGACGTAAAATCGGCGGTTGCCGGCTACTTCCACGACCCGCGCGGCTACACACAACGCCTCGGAGCGGGCCCCGCCAACGCCGGCGAGGGGCTTCGCCTCCACGGCGCCACAGCCGCCGACGTCCGCCGCGAAATCGAGCAGGCCCTTCGCCAGATGCCCGATTTTCAAACCCTGCGCGAGCACGTCAAGCTGAGCGTCACCGGCGAAGGGCTGCGCATCGACCTGCAGGAAACCGAAGAGGGCCTGTTTTTCGTTACCGGCAGCCCCGACCCCACCGGCGCCGGCGAGCGGCTGCTCCAGGTTCTTGGGGGCGAGTTAGGCAGGATGCCCAACCGGCTGATTATCGAGGGCCATACCGACGCGCGGCCGTTCCGGAACGCCGAGCCCAGCCGCGGGTACGGCAATTGGGAGTTGTCCACCGACCGCGCCAACGGCGCCCGCCGCCTGCTCCACACTTATGGCGTCCGTGCGGACCAGGTGGTGGAAGTGCGCGGCTTCGCCGACCAGCAGCCGGCCGAGCCGGACCCGGGCAGCGCTAAGAACCGCCGTGTTTCCGTTGTGGTGAGGTTCGAAGCGCCGGGCGGGCCGTGAGAGAGGTCGGAAGACAGGCTTACTGACGTGCGCGGCTCGGTGGGTTCAGCGCGACGGGCTCGTTAGAGCTTGAAGAGTTCGCGCAGGCGGCGGGTTTGCACGCGGCTTACGGGAATTTCGGTGTGCTTCTTGTCGTCCATGCGCAACTGGTAGCTCGATTTGAACCACGGCACCACTTCTTTGATCCGGTTGATGTTCACCAGGTAGGAGCGGTGCACCCGCCAGAACAGGTCGCGGTCCAGATTGGCTTGCAGGTCTTCGATCGTGCGGTAGTTGGACTGCCCGTCCAGGTGGGTGGTCACCAGCGTGATCAACCCGTCGTCGATGGTGGCGTAGATGATGTCGTTCGCATCCACGATGAAATTGCGATTGTTCGCCCGCACCAGCAGCTTGCTGCGCGGCTGGGAAGTGGCCGCCTTGGACGCCGGCGCAGGTTCCGGCACGCGTTTTTCGAGCATGCTCCGCCGGGCGCGCTCGATGCTTTCGGCCAGCCGGTTGCGGTCCACCGGCTTCAGCAGGTAGTCCCGCGCCTCCAGCCGGAACGCCTCCACCGCGTACTGCTCATAGGCGGTTACAAAGATGAAATGGGGCAGGTCCACACCATTTTCGCGCAGCCGCCGGACCACCCCCATACCGTCCAGTCCGGGCATCTGAACATCCAGGAATACGACCTCCGGCTCCAGCTTCTGGATCAGTTCCAGACCCTGCAAACCATTTGAGCCTGTTGCAATTACCTCCACTTCGGGAAAATCTTTGAGGAGGTAGGAAAGTTCGTCGCGGGCCAGTTGCTCGTCGTCGATGACGACGGTCGTAAGAGTAGCCGTCGCACGTTCCGGCATGGAGTTGCTATTATAGCATTTCGACCGTAAGGAGAACCGATCTTGGCAAATCGAGACAACGTCCAAATTGCGCCTGCCGAGGGCAAACTGGGTGTTCTCATACCCGGAATGGGCGCGGTGACGACGACGTTTATCGCAGGGCTGGAAGCGATGAAACGTGGACTGGGGAAGCCGATCGGTTCCCTGACGCAACTGGGCACCATCCGGCTGGGAAAGCGGACCGAAGGACGCAGCCCGGCCATTCGCGATTTTGTGCCGCTGGCCGGCATCGAGGATCTGGAAGTCGGCTGCTGGGACATTTTCGAAGACAACGCCTATGAAGCCGCCTGCAACGCCGGCGTTCTGGAAGTCCCGCTGCTGGAGCAATTGAAGCAGCCGCTCGAAGCGATCAAGCCCATGAAGGGCGTTTTCGACCAGAGCTTCGTCAAGCGGCTCAACGGCTCCCACGTCAAGACCGGCGGCAGCAAAATGGATTACGCGGAGATGGTGATGGACGACATCCGCGGTTTCCAGAAGCGCACCGGCGCCGCGCGCCTCGCGATGATCTGGTGCGGCTCCACCGAGGTCTTTCACGAGGCCGCCGCCGTGCACGCAACGCTCGCGGATTTCGAATGCGGCCTGCGCAAGAACGATCCGGAAATCTCGCCCAGCCAGATTTATGCTTACGCCGCGCTGAAGTTGGGGATTCCCCACGCCAACGGCGCTCCCCACCTCACCACCGACACGCCCGCACTGCTGGAACTTGCCAGAGAGCACAACGTGCCGGTCTGCGGCAAGGACTACAAAAGCGGCCAGACCTTCATGAAGACCCTGATCGCGCCCGGCCTCAAGTCGCGCCTGCTCGGGCTTCAGGGCTGGTTTTCCACGAATATCCTCGGTAACCGCGACGGCGAAGTGCTGGACGATCCCGGCTCTTTCCGCTCCAAGGAAGTCAGCAAGTCGTCGGCCCTCGAATACATACTTCAGGGCGACCTTTATCCCGACCTGTACAAGGACTTTTACCACAAGGTGCGGATCGAATATTATCCGCCGCGCGGGGACGCCAAGGAAGGTTGGGACAACATCGATATTTTCGGGTGGCTCGGCTACCCGATGCAGATCAAAATCAACTTCCTGTGCCGTGACTCGATTCTTGCGGCTCCGCTCGTGCTCGACCTCGTGTTGTTCATGGACTTGGCGCAGAGGGCGGGAATGCGGGGAGTCCAGGAATGGCTGTCGTTTTATTTCAAAGCCCCGATGCACGCTCCGGAACTTTACCCCGAGCACGATGTCTTCATCCAGTTGATGAAATTGAAAAATACCCTGCGCTGGATGCGAGGCGAAGACCTGATTACGCACCTGGGCCTGGAATATTACGATTAATCGCTGTATCTTTTGAGAGACGCGCCCGCCCGGCCCGTTCGCGGGTTTCCGGTGTCGTCGCGTCCCGTCGTTTTGGGAGCCTATGAAAGTACTGGTTATCGGGGGCACGCTGTTCATCGGCCGCCTGCTGGTCGAGGAGCTGGTGAAGGGCGGCCACGAAGTTGCAGTCCTGCACCGCAAGCCGAAGCACGACTTCGGGAGGCGTGTCGAAAACATCATGGCCGACCGCAACGACCCGGAGTCGCTTCGCGAAGCGGTCTCGGGACGGCGGTTTGAAATCGTTTTCGACAATGCCTACGATTGGGAGCGCGGGACCACCGCCGAGAACGTCGAAAACACCGTGAAGGCGGTGGGCGACCGCATCAGCCGCTACATCTTCATGTCCAGCGTCTCGGCATATGGAGACGGCCTGAATCACAAGGAAAGCGACCCGCTCGCGCCCGACTATCACGTCAATCCCTACACCCGCCACAAGGCCACCACCGAGCGCCTGCTGTTCCGCATGCACACGCAGAGCGGCCTGCCGGTGGTTACCTTCCGCCCTCCATTCGTCTACGGACCGCGGAATCCGTTTTACCGCGAGCAGTTTTTCTGGGACCGCCTGCGAGCCGGCCGGCCCATCATCATTCCCGGCGACGGCCACCGCCTCATGCAATTCGTGTTTGTCGCCGACCTCGTCCAGTCGATGCTGCGCTCGATGGAAGAGCCCAAGGCGCTCGGCGAAGCGTTCAACATCGGCGATAGCAAGCCGGTCACGCAGGCCGAACTGGTCGAAAAACTGGCGAAGGTAGCCAACGTGGAGCCCACCCTGGTCCGCGTGCCCCGCGATTTCATCGCGCAGGCCGGCGGCAACGCCATGGACGAGCCTTATTACTTCGGCGAATATTTCGACCTTCCGCCCATCACGGAAAACATCGGGAAAGTCACGCGCGTGCTGAAGGTCAAGATGACGCCGCTCGAAGCGGGCCTCAAAGAAACCTACAAGTGGTACGTGCGCAACCATAAGGCGCGCACCGCCGGGTTCGAATTCGACGACAGGGTCCTGGCGATGGCCAAGACCGGCTCGCCCGCCAGCGTCTGAACGACGCCGCTACAACCCGAGTGCCGCCGTCCGCGCGCCTTCGAGCGCCAGCAGCCGCTTCTTGAGTTCGAGCCCGCCGCCGTATCCGACCAACTTGCCGCCCGCGCCGATCACGCGATGGCAGGGAATCACGATCGGGATTGGGTTGGCGCCATTGGCCGCTCCCACCGCCCGCACCGACGCGGGCGATCCGATAGCCGCCGCCACCTGGCTGTAGCTGCGCGTCTCGCCATAGCCGATGCGCAGCAGTTCGCCCCACACGCGCTTCTGGAATTCGGTTCCCGCCGGGTCCAGCGGCAGGTCGAACAGCCGCAGCGTGCCGGCGAAATAGGCGCGGAGTTGCCGCTCCGCCTCCTGGAGCAGCGCTGTCTGCGAGGCCGCCGGCCCCTCCACCGCCGCCGTCCCATGGAAGTCGATCGCACGAAGTCCGGCCGGTCCGGCGACCAGTCGCAGGCGCACGCCCTCGCCGAAATCGGCCTCCGTCCATTGCTCCATTTGCTTAGTCTCCCATGCGGGGAACGCCTGCGTTCGCACATTGGCGGCGGTCCGGCCCCTGCTATAATCAGGAGCAACTTCCCTATGCCTCTGAAGCCCTTTGCCGCGAATACGGGCGCGGACAAAAAAGTCTTCCTGCTGAAGCCTCGCGGTTTTTGCGCCGGCGTGGTCCGGGCGATCGATGTTGTGAAAATCGCTCTGGATGTCTATGGGCCGCCGGTGTACGTACGCAAGGAGATCGTGCACAACCTGCATGTGGTTGAGGAACTACGGCAGGCGGGCGCGATCTTCGTGGAAGAGTTGGATGAAGTGCCGGAGGGCGCCCGCGCAATCTTCAGCGCGCACGGGGTTGCGCCCTCCGTCAAAGTGGAAGCCAAACGGCGGAATCTGAAAATCATCGACGCCACCTGCCCGCTGGTGACCAAAGTGCACCTCGAAGCCGTGCGCTTTGCCCAAGGGGGCTTCAGCATCGTGCTGATCGGCCACAAGCATCACGACGAAGTGATCGGCACGCTGGGCGAAGTGCCGGGCTGCAGCTATCTCGTCGAAACTCCCGAAGATGTGGAGAGTCTCGATCTTCCGGACCCGGCCCGTGTACGTTTCCTCACGCAGACCACCCTGAGCCTGGATGAAACGCGCGACATCGTCGCCCGCCTGAAACAGCGGTTCCCGCTCATCGAAGGGCCCCCCGGCCAGGACATCTGCTATGCCACCGAGAACCGGCAGATGGCCGTCAAAGCCGTTTCCTCGGCGGTAGACCTGCTGCTCGTCGTCGGTTCGCAGAACAGTTCCAATTCCAAGCGCCTGGTTGAAGTGGGAGCGAACTTCGGCGTGCCGGGCTACCTGGTCAACGACTGCGGGGATGTGGACGTGCGCTGGCTCGATGGCGTCCGCAACATCGCCGTGACCGCGGGCGCTTCCGCCCCCGAGCACCTGGTTTCGGAGCTGATCGACTTTTTGCGCGGCTTCGAGTATGCCAACCTGGAAGAGATTGAACTCGTGGATGAGGACGTGCGGTTCTCGCTGCCTTCCGAACTGACGATCTCCATCCAATGAGCTCGTCCGCTCCAGTACGCAGTACTTTGGAGGCCGCGGCCGGCCGCGCCGCGTCCCACGCGGCGGAACTCCTCTGCGCGTCGCAGGCTCGCGACGGCCACTGGTGCGCCGAACTTACCGCCGATTCGACGCTCGAATCGGACTACATCCTCTTCCAGCTCTGGCTCCACCCTCCGCGCGACGGCCGCTGGCAGCCCGAGACCCGGGCCTTTGTGGATAAGGCGGCGGCCGCCATCCTCGACCGCCAGTTGCCGGACGGCGGCTTCAACATCTACGCCGAAGGGCCGTCGGAAGTGAGCGCGTCCGTCAAAGCCTACTTCGCCTTGAAACTCGCCGGCATCCCGGTGGACGATGGGCGGATGCGGCGCCTGCGCGACCGCATTCTCGAGCTCGGCGGCATCCAGGCGGCCAACAGCTACGTGCGCGTCAACCTCAGCCTCTTCGACCTTTATCCGCGCGACTGCTGTCCCAGCATCCCTCCGGAAATCGTCCTGCTTCCCTTCCGGTTCCTCTACCAGATGTCGGCGTGGACGCGCGCCATCGTGGTTTCGCTCTCCATCGTGCATGCCGCCAATCCGCGGCGGCCCGTGCCTTCCGGCTTCAACCTCGACGAGATCTGGAAGCCCGGCGTGAGTCCCGCCTTTGCGCGCGACGGCCGGCTCACGTGGCACAACTTCTTCCTGGGCGTGGACGGCCTGCTCAAGTGGTGGGAGCGGCGCGGATCCAAGCGTTTGCGCCGCAAAGCCGTGGCCGCCGCCGAAGCCTGGATGGTGGAGCGCATCCGCCACGCCGACGGCCTGGGCGCCATTTACCCGCCCATGATGTACTCCGTGATGGCGCTCGACGTCCTGGGGTACGCGCCCGACGACCCGCTGCGCGCCGAGGCCCTGCGCCAGTTTAATAACCTGATGGTGGACGATGGCGACCGCTTCTTCTTCCAGCCCTGCTTCTCGCCCGTCTGGGATACCGCCATCGGCGCGTATGCGCTGGCGCAGCAGGATCCCGGCCATCCCGCCCTGCCCGCTGCCATCGAGTGGCTGCTCGATCGCGAGGTGCGCCGCAAAGGCGACTGGTCCGTCAAACGTCCCCACACCGAGCCCTCCGGCTGGGCCTTCGAATACCGCAACGAGTTCTATCCCGATATCGACGACACCGCTATGGCGGTGCTCGCACTGTGCCAGCCGGCGGCCCCCGGTTCCAGCCGGCTTCCGGCCACCCTCAAAAGGGCCGTCAACTGGCTTCTGGCGATGCAGTCCCGCGACGGCGGCTGGGCGGCTTTCGATGCCGACAATAATTGGGAGGTCCTCCGCCAGGTTCCGTTCGCGGATCACAACGCCATGCTCGACCCCACCTGCGCCGACGTCACCGGCCGGGTGCTCGAAGCGCTGGCTGCCTCCGAGCTGTCGCCCGGGCACCCCGCCGTCCGCCGCGGAGTGGAGTGGCTCGTGCGCCATCAGGAGGCCGACGGAAGCTGGTACGGCCGCTGGGGCGTTGCCTACATTTACGGAACCTGTTTCGCCCTCCGCGGCCTCGCCGCGGCCGGCGAGAGCGACCGGGAAGCGCACGTCCTGCGGGCCGGCGAATGGCTTCGTTCCATCCAGAATGCCGACGGCGGCTGGGGCGAATCCTGCTCCTCTTATGATCAGGGCATCTTCACGCCGGCCCCCAGTACGCCTTCCCAGACCGCCTGGGCCCTGCTCGGCCTGATCGCCGGCGGCGATGCCGCCAGCCTCAGCGTGCAGCACGGAATCGAATACCTGATCGAATCGCAGCGGCCCGGGGGCGGCTGGGACGAAACACTCGCCACTGGCACCGGCTTTCCCCGTGTCTTCTATCTCAACTATCACCTGTACAAAGACTACTTCCCGCTACTCGCGCTGTCTTCGTTCGTGAAGGCCCGGGAAAACTCGAATGGATAGGCTATGAAATTCCCTCTCGCGATGACCGCCGGCCTGGCCGGGTACATTCTCAAGAACAAAATGCGTCCGCGCCCGGAATGGCAGAAGAACGAAGCCGCCGCGCCGGACGCTGCCAATCCATTCCGCATCCTGCCTCCGAAGACTGGGGAGAAGCGCCAGCCGCATCCCATGATCGGTAAGCGCTTCCCGATCGTCCTCATGCTCGAGCCGCTGCACGCCTGCAATCTGACCTGCACGGGCTGCGGCCGCATTCGCGAGTACGAATCCACCATTTCCGAGCGCGTGCCGCTCGAGGAGTGCCTGGCCGCCGTGGACGAGTGCGGAGCTCCCGTCGTTTCCATCTGCGGCGGCGAGCCCATGATGTATCCCCAGATCGGCGAGCTGGTCTCCGGCATTCTCGAGCGCAACCGTCACATCTATCTCTGCACCAACGGCATGTTCATCAAGAAGCGCCTGCACGAATTCACTCCGGACAAGCGCCTCTACTTCAACGTGCACCTGGACGGGATGGAGAAGAATCACGACATCGCCGTCGAGCGCGAAGGCGTTTTCAAACTCGCCATCGAGGGCATTCGCGTGGCCAAGGCCGCCGGCTTCCAGGTCTGCACCAACACCACCGTCTACAAGGAAACAGACATGGCCGAGATCGAGGAGCTTTTCGAGTTCCTCCGCCAGTTCAATGTGGACGGACACCAGATCGCCCCGGCCTACGGATACTCCGCCGTCAACGATCGCGAGATCTTCATGACGCGCGACGATATCCACGAAAAATTCAAGGATATCGATCGCATCGCGAAGAAATACGCGGTGCGCCAGACGCCCATCTATCTCGAATTCCTCAAAGGGGAACGGGAGTTGCCCTGCACCGCCTGGGGCAATCCCACCTACAACGTGAAGGGCTGGAAGGGCCCCTGCTACCTGATCACCGACGGCCACTACAAAACATTCGAACAGCTCATGACGCAAACGCCCTGGGAAAGCTACGGCGCCGGTAACGATCCGCGCTGCGAGCATTGCATGGTGCATTGCGGCTTCGAACCGTCGGCCGCCCTCGGCATCAACGCGGGACTTGCCGACAACCTGAAGATGCTGGCATGGACCCTGCGTTAATCCCGGCGGCGCGCCGCCGCTGCCTATGACTCCCGTGCTCGTCACCGGCGCCTCCGGGTTCCTCGGCTGGCATGTCGCCCGGGTGCTGCTCGAACGCGGCCGCTCCGTCCGTGCGCTGCTCCGTCCCGGCAGCCGTGTCCGCGACCTCGCCGTCGAACCGGCGCCCGGCGATCTTACCGACCCCGAATCGGTCGAGCGCGCCGTCTCCGGCTGCGACCTCGTCTTCCACGTGGCCGCCGACTACCGCCTCTGGGCCCGCGACCCCGGCGAACTCTACCGCTCCAACGTCGAAGGCACGCGCAACCTGCTGGCCGCCGCCCGCAAGGCCGGTGCCGGCCGAGTGGTCTATACCAGCACCGTCGGCTGCATCGGCATTCCCGCCGGAGGGCTGGGCAGCGAAGAGACGCCGGTCTCGCTCGCCGATATGGCCGGCGATTATAAACGCTCCAAGTTCATGGCCGAACAGGTGGCGCTGGAGTTCGCCCGGCAGGGGTTTCCGGTCGTCATCGTCAACCCCACCGCGCCGGTGGGCGATCACGACGTCAAGCCGACCCCCACCGGCCAGATCGTCGTGGACTTCCTGAACGGGCGGATGCCGGCGTTCATCGATACCGGCCTGAACATCGTGGATGTGCGCGATGCCGCCGAAGCGCATGTGCGCGCCGGGGAGATCGGCCGCCCCGGGGAACGCTATATTCTCGGTTCGGAGAACCTCACCCTCGCGCAGATTCTGGCAAGGCTGGCCTTCATCACAGGACGCCCCGCGCCGCGCGTGCGGCTGCCCTATGCCGCCGCCTGGCTGGCGGGCGTCGCCAGCACCGCCTGGGCCGGAATCACCGGTGCGCCGCCGCGCGTGCCGTTGGACGCCGTTCGCATGGCGCGCAAGAAAATGTGGGTCACCTCGGAAAAGGCCCGGCGGGAACTCGACTTTCGCCCGGCTCCGGCCGACATCGCGCTGCGGCGGTCGGTGGAGTGGTTTTCCCCGAGAGCGGCCACGGCAGCCTGAATGAGACTCCTCTTCGTGGCATCGGACCGCATGGAGTTTCAGGGACTGCTCCCGCGGCTGGAGGCCCTCACCCGTCCCGCCCTGCCGGTGCATTGGGTCCGCGAGGGGAGATTGGGAGATCACCAGGTGCTGCTGGCGGCTAACGGTGCGGGCTGGACCCGGGCCGCCGCCGCCGTCCAGGCCGCCCGCGATTTTCGTCCCGATGCCGCCGTCTCCACCGGCTTCTGCGGCGCCCTCGATCCCGATTTGCGCCCCGGTGACGTGGTGGTTGGAAACAGCGTTCGGGCCGGCGGCCGCAATTATTCCGCCGCCACGGTGGACGGCTCGAACGCGCACTGCGGCGTGGTGGTCTCCATCGACCACGTTGCAAGGGCCCGCGAAGAGAAGCGAAAACTGCGCGGCACCGGCGCCTGCGCCGTCGAGATGGAAGCCGCCGGAGTGGCCGAAAGCGCACGAAATCTCGGCATTCGTTTGATTTGTGTCCGCGCTGTAACCGACTTAGCCGACGAAGAAATGGCGAATGATTTCAACGCGGCTCTCCGGCCCGACGGCCATTTCGATACAATAATTCTTTTAAAGGGAGCATTGCGTCGTCCTGCCAGTCGGGTGCCGGAACTCGTGCGCCTGCGCAGTCGTGCGGTCCGCGCGGCCCGGGGTTTGGGGGATTTTTTTGCCAGTTGCCGATTCCAAGCTGAGTGAAGTGCCCGCGACGATGCATGCGGCCGTCTACCGCGGTCGAGGCGCTATCAGCGTCGAGGAGATCCCCACTCCGCCCATCGGAAGCGGCGAAATTCTCATTCGCGTCGAGGCCTGCGGCATCTGCCATACAGACCTCAAGAAAATCGAGTACGACCTGCTCGCGCCTCCCCGGGTCTATGGACATGAGACTGCCGGAGTCGTCGTTGCCGCCGGCGCCGGCGTCACCAGGTTTCAACCCGGAGACCGCGTGGTGGCCTTCCATCACATTCCCTGCGGTAGCTGCTTCTATTGCCTTCACAAGCTCTACGCCCAGTGCGCGCTCTACAAGCGCGTCGGCATCACCGCCGGGTTTGAACCCGCCGGCGGAGGTTTCGCCCAGTACGTCCGCGTCATGGACTGGATCGTAGAGCGCGGCGTGGAACGAATTCCGGAGGGCGTCTCCTTCGAGCGCGCCACCCTGGTGGAGCCGTTGAATACCTGCCTCAAGGCGGTGGTGCAGTGCGACCCGCGCCCCGGCGAGCTGGCCGTGGTGCTCGGCCAGGGGCCCATCGGGCTGATGTTTACCATGCTGGTGAAGCGGACCGGCGCCGCCGTCGCGTCCACCGAAACCATGCCCGAACGGCGTCAGGCTTCCGCCCGCGTGGGAGCCGGGTTCGTCTGGGATCCCCGCACGGTAGACGTCGCCGCCGAGGCCCGCCGCCTCACCGAGGGGCGCGGCGCGGACCTCGTGATCGTAGCCGCTTCGGTTCCCGGGATTGTCGATCAGGCCATCGCCTGCTCCCGTCCGGGCGCCCGCATTCTGTTGTTCGCTCAGACTTCCGCCACCGAGCGGATAGAAGCCTCCGGCGCCGATATCTGCGCCGGCGAGCGCAGCCTGTTCGGCTGCTACAGCGCCTCGGTGGATCTACAGGCAGAGTCCGCGCATCTGGTATTTAGCGGAGAATTGCCGGTGGACGAACTCATCTCCGACCGCCTGCCGCTGGCCAAAATCCGGGCCGGCATCGATTTGGCATTGCATCCGGGACCTAATACGTTGAAAATAATCGTTCAGCCACAGAGGTGGTCATAGTGAATAACCACATGATGGCTGCCGTGCTCTACGGTAGGGAACATTTGCAGGTAGAGCCGGTAGCCGTTCCGACAATCCATAGCGGGGACATTCTGGTACGGGTGAAAGCGGCTTTGACCTGCGGAACCGATGTCAAAGTCTTTCGCCGCGGTTATCACGCCCGGATGATCGTCCCACCTGCCGTGTTCGGACACGAACTCGCCGGGGATGTTGTCGCCGTCGGCGGCGATGTCACCCGGTTCGCGGTAGGACAACGTGTGGTTGCGGCCAATTCCGCTCCTTGTCTGGACTGTTTCTTTTGCCGGCGCGGCCTCGAAAATCTTTGCGAGGACCTGCTTTTCAACAACGGCGCCTACGCCGAATTCATCCGCATCCCGGCGCGGATCGTGGAACGGAACACGTACCTCATCCCATCCCACGTGGGCTATCAGGATGCCGCCCTCGTGGAACCCCTGGCCTGCGTTCTGCGCGGCCTGGAGGAGGCGGCGCCCCGGTTCGGCGACAACATGGCGGTGATCGGCCTCGGCCCAATCGGCCTCATGTTCGTCAAACTCGCCCGCCTGGCCGGTTGCCGGGTCATCGCCGTCGGCCGCCGCCAGACCCAGCTCGATCGGGCAGCCGCGCTCGGCGCCGACGAACTGATCGTCGCCGGCGACGATTCCAATCCCGTCAAGGCCATTCGCGACCTCACCCACGGACGCGGCGTCGATATCGCCATCGAAGCCGTCGGCAAACCGGAAACCTGGGAGTGGGCCGTCAATATGGTTCGCCGAGGCGGCACCGTCAACTTTTTCGGCGGCTGTCCCAACGATAGCAAGGTGAATCTCGATACCGCGCTCCTGCACTACTCCGAAATCACCTGCAAGGCCAGCTTCCATCACACTCCCGCGTACATCCGGAAAGCGTTGGAGCTGGTTTGCGCCGGTCACATCACGGCTTCCTTCTTCGTGAATCGGGAGGAGCCCCTCACCAACCTGCTGGAGGTGATGCGTCATTTGATGAGCCACAACGGTCACCTGAAAACGGCAATCCTCCCATAAAATGGCGGACCAGGGCGCACCCGCGTTTCTGCCGCCCGCCAGCTTTGTGCGCAGCGCAGAAGCCCTCGCCAGGGTGTATGCTCCGGACGAGGCCTGCGCCTATACGCGCTGGCTCGCCACCAGCCACTACGAAAATTTCCACGTGGTCAGCTTCCTGCTCCCCAAGCGCCTGCACCAGGACTTTTTCAACGTCTACTCCTACTGCCGCTGGGCCGACGACCTGGGCGACGAAATCGGCGATCGCGCCGAGAGCCTCCGTCTCCTGGACTGGTGGTCGCGCGAACTCGACGCCATGTATGCCGGACGCGCCAGCCATCCCGTGTTCGTCGCGCTGCGCGAAACCGTCGGGCGCCATTCCATTCCGCGCCAGCCCTTCGCCGACCTGATCGCCGCCTTCATCCAGGATCAGCGCGTCGGCCGCTACCGCGATTGGGGCGAGCTGTTCGCTTACTGCCGCAACTCCGCCAATCCCGTCGGGCGGCTGGTGCTCCATCTCTGCGGCTATTCGGACCCGCAGCGCCAGGGCCTCTCCGATTCCACCTGTACCGCCCTGCAACTCGCGAACTTCTGGCAGGACATCACCGTGGACCTGCTCAAGGACCGCATCTACATCCCACTCGAAGTCATGGAGCGCCAGGGCTACACCGAGCAGGAGCTATTCGCCGGCCGCTTCAATCCAGCCTTTGCCGCGGTGATGCGGGAAATCGTAGACCGCGCCCGGGCGCTCTTCCTCGACGGTCTTCCACTTGTCGGCATGGTGGACCGCCGCCTCGCTCTCGATCTCGACCTGTTCAGCCGCGGCGGCCTTCGCGTCCTCGAAAAAATCGAGAACATGGGCTACAACGTGCTCGCCGCGCGGCCCGCCGTCTCCAAGGCGGAGAGGATGAGGCTGCTGCTCGCATCGCTGGTGCGCGTCGCCTTCCTGCGGGCCGCATGATGAACACCGTGGACCAGTCGTATAGCTATGCCAGGGACGTGGCGCGCAGCCGAGCGCGAAACTTCTACTATTCCTTCCTCCTCCTTTCGCGGCAGCAGCGCAAAGCCATGTGCGCGATCTACGCTTTCATGCGCTACTGTGACGACCTCAGCGACGAACCCGGCGCCACGCGCGGCGCGATCGAGCGCTGGCGCGGGGAAATGGACGAGGCGCTCGAGGGCCGCTTCGGCGCCCATCCCGTGTGGCCCGCCTTCCACCACACCGTCCGCCGCTTTGGGATTCCCCACCACTACTTCCGCGAAATGATCGCGGGCGTCGAATCGGATCTCGAACCGCGCCGCCTGGAAAGCTTCGACGAGCTCTACCACTACTGCTACCAGGTCGCCTCCGTCGTCGGCCTCACCATCATTCACATCTTCGGCTTCGATACTCCCAGCGCGCTGCCTCTCGCCGAAAAATGCGGGGTTGCCTTCCAGCTCACCAACATCCTGCGCGACGTCCGCGAAGACGCCGCCATGGGGCGCGTCTACCTCCCCGCCGAAGACCTCCGCCGATTTGGCGTCACCGCCGAGGACCTGGAGGCAGGCAATCACAATCCCGCTTTCGTTCAGTTGATGCGTTTCGAGGCCGCGCGCGCCCGCGCCTATTACGACGAGTCCCGCCCCCTGCTCGACCTGATCCACCGCCGCAGCCGGCGCTCGCTGTGGGCGCTGATCGCCATCTACTCCGGCCTTCTCGAGCGTATCGTCGCCAGCGACTTCGACGTCTTGCGCCGCCGCGTCCGCCTCACCGCCCTGGAAAAATCCTGGATCGTCCTCCGCGCTCTCCGCACCTGACGCCGCCTCGAATCAGCGGCCGCCCGGCGTCAGGTTCGTCTCCAGGTACCGCGCGATCAGCCGGTACAGGTGCAGCGACGTCCCTTTGCCCTCGGAAATCGAATGCGTGCGGTTCGGGTACTCCATGAAGTCGAACGGCTTGCCCAGTTCCACCAGCCGGTTGATCAGCATCTGCGAGCCCTGGAAATGCACGTTGTCGTCGCCCGTTCCGTGCACCAGCAGCAGCTTGCCCGCGAGCCCCGCCGCAAAGTGAATCGCCGATCCCTTCCGGTAGCCGTCCGCGTTCGATTCCGGCAGACCCATGTAGCGCTCCTGGTAGATCGTGTCGTAAAGCTTCTGATCCGGCACCGGCGCCACCGACACCCCCACTTTGAAGACCTCGGGGGAGCGGAACATCAGGTTCAGCGTGTTGGTGCCGCCGCCGCTCCAGCCCCACACCGCCACGCGATCCCGGTCCACGTACGGCCGGTCCTTCGCCAGCGATTCCACGGCCGCCGTCTGGTCCACCGTGGCCAGCACCCCCACCGCGCCGTAGATCGACTTGCGCCATTCCCGCCCGCGCGGCGAGGGCGACCCGCGATTGTCGAAGCTCGCCACCAGGTAGCCGTCGTTGGCCAGCGCCCGGTGGAACAGCGCACGCGATCCGCCCCACTGGTTCATCACCGTGGAGGACGCCGGCTCGCCGTACACGTAGACCACCAGCGGATATTTTTTGGCCGGATCGAAATTCTTCGGCTTCAGCAGCCAGCCGTCCACCGTCAGGCCGTCGCCCGCTGCAACGCGCAGGAACTCGGCCGGGGGCGAATCGAGCGAAGCCACCGCCGCGCGGAGCGGGCCGTTCTCCTGGAGCGCCCGCACCACCTTGTGTTCCGGCAATTGCACCAGCGTGGTCACGGGCGGCTGGTCGAAGTTCGAATAGGTGTGCAGCGCCCAGCGGCAATCGGGCGAAATGTCGTAGGAGTGCGTGCCCTTCTCGCCCGCGGGCGTCAGCCGTTCCGGCGTTCCTGCCTGGTCCAGCCGCGCCCGGTACAGATACCGCTCCGTCGCGCTATCGGGCGACGCCAGGTAGTACAGCCAGCGCCCGTCCGGGTCCACGCCTTCGACTCCGATGATGTCCCAAGCGCCTGTCGCGATCGCGCGCGGGGCGCCTCCGTCCCGCGGGTAAGCAAAGGCGTGCCGCCAGCCGTCGCGCTCGCTCAGCCACAAAAGCCGCTTGCCCTCGTCCACCCAGTCGAACCGCTGCGGCGCGATCCCGAGGCCCGCTTCCGGTATGTCCACCCAAGCCTCGTCCCGGTCCTCCAGCATCGGCGCCGCCTTCCCGGTTTCCGCCTCCGCCAGGTACACCACGGCGCGGTTTTGCAGCCGGTTCAACTGGCCCACCGCCAGCTCGCGGCTGTTCCCCGCCCAGTCCATGCGCCAGATGTAGTTCTGCCGGGGATCGCCCGGAATGGCCATCCATTTGGTCTTGCCGCCGCGCACGCCTACCACCCCTACGCGCGCCGCCGAGTTGGTGGTCCCCGCCTTCGGGTACGGAATCTCGGTGATCTTCGGATAGAGTGCGTCCGTATAATTCACCAGCGCGTACTGCTGCACCCCGCTCGAATCGAGCTGCCAGTAGGCGATGAAGCGTCCGTCCGGACTCCAGCGGAATCCGTCGCGAAGGTTCAGCTCCTCTTCGTACACCCAGTCGCCCGTGCCGTTGATGACCGCACCGCCGCCGTCCGAGGTAACCTGCCGGATCGGGCCCGAACCGAGGTCCTCCACGTAGATGTTCTGCGCGCGCACATACGCGGCCTTCGATCCGTCCGGCGAGAACTTGGCGAACATCAGGCTCGCGGCCGGCGCCGCGCCGCCCAGTTTTTTGAGCGACCCCGATTTCCGGTCCAGCACCCAGTAGTCGCCGCGCGTGTTCTGCCTCCACACCTTCTGCCCGTTCGTGAAGACCATCAGGCGCTGCGAATCGGCGGACCACGCGTAGTCTTCCACCTCGAGCGGCCTTCCCCCCGCGGGAGTGAGTTGCGCCGCGGAGATCAAGACCTGCCGCCGTCCGGTGGCCGTTTCGTAGCGGACGATGTCCGTGCCGTCCGCCGTCGCCTCGCTGGCTTCCACGGTGGTGTACGCGGCGCCCTTCTCGATCCATCGCGACGGCCCGAAACGTCCGCCGCGAAACTCGCGCGAATCGAAGATCCGCTGGAGCTCGCCGTCCAGTTGCTCGGAACCGCGCAGCACCGGCACGGCGATCAGGCACAGCAGTCCGGTGGCCAGGAAAACGCGTCGCACCATAGGCTTATTATGTCAGGCTGAGCGTCTCGGCCACCGGCAGCTCGAGCTCCACCTCGAGGCCGGGCTGCGCGTTGCGCGCGCGGATCTTGCCTTTGTGCAGTTCCACCGCGCGCCGCGCGATCGAGAGGCCCAGCCCGGTGCCGCCGCTGGAACGGTCGCGGTCCGATTCCACGCGATAGAAAGGATCGAACAGCCGCGGCAGCGCCTCTTCCGGCACGCCGCTGCCGTAGTCGCGCACGTCCACCCGCACGTTGCCGTCGCTGCGGGCCACCGAAACTTCGACCGGCGCCTCGCGCGGCGAATGGCGGATGGCGTTGCGCAGCACGTTCTCTACCGCCCGCCGCAACAGTTCCGGATCGCCCTCCACGGTCGCCGCTTCGCGGGGCCCGTATTGGAGCGCGCACCCCCGCGCCGCCGCCTCGATTTCGGATTCGTCCACCAACTGCTGCACCAGTTCGTCCAGCCGCACGGGGTTCCGCCGCAGCGAGGCCGGATCGCCCTCCGCCCGCGTCACCTGGAGCAACTCTCCCACCAGCGAATTCAAGCGGTCCGACTCTTTCTGGATGCGGTCCAGCGTCCCCTGCACATCGTCTCCCGACCGCGCCAGTTCCACCGCCACCCCCAGCCGCGCCAGGGGCGACCGCAGCTCGTGGGAAATATCCAGCAGCAGCCGCCGCTCCGCCGCCAGCAGCGTCTCGATCCGCTCCGCCATGCGGTCGAAAGTCCGCGCCAACTGGCCCAGCTCGTCCTTTCTTTCCGACCCCGCCCGCGCCGAAAGGTCGCCCCGCCCGAACTGTTCCACCGCCTTTTGCAGCGCGCGAACCGGGCGCGTCAGGTGGTAAGCCAGCCAGTAGCAGAGCAGGATGGCCGCGGCCAGGATGAAGATGTGATCCGGCGTCAGGAACCACGCCCCCGGCTGCTCCCTCGGCGAAATGAACAGGAACCAGTAGCGGCCGTCCTCGGAACGGCGCGCCATCACCGTGTCCCCCCAACCCAGCAGCCGGAAAGGCACCCGCAGCCGGGCCCGCCGGATCAGGTCCGACCGGTCCGCCCCGGTCAGCAGATCGCGGCCGTGTTCGTCGGCCAGGATTCCGCGCGCGCCGTAAATCTTCTCCAGGTTTTCAAGCAGCGTCTGCAGCGCCGGACGGCCGCCGTTTTCGTACGCCGTCCGCGCCTCCTCCAGTTGGAAAGTCACCAGCCGCGCCCCGGGCGACCGGTCGTACGACGCGTTCCGGTTCACCGTCAGCGCTGAAATAAAAGCCGAGCCCACCACCGTGATCGCCAGCGATACCCAGAACCACAGGACGATTTTGGCGAAGAGGGTTCTCATCCGGTGCGCCGGTCCTCTACCGCCTGCGCCTCTTCCGGCGTCCGCGCGAACTGGTAGCCCACCCCGCGGATGGTCTTGATGAGCGCTTCACCGTCCTCGAGTTTCTTCCGCAAGTGGCTGATATGCATATCGATGGAGCGGTCGAAAGGCGTCGCTTTGCGGTTGTAGAAGTTCTCCATCAGGGTATCGCGGGAAAGTACCCGCCCGGCCGATCGCAGGAGCATCTCCAGGATGTCGAACTCGAAGGTGGTCAGGTCCACCGGCTGGCCCTTGCTGAACACCTGCCGGGTGCCCGGGTCCAGCACGACCCCGTTCACTTCGATGCGTCCGGGGCCATCCGCCGGACGCGGCTCGTAGCGCCGCATCACGGCCCGCATCCGCGCCGCTAATTCCTTCGGATTGAAGGGCTTTGGAAGATAATCGTCGGCCCCCAGCTCGAGCCCGACAATCCGGTCCACATCCTCCCCGCGCGCCGTCAGCATGATCACCGGCACCCGGCTCACCTTCCGCAGCCTCCGCAGGATCTCGAAGCCGTCGATGCCCGGCAGCATCACGTCCAGCACCACCAGGTCGTTTCCTTCCCGTAAAGCCTGCTCGAGGCCGCGGTTTCCTTCGTGCTCGCACTCCACCGTGAATCCCTCACGCTGTAGAAATGCGCCCAGCAGGGAGCAAAGTTCGGCGTCGTCATCCACCAGTAAGATATGCACGGCTCGACTGTATCATGCCCGGCTGTCGATGAAGGTAAGACTCGGTAGCGTCTTGTAAGCGTTCGTAAATCCGCGTACGGACCGCAACATCGCGAAAGCAAACGGGTTTAGCAAATCGAGGCCGGTGAAAAAACCGACACCGCGGCCGGAAATCGCGAGACCGCGGGCCTCATGACTAGCGAGGTATTGAGACCCATGACAGAACGACTCATTCGAACCGCTACTGTAGCGGTGTTAGCCGCCGGCATGGCGCTTGCCCAAACGCCGGCAGCCCGCCCGGGGCCCCGCGGCGCCCGTCCGGGAATCGCGCAGCGCGGCATGCTCCAGCGGGGCGTAATGCGGAACCTGAATCTGACCGACTCGCAGAAGCAGCAGGCCAAGGCAATTTTCGATCAAACGCGCGAAAACACCAAGCCCATTCGCGAGCAGTTGCGGCAGAACCGGGAGGCTCTGCGCGCGGCCATGCAGGCCAACGACACCGTGCAGATCCAGAACTTGTCGGCGCAGCAGGGGACGTTGCGCGGGCAGGTAATGGCCGCCCAGGCCGAAGCGCAAGCCAAATTCAAGGCGATTCTGACTCCCGACCAGCTGGCCAAGCTGGCGGACATGCGCCAGAAAGCGAAAAATCGCATGCAGAGAATGCAGAACCGTGGGCAGAACCGCGGGGGAAACCAGCAGTAACGTCTGCGCGACCGCTCCAAACGGGGGCTGGGAGTGAATCTCCCGGCCCTTTCCGTTCTTCAGGTTTCAGCCGCTACTTTCGCAGCACGCAAAGCGGGTCCCCCAGCACGATCCCCTGCCAGCTCAGATACGCCGTCCCCAGGTAGAAGCTTTCCGCCAGATTGCGGCCCTTGTAGTAGGCCGGAAACAGGTAGTCCGGCCGGACGCAGCCGTCCAGGTACGGCTCGTACACGTTCCCGGCCACGCCGGTCGCCCCTTCCAGCACCAGGTCCGCGCTTAGCCCCTGGGGCGACCCCCCGAAGAAGTTCAGCCTGTCCGACCAGTTGGTGATATTCCAACCGTCCGGCGGCCGCTTGAACGTGCGCCCGTCGGTAGACACGTACTCGGTCGCGATCGCTCCCGGCAGCCAGGCAAACCCTGGGAACCGCTTCTTCCGCGACGGGTCGTTGGATCCCCACGAAGCAAACCCGATCACGTCCTTCTGCCCCGTCAGCGCCTTCGCCGTCTCGTCCAGCGTCACCCGCTCCGCCGGCAGGAGGATGGACGCCGTCCTCAGCCAGTCGTTTCCCATCGCATCGTCCGCGGACTTCAAATCCAGCACGAACTTGCCGCGATTCCGCGCCGCCAGGGACCGGTCGATCATCGCCTTCACCCCCGCCACATCGTAGGCGGCCAGCCTGGTTACCAGATAAATGCTGAAGCGCGAGTTCTGAAACGGCGCGTCCCGCTGCTGAAAGAAAGGATTCGGGACGCGTCCCGCGCGTTCGTAGGTCTTGCCCTTCAACCTGGAATACAGCAGCGTCAGTTCCGAGTCGACGCTGGCCCTCTCCGTCGCCACGTTGCGGCCGCCGCCGTCTACCTTCAGGGGCACTCCCAGGGTGGTCACGATGTACGCCACCTTTTGCGCTAACCCACTTCGTTTCAGGCAATTCCTAACCGGTGTTTCGATCTGCTGCTGGTATTCGGCGAAGCCGATCTCCTCGTTCGTCGTGGCGTCGATGCGGCACACGTTGCCCGCCGGCACCGCCCGCCGGGCCCGGTAATACTCGCCGATCTGCCGCGATTCCTCGCTTTTGCGGTTGACGACGACGAGCACGTTTTGGCCGGTCTGCGCCGCCAGCGTACCCAGCCCCGCCAGTACCAGAAGGATGCGCATTCGGAAATGGTATCAGGTGCCGGGAGGCGCCGGCGTCGGCCGCACTGTTACAATAGCTACCAATGCACGGCGTATCCGGCCTCTCGTAGACCGGCGCACCCGATATGGATCTGGACCAGCTCCACACGTTTTTGGAAATCGTTCGCCTGAAGAGCTTCTCCAAGGCCGCGCAGACCTGTTTTCGCACGCAGCCCGCCATCAGCGCCCAGGTTCGCCAATTGGAGCAGGAACTGCGCGCCGAACTGTTCGAACGCTTCGGCAGCCGCATTTCCCTGACCACCGCCGGCCGCATTTTCGCTGAATACGCCGAGCAGATCCTGGATCTCCGCCGCCGCGCCCAGGACGCCATCGCCGAGCTCGAAAACACCCCCCGCGGCGAACTCGTGATCGCCGCCAACGAGGCCACCTGCATCTACGTGCTGCCCAAGGTGTTCAGCGAGTACCGCCGGCAGTACTCCGGCGTCCAGCTCCAGGTGAACCGATCCTTCGGCTCCCGCGTCCTCGAAGCAGTGCTCGACAATTCCGCGGACTTCGGCCTCACCCAGCTCCCCCTGGATGAAAAACGGGTGGAGGTGGTCAACGTCCATCAGGACGAGATCCGGCTGTTGGTGCCCGCGGGCCATCCGCTGGCGGCGCGCGAATCGGTCCTCCCGCAGGATGTCGTCGCCGATTTCCTGGTGCTGCCGCAGCAGGGCCGCACCCGCACCCGCGTCAACCGCTGGCTCGAACCCGTGGAGGACGACGTCCGCATCTCGCTGGAACTCGATTCCACGGAGATGATGAAGCGCTTTGTCATGGCTGGGATGGGGTTGACTTTCCTGGCGGTTTCCAATTGCCGGGAAGAGATCGCTTCCGGCAAGCTGAAGGCCCTGGCGCTCGCGCCCGAGCCGATGATTCGCCGCCTCGGCCTGATCTACCGGAAAGACAAGGCTCTTTCCAAAGCGGCGCTAGGTTTTATTCAGGTAGTGCTCGATAATGTGGGAGAGGATCGCGGTGGTGGTCAAAAAAGCAAGACTCCGCGTGTTGTAGCCTGATGGACTGTGCCCGCTGCCGTAAGCCATTTTCCCGCGAGGAAAAGTGCTGCCCCCACTGCGGGGAGCCGAACCCCGACGCGGCCGGCGTCTTTCAGACGTCCACCGTCCTGATTGCCTGTGGTTCCGGGCGCGCCGTTTACCGCTCCGTCGACGAAGTCCCCGGCCGGCTCCGCGAAAAGCTGGTGAAGTCCACCAACAGCGCGAATTCCGCCACCATCCTGATCGCCGACCGCCGCGGCCGCCGCGAAATCGCCCGCGTCATGCGCAACATCCCCGGCCCCGTTCAGCGCCGCCTCGTACACGCGATCATGGGACAGGAAGACCCCGCCGCCGCCCCCGAATGGCTGACTCCCTCGCGCAAGCGCGCCATCCTGGCCGGCCTCCTTTTCTTCGTCATCGCGGCCGTGGCATTCCTCTTCACCCGCCATCTCTGACGCGGGCTTCCGACCCCGACGACGCCCGGATCAACTGCTCGGCATTCCGCAGCGCCTCCGGCGTCAGCTTCTGCCCCGACAACATGCGCCCCACCTCGCGCGTCCGCGCCGCCGCATCCAGTTCCTCGATCACCGCCACCGTGCGCCCGTTCGACTCCAGCTTCTCCACACGGTAGTGACGATCCGCAAAGGAGGCGATCTGCGGAAGGTGCGTCACACACAGCACCTGGTTGGTCTCCGACAGCTTCTTCAGCCGCCGCCCCACCCCTTCCGCGGCTCCGCCCCCCACTCCCGCGTCAACTTCATCGAACACCAGCGTCCGCGGCACCGACGATTTCGGACCCGCCAGGCACGTTTTGACCGCCAGCGCGATGCGCGAAATCTCTCCGCCCGACGCCACCTTCTCGAGCGCCCGCGGCTCCTCTCCCAGGTTCGGCGAAACCAGAAACTGCACACGGTCCGCGCCCGCCTGCGACCATGCCGCGGGCGCAATATCCACGCGGAACACCGTCCGCTCCATCGCCAGTTGCGCCAGTTCCGCCTCCACCCGCGTCTCGAGTTTCCGCGCCGCCGCCCGCCGCAGCCCGGTCAGTTCCGCCGCAGCCTTTTCGAATTCCGCCGTCAGCCGCGCGTGGTCCTTGCGAAGCTGCTCCATCCGTTCGCCCGCATGCTCCACGCTCTCGATCTGCCCGCGCACTTCTGTCAGAAACTCCAGAATGCCCGCGATCGACTGCCCGTACTTGCGCTTCAGCCGGTCGATCGCCGCCAGCCGGCTCTCCACCTCCTCCTGCCGCCCCGGGTTCGCTTCCAGTGTCGAAAGATAATCGCGGAGTCCGTACGCGGCCTCCTGCAAACTCAGGTCGGCCGTTTTGAGATGCTCGCGCAGCCCGTCGAGCGATGGATCGATACGGCAGATTTCCTCCAGCCGCCTGGCTGCTCCCCGCGTCAGCGACAGCGCCGATTCCTGCGCGTCGTACAGCGCCGCGTAGGCCGCGGTCGCCGCCTCCTCCAGGCGCTGCACGTTCTGCAGCACCCTGCGTTCGTTCTGGAGCGCCGCATCCTCCTCCGGCTGAAGATCCGCGGTTTCGATTTCCTTGCGCTGAAACGTCCACATGTCGAGCAGCCGCAATTTCTCCCGCTCGGTTGCGTCGAGCCGCTCGAATTCGGCCGCCGTATCGCGCCACTTCCCGTAGATCCCGGCCACCAGCGCGAGCAGATCGGCGTCCCCCGCAAACGTATCCAGCATCTCGCGCTGCGCATCGCACGAAAACAAAAGCTGCTGATCGTGTTGTCCGTGAATATCCGCCAGGTGCGGCGCCAGTTCGCGCAGAAGCGACACCGCCACCGGCCGGCTCCCCACATATGCACGCGACTTTCCGCCCGCGAGAATCTCGCGCTCCACCAGCAGTTCGCCGTCTTCGATCTCGATTCCCACCGGTTCCAGCAACCGCCGCACGGCGCTGTGATCGCGCACATCGAAGATGCCCGCCACGCGCGCCCGCGGCGCCCCCGTGCGGACCGTCTCCGCCGAGGCCCGCCCGCCCAGCAGCAGTCCGAGCGCGTCCACGAGGATCGATTTTCCGCTTCCCGTCTCGCCCGTAAGCAGATTTAAACCGGAATAAAAGTGCACGCGGAGACGTTCCACAACGGCATAATTCTCGACAGCCAGATCGAGCAGCATTTGAAGCCGATTATAGCGGGCCGGATCCCGTCTTTTTGAAGGCTCGCGAACGTCTGTATGTTAGATTTGAACTTAGGAGACGAATTGAGTTTCGACGCTCCCTTTGCCTTCCTTCTCCAAATGAACTTCTGGGAGATGGTCCAGCACAACGGCCCGGCGGGTAATGTTGTGCTGGCTGTACTCATCTGTTTTTCCGTTTTTTCCTGGACCGTGATCTTCGCCAAGTGGCAATCGCTCCGCGGCGCGCACCAGGCGAACTCGCGCTTTCTCCGCGCCTTTCGCAAATCGGCCGGCATGGAAGCGGTGATGGTGGCGAGCGAGCAGTTCCGCCCGTCGCCGCTGGTGGCCGTTTTCGATTTCGGCTACGAAGAGGTGGAACGGCAGGTAAAAGCGCGCGGCGGCCTCACCAACCGCACCGCCCTCGAGCGAACGATTCAGCTCGGCATCAGCGAGGAACTCGCCAAGCTCGAACGCAACATGAACTGGCTGGCCACCACCGCCTCGGTAACGCCGTTTATCGGGCTGCTCGGCACCGTGCTCGGCATTATCCGCGCCTTCATGGACCTCGGCCAGCAGGGCAGCACCAGCCTCCGCACCGTGGCTCCGGGCATTTCCGAAGCGCTGATCGCCACCGCCGTCGGCCTCTTCGCCGCCATCCCGGCGGCCATCTCCTATAACTATTTCGGCCACACCATTCGCGAACTCGGGGCGCGCATGGACGACTTCGCCCTCGAGTTTCTGAATTTGGCCGAGCGCAATTTCGGAGAGCAGTAATGGCACTGTTCGTCAACGGCGGCGGCGGTTACGGGTCGCGCAGGCGCGGCCACACTTCCAATCTTTCCGAAATCAACGTCACTCCGTTCGTAGACGTTGTGCTCGTGCTGCTCATCATCTTCATGCTCACCGCGCACGTCATGGAATTCGGCATCGAGGTGGACGTGCCCAAGGTCCGCGCCGTCAAGGACACCGCGCAGGAATTTCCCGTCGTCACCATTCAGAAGGACGGCACCCTCTACCTCAACGAGAAGATGGTCGTCTACGACGAGCTGAAAGCCAGCATCCAGCAGCGCTTCGGGAATGCCAAGGGCGTCTACGTGCGCGCCGACAAAGAGACCATCTGGGAACCCATCGCGCAGGTCACCGCCGCGCTGGGCGAAGCGGGCTTTCAGGTGAACATGGTGACGCAGCCGGAAGATTCCGCCGCCAAGAGCCGCAAGTAACATGACGCCGCACGCCGACATCCTCGAACAATCCGAGCGGCTGCGCGGCCCCCTGGTCGGCTCCCTGGTCCTGCATGCCGGAGTGGTCGCGCTGTTCGCCGGCCTCACCCTGATCAAGCCTCCGGCGCGCATCCAGTTGGGCGATCCCAACGGCGGCGGATTGGGTTCGGTCACGGTCAACACCGTGAAATCCATTCCCCTGCCCAGCCCGGCCGGTCCCACCAATCCGCTGGCCAACGATACGCAATCGCGCGTGCCCACGCCGCCGCCCAAGCAGAAGGCCGTTCCCAAGCAACGGGCGCCCGAGCCGGACGCCATCCCCATCAAGAGCCGCAACTCACCCAAACAGCTCGCCCGCCAGCCGTCCGCTCCCCCCAACAAGTTCCGGGAGAAGCAGCAGGACCAGCCCAACCAGCTCTACAGCTCGAGGGGCCAGGCCCTGAGTTCGCCCATGTACAACCTCACCGGCGGAGGCGGAGTCGGCGTCGGCAACAACTCGCCCTTCGGCACGCAATTCGGCTCCTACGCCACCATCCTGCGCGACCGGGTCGCGAACAACTGGCACACTACCGACATCCCTCCCAACGTCCAGACCGCGCCGCCGGTCGCGGTGTCCTTCACCCTGCGCCGCGACGGATCGCTCGCCCCCGGCTCGGTCCGGATCGTGGAGTCGAGCGGCAACCGGGCGCTCGATTTCTCGGCGCAGCGCGCCGTTCTGGATGCAGCACCGTTTCCCCCGTTCCCCGGAGGGTTTAGCCGGGACCAGGCGGAAATGGAATTAAAGTTCCAATTAAGGCGGTAAATTATGAGCAGGCTTCTCTGGCTCGCGGCCCTGCCGGCCGGGGCACTTTTTCTCCTTACGGCACAGCAGCCCACCCTGGATATCGGCACCATCACCAAGGGTGAGCGCCCCACCATGGCCATCCCCGACTTTCGCGGCGCCGGGGACGCCCAGTCGTTCATGGCGGCCTTCAACCAGACCCTTTGG
Organism: uncultured Solibacteraceae bacterium; assembly: GCA_963836405.1. Lineage (GTDB taxonomy): Bacteria > Acidobacteriota > Terriglobia > Bryobacterales > Bryobacteraceae > CAWIJJ01. Next base: position 158,362 of record CAWIJL010000003.1, read on the forward strand.
TCCGATGTGGAAGGCGCGGGGCTGTTCCGCATGGTCTCGAAGAGCATGTACCCGCTCGCCATCCCGCAGCAGCCCTCCGATTTCGTCGAACCGCCGCCCGTGGTCCAGACACCCCGCGGCCGCAAAGGCCAGATCACCGCGCCCCCGACCGGCGGCGGAAAATGGATGACGGACTGGTCCGGCCCACCCGCCTCGGCCAACTATCTCGCCTTCGGATATACCGCCGTCACCAACGGCGTGCTGGTGCTCCAGGGCTGGCTCTTCGATCTGCGCCGGGACTCCCCCGCGAACGCGCAGGTGCTCGGAAAACGGTATCTCGCCAGCGTGGACGAGGCCGGCGCCCGCAAGGTGGCGCACGAGTTCGCCGCCGACATTCTGGCGCTATTCGGGGGCCAAACTCTGTTTGGAACTCACATTTATTTTGTCTCCAATCGAACCGGACACAAAGAGATCTGGGTCATGGACCCCGATGGCGGCAATCAGCGTCAAATCACTCGATTTAACTCGGATTCCATTCAGCCGGCCGTAGGCCCCGATGGTACCAAAATCGCATTTACTAGCTACTATCGCGGCAATCCTGGTATATTTGTGTTTTCGGTGGATCCGGTCCGGGATTTACGGTTCTATAATCAACGGGCGTCGGTCAATTCTTCGCCCTCGTTCACCCCGGATGGCAAACAGATCGTTTACTCTTCTTCGGCGCCAAACGACCGCTGCTGCCGGATCTTCATCGCAAGTTTAGACGGGTCCGGCTTTCGAAACCTGACGTCCATGGCTTCCATCGACACGGAACCGAAAGTCAACCCGAAGACCGGCAGCGAGCTCGTGTTTACTTCCGGCCGTTCCGGGGCGCAGCAGATCTACAAGATGAATATGGACGGAGGGGATATGAATCGCCTGACCGACGGAACGGGCGAAGCAGGCAACCCTTCATGGCACCCGAGCGGTCAGTACATCGCATTTTCGTGGACGCGTGGATTTTCCGCCGGTGCCTGGAATGTCTTCGTCATGGATGTGGCCTCGCGAAGCTACACGCAACTCACCCATGGCGAAGGAAGAAACGAAAACCCGAGTTGGGCCCCCGATGGGCGGCACATCGTGTTCGCATCGACTAGGGGTGGTCGATCGCAGATCTACACGATGTTGGCAAACGGAACCCAGGTGCAACCGCTGACCAGTCTCGGAAGCAACGAGCGGCCCGCTTGGGGAAATTGATTTTTCGGATCAGGAGAGTGGTTCATGCTGAGTAAACAGAAGATCACGGTCACATTGATGGTGTTGATGCTGTCGCTTTTCGTGGCGGGCTGCAAAAAGAAGGCTCCGCCGCCGCCGCCGCCCCCGCCGCCGGCTCCCGCGCCGGCCCCGGCACCGCCCAAACCGGTTGCGCCCGCGGTCGCCCAGTTCACCGCTGAGCCGACCACCATTCAGCGCGGCCAGTCTTCTACCCTTCGTTGGGAAGTGACCGGCGAAAGCACCAGCATTGCGATCGATCAGACCATCGGACCGGTCCAGAACACCGGGAATCGCCGGGTGTTTCCGAGCGACTCCACCACCTATACCCTGACTGCCACGGGTCCCGGAGGCACCACCACCGCTTCCACCACCATCACCGTGACGGCGCCGCCGCCGCCTCCTCCACCGCCCGCGCCCAAACCGACCGTCCCCCTGGACCAGCGCATCACTAACGAGGTGCAGGATGTCTTCTTCGATTACGACAAGAGCGACATCCGAAGTGAGGCCCGCGACACAATTACCCGCGATGCCGCCGCCATCAAGTCTATCCTCGGCGATTTCCCGAACGCTACCATAATGGTAGAGGGCCATTGCGATGAGCGCGGTTCGGCGGATTACAACATCGGCCTGGGCGACCGGCGCGCCAGCTCCGCCAAGGAAATGCTGGTGCAACTGGGAGTCCCCGCGGACCATCTCAGAACCATCAGCTACGGCAAGGAACGGCCGCAGTGCACGGAAGCCACCGAATCCTGCTACCAGCAGAATCGGCGCGTACATTTTTCGGCCGGTCAATAAAGTATCAAAAGATAGACCGTTGGGGGCCGGACGCGCTCTCCGGCCCTCCCTCATAAGGAGAACTGCATATGTTCCGACGGGTAATGGTGTGTGTTGCGGTGGCGGCGGCCCTGATCGCGTTCGTCCCCACCCAATCGTCCGGAGCCAGCAAAGAAATCCAGGAATTGCAGCGCGACGTGGCGCAGTTGCAAGACCAGTTGAAACAGCTCCAGCAATCGCAGGATCGTCAGCTTGCCGAAATCCGCGTGCTCGTTCAGCAGTCGCTCAATGCCGCGAACGACGCCAATAAGGCCGTGGCCGTCATCCAGAGCGGGTTCTCGCAGAACCTCCGCGATCAGGAATCCAAAGTCGTCGCCCCCGTGGTTGGCCTCAGCTCCCGCATGGACCAGGTTTCGGGCGAAATGCGCACCCTGCAACAGGCGGTCGCGGACCTGACCGGCCTGATTTCGAAAATGCAGGCGCAACTCGTGGACCTGAACAACGGCGTCAAGGTCTTGCAGGCCCCGCCGCCTCCGCCGCCTACCGGGGATCCCTCCGCCTCGGCTGGAGGCATGTCCTCCGAAGCGCCCCCCATGCCCGCCACGGACCTTTATAACAACGCTTCGCGGGACCGCACGGCCGGCAAACTAGACCTCGCCGTGCAGGAGTTCACCGACTATCTGAAGTGGTACGGCAACACCGAACTCGCCCCCAACGCGCAGTATTACATCGCCTGGATTCACGCCTCGCAGGGCGATTACGACGCCGCCGTCCAGGAATACGACCTGGTGCTCGAAAAGTACCCCGATAACAACAAAACCGCCGACGCCTTGTACGGCAAGGGCACGGCCCTGACCAAGCTGGGCCGCCGCACCGACGGGGCCCGGGAATTTCAGGAGCTGATGAAGCGCTTCCCCACCCACAACCTGGCGCCTCAGGCATGCTCCCAACTGACCACCCTCGGCTACAAGTGCGGGTCGACCTCCCGGCCCGCCGCCAAATCCACCCCCAAGCGCAAGAAGTAGCGTCGCCCCCCGATCCCTCACCCTACCTCGTGCCGCCTCATTGTGAGGTTCCAGGCATTGCCGCGGTCCCGCACCGGGTCCGGCGCCGGCTTGCCACGTTAGAGTGAAGGGATGAAGTGGCTGCTGCTCGCCGGGATGGGCTTCGTCATGGGGGCGGCGGGCCAGGAAATCCGGCTCACCCAGGTGGCTTCGGGAATCTCCAACCCCACCGCCATCGAGTCCGCGCACGATGGCTCGGGCCGCCTCTTCCTGGTCCAGCAGAACGGGCTCGTCAAGATTCTGCGCGACGGCACGGTGGCCTCGCAGCCGTTCCTCGATATCACCGCGAAGACCCGCGCCGACGGCGAGCGCGGCCTGCTCGGCCTCGCCTTCCCTCCCGACTTCGCCGCCAAACAGCGCTTCTACGTCGACTACACGGATTTGAGCGGCAACACCACCATCGCCCTCTACCGCGTCGGCTCCAACCCCGACGTTGCCGATGCATCCAGCGAAACCGTGCTGCTCAAGATCGCCCAGCCCTTTTCCAACCACAACGGTGGGCAGGTCCGCTTCGGGCCCGACGGCTACCTTTACATCGGAATGGGCGACGGCGGCTCGGCGGGCGACCCGCAGCGCAACGCGCAGAACCGCCTCTCCCTGCTGGGCAAACTCCTGCGCCTCGACGTGGAATCGCAGCCGGGGACCGTGAATATCCCGCCCGACAATCCGTTCATCGCTCTCTCCAGCGCGCGCGGAGAAATCTGGGCCATGGGCCTGCGCAACCCGTGGCGCTTCTCCTTCGACCGGGCCACGGGCGACCTCTGGATCGGCGACGTCGGCCAGGGCGCCTACGAAGAAGTGGACTTCCAGCCCGCCTCCAGCCGCGGGGGCGAGAACTACGGCTGGAACCAGGCCGAGGGCATGCATTGCTACACCGCCGGCTGCAACCTTCAGTCGTTCACCGCGCCCGTGGCCGAGTATCCGCACTCCCTCGGCTGCTCGGTGACCGGCGGCTTCGTTTATCGCGGATCCGCCTGGCCCGGGTTGCGCGGCATCTATCTTTACGGCGACTATTGCAGCGGGCGCATCTGGGGAATTGAACGGCATGGCGGCCAGTGGACCAGCCGGCTGCTGCTCGGCTCCGGCTTCAACATCTCCACATTCGGCGAAGACGATGCCGGCGAACTGTACGTTGCAAACGCGGGCAACGGCACCATCCACCGCATCGAAGGCAGCCTCGCCCCGCGGTATGGCGCGGACGCCGTGGTGAATGCGGCCAGTTTCGCTCCGGGAGTGTCGCCCGGGTCCCTCGCCACCGTCTTTGCCGCCGGCATCAAGGACGACCCCGGAATCGCGCTGGCCACTTCCATCCCGATCGCTACGGCGCTCGAGGGCGTCTCGGTGACCGTGAACGGCGTGGCCGCTCCCATCCACGGTATCGCCAGCGTGAATGGCGTCGAGCAGGTGAATTTCCAGGTGCCGTTTGAGACGGCGGGCAGTGCCACTGCCTCCGTAGTCGTGGCCCGCGGCAACGCGGCAGGCGCGGCCGTGACCGTGCCGGTGCTCGAAATCCAGCCGGCCGTTTTCAGCGACGGCGCCGGCAACGCCATCGCGGTGCACAACGCCGACTACTCACTGGCGACGGCGGCGCGGCCGCTCGTTCCCGGCGAGTACGCTTTCGTGTACGCTGCCGGGCTGGGCCGTGTGCAGAATCCGCCGCCCACCGGCGCGGCCTCGCCGCTTTCGCCACCGTCGGCCTCCGTGTCGCAGGTCCGTGTGACCGTCGGAGGCGTCGAGGCGCCGGTCCCGTTTGCCGGCCTCGCGCCCGGCCTGGTCGGCGTCTTTCAAGTCGATTTCCAGGTACCGGAAGGGACCCCCGCGGGGTCGCAGGATGTGCGCGTAATTGTCGAGGGCGCCGCATCGCCCGCGTTGAAGGTTCCGTTTCAATAGGAGGCCGCATGACGAGTCGGAAGTTGGGCAGCGCCGGACCGCACGTTTCCTCCCTGGCGCTCGGTTGCATGAGCATGTCGGGCGTGTACGGACCTGCCGACGAGGCCGAAAGCATCGCCGCCATTCATGCAGCCATGGATGCCGGCATCATCTCCAGGTGCCGGAAGGCACCCCCGCGGGGTCGCAGGATGTGCGCGCCGCATCGCCCGCGTTGAAGGTTCCGGTTCAATAGGAGGCCGCATGACCAGTAGGAAGTTGGGCAGCGCCGGACCGCACGTTTCCTCCCTGGCGCTCGGTTGAATGAGCATGTCGGGCGTGTACGGACCTGCCGACGAGACCGAAAGCATCGCCGCCATTCATGCAGCCACGGATGCCGGCATCACCCTGCTCGATACCGGTGATTTCTACGGCATGGGACACAACGAGATGCTGCTCGCCAAGGCGCTCGAGCACCGTCGCGACCGCGTGCTGCTCTCGGTTAAATTCGGCGCTCTGCGCGCTCCCTCCGGCGCGTTCCTCGGCGTGGACGGGCGTCCCGAAGCCGTCCGGAATTTCGCGTCCTACTCCTTGCAGCGCCTGCGCACGGACCATGTCGACGTGTACCGCCTGGCGCGCGTCGATCCGCGCGTGCCCATCGAGGACACGATCGGAGCCATCGCGGACCTGATCCGCGGCGGCTACCTGCGCTATGCCGGGTTGTCCGAAGCGGGTGCGGCCACCATCCGGCGCGCGGCCATGGCCCACCCCATCACCGACCTCCAGATCGAGTATTCGCTGATCAGCCGCGGGATCGAGGCGGAGATCCTGCCCGCCACGCGGGAATTGGGGATAGCCGTGACCGCCTACGGGGTGCTCTCGCGGGGCCTGCTCAGCGGGAGGGCGCCCGGCGCGAAGGGCGATTTTCGCGCCGGCCTGCCGCGCTTTTCGGCCAGAAACCTGGAGCAGAACCGCGGCATCGTGGATGCGCTCGCGCAGGTGGCGCACGACCTCGGGGCGACCCCGGTGCAGGTGGCGATTGCCTGGGTGCTTGCCAAGGGTGAGGACATCGTCCCCCTGATCGGTGCGCGCTCCACTGTAGCCGGAACCCGCTACGACTCCCACCAGATGGCCATGCTCGACAGCGAAAAGCAGGGCGGCTGAGCTGGCAACCTTCCCGTACCAGAAACCAAAAGTCCTAGAACTGCACATATGACCATTGCCAATTGTTCCATTGACCCGGGTATGGACTACGACGTAAGATCGAGACGTCATCGATGGAACAACGTAGAACTAAGCGCTTCCAGCTAGAGTTACCGCTTTCCGTGGTACGGGCGGGGACTGAACGGATCAAGCTCCCCGGGAAAACCCGGAATATCAGCTCTAGCGGGGTACTATTTATTGCTGGTACGGAACCCTATCTGGGTGATCCCATCGAATATGTGATCACACTGAACCACGAGGGTTCCCAGGCGATCAACATCCGCTGCATGGGCAAGGTTCTTCGTTCCGAGTGCACGCACCCGGCCGGCGATCCCGCGCGCTCCGCCTATACCATTGCCGCCACCCTCGAGCGGTACGAGTTTGTGCGCGAACTGGAAGCGGCCAAGCCGGTTGCGGTCGCCCGCTAGCCCTGCTGTTGTTTTTCCTGCCGCTTTCGTTCTAAGCTAGCAAAGAAAAGGCGAAGGCGTTATGGATCGATCTCCCGGTTTTCCTGAGTTTTCGCAGGAGCTCTCCCTCACCCAAAAGGGCAGCCTGGAATCGGTGGTTTCCTACCTGCGGGCGGCCAGCGCGGATACCGATTCGCCGGTCCGCGCGATCCATCACCAGCCCGCCTCGGAAGGATTGTTTGCCGACATCCCGGGAGCCGTGGAAGGGCGGCTGGCGGCAGCCCTCGAACGGCGCGGCATCGCGCAGCTCTACTCCCACCAGGCGGAGTGCTTCAACCACCTGGAGGCCGGCCGCGACGTGGTGGTGGTAACTCCCACCGCCAGCGGCAAAACCCTCTGCTACAACCTCCCCGTGCTCAACCTGCTGTTGGGCGACCCGGGCGCCCGCGCCATGTACCTGTTCCCCACCAAGGCCCTGGCCGAGGATCAACTGCACGAATTCCATGCCGCCGTGGAAGAGATGGGTTCGGATATCCGCGCCTTCACCTACGATGGAGACACCCCGCAGGACGCCCGCAAGGCCATCCGCCAGAAGGCCAACGTGGTCCTCACGAATCCCGACATGCTGCACTCCGGGATTCTGCCGCATCATACGCGTTGGGCCAAATACTTCGAAAATCTCCGCTACATCGTCATCGACGAGCTGCACTATTACCGCGGAGTTTATGGCAGCCACCTGGCCAACCTGCTCCGGCGCCTGGCCCGCATCGTCGAATTCTACGGTTCGAACCCGAGGTTCATCTGCTGCTCCGCCACCATCGCCAATCCCCGCGAACTGGCCGAGGCGCTCACCGGCCGCAAGTTCGAACTGGTGGAACGGAACGGCGCGCCCCGAGGGGAAAAATTCTTCGTCTTCTACAACCCGCCGGTGGTCAACCGGCAGCTCGGCATCCGCCGCAGCTACATTGCGGAAACCCGCCGCATGGCCCTGCGGTTCATCGAAAGCAACCTGCAAACCCTGGTGTTTGCGAACAACCGGCTGGCCACCGAGGTGTTGGTCACCTATCTCAAGGATGCCTGCGACAAAGGTCCCATTCCGAGCGAGACCGTGCGCGGCTATCGCGGCGGCTACCTGCCGCGCGAGCGCCGTGAAATCGAGCGGCAGTTGCGCAATGGCGAGATCCGCGCCGTCGTCGCCACCAACGCCCTCGAACTCGGCATCGATATCGGCTCGCTCGATGCCGTGGTGATGGCCGGATACCCGGGGACCATCGCCTCCAGCTGGCAGCGCGCCGGACGCGCGGGACGGCGCCAGACTCCGTCCGCCGCCGTCATGGTGGCTTCCAGCGCGCCCCTCGATCAGTACGTGGTCGAGCACCCCGATTACTTCTTCGGCCGTTCGCCGGAACACGCCTATATCAATCCGGAAAACGTGGAGATCCTCTTGGCCCACCTGAAGTGCGCCGCCTTCGAGCTTCCCTTGCGCGACGGCGAGAAATTCGGCGTCCATGCGACCGGCGACTTGTGCCGGTTCCTCGAGGAGACCGGCTTCCTGCACCATTCCGCCGGCGCGTGGCACTGGACCTCGGACAGCTACCCCGCCGACTCGACCAGCCTGCGGTCGGTCTCGAGCGACAATTTCGTGGTGGTGGACTGCACGGGCGAGCCGAAGGTGGTGGCCGACGTCGCCTTCACGGCCGCCCTCACCAGCCTGCACGAAAAGGCCATTTACCTCCACGAGCGCACGCAATATCACGTGGACCGCTTCGATTACGAGCAGCGCAAAGCCTACGTCACCCGCGTGGATTGCAACTATTACACCGACGCCATCGACTACACCCAGGTGAAGGCGCTCGAGGAGTTCGAAGGCGAGGCGCTCGGCGGCGCGCGCCGGGTCTGGGGCGACGTCCGCGTGAACCGCCAGATCGTCGGCTTCAAGAAGATCAAGTTCTACACCATGGAGAACGTAGGCGCCGGCAAGCTCTCCATGCCGGAACAGGAAATGCACACCACCGCATTCTGGCTGCACTTCCCCGCCGCCTTCCTCGCCGGCTTCACCGATTTCACCCCGACTGAAAAACAGAGCGGCATCGTGGGCCTGGGCAATGCGCTGCGCACGGTGGCCGCGCTGCTGCTCATGTGCGACCCGCGCGACCTGGGCGTGGCCCTGAGCGAAGAGATCGCCGGCGGCCTGGCTGCTTTCGAACCGAACCTATACCTCTACGATGCCTACCCCGGCGGCATCGGCCAGAGCGGCCCGTTGTACCGCCTCACGCCGCGCCTGCTCCGGCACGCCGCGGAACTTCTGGCCGCCTGCGCCTGCGAGTCCGGATGCCCCTCCTGCGTCGGCCCCGTGGGAGAGGTCGGAGAGCGAGGAAAGGAAGTTGCCACGCGCGTGTTGGCCGCCCTCGCCGGCTAAGGCCGAATCGATTTCTTGAATCGGTCCTATCGAGGAGAGCCGCATCGCCGCCCGCCATTTCCCATAAAACCGGCGTGTTCCGCTGATGAGGCACCTTCTCGCCACGCCAGACCGTAGACTACTACCACACTTGTTAACTTCAGTTTCTAGGGTATTAAGACCGTTTTTCTTGAAAATAGGCAGTAGTCTGTGTCATACTGCACCAAAGTCTCGCGGATCTTGCCCGTCGTATTCGGGTAGTGCGTTGGAGTTGCTTGCCCATCCAGTCACTTAGCTAAGCACCACCAGCTAGTGTATCCGCTCACTCTGCAAAAGACGTAAAGAGGTAAAAGAATGAAATCGGTCTTCACCCTGCTGCTTGCTGTTCTCTTGAGCGCTGTCTTAGCGGTCGCCCAGGTCACCACAACGGCTCCCATGGACGGAAACGTAACCGATCCGACGGGCGCTGCGGTGGTGGGGGCGGAGGTAACCGTCGTCAACAGTGCAAACGGCCAGACGTTCCCTGTTACCACCGATGAACGCGGCCACTGGATCCTTCCCGCCATGGGATCGGGCACCTACCGCGTGAGAGTGGCGTCCGCCGGCTTCCGCACCGTTTCGATCGAAGGCGTCAAAATGGACGCCGGCGTTCCGGCGACGGTCAACAGCAAGCTCGAGATCGGGCAGGTGACCGAAACCGTGGAAATCACCGCCGGCGCGGAACTGGTGCAGGCCACCAACGCAACGGTGAACACCACCCTGCAAGGGCGGCAGATTTTCGAACTGCCATTCTCCACCCGCAGCGCTCTGGACCTGCTGGTAACCCAGCCCGGAACCCAAACCGCGGGCACGGCGCGCAACACCTTCATTAACGGACTGCCCGCCTCGGCGATCAACATCACCATCGACGGCATCAATACCCAGGACAACTACTATAAGAGCGGAGACGGATTCTTCACCCTCATCCCGCCGCGCAGCGATTCCATGGAAGAGGTGACCCTGACCACCGCCGCCGCCGGCGCAGACAGCCTGGCGCAGGGCGCGGCTCAGGTCAAGTTCATCACTAAGAGCGGCAGCAACAGCTATCATGGCGGCGCCTTCTGGCAGCACCGCAACACCGCCCTGAACGCGAACTATTACTTCAACAACATCGACGGACTCCCGCGCGATCGCGTCATCCTCAACCAGGGCGGCGCCCGTATCGGCGGACCCATCATCAAGAACAAGCTCCTGTTCTTCACGAATTTCGAAGTCTACCGTTATCCGGCAACCACCTCGGCCACCCGCACCGTTCTCACGCCCGAAGCATTGAACGGCGACTTCCGCTATGTAGATAGCAAGGGCCAGTTGCAGACGGTCAACGTTTATAAGGTCGCCGCCGCCACCGGCAACGTCTCAACCCCCGACCCGATTCTGCAATCCACCCTGACCAAGATCAACTCGCTCACCGGCAATGGCATCCTCAAGTCGCGCGTGCCTTCGAGCAACGATTACAACCGCAACGACCTGGTTTTCCAGCCGGCCGGCATGAGCAAGAACAATTACTCCACCACCAAGCTCGACTACATCATCACGCCCGGCAACCAGCTCTCCGTCACCTACACGTACTACAAAGTGGACTCCACCCCCGACATCACCAACTCCGTGGTGCCGATTTATCCCGGAACCGGAACGGTCCTGGGCGCGGACGATCTCGTCGCCGGGCAGCGCGGTAACCGCTATTCGGGCGTGGTCTCCCTGCGCAGCACCATCACCCCGATGATCACCAATGAATTCCGCACGGGCATGAACCGGTCCATCACCATGTTCCGCGACCAGATCTCCTCCCCGGCGCTGTTCTCCACCTGGCGCGGCTATTCGCCCGGCAGCAGCTTCGGCTATGTGACCGGCGTTGCGTCGGTCTCCGGCTCTTCGCGCCGTACCTCTCCGGTGAAGGAACTGCACGACACCGTCTCCTGGGTGAAGGGCAAGCACCTGTTCTCCTTCGGCGGCGACTTCACGCAGGTCAACTTCTGGTACCAGTCGGTCGGCTCCAGCGTGATCCCCACCATCTCCTTCAGCGGAATCGCATCGGGCGATCCCATCAACACCGGCTCCACCGGCATCTTCACGGGCGGCTCCACCGGCAACTTCCCGAACGCCTCCAGCACCGATCTGAGCAACGCGCGCTCGCTGTATGCGCTGCTCACCGGACGCGTGGTTTCCATCACCCGGTCGATGGTGCTCGACGAGAACACCAAGAAGTATGCCAACGTTCCGCAGACCGAGCGCAACCGGCAGCGCGAATGGGGCGCCTTCTTCCAGGACTCCTGGAGAGTTACCCCGAGCCTGACCGTGAACCTCGGCCTTCGTTTCGAACAGCAGCGGCCGTTCGAGAATCTGAACGGCGTGTATTCGAGCGTGAGCTGGCAGTCGGCCTGGGGCGTTTCCGGCGTGAACAACATGTTCATGCCGGGCACGCTGACGGGCCAGCCGCCGGTGTACGAGAAGATCACTCAGCCTTACGAAATTCCGAATCAGTGGAGTCCCTCCGTCAGCCTGGCTTACCAGATGCCTGCCTTGAGCGGTCCGCTCGGCAAGATCTTCGGCACCGAAAAAGGCAAGAGCGTTTTTCGCGCGGGCTATGCCATCGCGTCGGTTCGCGAAGGCACCTACGTGTTCCAGAGCATCTACGGCTCGAACCAGGGCGTCAACCTGAGCGCCACGGTAAACGGCACCAGTTATCCGGAGTATTTCGGAAAACCGGGCAGCGTGCTGTTCCGCGACCCGACGCTTCCCACCCGGCCGGTCGCGAGCGAACCGAACTACCCATTCTCTCCGGCCATCACCAACAGCCTGAATGCGTTCGACCCAAGCCTCAAGCTCGGCTACGTGCAAAGCTGGAATTTCGGATTGCAGCGCGAACTGACCAAAGACACCGTGATGGAAGTGCGCTACCAGGGCAACCACGGCGTGAAGTTGTGGAGGCAGGTGGCGATCAACGAAATCAACGTCTTTGAAAATGGATTTCTGAAGGAGTTCGATATCGCGCGCAACAACCTGGCGATCGCCCAGGCCGCCAACGCGAGCAGCGTGAATTTCGGCAACCAGGGACTGCCCGGGCAGCAGGCCATCCCGATCATCCAGACCGCGCTGGCCACGACCAGCGACACCACCTTCGCCCAGTACATCCGCCAGAACCGGCCCGGCAACGTTGCCAGCAACATCTCGGGCAACGTCACGCGCATGGCACGGCTCACCGCCGCCGGATACCCGAAGAAATTCTTCGTCGTCAACCCCGATGTGGCCGGCAGCAACAGCTACATCATCACCAACATGGGCAGCTCCATGTATAACGCCCTCCAGGTGGAAGTGCGGCGCCGGTTTCAGCTCCGGGATTCACGGCACAGGGCAGCTACGTGTGGAGCCACTCGATCATGAACGGCGCCAGCCAGGACCTTGGCGATTACAGCGCCCCAGCAGCTTCCGCAATCTCCGGTTGGATCGCGACCGATGCCGATCTACGATATCCGCCAGGCCTACAAGCTGAACGCGATTTACGAACTTCCGATCGGTCCCGGAAAGCGATTTGCAGCCAGCGGAAATCCGCGTCCGGCCGCAATTTCTGAAGGCTGGCAGATTTCCGGCATAGTCGCGTGCAGTCGGGCGCCCCATTCAGCTCACCAGCGGACGTCAGGGCATGAACAACATCGAACCCGGCGTCGTTCTGTATAACATGACCGGGAGCCAGCTCCAGAATATGGTGCAGATCCGGAAAACGACGGGTTCGGACGGTAACGGTCTGGTGTACTTCCTGCCGGACTCGCTCATCGCAAATACCAACGCCGCCTTTGAGGTAAACGGCAAGACGCGTGCCAACCTCGATCCAAATGCTCCCTACATCGGACCGCAGTGGTCAACGACAGCTTCGGCTACCGTGTTAACTGCGCACCCTGGCAGTACCGCTTGGACATTGGTGTTTTGAAGAAGACCACAATTCGCGAAAACGTCAACATGGAGTTCCGTCTCCAGGCGCTGAACGCCCTGAACCTGACCAACTTCAACTTCTTGCCAACAGTACTCCCAGCGAGCCGCCACGTTCGGGCAGACCACGTCGGCCTTCCGCGATTTCTCGGGCAGCGCCGACCCCGGTTCCCGCGTGCTGGAATTTGTACTTCGTCTCAACTTCTGACCCGGACCAGCGATCGGATAGAAGGAGGCGGGCTTCGGCCCGCCTCCTTTTTTGCGCGGGGCTCTGTTTGACATGTGGAGCACATGTCTATACGCTTTCCACATGTCGAAGACGATTCAGGTGAGGGATGTGCCCGAACACGTACATCGCACGCTGAAGGCACGCGCCTCGCGTGTGGGCATGAGCCTTTCCGACTTCATCAAACGGGAATTGGAACGGGCCGCGGAGCGTCCCACCATGCAGGAATGGCTGGAACGTACGGGGCAGGCGAGGCCGATCGCGGCCAGGAGAAGCGCCGCAAAGGTAATCCGGGAGCTGCGAGACGAACGATGATCGTTCTCGATGCCTCCGTGGTCGTCGAACTTCTTGCCGGCGGCGCCCTCGCCGATACTATTCGAACCGAGCTCGCCGGGCGCGACGAATCATTCGCGGTTCCCCATCTGCTCGACGTCGAGGCAGTGAGCGCAATTCGACGGCTGGCCGCGGGCCGGCACATCGACGGTCACCGCAGCGCGCAATTCCTAGCGGAGCTGGCGGCGCTGCCGGCGGAGCGCTATTCGCACATACCATTGCTTGACCGTGTCTGGGAACTGCGCCACAATTTTACAGCCTACGACGCCGCCTACATCGCATTGGCGGAAGCAACCAACTCCACCCTCTATACCTGCGATGAGAAATTGCGGAAAGGACACCGCGCGCGGGTCGTGCTGTTCACCCGCTAGAAGCAGCCGCAGCCATCCCTCGAATATGGAGGCGAAGCCTCGTTAGCGTTGCACAGTGAGGAGCGTGGTGACAGGCGATGACGCGCCGTTAACGGTAGCCACTACGGGCAGATCACCGTCCGGCGCGTTGTCGGGGACCTGGATACCGACCTGGTACAGTCCGGCGAAGCCCGGCGCCAGAATCGAATAGAACACGGTCGCCGGTATTCCGCCGATCGACACGGTGACCGTCGCCGTGTTATACAACGTGCCGCTGGGGACCTGTGTGCCTGCCGGTGCCGTGGGATCAGTCGGCCCGAAGCCGGTTCCCCATAGCACCACGACGTCGCCGGGTTTAGCGGGCGCCGCATTCAAGGTTGGAAATACGGAACTCTTCACCGCGAAGCGCCCCGTGGCATTGTCGGTAGCCACGGCATACTTGCCATCCCACAGGAAGAACGCCGGGTCCACGCTGTTGCTGTTGGCCGTGAAGGCGGAGCTCACCGACCCTGAGTTGGTGACTGCTACCTCCATCGGTCCGCTGCCGATGTCCGGCGGAGTCAGCACGTTGATCTGATCCGGACTCACGAAATACATGTACGCCGGCTTGCCGCCGATGGTGACGCTGACGTTGTCGAGCGTGGTGGGCAGCTTTCCGTTCACGATAGCGTTGTCCCAGACGTTGATCGTGTTTGCCAGGTTCGAGCCCTTGATCTGCACGAACGCATTCGGCACCAGGCCGGGAGCGAAACTGGCCCCGTTCTCGACGGCGGTGAGTGCGGGAACCGGCCCGGACGTCGCAGGCGTGAGGGTGTATTTGGCCGTATAGATGTGGTCGCCGGGATCTGCCTGACCGTTTGCATTGGCTGAATTTCCGGCAACGTAGATCACGATGTCCCCCACGTTGGTGGCCGGGGGCGTCCAGTCCACCTGGTAATCCATCCCGCCGGTGGCGAACCGGGTCGCGCCTTCCAGGCTATGTTCGACGTACTGCAAGGGGCGGCTGACCGGGCAGGCGCCGCCGGTCGCAAGCAGGCTCTGCAGATTGAAATTGCTGGCGATGGAACAGAGCACCAGGCTGAACCGGTCCGGTGCAGCGAGGACGCCCGCGACCGTGCCGGAATCCGAGGCCGTCCTGGCGGTCATCTGGTAACCCCAGAGGCGCGGGGTGCTCGACGGATCGGCGATGGTGACAACCAGCCGCTGCTTGACGCCCGGAACGTACGTGAGACCGTTCGGAAATGCGACCTTCACGCTACCGCCGAACGAATTGGCCGTGCCTCCGTGACAGGCCGAGTTCGCGCACGTCTGTCCGGCGTGTTCACCGGGCACTCCCGTATACCCTGGATCCGGCCCGCTGGCCGAGGCCCACAACAGCAGCGGAACGGCCGCCGCCACAACCACGATTTTCGCAATTCCGATCCCTCTGTCGGTCATCAAGAAGTCCCTTCCGATTGAACCCCGTCGCTCGCAGTGTAGCGCGCGCCCGGCCCGCGTATTCCGCGCGGCGGCAGCTTTTACGAAAACATCACGAACCCCTTACAGTTCCGGCATGCCTAACTCTCACGCCCCGGCGACCGCCAACCTGAGGGCTGCACGACGGTGCAGGCTTGCCCGGCGCTTAAGGCATCCGTAACCGGACGAAACTGGATTGCTGCTAGCTGGAGGGAATCCCGGCGATGCGCAGGGCTTTTCGGGCCGTAGTGCTGAGCGGCAGCTTCGTCAGTTCCGGTGGACGGAACCAGCTGAACTCCGGATTCGCGCCTCCGCCGGTGGCGGCGAAAATTGTGTATCGATACTGATGGTGCGTGATCGTGTGGCGAAACTCGCCGAGCCGCGCCCCAGGCCGGGCGGAGGGCATGTCGGCGGGCGAGGGCAGGTCCCAGAAGCCCGGCATGCGGCGTGCATCCGCCGGGCGTTGCCGGAGCAGCACGCGGCCGCGGTTGCGCATCACCAGCAGGACAGAATCGATGCGCACCGGCTCGGTTCGCCGTAGTTTCACGGGCAGTTCGTTCTGAACGCCTCGTTCCGCGGCCGCGCACGCGGGCCGCAGCGGACAGACGAGGCAGAGCGGGTTGCGCGGCAGGCACACCGTCGCCCCAAGCTCCATCAGCGCCTGGTTGAACCGGCCCGGGGCCGTCCGGATCCAGCCACGACTGCGCCACTTCGCGGAAGCGCGTGCGGGTACGGGCGGATCCGATGTCCGCGGCATCGTCCGTCACCCGCGCCACCACCCGAAGGACGTTGCCGTCGAGCACGGCGTAGGGCAGGCCGAAGGCGATGCTGGCCACGGCCGCGGCGGTGTAGTCGCCCACTCCGGGCAGCGCGCGGATCGATTCGAACTCATGGGGAAAACGGCCCGCCGCCACCATCAGCCGGGCCGACTGTTGCAGGTTTCGGGCCCGCGAATAGTAGCCGAGGCCGCTCCACGCCGCGAGCACCGCCTGTTCCGGCGCGTCCGCCAGCGCCCCAGCCGAAGGGAATTGCTCCAGGAAGCGTTCGTAATAGGGGATCACCGTCTGCGCCCGGGTCTGCTGCAGCATGATCTCGGAAACCAGAATGCGGTACGGGTCGCGGGTGGTTCGCCAGGGAAGGTCGCGGTGCCCTTGCCGGAACCACTCTACCAGCAGCCGCCCCGGCCCGGAGCGCTTCACTCGATCACGCGGAGCCATTCGGCAACCACGGCGAAATCTTCCGGCTCCACGTCCCAGGGCTCGAACTCCGGGTTCAGGGGCTCCAGGCGGATCTGCTCATGCCGCCACTGGTCTTCGCCGGTGGCGACCTTCCGGCTGGTGTAGCGCTTGATGGTGTAGCGCGCGCTCTCGTCGGTAATGCCGAAGCGCTGAATCAGCAGGATCTTGCCCTGGCGCGACCCGGCCGGGTGGAGCCGGAAAAGATTCAGGCTGCCGTCGGGGATGCGCGGCTCCATGCTGCGCCCGGTGACGTGGGCTACGAACAGGTCCGGCGACGGCCGCATACCCTCGGGCAGCGGCACCCAGTCCTCGGCTTCCGATTCCATCTCCTCGCCCAGGCTTCCGGCGGCGGCGCGCAGCGAATAGAGGGGCACGTGCGAATCGAATTCGCGGACCGGCGCGTTTTCGACGTGGTCGCGGTACAGGCGGTCCAGCGCGCGGCTGAAGGCATCCACCGCGACTGTTTGAGGATCGCTCACGCGGATGGCGTTGGAAAGCGAATCGGTCAGGGTTGCCAGGCACGCGGCGGGGCCGGATTCGTCCAGCAGGTCGCGCAGGTGGCGGTCGAGCCCTTCCAGCACTTCGACGTCTTCCGCTTCGGCCAGGTCGTCGAACTGCTCGCGCAGCCGCAGCCACGCCCGATTCGCTTCCAGGTCCGCCAGCAGAACCCCGATGTTGCGTACCGGCCGTCCCGGCAATGCCGCCTCCAGCAGCACATAAGTGCCCTGACGACGTCCCGAAATGGGCACTATTCTGGCCGGCATCGGCAAATCCGTCTTTATCCTAATTCACTTATCGGACGCAAATCTACCGGTCTGAGTACGGTGGCGGCGCTGCGCCGTACGGGTACGTTTTCAATTACCGGCTGGAGCGCCCGGAACGCCCTGCGGATAATAGCCGTCGCGGGCGCGAATGGTCACCGCGGGCAGGCTCGGCACTTCCACTTTGATATTCCGGAACAGCTTCGGCTTCCCTTCCGGGTCCAGGTCCGGCACATAGCGCAGCACGTACTGCGTGGTGATCTCGCCGGAAATGGCGGCCACCGATTTCACAATGCTGGCCGAGATCTGCGCAGCGTACGACCCGGTGCCCACCTGGAGCGAATAATTGCCCGCGTCCTGGGGATTGGAAAGGTAGCCGGAGACGTCCGAATACGGGTTCATCAGCGGATACTGCACCTGCCCGCCCGTCTCCCGGGCCAGCCGCTCCAGCACGTTGCGGTCGTCGTTGTTGAAGCCGAATGCCATGGTGCTGATGCCGAAAATCGTGACCATCTTGCGCTTGGAGAGCTCCAGCACCTCGTCGAGCGTGTGGTCTCCGGAACTGTTGTGCCCGTCTCCGATGACGATCAGCACCCGCCGCGGCTCGTAAGGCTCGCCCTTGACCAGCGAACGCGTGGTGCAGGCCATGTAAATGGCGTCGTATAGCGCGGCGCCGCCGCCGGGCTTCAACTTGGAAATCTTATCGGCGATCTTCTGCGAATCGGTGGTCGTGTCCACCGCCACTTCGGCGTCGTTCGCGTACGTGATCAGGTAGCCGGAGTAGCGCGGATCGCCCGGCAACAGGTTCCACACCAGTTCCTGAATGGCGTCCTGGTAGGTCTTCCAATGAGTTTTGCTCTGGTTGCTGAGGTCCACCAGGAAACCCACCACCACGGGCTGCTTTTCGGTGTGGCTGAAGAACTGGATGCGCTGCGGCTTGCCCTCGTCCAGAATGCGGAAATCCTCCGCCTTGAGGTTGGACACGTAGCGTCCCTTGTCGTCGGTGACGGTGACCGGCACCACCACTTCGTTCGCCTCCACCCGGATGCGCGTGGTAGGCTCCTCGGGAAGCGGCAGTTGCGGCTGTTGCTGGGGTAGTTTGGCTGGTGGCGGCGGCTGTTGGGAAACCCCCGGAAGGGACAGCGCAAGACCGCAGAGGCAAATAGCCGGAAATAGACGTACGGCAGACATGAAGCTTAGCCTCCATTCTAACCCGTCGCGGGAATACGGCGGGGAACGCAACGAAGCGCCGGTTTTCGGCACCTCGCCCGATCCTTCATCCGTTTGTAAGGGTCTCATCGTACAATCGCCTGAATGACCCTCAGCCGCCGTCTGTTTCTGATCCGGTCTGCCGCACTGGCCGCATCGGTGTACGCTGCACCCGGTTTCACCAAGGACCCCTTTTCGCTCGGGGTGATGTCGGGCGATCCGTCTCCCGATGGTTTCGTGCTGTGGACCCGCCTGGCGCCGGAGCCGCTGAACGACGGCGGCATGGGCGCCGCTGCCGTCGAGGTGCAGTGGATCGTCGCCGAAGACGACGCCATGCGGCACATCGTCAAGAAGGGCAAAACGGTGGCCTCGCCCGCGCTGGCTCACTCCGTGCACGTCGAGGTGCAGGGCCTCAAGCCGCAGCGGCCCTATTGGTATCGATTCAAGGCGGGTACCGCCTGGAGCCCGACCGGCCGCGCCATCACTTCGCCCAGGACGGGCGTGATGCAGCCGCAGTTGAAGTTCGCGTTCGCCTCCTGCCAGCATTGGGAAGCTGGATGGTGGACCGCTTACGAACACATGCTCGCCGATGATCCCGAACTGGTGGTGCATCTCGGCGACTACATCTACGAGGGCCGGATCGGCACAAACGGCGTGCGGAAGCACAACAGCGCCGAAATCGTGTCGCTCTCCGATTACCGCAACCGGCACGCGCTTTATAAGACCGATCCGGGCATTCAGAAGATGCATGCGCATTGTCCCTGGATCCTCACCTGGGACGATCACGAAGTCGACAACAACTACGCCGGCGACTCACCGGAGGACAAGGAGACCCGCCAGGAGTTTCTGGAGCGACGGGCCAACGCCTACCAGGCCTACTACGAGCACATGCCACTCAGGATTTCGTCGATGCCGCAGGGATCGAAGTTGCAGCTCTATCGCAAGCTCCAGTTTGGGGAGCTCGCGGCGTTCTCGGTGCTGGATACGCGGCAGTATCGCACCGACCAACCCTGCAATGACGGCACCAAGGCGCCGTGCGAAGCGGTCTTCGATCCATCGGCGACCATCCTCGGAGACGCCCAGGAGTCGTGGCTGAAGCACACCCTGGCGGAGTCTCCAGCCCGTTGGAACATCGTTGCCAACCAGGTGCTGATGGCCCGCATCGACCGCAAGCCGGGGCCGGAAGAGGCTTTCTCCATGGACCAGTGGAGCGGATACGAGGTGTGCCGCGATCGAATGATGCGTTTCCTGGCCGAGCGCCAGCCCTCGAATCCGATCGTCGTCACCGGGGACATCCACTCCAATTGGGTAAGCGATCTGAAGGTCGATTGGAAGGACGAGAAGGCGACGGTGGTGGGTACCGAATTCATCGGAACATCCATCTCCTCAGGCGGCGATGGCGTCGACGAGCAGCCCGCGACCGCGGACTGGTACCGCGAGAATCCGCATCTCAAGATGTACAACAGCCGCCGCGGGTACGTGATGGTCACGGTAGACCAGGCACAGTGCCGCGCGGACTACCGGATCGTACCGTTCGTGACCAAACCCGGCGCACCCATCAAGACGCATTCGAGCTGGATCGTCGAGCACAACCGCCGCGGTGTCCAGAAGGCGTAGCCGCTGCGCGATGGCAAATCGGCTGTGATAGGTCCGGCGCGGTTCGCTAGAGCAGCACCGTGTCGATGTGCGTATCCTCTTCGGCGGCAGATGGCGCGGAAGCCGGTGCCGGCGCGCCGGCGGCCGCCGCGGCCGAAGCCTGCGCCTCGCCGGAACGCAGGAAGCGGAGCAGTTCCTCTTCCGAGCCGTCGAAGAAATTCTCCAGCAGCTCCTGAATCGCCGAGCGGCGCATGCCGTCGCGCGAGGCCTGCGGGGAGTAGATGAAGGCGCGGCCGGCCTTGCGACGCACCAGCTTGCCTTTCCGGACCAGCCGGTCCAGCACCGTCATGATCGTCGTGTAGGCAAGCGGCCGGCTTTCGCCGACGACTTGCCGCACGTCCCGAACATTGCCTTCCTTGAGCGTCCACAGTGCCCGCAGGCACAACAATTCGAGCGGAGGAGGTACGTCGCGGGATGGTTTGGGCATCAATGATCCTGCGTGGGACTGACGTGAAGCGCCTGCTTCAATTTATCCGCGAACGCGGAGGCGGGCGCTGGTGCGAAGAGAGGATGCGCGGCCGCTGGCGCCGGAGTTGACGGTCCGGCCGAGGGTGCGCTCCCGTTGTCCGTCGCCGGTTTCGGCGATTTGGGGGGCTCGCCGCCCAGGTAGCGCTCTTTCTTGAGGGCGGCGCGGGACAGGATGCCGTTGAAGGTGGTGAAGCAGCCCTCCAACTGGCGGTCGTTCTCAATCAGGGCCCGCATGCATTCCATTTTGGAATCCAGGTCGTCCAGGTAATGGAGCAGCAGGGCCTCGGGAAATTGCGGCAGTTTGGGAGACCCGAACTCGAGCTGGCCGTGGTGGCTCAAAATCATGTGTTCCACCAGCGAGTGCAGCCGCGGCGGGAAGCCGGGCAGGGTGCGGACCTTCTCGGCCACCATGCGGGTGCCGATGTTGATGTGTCCCAGCAACTGGCCCTCGTTCGAGTAGGAGAAACCCCGTTCGTATTCAAGCTCGTGAATTTTGCCGATGTCGTGCAGAATCGCGCCCGTGATCAGCAGGTCGGAATCGACATTCGGGTAATGCTGCGCCGCCATGCGCGCCAGGCCGCAGAGCGAGAGCACATGCTCGATCAGCCCGCCCAGGAACGCGTGGTGGATTTGCTTGGCGGCCGGTGCGCGCCGGAAACGGGCAGCCACGTCGGGATCGTCGAGAAGCGATTCGAGCAGCGCCTTCAGGTGGGGATTCGCCACCGCCGCCACAATGCCGCGCAGTTCGGCCCACATTTCGTCGGCATTGCGCTTGGAGGAAGGGAAGTAATCGACGATGTCGATCTCACCCTCGTCCATGCGGCGGATCTTGTGGATCGTGAGCTGCGGCCGGTTGTGAAAGACCTGGATCAGGCCCTTCACCTTGACAAAATCGTCCCGCTCGAAGCCGTCGATCACTTCCGAGACGTTGTCCCACATCTTGGCGTCGAGGTCGCCGGTCCGATCGCCGAGAAGCAGGGAAAGATAGAGATCACCGGATTTCTTCTGCCGGATTTCCTTCGAGTGCACCAGAAAGCTGGTGGTGATCACGCGATCGGGCTCGAGCTCGTTCACGAAAGGAGATTTCATTGTTTGATCGGCTGCGCGGGCTCATTGGGATCCGTGGCCGGCGCAGTCGTTTCGGGCGTCTCCTCTTTGACGACGGTGCCCGGAATCGGAATGAAGATCAGCTTCTTGCGCCGGCGGGTGCGCGCGGCGACTTCTTCCTTGGTGGTAGTCTGCGGCCGGAGCTGAGCCACATCGTGCCAGCGCGTGTCCTTGCCGGGAGCGGCGCCGCTGTCTACGTAGCCTTCTTTCACTTCGAGGAACGCCTGGAGCCGCAGCCGTGTGAGATACTCGCGGATCTTCGGTTCCATGAGCGGGCGCGCCAGGCGATCCTGGATTTCACCGCGGACTTCCTCGAAGGAAGCCAGCCCGGCCTCATGCCGCTCGTCGATGCGCAGAATCAGATAGCCGTTGGCCAGCTTGAACGGATCGGTAATGTAACCCTTCTCCTGCTTGAAAACCACGTCGCGGATGCTCTCGTCGAGCAGCTCGGGAGTGAACGGCGGAAGCGAGCCGCCATTCCGGGCGGTCTCGGCGTCGTCGGAATTGTCGCGAACCAGGTCCGCGAATTTCTCGCCTTTGCGGGCCCGGGCTACCAATTCCTTGGCCTTCGCTTCCGCGGCGGCCGCCTGTTCCGGCGTCTTGCCTTCGGTGGAGATCAGAAGCTGGCTCAGGAACACCTGTTCCTTGCGGACGAACTCGTCCTTATGCTGGTCGTAGTAGGCCCGCAGGTCCGGTTCCGGGAGGTTGATGCGATAGCCGACTTCCTGGCTGATCACACGCTGCGACAGGTATTGACGCTTCATCCGGTCGCGGTAGTCTTCGTACGACATGCCGGTGTTCTGCCGGATATATTCGTGAAATTTGTCCGGATCGGTGATTTTGCTGCGCACCTGAAGGTCGGCCATTTCGCGGGTGACGTCGCCGTCTACCGAAATTCCCAGGTCCTTGCCGCGCTGCACCAGCAAAAGCTGGTCGATCTGGTCGCGCAGGGCGTTGGCGGTGTACTCGCGGAGTTGTTCCTGAAGTTTGGGACCGTTGGAGCCGTCGGCGCGCAGGGACTGTTCGATTTCGCGCCGGGTCTGCTCCAGTTCGCTCCGCGTGATGATGTCGCCGTTCACCTTGGCGGCGATCTCCTCGATGATGTGTACATCGGCTGCAAAGGCGAGGGAAATCCCCGCCGCGCTCAGTAATGCAATACGACTAAACATGATTCCGTCCCTATATTTTACCAGCTACACCCGGCCGGCTGGAGGAGGATTGCGCGGGATCGAGAGCTGCTCCAGCCGCGCCGACAAAAACCGCAGAACTTCTCCCGCTCCGGGCTGGCCGTCAAGTGGCAGTAGCAATACACCTGCCGGAGTGAACTGGGCGCCGCGCGTCGTCTTGACGATGTGCATGAGCCGCGCCGGATCCACCCGGGTTTCCTTGTGGAACTTTATATTCAATATGTTATGACGGCGGTCCACGGCCTCGATGCCGATCTGCTCGGCCAGCGTCTTGAGCGCGGAGTACGCCAGCAGGTTGCGGACCGCCTCCGGAACCGGGCCGTATCGGTCCTCCAGTTCCTTTTCGGCACGGTCGCGGGCCTCGGCGTCTGCCGCGTTCGCGATCTGCCGGTAGGCGCGCAGCCTCTGGTTCTCATCGCCGATGTAGTCGGGCGGGATACGGATGTCGAGGCCGAGATTGAGCGCCGAATGGATCTCCGGCACCACCTCCTCGCCTTTGAGCTCCCGTACCGTCTCATCGAGGAGCCGGACATAGGTGTCGAACCCGACCGAGTTGATGTGGCCGTGCTGCTCGCCCCCCAGCAGGTTGCCCGCGCCGCGCAGTTCCAGGTCGAGCGCCGCGATCTTGAATCCGGCCCCTAGATCGCTGAACTCCTTGAGCGCGGCCAGCCGTTTGCGCGCGATCTCCGTCAGTTCCGTATCCGGCGGGACCAGCAGATAAGCGTAAGCGCGGCGGTTGGAGCGACCCACGCGTCCGCGCAGTTGATACAGCTCGGAAAGCCCGTAGCGCTCCGCATTTTCTACTACCATCGTATTCGCTAGGGGAATATCCAAGCCATTTTCGATAATGGTAGTACAAACCAGGATATCGAACTCGTGCCGCATGAACTGAAGCATGGTCTTCTCAAGCTCTGCTTCGCCCATCTGCCCGTGTCCTACACCGATCTTCGCGCTGGGCAGAAGCTGCTGGATCATTGCGGCCCTCGCCCATATCGAATCCACCCGGTTATGGAGAAAGTAGACCTGTCCTCCGCGGGCCAGTTCCAGCTCCAGGGCGGAACGGATCAGTTCCGGCTGGAAGGGCGCCACCACGGTGTGAATCGACAGGCGGTCTTTGGGCGGAGTTTCGATCACCGACATGTCCCGGAGTCCCAGCAACGACATGTGTAGAGTACGGGGTATCGGCGTAGCGCTCATGCTGATGTGGTCCACGCTCTTTTTGAGCTGCTTGAGCCTTTCCTTGTGTTTGACGCCGAAGCGCTGTTCTTCATCCACCAGCACCAGGCCGAGGTCGCGGAAAACAACATCCTGCGACAGCAGCCGGTGCGTTCCGATGGCGATATCGATCTTGCCTTCTTCCAGATCGACAAGTCCGGCTTTGATCTCCCGGGGGGAGCGGAAGCGGCTGAACATTTCCACGCGCACCGGAAACGGCTGGAAGCGCCGCTTGAAGGTCTCCAGATGCTGAAATGCGAGCACTGTAGTAGGAGCGAGCACGGCCACCTGCTTGCCGTCGCCCAACGCCTTGAACGCCGCCCGCATCACCACTTCGGTTTTGCCGAAGCCGACGTCGCCGCACAACAGCCGGTCCATGGGCTGCGGATTCTCCATGTCCTTTTTAATCTCGCGGATGGCGGTGACCTGGTCGCGTGTTTCGGAAAACTCGAAGGCATCCTCGAATTCGCGCTGCCAGTTGCTGTCCGGTGAATACTGGAATCCCTCGGCCATTTTGCGGGAGGCGTAGAGCTTCAACAGCTCGTCCGCCATGTCCCGCATTTTGGCTTTGATTTTGCTTTTGGTGCGAGTCCAGGTGGCGCCACCCATCCGGTCCAGCGCCGGCCGGGCCTCGCCCGCCCCGCGGAACCGCTGTACCAGATCCATGCGGGTGAGCGGCACGTACAGCTTGGCTCCGGCGGCGTACTCGAGGAGCATGTAATCGCCCTGGGCTTCCCCTTGAGAAATTTCGCGAAGACCCAGATATTGGGCGACGCCGTGTTCGGAATGGACGACGAAATCGCCGGGCTTGAGGTCGATCAGATCGGCCGAGAACGTGGCCAAGGCCGACTTCGAGGCGGGAGCGCGTGCCACCAGGTCCGAGCTTTCAAACAGATCCTCGGAGCCAAATACGACAAGTTTCGAATCCGGGAAGGCGGTTCCGCGGCGCACCATTCCCTTCACCAGGTGAATGCTCGCCACCGAGCCAGACATGTAGGCGCGCTGCGCCAGGTATTCCGGCGTCGATTCGGACTGGTCCAAGCCAAGCTGGTAGGGGATGGCGTACTCGTTCAATATGTCCGCCATACGCTCGATTTCGCCGGTAGAGGCGGCGAAAAACGCCACCCGGTTGCCCTCTTCCACCAGCGTCCGCGCCTCGCCGATGGCCACCTGCATGTTGCCGTGGAAGGACATGGCGGGCCGGGTGGGGATGTGGTGCGCGGTTTCGACTCCCAATTCCAGTTCGCGCCAGTCGAGTTGCGGCGACCCCTCCGCCTGACGGTCGAGGTCCTCCGGCCGGAAGTAAATACGATCCGGGTCGTAGGCGGCCGACCGCTCGATCTGTTCCAGCCGCTTCCAGAAGCGCTCGGCGGCGGCGCGCACCTGCTCCGGCTCGTCCCAGAGGATGACGGGCTTTTCAAGCAGGCCGAGAACCGAGGCGCCGCGCGGCCGCAGCATGGGCAGGATCAACTCCCACCCGGGGAAGGTCTCGCC
Source organism: uncultured Solibacteraceae bacterium (assembly GCA_963836405.1). Taxonomy (GTDB): domain Bacteria; phylum Acidobacteriota; class Terriglobia; order Bryobacterales; family Bryobacteraceae; genus CAWIJJ01. Next base: position 183,969 of record CAWIJL010000003.1, read on the forward strand.
GGGCGGGGGCAGGTCGCGTCCCGGGATGTCGGCCTCCCGGACCAGGCCGGCGAGTTCGGCCAGCAGGGCGCGCGACTTCTGGTACTCGGTCAGCGGCAGCAAAACCGCGTCTTCCACCTTGAGGACCGAGCGCTGGGATTCCACGTCGAAACGCCGGATCGATTCCACCTGGTCGCCGAAGAGGTCCACCCGGACCGGCTTCTGCGATTCCGGCGAGAAAACGTCGAGAATGCCGCCTCTAACCGAGTATTCCCCAACCATTTCAACGGGTTCGCGCCGCTCGTAGCCAATGCTTTCAAGGTGCGCCACAACCTCGTCCAGGGGAATTTCCTCGCCCGCACGGAGGTGAAGAGCGAGTTGCCTGTAGAAGTTACCGGGTTCGATGCGCAGCAGGGCCGAGGCGACCGGCAGGATGGTGATGGGAACGCGCTGCGTGGCCAGCCGCCACAATCCGATGGCCCGCTCCTCGCAGATCTCGGCGTGAGGCGAAAGGTTTTGCAGCGGCACCACATCCAGCGCGGGGAGCAACTGCGGACTGGCGCGGTCCTCCGTAGAGAGCAAGGCAAAGAAGGTATTCACCGCCTCGGAGAGCGCCTCGGCCTGCTTATTGCCGTCTACTACAATCATCAGAGGCCGCCCGGACAGTTGCCACAGGAGGACCGAATAGAGCGCCTTGGCGGTGGTAGTCAGGCCGGAAAGCGAGGCGCGGCCGCCGGAGGAAAGGCGGCGCACGGCATCCTGAAAGGCGGGATGCCTGGCCAGGTCCAGAAACAGGTCTCTTACGGCAGGATGAATCAAGGTCGGCTGAGTATCAGTTCCACAATTTTGCTGGTCGAATAGCCCGGTTCGAGGGCCACAGTCCGTACGACGCCTCCGGCCGCTTCCACCTCCTCACGGCCGGCGATGAAGTGCGACCAGTCGGCGCCCTTGATGAGCACGTCGGGCAGCACCCCCGCGATGAGTTCCCGCGGCGTATCCTCGTCAAACAGAATCACCGCATCCACCGCCTCGAGCGCCATGGCCAGTTCGGCGCGCTCGGTCTCGCAGAGCAGCGGCCGCGACGGGCCTTTGAAGCGGCGCACACTCGCGTCGGAATTAAGGGCCAGAATCAGCACGTCGCCGAGGGAGCGCGCCTGCTCCAGCAGCCGTATGTGGCCGGGATGAAGCAGATCGTAGCAGCCGTTCGTGAATACCACGACCTTACCCTGCCGCTTCCATTCCGCGCGCTGCCGGACCAGTTCCGCTCGCGAGTAGAGGTGGGACACCTGCTTCCCAGTGTAGCAACGCTGTTTGTTTTCTTGAATCGGTCTAATCCCATCCGAAAATCTGTTGAAAAAAACGTCAGGTTGTGTACAATAGAGATTGAATGCGGACGGCAACCACAGCTTTCCTGGCAGCGCTGGTGGTAACGGCGTTGTTCTGGGGGAACTGTTTTTCCTGCCCGCAGGCGCTGCTGGCGGACGCTCACCGCTGCTGTCCCAAGGGCACGCACGGAAAGAGCGAGTGCCGGACCCAGGTCCTGAAGCAGTTCGAAAAGGCCGATCCGCAGAAGGTGGAATCGCCCGCGCCCGCCATCGGGGAGATCGCGGCCCTGGCGATTCCGGCAGTCCCCGCCCCTGACGCCCCTCCCCTGGAATTTGCGCCGGAGCAGCACGCGCCTCCCGACCTTCTTTCCCTCCATTCGAGTTTCCGCATCTAGCCGCACACATCCGTTTCTCAAGGTGTGTCTGGCAAGTGATGAAGGAAAGTCCTTATGTTTCATCGTTATTGGTTTTGCATTGTCGCGCTCGCCGTGCCTGCCGGAGCGCAGACGGTGGACGAGATGGTGGCGGAAGCGCTCCGTGGCAACCGTGAAATCCTGGCGGCCCAGAAGAAATACGAGGCCTCGAGGCAGCGTCCGGTTCAGGCCGGGAGCATGCCCGAGCCGACGGTCTCACTCGGCTACACTTCGAACGGCGGCCCCTGGCCGGTGGCAGGGATCGGGAGTTCGCCCAGCAGCAACGCGGGGCTTATGATCGCGCAGGAGGTTCCGTTCCCCGGCAAGCGCAAGCTGCGCGGCGAGATTGCGGGCAAAGAGGCCGGCGCCGAATTCGAGCAGTACCGGTCGGTGCGGCTGTCGGTGATCTTTCGCGTAGTGGAGGCCTACCACGAATTGCACCACGCCATGGTCGGCCTCGAATATGTGGACCGCTATCAGAAGCTGCTCCAGAACGTGATCCGGATCTCCGAGGCGCGTTACTCGGTGGGCCGGGCGGCGCAGCAGGACATCTTCAAAGCGCAAACGCAGTACGCCATTTTCGAAACCCAGAAGGAGCGCTATCAGGAGGAGCAGAGTTCGAAAAAGATCGAGCTCAACGCCCTGCTGAACCGTCCCGCCGACACCCCCATCGACGTGCCCGAAGAGATGGAAGTGGGGGAAATGCCGGGCACGCTGGACGAGTTGCTGCGGCTGGCGCGAGACCGGGCGCCGGCGCTCGCCCGCGACCAGAAGATGATCGAACGCAGCCGGCTCTCCGCCAACCTGGCGCGCAAAGACTACTATCCCGACTACGTGGTTTCGGGCGGCTACTTCAACCAGGGCGCGATGCCGCCGATGTGGCAGTTTCGTGTGGACTTCAAGCTTCCCGTCTACTTCTGGGGCAAGCAGCGGGCGGCAGTGAACGAGCAGGAGTTCGCCGCCGGCGAGGCGCGCCACAACTACGAGGCCACCGCCGTCGACCTGGAGGCGCAAATCCGGTCGCAATACGTGACCGCCACCACGGCGCGAAAGCTTCTGGGCCTTTACGAGAAGTCGGTGATCCCCGAGGCCAAACTGGCGCTCGAATCGTCGATGGCCGGGTACGAGACTGGCTCCCTCGATTTCCTCTCCCTGTTTTCGAATTTCATGACGGTGGTCGATTACGAGCTGAGGTACCACGAGGAGCTGATGCGGTTTCACGTGGCGGTGGCCAGGCTCGAGGAGCTCTCCGGCGTGGAGGTGGCGAGGTGAAGACCTTCGGACTGATGGTATTGATCGCGGCGGCCGCGGCCGGCGGTTACGGTTACGGCCGCTGGTACGGCAAGCCGCTGGGTGCGGCCGGCGAAAAGAAGATTGTCTTCTATGTGGATCCGATGCACCCCTGGTACAAGTCCGACAAACCCGGCATCGCGCCCGACTGCAACATGGCTCTGGTGCCGGTTTACGAGGGTGACGAGGGCAAGTACCAGGCGCGGAACCCGTCGGATCCCGGCATGCTCGAAGTCTCCCCCGAAAAGCAGCAGTTGATGGGCGTGACTTTCGGCACGGTGGCGTACGAGAGCGCCGGCGACTCGGTGCGCGCGGCAGCCCGCGTGACCTTCGACGAAACCCGCATCGCCAAGGTTCAGAGCAAGCTCGAGGGCTGGATCGACCAGGTGTTCGTAAATTTCACCGGCAAGCTGGTCAACCAGGGCGATCCGCTGCTCACCGTCTACAGCCCGGAGGCCCTCGCCACGCAGCAGGAATACCTGCTGGCCGTCAAAGCGCGAGACACCATGCACGACAGCCCGCTGCACGAGATGCTGGGCGGGGCGGAGAACCTGGTGGCGGCGGCACGCAAGCGGCTCGAGTTGTGGGATATCAGCGACGCGCAGATCGACCAGATCGCCGGCACCGGCAAGACCATCAAGTACCTGACGCTGGCTTCGCCCATATCCGGCTTCGTGATGGAGCGCAACGCGTTTCCAAAGCAGAGGGTGGCGGCCGATACGGTGCTTTACACGGTGGCCGACCTTTCCACGGTGTGGGTGATGGCGGACGTGTTCGAGTACGAAGCCTCGGCCGTGCGCATGGGACAGCCCGCCGCGCTGACGTTGAGCTACCTGCCGGGGCGCGTGTTCCACGGCCGCGTTTCCTACATCATGCCGCAGGTGGATCCGAACACCCGCACGTTGAAGGTGAGGATCGAGTTCCCGAATGGCGATTTCGCGCTCAAACCCGACATGTACGGCGAAGTCGAGCTGAAGACCGGCGGCGCGCGCAGGCTGGTGGTCCCGCAATCGGCGGTTTTGCAATCGGGCGACCGGCAGACGGTGTTCCTGGACGCGGGCGACGGCCATTTCGAACCGCGGGTTGTCAAAACGGGGGTGCAGGCGGCGGACCGTATCGAGATCCTCTCGGGGTTGAAAGAGGGTGACCGCATAGTGGTTTCCGGCAACTTCCTGCTGGATTCGGAAAGCAGGCTGCGGCAATGATCGACCGCATCATCGAGCTTTCGGCGCGCAACCGCTTCATGGTTTTTCTGTTTGTGGCGGCGGCGTCGCTGGCCGGCTGGTGGTCGCTCAAGACCATTCCGCTCGATGCCATTCCGGATTTGAGCGACACGCAGGTGATCGTGTATTCGCGGTGGGACCGCAGCCCGGACATCCTCGAAGACCAGGTGACGTACCCCATCGTCAGCGCCATGCTGGGCGCGCCCAAGGTCAAAGACGTGCGCGGGTTTTCGGACTTCGGGTATTCCTACGTCTACATCATTTTCGAGGAAGGGACCGACATTTACTGGGCGCGGTCGCGAACGCTCGAATACCTTTCGAAGATCCTGCCGCAATTGCCGCAAGGCGTGCAGACCGAACTCGGGCCGGATGCGACGGGCGTGGGCTGGGTGTTCCAATACGCGCTGGTCGATTCCTCAGGCAAACACAACTTGGCGGAGTTGCGCAGTTTGCAGGACTGGTTCCTGCGCTACCAGCTTCAGGCGGTGCCGGGGGTGGCGGAAGTGGCGCCGCTGGGCGGCTTCGTGCGGCAGTACCAGGTCAACGTGGATCCGAACCGGCTGGCGGCGTACGGCGTGCCGATTTCGAAAGTGGTAGCGGCGGTGCGCGGCGGCAATAACGACGTAGGCGGACGGCTGGTGGAGTTCAGCGGGCGCGAATACATGGTGCGGGGGCGTGGATACGCGCGCACCACCGACGACCTGGCGAACCTTTCGTTGGGAGTCAGCCCGTCGGGCGTGCCGATCCTGGTGCGCGACGTGGGCACGGTGACCCTCGGGCCCGACATCCGCCGCGGCGTCTCGGACCTGGACGGCAAGGGCGAGGTGGTATCCGGCATCGTAGTGATGCGCCAGGGCGAGAACGCGCTTGCCGTGATCGAGCGCGTCAAGGCGAAGCTTCGCGAACTCGAGCCGGGGCTTCCAAAAGGCGTCAAAGTAGTGACGTCGTACGACCGCTCGGACCTGATCCTCAAGTCGATCGACAACCTGAAGCATACGCTGCTCGAAGAACTGGTGGTGGTCGGGCTGGTGATCCTGGTGTTCCTCTGGCACGTGCCCAGCGCCATCATCCCCATTCTGACGATTCCGATCGCAGTGCTGATTTCGTTCGTGCCCATGCGCGCCATGGGGATCAGCTCCAACATCATGTCGCTGGGGGGCATCGCCATCGCGGTGGGCGCGATGGTGGACGCGGCTATCGTAGTGGTGGAGCAGACGCACAAAAAACTCGAAGGCGCGGACGCAAGCTGGACCACGCGCGACTACCAACGGGCCATCGTGGATGCGGTGAAGGAAGTGGGCGGCCCGAGCTTCTTCGCGCTGCTGGTGATCGCCGTTTCGTTCCTTCCGGTGCTGACGCTGGAAGCGCAGGAAGGGCGTTTGTTCAAACCGCTCGCCTACACCAAGAATTTTTCCATGATCGTGGCCGCGGTGCTGGCCATCACGCTCGACCCGGCCATGCGGCTGCTGTTCTTCCGCAAGGAAAACTTCCGCCTGCGGCCGCGCTGGCTGGCCTCGCTGGTGAACGGAGTGCTCGTCGGCAAGATCCACTCCGAAGAGAAGCATCCGCTCAGCCGCGTCCTGATGGCGTGGTACGAACCGGTGGTTGCATGGAGCCTGCGCTGGAAGTGGCTGGTGATCGCGGGCGCGGTGGGCCTGGTGGTGGCCACCGTGCCCACCTATCGCAAGCTCGGCTCCGAATTCATGCCGCCGCTCGATGAGGGCGCGCTGCTGTTCATGCCCACCACCATGCCCGGAATCTCGATTGCGGAAGCGCAGCGCCTGATGCAGGTGCAGGACCGCATCCTGATGCAGTTTCCGGAGGTGGAGCGGGTGACGGGCAAGGCCGGACGCGCGGAAACTCCCACTGACCCGGCGCCCCTCTCGATGATGGAAACCATCGTCCTGCTGAAGCCGAAAGCGCAGTGGCGAAAGTCGATCCAGAGTACCGACCAACTGGTGGCGGAGATGGACGACGCGCTACGCATCCCCGGCGTTTCGAACGCGTGGACCATGCCCATCCGCAACCGCATCGACATGTTGACCACCGGGGTGCGCACGCCCGTTGGCATCAAGATCTATGGGCACGACCTCCAGCAGATCGAGCGGATCGGCGGGGAAATCGAGCGCGTCCTGCCGCAGGTGCCGGGTACGCGCAGCGTTTTCGCGGAGCGCGTGGGCGGCGGCTATTTCCTCGATTTCGATCTGAAGCGCGACCGCCTGGCCCGCTACGGTCTCAGCGTGGACGACGCGCAGATGGTGGTGATGAATGCGATCGGCGGTGAAAACGTGAGTACGGCCATTCAGGGCCTGGAGCGCTATCCGATCAACGTTCGCTACTACCGCGATTCGCGCAGCGACCTGGCGCGTCTCGGCCGCGCGCTGGTTCCCGCGATGGACGGCAAGCTGCAAATTCCGCTGGCCGAAATCGCCACCCTGAAGCTCACATCCGGTCCCTCCATGTTGCGCAACGAAAATGGCATGCTGAGCGGGTACGTGTATGTGGACGTGGCCGGGCGCGACGTGGGCAGTTACGTTTCCGATGCCAAGCGCGCCGTGCTTCAGAACGTGCAACTGCCCACCGGGTACACGCTCTCCTGGAGCGGCCAGTACGAAGCCATGGAGCGCGTGCGCGAGCGGCTGAAAGTGGTGCTGCCGCTCACCCTGTTTCTGATTTTTCTGCTGCTTTACATGAACACGAAATCCACCGCCAAAACGATGCTGATCCTGATGGCGGTACCGTTCTCCGCGGTGGGCGCCATCTGGCTGCTCTACCTGCTCGGCTACAACATGAGCATCGGGGTGTGGGTGGGGTTGATCGCGCTCATGGGCGTCGATGCCGAGACCGGCGTCTTCATGCTGCTGTATCTCGATCTCGCCTTCGAGGAGCGGCGTGCCGCCGGACGCATGCGGAACCTGGCCGACCTGCGGGAAGCCATCACGCACGGCGCGGTGAAGCGGATCCGGCCGAAGCTGATGACGGTGGCGACGATGTTCATCGGGCTGGCGCCGATCATGTGGTCGTCAGGCACCGGAGCCGACGTGATGAAGCGGATTGCGGCGCCCATGATCGGTGGAATCTTCACGTCTTTCGTGCTGGAACTGGTGGTGTATCCGGCACTCTACGAGGTTTGGAAATGGCAATCGGTAAAACGGCAGGCTGCCTGATCGCAGCCATGGGAATGTGGGCCTCGGCCGCGCAGTTTTCCGTGCGGCACGACCACTTGCAGGGCGGATGCGACGGCGTGCTCACGGTCAACGAAGACGGCGTGCGCTATGCAGGAGAAGACGGGCACTCCTGGAAATGGCCTTACGGGGAAATCCAGCAGTTCAAGCTGGAATCCGACCGCATCGAAATCGTGACCTACCGGGATAATCTCTGGCGGCTCGGCGCGGACCGGGAATATCGGTTCGACGGCAAAGTGCCCGCGGCCGAGCTATACGAGCTGCTGCGGAACCGCCTGGACCAGCGCTTTGTGGCGGCGCTCGCCGCTCCCTCCGCCGGTGAAGAGATTTACACGGTACCGGTGAAGCACCAGCGGCGAATGTCCGGATCGCAGGGGTTGTTGACCTTCGGGTCCGACGCGGTGGTGTATTCCACCGATGCGCGCGGCGAATCGCGCACGTGGCGCTACGGCGACATCGAGAACATCAGCAGTTCGGGGCCGTTCCAATTGACGCTTACGACGTTCGAGCGGGCCCGCTCGCACTACGGCGACCGCAAGGGCTTCAACTTTCAATTGAAGGAGCCCATCACGGAAGCAAAGTACAACCAGCTCTGGTTACAGATCGAAAGGAAGAACGGAAAAATTCAATGAAAAAACAGATCGCAATCGCAATGATTTCGGGCGCGCTGCTCATGGCCGCTCCGGCTTCGCAGACATTCACCGGCGTGATCACGGACGAAATGTGCGGCAAGCCCGACCACAAAGCCATGAACATGGGCAGCGATGAAAAGTGCGTCACCGAGTGCGTCAAGGGCATGGGCTCGAAATACGCCCTGCACGACGGGAAAGCGCTCTACAAGCTCAGCGACCAGAAGATGCCGGCGGCCTTTGCGGCCAAGAAGGTAACCGTCACCGGCACGCTCAACGAGAAGACGAAGACGATCCAGGTGGAGAAGATCGTAGCCGCGAAGTAGGTTGGGTGCACGAGTCTGAGCGTCCCCCGTTCGGGTGACGCGAAGGCCGGCACCGGGCGCTAAGATCGAGCGCATGAACCTGCGAAGGTTGTTCGCGGTGGATGGCGCGGCAATGCTGGCCATCGGCCTCGGGCTGGCCGGCTGGGGCCTGATGGGAATTTCCTGGTGGGGCGGCAACGCTCCAGGCCCGGTCGGTCAGGACAACTACTGGCGCGCGGCCGTCTTCATGCGAATGTTCGGCTCAGCCCTGGCGGCCTTCGGACTGGCCGCCCTGGCCATGTGGCGCGTGCGCGAGCCGGAATGGCATCGCGCCGCGTGCCCGTTTTTCTTTCTCGCGCATGCGATCCTGTTCGGGATCGCGTGGGCCCAGCAGACCGCGATTTGGGGGACCATGGCGGGCGCGGTCGTGGTGGACCTTTTCGTCCTGCTGCAGGCCGCCTATGGTTACTACTGGCTGATGGGAATGCGGCAACCCGGTTTTCCGTACCCGCAATCGGTCCCACAACTGCGGCAGGAATGGGAGGCGCGCATTCGAGAAGCGGCAGGCCAGCAGGAGCGCAATCGCCTCGCGCGCGAACTGCACGACTCCATCAAGCAGCAGATCTACGCGATCCAGACCTTTCTGGCGGCGGCCCAGACCCAGTCGCCTGTGCGTGAGGATCCCATCGACCTCGCTCGCAACGCGGCGCGCCAGGCTGTGGAGGAGATGAACGCTTTACTCGAGCAACTGAAGGCATCGCCGCTCGAAACCGTGGGCCTGGTGGAGGCGCTGCGGCGCGCAGGTCAACGCCATTTTCGGCGCATTGCCTCGCGATCGGGAACTCACCCCGGGAATGCAAACCGAGATCTTCCGGATCGCCCAGGAGGCTCTGTCGAATGTCGCGCGACACGCCCGGGCATCGAACGTGACGTTGGAACTCGGCCCGTCGCCGCCGCATCACTTGCGGCTTTCCGTGCGTGACGACGGCCAGGGCTTCCGAACCGGCCAGGAAACCCACGGAATGGGGCTCCGCAACATGCGCTCGCGCGCGGCCGCCATCGGCGCCAGTCTCTCCATCGAAAACGCGGAGGGTGGCGGCACCACCGTGATGCTGTGCGCCCCTCTGATGCGGCCCGAAGTCGAACAATACTGCCGGCACATGCGCGTGGCGGGCGGCGCCTCGGCGTTCACGTTCGGGATGTTTGGCGAGGCCGCCTACGCTTTGCCCGCGACCCTGGGCGCAGCCGCCACCCTGTACCATCTGCGGGAATACGTTCGGTGGAAGCGGCGCGCGAACGAGGCGCAGGCGTGAGTCCGGTTCCGCTGGTACTGGTGGACGATCACCGCCTGGTGACTCGCGGACTTCGGTTGTTTCTCGAATCCTTCCCGGAACTGCGCGTGGTGGGAGTGGCGGCGAGCGGCGAAGAGTTGCTGAATCGGATCGGCGAATGGCAGCCCCGGATTGTGATTCTCGACCTGCTGATGCCGGGCGGAATCGACGGTCTCGAAACCATGCGGCGCCTTCGCGAGATCGACCCTGAAGTCCGCGTCATTGCCCTGACGGCGTCCACAGACGAAGCGCGCATGACCGGCGTGCTGCGGGCCGGCGCACGCGGCTACGTGCGCAAGGATGCCGACCCGGAGGTGCTGCTCGGTGCCATTCGCGCGGTGGATCGAGGCCGCATGTTTGTCGATCCCGCGGCGGTTTCGGCGGTTTCCCTCGCCGCCGCGCCCGGCTCCGAGCTCTCCCCGCGCGAACGCGAGGTCCTGCGGCATGCCGCCTTCGGCCTGACCAATCGCGAAATCGCGGAGCACCTGGCGATCGGCGAGGAGACCGTGAAAACGCATGTGGGCCGGATTCTCTCCAAGCTCGATCTACAGCACCGCACCCAACTGCTGGCCTATGCGCTCAAACAGGGAGTCGTGAAGCCGGAGGAAATCTAGCAGGCGGCGGCGTTACGCGTGCGCCTCGCCGGCGCCGTAAGCGAAGGTCAGGGTATCGGTGCGCGCCTTGTCCCAATCGCGCACCATCAGGCCATGTGCGGCGAAGAAAGCCCGGATGCGTGGCGTATTCCAGCCAACGATGTCTTCGAATACCGGTATCAGCACGCTCAAGGCGTCTTCGCTGATTACGGTTCGCGCCGCGATCTGGGTGATGAAGCGGTTTTCGGAAACGGCGATGGTGCGGCCACCCAGCCGGTTCAGGTGCATCATCACGTGCACGTCCGAACTGCCGTCGCCGACATAGACGATGCGGTCGTGGCTAAGCCCCATGGCGGAGCGGAGTTCATCCACAACCGTCACCTTGCCGTAGCCGGCGGGCACGCGCACGATGGACTCGATTTCGCCGCTGCCGTCCGCGTAGCGGAACCGCGTGCCGAAGATGTGGTCCGCCGGAATGATATCTTCGAGAGCGGATTGAATCACTTCCTGCGGCGCGGCGGAGACCACGTAGAAAGTGAAGCGGTGGCCGTCCAGATCCTGCAGCAGTTCGGAGAGCATGCGGATGTTCTGCTTCAGGCGGATGCGTTTGCCGACCTCCACGAGGTGTTCGCGGCGGACGCGGCGGTATTCCGGATCGTGCAGCAGCAGGTACGCGAGTTCGCCTCCCTGCTGCACGAGGTGGATCTTGGAAAGGCCGGCGATCCGCTCGGCAAAATTCGCGACTCCCAACAGGTCGCTCAGCACAATCCCCGAATCGTTGAAACTCAGGGTCTGGTCGAAGTCGCTGACGAGCAGGTAGTCCTTCGGGTTGTTCTTGGAATCTGTTTGCATAATCGTTTCCAAAGCTGTAATATCAGCCATTGCTCAGGGGAGCGGCTCGGCATCGCGGCGAAAGGACGAATACAGGGCCGCGGCGGCCACCACCAGGTTTGCGATTACGACGGGGTAGAGACGAAGGGCGAAGCCATAGGCAATCCAAAGACAGGCGGCGAAGGCCTGGATACGGCGCAATGCCGCGGCCCGGCGGAAGAAGTACGACGTTGAAAACACCGCCGTCGCTACCCATCCGATCGCTTCCATCATGGTCCTTCAGCCTCTCTCATGAGATGAGCCGCCGCCGCCGCAAGTTGCCTTGTGGCGCTTCAAAGCTGTAATATCAGCCTGTGGCCAGACGAGCCTTCAGCGCGGAACCGCACGCACCCAAATACCGGCAGATCCTGGAGACGCTTTCGCGCGAAATTCTTTCCGGACGCTATCAGCCGGGACAGAAGTTTCCGAGCGAGGCGGCCCTGGTCCAGCAGTTCCGCACTTCGCGCATCACCGTGGGACGCGCTCTGCGGGAACTGGTGCAGCGCGGCCTGGTGGACCGGGTGGCCGGTTCGGGAACGTACGTTCGCGCTGCGCAATCTCCGGCGGGCGGGCTGCTGTTCGGGCTGTTGATCCCGGACCTGGGTGAAACCGAGATTTTCGAACCTGTCTGCCGCGGCATCGCCGCCGCCCCTCTGGCTGCGGGCCACGCGCTGCTCTGGGGCCACGATGCCGCGGAGGACGTTCCGCGCGAACAGCGGGCGCGCGAACTCTGCCGCCAATACGTGGAGCGGCGCGTGGCCGGGGTGTTCTTCGCGCCGATTGAGCGGGGAGCCGGCGTCCCCGCCGTGAATCTCGAGATCGTCGAAAGCCTGGAGCGCGCGCGCATTCCGCTGGTTCTGCTGGACCGCTGCGTGCTGCCGTATCCACACCGCGTGCGCCACGACCTGGTGGGGATCGACAACCGCCGCGCGGGGTACATGGCCGCCGAGCACCTGCTCGCCGCGGGGGCGCGAAGGATTCGGATGGTGGCCTACGCGGGCGGTGCGCCGACGGTGGAGGCGCGTGTGGCGGGCTTCCGCGAAGCCGTGCTCGCCGCCGGCCGGGACCTCGAGCAGAACTCCGTGCATCGCGTGCACCGGATCGACGACGGCGAGGTGCGCCGCCTGCTTGCCGGCCACCTGCGCGGCGACGGTTTTGTCTGCGCCAACGACCGCACCGCCGGCGAACTCATGCGCGCGCTGCTGGCCGCGGGTTGCTGCATTCCGGACGAGGCCCGCATGGTCGGGATCGACGATGTGGAATACGCGAGCCTTCTGCCGGTGCCGCTGACCACGGTGCACCAGCCCTGCCGGGCAATCGGCGAGGCCGCCATGAATGCCATGCTGGAGCGTGTCGCGCGGCCGTCCGCCCCAGCGCGGGACATTTTGCTGGAGTGCCGCCTGGTGGTTCGGAAATCGTGCGGCGCATAATGGCGTTATGGCCGAAGTCGAGCTCTATTGCCCCAAGTGCGCGCAGCCGGTAAGCGATCCCCTGGTTTGCGGGGACTGCCACGCTGTGATTTGCCGCGTCTGCGGAACGCCGCTCGAGCGCACCGACGACCTGGGGATCGGATGATCTACGGCGCCGGTTGGGGGATCCAGGTGCACAAGAAGGTCGCGTCCGCGGCGGCGCGGATCTCCGGCTGGGGACCCGCATCCGGCAGCAGCCACACGTCGCCTCGGCATAGGCTCTCGCCGTCGATGGAGGCGTCGCCAGCGAGGCAGATCCAGATCTGGCAGGCGCGCGCATCGGGGGTTATCGTCGCGCCGGCGCCGAGCCGTAGCCGCTCGGTGACGAAGTAGGGACACCGCACCAGTTCTTCGCGCCCTTCGCCCAGAAGGCGAGGCACGGCAGCGCCCGGGTGGGGTGTCAGGTCGGCAATCGCCAACGCTTTCTCGACGTGGAGTTCGCGCGGCCGGCCGTAGTCCCACAGACGGTACGTCAGGTCGGTGTTCTGTTGAATCTCGCAGAGCACGATGCCGCCGCCGATTGCGTGCACCGTGTGAGCGGGGGTGAAATAAGCCTCACCTGCCTTCACCGGCACCCACTTCAGCAGTTGTTCGATTTCGCCGGTGCGGGCGGCTTCTGCAAGGCGGTCCCGCGTGAGTGGCTCGCGGAAGCCGAGGGCGATGGAAGCGCCGGGCTCCGCGTCCAGGATGTACCACATTTCCGTTTTTCCGCGCGGACCTTCCTCGCCATCGGCGGGATGTACCTGCACCGAGAGCCGCTCGGAAGTGAAGATGAATTTCACCAGCAGGCGGAGCACGCGATCGGTGAGGAACCAGGCTTCGCCCACCGGTTGGCCGGCGCCGGCGAAAAAAGGTTCCAGGCACCTCCTGCCCCACAGCTTCGGGCGAAGCGAGGGCAGGAGGCGAATTGGAGCGTCCATCTTAGGAGTTCTTCACAACGAACTGGTGAATGCGGTCGAGGCCCCGTTCGAGGTCGTGCATGGAGGCGGCGTACGAGATGCGAACGTGCTGTTCGGTGCCGAATGCTTCGCCCGGAACCACCGCCACGTGCGCGTCGGCCAGCAGTCGCTCCGCCAGTTGCAGGGAATTGCCGACGCCGTTCTTGCCGATCGCCACTCCCAGGTTGGGATACGCGTAAAATGCGCCGCGCGGTTCGGCGCACGTCACGCCGGGAATCGAACGGAGGCGCGCCACCACGAAGTCGCGGCGCTTGCGGTACTCGGCCAGCATCGCCGCCACCGAATCCTGCGGTCCGCGCAGGGCCTCCACGGCTCCTTTCTGCGCGATGGAGGTCGGATTGGAAGTGGAATGGCTTTGCAGCTTGGTCATGGCGCCGACGATGGGCGCGGGCACCAGGCCGAAGCCGATGCGCCAACCCGTCATGGCGTAGGTCTTCGAGAGCGATCCGGCCACCAGCACAGTTTCCTTGGCGCCCGGCATGGAGGCGATGGAAAACGGCTCGCTGTCGTAGAGGAAGTGGCAGTAGCACTCGTCCGTCATCAGGTAGATGCCGCGCTCCGAGGTCAGCTTGAACAGTTTCTCGAACTCGCCCCGGTCGAGTACGGCGCCGCTCGGGTTCGACGGCGAATTGATGATGACAAGCTTAGTGCGGGCGTTGAGATGCGGCTCGATGGAGGCGGCCGTAAAAGTGAAGCCCTGCGCTTCGTCGGTATCGACGAAAACGCATTTGCCGCCCGCGTAGTTCACCACGTCTTTGTAGGTGACCCAATAAGGCACCGGGATGACCACCTCGTCGCCGGGATTGATCAGTGCCTGCATCAGGTTGAAGATGACGTGCTTGCCGCCGACGGTGATGATGCATTCGTTCGGTTTGTAGTCGGTGCCGAAGTCCAGCTTGTGGCGCTCGCAGACGGCTTTCTTAAGCTCGGCTGTGCCGCCCGCCGGCGTGTACTTCGTGAAGTTCTGTTCGAGCGCGCGAACGGCGGCCTGTTTGATGTTGTCGGGCGTCGGGAAGTCCGGTTCGCCGGCCCCGAAATCCACCACGTCCACTCCCTCGGAGCGGAGCTTGTCGGCATCCGCCGCGACCTTCATGGTGGAAGAGACGCTGATGGAAGATATACGTTCTGCGATGGCGTTTGCAGTGGCTTGCATTAGACTCCCTATGGATGCGTTTTTATGCGCGTTTGCGAATCGTATCGGACATCCGGCGCTGGAGGCGCGCCTCAACCGAGGGCGGCACCAGGCCGGTGATGTTCCCGCCCAGTCCGAACACCTCTTTGACCAGCTTGGAACTGATAAATGAATAGGCCTCATTGGCCATCATGAAGACTGTCTCGATGCCGGGCCGCAGCCGCCGGTTCATCAACGCCATTTGCAATTCGTACTCGTAATCGGAAATGGCGCGGATTCCGCGCAGCAGAACGGTTGCCGAATGTGCGGCGGCATGATCCACCAGAAGCCCGTGAAAGGAATCGACCTCCACGTTGGGGTAGACGTGGACGACCTCATTCAGCATCTCCGTGCGCTCTTCGACGGAGAACAAAGGGGCCTTGGCGTCGTTTCGCAGTACGGAAACGACGAGCTTATCGAACATTCGGGAGCCGCGCTGGATCAGGTCGAGATGCCCGTTGGTAATCGGGTCGAACGATCCTGGATAGATGGCAATCACGCTCGGCGGTTTATGAGACAACCGGAATATTTCGCTTTCTTAGGTGCTCAATCGATTCTACCCAAAAACGAGGGCCTGTCTCCAGGGGCTCCGGAGGTCACCCCATGCGCGAATCCTGCGCGCCGTCCCCCTTGACCCTACTCGACCGCAAACGCGACCAGGTAGTCTCCGAGCGGAGCAGCCCCCGGAATGCCATGCCCTCCCGCGGCGATTACCAGGTACTGCTTTCCGTTGGAAGCCCGGTAGGTCATGGGAGTGGCGCGCGCGCTGGTGGGCAGGGTTCCGCGCCAAAGCTCTTTCCCGGTGGCGGAGTCAAACGCGTAGATGGCGGGATCGAGTGTTCCCGCCATGAATATCAGGCCGCCGGCGGTGGCGATCGGGCCGCCGAGCGAGATCGACCCGTATTCAGCCGGCGCGGGCGCTCCTCCGGTGAGGCTGAGGAACCGGCCAACCGGAACCGACCATTTCAGTTCGCCCGTGTCCGCATCGACGGCATTCAACGTCCCCCACGGTGGGGCCGTGCACGGCAGGCCGGCAGGTCCCACCAGGAAGCGGCGCGCCATTCCGTACGGGGTGCCGCGCTGGTTGGCGAACTCCCAGTTGCCGTTGAGACTGCGGCTCTTCTCGCGCTCGCGGGCCAGATCTTCGCGCGGAATCAGCCGCACCTGCGCCGGCAGGTTGTTGGCCGGAATAATCAGCAGGCGGTGTTGCGCATCGAAGGCGGCTCCGCCCCAGGCCATTCCGCCGATGTTGCCCGGCACCATCAGCGAGCCGCGCAAAGCCGGCGGCGTGAAAACTCCTTCGGATCGCAGCCCTGCCATCTGCTCGCGGCACCAGTTGCGGCTCGCTTCGTCCGGGCCCCACGGCTCGCTCGGTTTCTGCGGAGCGAGCGGCTTCGGCGCCACGGGGAAGGGCTGGGTGGGGGAGGCCGTTTCGCCGGGCACGTCCGACTTCGGCACCGGCCGCTCCTCCACACCGAAAACCGGTTTGCCGGTCTCGCGGTTCAGCACGAAATAGTTGCCGCTCTTCGACCCCACGCCCACCGCGGGGATGGTCTGCCCTCCGCGGCGGACGTCGAACAGCATGGGCGGCGAGGCGACGTCGTAATCCCACAGGTCGTGATGGATCGTCTGAAAGGACCACGCGACCTTGCCTGTATCGGAGTCGAGCGCCACCAGCGAGTTCGCATAGCGGTTGTCGCCCAGGCGCTCGCCGCCATAGTAATCCGGACTCGGGCTGCCCGTCGGAACGAACACTAGGTTGCGGCGCGGGTCCGCGGCGATCACACTCCAGGCGTTTGCCGCACCGGTCTGCCGCGAGCTGCCGTTCTTCCACGATGCCGAGCCGGCCTGGTCCTGTGGGATGGGATCCCAGGTCCATTTCAGCTTTCCGGTAGCTGCGTCGAACCCGCGGACTTCGCCGCTCGGCATGCTCACCGAGCCGTTGTCCGCAATTCCCGAGCCCACCACGATCGTATTACCCGCCACCGCGGGCGGCGATGTCTCCTCGTAATCGCCAAACCCGGTGGGTGCAATCCGCAGACCCTTGCGGAGGTCCACCACCCCGTTATCGCCGAAGCCGGCGACCGGTTTGCCTGTGGCGGCATCGAGCGCGATCAGCCGCGCGTCGAGCGTAGCCATCAGGATCCGCCGCGGGCCCGAAGCCGGCTTCCACGTGGACACCCCGCGATTCGCGAAGTCGCCCCAGCCTTTATCCCGCGGCACCTTGCCGTCGAACGCCCAGCGTTCTTTCCCCGCGATCGGATCGAGAGCGATCACGCGCCCCAACGGCGTTCCTATGTACAGCGTTCCGTCCACGAACAGCGGGGTTGCTTCGAACGCCGTGGAGCGCCCTTCCTCAGGCTGGTATGCGTCTCCCGTGCGGTAAGTCCACGCGATTTTGAGCCGCGTGACGTTTTGCCGGTTGATGAGGGCGAGCGGCGAATACCGCTGCCCGCCCGGATCCCGGCCGTAAGCAGTCCACTGGTCGCCGGGCGTTCCGCCGGTCTGGGCCAGCAGGATCGCCGCGGCGGCCGGCGCTGCCGCCCAAACGAGTTTACGAATGCGCTGCATCCTTCGCCTGCCGTCCCGGGACCACGTCCACCTGCAACTGCGGATTTGCCGCGGGCACTTCGGTGACGGGAAGACCCAGTTCCTTGCGCACGATGTTGCAGCCCTGCGCGATCGCGCTCGCTTTGTAGAACGCGATTTCGCGGTTGCAGCCCTGGCGCCCGAAGCCGCAATCGCTCGAGACTACGAGCTGTTCGACCGGAATGTACTTGAGCGCCTTGCGGATTTCGCCGGCTACGTCCTCCGGGCGGTCGGCCTGCAAAACGCGATGGCTCACGGCGCCGATGCAGACCTTCTTCTTCAGGTCGTTTTTGAACGGCTCGAAAAGCTCCAGGTCCCGCTGGTTGCGGTCCTTCATTTCGAGCGTCCACACGTCGCCGCGGCACCGCTCCAGGTAAATCTCGATGGAGTTGGCGTAACTGGTGTCGTCCATCACCCGCTGCATGTTGGGGTTGCCCCAGCAGGTGTGGATCCACAGTTCCACGTCGTCCAGTCCCTGGACTTCGCGGTTGAAGGCGTCCACCATGAACTTCACCTCGTCATGATTCTTGCCGTAGGTGTTCGCCATGAAGTGGAAGGTCGGCTCCTCGATCTGGATGCAGCGGCAGCCGGCGTCGCGGAGCGCCAGCAGTTCCTTGTTCATGGCTTCCGCCATGTCCCAGATAACCTGCCGCTTGTCCTTATAGTGCGGGGTGTGGATGTCGAGAAACAGCGCCATCACTTGGGAGCAGCAGGTGCCGAACTTCACCGGCTTGTGCGCTTTGCCCTGCGCCAGGCGCCATACTTTCGGATAATCGAGCGGGCGATGTTCGATCTTTCCGACCACGTGCGGCCATCGCCACCCGGTGTAGATTTCGTTCAGCAGCGTTCCAGGCGGGTAATGGAGCCAGGGTGCGGTGGTCTCTTCGGGCTGCAGGTAATCTCCCTCGAAACCGGCCCATCTTTGAAGCGGGTAGTGGTGCCATGCCCGCCCTGCCATGTCCTCGTCTACGTGAAAATCGCCGTGCGAAAGGATATCCAGCCCGGCGCGTTCCTGGTCGCTGACGACCACGGCCAGGGCGTCCTGAAATTTCTCGCGGAAATGCACATCCAGCATGCAGGTGTCGAGCGGCCGGCCCCACATGCTGACGTCGAACCAGCGCGGGCGTGGAAACGACCCCGTCGTCGTGCTGGGCAGAATCAGGTTCCGAGTAGCGGTAAACAAGGGCTTGTGCTACCTCCATGCGCATTATACCCGCGCCCCGGCCGGCAGTTTACCGGAATGACAGGCGCGAACCGCCACCAGCCGTGGGGGTATTCTGTCGCACGAAATTCCGCGACATGTAAATTGCCCTTTTGTTACGGTACCTCGGCGGGTTCCGTCCGTCTTAACCATTGACCACCCAGGGGAGGGGGGGGCACAGTGACAGGCCCATGCAGTTCAGAGTCGGTCGTCGCACAAATGGAGAGGATTCTGGCGAGCCAGCGGTTCGAGGCGTCGCCGAGCCTCAGTAGCTTTCTCCGCTATGTGGTAACCGAAACCCTGGCCGGGCACGGCGGTTCCCTGAAGGAGTACTCGCTCGGGGTCATGGTGTTCGACCGCGGCGAGGCCTTCGATCCCCGGATGGACCCGATCGTGCGGGTTCAGGCAAGAAACCTTCGAGCTCGCCTGGCCGAATACTACGCCGGGCCGGGAGCCGGCGATCCGGTTCTGATCGACCTTCCGAAACGCACGTACGTTCCCGTCTTCGAACCTCGGGGGGCTACGACATCGGACGTTCCGGCCGTGGGCGCGCCCCTTTCCGAGGTTGTGCCTCAGCCGGACGCTGAGCCTCCGTCAGCCGCCATCCCCGGGTCGATCCTGCGGCAGCGCCGTTGGACCGCCTGGGCGTCGGCCATCCTGCTGCTGGTCCTGATTGCCGGCGCGGTCTGGCTGGTATTGCCCGGAGAGGTGCAGACCGCGGCCCATCAGCCCGACAGCCAGGCCCTTGACCTCTATATCCGGGCGAGGCAACTCATCGACCGGCAGTCGGAAGCCGACCTTCGTGCCGCCCTGGACACTCTCACCGAGGCGATCCGCCACGACCCTCAGTTTGCGGCCGCCTACGCCAGCATCGCCGAAGCCTACAACGTGCTCGCGCAGTTCGGCTATGTGGCGCCCGGGGAAGGCATGCAGGCCGCCCGCCATGCCGCGCAGACCGCGCTCAACCTGAGCCCTCTGCTTCCCGACGGGCATACCGCCATGGCGGCGATTCTGGAAGCTTACGACTGGAACTGGAGGGCTGCCGAACGCGAATACCGCCGGGCCATTCAGCTCAATCCGTCTATCGCCGCCAGCCATCTCTGGTACGGGATGTTCTTGAGGGACCAGGGGAGGATCGCCGAAGGGCTGGCCGAGTTGCGCCGCGCGGCGCAGCTCGATCCCTACTCGATTTCTACCAGCGTGAACCTGGCTTACGGCCTGATGCTCGAAGGTAATTTCGCCGCCGCGGCCCATGAAGCCCTGCACGCCACCCAACTGGCGCCTTCGCTGGTGATCGCGCATGTCATTCTGGCGAACGCTTACCGCGCCCAATCGCGCGACGCCGAAGCGGAAGCCGCACTCTCCCGCGCGGCGGAGGCGGCCGGAGACGACCCCCACAACCTGGCCACGGTGGCGCGCGCCTTTGCCTGGCGCGGTCGGCAGGAGGACATACGGGCGCTCTACGTCCGCCTGGAAACGCTTGCCAAAAGCCGCTATGTTTCGCCCTACGACCTGGGCACCCT
This sequence comes from uncultured Solibacteraceae bacterium, assembly GCA_963836405.1. Taxonomy (GTDB): domain Bacteria; phylum Acidobacteriota; class Terriglobia; order Bryobacterales; family Bryobacteraceae; genus CAWIJJ01. The sequence goes on from CAWIJL010000003.1 coordinate 204,024, forward strand.
TTCGCTCGCCCTGGGCGAAGAGAACCGCGCCTTGGCCCAGCTTCAGGAAGCCTTCCGGCAACGCTCGAGCGGCCTCATTTTTCTGCGGTATGCCAAATTTGCCAAGAACATCCGGGATCCCCAGTTTCGCCAGCTCATCGAGAAGATGGGCATGTCCAGCTGAGCGTCGCGCTATGCTATTGGCTTGACGCCGCCGAATACGCCCGAGCAGGAGAAGCCCGAGCCACGCGTCTCCGTGGTGGTGGTTTCCTACAACCGGGCTGCCCTGCTGCGTAAGTGTCTCCAGTCGATCGAAGCCAGTGCCGGGCGCGAGAAGCTCCAGGTCATCGTGGTGGACAATGGGTCGTCAGACGGTGCGGCGCGGCTCGATTCCGACTTCCCCGCCGTGCAGTGGATTCGTCTGCCCCGCAATTTCGGTCTGACCAAAGCCTGGAATCTTGGCTGGCGCGCCGCCGACGCGCCCTACGTTTTCTTCTTACACGACGATACCGAGGTGGAGCCGGACGCCATTGCGTCGCTCGCTTCGGTGCTCGATGGAAATGCCGACGCGGCGGCCGTCTGCCCCCTGCTGGTGGATGCCGGCGGCAACCCGTCGCCGCAACTGGGTTCGCTCCCCCCGTCAGGCGAATGGCGACCGGTCCAGGCGGAAGGGACTGACCCGATTTCGGTTCAATATCCGCGCGGTGCGGCCCTGATGGTTCGCGTTTTTTACATTCGCGCCATCCGTCAGATCGACGAGCGCTACGGGCAGTTCGGAGCCGACGCCGACCTGGCTACGCAGATGCTGCGCGCCTCGCGCAAGATCCTGCTCGTGCCCTCGGCGCGGGTAAGACATTCGTCGCAAGGCGAGTATTCGGCCGAAGAGCGCGCCGACTTCCTGCTGGCGCGGTCCGTATACCTGGGCAAGTACGAGGGCTTCGGCGCCGGGCTGAAGGCGCGCGTCGCGTCCATCCTGGGTCCGCTGGCCGGGTTTCGTCTGGGCGAACTGAAGTACACCATCTCCGGGACGAAGATCGACGGCAAGGCCGGCTGATTCCGACGCCGGCCGCCAGACCCGATCCTCCTTCCTGCGCGATAATTTAGCCATGCCCTTTGTGCCGGTGGAGGTGGCCCTCGAAGAGTTTCGAGCCGGCCGCCAGATCGTGGTGGTGGACGACGAAGATCGCGAAAACGAAGGCGATCTGACCATTGCCGCCGAAAAAGTCACCCCCGAAATCATTAATTTCATGGCGACTTTCGGCCGCGGCCTGATCTGCCTCAGCCTGACGGCGGAGCGCTGCGAGTATCTGCGGCTCCCGTTGATGAGTCCCACCAACACGTCCAACTTCGGCACGGCTTTCTGCGAGTCGATCGACGCCCGCGCCGGGGTGAGCACCGGAATCTCCGCTTCCGACCGCACCCGCACCATTCTCACCACCATCAACCCCGATTGCCGCCCCTCGGATCTGGCGCGTCCCGGCCACATTTTTCCCCTGCGGGCCAGGGAAGGGGGGGTGCTGGTGCGCGCCGGCCAGACGGAGGCCTCGGTGGACCTGGCGCGCCTCGCGGGAATGACGCCGGCGGGGGTCATCTGCGAAGTCATGAACGAGGACGGCACGATGGCCCGCGTGCCGCAACTTGAAGAGTTCTGCGCCCGGCATAAGATGAAGATGATCTCAGTGGCGGAGATTATCCGCTACCGCCTGAAACACGAGAAGTTCCTGCGCCGGGCGGCGGAGGGCTGCATCGAAACAGAGTTTGGGGAATTCCGCTCGGTGGCCTACACGAGCGACCTCAACCCCGAGTACCATCTCGCACTCGTTCGCGGCGATGTTCGTCAAAAGGAAGGGGTTCTGGTCCGCATGCATGCTCGTTGCATGCAGGGCGACGTGTTCGGCTCCACAACGTGCGAATGCTCCCGCCTGATCCGCGAGTCGCTGCGGCGGATCGCGGAAGAAGGCGTCGGCGTCCTGGTCTACCTGCATGAGACGGGGCCGGGATTCCGGGTGGAGAAGAATCCGCTGGGTGAATCCCGGATGGTTTCGCACGGCCGGGACTTCATGCACTACAAAGGAGAGGACGGGCAGCGGCAGTTGCAGCACGAACACGGCATCGGCGCCCAGATCCTTTCCGACCTGGGGCTGCACACCATCCGGCTCCTCACCAACCATCCCCGCAAAATCGTGGCGCTGGAGGGATTCGGCATCGAAGTAGTGGATCAGATACCCGTCTGGTGATTCGTATGGAACATGGCGTGCGGTTCTGCCGTTAATAATGGAGACAGACTTCCGTCAAGGATGATATGAACGCACGAATTCTTACTCTCGCGACCCTGAGTGCAGCGCTGGTTGCCACGCTGCCCGCCAAAGCAGCCGATTCGCAGCTTCTCAACCTGGTGATGCCCGACGCCCGGGTGGTTGCGGGCGTGAACGTGGAGCAGGCGAAGGGAACTCAGTTCGGCCAATACCTTTTGTCCCTGGCTCAGTCCAGCGACAAGGACATGCAGCAACTGATCGACATGACCGGCTTCGACCCCACCCGGGACGTACGTGAAGTGCTGGTGGCTACGAACGCAACCACGAAAAACGGAATCGTGCTCGGCCGCGGGTCGTTCGATGTGGCCCGCATCACGGCCGCAGCCAGGGAACATGAGGCCGTCATCGAAGTGTACAAGGGAATCACGATTCTCGAGGACCCGAAAGCGACGTCGGGAATCGCCTTCCTGGATGCGACGACTGTAGCCGGAGGCGACTTGGTGAACGTCAAGGGTGCCATCGACCGTTTGAATTCGCCGTCGATTCTGCCCGCTGCGTTCATGGTCGAGATCAACCGGTGGAGCAACAGTGAAGACGCATGGGTGGTTTCGAGCGTCCCGACGTCCAGCGTGAAGCTCCCCACCGGCGCGCCTAACATTCCCGGCGTCGGAAACAACGCCCTGCAAAACATTCAAGGCGCTGCGGCGGGAATCAAGCTCGGGCCCATGGTTGTGGTCAAGGCTGAAGCCCAGGCCGACACCGCCCAGAACGCACAGTCGATGGGCGACGCGGTCAAATTGCTGGCCAGCCTCGCGCTGCTCCAGGCCAATGCCGACCCGCTGGTGAAGCAACTGGCCCAGTCGCTGGTGGTGACGCCGCAGGGCAACATTGTGTCCGTCGAACTCAGCCTGCCACAGCAGCAATTGCAGGAGATCGTAAGGCCCAAAGCGCGCAATGCGGTTCCTGCCACCCGGCGTCCCGTAAGACGGATGTAAGCAAGATCTCCCCTGCGACAACTAAAGCCAGCCGTTGCCGCGGCTGGCTTTTTTGCTTTCAGTTGACATCGCGGGTCACTGCACTTTGGTGGTCTGATGCGCGGCAAGCCGCCACGCGCCGTTCACCTTGACCCAGACGTGGGTCATCAAAAGCTGGTCGTCGAACGGCCCGCTCTGGTTGGTTCCGTGCATCCGCACCCGCGCCGTCACCACGGCGGCATCTCCGTTGTAGACCCTCACTTTCATATTGGTGTGCTCGATGCCTTCGTACTTCTGCCGGTTGCTTGTCAGCTTCGCAAGGTACGATGTCTTGTCGTCGATAATCCCGCTCGAGTGGGTATAGACCAGGTCGTTCGAAAGCAGGCTCTGGAGTTTGCCCGCATCGGCGGACTTAGCGGCGGCCGCCCATTGCGCCTCGGCGGCCTTCACTTCGTCTTCAACGGCGGCGAAGCTCGCGGTGGCGCCTGCCGCGGCAAGTACCGTGCACAGCAACAATGTTTTCATGCCAACCATGTTACGCTGTGTGCCGTAACAATGCACATCGCGGCGAAGCGCCGCGGCTTCGCCGGATGGCACCGGGCGGCCAAATGCGCGCCTGCTTACTTGACCGGGAAGCTACACTCCTTGCCGGGGCAGTCAAGGATCTTGGGACAGCTATCCCCGGTGCAGGTCATAACCAGGGGATTGATCGCGCGCTGCCCATCGGGCATGAGCAGCAGCCGGATCACTTGCGCGTCCATCGTCTGAACAACCTTCAATTGCTGCGTATTTCCATCCACAATGGCTTTAATGGTGGCCAGCAGCAGTTTGATCTCCGCGTCGTGTTTCGAGACGGCCGCCTTCATGTCCCCGTCGTGCTTGTTGATCAAGAACTGAATTGCGGTGTTGATGTTGTTCAGATCGGTATTGTGTGCGGCCAGCGCCAGGTGATGAGCGTCGAGGTTCTTATAGATGGCGACGGTGTTCCGATACCCAGCCTGAATTTCGGCCGCATCCACGTCGCCGCCCGATTGGGCGAATCGTGTCGTCGTGCCGGCCCTGCTCCTGGCGTCGCTACCTTTTTGCATCAGCTCGACGGCTATCTTGAGCTGATCCCAGTTATTGCTGGACCGGTACAGCCGGTCGAACGCCTGCGGGTCGAGCGAGGCGATGCGTCTCCGCAGTTCATCCACTTTCCCTGTTTGGCCGTGCTGTCTGTCTAACAGGCCAGTAATCTGGACCAGCAGATCTTTGAGTTCGCCTGCTGTTACAGATTGACTACCGACTGACTGCGCCGCCGCGGAAGGCAGCAGCGCGAAACTCATCGCCACGATGGCGGGAATTGCGAGTAGGTTGGTGCGCGTCACGACAATTTGGCAGAAGGTAGGTACAACGCTATATCAACGGATTGGATCTCGTCAAGGATTTATTTACACTTATTTCTATTTATTCCGGTTTGATTTATTGACAGTGGACGGAGAAAGGGGCCGTATCCAATAGGTTGTCGCCGCATCTCAACAAAAAAAGGCGGTCCCGCTTTCGCGAGGCCGCCTCTTTTCACCAACGCTCCGAAGCTTATCTCATCGCGTACGAGCTCAATACCTTCATGTAATTGGCGCGTTCAAACGCACCCGGCTGCGGGACGGCGTTGCGGCTCATGCTGCCCTGCATCTGTTTGATCGAGTCGTATTCGTGCTCGCCCATCCAGACCAGCAGTTCGGTCGCAATCGTGTCCAGGTAGCTGATGCCCCGCTTTAAAAGAGCCGAAGTCATCATCGCTACGCGCGCGCCCGCCATCATCCCCTTCACTACGTCCGTGGCGCTGTGCACGCCGCCCGTGAGGGCCATGTCGGCCTTGATGGTGCCGTAAATCACCGCGATCCAGTGCAGCCGCAGCAACAACTCGTGCGAGTTGCTCAGGATCAGGTTCGGCACCACTTCGAGCGATTCCAGATCGTAGTCGGGCTGGTAGAAGCGGTTGAACAGGACCAGCGCATCGGCGCCGGCGCTATCCAGTTTCTTCGCCATGTTGGCCATCGAGCTGAAATACGGGCCCAGCTTCACCGCCACCGGAATCCGCACTTCGGATTTGACGGCCTTCACCAGGTCCACATACTTCTGCTCCACCGATTCCCCGCTCACCGTGTCCTCCACGGGGATGTAGTAGATGTTCAGCTCCAGCGCGTCCGCGCCGGCCTGCTCCATCTGCTTGGCGTACTGGAGCCAGCCCCCGCGCGTCGTGCCGTTCAAACTGGCGATGATCGGAATCTTCACCGCCTGCTTGCACTTCACGATGTGCGCCAGGTACGCCTCCGGGCCGATCACATATGCCGTCAGTTCCGGGAAGTGGGTCGTCGCTTCCGGCGAAGACCCCTCGGACTCGGTCAGGAAGCGGTCCAGTTCGTCGCTCTCGAGCGCGATCTGCTCCTCAAATAACGACTGGAGCACCACCGCGGCGGCGCCCGAGTCCTCCAGGCGGCGCACGTTGCCCAGGTCCTTGCACATCGGGGACGACGAGGCCACCAGCGGATTCTTCAGTTTCAGACCCAGGTAAGTGGTCGAAAGGTCGATAGTTTTGCTGAGGTCGATCACTTCTTCACCTCCTCGGCGGCGCCGTTGCCAGCCTGGCGCGCCATGTGTTCGTACAGCCTCCACTTGGTGGAGACGTCCTCTTCGGCCAGGTGGAGCAGTTTCTCCGCATGTTCCGGATTGCTCTTGGCCAGCATGGTGTAGCGAGTTTCGTTGTAGATGTATTGCTTCAGCGGAACGCTGGGTGCGCGCGAATCTAGCTGGAACGGGTTCTTACCCTGCGCCACCAGGTCCGGGTTGTAGCGGAACAGCGGCCAGTATCCGGAGTTCGCCGCCGCCTTCTGCTGGTCGATCCCGAACGTCATGTCATAGCCGTGCGCAATGCAATGGCTGTAGGCGATGATGAGGGACGGTCCGTCAAACGCCTCGGCTTCGAGGAACGCCTTCACGGTGTGCATGTCGCCCGCGCCCATCGCCACCTTGGCCACATATACGCTGCCGTAGCTCATGGCCATCAAAGCCAGGTCCTTCTTGCCCACCGGCTTGCCGCCCGCCGCGAACTTGGCCACCGCGCCGCGCGGCGTTGCCTTCGATGCCTGGCCGCCGGTGTTCGAATAAACCTCCGTATCCAGCACCAGGATGTTGACGTTGCGTCCGGAGGCGATCACGTGATCCAGGCCGCCGTAACCGATGTCGTACGCCCAGCCGTCGCCGCCCACGATCCAAACGCTCTTCTTCACCAGCGAATCGGCGATGCTGGCCAGGTCCTTCGCTTCGGCTGTGTTCAGGTCCGCCAGTTTCTCCTTCAGGATCTGCACGCGGTCGCGCTGCGCGAAGATGCCCTGCTCGGTGGACTGGTCGGCTTCGACGATCGCCTTCGCCAGTCCCTCGCCCACGGCGAAGCCGAGCCGCCACACCAGTTCCTTGGCGTACTCGTTCTGCTGGTCGACCGCCAGCCGCATGCCCAACCCGAACTCGGCGTTATCTTCAAACAGCGAGTTCGACCAGGCCGGACCGCGCCCTTCGTTGTTCGTGCAATACGGCGTGGTCGGCAGGTTGCCGCCGTAGATCGACGAGCAGCCCGTGGCATTCGCCACCAGCATCCGGTCGCCGAACAACTGCGTGGCCAGCTTGAGGTAGGGGGTTTCGCCGCAACCCGAGCAGGCGCCCGAGAACTCGAACAGCGGCTGCAGCAACTGCACGTCCTTCACCTGGTTCATGGCCACGATCTTGCGGTCGGTCTCGGGGATCTTCAGGAAGAAGTCCCAGTTGGCCGCTTCAGACTCGCGCAGCGGCGGCTGCGCCGCCATGTTGATGGCCCGGTGCTTCACTTCGCTCTTGCTCTTGGCCGGGCAAACCTGCACGCACAACGTGCAGCCGGTGCAATCTTCCGGCGCCACCTGCAGGGTGTACTTCTTGTCCTTGAGGTCTTTCCAGCGCGCCGGGACGGCCTTGAAGGTTTCGGGCCTGCCCGCGAGGTACGAGTCGTCATATACCTTGGCGCGGATGACGCTGTGCGGGCATACCAGCACGCACTTGCCGCACTGGATGCACAGCTCCTCGTCCCACACCGGGATCTCGAGCGCGATGTTGCGCTTCTCCCATTGCGCCGTTGCGCTGGGGAAGGTGCCGTCTACCGGCATGGCGCTGACCGGCAGCTCGTCGCCGTCGCCGGCCACGATCTTCGCCGTTACCTTCTGCACGAATTCAGGTGCGTCCGCGGGAACAGCGGGGCGGATGTCGAACAGGGCCGTCACCTTGCCCGGAACCTGAACTTCATGCAGGTGATCGAGCGTCGCATCCACCGCGGCGTAGTTCTTCTGCACCACCGATTCGCCGCGCTTGCCGTAGGTCTTCTTGATGGCGTACTTGATAGCCGCGATCGCCTCTTCGCGCGGCAGCACGCCGCTGATGGCGAAGAAGCAGGTCTGCATGATGGTATTGATGCGCCCGCCCATGCCGGTCTGCTTGGCCACTTCGTAGCCGTCGATCACGTAGAACTTCAGCTTCTTGTCGATGAGCTGCTGCTGCACCTTGCGCGGCAGCTTGTCCCAGACTTCGTCGGGCCCGAACGGGCTGTTGAGCAGGAAGGTGGCGCCCGGCTCCGCCGACTTCAGCATGTCGATCCTTTCGAGGAACGAGAACTGGTGGCATGCGACGAAGCTGGCCTTCGAGATCAGATAGCTCGAATGCATCGGTTTGGGGCCGAAACGCAGATGCGAGATGGTGATGGCGCCGGACTTCTTCGAGTCGTACACGAAGTAGCCCTGAGCGAAATTATCCGTCTCCTCGCCGATGATCTTGATCGAGTTCTTGTTGGCGCCCACCGTGCCGTCCGCGCCGAGGCCGTAGAACATGGCGCGCACCGTGCCCGGAACTTCCGTCGAGTACTGGGGATCGAAATCGATGCTGGTGAAGGTGACGTCGTCCCGAATGCCCACCGTGAAGTGGTTCTTCGGGGTGGCTTTCTTGAGCTCGTCGAAAACGCCTTTCACCATGGCGGGGGTGAATTCCTTCGACGCCAGGCCGTAGCGGCCGCCCACAACCTTCTTCGATACGCCCATTTCCGCCAGAGCGGTGACAACATCGCAATAGAGCGGTTCGCCGGTGGCGCCCGGCTCCTTGGTCCGATCCAGCACGGCATATGGATTTCACGCTCGCCGGCAGCGAGGCGAGGAACGCTTCCACCGAGAACGGCCGGTACAACCGCACTTTCAGCAGGCCGACCTTTTCGCCCGCCGCGTTCAGCGCGTCCACGGCTTCCTCGGCTACTTCCGCGCCCGAGGCCATCATCACGATGACGCGCTCGGCATCGGCCGCGCCCACGTAGTCAAACAAGTGATACTGGCGACCCACTACCTTCGCGAACTTGTCCATCGCGTTCTGCACGATCGTCGGGGCGGCTAGGTAGTACGGATTCACCGCTTCCCGCGCCTGGAAATAGACGTCCGGGTTCTGCGCCGTGCCGCGAATCACAGGACGGTCCGGTGAGAGGGCGCGGTCGCGGTGCGCCATCACCAGGTCCATGTCGATCATGGCGCGCAGGTCGTCGGCGGTGAGCTGTTCGACCTTCGCCACTTCGTGCGAGGTGCGGAAGCCGTCGAAGAAATGCAGAAACGGAATGCGCGATTCGAGGGTGGCTGCCTGCGCGATGCAGGCCATGTCCATCACTTCCTGCACGGAGTTGGAGGACAGCATGCCGAAACCGGTGGAACGCGCGGCCATGACGTCGGAGTGGTCGCCGAAAATGGACAGCGCGTGAGCCGCCAGCGCCCGCGCCGCAATGTGGAACACCGTGGAGGTGAGCTCTCCCGCGATCTTGTACATGTTCGGAATCATGAGCAGCAGGCCCTGCGACGCCGTGAACGTCGTCGTTAGCGACCCTGCCTGCAGCGCGCCGTGGAGTGCACCGGCGGCGCCGCCTTCGCTCTGCATCTCGACCACCGTCGGCACGGTGCCCCAGATGTTGGTCTTGCCTTCGGCGGACCACTGGTCCGCCCATTCCCCCATGTTCGAGGAAGGAGTAATCGGATAAATAGCGATGACTTCGTTAATTTGATGGGCTACGTATGCGGCGGCCTCGTTACCGTCGATGGTGACCTTCGGACGAGTGGTGGCGGATGAGCTAGTCAACTCTCCCCTCCTTACCAGTATTGGATTCACTGCTCTAAATCAGATTATAAGACTTGTTTGTCGTAAAAATCTACAGGTATTTGGGTCCGAAATCTGTTAAATGTTCCAAGTCATTGATTTTACAGGGGGAGGTGAGAGCGGTCGGAAGACGGCAAAAATGGAGCCTGACTCCTTTTTCCAGCCGAAAGCGGCGGGCTCGGGGGTTTGCGAATGGCGCACGACCCAGACATTCCCGGGCGCCTTTGCCACTTTGTGGTGTACTCTACCGGTCTTTCCGCCTGATTGCTGCCGCCTCGTACAGGGGCGGCCCGACTGGTAGCGCTGCGCCCACAATTGCGCCGCCTGGAAGCCCGAAGAAGATGGCGCCTATTCCCGCAGCCTCGCCGGGGCGGGGATCCTTCGATTTCGAGTCGATCGCGACCGTGACGAGCGCCCCGACGGCCGCCCCGATCCACATTCCAAGAAACGCGCGCCGAGCCCGCCTGCCCGCCAACCGGACGCGGTATACGTCGTCGCGCGCAATCTCCTGACGCGCGCCACCGTACTCGATCACCATCGACTGGTCGTCAATGGAGCGTAGCTTTCCTTGTACCTCCGCGGAACTCATCCGCGCGACTGTCAACCTGCTGCCTGTCTTTACTGTGCGGACCAACTGGTCCCAGGAGTGGTTAACCTCCGCGGCCATCGCCCCGATTGGCGACAGGAGCAAGCATGCGGCGAGAACAAGGAGACGCGCCTCTCTCAATCGATTTCTCATTGTGCCTCCGGTTCACTGGGAGCCGGCCAGCCGCCGGATGAACGCGACTCGACGCCGCGTTCATCGGCAGCCGGTCTTTAGCGGTCCGATGCGACTCGCAGGGTCCGTGTGCGCCGGTCCAGCGTGCGTCCGGCGAAATATCCGCCGACTGTGACGCCGACGGCCACGGCGGAAAAAGTGGCGACTCCGGCGGCGTCCGAATCCGCGCCGTGCACCGCGATTTCAGCGCCCGCCACGATGCCGAGCAGCGCGCCAACCACCGAGCCCAGCACCCGCCCCCCGTTGCTGCGATGCTCAATGAGCCGTATTTGCGCCAGCCCGGCGCGCGGGATCGCCGTTTGTCCTTTGGGATATCGTGTCGGGTCCGAGGTCCGGCTGACGTCGAGCATCAGCGAGTCGTCCCGCACGCTCAACACTTCGCCGGCCACTGCTCCTCCTCCCGGAAGCGGAATCGTGACCTGTTGGCCGGCGATCAGTGTAGCCAGCTCATTCCAGTGAATTTCCGCGGGTTGTGCCGTTGTCTGAGCCAGCATCAGACAGGGTACGCAGAGCAGAAGGCAGAGTGCGATTCCAAGGCTCATCGCGATCCTCATTTCAGCCTCATCGTCACCACCACACCGGCGTGGTCCGAGCTCCACGGCGGATTGACGCCCGTCCGAACGGCCGACACCACATTGGGATCGCGGCCGAAAAAGCGCTGGATGTCGCCCCCGGTAAAGATAAGGTCGATGCGCTCGTTCGGTGTCACGGGTCCGCTGAGCTGGTCCTCCCCGAACAGGGGCCACGTGTAACCGGGGTCGCCGAGGTTAACCCACTTCCACGCATCCACATACCCGGCGGCAACAATCGATTCGACGGCGCCGGTGTGTTCCGGTCCGGGCTCGGCATTGGCGTTGAAGTCTCCGGCCAGGATCACCGGCATCCCGGGATCTGCCAGCGCCTCCAGTAGCTCATTCACTTCCGCCGCCTGAATTTGGGCGCTCTCCGGCACGACCGGGTAAACGCTTTCGAGGTGTGTGTTGACGAAGCGGAACTTCGATTTCAGCACTTCCACGTCCACCGACATCCAGCCCCGTGGAATTTCCAGTTCGCCCAGGATTGGGCTGCCGAAGACGAATTCGGTCCGGTAGCGGTGGGTCTGCGCGTTGGAAAGATCGAACTGGGAGCGCGGCAGGTCCGTGCGGGCCAGAATGACGTCGCGGTCGGTGATCCTCAGGTCGATCCCCTCGGTGGGCACGGGCGCCTCTGCGTCAACCAGCGATTGAATGGCGACGATGGCGTAATGCAGCTTGCGTTGGGCGAGTGCCGCCATCAGCAGATCGAGCTGATCGGCCAGGATCTCCGTCGCCGGCGGCTGCATGATGGGGCCGGTGCGCCAAAGCGTCACCTCCTGGAGCGCGATCAGGTCGGGCTGCTTCTTGGCGATCTCGTCCGCCAGCAGAGCCGCACGCTCCTTGAAGTCGATGGCCTTGATCTCGGCCAGCGTGGCTGCCATACCCGTCACGAAAGATGCCTGGTCGGTTGCCGCCAGGATATAGTTCAAGTCCGTTCCCGCGTCCATGTTACGGGTCATGACGGTCACTAAGTGCGGGTTATCGGCCGTGGCACTCTGGTTGCATAACAGCGCCAAAGCGGCGACCAGGAGCATTGCCAGGAAACGGCGCCGGAGCACCGTCGCTTTCAATCGAAGCAACATACTTTCCTCCTATTTGGAACCTGCGGCAATCTGCCTTTGGTTCCACTCACGGGCAAGTATGTGGGGAATGTAATCCGACGATGCTGCGAAAACTCCGATTAAACTCTGATCGAATAAAGATTACCGGCTTCTTTTGCCCGATTGGCTGTGTTACTCTACAAAACGCCAGGCGATCAGGCGCTGAATCATGCCGCCCGCGGCGGTTGAACAGTACGAGTTCGGCCCCTTCCGCATGGATTCGGCCGAGCGGTTGCTTCGTAACGGCGACCGGAGGATCCCCTTACCTCCCAAAGTCGCCGAGACTTTGCTTGTGCTCTTGCGAAACGCGGGACGCATGGTGGATAAGGCCGACCTTATCAAGACCGTTTGGCCCGACACTTTCGTCGAAGAGGGCGCACTCGCCCGGAACATCTCCCTGCTGCGTAAAGCCCTGGGGGATACCGGCGAGGAGGCGCGATATGTCGAAACCATTCCCCGCCGCGGATACCGGTTCGTCGCGCCCGTGGGGACTCCGGCAGAACCCGCGGCACCCACGCCGGATCCCCCGCCTCCTCATACCGCCGCGAGCCGGCGGCGATGGAAAACCGCGGCGGCTATCCTGCTGGTCGCGACCCTCTTTTCCGCCGGTGGATCGCCGCGGCACCCGGCGAGCGACGACCTTGTGCTGCGGGCAGCGGCGAGGCGCAGCACCGGCCAAACCGCCTTGGCCGTACTTCCCCTTCGCAGCATCGCCGGGGGAGCCGCGGAAGACGATCTCGCCGACGTGATCACCCAGACCCTGATCACCACGCTCAGCCGTTTCGGAAGGGTGCGAGTGAAGTCTCTCGCGCCCGAAGGCCGCATTCCCGCCGATTCGGCCGTGTGGAAGGCCATTATGGACGATCCGGCGGTCAGCCGCGTGCTTACCGGCACCCTGGTGCAATCCGGGGGGCGCCTCCGAATCGACGTGCGACTCATCGACCCGCGCACACGGGAAGTTTATTGGGCGAACCACTTCGAACGGGGCATGGACGATCTGCTGAGCACCGAGGCGGAACTCGCGCAAGCCATTGCCGCCGAAGTCAACACCAATCTCACTGCGGGAGACCGGGGCCGCCTGCGCCTCCAGGTGAATCCGCACGCGCTGGACGCCTATCTGCGCGGCCGCTATTTCTGGAATCGCCGCACCGAGGAAGGGCTGAAGCGTGCCGTGCAGTACTTCCAGGAAGCGATTGCGGCTGCGCCCGACTATGCGCCCGCCTATAGCGGCCTGGCGGATTCCTACGCCCTCCTGGGGTCGGTCGGAGTGGATAACATGCGGCCCAACCATGCCATGCCGCTCGCCAAAGCCGCGGCCGAAAAAGCGCTGGCCCTCGATCCGGATCTGGCGGACGCGCACGTCTCGCTCGCCTACGTGCACCTGTCCTACTACTGGGACCTGCCGGCCGCCGCACGGGAATTCACCCGCGCCCTCGAACTCGACCCGAACTCCGCCACCGGGCGCCACTGGCTGAGCCACTATTTCATGGCTGCCGGAGACCTGAAGCAAGCCGGCGAACAGATGCGCGCGGCCCTGGAACTGGAGACGCTTTCTCCCAGCATCAATATCGGTATCGGCTGGTGCCTCTATTACTCGCGGGATTTCGACGGGGCCATCGAACAGTTTCGCGGCGTCACCGAATCCGACCCGCAGCTGCCGCTCGCCCACCAGACGCTGGCCATGGCCTATCAGCAGAATGCGGAATACGACCTGGCGCTGAAAGAGTACCAGACGGCGGCCCAATTGTCGGGCGGCGGGCCCGGGGCGGTTGCGGGACTCGCCACTGTTTATGCCGCGATGGGCCGGCATGCCGAGGCGAGGCAGCAGCTTTCCCGCCTGGAGGAGTTGGCGCGCAGACGCTACGTATCGCCCCTCTACTTTGCCAACGTTCACTTTGCCCTTGGCGACCTGCCCACGACGGTGAAGTGGGGATGGAAGGCGGTTGGAGAGCGTTGCGATTATCTGATCTACCTGGGCGTGGAACCCCGCGTGGGCAAACTGGCTGCCAATCCCGATTTCCTGCGTGCGATGGCGTCCGTGCACCGATGAACCGGCTGCTCGCCATGTTGCTGGTGCTGGCCGTGGCCGCGCCGGCTTTCGCCGCCCAATGCACCACCGTTCTCGACCCCCGCCTTCTCGAGGACTACGCGGCCTATCTCCGCAAAGCGGAAGAGGCGATGGCCGCCCGGTTCGAAGCAGGAGAACTGGCATGGCTGCCTCCTGCCGCGCTCCGCGATGCGCGCGAAAAACTGGCCGGGGGCAGGATCGTACGTTCCTACATCTCCGACCGGCCGCTCAATCAGCGCCTCGCCTCCGTCAACGGCACAATCATCCACTGGATCGGTGCAGTCCGAATTATCGGGCGGAGCCTCTCGGATCTCGAGCGCGTGCTCGAAGACTTTGACCGTTGGGAAAAGTGCTACCGCCCCGTGGTGGTTTCGAGCCGCGCGCAGCCGGACCATGTGTTGACACTTGGCCTGCACAGCACCTTCCGTTTCGCCTCGGTTCTTCCGCAGCATTATGCCTTCCGCGTGCAGGCGCGCATCGAAGGACCGGACATGACCTCCGCACCGGAACCGGAGCTGCGCATGCACATGGCTGCTACGGAGATTCGCGAATCCGACAGCGGTATCCCGGGACGCGACGATCTGCTGAACCCTGGGCGCGATCACGGCATCCTGTGGGCGCTCAATACCTACTGGCGCGCCCGCCGGCAGGGCAGCGGGCTGTACCTCGAGTTCGAAACCATCACCCTGGCGCGGTCCGTCCAGGCGTTCTCCTGTAAGATCGGCTTCATTCCCGTGCCTCGCTCCGCCCTCTCCTCCGCCATGGATTCCATTCCGGCCGAGTCGGTGAAGGTGATCCTGGAGGGCACGCGGGCGGAGTGCGAATCGAAAGCGGTATTCTGACCGGGATGGCCCGCCGCTGCGGAATCCTCTGTGCCGACCTTGTGGTCGTCAACAAGTCAGATCGCGAACTGCTGCTTCTTCGCGGCGAATCCGTGCTGCGCCGGTACCGTGTGGCCCTGGGCCGCGAACCGGCCGGGCCCAAGCGGCGCGAAGGCGACGGCCGCACGCCGGAAGGAGAATATCGCATCGACGGCCGCAATCCGCGCAGCCGCTTCCACATGGCGCTCCACATCTCCTATCCCGAAGAACCGGATCGGGCGCGCGCCCGTGAAATGGGAGCGGAGCCGGGCGGGAGATATCATGATCCACGGCCTGCGCAACGGCGAGGGCGCCGCTTCGACCGGCCACCCCGCCGATTGGACGGAGGGCTGCATCGCGGTAACGGACGAGGAGATCGACGAGATCTGGAGTCTGGTGCCGGACGGCACGCCGGTTCAGATCAATCCGTGAACCAGTCCCGCTCCGCGGAGGCTCGCCAGTTGCGGGGGATATACTGACTTGTCAGATACGATGAGCAGGTTCACAAGACGGCAATTTGTCGGCGCGGCCTCCGCGTCTCTGGCCGCAAGTTCGCTCCCGGCGCAGGAAAGCGCCTCCAACCGGCTGGTGCTCTGGTACAAGCAGCCTGCCGCGAAATGGACCGATGCCTTGCCAACGGGCAACGGTCGGCTGGGAGCCATGGTGTTCGGCGGCGTGGCCCGCGAACGGCTGCAATTGAACGAGGATACTCTATGGTCCGGCGCGCCGCGCGAGTGGGACAACCCGGAGGCCAAAACGCACCTCGCCGAATTGCGGAAAGCGGTCCTCGAACGCCAGGATTACGTGGAGGCCGACCGCATCTCCCGCCTCATGCAGGGCCCGTATAACCAGTCCTACCAGCCGCTCGGCAACCTGCACCTCGAATTCGAGCACGGCGACGAGGCTGGCGATTACCGCCGCGAACTCGATCTGGACTCCGCCGTTTCGCGCGTCACCTATCGCATCGGCGACGCACGTTACACGCGGGAATCCTTCGTCTCCGCGCCGGACCAGGCGATCGTGCTGCGGCTCTCGACGACCGCGCCGGCCGGCATGGATTTCAGCATCGCGATCGATAGCCCGGTGCAGTCTAGTTCGGCAGCCGCTGAGGGCGGCGTGCTGCGGCTCACGGGCAAGGCTCCATCCCACGTCGATCCGAACTACTACCGTTCCAATTCGGCCCCGGTTCTGTACGATCCCGCCGAAGGCAAGGGCATGCGCTTCGAAGCGCGCGTGCAGGCCACGACGGAGGGCGGATCCATCCGCGCGGACGCAAACCGCCTGCTGGTGCGTGGCGCAAAGGCCGTGACCTTGCTGCTGGCCGCAAAGACGGGCTTCAGAGGTTTTCAGCAGGCGCCGGACCTCTCCGCCGCGGCCATCTCCGATGCGTGCCGGGCGCAGCTCGAAGCCGCGCGCGGGAAGACCTACGCCGCCCTGCGTGCCGCCCACCTGGCCGATCACCGGAAGCTGTTCCGCCGCGTCGCGCTCGAACTGCCGCAACGCGGGGACTCCGGACTCGATACCGGCGAGCGGCTCAAGGCGTTTTCCCAGAAGGAAGACCCGGACCTGGCGGCGCTGTACTTTCAATACGGGCGCTACCTGTTGATCGCCAGTTCCCGGCCCGGCTCGCAGCCCGCCAATTTGCAGGGCATCTGGAACGAGGAAATCCGCCCGCCGTGGAGTTCCAACTGGACGTCCAATATCAACGCCCAGATGAACTACTGGCCCGCCGAGACCTGCAATTTGGCCGAGTGCCACCAGCCGCTGTTCGACCTGATCGCGGGGCTGAGCCAGACGGGGGCGCGGACCGCTGCCACCAACTACGGCTGCCGCGGCTGGGTCTCCCACCACAACGTAGACCTCTGGCGCCAGTCGGCTCCCGTGGGCGCCTTCGGCCAGGGTTCACCGACGTGGGCCAACTGGTCCATGAGCGCACCGTGGTTTTGCGAGCACCTCTGGGAGCATTATGCGTTCGGCGGCGACCGCGAGTTCCTGCGCACATCCGCCTACCCCGCGATGAAATCGGCTGCCGCATTCTGCCTGGACTGGCTGGTCGAAAACCAGGCCGGGCGCCTCACCACCTGCCCTTCGGTTTCGACCGAGAATAACTTCATCACCCCGGACGGCAAGACGGCCGAAACCAGCGACGGCTGCACCATGGACCTGGCGCTGATCCGCGAGCTGTTCGGCAATTGCATGCAGGCCGCGGCCGTGCTGGGCGTCGATGGCGAGTTTGTGGCGCGCCTCAAAACCGCGCGGGAGCGCCTGCTGCCGTACCAGGTCGGCAAGCACGGTCAGTTGCAGGAATGGTCGAAGGACTTTGAGGAGCGCACGCCGGGGCAGCGGCACATGTCCCACATGTACCCCCTGTTTCCGGGCCACGAGTTCACGTCGCGCCGCAACGTGGAATTCTGGCGCGCTTCCCGCGTGTCGCTGGAGCGGCGGCTTGCGGCGGGCGGCGCGTATACGGGATGGAGCCGCGCCTGGGCAATCAATTTCTGGGCGCGGCTGCTCGACGCCGGGAAAGCCTGGGAGTCGGTGTCCATGCTGCTCCAGCACAGCACCGGTCCCAATCTCTTCGATACGCACCCCTCGGGCAATTCGTGGATTTTTCAGATCGACGGCAACTTCGGCGGCACCGCCGCCATCGCGGAGATGCTGGTGCAGAGCCACGACGGCGGCATCGACCTGTTGCCGGCGCTGCCCGCAATCTGGGACACCGGCAGGGTGCGGGGACTCCGCGCCCGCGGCGGCGTGACCGTGGACATCGAATGGGCTGCCGGCAAAGCCAAATCCGCCACCCTCACCGCCGCCCGCACCGGCGAGTTCCTGGTGCGCCTCGGAAACTCCGGGCAGCGTGTCCGCCTCGCGGCAGGCCAACCGCGGGTCCTCCGGTTCGGATAACGGCTGTCAAGGGAGCGCTTCGGCCGCTGCGATCTGTGCGGAGCCCTCGGCGACAGCCCGGCAGTACATATTGACCAGCCGCATCTGCTCGACGGTCGAGCAGCGTGTCCGCAACAGCGCCGGGCTTCCCGCCACCAGCGCCAGCGTCTGCGCCCGTGAAATTGCCACGTTCAGGCGGTTGCGGCTGAAGAGGAATTCAATTCCCCGCGGGGACGCGTCGCCGCTCGAAGCTCCCATGGAAAAGACGATTACCGGGGCCTCCTGTCCCTGAAACTTATCCACCGTGCCTACGCGAACCGGAGCGAGTCGCCTTTCGAGCCGCCGCACCTGGAGGTTGTAGGGAGCCACCACCAGGATGTCGGCTGCGGCGATCCGGCGGAGCGCGCCCTTCGGATCGCTAATCCGCAGGCGCATCAGGTCGGCGATCAGTTTCGCGATTCGTTCCTCCTCCTCCACGCTCTCGTAAGAGTTGCCCTGGTGTTCCACGGGAATGTAGATCAGGCCCGCCATGCGCGCCAGCCACTCCGGTTCGAACGAGTCCGCCACAATCTCACGCCTCGAGGTGTGCTCTTTGCACCCGAGGCGGTCCTCGTAGACTGCGCCCGAGATGAAATGGCAGAGCGCCGGGTGAAGGCGCCACGTGCGCGAGAGGAAGATGCCGAAATCTGGCGGTACCGTGGGCTGGCCTTGCAGCAGGTACTCGAGGGCCGACAGGCCGCTCTCGCCGGGGTGCGAACCCTGTACCGGCTGGCCCAACTGCATCTGGTCGCCCAGCAGTACCACGTTCTGCGCGCACGGCGCCATCGCTACCAGGTTCGCCACCGAGACTTGGCCGGCTTCATCCACGAAGAGGTAGTCGAGCCGTCCCTCCGCCTCTTCGCAGCTAAAGGCGAATGCCGTGCCGCCGATCAGCGACGGAAGCTTCGAAAACGCAAACAGATCCTTCTTCGTGGTTCGCCCGATCCCGTCCGGGAGCCCGGCCATTTCTTCGTCGTCTTTGGCGATCTTCACCGCCTCGACACTCACGCCGCCTTCCCGGGCCGCATGCCACGCGTCCGCCAGCAGGAGGTTGATCGCGCGGTGGCTGTTCGAGGCCACGCCGACCCGCTTGCCCGCCCGCAGCAGCGCCGCAACCATGCGGGCGCCGGTGTACGTCTTCCCGGAGCCCGGCGGTCCTTGCAGGCACAGCGTGGTGTGGCGCATGGCGAGCGCGGCCGCGATACTGCCCTCCAGGGTGTCCTCGCCCGGCGGAATGACCGGTCCTTCTTCGCGATTCAGAAGCCGCGGGCGGCGCCGGAACAGCAGGTCTTCGAGCGCGCCGGGAAGCCGGCCCAGTTCGCGCCAGCCGTTCACCACCCGTTCGACGGCCGGAGCCAGCAGGTGGCCCAGTATGGGCTCATCGGGTGCGATGCCGAGACGGTCGGGTGGAATGCCCTGCCGCTTGCTCACCCGCAACACCGCGATTCCGCGTTCAAAATCCAGCTCTTCCACGGACGCGTGCAGGTGCCAATCATGTGCGAAGACGCATTTGTCGCCGGCACGGATCTTCGTCTCCTGGTGGGAGTCGAAGCGGTACTCGTAGGCGAAGGACTGCCGGACGGGTTCCGGCGCGCGGCCGGTTCGCTCCAGGCCGCCCAGGCAATCCGGATCGTTGACCAGCTCGTTCTCCTCCATGTTCATGCGGTCGAAGCGGCGCCACCAGACCGGCTTGTCCTCGCGGCGGTGGAATTCCAGCAGGTGGGCCAATAACTCCGTCACGCGCTGCCGCTCGCCCGCGGGACCTGTCGGCCGGGGTTCCGTCAAACCGGCCAGCATGTCTTGAGCCAGCGCATGCCGGCGACGGTTGTTCGTCGTTGCTTCGGTCTCGACCACGGCGGTCTTAGCGGTGGCCTGCGCCGGCCGGATCCCGGCCTCCCGCTGCCGGTGCCGCAGCCACTCCGCAAGTTCGGCCGTGGAGCGGCAATCCTGCTCGTTGTAGTCCCGGATCTGCTTCAGGATTTTCGAGGTCGCGGGCGTTTCGCCGTCCGGCGCCAGCAGCCAGCGCTGATAGAACACCATCGATTCGCCCGCCGAGGCCACGTCTCCCTCCCGCCGCCCGCGGTACAGGTGCTCGACGAACTTCAACGAATACGACGGCTCGCCGATCATGACGGCCTGCCGCACCACACGGTACAGGTCAACGAACACCTGCCGTTCCAACAGCTCGTCGATCTCCTGTTCGCAGGTCCCGTACTTGCCCATCAAACGGCGAAGCGCCGTGACTTCGTAGTGGTTGTAGTGATAGATGTGCAGGCCGGGATTGGCGCTCGAGCGGCCGTGCACCCATCGCACGAACGATTCGAACGCGCGCTTCTCCTGTGCGGGACTGTGTGCCCACCAGTCGCTGAACCGGAGCTCGCCGGCCTCGAAATGGCAGGCGCCGAAAAGGTACTCCCGCCCGTCGTCGATCAGCGGAAAGCCCTCCATATCGAAGTAGACATCGGCAGGCGAGGCCGGCGGCAACAGCGAGAGCCCGCGCGGCCCGTCGGCCTCGTCCGGCACGAGCCGTTCGTAGGCGGGCGTCCGCTTGCCGCGCGACTCGATTTGCAGGCGCGCCTGCATCCGCAGCTTCGCGAACGTCGCGTCGTTGAGGCGTGCGACGCACCGGCCCTCCGCGGCCGCAAGCTGGGCCATGCTCTCGATTCCAGCCGCCTCGAGCTTGTGAACCTGGCTGGTGCGAATGTCCGCTACCAGCGGCAGCCCGTCCCGCGCGGCGAGCTCGCGGTCGGCATAACCGGTCCATCTGCCCAGATCCGCGAGCGGCGGGATTTGCGGCTTCCGGCCCGCATCGAAATCGCGCTGCTGAATGAGGAAGGCGTCTTTCACCGCGGCGTAGTAGTAGAGGAAGTCGTCGGTCCGAAACGAGGCCATCTCGGACTCACCCCCACGCGCCCCCAGCACCACGCGCAGCCACTCCGGCCGCACTCCCTGGATGGCTTCGAGCATTTCGGCATAGGAGCAGAGCTGGATCAAGAAATAGGGTTTCGGATGCCTCGCCAGTTTCGTGTCCCACGGCTCGTAAGACCATCCGCCCAGATCCGACGGGCGCTCCACGCGCACCAAAAAGTCCGGGTAGCCGGCGAAGTCTTCATGCGCCGTGTACCCCTGGTAAATGATCTCCTCGCCGCGCCGCATCGCGTCGAGCGTGGGTTCGGTCCGCTTGCGGAATTCGGTGAGGTTGCAGATTGACCGCCCTCGCCGCGCCAGCGCATCCAGAAACGCACGCTCGTGTTCGATCCCCAGGTCCTGAATAAACTTCTGTTCTTCGGTTACCGGATCGGGCTCGACCTCGCCGGGACGCTCCCAGGCGTAGCGGTCCATCCAGGTGATGAACTCCGATCTCGTAAAATTCACCAGGTCGGAGGGCGAAAAGAGGTAGCCCGCACTCACCCGCTTCACGCCGTCACCTCCGCGGCGTCCAGGTGGTGCGCCGCGATTCCCGCCAGCTCCAGGTAGCGCTCCGGGTGGCACGAGAGGATGATGAACTGGAGGCGGTCCGACTTCTCCCGAATGAGTTCCAGGATCCGAGGCAGCCGTTCGGCATCCGTGTTCACCAGCGGATCGTCGAGCACCAGAACCTGGCGTCGTGGTCCCGCGAGTACTTCGGCCAGCGCCAGCCGCGTGGCGAAGTAGATCTGCTCCTGCTCCCCGGCCGAGAGGCAATCGATGTTTGCGCTCTCCCGGCAGCCGTCCGGACGCACCGCTTGGAGCGCCATGGCCTCCCCGAGCTGGACGCGCGCGAACGGCCGGCCCATGATGCGCTCCAGGATTGCCGTGGCGCGCCGCTCGACCGGCTCCGCGATACCGGCCAGCGCCCTCGCCTTCGCCCGGTCGATCGCCGTCTTCAAGAGCCGGATGGAATCGAGCTTCCGCATCTCGATCTCGCGGTCGGCTTCGAGTTGCCGGACGCGTTCTTCGGCAACCGCCTTGCTCGTGTACGGCCCTCCCGCCAGAAGAGCCCGTGCCGCGGCCTCGTCCTGTTGATAAGCCTCGCGGCCGCTCTGCGCATCCTTTTCGAGTTCCGCGATGCGTGCGGACAGTTCGTGCAGCCGTTCCGGCGCGTCGGAGGGGAGCCCGGCCAGCGCGGACTCGATCTGTTGAACCGACTCCGCGGCGGACTCCAGCGCGCGCCTCCGGTTGTTCAGTTCCTCCTTCCGCTCGTCCATGCTCTTGCCGTCGGCCTCCAGGGTTGCGAGTTCCCTGCGCGCCTCGTCCAGCGCCCGGCCGTTCGCTTCGCGCGAAATCGTCGCGTGCGTGGCGGCGCGCTCCGCCTCGGTGCGGCGATTCTCCGCCCCCTGCCACTCCCCTTCGGCCGTCGATCTGCGTCGTTCCCATGCGGATCGCATCTTCGCGGCCTGGTCTCGCAGAGCCTCCACCTGCGGCGGTTCGGCTCCCCACGCGGCTTCGCTTGCGACGATCTCCTGCCTCGCCGCGTTCAGGTCCCGCTCGCGGTCTTCAATCCCGGCGAGCGTGTCGCCCCCGAGCGCCGCCTCGTACGCGGCCGCCAGCCCGATACATTCGGCCGCCAGCGCGCCGCGCTGCTGCACCCGTCCCGCAAGTCCGGTCCATTCCCGAACCCCGAACGGTGCCAGCAGGCCTTCCAGGAGGTTGCGGTTTTCGCGCTCTTGCGCCCGCCACAAGGCGGCGTCCCCCGCGGGCCCCGAGACCGTCAGCGTGGCGATGCCGGGAAGCCGG
Source organism: uncultured Solibacteraceae bacterium (assembly GCA_963836405.1). GTDB lineage: Bacteria > Acidobacteriota > Terriglobia > Bryobacterales > Bryobacteraceae > CAWIJJ01. The sequence goes on from CAWIJL010000003.1 coordinate 226,431, forward strand.
ACCTCGAGCCTGCCATCGCCCCGTGCCGTGAACAGCCGGCCGGGAGCGAGACGCTGCTCACCCGCCGGATCGCCTGCAATCACGTGCGCCGGCAGTTCGCATTCCGCCGCGATTTCGAGCCGCAGTTCGAGCGCCTGAACGTGGACGGCGGCTTTTTCGAGTGCCCGCGCCGCCGCCTCTATCGCCGCCCACTCCTCCGCGTCCGGCGCATTCAAATCGCGCATTTGACGGTCGACAGCATGGCGCCCCGCGTCCGCCCCGCGCGCCCGTTGCAGCCGCTGTTGCAAGGCGGCAAGCTCGCGAGTCATGCGCAGAAATTCCGACGCGCACCCTACCCGTGCCTCCGCGGCTTCGACTTTGCCATCGGGTTGCGAGCCGGTTTGCCAGGCCTGGCGAGACAACGCCCCGGCCGCATTAGCGGCTTCGAGGGCAGTCCGGGCGCACGCTTCCGCTTCCTCGAGGGCCGGCCGTTTCTCCTCGCATTCGCGTTTCGCGGCCGCCGCTTCGCCGATCCGGTCGATTCCAGCCCGCCACAACTCCTCGCGCGCTTTGGCGGCCTCCTGCCGGCTCGATGCGGGCCCTCGTTGGGCCAGCAGTTCCGACACCCGCTGTGCCACCGGCGCAAGCGCCGCGTGCTGGTCGCGTGCCGCCGCCAGCCGCTCGAGCGTCTCTGCCGCTTGGCCGCGCTGTTTCAGGGCGGCGGCTTCGTGCCCGGCAACCTGACTCATCACTTCCTCGCACTCGTGCAACTCCTCGCGAGCCTTCTCGAGCTCCGTGTCGATTTCCGCCAGCTTGCCCTTCTTCGGCTTTCCGCCGGGGGTCCACAGGCCATCGTGCTTTTTCTTCAGCGATTTTTCCAGCGACGCGCCCTGCCTTCCCGAAAACTGCGTACCCAGCATCTCCCGAATATCCGTCAGCACGTTGCCGCTGAGCGCCGGAAGCTCCTGTTTACTCTGCGCGCTGAACAGAATCTTCAGAATGCCGGGACGTTCGTCGCGGGATTTGGCCGTCTCCCCGCGCAGCATCTCGCGCACCTTTTCATCCGCCGCTTTGCCTTTTGCGACCGCTTCAAACGTGCCGTCCGGCCGCTTCCGTTCGAGCAGTGCCTTGGGTGAATCGAGAAACGTTTTGGCGATCCGGTAAACATCGCCCTCGTGCTCGAATACCACGGCTACGCCGGGCGTCAAGGCCGTCTCCCGCGGGCGCATCTCCACAGCCGCCGCGCCCGCCGTGTTGTGGTTTTCCGCGAGAGCGCACAGGATGGCGTCCAGCAGCGTGGATTTACCCGCGCCATTCGGCCCTTCCACCAGGTTCGTGGCGTTCGTATCGAACTCGACCTCGAGCGGCCCGCGCAGGCCCCTGTAATTTTCCACGCGTACGGAATGCAGAATCATCGGCGTACCTCCTGCCACAGGCGCGAAAACTCTCGCAACGCTTCCGCCGCCGCCGGATCGGGCGGATCGCCGGCCGCCGCGGCCAGCAGTTCCCTTGCGGCCTGACGTAAATAGTCCTCCGGCAATTTCTCGATCCACCCCGGTCCGCTCTCGTCCAGGCGCAGCCGCGTGACGTCCGCGCGCCCGAAGAGAAACCGGTTTTCCACGATTTCGAGCAGCCGGTTGAGCGCATCGTGTTCGGACCCGCGGATCGGCCCCTCCAGAACGCACTCGACCAGCGTCTGCTCCGGCGCCGGCAACCCGTCCAGTTCTTCGGCCAAGGCTGCAATTTCACCCGGCTTCCCGGTTCGGAGGGAAAACTTCCGCCAGTTCAGGCAGCCGGTCCGAAGCGTCTGGATCTGCGGAGCCGCCCCGCGGCCCGCGATCTCCACGACGAGCGCGTTTCCGCTGTCGCGTTCGTCGAATTTCGTCGCCTCGTGAGTTCCGCAATAAGCCATACGGGTGTGGCCGCCTCCGCCGGCGTACAGCCGTTTCGAGTGGAGATGCCCCAGCGCCAGGTAGTCCAGTTCGTGGCGCTCCGCCGCGTCCCTGGCGATCGGCGACACCTGTTCGCCGTACGCCGGGTTCTCCACTGCTCCGTGCGCGATCCCGATGGCGATCCCGCCGCCCTGCGGACGAATCCAGTCCGTGGCGTCGTCGCGGGAATCGATGGCCGAGACCGGGCAGGGATATAGCGTCGCGCCGGGCGCCTGAACCGGCTCGGCTGCTGTCAGGACGTGCAGGCCCGGCAATTCCTTCCAGGCGCTGTCCTCCCAAACCGAACCTGCCATGATCCTGTCGTGGTTGCCTGGGATCAGGTAGACCGGGCAACCGGAGCTCGCCAGAATCTTTGCCGTTTCCCGGATCTTGATGCGCGCGATGCCGTTGTCGTCGAACGTATCGCCGGCAACCACTACGAAATCAACCTGCTCGCGGCGGGCGCAATCCGCCACTTTGCGGGCCGCTTCCAGGCGAGCCGTGCGGACCCGCTCCCCTTTGTCGCCGAGCACGGCGAAACCCATTCCGATCTGCCAGTCGGCAGTATGCAGAAACTTCATGATTTGGATCTCCAGGATCGAGTTTGCGGGCAGGGGTGGCTCACAGAACGAGCCCGCCACCGGAATATTGCAGGATAAGAACCGGCGGCCTCAGCGGGCGCGGGCGGTTCGCGAACCGGCGGTGGCCCGGGCCGTGGCGACAGAACGTTTAACCAGGACATATTTCTCCGCGGCTTGCCGGTGTGCTTCCGCGACGGCGCTGCGGAGGGAGGCGGGTTGGATCACTTCGACATGTGGTCCGTGCCTCAGAATATCCATCAGAATCTCTTGCGGACGGCTGTAAGGAACTTCGAGTCTGACGCCGCCGCCGGCCAGCGGCTCGATTTTCTGATCCGGGTGCCACTCCTCTTCGCGCACCCAGAGGGCGGCTTCCGCATCGAAGAGCAGGACGGCGGTGTGTCCGGCCGGCCCGGCGAAGATCCCGTATCCGCCGTCGCCTTCGGCACTCGGGCCCTCCGGCAGGCTCACCGCCGGCTCATCCAGAACCGCGACCTCGCGGATGGCGTCCACCGCGAAGCGGCGCAGCGTCTCCTTTTGGTGGCACCATGCGTCCAGGTACCAGTTGCCGCGGTAGTAGATCACCCGCTGCGGCGATACCGTCCGGTCGGTATCGGCGGCTCGCGACCGGGCGAAATAGTGCATGCGCAGTTTCTTCCGCCGCAGTGTGGCGTCGCAGACCGCCTGGAAATGCCGAGGCGTGACCCGGCGCCGCGGGGCCGCCGTGAGGTGGATGCGCTCGAGAATGCTTTCCGCGCCCCTGGCCGGCTTCCCCAGCAGGCTGCGCAGCTTTTCCTCGAACGGCCGAAGCTGCTCCCGGACCAGCCCCGGCTGGAGTTGATCGAGGAGCGAGTACATCAGCAGCATGGAGTACAACTCGCCCTCGCTGAACCACAGCCCGGGCAGGTTGAATTCGTCGGAGGCGTAGCGATACCCGCCGCTGGCCGGGTCGAAGTCGATCGTCGCGCCGAGCCGGTCCCGCATGAAATCCAGGTCGCGCTTGAACTGCGCGGGCGAGATTTCGAACTCTCGCAGGATGTCCCGCTTGGTGGGCGGACTCTTACGGCGGAACATCCGGTCGAGTTTGTACACCCGTTCCAACTGGCTCATAGGGCAAGTTCCCGATAGCCGACGATACGATCTTAAACCAGCGCGCAGTCATCGTGTGCGCCTTCGGGTGGGCCGGCTCATCCGGGTTCCGATGCCGGACGGCTGCTCGCTATCAGTCGTGAATCCGCAGACGTGAATGTACCGGTCCCCGGCCCAAAGCGCCCCGCCGGATACACTTTCGCCGCTCAGCCGGACATCCTTCCCCAGTCCAACCGCTGGTTCGGCGATTGTCCGCGCTGCTGCCAGGCGGCCCAGGAACTGCTGCGCGACCGCGTTGTCCGCCGGTTCGCCGCGCGATGTTTCGATCGCATCCAGCGCATAGCTGCGCACGAGCTTGGGAAGCAGCGCCCGCATCGCACCCGCGGCGTCCAGCAGGTCCAGGCCGAGCGTGTGCGCGCCGATGGCGAACAGCATCCCAACCTGCCCTTCCGTCCACACAAACGCGCGCAGGTAGGCTTCGATCGAGACCGAATGGCTGTCGTAGATCGCCGACATGGCCTGAGTCGGCGACGCCGCTTCCAGCCGTTCCGACTTGCCGGCAATCTCGTTCCACACCGCCGCCTGGTCCGAGCGCCGCGTGCCGGTCGCCGCCATGGACGCGGTGACCTGGGCGGTGCGGGCGGCGCGGGCGCGGCAGTACATCACGTGTTCCGCGGGCCGGAATTCGCCGCTTTGCATGTGCCACCGGCCGGCCTCCACGCACGACACCGGAATGACGATCGTTTGCTTCGCCGGAGCCAGAATGGTCAGGTTCACGGTGCGGTTCTGCTTCGCGCCGATCAGTTCCTCGCCATCGAGCACCAGAACGGGCTTGCTGCCCAGGTTTTCGAACCGCAACTCCGGCACCGAGCCGCCGGCCAGTTCCGTGACGTGAGCCGTGCCCTGCGCGATCGCTTCGTCGAGTAGCGTGTAACCGGGGTCGCCGGCGCCGCCGGTCCGGAACAGTGGGAAAACGGTCAGGCTTCCGAAGTGCGCCGCGTCGCCCACGGTAATCGATTCGAGTTCGTCTGCGATCTGTTTCATCTGCTTGCCTCCGGCGGTGTGTAGTGCACGCGGAAGCCAAAGCAGCATCACCCTGTTTTCAATGACTTATGACGGCCGCCGGTCAATCCGGCTTGACGCGGAGTCAACGGCGGTTGCCGGCCAGGAATTTGCTCACGGCCTGCTTGGAGATGCCCAGCAGGGCCGCTGCCGCCGTCTGGTTGCCGCCTGCCTTTTCGAGAGCGCGTCGGATCAGGTGCGAGCGCACCTGGTCCAGAAACTGCTCGAGCTTGAAATCCGCGGCAGGTTCGGGCAGGGCGGCAAGGGGATCCTTGTCCCCCATCGAGGTGTCGATCTGGATATCTTCTGCGCGCAGCACAGGGCCTGCCGCATAAGCTACCGACCTGCGAAGCGCCGTATCCAGCTCCCGGACGTTACCCGGCCAGCGATGCAACTCGAGCCGCCGCAAACCTTCTTTGGAGATTTGCGCGGGCTGCCGCCGCCGGGCATTGATGCTCTTGAGGAGTGCCAGGGCGAGTTGCACGATCTCTCCCTGACGTTCCCGTAACGGCGGTATTTCGAGCGAGAGGATATTCAGCCTCTGATAGAGGTCGTGACGAAATGAGCCCTTCCCGACCTCTTCGGCGAGCCGGCGATGCGTGGCGGCAATTAACCGCACGTCCGCGCGAACCGTTTTGGCGGACCCCACTCGCTCGAATTCTCCGAACTGGACCGCGCGCAGGATTTTCGCCTGGCAGGCCGGCGACAGTTCGCCGATCTCGTCCAGAAAAAGCGTGCCGCGGTCGGCCGCCTGGAACACGCCTTCGCGGTCCCCAACCGCCCCGGTGAACGCCCCGCGCACGTGCCCGAACAAGTGGCTTTCGGCCAGCTCCTGGGGAATTGCGGCGCAATTCACCGTGACCATCTTCTGATGGCGGCGCGGGCTCAGACGGTGCACCAGCCTCGCGACCAGTTCCTTGCCAGTGCCTGTCTCGCCCTGAATGAGGGTGGCTTCGTCGGCGGCCGCCACCACCGCCGCTTTTTCCGCCAGAAGCCGCATCTTCGCCGAATAGATGTGGAAATTCAGCTCCTGCAATGCAGGCTCGAGTTCCGGATCCGGCTCCGGCCTCGGGGCTCTGCAGTATTCCGGGGTGTCGCCCGAATATGCATCGTACTCCGATGGCCTCGCCGCCGGCGCGGCGGCCCCCTCGAAGTAATCCAGCGGCATCACCAGGTCTCTGAGGACGCTCCAGTCACCGCCGTCGAGTGAGACCTCGCGAACAGCCGCGCTTCCAAACAGCGGCTCGGCCGGAGATCCCACCTGGAGCAATCGGGCCGGCAGAACCCCGGCGGCGTGCAGCAGAAACCAGGCCGCGCGCATCTCCGCCGTGCCGCTCGAAACGCACACCGAGTGATCGGCGCCCGGCATCATCGTGCGGAGCCGCCGCACTTGGCGGCCCAGCGCGCCCATGATCGCGGAGTAGTCCTTTGGGTCGGAAACTTGCAGCGAAATCAGCTCCACGCGGCATTCGGGATGCCGCTCCCGGACTTCGCCGGCCGTGGCCGCCGCATTCTCCTCCGTGTGCGGCGTGTGGAACAGGAACAGGTCGGTGAACGGCCGCGCGGCGAGAATCGAAAGCACCGGGCCGGGCATCATCTCGCCCGCGATGTCTCCGGCGGTGTACGGATCCTTGAGATCCGCAAATGCAAAAAGTGGCTGGCGCATAGGTCCGAGCCGATTAATATCCCGCACGGCAGCCGCGCGCGCAATGCCGACCCACCGCGTGCGCGCTCACGGTAAACTAATAGATTCGGGCAAAAATGAAGAACATCATTATCCTGGGATCCCAGTGGGGAGACGAGGGCAAGGGGAAGATTGTGGACCTCTTCTCCGAGCGCTTCGATATTGTTGCGCGTTATCAAGGCGGCCACAATGCGGGTCACACCGTCTTCATCGGTGAAAGGAAGTTCATTCTGAAGTTGATACCGAGCGGTATCCTGCGTCCCGGACGCAGGGCCGTCATCGGCAACGGGCTCGTCGTGGACCCCGCCGCCCTCCTCTCCGAAATCGACGCGCTGGAAGGGGCAGGCGTGGATGTGCAAAAGAGCCTCTCCATCAGCAACCGCGCCCACGTGCTGTTCCCGGCGCACCGCATGATGGAAAAAATGTCCGAAGAGCGGCCCGGACGCATCTCCATCGGAACCACCTCCCGCGGTATCGGACCCTGCTACGAAGACAAGATCGGCCGCCGCGGCATTCGCTTCGCCGACCTGCTGGACCGCGATTTCTTCCGCGGCCAATATGCCTCCGTAATGGAAGAGAAAGAGACCATCGCCAAGGCGTTCGGGATTTACGAGGAGACCGATTTCGCCGCCATTCGCGAGCAGTACGAATCGTTCGCCGAACGCATCCGCCCCATGGTGTGCGATACCGCCGCGCTGCTCGACCAAGCGATGCGCGACGGCAAGCGCATCCTGTTCGAAGGCGCGCAGGGCACCATGCTCGACATCGACCACGGCACCTATCCGTTCGTTACGTCATCGAACGCCAGCGCGGGCGGCGCCTGCACCGGCAGCGGAGTCCCTCCCACCCGCATCGGCGGCATCATCGGTGTGTCCAAGGCGTACATCACCCGTGTCGGCGGCGGTCCGTTCCCGACCGAGGCGCTGGACGGCGCGGGCGAACGCATCCGGGAGCGCGGTAAGGAGTTCGGCGCCGTCACCGGCCGTCCGCGCCGCTGCGGCTGGTTCGATGTCCCCCTGCTGCGCTACACCGCCATGATCAACGGCTTCGACAGCATCGTGGTCACCAAACTGGACGTGCTCGACGAGTTTGACAAAATCTCCGTTTGCGTCGGCTATCGCATCGGCGGCGAAACGCTTGCCGGCATACCGCCTACCGTGCGTGAGATCGAGCGCGTCGAACCCGTCTACGAATGCCTGCCGGGCTGGTCTACTTCCACTTTCGGCATCTCCTCGTACGACGAGTTGCCCGCTAAGGCCAAAGACTACCTCGCATTTCTCGAGCAGCGCACCGGTGTCGAAGTGGGCTGCGTCTCCACCGGCCCCGAACGAATGCAAACCGTGATCCGCAAGGGTTCGCGTCTCGAGCAGTTGATTGGCTGAGAGCGAAACCCTTCGCCCTGCCGGGCCGTAGGAAATTGTGATGCGTTGTATTTTGCTCGCTGCCCTGCTTCCTACCATCCTGGCCGCCCAGGACGCGCGCGCGATCATCCAGCGCGCCGTGGAACTCGATCGCCGCAACACCGAGATCGCGCGCAACTACACCTATCTCCAGCGCGAAGAAGAACGGCGGATCGATAGCGCCGGGAAGATCAAGTCGCGCAAAATCCGCACCTTCGAGGTTATCCAGGTGGATGGTTCGCCCTACCGCCGGCTGGTGGCCCGCGACGACCAGCCGCTCCCAGCCGAGGAACAGCGGGAGGAAGCCGAAAAACTCCAGAAGAGCAACGAGGAGCGGCTGAAAGAAACCCCGTCGCAGCGCGAAAAGCGAGTCGCGGAAGCGCGCAAACGTGCGGAAAAACGGCGCGAGCCGCTCAAGGAGATGCTCGACGCGTTCAATTTCAAGTTGGCGGGGTCGGAAAAACTGAACGGTTTCGACACCTGGATCGTCGACGCCAGCCCGCGCCCCGGCTTCCGGGCCAAAACCCAGTCGGGCGCCATCCTGAGCAAGCTGAAGGCACGCTTTTGGGTGGAAAAAAAGGGCAATCAGTGGGTCAAGTTCGAAGCCGAGACCCTCGGAACGGTCACGTTCGGCGGCTTCATCGTCCGGCTCGGCAAGGGCAGCCATTTCTTCGGAGAACAGATCCGGATCAACGACGAAGTCTGGCTCCCGCACCGCTGGAGCATCGACGCATCGGCCCGGATTCTGCTGGTGAAAGCGATGCGCGTCGAGTACCTTTACACCTTCAGCGATTACCGGAAGTTTTCGGCTGAAAGCCGTGTTGTCTCCACGGGTGAGAAATAGCTGTTTCGCCTTTCATTCGCCTGCGGTAAACTGGAGGCAAAATGCGGCTCATCACGGGACCTCCCGCGTCCGGTAAGACTGAACTGGTCCTCGAACGTTTTCGCTCGCGGGTTGGGGCAGGCGATTGGAGCGTTCGACTTCTCGTACCCACCACGACCATGGCGCAGCACCTGCAAAACAGGCTGGCCAGGGAAGGTCTCGTCTTCCGTACCGGCCTGGTGCAGACGCTCTCCCGCTTCATCGACTCCCTTGTTGAGGACGTCCCCCAAGCCTCGGAGGCGGTCTTGTACCTGCTCGTCGAAAAGGCCGTGGCGCGAGCAAACCGCCCCGAATTTGCCCGGGTGGCGAACCTTCCCGGCCTCTGGGCATCGATCGCCCAAACCATTCTCGAATTCTCCTCGGCCGGCTGCGATAGCGAGCGTCTGGCGCGATCTCTGCCACCCGCGCCGCTCAGCGATGCCTTCCTTGCGGTGTATCGCGAAGTAGATCGCGAGCTTGCCTTGCGCGGCTTGGCCTTGCGCGCCCGCCGTCTCGAGGCCGCCGCCTCCCGCATCCGCGAACGGGGCACCGGCGGCGTCGAGACCATCTGGCTCGACGGCTTCCATGCCCTTCCCGAACCCGAGTTGGACGTGATCGAGGCGCTCGCCGGCAAAGCCGATGTGACCCTCGCGCTCACGGCCGCCAACGTGACCGATCGCATTAGGAAGCTATGCACCGGGCAGGAGCAAACCGCCCATCCCCGGCCGCATCCCGCGGTGGCCGTCGTCCCCGCTCCCTCGATCGAGCGCGAAGTGGAAGAGATCGCCCGCAGGATTGTCGGGCAGGCGGCTTCACGCCCGTTCCGCCAGATCGGCATCATCGTGCGTCAGCCCGAGCGGTACGTTCCCATTCTGCGGTCTACTCTCGAGCGGTTTGGGATTCCGGCCCGGTTTTACTTCGATTCCGGCCTCGCGCAGCACCCCGTCATTCGCCTGCTCACCGGCGCCGTGGATGCGATGCTCGGCGGCTGGGACCATGAGCAGGTGCTCGCGGCCCTCCGGCTCGCGCCGCGCTGGGCTGACTCGGACGCCGTGGACCGCTTCGATTTCGACGTTCGCAAACAGATCCCCAACCAGGGTCTTGGCGCGTTGAAATCGCTGCTGCTCGGCAGGGACGGCGCCTGGCTGCCCGGCGCGGACAAGCTGATGCACAAGCTCGACGCTCTTGCCGGCCTGGAAGAACTGCGCTCCCTGGCACTTTCGCCGGCGGACTGGGCGGCGCGGTTGCTCACGTTGCGCAGCCTCTTCCGTCCCGCGCGGCCCGCGGAAGCGGCGAACCACGAAACGGCTCTGCTCTGGCGCAGCCAGGCCGAGGCTCTGAACCTGTTCGAAGAAGCCTTGCGCGAGGCGGTCCTGGTTCAGGAGCCGGACCGGATCCTGGGACTCGAGGAGTTCTGGCCGGCCGTCAAATCGCTCCTGCGCCTCAAAGTAATGCGGCTGCCCGACCCGCGCCGCAACGTCGTCCAGGTGCTCACCGCGCACGAGGCGAGGCAGTGGCTGCTTCCCGTCGTCTTCGTATGCGGCCTGGTGGAAAAGCAGTTTCCCCAGTTCCATCCGCAGAGCGCATTTTTCGACGAATCGGCGCGTGTCGCCCTTAACGCTTCCGGGATCGCCCTCCGCACGGCCGCCGACTTCGAGCGCGAAGAAGAGGCGCTGTTCGATTCCGCGCTCGCCCGCTCCACCGTCCTCGCCACCCTCTCCTACCCCGAGTTCGACGCGCGCGGCGACGCCAATCTGCCGTCCCTGTTTCTGGGCAAAGTCATGGCTCCCGTCGAGCCGGCGCGTACCGTCCGGCCCCGGCCGCGCTCTGTTGCGGGTGTCCGCCCGCCCGCGCCCATCACCCACCCGCTGCTGCTCGGCGTGCTGCGCGAACGCAGCGCCAGGCTTCGTCCCACCGGCCTCGAGACCTATCTGCAATGCCCGTTCCAGTATTTCGCGCAGCGCACCCTGAAGCTCAAGGAGCCGCCCCCGCGACCCGCGGAGCGGCTGGATTTCATGACCCAGGGCAACATCGTGCACGAGGTGCTGAAAGAGTGGTGGCAGGATCCCCGGCCGATCGAGCCGGTCTTCGAGTCGGTATTCGCCCGCGCCGCCGCGGAAAAGTTTATTCCCGAGTGCTACCACACCGAGCGGCTCCGCAATGCCATGCTCCTCGACCTGCGCGCCTTCGCCGCCGCCGGCGATTGGCCGCGTGCCCGGTTCCAATCGCGCGTCGAAGAGCGGTTTGAATTGCCGCTCGAGGATGGCGTCGTGATCGCCGGACAGATCGACCGCCTCGATGTAGCCGGCGGCCGCGCCTGGGTGGTGGACTACAAGTACAGCGGCGCGCAACGCACCAAAGGCCGGCAGAACGACGCCAACCTGTTGCAGGCTCCTTTGTATCTGCTCGCCGCCGAACGCTGTTTCGGATTCGAGCCCGCGGGCATGTACTACATCGGCCTCAAGGGCGGAGTGTTGTACGTCGGTTGGGGCGACGCGGAATCTCACGGGCTGCCGCGGTCCGAGCCCGTGCCCGCGAACTGGCTGCCCGCAACCGTGGACACCGTGCGCCGCATTCTCGGAGAAGTGCGGGCCGGCCGCGTGGAGCCCGCGCCGTCGGATCCGGCCGCCTGCCGTTACTGCGATTTTCGCGATGTCTGCCGCATGGACGCGCGCCAGGCCGAGGCAGTCGGGGAGACCGCGTGAGCGACATCCATTTCACCCCCGATCAGCTCGACGCCATGGATGTCTCCCGGCGCGGGCTGGACGCCTGCATCGTGGCCGGGCCGGGTTCCGGCAAGACCACCGTGCTGGTCGAGTATTTTGCGCGCCTCGTGGCGGCGGGCGTGGACCCGCTGCGCATTCTCGCCATCACCTTCACCGAAAAAGCCGCCGGCAACATGCGGCGCAAGTTGGGCGAAAAGTTCGCGTCCGACAACGCCCTGCGCGTGCGCCTGGAGCGGGCCTGGGTCTCGACCGTCCATGGTTTTTGCGCCCGCCTGCTGCGGGAAAACGCGGTGTTCGCCGGCATCGATCCCGAGTTTCACGTAGCCGATGAGCGCGAATCCTGGCGCTTGCAGCAGGAGTCCATCGCCGAGGCCATGGAGGAGTTGTTTCAGCACCAGCGGGAAGCCCTCCGCGCGCTAATTCGCGGACTCTCTTCGCAGGATTTCGAGGAAGCCGTCCTTTCCGCCTACGATGCGATGCGCGGCGCCGGCATCGGCGTGGAGGCGTTGCAGACTTTCCCGGTGCCCCCCGGCATCGGACTTCGCGATCTCTCCGAAACGCTGGCCCTGCTTGCCCGCGAACCGGTGACGCAGTGGACGTACCCACAGAAGGAACAGCTCGCCTCCGCTCTTGCCGGCGCGCAACGGATTCTCCAGGCGGCCGGGCCGGGCCAGGCGCTGGCCGCTGTCGAGGAGTTCTCCTGCAATCTCAACCGCTGCCGGAAAGGCAACGCCGCCTACAGTCTCCTCAAGCAGCTCAAGTCCCAGGTGGAAGACTGCCGCTACTCCCTCATCACCGCTTTCTTCGAGCCGCAGCGCCGCCTCCTGCTCGATATTCTCGAGCGTTTCGACCGCATCTATCGCGACCACAAGCGCCGCGAGGGCGCACTCGACTTCGCCGACCTCGAAGAGTATGCCGTGCGCCTTTTGGAGGAAGACGAGGAGACGCGCGCGCGCATCCGCTCCCAGTTCGACCACATCCTGATGGACGAGTTTCAGGACATCAACGGCCAGCAGGCAAAGCTGCTGCGCCTGGTGCGCCCGACCGACCGGTTCTACGCCGTGGGCGATATCAACCAGTCCATCTTCGGCTTTCGCCACGCCGAGCCGCAGGGCTTCCGCGAATATCGCGAAGACGTGGAACGGCGCGGGCGGCGCCTGGTGGAACTGACCCACAATTTCCGCAGCCGCCCCCAGATCCTGAGCGCTGTCGAAACCGTGCTTGACGACGCCGCCGGCATCGAGCCGCGCCCCCTGTGGGCAGGCCTGGATTTCGCAACCCCGCGGCCCGTCTGCGTGGAACTGATCGTCGCCCCGGAGCAGGAGTCCGAGGCCCGCTGGGTGGCCCGCCGCATTCTCGACCTGCACGATGAGTTTGCGTTCCGCGACATGGCCGTGCTCGTGCGCAATACCGAAGTGCTGGCGGATTTCAGCGCCGCCTTCGACGCCGCCGGCATCCCGTACGTGGTGAACCGCGGCAGGGGATTCTACGAAAGCCGCGAAGTGAACGACCTCGCTCACCTCCTTCGCGTCATCGCCAACCCGCGCGACGAGATCAGCCTCGCCGCCGTGCTGCGCTCGCCGCTGGTGGGTGTGACCGATGAGGCCCTGCTCCATCTCAAGATGCGGGACAATCTGGGCGCCGGGCTCGCGCGCATGGACGAAGCTGCTGCTGCCTACGATCCCGAGGACCGCAAGCGTCTCCTTCGTTTTCGCGAAAGCCTCCGCCGATGGCGCGCCCGCCGCGAATACGTTTCCTTTGACCGCCTCCTGATCGACGCCATGGATGATTGCGGTTACGCCTGCGAAAACGGCATTCGCGGCGAGGCCAACGTAGACAAGTTCCTGGCCCAGGCGCGCGCCGCCGCCGCGCACATGTCGCTCGACGAGTTCATTGAAGATCTGTCCCTGGTCCGCGCTTCCAATCCGCGCGAGCCGGATGCGCCGCCCGAGGACACCGCCGACACCGTCAAGGTGATGACCGTCCATTCCGCCAAGGGTCTCGAATTCCCGGTGGTATTTGTGGCCGCCCTGCACAAAGGCGTGGAAATGAATCCGCCCGTCGTGGCCTTCTCGAAGGAGTTCGGAATCGGCGCCCGCTGGAAAAACCCCGTCGCCCGCGAGGAAAAGGACGATCTGTTCCAGCACGCCATCCGCCACGAGCGAAAGCGGCGCGAACTCGAGGAGGCCGGCCGCCTGCTGTACGTCGCCATGACTCGCGCCGAAGAGCACCTGGTGCTCAGCTTCTCCGGCAAGAAGCCGCAGCACTGGGCCGCAATCGTGGCCGCCAAACTTGCGATCGACCCGGAAACGCCGCGTGAAGAAGATGTCGCGCGGACGGCCCCGGACGGCGAAGAGTGGACCCTCCGCCTTCTGGTGGTCGATCGCGAGCCGGAGATGCCGCCCCGCCCCGCGATCGCCGAAGCGGCCCGCGAAGTCGAACTGCTCGCACTGCCGGAGGTCTCCGGGCAGCAGGACGCCAACGCCACGGTTACCGGCCTCTCGGCGTTTGCCAACTGCCCCCGCAAATACTACCTCGGTACCTATCTTGGATACGAAGGGCACGCGCGATCCGCCCCGCCGCCGGACGGCGGCCTCACCGCCGGAGAACTCGGCACCGCGGTCCACGCGCTGCTTGCCGGAAACGGCGGTCCCGATCCCGATCCGCAGGCTGTGCGCCTGGTCCAGGTATTTCGCGACAGCTCGCTGGGCCTGCGTGCCGCGCGCGCCGCCCGCGTGGAGCGCGAGTTCGACTTTCTGATGGCGGTCGAAGACCTCGTCGTCCGCGGCCAGATCGACCTCTGGTTTGTGGAGAACGGCGGCCTGGTGATTGTCGATTACAAAACCGACGCCGTCACCGGACCGGAGGCGCATCAGCGCGCCCAGGAGTACGCCTGGCAACTTCGTCTCTACGCCATGGCCCTCGAGAAACTCACCGGATTGCCGGCCCGGGAAGCCTGGTTGCACTTCCTCAAACCGAATACGCCCGTGCGCGTAGACCTCACGCCTTCTCTACTCGAATCGCCCGAACAGATCGCCCGCGACTTTCAGGACGCGCAGGACCGGCTCGACTTTCCGCTCACCGAAGGCCCGCACTGCCGCCGCTGCAATTTCTACAAAGATCTGTGCCCCGCGCTGGGTTGAGCCTTCAGATCCTCTCCACGCGCCACACGAACTCGAGGATGCGCGCCGCCAGTTGGGAACGCAGAGCCGGCGGCATGTCATGTCCCATTCCTTCGATCAGCACCAGTTCCGCGCCCGGAATCGCTTCCGCCGTCGCCCGCCCGCCGCTCGCGTCGCACATGCGGTCCGCAAGGCCGTGGATCGCCAGTGCCGGAACCTGAAGATGCCGCAGCCGTTCGGTCCGGTCCCCGGAGGCAACCGTCGCCACCGCCTGGCGCGCGACGCCCGTCGGGTCGTGGCCGCGGTCGTAGGCAAGGCCCGCTCGCTCGGCGACTTCATTTTCATCGGTCGAATACCCCGGCGAACCCACCGCGCGTCGGGCACGCAGCATCTGCTGAATCACCTCGTCGCGGGTGACCGCGCGAGGTCCGCCGAACATTTCGCGGAGCGCCTCCGGCGCAGCCTGCCCCACCGACCGGTTGCCCGTTGTCGACATCATCGAGGTCAGCGACCGGACGCGGTCCGGGTGCTCGATCGCCATGGTTTGCGCAATCGCGCCGCCCATGGATGCGCCGACAATATGTGCCTTCTCGAGGCCCAGCGCGTCCATCAACCCCACCGCGTCGGCAGCCATGTCCGAAAGCGTATACGATACCGACGAAAGGTCGCCGGCCAGCGCCGCCGGAAGGTCCGGAGGCGGGGCGTCCGTCAGGTGCGTGGAAAGCCCCGCGTCTCGATTGTCGAAGCGGATGACTTGCAGGCCGCCGTCTGCCAGCGCCTGGCAAAACGCGTCCGGCCAATGGATCAGTTGCGCGGCCACACCCATGATCAGAAGCACGCCGGGGGCGTCCGGATTTCCCATGCGCCGATACGCGATGTCGATCCCGGCCGGTCCCACCTTCGACGCAATTCCGTCCTCGAAACCAGCGCCGGATCCATTCACCAATTCGGCCATGCTTTCCTCCTACTGCGCCGCTACCCTCACCACTCCGACCGGCCCTAACAGCCCCGAAGGCAACAGCGGCGAGTTGGCGCGGTAGAAGCGAATCGCCGTGTAGGTGTAGGTTTGAATACGCCGCTGACCTTCGCCCCGAACGGAGGATCCAGAGGATGCCAGCGCCCGGCCGTGCACCGATACTTCAGCCAGGCCTCGCCGCGGGCGTCCAACTACTTCTTACGCGCCGCCGCCGCAGCCGCGGCTGCCGCATCGTCGAGCTCCTTCTCGGTCGGAAACCGGTCGAACGTGCGGTCGATCTTCTTGCCCAGCAGATTCTTGTCGAAGAAATCCATCATCGCGGTCCAGTCTTCGGCCGTGAAGGCGTGGCCGTGCTTTGCATAGTTCACCCCTAGCCGGTCCTTCGCGCCATATAGTGCATAGGCCGGTTGCGCGCCCACGATCGATTGCCGGACCGCCTCCGGCAGCGAAATCGTGTCCGTCTCGCCTTCGAGCGCGATGAACGGACGCGGCGCGGCCAATGCCAGGAACCAGTGCTGATCGAATGGCAGTTTTTCCCGGTGCCCCCAGAACTCGTGCAGGTTGGGAGAAAACCAGTTCGGGTATTTCTTCTCCATGATGTCGAGCGTTTCGCTGCGCCGCGGGCCCGCGAAACGGTACGCACCGATGCCGCCGCCGCCCGTGACCACCGGCGCGCCCATCAGCCGCTCATCGAACGCCGCCGCGATCATCGACGACTTCCCGTTTCTCGATGCCCCCGTAATGATCAGCTTGCTCTTGTCGATGGCGCGATCCGTCTCCAGATAATCGGCCACTCTCGAAGCTCCCCAAGCCCAGCCCGCCAGGACGCCCCAGTCATAGCCAGGATAGGCGGGGAAAAATCGCGTGTTGCGAAACGCCCAGCTTCCGTCCTCGTTCCGCAGCGTGGTGTCCTCCGCGCAATCGTTGGGATTGAAGAGGACCAGCGCATACCCGCGCCGGAACACATCGCTGCGCTGGCCGGCCATCGATTCCGCGGTTGCGGTTCCGGGGCCGCGTCCACCGGGCCGAGCGCCCGCCGCAGCGGCCGGAGCCGGGCCGACCATCAGCAGCACGTCTTCGCCCCTGCCCTGATTGGGTCCCTGCGGCAGCCGCGGTAGCGCGGTCCCTCCCGGCGGAGTGCCGCCTTGCAGGATGATGGCCGGAAACGGGCCGCCCTGCACCGGCGTGAAGATTCCAATGTCCAGCCCGAGTTGGCGCCCCGGGCCGAACGTCAGATGCACCAGCCGGTAGCGGACCGTTCCGTCGAGCACGGTTTCCGACATCGCCTCTTTGCCCGTGACGTTGCCCGGCGCCGGTGGCATCAGCCCCACCGCGTAGTAGGCCAGGATGCGCTTCATCTCTTCGCGGCGCTGTTCCCATTGACGGCGATTCGCAACCTTCGTGCCGTCGTTCATCGCCATGACGTCGGGCAACGCCTCGCGAACGGGCAGCGCGTTGACCCCAGGCAGCGTCCCCACAGCGGTCTTGATCCGCGGCACTGGAATTTCGCGAGGATCGGGTCCCGCTGGTACGCCCGCGTCCTGCGCGCCCGCCACGAAGAGCAACGCCGGGACGCACGCGCCGGCTGCAATCGGAAGCCAATATCGCGATCTGAATCTCATCCTCGGGTTCCCCTTTTTTCTCAAAGCCGTTAATTATGATATCCCCCGAGCCGCCGGACGCGCGCGGCATTAAGATAGGCAGCATGAAACTGCTGAGCGCGATGTTCGTGCCGTTAATTCTCTGTGCCGCCTTGCTCGCCCAGGAATCGCCTGCCACCACCCCGGGAACCGGCGGCGGCCGCGGCCAGGCCGCGAGGGTCGTCTCACCCGAGGTGCTCCCGGACGGCCGCGTGGTTTTCCGGCTCCGGGCGCCTAAAGCCACGGAGGTGCTGCTGCAAGGGAATTGGGAAGGAGGCCGCGGCGTCGCGCTGGCCAAGGATGCTTCCGGCATCTGGTCCGTTACCTCGTCCGCGCCGAAGCCCGACCTATGGGCGTACACATTCTCGGTGGACGGCGTCAGGACGCTCGATCCGGGCAACTACAACGTGTCCCGCGACGGAGTGGGATTCATGAACACCCTGCTGGTGCCGGGCGAAGACTCGGCGGTGTTCCAGCCGCAGCGCGTCCCGCATGGAACCATGACAGCGGTGTGGGTCCCGTCGGCGCAGATGAAAACGTCGCGCCGCTTGTTTGTCTACACGCCGCCGGGATACGAAGCGAACACCACGAAATACCCCGTCCTGTACCTGTTGCACGGCAGCGGAGGCGACGAAGACGCGTGGCCTACGATGGGTATTGCGAACGTGATCATGGATAACCTGATCGCGCAAGGCAAAGCCAAACCCATGATCGTGGCGATGCCGAACGCCTACTGGAACCAGCTCGCCTCTCTGGATCTCGCCGGTCCGCGAGCCGGTCTCCCTCCGGGCGTCGGTTCGGGTGCGGGCACGCAGAGTTATGAGCCGAATGAAAAGGACATCGTGGGAGACCTGGTTCCGTTCGTCGAAAAGCACTTTCGCGCGCTGCCGGGCCGCGAAAACCGGGCGCTCGCCGGGCTCTCGATGGGCGCCGGCATCACTCTCAATGTCGCGGTAAAGCGGCTCGACGTCTTCGCCTCCATCGGCGTGCTCAGCGCGGGTGCGTTTCGCGATCCGGCGGCGGGCATCGCAACCTTGCAGAAGATCAACCCGCAGTTCCTTGCGGATCCCGCCGGCACGGCCAAAAAGCTCCGCCTGTTGTTCTTTTCCTGCGGCACGGAAGATCCACGCATGGATGGCATGGCCAAGATCGCCCAGGAGTTGACCAGCCGTAAGATCCCTGTGACATTGAAGCGCTATCCGGGTGAGCATGAGTGGAAGGTCTGGCGCCATTCGCTTGCGGATATGGCGCCGATGCTCTTCCGCTAACCGGAGTGAAGCGCCATTACCCGTCGCAGCCCAGGCGCTTCCGGAAAACCAGCCTCAGGACTTACCATGGCCGAAATCTCGCGATTATCCGGCCCAAGGGCATCGCCGCGCAGGCCGCCGGTTTTCCGCCGGCGGCCGTCGTCGTGCAAGTGAGTTAACCGCGCGGTGCTTCAGCAACCTGCTAGGTCACGGGAAGCCATTTTCGGGCCTCCCGGTCCGGATCGTCCTTGGCCTCGCAGGTGTTGTCCAGGACCATCGTTTCCCCCTTCGCGGCGGAGTACTTGGGCCAGTTCGGAAGCCCGCCGCCATTGGGATCGCCGTTCTTCATGAACTGCAGCAGGGCGCCTGCCATCTTCGCCGACAGTGCCCTCGGTTTCGGCCCGCCGCCGGTGTGGGTTAGCATCAGGTCCGTGTTATAGAACCAGAAACTGATGTCCACACAATGGAACGCGCGCATGCGATTGTCGAACAAAGGAGGCTGCCAGGTGAACCAATCGACAAATACCGGGGCGGCCTGCCTGGACTTCACATCCGCCAGCGCCACCACGCTTGCCCGGTTGCTGCTCACCAGCGACCAGATTTCCACCGGCTTTCGGCCCGGGAAGGCCTTCGCATAGCCATCCACCACTTCCTTCGCTTTTTCCCCGAAACCCGCACCGAATCCCGCTCTGTCTTTAATCTTTTCGGCCACCTGCTCCAGGGTGATCGATTCCAGCGACGAATCGGTCCAACTGGGCGACTGCTCGTTCTGCACGGAGCTGATGATCATGGGCACATTGGCCGCCGTGGGCGCCCCCTCTGGATCGTACGGATGCTGGGGCAGGATTTTCCCATCCACCACCGGACTGAATCCTCGCGTCATGCCGCCCCCGGGTCCCGCGTCCCTGGCCGCCGCCTGCTGCGCCCTGGTCGCAACCGCATAGAAGTCTTTCCAGGGCATCGCCTGCAGTTTGTCCATCTGGCTGGGGCTCAGCTTCGCTTCTTTGAGCACCGCGGCCCCTAATTTCTCCGAATAGGCCTTATCTCCGGACCTCCGCGACGCCCCGCTGAGTACCACGGCTTTGTGGAACAATCCCTTGGCCGAAGGCATCGCGGTC
Organism: uncultured Solibacteraceae bacterium; assembly: GCA_963836405.1. Classification (GTDB taxonomy): domain Bacteria; phylum Acidobacteriota; class Terriglobia; order Bryobacterales; family Bryobacteraceae; genus CAWIJJ01. Next base: position 245,845 of record CAWIJL010000003.1, read on the forward strand.
AGCGTGCACACCTTGGCGCCGCCGCCCGACTGCCCCATGATGGTGACGTTCCCCGGATCGCCGCCGAAGTTGCCGATGTTGTCGCGAACCCATTCGAGGGCCGCCACAATGTCCATCATGCCCACGTTCCCGGACGCCGCGAACTTTTCTCCGCCCACGCCGGCAAGGTTGCAATACCCCAGCGGACCCAAGCGGTGATTGATGGAGCAGAAGACCACGTTGCCCAACCGCGCAAAGTTCTCCCCGTTGTACCCGTCGTGCTCGATCCCGTTGCCGTTCGTGAACCCCCCGCCGTGGATCCAGAACATCACGGGCCGCTTCTGGCCGTCGTTGATCGCGGGCGTGAATACGTTGATCCGGAGACAGTCCTCGCTGACATCGTCATAGTTCCAGTGATCCCGGAACGAGCCGTACTTGTTGGCATACCGGTTGTCCATGGTTTGAGGCGCTGAATTGCCCCACCACAAGGCTGGGTACACATCCGTCCAGGGCTTCGGCTTCTGCGGAGGCATGAACCGGTTGGCTCCAGAAGTATCCGCGCCGTAGGGCATGCCGAGGAAGTAGTTGATTCCTCGTAGCACGTATCCCCTAACTTTTCCGTATTGCGTGTTTGTCACCGCAATGTCGTCGCCGACAAGCAATACCTGCCCGTCGCGGCCGGCGGCCGCGGCTTCGTTCGAGGCCGAGGAACAGCCCGTGGAAATTGCCGCTGCGCTCAAGGCAATCCCGGCTGAACTCGTCCCTAGTGTCTGTACGAACTGCCGTCTGTTCGATTTCATAATTTCAGATCCTTTGGTGTTCTAGCCGTCCCCGGCTGGCATATCAGTATATATCCGGAAGGTACCGGTGTCTCGGCCCGGTTTCCCCCCGGAGCGACGCGCATCCTGATAGTGGACAACAAATATCCCCTAAAGACTGTATTGTCCATCCACCCTCCGAACTATTACAGTTGACCCGGTCGGTAGTTTCTGAGACCTGCAAGCTAACGGGGATCTATTGGGTGATCGGGTTCGCAGCACTGCGGACAGAGGGGAATTGTGCGCCAGGCAAGCAAGTTGCCTGACTCGGGATGGGGTCAAATAGCCTTCAAGCAATACAACCTCTGCCACAAGTGTCTTCTGTTCGCGGTATCGCTTATACCCGTAGGCAGCGGGTCATCATGACTTCCGAGAATACATCAGCGATTGAATGAGTCGAAGAGTTGAGAGCTCTGAAACGGAGGAAGTGGAAGTTATGATACGAAGCACTTGCAGCATCGTCGCCGCCCTCGTCGCAGCCTTGTTCCTGCTGCTGCCGCCGGCACCGGCGCAGATCACGACGGGCACGGTGACCGGACAGGTCGTCGATTCAACGGGAGGCGTTGTTCCCGGTGCGCGCGTGATCCTGACCAGCCAGACACGCGGCACCAAGAGCGCCGCGGTCGTCACCAACCAAACCGGCGATTACGTGTTCCCGAACGTCACTCCCGATACGTATACCGTCGAGGTCGCCGCAGCGTCCTTTAAGACGACGCGGCGCGCGGGGATCGTGGTGAGTGGTGGCGATCGTGTCGGCGTGCCGCCGCTGAAGCTTGAATTGGGCCAGACCGTCGAGACGGTCACCGTGTCCGCCGAAGCGGCGCTCGTCCAGACGCAGAGCGGCGAGCGGTCGTTCGCCATCGAAACCCAACAGATCCAAAACCTGCCGGTCAACCGGGCGAATTTCACCAGTGTGGTGGCATTGACTCCGGGCGTCATCGACGGCGGCGCCTCGGCCGGCGGTACGCGGCTGGGCGGCGCCAGTCAGAACAACATCATGATGGACGGCATTTCGGCCATGGACACGGGCAACAACGGCCAGATGTTGAACATGAACATCGAATCGATCGGTGAAGTGAAGGTCCTCACGCAAGGGTACCAGGCGGAGTACGGCCGGTCGAGCGGGTTGCAAATTACGGCCGTGACCAAGGGCGGCACGAACCAGTTCCACGGATCGGGTTACGGCGTCTTCACCGACTCGGACTGGAACGAAAGGTCGTGGGTCCAGCAGAAGAACGGCGATACCAAGTCGAAGACCAGCCAGCAGATCTATGGCTACACGATTGGCGGCCCGGTAATCATACCGAAGATTTACAACGGGCGGAACAAGCTGTTCTTCTTCTACGCGCACGAGTACCGGCCCCAGACCATCGCAATCAACAACGGCAACGCCATTCGGTACCGGGTGCCGACGGCGCTCGAGCGCGCAGGCGACTTCTCCCAGAGCCTCGACAACAACGGCAACCCGATCCCGCCATTGATGGACTTCACCACGGGCGCGCCCTTTCCGAACAGCACGATCCCCGCAGACCGGCTGTATGCCCCCGGCCTGGCGGTGCTCGGCCGCTATCCGCTCCCGAACCTGGAGCAACAACCCGGGAGTAACTACAACTACCAGGTCGACGCGCCCACCTACAGCGACCTGCTCCAGCAGCCCGCCATCAAGATCGACTATCAGCTATCGGACAAACTGCGGGTGTCGGGCAAGTACTCCGGACAGCGCCAGCGGCGCGTGACGAAACCGGGCCTCCTGCAGGGCTTCACGGATGCCTACGTACCCTATCCTTACATCACTAACTATGCCTTCACGGCTGACTATGTGTTCAGCCCCACTACATTCCTCGAGGTGACGTACGGACAAATTCAGAACGAATTGGCAGGCGGTAACGAACAGGGCATTCTCGTCAACGAGGAATCCAACCGCCTGAAGAGTCTGAAGGACTTCCCGATGCTGTATCCGGATGCAGGTGTAATGGATCCGGGGTATTACGGCTACAAGGTCATGGAGGCGGAGAAGCCGCCGTTCTGGGACGGCAAGTCGCTGAACCTGCCGCCGACCTTCGGCTGGGGCAGCCGCATCGGCGCCGCACCGCCGCAGCAGCGCTATCCCGGCTGGCTGAACATCAACCGCACCCGCGACTTGGCCATCAGCATGACGCACGTGACCGGGCGGCACACAATCAAGGGCGGATTCTACCTCAACCACAGTTACAAGGCGCAGAACGTGGGCGCCGGCGGCATCGCCAACCTGAGCTTCCAGGGCTATGTGAACTTCGGTAACACCACCAACAACACCCTCGACACCGGATTCGGCTACGGGAACGCGGCGCTGGGAGTCTTCACACAGTATGTTCAGGCTTCGCGCTTTATCGAAGGTAACCTGATCTACAACCAGCGGGAGTTCTTCATCCAGGACAACTGGAAGGCGACCAACCGCCTGACGCTGGACTACGGTATGCGGTTTGTCAATCAACAGCCGCAGTACGACAAGTTCCAGCAGATGTCGAACTTCTTCCCCGACCAATGGCAGTCGAGCGCGGCGCCGGTGCTGTACGTGGCAGGCTGCAAGAGCGGTAAGACGGTGTGCTCGGGCAACGATCGCAACGCGATGGATCCGCGCACCGGGGAGATACTGACCGCGGCGGGTGCGGCCAACTCCCAAGTCGCAATCGGCACGCCGATTCCCGGCTCCGGCAATTTGCTGAACGGTGTCAGGCAGGCGGGCGACGGTATCGCGAAGACGAATTACGAGTGGCCAAAGCTGGTGCTGGGGCCGCGGTTCGGGTTTGCCTACGATCTGACGGGGAATTCGGACTGGGTGCTGCGCGGCGGCGCCGGCCTGTTCTACGACCGGCCGGACGGCAACACCACGTTCTCGACCCCGGGCAATCCTCCGACGGCGACGGCCCAGGATCTCCGCAACGGCCAGTTGGCGACGCTCGGGCAAGGACTAAGCCCGCAACCCGTCGCCACGCTGATCACCTTCCAGTACAAGGCGAAGGTTCCCGCGTCATGGCAATGGCAGGCGGGCGTCCAGAAATCCCTGCCGTGGGCGATGGTCGCGGACGTGACCTATGTCGGCAACCACGGGTACAACCGCCTGGGAGGATTCCAGGGCGGAACGCGCCAGAACCTGAACGCGGTGGATATCGGCACGGCGTATCTGCCGGAGAACCAGGACCCGACGCTCGGCCCGAGCTCGACTCCGGGACAGTCGGCCTACACGTCGAATCTGCTCCGTCCGTTCCGCGGTTTCGCCGGTATCGAAGAGAACCAGACGGAATTCTGGGATACGTATCACTCGCTGCAGTTCAACGTAAACCGGCGGTTCAGTAATGGCTTCTCGTTCGGAGCGAACTACACGTATGGGATCTCCCTCAAGGGCAACACGGGGCTGAGCAAGCGGTTTCAGCACGCGCCCGACGGGACGATTTCATTGCGTGCCGATCAGGCTGCCTACGAAAAGCTGAACGAGACGCTGGATGTGCGGCCGCATCTGTTCAAGGCCAACGGCGTCTGGAACAGCCCGGGCATCCAGGGTAAGGGAGGCGTGGTCCGTGAGCTGACCAGAGACTGGCAGCTTTCCGGCGTATTGACGGTAAGCTCGGGACCCGCATACGGCCTCGGTTACAGCTACCAGAACAGTGGCGGCAACGTGAATATCACGGGTTCGCCGGACTGGGGCGGCCGGGTGACTATTCTCGACCCCGGCGCGCTCGGCAGCGGATGTTCTACGGACAACCAGTATGCCCAGTTCAATGGCTCGGTGGTACAAGGGCCGACTTACGGCAGCGTGGGCATGGAGTCGGGCCGCAATTACCTGCGCGGCTGTCCCAACCGCAATGTCGATCTGTCGCTGGTGCGCAGGATTCGCGTGGGCTCCGAACGATACCGCCTCGAACTCCGGGCCGACGTCTTCAACGCGTTCAATATCGTCAACATCACGGGTCGCAGTACGTCGGCGCAGTTCAACAACCCGACGAGCATGACGCTGGTGAACAACCAGTTCAATGCCGACGGCAGCCTGAACCAAAGCCGGCTCACGCCGCGAAACGCGGGCTTCGGCGCGGCAACCAATGCTGCCACGCTGCGCAACCTTCAGTTCCAGCTTCGCTTCCAGTTCTGATAGGGAGCGATCTGTCAACCCCTGAACGGCGCTGATTGAAGTGGCCGGTTCTTGGATGCAAGTTCCAAGGGCCGGCCCTTTTTTTGTGAGCGGGTTCTGACTGACGCAGTTGACCCAAAAGTGGCTTACCCACGCACCGGCACCTTTCTTCCCCGCGCCTCTTTTCCCTCTTTTCATTTTTTCCTCTTTTCACTTGACAAGGCTCCGCTATCGGGGTATACAAACCACTAGGCTTCACTCAGGGGGGATGCGAATACCGATCACAGGGGTCGGGAATAGCCTCCCGTCGCAAGACACTTCGCCGGCTCTTATTCCGCCCGGAAACGGGCGACGGCACATAGCGGAGAAGGATGGGGTAATCTCAACGGGCGCGATCCGGCCGGAAGGGGAGACCGGGCGGTTTCACTTTTGTTCCTCCTCTATATTCAACCTCATGATGGTCCAGCTTCACGTTTGGCGCGGCAGAGTATCGCCGGGCTAGCGCGTTGACCGAGTCGAAACACCCGCGAATCCGGCTATAAACCGGCTGAACGGGTTTTGTGTCTTCGTGCGGGTTCGGCTGTGAGAAGCTATGTACCCGGCGCGGGCACGAGTAAGAAGGCATCTGGGTGATCCAGGAATTGAAACGTTGAAAACGGAGAAAGTAATGATTCGAAAAACTTGCAGCGTCGTCGCCGGCCTCTTCGCGGCCATGTTCCTGCTCACGGCTTTGTTGCCGGCGCAGATTACGACCGGCACAGTGACTGGACGTGTAGTGGATTCGACCGGAGGTGTTGTTCCCGGTGCGATGGTGATCCTGACCAGCGACACGCGAGGCACCAAGACCGCTCCGGTCGTCACCAACGAGACAGGCGACTACGTGTTTCCGAACGTCGCCCCCGATACGTACACCATCCAGATCACCGCACCTTCATTTAAAGTCATGCGGCGCACCGGGATCGTGGTTAGCGGTGGCGATCGTGTCGGTGTGCCGCCGCTCACACTCGAAGTGGGGGGAACCTCCGAAACGGTTAGCGTCAGCGCCGAAGCCGCGCTCGTTCAGACACAGAGCGGCGAGCGGTCGTTTGCCATCACAACTCAACAGATCGAGAACCTGCCCGTCAACCGGGGCAACTTCACCAGCCTCGTGGCCTTGACTCCGGGCGTCATGGAGGGCGGCGCTTCGGCCGGCGGAACGCGCCTCGGCGGCGCCAGTCAGAACAACATCATGATGGACGGCATTTCGGCCATGGACACGGGCAACAACGGCCAGATGCTGAACATGAATATCGAGTCGATCGGCGAAGTGAAGGTCCTCACGCAGGGGTACCAGGCGGAGTACGGCCGGTCGAGCGGGTTGCAGATTACGGCGTATACAAAGGGTGGTACGAACCAGTTCCACGGGTCCGCCTACGGCGTATTTACCGACTCGGACTGGAACGAAAGGTCGTGGGTGCAGCAGAAGAACGGCGATGCGAAAGCGAAAACCAGCCAGCAGATCTACGGCTATACCATCGGCGGTCCTGTGATGATTCCGAAGATTTACGACGGGCACAACAAGCTGTTCTTCTTCTACGCGCACGAGTACCGGCCCCAGACAATAGCGATCAACGGCGGCAATGCCATCCGGCTGCGTGTGCCGACGGCGCTCGAGCGCGCGGGCGACTTCTCCCAGAGCCGCGACAATAACGGCGCCCTGCTCCCGCCATTGATGGACTTCACCACCGGAGCGCCCTTTCCAAACCAAACGATCCCGTCCGACCGCCTGTATGCCCCCGGCCTGGCGGTGCTCAACCGCTACCCGCTCCCTAACCTGGAGCAGCAACCCGGGAGTAACTACAACTACCAGATCGATCCGCCGACCTACTCACAACTAACCCAACAGCCGGCCATTCGAATCGACTACCAGATGACATCGAAACTGCGGTTTTCGGGTAAGTATTCCGGCCAGCGGCAGCGAAACCTGGTGACTCCGGGTATCATTCCCGGTTTCTCCGATGCCTACGTGCCGTATCCGTTCATCACCAACTATGGCATCACGGTGGACTACATGATCAGTCCCACTACGTTCGTGGAGGGGACTTACGGGCAGATCCAGAACGAATTGGCGGGCGGTAACGAAAATGGCATCCTCGTCAACGAGGAATCCAACCGCCTCAAGAGTCTGAAGGATTTTCCCATGTTGTATCCGGACGCGGGTGTAATGGACCCCGGGTATTACGGCTACAAAGTCATGGAGGCGGAGAAACCGCCGTTCTGGGACGGCAAGTCGCTCAACCTGCCGCCGACCTTCGGCTGGGGCAGCCGCATCGGAGCCGCACCGCCGCAACAGCGCTATCCCGGCTGGTTGAACATCAACCGCACGCGCGACCTGGCTATCAGCATGACGCACATCATGGCGCGGCACACGATCAAGGGCGGGTTCTATCTGAACCACAGTTTCAAGGCGCAGAACGTAGGCGCCGGCGGCATTGCGAACCTGAGCTTCCAGGGCTACGTCAACTTCGCCAATGACACAAACAATACCCTCGACACGGGGTTCGGCTATGCGAACGCGGCACTGGGAGTCTTCACGCAGTATCTTCAGGCTTCGCGCTTCATCGAAGGCAACCTGATCTATAACCAGCGGGAGTTCTTCCTTCAGGATAACTGGAAGGTGACTAACCGGCTGACGCTGGACTACGGGATGCGGTTTGTCAATCAACAGCCGCAGTACGACAAGTTCCAACAGATGTCGAACTTCTTCCCCGACCAGTGGAAGGCGAGCGCGGCGCCGGTGCTGTACGTCGCAGGGTGCGCCAGCGGCAAGACGGTGTGCTCGGGCAACGATCGCAACGCGATGGATCCGCGTACCGGGGAGATACTGACCGCGGCGGGCGCGGCCAACTCGCAGGTGGCCGTCGGGACGCCGATTCCCGGCTCGGGCGATTTGCTGAACGGCGTGAGGAAGGCGGGCGACGGAATCGCGAAGACGAATTACACGTGGCCGACGCTGGTGCTGGGACCGCGGTTCGGATTTGCCTACGACCTGACGGGGAACTCGGACTGGGTGGTGCGCGGCGGTTTTGGGCTGTTCTACGACCGGCCGGACGGCAACACCACGTTCTCGACCCCTGGCAATCCTCCGACAGCGACGGCCCAGGATCTCCGCAACGGGCAGCTCGCGACGCTCGGGCAGGGCCTGAGCCCGCAACCGGTGGCGACGCTGATCACCTTCCAGTACAAAGCGAAGGTGCCGGCATCGTGGCAGTGGCAGGCCGGCGTCCAGAAGTCGCTGCCGTGGGCGATGGTGGCGGACGTGACCTATGTGGGCAACCATGGGTACAACCGCCTGGGGTCGTTCCAGGGCGGAACACGCCAGAATCTGAACGCGGTGGACATCGGCGCGGCGTATCTGCCGGAGAACCAGGACCCGACGCTTGCAACCAGCACGACTCCCGGGAGCACCGCCTACACGTCGAATCTGCTCCGTCCCTTCCGGGGTTTTGCCGGCATCGAAGAGAACCAGACGGAGTTCTGGGACACCTATCACTCCCTGCAGTTCAACGTGAACCGGCGGTTCAGTAACGGCTTCTCGTTCGGAGCGAACTACACGTACGGGATCTCCCTCAAGGGCAACACCGGGCTGACCAAGCGGTTTCAACACGCGCCTGACGGAACAATCTCGCTGCGGGCCGACGAGGCGGCGTACGAGAAGCAGAATGAGACGCTGGACGTCGTACCCCATTTGCTGAAGGTCAACGGCGTTTGGAACAGCCTGGGCATCCGGGGCAAGGGCGCCGTGATCCGGGAATTGACCAGAGACTGGCAGCTTTCCGGCGTGATGACGGTGAGCTCTGGAGGCGCCTACGGCCTCGGCTACAGCTACCAGAACAATGGCGGCAATGTGAACATCACGGGGTCGCCGGACTGGGGCGGCAAGGTGGCAATTCTCGACGCCGCCGCGCTCGGCAGTGGATGTTCTGCGGACAACCAGTATGCCCAGTTCAATGGCTCGGCAATACAAGGTCCGACGTACGGCAGCGTGGGCATGGAGTCGGGTCGTAACTACCTGCGCGGCTGCCTGAACAAGAACGTCGACCTGTCGCTCGTGCGCAGAATTCGGGTCGGTAGTGAAAGATACCGGGTCGAGCTCCGGGCGGACGTGTTCAACGCCTTCAACCTCGTGAGCATCAACGGCCGGAGTACAACGGCGCAGTTCAACAACCCGACGAGCATGACGCTGGTGAACAATCAGTTCAATGCCGACGGCAGCCTGAACCAAAGCCGGCTGACGCCGCGGAACGCCGGCTTCGGCGCCGCAACCAGTGCCGCCGCACTGCGCAGCCTTCAGTTCCAGCTTCGCTTCCAGTTCTGATAAGGAGCGACCTGTCAAGCCCCGAACGGCGCCGATCCTACCGGGCCGGCACTTGGATGAAATTTCCAGGTGCCGGCCTTTTTTGTTGACCGTTGTTCAGTGCTGACGGCCTCAGAATCCCGTCGGGAAACCGATAAATGACTCCCCAACACCGCACCAGCCGCCGTGCTGCTGCTCTTGCATTTCCTCTTTTACCTTGACACGGCCTCTGCATCGGGGTATACAGATCACTAGATCGTGCAGGGTAAGAGGTGACTACCGATTACGGGGGTCGGTACTAACTTCTCTCGTCGGACAGATGCGCCCGCTTGAATTCCGCAGCCCAAACGGGGCGGCCCAAGCGGAGAAACATGGCAGGCTGAACGGGGCACAGATCTGGCCGGGTGGGGAGTCCGGGCGGGCTTTCTCTATTATTCCCCCTTCAAATTCAGCCTTACGGTAGCCATGCTTCGCGCATTGCGCGGCCTGTTTTCAAGGGGCCTGCGACTTGTGTACGTCGAAAATGGCCATGCATGCCGGTCGTTGAACCGGATTTAGGGCTTTAATTCTTCGTGTAAGTTCGGCCTGCGGACAGCCACGCCCCGGCTTCGGCGAATCCGGCAGGAGGCGGGCGTGAACTCAATTGCGAATGGGTGAGTCGAACAGTTGAAAGAAGGAGAAAGCTCATGGTACGTAGGACTTGTAGCATTGCCGTCGGCCTCGTCCTGGCCCTGTTCCTGCTCCCGGCCTTGTTGCCGGCGCAGATTACCACCGGCACAGTGACAGGCCGGGTGGTCGATTCAACCGGAGGCGTTGTTCCCAACGCCCGCGTGGTCCTGTCGAGTGAGGCACGCGGAACCAGGAGCGCCCCGGTCGTCACGAACGAGAGTGGCGACTATGTTTTCCCTAATGTGACCGCCGATACATACACCGTCGAGGTGTCCGCGCCGTCGTTCAAAACTACCCGACGCGCGGGAATTGTGGTGAGCGGCGGTGATCGTATTGGCGTGCCCCCTCTGACTCTCGAACTGGGCGGAACGGCTGAAACGGTGACCGTCACTGCGGAAGCCGCGCTCATCCAGACACAAAGCGGTGAGCGGTCGTTCGCCATCGAAACCACACAAATCCAGAATTTGCCGATCAACCGGGGCAACTTCACGAGTGTGGTGGCGTTGACTCCGGGCGTCATCGACGGCGGCGCCTCGGCCGGCGGAACGCGCCTCGGCGGCGCCAGTCAGAACAACATCATGATGGACGGCATCTCCGCCATGGACACCGGCAACAACGGCCAGATGCTGAATATGAACATCGAGTCTGTCGGTGAAGTCAAGGTCCTCACGCAGGGGTACCAGGCGGAATACGGCCGATCGAGCGGCTTGCAGATTACCGCCGTCACCAAGAGCGGAAGCAACCAGTTCCATGGGTCGGGCTACGGCGTCTTCACCGACTCGGATTGGAACGAACGTTCGTGGGTGCAGCAGAAGAACGGCGATGCGAAGTCGAAGACCAGCCAGCAGATCTATGGCTACACGATTGGCGGCCCCGTCCTCATACCGAAGGTTTGGGACGGCCGCAACAAGTTGTTCTTCTTCTACGCGCACGAGTACCGGCCGCAGAGCGTCGAAATCAACAACGGCAACCCCATCCGGCTGCGTGTGCCGTCGGCGCTCGAGCGCATAGGCGACTTCTCGCTGAGCCGTGACAACAACGGCAACCTGCTCCCGCCCTTGAAAGACTACACCACCGGTTCGCCCTTCCCGAACCAACAGGTTCCGGCCGCCCGGCTGTATGCCCCCGGCATTGCGGTGCTCAACCGCTACCCGCTGCCGAACCTGGAGCAAGCGCCAGGGACGAACTACAACTACCAGGTGGACCCGGGAGCGTACAACCAGCTAACCCAGCAGCCGGCGGTCAAAATCGACTACCAGATATCGGAGAAAGTGCGGCTGTCGGGTAAGTACTCCGGGCAGCGGCAGCGACCCGTGAAGAGACCCGGCCTCCTTGCGGGCATCACCGATGTCTACACACCGAAGCCGTACATCACGAATTATGCCTTCACGGCCAACTACGTGTTCTCGCCGACGACCTTCCTGGAAGGCACATACGGAAGAATCCAGAACGAATTGGCGGACGGCAACGAAGGCGGCGTCCTGTTCAACGAGGAGTCGAACCGGCTCAAGAGCCTGAAAGACTTCCCGATGCTGTATCCGGACGCGGGCGTAATGGATCCCGGGTATTACGGCTACAAAGTCATGGAGGCGGAGAAGCCGCCGTTCTGGGACGGCAAGTCGCTGAATCTGCCGCCGGTCTGGGGCTGGGGCGGCCGCATCGGAGCCGCGCCACCGCAGCAGCGGTATCCCGGCTGGCTGAATATCAACCGGACGCAGGACTTGGCCATCAGCCTCACGCATGTCACGGGGCGGCATACGATCAAGGGCGGATTCTACCTCAACCACAGTTACAAGGCGCAGAACGTAGGCGCTGGCGGCATCGCGAACTTGACCTTCCAAGGCTACGTGAACTTCGGTAATGACACGAATAACACCCTGGACACCGGGTTCGGCTACGCGAACGCGGCGACGGGGGTCTTCACTCAGTACCTGCAGGCTTCGCGCTTCATCGAAGGCAACCTGATCTACAACCAGCGGGAGTTCTTCCTCCAGGACAACTGGAAGGCAACCAACCGCCTGACACTCGATTACGGGATGCGGTTTGTGAATCAACAGCCGCAGTACGACCAGTTCCAGCAGATGTCCAACTTCTTCCCCGATCAATGGTCGGCGAGCGCGGCGCCGGTGCTGTACGTCGCCGGGTGCAAGAGCGGCGCGGTCGCATGCTCCGGCAACGATCGCAACGCGATGGATCCGCGTACCGGAGCGATTCTGACGGCAGCCGGCGCGGCGAACACACAGGTCGCAATCGGGACGCCGATTCCCGGCTCGGGCAATTTACTGAACGGTGTCAGGCAGGCGGGCGACGGCATCGCGAAGACAAACTACGAATGGCCGAAGGTCGTACTGGGCCCGCGTGTCGGCTTTGCCTACGACCTGACGGGGAACTCGGACTGGGTGGTGCGCGGCGGCGTCGGGCTATTCTACGACCGGCCGGACGGAAACACCGTGTTCTCGACCCCGGGCAATCCTCCGACGGCGACCGCCCAGGACCTCCGCAACGGCCAGTTGGCGACGCTCGGGCAAGGACTGAGCCCGCAACCGGTCGCGAGGCTGATTACCTTCCAGTACAAGGCGGACGTTCCCGCGTCATGGCAATGGCAATTCGGTATCCAGAAATCACTGCCGTGGGCAATGGTCGCTGACGTTACCTATGTGGGTAACCACGGGGTCAACCGTCTGGGAGGATTCCAGGGCGGACAGCGCCAGAACCTGAACGCCGTGGATATCGGCTCGGCGTATCTGCCCGAGAACCAGGACCCGACGCTCGGCACGAGCACCGTTCCCGGGCAGACGGCTTATACCTCTAACCTTCTACGTCCGTTCCAGGGTTTTGCCGGAATCGAAGAGAACCAGACGGACTTCTGGGACACCTATCACTCGCTGCAGTTCAACGTCAACCGGCGCTTCCGGGGCGGCTTCTTGTTCGGTGCTAACTACACCTACGGGATCTCCCTCAAGGGCAACACCGGGCTGAACAAGCGCTTCCAGCACGCGGCCGACGGGACCATCTCGTTGCGTGCCGATCAGGAAGCCTACGAGAAGCTCAACGAGACGCTGGATGTACGGCCGCATTTGTTGAAGGCCAACGCCGTCTGGAACAGCCCGGGAATCGCCGGGAAGGGCGCCGTGCTCCGCGAACTGACCAGGGACTGGCAGCTTTCCGGGGTGCTGACAGCCGCTTCGGGGAGTACCTACAACATCGGCTACAGCTATCAGAACAGCGGCTCCAGTGTGAACATCACAGGGTCGCCCGACTGGGGCGGCCGGGTAACGGTCCTCGACGGGCTCGGCAGCGGATGTTCGGACAACCAATACGCCCAATTCAATTTCGCGGCGATACGTCCACCAACGTACGGCAGCGTGGGCATGGAGTCCGGCCGCAATTACATGCGCGGCTGTTTTCAAAAGAATGTCGATCTGTCGCTCATGCGGAGCATTCGCATCGGCGGTGAAAGAAACCGCCTCGAACTCCGGGCGGACATCTTCAACGCGTTCAATATCGTCACCGTCACCGGCCGCAACTCAACGGCGCAGTTCACCAGCCCGACGAACCTGACGCTGGTGAATAGTCAGTTCGCCGCCGACGGCAGCCTCAACCAGGGCCGCCTGACGCCGCGCAACGCAGGCTTCGGCGCCGCAAATAACGCTCAGGCAATGCGCAACATTCAGCTACAGCTCCGCTTCCAGTTCTGATCCGAAGCGCGATCTGTTCCTCCCAGCGAAGGGCTGTTCTCAGCCCTTCGCCGGGAAAATTCAATCCCTCCCTCATTCCGTTCCTCGAGCCCTCGCAATCCCATGCACCGGACGTCTCGCGCCGAGTTCGCACAGCAGCGCGACAACAGCTAACACTGCGGCCGTGTAGAAGGCAGCCTGGTAGTTGTGGTAGCGGTCGTACAGGACGCCGCCGATGCGCGGGCCGAGGATGCCCGCCAGACCGAAGGCGGTGAACAGCATCCCATAATTGACGCCCGCGTTCTTCGTGCCCCAGAAATCGGAGGCCGCGGCGCCGTTCACCGACAGCTGCGAGCCGTAACACCAGTAAACGACGAAGACCATAGGAAAGAGCAGGTACACGTTGCTGCCCGCATGATAGAGCGCAGGCATGGCGACTGCGATCAGCGCGATCATGACGCGCAGAACGTTGATGCGGCCGAGCCGGTCCGACATCCAGCCCGAAAACGTGCGCCCCATCGCATTCCCGAACGCCCCGACCACCAGGGTCATCGTGGAAAGCGCGCCGCCGGCAATACCGGCGCTCCTGGCGAACGGGACAATCTGGCTGATGACCATCAGGCCGGCCGACGTGCCCAGGGCGAAGGCAATCCACATCAGGTAAAAGGTGCGGGTGCGAAGCACTTCGGAAGGTGTGAAATCGATCGCCAGCGCGCCATTGGAAGCGGCGGCGGGGGACCAGCCTTCCGGTTTGTATCCGGCGGGTGGGTTGCGAAGCAGGAGCGCGCCGGCAATCGTCATCACAAAGAAGATGGCGGCGAGTATGCGGAAGGTGGCGGGGAGTCCGTAGGCCGGAATCAGCTTGAGTTGCGCCAGCGGGCCGAAGATGGCCGAGCCCGCGCCGTAGCCGCCCACCGCCAGTCCGATCGCCAGGCCGCGTTTGTCCGGGAACCATTTCGCCATCACGGGAATCGGCGTGGCATAACCGAACCCGTTGCCCGTTCCGCCGATCACCCCGAAGCAGACATAGAGATACCACAAGCTCGAGGTGAAGGAGCAAAGATAGAACCCGAGGCTGATGAGAAGGCTTCCGGCGATAGAACAAGGCAGCGGGCCGAAGCGGTCCTGGAGCCGCCCGGCAATGACAAAAGTAAGTCCGAAAACACTGGCTGCGATGGTGAAGGCCATCGAGGTGTCGGCGCGCGTCCAGCCGAAGCGGCTTTCGAGCGGGGCAACAAAAACGCTCCAGGCGTACAGCGTGCCCAGTGCCATGTTCATCGAAAGACCGCCGGCGAGCCGCCACCAGCGGCTGATTCCCTGAGTTTGCATCTCCGTTATCGTAGTCGATGACGGCGAAGTTTTCACCGGCATTCTGTGAGTGCCGGGATGGGACGGCCGCTATTCCATGTGGAGGGCGTCCAACGGCGCGATGCCTGCCGCGCGCCGCGCCGGAATGACGGCTGCCAGAAGCGCGCAGGCAGCGAGTATCAAGGCGGCTACGGCGATCGCGCGCGAATCGTAGAGGGGAACGGCGTATAACTGGCTGTTGATGTATCGTCCGCAGACGATTGCCGCCGGGATTCCGATGCACAGCCCGGCGCCCGCCTGTCGCAGAGCGTCCCGAAGGATCATCCCGACCACGGCCCGCCGGTCCGCGCCCAGAGCCATGCGAATGCCGATCTCGCCCGTGCGGCGGGATACATTCCACGCGGTGACGCCGTACAGTCCGATCGAAGCCAGCAGCACGGCAAGCAGGCTAAAGCAGGTGGTAAGACGTGCGACGAGCCGCTCCTGGTTGAACTGGACCGCCACCTGCTCCCGATATGTCCTGATCGTCGCGATGGCGAGATCCGGGTTTATGGAGGATAGGGCGCGGCGCAGCGGCTCCGCGTAGGAATCCGGATTTCCGGAGACGCGGATCTCGACGGTCTGCGCATAGTGTGTTCCCTCCTCGAGTCGCGTGTAACCCGCGGGTTCAAACTCCGTCGTCTGCGAGAATGGCAGAAAGTACATCGGACTCTGCTCCGTTTTCAGGCTGCGATATTTCGCGTCACGTACGACCCCGATAATCTCGTAGTCGAAGGAATGTCCTTTGAGCGTCAGGCCGAAATGTTTTCCTAACGGATTTTCGGCGGAGAAGAACCGATTTGCGAAGGAATGATCGACCACGGCGACGTGTCTCGACGAGTTCGAATCCCCGGCCGAGAAACTGCGGCCGCGCAGAAGCGGCGTGCCCATCGTTTCGAAGTAGCCCGGAGTCACGCGGTTGAACAGAACATTCACTTCTTCGATCCACCTGTCCGAACGGCCGCCGACCGAGATGTTCAGATTGACGCAACAAAGATTCTGTGGAGTGTTCAACGAGAGGCTGGCGCTGCGAACTCCGGGCATTTCCTCCAGGCGGCGCTGCACCTGCTCATAGAGGGCAGGCAATTCAACGGCCTTATAACCAGCCTTGAAATTGACATTCGCGATCACACGGCCTTCCGGCCGAAATCCCAGATCCGCCTTTTCGATGTTGTCCAGGCTTTGCGTGAACATGCCGGCCATAGCCAGGAGCACGATGGAGAGAGCCGATTGGGCGACGATCAGAGCACCGCGGGGAGCGGCTCCGGCGGTGGTCCGGCTTCCACTGCGCAGGGCTTCAGCCGGTTGGGTGCGGACGCTGTTCCATGCCGGCGCAAGTCCGAAAACCATTCCGGTGCCGAGCGCGAGCACGAAAGCGAATGCGAGCACGGGCATGGATGGCGTGGGGTCGATGGGGATCCATTCCGCGCCGCGGAATACGAGGAGCAAAATGCTTTTGGTAGCTGCCCAGGAGACGAACAAACCTGCGGCGCCGCCCACCAGGGATAGCAACACGCTTTCCGTGAGCAAGGCCCGCATGAGCCGTCCGGGCGTAGCTCCGAGGGAAAGCCTCAGAGCCATCTGCTGCCGTCGGGAGACACCGCGGGCGAGCAACAGGTTCGCCAGGTTGGCACAGGCGATCAACAGCACCAGTGCGGACGCCGCCGCGAGAACCAGGAGGCCGGTGCTGGAACTGCTGCGGAACGATGAGACGCCCGTGCCGCCGGCTACCAGCGAGATCTGCTGCCTGCCAATTGCCTGCTCTCCGCCGAATCGTAGATATTCGTTGGCGAGAAGCCACTGCCGCAGTTCGATGGTGAGCTGCGCCTGTACCTGCTTTGGCGAAAATCCGGGCTTGAGCCGGCCGATGAGATACAGCCATGCGACTCCGGCGGAATGGAGAATCGAGTTACCGCGACTCCCGGCAAATTGAGGCTCCAGGCTGAGAGGCACCCACAGTTCCGGAGGATTGCCGTTCAGGCGGGCGCCGGCATAACCGGGCGGGGCGATGCCGACCAGCGTGGCCGGAACTCCGTTGACCAGCAGCACAGATCCGATCAGCGAGCGATCGGAAAAGTAGCGCTCCCGCCAGGCGCGGTGACTCATGACAGCCACGGCGGGCGCGTGCGGCCCATCGTCCGCCGGCCCCAGCAGACGGCCGGCCGCGGGGCGCAGTCCGAATGTGCCGAAGTAGTTGCCCGATACGAGTTCCGTTCGGATTGTCTGGGCGGGTTCACTGGAATTGACGCGGCGGACACTGTAGGAAGGCACTCCGCCGGAGAACGCCGCCACCTGTTCGAAGGCCGGTACGCTGGTCCGTATGCGTTCGTAAAACGGCCAGGCGAATGTGCCCCACGGCTCCTGCAGGCCGCCCCATTCGCAACAGTAATATTCACCTTGCCCGATTCGATAGAGCTGTTCGGGAGCGGCAACCGGCAGCGGCCGGAACAGAATGGCGTACAGGAGCGTGAAGATCGCGGCGTTCACTCCGATGCCGAGCGCGAGAGTGAGAATGGCGGTCAGGGCAAACACCGGGCTGCGGCGCAACTGGCGGGCGCCGTAGCGAATGTCCAGCAGGAAGGACTCGGCGGCGAACTCCCAACCCGAGGCACGCACCGTCTGTTTTACCGACTCGATGTTTCCCATTTCGATGCGAGCGGCGCGCAGGGCCTCTTCTTCGGTCATGCCCCGGCGCATGTTCTCTTGAGCGGCGGCCTCCAGGTAGGCGGCGAGTTCTGCATCCATTTCCGAATTTCGCTGCTCTTTACGCAGCAGGGCGACTACGCCCAGATAAAAGCTGCGCAGGAGGTTCATGACCGGGCCTCCAGAATTCTGGCGATGGCGGCGGCCTGGCGCTCCCACTGGCGGGTCTCCTCGCTCAGCGCTTTGCGTCCGCGTTCCGTAAGGGAATAATATTTGCCGCGCCTGTTGTTCTCCGTCGCCTTCCACTCCGCCTTCAGGCGCCCCGCGCGTTCCAGACGGTTGAACGCGGAGAACAGCGAGCCGGCATTGACGCGGAAAACGCCGTGGCTCATCTGTTCGATGCGGAGCGCGACGCCGTACCCGTGCATCGGTCCCAGCGCCAGCGTTTTGAGGATGAGCATGTCCAGCGTGCCCTGGACGATTTCACCGGGTTCAGCCGCCATTCCGTGTTCCCTCCCGATGGAACCAAGTATCCGTTTCCTTCCTACTGATTGTCAAGAGGAGAGAGCCAGGGACCGCCTGCGAGTGCCGTCATGCAATCATTCGGCCCGGATCTCCACCACCGCGACCGTGTAGGGGTCCAGGTCCACGGTGAGATCCCTCTCGTAATTCAACCTTCGGCTCACCGGAGCGATCGCGTTTGGATGCTCGAGCGATGCGGAATCCATAAGCCCGGCGCTGATCGTGTGCAATGTCACCCTAGCCGCCGCGGGCACGGCGGCGCCTTCGAGCCGCACCAGCAGCGTGTTCGGTTCCCCTTCGTAATTGACGGCCTTGATCACGATCCGCCGGCCGTCGGCGCTCCGCGTCGCGATGGCATCCACGGTGCCGGGCCGCCACTCTTCCGGCTTCATGGTCGCGATCTCCTCGAAGAAGGTCTTGCGGTTGGCAAGGTCCCGGAAGGTGCCGCTCGTGGAGGCGAGATACCGTTCCGCGTAGTGCTCGCGAAAGAGCTTCTCGACCACGTAGGCCGCGCCCGGAAACCAGGAGACGTGGTCGTGATAAATGAGCGACGTCCAGGTCGGATCGTCAGCCGTGTTTCGCATCAGCAAGGCTGGGCAGCTCATCGCCAGATCGGGGCTCAGTTCCTCGTAGAGCATCAGGCTGCCGGCCGCATGGAGTCCGGCCCGCCAATCGTAGGTGCGTGAGAGATTCCATTCGAGCACACCGATCTCGATCTTCGGGTGTGCCGAAGCGTGGACGTACTCCCGCAACTTCGAAAGATAGTCGCCGATGCGCCTCAGCCCGGTCTCGAAGTTTTGCGGTTCGTATTCGTAGTTGTGCACGCCGAGGACATCGAAGTTTTCGCCGGCAAGATCGATGACCTTCTGGCTCCAGGCCATGTCGTTCGACCGCTTTTGTCCGCAGGCTACGATTCGCGCCTCCGGAGCGATGGCCCGCAACCGGCTGCCGAAGACGTTTACGATCTCCGAATACTGCTCCGGCGTCAAGTCGTGATTCATGGGCTCGTTGTCAATCTGGAACAATCGGACGCCGTAGGGCTCGGGATGACCGTTGGACGCGCGCCGCCGTCCCCATTCGGTCGCCGGCGGGTCGTTCAGGTAGTGTACCCAATCCATCGCGTACTGAACCTGCTCGGGGTCCGTGCTCGTCGCCGCCATCACGATCAGGGGTTCGGCGCCGATCTTTCCGCAAAGCTTCAGGAACTCATCCGTCCCGAAGCCGTAGTAGTCCGAGTAGCCGCCCCAGATGGTGTTGGGATGATACCCCCGCGAAACCCGCGGGCCGATGCCGTCCTTCCACCGGTAGATGGAAGCGAAGGAGCCGCCGGGCCAGCGTACGAAAGGTGGAGCGAGATCCCGCAGCGCCTGCACCAGGTCGAGGCGCATCATGCCGTCGCGGCGGACGTCCGCGCGCATCATTGAAATGAAATCCAGCAGCAGCGTTCCCGTGCCCGTTGCCGCGATCTCTATCGTGGCCTGCGCGTCCTGCACGGAACTCGAGAAGGAATAACCAACCTCCTGCCAGTCCGAGCCCGTGAGCACGAGCGGAATCGACGCCACCGGCCGGCCCCCGCTGCTTACGAGGCGCAGCGTCAATTGCGGCGAGCCCTGCTCGACTCTCGCCCACACCGAGCCATCGTACTCGTGCCCCGCGGCGACGTAGATCCGCCCCTGACGGATGCCTGCGCGGCCGCTCTCGACATGCAGGCGCACGCTCTTCTGCCCGTTCCTGAACCCAACGTCCGCGTTCTCCACGCTCCCGTTCTCCGAGAACGATTCCCAATAGGCTTCGAAGTCCTTACCCTCGAACCCCTGGCCGCGAATCTGTTCGGCGAAGAGCCCGTCCACCACCGAGTGATTGATGTGCTCGAGGAAGTGGCCGTAGATGCGCTTGTCGATGGTGGCCATCACGCGTTCCGGGTCGACCGGCAGGATGGCGACTCGCGTCTCCCCCGCTGCCGCCGCCGCAGCGGTCCTCGGAAGGAGAGGGCCCGACACGGGCAGGAAGGCGCGGCCGGCGGCCGCCATCGAACTTACGAGAAAACAGCGTCGATCCATAAGGCTCCTAGCATGGTGCACCGGGCCACGGCGGGTGTCAAGATACGCCCGTCGGGACGGGAACTCCGACTCTCGCTGCCGTAGCAATCAACTCCTGCCAGACGCCCTCCGCCACGGGAACGCCTTCCACTTGTCGCTCCCGCCAGAGTCTATATTCCTTCTCGCCCGGCATGAGCACCTCTTCGAAACCATCCCTCGCTGTGGCGCTGCGAACCCAATTTACGTAAGCATCCACGTTGCTCTTGTACTCGCGTTCGTCACAAAGAGCCGTTCTGTCGAGCAGCGTCAGGCAAACTCCATTCCGTCCAAGCGGGGCGCCGGGCTGCGCGAAACCGGAGCCCGAGAGGATGCCGGCAAACAGGTCCAGTCCGACCAGGTAGGCAGAACCTTTTTGTCCGGCCGTATCGTCCCCCAAAGGGGGAATCGCCGCCGGAGGAACGGCGTAATGCTCGCGCGGATCGTCCGTGCGGCTGCCGTCCGGCATAAGCAGGAACGGATGAGGCAGCCTGGCGCCTTCGGCACGCGCAACGTTGATGCGTCCTTCGACGATCATGCAACTCGATGCGTCGATGATTACTGGAAAGTCCTTCCACGGAAACCCCCAGGCCATGACGTTGGTCCCAATTCTTGGTTCCAGCCCGCCGAAGGGCGCTACCCGCGGGATCCCGACGACGTTGAGGTCGACTCTGGCTACCAATCCCCTGCTCGCGGGACCGATCAGATGTTGCCCCACCTCGCCAACATGATTGCAGCCGCGGATGAATACGGTAACGATTCCGCAACCAGGCACCCGGCTTTCCGCCATTTCGATCGCCTTTGCCATCGTCACCTGGCCGAAGTTCATCCCACCGTCTACCAGGAGTAAGTGGCCGCGGTCTACCAGGATTCCAAGCTCCCGATCGGGCAGGATTTGGCCTCTCCGGAGTTGCTCCACATACCGGGGCACGCGTGACAGTCCATGACTCTTCCGGTCGCGAGCCTCCGCCGTAACAAGGTGCAGCGCTACGATATCGGCAACAGACCTGCCGGCGCCGGCAGCCACGAAGATACTCGCAGCGAAATCCGAAAGCACCTTATAAGGAACAATCTTCCCGGGCACAGACCCTCCGCTTCAGATTAATCAGAATAGCAGCGCAGGAAAGAAACCGCTCTTCGAGTCGCGGCTCCGTAACCGCACGTCGGGGGCCTTAAGATAGTCGTGGAAGGCTCGGATGAAAGTCGTCGGTAAGATCGAGAGTTTGTGGCGCTACCCGGTCAAGAGTATGCGCGGCGAAGCGCTGCAAGAGGCCTTCGTCGGGTTTCCCGGTATCTACGGCGACCGTGTATACGCCTTTCGGAGTTCGGCGGCCCCGAAAGGGTTCCCTTACCTGACCGGGCGGGAGCAGGAAACCATGCTGCTGTATCGCGCCCGATACCGGCACCCCGAGCGCGCCGCGAAGCCGGTCAACCTGGCCGAGGCTGAAGCGATCGGGAGCGCCGGTCTCACCCCGCTCTACGCGGACTTCTCCGATCTTATGGTGGATGTCGAGACACCGGCAGGAGAACGGTTAGCCATCGACGATCCCCGCCTGATTAGCCTGCTGCGCGAGGGGCTTGGCGATGGCTGCGAGTTGACGCTGCTTCGCTCCGATCGTTCGATGACGGATTGCCGCCCGGTCTCGATCTTTTCGATCCAAACCGCACGCCAGTTGAGCAAGGAGTTAGGAACCGGTGTGGACAAGCGGCGATTTCGCGCGAATCTCTATATCGACCTTGAATCCGGAAATGGGTTTGGTGAAGACGAGTTCGTTGGGCGGACCTTGCGCATCGGCGCGAAGACCGTGGTAGCCGTAGTTCAACGCGACTCCCGCTGCAAGATGAGCACGCTCGATCCGGACACGGCGCGGGCGAACCCGGAGGTGATGAGGCTGCTCGCTCGCGACCATCAGGGCAAGGCCGGGATCTACGGAGCGGTTCTGGCGGAGGGGACCGTCCGGCCGGGCGACGAGATCGCCCTGTCGGACTGAGGGCGAAAGCCGGGGAACGAATCGATTCGGACATTCGTATCCTGAATTGTGACGTTCACCAGAACTCAGTTTCTCTTCGCCCTGACGGGCGCCGGCGCTTCCGCGGCGGAGGATCCGCCCAGGATGCACCAGTTCGAACGCCAGGATTTCGTCGTCGCCGATTTCCAGGCGGAGGGCTACATACTCGATATCGGCGGCGGCGGCGAAGGAATCATCGGGCAGATGAAGCCGCGGCAGGTAGTCGCTGTGGATGTGTCCCGGCGAGAACTGGAGGAAGCGCCGCCAGGTCCGCTCAAAATCGTCATGGACGCCACCGATCTGAAGTTCCTCGACGCGTCCTTCCAGACGGCTACGGCATTCTTCTCGCTCATGTACATGCGTGCCGAGGTTCAGCAGCGTGTCTTCGCGGAGGTGTTCCGCGTGCTCACTCCCGGTGGGAGGTGGATGATCTGGGATGCAGCGATCCCGCGCGCGCTCGAGACCGGCACGCGCGGCCCGGTATTCCGGTTCCGCTTTCGGCTTCCCGGCAAGGTGGTTGAGACGGGTTACGGCACCTTCTGGCCCGAGCAGCCCATGGACCTCGATTACTACAAGCGCCTGGCGCGGGAGTCGGGATTCGAAATCGCCAGGGCTGAGCGGCAGGGCGGAGCGTTCCAGACGATCACGCTCGAGCTACGAAAGCCCCAATAGGCGGGCCTTGCAAACCCTAATCGATCAAGCCGGCCAGGCTTTCCGGCCCGCTGCCCTGCCTTAGCCATTGGTACCCGTAGGGCTCCAACCGGAACGTCTGCCGTCCGCCGTCCGCTACCTGACAATCGGTGTTCTTCAGCAGGTCGAACAGACCATCGGGTTTGCGGCCGAAGTCGATGGTGACCTCCAGTTCCCGCCCGCTGAAATTATGAATTGCGTAAACCGACGAGTGCTCGCTGGAACAGCACTGCGCGAGCACGGCGGGATCGCTGGTCTCCAGGAACTCGCAGGCCGCGTTGCCGAATTCGGGCGACCGCATCCGCAGGCGTGTCATCCGCTCTGTCCAGTTCAGGAACGAGTTCGGATCGCGCTGCTCGGCCGCCACGTTCACCTTCTCGTAGCCGAACTCACCGCCGCTCACCACCGGCAGTGTCAGCTTATCCGGGGACGCCGGTGAAAACCCGCCGTTCTTCGCGTTGGCCCATTGCATCGGCGTCCGAATCGCGTCCCGCTCAGGCAGGTCCAGGTTTTCCCCCATCCCGATTTCGTCGCCATTCCGCACCACCGGGGTCCCCGGCAGCGTCAGGATCAGGCTGTGAGCCAGCTCCAGGCGGGCGCGATCGTTGCCGAGCATCGGCGCCGTTCGGCGGCGAATGCCGCGTTGATATAGCTGCATGTTCGGCTCCGGACCGAACTTGGCGAATACCTCCTGCCGTTCGCCGTCGGTCAGCCGTCCCAGGTCCAACTCGTCGTGCGTGCGCAGAAAATTGGCCCACTGGCAGAAATTCGGAATCTTGGGCAGGGCGCGATACGCGTCCCGGACCGGTTGCGCATTCTCGCGCGCCATGGCCAGCCAGAGGTGCTGGTTGACGAAGAAATTGAAGATCATGTGCACCCGTTCGCCGTTTCCGAAATACATCGACACCTGGTCGGGCGGCAGGTTCGCCTCGGCCATGAAAACCGCATCGCCGCGCGACCACGAGAGCACCTGCCTCATTTCGATGAGGTACTCGGGATGGTCGCCGAACGCCTCGACGTCCGGGCCCTTGCTGGTGATGACGAACGGCAGCGCGTCCACGCGAAAACCGGAGACGCCGAGCTGCACCCAGGTCTTGATGATCCTCGCGATCTCGGCGCGTACTTCCGGATTGCCCGTGTTGAGGTCGGGCTGGTGGCTGTAGAAACGGTGGTAATAGTATTCGCCGGCTTCCTCGTCGAAGGTCCAGGTGGTCTTCTGGACACCGGGAAATACCATCCCCTGTTCGGCATCCTTGGGCCTGTCCTTGGACCAGACATACCAGTTCCGGTATCTCGAGTTCGGGTCCCGGCGGGCCTCCTGGAACCAGTGATGATCGACGGAGGTGTGGTTGACCACAAGGTCGGCGACGATGCGGATGCCGTGATTCCGTGCCGCCCGCGAGAACTCGACGAAGTCGCCGAGTGTGCCGAAGCGCGGGTCGATACCGTAAAAATCGGCGATGTCATAGCCGTCGTCGCGCCGCGGAGAAGGGAAGAAAGGTTGTAGCCAGATACAGTTCACATTGAGTCCTGCCAGGTAATCCAGCTTGGCTGACAGTCCGAGAAAATCGCCGATTCCGTCGCCGTTTCCATCGGCAAACGTTGCCAGGTCGATCGTGTATACGATAGCGTTCTTGTGCCAGAGGCCTTCCATGTGTGATCCAAACGGGGAGATGCGTTAACAGGTATCGTGACGGATCGCGGTCGGTAGTGTCTACCGGCAATCGTAATGGCGCGCACCGGGATCTCCGCTTCGCCCGGCCGCCAAACCCTGCAAGTGCCCGTTCGCCCAGTCCCCGCATGGTACCCCTTCCGAAGCTTTTTCTCTTTAGCCTCGAACGGTTCGGGTTAGAATGACCAAAGCCAAAGACGCAATCTGCCATTTGCGGCACGGCCGGGCGTGTGGAGGATAGTCGGGAAATGCTGGAAGCCTTCGGGTTGTCGGACAAGGGCTGTGTCCGATCCAACAATGAAGATTACTGCCTGGTCGAGCCGGAGACGGGCCTGTACGTGCTCGCCGACGGCATGGGCGGCGCCAAAGCCGGGGAGTGCGCCTCCCGCATGGCGGTGGATACGGTAGCCGAGATCGTCCACCACGCCGAGCGCCACGATTCCAAGGTTCTGCTGACTGCCGTCGAGGAGGCCAACCGCCGCGTCATCGAGGCTTCCCAAAGCGACCCCGGACTCGAGGGCATGGGCACTACCCTGGTGGTGGCCCTGGAAGTGGACGGCGGCCTCAACATCGCCAGCGTGGGGGACAGCCGCGCCTACCTATATGATCGCGACGGGCTCCGCGTCATCACCGATGACCAGACCTGGGTGAACGAAGTGGGTCGCCCGCTCGGTTTGGACGAGGAAATCCTTCGCAATCACCCCATGCGCCACGTCCTCACCATGGCGATCGGTGCCAGTACCCCACTGACCGTCAACTATTACGACCTGCCTCTCGGTCCCGGATCCGTCTTCCTCATGTGCAGCGACGGCCTCCACGGAGTCATCGAAAACCCCGAGATCGAAAAAATTCTGAGAGAAGCGGGCTCCGGACAGTCACTGGAAGATAGTTGCCGCAATCTGATCGAGGCTGCGAAACAGGCTGGTGGTCCGGACAACGTCACCGCTGTTTTGGTTCGCAAGGCCCCTTAATCCTCGCCGCCTTCTTCCTGCTCCAGGTTTACTGCGCCCAAGCCCAGATCGCCATCCTCCACATGCAGGTGATTGAGGGGGAAAGCGCCGTCCATACGCCGGGCAGCCACAGTTCCCGCCCGATCACCGTCGAGGTCACCGATGAGACGGGCCGGCCGGTGGAAGGGGCCGCAGTCAGCTTTCACGCCCCCAACGACGGGCCTACTGCCCTGTTCGCGAGCGGTCTGCGCACCGAAATCCTCCAGACCGACGCTCGCGGCCGCGCCACCCTGCGTGGTCTCCGCGTCAACCAGGTATCCGGCCGCTTCCTCATCCGGATCGTCGCGTCGAAAGAGCAGGCCCGCGTGGGAGCCCTTTGCTCTCAGTATATTGCGGAGGAAAAAGGCAATGCCCCCGCGGCTCGCGCAAAGAGTGGAAAAGCGAAGTGGCTGGCCGTGGTTGCGGTGCTCGCCGGAGGCGCTGCGGGCGGTTACTATGCCTCCGCGCGCGCCGGTCACGATTCTTCCAGCCCTCCCGCCGCCCCGGTCACCATCGGTACGCCCTCGATTTCGGTAGGTACGCCGTGACGCGCCTGCCGCGGTTCTCCGTCTTGTTCGCTCTCATGGCGCCCCTTGCCTGTGCACAATTCTCGGTCGTGCAGGTTTCGGGCGCCCTCGAGAAGCCGGTGGCCTCCCCCTTGCAATTGGGTTCGTTTCGTCAGGGAGACAAAGCCGTCGCCACCCTCCGCGTCAAGAACACCGCGGGGGCTCCGGCCACGCTCAACCCCTTTCATGTGGACGGTATTGGCTTTGTTTTATCCGGAGCGCCGGATGCGCCAGTCGCTCTTGAACCGGCTGAATTCGTGGAGTTTACGGTCGAATACCGGGCCACCTCGGTGGGTTTGTTCAGTGCCTTGCTCTACAACGACCGGATTTCCTTCCTCCTCACCGTAAACGTCCTCCCGCCCCTGGTTTGCCAGGTAGATGCCGGCTCGGGGCTGCGCGATGCCGCCGTCTCTCCCGTGTCGTTCGGCACTGTGGACCGCGGCGCCCGCCGGACTCTACTCTTCCTGCTCGAAAATCGCGCCGCCGTCTCCGCCGTCGTTCCGGACATCTCGGTTTCCCCCGGCCCGTTTTCGCTCGACAGTCCATCTCCCGCCGGTGCCACGCTTCAGCCCGGCGACTCGGCCGCCTTCGAAATTGGGTTTGTTCCGTCAAATACGAATTTGTTCACCGCCACCCTGACCATCGGCGGCACCGCGTATTCCCTCCAGGGTTCCGGACGCGACCCGGCGCTGCCCAAACCTGCCTTGGAGATCGACCTGCCGCTGTCCCGCAGCGGCCAGCAAGGCTCCGCCAAAGTCCGGTTTGATGCGCCGGCCCGCACATCCGGCACCGGCACCCTCAGCATTGGCTTTGTTTCGCACAATGGCAGTTCCGACCCCGCCATCCAGTTCGCCTCCGGAGGCCGCACCGTCCAGTTCGCCGTCGCTTCCGGCGATTCCGAGACCCCGGAAATCGCCTTCCAGACCGGCACCACGGCCGGTACCCTCACTTTTTCAGTGGAACTCGGCGGCGCTACCGCCAGCGAGATGGTCCTCATCGACCCCGCCCCCGTCACCATCGCTTCCACGGACACGCTCCGCTCGCCGACCGGTATCGAACTCCGCCTCACGGGCTTCGATAACACCCGCACCGCCGCCGCCCTGGCGTTTACCTTCTACGATTCCGCCGGAGTCGCCGTCGGGACCGTCCGGGTTGACGCCGCTTCCCAGTTCGCTTCCTATTTCGCTTCCTCCCCGCTCGGCGGCGTCTTCCAACTCCGTTCTGTGTTCCCTATCACCGGCGACGCATCCCAAATCGCCGCCTTCGAAGCCGAGATCTCCAACTCCGCCGGCACCCTCAAAACTCCCCGCACAAAAATCCCTTGACACCGGCCGATTTCTGAGCTACATATTGTAGCGCTACAATGCTTAGCGCACGAAAGACCCTCAGCGACCTCGAGCACAAAGTGATGGAGGCCGTCTGGCAGCGCGGCTCCGCCACCGCCGAAGAGATCCGCTCCGACCTCGCCGATCGCCACCCCATGAAAGAGTCCACCGCCCGGACCATTCTTAAACGCCTCGAAGAGAAGGGCTACGTCAAGCACCGGGTGGACGGCCGCACCAATGTTTACACCGGCCTCGAGGCGCCCCAGAACGTCGCCGCCCGAGCCGTGCGCGGCATCATCGAGCGCTTCTGCGGCGGTTCGGTGGAGCAGTTGCTCGTCGGCATGGTCGCCAACGACGTTGTGGATGAACAGGAACTTCAGCGGCTGGCGAAACGCATCGCAAGCCGAAAAGCGAAGGAGGAATGACGTGGACCCGGCTTCCGTTCTCTCGTCCCTTTCCGGCGTCGCCGTGCGCGCCCTGTGCCTCGCCGCCGCCGCGGCGGTGACCCTGGCCGTCTTTCGCATGCAGGCTGCCGCCCTGCGTCACGCCGTCTGGACCGTCGTGACCGCCGGCATGCTCGCCCTGGTGGCTCTCTCTCCCGTGCTGCCTCCGCTCGAAATTCGGGTCCTCGCGCCGCGCCCCGCCGTAATCCCGGTGGTGACCATCCCGGCTCAGCAGGCCCTCAGGCACGCACCCGCCGTGCCGGAGCCAGAGCCGGTTCCGGCCCCCAGCCCGTGGCTGCTCGCCGCTGCCGGAGTCTATGCCGCCGGCCTGCTGATTTCGCTGGGCCGCCTGGCCTTCGGCTACCTGTTCACCCGGCGCCTGGTGCGCGCCGCCTCCCGCATCGAACAGCCCGGGAACGACGTCCTCTTCGAATCCACCTGGATCGGTGTCCCCATGACCGTGGGCTGGCTCCGTCCCAAGATCCTGCTGCCCGCGGGCTGGGAATCGTGGGACGCCGCCAAGCTCGATGCCGTTCTCGCGCATGAGCGCACCCACATTCGCCGCGCCGACTGGGCCATTGCCCTGGTCGCTGGCATCAACCGGTCGATCTTCTGGTTTCACCCGCTGGCATGGTGGCTGGAGCGCCGCCTCGGGATTCTTGCCGAGCAGGCCTGCGACGATGCGGCCCTACTCCTGGTCAACAGCCGCGAGCCATACGCCCAGGCGCTCCTCGAGATGGCAGCGGCGGTCAAAACCGGCCAGGGCCGCCTGGTCTGGGAGGCGATGGCGATGGCCAAAGCGAACGAAGTCCGCAAACGCATTGAACGCATTCTCGACGAAACCCGCCAGATCCCGCGCGGCCTGAACCGCCTGCGCTGGGCCGGGCTGCTTGCTTGCGGCCTGCCCCTGGTTTACCTGGCCGCTACCGTGCAACTCGCGCCCGCCCAAGTCACCTTCTCCGACCTTCGCGCCAAGGCCGGCATCACGGCGAGCGACGCCGCCGTCATGGAGCAGCAGCTCGCCGCCAATCCGCAGGACATCGAAAAGCGCGGCCAGCTCATCCTCTACTACTACTCCACCGGCCAGGCCAAACAGCGGCTCGACCACATCTTCTGGCTGATCGCCAATCATCCCGAGAACCCCGCCGCCGCGATCGCCTCTTCCGGACTCCTGCCCCGCACCACGGCTCTCAACGACGCGTCGGACTATAGCCGCGCGGCCTCCATGTGGAAGCAGCAGGCTGCCCTGCGGGCCCAGGATCCGCAGGTGCTCGGCAACGCGGCGCAGTTCTTCCACCGCACCGGCGGCGACTACGAGGAGGCCGAGCGGCTGTACCTGGCCGCGCGCAAACTCGCCCCCGGCAGCGCCAGGGCGACCGCGCTCGCGAACCTGTATGCGGACGCCATTCTGGGCAATTCCGGCGATCCCGCCTTCCCCAGAATCAACGCGCCGTTTGCATCCCGCATCCAGTCGCAGCTCGAGACATCGGACGATATGGACTTGGTGATGGCGGTGGGCAGCCGCCTCGCGTCGGTGGCAAGGCGCGCTCCGGAAGGCCGTACCTTGCCGGCCGGCAGGCTGAACCTCGATGACCATGCAGCCCTGGGTCCGGTGGTCGAACTTGGCCAGCGCCTGCTTGCGCGCGCCGGCGGTAACGTCGTAGCGCTCCTCGGATCCCAATCATCCGCAGTGATGCCGGATAAGGGTGCGCTTGCGCCCGCCGCGCCCGGCTTGACTCCCACATACCGGACGGACGCAACCTATCCGCCGCTCGCCCGCCAGGCGCGCATCCAGGGCGACGTCCGCCTGCGCGTCACCGTCGCAGCTGACGGAAGCATCGCCAACATCGACGCCATCTCCGGACACCCGCTGCTGATGCCGGCGGCGATGGAAGCCGTCAAGCAATGGCGGTATGCGCCGCAGTCCGTGGCCGTTTCGACCGAAGCCGTCGTGCCGTTCCGCCTGCCTGCCGCGGAGGCATCTGCTCCTCCGTCCACGCTCCCAGGAGTTGTCCGCC
The DNA here is from genome assembly GCA_963836405.1 of uncultured Solibacteraceae bacterium. Taxonomy (GTDB): domain Bacteria; phylum Acidobacteriota; class Terriglobia; order Bryobacterales; family Bryobacteraceae; genus CAWIJJ01. The sequence goes on from CAWIJL010000003.1 coordinate 275,728, forward strand.
CGTCTGGTCCGGCGCTGCCCCCCGTCTACACCGTCGAGCCGGCCTATCCGCCGCTGGCCCGGCAGGCGCGCATCCAGGGCGATGTCCGGCTGCGCGCCCGCATCGGCGTGGACGGCTCGGTGAAGGAGCTCAATGTCATCAGCGGTCATCCACTGCTGGTTCCGTCCGCGATCGAAGCGGCCAAACTGTACCGCTTTGGCTCGCAGTCAGCGGAAGTCACCACGAGAATCGTCGTGCCCTTCCGCCTGCCGGACGCACCCGCTCCAACCGCCTCCCAGCAGGGCGTGCTGGGGGCTGTGATTTCTGCCGCTCCCTCCCGCATCCGCGTCGGCGGCAACGTGCAGGCCGCCAAAATGGTCAACAAGGTCGATCCCATTTACCCCGCCGACGCGCGTGACGCGGGCATCCGCGGCAACGTCAAGCTCAGCATCGAGATCGCACCCGACGGCGTCGTCGAAAAGATCGACGTGCTCGAAGGACACCCCGCCCTTGCGGCCGCCGCGGTAAATGCGGTCCGCCAGTGGCGCTACCAGCCGACGCTGCTCAACGGCCAGCCGGTAACGGTCGTCACGACCATCGACATTCCGTTTCCACCGGAATAGGTATCGACATGTGTACCCAAACCCTTGCCGCGAGCATCCTTTCAGGGGTGCTCGCGGGTTTTTTATCGGCGCAGGAAATCCGGCCCGAAATCAAGGGCACGATCCTCGAACCGGGAATCAACCAACCTATCGCCGACGTCGAAATCTCGCTCTTCGCCCTGCCCGAACGCCTCCCCGACAAGCCGGTCATCATGCGGCCCACCACCACCGAGCCGCTTCAGAAGGTGAAGACCGATCCCCACGGCGGCTTCAGTTTGAAGACCGGCAAACTCGGCGAGTACAGCCTCCAGTTGAAGAAGCCCGGCTACGGGCAGACGCAGACCGTGCTTCGCCAACTCATCGCCGGGCCGGAGGGTTCGAGCACCACCCTGATGCTCGATAAGGATCACCCTGTGCGCGAGGTCGTCTACTATCTCGCCCGCCCCGGCGAAGTCACGGGCCAACTTGTTGACGAAGAGACCGGCAAGCCGCTCGCGGGCCTGCCCGTTTGGGTGCAATCGGTCGGTTGGCAGTGGGGCCTGCGCCGTACCGGCCCGGGCGGCTCGGACAAGACCGACGCCGAAGGCCGCTTCACGGTCAAGAACCTCGTCCCCGGCGACTACGTGGCCCTCACACCCGGCGCGGGCACCGCGAAAGCTCTCCCCGAACCCGACCCCGCCTGGTCGCGCGAAGACTATCCCCGCACCTACTTTCCCGGCGTACACGATGAAGACGGCGCCATGCTGGTCAACGTTCCTTCAGCCGGCGCGGTCAACCTGGGCCAATTGCGCCTCCGCAAGGCCCCCCGCTACCACGCGTCCGTGCACCTGTCGGCAGCCGGTTGCGAGCAGGCACAGAAGGTCTCGCTGGTGCTGATGACGGTCAAGGGTCCGTTCACCAGCGGCAACGGCGCTGGTGACGCCATCTGCGGGAAGGACTTCTCCCTGGGTCCTTTCGAACCTGGCCAGTACACCCTCCGGCTCAGCGCCGGATCCACTTTCGACGACGAGGCGCGCCGCGAAGGCTACGCCACTTTCACCATCGGCGACAAGAATGTGGAGGTCGCGGCATCTCTGCAAAAGGGCCTCGACGTGGACGGCAAGTTCGTGCTCGCCGAGGGTGTGCCCAAAGCTTCGGTGAGGGGCGCGACCCTCATGCTGGGTATCGCCCTCGCGTACTCGCCTCCCGGCCGTGCCGCCGAAGACGGTGCCTTTCGCATCGTCAACATCGTTCCCGCCGAGTACCGGATTTCGACCACCGGTCTGCCGGCGGGCCTATACGTGAAGGAGATACGTTATAACGGATCGCGGGTCGAGTCCACCGTCACGCTCAACGGCAGCGCCCTGGCGCAGCAGATCGTGGTGGAACTCGCCGACCGCCCGGCCGCAGTCACCGGCGTGGTAAAGCAAGGGGACAATCCTGCCGATGGCGCTTGGGTGGTCCTGGAGAAGTGGCCCTCCCAGACCGGCAACTACTGGAATCGCAGGCCAGTCGCGGCGGACGAAAACGGGAAGTTTCAGTTCACCGGCCTCGCTCCCGGCGAGTATCGCGTGTTCGCCGTCGCGCGGGAGGATCGAATGCGCCTCGAAGAGCCCGGCGCGTGGGAGCGCTTCGTTTCCGCCGGGCGGAAGATTACGCTCGACGCCGGCGGTTTCCAGAATCTGACGCTGGCGCCCGCCGGCCCCGGCCGCTGACTCCGATTACGTGTTCTGCCGGAGCCACTCGCGAAAAGCATCCCGGTAGAGGATGATGCCCTTGCGCGAATAGCGCAGATAGCCCTGCCTGCGGAACTGGTTCATGTAGTGCGTCACGATCTCGCGCGAGGTGCCCACATACTGCGAGAGCAGTTCGTGGGTGAACGGCACCATGCGGATGGACCCGTCGTCTTCCTGCGTCCCCAACCGCTCGGAGAAGCGGATCAGCGAACGCGCCAACCGCCGCGCGATGTTGTCCACCGAAAAGCTCTCGATGCGGTGCGTGAAGTCGATGGTCCGCTGCACCAGGATCTGAAGCAGCGCCACCGCGAGGCGCGGCCGCTTCATGACGATGTCTTCGATTTCCGCGGTGGTCCACGTCATGAGCTTCGTGTTCTCTAGCGCCGTGGCCTGTTCGGCACGGTGCGGGAGATTCAGAAACGCGGATTCGCCGAAGAATTCGTCGGGCTGATAGATGTCTACCACTACCTGGTGGCCGTCATCCGCCAGTCGTGAAACCTTGACCTTGCCGTCGATGACCAGATAAATCGCCGTGGACGGCTGGTCCTGGTTATAGATCATTTGCCCTTTGCGGTATTCAACAATGCTCGAACACGGTAGATGAGCTAATGGATCTTCGAGTGGTTTTGTCGGCGCGAACGCCGTGGGAGTGGATGCCATTTTGTCCTCCAGACTGGAATCACTGCTACTGTTCGGCGCAAGCATCACTGATGACCTCGATACTGCGCACTCGGAAGCCGGACGAAGATCCTTCCGGGGCAGCTGTTCCCCGTACCGTGACCTTCTGTCCCAAGTGTTTGGCAAAGCCTTCCGTGGGGAAGCCGTCCGCCACCAGGTTTGTGATTTTCGACCGGTTGCCCGCTTCGATCAGGGTATAACTGCCATCCTGCGCCTGATCCACGCATCCGGTCAAAGATGCTTGAGCCGCTTTAGGAGCCGATTTCGGGACCGTTTTCTGCTGCGGGCCTTCCATCAAGGGACGGGCAAAAGAAGCCGGAACACACCCCGCGATGAATAACAACAACGCCGAAAATGTCAGTCGCTGCATCATCCCGCCCTTTGCTCTTCGCCCCAAAGGAGCATTTGGGGTGCCAAACGTCACCTATTGGCAGCGCCTCCTGAAACCCTTTACTGCTCGTACGATCCCTTACTCCAATTATAAGGGTGTACGCAAGACCACCTGGATATACGTTACTTCAGTTCTATAGCGGTGGAATTCTTTACCGAACCAGAAAAAGATTACGCGGTTCGTAAGGGTATTGCTATTGCAATTTTCGGTAATAAAGATAACAATTTTTGGCCCTCCCATACGTTCTATGATGGTTTCGTGTCGCGCCTGATCCTGCTAGCATTCCTGGGCGCCGCGGCTTTGGCCGCGCAATGGTACATGGCTCCGGCCGGAATTCGCCCCGCCGCGCGACACGCCGGCGCGTCGATACTCCCCGGCGGCAGGGTGATCGCCCCGTACGGCCGCGAATTTCCGTCCGGACCCGGCGGCTTCGGGATCGCCGTCAGCGCCTCCGGTAAGACCGTCGTTTCAGTCAACAGCGTGGGCCGGAACTCCTTCACCGTCATGGAGCTGGCAAGCGGCGAGTGGCAGGTGCGCCAACTCCAGGCGCCGAAACGCGAAGATCGCGAGAAATCGGGTGAGGAGGAAGAGGAGGACGACGACAGTTGGCGGGGATTGTTCATGGGCTTGGCCTTCGACGGCGAGCGGGACTTCTGGGCTTCGGAAGGCAACTCCGGCCACATCGGCCTGTTCGACTCGATGGGACAAAAGCGGCGGACCATCAGCCTCAACCAGGGCGGCTTCAAGGACAGCTACTCGGGCGATCTCGCCATGGATGCCGAGCGGGACATCCTGTATGTCGTGGATCAGGCCAATTTCCGGGTGGTGAGCATCAACACCAAGTCACGGAAGATTCTTGCTTCAACCGGGGTTGGACGTCTGCCCTTCGCCCTGGCGCTCTCGCCAGATCGGAAACACCTGTACGTCACCAACCTCGGTATGTTCCGGTATCAGGCGATCCCGGGCGCCGACGCCAAACAGGCGCAGACCACGGGGCTCGCCTTTCCACCCTTCGGTTTTCCCAGCGCGGAAGCGACCTCCGGTGTGGAGCGGCCGACAGCCAATGGTCCCGTACAGGTGCCCGGCCTCGGCGATCCGAATGCGCGGGAGGCGAATTCGCTGGCCGTGCTGGACGTGAGCGAACCGGCCGCGCCGAAGCTCGAAACCCTGGTGCGGACCGGCCTTCCTTTCGGTCCCGATAGCTTCGGAGGCAGCAGTCCTTCGGGCGTTGCCGCCACCGCGGACGCCGTCTACGTCTCCAATGCCGCCAACGACTCCATCACCGTCATCGACGCGCACACAAACCAGGTCACCGGCGAAATTCCGCTGCGCATCCCGGGGCTCGAGAGTCTGCGCGGTATTCTGCCGGTGGGCGTAACCGTGCATCCGGAGTCCGGGCTGCTGCTGGTGGCCGAAGCTGGAATCAACGCGGTGGGCGTGGTGGATCCGAAGGAAAAGCGGCTCACCGGCCACATTCCCGCGGCATGGTTCCCGACTTGCGTGGCGGTCCACGGCGGCGATGTTTTCGTATTGAACGCGCGGGGGCACGGCCGCGGCCCCAATGCCCGGGGTCCGGAGCATTACCTCGGACCGCCGATCCTTCCGCGCCAGGGCACGATCCAGCAATTCTCCATGCCGGCAGCGCCCGAACTGGCCGAACTCACCACCCGTGTCATCCGGGCCAACGGCTTCCGGCCGCGCCCCACAGCCGAGAGCCCCGTGCCCGAGGGCATTCGCTATGTCGTCGTGATCGTGAAGGAGAACCGCACTTTCGACGAGGTATTCGGCGACATCACCGAAGCCGCCAATGGTCCCCTTATGTCCAATCCCGAGCTGGCGCGCCTGGGCACCCGCGGGTACGTGGATGGCAAGGGCAAGCGGCTCAGCCTGAAGGACATCAACGTCACGCCCAACCATCACGCCATGGCGCGGCGCTGGACCATCAGCGACAACTTTTACGCCGATTCCGACGTGAGCGTGGACGGGCATCACTGGGTGGTCGGGTCGTATCCGAATGCCTGGACCGAGTCGTCGCGGATGGCGGCATATAGCGACCAGAAGAAAGATTTCCGCCTCGGGGAGGCGCCGGGAAGGCTGCTGTTCGCCGGGTCCGCCTCCTCCGTACATCCCGAAGAGCAGCTCGAAGCCGGCACTATCTGGCATCACCTGGAGCGCAATCATATCCCTTTCCGCAATTTCGGCGAGGGATTCGAGCTCGCGGGAATCGACGAGAGCAAAGGGCAGGAGCCGACCGGCGGCCGCTTTCTTACCAACATGCCCATGCCCGATCCGCTCTACCGCAACACCTCGCGCGGGTATCCCGGTTTCAACATGAACATCCCGGACCAGTTTCGCGCCACGCAGTTCATCGCCGAAATCCAAGAGAAGTACGTCAAAACGGGAGACGAGCTGCCGCGCCTGATTTTCATGCACCTTCCCAACGACCACATGGCGGCTGCCCGCCCCGAGGACGGCTACCCGTACTCGGAATCCTTCGTCGCGGATAACGACTACGCGCTCGGCCGCATCATGGAGTTCCTCTCGGGCACAAAGTGGTGGCCGCAGATGGCGGTGCTGATCACGGAAGACGACGCGCAGGGCGGCGTGGACCACATCGATGCGCAGCGAACGGTGTTCATGTGCGCCGGGCCGTGGGCGAAGAAGGATACCGTACTGCACGAAAACTCGAGCTTCCCGGGGATGCTGAAAACGGTGTTCCGGCTGCTGGGGCTGCCGCCGTTAAACCTGTTCGATGCCTCGGCCACCGATCTGAGCGGATGCTTCACGAGTGAACCCGACCCCGCGCCGTATAAGGCGCTGCCGGTGAATAAATCGCTGTTCGATCCGCGGGCGGCGCGGGTTTCGACCACCGGCCAGCCGGGTCCGCGCATGGACGATCCGCGCGAGGTGCGGCGGTAAACCGGGCCGCTACCTCCGGCTCTGCCGGGAGAGCCTGCCCACCTTCTCGATCCAGTTCCGGACCATCACGGTGAAGTCGCGGGCCTGCTGCGAAGTGCGCAACTCCTCCAAGGTGAAGCGCATTTTGCGCCCCCAGTTAGGGTATTGCCACGTGGTGCCGGGCAGGTTCTGCTGTGCCGGCTCCTTGGTCAGGTCCTCCTGGTTGATGGCCAGCAGTTGCGACGGCGTGGAAGCGAGAAAGCCGACGGCGGCGTTGTGCAGGTCGCCCGTGAGTTCCGGATAATCGATCGCGCGGCGCGGAAGGCTTACGGGCATCAGGCCTTCGGCGAAGAGCACGTCCAGCATGGCCTGCTTTTCCCGCTGCCGGTTCTCGAACTGCTGGCGCTCACCGCCTTCGTCGATCACGCCGGCCTCGCGGCGGGCGCGCACATCGTCCGCGGTCCAGAATCCGGCGAGGGTGGGAAGATCGTGGGTGGTCGAGGAGACCAGCGCCTGGCGCGGATAGGTGGCGGAGGGGCGGAAGGCGCCTTCCTTTGTTTTTTCGAAATAGAACAGGCGATAGCTCAGGATGCCGAAGCGCTCCAGCGTCTTGCGGATTTCCGGCTCCACCGTGCCCAGGTCTTCGCCCACCACCACGACGCGATTGCGCACGCTTTCGAGCGCCAGCACGCGGACCAGTTCTTCGGCCCGCTCGCGCACGTACGCGCCGTGGCCCGCATCGTACTCGTCGGGGATCCAGTAAAGGCGGAAGAGCCGCATCACGTGGTCGATGCGAAGCGCCCCGCCGTGGCGGCAGTTCTTGCGAATGGACTCGGCGAACAGGCGATAGCCGTCGTCAAAGTGGCGCTGCGAATTCGGGGGTGGGAAGCCCCAATCCTGGCCGTTGGGAGAAAAGTCGTCGGGGGGCGACCCGACGCGGCAGCCCTGAATGAAAAACGGGCGGTGCGCCCACAGATCGCTGCCGAACTTGTCGGTGGCCAGGGCGAGATCGTGGTAGAGCCCGATGTCCAGACCGCGCTGGCGCGTCTTGTCCTGTGCCGCGGAGAGCTGCAGGTCGATCTGCCACTGAAGATACTGATAAAACATCACGCGGCGCCAATGTTTCTGCCGGTAAGCGCGGGTTTCGGCCGATTCGGGATCGCGGTAGGGCTCCGGCCATTCGGTCCACAGCCAAAGGTCCGGGTTGAGCCGGTGCAGGTGCTCATCCAGGGCGCAATAGGTGGCGAAGCGCTCGAGCAGCGCTCCCTCGCGAGCGATGAAGTCGTCGAACTGGCTGGCGCGCGCCGAGCCGCCGCGGCGCTCGCGCAAGAACCGCACGAAAGCGAGCTTGAGAAAGCGAAGCTTGAGGGCGGCCACGCGCTCGTATTCGACAAAGGGCGCGTTGCGCAGTTCCTGGATCTCGGAAGCGGTCGCGGCTGCATCGCGCAAGCGCCGGGCGCGGCGGCAGTTCCGAAAGTCCTCCATCGCCTCCACGTCCAGGTAGAGGAAATTCTGATAGAAAATGCAGTTGGGCAGGTACGGGCTGGTGTTGAACGGCCGGCGGTTGTGGATGGCATGCAGCGGATTGAGCGCGACAAAGCCGGCGCCCAGTTCGTCGGCCACCCAGTCGATCAGGTTCTCGAGGTCGGTGAAGTCGCCGCAGCCCCAATTCCGTTCCGAGCGGATCCCGTAGAGGCTCACTGCGAACCCGGCCGCGCGTTGTCCGCGTCCCAGCGGTTCGGGCGTGTAGGCGCGCTCCGGCGTCACGATGTAGCGGGTGGTGGCTGAGGCGGTTCCAAGCCGTGCCTCGATATCGTGATAGCCGAGCGGCAGGGCCACGGGTACGCGCGCCTCTTTCCGCACCCAGGTTTGGCCGTTCATGTTGATGGAAGCGGGTTCGGGCGGATCGACCAGGTCCACCAGGTGCGCCGAAGTCTCGCCGTTTTCGCGGCGGATGGTCACTCGCAGCGGCTCACCGATGCTTTCGGCGGGGGCATGCACCGGGAGGCAGATTTCCTCCCATTCCCCCTCCACCACAGTGGCCGGCAGCAGGCGCTGCCAGCGCGCGCGCGTCCGTTCCGCGAGCTCCGACGCCAGGGCCGTCTCGCTGTGCGCAGGCAGGCCCATCGCCTCCAGAATCGCGCGCTGCACTTCGGTGGTGGTGGTATGGTAGCGCCCGAATATGTCCCAGAATCCGGGTTCGATTCCGCATTCCTGTGCGGTTCGATGCAGCAACTGCTCGAGTATGTCGGATGGCATGGGCGCGGTAACTCCAATCTTACAAGAGCGGCGCCCCGCGTGCGAAAATAGAGGTATGGATAAGCCCTTTGCGAGCGGGCCGGCGGAGCTTTTTGCCCGCGTGGACGATTACAGTTTCAATAATGCCGCTTCGGCCGCTTCGGAAGGCATCGTCCTCACCACGCTCGATAGAGCCGTTAACTGGGCGCGTAAGAACTCCATCTGGCCGATGACCTTCGGGCTCGCCTGCTGCGCCATCGAAATGATGTCCATGACGGCCTCCCGTTTCGACATCGCGCGCTTCGGCGCGGAAGTCTTTCGAGGCTCGCCCCGGCAGTCCGACCTGATGATCATCGCCGGGCGCGTGTCGAACAAGATGGCGCCGGTGATCCGTCACCTGTACCAGCAGATGCCCGAGCCCAAGTGGGTGATCTCCATGGGGGCGTGCGCCACCTCCACCGGCGTGTTCAATAATTACGCGTTGATTCCGGTGAACCAGGTGATACCGGTGGATGTCTTCGTGCCCGGCTGCCCGCCGCGTCCCGAACAACTGATTTACGCCCTGATGATGCTCCAGGAAAAAATCCAGGATCAGAGCGGGACCGTCAGGCAGGTTCTAAATCTGGCGTAACCGCTCCGGCGGACTGCGCATCCGGTTCCCCGAACCAGCTTTGGACCAGCGGCACCACGGCGGTAGCGGCGGCCGCCCCGGCTCGCACCATGGCGGGACCGCATTCGAAGCCGTTCCAGTCGATCCCCCTCACGTTGGGCTGAAGCACCAGGTCGGTGTCGCGGCGCCAACTGTCCTCGGTGCGGTTCTGCAAAATCTGGAAGCAGCGGTTCACCACCTCGAACACGTTGCGCGGAGCGGCCGCCGCGGCGGACCCATGCGCCGGCAGATGCACGGAGATCACGCGCGTCGCCCCCAACTGCCGCGCCAGCAGAGCCGGGATTTCCATGCTCATGGCGCCATCCACCAGTAGCCGGCCTTCGTGGCGGACCGGTTGGAACAGGCCCGGGTAGGAGCAACTGGCGCGAATGGGCAGGAACACGTCTCCGGCATCGCGGAACGCGACCGCCTGTCCCGTGGACAGATCGGTGGCAATGATTCCGAGCGGGATCCGCATCTCTTCGAAGCGGTAGTTCTTCAGCAGCCTTTCGAGAAACCGCTTCATCCGCTCGCTGACCACGAACCCCATGCGGCACAGGCTCCAGCGGGCCACGTCTCCGAACCGCATGGCGCAGCCGGCCCGCGCGATTTCGGCGGGTGTGGCGCCACTCGCATAGGCCGCGGCGGCAATGGAACCTGCGCTGACCCCGGTGATGCAGTGGATGGGAATGTTGTTCTTTTCGAAAACCTCGAGCACGCCGGCGTGGGCAATGCCTCGCGCGAACCCGCCGCCGAGCGCCAGTCCGATGCGCGGCTGTTCGGGTGCGACGTAGCGCCTCGGGGGAACTCTGAGCCGGGTGGAACCGCGAAAAGCATTCCACAAGCTGCCGAGCTTGTTTGCAGCCCTCAAGACCCCTCCTTATATGCCATTCGACGGGCGGTTGTCGGCGAACGCCGCGGCGCCCGCTGTAGAATGGACTACTATCTATGCGGACGAGCAAGCCACTTGCCAGGTTCCTTTTCTTAGCGGTCATCCTGGCCGCGCTAGTACCAGTTCAGGCGCAACGGCCGTTTTCCGGCACGCCGGAGATCGAACAGGCGCTGCACAAACTGAACGAGCTCGGCACTTTTCTGATGATTGCGGCCCATCCGGACGACGAGCGCACGTCGCTGCTCGCCTATTATGCGCGCGGCCGCCATATGCGCGCCGCTTACCTTTCGCTCACCCGCGGCGAAGGCGGCCAGAACCTGCTCGGGCCGGAGCAGGGCGCGCAGCTCGGCATGATACGCACGCAGGAACTGCTGGACGCCCGCCGCATCGACGGCGCAGACCAGTTTTTCACCCGGGCCATCGACTTTGGATTCACCAAGACCGCCGACGAGACCCTCCAGAAGTGGGGGCACGACCGCATCCTCTCCGACATCGTATGGGTGATCCGCAAGTACCGGCCGGACGTGGTCATGCTGGGCTTCAGCGGCACGCCGAGCGACGGCCACGGGCAGCACCAGGCGTCGGCGATTCTGGGCAAGGAAGCTTATGAAGTGGCGGGAGATCGCACCAAATTCCCCGAGCAGCTAAAGTTTGTGCAGCCTTGGAAGCCGAAACGCCTGGTGCGCTCGTCCTTTGGCGGACGGGGCGGCCCGGGCGGCGGCCGCGGCAATGCGCCACCCGTGGTTCCCGCCGGCTCGGTGAACACGGGCGAGCTTAATCCGGTGCTGGGTTACAGCTACGAGGAACTGGCCACCATCAGCCGCAGCATGCATTACAGCCAAGGCACCGGCGCAATGCGAAGGCCGGGGCCCGCGACGGTGCAGTTCCAGCTTGCCGAGGGCGAGCCGGCAACTCACGATCCGTTCGACGGTATCGACACCACCTGGAACCGCCTGCGCGGCGGCGCTGCCGTCAAGGCCGTCCTGGATGAAGCCACCCGCACCTTCGAGCCGCGTCGCCCCGAAGCCGTGCTGCCGCTGCTGGCCAAGGCGCGCCCGCTGATCGCGGCCATCGACGACCCGCTGGCGAAAATCAAATTGGCCGAACTCGACGAGACCATCGCGCTCTGCGCCGGCATGTGGGTTGACGCCCAGGCGCGCCGGCCGGAGGGCACGCCGGGCTCCCCGCTGGGCTTCACCACCACCGTGATGAACCGGTCGAACGCGACCATCACCTTCGAGAGCGCCGAGGTGAGCGGGATGTGGAACGCGCCCATCGACGCCAAGCCGGCCAAACTCGCATACAGCCAGGCGGTGACGGCCGAGTTCAACCGCGAAGTTCCTCCCTCGCAGCCTTACTCGCAGCCGTACTGGCTGGTGAAGCCGCCGACGGCGAACGACTACAACGTGGACGATCAGACTCTCATCGGGCTTGCGGAGACGCCCCCCATCGCCAGCGTGCGAGTGAAGTTGACGCTGGACGGGACGGCCTTCGAACTGGTGCGGCCGGTGCGCTACCGGTATGCGGACCGCGCGTCGGGCGAGCATGAGCGGCCCATGATCATCGTGCCGCCGGTGGCGGTGAACCTGACGTACCCGGTGTCCGTGTTCCCCACGGCCGAGGCACGCAAGGTGTCGGTATCGGTGGCGGCCAACGTGGTGAACGCCAAGGGCACGCTGCGGCTGGATGCGCCGGCGGGTTGGAAGGTGGAGCCGGCATCGCGGCCGTTCGAAGTGGCGACGGCAGGCGAACAGGAAGAGGTCGCCTTCACGGTGACGCCGCCCGCCGGAGAGAGCGTCTCTTCGCTGCGTGCGGTGGCCACGGTGGGAGGCCGCGAAATCTCATCGGGCATGGATGTGATCGCCTATCCGCACATTCCGCCGCAGGCGCTGTTCCCGGCGGCCAACATCAAGCTGGTGCGGGCGAGTATCAAGACGACTGTGAAGAATGTCGGCTACATCATGGGCGCGGGCGACGCCATGCCCGACGCGCTCCGGCAACTAGGACTTCAGGTGACCCTGATCAGCCCCTCGGAACTCGAGCAGGGCGACCTTTCCAAATACGACGCGATCGTGGCGGGGATCCGCGCGTACAACGTGCGCACGGATATTCGCGCGCACCAGCCGCGGCTGCTCGAATATGTGCGCAACGGCGGCACCTACGTGGTCCAGTATCACGGGGTGGACGCCATCGGGACGCCGGGACAGGGTCCGGGGGGCCCGGGCGCGCTAGGGGGACGGGGCGCGGCGGGAGGACGCGGAGCGGCACAGGGCGGACGCGGGGGCGCGCAAGGCGGCTTCCAGGTAGGACCGTACCCGATCGCGTTCGGCGGAGGGAACCGCTATCGCATCACCGTGGAAGAAGCGCCGGTGACCTTTCCGCACCCGGACAGCCCGCTTCTCCAGGTGCCGAACCACATCGAGCCCAAAGACTTCGACGGCTGGGTGCAGGAGCGGGGGCTGTATTTCGCGACCGAGTGGGATCCTCGCTACCAGACGGTGTTGTCCTCCAAGGATCCCGGCGAAGATCCGCTGGATGGCGGAGAACTGTGGACGCGCTACGGGAAGGGCGTGTACATTTTCACGGCGTACGCCTGGTTCCGGCAGTTGCCGGCGGGTGTGCCTGGAGCTTACCGCCTGTTTGCCAACCTTATCAGCGCGAAGTAGTGCAAAGCCTCAGCGGCGGCGGAGCCGGTTGATTTCGCGGCGGTCGCGCTTGGAAGGTTTGCCTTCGCGGAAACCTTCGAAGTGCGGCGCCGCCCGGCGCTCTTCCGCGAGCTTGCGGCGCGCCTCGCGGCTGGCGTCTGTTTCGCGGTAGAGGGTCTGCGCCACCGCCGCGGGACCGCGGATTTCGCTCAGCCCGAGCACCTCCACGTGGAACTCGCCGCCCTCCGTTTTGACGTGCAGCATGTCCCCGGCCCGGACTTCGCGGGCGGGCTTGGCGGGCTGGCCGTTGGACCCGACGCGGCCCAGTTCGCAGGCACGGGCGGCTTGCGAGCGGGTCTTGAAGAAGCGGGAGGCCCATAGCCATTTGTCGATGCGGACGCCGGGCATGTACCTATTTTCGTACCGCGGCGAGTTTTTGAACACGTTCAGAAATGGCTTGACGGCCGGGGCGGGGGGCGGCCATACTATTGTTGAACACGTTCAAAAATGACTGCGGACAAGGTTGCAACGAAAGCCGAAGAGACAGCGGCGCGGATCCTGGAGGCGGCGCTGGCGCTGTTCCGGAGTGAGGGTTTCGAGGCCGCCACCATGCGGGAGATCGCCGCGAAGGCCGGAGTCGCAACCGGCGCGGCTTACTATTACTACCCCTCCAAGGAGGCCATCGTCGCCGACTTTTACCGGCGGTCGTCGGTGGAAATGCAGCCGTTGATCGAAGCGACTGTGCGGGAGGCGGACGGGCTCGAGGACCGGCTGCGGGAATTGATCCGGACGAAACTCGAGTGCTTCGCGCCGAACCGCGGCGTGTTGCGCGCCCTGCTTCGAAGCGGCGCCGATCCGGGCCATCCGCTCTCGCCGTTCAGCCGGGAGACGCGGGAGATCCGGGAAATCGACATCGACTGGTTCCGCCGGATTCTGGTGAAGTGTGGCACGCGCATTCCTCGCGATCTCGAGCCGCGGCTGCCGGGCGCGCTCTGGCTTTTTCAAATGGGCGTGATCTTTTTCTGGGTGACGGACGAATCGCCGGGCCAGGCCCGCACGATGCGCGTGCTCGAGCTTTCCGCAAACCTGGTGGCGAAGCTGGTCCGCCTCTCAGGGCTGCCTTTGATGCGGCCGCTTGCGCAAGCGCGCGGTGGAACTGATTGAGGCAATAACGGGGGAGGCGGAGCGATGGTGACGATCGAGGAGCGGACCCTCATTCGGGCGCCCGTGGAGCGGTGCTTCGACATGGCGCGAAGCGTGGAGGTTCACCTGGCGGGCAACGTGCATTGGGGCGAACAGGCAGTGGCCGCCGGCGGGGTCGCTTCGGGGCTTCTGGAGATGGGAGAACGGGTCACCTGGAGGGCGAAGCATTTCGGAGTCTGGCACGAACTGACCAGCGAGATTACGGCATTTGACCGGCCGGTATACTTCCAGGACCGCATGGTCCACGGCATCTTCCGCTGCATGCGGCACGATCATTACTTCCGGGACCTGGGCAACGGATGCACCGAGATGCGCGACGTGTTTTGTTTCGCCGCGCCGGTGCCGGTGCTGGGGCGGCTCATGGAGGCCGCGGTGTTGAGGCGATACATGCGGGCGCTGCTGCGCGAACGGAACATTGCGATTCGATCAGCCGCGGAGGGATGCCGGACATGAAGATCGCGATTCCGGGGGGTAGCGGGCAGGTGGGAACGGTTCTGGCGCGGCATTTCCACGCGGCGGGGCATGTGGTCACCGTGTTCAGCCGGAAGCCGGGGCGCGCGCCCTGGCGCGTGCTGCCATGGGACGGCGAATCGCGCGGCGACTGGGTGGCCGACCTGGAGCAGTGCGACGTGTTGATTAATCTCGCCGGCCGCAGCGTCGATTGCCGGTACAACCGGCGGAACCGGCGGGACATTCGGGAATCGCGAATCCGAAGCACGCTCCTGCTCAACGAAGTGGTCTCGACGCTGCGGCGCGCGCCGCAAGTCTGGATCAACGCGAGTACGGCGACGATTTACCGGCACTCGCTCGACCGCGCCATGACCGAAGAGCATGGCGAGCTGGGCGGCAGCGAACCGGGTGCGCCCGAAACCTGGAATTTTTCCATCGAAGTAGCGAAGGCATGGGAGGCCGCCTTTTTCGCCACGCCCACGCCGCGCACCCGCAAAGTGGCCATGCGCAGCGCGATGACGTTCAGTCCGGACCGCGGCGGCGTGTTCGATGCGTTTTCCCGGCTGGTGCGGGCCGGGTTGGGCGGGGCGCAAGGATCCGGCACTCAGTTTGTGTCCTGGATCCACGGCCTGGATTTTGTGCGGGCGGTGGAGATGCTGATCGGGCGGGAGGAATTGCGGGGTGTGGTGAATCTGGCGTCGCCGCACCCGCTTCCCAATCGCGAGTTCATGCGGGCGCTGCGGCAAGCCTGGGGTGTGCCCGCAGGTTTGCCCGCACCGGGTTGGGTTCTGGATGCCGGCGCCTGGCTGCTGCGAACCGAGACGGAACTGGTTTTGAAAAGCCGCCGGGTTGTTCCCGAGCGTCTGCTTGCCGCCGGGTTTGAGTTTTGTTTTCCGGAATGGCCGGCCGCGGCACGAGACCTGGTGGCGCGCCGCCGGGCTTTGGTCAGGGCCGGATAGCAAACAGCGGTTTTTCCAATCTTCACAATCTTCACTTCCGGTTGACATCGGCCTTCGGGCAGTTATATGCTGAACCCACACTCCGCTTGATACGTTTCAACAGTTTCCGGCGGACTCGAGAGGTACGGATGCGACGACTGGGTCTGACTGTTGCGATCACACTGTGCGGTGTGTCCCTGTGGGGAGCCGACTGGCTCACCGACGGTGGCGACACATCCCGCACCAACTGGCAGAAAGACGAAAAAATCCTGACGTTGTCCAACGTCAAGGACATGAAGCTGCTCTGGAAGATCAAGCTCGATAACGAGCCGCGCCAGATGCACAACCTGTTTGTGCCGCTGATCATCGGCAGCGTGAATACGGCCACCGGGCCGAAACAGATTCTGATCGAGACCGGCGTTTCGGATAATCTCTACGGCATCGACGTGGATAAGGGCGAGGTGATCTGGCACAAGCACTTCGAGAACACCGCGCAGTCGGCTGCCGGCGGCCGCGGCGGCGGGATCCTATGCCCCGGCGGCATCACCGCGACGCCCACCATCGGCCCGGGAGGCGCGCCCGGCAAGTACACCGTCTACGTGGCTTCGTGGGACGGTATGCTGCACCAGGTGAATGCGGCCGACGGCCAGGAAGTGGCGCCGGCGGAAAAGTGGATGCCGGCGAACGGCAAGCCGTATGCGCTGAGCCTGTTTAAGAACGTGCTATACACGCACACGGCCCAGGGTTGCGGCGGAAATCCGAACGTGGTTTACGCTTTCGACCTCGCGACCAAGAAGGTGGGAACCTGGGGACCTTCGGGCGGCGGCATGTGGGGACGCTCCGGTCCGGCAATCAGCAAGGAAGGCGTGATGTACACCGGCACCGGTGACGGCCGCTGGGATCCGGAAAACGGCATCTACGGCAACGGCATCATCGGCGTGAAGCAGAACCCGGAGACCAAGTCGCTCGACTTGGTGGACTACTATGGCCCGTCCAACGCCGAGTGGCTGGTCAAGCGCGACCTCGATATGCAGGTCACGCCCGTCATCTTCGACTGGAAGGGCAAGGAACTGATGGTGGACGCGAGCAAGGAATGCCGCCTGTACTTCATGGACACGGCATCCGTCGGCGGGGACGACCACCGCACGCCGATGTACCGCACGCCGCTCATCTGCAATGAAGACGTCAACTTCGCATCGGCCGGCATCTGGGGCTCGCTCGCCAGTTGGGAAGATTCGAAGGGGACGCGCTGGGTGCTGACGCCTATCTGGGGCGCGCCGCATTCCAAGTTCAAGGCGCCCATCGAACACGGGCCCGTGAAGGACGGCGCGATCGTGGCGTTCAAAGTGGAAGACAAGGGCGGAAAGACCGTTCTGACCCCGGCATGGATCTCGCGCAACATGAACCGCGCCGAGCCTCCGGTTATCGCCAACGGGATGGTGTTCGCGTACGGCAACGGCGAGAACACCGACCAGGCGTATCCCGACGTCGGGCTGGACGATGTGGCCGAACGCCGTATTCCCAATTCGACCAAGGCTGTGCTCTACGCGCTGGATGCGCAGACCGGGAAAGAGCTTTGGAATTCCGGCAACGACATTCAGTCTTGGAACCACTGGAGCGGGATTTCGGTGGCCAACGGCCGCGTCTACATCGCGACTTTCGACGGCAACCTCTACTCGTACGGCATCAAGAAGTAAGGACTCCATGGCCTGGTTGCCACGCAAGCTTTCGGGCTTCCTCGCGCTCGCGGCCGTCCTGGCGGCGGCCGCGCCCGCGCAACAGGGGCCCGAGCCTAACCCGCAGCAGACGATTGAAGCGCTGGAGCAGCGCGTGGAAACGCTGCGCCACATTCTGATGGATTGGGGCGGGCTGACGCGCTACGGCAGCGACGATGCCGAACTCGGAGCGCCCAAGCCCGGAGAAAATCGCGTGGTGTTTCTGGGCGACCAGATCACCGAAAACTGGCCGGACTTCTTTCCGGGCAAGCCGTACATCAACCGCGGCATCGCCAACCAGACTTCGCCGCAGTTGTTGCTCCGTTTCCAGCAGGACGTGGTGTCGCTCGAGCCGAAGGCCGTGGTGATTCAGGTAGGAACCAACGATCTGGCGGCAGTGATGGGCCCCGCCACGCAGGGCACCATCGCGGAGAATGTGACCACTATGGTGGACCTCGCGCGATTCCACGGAATCCGCGTGATCCTGGCCTCTGTGACTCCTGTGTGCGATTGCTACAAGAAACAGACCGGCCTTCGCCCGCAGGGAAAGATCATCGGACTGAACGGCTGGATCCGCGACTATGCCGCGAAGACCGGCTCGGTGTACCTCGATTACTACTCCGCACTGGCGGATGGACGGAACTTCAAGAAGGAACTCACCAGCGACGGACTGCTTCCCAACAAAGCGGGTTATGCCGTAATGGCGCCGCTTGCCGAGCAGGCCATCGCGCGGGCGCTCGAAAAGAAATAGTTTTTGAAAAGGAAATTGGATATGCGCAGATTCGCCGCCACTCTGGTTCTCTCGGGTACTTGTTCGCTTTTTTCGGCCGGCGCCGCCTTGGCTCAAGGACGCGGCGGCAACGACTGGGTGACTGCCGGGAGCGATCCGCATCGCTCCTCGTGGGTACGCACGGACGCCAAGATCTCTCCGGATTCGATGCAGAAGCCGGGCTTTGCGTTCCTTTGGAAGGTGAAGCTGAACAACGATCCCAGGCAGATGAACTCGCTGTCGTCGGGGGTCACCATGGACCGGTACATCGGCTACCGTGGATTCCGGTCAATGGCTTATGTGGGCGGCAGTTCGGACGGCATCTTCGCGTTCGATTCCGATTTGGGCCGGATCGAATGGCAGAAGAAGTTTCCGGGCGGAAGCGCGCAGGCGGGAACACCTGCCTGCCCGGGCGGCTTGACGGCGGCACCCGCGCGGCCGGCCAGCCTCGGCTTCCCCGCGACTCCGGGTGCGGGCGGCGGCGGACGCGGGCGCGGCAACCCGGCTAAGTCGGCTGTGGGCGAACCGGGCGAAGGCGCTGCGATTCTGAAGGAACTCGAAGCTGCCGCCGCTGCGCGCGCGGCCGGCGGCGGACGGGGACGCGGCGGCTTCGGCGGAGGCGGCGGCGGACAGGCCAGCGTGGCCGCGCCGGGCGCTCCGAAACCGGCCGCGGGCGGCGGCCGCGGGCGCCAACCGAGCTTCCTCTTTGCCGTCTCGAGCGACGGCATGTTCCACTCCATGTACGTGTCGAATGGCGAAGAACCGTATCCGGCGGTGAAGTTCCTGGGTCCGAACGCCAATGTCTCGAGCCTGACCGTGGTTGACGGCGTCGCTTACGCGACCACCAGCAACGGCTGCGGCGGCGTGCCGGACGGCGTGTACGCCCTCGACTTCGACACCGAGCAGGTGGCGAGTTTCAAAGCTGAAGGCGGCGTTGCCGGCGATTCCGGTGCGGCCTTCGGGCCGGACGGCACGATTTATATCGCTACCGGCGCGGGCGACCTTGTGGCGCTCGAGCCCAAGACGCTGCAGAAGAAGGACAGCTACAAGTCGGGATCGGCATTCGTCACTTCGCCCGTGGTCTTCGAGATGAAGGACGAAGTGATGGTGGCCGCCGGCGCGAAGGATGGGATCCACGTTTTGAACACGAAGTCGCTGGGTTCGGCCGCGGCCAAACATGCCGGAACGGTGGCCACCGCCGACCTGGCGAGCTGGCAGGATACGGCGGGCACTCGATGGCTGCTGGTGCCCACGGTGAATGAAATTTCGGCGCTGAAGGTGGCCGGTGAGGGCAGCGCGCTGAGCGTGCAACAGGGCTGGAATTCGCGCGACCTGAACTCGCCCATCACCCCGATGATCATCAACGGCGTGGTGTTTGCCGTTTCGAGCGGCGCGGCCCGCGCTTCCGATCCCAAAATGACGGCGGCGCAGCTAGTGCAGCGTTCCACCCCGGCCGTGCTCTACGCCCTGAATGCCGAGACCGGCAAGGAATTCTGGAACAGCGGCAAGACAATGACTTCTTTCGTGACCACCGGCGGACTGTCCGGCAGTGGAAGCCAATTATACCTTGGGACATATGACGGGACTTTTTACGCCTTCGGGTTTCCGATCGAACACTAGGCTCGCCCTTTGGTGCGCCGCTCTCTCTCTTTTTGCCGGGGCCGCCCACGCGCAGTTGAAGGACGGCCCAGGCAAGGCGGAGACGGAGCAGTTATGCTCGGGTTGCCATGAAGTGGCGCGGTCCGTCTCGCTGCGGCAGGATCGCGCCGGCTGGCAGGCAACCGTCAACAAAATGGTTTCGCTCGGCGCCGCCGCTACGGACGCGCAGATCAAGACCGTTGTGGATTACCTGGCCGCCAATTACCCGGCCGAGGAGATGCCGAAGCTGAATGTGAATAAAGCGACGGCCATCGAACTCGAAAGCCGCCTCTCGCTGCTGCGCTCGCAGGCGGCGGCCGTCATTCAATACCGTACGAAGAACGGCGATTTCAAGTCGATCGCGGACCTCGAGAAGGTGCCCGGGATCGACGTCGCCAAAATCGAAGCCAGGAAAGATCACATCACGTTCTGAGCATCGCCCCTGACGCCAATCCTCATCCCTTACCCTGGAGGTATGGGTACTCGACTTGATGCATGGAGGGGGATGAAGAAATACTGGCTGGCTCCGGTGGTGCTTGCCTGCGCCGCCGCGATTGCTGCGCAAACCAGTCCCCCGAAAATGGAGACGCACGATGTGAAGGCCCGCCTGGCGCGCTGGAAGGCCGTGGAAATGCCTTTCCGCCCCGAGGGGCTTTCCGCGAACGAGCGCCAAATGGTGGACAAGCTGGTGCAAGCCTGCCAGCTTCTGGATAGCGTCTTCTGGCGGCAAAGCGATCTGGTGGGTCTGGAAGTGTACAAGACCACCACCGACGCGGCGTTGAAGCAACTGGTCGGAGTGATGGGCGGGCGATGGGACCTGCTCGACGCCAACCAGCCGTTCCTCGGCAACACTCCGATGCCGCCCGGCCACGAGTGGTATCCGCACGACCTCACGCACGAACAAATCGAGGAGTATGTCCGGAAGAATCCGGGCGACCGGGCCGCGATCTACGACCCCTTCACCGTCGTCAGGCGGCAGGGCGGGCGCCTGGTGGGCATCAAGTATCACGAGGTTTACCGCGATCTGGTGAAGCCGATGGCCCAGGCGCTCCGCGAAGCGGCCGACCTTTCGCCCGACCCCGCTTTCGCCAACTACCTGCGCCTGCGCGCCGATGCGCTGCTCACCGACGACTACTACCGCAGCGACCTTGCCTGGCTGGATCTCAAGGACCCGAAGATCGACGTGATCTTCGCGCCCTACGAGACCTACATCGACGGCCTGCTGGGGGTGAAGACCAGTTACGGCGCGTCCATCCTCATCCGCAACGACGAGGAGAGCCGCAAACTGGCTGCGTACGAAAAGTATGTGCCCGATATGCAGGACGCGCTGCCGCTCGACAAGGCGGACCGCCCGTCCAAGCACGGCCACGCCACGCCCATGGAGGTGATGGACGCGCCCTTCCGCGCCGGCGACCTGCTGCACGGCTATCAGGCAGTGGCGGACAATTTGCCGAACGATCCGCGCGTGCACGAAGCGAAAGGTTCCAAGAAGATCTTCTTCAAGAACTTCGGCGATGCGCGCGTGGACTACGTCATCGTGCCGCTGGCGAAGAAAATGATGGTGCCCGCGCAGGCATCGCTCGTATCGGGCGAAGGCTACCTGGCCGGCACGCTGCTGCACGAAATCGCGCACGACCTCGGTCCGGTGTTCGCCCGCCGCAAGGGCAAGCAGGTGCCGATCAACGAGGCCATCGGTCCGGCCTATTCCGCCCTGGAGGAGGCCAAGGCAGACGTGGTGGGGATGTTCGGCATGAATTGGCTGGTGGATCACCAGGCCATGCCGAAAGACCACCTGGAGGGCAACTACGCATCGTACGTGGCCGGATTGCTGCGGACCCTCCGCTTCGGAACCGGCGAAGCGCATAGCCGCGCGGAGATGATGCAGTTCAACTACCTGCTGGAAAACCGCGCCGTTACCCGGAGCGGCGGCCGCTACTCGGTGGATTACGCGAAGATGCCCGCCACCATCGCGGCGCTCGCCCGGGAACTCCTCGAGATCGAGGCGACCGGCGACCGCAGCCGCGCCGAAAGCTGGTTCGCCAAATACGAAAGAATGCCCGCCGATTTGAAGGCGGCGCTCGACGCCACGTCCGATATCCCCGTGGACATCCGCCCCGTCTTTTCCTTCCCGCAGAAGGTGCGTTAAGGGACCTGGAATATGAAATACTACTGAGCGTGGACCGCAGGACGTTTCTCGGAATCGCGGGAGGAGCGGCGATGGGGGGCGCGAAGGCCGAGGAGCCGCCCATTCCCATCATCGACACCCACATCCACCTGTTCGACCCCACCCGGCCGGAAGGCGTGCCCTGGCCGGCCAAAGAAAATGCCGCGTTGTACCAGCCCGCCCTGCCCGGGCGCTACCGCGAACTCGCCGGGCCGCTGGGGGTGAAGGGCGCCATCGAGATCGAGTGCAGCCCGTGGCTCGAAGATAACCAGTGGGTGCTGGACGTGGCGGCGAAGGACCCGATCATCGTGGGCACGGTGGGCGACCTCGAGCCCGGACGGCCGGAATTCGCGCGGCGCCTGGAGCGGTTTCACCACAACCCTTTGTTTCTGGGGATTCGCTACGGCAACCTGTGGGGGCGGAACCTCAGCGAGGACGCGGCGAATCCCGATTTCACCGCCGGCCTTCGTTTGCTGGCGGGTGCGGGCCTTGTGCTCGATACCGCCAATCCCGATCCGGCCCTGATTGACGCAGTCGTGCGGATTACCGACAAGGTGGGTAGTTTGCGCGTGGTGGTAGACCATCTGCCGCAGTTGAACCCGCCCGCCGCTCCGCCGGCGCTGGCCGCGTACCGCGCAAACTTGCGGGAACTCGGAAAGCGCCCGCAAGTCTACGTGAAGATTTCGCAGGTGCTGCGGCGGGTGGAGGGGCGCGTGCCAGAGGACCTGAATTTCTACAGGGACCGCCTCGACGAGCTTTTCGAAATCTTCGGCGAGGACCGCGTGCTCTACGGCAGCGATTGGCCGAACAACGACCAGTGGGGACCGTATGCGACGGTGCTGGCCCTGGTTCGCGAGTACTTCAACGCAAAAGGCCGCACCGCCGCCGAGAAATATTTCTGGCGAAACTCGCTGGCGGCGTATCGTTGGGTGCGGCGCGATCCCGGGCAGCCGGAGGCGTAACCTGCGCGGGCATCGCTACTTCTGAAGCGCCGCCTCGATGGCGCGCGCCGCCAGCGGTTCCATGGCCGCATAGCCTGCGTCGTTGGGATGCAAACCGTCGGCCGTGAAATCGGAGCGCAGGAATCCCTTCTCGTCCAGCATCGCGTCCCAATAATCGAGGTAGACAATCTTTTCCCGCGCCGCGTAGTCTTTCATCCAGTCGTTGAGGGCGCGCAGTTTCTCCGGCGGCCGTTTTTCGGTCTGCGGCCCGTGGGCGTCCGTGACCGGCAGCATGGAGGAGAGCACGACGCGGATGCCGTTGGCGCGCGCCAAATCCACCATGGACATGAGATCGTCGCGTGTCGCTTCCGGCGTGAGCGGCCCGAGACTGCCGCCGATATCGTTGGTGCCGCCCAGGATCACCACCACGCGCGGCTTCAGCGCGATCACATCCTGGCGGAAGCGGAGCAGCATCTGGCTGGTGAGTTGCCCGCTGATGCCGCGGTTAATGTACGGCTTTCCGGGAAAAAATTTGCCGAAGCGGCGGCCCCAGAAGTCGGTGATGGAGTCTCCCATGAAGACCACCCGCTCTTCCCCGGGCTGCGGGGGCGCGAGCTTCCCGTTTTCCGCGGCGTAGCGCCCCAGCGCCGCGATGTCGGACAGCGACCGGCGGGCTTGCGCCTGCGGCGAGTTGCCGGTCTGAGGCGCGGGCGTGGTTTGGGCGGCAGCGGCGAAGACAGCCGCCAGCAAGAGCAGGATTCGCATGAGACGATTCTATCGCTGCTCTATTCTTGCACCGGAGCGGGTCCGCTTATAATCGAATATTAGGAGGTTCGGATGCGAAAGTTCTTTTATTCAGCCCTTGCATTAACCGCGGCAATGCTGCTCGTTCCCGGATGCGCGAAGAAAGCCCCGTCCCTCGACGAGGCACGTCTTCAGGAATTCGCTCCGCTGCCCGAGACGATCCCGGCGAAGACCGCGGGTCCGATCGAGGCGCAAGTGTCACTCGGCCGGATGCTGTATTTCGACCCGCGCCTCTCCAGGAGCCAGACGATTTCATGCAACAGTTGCCATGACCTCGAAAAGTACGGCGTGGACGGGCTGCCGACTTCACCCGGGTTTAAGGGACAGCTCGGGGACCGCAATTCGCCCACGGTCTACAACGCCGCCGCGCACTTCGTGCAGTTCTGGGACGGCCGCGCGCCGGACGTGGAAGCTCAGGCGAAGGGGCCGGTGCTGAATCCGGTGGAGATGGCGATGGCCGGCGAGAAAGAAGTGCTGGCCGTGCTGCGATCGATCCCCGAGTACGTTTCCGCATTCGCGCAGGCCTTTCCGGGGGAGAAGGAGCCGGTGACGTACGACAATCTGGGCATGGCCATCGGCACGTTCGAGCGCGGGCTACTGACTCCATCCCGCTGGGACAAATTCCTGAAGGGCGACAAGGCGGCGTTGAACGAAGAGGAACAGGCCGGGCTGCA
Organism: uncultured Solibacteraceae bacterium; assembly: GCA_963836405.1. Lineage (GTDB taxonomy): Bacteria > Acidobacteriota > Terriglobia > Bryobacterales > Bryobacteraceae > CAWIJJ01. The sequence goes on from CAWIJL010000003.1 coordinate 299,711, forward strand.
CGCGTTTGTCTCCGCCGGCTGCGACGCCTGCCATGCCGGAGCGCTGATGGGTGGCGCGATCTACCAAAAGATCGGGCTGGTTAAGCCGTATCCGGACGCCTCCGATCCCGGCCGGTTCAAAGTGACGGGCAACGAAGGCGACAGGATGGTGTTCAAGGTGCCCTCATTGCGCAACGTTTCGAAGACCGCCCCGTATTTCCACAATGGCAAGATCCCGTCGCTCGATCAGGCGGTCGCCAGCATGTCCGAGTACCAGTTGAGCCGGCCGTTGTCTGAAGCGGAGGTCAAATCCATCGTCTCGTTTCTGAACACACTGACCGGAGAGGTCCCCGCGCAATACATTCGGAGACCCGAACTGCCGAAGAGCACGGCCAAAACGCCGAAGCCGCAGATGGGTGATTAGCCCGGGAAACCGCGGGCATCCGAAGAGTTCGAAGGATGTGGCTCGGCCGTCGATGGTGCCCGGGGCGGGAATTGAACCCGCACTCCCGTTGCCGGGAAAAGGATTTTAAGTCCTTTGCGTCTGCCAGTTTCGCCACCCGGGCGCGATGATCATTAACAATTTACTACGGAACACAGGCGCATGGTTGGAAACGCATCGGCCACCGAGCCGCTGTAGTTCATGGGCTTGATCTCTTTATCCGGTTAAGGGTCGCGCGTCCGGGGCGCGGTGGATCTGTGGACGGTCGATCGGGGCTCCGCCGCTTTCGATCTCCCTCAGCGCGGCCAGCGCTTCTCTTTCCAGGCGCGCCGTATCGATGCCTTCACAAGCGGGCAGGTAGGCGGCCAGTTTGCGGACGGCTTTGCGCAGTTGGCGGCTCGCACCCAGCGGATTTCCCCGGCCGTCGTGATGGAAGGCTACCGCGACGTGAATCAGCGCCTGGAGAAAAAGGCGGCGCGGTCCCCGCTCAGTGGTCCATTCCTCCTCCCATACCTCGTGGGATTCGAAGAAACGGCCGTCATTGAAGAGGCGAATTCCGCGCTCGAGTAAATCGCTCAGGTCAGATCCTCATGATCCGATGCAAGTCCGCCGTGGCCAGCGAGCGGTCCAGAAAACCGAAGCGGCCCGTGTCCTTCACCTCGCGCGCGGCGTCGAGAAATCCGGTCATGGCCGCGCGGTAAAGCGACGTCGCCAGACTGATGCGCCTGACGCCGGTCGCCGCGAGTTCCTCGACCGGGAACGACTTTCCGTTGATTCCGGCCATGAAATTAACAGGCCTGGAGACCGCAGCGCAGACTGCGCGTACGGCGTCGAGGTCGGGCAGGCCGGGAGCGAAGAGGACGTCGGCGCCGGCCTCCTCGAAGGCCCGCAGGCGGCGAATGGTTTCATTGAGACTCGGGTTCGCGTAGAGCAGATTGTGGGCCCGCGCCGTCAGGAGAAAGGGGAAGGGGAGCGCACGCGCCGCTTCCGCTGCCGCGGCGATCCGCTCGACCGCCAGTTGGAAGTCGTAAAGGGGGTGTTCCCGGTCGCCGGTCGAGTCCTCGATGGTGCAGCCGACCAGCCCCACTGCGGCCGCCAGACGAATCGTCTCAGCCACCACTTCCGGAGCATCGCCGAACCCGTTTTCAAGATCCGCGGAGACGGGCAGGTCCGTGGCATCCACGATCAGGTGGGCGTGGGCCACCGCCTCGTCTCGCGTCAGCCCGCCGTCTTTGCGTCCCAAGGCACAGGCGGAGGCGGCGCTCGACGTAGCCAGCGCTGGAAAGCCGAGTCCGGCGAGGATGAGTGCGGAGCCGGCGTCCCATGGGTTGGGAATGACGAAAGCGCCGGGGCCGTCGTGGAGCGCGCGAAAACGGGCTGCCTTTTTGTTCTGGGTGACACTCATGGACTTTTGATTCGCAGCGAATTGCCTTCGATGCAACTACCCCTGCCGCAATGCCGCAACCGGCTCGATGCGCATGGCGCGCCGCGCGGGAAAATAGCAGGCTGCGATGGCCACCGAGACCAGAAGCAGCGAGACGGAGACGTAGGTTGCCGGATCCGTGGCAGTCACGCCGAACAGCAGACTGGAAACCGCCCGGCCGAATCCCAGTGCTCCGGCGAGCCCGAGGGCCAGGCCAGAGAGGCACAGCTTCAGGCCTTCGCCGATCACCATGCGGAAGATCTCGCCGGCCTGAGCCCCCACGGCGAGGCGGATGGCGATCTCGTGAGTGCGCGTTGCGATCGAGTACTGGATCAGCCCGTAAACTCCGATTGCGGCCATCAGTAGCGCGATTGCGGAGAAACCGAGCAGGAGCGAGGTCTCGAACCTACGCTCGGGTATGGGCAGCATATCAAATTTTGGTGTTGGCAACCAACATGAAAATCTGCAGCGCGGCTCGCTTTCTTTGTTTCCGGCGTGAGGATTTGCCTGTGTGGCGCGAATCATAAGGTGAAAGGCGATATGCGCGAGCAAGCACGATTTCAGAGCCTGCTGGATGAACACAAGCGGATCCTGTACAAATCTGCAACGTATATTGCCGGAACCCGGGTGACCGCGAGGACCTGGCGCAGGAGATCGTTGTCGAACTGTGGGCGTCGTTCAAGCGTTTTGACGAACGGCAGCGGTTTTCGACGTGGATGTACCGCGTCGCGCTGAACGTGGCGATCTCTTTCTACCGGCGCGAGAGCACGAGAGAACGGCACGTGATCTCGAACGAGCAACAGGTCCTGATCGCCGCGGCGGAGACGGAGAGCCGGCCGGAGCAGGTAAGGCTGCTCTACCGGTTCATCGAAGATCTGGACGAAATGAACAAGGCGTTGATGCTGCTTTACCTGGACGGGAACAGCTACGCGGAAATGGCGGGCGCACTGGGGATCAGCGAAGCCAATGTGGCTACCAAGCTCAACCGGTTGAAGAAACGGATAAAGAATCATGACGAATTTCGATGAATTGAAGACTAGGTGGGAGGAGCATGACCGGCTGCTCGAGAAGAGCCTGCGGCTGAACCACCAACTGCTGACCGCGGCCAGGCTGGAACCGGCGAGATCGGCTCTGCGGCGGCTGGCCCTTTCCGCGGCGCTCGAGGCGGCGGCCTGGTTGGCGATCGCCGTCGCGCTCGGAAGCTTTCTTGCCGGTCATATTCGCACGCCGGGGCTGGCACTGTCGGCGGCCGTGGCGGACGTCATGTCTATCGGAATGCTTGCCGCCCTGGTGCGCCGGGCAGTTGGCAACCTGCAAATCGACTACGGCCAGCCGGTCTCCTCGATCCAGAAGCGGGTGGAATCGCTACGAGTCCTGCGGATTCGGACCACGAAGTGGGGGCTGCTGTGCGGGACGCTGCTGTGGGTGCCGTGGTTGGCCGTCGTCGCACAGGCGACGGCCGGCATAGACATCTACCGGAGCCTCGAACCACGCTGGCTGCTTGCAAATGCGCTGTTCGGGTTGGCGCTGTTCCCGGCCGCCGTTTGGGTGTCGAGAACGTACGGCGACCGAATCGACGCATCGCCATTCTTCCAGCGCCTGATGAAAGTCCTGGCGGGAACCAATCTGAGTGCGGCCCAGGGCTTTCTCGCGACAATCAGGGAATTCGAGCGGGAGTAGGCGCGGCGAAAACGGCCAGGCTGCTGCCCACGGCGCGGCCGTTCGGGTTATCGGAGGAGACGTTCACGACACGCCCGGCGTGCGTCTCCGGATCTTCCATGGCCAGCGTGGTGGAGCCGCCTCCGTCCAGGTTCAGTGCGTCATAGGCGCCTTCGTGCAGCAGCATGTCTGCGACCTCTCCGACGGTCATGCCGGCGCTGCCGCCGCGCACATCCACAGTGAAGAGGAAGAGAGTGCGGCCGTCCTGGGATAGGCCGATGGCGGAGCGGGCGGTGGCCACGTCGTACCAGGATTTGGAGTTGGAGTAGCCGTTCGGCCCTCCCGGTGTCAGAGCGCCGTCCGGATTCTGCTCGCCGGCGTAGCGCGGGATGGTCTTCTTTCCGGCGGTCAGAATTTGCGCCGAGCCCGCGAGGGCATTTGCCACGGGGAGCGGTTCGAGAATGTGATCGCCGTCAGGGAACGCGGGGTCGCGGTGCACGATGCGGGCGTGATTGGAGGCGTCGATGGCGAGCGCTGGTGCGTAAGGGACAAGGGCGTACGACTGCACCGGGGATTCAAAGGCCGAGTATACGACACCGTCGGAAGCGGCGAATCCGATCAGCGAAACTTCGGTTTCCGGCGACGGGTACGGCAGGAAGAAATGCCCGTTGATCGCCACCTGCGCGTGTTCCTGCTCGAGGAATTGAAGCGTGGTCTGGCGGATTGTTTCGAGGCGTCCGCCAGGCGGTGTAAGTTTGAAGCGGATGCCCGGGGCGGAGAGGTCGATTTTCACAATGTGAATGTGCAGGCTGCGGGGCTCGCTTTCCGTGCGAGTAATGTGAGTGACGCCGTGGAAGGGCTGCTCCACGACGTCGGCTGCCGGCGACAGCCAGGCGATGCACGCAAGCAGCAGGAGCCGGCGGGCGAGCATGATCAGGACTCGAGTCCCATTTGGGTGAGGCGGTAGCGGAGAGCGTTGCGGGTCAGGCCCAACAGGCGCGCGGCCTGGCTTTTGTTGCCGGCGGCACGGCGCAGGGCTTCGCGGATGATGTCCTGCTCGTACTGGTCGAGCGTGAGGCCTTCGGGGAGGAAATTATTGTCGGACTGCGCGCGTGGACGGGGCGCATTTTCGAGCTTGATATCGGCCGCGTCCAACTTGTCGTCCGAGGCCATCACCAGGCTGCGCTCGATCACGTTTTCGAGTTCCCGGACATTGCCGGGCCAGTGATAGGCTTCGAGCTTCGCGATGGCCGCGTCCGTAATCGAGCCTACCCGGCTGCCGGTTTCCGGCGCCAGTTTCTTCACGAAATGATGGGCCAGGAAGGCGATATCCTGACGGCGGTCGCGCAGCGGCGGGATATTCATCGGGACGACGTTGAGCCGGTAATAGAGGTCTTCGCGGAAAGTGCCCTGCTCGAGAGCGGCGCGCAGGTCCGAGTTGGTAGCGGCAATCACGCGTACGTCGGTGTGGCGGGTCAGGTTGCTGCCGAGCCGTTCGAATTCCCGCTCCTGAAGTACTCGCAGCAGTTTCACCTGGATGGCGGCGGGAACGTCGCCGATTTCGTCGAGGAATACCGTGCCGGTATCGGCCTGCTCGAACTTGCCCGGTTTGGAAGTGGTGGCCCCTGTGAATGCGCCCTTCTCGTAGCCGAACAGCTCGCTTTCCATCAGGTTCTCGGGGATGGCGGTGCAGTTGATTTTGACCAGCGGCCGGTCGCGGCGGGGAGAGTGGAAGTGGATGGCGCGCGCGATCAGGTCCTTGCCCACGCCGCTTTCGCCTGCCAGCAGGACGGTGGCGCGGGTGGGCGCCACTCGTTCGATGGTCTCGAAGATCTGCTGCATCGGCTCGCTGCGCCCGATGATGTTGTCGAACTCGTAGCGGCGGCCAAGCTCGGCTTTGAGCTGCCGGTTCTCGTCGCGCAGCGCGCGAATTTCCAGGGCCTTGGAAATCACCTGCATCAGGTGATCGAGGGAGAAAGGTTTGAGCAGGAAATCGGTGGCGCCGGCCTTCATGGCTTCGACGGCGGTTTCCACGGTGCCGAATGCCGTCATCATGACCACGGGAGCCTGCGTATTCTGGCGGCGGATGAGGGCGAGAAACTCGAGGCCGTCCATGCCGGGCAGCTTGAGATCGGTGAGCACCAGGTCGGCGCGATCCACCACGCGAATGCCTTCTTCAGCGGACGCGGCTTTGTCCACGTCGAAGCCGGCGGAGAGCAGTTGCAGCTCGATCACGCGGCGAAGCTTTTCCTCGTCCTCGACAACCAGAATGCGTTTTTTCATGTGGCGGGTTCGGGAGCGCGATCCATCGGGAGCCGCACGCGAAAAATGCTGCCCTTCCCAGGGTCGCTCTCCACGGCTATTTTACCGCCGTGCTCATCCACGATCTTGGCAACGATGGCGAGGCCGAGCCCGACGCCGGCCGGCTTGGTAGTGAAAAAGGGATTGAAGATGGTTTCCAGATTCTTGGGTTCGATGCCCGAGCCGCGATCGATGACCGCGACCTCGGCGACATTCCCGCCGGCCCGCGACTTCACCGTGACGGCGCCGCCCGGGGGCGAAGCCTGCGCCGCATTGAGCACCAGGTTATAGAAGACGCGCTCCAGCAGTTCGCTGTCGAAGACGAACGGCGGAATTTCGGGAGCGTAGTTGCGGTAAATCGAGATTCCCGGGACCTCGCGCTCCACCATGGCGATGGCGCCGTCCAGCATCTGCGCCAGGTCGGCTTTGGCGGCGCGAATCTGGAGCGGCCGCGCAAATTGCAAGAAGCGGGTGATCAGCGAGTTGGCGCGATCCACTTCGCTGGTAATGAAGCCGGCCATTTCACGGGCAATTTCGTTTTCCGCGGGCAGGTTGCGGCTGAGCATCTCGGACGATCCCTTGATGGTGCCGAGCGGGTTGCGCAGCTCGTGGGCGAGTCCGGCGGAGAGCTGGCCGAGGGCCGCGAGGCGATCCGAGCGCTGTACGGCCTCCTCCGCGTCCCGCACCTGCTGGTTGGCCTCGGCGAGTTGCTCGGCAGTGCGGCGGTATTGGTCGGACCGGACGCGGAGAGCTTCGGAAAGCGTATTGGAGACGTTGCCGACCATGGCCAGGAAAAGAAAGCGGAGGGCGATTTCGCTGATCTCCGGCCATTCGATGGTGAACTGCCGCCAGTCGATGTAGAGCAGGAAAGAGAGGTACAAACCGCCCGCCATGAGGCTGAACAGCAGCGTGCCGAGCACTCCCAGCAGGGTGCCGGCCGAAACTACGGGCAGCAGCAGCACCAGCCAGTAGCGGCTGGAAAGCCCGCCGGTGTAGCCGATCAAAAGATAATCCAGCACCAGTTTGAGGCCGAGTGAAAACACGCGCAATTCCGAGCCTGGAGATGCGGAAATGCGGGGTTCGAGAAGTTCGAGGCCGCCGATCGCGATCAGCAGCGCGATCTCGGAAAAATCGGCCCTTTCGGCGGAGGCGATGAGTCCGCCGAAGAGCAGGACCCAGACCAGATCCTGCGGACGGACCAGCCGCCTCCAACGGGCCTTCGGTTGAGGGGGCACGCGTGATATCCCAGTCGGGATTATGCCACATTGCCTGTGGCCCATCCCAACTGGGACAGCACGGTCAGCCGCGAGAGGCCCCCTCCTTAGCACTTTTCCCGTCGCTGCGTTTCGCCTGGAAAACTAAGCGCAGTCAACGGGCGCAACAAAAAGAGAGAGGCGCGACTGGCTCTATTCTGCCATAAATCCCGCCGCTTTCTTCATCCCCTGACAAGCAAAAAGTGAGCTGTAGGTCCGCGCGTTGGCGCGCGGCAAGGGTCCACGTCCATGGCGGAACAGAGCAAGGCAGAGCGGGAACGGCAAAGGGCGGCGCAGGCCGGCATGACGGCCGCGCAGGCGCAGGCACGCGAGAAACGGGCGCTCGCGTCCGCGGAGTACGAGGAGGCGACGCAGGGCCTCGGCTTCAGTAAGGAGTTTCACACCCACAACGCGGCCGTCATGCGCGACGTGCTGGAGGCGGCAGGGCCGCGTTTCCTCGCGTGGCTGAGGCGGAACGCCTGGGGCGAGTACTCGTTGTTCGCCATCGGTCCGGACGGCGAGCCGCTCACGCAGGCCGACGCGGCGCGCGATCTCGGGATCAGCAAGTCCAGGATCTCGCACGTCGTCGCGTATTACGAGGCGCGCGGACTGGTGGAGTGCAAGGGCAAAGTGTTGTACCCTGTCATTTCACCCGGCCTCTTCCCCCCACCTGAAAAAGTTGCGGACTCCCGCAACTTTTCTAAATTCCTCGAACACTGGAAAGTTGCGCACTCCAGCGACTTTCACGAGCTGGAAGTTGCGCGTTCCACCGTGAAAAGGATTCGGAAAGTCCTGCTCTCCCACTACAAGGCGTATCGGAAGCAGGAGACAAACGCGGGCGCTTCCTTATTAGAGACTGCAAGACCGTTACCAGACCCCGAGGCTGAGCTGAGGTCTTGTAGTCCTTTAGAGGAAAGCAACCGTCGCCACGAGGAGACGGAAAAGGCAGCCGCACAGGCAGCCGAGGAGCAGCCGAAAAACCCGCCTGAGAAGGGCGGGGAGCAATCGAAAGGCCAGCGAGCGCGCGCGATGCGCAAGCTGTTGTTCGAGGAGATTGCGCGAATGCAGCGAGCGCATCCCACGAGTGAGTTCTCGCGCATCCCTATCGACCCGAAGAACCCCGATCACGACAAACTGGTGACGCTGATTCTCGCGAAGCTCGGCGGGGCATGGCGCGAGGAGCGGGTGATCGGCTGGCTCATGTGGGTGGCGGCGAAGTTTAAGGGGCTCGGCGGCACGCCGCACGAGCGCAAGAAGCGGGCGCCAGGTATGGCGGGCGGTCCCGAAACCTTGGGTTTGCTGGTGGTGTGGGCCGAAGATTACGCCCGGATTGACCGCGGCGAGGCGGCGGGCGCATCATGACCCTCGCCGAGATCGCCGCCAACTGTGAGCGGCGCCTGCAGGACCTGCAGCGCGAGGTTTGGCTCGGGCGCGAACCGACGCGCGAGCTGCTCGACCTGGCTTATCACCTCCAGCAGGCGGCGCGCCTGGCGCGAGAAGAGGACGAGCGGCGCCTGAACGAGCTTCAGCTTCACTTGCTGGCGGCACACCAGCTATGGAGGGCAGCGTGACGTCGCCCTATGATCACCACTGGCGCTACACGATTCGGCCGGCGCTGCTCCGGCGCGCCTGCTACGAGTGCGAGCGGTGCGGCATCGGCGACCGCGCGATGGGCCTGCACAGCTATCTACAGGGCGCGCACCTCGACGGCGATCCGTGGCACCAGGACGACGAGAATCTCGCGTGCTTGTGCCGGCGCTGCCATCGGGCGCACGATTACGAAGACTGGGCGCGCAAATGCGCCATCAAGAGGAGGATCGAATGGGAACGGAAAGCCGACGAGAAGGATGCGGGCCGCGAACTGCTGCGCCTGATGACCGCGTGAGCACGCTCGCCGAACGCGCCCGCCAGCAGCACGAGGCGCTCGATGTCGCGATGGCGTGTTGGGCCGCTGCGAACCCAGGCCGGCTGTACTCCGACACGACGGTACACGAACTCGTCGCCTGGCTCTCCGGTTGGCCCGATTTCGACGGCTCCGAGATCGCGGCCGTCGTCGCGGACCTGGGCGAGGAACACCAGCGCGCTACCGGCCGCGGCGCCGATCAGACGCAGCTCTTGCAGCTCGCGACGTGGAACTGGGCGCGGATTTCGCGGCTCTCTCTCCACTGACAAGTGGCGCATCTCGACGCATCTCGCAAAAAACGGCGTGCTCGCCGCTGCCGAACGCGCACGCTTCGCAGCACCTGGCCGGCGAGGGCCTGTAGACTCCGCTCCGAATCTCGCTCATAAAACCTCACAGTCGAATACGATCAGGTCTTCCGGTTCCCACGGGTAATCGGCACGCGGCGACACCATCGCGCCGGTGCGGGTGTAGTCCTCGGCTTCCGTCTGCCGCACCCCGTTGCGGTAGATGCGCACGTTGCACAACTCGCCGCTGCCGGGCAGGAAGTAGAGGCCCTGCTCCAGGCGCTCGGCGCGGACGCCGTAGCGCGAGGTGGGCACGGAGACGAAGCGTACACCGCCGTCAGGCTCCAAACAAAGCATGTTCACGCCCGTCAGTCGCCACCCGGGTTACACTCGATCAACGCGTGATGTTTCGATGACCCGGCGCCGGGACCTTCAGGCATGAGAACCTGGCGCCTCACCTCAAAGCTTTCTACCCCAGTCGCGCAGCCTGGCGCCGGCCGCTTCGCGCGCCCGGTTCGTCGTGTGCAGGTAAATCATCGTGTTCTGGATGGCGCGATGCCCCAACCAATCCTGAATCACGAGCACGTCCTCGCCCTGTTCGGCGAGGAGCGAGCCACACGAGTGCTTCAGCGCGTGCATGTGCGCCAGCTCGGCCGGAATGCCGGCGAGGTGGCAATACTGCTTCATGAGCCGGTCGAGCCGGCGCCGGCCAATCGGCGTACGCTGGCGCGACGGAAAGAGCGGACCAGGCGCGGCGCCGCGCTCGCGGATCCACGCGCGCAGGGAAGTTTCTTCGACGCGGCAGAGGAGATACTGGCCCGAATTTGAGCCCTTGAGGCGCCGCACGTACATCTTGCCCGAATTGGCGTTGTAGTCCGACAACTGTAGAAGCGAAAGCTCGCTCGCACGCAGGCCCCGGTGGAACGCCAAGCGGAAAATAGCCCGGTCGCGGGTGTCTTTGATGACCGAGAACAATTGCTCTATCTGGTCTGAATTCAGATACTTAGGGGTGGTTTGAATACGACGTGTCTTCACGGCCGTTGATCGCCGCTGAGAGACTCAGTCTACACTATTTTGAGTCTCTGGTCTTAATACCTGAATGTAGAATCAACACGTTGCGGCTCAATAGCTTAGGCGGAATTTCATGCAAGTGGGACTGTCGGAAGAAGAACCCCTCCCGCGGCCGAGAACCGCGGGAGGGGATGAAGGAGCAAACAAGATTCAAGACTACTGCCCGGAGATCGCCTTACCGCGGCTGGCCTACAATCCGGCCAAGCATGGCCTCCGCTGCTGCCAGCTCATCGCGCGTGACGCGCGCCTCCGCTCCGCGCTTAGCGATCTCGATCAAGGAATCGATGGCCATGTACTCCGGTACGCTGATGTGCGTGTCGATCAGGCGTTGGACTCGGAGTAACTCCTCGCGCGATGGCTGCGTCATCGTGCGGCCCTCCTCGCCGCCATCGCCGCGCGCCTGGTGGCGGCGGCCGTCGCCATCAGTTCGCGCGCATCGAGCTTCCGCGCCAGGTCGAACAGCGCTTCGATGCTGACGGGCGCGGGTTTCGCCCGCGCCCCCTTCGGCCACACCTGAATCGTACGGCCGCTCAGCTCTACCACCAGCGGATCGCCGCGCTCGATGGCCAGCGTCTCGCGCACCACCGATTGCCCCGGCTTCAGTTTCGTCATTCCACCTTCCCTCCAAACTCCCGCTCGCACGCCGCGGCGAAGTTGCAGTACTTGCGGCTGCACAGGTTGTTGTTGCGGTTGGGGAAATACAGCCCCTCCCGAATGCCATTCTGCACCAGTGGGTAAAGGTGCTGAGTGAGCAACTGATCGGCGACCGTCGTCTCATGCTCGATGGTGCAGAGCTGCGCGGTCTTGGTGGCCACCAGCGTATCGAGCCGCGTTTTGCCGTTCGCGCCCGGCAGGAGCTGGCGGTAGGTGGCGAGCTGAAAGGCGTAATCGGGATTGATGCCGGAGGGCTTCTTCGCCGCCGTTTTCACGTCGATGATGCGGCCGTCCACGTCCACGATATCCACCCACCCCTGCACGCGCACGCCGGCGATCTCGCCCGTGACGCGCTTCTCCAGCTTGGCGGGCTTGATCTCGGGCGCCGCCTCTTCGAGGTACTTCCGCAGCAGCACGGCGCCCTGGCGCTTCAGTTCGGCCGGATCGTCGTCGCCCGTGAAGGCCGTTTCCTCGGTCGCGATCTCCCACGCCGTCTCGTACGGTTCCGCCATCTCCTCGATATCGAGCGTGGCGCCCGCGAGCTGTTGGCGGAACCAGTACTCGATGCACTTGTGGACGGCCGTGCCCCTGCACGCCGAACCTCCGCGAGGGTCGGCATGGCCGGCGCCGTATTTGAACCACCACCGCGCGCTGCATCCCAAAAAACAGGATGCCTGCGAGGGGCTCAGGAGGGCGCCAAGCGTCTCGTTGCGCCCGGCGAGGGGTGAGGGTGCGGGCGCCGCGGCGGGCGCCTCCTGGGGCTTCTGGTCGGCGAACAGGCCCCCAGGTGCGAACAGGTCGCCCTGCCGCTCCTTTTCGTCGATGACCAGATCGAGCCGCGCCTTGATCTGGCGCAGCTCCTCCGGCCGGTATTCCTCCCAATAGCGGTAGGACGTGAGGCGGGGCGGCGGCATCGGCACGGCGCCCGGCCTCGGTTCGTTCAGCATCAGGCCCATTTGTGATTCACCTCCTCGGCGATCCGCAGCACCAGGCTGGTGACGGCGGCGGCGAGCCCTTCGGCGTCGGCATCGGCCGGCGCCTCGAACGGGATCGGCGTCCCGGTTTCCTCGGCGAGGTGGTTCCCGCCGCGGTACAGCTCGGCGCGATACTGCCCTTGCTGCCAATCGTCGATGGCCACGATGCCCTTGAGGGTGGCCACCGTGAGGCAGCCGGGGAAATCGTAGTAGGCACGCAGGCCCACGCGGTTGAGGATCTCGGCGGCGCCCTCCATGATGGAGCCAGGAGCGTTAGGCAACATTGGCGCCTCCGTTCTTCGACACGTTGATCGAAAGCACTCAGCATCAGTGAGCGCACGTCTTCGGCCTTGAGCAGGTTGCCGTGGACTTCTCGCCCGCGTAGACGGCGGCGAGCGCGCGCTCGCGACGTCGATCAACTGCACTTGCGTATTGATTGAGCAGGAACAACGCCCACGGCATCAGAACATGGGCGCGGCGGCGGCGTGCCCGTGGGCGTTCGCCGTTGGAGGTGCCCGTTGCCGTTCGTCTTGCTACCATTGCCGTTGTTCGTGGCTGCTGCTTTGGTAGCGGCCTGAACCGGGGCGGGCGTTCAGCGCCCGCTCCGGCGTCTACTGCGAGGGTGCCATCGGATTGCTCGCCTCGCGGGCGCGAAACCGACGCGGAAACCTGCCACTCGATGCCGCGGCGTCCGTTACCCCAATCGACTTCCGCCTTGCAGATGTCGAACGGTTCGCCCGGTTTCAGCCGCAGGCCGTGGATCTTCTGTGCCACTTTTTCGGCCACGAAGAAGCACCGCTCATCGGTTGTGGTGAACATGTACTGCGGGTCACCGAACTGCGAATCGCAGAGCTTACCTTCGGTGAATTTGAGGGAGAGTTCAAGGGGGACGTTGATTTGAAACTTGATCTTCTGAAGTGCCACTGCCGTTTCTCCTTTTGCGCTTTTTTGTTTCAGCCTCGCGGCTGACATGAATAGTATGCTTGACTTAGCAAGCATGTTTGTCAAAGGCGGAATACGCATGAGGCAGAAAATTCTGCTTGCTAGGAAGCTGTCTATGAGTCAGGCTCAGTTATGCGGCGTCTTAGGAAGAAGAGCCGTCCAGCGAAATGACGGTGGCAGAGATGACCAGCTTAGGCGGCAAGGCCCGCGCCGAAGCACTCAGCCCTGCGCGCCGGAAGGCAATCGCCAAGAAGGCGGCAGCCGCCAGGTGGGAGAAGAAGAAAGGCGAGAAGCCATGAAAAAGGATGCCGCCCATGTCCATTGACGAACGCCTCGAACGCCTGGTGGAGCGGCACGAAGCCCTCACCCTGAACCTCGAACTCCTCACGCGGGACGTGCAGGACCTGAAGACCGCCGCCCAACAAGACGGCGAGAATATCCGCGCCCTCGCGCGCATCGCCGAGATCCACGAACGCCGGCTCACCGCGCTCGAAGATGGCGAGGAGGGGGATCAATGAACCCCGAAGAACTCATCGGCGAGCGCATCGTTCTCACGGAGCACGCCCGTTCCGCCGCCGATCCCGCCGTGATCGAGATACCCGCGGAAACGCCCGGTACGGTCGTCGCTTGGGACGGCGAGTACCTGGAGCTGGCCTTTGAACTTGGGATGTTGGTGGTGCCGCTGCGCCTGAACCCGATTCAATTCGCCTTCACCACGCGCCCGGTGAGCATGGAGCGCCGGCTGACGTAAGCGCGCTTACCGCGCCTTCGCCGGCTCGCCCGCCCCGGCAGGTCCCACCCCGGCATCTCGTACAGCGGTGGATCCGGGTCGAAGTCGTCCAGGAAGGGCCGAGTCATCATGCGCCGCGCGCTTCGATACCTTCGAGGCGCTGCGTAAGCTGCTCCATCTGCAACGCGCATACCTCGCGCGTGCGGTACTTGCATTCAATCTCACCCATCAGTCGTTTCTCCGATTCAAGCTGCCCGTTGCGGATCCGCAGATGCAGGATATAATTCGCCACCTGGCCGGCAGCGGCAACCACGGACATTATCAAAGCGATTAGCTCAACGGTCATGCAGCCTTCTTCTTGCGCAACTCGGCGAACACGTCGGGAAAACGCTCGCGGAGCTGCCGGATTTCTTCGGCCGGCCGGTCCTCGATCACGTGCACCAGCCTCAACAGGAGTATCGCCTTCCACTGCGCTTTTTCCAGCGGCGCCGCCAGCTCCCAAGTCTCCATCATTCCCTCGGTATCGAGCCGCTTGAACGCCTCCGCGTCGCGGTTCTTGCCGGCGCTTTTCGCGGTGGCCACCACCTGCGCGGGCGAGAGCTTGCCGGCCTTCAGCGCGGCGATGGTGATGTCCCTGGCGGTGCCATCCTTCTTGCGGATCGCGGTCGCAAGCTGGCGCCGGATGGCGAGCTGGTCGGCCGTCTGCCGCGTCATCCCGCCCTCCTCGCGTCCCGCGCGTGCCAGTTCCGCCATGTGGAGCTGTGCCGGCGTCTTGGTGATGTACGAGGGCGCCGAGGTAACGCCGATCTGCGGTAGGAGCTGCATCGCCAGCGAGCCGCCGCGGGCGCGCTCCTGGAGCACGTTGCGGACGTTGTAGGGAACGAACGTGCCGGCGACGTGCTTCGCCACCTGGCCGGCCTGTTCGAGGGCGCCGGCGCGCGGGTCGCGGATCTGCACGCCCCAGTAATCGAGATTTTCGAAGCAGCTCGGTCACGACGCGCACCAGCGGATTGAGCTTGTTGCGCGCCGCCTGGACGGGATCGTGCGCCCAATGGAAGACGTCTTTCATGTAGCCGATCAGGGTCAGCCGGCTTTCGTGGCCGTACTCGTCGAGCGAGCCGGTGCGCGGGAAAAAGAGGTCCTTGCGGTCGCGCGGCGCTTCGCCCGTCGCGAGATAGGTAATCGTGCCGCCCAGGAGAGCGGTCAGGGTCGCCAGCGCGAGCACGTACGCCATGCGCGGCGTCATCTCGGGAGGCGGAACGATTTTCCCCACTGGCTCATCCGGTGAGCCTGTATCCGTGATCCCGAGGCGCCCGCCGCCGCTGCCGCCGCTCCCTCCACCGCCACGCCGGCCGCCGCCGCCCATGCGGTTCGCGCCGTACCGCGCCATGCGCGCGGAATAGCGGATCCAGTCGAGGCCGCCGCCCCCGAGTTCCCGGAACGTGCCGAGGTTCCACCCCATGCTCTGCACGGTAATCATGGCGAGGTCCTTCGCGACCCGGTTCCAGAACAGGTTGTCGTACACGAGCTGCCCGAAACGGTTGTCGATCGAGTCCCAGGCCTGCGCGAAGCGGCGCCGCAGTTCCTCGGGCGTCGCGTCCGGATACCGGCCGATGATGGCCTGCGCCATGTTCACGAACGCGCCCACCTTCTGCCGCGGGACGAGCCACTCCATAATCGGCCAGGCCGCCGCCTCGGCGACCGCGCCCAGGTTGCGCGGCAAATGGTGCGGGCCCACCAGTTGGCCCACCTTGCCCGGTAAATCCGCCTTGCGCCAGGCGTCGATGAAGCGCTCCCTGAGCCGCGTGCGGTACTGCGAGTCCATCGTCACCCGCCCGCCCGCCGCGATCAGCGCGTCCACATACTCGCGGAGCTGCGGATCCACGATGGCATCGTCGAGGTACGCCTTGATGACCTGGTGCCCTTGAATGACGTTGGTCACCGGCGACACGGGCACCTTGAGCGCGTGGCCGGCCGCCGCGCCCAGCTCGCCGGCGAAGCCAGCCTCGAACGCCAGCGCCAGGCGCGAGGTCGCCGCCTCGAACGTGGTGAAGCCCGCATGATAGCCGCTGAATCCGAGAGCGAATTGCAGCATGGAGTTACTCACGCTGCGGAGCGACCGATACCATGCCTTCGTGCCGAGGCCCGGCGCCAGGAAGTTCTTCACCACCTGAGCCGCGGCTTCCGGCATGAAGTAGTGCCCGCGCAGGATCAGCCCGCCCACGGGGTATTGCTGGCGCCGCGAGCGCAGCCCCATCGAGTATTCGAGCTTGCGCAGCTCCTCCAGCTCGGGGTGCATCGAAACGAAACGGTCGAACCAGGCGAACACGCCCGGCGCCGTCTTCCGGAACAGCTCGCGGTTGTGCACGTAGACCGCGACCATGTTGGCGATCTTCTCGCTGCCGCGCCGGTAATACCGCTGCTGGCTCGGCGGATCTTCGGGCAGGATGCGGAGGTCCGCCAGGTCGCGCAGCTCCTGCTTGTACGCGCCGTTGTTCACCAGCAGCGGCGCCAGGCCGTACCGCTGGTCGAGGACGTGGCCGATCTCGTGCATGAGCACGGACTCAGGCCCGGCGTAGCGCGTCACCACACGCCCGCCGCCCTCGTCGGTCGCGAAGCCCCACTTGTTGCCGCGCATCACCGGCACGCGGCGGTGGGGAATGCCCAGGTGCTCCGCAATCCGCTGGAGCCCCTCCCACATGGCCGCGTCCTGCGCTTCTTTCACCTGGATAAACGGCGGTCCCCACACCGCGCCGATGGGGTCGGGCAGCTCCACCCAACCGGCCGGCGCCCGCTTGCGCTTCAGGATCGGCACGTACCGCACCAGGCCCTTGCGCTTCATCTCGTTCAGAAAACGGTGCGCCAGGAGGTACCGCTCCATCTCCTTCAGCTTGGCGAGCACCAGGTCGATGGCGTTCTCGCTGATCGGTTCGAGGCCGGCGTCGATGCCCTCCTGAAAGCTGCGGTACTTGCGCTGCTTCAGAAAGCTCTTGGTGCCCTCAATCGGCCGCTTCGCAAAGATCCGCTTGAATTCATCGACCGCCCGCGCCGGCTTCTTCCAGATGTGCGGGAAGTAAGTCTCGTAGAAGGTCTGGAGTTTGCCGGTGCCGAGGCCCTGCACCGCGTCGCGCGACTCGTCGAGCAGCTCGCGCACCGTGTCGGCCCAGTCCTGTAACTCTTCGCCCGGTTGCCGCTCGCCCGCCTCGATCCGGTTGATGAAGTCGAGCGATTCCGCGAGTGATAGCCGGGAGAAATAGGCCCTCGCCTTTTCGAGCTTGTGCTCGGCCTGCGCAAAATCGCGGGCCGCCCGCGCCGCCTGCTCGCGGATCGACAGAGCCGCGCGTTCGGCCGCATCGCCGCGTGCCACGGGGTTGAAGGTCTTGCGGAGTTCGTCGCGGGTTTCGGCGAGCGGTTCGGTTACGCGGAGCGGCGAGAGCGAGTGCGGTCCTTGGCTTTTGCCGGGGCCTGCTTCTTCTTCGGGAGCTGAATCATCCGGACGATCTCCGGCACCGCTTTGTGTACCGGCCGCGTCTTCTCGTCCCAGTTGTAGGTTCCCGTTTTCATCGAACTCCTCCGGAGCTGCGCTGCGCAGTGCTTCGGCAACCGCATTCCCATGTTCGCGCGCCACCAGCGCGAAGTAAAGTTCCAGTACGCCGTGCGCCTGTTGCGGCGTGATTCCGGCTTCCCGCCAGAATTTCGGGCCGCGCGCCGCGTGTGCCGGCACTTCAAAATTCAGGTCTTCGGCGGTGTAGCCCGCTGCTCGCAAGCTGCGGGCGATCCGTGATCCGCCCGGCGTGAGCAGCATCCGGCCAGCGGCCGGCCGCGAGAGCTGAATCGGCCAATTTCCATCGGCGGCCAGCATCTGCGCCCGGTGAAACTGTTCCTCGCGCAGCAACTCGTCGCCATTCCCGATATGCGGCCCTTCCTCGACGAACACCACGGGTTCGCGGCTCTGCGCGGCTCGCCGCAATGCCGGGGCGAGAGCTGCCAGTCCCTCGTTGGCCTCGACCAGTTCGAGCAGGCGCCGAACGTGCCGCGCCGGCCAGGTGACCGCATCCCAACGCTTCGGCAGGTCGCCCAACTTGATCGACAGAGCAGAGAGCACGTCGCGGCCCTGCCAGTTCAACGCGACGTAGTTCTGCCCGCCGCGATATTCGGCGTCGGCGCCTCGCAGGATTTCGGCGGCGGAAGCGTTCGGGTCCGGATTTCCGCCTTGCCGCAGCGCCGTTGCCCCCGTCGTCTGCCGGATCACCGGGAACCGCTGGAGCACGTTCTCGAGCACCGGCAGCCCCGCCGCCGCATCGGTCGGAATGAAAAACCGCCGCTTGCCGTCGATCCGCTCCTTATTGAGCAGGCCCGGAATCGCGTCGAGCTGCGAGAACACCGTCGAGGGCGCGCCCGCGATCTCAAACGCCGGCTCGCGGTGCACCATCGTGCGCCGCAGGCGCATACCGCCCGCGATCTCGATCTCCTCGCCCTGGTCCACGACGGCCCGGAAGATCGCGGCCGGATCCACCAGCTCGCGGCCGACGCCGAGGGCTTGCAGGACGGCGCCGACGTGGTTGGTCGGAATCTGGAGGCCGACATACCGCTGCTCGCCTACCGAGACGCGCACTACGTCGAGGCCGCGGGCGCCGGTGCCCTGGATGTTCCGCCACACCCCGAGGATGGCGCCGCCGATGAGGTGCACCTCGCGCGTCCGGATCTTCGGGATGCGCTTGAAAGCCTCATCCCACCAGGCGCGGGCGCGCGCGTCACCGACTGGCTGGTACTTCTGGGTAAACTCCTCCTCGCTGATACGCTCGGTCGTGCCGTTCGGCCGAAGAATCGCGTAATTGCGCCAGCTCCGGCCGCTCTGCGGGTCGGTAGTGGTCCCGGAGTTGACCATCATCACCATGTGGCCGCTGCGGGTCTGCTCGTAAAATCCGGAGGGCGGCGCGCCGTTCGGCATCGGCTGTTGCTGGTCCCGGTTCACCTTCCAGCGCTGCGCCTCGCCGAAGCTCGACGGGTGCGTCTCCTCGTCCACCTCGAACGCGTAATGGTAGGTCTTGCTGCCGTCCGCTTCCGTGGTCTGGATCTGCTCTTGCTTCACCAGGCGCACGGCGAGCGCGCCCTTGAGATCCGATACCCCTTCGTCAAAGGTGCCGTTGCGTTTCGCCGCTTCGATGGCGCCGCCGAACAGATCCACGAAGCGCCCGAAAATCTCGTTCTGCCGCTCCACCGGCAGCGAAAGCACGCGGTTCAGGAACCTCGGGATGTCGCGGCGGTCCTCATCCTTCATCGACTGCGGGCGCGGTTCGCCGGTCTTCGGATCGCGCTTCAAAATGCCCATGTTGGCGAGGGTTTCGCGGTCGGGCTTCGACCGGAGCATCTCGCCGTACAACGCGCCGAGGGCGGTGGCGCCGTATTCGCTCTCAAAGTTGTACTTGGCGATCTCGCCGGCGCCGGATGCCTCGCGGCTGCCCTTGGTGAGCGCGCCCAGGCTGCCCAGGCGCCGCGCAATCGTGGAGCTGAAACGCTTGTCGCCGCCGATATCGACGCTCAGGAGAACATACTCGGGGGCCTGCGCCTGATCGCTGCGGTGGGTTCGGCCGAAGTCCTGGAGCTGCTTGTCCGCGGACCATTTCAGTTCGAGGGCGATGTGAACGCGCTTCTGTTTGTTCTTGGCGCGGTTGCTCGCGTGGAGGCTGATACCCGTCGAGGCCGCATCGCTGAAATGATGGCGATGCGCTTCTCGCCGTTCTGGAAGGCCGCGGCTTCGGCGATCTTCAGCTTGTCCTGCGAAACGCCCTCTACCTTGCGCTTGCGCAGCTCCTTTTTCCGGCCGCGTTCTTCTCGATGCGCTCTTTGCGGCCGGTCAGTTCGGCGACGCCCTGGCCCTTCTTCTCGAAATGCTCGATGAGGAGGTCGATAGGATTGCCCGGCAGCGCCATGTCGCTGAGCGTGTCGCGCAGCGCCTCGCGCATCGCCAGCGCCTCTTTATCGACCATGTGAATCTTGGCGCCGTCCGCGTCGAGCTTGTCGCTGCCGTCCGGATTCTTTTCGTAAACCGGCCGGATCTTGGTTTTCCCGTCCTTATCGACGTACTCCTCATAGGCGTGGATCGGAAACACGTCCATGATGAGGCGGTCGAGCACCTCGCGCGGGGTCCAGTCGATATCTTCGAGTTCGCCGCCGTTCTCCCGTACCTTCTGAAGCAGCCGGTTCTGTTGCGCTTCGCCCGTCGTCATCACGGAGATCACGACGGAGGCGTTATCCGCGAGGGCTTTCTCGATTTCGGCGATGGCAGTGGGAACCTTGATCGCCGTGATGAGTTGCTTGAAAAACCGCTGGTGCGAGGCCCAGAACTGCGACATCGCACGGGCGCGCGCACGGCCCGGCGCCCTCGTCTTGGCGATGGCTTCCTCGATCTTGGTGATGACCGCGAGCCAGGCGTTCGCCGCCACGTCGTACATGCGCCGCTGTTCGTCACTGAGCTGGTGCGTCGCCTCGCGGTACTCCACGCCCTCGTAGCTGATGGTGCGCGCCATATACGCGCCCCTCGCCTTCAGGTCGCGCGCGACCATCTCCATTGCGCCGACGCCGCCGTTCTCGATCTCCAGCAAGAAATCGGTAAACTTGTCGAACGCGCTGCCCTTGCCCCAGAGGCCCAGGCGCGTCATGTACGCCATGTTCCGTACTTCGGTGGCGCCCGTCGCCGAGGCGTAGACTACGCGGGCCTGCGGGAGTTTCTCTTGCAGTTCGACGACGGCCGCGCCGGTCTGGGTGGCTTCGCCGGCGCCCGAATCCCAAGCGTTCTTGGCTTTGTGGGCTTCGTCGAACACGATCACCGCGTCGTCGCCCGCCCACTTCACGAGCTGATCCACGCGCCGCACGACGGCGCCGTTTTGGATCTCGTTGCCGTCGTCGTCCGTCTTTTCTTTGCCCTCGCCGATCAGCGACGAGTAAGTCAGGAAGACAATGCCCTCCTGGAGATCGATATCTTTCGTGGCGTGCCAGTCGTTCACGATGCGGATCGGGATGTCGAGGCCCAGGTCGCGCAGATCGCGCTTGGCGTCTTCGATGAGGTCGCTGCTGATGCTGGTCCAGATCGCGCGCCGCCGCCCCTGCGCCCAGTTATCCGCGATGATCGCCGCTATCTCTCTGCCCTTCCCTACGCCCGTGCCATCGCCGATGAAGATGCCGGCGCGCTCGCCGGTGGTGAGCTGGCGCTCGTGCCGCTGGCCTGCGTAACAGACCGCTTCGAGCTGCACGTTCGAGATCAGGCCGTCGTCGATGATGGCCTGCTCGAACTGCGGCATGTAGGTGATATCGGGGGGCTCGACGGCCGCGAGGGGCGCGGGCTGAACGATCGGAGCGGGGTGTTCGTGGCCGCCGCGCAGCTTGGCAGGCTTGTACTGGACGTAGGTGCCGGCGCCTACTTCGCGCTGCATCTGCGCTTCGAGGTTCACGCCGATCTCGACGGCCGGCGCTTTGTGCTTTAGCCTCTTTCGGGGCTCACCAGCTTGAGGATTCCCGTCGCCACTTTGAACGGCTCCATTCGCCGCAGGTTCAGGATTGGCAGGCTCGGGTTGGCTTCCGCCCACTCCTGGACGAGGTCGTTGGGATCCATCGCGTTTAGCAGGTCCCACACCTCCGCGAGATCCGGGACGCGCAGCGCTTCCGCCTGCTGGCGCAGACGGCTTTCTTCCTCCTCCTGCACCTGGCCGAGGATTTCGAGAAGCGTTTCCTTCACCTTGCTCGCGCTCAAGAGACTGGACGGCTTCGAGGACATGTTCTAGGCTCCCATCGCCTGCATTCTGATTCACGTTACCGCGTTGCTCGTCGGGCGTGGCGCCCGGCGTCGCGCCGGTCTTGTCGATCACCACCAGGCGCGTCGCGAAAGTAGTGCCGTATTTGCCGTATTCGCTGCCCGAGATCAGGAGGTTCGCGCGAACGTTGTACTTCGCCATCGTCGCGTCCCACCAGGGCGCGGCGGTGCCGTCCATGCTGGCGCCTTCCTGCCACGCGCCCGCCCGTCCACCGGGCAGGATCGCCACCAGGCGCCCGCCCTCGGCGAGCGTCAGGAGGGCCTGCTCGACATGCTTTTTCCAGACGCCCTGATCCTTCGTCACGCCGCGATTGCCCGCCGCCGAAAACGGCGGATTCATCACGATCGACGGTAGGCTTGGCGTCGCTCTGGTTGTGGAGCTGCTCGGCGTCGTATGCCGTGATCGTGTGCTCGTGGTTGCCGAATACGTAGTCGAGGATGGCGCGCCGGCGCGGGTCGATTTCGTTCAGGAGCGTGGCGCCGGCATCGACGCCAGCGAGCCGGTTCCCGCGCTCGGTTCGAGCGTGGTGTCTTTGACGGTCGCGCCCGCCGCGACGGCGGCGACATAGGCGATGGTCGGAGGCGTCGAGAACTGCTGATAGGCGAGCTGGCCCTCGGTGCGGTCGGTTTGCCGGGGCAGCATCTTCATCAGGTCGCGCGTTCCCGCGAGGTCGAGGCCCGGCGTGTTCAGGATGTACTTGTTTACGGCGCCTTCGAGGAGGTCGTAAACAACCTTGATGTCCCAGGCGCCGCTGTGCCGCGTGCCGCCGAAAATGAGATTCGCCAGCGCGGCGAGGGTCAGATTGTCCTTGATGCCATCGCCGGATTTCAGGCGCTCGTACGCGGCATCGAAAAACGCTTTCTCCTTGTCGGAGAGCTGCGGGCCTGCGGGTTGCGGTTTCGGCGCCGCCGCTTCCGGCAGGCGCCGCTGCACGTCGGCGGTGTCGGGCAGGTTGAGGATCGCGGGCAGATCGTTGCTGTCGGGGTCCACGACGTACATGCCCGGTTCGGTGCGCGCAATGGTGCCGGCGTAGGGCTTGCCGCCGTAACGGAACGTGATCCGGTCGCCGCTGCGGAGGTCGGGGTCCGCATACCGCTGTTCACCCAGTTGCTTTACCAGGTCTTGCTTTCGCTGGTCCAGTTCGCGGTGCCGGTCCCACGCGGCATTCTCCGGGTCGCCGCTCAGGAGTTTGCGGTTTTCTTCCAGCTCATCCTGTACGCGGGCGATTTCCGCGACGATCCCGGCGCGCTGCGCGGGTGTCAGTGAGGGCGCTTTCGGTTTCGGCGCGGCCTTCGGTTTCGGCGCGGGCTTGTCCTGCTTTACCTCGATGAAACTCGGGTCGATGCCGTAGAGCTTGCCCAGTTCCTCGGCGCGCTCGATGGCGCGTTCCTCGACTTGTGCCGGCGTCAGGCTGAGAATCGTTTCGCCCGCGCTATCGACGGTCTTGCCGTCCTTGATCGCCTCGACGCGGTAGCTCGTGCCGCCGTCCGTCAGGGTAATGAGCAGCTTCGGCGGGTTCGCCGCTTCCGCTGCCGCCTGGTCGGACTTCTCCCGCAGCTCCTCGGCGAGTTCGGCTACTTCAAGGCGTAGGGCCTTCCAGTTCTCCTGGGTGTAGCCGCCCTTGTGATCGCGCAGCAATCCGTTGGCGCGTTCCCACGCTTGGCGCTCGCGGCTGCCGGGTTTGGCGTTGCCCGCGGGTTTCGGCAGTTCGGGTTGCTCGAATAGCTGGATGACTTGCTCGACGCTGGCGACGTTGCGCAGGCCATCCGGCATCTTGCCCTGTTCCCACAACTCCGCGAGACGGTCGAAGATGCGCGCCGCGTCTTTCAGGTGCAGGCCGCGGAGCTTCAGTTTGTCGCGGCGAGCGAACGGTTTCGCGAGGTCCGTGCTGGTGATGGCCGGCTTCCAGCGGTCGTAGGCGTTGCTCTTGGCGCGAGCGCGGTCGGCCTGTGCGCGGGCGAGCTTGGCGAGGCTCTTGCGCGGATCGCGATAGGGGTCTTCGGGTTTCGGTGCGGGCTTCGGTTCGGGTGCTGGCTGGTCGTATGCTTCGGCCTTGCTCAACTTCTCCATCTGCTTCGTGAGCAGGCCGATGCTGTGGATTATGCCTTTGGCCCAAGGGGTTGTTTTATCGCGGTCCTTCAGCGACTCGTAGAGGGCGGCGCGCCGCGCTTCTAACTCTCGGTATTTGGCTTCTCGGGGGTTTTCTGGCTTCCCGGCTTGCGGGCTTTCTGGCTCTGCCGCTCCACTGCTTGCACCAGGCGCGCTACTCGGAGCGGGTTCGCCTTCGTCAAATAGCGAAGGCTCGGATGGTCTTTTGACTTCTTCATTGGCTTTTTCCGCGAGCTGGATCGCCGCGGCGAGCAACTCCTCTTTCGTCGGTGGTTCCGCAGGCCCGAAGATGCTGCCTTGATCGGGACTGCCGGCCGCCTCAACGACGGCCGCATACTTCTGTAGCAGCGTACCGACTTTCTTCCCCGAATTGCGCCAGCGGTGAAACTCGGCGAGGATGGCTTTCGCTTCCTGGCTCAGGTCCTCGCCGAATAATCCGATCTGCGCGAGGTAGTCCGGTATCGCCTGGCCCGTCTCCCGCAAGGTCGAGAGCTTGGCGGCAGCCGCCGCCACGTCTGCGGCGAGATCCACGTCGTGAAGCTGCCCGCGCCGGATGCCGTCGCGCATCTTGGCGAACGCTGGCGCCGCCTGGATCATCCCGCTCGTAATGTTCCGGATGTTCGAGTCGGCCGATTCTGCCAGTTTTTCGAGCGCGGTGGTGTCGGCGCCGTAGGCGTGGGCAAAGATGGCGTTGCGCACGCGGGTAATGCCCGCCTGCGAAATCTGCCCGTCCTTGTCCATCAGCGGCCCGCGTTCCGACTGGGGCACTACCTGGTCGAAGAAGGTCCGCAGAAAATCGCGGTTGGCCGCGTGCAGGATCTCGCCCGTCTCGGTGGCGACGAACTGATCCATGAGTGCCGGCGTAATCCGCTTCGAGTCGGCCGCTGCCTGCTCGCTGGCGCTCAGTTGGGCCTTGTCGTCTTCGTTCGCTTCCTGCGCGAACCGCTTCAGGAATTCGCGCGCCTTTGCCGGGTCCTTCGGAAGCACCAGCTCGCGCACCAGGAGGGGTTTGCCGGCATCGAGAAACGTGTTCGGATTGACGCCGGGATACTCGCCCGCGAGGCCCTGCTCGTAGTGATGCTGCGCGTACTTGTTGGCGTTGTCGTGGCCGGCGTCGTAAAGCTGGTCGATAGCGTCGGTGCGGCCGTTGCCCGAAATCATCACGAGCTTGCCGTCGATGTTCGCCACCATCGGGGCGCCGCGGTCGGCGCTCGGATCGCGGCCCAGTTTCGCCGGGTTCAGTTTGCTCTTGAGGTCCTCGATCTGCGCGAGGCTCGCTTTCCGGTCGCGCTTGCGCGGCTGGAGGTCCTGGGGGAACTCGGGATTGACGGCGCCCGCCTTGTGGCTGCGCGTAATCTGGTCGATATCGACTACGCGCCAGCGGTACTCGGCTTCCGTGCCCGCGGCCGTCGTCGCCGTCTCGGTGTCGCCGGTCGAGTGGCCTATCCCTCCTGCTTGAGTTTGGGCTGCGGGCGCCCGTTCAACAGGGCTACCTGATCCTGCTTCGTCATCTGGTCGCGCTGCGCCTGCATCCGGACCATCAGCCGGTAGATCGCTTCCACCACCAGCGGGCGCAATTTGCCCGCCTGGCTCTGCTTGTCCTGCGGGCGGGACTTGGGTTTCGGTTTGGGCTTGGGTTTGGGCTTGCTCATTGGCGAGTCTTTCGGCAGCGGCGCGGATCTCCTCGGGGGTCGCCTCGACGCCTCGCGGCTTCTGGTCCGACTCCTCGAACGCGCGCACCAGGTCGTCCACGGTCGGTGCAGACTGTGGCGTTTCTGCAACGGTCCTCGAGGATGGCTGTTGCGTGAAAGCCTCAAAACTGTCGGGCGCGGGGGTGTCGGGCGTGCCGGAAGGCTGCAATTTCGCGCCTTCTGCCTGCCCGTCGAACAGCTCGGGGCGCCGGGTCTTGAGGTCGGACCAAATTTCATGGCCCGAACAGGTCCTCGGCGGGAACGGATGCCTGCGGCTCGGCGGCGCCGGGAATCTGGCGGGGCGGGGGAGCGTCGGCCGGCCGCTCGGCGAAAGCCGCTTCCAGCGGATCGGCCTTACCGGGAGTGAGGCCCGCCTCGTCCGGATTCATCGGCTCGGCCGAACGCGGCGTGTTGTACTCGCTGCCCTGCGCGTCCAGGTCGTCGAGCATGGCGTCGAGCAGGGGCGTGTTCGGCCGCTCGGGTACTTCGACTTCAAGCAGTGACACCGTGCCGTCCGGATTGCGGACGGGGATCGTTTCGCGCGGGTGGCGCGGCCCGCGTGCATCCGGTTCGCTGCCGGGTGCACCGTCGCCGCCGCCGCCGCCGCCTTGCGGCGTCTCGGGCGGGGTTTCCGGTGGAGTGCCGGGTTCCGGGCCCGGAATGCGCGGCGGTGCCGGCGCTTCGGGGTCGAGCGTCACTCCGGGCGGGAGGCCCTGCGGGTTGAACTTGGTGAAGTCCTTCAGCGCGCGGTTCGCCTGGATCGCCTTCGTGATCTGGTCGTACGCCGGGCGCATCCCACGCGCGGCAGCGCGCAGCGCGAGGGCGCCGAGTACGCCTTCGGTTCCGCCCACGCCCACCTTGTAGAATCCGGTGTCCCAATCGCCGTTCTGGAAGTACGCGGCAGCTTCGCCCAGGTTCTCGCCAGCGCCCTTGATCCCCTGCGCGCCGAAGTAGGCCGCGATGCCGCTCTGGAGACTCTTGCCCACCACGCCCAGTTCGCCCAGGCCCATCGTGCCGGCGACTAACGCCATATCTGCCGGCGAGGTCATGCTCGCGACGGTCTTGATCGCGCCGCGGTGGACGGCGAACGGACCCACGAGGAAGGAATCGAGTTCGGAGAGCTGCGCCGGATCCACCAGCGGCTCGCGCATCTTCTCGGCGAAGTCCTTCAGAAAATCGGCGCCGCGATCCGCGACCGTGTAGCCGTTCGGCTTGGCGTTGGTGGTTGGCAGCGAAGTCGGCAG
This sequence comes from uncultured Solibacteraceae bacterium, assembly GCA_963836405.1. Classification (GTDB taxonomy): domain Bacteria; phylum Acidobacteriota; class Terriglobia; order Bryobacterales; family Bryobacteraceae; genus CAWIJJ01. The sequence continues at coordinate 326,181 of CAWIJL010000003.1, forward strand.
GCTGCCCTTGGGCGCGCGGATCGGCGTCACGATCGAGGGGGTACGCGGCGGTTCTTCCGCCAGGATCTTGTAGTCTGCCGGCGCCTGGACCGGCCGCCGCACCGGGGGAGCCTGCGAAGGAGTGCGCAGTCCCTCCGGTAGCGGCGGTTCAGGGGGCAGGGGCGCCACGCCGCCCTGAACTGGTTTGCCTTGCGGCTGATTGGTTTTGGCGACGAACGCCTCGAAACTATCGCCCTCGGGCGAGCTTTGGCCCTTCAGGAAGTCCTCGAAACTCAGGTCGCCGGCCACGTTACCGCAGCCCCGTCACGTCGTAGCCTTCACGTTCGGCCTGCGCAACCGCGGCCTTGTAGTCGATCTTTCGGGCTTTGGCGTACTCGCGCAGCTTCGCGCCGTCCGCTTTGCCCTTGGGGTACTTCGGCGCCGCAGCCGCGGCCGGTTTGCCGTTCGCGGGCTTTGCGCCCGGTGTCTCGTCGCCGCCGAGGAGCTGCTGGAGAACCTCCTCGGTAGTCTGCGCCGAGGTCTTCGCTTTGGGGGCGCCCTTGCGGATCTCGCCGATGATGGCCAGCGCGTTCTTTTGCAGGAACGGGTCTTGCGGCGCGATCTCTTTGAGCTTCGCCTCGGCCGCCTCCGCGTCGCCGTTCGCGCCGGTAAAGAGCGCGTTCGCTGCGTGCCCGATGAGCTGGTCGAGCGCCGCCTTCTCGCCCAGGCGCTTCTGATTGGCGCTTTCGCTTTGCGGCGCGGTGGCTTTGTGCCCGATGTTTACCGGCACCCACTGGTGCGTGCCGTCCTTCATGATCTGCATCACTCCCGTGCCGCCTTCGCCGTACATGGTGAACGCGAAGGCTACCTTGTCTTCGTTCCGCAGTTCCGCCGCCTTCATGGTGGCGAGGGAGCGCACGTAATCGTCGAGGTGCTCGGGCAGATGCGCGAGCCTTTCGGCAGCTTCAGCGTTTTGAGTTGCGTCCTCGTCGAGGTTCGATGCCCCGAACCTTCATGTCCTCCTGATCGACCGCGATCTTGGCCTTTGCCCGTGCGGTTTCGGTGGCGCCCGCGCGTACAACGTCCGCGTCCGTGTTGATCTTGTTCGCCTTGCGCAGACGGTCCTCGGTACGCGCGTCCTGTTCTTCCGGCGTCGGCAATACCCACTGCTGCCCGCCCGCCTTCACCAGGCGCCCTTTGATGTCGCTCGGCGAGAACGAGGGGAGCATCGCCGTCTTTGTCTCGGGCAGGTTCGCCAGGCCGCCGCCGCCCTCGCTGGTGGCCGGCGCGCCAGGCGTGTTGTAGCGCTGCAAATTCATGCCTACACGCGTACCCGTCGCCGCTTCCAGCTCGTCGCTCGGGGTCATGGACCGGGCGCCCAAGGCGTTCAGTTCCATCGTGAGTTTGGACTCCTGCATCTGCTTGCGGCTCTGCTGTTCCTCCTCCATCTGCTGCTGCCGCCGCGTATCCAGTTCGAGCGCGCGATCCTGCGCCTGCTGCGAATGGATCATCTGGTAAAGCTGGAAGGCTTGCGTGAGCCCCCCCACGATGGGATTGATCGGTGTGCTCAATTCATCCTCCCGAGGTCTGTCTTTCCGCCTTTGAGAAGCTGGTTCAGCGTGAACAGCGTGGTAAGGGTCTGCCCGGCGCCGCCAACCGCGCCGCCTGCGACGTTGCCCGGCGCCGTCGAGGTGGTCGTGCTGCCGGCGCCCGCGAAGCCGAAGCGTTCGGCGTCGTTCACCAGGCCGGTTTCATAGTCGGCCTGCATCCCGGCGAACTTGGCGTCGAGCGAGCCTATGGTGCCGATGCGGTTCTGTTCGATGGCGCGGGTATCGGTGAGCAGCTTGCCGCTCTCGCCGAAACCGCGCGAGCTGAAATTCGATTGCAGGCGCTTGGTGAGCGAGTCGGTTCCCTTGTTGACCGAATCAATCGCTCCGACTTTCGCCCCCTGGAACGGCTGCCCCGGATTCGCCAGGCGCGCCGAAAGGGTGTCCGCTAACTGGTGCTGAATCCCCTGCTGTTCCGGCGTGTAGACCGGCGCCGTGCTGCTGGTGCTCGTCTTGCTGCGGTTCAACAGACCGCCCGCGACTCCCGCCGCCGCGCTCACTCCCGCTCCCACCAGCGAGGCAACCGCTGGCGTCATTGCTAACAAAGGCACGTAGCTCTCCCTTCAAAATTCCGTACTCGATGAAATCCACGGCTTCGCCGCCCCGAACCGTGTGGGCGCGGCGCCGTCCTTCTTCTCGTGCCGCCGATGGCGACGAGCCAGCGAGCGAATCGCGTGATTGTCCTGGAACGCCTCGCTCTCGATCTTCTGGATGCCGGCGTCGAACGCTTGCGCGAACACCTGGTACACCGTCGTGTGGGTGATCTCGCGGCCCCAGAACGAGCGGCGAAACACCATATGGGAATGCGCCAAAACCGGCGAAAGGCGCTGCAACCAGATCAGGCCGCCGAGTTCCCCGTCGCGATACACGGCGAACGACTCCTCGGGCACCACGCGGGCGAGCATCGCCGCGACAAACTCGTCGATGGTCTGCGGGCCGAAGTCATCGGCCACGCGATCACGAAACCCCTGGATCCACTGCCAAACCAACGGCCAGGCGTGCGGCGGAAACGGAGAACTGACGGTCACTTCCACGCCCGCCTATCGACCGAAGCGGGCGCGGATATCAGCTCAGGGTGGCGTCAACCGCCGCGGCCTTCGCCGCGTCGAGTTCGGTCTGTGCCTGTGCCATCTTTTGCACCGCCGCGGTGATCGCGGCCGTGCTCGCGTTGCTCGCGGCCGGGTTCAGCAGATGCACGCGCAACTCGCCGACGATCATGTCCCAGACGCTCGCGTAAATCGGCACCGAAGGCACGTTGACGGTGGGAATCGTGCGGCGCGCCAGGCGCAGTTGTTCCAGGGCATCCATCGCCGCGGCCGGGATGGTCTTGGTATCGGCTACCTGCCCGGAGTCGATCAGTTGGAGGCGTACGTGTTTGCGGCATGGTTTACTCCTCGATCATCGTGGGCGCGCCGGGTGGCAGAGGGCCGGGGCCGTGCGTCTTCACCTCGACGTGCCACTGATTTGTAGCGCGGTCCACTTGCAGGGATACCGCATCGTGCGCGAGGCCGTTCATGTCGATCTGCGCGCCCAGGAGCAGGGCACTCATGAGGCGGTGGTAGTTCCGTTGCAGATCGCCCAGGCGCGCGCTGAGCTGGTTGATCTCCTCGCTGCTCTCGCCGAGGGCCTGGCCGAGGTGAGGGTCGATCATGATTCGTTTGGTGATTTGATGGTCCATAAATTTATCGCAGCGAGCCGCGAGCCTCTGTGATGAGGCCGCCGTCCACGTAGACGTACACCCAGGCCCCAGTCGTCGTGGCCTCGTAGCCGCCGGTGCCGTACAGATTGGGGTTGTAGGTCCAAACAAAAGCGGGGGACGGAATGCCGATCATTCCCGTGAATCCGAGATACCAATTCCAGACGTTTCCCGCGTTGGCTTTGCTGTTGACCTTGAAGCCGCGCGACGCCCCGATGTACCCGCTGCTGCCGTCGATGGTGCAGGGATTTGCGCCCGCGGCGTCGTTCACCGTGATGATGCCGTAAAAGCTGCCGTTGTTCCCGCCTGCGGGGTCGCTGTTGTAGCTGGTCACCGACGCGACGGTATAGCCGAGGGGATTCTGCACCACCAGGCCGCGATTGATGAGCAGGGCGCGGTGGGCGGTGGCATCGGTTCGGTACACCGTGAAGCCGGTGAAGCTGATTGTCGGCAGCGACGGAATGATCCAAGCGCTGTTGATGGCCGCGATGTAGTTCGCGCCGCCCGATTCGGTGCGTTGCAGGTTGAACGTGGCATCGTTGATGAAGGCGTTCCCGCTCGAATCCACGCAGAATTTCCAAAGTGTCGGGTTGGCGCCGCCCACAAAGAGGATCTTGCGCCAGGAGCCGTAATAACTGCCGGGGACGCCGGTGCCCAGCGTTTCGCCGTCGTACCCGATCAGGACACTGCCATCTGAGTTGAAAATCTTGAGCTGCGAAATCTGCCCAGCGCCGCCGCCTACCTGGAGCCGTCCGACTTTGATGAGGTCGGCTTCGAGGCCCGAGATTTTCATCTTTGAGATACCTGGATCCCACGCGAACTGGCTCGTGTAAAAATCTCCCGCGTCGAGCCCGGTCGCGCCGGCCGCGAGTTCAAACTTCTTACTGGTTGCGTTCCAGACGATATCCGTCGAAGAAAACGTGTTGTTGGGGTCCAGTTGCGTCGGCGCGACGACATTATCCACGCGCGCGCAATCGAGGCCGAATTGTCCCGCGGTGAGCCCGTTCACCTGGAACGCGACGCGCATCTGGTTGTATCCGGCCGGGCATGTCGCGATGTGCATTTGCTTAGCCAGGTGCCCGCGCATTGCGAGGCCAGCACCGTGAGGAACTGTGGGCTCTGCGTGCCGCCGTTGTAGGTGCCCCACACGTCGTCTTTGCTGAACCAGATCATGCAGTAGATCCACGCTCCAGCAGAAGCGCCGTCGCTCCGGATCGACGCCGAGAGCATGTAGGAGTTGCCGGGGGTGGCCGACATGGGGGGCGTCGAAAACAGGTAGGGGCCGGGAGTGCCGCCGCCTGCCAGCTTGCACCAGTATTTCCCGCTCACCGCCACGCCGTTGTTGAGCGTGTCCACCAGGGCCGTGCCGGTGCCCGAATTGGTCCAGTCCGGAGGCGTGCCGTCCGCGTTTGGTGTCGCCTCGAAATTTCCGTTGAGCAAGGCGTTGCCGGGCTCGGTGGGCTTCACCCGCGTTTGCCCGTTCGCGTCCTCCAGGCCCGATCCGAGGTTCGCCTTCAGCTTGCCCGTTAACGGGTCGAGGGTCATGCCGGCGCCAAGCATCGACGCGTCCCACGCCACGCCCGAAGCAATGGCATTCGCCATCGACGGAATCAGGTAGGCGTACAGCCAGCCGGGATCCATCACGATCTCGGTCGATGGAGAGGTCTGCCCCAGAAACGAGGCTTGCACCCGCACAATTTCCTCGCCCGCCTGCTGCGCGCGCGAGATAACGGCGGCGGAGATCCGGTAATCCGGGTATGGATGCGTCGAGGGACGCACCGGCCAAGGCCAGGTGAGCTTGACGGTGACCGTATCGCCTATGCGCGTGGTGATCGAGGCCGCGCCGTAGACTGTGCCGGAGGCCTGCACATCGGTGAACGCCTGCTCGGTGTCGTTAGGGTCCGGGGTCCAGACGCCCGCATTGTATTTTCCACGCTGGCGAAAGAAGCGGATGGCTTTACTTCGGCAAGCGCGAAAGCCGCTTGCAGCGACAACGTGCCAAACCGTACGCCATATTGCCCGACGCCGACGACAAAATATTCCAGGTGTTTCGGCGTGCCGGGCAGGGCCGTAAAATTGGCGCCACTGATGAGAAAGCCGCCCGTGGTTGGCACAGGCGGGGGTGTCACGGTGAGCGTGTTGCTCACCCGCGCGAACGCCGGCACCGCGGCCGTCGAGGGATAGGCGCCCGGAGCCGCGTAGAGGATCCACTGCTCGTTCGCGGTGATCGGGACATAGTAGCCCTCGTTCAGCACCGCGCCCGAGGGAATCGGGAGCGTGACTGCGGCCGGCGAGCTGGCGAGAGTCGTCCATCGCTGCCAGGTCTTCGTGACGCCGTTGTCGCGCGAGAGCCAGAACGTCGCCGTCAGGTTCGCGCGCGTCGTGGTGGCGGTCACCGCAAGGGTCATTACTATGCCGCGATTGTCGCCGTCGAGCGAAATCGGATTGGCGGCAATCGCCAGCGTCGCCACGCCGGCAGCCGGGACCGTGAACAGGGCCGAATCGTACGACGGCACGGTGATCGCGCCGAGGTCGTTCTCCGCGCCCACACGCAGCTTGTAGCGATGCTGCGCGGCCGGATCGTGCGCGTAGTCCTCGCTGGTGTAATCGACGCTGGAGGCGCCAGGCGGAACCGGGATCTCCACTTTGAGCGGAATAATTGCGGCGGTGTCCTGATCGACCAGCGAGAGGTGCAGGATTTTCGTGTGCCCGATATTCGGGTCCGTGGCCGGAATGGTGAGGGCGCCCTTGACGCGCCACGCCGGCAGGTTATTGAGGTCGAAGTACTCGACGACGGTAGTCGCGGCGGTGACGTTGGGGGCATCGGGAACCGGCACAGTGGTGTCGGTAGGCTCGTCGATCGGCCCCGTCTCGCCGGCCGTATTCGTCGCACCACCAGCTCCGGAGATCCGCTGCAACGCATCGTTGAGCGCAGGGATAAACTGCGGGTCGTTCGGATCGAGGTTGGTGGGCAGATTGATAAAGCTCATGCGTCTACCGGGAGGTTGCCCCACGTCTGCGTTTCGCTCGGCGGCGGGATCGGGATCGGCGCCGTGCGCCACTCGTCGCCGGTCGGCGGAACCGGAAGCGGGACCATCGCCCATTCATCACCAGTCGGCGGAACCGGAAGCGGGACCATCGCCCAGTCGTCACGGGTCGGCGGCACCGCAAGCGGCGCGCTGGCCCACTCGTCGGAGGTTCCCGGCACCGGAAGCTGAACCATCGCCCACTCGTCGCCGGTCGGTGGAACCGGAAGCGGGACCATCGCCCATTCATCACCAGTCGGCGGAATCGGCAGCGGCGTGCTTGCCCACTCGTCGCCGGTCGGTGGAATCGGAAGCTGCACCATCGCCCACTCGTCGCCGGTCGGTGGAATCGGGAGCTGCACCATCGCCCACTCGTCGCCAGTCGGCGGAATCGGAAGCTGCACCGCGAGCCAGTCTTCCGGCGTCGGTTTGACGGGTCCGGCCGCCCAGAACCAGGAGGTTTCGGCCGCTTCGCCCGCGAGCTTGCCCCATAGCTCCATCGCATAGAAGCGCATCACGCCCTCGGGGACGATGCGCACCTTGGCGTAGCGGCCCTTGGCGTTCCCCGGCAGCCGCACCTTGACGGGCTGCCGCCCGGCCGTCGCGGCGAGCGTTACGGTGTGGCTGAACAGCTCGCTTGAAAAGGTGAAGGCCGCGGGCGCCGCGAGGTCGATGTCGAGCACCAGGAGGCGGTAGAGTTTGATTCTCTCCGCGCCCACGGCTAAACCCCGAATCCCTGCTCTTGCGTCTCCCAGATTTCGCCCAGGCTGCCATCGAGATACACGCCGATGGCACGCAGGCGCAGGGTCGCGGCATAGAGCCGCATGACGCAGTTATTGGCCGGCGTCCACGTACCTTGATGAGTTGGCCTTCGATCCCGTCGAGCGGAATCGGTAGCGCCTTCCGGCCGGTGGTGATCGCGAGCACAGCCGTTTTGCGCGGTACAGCGGTCATAACGCCGCCCGGCATGTCGGTGAAGATGTCGCACGTGCAAGTGCCGCCAGTGGCTTCGTAATCGACGACCAGGTCTTTGAATTGTTTAACGCGTTCGAGGGGCATTCCGCCCCGTTGATCGCCTCGCCGTCAGCTCAACTCCAGCGTGGAATGCGTCTCGGCGTTCGCCCCGTCTAGGAAAATTCCGATGGTGCCGAAGCGAATCGCCGCTTTGGCCAGGCGGAACGTGCCGCTAGTGGTCAGGAGCAGGCGCACGAGCCGGCCCTCGGGCAGATTGGCGAGCGGCACAAGGAGCGTGCGGCGCCCGTTGGTCGCGGCCAGGGTGCCACTCATGCGAGTGGTCATGGCGCCTCCGGGTAGATCCGTCTGGAACACCCAATCGACGGCCGCGGTCGAGTCGATATCGAGTTCGACCAGGTCGCACCGCTTCACGTCATGGGTGCCGAGGTTGGTTTCGTCCGAATCGAACATCTGCGCGTCGCGCGGTTCGAGGTAGTAGTGCAGCTCAATCGAATAGATCGTGACGGCCGCGGCCACAGTCCCCTGAATGCCGATGGCGCAGCTCCGCGCCATCTGCCCGGCCGTGCCGATCTTGAACACGTCGCGCCGGCGCCCGCTCACGGGCGGAACGGCTTCGGCGACGACGGCGCTGCCCACGTCGAGGACCTGGACGGAATCGTTGAAGTACGCGCGCACCAGCAGTGAGGCAGTCGCGCCCGTGGAGACGGAGTACTCCACGACGACATCGCTGTAGGTCTTTTGCCGGTCGCGGTGCTGTTGGTCGCGATACGCGCTCTTGTAGACGAGCGCGATGGGGGTGGTCTGCACGGGCTGTTCGAGCGAATACACGTTGCCGTTGGCCGCGCCGAAGAAGCTGTACCCCTGCCCCTCGTACTGCAACGCGGTGAAGCCGCGATCATCCGAGGCCCATCGTTTGGTGGCGATATCGTACACGAGGGTGCAGCTCGGCACGGTGTCGCCGGATTGCGCATAGGAGAAGTAGACGCGCCCGTTGATGACGCGCAGGACGTTCTTTTTCCGCACCGCGAGGCTCAGTTCCATCGGCCGGTTCGGGACCGCGCCCTCGGGCAGCGGATCGCCGCGGAACAGCGGATCGAGCTTGGGCGAGATCCGGACGGCCGTGTAGCCGTTGTAGGCATAGATGCCCTCGGCCGCTTGAAAGTAGTCGATCTCGCCCGAACTGTCGATGGCGTTCTCGCCGATCAGGCCAACCTCGGGGTTCGCCAGCTCCATCGTCGAGTTGTCATCGTCCGGATCGCCGGTCATGCGCCAGATGGTTTTTGCCTTGTAGATGCGGGCGTGCCGCGAGTGCAGCATCACCGTCACGATTTCTTCGCCCTGCTCGCCTACCGGCGTGTGGTTGCCCTCCGAGAGCGCGGAGCCAGGCCAGGCGTAGGGCTTCGCCTGCTTGGACCAGTACAACCAGTTCGAGTGAGCGGTGCTGTTCCAGGCGAGCAGTCGGTCGAAATAGGGGCCGGCCAGTCCGCGCGCCAGCGGGGGCGCGTCGTTATCCGTCTGCATCACCAGGCCGAGTTTCACTAAACCCTCGTCGTCGTAACCGTCCGAGGGTTCGCCGGAATCGAGAAAGGTCGTCTGCGCGAGAGGCAGCGGATCGGCGTTGACCCGGTACACGTCGGGCAGCTCGCCGCCGCCGCGATAGACGTTCCAGGTCACGATAGAGCCGTCTGCGAACGCCGGCCGCGTTACCTGCACGTTCTGGTTTGGGTTGTTGGGCGTGATCGTGGCGGCAGGCGAAGGGTTGGTTTCCTCCCCGATGGCATCCACGCCCGTGACGAAATACGTCAGTTCGCTGTCGATGGCGAGCTGCCCGCCCGCCACGCCGAGGAGGGCCGGCGCCGCGATAGGTGCAACCGGCGCCCAAGGGCCGTAAGCGGTGCCGTTGTCCCGGCCGCACGAGTTCCGGTTCATGACCCACGTGTAGCCGTACATGTTGGCGAGGCCCACCGGCGCGCCGTCGAGCGAGCCGGTCAGGGCCGCGCCATCGCGGTAGAGCGACCCGCCCGAACCCACGTAGCGCACCGTGGCAGCGCCGAGGCGGGTGTGCAGGGTGTGGACGTACCCGCCGAGGGCGCGGTAAAGCGCCTGATCGTGGCGGGACCGCAGCGAGCCCACCGTGTCGCACCGGAAATTCGAGAGTGCGATCGCGTCTTCGTCCGGGACGTTCGCCGAGAGCGGCAGCAGGTTCAATCCGCCCGTGAGGACCGTGTCGGTTTGGCGTTCGTAAGCCACTTAGAAAACCTCCCCGTAATAGGCGCGAAACGCCTGCTCGTACAGCGAGGCCTGCGCCTCGGCCGCGGCGGCGATCTCGGGCAGGGCGCCGTCGCCCTCTTTGCGCCGCGCTTCCGCCAGCACGCGCAGCGCGAGGCAGTCGGCGACGACGGCCGGCGCCTCGATGGCGCTGCCATCCGGGGCGGTGTGTTCGATCAGTTCGAGCACCGCGAGGTCCTGCGGCTGCGGGTGAAGCATGATCGTTTCGAGGCCCTGCGCGTCCGGTATCCAGCGTTCCGGCGCGCCCGTGTCCGTCTGCCAGCTATCGGAGAGCGCGACCAGCTCGGCGTGCGTCGAGGGCGCCAGCATCACGCCCGCAACCGAGACGTGGATCACCGAGAGGTGACCCGAGGGCAGGATGTAGGTCGAAACGCCCGGAGCGGTGAACGAGGTGGAACGCTCCACCCAGATACCCGCCGTGCGGGCGAGGCGCTTGGCGCACTCATCCAGCCATTCGGTGAGGTCGGCTTCGGTCCAGAAAACCAGGTCCGCGAAGCTGCTCGCGTTCAGTGTCGGCAGTAAGCCGGTCAGGAGGGCGGTAGGGTCGATCATTTCGGAGCCTTCAGGAGCGCAGCGATCTCGGCCGGCTTGAGTTCGAGCGGCAGCCGGTCGTACCCCTCGGCGCGGGCGCGGTTGCGCGTGTAGCCGGCGACTTGGCGCACGGCGTCGAGGAAGCGGCCGAAGTAGGGAAGCATCTTGCCGAATTCCTGCCCGCCCTGCTTCATGCGCACGCGCATCACAACGAAATCGACCAACACCGAATGGCAGGCTGTCGGGATTTCGGGCACGTCCAAATCGGCAGCCAGGGCGAGAGGTAAGCGTGCACGCGTGAAATTGCACGCTCCTTGCGTACCTCGGATGGCCAGGAGGTTGCAGCCGAGGGCCGCGTAGTGACTCGGCGCGTCGGCGCACGTGCGCCATGCCGAATCGAGGGCGTCGAGTTCGAGGATGGTCGCCGGCGCCACGCGCCCGCCAGCGGTAGCCACGCGCAGGGTGAGCAGGTAATCGCTCCACGTCGCCCGCGGGCGGTAGAAGGCGGTTCCAGGTTCGAGCGCAAGCGGCGAGGTGGCTTCGAGGCAGAGAGTCAGGAAGGCAAATAGACGTTGGCCCTCGTTGAGCGCGGCGAGCAGCTCCGGGCGTGTGAAGTACGCGGGCGCGGCCGGGTCCTGGTCGAGGCGCTTGAAGCCGCGGGCGAGCATCTCGCCGGTGTTCATGGCCGCCGCCCGATCCAGCGGGCGAGTCTCAGCGGCCGGTTCGGGCGGTTGGCCGAGTCGGTGCGGATCATGTCGGCGAGATACTTCTCGTACTTCAGCTCTTGGCGGTCGGCGCGGTCGAAGTCGCGCAGCTTCTCGCAGGCGTCGGCGAGCGCGCCCGCCACCAGGCAGGACGGCCGCATCCACGGGAGCAGGGCGGTGGAGGTGCCGGCGAGAGTCGGAGCCTCGACGGTGCAGACGGCGGTGAGGGTGTACTCCGTGTCCGGAGCCGGCCAAACGCGGAGCTGCATCTGCGGCGGATCGCTGCCGTCGTCCATGTAGGGCGCGTAGAGCAGCGGGGCGCCCGTCACGGCGTCGCCGGTGGTGGCGTCGAGCTGCGCGCCGGTGCGCGGGTCGAGGGCGCCATAAGGCCCCAAGACGCGTTTCACGATGCGTACCGTCGCCGGCAGCGGGTAAACCGTCTGAAAGATGGTGTAGGAGGCGGCGCCCTCGGTTTCGCCTTCATAGGGCCGGTCGAGGGCGCCGGCGCCTGGAGCTGTCTGCCGGAATTCGTAGAATTCGGCGCGGTTCGAGACGCGGATCGCGCGCCCGGTCATGTCGGCGCTAAAGGTGCCTCCGGTTACCGTGACGGTGGCGGAACCCGCCGTGACGGCCAGCGTTCCCACGTCGTACGGGGCAGGGGTGCGGACAATGAATGTCGATTCCTGCCGCAGCCATTGGAGCCGGTCGAGGATCGAGGTATAGCGGTCGAGGAGATAGCCGTCGATCAGGGCGAGGCTTACCGAGGGGCATTCAGCGGCGACGCGAGAGCGGATCTGTCCGTAGGTCACGCCCGTCAATCGCCATAGAGACGCGGTTTTCCCGTCGCGGTGGGACGCAGCAGGCGGGGGGTGCCGGTAGCGCCGTCGCGGAACAGGCGGTGCAGGAGCTTCGGCAGGTCCTCCATTCCGGAGACCTCGCTGCGGGCGGTGAGGGTGCCGGCGCCCAAATACTCGAGAGTGGCCGCCGCGGCTACCGTGGCCGCGGCCAGGATCGCGGCCGTACCGCTGAACGCCTGGACGCCGGCAGCCGTCGCGGAACTGCGGGCGGTGAGGGTGCCGGCGCCCGCAAAATGCAGCGTACCCGCTGCCGCCAGGCGCGCCCGTGCCGTCAGGGTGCCGGTCGCGGTGGAGGTGCCATCGCCGTTCCCGCTCAGGGAGGCCCGGGCGTGGATTGCGGCCGTACCGCTGAACGCCTCCGCGCCGGTGGCGGTAATCTGTGCCCGCGCGTAGATCGCGCCCGTCCCCGTGTTGCCCGTGGCCTGGGTGCCCGCAGCGGCGAGGGCGGCGCGCCCGTGCAGGGAGGCCGTACCGCTGAACGCCTCCGCGCCGGTGCCCTGGCTGCGAGCCCGCGCGAAGACGCCGGATGAGATCGCCGTGCCGCTCGTTTTGGCGTACGTGTCGGGCGTTGTGCCGCGGTTGACCTGTGCGCCCCAGGCGTAAACGCCGCTCGATCCGTCTGTGACGATCCCGTTGCCGCCGTTGGCGGCACAGATCGACACGTACAGGAGCGTGGGCACGCTGCCGTGACTGATCGAACAGCGATACCAGCCATCGCCGACCGGCGTCATCGCGGCGGTAACGCCGCCGTTGACGGAGCCGAGAACCCCGCCTTGCAGATCGAACCATGCGACGTGATCCGTGCCGGAAACCGCGTCCAGGAAAACCCACCGCCGCCCGGCCGCTTTAAGGTAGATCGAGAAGCAGTAGTCGGCGCCGGTGCCGGCCGGTGGCGTGCGATTGACACCCGCGTAGTAGCCAGTGGTTGCGCTCGTGTCCTGTATCTTCGCGGCGAGCGTGCCGCCGAACGGGCCGGCCGTAGCGTTGGGCGTGACCGCGGCGGTGCGCAGCGTCCATCCCGCGTCGAACGCTTCCGAGGCCGGAATCAGGTTCTGTGCGGCCACAAAGGCCAGGACGGCGGCGCCGGATGCGGCAGAGCGAGCCGTGACGGCGCCGGTGCCGGCGACGGGCGCGACATGGGTGCCTGTGCCCGCAATCGAGGAGCGCGCTTTCGGCGCGCCCGTGCCGGCGAACAAGATCCCGCCGCTCGCGGCGATGCCCGCTCGTGCCGTGACTGCCGCGGTGCCGGTGGTATCCGCTCCGGGCAGGTCGCCCGCCGTCCAGCCCGTCGAGCCAACAGCCGTCGAGTGCGAGCCGAGGTAGGCATTTCACCCCGCCCGTCGAGGCGAAATTGACGTATTGGTTAGCGCCAGATAGTCCGCGCCGATATCCGCGCCAGAGTCCTTGCGCAGCGTCACGGTTCCGGACGTGGAGCCGACCTGGGCGAGGGCGCCCGCGCTGCCATTGCTGCTGATCTGCCCCGACCGTTTGCGTGGTGGCCGAGGTGATTTTCAGACCCTTCGTGCCGCCGCCCGTCCAGATATCGAGCGCGGCGAAGGTATTGCTGCCGCTGATGGTGACCCAATCGCCACTCACGCGCAGACGGTGGTACGTCTGGCCGCCGCCCGCAAAAGTCTTTTCATAATCGACCCAGGTGCTCGAAATCTCGATGGTGCTGGTTTCGGCAAGCAGCGTGAGATTGGCGGTGTTGGCAATCGCCCAGACCGAACCCACCCACCAGAGGCTCCAGGTGCCCGCGCCCATGCGGAGGGTTCGCACGCTGGTCGAGGTCGAGGCAAAGCCCGGATAGACGCTGCACGCAAAATCGTTGGCATCGTAGGTTCCGGCCACGAGCACCAACGAGTGCAGGTAAGACGCCGCGTCCTCCTGCGTGTACGTGCCGCCGTACGCATTGATGGTGATGCCCGCGTACCACACCACCCCGCACGTACGGATCGTGTGCGATCCGCGGCCCTCCAGGTAGGTGGTCCCGTTCCCCTCGCCGTTGGCCATGCCCGCGACGAGCGTCACCGAACCGTAGAGGGTGTACCCGTCGCAGTGAGTCCAGGTAAGTGGCGTCCCCGACCAGTTCGCGCCCGAAAAATCAATATTCCGGCCGGAACGCAACACATCGACCGTGATCGTCTGGCCGGTGGTGAAGGCCGAGGCGACGATCACATCGTCCTGTGGGAGTGGGATGCGACTCGACCACTTACTCGCGTTCGACCAGTTCCCGCCGCTGGTCCCCTGCCAGGTCTGCGTCGCCGAAGGTGTGAACGTGATGCCCGTGTTGCCGCCGCAATCGCCGCTGAGGCCGGTGATCGCGGCCAGGTTCCAGTGCGCCGCGCCCGATCCCGCGATATCGCGGAAGTCCGCATACGACGCGACGAGCGTGGTGGCCGTGACGGTTCGCCGCGTTCCCAACACGTTGGAGTATATGAGTACGCGATTGGTCGCTGTGCCGGTCAAGGTCATAGCGGCAACCACCATGTTTCCGGCAAGCACCAGATTGGTGCCGCCAGTTACCGTGAGATCCCCGACGATTGCCGTAGAGGAGCCCAAGGAGACGGTGCCGCCCCCATCGAACCAGACCAGACCTCTGGGCCTGCCGCCGCCCATCGTACAGGTCACAGCGGACATTTTGACCGAATAGTAATCGATCAGCGAGCCACCGAGGAAGTACGAGCAAACCGGCAGGATCAGGCTCGACGTGCCGCCGTCCACAGTCAGCCCGGTGACGTTGCTCACTGACCAGGACGTGCCTCCACCCGTGACGGTGATGGTCGCCATGCCGAGGTAAAGGGCGCGGGAGTTGCTCGTCGCGCTGGCGAACGAGCCGATGACGTGTGTATAACCGGCATTATTGGAGGAGCCATCCATGCCGAACACGCCCCCGTTGAAGGTGAGCGCGCCGCAGTTTAGCGCCCCGCTCAGATACACGGTGCCGCCGTCCACGGTGACTGCATTCAGCGCCACACCCGCGGAGACATACACGGTCGCGCCGGTGACTCCGAGGTGCAGCGTGCCCGTCCAGGTGACGTAGGCGCCGCTGAACTGCACATGCCCGAGGTCGCCGTAGTTGCCCACCGTGAGGGAGCCGGCGCCGGAGATCGTGCCGTAGTAGGACACGGCCTCGAACGACGCACAAGCCACGTCGGTATTGATGACGAGCGCGGCAGACGTTGAGTCAAGGTGCACGACGTCCGTCGAGCCGGGCACCACCCCGCCTGCCCACGTTGCCGTGTCGGTCCAGTTGCGCGTTCCGCCTGAGTCGCTGAGGTAGATATCCGCCACGGATTACGCTCCGGTGGCGAGGATTTCGGCGGCGCGCCCTTCGGCGAGCAGGCCGAACGATTCGATCGCGTACAAGCCGGTCGCGGTCGCGGCGTCGTCCAGGTCGATTTCGTCGGCCACGGAGAAGTTGAGCATAATCGTGCGCATCGCCATCTTGGCTTCGACGGCCTCGGCGGGGAGCGTGATGTCGTAGTTGTCGATGGCGATCAACTCGTCGAGCGTGAGCAGCGAGCGAAAGCCGAATTTTGTGAAGACCCTGACGGGCGTTGCAGGCGGCGCCGCTGGCGGGTTTTCGATGCGTTCCACCCAGGCCGCGAAACGGTCGTCCTCGATGGCCGTGACTTCGGCCGGCAACAGTAAGTCCCACACTTCCTTCGGCAGGTACAGCGCATCGCGATAGGTGCCGTGCGTCTCGTGCACGCGCGTGAAAATGATCTGGACGTTCACTGATTCGGACATAAGTTAGGCCAGTGTATTGAATCGCCGGATGCGCGGCGGCGCGCCGAGGATCGGCACCGCGTCGCGAAACAGCTTCATTTCGCAGAGGTCCTGCGGGGTCACTTCGGACCAGTTGATGTTGTGCAGCACGTTCGCGCGCTCGTAGAGCCAGCAGGCGAAGGCGCTGCAAACCATTTCATCGTCGTGCGCGTTCTGCGCCACGCGCGGCCCGAGGATCGGGATCTGTCTCGCCAGAAACTCGAACAGATCATCGACGCCGTATTTGACGCGACCATCAGACTCGCCGAGGGCCTTGTAAAACTGGAACCAGTGGATGCGCAGGCGCGCCTCGTCGGAGAGCGGCAGCCAAAGAATCGAGCCCTGGTAGTTGGCGACGCGCCGGTGCAAGGGCGTGGTCTGGACGCCATTGCGCGGCGGCATCGGCGGCGTGTTGTTACGCTTCAGACAGGCGTCGCAGAGGCAATCGAGGTTTACTCGTTCTTCGATGGTGCTTTCGACGAGCTGCACATCGCCCGCGGGCGTGACGGGGTGGCGGACCACTCCCACATGGGAGGGTCCGCTCGCAAACAATTGCACCAGCCAGGAGATAATGCCGCGACCGAAAAAAACGATCAGGTCGCCGGGCAGCATCTTCGGCGCTGCCGCTTCGTACAGCGTCAGGTCGTTTTTCATGGCGCCTACGTCTTCTGTTCGGTGAAGGTGAGCGCGGAAATCGAGACGGTCGCGCCGGCCGAGATCGCGGCCGAGTTGAGCACGATATCGGTTCCGCCCGTTCCCACCGTGCAATCGAGCACGGCAGTGGTTCCGTCCGACTTGAACAAGCGGGCGAAAGTGGCGGTACCGCTCGCGTCGGCCGAAGCGTCGGCCGTGATCGCGTTGGCGGTGGCCACGCCTGCGGCGGCGGCGCCGAACGCGGTCGCGCCGAAGCGCAGCTCGGCAAGCAGCGTGTTGCCCGAGAGCGCCGTGTCGGCGGTGGCAGGCTGCACGCCGCTGTAGATCCGCAAATAGCCATTGTTCAGCAGCGGCGCGATGGCGTCGGCGGCAGCGTTGGCGGCGACGTTGGTAAGAGCGAAAGCCATGTTGTTCCCCTAACTCGCCTGCACGGCGAGGCTGTAGCTGATGCCGGTGACGACGGTTCCCGCAACCACCAGCTCGTGCCGGATGTAGTTACCGAAAGGCCCGTGCCGCACCAGGCCGGCCGCGAGCGATTTGGGCGCGTTGGTTCCGCCCGCAACCGTCGCCAGAATGGCCGCATCGTTGGCAGCCACGCCAGGCGCGGCGGTGGTGACGTTGGCCGGGAGGTTCGGATCGGCCAGCACGCGCGCGGTGAAGGTCTTGGCGCCGGTCGTCGCGATCTGCGGGAAGTGGGCGATATCCCACTCGCTCAGGCCGTCGCCCATAATCACGTACACGTCGTACGTTTCGTTGGCCGAGTCGCGCTCGGCCGCGGTGATCTGCAAAGTGATCGCCAGCGCGTCGTAGCGCGTCAGGCTCAGGTTGACGGCAGCCGGCGCGAAGCTCGCGGCCTTCGTGAGTGCCGAGGCAAGAGAGAAGCGAAACGGTCTTTTCATGGTGGAGGTCCTCGCGCGAGGCGTCCGGGAGGAAGCGGACGCCCCGCGCTTCGTTGCCCGCTGCTAATGAGGCGCGACGGGCAAAGGCTCTACGCGGCGCCCGGCGTTCCGTACCAGCCGTAAAAGCTGGAGAAGCCGAGGCTCATGCGATACCACATCGCCGTTTTCACGCTGCGCGAATCGAAATCCACGTCGTGCGTGGTGGTCGGCTTTTCGCGCCAGTAAAACCGCGTTTCGCAGTCTTCGAGCGCCGTCCGGATAAACCACGCGTCCGGATCGGTCAGGTAGTCGTACACGAACCCTTCGCTGAAGGGGCCGTATCCGTACCGCGATTTGAAGGCGTTGGGCGTGTGCTTGTCGGTGTCCGAACGCATCGTGGCGGTGAGAATTTCCGCCATGTTGAATTCGTTCTCGGGCGCCACAACGAGCAGCTCGGGCTTGACGCGGATCCGCTTTCCGGCCGGGTCTTTCATGCGCCGGAAATCGGTCAACGCGAGTTCGAGCGAGGCGATGGCGAGATCGGCGGGGACGCTCAGAACATTGGTCTGAGTTCCGCCCGACTTCACCATCGGGTGATCGCTGGCGAAAAGCGCCTTGCCATCGGGGCCGAGGGCGCTAAAGCCGTTGTTGAGCACGCTGGCGGCGTTCAGCTCGATGGTTTCCTTGCTGGAGCGGCCGAGGTCGCCGGCGAGCTTGTTGATGATGCCCCATCGGTCGTCGTCGATCATGATGCGGGTCATCTTGAAGCCGAGGGCGTACTGCAAGTGCAGAAACGTCTTGTTGAAACCGGGCACGGATTCGTCGTAACGGACGCTTCCGCCTTCCGGCACTACCTGGAAGTTGCCGAGGCCGGCGATTTCCGAGGTCTGCTCGATCGACCGCGTGCTGTTCATGACGCGGAAAATCTTGGTGTACTGCGGGGGCAGCCGGTCGAACCGATTGAAGATCAGCTCATCGAGAGCCGGCAGCATTCCCGCGAGGAAGAGATCAGGGTACTTTGTTCTTACGATCATCGTTGTTCTCCGCGGTTAGATTCCGGCGACTCCGGGCGCCATCCGATGCTTGTTGAAGACCAGCTCGACGCGTGCGTTCGCGCCCCAGGCGTTGCCGGGGACGGAAAGCAGAGCGAGGATCTTCACGTCGAGGGTTGCGGTTACGGCTTTGGTGTCCTCTTTGATCTGGTGCTTGGACACCTTCGTCGCTGTGTTGCCGGCCGTCAGCACGAGGTTGGCGTTGAGGCCTGCATCGGCGGCGTCGATAGACCGCTGCCGTCGCCCTGCGCCTCGAAAAGCGCGTCGGCGTTGGTGATGCAGAGGTGATCGGTTGCCGTGGATGCCTTGCCGTAATCGAGAGCCACGCCGCTGTACAGCGTCGTGCCGGGGGTCGCCGATGCTTCGATGGAGCCGTCTGCGACGCGGTTGATTGCGTCATGCACGAAAATCGCGGTGCCGTAGCCCACGACTTTGGAAAACTGTTCGATGGTGCCGGGGCCGCCGCTCAGCGAGATACCGAGGGGGCGGATACCGTGCGGAAAATCTACGTTCGCCATTGGGCACACTTGTCCTGTTTGAATTGCCCGGTAGTGCTTCAGCGCGCGGGTGCGGGACTACTCGCCCGGTGCTTCCCCAATTTCGCCGCGGGTTGCGTGGACACCCACCATCGACTCCATGCCGGGGTGCTGGAAGTTGTCGCGCAGAGTCTCGCCCGTGCGGAGGGGCGCTATGCCCTTCACGCCTGCGTCTCTGATCGCGCGGTTTTGGTCCTCGCTGAATTTTTCCGCTGCGTCCTGCACGCGCTCTGTATCAATCGCTTGATAGTGCGCGTTCCGCCGCTCGGCAACGTCAATCGGCATCTTGCCGAGAGTCATTCCGGCGACTGTGACGGGCTTGCCGTCTTTCCCCAATACGGGCTCCCAACCACGTCGGCCGCGGCGTTTGTGCACCAGGTCGCTCAGGAATCGGTAGGTCATTCCCGGTTCGCGAACCTCGTTCACTGCCTCACGGAGAGGGTCGAAAGAATCCCACACTTGGGCTTCGGCTTTGCGCAGGAGGCTTTTGTCCCATGCGTCGCCGGTCACGCGGACCCCTGAAGGCTTCGGCTTGCTGGCGGCGCGTTGAGCCGCCTCGGCGATGCCCTGGTCCGTCATCGAGTAGTTCACCACGTGGGCGAACTCGGGCGGGATCGGCTGCCCGTTGAGGGTCAGCACTTCCTTTTGCTCCAGCGCTTCGGCTTCGGCGATGGTTGCCTCGGCTTCCGTCTGGGCGTTGCCCGTCGTCAAGGATTTTGCTTTTGGTACGAACTGTTTGCGCGCCATTTACGCGGCCCTCCGTCTGGTCGGAATGCCGCTCATGCGCACGCCTGCCTGGGCGCGCTTGCGGTAACCGTCCTCGGTAATATCCGCGCCGGCCGCGCGGAGCTTCGCCACGATGGTCTTCTGCATCGCGTCCAGTTCCTCGCCGCCGCTGTCGGCGCTGCGCGTGGATCGCCGGCCGCTGCTCGACGCCTGGCGCCGTACGCGGCTGATGCGTTGTTCTTCCGGATCGAGATCGTCGTCGTCGTCGTCTTCGGGCTCGACGGCGCGCCGCGAACGGCGTACCGGCTCGGCGCCGTTCAGGCGCTTGTCGGCCAGTTCCGCGGCGAGGGCCGAGAGACGCGGCGATTTCTTCATGTGCGGATCGCGGGCGAGATCGTTATAGATTTCGGCCGTTACCTGGAAAAACTCGCTCTTGTCGTCTGCCAGATCCGGGTACTGCTTGAGGAGCTGCGCGTCCGTGTCGCTCGCGCTGCGCGCCTGCGCGACGGTGTTCTTCACGTCGCCCTGGAAAGCCACGCCCATTTCGCGGAGGGCCTGTTGCACGGCCTTGGCGTCGCCGTTCGTGATGGCTTCGACCAGGTCAACCGAGAGCTGCGGTTCTGCTTCCTCGGCCGGGCTTTTCCTCTTTGCCGCCGCCCTGCGCCTTCGTCATCCAGAACTTCGCGGCCTCGTTGGCTTCGCGGAGCGCGGAGCGCTGCTCTTTGAGCGTGCGCCGCATCTCTTTGAGCAGGCCGTCGTCGGCTGCCGCCGCGACCTTCTTTGCAGGTTGTTCCTCGACGGGCTCCTGCGGCTGCTGTTCGTCTTCGGGTTGGCCGTCTACTTCTAAAACGTCTTCTTCGTCCATGTGGTCTGCTGGCGTCCTCATTTCGCCCGGTCAAGCTGGTGCTCGCGGCCGTACGGCGTATCGCCGTACAGGTCCAGGCGCTTCCGTTCGTAAGCGCCGGAGCAACCGCACGCCACGCCGAGAACCTGGTAGATGCCGTCCTTCACGTGGAAGGCGAATCGGACATCTCCGCGCCCGTCCATCGACAAGGTGCCGAGAGCCTCCAGTTCGGCGTACGTGCGCCCGCAGTCCTGGCAGCCCTTGGGCGGATTGCCGGCGAACGCATCGAGGGCGATGGCGTGCCACTCGTAGCAGAACCAGCAATAGCCGAGGGTGTGACCGTGGACGAACTCGCGCGGATCGCGGAATTTCCCGCAACGCCGGCACCGGACTCGGATTACCTGCACGCCCGTTATTCGGCAGGTTGCGCGCGGGCCTTCAGTTTGCGGCGGATCTCCTCGGCGAGCTGCTTGGGTGTCGCGAGGGCGATGTTCAGCCCCTCGTAGACGCCCTGCGCGTGGCGCGTCTCGTCCCAGGTGGCGGTGCCTGCCAGCTTGCGGAGCTGGCTGTCGGCCGCGTCGCGGATCCGCGCCACGATGCGCGCGAAGCCGGGACTCTCCACGGTGGCGAGCAGTTGTTCGAGGTCCATCGCGTCGGCGTCGTGGCGCGGCCGTAGCTGGTTCACCGCAGCATGTCCCGCAGGATCTCAAGGCCCCGGATGGTGCCATCGTACGCACAGCCGGGAAGCTCGATGATGTCGTCGCGGGCGTTGATCGGGCGATAGCGCCGGATGTGCAGGCCGGCGTTGCTGCAGGGTGTCGAGCGTGGAGGCGACCAGCTCGGACATATCCGCGTTGCGGATCTCGGACGGCGTCAGTTTCGGCTGCGTCATGCGGCCCTCGGTTGTGGTTTGGGTTTGCCGGCGCCGGGTTGCGCGGCGCCGGGAACGGCGCTCGGGTCGAGCATCTGCCCGATGTGCTCGTGCAGTTGCGCCATGTCCACCGGGCCGGCGTTCATGGTGAGCCCTCCGGTTCCGGCTTTGATGTCGTTCGCGAGGCTCATCATCATCTGCTGCATGAGCATCTTTTGCTGCATCTGCTGGACGTGCGCCATCGCGTGCAACACCATCGTCCGGTAAGCGTCTTCGTCGCGGTTCTCGTCGTCGCGCGCTTCCTGGATGCGGCGGTTGTGATCGAGCAGGTGAAGCTGGTCGTTATCCAGCGGATTCACCGGCACGTCCTCGCCCTGCAAGGCCATCGCCCATTCTTCCTTCGGGTTCTTCGGCAGGCCGAGATCCGGAGGCTCGGGCACCAGGTCGATGAAGCGGTCGTCGCCGAATGCCTTGTGCACGCGGTTGAGCAGGCACCAGAGCGCGCGCGGGTTCTGCACGATCAGCGGGTTTTGCAGGTCGAGCTGATAGAGCGCCAGGTCGTTCTGCTTCTTCGTCTCGCGCGATTCGGCCGAAGTGGCGAACTTGAGATCGAAATCGTATTGCCCGCCCAGTTCGTCAGGCGTCATGTACGCCTGCCCCTTGCGCACGTCAAACAGGCCGTTCGCGTCGTCTTCCGTCACGCGAAAAAACAGCTTCTCGGGCGCGTACTGCTGGTACAGCTCCCAGAAATGCGTGAGGATCTCGCCCCAGTCCTCGCGAAGCGCCTGCATCTCCAGCTCGGCGCGCACGTCGCCCTCGCCCAGGAGAGCCATCGTCTGCCGCGCGGTGCGCGGCGCGTTCGGCCGGTCGATGGCGCGCCCCATCGCCATATCCGTAATGCCCGTGGCGCGCTCGGCGTAGCCCAGAATCGCCTGCTCCTTCAACTGGGTGTAGGTGAGGTCCGCTTTCAGTTCGACGACCTTGATGCCGCTCGGATCGTCGCAAGCGACGGTTTGGCACGGCTCGTACGTGAAGTTATCGGGCTCGAAGCCCGTCCCTGGACGGTAGAAGATCACCGGCCCCACGCTGAACTGGCCGGCCTTCGTGCCGAGGTTGTGGTTGTTGGTCAACTCCGATTCCATGCGCTCCAACATTTCGCCGAAGCCGGGGCACCAGTAAGAGCCATCCTTCACCAGGCTCGATTCGACGAACGGGCGCCGGTTGCGCGCGCGCGGGTACATCTCGTCGAGGCGCTGCACGCCCACCACTTTGTTGAGCGCGGGAATGTATCTGACGACTAACTCGGTTTCGCGCCGCTCGCGGCGCCGTACGTCGTTCACCGCGGCGTCGCCTTTGCCCTTGAGCATTCTCCAGCGGCCGTACCATTCGAGCGCGATCATCACGTCGCCGGTCGATTGCGACCCTTCGTAGGCCACGCCCTCGGCGCGGTCTTTTTCGGCGCGGATCACGTCGCTCTCGGCGCTGCGCTGAACCTTGTCGCCGGCCGCGTTGAGTATCTCCTCCCAGTCGCGCTCGATGCCCTGGTAGATGCCGTCTTCTTCGCCGTCGAGGAGCGCTTGCGGCGTGACTCGCAGCTTGCGAATGAGAAACGTGAACTGGTGCAGCGAGTCCACTTCTTCGGCCGGCACGATCAGATCGTCGGGCCAGAGGGGCTCGAAAGAAGGCCCTTCGTAGACGACTTGCTCGGCATAGCCGCCGTCGATGGTGGGCACGTCGTAGCTCTCGCGCTTCCACGGGCTGTAAGCGTGCGCGCGCCCGAAAAGGATCTTGCGGAAGTCGAACACCGCGGCCGGGTTCTGGATCTTGATGTGTTTGAACGCAGCCCAGGTCATGAACAACGAAACTTTGCGCGCGATGGATTGGTCGTGCGGGCCTATCGGCGACGCCTGAATGTCGTGATCGGCACCGAACAGGGCGGCGTGTTCCTTCGCCCATTTGCTCGATAGCTGCCACTGCGTGAGCGGCACTTGGAAATCGGGGTTCTGGTCTTCGCCTGCAGGCGCCTGTTCGGCCAGGCTGCGCCAGCGGCGGTAATAGCTTTGAAACCGCCTGATCCGCGCGTCATGCTCCGCGATGGCGGCGCGGTAGTCGTCCTCAATGCGCAGGGCGAGCCGTTCCATTTCACGCGGGGAGAGCTTCAGTTGTGCCGCATCGGCGCGGCGGATTTCGGCGGGGTCGATCATTTTGCGACAACCTCGACACCGCGGCTGCCGCCGTGCGGATCGGTGGTCACGTACTTGTCGAGGCTCAGTTCCGGTTGCTTCTCGGCGAACTTGTCGAGCACGCCCAGGCCGAACGAGCACGAGGCGACGAATGCGGCCCTTCCGAGGGTCCGGAACAGGCCCACCATATCGGTGATTTCGCGCTTCTTTTCTGCGGCGCCCAAGACGAGGCGGTACTTCGCGCCCTCGTAAATCTTGGCGCTGCCTCCGGGGACTTTATCGGCCTTCGGCCAGGTCTGCACCAGCTTTTTCAGCTCGGCCAGGCGCTTCGCCTTATCGGCGGTCGCACTCAGCTCACCGTGCAGGTTGCCCAGTTCTTCGATGATGGCGGCGCGTTGTTCGTTGTTGACGGTGCGTTTCACGCCCGTCAATCGACGGCTACGGGATTTTGCATCGACCGAAGCGGCGTACGTCCCAGTTGGCGGCGCCGAGGGGCGACCGCAGGAGAGAGCGCGGGCCGTACAACTGGTTCTCGATGGCTTGCAGGTTCAGATACCAGCGCACGACCTGAGTGTGCTGCCGGTTGTGGAGCGCGCGCGCGTCGAGGCACGCCAGGATGCGGCACGTTCTTTGACTCCAGTGGGCGGCGAACTGGATGCCGCAGTGGGGACAGGTGAGGATTCGGGGCGCTTTCGGTTTGGGGGGATCACGCCAGATTTTCACGGGCTAAAACCTCACCAGCACGCCACGGTCGGCCGGGGCTTGCCTCTTGCCGTATCGTTTGACCGTGCCGCCCGTGGAGGCGCCGGGAGGCGCCAGCTTGCGCACGCCGGCGAGCGAGCGATCCGGGGGCGCCGTCTCCAGGCCCACGCCGGCGAGCGCGCACGCAATTACCTCGTCATCGTGCGTCTCGTCCTTCGCCTCGGCCTTGCCGTTCGGCTTGACGACGAACCATAGGTGTTCGCCAAGCGTGCCGGGATCGACGATATGCAGGGCGAATTGCCGGATGTTGGTGTCGTGCTTGGCGATCAACTGCACGCGCGTAACGGCGCTCGTCTTCCAGCCGAGGTGAGAAAGCAGCGTGTGGTTGCCGTCCGAAAACTGCTCGTCGGGCTGCGGGCGCCGGTGGTAGATCAGCGAGGGCGGGTAGTTGTTGCGGATCAGGCCCTCCAGGAACGCGATGCCGGGGCCGTTCGCCTCGGGCACCAGGTAGGCCCAGTTATACCAGCGGGCGAGCACGTCGGCGTAGTCGGCGAACGGGCCGGGCTCGATGCGCCCGCGCAGCTTGGCGACCTGTTCGCCGCTCACCTGGTCGAGCACGCAGCCAACCGAGTAGTCCGGATCGCCGCCCGATTCGAGCGCGTCGATGCCCTCGGCGATGTCGAAGCCGATCACGTACTGGTGACCAGGCGCCGGCCGCTTGTAGACGACGAGGGCGCCGCGTTCCTGCGGCAGGAACGAGATGATGCTCTTGGGGCCGTTGTACTCCTCGATCAGCTCGCCGCACGTGCCGGCCGTCGCCGCGTCGCGCTTGGCGCCCGGCATCCGGTTCAGGTGTTCGTGCGAGAAGCGCGGCCGTCCGGAAAAGAGAAACGCCTCCTCGGGGTTCGAGGGGTACTCCTGTTTGAACGAGTCGAGCGAGCCGCTGCACTTGTTTCGGATCGCCCATCGGCGCCAGCACAGTTGAGCCAGGGTGAGGCTGTAGGTGTCGCGGAGCGTGGTTTCTTCGGCCGTGAGCGAGGCTTGGAAGGCGGCCGGATCCGCGGGCTCGAGAACGTATTCCGGATGCTCCCACCAGGCGAAAAATACCGCGATCCATTCGCTATCGCTGGTCGGGTCGCAGGCGTCGAGCCAGAGGCGATGGAACTCGCCGCCCACGCCGTTCGCGGTGGACTCGATCACGACGACGGTGTCGGGATCGTCGGGAACCGACTGCATAAGCCCCGTCATGAGCGTCTTCGGGTCGCGCCAGAAGGCGAACTCGGAGAGGTGCAGGTAGCGGAGCGAGAACGAGCGGCCGGTCTTGACGTTATTGGCGGTGGCGACCTTGATATATCCGCCGCCTTCCCACGCGAGCAGGCCGTCGTTGGCGCGGATCACGGGCAGCGTGGGGAAGCATCCCCGAAAGCCGGCGTAATTCTCCTGAAGCTGCTGGTAGTAGCTGAACAGGTTTTGCGACGCGCCCACTTCGTGCGCGACGACAAGCGCCTTCTGTCCCGTGTTGAACGCGCAGGAGTGAAAGAACTCCGCGGCGGTGCCCGTCGAAACCCAGACCTGGCGGGCCTTCAGGTAGAGCAGCCGTACCGGCCGCTTCGCGTCGCGCGCGGTCTGGATGGCCTTGTTCAGCTTGACCTGGGCCGGTCCCAGTTCAAACGGCGACCTTCTTGCCGCGCTTGTCGTTGATCTCCAGGGCCTCGCGGCAGAACGTCGCGTGGTCTTCTTTAAAGAGGCGCAGCGCCTCCTGTTCTTGGGGGGTCTTCCTGCGTTGGCCTTGTTCCTGCGCTTCGTCGATCAGTAGCACGCCCGTCAATCGACGAGGCGCAGGAGACTCTTTACGTTTGCAACGCGCGCTGGTATTCCTTCAACCAAGCCTGCGAAGCGGCTTCTACCGCGTCGAACGCGATGCTCACGTCCTTGGCGGCAGCTTTCACCGTGCGCTCCCGCTCGTATCTCACGATGCGGAGCTTGGCGAGGGCGTTCTCGGCCTCGGCGATGCAGGCTTCAGTCGAGGCGGCTTCGGCCATCGCGTCGGTTTTCGCGGCGAGCGCGTCGCGCAGCTCACGGGAGCATTGCGCGAGCGCGTCGGCCGCGGCGAGCACGGTGTTCACTGCGGTGCCGGGAAGTAGGCCGCGATCTGCCGGACCAGTTGCAGCGTCTCGGCGAGGATCCGGTCGTTAGCTTGCGGGTCCTGCGTGGATCCGCCGCCGAAAAACCCGGTAGCGATGTTCTGGATTTTGGGCGTCGCGGGCGGCAGCTCGGGCGCCGGCGAATCGTACGGGACCTGGGTTTGCTTCAAGTCGCCGTTTTCGTCTGCGGCGAAGAAGACGTGCACGGGCGTAGCGGCCGTGAATTGCGTGAGCGGCAAACCGTTGTCGCGGTTGATGATGTTCGCGGCGATCCAATCCTGTTTGGCGGCCTCGAACTTCTTAACGTCGTCGGCGAACTTCGCGTCGGCGCGTTCCTGCATCGTGTTGATGACTCCGCGGAGCCAGTCGGGTGTAAGTGTCACGCCCGTCTGTCGCCGGGAGCGGTTACTTCCTGCGGCGACGGCGGGGCGCGCACGGCCACGCCTGGAGCGCGCGGCCGGGAGGCTTGCGATTCACCTCCACGCCAGCAGCCTTCGGATCAGGAGGTGTCCGAAGCACCGGACGCGGGGCGGTGTCTCGGGCCATCGCCCAACAGTTTACGCCACGCGCCGCAGGCCACGATAGCTCAGTTCGCGCTCGATCTCACATTTCGCGGTGCGCAAGAGCTGCGAACTGCGCGATTGCCGCACGCCGAACTCGCGGCCCACGCCGGCGAGCTTCTGCTCCTGCCAAAAATAGATGTCGATCACTCGGGCGCTCTTGTCCGCGATGCCTTCGGCCGATTCCGCCACCAGGCGCGCGCGCTCGCCGTGTTCGATGGTGCGCGTCACGTCCTCGATCGGCGCCGGAATGTCGAGCACGTCCTCCGTGATCGGGAGGTGGTTCGCGTTGCGCCACTCGTTGCGGCGGATCGAGTCGAGCATCGCGCCCTTGACGCGCGTCGAGGCGTACACCCGGAAGGGCACGCCCGTCGAGGGGTCGTACAGTTCGGCAGCGCGGAGCAGGCCGATGCAGCCTGACTGGTAGAGGTCGTCGTACTCAATCGACGCCGGCAGCCGCTTCATGAGGAATAGGGCGATCTTCCGAACCAGGTCGAGATTGGATTCTGCGCGAGCGTTGCGTTGTTGCGGCGTTGGTACTAACCGGAGCTTGGCCATTGGTCGTCTTATGTCCCATATTTGGCCTCAAGCTCCTGGAGGGTCGGCATCCGGCTCGGTTCGTCCGTCGCCGGTACTGGCTTCGGACGGCCGGCCGTGAGCGCTTTCACCAGGTGACCGAAGGCCGCAAGGCGAGCGTAGTGGTCCGGGCCACCCCCCGAGTCTCCCCACCGCGACGGTCGCGTCTCGGTCGTCGCCGAGAAGGCTTTTTCGATCTCAGCCAAGCCGCGATCAAAAAGCGAACCAAGATAATCGTATCTTAAATTGGTGAAATTTATCACAATTTGCTGGCACTCCTCGGAGCGCAGAATCCGGTTGATCTGGCTCGTTGAGAGCCCCTCGTTTTTGGCGATGGTGGACGCCTTCTTTCCCTTGGCGACTGCCTCCAACACACGGCTGGCGCGGGCTTTCTTCGCCGCGGGCTTGCGTTCCTTGGTGGCGCGTCGCTTCGGCTTCGCCGGCGCCGTCTTCTTGGGCATGTCCGTAAATCGCCCGCGCGGCACAAAAGAAATGCTGCCCAAAGAGAGCGGTACTTTTTCGATGAATTAGTACCACTGCAAAAGTCCCGTCGCGGGTTTGAGTGCTAGCTTGAAGGCGGAAAGGACGAAATTTCACGATGACTGCTGACTACATCGACAAAACCGCCGCCGCCATGATCCTGGGTGTGGGCGACCGTCGCGCGCTCCAAATCCTGCAAGGTGCCGGCGTGCGCACGACGCAAGGCCATAGTCCGCGCTCGGGTCAAGAGCTGCTCTTATTCCACTCGGCCGATGTCGCGCGCGTCGCCGAGGAGCGCAAGAAGCCGGCGAAGCCCGATCCGGCCGCGGTGGTCACGCGCCCGCTGGCGGCGCCGGCCAACGGGATGCCGGCGATGCTGCGCGCCGTGCTCGAAGCGCAGCTCCACCAGCAGCAGCACGCAGTAGGCGGGTTTCTCACGCTGGCCGAGGCGTCCGCGGCCGTGCGGTTGTCCGAGACGGCACTGCGGCGCCTGGTCAAGGGCGGCCAACTGCCCGCGCTGATCGACGAGCCGGTACGCGCGGACGGCGAAACGAGGGCGCGCCCTGGCTCCTCGCTGCGGTTCTCGCGCCGCGATCTCGACGAGCTGCGCGGCGTGCGCCAGCACGGCGAGCAGGCATGACTATTTTGTCATCTCGAGGCCGCTTCGCCTTTTGTTCGTTTATGGTGCAGTCTGCGAAGGATTACAATTCCGGGGTAAGGGAAAAAGGAAAAGGCCGGAAGCGGCGCCGCTGAGAAGGTTCACGCGCCGCTTCCTCAAACAACACGATGTGGGTCAGTTCGATGATATCGGAGGTTCCCGAAAAAAGAAATCCCTTCCGCGCGTATCCGCCGACCAAGCGCACGCGGAAGGGATCTATCGTAGCCCACCCATCAAGCAGCCTCACCAGAGGCATTGAGAGGGCTTTTGAACGCGCCAAAAAGGAGCGTCGCGATTGAAGTCTAGCCCGCTTTCGCGCGTCGCGCAATGCCGTGTTTTCCAGCAGGGAAACGCCCTGATAGGCGCGCTCCAGTACGCTTGGGCCAAGTGGTACAGGCGGCAAAAAGTTGCGCGCTCCCGCAACTTTTCAGAGGGCGAGGGCCGCGGCGGCGCTGTGGCGGAACAGGCTTCTCGGCCGGTGGTACAGCCGCAGGGTATCGAGCGAGCGGTGTCCGGTGTGGCGGGCGACGGCGATCTCGCTGGCTCCTCCGTCGAGCGCCTCGGTGACGAAGCCCGCGCGCAGCGAGTGGGCGCCGTAGAGCTTGGGATCCAGGCCGATGGCCCTGGCTGCCTCCTGGACGATCTGGCCGATGCGGTTGCCGAGGATCGGCCGACCGTCGGGCCGTCCGTTCAAGACCCGGCAGAACACGGTCCCGGCTACGTTGCCGCGGCACAGCAGCCAGCGTTGCAGCGCGGCGACCGGGCAGGTTTGCCGGTGCTTCCCCGCGGGCACGGGCAACAGCCTCCCCCTCCCGTGCCGGTCCTGCTTTTCGTGGTGGACGCGGACGATCACACCCTCGCCGGTGAAGGTGAGGTCCTCCCGCCGCAAGGCGGCCAGGTTGGCGCGGCGCAATGCGCTGGCGAAGCCGAACAGCACCAGGGCGCGGTTGCGCACCGCCGAAGCCGTGGCGCTGCCGATGGCGGCCACCATCCGTTCCAGGTCCTCGGCGGCGAGGGCCTGTTTCTGTCCGGGCATCTGGCACAGCTCGCGGCGGGCGCCCGAGAGCAGTTCGCGCAGGCCTCGCCGGCAGGGGCTCGCCAGTTCTGCTTTGCGGTGCATGTACTGAATCGCGACCGCGTGCCGCTGCATGGTGGTGATCTTCCGCCCGCGGCCGATCAGGTCGGTGACGTACAGCTCGACGGTTTCCGCCGTCGCCGGCAGCGCCGGCCGCTGCGCCGCCTCGCACCAGGCGCGAAACACGCGCCAATCGCTCGCGTACGAGCTGATCGTGTTCGGCCGCAGACCGGCGTTCATAAACTTCTCTCGCTCCCGTTCCACGGCTTCAAGATTCGGCGGCGTGAACTGGACGCGTGCATGTCGGGGAGATGGCATGCCCCGATAGGTAACGCGTCTCAAGTGACGAGAAGTACTGGCCCCGCGAGAAGTCGGGATTATGCCACAATGAATGAGATAGTCTCATGCCCAACCCAATTTTGGATCAGGATCGCGGTACCGATCCGGAATCCCAACCTACCGAACCCAACGAATCCTTCGGTGCGATCCTGTCCGAGTACGAACAGTCGCATTCGCACAGGCCCGAAGAAGGCGGCAAAGGTCTGGAAGGCACGGTTATCGCCGTTTCGGGCGAGTCCGTGTTTCTGGACATCGGCTTCAAGATCGAAGGCATCATTCCGCTCGTGGAATTCCAAAAAGCCGGCGAGAGCATCGAGCCGGGCGACAAGGTGCAGGTCTCGATCAAGGGACGTGGTCCGGAGGGTTATTACGACCTCTCCAAGATCAAGGTGGAGCGGCCCAAGGACTGGTCCGCGCTCGAAAAGGCTTTCGCCGACAAAGCGACCATTGCCGGCGTAGTGAGCGCGGTGGTCAAAGGCGGGTTGAGTGTCGATGTGGGCGTGCGCGCCTTCATGCCGGCCTCTCGCAGCGGCGCCAAAGACGCCGCCGAGATGGAAAAGCTGGTGACGCAGGAGATCCAGTGCCGCATCATCAAGCTGGACGTGGCCGATGAAGACGTGGTGGTGGACCGCCGCGCCGTCCTCGAAGAAGAGGAGCGGGCGACCAAGCAGCGCCGTTACGCGGAGGTCAAGGAAGGCGAAACGGTGCACGGCACCGTGCGCAGCCTGACCGACTACGGCGCCTTCGTAGACATCGGCGGCGTGGACGCATTGCTGCACGTGGCCGACATTTCCTGGGGACGCATCAACAAGCCCGCGGATGTGCTGACGGTGGGGCAGGAGATCGAAGCCAAAGTCCTAAAGGTGGATGTGGGCAAGCGGCGCATCTCACTCGGCATGAAGCAGCTTCAGCCGCATCCGTGGGAAACCGCTGCCGAGAAGTACAAAGTGGGAGAGCGCGTGCAGGGTAGCGTGACGCGCGTGGCGGACTTCGGCGCATTCGTGGAACTCGAAAAGGGCGTGGAGGGGCTGATTCACCTTTCCGAAATGTCCTGGTCGAAAAAGATGCGCAAGCCGGCCGACGTGGTCAAGCCGGGCGATCAGGTGGAAGTGGTGGTGCTGGGTGTGAACCCGGCCGACCGCCGCATTTCGCTGGGGCTCAAGCAGGCGCTGGGCGACCCGTGGGCAGATGTGGCGCAGCGCTTCCCGAAGGATTCGGTGGTCGAAGCGCCAGTGGTCAGCGTGCAGAAGTTCGGCGCGTTCGTGCAGCTTGCCGAGGGCGTGGAGGGTATGATCCACGTGGGCGACATCACCGCCGAGAAGCGCATCAACCATCCGCAGGACGTGCTCAAGATCGGGCAGGTGGTGAAGGCGCAAGTGCTGGAGATCGACACCGAGAAGCGCCGCCTGCGGCTGGGAATGAAGCAACTCATTCCGACCAGCCTGGACGAATACATCGCCGAGCACAAGGAAGGCGAAGTAGTAACCGGCCGGATGACCGATGTTTCCGGCGGGCGCGCGCGGGTGGAACTGGGCGAGGGCGTGCAGGCCATCTGCCGGATCGGCGGAGAATCGCAGGAGGCCGAGAAGAGCGTGCCTGAAAGCGGTGCGGACCTTTCGTCCCTTACTTCCATGCTGGCGGCTAAGTGGAAAGGCGGCCAGGGCGGCGGCAGCAAGCGCGAACCGGTGCGGTCAGGGCAGGTGCGCAGCTTCCGCATCGTGAAGTTGGATCCCGCGGGCAAGAAGATCGAAGTGGAACTGGCGTAGCGCGCGAAGGCGCGTTGCGATTACACTCGAGCGGACCCGATGGCGAAGAAGTCCGCGGCGGTTTTCCTCAGCTACGCACACGAAGACCGCGAGATCGCCCGCGCGATTCGGTGGTGAGCGCCGGTTATCCGGTCTGGGATCGCCCGGCCCGCCAGCAGCGCGCCATTGATTTTGGACCGGTCTTGAAATCGTCGAGATCCTGAAGCAGGCCGCCGATGTCCCGAACAGCCAAGCGCACGGCCTGAAGAAATCTTCATCTCTTACTCGAGCGACGATGCCGCCGGACGTGCAAACCAGCGAAGCTTTCGTGGGCACCGGCCGCGTTCCAGCGATTCATTTCCGGAAGAGTTTCGAGCAGGGGCTAAGCGGACTACTCGGTGTGCGGAACGTGGAGTACCGGAAGGCCGGCGCCCGGAAGCAGCGCCGGCCCTTCCGGGTTAGCTACTTTGCCGCGGCTTGCGCCAGCGATGCGGCCTGATCCTTGAGCGCCTCGGCCTTGTCGGTGGCTTCCCAGGAGAACGACTCTTCGGTCCGGCCGAAGTGGCCGAACGCTGCCGTCTTGCGGTAGATGGGACGCCGCAGCCGTAAGGTATCGATGATGCCGCGCGGGGTGAGCGAGAACGTCTCGCGCACCAGGTCGGTGAAACGCTCGTCCGCGATGACGCCGGTTCCGAACGTGTTTACCGCGATCGAGACCGGCTCGGCCACGCCGATGGCGTAGGCAAGCTGCACTTCCACGCGGCTCGCCAGACCGGCGGCTACCAGGTTCTTGGCAATGTAACGCGCCATGTAGCATGCCGAACGGTCCACCTTGGTCGGATCCTTGCCGGAAAATGCGCCGCCGCCGTGGCGGCCCATCCCGCCGTAGGTATCGACGATGATCTTGCGGCCGGTGAGGCCGGTATCGCCGTGCGGTCCGCCCACCACGAAACGGCCGGTGGGGTTGATGTGGAACTTGGTCTGCGAGTCCACCATGTTCGACGGCACCACCACGTCGATGATGTGCTTCTTGACCTCGGAACGTAGCTCCTCGGTGGAAACTTCGGGGCTGTGCTGCGTCGAGATCACCACGGCCTCGATGCGCTTGGGCCGGTTGTCCACGTACTCCACGCTGACCTGGCTCTTGCCGTCGGGCCGCAGGAAGTTCAGCAAGCCTTCGCGCCGTGCGGTGGAAAGGCGCTGGACCAGCTTGTGCGCCATCATGATCGGCAGCGGCATGAGCTCTTCGGTTTCATCGCAGGCGTAGCCGAACATCAGGCCCTGGTCGCCGGCTCCGCCCGTATCGACGCCCATGGCGATGTCCGGCGACTGGGACTGGATGAGATTGTGAACGCCGCAGGTGTGGGAGTCGAATCCGTAGGTCGCGTCGTTGTAGCCCACGTACTCGATGGTGCCGCGGGCAATCCGCGGAACATCCACGTAGGTCTTGGTGGTGATCTCACCGGCCACAATGCAGGTGCCGGTGGTGACCAGGACTTCACACGCTACCCGGCCGGTGGGATCGTCCGTCAGGACCGCGTCCAGAACGGCGTCTGAGATCTGGTCCGCAATCTTGTCCGGATGTCCTTCCGTAACGGATTCCGACGTGAAAAGATACTTCTGAGTATTTGCTGCCAAAGGTGTCCTCCTGCGGTTTCAATTCAATTTAACACGCGTTCCCGATCAACTCAGTAGCGGTAGTGGTCCGGTTTGTACGGCCCTTCCACGGGTACACCGAGGTACTCGGCCTGTTTCGGGGAAAGCGTGGTCAGCTTGACGCCGATTTTTTCAAGGTGCAGCCGGGCCACTTCCTCGTCGAGGCGCTTGGGCAGGGTGTAGACGCCGGGCTTGTAGGTATCGCGGTTCTGCCACAAGTCGAGCTGTGCCAGGGTCTGGTTGGAAAAGCTGTTGCTCATCACGAAGCTGGGATGTCCGGTGGCGCATCCGAGGTTCACCAACCGCCCCTCGGCCAGCAGGAAAATGCTATTGCCTTCCGGGAAGGTGTACTGGTCCACCTGCGGCTTGATGTTGGTTCGTGCGGCATCCGATCCGTTCAGCCGGTCCACCTGAATCTCGTTGTCGAAGTGACCGATGTTGCAGACAATGGCTTGGTCCTTCATCTTGCGCATCTGCTCGAGCGTGATGACTTCGCAGTTGCCGGTGCAGGTGACGTAGATATCGCCGCGCCCCAGCGTGTCTTCGAGCGTGGTCACTTCGAAGCCTTCCATGGCGGCCTGCAAGGCGTTGATCGGATCGATTTCCGTGACTACCACGCGCGCGCCCATGCCCCGCAGCGAGTGCGCCGAGCCCTTCCCCACGTCGCCGTAGCCGCAGACTACCGCCACCTTGCCCGCCACCATCACATCCGTCGCGCGCTTG
The DNA here is from genome assembly GCA_963836405.1 of uncultured Solibacteraceae bacterium. GTDB lineage: Bacteria > Acidobacteriota > Terriglobia > Bryobacterales > Bryobacteraceae > CAWIJJ01. The sequence goes on from CAWIJL010000003.1 coordinate 360,018, forward strand.
ATGCCGTCGGCCAGCGATTCGCGGCAGCCGTACAGGTTATCGAATTTCGACTTGGTGACCGAATCGTTCACGTTGACAGCCGGCACCAACAGGGCGCCCGTTTCCTGCATCTTGTACAGGCGGTGGACGCCGGTGGTGGTCTCTTCGGAAACGCCGCGCCAGTCCTTGACGATCTCGTGCCAACGGCCCGGGTTTTCCGCATTTACCTGCTTCAACAGGTTCTTGATCACCTGTTCTTCCTGGCTACCGGAGGGGGTGTTGACCCAACCGCTGCCGTTCTCGAGCTCGAAACCCTTGTGGATCAGCAGGGTCGCGTCGCCGCCGTCATCCACGATCAACTCCGGCCCTTTGCCGTTCGGATGCGAGATGGCCTGGTAGGTGCACCACCAGTAGTCCTCGAGCGATTCTCCCTTCCACGCGAAAACGGGAGTGCCGGCGGCGGCGATGGCCGCAGCGGCATGGTCCTGCGTCGAGAAGATGTTGCAGCTTGCCCAGCGCACGGAAGCGCCCAGATCCGCCAGGGTTTCAATCAACACCGCGGTCTGGATGGTCATGTGCAGCGAGCCGGTGACGCGGACGCCGGCCAGCGGCTTCGATTCGGCGTATTTACGCCGGATGGCCATCAGGCCCGGCATTTCCTGTTCGGCGATGGTGATTTCCTTGCGGCCCCAGTCCGCCAGCGAAAGGTCGGCCACCTTGAAGTCTGTCTGGTTCAGCGTCGCAGTACCCATTTATTCCTCGCATCAAAAAATCTTGATACATTGATATTAGAGCATCCCTGGCATGGCGTCAATTCTGAAATCGCTGCGGCTGGCGGCGGATCCAAACCGCCTGCGCATTCTGTTGCTTCTCGAACAGGAAGAGCTGTCGGTGGCGGAATTGCAGGAAATTCTGGCGCGCGGGCAGAGCCAGATTTCGACGCATCTCGCGCAGTTGAAACAGGCGGGCCTGGTTGACGACCGGCGCACCGGCAAGAACGCCTTCTACCGGCTGAGCGCACCCAAGGAACTGATGGACCTGCTGCGGCGGGCGACGAGCGAGGTGCCCGAAGCCGTCCAGGACCGGGCCGGGCTGCGGCTGGTGCTGCGCAAGCGCCAGGACAAGATGCGCCGGTATTTCGACGAACTGGCCGGCAAGTTCGGGCGCCAATACGTTCCGGGCCGTTCCTGGAAGGGCATTGCGGAGGCGCTGCTTAAATTGATGCCGCCCATCGTGATCGCGGACCTCGGTGCGGGGGAGGGGACCCTTTCACAACTGATGGCGCAGACGGCCAAGCGCGTGATCGCCATCGACAACTCGGAGAAGATGGTGGAATTCGGCGCGGAACTGGCGCGGCGGCACCAGATTGCGAACCTCGAATACAGGCTGGGCGATCTCGAGGAAGTGCCGATCCGCTCGGGCACGGTGGATCTCGCGTTCCTGAGCCAGGCGCTGCACCACGCCGTCCACCCGGAGCGGGCGGTTTCCGAGGCATGGCGGATTCTGAAGCCCGGGGGCCGCATCGCCGTGCTGGACCTGAACCGCCACCATTTTGAAGAGGCCAGGGAAATGTACGCCGACCTGTGGCTTGGCTTCACCGAACTCGAACTCGAACAGTATTTGAAAACGGCGGGCTTCCGGGGTGTCGAAACGGCGATCGTGCACCGCGAGTCCGAAGCGCCGCACTTTGAAACCGTGCTGGCCACGGCGCAGAAGTAGACGCTATTCGAGGCCGGCCGACTTCAACATGTCCCGGAACTGCGCCTCAGTGCGCATATCGATGGAGCGCGCCACGATCCGCCCTTCACGGTCGAACAGGAAGCTCTTCGGAATGCCCTCTACGTCGAAGGCCTCGTTCACCTTGCGGTCCGGATCGAGCAGCACCGGAAAGGAGTAGGGCTGCTTCTTGAGAAAGCCGTCCACCGTTTCCCGATCCTCGTCGGAAACGGCGAGCACCACGAAGCCGTCCTTCTGAAACTCGCGATACAGCTTCTCCATATCCGGCATCTCTTTGCGGCAGGGAGGGCACCAGGTGGCCCAGAAGTTGAGCAACACCACTTTTCCCTTCAGCGTCGACAGGGAGTAGGTTTTGCCGTCCATCCCGGTAAGGTTGAAGCTCTTGCCTGACTGAATCGCCTCCCGCAGCGCCAGCAGGGCATCGGCGGCATCGAGAGCGGGATCCTGCACCGGCTTGGCGACGTGCTCATACCGAATGTACTTGGCTAGCTGCACGTATTCCGAAGAGCCGCCCGCCTGAATGGACCCGCCCAGCGCACCGGCCACGGCCGCGAGCGCCTCCTTGCCGAGGTTGCCTTCTGTAGAGAGGTTGCTCAGGCTCATGGCGAGGCCGAGACGCTGCTGCGCATCGGGCAGGGATCTGATACCGGCCGCCACCTCGATAGCCGCGCGGGCGCGTTCGTCATCGCTGGCCATGCCGCGGAATTGACCGATGCGCTGTTGCAGCCGGCGTGCTTCGGCGAAATCGGGTGGCGGGCTGAGATGAGGCGGTCCCGCGATTGATGCTGCGCATCTGCACTGGTTCCTGAAGGTTCCACCGGCTCAGCGCCTCGCGGAACTTTCCCGCCTTAGCCGGGGCGATAGCGAGCAGACGGCTTCCCGCGGCCACCAGGACGGTATCGCGCGGGTTGGAGGTCGAGATCGTCTGCTGTCCGGACTGGAAGGTTGCGCTCAAGGTTTCGCCATCTCCGAAACCGGGTTCCGAAGCGGCCGTCAGCACCTGTTCGAGCGATTCGGCTGCCGCGTCTGGAGCTAGCGGCGCCATTGCCGCCGCCAGGCTAATCATCGAAAGCGCGTCGTCAGGTTTGATGCCGGCGGCCTGCCTGCCTGCTACGCTCTCGCGATACAGAGGAATCGCGGCGGGCGACTTTTGCCGGGCGAGGGCGGCGATGAGGTCCGGAAGCAGGGCAGGCGCCTTCGCTTTCACCAATGCGGCCGCCCCGGCGGGATCAGCGGCCGCCAACATGCGGACGACAACCGAGCCCGGCGGATCTTTCGCAGCCCGCAATTGGTCGAGAGCCTGGCGGGTAAATCGGGCGGCAAGGTCCGGGTGTTCTTTCTGGAGCGCCTGCGCGCCCAACAACCGGAACTCGACTCCCAAAGAGGCTGGAGTTCGGCCGGCGTCCGTATCCAGCCGGGCTGCCGCGGCGGCAACGGGGTCCCGATCGGCAGCGGTCGAGACAGCGGCCAGACAAAACACTGCAACGGCGTGGAAAAGGCGCATGGCGGCTCTCCTTAGTGGGGAGTATACCTTAACGGTTTGCGTCCGCGGGGGCGCCGGCCGGGGGCTTGACGGGTTCGGCGTCGTGCTTGGGGCCGAGACCAAGGGCAATCAGCGACAGGGAATTTATCTTGCCGTTGGCATCGATGTGCTGGTCTGTCTGGAAGCGCTTCAACGCATCGGTGCAGTTTACGTTCCATGTTCCGTCCGCTTCCTCGGACTTCAAATAGCCTTTGGCGACCAGCGCCTCCTGAATTTCCTTGTAGCGTTCCGGACCCGGCGCCAATTGGCGGTTTCGCCAGGTCACCTTGGGCGCGGCTTTCTTCCGTTTGGAGGTAGCTTTGGTTGTCTTCTTGGCCGTGGAAGACGCGGGTTTCTTCGCCGTCGTCGTCTTCCTTTGGGCTCCGGCAGCCACCGCCTGCCAGTTGAGTGCAAGCAGCAGGGCAGCTATGGCAAGGGCAAGAATATTCCGCATGCGCAGGATTTCATTTTATCAGCAGACCCAACAAAAAAGAGCGGCCGGTTGCCCGGCCGCTCAGGAGGACAGATGGAATCGTCAGGTTGTCTACGGATTGTTGCGCAGCGTGCCGGCGAGGAAGGCCGTGGTCCAGTCGCTGCCGCGGCCGGTCCGCCGCAGAACGCGGAACGCCACGGCGGTCCCGGGCTTCAGGGTTCCGCGGATGCGCGTCACGTCGTCAGTCGAGTTTACCGGCTCCTGATTGATGGCAACCAGTATGTCGCCGTCGCGAAGGCCGATGTCCTCCGCGAACGAGCTCGGCTCGACGGAGCTGATCAACACTCCGCCGCTCTGTTTCAGGGAGAGGCTCTGGCGGCGCGCTTCGGTGAGGTTCTGAATCTGCATGCCGAAGCTGGTGGTGCCGGTTTCTTCACGGTTCGGTGCGGCTTCGGCGCCTCCAAAACGGTCCGGGAACACCTGGGCCAGGTCGCCCACCGTCACTTTGAAGTTCTGGCTCTTGCCGCCGCGAACCACACTGAGATCGAGAGGCGTGCCCACCGGAGTAGCCGTCACGATGTTGACCAGCTCGTTGCCATCGCGTACGGTCTTTCCGTTCACCGAGGTGATGATATCGGCTTCATGAAGGCCGGCCTTCTCGGCAGGACCACCCGGCGCAACGGACTGCACGAACACGCCGTGGTCGGCGTTGTACGCCTTGAGCAGCGAACGGGTCTGTTCGGGGTCGGAACTGAAGGTGATGCCGATGGAACCGCGGGTCACCTTGCCGTGCTTGATGATGTCGTTGTACACCATCGCGGCGGTGTTGATGGGCAGCGCGAAGCCGATGCCCTGATACCCGCCGGAACGCGATGCAATAGCGGTGTTGATGCCGATGACCTCACCGCGCCCGTTCAGCAGCGGGCCGCCGCTGTTGCCGGGGTTGATGGCGGCATCGGTTTGCAGGAAGTGCTGATACTGGGAACTCTCGCCGGGAATGTCGCGCTCCCGAGCGCTGATGATTCCGGCCGTCACCGTGGCCTGGAATCCGAACGGCGAACCGATCGCGATGCACCAGTCACCCACCTGGACGGCGTCGGAATTGCCGACTTTTGCCGGGACTACGTTCTTCTTGTTCTCGACGCGAATTACCGCGAGGTCGGTCGCGGCGTCCACGCCGACTACCTTGGCGTCATATTCGGTCGGATCGTCCATGAACTTAACCTGGATCCGGTCCGCCTTGTCTACCACATGATTATTGGTCAGGATGTAACCCGCATTGTCGATCACCACACCCGAACCCAATGCGGAACCACGTCCCTGCGGCATCTGCGGCGTGTCTCCGCCGAACGGATTCCCAAAGAAGCGGTACAGGAAGTCGTTCATGCTGTTGTCGCCGTTGTCCTCGTCCGGAGGTGTTGCCTGTTGGCGGCGATTTGGCATATTCCGCGTCGTCATCCGCGTCGGTTGGGGATTGTAAGTCGTCGAAATATTCACCACCGATGGCTCAACTTGTTTGGCTATCTGGGCGAAGGTGTTGGATAGTTCAACGGGGCTGGGGATGACGAGCGGCGTCGCACCGGGAGCCACCTGATTGTCTTTCGCGGCGTTCACGCTCGAATTAACTAAGGTACCGAGCACGATACCAAACGACAGCGTGAACAGAATCAGCGTAAACGAAAGCAGCTTTTGGTTGCGCAACTTGTCGAGTAAATTCATGGATGTCTCTTAACTCCTCTGCTTGCCTGGGAGCGGGCTTTCCCGCTGCTACCCTCCAGCAATCTCTAATATGATGGATGTTTCCGCGGAAACAACGGTTTCAACTCCACCAGCATTACTCCGCCAAGGATGAGTGCCGCGCCCGCGGCGGCGCGCCCGGAGAGCCCCTCACCCACCATTACGTAAGATGTGAACCAGGCCACCACCGGTTCCAGCATAAATATCAACGCCGTCCGGGTCGAAGTTGTGTACTGCTGGGCCCAAGCCTGGATCGTAAAAGCCAAAGCAGTGGCCAGGAGTCCTGTAATCAGTATTGCGTAGAGCACAGCCGGCCGCCACTCCACGGAGGGCTTTTCCACCCACCAGAACAGTGACAAAGCAGCCAGGGCGGCTGCGGCCAACTGCGATACCGATAAGACTTCAAAGCTCATCTGCTCGGAAAAGTGGCCGAGCGTCACAATGTGAGCGGCGAAACCAACGGCACAGACAACCGTAAGCACGTCGCCCCGGCTCACGTTTGCGATACTCCCCTGGAGCGTCATCAACGCCAGCCCTGCGGTGGCCACTAAGACCCCGAGCACTTCAGATACCTGGGGTCTGATTCTATAGACGAGCGCGGCGAGCAAAGGTACCACTAAAGACGTCAGGCCGGTTAGGAATGCCGATTTCGGCGCGGACGTCAGGCGCAAGCCGACAGTTTGAAAGAGGTAGCCGGAGAAGAGGAACATGCCGGCGAGAGCCCCTGCCGCCACCTCCCGTCCGCGCAGCGGCCTTGGCCGGCGGCGATATAGGATCACTGCCAGCACGGACGCCGCCAGCGAGAAACGCAGCGCCAGGAAAAGAATCGGCGAAATGTCGCGCAGCGCCTCCTTCACGAGCACGAAGGTGGCGCCCCACACCAGGACGTTGAAAAGGAGCCCAAGTTCGGCGCGGCTCCGCTGCGTCACCGGGTGCTCCCGCCGGGCACGCCTCCCTTATTGCGCATTAAAAGTAACAGAATCAGGAAGATCCGCTTGAGGCCGAGGTCCCGGCCCTCGGGCCGGAACCACTCCTGCGTGGTATGAGCGCCACCGCCCACGCCCCCGGCGCCGATCGCCACCGCCGGAATTCCCAACGAAAGCGGGACGTTGGCGTCGGTGGACGACATGTCCAGGTGGGAGCGAATGCCCAGGTGCGCATCGACGGCGCGCACAAAGTGCAGGATTGCGGCGTCGTCCGGCAAGGCGGCGGCGGGCCGCGAGCCGATTTCCTTGAGTTTCATCGAAATGCGGCCGCCGGTGGCGCGTTGGTTTTCGATGTCGCGCGCCTTCTCCGCGGCAGTCTCCACCGCTTTTACCAGGTCCTCGAGTCGGGTGTTGCTTTCCGAACGTAAATCCACCTTCGCCCGGGCGGTCTGGGCGATGGAATTGACGCTGGCTCCGCCTTCGATCAGCCCTACGTTCAACACCGATTTCACATTGCCGTCCAGCCGGGTCTCCGACAGCAGCATCACCGCCCGGCACAGCGCGTGCACGGGGTTGCCGACGCCGAAATCGCTCCAGCTATGGCCTCCCGGACCGGTGAAAGTCATCTCGAAACGGCGGCTGCCGAGGCCGCGAGTTGTAATGTGTTCCGTGCTGGCGCCGTCCACAACCAGGAACGAATCGATCTTCTTCGCGAGCGCGGACTGCTTGCAAAGGTGGCGCATGCCCAGCAGGTTTCCCTCGCCTTCCTCCCCAACATTCGCGACAATCAGCAGCCCGCATTGCAGGTCCGGCAGCGGGCCGCAGGTCTTCCATACGCGTGCCACGGCCAACAGTGCTGCCAGTCCGGCGCCGTTATCGGAAACCCCCGGACCCTTGAAGCGCCCGTCCGCTTCGACGCCGATTTCGTCCTTGTTGCGGGGCGCGATTACGGTATCGAGATGCGCCGTCAGCGCTACGTAGGGCGGCTCGCCGTGCGAGGCGCAGACGTTGCCGGCGCGGTCGATGAAGCTGTTCCAGCCGGAGGCGCGAAACTGCTCCAGAAACCACGCCGCCCGCTCCTGTTCCAGAAAGGTGGGAGCCGGCACGCGGCAAAGCTGGAGGTGGGTCTCGTTGATCCACTGTTTCTCGCGCGTGAACCATTGCAGGCGTTCGCGAACCGCGCGGTTCTCCGCGAGTTCACTGAGCAGCGCACCGGTTACCGCGTTAGCAGCCATGCTGGAGTCAAGTGTACCAACGGCCTATTCGGGAAGCGGCTGGTCTTTGGTTTCCGGCGCGAACGGCAGGGCGGCGAGACCCACGAAAAAGACCAGGCACATGGTGACGCCGGCGTAGCGCAATGCGTTCGGGCCGTGGTAGACACGGCTGGTCAGCAACCCGAGGGTCAGCGGGCCGGAGGCGGCAACCAGGCGCCCCACGTTGTAGCAGAAGCTGGTGCCGGTGCTGCGCAGGCGCGTGGGAAACAGTTCCGGAAGGTAGATCGCGTAACCGCCGAACAGCGCCAGTTGGGCGAGGCCCATCAGCGGCACCATCCAGAAGATATCGGAGCGCTGATTGAGATTCCAGAAGGTGAAGGCCGTCATCCCCATGGCGCCGAAAAAGCTGATGGCGAACGCTTTCTTCCGGCCCATGTAATGCGTCATGTGGGTGAACGCGTAGACGCCGAGAAAACCGCCCAGGTTTTGGAACAGCGAAGTCAATCCGATCCAGGTGGTGATCTTGCCCGTGAGCGCGGCTCCGGTAAAGCCTTCCGCAATGAAGGCGCGTTCCAGCACCGGCCGGAACAGGTCGTAGCTGAAGAAGCCGATTCCCCATAAGCCGACCACGCCGGAAAACGCGAGCAGCATGCCGACGATGGCATTGCGCCGCCAGCGCAAATCGGAGAACAGATCGACGAAGGAACCCATCCGTTTCTTTTCCGCCCGTGCCCGCAACCAGGCTTCCGGCTCGCGAAGTTTCTTGTAGACGATGATGGCCAGGGGCGCGGCGATGCCGCCCGCCAGGAATTCGTAGCGCCATGCTTTTCCGGCCTGAATCCCGCCATTGATTTCGAGCTGCCCCAGGACGATGCCAATCACCGCCGCCATCATGTTGCCGATTGCCGAGGTGGCCTGCACCAGGCCCAGCGCATAGGGGCGCGTGCGCGCCGGAACCACTTCCGCCACCAGCGCCACTCCCACCGCGAACTGCCCGCCCACGCCGAACCCGCACAGAAACCGGTAGATGTTGAAATCGACCATGCTGGTGGAAAACGTGTTCATCACCGTGAAGACGGAATAGGCCAGGATGGTCATCGTCATGGTTTTGACGCGACCCAGGCGGTCGCCGAGGACTCCGAACAGCACGCCGCCGAGCGCCCATCCCACCATGAAGATGGCGGTCGCAATTCCCGCTTGCGCATCCACCGTGGAATTGCTGGGGCTGCCGCCCAGCAGGTCTGTGATCGCCGGCTTCCTGGCCAGATTGAACAGTTGCTGGTCCATCGTGTCGAACATCCAGCCGACGCTGGCCACCATCACGACAAACCAGTGATATCTGTTCAGTTCCTTGTACCAGGGGAACTTGCCCTGGTTCTCGTCCCGCGGAACGCTTTCAATCATGGAGTCTCTATAGTATAGGTCTACGAAGCCTGTGCCGCATTCACCCGGTCTCCTGGCTCTACGGGAGTGTCCGAAGGAAGGGCCACTCGATCGCCCTCGGCCAGACCGGCGGTAATTTCCACCTGCGTCACGCTCGACTCGCCGGTCTTCACGGCACGACGCTCGACAATATCGCCCTGGAGCGCGAGCACGTATTCGCCGGCGCTGTCTCGCCGCAGCGCTTCGCGGGGCATCACCAGGGCGTTCTCAGCCACGGCGGTGCGGATCTCCGCGTCGACGTTGGTTCCGGGAATCAGCTCGCGGCCGGGGTTCTCGATGGTGCAGAGCACCTCGCCCACCTGGCGCGAGCCCAGCGCCTGAATGGAGGTCGGTTTCCGCTCCACCGTGCCTTCCCATTTGCGGCCGGGGAGCGCCTGCCAGGTGATGGTGACAGGCTGGCCCTCGCGGACGCGGCCGAGTTCCGGTTCATCCACGTACACGCGGACACGCAGGCGGTCCATGCGCCCGATGTTGGCCACCAGGTCGCCCACGGCCAGGTAGGCGCCCGTGCGCACGGTCAGCCCGTAGATTACGCCGTTCATGGGTGCGCGCACCACGGTGAGCGCCGCCCTCTCCCGCGCCAGGTTCAGCGCCGATTGCGCCTCCTGAATCCGCGCCCGCGCCGCGCTCACATCCGGGCTGGACACCAGCGCCCCGCGCCGCTTCGCGAGTCCCTGAAGCTGCAATTGTGTCTGCTGCATGCCGGCGCGTGCTGCCTGCACTTCCTGCGCAGTGGCGGCCTGCTTCTGGGCGAGGCGCTGGGTGGTTTCGTATTCTTTGGTCTTCTCGGCGAGATCCGCGCGCAGTTGCGCGGTCTGGCTGTCGATTTCCGCGAGCTCGGAGGGACGGCCGCCCGCCTCGAGCGCCGCAAGACCGGCCCGCGCTTCGGCGAGTTTCGCCTCCGCGGCTTCGATTTGCGCCTGACGCTCCGGGTCGCTCATGGTCGCCAGCACGGCTCCTTGCCTGACGCTGTCGCCTTCCCTCACATCCACGCGTCCGACGATGCCGGAGCTTTCCGCGCGAATTGCCTGCCATTCGAACGGCTCCACTTTCCCGTTAGTGGCAAGCGCGCTCACCAGGGTCTGCCGTTTCACGGTGGCGAAGACGATGCGCGGCGGCTCGTTCTTGCGCAAAATTCCCCAGCCTATCACTGCCGCCAGCCCGAGGGCCAGCAATACGAACAGCAGCTTTTTCAAACGGGAGTCTCCGATCCCATCTTATCGTTAGTGGAAGTCTGCCTCCGTGGCGGGCCCGCGCGGCGCAGGATACTCTATGTAATGCTTCGGATCGGGGTTATCGCATTCCTGCTGTGGACGGGGCTTGCCGCGGCACAGCCTGCCATCGTTACGGTACTGAACGCAGCCGAGTTTTGGAACGGGCGTTCCCGCGAACTCGGTCGCGCCGGGGTCGCTGGTCACGGTGCAGATCGTGCGCGGGGGTCCGGTGGTCCTTAACCCCGACCTCAGCCGCGTATCGCTGAAACTGCGGCCGGCGGGGGGCGGCGCCGAGGTCGATGCGCCCGTGCTCCAGGGTTTTGCTTCCTCCTACCTCGCGCTTATTCCGCGTGAGACCCCGCTCGGACCAACAGAGGCGGTGCTCACCGTGGAAGGGCAGGCGAACCTGCCCGCGGCATTCACGGTGGTCCGGTCGGCGCCTGGAATTTTCGCGCGGGGCCGTTCCGGCCTCGGACCCGCGCTGGTGCAGAATGACGGTCCCGACACACCGCCGCGCCTGAACCTGTTCACCAACCCTGCCCGTCCGGGCGACTATCTCACGCTGTGGGTCACCGGTTCAGGAGACGCGGCGGCGGCGGACGTCACGGTGGAAATTGCGGGCATCCCCGTGACGTCCGCCTACGCCGGCGCTTCACCCATGTACCCGGGGCTGGACCAGATCAACGTTGCGCTGCCCGACGGTTTGCCCGATAGCTGCTTCCTGGCGCTACGGGTGCAGGTGCGCGAAACGGCGAGCAATGTGAGCAATTTCGCCTACGCTTCGGGCGGCGGCGCCTGCAAGGATCCGTTCGGCTTCAGTGAGGCTGAACTGAAGGCTCTCGACGATGGCAATTCCGTCCGGCTGGGGCTGGTCAGCCTGCACAATGAAGTGATGCCGGATGCGGGCAGCCTGCTCGATCCGATATATGTGCGCAACGAGGCTCTGTTCGGCGAATTCGCCCTGCGCGATACCGAGGAGGTCGCGCTGCTGGCTCAGCCGGTGACCACGGACGACCGCTATTTCGGCTGCTCCTCCGGCAATTCGGCGGCGTTTGCGCGCTTAATTTTTTCGGACGACTTCGATTTGGGCGATTTTCTCCACGCCGCGGCTGCGGGCAAGTCCATCGACGCGCCGCGCACAATTCCCGTCCTTTACCTGAAGGTTCTCGATCCGAAGCCGCCGCAGGACCCGCCGTTCTTCGATGCCGGCGAATGGACTGTCAGCGCGGCAGGAGGGCGCACCGTCAACGCGTTTGCCGTTACACAAACGCTGCCTCCCCTGCTGCGCTGGCTGAATCGCGACAGCCTTAGCACGGTGGACCGCGGCAACGCTCTCACCATCACGTGGGCGGCGGACGGCTACACGTCCGGCGACGTGCTGACCGCGTTGCTGACCAGCAGCAATTCGGGTGCGGGCAGCACGGCCAATACCGTCACCTGCCGCGCGCCCGCATCCGCCGGGACAGTGACGCTCCCGGCTGCCCTGCTGAACGGATTGGGCGCTGCTCCGGTTGGGCAGTTGCAGCTACGTCTCTCTCCGCGTCCCGACCGCCGCACGCAATTTGCCCTGCCTCTCGCCGCCGGCGGCGAATCCCGGGCGGTGATCGAGTATCTATACACCGACACTTTGCGGCTGGCCTTGAGATAAAAGGCGGCGTGCTTCAATGAGAGGGTGAGGCAGCCGCCCTTGCAGAATCGGGTGGATCCGTTTGGCGCCATCGTTCGCTCCGCCGCCCGGGGAACGATGATGGGAAATCGCGGCGGCGCGCTGCACGACGAGCGGCGGGAAATCGTGCGTCCCTTCAAGGGAATCAGGTGGATCGCGTGCCTTCTGGAATTCAAGGGGCGGCAGCGCTCGGTAATGTCTCCGGGGCTCTACACGGAGCTCTTCTTTCTGGATGAAGCCGTGGGGCTGTCGGCCGGGCACCGGCCGTGCGCCGAATGCCGGAGAGACCGGTTCAACGCGTTCCGCGCGGCGTGGGCCCTGGGGCACGACGCAAGTCCCGAACGGCTGCGGGCGCCGGCGATCGACCGCGAACTGCACCGCTGCCGCGTTGACCCAAGCGGCGGCAAAGTCACTTACGAAGCGCCGCTCGAGTTGCTGCCGGACGGCTGTTTCGTGGCGATCGACGGGGCCGCCTACCTGCTCTGGAAGGGCGCACTCGCGCTCTGGACGCCGGAGGGGTACGCCCGAAGTGAGCGCCCGCTCACCGGATTGAAGGTGACCGTGCTGACGCCGCGGCCCACGGTCGAGTGCCTCGTCCACGGGTATGAACCGGAAATACACGGATCCTTGTCCTCGCTCTGAGCTAATGGCGCTATTTCAGTTTCCGCTTGCCTGAATTCGTTCGACCGCATACAATGGTCTTTACCGTTTTGATTGAGTTTGACTGGCTTCAACAGCAGAACAGTCATATTCAGTCAAAAAGCTCCAGGGAACGAGATGGCAGACATCACACGCCAACAAGTCGAGGAACTGGTCCGGAAGATCGTCAACGGCCGTACGGGCACGGGGGCCCGCGGTTCGGCGCCGTTGCTGGCGGTTCACGCCTCGGCGCGGCACATGCACGTCAGCCGCACGGACCTGGACATTCTGTTCGGCCAGGGCTATGAACTGACGAAATTCCGCGATTTGTACCAGGCGGGCCACTACGCCGCCAACGAGATGTGCACGATTATCGGTCCGCGAAGCCGCATCATTTCGAACCTGCGCATCCTTGGGCCGATCCGGCCGCGCACCCAGGTGGAACTGGCATTTACCGACGCCATCAGCCTGGGACTGGATAACATACCGGTCCGCCTTTCCGGCGATATCGACGGCAGCGCGGGGGCGTTCCTGATGGGTCCGAAAGGCATGGTCGAGCTTAAAGAAGGCGTGATTCGCGCCGCCATCCACGTCCACATGAACCCGGACGAGGCGGCCTGGTTCGGAGTCAAGCAGGGCGACGAAATGAAGCTGCGGGTCGGCGGCGATTGCGCGATGACGTTTGACCGGGTGAAGGTCCGCATCGACAAGAATGTCCGGCTCAACGTACACATGGATACCGACGAAGCGAACGCCTGCGGCCTGCACCGGGCCAGGGAATTCGAACTCGTCAAGCAGGAGACTACGACTAAATGAAGCAAGCGTTAGGAATGATTGAAACCAAGGGCCTCGTGGCGCTTTTCGAAGCCTCCGACGCCATGTTGAAAGCGGCCAATGTCACCTTCGCCGGATGGGAGAAGGTGGGCAGCGGGATGGTCACGGCTTTCGTGGAAGGCGACGTGGCCGCGGTGAAGGCCGCCACGGATGCCGGAGCGGCGGCGGCGCGGCGCGTGGGAGAGCTTTCGAGCGTGCTGGTGATCCCGCGCCCGCACGACGAGCTGGCGCCGTTCGTGAGCCAGCCGCCCGCGAAGAACAACGCGGAAGAAGACCCCAACCGCACGGCCGCTCTCGGCCTGATCGAGACGCGCGGCCTGGTGGGGCTGGTGGAGGCGAGCGACGCCATGGTGAAGGCCGCCGGCGTCCGGCTCATCCGCAGCATTGAGATCGGCGGCGGCTTTGTGACCTCCGTGGTCCGGGGCGATGTGGGCAGCGTGCGCGCGGCGGTGGATGCCGGGGCGGCGGCGGCAAGGCGGGTGGGCGAACTGGTTTCCTCGCACGTGATTCCGCGCCCGCACGATTTGATGATCGAAGGGATGCTGCGCTAGGCGAGAACGAGGAGATACGACATGGAAATGCAAGCCATCGGAATGATTGAAACCAAGGGCCTGGTGCCCCTGGTATATGCCAGCGATGCCGCGTTGAAGGCCGCCAAAGTGCAGTTTAGGGGCTGGAAGAAAGTGGGCAGCGCGCTGTGCACGGTGTTTCTTACCGGCGACGTCGCTTCGGTGAAAGCCGCTGTAGACGCCGGCGCCACCGCGGCCCGGCAGGTGGGCGAGCTCATCAGCGTGCACGTGATTCCCCGGCCGCACGACGAACTCACCGCCGTCCTCCCGAAGTAGCCTGATGTTTCTGGCGAAGGTCATCGGCAACGTGGTCGCGACGCAGAAGAGCCCCGAGTTTCAGGGAATGAAGCTGCTCTTCATCCAGCCGTACATTAACCGCGACAAGGTGCTGGTGCCTTCAGGCAGCTCGGTGGTGGCCGTGGACAGCGTGGGCGCCGGCGTGGGTGAGTGCGTGCTCTTTACGCAAGGCAGTTCGGCCCGGCTGACCCACAACACCAAGGGCGCTCCCGTGGACGCCGTGATCGTCGGTATCGTCGACACGGTGGAGGTGGAAGGAACGATCGTCGAAAAACCATGACCCTGGACCAGCAGTTGATTGCGGAAATCGCGAAAGAAGTGGTGGCCCGGCTTCAGGCGCAGACTTCCGCGCCGGCTCCCCCGGCGGCGGAGGACGGCGTATTTCCCACGGTGGACGATGCCGTGAAGGCGGCGGCCGAAGCGCAGTTGAAGGTCGCCGCGATGAGCCTCGAGGACCGCGGCCGGATCGTGGCCATCATCCGCCGCATGTGCGCGGAGAAGGCCGCCGAATGGGCCCGCATCGAGCTGGATGAAACGACTCTCGGCCGGCTCGATCACAAAATCGAAAAGCTGCAGAACGTGAAGTACGTGCTGGGCGTCGAAGCCATGAAGAGCGACGTGCGCACGGATGCGAGCGGGCTGTGCCTGATCGAGCGCGCGCCGTGGGGCGTGATCGGGATGGTGCTGCCGGCCACGCACTCGGTGCCGACCATGGCCAGCAACGCCATCAATGTGATTGCGGCGGGCAACACAGCGATCTTCAGCCCGCATCCGGCCGGCGCCAAGGTGGCGGCGCTGGCGCTGCGCGCCATGAACCGGCAGATCGAAAAGGAAGTGGGGGTGAAGAACGTAATCACCACCATGGCCAACGCCAGCATCCGCGCGGCCGAGGAGGTGTTCCATCATCCTGGCGTGGCGCTGCTCTGCGTCACCGGCGGCCCGGCGGTGGTAAAGGCGGCGGCGAAGTCGGGCAAGCGGGTGATTGCGGCAGGGCCTGGAAATCCTCCGGTGGTGGTGGACGAAACGGCGGATCTCGACCGTGCGGCGGAAGCCATCGTGCAGGGCGCGTCGTTCGATAACAACCTGCTCTGCATCGGCGAAAAGGAAGTGTTCGTCGTGGCTTCGGTATTCGACGAGTTCCGCGCCGCGATGCGCCGTGCGCACGCCTACGAAATCGACGCGGCTGCCATCGAACGGCTGACCGCGGCGGCGTTCACCATCGAAACCACGGGGAAGCATTGCGGGGCCCACGTGAAGAAGGAGTTCATCGGCAAGGACGTCTCGGTGCTGGCCTCGGCGGCGGGCGTGCAGCCGCCGGCGGGCTGCCCGCTGCTGTTCGGCGAAACCAGCGAGGACCACGCCTTCGTGCAGGAGGAACAGATGATGCCGTTCCTGCCCATCGTCCGGGTCCGCGACGTGGACGAGGCGATCGCTGCTTCGGTCCGCGCCGAGCACGGCTACCGGCACACGGCCATCATTCATTCGAACAACGTGGAGCACGTGACCCGCATGGCGCGGGCGGTGGACACGACGCTGCTCGTGCATAACGGCCCCTGCGTTGCCGCTCTCGGCAGCGGTAGTCCGGGGTACCTGAGTTTCAGCATCGCCACTCCCACCGGCGAGGGCGTCACCACGCCCATGACCTTTACGCGCGAGCGGCAGCTTGCCGTGTGCGGGGGCGCTCTTCGCATTTTCTAGCTTATGTTTCTGGCGCGCATCGACGGGACCGTGACCTCCACCATCAAGCACCCGACGCTCGAAGGGTGGCGGCTGCTGATCGGCCGCCGCCTGGAGCCGGGCGGCGGGCAGAGCGGCGACCCGTTGATCCTGGTGGATACCGTGGGCGCGCGGCTGGGATCGACCGTGCTGGTTTCGACCGACAATGAGCCGCTGCGCGCCGCCTCCGGGAACACGACACCCGCGCGCCTGCTGGTCGTGGGCATCGTGGACCACGTCAACGAGGAGGCTGCGGCATGAGGCTCGGTGTGGTGCGCGGTTCCGTGGTGTTGAGCCTGGCCGTGCCGTCGCTCGAAGGAATCCGCTTCGCGATCGTGGAGCCGGTTACGGCGGAATCGCTGGTGGCAGGCGGGCGGCTGGGAGGCGGCAAGCCGCTGGTCGCGGCGGACCAACTGGGCTCGGGTGTGGGACAGGTGGTGGGATTTGTCGAGGGCCGTACCGCGGCCAGCCCCTATTATCCCGGTGAGGTGCCCGTGGATGCGTACTGCGCGCTGATCACCGACAACATTGAATACCGGCCCCCGAAGGGCAAGGAATTGTTATGAAAAGCTTCGATTTGCGGCAATACAACGTCGTCACCATGGAGGATGTGGAAGGTGCGGTACGGGCCGGAGCCACGGAGTTGGTGCTTCGCCCCAACGCGATTCTGACACCGTCGGCCAAGGATGCCGTGTCGGCACGCAATCTCTCCATCCGCGATGAAGCGCCTGCCGGTGGCGGCGCGACGGGCCAAAACGAGTTCGACAGGATACTCAACTCGCCGGAAGCGGAGAAGATCAAAGCCGAAATCGTGCGCGTGGGCCGCAAGCTCTGGGAGCGCGGGTACGTGGACGGCAACGGCGGCAACATCTCGTATCGCATTGGCGAGAATACCGTCATCTGCACGCCGACCCTGACCAGCAAGTCCGACCTCACCACCGACGACATGTGCCTGGTGGATCTCACCGGGAAGCAGCTTGCGGGGAGCCGCCCGCGCACCAGCGAAATCCTGATGCACATGGAAATCTACAAGGCAGTGCCCGCAGCCAAAGGCGTAGTCCACTGCCACCCGATTCACGCCACCGCCTACGCCATCACGGGGCGCGTTCCGCCCACGTGCATCATTCCGGAATTCGAAGTGTTCGTGGGCAAAGTGGCGCTGTCGCCCTATGAAACGCCGGGCACGCAGAAGTTCGCCGAGACCGTGATCCCGTACGTCAAGAGCCACAATACGGTGCTGCTTTCGAATCACGGAATCGTGTGCTGGGCGGACACGGTGACGCATGCCGAGTGGTTTGTGGAAGTGGTGGATACGTACTGCGCGACGCTCATCGCCGCCAAGCAACTGGGGGCGCCGATCACCCACATCTCCGAGCCGCACACTACGGACCTGATCGACATCAAGCAGAAGCTCGGCTTGCCGGACATTCGCCTGGAGGGCAAGGAGTGCCAGTTGTGCGACCTTCCCGAGCAGCCCGGCGCCATTACGGTGATGCCGAACGCTTGCATGACGGCTGCACCGGGTGCTTCGCCGGACGATACCGAGGCGCTGATCCGCGCCGTGACCGATGCCGTCATGGCCAGGCTGGCCGGCAAATGAATCGATGAAGGCGGCGGGACGGCAAATTCGCATCCGTGAACTGCTGGACCGACAGGAGTTTGTCGACCTGGAAACGCTGTGCCGCGAGCTCGAGACTTCCGAGTCGTCGGTGCGCCGGGACCTGATCGCGCTCGAGGGCGAGGGATTGCTTCGTCGCGTTTACGGCGGGGCGATGGCGTTGCAGGCGCGCGACCACGACCTGGACTTCGAGTGGCAGAGCACCCGCATGGCGGAGGAGAAGATCCGCATCGCGGCCGTGGCCGCGGGACTGGTGGAAGACGGGCAAACCATAATTCTCGATGGCGGCTCCACCACTGCGGCGGTGGCGCGTTCCCTCAAGAACCACTCGCTTCACGTCATCACGAACTCGCTGCCGATTGCCGAAATCTTCAAGGAGGCGCGGGAAATCGAGGTGACGCTGACGGGCGGCTATCTGTATCCCCGGCTGCGCGCCATGTTGGGCCCCATCTGCGAGCAGATGCTGAGCCACGTGAGCGCGGACCTGCTCATCATGGGGATCGGCGGCATCACCGCGGAGGGCTTCAGCAACAACAACACACTGGTCGTGGGACCGGAGCTCAAGATGATCGACTGCGCGCGAAGGGTGGTCGTGGTCGCGGATCACACGAAGTTCGGCCGCGGCGCCGTGATTCATGTGGCTCCGCTGGACGCGGCCAACGTGGTGGTCAGCGATTCCGATCTTGCGCCCGAGTATCTGGAGATGTTGCGGGCGCGCGGCGTGGAAGTGCTGGCGGCGTAGGCCTACCGGACCGCCACGGTGACGGGCACCGAAGCCGGTCCATCGCCCACCGTGACGGCGACGCTTTGGGGACCGGCGGCAACACCCTCGGGAATGCGCGCGTTTATCTGAATGACTCCGTAGGCTTCAAGCGGCGCCGACCCGGCATAGATCGCCTCCGCGGGCCGCCCGCCGATACTGACGGCGATGCGAGCGGTGGGAGCCGGGTAAGGCGTGGAGATAACCAGCGCCCCTCCGTATAAGGAAGGCGTGAGCGCGCCTGCGCCGGACCCGAACATGGACACGATCGTCCCCGGAGCTGCGGGATTGCCGGCCGAATTGATTGAGCCGTCCTGGTTCAGGATGGCTCCCTGGCCCGTGCCGCTCGCGTCGGCCGCCGCGAGGCCGAAGGCGGTTGCCGTCACGGGTACGGTGACCGGGGCGGAAGCGGCGGTATCGACCTGCACCACCACATTCACGGATGTGCCCGGCTCGAGGCCGTCGGGCACAAACACGTTCACCTGGTTTGCGGTGACCGCGGCGATGGCGACTTGAAGGCCGCCGACGAACACTCGCGTATCGCCGAGCGTCAGCGGAAGAGCGTTATTGATGGCCGTGGCGGCTTCGAACCCGGTTCCCAGGTTGGAGCCGAAAATGGAAATCAGCTCGCCGGGCGCGATCGAACCTCCGGCGTACGACACCGCGTTCACGATGCCTCCGGGCGCAATCGCAGGCCGCGCAGGCGGTGAATTGCCGGAGACTCTGCGTACGCGATTGCCGTCCAGGACGAACAGATCGCCCGATGGGCCAAAGGAGATGGCTCTGGCACTGAGGTGGGCAGATTGGAGCGGGCCTCCGTCGCCCGGGTCGCCGGGGGATGGCGATCCCAAAGGGTGCATGCCGGTTGCGTCTATCACCGAGAGGCCGCCATCGGCTTGCCAGACCGTTCCCTGAGCATCCACCGCGAGCGAGAGCGAGTTGTAGACATTCCGATAGATCCGGGTGAAACTGCCGTCATCGTTCACGCGGAATACAGACGCGCCATTGTCGCCGAAATAGGTGCCGGTGAAGTAGACGGCGCCTGCCGGATCGGTTCCCAGGGCGGTGAGAGAAGTGGGGCCGAAACCGGGCGGCGGCACGCCGGGGCTGGTGGGCAAGCCGACGATGGTCTCCACCTGGCCGTCGGGCGAAAGCCGCGTCAATGAGAACATGCCGAGCACGTAGAGCCGGTCGCGCGCGTCGAACGCAAGCTGCACGCGCGGTCCCAGCACGGGAGGCAGCGAAGGATGATTGAGGGATCCGTCGCTTTCGATCCGGTAAATATTGCCCGACGGGTCCGAAAACCAGATCCTTTCCCGATGATCGACCGCCAGGGCGACGACGGCCGGCAGATCGGGACCGGTAACGGGCACCGCCGGTAGCGTTACGCCGGCGCAGGTTCGGGTGCCGGCTGCAGTCGTGAGGACTCCGCGGCTGATGCGGCGAATCGTGCAGCCCTCGGTGACGTAGAGGGCGCCCGCCGAATCGAACGCGATGGCGCCAGGGGAAAGGAGCCAGGCGTCGGCGGCAGGGGTTCCGTCCGGCGCCGGCCTGGGGTTGGCGCCGGCAACAATGGTCACGCCGTCTGCGGACACGGTGCCTGCATGGTTCGAGTCAGTAAACGCGATGCCGTCTCCCGATACTGAAAGCCCGTTGAGAACCAGAGGCCGGGTGACGGCGACGGTAGTGACGATGCCCGCCGGGTCAATGCGGCGGACCCGCTCCGGGTTGGGAAATCCGGGATCCGCGACGTACAGGCTGCCGTCCGCCGCGGCCGCGAGCGGCGCTGTTCCGCTCCCGCCGAAATACGCATCGAGGGCGGCAATGCCTTCCTCGGAGGGCGGGTTTTGCAGCGGCGGTCGCATGCCGGAACCGGCATAGTGGGTGATGATTCCGTCCGGGGCGATGCGGCGGATAATTCCATTCCCCGTACCGACATAAAGGTTGCCCGAGGAATCGAGCGCCAACGCCCTGGGAAAGAGTAGATGCGCGTTCTTCGCCGGCCCGCCATCGCCGTCGGAACAATAGCAGGTGTCGTTCGGAATGCCGGCGACAACCCGCAGCACTCCGTCCGTTCCGGCGCGACGCACCAGGTTTGCGGTGGACTCGGAAAACAGGACCGCGCCGGAAGGTTCCACCGCAAGGCCGTCGATGGAGCCGAGAGAGCGTAGCAGCGCCGGCCCTTCGAGGTCCATGCCGTCGCGCAGGAACACGCCGGTTGCGGCGACGGTGGCGATGGAGCCGCTAACGTCCACTCGCCGGATGCGGTAGTTGTTGGTGTCGGCGAAGTAAAGGTTGCCTGCGGCGTCATAACGCGGGAAAGCGGGACCGTTCAACGATGCGGCAAGCGCGCTGCCGCCGTCCCCGGAGAACCCCGGCGCTCCGTTGCCGGCGATCGTCTCGAGGGTTCCATCGCGAAGAATGCGGCGGATGACGTTCGACCCCGTCTCGGCGAATACGACGTTGCCCGCCGGGTCGTGCGTCACTCCGTGAGTGAAAGCGAGAAGGACGTCGTTGGCAGGAACGCCGCCGCGCAGCTTGCCTCCCGCGAAGGCGTCGATACGATGCTGCGCGGCCAGAGGCAGACTCAGGCAAACCAGCAAACACCAGGTGCGGAGCGACACGGGCATGGCAGGTTACATGCTGCACCCGGCAGGCCACCTTACCACTCGAAGCGGATCTTCAAAAACACCTGCCGCGAACCCAGCCGTTCCGGCCACGAATTGTCAATCAGCGAAGTGGAAGTGAACTGGCCCGGGTTGAGCGTCGAAAGGTTATTGTTGGGAGCGGTGAAATGCGGAGTATTAGTCACGTTCGTGATCTGGCCCGTGAACGTCGCAACAACCCGTTCGCCGAGCGGAACGCGCTTGACAATGCTCACGTGCCCGACGTGGATCGGGAAGCCTTCGAGCGAGTTCATGCCGCAGGTGCCGAAGCGCCCGGCACTGGGGCCCGGGAATCGAGAACGCATTCGGGTTGAACCACTGATGTAAGTGTGCGCGCTCCCGAGTTCGGATCTCCGATGCAATCGGGAATCGTGGTGATGAAGCCGGGGCTGGCGTTGGCCGGGTCGGGTCCGGTGAAATAGGGCGTATAGTATTGGCCGGATGCCACGGTGCCGATCGCTTCCACCGTCCAGTTGCTCACCACCTTTTCTTTGAGTCCCTCGACTTGCGCGAGATAGCGCCTCCCCTTGCCGAACGGCAGGTCCCACATGCCGGTGGCAACGAAGTACATTCGCCGGTCCGCCGCATCGCGGGTCCATTTATTGGTCACATTGTACGGGTCGATGGTATTGGCGTAATTGCTGGTGTTGTTGGACAGGGTGAGGCTTGCGTCGAAGGTGAACGCACCCATGCGGCGCTGTGCTTCGAGCACCGCCGAATCGTATTTCCACTTGCCGTCGTCTCGCGTCACGAAAGCGCTGGCGAACTGCGGAAACGGTTTGCGCGAGTTGTCGAATGCCGCGGAATTCGCCTGCGGCTTGTTGATGTCGACCGAGTAGTTCATCCCCACACCCCGCATGCCGATGTACGAGGCGCGCACGGCGGAGTTTTGCGACTGCCGCTCGAGCGTGAGGTTGAACTGGCGGATGACGCCTTCATCCGTCTTTTGGGGCAGCGCGGTGACGCTCTGTCCGGGCAGCAGGCTGGCGGTGGGCGTAGTGGGGAATGGCCTCGGAAAAGTAAGTGCGACTACGCCCGACGTCACCGAATTCGTGTAAGTCTCGGTAAGGTGGTAGGGATCGTTCGGGCTCAGCAGACCGTTGACGCCATAGCCCGGGTGCTGCGTGAACTCGCCGTACGCACCACGCAAGGCAAGGCGGTCGGAAATGCGATAGGCGGCGCCGGCGCGCGGTCGGAAATTCGTCCTCTTCGCCACCGGCACCACGTCTCCGGTCGCCACCGCAATGTTCTTGGGGTAAAGCGAGCTCACGGCGGTGATGGTGCCCGGCGCCACGATCACGCGTCCCGTGGAAGGATCCCAACTGCTCATGAAACCGTCGTTATATTCCGGCGGCAGGTAATAATCCCATCGCACTCCGAAATCCAGCGTCAACCGCGGTGAGACGCGGAAGGAATCCCCCAGGAAGAGGCCGGCCTGCTTCTGGTGCAGGCGGCGGTTAAGTTGCGAGAGCTGCCGCGTGGAAGTGGTGGGAATGCCCAGCGCGAAGTCGGCAAAGCCCAGTCCTGTGAAGGCGCCGGTAAACGTGAAGGCGCCGTAGTTGATCTGCGGGAGTTCGCCCTGGAGCCAGTTATAGTTGTCGTACTGCGCTCCCAACTTCACCACATGCCTGCCGTGGGACCAGACGAGCACGTCTTCCAGATGCCAGAAACGGTCGTCGCGAACCACCTGCTTGTCGTTTCCGCCGCCGTAGGGAACGGAAAGGCCAGTGAGACCAGTGATCGAAATAGCTGGAAAGCCGGTCACGTTGTACGCCGCGGCATTCACGCCCAGCAGGCCGGTGGTGTTGATCGCGTTGTCGCCGGTGAGGGGATCGACGTTATTCTCGTCCTCGCCCTGGCGAGTGCGGATCGAACTGCGGCCCAGGCGGAATTCGTTCACCAGGTTGGAGGAAAAGGCGTGGGTATCCGCCAAAATCATGCTGCGCGGCCGCAGCGTCTGCGTGCCCGCGAGTGCCGCGCCGACGCTGCCCGGCGTGATGCTGGTCTCCTGCGTCTGCATGAAACGGAAGAACAGGTGGTTACCCTCCCGCACTCTCTGGTCGAGACGCGCCATCGGCCAGTTGGCGCGGTATACTCCCGTTCCGAACGGATGGTTCCAGTTGTAATTCCGGCTGAAGGTGTTGGCGCCGCCCGCGTTCGGGGACGGATAGTAGTTATCCATGAACTTCTTGGCGACCGCATTAAAGCGGCTGATCGGAATTACGTTGTTGGGAAAAGGCACGCCGGTGCGTGGGTCGCGGATGACCACCACCTTGCCGCCAGGCGCGGTCGCCGGATTGAGGAATTGGGAGAAATCGAGCGCCCGCATCTGCTCGGTCGGCACATCGGCGAATAACTCGGTGTGATATGGATTCTTTTGTGTGAGCCATGCGCCGTAGAACCAGGTCCAGCCCGGAATCAAGGTGCCGCCCAATTGACCTTCGAGCTGGTGACTTTTGTAGGACTGCTTGGCGGCGTCGAAGAAGGATCGCGCGTCGAGCGCTGCCGATCCGCGCTGGTAGGAGAGCAGGCCGTGGAGGGTGTCCGTGCCATAGCGCGAAATCATGTCGAAATTCACCGGACGATAGGAGTCCAGCTTGGGGTTGGCAATGACCACCGGAATAGTCTCGAAGAACTCGGGAACACCGGTCTGAGACTGGGCATCCTGCGGAATTCCGTCGAGCGCCCAGGTCTGTTCGTTGCGCTGGGAAACTCCGGAAATGACCAGCCCGCTGCCGTTTCCCTCCACCGCGGGCGTAGTGACGAGCAAGGGAAACGGCGACGGTCTGAGCGTGAGCACAGGCGCGTCCCGCTTCGGGCCTTGCGGTTCGACGACGTTGGCCACCCGGCCGCTCTGGGGCGGGATCGGGCCTGGCCTTACCGGCTCTGGCGCCGTATCGGAGAGCGAGCCCGGTGTCAACTTGGGATCGAGAATCCGGGTCTCGCCCGGCTCGAGTTCCAACCCTTCCGCAGCCCAACTCTCGAACCGCTCGCGGTCGATGGTGATGCGATAGGTGCCGGGCCGGAGACCGGCGGCGGAATAGTGTCCATTGTCGTCGGCATTAATCGTGCGGGCAATTCTACCCGTGGACGAATCGACGATCACCAGCGTGGCGGGGACGGGCGCCCCGGCCGTGTCGCTAACGGTTCCGCGCAGGTCGGCCTGGGGCGCCTGCGCGAGGAGCGCAGCCGCAGAAAGTAGCGCGGCAAGAAAAAGCTGTTTGGATTGCATGGATGAAAACGGTATTTTATCTCGATGTCGGGAGTCGGCCCAACCCGGAATCGGTTTGGATGCACGGCACGGGCCTTTCGTTTCGGCGTGGGTAGATGCCTGGCGTTCGCGGAACCCGGGGCAGTTATGTTAACTTGGTCAATCCGGACGAAACCCCGGCTACGCCAGACACATCCCACAAGTTTCGCACGCGGCGGGGACAGTTGCGCGATTGTGTCGTTTGCTGGGGAATCGAGGCGCTTTCTGCGGTTGAGGTACATGTCGATGAAACGATGGAACGGCGGTGCGGCGGCCATGGCCAGGCTCTTACTCCTGCTGGCGGCGGGCGCGATAATCCTGCCCGCGCAAACGTCTACAGGGCAGACTGCGGTGCCGGCGCAGGATCCCGCGCCGACTGCTGCCGCTCCCGCGCCTGTTCCGCAGACGCCTGCGGCGGAAGGCAAATTCGAGCGAGTGGATTTCGGAATTCGGCTCCGGGTATTCCCGTCGAAAGACCTCAGCGCCATGAGCAACAACAGCCTCAAAACCACCACCACGACGCCGCTTTACGACTGGAATTTCGTGACCACCTCGCACTCCCCGGCAATCGGCGGAGGTGTGGCGGTGGAGATTCACCTGAGCCGAAAAACCACTTTTCGGGCGGAGGCGCTATACAACCGCCTGCGCTATGACAAGGTGACCGATATCTACTGGGGCGGCGACGATTCCACTACTAACAACGACGAGCGATCGCATATGAACCGGGTCGAGCGCACGGAGGCCCGCCTGCTGGATGTGCCCCTGATGATGCAGTTCCGTTCGTTCGGCAATGAAGGGCTCCGCTCCCACATGTACGTGGCCGTCGGCGGCGTGGTGCGCAATGTTTCAACCATCCGCACCACCGACGAAACCACCTTTCCCGATTCCAGCAAGACCTCCGCTCCGGGCCGGGTGCTGCCCTCGAAGAGGAACCTCTTGGGCGCCTCGATAGGACTGGGTTTTCACTTCACCGACGATTTCGGCATCAAGAGCACACCCGAAATCCGCTACACGCGGTGGGGCGGAAGCACATTCGGTTCGGACTCCACGCAGTCGCCGCGCAACCAGCTCGAATTCGGCATCGGCTTTACTTTCTAAGGCCCACGCGGCCAAGCCGAGCGCATCGGAGTTTCAGCTCTGAAATTCGCTATAATCCGGTGCATGTTAGAGCATCGGCTTTCCAGAAGACATTTCTTCTTCGGCAGCCTGCTGGCAGGGGCGGTTCCGGCAGTTGGTTTCGGCAGCACCGCGTCTTTGAGCCAGGCGGGATACAAATCGCCGAATGAGAAGCTGAACATCGCATCGATCGGAGCCGGCGGCCAGGCGGGCGTCGGCATCAATGCGCTGTCGCGCATCGGACAGAATATCGTTGCGCTTTGCGATCCGGACGAGGCGCGCGCCGCGCAGATGTTCCGCGTTCACGAAAAGGCGGCCAGGTACAAAGATTTCCGGCAGATGCTCGACAAAGAGCGGAACAACATCGATGCGGTGCTGGTGGCTACGCCGGACTTCATGCACGGGACCCAGGCCATGTGGGCCATGGAGCGCGGCAAGCACGTTTACGTGCAGAAACCCATGACGCGGACGGTGTGGGAAGCCCGGCAGTTAAAAGAAGCGGCCGTGAAGTATAAGGTGGCCAGCCAGATGGGCAACCAGGGCTACTGCCAGGAAGGGCCCCGCGTGTGCGCGGAAATGATCTGGTCGGGCGCCATCGGCAACGTCACCGAAGTACATGCCTGGACCAACCGCCCGGTATGGGGGCAGGGCTTCTCCGAACTACCGAAAGAAGAGCCCGTGCCCGAGACGCTCGACTGGGACCTTTGGCAAGGCATCTCCACTACGCGGCCGTTCAGCACCGCCTACGTGCCGTTCCAATGGCGCGGCTGGTATGACTTCGGTTGCGGCGCGCTGGGCGACATGGCGTGCCACGTGTTAGGCGCGCCCCACATGGCGCTGATGCTCGGCGCCCCGACCAGCGTGGAGTGCGTCAGCCAGGAGGGCCGGAACCCATACACCTTCCCTAGGAAATCCACGATCCGGCTGGACTTCCCGGCGCGCAAAGGAATGGCGGCGCTCAAACTGTTCTGGCACGACGGAGTGCGCGGTCTTCCGGACGAAGTGCGGCCGTCCGACATTCCCAAGGATGAAAAGCTGGGCGATCCGCCGCGCGGCAATTTCGCTTTCGGCGCGGGCAGAGGCGCTGCGGCAGGCGCGGGGCGCGGTCCCGCGGGCGCTCGGGGTGCGGCTGGTGCAGCGCGTGGCGGGGGAGCTCCGGGAGGCGCGGGACGCGGACCGGCCGCTCCGGGAGTCGCCATCGCCACCGGGCGCGACCCGTATACCGTGGCCCTCGGAGAGCGGACAGCTCCATTCAACAGCCCCGCCGACAGCGGCGTGTTGTATATCGGCGACAAGGGCTACATGACCACCGGCGAATACGGCGGCGGCCCGCGGCTGGTTCCGGCGGCAAAGATGGAGGGCTACCAGGCGCCTCCGCCGCTGCTTGTGCGGCACCCGGAAACGTACAGCGACTGGGTGCGCGCCTGCAAGGGCGGGGAAGCCGCGGCGTCGAATTTCGACGTAGCTGCGCCGTTCACCGAGTGGATCGCGATGGCGTGCCTGTCGCTGCGCGTGGAAGGCAGGCTGGACTGGGATGCCTCCAGGATGCAGTTCACCAACAACAAGCAGGCCAACGAGTACCTGAAGCCGACCTTCCGCAAAGGCTGGTCGTTCACGTAGGACGAAGCTCGGGTCTGGTCGCCTTGCCGTCAGCCGCGAATCCCCATGGGCGGCGGCGGCGAGGCGCGGCGCTGTTTGCGACGCGCGGCGAAATCGAATTTGGCCTCAGCGATAGAGACGCCGATCTGCTCGATCCGATCGAGCCGGCGCGTCCCGACGCCCACGTCCTCGGCAAGTTTGAGCGTGCTGTCGCAGGCCTCGAACGGCGGCGTTCCGCGATCGGCGAGCGGATCGAATCCCATCACCGCCATGGCCACGGCGTCGGTGTTCACGGGGTTGGTGCCGGCGACAAGCACACCGGGCTCCACGGCCGCCAGCGCCTCGCGAATCCACGGACCCTCGCCGCCGGTCATGGTTTTGATGCCGTCGATGATGGCCAGGTGAATGGGGCGGGCCGAGATCAGGTCCACAACGGTGCGCGGCACGCGCCAGGTGTCCTGCCGGGGCGCGTTCGGGTCCTTCTCGGGTGGGGCGCTCTTCGAAGGCTGGCGGCGGCCGTCGTGGATCGGATTGCGGCCACCCTTGGGAACCAGCGACGGCTCGTCCACTCCCGCGCCGCTACCGTAGATGGTGCAGGGCGTGAGACCGAAGCAGTTCTTCATCGAGAGCGTGATGCCCGCGGTCGCATGTTCCTTCAGTTTGGCGATGCTGACGAAGACGTCGCAGTCCTGATAGGAATGGTTCAGGTCGAACGCCGGAAACATGTAGCCGCCGTATGGCACCACCATGCGCGAGTACTTCTTGGCGTTGCCGAGATAGTTCGTGTTTTCGAATTCGACATTGGGTGCGGCGCGCAGAATGTCGTTGGGGTCCCAGTTGGCGCGGAGAATGTACTCCTCCACCGGGTCCGCCGTAGCCCACGGGCTTTCCAGTACGCGGATGCGGCGCGCGCCCGCCTTGCTCATCAGGTGCGCGGTGGCGGCGATCACGGCAGGGTGGGTGTAATGCGTGTTCTCGAGCGGTTCGTAACCCACCCGATAGGTGGGCGCGCCGGTCAGGTTGATCTTCATGGCTACCGTTTTATTCCGCACGAGGCTGCCCAGGCCCCCCAGTTGATCGAACATCTTCTCGAGCGTCGGCACCAGTTCCGAGCTGTCGTAGGTCTTACAGCGCGACACCGCCACCGGTGCGGCGGGAGCATCGGCGGCGCGGGCAAATTTGGGTCCGGCAAGATAAGCTCCGGCGGTAATCGCGGCGGAGCTTCGCAACCACTGTCTGCGGCTATACTGGCACGGCATCGTCTCTACCTCGTTGGCTGGCGCCCGGTCAAATTCCCAACTCCAGGGCGACGTACTGGGAAACCTGCGGAAGATGAACTTCCAGGGCGTCCTTCTGGGGCACGCTTTCCACCCTGGGCACCTGCGGCTGGTCCACGGTGGCGGCGTTCACTTTCCGGTAAGGGCCGGCGATCCGCACGCTGGCGGAATCCGGTCCGCGATTGGCATAGAAAAGCAGGTGCGCGACGGCCTGCCTGCTGTCGGGCGAGGCGGCATAGAAGGAGCCGGTGGTGCCGCCATTCCAAAAACGCACCAGGTCGTAACGGTGGCTGACCAGGACCACGGAGTCGTTAGCCATCTGGTAGGGATCGTCCGGCGGAGATGAGGCTACGGCGATGCGGCCCTTACCGGACGAGGAAATCGTGAAGCGCGGGTGTTCGGAACCTTTCACCGGCGCGCCCGTCACCGGTCCCCACGCCGGAACCGTGATGAGCACTCCACCGTTCTGAACGAATGCGCCCACCTGCTGCCGGACGGTTGCGTCCGGAGCGTCCGCGTCGATGTAGATCAGGGCGCGAAGGCCCGCAAGCGAGCCGGGCGTGAGCGACCCCGTGGGGAGGATGTGGTAGTGCTGTCCGGCGCGGCCGAGCAGGTTCAGCAATTCGTGGCTGAGGAATTCGTTGGCGCCGGTGAAATCGGAAATCACTCCAACTACCGCCACCGGCGAATACTGCGCCCATTCCTTGTGCGCCGCGAAGAAATCGGCTGCCATGGTGAGCTTCTTCCAGGTCGCGATGGATTCGGGCCGCGATGCCGCGAGCCCTGCAGCGAGGGCCATGTCCGGACTGACGATCCACCGGCCGCCGTGCGCGCCCGCGTCGGCAATGGCGATCAGATACGACTCGGCCGTGATCCGGGAATTGACGGGAGGCGGGGCGTTAACCCAGGCCGCGGCTTCCGGATTCAATGCGCCCGAGAGCCGGATCGCCCACCCGTTGGAATCGACCCATGCGGCGCCGGTCGGCCCGGCGCTGGCCCCGCCTCCGCGCGACATCCGGACGCCCGGCCACTCGCCTTTGAGTAGCGCCACGCCGGCGATCTTGTCGTCGGGTTGCGCCACCTGCAGACCTTGCCGCCGGGCGGCCGCGCGCACCGGGTCGAGATCGCTGGCGCCGTCCATTAACAGGTAGTCGATAGACGTACCCTTCAGCAGCGCCAGCAAAGCGGGTTCTTTCCACGAAGCCGGCCACCGCATCGGAGTCCATCGGGCGGTCATAGGCGGTCCTCTCCTGACAGTCCTCCCCGGCATCTACGGGGTTTGCGTTGATACTATTCGGAATAGACGCGGTGTGTCAAGCGCCTGCGCGCGGGGTGACGATGGAGGGCGGCTTAGAGGATAGCCGCGGTTGTAGCATAATGCTCGCAACATGAGAGTGCTGTGCTGTCTATTCGCAATCGCCTCGCTGGCTCTTGCCCAGCAAACCCGTCCTCCGACCAAGCCCGTGCCTCCGTCCGGCGTCCTAGTGCCTGCCCAGGACCGGGCTGAACTGCAAGCCGGCCTGCAAAACCTCCGTGCGGCCACTGACAAGCTGAAATCCAACCCGCTGATCGCGGACGTCCTGATCTATCAGCAGGCGGTGCGGTACGCGCTGGAGTATAACGAGTTTCTCAAAGCGGACGAGATCGCGAAAGCAAAATTTCTGTTGCAGGAAGGGTTGGAGCGCGCCGGTCAACTTGCCGAAGGAAAGGCGCCGTGGACAACCGCAACCGGCCTGGTGGTGCGCGGGTACATTTCGAGGCTGGACCGAAGCGTGCAGCCTTACGGGCTGGTGGTGCCCGAATCGTACTCGCCCACGGCGCCTCACCGCTGGCGGCTGGACACCTGGTTCCACGGGCGTAACGAGACGCTGAGCGAAGTTAATTTTCTCGCCGACCGGGAAAAGAACCGCGGCGAATTCGCCCCGCGCGACACCATCATGCTGCATCTCTACGGCCGCTTCTGCAATGCCAGCAAGCTGGCGGGCGAGGTGGACCTGTTCGAGGCCCTGGACGCGGTCAAACGGCACTACCGCATCGACGAGAACCGCATCGTGATCCGCGGCTTTAGCATGGGAGGCGCTTCGGCGTGGCACTTCGGCGCTCATTTCGCCGGCCTCTGGGCGGCGGTGGCGCCGGGCGCGGGCTTCAGCGAATCCGCGCAGTTCCTTCACATCAACCCGAACAGCCCGAATGCGCCGCCATGGTGGGAGCAGAAACTCTACCACCTCTACGACGCGACCGACTACGCGATCAACCTCTCCAACACGGCCACAGTCGCCTACAACGGCGAGATCGACCCGCAGAAGCAGGCGGCCGACGCCATGGAGAAAGCCATGGCCGAGGAGGGCATGCGGCTCATCCGCGTAGTGGGCCCGCAAACGCCGCACCGCTACCACCCGGATTCCAAGGTGCAGATCGACAAAATGTTGGACGCCATCGTGGAGCGCGGGCGCGATCCTTATCCGCGCAAGGTGCGCTTCACCACCTGGACCCTGGCGTACAACCGCATGAAATGGGTTGAGGTGGACGCGCTCGGCAGGCATTGGGAGCGCGCGCGCGTGGATGCCGAAATCGGAGATGACGGCGTGCACGTGCAGACCGCCAATGTCACCGCGTTCACGCTCGACATGGGACCGGGCGGATACCCGCTGGATTTGACGCGAAAGCCCGCGGTGTCGATCGATGGGCAGAAACTCACCGCCGCCGGACCCATGTCCGACCGCTCCTGGACGGCGCATTTTCGCAAGACGGGCACCGAGTGGGCTGTCGTAGATTCGGCGGCCGCCGGCGGGCTCCAAAAGCGTCACGGCCTGCAGGGCCCGGTTGACGACGCCTTCCTCGACAGCTTCATCTTCGTGACTCCGACGGGCACGCCGATGTCGCCGGGCGTGGCCGGCTGGGTGGCGGGCGAGCAGAAGCGCGCCATCGCGGAATGGAGGCGGCATTTCCGCGGAGACGCCCAGGTGAGGCAGGACAGCGAAGTTTCAGACGCCGACATCGCGGGCAGCAACCTCATCTTGTGGGGCGATCCCGGCAGCAATCAAATCCTCAAGCGAATCGCGGACAAACTGCCTGTCAAATGGACCGCGGAAGGGATCGCGGCAGGAGGCGATCGTTACCCGTCCGACACACACGTGCCCATTCTGATTTACCCGAACCCGCTCAATCCGAACCGGTATATCGTGCTCAACAGCGGCTTCACGTTCCGCGAGTTCGATTATCTGAACAACGCGCGGCAGATTCCAAAGCTCCCCGATTGGGCAGTGGTGGACACACGCACTCCGCCGGATGACCGCTATCCGGGCAAGATCGTGCAGGCGGGTTTCTTCGACGAAGACTGGTCGATGGCTGCGCGATAAGGCTTACGTTTGATCCGTAAGGCCAAGCTGGGATATATTGGGGGCATCACTCCTCGAGGGAAACCATGCGACGCCGTAATTTCTTCAAGACACTTGCGGTCACGCCCGCGGCTGCAATGTTCGAACCGTCCCTTGCCGCGCAGCAGGCCGCGCCAGGGCAGGCTGCCGGCGATGCCCCGCTGGCAGTCACCTACACCGAGCAGGTGGGCGAGCCGCTGCCGCGCTTCTTCAGCGCCGAACAGTTTGTCGCGTTGCGGCGGCTGTGCGATCTCATCATGCCGGCCATCGGCACATCGCCGGGCGCAATCGCCGCCAAAGTGCCGGAGTTTCTCGATTTCCTGATTGCCGATGCCCCCGCGGACCGCCAGGGCGTGTACCGCGACGGTCTGGATCTATTGAACTCGGAATCCCGCAAGCAACACAACCGGCCGTTCGACCAGTTGGATGCGGCGCAGGCGGACGCGCTCCTCGCTCCCCTGCGCGCGCCGTGGACCTTCGAACCGCCCGCCGACGCGGTAGCGCGCTTCCTGCGTGCGGCCAAAGCGGACGTGCGGACGGCGACGGTGAATTCGCGGGAGTATCTGAATCCCGGCGGCGGTTCCGGCGGCAGGCGATTCAGCGGCTCCGGCTTGTACTGGAACGAAATATAGGTTCGAGGGGAATACCATGGCGGAACAGGATTACGACGTTCTCATCATCGGCTCCGGAGCTTCGGGTGGCATGGCGGCATACACTCTGACGAAGAAGGGCGTCAAGGTGCTCATGCTGGATGCCGGGCCGCTGGTGGATTTCAATCGCGCCCGCACCACGAAGAACGTCTACGAATTGCCGTATCGCGGGCTCGGAAAACCAGGCCGGCTCCCGCACGTTGTCCAGGCCAACGAGTTCAACGCCAACCAGTGGGTGGATGAGAAGCAGGTTCCGTATACGCATGCGCCCGACGAGCCTTACAACTGGGTGCGCGTGCGGATGATCGGCGGGAAGTCGCTGTTCTGGGCGCGCATGTCGTTCCGGCTGAGCGACTACGAATTCAAAGCCAAAGACTACGACGGATTCGGCGAGAACTGGCCCATCAGCCTCGCCGACCTGGATCCATACTATACGCAGGCCGAAACCATTTTCCGCGTGACCGGGCGCAAAGAAGGCTGGGCGCAACTGCCTGACGGCAACTTCATCCCGAGCACCGCGCCCGATTCGGAGGCCGTTCAGAAATTCGCGGCGGTGGCCGGACAGCACGGGATTCCGGTGACCAAAATGCGTAGCGCACTGGGGCGCGGACCTTTCGCGAGTTCTTTCAACCTGCTGCTGCCCGACGCGATGGCCACCGGAAACCTGACCCTGGTGCCGAACGCTGTCGTCCGTAACATCACGGTGGACAAAGACACGGGCAAAGTGAATGGCGTTAATTTCGTGGACCGGATCTCACACCGGGAACTTCACGCCAAAGCGCGGGCCATCGTAGTGGGCGCTTCCTGCCTGGAGAGCACGCGCATCCTGCTCAATTCGGGAATCGCCAATTCGAGCGGCGTGCTCGGCCATTACCTGCACGACCAGTTCTACATTTCGCAGAGCGTGCAGGCTGTGATTCCCGACGCGCGCGGCAAAGGCACGGGCGGCAACGGCTACTCCCCCCGCTTCCGGAACCTCAAGGGACAGCCGCAGGCGAAGAACTTCATCCGCGGGTACGCTCTGGATTTCAGCATGGGCGGCACTCCCGATGCGAAGTTCTATCCACTATACGGGGAGGCTCTGCAAAAGGCCGTCGAAGCCAATCGAGGCGCGGGTTTCGCTGTCACCACCATGGGCGAGGTGCTGCCGCGCTTTGAGAACTTCGTCAGCGTGGACAGAAACGTATCGGATGCGTTCGGCATCCCGGTGCTCAACTTCAAGTGCCGCTACACGGAGAATGAATTCAATATGGCCAAGGACGCTATCGCTACCCTGGAAGAGGTTTGCCGGGGATGCGGTTGGGAAGTGCTCTCGCGGAGCGACAAGATGTTCCCGCCCGGACACAGCATTCACGAACTCGGCACCTGCCGTATGGGCGACAATCCGAAGACCAGCGTGCTTAACAAGTACAACCAGAGCCACGACATCAAAAACTTGTTCGTCGTGGATGGAAGCAGCTTCGTGACCGGTGGTTCGCAGAATCCCACGATGACCATCCTGGCGCTTTCGGCGCGCGCCTCCGAATACCTGGCCGAACAGATGCGCGCGGGCAACGTTTGAGGAGTTACCGGCCGGAAGTGCCCGGCGCCCGAAAATTCTTCGATTCGTCGTCGAGCACCAGCACCCAATCGCTGCCGAAGCCTTGCGAGGGCGGGGCGAAATCGTGCGTGCCGGTATTGTCGAACGAGCCCGCCTCCTGCGACGTTCCCGTGCGCGGGTTGTACCACCAGGCTTTCACCTTTCCGCCGGAAATCCTGCCCATGTTGACGGTGAACGGCCGCCCCTGCGCGCTGTAGACGAACGCATAGTCCTCGCCGCGCGTTGCCGAGATACGATCGGCGCCCTCCAGGGCGTTTGCAATCAGCGACTGATCGGGCACGCGCGCAAAGTACGGCCGCGATTCGAACAGGGCCCTCACATACTGCATTTGAGCCGCTCCCGGCCGGTGAATGGCTTCGTTCCAGTAAAACAGCGGACCGTTGATGGGACGACGCCCGGGCCCGTACATCTGCCAGACGGAGTGATCGCCGTAGGTATGGCCGAAGGCGCCGGAGAAGGTGTCCCAATAGGCACGCTGGCGCACGTGGGCGTCGAAGGAATAGCCGTAATCGCGCGCGCGAAAGGCAAGCGGGTGATCCTCGTAGAGCGGTTCGGCGTCCATCACCGGCTTGGTGGGGGTGCGCTGGTAGTCGGCCGCGATCCTGTCCCAGCACTTGACGTTCTCGCCGAGGCCGTGGCCCGTCTGCTGCATGTTAACCGATAGCCAGGGGTCGTCGTGGAACCAGGTGGAGGAAGTCATGCCGCCGGACGGGTGGAAGCCCATGATCAGGCCGGTGTAGTCTTCCTTGCCATTCACGCCGGTGGCGATCCCGCGGGCAAGAGCGCGCCAGGTTTCAACGGTGCGGTCCGCCGGACGGTCGCCGCCGAGGATCCAGATGATGCCTTTGCGGCCGAACCGTTTGCCCAGAAACTCGCCGTATGTTTGCGCGTTCGCGGCGGTCAAAACCTTGTTGGGCCCCTGCCTGCCATCGCCTTCGAGCCATGCGCCCCACGTGGGCAGCAGCCCGATGTAGAGCCCCTGGCGGTTGGCCTCGTCGATGATGTACTCCACGTGATCCCAGTAATCATATTGCGCGGGGTTTTTGGGGTCGGCCCCCGGCGTGACGGCGGGCCGGGCGGGATCGGTATCGATGAGCGGCAGGTCGCCGAGGGCGTTGGGGTCCGTGAGCCCGTTCAACTCCGCCAGCGCCACGGCCTGGATGACGGTGTACTTCTGTTGCGCCCGGACTCTGAGGTATTCCGCGGCCTCCTCCCGGTTGAGGCGGTGGAACAACTCCCAGGCGGTGTCGCCGAGATAGAAGAACGGCCTGCCGTCCGCGGTTGCCAGGAAGCGATGATTCTCGCTGACGCGGAGTGGCGGCAACCCGCGGCGGGCGGGAGTCTGCGCGGAAACAGCGAGCAGTCCGGCCAATGCCGCGGCGGTGGTTAAGAGAGCAACGGTTCGCATCACCCCCTCGATTCTAGCGGGTATCGCCCGGACGAATGCCGCTCAGAAATCGAGCCGCAGCGCCAGTTGCCCCTGGCGCGGCAGGTTGGCCTGGCTCGACACTTTGCCGAAACTCGCGTTGCTCACGTTGCCGTCCGGCGCCGCGAACACCACGCGGTTCAGCGCGTTGAAGAACTCGGCGCGGAAGGTGAGGTCCACGTGCTCGGTGAGCGGCGTCCGTTTGATCAATCCGAAGCTCTCGTTCATGTACCCGTCGGCGCGCAAATCCGTGTACGATCGCGCGGCCGTTCCATAGCGCAGCGATCCTGGGACTTTGAAGGCGGTGGTCGCGATCCAGCGCTGTGTGGCCGGATCGAACCCGCCGCGATCGGGAGAGCGGTCGACGCCCGCGACGACATCGGGACGAAGCACGCCCGTCCGGATAGGCAGGGTGCTGGTGGCGCTTAGCACGATCGGACGCCCCGCCTGGTACTGGTGGATGCCGGTGAACGTCCAGCCCCCCGCCAGTTTGCCGGTGACGCCGCCGCCGTTCAGGAAGCGCTTGCCGGGGCCGAACGGCAACTCGTACACGTAGCTGATCGCCAGGCTATGCGGAATGTCGTTGGTGGAAATCGCTTTTTCGAGCCGGCGGTTGTAATAGGTCTGTCCCCCCGGCCCTAGGCCCGCGATCTGGTCGGCGTCCGAGATGGATTTCGACCATGTGTACGCAGCCAGGAACGAGAGGCCGCGCCCGAAGCGCTTTTCGAGTTTCGCCTGGAGCGCGTGATACGTCGAGTTTCCGTTCGGATTGGAACGCGAAATGATGTTCAGGTATTGCGGGTAGGGACGCAGCGATTGCGCCACGGTGCCCTTGAAGCCGGCGTAAGGCGCCGCGATTCCCGCGTCATTCGCCGCCTGCGATCCCACTTGCGCGCCGAGGACGGGAGCGATGCGCGGGTCGGTCAGGTAGGCCGGGTTCAACTCGTTGAAGTTCATGAGCGCCGTGCTGAGCCGGGTGCCTTTCACGCCCACGTAGGAAGCTTCCGCCAGGATGGAAGCGGGAAGTTCACGCTGCACTCCCAAGGTGAAATTCTGGAAATACGGGGCCCGTCCGTCGTCGCGTCCCATGTAGCTGGCGTCGAATCCGTTGGCCACCGTCGGGCTGATGAACGGGGGACGAGCGTAATTCTGCGGCACGCCGTTGTCGATGTTGAAGGCGGCCGTATTGCCCGAAGAAGCCCAGGTGGGTGCGGCATTGAATCCAACGCTGAAACTCTGGCTCTGCCGCAGGCCCACGTTGGCGTTGCCGGCGGCGTAGGAGATGCCGTAGCCTCCTCGCACCACGGTACCCGCGACCGGCGAATAGGCGAATCCCACCCGAGGCCCGAAGCCTTTGTAGTCGGCATCGGCGAAGCTCTTGCGCCCGTTGCGTCCTTCACCCTCTCCCAGGAATGCAATTGCGCCCGGCAGATTCCCGGCGCCGGGATTGAGCAGCGACGGATCGAAACCCGACAGGTTGTCGAAGTGTTCCGTGCGTGGAAGGAACAGGTCCCACCGAAGCCCGAGGTTCAGCGTCAGGCTCGTGTTGACCTTCCAGTCGTCCTGTACGAAAGCGGAGAAGTACCGGTAGCGCAGGCCCGGCACCACGGCCAGTTCGTTATAGCGGGCCGCGTCCACCTGGCCCAGCAGGAAACTCGCGAAGGCGTGGCCCGTCGTAGGCCGCTCCGCAACCACCGGTGACGAAGTCTCGACCGAACTGAAGTCGAACCGGCCCTGGGAATTCAGCGGGTCCGCGCCGTTGGTCTGGTATGCGCGGAGGTCCGCGCCGATCTTCAGGGAGTGCCTGCCGCGGATGTGGCTGAACGTGTCGGTCAACTGCCACACGTTATTCACCTGCTGGCCCACACTTTTGCTTTGGGTCGAACCGGATGCCGGCGTATCGCCCCACGGCGTGAGCGAATCGGTGAAGGTGAAAACGGGGAAGGCATTGCCGGGGCCGCTCTTCACACCCGTGAGTCCGATCTTCTGCGGCCAGTCCTGATTGGCGGAAAGCCGCTGCCAGAACTGGTTTTCGCGCGTGAAACCCAGGGTAATGTGATTCAAGCTCGTGGGTGAAACGATGAAGTCCTCGTTCAGCCGCGCCCAGCGCGACCGGTAGCCCTGGTCGAGCGCGGGAGACAGCGGGACGGGCAGGCGCTCCGGGTCCACCTGCCGCAGCGTGTTGACATACAGATAGCCGCTCAGGCGGTGCCGGTCGGTGAGATTGTGATCCACCTTGATGTTGTACTGGTCGCGATCCACGGTGCTGCGCCCGGTGGAGAGAAAGTTGTTGGTCGTGTTCGAATTGATGGGTGCGGGCAGCAGCGGAAGCACGTTCTTCGCCACGGTTCCGAACCGGGCTTCCGGTATCTTGTTTTGGGCAAACGGAAGGCCGGTTTGGGGGTCGTAAATGACTCGGGAGATGGCCGAGAAGTCGCCCTGGCGCATGGCTGCCGTGGGGAGCGTCAGCAGTTGGTTGGCAGCGCCGGCGCGCCAGCGGAACCCGCCGTACACGAACCGGAAGAAGGTCCTGTTTTTGCCGTTGTAGACCCGCGGCAGGAACACGGGCCCTCCCACGGCGGCGCCGAACTCGTGCTGCCGGTTGACTTGCCGCGACGAGGCGAAGAAATCGCGCGCATCCAGCTTCTCATTGCGCAGATACTCGAACGCCGAGCCGTGCAAATCGTTGGTGCCGCTCTTGGTCGTGAAGATCTCGAAGCCGCCGCCGGTGCGTCCGTACTCCGCGCTGTAATTGGTGCTGAGCAGCTTGAACTCCTGCACCGTTTCCACGGAAGGATAAGTGAACAGGATGCCGCCGCTTTCCGGATTGGCCGCGCTCGCCCCGTCGAAAACAATTTCCTTTGCGCGCGAGGGCGATCCGTTCACCTGCACGTTGGCCGTCGGGTTGCGCGGATTGTCGGTCGTCACGCCGGGAGTCAGAAAGATAAACGATTCCGGGCTGCGCATATTGTTCGCCACCGCCAGCGGCAGGTCGATGATATTGGCGCTCGGCACCACCGTGCCGACATCCGAAGTGGACGAGTCCACGACGGGCGCCGCTCCGGTCACCTCCAGCGTCTGCTCCACCTGACCAATTTGCAGGGAGTAATTGAGGGTGACGGTTTGCGCGACATTGACATCGATGTCCCGGAGCACCGAGCGCCGGAAACCCTGCGCCTCTGCGGAAACCTCATAGCGGCCCGGTGGCAATTGCGAAACCACATAATTGCCCGAGTCCGTAGTGGCCCCGCTGTACTTCACGCCGGTGGCCTGATTCGTCGCTGCAATCGTGGCTTTTGGCACGGCCGCGCCCGACGGGTCGGCGACCTGGCCGGTAATGGTTCCGCGGTCGGACTGCGCAGGCAGCAGCGCCACCGCGCACACAAAGGATATTAAGAGCGAGAACTTCCCCATACCCTTGATTATAGGTGGTGCTTCATTATGAATGGTGCTTCGAAGCTCCGCGCCGGGTTCGGGCTGCGAGTCTGCGATGTACGCTACCGTCCAGTCGTCCTGGGGTCTTCCGCAGTTTCGATCGGGATGGCTATTGAGTATCCTCGGGTACTCCGTCGGGCAGCGGAAACGCCTGGATCGCGTCTAATTCCCGGGCGAGTTGTGCGAGCGTGAAAGGTTTCTGAAGGAATTGCGAGAAGCCTGGGCCCGCCTCGTTTTGGAGGAGCCGGTCGGTATATCCGGACATGAAAATGGTCCTGATTTGGGGATTTACCCGCTGTAGCTGATTCGACAGTTCGCGGCCGTTCATGCCGGGCATCACCACATCGGTCAACAGCACAGGAATGGCACCCTTGAAGGAGCCTGCAATGGCCAGCGCCTCCAAACCGCCGTCTGCCGCCAGCGTCCGGTATCCGAGTTCCTCGAGCATCCGGCACGCCAGAACACGGACATCCTCCCGGTCGTCTACCACCAGCACGACGCTGCCTTCCCCGACGGCACGTTTTGCCGGCTCCAGAGGTGCCGCCGTTTCGATGCGCCTTTGGCTTCGTACCAGGTAGATACGGAAACACGCCCCTTCGCCCGGGGCGCTTTCCACCTCGATCCGGCCGCCGCTCTGGTTCACGATGCCAAAAACGATCGCCAGGCCGAGCCCTGTGTTCCGTGTGTCTTTCCGGGTGCTGAAGAACGGCTCGAACAGGTGGCGTCGCGTGCAATCGTCCATGCCATGGCCGGTATCGCGAACTTCGAGCAGCACGGTGCCTTCGTTCTCCAGGTTGCGTGTCGTGATGCTCAAGGCGCCGCCGTCCGGCATGGCTTCGCGCGCGTTGGCCGCCAGGTTCATGAGCACCTGGTGGATCTGGCCGCGGTCGGCCTCGATCGGGTAAAGGTCCGGGGCAAGCTGTGCTTGCACGCGGATATCGTCTCCCAGGATCCGATCCAGCACGGAGTGCGTTTCATGGATCAGCCGGTTGAGATCGAGCGGTCCCGTTTGAACCACGTGCTTGCGGCTGAACGCCAGCAACTGGCTCGTGAGTTCCGCGCACCGCTCGCCGGCGTCCCTCACGGCCTCCAGGCGGTTCCGAAAGGGATTGGCAGCGTCCATATCGCTCAAGATCCAGTCGCTGTAGCCGTTGATAACGGTCAACAGATTGTTGAAATCGTGAGCGATCCCGCCCGCCAGCCGGCCCAGGCTCTCCATTTTTTGCGACTGGACCACCTGCTCCTCCAGGCGCTTCCGGTCCGTCACATCGAAGAACGACACGATCACCCGCGACCAGTCCTCGCGAGCCGAATCCACGATCGAGACTACCATGTCCACCAGGCGTTCCTCGCCGTCCAGCCTGTGCACCTGAAATTCCGTCCGAAACGATTTTCCGTTCTCGAGCAGCGTGGCGAGTTCCTCGCGAAAGACCTCGAATGCCCGCTCGTCGAATATGCGGGAAAGGCCGCCCAGCAGTTCCTCCTTCGTCGCAGCGCCGTAGAATTCCCTGGCGGCGCGATTGACATCCAGGATGCGCACGCGGCGCACGCACTCCTCGACCGCCGAACGGTGCTTCGACAGGTGGTCGCGCAGGTCCGTGACGCCAGTGGCGGCAAGAGAGTTCAGATACTGCCTGATTTCAGAGAAATCCTCTTCCCACATGGGAAATGGCGAATTCTCGAACAGGAGCCGATAGCGCTCCTGGTCAGCCCGCAACTTCTCCTGCGAGTGGCGGGCTGCCGTCTCGGCCAGCTTCCGGCGCGTGATCTCGAATTCCCGCCCTTGTACGCCTACCTGCCGGCCCGTATCGTCCAGAATCGGACTCCAGGAGGAGACTACCCATTTCACACGACCGTCTTTGGTGATCAGGCGGTACTCTTCATCGTGGTAGTACGAGCCGTCGAACAGCTTCTCCCAGAATCCCAGCATGCGTTGCTGGTCCTCCGGATGGATCCAGCAGATGAAATTGGCCTTCTCGAGTTCATCCACCGAATATCCGGTGAGCGTTTCCACGGCCGGGTTGACGAACACCAGCCTGCGGTCCATATCGTACGCCATCACCATCTCGGCCAGGTTCTTGGCGACCAGGCGGAGAATGTCGGCCGACGGTCTGGAGGGGCTGTCCGGCAAGCCTTGATTATATTCCGGCTCGGCGGGGCGCATGACGCAAAGACAGGAGTTACAGCCCTCTCATCACTTCCGCCGCGATTTCGAAAGACCGCAGCCGGGCTTCCCAATCATACAGGTCCGACGTGAAGATCAGTTCGTCGGCAGCCGTGTCGATCAGTAATCGCCTCAGCGACCGGCGGATGGAATCCGGGCCTCCGATGGACGCTGCGGCCAGTCTCGATTCGACCAGGAATCGCTCCGCTTCGGTCCATTGTGTGTCCATGTCATCGCAAGGCGGCGGTACGAAGATCGGTTCACGCCGGATCAGTTTGAGGTGCCGCAGCATGACGGAGGTGGCGAGCCGGCGCGCTTCCAGGTCGGTATCCGCCGCTACCAGCGGCACCCCGGCCATCACATACGGCCGCTCGAGATGTGGAGACGGCTGGAACCGGGAACGATAGGTTTCCACGGCCTGGTACAAGAGTGCCGGCGCGAAATGACTCGCGAACGCGAAGGGCAGTCCCAGCGCTGCCGCTAAATCCGCGCTGTACGTGCTCGAGCCGAGCAGCCAAACGGGAACACGCGTGCCCTCACCCGGATACGCAACCAGCTTTTGGCCGGTGCCCGCGGGCGACAAATAGGCGAGCAGTTCGGCCACCTGCCTGGGAAAATCCTCCTCCGCGACGTTGTAGCGCAGCGCCCGCGAGGCGGTCTCATCCGAACCGGGCGCGCGGCCGACGCCGAGGTCGATGCGGCCCGGATACAACGTCTCCAGGGTGCCGAACTGCTCCGCGATCGCGAGGGCGGCGTGATTCGGCAGCATTACGCCGCCCGACCCCACGCGAATCGCGGAGGTGCCGCTCGCGACGTAGCCAATCAATACCGAGGTGGCGGCGCTGGCGATGCCCGGCATGTTGTGGTGTTCCGCCAGCCAGAAGCGGGTGAATCCCCAGCGCTCCGCGTGACGCGCGAGTTCCAAGGTATTGCGGAACGCCTCCGCGATGGTGCCGCCCGCGCGCACCGGGGCCAGGTCAAGAATCGAAAAACGCGGTGGGGCTGGGGAAGGCACTCTAATTAGATGCGCGAGAGGTCGGTATTACTTCAACAGGGTTAGCGACCGTGTGCAGAAAGCATCGTTGGGCTTGATCCCGGAGAATACCAGGGTCAGTTTAAGGCCGTCGTTCGAGATCCATTTGGCCGGAATCCGATATCCGTGCGTCCCGGCCACATCCCACTGGCGGTGGAGAATGGTCGTCCATGGGCCCCACGGCTCGGGCGCATCGAACAGCCCCCAGCCGCCGGAGTGGTCGTAACCGAGGGCCATCAGATAGCGGTGCAATCCGGGATCGTAAACCACGTCCACGCGCTGGCAATTCGCCGGATAGGAAAAGACGTGGCCCGAGCGGGACTGGTCGGCCGTCCACACCGGATTCCCGCCGGCATCCATGCGCTCGAAGAATTGCCAGGCCCCGCGATCCCGAATCCGACGCCGATCCACCCGGGCCAGTATCACGCCGTTATCGCTCTCATACGCGGAAGGCCCATCCTGGGAGTACGTGTAAACAAATCCGTCGCGGGCTCCCGCGTAATTGCGGCCGAAGTTCAGAAACACCGGAGATCCAAACCCGGTCTCGAATTTGAAGCCCCATTGCCATTTCCTGCCGCCGTCCGCCGACCACGCCAACTGGGCATTCCCCATATTCCGCACCCAGAGGTACAGGACGCCGTCCATCATCAGGATGCCGCTGGCCTTGGGCCCCTGGGCGCCGTCGCCCGTGCGCTCGCCGTCCGAACGAATGTTCGACGCCCGAAACTCCGCCGGACCTCCAGCGATGCGCGCGAAGCCCATACTCAGCTTTCGTTCGACGCGCGGCTCGAAGCCAAAACCATCGCCGAACGATGTGTATTGCGCATCGTCAGCGCCCCAGGTCAGCGGCCAGTTGTCGCTATCGATGGCCGCGCGCCCGATCTCCGGCGCGAACACGGCGCCGCGAATTGCCGGGCTTGGCGGGTACGGCGCCTCAACCGCGATCGATTCCATCACCGGCTTGACCATTAATTCGTAGACCGGTCCCCAGAAGCCGGGCTTGCCATCGCCGAGCGCATCGCCGTTGCGCACGGCCACCAAGTCCAGGCTGGGAATCACGATGATTACCTGGTGCTGCGCGCCGGCGCCAGCAAACGCATCGCGCGGCGCCGCCGGCCAAATGCCGTCGGAGTTCGTGTACCACGCGAGCCCGGAGGCTGGCGCCGGATCGGTCGCGCTTCTGGGCGGCCGCGGCAGTCCCTGGTCCGTCAGGACTCGCTTCACTGTTTCGCGGCGGATCAACTCGCGGCCGTTCCACTTACCTTGCAACATCATCAACTGCCCGATGCGCGCCGCCGCGCGAGCCGTGAAAGTGGCTCCGCCCCAGTTGGCGTAGAGATTCAGACCGCCCACTTCATAGGCCTTTCCGTATCCGATCGACCAGTAGCTTTCCGGGATGCCCAGCGGGTCGAGCACGCGGTCTTTGAGCAGCGCGCGGATGTTCCCGCCTCCGAGGCTGGCGGTGATGGCATACGAGAGTGCCGCCATGCCCGGGTTGCTATATGCATAGCGTGAGCCCGGTTCAAACACGACGGGTGCCTGCCTGACGGCGATAGAAAAGGGATCGGGTGTTCGTTTCCAGAAATCGCCCTTCCAGCCCGGCAGTCGATCGTGGGGAATCGCGTCCTGCTCGGCATCCTCGATGCCCGAGGTGTGGGTCGCGAGTTGCCGGATCGTGATTTTCGACTTGAGCGGATCTGCGCTCCAGCCGGGAATGTATTTTGAGGCCAAATCGTCCGGCGAGATCTTCCCGTCGCTCATCGCTACCGCGAGTGACATGCCACCGACCAGCGCCTTGGCCATCGACGCGGTTCCGTGCGGCCGGTCGGCGGTCCACCCCGTCGCGTACCACTCGAGTGCGATGCGGCCATGCCGGATCAGGACGAGGCCGGTGGTCCGGTGCGCAGCCAGGCCGCTTCTCCAGCTTTCGAGCTTCGCCGCGTCCAGCCCTGCCTCCGCGGGTGAAACGGCGGGCCACTCCATGGATTGAGCCAGGGCGATCCCGCCGAAAACCGCGGCCGCCGCGATAATCCGGAACTTCATACCGCCATTCTCCGATTTCCCGGTTCGAGGATCAAATGTCTGAGATGCGATTCGATTGAAATGAATTGGTGCTGGAGGAGGGGGTCGAACCCTCATGACCAGTGAAGGCCGCGGGATTTTGAGTCCCGTGCGTCTGCCAGTTCCGCCACTCCAGCTTGGACTTGCGGCGAAATCTCAGTATACCTGGGAACCCGCCGGCTCCGCATTGCGAACCACACGACGTTAGAAAACGCCAGGCGCCGGTATTCTCGCGTATCGGTACTACCGGCGGCCTTCCTCGATCAGGCGCTCCACTTGTGCAACCTGCTGGGGCGTTGCCCGCAACGCTACCGCATTGCGTGAGCGGCAAGTCGTCACGCGTTGAACACCGGCGGCGCCGCGGATGTGGTTGACGATCTGCTGGAGCTCCTGCGGAGTCGCGACGTTCAGCGTAAATATGCGCATCTCCGTGGCAGCATCGCGGGTACTCGATGGCTGGAATTGAAAAGCGGCCGGGTTTTTTGGCTGGGGAGCATTCAACTAGCCGATGAGCCACTCGGCTGCGGATACCTGGTTGGGATGGCCGCGGAAAACAATGGCCTTCGGTCCGTTCATGGGAACTACCCGCTGCAATTCGGCAATGGATCGGATAGTGTTCACCAAATCCTGCATTTCCTGCGGCGTCGATTGCGGATTCAGATAAACGACACGCGCAGCCGGTGCCGGATCTGCGGGACGGCCGTACTCCCGCTCGGCGGGCAATCCACCAGCGGCGGGCTTGTCGGCCGCCTCGATCAGCCATGCAGCAAACGCCACCTCGGCGTTCGATGCCCGCAAGGCAATGACCTTCGATCCCGTGCAGGTCGCCACGTAGCGAATCTCCGCAATCGCACGAACCGTGTTCACGATCTCCATCACACCTTGTAGTGTCGGGCTGTTGACCAGGTAAAAGACCCGGACCACCGAATCCGCCTCCCCGGCAACGGTGTACTCGTTGGAAGAGCGATCCTGGCCCGGCGGTTCCAATTTGTGCAACAGCCATTCGGCCAAGGCA
The DNA here is from genome assembly GCA_963836405.1 of uncultured Solibacteraceae bacterium. Lineage (GTDB taxonomy): Bacteria > Acidobacteriota > Terriglobia > Bryobacterales > Bryobacteraceae > CAWIJJ01. The sequence goes on from CAWIJL010000003.1 coordinate 404,991, forward strand.
ACCTGGCTGCCGGTTCCGCTTACCCGCAGGGTTTCCGCGGCGCTATCGGCGCCTGCCTGTGATACCCCTGAGATCGAACGGATCGCGTTCACGGCTTGGTTCATGTCCTGCGGGGATCCGGTGCTGGACAAGCGGAGAACGCGGGTAACAGCCGGTTCCGCCGGAGACTGTGCGAGCGAGATGGAAGCGAGTAAGAGCAGAACGTAAAGGCGCATGATCGGCTTCTCCTGACAAACCAGACGCGCCGGCGCAGTGGGACGTGGGGGGATAATCTCGGCCATAAGCACCTTCAGGAGTACCCGCCACCCATTTTCGGAGTATACCTGTTACCCTGCGGTTTCATGGCGCTGTTCAAAACCCGCAGCGCCGCCGTTTACGGCATCGATGCCAACCTGATCGATGTCGAAGTCGACATGTATTCGTCCGGCTCGGCGCGCGACTTCGTTATGGTCGGCATGCCCGATCTCGCCGTGCGCGAAAGCCGCGAGCGCATCAAATCCGCCCTGCTCAACTCGGGCTTCGGCTATCCCAACAAAGCCGTCACCATCAACCTGGCGCCGGCCAATGTGCGCAAGGAAGGTGCCGGCTTTGACCTCCCCATGGCTCTCGGCATTCTGGGCGCAATGGGCTTGATCCGCGGGCTCGACCGCCACCTCCTGGCAGGAGAGCTTTCGCTCGATGGCGCCATCCGGCCCGTGCGCGGCGCTCTCTCGATCGCCGTGTGTGCCCGCGACAAAGGCATTCCCTTCCTGATTCTGCCGGCGGAAAATGCAGCCGAAGCCGCAGTCGTCGAGGGCGTGACGGTCTACGGCATGCGGCACCTGGCCGAGGTGGTTGCCCTGCTGAACCGTCCCGAAGAGTTCACGCCGGTGTCGCCCAACGGCCACCGCAACGGTGCCGGGGCCCCGCAGGCGCCGGATTTCCGCGATGTCCGTGGACAGACCACCGCCAAGCGGGCGCTCGAGGTCGCGGCCGCCGGGTCGCACAACGTGCTCATGATCGGACCGCCGGGTTCCGGCAAAACGATGCTCGCCAAGCGCCTGGCCGGCGTATTGCCGCCGCTCACTTTCGAGGAAGCCATCGAAACCACTAAGGTCCACAGCGTCGCCGGCATGTTGGGCAGCGGCTCGGGACTGCTGCACGACCGCCCTTTCCGGTCCCCGCATCACACCATCTCCGACGCCGGAATGATCGGCGGGGGCTCCGGCATGCCGCGGCCCGGCGAGGTCAGTCTCGCCCATCATGGCGTTCTCTTCCTGGACGAATTCCCGGAATTTCCGCGCGACGTGCTCGAGATCCTCCGCCAGCCGCTCGAAGACGGCGCTGTCACCATCGCCCGCGCCAACATGACCCTCCGCTTTCCCTCGACTTTCATGCTGGTTGCGGCGATGAATCCCTGTAAGTGCGGCTTCTTCGGCGACTCCACCCGCGAATGCCGCTGCACGCCCGGACAGATCCAGCAGTATCTCGGCAAGATTTCGGGGCCTCTGCTCGATCGCATCGACATTCACGTGGAAGTGCCGGCGGTCCCCTACCAGGAGCTTCGCGGACCTTCGGCAAGCGAGCCCTCCGACGCCATTCGCGCTCGCGTCGAACGTACCCGCCAGGTCCAGCGTGCGCGCGGCTACTATAACTCCTGCATGCCCAGCCGCATGATCCGCAAGGAGTGCGCGCTCGACGATTCCGGGGAACGCACGCTGGAAATGGCGGTGCGCCGCATGGGACTCTCGGCGCGCGCCCACGACCGCATTCTGAAGGTCGCGCGAACCATCGCCGACCTGGGCGGCTCGCCCGCCGTCTCCGCCAAGCACGTGGCCGAGGCGGTGCAGTATCGCAGCCTGGACCGCAACTACTGGACGTGAAGGGCATGCGCCGGCCGGCAGTGATACGATCGATGACGCCGTGACCGAGAGGGACCTTCGCCAACTCGACGATCAAGGATGGGTCGCGATCCCGCAACTGATGTACGCTGCCTTCCTCGAGGCAATTCGGAACCGGGTGGAGGAACTGTGGGAAATCGAGGGTGAGAATGCCGGCTCGGAGTTCCGGAAAGAGCCGGGCGCCCGCCGACTCGCGAATCTCGTGGACAAAGGCGAAGTCTTCGAACGGGTCGTCTGCAACGCCGCCGTTCTCGAAGCCATTCGCCATGTGATGGGGGAGGACTGGAAGCTGAGCAGCCTGAATGCAAGGTCCACCGACCCCTGGTGGCCGGAGTGCCAGCCCTTGCACTGCGACCTCGGAGCGCTCCCCGACGACCGGGGATTTTGGATCTGCAACACCCTGTGGCTGCTGGACGACTTCACGGCGGAGAACGGCGCGACCCGCATCGTTCCCGGTACCCAGCGGTCGGGCCGGATTCCGCAAAAGGAATTGGCGGACCCCAGCGGTCCGCATCCTGAAGAGATCCTGGTACTGGGAAAGGCCGGCGACGTCGTAGTGATGAACACGCACGCCTGGCACGGGGGCACGGCCAACCGGACCGGCCAACCGCGGCGAGCGCTTCATGCCTTCTACACCCGCGGCGACAAACCCCAGCAGCAGTATCAGAAGATGCTCTTGCGGCCCGAGACGCAGCGCCGCCTCTCCCCCGAATTGCGCCGCATCCTTGCCCTGGACGATCCCCGCAATGACGACGCCAGTTCGAGAACGACGAACATGAGCGGTTTCCTCCGGTAACCCACCCCTTCACAACGAGCCGGCAGAGTCTGGTGCGATTTCCGGAAGCGCCCGGGCGGCAGCCCGAATTCGCGGCGGAACGATGACATAGCGCAGGAGACCGGAGGTATGCCCCTGTTCATTTCATCCAGGAGTTGGCGATGCATGCGCGATCCGGAGTGAGGCGGGAGAATCACAGACCGATCTCCAGGCACAACAATGACGGGCGCCGGGACGGCAGCAGAATACTCTACTTCTGCCAGGACGCATACCAAGCGTGTATTCGCGCGCCAGGTGCAGACCGCCGACCAGATCGCCAATCCTCTCGGCGATGTCGAGATCTTCGGCTTGCACCGGCAACCTGACCTTCGTGCTGCTGGAAACGCCGCCAGGATCCGCGAAATTGCCGCCAGGTATGGAGCCAACAACCGTGGAGAAGTCCGAAGCGCCAGTCCGGCGAGGCGATGTAACCTGTAGGGCAGGTCCTCAGAGCCGCGTGCCGTCTCCGGCCATGCCCAACAAAGTATTCATCAGCTACGCATCGGCCGACAAAATCATTGCCGGCCAGGTGTGTGCAGCGCTGGAAAGCGCGGGCATCGCGTGCTGGATCGCGCCACGTGACATCGAGCCCGGCGTCCACTACCCAGGCGCCATTATCGACGCCGTCCAAACGGCCGGAGCGATGGTGCTCGTGCTGTCCGACCAGGCGCAGAGTTCGCCCCACGTAGTCACGGAAGTCGAAGAGGCGTTCAACAAGCGTAAGCCCATCGTGCCCTTCCGCCTCTCGATGGCGCCGCTATCCAAGGATCTCGATTACTTCCTCTCGCTCTCGCAGTGGCTGGACGCGCCCGATGGCGCGACACCCCAGAACCTGGCGCGCCTGACCGAAGCGATGCAAGCCGTGCTCCGCGGCGAGCCGGTGAGGACAGGACGGCCGGCCGAACCGCCGAAGCGTCGCTGGCACTGGGCGGTTCCGGTGGCAATTCTGGCATTGGGGGTGGTGGCCTACTGGCAATGGCCCCGGCCTGCGCCGCTGCCGCTTCCGGAGCCGCGGTCTCCAGAAAGTCCCGTGAAGGAAAAGCCCGCGCCCGAGTTTCCGAAAAGCCGCATTAATCCGGCGGACGGCCAGGAATACATGTGGATTCCGCCGGGCCGCTTCACCATGGGCTGCTCGGCAGGCGACGGCGAATGCGCGCCGGACGAGCAACCGTCCCACCCGGTGGATATCGAAAAGGGCTTCTGGCTGGGCAAGACAGAAGTCACGGCGGCGGCGTTCGGCGGGGCGAAGACCGGCGGCGACCTCCCCGCGGCCGGCATGTCTTGGGCGGCGGCGAAAGCCTACTGCGCCAAAATCGGCGGCCGATTGCCCACCGAGGCGGAATGGGAATACGCGGCGCGCGGCGGACGCGCGGAGTCGCTATACGGGCCGCTCCCGAAGATCGCATGGTACGAAGGAAGCAGCGACGGCCATCCGCACGCGGTGGCACAGAAATCGCCCAACGCCTACGGCCTTTTCGACATGCTCGGCAATGTATCGGAGTGGGTGCTCGACCGCTATTACAACCGCTACGACCTCGAAGCGCCGGCCGTCGGGCCGGACGTGGAACAGCCACGCGCCTCTAAGGCCGAAGCCGCCATTCGCGGCAGTTTCTGGGCTACGCCCGCGAGCGGCGTGCGCGTGTCGCGCCGGGCCTCCCGCCCGCCCGACGAACCCGACGTGTTCGTCGGCTTCCGCTGCGCACTCGACGCCCAGTAGCCTACGGCGCCGCCGCCGCGGCCGCTTCCCACTTCGCCGACGCTTTGCGGATGCGCGCCAGAGCCTCCTCGATTTTCTCGAGCGAATTGGCGTAGCTGAAGCGCAGGAAGCCCTGCCCGAACTCGCCGAAACAGCGGCCGTCCAGGCACGAGACTCCCGCCTCGTAGAGCAGCAGATCGGCCAGTTCCTTGGAATCCATCCCCGTTCCGGTTACGTTCGGAAACGCGTAGAACGCGCCGCCCGGAAGCGCGCACCGGAAGCCCGGAATCTGGTTCAGGCCCTGGCAGATCGCATCCCGGCGGCGGCGAAACTCACGAACCATCGCCGTCACGCAGTCCTGCGGCCCATTGAGGGCGGCGATTCCGGCGCGCTGCGTGAAACTGGCGGTGCAGGAATTCGAGTTCACCATCAGCTTGCTTACCGCCTCCACCAGCCAGGCCGGCATCACGCCAAATCCCATGCGCCAACCGGTCATCGCCCAAGTCTTCGAAAAACCATCCAGGATGATGGTCTTCTCGAGCATGCCCGGAAATTGGGAGATGGAAGCGGGCGCTTGATCGTAATAGATGCGCGAGTAGATCTCGTCGCTGAGAACCACCAAATCGCGATCGCGAACCAGGTTCGCAATTTCCTCCAGGTCCTCGCGCGGGATGACGCCGCCGGTGGGATTCTGCGGCGAGTTCAACACCACCATTCGGGTGCGGTCGGTGAGGCGCTCGCGGAAGAGGTTCAGGTCGAACGAAAAGCCTCGGCTCTCCACCAGGGGCATAGGAACGGGAGTCGCTCCCAGGAAGCGAATCATCGACTCGTAGATGGGAAACCCGGGATTCGGGTAAATGACTTCGTCCCCCGGTTCCAGCAGGGCCAGCATCGGGAAGAATATGATGGGCTTGCCGCCGGGCACCACCGAAACATTCTGCGGACCCACGGAGATGCCGCGCGTCCGCGAAACATACGCGGCGACCGTTTCGCGGAGTTCCGGGAGGCCGGCCGTCGGCCCGTAATGGGTCCAGCCCTCGTCCAGGGCCTGCTTGGCTGCCTCGAGGATATGGGACGGCGTAGGAAAATCCGGTTCGCCGATCTCCAGGTGAACCACGGACCGGCCCTCCGCTTCCAGGGCGCGGGCGCGCACCAGAACCTCAAAAGCCGATTCGACGGCTATGCGGTTCATTCGTTCTGCCAGTTTCATCGGATTACACCTGAGGTACAGACTAGCAGCTTGCAAGCTCGCTGGCGATACGCAACCACTGGGAGGTGGGGCTATTGTCGCGGCGGACCTTGGCCGCCACCGGTCATGCCGCGACGAATGGTCACTGAAGCACAGTTGAACTTCAGGTTAGAATGGGGTCAGCGGCACCGTCCGACTTTGGTTTCCACGTTTTCCAGGATCCGGCGTCATTTCAGTAGGACCTGTGAGAACTGTCGTCTACAGCCCGATGAGTGAAGTTACCGAGCCCGGCCTGGAGCTCCTTGAGCGGCAAAACCGCTTTGTTTCCGAAAACTTACGGCGGATTTTCGTACAGATCTACCGGATTGTCGGAAATGTCGCGGATGCCCAGGACCTGACGCAGGAAGCGTTTATCAAGGCGCTCCAGCATAAGGAACAGCTCAAGGACGAACAGAAGGCAGCCCATTGGCTGTCGAGAATCGCAACCAATACTGCCATCGATTTCCTCCGCCGCAGCGGCCGGGCTTCTTTCTGCGAGATCGACGAAGCGCCGGAGAGTCATGGCGAGAGTCCTGAACAGCTTCTTTTACGGTCCGAGCAGCGCAATTACCTGGAAGACGGGTTGCGGCTGCTGAGCCCGCGGGAACGGGCCGCGCTCATGTTGCGCGATGTAGAGGGTCTTCCGGCGGAAGAGGTGGCCAGCAGGTTGAATTGTTCCAAGGCCACCGTGCGGTCGCACATCGCGAACGGACGGACGAAGTTCCGCCGCTACATGGAAAGAAGGAAGCGGTAAGGGAATGAAACACCCCAATCGGGAAACGCTGGCGTTGCACGCAGGCGGCGACCTCCGGTTTCTGGCCCGCTGGCGCGTGGGGCGCCACGTGGCGCGCTGCGAGGAATGCCGGGAAGAATTGGCCGCGTACGAGAGCATGCGGACGATTCTTCCGGAGCTTTCCGAAATTCCGGAAGTTCCATGGAACCGGCTCGCGGCGGACATGAAGGCCAATATTCGGCTGGGCCTGGAGGCCGGGCAGTGCGTTCGCGCCGATGACACACCATTGCGCGAGTCCCCGCTGTTTACCGGCGCCAGGGCGGCCATCGCGCTCGCGAGCGTGCTGGTGCTGTTGGTTACCGGACTGGTGCTGGAACACCCGGCGCCGCGGCCGGCGGACGAGGGCCTGGTCGTTCAGACCATGGTGGGCGGAATCCAGATTCGCAAAGGCGCCCAGGCGATGCGCCTGATGGACGCGGGAACGCAGCGGGCAACCTATCTGCCCGATGCACAGGGCGGCATGAGTTCGGTTTCGTTCAACAGCGATACCGGACAGGTAACTATTAACAGGGTCCATGCGGAATAAGCTGAGATTCGCGACGTTGATTTTAGCCTGCGGGGCGATCGCCTCCGCGCAGGAATCCCCCTTGCCCAGGGGATCGGTCAACATCAATTTGCCGGTGAATTCGCCGGTTTCGCTGCTGTCCATGGTTTCGGACCAGTCCCGGACCACGGCCCGCGGAGCGGCCCTGATTCTCGACCTGCACCTCTCCCTTACCCTGCGCAATTCAGGCGCAACCCGCATACGCGGTGTGACCCTGCGCGTCGTCTCGCAGGAGATCACGATGGGCGGCAAGGGCTCAGTCACCATTCCGTCGCTCAACGTGGCGCAGGGCGAAGTCTTTCCGGTACGCATCGACATGCAACTGGTGCGGCCGACGCAGGTTGCGGGAGGCCCGCTGGTACAGGTGGACCTCGATGGCGTGTTGTTCCAGGACCTCTCGTTTTTCGGACCGGACCGCATGAACTCGCGCCGCTATATGACGGCTTGCGAGCTCGAAGCGCAGCGCGACCGCGAGTATTTCAAGCGCGTGCTGGCGCAGTCCGGGCCCGAAGGGCTGCGCAGGGAGATTCTGGGCAGCATCGCACGGCAGTCGGAATTGCAGCCGCTGGCGGTGAAGGTGCGGCGCGGCGGCGGCGCCGTTTCCGCCGCGGCCCTCGCGTCCGAACGGCTGACCGAGTTCGCGTTCCTCCAATTCCCGGATTCGCCGATCGAACCGCTGCACGGCTCGGCGCAGATCTCCGGCAACGAGGCCCGCGCGCCGCGCATCGAAGTGCGCAACCGATCCGCTGGGCCCGTGAAGTATGTCGAACTGGGCTGGGTGGTCAGCGATCAGGCCGGAAAGCAGTACATGGCAGGTGCCCTCCCCTCCTCCGATACCAGCCAGATGCTCGGGCCCGGACAGACCACGCTGATGCTTCAGGACAGCACGCTGAGCTTTTCGAGCAACGGGCAGCCGGTGAATATCCGCAAGATGACGGGCTTCATCAACCAGGTGGAATTCGCCGACGGCCGCGTGTGGGTGCCGAACCGCCAGAACCTGGACCTGCCGCTGCTCCAAAAAGCGGTGGCGCCGTCAGCCGAAGAGCAGCGCCTTTCCGGAATATACCTTCGCAAGGGCGGCCTTGAAGCGGTGCTCGAAGAACTCAAGAAGTTCTGAGTATCGCCTTCCGGACGTCAGACATCGCCCTCAGCTCCACATACAGGCGATAAGTACCAGCACGGGAACTGGGGGAGCTGTCCCGTCTTGACTTTCAATTGCGTGGGCCTCTAGAGTCCATCAGTAACGGACAACGAGATGCTGAATACCCTGAAAGAACCGTGCTCGGAGGATTGTTGGCGGCACCGGCGGGGCGCCCAATTGGATTCAATTGATTCCTCCCAACGCTCCCGGAGCGACCCTTCAGCGAACCGCATGATTGTATTCGGAGGACAGAACATGATAAGCGGGATGTCGTCCTCCGCCGTGTGGATACTGGATCATGCCAACGGACTTGGCGGCACGGCGACGTGGCAGCAACTTCCGGTTTCCGGTCCTGCGCCCAGGCAGAACCACCAGGCGGTGTACTACAGCCGCACCAACCGGATGATCGTCTTTTCTTTTGCCCCGCAATCGATGCTGCGAAAGGCTTTTCTTAACCTCATGCCCGCCGTGAGTGTTGACATCTGCCGCCGTGGGCGTTGGCTTTGTTATCAGGTTCATCTTCAGATTGATCCGTAGGTGACCCGCTTCGTGTCCTGATTTGGCCGTTGCCTGCGATTTGTGCCGACACCGATTACGATGCCGCCGACGCCGGAAACGACCGCACGTTTGCATACAGCGGCACGTGCGCTAGCGGGATCATCGGAGAGCGATCACGGCGCTGGCGCCACGGACGGTGCAAACATACCGCAAGTAGGCTTGCCGCAGCGACGGGGGACAGCGCAAATTGAGCCTGGGCGCGAATCCCCCAATTAAGTGAGTTGGCGCAAGATCTGAGGGCGTTCGGCTTCTACAGCGGACAAGGAATCGGGCGCAAAAGGCGTGCAACCCGGGCGCGCCGGTGTATCTTCGTTCTATTGGAGGGATCCGATGAGAAGATTTTTGATGGCGGCGGCGCTGATGTTCTCGGTGGCGGCGGCGCAGTCGGGTGGGAGCGGAACGATAGTGGTCAATTCGGACACGGCCAGGTGGAGCCGTGAGCAGGGGGATCCGCCGGGGGTGGAGAGCGTCACACTGCGCGAGGACTCCGCAACGGGAGCGATGGAACTGCTGGCGCGTTATCCGGCGGGACACTTGTTCGCACCGCACTGGCATTCTTCGAACGAGCGGATGGTCGTGCTCGAAGGGCGGATGTCGCTGCGCAATAACGGGAATGAACAGTTTCTCGACGCGGGCGGCTATGCGTTTTTACCGGCGAAAGAAGTTCAGCGTATGGCCTGCGTTTCGAAAACGCGCTGCACCTTTTATGTTTTTTGGGACGGCAAGCTCGATTTCAACCCGGCGCGATAGTTAAGGACGCAGGAACATGTGGCCGCAGACCGCGTCCCAGTCCGCATCCGGATAGCAGGCGGCGATATCGTCTACCGGCACGCCGCCGTCGGCCAGAGTGGGTGCGGCGCCTTCGGCGGAAAGCGCGAGCTGCAGCCGCTCCATTTCGCGCAGCAGCCAGGGCTTTACTTCGGCGCCTCGCAGCAGATGGCGCAGGGCGCGCTCGCCGGAGGCGGCGGGCTTCACCTTCAGATACCACTCCTGCTCCGGGGCTCCGGTCGCCACCACTTCGCCATCCACCGGGGAGAGCACGGCGACATCCGCGTCGCGGCGGCGAAGGCGAAAGGCGGTGCCGTTGGCTTCCACGCGCTCCCCGGAGGCGGGCAGCACGACCGCGTCGGGCGTCCCGAGCAGCCGCTTGCCTAGCTCGTCCAATCCCACCGTGACGGTGCCGTCGAGTTCCACCCGCGCCCAGGTATGGCCGCGATGATAGAGGCGGTCGAGCGGAAAAGACATGCCGAAGATCTCCTCTTCGCACTGTGCCGGCTCCAGCACCGGCCGCCTGGCGATGAGCTTTGCGTGCGTTTCACATCCGCGGCAGTCAAACGCGTTGGGGCATTCCCGCGACTTGAATTCGCCGGTCAGGACGTGGCGGCAGGCGCGGCAATCGGCCGGCAGGTCCTGAAAATCGGAGTGCCAGCGGATGTGTTCCACTTTTCGGGCGGCCAGCGCGCGCCGCGAGCGGATCAGGGCCGATACCACGGTGGCGGCCACTATCGTTAGCACGGTATAGAAGGCCCCCATGAAGATCAGGGTGCCGGCGTTCCAATGAAAACCGTAATTCCACGGAAACACGTCAATACCTCCCAGCCGGAACGGCGAGCTCTTCTTCCTGCTCCTGCCGCCGAACTTCCGTTTGCAGTTCCCGCTCTTCCGGGAACAACTGGAAGTAGCGGAACGAGAACGAATAAACCAGCAGCCCGTAAGCGACCACCGCGAGAAACGTGCCCACCTCCTGCCAGCTCGGGTAATAGGAAAGGAAGCGGTCGAAGGAGAGGGTGGGCAGCGCGAGCGTTTGCACGGTCTGCACGAAACGATTCAGAGTGATTCCGCAGCACGCCAGGGCCGCGGCGGAAACCAGCCACGCGCGCCGGGCGCGCAGCCGCGGCGCCAGCAGGATCAGCGCGGGCAGCAGGCCGAAGACCACGATTTCCGCGAACAGGATCCAGGAGCCGAAGGGCGCATAGTTGTAATATTGCGCGGCGGGGAAGCCGCTGTCCGGAGAGGTGCGGTTGATCCAGATCAGCGTATCCACCGTTTTGGCGAGCACGTAGACCGCGAGCAGCAGGCCCGAAATGCGTCCCAGCAACTCGAGCACGTGCGGCCTGACCAGACGCTTCCTGGTAATCTTCTCCGCCAGCCAGGTGGTAAGCAGGATGAAACTCGGCCCTACGGCGGCGGCGGAGACGATGAACAGGAAGAAGGTAGAAGGCCACACAGCGAGGCCTTCGCGGAACGCGAACGGGCGGCCGCGCAGTACGCCGTAGAGGCCGCCCAGCGAGCCCTGATGGAAGAAGGAAAGGAACGTCCCCACGCCGGCAAGCACATAAATCAGCTTGTGCAACTCGAACTCGAATACCAGGAAGGACGGCACCTCGCGCAGCTTGCGATTCTTGAGCACGATGGGAAGATATTCGATCAGCAGAACCGTCAGGTAGCAACTGATGCAGAAGGTGACTTCCGTCAGCATCGAGTGCACGTTGGGATACCAGAAGGTGAACCAGGCGCGCAGCGGCTGGCCCACGTCCACCGCCAGCACGCAAACGGCGCCGCTATAGCAGACCAGCCCGATTACCACGGCGCTGTTGATTACCGCTTTCAACTCCTTGATTTTCAGGATGTACAGAAGGAAGCCCGTGAAGAAGGCGCCCGCGCCCAACGCGATCACGGTAAGGTCCAGGAAGATCCAGAGGCCGAAGGCGAAGCGGTTGTCCATGTTGGTCTGGTTCAACCCTTCGATCAGGCAGAGCGCGGCCGAGTAGAGGCCGAACACCAGCATTGCCGCCCAGGGGGCGATCCACAGCAGGAATCGCGGTGTGGAGCAGCGCTTAACCCCGCGGGTGATGAATTGCTTATCCACGGCGTTCCTCCCGGCGAGCCGCCGGATGCGGCGCCTTTGCGATCTCGTGGACCCATTCGCGGCTGGAGCGGTAGTAGACCTTGGCGCCGGTGTGCAGGCTTTCGAGCAGGCGGAAGCTTTCGCTGCCGGCGCACGCAACGGCCGGGGCGCTGGCCGGGTCGTTCAGGTCGCCGAATTGGATGGCGCCGGCCGGGCAGGCTTGGACACATGCGGGCACGTAATCGGCGGGATCGATGTTGGCATTCCCGGCGGCCGCGGCGCGTTCCTTGGCGGCGTGCCAGCGGCCGTGGCAGAAGTTGCACTTCTCCACGACGCCGCGCATGCGGGGGGACACGTCGGGGTTCAGGGTCTTCTCCATGCCTTCGGGCCAGTGCGGATCCCACCAGTTGAAGTAGCGCGCATGGTAGGGACAAGCTGCCATGCAGTACCGGCAGCCCAGGCACCGCTCCGGCATCTGGCCCACTATCCCCGTGGCCGGGTCGAGTTCCACCGCCTGCTGGGGGCAGACGTGGGCGCAGGGCGTATCCTCGCATTGCTGGCACAGCACCGGCACGAAGGCCGACCGCTTCTCCGGATATTCCTTGCCGTTATCCACCTTAAACACGCGGATCCAGGTGATTCCATTGCGGTCGTTGGCGGCCTGGTGCGCGGGCGGAATGTTGTTCTCAACGGCGCAGGCCACCATGCAGGCGCCGCAACCGGTGCAGCGGTCCACGTCGATGATCATGCCGTAGCGCGCGGTGTGGTTGGTCTTGTCCTGGCGGATCATGCTCGTACCACCTTTGCCGTTCCGGAGGCGTCGCAAACGTCCAGCACTCCGGGCCTTTGTGCCACCTGGACAACACCCGGCGCCACTGAGGAGTCGATCGTTACCTGCACGGGGCACTCGCCGTTGCCTGCCTGCAGCACGGCGCGGCCACCCTCCTCCACGCCGGCCGCTCGCGCGGTGTCAGGATGGAGAGTCACGTGGTTGGGCGCAAGCCGCACGCCGGATTCCTGATAAAGCTTGGTCATGAGGGGGGAGATCAGGGTGGCCGCGCCGCGCTCTTCGGCGAAGGCGACGGTCAGCGGCATTTGCGCGCCGCCTTCGGATTGGCCGAACGGTTTCCAGGCGACCTTCGGGGCCTCGGACGCGGGCGCGGGATCATCCGACCACCAATCTCCGGCCTGAATGCGCGTTGCGAAATCCTCGGCGTTTACTTCTTTCACCGGGATGGACTGGCCGTCCGCGAGGGCAGTCAAGGTTCCCTTGCCGCGCTTGTGGATCCCGGCGGCGCGCTCCTGAAGAGGCTCGCCCACATCGATTCCCGCGATGGCCGTCACAAACCTCACCGGATCCACCATGCCTTGCGGCGCGGCAACGAGCGGGACCGAAACGCGGAAGCAGGCAGCGGTGCGATCCACGGCGGGCGGAAGATCGTCCACGTTTTCGGGGAAAACGGCAGTGGGAAGGGTGAACTGCGCGCGCCGTCCATATCCGATCTTCGACCAGGCGAATGCGACTACCACCGGCCTGTCCGAGACCAGCTTGCGGCGCACATCGCTCCAGGGGATGTATTCGCCGGGCGCGGACTCATCGATGAGGAGCACGCGCACCGAGCCGTCGGGGACCTCGTCGAGTTGCGCGGAGGGCGCGCACTTTGTCCACGAGGCGGGCACCGGCGCTTCGCGGCGCGGGCCGATTGTGCGGCCCCAGGCGCCCAGCGCCAGATTGAGCGCTACCGCGGTTTCCGACATGCGATTATCGATGACCAGCGCCGGGCCGAGGTCCCTGAGTTCCCGCGCAAGTTCCTCGATTTGCCCGGCGGGGATGCCCGTCGCGAGCGCCGCGGCATCGAGCGACACGGCCCCGGCGATGCCTTGGGCCAGCGCGTTTTCGGAACCGGAGCGTATGGCGATCCAACGGTCCGCCAGCGAAGCCGTACGCGATTCCACCGCTTCGGCCTGGATCAGCCGGAAGTTCGGTCGGGCCGCGAAGACTGCGGCCGGAGTGCCCCAGCCGTCGAGCAGCGGAGCGCTCAGACTGAGCACGATCTTGGCCCGATCCAGGTTCACCGCCGCGCCGGGCTCGGGCGGCGCGATGTAGGTTCCGTTCCGGACTGCGGCCATGGCGCGCCGGTAGGTCCATGAAGCGGTGCGTCCGGGGCGCAGATCGAGCACCGCGATCCGTTCGTTGGCCGCCAGCCGTGCCATCGCCTCGGCCACTGCGCCGGCCGCTTCGCGCTCCGAGCCCTGCCGCAGGCGCGCGGGATGATAAGGAAGGTGATGGGCCGCGAGGCCGTACGGGCACAAGCCGCCACGGGCCCCTGCCAGGGCGACCGGCTGGTCTCCCACGCAGCGGGCGCGCACTGCGCATCCGGCTTCGCAGAGCGTGCAGTTGGTGTACCGGGCGCGGATCTCGCCGCGCGCGGGCACCGGGATGCCGGGCCAGTTTTCGGACCATAAGGCAGTATCCGTGATCAGGCGCCACGGCGCCGGCGTAAACAGAGCGCCTGCCGTGGCGCCGCCGGCGAATTGAAATATGTTTCTACGCGTCATTTGTGGCAATCCAGGCAACTGTGTTCGAGCTTGCTTTGGCGGTGGCACTCCACACAGTCGTCCATCGTCATTCCGGGCCGCCCCTGGCCGCCCCAGATATCCCGCGAGTAGCCGCTGATCCGATCCACCTGAAAGTCCCGCAATTTGTCCGTGGAACCTTGATCGCCGTGGCACCTTTCGCATTTCAGCTTCGCCGTCCGGATGTGCGTGACGTGCGGGAAGTAGACGTTCTCCGGCTGCCGGGCGTATGACTTCCATTGCGGCGCACGGTTGGGCGTCACATAGTTGTCGATGAAGTTCTTCTCCGCCGCCGTGGCGCCCATGGCCGCGGCATGGCATCCCGTGCATGTGTCCAGTGCGGGAATGCCGGCGTAGGTTCCGTCATCGCGAAACGCGTGGCAATCCTCGCACTTGCTTCCCGCCTTCTCGGCGTGGACCTTGTGACTGAAGTCCACCGGCTGCGCGGAACTCTTATAAATGACGCGGGGAAAGCCGGCCCAACCGACGCCGAACATCACCGCCGCGCCCGCCAGAAATGGAATCCATCCTTGCATGTACGGTTATCTCTTTCCACTCGCGAAAGGCGAGAAAAATTCGTGGAACAAAGCCAGCACGCGGTCGCGGTCGAGCAGGCGCGACAGGCCGGCCGCGAACAGGCCGCCATCTGCCGCATACTGCCCGTTGCCCGTGTGCTGCTGAAGGAATTCGTTCATCCGGGTCTGCTCGGCTTCCATCCACTCCTGCGCCGCCTCGCTGCCCATCAGGCCCGCGGTGCTGTTCTCGACCGGCGTCCCTTCGAACAGCCAGCCGCCGGTATAGGGCTGGGAGGCGATGCGCGACGGATCGGCACGGAGGTAAACATTGCAGCCGGTGAGGAGGAGCGGATTGGGAAACACGACTTCCAGGTCAACTCCTCCCGCCGTCAATACTGCGGTGGGCCGGTGCACACCCTTCTGCCACACGTAGGTAAGGCGCTCGATGGGTCCGAGCGCCCGGCTGAGAAACGCGTCGATTCCCGCGTGGCATATGCCGTCCTCGGTTACATCCAGCCACATATGATTGGCGGAATACCGGAGCCAGCCGGGAACCGCGATGCTGTCCTGGTTCTCAGGCAGTCCGGGGTGGGCCATGCCGAGGTAGAGCCCGCAGTAGCGGAAACTATCGCAGCCGCAGCGCGAGAGCAGCGACTCGCTATACGGAATGAAGCGCGTGACTGGCGCCGCCCCGCAATACTGCATCAACGATTCCCGCAGGAACGGGCAGGGGCCGGATGCCGGCTCTTCCGCCCCGCTCGATTGAAACACGGAGCAGCCGGCGTGCGCTTCCGACCCGCACCTTTCCCCGGCTCCATTTCCGGCGGAAAGAGGTATCAGCTTCCGCACGGCGGACGTACGGCAGTACCGCACGTGTTCTTCTTTGAGGAAAGGGCAGGTCATACCACTACCGCTTGTCCTTCTCCCCCAGTTCTTCGCCGCCATCGGCCATGGTGAGCCCGAGGCTGGGGACGTTGAACGCATGCCCGTCATAAGCGGTGACCAGGTCGGCGACTTCGCGGTCGAGCTTCGACATCGCGGCGCGCTTCCGGCGTTTGGCGGCCAGTTCCTGCAGCACGCCAAGAGCGATGGCGCCGCAGCAGATCAGGGTGACCAGGCCCAACACCACGTTGGTCACTGTCAGCCAGTAGGTCGATGGATCGTTCACTGTGAGACTTCTCCCTTCAGCGCAAGTAGTGCACGGTTGTGGCCATGCTGATAACAGGGGACTTAGGGCAGCTCCGCCTCCCGTGCCTGCCGGAAAACAAGACCTGAAAATCTTGAAATCCGACGCAGGACTGTGAAAATCGATCCGGTGCGGGCTCACGGGCGCGCACGATTGCAGGTTGACATCGACCGAGACCGGGCGCACTATCTCTGTAGGAAACAGCGAAGGAGGGGAACGTGCTGAACTCTCTTTTCGTCCCGGTACTGACGCTTTGGGCGGTAGTGACCGTGGCATTCATCGTTATCATGATCTGGAAGTCCCTGGTCGGATTCCGGGAAGAGGACGTGGTTATCCTCAATCCCGCGGAAGCCAAACAGGCGGCTGAACAGGAAATGATCGTTCACAAAGTGGAACAACTCGCCAGTTGGGCGAAGCGGTTCGGCTTTGCGTCGCTGGCATTCCTGATGCTGGCGGGAGGTATCTGGGTTTATAGGGCCATGATGGCGTTCAACGGGCGACCGGAGTAAAGACGCGCGCGCTCAAGAGGTGTGGGCTCTCTACCTGCCGAGTAATCGGACTGTCAGGCCTGCCACAACGGTGAAAGGATATCCCGGAGTGGCATGGATCCGGCTTCTTACCGGCACCGAAGGCGTGACCCTCGATTCGAAGTAATTCTGGGTTTCATAGTAGTCGCGGTTGGTGAGATTATCCAGGCCGAGATTCAGTTCGACGCCCCGGCGGATCTGCCGCGCCAGGCCGAAATCGAACACGGTGTGGCCCGAGGCTGCGATGGAGGGGTCATCCCCGTCCAGGCGATAGTGGTTGATCGCTCGCATGCGCAACGACCCGCTCCAACCACGCCACTGGGCCAGCGTCAAAGCCGCGTTGGCCACGAAATGAGGCGCGCTGTCCACATAGACACGATGGTCCCCGCCTTTGAAGAATGCGTTGCCGATCTTGGTGAGGCCCCCGCTGACGGACAGGCTCCGCGAGATCGCAACAGAGGCTTTGGCTTCGTATCCGTTAGCCCGGCTGGGCCCTTTGAATTCGAAACTGCCGTCGTCGGGAATGTACACCTGCTCGTTGGAGCGATCGATCAGGAAGACATCGGTGGCGAGGGAAATTCGTCCAAAGTTGG
Organism: uncultured Solibacteraceae bacterium; assembly: GCA_963836405.1. Classification (GTDB taxonomy): domain Bacteria; phylum Acidobacteriota; class Terriglobia; order Bryobacterales; family Bryobacteraceae; genus CAWIJJ01. Next base: position 421,891 of record CAWIJL010000003.1, read on the forward strand.
ATGATGTTCCCGCCTGGTAGAAATCGGTGGTGGCCACGCGGGGCAGATCGGGTCTTTGCACGATCCCGCGCGCATCGCTGCTGTTGATGCCGCGGCCGTAGTTGGCGTGAAGCGTCAGCGGCAGGGCGGGCGCCGGAGTGAACGCGATGTTGCCTTTCGCCTGCCAGCGTCCCGCCCATTGGAGGCCGCCTTGCCGGGGATCGACGCGGTCGGCCACATCGAAACGGAACTCATCGTAGCGGACGCCGCCTCCCAGCAGCAACCGGTTGTGAAACAGACTGACGCTCTCCTGCGCGTAGGCGGCCGTGTTCGTCACGTGGGCATTTGCTCGCGTGGTAACGCCGGTGGGTTGCATCCCCTCCCGCGGATACAGGCCGACATTGATTTCGTTGTCATGGAAATTCGTGCCGGCGACGAACACGGCGGCCGCGCTTCCCAACCTGTGCCCGTGCGTGTATTGCGCGTTGAGGCCCTGCTGGAGCCGTGAATCGTGCTGCTGAATGGCGTCCCCGTGGACCGGATCGTTCAAGTAGAAAGTGAAATTGGAATAGAGATCGAAGAGCGAACGGGACAGGAAACCGTCCGCTTTGAAGATATCGCCATTCTGCCACGACTTGCTGAAATACGCGGAAGCCGTGCCGAGTCCGACCCGTCCGCCATTAGTCGGATCGATTGCGCCGAACCTGTCCAGCCGGCCGCCGGCCACCAGGTCCAGCGGGATCTGCCCGGAAGAAAAGAAATCGTTACGGCCGGCGAGGATACGAAACCCGACTTTCATGTCCCTTGCGAGGCTCCGGCTGTAATTGCCATTGACGTTGTCGCGGCGATAGCGGAGCGGACTCTCGAACGGCCCGTCCGTGTAGGAGCCCTCGTACGCGATATAGGCGTCCACGCGTTGGACATCGGCGCTGTAGGCTATGAATGCCCGGCCCGTATTGAAATTCCCGCCTTGCAGCCGGAGCGTGAGATGGTCCGGCAGCGACTCGCGTTGATGGATATGGACCACGCCAAGACCGCTGAAGTCGCCATATTCCGCGCTGAATGGACCGTTTGTGATGGTCACTTCCTGCACCAGTTCGGGGCTCAGGGCCTTGAGAGTTCCCAGGTATCCCTGCCCGTGACCCTGCGTGCCCTGATTCTGCTGCACTCCGTCGATGAGCACTTTCAGGCCGCCGTTGACGCCGCCATGGTCCAGGTTGAATCCGAAGCGGCGGATTTCCAGCGACTTTCCTCCGCCTTCGTGCTGGCCCGCGTTGATCCCGGCGTTGAGTTGTTGCAGAACCTGGTCGTCGCGGGTGAAGAGTGTACGATCGAACACCTCGGCGTTGCGCATGTCGATCTCCGGCTCGACCGAAGTTCCCGTGATGACAATGCTTTGATGTTGAGCCGCCAGTTGCGACAGCTTCAAATCCTGGATCGCACCTTGGCCGCCCAGCGCGATGGCTTCATCGATGCTGGAGAAACCGGGCGCGGCGGCCTTGATGCGGTATTCTCCGTCCGACAGCAGGTGGAAGGCATAGCGTCCCTCGCGATCCGACACGGTCTGAAGCCTGTGGCCAGATTGGGACACAAGCAGGACGGTCGCGCCGGGCACGATTGCGCCCTGCGGGTCGAAAACTCTTCCCGAAACGACATTGGCCGCGGACGCGCGGGTAGGAATGAAGATAGCCAACACGAGGAACGCCCGCCATCCCATAAAGCCTTCCACCCCTCAGTATTACGAAATATAGAATCGTAATACTACCACCAGTGCTACGGAACTGCAATTTAGTGCTACGGAGGCGACGGCGTTTTGGATGTTTTGACAAAGGTGTGGAATCCTGAAGTCCGGGAGTAACCATGGCCTGCAATCCGGAAGTGCTGAAGAACGTACCTTTGTTCGCCCTGCTGGACGATGAGGAAACCGGCGTCCTCGCCAGCCAGGTGGAAATCCGCCATTTCGCCCCGCGGCAACGCATCTACAAGATCGGCGATTCAGGTGGACGGGCTTATGTCATGGTGTCGGGTAAGGTCCGGGTCACGACGGTGGACGAGGACGCGCAGGAGGTGGTTGTGGACGAACCGGAAGCGGGGGGATTCTTCGGCTTTGCGTCCATGCTGGACGAGACTCCTCACCAGTCGGGCGCCCAGGCGGTGGAGGAGGTGGTCTGCATCGAAGTGGACCGCAACGACATCTCGGTGCTGCTTCAGCGCAAGCCCCTGGCGGGCATGGATATGCTCACGGTGCTGGGAAAGCACTTCCACGCCGCGCAACACCTGGTGCGCCTGCGCGCCACGCGAAATCCCAACGAGGTGATCGAGCAAAAGGCTACCCTTGGGGACCACGTGGCGGACGCTGTGGCGCGCTTCGGCGGTTCCTGGGCGTTCATCATCTCTTTCGGCGTGATCCTGGTGGTGTATACCACCATCAATCTAGTGCTCAAAGCGCGGGCCTGGGATCCCTACCCCTTCATCCTTCTCAACCTGTTTCTCTCCATGCTGGCCGCCATTCAGGCTCCGGTGATCATGATGAGCCAGAACCGCCAGGATTCCAAAGACCGTCTGCGCGGCGAGCTCGATTTCGACGTGAACCGCCGGTCCGAAAGTGAAATCCAGGGTCTCGCGCGCAAATTGAATCTTCTCGGCGACAAACTGGACGACGTGGAGGAACTGCTGCGCGAAAAACCGACCCGCTTGCCTTGAATTATCTATTTCAAACCGTTAACAGGTGTTATATAATTGCCCCACGCTTATAGATAGGGGTGGTTGATGATTTTAATGCCGCGCATTTCCGCGCTGGTCCTGTGCCTGCCTGCCCTCGCGTTGTCCCAAACCGGGCTCGGCACGATCAGCGGAACCGTCGTCGATTCGTCGCAGGCCGTTGTGCCTAACGCGACGATTCAAGTGATGCAACTTTCCACCAATTCCGCGCGCACTACGGTGACCAACGCGCAAGGCCTGTTTTCATTTCCCTCACTGGTAGCCAGCAAGTACACCCTCACTGTGAATGCGGCCGGCTTCAAGGAGCGGAAGATAGAGAATCTGGAGTTGAACGCATTTCAAACCATGAGCCTGGGGGATATCTCGCTCGAACTCGGCACGGGAACCACCATCGTCAACGTGACGGCCGAGCAGGCGCAGATCGTGACAGAGAACGCGGTGAGGGCCACGGCCGTGCAATCCAAGCAGGTCACGGAAATGCCTTTGCAGGGACGCAACTGGTCCACCCTGCTCAAAATCATTCCAGGCTCGGTGCCCCAGAACAACAACGGCATCAACGGACGCGAAGCCGGATACGACGGCTATGCCGATTTCCGCGTCAACGGGAAAGCCGCCAACCAGACGCAGGTGAACCTGGACGGCGGCAGCAACGTGGATCACGGCAGCGACACCAAGACCACCGTGACCCCCAGCCTCGAAGCCATTCAGGAAGTTTCGGTGCTGACCAACAACTTCCAGGCCGAGTACGGGCAGCGGGGCGGCGTGATCGTCAACGTAATTACCAAGTCCGGCAGCAACCAGTGGCATGGCACGGCATGGGATTACCTGCGCAACGAGGCTCTCAATGCCAACTCCTGGAGCAATAACTACCTGGGCCTGCCGCGCAACCGCTACCGTTATAACTATCTCGGCGGCAACCTCAGCGGGCCGGTGCTTCGCGATAAGTTGTTTTTCTTCGTGAATCACGAGCAACTGAAGCAGGATACGCCTACCATCAGCAACCAGGCGCGCGTTCCCACCGCGCTCGAGCGCAATGGCGATTTCTCCGAGACTTTCAATTCGAACGGAACGCGGCCCACCATCTATATGCCGGGATCGCAGTCCTCCGGCAGTCCGCAACTGGTTCCCGGGAACGTCCTTCCGCAGAACCTGATTACCGCATGGGGGCGCTCGATCCTGAGCCTCTATCCAGACCCGAACTTCAAGAACGAGACGGCCAATAACTATCTGAACCAGTATGCGCGCGAAGACAAGCGCTACCTGACGGTGGGTAAGGTGGACTGGAACATCAACACCTCCACGCGCGCGTACGTCCGCTATAACTACGATTACCAGCGTTACCGCGACCTGGTAACGTGGTCCGCCAACGGCACTTTGCCGTTCACCACGACCGGATGGAACCGCCCCGACAAGGCGCTGACGGCCAACCTGACCAAGACCATGGGTCCGAACATGGTGATGGAAACCCTGTTCAACTGGCAAAAGGATTTTGTCAACGCGCCGCTCGAGGTTTCCAAGGACTCGGCGAGAATCAATCGAATCGACGCGGGACTTGGCGATCTGCCCCTGGCCTTCTCCACGGCCAACGATCTCCTGCCCGCGGTGAGCGGGACCGGGTATGTGGATTGGAACTTCAACCGCTTCCCGTGGTACGCCAAAGCGCCCGAGATTCAGATCGCGCAGAACTGGTCGTGGACGCACGGCTCCCACGTTTCCAAAGCCGGCGCGCAGTACATCCTGAACCGCAAGGACGAGATCGACTCGGCCAACGAGAAGGGGACCTTCAACTTCGGCAGCAACTCGGCCAGCGCCTACGATATGGCTTATGGGCCGGCCAACGTGCTCACGGGCGCGCTTTCGAGCTTCACCCAGGTGAGTAATCCGGCGCACAAGAAGTCGCGTTACCTGGACGTGCACTTCTTTGCCCAGGATACATGGAAGATCACCCGCACCCTGACCCTGGATTACGGCATGCGCCTGTACCACATGCCCAGCGAGTACAACACCCAACCCGACGTGACGCTGGATGCAGTGTTCGTTCCGAGCCTCTGGGACGCAAGTAAAGCTCCGCGGTACTATGTTCCCGATCCGACGTCAACGTCGCGCCTGATCGACCCGGCGTTTCCCAACGCGCCCCTTCCTACCAGCGTGACGGCGGCGCTGCTGTACTCCCTGGTCCCCGGTTCCGGCGATCCCTTGAACGGGGTGGTCAAACTGGGAGACCCGCGGATCGGCAACGCGGGAATCCGCAATCCCAGGTACATCCTGTTCTCGCCGCGCGGCGGGTTCGCCTGGCAGTTCGCTTCCAAGAGCGTCATTCGCGGCGGTTTCGGCTGGTCGTACGCCCGGCCCGCGATCGGCCAAGCCGTAAACAACTTTGAAAACGGCTTCGCAAATTCGGTGGACTACCGGCAGACCAACATCGCGAACCTGAAGAATTCAACCGTCAACCGTCTGTCTCCGCGCAGTTTCGCGGGCATCGACGAATCGAGCAATGCGGTTCCTACGATTTATGACTTCAGCCTCTCGCTGCAGCGCGAACTTCCGGCGTCGCTGGTTCTGGACGTAGCCTACATCGGCAATATCCAGCGGCACCAGCCCATTGTCTTCAACATCAACCAGGTCCTCCCCGGCACCTCATGGCGGCCGGAATTCATCGACCCGCGCCTGGCAGGCAATAACTTCGCCGGACCGGTCTCGGCGTCGAACCCCGGACCTCTGCCTGGCACCCGCAATGTGGACAGCAACCTGATGCGACCGTTCCGAGGCTTCACCACGCTGAATCTCTACACGGCCGTGGGCAACAACCGCTACAACTCGCTCCAGTGGGGCCTTTCCAAACGGTACGGTCACGGGCTGACGTTCCAGTTCGTGCACACCTGGGCCAAGCTGATCACTGGCACGGAAAGCGTGGGCCCGTTCTACTACCGGTGGAAGGACTACACCGGAGCCATCGCGAACGGCGACCGGATGCACATCGTCGGGCTCAACTACACTTACGACGTACCCAGCCTGCGGCGCCGCCTCGGGTGGAGCAATGCCGTGGCCAAGCAGGTGTTCGACGGCTGGAGCATCGCTCACCTGATGAACTTCTATACGGGCAGTCCGACGTCGGTGGGTTTCGGGCTACAGAACGCGAATAACACCAGCGGAGTGGCCAACATCAACTCCATCTTTACCGGCAGCCCGGACGTCGGCATCCGCCTCCAACCCACGGCGAATCCCAACACCGGGTTCGCAAACTCCACGCGTCTGTTCAACGTGGATGCCTTCACGCTTCCGGCGCTGGGCGACATCGGACTCGGTTCGCGCAACTACCTGGCCACGCAAGGGACATTCTCGAACGATATCAACCTGAGCAAGACGTTCCCCATCAAGGAAGGCAAGGGCCTCGAGCTTCGTGCGAGTTTCTTCAATCCTTTCAACCAGGTGCGGCGGACCGGCATCAACACCACCGAGACCTTCAAAATGAAGGGACCAAGCCTGGCGAACGGCTACTATCTTTACAACACGCCCGACCAGCAGGTGAATCTGCTGGCCGCCAACAACCCGAAGGCCAACGCCATCGAGCGTTACAACCAATACCGCGGCGGCGTGGGTCACGAAAACGTCACCAGCGTGTCGGACATGCGCCGCGTCGAAATCGGGCTGCGGTTCAAGTTCTGACATCGTAAGGAGGGCTACGGGCCGGAGCGGAAACGCCTGGCCCGCAGTTTTTCCGGAACAACCCGGCTTCTGCGCCGTCTATACTTCTGGCCATGGAGACCTTCCTGCAAGACCTGAAGCACTCGGTGCGTATGTGGCGGCAGTCGCCCGGATTCATTGCCGCGGCAGTGGCAGCGCTTGCGCTGGGAATCGGCACGAATACCGCCATCTTCTCGGTCGTCAACTCGGTGCTCCTGCGCCCGGCGCCATTTCCCGACCCCGACCGCCTGGTTCTTTTCATGAACACGTCGCCGCAGGGTTCTGGCGCCGGCGCCTCACCTGCCAAATTTAACAATTGGCGCAGTCAAACCCAGGTGGTGCAGGACGTGTCCGTGTTCCGGACCGGCGTGGTAAACCTCACTGGAAACGAGTTTCCCGAACAATTGCGGTCGGGACAGGTGAGCGCCGATTTTTTCCGACTCTTCGGCGCCCGGATTTTTCGGGGACGCACCTTCACGCGCGAAGAAGACCTTCCCCAGGGTGAGCACGTGGTGGTGCTCAGCAACGGCTTCTGGAAGCGCCGGTTCGCGGCCGACCCCAACATCATCGGCAAGACTATTTCGCTGGGGGGAGACCCCAACGTGGTCATCGGGATTCTGGCTGACGGTTTCGATTTCCGCGATTTCGGCCCTGCGCCCGACGTTTGGGTGCCCTTCCAACTCGATCCCAACAGCGACGACCAGGGTCACTACTTCACCGCTGCCGGGCGGCTCAAGCCGGGCGTCACCCTGCAACAGGCGCAGGCGCGCATGAAGATCGCCGCCGACGAGTTTCGCAGAAAATACCCCAATGCGCTTCAGGCGAACAACGGCTTCGGCGTGGAGCCGGTTCGCGAAGCGATGGTGAAGAACGTGCGCTCGTCGCTGCTGGTGCTGGTGGGCGCCGTCAGCCTGGTGCTGCTCATGGCCTGCGCCAACGTGGCCAATCTGCTTCTCGCGCGGGCGGTCGGCCGGCGGCGCGAGATCGCCGTTCGCGCGGCTATCGGCGCGGGACGGGGTCGTATCGTGCGCCAGTTGCTTACTGAAAGCGTGCTGCTTTCGCTCGCCGGCGCAGTGGCGGGGGCGGTACTCGGAGTATTCGGGATCCGCGCGTTGTTGAGCGTGAACACCGCGAATCTGCCTCGCGTCGGCACCGACGGATCTCTGGTAATGCTCGACTGGCGCGTTCTGGCCTTCACTGTCGGGCTCGGCGTGCTTACCGGCCTTCTGTTTGGCCTTATTCCCGCGTTGCAGGCGTCGCGCACCGACCTGGCCGCCACGCTGAAAGAAGGCGGCGGGCGCACCGGTTCAGGCTTCCGGCACAACAAGGCAAGAACCGTCCTGGTAGTGAGTGAGGTCGCGCTGGCCGTGGTGCTGCTGGTGGGCGCCGCACTTCTGATCCGCACGTCGGTGGCGCTGAATTCGGTAAAGCCCGGCTTCGACACCGAGCACGTGCTCACCATGCGGATGTCGCTCACCGGGCCGCGATTCGCCACTTCCGCGGGCATCGAGCGCCTGGTGCAGGACGGTGTCGAAAAGCTCCGCCACATCCCGGGGGTGACAGTCGCCACCGCCGCCTGCTGCGTGCCCCTCGAAGGCGGCTACGGGCTGCCGTTTCTGGTGGTGGGGCGCCCGCTCAAGGACGGCCCTTTCCACGGCGGCGGCGGTTGGGCAACCGTGTCCCCGGGCTATTTCGAAGCCTTCCAGATCCCCATCGTGCGCGGCCGTTCGTTCAACGACCGCGACACGGCGGCGGCCCCTCCGGTGGTAATCATCAACCAGGCAATGGCCAAACAATTCTGGCCCAAGGCAGATCCGCTGGCCGACAAGATCTGGATCGGCAAAGGAATCATGCGCGAACTCGCCGCCGAGCAACCGCGGCAGGTGATCGGCATCGCGGGCGACGTCCGCGGCAACGGACTCGACAGTGAGCCCGGCCCCATCATGTACGTCCCCAACCCGCAGGTGCCCGACGCGCTGAACGCGCTCAACGTCCGCATCACGCCGCTTCGCTGGATCATCCGTACACAGGGCGATCCTTACAAGGTGAGCGCCGCGGTGCAGGAGCAGTTGCGCCAGGTCACCGGACTGCCGGTTTCCGACGTTCGCTCGATGGGCGAGGTGGTCTCGAGGTCGACCTCCCGCCAGCGCTTCAACATGCTGCTGATGACCGTCTTCGGCGTCGCCGCGCTGTTCCTTGCGGCCATCGGGATCTACGGGCTGATGGCTTACTCGGTGCAGCAGCGCACTCAGGAGATTGGCATCCGCCTCGCGCTGGGCGCCGCCACGGGACAGGTCCGGAACATGGTGGTGAGGCAGGGAATGATGCTGGCGATTGTGGGAATCGCCATCGGCGTCGGTGCGGCGTTCGGATTAACGCGCCTGATGGCCAGCTTCCTGTACGGAGTGAAAGAGCGGGACCTCGCCGTATTCACCGTGATGCCGCTTGTGCTGATCGCGAGTGGCGCTGCTGGCCGTCTGGCTGCCCGCGCGACGGGCGACGCGAATCGACCCCGTGATTGCGCTGCGCACCGAATAGCCGTTACCGCAAGGTGAGCCGCTGCACGCGCCAGTTGAGGACCTCGCCCACGTACAACTCGTTGGGATTCCGGCAATCCATCTGGTTCACCGTGCCGAATTCCTTGGGCAGTTTGCCGGCCCGGCCGAATTTGCCCAGCACCTTGCCGTCGAGTTCCAGCTTGTAGATCTCGCCGTCATCCAGATTGTACGGGTCGTTGGAATTGGAACTGAACAGGAACTGGTGCGCGCCCGGCGAAATGCAGATGGCCCACGGCGCCCCCACGTTTCCGATCTGGCGCACGAAGTTGCCGTCCTTGTCGAAGACCTGGATTCGTTTGTTTCCGCGGTCCGCCACGTAGAGGTTGTCGCGCGCATCCACGGTCGAGCGACAGCGGCAGGTCGAACTGGCCGTCCGCCGTTTCCCTTGGTGCCCCAGGACTTGATGAACTTCCCGTCCGAATCGAATTTCGCGATGCGCGCGTTTCCGTAGCCGTCGGCCACGAAGATGTTGCCCGCGCTGTCCCATGCCACATCCGACGGCCGGTTGAAATTGTCTCCCGGAACTCCCGAGCCGCTGCCCGCCTGACCCCGGCCGCCTCCGCGTCCGCCGGCCGCCGCAACCGCTTCCGGCTTTCGCCCCAGGGTCATCGCCACGCGCCCGTCCGGATCGAACTTGATCACCATGTTCGAGCCGCGGTCCACTACCCAAATATTGTCCTTCGCGTCCACGCGCACCGAATTTGCGAACAGAAAGCCGTACACGCCGCGACCGATCTCGCGCAGGTACTTCCCGGCGCGGTCGAACTCGAACAGACGCGATCCGCCATGGGTGAAGGTTCGCGAGCCTCCGATGGTCGCGTTGCCCCCGCCCGTCCGTGTATAGACGAAAACGTTGCCCTTCGAGTTCGTTGCCACGCCCGCGACTTCGCCCAGATACATGCCGTCCGGCAGCTTCAGAAGATCGGGCGCCGAATCGAAGGCAATCTCGGGCTGCGCGAGCAACACGCCGCCGCACACCAGCAGCACAGCCGCGGCGCGCATCATGGCTGCCTCCTCGATGCGCCCGCCGCAGATTTGAAAATCAGCTTCTGCACCCGCCACGCGATGATCTCGGAAACCAGCAGCTCATCCGGATTCCGGCAGTCGATTTCGTGAACGGTGCTGAACTCGCCCAGTTTCTTGCCCGCATGCCCGAACCTGCCCAGAATCGTGCCGTCGAGCTCCATTTTGTAGATCTCGCCGGTAACCGCGTCGATCTGCGAGTTGTTGCTGTCCGGGTTCGAATTCGAGCTGAACAGGTACTGGTGCGGGCCCGGCGAGATGCACAGCGCCCACGGCGCGCCCACCTGGTCGTAAATCGCTTTGAACTTCAGGTCGTTGTCGAAAACCTGGATGCGGCGGTTGCTCCGGTCCCCCACATAGATGTTGCCGTGGGCGTCCGACGCGATGGTGTGGGGCAGATTGAGCTGCCCCGGTTCGGAGCCGCTCGTTCCCACCGACGCGATGAAGCGGCCGTTCTTGTCGTACTTCACCACCCGCGAATTGCCGTAGCCGTCGGAGACGAAGATGTTGCCCGCCGCGTCCCAGGCCACGTCGGTGGGGCGGCTGAATGTGTATGGCGCCGCGATCGGGCGGAGCCGGTGTGCCCTCCACCGCTTCGGGCCGGCGGCCCAGCACCATCGTCACTCGCCCCGCCGGGTTGAACTTGATCACCATGTTGGTGCCTTCGTCCACGGCCCAGATGTTGTCCTGCGGGTCCACGCGCACGGCGTGCGCGAACGCGAAGCCGTACAGTCCTTCGCCGATCTCGCGCACGAACGCGCCTTTCTGGTCGAACTCGAACAGCCGCGTGGCCTGGCTGCGCGTGTAGACGAAGATGTGCCCTTTCGAGTTCGTCGCCACCCCGATGCCTTCGCCGAGATAGAGATTCGGCGGCAGCTTGAGGAAGTTCGGCACGGATTCGAACGCAATCTCCGGCACGTTCTGCGCCTTCGCCTTGGCGTTCATCTGCGCCTGCGTCAGCGGCGCCTGCGCGCTTGCGTGTGCGCACAGCAATAACGCGGTCAGGGCACAGGCACCCCAGCCAGCTTTCATGGTCACCTCCGGGCGATGGCCAGTATATATCAAACCGCGCGCCGGTCAGCGCGACAGCAGCACGACCGTGCTTCTGGCGCTGGCGATGTAATGATCCCCCGGGTTCAGCGCGATCTCCTGGCCGGCGTCCATGAAGTCCTCGCTGTCGTCCAGGCTGGTATCGATGGCGCGGCGCCAGGCGCGCCCGGCGGGTAGGGGCGGCAGATCCACCCACTGCGACTCGAAGTGGCCGTTGAAGATGAAAAACAGCCGGTCCACGTCGAGCTGCGCGCCATCTTCGTCGGCATCGAGCTGGAAGCAAAGCGTGCGCGCGTTTGGATTGCTCCATGCGGGCGCTCCGCGGTCGGTTCCGAACCAGGTGAGATCCGGGATGCCGTCGTCGTCGAGGTCCTCGCCCAGACGGAACTTGCGGCATTGCAGGACTGGAAAGCGGCGGGTGAAAGCGATGGCCTTGCGGAAGAACTCAACCATGGAATCGTTCTGCTCCGCCAGGTTCCAGTCGAACCAACTGATGGCGTTGTCCTGGCAGTAGGCGTTATTGTTGCCGCTCTGCGTCCGCGCGAACTCGTCGCCGCCCAGGATCATGGGAGTGCCGCAGGCGAACAGCAGGGCGCAGGTGTGATTCTTCATGAGCCGGCGGCGGAGCGTCAGGATCGCAGGATCGGAGCTGTCGCCTTCCGCGCCGCAATTCCAGGAGTTGTTGTCGTCCGTGCCGTCGCGGTTGTTCTCCCCGTTGGCGTCGTTGTGCTTGCCATTGTAGGCAACCAGGTCGTGCAGGGTAAAGCCGTCGTGGCAGGTCACGAAATTCACGCTGTTGTAAGCCGAGCGCCCATCGTCTCCGTAAAGGTCGGCCGACCCGGTGAGGCGCCAGCCGAGGTCGGCGAGTTGGCCGGAGTCGCTCTTGGTAAAACGCCGCACCGTGTCGCGGAAGCGGCCGTTCCATTCCGACCAGTCCACCGGAAAATTGCCCACCTGGTAGGTGCCGATGTCCCAGGGTTCGGCGATCAGGATGGCGTTGGCCAGCACCGGGTCCTGCGCAACCGCGTCGAAGAAGCCGGCAGACGATTTGAACGACCCGTCCTCGCTGCGGCCGAGCACCGACGCCAGGTCGAAGCGGAACCCGTCCACGTGCATTGTCTCGAACCAGTAGCGCAGCGAATCCATCACCAGCCGGATAACCACCGGGCTGTCGAAGTTCAGACTGTTGCCGCACCCGGTGTAGTTCATGTAATAGCGCAGCGGAGCGGCGGCCGGTCCGGTGAGGCTGTAATAAGAGGGATTGTCGAGCCCGCGGAACGAGAGGCTCGGCCCCATCTCGTTGCCCTCGCCGGTGTGGTTGTACACCACGTCCAGGATCACTTTGATTCCGGCGCGGTGCAGTTCCCGCACCAGCGTCTTGAATTCCGCAACCTGGCACGCGGGCGCCGAGTTGCTGCTGTAAGAGGATTCCGGGGCGAAGAAGCCGATCGAGTTGTACCCCCAGTAGTTAGTAAGTCCTTTTTCGATCAGGAAATCGTCGATGTAGAACTCGTGGACCGGCAAGAGCTCCACGGCGTTGATCCCAAGGCGCATGAGGTGCGGAATCTTTTCGATAAATCCCAGGTAAGTGCCCGGGGCTCCGACTCCGGACGAAGCATGGGCCGTAAACCCCTTGGCGTGGACTTCGTAAATCACCAGTTGCTCGAGCGCCAGGTCGGGCCGGGTGACGCCCTGCCAGTCGAATGCATCGTCGACCACGATAGCCTTGGGCACGATGGCGGTGTTGTCGCGCGCATCGGGGGTCGTGTCGCCCGCTCCCGGCTGCGCATCGTAGGCGAGAAGCAGGTTGTCGGTGTTGCGGAACTTTCCCGTAAGGGCTTTGGCGTAGGGATCGAGCAGAAGCTTGGCATCGTTGAAACGCAGCCCCAAGTCCGGACGATACTCGCCCCGTACCTTGTAGCCGTAAAGTTGGCCGGGCTTCAGTCCCTTGACCGATGCGTGCCAGGTCAGCTTGTCGCGATGACGCAGTTGAATGACGTCCGCCGGTTCGCCGTCCGGTGTGTCGAACAGCAGCAGGAAAACCTCGGTTGCGTATTTCGAGTACACGGCGAAATTGACGCCCTCGGCGGTGACCGTGGCGCCAAGTGGAGACGGGCAGCCTCTCTCCACGATTCGGTTGGTGCGGTGTTCCAGCGGCGTAAGGCCGGCTGGTTGAAGCATTGCACGTGAAGCCATCGGAAACCTCGCTTTGCGTCCGATTCTCCCAGATACGGAAGGCCGGCGCGAGGGTTGTTACCGGGGCCGGGACGGCCATTTAGGGCGGATCCGCACAGCCGCGGCTATTCGTAACGAAGCGCGCGCACGGGGTCGATCCGTAAGGCGCGCCGCGCCGGCAGGTACGCAGCCGCCAGTCCGACCGCCAGTACGCCCGCCGCGGCGGCTGCCAGGCTCACCAGATCGTGCGGCTTCACTCCGTAGAGCTGCGATTCTACGATCCTGGTCAGCATCCAGGCCGCCGCCAATCCCGCCGCCAAGCCCAGCGAGATTGTCCCCGCCACCTGCGTCAAGAGCATCCGCAGCACCGTGCGTCGCCCCGCGCCTAGCGCCATGCGCACTCCGATCTCGCGCGTCCGGCTGTTCACCGAGTAGGCCACCATCCCGTACAATCCGATTGCGGCCAGCACCAGCGTGATGGCGCTGAACAGCCCCATCAGTGTGGCAAACAGCCGCTCCTCGGATAGCGAATCGGCGATCTGCGACTGCTGGGTCTTCACGTCCATCAGGGGCAGCATCGGGTCGATTTCCGCCACCGCGCGCCGGATCGCCGGAATGAAGCGTCCGGCATCCCCCGCGGTTCGGACCTCGAAGCTCATCTCTTCCGGCCAGCCGAACGGTCTCTGCGTATATGGAGCATAGATAGTCGCCGGGGCCTCGCCGCGCAGCTTGTCATAGCGCGCGTCGTTCACCACGCCGATCACCTCCACCGACTCTTTTTCCCCGAAATTCCAGCGAAACCTTCGTCCCACCGGCGAACCGTCTCCGAACCGCCCCCGCGCCAGAGTTTCGTTGATCACCGCCACGCGCTTTCCGGCCGACATGTCGCGCGGTTCGATGTCGCGGCCCAGCACCACGTGCATTCCCATCACGCGCAGAAAGTCCGGTCCCACGAAGTTGAACGTGGACCTGGCGCGTTTGCCCGAGGGCTCCACCAGGACGCTGCCGTTCGACATCCATCCGCTGATCAGCCGCTGCCCGGAAAGACTCGCACCCCGCACTCCGGGCGTCTGCCTGAGGCGATCCAACAAGCGCCCGTAGAACTGGTTGCCGCGTACTTCGTCGTATCCATTCCTGCCCGGCGCGACGTCGAACAGCACCAGGCTTTCCGGCTGGAAGCCAAGCGGTATCGAATGCAGGTTCCGAAGGCTTCGCGTGAACAGCGTCGCTCCTGCCAATAGGAGTACCGCCACCGCCACCTGCACGGCCACCAGCAGTCGCGCGGCGCCGAAACGCGCGCCCGGAGCGGATGGCGTATCTTCCTTGAGCCCGCTGGCTACGTCCACACGTGTGGCGCGCAGCGCCGGAGCCAGCGCGAACAATACCGTGGTCAGAAGCGCGACCCCGGCCGTGAAGCCGAGCACCCGCACGTCCGGGCCGACCGCCAGCGGGATCGGCGCAGCGCCGGTTGCCACCAGAGCCAGCAGCAGGCGCACGCCCTGGTGCGCGACCAGCAGGCCGACCGCGGTTCCGGCGCACGACAGCAGTGCTCCCTCCGCCAGCAATTGCCGGACAAGCCGGAAGCGGCTTGCACCCACCGCCAGGCGGAGTTGAATTTCCCGCCTCCGCGCCGTCGCTCGCGCCAACAGGAGTCCGGCCAGGTTGGCGCACGCCATCAGCAGCGTCACCCCCACGATTGCCATCAGGATGTACAGCGGCTTGTGATAGACGCTACGGAGACTGTTGAGTCCCTGGCGGCCCGCATCCACGAAAATGTGCGGCCCACCCACCAACCCGCGGGCGGCTTCCGGCAAATTGACTGCCACGATGTTTTTGATTTCGTTGGCAACCTCGGATTCGCTGCGACCCGGCTGCCTGCGTGCCATGATCTGCATCCAGAACCAGTCATCCCCGAACCAGGCAATCCGCGGCCGGCCGGTTGCGTCTACGCGATCCTTCGCGCGCAACGGGAGCGTCACGTCCACCTCAGGCGTGCGCATGAATCCGCCCGCCGAAACACCGATGAAGTCCTTGCCCGTGACTCCCACCACAACGCAGGGTTGCCCGTTCACATAGAGCGTCGAACCTACAGCGCCCGGGTCGCGGGCAAACACGCGGTCCCAGAGCCGGAAACTAATGACCGCTGCCGGAACGCCGTTAGCCGTGTCACTGTCGCCGGAAAGGGCCCGGCCCAGGTACGGGGTCGCGCCCAATCCGGAGAAGTAGTTGCCAGACACTACCATCGCGCCGGTTGCCAACGCCTGACCGTGAACCGCTACGTTGACCTGGCCCAACGGCGAAAAGGCCATCACGGTGTGCAGCGTTTTGCTCCGTTCCCGCATGGCTGAGTAGACCGGCCATGAAAATACATCCTTCGTCCAGTTGCCGTTTTCGTCGTCGTTGCCGGTCGCCCAGGTGAAATTCAGGTCCACATCTCCCTGCCCCCCCATCGCAGGACCACCAGTTCTTCCGGATTCCGCACCGGCAGCATGCGCAGCAGAACGTTGTCGAGCACGCTGAATACGGCCGTGTTCGCGCCGATACCGATTCCCAACGAAAGGATCGCCACCAGCGTGAACACCGGTGTCTTCCGCAGCACACGCATCCCGTAGCGCAGGTCACGGCCCAGGTTTTCGAGCATGCCGATGCCCGAACATCGCGGCACGCTTCCCTAACCTTTTCGACTCCACCGAATGCGGCTTTAGCCGCCCTCCGCGAAGTGATCTCCCCGACTCCGGAAGTCCGGTTCTTGCGTGCTTCCATCTCCAGATGGAAGGCGAGTTCTTCGTCGAGCTCTTCCTCGGCGCGGCCGCGGTGCGCCAGCGCGCGCAACCGCAGCTTCATGTCGTTCAGCGTCATTTCATGCCATCTCCAGGACCCGCCCGATGGCGCCGGCCATGCGAGTCCAGCTTTCCCGTTCCGCTTCCAGTTGTCTCTGCCCGGCCGGCGTCAGCCTGTAAAACCGGGCGCGGCGGCCCAGTTCCGAGGTGCCCCATTCGGCCCGGATCCACCCTTGGTGTTCGAGGCGGTGCAGTGCCGGATAGAGCGACCCCTGGTTCACCCGCAGCACGTCTTCGGATACCGCCTGGATACGTTCGGAGATGGCCCAACCGTGCTGAGGCCCGGCGCTCAGCGTTCGCAGAATCAGTAAGTCCAGGGTGCCTTGCAGCAGGTCCAGTTTCGATGTGCGGCTCATGATGTCGAATGTCTACAAGAATAATGCGACGCTTGTTGTCGGATGTCAACAACAACTCTTGTTCGTCAAACGCTCCGTCGCCGATACAATCGGGAGTATGTTGATCCGGGTTCATCCCCGCGATAACGTGGCCATCGCCGTCCACCCCGAGGGAGCGGGGGAAGGCAGCGAGTGGGAAGGACTGCGCATGCGCGAACGCATTCCGCAAGCCCACAAGGCCGCGCTGGCTGCGCTCGCGCCTGGCGATCCCGTGGTGCGCTATGGCCAGACTATCGGCATAGCCAACCGGCAGATCGCGGCGGGCGCCTGGATTCGCGAAGAGTTCGTGGATACGCCGCCAGCTCCGCCGCTCGACTCGCTCCCGCTCGCCACCGCCGTCCCCGATCCGCTTCCTCCAATCACCGGCGTCACTTTCGAGGGCTACCCCAATCCGGACGGCGGCGCGGGCACTCGCAACATCCTCGGTCTCGCGACCACGGTGCAATGCGTGGCTCCCACGGTCGAGTTCGCGGTGCGGCGCATCAAATCGGAACTGCTTCCGCGCTTTCCGAACGTGGACGACGTGGTGGCCATTACCCACTCCTATGGCTGCGGCGTAGCCATTGACGCACCTGGCGCCGCCATCCCCATCGCCACACTCCGCAACATTTCCCTGCACCCGAACCTTGCCGCGCAGCCCCTTGTGGTGAGCCTGGGGTGCGAGAAACTCCAGCCCGCGCGCCTGTTCGCGAGCGCGAGTTCGCTTCCGGTGCTCGAGGCGCCGAACGTGATCCGGCTGCAGGACCACGGAGGCTTCGCCGAAATCGTTGCCGCCATCCTGTGCGCTGCCGAAAAGCGGCTGGCCGAACTCGACCGGCGGCGGCGCCGCACGTGTTCCGCCGCGGACCTGGTGGTCGGACTACAGTGCGGCGGCAGCGACGCTTTCTCGGGCGTCACCTGCAACCCGGCAGTGGGCTACGCGGCCGACCTGCTGGTCCGCGCGGGCGCAACCGTGCTGTTCTCCGAAGTCACCGAAGTGCGGGACGCCGTGCACCTGCTCACGCCGCGAGCCCGTACGCCCGAAGTCGGCCGCGCGCTCATCCGGGAAATGCGCTGGTATGACGAATATCTTGCCGCCGGACGCGCCGACCGCACCGCCAACCCCACCCCGGGCAACAAACGCGGCGGCCTCGCCAACGTCGTCGAGAAGGCTTTGGGGAGCATCGCCAAATCCGGCAGCGGCGCCATCGACGCGGTCGCGTCCCACGGTGAAAAGGTCACTGCCTCCGGCCTGGTCTTCGCCGCCACGCCGGCCAGCGACTTCATCTGCGGAACGCAGCAACTGGCCTCCATGAACCTCCACGTCTTCACCACCGGCGAAGGCAGCCCCTACGGACTCGCCCTCGTCCCGGTGGTCAAAGTTTCCTCCCGCACCGCCCTCGCCGAACGCTGGCACGACCTCATCGATGTCGATGCGGGCCGCATCGCCACCGGTGGCGCAACCATCCAGCTAGTGGGCCGCGAAATCTTCGAATTTATCCTGGATGTTGCCAGCGGCAGAAAGCGGACCTGGGCCGAACACTGGGGGCTGGCCAACGCACTCGCGCCTTTCAATCCGGGACCCGTTACATGACAAGCCACGTCCGCTATCTCGTCCTGGCCATGATCTTTGCGGTCTCGACGCTCAATTACGCCGACCGCGCCACGCTATCCATCGCCGGACCCGCCGCCTCCGCGCAATTGGGCTTTGACGCCGTGACCTTCGGCTACCTGTTTTCCGCCTTCGGCTGGGCATACGTCATCGGCCAGATTCCGGGCGGCGGCCTGATGGACCGGTTCGGATCGAAAAACGTCTACGCGGTCAGCCTCTTCGCCTGGTCGTTGTTCACTTTTCTTCAGGGCTTCGCGGGCTGGCTCGCACCGGGCACGGCGGTGGTCCTTCTGTTTGCCATGCGCTTCCTTCTCGGATTCGCCGAGGCACCCTCGTTTCCGGGCAACGCCCGCATCGTAGCCGCGTGGTTTCCCGCCGCCGAACGCGGCACGGCCTCCGCCATTTTCAATTCCACGCAGTACACCGCCACCGTCATCTTTGCCCCCCTGTGCGGCTGGATTGCACATTCCTACGGATGGCCGCACGTATTCTTCGTCACGGGCGCCCTCGGCCTTTTCGCCACCGCCCTGTGGATGAAGACCATCTACAGCCCGCGCGAGCACCCGCGCATCTCTCCCGCCGAACTCGAGTACATCGCACAGGGCGGCGCGCTGGTCGATATGGACCGGCCCGCCGCGCGTAAGGCGCCGTTCCGCTGGTCGCACCTGCGCGAGTTACTGGGGCACCGCATGTTACTCGGCGTCTACATCGGGCAGTTCTCGATTACCACCCTGACTTATTTTTTCATCACCTGGTTCCCCGTGTACCTGGTGCAGGAACGCGGGATGTCCATCCTCAAGGCCGGATTTGCCGCATCGCTGCCGGCCCTGTGCGGCGCCTTCGGCAGCGTTCTCGGCGGTGTCTTTTCCGACGGCCTGCTGCGCAGGGGCCATTCCCTGTCCTTCTCGAGAAAGCTGCCTATCGTGCTGGGCATGCTGCTGTCGATGAGCATGATCGTTTGCAACTACGTGAGCGCCTCCTGGCTGGTGGTCACCATCATGTCCCTGTCGTTCCTGGGCAAGGGTATCGGATCGCTCGGCTGGGCCGTCGTTTCCGACACTTCCCCGCGGGAGATCGCCGGCCTGAGCGGCGGTCTGTTCAATATGTTCGGGAACACCGCCGCGATCACCACGCCACTGGTGATCGGTTACATCGTGCAGGGAACCAAGTCCTTCCGGCTGGCCCTGGTGTATGTCGCCGCCAACGCGGCCGTGGCCATTGCGTCGTACCTGCTCATAGTTGGCGAGATCAAACGCGTCGAGTTACGAAAGGTGAAGTCCTGATGTCCGCTACTCCGGTCGTTACCGCGATGGAAGTCGTTCCGGTCGCCGGTTACGACAGTATGCTCCTCAACCTGAGCGGAGCGCACGGCCCGCACTTCATCCGGAACCTGGTCATCCTCACCGACAATGCCGGACGGACGGGAGTGGGCGAGGTGCCCGGCGGCGAGCGCATTCGCGAGACTCTCGAAGAGGCGCGCACGCTGGTCACGGGCCAGTCGATCGGAGGCTACAACGGCGTCCTGGCCTCGGTGCGTCGTGCCTTTGCCGCCCGCGACGCCGCCGGCCGCGGCGGCCAGACATTCGACCTGCGCGTGGCCATTCATGCCGTCACCGCCATCGAAGCTGCCCTTCTCGACCTTCTCGGCCAGTATCTCGAAGTACCCGTGGCCGCGCTTCTCGGAGACGGCATCGAGCGCCGGTCGGTCGAAACGCTCGGTTATCTGTTCTACGTCGGCGACCGGACCAAAACCGATCTGCCCTACGCCGCCGAGCCCGACGGCCCGGACGACTGGTGCCGTCTCCGCCGCGACCCGGCGCTGAACTCCGGAGCCATCGTGCGGCTGGCCGAAGCCGCGCAAGAGCGCTACGGCTTTCGCCACTTCAAGCTGAAAGGCGGCGTCCTGCCCGGCGCGGCGGAGATGGAAGCGGTGGCCGCGGTTGCCGCCCGTTTCCCCGCCGCCCGAGTCACCATCGATCCAAATGGCGCATGGTCTCTCCGCGAAGCCATCGATTTATGCCGCGGCTGCCGCTTCCTCGCCTATGCCGAAGACCCGTGCGGTGCCGAATCCGGCTACTCCGGGCGCGAAATCATGGCCGAATTCCGCCGTGCTACCGGAATTCCGACCGCCACCAACATGATCGCCACCGACTGGCGGGAACTGGGCCATGCCATTCAGGCCAATGCCGTGGACATCCCGCTTGCCGATCCGCATTTCTGGACCATGCAGGGTTCGGTCCGCGTGGCGAGGCTGTGCCACGAATGGGGTCTCACCTGGGGCTCCCACTCCAATAATCATTTCGATGTTTCGCTCGCGATGTTCACGCACGTGGCGGCGGCCGCTCCCGGCAGCATCACGGCTATCGACACGCACTGGATCTGGCAGGATGGGCAGCGCCTCACGCGCGAGCCCCTGCTCATCGTGGATGGCTGTCTCACATTGCCCGACCGCCCCGGTCTCGGCGTGGAGCTCGACCGCGGCAAGGTCGAAGAGGCGAATCGGTTATACCGTCAAGCCGGCGCCGCCGCGCGGGACGACGCCCGTGCCATGCAATTCCTTTCGCCCGGCTGGGCCTTCGATCCGAAACGTCCGTGCCTGGTCCGGTAGCTCAGCCGAGGTCGTTCAACGGCGATTGAAACAGGCCCCGGACCTCGCCATCGTCCTTCACTTCGAACTTGGCAAAGATGCGATCCCACTTCGCATTGTCCAGGCATGTCCGGCAGGTGCCGCAGCGGCATCGCTGGTATGGTTCGAGGGGTGGAAGCGGAGCGTTTCGAATCTCTGGCGGTCCGTTCCACAGCGTGGGCGGTTCTCTGTTCATTCCAAACCCTCCAACCAGCACCGGGGCCAGGAGGAAGCGGCCCCGGCGCCGGCATTCACATTCCGGCTTGCGGGAGCATAGCCAGCGTGCTATGCAAAGTATGCAAGGATGTGTTGCCGATTGGAAGTCCGGCCTGTACTGGTTACCTTGTTAAAATACTCTTAGAACTGGCGTAAGGCATTTCCTGGTCTCGGGGCAGAGTGCCGGCGCTCGACCCTTGCAGCCATTCCAGCCCCAAGATCACACCCCTCACTTGTGTTATCCTGTAAAACGTACCAAATCGAGATTAAGAGAAGACAAGGAGCATTACCCCTAGAATGGCACTGGCGATTGAAGCAAAGCGGGAGATTCTGAATAACAATCAGCGCCACAAGTCCGATACCGGATCGCCAGAAGTACAGATTGCTCTGTTGAGTAAGCGTATTTCGCTGCTGACGGAGCATTTCAAGACGCACAAGAAGGATCACGGGTCCCGCAAGGGCCTGTTGACTCTGGTTGCCAAGCGTCGCCGGCTTCTGACATACCTGCGCGATACCGATCCCGAGCGCTACAAGTCCGTACTGCAAAGGCTGGGCATCCGCCGCTAGTCCATTCGGTCGGAGACTTTGCGGGATCTAGCTTTCCGAAGGGTTTTCCGATCTCATCCCTATTTGGCCAATGGCCGCCGGGGCGTGTCGCCCGGGCGGCGTATTGGTTTTCCTGTCAACTCCAGTCTCAAACGGTCCGGGGCATGAAGTCCCTGCCGATTCGTGACTGGCCGGAAAACAAGATTCCGGTCGTGGAGGTTTAGAAAAGAATGTCTCATTCCGTTGAAGTGGATCTGGGTGGCCGGATCGTTACCCTCGAGACGGGTAGGATGGCCAAGCAGGCGAACGGCGCGGTCGTCGTTCGTTCCGGTGACTCGGTGGTCCTTGTCACCGCATGTATGGCCGAGCAGGCCAAGCCGGGAGCCGGGTTCTTTCCGCTCACCGTGGATTACCGCGAATACACCTACGCAGCCGGCAAGATCCCGGGCGGGTTTATCAAGCGCGAAGGACGTCCTTCGGAGAAGGAAATTCTCACCAGCCGGCTTATCGACCGCCCCATCCGTCCGTTGTTCCCCGAAGGGTTCCTGAACGAAACCCAGATCATCGCGATGGTGCTCTCGGCCGATCCCGAGCAGGACCCGAACTCGCTGGCGATTGTCGGCGCCGCCGCGGCGCTGGCCATTTCCGATATCCCGTTCCCGTATGTGCTGGCCGGTGTGCGCGTCGGCATGCGCGAGGGCCAGTACGTAGCCAACCCGACTTATACGGAAGGGCGCGAGTCCAAGCTGAACATCGTGGTGGCCGGCACCGAAGACGGCATTGTCATGGTGGAAGCCGGAGCCCGCCAGGTATCCGAGCAGGATGTACTCGGCGCCATCGAATTCGGCCACGATTGCTGCAGAAAGATTGCCGCCGCGATAAAGGAACTGGTCAAGGCCGCAGGCAAGCCCAAGCGTGAATTTGTTCCGCCGGCGCTCGATGCGGAACTCTATGCCGCAACCGAAAAGCAGGTGCGCGCCGAGTTGACGGACGCCCTGGACACCCAGAAGCATCCGAAACTCGAGAGCTATGCCCGGGTGGCGGCGCTCAAGAAGCAGGTTGTGGAAGCGGCCGGTGAAGAGAAGGCCGAAGCCGCCGCGAAGTGCTACGACGCCCTCAAGGAACGCGTCTTCCGCGACGAGATGCTGAAGAATCACCGGCGTCCGGACGGGCGCGCTTTCGACGAAATCCGGAACATCACAATCGAAACCGGGGTCCTGCCCCGGACGCACGGCTCGGCGCTCTTCACTCGCGGTGAGACGCAGGCACTGGTCACGGTCACGCTCGGCACCAAGGAAGACGAGCAGCGCATCGAACTGCTGGAACCGGGCGAAGGCGCCACCAAGCGGTTTATGCTGCACTACAACTTTCCTCCGTTCAGCGTGGGCGAAGTCGGTTTCATGCGCGGTCCCGGACGGCGCGAAATCGGGCACGGCGCACTGGCGGAACGGTCGCTGACCGCGATGATCCCGGATGAGGCTGCGTTCCCCTACACCCTGCGCGTAGTGAGCGACATCCTCGAATCGAACGGTTCGAGCTCGATGGCGACGGTGTGCGGCGCTTCGCTGGCGCTGATGGATGCCGGCGCGCCGATGGCCTCGCACGTAGGCGGTATCGCTATGGGCCTGGTGATGGAAGGCAAGGATTACGCCGTCCTCACCGATATTGCGGGCGCGGAAGATCATTATGGCGACATGGACTTCAAGGTCGCCGGTACGCGGGAAGGCATCACCGGCCTTCAGATGGACATCAAAATCCCCAACGTGACCACGGCCGTCATGAAGGAAGCGCTCGAACAGGCGCGGCGGGGACGGTTGTTTATTCTCGACAAGATGTTTGAGGCGATGGCTAAAGCGAACACAGCGATTTCCCAGTTCGCACCACGCATCTACACCCTGCACATTCCGACCGATAAAATCCGCGACGTCATTGGACCTGGCGGCAAAGTGATTCGCGGCATCATCGAGCAGACCGGCGTGAAGATTGACGTCGAAGACGACGGCACGATTCACGTAGCGTCGGCCGATGAAGCATCCGCCAACAAGGCCATTCAGATCATCTCGGACCTGACCGCTTCCGCCGAAGTGGGCAAGACGTATCTCGGCAAGGTGGTTCGCCTGGTGGACTTCGGCGCGTTCGTCGAAATCTTCCCCGGTACCGACGGCCTGCTCCACATCAGCGAGATCGCTGAAAACCGCATTAAGGATGTCCGCGACGAACTCAAGGAAGGCGACCAGATCCTGGTTAAGGTGCTGGCGCTCGAGGGCAACAAGATCAAGCTCAGCCGCAAGGCCGTGCTCCGCGAACAGCGCGAAAAACTGAAAGCCAAGTAGGCCAGGCCTCCGGGCCTGACCTGCCGGGTCTTACCACAATTCGTGAAGCGGCGCGAACTGCCAGGGTCCGGTTTGCGGGACGTATTCGAAACCGCGGCCCAGCGGATCGTCGCGGCGGATGGTGGTCCAATCGATCCCGACGGCCGAATAAATCGTCGCTTCGATATCCTCCGGGTAGACATACCGGTTCTGGGACCAACCGAAATCGACTGTGTCCGCGCCGCTCTCATTGGTCTTGCCGATGATGCGCCCTCCACGCGTGCCGCCGCCGGCGAAAACGGCGAACTGCTGCGGCCAGTGATCCCGCCCGGCGGCGCCGGAAAGCGCGCCGACGGTGCGGCCGAACTCGCCGGCCATCACCACCAGGGTCGAAGCGAGCAGTCCGTTTGCCTTCAGATCTCCCAGCAGCGTGCCCACCGCGTTGTCCAGGGTCTTGGCGCGCGCGGGCAGGTTGTTGGCGGCGTAGATGTTGGAATGCATATCCCAGCCGTCGTTGGAGGTGATCTGGATGAAGCGCGTGCCCTGGTCCGCTTTGATCGCCTTGAGAGCCACCAGGCAGGCATTGCCGAGCGCGGTAGAGCCGTAGCGGGCGCTATCGGCGGCGGTATAGGCGAAGGCCTCGTTAACTACCGGGTTATACATCAGACCGGCGGCGGCGGCGTAGAAATTGTCGTAGTCGTCGGGCGCGTCGCCGAGCGGTGAGTTCACGCGCAGGCCGTGGTCGAGGGTATGCAGCAGGTTCCACCGATCGTTGAACGTGTTCTGTCCGTCGGGATGTTTCGTGTTGGCGATGCCGCCGGTGGACGGCGTCACCTTGAACGGCGCATAGGCGGCCGGCAGATATCCGGCGCCGACTCCACCGCCCGAGTTGAGGGCGAGGAAAGCCGGAAAGACCTGCCCCGGACGGCGGAACTTATCCTTCTCAATGGCCACGATGCTGCCGATGTTGGGCGCGATGTTGCCGAGCGCCGCCGCCGGATTGCGGCCGATCTGCGTCCAAACCTGTGCCAGCGAATGCACGAGGGCGTGTGAGCGGACGGAACGCACGATGGTGTAATCGTCCACCATTCCGGCGAAGTTCGGCAGGAGCCCGGTGGGGAACAGCATCCCGCCGATCGTCTCGGGGTTGAAGGTGGTGGGGGTGACGCCGGGCACCATTTTCAAATCGAACGTATCGGTGTGGCTGGGCGCGCCGGCCAGAAGAATGAAGATCACGTTTTGCGCGGTGTTTTTGGTGGCGGCTCCCGAGGCCGTCACCTCCGCCGCGCGCGCGTAGCGCTCGGTCAGAAACGCGCCGCCCACGCCTCCGCCGAGCAGTTCAAAAAAGCGCCGCCGCGTCCAGTGGGGACGGTTGAAAAACGTCTGGTTCGTCCAGGGGCGCTTCTTCAACTCGCGATTGATTTTTTCCTGTTCGTTCGACATGCCGCCTCCGCGCTAATAATTGAAAACGAAATCCACCTTGTTGTAGAGCGACCACACCAGGTTCTGAACGGCCGCCGTCCGCGTGCTGCCGGAGGCCGGAATGGCTGCCCGGCTCGCGGCCATCTCTTCGGCCGTGGGAAAGCGCGAAAGGATATTGAGGTACAGGGTGTCGATCAAGTCATTATTGCCCTTCGTCAGATTGCGGGCGATGAGCTGGCTGCCGTTGGCTCCCGTTGCCTTGGAGCGGTTCACCACGAAGGTGTTGTTCATCAACTGAAGCGCCTGCGCGATGGAGCCCTCGGGCTTACGCGGCTGATCGTCGCGATTGCCGCGCAGAAAGCTGTCGAGAAAGGTGACGGCGTTCCCATCGCCGTTCGGCACACCGGCTACGTCGGGCAACTGCATGGCGTAGGCGACGCGGGGTGAAGTGTCGGCGCGCCCGTTGTAGGTGTAGGAAGGAAACCTCCCGCTCGATTGCGCGACGGCGTCGTGGACCTCCTCGGCCCATAGCCGCCGCACGAATTTGCGAGCGAAATAAGATTCCCACTCGGCCTTCCAGGTTCCCGCATACCGGCTGGAAAGTTGGTAGGTGTCGGAGTTGACGATCTCCCGCATCAAGGCTTTGAGATCGTAGCCGCTGCTGACGAAGTGCTCGGCAAGGGCCTTAAGCAGAGCCGGGTTGGACGGCTGGAGGGTCCAGGGGGCGGGCGGCGGGTTATCGGGATCGAGGCGCGCCGGATCGAACGTGTCGGGCGGGTCAACCAGGCCGCGGCCGAAGAAATACGCCCACATGTAGTTCACCGTGGCGCGCGCGAACTGAAAGTCGGACGTGATGCTGCGAGCCAGCGCCACGCGGTAATTCTCTCCCGCTTTGGGCGTCTCGCCGGTGAAGATATACTCCGGCGGAACATAGAAGCACGGCTGCCCCGATTTGCAGCCCGCCGGAGCAACACGCGCCGGACGGTTGCCGGTCTTTGTGTTCAGCGTGTAGTCGTTGGTGAAGCCCCGCTGGTCATCCAGCACCGACCAGTAGTAAACGTTGTTATTCGTCGAATCGTAGCGGACCCGCGCGAGTTGCGTGTGCGACAGGAAAGAAGCCAGTTGCCACGCCTGGTAGCGGGTGGTGCCGGTGGCCCAGACGCTGAGCGCATCGGTGTGGCCACGGCCGTTGTGACAAAGCAGGCAGTTCACGTGCGCGATGCCGAGAAAGGTCTGGAACACGGACGCGGTCATCGCATCCGTGAGGTCCTGGTTGGGACCGCCGGTGATAAACCCGTTCAGCAGATAGTTGTTCGGACCGTTGGTGTAGCTGTTGTCGTTATTGGCGGCGATCAGTTCGGTGGCGATCTCGTTGTACGGCCGGTTCCGGGCGAGCGAATCCCGGATCCACTCGTAGAAAGCGTTGCGGCCCTGCGCGAAGCGGTTCAGCCCGGTGCTGGGCTTGTTGATGGAGTTCTGGTAGAGGTCGCCGAAATACATGGTCCACTTGTCCACCCACTCGGGCGCTGTCAGAAGTTCGTCAATTAGCGCCGCGCGCTTGCCGGCGCGGGTATCGGTCACGAACGAGAGCACGCGCTCGGGCGTGGGAATGCGTCCGGTGAGGTCGAGCGTCACTCTCCGGATGAACTCCCAGTCGGTAGTCTGCCCGGCCGGAGCGATGCCGTGCTTTTTGAAATCGGCGTAGATGTAAAAATCGATGGAATCGCGGGCCTGCGCCCGATTCACCACCCCGGCCCGGCCGTCGAGCAATCTCGCCGCCGCGGCCTCGCGCCCGCCGAGCATCGCCGTCACCTGACTGGTGGAGGAGGCGAGTTGGTGAAAGCGGCGGGAGCTCCGCCCTTCCGCGATTTCATCCGGAACGAAGCGGTCCCGATCGATTCCGAAGTACGAGCAGTCGGCATGCTCGATGGTCAGTTGCTGGTCCGCCGCGGGCGGATCCCCGCTCGCCCAAGCCAACCATAGCGTGGAAACACAAGCCAGCGAAATACCGGCAATTGAAAAGCAGATCCGAGGCAGGTTCATCTACCCCTCCCTATGCGCGTTGGCGCTATTTTATGACAGTTCAACCCCGCTTTTCACCAGGAGTTTCTGTCCCAGAAGGATTGCCCGGCTCCGGGCCGGCGGCAATTCGGCTATTCTGAAGGCCATGAATCGCGCCATTTTGTGTCTGGCGATGTTGCCGGCGGTCGCGTTTGCGGCTCCCTGCACGGTGGCAAAGGCCGAATGTACTGAATGGATTACAGTGGGCGGCGGCCCCTCGAGATCGCTCGTCTATCGAACCTACCCGCTGGATACGCGAAACGAGGAAATCATTCGCGCGGTGATCGTAATTCACGGCGCCAACCGGGATGCCGATAACTATTATCGAACCGCCCTGGCGGCGGCTTTCCTGGCGGGTGCGCTCGAAAACACCCTCGTGATTGCGCCGCGGATCGCATCCAACGACGGTCGCGGGTGCCGCGATTCGCTGGCCGAGAACGAAGTCAGCTATAGTTGCACCGGGAACAGTTGGCGCAGCGGGGGCACGTCGATCAGCCATCCCAAGGTCAGTTCCTTCCATTTTGTGGACGACATCCTGCGAAAATTGGCGCGCAAGGATGTCTTTCCCAATCTCAAAGCCATTGTTGTTTCGGGCCATTCGGCTGGCGGGCAGTATGTGAACCGCTATGAAATGTCCAACACCGTGCACGAGACCCTGGGCGTGCCGGTGACTTACGTGGTGTCGAATCCCTCCAGCTACGCCTACCCGGACAACACGCGCCCCACCTCGGACGGCAAGGACGTTCGCGCCTTCTCCGACGCACGCAACTGCACGACTTTCGACCGCTGGCCGTACGGGTTCCAGGGGCGGAGCGGGTACGCCGCGGCCATTCCCGACGACCAGTTGAAGAAGCAGCTTGCAGCACGCCCGGCAACCTACCTGTTGGGCGAAATCGATATTCTGCCGCTGGGCGGGTTCGATTCCTCCTGCCCGGCAATGGCACAGGGACCGACCCGCCTGGCGCGCGGCCAGGCATTCGGCGCCTACGTTAAGAAGAAGTTCGACGCATCGCACGAGATCAAAGTAGTGCCGCTTTGTGGGCACAACGCCCGCTGCATGTTCACTTCGGAAGCGGCGCTGCCGGTGCTGTTCCCGCCCGGCAAATAGGGCACCAGGCGCGTCGCGGGCGGGGCGCGGCGGCCGATACCGGAGTACGCCATCCTGCTGCCGGTGTGACATAATGTGAAATCCTTCGAAACGGGTCATTGCAATGCAGGACAAGACGTTCACCAGGCGGGCCGCCCTGTTCGGCGCAGCCGCCTTGCCTGCGGCCGCGGCGGCGCAGGCGCAAACACCCTCAGGCAAGCGTGTTGTGATTGCCAGTGCGAACCGCGGTGGTCTGGGCGTTTCCTGTTGCAATACGGCCAGCGCGTGGATACGCGGCGGCAAAGACACGCTGGAGGCGGTCGTCGCGGGCGTGAACCTGGTGGAACTGGACCCGCGCGAGAGCAGCGTGGGGTACGGCGGACTTCCCAACGAGGACGGCGTGGTGGAACTCGACGCGAGCTGCATGCACGGGCCGTCGCGGCGCGGCGGCGCGGTAGGGGCACTGCGCAATATCAAAACGCCTTCCAAGGTGGCGCAGTTGGTCCTGAGCGAGACCGACCACATGATGCTGGTGGGCGAGGGCGCGCTGCGGTTCGCCAAAGCGCACGGGTTGAAAGAGGAGGATCTGCTGACCGAGGAGTCGCGCATCGCGTGGCTCACCTGGAAGCGCAACCTGCGCACCCCGGACGGGCACAGCAACTGGGAATCGGGTGTGGACGCGCCGCCTCCGGCCAAAAAGATTGCCGAGCTGAAGGAAATGTTCCCCGAGGCATCGGAGGAAGTTCTGGCGCAGGCTTGGGACTACGCCATCCATCCGCCGCACGGCACGGTCAATTGCATCGCGCTGAACGAAAAGGGCGAGATGTCGGCGGTCACCACCACCAGCGGTATGGCCTGGAAGATTCCGGGGCGATGCGGGGATTCGCCGAACATCGGAGGCGGTCTGTGGCTCGACCAGGATACCGGCGGCTGCGGATCTACCGGACGGGGCGAAGAGAATCTGCGCGTATGCGGAGCGCATACGGTGGTGGAAAACATGCGCCACGGGATGTCCCCGAAGGAGGCGGCGCTCGACGCGTTGAAGCGCGTGGCGCGGAACTTCGGCAGCGACGAGAAGCGCCTCGCTGAAATCGATCTGACGTTTTATGTCTTGCGCAAGGATGGGGAATTCGCCGGGGCCGCGCTGTGGGGACCGGGTAATGGCCGGATTACGAGGTACGCGGTTTGCGAGGGAGAAGGGCCCGGACGAGAAGAAGTGTGTGCGTACCTGCTCGAACGGAAGTAGCTTGTTGCGTTTTACAGCGCAAGTCGTGTAGATTCTGAGGGAAAGATTCGATTACAATGAAACAAATTCCTCCGACCGGCATCCGATAGACCTGGGAATCTGAAGATACATGGATGTTTGATCGCGGAGGTAGTTGGTCAGCGGTTGCTGTCTTCCTGATGCGAACTAACAATTTGAAGTCAGAATGGGAGCTCGGGTAGCGCTATGTCCCAGCTCTTTCACCACAGCGCCAACACATGGGCGCGCGGGTCGATCATCGGCGTGGTGTTTCTTGTCGGCTTCGTCGCCTGGGCGTGGAATGGGATCATTCGTTCGGACTACACCACTCGGGCGGACACGCCGCGAGAGCAGCCGGTGCCGTTCAGCCACGCTCACCACGTCGGCGGCCTCGGAATCGACTGCCGGTACTGCCACACTTCGGTGGAGACGTCGAGTTTCGCCAACGTTCCGCCCACTAAGACCTGCATGAACTGCCATTCGCAGATCTGGAGCACGAGCCCCACGCTCGAACCGGTGCGCGCCAGTTTCCGTACGGGTGAATCGATCAACTGGACGCGAGTCCACGATCTGCCCGATTTCGTCTATTTCAACCACAGCATTCACGTGAACAAGGGTGTGGGTTGCGAAACCTGCCATGGGAGAGTCGACCGGATGCCGCTCATGGCACAGCAGGCCTCGCTGCGCATGCAGTGGTGTCTGGACTGCCACCGCAATCCGGAGAAATTTGTAAGACCGCGCTCCGCCATCACGACCATGGGCTACCAGCCGCAGGGCGACCAGGAACAGCTCGGCCGCCAACTGGTGCAGGAATACAAAATCCTGGATGCGCGGACGCTTACCAGTTGTTCAACTTGCCATCGATGAGCGAACCAAGAAAGAAGTTAGACCTGGCCGCGGTACGTTCGCGGCTGGATGGCGCTCGCGGCCGCGATTATTGGCGCAGCCTCGACGACCTGGCCTCGACCCCCGAATTCAAGGACCTGATGGAGCGGGAGTTCCCGCAGCAGGCAATCGGCTGGAGCGAGGATGAGAACGGCGTTGAAGGCCGGCGCAATTTTCTGAAGCTGATGGGCGCGTCGCTGGCGCTGGCCGGCCTTACCGCCTGCACCCGCCAGCCCACCGAACACATCGTGCCGTACGTGCGGCAGCCGGAGGAACTGATTCCCGGACGGCCGCTGTTTTATGCGACTGCCACCATCCTTAGCGGCATGGCCCAGGGGGTGCTCGCAGAGAGCCACGAAGGCCGGCCCACCAAGCTCGAAGGCAACCCCCAGCATCCGTCCACGCTGGGCGCCTGCGACACCTATTCGCAAGCTTCCATCCTGTCCTTATACGATCCGGACCGCGCGCAAACCCCGGCCTTTGAAGGCGAGGTGCGGTCCTGGGGAGATTTCTTCGGCTCGCTGCGGCAGACGCTGGCGGCCCAGCGCGCAAGGAGCGGCGCGGGCATCCGGATCCTGACCGAGACGATCTCCTCGCCCACCATGGCGCAGCAGTTGCGCACCATCCAAAGCCTGTTTCCGGCGGCGAAGTGGCACCAATGGGAGCCGGCCGGAGCCCACCAGGCGCGCGCCGGAGCGATGCTGGCTTTCGGCGAGCCGGTCAACACCTACTACAACCTGGCCCACGCCAATGTAGTGGTTTCGCTCGACTCCGATTTTCTCGCCTCCGGCCCGCTTGCCATGCGCTATGCGCGGCAATGGGCGTCCAAACGGCGCGTGAGCCACGAAAGCGCCACGATGAACCGGCTTTACGTGGCCGAACCGATGCCGACCCCGACGGGCAGCAAGGCCGATCACCGGATGCCGCTGCGCGCGGGCGATATCGAGGAATTCGCGTGGGCTTTGGCCACCGGGCTGGGCGCGGCCAACGGGCCGAAGCAGGGAGAGAACGGCGACATCTACAAGTGGATCGGAGGCATGGCGCGCGACCTCCAGGCAAACAAGGGCGCGAGCCTGGTAATCGCGGGCGACCACCAGCCGGCCATCGTGCACGCGCTGGCTCACCTGATGAATTCAACGCTCGGCAACGTGGGCAAGACCGTGTTCTACACCGAGCCGGCAGAAGCCAATCCAGTCGATCAGTTCGCATCGCTGCAAGACCTGGTGAAGGATTTGGACGCCGGCGCGGTGGACCTGTTGGTCGTGCTCGGCGGAAATCCCGTATTCACGGCGCCGGTCGAGATCGGCATGAGGGACCGGATCAAAAAGGCGCGCCTGCGGGTTCATCTCAGCCAGATCGAAGACGAGACCTCGGAAGCCTGCCAGTGGAGCCTGCCCGAAACCCACTTCCTCGAATCGTGGGGCGATGCCCGCGCGTTCGACGGCACGGCGACTATCCAGCAGCCGCTGATCCAGCCTTTGTATGCCGGACGTTCGGCGCTGGCGGTGCTGCAAATGTTCACCGATTCTCCGCAGTCCAGCGACTACGACGTGGTGAAGAGCTACTGGGCGTCGCAGCACACGGGAGGGGATTTCGAAGCATGGTGGCGGAAGGCGGTGCACGACGGCGTGGTGCCGAACACCGCGGCGGCGGCCAAAACTCCGGCCATTCACGGCGCGGCTTTGGCGACACCGGCGCAGGCGCGGCGTCTCGCGGGTAAGTTCGAAGTAATCTTCCGGCCCGACCCGACGATTTACGACGGCCGCTTCGCCAATAACAGCTGGCTTCAGGAACTACCAAAGCCCATCACCAAACTTACCTGGGACAACGCGGCGATCGTGGGGCCGGGCACGGCGCACCGCCTGAACGTAGAGACCGGCGACATGCTGGAACTCGAATACCAGGGGCGGAAACTGCGCGCCCCGGCGTTTGTGCAGCCCGGCCACGTCAACGGCGCGATCACCCTGCATCTTGGCTACGGACGGACGAAATCGGGCAGGGCGGGCACCGGGATGGGCTTCAATCCGTACGGACTGCGAACGGCGCAGGCGCCCTGGCAGGACGTGGGGCTCGACGCCAAAAAGATTTCGGGCAGCTACGAGTTTGCCACCACCCGCAACGAACAGATCCTGGACACGCGCCGGCACATCATCCACGCCGGCACGCTCGAGCAGTACAAGAAGGATCCGGAATCGGTCCACGGCGGAGCCGAAGCGCCGCCGCGCGGGCTCACGCTCTATCCGGAATGGAAGTACGAAGGATACGCGTGGGGCATGGCCATCGATCTCACCTCGTGCACCGGATGCTCGGCGTGCGTGGTGGCCTGCCAGGCGGAAAACAACATCGCTGTGGTCGGCAAAGACCAGGTGCGGCGCAGCCGCCTGATGCACTGGCTGCGCATCGACACCTACTACACGGGCGACCTGAGCAACCCGACCATGTACAACCAGCCGGTGCCGTGCATGCAGTGCGAAAACGCGCCTTGCGAACTGGTGTGCCCGGTGCAGGCCACCACGCACAGCGCCGAAGGGCTGAACGACATGGTGTACAACCGCTGTGTGGGCACCCGCTACTGTTCCAACAACTGTCCCTACAAAGTGCGGCGGTTCAATTTCTTTCTCTATTCGGATTTTGAAACGCCGAGCCTCAAGCTGCTGCGCAATCCGGACGTTTCGGTGCGCAGCCGCGGCGTGATGGAGAAGTGCACGTACTGCGTGCAGCGCATCAACGCCGCCAAAATCGACGCCGAAAAGGAGAACCGCAGCGTGCGGGACGGCGACATACAGACTGCGTGCCAGGCATCGTGCCCCACCGAAGCTATTATTTTCGGCAACCTCAATGACAAGGAGAGCCGGGTTTCGAAGATGAAAGCGGAGCATCGCAACTACGGCCTGCTGGAGGACCTGAACACCAGGCCGCGCACCACGTACCTGGCGAGCCTGAGCAACCCCAACCCGGAGATCGAATCATAGGGCGCCGCCATGGCAGATGAACAACAGGTAATCGAAAAACCGGCCGAGCACGAAATCATCGCTCCCGGATATACGTTTGCGACAGTCACGGACCAGATTGCCGCGGTGGTGCTGTCGAAGAAAACGCCCCTGTTCTGGTTCGCGGGTTTAAGCGCCGCCCTAGGTCTTGTGTTTCTCTTCCTCCTGTCAGTGGCGATTCTGTTTGGCAAGGGCGTGGGAATCTGGGGACTGCGCACGCCGGTAATGTGGGGATTCGCCATCACAAATTTTGTGTGGTGGATCGGTATCGGCCACGCGGGCACGCTGATTTCGGCGATTCTGCTGCTGCTCAATCAACGCTGGCGGAACTCGATCAACCGCTTTGCGGAGGCGATGACGCTATTCGCGGTGGTCTGCGCGGGCATGTTCCCGATTCTGCACCTGGGCCGTCCCTGGCTGGCCTACTGGCTGTTTCCCTATCCGAACAATATGGGAGTCCAGCCGAACTTCCGCAGCCCACTGGTTTGGGACGTGTTTGCGGTTTCGACGTACGCGACCGTCTCCGCGCTGTTCTGGTTTGTGGGGCTGATTCCGGATCTGGCCACCCTGCGGGACCGTGCCAAGAACCGCGCCGTGCAGTTCATCTACGGTGCGCTTTCACTGGGATGGCGCGGCTCGGCAAAACACTGGAGCATTTACGAAACGGCTTCGCTGCTGCTGGCCGGGCTGGCCACGCCGCTGGTGCTCTCGGTCCACACCGTCGTCAGCTTCGACTTCACCATCGCTATCGTCCCCGGGTGGCACAGCACATTCTTCCCGCCCTATTTCGTGGCGGGCGCTATCTACTCGGGATTTGCGATGGTGCTGGCGCTGGCCATTCCTCTGCGCGCCGCGTACGGTCTCCAGGGCCTGATCACGGACAAGCACCTGGACAATGCGGCGAAGGTGATGCTGGCCACCGGAATGATCGTGGCCTATGCGTACATCCTGGAGGTATTCACGGGGTGGTACAGCGGCAACGTGTTCGAATCGGCCGCGATGTGGAATCGCATGACCGGGCCGTATCGCTCCTTTTATTGGTCTTTGGTTGGCTGCAACATCGTCCTTTTGCAGGTGGGCTGGATCAAGAAGGTGCGCAGCACTCCGCTGCTGCTGTTTATCTGGTCGATCATCGTGCTGACCGGCATGTGGCTGGAGCGGTTCGTGATCATCGTCAGCAGCCTGGCGCAGGACTACCTGCCCTCTTCGTGGTCGATCTTCCGGGCCACGCGGTGGGACTGGTTCACATTCGTGGGAACCATAGGGCTGTTCCTGTTCCTGTTCTTCCTTTTTATCAGGCTCCTTCCCATGATTTCCATCTTTGAGGTCCGGACGCTGCTGCCGTCAGCCCGGGTCAAAGAGGAGGTGAACAATTGACCCAGCCGATCTACGGCGTGATGGCCGAGTTCGAATCTCCCGGCGCGCTGGTGCAGGCGGCACGCGCGGCGCGGGAAAAGGGATACCGCAAACTGGATGCGTACTCCCCTTTTCCGATCGAGGAACTGAACGACGCCCTGCACCTGCACAAGAATCTGCTGTCGCTGATCGTGCTGATCGGCGGGATTCTAGGCGGGATCAGCGGCTACCTGTTGCAGTATTACGTCACGGTCATATATTTTCCCATCAACATCGGAGGGCGCCCGCTGCATAGCTGGCCCTCGTACATCGTCATCACCTTCGAGATGACGGTTCTGTTTGCGGCGATCGGGACGGTGCTGGGACTGATGGCGCTGTGCGGCCTGCCGATGCCGTATCACCCGGTGTTCAACGTGAAGCGGTTCGCGATGGCTTCGGACAATCGGTTTTTCCTCTGCATCGAAGCCGCCGACCCGTTATTCGACCGGGAACAGACGGTGGGTTTTCTGGAGAAGCTGGAGCCCAAAGAGGTGTCTGAAGTTGCGAACTAACGTCAAACTCGGCGTGGTGCTGATGGCGGCGGCCGCGGCCGCGGGATGCCGTCAAGACATGCACAACCAGCCGAAATACATCCCGCTGCGCCCGTCTGATTTTTTCCGTGACGGGCGTTCGGAGCGGCCGCTGCTCGAGGGCACGGTGGCGCGCGGCTATCTGAACGGCGACCGGGCGCTCTACGCCGGCGTGGGCGCGGACGGAAAGCCCGTGGCGACTTTCCCGTTTCCGGTTACCAAAGAAGTCCTGGAGCGCGGGCAGAACCGGTACAACGTGTACTGCACGCCGTGCCACGACCGGTTGGGTAACGGGGACGGAATGATTCCGCGGCGCGGCTTTCGCAAGCCGCCGTCGTACCACATAGACCGCTTGCGGCAAGTGCCCGACGGATACATCTTCGACGTGATCACCAACGGGTTCGGCGCCATGCAGGACTACTCGGCGCAAATCGAGCCGCGCGACCGCTGGGCCGTAGTGGCGTACGTGCGCGCCCTGCAACTGAGCCAGAGCGCCTCCATTAACGACGTGCCGGCCGCTTCGCGCGGGGAACTCGAGCAGGGAGGCCGGCAGTGATGGCGCATACGGCGGATTACGCCGTTTCTCCCGAACTGCGCACGGACCTGCGCTCGTGGCGGACCAGGGCCCTCATCGCCGGCGTCTTGGGCGCCGCTTTGTGCCTGCTCGGATTGTTCATTTCGCCGTTCCAGTTCTACCGCTCGTATCTCTGGGCTTACTTTTTCGTGCTCGGTACGAGCGCGGGATCGCTCGCCTGGCTGATGCTGCAATATCTCACGGGAGGCGCCTGGGGTGTTGTGGCGCGCCGCCCGTGCGAGGCCGCGGCCCGCACTTTGCCGCTGGTGGCGCTGATGTTCGTTCCCATCATCATCGGCATTCCGAATCTCTACGAGTGGTCCCATGCCAATTTGGTAGCCGCGAGCGCGGTGTTGCTGCACAAGCAGCCGTACCTGAACGTGCCGTTCTTCCTGATTCGCGCGGCGATCTACCTGCTGGGCTGGAATTTTCTGGGCTGGTTCTTCAATCGCTGGTCGGAGCGGGAAGACCGCGAAGGCGGCCTGGTCCCGCACCGCAAAATGGGCGCGCTGGCGGGTCCCGGACTCATCTTCTGGGCGCTCAGCGTGACCTTCATGGCGATCGACTGGTCGATGTCGCTGCGGCCGGACTGGTTTTCGACCATGTACGGCCTGTTGTTCATCGCGGGGCAGGGGCTTACCGGGATCGCATTCCTGGTGACGGTGATGGTTCTGCTTTCGGCGCGGGCGCCAATGTCGGAAGTGTTGACCACAAGACACCTGCACGACCTGGGCAAGTTCACGCTGGCTTTGGTCATGGTGTGGGCCTACTTTTCGTTTTCGCAGTTTCTGATCGTCTGGGCGGGCAACCTTCCGGAAGAAATTCCCTGGTACCTGGACCGGTTCCGCGGCGGGTGGCAATTCGTTGCGCTGGCGCTCGTGTTCGGCCATTTCGCGCTACCGTTTGCGCTGCTGCTTTCACGCGACCTGAAACGAAATTTCAAGCTGCTGTCGTCGATCGCGCTGTTCATCCTTTTCATGCGGCTGGTGGATCTTTTCTGGCTGGTGATTCCGGACGCGACGCGCGCGCCGTTTGCGATCAGCTGGCTGGATTTGGCGGCGCCGCTCGGACTGATCGGGCTCTGGTTGGCGTATTTCTTCCTGCAATTGGAGAAGCGGCCGCTGCTGCCGTTGAACGATCCGAACCTCGAAGGTGCATTGGAACATGGCCGGGAATAGACACGATCCTCACAGCGATGAGCACGAAGTCCGGCAACCGGATCCGAACAACCCGGAGACGCTGTACGAGCATCGCGACGTCAACACGTGGGCCGTGGGGAAGTTCGGCATCGGATTGACGTTGTTCACGATCGCGGCAATCGGCCTGCTGATCGGCGTGTTCAAGTTTTTCGAAGCGCAGGAAGGCGGCCCGCTTCCGGCGGGCGAATTGAACGTGGACGCGCGCCGGCTGCCGCCGCAGCCCCGCTTGCAGCAGGCGCCGATTCTGGACCTGCAGCAGATGCAAGCGGCGGAAGACCGGCTCTTGAACGGTTACGGCTGGGTGGACCAGGAAAAGGGCATTGTGCGGATTCCGGTGGCGCGGGCTATGGAGTTGCTTGCCCAGCGTCCGCCGGCCGCGCGCACGCAGGCGGAAACGCCGGCAGTATCGGATGCGACCGTCCCTACCGAGAGCGGCATGGGAGAAATAATGCAAAGGCCGGGCGGGCCGCTTGCCGGAGAGTTGTCCGGCGCGTCCGTAGCGGCAAACGAGGGACATCGGGGCGCCGCCCAAGCGACGGCGCCGAAGGAAGTGGAGAAAAAATGAAAGGGGTTCGGCGGGTTCAAACCCGCGGCAGGCTCGTTCCTGCCCTAATGATTTTTGGCCTGGCGGCCGGCCTGTGGGCGCAGCCCGGGCAACCGGCGCCGGCACAGCAGTCGAAAATGCAGGACGGCAATTTGAGGACGGCGCTGCCCGAGGCACTCAAGGACGTAGGCATCGAGCAGAAATTGGACGCGCGCCTGCCGCTCGAAGCGGAGTTTCGCGACGAGGCGGGAAGGACCGTGCCGCTCTCGACGTTCTTTCACTCAAAAAAGCCTGTGATCCTGGCGCCGGTGTACTACCGCTGCCCCATGCTGTGCACGCAGATTCTGGCGGGTATGGAGAGCAGCCTGCGCGCGGTTTCCTTCGACGCGGGACGCGATTTCGAAGTGGTGGCGTTCAGCTTCGATCCCAAGGACACGCCGGCCGACGCGGCTTCCAAGCGCGACATGTACGTGAAACGTTACGGCCGCCCGAACACCGCCAACGGCTGGCAC
Source organism: uncultured Solibacteraceae bacterium (assembly GCA_963836405.1). GTDB lineage: Bacteria > Acidobacteriota > Terriglobia > Bryobacterales > Bryobacteraceae > CAWIJJ01. Next base: position 460,049 of record CAWIJL010000003.1, read on the forward strand.
TTTCTCACCGGCGACGAAGCCAATATCCGGGCACTGACCGACGCGCTGGGCTTCCACTATAAGTACGATCCGAAAACGGACCAGTTCGCGCACGCGAGCGCGATCATGATCGCAACTCCGGAGGGGCGCCTTTCCAAGTATTTCTACGGCGTCGAATACGCGCCTCGCGACGTCCGGCTGGGCCTGGTGGAGGCGTCCCAGAACAAGATCGGCAATCCAGTGGACCAGATCCTGCTGTTTTGCTTCCACTACGATCCGGTAACCGGCAAGTACGGCGCCGTAGTGATGAATATGGTGCGCTTCGCGGGCGCCGCTTTCGTGCTGATCGCGGGGACTTTCCTGCTGTTCGTCCTCCGGCGCGAGCCAAAGGGAAACGTTGCCAATGGATCCTAAGCTCCCTCTTTTTCCGGAACAGGCGTCGAGCTTCGCGCCGAATGTGGATGGCCTGTACGCCTTCCTGGTGGCGGTGACGGTCTTCTTCTCCGCGCTCATCTTCCTGTGCATCTTCTATTTCGCTATCAGGTACAAGCGGCGAAGCGATCAAGAACTGCCGCCGGCGATTCACGGCAGTCTGTCGCTCGAGATCGTGTGGAGCGTGATTCCCTTCGGATTGACCATGGTGATGTTCGCCTGGGGCACCAGCATTTTCTTCCAGCAGAGCCGTCCGCCTGACGACGCCATGCAGATTTACGTGGTCGGCAAGCAGTGGATGTGGAAACTGCAACACATGGAAGGCCAGCGCGAGATCAACGAGTTGCACATTCCCGTGGGGCGCGCGGTGAAGCTGATGATGACCAGCGAGGACGTGATCCACAGCTTTTACGTACCGGCGTTCCGCACCAAATCCGACGTGGTGCCGGGCCGCTACTCGACCACGTGGTTTAAGCCGACAAAAACCGGCAAGTATCACCTGTTCTGTGCGGAGTACTGCGGCACGAAACATTCGGGGATGATCGGCTGGGTGTACGTGATGGAACCGCAGGACTACCAGAACTGGCTGGCTGGCGGCGCTTCGGGGTCGCTGGCCGACCGCGGCGCGAAGCTGTTCCAGGATCTTGCCTGCTCGAACTGTCACAAGCCGGACAGCACGGGCCGCTGTCCCGTGTTGAACGGGCTGTACGGCCAGACCATTCAGCTTGCGGGAGGAGGCGCGGTGAAGTTCGACGAGGCCTACATCCGCGAATCGATTTTGCAGCCCACGGCGAAAGTCGTGGCGGGCTATCAGCCGCTGATGCCGACTTTTCAGGGGCAGGTGACCGAAGAGGCGGTGCTGCAGTTGGTGGAGTATATCAAGTCGCTCACGCCGTCCACCGGCGGGGTGCAGGGCGGCGGGACGACGCCCGTTTTGAACCGCTCGCTGCCGGCGAATCAGAACTCGCGCCCGTCGATTGGGACCACGGTCCCGGGGAAACGCTAGGCATATGACTACCGCAGTGTCGCAAGAGCGAGAGAACTACCTAAACGCCAGCTATGGCTTGAAGTCGTGGCTCCTCACCAAGGACCACAAGCGCATCGGGCTGCTGTACCTGATCACCGTCACAATTTTTTTCATGATCGGCGGCGCTTTTGCCACGCTGATCCGCATGGAACTGCTGACGCCTCAGGGCGACCTGGTTTCGTCGGAGACGTACAACAAGCTGTTCACCATGCACGCGGTGGCGATGATTTTCTTCTTCCTCATCCCATCCATTCCGGCGACGCTGGGGAACTTCTTCTTGCCGATGATGATCGGCGCGCGAGACCTGGCGTTTCCGCGCATCAACCTGCTGAGCTGGTATCTCCTGGTGATCGGCGGCGCATTCGCGCTGTTCGCGATGATTGCGGGCGGCGTGGACACCGGCTGGACCTTCTACACCCCGTACAGCACGACTTACTCGAACACGTGGGTGATTGCAACTGCGCTGGGGATCTTCGTCGCGGGTTTTTCGTCGATCCTCACCGGCCTCAATTTCATCGTCACCGTGCACCGCATGCGCGCACCGGGCATGACGTGGTTCCGGATGCCGCTGTTCGTGTGGGCGCATTACGCCACCAGCCTGATTCAGGTGCTGGGTACGCCGGTGCTGGCGGTGACGATTGTGCTCGTAGCGTGCGAGCGCCTTCTGCACATCGGCATATTCGATCCAGCCCTGGGCGGCGATCCGGTGCTGTTTCAGCACCTGTTCTGGTTCTATTCGCACCCGGCGGTGTACATCATGGTTCTGCCGGCCATGGGGGTGATCAGCGAAGTGGTGTCGGTCTTCAGCCGCAAACAGGTATTCGGCTACGGCTTCATCGCGTTTTCGAGCGTGGCCATCGCGGTACTGGGATTCCTGGTCTGGGGCCATCACCTCTTCGTCAGCACCCAGTCGGTGTATGCCGGGATGGTGTTTTCGTTCCTGAGCTACTTCGTGGCCATCCCCTCGGCCATCAAGGTCTTCAACTGGACGGCGACGCTGTACAAGGGGTCGATCTCCTATGCGACGCCGATGCTATACGCGTTCGGCTTCATCGGGCTGTTCACCATCGGCGGCCTGACCGGCCTGTTCCTGGCGTCGCTCGGCATTGACGTGCACGTGCACGACACCTACTTCGTGGTCGCCCACTTCCACTACATCATGGTGGGCGGCGCCATCATGGGTTACCTGGGCGGCCTGCACTACTGGTGGCCGAAGATGACGGGCCGGATGTATCCGGAGATCTGGTCGCGACTCTCGGCGCTCACCATCTTCCTTGGCTTCAATCTCACCTTCTTCCCGCAATTCATCCTGGGCTACCTGGGAATGCCGCGCCGGTATCACGCGTATCCGGAAGAGTTCCAGGTGTTGAACGTAATGTCCACGGCGGGCGCGTCGGTGCTGGCGGTCGGCTACCTGATGCCGATGATCTACTTCATCTGGTCGCTCAAATACGGCAAGCCCGCGGGCAGGAACCCCTGGGGCGCAACGGGTCTCGAGTGGCAGACCGCTTCGCCGCCGCCGCTGCACAATTTCGACGAGACTCCGGTGGTCCGATGCGAGGCTTACGACTACACGACCGTCAACAGGGAGGAGATCGAAGTTGGCTAGCCACGCTCAACAGGAAACGCTCGCGCTGCGCGAGCAGTTCGACACGGAGGAACAGCAGAAAGACGCCTCCACGCTGGGGATGTGGATCTTCCTCATCACGGAAATCATGTTCTTCGGCGGTATGTTCCTGGCGTACGCGCTGTACCGGTCGCAGTATCCCGACATTTTCGGAATCGCGAGCACGAGCCTGAACGTGTATATCGGCGCGGCAAACACGGTGGTGCTGCTGTGCAGCAGCTTCACCATGGTGCTGGCGGTGCGGGCGGCGCAGCTTGGGCAGAAAAATGCCATCGTGCTCTTCCTGATTTTGACGCTGATCCTGGGCGGGGTGTTCCTGGGAGTGAAGGCTTACGAGTGGCACGAGAAATACGTGGAGCACCACATTCCGGGACCGGGCTTCCACTTCGAAGGGGTGACCATGCAGGGACAGGCGCAGCTCTTCTTCTCCCTGTACTTCGCCATGACGGGGCTGCACGCGCTGCACATGGTGGTAGGGGCGGGGCTCCTGATTTACCTGATCGTGATGGCGCGCCGCGGCGTATTCTCGCCTGCCTACATGACGCCGGTGGACATGATCGGGCTGTACTGGCACTTCGTCGATATTATTTGGATCTTCCTGTTTCCGCTGTTGTATCTGATCGACCGGCACCTGCCGCACTGACAAAGCCATGACTCATCACGTTGACAGCGTAAAGACTTACGCACTGGTGTTCGCGGCGCTGATCGCCGCCACCATCGCTACAACCGCGGTAGCATTTGTGGACCTCGGCGCGTTCAGCGTCGCCGTGGCCCTGGCGATCGCGGTTTGCAAGATGCTGCTGGTGGCGCTGTTCTTCATGCACCTGCGTCACAGCACGCGGCTCACGCACCTGGTGGTGATCGGCGGCCTGCTCTGGCTGTTCATCCTGCTCGGCCTGACCATGACGGACTTCATCACGCGCGGGAACCTGGGCGTCCCGGGCCGGTAGGACACCGGGCGCGAAAGCGCTCGGCGGCTACTGCTGCTTGGCGGCGGTAGTGAGCTTTTCCACCTGGGCCAGTTGAGCGCGGACGCGTTCGGCATCCGGTCCTTCGGGCGTCACTTTGAGGAAGTTCTTGAACTGCTCGGCGGCGCCCGTGAAGTCCTGCCGCTGCGCCAGGATCAATCCCAGCAGCTGCGAATTCTGCGGGTACTGGTGGCGAGTATCCAGCCGGTCCGCTTCTTTGGCGCTCTTCTCGGCAGCATCCAGATTCTTCAGGTTGTAGTTGGCGAGGGCGTTGAAGAAGAAGGCCTGCGGATAATCGAACGGATCCAGCCTGGTGGCGGTTTCCGTGAGCTTCGCGAGTTCATCCCAACGTCCCGCCCGCAGCTCCATGATGGCGATGTGCAGATAGGGAGGCACGAACTTGGGATCGGCATCGAGCGCTTTCTCGAAAGAAGCGCGTGCGGCGTCACCCTGACCCTGGTCGGCCTGAAGCTTGCCCAGTTCGACCCATGCCGCGGCCAGCTTGGGATAAATCGTGGTCGCCTTCTCGAATTCCTTCACGGCATCCGCGGGCTTCTTCTTCTTGAGCTGGTCCAAACCCTTTTGATAAGCCTTGCGGGCATCTTTGGGGGCCGCATTGGTGGTGGCGCTGACCAGTGTGCCCTGCGTGCCGGCGTTGGGGATCAGCAGAATGATGCCGACATCCGGATTATCCATGGCGCGGCGATTGGCGAGGCTGACGATCTGGGAGCGGTAGCCGGCCAGCCGGGCGCGCAGTTCGCAGGTCATCAGGCGCTGGTCGACTCCGACGCCCATAGGCATGTTCGATCCGCCGAGCGATGACGAACTGCTGGAGGAACTGGCGGAGAAAGGATCGTTGTTGAAGCCCCCACCCTGGCTCGCGTCCTGAAGCACTCCGTTATTCTGCCGGCCGAGTTCGAATCCGAAGTAGCCCCGCGAATCGGTATAACCCTCCCCTTTCGGGCTGTTTCCGCCGCAGACCCGCTCGATGACCACCGGTTCCGGCGGCGGTGTTCCGTCCGCCAGCATGACGCGGCCAGAAACAAAGATCGGGGGTTGCTGCACCTGCGGCTGCTGCGTGGGCTGCGTCGGCGTTGGAGTGCGAATCGTGGGCGTCGGGGTAGTCGTCGTCCTGCCGCCGGTAGGGCCGGCACCCGAGTTTGTTCCTCCCGTGGCGGGTGGGGTTCCGGTGGTTCCCTGTGCAGATGCGAGTTGTGCCGCCAATCCCAGGGAGGCGACGGAAACGATTTGAATCAGGCGTCGAGGAGACATAACTCCCTCCGTAACGTCGCCATTATGTCACACTGTGGCTGCGTAAGTTGTGAATCAACGGGATGCCGCTGATAAAATGGCACTCAGATGATGAAACGGCTACTTCCCTTTTTGTTTGTTTCCGCCCTGTTCGCGCTCCTTGCCGGCTGTTCGGGAACGCCAACCGCCGAAAAGAAAGAACCGGAAAAACCGCCCGAGCCGGTGACGGGACAAAGCGCTCTTTTCAGGATGTATCAGGTTGCCCGCACCTGGGCGCCGGATGTTTTGGTGTTGAAAGCCAACAGCATGTTGTTGAACGAGGTGCCGGACGTTCCCAAGGGTAAAGCGGCTGCCTGGGATGCCACCTTTTACTCGCCTTCGAAGGCGCAGAGCCGCTCGTACACGTTCTCCATAATAGAAATGCTGCCCACGCTGCACAAGGGTGTTTTCGCGCAGCAGGAGATCCCGTATTCCGGTCCGGCGTCGGCGGCTTTTCCGTTTATCGCGGTAAAGACGGATACCGACAAAGCCTACGAGGTGGCCCTCAAGGAAAGCGCCGATTACGACAAAAAGAACCCTGGCAAGCCGATCATATTCCTGCTGGAGAAGAACACGCGCCATCCCAACCCGGTCTGGCGGGTGGTGTGGGGCGAATCGGTGGGCACGTCCAACTTCTCGGTTTTTGTGGACGCCTCGACCGGCGAATTCGCCGAACGGATGCGGTAGACGCTTCCGCCCTATGCGGGCACCGCGGCCGGAACGGTAGTGAACTGCAGGTCCCCCGAAGGCCCCGCGTCCACACCGACGGTCTGCCCGTCGCGCACCTCGCCTTTCAGCAGCAGACGCCCGAGGGGCGTTTCGATCTTCTTCTGGATCGCACGTTTCAAGGGGCGCGCCCCGTAATGGGGGTCGTAGCCGGTGAGGACCAGGTTGGCACGGGCGGCGTCGGTCAGTTCCAGCGTGATGTGGCGCTCGGCGAGCCGTGCGCGCAGGCGGTCGAGCTGGATTTCGACGATCTGCTTCAGGTGCTCCTCGGAAAGCGCGTGGAAAACGATGATCTCGTCCACGCGGTTGAGGAACTCGGGCCGGAAGCCGCGGCGCATCTCTTCGAGCACCGCCTCCTTCATCCGCTCGTAGCCCTCGCCGCCATAGCTGCCGCGATACTCGAGAATCCGCTGGCTGCCGACGTTGGAGGTCATGATCACGATGGTGTTCTTGAAATCGACGGTGCGGCCCTGGCCGTCGGTGAGGCGGCCGTCGTCCAGGATCTGGAGCAGCACGTTGAACACGTCATGATGGGCCTTCTCGATCTCGTCGAACAGCACCACCGAATAAGGGCGGCGGCGCACCGCCTCGGTTAGCTGCCCGCCCTCTTCGTATCCGACGTAACCTGGAGGCGCGCCGATGAGCCGGGCCACGGTGTGCTTCTCCTGGTACTCGGACATGTCGATGCGGATCATGGCGTGTTCGTCGTCGAACAGGAAGGCGGCCAGAGCGCGCGCGAGTTCCGTCTTGCCGACGCCGGTGGGGCCGAGGAAAATAAAGCTGCCGATGGGCCGGTTCGGATCCTTGAGCCCGGAGCGGGCGCGGATCACGGCTTCCGAGACCGCCGTCACGGCCTCGTCCTGGCCAATGACGCGGTGGTGCAACTCCTCCTCGAGGTGCAGCAGTTTCTGCATCTCGCCTTCCAGCAGCCGGGTGACGGGAACGCCGGTCCAGCGGCTGACCACTTCCGCGATGTCCTCTTCGTCCACCTCTTCCTTGATCAGCTTGGATTGCGTTTGCTGGCGGTTGAACTGTTCGGTCTCCTGCTGCAACCGCCGCTCCAGGTCGGTGAGCGTTCCGTATTTGAGCTCGGCGGCCCGATTGAGGTCGTACTGGCGTTCGGCGCGCTCGATCTCGGCTTTCGTCTGTTCCACCTGCTCGCGAATCTGGCGCAGCCGCTGGACGGATTCTTTTTCAGCGTTCCAGCGTGCGCTGAGGGCGTCGAACTCGGCCTTCAAATCGGCCAGCTCCTTTTCGAGCTTGGCCAGGCGCTCGCGGGAGGCGGAGTCCTTCTCCTTGCGCAGGGCCTCGCGTTCGATTTCGAGCTGCATGACGCGGCGGCGGGTTTCGTCCATCTCCGACGGCATGGAATCGATTTCCGTGCGCAGCCGGGCGGCGGCCTCGTCCATCAGGTCGATTGCCTTGTCGGGCAGAAAACGGTCGGTGATGTAGCGGTTCGATAGCACGGCGGCCGCCACCAGCGCGGCATCCTTGATGTTCACGCCGTGATGCACGGCATAGCGTTCCTTGAGCCCGCGCAAAATGGAGATGGTGTCTTCGACCGATGGCTGGTCCACGAGCACGGTCTGGAAGCGGCGCTCGAGGGCGGCGTCCTTCTCGATGTGTTTGCGGTACTCGTCCAGCGTCGTGGCGCCGATGCAGTGCAGTTCGCCGCGCGCGAGCATGGGCTTAAGCAGGTTGCCCGCGTCCATGGCGCCTTCGGCCTTACCCGCGCCCACCACCGTGTGCAATTCGTCGATGAAGAGAATGATTTCGCCCGCCGAATCCTGAACTTCCTTGAGGACGGCCTTCAGGCGCTCCTCGAATTCGCCGCGGTACTTGGCGCCGGCGATGAGCGCGCCCATGTCGAGGGCGACGATGCGCTTGTTCTTGAGTCCCTCGGGGACGTCGCCGCGGATAATACGCAGCGCCAACCCTTCCACGATGGCGGTTTTGCCGACGCCGGGCTCGCCAATCAATACCGGGTTGTTTTTGGTGCGGCGCGAGAGCACCTGAATGACGCGGCGGATCTCCTCGTCGCGGCCGATGACCGGGTCGAGCTTACCTTGCGCCGCCAGCTTTGTGAGGTCGCGGCCGTAGCGTTCGAGCGCTTCGTAAGTGGCCTCGGGATTGGGCGAGGTGACTCGCTGGCTGCCGCGGATCTCGCGCAGCGCCTGCATCAGGCGGTCGCGGGTGAGGCCGGACTCTTTGAGCATGCGTCCGGCTGCGCCCTTGTCATCCAAGGCGGCGAGCAGGATGTGTTCCACCGAAATGTATTCGTCCTTGAGGCCGCGGGCCTCCTCTTCCGCCTGCACCAGCAGCCGGTTGAGGCGTGCGGCAACATAGACCTGGTCGGGCCCGCCGGCGGGTCCGGAGACTTTCGGCAGGCGGTCGAGTTCGGCCTCCAGCCGCTGGGCCAATAAATCCGTGTGAACGCCCGTTTTGCTGAGCACTGAGGCGGCCAGCCCTCCCTCCTGTTCGAGGAGCGCGGCGAGCAGATGTTCGACATCGATCTGCTGGTGCCCGTAGCGGGCGGCCTTGCTTTGCGCGGATCGTATCGCTTCCTGCAGTTTTTCAGTGAAACGATTGATGTCCATACTCATATTTTCCCGTACACCGGAGACGGCCGGACCGCGCGCATCGGGGCGAAATGAGAGTAACTGCACTTTGCGCGCGGGCAGGTCACCGAATATTCAGATCGCGTCCTGGCGGTTGCCGATTGACTCGAGCGGCGGCGCGTCGGGCGAGCGAAGCGTCCGGATGTCCCGCATCGGCGGCTGGCCGAACAGCCGGCTGTACTCGCGGTTGAACTGGCTGGGGCTCTCGTATCCAACCTCGAAGGCCGCACTGGCGGCGTCCAGGCCGTCGATGAGCATGCGTCCGCGCGCTGCCTGCAAACGGAGCTGCTTCTGATACTGAAGCGGGCTCATGGCGGTCAGAATCCGGAAGTGATGGTGCAGTGTGGACACGCCCATGCCCGCAATCTGCGCCAGATCCTCCACTCTTAGCGGCTTGGCGTAGTTCGCCCGGATCCAGGCGATCGCTTTGGCTGTCCGGTGGCTCTGCTCGCCCTGCGTGGCAATCGCCCGGAGGCGTGCGCCCTCCGCGCCGCGCAGGATCCGGTAGATAATCTCGCGTTGAATCAGTCCGCTCAGAAAAGGAATGTCCCGCGGGGTTGCCAGCAGGTCCATGAGCCGGCAGCACGCATCCAAAAACTCCACCGTGGTCTCGCCCGTCGCCATGCCGGGGCTGTCGGACCCGGCCTCCGCCACCTGCATTTCCTCCAGGCTGAGAAGTTCCCGGACCATGGGCATCTCCAACTTGAGCGACAAAGCCAGGCAGGGCACCGCCTCGCTTGCCTCGATCACCCTGCTGACGACCGGCAAATCGAGCGCCGTCAGCAGGAATCGCGAGGCACCGTAAATGAAAGTGTTCCGGCCCAGATCGACTTGCTTACGGCCTTGAGCGATCACCGTGACGCCCGGTTCGTAGGTCATCGAGCACGGAGACGTGGGGGAGGTCCGGCGGTGAAGCGACAGCCCCGAAATCCCGGTTGCCCGGTTCTCTGCGAATCCCATGAACAAAGCAATTTTGCGAGCCAGTTCCGCCCGCAACTCGTACGCCCGATCACGTATCAAAGGCGCCTCTCCGCTCCGCGCGCTCATAAGAAAGGGATCTGCTCTCCTCTGCACCAGCATAACTGTTCCAGCTGTGTGTAGATCGACAGCACAAGAGAAATAGGCAATAAATCGGAAGGATCGGGATACCGCCGCCTCTGCCTCCGAATCTACTCTGGAGGGGAGGAGAAGGTTCCTCGGGAGAAGAAATGCAGAAGCGCAAACTTGGAAATAGCGGCCTGGAAGTATCGGCTCTCGGGCTCGGCTGCATGGGAATGAGTTTTTCTTACGGTCCGCCGAAAGACAAGCAGGAGATGACATCCCTGCTTCGGGCAGCCGTCGAGCGCGGCATCACATTCGTCGACACGGCCGAGGTTTACGGCCCGTTCCTGAACGAAGAACTCGTCGGCGAAGCCCTGGCTCCCTTCCGCGACCAGGTAGTGATCGCCACCAAGTTCGGGTTCGACGTAAGGCCCGGGTTCGATCCGCGCGGCATGAAGGGGGCACCGGGCCTGAACAGCAGGCCGGAGCACATCAGGCAAGCCGTGGAGGGCTCGCTTCAGCGGCTCAAGATCGATGCGATCGACCTGCTTTATCAGCATCGCGTCGATCCGGACGTGCCCATCGAAGACGTGGCAGGCGCTGTGAAGGACCTGATTCGCGAAGGCAAGGTCAGGTACTTCGGTCTTTCCGAAGCCGGCGTGCAAACCATCCGCCGCGCCCACGCCGTCCAGCCGGTGGCTGCCCTCCAGAGCGAATATTCGCTGTGGACAAGGAAACCGGAGAAGGAAGTGATACCGGCTCTCGAAGAACTCGGCATCGGCCTTGTCCCGTACAGCCCGCTGGGCAGGGGATTCCTTACGGGCAAGATCGACGAGAATGCGAAATTCGACAGCACCGACTTCCGCAGCAGCCTGCCGCGCTTCACGCCGGAGGCTCTCAAGGCAAATCAGGCCCTGATCAATCTGCTCGCCAGCATCGGCGAACGGAAGAAAGCGACACCGGCTCAGATCGCGCTCGCCTGGCTGCTCGCGCAAAAGCCGTGGATCGTTCCGATTCCGGGCACCACGAAACTGCACCGCCTGGACGAAAATATCGGGGCGGTCTCGGTCGAACTGACGCCGGACGATCTTCTCGACATCGATCGCGCCGCCTCGGAGATCACGGTTCAGGGTGCCCGCTATCCCGAAAAACTGGAGCAAATGACCGGCCGCTGACGTCTAAAACCCGCTGGGCTTGACGAGGATTGTGACGGCCGGTTGCGGCAGAGTGCAGCGCAGGTCAGCGACGAACAATACACGGCTGGTGAACGGCCGGGAAATAATGCATAGGAGCAATATCGATGTACAAGACTAAGGCCTACTCGGCTGCCAGCGCGACATCGCCGCTGGCCGCTACGACGATCGCCCGGCGGGATCCAACCGAACACGACGTGCAGATCGAGATCCTTTTCTGCGGCATCTGCCACTCCGATCTCCACCAGGTCCGCAACGAGTGGGACAACGTGATGCCCACGGTCTATCCTTGCGTACCGGGTCATGAGATCGTCGGTCGAGTTACTAAGGTCGGCTCCGCCGTCTCCAGTTTCAAGCCCGGCGACCTGGCTGCTGTGGGCTGCATGGTGGATTCCGACGGTACCTGCCCGGAGTGCGAAGCCGGCCTGGAGCAGTTCTGCAGGAATGTGACCCTCACCTACAATTTCCCGGACAAACACCTTGGAGGCGTCACCTACGGCGGCTATTCCGATACCGTGGTCGTCGACCAGCGCTTCGTCGTGCGGGTGCCCTCCAACCTGGATCTTGCCGGAACCGCGCCGCTGCTGTGCGCCGGAATCACCACTTACTCGCCGCTGCGCCACTGGGGAGTTACCAAAGGAAAGAAGGTGGGCGTTGTGGGTCTGGGGGGACTGGGACACATGGCGGTGAAGTTCGCCCATGCGCTGGGAGCCCACGTCGTCGCCTTCACCACTTCGCCGGCCAAGAAGGACGATGCGCTGCGCCTCGGCGCGGACGAAGTCGTCGTCTCCCGCAACGCCGGCGAAGTTCAGAAGCATACCGGCAGCTTCGATTTCATCCTCGACGCCGTCTCGGCCGATCACGATATCAATACCTACATTCAACTCCTCCGCCGCGACGGCAACCTCACTCTCGTGGGCGCGCCGGAAAAGCCCCTCGCCGTGGCCGCCTTCGGCCTTCTGTTCGGACGCCGCAGCCTTTCCGGGTCGCCCATCGGCGGTATTCCCGAGACCCAGGAGATGCTCGACTTCTGCGGAGAGCACAACATCACGGCCGATGTGGAGGTCATCCCCATCCAGAAGGTCAACGAGGCCTACACTCGATTGCTGAAGGCCGACGTGAAGTACCGCTTCTCGATCGATATGGCTTCTCTCAAGTCCGAGTGAGGCGAAGACCTCCTCCATGCCGTTTCGTGAACGCGTGAGTGGCTGTCTCAAGGCGCTCGCTATCGGGGATGCCATCGGAAAGCAGACGGAGACGCTGAGCCGGGCCGGTGTGGAGCGGTGGTATCCGGACGGCGTTTCCGGGTTCCACGGCAGGCCCGGCGACGTCATCCCGCGTTACTCCGGAAAGCGATACGAGTGGCGCATCGGCGAGACAACCGACGATACCGAACAAACCCTCGCGGTCGGAAGGGCTCTGCTGCGCGACGGGAAAGCGAACCACACAGGCATCGGACGCGAACTGCTGCTATGCCGGAAGTCGTTGCACCCGGGTGTGGCGCTGTGGGAGTTTATTCAGGCCGGTGACCCGTCGCGTGTGGCGGCCGGCGGCGATGGCTGCGGCGCGGCCATGCGCGCCGCGCCGGTGGGAATCTTCTATCGCTCCGCCAACTTGGATGACTTGGTGCAGGGCGCCTGCGAGTGCGCAATCCCGACTCACGGCGGCCGGATGGCCATTGGCGGCGCGGCCGCGGTGGCGGGCGCTGTTGCCGCAGCCGTGGATGGCAGGTCCGACACCGCGGTGCTGGAGACTGCGATGGCGGCGGCGCACATGGCCGAAGGCGCCAGTATGGCGCAGTCGATCGAGGCCCTGCATTCGGAACTCGCCAGAGAACCGCTCGACGCCCGCGAGATTTCGCGGCGGCACTTCCCAATAGGTGCTGACAAAGTCGTGTCCCTTGCCATCAGTCTGGCGCTGATCGCCCGGTCGGCGTCGGACACGGTGCTGCTTGCAGCCAATATCGGCGGCGATGCCGACTCGGTCGCATCGATCGGCGGCGCCATCGCCGGCGCGCTGTACCCCGAGTCTGTGAACGAGGACTGGTTCGAGGCCGTTCGCGCGGTGAACGGCGCGGAGATTCTCGATCTTGCCGCGTCGCTGGCGCAGCTTGCCTGATTGGTGCCGCTAATCCGCGCCGCTGGTGGTCCCGATTTGCCGGGCGCGAAGGGGCGGCCCCAGCAGTTCCATTCCGTGCTTCTCGAAAACCGGCAGAAGCTTTACCGGATCGGGAGCGGTCCCACGCGGAACGACCTGATCGAGCTCCTCAAAAAAAATGTCGAGGCCGCCCGGAACGATGGTGCCAACCATCCGGCCCGGCGCGTCTCCGACGTTTTGAAACGTGTGGCTGCTGCCGCGCGGCGCGAAGACAGTGTCACCCGCGCTCGCAGAGATCTCCTGGCCGTCCACCTCGAACAGGTATTCCCCCTCGACGATATACCACCACTCGTCCTGATTGCGATGGCGGTGCAGCGGCGGACCGTGCATCGGCCGCGTCTCTCCTTCGAATACGGCGAACGCGCCGCCCGTGTCGCGGCTCGAAATCGTAATCTTCACCTCTTCGCCAATCACGTTGACGGGCCGGCCATTGCCCCTCTCAACCACCAAAGCCTCACGGCGTCCATCTTCGGAAACAGGCATCCTGTGTCTCTCCTCCAATTCAAGACGCGGGATCGAGCACCGGAATGGCTCAACTCAAGCATCTTCGCCGAACAGCTATACATGGGCCCTGCCGCACGTATTACAATTTCCGCGTGTCCCTCTCGCGCCGGAACCTGATCGCGGCTGCCGCAACCTTGCCGCGGCTGGGCCGGGCCTTCGCGCAGCCTGCCCGAATCGTCGTTGTGGGCGGCCATCCCGGCGACCCGGAGTGCGGCTGCGGTGGAACCATCGCGCGCTACACCGAACTCGGACACGAAGTGGTGCTGCTCTATCTCAATCGCGGTGAGGGGTTCTGCGGGGATGCGCCGCTCGACCGCTGCGCGCGCATCCGCACCGCCGAAGCCCAAAATGCCTGCCGGATTCTCAAGGCTCGCGCCGCGTTCGCCGGCCAGTACGACGGCCGCTCCATCGTCGATGCGCAACACTACGACGATTTCGCCCGGCTGCTGGCGGCCGAACGCCCCGAAATCGTCTTCACCCACTGGCCTGTCGACCGGCATCGCGACCACCGCGCCGCCTCCATGTTGACTCTCGATGCCTGGTGGAAGGCCGGCAAAACGTTTGCCCTGTATTATTACGAGGTCGCCGGGGATACGACGATGTTCGCGCCCACCGAGTACGTCGACATCTCGCGGGTGGAAACGGTCCGGCGCGCGGCATGTTATGCGCACGCCTCGCAGCAGCCGGAGAAGTGGTACCCGCAACAGGTCGAGATCACGCATCGCCGTGGCGCTGCAGATGGCCTTCCCCAGGCCGAGGCATTTCTGCCTCATCCCGAAGGCCGGCGCGTCAAACTGCCGTAGCCATCGGTATCATCCTGACCGTGGGGCGGCGCCGAAGATACCGCGAAGCTGGATCAGATCGGCGACCGGCCCGGGCACCATCGTCCGCCACTCCGGGTCCGCGGCCTGCAATTTTTGAAGCACCTCGCCGGGTGTGATGTGCAATTGGGCGGGATCGAACTCCCGGATCGGTTCGATCGAGCCGTTCTGGCGGAGATAATCGTAGAGTTGCTTCTGGCGACGCGGCACGGCAAAAGTGTCTGCCGTGGAGAGTTCTCCTGACGTGGGGTCTTTAGTCGGATAAACGAGCAGGTTGACCGGGCCCTGAAAAAGGCCGCCGAGTCCCTGAAGAATTCCGCCCGGCAGGTCCGCGTAATATCTTTCTTCGAAGATTTCGCTCAGCGTGGGCACGCCGATCGCCATCGTGATCGTGCCTTTCGTGGACTTGCGCAGGTAACTGGTGACGCTGTCGAAACGGGCGTAGCTGGAAATCAGGACTGTCTTGCCGAGCACGCCAAGCAGATCCACGCGGTCGAGGAAATCCTGGTGATCGATGACCTTCGCCGACATCAGGTTATTCAGGGTCATTTCCATCAGCACCACCGGGTCACCGCCCGCTTCGGGATGGTCTTGTTCCTGCTGGCGCTGCGCCCGTGTCAGCATGTCGAGGGTCACGTTCGTTACCGGACGGAAACTGCCGCGCTCAATCAGAACACGCTTTCCGTAGAGCACCTCGGAAGGCTGAACCACCTCGCCCGCCGCCGTAAACATAGCGGCGTCGGCCAGACCGTTCTCCACAAGTTGCAGGCTCATCAGGCGGTTGTCCAGTCCCGCAAAGACCGGGCCGGAGAACTTGATCATGTCCACTTCGATGCGGCGCCGGCTCAGCCCGTCGAGCAGCAGGTTCACCACCAGCTTGGGATCCCGATTGTCATAGAACGCCGCGTGGATCAGGTTGACGCCGAGAATGCCGGCTGCGTCCTGCTGGTTCACTGTTTCCGGGTCCGACATGGCGAAATGAACGATGATCTCCGACGTTTCGCTGCCCGGAGTGTCCTCGAACCGAATGCCCATCCAGCCCTGTCCCCCGTGGGTGTGGGACTGAGTGGCTACGGTATCGGCAAAAACAAAATGCGCCTGCGGAATGCCCGGCCTGATTGGCACGCGGCGCTTCAACTGGTCGAACTCGCAGCTCAGCATCGCCTCCAGCCGGGCGCGGCTGACGTAATGGCCGGTCGGGCCATACAGTTCGTCGCTGACCGCCATGTCATACGCCGAAATCGATTTCGCGACTGTCCCGGACGCCCTGCCGACGTGAAAGAACCAGCGCGCGACCTCCTGTCCCGCGCCGATTTCGGCAAAGACGCCGAACTTTTCGAGGTCGTTATTGATTTGGAGCGCCTTCTGTGGGGTGGTGAGTCCAGGTTGCATGCGCGAAAGGATGGTGCGTTCATCCGTATTCTACGCCCGCCGCGTTGCGGGCGATGGGGTGAACGAATACCCTGTGCGCCGGGAGCCGCGAAACGGTGCGCGGCAGTTTCGCATCTACTTCAAATAAGGAGCTTGGGGCATGGAAACAGTCAAAAAGCGGTGGTCCCGAATTGCGGGATTGTGGTGTGCCCTCATGCACGAGGACGCAAGTTGGCCGATTCACGGGCGGTACCGCTGCCCGAAATGCCGGCGGGTCTATCAGGCGCCGTGGCGGTAGTTCCTCACGCCGCGAGCACGGTCTTCGCGAATTCGTAGCTGCGCTTGACGTCGTCCGAGCGGCTGGCGCTGCTCTTGTAGTCGTTGTCGATGTATCCGCGCACCTGGTATTTGTTATCGCGCATCAGCCGCAGAATTTCCTTGATCGGCGTGTCGCCTTCTCCCCACGGCAAGCTCACGTTCGCCCTGTTGCGATCCTTCAAGTAGAGCTGGAAGATCCGCGCGTGGTGGTCTTTCACGAACTGCAGAACATCGGTGTAGCCCCCTCCCACCGCATCCCCGACGTCGAAGCTCAACCAGTAATTCTTCGATAGCGCCAGCGCCTCTTCGTACTGCTCCGGCTTGCAGATCTGGTCGGGGTTGGTGGAGTTCATGGCGGGCCGTCCTTGAATGCCGATCATGACTCCGTGGCGGTCGGCAATGGGCACCAGGCGCCTGGCGGCGGAGAGCGGAATGCCCACCGTCGCGATCTTCGCGCCCAGCGCTTTGGTGATCTCCATGGTGCGGTTCAGTTCCTCGTCGGTGGTGCCCGTGGAGGTGCTGAACGCGGTCACCTCGATGCCTTTGTCCTCGAACTTCGCGCGGATGCCGCGGAAATAATCGAGCGGCACGGTGGCGCGCCACTTCGCGATTGCCGCGCGCGCCTGCGCCCGTTCCTCCGCGGGAACCGAGGCGGCGCGCGCCTTCTCGGACAATTCCACGGGCTCGATCAGGGGGGACCAGATATCCACCTCGCCGAGTTGAGCCTCCACCATGCACTGGACCACCACGTCCAGCACGCCGGCCAGCGGCGTTCCGTTGAAGCTGTAGCTCTGCAAGCCGAACTGGATGCCGTGAAGGACCGAATCGATTTTGGCGAAGGCGTTATGCAGCGGCATGGCGGCTAGTGCGATCTGTCCGAAACGGCGTCTCGAGAGCATCGCTGGATCTCCTTTCCGCGGGCGGCGCGGTTTTTCATTCTATCCCGGTTACCGCGCCAGGGCGACGGCCAGGAGCAGCGCGCGCTCCGTGCCGCGTTCCGAATCGCGGGAGTCGAAGCTCTCGTCAAGCGAGTGGGCGCCCATTCCGCCTCCGCCTCCGCCGATTGTTATGGCAGGAATTCCCAGGCTCATCGGCACGTTCGAATCGGTGGAACCCTCGCGCAGGGTGACAGTCGTCCCCAAGGCCTGCGTCACCTCGAGGGCGGTGCGCACGATCGGGCTGTCGGCGGGAGTTTGACCGGCGGGCCGCACACCCACGCTTTCCGCCTGCACGGTGACCGGACCCCGGTTGTTCCAGCGGCGGTTCTCCTCTTCCGCCGCCTGCCGGATGACGGCGTGGAAACGGTCGTCCAGGGACTTGAGCGATGCGGGGTCGGCCGAGCGCATGTCCACCTCCATCCAGCCTTCGAACGGGATGGCGTTGACCGAAGTGCCGCCGCCCACACGGCCCACGTTGAAGGTAGTCTTAGGCTGCGACGGCACCTGCAATTCGTCGATCTTCGCGATGGAGCGGCCCATCGCTTGTATGGGGTTGGCCATTCCGAAATCGCCGAAGCTGTGCCCACCCGGACCCTTGAAGGTCACGCGATAGCGGTTGCTGCCGACCCCTACATTCGTCACGGAAAGGCCGGTGCCGTCCACGGAGATGAACTTGTCGATGCGGTCCTTGAGACTCTCCCCGAACAGGGCCTTCATGCCGCGCAGGTCCCCGAGACCCTCCTCGCCCACGTCGGCGACGAAGGTGATGGTGCCGGGAGTCTCGACGTGCGCTTCATCGAGCGCGCGGATTACGGCCAGCATTACCGCCAGGCCGCGACAGTCGTCGCCGATTCCGGGGTCCCTTGAGCACCGCGCCGTCGCGCCTGACCTGCACGTTCGTCCCTTCGGGGAAAACGGTATCCAGGTGAGCGCTGAACACCAGGTTGGGGCGCGTGGACCTGCCCGGGCGCACGCCGATCACATTTCCGGCGGTGTCCAGGCGAACGTCCTTCAGGGCAAGCTCTCGAAACAGGCGTTCGAGTTCCCGGCCGCGGGCCTCTTCGTGAAACGGCGGTGCGGGGATCTCGCAGACCCGCGCCTGCAACTCCAGGGTTTTGGGTTCGTTCCGGCGCGCGGCTTCCATGGCCGCGCGAATCGCGGGGTCGCGAAGAAGCTCGGCCGGAGTCTGGGCCGCCGCCAGGGCAGCCCAGGCGGAAAAAAGGAGAGCGTACTTCATGGCGCTCCCGCCAGCTTAGCGCACCGGACCCGGCGAGCCGGAGTGCTACGATTTGTATAAATGCACATACCGGATGGATACCTCAGCCCGGCCACCTGCGCGGCGCTGTACGCGGGGTCCGCGCCTTTCTGGTATGTGGCTCTGCGGCGGGTGAAGGCGGCCCTGCATACGCGGGTAATTCCCCTGCTGTCTCTGTTTGCGGCGTTTTCCTTCGTGATCATGATGTTCAACCTGCCGCTGCCGGGCGGCACCACCGGCCATGCCGTCGGCGTGGGATTGGCGGCGGTGGTGCTCGGTCCGTGGGCGTCCATGATCGCGATCTCGATTGCGCTGATCATCCAGGCCTTCTTTTTCGGCGACGGCGGGATCACCGCGATCGGCGCCAACTGCTTCAACATGGCCGTCGCGGGATCGCTGACCGCCTACGTCGTGTACAGGGTTGCGGCCGGCACTTCCGCTCTCACGTCTACGCGCCGCGTCGTGGCGGCTGGGATGGCCGGGTACGTCGCAATCAACGTTTCAGCTCTGCTGGCGGCGGTGGAGTTCGGCATCCAGCCCCTACTCTATCGCGACGCGACCGGTGCGCCGCTCTACTGCCCGTATCCACTGTCCATCTCGATTCCGGCCATGATGCTCGGTCATCTCACAGTAGCCGGACTGGCGGAACTGGTTGTTTCGGCGGGCGTGGTGGCATTCCTGCAACGGTCGGACCCGGCCCTGTTGCGCGCGTCGGCGGGCGTGGTGTCACCGGAGGCGAAGGGGCTGCGTTCGCTGCGTCCCTTGTGGCTGGGCCTGGGTCTGCTCCTCACCCTCACTCCGCTGGGGATTCTCGCCGGCGGAACGGCCTGGGGGGAATGGGCGGCTTCCGATTTCTCCGATGCGGCGGTGCGCCGGGAGATGGCGTCCGCCTCCCGCAACCAAGCCCCGCCGGCGCGCGCGCCCCTGGGTCTGGCGCGGCTCGGTTCGGTTTGGACAGCGCCCTTCGCCGAATACGCGCCGCCTTACGTCCGCAGCGCGGGCTTCGGGTACGTGCTGTCGGGAATGTTCGGCACCGGGCTGATCGTGCTGGCCGGGCTTGGCTTGGGCCGCCTGGCCCGCGGAAGCGGCGGCGGATGAAACGCGCCGGATTCGTGGAGCATACCCTCGAGAACCTCTATTCGGCCATGGATCGCGCTCTCTACGCCGAGGCCGTGGCCGGAGGCGGAGGGTTGCTGCAATCGATCGATCCGCGGGTCAAGGTGCTCGGATTGCTCGGGCTGATCTTGGCGGCTGCACTGGCAGCGCGGCTCTGGGTGATCGCGGCAATCCTGGCACTTGCCGTAACGCTGGCCGCGCTCTCGCGGCTATCTGTGTGGGCCCTGGCGCGCAGCGTCTGGCTGGGTGCATTCGTGTTTACGGGCGTCATCGCCGTTCCCGCTCTGTTCCTGACGCCCGGAGCCCCGGCCTACCGTTTGCCGGTGCTGGGCTGGACGGTGACGGAGCAGGGAATCCGCACCGCAGCCTACCTGCTGTTGAGGGTTCAGACCGCCGCCACGCTGGCGCTGCTGCTGGTATTCACTACGCGCTGGGCCCACGTGCTCAAGGCATTGCGCGCCATCCGCGCGCCCATCGTATTCGTAGTAATTCTGGGAATGACCTGCCGCTACATCCTGTTGATGCTCGAGACGGCGCACGAAATGTTCGAGTCGCGCAAAAGCCGGACCGTGGGCGACGCAACCGGGCCGGAGCGCCGACGCCTGGCGGTTTCGAGCGCCGGGGTGCTGCTCGGTAAGACCCTGCACCTGAGCGGCGAGGTCTATCTCGCAATGCAGGCGCGCGGCTTCCGCGGCGAGGTGTACGTCCTCGACGATTTCCACATGCGGAACCGCGATTGGGCCGCGCTTGCGCTGTTCGCGGCGCTGTTCGCGGCGGCCGTGTGGGCGGGACGATGAACCTCTTCGAAGCCGCCGGCGTCACTTTCCGCTACCAGGAGATCGAGGCCATTCGCGAACTGTCGCTTTCGATCGCCGAAGGCAGCCGTGTGGCCCTGCTCGGCGCCAACGGCTCGGGGAAATCCACGCTGCTACGCATCCTGGACGCGCTCTACTTCGCCGAATCGGGAGCGGTGCGGTTCCGCGGACGCGAGCTGAACGAGGCAGCTTTGGGCGATGACGCGTTCGCCTTTGCGTTTCGCCGCGAAGTCGGCATGGTCTTCCAGAATCCGGACGTCCAGCTATTCAATCCCACCGTATTCGACGAACTGGCCTTCGGGCCGCTGCAACTGCGCTGGCCGGCGAAGCAGGTCCGGGAGCAGGTTGCCGCGACTCTCGAACGGCTCGGCATCGCGCACCTCAAGGACCGCGTCCCACACCGGCTGTCGGGCGGGGAGAAGAAACGGGTCGCGCTGGCCAGCGTACTTGTGCTGGACCCGGCGGTGCTGCTGCTCGATGAGCCCACTTCGGCCCTCGATCCCCGCAGCCAGAGCCAGTTCATCGACCTGCTGGTGCAGTGGGGCGGCGGGGCCAAGACAATCATCACCGCCACCCACGATCTGGGCGATCTGGCCGACATCGCGGATCGCTGCGTGGTGATGGATGCCGGCTCGGTGGTGGCGGACCGGCCGCCCGCCGATGTGCTCGCCGACCGCGACCTGTTGCGCCGCACCAACCTGATCCACGCGCACCGGCACCATCACGGCCCGGAGGTCCATTTCCACCCGCACGTTCATCGCGGCGAGACTTGATTCAGCGACTGCTGGGCGAATGTCGAGTGGGGATCGCGCGCGGACGCCTTGCCTGCGTGAAACACGGCAAATCGCAGACAAAAACCGCCCAGGATACCGAGCGTCCCGGCAACCCGGCGCCGCGTCCGGTTCTCGCCGGGCCAAAGTGACAGGCCCAGGCTGACGCCGGTAAGGATGCCGGCGGCTTTCCACAGGGCGCCCGAAACGCCTTCGCTTAGCGGGAGCGCCACGCGCGGCTCGCGTGACGCTTGGTGTTTCAGCGCCTGGGCAGCCGCCAGTTCGGCGATGCGTCCGGCCAGTCCGAAGCGTTTGGCGATGGCCCGCTCGCGGCTTTGCAAATCCATGCAATCGAGCAGGGATGCCAGCCCGGCGGCGGACGAGGCTCCAAACAGCAGCGGCAGGACGCGTCGCGTCTCGCTCCACACCGGAACGGCGGTGTTGCTCAACAGCACAGCGGTGTAGGTGGCGAGCGGCATGCCCAGGATCCCCGCGCCGATCCCGGCCGCGTAGCCCAGGCGATAGAGCGGGCCGCGCGCGAAGGTCAGGATGGCCGACCCGGCGGAGAGGGGCGTCGCGATCGCCAGCACCCAGGAGCCGACGCTCATCGGGGAGGTGGGGCGGAACACCCGGAGCATGAAAAGGAATCGTCCCTTGCGTCCCAGGTCGTGGATCAGCAGGGCGCTTCCAATGCCGCCGCCGATGGCGCCGATCCAGCGGCAGCGTTCGTCGAAGCCGCGCAGCCGGCGGCCGCCCGCCAGTTGTACGGCCATCCCGAGCGTCATGGCTGCGCCCGCCACTCCGCCCACGAAAAAGTAAGCCGGGATCGACCAGATCCAGACGGGTGGCTTGAGCACCGGCCGGCCGTAGTACGAGGGAGTCCCGCCACCCGGTTCGCTGGGGGCGGTTTCCGGCGCGTTGTTTCCCGGGCTGGTTTGCTGTTGCGCGGCCTCGCCCTCGAGCAGAGCCAGCGATTCGTCGATGTTTCTTCCGTCGTTCATGATTTACCGCCGCGCTCCCACCACGGCTCCAACGGCCGCCGCCAGCAGGCCCAGGGAGGCGAGGGCCATCGCGCTCCAACTCTGCTTGGCGTGCCTGGCGGGCGCTACCGGGTCGGGCGGCAGGTTGTAGACCTCGGGCCGGTCCACCAGCAGGAAGAAGGCGTTCAGCCCGCCGGTTCCCGGTTGGGAGGCCGCGTCCGCGCCATAAAGGTAGGCTTCCTTCACGCCGCGCTCATGCAACTGCGCAACCCGTTCTTCCGCCTTGGCGCGCAACTCCGCCATCTCGCCGAAGATGATGGAGTCCGTGGGGCAAGCCTTGGCGCAGGCCGGTTCCATCTGGTCCCGCTGACGGTCGTAGCAGAGCGTGCATTTCCAGGCGCGGCCGTCGTCCTGCAAACGGTCGATCACGCCGAATGGGCAGCCGACCACACAATAGCCGCAGCCGTTACAGACGTCGGGCTGGACGTATACACTGTCGAATTCGGTCCGGATAATGGCCCCGGTAGGGCAGTTCTCCAGACATCCGGCGTGCTGGCAATGCTTGCAGACGTCCGAAAGCATGAGCCAGGAAAAATTCCCGGCCGTCTGCCCGGAGAGTGGTACCGGACGTTCCACGAAGGCGACGTGCCGCCAGGTGGAGGCGCCCAGCGCGACGCTGTTGTCATAGGACATGCCGCTGAAGGACAGGCCGTCGTCCGGCAACTGGTTCCACTGCTTGCAGGCCACTTCGCAGGCCTTGCAGCCGATGCAGACCGTGGTGTCGGTAAAGAAGCCCGTGGGCACGTCAGGTCTCCTCCCCGGAGGTGTTGCGGGCGGTCACAACCCCATGTCGTCCCGGCACTTTGTGGCGCGCCCGGGGCAGGTCCCGCCAGGCGCCGCCTTCACCTTCGGCACGTCCGTTTGGCGCTTCCCGAGTGGCCGCCCGCCGTCCGCGCGCCCGTCGGCCTGGTTCGATGTTCCCGGTGAGGGCCTTTGACTCCTGAATGGAAACGTTGGGATCGCCGACAAACGAAATGAGTTCGTTCGCGGCGTCGCCCCGCACCAGGCCCTTGCTGCCCCAATGGTAAGGCAGCCCGATCTGGTGCATCACGCGGCCCTTGACCCGCAGCGGCCGCATGCGCTCGGTGACGAGCACTCGCGCTTCGATTTCGGCACGGGCGGTGGAGATGGTGGCCCAGCCGCCGTTGTGCAATCCCTTCTCGGCCGCCAGTTCCGGAGAGACCTCGCAGAACATCTCCGGTTGAAGTTCGGCGAGCCAGGAGAGCCAGCGCGACATGCCTCCGGCGGTGTGGTGTTCGGTCAGCCGGTAGGTGGTCAACACATAAGGAAAGGCCGGGTCGGCCCACGCGCGATGGTACGGATTTTCTCTTCGCCGCCACTCCATGCGCGCCGGATTGCACTGCTGCCCGTAGAGCGGATTGGGAAACAGCGATTCCTGCGGCTCGTAGTGGGTCGGCAGGGGACCGTCCTGCAGGCCCTGGGGCGCGAAGATCCACGACTTTCCATCCGCATTCATGATGAATGGGTCCGTTCCGCCAATCGTGTCGGTGCCCTGGGCGTCGTCCGGGGCACGGTACGAGGGCGGCCGGTCTTCGATGAAATCGGGTTCGTCCAGGCCGGTCCAGGAACCCTTCTCTTCGTCCCACCAGACGTACTTCTTGCGCTCGGACCAAGGGCGGCCGTCGGGATCCGCGGAAGCGCGATTGTAGAGGATGCGCCGGTTGTGCGGCCATGCCCAACCCCAATCCGGAGCCACCCAGTGCTGTTCCGAGGCCGGTTTGCGGCGCGCCGCCTGGTTGCGGCCCTTCGCATAACATCCGCTGTAGATCCAGCAGCCGCAAGCGGTGGTGCCGTCGTCTTTGAGCTTTGTGAATCCCGGCAGCGGACTGCCGCTCGCGATGTCCCAACCGTTAATCTCCCTCAGGACGGCTTCCGCGTCCGGATCTTCGGCGGCGCCGTGCACCGGATAATCCCAGGTCAGATGCTGGATGGGCCGATCCTTGGGATCGGTCGAGTGTCGATACAGTTCGCGCAGGCGCTTGCCCAGGTGGTACATGAAATGGAGTTCGCTGCGCGCATCGCCCGGCGGTTCGATGGCCTTGTGGTGCCATTGCAGGAGCCGCTGCGTGTTGGTGAAACTGCCATCTTTCTCGGTGTGGGCCGCGGCCGGGAAGAAGAACACTTCCGTGGCGATGTCTTCGGGGCGCACCTCGCCGCGTTCGATTTCGGGCGCTGTCTTCCAGAACTCGGCGGTTTCCGTGATCTGGAAATCGCGCACCACCAACCAGTCGAGCTTGCGCATGGCTTCCCGCTGGAAGGCCCCGTTCATGGAACCGACCACCGGGTTCTCGCCCATCACGAAGAAGCCTTTCACCACGCCGTCGGCCATGGCGGCATAAGTCGTCATATGCGAGTGGTCGCCGGTGAGGTGGGGCAGATAGTCGTAGCCCCAGTGGTTGTCGCGGGTGGCGTGCTCGCCGAACCAGGCCTTCAACAGCGACACCATGTACTTGGGAAACTCGGTCCACCAGCCGCCCTGCGAACGATTGTTCTCGAGATATCGTTCGAGTGTCGGATCCTTGCCGGCCTTGGGCATCGGCAGGTAGCCGGGCAGCAGGTTATAGAGCGTGGGAATGTCCGTCGAGCCCTGGATCGAAGCGTGCCCGCGCAGCGCCAGAATGCCGCCGCCGGGCCTTCCGATGTTGCCGAGCAGTTGCTGAATGATGGCGGCCGTACGGATGTACTGGGCGCCTACCGAATGTTGCGTCCAGCCCACGGCGTAACAGAAGGCGGAGGTGCGCTCGCGCCCCGAATTGTCGCACAGCGTCTGCGCCACTTTCAGGAACAGGTCCCGGGGAATGCCGCAGGTTTCCTCCACCATCTCCGGCGTGTAGCGCTGGTAATGGCGGCGGAGAATCTGAAACACGCAGCGAGGGTTCTGCAATGTGGGGTCGCGGTGCACGTGCCGGGCTTGAGCGCGCTCCGGGCCCGATTCGGTGGTGACCTGTTCCCTGTGCCCGGCCGCGGGCGTCTCCTCGACCCCTTCGTAGGACCACGAACTCACGTCGTACTGGTTCTTGTCTGTGTCCCATCCGCTGAACAGGCCATCCAGATCCTCCGTGTCCCGGAACTCGCCGTTGATGAGGGCCGGCGCGTTCGTGTAGTGCACCACGTACTCGTGGAAGTACCGCTGATTTTCGAGAATGTAGCGAACGATGCCGCCGAGAAACACGATGTCCGTGCCCGCGCGGATGGGCACGAAGATGTCGGCCACCGCGCTGGTGCGTGTGAATCGCGGATCCACGTGGATGATCGTGGCGCCGCGCCTCTTGGCCTCCATAACCCACTGAAAGCCCACCGGGTGGCATTCCGCCATATTCGAGCCTTCAATGACAATACAGTCGGCATTCTGCAGATCCTGCTGAAACGTGGTGGCGCCGCCGCGTCCGAAAGACGTCCCCAAACTGGGGACCGTGGAGGAGTGTCAAATACGGGCCTGGTTTTCAACTTGGACGAGGCCCAGGGCGGTGAACAGCTTCTTGATAAGGTAGTTTTCTTCGTTGTCGAGAGTGGCGCCGCCAAGGTGTGCCATAGAGAGGGTGCGGCGCAGCGGTTGGCCGCTCTTGTCGCGGTCTTCCCAAGCCGCTTCCCGCGCCTTCTTCACCCGTTCCGCTACCATATCCATGGCTTGATCCAGCGGGATAGCCTGCCAGTCCCTGCCTCCCGGGCGGCGATAGAGGACCCTGCGCTCGCGGTTCGACCCCGCCACGAGCTGAAACGTGGCGGAGCCCTTGGGGCACAGGCAGCCGCGGGAAATAGGAGAATCCGGGTCTCCCTCGATATCGATGATTTTGCCGTCCTGGACGTAGACATCCTGGCCGCAGCCGACGGCGCAGTAAGGGCAGATCGATTTCACGACGCGGTCCGCGTGGCGCGTGCGTGGAGCCAGATCCGCGGTGCGTGCCGAGGCCGCCGTCTGCGCCAAAGCGGTCAGGTCGCCCTCTGCGAGCTGCCTGAAGAAGGGCCATTCCGGGATTTTCACGCAACTATAGTATGCCGGGAAGGGCGGAAGGCGCCGGGAGATTACACACAGGCGCGCAGTTGGACTGTTTGGCTGGATGCGGCGGGGTCCATCGGCACGCGTGAAAACTCACGGCTGCAATCCGACTAATGTCTTGAAGCCAGTCAGCCGATTCTCGCTCTGAAGGGCAGCTCATGGTTGGTGCAACGCGGGACTTAGGGGTTTTCCTCACCCTGCGGACGGCTGACCGGCTTCGGAATCCGATTCTGTCACATTCCAATGAGAAAAATGAGACCATCTGGTGCGAAACTCTTGACGGCAGTACACGATCCATGGTTAAATCGGGCAGCTTTGAACAGCAACCGAATTATGCCCGCCGATTGGCGCTTATCCGCTGAAGGGAAAGAATTTCTCTTGACACGGGCAGGGCAATCAGTTATGAATGAGTTTACCGCGTCTGGTTTCGTGTGCAATTTTGTATCTGTACCTCGTGAGCGCAGAAGATACTAAGAACAACAAGACATGCGCCGCAGGAAAATCTTCAGTATGAAGCTGGCGATCAGCTTGATGTTCGCCGGTGAGTGACATCTCCGCCCGACACGGAGAAGTTCCCTAGGTTGAGTGAACGGATTCAGGTTTACTTTGAGGCTCAGGTTGAAAGAGAACTTCGACCGGTTCAATTTCGCAATTCACAAGGAGAAGGAAATGAATTTTCGCAGATGGATTACTGCGCTGGCTGTCCTGGCCATTTTTGCCGGCTTGGCGAGCGCGCAGGTTAGCGTCGGCAACGCGGAGGTAGGGCCGTTGCAGTGCACCGCGACGGTCGCGGTGCCGCCGCAGGTTCGGGCAGAAGGCATGACCGAGCTGATCGGTGACATCGTGCTGACCTGCACCGGCGGTTCGGCGCTTACCCCCGGTACCACGATTCCGACGGCTAACATCACGGTCAGCCTGACCACCAACATCACCAGCCGCCTGCTTGGCACCAGCGGTGCGTCGGAAGCCCTCTTGCTGATCGACGAGCCGGGTTCCGGGATCGGCGGCGCCGGCACCCTGCTGCCCCAGACTGCTTGCTCCAGCCCCACGCTGGGTGCGGGTCCGGGCGGTTGCGCTCAGACCGTTCCGGCCGTTGGCGGCACCGTTGCCACCAACGTGTTCCAGGGTGTCGTCAGCGGCAACCAGGTCACGTTCAACGGCATTCCGGTTCTTCCTCCGGCTACGGCTGGACAGGCCCGTATCTTCCGCATCACCAACGTTCGCGCCAATGTGGCCGGCTTGGGCGGCGGCGGTCAGGCTGGGACCACGCCGGTGCAAGCCTTTGTCTCGATCAGCGGCTCCACCTCGCTGCCCATCAACAACCCGGTTCAAATCGCCGGCTTCGTGCAGGCTGGTCTGAGCGCTGGCGTCAGTAACTTCGGCAATATCGCCCAGTGCGGCGGCGGCACCTCGCCGAGTAACCTGGCATCGGCATCCAACGGCGGTCTCCGCTTCACCGAGAACTTCGGAACTGCCTTCAAGACTCGTGTGGCTCCGACGACCACCGGCCAGTATTCCGGTCAGCTCGGATCGGCCATCCAGAATATTCCGGGCACGATCTATAACTCCGAGAGCGGCTTCATCACCAGCGCAGTTACCGGCGCCGGCCTCGCCGACTACGGAACCCGCCTGAAGGCCGTGTTCAATAACGTGCCTGCCGGCGTTCGCATCTTCGTGACCACCACCAACATTGTCAACGCCAACACGCTTACCCAGCCTGCCGGCAATGCGAACTCTTCCTATGCCGAGCTGGTTGTGAGTGAAACCTCTCCCGACTCCAACGGCATCATCCCGGCCGCCAGTTCCACGACGTCCACCAACAGCGGCAACACCAAGCTGGCTGAGATCCCGGTCGTCGGCGGAACCGCCACCGCAGTTTGGGAAGTCGTCAACACCAACCCGTCCGCCCAGGAAACCTTCGTATTCGGTATGTATCAACAGTTCACCGCGAATCCGGGTGCGAATTCTCCGCCTCCGGGAACGGCCACTGTCAACCTGAGCTATGCTCCGACTCCGCCGAATGCTTTCTCGGCCAGCTCTGGCGCATCCGCTTCGGCATCGCTGCCGATTCCGCGCTTTGCGGATCTTTCGACGGCCTCCAACATCTTCACCATCGCGCTCTGCCAGACTTCGCTGCTCTTCCCGTTCGTCACGAACCAGGGCGGCTTTGACACCGGCATCGCGATTGCCAACACCACCACCGATCCGTTCGGAACCAGGAACCAGAATGGAACCTGCACGATGAACTGGTACGGCGGCGCTGGCAGCCCGGCGGCCACTACGACTCCGAGTATTGCAACCGGCACCGTGTACACCACGCTGGCTTCCGCTTCCGCGGCTGACTTCCAGGGCTACATGATCGCGGTTTGCAACTTCCAGTTGGCGCATGGCTTCGCGTTCGTCAGCGACATCGGCGCGCGCAACCTCGCGATGGGTTACCTGGCCCTCATTCTCCCGAGCGGCACCGGCAACCGGAACAACAGAACGGAAGAACTGAATAACTAACCTGTAATCGCAGGCGTCACTTCGAGAGGGGGGCTTCGGCTCCCCTCTCTTTTTTTTGTGTTCGGCCTTCTGGTGCTACACTGGAATTCCCCGCGTCCATTCTTGAGCTTGAATCGTATCGTTTCAGCGAAACGAGGAGGTTTTCTCTTGCACCGATCCACTCTGTTTGTCATGGCGGCTTTGATCGCCGGAACCCTGGGAGCACTCCCAGCGGCTGCTCAAAACATAACCATCGTCCGCGGAAACGGTCAGTTGATCTGCCGCGGGTGTCCTCCGGGTTATCCATTCAGCTTTCATCCAATGATCGTGCGGGTGACGGACGGTGCTGGAAACCCAGCGGGAAATGTAGCGGTTGACTGGTCGTCCGGTGACGGAGTCTTGACGTCGGAGCTGACTGTCACCGACGCAGCGGGCTACGCGCAAAACACCTTTACAGCGCCGTATTCTCCGGACCTGTCTCAGTCGGTCGTGCAGTATGTCGTCACGGCCAGTACGCCCACCTCGACTGCCGCTTTCTACCAGTCCGTCGCCAGAGTGTCGCTAACCACCTTGGTCTACTGCCAGTCAAGGTTGCGCCGATTGTTGTCCCTGTAGGTGACACCCTGACCGGGCAAGTTGGAACAACTGGCAATCCTATTGTCATCAAAGTATCCGATGATAAGGGAAATCCGGTGCCGAACATCGCTCTCTTCCTTTACAACAGTCAACTCCCGGCGGATGGTCCGGCGGCGAGTTGTCAAGGCTCTGCGGGAGCCGGAGAAGGTGCCGTACTCACCGATAATGCAGGTACCGCCAGTTGCACTCCAGTTTTTGGTGGAACACCGAACAAGCCAGGTCAGTTTGCGGCCTTGGTGGGAGGCGCCTTTCCGGAAGGGGATCCCGATGAAACGCCCCAATATTACTGGAAGTTTTTTCCTATCGGACTTTTCGTAACACCCGGTGTGCCGGGCAGCGTCACCATCACCGCCGGCAACAGCCAAAGCGTGAATCCCGGGACGGTGCTGCCGGTCGCTCTCCAGGTGCAGGTAAAGAGTCCGTCTGGCTCCCCGCTCGGCGCACAGCAGGTACGCTGGACGATCAGCCCGGCGAGCGCGGGCTCGTTAGGCGCCGCGACGACCGTCTCCGACGTATATGGATTCACGTCGAACACGGTCAACATCGCGTCAACCGCCCAGGGTGGGGCGGTCACCGTCACCGCAAGTTCGGTAGCCGATCCGAGCAAGTCGGCGAGTTTCACCATCACGGTCGTGCCCCTGATCACCATCACGGGCTTCCAAATTTTCTCGGGCAACAATCAGTCGGCCTCCGTGAATACGGCCTTCCCGCTACCTTTGGTGGTGCAGGTGACGACCAACGGTTCACTCGCCAACGTTCCCGTGCAGTTCACC
Organism: uncultured Solibacteraceae bacterium; assembly: GCA_963836405.1. Lineage (GTDB taxonomy): Bacteria > Acidobacteriota > Terriglobia > Bryobacterales > Bryobacteraceae > CAWIJJ01. The sequence goes on from CAWIJL010000003.1 coordinate 489,966, forward strand.
GCCTCTGGACCGATTTCACTGTCGGCTAACACCACGACTACGGATGCGAGCGGCCGCGCTCAGGTGACCGTCACCGCGGGATCGGTAACCGGCGCCGCAACCGTAAGGGCGACAGTGGCGAGCGCCACGGGCACCGGATCGCAGATTTTCAACCTGACGGTTCTGCCTCCCGCCCCGAGCGTCACTGCATCCAGCTTCGTGAACGGTGCGGACCGGCAGTCGAACTCGTTCTCGCCGTGCAGCATCGCGGCGCTCGTTGCGCCCGCAAACACATTCCCTGTTCAGGCCGGCCCCACCGTCCTTGGTCTCCCGCTCTCCAATACGAGCGTGCGGATCCTGGTTAACGGGGTGAGCGCCCCTGTCCTCAACGTCGGCGCGACGGCCGATGGCCGCCAGCAAGTCCTCTTCCAGGTGCCTTGCGAAACCGTGAGCGGCAATGCCGCCGTGGCCGTGAATGCGGGAGGCGGAACGACCGACGTCACCCTGAACATTCAGGCTGCCAGCCCGGGTGTCTTCCAGACCGTCTATTCGGACGGCGTTCTGCGGCCCGTTCTGATCCGCCCGAACGGATCGTTCGTAACGCTGGCGAATCCCGTCCAGCGGGGTGAAAAGATCACCGCCCTGGTGACCGGCCTTGGCGCAACCTCGCCTTCGGTGGGGACGAATTCGGTGCCTGCACCAGGTTCTACCGCCACACCGACCGGAACCGTAATCGTCGGAATGAGCGGCGGCGGCGTGCCGCTGGTGAGCGCCAAGCGTTCCGAAGACTTGCCCGGAGTTTTTCTGGTCACGTTCGAGGTTCCCTCGGACATGACGGCCGGAAACAGCGTTCCTTTCTCGATTGGCGTGATTCCCAGCGGCTCTAGCATCGTCGTCTATAGTGCTACCGCCGTCGTACCGGTCCAGTAAACAGTGGTAAGACCAGGAAGGGGTTCTGAGTAAGGCCCCTTCCTGGCGTCCTTCCTCCATTCCAGGCCCGCATCTTCCCCTTCTATTCGCCTCGCTTACAACCTATGGTATGTTGCGCAATCAGTGTAGATCTGGTTGTGGGACGATAACCCACTAAGGAATCAGAGAGATCAACAAAAAAACTGTTGCAAATCGCGAGGTGGCCGTGCCACTATTGGTTGGGGTGGCCGAAAATGGATAAATCGAGGGTCATCCTAGGACCAAAGTGGGCGAAATTGCTGCACAACTGCTGATGGTGGAGCCTCCACGGGGGATGTACCCGGGGCGGCTCGACGATAAAGGCCGGCTCAAGCTGCCGGCAGACTTCCAGCAGTTCTTCGCCGCGCTGCGGGAGAGAAAACTGTTTATCACCAGCCTGGACCGTCGCATAGCACAAATATACCCGATGGAAACCTGGCGGCAAAACGAAAAATTCTTTGAGACCTTCCGCGACGATCCGAAGATCGCGCGGATGGTGGCGTTCAATGCGGCCGATCTGGGAGCCGAGGCCGAACCCGACGGGCAGGGAAGGATCACCTTTCCGCCCGAATTGCGGCGCGAACTGGGCATCGAAAATGCATCCGTACGGCTGTTCGCCTACAAGGGCCGGATCGAAGTGTTGAGCGAGGCGATTTACGAGGAGCGCAGGCGGGAGGCGGCCGGGCTCACGGCGGAGGATGTGAACCGTTTGGAGTCGGCAGGGTTGAATTGATGCCGTATGCATTTTTCGGTCATGCCCGAAGAATCGCTGGCCCTGCTCGCCGTGCGGCCCGAAGGAATCTATTGTGATGCGACAGCCGGCCTGGGCGGCCACACTGCTCTAATTGCCCAGCGGCTGGAGACGGGAATCGTGATAGCGAACGACCGCGATTCCCTGTCGCTCGAGATGGCCCGGCGGAATACAGAGAGCTGGAGCAGCCGGATCCGGTTTCACCACGGCCCGTTCAGCGGGCTGCGCGAAGCGATCGCCGAGGCGGGCTTCGAGAAACTGGATGGGCTCCTGGCGGACCTGGGCGTGAGCCGTTATCAGCTCACCGAGCCGGGAAGGGGTTTTTCGTTCATGGCGGATGGGCCGCTGGACATGCGCATGGATACGTCCACGGGCATTTCAGCTGCCGATCTCGTCAATCACTCAGACGAAAAAACGCTCGCCGATCTCATTTACGGTTTCGGCGAAGAGAGGAGGGCGCGGAACGTAGCCAGAGCAATCGTCCGAGCACGGCCCATACGGAGCACACTGCATCTGGCCGATGTGGTGTTGCGGGCCGTGCCCAGGACGGGCCGTTTGCATCCCGCCACGAAGACGTTCATGGCGCTGCGAATGGCGGTCAACGGAGAATCGGAGGAACTCGACCAGCTTCTCCAGGTTGGTCCCGGGCTGTTGAAGAGCGGGGGGCGCATGGTAGTGATCAGCTTCATGTCCTTCGACGACCGGAAGGTGAAGGAGACATTCAGGGACCTGGGTCGCGAAGGCCGGGCGACGGTGCTTACCAAGCATCCGCTCCAGCCGAGCGAAGAGGAAACCGCCCGAAATCCGGCCTCGCGAAGCGCCAAACTCCGAGGACTGGAAATGAAGTAGAGAGGCATCGAAGAGAAAGTCATGGCGACGCTACCGAAAGTATTCCGCAGGACTGAAGCGCAGGCCGCGATGAGCCCGGCCCCGCGTGTGCCGGCGACGTTGCGCGCCGAACGGGACCCGTTCGCGCTGCGCTCGCTGCCCCATGAATCCGTTGTTTTCTATTGCAAGAAGATCGATAACAGCCGCCTGGTCAGGGAGCCGGACCCAAAATCGCGCGGCGCATGCTGGTCGGCCATAGGGGCCGCGTGCGGCGCGATTCTGTTGCTCACGGCGGCCCTGGCGCCGAGTGCCGCAAACACGGTAGCCGGCTACAAGCTGGAACGGCTGCGCACCGAAGAGCGCCAGTTGCTGGACGAGCGCCGTGCCCTCGAACTCGAGGAAGCGGCTTTGCTGAGCCCCGAACGCCTGGAGAAGCTTGCCATCAGCCGGAACCTGGTGACTCCGGCCTCCGGGCAGGTGGTACATCTGCAAGCCCGGCCAGATGGCGCCGTGGCGATGGTGAAGTAGGCCGGAGGGGCGTGCAACTGCACGCGGAGCGGTATGGTTGAGCGTCGTCTGGCATGGCTCGCCCTGGGTCTCCTGCTCTGGGGCGCGGCGGTAGCGCTGAAACTCGTATCCCTGCAGGTCATTCAACACGATTACTTTTCGCGGGCCGCTCGCGCCCGCCAGGAACTCTCGATCGAGATCCCTGCGCCGCGCGGAACCGTATTCGACCGTGCCGGCCGCGTGCTGGCCATGAGCACGCCCTCGGACTCCATCGTCATCAACCCTCAGAAGGTGGATGTCCAGGTGGCGGCCGACCTGTTCTCGCAGTTCCTGCACCTCGACCGCGCCCAACTGCTCGAGTCGATCTCGCAGAACAAGAGCAGAGGCCGCGGGTTCATGTGGATCAAACGGCGGATCCCGATCGAGGAATCGCAGCGCCTCAAAAATCTCAAGCTGGACTGGATTCTCACGGAGCGGGAGAGCCAGCGCCATTATCCAAAGGGGTCGCTGGCCTCGCACGTGCTGGGATCGGTCGATTTCGAGGAAAAGGGCACTGCCGGAATCGAGCGTTCGCTTGAAAGCGAGCTGCGCGGAGAGCCCGGCGTGATGCGCCTGTTGACCGACGTGAAGCGGCGCGGCATCGCGTCCGAACTCGAGTCGGAGGCCAGGCCGGGAACTGCCCTTACGCTCACCATCGACGAACGCATTCAGTACGTTGCGGAACAACAACTGGCGCTGGCCGTAGCCGCCAAGGGAGCGGTCAGTGGCAGCTTAGTAGTTATGGACCCTTATCGAGGGGACATTCTCGCGCTGGCCAGCTATCCGAGCTACGACCCCAACTCCGGTCCCCATCCCGGTGAATCGCCCATCGCGCGGCGCAACCACGCCGTTTCCGTTCCCTTCGAGCCGGGATCGGTCTTCAAGGTGATCAATTTTTCGGCGGCGCTCGAAACCACCAACCTGACGCCGGACAGCATCATCAATTGTCACGGCGGCGTTCTGAGACTGCCCGGGCGCGTGATCCACGATTCGCACGGCGGCCTGGGCCTGCTGCCAATGGCGACAGTGCTGGCCAAATCGAGCAACGTCGGGGCGATCGAAGTAGGCACGAGGGTCGGCAAGCAGGCCATGTACGACTACGTGCGCCGTTTCGGTTTCGGGCAGAAGACCGGCATTCAGCTTCCGGCGGAATCGACGGGCAAGTTCCGGAAACCCGAACGGTGGGGTACCACATCGCTGGCATCGATCTCGATGGGGCAGGAAGTCAGTGTGACCACCGTGCAACTGGCGCAGGCTGCGTCGGTGATCGCCAACGGCGGATTGCTGGTGCGGCCCCGGCTGGTGCTGAAGAAGGGCGACCAGGTGATTCCACCGGTTCCGGCGGTTCGGGTCATCCGGGCGGATAACGCCATCACAATGCGGCAGATGATGGAAGGGGTGGTGCTTCGCGGTACCGGCGGCTCGGCCCGCCTGAAGGGATACACGGTGGGCGGGAAGACCGGATCCGCGCAGATCTTCGATACCGCTACACACCGCTATACCCATACCTACAATGGATCGTTCATGGGGTTTGCTCCCCTGACCAATCCGGCGGTGGTAATCGTAGTGACGCTCAATGGAACGCATGGCACGGGCGGATTCGGCGGATTGGCGGCGGGTCCGGTGTTCCAGTTGGTGGCAACCGAGGCCCTGCGTGTGCTGGACGTGCCGAAGGACCTGCCCGAAGACGACCCGCAAACCTTGGTGGCCAGGAACACCGATGGAGCCGAAGATCTCGCGGACGCTGGGTCGGAAACCGGCGCCGTGACGAACATTCTCGAGGAGGATGAGGATGCCGATCCGTCGGCGCCCGTACAGGTGGCGGTTACCGGCGTGGTGCGGGTGCCGAACTTCAAAGGCATGTCGATGAACGCGGCCATTGCGGCGGCCGCGGCCCGGAACCTGGTGATCACTCCGACAGGTACCGGCGTGGCGCGCGGCCAGTCCCCTCCACCGGGGGCGGTTCTGCATCCGGGAGAGCGAATTCGCGTCGAGTTTGCGCGATGACCCTGGCCGATGTTCTCTCCGGCGTGCGGTTGAAGCAGCCGCTGCCGGCCGGACTTGGCGCCGCCACGGTGCAAGGCATCGAATACGATTCGAGAAGGGCCGGCGAGGGATACCTGTTCTTCGCGTTTCCGGGAAGCCGGGCAGACGGCCGCGAGTTCGCCCGCCAGGCCCTCGAGAAGGGTGCGGTCGCCGTGGCCAGCGAAAGCGATCCGGCGACGGGCCTCGAAGGTCAATGGGCCCAGGTGGAGCACGGCCGCCAGGCGCTTGCGCTGGCCGCGCGCAATTTCTATGGCGCCCCCGACGATCGCATCGATCTCACCGGCATCACCGGCACGAACGGCAAAACCACCACGTCTTACCTGGTCGATTCGGTGCTGCGGGTTGCGGGCCACACCACGGCCCTGATCGGCACGATCGAATATCACCTGGCAGGCAAGGTACTGCCGGCCGTCAACACCACCCCCGAATCGCTCGAACTCATCCGCCTGTTTGGTGAACTCGAACGGGCGGGCGGCACCCACGCCGTCATGGAAGTCTCCTCGCACGCGCTCGCGCTGGGCCGGGTCTACGGGCTCCGCTTTCACACAGCGGTGTTCACCAACCTGACGCGCGATCATCTTGACTTCCACGGCTCCATGGAGGCGTATTTCGCCGCCAAGCAGATGCTTTTCGAGGGAGCGGGCGGTCCGCCGCCCGCCGCCGCCGTAATCAATCGCGACGACGAATATGGCCGGAAGCTCAAGTTGCACCCGCGAACGCAGGTCTATCGCTACGGACTCGGACAGGATGCGGAGTTGCGGGCGAGGCACGTCTCCTCGACGTTTCGCGGATTGAAATTCGAGGTGCAGTTCGGCAAAATGCGCTTCCCGATCGAGTCGCCCCTGATCGGAAAATTTAACGTGTATAACATCCTCGCGGCCTGCGGCGTGGGACTCTCTTACGGCATCGGCGCGGAGACCATTGCCCGCGGGATTGCGGCGCTCGGAAACGTGCCCGGCCGCTTCGAGCGCGTGGATCAGGGCCAGCCGTTCGTGGTGGTTGTGGACTACGCCCATACCGACGATGCTCTGCGGAATGTGATCGCAGTGGCCCGGGGGCTCAATCCGCGACGGGTGATCACGCTGTTCGGCTGCGGCGGCGACCGCGACCGGACCAAGCGGCCGTTGATGGGCCAGGCGGCGGCGGAGGCGAGCGATTTCGTGGTGCTCACGAGCGACAATCCCCGCTCCGAGGATCCGCTGGCGATCATGAACGACGCTCTGGTGGGAGTCCGGCGGGTGGACGTTCCGCACATCGTGGAACCAGATCGGGCAACCGCGATCGGGCGCGCGCTGCAGGAGGCGCGTGAGGGCGACATCGTCATTCTGGCCGGAAAGGGACACGAAACGTGCCAGGTGCTCAGAGACAAGACGATCGCCTTCGACGACCGCGAGGTGGCGCGAGAAGTGCTGAAGGGTTACGGGTATCGGAAGCCCGGCTAACCATGACCTTTGATTTGGCAACAGTTGCCGCCGCAATAGGGGCCGCCGGAACGCCGCCCCCGGCGCTTGTGACCGGTTGGAGCGTGGACAGCCGGACACAAAATCCAGGGGACGCGTATTTCGCCATCCGCGGGCCGAACCACGACGGCCACCAATTCGTGGATGCGGTGCTGACCAACGGCGCGGCTGGCGCCGTTGTGGAACGTCCAGGCGGCTCTGCGCGGGAATTGCAGGTTGCGGACACGCGCCGGGCTTTGGGTCAACTCGCGGCTTGGGCGCGGGCGCAGTGGGGGGGCGTGGTCATTGGCGTGACGGGCAGCGCGGGCAAGACCACAACCAAGGATATCGTCGCCCACCTGCTGGCGGTCGAACACAAGGTGGGCCGCACCGTCGGCAATCTGAACAACGATATCGGCGTGCCGCTATCCATCCTGCGGCTGCCCGAAGACTGCCGCATGGCGGTGCTCGAGATGGGAATGAACCACGCGGGCGAAATTCGCGATCTGGCGGCGATTGCCCGGCCGGACTGCGGGATAGTGACCAACGTCGGCTACGCGCATGCAGAATTCTTCGAATCGATCGACGGCATCGCCGCCGCCAAGCGGGAATTGATCGAGGGCCTTCCGGAGCATGGCATCGCCATCCTCAATGCGGACGACGAGCGGGTGCGCCGCTTTCGCGACACGCACTCGGGACGCGCCGTGCTGTTCGGGTTCGCCGAAGACGCCGATGTCCGCGCCACGAACGTGGAGGCGACGGCGTCCGGCACGCGCTTCGATGCGATGGGAGTGGCCTTTGAAACCGGATTGACGGGCCGGCACTCGGTGCTCAACCTGCTGGCCGGGATCGCCGCGGCCACCTCGTTCGGCATCGCGCCGGAACGGCTCCGCGACGCGGTGCGCTCGTTCGCGGCGGGGAAGATGCGCGGCGAGCGGTTGGAGCAGCGGGGGATCGTCATCTGGAACGACTGCTATAACTCCAATCCGGAGGCTGCCAGGTCCATGCTGGACGTGCTGCGGCAAACCTCCGCGCTGCGGCGCATCGCCGTGCTCGGGGAAATGCGGGAACTCGGAAACAGCGCGGCCGCCCTGCATTGCGAGGTGGGCACATATGCGGCGCAGAGCGGCGTGGACTACCTGGTGGGTGTGGGCGGGCATGCCCGGGATATGGTCGAAGGGGCGGTGGCGGCGGGAATGCCTCGCGAAGGCGTGCAGTTTTTCGAGAACTCCGTCGATGCGGGAGACTTTGTCCGGCAGGTGGCGCGCGCCGGCGACGCCGTCCTCTTTAAGGGGTCGCGCGGCGTACGGGTCGAACTCGCGCTGGAGAGGTTCCTGGCCTAGCCATGCTCTACTACCTGCTCTACGAACAGCTTTACCGGCACTTCAGTCCTTTCCGCGTGTTCGGCTACATCACCTCGCGAACGATGTTTGCGAGCATCACGGCGCTGTTCCTGTGCGTGGCGCTGGGTCCCTGGCTGATTGAGAAGCTTCGCGAATTCCAGATCGGGCAATACATCCGCGAGGAAGGACCGAAGTCGCACCAGAAAAAGGCGGGTACGCCCACCATGGGCGGCGTACTCATCATCATTTCCATCGTGATTCCGACGCTGCTCTGGGCCGACCTCCGGTTTGGTTACGTCTGGATCGCATTGGCGGCGCTGCTCGGGTATGGCTGGATCGGCTTCCTGGACGACTACGCCAAGATCACGCGCCGCCGCAATCTCGGCCTGAGCGGCCGGCGGAAGCTGGTCTACCAGTTCGGGCTGGGATTCTCCTTTGCCGGGTTGCTGCTCCTGATGCGGGCTTACGGCGACTATTCGACGGCGATGAATGTGCCGTTTCTGAAACAGTTCAGCCCCGCGCTGCTGATCGAATCGCTGCTGCGGAACCCCTGGACCTACGTGATCGGCGTGGCGCCGTTCTGCATTTTCGTGTCGCTGGTGGTGGTGTTCATGTCCAACGCCGTGAACCTGACCGACGGGCTCGACGGGCTCGCCATCGGGCTGATGGTGATCGCGGCGGGAGCGCTCACAGTGCTGACCTATGCCGGCGGACATGCCGAACTGGCGCAGTACCTTCAACTCGCGCGCAATCCGCGCACTGGAGAGCTGACCATCTTCTGCGGCGCAATGACCGGCGCGAGCCTGGGCTTCCTCTGGTACAACGCGCATCCGGCGGAGATCTTCATGGGCGATGTGGGCTCGCTCGGGCTGGGCGGAGCGATGGCCGTGGTGGCCGTCCTGATCAAGCAAGAGTTGCTGCTGCTGTTCATCGGCGGCATCTTCATCCTGGAGGCGCTGTCGGTGATTCTCCAGGTAGGGAGCTACAAGCTGCGTGGTGGCAAGCGCATCTTCAAAATGGCTCCGCTGCACCACCACTTCGAGGCGCTGGGCTGGACCGAATCCAAGATCATCGCGCGCTTCTGGATTGCGGGGCTGGTGTTTGCCCTCTTCGCGCTGACCACATTGAAGTTGAGATAGGGAATGGAACTCGAGCGAAAACGCGCGCTGGTGGTAGGGATGAAGAAGTCGGGCCTTGCTTCGGCCCGCCTGCTTTCCGAGCATGGAGCGGCGGTGCGCGCCACCGACCTGAAGCCGCTGGAGGAACTTGCGGAGGCGGCGGAGACGCTCGGGGCGCTCGGGATTCCGTTCACCCGGCAATCGCCGAAAGTGTTCGAAAACTGCGACCTGATCGTGATTTCCCCGGACGTCCCGGCCGATCTGCCGGCGCTTGAAGAGGCGCGCGGCCAGGGCGTGCCGGTGATCGGCGAAGTGGAACTGGCGGCGCCGTTTTTGCGCGGCCGAAACATCGGTATCACCGGCTCTAACGGAAAGACCACCACCACCAGCCTGGTTTTCCACATCCTGCACGAAGCGGGAGTGCCGGCGCAGGTGGGTGGGAATATCGGAACCGCGGTCACGTCCATGATCGCCGGTTCGCGCGACGATGGCTGGAACGTGCTGGAGCTGTCCAGCTTTCAACTGGAAACCATCGAAGCGTTTCGCGCGCATATCGGGCTCGCCCTGAACGTCACGCAGAACCACCTGGACCGCCACCACACTTTTGAACGATATGCCGCCGCCAAGGGCCGGCTCTTCGAAACCCAGCAGGCGGGCGACTACGCCGTGCTCAACGCCGACGATCCGATTTGCGCGAGCTTCGCCGGGCGCACGCCCGCGGGTGTGCAGTGGTTCAGCAGTTCGCGTAAAGTGACGCCGGGGGCGAGTCTGTGCGGAGAAAAGCTGGTTCTCGACGGCAAGCTGCTGATGGAAGCGGGGGAAATTCCGATCCGCGGCCGCCACAACGTCGAAAATGTGCTGGCAGCGTCGATCGCCGCGGCGCGCGCGGGCGTCGGGCACGAAGCCATCGCGGCCGCGGTGCGCACGTTCCGCGCGGTGGAGCACCGGCTGGAATTCGTGCGAAGCCTCAACGGCGTGGGTTTCTATAACGATTCGAAGGCGACCAGTGTGGACGCAACCCTGAAAGCGTTGGAAGCGTTTTCGGGCGGCGTCTGGGTAATCCTCGGCGGCAAGGACAAAGGCCTCGATTACGCTGCGCTGCGCGCGCCGCTCGCCTCCAAGGCGCGCGCGGCGCTGCTGATCGGCGCGGCCGCGGGTAAGATTGCGGCGCAGATTGCCGGCTCGGTGCCCCTGGTGGAAGCGAAGACGCTCGAGGCGGCGGTGAAATACGGTTTTGAAAACGCGCTGCCGGGAGACACCGTCCTGCTGGCCCCCGCCTGCGCCAGTTTCGACCAGTTCCGCAGCTACGAACACCGGGGAGAGGTCTTCAAGCGGCTGGTTGGCGAATTGAAGCCGGAGGATTGATATGTCGCAACGTCTCAAAACCGACTGGTACCTGTTCGCCACCATCCTGGTCATGGTGTCGTTCGGACTGCTCATGGTGTACAGCGCGTCTTCCGTGATGGCGCGCATGGACGAACGCTTCAATTCAGGCTGGTACTTCGTCAGCCGTCAGGGCGGGTGGGCCATCGTTTCCGTGGCCATCATGATGGTGCTGAAGAAGACCAACTACCGCAAGTTCAACAGCCCGGCGGTCGCTTTTCCGGCGGTCAGCCTGGCGCTGGTGCTGCTCGCGGCGGCTTATGCAATCGATACGGCGCACCACCGCTGGATTCGTGTCGGACCGGTGGGCGCGCAGCCGAGCGAGCTGGCCAAGCCGGCGCTGGTCATCTTCCTCGCTTTCTTTGTTTCCTGGCGCGGCCGCGCCATCAATAACCCCCGGCACACGCTGGTGCCGGCGGCGCTCGCGGTAGGGCTGGTGATCTTTGCGGTGGTGGTGGCCGACCTGGGCACGGCGGTGGTGCTGGGAGCCACGGCGGCAGTGGTCTTCTTCGTGGCCGGGCTGCGCCCGCGGTACTGCGCCATTGCAGCGGCAGTGGCCCTGTTGGGGGTAGGTGTCTCGATTTACCGGGAGCCGTTTCGGCTGGCGAGGGTGGTACGCTTCTTCGATCCCGAGTTCCGCCTGGTGGCGAAGTTCGACCCGCAGGGAACCATCAAGGCGCGGATGGAAAAATCCCTGACCACGCGCGATACCAACTACCAGTTGCGCATGTCCAAAATCGCGGTCGGGGCGGGTGGACCGACCGGCGTAGGCCTGATGAACGGGAAGCAGAAACTGCTGTACCTGCCCGAAGCGCATACCGACTTCATCTACGCGGTGGTAGCCGAAGAGTTGGGACTGTTCGGGTCCGCCGGTCTGCTGCTCGGCTTCTGCATTGTGCTCTGGCGGGGGTTCAGGGCCTCCTGGCGGATGAGCGACGAATTCGGCCGCTACCTGGCGCTGGGAATCACGGTGGTGATCGTGGTCCAGGGGCTGATCAACATGAGCGTCGTGCTCGGTATGATGCCGACGAAAGGAATCCCGCTGCCTATGATCAGCTACGGCGGCAGCTCACTCTTCAGCACGCTGGCGCTGCTGGGCATGCTCATGAACATTTCGGAGCACGCGGGCTGACGATGCAGTTTTTGATGGCTGGGGGAGGTTCGGGGGGACACGTGATACCGGCGCTGGCCGTGGCCCGCGAGCTGCGCGCGCGCGGCCACGAACCGTTCTTCGTCGGCACTGAGCGTGGCCTCGAGAGCAAGCTGGTTCCCGCGGAGGGCTTCAGCCTGGAGAAGATCCGCATCGGCGCGCTCAACCGTGTCGGTTTCCGGCAGCGCTGCGCCACCATGGTGCAACTGCCGCTGGTGACGTACGGCTGCGGTGGCTGCGTGCGGAGGGCGGCGGCGGTTTTCAGCATGGGCGGATATGTGGCCGGGCCGCCGGTGATCGCGGCGCTTGCCCGCCGGATCCCGCTGGTGGTGATGGAGCCGAACGCAATCGCGGGCTTTACCAACCGGGCTATCGGCAAGCTGGTGGCGAGGGCACTGATTTCATTTCCCGAGACGGCGCGGTATTTCCGCGCGGGCCGCACGGAGCTGACCGGCCTTCCGGTGCGGGAGGAGTTTTTCGCCATCCCGCAGAAACCACGGGGTCCGGTGTTGAACGTGTTGACCACCGGCGGCAGCCAGGGTTCGCGCACGCTCAACCAGGCGGCTCGGGACAGTTGGTCGCTGTTCCGGAGCGCGGCCGTTCCGGTACGGCTGGTTCACCAGACCGGACCGGAAGGGTTCGACCGCATGCGCGAAGATTTCGCCGCATCCGGGTTGGATGGAGAAGTGACCGCGTTCATCCGGGACATGCCCGGGGCGTTCGCCGCCGCCGACATCGTAGTCTGCCGGTCCGGCGCGGGCGCGGTTTCCGAGCTGGCGGCAGCGGGAAAGCCGTCCCTGCTGGTGCCCTTTCCATTCGCCGCCGACGATCACCAGACGCGCAACGCGGAAGCCATGGAACGCGCCGGAGCGTCGCGGCTGGTGCCGGATGCGGATCTGACGGGCGCTTCACTGGCGGCGGCGGTTCTGGACCTCGCCGGTACGGCCGGCACCCTCGAACAAATGGGAGAGGCCGCGCGGCGGCTGGCGAAACCCGGCGCCGCGGCGCGCGCGGCAGACATATTAGAGGAGGTGGCGCGCCGCTGAAACCGTCAAATTTCCATTGACAGTTCGGCGGCGAGCCGAAACAATACACTAAGTAAATGTTTTTCCGCCCGCAGCATTTTCACTTTACCGGAATCGGCGGCATCGGCATGAGCGGCATCGCCGAGGTTCTATTGAACCTGGGATACCGCATCAGCGGATCGGACGCGAAGCTTTCTCCAATCACGGACCGCCTGCAAGCGATGGGAGCCACCATCTTCGAGGGCCACGATGCGTCCAATCTGGGCGGGGCGCGGGCGCTGGTGGTGAGCTCGGCGGTGGACGAGATGAATCCCGAGGTGCAGGAAGCGCGGCGCCTTCAGATTCCGGTGATCCCCCGCGGCGAACTGTTGGCCGAACTGATGCGGCTCAAGTACGGGATCGCGGTATCGGGCAGCCACGGCAAGACCACCACCACGTCGATGACGGCCACCATCCTGAGCGCGGCCGGTCTCGATCCCACAGTGGTCGTGGGCGGCCGTGTGGGAACCATGGGCGGCTCCAACGCGCGCGTGGGCAAAAGCGACTTTCTGGTCGTCGAGTCGGACGAAAGCGACGGCTCGTTCCTGAAGCTCGCGCCCATCGTCGCCGTGGTGACGAATATCGACCGGGAGCACCTCGATCACTATCCGTCCCTCGAGTCGATCCGCTCCGCGTTCATCGAGTTCGTGAACAAGGTGCCGTTCTACGGGACGGTCATCGTCTGCCTGGATGACGCCAACGTGCAGGGTATCCTGCCGGAAGTGAAGCGGCGGACCATCACCTATGGGACGACGGCGCAGGCGGACATGCAGGCCATGGATATCGGCTGCGGCCACTTTTCCACCGATTTCCGGCTGGAATATCGCGGCAAAGACCTGGGCCGGTTCCATTTGCGGATTCCCGGCACTCACAACGTGCTGAACGCCATGGCTGCCGTAGCGGTAGCCCTGGAACTCGAAGTGAAGCCGGACGTGGTTCGGGACGCGCTGGCGAGTTTCAGCGGCGTGGACCGGCGCTTCCAGGTCCGCGGCGTCGAGCGCGGCATTACGGTAGTGGACGATTACGGCCATCATCCGACCGAGATCCACGCCACCCTCGATGGCGCGCGGCAGTGCGGTTTCCGGAGAGTCCACGTGCTGTTCCAGCCGCACCGCTACAGCCGCACGTTTCACCTGATGGACGAGTTCGCCGGGGCGTTCCACCAGGCCGACTCGCTGTTCGTGCTGGATATCTACGCTGCGTCCGAACGCCCGATCGAGGGAGTGAGCGCGGAGGCTCTGGTCGAGCGGATCCGTCAGTTCGGCCACCGTTCGGCCGAGTACGTGGGTTCGATGGATCGCGGCGTGGAAGCGCTGCTCGACGCCGTGCGCGATGGAGACCTGATCCTGACTCTGGGGGCCGGCAATGTCTGGCAGGCGGGCGAGAAGGTGCTGGCGCGCCTGCGGGAGAAACCCTGATGGCGCGCGAATCGAAGAGGCAGGCAAGCGGAATTCAATGGAGGCTGTGGCTGGGGCTGACGGCGGGTGTGCTGGTCTTCGCCGGCATGGCGTGGGCGGCATCCAAGATACGCCACTACGCCCTGACCAGCCCGAATTTCCAGCTTTCCCGATCGCTGCCGGATTCGATCGCGGTGCACGGCCTGGCGCACGCTTCCCGCGTGAGGGTGCAGAGCGTCTTCGCGACCGATTTCGATCGCAGCGTGTTCGCCGTGCCCCTGGCCGAGCGGCGGCGGAGGCTGCTCGGAATCGACTGGGTGGAGAGCGCCTCGGTGTCCCGCATTCTGCCGCGGCGACTGGTGGTGCAGATCCGCGAGCGCAAGCCGGTAGCCTTCTGCGTGCTCCGCGGCCACGTGTTCCTGCTGGACGCGTTCGGCGTCCTCCTCGAACAGACGCCACAGGCGAAGTTCGTGCTGCCGGTGCTCCAGGGCGTGGAGCCGAACGAGCCTGAGAGCGTGCGCCGGGAGCGCGTGCAGGCCATGCTCGAGGTACTGAAGGGGCTCGACTCCCATGCCAGCGAGATCTCGGAAATCAACGCTGCCGATACCTCGAACATCCGCGTGACGGCGAAGATCGAGGGCCGCGCGGTGGAACTGATTCTGGGCGACGGCGACTATGGGCGGCGCTATCAAAATTTCTTGAACAATTATCCGGAGATCCGGAAACGGTCGCCGGCGGTGAAAATCTTTGACCTGCGGTTGGACGACCGCATCACGGTAAAGGAATGAAGCCATGGCAGTGAAACCGAATATCGCAGTGGGATTGGACGTGGGCAGCCGCACCATTCGAATGGTGATCTGCCTGGTGGAAGGAGGGCGCATCCGGCTCTTGGGATGCTCGACGGTGCCCTCCGATGGCTGGTCGAAAGGGCTCATCGCGGACCAGAAAGCGGTGGCGGATCGCGTCCGGCTGGCTTTGCGGCACGCCGAAGCGTCGGCGCAGGTCTCGGTGGAACGGGCCACGGTAGGTATGGGCGGCCCTACGCTGCGCGGCGCGAGCAGCCGCGGTGTGATGGAACTCGGTCCGCAGCGCGAGATTGACCAGCGCGACGTCAACCGGGCGGTGGACCGCGCCTCCAACGTCCAACTCCAGCAGGATCGCATGGTGCTTCAGTTGTTCCCGCAGGACTTCGTAGTCGACGGGCACCCCGGCCATCGCGACCCGCGCAAAATGCTGGCTTCGCAGCTCGAGATCAACGTTCACCTGCTCACGGCATCGCGGCAGGAGCACACGGCGCTGGTCGGCGCCGTCAACATGGCGCACCTGGAGGTGGAGGAGACGGTGTTCGAGGCGCTGGCCTCCTGCTATGCGGCGGTGCTTCCCGAGGACCGGCAGGAAGGCATCGCGGTGGTGGATCTGGGCGCGCACTCCACCGAAATGGTAGTGTACTACGGCGACTCCATGCACCTTGCGTCCACCGTCCGGATTTGCGGCGATCATTTCACGCGGGATATCTCCCAGGGACTGGTGCTGAGCTTCCAGGAGGCCGAGCTGATCAAGCACGAATTCGGCAGCGCGCTTTCCGCCACGTGTCCGGAAAACGTGTTCGTGGAACTTCCCAGCCACGGCAACCGCGAGCCGCGCCAGGCGCAATGGCGGTTCGTGAACCAGATTCTCGAGGCGCGCGCCAGCGAACTGTTTCGCTACGTGCGCAGCGAGCTCACCCGCGTCGGGATGGATCGCGCGCTGATGGGCGGAGTGTTTCTGACGGGAGGCGCGGCGCGGCTTCCGGACTTGTGCGATGTGGCGGAGCGGGAGCTGCAATGTCAGGCCCGCTACGGCATCGCCATCGGGATCAAAGACTGGCCGGACAGTATGAACGATCCGGACTGGAGCACGGCCGCCGGTCTCGCCATGTACTCCGGGAAGCTCAAAGAGGCCGAACAGACACGGCAGTCGGGCAGTTGGCTGGACCGGGTATTGCGATAGGTATCTCGCCTGGAGGTGGACGATGGGGCTGATGGATTCGAATCTGGACGATCTTAAGTACGAGATGGAAGAAGAGTCTCGCGCCGGCGCGAGGATCAAAGTCGTCGGTGTCGGCGGCGCCGGCTGTAACGCGGTGGCGCGCATGGTGGAAGAGGGCGTAGACGGAGTAGAGTTCTACGCGCTCAACACGGACGTGCAGGCGCTCGACGTCTGCAAGGTTCCCAACAAGCTGCAACTCGGCCCGAAGATCACCGGTGGGCTGGGCGCCGGATCCAATGTGGACATCGGGCGGCAGGCGGCAATGGAGAATACCGATGAGATCGTGGAGGTGCTGCAAGGCGCCGACATGGTGTTCGTCACGGCGGGGCTTGGGCGGCGGAACGGGCACCGGCGCAGCGCCGGTGATCGCCGGTCTTGCCAAGGAACTGGATGCGCTGACGGTGGCCGTGGTCACCAAGCCGTTCGGATTCGAGGGGCCGCGGCGGAAGCGCCTCGCTAACGACGGCCTGCGCAAGCTGGCCGGCACCGTGGACACGGTCATCGCCATTCCCAACGACCGGCTTCTGGCCCTGGTTCCCCGCGGCACCAGCTTCTTCGCCGCCTTCAAGGCGGCCGACGACCTGCTGCTGCAGGCCGTGCAGGGTATCAGCGACATCATCATCACGCCCGGGCTGATCAACCGCGACTTCTCCGACATCAAGTCCACCATGGGAGGAATGGGCTTTGCCATGATGGGCACGGCTATTGCGCATGGCGAGAATGCGGTGCTGGAGGCCGCGCGGCAGGCGATCACCTGCCCGCTCCTCGAAGATGCCCGCATTTCCGGTTCGCGGAGTGTGCTGATCAATATCACGGGTTCGAGCCGGCTCGGCCTGCATGAAGTGAGCGAAGCCTGCTCGCTGATCCGGGAGGCGGCGAACTGCGACGACCTGCAGGTGAATTTCGGCGTCATTCTGAACGAAGCCCTGGGCGACGGGGTGAAGATCACGGTGATCGCTACCGGGTTCCGTCCCGAGGACTTCGATTTTGAGGAGACGCGTCCGGCGGCGGGCAATGTAGTGCGCGTGGAGCGGGTAGCAGCGCCCGCACCGGAGCCGGAACCGGAACCGGTAGTGGTGGTGATGCCGCCCGATCCTGAGCCGGAACCGATAATGCAAGCTGCGGCACCCGCTCTGGAACCCGAGCCCGAGCTGGAAATCGAGCCCGAACTGATGGTTGAACCCGAGATGTTGCTGGATATGGACGATCTGGACACGCCGGCGTATCTGCGGCAGAACCGGCTGAACTGATTTCGGACACGGCCGCGGGCGCAACAGGAACTGCTAGCGGGGCTCGCTCCGCTTGACCTGGACGCGCCTGCGGCCCTCCTGCAGGTTCTGTTTCGCCTTATTCCGGGCGGCTTCGCTCACCTGAATCCGGTTGTTCACCACCCTGGCACCGGCGATTCTGGCAAGCCGGGTGGCGGTTCCCTTGTGTTGCAGAACGTCGGTCTTACCCTCGAGCGTGGCCACCCCGCCTTGCACCCGGACGGTGAAGTGGTCCAGGGAAATCTTGGATTGGGCGAATTTTCCGCGGATCGTCGTTTCCAGCTGCGCATCGCCGGCCGGGGGAGCTTTTGGGCGAACCGCCTGCTTGCCCGCGGGGTGTGTTGCCGGCGCCGCCGGCCCGGCCTGCCAGCCCGGCAGCGGGGCCAGCGTGAGCATCGCAATCAAAGCCATCGATCTCCAGAGCTGCATAAAGAGTATGGTTCGCGGGCCGGCGTGGGATTCTCAGGAATTGTGCTAGAGTGAGGGTTTCTCAAGGCTTTTCTGCATTCGATGCCCGAACAGATCCTGCTTCAAGGAAAAATCCTGGGCACAGAAGAGTTCCTTTTGGCTGGTTCCGCCGAAGGGCGTTCCACGCGTTCGGCAGGCGAAGACTTGCTTGCTGGCCGTTCGCAATGGATCACTCTGCTGTGTGAAGTTCTGCCGCGCGCGCTGCTTGCCGAGCTCGGCCTGTCCCGCATTCTGCTCGGTTCGAGCGGCGGCGGCCAGTTCCTCGTCGTGCTCCCGGGAGAGGCGCGTGAACCCGCGGAGGCGTTTCTGGCGAGTGCCGCCGCGCAAGTTTCCGAGTTAAGCGCGGGCGTGGCGCGCCTGATCTGGGCGGTGACAGACAACCTGGGCGACTGGGCGGTCATCCGCAAACGGCTTCGCGACTCGCTCGATGCCAAACGCCACGCGCCCCTGGCCGGCACAGCCGCCACCGCCTTCGAGCCGCGTACCCGGGCGACGGGTACCGGCGCGGATAGCTACTTCGCCCGGGAACTCGGCTCAAAGGTGCGGGAGGCGTCGCGGATCGGCTGGTCCCCCGAGGATCCCGGCAAAGTGACGCCGAATGAGGGCAAGCACACCTGGACCCTTAGCTCCAATATTTCGCCCGACGGCATCATGCTGGCCCGCCATGCCGCGCCCTCCGACGACGGCAAGTCGCTGGCGCCGGTGCAGACGCTGGCGCGCCGCGCGCAGGGGCGCTCCATTTGGGGCGTTTTGCGCGGCGACGTGGACAATTTTGGCCTGCGCCTGCGCCGCGTGCACAGTATCGAGGAGCACGTCCCGCTTTCGGTACTGTACAAGCAGTTCTTCGCCGGCGAGTTGGAAGTGCTGTGTTCGCTGCCGGAGTTCTGGCGCAAGGTCAGCATCGTCTATTCGGGCGGCGACGATTTCGCCGTGTACGGCTCCTGGGATGCCCTCATCGCGTTGGCGCGCGAGGTGCAGCGCCTGTTCCACCGTTTCACCGAGGAAAATCTCAAGGAATACCCGGGCGCGGAAGGCAAGACGATTTCCATGGCGATTGCGCTGGCGCCGGAGACGTACTATCCGCTCTCGGCGGTGTACGAGGAGGCCGGCCGGAACCTGGATCTGGCTAAGGCTGCCGACAAGGACTGCATCTTCCTGCTGGGCCGGATCCTCGAATGGCGGCACCTGGCGGATGCGGCGGAACTGAAGGACACGGTCACCCGCCTGGTGCACGACTTTCGCATGTCGCGACAGTTCCTGTATCAGTTGCGCAGCTTCTACCGGCGCGACGCTTACGGCGAAGGCCATAACGAGACACAACGCACCTGGCGCTTCCAGCGCCGTTTCAACCGCATCCTGAGCGGCACGCGCGACCGCGAGTTTCAGAAACTTCGGACTCACCTGATCAGCGAGATGGGGCGTAAGTCGGCGGAAGTGAAGCTCCGGCCCGCGGGCCTGGTGGCCCTGGAGTGGGCCCGATTGGTAACAGAGGTTTAGGAAAATGCCACAAGAGCAGGAGCAACGGAAGGAAAACCGTCCCCCGCGCGGCGAAGGACGCGGACCACAGGGCGGCCACGGCGGCCCGCGCGGCGATCGTCCGCCGGGCGACCGCGGAGACCGCGGAGAGCGCCGCGGCTTCGACCGCGGGCGGCCGGAGGGCCCGCCCGAAATCGAGCTCGAGAAGCTCATCGGAGACAGCCTGTACCTGGACAATCAGGCGCACGCCATCGTCAGCCGCATGCGCGATATGGACTCGGGGACCAAGAGCCAGTTGCGCCGCCTGTACAGCGCCGTGCGCCGCGCCGTGCGCGCACCGGAAGGCGAGCGGCAGCACGAGTTCGTGATGCTGCGAGCGCGCCTGGCCTACACTATCGCGCGCCACGGGCTGCGCAGTCTCGACCAGCTCGAGAAGTTGCTTCTCCAGGTAACTCGCAGGAACGATATTCGCGGGTACGAACGGTTCAAGGATCTATTCGAGGCCATCGTGGCCTACAACGAGTAACGCATGAGCGCACACACCACACAAACCGAGCTGAAACTCATCGGCAAACTGATCCTCGAAGGCGAGATGCACTGCGAAACCGGTCTGCACGTGGGTGCGGGCAAGGGTTCGCTGGAGATCGGCGGGTCGGACAATCCTGTGGTCAAGGACGCGTTCGGCCGGCCCTATGTGCCGGGCAGTTCGCTGCGCGGCAAGATCCGCTCCCTGCTGGAGCAATCGGCCGGCCTGGCGGTTCCCACGGAACTCGTTTTTCTGTCGCGGCGCAAGGGCCAGGAAGTGCGTATCCATCAGAGCGACCGTCCGGACGACGAGATCTGCCTGCTGTTCGGGCGCAATCCCGGACGCATGGAGCGGGTACAGGGAGAAACCCTTGACACCACGCAGGCCACTCCGGCGCGCCTCGCCGTTTTCGACGCTCCGCTCGACGCCGACAGCATCACCGCGCAGATGCGGGAAAATTTGGACGACGAACTCACCGAAGTCAAGAGCGAGAACGCCATCGACCGCATCACCTCGCAGGCCAATCCCCGTACGCTGGAACGTGTTCCGGCCGGAGCCCGCTTCCGCACGCGCTTCGTGATGGATGTGTTATGCGAGGAAGACGCGCCCTTGTTCGCGCGCGTGCTCGAAGGGCTGCGGCTGCTCGAAGACGATTCGCTGGGTGGGGGCGGCTCGCGCGGCAGTGGCCGGGTGAGTTTCGCCAACCTGCGCCTGGTATGGCGCGGCCGGAATTACTATGCCTCGGGCGCCGTCGAAAAGGAGATCGCGGCCGGAGCCACGCTGGGTGCGATTCAGACGGCCGTGAACGAGTCGGGCTTTAACTTTTTGAAAGACGAGTAATGAATCCGGGACTGGTCGTCAAACTCCGTCCCGCCGGGCCTTGGAGAATCGGTCCGGATTCGGGGGCGCGTAACCGCGTCGACGCGATCTATCACAGCGATTCGCTGTATTCCGCGGTCACGTCCGCCATGGCGCGTCTGGGTTCGCTCGAAGAATGGCTGGAGGCCACCGCCCGCAGCGCCGCGCCGGCGGTCTGTTTCAGTTCCTGTTACCCCTTTCTGGACGACATCGGTTTCGTGGTTCCGCCGCGGACGATCTGGCCGCCGACCTCGCCGTCGCTGTTGTCGGCCCGCGTGCGCTGGAAGTCGGCCCGTTTCGTACCGATCGCCATCGTGCAGTCGGTCCTCGCCGGCCGCCGGCTCGATCAGAACCAGTGGAACGTAGATGGCGCTAGCGAGTGCCTGGTCCCGGCGGGAAGTCCGGGGCCGTTCCGCACCGCGGTTCGCTGGAATGCGGCGGTGGACCGGCTGACGGGTGCAACCGAACGCCACGCCACCGCCTGCATGGAATTTCGAGCAGGCGCGGGACTTTGGGCGGCTGCCGGTTTTGCCGGTGAGGCGGCGCACCAGCGTTGGGCCGGTCCGGTGAAAGCCGCCTTCCGTCTCCTGGCGGACACGGGATTCGGCGGCGAGCGATCGCGCGGCTGGGGCCGTGCGGATGCCCCGGAGTTTGTGGACGGAGTTCTGCCGGACATGATTCTTGGGCCGGTGGAGACGCGGGCGGCGGCTAAGCGCGCCGGTTCGGCGGTGCTGCCGATGTCCACCCCCGAACCCGAGGCGCCGTCAACGGAAAGTGTCGCCGGCGACGGAACAGCCGGCGGCGGCTGAGACTGCGGAAGCGCCTGTTTCGGAAGGCGAGACACCCGCGGCAGTCGAGTCGCCATCGGAACCAACGCCGGAAACCGAAGCACCGCGACGGCCGAACCCGCAGCGGAAGCGGCGCCAGAAGCCGAAGCGCCCGCGCCAACCGAGCCCGTAGCGGAAGCGGCGCCGGAAGCCGAAGCACCCGCGCAGGCCGAGCCCGTAGCGGAAGCGGCGCCAGAAGCCGAAGCGCCCGCGCAGACCGAGCCCGCAGCGGAAGCCGCGCCGGAAGCCGAAGCACCCGCGATGGTGGAGCCCCCAGCGGAAGCGGCGCCGGAAGCCGACGCACCCGCGCAATCCGAGCCCGCAGCGGAAGCTGCGCCAGAAGCCGAAACACCCGCGCAACCCGAGCCCGCAGCGGAAGCTGCGCCGGAAGCCGAAGCACCCGCGCAACCCGAGCCCGCAGCGGAAGCTGCGCCAGAAGCCGAAACACCCGCGCAACCCGAGCCCGCAGCGGAAGCCGCGCCGGAAGCCGAAGCACCCGCGCAACCCGAGCCCGCAGCGGAAGCCGCGCCAGAAGGCGAAGCACCCGCGCAGAGCGAGCCCGCACCGGAAGCCCTGCCCGAAGCCGAAGCCCCCCCGCCAGCCGAGCCGACGCCAGCCAAGCCCGAGCCCGAGCCCCATGCCGAAGCCCCCCCGCCAGCCGTCGAATCCGCCGCTGAACCGGCTGCTGCCGCAGCGATCCAAAAAACCCGTCCCCACTGGCTCCTGTCGCTGTTCACCCCGGCGGCCGCCGATACGGTCGACTGGGCTCGCGGCAACTACACCGTTCTGGTCCGCAGCGGCCGAATCGATAGTCCTGCCGGCTCCGGCGAACTCAAGAAACACTTGCAGATGGTCTCGGAAGGCTCTGTGGTCTATGCCTCCACCGCGCCATGCGGCGCGGCGCCCGACGTGGCGCCGGACGGGTTTGCGCACCCGGTCTTCCGCGCCGGCTTCGCGCTGTCCATCGAAATTCCCGAGGTGAGTTGATGCGATACCGCCTCACATGTCTGACTCCCCTGCTGGTCGGTGACGGGCGCAAGCTGAGCCCCATCGACTACATGGTCTGGAAAGACCACGTCAACGTGCTCGACCAGTGGCGCATCTTCCGCCTGCTGGCCAAAGGGCCGCGCCTCGAGGGCTACCTGACGCAGTTGAAGAAAGCGGACAAGCTCGATTTCGCGTCCTGGGGCGGCTTTGCGCAGAATTTCGCGGGCCGCCGTGTTCCTTTCGAATCCACCGCCTATTCGGCCTACTGGAACCGCGCCTCCGGCGATAGCCTGCACATCCCGACCTTCGCTTCCGGCGCCTCCGGGCCCTACCTGCCGGCAACCGCCATCAAGGGCGGACTCCGTACGGGCATGGTCTTTGCCAACTGGCGCGACGGCATGTTGCAGGAAGTGGCGGCCCGCGCTAAAGGAGACCGCCCGCCCCGCCGTCCCGCCGAAAGCATCGAAGACCAGGCACTCGGGTCCGCCGGCGCGAGCCGCATGCGCTTTGCCGGGGCGGGCGATTCGGCCGTGGTGGCCACGCAGGAATTCAAAATCTACCTGCTGCGGACTTCCACCCTTCTGCCGCGCGGAGCCGGTTTCGCGCTGGGCTGGAAGACCAGCCCTCGCGGAGCGGTGGATGGCGGGCGTCCGGACGAGAGTACCCCGTGGTTCGCCGAGATGGCCAACCCCGGAGCGGTGTTCGAAGGCGATTGGAACGAAAAGACCGCGCTGCTTCAGCCCGAGATCCGCCGCACCATCCGCTGGCCGGAATCCCTCAGCCGCGCGCGTATCTTCGAATCGGCCAACGTGTACGCCGCCGGCCTGATCGCCCTCCAGCGCCAGTACGCGTCCTGGGCCGGGCTCGGCCTGCTCGACCGCAGCATGGAGGAACTCGAACAGCGCCTGGCCGCCGCGCGCGACGGCGGATCGTGCCTGCTCTGTCTCGGCTGGGGCGGGGGACTGACCGCCAAAAGCGCGTGGCTCGACGCGAACAACCCCGACTACCGCCAGATCCTCCAGCAGTATTCGCTCTACAACCGGGCGCTCGCGAGCAACCTGCCGTTTCCCAAGACGCGGCGCATAGTGTTTCTGAACAACCGCCCCGCTACGCTACCCGGCTGGGTCGAACTGGCCGTCGAATAGATCGCTCTATTCCTCGTCGCAGACGTCGAAGCCGCAGGGCGCGATGTCGGAGAATAACGTCTCGGATTCGTGGCCGTGCAGCGCGAAGATCTGCCGGACCAGGTCGCACACGCTGTCATACCCGCGCTCGTAGAACACAAGCACCGAAGGGCCGGCGCCGCTCAGCGCGCAACCGAGCAGGCCGGGTGCGCGCAGGCGCAGGATGTCGCCAAGGCCGGGCACCAGCGGTTCGCGATAGGGCTGGTGAAAACGGTCTTCGAGCGCGGTGGGAAATGCCGCGATCGAACCGGCGGCAAGCGCGGCAACCAGCAGGGCCGCGCGCTGCACGTTGAAAACGGCATCGGCCCGGCTGTAGGTCTCAGGCAATACGGCACGGGCCTTGACGGTGGGCAGGTCGAAGTCCGGCACCACCACCGCGAGGCCGAACCGCTGCGGGAAATCGAGCCGCACGGCGCGCGTAACGCCGCCCGAGTCGATCGCGCTCGCCACGATCGAACCCAGGGTGCACGGCGCCACGTTGTCCGGATGGCCTTCGAGACGCGCCGCCTCGTCCAGAATTCGCAGCGGCTTCCAGCCCAGCCCCAGCAACCGGTCGGCGATCACCACCCCCGCGGTAAGGGCGGCCGCGCTCGAGCCCATGCCTTTGCCGAGCGGAATGTCATTCACGATATGCAGTTCGATGGGCGGCATCGTCAAGTGATGGTCGCGAGCCACCGCCAGCGCCGTCTGCCAGATCAGGTTGTCCTCGCCGCAGGCGATCTGTGCCGCGTCGCGCCCTGACGCGCGGATAGAGAGCGTCTCCGCCCGCCGGAACCGGCATGTCAGGTACACGCCCAGCGCCAGTCCGAGAGCATCGAAGCCCGGACCAAGGTTCGCGCTCGAAGCAGGCACCCGGACCGCACACCATTGCATAGGGGTAGAAGGGTTATTCTAGCTGAAAAAAGAAACGGGACCGAGCGGGCCGGAAGCTCCGCTGAGCCGATCGAATCTCTAAAGCGCTTGTTTACAGATACTTTTTCAGCCAGGACATGATTTCTTGCATGTGAGCGCGGCTGTTCTCTCCTTTGAGGATCCAGTGCCCCTCATCCGGAAAAACCACCAGGCGGGAGGGCACCTTGCGGCGTTGCAGAATTTTGAAGGTCGTGATGCTCTCGTTGACTGGTACGCGGTAGTCGAGTTCGCCCTGCGTGATCAGAGTCGGCGTCTGGAACGAGCCGGAGTAGCGGAGAGGGCTCTGTTCGTTCCACTGGCCGCCCTTTTCCCAGATCGGTCCGCCCATGCGGAGTTCCCGGTCGATGCCGCCGTCGTTGACGCCGTATTGCGACTCGTTGTTGATGGCGCCGGCATGGTTCACCAGGCACTTGAATTGGTTGGTATGCCCGTTGAACCAGTTCATCAGGTAGCCTCCGTAGCTGGCGCCGGCGGCCGCCTGGCGGGTTCCGTCGATGTACGGATAGCGCTTCAACGCTTCCCCGATAGCTTCGAGGATCTCCTCCGCCGGACCGCGCAGGACGTCGCGTTCGATGTCGTCGGCGAACTTCTCTCCGAAGCCAGTCGATCCGGTATAGTTTGTTTCCAGCAAAACGTAGCCGGGGGATGCGAGCAGGAAGCTGTTCCAGCGCGTGGAGAATGCCTCCTTGGACATGGAGTTGGGACCTCCATGCGGAAAGATCAGCAATGGATATTTCGCGCCGGCGTCGAAACCCGGCGGCAGGAACAAGAGATTGTGAATGCGTTTGCCGTTCTTTGCAGTGAACCAGAAGTGGACCGGCGCCCGCAGGTCGAGTTGCGCCACGCGTGCGCCGTTGAAATCGGTGAGGCGGATGTGGCTGCCGGCGGAGGCATCGAGGCGCACCGGTTCGGGCGGCTGCGCGGCCGTTTGATAGAGGGCGATCAGGCTGGAACCGGCCGGCTTGACGGCACTATAGCCGCCGGCCTTGACGTCGAAGAGGCGGCGCACGGTGCCGCCTGCCGCTGGCAGCGTGTAGATCTGGTCGAATCCGTCGTCCTCGGCTTCGAGGTAGAGGGTGCGGCCGTCGTTTGAAAAAGCGAAGCCGGAGACGGAGCGGTCCCAGGCTGCGGCCGGCAGGTTTGGCGCGCCCGGATTTGGCCATGAGAACGATACGAGGCGCGACAGCGAGTACAGCCTTCCGCCCGCAACCGGGCTGCGTTCCTGAATCGCTACCAGGCGGTCGCCCGATGGCGAGAACCGGGGCCGCGAATAGCCCGCGCCGGATTCGGTGAGGCGGCGCGGCTCGCCTCCAGCCGCGGCGATCAGAAACAGGGCCGGCTCGGCAGGCGCCGACATCATCTCGTCACGATTGGGGACGGCCGCGAAAACCACACTGCGGCCGTCCGGGCTCCACACGGCCTCGAGGGTCTGGCCGCCCGTCGATTGGAAAATACCGCCGAAACCGGATGACGCCGCCAGCTTCGAATTCTTCAGCAGGTCGGCCGCGGGCGCCGCCGGGTCCAGGTCCTGCACAAACAGGCGGGGCCGTTTCTCGTCGAGCCAGGCATTCCAGTAGCGGATGGGCATGGCGTCGTAGGCGCGCGCCGTCGATTTGCGCTGCTTGCGTTCCGCTGCAATGGGGTCGAAATCGCTCTCGAAAAGGATTGCTTTGCCGTCCGGCCGCCATTGCGGATTGGAAGCGCCCCCGGCCACGGCGGTAAGGCGCCAGGCTTCGCCGCCGTTCACCGGCAGAATATAAATCTGCGGCGATTCGTCGCCTTCCCGGCGCGTGGAGAATGCCAGGCGCGTACCGTCGGGCGACCACACCGCACCGCTCTCGGCGGCGCGCGTGGAGGTCAGGCGCCGCGCCGGGCTGCTGCCGTCGGCCGGAACCAGCCACAGGTCGGTCACCTGTTTGGCCGCGTCGTAATCGGGCTCGGTAAGCGGGAAAACCACCGAACGTCCGTCGGGGCTGACCACCGGTTCGCCTGCGCGCTTCATGAGCCAGATATCTTCGTGGGTGATGGGCCGCTTCTGTGCCGCGAGCGAAGCGGCAAGGAGCAGGAAAAGCACGGAGCGAGACAACATGGGCGCATTTTAGCAGCCGCGCGCTTCCGTGGCGCGATTCTGATAGCGTATATAACCGAGCCATGAAACGCCGATCGTTTTTCCAATCGCTTGCGGCCGCGTCCGCCATTGCCGCGGCGCCTCCCCGCGCTGCCGCCGCGCCGCCCAAAATGAAGATTACCCGCGTGCGGGCCTGGGTGCCTCCCGATCCCAATCCGCTCTTCAACCAGAGCGACATGGTCGTCACGGTGGAGACCGACGCCGGAATCACGGGCGTCGGCGAAGGCGGGGGCAGCCGCGACCTGATCGAGCCGTGTGCGGGACGCCTGATTGGCAAGGACCCCATGTACACCGAAAGGCTCTGGCAGGATATGGCGCGCGCCTGGTTCTACCCGCCGGGCCGCGAAAAGGTGCACGCCCTGGGCGCGCTCGACATGGCGTTGTGGGACATCAAAGGAAAGGCCCTGAACCTGCCTGTACACGCGCTGCTCGGCGGAATGGTGCGCAACTACTGCGAACTGTACAACACGTCCGGGCGGGTGCCCAATCTCAAGCCCGGGATGAGCCTCGGCGAGCGCGCCGCCGCCACTCTTGCGGCCGGCTATCGCGCCTTCCGCATGGGCGCCGGCGACGCGCCGGCCAACGGCCCCTACAACACGCGCGAGCGCCTGAACCAGATTCACGACCAGTGCGTGGCCGTGCGCGAAGGCATCGGCAAGAATGGCGACTACTGCATCGACTTCCACCAGCGGTTCGATCTGAACGAGGCGATTCGCGGCTGCAATCTCATCGAGGAGACCGCGCCCCTGTTCGTCGAAGATCCGGTGCGCACGGAGGCGTTCAACGAGGATCTGCCCATTCTGCGCAGCAAGGTGAACGTGCCGCTGGCGGCCGGCGAGGAGTGGGGCTACCGCTGGGAGTTCAACAAACTGGTGGAGGCGCACGACATCGATTTCCTGCGCGCCACGCTGCCGAACGTCGGGGGCATCACGGAGATGGTGAAGATCGCGGCCATCTGCGAAACCCACATGGTGGGAATCGTTCCGCATTTCACCGGACCCATCTCCACCGCCGCCCTGGTGCACACGCTCGGTCCTTTCTCCGGACCCGTCCTGATGGAGTACAACTACGGGGGTCGCACCATTCCGTATCTCAAGACCGGGCTCGACTCCTACAAGGACGGCAAGTTGTACCCGAACGACCGGCCCGGGCTGGGCGTGGAATTGGACATGACACAGCTTAGACAGGTGGGCGAGTTCACGCAGTTCCTTACCAGCCGCGCACAGACCTACTTCCGGCCGGACGGTTCGATCACCAACTGGTAGGCTTCAGGCATACCGTCTCCACCTCCAGACATTGGGCGGAACCGCTGTGTTCCGCCGGGGAGCCCGCCCGCCGTCGTCCTTCAGGGCGCTACAATCAGATCCAATATGCGGAACGCCCGATTCTCGCGCTCGATCCCTATCCGGCTGCTCCTGGCGGCCACGCTCTTCTCCATCGCCTTTGCGCAAACCGGCAAAAGGTCCCTGAATCACCGCGATTACGATGGCTGGAAATCGATCGTGGGACAACGCCTTTCCGCGGATGGCAAGTACCTGGCCTACGGCCTGTTCCCTCAGGAAGGCGACGGCGAGGTGATCGTACGCAATCTGGTCACCGGAAAAGAACAACGCGAACCGGCCGGCGCGCGCCCTGTGGCGGCGCCCGCTGCAGCCTCGGAGGAAGGTCCGCCGCCGCAGCCCCGCGGCGTGACCCTCACCTTCTCTTCCGACAGCAAGACGGTTGTCTTTTCCGTCTTTCCGAGCAAGGCGGAAACGGAGAAAGCCCGCAAGGAAAAGCGAACCGGCGACCAGGCGCCGAAGGACGCGATGGTGATTCTGGACCTGGCTTCAGGGACGGCGACCCACATCGATCGTGTGCGGCGCTTTGACATGCCGGAAGAGGCCGCGGGCTATCTCGCGTACCTCAAAGCGGCCCCGGAAGCCCGTCCCGCCACCGCGCCCGTTCCCGAAGCCGAGCGCAAACAGGGCGACGACTCCGACCAGCAGGCCGGAGGCCGCGGCGGACGCGGCGGAACCGCCGCTGGCCGCGGCGCGCGCCCCGAGTTCGGAACGGAAATGGTGCTCCGCAGCCTGGCCGACGGCTCGGAGCGCCCCTTCCCGGACGTGGGGGAGTTCGCATTCCCCGACGACGGCAAGCAACTGGTCTTCGCAGTCTCGGCCCGTGACACCGCCAGGAACGGCGTGTACGCCGTTGCACCGGGTTCCGCCGATGCGCCCGCCACCCTGCTCTCCGGCAAGGGCAAGTATTCCAAACTCACCTGGGATGAGGGCCAAACACAGCTTGCATTCCTGAGCGATCGCGACGACTCCGCGGCGAAGCAGCCGAAGTGGAAAATTTACGGTTGGGACCGCAAGACCGCCACCGCCAGCGAACTCGTCTCCGAGGCGACGCCCGGCTTCCGCAAGGATTTCGTGGTGAGCGACAACGGCACGCTGAACTTTTCGAAAGACGGCTCGCTGCTTTATCTGGCCTGCGCGCCGCCTCCGCCCGAAAAGAAGGAGGACGCGGACGCCAACGCCGAGGACAAGGCCTCGGTGGACCTCTGGTCTTACAAAGACGACTACATCCAGCCCATCCAGAAGGTGCGCGCCGCACGCGACCGCAATCGCACTTACACGGCGGTGTTCCACATGGCCGGACGCAAGATCGTGCAACTGGCCGACTCCGTGCTTAGCGACGTCACGCCGTCGGAGAGCGCCCAATGGGTGCTGGGCAGCGACGACCGCGAGTATCGGGCGCTCGCCGATTACGACGAGCGCTACTCCGACGCCTACCTGATCGACGCCGCCACCGGGCAGCGCAAGTTGCTCGCCAAGAAACAGCGCGGATCGTTGAGCTGGTCGCCTTCCGGCCAGTACCTGCTGTCCTTCGACGGCAAAGACTGGAGCACTACTTCGGTGCCCGACGGGAAGGTAGCCAACCTGACAGCGTCTCTGCAGTCGAAATTCTGGAACGAGGAAACGGACACGCCGAGCACGCCCGGATCGTATGGCTCCGCCGGATGGAGCAAGGATGGCAAGAGCGTCCTGCTCTACGACAAGTACGATATCTGGCAGATCGCGCCGGACGGTTCCGGAGCGAAGAACCTGACCTCCGGTTACGGCCGCAAGAACGATCTGCGCCTGCGCTACGTCCGCACCGAGACCGATACGCGCGACCGCTGGATCGATACCTCGCACCCGCTGCTGCTTCAGGCCGAGAACCTGAAGACCTGGGACACCGGCTTTTTCCGTCTGGCCCTCGACGGCTCCGAACCGCGGCAGCTTGCCATGGGCCACAAGTATTTTTCGGCGCCCGTCAAAGCCAAGGACGCCGACGTCTACCTGCTCACCGGCCAGACGTTCTCCGAGTTTCCCGACCTCCTGGTTACCGACTCGAGCTTCAAGGAAATGCGCAAGGTCAGCTCCGCCAATCCGCAGCAGGCGCAGATCAACTGGGGCGCGTCGGAAGTGCTGCCCTACAAGAACGCCGACGGCGTCGCCCTGACGGCCGCGTTCTACAAGCCCGAGAACTTCGATCCCAAGAAGAAATACCCGCTGATGGTCTACATCTACGAGAAATTGACGGATCGCGTGAACCGCTACGTTCCGCCCGCTCCGTCGCACTCGATCAACATCAGCTACTACGTCAGCAACGGCTACCTCGTGCTCACGCCGGACATCGTATATACCACCGGGTACCCGGGACAGAGCGCGCTCAAATGCGTGCTCCCGGCGATTCAGGCGGTGGTGGATAAAGGCATCGTGGACGAAAATGCCATCGGCATTCAGGGTCATAGCTGGGGCGGATACCAGATCGCGTATATGGTGACGCAGACCAAACGCTTCCGCGCGGTCGCCGCGGGCGCCCCCGTCTCCAACATGATCAGCGCGTACGACGGCATCCGCTGGGGCACCGGCCTGCCGCGGCAGTTCCAGTACGAGCGCACGCAAAGCCGCATCGGCGGCTCCATCTGGCAATACCCCACGCGCTTCATCGAGAACTCGCCGATCTTCTGGGCGGACCGCGTGCAGACTCCCGTGCTGCTGCTGCACAACGACGGCGACGACGCCGTGCCGTGGTATCAGGGCATCGAGTATTACCTTGCGCTGCGCCGTCTGGGCAAAGAGGTCTACCTGTTCGTGTACAACGGCGAGCCGCACGGCCTGCGCAAGCGGCCGAACCAGAAGGATTACACCATCCGGCTCCAGCAATATTTCGATCACTTCCTGAAAGGCGTGCCCGCGCCCGACTGGATGGAAAAAGGCGTGCCCTACATCGAAAAGGAACGGACCGCGCTCTCCGAACTGGAGGCGGCACAGTAGCCATGGGGTTCGCCGGAAGGAGAGTGCTCGCTCTCGAGAGCCGGCGCTCGGCGGAAATGGCCGAGTTGATCCGCAGGCAGGGCGGCGATCCGTTCGTCGCCGCCTCCCTGCGCGAAGTTCCGCTCGCCGAAAACGAAGCGGTTTTCGACTTCGCGCAGCGCCTGTTCGACGGCGGCTTCGATATGGTCGTGCTGATGACCGGCGTCGGCACGCGCCAGTTGAACCGGCTGCTGGCCTCGCGCTTCCCGGAAAACGCTTTCGCCAATGCGCTGCGCACGGTGACGGTGGTGGCGCGGGGTCCGAAACCTGTCGCCGCCCTCCGCGAAATGGGGCTTGCTCCCGCCGTCGTGGCGCCCGAGCCCAACACCTGGCGCGAATTGCTGGCCGCCACCGAAGGTCGCTCGGAGCGCCGCATCGCGGTGCAGGAGTATGGCCGCCCCAATCCCGAACTGCTGGAAGCGCTGCGGGCGCGCGGAGCGGAAGTGACCGCCGTGCGCATCTATCGCTATGGCCTTCCCGAGGATTCAGGCCCGCTGCGCGAAGCCGCGCGCCGCTTGGCCGCGGGCGAGTTCGACTCGGCGCTGTTCACCACCGCCGTGCAGATTGCCAATCTGGCCGCGGCCGCGCGGGAAGAGGGAATCGAAGAGGCGGCGCTCGCGGGACTGCGCCGCTGCCGGGTCTGCTCCATCGGGCCGACCACCACCGAGGCGCTGGAGGAGTTCGACATCCGTCCGGCGATGGAGCCCTCGCATCCCAAGATGGGCCTGCTGGTCCGCGAGGCGGCGGAAAGCAGTCCTCCCGATGCCTAAGAAGCCCATCGGGAAGATGGTGGGGGAGTACACCACCCTCGCCTTTATGCTGCCTCTGGCAACGTTTATCGGCTACGCCATCGGGTACCTGCTGGATAAGGCTTTCGGCACCCATTTCTGGTATATCGTCTTCCTGCTGCTCGGAATCGCCGCCGGCTTCGTGCAACTGATCCGCCAGTTGCTGCGGGACACCCGCGATGACGGATCCTGACGAGAGGTTTGCCGAACTAGCGCTGGCGCGTATCGGCAAAGCGATATTCGCCCTGGGAGTGGGCGGAATCGTCGTCGCATTTGTTTGGAAGGGCTGGACCTGGGGCGCCGGATTCGCCTTAGGCGCCGCCGCCTCCTGGTTAAATTTCCGGTTTCTCAAAAATCTGGTGGACACTCTGGCGGGCGTCCGTCCACGGAGGCGGCGCGTGGTCGTGATCGCAGCCCTCCGCTATGCCCTACTCGGCGGTGGAGCCTATGTTATATTGATGTTTTCTCCGATCAGCATGGTGGCCACACTGGCCGGTCTGTTCGTTTCGGTGGCCGCGGTGATCGTCGAAATCCTGTTCCAACTGCTATATGCACGAATCTGAACTTTGGATCACAAAGATTTTCAACGATTACCTGGCGGGCCTCGGAAACGCGGCGCTCGGCTTGGTCGGGATGCACGCCGAACCGCGTCCCTGGGCCAACTTCATCGTCATGGAGTTGATCGTCGCCCTGATCGTCGTTGTGCTTTTCGCCTTCCTGCGGCCGCGCCTCTCGGTGAATGCGCCGGGCAAATTGCAGCATACCTTCGAACTGGTTTACGAGTTCCTCCAGGGACAGGCGGACGAGCAGATCGGACACAACGGCCGGCAGTACATCGCCTTTTTCGGAACTCTTTTTATCTTTATCCTGTTCGCCAATCTGATCGGCATCGTGCCGGGCTTCGAGTCCCCGACCATGGTGGCCTCGGTTCCGCTCGGCCTCGCCGTGGCGACGTTCTTCTATTACAACCTGGTGGGTTTTCAGGCGAACGGGGTGGGCAAGTACCTCGCTCATTTCGCCGGACCCATGCCCCTGCTCGCGCCGCTGATGGTTCCCATCGAACTGATCAGCCACCTGGCCCGGCCGCTCTCTCTCACCATCCGCCTCTTCGCCAATATGTACGCCGGCGAGCAGGTGACGCTGGTGTTCCTGAGCCTGACTTATTTCCTGGTGCCCGCCGTATTCATGGGGCTTCACGTTTTCGTATCGTTCCTTCAGGCGTATATTTTCATGCTCCTGGCCATGATGTATGTGGCGGGCGCGGTAGCGCACGAACATTAATACCGGCTTTATGCCGCTCCTCCAGTGTGAGCCCGGCTGCAAGAGGATGACGGGGACCACCTCCTGGGAGCGATTTTTCAAGGAGAGTACATGAGCAAGAAGTTGTTGTATTTGACCATCCTGTTCCTGCTGTGCAGCGTGATGTCGTTCGCACAGGCACTGGGCACACCCGACAATCCCACCGCCAACGGCCACTGGGTGCCGATCAGCGCAGGCTTCTCGATGGCGATCGCATCCGGACTCTGCGGTCTGGCACAGGCCAAAGCCGTCGCCTCCGCCGCCGAAGGGATGGCGCGTAATCCGGGAGCCGCTGCTGCCATCCGGTTCGCCCTGCTGCTGGGCCTGGTGCTGATCGAGTCGCTGGCGCTGTACACGCTCGTCATCATTATTCTGAAAGTCGGCTGAGTTTTTCCTGCCTTGCCGGGGCGGTCTCGCGCCGCCCTGGCGATCCTGCCTCGCTTTTTCCCACCCGCCCGCGTGAAACCGCAACTGATTTTAGCCGCAGAACTTTTCTTCGAATGCCGCGACTTTGCCGAGGCGCCGGCGGTGCCGTTCCGCGCCCGAGAATCTCGCGTTCAGGTAATCGCGCACCAGGTCCACCGCCAGTTCCGCACCCACCACGCGCGCGCCCAGGCAGAAGACATTCACGTCGTCGTCTTCCACGCACTGCCGCGCCGAGAAGCTGTCGTGGCAGGTGGCCGCGCGAATGCCTTTGAACTTGTTGGCCGCCACGCAAGCGCCCGCGCCGCTGCCGCAAATCAGCACCGCGCGCTGCGCCCTGCCCGACAGCACGGCTTCCGCCGAAGCCTTCGCGAAATCGGGATAGTCGACCGGGTCGGTGGAGCCGGTGCCCAGATCGGTGCCCTTGTGTCCCCACTTGTCCAACTCTTCGAGAATCCTCTGTTTGAGCGCGAAGCCCGCGTGATCCGACGCCACTGCCACGTCCATCGCCTCACTATACCAGCGGCTCCGACGTTGCGGTTTCGGTCCGCGAAATGGTACGTACTCAATTGTGCTATTCCTCTTTGCGTGGGCCGCCGCATGGTGGTGGCAGCAGCCCGCTCCCGCCGCGCTACCGGCTTTTCAGGAAGCCTCGCAGGAAAGCCAGGTGCTGGGCGGCACGCGCCCTTACCGCATCCTCCTGCCGCCCGCTTATGCCGAATCGAAGACGCGCTACCCCGTCCTTTATTGGCTCACCGGCTACGAGCAGTCGAGCCCCGAAAGGGAAGCCGAATTCGCCAGCTACGTGGCTTCGCACGACCTGATCGTGATCCAGGCCGGTCCGGTCGAAACCACCGGCGACTACCCGCTCTACATTCCCGAACTTATCGATCACGTGGATAGAACCCTGCGTACCGCCGCCGGCCGCGAGCACCGCGGTGTCACCGGTTTCGGCGGCGCCGGCTTCGCCGCATGGCTGTTCGCCGCCAAGTTTCCCGATCTGTTCGCGAGCGCATCGAATTTCGACGGCCCTACCGAGGCGTCCGCCGGACCACGCGATTTTTCCGTGGAATACCGCCAGGACGATGCCTACGCGGACCTCGAAAGCGTGCGCACCCGCCTCGTGGCGTCGGCCTACGGTCCGCTCGCGTTCTATCATCGGCGCCTCGATTCGATTTGGCGCTACACGCTCCCCGGCCACCAAACGGCCGCACTCGACGCCGCGGCCCTCCCTCAAACTCTCGATTTCCACATGACCGCGTTTCACTTCACCCCGCCGCCGCCCGCCACCTTCACGCACTCCGATCCATGGCCGAACTTCTCCGTGTGGGGGTGGGAGGTGGTATCCAGCCGTAAGCAGCCGGGCTTCACGCTGCTCGAAAATGCCAGTGCCGCCGGCTTCCGCTCCTCGGTGCGCGAATGGCTTCCCGATGGCGCGGTGCTCTCCTCGGTGCGCCTTTCCATCACCTCGCCCCGAATCGCGCCTCCGGGCGCCGTCCGCACCGTCACCTACATCCGCCTCCGCGACGGCAACGTGCGCCGCGCCAACCAAAAGGCGGATGCGCGGGGACGGTTCACCTTCGACCTCGATGGCGACCTTTACGAAGTGGGCATCGCCGCGCCGCAAGTCCCGGTCATCGCCGCATCGGGCTACGATCTGGTCGGGGAGCCCTGGGCCACGGCAGGGCAGCCGGTGAAACTCAGGGTGCGGTTCTGGAACAAAGGCTCGGGCCGTTTCGTTGCAGGCGACGTGAATTGGGAAAGCCCCGGCGAAGCCGTCCGCGTCGAACCCGCCTCCTCGCGCCTGTTCGCCCTGGCAACCGGGGAATCCGGTTACCTGACGGTCACTGCGGTGCCGTCCGATCCCGCCCAGACCATGCTCCGCCTGGTAACCGGCGTGGGACCATCCCGGTTCGTTTTCGACGTGCCGCTCTTTCCCGCCGCTTCCCCGCCGCCGGTTTTCCGCATTGCCGACGGTGCCTCCGTCGAGGTGTACCAGCACGCCGTCGAGCGCACCCAGCAGGCCTTCGGAGCGGGCAACGGCGACGGCCACGCCTCGCCTGGCGAAACCTTCGCCATCCTCGTTCCGGACGGCGAATGGCTGCGGGCCGCCGAACTGTTCGGCGCCAATCCCTGCATCGACGACTCCCTGCGCGGCTCCGACTTGTGGGATTACTTCGACCGTTCCGGAGCCTCCGCCCGCTATTCGCTCCCCACCATCTCCCGCGACTGCGCTCCCGGCACGCCCATCCGCATGCTCGCCCGCATCCTCATGCCGGACTATCGCTACCGCTACTACACCATTCAATTCCCGGTCTGGTACGCGAACTGACGCGCAATCGGGGATTCGGCCCTCCTACCCCGTTTATCCGATTCCCCCGGGCGCTATTTCGTCCTACAATACAGTCGGAAGGAGGCTGGCATGAACCCTTTGGCTATCCTCATTTACGCGTTGGCCATCGGCCTTCCCGTGATTCTGCTCTTCCGGTTCCATTCCCAGGCATGGTACTGGCACTTGCTTGCGATCGCTTCCGGATTGCTGCTCGGCTTTATCCCCACACCGCCCGAACTGAAAACCGTGACCTTCGACATGTTGTTCGGCGGTGTCTTCATCGCCCTGATGGTTTGGGGCATCGGCGGGCTGATCGTGTACCGCCCGCACCGCACCAGGCACGCATAGGCGTCGCGCGGAGTTTCGCAATTCCTGCCCGCGGGGCAGGCGCTATTTCTTTGCCGGAGTGATGTCGGTGACCGGGAGGTCCCAGTGCGCGAGCAGGATCTCGAAGCGCCGCTGCTCCTCGCGCTCGAAATTATCCCGGTCCGGCCAGAGTTCGCGGATCAGCCGCTGTTCGTCCGGATTGGACGTGGTGGCAACCGTGGAGTTCTTGAACCGGATCGTGACCCGGAAGTCCCAACGGCCGTCCTCGGTGGTGTGATTGGCGGGCTGCTCGATCTTTACCGAAACCATGCGGCCGCTTTCGACATTCTTCTGAAGCAGCGGGTAGTGGTTCTTGAGGAACAGTTGCAGGAACTCCTGCTGATGGCCCCATTGGACTTTGTAGTAATACTCCATCGTGTAGGGCTGGTCTCCGGAGGGTTGCGGCGGTGCGCCCTGGGCAAGCAGAGGCGCCCCGGCCGCCGTAAACAATAGCGTCAAGAGCAGGTATTTCATCGTTCCTCCCTTTTCGCGAACCGCGCCGCTACAGCGGCGCTTCCCGAACCCTTTCCTTCACAACCGCGGGAACCCCGGCGGCCCGGGCGCCCGCGCTGCCGCGGAACCCGTCCATTTGCAGGCCCTCGACATCGCGCAGCACCAGCGCGCTGCCCCATGCCGGCTCCGGAGCCGACTCGTCCCAGCTTATGTCGATGTCGCGCAGCACCAGGCCGTTCACGCGTTCGATCGCCATGCCGTGCGTGGCGCGCTTGTCGGGACGGTTCTCCGGTAGCATCTTGACGCGCAGTCCCCGGATCGTGATGTTCTCGAGCGGTCTATCCGCCTGCCCGGAGATCAGGGATGTACCGCGCGCCGTGCCGCCGGCACCGTCGATCGTCACGTTTTGGATGCGGCCCAGCGCCGACCCCGGTGATCGCCTCTTCAACACGAACTTGAACACCTCCGCGCTGCCCCACCAGTTCCAATGGCGGCGGTTCAGCTCGAATGTGACGTTCTGAAAACGGATGTCGCTCACCGTGGCGCCGTCCTGCACGTTGATGCCGAACACCTTGTTGGAATTACGCACCACGATGTTCGAGAACACCACATGCCGGATGTCGGCATTCGTCTCCGTGCCGATCATCATGGCCGTGGACGACGAGGTCAGTATGCAGTTGGTGACGGTGATGTTCTCGGTCGGCTTCACCGGACGCGGGTTCGCGCCGGCGCCCCCCGGCCGCCACGCCTGCGTCTTCAGGACAATCGCGTCGTCGGCCGTGACGATGGTGGAGTCCGAAATGGAGACGTTGGATGTGGAGACGATGTCGATCCCGTCCGCGTTCACGCCTTTCTCGAGATCGGAATAAATAGAAACGCCGCGAATCCATACCCGGTCGCAATCCTGCAGCCGCACCGTCCACAGCGGCGCGTTCACCAGACGAACATCCTCGATGCGGATCTCCTCGGAATCCCGCAACACTACGTTGTACTTCTGCACGCCGGTGCGGTAATACCTTTTCATCTCGACGCCGGCCCTTCGCGCGATCTCCATCTCTTCGCGGATCTCGCCGTCGATTCCGCGCGCGTCCACGTACTCGTATTGCGCCTGGCCGTCGATGGTGCCGCGGCCGGTGATGGCGATGTTACGCGCGCCCATCGCATTGATCAGCGCGGGCACGCCGGACGGCCAATCGGCGGGATTCCGGCTCAGCGCAATCCTGGCCCCGGCCTCCAGCCGCAGTTCTACATTGTCCTTGAGCCAGAGCGGTCCGGTGACGTACTCGCCGGGCGGCAGGTAGGCGACACCCCCGCCCTTTCCCGAGCACGCGTCGATGGCCGCCTGCACGCCTTCCGTCGTCGGCTTCTCCGGTACGCACCACGTCTGAGCCAGCGCCGCCGCCACCGGCAGCAGGAACAGAATCGCCGCTTTCATGGAAGCCATCATAGTCCATGGCGGGCGGCAGGGCACTTGCAAGGGTCGCGGGCAAGTTACAATTCGGGTTGATGCGACGGCGCTCGGCGATCCGCAACGGCCTGGAATACTGCGTGGCGCTCGTGGCCGTCAAGTCCCTCGAATATTCTCCGTCCCCGATCGCGTTTTGGCTCGGCTCCCGCTACGCTTCGCTGCTCGACCTTGCCGTCCCCCGGCTGCGCCGCGTCGCGTTGCGCAATCTCTCGCTGGCCATGCCGCAGTTGACCGATCCGGAGCGGCGGCGAATCGTCGACGGCGTTTTCTGCTCCATCGGGCGGCTGCTGGTGGTCTTCGCACGCTTCCCGCGCATTCGCCGTGACAGTCTTTCACGCTGGATCCGGCTCGAAGGCGGAGAGCACTTCGAAGAGGCCCTCCGGCGCGGACGCGGCGTGCTCTTCGCCACCGCCCATCTCGGCAATTGGGAGTTGAGCGCCTTTGCCCACGCCTTTTTCGCTTCGCCGATGAACGTGATTGCGCGGCCGCTCGACAATCCCTGGATCGACGCGCTGGTGGAGCGGCGCCGCGCCCTCTCCGGCAACCGTGTCATCCTCAAAAAAGACTTCGCCCGCTCCATCCTCAAAGCCCTCGCCGCCAACCAGGCCGTCGGCGTCCTGGTGGACCAGAACGCCGCGCCCGAGAACGGCGCCTTTGTCGATTTTTTCGGCATGCGCGCGTGTGCCGGCACCGGCTTCGCGAAACTGGCCGCCCGCAGCGGCGCCGCCGTCATTCCCGGTTTCGCGTTGTGGCTCGAAGAAGAGCGACGGTACGTGCTCCGCTTCTATCCGCCGCTTCCGGTCACGGGCGATCCCGCCGCCGATACGCAAGCGCTCCAGTCGTGTCTCGAAAGGGTAATCCGTGATTACCCCGACCAGTGGCTCTGGATTCACCGCCGCTGGAAAACCAGGCCCGCCGGCGAGCCGTCGTTGTATGAATGTACACCCGAAACGCCGGAACTCGTGTAGTATCCTGAAGCCGGACCCCCGATGGGCCAAATCAATATTTCGCCGGTGCACAGCAGTGTCTTTGCGCTTGCGCTCACTGCCGTCGCCATTCTCTCGACGCTCTTATTGCGCCCATTCCTCGAACCGGATATTTTTGTCCTGTTTATTGCGGCAGTCTGGATCAGCGCCTGGTTCTACGGCCGTACCGGCGGCCTGTCGGCGACCGGCGCTTCGGCCGTGGCCATTCTTTTCTTCTTCCTCCGTCCGGATACCAGCGCTCCCACTCCTTCCTGGCCTGTGCTGCTCCGCATTTCCGGTTTCGTCGTCTTCTCCGCGCTGATCACCTGGGTGACCGCGAGCTGGCGCGAAAGCCGCCGCCTCTTTTCCTCCACCATCGCCAGCATCGGGGACGCCGTGGTTGCCACGGACCGCGACGGCCGGGTCACCTTCCTGAATCCGGTGGCGGAAAACCTGACCGGCTGGCCCGCCGTTGAGGCCCGCGGCAAGCCGGTGTCCGAAGTGCTCCGCTTCGTGGATGAGAAGACGCGGGAGCCCGCCGAAAACCCGCTCGCCCGCGCGCTGCGCGACCGCGTGGTGACGGCGCTCCAGGATCCCGCGGCGCTGGTTTCCCGCAGCGGCGCCGAATTCTCCGTCGAGCAGAGCGCCTCCCCCGTTCGCGATTCTTCAGGCGAGGTTCGCGGCGCCATCCTGGTGTTCCGCGACATCAGCAAGCGCCGCCAGCTCGAAGAGCAGGCCACGCACGCACAGAAGATGGACGCCGTGGGCCGCTTGGCCGGCGGGGTGGCGGGCGACTTCAACAACGTCCTGACCGTCATCACGGGGTACGCCGAACTGCTGCGCGCCGACGCGCCGGCGTCCAGTCCGACGCGTC
The DNA here is from genome assembly GCA_963836405.1 of uncultured Solibacteraceae bacterium. GTDB lineage: Bacteria > Acidobacteriota > Terriglobia > Bryobacterales > Bryobacteraceae > CAWIJJ01. The sequence goes on from CAWIJL010000003.1 coordinate 529,934, forward strand.
GATTCGTGGACGAGATTATCTGGGCTTCCGAACGCGCCGCCGCCCTCACCCGCCACCTGCTCGCCTTCAGCCGCGGAACCACTGCCCAGCCGCGCGTCATCGATCCGAATTCGGTGGTGGTCAACATGGAACCCATGCTCCGCCGCCTGCTCGGCGACAACACCGAGCTGATCATGCTGGCTACTCCCGGCGTCGGCCGCGTGAAGGCCGACCCCGCGCAAATCGAACAGATCATCGTCAATCTGGCCAGCAACTCGCGCGACGCCATGCCGCAGGGAGGCAAGCTCGTCATCGAGACCGCCAACGTCGATCTCGAAGAGCCCAGCAGCAAGAATGTCGGCATCAAGCCCGGCGCTTACGTCATGCTGGCCGTCAGCGACACAGGCGTCGGCATGGATCCGGAAACCCGGTCCCGCCTGTTCGAACCGTTCTTCACCACCAAGGCGCCCGGGAAGGGAAGCGGCCTCGGCCTCGCCACCGTGTACGGGGCCATCAAACAGGCGGACGGCCAGGTCACGGTGTACAGCCAGCCCGGCTGCGGCACCATCTTCGAAATCTACCTGCCGCGCGTCACCGAAGCCGCCGCCGAAGCCGTTCTCGGGCGTACCGCTCGGGGGTCGGAAACCATTCTGCTGGTGGACGACGAAGAAGGCGTACGCAAGCTCGTTTTCGCCATCCTCAAATCCAACGGCTACGACGTTCTGGAGGCCGCCAACGGCAGCGCCGCCCTCTCCGCCTACGAAAAGAACGCGCACAAAATCGACATGGTGCTCACCGACGTGGTGATGCCGCAGATGACCGGTTTCGAGTTGGGTCGAAACCTCGCCGAGCGCACGCCCGGCCTCAAGATCCTCTACATGTCCGGTTACCGCGACAACGCCATTGCAGCCAGCGGCGGCGAAGTCCCGCGCGCCTTCCTGCATAAGCCCTTCACCCCGGATGCGCTGCTGTCGAAAGTCCGCGAGGTTCTGGACGACGGACCAGACTAAAGAAGCGGTCGGTGCGGACTGCGCGCTCACAAATCGATCCACCGTTACGTCTTCGGCAATTCTCCCGACCGGGCTGATGGCAGGTGGCCTATACGACGTTTCCCAAATCCAGTCGGTACCTGCACTTCTGCCGCTCTCCTTCCTGGCACATGTCCACGTGCGGTGGTAGGTCGACAATCTCTATCAGTTCTGCCCCCGCGAGTTCACAGGTCCGCCGGGACGCGACGTTTTGGGGATTGCATGTAATCCACACTTCAGATAACCCGTGTCGGCGGGCGAGCGGCATCAGAAGTCGGAGTGCGCGTGCGGCGAAATGGTTGCCCCTGTACTCAGTCCTGATTCCATACGCAACGTGGCCGCCGTACAAACGCATGTGCCGGGTATCGCCGACTCGAAGATGGATCTCGCCCGCCCTGCCCAGAGTATTCGCGCTTAAAATGTGGAATACATAATACGGGACCCAGCCCTTTGCAGGATCTGCTTCCCGAGTCGCTGCCAATTGCAGAATTATGCCGTCGTCACGTAATTGACCTGGTTCGAGGAACCGAAAAGAAGCCTCCTGCTCGTCCATAAGCCTCATAGACACCCGAACGTCCTCAACAGTTCCTGCACGCTCGGGCGGCGCTGTCACAACCCTGGACGTCGCGCGGCCCGAACTATCCCGCCTTCCGCAGTGCCCGCGCGTCGCCCGCCAGCTTTTGCTGGTATTCGGCAATCAACACCATCACCGAATATTCCTCGGGCCGCAAGCCGAGCCCCTTGTATGCCGCGTTCTGGGCTTCTCCCTCGGTCATCGCCGGGAAGAGCGTGCCTTCGGAATAGGCATCGAGGATCGCCGGGTGGATGTAGTATTTGCGGCACGTGGCCGGACGGTTGCCCAGCCTCTTGGCCACGCTTTTTACTGCCGCCACGATGACGCGCTTGCTCTCCGTTTCATTGCCGGACGGACCGGCCTCGAACAGTTCCCGCGCCGCCAGCAGCGTGCCCGCCCAGGTGCGGAAATCCTTGGCTGTGAAGTCCTGGCCGCACAGGCTTCGGATGTATTGGTTCACATCCGAAGAGTCCACGCGGCAAACCTCGCCCGCCCCGTTGACGTACTGGAACAGTTCGTAGCCGGGCAGTTCCTGGCACTGCTTTACGATGTTCGCCAGGCGCCGATCGGTCAGTTCCACCGTGTGGTCCTTCCCGCTCTTGCCCCGGAAATGGAACAGCAGGCGGGCGCCTTCGATGCGCACGTGCCGTCCGCGCATGGTGGTCAGTCCGAAGGATTCGTTTTCCCGCGCGTACTCGTCGTTGCCCACGCGGATGTAGGTGGTCTCGAGCAGCCTCACCACTGCCGCCAGCACTTTTTCCTTCGTCAGCCCGCGCCGCTCCAGATCCTGACGCACGCGCTGCCGGATCACCGCCAGTACCGTGCCGAACGCGATCATGCGGCTGAATTTGGCCTGGTCGCGCGTGGCGCGATACTGCGGATGATACCGGTATTGTTTCCGGCCCTTCGCGTCCCACCCAACCGCCTGCAAATGGCCGTGCGGAGAAGGGCAGATCCAGACCCGCTCCCACGCCGGCGGGATAACCAGGGACTTAATGCGCTCCAGGTGCCTGGTGTCCTTGAGCGGCTTACCATCGGTGCCCAGATAGCGGAACGACTTGCCGCAGCGTATCCTTCGGATGCACGGTCCCGCGCCGCTGACGTAGCGGAGCCCCGCCTCCCGCGCCGAATCCAGCGGATCGGAAGAAAACATACCGTTGCCGTCAGAGTGCAACTGGATGGCCAGCGTGCGGAATCAACCGCCGATCGAGTACATCGGCCGTGGCGGCGCCACGAACTTCTGGCTGTTGATTTCGTGCCCCGCCCATTTCCCCGCGATGTTCCGCCTCACCAATGCCGCGATCTGTTCGTCGCTCGCCCCGGACCTCATCAGCGCCTTCACGTCGTCTTCTTCCACCGCGAACAGGCAGTAGCGCAGCTTGCCGTCCGCCGTCAGCCTGACCCGGTTGCAGTTCAAACAGAAGGGCCGGCTCACCGAGGCGATGAATCCTACCCGGCCGACGCCGTCGGCAAACGCGTATTCGGCGGCCGGCGCCCGCGGGTCCGGGTCCGGCACCGCTTCGAGCGGCCCCACCTCACGCGTCAAAATCTCGATCATCTGGTCCGCCAGCAGAACCTTGCTCCGGTCCCACAGGTTCTGCGCATCCAGCGGCATGAATTCGATGTAGCGAACTTCGAAGCCGTTCTCCCGCGCATAGCGTGCCAGCGGGGCAATGTCCGGCTCCACCAGGTTCTTCACCGCCACCGCGTTCAGCTTCACCTTGTAGCCCAGCCGGCGCGCCTCGTCGATGCCCGCCAGCACTTTCGGCAGATCGTCCCGCCGCGTAATCGTGAAGAAACGGTCGCGGTCCAGCGTGTCCAGATGCACGTTAATGCGCCGCAAGCCGGCTTCGTAGAGTGGCCGGGCGAGTTCCGCCAGCAGCACTCCATTGGTGGTCAGCGCCAGGTCGTTGATCCCGGGAAGTGCGGCCAGCCGCCGGACCAGCACCGGCAAATCCCGCCGCAGCAGAGGTTCGCCGCCCGTCAGCCGCAGCTTGTTGATCCCCAGCGTCACCGCCACCCGCGCGAATCGCTCGATCTCCTCAAAATCCAAAATCTCGCGCCGGCTCGCGAACTTCACGCCAGTCTCCGGCATGCAGTAAAAGCAGCGGATGTTGCAACGGTCCGTGACGCTGATCCGCAGGTTGTCGTGCACCCGTCCGAAGGAATCGATGAGAGGTGACAGCGCCATTTACTTAACAGCCAGCATGCGCTCGATGGGCACCACCGCGCGCCGCATCAGCTCCGCATCCAGCTCCACCCGCGGCTCCAGGCTCAGCAGGCAGTCGCGCAGCTTCTCGAGCGTGTTGAGTTTCATGTACGGGCATTCGCTGCAATTGCAGTTCTCGTTGGCCACGTAATAGAATTTCTTACCCGGCGCCACGCGGGTCAGCGAGTAGTTGACCCCGCTCTCCGTCATCACGATGAACTCCTGCGCCGGCGACTTGCCGCAGTGCTCGATGATGGCCGACGTCGATCCGATGAAGTCCGCCATCGCCAGCACGGACTCCGGGCATTCCGGATGCGCCACCACTTCCGCATTCGGATGCAGGGCCATCGCCTCCGCCACACGGCGCGCGGGGAAGGTGGCATGCACGATGCAGGCCCCCTGCCAGATCTTCATGTTCTCGCGGCCCGACTCCCGTTGCACGTAGTTGCCCAGGTTCACGTCCGGCAGGAACAGAATCGGTCTCTCGGGCGGAATCGAGTTCACGATCTTCACCGCGTTGCGCGACGTGCACACGATGTCGCTTTCCGCCTTCACTTCAATCGAGGTGTTGATGTAGCTCACCACCGCGTAATCCGGATGCGTGCGCTTGAACTCGCGGATCGGCTCCACCGGGCAGCTCTCCACCAGGCTGCAACTCGCGTTCTTGTCCGGCACTACCACGATCCGGTCCGGATTGAGCGCCTTGGCGGTCTCGGCCATGAACCAGACGCCGCAGAACGCGATCACGTCGCCCGAGAATTCCCGCGCCTTCCGCGCCAGTTCCAGACTGTCGCCGATCACATCCGCCAGCGCCTGAATCTCGGCCTCCTGGTAGTGGTGCGCCAGCAGAATCGCCTTGCGCTGCTTTTTGAGCTCCAGAATCTCTTCGGAAATAGTCGGTGCCGCGTACATGGAGGAGTTATCTTTATCCTACCAGACGCCCCCATAATGGAAGGATGAGGGTTGTCCTCATCTCTACGTACGAATTGGGACGCCAGCCCTTCGGCCTCGCGTCTCCCGCCGCGTGGCTGCGCGCCGCCGGCCACGACGTCACCGCCGCCGACGTCTCGTGCAGCCCCATGCCGTGGACCGCCATCGGCATGGCGGACATGATCGCATTCTATCTGCCCATGCACACCGCCACGCGGCTTTTCCTACGCCTGCTTGACCGTGTCCGCGTCGCCAACCCGCGCGCCCGCCTCTGCGCCTACGGGCTCTATGCCCCCCTGAACGAGTGCATGCTGCGGCGCGCCGGAGTGAACAGCATCGTCGGCGGCGAGTTTGAACCGGGCCTGGTCGAACTCGCGGACCGTCTGGATGGAAAGCCGGCCAACCCGCCGCCCGAGATCAACCTGGAACGGTTGCAATTCCTCACCCCGGACCGCGAAGGTCTTCCGCCGCTCGGCGCCTATGCCCGCCTGGTCGCCGGAGGCGAGACGCGGTGCGCCGGCTACACCGAAGCCTCCCGCGGCTGCAAGCACCTGTGCCGGCACTGCCCCGTGGTTCCTGTCTATCAGGGCGTTTTCCGTGTGGTGCAGCGCGACGTGGTGCTCGAGGACATCCGCCGCCAGGTCGCCGCCGGCGCCCAGCACATCACATTCGGCGACCCCGATTTCTTCAACGGGCCGTCGCACGCCATGCGCATCGTCGACGCGCTGCACGCCGAATGGCCCGTGCTCAGCTACGACGTCACCATCAAGGTGGAGCACCTGCTCAATCGCCGCGATCTGCTGCCCGCCCTCAAAGCCACCGGCTGCGCTTTCGTAACCACCGCGGTCGAATCGCTCGACGACTCGATTCTCGAAAAGTTCGCCAAGGGACACACGTGCGCCGGCTTTGAAGAAGCGCTCTCCCTCGCCCGCGCCGCCGGCCTCCCGCTCTCCCCGACGTTCATCCCCTTCACCCCGTGGACCACTCGCGCAAGCTACGTCGATTTTCTGCGCCGGATCGCCGCGCTCGATCTCCTCCACCACGTGGCGCCGATTCAACTCGCCATCCGCCTGCTGATTCCCGAAGGCTCGCTGCTCCTGGAACTCTCCGAAGTGCGCGCCCTGATTCAGCCCTACGACCCACGCGCCTTGGTCTACCCCTGGGAGAACCCGGACCCCGCAATGGATGCGCTTTGCCGGCAAATTCAGGGCATCATCCGCCGCGGCGAACAGCGGCGCCTCGCCCGCGCCGAAATCTTCCGCCGCATCTGGGACGCAGCCGGCGCCGGCGAATTCCCCGACCTTCCTCTGGCTGCCCGCGCCACGATCCCCTACCTCACCGAGCCCTGGTACTGTTGAGCCGAGCCCACCGAAGAGCAGTTAGCTCTTGTGTGATCCTCGCAACCACTCGACTTCTCCCGCCCGCCTGCTCGCGACCTGGCACAGCGCGCTCGGCCTGCCGGTGTGCCCGGTGGGCATCAGAGGATCTTCAACTCATATCTGAAAATCTGCGACGCCTCCGGTATCACGGGATCTCCCGATTTACTCGGCCAGCAATTTCAGAATCCGATTCCGCAAGGCCTCTTCGCCGGTCCAACCCACCTCGACAAAACAGGTTCGGCCACGGCGGTCGAGTAGCACAATCGTCGGAACGTACATCGGTCTGTCTGCCGGATGAGAGAGAAAGGTGGCCACAACGCCTCGCGGCACCGTACCGAACGGGAAAGTCAGGCCGTGCTCACGCATATAGTCCTTCAAGGGCGCCGCCGATTCCACGTTGAGAGCGATGGCGATCGGGTGAAATCCTTTTGGGCCAAGTTCTTGATACAGCCTCTGTATGCCGGCGGACGCCAATTTGCAGGTCGGACAGACGGTCGTCATGAAGTCAAGAAGGACCACGCCTCCGTGCATCTGGTGGACCTTCAAAGCCTTCCCATCTGCGGTTTGCACTTCGAGCGTGGGACTGGCCTTTCGCTCGTTCGGCGGCCCGGCCGGTTGCTGTGCGATCGTCGGCACGGTCGGGAGCGCAAATGCGAGGCAGCAAATCAGAATCGATTTCGTTCTGGAATTCATCAGGTCTTCTCCCCGCTCGGCGGCCGCGTTCGCGCCAGTGACAAGCACGCCGTCCAGGCACTTCTGAAAGCGGATGGGCGGCAGAACCTCTCTTCCCGAAGCCTATCCCGCCCGAGCCCGATCGTGCATGCCGGCTCCATTGTGCGATACTGATAGGTGCAAGTAACACTTATACTACTCTTACTCCTAGCCAACGGTCAAGTGCCGGACGGCGGAAGCAGAAAGGATCCGGTCGGCGGACCATGAGCACAGTCCAGGATGTTGGGGCGACGGCGGAATCCGTTAACATCCGGTCGCGATTCAAAGCGACCAGTAGTGCTGTCGCTGCCGCATTTCTGAGCCTGGCATTTCTCGCGTCAGTCATCTGGAAGATGACGGACTTGAGTGGAACGGCTGAGCGAGTGGTCCAGTTGCTCATGCCCGTTTCTCTGAGCCTGCCGATCGCCATCGCTGCGGCTGTCGCCGAAACCCTCACCGGCGTGTTGTTGCTCGTTCCGCGTTACCGGCGCTGGGGAGCCTGGCTGGCGGCTGCCATGCTCTTCGCGTTCATGATCTATTTCGCCGTCTTCTATGACCGCCTTCTCGGTGAAGACTGCAGCTGCTTCCCCTGGGTCGAACGGGTCGTTGGCCCTGCCTTCTTCGTGGGCGATGCAGTCATGCTGGTCCTCGCCCTGGTTGCAGGCTGGTGGTCGCGAAGGGCCCAAGGACTGCGTCAGGCCACGCTGATTCTCCTACTGGTCGGCCTCGCCGCCGCCTGTTCGTATGGCCTCTCCTCCGTGCAGCGCGGCGGTGCCGGCGTTCCGGAAACCGCGCTCGTCGACGGCCGGCCTTTGGCATTGCGACAGGGCCGCGTCCTTCTGTATTTCTTCGACCCCGAGTGTATGCACTGCTACGCGGTAGCTCAGAAGATGTCGAGCCAGAACTGGGGTGCCACGCATGTCGTAGCCCTCGCAACGGCGGAGCAGCGCTTCGCTCAGGCATTCCTCCAGGACACGGGACTCCACGCCGGCATCTCCCCGGATGCCGCTGCTCTCCGGAAGACCTTCGCCTTCACCGACCCCCCCTATGCCGTCGCGCTCGAACGCGGCAGAGTTGTCGCGACTTTCAATTCCGGCCAACTCGAACTTGAAAGCTATTACCAGAAGCTGAGGCAGCTCGGCCACATTGCAAGCGGCCCTCCAGAGAAAGAGAATCCCAGATGAGTCGTCGCAAAACACTTGTCGCGATCGAATCCGAACCGCCGCTGGCGGCCGAAGGGCTTTGGGTGCCCGGATGATCCAGCGGTTGCGCGTCACCGTTTTAGCGGACAACTCGGTAGCCGCCCCGGATCTCCTTGCCGAGCTCGGGTTCTCGGTGCTAATCGAAGCGGACCACCGGCGCATTCTCTTCGACACGGGCCAAGGTAGGGTACTCCGGGCAAACGCGGAAGCCCTGGGGGTCAGCCTCTCCGCTCTCGACGCTGTCGTGCTGAGCCACGGCCACTTCGACCATACCGGTGGGTTGGGGTGTCTGCTCGAGTGTGACGCCCCCGCGGCGATCTTCCTCCACCCCGCCGCGCTGCAGCCCAAATACGCAAAGGCCGGCAACCCGCCGCATCGTCCGATTGGAATGCCGGAGCATTCGCGCCGCGCCCTCGACCGTGTCTGGAACCGAATCGTCTGGACCCAGGCCGCTATGGAGGTCGTTCCCGGTGTCTGGTGTACGGGCGAAATCCCGCGGCTTGCGCCGGATCCGGGAACTGCAACGGCGTTCTTCTGCGATGCAGACTGCACGAAACCCGACCTGATCCCCGACGATCAAGCGCTCTTCATCGAGACCCGGGATGGTCTGGTGGCGATTACGGGCTGTGCACACTCCGGCGTGGTCGACACGCTGGACCGGATCGGAACGTTGACGGGACAATCCGGGATCCTCGCGCTCATCGGAGGATTCCATCTCAGCCGTGCTTCACTCCAGCAACTCGAGGAGTGTGCGAATGCAATCGAGTGCCGGCAGTGCCGGTTGCTGGCTCCCTGCCATTGCACCGGAATGTCCGCGCATGCCTGGTTGAGGGCCCGCTTCCATTCACTGGTGCAGGATGTGGAGGTGGGGGCCAGATTGTTACTCTGCTAGCGATGAGCAGACCGCGGGAAGAAACAGGGGCACAACAAATGTCAGGGCAAATCAGAATCGAGATAATCGGCGCGATCCAAACACCGTTTCGGGAGCCGGCCGGATGCCCGATCCAGCCGTCACGGTCTGGCGGCGTCGAAGGTTGGGTGCGGCTCGAACCCCGTTTTCGAGAGGGTCTAAAAGATATCGCGGGGTTCGAGCGCATCTGGTTGGTCTATTGGCTGCACAAGGCGCCCGAGCCTGGCCTGCTGGTCACGCCCTTTCTCGACCACCACCAGCACGGACTGTTCGCCACGCGCGCACCAGCGCGCCCGTCCTCCATTGGTTTCTCGGCCGTCAGACTCCTCGGGGTCCACGATAACGTCCTCCACGTTGCCGACGTAGACATGGTGGACGGAACACCGCTGCTCGACGTCAAGCCCTACGTCCCCGAGTTCGATTGCTATCCAAACAGTAAGGCCGGATGGTTCGACGAATCGGATTCCAGGCGATGTACGGCAGACGATCGCTTCGGATGCACGTCCCCGGACACGGGACCTGCCCATCGTTGAGACCACTCGATGCCCCACGTTCTGCTCGAAACCCTCATGATCACCGGCTTTGTTGCCGCCATGATGCTGGTGATCGAATACCTGAACGTCGCCAGCCGCGGCGCTTGGCGGCACTGGCTCGAGCGCGGCCGCCTGAGCCGGTATGCGCTGGCGTCTCTGCTTGGCGCGACTCCGGGTTGCCTGGGCGCTTTCACCGTTGTGACCATGTATTCCCACGGCGCGGCTTCCTTCGGCGCGGTTGTCGCGGCTATGATCGCGACCAGCGGTGACGAAGCATTCGTGATGTTCGCGCTCATCCCGAAGACCGCTCTGGCGCTTACCGCTCTGCTCGTCGCGTTTGCTCTTGTGGCCGGAGCGGCCGTGGACTACTTCCTGGGCAAGTGGCCGCAAACATGGCCTCCCTGCACGGCGCTCCTTCTTCACGACGACGAACAGCCCTTCGCACTCTCGGCCGCCGGCGTCCTGGCGCAATGGAAGCAGTGTTCCGCGGCGCGAGGCATTCTGGCAGCCTCCCTCCTGCTCTTTGCGGCGGCAATTTCGGCAGGGCTGATCGGACCGCCCGGTTGGAACTGGGTGCGGGTCACGCTGCTCCTGGTTGCGGCGGCGTCGCTCTTTGTCGTGGCAACCGTGCCGAATCACTTTCTCGAAGAGCATCTTTGGCGGCACGTTGCCCGCAAGCACGTACCCCGGGTTTTCCTTTGGACCCTCGGTGCGTTAGCCGTGAGCGGGCCGATCGAGCGGCTCCTCGAGATGGGCGGGAGCGAGTATCGGAGCAACTGGCTTCTGCTCGTAATGGCGTGTCTGATCGGGTTGATTCCGGAGTCCGGTCCCCACCTCATCTTTGTCACGCTCTACGCCCAGCATTCGGTTCCCTTTGGCGTTCTCCTCGCAAGCTCGATCGTCCAGGATGGGCACGGAATGCTTCCGATGCTGGCGCATTCGCGGCGCGCCTTCCTGGCCGTCAAAGGGATCAACCTTTTCGTCGGCCTCGGTGCGGGTGCGGCTGCTCTGGGTCTCGGATTTCAATGACAACTCCGCACAGAAAGGAACATGTGAATGGTTACTAACTCGGGAGTAAGCCGTATGCCGGTAATTAGATTCGCCGTGGTGACGCTGCTTGCGGTCGCCTTGTGTTCCTGCGGGTCCCCGGGCCCATCCCAGGGGGCCGCGGTGGTGCCCGCAAAGACCGCGGCCGACCAGATCAAGCAGGTGTCTTCCCAGGAACTGAAGGACTGGATGGCTACGGGGAAGCAGTTCACCCTGATCGACGTACGGGAGGACGACGAATGGCAGACCGGCCACGCCGCCGCCGCCCTGCACGTTGCGCGCTGGACGCTCTCCGGCAGGATCTCCACGGTCGTTCCGGACAAGACCGCGTGCGTCGTTCTCTACTGCAGGGGCGGCGTGCGATCGGCCGCCTCCGCGGCAACTCTCCAGAAGTTGGGCTATACGAATGTGTTCTCTTTGACCGGCGGTTTTAAGAACTACCAGCTCGCCGGGTTGCCGGTGCAGCAATAGTCGGCGGCGACCTCCCGTCTGCCATGTACGGTCAGGGCGTGACTGGAGCCCCGGACCGGGAAGTGATCGCCCCGCTTGAGCTGATCGTCCAAAGCACCCGGAAGGGCGCCACCCGAAACAAAATCTCCGGCGTGGTGTCCAAAATCATCGTGCGTGACCGTATGCTGCGGCCCGGCTTCACCCCGGCGCTCGCCCCCCTCGTCACCGGCGCGCTACTGGTCATCGGCTGTTACGCTCAGCAGGCGCCCCACCCGGAATTCGAGGTGGCATCCATTAAACCCACGGCGGTCGATCCGGGCCAGGTCGGGCAATTAGCGACATCCGGGCAGATAAGGTTTGGCCCCCAGATACGCGGCAACACGGCGGAGTATCGCTACATGACGCTGCGCCAGCTCGTCTCTGAGGCCTATCGGGTATTGCCCTTCCAGATCGTTTGCCCCGATTGGTTCATGGAAGACCGCTTCGACATCGTAGCCAGAATGCCCGCCGGATCGCGCAGCGATGATGCCCAGTCGATGCTGCAATCGCTGCTCGAAGAGCGGTTCAAGCTAGCGCTGCATCGCGAACCCAGGGAGCAGCCCGTCGCGGCGCTGGTTGTGGGTCGGGATGGCGCAAAACTGACACCATCGTCGCCTTCGGCGAAGCCGGCGAATGCCGCCGACACCCCCGCCGGCCGTCCCGCCCTGCCCGCCGGCGCATTTGGCGGCATGATGGGAAGCGTCGCCGTCACTTTTGCCGTCGATCAAGCCACATCCTCGGTCCGATTCGACGCCAAGAGCCTCACCTTGGCCGATCTGGCGCGCTTCCTGATGAATTTCGGCGCCGGCAATGGCCGCCCGGTTCTAGACATGACCGGCATAAAAGGAGGGTACGACCTCGTTCTCGACATCCCCTTCTCCATGTTCGGATTGAACGCGGCTGGAGAGAGAACTGCATCGAGCGCAGCCGCCCAGGCGCCTCCCGCGGACTACGCTTCCGATCCTGGAACCGGGACGATCATGACGTCTCTGAGGCGTTATGGCCTCGACCTGAAGAACCTGAAGGCGCCGGTCGAGCACTTGGTCGTCGATCGCGCCGACAGGAAACCTGCGGAAAATTGAACAGGGTGGGGCGCCCGATCGCTCCGGCGCCCCACCCTTCCCCAAGAACCCTAACTCTTCACCGGCTTGTCGCTGGCCTTCCAGTGCTTCTCGTCCCAGTACATGACCTTGCCCTCGCGGTACGACTGCGCCGCCAGGTTGATCACCACCACCGCCTTGGCGCCCGTCTCCACATCCAGGTGCGGCTTCTGCCGCGTACGCATGCACGAGAGGAAGTTGCCGATATGCACCTGCATCGGGTCGGTCTGGTCCACCGGAATCAGAATCGGCTTGGTCCCGAACTTGTAGCCGTCTCCCAGAATCGGCACCACCGTACCGCCGGACCGCTTGGTCTCGGGAGTCACCGTGATCTGCGGCACCATCCCCTCGAACTGGCCGTGGCTGACCATTTCGATCGTTCCTTCGTGCCCGCGGATCGTCCCCGGAACGTGCGTCCGGTTGGCCATCGACGAGCTCAGCACCATCGAATGCCCCTTGGGATATTCGGCCAGTAAATGGAAGGTGTCCGGAACCTCGCGCTTCTCCTTGAACACGTAGATGCCGCCCGTCGCCATCACCTTCGAGGGGAACTGCGGCTCGTCCCAGCAGATGTTGAGCGGCGCAATCACGTGATAGAAAAGGTCGCTCGCGATCCCCAGCGAGTAGTCCCAATATTTGCGGAACCGGAAGAACCGGTCGGCATCGTATGGCCGCTTGGGCGAAAGCTTGAACTGGTGCCCCAGCCACATGTTCCAGTCGATGAAGTCGTCGCCCTTGGCGTCCGGACCCGCCTGCTCATCGATCGGCCAGTTCCACTCGCCCTCCGCCGAATTGCGGTGGTACGAGCCCTGGCTCATTAGCATCTGCCCGATCATGCCGTCGGCGATGGCCTTCTTCGCCTTCCACCACATGTCGGCCGAAGTGGTCTGCGAGCCTACCTGGAGCACGCGCTTGGTCTCCCGCACCGTCTCCACCAGTTGCCGCGCCTCATCGTTCGTGTGCACCATCGGCTTTTCCAGGTACACATCCTTGCCGCCATCCATGGCCTCCAGCGCGATCTTGGCGTGCCAGTGGTCGGGCGTGGCGATGATCACCGCATCCACGTCGCTCTGCTCCAGCAGTTCGCGATAGTCCAGATAGCCCTTGACCTTGTATCGCTCCGCCGCCAGCCGTTTGCGTTTCTCGTAGACATCGCTGACCGCCACGATCTGGCAGGCATCGTTGTGTTCGCGCGCGTACCGCGAGAACGTATTGGCATCGTCCATGCCCCGGCCGCCGCAACCGATCAGGCCGATGTTGATGCGGTCGTTGGCGCCGATAATGCGCCCGCTCTTGCTTGCTTTCGCGGCCAGCGCCGAGCTGGCTGCGCTGAGCGCAAATCCGGAGGCGCCCGCGGTCTTTAGAAAGTTTCTGCGATCCATAGCTTCACCCGTTCCATTATTACGCACCGCATCGGCAAAAAAAGGTCCGGTTCGCCAGGCGTCCGAATCTATATCCACTGTGGATATAATAGAAGGATGGAGCCGGAACAATTATTGCCCCTTCCCGCCGCGGCCTTTCATATCCTGCTGGCGCTCGCCGCCGAGGACCGCCACGGCTACGGAATCATTCAGGACGTGGAAGCCCGCACCGGCGGCAAACTGCGCCTCAGCCCCGGCACCCTCTACCGCTCCCTCCAGCGAATGGTTGAGCAGGGCCTGCTCGTTGAAACCGAAGAACGGCCCGCCCCCGAGTTGGACGATGAGCGCCGCCGCTATTACCGGATCTCACCGTTCGGGCGGCGTGTCGCCCAGGCCGAAGCGTCCCGGCTGGCGGCGCTGCTGCAGCAGGCGCGCGGCCTCGGCCTTGCCCCCCGCGCGAGGTGAACCATGCGCCTTTACCAGTTGCTGCTGCTCCTCCTCCCGGCATCCTTCCGGCACGAGTACGGCCGCGAAATGGCCGCCGTCTTCGAGCGCCGGATGCTCGCCGCGTCTTTCCCTGGCCGCCTTTGGATCTGGCTGGAGGCAGTCAGCGATATTGCCCTCGCCGCCGGCGGGTCCCACCTGGAACTCCTGCGCCACGACGTCAAATACACGCTGCGCTCCTGCCGCCGGGCGCCCGGATTCTCCGCTACCGTCGTCGGCGTGGCCGCGCTCGGCGTGGCCGCCTCCACCTCCGTGTTCTCCATTGCGGACCACGTCCTGCTGCGTCCCCTCCCCTTTCGCCAGCCCGACCGCCTGGTAGACCTCTGGGAGGATCAGACCCAGGAAGGATTCGCGCGCAACCAGGTTTCCCCCGCCAACTTTCGCGATTGGCGGGCGATGAGCGCCGTCTTCGAATCCATGGCTGCGTACCGCGAATTGTCGGCTAATCTCTCGGGCGCGGGCGAGCCCGAACGGATGTCGGGGACGGCGGCCAGCGCTGAGTTGTTCCCCATCCTCGGCGTGCCGCCCCTCCTGGGCCGCACCTTCACGTCCGCGGAGGACCGCCCCGGCGCGCCCGGCACCGTCGTGCTCGCTTATTCCCTGTGGCAGCGCCGCTTCGGGGGCGACCCCGCCGTGCTCGGCCGCCGCTTCCGCCTCGACGGCGCGCCCTTCACGGTCATCGGCGTGATGCCCCCCGGCTTTCATTTCCCCCGGCGCGAAAGCGAATTGTGGACCGCCATCCGTTTTTCCGAAGACGATTTCGTCGATCGCACCGACACTTACCTCGGCGTGATCGCGGCCCTCGCGCCCGGTGTCACTCTCGAGCGCGCCTCCGCCGCCATGAAAACCGTCTCCGCCAGCCTCGCGCGCCAGTATCCCGCCACTAACGCGAAGGTCGGAGTCCGCATTCTGCACCTGCGCGATGAGATCTCCTGGCGCACCCGAGCCATTCTCTACGTCCTCTCCGCCGCGGCGCTCTTTCTGCTGCTGATCGCCTGCTCCAACCTGGCCAACCTGTTGCTCGCCCGGTCCGCGTCCCGCCGTAAGGAGATGGCATTGCGGGCGGCCTTGGGTGCGGCCCGCGAAAGGCTCATCCGGCAGTTGCTCACTGAAAGCGCGCTGCTCGCCTTCGTCGGCGGAGTCGCCGGCACAGCCCTGGCCGCCGCCGCCGTGCCCCTGCTCGCCCGCCTTGTGCCCGCCAACTTGCCGGTCTCCGCCACGCCCGCTATGGATTGGCGCGTCCTTTCCTTTTCGCTCGCCGTGACCCTGCTCACCGGGATCGCCTTCGGTGTCATGCCCGCCCTCCGGTCTACGGCCGCCGCCCTCGGCGTCCGCGCCGGTTCATCCTTCCGGCGCGCACGTCTCCGCCGCATTCTGGTGATGGTGCAGGTGGGTGGGTCGGTGGCCCTCATCGTCTCCACCGGCCTGCTCGGGCGCGCCCTGCTGCGTCTCCAGGATGTGGACCCGGGATTCGCCACCGGGAACCACCTCGTTTTTCGAACCACGCTTCCGCTGCCCCAATACCAGACCACGGCCGTGCGCGAGCGATACTACAACCGGGTGCTCGAAGACCTGCGGGCCCTGCCCGGAGTGCGCGCCGCGGCCGCGATCAGCTTCCGCCCCATGGGCGATTTTCGCGGCGGAATCTGGCCCGTTCTGCTTCCCGGCGAGGACCCCCCGCGCCACGCTGTCGCGCGCTTCGCTACCCCCGGATATTTCGCCGCCATGGGAATCCCGCTTCTCCACGGTCGCGATATCTCCGCCGCCGACGGGCCTTCGGCGACCCGCGTGGCCGTAGTCAGCGAGTCGTTCGTGCGCGAGCACTGGTCCGGCGAAACCGGAATCGGCCGGACCTTCGCCATCCCCTTCGGCGCGCTCAAATTCACCGTGGTCGGCGTCGCGGCGGACGTCCGTTTTCGCGGGCTCGAACCGGTCAGCGAACCGCAAATGTACTTCGCCCATGCCCAGATGGAAGACGGCTCTTTCGTTTGGTTCATTCCTAAGGACTTCGTGGTCTCCGCCGGCATCGATCCGCTGGTCCTGATGCCGGCCATCCACAGAATCGTTTCTGCCGCCGACCCGCTGCAACCCGTCTCCGATGTCGAAACCCTGGCCCGCCTGGTCGGCGACGAAACCGCCCCACGCCTCGTCCAGTTGCGCGTGGTCGCGATTTTCGCCGGCGCCGCCTTCCTGCTGGCCGCTATCGGCATCCACGGCCTGCTTGCCTTCACCGTCGCCCAGCGGATTCCCGAGATCGGCATCCGCATCGCGTTGGGCGCCACCCAGGCGCAAATCGCCCGCATGGTGGTGGGTGAAGGTCTGGCGCTCGCCGGGTTGGGATGCCTGCTGGGAATCGGCGCCGGCTACCTAATGGGACGCGGAATTCAGGCTTTCCTGCTGGGTCTCTCTCCAGCGGACGCCTTCACCATGTCCGCGGCGCTGCTGCTGCTCCTGCTCATGACCCTGTGCGGTTCGGCCGTGCCCACCTTCCGGGCGCTCCGCGTCTCCCCGGCCACCGCCCTGCGCGCCGAGTAGCCTTCCACATCCGCCCGGTGAGGGTTGTCACAGTACGGTATCCGGAAGACAATCCGATGCCGCCGGCGTCATTTGGCCCCTGCCGTGCTTCTGTGTAGCACGATATGCGGTGGACACCGGGTGGCGTCAGTTCGGATATCGAAGACCGGCGCGGATCGGGCGGCGGCTTCGGTTTCGGAGGAGGCGGGATGCGGCTGGGACTCGGCGGGACTCTCGTCGTGCTGGTTCTCAGTGTGATCTTCGGACGTAATTTCTTTTCCGATCTCGGAGGAGGCTCCGCGGCTCCGGCATCCGGTTCTTACGCGGAACGCTCCGCCGATCCCAATCGCGATGCCGGCGAGCGGCGCGAAGTCCAATTTGTCTCGTTTGTTCTCGA
Source organism: uncultured Solibacteraceae bacterium (assembly GCA_963836405.1). Lineage (GTDB taxonomy): Bacteria > Acidobacteriota > Terriglobia > Bryobacterales > Bryobacteraceae > CAWIJJ01. Next base: position 546,801 of record CAWIJL010000003.1, read on the forward strand.
CGACGCGCAAAATACCTGGGAGACCCTTCTCGCGCAGAACGGAAACCAATACCGGCACGCGAAACTGGTGCTGTTTCGCGACGTCACCGATTCCGGCTGCGGAACCGCCCAATCCGCTACCGGCCCGTTCTATTGTCCCGAAGACGAAAAAGTCTATATCGACCTCGGCTTCTTCGACGAACTCAGCCGGCGCTTCGGCGCCCCGGGCGAGTTCGCTCAAGCCTACGTGCTGGCACACGAAATCGGCCACCACGTGCAGAAATTACTCGGCATCGAACAGCGCGTCAGCCGTCTCCAACAGGCCGAACCCGCGCGGCGCAATGAACTGTCCGTCCAACTCGAATTGCAGGCCGATTGCCTCGCCGGCGTCTGGGGCAATTCCACCCGGGAGCGCAACCTCGTCGACCGCTCCGATATCGCAGCCGGCATGAACGCGGCCGCCGCCGTTGGCGACGACCGCCTCCAAAGGATGGCACAAGGCCGGGTCAGCCCCGAGTCCTTCACGCACGGCTCTTCCGAGCAGCGCATGAATTCTTTCCGGCGTGGGCTCGACTCCGGCGATCTCTCCGCCTGTTCCGCTACCCGGTAACTGGTGCGCGCTTACTGCACGCTCGAGTTGATGATGGACCCGATCTTGGTGAACACCTGGTTGACCGTTCCGCTCAAACCAGGCATGCATGCCACCGCCGCCACCGCCACCAGGCCCGCTGCCAGTGCGTATTCCACCAGATCCTGCCCGCGGGTGTCGTTCCAGACCCGCAGTTTGAGCATCGCTTCCTGAGTCTTTCTCATTTCCCGTTCCTCCTTTCCGCCCTAGCCCACGCTCGAGTTGATGATCGAGCCGATTTTCACGAACACTGTGCTGACCGTCGTGGTGAGGGCCGGCATCGCAGCCACCGCCGCAACCGCGACCATTCCGGCCGCCAGTGCGTACTCAACCAGGTCTTGTCCGTCTGTTTCCTGCCAAAACCGTTTCCAAAATGGGTTCATATTCCGTCCTATCCGACTCGGGGGGTCTGAAATGAAACTAACATCGGACGCGACGGTAAAAAATCCGTCGGAGCGCTTAGTTTGCGCGGTGTTCTGCCTCAGGGTGAGGTGCGTAACCTTACTTGCGCAGGTGCAGGCGCTCCATCCAGGAGGCCGGTTTCTTCTCCACCGGCTTTTCCCCCGCAAGTTGCCGGCTCAGCGCCTGTATGCTGCTTCGGAACTTGGATCGCGATGCCACCGGCTTGCCTTCGAGCAGCGCGTCCTGCACCAGTTCATAGTCGCTGCAGAGCAGCGCGAACGGCTCCAGGTGCAGCGCCGACTGAATGTCTTCCCGCTTCAGCCCCAGCGCGGGCGTGTAGCGATTGACGATCAGGCGCAGGCGCGATCGTTCGCCCAGCACTCCGTCCAGGAACTCCAGGCCGCGGCGCGTGGCGTGCACCGCCGCCAGTTCGTTGGTGGTGACCAGCAGAATCTGGTCCGCGGCCGCCGCGAATCCGGAATCCGCGGCCACCCGCAGGTCCGGCATGTCCACCACGATCGCGTCGTACTGTTCCTGCCAGAAACTGCCCAGGGCGGCCGCCATGCCGGCGCCCAGTTCGATCGCGCCGGCCGGGACTTCCGGCGCCGGCAGTACATGAATTCCGCCGAAAGAGGTCCGCAGCCGCCGCCAGAGGTCGTCGTCCAGCCGCTCCCAGTCCCGCGCCACATCGCCCAGGTGAAACTCGGCCTTCAATTTGAGCATGAACCCGATGCTCCCCGCCAGAGGGTCGGCATCCACCAGCAGGACCTTGCGACCGCCGTCTGAGTGAAGATGAAGGGCAAGGTGCGCCGCCACCGTGCTGGCCCCGCAGCCGGGCTTGCCCGGGACCGTGCAATATAGCGTGCCCCGGCTCCTCGAACGCTGCGGCGCGGATCGCTCCATCAGCCGGTCGAAAACCCCGCGCACCGCCTCCTCCGTGGGATCGGCCAGAAACTCGCACGCCCCCCGGCGCAGGCAGCGAAGGATCAGATCGGCATCTTTTTCCTGGTGCAGCGCCACTACCGGCATCATCCCCAGAACCTCCGCCATCAGCGCCAGCGCCCGTTCGGCATCCGTTTTGACGTCCAGAAAGCAGATGTTGGACCGCTTGTGAATCGCCAGCGCTTCGCTCTCGCCCGGAGGCGGGTACTCGCCGGTGATATACGTGTCCGCCATTCCCATCCCCAGCAGCGCCGTGCCGGTGCGCCTCGACAGTTCGGGATGCGGGCAAACCAGAAGCGGCTTCCAGTGAAGCATGGTCGAATGTTCAAGCGGCATGGTCCGTGTTCTCTCACCCCTTTGATCGGCCTTCGGAGGCTGGACCTTTAGGTTGCAGGCGCTTGAGGCGAAAAAACCGCCGGATTCGGCAAAACGCCGGATAGTATGTTCGCGAAACCGGCCGTACCCTTCAGTGGGAGCCTACGGATGCAGAAAACCAACCGGACACAGCCGGCGCGGGGATTCGTGCTCATCACGGCCGCCGTTTCTCTGGCGGCGCTGCTGGCGCTCACCGGCCTGGCAGTCGATGTAGGCCATCTCTACGTGGTTCGCGCTGAACTCCAGGTCTTTGCGGATGAAGCCGCCATGTCGGCCGCCTTTGAACTGGACGGCACCGCCGCCGGCCTCAACCGGGCGCGCGACACAGCCGCCTCTGGTCCGCTCGCCGGCGGCGCGCGCAACCGCTGGAATTTTTCCACCGCCACGGTCGCCGGCGCGGCCGTGCAGTTTGCGACAACGTCCGTGGGTCCGTTTGTAACCAGCCCGGGCTCGGCCGCCGGCATGCGCTACGTGCGCGTTCGCGCGGCCTCGTCGGTCCCGCTTTACTTCCTTCCCGTGGTTCCCGGCATCGGCTCCGCCCAGGCGGTCTCGGCTGTGGCCGTGGCCGGACAGGTGCCCGCCGGCTCTCTCGGCAACGGCCTCGCCCCTTTCGCGCCTAGCGCCCACAACCCGCTCGATCCCGCCTTCGGATTTACCGTGGGCCAAAGCTACACACTGCGTTGGGCTCCGGGAGGCCAGAGAAACAAGGAAGGAGGCTCCTGCCCCGGAGATGCGGGCTTCGACCCCGGCAGCGCCAGTGAGCGCGGCTATATGGATGTGGGGCAGGGCTCCGGCGCCTCCGCGCTGCGTGCCGCCGTGGTCGACAACAGCTACTTTTTGCCCGCTCCCCTGCAAATCGGAGACGCCGTGAACATGTACAGCGGGCAGGAAAGCGTGCCGGACGCCGTCGAACTGCGCTTCCGCCAGGACACAGACCTCAGCGCCGCAACCTACGGCGCCTACACCGGCAACGGGCGCCGTATCCTCGTCACCGCCATCACCGATTCGGCCGATCCGCCCCACGTCGTCGGCTTCGGGTCTTTCTTTCTTCACCCGGTCCCCTGCGGCACCAAAAACACCACTCCCTGTTGTGCGGAGTACATCGGCGCGGCGGTGGTTTCCGGGCGCTGGAAGGGCGCCGGGGGCCCTGGCCTGTACCAGGTGGAGTTGGCGCAATGAGCCGGGGTGCGGGCCGCCGGATGCCGCGACGGGCCGGCAACGCCGTACTGGAATTCGCGCTCGTTTTGCCCCTGTTCTGGGCGATTCTGGCGGGCGGCGTCCGCCTCGGTTTCTCGGCGTATGTCTACCAGTCGCTGCTCAATTCGGTAGCCGGCGCCGGCCGCTACGCCGCGCGCGTGGACTTCGACGAACCCAGCCATACATTCGCCGCCCGCGTCCGTAACATGGCCGTGTACGGATCGCCTTCAGGCGGTGGCGCCGCCCTGGTTCCCGGCCTGACCACCGATCAGATCTCCGTCACCTGGTCGCTCGACTCCCGCGGCGTCCCCGCCACCATCACGGTGGCGGTGAACGGCTATTGGGTCAACGCGGTCTTTCAGAGCTTTACCTTCGCCGGAAAGCCGGCGGTGACGGTGCGCTACGCGGGGTCGTACAAGTCATGACACGGAGGCGCGGCTCGACCCTGGTCGAATCGGCATTGGTGCTGATGCTGTTTCTGGTTCTGCTCCTGGGCGTCATGGATTTCGCGCAGATCCTGTTTTTTCACCAGGCGCTGACCGATCGCGTGCGCAGCGGCGCTCGCTATGCCGTGGTGCACCCCTGGGATACGGCCGCGGTGCAGCGGTATGTCGCGGCCAACAGCGCTGACCCTGGCGTCGCCTCGTTCCTGTTCGGCATAACGCCCGACATGGTGCAGGTCCTGCATTACGACGCGGGAACGGCGTCGGATCGCATCGAGGTGCGTATTTCCGCCTATCGCATGCGCTTTCTTTCGCCCTGGCTCAGCGGCGCCTTCACCCCCGGTCCGTTCCGCGCGGTCATGCCCGTCGAAAGCGCCGGTGTGGCCAACTAGCGGCGCGCTTCACAGCCGGGCAATGGCGGTCAGGTTCCAGGCGACGCAGGCCAGAAAAAACAGGTTCAACCGGCGCAGCAGGCCGGTGCTGCCCCGCTTCCACGCAAAAAAAGCCAGGCCCCCCGCCGCGGCTTTGAGCAACCCCAGCGACACTGCCGGCGAGCCGGTCAGCGCCACGATGCCGGCCACCAGAGGGTTGCCTTCCCGAATTCCAAGGTGAAGAAACCAAACGGTCGTAGCCAGGTCGCAGCCTTGCAGCAGGAGAAACAGGAGAAGTTGGAACATTCCCTAACCTTGAGGGCCGCGCGCCTTCGCTGCAAGCCTGGGAGTCCTGGTACTTCGGCCGGGATTCGCGCTTGTTCCTCAAGAATCCGGCGGGATCGGTCGATCTGTGTTGTGGAAGCGTGATGCCCTCAGCTAAAGCCGTTCGGCGCCTGCCCCTGTGGCTGCACAGGCTTCTGGTGCCGTCATTTGTCGATCTTTTCTTCGTGACGCTGCTGCTGGCCGCCTTCGCCCGGCCGGGCGGGCTTGAGGCCCTGCTCGCCGACGGCGATACCGGCTGGCACATCCGCACCGGTCAACTGGTGCTCGCCACCGGGTCTGTGCCGGTGACCGACCCGTTTTCCTTCACCCGCCCCGGCGACCCGTGGTTTGCCTGGGAATGGCTCTCGGATACGCTTTTCGCCCTCGTATTTGGGCGGCTCGGCCTGGCCGGCGTTGCCGCCTTGTCGGCGGTGGTGCTCGCCCTGGCCGCGGCAGCGTTGTTCTGCTGGCTGTTGCGGCGGGAGTCCGGCCTGTGGATCGCGCTGGCGTTGACCCTGGCGGCTGTGAGCGCCTCCACCGTCCACTACCTGGCTCGCCCGCACGTGTTTTCAATCCTGTTCTATACCTTGACCCTGTGGCTGCTCGATGAGGATGCGGGCCGTGCCGGTGCGCGCCTGTGGCTGCTTGCGCCGATGTGCGCCCTGTGGGCCAACCTGCACGCCGGGTTCGTCGTGCTGCCTGCCACCGTTCTGCTGGCAGCCGCCGTGTCTTTGGCGCGGAGCCGTTCGGGAGCGGCGCTGCGCTTCGCATCGGTTTCGCTCGCCTGCGTCGCCGCCAGCCTTTTGAATCCCTACGGATGGCGCCTGCACGCGCACGTCTTCGCCTACCTGAATTCGTCCTGGATCCTCGAACACGTGCAGGAGTTTCAATCTCCCAATATCCGCACAGAGGGGATGCTGCTGTTCGCCGTCCTGCTGCTGGCCGCAGCGGCGCTTGCCTCCCGGACCATGGCGCGCGGCCGCTGGATGGAAGGATTGCTGGTCCTGGTCTGGGGTTTCGCCGCACTCCGTTCCGCGCGCCACATCCCGCTGTTCGCGGTGGCGGCCGCGCCTGTCGTGGCCGGCGAATTCGCTCTCTGGTATGCCCGGCGAGTATCGTTGGCGGGGCCGCGCTCCTTGTGGCGCGCCGTCGGCGAGCTGGCCAGCGAACTCGGCCGCGGGCGCCACGCCAGCCTCTGGATGGCGGCCGCCGCGGTGGCCATGATCGCGGGAAGAGGGCTCGCCCCGGAGTCCGGTTTTCCCCGCAGCCACTTCCCTGTGGCCGCGCTCGAAAAAAACCAGGAGCGGCTGCTCGCCGGCGCCGCGCCCCGCATCCTCAGTTCCGACCAGTGGGCCGATTACCTGATCTTCCGCCTCTTTCCCCGCCAGCGGGTCTTCTTCGACGGTCGCAGCGATTTCTACGGCCCGCGCCTCGGCGCCGATTACCGCGTTTTGCAGTCCGGCACCGGCAACTGGCGCGAACTGCTGGACCGCTATCGCTTCGACCTGGCTCTCCTGCCGCGGTCCTGGCCGCTCAGTACCGTGCTCACCCGCGAGCCGGAATGGCGGCTCCTGTACCAGGACTCTGAAGCGGTTCTGGTCGAGCGAGTACCGGGCTCGAACCAGGCCGCGCGCGCCGTCGCGCCGGGAGTCCGCCCGTGAGCGGCGTCGAAATTGCCGTCCTGGCCTTGGGGTGCGGCGCCGTAGTCGAAGACCTGCGCCGCCGCACCATCGCCAACTGGCTCACTGGCTCCGGCTTGCTCGCAGGCCTCGTACTGGCTTCGTCCTCAGGCGGCGGCCGCGGCTTCCTGCTGGCACTGGGCGGCGCCGCGGCGGGGTTCGCGCTGTTCTGGATCTGCTACCGGCTGGGCGGGCTGGGCGGCGGCGATCTCAAACTGATGGCCGCGTTCGGCGCGTTGCTGGGACCGGCGGCGATTGTCACCGCGGCTGTTCTAGCCGCCATCGCGGGTGCCCTGCTGGCGGGACTGATCCTGCTGGTGCGGCCCCGCACCGCCGCCATTCCATATGCTCCGGCGATTGTAGCGGGAGCCTGGCTGGCTCTGCTGGGGGGGAGATAGCGCATGCGCATCGACCGTCGTTTTGCGATCGTGATGGGCGCGAGCCTGCTGTGGGGACTGCTGGTGGCCACCGTTTTTTACCGTGTGGCGGGCGGGGGCAGCGGGAACTTCCGGCGGTCGGAACAGGAAAAATCGATGGTGGTGGCCGGCCGGTTGTTGTCGGTGGGGGCCATGGTGACCCGCGAGGCCGTCAAAATCCGCCAGGTTCCGGAGAGCTTTTTTCCTTCGGGCGGCTTCTCGAAAATCGAAGATGTCGTCGACCGTCCCGTGATCAGCCCGATGCAGGCAGACGAGCCGGTGCTCGAATCGCGCATCGCGGCCGTCGGTGCCGGTCTCGGACTGGCGCCGATGATACCCGCCGGCATGCGCGCCATTTCGGTGCGCGTGAACGACGTGGTGGGCGTGGCCGGCTTCGTGCTGCCAGGCATGCGCGTGGACGTGCTCGTCACCGGCCGTCCGCCGGGGCGGGCCGACACCTACACCCGCACCGTCCTGCAAAACATCACCGTGCTTTCCGCCGGACAGACAATTCAAACGGACGGCAAGAGCCAGTCCATCGTCGCTCCCGTGGTCACCCTGCTGGTGAACCCCTCGGAAGCCGAGTTCCTCACCCTGGCTAACAACGAAGGCCACATTCAATTGGTGCTCCGCAACTCTTCCGACAACCAGATCGCGGCGGCCCACGGCCGCCAGACGTTGGAATTGTTCGCCCCAGGCGGCGAACCCGCGCCTCCGCCTGCGGTCTCGAACCCGGTTCCGGCCCCCGTGGCGGCGAAGCCGCGTCCCGCCCGCCAGCCCGAGCCGGCCCCGCCGCCGGTGCAGCCGGCGGCGGCTCCCCTGCCCGAACCGGCGCAGGTGGTGATGATCCGGGGCAGTACCAAGACGGTGGAGCCGGCCGCTCCCCGGCCCGGAGGGTCCAAATGAAATACGTTCTCCTGTTCTGCCTGTGCCTCGTCCCGCCTGCTGGCGCCTCCGATTCGCAGCACGCGGCGCTGTCGCTGGCGGTCGGCGGCGGCGACCTGATCGACTGTCCCGCGGGTGTGGCGCGCGTCGCCACCAGCAATCCGGAGGTGGTCGATGCGGTCGTGGCCAGCGACACCGAGGTGCTGTTCCACAGTAAGGCGGTGGGTCAGGCGACGCTCGTAGTCTGGTCCAAAGACGGTGAGCGGCGGAGCTACGACGTGACGGTAGAGCCTAACCTCGAGCCTTTCCGCAACATGCTCCGCCAGACCTTTCCCGACGAGGATATCGACGTGCGCGCCAGCCGGGAGTCGATGGCGTTGGTGGGCAGGGCGAGTTCCCAGGCAGTGGCCGATCGCGCCCTGGCGCTGGTTGCGGCCACCGTTAAGGGAGCGGTCAGCAATCTACAGGTGGCCGCGCCCCGTTCCGAGCGGCAGATCCTGCTGCGGGTCCGTTTCGCCGAGCTCAACCGGAACGCGGCTTCCGAGTTCGGCATCAGCCTGCTGTCTACCGGAGCGCTGCGCATGCCCGGTGCGGTCTCCACCGGCCAGTTTCCGGGCCCCACAGCCGGCGATGTGACCGGCAGTGTTCCGGCATCGTCGGCCGGTTCCACAAAGTTCGGGCTCTCCGACATCCTCAACGTGTTTGCGTTCCGCCCGGACCTCAACCTCGGCGTGCTGCTGCGCGACCTCGAATCCCGGGGCCTGCTCCAGATTCTGGCCGAACCCAACCTGGTGGCAACCAACGGGAAAGAGGCAACCTTCCTGGCCGGCGGCGAGTTTCCGGTTCCCGTCGTGCAATCGGGCGCCAGTTCCGGTTCGGTGACGGTGCAGTTCCGCGAATTCGGCATCCGGCTCTCCTTCCTTCCTACGATTACCCCTTATGGCACGGTGCGCATGCACGTGAGGCCGGAAGTCTCCACCGTGGATCCGGCCAACGGCGTGACCGTTTCCGGCTTCCGCATTCCCGCCCTCTCTACGCGCCGTGTCGAGACCGATGTGGAACTCGCCGAAGGGCAGAGCTTCGTCATCGCCGGGATGCTGGATGAGCGTGTCATCCAGGGCTTTTCGCGGCTGCCCGGGTTGGCCAGCTTGCCTGTGCTCGGCGCCCTGTTCCGCAGCCGGTCGCAATCCAAGACCAAAACCGAACTGGTGGTGGTGGTCACACCCGAAGCGGGAGTTCCCATGGACAACCCTCCGCCCCCGCTCGAAATGCCGGTTCCTTTTCTCGATTCACCCCCGGAGCGCAAATCCAAGTGACGGCCCCGAACATTGCCCCCTCGCCCGACTGGCAGCAGCGCATCCAGCGCCAGGCGCGCGCCGCGCAGCTCAACCCCGAGTACCAGGAACTGAAGTTCACCCTGCACCGCAAGCTGCTCGAGCGCATGAATCTCGACGCGCTTTCCCAGATCGACGACGATCAGATCCGGGGGGAGGTTCGCCGCGCGGTGCTGGCTATGGTGGCCGAAGAGCCGAACCTGCTCACGGCGATCGAGAAACAGCAGATCAGTGAAGAGGTGCTGCACGAGGTGTTCGGGCTCGGGCCGATCGAGCCGCTGCTCGCCGATGCATCCATCTCCGACATCCTGGTGAACGGCAGCCGCCAGGTCTACGTCGAACGTAAAGGACTGCTCGAGCTCACCAACGTGCGCTTCCACGACGATGCGCACCTGTTGCGCATCATCGACAGGATCGTGTCGCAGGTGGGGCGGCGCGTGGATGAATCCAATCCGATGGTGGACGCGCGCCTCACCGACGGCTCCCGCGTCAACGCCATCATTCCGCCGCTCGCCGTGGACGGGCCGCTGCTCTCCATCCGCCGCTTCGGAACCGACAAGCTGATGCCGAACGACCTGGTGGAGCGCAAATCGCTCACCGCCGGCATGCTGCAGTTGCTCGAGGCCGCCGTGCGCGCGCGCCTGAACATCGTCGTCTCAGGTGGAACCGGCGCCGGGAAGACCACGCTGCTCAACGCCCTTTCCGCCTTCATATCGCCCAAGGAACGGATCGTGACCATCGAAGACGCTGCCGAACTGCAGCTCAAGCAGCCCCACCTGGCGCGGCTCGAAACCCGTCCGGCCAACCTCGAAGGAAACGGGATGGTGCGCCAGCGGCAGTTGCTGGTCAACAGCCTTCGCATGCGCCCGGACCGGATCATCGTGGGCGAGGTGCGCGGCGAGGAGGCCCTCGACATGCTGCAGGCGATGAACACGGGCCACGACGGCTCGCTCACCACCGTGCACGCCAACAGCGCCCGCGACGCGATTTCGCGCCTGGAGGTGATGGTGTCGCTGGCCAACGCGAACATGCACCTGGCCGCCATCCGGCAGCAGATCGCCTCGGCGGTGCACCTGCTGGTGCAGTGCTCGCGCATGAGCGACGGCACTCGCCGGGTCACCAGCGTCACCGAGGTCACCGGCCTCGAGACCGACGTGGTCACCCTGCAGGACCTGTTCGTTTTCGAGAAGCGCGGTACTTCCGCGCAGGGCCGGGTGCTGGGCCGTTTCGTGGCCACCGGCATCATGCCCAAGTGCAACGAGAAGTTGCTGGCAGCCGGTATCCACCTGGCGCACGACATGTTCGACGAAGTGGTCGAGGTCGGCGAGGATCCCGAAACGGAGGCGCCCGGGGACGCGGCATGACCGTCTTTCTGATCGCGGCGGCGAGCACCGCACTGTGTTACTGGCTGGTCAACCTGATTCTCCACCAACGCTCCACCCGCCAGGCCGTTCGCCGCGTGGGATCCGCCAAGCCGGGGGTTGAGAAGCGGTCTGTGCGGCCGGTGCTGATCCAGGCTGTGGACGAGGTAAGGGGCCGGCTGGCCCGCGGTCTGCTCGAAAAGCTCAAGCTCAAGCAGTCCACCGAGCGGCTGCTGGAGCGCGCCGCGCTCAAGTGGAGCGCGGCCGGATTGCTGCACCGTTCCATCGGCGCCTTCCTGGCGGCATTTGCCGGGGTCACGCTGTTTACCGGGAACACCACCCCGGGTCTGGCGCTGGCGGCCGGGATTCCGCCTGCCTACGTACCACTCTGGTACGTGCGCCGGCGGGCGACCCGACGGCTGCACGCCTTCGAGGAGCAGTTTCCCGACGCGCTCGAGTTCATTTCCCGCTCCATGCGCGCCGGACACGCCTTCTCGGTGGCGCTCGAGATGGTGCAGAAGGAGTTCAGCGAGCCTCTGGCCGCCGAGTTCCGCCGTGCCTTCGAAGAGCAGAACCTGGGACAGGCGCTGGAGGTGGTCCTGCACAAGCTGTGCCAGAGAGTGCCTTCGATGGATGTGCAGTTTTTCGCCTCGGCGGTGCTGCTCCAGAAGCGCACCGGCGGCAACCTGGCCGAACTGCTGGACAAGCTCGCGCAGATCATCCGCGAGCGTTTCAAACTGCGCGGCCGCATTCGCGCCGTCAGCGCGCAGGGCCTGATGTCCGGCCGCATCCTGGCCTCCATTCCCGCGGCCGTGGGCGCGATGATGTTTCTGATCAATCCGCAATACGCGAGGTTCTTTGTGGACGACCCGATGGGCCACCTGCTGCTGGCCGGCGGTCTCGGCCTCCAACTGGTCGGCTACCTGATCATCCGCAAACTGGTGAGTTTCGAGGTGTAAGAAAAAATGCTCGAACTGCTTTCGGTGCTGGTATTTCTGCTGGTGTCCACCGCTACCGCGGTGATCGCCTGGCGTTTGTGGGCGTGGCGGGTGCGCGCCATGGAACGGTTGTCGGGAAAGGCGCCGGTTATCCCCGTGCTGCCGTCTCCCGCCCTGTTTTGGCGGGAACTGGTGGGCCGGATCGGCGCACACGTTCCGGCCTCTCCGAAGGACCTCCCCGCGCTCAAGCGGCGGCTGATGACGGCCGGCTTGAGGCAGCAGTCGGCCCCGGGCATTTTCCAGGGAATCCGGTGGGTCGGCACGATCACGCTGGGAGCCATCATGCTGGCGGTTTCCCTGCGCAATGCGCAGCCCTTCGATAAAGTGCTGCTCGCCACCGGCGCGGGCGTCTTGTTCGGCTTCATGCTGCCGGGCCAGCTCCTGTCCATGCGGATTTCGCGCCGCCGGCGCGCCATTCAGCGCGGGCTGCCGAATGCGCTGGACCTGATGGTCGTCTGCGTGGAATCCGGCCTCGGCATCGACCAGACCGTTGTCCAGGTGGCCAAAGAGCTTCAGGTCGCGCACCCGGAGATCTGCGAGGAGTTCACCCTCATGAACCTGGAATTGCGCGCCGGGAAGCGCCGTGCCGAGGCGCTGCACAACCTGGCGGCGCGGACCGGCGTCGAAGACGTCAAGAAGCTGGTTGCGGTGCTGGTACAGACCGACCGCTTTGGCACCAGCGTGGCGCAGAGCCTGCGCGGCCATGCGGACTACCTGCGCACCCTGGCTCGGCAGCGGGCCGAAGAGCGGGCGGCCAAACTGGCGGTCAAGCTCGTGTTCCCGATCTTTTTCTGCGTGCTGCCGGCGCTGTTCGTGGTTACCGTAGGGCCGGTGCTGACCCGCCTGATTCGCGACCTGGGACCGATGATCGAGAACATGTGACCAGTGCCGCTATTTGAAAATGCCGGAACGTCCGATAAGAGTTTGTAGGAAGGAAGCACAATGGATCAATCGACAATTCGAATCGTGAGCGCAGTCATGGCACTGCTGCTGGCCGCGGTGTTGTTTCTGCGGCGGCGAAGCCATAAAAGCGAATAACCAGCGATGCGGTTTCCGCCGCCGCCCGGGCGCGCCGGAGCGGAAGCCGCTGGAACGAATCCGGTGGAGGATGCCGCGCTGCGCCTCCGCCTCCGCGGCGCGCCGTCCCGCGGCGGCCCGGGCCTGCATCACCCGGATTTACGGCAACTGTTCGAACGGCGTATTCCCGATCGCGTACCGCTTCCAGTCGCGGTAATCGAAGTGCCACCATTCGGAAACAAATACACGGAACCCCTGCTTTTCCATCACGCGCCGGAGCAGGTCGCGGTGCGCCCTCTGCTCCGCCGTCCCCCCTCGATAACCCGGATACGACCGCTTCGACATCTCGTCATACACACCCGGCATCTCTACTTCGCGTCCCGTCGCAAGCTCGTACAGGCTCAGGTCTACCGCGCATCCCCGGTTGTGCCGCGACCCTGCAGCCGGATTGGCCACAAACTCGTGTTTGTCGGCCGGCGTCGCGTCCCAGAACATCTTCGTCACGTACCAGGGGCGGTACGCATCGAAAATCAACGCTCCATACCCTTTTCCCAGTAACTCCTTGTGCGCCCGCAGCAACGCTTCCGCCGCCGGCCTTTGCAAAAAGGCGCGGGCGGAGGCGTATACCCGCGTGTTCAGGAAATTGTCCGCCGTGGCATACCGGATATCGAGCTTGATGCGCGGGTCGAGCGCTCCCAGGTCCACCAGGTCGGCCGCCCGGAACTTCCCCGCCTCCCGCGGAGGAACCGCGCGCAACGCCTCGACGCGCAATTCCTCCACCGGCCGGACCGGCGTAATCCGGAAGATCGCCGGCCGCTCCTGCCCTGCCAGCGCGAACGCCAGCAACAATGCCGCCCATCGTGCCATTCCGGCATTGTACGCCCCGCGCCATTCGGGAATCGAAGATCTGTTGGTGTGAATGCGTTCCCGCCGGTATAGACTATGGTCTGATGATCCCGAATGCCGCAGCACGGAAATCGATGCCCGGTTTCGCCTGCTGGCTTCTGCTCGGCCTGCTGCTCCCTGCCGCCCTCCTGAGGGGCCAGGCCCCCGATCCCGCCGGAAACTGGCGGCCCCTGTTCGACGGCAAGTCCCTGACCGGCTGGACGGAATCGGATTTTCTCGGCGCCGGCAAAGTCACCGTGTCCGGCGGCGTGGTCACGCTGGGAAAGGGCGCCATGACCGGCATTCGCTGGGCAGGTTCCTCCCTGCCGTTCCCCAAGTCCGGTTACGAAATCCGGGTGGAGGCCGCGCGCCTCGCTGGAGGTGACTTCTTCGCCGGCATCACCTTCCCGGTGGGCGATTCCTACTGCACCTGGATCAACGGCGGATGGGGGGGCGAGGTCGTGGGCCTGTCCAGCATCGACGGCGCCGATGCCTCCATGAACGAAACGAGCCTGAACTGGAAGTTCGAAACCGGCCGCTGGTATACCTTCCGCCTGCGCGTGACCCCCACCTCCATCGCCGCCTGGATCGACGAGGAGCCCGTCATCGAAACCTCCACCACCGGGAAGTGGATCGCCCTGCGCGAGGGCGAGATCGAACACTCCGCTCCGTTCGGCGTCGCGACCTATTCCACTACGGCGGGTGTACGAAAGATCGACTGGAGGCCGCTGCCGGCCGCCGCCTCCGGCCGATAGTTGCCCCAGTTTTCCCTTGTGACAGGATCCCACTGGTGGTAAAGTCAACACAAGATTCAAAGAGCCTCATATCTGTTTTCCGAGGAGACCATGGCGAAACAAGAAGATGGCGTGACTAGACGAAAATTTGGAAAGGCCCTGACCACCGCGGGCGCCGCCGTTGCGGCTGGCACACCGGTTTTGGCCCAGGCCCAGGCCCCGGCCCCGGCCGGCCAGGCTCCGGCCGGCCAGGCTCCGGCCGGCGGCCGGGGGGCACCCGCAATCGGACCCGTGGTTGTCGGCAACTACGCCCTGAACGACCAGTTGGTTTTCGGCGGAATCGGCATCCGCAACCGCGGCATGAGCGACCTCCGGCAATTGCTGGGCGATCAGCGCGTGCGGTTCGTGGCCATCGCGGACATTCGCGAGAGCGCCCGGGAAACCGTCAAGAGCACGGTGGACAATTATTACAAGAACAACGATTGCGTCATGTATCGCGATCCGTCGGAAATCCTGGCGCGGACCGATATCGACGCCCTCCTGATTGCCACCAGCGACCGGTGGCACGGCCCCATGGCCATGTGGGCCGCCCAGTCCGGCAAGGACATGTACATCGAGAAGCCCGGCGCCATGTCGATCAATGAGAGCTACGCCGTGGCCGACAACGTTCGCCGCTACGGCGTGGTTTACCAGTCCGGCTGCCAGCGCAAGAACCAGTTCGCTTTCGAGTTCGCCGTCGGCCTGGCGCGAAGCGGCAAACTCGGCCGGCTGACGGCGGTGCACGCCGATACAGCCATCGGCCTGGGCACCGTGGATGCGGGCGGTCACGGCTGGTGGCCCGCCGAAAGTCCGGAGCCCGATCCGTTGGTTTTCAATTGGGACAAGTGGCTTGGCCCCTGCCTCTGGCGGCCCTACAATTCCAACTATGCGGATCGCGGCCGCGGCGAGTTCTGGGATTTTCACGCCGGACTGCTGGAGTGGGCGTCCCACACCGTCGCCATGGCGCAATGGGCGGCGGACATGGAGCACACCGAACCCATCGAGTACGTGCCGGAGGGTGCCAGCTTCCGCGGCGACGGACTGATCGAGCGGTACACCATCTACTGCCGCTATGCCAATGGCATACAGCTCGTCCTGCGTAATCACAGCTGGAACCTGCTCGGTTCGTGCAGCAACCGGTTCGAAGGCACCGAAGGCTGGGTCGAGACGGGAGATAGCGGACGCATCGAAGTATCGCCCAATCTAAAGTCGCTGCTGCCCACCCGCCAGGGTACCCGGTACGACCCCACCGCCGAACACATCCGCGAATTCATTCAAAGCATCCGCTCGCGGACCCCACCCCGCGCCAATGCCGACGTGACCGCCCACACCCACGTGGCCTCCCACGCGGCCTGGATCGCCGCCCAATTGAACCGGAAAGTGACCTGGGATCCCGCCAAACGAATGTTCATCAATGACGAGGAAGCGAACCGCATGCGCAGCAGGGCGTATCGCGAGCCCTGGCGGATGGACGCGCTGGCCACCAATATGTAAGGAACCGGAGAAAAAAGGAGATCACTGCACATGCCACAGGCACAAACACAACCACCGCAAGGAGCGCAGGGAACGCAGGGAGCACCGGGACGCGGAGGCGCTCAGGGCCAGGCGGGCGGCGGCAGGGGAGGAGCGCGCACCCCGCCTCCAACCGTCCCTCCCGAATTCGACGGGCTGGCGATCTGGAAACTGGATCCGGCCAGACTCCTCGCCATGGTCAAAGATCCCAATTCGACCGTCTTTCAGAAAGCCATCGCCTGCAAGAAGCTGGCGTTTGTGGGAGGTAAGGAAGCGGTGCAGCCGATGGCCGCGCTGCTGAGCCACCCGCAACTTTCCTGTTACGCCCGCTTCGGCCTCGAGCCCAACCCCGATCCCTCGGTTGACGAGGCGTTGCGCGCCGCCCTGCCCAACCTGACCGGGCGGCTACAGGTCGGCGTCATCACTACCATCGGCGTGCGCAAGGACGCAAGAGCGCTCGATGCCCTCACCAAGCTCATCGATAGCGCCGATCCCGAAGTCGCCGGAGCGGCGTCCGCGTCGGTGGGCATGATCGGCGGAATGCAGGCTTCGCGAGTGCTGCAGGCGGCGCTCGGCCGCACCAAACCTCCGGTATTTCCGGTGGTGGCGCGGGCCACGCTGTTGTGCGCCGAAAGCCTGGTGGGCGCCAATCGCCCGCGCGCCCTCGAACTGTACACCCAACTGAGCGCCACAACCATGCCCGGCCCCGTGCGCCGTTCGGCGCTTCGCGTACTCAACGCAGCCGGCCCCGCACCGCCGCCATCGAAGTTGTGGCCCGCTCCCACCGGTGCGGCCGCCGCGGCGGATAAGAGCGGCTTCCTCGGCCGCGAGTAGCAGAGTCTTATATACGGCCGGGGCGCTTCACGCCCCGGCCCATCCACCCTCCCTTCCGAAACCGGCGCGGGGCTCCGCTCTCAGCCGGGGAACAAATCCGCCCGTTCCGGCGTCTGTAGGCTCGGATCTACCATGACTACGACGGGGTATTCTCCTTATCGAACCCCGGCGGCACGAGATCTCTGCCACCGCTACCTTGACGATCTGGCCGCGCGCCAGTGGCCGATCGTATCCGAAGAACGCATGGTCCCGACGGCGTTCGGGGCAACAACTCGTTCGCATCAGCGGCCCGCCGGCCGCACCCCTGCTCATCCTGTTGCACGGCGCGGGAGCGACTTCGCTCATGTGGGCGCCCAACATCGAAGCGCTGTCCAGGGACTTCCGAACGGCAGCCGTGGACCAGATCGGCGAGTTCGGCAAAAGCGTTTCCGCCCGGCCCGTCAAGTCTCTTCCCGATCTCGTCGCGTGGCTGGACGATCTCGTCGGAACACTGGGGGCGGGTGAGCGGGTCAGCATGGCCGGCCTGTCGTACGGCGGAGCATTGGCGGCCCAGTACGCGCTGCACCATCCCGAGCGCCTCCAGCAGGTGGTCTTGCTCGCGCCCGGCGCGACCGTTCTACGCCCACCGGCCGGGTTCTGGCTCCGCCTGATAGTGCTCGGGGTCGCCAGGAAGAAAGGCTTGCGAGCCTTCTTCCGCTGGATCTTCGCGGACATGGCCCGCGCCGATCCGCAGTGGATCGATTCGACCATCGAACTGTTGTCGCTGAATATGCGCTCGGTCCAGCGGCACAGGGTGCCGATTCCGCCGGTGTTGACCGATGCCGAATGGGCGGCGCTACGTCCACGAACATTGTTCCTGGCCGGCGAAAACGAGGTCATCTACTCCGCCGAAAGGGCCGTGCGCCGCCTGAAGCGGGTAGCTCCACAGGTCACTCCCGAAATCATTCCGGGCGCCGGTCACGATCTGACTTTTGTGCAGACAGCGAGGGTCGACGACAGGATCCTCGAGTTTTTAAAAGCCCGGCCTGAGTCGATGGCCGCGCCGGTTCACGCGCGCGCAGCGGGCGACCAGTACGGTTCGCCCGAAGGCATGAACTGAACGGGAATATCCTTGATGAACGTGCGCAGCCAATTGGCTACGTCCTCCATTCCCGGCTCTTCCGAAATGGCGTGTCCCAGGATGATCTGCCCTTTGTTCATCCCGAGGAACGCCGCATCCAGGGCATACTCCGTGGGATCGTAGGCATTCCCGGTTTCGGGGTTCTCGCCATTGATCACCACATCCACGTCCGGCGAGAAACGTCCGGTACTGTATCCCATCCCGGCCGTGCCGGTGCTTACCCGTGCCTTCGGGTCGCCCACCACGCGCAACGCCTTCGAACCTGTTCTGCGCCGGATACTCGCCGCCAGTTCTTCAAGCGTGGTTGTGGGAAACCTGTAGATTCGCGGGTTTTGCGGATCGCGGGCGGACCATCCTAATGCCCGCAACAGCCCCGTCATGATGAAATCGGGCCGGTGGGAGTGCGCGTGATCGTGCAGACGGAGAATGACCATCCCGTTCTTCGCGCAAAACTCCGTCTTGAACCGGTAGACCGCGTCATCCGTCATGCCCTTCGTATCGTCCCGATCGTTCCAGTAGGTGGTCTCGTGCCCCACCACCAGGTTCATCCCCGCGGCGTGGGCGCGTTGAAGCAAATCGAGCGTGGGCATGAAGCAAGTCGCGATGCCCTTGACCTCCTGGTTCGGATCCCCGGCGTGAAACACGTCGCGGTAGGTGTTCTCGTTCCAGGGCGATCCAAGGTTCTTTTTGATCAAGGCGAGAACGTCGTTCGCAGTCATCTAGGCCGGCCTCCAATACGGATCGCCGGCGGGCAGCCAGCGCACCGGAACGTCGGGGACTAATTTTCTCAGCCAATCGGCGCAGACGTTCATTCCCGGCTCTTCCGACAGCACGCGCCCCAGCATGATCAGCCCCTTCTTCTGACCGGCTGCGACCGTGTCCTGCGCATACTCGACCGACTCCCACTCGCGCGTCTCGCCCGCCAGGACGAGATCCGAATCCGGGAGCGCCTTCAGGGAAGCGGCGAGCGGGGAAACGCCGGGAAGAATCGCGATTCGGCGCACGCGGCTTTCGCGGTCGCCAACCACGCGAATGCCGGCGCGCGCCTTCAGCCGCGAGGCCAGACTTTCCGCCAAAGCCCCGATCGTTATGGCAGGGACGTCGTATCGCAACGGATCGCCGCCCGTCTGATATTTCGTCCAGCCCATGGCCTCCGCCAGACCAGTCGCGAAGGGGTCGGGCCTTCGGGCGCGCCAATTGTCGGAGAAGCGGAAAACGACCAGTCCGTTCTTGCGAATGAACTCTTTCTTCGCGACAAGCACCGGATCCTCCGGGCTGACACCGCCCATCCCGCGTCCCGCGGCGGCGGAGGCAGCCGCCATGCCGTCCGTCTGGCTGAAGAAAACCGGCTCGAGTGAGAGGACCAGGTTTGTTTTCTCGCGTACCGCGCGGCTGAGCACATCCAGCGTCGCCATCGCCGTGGTCGCCACGCCGGAAGCCACAGTCGAGGGCTCTCCCGCCTTGAAACCATCCAGGCCCTCCGTCCACGGAATTCCCAGGTTCGTCTTGACCAGTTCAACCACCTGCTCCGCCGTGAGTTGACGGCGCTGCGCCGCCAGCCTGGCCGCGGACGCGACGGAGACACCCGTGAGGTGGGCAAACTGACGCCTGCTGATGGCCATGTGGCAAATGATATCCCGCCCGCGGGGCCCTGTCCAGCACGAGCCCGCCCAGCACGAGCCCGCCCAGCACGAGCCCGCCCATGCGCCATGCCGTCGACTGTGGCGGATTCTGCCGAAAGAATTCGATATAATGGTATTTCCCCGTCTTTTAACAGGAGTTTCTCTCAGCATGTTTGATCTGTTTCGCAGCCGTGATAAAGCCGTGCGCATCCTCCTCGGTGCGCTCCTGGTAGTCGTTGGGCTTTCCATGCTCACCTACCTCATCCCCAGCTACGGCGGTGGCGGGGCCGACTCCGGTTCTCAGATTGTGGCCACCGTGGGCGACCAGACGATTACCCAGACCGATGTCCAGCGGCTCATCCAGAACGTGATGCGCGGCCGCCAGTTGCCGCCCGAGATCCTGCCCAACTACGTTCCGCAGCTCATCGACAACATGGTTACCGACCGCGCCTTGGCCTACGAAGCGCAGCGGCTCGGCTTCCAGGTCACCGATGTCCAGCTCAGCAACGCCATCCAGCAACTGGTTCCCAACCTGTTCCCGGACGGCAAGTTCGTCGGCAAGGAAGCCTACGCTTCGCTGCTCGCGCAGCAAAACCTCACCATCCCCGAGTTCGAGGCGGACATGAAGCGGCAGTTGCTGATCACGCGGCTGCGCAATGTGGCCGTGGAGGGTTCGGTGGTTACGCCGGCCGAAATCGAGAACGAGTACAAAAAGAAGAACGAGAAGATCAAGATTCAATACGTCAAGATCGACGGCGACAAATACAAGGCCGAAGTTCAGCCGGCCCTCTCCGACATGCAGGCCTACTTCAAGGCCAACACCGCGCGCTTCATGGTGCCCGAGCAGCGCAACCTGGCGATTCTCGTCGCCGACCAGTCCAAGATCGAAGACAGTATCAAACCCACCGATGCCGAGTTGCAACAGGTCTACAACCAGGAGCAGGGCTCGTTCCGCATCCCGGAAACCGTGAAGGTCCGGCACATCCTCCTGAAGACCCAGGGCAAGCCGGAATCGGAAGAGCCCAAGATCAAGGCGCAGGCCGAAGACATCCTGAAGCAGGTGAAGAGCGGCGCCAAGTTCGGCGATCTCGTGAAGAAGTATTCCGAGGACACGGCGTCAGTCCCTAACGGCGGCGAATACTCGGTGCACCGGGACGGCCAGATGGTGAAGGAATTCGAGGACGCTGCCTTCACCCTGAAACCGGGGGAAAGCCAGATTGTGAAGACTTCCTACGGGTATCACATCATGCAGGTGGTTTCGCACGATCCCGCCCGGGTCAAGCCCTTTGACGAGGCCAAGGCCGATATCGCCGCCGCCCTCAAGAAGCAGCGGGCCGCACAGATGATGGAGCAGATTTCCGACCGCGTCCAGGCGGCCCTGCAAAAGGATCCGCAAAATCCCGAGAAAGTCGCTGCCGAATTCGACATGCAGGTAGTGAAGGCGGACGCCACCGAACCCGGCAAGCCGTATCCGGAGATCGGCGCCAGCCCGGACCTGGACCAGTCGGTCAGCACCCTCCCCAAGGGAGGCGTTACTCCCGCCATCGCCGTGAGCGGCAACAAGATCGCCTTGGCTGTCGTAACGGATGTGATCCCTTCCCACCCCTCCACGTTCGAGCAGGTCCAGAACGAGATCAAAGAGGCGATGGTGCAGTCGCGGCTCGCCCTCGCCATTCGGACGCATGCCGCCGAACTGGTGGCGACGGCCCAGCAGGCGGGCGGCGATCTGGCCAAGGCCGCCAAGGCCGCCGGACTCCAAGTGAAGACCTCCGACGAGTTCACTCGCGACGCCTCGGTGGAAGGCATCGGCCCGGCCAGCTACTTTCAGGAAGGCTTCGCCAAGCCCGACGGCACCGTCTTCGGACCCGTCGCTACCACGGATTCCACCGTCGTTGCCAAGGTGATCCAGCATGTCCCGGCCGACATGTCCAAGCTGGCCGAACAGCGCGCCGCCATCCGCGACGAGCTCAAGACCCAGAAGGCCCGCGACCGCGCCTTGCTGTTTGAAAACGGGTTGAAGGAAGACCTCGTCAAGCGCGGAAAACTCAAAATCCGCGAGGACGTGGTGATGCGAATCATCAACAACTACCGGGCATCCTGACGGATGCTGCAAACGCTGCTGGAATTTCTCCGGACCTTGACCGATCCGGAGAAATTGATCCACCTGCTGAGCACGTTGTTGTCCGGGTGGCTAGGCTACGCCACCCTCTTCGCGATCGTCTTTTCCGAGACCGGTCTGCTGATCGGCTTTTTCCTGCCCGGCGACTCGCTCCTCTTCACCGTAGGCGTAGTCACCGGCGCCGGCCAGCTCGATTTCGTCTGGGTGAACGTCGTGCTCTCCTGTGCTGCGATTCTGGGCGATTCCACCGGATACCTGCTGGGCCGCAAGACCGGCCCGCGCATCTTCAGCCGCAAGGACTCCCGCTTCTTCAAACAGGAATACGTCGCGCGCACCCACGCCTTCTACGAGAAGTATGGCGGCAAGACCATCATCATGGCGCGCTTCATCCCCATCGTGCGCACCTTCGCGGCCTTCGTGGCCGGCGTCGGCAAGATGCCGTACCTGAAATTTCTCCCCTTCAGCGTGGGCGGCGGCATCGGCTGGGTTCTGCTGATGACGACTCTCGGCAACCAGCTCGGCAGCATCCCGTTCATCCGGCGCAATTTCGATAAGGCGATCCTCGTGATTATCGTGGTCTCGCTCATCCCCACCTTCCTCGAGGTGTGGAAAGCGCGCCGCCACTCATCCGGCGCGTCCCACTAACCCCGCCGCAAAAAGGCGCGCGTCCACCCGCCCGAGCCCGCTTTCGAGCCGCTTCGGCAAAATCGGAGTGTGCGCGATGGTGCAGAGATACTCCGGAATCTCCCACGGATCCGCTTCCGCCGTCATCCAGTTCCGCGCATCGAAACGGGTCAGGTTAACCGGGCGCGAGTAAGTGCGCAGCGTCTTCTCCTTGCGAAGATTGTAGTAGTGTTCGAAGTAGGACATCACCAGCTCGCGTAAGTTGCGATAGACCGGCTCGCGGTACCGCAGTCCCGAGTAGTTCGATTTCGCCAGCGCTCCCCAGTGGCCGCGCACTCGGAAGATGGCGAGCACGTGATCGTCGTCTCGCACCGCTTCCAGATCCAGCAGCAGCGGAGGATGGCCCATCGTGCGCAGCGCCGCGGCCGCGAACAGCGCTCCCTCCATGCAGTGGGCCGTACGGTCGCGCAGTACGCGCCGCGGCGACCGGCACGACGGGCCGTCCGGCTCCTTGTTATAGGCGAGATCGAAATCCACAAACCGCTGGATCTTTTCGGGTGTATTGAGCCGCCGGAATACCGCGCGCTCGCGCGGGGTGAAGGGATCGGGGACCATTCC
>CAWIJL010000004.1:0-227966 GCA_963836405.1 uncultured Solibacteraceae bacterium
ACATACAGTGGGCCAGCAGGCGTAGCACCCCCTCCGGCAGATGGGAGGTGTTCCACGACAGGGCGTCACACATCTGGATCAAGGGAGCCAGTCCCGGTGGGCGCCGCTTCAGCAACTCGGCCAGATTCTCTCCCGCATGTTTGGCGCCGCTGAAGTACAGGGCGATCTTCCAGCCCGGACCGAGCGAGACGATGCCGCTGGTGAAGACACCCGTGCGTGGGTCGGCCGGTTCCCGCGCCAATCTTAGAATCCGCATGCTCGTGTCGTCGTTGTGCATCACCTCGCCCAGCGCCGCGCGGCGAATGTACTCGTCATACACCGGCCGCAGACCCAGCGCCGCTTTCTCGGCCACTCCCCATTGCGTGGCTGCCGGCAGCGGGATTCCCAGATTCCCCTCCAGACGCTCCAATCGTTTGAATGGCACGCCGCTGCCATAACGGAGTTGCGCGATCATCGCCGCCGCTGTCTCGTCATACTTTTCCGCGCCCACCTCCGCGGGTTCATCCGCCGTGTACACCTCCCCGCAGCCGTTACAGCGCAGGCGCTCCATCTCGTACCGAGTTGCCTCTAGCGGCGGCCGCCCCACGATCCGCACCAGCGTTTTAGGTTCCTTCTGGCGGTAGACTTTGCCCACGCCGCATTCCGGACAGATGTCTCCTGGGTGAAGTTCTTTGTGTTGCACCCGAACGGTCCGCGCACCCGTAAACCGGGCGGCTCCGTTGCGCCCATGTCCTCTCGGCTGGCGCTCTCCCTCCGGCGATGGCTTCTCTGCGGCCGGCTCAGAACTGGGGCTCTGCGGCAGCACGGCGCGGGTTTTCTCTGTCGTCCGCCACCTCGGCTTCGCCCGTTCAGCCAAAATATGCAACACCGTTTTCAGCTTCTCTCCATCGGATTCGCTCAGCGGTGCACGCATCCCGCCGTCGATGATCTGGTCCAGTTCTTCCAGATTCACGTCGATCCGTGGGCGCGGTGCTGCTTTCATAACTGGTTGAGTAACTGCCGGAAACGGGGCGCCAGCGGCAGGCCCAGAATTTCTTTGATGGGGCGATTGGGCTTATTGGTCTGGTCGTTTTTGCCGCGCCCGGTGGTGAGCCCGAGCAGTTGCCAGTTCGCCGCCCGGTAACAGGTTCCACGAAAACGGCCGGGATCGATGAAGGTTTCCGCAAAGTAAACCGGATGACCGTACATCCGTTCCCAGTCGCCGGACAGTCCCCTGGTCACCTTCCCCAGAATGTGTGATGCCAGATGCGGGACTTGGACCCAGGGCAGGATCAGAAAGCGCGTGTTATAGGCAATGAAGCGGATGTTCTGCCGCCGGGCTTCCGCGCTCCAGCCGATGTAGCGGTCACGGCTGCCCAGATGCCGCGGCGCGGAACTCCACGCCAGACACGCGACGGGACGACCTTGCGCCCAACAAACATACTTCAGGTGCTCGCCGACCGGCTGTTCATAGCTGAGGTAGTGATACTGCTCCATCAGGCTATTGAACAGCGGCTCATCGGCGGTGCGTCGCACCGGTTGGATCTCAATCGGGCCCAGCGACTTCAGCGGCATAGCCAACGGCGCAGTGTCGATCAAGACCGCTTCCGGCCGTGGCCGCCCCGTCCGGCACTGCCCTCGAATGTGGCGGCGCACGGGCGGCAACTCGATTTCTCCGGCCCGTTCCAGCATCAGAAGCATCCCGCGACAAATCATGTCGCGCAGGGCGCCGTTGGCCTGCTTCCACCCCAGGGCCTCGCACAATTGCCGGGACAGCTTCCACCGGCTGCTGGTGGGATGCGTCCGAATGAACTCCCGCAGAAAGGCAAGCTGCTCGCTATCTATCTCCTGTCCGCGGTAGCGCCACACCTCCGCCATAACCGCAGCATGCCAGAGATGCAATCAGAACGCAAGTGTTTTGTTGCCGCTTTCTCAGCTCACTTTCCGCCACACCGGCGCAGCCTCGGTCTCCGGGTTGCCCGCCGCGAACAGTAACTGCGCCTGATGGGCCTGGAGCACTCGGGTCGCCTCCTTGCCGGTTGGCCACCAGACGAATCTCCCTTTTGATAATCGCTTTTGCGCCATCCAAAACCCCTGGCCGTCGAACGCCAAAACCTTTATTGCCGTGGCACGCCGGCTGCGAAAAATGAATAGGCACCCGGAAAACGGATCGGCCCCCAATCTTTCCCGGCACAGCTGTGCCAGTCCATCAATGCCCTTCCTCAGGTCGACGGCCTCGATGGCTACCAGGATGCGCATCTGCGGCGCGACTTGAATCACACCGACTCCCACAGTCCGCGGCTGAGTCCGGCCAGGTCTGGAGTAGTGCTCCCCTTCCACTGGATGCGCATCTTACCCCGCGGCCCTTCCAGCTCGATCAGGCATTCCGCTCCGCCGGCTCCAGGCGTCAGTAACTCTACAAATGCGGCGGGCGGGGTGCTCAGTCTGGCCGTTCTCCGCCGGCTCGTATGCGATTCCGTCGTTAGGCGCTTGAGCTTGCCGTATTCCAGACTCAGAACTTTGGCGGTTCGGAATACCCCGTGCTCTCTGGCCATCTCCGCTGCCGCTGCCCACAATGGATCCGGAATCGGCAGTCGCCCGATATGGGACTTCCGCCATCGTGCGAAGCGACCGTGGAGCACGCGCATGCCGTCGGGAATATCAAGCGCCGCTCTGCCCATTGCAGGTCCTCCTTGCGCCCGTCCGGGCGCAAGAGCGACGTTACCAGCTACCGACCCGCCGTGTCACGCATCGTTGCGGAAAGCTCACCCAATGACGCGCATCCGGAAGTTGGCCGCGGTCTCAAGTTGACGGAAAACGCTAAAAAACCGGCCAATGTTCTGAGTGAGGGGGTCGCGGCAAAAGTACGGAAAGCAGTATTCTTTTTTCGTTCGGATTTGATTTTACCGGGAGGGTGAAGGCCCGGCCAGCAGATCGAAACTTTGGCAGGGACGGTCAGCGGCGGCCTTCACGCCAGCCGTGATTCTCTTTATCGCACTGCCAGAGGCGGAAAGACAACAGCGAGCCGGGGTGATTCCGCTGGAACCTTCTGCCGCGGCGATGTCCCGTCTGCCCGAAGGACACGATCATTGGCCACGGCCGACGGCTCCGTCATAGCTCATGATGACCAGCACGAATGCATCTGGGTGAGGCGCGGGATCTGTGAGCCGTGCGGGAAGACCTTTACCATCTTGCCCGATTCGCTGGCGCCATCCGGCTCCTACAGCCTTCACTGCCGGCAGCAGGCCTGTGAGCGCATCGCCGCCGGTGACACTGCCGAGCAAGCCGCACCACACTGCAAAGACCCAAGACGTTTGCCCGATTCATCCACCGTCCGTCGATGGGCGCAACGGCGGCTCGTCAGCTTGTGGTGCTGGGTCAAGGCCGGAGTCAAAGACCAGCACTTTCTGCAGGCACCCACCATCCTCGCCTGGGATCTGGGCGCCCTCTGCCGTATTCTGCCGATCGAGGCAAGAAGTCCGTGAGTCGACACGCTCTCGACGAGTTGAAACAGCAGATTCCTCTGCTGGACTATCTGCAGGCCCACGATTGGCGACCGGCGCGACAACTGAGCCGCGGCCGATTGATGGGACTGTGCCCGCTGCACGAAGATCATCAGCCGAGCTTTCTGCTAGATCCCCATAGGAACCTGTTCTACTGTTACGGCTGCGGCCGCGGCGGGGACGTGATTCGCTTCGCCGAACTGTATCACCAGGTGAGCTTCCCACAGGCGCTGTCGCTGCTCCATCAATGGCGCGGCTTGGCGCCGTTGCTGGACGAAGTCGCGAGTTTCTATCGCATGCAGTTACACCGTCACAGCGAGGCCGTCGCCTACCTGTATCGACGCGGAGTCAGCTCACCGGAACTGATCGAGCATATGCGGATCGGCTACGCACCTGGCGGCTGCTTGCGAGCTTGGCTGGCAGACCGGGGTTACCCGGTCGAGGCTTTGCGGCAAGCCGGCTTGGTGAGCGCCGCTGGCTACGACACCTACCGGCACCGCGTGGTGTTTCCGCTGGAAGGCAATCTCTATGGCCGCAGTCTGTCTACGGCGGCGCCACCGCATCGTTTCTTGCCGGCGCGAAGGGCGGCTTTATTCATGGGACCAGGCCCGCTGTATCCCGAGGTGATTCTGGTTGAGGGCCTGTTTGACTAGCTGCCATGGAGGCCGGCTTTGAAAATGTCACCTGTTCGTTAGGTGTGAATCTCAATGCGCGCCAGTTCCGTCAACTCGGCGACGACCGGCGAACCGTCTACCTGGCCTTTGATGCGGATGCGAACGGCAGCGGGCAGAAAGCCGCACAATCGCTTGCCGGCCGGCTCTCCGGGCAAGGTGTAGACGTCCGTACCGTCACGCTGCCCGCCGGCCATGATCCGAACAGTTTTTTCGTCCGAGGCGGCGATGCGCATCAGTTCCAGTCACTGCTGGAGGCAGCGCGATGATGAGCTTCCGCGTAGTTTCCACTCCTTCCAACAACCATGTGCGCTGCCCGTACCGCATTGTCGAACAGGCCACCGGCCGTGAGATCGACTGGATTAACCAGTATCTCGACTACGAGATGCTCAGACGCCTGGCCGACACCACCCTGCGCACTTATGCGCACGAACTGTTGCATTTTCTCCGGTGGTGGGAGAGTGTTCACCACACTGACGCGGTCACCAAAGATGCCCTCACCGCAACGACGCTGCTGGACTATGTGCGGTTCCAGTCGGGCCAGGAACGCGAACTGACTGGCGCCACCATCAATCAGCGCGTCGCCATCGTCGATCGCGCCTTGCGGATTGCCTTCCCGGACGCGCCTCTGCAGACCGCTCCGGCGTTACAGAGTATCCGTCAGACCAAGCACATCTTTTCATCCGCCCGCTTGTTTGATGGAGTGGGAGTGTGGACAACCAAGAACAACGATCAGGGCGGCGGCGAAGCCGTGAAGAAGCCAACCGTTTGGCAGTCGAATGTGAAGCGAGCGGTCTCAGCCAAAGGGAATTCTGCGAGCAGCGCGGCGTGCCGCTGAAAACCTTGGCACGGTACCTGACCCGATATCGACGGGAGCAGCGTGGTGAGAAGCCCATGCCGCAGTGGGTTGCTGTCGAGGTGGCGGCGAAACGCGGAGATCCTGCCGAGTTGTCGATCGTTTGTGCTGGCGGGCGCCGGATTGAGGTCAGGCGGGGCTTTGACGCGGAAACGGTGCGGCGTTTGGTGGCCGCTTTGGAGCGGGCATAGCATGTTCGGCTTGGGGTCAGCGACCAAGATTTATTTGTCCGCGGGGACGACGGACATGCGGAAGGGCTTTGACGGGTTATCCGCACTGGTGCGGGACCGGTTGGAGTTGGAGCCTTTGAGCGGGCACGTTTTCTTGTTCTCAAATGCGCAGCGGAATCGCATGAAGTTGATTTACTGGGATGGCAGCGGGCTATGGGTATGCGCGAAAAGACTCGAAAGAGGGTGCTTCCGTTGGCCGGCGGCGGAGGCAGGGCAAACCAAGATCGTACTCAGCCACGAGGAGATGGCGCTGCTGGTGGGAGGGATTGACTTGGCGGGAACCCGGCGCCGGGCGTGGTTTCGGAAGATCACCGGCGAAGAGAGCAAGGCGCAAAAAGGTGTCGCTGGATAAAACATAATCGTATATAATTGTTTTATTCATGTTGGCTGTCGCGCCGCCTGACATCGACCCCTCCGATCCCGTGGCAGTAGTGGATTTAAAGCGGCAATTGCAATTCGCCTACCTGAAGATTCAGCTCTTGGAAGAACGGTTGCGGCTGGAACGAATTCATAAGTACGGTCCGGCCAGCGAGAAGCTCAACAACACACAACTGGAGTTGCTGGAAGAGGAGCCCGGCGTCAGCAATCTGGAAGTTGTCGCCGAAAGCGAGCGCGCACCGCTGCCAGCCGCGGCGCCGTTGCAACCCAGGCGCACACGGCGGCATCCTGGACGGCAGGCATTACCGGCCAATCTGGCGCGGGTAGAACGGGTAATCTCTGGCTCGCCGGAGCAGTCCCACTGTGCGCACTGTGGCGAGCCGACCGAAGTCATCGGCTATGAGCAGAGCGAGCAACTGGATGTGGAGCCGGCCAAGTATTTCGTGTTAGTGGTCAAGCGCGAAAAGCGCGGTTGCTGCGGCTGCCACAGGGGCGTGGTCACAGCTCCGGCCCCGGCACGGATCATCGAAAAGAGTCTGGTCAGCGATCGGGTGGTGATCGACACGGTGATCGCCAAGTATTGCGATCATCTCCCGCTATATCGG
Source organism: uncultured Solibacteraceae bacterium (assembly GCA_963836405.1). Taxonomy (GTDB): domain Bacteria; phylum Acidobacteriota; class Terriglobia; order Bryobacterales; family Bryobacteraceae; genus CAWIJJ01. The sequence continues at coordinate 6,223 of CAWIJL010000004.1, forward strand.
CAAAGCGCCATGTTGGAGAGGGAGACGGGCCTGGAGATCAGCAGGGCCACGCTGGACGGCTGGGTGATGACGGTGGGACAACTGCTGATTCCGTTGACGGGCGTAATGCGGAACGAGCTATTGGGCGAAGGATACATTCAGGCGGATGAAACGCCGGTGGATGTACAGATGCACGACCGAAGCGGGAGCAATCATCAAGCTTATCTCTGGCAATATGGAAGGCCCGGCGGCAGCGTGGTGTTTGAATTTCAGATGGGCCGGGGAAGGGCGGGGCCGAAACAGTTCTTGGAAGAATTCGGGGGGATATTACAGACCGACGGCTACGTCGCTTACGAAAAGGTCGGCGGGCCGAAGATGGTCCATGTGGCCTGTTGGGCGCATGCGCGCCGTGGTCTGTTTGAGGCCCACGAATTGGCGCCCGGCGAGACTGTTGCCAAGGCGATAGTGGAACGTATTGATGAGTTGTTCGCCATCGATCGTGCGGCGCGGGAGAAGGCTTACGATTTGGCTGCGCGCCATGAATTGCGTGCCCAGCACGCGCCCAAGCTGCTCCGCATGATCAAGGAACAATTGGATGCCGCGCTACAGCACGCGTTGCCTGCCAGCAAGCTGGGGAAAGCGGTGGCTTACGTATTCGGACAGTGGCCGCGACTGGAGATCTTTCTCCAACATCCGGAAGTGGAACTGAGCAACAACCTGGCTGAGAATTCGATGCGTGGCGTCGCGATCGGCAGGAAGAACTGGATCCACATTGGGAGTCCAACGGCGGGACCACGAATTGCCGCCATCTTATCGGTCACGGAAAGCTGCCGCCGCCTGGGGGTTCCCATCCGTGAATATCTCGCGGCGATCCTTCCCGGCTTGGCCGACGTCCGCATTCAGAAACTGGCCGACCTTACGCCAGCGGCCTGGGCTGCGCGCAGCCGTTGAAACCGTCCCATCCCTGGAGTTGATTGCGCGACTACCTTGCTTCGCTACGCCTGATCTGGCCAACCTTCTATTCAGCGCGTTCATTCCGGCACGCTGCCGGCGGGCCGCATCCCGTGGCTGGACGGGCACAGGTTTTCGCCAGCCAAACAGAGGCTCTCAGTTGTTCCTCCAAGCACGATTGCGGACTCGCACCATGCCGGTTGCCAGAACTGCCGTGGCGGAGCATCTCATAGCGGAAACGATTACGAATTCGTTGCGAGAAATACCTGCCCTTCGAAGCGGCCGCGACAAACTCGTGGTAGACCGTCACGGGGCAGTCGAAGAACCGATAGATCTTGCCGTCCTGGAACCTCAAGTAGAGTTGTCGCACGCCGGCCCGATAGGCCGCCGATGAGAACAGTCCTGATTCCACAGGCATCCATTCCACTGCGCTAAGCACGGCCATACTCACAGATTACGCCGGTGTCCTGCTCGCGCCAATCCTGTGGTTGCTCTGACGCTTACGTTACAGACGACCTACTGGCAGCGAGCACCGATGGGCATCGGAAAACCGCGGCCCGCGTTGAGCCGGTTGCGAGTCAAGACTTCCAAACGAACGATTGTGCCGCTGTCTGTCGACGAGGTGTCGCGATTTTGGTCCAGCTTTCGCAACTCTCGGGACCTGGCTATCGTGGGATTGATGCTACTCCAGGGACTGCGGTCGCAAGAAGTCCTGGATCTGAATCGCGACGATCTTCTACTTTCCGAGGCGCAGATCCGTGTGCGTGGCAAGGGCAGCAAGACTCGCTTCCTGCCGCTGGCCCCGGAAGCGAACCAACTCCTGGACCACTATCTCCGGCTGGAGCGGCCACAGACGTCGACTAACGCTCTGTTTGTTTCGCTCAAGGGGCCCGCCCGCGGGGCGCGGATGACTCCCGCAGGGTTGCGCTCCCTGTTTCGATACCATCGCCGGACCACTGGCGTAAAGATGGCCAACCCCCATCGGTTCCGCCACTACCTTTGCCTCCGATATGGTGCGTGCCGGCGTCAGCTTGCCCGCGCTCATGCAGCTTATGGGGCACGCCCACATTCAGACCACTATGGTCTATGTGCAAGTCACTCCCCTCGATGTCTATCAGCAGTTTGCCCGAGCCGTGGCGCAGCAGATCCGGCCTGTACCGGGAACGCGGCCATGAGGCTCTCCCGCTACGCTCCGTTGGAACATCCATTGGTTCACCAGTTCCAACGAGCCATCGACTCCTTCACTGCCGCTATCAGCCCAGACTCAGCCCGTCAATACCGCGGCACGGCGCGCCATTTCTTGATCTATCTCGGCGAAGACCACCCCACCGTTTGTTCGCTCGATCAACTGCACCGTGATCCCCACATCCTCGGCTGGTTTGCCTATCTGCGCTCACACACCCCGCCCTTGGCGCAGGCCGTTTACGTGCGTCACCTGCTGTTTCTGCGCTCCATTCTGGAGGAGCTTGCCAGGACTACGCAACTTCCCGGTCTGGCTAATCTGATCCGTCGTGAGGACCTTCCACGCACTCCTCAACGCTTACCCCGCCCGTTGACGGCAGAACAGGATCGACTGCTCCAGCAGGAATTACTGCGCCGCAATGATCTGCCGGCCAACGTGTTTCTGCTACTGCGCCATACCGGTATGCGCATCGGTGAATGCGCCGACCTTTCCTACGATTGCCTTCATCATGTCGGCCCGGACCGCTGGGCGATTCACGTGCCGCTCGGCAAGCTGAAGACCGAACGAATGATCCCGGTGGACTCGTTTGTTTGTGAACTCGTCCAACGCTTACGCTTCTTCCGCTCCTTCGATCCCGCCCCTGCCGATGGGCGGCTGCTGGCACGCCACAAACGCAAGCAGACACTGATGAAACAACTGCGCCCATATCTGTCCGATGCCGCGGCCGCGGTCGGCATTTCCCAGCGTATCGTTCCGCATCAACTGAGGCACACATATGCCACTGGGATGGTGCGCGCGGGCGTCAGCTTGCCTGCCCTGATGACGCTCCTCGGCCACGTTAAAGCCGAGATGAGCATGAAGTACGTCCAGGTCGCCGGCGACGATTTGCAACGTGAGTTCCACCTGGCCCGCTCGCGGCCCCGGCATCTGGTGCCACAACCGAAAGCGCCAGCGATGTCGCCGCGTGCAGGCCTGGATGGCCTTGCCGATGCCCTCCTGTTCGCTCAACACGCCATCGAGATGTTCCGCCGTTCCCTGCCAGACGGCCCTCCCCGCCGCTGCCTTGATCGACTCTCCAACCGATTGACCAAAATCCTCTCCGAGGCTCGCAAACTCAACCCCGCTGGATAACGGGCAGAGATTGGCCGGATAAACGCGCGACGCGTGGATGTGAGGCAGCAGACGCGAACCATCCTTCATACTGAAGACGGGACTCTAAACGGCAATGCGGTATCAATCCCAGCGGGTTACGTCCGCTTTTGCCGTAAGTGAACAGCATTGCTCGTTAGAGCGAGTCCTCCACGTCTGCCGGCAGCGGCCCCGTCATCTCGCGGAGTTTCTCGAAAAGGTCGTCGTAAAGTGAAGCGTAGGCTTCGAGTCCGGGATCGTTTTTTCGTGGCTGCGCGAAGGTGCGCCGCATCTGCCGCACTGCCACCAGCAGCAGTTTCAACTCTTCCTCGGTGAATCCGAACGTTTTCGCCATAACAGAATCCAAAGCAGGCCGGCGGAGAGCGCAACCGGGCTGAGCACGCGAGCGACCTGCATTTCCATGCCGCCGTCCCAATAGAGGTCCACCGCGCAGGCGCCGTCGCACCGCGGTTCCACCACCGTCTGCCCCAGTTTATCGCCCCACACGCGGCGCGTCGCACCGTTCACGCGGGCGTGCCATCCTTTGTCCCACGCCACTTGAACCGAAAGCAGGTGCTCGGGCCGAAGCACGGCGGTGATTCGGGCCTGGCTGGGAGTGAGCCACTGGAAGTCCGCAGGCGGAAGCGCGGGATTTTCGAGGGCTGCGAGGTAAGGCTTCAGCAGAGTGGTGTCGTATGCCGGAGGCAGGACGGCGGGAAGGTCGCCGGCGCGCACGGCGTGGGCCAGCGAAGTGCTGCCCCGGTCCACCCGGTAGATCGCCTCAGCGCCGTCGCGCCACAACTCGGGGAGCGAATGAAAACGCTCCGGGTGCGAAATGGGGTGATAGAATTCGCCGCTTTCGCGGTCGCCGCCCACTACCGCATCCACGCCGAACGCCTTGAACCAGTCGAGCGCCACCTCCAGTTTGTCGCCCGCGAGAATCTGGAAATTCACGTCCTGGAGCACCGTGTTGCGAATCCCGTTGTCGAACCCGCCGGTGAGCGTCGGACTATCGCTGAACGCCGTCATCCAAAAACCGATCGTTCCAGGGGGGAAAACGCGCCGGCCCGGAAAATTGCGTTCGAGCCAGGTCGCCACCCGGTACTCCGCGGTCTTTTCGATCTCGATCGGCCGGATCATTCCTCGCGCCATTCGTGCCTGGTGTACCAGGATTGGAAGCGCCGCCATCGCCGCCGCCACCGGCAGATACCGTGTGGAGGCCGGCCACTTGTCCGGCAGGCATACCGCGATCGCCAGCCAGAGAGCCATATCCATCTCGAGGTGATACCGCTGCGGCTGGGGAAGCAGGATGAGCCTGAACCAGTAAGCGCCCAATACGATGATCGCGGTGGCCGCCAGGTACAGGATTCCGAGACGGGCGCGGGATGGTGTCCCGGCACGCTTCAGCACCCATGCCAGCAGCAGCGGGATCATGGCGAAGGCAGCCATGAAGGCGTAGTTCGGTTCGAACCGGCCTCCCACCAGCGGTGCGTTGGCACGAATCGTCGCCACCGTGGATGGCGAGACCCACGGCATCGCCAGGGCGTACGCATACACGCCGATGCCTGCCGCGGGCAGCAGCGCGCGCCGGTAGCCCGCCAGCAGATACGCCCCCACCGCCAACGCCAGCGCGAAGCCGCCGATCCAATTGCACAATACGGTACCGGCTACGGCGAGCCCCGCCCCCACATAGTAGACCGGCCGCCGCCGCGTGAGCGCCAGGTGGAGGGCGCCGACGGCAAGTGGGAGAAAGAGCAGCGAGAGGAGATGCGGCCCTTCGCCGTAACGGACCAGGGTCACCAGCCGGCGCGGGCCAAACCAGCCGCCCGTATCGGCGCGCAGCTCCCGAATCAGCCAGCAGGAGGGTGACAGCAGCGAGTAAAACAGCGCGCAGAGTAAAGCGTTCATCCGCGGCGCGCCCAGCACCAGCGCCGCCCAGAACAGCGTCACCGGAATCAACGCGTAGACAACCGCCGTCACGAAGTGATAGGCGAGGCCGGGTGTGGGGCCAGCAGCCGAAAGGGCAGCCACCGTTATGTGGAGCAGCGGCGGGTAGCTGTCCGGCCAGGGAATGCCGCCATACCAGAGTGGAAACCAGCCGAGCTGCGGAAAATGGTCCCGGATGTAGCGGGCAAGGCCGATGAAAGCGCCCTCGATGGAGCCCATCTCCGTGGTGTACGCGGTGCCGAAGAGCCGCGCGACGACGACGGCATTCACCAGGAACAGAACCCCGGCCGCCGCAGCCGTCCGGGCTCGCTCAGAGCCCATAGAACCGCCCGGCAACGGCACCCAGCAGTTCTTCGCGCAATTCGATAGGCTGTGCACCGATTGCCTGCGTAAACGCGGCGAGATTCTCCTTCCAGGAGTACTCGGGAAGCGATTCCGGCCAGGCGCTGCCGAACATCAGGCGATGCGGTCCGAACAGCGAGAGCGCATGCCGGACGTAGGGACGGGGCGAGGGAGCAAGGCGCATCAGACCGCTCAGTTTACAGCAGAGACGCGGAATTTGCGCAGCCTTTTCGAGGGCCTCATCCCATCCGTCGAATGGAGGCCCGCCCAAATGGTCGATCGCGATTCGCAGTTCCGGGTGGGCCGCCGCAATGCCGGGCACGAGCCGGAGGTCGCCCGCAAAATCGAGAGTGAGGGCGCGCCGCTCGAGTTCCTCCAGGCCTTGGGCAGTCTCCGTGCAAACACCGCGAAAAAGCGGATGGCGCAAGGCGGCATCGAGCGTGACGGCATCGATCGATTGGCAACGCAGCACGATCCCTTTCACGAAATCCGGAGGCGTTATTTCGAGCGTGTCCGCAATGAGGATCGAGCCTTCGAAGCGATTGCGCGCCAGAATTGTGGCAAGATGCTCCAGCGTGTAGCGTTCGGAAAAGGACTGATGCGAGTCGATGCGCAATGGGGAGCGCGCTTCAGAAGATGAAAGCGAGTCCACCGCGAATGCTGCGCGGCGTCTCCACCAGCAGCAGGCTCTGCCCGGTCGCCATCTGGATAGGCAGGTAACCTTCCGCCAGCATGTTTCGCAGTTCGGCGGTGGCTTCCATACGCCACGGCAAGGAGCCGAATCGGGGGATGGGCTGGCGCAACAGGACATTCAAGCCGGGTTGCGGGCTGATGCTCTGCGTGCTGTAAATGTTGCCGGGCATGGCCCAGCGATGATCCGCCGTCCACTGGTAGCTGGCAATCATGTGCGTTCCGGTGCGGGGTGCCGTAGCCGATACACGAGCCGTAGCCGTACGCTTGCGGCCGGCGCGGACCATGGATCGAAGTTCATCCGGGTTCGCGCTGGCGAGTTCCCGGCGTTCCACCGTAAGCGCGCCCAGCGAACCGTAGATGAGGGAAGCGGATACAAACTCGCCCACTTCCTGCGTCACCGATGCCGTGTAGCCGTTGCTCTGATAATTTCCAGCGTTGAAAATTGAGTTCCCGGAGAACAGATCCGGCAGCAAGTCGCCCTCGGCAAACAGGCCGGCCGGCGCCACCATGGAGAGAGCCGCGTCGGTCACTTCTTCGTGATGCGCCGAAACTGCATACGTCCGGCTGCCGACCTTCTGCGAGTAGCCGATCTCGTATTCGTGGCCGCGCTGAATCCTGGCCCGCGCTCCGCGAAGTGAAATTCGTGGGAACATGCCCAAAGAATTCAGGCTGCGCTGCAGATCTGAATCCTGGCTGTTAGCTGCCAGATCGGGCCTCGCGTTACCAGACGAATACGTCATGTCCAGCCGCCCGGCGCCGTTGAATTCGTAGCTCAGCCGGGCGTAGGGGCTGAAGTTGGTGAGACGGTCGAGGAAGGAAACCGATTCCAGGGTGAAACCGTATTGGAAAGTCAGGTTTTCGTTGATTCGCGCATCGTCGTCCAGCGCCGCGGAAAGGGACCGCAGCAGGGGCAGCGCACTATCGCTGCCCGCCATGGCCGCGCCCAGGCGGATTGGCATGAAGAGCTGCCGCATGGTCAGCGAAACTTCCGGGCTGCCGCCGGCCATCTCCCGGCTATAGCTGGTGCGGAACGCCGCCGATGGCGCACCGGTCTGGGATCCGTATCCGACATTGCCCGCCACCTGGAGATTATTGCCGTATAGCGAGGTAGCGAGCGCGAATGCCGTCCCCATGTCCGCTTCGCTGCTGACGCTGCCCGCAAGCGAGCCTTCGCCCGCGGAAACCCGTAGCAGCGCCCGCGTCCCGGTGAGCGCGGAAGCGTGGTCGACGCGCTGCGGAGCCGGCTGGATCGATGGTCCAAAACGCAGCACCGGCCGCGTGGACGAACCGCTGCGCAGCACCGCCTTCCAGTCGTCCGTCATCAGGGTGCCGTTCTCCATTGCCGGATAGGAAACTTGAATGGAACTGAACAGGCTGCTCAAGTTGATCTTGAGCATGGAGCGGATGCCGGGCTGCACCAGGATGTTGCTCTTGAATGCCGGCACGAAGGTGCTCAGGGAAACACGGATGGAGTAGACGTCCGGAAACAGTCCGAGAAAACGGAACTGGCCATCGCCGTCCGTCGAGATCTTCTGGAACAGGCGCTCCTGCCGGTTGAACAGCATCACGGTGGCGCCCATTTGAGGAATACCGGAAGAATCCCTTACGATCCCGGCGATCGCGCCCGAAATTCGCACGGGAATGGCCGCAGAGGCCACCGGAGAGGCAAAGAGACACGCTGACCCTAGTACCAGAGTGGCGACCGTCTTTTGCGTCTTCGTATTCAACATCCGCGACGCTCGTTCGGGCATGGACCATGCCCGCTACCTGTTAGGTTACCGTAAAGTCGGCCGAAGGTGTGAGTACCTGATTCCGGGCCTTGTCCGTGATTTTCAGCCGGAGAGTGTACTGTCCTGGCTGTAAATTATTGAGATCGTACAGCTTTTCGATTGTTGCCTGGCTTGCGGAGGCGTCCGGCAGGTCGCTCAGCTCTTCTGTAAATTTAAAGACTTCTTCGTTACTGCCCTTCTTGACGAGCTGGTATTCCACTTCGCCGGTCGGCTTTCGCGTGGTGGCGTCGGCGCTGAGGTTGTACAGCTTCATATAGATTCCCAGCTTCTCGTCGCGCTTGAAAACCGAGTCCATCCGGGGCCGCACCTTAGAACCGCCGATCACGAACTGTCCCGCCCCGATGCTGCGCGCGGGCACCTTTTCCACCAGGTCCGCCAGGATCAGGGTGCTGGTCGTGAATTTGTCGGCGTCGAGCCGCGGCACGTTCAATGCGTGTTCGTAGGTGGCCATATTGCCACCCACAAGGTCCTTCGCCACGATGTTCAGACGAAACGTCCCCGGCGGCAGCGGGATGGTCTTCTGATAAATCGATTTTTGCTTCGCATACGCCTGAAGCATATCGGGCGGAGCATCTATTGTGACGGTCTCTTCGAAGGGGCTCACGGCCCGGCGCCGCGTCAGGGTCGTGATGCTGCCGAAGATGTTGACCACAGCCCGCTGCACGCCATCCTTCGACTGGAACTGCAGGTCTTTGTTCTCCAGTTGCACCGTAATATAGGTGAGCACCGAGGCGTCGGTAACCGGGAAATAATCGACGCGAACCGACAGGGGCAGCGTGTTGTAGCTGATCCGCGAATTGACCGCGGCCTCCAGGTCTTTAAACTTCACCGAAGGCGGCCGCTGCAGTTTGGTGAACTGCTCCAGCCGGTTGAACTGGTTCAGGCGGCTGCTCATCTGGTCCTGGGCGACACCCAGATGGGTTCCGTCCGTCCGGTTGAACCGGTCGGCCTTGTCCGCCAAGCCCATCTCTTCCATCAACGTGAGGCCGGCGCCCGGGACGTTCAGCAGCGCATCCTTCTCGGAAGGATCCATCGTCATTCGGTACTCGCCCGACATTGTGGGATCGACGAACTCGATCTGAATATCGGTGCCGATGTCTTCGATGTAACGATAGCGCCAGATCTCGAACGGGAAGGTGGACGTGGTTCCGCCGCCCTCCTCATAGGGCCGGTTGTACGTGCCGCCCGAAGGGTGCGAGTCTTTCTCGTCCGGCGGCGCCGTACTCGATGTAAATGCGGCCGCGGTCCGTTTTCCAGCCCGGAATTCCCGACGCGAAATGCTCGTTGGCGTACGCAATGCGGCGGTAGTGCTCTTCCTTGTATTCGTTCTCGATCGAATCCGGAGTGGGGTCGCGGCGAAGCCAGAACTGCTCGATGAACTGCTCCCGCTCTTCGTCTGTCTGCAGCCGTTTGAAAGTGGCGCGTTCTTCTTCGGTGATGATATACGTTACATCCTCATTGAGCCACTTGCGGTAAGGCGTCATCAACTCCTTACGGAGCTTTTCTTCGCGCTTTCGTCGTTCCTTTTCGGTAAGCGGCTTGGCGACGGTTTCCCTTTGATTGGTTTTGCGAGTATCGCCTTTCTGTTGCGCGGAAACCAGGCAAACCGCCATGGCACAGCAGAATAACGGGATCGGAAGGCGTGAGACTTTCATACGCACCGCTTCATTTTGACAGGGTTTTCGACTGAATCTATTGTAGTTCTCCTGCGTTGCGCCGGTCAATCCGTGAAGATGACGCCACACTGGGCCAAATTTGGCTTTGTTTGGCAATTCGTCCTTCTACTGAATCCGCTTCTCCACCTCCGTCAGCAGCGCTTTCACGGCTTCAACATTCGAACCCGGCGGGACATGCTGCATATAATTCCGGAACTGCTCCGCCGCCGCCCTGAACTCGCCCTTGTCCGCATAGATCACGCCCGACAGTTGCTCGGCCAGGGGGACCGAGTGCTGCGCATCGAGTTCCACTGCCCGGCGGGCGCTCTCCAGTGCCTTATCCTTATCACCAAGATTGTATTCGGCGACGGCGTGGTAGTAGTAGGCCTGCGGGTAGGCATTCGGCGACATCTGGATCAGTGCGGAAGCCCTGTCCGCCGTCTCCTGCCAGTTCTTTTCCGTTGCCGACAGTCGCGCCAGGCTCAGGTACGGCTTGGCATAGGTCGAATCGCCCGCGATTGCTTTCAGAAACGCTTCCCGCGCCTCGACCGGCTTGTTCTGCCCCTGCAGCAGTGTGCCCAACTCCTGCCAGGCTTCGGCATACTCCGGGTAGGTCTCTACCGCCTTGCGCAAGGCCTTCTCCGCATCGTCCGGCTTCCTCGCGGCAATCGCCTCGCGGCCCTTTTGCAGCGACTTTTGCGCATCCTTCGGCGCCTTCAGAGTGGTCGCGCTCACCGTGAGATCCTTCGATGCCGCCAGGCTGTGCAGCACCAGCCGGCCGGCATCCACCGGTTCGCCGGCGCGCACGCGGCTGAGGTCGAACAGATCCGAACGGTAGCCTTTGAGGGATGCCCGCAGGCTACAGCCCATCAGGGACATGATGCTCGCCCCATCCACCTGAGTCTGCCCGCTGAGGGCGCCGCCGAAGCCCGCCCCGCCCGCGGTCGACCCGATGCTTGCGTCGCTCGAGCCGATGTGCCGGTCCCTGCCCAATTCCACCGAAAACTTGCCGTCCGCATCCGCCCGGCCCTGCGGCTGTACCTGGCTCTGGCAAACCAGTTGGATGTCCACCTTTCCTTCCGGCAGACGGCCGTCGTCCATCACCACAACGCCCGAAACGTAGATGGGACGCTGCGTATTGCCGCCCGTCGTGATTCCCCCCTGAGCCATGGCAGCTCCGGAGAATAACAGTGCAAAGACCAGTGCTCGCAGCACGTGCGCCTCCCGCCGGCAAGTCGCTTCCGGCCATGCGACATTCTAACGCCCTTGCACGCGCCGTAAGAATGCCCCGGCCGACCGGTGCACGACAGCGCCGTCGCCGAACAGCCACAGCCGGGTTCCGTACCAATCCACTCGCGCCTCCCGCACTTGGCCCGGAAGCCCCGGAGGGCGCGGCTCGAACACGTCCTGCAACAACGCGTGCAGCAGTTCGTGCAGACAGGTATTCAGCGAAAGGAACGGTACCTGGTTGCCGTGGGCGCGGTCCAGCGCCACCATGCACAAAGGGCAGCCGCGATAGAGCGTGGTGACGCCGCTGAGCGCCCGCCCGCCGTCCCATTCCATCGGAATGCGATCGGTGACCGCAAGATTGATCTGCCGCGGCTCGACGCCGGGAACCACCGGCTGGCGAAAATCGGGCCGCCAGACTTCCACCGTCCGGGTGGTGTTCTGGAGCCGGATATCGCAGGACGCGAGATCGCGGAAGGCCTCCGGCCAGAGGCGGCCCCAAAATTTCCGAAGCAGGCCCGGATCGTCGTAGAGCCGCTTGTCGATGAGGATCTGCACCGGCACGATCAGCGGAGGCGTCGCCGCCCACGCAACCGCCGCGCCGAGAGACTGCGAGAAGAACTGGCGGCGCGTCATGTTCCCTCCCGGGTTTCAGTGTACTATTATATTAATACATTAACAAGTGCCTGGCAGGGGCTCGAAAGGGCTACCCTGAAAACCATCCAACTGTAAGGTATCATTACGGTTATCCCCAGGTACCGCGTTTATGTGGATTGTCCGGCTTGCCTTACGTCGTCCTTACACCTTTGTGGTCATGGCTGTGCTGATCGCGATTTTGGGGGTCGGCGCCATCATGACGATGCCTACGGACATCTTTCCGTACATCGACATCCCTGTAGTGAGCGTCGTTTGGACGTACGGGGGCCTCGCTCCCGAAGAGATGGAGAAGCGCATGGTGACCACTTTCGAGCGGGCCATGACGACTACCGTCAACGACATCGAGCACATCGAGTCCCAGTCGTACACCGGCGTTTCGGTCACGCGCGTCTACTTCCAGCCGAACGCGAAGGTGGAATTGGCCCTCGCGCAGATCACCGCCATTTCGCAGACTCTGCTGCGCGCTTTCCCGCCCGGGACGACGCCGCCCAGCGTCATCAAGTACGACGCTTCGGCCGTGCCCATCATCCAGTTGGGTCTTGAAAGTCCCACCATGAGCGAGCAGGAACTGTTCGACATGGGGCAGAACTTCATCCGCACCCAGCTTGCGACCATTCAGGGAGCTTCCGTACCGTTGCCCTACGGCGGCAAATTCCGCGCGGTGATGGTGGATCTCAACCCGGAGCAGCTTTTCGCCAAAGGGCTTTCGCCTTCCGACGTGTCCGCGGCGCTCGGTAGCCAAAACCTGATTCTGCCGGCGGGCACCGCCAAGATTGGGGACAAGGATTACCAGATCAAGCTCAACAGCAGCCCGCGCATTCTCGACGAGATGAACCGGCTGCCGCTGCGCGTCGTGAACGGCGCCACCGTGTACCTGGGAGACGTGGCCCAGGTTCGCGACGGCAACACCGTGCAGACCAGCATCGTGAAGACCAACGGCACGCGCGGCGCGCTTCTCACTGTCATGCGCAACGGCAAGGCGTCCACCCTGGACGTCGTGAATAACGTCAAAAAGGCGCTGCCACGCATTCTGGCCGGCCTGCCTCCGGCGCTCAAAGTGCGGCAGCTTGCGGATCAGTCCCTGTTCGTGCGCGCGGCCATCAATGGTGTGGTCAAGGAAGCGGCCATTGCCGCCGCCTTGACCGGCCTGATGATCCTGATGTTCCTGGGCAGTTGGCGCAGCACCGTCATTGTGTGCATCTCGATTCCGCTGTCAATTCTGGTTTCGCTCACGGTACTGAACCTGTTGGGCCAGACGATCAACGTGATGACCCTGGGCGGGTTGGCGCTGGCGGTGGGTATCCTGGTGGACGACGCCACCGTGGCCATCGAGAACACGCACCGCAACATGGCGATGCGCAAGCCGCTGGTGCGTGCCGTGCTGGACGGCGCCCAGCAGATCGCAGCCCCCACCTTTGTGGCCACGCTCGCCATCTGCATCGTGTTCGTTCCGGTGCTTCTACTCACCGGCGCCGCCAAATTTCTATTCACTCCGCTGGCGATGGCGGTGGTGTTCGCGATGATGGCCTCCTATTTCCTTTCGCGAACCCTGGTGACCACCATGGTGTATTTCATGCTGAAGCCCGAAGTGGCGCTGTACGCGCGCGGCGAGCACGGCGAAAGCGCGGGCGGCAAAGGGATCTTCTGGAAGGCGCACTACCTCTTCAACCGGCGGTTCGAGCTGATGCGGGCCTGGTACACCTCTCTGCTGCACTGGTCGCTCGATCACCGCGCCCCAGTGCTGGCGGGCTTCGGCCTGTTTGTGGCCGGGTCGCTTTCGCTCGCCCTGCTGATAGGCCGCGACTTCTTCCCCACCGTCGATTCCGGCCAGATGCGGCTGCACGCGCGGGCGCCGGCGGGAACGCGCCTCGAGCGCACGGAGGAGATCTTCGCCGATATCGAGCGCGAGATCCGCCAGGAGATTCCGCCCGATGAAATCGATACCGTGATCCACAACATCGGCCTGCCCAACGGCGGTTTCAACCTGGCATTCGGCGACAACCCGACACTAGGCGTTAGCGATGGCGATATGCTGATCTCGCTCACCCGGGAGCAGCACGGCTCGACGGCGGAGTACGTGGACCGCGTGCGCAAGCGGCTGAACGAAAAATTCCCGGATATGGTGTTCTTCTTCGAGGCGGCCAACATCACCAACCAGATTCTGAATTTCGGCCTGCCCGCACCCATCGACGTGCAGGTGGTGGGTCGCAACCAGGCGGCCAACTACCAGGTTGCAGAGAACCTGCAGCGCCGTTTCGCGGCCATTCCGGGCGCGGCCGACGTGCATATCCACCAGGTGGTGAACTCGCCCGAAATCCGGGTCGACGTAGACCGTAACAAAGCCGGCCAAGTGGGTCTCACGCAGCGCGACGTCAGCCAGAGTCTGCTGATTTCGCTGAGCGGCAGCGGCCAGATCTCCCCCACACAATGGCTCGACTGGAACACCGGCGTGAGTTACCAGGTGGCCATCCAGACGCCGCAGTACCGTATCGATTCGCTGAACGCACTGCTTCGCACGCCCATCGGCGCGCCGCAGAATACGGTGAACGTAACAACGCCAACGTCACTGGGCGGCTCGGCTACGGCCGGCAACGCCACTGTGGGCGCAGGGCCGAGCCAGGCGTCGGCGGCGTACGGGAACCCGGGCGCGCTGGCCTCCGGGCCGCAGTTGCTTTCGAATCTGGCCGGCGTGCGACGGGGCATCGCCCCGGCTATCGTCAACCACTACAACGTTCAGCCGGTCTACGACGTCTATGCCAATGTCGACCGCAGCGACCTGGGCGCAGTCGGCGCCGCGGTCGAAAAAATCGTGAACGAGGTTTCGAAGAACCTGCCGCGCGGCACCACGATGGACATTCGCGGACAGTACGCGACCATGAAAAGCTCGTTTTACCGGCTGGGACTCGGCATGGCATTTGCGGTGGTGCTGGTATACCTGCTGATGGTTGTGAATTTTCAGTCGTGGCTCGATCCGTTCATCATTCTGATGGCGCTTCCCGGCGCAATGGCCGGGATCGTGTGGATCCTGTTCCTCACCCAGACTACTTTCAGCGTGCCATCGTTGATGGGGTCGATCATGTGCGTGGGAGTGGCCACGGCGAATAGCATCCTGATTGTCGTGTTCGCCAACGATCAGCGGCTCGAAGGCTACGACGCGCGCTCGGCCGCGCTCTCCGCCGGTCATACGCGCATCCGGCCGGTGCTGATGACGGCAGGCGCAATGATCATCGGCATGGTGCCAATGGCCCTGGGTCTGGGCGAAGGCGGAGAGCAGAATGCCCCGTTGGGGCGGGCGGTAATCGGAGGGCTGGTGCTGGCGACGCTAACCACGCTGTTCGTAGTGCCGCTGGTCTACAGTCTTCTGCGGAAGCATACGCCGGTCGATTACGAGCATAGAATGGCCGAAGAAGAGGCGGCGCACCTGCGCGCCGATCTGATGAGGCGTGAGGATCTGGCATGAAGGAGATTGGCAGCAGCGAAGACCAACTGCGGGCCGAGATAGAAAGCCTGAAGCGGCAACTAGAGGAACACGAACGCCGCGCTTCCGGCGAACACCCGGCGCACACCGGCGGGCCGTCGCCGTGGACCTTTTTGCTGGTGGTGCTGTGTCTGGCCGCATTGCTCGGAGGCGGTTATTTCTGGGGCTACCTGCCGCGCGTGCGCCGCGAGCGGGTGCTGGCGGCCGAATCGCGCGCCGGAAGCGTAAGCCTGCCGGTGGTTACTGTGGAGAAGGTGGCGCGGTCGGCTTCGCGCACCAACCTCGTGCTGCCGGGCAACATCCAGGCCGTCAGCGAAGCGCCGGTGATGGCGCGCGCCACCGGATACCTGAAGAAGCGGAACGTGGATATCGGCGACCGCGTGACGGCTGGGCAGGTGCTGGCGGAAATCGAAGCGCCTGAACTCCAACAGCAGATCCGCCAGGTGCAGGCCACGGTCGACCAGGCGAACAGCACGGTGCAGCAGGCCGAAGCCGCCGTGCTGCAGGGCCGCGCCAACGCGAACATGGCGCGCGTGACCTCCGAGCGGTGGCGCAACCTGCTTGCCAAGGGCGTGGTTTCGCGCCAGGAGAGCGACGTTTATCAGGCGCAGTACGAAGCGCAACAGGCGAACGTGCAGGCGCTCGAGAAGGCCGTGCTGGCGGCGCGCAGCAACGCTGCCGCGGCCGAGGCCAACCTCGCCCGGCTGAACCAGATCCTCACCTATCAGTCCGTCAAGGCTCCGTTCGCCGGCGTCATCACCGTGCGTAACGTGGATGCCGGCGCCCTGGTGAATGAGGGCAATACGTTGTTGTTCCGCATCGCGCAGACAGACCGGCTGCGGACGTACATCAATGTGCCGCAGGCAGACGCCCCGTCGGTGCGGCCGGGACTCACGGCCACACTCACCCTGCCCGACCTTTCCGGCCGCAGATTTACGGGGCGCGTGACCCGCACCTCGAACGCACTCGACCCCTCGGCCCGAACCCTGCTCACGGAAGTGCAACTGGACAATCCGGGCAACCTGCTCATGCCCGGCATGTTCACGCAGGTGGAACTGGCGGTACCGCGTACCGATCCGCCCCTGGTTATTCCTGGGGATACGCTCACCATACGGAGTGACGGGCCGCAGGTCGCCGTGGTGAAACCGGACGGATCGGTGCATTACACCAAAATTCAGTTGGGACGCGACTTCGGGTCGAGCCTGGAAGTGCTGGACGGCCTGGAAGAAGGACAGCAGCTTGTGGTCAATCCGGGCGATGCCATCCGGGAAGGCGTGAAGGTGAAGGCCATGCAGGCTGAAGGGAAGAGGAAGCCGTGAAGTGGCTTCGAACGGGATGCGCGCTGGCCCTGTGCTGTTGCATGGTCAGGGCGCAGGCGCAATTCGACAACTCGCCCCGGGTGCGCGACCTGATCCGCGCCGGCAACCTCTATCTGTCCCTTCAGGACGCCCTGGCGCTGGCCATCGAGAACAATCTGGATATTGAACTGCAGCGCTACAACCTGCGCATCCTGCAAACCGAATTGACGCGGACGCGGGGCGGCGGAACGGTGCGTGGCGTGAACTACACGCTGCTCGAAGTGCCGGTGGGAGTGGGGGGCCCCCCAAGCCCCGTGCTGACCAATCCGGCGGCCGCGAACCGTGCCACCACCGGGTCTTCGGTCAGCACCAACGCGCTCGCGCTAAATGTTCTTGGGGAACCGCAAACGAACCTCTCCATCCAGGGCGCGATTCCGCAGATCGCCGGCACTCCCGTTCCCGTGTTCGATCCGGCCCTGGTCGGGCTGGTGAACTGGACGCACCAGACGACGCCGCAAACCAACTCGATCTCCGGCACCAATGCGCTGGTGTCGAACGCCTTCACGGCCAACGCCGGCATCCAGCGGGGCTTTGCCAGCGGCGCGCAGGCCACCCTCGGCTTCAACAATAACCGGCAGGCGGTTAACGCCATCAATTCGGCCTACAGCCCATACACGGCCTCGAGCCTCGGCCTGACCGTCACGCAGCCGTTGCTGCGCGGTTTCGGTCCCAGCCTGAACAGGCGCTTCATCCGCATCGCGGGAAACGAGCAGAAGATCGGCACGCTGCTTTTTCAACAGCAACTGCTGGCCACGGCATACGGCGTAATCCGTGTGTATACGGACTTCGTGGCGCTCTACGAGGATGCGCAGGTGAAGCAGGAAACCGCGGCGCTCGCCGAGAAGTTGCTTTCCGATACACGCGCGCAGGTGGAAGAGGGAACGCTGGCGCAGATCGAAATGACGCGCGCCAACGCGCAGGTGTTTTCGACCCGCCAGGACCTGATCAACGCGCGCGGGCTGCTGGAGGAACAGGAAGCCATTCTTAAGAACGTGCTGACCCGCCGGGGCAACGAAGACGCCGCGGTGCAGGCAGCGCGCATCATCCCGACCGACCCGCTTGTGATTCCCGACCGCGACGAGGTACGGCCAATGCAGGACCTGATTGCGGACGCGCTCTCGAATCGCGCCGACCTCGGGCAGGCGCGGCTGCAAATCGAGAACGCGCAGATCGGGCTGCTGGGCGCGCGCAGTGCGACACTGCCGCAGGTGGACCTTGTCGGTGTCATGCAGAATAACGGCCTCGCAGGCAGCGCAAACCCGCTTTCCCCAAACTCAAACCCGACGTATCTGAACGGCTATGCGGGCGCGTTGGGACAGGTGCTGGCCCGCAACTATCCCACATACGGCGTCGGGTTGCAGGTGACGCTGCCGTTGCACAATCGCATCGCGGAGGCGGACCTGGCGCGCGACCAGCTTCAGGTGAAGCAGTCCGAGATCCGGCTCAGGCAATTGCAGAACCAGATCCGGCTGGAAGTGGAGGACGCGCTGATTGCAATGCGCCGCGCGCGGGCATCGTACGAAGCCGCCGTGCAGGCCCGGGCGCTGCAGCAGGAATCGCTAAATGCCGAACAGGCCAAGTTCGAAGTGGGCGCCTCCACCAGCTTTTTCGTCATTCAGTACGAGAGCCTGCTGGCCCAGGCCCGTTCCACGGAAGTGGCGGCAAAGAGTTCGTATGTGAAGGCGAAAGCGGCGCTCCAACGGGCCACCGGGAGCATTCTGGACGAGAACCGGATCTCGCTGGACGCTGCGATCAAGGGCCGGATGTAGGTGCTGGCCGCTCTCTCCCAACGCTTCCGCCGGCAGCGCATGGAGCGGTTCGCGCGCGAATGCCGGATTACCCGCGAGACCCGGGTGCTGGACATTGGAGGAACGCCCGGCTGCTGGGAGCTTTCGCCGGTGCGCCCGCGCCTCGTCCTCCTAAACACCCCCCGAGCCCGCGAAGACCTCGAAGGCGCGGCGGAGTGGGTTGCCGGCGACGGCTGCCGCCTCCCTTTTCGCGACAAGGCCTTCGACCTCGTGTTCAGCAACTCGGTGATTGAGCACGTCGGCCCTCCGTCCAGCCAGGAGAACTTTGCGCGGGAAGTAGCGCGCGTCGGCCGCTCCTATTGGGTGCAGACGCCGGATCGCCGGTTTCCGATCGAACAACACCTGCTCACGCCCGTCATTCACTGGCTGCCCCGCCGCTGGCAGTACTTCATCGTGCCGCGCTGCAACGTCTGGTCCGCCATCAGCCGCGTCACGCCGGACCGCCGCCGGTTTTACATTCACCACTACCTTTCCGACGTGCACCTGCTCACCGCCCGCGAGCTGGGACGGCTGTTTCCCCGCGCCCGCATCATCAGGGAGCGCTTCCTCGGCCTGAGCAAAAGCTTGATCGCCGTGGGGTAGAACTCGCGAATCCAATTCGGATAGGTGTATCCGGAACAATCCGCGCGATTTCGCGTCCAATCAGTTCTATGGGCCTGAACCGCCTCCTGATCCGCCACTTTTTCGGGCGCGTTTTCGACAGGGAAGCGCTTTCGCCGCAAGGCGAACCCGAAGCCGGGATCGTCCAGACCCTCGGAGTGCTCGCGGTACCCGGTGCATTTTTCGTGCTGCTCTTTCGCCCTCTGACCTTGTGGGGCTGGTCGCTGGTGGCGGTTCGCGGCATGTTCCTGTTGTATTCCATGGTGGTGATGGGGTTCATCATGGTATTTCAATGGGATGCGCTGTTTCTGGACCGGCGTGACTACCAGGTTTTGACGCCGCTGCCCTTGAAACTGCGTACCGTGTTCCTCGCAAAGTCGGCCGCGCTGGCAGTCTTCCTCGCCATATTCCTTCTAGATATCAACATTTTGAGCTTTGTTTTCTGGCCGGGAGTGGACGGCGGCCGGAATACTTTGGACATCCTTTGGGCGCATATGGCGGCCGTGCTGGCGGGTGGACTCTTCGCGGCTCTCGCGGCTGCGGCAATGCAGGGTCTGCTGGTGACGCTGTTCCGCGGCAGTACCCTCAGGCGCATTTCGGTGGCTGTCCAGACGTTGGCTATGGCTTGCCTGGTGACGCTCTTCTTCCTGATTCCGATGATCGCATTCGGCACCGAATACCTGGTGAAACAGAACAGCCTGCTGCTCCAGTGGTTTCCCGGCTACTGGTTCATTGGCTATTACGAACAGCTTCGCCCGGTGTCTGGGAGCGAATTGCTGCGTGGCTTGGGCGGACGCGCGATGCAGGGTCTCTGGATCGCCGCCGCGATTTTCCTGCTGACCTACCTGCCCGGTTACCGCAGGCTGGCGCGCCGGGTCGTGGAAACGCCGGAAGCTTCGGCCGCCGGTCCCGGACCATGGCGCAACTGGCTCGATGCCATGTTGCGCCGCACCATCCTGCGCAATCCGGTGGAGCGTGCAGTCTTCCGGTTCATCGGCGCCTCTCTTGCCCGCAGCACCAAGCACCGGCTGTTCCTCGCCACCTACGGAGGCTTCGGCGCGGCCGTGGCCATAATGTCCCTGCGTTCCGGGGCGGACGGGCTGCTGACCCTCCCACTGACGCTTTCGTTCGTTCTCGTCTCCTGCCTCCGGTCCGCGTTCAACTTTCCCTCCGAGTTGAGCGCCAACTGGGCCTTCCAGATGGCCGAGTTGTTTCCGGCCCGGCACTACCTGGCGGCCACGCGTAAGTGGATCGTCTGGAGCGCCATCGTACCGCTGTTCCTCCTGCTGGCCGGAATGGAGTTCGCCCGCTTCACATGGCCCGTGGCTCTGTTTCACCTGTCGTTCGGCATCCTGCTCTCGCTCTTTCTCATGGAGATCCTGTTTGCGGGCTTCCGCAAAGTGCCTTTTACCTGCTCGCATTTTCCCGGCAAAGTGAACCTTGTCTTTCTGGGCGTGATCTACATTTTTGGCTTCACTTTATACAGCCGGTCCATGGCGCGTCTGGAGCTGTGGCTGACGGCGAGACCGGCTGTCGCGGCAATTTTTCTGGCGGCGGGCGCCGCGGCGTTTGCGGCCATGGTGTACGGGCGCGGCCGCGCGGAGCGGAGCCTCACGCCGCTTGATTACGAAGACCGGGTGGACCCCGCCGTCCGGTCTCTGGGCCTCAATCCCGAATAGTCGAGGAGACGAAGATGATCGAGATTCGCAACCTGGTGAAGCGGTACCGCAACACCGCCGCGGTAGACGGCGTGAGTTTCACCATCGAACCCGGCGAGGTGACCGGGTATCTGGGGCCGAACGGCTCCGGCAAGTCGAC
The DNA here is from genome assembly GCA_963836405.1 of uncultured Solibacteraceae bacterium. Taxonomy (GTDB): domain Bacteria; phylum Acidobacteriota; class Terriglobia; order Bryobacterales; family Bryobacteraceae; genus CAWIJJ01. Next base: position 26,837 of record CAWIJL010000004.1, read on the forward strand.
CACTGTAAAGATCATGACAGGGTTGATCGAGCCCACATCCGGCCAGGTCCTTCTCGACGGCCGGGACGTGCGCGACGACATGGTAAGTTTCAAGCACCGGCTCGGCTATGTGCCCGAGGAGGCGATCCTTTATACGTATCTTACCGGGCTCGAGTATCTGGAATTGATGGGCGGACTGCGCGGGATGCCGCCGGCGCTGGTGGAGCGGCGCGCCAATGACCTGCTGGAGCTTTTCTCCCTGCGGCAGTACCGCCACGCCCCCCTTTCGGCCTACTCCAAGGGAATGAAACAGCGGGTGCTGATCTCCGCCGCGCTGCTGCACGGTCCCGACATCCTGATTCTGGACGAACCGCTGACGGGCATCGACGTAACTTCGGCGCAGTTGTTTCGCCACCTGCTGGATGAACTGGCGCGGAGCGGCAAAACCATCCTCTACATCTCGCACGTACTTGAAGTCGTTGAGAAGGTCTGCGAGAAAGTAGTGATTATCTACAAGGGGCGAATTATGGCGGCCGATTCGGTGGGACGCCTGCGAGACCTGCTGAACGCTCCGTCGCTCGAGGGGATTTTCGCGCAATTAGTGGAGCAACGGGACCTGGAGGCGACGGCGCGGGAAATCGCCGCTGCAATTTCAGGGTAGCCGCGCCCATCCGCGTTGTGTGAAGATCTGAAGTCATATGACGCCGGACGAGCCCCTCATTTTCCGCTCCATCCTGCTGGACCAGACCGATGAGGCCACCCGTCTTTTTCATGCGACGGGCGAAGGCATCGTCTGGGCGGTTCTGGCGTCCGGCATTGACTGCGGTCATCCCCACTTTGGCAAATGGCGGAACCTGGAGCTCGAACCGCCGTTGCGTCACTTTGATTTCATCTCCCGCGGCGTCGAAACCCCTCTCGTCGACACCTTCGGGAACGGCACCGCGGTGGCGGCCGTCATCGCCGGCGAGTCCGAACAGGGCTGGCTGGTTCGAAAAATCGAAAACGAGTGGGAGACCGTCAGGCTCGCCGGCGTAAAGGGGCTCGCGCCCAGGTGCAAGCTGGTCAGCCTGAAGGTGCTGGACGACGAGGGCAGCGGCAGGGCGAGCACCGCTATTCAGGCGCTGTCGGCCATTCAGGATCTCAACCGTGCCGCCGGTCGATTGAAAATCCACGGCGTGTGCTTGGGACTGCACTACGAGTTCGACCCGGAGCTGTACGGATGCGGCCAGAGCCCCATCTGCCAGGTGGTCAACGAACTGGTTCGGTCGGGCGTGGTGGTAATAGCCGCCGCCGGCAATTTTGGTTTCGGCCGACAGGTAGGCGTGTACCAGCAGCGTCTCGGCGGAATTCCCTGTTCCATCACCGACCCCGGCAACGCCGACCTCGCCATCACCGTCGGATCGTGTCACTCTCTTCAACCGGAGCAGTTCGGCGTTTCATACTTCTCGGGCAAAGGACCCACGCTCGACGGCCGTGACAAGCCGGAGTTGGTCGTGCCCGGCGAGCGCATCGTTACCGCCGGAGGGCCGGCCGGTTGGAAGTCTGTCCCGGGCGGGATCCCGGATGGGGCCGCCGTCTTCACCGAAACATCCGGGACGAGCATCGCCGCCGCCACAGCCTCCGGAGCGGTGGCCGCTCTGCTCTCGGGCCGGCCCGAATTCGCCGGCAGGCCCGACCTGCTGAAGCGCCGGCTGCTCGAAACCGCCCGCAGCCTCGGACGCCGCCGTGAATACCAGGGGCACGGCCTGCTTGACCTTATCAAGGCGGCACAACCGGATAACGGCGAGGCTCCCACTGAGATACCGCGAAGAAAAGCCCTCCGCGTCGTGATCTCTTACTCCCACCGCGACGAAAATCTGATGAACGTGCTCCGCAGCCAGCTCAGGGGCCTGGAACTGCGCGGGCTCATAGATGTCTGGCACGACCGCGAGTTGCGCGCCGGAGATAAGTGGTCGCCGGAAATCGCCTCTCACCTCGAGGCTGCCGATATTACGATTCTCCTCCTCAGTGCCGACTTTGTTTCCAGCGAAAACTGCTACGAGAAGGAGCTGCCGATCGCCATGCGACGTCATGCGGAGGGGCGAACCCGGATCGTTCCTGTGCTGCTGCGCCCGTTCGACTTCGAGGTACTGCCCATTGCGGCGCTAAATGCTGTACCGAAGAACCGTGTCGCCGTAACCGAGTGGACCAACCAGGATAAGGCATGGAGCGAAGTGGCCCAGCAAGTCCGCCGGCTGGTGGAGAGCATCACCGGGGCCTCGGCCGATGCTACACGTCTCGTACCCTCGACTTAACTTCTTTCTTTATCCGAAGTATCCGAAGTAGATGTGATCAACATGACCTGCCGGGTTTCCTCCGCTGCGGCGCTTCGGGCGACGCAGCCCTAAGAAGAGACCCGTGAGGTACGCAAAGTGACTCCGACCCATCGGCGTCTCTCGAATGAATGGCGTGCGTTCGCACAAAAGTTCGACTGCGCTAAATCCGGCGAGCCGGTTCCTCCGTACCCATCTATTGTTCCGAGCACTTCGAGAAAACGGAGGGTAAACATGAAACGGCTATCGCTGCCGGCAGTCTTGCTGTTAGTCGCGGGCTCTGCGTTCGGGGGACCTTGTCTGCCGGGATCGCTGGCGGACTATTACGCCTTCGGGGCAGGCGGCTGCACGACGAACGACTTTCTGTTCCAGTCGTTTATGCCTGTACCGGGACAGGCATTCGCTGTTCCTATCGATCCCACAACCATACAGGTAGCGCCACTTACGGGAACGAGCGGGGGATTCTTTCTGTTTACGTTGAACACGATGGCAGGACCCGGCGAGCTATTCGAATCCATCTTCCGGTTTCAGGTTTCCGGCTCGCCGAGCGTGGCGTCGATCGCTCTCGGCGGAGCTGCGGCCACTGGGGACGGCGCCGTACTGGGCGTCCTGGATGTGTGTTCCGGCGGGACTTTTGCGGGAGACCAGCCGTCGGGTTGCAGTGGAACACCGGACAGCACCATCGTCCTCGCCACCGAATTCGATCGCATGACGAGTTCCGCTCTGACATTCACGCCGCCCTCGAACTTTCTCGACGTGTTCGTGGATTTGACGGTGGACGGGGGAGGATTTGGCACAGCGGCTCTCGGGTCTGCGCAGGCGGGAGTGACCACACCCGAGCCCTCTTCCATGGCGTTGCTTGGATGCGCGATGGCGGTTTTCGGGTTACTGCGGAAGCGCGCAAAGAAGAATTCCGTCTAGTGAGGAAATACATGCGGCATTACCAGAAGTTACTCGCAATTGCAATAGCGGCGTTGATCGCGTTACCTGTAGGGTTTTCTGCAAATCACAGGGAAGCTCCGATCACGGCGCTCGACCACAAAGCAGATATAACGGATGTGTTCGCGTTTCGCAGTTACTCGGCGGCCGGGGGAACTGTCGTGCCCATGGTAACCCTGATCCTGTGCGTGGACCCGCTGCTCGAGCCCGCTAACGGCCCCAACTGGTTCCCGTTCGATCCCGACATTCTTTACGAAATCAATGTGGACAACAATAACGATGCCGTGCGGGATGTCACCTTTCAGTTCCGCTTCACGACCGAGCAGCGCCTGCCCAACCTCTTCCAGGTCTACGCGGGAGCGGGAGGGGGCATCACCGCGCCCTCCAATTCGCCGGCTCCGGTATCGCCGGGAACGCTGATCGTCCCTCCGCAGATCACCTCGTTCAGCAGCCCCGGCCTGGGACAGCGTCAGTCCTATCGAGTCACCATGATCAAAAGCGGCGTGGGATCGACAATCGACGGCACAGGACCTTTTTACGCCGTGCCGGCGAACGTCGGACCGCGCACCATGGACTACCCCGCGCTCTTCAGCCAGGCGACTTACACGACCACGATGCCAAACGTTAAGGTCTTCGCGGGCACGGTGGACGATCCTTTCTGGATCGACCTCGGCGCCGCCTTCGACACACTAAACCTTCGCTCCGTGATCGCGCCCGGCGTCTTATCACCAGCCCAGGATGCTGCGAACACGAACATCGCGAGCGATACTGTTTCCGGCTACGCCGTCAACGCGATAGCCATCGAGGTGCCGGTTTGGATGCTGACGCGCACGGGTTCGGTGGAGTCTTCAGCCTCTGACGCGGCTACGATCGGCGTATGGGCGACAACGTCGCGGCCGCGCCTGACTACGCGTCGCGCGCCCCTGCCGGCCGTATCGTCCGGCTCCTGGAGCCAGGTACAGCGAATGGGCAATCCGCTGATTAACGAGCTGCTTGTGGGCACCGGGTCCAAAGACCGCTTCAGTATGGATCAACCGAAAAACGATGCGCAGTTCGCGTCCTTCTTCCTGGATCCGGCATTGGCGCGCATTCTAAACGCGGCCACCGGCGGAGCCCTGACCATACCAACGCCTCCGCGCCTGGACCTGCTGCCGCTGGTGACTTACGCGCCTCCCATCGCGGCGCCTGGAACTCCAGCCGGGCCGGTGGCCGACCTGCTGCGGCTGAACACAGGAGTGCCGCCAACGGCTCCGGGACTGGCAAGCCGCCTGGGACTGCTGGGCGGAGACCCCGCGGGCTATCCAAACGGCCGGCGGCTCTTCGACGATGTGACCGACATCTCTCTAAGAGCCGTGGCGGGCGTGTTCAATCCAGCATTCAACAAGTCACCGAACAACGCGCTCGGCGATGGTGTGAACGTAAATGACGCGCCTTACCGGACGGCGTTTCCGTACTTGGGAAACTCGCCGAGCGGCCGCGACCGGCGCCACATCGACCCGGGCGAACCCGGCTGCACGGCCGGCGCCGGTGCGCCATGCGCGCAGTAACTCGGTGGATGGCACCGCTGGCGGCCGCCCTTTCCCTGGCAACCGCCGGCCCACCTTCGCTGGCGGATCGCAAGGCGGCCATCCGGGCGCTTCTCGAAAAGGAAGACTTCACCGCGGCGCTGGCGCAGTCTCAAGCCATCCAACGTGAAATTCCGGACGACGTCGAGGCTTACGGTCTGATGACGGCGGCGTACCTGGAATTAGGCAACTACAGCGATGCCGAGAAGCAGCTTCAGTGGATGCTGGACTTACGAATCGGCAAGCCGGACCTGGAGGGATGGCTGCTGCTAGCCCGGTTTCGGGAAGCGACAGGAGATCCGGAAGGCGCGCTCGAGGCGTTGAGCCAGGCCGGCGGGCGGATCTCCGCGGGAGAAGAGCCGGACCGCCGCAGGTTGATGGCTTATGCGGGACGGCTGTATTTCGAGATAGGCAAACTCGAGTTGGCGGATCGCGCGTTGCAGGCTGCGGGTGGCGAGACAGGGGACACGGCGGAGCGACTAACGCTGGCGAAATTGCGGGCAGCGCAAGGCAGGCGGGCAGAGGCCATCGCGATGCTCCGCCGGTGGACAGAGAAGGAAGCGGAGCCGCGCAGTCTCTATGTGCTGGCCGGGATCTCTGGTCTCGCCGCCGACTACGTCCGGTTCGAACGGGCTGCGCTGGCGGTTTCGGCGGAGACTCGCAACGCCAACCGCGAACTGGCGCTCTATTACGCGGGTCGTGGACGGAGACCGGCGCGGGCACTTGAGTTTGCCTCGGGCGCGGCCGCCGGCCGGCAGGACGCGCGTACACTGTACGCACTGGCCGTGGCGCTGCTCGCAAACGGGCGCAAGACGGAGGCGCAGAAGACTGTGAGACGCGCACTGGCAAGCGGCACACGCGACGCGGAAATCCTGCAACATGCGGCGCATATGGGGGTGATCGTGCAATGAAACACCGATTCTGGATGGTCCTGCTGGCCGCGGCGGGCGCGGCGACGGCTCAAACCCATGGCGCAACGGACCAGCGCATCGCATCGATCGAGCAAAGGCTCAAACAGACCCCCCGAGAGTCGTCCCTGCGCGACGATCTGGCGGGCGCGTATCTGCAAAAAATGAGGGAGACTTCCGACGGGAGCTACCTCGACCGCGCCGACCGGATCGTGGCCGGGATCCTCAAGGATCAGCCGGAGCAGTACGAGGCGCGCCGCCGGTGGATGGAGATCCAGATGCAGCGCCACCACTTCGCGCAAGTCATCGCCCTGGCCCGCAGGATGGTGGGCGAACGCCCGGACGACGCCGCGGTATGGGGAATGATGGGCGACGCTCAGATGGAAACCGGCGACTATGACGCGGCGGCCGATACCTACCAGACGGCGGTCGATCTGCGGCCGAATCTGACCACGTACAACCGGGTGGCGTTCTACCGTTTCGTGGCCGGCGATGCAGACGGCGGCATCGACATCATGCGGCTGGCGATCCGCTCGGACTCGCGGGAAGCGGAGAACGTGGCCTGGTGCCTGGCGGAACTCGGACGCATGCTGCTAAAGACGGGCTCCACCGGCGAGGCGGAAGTGGCGTTCGCACAGGCACTGACGCGGTTTCCCGGATATCACCCGGCAGTCGCCGGCCTGGGACGCGTGCAGGCAATCCGCGGGAACTATCGGGAAGCCATCCCCCTGCTGCTGGCCGCGCAGGCCAAGGCGCCGTTTCCGGAATATACCGCTCTGCTGGCCAGACTCTATGCGAAGATCGGCAACCGTGAAGCCGCGGAGCAACAGATTGCGCTCCTGGACGTGGCGGACCGGCTGGATCGCGCAGCGGGACAGAACGCGAACCGCAGCCTGTCTCTGGCGTACTCCGACCTGGGCCATCGAGTGGAACGGGCGCTCGAACTGGCACAAGCCGAGTTGCAAGTCCGGCAGGATGTATATTCCTATGACGCGCTGGCCTGGGCGCTGTTCCGCAACGGCCGGATTGCCGAGTCCGTGGAGGCAATGGAGAAAGCGCTGATCCAGCATTCTCCGGAGCCGCTATTCGAAGAACACGCGGCGCGAATTTTCGCCGCCGCGGGAAAAGCGGAAGAGGCGCAACGGCACGGCATCCGGGTGCGTGAGAACTACTGGCAGTAGGCGGGTCCCCGCACCCGGGTTCGCGTTTAGTGGCCGTCCGCGGCGGATACTTTTCCGCGAAAGAGCGAGTAGACCAGGACGAAGTACCCGATGGCTATCAGCATGCCGGCGGACCACCAGTAAATGCCGGCGCTCAGCGATAAGGTGCCGGAAGCCGCATTGTAAATCGTGATGGCCGTGGTGGGGTCTCCGGAAGATGGCAGCAGGGTCGGGTAAAGCGCGTAAGCGGCCCCCGCCAGAACGGCGGCAATATACAGGCAGGAACAAAGAAATGCGTCGCGCTCCCTGCCCCGCCGGGTGAAATGGAGTATGCCACCGAGCCCAGCGGCGACGGCAATCGGGATCAGCCAACCGGCCGGCGCTCCGCGGTAATTGTCGAGCAACCGCGGGCGAATGGAGATGGTCGCGACCAGGGCGGCTCCCGAAAGCAGGACCAGCGGCAACCATAGCCTTTTCACTGCCACCTTCATACGGTCGCGCAACGACCCCTCCGTTTTCATGATGACGTACAGCGCTCCGTGAACCGAGAGCGCAATCAGGGCGAGCACGGCGCAGAGGATCGTATACCAGTCCAGGATGCCGGGCTGCGGGCCGGGCAGGAAATCGGTCCATAACGGCACAAAGAAGTAGAGGTCGTTGCCGAGCGGCACGCCGCGGATCACATTTCCGAGCGCGGCGCCAAAGAAGATGATGAGCAGAATGCTGGCAAGCGAGAAGGCCGCATCGAAGAATCCGCGCCACATCGGGTCGGTGAGATGCATTCGGAATTCGATCCCGATAGCTCGAAACAGCAGCAGCCAGAGCACCATATTCAGTGGCAGATAGAAGCCGCTGAAGCTGGAGGCGTAAAGCAGCGGAAAGGCGTAGAACAAGGTGCCGCCCGCCGCCAGAAGCCACACTTCATTGCCGTCCCACACGGGCCCGATGGAGGCGAGCACCTGGCGACGCTCCTCCTCCGCGCGCGCCGCCCAAAGATGCAGCGCGCCCGCGCCGAGATCGAAGCCGTCGAGCACGACGTAGGCCGTGAGCATGCCGGCCACGAGAACGAACCAAATCGTTTCCATCAGGCTTGTCCTCCCGATACGGTGGTTGTTTGAAGGGGCGTTTCGCTCGGGCCGCCATCGATCTGGCGGTGCAGCAGAAACACCATGAACAGCGAAAGCATTGCGTAGAGGCCCATGTATCCGAGCAGCGTGAACAGGCCGTTGGCGGCCGAGACGTTGATCGAATGGCCGGAAGCCGTCCGCACCAGGCCGTAAACCAGCCAGGGCTGGCGGCCCACCTCCGCGGTCATCCACCCCGCCGTATTGGCGATGTACGGGAACGGAAAAGCGAGCATCAGGATCCAAAGCGCCCAGCGCGTTTCGAACAGCTTCTTGCGCCACCAGAGCAGGACCGAGAGCGCCATGATGGCGATGAACAGCGTGCCCAGTCCCGCCATGATGTGGTACGAGAAGTACAGCAGCGGAATGTTGGTGGGCCAGTCCTCGCGCGGGAACTGGTCGAGGCCCTTCACTTCGGCGCGCGTGGTGCCGTAGATCAGGAAGCTGAGAGCGTTATTTACCACCAGCGGATTATCGATACGCTGACGCTCCACATCGGGCTGGCCAAGGATAACCATAGGCGCTCCGGCCTGTGTCCGGAACAGCGCCTCCATCGCGGCCGTGGTCGCCGGCTGATGCTGCGCCATGTACTTGCCGTGAAGGTCGCCGGTGGGAAAGATCTGCGCGGCCGACGCAACGATGCCGGCCACAATCCCCACGCGCAGGAACAGCCTGCCATGGGCGGGGTGGCGATTGGAAAGCACATAGTAGGCGCCCACCGCGGCCATCACAAAAGCTCCTGTGACCAGGGCCCCGCTCATCGTATGCGCATATTGAATCTGCGCCCAGGGATTCAGGAGGACTCCCCACAGGCTGGTCACTTGAAACGATCCGTCGGGCATGCGGGCGTAAGCCACAGGATGCTGCATCCATGCGTCCGCGGCCACGATGAAAAATCCGGACAGCCAGGAGCCGAGGAATACGAGCACCGCGGAGGCCCAGTGCACGCGACGGCTGAACCGCTTCTCGCCGAATAGGAACATGCCGAGGAAGGCCGATTCGAGGAAAAACGAAAAGACGCCTTCCATGGCCAGCGGCTGCGCGATGACGCCGCCGGTGAGTTGCGAAAAGCGGGCCCAGTTGGTGCCGAACTGAAACTCCATGGGAATACCGGTGACCACACCGGCCACGAAGTTAATGCCGAAAATCTTCGTCCAGAAGCGCGCAGCCTCATCGTACACCGGGTCGTTCCTGCGAAGCGCGAGGGTTTTGAAGACCACGATCAGTGGGGCGAGGCCCATGGTGAGCTGCGGAAAGATGTAGTGGTAAATTACCGTGAACGCGAAGTGAATGCGATGGATAAATAGTGCGTCGTCCATTGTCTTAGAAGGTCAAACGCGTACCCACCTGAAAGGCCCGCGGGCCGCCGCTCCCGAAGACGTTGCTCGTCCGGCTGGTGGGATGGCCGAACGCGGGATCCAGCAAGTTATCGGAGTAGCCGGTCAGGTTGGCCACGTTGAACAGATTGAATGCTTCTCCGAACACCTGCCATTCGAAACGTTCCAAACGCAGGCGGTGGGTAAGCCGCACATCCTGCGATATGGTGCTGTCTCCGAAATCGAATTCAGCGGGCAGCGTGACGGACGGGAATACTTGCGGGGCAACGGGTCCGGGCCGGCCTCCGTAGCGCTGGTTGTAGTCGGTCACCAACCGGACAAGATCCGTCCGCCCCAGACCGAAATTGAAACGATTGGTTCCCGAGCCGGGAAGCAGAAACTCGCTCACGCCGCTGCCAAAAAAATCGGTGCCGGTAATCACCGGCTGAAACGGAAGGCGGCTGTTGTAACTGGAAATGAACGATAGTTGCAGGCGCGCCGGCAGATCCACCGTACCGGCTACGGTAAGTACGTGCCGCGGGATGGCTGGCCCGACATTCTGAAGCCAGTCATTCAGGTTCGCGATCGGCGTGAACAGCTTCGTGATTCCGTATACGTCGTCCTGGTTCTGCCAGGCGTAGGAAACTTGGGCCTGCACCCGCTTGCCGAGACGTCCTTCGGCGCGTACGAGCAGCCCCTTGTAAGTGGACCGGCCGCCGCTGACAGTGGCCTGAACGGGACCGTTCGTACAGGGCGCTCCGGGAGTAAGCACGTCTGCTGCCGCGCAGGCGGGCACCAACGGGCCGGCTGCGGCATAGTAATGGTTCAGATCGATGCCCCGGAGCATCTCGTGGAGGAAGTGGCGATAGACAAAATCCGCGGAAACGGCGAATCCAGGCGACATTCGGTGCTGTATGCCTGCGCTCGCGTGCTGGGCCTGGATGGGGACAAAGTCTCGGACAAACAGGTCGGTCGCCGTCTTGAAGACGTCCACGTTGCGGACAGAGAGATCGGTGTTGTCCGGATTGATCTGCAACTGCGTGACCGCCACGCCGCGAATCAGCGGCAGCAGCGCTGTCAACAGGCTGCCGGTGAAAGCGGTAGGGGTGCGGTAATCGATGGGTGCTCCGGCGGGCGCGCCCGTAATTCCCGGGATAGGGTTCGGAATGATGGAGCCGGGAAGGGGCAGAAAGCCAGTGCCCAGCGGCCCGAGGTAGGCGCGCTCCACCAGCCGGCTCTCGAGTGTGAGCGTGTCGTAGTAAATGCCGGCTCCCGCGCGCACCACCGTATCGCTGTCCGGCGACCAGGCGAACCCGAGCGTAGGGCTGAAGCGCAGCCATGCATGCTTGGCCGGCAGGAGTCCTTCCTGCCCGAAAAACGGCGCCAGGAAGGCGGGCTTGGATAAGTCGTGATTCAGCAGGTTGCTTTCGAACGACCACGCCAGGCCGTAGTTGAGCGTGAGGTTCGGGCGCAGTTTCCAGGCGTCCTGCCAGTAGACGTGAGTCTGCGTATCGTGGTCGGCGTTGCCGCGCTGGAATGCAGGCGGCTGGCGGTTGTCGCCGATGCCGAAGGCGAAGCTCTGGAGCGGCAGGGCGAGAATCGAGTCGACTCCGGTGAACGAGGCCGGGATGAGCCCGGCAAGCTGGGGCGCCAGCGCGCGCACCTGGGCCGGCGAGAACAGCTTGATTTCCGCGGGCACATACAGCGAGTAAGTGCCGGTACCTTTGACATACTCCCATTCGCCGCCGAATTTCATACGGTGGCTGCCCCGCTGCGTACTGATGTTATCCGCGAAAATGTTGCGGCGCACCTGGCGGGTCTGCGGCGCGTTGGTCTGGTTGCCGAAGATGAGCCCGGAGCTTTCAATAACGACGTGCGGTCCACCCAGCCCGAGACAGCCGGGGCATTCCGCCTCGGTAGGCGTTGAGTTCCGGTTGGACCAGTAGGTCATGGAATAGCGGAATTCGTTGACCGCAGTGGGACGGAGCACGCTGGTGAGCGAAAACACTCCCGAGTCGGCGTAATTGCGATTGCCGACCCAGGCCGACGGCAGCGAATTCACTTCGCGCGGCGCGAAACTGCGGTTGCCGTCATGAGAATAGCGCAGGAAGGCCGTATGGCGTTCGGAGAGCCGGTAATCGAGGCGGCCGTTCACCAGGTCCTGATAAAACGGGCTGGGGGCGATCACGGCAAACTGGCGGAACGCGGGATCGCTCGGGAGTACGCTGTAAACGCCGCGCTGGTTGTTGTGCTCGTAGGCCGCGAAGAAAAACAGGCGGTTCCGCCGCACCGGGCCGCCTACCCAGAGACCGCTTTGGGCGCGCGCGAAAAATGGATCGGAAGCCTGCGGGTCGCGAACCAGTCCCGGGAAAGCCGAGAGGTGATGGTCGCGGAAAAAGAAAAAGCCGCTGCCGTGTAACTGGTTGGATCCCGTGCGGGTAACGATATTGATGGCGCCGGCACCGGCGATCCCGGTGGAGAGATCGAAGTTCACCGAGCTGATCTCGAATTCCTGAACGATCTCCTGGGAGAAATTCTGCTGGGTTCCGCCGTCTACCGCGTCGTTGACGTGCGCACCGTCCACCGTGATGCGGGTGAGGTCGGGGTTGCCGCCGAGGATGGAAACGTCGAAGGCGCGGTTGAAGTTGCCGAGGTTGTGGGTGCTGACCGTGACGCCGGGCGCAAGAAACGCGAGTTGCAGGAAGCTGCGGCCGTTGAGCGGCAGTTGCTCGATCTCGCGGCGGGAAACGACCTGGTCGAGCGTGTGCCGCTCCGGTTCGATCAACGGAGTTGCCGCGTCGACGGTGATCTCGTCGGTGCGCCTGCCCACCTGAAGACGCACGTCGGCGGTGGTGACCGCGCCCGTCGAAACGCCGACCCGTGCCACTGCCGCGCCGAACCCGGCGGCCTCTGCGCGCAGTTCGTACTCGCCTGGCGTGAGCGAGCCGAAGCTATACGCGCCGGCCGGATTGCTGTGCGTTGCGCGGGTGAAGTCCGTGGCCGCGCTGCGCAGCGTGATGGATGCGCCGGGAAGCACGCCGCCCGACGGGTCGAAAACGGTGCCGGCGACCTCTCCGGTGGGAGCTTGCGCCCGCACAAGACCCACGGCGGCCAGAATGAGAAGGAGAGACGGTTGGCAACGCACTCTGCTTCAGAGTAACAGGAAGCCCCGGAGAGCTACACGGTCAGTTGGCGGCGGGATTAAGCCCGCGCACCGCGGCGCCCCGCGCGCGCGTAAACCACCAGCCGCCAAGGGCGAATAGCCCGATCGATATCACCTGCGATGTGTCTAGCGGTCCGCCCCAGAGATTGCCCTGCTCGTGCACGCGGAAGAACTCCACGATGAAGCGCGCCACCGAATAGAGCATCAGGTAGAGGCCAATGATGTTCCCCGGCGAATGCGCTTTTCTGCTGCGCCAGTAAAGGAAGCCGAAGATGGCGAACTCGGCCGCAGCCTCGTACAGTTGCGTGGGATGGAGTGGCGTGCCGAGGGGCACCCCGACCAGGCGGTTGGCCGCCGGATCGGTGAACGTGACGGCCCAGGGACGGTCGCACTGCACGCCCCAGCAGCAGCCCGCCGAGAAGCAGCCCAGGCGCCCTATGCCATGGCCCAGCGCGATGCCGGGCGCGAATACATCGGACGTGCGGAGTAACGGAAGCCCCGTGCGCCGCATGTACCACCAGCCCACGGCGAGCGCGCCGATCAGTCCACCGTAAAAGACTCCGCCGGCCTGGAGTGTGGCCAGGGAGAAGAACTCGCCGGGACGATCCAGGTAGTAGCGGAAGTCCACCACCAGCATCATCAGCTTGGCGCCGGCAATGGCGGCCAGCGCGCAATAGATCCCCAGGTTGGTCACCGCTTCGGCGTTGAGCTTGGCCCGCACCGCCAGCCGCGTGGCCATCCATAGCCCGGCCAGAAAGCCCACAGCCACCAGCAGGCCGTAGGTGTGAAGGAACGAAATGTGAAAAATTTCAGGGTACATTTGCAGGCTGCCGCTTCTGGCGGAACAGGTCGAGCATCAGCAGCCCGCTGCCGATGACAATCGCTGAATCCGCCACATTGAATGTGGGCCACTCGTAGTGCCCGATATAGATGGCCAGAAAGTCCGTGACGCGACCCCAAAGAATGCGGTCGAACACGTTGCCGGCTGCGCCGCCCAGCACCAGCGCCAGACCCCAGAGCGTGCCGCGGTCCAGCGTTCGCGCCTTCCACAGCATGACCGAAATCATCACCACTGCCGCCACCGTCGCAGCAACCAGCAGCACGGTTCGCCATTCACTTGTGGAATCGTTGAAAATTCCGAATGCGACCCCCCGGTTCTCCGACCGGACGATATCGAAGAAGCCCGGGATCACCGGATGCCGGTCCGCGGCCGATACGCGAGTCTCAATGAGCCACTTCGACACACGGTCAGCCGCGAACACGAGGGCGGCCGCCCCGTAGGCTTTCCAACGCACATCAGCCATTCAGAATCTCGTTAACCGCGTCGGCACACGACCCGCATACCGTCGGGAACCGGGGATCCGAGCCACGGTCCGTTGTGTACTTCCAGCAGCGGTCGCACTTCTCGCCGGCTGCGCGCTCCACCCGCACCTGCAGTCCGTCGTTCGATCCGCCGCCCAGTGCCACCTGGCTCACGATGAAGAGCCCCGGCAGTTCCGGCGCATACTGTTCGAGCAGCGGATAGAGATCCCCGTTCGCCGCAAGATGCACCCGCGCCTCCAGCGGCGCGCCAATCAGTTTCTCGTTGCGCGCCGTTTCAAGGCTCTTGAGAACGCTGTCCCTCACTTCCATGAGACGGTCCCAGTTGGCGGCACGTTTCCGGGCCGCGTCGTCGATGCCGCCGGCCAGGTCCGCGGGTTCGGGAAAATACGCCATGTGAACGCTCTCGAGGTGGCCCATTTGCTTCCAGACCTCGTCGGCGGTAAACGAAAGGATCGGCGCCAGCAGCCGCACCAGCGCATCCAGCAGCCGGTAGAGCGCCGTCTGCGCGCTGCGCCGCGCCTTCGATTTTGGTGCCGTAGTGTAGAGCCGGTCCTTCAGCACGTCGAAGTAGATGCGCACTCAGATCCACGGTGGCGAAGTCGTAGACGCGTGGTAGACGCGGTGGAATTCGAACCGCTCGTACCAGTCGGCGCAACGCTTCACCAGGTCTTCGGCGCGCAACAGAATCCATTGGTCGATTTCAGCATTTCGGCGGCGGGCACCCCATCCTGCTCCGGTTTGAAATCCGTCCAGGTTGCCGAGCATGTACCGGAACGTGTTGCGCAGTTTGCGATAGGCGTCCACCAGGCGCGTCTAGAATGGTGTTCCGACATCCGCACGTCTTCGTTGAAGTCCACCGATGCGGACCCACAGCCGCAGAACCTCCGCGCCGTGATGCTTGATCACCTCTTCGGGCTCGATGGAATTGCCGAGCGACTTGTGCATCGCCTTGCCCTCCCCGTCGAGCACCCACCCGTTCAACGCGCAGTCGCGGTACGGCGATCCGCCTTTGATGCCGGTGCCCACCAGCAGCGAACTGTGGAACCAGCCGCGATACTGGTCGCCGCCTTCCAGGTACACGTCGGCTGGCCAGGGGAGGCCGAAACGTTCATTCAACACCGCCAGGTGGCTGGACCCGGAGTCGAACCACACGTCCAGAATGTCGCTCTCCTTGCTGAACTCGGAGCCTCCGCATTTACCGCACGTGGTGCCCGGGGGCAGCAGCTCGGCGGCGGATTTTTCGTACCAGACGTCGGCGGTGTGTTGGCGGAACAGATCCACGACTCGAGTCCAGCACCTTTCGATCCGTCAGCGGCTCGCGGCAGCCTTCGCAATAGAACACGATGATCGGCACGCCCCACACGCGCTGGCGCGAGATGCACCAGTCCGGGCGCGTGGCGATCATGTTGGAGATGCGCTCCTCGCCCCAGGCGGGCATCCACTTCACGCTCTTCACCGCTTCCAGGGCGTGCTTGCGGAAATCGTTCCGCTCCATGCCGATGAACCACTGCTCAGTGGCGCGGAAGATGGTCGGGCCTGTGGCAGCGCCAGCAATGCGGATAGGAGTGGGCCAGTTGATGCAGCCCCACCAGTGCTCCGTGCGCTTTCAGGATCTCCATTACCAGCGGATTCGCTTCCCACACGGTCTTGCCGATGATCGTTTCGGGCAGCCTGCCGGATGCGCCCGAAGCGTGGAAGAACCTTCCGCCGGCGTCCACCGGGCAATACGTCTCAATCCCGTACTGCCGCCCGATGCGTAATCTTCCTGGCCGTGGCCGGGGGCGGTGTGGACGGCGCCGGTGCCCTGCTCGAGCGTGACGTGGTCGGCCAGAATGCCCACCGAATCGCGTTCGAGGAACGGATGCCGGAACACGGCGCCTTCCATTGCCGAGCCCGGGAATCTCGCCAGGACTTCGTGCCCGATCCAGCCGCAGTTTTCCGCCGTCTGCTTGAGCAGCTCTTCGGCCACAAGGTAAACGTCACCCGCCACATCCACCGCCACATACTCGAACTTCGGGTGGTACGCGATGGCCATGTTGGCCGGGCATGGTCCACGGCGTCGTGGTCCAGATCAGCCCGTAAACGTTCTTGCCCTGAGCGCCGGGTCGATGCTCGCCGGATCCGATGTCAGACGGAAGCGCACCCAGATGGAAGGGCTGGTGTGGTTCTCGTACTCGACCTCCGCTTCCGCCAGCGCCGTGCGGTCCTTGATGCACCAGTGGACCGGCTTCAGACCCTTGTAAACATAGCCGCGATCCAGGAATTCGACGAACGCGCCCGCGATCACAGCTCTGGTAGTGCGCGCTCATGGTCAGGTAAGGATCTTCCCACCGACCCAGAACGCCCAGGCGCTTGAAGTCCTGGCGCTGCAAATCGATGTACTTCTCCGCGTATTTGCGGCAGGCGCGGCGGATCTCGATCGGCCGGCATCTGCGCCTTTTTGGCCCCGAGTTCGCTGTCCACCTTGATTTCGATGGGCAGCCCGTGGCAGTCCCAGCCCGGCACGTAGGGCGAATCGAAGCCCGCCATCGTCTTGGACTTGACGATGAAGTCCTTCAGAATCTTATTGAAGGCGGTGCCCAGGTGGATTCGGCCGTTGGCATAGGGCGGACCGTCGTGCAGCACATACAGTGGACGGCCGGCCCGCGACGCGCGAATGCGGTCGTAGAGCTTCTCTGCCTCCCACCGCTCGAGCATCTTCGGCTCGGTCTGCGGCAGGTTGGCCTTCATGGAAAAGCTGGTTTTCGGCAGATTGATCGTCTGCTTCAGGTCGACATTATTGGAGTCCATTGGAGAGGTAAATACTATCGTACCAGCCGCGTAAAGCCCTCTGCGTCCGCCGGTGCGACACCTCGTCCCGGAACCGGACACTTGCATCCCGCCGGTCGGTATGAGAAGACAATACTTTCGCGAGGCCCCAAACCTGCACGTATCCCGTCGATAATGATAGCGCCTGCCATGGACTCCGCAACCGCCCCTGCCCCGGTGAAACCCTTCCGCGTCCTCATTTGCGACGATCAGCCGGACGTGTTGGAGGCGCTGCGCCTGCTCCTGAAAGGAGAGGGGTGGCAGGCCGTGCCGGTGGATTCCCCAGAGGCGTTGATGCGTGCTGTCCGGGGCGAGCTCTTCGACCTCATCCTGGTGGACCTGAACTACACCCGAGACACCACGTCGGGCGCCGAAGGCATGGACCTGCTGGCAAGCCTGGAATCGGAGGGCATTTCCACTCCCGTAATGGTGATGACGGCTTGGGGAAATTTCGACCTCGCCGTGGAGGCCATGCGGCGCGGCGCCTGCGACTTTATCCAGAAACCGTGGGACAACGAGCGGCTGGTGGCCGCCGTCCGCAAGCAGATCGACTCGGAGAGGCGCCGACGGTCGGAGTTGGAAATTGCCGCTAATGTCCAGCAGAAGCTGTTTCCCAAAAACCTGCGCCCGCTGCGCACGCTCGACTACGCCGGCCATTGCGTGGCCGCGCGCGAGGTGGGCGGCGACTACTACGACTTTCTGGAAATCGGCGATCACCTGCTCGGCTTTGTTCTGGCCGACGTTTCCGGCAAGGGCATTCCCGCCGCACTGCTGATGGCCAACCTTCAGGCCTGTTTCCGCAACCTCCCGCCGGGCGCGCTCCTGCGTCCGGGCGAGGTGCTCGAGGGCATCAACCACCACTTCTACGAATCCACCGCCGCCGAACGCTTCGCCACCCTCTTCTTCGCCGGCTACGAAGACCGCACGCGCCGTCTCCGCTACATCAACTGCGCGCACGTGGCACCCGTCCTGCTTCGCGCCGGCGGCAGCGTGGAACTGCTCCAACCCACTTCGATGATGCTGGGCGCGTTTCCCCGCTGGGCGCCGCGGGAGGCGCAGGTGGAGCTCGCCGCGGGCGACACGCTGGTCATGTACTCGGATGGCGTGACCGAGGCTGGAATCGACAAACAAGAGGAGTTCGGAGAACCGCACCTGATTCAGATCCTCCAGGAGAACCGGGGCTTGGCTGCGGCGCCGCTGGTGCACAAGATCGTCGAGGAAGTGATGGCATACAGCGGAGCCACGCGAACCGACGACATCACCGTGGTGGTGCTGCGCAGCCTCTAACAGCCTCCAAGGCAGGGCGAGGTACCGGTCGTCACCTCTCGCGCCCGACCGTGGTCTCTGTCACGTTGGCAGCGCTGGTGCACATGGAAAAACGTCGCTGCCCAGCACAAGCGACGGGCCAAATACGAGTACCTCGTCCATCTGGACAACACGGCTGCTAGGAGGGCCATTCCTTGCTCAAACCAAGTGAACGCGAAAGACTCAACGACTGCCTGCTCCTGATCCAATCCGCCCGAAATATTCTCGCCGGAATGCGCGGCGTGGACTTCCCCAGTCGGCCCGATATCGAAAAGTGCTTCCGGGACGCCGACCAGACTATCTCACGCCTACTGCGAAGCTGATTTCTTCACCAGACGGATCTCATAAAGCTTGGGCCAGCACTTACCGGTGACAAACAGCCGGTCGCCCTTGGCATCGTAAGCAATCCCGTTGAGGACGTCGCTTTCCGGCCCGCGATCCGCCGGATTCAGGATGCCGCTGAGGTCAATCCAACCCGTGACCTTGCCGGTGGACGGATCGATCCGCGCGATGCGGTCCGTTTCCCAAACGTTGGCGTACACCTCGCCCTTGACCCATTCGAGTTCGTTGAGCTTTTCCACCGGCCTGCCCTCAGCCGTAACCGTGATGCGGCCGGTTTCTTTCAGGGTCTCGGGATCCCAGAAGCGCAATTCCGCGCTGCCGTCGCTCATGATGATGCGCTTGCCGTCCTCTGTGAGGCCCCAGCCTTCACCGGGATATTGATACTCGCCGCGCAGGGCAAATGTGGCGGCGTCGTAAATGAATCCTGCCTGCGCCTGCCAGGTGAGTTCCACCAGCTTGTCTTTCCAGACCACGATGCCCTCGCCGAAATAGGGTGCAGGCACGTCGCGCTTCTGGATCACCTCGCCGGTCTCCAGCCTGACCTTGCGGATTGAGGAGCGCCCGTCGAGACCGGTTCCCTCGTACAGGACGCCGTCCTTATAGAGCAGGCCCTGCGTGAACGCCCGCGGGTCGTGCGGATAGGTCCGGACAACCTGGTAGCCGTATTCGGGAATGCCGCTTGCCTCGGTGGCTGGTCCGCAGGCACAGAACAGCAGGGCCAACGGAACAAACAGAAAGCGCCGCATATGGGTTGATTGTGCCACAGTTTGCGATCGGCGGCCGGTTCGAAGCAACAGCCGCGGCGCGGGCATTATACTATCCACGATGCCCCTCAACCGAGCCGTACTGCTGCTTCTTCCCGCCGCCCTCTTCGCCCAGCGGCAGGCGCCCGTGCTCTCACCCGAAGTCCACCCGGATCACCGCGTCACGTTCCGGATCCGGGCGCCGAAAGCCACCGACGTCACGCTCACCGGCGACTGGCTCGGATCGACCCAGCCTCCCAAACTCACTCGCGACGATGCCGGCGTCTGGTCCGTCACGCTCGGGCCCTTCGAGCCGAGCATCTATATCTACGGGTTCAACGTGGACGGCGTTGCCATGGCGGACCCCATCAATCCGAAAATTAAGCTGCGCGCCAGCACTTCCGCGAGTCTGCTGGAGGTCAAAGGCGATTCCCCAACCTTCTGGGAACCGCACAACGTGCCGCACGGGGCGGTTGAAATCAACTGGCAAAAGTCGTCCGCCATTCAGGGCGAGACGCGCGCAATGTGGATCTACACGCCGCCCGGTTACGCCAAGAATAACCGCCGCTATCCGGTTCTATACCTGTTCCACGGATCGAACGACACCGCGGCCGGTTGGACCACGGCAGGCTATGCCAACTTCGTGCTGGACAATCTGCTGGCGGATAAGAAAATCGTGCCCATGATCGTGGTGATGCCCTTCGGACATGCAACCCAGTACGGCGTGCCCACACCTCCCGGCGGCACGGGCAATGACGCCCTGTTCGAGGAGTACATGCTCAAGGACGTGATCCCCACCGTGGAAACCCGTTACCGGGTTGCGCCGGGCCGTCAGAACCGCGCCGTTGCGGGCCTTTCGATGGGTGGCGGGCAGGCCCTGCGCATCGGGCTCGGACATCTGGATCTCTTCAGCGCGGTGGCGTCCTTCTCGGGCGCGGTGCCCGGCGATTTCGAGACGCGCTTCGCGCCCCTGCTCAAGAACCCTCAGTCCACCAACTCGAAACTCAAGACCCTGTGGATCGGCTGCGGACGGCAGGACTCTCTATTTCCCCGCTCCGAATCGCTGGCCGGCCTCCTGACGAAGAACGGCATCAAGCACGTCTTCTATCCGACCGATGGCGTTCATAACTACACCGTCTGGCGCAAGTACCTGGCCGAGTACACTCCCTTGCTGTTCAAGTAGGCGACGAACGGCACATGAAGATCGCCACCTGGAACGTCAACTCCATCCGTAAGCGCCTGCCGCACGTGCTCGACTGGCTGGTGCGCCAGTCTCCCGACGTTCTGTGCCTTCAGGAAACCAAGGTGCAGGATAGCGATTTCCCCGCTGAAGCGCTGCAATCCGCCGGCTACCATTCCACTTTCCGCGGCATGAAGGGCTACAACGGCGTTGCCACGCTCACGCGCCGGCCGCCCGATTCCCTGCTCCACGGGTTTCGCGAAGGTCCGGACAGCGAAGAGGTGCGCCTGCTCCAGATCGTCATCGACGGCATCACCATCGTTAATTCATACGTGCCGCAGGGCAGGCGCATCGGCACGGATACGTACGCCTTCAAGCTCGAGTGGTTCCTTCGCGTCCGCCGCTATTTCAACGAACGGCTCGACCCTTCTCAACCTGCCGTTTGGACCGGCGACCTGAATGTCGCGCCCGAGCCCATCGACGTCTATCACCCCGACCGGCGCGTGAACGATCCCGATTTCCACATCGACGCCCGCAACGCATACCGGCAGGCCGCCTCATGGGGCTTCGTCGACCTGTTTCGCCAGTTGCATCCGGATCGCGTGCAGTACACATATTGGGATTACTTCCGCAACGCCTACGAGCACAACTGGGGCTGGCGGATCGACCACATCCTGGCTACCCCGCCGCTCGCCGCCCGGTGCCGCGCGGTGGAGGTGGACACCGCGCCCCGCGCCCTCCCGGAGTCCTCCGACCACGCTCCGGTCTGGGCAGAATTCGAGTAGTGGCGGACCGCTATTACCACGCGTCGCGATTGAAGATGTTCACGCGGAAAAACGGCTTCTCCTTTTCCACCGGATCCATCGTGTATTCCTGCGAGGTCTTCTTCGGATCGTAATCGCGCCACAGCCATGCCAGCGATTCGGGCAGGTCCAGCGCCGCCTGCGCTCCGCCATGCGCCGCGGTTCCGAAACGGAAGTGGAAATCGTAGTCGCGCAGCTTTAACGAGTTCGCCATCTGGATGTTCTGCATGGGCCACGACCCGTGATTATTTTCGAGATCGTCGAAGCCGTCGCTCAGCCACACGCGAATATTGCGCTTCGGTTCCTTGCGCACCTTGAACGGATAAACGTTACCGCCTTCGAGCTTCTCCTGCGGCCTCCATTGAATGGACGTGAAGCTGCCTACTGCGGAGTGGACGCGGCTGAATTTCTCCGGCATGAACCATGCCACATTGAACGCGCAGATTCCGCCCGACGACTCTCCCGCAATGGCCCGGCTGTAACTGTCCGGCCGCAGCTTATAGGTCTTCTCCACTTCCGGCAGCACCTCTTCCATGAGGAACCGGGCGTAGAGGTCGCTCACCGTGTCGTACTCGATCGACCGCATGGCCCGGCCCGTTGCCGAGGTCCCGGGGGCGATCAGCACGTGAACCATCGGCGGCAGCAGTTTTTGCGCGATCAGGTTTTCGGTGACCACGGCCAGCCGCATACGCGAGAGCTCGGGAACCAGGTTTTGCCCGTCCTGCCACACCATCAGCGGAGCCGGCACCGCGGGATCGACGCCAGGTGAAGCGTAGACCCAATAATCGGACTTCATGCCATCGTAGAGCTTGCTGACGATGGTTTGCTTCTCGCTCATTTTGCCGTGCGGCACCCCGGCCTTCGGATACGAATCGGGGTTGTGCCCCACCGCGTCCCCACGCGCCCCCAGCGGCTTTCCGGCGGCGTAATACTGATACGGATGCGTCACGCCCGTACGCATTTTGGTGACGTACATCCACAGGTTCGATCCCGGAATCTGCGTCATCGCCATGGCCGGCTGATTATCGATGGAGATCGTGACCGGCGCCTCAGATGCGGTGACGAACAAGTAGTCCTGACCCCAGACCGTGGCGCCTCCGCGCGGCGAAAGTGTCTTCGCAATCCGGTCCTGCAAACCCGGTGCGTCCGCACCCTGGCGGGCCAGCGCAATCAGCTCTTCATACGGCGACGTCTGCGCAAAAACGGCGGACGCGGCAAACAGGGCAAGCGTAAAGATCCTCATCGGGTGGCCATTATATAAGAACCGGACCTGCCATTGACGCGCCCCGATTCGTAGTTATACACTCACGCGCGTGGACCGAAGGTCATTTCTTCACCTGGCGGCGGCCTCCCCGCTGGTCGGCGCGCCCGCCGTGGATCCGGAATACCGCGTCGTGACCCGGTTCAAACGGGAAGCCGGACGCGGCATGCCGGGACCGTACCCGGGCGAAGTGGTCCGCGTTCACGCAGAGAAATCCGTAGACGCCGCGTCGGACCGCGCAGATGCCGCCGTCGTGCGCCAGATGCTGGACGCGGGCATGATGGCGCTCACCGGGGACGGCCGCCCGGAAGATTCGTGGGCCCGTTTCGTCAGTCCGAAGGACGTGGTCGGCATCAAGGTGAACTGTTCGGGCGCTCCGAAGATATGTTCGGCGCCGGAGGTTGTGGCCGGCATCGCGGCCAACCTGATGGCCGTGGGGGTTCCGGCAGCGCACATTTACGTTTACGAGCGCTTCGAAAGCCAGGTGCGGACCGTGGGCTACCCGAAGTTTCTGCCCGAAGGAGTTCACGTGGTCACCGCCGAAACGTCGCGCGGGTCGATCCTCGGGTACGATCCCCGAACCTATGTGGAAACCAGTTTCTTCGGCGAAGAGGACACGCGCTCCAACCTCGTGCGGCTGGTTGCGGACACCCTGACCAAGATCGTCAACGTGCCGAACGCGAAGGAGCACCAGGCCGCGGGCGTGACGGGGTGCCTCAAAAATATCGCGTACGGGAATTTCTCGAACGTGGACCGATCGCACCGTTTCGAGAAGACCAACACGCGCACATTCATCGGAACGCTGGCGGCCATCGAACCGGTCCGGTCTCGCGTTGTCCTCAACGTCATGGACGGCTTGCGGGGCGTGTGGCACGCGGGCCCCTTCAGTGACAACGCGAGATTCCGCTTCTACCCCAAGCAATTGATGTTTGGTACCGATCCGGTGGCGATCGACCATAAGCTGATCGAGTTGATCGAGGACAAGCGCAACGCGGAGAACGCGGTGTCTATCTTTGACCGTTCCCCCGAACATCTCGGCGACAATCGCGACCCCAATCGCAACCGCTTCATCCGCGAACCGGGGCATGTCGAGTACGCCGCCGGCCTGCAATTGGGCGTCTTCGACAACGACCGGATCGAGCTGAGGGTGATCGAACTGTGATGCTGCTCGCGTTCGCCGCCGCGCTGCCGCTCCTGTTTTGGGACGCCCCCGCTGACTCGGCTTCCCTGCTCCGGGACGCGGGCATCGTCGAGGTATCGGTTCCAGCCACGCGGCTCGACGAATGGAAATACGTATCCGGTTTGCGCGTGGAGGCCGCAAGTCCGGACGCGGCGATTCCGCTTTCGCCGCCGACCGTGGACTACCAGGCTAATCGTGGCGGCGCTACCACCGCGCCCTGGGTGATCGCCAACGGCTGGCAATTCGCGCGCCATCCGCAAGGGCGTTTCGTCTACGACGCGAGAGGCCCGCAAAGCGCGCTGGCCGCCGCGGAGGCTTTCGCCTGGCGCGTCAGTGCGATCATCCGAAGCGATGCGGCGGGCCTCAAACCCCTCGCTGACATGCTGGAGTTCCTTCGCGCCGTGCCCCCTTCCGATCTGCCGCCGCTCGCCGACATCGGCTTCCTCGATGACGGCTCCGAGACGGCCGCCGAAGTGATGAACATGTTGACGCGCGGCAATCTCCTCTTTCGGCCCGTCGCCGCAAATTCCCCGCGCGCCAAGATCACCGTCAGGCTGGGATCCAAAGACTACCCGGCGGACATACTCCGCGATCCGGCAGCCGCGGCCCAGCAGATTCGATTCAACCTGCGCGACGAACGCCGCTCGGTTCGCATTTACGGCACGCAGGTCGTGCTGGCGCGGGTCTCCGCGGCGGACGAGCGCCTGCGGGTGGAACTGCTGAACTATGCCGGAGAACGCCGCCGTGTGGACGGAATCCGGGTGCGGGTGCTCGGCCGCTTCACCAGGAATCGGGCCCGCATCGCCGGCAGTACCGAGAACCAGCTTCTCGATTTCACAACTGACGCGGATGCGACCGAATTCACCATTCGCGAGCTCAAGACCTATGCCTTCATCGACCTTTCCCGGTAACCGACTATGAGAACCCTATTCCTATCGATTGCGCTGGCATTGCCCTCGGGCCTCTACGGCCAGCTTACTTACGACCTGCTCCTCCAAGGCGGGCACGTGATCGACGCCAAGAACCGCATCAGCGCGGTCCGGGACGTAGGGATCAAAGACGGCCGGATCGCGGCGGTCGCGGCGCAGCTCGACCCCAAAGACGCGTTGAAGACTGTCGACGTTTCGGGGCTGCTGGTAACTCCCGGCCTTGTGGACATCCACACCCACACATACGCGGGCACCGGCGAACGCGGGTCTTACGCCGGCGACAACAGCCTTTACCCGGACGGCTACACCTTCCGCGTCGGCGTTACCACGGTGGCGGACGCCGGGTGCGCCGGTTGGAGAAACTTCGAAGATTTCAAGCAGCGGGTGATCGACCGCTCCAAAACCCGCATTCTCGCCTTCCTGAACATCGTCGGCAACGGCATGCGGGGCGGCCGCTTTGAAAACGATCTCGCCGACATGGAAGTGACTCCCACCGCCGAAATGGCAAAGAAGTACAAGGGGTTGATCGTCGGTATCAAGACCGCCCACTATGCCGGGCCCGAATGGACGCCGGTGGAGCGCGCCGTGGCAGCCGGAACCGAGGCGGGCATTCCGGTGATGGTCGATTTCGGCGAAGACCGGCCGCAGCGGCCGCTCGCCGAATTGCTCTCCCAAAAACTGCGTCCCGGCGACATCTACACCCATTGCTACTCCGGTCTCCGGCACGAGCTGGGCGATGACGGCAAACTCAATCCCGGTATGATCGAAGGCCGCAAGCGCGGGGTGATTTTCGACGTCGGTCACGGCGGAGGCAGTTTCGCGTGGCGCATCGCTGTGCCTGCCCTGAAACAGGGATTTCTCCCCGATTCCATCTCCACGGACCTGCACGTGGACAGCATGAACTCCGGCATGAAGGACATGCTCAACGTGATGGGCAAGTTCCTGGCGATGGGCATATCCGTGGACGACGTGATTGCCCGCTCCACCTGGAACCCGGCTCGGGAAATCCACCAGGACCAGCTCGGCAACCTCTCCGTAGGGTCGCTCGCCGACGTGGCCGTGCTGCGCGTGGAGAGCGGCAGCTTCGGCTTCACCGATATGTACGGCGCGCGCCTGAACGGGAAGCAGAAATTCATCTGCGAACTGACCCTGCGCAATGGCAAAGTGGTTTACGACCTGAACGGGATTACACGGCCGGAATGGACCACGCTGCCGGCCGATTATAAGCAGACCGGCGATTCGTTATGGGATGCGATATCGCCGGCCCCGCGCCGCCCAGGCACCAAAAAGAAGTAATTCCTTACGGCAGCCCAAACGCGATGATGTTACCTCCGGCCGCGACCGCCACATACTGTTTGCCGTTCACCGAGTAAGTCATCGGCGAGGCCTTCCATAACTGGCTCGTGTTGAAGTGCCACAGCACCTTGCCGGTGCGTGCGTCCGCCGCGGCGAAGGCGCCGCTATCCTCGCAAAAGAAGACCAGCCCACCCGCCGTCGAAAGCACACCGCCCCAGGATTCGGCAGGCCCCGTCTGCGGCACTTCCCAGACGACTTTGCCGGTTTGCAGGTCCAGCGCCCGCAAAAACTTCTGCCCGCTCTCGTCCGGCACCCTTCGCGTGGTGCCACCGAAATAGGACCGCCCAGCCTGCCAGGTTGCCGGAGCCTTCGTGAAAATGTTGCAGCTCTCGAGCGCATTCACATAGAACAGCCCGGTTGCGGGATTGTAAGCGGGTGAAAAGAAGTTAGTCGCCCCCTCTACGGCCGGGCAAGTTTTTGTGCCCTCCGGCGTCGGATCGTTGCCCGCTACCAAAATCGGCCGCCCTTTCGCGTCCAGCCCCGAAGCCCACGTAAGCTTCTTCACGAATGGCCGCCCCAGCAGAAACTCGCCCGTGAGCCGGTCCAGCACGTAGAAGAAGCCGTTGCGGTTGGCCTGCACCAGCAGTTTGCGCGGACGGCCCCCGAAGCCGGCATCAAGCAGCATGGGCGTTTCCGAGGCGTCCCAATCGTGCAGGTCGTGCGGCGTGAACTGAAAGTACCACCGGAGTTTTCCGGTCTTCGCGTCCAGGGCCAGGATGGAATCCGAGTAGAGGTTATCGCCCTTCCGTTCGTCGCCGTTGTAGTCCGGGCACGGATTGCCCACCGGCCAGTACACCACCCCGGTCTCGGCGTCGTAAGTGCCCGTGAACCAGGTGGCGCCGCAGCCGTGCGGCAACGCGCTGCCTACCCAGGTGTTCGCCAGAGGTTCGCCGGCTTCGGGGATCGTCCAGAAGCGCCAGGCCCGCTCGCCCGTGTCGGCATGATAAGCGTCGAGGAATCCGCGCGCGCCTTCGTCGCCGCCGGACATGCCGGAGATAACCAGGTCCCCCACCACCAGCGGCGCGGAAGTTGACCCGTAATTCTGCCGGTAATCGGCCAGTTCCGCTTCCCATAGCAACGCGCCATTGTCGCGATGCAGAGCGAGTAAGTGGGCATTGTCGGTGACCATGAACAGCCGCTGCCCGAGCACGGCCACACCGCGGTTGACTGCGTTTCCCGCATCGCCCGCGACGCCGCGCGAGGCTGGCCGCGCAAAGTGCCAGAGCGTGCGCCCCGTGGCCGCATCTATGGCAAACGCTTCGTTGCCGGAGCTCGCGTACATCACTCCGTCCACCACCAGCGGCGTCATCTGAGGGCGCCTCGCCGACGGATAAGTGAACATCCACCTGGGCGCCAGGCCGGCCACGTTGGTGGCGTCGATCTGTTTCAGTTCGCTATGACGGTTGCCTCCCAAAATTCCGTTGTACGAGGGCCAGTTTCCGGGCTGAGGCTTGACGATTTCAGAGAACGGAATGCCACCAGGGAGGGTACCGCCGGCGGAGGCGGTGACCACGGGCCGGGCTGTGGTCAGGCGGCTGAGAAATGCCATCAGGTCGCGAAACTCCGCGTCCGACGCGGCGACAGGAGGCATCAGGGGAGCGGTCTCGCGAACCACGCTTAACGCCTGCGACTTGGCCACCGAATGAAAATTGCCGTCGAGAGACTGAAGCTGAATATCGAAAGTGTTCTCGTTGCGGGCGATGCCGCGCAGGGTGCTGCCGTCCCGCAGCTTTACGGTCGTCGCACCTCCTTTGGGATGTCGCAGCGCGTCCTCTATCTGAGCCGCGCGGCGGTCCCGGCCCAGATTCGAAAGGTCCGGACCCAGGGTGCCGCCCCGGCCGTTGACGATGTGGCAGCGCGCGCAATCGCCCTTGCCGAAGAAGAAGGCCTCGCCCGCAGCCGGGTCACCCGGAAGTTCGAGGTCGATCGCCGGAGCGGCGAGCCGGCCGATGTGAGCGACGATCGCATCGAGTTCCGCATCCGAGAACCGAAATGCCGGCATTCCGGTTCCGGGCACTCCGTTGCGAATCGCCTGCCGCATGCGATCCGGCGTGCGCCCCCGCAGAATGCTCGGAGCGCGCTCCCCGCCCGCGGCATCCGCACCGTGGCAGGGGGCACACGTGGTTTCGAAAGTCTTGGCGGCTGACGTATTCTGCGCGGCGGCCACCCCCATTGAGAACAGGAAGGCAAGAAGCAGCCGCGCCAGCCAGTGCCCGGGGCTAGATGTACGCGATGACATCGATCTCAACCAGGGAGTTGCCGGGCACGCCCGCCGCTGCAATCGTCGTGCGGACCGGAGGCTCCGCGCCGAAGCTGCCCTTGTAGACCTCGTTCATGCCCGCGTAATCCTCAAGGTCGGCCAGATACACATTGCATTTCAGGACCTTGTCCATGGAAGAGCCTGCGGCCTCCAGTTGTTTCTTGATCTGGTCCAGAACAATCTTCGTGTGCGACTTGATGTCCCCTTCAACGTGCGCGCCCACGCCGGCAATAAACAGCAGGTTGCCATATGCGACCGTGCTGTTGAAGAGCGGCGCGCCCCCTCCGGCCCGCCCGCCGATCACGCGCTTGGTTGGCTTCGCCTCCTGCGCCATCGCAGGCGCCGCCGCTGCCACCGCGGCTCCAGCAGCCACGCCGCCTTTCAGAAACTTGCGTCGATTTTCTGTCCTCATCGTTATCCTCGCCGTCCTGTTCTGTATTGGTGCTTTTCCGCCGTCCATCGCGCCTCGCCGTATTCGCCAAGCGCGACCGTGCCGGATAGTTTGCCGCCTTCTTCGATCCCGGAAAATTGGAACGACACGCGCGCTCCTTCCGTTGGAAGCGAACTCTGGAACGCAACTTTGCGCGCGGCCACCGTGCCGGCCAGATCGCCCGATGCGAATTCGCCGCGGTGCGTGCCCACCAGGCGCCCACCCTCCTGCTCGAACAGCAGCGAGTGCGAGGCAGAGCCGTAGACGAAATCGATGCGCAGGTCCCACTGCCCCGCCACCGATACCGGCTGCCCCTCCGGCGCCGGATCGGGCGCTTTGGGCTGCGGCGGTTTTGATAATACCGCGTACAATCGGTCGGCCACGATTTTTTCGTCGCCCGGCTGCATCTGGTAGGGCACGATCCCGACCGTGCTGTTCCCGCTGCGCCCTCCCGACGACCGCGCAACTACGATGCGCGGATCGGTGTCGAGCAGAATCTGACCTACCTCCGCCCCGCCGATCCCGACCTTGGACGCGTCCCATTGAATCATCAGCTCCGGGGTGCGATTGGAGAGATCGGCGGACGGCTGATTGATCCTGGTGGTGATGCCGTCAACCCGCTTGACGCTGTCGCCGATGTGATTCAGCCACGATTCCCACGTTGCCCATTCAGCCTTGTGGTCGCGCTTGATCCACATCTCCACCGCGGCCAGCATGCCCATGATTTCTTCCTTGCCCACCTTCACCGACCGACCGAAGGCGTGGTGCGGCGCGCTGTTGACCCACGCCCCTTGCAGCAGGTTCTTGTCGCCCAGGAGCAATCCCGCCGCCTGCGGCCCGCGGATACACTTGCCGCCGCTGTAGGCCACCGCATTGGCGCCGCGTGCCAGGTGAACATTGGGATTCAGCGTGAGAACCTCTGCCGCCGCGTCCACGAGCACCGGAACGTTCTTGCGGCGCGCAATCTCGCAGATGACGCGCGTCCCGAGCGGCCCGTCGTCATTTGGACCCGCCAGAATGTACACCATGGCGGTACGTTCGTTGAAGGCTGCGTCGAGTTCGGATTTATCCCTGACGATCGCCAGTTTCACGCCCAGCATACGTGCCGCGTGGTCGTAAACCTGGTGAGAGTAGGCGGGAAGGATGACCTCGCTTTTGAGGCCGGCCAGGTTCGGCAACCGCTGCATCCGCTCCGGGTTGCCGCCCGCAATCGCCGACGCGGTGAAATGCGTGATTGCCGCACAACACCCCGCAGTCACTATGCCCCATTCGGCCCCGCTGATTTCCGCCAGCCGTTTGCCCACCGCATCCATCAGTTCGTCCATGTGAACGTAAGCGCGCGACGCGAGGTCCATTGCGCGTTTCACCTCGGGCAGGGTCTGCGATCCCGTGATGATGGTGAAGGTGCCGCGTGCGTTGATCACCGGCCGCACCCCGAGGGACTCGTACATCCGGTTGTCCAGCGTCAGCGGCGCGGCTACGGCGCGGCGCACGCTGCCGCCGATGGCCTGCGCGGCAGCCATCAGGCCGCCCTGCCGGAAAAGGTCGCGCCGGCTGAAACCCGCCCACGGTTCCTTCACGTTCTGCCAAAAGCTGCTCGACATGGACCTCTCCTTCGTTGAGGAATTCTATCAGAAGGCCGGGGCTGGGGTTTGCGAAGCTTCGAAAAATCGGGTTTCGGATGACCCCGACGCGCCCGCGGGAATCCCTCTCGTGATGAAAGAGCCTGAATCGGACTCTATGTATCCGATGTCACGTTGGCCATTTACAAGTGTTCATTGTTACTTAGTTGTAAGATATCCAGGTTTTACAGGCCCCCTGCTCGTTTTAATTGATTAAGCGCATATTTCCATTGACACCTAATTAATTGGGGCGTTAACATTGCTCCACGTCCCTACTCAAATTTACTTGGAGGGTTCTGTGGCACTTAACATCGCGGCAAAGTCCGACCCGTCGGTTTTCAAGAAAGCCTTGAACAAACTGAGCACCGACCATGCGTTTCGCGAAAAAGCCATGACGCATCCGGAAACGCTTACGAACGAATTCCACCTCAGCCTGAAAGATCTGCATGCCTTGCGGCAGGCTGCTGTCCTGTCCGGCGCCGACATGAAGGCAATCACGCGGGTCCGCGCGACCGAAATGGCCCACATGGTTTCGACCAACCAGCTCACAGACATCGATATCGACATCAGCTGCTGCTGTTGCTGCTGCTGCGGCGAAACGTCCGTTGTCCGCACGTTCGCCTGATCCCGTTCTCGGGGAATCTGCGCCAGATCCGTCCCGCGGACGTACTCAGGTTCTTATGAAATTCGAGACGGCAGTTCCTACGGATACGTGTCTGCGGGAGCGGTACGAGACGCGCCTGTTTGAGATCTATCACGAAAATTCCAAGCTGGCCCCTCATCAGGACGCGCTGCAACTGCCTCAATCCGCCTCGCAGATCGACCGCTACCTGACGACACGCGCCTTCCGGCAGTATCGGACCTGCGAACAGCACCCGCTCCCGCCGGTTCTCGCTTCCGCCGAGCCGCTCCAGTCGATCCTGCTCCGCCGGCGCTCGGGTCGCGACCTCGGAGGACCGGTTACCCTCGGCGAATTAGGCACGCTTCTGACGCAATCGCTCGGGTGTACCGCGACCGTCGAGGATACCCTTTCCGGGACGGTGCACGCCTTGCGCGCGTGGCCGTCGGCGGGTGGTCTCTACCCACTCGACACATACGTCGCGGTGGGCCGGGTCGATGACTTACCGGAGGCGATTTACCATTACAACCCGATCACGGATCACCTCGCGCTCCTGCCGTCCAGGCCGGTTCGCGAAGTGCTCGGAGATGCGTACTTCCAGCAGCCGTTTGCGAAGGAAGCGGCTCTCGGGCTGTTTCTTGTTGCCGCTTTTGACCGCACCGTAGCGAAATACGGGGAGCGAGGCTATCGTCTGGTATTGTTGGATGCCGGACACGCCGCGCAGAATCTATTGCTTACGGCGGAGCAATTGCGACTCGGCGCGGTCGCCATGGGAGGCTACTGCGACGACAGCCTCGCCGCGGACCTCGGGATCGACGGCGTTTCCGAAGCCATCGTGCATTCGGTGCTGATCGGGAGGCCATTATGAATGAACCGTACCCGCACAAAGACAACGAATTTCTCGCCTGGTATCCGCTCGGGCTAACCCCGGGCGAGGCGTCGAAAGTCTGGCAGCGCAAACGCGCCGGATACTACGTCCACATACCCTTTTGCACTGCCATTTGCGACTACTGCGGCTTCGCCGTCGAGAAACTCAAAGGCGCCTCCGTCGAGCGATATCTCGACGCGCTAAAGAGCGAAATTGAGGCGTACCGGGATGCCGGCCGCCTGGGAAACCACCGGTTCGTCTGCGGCCATTTCGGCGGCGGCACTCCTTCCGCCGTAGACGCCGGTGAATTAATGACTGTCAAGGCCTTGATCGATGGATCCTTCGATGTCGACGAGGCCGCTGAGGTCACCGTCGAAGTCAATCCCATCAGTTTCACTCTGGATAAGGCCCAGACATACAGGCGCGGCGGTGTGAACCGCATCAGTGTCGGTGTGCAGTCCTTCAATGACCGGACACTCGCGGTCATCGGCCGCCCACACCGTGCCGAGGATGTCGGCAACACCTTGCAGGTGATCCGGAGCGCCGGTTGGAGCAATTTTTCTCTCGACATCATCTACGGCGTACCGGGCCAGACCATGGACGAATTGCGGGAAGATCTCGCGCAGGCCGTCGATAGCGGCGCGGCGCACCTCTCGTCGTTCCGGCTGGAGATCATTCCGATGACCGCCCTGAAGTTCAGGGAATCGGCTCACCTGCTGCCGGAGCGCCTGCCCGTAAGCATGTTGAACGAGATGGACGACCTGGTCTGCGAAACCCTGACTCGTAACGGCTATGCCGCGTACGGCGCTTTCAATTTCGCGCGGCCCGGTTTTGAAAGCGTGCATAATTCGGTCGCATTCGTGGCGCCACAGGGTGACTATGTCGGGTTCGGTAACAGCAGCTACTCGTTTATCAACAACTTCGTCTATTGTAACTACGCGGAACTGGACGTTTACGAGCAGGCGGTCCTCGACGGGAAGGATCCGATCGCTTTCGCCGCCCCGGTAAACGCTCTGGAGGCGATGTCTCGATACTTCGTCCTCGGATTGAAGTTCTTCCGCGTCTCTCGCAGCCGCTTTATCGCGCAATTCGGCGTTGAGCCGGAACAGATGTTCGGCGATGTGCTGGAGCGGCTGCGCGACAAGGGACTGGTGTCTCTCGAGGGCGATGACTACGTTCTCTCGCGCGACGGGCGCCGTTACGTCAACAACGTGGGGAAAGAATTCTTTGTAGGCGCAAGCCGCGGCAAGCCGCAATACCACCAGTTCATAGCCAACGTCACGGTGGAGCAGATCACCCGCTATTCGGAATTGAAGGCGCGCGCCGAGGAGGGTGTGACCGGCTGATGGCAACACCCGCTGAAATATCCGCCCGGTCGGACCCCGTTTCCAATGCACCAGGCACGCGGCGGGCGCGGCTAAGGCCGGGCATGGAACTGCTGGAGGTCTCGCGCGATAAGTTGCACCTCTCTTTCGCAAACCACACGGTCACCTTCACCACGCCAGCCGTAACCCGGATCGTCAAAGAGCTGGTCCGAAACATCGATCGAAGCGCGAATGTCGACGAACTGATCGTCGGCGTAGCGGGAGAAACCGGTGAGGAACCGGGGCTTACCGCTTACGTCTTCGAGATGTTACAGAGTACCCACTGCCTCTACTGGCCGGGCACCGAACTTATCCACGAACCGGACGCTCTCTCGGACTACTTTGCTTCGACCGGCGAGGACCCTGCCGTGGCCAGGAGCAGGCTCGAAGCGGCACGTCCCGTCATTCTCGCGTGCGAAGCAGGTTGCGATGCGCTTGAGAATGCCTTGTCGGATAGCGCCATTCGCGGCCATCTCATACCCGTCTCGCCCGGTACTCCCGTCGC
This sequence comes from uncultured Solibacteraceae bacterium, assembly GCA_963836405.1. Lineage (GTDB taxonomy): Bacteria > Acidobacteriota > Terriglobia > Bryobacterales > Bryobacteraceae > CAWIJJ01. The sequence continues at coordinate 60,201 of CAWIJL010000004.1, forward strand.
GCAGGCGGTTTCCGAGGCCCAGGCACACATCGTGGATGGAGGACTCTTCGTAGGTTGGGGCTTTGCTTACCGCTCCGCCGTCGCCGCCGCATTGAACGAAGCCGCCATGCGGGGCGTCCCCGCTCTGTTTGGAGCCTGCGAGGGACTGGTCGGGCGCATCGGTCCTTACGTCATCCCCAAGAGCACCGCTTGCCTTGCGTGTTTCAACAGCCGTCTGCTTTCTCATGCCGGCGGTGAGGAGCTAAGCTGCTTCACCGCTCTTCGACTCCGCCACGACCTGGTTGCCGGTGCGGCCCCACCCACTCATCCCGCTTTTCTCAAGGCCATTGCCGGCCTTTTCGTTCTGGAACTCACTCAGGTCCTGCTCAAACGGCCTCCGCGAACGCTGGGTGGCGTGCTGGAGCACAGCCTTACGGATGGAACGGCGGTCCGCCGGACTGTGCTGAAGGCGCCCCGCTGCCCGGCGTGCAGGCGTGCCGTTCCTCCGCGGTTTGCGTGGAACGCCACCTTCACCTCCCCCGCCGTCAAAGGGAATTCGGGATGAGCGCCGGCACACAGGCGGCGCTCTCCGAGTTCGCCGCGATGGTCGATCCCAAGGTCGGCATCATTCGCGCAGTGGAGGTCATCAAAATCTCCGAGACCGACCCCTGCGTGTATTTGGCCCACGCCGATCCCTGCGATTCGATGCCGCTGGCCGGAATCGCGGCCGCAAATCGCGGCGCCGCGTGTGCGATCGATGCCGGCCGCGCCATCCTGCGTGCCTGCGGCGAGTGCGTCGAACGCTATTGCTCGGCATTCTTCGAGTTCGACCGCATGCTCCTGGCGAGCCCGCGTGAACTGTCGGATTCCGGCGACAGGCTCGTGCCCCCCGGCGCGCTGTATCCGTTTCAGAACAGGCAGTACGCCGGCAAAGGCTTCCCGTATGCGCCGGTTACGTCCGAATGCCGCATCCGTTGGGTGCCGGGACAGTCGGCCCGCAGCGGCCGCGTCTGGCTGCCCGCCAGTTGCGTCTACGTCCCTTACCTTTTCGAGACCGGCGTGGAGCCGTTCACCCATATGCCGATTTCGACCGGCCTGGCAGCGGGCGAGTCCATGCAGGCCTGCATCGAAAAGGGCATCGCCGAGATCGTCGAACGAGACGCGCTCATGATCGTTTGGTACGGTAGGATACCGGCGCCGCGCATTCGCCCGCTCAGTTGTTTTGGCATTTCCAGCGACATCGACGGCCTGCTCGCATCCGTGCGGGGCGCGCACACCCACTGGCTGCTCAACGTGCTGACGCTCGACGTGGACATTCCGGTGATCGGCGCCTGCCTCATCGACGACGGTTCCCCTCCCCTGACGTCGTTCGGAATCGCGGCCCATGTGGATCCCGCCCGTGCGCTCCTCGGCGCCCTTGAGGAGGCTCTCATGACCCGGCTGCTGGTGAACCGCTGTTCCGAGTTGCAGGATGGCACGGCGTTCGGTGGAGGCGCCCTGCGCACGCTTCGCGATCACCTGCTGGCGCACGCGGCGTCTCCTGAATTGTTGTCGCGTATGACTTTCCTGACCCAGGAGGGGCCAATAGTGGATTTCCAGGATGTGACTTCGGGGCGTTCGGAATCAGTGGCAGAACGGTGCGCGGCAGCCGGTCTGGAACCCGTTTGGGTGGACGTCACCACTCCCGACGTTGAAGAGTTCGGTTTCAAAGTTGTCCGAACCGTGATTGCAGGCATGCAGCCTTTGGATAACGATCACCGGAATCGTCACCTGGGCGGTGAACGCCTGCTGTCGGTTCCCCGAAAAATGGGATTCAGCCTGTCGCCCGGTGAACTCAACCCGGATCCGCACCCGTTCCCGTGATCGAAGCCGGCCTGGAAGGAGAGATGGAAACGTGAACGCTAGCCGCAATCCGGTCCTGGGGACGTCCTCCGGCGCTCGTTCCACGTGGTCGCCGGAGAGTGCCGACACATTGGCGCAAATTGTAGCGCCCATGGATCCCCGGGTGTTTGTCGAAGAGTATTGGGGGCGGCGTGCAGTTTTCATCAAAGGCACGCCGGGCAAGTTCCGGGGCCTGTTCGATCTCGCCGGGTTCTACAAAGCCGTGGAGGGCGCGGCGCTCAAGACGCACGTTCGCAGCTTCCGCCTGAGCGCTGTGGTTGCGAGCTTCGACGGAGCCGTTTCCACTACCGAGCCCATCGGCCCGGACGAGATCGAGGCTACGCTGGCCGCCGGCACCACCATCTGCGTCAACGACATCAGCCTGGGAGACGACCGGCTCTCGGCAATCTGCGAACAGGTGAAACGGCGGATGAACTTCACGGGTTGGGTGCGGTTCAACAGCTACCTTTCTCCGCACGATTCCGGCACCGACACCCATTTCGACACCAGCGTCTCCACCACCTTGCAGATCGAAGGACGCAAGCTCTGGCGATACGCCGAGCGGCCCGCCGTCCCATGGCCGCCCTCCAACGCGCAACTGCGGAATGACGGCACGCCCGAATGGTCGCTACCCTGGGTCGGCGAGCGGGCCTGGGAGAAGCTTCCCCCTGTTCGAACGGAAGATTTTGTCGAGGTCACCCTGGAACCGGGCGACGTCCTGTCTCTGCCGGCCGGAGCATGGCACAGTGCCCGCGCTATCGGACATTCCCTGGCGCTCAATCTGGCACTCGCGCCGGCCAACGGGTTCAACCTGGTCAAGCGAATGCTAGAAGCGCTTTTCGATAGCGAGGAAGCATGGCGTTCCGGACCGCCACCGGCCTATAATTCCGGCTGCGAAGCGGCGGTTGTCCCGGAACGGGTGCAGGAATATTTCGATGCCCGCTGTCGCGAAATGGCCGGCCGCCTGAGCGACCCGGAATGCCGCCGGAAAATCGTGGAAGATGTCTGGCGCGAGATCGTGAATCCCTGAAGCGCGGCAGCGCGAGCTGAGGAGAGCCGTGAACAGAGTCGAGAATAAGAGAATCGTCGTTACCGGCGGAGCCAACGGGCTCGGCGCCGAATATGTCCGTGCGCTGCACGAAGAGGGCGCGGCCGTGACCATCCTCGATCGCGACCGGAAAGCCGGCAGTGCGCTCGCGGAGGAACTCGGAGAGCGCTCTTTCTTCGTGGAGGCCGACGTTGCCGATCAGCCCTCGATTCAGCGGGCTTTTGCTGCCGTCGCGGAACATTTTGGCGGCATCGATGCCCTGGTCAACAACGCCGGCATATATCCGCACAAGCGATTCGAAGAGATCGAGCTCGAGGACTGGCGGCACGTCATCCGCACCAATCTCGAGAGCGTCTTTATCTGCACCAAAGAGGCGGTCCCTTACATGAAGTCCGCCGGCGGCGGCAAGGTTGTCAATGTCGCCACCAACCTGGTCTGGATCATGGGCCCGAACATGGCACACTACATCGCGTCCAAAGCCGGCGTGGTCGGGTTCTCGACCGGCGTTGCCAGGGAACTGGCCGTCTATGGAATTACCGTCAATGTGCTCGCGCCCGGCGCCAATCTGCCGGGCGAGCAACTGGACGCACGGGGCATGGACCGGATGCGCGAGATCGTATCCTACCAAGCCATCAAGCGGCCCCAGCTCGCCTGCGATCTGACCGGCGCCGTGGTGTTTCTCTGCTCCGGCGATTCCGATTTTATGACGGGCCAGGTGATGTGTATAGACGGAGGCGTGGCGGTGCATTAACCATCCGGGCCGCGCCCCGGGTGTATACTCCGAACAGAATTCAACACGGGGCGAGGGGCCCTGCCTGGAAGGGATGCTATGCCTGCGATTCAGTTTACGCTGAACGGCAAACCGCAAAGTGTGGATACCGTTCCCACCATGCCGCTGCTCTGGGTTTTGCGCGACACATTGAACCTGACCGGCACCAAGTTCGGCTGCGGGATGGCGCTGTGCGGCGCCTGCACCGTGCATGTCAACGGACAGCCGATGCGTTCTTGCGCGACCCCGATTGCAAGCGTCGCCGGGAGACAGGTCACAACCATCGAGGGCCTTTCCCCGGACGGCACTCATCCCGTGCAGCGGGCGTGGGTTGAGGAAGACGTGCCGCAATGCGGCTATTGTCAGTCCGGCCAGATCATGACCGCCGCGGCCCTGCTCGCGAAAAAGCCGAATCCCACCGACGCCGATATCGACGAAGCCATGCGCAACAACATCTGCCGCTGCGGGACCTACCAGTCCATTCGCCGCGCCGTGCACCTTGCCGCGCAACTCGCAGAGGAGCGAAATGAGCGCACCCGGACTTAGCCGCCGCTCCTTCCTGTTCACCGGGACCGCCGCCGCCGGAGGACTCCTGGTCGGCTTTCGCCTGCCCCTGGGGGCGCAGACCTCGAATGCACTGAAGCTCAACGCCTGGGTGCACGTCGCCCCGGACGACGCGATCGTGCTTTTCATCCACAAAGCCGAAATGGGCCAGGGCACGGTGACCTCCCTTTCCATGCTCCTCGCCGAGGAACTCGAGTGCGACTGGAGCAAAATCCGCACCGAATTTCCGGGCATCGATCGCGAGTACGGTCCGAACCAGGGCGTTGTGGGCAGCCAGAGCATTCGCTCGTGCTGGCAGACCTTGCGCCGCGCCGGGGCTACCGCTCGCGAGATGCTGGTGGAGGCGGCCGCGCAGAAATGGGGCGTGGACAAATCGCAATGCCGCGCCGAAAACGGCACCGTGCTGAACGTCTCCGGTAATGCCCGCCTGAGCTACGGCGCTCTGGCCGGCGCCGCCTCCCGCTTGAGCCCGCCGGCCGATGTGACTTTGAAATCGCCGTCCCAATTCCGCATCATCGGAAAGCCGCGCAAGCGGCTCGATACGCCGGAGAAGACGAACGGCCGCGCGGTTTTCGGCATCGATGTCCGCATTCCCGGGCTGCTCTACGCAGTGGCCGAACGCTGTCCCGTATTCGGCGGCAAGGTGGCGGGCTTCGACCCCGCCACGGCCAGGGCCGTGCCCGGCGTGCGTCACGTCGTGCAGATTTCGACCGGAGTGGCCGTAGTGGCCGACAATACCTGGTCCGCCAATGAGGGGCGCAAAGCGCTCCGCATTAAGTGGGACGAAGGCAAAATCGGGGGCCTCGATTCGGCAGAGATCTCTCGCCGCTTCGCGGAGCGGGCGCAGCAACCCGGCGCCGTCGCCCGCGAAGGAGGGCGATGCCGCGGCCGCTCTCGCCGCCGCGGCGAAGAAGATCGGCGCTGTGTACGAGGTGCCGTACCTGGCGCACGCCCCCATGGAGCCGCTCAACTGCACGGCCGACGTCCGCCCCGATAGCTGCCAGGTATGGGCCTCGACGCAGGGCCAAAGCGCTGCCCTGCAAGCTGCCGTCTCCATCACCGGCCTCAGGCCCGATCAGGTCAAGATCCATACCCGCTACATGGGCGGCGGATTCGGACGCCGCGCGCGCTCCGATTACATCGCCGAGGCGGTGGAAGTCTCAAAAGCCATTGCCGCACCGGTCCAGCTCACCTGGATGCGCGAAGACGATATGCAGCAGGACTGGTACCGTCCCGCTTCGCGCACCCAATTTTCGGCCGGGCTCGATGCCGCCGGCTGGCCGGTTGCGCTCACCAGCCGCATCGTCTGCCCCCCGTTCGGCGGCCTGCGCGAAGGAGTTTCGCGCACCGGCGTGGAGGGCATCGCCGACATGCCTTACCGGATCGCCAACCTGCTTGGTGGACTACCACGCCGAAGATCCCGGAATTCCGGTGAGCTACTGGCGCTCCGTGGGGTATTCGCAAAACGTCTTCTTCACCGAGAGTTTTCTCGATGAGATCGCATCCTCGGGCAAAAAGGATCCTCTCGAATTGCGCCGCCGCCTGTTATCGCAGCAGCCGCGCATGATGGCGGCTTTGGAACTGGCTGCCGCGAAGGCGGACTGGGGCAAGCCTCTGCCCGCCGGCCATGGACGCGGAATCGGATTGTCGAACAACATCGGCAGCTTCACCGCCCAAGTGGCGGAGGTGTCGGTGATACAGGGAAAACTGAAAATTCATCGCGTGGTCTGCGCCGTGGATTGCGGCCAGGTGGTCAATCCGGCGGGCGTGGAGCAGCAGATCGAGAGCGGTATCGCCTTCGGCCTGACCGCAGCCCTCAAGGGCGCGATCACCATCGATCACGGCCGCGTCCAGCAGGGCAACTTTCACCAGTACGACATACTGCGGATCGACGAAATGCCCGAAGTCGAAGTCCATTTCGTCCCCAGCCAGGCGGCCCCCGGGGGCATCGGTGAGGCCAGTACTCCCGGCATTGCGCCTGCCGTGACGAATGCGATTTTCGCGGCCGCCGGAAAGCGCATCCGTCGCCTGCCCCTGCAGACCGAGGATCTCGCTTGACGCCGCCCGCGCGGCCCGGAGTATACTGATCCCAGTTTCGGAGGAGAAGAATGCTGGTCCCTGTTAATACGCCCGATCTCTCTACCTATTGGTGCCTGTCAACGACGGCTCGCCATCTTTTCGAAGACTCGTTTCACGCAAACCTCGCCGGCGTCCGCCTGCAATTTAACGACATGCCTTCGCGATTCGGCGCGTTGGCTTTCGCCACCGGAAGCATGATCGTGATGCGCCCGGAAAATGCCGCAAGCATTGCCCTCCTGGCCCACGAGCTGACCCACGTGATCCAGCAACGCCGCGATCCCGGGCCGCTGGAACCGGCGGCCCGCGAGTATCTGGAATTCGAGGCAAGGGAGTGGGAGGATCGATTTCGGAATGTCCGCCTGGATACGCCGCTGTTCGCGCCGTCAGTCCACGGCGCTCGGTGGGGTGCCGCCATCCAATGCGCCAGTTCCGGCTACGGCCTTCTCCCCTCCCAGGCCCCGGCGCTTTCGGGCGGCCTCGAATATTTCCAGGATGAGCGGCTTCGCAAGAGCTTCCGTGAAGCCATAGAACATTACGTTCGTTTGGTGGCCCCAGGCGAGGTCGGAGTCACCACCACGATGGGCCCCAGCGACGCCCGGAAGAATTACGTCAAGGCGCTCTACGAACGAATCGAGCACAAGCCATACCTATTGAAAGAGCTGGTGGGTGACAAGAAGGTGGCCTTCGACGATCTTCCGCCCGCCGACCGGCGTTGGGTAAAGGATGAGCTGTACCGCGCCTGGGATCAACTCCGCGCGGCTAAGAATGCCTACTCCATGCCCATCACCACCCGCCTGCGGCTCGACCATACAGCCTCATGGGTCGATTTCCGAACCCAGGACTGCGTGTTCGCGGCCATCCTCCATACCTTGACGGATGTCACGACCAGCCGTGTCGTAGTGCGCACCACCGTCCCCGAAGCAACCATCAAGTCCACCGAGAAGGCCGAAGCCGATATGGAGACGTGGCTTGCCGACTATTTCGGTGTGGCCAGGCGAATCACGCCCGATGTGCAGCTCATTCACCTCCTCGAAAGTGAGCTGGGCTGGAAGAACATGTCGGACGTCCGGGTGTTTTCGGATCTCAAGGCCGGCTTGTACAAAGGGAAATCCTACATCGTCTCCTACGAAAAGACAGCCGGTACCAGCACCAAAGATGCGTTCTGGCACACTGTCTATGTCGAGATCAAGTCCAACGGCAACGCGAGCGTCACTGACCGGCAGGCGACGGGTTTGGGAACCACTGGCAGCATCATGGATTCCGCAAAGTGCGATGCCTGGCTGATCGATACCGGCACCTCGGGATTTAAGAAACTGAAGAAGGCTTTCGACGAGCGAACATAAGGCGGCCGCCGGCCGGAGGAATCGGGATTCAGTCGCGTTGTGTAGGGTCGCGGTGCGCGGGCTTTGGCGTTGGCTGGACGCAGGAGTACAATCGCCTCGTATGACGACCGTGGGTTTCCTCCTGCTTCTCCTCACCTCCGTGGCGCTGGCGGCCGCTCCGCAGAACTCGGCTTCCGCCCGGGACCTCGCTCAACTACCCGGCATCGGGAAAGCCGTGGACAAGAAGATTGTGCCCGCGGCTACTTACGCCAAGATCAAGGACCTGGTGATCGCGAAGCAAAAATGACGCGCGAGGCGCAATGACAACATACACGAAAGACCTGTTACTGACGGCCGCGATTCTGGCCGCGCCGGCGCTTGGGTTCGCGCAAACCCGTCAGGCAACGATCAAGGGTCCCGGCGGGGCCTCCGGAAAATGCACCCTCGAGGTGCGCGTGGATATCGTGGCCGAAGTGGACGTCTTCGGCAGCACCGGACGCCTTCGGAATCTCGCCGGTCAGCCCGCTACCTGGACCCGCATGGAATGCAGCGGTCCCCTTCCGGCCCGCATGTCCGATTTCCGCTTCAAAGGCATCGACGGACGCGGCAAAATGACCCTCGTGCAGGATCCGCGTAACAACAACGGGACGGCAGTGATTCACATCGAAGATTCCAAGGGCGGATCCGAGGGTTACACGTTCGACCTCGAATGGAGCGGCGCCTCGCAGTCCGCGCCTGCCACCGAATCCCCGGTGAGTAGCCTCCCGGTCCGCGGACGTTCCCGAACGCGGCGGCATTCGAGGCAGCAACCGGACCGTGACGTACGAGCAGGCCATTGACGCGTGCCGTACCGAACTGCGCGCCCGCGCAGAACGGGAGTACGGCCTGCGCAATATCGACATCACCGCCGCCTCCGTCAACCCGAACCGCCGCGGCTGGATCAGCGGCGCCTTCAGCCAAGGCAATGCCCTTTTCCGTCGCGGCAACAGTTCGTACCGCTTCGAGTGCGAAGTGGATGACAACTCCGGCCAGGTGCGTTCGATGGAGATCCGGAACGCCGACGGCAGCGCCCTGCAACCCCGCGGCACCACTCCGTCCCCCGCCGCGCCTCCCCCGGGCGAGCAGTCCCGCTCGATTCGCGCCTGCCAGGATGGCGTCGTTGCGCGCATCAATCGCGACGGCTACCAGAGTCCGGATTTCGCGTCCACTGCCATCGACAATCGCCGCGCCGGGTGGATCTCCGGCGTTGTCAGCGCCCGTCGTGGTCCCGTGAATGACACCTTCGATTTCAGTTGCTCGATGGATTTTCAGACCGCGAGTGTTCGAAGTCTCGAATTCAACCGCCGCTGAGAATCCGCGCTTACTTGTACGAAGGGTTGGCGAAAAACCCAACCGCTCCCAGGAATACGCCGGCATCGATGTTGCCGCCCGAAACCAGCGGAGCCGTGAACAGCCCGTTGCCCGGTGCGGGTTGCGGTGTCGAGACTATGCCGAGGCCGCCGAGACCGACGGTTGCGTCGGCAGGCGTTACCGGCAACTGCTGAAGTACCGTCGCCGGCACCGTGAAGGTTCCATTACCGGCGGTCGTCGTGCAGATGAACACCGAACCGTCGTAGACTGGCGAGTCGCCGATGTTGCCCACCACAAAACCGGAGAATCCGATAACCTCCACCAGGTCCGTCGTGGCGCCGCCAGTCCAATTCAGCGTGACTCCCTCGTTGCGCGCGATCTCCGCGGGTAAAGGGCTGCTGAGAGCAATCGGCGGTCCCAACGTCACGCTGGCATGAAACGGCCCGACGTCCGCGCCTCCCGTACCCGACAGCGTGTAAGTCCCCGTCGTGATGAGGGGGGTTGTGTTGAAGCCGAGGCCCGGGGGCAGCGTCAACCCGGGAATCGAAACCGCCGTGCCTAAATCATCCAGATAAGTATTGCCCGGCCCTCGGTCCAACTTACTGTTGGCCGGTGTGACGTTCGGACCGCCGAGAGTGATGGCGGCGCCCGCGTCGAGATTCGTAGAGGAGCCCCCAAAAATCAAAGCAGTCGCGGTGCCGACCCGGTGGTATACCTGGCACGCACCGGCGGGATTCAGAAAAGCTGTGGCCGCCGCCAGTTGAGCGCCGCTGTATTTCGAAAATGTGCCGACCACCTGCTCGTTTCTCGCCTCCACCGTCAGGCCCAGCGCGGTGATCTTTGCGTTGAATGCGCCGATGGCGAAGTTGCCGGTAGTGATCGAACCTCCCCGGTCCAGCTTCGAGAGAGTATCCTGCGAGTAAGTGGAGCTCGCGCAGGAACTCGCATTGGCCGGCGCGATGGCCAGTGTGACCGGGTTGCTGTACTCCCCGTTCACACTTACCTGCACACTGACTGTGCACCCGGTGCCCACGTTGTCGGGAAGGGTTACATTAATCTGATCCAGACCTGGAAACTCCGGGGAACGCCCGGCATAAATATTGGGGGCTATGCTCTGGCCGTTGATCCAGACTTTGATATCCTCCTGGCTGCGGAAATCTGTGACGCCGGGGGCGGCATTGTCGGGAGTTGCTATCGGACCCAGCCCAGTGCCCCACAGCGCGATCGCTTCGCCGGGCTTCGCCGGTGAATAGCTGAACGCCGCATTTTTGCCGGTGGTCAGCCGGTTGTATTCGACTGCGCCGGACGCAAGATAGTTCAAAACGGCCGCGTTGCCGCTGCCGGACGAATCCTGCGAGATGATCCCAAACTTGCGCGCAACCACCGTCGACCGGAACGGCGCACTTACAGCGGTTCCGTTTGTCACTGTAACGTTGTAGTCCCCGGGCGCCACGCCGGATGGCAGAATCGCCGCAAGCTGATTGATGCCATTCAGGTTGTACGTGTAGATCATGTAGCAGTCACGTCCGGGACCGCCAGCAACTGGCGTGAACGTGATCTTCACATTGTCGAGAGTCGATGTCAGAGGCAGCGCGGGGGCGGGAACGTATTCGCTGGTGCTCAGATTGCTCCCCTTCACCACGAAGATGCTCCCCTGCGCAATATTGGGCGTGTATCCTCCCGCATCCAGGACAGCGGTAATCGTCGGCGTTTGCGCGGCGCACGCTACCGCAAAGAGCAGCCCGGGCGCGCCAATAGTCATGATGCTTTTCAAAGTGGTTCCTCCTCTTTGATCCCTACCGCTGGCTGAGACCCCCATCCACCGCCAGCAATTGCCCCGTCACGAAATTCGATGCCTGAAGAAAATACAATACCGCTCCCGCAACTTCGTCCGGCGTCCCCCCGCGCCCCGCCGGCGTCGCTTCGATCATTCGCTTTCCCCTCGGGTCGATATCCTCGAACGGAATCACACCCGGCGCGACCGAGTTTACCGTGATGCTCGGCGCCCAGGCTTTTGCCAGCGCGCGGGTCAGCATGATCACCCCCGCCTTGGACGCGCAGTAGTGCGCATGTTCCGCCCATGGTCGGATCCCTCCCAGAGAGCTGATGTTCACAATCCGGCCGCCATCGCCCTTGAGCATCAGGCGCGCCGCTTCCCGGCAGCAGAAGAACACGCTCTTGAGGTTCACGCTGTGGATGAAATCCCAGTCCTTTTCGGTGATCTCGAGCGGGTCGAAGCGCGTGAACCGCGCGGCATTATTGACCAGGGCGTCCAGCCTTCCCAGCCGCTCCTCCACTTCCCGGAACATCCGCTCGATTTCCGCCACCGACTCCAAATTGGCCCGGAATAGTTCCGCGCCTCCGCACTCTTCGGCCGTGCGCCGGGCTTCCGCTTCCGAAGCATGATAGTGGACGGCAACGCGCGCGCCCTCGGCGGCCAAACGCAAGGCTATCCCGCGGCCGATCCGTTTGGCGGCGCCCGTGATCAGAACGGTCCTGTCCTTCAACCGGACCTCCGGCGCTGACGTACGGAACCCGCGGCGTTCATCCCTACCATCATTACAGACGTTTCGATTGGGGGGCGCGCCGGAAGCGCCCTAGTCGAAGAACGCCACTTCCGGTTGAATCCGTTCCGCCCCGCAGAAACACGTCTTCGAAACCTGGTAGCCGGCGTAGGCCTCGCGGACCAGGCCCGGCACTGCGGTCTCGTCCCCGGCAACGTGGTAAATGCAGAGCGCCATGCGCGGGTGGAATTTCGCAATCGTATTTCTTGCGCCGGTGACTGCCTTCCGTTCGGCTCCCTCGATGTCCATCTTGATGAAATCCACCCGCGGCAAGTGGAGTTCGGCAATCAGCTTGTCGATAGTCGTCAACTGCGCTTCCACGAACTGGGCATGTTCGATCGGACGAACGAAACTGTCCTTCGCCGACGCCACAGGATCGACGCTCAACTTCAGCGTATCGTCCTTGTCCCACACGCCCTTTGGATACACCTCCACCCGCCCCTGGGCAATCTCGGCGGCAAATGTCCGTCGCAGGCACTCCAGGTTTTCGGGAGCCGGTTCGATTGCCACAACCTTCGCCGCCCCGGCGAGCAGCGCCTTGCGGGTGAAGACCCCGACGTTTGCGCCGGCATCCAATACGATGTCGCCCGGCTTGATCCGGGTCCCGTAGATGTTGCGCTGTTGTTCTCCCAGGTCGTACAGCAAATCGTCGCCGCTTGCGGTCGGCATCCAGAATTCGCCCAGAGGCGTGGCCCACAGGGAATAGCGGTCATCCTGCCGGATCTTCTTGCTCGACGCTTTCAGTTCACTGACGTTCTTCGCCTGCAACCGGGAAATCGCTTCGGATTCGAACGACTCTGCCAGAGTGCAATTTCCCGCCCTGCCGCCGAAATAATGCGAGAGGACGAGCGGCGCATGGTGCACCCGCGCAATTTGAACCAGGGATAAGGCCGCCGGAAATGCGACCATCAGGGAACAGAAGACCACCTTCGATTTCGGTTTCGTCATGCAAGCCGTCCGACAGACATGATCGGCGACCTGTGTCCCCCGGGACAAGTCCAAATCCGACAGTATTCCCGCGTTAACTAACGGTATTCAGGCTCTCGTCTGACCGAGGCTCTCCTCGCGCACCGTAATGGAAGCGATGAAGTCCCGGTCGAGTTCGTAGCCGAACCCCGGTTCGTCCCTCACCTCGATCGTTCCCCGCGCGGTTATGTCCACGGGCGGTTCGACGATGTCCCGCTTCCAGTACCGCTGGCTCGCCGAAACATCGCCCGGCAACACGAAATCCGGTAGCGTCGATAGCGCGATGTTGTGCGCACGTCCCACGCCCGCTTCCAGCATGCCTCCGCACCAGACCGGAATTCCCGCTGCCTGCGCCGCATCGTGGACCTTCTTCGCTTCCGTGAAGCCGCCCACCCTGCCCAGTTTGATATTGATGATCCCGCAGGCCCGCAGCCGGATCGCCTGTTCCGCATGATGGGCCGAGCGGATGCACTCGTCCAGGCAAACCGGAGTATCCAGGCGCCGCTGCAATTCGGCGTGATCGACGATGTCGTCGTGCGCCAGCGGCTGCTCGATCATCATCAGGTAAAACTCGTCCAGCCGCTTCAGATCGCCGGCATCTGCCAGCGTGTACGCCGAGTTGGCGTCGGCCATCAGCTTGATGGATGGGAACCGCTCGCGCACGCGCCGCACCACGTCCACGTCCCATCCCGGCTTGATTTTCATCTTGATCCGCTGGTAACCGGCGGCAAGTTCGCATTCGATCTTCTCGAATAGCTGTTCCACCGAGTCCTGGATCCCGATGGAAACGCCGCACGGAATCTCCCGCCGCGCTCCCCCGCCTATCTTCTTCCAAAGCGGCACCCCGTCCACACGGGCGCACAGATCCCAAACCGCCGCCTCCAGGCTCCCGCGCGCCATGTTGTGTCCGCGAATGTGGGCCGTCCGGGCGGCAATCTCCTCGGGGCCGTGAAATTCGAAACCGAGCACGCGCGGCGCGACATAATCGCGTAGAATCAGCCACGCCGATTCGGTCCACTCCTCGTTGTAGAAAGGATTCTCGCCGGCCGTGACTTCGCCCCAACCCGTCGCGCCTTCGGCCGCCACCTCCACCAGCACGATGTCCCGCCCGTAAGTCCGGCCGAAACTGGTTTCGAAAAAGTGCACCAGCGGCATTCGAATCTGCCGCAGCGTGATTCTTTCGATCTTCATTGCCACGGCTCCAGCAGGTACACGCCTTCCTTATCGCCGCGCTCGAATCCGGTCACGGCCAACCCTCGCGCAAATGCGTCTTGAAACCGGCGCGCATTGGCGGCCTGAATGTCGCGGGCGGAGTCCCGCCGCACGCCCCGGATTTCGCCGATATCCGCCGGGAATGCAATTCGCTCCGTCGCGCGCCGTTCCGTGCGTTCGCCGGCCAGGATCCTGCGGACGCGGTAAGAGTCCAGCCACCATTCCGCGATGCAGCGGTCCGTCGGCAGCCCTCCGTGCAGCGGGCTGGCCGTCACCCCGTACTGATTCTCGCTGTATCTCCTGACGATGGCGCCCAGCCGCTCGATGTTGAAGAAAGCGTTCTTCAGCTCGAGCGGATCGAAGGTCCATTCAATAAGCTGGATGCCCCTCTCGAGCGCCTCGTCGCGCTGCATCAGCTTCAACCGCCGCCCGATGCCCAGGTTGTGGTGGCCCGGAAGAACGCCCAGCATGTGGCTGTGCAGGTACGGACGCCCGCCCCGCTTCACGCCCGGAAGCGCAAAACAGAAACCCACCATCTGGCCGCCTTCGAATGCGCCGAACACGTGCCCCCCGATCTTGGCAATCACAACCAGAAAACGCACCGGCAGCAGTTCCACATCCGCGAAACCCCAGATCGTTTTCTGTAGCCGGACTACGTCTTCGAATTCTTCGAGAGAGAAAAGCTGCCGCGTGGAAACTACCGCTTCGCTTCCTGCCACAGAGCCTCCATTTCCTCGATATTCGAATCCTCGAACTTCTTCCCCTGCTCGGCCAGCCGCCTCTCGATATAGCCGAACCGCCGCCGGAATTTCGCGTTCGTCTTGCGCAGCGCCTGCTCGGGGTCCACTTTCACGAACCGCGCCAGGTTCACCAGCACGAATAGCAGGTCGCCCAGTTCGTCCTCCAGTTCCTCCGCCGACGCCTTGCGCCTCGCTTCGTCGAATTCAGCCAGCTCTTCGTGCAGCTTCTCGATCACCTGCTCGGCGTTCTCCCAATCGAAACCGACCCCCGCCGCGCGCGATGCCACCTGCTGCGCTTCCACCAGCGCCGGCAGCGTCCGCGGCACGCCCGCCAGCATCGAATCCGCTTCCCTGCCCTTCTCCTTTTTCTCGGCCGCCTTCACTTCGCCCCAGATGCGCTTCACATCCCCCGCCGTCTCCGCGCTGTCCTCGCCGAATACGTGTGGATGCCGCCGGATCAACTTGCTGTTAATGGCGTCGAGCGCGTCACCAATACGGAAGTGCTCCGCCTCGGCCGCCATCTGCGCATAAAACACCGCTTGCAGCATGTAGTCGCCGAGTTCCTCGGCTAGGTCCTGCCAGTCGCGCCGGTCGATCGCGTCCAGTACTTCGTAAGTCTCTTCCAGCGTGTAGGGCTTGATGGTGTCGAAGGTCTGCTCCCGGTCCCACGGGCAGCCGCCGGGGGCGCGCAGCCGCGCCATAAGCTCCACCAGTCGTTGGAATTTTTCGCCGGCCGTGGAATCGTTTTTCATGTCGGGTGGAATGTCCATCAATGTAGCACGCGGGCGGTCGCCGGCCGGGTCTCCGGCGACCCTCTGTTATGATGAAAACTCTTCCGGGATGATCGTCGAGTCCAATACCACGCGGTTTGAGTCTCTCTCCCTCGATAGCGGCGCCACCCTCGCGCCGGTAGAGGTGGCCTACGAGACCTACGGCTTGCTTAACGATGCCAAGTCCAATGCGATCCTGGTATTGCACGCCTTCTCCGGAGACGCGCACGCCGCCGGCATCAGCCACGATGGCGGCAAGCCCGGCTGGTGGGACAACATGATCGGCCCGGGCAAGGCCTTCGACACCAACCGCTACTTCGTCATCTGCTCCAATGTGCTCGGCGGCTGCCGCGGCACCACCGGTCCCGGCTCCATCAACCCAGCTACCGGCTGCCCCTACGGCATGTCGTTTCCCGTCATCACAGTCGCCGATATGGTCCGCCTCCAGAAGATGCTCATCGACTGGTTCGGCATTCGACGCCTGCTCGCCGTCACCGGCGGATCCATGGGAGGAATGCAGGCGCTCGAATGGGCCGTGGCGTACCCTGAGCAGGTGGTTGCAGCCATCCCGATCGCCACAACGGCTCGTCACACCGCCCAGCAGATCGCGTTCAATGAGGTCGGACGCCAGGCCATCATGGCCGACCCCGACTGGAACGCCGGCAACTACTACGGCAAGCAACCCCCCGCGCGCGGCCTCGCCGTGGCCCGCATGGTCGGCCACATCACTTATATGAGTGACGATTCCATGCGCGAAAAGTTCGGCCGCCGCCTCCGCGGCAAGGATGCCTTCGGCTTCGATTTCGAAGTCGACTTCGAAGTCGAGAGCTACCTGCGCTATCGCGGCAGCCAGTTCGTGTACCGCTTCGATGCGAATTCGTATCTCTATATCACCAAGGCCATGGATTATTTCGACCTCGCCAACGGGCGCGGGCCGTCGCTCCCCGCCGCGTTCGAACGCGTGCGCTCGCGCTTCCTGGTGATCAGCTTCAGCTCCGATTGGCTCTACCCCAGTTACCAGTCGCAGGAGATGGTGCGGGCCCTCCGCTCGCGCAACTGCGACGTCGCCTACGTCGAGCTTCAGTCCAACTACGGGCACGATTCCTTCCTGGTGGACGTGGCCGAGCAAAGCGCCATCGTCGCCGGCTTCCTCTCCAGCACCTTCGAGAAAGTGCAATGAGCGCCGAAATCGCCGGCAAACAGGCCTTCGTCCGCGAGCTGCTGGGCCGCAGCGATTATGCCATCATCGGAGAGATCGTTCAGCCGGACTCGCGCGTGCTCGACCTCGGCTGCGGCGAAGGCGAGTTGCTGGAGTGGCTCGCGGCCACCAAGAACGTCGTCGCCCGCGGTGTCGAAATCTCTGGCGCCCGCGTGCAGCGCGCCATCGCCCGGGGCGTCTCCGTCTTCCAGTCCGATATCGACCAGGGACTCGCCGATTACCCGGATCGGAGCTTCGACTACGTGATCCTCAGCCAGACGCTTCAGGAAACGCGCCGCCCGCGCCAGGTGCTGCGCGAGATGCTGCGCGTCGGCCGGCGCGGCATCGTGGCATTCCCCAATTTCGGCCACTGGCGCGTGCGCCTTTCCATGCTGATGAGCGGCCGTGCGCCGCGCACCAAGCTGTTCCCCTATGCCTGGTACGAATCCCCCAACATCCACTTCCTCACCGTTCGCGATTTCGAAGAACTGGCCGCGGAAGAGGGCCTCGTCGTCGAGCGCCGCTACTATCTGGCGGGCCGCCGCAAAGTAAACACGCTGCCCAACCTGATGGCCGAAGTGGCCGTTTTTCTGATCTCTCGAGGATAATCCGACTATGCGAAAACTGGGTCTGATCGGCGGCCTGGGACCAGGCGCGACCATCCACTACTATGAGGAACTCACGCGCCTCGACGCCGGCGAGATGCTGATCGTTCAGGCGGATCTCGATCGCGTTCGCGGTGCCGTGGAGCACGGTGACCTCTCCGGCCTCGCCGCTTATTTCGCCGGCCTGATCGGGCGGCTTGCCGCCGGAGGCGCGGAGATCGCTGCCATTTCCGCAGTCACCCCGCATATCTGTATTCGCGAGCTCGAGCCCATCTCGCCCCTACCCCTGGTGAACATCGTCGAAACCACACGCCAGGCGCTCCTGGCGCGGGGATACCGCCGCGTCGCCCTCTTCGGTACCCGCTTCGTCGTCGAAAGCCGGATGTTCGGCATGCTCGAAGGCGTCGATGTGATCGTCCCCGAACAGGTGGACGCCATCCACGACGCCTACATGCAAACCGTCGCCGGCAAATCCACCAGCCGCGACACCCTGATCCGCATCGCCCGCGAACTCCCGGTGGATGCCGTCGTCCTCGCCGGCACAGACCTCGCCCTCATCTTCGACGAAACCAACACCGGCTTTCCCGCTGTCGATGCCGGCCAGGCGCATATCGAGGCCATCCTGCGCGAACTGCGCCAGGGAATATAGTAGGGTCTTAGACTCATGCGTTTCACCACTCTCCGCCTCCTGCTACCGGCAGTGACAATCTGCCTCGCCCCGGCGTTCGCCCAGCGCCAGACGGACCTGTTGATTTACGGCTGCACCTCCGGCGCTGTCACCGCGGCCATTCAGGCTACGAAAATGGGCAAGTCCGTGATCATGGTCTGCCCCGAGCGCCACCTGGGCGGGCTTACCGCGGGAGGCCTCGGATGGACCGACTCAGGCAACAAGGCCGTGGTCGGCGGCCTTTCCAAAGAGTTCTATCATCGGGTCTGGCTCGAATACCAGAAGCCGGAAACCTGGCGCTGGCAGAAGCGGGAAGAGTACGGAAACAAAGGTCAGGACACCCAGGCCTCCGATGACTCCGCGCGCACCATGTGGATTTTCGAGCCGCATGTCGCCGAAGCGGTTTACGAGGCGTGGGTCAAGGAACTGAAGATCCCGATCGTGCGCAACGCGTGGCTCGACCGCGAAAAGGGCGTCCGCAAGCAGGACGGCCGCATCGTCTCCATCACCACGCTGGACGGCAAAACCTACCCCGCCACAATGTTCATCGACGCCACCTATGAAGGCGACCTGATGGCCGCCGCGGGCGTCGATTACCACGTCGGCCGCGAGTCCATGGCAACCTACGGCGAACAGTGGGCCGGCGTCCAGACCGGCGTCCTGCACCATCGCCACCATTTTGGCGCCGTGAAGACCCCCATCTCGCCTTACGTAGTCCCCGGCGACCCGGCCAGCGGCGTGCTGCCGCGCATCGGCACGGAGCCTCCCGGAAAATACGGCGAGGGCGACAACAAGGTCCAGGCTTACTGCTTCCGCATGTGCCTCACCGAGGTGCCCGCCAACCGCGTGCCGTTTCCCAAACCGGTTGCCTACGATCCGAAGGAGTACGAGCTCCTGCTCCGCATCTTCGCGGCCGGGTGGCGCGAAACCTTCGGCAAGTTCGATCCGATCCCCAATCTCAAGACCGATACCAACAACCACGGCCCGTTCAGCACCGACAACATCGGCCGCAACTGGGACTATCCGGAAGCAAGCTACGCCCGCCGCCGCGAGATCGCCCAGGAGCACGTCAACTACGAACAAGGCTGGTTCTATTTCATCGCCAACGACCCGCGCGTCCCCGAGGAGGTGCGCACGGCCATGGCCAAATGGGGACTCGCCAAAGACGAATTCAAGGATAACCACAACTGGCCCCACCAGCTTTACGTCCGCGAAGCCCGCCGCATGATGGGCAAGTACATCATGACGGAGAACGAGCTCACCAAAAAGCGTCCCACCCCCGAATCCGTCGGAATGGGATCCTACGGCATCGATTCGCACAACATCCAGCGCTACATCACGCCGGAAGGATATGTGCAGAATGAGGGCGACATCGGCGTGAGCACCAACGGCCCATACCAGATCGCTTATGGTTCCCTGGTGCCGAAGAAAGCCCAGGTAACTAATCTGCTGGTGCCGGTGTGCGTCTCCAGCTCGCACATCGCTTACGGCTCCATCCGTATGGAACCCGTGTTCATGGTCCTCGGCCAGTCGGCGGCTACCGCCGCGGCCATGGCCATCGATGCCGGTATCGCCGTACAGGACGTGCCTTACGAGAAACTGCGGGCCCGCCTGCTTGCCGACGGCCAGGTTCTGGAGTTCAAGTAGAACCCGCCGGATAAGATGGGTGATCCACATGGAAAGCGGATCGCTACGACACCGGCTCATGTTGGTCGCCGCCGCGGCCCTGTTTTCCACCGGCGGCGCCGCCATAAAGGCCGCCACCCTGACAGGTTTTCAGATCGCCAGCCTGCGCTCCGGAATCGCAGCCGTGTTCCTCCTGGCGGCCATTCCGGAGACCCGCCGCGGATGGAGTGTGCGAATGGCGCCCGTTGCCGCCGCTTACGCGGCCACCCTGGTGCTGTTCGTGCTCTCCAACCGGTTGACGACCGCGGCGAATGCCATCTTCCTGCAATCGGCTTCGCCGCTGTACCTGCTGCTGCTCGGTCCGCTCCTGCTTCACGAGCCGGTCCGGCGGCGCGACATAATCTTTCTTCTGGCGGTAGTGTGCGGAGTCACTTTAGTTTTTGTCGGAGCGCAAGACGCGGCAGCTTCGGCCCCGGATCCGAGGCGCGGGAACATACTGGGTGCGGCCAGTGGCCTGACGTACGCCCTGATGCTCGCCGGCTTGCGCTGGCTGGCCCGAAAAGGCGAGGGCGGGAATGCAATTGCCACCGCCGCTGTGGGCAATCTGGCAGCGTGCATCGCGGTCCTGCCGTGGGCGCTCCCTTTGGCCGGAGTCGGCTTCACCGATGCCGCCGTCCTGCTGTACCTTGGCTGCTTCCAGATCGGCGTGGCCTACCTGCTGTTGACCAGGGGCATCCGTTACGTCCCCGCCGTGGAGGCCACTACCCTCCTGATGGCCGAACCGGCCCTCAGCCCGGTTTGGACCTGGATCGTTCATGGCGAGACTCCGGGCGGATGGGCAATCGCCGGTGGAACGCTGATCCTTTCCGCAACGCTGTGGAACACGCTGCGCGACCGATGGCACGCGGCCCGGCGCAATTCGTGTTAGAAATGGGAACAGAGAGATGGGTTTGAAGTTCATCGGAGTGTTGGCTTCACTGGGACTGTGGGCTTCGGCGACCCGGGTCATGAATTTCGACCGCGAGCCGTTCGGCATGACTCCTCCAGGCTGGACCACCACCGCGCTTTCAGGGGCGCCGGGCAAATGGGAAATCCTCAAAGATGGTACAGCGCCAACCCAACCCTACGTGCTTGCCCAGGTCTCCGAGGACGTAGGCTCAGCCAGGTTTCCGCTGGCCGTTTGGGACGGCGAACAGCTCAGGAACGCCGATATCAGCGTTCGCATCAAACCCGTTTCCGGCAGGCAGGATCGCGCCGGAGGCCTCGTCTTCCGCTACCGCAACCGCCAGAATTACTACCAGGTGCGCGCCGACGCCCTGGCCAATACCGTGGCGGTGTACCGGATTGAGGACGGCCGCCAAGTCCGCCTCGGCGCTGCCGTCCGCCACGATATTCCCGTCAACCAGTGGCGCATCCTGAAAGTGGCGTTGCGCGGCGACCAGTTCCAGGTCTACGTAGATCACCGGCGGATTCTGCGCGGCCGCGACGACACGTATACGGGTCCCGGCAAAGCAGGACTGTTTACTGTCGGAGACTCGGTGACTTACTTCGACGAATTTCGGCTCGATCCCAAGTAACCGCCTCCGCAAACGCCTGCCCCGGAAATACTGTTCCCGCTGGTCGCCAAAACAGACAATACTAATGTGAGTGAACCGCTGGAAACATGGCGCCCTCTCGCGCGCCGCCGCCGTGGCTCGCAACCATAAGATGCTCCTGCGCATCGGCGTCTTCCTGACCATCGCAGCCGTCGCCCTGATCGATCGTGCCTTGACCGTGAACGTCGGGCTCGGATTCCTGTATTTGATAGCCATCGTGGTTTGCGCCTTTGCCCTGAGCCGGTTCGAGATCGTCATCATGGCCCTCGGCTGCGCCGTTCTCCGCGAGCACTATTCGCCGTTCGCCTGGCAGCAGGGCTGGATGTGGCGCCTGGAATCGGTGGCGTTCACCTTCGGCGTGACCGGCCTGCTGGTCTGGGAAATCGAACAGCGGTGGAGGGCCTCCGAGGAGTTCGCCCGCAATCTCGCCCATGAATCCGAATTGCGGCGGGAAGCCGAACGCCAGACCCGCAATGTTCTGGAGACCAGCCCGCTCGCCATCCTGGCCGTCGAATCCGCCGGCCAAATACTTCTCGCCAACGAGAGCGCCCGCGAGTTGTTCGGTTCCGAGGAGGGCTTGGCCGGCAAAGATGTCACCGCGTTTCTGCCCGATGTGAGCGCCCTCTTCGATCCGGCCGCCTGGGACGGCAGCCGCACCATGATCGAGACGAGCGGCATGCGAGGAGGCGGGCAATCCTTCCTCGCACAGGTCTGGTGCTCCGCCACGAAAACGGCCGCCGGCTCTCCGCACTATACCCTGGTCGTTTGGGACGCTACCGACAGCATGCGCGACCGCGAAGAGGCCGGCCTCGAAAGTTTCCTCGCTGCCTCGCGCATTGTGGTCGGAGCCGTTTCCCACGAGATTCGCAATCTGTCCGCTGCCGCTTCCGTGGCCCTCGCCAACCTCGGCAAAGATCCCGGCGTCGGGCGCCAACAGGACTACCAGGCACTGGTGTCGCTCATCCAGGGGCTCGAGGCCATGGCGAAGTCCGGGCTGCGCACCCCCAATCGCACCTCCACTTCCGCCTCAGACCTGGCGGGCACCCTTGAAGAACTCAGGATCGTCATCGAACCGCTCGCGGGCGACGCCGGCATTGCACTCGAGTGGCGGATCGCACCCAGCCTCCCCCGTGTGCGCGGCGACCGCGTCGGTCTCCTGCGCGTCTTCCTGAACCTCACCAAAAACAGTATCGAGGCCATGTCCAGTTACGATGGCCCGCGCATCCTGCGCATCGAGGCGGTCGCCCCGGCCGCCGGTGTCACAGTCGATATCGTCGACACCGGCCCTGGCGTGAGCGACCCCGATGCGCTCTTCCGCCCCTTCCAGGAAGGAGCCACCAACAGCGGCCTCGGCCTCTACGTATCGCGCGCCACCGTTCGTTCATTCGGCGGGGAGCTCGTTTGCGGAAACGCTCCCCAGGGCGCGTGGTTTCAGGTGAAACTTTTAAGCATGGAAGAGAGAAGGGCCATTGCCTGAAAACCAGACCAGGCTGCTGATTATCGACGACCACGCCGTCTTCCGCGACTGCCTGGCTCGAGGCCTCGAAGAAACCGGCGAGTTCGCCGTCGCCGCCACCGCCGGGTCCGTCGCGGACGCGCTCGCCGCCCTCTCTCGCGGCGGCGTGGACGTCGTGCTCCTCGACTACGACCTCGGCGTCGAGCGCGGAACCGAACTGCTCGGTCAGATCCGCCAAAAATATCCCGGACTTCGCGTGCTCGTCCTCACCGCCTGGGTCGAAGAAGCCGAGATTCGGCACCTGGTCAGCCTCGGCGTCAACGGCGTCATCCTCAAGAAGCACGACCTCGCCACCCTCAGCGAGGCCGTGCGCAGCGTTGCTGCCTCCCGTACCTGGTTCGATGAGCAGTGCGTGCCGCTGCTCTTTGCCTCGCCCGAGTCCATCCGCGACAGCAGCTTCACCGACCGCGAGCGCCGCATCCTGCGGATGGTGGTCAACGGGCTGACGAATAAACAGATCGCCCTGGACCTTCAAATCTCGGAAAGCTCCGTGAAGCTGAGCCTCCAGAAGCTGTTCGACCGCCTGGGGGTCCGCTCGCGCGGCCAACTCGTCCGCGAGGCGCTCGAAAAGTTCAAGGGCCAATACTGATACGCTTTCGCCGGCGCATACCCCGCCAACCGCGCCGCCAACCTCGATCCCATCGTCTCAGCCTCGCCCAGATGATCTGCGTGGCAGTATTCGCCGAATCCCCCCCAATCGACGTGGCGTTGCACAGGATGATGAAAGTGCCACCGGTTTGGGCGTACCTGCTCCCCGCCGTTCCCCTGGTTGCCGGCGGGTCTCCGTCAGCCAACGGAAACTCGGCAGCCGAAGCCTGACCCCGGAATCACTCCTCCCGCAGCGCCGTCCAGGGATCGATGCGGGCGGCGCGCCGAGCCGGTCCGATGCCCGCCGCCAGCGCCGCTGCCAGCAGGATCAGGCCCGCCGCCGAGAACACCAGCGGATCCCGCGCCTTCAGGCCGAACAGGAAAGATTCGAGCAGCCGCGACGAGATCCACGCCGCCGACAGTCCCGCTCCGAGCCCGAGCGCGGTCATCACCCAGACATCGCGAAGTACCAGACCCACAATGCGCCCGCGCTGCCCGCCCAGCGCCATGCGGATTCCGATCTCCCCGGTGCGCCGCGCCACCGTGTACGCCATGGAGCCATAGAGCCCCACGCAGGCGATCGCCATCGCCAGCAGGGCGAAGCCCGAACAGAGGGTGGCGAACGTGCGCTCCCCGGAAATGGCCTGCTCGATCTGCAACTGTTGCGTGCTGATCTCCCCCACCGGCACACGCGCATCCGCCTGCGCCACCTCCCGGCGAACGGCCGCCGCCAGAGCCAGCGGATCGCCCGCCGCGCGAATCTCGAAATTCAAGCCTCCGAGCGATTCCGGGGCGCTGCCATACGGAAGATACACCAGCACCGGAATCTCGCCCTTGAGCGACTGATAGCGCGCCGGCCGGGCCACGCCCACAATCTCCAGGTCTTTCTGGCTGCCCAAGCCAAACCGCCGCCCCAGCGGACTCTGGCCGGGGAAATACTTCTTCGCGAACGCTTCGTTGACAATCGCCGTCCTGGCTCCGGCGTTGTTGTCCCGCTCTGTGAAGTCGCGGCCCAGGAGCAACGGAATCTGCATGGCCGAAAAGAAGCCCGGACCCGTACGCAGGAAGGCGCTGCTTGCATCCCGGCCGGAATAGCCCGGCACCGCCAGGCTGGTGCTCGACATGGACCCCGTCGCCAGCACCATATCCGATGCGGTCACTGCCCGAACTCCGGGGATGGCGGCGAAGCGCCCGCGCAAACCGTCGTAGAACCGCGCCAGCGATTCGTCCCGATAGCCCATCTGCCGCGCGTTCAAACTCACTACCAGCAGTTTTTCCGAATTGAAGCCGAGTTCCACCGAGTGCAGGTTCGCGAGCGTCCTGCCGAACAGCCCGGCCGCCACCACCAGCAAAACCGAAATCGCGATCTGCGAAGCCACAAGAAGTTGCGGCAGCGAAGGCAGCCGGCGGGAACGGCGGGCGCTGAAATCTCCGGCCCGCATCTGCTTGATGGCGGAGCTGAGGTCCAGGCGGGTGGACTGCAATGCCGGCGCCAGCCCGAACAGAAGCCCGGTGGCCACCGAGAGCCCCACCGTCACCGCCAGCACGTTCCAGTTCAACCCGGCCCCCAGCGGGACATCCGGCCGGCCGTTCGAAATCATCAGCGTCAGCCCCCGGATCCCCCACCACGCGAACAGCACTCCGAGAATGCCGCCCGCCGCCGAGAGCGCCACACTTTCCGTCAGCAGTTGGCGAATCACGCGCCACCGTCCGGCGCCCAGGCTGAGCCGCAGCGCAATCTCCCTCCGCCGCGACGCCGCCCGCGCCAGCAGCAGGTTGGCCACGTTGGCGCAGGCGATCGCCAGCAGGAACCCCACCATGGTCATCAGCACCAGAAGCGGGCGGGAGTACCGCCGGCGCAGATTACCGAGACCGCCGGCGCCGTCCTGAAGGATCAGCGCCGGCAGGTCGGCACGTTCCGCCGCTGTCGTGGCCGTGGGCTCCACAAACCCGCGGAACGCCGCCGCCAGTTCCGCCTGCGCCCGCTCGCGAGCCACGCCCGGACGCAGCCGCCCCATAATTTCTATCCAGTAGGAATTCGCATCTGTGTACCGCCCGGCAAAACGGGTCGGATTCGTGGCCAGCAGCCCGGCACTGCGCAGCGGCAGGTAGAGGTCGCGCGAACTACCCGGACTGATCCCGTGAAAGTCCGCCGGTGCGACGCCGGCAACCGTGAACGGCTCGCTGTTGATCCGCAAAGTCTTGCCGACAGCAGATGCCGTATCTCCGAAACGGCGCCGCGCGTAACCTTCGCTGAGCACCACCACGGCAGCCGCATCGTCGTTGCCGTCGAGCAGGCGCCCCGCCGCCGGGCTCAGCCCAAGGGTGCGGAAGAAATCGCCGCTGACGTACAGCGACTCCGCCAGGTCCGCGGTGCCCTCGCCCAGCACATTGAGCTTGCCTCCGTTATTGAATGCGAACACGCCGCTCAAGACGCCCTTCGTTTCCTTCAGCCGCTCCCAGGCTGGGAACGGAAAATTGCCGCTGGTGAACCCGGTGTTCGGGTCGCGGTAATTGTTTCCGTTGAAGCTGTGCGACACTTTGGGGAAATCCTTGGAGTGCCAGGCGAACAACACCAGCGACTGCGGCTCTGCCACCGGCAGCGAGCGCATCAAAATCGCTTCCATGAAGCTGTAGATCGCCGTGTTGGCGCCGATGCCGAGCGCCAATGAAAGTACCGCCATTCCGGTGAACACCGGACTCGCGGCCATCGTGCGAGCGGCGTAGCGGATGTCCTGCCACAATTGGCTCGAAAAGGTGCGCATGGTTCTCCTGCTCCCCCTTAGACGCCGGTGTTGCCCCGATCGTTGGCTGAATATCTGGTAGCATTTGGGTTTCATGCGACTCAACGAAGATTGGCTATCGGTCTGGCTGGGGCTGCTCATCTTTGTGCTCTCGCTCGGCCTGCTGGCGGGCAGCGACGTGCTCGGCTGGGCCGTAAGCACCTCCGTCTGGACCGACCTTTCCAAAGCCCTGGGACCGGTATCGAAGGCTTGGGCTGGCGCCCCCGGATGGGTCTATCTTCTGGCTACCATCGCTTTCCTCACCGTGATCCTGGCCGCCGGGATGCGCCTGCTCGGCGTTCGGCCAAGCCGCTTCATCCCGCCGTTTCTTGTGGTCGCCGCGCTCAGCTACCTGTCCTGGATCGTCGGCAGCGTGGCCTGGGTGGCCGCGACCCCCGATAAGCGCCAGGCACTCGGAGTCGGCTGGTCGATGAACCTCACCGCCGAAGCGGGCTTCATCGTGGCCCTGCTCGCCGGCCTTGCCATCGGAAATTTCTTTCCACGCACGGCGACGGCGCTCAAAGAGGCGGTCCGGCCCGAGTTGTACATCAAGACCGGCATCGTCATCCTGGGCGGATTCCTCGGCATCACGGCCACCGAGCAGCTCGGCCTGGCCACTTCGGTGATGTTTCGCGGTCTGTGCGCCATCGTCGAAGCCTACCTGATCTACTGGGCCCTCGTGTACTGGGTGGCGCGCCGCTATTTCGGCTTCAGCCGCGAGTGGGCCGCGCCGCTGGCCTCGGGCATTTCCATTTGCGGCGTTTCGGCTGCCATCGCCACCGGCTCGGCCATCCGCGCCCGGCCGATCGTGCCGGTAATGGTCTCGTCGCTGGTTGTTATCTTTGCCGTGATGGAACTCCTGCTGTTGCCATTTCTCGCCCAGACCTTCCTCTGGCGTGAACCGATGGTCGCGGGCGCCTGGATGGGCCTCGCCGTGAAGACTGACGGAGCCGCCGTGGCCAGCGGTGCCATCGCCGAATCCCTGATCCGCGCTCGTGCGGCGGCAGAGGGAATCACCTACCAGCCCGGCTGGATCGTCGGCGCCACCACCACCGTGAAGGTCTTCATCGATGTCTTTATCGGCGTCTGGTCGTTCGTCCTCGCCTGGATCTGGTCCACCAAAATCGAGCCCGGCAGAGACAAGGCCGGTCCCGGACACATCTGGGAACGGTTCCCAAAATTCGTCCTCGGCTACCTCGCCACCTTCGGCTTTGTGATGGCCATCGGGCTGGTGTTCCCGGCGCTCGTGCCCAAAGCCAAGGCGGCGGTGGGAGAGGCGAATGTTTTCCGCGGCATCTTCTTCGTCATGACGTTCTTCACCATCGGCGTCATGTCGAACTTCCGCAAATTGTGGGAGGCCGGCATTGCGCGGCTCGCCGCCGTGTACCTGCTGTGCCTGTTCGGATTCGTAATCTGGGTGGGGCTGGCGATCTCGTGGTTGTTCTTTGCGGGCGTCCGGCCGCCGTCGGGGAGTTAACCATGGAAGAGCCGAAGATTTCCGAAGAACTCAGCCGGATGGAGCACGAGCCGATCCTGCCCATCGAGCGCAAGCTGGTGGCCTGGAGCGTCATCATCGGCGTTGTGCTGCTGGCGGTGCTCGTCCTCGTCAGCCGCTCTTTGTGAGAACCCGCGCGGCCGCCGCGTTCGTGCTGGCCGCCTTGTGCGTTCTCGCCTATGCGCCGTCCACCGGCATACCGCTGATTGAAGACGACTACCCGAACCTCGCCGAGGCCCAACAATTCGGCCCGCCCGCCGGATTCCCCGCCCTGCTGGCCAGTCCGATCGCCCGCATGCGCGCCACCAGCTACTGGACCATGTACGCGCTCTTCCGCCGCTTCCGGCTCTGGGCTCCCGGATACCACTGGTTCAGCATCCTGCTTCACATCCTGAATGTCTGGCTGGTCTACGCCATCGGCCTCGCCTGGCCTCGCATGCGAGCCGCCGCGCCCTGGGCCGCCGGCTTCTTCGCCATCCACGAGGGGCACCAGGAAGCCGTCATGTGGTTCTCCGCAATCAACGAGCTGTGGATGTTCTTCTTTGGCGCCGCGGCCCTGCTGTGCTGGCTGAAAGCGCGCCGCCGCCCGCGCCCCCTTCTCCATCTCTGCGGTCTCGCCGTGTTCGCTCTGGCGCTAATTTCGAAGGAATCGGCCGTAATCTGGGTGCCGCTGCTGCTGCTCACGGTCCCGCGCCGCACCTGGCTCGCCGCCCTGCCCTATGCCGCCCTCGCCGCGCTCGCCGCCGCCGCCATCTTCTTCAGCCGCTCCAACTCGTTCCGCTTCTCCGATGGCAGCTTCTCCCTGCACGCGCCGTTCTGGATCACCTGGCCGCGCAGTCTGGCCCGGCTCGTCTGGTTCTGGGGTGTTCCGGCCGCGGCTGTGGTCTGGTATTCGCGCGATGCGCAGATGCGCCGTTCGGCCCTTCGCGCCGCGGCCTGGATGGCGGCCGCCCTGGTTCCATATATCTTCCTCACGTACTCGACGGCCATTCCCAGCCGGCAAACCTACGTGGCAAGCACCGGACTCGCCTGGCTGGTGGGCCTCGCTCTCGCCTACGGCTGGCAGCACCACCGGCGTTGGGCGGCGGCGGCCGTCCTCCTCATCCTGCTGCACAACCTGGACATCCTTTGGATCCGCAAGCGGGCGCAGTTCCTGGCACGGGCCGCGCCCACCGAGCAGTTATTGGCCCTGGCCCGCCGCACCCCCGGCCCAATTTGGGTGCAGTGCTTTCCCCGTAACGACTACATCGCCCGCGAAGCGCTGCATATCGGCGCCGGCCGCGATCAAGCGCTCGACATCTTTAGCGAAGCGCAGGCGCGCGAGCGTCAACCCGCAGCCGTCTTCTGCTACCAGTCGAAATAGCGGCCCGCGTCAGGCCGCCGTCCACCCGCCGTCGATCGTGACCACCGACCCGGTGGCGAACTCCGCCTCCGCCGAGCACAGGTACAGCGCGAGATTCGCGATTTCGTCCGGCCTTCCCAGCCGCCCGATCGGCTGCCTTGCATTCAGCTCCGCCCGGACCTTTTCCTTCTCGTGCTTGTGGTAACGCTCGAGGTACGCCTCCACAAACGGCGTATCCACGGTCCCCGGACAGATGCAGTTCACACGCAGCCGCCCGGCGTATTCGATTGCCAACTGCCGTGTCATCGCCACCACCGCGCCCTTGGTGGCGCAATACGCAAAGCGCCGCTTCACCGCCACCAGCCCCGCCACTGACCCGATATTGACAATCGAACCCTTCGCCTCCAGCAGCCGCGGCATCGCGGCGCGCGTCACCAGGTAAGTGCCTTCCACGTTGACCCGCATCAGGCGTTCGAAGTCGGCCCGCTCGGTTTCTTCGATGCTGCCCACCAGACCTATTCCGGCGTTGTTCACCAGGATGTCCAGCCGTTCCAGCCCACCCAGGGCTGCGTTCACTGCCGCTTCGTCGGTAATATCGAGCCCCAGCGCCGAAGCTCCTTCGAGTTCGCGCGCCAGTTTCTGCGCGCCCGCGGCGTCCAGGTCCGCAATGGTCACCAGCGCGCCGGCGCCGGCCAGTGCCCGGCAGGTGGCCTCGCCGATGCCGCTCGCGCCGCCCGTCACCAGCGCCCGTTTTCCGTCCAGTCGAAAAGGTGCAGTCATAGTTATGGTTTCAGCAGTCCGATAATCCGCTTATGCATTTCACTTAGTTTTGCCGCGTCGAACTTGACCACCTTGCGGTCGTACGTCATCAGGCCGTTCACTTCGCCTTCCACATCCGTCGTCTGCGTGTAGACGGCCGCCGCCAGACCCTGCTTCACCAGCGGCTCCAGTTTCTCGATCAGCGCTTCGTAGCCGGCCTGCAATTTCGCCGTATCTTCAAACGTGCGGTAGCCCCAGTTGCGCTTGTCCCACCACAAATGGCCCTGCATCGGCAGCCCGAGGCCGCCGAATTCGCCCAGCACCGAGACGCGATCCGGCAGCACCGGAAACATGTTCGGCCCCGGGTATTCGTGCATGTCCTTGAAATCGCCGAAGCCGCGGTCTTCCCACCCGCTCGGCCCGTCTACCAGGCGCGAAGGATCCAGCGACTTCACCAGCTTCAGCACGTCGTTGGTGTCGTGCTGTCCCCAGCCTTCATTGAACGGCACCCACACCACCACGCTCGGCGCGTTCCCCACGTTGGCGATCAGCGCGCGCAATTCCCGCTCCCAGGCAGCGGCGTCCGCGGCCGGAAACACCGCATCGGCGGCCGCATTCTTCCGCACGTTGCTCGGAATCTTCGAAGTCATGGCGCTGGGCAGATCCTGCCAGATCATGAAGCCGAGCTTGTCGCACCAGTAGTAATACCGCGCGGGCTCCACCTTGACGTGCTTGCGCGCCATGTTGAACCCGAGTTTCTTCAAGGTTTCGATATCCGACCGAAGCGCTTCATCCGTGGGCGCAGTATAGAGCCCGTCCGGCCACCAGCCCTGGTCGAGCGGCCCGATATGGAACAGCGGCGCGTTGTTCAGGAAAATCCGGTTGAAGCCCGCGCTGTCCTTGCGGAACTCCACCTTGCGCATGCCGAAGTAGCTGGTCACGCTATCGCCCGACTTCAGCTTCACCGCCAGATCGTACAGCACCGGCGAATCCGGCGACCACGGCGTCACCTCCTGGAGCGCCAGGCTCGTCTCCGCGTTCGTTCGTCCCGAAATCGTGCCTACCGTTCTGCCGCGCAGCCGCGCAGTCGCCGTGAACTCGCCCTCGGCCGGCGTGTTCACGGTTAGCCGCAGGCGCTTGCCGTCCAGGTCCGGCACCAGGTGAAGGCTTTCAACGTGTGCAGCGGGCACCGGCTCCAGCCACACCGTCTGCCAGATGCCGGTCACGGCGGTGTACCAGATGCCGTTCGGATTCAAGACCTGCTTACCGCGCGGCTGCAGTCCCGTGTCGGTCGGATCCCAGACGGCCACTACGAGTTCCTGCCGGGAACCGGCTTTCAAAGCATCGGTGATGTCAAACGTGAACGGGTCGTACCCGCCTTCGTGCTTGCCCACGGCCTTGCCGTTGACGAATACCTCCGCGCGCCAGTCCACGGCATCGAAATGCAACAGTAGCCGCGTCCCGCGCGTCGCCTGCGCGGTAAACGTCCGTCGGTACCAGAGCCGCTGCTCGGGCGTAACCGCCCGCTTCACCCCGGAAAGCGCCGATTCCACCGGAAACGGCACCAGTAGCTGGCCCTCGAACTGTGCGGGCCGGTCTTCATCCTTCGGCCCGATGGCGTAGTCCCACAGCCCGTTCAGATTGGTCCATTTCGGGCGCGCCATCTGCGGCCGCGGATATTCCGGCCAGGCGCGGGCGGCGCTGACCTTCGCGGTCCACGGCGTAGTCAGCGGCCCGTCGACAGGTTTCCAATCCGCCGCGGCCAGCGAGGTCGCGCACGCCAGCGCGGCAAATCCCAAACGCAATTTCATGTGTTCCCCCAGCCTAACGCACCGACATGTCGCGCACGTAAATATCCTTGAACCGCATGTTGCCGTCGCCGCCCGAGTGCAGTTGCAGCGCGATATAGCCGTCCGACGACCTGGGCGTCGGATCGGTGAAATCGAGAATCGCCACGCCGTTGAGGATGCACACCATGTGGTTGCCTTCCACCTTCACCAGCATGTCGTTCCAGTCGGTCGGCCGCATGACCTGCTCGAACTCGGGCGACGGCCACGCGATCCAGTTGCGGCCGTCTCCGTACAGCCCGCCCGTGTGATGATTCAGTGTGCGGTCGATCTCGAACTGCATACCGCTCGAGATGTCCACGGTCCCTTCCTTGAACTCGGTGTGGAAGTAGATGCCGCTGTTGCCGTCGGCTTCGCACTTGAACCGCACCGAGAACCAGAAATCCTTGTACTTCTTTTCCGTGCGCAGGTAGCCGTACTCCTTCGTGACGCCCTGCCCGTGAATCACCCCGTCTTCCACCGTCCACTTCTCGTTGCCAACCGGAACCCAGTTTGCCAGGTCCGTGCCGTTGAACAGTTTCACCCACTGCTCCCCAGGCAACAGCGCGCGGCTGCGAGGAACTTGCGCCACCAGCAGAACCGGAACGGCCAACGCCGCGATCGCACACCCTATCCGCATGTTCATATCTTGAATTGTAGGACGAGTCCGGCCGGGCCGCATGGTAGTATCACTCAATTACCCCTCGAGAGGAATCGCGATGAAACGAATTCTATTGCTGCTCCTGGCCGCGGCCGGTCTGTTGATGGCGGACGCCACGGGCACATGGACCGGAACCTTGACAGTTTCCACACCGGACGGCGACCGCCCGAGCCCCGCATACCTGGTGCTGAAACAGGACGGCGCGGCCCTGACCGGCACCGCCGGACCGAACGCTACCGAACAGAACGCCATCCTGAATGGCAAAGTCGAGAACGGCAAGCTGACGTTCGAACTTCCGATCGGCGACGGCTCTATGAAGTTCGCACTCGAGCAAAAGGGAGAATCGATCGAAGGCGACGTGTCGGCCGAAGCGCAGGGGCAGAAGATGACCGCCAAACTCTCCGTCAAGCTGGAGAAGTAGCCCGGTAAATCAACTAACCCCGCCGTGTGGCGGAGTCATGCACGCTGGCCGGAAGGTCGACGATTTTTTCGGCGAGCGTGTTGAGGCTGTTGGTGACGCGGTCTGCTTCGACGTTGACCAGGGCATAGCGCTCGACGGCGGGATCTCCGGACTTGGTGAGCAGACGATAGCTTTCGCGCAGGTCGGGCAAGTCTTCGGCGGGACCGCCTCGAAGCCGGCTCTCGAGGATGAGGAGCGTCCGTTCCACCTGGGCGGTGAAGGTGCGGAAGGCGGCGCGGGCGGGGGCGCGGCGACTGGCGGAGAGGCCGGCTTCGAGAGCCATCACGGCGTGCACGAAACGGTGGGAGTTGGCGAGGATGAACTCGAGTTCGGAGACGCGCGCCGCGGTGCCGGGTTCCGAACGGAGGCGGGCCACGGAGGCTTCGAGATTGGAACGGGCGAGCCGGGCAGCGATGCGCGCGCGGTCGAGGTTGCGGCTGAAATCCTTTTGCGGCTCCAGGTAGGCGTCGCGCACGGCGGCGAAATAAGCGCGGTAGGCGGCCAGCATGCGGGCCAGCACCTCGTTGACCTGGGTCCGCTCCCAGGTGGGCCAGAGGATGTAGGCGGCGAGCGCGATGAGGCCGCCGGCGGCCGTGTTCATGCCACGGGCGGCGATCACCTGGCCGGGAGCCACGCCCGTGACTGCGAACAGGAGAACTACAAGTGCGGTCAGCGCGGTGACGAAAACGCCGTAGTTGGCGGGGCCGAACGAGCGCAACAGAAACGCGAACCCGGCGATCCAGGCCACCTGCGCGGCCTGTCCGGGATGGAGCGCGTGAAACAAGGCGGTGGCCAGCAGCAGCCCGGCCAGCGTGCCGGCGAGGCGCAGCAGGCCGCGGGTGAAGGTGGAATTGAAGTCGGGCCTCAGCACGATGGCGACGGTCATGGGCATCCAGTACGAGCGCTGCCAGTCGAGAGCACGGCCGAGGCCATCGGCGAGCGCCACGCAGAGGGCGAGGCGGAGGGCGTGGCGGAAGGCGGCCGATTCGAAATTGAGGTTGGCGCGCAGGACGGCGAGCGTGCCGGCCAGGCGGAGGGTCCAGGGCCGCCCGGCTTCGCGCTGCTGGAACTCGACGATGCCGCGCGGCGTGGAGTGCGCGGCCAGTTCGAGAGCCGAGCGCAACTGTCCGGTGAGGGACGCAAGCTGGGTGCGGGCGTCGTGCACCATAGGGCGGCTTTCTACGGCGCAGAGCATTTCGACCATGGCGTCGAGCTGCTCGAGGGTGTCCGCCTTGGGGGCGGCTGGAGTGCCGGAGAGCAGGAAGGCGGCAACGGCGCCCAGAGCTTCGGAAGCACGGGCGCCGGCACGTTCGAGGAGCACGGCCTCTGCGATGGCCCCTTCCCGTCCGAGGCGCACGCGCAGGCGAGCGAGTGCGAGCATCGCCAGGCGCATCCGTTCCGCCTGGCTGAGCAGGGCGAGATACCGTTCGGCTGCGATGGATCGGTTGCCGGCGAGGGAGGCGAGAGCTTTCTGTGCCGCGGTGCTTTCGCTGCTGGCCGGAGGCGCCTCGGTGGCGGGGGCACCCGCGGCAGCGGCCCGGGATAGTCCCTGATAGAGCAGGCCGAGGGCGCGTCGTTCCGGCGTGTACCGGCGCACGGGCCACAAGGCCAGGGCGAAGGCGGTCTGGAGCAGGCCGCCGGCGAGGGCGAGGACTCCGGAGATCAATGCGCGGCGCGGGCTCATCCCTTGATAGGAGAAGACGAGGAGCGTCACCAGGGTGACGTTGCCGATATCGATGGCGGGTCCTTCGACGGCGGCCATCATGCCGGCGGCAAAGGCACAGGCCATAGAAAGCATGACTGCGAGGCCGTGCAGGCTGCCGGCAAGTCCGCCGACGGCCACGGCGAGGGCGCAGAAGACGCTGGCAGCGAGCATGCGGCGGCCGCGGTGCAGGTATGGGTCGCTGCCATCCGAGAACGCGACGTTGAGCGCGCCCAGGCTCATGATCAGCCCGCCGCCCGGATTGCCGGTGGCGGTTCCGGCGGCGAGCGGCAGTGCGACGCCGATGGCATTGCGAAGGGCGAGCCACGGCGCGATTTTGCCGGTGTCGAAGCGGATCAGGGTTTCCCAGAAGGCGGCGCGCGGAGCGGGCGCGTCAGGCATCCATTCAGAATATCAACGGAGCTTGCGGGCCACGCGCTCCACGTCGGCCATGAGGCGCAGCGTGTTGCCGCCGTATATTTTGCGGATCTCGGCCGCGCTGTAGCCTTCTTCGAGCAGGGCGCGGGTGAGGTTCGGCCACTTGTCCACGCTGTCGAGACCGGTGGGGGCGCAACTGATGCCGTCGAAGTCGCTGCCGAGCCCGACGGCGTCCACTCCGGCGATGCGGACGGCGTGATTGATATGGGCGACGACGTCGGCCAGGGTGGCCCTGGGACCTTTGTCCATGCCGGTGGCGGCGCGCGCTTCACGCATGGCGCGCTGGAGGCCGTCCGGCTCGGCGGCGTACTTCTGCATGAGCTCGTCGCGGAGGGCGCGCATTTTGGGTCCGATCTCCTCGCCGAATTTAGCGACGCCGGCGTTCAGGAAGTCGCAGGAGAAATTGATTTGAATGACGCCGCCTTTCTTGGCAAGAGCCTGGATCATTCCGTCGGTCATGTTGCGCGCCACGGGGGAGAGGGCGCGGCAGGAGGAGTGGGAGGCAAAAATGGGCGCCTGGCTGGTTTCGAGCGCATCGGCGAAGGTCTTGTCGGAGACGTGCGAGATATCGACGATCATGCCGAGGCGGTTCATCTCGCGGATGACTTCTTTGCCGAAGGGGGAAAGGCCGTTGTTGGGCTTTTCGGGGTCGCCGGACGAGTCGGCCCAGTGGTTGCTGTTCGAGTGCGTCAGCGTCATGTAGCGGACGCCCGCGTCGTAGTAGCGGCGGAGCAGGCGCAGGCTGTCTTCGATGGCGTGGCCGCCTTCGATGCCGAGCAGGGCGGCGACTGTGTGCTGCTTGTGGGCGCGGCGCACCTCGGCGGCGGTGGTGGCCAGGACGAAATCGGAGGGATGTTGTTCGATGATGTCGCGGCGGACGGTGTCGATCATTTCCAGTGTGCGGTGGGCGGCGCGATTCCCCTCGACGTAGCTGGCGGCCACGTAGACCGCGAAGAACTGGGCGCCCATGCCGCCCTGTTTCATGCGGCCGATGTCGGTCATGTGATCGGTGTTGGGCTTCCCGAGGTCCAGGCCGGCGACGGTGCTGCTGGTGACGTCGTTGTGAGTGTCGATGAGCAGCGCGGATTTGTGGACGCGGCGGACTTCGGCATCGCTCACCTGTCGCTTCCGCCGTCCGGGCTGGGCGGAAAGGACCGCAGCGCAGGCTGCCGCTACAAGGCAAATGCGGGGGACGCTCATTTCGCCGGGAGTATAGCACGGACCGTCTGTGGAGCATTTTTAATCTGGTACGGCCGTTTTAGATGTACCGGTACGTGATAGAATCTGCGGCATTGTGCCGGCGGTTTTTTCAGAGAGGCCCGGCACTCGAGAGGGATACGCTTCCATGAACCGAACAATCGTGCTGTTTTCCGCCGCTGCATTTCTGGGGACGGCTATATTTGGCCAGGACGTCTCGAACACCAACAACGCCGGAGGGAACGGGAACGGAAAGGCGTTGGGACTCGACAAGATCATCCACGAAACTTTCGACAGCTACAAGGCGAAGCCAGGCGGCGGAGCGAGTCCGCAGCAGATGCGGTATCACGGCGGGCCGGTGATGACCGGCACCGTCCATATGTACTACATCTGGTATGGAAACTGGTCCGGCAATTCGGCGCCAACCATCCTGGAGCATTTTGGCAATAGCATCGGCGGATCGCCCTATTTCAACATCAACCAGACGTACAGCGTCTCCGGTATGCCGGTGTCGGGGCAGGTCGCGCTGTCGGGGGTCACAACGGACAATTACTCGCAGGGAAAGGCGCTCTCGGATACGGCCATCCGGAACGTGGTAATCTCCGCGATCACGAGCGGCCGTCTGTCACTCGACCCCTTCGGTGTCTATTTCGTGCTTACATCGGCCGACGTAAACGCGACTTCCGGTTTCTGCACGCAGTACTGCGGATGGCACACGCATGCGACCATCAGCGGTAAGGACATCAAGTATTCCTTTGTGGGTGACGCCTCACGATGCCTGAGCGCCTGCTCGGCGCAGTCCACGTCGCCGAACGGCAATCCCGGCGCGGACGCGATGGTGTCCATCGTCGCGCACGAGCTGGAGGAGGCCACTACCGATCCGGACCTTAATGCCTGGTACGACAACCGCGGCTACGAAAACGCGGACAAGTGCGCGTGGACGTTCGGCACCACTTTCACCGTGACGAACGGATCGAAGGCCAACATGTACCTTGGCAGCTACCCCTATCTGATCCAGCAAAACTGGGTGAACACATCGAGCGGCCACTGCGCCCTGCAGTAGCACCCTTCACAGGGACGCGGCCCGCCCGGCTTGCCCGTCGCCACCTGTCTTTCGGTGTACCATAACTGGCGAAAGCGGAGGGTTCTCTACGGCGATGCGGAGTTTGACGATGGGAGCGGTGCTGGTGTGCCTGTTGGGACTGGCAGGTTGCGGCGGAGGCGGGGGAACGGTCCGGAAGGAATTGGTGGACACCGGTCCGGCGTTCACACCCGACCTGGAGGCCGGAGCGACCATCACGGGCAGGGTGACGTTCGAGGGCGAGAAGCCGGTGGCGAAGCCGATCGACATGGAATCGCACCCGGCCTGCGCGGCCGGGCACAAGGAAAGCCCGGCCATCACCGAGGACGCGGTGGTCAATCCAAACGGCACGCTCCGCTGGGCGTTCGTCCGGGTGAAGTCGGGTCTGGCCCAAACAAGATGGGTGAAGCCGGCGGCGGCGGTCGTGCTGGACCAGTCCGGGTGTGTGTATACTCCGCACGTGCTTGGCATCCAAACCGGGCAGAATCTCGAAATCCGCAACAGCGATCCTACCAATCACAACGTCCATCCGGTGACGAAGAACAACACGGAGTGGAACGAAACGCAGCCGCCGAATTCCGGGCCGAAGCTGCGCACCTTCGACCATCCAGAAATCATGGTGCAGATGAAGTGCAACGTGCATCCCTGGATGCGCAGCTTCGTGGGCGTGGTGGATCATCCCTTCTTCGCGGTGACGGGCGGCGACGGAACGTTTACAATAAAGGGACTGCCCCCGGGGACCTACACCATTGAAACCTGGCATGAGAAGTACGGCACCAGGGAACAGCAGGTGACGGTGGGCGCGCGGGAAAGCAAGACGGTAGATTTCGCATTCAAAGGGTAGAATTGGGAACGGATCGTGGAAGCCGTTCCCCGTCCGGATGCATCTGAACACTATGGGTCACGCCTGGTTGCGCCGCTTGTCGGTGATTGCGGCGTTGTCTACCCTGGCGCTGGTGATTACCGGCGGCCTGGGTTTTCAATCCGCGCACCGCACGTTGGCGGCGCCTGTAGGAATTCTCATCATCGCACTTGCGATTGGCTTGCAGATCAAGGAACCGCGCGCCTGGATGCGGCGGTTCGGATGGAGCGCCGCGGCGTCGGTGTTCGGGCAAGCCGTTTTAGGGATGGCGCTGGTGCGCCTTTTCTCTCCGCCTCTCGCGGCTGTGGGGCATGCGTTATTGGCGCAGATCTGTTTTGCGCTGACTGCGGCGATTGCCGCGGGACAGGTGTTTTCAGTTAGCGGCTTCGAGGGTTGGCTACAGCGCGGACCGGCGGCCGCAATTGCGACTACGGCGCTGGTGGCGCAGGCCGGGCTCGGCGCGGCGGTTCGCCATCAAGTGACGCCCGTTGCGCTGCACGTTGCGGGCGCGACGATCGCTACGCTGCTGGTGCTGTGGGCCTGCCTGCGCGTTCTGTCGCGGCACGTGGAAACGGCGCGCTTGCGGCGGCCGGCGCTGCTGCTGCTTTCGCTGACGTTTTCGCAGGTGTTCCTGGGCATCGGGTCGGCCATGAACTCGATGGTGGCGGGCGGAGTGGCGGTGTGGGCGTGGTTCCA
Source organism: uncultured Solibacteraceae bacterium (assembly GCA_963836405.1). Lineage (GTDB taxonomy): Bacteria > Acidobacteriota > Terriglobia > Bryobacterales > Bryobacteraceae > CAWIJJ01. Next base: position 98,542 of record CAWIJL010000004.1, read on the forward strand.
GCCCGCGCACCTGGTGGCCGCAACCATCGGACTTGGAACGGCGGTGGTGCTGACGCTTCTGACATACGGAGAGGCGCAGCGGGGGGAAGACGCGCTCCACGAGGGAGTCGCGGTAGCCTGATGCACGAATACATCGAACTGACGAAGCCGCGAATTACCTGGCTCATCCTGATGAGCACCGGCATCGGATATTTTTTCGGTCTTGCCGGGGCGGGCACGTGGCGCGAATTTCTGGCGGCGATTCCGCTGCTTTCGCTGCTGCACACGATTGTGGGGACGGGCCTGATCGCTTCGGGCACGGCGGCGCTGAATCAGTGGTACGAGCGGGAGGCCGACCGCAAGATGCGGCGCACGGCGAAGCGGCCGCTGCCGGCGGGCAAGCTCGATCCGCGGCGCGCGCTGCTGTTCGGAACGGCACTGGCCGTGGGGGGATTTCTGGAGTTGTGGCTGGGGGTGAATCTGCTGGCGGCGCTGATCGGCGCGTTCACGCTGGCGACTTACCTTTTCATCTACACGCCCATGAAGCAGCGCACCTGGTGGTCTACCACGGTAGGGGCAATACCTGGCGCGATGCCGCCGGTGATCGGGTACGCGGCGGCAGCCGGCAAGCTTACCGGCGAGGCGTGCATACTGGCCGCGATTCTGTTTTTGTGGCAGTTTCCCCATTTTTATTCGATCGCCTGGATGTACAAGGAAGACTACGCCCGCGCGGGCATCCTGATGCTGCCCGTAGTGGAGCCGGATTGCCGGTCGACGGCGAGGCAGATCGTGCTGTTCGGCGCGATGCTGGTGCCGGTGAGCCTGCTGCCGGTGCTCAGCGGGATGTCCGGTTCGGTATACCTTGTGGGGGCCAGCCTGCTGGGGGCGTGGTTTCTCTACTCAGGGGTGCGGGTTGCGCTGGACCGCACGATTTTGCGCGCCCGAAAAGTACTGCTGGCCTCGGTGTTATACCTTCCGCTGATCTACGGATTGATGCTGCTGGACAGGCCCGGATTGTGATCGAAGTACAGAACCTCACCCACCGTTATGGCGAGCGCGTCGCACTCTCAAATGTAAGCTTCGACGTCAAGGCCGGAGAAATTTTCGGCCTGCTGGGACCGAACGGCGGCGGGAAGTCCACGTTGTTCCGGATTCTCTCGACGATGATGGTGCCGGGCGGCGGGCGTGCGACCATCGACGGGCACGACGTGGAACGCGAACCGGCCGAGGTACGGCGGACGGTGGGCGTGGTTTTCCAGACGCAGAGCCTGGACAAAGCGCTGACGGTGCAGGAAAATCTGCGCGCGCAAGGACACCTGCACGGTTTGAGCGGGCGGGTGCTGGCCGGACGCATGGAAGCGGCAATGGAAAGTCTCGGGCTCGCGGACCGGCGCAAAGATTTGGTGGAGACGCTTTCGGGCGGCCTGCGGCGGCGCGTGGAGATCGCCAAGGCGCTGCTGCACCGGCCGAAGGTCCTGTTGATGGACGAAGCCTCCACGGGCCTCGACCCGGCGGCGCGGCGCGATCTGTCGCGGCACGTCCAAGCGCTGCGGGAGCGGGAGGGCGTCACGATTCTGCTTACTACGCACATCCTCGAAGAGGCGGACCGCTGCGACCGGCTGGTGCTGCTGCACGAAGGAAGCATCGTGGCCTCGGGCAGCCCTGGCGATTTGCGCTCGCGCATCGGCGGCGACGTGGTGGTGCTGGAAACGGCGGATCCCGGGAAACTGGCGGCCGGCATCGAAGAGCGGTTCGGGCTTGCGGCGGGCGCGCGCGACGGGCAGGTGCGCGTGGAAATTACCAACGGACACCGGTTTATCACGGAAGTGGTGGAGGCTTTCCCGGGCATCATCGATTCGGTGGGGCTTCACAAGCCGACCCTCGAAGATGTATTTGTAAGAGAAACGGGAGCAGGCATTGAATAGTTTTGTATTACCGGCCGCAACCCTCTGGCAGCGCGAGCTGGTGCGATTCTGGCGGCAGAAGAGCAGGGTGCTGGGCGTAGTCGCGTCGCCGCTGGTGTTCTGGCTCCTGATGGGTTATGGGTCGAACGATCTGGCGCGCTACTATTCGGGCGCGCTGGTGCTGACGGTGATGTTCAGCGCCATCTTTTCGACGATTTCGATCATCGAGGACCGGCGGGAAGGATTTCTGCTGTCGATGCTGGTTTCGCCCGCGCCGCGGACGAGCATGGTGCTGGGCAAGATCCTGGGCTCGGCGACGCTGGCGTGGATACAGGGGATGATCTTCCTTGCGTTCGCGCCGCTGGCCGGGGTGCGCATCGATGCTGGGGAAGTCGTAGTGGCGGCGGGGGTGATTTTTCTGGTGGCGTTCGCGCTGACGGGGCTGGGCTTCACGATCGCCTGGCGGATGGATTCGACGGCTGGGTTTCACGCGATTATGAATCTGCTGCTGGTTCCGATGTGGATGGTATCGGGCTCGCTGTTTCCGATGGCGACGGCGCACGGCTGGGTGAAGGCGATTATGTGGATCAATCCGCTGACGTATTCGATCGCGCTGCTGAACCACACGTTGCGGCTGCCCAGTGCTTCGCCGGGCGCAGCGTTGAGCTTGGCGGTGACGGTAGGGTTCGGAATCGTGCTGCTGCTGGTGTGCGGCATGATGGCCGCGCAGAAAGCGGCAAGGAGCGCGGCATGATGCGGATTGCCGCGGTGGTTGCGCTGGCCGGGCTGGCGGTATCGTGCGCGCCGCTGCCGCCGCTCTCGGTGCTGGGCGACGTGCCGCAATTTCAATTGACGTCGCAGGACGGACAGCCATTCCACAGCAAGGCGCTGGAGGGTCGCGTGTGGGTGGCGGATTTCATTTACACCACCTGCACCGGGCCGTGCCCGATGATGAGCTCGCAGATGCGCCGCCTTCAGACGCAGACGGATCCGGAGGTGAAGCTGATTTCCTTCACCGTCGATCCGGCGCACGATACGCCGCCGGTGCTGTCCGAGTACGCCAAGAAGTTCAAGTACGACCCGTCGCGGTGGTGGTTTCTGACGGGGGAAGCCGAGAAGCTGAGTTCGCTCGGACGCGATACGTTTCACCTGAATAGCGTGGACGGCAGCATGACGCACAGCACGCGCTTCGTGCTGGTGGACCGGAAGGGCCACATCCGCGGCTACTATTCGACGTCCGAAGACGGTTTTCTGAGCCGGCTGGTGCGCGATATCAAGACGGTTCAGAACGAAACCACATGATCCCGGTTCTGCCCACCGTGAACGCGGCGCTGAACGCGACCGCCGCCGTGCTGCTGGTGCGGGCCTACCGGCTGATCCGGAGCAAACGGATCGAGGCGCACCGGAAGACGATGCTGTCGGCATTTGCGGTTTCGTGCCTGTTCCTGGTGTGCTACCTGGTTTACCACGCGCAGGTCGGGTCGGTGCGATTTCAGAAGACCGGTGCGATCCGCACGGTGTACCTGGGTATTCTTCTCACCCACACGGTGCTGGCGGCGGCGGTCCCGGTGCTGGCGGTCATCACGCTGCGGCGGGGCCTGGCGGCGCGATACGATAAGCACCGGCGCATTGCGCGCTGGACCTTCCCGATCTGGCTCTATGTGAGCGTCACGGGTGTGGTTGTGTACTTCATGCTGTACTGGCTGTAGCGGAGCCGGGCAGCCAGCCACCGGGCCGGTGGCCGGTCGTGCTAATATATCCGTCACGGATGTATTCGCCAAGTCCACTCACCCCGGCGGTATTTCACATTCTCCTGGCAATTGCCGACGGAGAAAAGCACGGCTACGGGATCATGCAGGAGGTATCCGCGAGAACCAGGGGTAAGGTCGTTCTCGGACCGGGCACGCTCTATGGAACGATCAATCGCATGTTGGAGTCCGGCTTGATCGAAGAGGCCGGCGAACGAGCCGATCCTGCGCTGAGCGATGAGAGGCGCCGGTACTACCGCATCTCACGCAAAGGCCGGCAGGCCGCGACTGCAGAGGCCGAGCGCCTTCAGGAACTGCTGCGCACGGCGCGCGCCAAGCACCTGTTGCGGCGGCCACGGCCCGCCTGAGAGGGTTATATGAGCTTGTCTGAAAAGATCTATCGTGTTCTGCTCCGAGCGTATCCACGCGACTATCGAAGCCGGTACGCGGAACCCATGGAGCAACTATTAAGGGACCGCCTGCGCCAGGTGCACTCGTTCACCGGCTTTTTGGCGCTTTGGGGGCGGATGCTCGCGGACTGGACGGTTTCCGTGCCGGCGCGCTACTGGGAACGAGCCGGGGCGCACACTCACTCCAGTCCGTTTGCGGAACCGGCGCGGCGATGCCTTTTCTTCGCACGTTCGGAAGCGAGTTCGTTTTCGCGGCGCGAGATTTCGGTAGAGCATTTGTTACTGGGCGTATTGCGGGAGGAGCGCTCGCTTCTCTCCGGGGCGGCACGGGAAGCCGTGATCCGGGCGATCGAGGAGAGTGAACCTGCCGGCCGGCGCGTTCCACCGATGGAAGACCTGCGACTGGCCTGCGAAGCCATCCGGGCGATAGCTGCCGCGTGGGAGATCGCCCATACCGCCGGCCGACGAGATATCTCGCCGGCAGATCTGGCGAGAGGAATCTTGCGCGAAAAGAACACGCTGGCGGCGCGCCTGTTGCGCGAGCACGTTATTGCAGCGGGATGGCCGCGCCTTTGACGGCGGGCAGCGACACCCCCAGCAGCTTCGCGATCGTCGGCGCAATATCGATGTTGGCGACGCGGTCGAGTTTTGTCCCCGGCTTCACGCCGTAGCCGCTGGCGATGAAGATGGCGTCCATGTCCGGGTCGCTGGCGAGATAGCCGTGGCTGCCCGCCTGTTGCGGGACGGCGGCGGTGACCGGACCTCCGGTGGCGCCCGAAAACGAATACCCGGCTTTGGCCGTGAGGAGCAGGTTGAACATCTGCGGGTCCTGCTCGGGAAGCGGCAGGCCCAGGGACGCAAAGCGGTCGGGCGCGATCACATCCTCGATGCCTTCCACGTTCTTCAGTGCCTCAGTTACCTTGGGCGTCAATTCCGCCACGCGGGTCTTGTCGAGGTAGACGAACCCGGTGCCGCCCTCAGGCAGCACGTACGCCGACTTGCCGAGGCCGGCGGCTTCGAGCGCCACGGCCGGCCGGACCTGTTTGGTGTAGGCTTTGAAGCCGTGGTCGGAAACGACCAGGAAGGTGGTTCGCTGCGTCATTCCCGCCTGCTGCACGGCCTCCACCACTTGCGCGACGCAACTATCGAGAAAGGCGATGGCGGCATTGGCGGCGAGCGTTTTGGGCCCGTACTGGTGTTGCGTGGAATCGAGCGATAGCAGATGGTAGAGGAGCAGGTTGGGCTTGTGCTCGCGGATGATGTGCGCGGCGGCTTTGGTCCAGACCTGGTCGCGCCAGAGGATGTTGAACTTGTCGAAATCCTGCACGTCGTCGGCGGCGATCACGCCTTTGGCGATCATCTCGCGCTCGACGGCGCCGGAGGGCGAGGCCCACTCGAGGAACGGCCAGGTGATGGTGGGCGCGTTATTGATGGCCACCCAGTCGACCTCGGCCGTGGTCAGGCCGGCATTGAATGCGGCGTCGTAGACGGTGGGAACTTGGACCATCTTCTCTTTGTCGATTTTGGGATCGACCTTGACGGGTGGCCAGGAGCCGGTGGGGACGATGGTGCCGTTGACGAGGAGGCCGTGCTGGTCGGCGCGAACGCCGGTGACCATGGCGGTGTGGTTGGGCCAGGTGACGGTGGGGTTGATGGTGGCCATGCGCGCCGAGGCGCCTTCGCGGATGAGGCGGCGCAGGGTGGGAATGGGCAGCTTGGGATCTTCGAGAGCGAAGGCAGCGAAGCCGTCCAGGCTGATGACGACTACCATGCGGTCTTTAGCGGGTGCCTGCGCGCGGGCCGGTATGGCGGTCAGGGCGGCGCACAGCATCAGGGCGCCGAGTGCGGTCGAGGTTTTCATGGCTACTCAAAATTCTAGCTGCTTTCGCTGAACTTTCAGGGAGGGGTATGCGTTGTTGCCCAAGCCGCCGCTTCCATCCCCCTCCCGCCGTCCGTGATACTCTCGGGTCCTGAGGACGACATATGAAGAAGATCGCTGTCTTTCTGGCCTTTGCCGGTTTGGCGATGCCCGCGGGCGAGCCCTCCGGATTCCATTTCTGGTCCGCCGCCGAACTGAAGAATCACGCTAAAGCCCTGGCACCCAAGATTAATGCGCAAAAGGTGGCCAGCGAGACGTTGGCCGCTTTCGGCAACTACAGTTTCATGCTTGCGCACCGCGAGGGGGATGGCGAGGCGGAGTATCACGAGTTGCAGGCCGACGTTTTCGTCGTTCAATCCGGGGAAGCCACGCTGGTGGTCGGGGGCAAAATAGACAAAGGCAGGACGAGCGCGCCGAACGAAATCCGCGGACCGTCGATCGTCGGGGGAACGGAAAAAAAGCTGGCAGCGGGCGACGTGGTGACGATTCCCGCCAAGACGCCGCACCAACTCAAAATGCCGCCTGGAAAAGAGTTCACCTATTTCGTGGTGAAGATTACGCAGTAGGCGGTTTATCCCGCCAGAACAGCTCGGCGTCGGACCGCCGCACGTAGTTCGCGTCGAGTGCGGCTGGATCCTGCGCCTCCCCCCGCTGATGACGGCCGGCCGCGATGCGCGCGATGGCCGCCGCCATTGCATGCGGCGCCGTCTGCATCGGCCCGGGGAGCGTTGCGCACCACGCACCGAAATCGGGCGAGATGAACTCCACCGGCCCTGGAGGCAGCGACGCCAGCCAGTCGTCCAGCCTGGCCACTCTCTCCGGCACCTCCAGGCGCAGCGCCGAATCGTAGACTGCACCGTAGATCTCTCCGCGCCTCGCATCCAGCAGGACGGCGCGGCGCTCCGCGGAACCGAACGAGGCTAGAGCCTGGAGATTGGAAACGCCTACGGCCGGACGGCCCAACGCCTCCGCCAGCCCTTTGATGCACGCAAGACCCACGCGAACGCCGGTGAACGATCCCGGCCCCGAGGCGCCGGCGAAACAATCGATGTCGCCGGGCGCCACCCGGTTTCGGTCGAGCAGCGCCCGCAGGTGAGCGTAAATGACGTGCGCAAAACCGGTGGTCGAGTACAGCTCTACCTCCTCGATCGATTCGCCGCCCCGCGCCAGCGCCAGGCTTCCCCGTTCGTGTGTCGTGTCCACTGCCAGCACCAGCGGCGTCATTTGTCGATCTGCAACGCGCTATCCAGCTCGTACACCTTGCCGTTGGCGTTCATCCCGTAAACTCGCATGTGCATGATGGTCGGATAATCCCTCGCGATATCCGCGGGAGGCTTCATGGAGCCTTTCGGCCCGGTGGCAAGGACGCGGTATCCCTGGTGGTCCGCGGCCACTTCGCCCATCCATAAATACAGCATGGATCGCGTGGCGCGGGTGGGACGCTCGAGCTTCACCGCGAAGGGCACTGCCTTGGAGATCGAAAGATCGCCCTTGGGCTGTTCAATGGAAAACGGAACCTTCGGGCTGTTCGCCTCCACCTCCTGCATGAGGATTTCCCGTGAAGCGAACTTGTACGATTTGTTCATGCTTTCCACGCGGCCTTCGCGCACCACGTGCAAGAGCCAGTCGTGCGAATTGTCGGGAGGCTCATCGGTGAAGTGCTCGCCGGAAAATTTCTTCTTCACGCTCTCCCCCGTCGCCGGATCCACCCAGTACACGTCGTAGCCGTGCTTCTCCACCGTGAGTTCCAGCGGTCCCGGCTTTTCGATGTAGACGACGTACTCCACGTCCTCGAGGGCCAGCGCTTTTCCGCCGTCCACGTCGTAGTACGGCTCCAACTCCCAGTAGCGAGTGTCCGCGAGGAAATCGAACCACACGCTCATGGCCTTGGCTCCGGCGGACTTGAGACTGGCCGCTCCCGATCCGGTATTCGAGTACGTCACATACTGGCCGTCCATGGTGACGTTCCACAGCCGCTTGCGAAATGCATCCGCGTCCAGGTCGTCCGGTCCGGTCTTCCCCGCCCCGGTGTCTTCGCGCGCGAAATGAACGTCCAGGAACGGCATCGCCAGCACCTGGTGCTCGATGGCGTTGACGTTGGAATCGGCGGTGGCGTGCGTGACGAAGTTCATCCAACCGTCATACGCCAGCGGCGATGAAGTGATGCGCGCGCCCGATGTCCGCGGGTGCTGGTAAGGATCGAATTCTTTCAGATATCCGCCGACCTCCTGCAACAGCGCGCGTCCGTTCTCATAGCCTTCGAACTGGTCCACTCCCTGCCAGGTCACGTTCATCGCCGCGTATCGTGCCACCAGAAAACGCGCAAACCGCCGGCGCTGCTCCGCGCCGGGAAAAACCGAGGTCAGCGTGTTGGGGCCTCCGGCGAGCACCAGGTCGGCGATCATTCCCTTTCCGTTCAGATATCGAATGCGGTCATCCAGCCGGCGGAAGTAATCGATGTTGGGAGCGTCGCCGGACTGGAACGCGCCGCCGGCCGGCCCGGCCATGACCAGGCCCCGCAGGTGATTGAATTTTTGCGCGGCGCGGGCATCCACAGTGGCGCGGAAGGCGGCCTCGTCCATGGTCGCGAACAGCGGCTCGTTGGCGCCCATCCAAAGGTGCGGCTGGTCCAGTCCCGTGCTGGCGCGCTCGGTGTACGCCCAATGATGCACGTTGGCGGCGCGCAAAAAGCCCGGGGAATCTGAAGCGGCGGCGTTGAAAGATCCGGTGCGGTCATCCCAGGACCGGATATTGCTGGTGACGTGGTAGTCCCATTTGCCGGCTTCGGTCGGCGCGAACCGCACCACCAACCGGCGATCCCCATCCCAGTACGCGGGCATAGCCAGCGTGCGGGCCCGCGGAGACCGGAACTCCACACGCAAATCCACGCTGGCGTAGGGATTCGCATTGGCCGCGGAGTCCGCGGCCGGGAGTTCAAAGACCATTTCGCAGGGACTGTAGGAAGGGCTGTCGTTACAAGAACTCTGCGGAGCGGCCTGCTGCGCGGCCGCCGTCCAAAGCGCCGGAAAGGCGAGAGCGGCAAGCCATCTGATTGCCATATTCATATTGTAAATGCGCATCGTGCGCGCCCTACGCCGGTTCGGGAGCCGCTTCGGCGGAACTGGTGCGGCTGCGCCGGATCCAGCCCACAACTGAAATCACACTGCCCACCATGCATAGAACGATCAGCCCGATCAGCAATCCCTGCACCACGCCGTTCTCGGCCCAGCTCAAAATTCGTTTGCCATAGGCCAGAGCCAGAAAACCGAGCGCCGTGAACCGGACCATGCGCGAGAAGCCCACCAGCAGCAGCATTTTCCGGCGGGAGTACTGGAGCGCCGCGGCCGCCATCACAAAAGGCGTGAAAGGAAAGGGAGGCGGTGCGATGGACGCAATCACGATTGCGGTGGCGGCGTTCTTCGAAACCCTCCGCTGTACATACGCCAGACGCCGCTTGGAAAGATGCTTTTCCAGCCCCTTCTCCCCGGCCCGCCGCAGAAGCAGATCCACCAGCAGGCATCCCAGCACCGAGCCAATGGTGGACATCGCGGCGTAATAGAACATGCTGACTACGTTGTGTTCGCGAGCCGTCAGTGCAACCACCAGCAGGTCGTTGCCGAGCGGAGCGAAAACGAAAGACGAATCGAGAATTCCCAATACCAGCAGCCCGGGTCCGCCAAAGTGCCAAAAGAATCCGAGCAGAAGCTGATTGAGATGTTTCACGTGGCGTCCCCGCGTTTCCGAGTACACGTGGCGGACCAAAGTTGCCGTGCCTCCTGACGGGTGGGGCGGTTACGTACAGACCTCGAGCGCCGCGCGGCGTGAACATGAAAGCGAGGACAAACCAACATGAGCCCGCATCAGACATTCACGCGAATTCCCCTTCAGGTCGGCAGCGAGTTGCGAATCCGCAATTCCGGTGAGGTGTCGGTGAGCAATCCGACAGTCGAGGCTGCGCCCGCGCTCGATGCCGCGGACGCCGTGCTCGACTACCGGTTCGATGCGCAAACCGGGGAACATGTTTTGCGGCTCGTCGAACCCTTGAGCCTGCGCGAAGGCCAAAACAAGCCGGGCAAATCACGCGCGTAGGCGGCAGGATTAACCGGCGCGGTTACGCAGAAACTCCCGCAGCATTTCAAAGGAGATCGCCCAGGCCGTGCTGGGCGATTCGTATCCCTTCAGTTCCACCTGTTTCCGCTGGAACGGAGAACCAGCCAGTTGCATGGCGTCGTGAGACCGCTCTCCCAGCGCCACGCCCATACCCAGGTTCTTGGTTGCGGCCTCCAGGCGGAAAGCGGTGTTGACCGTTTCCCCCATGGCTGTATACTCGCTGCCGCCGACGATGGCGGGCCCGGTGTTCACGCCCGCACCGATGCGCAGCGGACCGGGAAGCGGCAAAGAGCGGCTGATTTCGCCAGTCGCGCTCTCGATTTCGCTGACGGCACGCAGCGAACGGAGCAGTTCCTGCTGCAGGTTTCGCGTGTCGTCGTGAAGCCATACGGCCATCACCGCGTCGCCGATGTACCGCTGCCCCCAACTGCCGCGTCCCTGAACGATCTGCCCCACGCGAAGGAACCAGGTCCCGATGGTCTGGGAGAGGAGCGATTCGGGGACCGTCCGGGCGAGCGGCGTGAAGTCGCGGATATCGACCACCACGATCGTCGTAAGCCGGTGAGCGTGCAGCGCCGTGGTGGGCGCATTTCGTGTGTCGGCTTCCTCCGGGCTCAGGAGGGGCCCGGTAGGGTCGGACTGCCGAAAGACCAGTTCCTCGTCGCCAAAAAGCAACCGGTCCTGATCGTTCAGCACGACCGGAACAGTCACACGGAGGGCGTTTACGAACGATCCGTTGCGGCTGCCCAGGTCCACTACCGCGAACCCGCCCGCTTCGCGCCTCTGAATCAGCGCATGCAACCGGGAGACGGAGCGGCTGTCGAGCAACACGGCGCACCCGTCCCCCCGTCCCACCGCCCAGGATTGGGCATTCTCCAACGGAAACCGCCGGCCACTGGATTCATGCACCAGGTAGGCCTCTGGTACTTTTGGCAGCACTCGTTCACCACTCTAGCAAGAAATATTGAAATTCCTGTAAATACCTTGTTTTGTGCTGGAAAGATTCTTATGCCGTAGTACAAACAGGACAAATTCCGTGAATTTTTCTTGGATCCACAGGCTAATATTATTACCAGGAAGAGCCGATGGCTTGCTTGGAGAACAAATGGCCCTGACCCACATTTTCGTGTACCTACAGTTGCTGGACCTGCTTACGACGCTCGTCGGCTTCAAGCTGGGAGCTTCCGAAGCCAGCCCGTTCATTCGTGTGCTGATGCATGCCGGCCCGGCGACGGGTGTCTTGCTATCGAAAGTCGTGGCTCTGGGCATCGGCGGATATTGCGTTTACGCGCGCAAGATGAACCTTCTCAAATGGGCTTCGTACTGGTATGGAGGTTTGGTGGTCTGGAATCTGATGGTGATGCTCGCTGCGCCTCCGCTGACCTAGCCCGTAGCCGGATCTACCGTCCCAGCACCAGGAACGACGACCTCAGGGCCAGACCCGCCAGCAGGGAGCCCTCGATCGGGATCTGCTTCAGAAGATTTCCGCCACCGCGCGCAGTTTTACAAAATGGGTAGCAGATCGGGCAAGGTTTTCCAGAACGTACTTCCGCACTTGGCCCCCTCTTTCAGTGGTTCCAACAGCATTCGTCCACCGCGATCGGGCCCGATCCTGAAAAGTGGAAGGTCGCGGCCGGTCACCACGTGTTCTCCCGTTTGCAGGCCCCAGGAGACGGCATAATTCGCCGCCACAATCCCGTTGCCCTCTCTCGCGCGGATGCGAAACTGCCCGGTGGACGCCTCGTAGTTGGCATAGCTGAAACAGTGCCCGATACAGACACGATCCACCACGTGGGAGAGCGGGTTCGTGCGCAGGTTGAGGTCCAGAATTGGGCTCACGACGCGGGATCCGGGCGGCAGCGCCGCGACCCCGCTTTGCATGCGATCTTCAAAGGAATTCAGCGTCCGCTCGTCGGCATAGACAAAGCCGAAGAAGGCCAGCGCCACCACTGCCGACGCTCCGACCGCCAACCTGCCGGGCCGCGCCGAAGCGAGCAGGGCGCACACGCAGATGGCCAGGCCCAGCGACATTCGTTCCGCGATGGAGCTTAGGGCATGAAAAAAACCGGGAATGAATACCGTTCCTGGCAAAACGGCGATGGAGCCGGCGCAGATCGCGCAAAGCTGAAACGGAATGCCGCCCAGCATCTGCCGCACGCCCTGCGAACGCGCCACGCGAAAGAGCATCAGGCCCCATACCGAGGCGAATCCCAGCATCACGACGAAGTACTTGACGTCGAAAACCCAGACCTGGTCGACGCCTGTGGCGACCGTGATCTGCGCCGGCGACCATCGCGTGACCATCGAGCGTGCCAGCACCAGGTGAAACAGCGCCAGGACGGCGACTACGCCCGCGCTCAGCAGCGCGCGGCGCCACGGCTTCAGGCGCCGGGCCAGAAACACATAAACCATCAGACCTGCCGTCCAGAGCACGGGCAGTGCGTGCGCCAGGTACGCCAGCAGCACCAGCGGAACCGCCAGCGCCAGACCGCGCGCCCGCAAGTCCCAGGCGAGCGATAGAACCCAGAAGCAGATCCCCAGGCTCAGATAGAAGTTGAAGAATCCCATGTGGAACACCCAGCCATAGGCCAGCATGGCCAGGCAGGGCAACAGGTGCCACGGGCGGTTTCCGGAAACTTTCGAGATGAATGCGAACGAGCCCCAGATGAAGACCAAAACGGCTATCGAGACGGCGATTCTCTGGGCGGCTCCCGCTCCCAACCAATTGAACAGCGCGCCCAGCAGAAGATCGAAGAGAACGTTCGTCGACTGACTCACGATGGTCAGGCCCTCGGCCTGGCCGTTCTCGATAAGGTGCGACAGCCAGGCATTATAGATGTGGCTGGAGAGGTCGCCGGCTTGCAGGCGCGGCTGCCAGTAACACGGAGAGAGCAGAACCAGCGATGCCAGCGCGTACCGCCCTTTTCCGCACAGGGTCCGCCGTAAGCCTTCGCTTTTCTCCACCATGTCCGCTTCAGTCCTTGCCGTTTTTACGCTGGGTGCTGCCTGTTGCTCTGCCTCACGGCTTCAGCCTGCCGGGGGTCCCCTCCTCCGGGCTGCCGGACTTCGTCTGGGCAGAATACCCGGCCATTTACGGCAGCGGGCGGCGTTTGCGGCGCCTGGTCAGCAGCAGCACAAGCGCCACACCCGCTCCCAGCCAGATCGCGCTTTGCATCGCAAAATCCATTTCTCGCTCCTTTCTCCGGATTCTTGCTCGTGAAGATGGATGGATTCCGGGGACCTCCGCTTCCCCGGAACCCGGCTAGTTCTGCGTCCGGCGAGTGCGGCGGCGGCGCAGGAAGATCAGCAGGCACCCGCCCGCGACAACCCAGATTCCAGCTTGCATCATTGTGTCCATCGTTCGTCTTTCTCCTTTATTGAATGTTCTTCATCATGGGGAACAGGTACTTGAAAACCTGTAAGAGCCCGGGGCCGGCCGCGACAATCATCATCGACGGCAAAATGAAAAAGAAGATGGGAAAGACCAGTTTGACGCCGACCTTCCCGGCACGCTCTTCCGCATCCTGCCTGCGGCGGGCGCGCATGAAATCCGAATGGGTTCGCAGCGATTCCGCCATGCTGGTGCCGAAGCGGTCGTTCTGAATCAAAATGGCGGTGAGCTTGCGGATTTCCGGCTCGCCGGTGCGTTCGGAAAAATTCCGCAAAGCATCCGAGCGCCGTTTTCCCGCTCGCATCTCCAGAGTCACCAGCGACATCTCCTCACTGAGCTGCGGATGACTCGCCACCAGTTCCTTGGCTACGTGCTGGATCGCCTGATCGAGTCCCAGCCCGGCCTCCACCGACACCACCATCAGGTCCAATGCATCGGGCAGGGACAGGCGTAGTGTTTCCTGGCGGCGGGCAATCTTCTTTTCGAGGAACATGCGCGGCAGAACCCAGCCCGCGGCGCAGCCGAAGACCATCAACGCGACGCTCATCGCCGGATTGGCCAGCGCGCCCTTGCCCTGCATCGACATGCTCAATATCAGCATGATGAGCGTGCTCAGAATCCGAATCCCGTAAAATACCGGAGCCGCATTCTCGGACCGGAATCCGCCGCGAATCAAGTCCGTCTTGAGATTGGCCGACTCGATATCCGATGAGGGAACTTTCGCGCCCAAATGCTGGAGAAAGGTGACCAGCGTGTTGCCGCCCGATTCGGCCGGCTCGATCGAGGCCAGCCGTTCGCGCTGCTCGGTGATGACCGGATTGCCGAGCTGTTTCAGAAATCTGTTCGGCTTGTAGAACAGCCGGTAGCCTACCCAGGTCAACAGCGCCATCAGCATCAGGAACGCGCAAATGGTTACGATCAGACTGTTTTGCATTTCAAACCTTGATATTGATGATCTTCTTGATAAAGAAATTGCCCAGGATCTGCGCGCCGATCGCGCCGCCGATCATCAGTTTTCCATCCTTGTCCTCCGCCATGCCTTGCAGGTAGCCCGGAGCCACCACCAGGAGTCCCAGCATTGTGGCCACGGGCAGCAGTGTCAGAATCGTGGCCGTCATGCGGCCGTGCGCGCTGGCCGCCTTGACTTGGCCTTTCAGCCGGAATCGCTCGCGAATGATGTACGAAAGGCGGGAAAGAATCTCGCTCAGGTTGCCGCCGGTCTGTTTCTGAAGGAGCACCGAGGAAGTGAAGAACCGGCAGTCCAGCAGCGGCACGCGTTGCGTGAAATTCCGTAGCGCGACATCCAGCGGCGCCCCCAGGTTCTGTTCATTGAACAGCGTCCGGAACTCCTGGCCGAGCGGATCCTGTAACTCCTCTCCCACCATGGCCAGGCTGATGGTGAATGCGTGGCCGGCGCGCATCGAACGCGCCAGAAAGTCGAGGCCCTCCGGGAACTGTTCCTCGAGCGTGTCTAGCCGTTTCTTTCGCTTCTTCTTAACGAACATGTACGGCAGCGCCCCCAGCACCACGGCCAGGAGAATGGCGGTAACCGGCCCGTTCAGCAGAAACGGAACCAGGCTCCCGATGCCCAGGCCCGGTATGGTCATCAGAGCCATCGTGCCCAGCAGACGGGAGGAGGACCAGTTTAACCCCGCCTGCTGAATCTGCTCCTGCGCATGCCGGGCGAACGACATCGAGGTCAGCAGCGCCTTAATGCCGGTGGGCTTTTCGCCCTCGAGCTCTTTCAGGAGGCTGACGGTTGTGACGTTCTCCCCCGCGGCGGTTTGCAGCATGGACGTGACCTGCTGCTTTCGGCGCGCGTCGAAGTACTTCAATCCGACGCTGACCGCCAACAGGACCAGCGCGAACAGAACGACGAAGGAGACAACCACACCGAGCGGCATCTCAGTTGATCTCCACCACCGTCTGGAACAACTGGGTGGGTAACGAGATGCCGCAGGCCTTGAGCCGCTCGTGGAACTTCGGCCGGATGCCCGTGGCGCGGAAACGTCCCAGCACTTTGCCGGACTCGGTGATGCCGGTTTTTTCGAACAGGAAGATGTCCTGAAGGGTGATCATGTCCTGCTCCATGCCGACCACTTCCGTAATGTGAGTGATGCGGCGCGATCCGTCGCTGAAGCGGGCCACCTGCACAAACAGGTTCACCGCCGAAGCGATCTGCTGGCGGATCGAGCGGATGCCCATGTTTGCGTTCGCCATGCCCACCATCACTTCCAGCCGGCCCAGTCCGTCGCGGGGCGTGTTGGCGTGAATCGTAGTCAGCGACCCGTCGTGGCCGGTGTTCATGGCCTGCAACATGTCGAGCGCCTCATCCGCGCGAACCTCGCCGACGATGATCCGGTCGGGCCGCATACGGAGGGCGTTGATCACCAGTTGCCGTATGTGAATCGCACCGGTCCCTTCCACGTTGGGCGGGCGTGTTTCCATGCGGGCCACGTGCGTTTGTTGAAGCCGTAACTCGGCCGCATCTTCGATGGTCACGATGCGCTCGTCTTCGGGAATGTAGGAGGAGAGCGCATTTAGCAGGGTTGTTTTACCGGAACCGGTTCCGCCGCAGATCAGGATATTCAGCCGGGCTTTCACGCAGCCTTTGAGCAATTCCAGCATTCCCTCGGTGAGGGCCAGTTTGCTGACCAGATCTTCGCCTTTGAGGGCGTGGCGTCCGAACCGGCGTATGGAGAGCAGCGGACCGTCCACCGCCACCGGAGGAATGGCGGCGTTGACGCGCGAACCGTCCGGCAGGCGCGCATCCACCAGCGGCGACGATTCGTCCACGCGCCGCCCGACTCGCGACACGACTTTCTCGATGATGCGCAACAGGTGCGCGTCGTCCTTGAACTCAACCGGAGTGCGGTACAGTTTGCCGCCCCGCTCCACATATACCAGCCGCGGCGTGGTGACCAGAATGTCCGATACGGTTGGATCCTGCAGCAGAGGCTCCAGGGGCCCGAGACCGAAGACTTCATCCAGGATCTCTTCAATGACCCGGTCCTTTTCCACCAGGCTGAGGGGCGTCTTCTCCTCGTCCACCAGCTTGGCCACCGCCGCACGAATCTCCGCACGCACGCGCTCGCCGGCCATGGACGACAGGGCTTCCAGGTTGATCCGATCGAGGAGTTTGCGGTGAAGGGTGAACTTCAGCTCCTGGTATTCGGGTGTATAACCGTCCTTCGTGAACAGCCGGTTTACCCAACCCGTTTCGCGGTTTTCGCCGCTTCTCGATACCGTATCGATGAGTGCTGGCATGGCTCCTCTTTCCACGGCGTCCTGAAATCAGTGGTCCAGTCGCCGGTAGCGCTTCGTTAACCGAATAAGCCGAACTTCTTCTTCGGGGTCGTGGCCGTTTCCTGGTTCGTCAGCTTCATCGCGAAGCGGGAAATCTCTTTGCCCAGGTCGCAACTGCGATTCAGCATCCGGCCTTCGGCGTACGTCTCGTACAGCTCCGGATAATTGTTCGGAATCATCGCGAAGATCGGTACGCCCAACATCTTTTCTAGCTCGCTGGCGGTAATGTCCAGGCGCTTGGGTGCACGGTTGAGTATCAGCCGGATGCGATTCTTCCCGTAGCCGCTATCGACCAGGGTTTGAATAATCTGCTTGCTCTGGTGCAGGGCAGGCACTTCGAGAGTCGTGACGAGGCACGCTTCGTCGATTTCTTCGAGCGCCGCCATGGCCATGTGGGTGAGGCTGCGCCCCAGATCGGCAATGGTCCAATCGTAATGCGGCCTCGCAAATGCAAGCACATGCCGGATCTGGTCGTCCTTGGGCTGCTGCTTGGAGGCCAGCGCAAGCGGCGAGGAGACGATCTCGACGCCCGGGATGCCGTTGGAAACCAGCGCCTTCCAGTAGGAAATGTCCAGCCGGTGAAGATTGTTCACGGCGTCCAGAATGGAGTAGACGGCCTTGGTCTTAGTGATGAACCCGACCATGCCGGCATCCAGGTCCAGGTCCGCGAGCAGCACCTTCTGGTTTTGACGGCCCAGTTCGGCTGCCACATGACAAAGGATCGTGGTGGCGCCGCAGCCGCCTTTGGCCGAAAAGAATCCATAAGCCTTGCCGCCGCTTTTCACACCGCCGTCGCGCCTCCGGCTGCGGTCCGCCGAGCGCTTTTCGAGAGCCTTGCGGAGAGATTCCCGGACGGGCGGAAACAGGTATTCGTTGACTCCGGCGCGCAGCGCGGAAAGGATCACGTCGGCATCGGGACTCGTGTTGAGGGCGACGATCATCGGGTCGCCAGTGGCGGCCCGGATGGACGCCACCAGTCCCTCGAGCGGCTCCTTCCAGCCGCTGATATCCACCAGAATCACGTCCGGCCGCATTCTTTCCAGCCGGTCCACGAAGCTGCTCATATCGCCGAGATCCTGGTGTTCGACGATGATACGGAAGGGCAGGTCGGCCAGACAGGCCTGGGCCTGATCCCATAACTCGCGGTTTTCGATCGCCAACCCGATCGTCAGCGGATACATACGAAGTCTCCAGGTAGAGCGCTCATTTTGCGGAACCTCCACCGGCCGGCGAGCCCTGTGACGGCGCCGTTGCCGCCGGAGCCTGGCGGACCGGCACCAACTGGAACGCAGGTTCGGAAGCCACCGGCGGCGCCCCTTCCGTCTTCTTCAATTGCTCCACCGGAATCGATTCCACACCTTGCCGGGCCGGCACGTTGCTAGCCGGATTCGTTACCTGCTGCGGCTCTACCTTGGTCATGTGAGGGGTGCTGAACTTGATCGCCGGCACTGCGTCTCCCTGGGAAATCGGACGCACCAGTTCCGGCGTGATGATGACCATCAGCTCGGAGTTATTCCGGTTCGTCAGTTTGCTCTGAAAGAGCTTGCCTAAAACCGGTATGGCGCTCAGTCCCGGCACCTTGGCCAGGCTCTCGGAGGTCTGCTTGTCCAGCAGGCCGGCAATTACGAAGCTCTGGCCGCTTTCGAGTTCCACTTCGGTCTGCACGCGCCGCGAAGAGATGCCCGGCACCGTGATGCCCTGCACCGTCACCGCGTTGGCGTAATCGAGCGAGCTGACTTCCGGCGCCACTTTGAGCCGGATGGTGCCGCGCGCCGTGACGGTGGGCTGGAACGAGAGGCGCACACCGTATTCGCGCCACATCAGGCTGATAGCCGCCGAACCCTGTCCCGGCTGAACCATGGGGAAGGGGAATTCGCCACCCGCCAGGAAACTGGCCTGCTGCCCGCTGATCGCGAGCAGGTTCGGCTCGGCCAGCAATTCCAGCACGCGCTGATTCTCGAGCGCCTGAATTTCCGCCGCCAAGTTGATATCGGGCCTCAGCAGAAGAATATTGACGAGCTGGCTCACCTCGAATTTGCCTTGGTCGTTGGGAAACAACGCGGGACCGGTGCCGAGGCTGGTGCCCTGATTGAACGAACCGTTCCAGAGGTTGACGCCCAGGCTCAGGGACGCCGACCGGTCCACATTGGCAAACTTGACCTTCAGCACGACTTGCGGTTCGATCCCGGGAGTCAGCACGCGTAGCAGGTTTACGGTTTTTCCCAGCGTGCTCGCGATGGCAACCACGCGTTCGGCCGAAATCAGGTCCTTCACCGTGCCGCGAATGAAAGCCGTGTCGTTCTCGAAGGTGACATTGATGTTGTCTTCCGGAAAATCGCGGGCGATCTGCTGCCGCACCGCATCCAGACGGGCGCTGCTGATACGGACGGTCAGGTCATACACCAGCCGGGCGCCATTCTGCTGCCAGACGATCAGCGAGGTTTCGCCGGCCATCTTGCCGTTGATCAGAACTTCCTTCGGATTGACGGCGACCGCTTCTGCCAGGTCGCCATTCGCCACCGAAAGTCGGCGAATATCGAGAGGGCTGTCGATAATCAACGACTTACCCACGGTCACGACGAGGCGGCCCAGCGTTCCCGTGCCTGCGTCGGCTTTGGCCTGTTCGGCGGCCGCGGGCTGAACCTGCTGGTCGGTTGCCTCGGGGGCCTGGCCGGCGGCCGGACCCTGTTGCTCCGGCGCCTGCTGCGGAGCGCTCTGCCAGGCATCCGCCCGGGCGGGCCCGAAGCAGAGAAATGAGCTGCACGCTCCCAGCGCCAGAACGGTGACGATCTCGCGGATTCGCGACACCTACTTGCCCTCCCCGGTTTGTTCAAACTTCTGTTCGGACTTGGTTTTGCCCGAAATGATTTCCATGACGTACACTTCTTTTTTGGCCGGCGGCGCAAAAGTGCTGTCCGGCGGCGGGGCCGTCGCCCGAGGTCTCGGAGCCACCGGCGATTCGCCCCGCGGAGCCGGCCTGACGCCATTGAACAGATATCCCATCGCGGTTCCCGGCGTCTTCGCGATTTCCCGGTCGAGCGGGTTCCGCAACACCAGTTGCACCGAGGCCTGCGCGCTCGCAAGGCTGAGTTGTTCGGCCTGCTCCGGCGTTACCAGCAGGTTCACCACCTGCACCACAACCGGCTTTCCTTCGGCATCTTTTTTGAAATCCTGGCCGGCGGAAAGCACTTCCAGGTTTTGCAGCAGCGTCCGCGTTATCGTGCCCATCGTGTCGTTGCCCCCCGGCCGGTTGCCGGAGATCAGCACGTCCACGCGCATCCCGGCCACCACGAATCCGGCAACGCCTACAACTTCATTCACCCGGATCGCCACAGCGCGCATTCCGGGCGGAATCGTGGCTGCCAGTCCGCCTCCGGCGCCCTTCGCCGCGAGGCGTGAATCGATTACCGGCTCTTTGTCCACCATCCGGGTGGTGACGCCGCGGCCTACCAAATCCTGCATCTTCGCGGCCGCGCCTTCCGGTGCCGCGCCCGACCAGTCGGCCAGCTTGAGATCGTCTTCCTTCAGGACGGATCCGACTTCCAGATCGTGAGCGGCGAGTACGATCTGCACCGTCTTTGGCGCTGCCGTGGCAGCCTGGGGCCGGTTGATCAGGAGCCGGTACAACAGCAGGCTCGCCACCGACGCCACCACGAACGCGAATAACAGAACTCCGACAAATCTCTTGTTCATTAAAAGCTCCCCGCTGCTGGCCTGCTCGCGCCAGTCCTCGGTCTTCAGGCTGATTGTGCGGCCACCGAAAAGTTGCCGGGAGGCGTAACGCCCGAACTCCCGGTCTCCAGAGGCAAGGGGAGCCGAAACACCCGAAACTGCTCAGTGCAACCAGCGGCTCCCCACATCGTTTTCTTCATTGCTTCGTACAACCTGTTCCCGGCTCCTGCAGCCGGGTGGGCGCGCCGGACGACCCGGTGGGTTCGCTCCGGCGCGTCCCTCCGTTATCCGGCTAGTTGGCTGCGGTGTTCGCGGCCACCAGCTGGCTGTTGACCTTCGTCCAGATACCGGAGATGCTGCCGCCGGTGCCCAGGAAAAGTGCCGCCGATGCCAGCGCCACGAAAGCCATGAGCAGGGTGTATTCGATGAGATCCTGGCCCTGTTCGTCATTCCAGAAACTGCGTACAAACGTCATTTTGTGTTCGCTCCTAAATATTCTCGATTTGCGTTATTGTTTGTAATCGCGCGTCCCCCTGTCTCGGATTTGGGAATCGTTCGATCACGTCCAGAGCCGTCACCGCTGGTGACGGAAGCTGTTTCGCCCGCGGACCGCACGGCGGACCGGAAGACCAGGCTGATGCCGTCGTCAAATACGACGCGCCAGTCGCTGGAGAGCTTCAAAGCGCCGGTGAGGGGCGCATCGGGGGGAAGTAGAACGGTATCCACGCTGAAGCGCTCGAGGGTCTGCTCCCATCCGTGCTTCACGCTGATCGCGTCCAGGTACTTCTCGTCGAAATCGTTGCCGTAGAAATCGCTGCGGCCGTCCACAAACACGCGCTGGCGCGGGTAGAGGCTCCAGATGAGATAGTCGCCCCATTCGTCATTGGAAAAGATATGCGCGCCGGGTATCTGGGCGAGCGTGGCCAGAGCCGCTGTCGGATACCTCTTGGGATCGAATTCCGCGCGGAACTTGGCGGGCGGCCTCGGCGCGAAGATCAGCGCCAGAACCAGAGCCAGTCCAGCCGCGCTGACCAGGTGGAACCGGCCCACCGATTCGGTTTCCTGCATTTCCGCCGCGACCCGGTTGAAACGCTCCGCGGCCCCCTTAACCCATCCGGCTACCGCCCTGTGCGGCACGCCTTCCAACCACCGGTCCACCGCACAGGCGATCACGGGAGCGGCCACGATGACGTACAAGGGGATGTTCCGGTTGGCCAGCAGCGCTGCATGCGCCCACATCAACAGGAGAATTGGCTCCGTGAAGCGCCTCTGCGCCAGGTTCCAGAAGGCGGAGGCAGCTCCCAGCACCAGCAGCGCCTCAAAAAATATGGCGGTCGGGTGATGGAAGTTGGGAGAGAGAAACTCTACGATATGCTCCGAATTGAACGGATTGCCCAGATACCGCAGCAGGTGCAGGTGCAGCTGGTAAAAATACGGGTTGACGAAGGTTGCGGCGACGCAGGCCGCCGTCGCTACCAAATAGCTGCGGGCCGTGCTTCGGTGATTTTCCCGAGCCTCGGCATCGCGCTCGAGCACCATGCTCAACACTTCGCCGGCTGCGTACGCCGCCAGCATCAGAATCCCGACAAAAAAGCCGCCGTGCAGATTCGTCCACAGCACCGTAATTGCCGGGAAGATCCAGACCCAGGGAACTTTGGCGAACCGCGGCCGTCCCTGCCGGATCGATTCCAGGCCGCCGTAGAAGATCACCAGGAAAAGGAGAGTGAAAAGATGGGGGCGCGCCAGCCAGTGAATCGAACCGGCCGCCGTCGCGATCATTGTAATAAGGACGGCCACCACCGGGTTCGCTTTGCTTCTTACAAGCCTATAAAGGAGAGTGAAGACCGCGCACACCATGAGAATTCCGAAAATGCCGACCGCCTGAAGGCCGCCGATAGCGTGCAACAGGGCCAGGACCACGTCCGAGAGCCACTCCCAGGCAAACCACGGTTCGCCCGGCTTGGTGAAGGAGAATGGGTCGGTAGAGGGCACCGTTCCGTGGCTGAGAATCCACTGGCCCGTCCGAATGTGCCATCCCGTATCGCCATCGCCGAGCAGCGTGTGCAATCCTTCCATGCGTCCGAAGAGGAATGCGATCGGCGCCAGGAAGGCGAAGTCTGCAAAGGAAGGCAGCAGCTTCAGCACAAATCGGGATGGGGCGGGTTGATCCATCAGGCCATCCAGCTATTGGCCACAGGTTGTGACGCCTGAAAATTCCGAAGCCGGTCGTGGAACGACCGGAAATCCATATAATTCACCCGCAGCGCTACCCGCGCGGTCCCCGCATCCGGAGGCGAAACCCGGGTGATCGTGCCCTGGCAATGAATGCATTTCTGGCCGAATCCGTGATTGGCGGGCAGTTCGATGTCGATCGTGAGAATCTGTCCGATCGAAGGTAGGGGAAGTGCGACACCGTCACCGCACCAGGCGATCAATGCCCCGCTCCGGCTGATGTTTTCCGTGAACATGGCACCACGCATCCAGAGCGCCGGAGATGTGACATGGCACCGGAGCTTCACTTCGATTCGCGGGCTTTCTCGCCTATTGATATTTCGCATTTCCAGTGGTTGCCAATCGCGAATTTAGCGCCGCCGATCTAGAGGGATCAATATCGTAAATGGGCTATATGGCGGTGTTTGCAAAGGTTATCAGGATCCCGCAGGCAATCGGGAGAAGAAGATTCCGATATCCGCAATTGCGGGTAGTACCGGGAAATTCCGGTGGGGATATTAGTCGGCAATTATCTTTTGCCGATTTTGCGCCTGACCACCAGCGGCGGGCCTTCGCCACCGTAAGTTATTGACAATACAGACAGCCGCCAGCCGTAGAACAGACCAAAAGGCCTTATTCTCAACTTTTTTTCTAATTAAATTGCCGTGAATTAATAACGTGAGTACTGTTAGTTTTCCGTTGACATTGGTGGTATTTCATCGGAGAATCCGAGTATGGCTTCCTTGATAACCTGCATGTGTTGAGAGAACTCCTATGCGGGCGGTGGGAATGTCGCATCTGAAAAAGGACATCGAAAAATGCTGACGCGGATTCTTCTTTATAGCGACGAGCCGATATTGGCGAAAGGCCTTGAATCGGTCCTGAGGCAGATCGAGGGCTTCGAGCTGCTCCCCACCTGCTCCACCGTGAGTGGCGTGATGGAACAACTCTCCCACGGTGCTCCCGACCTGGTTTTAATGGACCTCACCCCCGAAATCACGTTCGCCGTGCTGAGCGAAATGAAGCACGCCATGACCTCCACCAAAATCGTGCTGTGGGTCAATTCCATATCCACGGAACTGGCGTTCCAGGCCATGGGGCTGGGCGTCCGCGGCATTCTCCGCAAGACACTGCCCACAGACCTCCAGGTCAAGTGTCTTCAGAAGGTTCAGGCCGGAGAACTCTGGTTTGAAAAAGCCCTGACCGACAGCTTTCTTTGCGCCCGCCGGGTGGCCCTCACCCAGCGCGAAGGCCAGCTCGTCAGCCTCCTCTCCCAGGGTCTGAAAAACAAAGAAATCGCTACCACCTTGATGATCTCGGAGGGAACCGTCAAGGTCTACCTTTCGCGCCTCTTCCAGAAGGTCGGCGTCAAGGATCGCTTCGAGCTGGCGCTGTTCGGCCTCAAGAACCTCACCACCGGCCAGTTGCCCACGCACGAAAAGGGATCCCGTCCCGGAGCCATTCCCGGACTGCGTTCCCTGGTTCTCGAAAGACCCACTGACCGGCAGGATCCGCCTGCGCGTTTTGCCAGCCCGATGCGCACCGTCGTCACACGGCAATATTGAGAGAAGCCGGCGGTTTACTGCCGGTCGAGCATTGGCGGGCCTCCTTAGGCCCGCCCTTTTTTTGTCCCCCCCCGCCTCGCAAATTCACCCAAGTGGGTGGGGCAAATCTCGCGTTTGCCCCAATTCTGGACTCGGTTTGTCCTGATTTTTTAGCCTTTTAAATGTGGCATTTAGAATGCTCGCGCGATATTCGGATAAAAAAGAGTCAAAATATACACAATGCAACTGACACGAGCTGCCGACTATGCTGTGCGGGTGATGATTCACCTTGCCGGATTGCCGCCGGGAACGCGCGCCAGCCGGGCCGATTTGGCGTACGCCGCCGATTGCCCGGAACAATTCCTATCCAAAGTACTGCAAAGCCTGACCCGGTCCGGGTTGGTATTGTCGCACCGCGGCAATACCGGAGGCTTCGAACTTCCTGTCGTTCACCAGGGTGCCTCGGTACTGGAAATCGTGGAGGCTATCGAAGGCCCGATGCGCTTGAACGTGTGCCTCAATTCCGATCAGTCCTGCAACCGGCAGAGCTGGTGTCCGGCACATATTGTTTGGCAGAGCGCCCAGGAAGCCATGGTTGAGGTGTTGAGAAACACATCGATCGCCGAACTGTCCCAACTCGGGTTATCGGCGAAGATGCGCGTACTACCGCCAGTCGGAGTTTCCAAATGGAATTGATGGGGGCGGCGGCAGAAGCCGGTTCCCGACCAGTTGCGGTAGTCTCGTAACGAAACGGCACCCACAACAGAACGACCGCTGCAACCAAGCCGGAGCGGTGAATTCACGACCCCCCACGTCAGAGCGGCCCTGTCCGTGACCTGCGAAGTATTCTGACGGCGTCCAAATTCTCAAAAATATTTCGCCTTCAAACACCGCGCTCTTCATGAATGACGTCCAACGCTTATTCAGGGAGGCGAGTTCGGCGGCGGTTAAGGGTCGCCAGTGGCCGATCGGCAGGTCGCCGATGCGAATGGGACCAATGGCCGTGCGCACTAACTTCAGCACCTTGCTTCCAACGGCCTCGATCATTCGGCGCACCTGCCGGTTGCGGCCCTCCGTCAGCACTAACTCGAGGTGGGTGTACTTGCCCGAATCGCGCAGGCGCGTCACCACTGCCGGGCGCGTCGGACCGTCGCTCAGCACTACACCCCGGCGCAATTGCTCGATCTGCTCGTCGCTCAGCAAGGTCGATGCTTTGAGCTGGTAAGTCTTCGGTATATGATATTCCGGATTGGTCAACCGCTCCGCCAACGCGGTGTCATTGGTCAGCAGCAGGAGACCGCTCGTATCCAGGTCGAGCCTGCCAACCGGAGCCAGCCAGGCACCCGCATCGGCTAACAGGTCGTATACGGTCGGGCGCCCTTCCGGGTCTTTCCAGGTGGTCAGATAACCCTTAGGTTTATAGAGTAAAATGTGAGTCTTAGCCGTATGCTTCAGCCGTTTGCCGTCCAGCGTGACATCATCCCGATCCGGCGTGATCCAATGATCCGGATTCCTCACCACAATGCCGTTGACTCGCACTCGCCCGTCAACAATCCACTTCCGCGCATCCGTACGCGATCCATAGCCCGCTTTCGAGAAGATGCGCTCGAGGGTTTTTATCTTAGTACTAACAAGCTTAGTACTCTCGGTACTTCTCATCCGATGCCTTAAATCCTCCGTACTTGCTAGTACTGATGTTAGAGTGTGGAGGGGGCAAAAAACGAGCACCTTACTTATACATGGCGCACGTCAGCTAGTTACGGTGCGCGGCACGAGCGAAGCAAGACGCGGTGCGGACCTGGGCGACCTCCATATTATCACGGACGGGGCCCTGCTCGTTCGCGACGGAATCATCCAGGAGGTCGGCCCTTCGCGGCGCCTTGAGAATCTCGCCGAGGCGCGAAAAGCCATTGCCGTGAATGCTTCCGGCAAAGTCGTCATCCCGGGCTTCGTCGATAGCCACACGCACCTCGTGTTTCCTGGCCCCGGCACTTCGGATGACGACCGCGCCGCAGCCCTGCGCCACCTGCACGGAGGCAGCGCCAACCTGCTGCGCAGGCGCGCTCAGAAATCGCTCGAGACCATGGTTCGCCACGGCACCACCACGGCGGAATCGAAGACCGGAGCGAGCTCCGACATCACCGCCGAAACCAAGCTCTTGCGGGTCCTCGGCGCGCTCCGGAGCACGCCCCTCGATCTGATTCCCACGTTTCTTTTCGCCAATCCCCAACGCGACACAATGGCGGACTGCGAGAGTTTGCTCGCGCGCGTGCGTCGCCGTAACGTTGGCGTGGCCGAATGGGTCTGGGCCGATCGCGGCGCCGACCCCGATCTGTGCAGCCGCTTTTGCCGCATCGCCCGCAGTTTGGGTTTCGGGTGCAAGCTGCACGTGTCCGGAGGCGACACCGGCCGCGCCGTGGCCGCCGCCGTTGACAACCAGGTTCTTAGCGTCGACCACCTGGAACATGCTTCGCCCCAGGATGCGGCCCTGCTCGCCCGCAGCGGTGTCATCGCCACGCTTCTGCCTGCGGCCTCGTTCCGTTGCGGCGGCCCTTACGCCCCCGCCCGGGCCTTCATCGATGCCGGCGTCGCCGTCTCCCTGGCCTCCGACTTCAGCCCCCACCTGGCCTCCACACTCAGCATGCAAACGGTGGTGTCGCTGGCCTGCGGCCACCTGGGCATGACAGCCGCGGAAGCCCTCACCGCCGCGACGTTCAACGCCGCGCACGCGTTGGGAATGGCCGCCACTGTCGGCTCTCTCGAACCCGGCAAACGGGCCGACCTCGTGCTGCTGAATTCGCCCGACTACCGCGACCTGGCCCACAACCTCGGCACCAACCTCGTCCACCAGACCATGAAGAATGGCGTCTTCATCTACGCCGAGGGCCAGGTTTCATCGTCGCCAGGCAAGAGTAGCAACGCCGCCTGAAGAGCCCTCTTTCGCGCCTGTGGTAAAGTGAACCGCAGAAGCGCCAGGGCCGTACATGAAGGCATCTGCCGGAATCTACGCCGCGGCCCTTACGCCGCGAAGCAGGAAGGGCGACCTCGATTTCGGCGCCGCCTTCGAACTGCTGGACCATCTGGCGCGAGGCCGCCTGGACGGCATCGCGATGTTCACCGCCGCCGGCGAGTACGCCGCTTTTGCCCCCGACGAACGAGCCCGCCTGCTGTATCTGGCCTGCAAACGCAGCCGGCTGCCGGTCTGGGCGGGCGTCGGCAGCGCGAACTTCGAAGACTCGGTCAGGTTGGCGCGGGAAGCCCGCACCGCCGGAGCCCGCGCCGTGATTCTTCCCCCACCGCTGCTCTTGCCATACTCCCAGGAGGTCCTCCGTGAGTACTATACGGAGTTTTCCGCCCGGCTCGAGGGCATACCCGATATCTATGTCTCCGCTTCGGGCGCCGCCGGTTCGCCGCTTCACCTCGAGACGGTGCTCTGCCTCCTGCAGAACCCGCGAATCGCCGGCATCGCCGATTCGGGCGAGGACGAGGAGCGGTTGCAGGCCCTCGATTCGGCCCGCGCACATTATCCCTTCGAGCTGCTGGTGGAGAACGATCGCCTGCTCGGCAGTGTTTCCGGGGCCGGCGCGATTTCCGCCTGTGCCTGTGCCGTCCCGGAACTCGCCGCGGCCGCGTTTCGCGGCTCGACCACGGCGGCCGCCCAGGTTTTTCTCGAATTCGTCACCTGGTCGGAAACGCTCCCACCCACAATTGCCGTGAAAGTGGCCACTGGCTTGCGAGGAATACAGACGGGGGCGTTTGCCGTCCCCCTGCCTCCTCGCCTGGAGAGGGAACTCGATCGCTTCCGCGAGTGGTTTCAAAACTGGCTTCCCGCCGCGAAAAGGCTCTCCGAAAATGTATAGCCGCGCTTTCATCGCAGCCATCGTAACGGCATCCGCCGCTGCCGTACTTGCCGGGAGCGGCGCCCAGGTAGCGACATTTGTCTCCTCGATCGACGACTCCAGCCAGCCTTACGCGCTGTACGTTCCGCCCTCCCTCGAGCCAGGGAAAACCTATCCCCTGCTCATCAGCCTGCACGCGGAAGAATCCAGCCACCGGCTGAACCTCCGGCAGATCTTCGGCATTCTGCCGCGGTTCGGCATGATGGACCCGGAGGACCTGAATTACCTGAATCCGGCCCGGGATCCCGGCTTCCTCATTGCATGTCCCCTCGCGCGCGGTTCCGTGGGCTATCAGGGCATCGCCGAACATGATGTCTACGACGTTCTCGCAGACGTGGAAAAGCACTACCCGGTCGACCGCAACCGTGTCTATCTTACCGGCATCTCCATGGGCGGCGGCGGCGCGCTTTGGCTGGCCTTGACCCGCCCGGACGTGTGGGCCGCCGTGGCTCCCTTGTGCCCTTCCCCCGTTCCCGGAGCCGAGGCTCTGGCGGCCAATGCCGGCAACCTGCCGATCCGGATCTTTCATGGCGACCAGGACCCCATCGTTCCCGTCCAGGAGTCGCGCGACTGGCACCGTCTGCTGCTTTCCGCGGGAGCGCCCGTCGATTACCTCGAGTACCCCGGAGTGCGCCACAATGTCTGGGAACCTGCATACCGCGGCGGAGCGCTTTTCGAGTGGCTTCAGAAATTCCGGCGCAACCCGTTCCCGGAGCGCGTTCATTTCGTCGCGCCCTCTTACCGCTATTCGAGCGCTTACTGGGTCCGCGTGGACGGCCTGACTCCCGGCATCGACGCGACCATCGACGCGACACGCACCGGGCCTGCCGGGATTTCCGTGAAGACTTCCAATTTGGACGGCTTCACATTGACGCTGGATAAGCCGGCTTCGAGTATCGCCGTCGATGGCGCCGTGCTCAAGGTGAAGGCCGCCTCGTCGCTCTCGTTTCAACTGGCATCCGGCAAATGGCGTCCGGGCCGCTTCGTTCCCTCGGGCAAGCGCCCGGGCCTCGAAGGACCGATTTCCGAAGCCATCTCGGGCCGCCACATCTACGTGTACGGAACCCTCGGCGCCAGCCCGGAAGAGATTGCCGACCGCAAAGCCCTCGCCGAAAGAGCCGCGCAATGGTCGACGCCGCGATCCCGGCTGGGCATCAACCACACCGTCAAGTCCGACGTGGAGATAACCGCTGCCGACCTGGAGACCGCCGACCTGGTTTTGTTTGGAACTGCCGAAACCAATTCGGTGATCGCCCGTTCCGGCGCCACCCTCCCGCTCCGGCTCAATGCCGGCGCGGCCGATTACGGCCTTCTGTTCATCGCGCCACTCGGCAAACATTATGCCCTGGTCAGCTCGGGCCTGCCCTGGTGGACCGGGGTGGAAGAAGCCGGACGCGGCGGCCTGGAACTCCTCCCCCCCAAATCCGGGTCCTCGGTACCTTCGGAGACTACGTCCTGTTCAAAGGTTCCCTTGCCCATGTGGTGGCGGAGGGCCGTTTTGATCGAAACTGGAAGGTGCCTCCCGACGCTTCCGCCAAAATGCTGGCCACCGGGACTGTGACCCTTCATCAACCATGACACCTGACGATTTCCGCCGTCACGGGTATCGGGCAATCGACTGGATCGCCGAATTCCTCGAGAACCCCGCCGCCCACCCGGTGCTCCCGAACGTGCAGCCCGGAGATCTGATCGATTCCCTGCCCGCCGCCGGGCCTGAACAGGGCGAACCGATGGAAGCCATCCTCGGCGACTTCGAGAATCTCATCGTTCCCGCCTGCACGCATTGGAACCATCCGGGGTTTTTGGCGTATTTCGCCAACTCGGCGCCTGCCGAGGGAATTCTGGGCGAATTGCTCGCGGCCGCCCTCAACGGAAACGGCATGCTCTGGAAGACCTCGCCCGCTATTACCGAGCTCGAGCAGGTCACGCTGCGCTGGCTGCGCCAGTGGTGCGGCCTGCCCGAAGACTGGTTCGGCATCGTTTACGATACGGCCTCCACCAGTAGCATGCACGCGATCGCCGCCGCCCGCCAATTTGTGGATCCGGATTCGCGCACCCGCGGAACCCGCACCGGCCTGGTTGTCTACACCTCGGACCAGGCCCACTCCTCCATCGAAAAAGGTGCCATCGCCGTGGGTATCGGCCAGGATAACGTCCGCAAAGTCCCGAGCGACGAACAGTTCCGGATGCGTCCCGATGCGCTGCAAGAGATGGTCGAAGCCGATATCATCCGCGGTCTCCGTCCCTGCTGTGTCGTGCCCACCATAGGCACCACCGCAACCACCGCAGTCGATCCGGTAGCCGCCGTGGCGGAAATCGCCCAACGCTTTCGGATGTGGATGCACGTGGATGCGGCCTACGCCGGAGCCGCCGCCATCCTTCCGGAATTCGCCTGGGCATTTGCCGGCTGCGAGCGCGCCGGCTCTATGGTAATGAACCCGCACAAGTGGCTGCTGACTCCGATGGATTGCAGCGTCTTCCATACGCGCCATCCCGAAATCCTTCGCAGCGCCTTCTCACTGGTTCCCTCGTACCTCGAAACCACCGACACTTCGCGCGCCGTGAACATGATGGACTACGGGGTCTCGCTCGGCCGCCGTTTCCGCGCGCTCAAGCTGTGGTTTG
This sequence comes from uncultured Solibacteraceae bacterium, assembly GCA_963836405.1. Lineage (GTDB taxonomy): Bacteria > Acidobacteriota > Terriglobia > Bryobacterales > Bryobacteraceae > CAWIJJ01. The sequence goes on from CAWIJL010000004.1 coordinate 129,220, forward strand.
TCATGCGCTCCTGGGGACGCGAGGGGCTTATGAAGGTGATCCGCGGCCACATTCAGTGCGCGCGGGAATTCGCGGAGATGGTGGATGCCCACCCGGATTTCGAACGGACTGCACCGGCGCCGTTCTCTGTCGTCTGTTTCCGGTTCAAAGGCACCGACGCCGAGAATCGCGCCATCCTCGACGCGGTCAATCGCTCGGGCGAAGTGTTTCTCTCCGGAGCCGTGTTGCGCAACCGCTTCACGCTGCATCTGGCGGTCGGCAATTATCAAACCACTGCCGCCCACATAAGCCGCGCCTGGGATTTGGTGAGACAGGCCGCCGGGCGGCCCGTCTCCACCTCTTAGACAGACTGGCGGCGCGTGCGCGCCAGCAGTTCTTCGGCGCGTTTGCTCGCCTTTTGCTCCGCTTCTTCACGGGTTGCGCCCGTGGTGCGGCAGAGCGCCGCGCCCGGCGATACGTTGTCCGCTTTCGAGTGCCACTCGGCGCCGATTCGATAGCTGGACAGGTTCACCGGCCATCCAGCCAGTTCCACTTGCCGTTCCTGATACTCTTCGACTTTCATACCCCTCCGTTAGACTGCCTTCGCCGCGGCGCCCTTCTCCACATTCGCGCCCACCAGGTTGCCCCACTCGGTCCAGGAACCGTCGTAGTTGGTGACGTTGTTGTATCCGAGCAGGTACTTCAGCACAAACCATGTATGGCTGGATCGCTCGCCGATCCGGCAGTAGGCGATCACCGGACGGGAATCGTCCACGCCTTCGCCCCCGTACAGCGCCTTCAGGTCGTCCGCCGACTTGAACGTGCCGTCCTCGTTGCACGCTTTACCCCAGGGGATGCTACGCGCACCCGGGATGTGGCCGCCGCGCTGGCAGGTCTCCGGCAATCCCGGAGGCGCCAGGATCTCTCCCGAAAATTCTTGCGGGCTGCGCACGTCCACCATCGCCGCCGAGCGGGCGGCGGATGCCTGCTGCACCTGCGGCAGAAACGCGCGCAGGGAAAGATCGGCATCCTTGGCGCCATACATCGAAGCCCGTACCTTCGGCACCTCGGTCGAAACTTCGCGGCCCTCGGCCAGCCATTTCTTGCGCCCGCCGTTCATCAGCCGCACGTCCGCGTGGCCGTAGATCTTCGCCTGCCACAGCGCCCATGCCGCGAACCAGTTATTGTTGTCCCCGTAGATTACCAGCGTGCTGTCCGGCTTGACGCCGGATGACGACATCAAATTTTCAAACTGCTCTTTCGACAGGATGTCCCGCCGCAACGTGTCGCACAGTTGGGTGTTCCATGCCCAGGCAATGGCCCCCGGAACGTGTCCTTCGTCGTAAGCTTTCGTGTCCACATCGACTTCAACAACGGTCACATTGGGATCATTGGCATGGCTGGCGACCCAATCTGTGGTCACCAGGGCCTCTGGATGAGCGTATTCCGCCATAGAGTTTTCTCCTCGCTGAGTGCTTGTGAGTGTGTCGATTCCTGCCCCCGATTATACTCGCAGACGCACGGCGCCCGCGTGGCTGTAACATAAGGAATGTGATGCTCGCACGTATTCTTTGTTTCTTCTCGGCAGGTCTTCTTCTGGCGCAGCCGGCCGCCGACCCGGCCGCTACCGCCCGTCAGGCGCTCGATTCGCTGCTCGGTGCCAGGTACTCCGAGATTTTCCGTATGTTCACCCCGGACATGCAGAAATCAATTACCGAACCCGCCCTCGGAAAAATCGGCGAGCAGATCAAGACCTTCGGCGCCGTGGAGAAAATCGATGCCGCCAGTACTCAGAAGGCGGGGCCGAATACCATCGTCGTATTCCCGGTCAAGTTTGAAAAGCAGGCCATCAATTTCCGCTTCATCGTCGATGCCGGCGGCCATGTGGCCGGGATGTTCCTGCTTCCCGGCGCCATTCCATGGGATCGTCCGGAGTACAGCAAGCCCGAGACTTTCCATGAGCGCGAGATCGCCGTCGGCGACGACGAGTGGAAGCTGCCCGGAACCCTGACGCTCCCCAACGGAGCCGGCCCGTTTCCGGGTATCGTCCTGGTCCACGGGTCGGGTCCCAACGACCGCGACGAGACCGTGGGCGGCAGCAAGCTGTTCAAGGATCTGGCCGAGGGCCTCGCCTCGCGCGGCATCGCCGTCCTGCGCTATGAAAAACGCAGCAAGCAGTACGGGATGAAAATGGCCGGCATGCACGGGATGACTATCGATGACGAGACGGTGGACGACGCCGTTCGCGCCGCCGAGCTCATGCGCGCGCAAAAGGAAGTGGACCCCAAGCGGGTCTATGTGGCGGGCCACAGCCTCGGCGGCTATATCGCGCCCCGAATCGCGTTGGACGATGGGAAACTCGCCGGCCTCATTCTGCTTGCCGCCAACGCGCGGCCGCTTGAAGACCTGATCGTGGAGCAGGCCGAGTACATGGGAATTAAAGGCACGCAGCTCGACAACATCAAGGGGCTCTCCAAACGGATCAAGGCCCTTGAACCGGCCGACGCCGACGCGCCCGCCATCTTCAACATGCCCGTCACCTACCTATTGGACCTGAAAGGCTACGATGCTGTGGCCGCCGCCAAAAGGGCGAACGTCCCCATGCTGATCCTCCAGGGCGAGCGCGACTACCAGGTCACCATGAGCGACTTCGCTTTATGGAGAACCGGCCTTGCGGACCAAAAGAATGTCGTGTTCCGTAGTTTCCCGGCGTTGAACCACCTGTTCGTGCCCGGCGAGGGCAAAAGCACTGACGCCGAGTACCGCAAACCCGGCCACGCCCCCGCCGAGCTGATCGAGGAAATCGCGAAGTTCGCGAAATAGGCCGGACCTACCGCCAGTAGCCGGAGATCCAGACGTACCCCACCGGCCGGCGCACCCAATATCCGGGCACCCACGCCGCGCGCGGCCGTGGCGGAAGGGTCCAGTATCCGTTCGTCCACAGGTACCGGCTGCTTTGCCAGCGATAGTAGCCGGGAATCCACACATGCCGCAGGCTGGGACGCCGGGCGATCACGACTGCGCGCCCTCTTGGAGGCGGGCCGAAACGGGCCCATCTCGGTGCCGCGTAGGCTCCTTCCGCCGTCAGTGCGAGAGCGAAGATTGCGAGGGATAAGAGTCTTTTCATTGCTGCCTCCAAGCCCCCAGATTGCAATCGGCGCGCCACTTAGTAACTGAGCCATCGGTAGCCCGTGGTCGTGCTCTGTAAGTCGCTGAATCGACTGAGCCGCGCACGTCAGTAAGCGACCTTTCGAAACGTCTGTCACGGCGTTCTCGCAATGCCTTCTACGGCGGCTGGCGGCATGCAAGGTGGCCGAAATCAACCAGCGTGGTGGCGCAAACCGCTCACGCCCCACCGGCCAGGCTCAGCCGGCTGTCCTCACCCGCTTCCCATAACCCGTCTGACGCTCCAGCAGCGAGCGAACCGCTTCCAGTTCCGAGGCGCCGCAATCCGGAGCCGAGTATGCGAGGTAGCCATCGGGCCGGACCAGCTTCAGGCCCGCGTCCGGTGACCGTCGCAACTCGACGACATCCCTGAAGACTCTCGCAAACTCGTCTGCATTCGCCCCGGCATCGTTGTTCACAATGAGCAGGAAACGGCTGCCGATGCCCTGGCCGCCGCGAATGGAGTCGTCGAAGTATCGCGTCCCCGGACCTTCCACGATAGGGCTGCCGTGATAGGCAATGCCGAGTTCGGAAAGCCTCTGCACGAAGGCGTGCTGGAACGGCGCCAGCCGGGACACCATCGGGATGAAGGCATCGCGCAGCACCTGGGCGAACCGGTTCGGCGTTCCCATCACCTTGGTCAGAAGATCGGTAGTATTCACGACTTGCTTGATGACGGGAATCCGTTCCACGTCATAGCTCTCGAGCAATCCCTCGCTGCCACGGCCGCGCAGGACGAGATCCAGTTTCCACACCAGGTTCCAGGCGTCTTGCAGTCCGGTGTTCATGCCCTGCCCTCCGAAAGGGCTGTGCAGGTGAGCCGAATCTCCGGCCAGAAAAATACGTCCGTCGCGAAGCTGCGCCACATGCCGGTGGTGAATGCGGAAATAACTGCTCCAGTGAAGGGCGCGGGCCTCGAGTGCTCGCGGGGCGCGTTCGGCGAGGATCTTGCGCACCAGTTCGAGCGAGGGAGCGTCGTCCTCCGGCGGCTGCGCAATGGTCGCAACAATTCGCCGCCGGTCGGCGCTCATGGGAAAAATGGCGAGCGGTCCGAGTTCACTCGGGACTAGCTGGAGTTCATCGGCGGGGAGCGAGTTGTTCGTTTCGATGTCCGCCAGCATGAACGACTGCTCGTACTCTCCTCCCTCGAGCGTCAGGCCGAGTGTGTGCCGGACTGAGCTGTGGGCGCCGTCACAGCCCACCACGAAGCCGGCCGTACGTTTTGTGCGTTCACCGTGGCGGTCGACCGTGACAGTTACGTATCCGTCCTGCTGCTCCGCCGAAACGAAGCTCGTCTCGTACTGGATTTCTCCTCCCTTGGCCCGTAACGCCTCGGCCAGCAACTGTTCCGTGACGTTTTGAGGAACCATCGCGATGAATGAATAGGGGCTCTCTTCCGGCTCGAACCGCATGTGCGCCAGGGGACGGTCATGGGCCAGAATCGCTACCTTTGTAACCCGGTTGGCTTTTTCAAGGAACGGCGCCACCAGTCCCGCCATGTCGAAGATTTCCATCGTTCGGGGAAAGATCGCCAGCGCCTTGGAGTGTACCGATTGTGACGAACGCTCCTCGATTAGTTGCCAGCGGAGTCCCCGGCGGGCACACTCGTTGGCCAGAAACAGGCCGACGGGTCCGGCACCTGCGATGAGAATATCGGTGTCGTATGATTCGTTTGCCATAGCCCCATCCTGCTTTCGAAACAATCCGCGATTACGGACGGCATGCTGCGCCGTAACGGTTGGAATCGTTTTCTACCGCTTACGATGCACGAGATCGGAAACGAGTCGTCCTCCGCGCACGCTTTCGGAAAGCGTCAGAATAGGACGTATGGCCGATTCGACATCGTCGCCCCCCAGCTTCCTGTTCGACCTCGACGGCACCCTGGTGGACAGTGTATACCAGCACGTGCTCGCCTGGCGCGAGGCGCTCGAACAGGCCGGCATCGAGCTCTCGGTGTGGCGAATTCATCGCCGCATCGGCATGAGCGGGGGCCTCTTCGTGAACGCGCTGCTCCGCGAGACCGGCCGTAATCTGAGTGTGGACGAAGCGGAGCGGTTGCAGAACGCCCACGCCCAGGCCTACAAGCGCGTGGCGGCCCAGGTGCGGCCGCTTCCCGGTGCCCGGGAACTCCTCGCGTATCTCGCGGAGGCGAAGGTGCCGCACGCCATCGCAACCAGCGGCCGCATGGCGACCGCGCGTCCCGCTCTCGATATGCTCGGCGTCGGACCGGATCTTCCCGTCGTCACGCGCGACATGGTGCGTTATGCCAAACCGGATCCCGACCTGTTCCTGGCGGCGGCGCAGGACCTGGGAGTGCCGATCCAAAACTGCGTCGTGGTCGGAGACAGCGTTTGGGACCTGCTGGCGGCACAGCGGGCGCGTGCGCTTTCGATTGGCCTTCTCTCGGGCGGGTACGGACTTGATGAGCTGGAGCGGGCGGGAGCCTATCGCGTTTACCAGGACCCGCGCGACCTGCTCGAACATCTCGACGAGGTCGGCGTCAGAAGGTCCAATTAACCGTGCGCGCGCTTGCGGTTCTCGCTGCCCTCTTCTGTGCAGGTTGCGCCGCTCCGCCTCCGGCCCCGGCACCCCAGGCGAAGGTGGATCCCACCACCGAGTCCTGGTATGCGCCCTCGGTTGCGCAACTCGCGGCCATGCACACGAAGGCCGAGGCCGCATTCCGGGCGGGCAATAGAAAGGAGGCGGCAAGCATCTTGACCGAAAGTCAGTCCTTGCAGAATCGTCTGCTGGCTGCGCCGCAACCGACTCTGGCAGCCATGACAGCAGCCTCCGACCTGGACGACCTCTACGGCCGCATGTTGATGGCGGACGGCCGCTACGGCTACGCGCGCCTGCAATTTCAGAAAAATTTCACGCGATGGAAGAGCTGGAAACCCCAGACCGCCGATGCCGCGCTCCGCGCTGAACGGGCGCGCGCCGCCATCGCCCAATGCGACCGCCGCCTCGCCGAATAGCCGCGCGGCCCGCTCGGAACCTCTGCCGGATGATAAATTAGTCCCCGGAGATTTCAAGCGATGAGATTCGGATTGTTCCTGCTGGCGCTCGCCCCGCTCTTTGCGGCCGACACCGACTTCAACGGCAGATGGGATATCACGGCCGATACCAAGCCCCGCCCGCGCGCCTGGTGGGTGGAACTGACAGGTGTCGGAACGGCGAACCCCGCCGGCAAGTTCATCAGCGCTTACGGAGGCGACCTTAACAAGGTGGACACTATCGCGGTGGAAAACGGGCAACTCGTCTTCACCATTACGCCCCCGCCCGGGCGAAACACCAAACAGCCGCCTCCGCCCACCCAGGTCTACCGCGCGCGGCTCGAGGGCGGCAAACTTGTGGGCACCCAGGAATTGCGCGGATCCGACCGCGCGCCGCTGCCGTTCACCGGAGTTCGCGCGCCCGTCATCGATGAAAAGGACGACGGCACCTGGAAGAAGGGACAGCCGGTTGAGCTTTTCGACGGCAAAGATTTGAACGGCTGGAAAGGCCTCGTGCCCGACGTGGAAGTGAAATGGAGCGTCCAGGACGGCATCCTCAAGAATGCGCCGCCCACCACCGACATCATCTCCGAGCGCAAGTTCTGGAATTTCGATTTGCATGTGGAGTTCCGCATCGTGCGCGGATCCAACAGCGGCATCGCCCTTCGCGGGCGGTACGAAGTGCAGATCCTGGACGACTACGGGCGGCCACCCAATCCGCACGGCGCCGCCGCGCTCTACAGCCGCGTGGCCCCCTCGGTGAACGCGAGCAAACCGGCCGGCGAATGGCAGACTTACGATATCCGGCTGGTGGGCCGCCAACTGACGGTGGTGCACAACGGAACGAAGGTTCTGGACAAGGTGGAAGTGGAGGGACTAACCGCGATGGCCAACAATGCGGATGAATCGGAGCCCGGCCCCTTCATCGTTCAGGGCGATCACACCAACGTCGACATCCGTAAGTTCACGGTCACGCCCTTGACGAAATAGGCGCTTCGAAAACCCCGGAAACTCGGAAGGTTTCGCCAGCGTTACAGACACTTACAGAGCCGCGACCGTCAGGGAGCGGTCAGGCCAGCTTACATCGTTAGTCGCTACTTAGTAAACGATTAACTACAAACGCGTCATCTGTCGGAACGAATCGTGCCTTTCTCCATTCTTGCCGCATTCCCAGCCGTTCTCGTCCCGGCATCCGGCTCACCGCGGATTCGGCATCGCCGTCCGGCCGTCCCACGGCCTGCCCCCGCGCCGGACCCGAATCGGCATTCACGCTCTGAACGGTTCCTTTCTCCGCTCCATCCAGAGCGGAGAACTTTTTCTTTCCCCGATCCGCGAGACTTGCTTTACCATGTAAGGAAAGCGCGCGCCACTGCAGTTCCCGAACGGCTGGAGTATCAATATGACCTCCTTCTGGAAAAACCTTGTGGACACGTCTATCGCGGCTCGCTACAGCCTCGATGAACTGTTGAATTCGGACGACTCGGGCGCCTCCTACGTCGCCACTGTCGAATCCGGTGAGCGCGTCCTGATCCGGCTCGTGCCGGCACAATCGGCCGGCGATCGGCTTGCCGGCTGGGCCGCCGTGCGCCGTCTCGAGCATCCGAATCTTCTCGCGCTGATCGATTCGGATTCGACAGGGAGCGCCGCTGACGCCATCGCGTACGCCGTGTTCGAATACCCGGACGACAACGCGGCGAGCGCGATCGCGCAAGGTCCCATGTCGGAACGGGACGCGCAGGAGATCTTCGCTGCCGCTCGCGAGGCGCTGCGTTATCTGCACCGGAAAGGCTTGGTCCACACGGCTGTCGACCCCGACCACATCGTCGCCGTGGGCGACAGGATTAAGCTGGCCAGCGACACGGTCCAATTGGAGTCCGCCGGCCACTCTCCGCAGGACGATCTGCGCGCTCTCGGCGCGACCCTCTACGAACTGCTCACGGCACACCGGCTCGAGCCTGGCGAGGAGCCTGATGCGGCCCGGCTGGCTGAACCGTTCCGTTCCATCGTCCCGAATTTGCGCCGCGGGGAGTGGGAAGCTCCCGTTGCCGTAGCTGCTCCCGTTGCTCCCGTTGCCGCCGCTACCCCCGCGCCGTTCGTGGTCCCGCCGCAACGTTCGTACACCTGGATCTATGCCGCCGCCGGCCTCCTGCTGCTCGCCGTCGCCATACTCGTGCTGGCGCGCGGACGGTCGCCCCAACCGGAGCTTGCCGCGTCCGCGCAGCCGCTGCCGGCGCCTGTCTCTGAGCCTGCGGCCGTGCCCGTCCGCCTGCCGGAGCCCCCGCCGCCTGCCGCCCCCGCACCCGACGCGAACCGTGCGGCCGAACCCTCCGCTCCTACCGCCAGGAATCCTCGCCCCTACTGGCGAGTCGTGGCCTACACCTATTCGCGCAAACGGGACGCCGAGCGCAAAGCGCAATCCATCAATCGGCAGTGGCCCGACTTCGACGCCGAGGTCATCACCCCGACGGGCGCCAACCGTCCGCCCTATCTGGTCGCCCTCGGCGGACGCATGACCCGGCCGGACGCGCTTCGGCTCCGCCAGCAGGCCCGCGGCAAAGGCCTTCCTCGCGATATCTTCGTGCAGAATTACTCCCGCTAGTGCGCCGCAACAGGAGATTCCATGAGCGATCGGGTAGACTTCGACATCGTATGTCCGAATAATCATAACCAGACAGTAACCTTCACCAAAAAGGAATTCGAACGGGATCTCAAATCCGGCGCGCTCGTATTCCACTGCAATACCTGTGAGACAAATTGGCCGCCCTCCGCCGAAGAGATCGCTGCGATTCAAAAACAATTTGGCGAGGAGGCGAGTTAGTCGCGGTCCCCTGTCCACCAATGCTCGGTAAGTCCATCCAGGCAGTCCGGGACAACGGTTACTGCGTCCTTAAACACCATCTGCCCGTCCCTTTGATCGTTGCCTGCCGGGACGCTTTTTGGCCGGTTCTCCGTGCGTACCTCGATGAAAACCGCAACCTCCCCAATCGCGGACCCCAGCGCCACTATCTCCCCATGCCGTTTCACACGCCCTGCTTCGATCGCGAGTTCTTCTTCGACGCCCGAGTGCTGGCCGTTGTCCGGCAACTGATGGACGATCGTGTCGTCGCCGACCAGTGGGGCTGTGACGTCGCCCTCCCGGGCTCCACCTTTCAGGACGCCCATATCGACTACCAGCGGCCCCTGTTTCCCGAGGCGCCCGGCCTGCCCTTACCTATCTACATGCTTGTAGTCAGCTTCGCCTTACTCCCGATCACGCCCGGGAACGGCCCCATTGAAATAGCGCCGGGCACGCACCGCCTGCCGCTCGAGGAATCCCGCCGCGCAGCCGCGGCGTTCGACATGCCCCTCGAACCGGTCCCACTCGAACCCGGTGACGTGCTGATTCGACATCCCTGGGCGCTGCACCGCGGCTCCCCCAACCGGAGCGGCGCTCCCCGCCCGCTCGTCGGCATCCGCTATGTGCGCCGCTGGTATTCCGACGATAGCCGCCCCGTCAATTCCATTCCGCGAAAACTCTGGGATATTCTCTCCACCGAGGAACAATCCATCCTGCGGTTTCCGATCGGCAGCCGGTGACGCGCCTGCGCGCCTCGCGTCCAGGCGCTATCATGGCGATTCAATGCGCTCCGAACCGATTAAGCCGGCAACCCTGATTGCATTCCTGGTTGTCCATGCCGGTCTCCTGTCCGCCCAGACCGCCCCTCCGAATCCTATGGAAGCCTGGGTCACCAACCCGGACCGCTCCTCCTTGTTCCAGAAACTGCCCGACCCCGTCCCCTTCCGCAATGCCGCCGCCAGAGGAACCGCCATCGTCGTCGATCCCTCGCAGCAGATGCAATCCATCGACGGATTCGGCTACGCCCTCACCGGCGGAAGCGCTGAACTGCTCAACAAGATGGCGCCGGAAGCGCGCGCCGCAATCCTGAAGCAGATTTTCGCCGGTAGTGGAACCAGCCTCGGAGTCAGCTATCTGCGGCTCACCATCGGCGCATCGGACATGAACAGCGTCGTCTATTCCTATGACGACCTCGCCGCCGGCGAAACCGATCCCGAATTGAAGCGCTTCGATCTCGGCCTCGATCGCAAGGACGTGCTTCCGGTTTTGAAAGAGATCCTCGCCATTGCGCCGGACATCAAGATCCTCGGCTCCCCCTGGTCGGCTCCGGCCTGGATGAAAACCAACAACAATGTCCGGGGCGGCACCCTCAAGGAAGAATTCTCCCCGGCATACGCCCTCTACCTGGTCAAATACATCGAGGCGATGAAGAAGGAAGGCGTCGCTATCGATGCGATCACTATTCAGAACGAGCCGCTGAATTCGAAAAACACGCCCAGTATGCAGTGGCAGATGAATCAGCAAATGGTCTTCCTGCGAGACCATCTCTATCCGGCATTCACCAAAGCGGGCCTGAAGACGAAGGTGATCTTGTTCGACCATAACCTCGACCGGCCCGATTATGCCCTCGCCCTGTTGAGCGACCCGGTCATCTCGCAGTTCGCCGACGGCTCCGGCTTCCATCACTACGGCGGCGACATGGGCGCCATGACCAGGGTTCACCTGGCCCGGCCCGATAAGAACCTCTATTTCACAGAGCAGATGATTGTCGAAAGGCCCGGCAGCCCGACCATCGCCATCGCGGCCACGGTGAAGCGGATGATCGTCGACACCACCCGCAACTGGAGCCGGAACGTAATCCTGTGGAACCTGGCCGCCGACCCGAATAACGACCCCCACACCAATAACGGCGGCTGCTCCATGTGTCAGGGCGCCATCACTATCGACAAAGACGCGGTATCGCTCAATCTCGCCTACTACACCATCGCCCATGCGTCGAAGTTCGTGCGCCCCGGGTCCGTTCGCATCGGGTCCACCAATCGCGGCGATCAGACCGTTGCGCTCACCGAAGACGAGGAGCGCCCCGGATTGAAGCGTATGGCTGTCATCGAGAACACACAGGTGTTGCCCAATGTGGCCTTCCGGACGCCCGACGGCAAAATCGTTTTGATCGTCGCTAACGATACGCAGTCGGTAAGTTCTTTCTCCGTTCAATACAACGGACAATCGGCTAACATCAGGCTTAATTCCGGAGCTGTGGGAACTTACATCTGGTAGACTTTTTTCTCCGTTTGTAACAATCCTGCGCGACGTTTTGTTTGCGCTATTCTGCCTCCAGCAGGTGGTCAGGCCCGAGAGGCCGTGTTGCGGGCGACAAACGAAGCGAGGCTATGCGGCAGCCCCACCATTGAACCGGAACACCTTCTTCTGAGCGTCTTGCATGAAAACGCTCAACTGTCGCATTGGTTGTCGTTGCCGCCGGCAGCCGAAAGCCTCGCTAAAGCGATCGCGTCCGCCAAATCAAAACTCGCCAAGAACCCGGGCTGATTTACGGCCGTCCGAACGCACACCAGATGACGTAGTCCGTCATCGGCGGAGTGGCGCCCAATTCCCGCATCCGGGCTGCGTTCTGCGCACGGTGATGCTGGCTGTGCGTGATCGCCTGTAACAGCAGCACTCCGGCTGGTGCTTCCCACGGTCCTTTCGGGCCGCGGGGCAGCGCAATCGGCTTATCGAGATCCACGACACTCATTGCCTCGATGAGCGAAGCGTTCGCCTGATTGAGCGCTTCCTCCAGTCGATCGGCTGCCTCAATGTCCTGCATTCGAGCTGGGTCCGGTATGCCGCCTTGCGCGAGACCGGTCAGCATGCGAACCGCGGCCAACATGTGGTTCAGCCGTTTGCGGATCTCGGCGTCTTCAAGTAAGGCGCTGTTCTCGTGAAGCGCCTTCCAGTGTGCGGCGTCGGCCCATGCCTGATGCCGCGCAAGTTCGTGCAGCAGTTCTGCGTGATGTGCTCCCCATTCCATTTCTAAGGTTCTACCACGTCTCGCCATCCGCTTTTGCTGCGACCCCGCTTGACGCAGCGGCATCGAAGCAGCCATGACAGCGAAATACGTGCAGGTGCAGCACGCCGGTGCGGCTCTCGAGATGGTGACGCGCGAGGTTCCCGAGCCCGGACCGGGCGAGGTCAGGGTGCGAGTCGAGGCCTGCGGCATTTGCCACAGCGATACCGTTACGGTGCAGGGCCTGTTTCCATTCGTAACCTATCCGCGCGTCCCCGGGCACGAAATTGCGGGTACGGTGGACTCGGTGGGCGCCGGCGTTCCGCAGTGGAAGCCCGGCCAGCGTGCCGGCATCGGCTGGTACGGAGGCCACTGCCGCCGCTGTGAGCCTTGCCGGCGCGGAGACCTGATCGCCTGTCAAAATCCCTCCATCCCGGGCATCACCTACGACGGCGGCTATGCCGAATACGTGGTGGCCCCCGCGGAAGCGCTCGCCGCCGTGCCCGATTCCCTGAAAAGCGTAGACGCGGCTCCCTTGCTGTGCGCGGGAATCACCACCTTCAACGCGCTCCGCAACACGGGCGCAAGACCCCCGGCGACGGTGGCAATCCTCGGCATGGGCGGCTTGGGCCACCTCGGCGTGCAGTTCGCCGCGAAGATGGGATTCAACACGGTGGCGATCGCCCGCGGTGCCGACAAGGCAAAATTCGCGCACGAACTCGGAGCGCGGCACTACATCGACAGCACCCGCGAAGATGTGGCGGAATCGCTGCGGAAACTTGGCGGAGCCAGGGTGATTCTGGCCACCGTAACCGATGCAGGCGCCATGTCCGCGGCAATCGGCGGGCTCGGCTACAAAGGCGAGTTCGTCATTCTCGGCGTTCCTTCCGACCCCGTCCAGGTGGCCGTCCCCGGGCTGCTGATGCAGCGGCAATCCATTCAGGGCTGGCCGAGCGGGACAGCCATCGATTCCGAAGACACCCTCGCGTTCTCGGATATGAGCGGCGTGCTGCCCCTGATCGAGACATACCCTCTCGAGAAGGCGGCCGAAGCCTACGACCGCATGATGAGCGGGAAGGCCCGCTTCCGTGTCGTGCTCGATCTGCAACGCGCTTGAATAAGTTACCTTCCCGGCTCAACTCGCCTGCGGCGTCAACTCAAGCTGTTATCATGAAGCGGAAATTCGCCGAGGCTTCAGATGAGCAACCACAATCGAAGGTCCTTTCTCGCCGGCGCACTCGCCGGCACCGCATCGGCTATGGCCCAGACCGCTCCCCGGCCCGCGGGCAGGCGCCGGAACATCGTCTTCGTTCTTACCGACGATCATCGCTACGACGCCATGGGCTTCCTCAAAGGCCAGTCATGGCTGGAAACGCCTCACCTCGATTCGCTCGCCCGCGACGGCGTCCACTTCCGCAATGCCGTCGTAACTACGTCCCTGTGTAGCCCCAGCCGCGCGTCCATTCTCACCGGCCAGTATGCCCACCGCCACCACATCGTCGATAACAACACGGCCATTCCCAAGGGCACGCATTTCTTTCCGCAGGATCTTCAGCGGGCCGGCTACCAGACGGCCTTCATCGGCAAGTGGCACATGGGCGGCGAATCCGACGACCCGCAGCCCGGCTTCAACCGTTGGGTCAGCTTCCGCGGCCAGGGCAACTACCTTCCCACCCCTGCCGGTCTGAATATCGATGGCAAGCGCGTTCCGCAGAAAGGCTACATCACCGACGAGTTGACCGACTATGCGCTCGACTGGATCCGTGGACTCAAAAAGGAAACGCCCTACTTCCTCTATCTCTCCCACAAGGCGGTCCATTCCGAGTTCGTTCCCGCCCAGCGCCACGCCGGCAAATACAAGGACAAAGAGTTCGTGTATCCGAAATCGATGGCCAAGCCCACGCCGGAACAGAATCAGCCCGCGTGGATGCAAAACCAGCGCAATAGCTGGCATGGCGTCGAATACCCCTACCACTCGAATCTCAACATCGCCGAGTATTACCAGCGATATGCGGAAACGCTGTGCGGCGTGGACGACGGCGTCGGCCGTCTTCTCGATGCGCTCCGTGAGCGCGGCGATCTCGACCAGACCCTGTTCGTCTATATGGGCGACAACGGCTTCGCCTTCGGCGAGCACGGACTCATCGATAAGCGAACCGCGTATGAAGAGTCCATGCGCGTTCCCCTGCTGGCACGCTGCCCCGAACTTTTCAAAGCCGGCACGGCGGTGAACAAAACCGTGGCCAACATCGATTTGATGCCGACATTCCTCGAAGCGGCCGGCGCCGGAACGCAAGCCGTCGTGGACGGAAGCAGTTGGCTCCCAATGGCGCAGGGCCGGAATACCGCGTGGCGCGAATCCATGCTGTACGAATATTACTGGGAGCGCAACTTCCCGCAAACGCCCACCGTTCACGCGCTCCGCGAAGAACGGTACAAGTTCATCCGCTACTACGGCATCTGGGACGTGGACGAACTCTACGACCTCGAGAAAGACCCCGCCGAGATGCAAAACCTCATCTACAGTCCCGAGCACCAGCAGATCGCCACGCGCATGCGCACCCAACTGTTCGCGATGCTCGAAAAAACGCAGGGCATGCAGATCCCGCTCTTCCCGGACCGGGGCGGCCAGTCCAATCTCCGCGACCCCGACAAGTCGCACGCCGTCGATTTCCCGAAACCGCTGTATCGTCCGCCGCAGCGGCCCGGCGGTCGATAAGGTCGCAAAGCGCGGCTCTGGATGGTCATGCGTCCGATCTTCATATTCTTGGCGGCGGCTGCCGCGATGGCACAGAGTCCGGAACCGCGCACTCTGCGGCTCGACTACTTCCATACCGGCACGGCCGCCGAAGAGCAGTTCGCGCTCGACGGCCTCACGCTCGAGGGCGCCTGGCCCGGGCCGCTCGACCGCTGGGTGGACGAGACCAACCTCGGCAAATACTACTTCCAGGTGCTCGACCGGGTGACCAATCGCGTGCTCTATTCGCGCGGATTCGCGAGCATCTTCGGTGAGTGGGAGACCACGGACGAAGCGAGGCAGCAACGCCGCGGATTTTCCGAAAGCGTCCGCTTTCCGGCGCCGGACCGGCCCGTCCAAGTGGTCATCAAAAAACGCGGCCCCCAGAACGAGTTTCGCGAGGTCTGGTCGCTGGTCGTGGATCCCTCGGACCCGGCCATAGAGCGCGCGCCGCCGCCGAAACTGCCCGTGTGGGCCGTCGCGCAGAATGGTCCGCCGCGCGACAAAGTGGACCTGCTGCTCATGGGAGACGGCTACACCGCCGCGGAAATGGAGAAGTGGCACGGCGACGCCCGGCGCATGGCGGAGATGCTGTTCGCCGTCTCTCCGTTCAAGGAACACCGCGCGGATTTCAACGTCTGGGCCGTGGATACGCCGGCCGCCGAAAGCGGCGTGGCACGTCCTTCCGACGGCGTCTTCCGCCGTTCTGCCCTGGGTGCCGCCTACGACGCGTTCGGCTCCGAACGCTACGTCCTCACCTTCGACAACAAGCGCCTCCGCGAAGCCGCATCGGCCGCACCCTACGAATTCATCGAGATCGTGGTCAACGACCGCAAGTACGGCGGCGGCGGCATCTTTAATCTGTACGCCACCGTCTCGGCCGGCAATGCCTTTACGCCTTACGTGTTCGTTCACGAGTTCGGCCATCACTTCGCCGGACTTGCCGACGAGTACTACACCTCCGACGTGGCCTACGGCGCCGCCGCCCAGCGGCCCGAGCCATGGGAGCCCAACGTCACCGCCGACCCCCACGCCGCCAAATGGAAAGACCTGCTGACCGCCGGCATCGACCTGCCCTCCGACTGGCCCAAGAAAGAGTTCGAACAGATGGAGCAGGCCATCCAGGAACGGCGCCGCGCCATCCGCGCCCAGCACCGGCCGGAAGCGGAGATGGAAGCGCTGTTCCGCGAAGAGCGCGGGCTTGCCACGCGCATCCTCGGCTCGGGCCCGAATGCCAGGAAAGTCGGCGCGTTCGAAGGTGCCATGTACGAAGCCCGAGGCTACTATCGGCCTCAGCAGGACTGCATCATGTTTACCCGCGACGAAGCCGGTTTCTGCGCCGCCTGCCGACGCGCCATCGAGCGAATCATCCGCATGTACGCCCGCTGAGCCCGCCCGCGGCCGGTATATACTTGGAGAACCTCGGAGGGTAAATTCTTGATCGAAGCCAAGCTTCTCGTCGGCAGGTTTCTGCAAATCGATACTCCAGCCAACCGTGCCCCGACCGGCAATCCGCCGGCGTTTATCAATGTCGCCTGCCCGCCGCTGACCATCGCGGAATCCACGCGCCGCGATCCCGGCGCCAAGTTGAATCCCCTTCGCAATGTCGGCGGCCAGCGGCAAAGCGCCGTCGCCGCCGGAACCAACGCCAATAAGGTTCACCGCAATTTCAAATGGCTGCCCTGGTATCAGGGAGACATTTCGGAAACCGTCCTGGATAAGGACGTCCTGACCGGACCCATGTCGGGCTGTATTCTGGTTTCCTATCGCGACCTGACGGGCGCTACGAAGGTCGGCCACATCGGCACCATCACCGTCACCCCGACTATGCCCGCTACCATCAACACCAACGTCAGAGCCTTGTGGAACGCGTTCGCGCTGGCGCATCCCGGAAACGTGATCGGCGGTTTCAACCCGGCCGACGCCGCCGTTCCGATACATCCCGCGGCGCAACCCGGCGACCAGGTCGGCCAGACCTGGGGCCTGTTCACCACAAACGGAGATTACTACGCCGTGAAGGTCTGGGTTCAGGGCGGCCACCCCATCGTCTACCGCATCGCCGCCGTCCACCACATCGCATCCATGACGCTGGCGCAATTGCAGGCGCTGTAGCCGGAAAAAACGCCCATCCCGCCAACATTGGCGGCCTCGCTTCAGCAAGTCGTTTGTTTGCAACCGTTTTTTTCGGCCAAACCGCCAACATTGGCGGCCTGGGGCTAGACTGCTGCATATCGCCGAGGACGGCGGGCGTCCCTTTTCCGCGTTGCTTTCCGGGTTGCTGGTTGCCTTCACGGTCGAACTGCCGCTCGGCCTGCCAATCGAATGGGAAGGATTGCAGGAGTATCCGCCGCGTCGCTGCACTCCCGCCCGAGCGTCTGGCGTTGCCCACGCTGCTCAGGTACTGCTGGCTTTCCGGCTGGAGTTCGACCGCGAATCGCCCGCGCCGCTCAGCCGTTGCGCGAACACCCTGCGGGTCTTGAGGGTGTGGGACATGAACCGGGGCTTCGGACCGTGACCGGCTCTAAAAATTGAAACGCATGGACAATTCCAGGCGGCGGTTGTTGGCCGCGCCGCCGCCGCGCCTTCCTCCGAAACCGGTCATGACGCTGGTGGGTTCCCCGAACTGCGGCGAGCTGATAATGCCCACGTAACCGCCCGGATTGGTGTGGTTCAGGATGTTGACCACCATGAGGGAGAGGGTCATGTTGTAGCGGTGCTCGGTGCTTTCGCCGCCGGGTCCGAACCCGCCGCGATCGCCGCCGCCCATACGCATCCCGCCGCCTCCACCACCGCGATATCCGCCGCCCCTGTGTCCGTCGAAGCCACCTCCGCCGGCCGCGCCCGCGCCTCGGGCAGGGCCAAACCCGAAGGTGCGGCCGATACGCATGTTCAGCGACACCAGGCCGGATTCGGTCAGGTAGTTTCGAGGCACGAAGCTGCCCGTCGGATCGGGAGTGGTATCGAAGCAGCCGAGGTCCGCACGGCAAATCACGCCCGCCCCGGGGCCGGATGCGAACGACGGTCGCGCATTCCGGTTGGTGGTGCCGAACAGGTCGCGGCCCAGAGTCAAATCATACGGACCGCCGGATTGAATGATCACGAACGGGCTCAGCCGGATGCCCAGCGGTGCCACGGCGGTTCCCACCAGATTCAGGCGGTGCCGCCGTTCGAACGACGAACGGCCCCAATCCACGCTGTAATCGTACGGGTCGGTTGGCGTGGAAGGGAGGTCGCTGGCGATGTTGTAGGTGTAGTTGCCCTGCAGGGAGATGTCGCGGCGGAAGCGCGTGTTGAAGTTGAACATCAGCAGCTTCTGCTTCATCAGCCCGCCGGACTGATACTCGAACAGGTTGCCGGCGTCTCCGTAGGGGCGCACGCCGCTGGTGGGGTCGCCGGGGACGAAGGTTCCGGGGAGCGGCGCGTTGATGGGCACGGTTTGCAGTCCGTGGATGGCGCGCGTATCGGTGAAAGTCAGCGCCGCGGTGGTATTGGCGAAGATCTGCCGCTCGATGCCGATGGCGCTTTGCATCATGTATTCGGAGCGCAGATCGGGAGCGAGCGAATAGATGCTGTTCTGGGTCGCGCTCAGCGATGAAGTGGGCGGCGCGGTGGGGAAGAAATTCGGATCGGTGACGACGTAGTTCAACTGGTAGTTGCCGTTGAGCTGCCTCGCCTGAAGGAACAGATTAGGGCTGAGACGGTCGTAGAACAGGCCGAAGCCGCCGCGAATGACCGTCCGGTGCCCACCCTGCCCGGCGCCGGGCGACCAGGCAAAGCCGATGCGCGGCGCGATATTGGAACGGTCGCTGAGCAGAGTCTGCGTCTCGTAGCGCAGGCCGAGGCTGAGAGTCAGGTTGGAGCGAATGCGCCAGTCGTCCAGCACCCACGGCGCGGCGTCCCATCGCACGATACTGCCGTACGGATTGCCCGCGCGAATCGAGAATTGGGAGGGCATGCCGCCGAGTTGGCGGATCTGGCCGGGCGAGTAGCCGAGCCCCTGAAACAGCAGCGTGCGGCGGTACTGCTCGATCCCGAGGATCTGCATGGTCTCGCCGGGGACGGGCTGGTTGTTCGCGTCCAGGACGGGGGCCACCGCGCCGTCGAACGAAAACGTTCCGGCAAAGCCGGCGGGCGACTGCTCCTGGATGCTATTCCGCCGCAGGCGCACACCGAACCGAACCGTGTGGGAGCCGAGCGCGACGGTGGTGTTGTTCTGCAGCTCGTAGTGCCGGTCCGTGTTGAACTGCGTACCCATGTTGTTGCCGCCGGTAGTGAAGGCGCCCGCCACGTTGATCTGCGGAAGCAGGTTGCCGAAAGTGTCGTTGCGGTCGCGGCTGAACTGAAAGCGCGTCTCGTTGATGATGCGCGGGCTGACGATGGCGGTTTCCGTGAGGGTGAAATTCTGCTCGTTGCCCGAGGAGTTGTAGGCCATGTCGGCGTAAGGCGGCGGCAGGCGGTAGCCGCCGATCCCGCTGTTCTCGCGACTGCTCCTTTCGTACTCGAAGCGGGCCACAAGGGTGTGGTTGGTGGAGAGCTGATAATCGAGACGCGGCGAAATGCTGGTGCGGTTAAACGGGGTAACCACGGAGGTCTGGATGTTCTGCTGCTCCAGGGTGACCGGATCGAGGTAAACGGCATTGACCAGGGAGTTGCCGCGGATCTGCCGGCGGTTCACGTCGAAGAAAAAGGACGCACGCTTGTTGATGGGGCCGCCTACGTTGCCCATGAACATGCGGGAGGAATAGGCGGGCTTGTTGGTGGAGAAGGGATTGCGAGAGTTGAAAGTGGACTCGCTGTCGTTCACGCCCAGGGTTCCGCGGAACCGGTCGAAGCCAGGCTTGGTGAGGATTTCGATACGCCCGAAACCGAGCCGGTCGAACTCCGCGGAAAAGGGATTCTGGTTGACGCGGATTTCGCGGATCGACTCCTTGGGCGGAAGCTCCCCGCCGCTGAAACCGTCGATGTAGATGGAGCCGCCGTTGGGACCGGCGCCGGGACCGGCAAGTGCCTGGAGAGCGTCGGCGAGATCGTCGGGGTCGTCCGGCAGCGCGGCCAGGTCTTCGTCCTTAATGACGAGCGCAGTGGCGTTGTCTTCCGGCTGCACGCTGACGCGTCCCGCGGCTTCGGCGGCGACCGTCACTTCCTGCCGGTCGGCGGTGACGGTCAACTGGATGGGAACTTCCACGGTCGCGGAGGACACCGTCACGGTTTTTTCAAACGGGGAGAAGCCCGGAAATGCCGCCTTCACGGTGTATTGGCCAGGCGGCAGGTTCGAGATCGTGAAGGTTCCGTCGGCCTGCGTCTGCGCGGAGCGGGTGAGATTGTTCCCGGTCACGGAAACCACGGCGGCGGGAATAATCCCTCCCGAGTTGTCCGTGAGGACACCGTGTATGGCGCCGGTCTGCTGTGCCCAAAGTGCGGCCGCAAGAATGAGAATCGATGGGAAACGGGACAATGACATAGCTCTCCTGTGGGTGCCTGAAGTCTGCAAATGAAAGAGGACAGCGGAGGGGCGGGCCTACTGGTCGTCCTCGCCTTCGCCTTCGCCGCCTCCGCCCAGGTTCCAGCCGCTCATGATGTCCTGGGCGGCTGTGGGAGACGCGGTCAACAGCGGTTCCACGCCAGCCAGCAACATGATGGCTGTGACGGATCCGGCTTCCGAACCCATGGTTGTGGATACCATGATCGCGTCTTTCGGTTTCAACTCCGCGAGCTGCGCGGCGGGCAACTGGTCCAACGGCGGACTGGCTGCTCCCCCTGCGCTTGCACCTTGCCTTCCACTCCGATATCTGCGCGCGAGGCTCTGCGCCATCTGTTCGGGCATGCGTTTCAGTACGGAATCCGGAGTGATGCGAATCGACAGCGGCTTCTTGGTGGCCAGGTCGGTGACTTTCAACTCGCCCGTGGCCGGATCTACCGAATCGATGGTGGCAGCCATCTGCCGGAATGCGCCCGAATAAACGACTTCCGCCTCAACGGAGTTATCGGCACTTCTGTTTCCGAGAGCGTGAACACGGTCGCCGGTGCGTATGTCCGCAAACGTGCCCGCATGCGCGTCGGCGGATTTCGGCGAATCGGCGGCATAGCGCCGGAATTTCGTGTCATCGCTGGTGTGAAGAGTCAGGGTTTGCCGCCCGGACTGCACGGTGATGGTGTGCGTAGCCGGGTCCACGGCGGTGACCGTACCCGCCGAGCCGCGCCTCTTCCAATCCTGTTGTATCCGGTCCCGAATGCTATCGACGTCGGCCTTGCTTCGCACCACCAGGGAGGACGCGATCACGGGAACGCCGGGCCGCACGAACGCGACCACGCGGTCGCCCGGGTGAAGGCCGGAGAGTTGAAGCTTGAAGCCCTTCTTAATATCGGTTTCGCCTACCGGCATCTGGATGATCACGGTCTTGGGACCGGCTATGACTGTGACGGTATCGCCCTGATCGGTCTTCATCGAAAACTGCCCAAGGTCCGCATTTACCGTGACCACGGCGCCGGGCAACTGCGTCCTCTGAGGGGAAGGGCTCTGCGCGTGCGCCGCGAATCCGGCCGCGAGCAATATCGACGCGCCGAGATTGCGTATGAGTGCCATTGAACGTTGGGGCGCGACGCGGCGGAATGCGGTTACGAGGGCCTGGCAGCGTTAGGGATGGAAACGACCACCGAGAGGGCCGGGCAGGTTCAAGACTTCACGAACGGGTAGTTGCGCGCATGCTTCGATACAACCAGACGCCTGTGTATGGTCACACGTCCGATTTTGCGTTCACAACTGTCCGGAAAAAATTTCACGGCGACGCCGGCTTTTTGAATGAAGCAGTTGGCCCCGCCGACCGGGTTGGGAACGGGCATTTTCCGCGAGGCCTGCTGGTAGGCTGGAGGCGGAATGAAGAAGCCGGAAATTACAAAGCGGCTGGCCCGTGCGGCCAAAGTGAGCCAAGCGGAAGCGGCCGACCGCCTGGACCGGGTGGTCCACCAGATTCTTTCTAATTTGAAAGCGGGAAAGGAAGCTCCCCTCCCTGGACTGGGCAAGTTCATGCCGGAGAAGAACGGCCTGGTGCGGTTCGAAAAAGAGAGGGCGGCGAAACATGACTGACACCTCTTCCGAAGCCTTGGCTCAGATCGTGATCTCCGGCCTGAACGCGGGCAAGACGGTGGAGATCGACGGACTCGGAGTGTTTTCGCCCGATCCGAAGCACGGCTTCAAGTTCGAGCCGGACGGGATCCCGCAGGTGTTTCTGGCCTACGCGAGCGAAGACCAGGAGGCCGCCGAACGGCTGTTCACGGAACTCGGCGAACGGGGCTTCGGCCCGTGGATGGACGTGCGGAAACTGCTCCCCGGACAGAACTGGCCGCGCGCGATCGAGCGGGCCATCGAGAGATCGGACTTCTTCCTCGCCTGCTTCTCGGGAAACTCGGTGAACAAGCGCGGCGGATTCCAGGCGGAAGTCCGGTACGCCCTGGACTGGGCGCGGCGCGCGCCCCTGGACGAAGTGTTCGTGGTGCCGGTGCGGCTGGACGGCTGTGTGGTGCCCGACAGGATCAGCCGCGAGTATCAATATGTGGACCTGTTTCCGGCGTGGGAACGCGGTGTGCGGCAGCTTGTATCGACGATGCGCAAGGAACTCGCGCGGCGGCGGGGGCTGCGTCCGGGAAAAGCGGGCTGACGGGGTCCACTGGGTTAGTGTGATGCAAAACGCCATTCAAGGCGCCCAGTCTAAAAAGCTTGAAACTCGCACGCATTCCTGTTAATCTCTGTCTGTAGCTTATGCGCTACAATGTGATTACGCGGTTTCCTCACGATGGACTGACGTGGCCGTTACACCAACGGTGGACTACTACCAGACCCGGAGCGGGAGCAGGCCGTTTCGAGAGTGGCTCGAGGACCTTCGAGATCGCAGCTCAAAAAGCCGATATCAAGCGAGCAAGGGCATGTTGGGCCGAGTACAAAGCCAGCAAGAGAGAGCGGAATGCGAATGGCAAAAAAAACCAAGAGAAGTAGCTACGTTGACGACTTGCATCATCGTTTGAAAGACCCTGCCTACGCTGCGGAGTACTTGAACGGCGTTTTGGCGGAAACAAACGAAGGAGAAGACGCGGCGTTCCTGCTCGCCCTTCGTGATGTTGCGGAAGCGCTACAGATGAGCAAGGTTGCAGTCGCGGCGGGTGTCAACAGGGAAAACTTGTACCGGATGCTATCAGGCAGAGGGAACCCGCGGCTCAGTAGCCTGCTGGCTGTGATGAGAGCCCTCGGTCTGCATCTGTCGGTGCTGCATGAATCAACGCGGAAGACTGAACCCGTCGTTGCGGAACAGACCCATACCGAGACGATCGAGCCGCGTTCACCTCACCCTCCGAGCTATATACAGCCGGAAGTGGTTCGTTCCGGACGTTCGACGTAGTTACGTTAGGATCGGAGCCGGCCACATTTCGGCCCCCCAACTCTCAAAGACGCCAGCTAATTTGTTTAGCGGATATTCTGCCTGATGTCTGTCTTCGTTATCGAACTTATCAAACAGGACCCAGCCGAGATAAAGCAGTCGTTTGAACTGCATACCAATGCGGCACTTGACGTCCTTCGGTTGGTCAAAGCTGAGATACGCGGTCCCACCGCACTCGAGAAGATCGAAGGGAATAACTTGAGGCTTCCTTTTCGTTCAAGCCGGCCGCGGTCAAGCGCGGAGACAAGATCCTTGGTCTCGACATCGAGTTCCAATTCCGAGTTTTTAAAGTGGGGGAGGACGGGCCTTCGCAACGCGATTATGTCAGCATACAATGCACGTTCGAGGCACGGTGCACGCTCCTGCCCGAATTTCGGCCCAGTGACAAGCAGATCAGCGCATTCCACAAAGGGAATGCGATCTTGAATTGTTGGCCCTTCTTCCGTGAGTTCATTCAGAACAGTGTAGTCCGCTTAAGTCC
The DNA here is from genome assembly GCA_963836405.1 of uncultured Solibacteraceae bacterium. Classification (GTDB taxonomy): domain Bacteria; phylum Acidobacteriota; class Terriglobia; order Bryobacterales; family Bryobacteraceae; genus CAWIJJ01. The sequence continues at coordinate 152,844 of CAWIJL010000004.1, forward strand.
GCTTGGATTTTCCACCCCTTCCTGTGCCCTTTATGAGAGTTCAGCCGAAGCAAGTAAGCGAAAAAGGGGCTCAGTTATACGGCAAGATTCCATTGACCAGACTCGGCCATTGAAGCGGATCCGAAGGAAGTCCGGCGCAAGCGCAAAATCTTAACTCACGCCGCGAGCGAGGATCAGGCTGTTCGCAGAACCCGGCGAACTGGGCGCGCCGCGCCGCTGGACGAAGTGTTCGGGGTGCCGGTGCGGCTGGACCGCTGAATGGTGCCCGACAGGAGCACCTGTTTCCGCAAAGACCGGCTGACTCCGTCTACTCGGTGCCTTTCCAGCGCGCGCCGATGCCGACGATCTGTCGCAGGACCGCGAGATCCACATCCTCCAGCTTCTTGAACCGGATGCAACTCTTGCCGATGGAGGCCTTGGGGAGCGCGCTCTTGAATTGCTCCGCGACGTGGCGGTCGCCGTTGGTGGCGCAGACGTAGAGGGAAATGTACTGCTTCTGGCTGGCCAGCGCGATGACAGGCGCCTCGCCCTCCCTGCCGCTGGCGTACTTGTAGTGGCAGGTGCCGTAACCGATCATCCCGGACACGATGGCGGGCTTCAGGCCGGGCGCGGCTTTCCGGATCATTGCATGCAGGGTTTCGATCTGCCGCTTGCGCGGTTCGTCGAGCTGGGCGACGTAGCCGCCTGCCGGGGCGGCGGCCATTTTCAGGTGCGGCGGCGGGGTTTTTGGCGGGAGCGCGGCGGCGGTTGGATACAATCGTCAATATGCGACGCCGGATTTTCTTATTGCTCGCTTCCGCCGCCCTCGTGCTGGCCCAGAAGCGTCCGTTCGACGTCAACGCCCTCATGGAATTGAAGCGCATCGGCGATCCGCAGATCTCGCCGGACGGCAACCTGGTCTCGTTCACGGTGCAAAGCGTGGACGTAGCCGCCAACAAGAAACCGCAGCAGATCTGGACGGTGCCCATCGCAGGGGGCACGCCGCGGCAGATCACGCGCGACGGCGAGTCCAACAGCCGCGCCCGCTGGGCCCCGGACGCGAAGCGCATCGCTTACGTTTCCGACCGCAGCGGCACATCGCAAATCTGGATGATGGATCCGGACGGGAGCAACGCGAAGCAGGTCACGTTTCTTTCTACCGAGGCCGACGGGGTGATGTTCTCGCCCGACGGCAAAAACCTTCTCTTCACCAGCGAAGTCTACCCGGAATGTGGCGCCGACGATGGCTGCAATCGCAGGAACCTCGAGGCCGACCGGAACAGCAAGGTGCACGCACGCATCTACACAGAGCTGCTCTACCGCCACTGGACACAATGGCAATCGAAGCGGCGGGTGCACCTGCTGGTTATTCCGGTGACGGGCGGAGCGGCGAAGGACCTGACGCCGGGCAACCGCGACGTTCCGCCGTTTTCGCTCGGCGGGCCGGACGATTACGACATTGCGCCGGACGGACAGGAGGTCTGCTACTCCGTGAACACCAACACGGTGCCCGCCGCCAGCACCGATTCGGACCTGTTCGTGGTGCCGGTCAACGGCGGCGAGACTCGCAAGATCACGTTCAACCCGGGCGCGGACTCCGGTCCGAAGTACTCGCCGGACGGCAGGTACCTGGCGTGGCGCTCGCAGAAACGGGCCGGGTACGAGAGCGACCGCTGGGAACTGATGGTGCTGGAGCGGGCCACCGGAAAGGTGACGCCCGTCACCGCATCGATGGACCGGCAGGTAAACAGCTTCACCTGGTCTCCGGACTCGGCGAATCTCTTTTTCACCACGGGCGATCGCGGGCGGCAGGGGATCAGCCTGATCTCGGTAAACGGCGGGGCGGTGCACGCGGTGGCGGGCGGCGACAACGAACTCGACGACATGCAACTGACGCGCGACGGCAAGACGATGGTCTACATGCAGATGACCGGCGCGTCGCCGAACGAGATCTACCGCGCGGCTTCGACCGGGGGCGCTCCGGTGGCGCTCACGCATCTCAACGATGGGGTGCTGAATGCCCACCAGACGATGCCGCTCGAGGAGTTCTGGGTCACCTCTCCGGATAACACCCGCATTCATTCCTTCCTGGTAAAACCTTACGGCTTCGAGCCCGGCAAAAAGTATCCGGTGATGATGATGATCCACGGCGGCCCGCAAGGCGCCTGGGGACATGCCTGGAGCTACCGCTGGAACCAGCAGGTCTTCGCCGCGGCGGGTTACGTGGTGGTGATGCCGAACCCGCGGGGATCCATCGGATACGGGCAGAAGCTCACCGACGAGATCAATTCCGACTGGGGCGGTCACGCTTTTGAAGACATCATGGCCGTGACGGACTACGTGGTTTCCAACCTGCCTTACGCGGACTCCTCCAAGCTGACGGCGGCCGGGGCCTCATACGGCGGGTACATGATCGACTGGCTGCTGGGTCACACGCAACGGTTCAAAGCGATGGTGACGCATGACGGCGTGTACGACCTGCCCAGCATGTTCGGGGCGACCGAGGAATTGTGGTTCCCGCTGTGGGAATTCGGCGGGCCGCCGTGGGAAAAGCCGGAGGTCTACGAAAAGTGGTCTCCGAGCCAATACGTGAAAGAGTTCCGCACGCCGACGCTGGTGATTCACGGCGAGCAGGACTTCCGCGTGCCTTACACGCAGGGCCTGCAACTGTTCACGGCCTTGCAAATGCAGAAGGTACCGTCGAAGCTCCTGTTGTTTCCCGACGAGGGGCACTGGGTGCTGAAGCCGCAGAACAGCGTCTTGTGGTACCGCACCGTAATTGACTGGCTCGATTCCTGGGTGAAAATGTGAAAGCGCTTTTCGTGATTGCAGGGCTCGCGATCGTTGGGGCGATCGCGCTATTTGTGATGTCGGGCGGAACTGCCGTGGCTATCGATCCGGCCGTAACCGCGGTGGGAGTGAGCACGCCGGTTTCGGTGAAGCTGACGAATCCGCACGGGGTGCGCCACGTGTCGGCCTGGCTCGAGCAGAACGGCGCGCGCCATCCGCTGTTCGAAGTATCGGCGCCGGCCACGCGGCTGTGGTGGAAGCGCCATGAGCCGCCCAAGACCGTGACCTTCGAAGCGGGCAAGAACAAAGTGCCGGACCTCAAGGAGGGCAAGGCGCGGCTGGTGGTGGAAGCGGTTTCGAACGACCTTCGCGGCCGCACCGATTCGACCGCCGCCGATGTGAACGTGGTGCTGGCTCCGCCGCGGGTCATCGCGGACGATCTGCAACATTACGTGAACCAGGGCGGCATGGAACTGGTGACGTTCACCGTGAGCGGATCCTGGAACGAAGCGGGCGTCCGCGTGGGCAACTACACGTTTCGCAGCTTCGCAATGCCGGGCAAGGGGCCGGAGCAGCGGTTCGCCATGTTCGCCTACCCCTGGGACCTCGCCGCCGACATCTCGCCGGAAGTCTACGCGCGCAACGCAGCAGGAACCGAGGCGAAGGCGAAATTCTGGTTCAAGCTGTTTCCCGCTAAATTCCGCGTGCGCGATTTCGCGATCGACGATGCCTTGATGGAGAAACTGGTCACGTCGGTCGATCCAACCGGACAGGTTGTGGGGCCGGACCTGCTTTCGCGCTTTCTGAAGATCAACGGCGAAATGCGGAAGAAGAACAACCAACAACTGGCGGATCTTCGGTTCAAGACGGAAGAGAAGATCCTCTGGAGCGGACCTTTCGTGCATTACGGACAGGAGGAGGCCAACTTCGCCGATACCCGCAATTACATTTATCACGGCAAAAAAGTGGACCAGCAGACGCACCTGGGGTTCGACCTGTCCGACGTGCAAAACGCGCCTGTGAACGCCGCCAACGACGGCCGCGTGGTGTTCGCCGGAGACCTGGGCATTTACGGGAATTGCATCGTGGTGGATCACGGGTACGCGCTGCAATCGATCTACGGACACCTGCGGGAGATCGACGTGAAGCCGGGCGATACCGTGACCAAGGGCCAGAAGATGGGCATCGCCGGGCAGACGGGACTTGCCGGAGGCGTGCACGTGCATTTCAGCATGCAACTGCATGGAGTGCAGGTGAATCCGCGGGAGTGGTGGGACGAGCACTGGATCAAGGACCGGATTCTGAGCAAACTCGCCCCGGAGGCGACGGCGCAGATGCGGGGGCAATAGGACGATGCGCCGGACGATCACAGGACTGCTGCTGGCGCCGATTTTGTGGGGCGCGGGGCGCGAAACGGTCGTGATCGACACCGACTCCGGAATGTTCGGCGACGATGGCGCGGCGCTGGTGATGCTGCTGCGCAGCCCGTCGCAGATTGCGGTGGCCGGAATTACGCTGGTGCCCGGCAACGTGTGGACGGCCCAGGGCGCCGAATACACGCTGCACATCCTGGACCTGCTCAAACAGGCGCAGGTTCCGGTGTACGCGGGCGCGGAAGGGCCGCTGGTGCATACGGCGGCGATGGCGCGGGAGGAAGACAGGCGCTGGGCGAAGCTGCAATACACGGGTGCATTCGCGCAGGACCCCGCAGTGGTGAAGCCGGCACCGGGCTCGAAACTGTCGGGCCGGAAAGCGCGGCGCGGCGGCGTGGAGTTCCTGATCGCGCAGATCGAACGCCATCCCGGAGAGGTCACTGTTCTGGCGCTGGGGCCGATGACCAACCTGGCCCTCGCGCTGCGGATGAAGCCCGAACTCGAGACCAAAATCAAGCGCTTGATTTTCATGGGCGGGAATTTCCATGTAGCCGGCAACGCCTCCGCAGCCGCCGAGTTCAACTTCTGGTTCGACGCGGAGGCGGCGCGCATCGTACTGCGCTCGCGCATCCCGCAGAAGGTCATGTTCGCGTTGGACATCTGCAACACGGCGCCGCTCGATAAGGCGCATTTCGACGAGGTGGCGGGCGCCGGCACTCCCATCACGGACCTGTACCGCGAAGACCTGGGCAACCGCTACCCGGCATTCCTCCAGAACCCCAACGGCACGGCATACCTGTGGGATTCGCTCGCCGCCGCGTACCTGCTGGACCCGGATTTCGTCACCAAAACGGAAACCCGCTACCTGGACGTGCAGGCGGCCTGGGGTAGGTTTTACGGTTCGACGATCCCGCTCGACCGCCGCGTGGCTCCCCAGGCGACTCCGGTAAAAATGGCCGTGCAGCTCGATTTCAAGCGGGTTTTCAACCTCTATAAAGACAAGCTCACCAAGCGCGATTAGGAGTGGCCGCGGGTTCGAAGCCCAGAAACAGAAAGGGCCGCCCTCACCGCGGGGGCGGCCGACGTTCGCTTTCCCGTGTTGCAGGCTACTCCGGATTGTTCCAGTTCCGGCCGGCGAAAACTCCCTTCATCATCAGGAATGCCGGGCCGATTTTGGCCTGCTGTTCCTTTTCGAGCGTCCCGAACATCTTTGCAAAAGCTCTCGCTTCGATGGCGGCCAACTGCGTTTCGATGTCCGCGTTGGCTTTCAGCACGGTGTCGAGCTCGGGCCCCGTTTTGCCCGCATGGACGGCTTCGCCTATGGCAAGCCTGCTCTTGGATAACTGGTCCTTCAAGGGATTCGCTTCTTTCTGCGATTCGTCCATCATGGACTTGATTTCTTTTTTCTGGTCCTTGTTGAGGTCCAGCATAGTAGCCAGGCGATCGATGCGGCTTTGCGACATCATGCTCATCGGCATGCTGGCGCCCATGTTGCCGCCGCCACGGCCACCGCCGCGCTGGGCGAAGGCGACGCCCGATACCAACATTGCTACCAGGAGGATGTTACGGATCATCGGTTACCGCCCCCCTCTTCCGCCGCGAGGCGCGCCGCCGCGTCCACCCGCAGACTGCGCTTCGTCGAAGTAGCTGTCCAGATACTCGAAAGCCTGCCCGGCTTTGCCCTTCTGATTGTCTTTGAGGAGGGCGAGTATCTGCGCGAAGGCTTTGGCCTCGATAGCCGTCACCTGCACGACCAGACCGGTGTAGGCTTCCTCGAGCTTCTTGAACTCGTCGTCGCCCTTCTTATTGATGAGCGATTCGGTGAGCGCGGCGCGGCCTCGTTCGAGCTGAGTTCTGACCGGCGCAGCTTCCTGCACCGCGTCGGTCAGGATCTTTTCGATCTCGGGGCCCTGCTCTTTGTTGTTAAGCTTCAGCTTGTCGGCGAACAGTTCGAGCTTGGACAACTTCCTAGCCGACATGCCGCCACCCCCACCACCCATGTCGCCGCCGCCGCCACCGCGGCCGCCGCCGCCACCACCACCCCCACCGCCGCCCTCTTCCTGGGCGAAGGTGCAGGTCAGGGCCAAGATCCCAATCACCAACAACCGTCCCAACATGACATGCTCCTTTACCATGACGGCGCGCCCGGCTCGGGGTGCTGCCGCTGCAAATTCCGGTCTCCGGTGATATTGATTACAACACGAATCGCGGGCAGGTTCCAGATGGGGAAGGTAGAAAATAGGGGCGGAACGAGCGTCCGCCCCCTTGGAGATCAGGCCACGCGGGTGGAGCGATTGTTGCGTTCCCAATCGTTGTACTGGTTTTCGGCCTCTTCGCGAGAGTAGCCGTAGCGCTCCTGCAGTTTACCGAGGAACTGGTCTTTCTTACCGGCAACCTGGTCCCAGTCGTCGTCAGTCAGCTTGCCCCACTTCTCGCGCATCTTGCCTTTGAACTGTTTCCACTGGCCTTCAAATTGATCAGTATTCATAATTAAACCTCCACCTCCGTGTTGCAGCCGTGGAACCACTGGGTCAGAGCGAACATTTATGCGTATGCGTGGAAGATGCGTTGCTCGATTTTGGGCAGTGCGCCAACGAGCGTTTATTTTTACGTGCCTTGCGATCTGCGTCTCGTTGGGAAGCGCGTGTGTCTACGCACAAACTCCGCCCGCACCCGCCGCCGCCGACCGGATGGCGCCCGCCACGCGCGCCGGGCTGATCGAATGGCAGCGGGCGCAGAAGGCGGCGGTGCTGGAACCCGCGGAGAGCCCTACCGCCGAACGGGTCCTGAATTTCATCAAACAGAAGCGGATTGTGGAACGCTTCACGCAGGGCGTGGCGGGCTTTCGCGTCAGGCTCGGCGGGTTGACGACGGGATCCGGATTTGCGCTTGGGCCTGAATTTTACCGTCGCAGTTTTGGAAACGATCAGATCCGGTTCCGGGCATCCATGCGCGCTTCGATCAGCCAGTTTTATTTGATGGAAGCGGAGCTGGACGTGCCGCGTCTTGCGGACGAGCACCTGTTCTTCAATCTTCACGGCGTGCACCGGCGATACCCGCGGATCGACTATTACGGGCCCGGCGCGGACTCCAAGAAGAGCGGCCGCAGCGATTTTTTGCTCGAAGACACGTCGTACCAGGCCCAGGCGGGGGTGCAGCCGTTCCGCGGCTTGCGGCTGGGCGGCATCGGGCGGTATCTACAGGTGAACGTCGGCCCCGGGCGGGACGAGCGCTTCATTTCGACGGACCGCATTTTTACGGAGAGTACGACGCCGGGGCTGGTGCACCAGACCAACTTTCTGGAAGGGGGCGGACTGATCGAGTTCGACTGGCGGGACAACCCGGGCGGGCCGCGCAGCGGCGGTTATTACCAGGCGCGGTTCACCTCGTTTTCGGACGTGGACCTGGGCCGGTACGCCTTTTCGCGCCTGAACCTGGAGGTCCATCAGTACATCCCGTTTTTCAACCAACGCCGGGTGATCGCATTGCGCGGGCGGGTGCAGGCCAGCGATCCGCACAGCGGCAACCTGGTGCCGTTCTACCTGCAACCCACGCTGGGCGGCTCCGACGATCTGCGCGGGTTCCGGCCGTATCGCTTCTACGATAATAATTCCGCGCTGCTGCAAGGCGAGTACCGCTGGGAAATTTTCAGCGGGCTCGATATGGCGCTTTTCATGGACGCGGGCAAAGTATTTCCGAGATGGAACCTGATCAACTTTCGCGAACTCGAAAAGGACTTCGGCTTCGGGTTCCGTTTCAATATTCGAAACGACGTGTTTCTGCGCATCGACACCGGATTCAGCCGGGAAGGTTTTCATTTATGGCTCAAGTTCGACAACGTCTTCTGATGCGAGGCGCGGCATGGCTGGCGGCGATCGCGATGTTGGTGGCCGCGCCCGCCCTGCCGAAGTTCTATCCCGACGATCCGCTGTGGCGGGATCCGCCTCCGCTTCCCGTGATGAAGCTGAAGACGCGCAACATCAACGAATACTTCGATTATTTCCAGAACACCTTTTTCGAGCCGTACCGGAACGACAAGGACTCGCCCGATCCGGCGCAGGCTGTGAACACGCTGGGCGAGGTGCCCGACAGTTCCTGGTTTACGAACCGGATGGGAATACGGCCCATGAGCATAGAAGAACTGGTGCGGGGTCCGGGCAATTCGCATCCGCCCTCTACGGCGGGTCGCTGGACGGTGCTTTCCGGCAAGAACGAAGGGGTCACGCCGGGCCTTTCGATCAAGGATGCGGAGGGCCGCCGCTATCTGCTCAAGTTCGACCCGAAGAGCAATCCGGAAATGGCCAGCGCGGCGGACGTCATCGGCAGCAAGTTTTTCTACGCTCTCGGCTACAACGTCCCGGAGAATTACATCGTTCATTTCAAGCGCTCGCAACTCGCTACGGGCGCGGACGCCAAAATCCGCGACGCGACGGGACGGGAACGGGGGATGCGTGAATACGATATCGACGACGTGCTGCAGAAAGTGCCGCGGGACGCGGAGGGGACCTACCGGGCACTGGCCAGCCTTTACCTGTCCGGCGACATTATCGGGCCCTTCCGGTATTACGGCGTGCGCAGCGACGACCCGAACGATGTGGTGGAGCACCAGGAACGCCGCGACCTGCGAGGGCTGTACGTTTTCGCGGCCTGGCTGAATCACACCGACTCGAAATCGATCAACACGCTGGATACGGTCGTGGAGGAGAACGGAGTGCGTTTCGTGCGGCACCACCTGATCGATTTCGGCGCGATCCTGGGGAGCGACAGCTTCGAAGCCAAGAGTCCGCGCGCCGGGCACGTCTACCTGTACGAATTCAAACCGGCCGCGTGGCAGTTCATTTCGCTGGGGCTGTACGTTCCCGAGTGGATGCGCGCGAACTACCCGCACATCCCCGAGGCCGGGCACCTGGATTACGAGACGTTCGATCCTGAACACTGGCGGAACAACTATCCGAACCCGGCGTTCGACCAGCGCACGCCGGCCGATCTCTACTGGGCCGCCAAGAAGGTTCTGGCGTTCGACGAGCCCGCGATTCGCGCACTGGTCGAGACCGGCAGATACTCGGACCCGCGGGCGGTGGACTGGGTAGTGAAGTGCCTGGTGGAGCGCAGGAGCCGGATCGGCAAGGCGTTTCTCCAAAAAGTTCTGCCGCTCGATCATTTCGCCGTTCGCGATGGCAGACTGGAGTGTGAGGACCTCGCCGTGAAATACGGCTTCCGCGCGGCGCGTCCATACTCAATAACGTGGTCTCAATTCGACAACGACACCTCGCGGCGGATCGCGATCCCGGGCGCTTCGGGACCGGAGGTTCCGCGTTCCACGGCGGCGTACCTGGCGGCGGAACTGCGGTCGGGAGAGCCGTCGAAATCGACGATCGTTTATCTGCGCGGAAACGAAGTGGTAGGTATCGACCGGACATGGTGACGGCGTGTCGCGCGGCCGCGCTGCTACTCGCCGCCGGAATTGCCGCATCCGCGCAGACGGTCTACACCTATGTCGGACAGATTACCGCCGCCTCGGTGATTCTCGCCTGGGGTAACACCACGGGCAAGGACTCGAACACGATCGGCAGGGATGCCGCCTCACTGGGGGAGACGCGGGTCCGGTTCGGCAACCAGAGTCTCACGACGGACAAGAGCTGGATCGAAGTGAGCGGCCTCAGTCCGGACACCAGTTATCCGTACGAGGTGACGATCGACGGCAAACAGACGGGGTCGGGAACGGTGCGCACGTATCCGGCGAGCGCCACCCGGCTGACCTTTTTCGCGATTGGGGATTACGGGACGGGCGACCGGGGGCAGGAGGGCATCGCGGAGGCGATGTGGAAGGAATTTCAAAGACGTTCGCAAGGGCCCGATCCGCCGCGCTTCGTCATCACTATGGGGGACAACATTTACGCGGGATTGAACCTCGGGTACGTGGTTCGCGGGTCGGGGGACCAGGACCGCGATTGGGAGAGCAAGTTCTTCTCGCCGTACAAAGAGCTGCTGCGGCAGATTCCGTTCTATCCCTCGCTCGGCAATCACGACGGCAACGCGACAGAGAGCCGCGGCGATCTTACGGTTTACCTGGATAATTTTTTCTTTCCCGGCAACCAGCCGGCGCGGTGGTATCGATTCGGCTTCGGGGGCCTGGCGGACTTCTTCGCGCTGGACAGCACGGAGAACACCACGGGCGGCCACACGGCCCCGGCGTTCAGTCCGGATGGCGACCAGTCCAAATGGCTGGCGAGGGTGCTTTCCGAATCGCGCGCGCCGTGGAAGATTCCCTATTTCCACCACCCGCCGTTCAACGCCGGGCCGGGACACGGCGCCAGTTACTCGATGCTACGCCACTGGGTGGAGCTATTCCAAAAGGACGGCGTGAAGGTGGTATTCACCGGGCACGAGCACAACTACCAGTACAGCGAGGACAGCGACGCCACCGGGCATATCCGCTATCTCGTGAGCGGCTCGGGCGGAGAATTGCGGACCGGCAACGTCACGAACAATATGGCGCGCGCCCACATTGAAGGATTCGCGCCGCAGCGTCAATTTCTGGTGGTCGAGATCGACGGCCGCGTAATGCGGGTGACGCCGGTCTCGACGGGAAAGATGGTCGTACGCGACCGGGACAGGAAAGAACTCCCGGTGACGCTGGAAATCCGGCTGCCGTAGCGGGATTTATTCGCAGCGAAGGGCGGTTTGCGGATCGATGCGGGACGCGCGGCGCGCCGGAATCCAGCAGGCCACGAGCGCGGCGGCGAGGAGCAGGGCCGCTACCACCAGGAACGTGGGCACATCGGTCGGTTCGACCTCGAAGAGCATGGCGCGGAGAATGCCGGTGAGGCTGGAGGCGGCGACTGCTCCGATGACGAGGCCGGTTGCGGTGAGTAACATGCCCTGCTTGAGGAAGCCCGCGAGAATGGCGGAAGGCGCCGCGCCCATGGCCATGCGAATGCCGATCTCGCGGGTCCGCTGGCGGACCCAGAGGGCCAGCATGGAGCCGATTCCGGCAATGGCGATGAGCAGTGCCAGTCCCGCGAAGAGCGAGAACATCTGCGTGAGCGTTCGCGGGGACGCAATGGCATCGGCGCGGGCCTGTTCCAGCGATTCGAACCAGGTGAAGGCCATTTCGGGATCGACCTCGCGGATGGCGCGGCGCACCATGCCGGAAATGGCGGCGGGGTCGCCCTGCGCGCGGACCAGGATTGCGCCGGGACGCGGCTCCTGGGCAAGCGGAACGTAGACCTGCGAGGGGGCTTCCCGGGCGGGGCCGAATTCGCGGGTATCCGCCACCACGCCGACGATCTCCATCCAGTGTTCGCCGTCGAACGAGATGCGCCGGCCGAGGGGATCCCGGGAGCCCCAGCGTTTCAAGGCGGCGCCTCGCGTGATGAGGGCGACCAGGGGCGAATCCGCCTGGTCCGACTCGAGGATGCCGCGGCCGGCAAGCACGGGAATTCCGAGCGTGCGCAGATAGGCGGGGCTGACGGCCCTCGACAGCTTGATGGGCAACTGGTCCGCGGCGGCTCCCGCTTCGCCCTGAACCTGCATCCGCTGGGCGGGGAAATCTGCCCGCACCAGGTTGGGATTGAGCGGAAAGCCCGAGGAGATGGATGCCGAGACCACGCCGGGCTGCGCTTCGAGCTTCTGCAGGAGGCGCCGATCCAGACTGCGGAACTGTTCGGGCTCGCGCAGCCGCGACCAGTTGGGCATCAGGCCCACGGCCAGCACGCGGTCGGTGGCGAATCCGGTCTGCACGTTGGCCAGGCGGACGAAGCTGCGCAGCATCAGGCCCGCGCCCACCAGCAGAATAAACGAAAACGCAACCTGGGCGGCGATGAGCGCGCTGCGCAGCAGATCGCGGCGGACGCCGGCGCGGCTGTTCTCCTTGAGGCCGCCCGCCAGATCGCGGCGAGAGTAGAGGGCGGCCACGGACCCGAACAGAACGCTGGTGCCGGTAGCGCACAGGGCGGCAAAGCCGAGCACCCATCCGTTGACGGCGATCTCGCGCGCGCGGGGCGTAAACTCGCCGGCGAAAAGGGTGAGCAGGCGCACGCTGCCGTAGGCGAAGAGAATCCCGATGCCTGCCGCCAGCAGTCCCATGATGAGGCTCTCGGTGAGCAACTGGCGGAGAAGGCGGCCGCCGCCGGCGCCGACCGCGGTGCGGATCGCCAGTTCCGACTCGCGGCGCGACATGCGGGCGAGGATCAGGTTGGCGACGTTGGCGCATGCGATCAGCAGCACGAATCCGGCGGCGCCGGCGAGCACGAGGAACAGACCGCGGGCGCGTTTCGTCAGGTCGTCCCTCAGCAGGCTGGCAGTGGCGCTGTAGCCGAGTTCGGCCGGATATGAGCGCGGATCGTCCTGTTGAAACTGGCGGGCGAGTCCCGCCATATCGCGCCGACACAGTTCGAGATCGGCGTCCGGTTTGAGGCGCGCGAAGACATTCATCATGCGGGCGGTGCGGTCCTCGACCATGCGCGGGCTGGAGCGGGTGGGGCACGATGTCGTGGTCATATAAACATCGTTCTCATCCGGGTATTGCGGGATGGGCGGGAGCACGCCGATCACGGTATGCGGCCGGTCGTTCATCTTGTAAACGCGGCCGACGATGTTGGGGTCGGCGCGTTCGTGGCTGCGCCAGAACTCGTAGCTCAAAACCAGGACGGCGGGTGCGCCCGGGCGGTCGTCCTCTTCGACGAAGGTGCGGCCGAGCAGCGGCCGGATGCCGAAGAAATCGAAGAATCCGGCCGAGACCACGCCGGTGCGGACGCGAACGGCATCCTCTCCGGCAAACAGCGTGAAAGCCATGCCGTGATATTCGACCAGGCCGGCGAGGGTGTGTGCCTTGCGTCGGTAGTCGGCGATCTCTTTGGGAGAGAAATTCAGGTTCTCGAGACCCGCCTTCGCCGCGGGCTGCCGCAGAACCACCAGCCGGTCGCCCCGGGAATACGGCAGAGGCTGACAACAGAACGGCGCTGATGGCGGTAAAGATGGAAGAGTTGACGCCGATGGCGAGTCCGAGTATGAGGACGGCGGCCGCCGTGAAGCCCGGGTTGCGGCGCATCATGCGCAGGGCATAGCGGGCGTCGCGTGCGAAGACGCCGAAGTGCTCCCGCGGCGCCATGCGGAAGATGTCGGCCACGGTGGTCCACCACATTCGCATGAGCCCGAGCGTGCCGCCGGAGCGCTCGGTATCGCTGCGCTGGGCGCGGAAGGTCTCTTCCATGTCACTGCCGAAATCGCGCTGGAAATCGAACGGCAGGATGCGCAGGAGAGCGGCGTAGACGCGGTCGGACAGTGGTTGCTTGCGGGGAGTCATGGCATTCTCCTCAGACCGGCCGGAAGGCCTTGATCAGCCGCTTGGAGCGCGCCCGGGCCAGCAGCTTTTCGAGGCGCTGCGCTTCGCTCACCGCGACGGCGCGGCCTTCGGCGGTCAACTGGTAGTAGCGTCGGCGGGAGTCGTCGTCCTCGGCCGCGGGGCGTGTGGTGAGCTCCACGATGAGGCCGTCGTTGAGGAGGCGTTTGATAATGCCGTAGAGCGTTCCGGTGCTGAGCTGGACTTCGCCTTCGGTCTGGGAGGCCACCTCCTTGAGAATGGCGTAACCGTGTTTTTCACCGTCCGCCAAAGCGAGCAGGACGTGAAACATGGCCGCGGTGAGCGGGGATTGCGCATCGGACACGTTGGATTCCCTCCGGCCGGATATACCGGCTCTAGCTACATTGCGAGTAACTATATCGCAAGCCGATGTATTCCGTCAAGACATTTGTTATTTGTTATCTCGCGACGGGTCTATCCCGTATTGTTCCGGTCAGCGCATTCGGGAAGGGCCGGCGATGGCTATAATTCAGCAGATGGTGAGGGAGAGCGTGGAAGAACTGCTGGATGGGGGGAACGTTCCGCGGAAGGTAGCGGAGCTGGCGTACCGGGACCTGGCGCGCATCCACCGCTGTCTCGGCGATACGCGGTGCATCGTGCGGGCGATTCAGGGCGACCGCCTGCCGGTGCGGCGGATTCTCGATATCGGATGCGCCAACGGTACGGTTTTGCGGGATGTGCAGCGGCGGCTGGGGGTGGAAGCGGTGGGAGTGGATTTGCAGCCGCTGCCGCCGTGCGGGCCGTTCCCGATTGTTCAGGCGGATGCGGTGCGCGATCCGCTGCCGAAGGCCGACGTCGCCTATTCGATGCACACGGGGCATCATCTAACGGAGGCCGATTTCGCGGGGCTGATCAGGAACGTGGGTCGCTACTGCCGGAGGTTTGTGATCCTGGACCTGGTGAGGCATCCCCTTCCGCTGGCGCTGTTCCGCGCTTTTGTGGCGCCGTTCATTTCGCGGCTGAACGTGGTGGACGGGGTAACGTCGGTGCGGCGGTCGTTCACCCCGGGCGAATTCCGCGCGATGGTGCACGGGGCGCTGGCGGGCACGGGCGGAGAGTTCCGGCACCGGGTGGCCCCGTTTTACATCCGGCAGGTCGTCGATATCCGTTATCGATAGTACGTCACTTGCGGCCGCCAAGCAGAGAGTGACGGGTTTTGATGCCACGTCCGGACGCCCGAAGTCACTATGCTGTAGATTGCAGGGCCGGGGTCCTCAACGAGGCTCTCGGCCGGTCGGTGGGAGCGACGATTCGTGCGTCGCCCCACCTGACTACAGCGACAGGAAGGAGGTTGAACATGCCCGTGAAAGATCACTTGGACCGCCTCATGAAGGTGGGTAAAAACTTTTGGAACGGATTCACCATCAGCGCCCCGGTGGGCGACTGGGCCAAAGGCGCGAAGAACGTCCATGACGACGTCGAGACGGTTCAACTCCTGCTGGAGTACGTCTCCCAGAAAAGCGGCAGAAAGGAATTCAATCCCAAGGGGATTGATGGCGAGATATCCCGGATTGCTGGAAAGTCCAGCACTGTTAAGGCGGTCCACGCCTTTCAGCGCACGTTTATGGGACACTCCGACGGGCTCGTGGAACCCGAAGGGCGCACCCTGCAAAAGCTGCGGGAGGCCGTCCAAGGCGTGTCGAGCACGGACAAATCAACGGCTGAATCGGTAATGAAGGCAGCGCATCCCGGCGACGGCAAGCCACCCTGGCTGAACGCGTTCAATGGACTCAAGGTCTTCAGTCCGTTGACACTGCTTCCCAGCGCCCGCTCGCCGCAACCCGAGTGGATCTCGATCGCCGAAAAGGAATTGGGACAAACGGAGGTGGCCGGTAAGAAGCACAACGAACGGATCATCGAGTACCATGCGACCACCGGCGGAGCTACGACCGATGAGAACCCCTGGTGTGCCAGTTTCGTGAACTGGGTCCTGACGCAGTCCGGGTTTGAAGGAGCGGGTTCGGCGTGGACCCACGACTGGAAAAAGTGGGGTGACGGATTGCCAAAACCGGCAGTGGGATCCGTGGCATTCATCGACTGGGGCAAGATAGACCCGACTAAGAACGGCAAGGGCCACGTGGGCTTCGTAGTTGGGAAAACGGCCAAGAACCGGATCGTTCTTCTCGGCGGCAATCAGAGCGACCAAGTCAGATACACGGCATTCAAGGAGTCCTACATTCAGACATACCGGGTGCCAAAGGGCTACAAGCCAAGTCCCAACCTTTACGACCTACCAATCCTGCAGGTGTCGGAGGATGGCGGTGCCTTCACCGCGACACGTTAACCGAAAGCTCTCAGCCCGCGTGGCTAGCCTGCGCACCCGGGTGGAAAATACAGGCTGTTATGATCAAACAGATTGTGGTGAAACTTGTTGCCCTGGCCGCCTTCACCGTGATGGCGGGATGCACCTCTACCCCCGACGCACCTTCCGCCGGGCAGGCGCGAAGCAGCCCGGCTCCTGAAGCGCCGGCAGCCGGGCAGGCGCCAGCCGGCTCAGCGTCCGCAGCCTCTCCCGCCCAGCAGGCGCAAAGCACCCCGGGCACGGCGGCTTCGGACGTCTTGCGCTTCACACGCGAGGAAAACGGCCGTCGTCAAAGCCTGGAGTTGCGCAAGCGCGACGCGGGCGAATTCGAGGCCACGATCTCGATCGCGGGTGTCTGCGCACGCGCTGAGGCGGGCCCCGCCAAAGCCGTCAAACCGGAAGGCGACGGCGAGGTCGAAGTGGATCCTGATGGCGAAGGGCACCCGACCGATTCCTTCGTCCTGACCGCTCGGGACAAGTGCCGCATACTCATCCGATTGGCGGCTCCTGAACGCGACTATGCCTGGCTGCGGGAATCGGACTGCACGAGCGCCTGTTCGTTGAGCAATAAAGCACTGATCCGGAAGTGAGAACATCCGGGTCAGCCGCCTCCATTTTCGCAGCGGGAGCCGCGAGATCCGGTGGTTTCACGAACGCGCCCGGGAAGCGTGCCATGTCCCTCCGTGCCCATACGCAGCCAGCCGGGGCCGGGCGGCTGAAGGACCGGGATTAGCACTTTCGCATTTTTCGAGGCCGCGCTACAATGGGGTTGGATGTCGGAGCCAACCAGTGGGCGAAAGCCCACTTTTTTGTTGGTTTTCACACGGAACGATGCGGGAAGCGGCAGCGTCCAAAATCGAAGAGATCGCTCAGCGCGTGGCTGAGTCCGAAGGCTTGGAAGTGGTCGAGGTGGAAGTGAAGGGCGGGGGGAATCAGCGCTTCGTGCGCATCTCGATCGACAAGCCGGACGGGGTTTCACACGCCGATTGCGAGCTTGTTTCACAGCAGGTGGGGACCATTTTAGATGTGGAGGACGTACTCCCCGGAGGTCGCTACACTCTCGAAGTGAGCTCCCCCGGGGTGGAACGGAAGCTTCTCAAGCCGCGGGATTTCGAACGGTTTCGGGGAAAGAAGGCCAAAATCACGCTGCGCGGCGATCTGGAAGGCCGCCGCACGTGGGAAGGCACACTGGCGGGACTGGAAGACGGCGCAGTGGCGCTCGAGGTCGAGCCGGGCCGGATGCTGCGATTTCCTTTCGAACAGGTGCACAAGGCGAACCTGAAATTCGAGTGGTAGCCGCGCTGGAAGAAACGCACACACCAGGGAAACTATTGGACGCAAAGAGGGCACTTTGGAAACGATTTTTCAGTCCATCGAGATACTGAGCAAGGAAAAAGGCATCGATCCGCAGATCGTGCTGGACGCGGTCAAGGACGCCATGCTGATCGCGGCGCGCAAGCACTACCGCACTAACGAAGACTACATCGCGGACATGGACCCGAAGACCGGGGCGATCAGTCTGTACGCCGTCAAGAAGGCGGTGGAGGCGGTGGAGGATCCGGTCCACGAAATGACCCTGGGTGAGGCGCGTCGGGTGGATCCGGCGGCGGAAATCGGTTCCGAGATCCGGATTCCGAAGAACACCGATGCGCTCGGGCGGATTTCCGCGCAGACGGCGAAGCAGGTGATTTTTCAGAAGGTTCGGGAAGCCGAGCGGGAGACGGTATACAACGAATATTCGGGACGCGCGGGCGAACTGGTGAACTGCACAATCAAGCGCGTGGAGGGTCCGGATTACATTCTGGACCTGGGGAAGACCGAGGCCAAGCTGCCGAAGAAGGAACAATCGCGCCTGGAAAGCTACAGCGTGGGGGATCGGGTGCGGTGCGTGATCAAGCTGGTGGACAAGGGCAGCAAGGGTCCGGGTGTGCTGGTATCGCGCGCGGCGCCGGAGCTGGTGATGCGGCTGTTCGAACAGGAAGTTCCGGAAATCTACGACGGGACGGTATCGATCCGCGGCTGCGCCCGGGAAGCGGGCGAGCGCACCAAGATCGCGGTACAGAGCCGGGACCGGGACGTGGACAGTGTGGGCGCCTGCGTGGGCATGAAGGGCATGCGGGTGCAGTCGATCATTCGGGAACTGCGCGGCGAGAAGATCGACATCATCGAATATTCGGAAGACTCGGTGGGATTCGCGACGCACGCGCTGAGTCCGGCCAAGGTGAGCCGCATCACGGTGATCGACCCGGTCGAGAAACACATGGAAGTGATCGTGGACGATTCCCAGCTTTCGCTCGCCATCGGCAAGAAGGGACAGAACGTGCGGCTGGCGGCCAAGCTGCTGGGGTGGAAAATCGACATCAAGAGCGAGGAAGAGAAGCGGCAGGAAGTGGAATCGCAGATGGCGGCGCTGGTGGCGCCGGGCGCGCCGGTCTCGGTGCTGATCGATTACGGGCTGGAAGAAAAGGTGATGGAAAAGCTGCTCGAGGCGGCGGTTGGGACGATCGAGAAGCTGGGCGGGATGACACCGGAAGAGCTGGAGGACATTCAGGGCATCGGGCCCAAGGATGTGGAGCAGATCCAGACGGCGGTGAATGCCTATTACAGCCAGTTCGAGGAGAACGAGGGGAGCGAGAACCCGGAGGAGACGCAGCCGGAAGCCACGCCGGTAGCGGCCGATTTCAACGCAACGGCGGAGGAACTGGCGGAGATGCAGGGGACCGATACGGGCTCGCTCGACACCGAGCCGGGTCCGGCGGGGATGCCGGACGAACTGACGGAAACCGAGTATCCGCCGGGAACGTTGTACGATCCGGAGAGTCCGGAAGAGCGGTTCGAGCCGGGCAGTGAGCAGGCCGAAGCAAAATCAGAGGAAGCCGGGGAAAGCTTTGATACCATAGGAGACGCGGGTTCCCCCACTCACAAACAGTCCGAGGCAGCCGACCTCGAAGGCGACGGTTCCGGGGAAGGCGCCGAGGAACAGGACGGCCGGTAGGAGCGTCTCCGCAAGAAGCAGATTGCTTTATCTATGAAGAAGATTCGAATTAACGAGCTAGCTCGGGAGCTGGAGGTCAAGGCGCACGAGATCCTGGACCGCCTGCCCGAACTGGGCGTCGTCGAAAAGAAGACGCACTCCAGCTCCATCGATGAAGATGTGGCGATCCGGCTGCGGCGCCTTTACGGGCAGGACGTACCGGACCTGGTGCCGGACTCGGACAACGAGCCGGACTCGGGAGCGGGAACTCACGAAGTCGAAGAATCGCACGAACCGGAGAGCGCGCATGCGACCCGGGAAGAAGAGCCGGAGGAAGCCGCAGAAGTGGTGCCGCACGGTCCCGAACCGCAGGAGCCACAGGCTCCGGCCGTAAGTGATAAGCCCGGACCGGCACCGGCCGCCGGGCCGGCGCACCATGCGCCGATCCGCCCGCCGCTGGCGGGAAAACCGGTACACCCGCCCTTGGTCGGGCAGCGGCCGACGATTACGCCGCCGCCTCCGAGCCCGCCGGTGCAGCCGAGCGCCCCCGCACAGGCTCCTCCGCCGGCGCCGTCACAGGCGCCCCCTTCCATGGTGATCGCGCCGGGACGTCCGTCGGCGCCGATGGCGAAGCCGATTCCGGGAAGCGGGTCCACGCCTCCGCGCCCGGGACAGATTTTATCGGGTCCGCGGCAGCCGCTGGCTCCGGAGAGCCCGCGGCCGGGTCCGTCGGCGCCGGCACCCGGCCCGCGACCCGGAGCACCGCCGCGGCGACCGGAGCCGCGCCCCTCGTCGGGGCCCAGCGCGCCGGGCGGCTCACGCCCGCTGGCGGGCCAGCCGGCGGCGCGCCCCGTGGTGCCGCCGCGTCCCGATCTGGCAGCCAAGCTGTCGCAGCCCCGGCCGATGATGCCGGCGGCGCCCGTGCAGCCGCGGCCTGGAATTCCCAAGCCGGCGCCCTCGACCCCCGTTCCGGGACAGCCGATCTATCGCGGTCCGATTCGCCCCGGCCACCCGATGGTGGCGAAGACGGGAACGCGGCCGGCCGGGCCGATGCCCAGCCGGCCGGGCGGACCGCGCCCGCAGCATCCGACTTCTTCGCGCGGGCGCATGGAAGCGCCGCTCGCGCCGCCGCCGGTGGAACAGCCGCGCGGCGGCCGTCCCGGGCAGCGTCCGACGCGGCAGCAGCGCGAGAGGGCGGACGAGGAGAAAGTACTTCGGCCGCAGCGGCGTCATGTGGACGCCGGGCCTCCGCCGATCAGCCGCGAGATCGTGATCTCGGAAGGCATCACGGTGAAGGAGCTTTCCGAAAAGCTGGACGTGAAGGCCGCGATGATCATGAAGAAGTTGATGGACCGCGGCATCTTCGTGGCCATCAACCAGACGCTCGATTCCAAGCTGGCCACCGAAGTGGCGCGCGATTTCGGCGCGTCTACGGCTACGGTGAGCTACGAAGAAGAGGCCATGCAGGCGGTGGAGATCGCGGAAGAAACGAAGGATCTTCAGCGGCGCGCCCCGGTGGTGACTATCATGGGCCACGTGGATCACGGCAAGACGTCGCTGCTGGACGCCATCCGCGAAGCGAACGTGGCGGGGCGCGAGGCGGGCGGCATTACGCAGCATATCGGCGCCTATCAGGTGGAGATGAACGGGCGCAAGATCGTGTTCATCGATACCCCCGGCCACGAAGCGTTCACGCGCATGCGCGCGCGCGGCGCCAAGATTACCGACATCGTAATTCTGGTGGTGGCCGCCGACGACGGCGTGATGCCCCAGACGCTGGAAGCCATCGACCACGCCAAGGCGGCCAAGGTGCCGATCGTCGTGGCGATTAACAAAGTGGACAAAGCGGACGCGCAGCCGGAGCGGATCAAGCAGCAGCTTGCCGACCGCGGGCTGCTGGCCGAAGACTGGGGCGGCGACACGGTGATGGTTCCGGTATCGGCGAAGACCCAACAGAACCTCGACCTGATGCTCGAGATGATTCTGCTGGTGGCCGATATGCAGGATTTGAAAGCCAATCCGAACCGTCCGGCGATGGGCACGGTGATCGAAGCGCAGCTCGACCGCGGACGCGGTCCGGTGGCGACCGTGCTGGTACGCAACGGCACGCTCAGCGTGGGGGACTTCTTCATCTGCGGATCGGTATTCGGCAAAGTGCGCGCGATGCAAAGCGACCGCGGCACGCAGGTGCGGAAGGCCGAGCCCTCGACTCCGGTGGAGGTGCTGGGTCTTGAATCGCTGCCCGAAGCGGGCGACGATTTCCAGGTAGTGACGGACACGGCGAAGGCCAAGCAGATCGTGAATTTCCGCGACCAGAAGGCGCGGGAAGCGGCGCTGGCCAAGTCGAGCCGCCTGACGCTCGAACAGCTCCACAAGCAGATGGAAGCGGGCGAGATCAAGGAACTGCCGATCATCATCAAGACGGACGTGGGCGGTTCGGCGGAAGTGCTGTCGGAAACGCTGCAAAAGCTGTCGAACGACAAGGTAAAGGTGCGGATCTTGCACGCCGGTGTGGGCGCGATCAACGAGTCGGACGTGCTGCTTGCGTCCACTTCCAATGCGATCATCATCGGCTTCAACGTCCGGCCGGAACGGAAGGCGGAGGCGCTGGCCGAGCAGGAAGGTGTGGACGTCCGCCTGCACACGATCATTTACAACCTGACAGACGAGATCAAGCGCGCCATGAGCGGGCTCTTGGCTCCGGTCTTCAAGGAAGTTTACAAAGGGAAGGCGGAAGTTCGCGAAACCTTCCGCATTACCAAGGTCGGAAACGTGGCCGGCTGCCAGGTGCTGGACGGATCGATCTCGGGCAAGTCCGAGGTGCGCCTGCTGCGGGACAACGTGGTGGTGTACACGGGCAAGATCGGGTCGTTGCGCCGGTTCCGGGACGACGTGAGCGAAGTCAAGAGCGGAATGGAATGCGGCATTACGCTCGAGAATTACGCGGATATCAAGCAGGGCGACATCATCGAGGCGTTTGTGACCGAGCGGGTGGCGAACGAAGTGTTCGCCTAGAACGATGGCCGCGGTTGGAGTTCTGACGCTGGAGTTGCGGCTCGAGAACGCGCACTCTCTCAAGGAGAAGCGACACGTGCTCGAGAGCCTCAAGACCCGGCTGCGGAACAAATTTAACGTGTCGGTGGCCGAGATCGATTACCAGGATCTGTGGCAGCGGGCGGCGGTGGCCGCGGTGACGGTGGCGAGCGCGCGGGTCCACGCCGAGAAAGTGTTGCGGAGCGTGGAGGACGAAGCGGAGTCGCTGCTGGGGCCGGAACTGGCCGGTACCACCGTGGAGTGGCTGGCATAGTGCGGGCGGCGGCAGACCGGCTGAAACGGAACGTGGGGGAAGCGGGCGACCCGCGGGGTTGTCCTGTCTATGGATGAACGGCGGACATTGCGGGTCTCGGAGGCGGTCCGGGAGGAGCTTTCCGAGCTTATCGGGTTCGAGACCGAGGATCCGCGCCTGTTGGCGGTCGAAGTGATGGATGCGAACGTCAGCCCGGACGGGCGTCATGCGACGGTCCGGGTGGCGCTGCGCGGAACCGAGCGGGAGCAGAAAGAGTCGATGGCGGCTCTGGAACACGCCCGGCATTATTTGCGGCACGAGCTGGCCACCCGCCTGAGCCTGCGGCACGTGCCAGAGTTGCATTTCGACCAGGACCGGAATCCGGATGTCGAGAGCCGAATCGATTTCCTCATCAAGCGCGCGAAAAAAAGCCGTGGCCGTACTGAAAATTCGTCCTAAACTCAAACAAAATGTGCTAGTTTTGTTTCTGTTAGCGGGCCTGGCGTCGCCCGGCGCAGAACAGCTCCGGCTGGAAAAGAGCGCGGACGCGATGGGCTCCACGTATACCATCACGTTGTTCGGAACCGACCGGGTGGAGATGGAAGCGGCCGTGGATGCGGCTTTCGACGAGGTGAAGCGGCTGGATGAAGCGCTTTCCAACTACCTGCCGGGCAGTGAGTGGAACCGGATCAACCGGCTGGCCGGGAAGCAACCGGTGAAGGTATCGCCGGAAATGTTCCGGCTGTTGTCGAAGTGCGTGGAGTACAGCCGCGAAAGCGAAGGCGCGTTCGACATCACGGTGGGTCCGCTGATGAAGGTGTGGGGTTTCTACAAGGGCTCGGGCCGCCTCCCGCATCGCGCCGAAGTGCAGGCCGCCTTGACCAAGGTGGGATACCGGCACATCCGGCTCGATCCGGCAGCGCAGACGATTTCCTTCGACCGGCTGGGAGTAGAGATCGATCCGGGCGGTATCGGCAAGGGCTACGCGGTGGACCGCATGGTGGATGTGTTGAGAACGAAAGGGTACCGCACCGGGCTGGTGGCGGGGTCGGCCAGCAGCATCTACGGGATGGGGGCGCCGCCTTCGGACGCGCGGGGCTGGCGGGTGGAGATCAAGGACCCCCGGGACACCAGCAAGACGGTGCAGGAAGTGTTTCTCAAGGACGAGTCGATGTCCACCTCGGGAAGCTACGAGAAGTTTTTCCGGGCCGAGGGGAAGATTTACGCCCACATTATGGACCCGCGCACGGGATACCCCGCGCAGGGGAGTTCGTCGGTTTCGGTGATCGCGCCGCGCACCATCGACAGCGAGGCGTGGACGAAACCGTATTTCGTGAATGGCCGCCAGTGGGCGGCGAGGCACAAGCCCGAAAATTTTCGCGTGTACTTTTGCGAAGACAGGATGGATCAGCCATGCGCGTGGCTCCAATGAGCAGCCGGTTTCTGGACGCGTGCCGCCGCCGTCCGACCGATGTCCGGCCGGTATGGTTCATGCGGCAGGCCGGCCGGTACATGAAGCAGTACCGCCAGATTCGAGACCGGCACAGTATTCTGGAAATCTGCAAGCGGCCGGACCTGGCGGCGACGGTGACGCTGCAACCGATCGAACTGCTGGACGTGGACGCGGCCATCATCTTCGCGGACCTGCTGCTGCCGATCGAGCCGATGGGGCTGAAACTGCGCTATGCGGCAGGCGAAGGCCCGATCATCGGCAACCCGGTGCGGACCACCGACGACGTGGATTCGCTCTCCACCACCAACACCGACGAACTCGGCTACGTAGGGCAGTCGATTCAGCAGGTGGTGCGCGCGCTGGCGGGCAAGGTGCCGGTGATCGGTTTTGTGGGCGCGCCGTTCACCATGGCCAGCTACATGATCGAGGGCGGGGCTTCCCGCAATTTCATTCGCACCAAGCGGATGATGTACAGCGACGAAACGCTGTGGCGCAGGCTGATGGGTAAGATCGTAGACGTACTTGCGCCTTTCGCCCATTTGCAGGTGGCGGCGGGCGCTCGCGCGATCCAGGTTTTCGACAGTTGGGTAGGGGCGCTCGGGTCGGACGACTACGTGCGCTTTGCCGCGCCCTATTCGCGCGCGCTGATCGAGCGGATCCGCTCCACCGGCGTGCCGGTGATTCATTTCGGCACGGGAGCGTCCGGCTTCTTCAAGGAGCTGCACGCGGCGGGCGGCGACGTGATGGGCGTGGACTGGCGGGTCAACATCGACCAGGCCTGGGCGGACATCAGCTACCGTTCGGCGATCCAGGGCAACCTGGATCCGGTGGCGCTGTTCGCGCCGATACACGAACTGCGCACCAAGGTGCAGGAGCTGTTGAAACGGACCGGAAACCGGCCGGGGCACATCTTCAACCTGGGCCACGGGATCCTGCCGGAAACGCCGGTAGACCACGTTCGCGCGGTAGTCGAAATGGTGCGGGAATTCAAACCGTGAAGCGGGCGGTTCTGCTGCTGGCGCACGGGGCGCCCGAACGGCTGGAAGACGTAGCGAGCTATCTGGGCTTTGTGCGCAGCGGCCGCCCGCCCAATCCGGAAATCACGGCCGAGGTCACTCACCGGTACGCGGAGATCGGCGGCTCCTCGCCGCTGCTGCGCTGGACGCGCGCGCAGGCGGAGGCGCTCGAAGCGCGGCTCCACTTGCCGGTCTTTTTCGGCATGCGCAACTGGCATCCGTTCATCCGGGAGACGATGGACCAGGTGCGGGAATCGGGCGCCCAACGGATTGCGGCGCTCTGCCTGGCGCCGCAGTTTTCCGAGCTGAGCATCGGGCTGTATATCAAGCGCACGGAGGAGGCGCGGCGGGAGGCCGGGGTTGCGGCCGAAATCGTGTGGGCGCGAAGCTATCACGACGAGCCGCTGCTGATCGAAGCGTTTGCCGAAAAACTGCGGCCGGTGGCGGGCAACCGCAAGGTGCTGTTCACGGCGCACAGCCTGCCGGAACGCGCCCTGGCCAACGGAGATCCTTACGATCGCGAGTCGCGGGCGATTGCCGCCGCCGTGGCCGCGCGCTGCGGAATATCCGATTGGGACTTCGCTTACCAGAGCCAGGGAATGACCAGTGAGCGGTGGCTTGGGCCTACGGTGGAATCGCATCTCGAACGGTGGGCGCAGGAAGGAGTCGCGGAAGTGGTGATCGATCCGATCGGCTTCGTCTGCGATCACGTGGAAATCCTCTACGATATCGACATCGCATTTCGGGACTACGGCGCGGCGCGCGGCATTCGCGTGATTCGGCCCGGGTCGCTCAACGACTCGCCGGCCTTCACGGCGGCGCTCGAGCAGGTCGCGAGGCGATGCCTCGAGTAGTCATCGTCGGCGGCGGGATATCCGGGCTTTCTACGGCGTACTACCTCGCGAAGGCGGGAGTGCGGTCGACGATCATCGAATCGCGCCCGCGCCTGGGCGGTGTCATCCGGACCGAACGGGTGGAGGGCTGCCTGGTGGAGGCCGGACCGGACAGTTTCCTCGCCGCGAAACCGGCCGGGATGGAACTGATCCGGGACGTGGGCCTCGAGGGCGAGGTGATCGGTTCCAACGACCACCTGCGAGTCACCTTCGTGCGCAAAAACGGACGGCTGGTGCCTCTGCCCGACGGGCTGATGATGATGGTGCCCACCAGGATCCTGCCGCTGGTGACGACCGGGCTGCTCGGGTGGGGGACCAAGGTTCGCATGGGGATGGAGTTGATGCGGGCGCCGGCGCGCATGACGGAGGACGAGTCGGTGGCCGACTTCGTGCGCGAGCACTACGGGCAGGAAGCGGTGGACTACCTGGCAGAGCCGCTACTTTCGGGAATTTATGGCGGCGATCCGACGCGGCTCAGCGTGACCAGCGTGCTGCCGCGTTTCGTGGAACTGGCGAACAAGTACGGCAGCCTGACGCGCGGGGTGCTGGCGGCGCGCGCCAAGATGAAGAACAGCGGTCCGCCCGCGCCGCTGTTCCGCACGTTGAAGGGCGGCCTGGGCCAACTGGTGGAGGCCGTGACCGGCGCCATCGCGGGTCAGATGGAGGTGCGGCAGGCGCGTGCCGAAACGGTGGAGCGCACCCCGGCCGGTTTCCGTGTCCGTGCCGGCGGCGAATGGATGGAGGCGGACGAGGTGGTGCTGGCTTGCGAGGCGCACAGCGCGGCAGGCCTGGCGGCGCCGCTCGATGGGCGGCTGTCCGAACTGCTGGGCGCGGTGGGTTACAGTTCTTCGATAATCGTGATGCTGGGATTCGATGCGGCCGATTTCGCGCGGCCTCCGGAGGGCTTCGGCTTTCTGGTTCCCAAGACGGAACGGGGGCGGCTGACGGCCTGCACGTGGGTGGGCACGAAGTTTTCGCACCGCGTTCCGGAAGGCAAGATTGTGGCGCGCTGTTTCCTGGCAGGGGCCGAAAACGGCGCCGAAAGCGACGAAGCGTTGATCGAGGTGGTGACGGGGGAATTGCAGCAGATCGCCGGTTTCACGGCGCGTCCGAAATTCGGCCGGGTTTTCCGCTGGCCGCGGGCGATGGCGCAATACCCGGTGGGCCACCCGCGCCGGCTGGAGGAACTGCGCGCTCGAATGGGGACGATTGCCGGGCTGCACGTAGCCGGGAACGCCTACGACGGCATCGGGGTACCCGACTGTATCAGGCTGGGAAAGGCCGCGGCGGAGCGGATCGCGGGCGGCTAGCGGGAGTTTACTGAGAACACCCCAGTAGCGCGCCCGTTGGTTTCCGAAGTTCTTTCCTGCCAAGCGCATAGTCCGCCCCAGCGCGATCAGGTTTTGTATTACCCTATATCAAACATTTCTATAGCAAAATGTTTGGAATGTTCTTGACCCTTCACGCCCTTGGCTCTATACTTGTCTTACCCTATATATGGCTTCCCTCATTGCCAAAAAGAAGGGCCACAAACTCTACTACTACGTCGTCGAGAGTGCTCGCGTCGACGGCAAACCTCGCATCGTTCACCAAGCCTATCTGGGCACCGCCGAAAAGGTCGCCGACCTCGTCAAGGACCGCACCTCACCGGTGCCCCTGTCCGCCACCATGCGCGAGTTTGGGTTGCCCGGCTCCCTCTGGCTCGCCGCTCACCAGACGGGAGTCTTTTCTCTGCTCGAGTCGCTCTTCCCGCAGCCGCGCTCCGCCCCCTCGCCAGCTCACTATCTCTTGCTGGCAGCCATCCACCGCATCTGTCAGCCGGGGCCCAAGACCGAAGTGGCCGATTGGTATGGCCGCTCCGTCCTGCACTCGCTGTGGAATTTTCCGCCCGAGCGCTTCACCTCGCAAGCTTTCTGGGATGTCTTCGAGAAGATTCTGCCGCAGGGGGCTTCCGGCGACGATCCGCTCGAAGCTGCCCAACTGCGCCTGCTGGCCTTGTGGAAGCAAAGGCAAGGCGTGAGCCGCCGCTTGTTGGCCTACGACACCACCAACTTCTACACCTATATTGCCAGCACCAACACCCGCAACGAACTGGCCCAGCGCGGACACAACAAGCAGGGCCGTCACAATTTGCGACAAGTGGGTCTCAGCTATGTTTTGGACGGCGACAGCGGATTGAGCTTATGCCATCACGTTTATCCTGGCGACGTAGCCGACGCCGAGGAGTTCTCCGTCGCGCTGTCACGAATCACGCGCATGCTGGACCAAAACCAAATCGCGCGCGATACGGTGACACTGGTGTTCGACAAGGGAACCGCTGCCCTGGCCAACACCGTGCAACTGGAGGAAGCCCGCGTGGGATGGATTTCCGCGCTGCCCTGGAACCAAGCCCCGGCGGAGTTGCGGGAGCGAGCGGTGGAACAACTTCCGCCATGCAGCAGCCAACAACCCGGCGTGCGTGCGGCCGGTGAAAAACTTCTGGTGCATGGCAAAGACTACTTCTGTGTGGTGAAGTACTCGGCTTCCTTTGCCGGCGAGCAACTGCATAGTTTGACCACCAGCGTGAGCAAAGTATTGCAGTATCTGCGCCGATTCTCCATCGAACTGAATAAGCCGAAAGCCCGCTGGGATGAGAAGAAGATTCGCAGCAAGATCCAGCGCTGGCTATCGGGCCAGTTCCTGACGGAGGTAATCCGCTACGAACTCCAACAGCGGGGCGGCCATTGGCATCTGCAGTTCGACTTCAACATCGTTGCCTGGCAGCACCTGCTAACGCATCGCCTCGGCCGCACGGTTCTGCTTACCAATCGCATGGACTGGACGGCGGAACAGGTAGCAGCCGGATACTCCGGCCAGCAATCCATCGAGAGAGTCTTCCGCGGACTCAAGGATGGAGAGTGGCTGGGTTGGGGACCCATGCACCACTGGACGGATCGCAAGATCCGCATCCATGCTTTCTATTGCATGCTCGGAATCTCGCTGCTGCAATATGTGCACAAGCAAGCGCAAGCCGCGTGGGACGGGATTTCAATGGAGCAACTGCTCGAAGAATTGCAGCAGATCCAGCAGTTCGTCTTGCTCTACCCTCCGCAGGGCGAGAAAGGACCGAGCCGCATTTCCACCGTGCTCTCCAAGCAGACCCTGGCGCAACAATCTCTCGCGCAAACCTTGGGCCTCGATCAACTTCGTAGTACCCAAACATAGGTAATACGGACCGACACCTGCAAGTTCTTGCAAGAACAACCGTTACGACCCTGTTCCCTTTGCTCTCAGTAAACTCCCGCTAGGGCGGCAGTGTGAGTGAGCAAGGTGTGCACCTGAATAGCCGCCTGGGTCGAGCGGGCGAAGGCTTGGCACCATCCCCACCGGCGGCTTCTTCATTCAGGGAATCGCAAAGGGACCGGCTTGCCAGGCCGGAACCGGAGGGAATTAGTCGTGGCCCTGCCGGACGGGGATGCCGCGGATTTCCTGGTGATTCGGGAGCACGATACGGGCGGAGCGGATATCCGAAGTGCGCCCGTCGAACTCCACCACGTAGCCCATCACATCTCCGCGCGAGAAGTTGGCGAAATCAGCCGGTTCCCCCCGGCCATTGAGGAAGGTGGCCGAGCGTCGCATATGGAAGCTGTTCGCGTCGTCGTAGAGGCGCATAGTGCGAAGGAACTGACGGGCGTTTTGATCCGTGTTCTCGCGAGGGCCGTTATGCCGCAGCGCCATCTGGCAGCGAATCTGTCCGGAATTGACCTCACAGTAGTCCACGGAGAGTGTAAAGTTCGCGGGAAAGTGGGCCGTACCCACGGTGATATTCGCGGAGCGTCGTCCGATTTGCGGTGACTGGGCGAAGCCTGCACAAACCAAGGCTGCGCAGCCGATTACGAGAGAGAGATGACGGTACATTGAATGCCTTTCCCTGAGCCCGAAGGGGGCAGATTGAGCGCGATCGCGGGAGAGCAAACGGTCATGCGAGGTCGCTCTCTAGGCCTTATCGGCCATTCTTCTACTGGCAAGAATGTTTGCGGTTGGCTCCAGTCTTCAACCTGTACTGCATGGGGCAGCACCAGCGTGACAGCGATTATCTTCCCGAAACGCCGCCGGTGATGTAGCCACCGTGATCGCCACCCGCGAGATCGTTTCGGAGTACCCGGATGATACGCCGTGTCCGAGCCAACTGCTACGAGCCAAGCGCCGAACACTGGGATCCCGGCATCAGGACGAGGAGGACGCCATGACCTGCGCAATCTGCAAAAACGGGACAACTCACCCCGGCCATGTGACCGTCACGCTTCAGCGTGGCGATACAACGATACAACCGTGATCCTGAAGCAGGTCCCCGCTGAGGTGTGCACGAATTGCGGCGAGTATTACCTCTCCAGCGAGGTGACAGCGCAGGTGCTCAAAAGAGCGGAGTTGGCCGTCAAGAGTGGGGCGGAAGTCGAAATCCTGCGATTCGCAGCGTGATGTGTTGGGGTGGTACGCCGGGCCGATCCGAACGGCCGACCTGCCCGAACAGGTCCGTTTCATTGGAGCGGATTCACGACACGCAGTTTGAGAAAGCGGCTGAAGTCACGGTCGTTCGTGTATAGCTCGGCGCCCTGCTCGATTGCCAGTGCCGCGAGAACGGCGTCGGTCACCAGCGGCCCGGAACACTGCGAATCCGCCAACAGGTCTCGCAGGATTTCCCAGTGCCGCTCACCGGGAGACGGCGCGACCACGTTTGGCAGTGACAGCCATTCGTCGACAATCGCCCGCGCCTCGTCGATTGTGAGCGGATTATTCCACGCCCGCGGGTTGGTGGTGATGCGGACGAACGCGTAAATGGAATGCCAAGGAAAAAGGACCGGCTCCGGTCTTGCGAGCACGTCCTCCAGCCAGCGCCGCGCCTTCGGGTGCTCTGGCGCGGAGGAGTCGTAGGCATACAGCAGGAGATTCGCGTCGACCAGGATCATCTGTGCAGCGGGCCTTCAATCTGGTCGAGCAGGCGCGCGATGCTCGCCGCCGACAAGCCGTCGCGGAGACCCATCGGCCGCGCTCGGACGGTGAACTTCGGCCGTGGCTGATACGCTTGGCGCGCGGTAAGCCCCAATCGCAAGTAGTAGTTGACGATTTCCTTGAAGCTCTTGCCTTCCCGGCGCGCCTCGCGTTCGAGCCGGTCTTGCACATCGTCATCCAAGGTCAGAGTCGTTCTCACATCATGATGTTAACACAGAGGCATCTTGATGCCCGACGCGGCTGTCTCATGTGCTGCGGTTTTCGAGGAGTAGGGTGGTACGCCCGGGCCGATTCGAACGGCCGACCCTTTTGCTCCGGAGCTATCGGAACCCCTTCTAATCCTTCCTGCCGTTACTTGGGTTTTCAACAACTTGGGGCGTCTGCTTTCGCTCGGCCGACATCCTGAGAGGGCTCAACAACCACGGTATTGATACGGTTCTGATACGGCGGCGGCGTTCCTCCGTTCTGTTCTCGAGGTCTCTGAGTGCGCCGTTTCTGCCGTTTGCCCTCTCGCCCCGAAATGACAATGGCCCGCGTTGCAGCGCGAGCCATCGATCCAGAGGGGGTGAAAATTGAATCCTCTCAACGGAATTATACACCACCACGGCACGCAAACAAAAGGCGAAAATGCGTTCGAAGGTCTGCCACTTGTGGCCGGCGATCCTATGGATCAGAGCGGTGGTTCTAGGTCTTCCAGCCTGGTCGGGTCGGATCTTACCACCTCTGACTATTCCGACTTGGAGTCGCGATGGATTGACCGTTCCCTGAGCATCCGCGCTGGCCTGCGTCGCGTCGATTCGGTTGCTGGTGCTGAGATCATCGGCCGCAAGAACGGCAACTATGCTGGCGTCGTCATTCCGTATTTCCACCCCGGTTCCAGTTCCGTCCGCGAGTACCGGTTGCGCAGGGATCAGCCCGAGCTCGAGTACGACTTTGCCGGCAATCTGAAGGCCAGACAGAAATACCTCAGCCCGCCGGGCCGGTCCAACCTGTTGTACGTGGTGCCCGGCGTTAGCCAAGAGTCCCTTCGCGACGCAACCCTGCCCATCGTTGATCACGGAGGGGGAGTTCAAGACCCTCGCCCTGTGGCGCTTGGCCAACTACGGGTCCCGAGCACAGTCCCGCTTTCTGCCCGTGGGAATTTCCGGCGTTTTACAACTGGCGCGGGACCATCGGCAAGGCTGTCGGGCCGGACGGCAGCCGGTTGGACGTCAAAGGGGCAATCCCGGATCTCGACTGGATCGTATGGGCCGGCCGCCGAGTCGTGATTGCCTACGATGCCGATGCGGTCACCAAGGAGGCCGTCCGCATCGCCCGTTCCATGCTCGGCGCGCACTTGCGCGGCTGTGGGGCCATCGTCGGCTTCCTGGAATGGGACGTCGCCAAGGGCAAAGGAATCGATGACCACCTGGCCATGGTCGGTCCCGAAACAGTCCTCGATGAAATCGCGCACATCGATTTCGCGAGCTCCGCATGGAAGAAGGACTTGCTGCGCTCCAAACCGCCTATGAACACGACGGAGGGCCGTATCTTGCCGGTCCTGGTCCTCTCCAGCCCTTTCCGGACGATCGCGTGATCGTCGGCGATCAGGATCTTCATCGGCCGGTATCCTCACGCCCGGACAGCGGCACACGCAAAGTGACGCTCGTTCCCTTGCCGCGCCTTCCTTGAATCTTCAGATGACCGCCCATGCGCATGACACGCTCCTGGAGGCCCAGCAGCCCCAACGATTCCGGCGCTTCAATCTGTCGCCTTGTAATACCCCTGCCATCATCCCGTACTTCTAGCACCACATGTCGCTCTTCCTGCTTTACGGAGACGGTCACCGTACGGGCGTTGGCATGCCGCGCCACGTTGGTCAGCAATTCCTGAAAGATTCGAAATGCGTTCGTCGAGTCGTCCCGGCTCAGCCCAAGCCGGCCGGCAGTAGGTTCCAGGACGCAATGGATACGCGTGCGTGCTTGAAACTCCAGAAGCTGCCATTCGATGGCCGCGGCCAGCCCAAGGTCATCCAGCACGCTGGGCCGCAGTTCCGCGGGCGCACGAACGGCGAAGACGTTAACAACAGGGGACCTGGATTCCGGGGTGGGAAAGTTTGGCTCCCCATCTTGGACACTATTAGATTCTTGGATCGAAGATCGTAAACAAGAATACTTGAACATTTGGAGGGGTAACTCAGGCGGCTGCCAGGAGGTCCACGATATCCTGGATGGCCTTGTCGGCCTTGTGATAGGCAGCTTCCAGTTTGCTGTTTGGTCGGCACGCAGGATCGGGTCTGTGGTGGAAGCGGCTGTTGGCGAGAGGGCCGCAGAGTCGCTTATGGAAGAACAGGAACAACAGCGCAACCTGTAGGCCTTTGGCACTGAGGCGGTAGGCATAGCGGCGGCCGTCGCGTTCGAGCAGGCCATGACCTTTCAACTTCCGGAGGTCGTAGCGGAGTTGATTCAGACCGTAGGTTTTGGCGGAAAGCGCGAAGGTGGTGAGCACGGTCTGGTGAATCTGTTTGGCCGTCCAGCCGCCGACGGCAGTTCCGCCATGCAGGAGGACTTCCATCAGGCGAATGATCCGGGTTTCATGGATTTTGATTCCGGGATACCGGACGGTACCGATGGTCACCGGCAGTGCCAGCCGTTGCAGAAGCGGGAAATCCACATGGACGTTGAGCCACTGGGCCTGGCAATCGGCGAAACCATCGGTAATGGTCTGGAATCGTTTACGCACCGCATCCAGGTGAGTGAGACCTTTCTTCAGTCCGAAGTCGCGCAGATTGTTGGAAACCAGTTCATTGCGCAAGAACCGGGAGAACTTTTCATACTGCTTGAGGAAGGAGTTTTTCCAATAGGCTCGGAAGACGTGATGCCCATGCTCGATCTGCTCGATGACCGTCGCCAGTTTGCCGCGTAGTCGCTTATTGAGCCGGACACCGAAGATTTCGCTGATGCGATGGGCCGTCAAACGCCAGAGCCCGAGTTCACAACTTCGCTCGAAGATTTTGTGGATGGGAAAGTGGCGCTTGAAGATGAAGTTGCGGCAGTACTCGATCTGCGCGATGGCGTAAAACCGCGACAGGTTCATCTGGCTGCGTTCCTTTTTGGAGAACTTCGGCCCCAACAGAAATGTCCAGTAATCGAGTTGCTTGCCGATGATCTCCGCGCTCAGCCGGTCGGCGGCCGCCTGTAGTTCGGCCACACTATCCACTGCCAGGAAAGCGTTGTCGTTCTTGCGGAAGCCGATCTGCTTTCGCTTCAGTTCCTGTTCGATGAAAGAGTGACCGTTGAGCCAGTAGGTCGCATGAAAGGGAAAGAAGCTCGCCACACGTACGATGATGGGGCCCAGAACGGCATCCCGGATATAGAAATAGTAATGGGTGAAACGGCTTCGTTGGTGCGCCAAAATGCGATGGTTCGGATCTTTCGTCGGGAATTTGGGGACGCTGATGCGGAAGGTTCGGCCCTGCTCCATGCTCTTGAAGATGAAGTAGACCCCGTAGGCGTTTTTCTTCTCCATACGGCGCAGCGCGGGCAGGACGTAGTCCTCTTTGCGGGTTCCCTTTTCGGCCCACTCTATCGGGATTTCGTGGTTGCGGGCGTACGCCTCGACCCAGTCCCGGTAGTCGTTGGTGCGCTGGCTGAGGACTTCTTTACTCACCACCGGAATGCCAAGGACGTCCCGGAAGAAATAAACCACCTGCTCAGGCCGGGACAAACCGCTCAGGTATCCGTGAATGACGATGCGGTCGAAGCAGTGATAAACCAAGGACAGGAAATCCGCGAACAACTGGATGAACCGTTCCATGCCCACGCACTATACTCTATGGAGAGAAACGACCGTGGGTCGCAGAACCATCAAACGTGGGTCGGCTAGACAGGTGGTGGACGGCAAGGGCTTCCGCCTCGCCGACGAAATTGGCTACATCCAAGACAAGGCCGCCGATCACGACGGGCGGATCGTCACCATCGGCCAACTTATCCTGTTCTCCACCGACACCGGTGATGCCTGGTTGCTCGACGTCACCGACCACCTTGCGGCCCGTCTGGCCAGGGACGGGGATCCCGAACCGATCTACCTCGAGGAGACCGATACGAGCTTCGCCATCGAATGGAAGGGCCGCTATCGGATCGAGGGGCCCGCGTTCATCTACGCTGATCGCAACACCGGCCGCGTCACGACCATTCTCGGCTACCCGACACAGAAACTCGCCCCCGCGGGCTGATCGGGAAATTTCAAATATCTTTGGCTAGAACTATCGCAGCATAAAACGTCCTGGATGCGAACCGGCATAACCGCTTTGTTCCACCTTGAGATCCGCTCTTCAGATGCAAGGGCATACAAACTGGGCGCCCAATGCAGGTCATGCTCGAACTCCCGCTACGTCCAGCTTGGGAAAACGCTCCAACTTCGTTTCCTGAAGAGTATCGTGTCTTCTGAGGCGCACGGAAGTGCACGCCGTTCCCCCAGTTTTCGCACAACGGTCCCGAATGGCGTAACAACGGCGTCACGCGGGTTCCATGCTTACGCGACCATTACAGTCGTCGGCAAGGCCTCTTCGACCCTCCTAAGCTCGTCGGGAATCTCCCAGTCCTGGATGACCGATTCAATTATCAGGGGTACGCTTTCAGGTATCAATTCGGCGACCAACTGAAAAGCCCTGATCGATGAGAACGAGAGCCGGTCATGTCTGCTGGACGTGTTTACCTCACTGATGTGCACCTGTCGCAGCCTTGATTCGTAGACCTTGGCAATCATATAGGCTTCCGTCATGGTCGCGTCGACCTGGCGGGCGTGCCCCAAATCAAAGCAAAAGCTCGCATCAGCCAACTCTTCAAACACACTCGCAAGCTCCTCGACGGTTCGGCCGATCGGCTTTCGTTTGTCCATATTCTCGACGCAAAGCAAGTTCCCGAACTCTCTCCAAAGGCCATAGTCATGGATCGCATCAGGATGGACGACAATTGGCCAACCATTTGCAGCCAGGTCCAGGAGGTACTTCACTACCTCGCGTTCGGCATCGATGTCGACGTTACTCGGCGCGTGCACCGCGACGTAGTTAAACTGTGATAAGTCCAACTCATTACAAGCCGCCACCAATGGGCCGAGTTCTGGCTGGCGTAATGCCGAGAGCTCAACGGCGTGTGTACCGTAAGGCCGAAGCATCTCCAGTGCCTGACGAAAATTACCGAATGCTAGCGCGCCGGTAGAAAAGCCGAGGGTTCGCATTAGAATACTCCGTACATTTTTGTAAGGTCGTAAAGACGACTCTTCTCGTCAAAGAATAGCTCCAAGAGTGCGTCGCGGAACTCGTGTGTGATGCGCCTTGCTTCACCCCATGTGGTATCGTTTGGATCGGGATCGGGTGGTAAGTTCTCAAGAATGTCACGGGTATGCTGGTCAGCCAACAATCCCAGGAACTGATCATACGAATTGAATAAGCTCAGGGCCGTTGCCTCCAAATGGGGGAAGGCCAACAGGGTTGTAGCAAGGATTTCTAGAGGTGTAAGTCGAAGAAAATCGCGGAGGCACGCGACGCATTCTGGAGATCCG
Organism: uncultured Solibacteraceae bacterium; assembly: GCA_963836405.1. Classification (GTDB taxonomy): domain Bacteria; phylum Acidobacteriota; class Terriglobia; order Bryobacterales; family Bryobacteraceae; genus CAWIJJ01. The sequence goes on from CAWIJL010000004.1 coordinate 188,804, forward strand.
CTCGGTGCGGGACACGGGAAGAGGCGCGGGCTGACGTTGATGCGGAGTTCACAACTAAAGCAAGTTAGCAAACCAGAAACGTAAATGAGCTTGCGGGACATTCGCAGCTTAAAATTGCGCATTGCTGCGCCGTGCCCGAACCGCGATCGCCGCTTATACGCAAAGTCTACCGCCATAGTGCGCCAATACCGGGCGAAATCATTTTGGAGAAATCGTGGCACGTGATACTTGCCCGAGCCACGCCGAAAACCGTCATCTTCGTTGATGTAACGTCGCAGAACGCTTTTTATCACACGTTCGTACGCATCGGGACGCCCCACGGCAGAGGATTCTAGCAAAAGTAGTATCCGGCGTGTCGTATTGCGATTTGTGTCATCCTCTCCTCCCATTTGGTGGATCAGATCATGGCTAAAAGCCATTGTGCCAAACGTGCCCTCCCGCCCTGGCGGTTTCTTCGCCGCCCGGCTCACGATTTCCTGTATGCGAGGTAGAATGTCAATAATATTGGGGTCAGCTTGGCCGTCGATGAGCAATGTCCAATCGATGTCGCTGCCCGATGTGAATTCGTCCCGTGCAAGAGATCCCGAAATTACGACACTGCTGTCGTCCGAGTCTAGGCCAGTAAGATCTTGCCTCAATTTCGAGCGCGTTCTGATCGAAAGCTCGCGAGCATCGTTGATGTTCTTCCACCGGGCGTTGAGCTTCGCCTCAAGTGTCTGAACGGGGGTAGGCGTTGGCGACATTATTTTCTTGAACCATGGTGGAACAATTGACGGAGCCGTTCTGGCCTGTCGCCGTCGAACCACGTTCGACGAAGACTTCCCGGGACGTGAAGTCCCTCGACTCCATATTTTAGCAATGAGGCATTGTACCAGACTTTGCGCAATGAACCGCGGCCCATGCGGGTCGTGCGCGATTGCGATTACATCGCCCCGTCGTCTGGCCGCCCAGTTGTCAGAATGGAGTCGCGACTCGGCCGCCGTCGCCCTCGGCTTGGCTATGCGATCCAGGACGCATGTCACCTCGCCGGTGCCCATATTGCGAAAACTTCTTCACTCCGTCGCGGTTTCACCCAGATCAAGGCGTCTGCAGTGCGGCGGCGTGCCAGCGCCGCCGCCGAAGCGAGTACCACCGCGAAAAGCTCCAAGCCGATTCCACCTACCGGTTGACCGTCGCTGACAGTCGGAAGAAATGGCGCGACGCGCACCCTGATTATGTGCCGTCGTATCGCGCACGGCGACGTCAAACGCCCGACGCGAGCCTGACCGAAGGACAGCTCTTCGAATACCTCTCGCGCCAGGTAAAGAACAACGCTGCTCTTGACCTAAAGCGTTGCTCCGCGGCAGTTTGGCTGCTGTGCCACGACGAGGACGGCGTAAAGAACAGCATTGCTCGCGCGCAAGTCATTGTTGTTGAATGCCTTCCTGCGCCTCCGGACCAGTCCGGGGTGTAAAGAACACCTTTTTGGCAGGCGGGCGTGCCGGGATGTATAACAAGACCGTAACGTCCCACGTCCTCACGGCTCGTACAGCGGGCGTGGTCCGGGCCAACGAACTATGAGGGTACGCTCGTCTCCCACGACGCCTTCGGCGAGCACCCGCGCGGCGGCGTACGTGCGCATGTCCACGGAGCACCAGCAGTACTCGACGGAAAACCAACTCGCGGTGATCCGCAAATACGCCGAGGAGCGCAACATCACGATCGTTCGCGTGTATGAAGACGCCGGCATCAGCGGGCTGCGCCTCTCCGGCCGCGAAGCACTCCAGCGCCTCCTCGCAGACGTCCAAGGGGGAGCCGCTGACTTCGACACCATCCTGGTCTACGACGTCAGCCGTTGGGGACGATTCCAGGACCCTGACGAGAGCGCGCACTACGAATACCTCTGCAAGCTCCACGGCATCAAGGTGCAATATTGCGCGGAAGGATTCACGAATGACAACACCCCACCCTCCAATACTTCTACCGCCTCACCAACCGCACCAAAATACCGGAGGCCGCATGAGCAACATCACCCAAATCCCCATCAACAGCATCAACGTCCTCAACCCGCGCTCACGCAACAAACGCATCTTCGAGACCATCATCGCGAATATCGGCACACTCGGCCTGAAAAAGCCGATCACCGTGACCCCAAGAACCGAGGCGACCACGGAAAAGCCTTACGACCTCGTCTGCGGTCAGGGGCGACTGGAGGCCTACCAAGCACTCGGGCACGAGACAATCCCCGCGATCATCATCCAGACCGACCGGCACGACGCGTACCTCATGAGCCTCGTGGAGAACATCGCGCGCCGACGACACACGCCCGTGGAGCTCCTCAAGGAGATCATGACGCTCAAGCAAACCGGGCTCTCGGTGGAGCAGATCGGCGCAAAACTCGACCTCGACCGCACCTACGTCTATGCGGCCGAGCACCTCTTGGAGCACGGCGAGCTCACATTGCTCAAGGAGGTCGAGCGCGGCCACATCACCGTCAGCGTCGCCATGAAAATCAGCACCGCAGCAGACCAGGAGGTCCAGACAGCACTGCGCGAGGCGTACACAAGCGGCGAGCTGCGCGGCGCACAGTTCCTTGCCACAAAACGCTACTTGGCCGTAAGCGTCAAACCAAGTCCATCTTTCCCGCCAGCACGATTGTTTGATTCAGTGGAGGTGTGGACGAACAACAGCAACGATCAGGGCGCCGGCGAAGCCGGGAGGGGGCCGACCGGCTGGCGGCTGAATATGACGCGAGCGGACTAAGCCGACAGGAGTTCTGCGATCGGCGAGGAGTGCCGCTAAAGACGTTGGCACGATATGTGACCCGACGTCGGCGGGAGGAAACCGACAAGCGTGGGGCGCCGCACTGGGTGGCCATTGAGGTGGCGGCGCGGCGGGGAGACACCGTCGAGTTGGCAGTAGTCCTGGGTGGGGGGCGCCGAATTGAAGTAAGGCGCGGCTTCGACGGCGACACCTTGCGGCGCCTGGTGGCGGAGCTGGAGCAGGCGTAAGCATGTTTGGGTTGGGACCAGCGACGAAGGTCTATCTGGCGGCCGGAGGGACGGATATGCGGAAGGGTTTTGAGGGGCTCTACGCACTGGTGCGCGACCGGTTGGAATTGGAACCGCTGAGCGGGCATCTGTTCTTGTTTTCGAATGCGCAGAGGAATCGGCTGAAGCTGATTTTCTGGGATGGAAGCGGACTGTGGGTTTGTGCAAAGCGGTTAGAAAAGGGTCGTTTTTGCTGGCCGGCGGCGGAGAGGGGCCAAGTCAAGGTAGTCCTGAGTCACGAGGAAATGGCGCTGCTGCTTGGCGGCATTGACTTAGCGGGGAGCAGGCGCCGGGCATGGTTTCGGAAGGTGGTCGGCGTCGAAAGTGGGACGTCGAAAACGTTGGCAAAAACTGCGGCTGAATAAAACATAATCAGATATAATTGTTTTATTCATGTTGGCTGTCGCGCCCCCCACCATCGACCCTTCCGATCCTGTTCCGGTCGTGGAGTTGAAGCGCCAACTGCAATTCGCCCACCTGAAGATTCAACTGCTGGAAGAGCGGCTGCGGTTGCAGCGGATTCAGAAGTACGGCCCGGCCAGCGAGAAGCTCAACGATGCACAACTGGAGTTACTGGAAGAGGAGCCTGGAGTCAGCAATCTGGAAGTCGCGGCCGAAAGCGCGCGCGAGCCGCTGTCGGCAACAGCGCCGCTCCACCCCAGGCGCACACGCAAGCATCCCGGACGCCAGGCATTGCCCGCGGATTTGTCGCGGGTAGAACGAGTGATTCCCTGCACGCCGGAACAGTCCCACTGTGCCCATTGCGGAGAGCCGACCGAAGTCATCGGCTACGAGCAGAGCGAACAACTGGATGTGGAGCCGGCCAAGTATTTCGTGTTGGTGGTCAAGCGCGAAAAACGCGGCTGCCGCTGCTGCCAGCGGGGCGTAGCCACGGCTCCAGTTCCGGCGCGGATCATCGCAAAAGGTTTAGTCAGCGACCGGGTGGTGATCGATACGGTGATCGCCAAATATTGCGATCATCTCCCGCTCTATCGGCAAAGCGCAATGCTGGAACGGGAGACGGGAATCGAGATCGGCCGGGCTACGCTGGATGGTTGGGTGATGACCGTCGGGCAACTGCTGATTCCGCTCACTGGCGCGATACGAACCGAGTTGCTGGGCGGCGGATACATTCAGGCGGATGAGACCCCGGTGGATGTGCAGATGCACGACCGGCGGGGAAAAAACCATCAAGCTTATCTCTGGCAATACGGCCGGCCCGGAGGCAGTGTGGTATTCGAGTTTCAGCTGGGCCGGGGGCGCGAGGGGCCGAAGCGGTTTTTTAGGAAATTTCGAAGGACTATTGCAGACAGACGGCTATATTGCCTACGAAAAGGTAGGCGGGCCGAAGATGGTCCATGTCTCCTGTTGGGCGCACGCGCGTCGAGGCGTATTCGAGGCCCACGAACTGGCGCCCGGCGAGTCGGTGGCCAAGGGAATTGTCGAACGCATCGACGATCTGTTCGGCATTGATCGCGTGGCGCGCGACAACGGATACGATTTGGCTGCACGCCATCGATTGCGCGGCGAGCAGGCTCCAAAGCTGCTCAGCACGATCAAAGAGAAGATGGAGGCGGCACGGCAACAAGCGTTGCCAGCCAGCAAGCTGGGCAAGGCGGTTGCTTACGCACTCGGACTATGGCCGCGGCTGCAAATCTTTCTCCAATATCCGGAAGTGGAACTGAGTAACAACCTGGCTGAGAACTCTATGCGTGGCGTTGCGATCGGACGGAAGAACTGGATCCATATCGGCAGTCCCAACGCTGGGCCGCGGGTTGCTGCCATCCTATCGGTCATCGAAAGCTGCCGCCGCCTGTCTATTCCGGCCCGCGAGTACCTTGTCGGGGTTCTGCCCGGTCTGGCTGATGTCAGCATTCACAAGTTGGCAGATCTCACGCCGGCCGCATGGGCCGCCCACCGCCACTAAAGCCCCCCAACCTACGGTTGCTCGGACGCTTACACTTGGCCAAACAAAAGAAGCTCCCGCAGGCACCAACAAAGAAACGCCTGTCGGCACAGGCGGCCGTGCGCGCCTACAAGCAATTCACGACCGAGCACAAATCCTTCGTAAAGCGCGCACGCCACACCGAACAGCGACTGCTGCTGATCACGAGCGCCCTCAAAACCTTTTTGCGGACGAGCACTTCGCCACGCTCCTGCGTGCGGAACAACTCGACACGCTACCAACCGTCCTCGCAGACCGCATAAAGAAAGGATGATGCAGTGCCGGCCCCGCCCGCGTTTCAACCAGAAACCATTCTCGTGCCACCAGGACAGCTCGTCGCGCGCAAGCAGCTAAGCCCAGTAATCAAGAACACAATCAAGTACCGACAGATCAAGGCAAGCCTCCAAAGCGTCGGGCTCATCGAGCCCATCGTCATCTTCCCCGCCGCCGACGACCGGTACACCATCCTCGACGGGCACATGCGCGCCGCCATCCTCACGGACCTCGGCGCCGAAACCATCAAATGCCTCATCGCGACGGACGAGGAAGCGTACACGTACAACAAACGCGTCAACAGCCTCAGCACCGTGCAAGAGCACCAGATGATCCTCAAAGCCATCAAGAACGGGGTCAGCGAAGAACGCATCGCCGCCGTCCTCAACGTCAATGTGCGCGAGATCCGCCAAAAACGCGACCTCCTCAACGGGATCTGCCCCGAAGCCGCAGAGATGCTCAAAAACCGACCCATCACCGTGGACGCCTTCAGAATCCTCAAGAAAATGACCCCATACCGCCAGGTAGAAGCCGCCGACCTAATGGCAGCGGCCAGCAACTTCAGCGTCAGCTTCGCCAGCGCCATCCTGGCCGCCACGAAAGCACAGGACCTCCTGGAGCCCGCGAAGAAACACGTCAACGGGCTCCCCAAAGACCAACTCAAACAAATGGAGGAAGAACTCGGCACGCTCCAGGAAGACCTGAACAGCATCAAAGACGCCTACGCGGCCGACGCCCTCGCCCTCAGCATCACCCTCAAATACGTCGGGAGCATCATCGGGAACAAGTGCGTGCTGCAATACCTCAGCTGCTCGCCTAGATGCTGTGTGTTCGCCACGGCTGCGGCGTGCACTTGCTCGTCGATCTCAGCAAGGAGTTCAAAGGCGGCCACACGCTGGATGAAGACCGCATCATCCATGATGAGCATGTCAAAATCCGTATCGAGCCTGAAGACCGTATCTAAGACTGCTTGCAACGTGTCGTCGATAAATTGGATGAGGCGGGCTTTGAGGACCCCTTTGAATTGGGAGGCGCGGCGGATGGCGACGAGCTTGTGATTTTGGTGGTCGTGGATGATGCAACCGTACGCCGTAATCGTGCGAGGCTCGTGCATGGCACCCGCATCCGTGGGCCGGTTCTCCTGCTCATAAAACGCCTTAAGAACCCCCGCCAGGGCGTCTGTCAGGGGCAGGGTGGCGCGAGCGTCGGCTGGGTGCTCCTGGGAGGCCTCATACTCGTCAAGGGCCGCGCCGTCCTCCAGCCCGAGGCTTGTGGTCGTGCTTGCGACCATCTCGACAAGGAGGTCCTGCACGCCACCATCGACGGGCACGATGACGCTATCGCCGCTGCTCAGCTTGCCGCGGCAGATGAAAAACTCGACACTGGCCGGATCATTGACCGTAAAACTCATGCGGCACTCCGCTCGATATAGACGGTGTTGCTCAGCCGGTACGCTTGCAGCTTTGAGCCGGGCAAAAGCGTGCTGCGTCGCGCAAGCACGACGATGGGTTGCGCCTCAGCAGCGGCGCGCACCGTAAGGACGCGATAGCCAAAAAGCGCGAATACGACGTTCATGTAATGCAGGTTGAGGTGCCAGAACAAAAAGATGACGAAAACCAGCGCGACAATTGTGGCCGCCGAATCCCTTGGACTGGAAAATGTTCGCATCAAACAGCGGGATGAGCATCGCAAACAAGTACACAAGCAAATGATCCCGATGATCGTCCGCGACCCCCACGGCGAGGGTCTGCTTATCGTGCCGTCGCCGTGCGACCTACACGCGGGCGGCCAACACCGCGTTGGGAATCACGATGAGCGCTATGCATGTAGGCACCAGCCACCGATCCGGCACGGGTTCAATCCCGCGCACGGCCCAAAGCAAAAACAGCGGTGCCAGGCTGCTGATGATCATGGCCAGGCGCACAAAGGGCAGCCCCTCGCTGGCCGGCACGCCCGGGTGCGCCGTCTCACTCACGACGCACCTCCAGATTGCCGCACGGTCGCGCGATGCGCCTCGCGCTCGGAGCGCACGAATCGACGAGTCCTATGCGCGCAAGCCAGTCCGACGTCGTCCGCCACGCCATTGGTGCTCCCACCGACTCAGGCAATCACGCTTGCTTTTTAAAAATAAGTATATCGGCTCTCGTAATCTTTCGCTCGCTGGGTGAAATCCTTCCAGCGCCGCGCGCCCATCCCGTCGGCCGCCAGGGTTTTTCCCTCGCGGGCTTGCTGCCTTATTATCTGCCGGGCGAGAAACCGCCAGAACCCCGTAGATTGGCACCTCAGGCCGTAAGAACCGCGAAAAACCGGTTTACCCCAACAGCCGGGTGAGCTGCTCTAACTCCGTTGGGGTGATGCCGAGCGCGCCACCGATTCGGTCCTGCCATGCCGCGCGAAGATCACTGGTGACGAAGAAGAAGACCACACTTCCAGGCAGGTTGGTACACTTTGCGATGTTCGCGCCGATATCGGATTTGCCCGTCTCCACCTCGATGTACACGTGGTGGTCGCCTTTGACGCCGTGCAGGTCCACGGCGCGCCCGTCGCTTACCGGGAACTCGGCGACCGTGTCGTAGCCGTGTCGTTCGAGCACGTTTTTAAGCGTCTGGCGCCAGTACTCGTGCGCCGCCCCGCCACGCCGGCCGACGGGAATCGGTACGCCGTGCTCTTCGAGGTACCGTTCGCCGTGCGCTGTGAGCGTGCCCGTGCCGCGGAAGGTCCGCGACATGGTGACGGCGACGACATGGCGGTTCCGAAAATAGTCCGCCCACCCCGTATAGAGATGACTCTCGCCGGAGCCGCCCGGATTGCAGGAAGCCACCAGCCCCCAGGACTCCAAGGTGTGAACGTCCTTCTCGCCCTCGGGGAGGTAGACCGTCTCCGCTCCGACTACCTTCGGGAGACGGTACGGCACCCGCGGACAGTCGCGAAAGCGATACTCCGCCCCGTCGTAGTCAACCTGGTCGCTCGCTCTTTTCCAGGTGGGTTTGCCGGTTGCGCGCTCGGCCTTCGGGTCGGGAAGGTACTTACCCTTTGACAGACCGATCACGATCCCGCCGGTGGGAACGCCGCCGATCCGCTCCGGATCGGTAGTTCCGGCTGCTTCAACTCCGCTCGGACGGACTTGAACGAACGTCTTCTTCCCGTCCAGCTTCAAGAAACGGACGACCTCCAAAAGCAGGTTGCCGTCCGGGTCAGTATAGGGGTAGCGCTCAATTTCGCGCCACCCGCCGGTTGTGTGTCTGGGTTCGATCCTGCCCACGATGCGGAAGACCTCGGCTTTCGCCGTTTTGAAATCCGCACCCGTGAGCGACATTTCGAGGTCGATGATGTCCCCGCCGCAACCGCAAACCGAATGACAATACCATCGGCCTGTCGCGGCTTCCACTTTGAAGTTCGCGTCCTTGCCGCCGTGCCTGGGACAGCCGCAGCTCCACTGCGTGCCCTTCTGCGTCAGGTGGGAGATGCGTTCGTCGTAGAAACGGGACACTTCGCCGGATGTGAATGTGATGATGTTCATGCGGCGCCTGCCCCTCAGGCCTGCTGCCCGCCGCCGGTGGGCCGCGTTTCCAGCCACGCGGCGACATCTTCCGGCTTGTAGCGGACAGCGGCGCCGATCTTGATGTATTTCGGCCCCTGCCGCAGGAGCCGCCACCGCCGGACGGAAGCCACCGAGAGGCCCGTGATGCGCGCCACGTCGTGCTCGTTCAGCAGGGTTTCGAGAACACTATTCAACGTTGCCATTTCGCTCCTTTCTTGATCTCCAAAACTGTTGTGCTTGGGCCCCGGCGCGATGCCGGGACAAATGGATTGCACGATCACGCAAGGCGTTTGCGAAGGCATTTCCGGGTGTCCGCTCGGCTTCGAAGGCATCATCGAAGACTGTCCGTACTTTGGGCTTCCCGACCGGCGTGATCTATTCGGTTTTCAATGATCGTGATGGGCGTCGCGATCGCCCATACGCAATCATCGGGACCGAGAATTGTTTTGAAAACTTTCTCAGGGAAAACGCAGCAATACGGCGCGTCGGTGAGCAACCGCTGTGGTGCGAAAATTCGCGGAAATTAGGAGAGAGTTTCGGGTGTATCTTTCTTTCGCGAACGCGCCTGACTAAGCCTATAACCGATAGCCTTGACGATCAGGTCACGGTCATTGCAGAGGCTCCACTGGGTGCATTCTCTGTTGCGCCGCCAAGTTCTCGGAACCGGGATGTGCTCCTCGTCCAGGGCTTCGGAGATGTCATCCAGGTTCGAGCGCCAGTCGCCGTCGGCCGCGATCCGTGCGACCACGTCAGCTACACGAACGGCGGTGTCGTGATCGGGTTTCGGTCCGCGTTTCCGCGGCGCGGTCGGTGCGGCGACACCACTATCCGCAACGGGATCGGCGGTCTCTGGAAGCGCTGGCAGACCTTCGTTGGCTGGCGGAACAACGGTATCGGCCATCTGGCGATACGCCTGCCCTTGCCAGAATTTTAGGGACACGGAGAGATGCAGACAAAGGCGGTGGTGGAATACTCGCCGGGTAGTGAACAGTCGAAGGTGAAAGAGGTACTTCAACCAGAACAGCACCCTGAAGTTCCTTACGGCGGCATCCCTGTCGGGCGTCATTGTCGTGATTTTGCCTTTAAGGAACCGCCGGCTGAAACTGTGGTCCAGGTAGTTCTCCCAGTCTCCTGAGATTTGCCCAAATTCCCCGAGCGCGCTCTTCCGGCCCAACTCTGCGGCGCGTGCTTTCACGATGCGATAAAGGTCTTTCCAATCCGTTGCCCTAAAATCATCGGGAATCACCGTCTGGGCCGGGCAGATTCTGTCGGCAATCGCCATCCGCAGCATGGCCACGTGTGCGGTGTACGCCTCAGGATCCGTGAAGCAGGCCAGCCACTCCCTGGATTCGGCCTCGAACAACTTCTCGGCGTACCGCTCGAAAAACGGCATCAACTCGGATGGATCGTGTTCCCTGAGCGCCTTCGTGCTCATGCCAATACCGCGCCAAAACGCGTCGAGGCCGTTCAGAAGGTCGGCTCCGGCTTCCAGTCTTACCGCCTTGATTCGCCGAAGGGCCGGTTCTGAAAGTGAAGGCTTGTCCATCGCTCCCTTTGCGATTCCCTGAATTGAAATAGCCGCCACTGGGTAGGGTTTCCCAGCCTTCGCGCCGGCACATGGCGCCGGGAACGGGCGGCCAACCCCAACCATAACACGGTGCTTTCTGCTCCAGCCGCGAGACGGACTCGGCAGCCTGGCGGAAAATACCATGGCGGCCGCACCCGCCACGGCCTTCCAGATAGTGACTGCCGCCGATCCGGCCCGTACCGAAGGTCGAATTATTCCGATTCCCCGGCAGTTGGAGCCTACAAAACCTCGCATGTGCCGTGCGTGCAGCCGCGTTCAGATGTGGGGCTGACCGCCGACGCTGGAGGCCCCAACTTCTGCATGCCAGGCTACGCGCGCTGGTACGGCCGCCGCGCCCGCGGATGATCCGGCAGGGCATCGGCTCGTTTGAAGGATCATGAGACTCGGGCCGTCCGTGCGGCGGATCAGTTCGAGGGAGATGGCCTTCTTGCTGCCATCGCGCGCCATGGGCGGCGCAATGGGCGCGACAGATGTCCGGTGGAATTCTGCTTTTGTTGGGTTAGCATCAATAAAGTTGTAGTATTGTGTTATGGCCCAGTCTCACCGTGAAGCATCGCGGCGGCTCTTCGAGATCGCCGAGCAGCAGCAGGGCTTCTTCACCACGAAGCAGGCCAAGGCTGCCGGATTCGCCGAAAACACCCATCCCTACCACGTCCAGGTCGGGAACTGGATCCGTGAGCACCGCGGTATCTACCGGCTCGCCCTGTTTCCGACAACTGACAGGCCCGAACTCGTACTTTGGGCGCTGTGGTCCCGGAACCGGAATGAGGAAGTCGAGGGCGTATACAGCCACCATACGGCGCTCAGTCTTTACGACCTGTCGGATCTGAATCCATCGAAGCTCCACATGACCGTTCCGACGGACTTCCGGCGCAACAGCGAGATTCCTGGAATCCTCGTACTTCATTATGCCGACCTGCCCGCGAGTGACGTACAGACAGCACAAGGCTACAAGCTTACTCGCCCTCTGCGAGCGGTCCTCGACCTGATCGAGGCCGGCACCGTCGAGCGGAACTTCATCCGCCAGGCACTCAGGCAGGCTGTTGACCGTGGTCTGATCACTCGTCAACAGATTCGGAACACGCCAATGAGCGGATCTGCGCGCAAGATCGTGGAGGAAACGCTGCGGCGAGTTGCGTAATGCCGTCACCGAGGACATATGCGACGGCGGGAGCATTCCGAAGGGCTTTGGAAGAACGCCTGAAGAAGGCATCTCTAGCCGATCAGATCGACCCCAACCGCCTCCGCCGACAGGTATCATTCGACCGTCTTCTCGCAAGGCTGTTCCGGGAAGAATCAGCGCCCTGGGTTTTGAAGGGCGGTTATGCGCTTGAGCTACGCTTCAAGGCGGCTCGATCAACGGTTGACATCGACTTGACGGTGCAGCGGGTCGCCGCATCCGCCAGCGGCGACCAGAACCAGATCGTACGGGAGATGCTCCAGAGCGCGGCCGATATCTCTCTCGGTGACTGGTTCGAGTTCGCGGTCGGGCCGGCGTCGATGGATTTGACCGCGGCGCCGTACGGCGGCGCCCGCTATCCGGTCGAAGCTCGAATGGACGAACGGACCTTCGCCCGATTCCACTTGGACGCGGGCGTTGGTGACGTGGTTATGCGACCGCTGGAGACAATCGTGTGCCGGGACTGGTTGGGATTCGCCGGCATCGAATCGTCACGTGTCCTGATGATCGCTCGCGAACAGCAGTTCGCCGAGAAGATTCACGCATACACGCTCCCGCGGAACGCGGCGAACAGCAGGGTGAAGGACTTGGTGGACCTGGCTCTTCTGATCGGATCAGGTGGGTTGGATAAGCAGCGGATTCTGGAAGCATTGCGTCTGACCTTTGAGAGAAGAGGAACACACGATTTGCCGGCGAGCTTGGTTCCACCGCCAGCAGATTGGCAGGTCCCGTTTCACGCCTTGGCGGAGGAATGCGGGCTCCCGACAGATGTCGCCGCGGTGTTTGCGAGTGTTCAGAAGTTCGTCGAAGAAGTGCTGGCACAACGCACAGAGCGGTGAACGCGGTATGACCGAGAACGGTTCAGGCTCTCTTCCATTCGAACCTCCCGAGCAGGAGAATATTCGTCTCCGCGAGGAGAATGCTCGCCTGCGGCGGCTTCTGGCAGTTCACAGCATTTCTATACCGCAACTTCCAGCAGAGAATCCACCTCCAACCAAAACCGTCGAGCCGGCGCCGCCGGTGGACAAGGAGGAGCGCGCCAGACAGAGGATCGCGCTGTTTCGAAGCCTGTTTCGCGGGAGAGAAGATGTCTACGCTCGGCGATGGGAGAATGCTGATGGCCGGCTACGGATATATGCCGGTGGTCGTAAAGGACTGGAAGGCCATCAACAAAAGCCGCCCGGAGGATCGAAAGAAAGTCGACCAGAAGACCCGGAAGTTCCTTCCGCTGACCGACGCCGTCATCGAGGACCACCTCTTGGGCAAGGAAACCATCGGCGTATACGCTCTCCTGCCGGACGAAACCTGCTGGTTTCTCGCGGCAGACTTTGACAAGACGACGTGGGAGTACGACTCGCTGGCTTTCCTGGAAACGTGCCGGGAGTTGAACGTGCCCGCCGCCTTGGAACGTTCTCGTTCGGGAAAAGGCGGCCACATTTGGATCTTCTTTGAGCGTGCGTTGCCAGCGATCACCGCGCGCAAACTCGGATGCGTGCTGCTTACGCGAACCATGGAGCGCAGGCATCAGGTCGGTCTTGATTCCTACGATCGATTTTTCCCCAACCAGGACACGATGCCCAAGGGAGGGCTCGGGAACCTGATTGCGCTGCCGTTACAGCGGGCGCCCCGCAAGCAGGACAACAGCGTATTCATTGACCCCGACTTCCACCCGTATCCGGACCAGTGGCAGTTCCTTTCGACGATCCGACGAATGCCGGTCGACGCCGCGGAGGAGATCGTCGCCGAAGCTCAGCGCAAAGGCGACCTGATTGGCGTCCGGATGAGTGTCGCTGATGATGAGGATGCACAAGACCCGTGGACGCTACCGCCATCCCGCAAGCGAAAGGAGCGGCCGATCGAAGGACCGCTGCCAAAGACCGTTCAGATCGTTCGCGCGAATCTTGTTTACGTGGAAAGTAAGGATTTGCCGCCAGCTATGCTGAATCGGCTTCTCCGGCTGGCAGCCTTTCAGAATCCGGAGTTCTACAAGGCTCAGGCCATGCGGCTTTCGACGTACGACAAGCCGCGCGTGATCGCATGCGGCACGGAATTTGTCCAGCATATCGCGGTGCCTCGAGGATGTCTGACGGAGACCCTGGCTCTTCTCGAAGCACACAAGATCCGGCCCGAAGTTCGGGACGAACGGTACGCCGGCACGGCGATTGAAGCGGTGTTCCAGGGTCAGCTTCGGCCGTTCCAGGAGGAAGCCGTCGCGAAGATCACCGCCCACGACGAAGGTATCTTCTGCGCTCCCACGGCATTCGGAAAAACTGCCGTAGCGGCATGGCTGATCGCCAAACGCAAGGTCAACACCCTGGTTGTGGTTCACCGGCAGCAGTTGCTCGATCAGTGGCAGGAGCGCCTTGCGATGTTCTTGGATTTACCTGCCAAGTCGATCGGGCATATCGGCGGTGGAAAAATGGACCGGACGGGCTGCGTAGATGTCGCCGTCATCCAAAGTCTGTACAGAAAAGACGAGGTGAAGGACTTCGTAGCAGAGTACGGCCAGGTGATCGTCGACGAATGCCACCACATATCCGCTTTCACCTTCGAACAAGTGATGCGGCAGGTGAAGGCCAAATATGTTGTCGGTTTGACCGCCACGCCGACCCGGAAAGACGGACGCCATCCGATCATTTACATGCAGTGTGGCCCCGTGCGGTTCAACATGAGCGCCCGGACAATGACTGAAGCGACGCCCTTCGAGCACAAGGTGACTCCGCGCCACACGGAGTTCCGGATGGCGCCCGACCTCACTGATGTGACGATTCAGGACATCTACGCCGCGCTCGTGAATGATATCTCGCGTAACGAGATGATCGCCAACGACATCGTGCGCGCCATAGGATGTGGACGGTGCCCACTGCTTCTGACTGGCCGGACTGAGCATCTGCAGTATTTCGCAGCCAAGCTTGCAGGTGTTGCCAAGCACGTCTTCGTCTTGAAAGGCGGCATGGGGAAAAAGCAGCGTCGGGAAATATCGGCAGCCTTGGCGGCAGTGCCGGAAACCGAATCGCGGGTGATTCTGGCGACGGGAAGCTACATCGGAGAAGGGTTTGACGACGCGCGTCTCGACACGCTATTTCTGGCCATGCCGATCTCCTGGAAAGGCACACTGCAACAGTACGTCGGCCGGTTGCATCGCCTCCATGACAACAAGCGATTTGTGCAGGTCTACGATTATGTGGACAACTACGTTCTGATGCTGGCCCGGATGTACGAGCGCAGGTTGAAGGGCTATGCCGCGATTGGTTACGTGATCGAGCAGGAAGCCTCTCCACCCCACCCCCCGGCGACGGCACGCCCGTAGAATAGACGGTTTCAGAACGTAACACCAAGTCGTCGGTCTCGGCCCGACTGAGCTTTTCACAGGAGGCGCGGCAGGCCGTTGAAAAAGTCCGGTCTGCCGGCCTCACTCGGCGCGTGGGCTGCGGGCGCGAGAACGTGAGCGGTCGTTATTCCAGCCGGAAACCTATTGCCCCGCCTGGTTGCGGGCTACCAGAAGAGGATGGCGAAATGAAGAACACTCGCACAACCAAGCAGCGGAAGCCGAGCGCCGGCAACCGGATCATTGCCAGCCTGCGGGAAGCGGTGGACTGGGTGGAAGGGAAGGATGTTCCGGTTCGCGTCCCGACGTTGCAGGTGGCGCACCTGACGGCGCCCTTGAGCAGTGCACCGTGCTTGTTCCGCAGGTTCCGGGTGCTACCCGGCGCGTTGGCCTTGAGTTGGGCGTGGACCTTGTCCCAGGTCTCGCGATCGACGATGGCCTCGTGCTCACCGGGATAGATCTCGCCGCGATGCCGGACTTGCCCGGTGTAAATCACATTGGTGAGAATCTGGTGAAGCCGCGGGCGCGTGAATGGCTTGCCGCCGACCGTCTTGCCGTCCCGCGTGGTCCAACATTTCAGCGTCCAGCCGCGATGGTCCAATTCGCTCACGACAGGGAGCAGGGAACCATGCTCCAGGTACAACCCGAAGATCGTGCGCACGCGCGCTGCTTCCTCCGCATTGACCACCAGCGAGCCGCCGTCGGGATGCACGTCGTACCCAAGCACCGGATTGCCGCCGACCCATTTGCCCTTGCGCCGTGCCGCCGACATCTTGTCGCGGGTCCGCTCGGAAATCATCTCCCGCTCAAACTGCGCGAAGCTGAGGAGGATACCCTACAGTCCCGGGCGCGCTTGGCGGCGGGCGGCGAGGTGACGGCCGTCGAGCTACAGTTCCGGTTCCTGGAGGAGGCTAGGCAGTTCGCGGCCGTAGGCGGCTTTGAAGGCTTCGTACCCAGGGCGCAGGAGATCCTGGACCTGTGGGAAGACACGCTGGAGCGGCTGCGCGCCGGCGACTGGGCGGGCCTGGCGCCCAAGCTGGATTGGGTCATGAAGCTGATGATCCTGCAAAGAACTCTGAATCAAAGGCCGGCGCTGGCCTGGGATTCGCCGGAGATCCTCCATCTGGATCAGGTCTACGCCAGCCTTGGCCGGGACGGCTTGTATTGGGCCTACGAGCGCTCCGGGTTCGCGGAACGCCTGGTCCCGGACGAGCGCGTCCAACATTTCTGCACCGAGCCCCCGTCGGACTCGCGGGCCTGGACGCGGGCCATGCTGCTGCGCACCGCGCATCCCCTAATCCGCTGGTAAGGAGAACGGGTGAGGGGGAGACCGCAGGGTAGAAGTGAACGGAATGCTGGCGCGCCGGCGTGGGGAGAGGTCGGCGGGCAAACAAGGAAGTGAAAGCCAAATCACCAATTGGTGTTTCCAAAGCCGCATACTCGAAGCAGTGCTGAAGCGTTCAAGACCGTCCCCTGCCGAGAGCGAGTTTCTCTTTGAGATCGATGCTGAGCCGGCCACGGAGCGGTTAACCTCCTACGGCGGAGCGGCGGTGCTGATTCGGACATTGCGGTCGCTCGGCGTAGCGCAGAGCGTGGCGCGCCACATCCACATCAAGAAGCGGGATCGCGGTTACGACGAAGCCACCTTCGTGGAGAGCTTCGTGGTGCTCAACGGCGTGGGCGGAGATTGTCTGGACGACTTCGACCAGTTGCGTGCCGACGCTGGGCTGGCATCCATATTGGGACATGAGCTGCCTTCGCCGGGAGCGGCGCGGAATTTCCTGTATGAGTTTCACGATGAGAGTCGCATTGACGACGCCAAGCAGCAGTGCACTTTGCTGGGAATGAAGGCTTATATTCCCGGCGAGAACGCGGCATTGAGCGGGCTTGGGCTGGTCAATCGCGAGGTAGTGCAGGAAGTGGGACGGCGTTGTCCAGAGCAGAGGATTGCGACCGTGGACCAGGATGCCACGATCATCGAGAGCCGCAAGCAGGAGGCACTGCGCGGCTATGAGGGCGAGCGCTGCTATCAACCCATGTTGGCGGTCTGGGCGGAAATGAACCTGGTGCTGGCCGACGAGTTTCGGGATGGCAACGTGCCCGCGGCGTATCAGGGACTACCGGTGGCGAAGGCTGCCTTTGCGTCCCTGCCTTCGACGGTGAACGAGTATTACTTTCGGGGGGACTCGGCGTGCCACGAACACGAACTGCTCGATTGGCTGCGGGATGAGAAGCGGCTGGAAGGACCGCAGGGCTTCATCGGCTTTGGAGTCAGCGCGCGCATGAGTCCAGCGCTTCGCCAGGCAGTGGAGGCAGTGCCGGAAGCGCAGTGGGAAGCCTATGGCAAGCACGATGCGGAAGTGACCCGTGAGTGCGCGGATGTGACGTTTGTACCCAACGAGCACAGCGAACACAAGGAACTGCAACCGTTGCGATATGTCGCGATACGGATACGCCCGCGACAGGGCGTCCTGTTGAACGACGGCACGCAAGTGAAGCACTTCGCGGTGGTGAGCAATATTCGGGAATGGAAGCCAGCACGGCTGTTGCAGTGGCACCGGGAGAAAGCCGGGACGATCGAAGCGGTGCATGACGTCCTCAAGAATGAGCTCTCCGCGGGAGTGTTGCCGTGCGGGAGATTCGGGGCCAATGCGGCATGGCTACGCCTGGCGGTGCTGACGTACAACACGCTAACCGCGCTGAAGCGCCTAGCCTTGCCCGCCGAACTGCTGCAAGCCCGCCCCAAACGCCTGCGGTTTCTGTTTTTCAATACGGCGGGTCGATTGGTGCAGCACGCTCGCAAGACGATGCTGCGGCTGGCCATGAGCGCGACTCGGCTGGCCGAGTTTCTATCAGCTATGACCTCGCTTCCGGTTTGGGCCTAGTCCTGACATCCGCAGTTCCTTACCGGCGGATTTGCAGAGCACTTCTGGAGGAAAAACGTGCCCGAAATCGTCTTGCCGCCGCATAACCTAATCTGCTGAGTCTGCCTGCGGCTATCTCCTCATCTTCGCTCACCTGACACTGATGGGATTACTCACAACCACCGCCGCCCCGGGCAATTGAACGCCCGATTTGGTCATCCCAAATTCCTTACCAGCGGATTAGGGGCATCCGGAATGGGTGGACTCCGTGGACTGGGATTCCATCTCCTTCCGCGTGCGTGACGGCGGCTATTGGCCGTGGCGCCGCAGCGTCGATATGGACAACCCGCTCGGCTTGACCGCGGCCGAAACCGCGGAGTTCTTCCCGGCGGAGGGACGCTTCTCCGACCTGCTGGATGCGATTGAATCGGCGGCGGACGGCGCGGCCGTGGAGCCGGCGGACGCGGTGAATTGAGTTTCCGATATTCCAATCAGGAGTGACATATGCGTCAAAAACAACGGCAGGGCGACATTCCCCCGGCGGGGGACTGCGGCAGTACGGGAGGCGACCTGGACAATCTGCGCGCGCAAGCCGATCGCTTCCTCGCGGCGGGCGACGAAGCCATCGACCGCGCATTGGCCAACAGCGACAGCGAGGCGTTTCTCAGAGCCAACCGGCAGCAGGGCGGGGAGTGAGCGATGGGCACGGCCATGTTCGGCGCGGAGAGCGAATATGCGGTCTCCGGCGTCAACGGCAAAGGTGCGATGCGCCGCGACGACCTGGTGAACCGGTTCGTCGGGACGGCGCGCCGCCGGCTCCTGCATTTGCAGGAGACCTGCTCGCCGAGCGGAATGTTCCTGGAGAATGGTGCGCGGTTCTATATCGATTGCGGGCTCCACCCGGAAATGGCCACGCCCGAGTGCACCACTCCGTGGGAACTGGCGCGCTACATCAAGGGGGGCGAGCGCATTCTGGAAGAGTTGACGCGGGAGGTTCAGGCCGAGTTCGGCGACTCCGCCGAGATCATGTGCTTCCGCTGCAACGTGGACTACAGCGGATCGGGCAGCACGTGGGGTTGCCATGAGTCCTACCTGCACCGTGCCCACCCCGCGAGCTTGCCCGAGCAGCTCATGCCGCACCTGGTGACACGGGTCGTCTACACCGGAGCGGGCGGTTTCAATCCATTGGTGAACTGGCCGGAATTCTGCGTGGCCCCGCGCCTCATGCATATTGAGCAGGTGATCTCGGGAGATTCCACGGGCAACCGCGGCATCTTCCACACAAAAAACGAATCCCTCTCTTCGAACGGCTACAACCGCCTGCACATCCTCTGCGGGGAGAGCCTCTGCTCGGAAACTGCGATCGTACTCAAGTTCGGAGCCACGGCCCTGGTGGCGGCGATGGCGGAGGCAGGCCTGAACCCGGCCGCCGGCGTGGGCTTGGCGGCTCCGCTCGATGCACTCCACACCGCGTCTTCGGATATCACGTGCCGCCGGGAATTGCGCCTCGCCGGCGGCGGGCACGCCACCGCGATCGACATACAGCGCCACTTCCTGGCGCGGGCCGAAGGCAACCTGAGCGTGCTGCCTCCATGGGCGGGCGAGATCTGCGCGCTGTGGCGGCGGGCGCTGGATCTGCTCGAAAACGCGCCGGATTCAGTCGCCACAATCCTCGATTGGGCCATCAAGCACCGCTTGTTCCGCGACCGCGCCGCGCGGCGCGGGATTCCGTTTGCGAGGTTTCCGTTCCTGAACCCGCTGATCCAGCGCCTGAACGCCGCGGTGGCGCCCACGCCCGCGGATGGGCGGGACATCCGGCTCAGCCTCCTCGCGGGGCCCAACAGCCCCATCCCCGATGAGCGCGCGCGGGTGGGGGACGCGCTCTCGGCCCACGGACTGACCTGGAGCGACCTCGAGAATTTCCTCAAGATGCGGGACGATCTCTACCAGATCGATACCCGTTTCGGTCAGATCGGCCCGCGCGGGATCTTCGCCGAACTGGACCGCCGCCGCGTGCTCCATCACGGAGTCGCCGGTATCGACGGCATCGCGGCGGCGATGAGTAATCCTCCGGCGGTAGGCCGCGCCAGGATCCGCGGCGAAACCATCCGCCGTCTGTCCGGCCAGAGCAGAGCGGGCTGCAATTGGTTGGGGATCTTCAGCGGGGACGGGCGCTCGCTCGACTTGAGCGACCCGTTCGCGGCGAAAGAGATCTGGTCTGAACCGCGCACGCCGCCCGTTGGCCCGGCGGGACCGCTGCCGGACATTCCCGCCGACGAACTCTTCGGCCTTGACCCCGGCCGGTTGCAGCATTTGCTCGATGCGATGAGGAGGAGATATGGCCGGTCTCGAACCGGGACTCAAGGCTCGCCTGAAACAACTGAAGGTCCGAATCGATAACCCGGACGAGGACACGTTCCTGCTGCGCAAGGTGCCCGCGGACACGCGCTGCTTCAGCAAGCCGCAGACCAGTGTCCTGGTGAAGCGTCCGCGGGCGGGACTGCCCTTCCTCGTGTGCGTCGACGAGGACCTGGACTATGTTGGGCCGGACCGCGAAATGGCGCGCGCCTTCGCCGCCGCGGACAGGCAGCAGGGCTGGCGCGTCGTTTCCGCGGAAGCCGGCCTGCACCCGCAGGCGGCAGAGGCGGTCGAACATGCGCTGGCGATGCTGGGTTGCAGTGAGCGGGTGGCTGGCCGCGCCAAGCCTCAACCGCGGCCACCGGGCCCCGGCTTGCTCGCCAGGTTCGCCGTGAACCTCACCGCACAGGTGCGCGACGGCTCCGCGCCGCATACCATGGGGCGCGAGGAACTGGCGGAACAGGCGGTCACCAGTCTGCTCGCCTGGCAGCGCCGCCTGCCGGTGATCGTGGGCGCCCCCGGGCTGGGCAAGAGCAACCTCATATATAGGATGGCCGGTCTTCTGGCCGGCGTCCGTCCCGATTGGGAGTTCCTCTCCGTGGATCTTTCCTGCCTGCTGGCAGGGGTGCTGTGGGAGGGCGAGCGCGAAAAGCTGCTCAACGCCTTGTTGGACGAGGCCGCGACGGGAACGAACGTGGTGCTCGCGCTGGATCGCCTGGAACTGGCGGTGATGACGGTGCCCCTGACGCCCTGGCTGCTGGCCGGCGCGCTCGACCGCGGCGCGCGCCTCGCCGCCACCTGCCTGCCGCCGCTCCTGGCGAGGCTGGCGCAGGGTCCGCTGGCGCAGCGCATGGACCTCATCGAACTCACCGAGCTCGCGCGCCAGGACGCTGCCGCCGTGCTCGGCCATCTCCGCGAGACGCTCGCCGCCCATCACGGGGTGGCGATCGACGCGCCGGTGGTCGAGGCGGCGGTGGCACGGTCATTCACCCTGGCCGGCCGGCTGCCAGACAAAGCCATTACCCTCCTGGACGCCGCCGCGGCGCGGGCGGCGCTCCTGAAGCAGCCACTGGTGACGGAGTGCGATGTCTATCTAGCCGCCTCGCGGATGAAGGAGGCGTAACCGGAGCCCGGAGCGGCGAGCCACGGCGAGCGGCGCAACCCGCCCTACGCCGCCCCTGGCCCCCAGCCAGCCCCGCCGCCGTCCCCGTCGAGGTAACCGACCACAGCAACCGCGAAATCCCCGGGTCCGAGCGCGCCCTCATAGCCGAGGCCCCGGACGGCGGCGGCGCACCCCGCGACAGCCGCCGAGGCGAACGGCGATCCGCGCAAGGCGCCCACGCCGAAGACGGAACACCCCGCCGACATGTGAAGGGTAACCGCGCCGGCGTAACGATCACCGCTGCCGCAAACCCGGGAATGGTCCCGCAAACTCGCCAGCACCTGGCGGCTCTTGGCCGACGCAAGGCGCACGTGCAACACCGTCATTTCCTCGGGATTCGAAACCAGGACGCCCTCCTCACCGAGCGTCAGGTGAACCACGGGCGAGAGTGCGCGCTGCGACAACATGCGCAAGGCTTCCACCCCATCCTCCACTGAATCCTGCACGGCGACGCCCAACGCCGCGCCCAGTTCGTCCAGGCCCGCGATGATCAGCCGGGAGCTCGGGACTACGGCGTCCATCAGGTAGTCACCAGCGATGGCAGGCGTCAGTACGGAATGCAGATTCAGGCGGCCCCGTGCAGCAGCACCGGCGAGTTTGGCGACCCAGGGGCGGTGCTTGTCGCTGTTGACCAGCACGGTTCCGCCCTCGGTGAGCCAGGAGAACTGGTCATCCGGCGGACGCTGGAGGGTGTGCGGCGGAGGGGCCGTTTTGAAGATCCGCTTGTCGCGCGCCTGGGGGTCGCCCGTCACCACATTGTCAACCGTCGGGTAGAGGTCGCGGTGGCGGTTGAGGCCCTCAACAGCACCGTTGGAGATTTCTCCTCTGGCGCGAAACCAATTCAGTATCAGCGGCTCATGGGCGCGCAGCATCCGGGCCACCTTTTTCATCGGTTCCAGACGGCTCCGCATGGCCCGGAAACACCAATAGTCAAGAAAGGCTCCGGCCCACATCTCGGATTTGTACTTCCAGAAATGGGAGAAGGTCTCCTTTAAGTCCCAGGCCCCGTGCGGTGGCCAGTTTGCTGGCAAGCAGGGCATTCAGCTTTTGCCTGGCTCGCCCGCGCACCCGGCCGCCGCGGCGTAGCAGGGGCCAGCGCAAATGCTTGAGCTGCTGCGCTGCTTTCTTGCTTTTGATTCCCAGGCGCGTGCTCTCGGCGCGGCGCACCTGATCCACCGCCTGATTCAAATGGCTCGTGATATGGAATCGGTCCAGCACGTGCAAAGCCTGACCGGCCTCGGCTGCGATGACTTTCAAGTAAGGCTTCCACATGTCACTGCACACAAAACGCAGCCCTTCGGCGACCCCCGGCCCCAATGCCTTCAGGCCTCGCCGCAGGGTTGCCTGCGAACGCCGGCGTCCCACCCATAGCAAACGCCGGCAGCCGGCGTCGATTTGGTAGATCACCGTCAAGAAGTTGTCTGCTTTCAAGCCGTGTCCCCAATGGATTTCGTCCACACCGATGGAGTCGACACCGTGCAGTTGGCGCTGCGCCAAGCCCCACTCGACAAACCACTCCACTGACCGATACACCGCCTCCCAACTGGTCTGGAACGCTCGCGCCGTTTCCCGCCAACTCAACCGTCGCGCCCAGCGCGCTAAAAATCCCATCATGGCGCAGGTCACCGGACGCTTGCCGTCGCTCCACGGAATGTGCTCGACTACAACCCCGTGTTCGGCACACTCTACTCTCCGTGGAGCGTAGCAAAAATAGGTGGCGATCCCCCACAAAGGCACGAAGAGCCAGCGCCGCTGGGGCAAGCAGTCATAGCCCGGGGCCGGTTTCTGGCAACGCGAACAGCGCCTGCGTATGCCCGCGTGTGGCTCTACCGTGATCTCGATCGACGGCGGCCCCTCCGGGCCGCCAAGCATGCGGACCCCTTGGTATACGAACCCTACGAATCGTTGCACCTGATTCAAGATGGTCTTAACCTGTAGTTGAATGGCTGATCTCCTCTGTGGCCGATGAGTCTCGGTCTCTTCAACTGCAGATTAATCCAAGCTGCTGGAGATCAGCTATTCGCCCAGCGCCAGTTCAGGCCTCTGTTCCGTCTCCTTTTAACGCGTCCTGCTCGCCAGACCAGGGGCGGGCGCAGAATGCTTCTTGTCTTTCCTCCTCAGAAAGTTCTTGTTTTGGTTTCAGCAGGAACTCCCGTCGGACGCAGAAGGTCCGCTCCCGCCGATTCCCCCGCAAATCTTCCCAATCCTACCCACAGATTCGTGTGCTTTCGGTGGGCCTGCGTAACGAAGGCGAGCCGACCTATTTCTCGGAGGAATCGCCCAGGATTCGGCGTACGGAAGTGCGCCCGACGTGGAGCCGGCGGGCGATCTCGGCTTTGGCAACGCCAGCACGATGCAGTTTCCGGATCTCCGCAGCGTGGATCACCGCCGTTGCCGGCCGGCCCAGACGCTTGCCGTTCTGCCGGGCGTGGGCCAAGCCGGCGCGAGTTCGCTCACCGAGGATCTCCCGTTCGAATGCGGCGAATACGGCCAGCAACCCGGCCATCGCTCGACCCGCAGGCGTAGTCAGGTCCAGCGCCTCGGTCAGAGACACAAAGCCCACTCCGAGATGCTCCAGCTCCTGGAGTGTCGCCAGCAGATCCGTTACCGACCGACCCCAGCGGTCCAGCCGCCACACCAGCACGACATCGATCTCTCGGCGGCGTGCGGCCTCCAGCAGTTTCTCACGAGCTTCTCGCTTGGCCGCACCGGAGCCAACCTCACGGACGTTCCCGGCAATGGTCCAGCCCCGCCGGGCAGCATACTCCCGCATGGCGCGACTCTGCATCGCCAGCGTCTGCTGATCGTTCGTGGAAACACGAGCGTACAGGCCCGCCCGCAACATTTTTGGCCGCTTCCGTGCCTGGCCAAAAACGTTATGCGATTTTGCCTTTGGAAAGGTCCGTTTGGCGGGCATTTCAGAATGTCACTCAACCATGGCCGCAGATGATCCTTTTCGGCCAGGAAGATTCATCATATTACGCAGCCGCGGGACTGGCCAGTCGGGCCAGGGTTTCGCGGTAGTTCCAGGGCATCCACTCCGATGGGCTTCGCTTCAGCTCTTCGGCGTGCCGCTGCAACTCGGTCAGATAGTCGAACGGATTGGCCCCGTTCAGTTCGCAGGTATGGATCAGACTCATGAACAGGTCGCCTACTCTGGCGCCATTCAGCGTCTTGTAGAATAGTGAGTTTTTCCGATGAAGGATGGCCTTCTTCAGAATTCTTTCGACCAGGTTGTTATCGATCGGGGCCCCTGGTTCCCGCAGGAAAAGAGTCAGCGGCAGCCAGTGGCGAAGCATGTACCGGATGGCCTTCCCCAACCCGGAGTTCGGCTCCGTCTTCCGTTCTGACAGTTGCGCTTCCATCCAGTCATGCAGGGTTTCCATCAGCGGGCCACTATGCTCCTGATGGAAACGCAGGCGCTCCTCCGGCGATAGCTTCCGCTCCCGCGCCAGCTCGCCGCCGCTGGATGGCGCGGTGCGCGTCGCGTGGCCCGTGCTCCACCACTGCGACGGCCAGCCGACCGCGCCGTACTTGTAGTCTTCCCAAAACCCGGTGTACTTGCACCGCGCATCGGCCTCCTCGATCCGCGCCGCCGCGCCGCCCACCTTGAGGCTGGCGTCGCCCGTGACCGCGATGTTCGAGATGGTCGCGCCCCACTCCACGTCGGACGCGTACCCGCTCTTGGGCGAGATCTTCTTCATGCGCGCGCCAGCCAGCCAGGACCGCGCGGTGGTGCCCTCGTATCCACGCTGGACGGTGACCTGTCCTGGGACCGCAGCCACCAGCAGCAACCGCTCCTCGTTGGTTGCGTCTCCGATGAAGTACCGCCCGCCAGTGAGTTGCGACGTGTCGTCGACGGACCACACCGTTGCCGCCGCGTTCACTCCCGCCGACAGGAAGCAGCCATCCTGTAACTCCGCTTCGGCGGCTTCGAATCGCGGGGCAAACACCATGTAGATTTTCCGGCAGGTGTTCATCGGAATGGCCACGCCGGTCTTGTCCTTGAGCGTGGCGAAGTCGAGCGCGACGTGGTACGCCGTGTCGTTGTCGCCGCCAGCGAACACCACGTTTGCGCCGTTCTCTTCCGTCCAATAAAAGCCTTGTCCCGCGCCGTTCTGATCCACCCCGCCAAGCGTGCGGCCGCACGCCACGAAGACGCGGTCCAGGTTGCCGAGCTTCCCGTACCTAGACGTGGCGCCCGTGGCGCTCTTGAACTCGATCCGGATACCGTACGTGATATCCAAACTGGCAACGATCACGCCGGTCTGGTCGGGGCCATACCGTCCAGCGACTGTCTCCCCTGGCTCGTTGATCAGCGCAATGAACTTCTGGACCAGATCGAAATAGGTGCTCTTGCGGGTCACGTACGAGCGGGAAGCATGCCCGACCCTCACCCAGCCCACCAGCGTCGCGCCCACGCCCGCGAGGTGAATGGACTCCT
The DNA here is from genome assembly GCA_963836405.1 of uncultured Solibacteraceae bacterium. Taxonomy (GTDB): domain Bacteria; phylum Acidobacteriota; class Terriglobia; order Bryobacterales; family Bryobacteraceae; genus CAWIJJ01. The sequence goes on from CAWIJL010000004.1 coordinate 214,516, forward strand.
CGTTGGTGCCCGTGCGCTCCACGATCACCGTGCAGCCTCCATAGAAGCCCGTCGTGTCGTCGACGCTCATGCTCATATCGTCTGCGGCCACGGAGGATGTGAGTTGCGTTTCCACGCGCACGTCGGTGCTGGTCACCGTGTAGCGGGTGTCGCGGAAATAGAGCGTGAGCCAGTCGATGCCGCCATCGTAATTCTCGTCGCCCGTGATGTGGAGAACGACGCTCGCCGGAGTCTCCGCGCCGCTTATCACCGTCGCGTGGTCGAGCAGACGGACCTCGTACGTGTTGGCCGCGCCGCCCACGCCGCACTCGAACGTCATCGAGTCCCAGGAGACGGACGGGTATTTGGCGGCATCGAGGCGCATCGCGCCGTCGAGCGTGTGGTCGTACTCGATATCGAACGCCAGAGTCAGGCCGGAGAGATCGGTGCGCGGCAGGTGCTTCAGCCGCAGGTGGTTGTAGTAATCGTACGCGTTGTACAGGCCCAGGACCGCGAAGTCTTCGGCGGCTTGAAAGATGCCGGAGATGGACGCACCTGTCGCGGACGCGTCGTGGATCGTGGTCGTCGCGGCGCGGCCAGTGAAGCCCTGCGTCTGGAAGTTGCGACGGGGATCGAAGATGGAGAGCGGTTCGCCTGCCATTCAGGTCTGGATCACGACCGTGAGGTCGGTGCCGGGGTCCGGGTTGGCGACCGCCAGGATATCGAACGCGAGGCTGTCGCCCTCGTTGAGGATCGCAGTGGGCCAGATAGTCGGGCGCACGGTCGCGCCGGTGCTGTGGTCCTTGGTGAACACCGCATCGAACGTCTGCGCGGCCGGATTCGTGGCGAGCACCTGGACGTACTCCTCGTCGCCCGCGCCGAGGGCGACGTGGACGAACTCGCCCACATCGAAGCTCATGCGGTTCGCGCCGTACGATGCGGTCGTCACCGTCTGCGTGCCCGCTCCGTGCGTCACGTTCTGGAACAGGATGACGCCGAAGTCGTTGTACGGCAGGCGGCGCGTGGCGGGCTTGCCGTACCCGTCATCAACGATCGAATCGTACGTGTTCTTCCAGCCATCGGGAAACTTCTGCGCGATGCCCATGTACTCCAGCGATTCCCACGTCGCGCCATCGTCGCGCGACACCTTCACGAGGTACGCGCTCTGGCCGTCCGTGGTCGGCGTCTGGACGTACGCATAGATGCACCGGATCGATGCGCTGTCCTGCACGCGCATGGGGATCGAGACGTTCTCCGCGACCGCGAGAGCGCCGGGAATCTGGAAGGTGTACGCGCCGCCGTTGCATGTCCGGTTCCCCGGCATGAAAGGCTCGCTGTGGTGCGCGAGAGGCCACACCGTGAAGGGACTGTACCCGAAGTTATTGGCCACGCCGACCAGCATTGCCACCACGCATGCGCTGGGGAGTTTGGCGTCCACGCGCGCCGCGATTCCCGGCGTCCGGAAGAACCCCTTCTTTACGCTGAACGTGAACGTCTTGGTGTCGAGTTTGAAGAACCGGATGCCCTTCGGGTGCGCGCACCGGAGCGTGCCGAACGTGGCAAAGCCCGGATCAACGCCAGGATACTCCCTCCTGAGTTGGAAGTTGCCGGAGGCCACCACATCGCCATCGCTGCCCGGACCGACGATCTGAGCGCACTCGTACGAGCGTAGATATCCAACGTCCGGATTCTTCGTCTCGTCGTTGAACACTACGAAGTCGCCCACCTTGAAAGTGCGAGCGGTGTCCGGATTGACCGTGCACGAAACGGTCGCCGGGTCGGTATCCCTGCCCAGGTCGGCGTCGAGGCTGGCCCACAGATCCGCAGCCAGTTCATCCACGTAATACAGGCCCATCGCCACCTCGTGCGCGCTAACGAGATTCAGATTGCCGGATGAATCGGGCGCCACATCAATTTCATCCAGGGAGATGGTTCCATAGTCGGAGAGCAACGGCGTGCCGGTGATCACACCCGGCACGCCCGTGTCGTACATGATCTCCTCCGGCACCGGCGTCGGTTCCACGTCGGCGGGCTTGGGGCCAGCCACAAGGTCATACATCGAGTCCGTGGTCGTGCGGCCTTGCACGTCGATGGAGAAATCCTTGTTGAGCCTCCAGGAGACGACCCGGAATTCCCCGGACCCGCCGGGCATGTCGACGTGGGTGATCGAGCAGACCATGCCGGGTTCCGTGTTGAGCGCGAGCGCCGTGGTCTTGAACCCGACCTGACGCGCGGCTTTCCATTCCGCTGCGCTGGTCCCGCCCAACTCCTCGCGCAGTCGTGTGCTGACGATCCGCGCGGCCTGGCTCTTGGTGGACGTGCCGGAGAGGTTGACGCTGGACTTCAGGTACATCGGTCCCGCGCCGCCGCCCACGTGGAGGGCGTGGTCGATGTCGTACACCGCCACGCTGTTGTTCACGAACGCGAAGTCCTGGTCCGCGAAGTTGGCGGTCAGGTGGTTGAACGACGGCTTGGCCGGAGCCAGTTGCAGGCTCCGGAACAGGGTGTTGCCTTCCGTGAACGCCTCGACCACGCTGCTGTTCTCGCGGATACCGATCCGGAGCTTCCCAAAGGAGAACGTGTAATAGCCAAGGCAGTTCATCAGCACTTCCTGGAGCCAGTCCCGCAGAGGCTTCTCCTCCTGGAGCGTGCCGCGGAATGCGAACTGCGTCTCACTGCCGGCGCCGACCATCTTGGTAACGGAGTCGTTGCAGATCGCGGCAGCGTCGATCGCCGCCTGCACGTCGAAGTATGCTTCGGCGGCATTCAACTGCGCGGTTGTGGCGTCAGCGCCCAACCGGAGGCCGCGCGCACGGAAGACCATGTTGACCGCGATCCAGACCGGGTTCACCATGCACGGCCCGTACACGCGCACGCCTGGACTGGTCCACACCCACCCGCTCAAACCCTGCGCGACGGTCGCGATCATCGCGTGATCGCCGGGGCTGGAGAGTTGGAGGCCCTTCGAGTCCGACCGGCGGATCACGATGAACGCCGTGCCCGCCGCGAAGTTGTCCAGGAGCGTCGAGTTGCCGGAGTACACCTTCCGGAAGTCGCCGCCCGTCAGGTTGCCCGACTGGTCGAGCGAGAAGAAGTCGCCGGCGCCGGCCGGATCGGCGCCCAGGCACGTCCGGAGGCCGAGGTCGTTCTTGGGGAAGCCGTGGTGCGCCTGCCCGTCGAGCGTGTGGCCCACCAGCGTCTCTGCGTTGCCGTCGCCGTCCTTGTCCTCGTAGTGAGTCGGCGTGTATGCCACGAGCGGGCCTTCGCCCACGATGCCCAACGCCTCGTAGAAGTCGCTCTCGTCCCGGCCCGCCGCGACCTTGCAGTTCACCGGCATCTCTGTGTCGGTGTACACCTCCGCGAGCACCTGATCGTAAATCGAATCCGCGACCAGCGACACGCTGGTGAGCGTGGACCGCCCGAAGCCCCACACGCCGGTCGAGTTGTCCTTGATCCGGACGCCCTGCGGCACGGCGATGATGCCGCCGTAATACCGCTTCATCCCGTGCGCGAGGCACCCGTTCGGCGTGTCGTAATTCTTATCGCAGGAGTTGGCGGCGCCGTCCGGAAAGTGAACCAGATCCATCGCGCCGTGGCTGGCGTACGGACACGCCTGCGAGTCGAACGCCTTCCAGCAGGTACGAGAGATTTTGCGCGTCGGGTACGGCAGGTTCAACTCGTACAGGCCATCCGATGCCGTGACTTTGAACTCCGGACCAGCATCGCAGGACCAGTTGACGATGTCGCCCTTCCACAGATCGAGCTTGATGCCCTGGCCGACGTGGAACAGGGAGAAAGAGATCGCCGCCCGGTACAGGTCCACGTCGTTGGCGAGGTCGCGCATCACCCGGTCGGCGTTGCCGAACGTGAAGGCGGCGTCGTCGGACTCGTTACCCATGCCCTGCGAGATGCCGTCGAAGTCGATCAGGCGGGGGAGGTACAATTGCGCCCCGATGGTGCATCGCCGGTCGGAGAGATAGATGGCGGGATACCCGGCCTGGAGAGGCTGGATCTTAACGAGCGGGATGACCTGCTGGACCTGGGAGAGCAGTGCGGCCTGCAAGCCGCCAGGAGGGAAGCGGGTCGCGGTCGAAGTGAGCGCGTACACCGGGGCGCCGGAGGGAATCTCGACCAGCGTCACGCCGACAGAGCACACCCAGTCCGCGACCATCTGCCAGGACAAAGGCTCGTTGGCAAACCGGCAGGTGAACGCGGTCGTCCCGTTGCCGTCGTCGTTGGGCGCGTTGTAAGTGAATGCGCCGTACGGCCCATACTTCGATTCCCAGAAGTTCCGGAGGGCGATCCGCTGGACGTCGTTCATCCACGTGCGCCGCACTGGTGAAGCGCCGCGCGCCCGTACCCAGAAGGAAGCGCTGCTCGATCTTGGCGTTGCCGGAACCGAACTGGTGGATGGCCACGTCCGGATGGCTCGCGCGGCCGTACGGGTACTCGGGGACGATCGGGAACGTGCCGGAGGCGGCGATTTCCGGAACGGTGATGTTGCCGATGGTGTCAGGCACGGACAGTCCTCGCGGCGTCGATCGCCGCCGCCACATTCGTCTGGTATGCGATGCTCGTGGCCAAAGCCTTGTAGTTCGGGTCGGTCGCGTACGCCCCGGCGACCGCAGCAATCAACGCAGGCAGATCGCGCGTCCTCTGGTAGTGCGCCCACGCGACGGCGTACGGCGCCCCGCGGGTGATCAACCACGCATAGTCGTGGCACGACGCCTCCAGGGAATCGTAATCCGCGAACTGGAGTTTCTGCTCGATGCGCCTGCCCGCCACGACCTCCTGCGTCGTGACGATGCAACACTTCTCGTGGCGGCTGGCCTTTTTCATTCCGAAGTAGTTTGCCGCCCCGGCGGGCTTGGCTCCCCACTCCGACTCCATCGCCCACTGCGCGATGAGCAACCTCGCGGGGCACCCGGTTTCGGCTTCGATACGCACTGCGATCCGGGCGACCTCCGCGAGCCGCCGGTCCCGATCCTTGTCCATTTCAGCGATCCTCCACTTTGACGGAGATGGTGCGGTCGTCCGTCCGGCCGCCAACGGTCACGATCCGGTTGGTCACGAGGTACGTGATGCCTTTGTCGCCACCGCCTAACCAGACCACCGTCCTACTGGTGGTGAATGTATCGGTGATCTTCTGGATGGTCGCTCCCGCCTCCAAGATCCACTCGCTCGAGGAGATCTGGTCGCCCGCCAGCCAGAGGAGCCAATCAACCGAATAGTCGAGGACCGCATCCGGGTCTTTCGTGAAGGTCATGCGTCGATGTCCCTGTCTTCCGCCTGCGGATGGATAGTCCGGTCCTCTGCGGCAGGCACCAGGATGCGCGCCTCGCGCCGCACGAGGTGTAGCCGGGTTTCAAATGCGACCGGCAGGGTCCGCGCGTACCACCGGACCCGCCACGTGCGACTGGCGGGCGTGCCAGCCGACAACAGCATGACCCCGACGACGCGGGACCAGCCAACGGTGACGCCCGCCAACCCGCGCACACACGACGCGCGGCCGAGGAGGCTGGACGTACCGGACGCCTCGCCAGCCAGCGGGCGCACACGGGCCAACTGTCCGCCAACGTCGGCCAATCCTGCGGCCTCTCCGGTGAGCTTCCGGACGACCGCCAGGCGCGCCGCCAACGTGCCCGAGGCGGCGGCGATTCCGCGCATGGCGCGAGCTACCCGGAGCGCGCCGGAGACGGTCCCGCCGCCGGCAGCCAAGCCAGCCACCGGGTGGACCCGTGCCAGCCTCCCGGTGGCGGCGGCTTGGCCGGAGGCGTCGCCGGCCATGTTCCGGAGGACCGCGAGACGAGCAGTCCCGACGCCCTGGCCGAACGCCACGCCCGTGAGCGCGTGGATCGTCGCGGACGGAGGCCGGAGCAGTAGAAGCAGCGACATGGGTCATGCTTGCGAGGCTTTACTGCGGGATCTCTTCCCAGGTGATCGAGTATCCGCCCAGGAAGGTCGTGCCAGCACCCATCCAGGTCGGAACCCAGCAGGTGCCCGGAGGCAGCACGATGTCGCCGTCGATGTACTCGGTCAACTTCGGTTCAAACAAGTTCGCCGGGACCATCGCACCGGCGCCGATTCCAAGATCCGCCGCCCGCAAGTATTGCAGGATGCTGTTGCCGGTAAGAGCGGCTCCGGCCGCGGAGGTCAGAGCGCGAGCCACGGAAGCCGCCGCCATGCCCACGTTGTTGCAGGCGATCGGCGTCACCACCGAAGTCGCGATCGTCGGCGCGGTGCAGAAGCTATGGATCACCGGAGGGACCGGGGGCGTGCCCGAGATCGCCCACGCCTGGAACTTCAGCAGCGACAGGTTCTTGCCGGAGCCAGCTGGGGTTCCACAGAGCGAACTGCGTGGAGGCGGCGGCGGCCGCGCCCACGATGTTGCCGGCGGCGATGGTGGTGGACCATGCCGTCAGGATGAGCGAGAAGATGTTCCCCCTCGCAGCCTGTTCGTAGTAGCGCCCCTGGCCGTCTCCCACAACGATGCCGCCCATGCGGGTGGCGCGGGCCGGAGCGATGGTTCCGTCTGACAACTGCGTTTGACCTGCGCGAATCTCTGCGAGCATGTTCCTCTCTCCTTATCTGAATTCTTCGATGGCGTAAGCGGACATCCCGCTCGCGCCCATAGCGAAATTGGACCCGTACAGGCCCGACACACCCTGCTGCATCAGGAACAACTGGCGCTCCTGAAACAGCAGATCCGACACTTCCTGCTGCTGCTTTGCCGCCAACAACGATTCCGCCAGCCTGTACTGGTACGCATCCAGGTCGATTTCGACGCGGAGTCTGGCAGCAGCAGGAGGAGACACGTAACTGCTCGTCACCAGGGATTTGTTCTGGCGCTGATCAACCTGCCAATAGGTGGCGTTGTTCGGATAAGGAGGTGGACTAACTCCAGTTGTCGGAACGATGCACTGGTACACCTGCCCGTTCCAGGTGACCGCATCGCCGTACACATAAGAAGCCCACCTGGGATTCCACGGAGTCGGTTCCACGAGGGCGTTCTGTAACTGGACAACTCCGGAGTCCGACGTCAGCAACTCAGAGCCAGTGGTTCGTACGGTGAAGCCCGTGACGCCAACCGTTCCGTTCACGGTCATCGTGGTTGCAAACCTGCCATTGACGGAAGTCGCGGCCATCGCCTTCACGACGCCTGAAGTGTACGCACTGAATCTGGCGCGGAATGTCCGGAACCCGCCAACGGAGAAGACCCAGACGCCGACAACCGTTGTGTTCACAACCATCGTCGTCACCACATCGGGACGCTGGCCATACACGGCGTACCAGTTCTGGGAGTCGGGGCTGGCCTCGAACGACACCGTACCGGCCCAGGTGCCGGTGAGTTGAAGGAGAAGCGTGGTCGCCCCGTTGAGGACGACGGTCAAATCCGTGTTCAGCGCCGGCAGGAACCCGAACACGCTGTTATCCGCGACCGGCGCACCCTCGACCTGCAACCTCTTGGTGGAAGGGTTCACCAGGAGGTCCTGGCCCAAGACACGACCGAGGTACGTATCTCTCGTGAGAAGCGGATTTACCGAATCGTAATTGGACTGCTCCCGCGCGTCCTGCGTGAGCGGCCCCTGGTTTCCCCACACGGGACTGTCCGTATCCGTGGTGTTCTGAATCTCCACGGGAAGGGGATTCGGGTCCGTGACGTCGCCGCCGTCCTGCCCGTGAGCGCCAAGCATCAACTTGACGCGTTGTACTTCCACACCGCCGCCGATATCTTCGGTCGCGACCGGGACCACGGCGTTGGACGAATCCTTGATGTTGATGTTGTCGGCCATCGCCTCAGTCCTCCTTCACCACGAGCGTGCCGACCGCAAACTGGCCATAGTCGTCCTGCTGAACGGTCTTGGGGGTCGGCAATGCGTCCCAGTACAGGAGCGCGCCCGCCACGGAAGCGAACACGCCGAACGCCACCGCCTGCGACCAGTCCGCGAGCGCGGGCCCGAACTGGATGCTGTTCGTGTTCGACACCTTCCGGACGTTCCCTGCGTCGGTCACGGGCGCGCCGAACGTGATGGCCTGCCGCGCGTAACCGTTGCCAGCCAGTTCCGTACCCGCGGAGTTGTCATCGGCGGGCGCCACGGAGAACAGCCCGACGTACGGCGCGACTCCGGTGAGGTCCGATCCGCGCAGGACGTTGAGCACGGCATCGGTGTGGGACTGCGACTTTCCGGGCATGGGCTTCTCCTAAGCGAGTTCGATCAGTTCGAGTTGCACGTCCGACCGGCCAGGAGTTACGGACTGGCTCCAGTCAGTGTTGAACCGGACGATGTACCTGCCGGTCACGCCGCGCCGGTCGGGTCGTATGAAAACTTCGGGTTCGTCTCGTACGGGTCGTAAAAGTAGAACGGTTCGTGGGTGCCGTTCCGCGCATCGTAGAACGTCCGGAGCGTGGCCAACTGCGCGGGCGTCAGGCGCTTCGTGAGGTTCCACTTCTTGCGGCTGGTCGCCGCCTGCGCCGACCGCTGCGACTCGCCGTTCCGGTACTCGTTGTCGATGACCGGGTACTCGCGCGTGTGGACGAACGCGCTGGACAGGCTGTTGGGCAGCACCGACGATCGGCGCGGCATTTGCGACGCTTCCAGGCATGCCCTTACCGTTTGCCATTCAATGCGAGACGGTATATCATGGAGACGTGATCCGCTCATTCCGGTCGAAAGACACGGAGAAGCTGTTCCGGCGGGAACAGACACGAAAGTACGCCGGCTTTGAAAACGTGGCCAAGCGAAAGCTGGATCATCTGAACGCTGTTGCTTCGCTGTCAGATCTCGCAGCGATTCCGGGGAACCATTTCGAGCCCCTATCTGGCGACCGTTTGGGGCAGTACAGCATCCGGATCAACGACCGCTGGCGCATCTGCTTCGAGTGGAAGAACCCAGATGCCTACTCGGTCGAGATCGTGGACTACCATTGAGGAAACCATGGCGAAGAAATCTGCAAAACTCCCACCGATTCATCCGGGCGAAACGTTGCGCGAGGACTTCTTGAAGCCTCTCGCACTCAGCGCGAATCGTCTTGCGATAGAACTCCATGTCCCGGTGACCAGGATCAACGACATCGCCCATTGCCGGCGGTCCATTTCGGCAGACACGGCCCTGCGTTTGGCGCGGTATTTCGGCACGAGCCCTCAGTTCTGGATCAATCTGCAGGCTAACTACGATCTCGAGGTGGCGATGGATGCCTCAGCCGCGCTCGTCGAGAGTCAAGTGAAGCCACGCCGGGCCGCCTGATCGGCAGGAACGGGCGCGCGCGGGTATGCCACGACGCGCTGCGTAGACCGCTTCAGGACGTCAGCAACCCCGGACTCAACTGGAGACTGGTCAACTCCCGCCGGCCAGCGTTCGACCGCGTCGCGCTCATGGACGCGCCCGCGATCACGCGCGGGTTGCTGGCGATGGCGTTCACTGCCTCACCCCGCAGGAGGCTGGTGGTCGCGGGCCCGTCGAGTTGGATCACCAAAGGCCCCGCGCCGGAGGCCACGCCGCCGCCAATACTGTCGAGCGTCGGCAAGCCGCCCATACCGGGGAGCGTGGTTCCGTTGGAGTAACCGGGGGACTGGTAGAGCGACCCGCCCCGCTGGACAAGATCGAGCGGCATCGTTCTAGCACAGTTGGCCGAAGGCAAGTTCCGCATGCAGATTGCCTCTAACCGTCTGGCAGCGGCTCGCCAAGCGCTGGCTGAGCGGCAGGACGGGGTCCCTGAACTCTTGCGCACGCCGGAGTCGCTCGAGATCGCAATCGAGAATGCCGCCGTCCGACTGGAATCGCTGACCCAAGCGTACGAGGCGGCGCGGACCGCGGTGGTGGAGACCGGCCGTGAAGCCACCCGCAATGCCACTGCCCATGACTCTGCCGTCGCCGGTGAACTAACCGCGGCGGGACGGGCGCGCGACGCCGAAACCGAGTTTGCCGGGCGCCTGGCACAGGCTGGGTTCAGCAACCTCAATGATTTTAGCGTCGCGAAAATGGCGATCTCGCGTGTTGTGGCGATGGAGGAGGAGATACGTCAGTTCGAAGCTGATTTGTCAGCCGCGCAATCGCGGCTCGATCGCGTGCGCGAAGGTGCGGCAGGTCTTCAGCCGCCGGACCTGCAGGGCATCGAGCGGGACCTGGCCGCAGCCAAAGAGCAGGTCGCCGGCCTGGTAAAGGATCAGCACGAATTGTCGGAGAGTATGAAATCCGCTGATCGTTTTCTGGAACAACTGAAAGAGGCAGGGGAGAAGCTCCAGTCGCTGGAGGCAGCTCTCGGCATTTACGGGAAGATCGCGGGCGTTGCTTGCGGCGACAATCAGTTGCGGATTACCTTCCAGCGTTTCGTCCAAGGCGCACTCTTCGAAGACGTACTTCAGGCGGCCTCCCTGCGGCTTCGCAGGATGAGCAAGGGTCGCTTCGAGTTACAGCGCGCCCTCCGCGCCGCCGACGGCCGCCAGTCCGGTGGTCTGGACATCGTCGTTCTGGACAGCCACACGGGGACCACCAGGCCCGTATCATCGCTATCCGGCGGCGAGGGTTTCATGGCGTCTCTGTCGCTTGCCTTAGGGCTGGCGGACGTCGTCCAGAACCACGCCGGCGGCGTGCGCCTGGAGTCACTGTTCATCGATGAAGGCTTCGGTTCGCTCGACGCCGAAGCCCTCGATCAGGCTCTCCAGGTTCTTACGGACCTGCGCCAGAGCGGCCGCTCGATCGGCATCATCTCCCACGTAACTGAACTCAAGGAGAGGATTAGCGCCCGTATAGAGGTGGTGCCGCAGGCAAGGGGTAGCGTCGCACGGATCGTCGGCGGGATACCGACAGCATCCACTAATTAGTACCGGATACCCACATACTGTCCAAGAGAGAAAGCATATTTTTATGGAACTAATTGATTTTTTCAACAGCGATGAACTTGAACTGCCCAAGACCTATCGTTCGGGCGACTTCGAGGGTTTTATTGACAAGTGCTTCGCGGAGTATTTGGCTGCGCTGCGCGGTTTGGAAGGTAGTGATCCCGTCACTGCCCGATTGAAGGAGTCGGTCGGTGCCGCGGAAGGGTTCTGCCACTCGATACGGCAATCGATCGCCAGGTACCTCGACGGATATCCCAGCGAGGCCTTCGACACGCTCGCAAAGGGCCTTGCCGCGATCGAGCACCCGTGGCTTGACGGTCTAGCCTCATTGCCTGATGTATCACCCGCAATTCAGCATGTCTATCGGGTCCGCACTGGGGCCGCCATCTTGTCGGGACGCCGCGAGATGTTTCACCTCCCATATCAACTGCGCCACCTGGTCCGTACACAGCGCTATAGCATCCCAGGGCTACCTTCTCTGTACCTTGGAGGTTCCCTCTGGGTGTGTTGGGAAGAACCTGGGCGGCCGGCGTTCGAATCGATGCACATCGCGCGGTTTCGACCGGCGGACGACGTCTCGGTTAGAATCCTAGATCTCGGCTGGCGGCCGGCCCGCATGGCAGCGCTAATCGACCACGATGCTTCCGTGTTGCGGTTGCCGAGTTACGCTACGTTTATCACCAGTCAAGCCCTCTGTTAGCCGCTCCTGGCGGCCTGTTCGATCAAAGTCCGTCATCCGGGATCGGCATTTGTGCCCGAGTACATTGTTCCCCAGTTGCTCCTGCAGTGGGTGCGACTGACGAAGGACTTTGATGGCATTCGATACTTTTCAACCCGAATAGATCAATACGTGGGTGATCCTCACGCGGAGGCGAATTTCGTATTCCCGGCGACGAAACGGCAGACCGACGGCCATTGCTCCGAACTCCAACGGAAGTTTCTTCTAAGCGAACCTGCGGCCTGGTCAATTTTGCGGAGCAGCGATTTTCCGGGAGGTGGGAGGCAGCCACCCACGTGGAAGGTCGAGCTGGTGAAAGGCAGCCCGATTGCATACCTGCACACCCATTTTTGGGACTGTGAGAACAAGCTCGATGGATTCCCATGCGGATCGGTTTAGTGAACCCGGCTTCGCCCGCAGGGCGTAGGAACCTGCGGACGGGGCCAGTATCCGCCAACGGGACGAATGGCGCCGCAAAGACCATCTGGCACCTGGGTAGATGCGTTCCAGGTGGGCTAAAATCCCCTACGATGGAATCGAGCCCAAAATGAGCCAACGGGAACTGACCACATGCGACACTAGTGTCCGGCTAAACTTTCCGGAAACGAAATAAGCCCCAGTGTTTCAGAGGGATGCGGGCGTGTGTCGCGGGAACGATTTGAAATCCAAAGTGCTGTTCTGGGCCGCATGAGGGCGATTTTCGGATGCGAAACAATGGTGGATGAATGCCGGCCGGACTGTCTTCTCTCAACTGATCGACCATGCCCCAGACAAGGAGTTCCAGAAATGCGTCGCTCGATATCACGGCGACGCTCACCTGAGAGGCTTCTCTTGCTGGGATCAGTATCTGGCGATGGCCTTCGCCCAACTGACTTACCGCGAAAGCCTGCGCGACATCGAAGCGTGCCTGCGTTCGATGAGCGGCAAGCTCTACCACATGGGTTTTCGCGGCAAGGTGGCGCGCACCACGCTGGCCGATGCCAACGAGTCGCACGACTGGCGCATCTACGCCGACTTCGCGCAGGTCTTGATCGGCATCGCCCGGCCGCTGTATGCCCACGATCCGATCGGCGTGGATCTGGAGCACAGCCTCTACGCGCTGGATTCCACGACCATCGACCTGTGCCTGTCGCTGTTTCCGTGGGCCAAGTTCCGCAAGCACAAGGCCGCCGTCAAGATGCACACGCTTGCTGGACCTGCACGGCAACATCCCCACGTTTATCCGCATTACCGACGGCAAAGTGCACGACGTCAACATCCTCGACGAGATCTTGCCGGAGGCCGGCGCCTTCTACGTCATGGACCGCGGCTACGTCGATTTCGAGCGGCTCTACGGCTTCACGCTCAGTTCGGCCTTCTTCGTCGTGCGCACCAAATCGAACGTCCTGCTCCAGCGCCGCTACTCGCATCCGGTGGACAAGACCACTGGCGTGCGCTCCGATCACACCGTCATTCTGACCGCCATCGAGTCCGCGAAGGCGTACCCGGACGCGTTGCGGCGCGTGAGCTACCTCGATGTGGAAACCAGGAAGCGGTTCAAGTTTCTCACCAACAACTTCACGCTGCCGGCACTGACCATCGCCCAGATCTACAAGTGCCGCTGGCAGGTGGAACTGTTCTTCAAATGGATCAAGCAGCATCTGCGGATCAAGGCCTTCTACGGCACCAGCGAGAACGCGGTGAAGACGCAAATCTGGATCGCGGTCTCGGTCTACGTGCTGGTGGCCATCGTTCGAAAGCGCCTGGGGCTGGAGGCGAGCCTCTACCAGATTCTACAGATTTTGAGCGTGACGCTTTTCGAGAAAACGCCCATTTTACAGGCACTTCAAGCGTCCGACTCCGAGAACGATTTAGTCGATTCCGGCAACCAGTTGATTCTGTTCGACTTTTAGCCGGACACTAGTGATCGAAATT
>CAWIJL010000005.1:0-625409 GCA_963836405.1 uncultured Solibacteraceae bacterium
GGAGATCCTGCGCGAACCGGTCCGGGCGGGACCAGCCCCAGGTTTCGGTGCTGGTTTCGCCGAGGGCGCGGTGCTGTTGCCGAACTGCCGGAGCGCGCGGTTGCGAGCTTCCGCGTCCGCCACGCCCTGCTCGCGCAGCTTGCGGGCGCGCAGTTCCACGTGCAGCCGCATTTCCTCGTCGAGATCGCTCGCGAATTCCTCTTTCCGGAAAAGGCGGGTGAGCCGCCGCCAGATTTCGCCGATCATTGCATCCTCCTGTTATGCGGGGTGAAGCACGCGGGCGATGGCCTGCGCCACGCGCCCGTACCGTTCCATTTCGCCGGCCAGGTGCCGGCGGCCGGCGGGCGTGAGGCGGTAATAGCGGGCGCGCCGGTTTTCGCTTGTCTTCCCCCATTCGCCCGAAATCCAGCCCTTGACGAGCATGCGTTGAAGGGCGGGGTAGAGCGAACCCTCTTCCACCTGGAGCACCTCTTCGGAGGCGGCCAGGATGGCTTCCGCGATTTCAAAGCCGTGCATCTCGCGGGCGCGGGCGAGGGTCTTCAGGATGAGCATGTCGAGCGTGCCGGGAGGTATTTCGTCGCGCTGTCCTCGAGTCACATAGACAATCTATGTCACTGGAGCAAAAAACGCAACATGGATCTTCCAGGGCTTATACGCCGGGATCTGTGATAGGCTCTTTCAGCGAGTTTGAAGGAGAATCTTATGCGAATGCTCATGCACCTGCAGTTCCCGGTGGAGCCGTTCAACAGTGCGGTTCGCGACGGCAGCGTCGGAACGAAGATCCGAAAAATTCTCGAGGCCGTCAAACCGGAGGCCGCCTACTTCACGGAACAGAACGGGCAGCGCGGGGGGATCAGCGGGAGTTTACTGAGAGCAAAGGGAACAGGGTCGTAACGGTTGTTCTTGCAAGAACTTGCAGGTGTCGGTCCGTATTACCTATGTTTGGGTACTACGAAGTTGATCGAGGCCCAAGGTTTGCGCGAGAGATTGTTGCGCCAGGGTCTGCTTGGAGAGCACGGTGGAAATGCGGCTCGGTCCTTTCTCGCCCTGCGGAGGGTAGAGCAAGACGAACTGCTGGATCTGCTGCAATTCTTCGAGCAGTTGCTCCATTGAAATCCCGTCCCACGCGGCTTGCGCTTGCTTGTGCACATATTGCAGCAGCGAGATTCCGAGCATGCAATAGAAAGCATGGATGCGGATCTTGCGATCCGTCCAGTGGTGCATGGGTCCCCAACCCAGCCACTCTCCATCCTTGAGTCCGCGGAAGACTCTCTCGATGGATTGCTGGCCGGAGTATCCGGCTGCTACCTGTTCCGCCGTCCAGTCCATGCGATTGGTAAGCAGAACCGTGCGGCCGAGGCGATGCGTTAGCAGGTGCTGCCAGGCAACGATGTTGAAGTCGAACTGCAGATGCCAATGGCCGCCCCGCTGTTGGAGTTCGTAGCGGATTACCTCCGTCAGGAACTGGCCCGATAGCCAGCGCTGGATCTTGCTGCGAATCTTCTTCTCATCCCAGCGGGCTTTCGGCTTATTCAGTTCGATGGAGAATCGGCGCAGATACTGCAATACTTTGCTCACGCTGGTGGTCAAACTATGCAGTTGCTCGCCGGCAAAGGAAGCCGAGTACTTCACCACACAGAAGTAGTCTTTGCCATGCACCAGAAGTTTTTCACCGGCCGCACGCACGCCGGGTTGTTGGCTGCTGCATGGCGGAAGTTGTTCCACCGCTCGCTCCCGCAACTCCGCCGGGGCTTGGTTCCAGGGCAGCGCGGAAATCCATCCCACGCGGGCTTCCTCCAGTTGCACGGTGTTGGCCAGGGCAGCGGTTCCCTTGTCGAACACCAGTGTCACCGTATCGCGCGCGATTTGGTTTTGGTCCAGCATGCGCGTGATTCGTGACAGCGCGACGGAGAACTCCTCGGCGTCGGCTACGTCGCCAGGATAAACGTGATGGCATAAGCTCAATCCGCTGTCGCCGTCCAAAACATAGCTGAGACCCACTTGTCGCAAATTGTGACGGCCCTGCTTGTTGTGTCCGCGCTGGGCCAGTTCGTTGCGGGTGTTGGTGCTGGCAATATAGGTGTAGAAGTTGGTGGTGTCGTAGGCCAACAAGCGGCGGCTCACGCCTTGCCTTTGCTTCCACAAGGCCAGCAGGCGCAGTTGGGCAGCTTCGAGCGGATCGTCGCCGGAAGCCCCCTGCGGCAGAATCTTCTCGAAGACATCCCAGAAAGCTTGCGAGGTGAAGCGCTCGGGCGGAAAATTCCACAGCGAGTGCAGGACGGAGCGGCCATACCAATCGGCCACTTCGGTCTTGGGCCCCGGCTGACAGATGCGGTGGATGGCTGCCAGCAAGAGATAGTGAGCTGGCGAGGGGGCGGAGCGCGGCTGCGGGAAGAGCGACTCGAGCAGAGAAAAGACTCCCGTCTGGTGAGCGGCGAGCCAGAGGGAGCCGGGCAACCCAAACTCGCGCATGGTGGCGGACAGGGGCACCGGTGAGGTGCGGTCCTTGACGAGGTCGGCGACCTTTTCGGCGGTGCCCAGATAGGCTTGGTGAACGATGCGAGGTTTGCCGTCGACGCGAGCACTCTCGACGACGTAGTAGTAGAGTTTGTGGCCCTTCTTTTTGGCAATGAGGGAAGCCATATATAGGGTAAGACCAGTATAGAGCCAAGGGCGTGAAGGGTCAAGAACATTCCAAACACTTTGCTATAGAAATGTTTGATATAGGGTAATACAAAACCTGATCGCGCTGGGGCGGACTATGCGCTTGGCAGGAAAGAACTTCGGAAACCAACGGGCGCGCTACTGGGGTGTTCTCAGTAAACTCCCGCTAGTGGTCAACGTCAACAGCCCGTCCGATGTGCCGTCGCTGGCCGAGCCGTTCTTTCTCACGTTCAACGCGCACGTGGAGTTTCGGATAGCGATGACGCCGGAAGACCTTGCCGGCGCCGGTCTGGACGCGATCGGCAAGAAGTGGAGTTAGGAGGTTGGGCGGCCCAGGCTGCCAAACTCACGAACTCGCTTTGAGGTCGTGCGGTTGGCCTCGTCCACCAGGCGGGGTCAGTCCTTCTTTTTCGACGCGGCTTTGGCGGGCGCTTTCTTCGCACCACCCGGCGTGGGGCTCCCCAGCAGCGCCTCGATCTCCGTCCTTAGATTCCTGGGCTCGTTGTTCCAGAAGTTCGGGTCGGCGGCGTCGTGCTGCGTCCGGATCATGCCGTTGCGGTCGATAAACGCGAGCATCGGCATTCGCGGAGTCTGCATCGTGGGATGCTGCATGAAATCCAGCCAGGTTGTGGTGTTGGCCCTGGTGATGTATCCCACCGGAAAGTTGGTGCCGAATTGCCTGGCGAACTCCGCGGCGCTGCGCCCGTCGCTCTCCACCGCCGCCGCCACCACCTGGAGTCCCCGCGCTCCGTACTCCCGCTGCATCCCCGTCAGGTTCACCACCGTGTTCTGGCAGTGCGGGCAGGTAGTGAGAATGAGAGCCACCACCACCGGCTTGCCGGCGTATTGGCTCAGTTTGATCGCCGGCCCGGAGGGCATCTCGATGCGCAGGTCCCTGGCTTTGCGAGGTAGGTTGGCGCTTATCGCCGGCAGCGCGGCCACCGCCAACAATACGCAGAGTCCCAGCCGGTTTCGTCGAAGCATAACTCAGTTTAACCCAGGGTCCAATCCTTCCACGCTGGTGACCACGGCGGCGCGCCGGCGCAGTTCGAAGCGTCCGTCGTCGCCCGTGCCCGTCACCGCGTCCGCAGTGCGGCTGGCCACCGTCAGGTTCTTCCACTTCTTGCCCAGCACTTCGAGGTATGCCGTGAAATACGTCGGCGGCGGCCTCCTCGCTGTCCCATTCCACCGCGTAGAGCAGCACCGACCGCTTGCTCTTTGCGTCTTCCAGCACCTCGAAGTTACAGCCCCGCCAGTGCGGCGAAAGCAGGTCCGCGCGCTCCTTGCCGGCGTACTGTTCCAGCAGAATCGCATGCTCCATTTCGCCCAGCGTGCCGCCCACCAGGCTTTTGTAATCGCTTCCCGAGCTTCGGGTCCGGCAGTTGCGGGTCCGACGGTTTGATACCGGCAAAGTACTTGTCCGGGTGCAGGATCTGCTGCGTCGAAATCGGCGGCTTGCGGAAGACCAGTCCAAAGCCCTCCATGCCGTACCGTGGTCAGCAGCGCATTCTGGAAACAGCATGCCCTTGGTGTACGGGAAAATCAGCGACCGGCGCAGGTAAAGCGGCGCGTTATCGAATACAGGAAACTGGCCCGCGGCGCTCTCGCTCAGCCCGCTCATCATTTCCACCAGCGCGGGCGACGTCTTCAGCGACTGCCCCATCTTCCGCGCCAGGTATTCGGACATCAGCCACGTGGCCTGGCCTTCCATCACCGCCAGCCGCGCGCTCGACCCGTCGTCGTTCTTCCGCCCCTGCTTGATGAACTTGTTGAGGTTGTAGTGCTGGTCCGCCAGGGCATGCGAGAGTTCGTGCGCCAGCACCGGGTCCTGGGTCTCGGAAGGCGTGGAGTCGGTGATGAACAGCTTTTTCTTTTCGTAATCGTAAAAGGCCGCGGCCTGTTCGGTCAGCAGTTCCACCGTGCTCTTGGCCAGGTTGAAATCCGCGGGCACCAGGCCGAATTTCTTGAGCGTGAGCTCCTCGGCGTGGATCTCTTCCGGCTTGGCCACTTCCTTCACCCGCTTCTCCAGAAACTCGGTGATCTTCTCTTTGCTGATGAAGTCGCAGGGCACCGGATGCAGCAGCTTCATGCCGGAGATGACGGTCAGTTCCTCGGCGATGCGGTTCGCCTCGCCGCAGAGCGCCTTGGCCCGTGGGTCCGTCTGTGCCGGCGCAATTCCGGCCAGAAACAGCGTCGCGGCCGCCAGCAACGGCCGTCCCAGCAATTCAAAACGCAATCGATTCCCTCCTCAGGGTCCATGCGAACCAAATAGCGCCGGCCACCGCCGCCGCCCCGCCCATCGCCACCGTCACACGCGCGCCGAAGAGGCCCGCCAGCGCTCCCGCGGCCAGGCTGCCGAACGGCCCCAGCCCCACCACCGTCATCGAATACAATGCCATCACGCGTCCCCGGTAATCGTCATGGATCTGCGTCTGAATCGTCGTGTTCGCCGCCGCCATCTGCCGCATGATGCCGAAGCCCATCACCGGCATCATCGCGAGCGACAGGCCGAAGGAGTGCGAGGAGGCGAACGTCAGGTATGCCCCGCCCACCGCCAGGCCGCTCCATACCATCAGCCGCGGCAGGCCGGCCACGCGGGTCTGCCGCGCCAGGCCCAGCGTCCCGATAACCGCCCCCACACCCATGGCACCCATCAGGAACCCGAGCCCCTGCGACCCGCGGTGAAACACGTCTGCCGCGAATACCGGCATCAGCACGAATACGGGCATCCCGGAGAGCGTCGCCACTGCCATCAGCCCCAGCACCCGCCGCACCAGGCCGTCGCCCGCCGCGTACCGGAATCCGTCCACCAGGTGCCGCCACGGCGAATCTGGGCCGCTTCGCTCCGCCGGCGCCACCCGCATCGCCAGCAGGCTGCCGATGACCGCCAGAAAACTCAGGCCGTTCAGCAGAAAGCACAACCCCTCGCCCACCGCCGCCACCACCAGTCCCGCCACTCCCGGGCCCACCACGCGCGCCGCGTTGAATACCGCCGAGTTCAGCGAAATCGCGTTCAGCAGATCCTCCTTGCTGGTCATCTGGATCACCAGCGACTGCCGGCCCGGCATGTCGAACGCGTTGATTACCCCCAGCAGTCCGGCCAGCGCCAGAATGTGCCACACCTGCACGCGGCCCGTCAGGGTCAGGAAGGCCAGGACGAACGCCTGCAGCATGGCCGCGGTCTGCGTAAGAATCACCAGTTTGTGGCGGGGATACCGGTCGGCTGCCAGGCCGCCCAGGGGTCCCAGGGCGAACACGGCAATTTGCGAGCAGAACCAGGAGGCGCCCAGAAGAAACTCGGAGTGCGTCAGCCGGTAAACCAGCCAGCTTTGCGCCATATTCTGCATGAAGGTGCCGGCTACGGAGACAATCTGCCCTCCCATGAACAGCCGGAAATTGCGGTGGCGCAATGCGCGGAAGGTATGCCGAATTCCTCCGCGGCCGGGTTCAGCGGGCGCGACGACCGGAACCGTACCGCTGTTTTCACCGCTCCATGGGGTTTCGCGCGCCGACATTCTGAATTCCAGAATAATGCGCGGTACAATGAGGGATCAAATTTACCTTTACCAGGAGAAATTCAGTTGGCGGATGAAAAACTGTATCAGGCGGAGTATTTGGGCAGCGGGACTTTCGTGATTTCCAAGCCGAAAAGGAAGAAAACAAAGGTTCGCCAGTCCAACCTCAAGAACCCGCAGCGCGGATCCAGGAAGTAGAGGCTACTGCCGGGCGCGACGATCCGCGCTCATTACGCGGAGCAAACCTTCAAGCGCCACCTTCTGAATTGCAAACGCTCCCAGGAAGCTTCCTGCCAGTGTTGCGGCGATCACGAAGGCGTCCATTTTGTGTTTTCAACTCCTCCCGGACTGTTTATGAGCAATTCACGTGCCAAGCGCGTCAAAAGCGGGTGGAGGGTTCACATCCTACCAGCCGGGAGTCCATTCCCAGCCGCCCCCGGTCAACGGCGCGACGCGACCCACGCTCGGAAACGGGAAATGGAAGGCCATCAACCGGAGATGTTCCGTGGCGGCACGGTGCGCCAGTTCGCGGCGTGTCACCAGGGCAACATCCGGTTGCAAATCAAACCCATTTTCCCAATCCGGGTACTCCAGATGTAGAGGATGTACGGCAGCGTCCCCGATCGCCAGCAGCCTTTCGGCGCCGTCGTACAGGAGCACGCCGGTATGCCCAGGCGTGTGGCCGGGGCAGGGAATAAGCCGCACTCCGGGCGCGAGTTCCTCCTCGCCGCTCATCGTTTCCAGTTGAAAACGCAGCGCCGTAAGGCAGCGGAAAGCGTTCCTTCGAATGCCGGCCTGAATATCGCCCGACGGCGCTTTCGATACTGCGGGAACCCCGCGCGTCCAGTGTTCCCACTCGCACTCGGTAATCACGTGCCTGGCGTTTGGAAACACCGGCCGTCCCCGCGGGTCCACCGCGCCGCCGATATGATCGGGGTGGGCGTGAGTCAAAATCACGGTATCCACATCCGCCGGGCGGACGCCCTCCATTTCGAGCCTGGCCCGTATCGCCCCCGTGGTGCTCGAACTCTCGCCGCCGCCCGCGTCCACCAGCATCACGTGGCGCCCCGTCTGCACCAGCAAACAGGTGTAGGGACTGAGAACGGTTTCCCGCGGCAGGTGCCGCTTCTCGAGCGCGCGCGCCAGCTCGCCCGGATCGGCGTTCGGAAACATGCTGCGGGAAGGATAAGAGAAGTAGCCGTCGCTGAGAACCACACAGCCGATCCCGCCGACCTGGAAGCGGTACGACCCCGCTGGCATATCTACCACTTATCCTGTGGCACGCAAAATGTCAAAGTTGTTTTTGGAAAGAGGAATCCGGGGGGGAGAAAAGAACGCTCCTTGATTGAGCGGTGCGGGTGAGTGTGAGGCGCGGGGAGGACTGCCAGGTGATCTTGACGGGACCGGATTCCTCTTACGGATCTCACGATATCTGCATCGCACCCTGCACTCCGAAATTAATTCCTGGAACTGATTGACCTGTATCGTAAAATATTTTCCGCCGCGTTGTGACCGAAGAAAATCTCTTCAGCACGCGGCGCGCGGCCGAGCGGCGGGAACAAGGCTGATCACGGCTGCAAGCTGATGAAACGGTTAGGTGAACTGAAGCGCAAGCATAGCGAGCCGGCGCTGCCGGAGCAGTTCGAGCCGGGCGCCGCCGCTTCGCGACGTCTAAAGCCGGTACGCCGTCACGAAAATCCGACGGAACGGAAACAGCACGCGCCCGTCCGGCCGCGGCGGATACGCCGCCGTCACAGCCTCCCGGTACTCCGCGAAAAATCGTTCGCGAGCCGCTTCCCCCGGCATCGCGGCCAGGTACGGCCGCAGCGCCGTGCCTTTATAAAACTCCACAATTTCCCCGGCGTTCGCCACCACGTGCAGGTACTCCGTCTCCCAAATCTCGAGCCGCTCGGCCACGCGCGCCATGGTGTCGTAGTAGAACCCGGCGTCGTGAGAATGCCAGTCGCGCACCGGCCCGGTGACCAGCGGCGCCGCAATCTCGGAGATCAGACGCTGCGCCGGCGCGCCGGTCCTGGCGGGCACCTGCACCGCCAGCACGCCGCCCGGCTTCACCCTGCCGAACAGCGCTGGAAACAGCCACTCGTGCCTGCGCACCCACTGTAGTGCCGCGTTGGAGAACACCAGGTCGAAACGCGAGCCTTCAGTCTCCGCCCACTCGACAATCTCCGCCTTCACGAAGTTCGCGTCCGGCATGTCCCGGCGCGCTCTCCCGATCATCTCATCGGAACTGTCCAGGCCCGTGATCTCCGCGTCCGGCCACCGGTCGTGCAGCACCCGCGTGCTATTCGCCGGCCCGCAGCCAAGGTCCAGAATCTTCCGCACCAGCGGCACTTCCACCCGCGCCACCAAGTCGCGGCATGGCCGCGTTCGCTCCTCGCCGAATCGCAGATATTGCGCGGGACTCCAGCCGCCCACCTACGAAACCACTCCTTCCCCCTCATCCGCCGTGAAATAGGCGCAGTCGGGATGGTGAAAGACCAGCGCGCTCACGCTGGCTTCCGGCTCCATCATCATTCCTTCCGTGAGGTGCACTCCAATATCTTCCGGCCGCAGCAGTTTCCATAGTCCCGCCTGGTCGTCCAGGTTCGGGCACGCCGGATAGCCGAAGCTGTAGCGCTTGCCGCGATACCGCGACGTGAACCGGTCGTGCATGGTGAGCGTCGGCGGATCCGGAAAGCCCCAGTCCTCGCGAATGCGCCGGTGCAGCCACTCGGCCGTGCCCTCCGCCGTCTCTATGGCCAGCGCCTGAATCGCGTGCGCCTTGAAAAATTCACCCGACTGCTTCCATTCTTCCGACCGTTCCCGAACGCACGCGCCGGCCGTGACAACGAACATTGCCAGGTGATCGCGGCGTCCCTCTTCCGCCTCCAAGACGTAGTCGCTCAATGAAAGCCCGTCTTCGCGCCGCTGCCTTCCGAAATGAAAGCTGTGAACAGGCTCCGCGCCGCCGGGCGCAAACAGCCGGATCGAGTTGCCATCCCGCTCCGCTTCGAAGAACTGCCACACCGCCTTCACCTTCATGAACCGCGCCGCGTCCTGCTTCACTTCCTCCACATTGCGGTAGAGTTCGAGCGCCTTGGGATCGTGCTCCGCCAGGCCTTTCTCGAAGTTCCCTTTGTACCCAAGGTGGCGTCCGAAAAGCATGAACGGATTGATGTAACTCCACACTTCGGCGAGGTGGGGCACGTCGCGCACCTTGCGCTCGAGGTACGGCGCCGGCGGAACCGGCACGTCCGTCCGCACCTTGCGGCTGCGGCGGCTGGTGACCGGCGGCAGCGGCTCGGCCGGCTTCTCCACCACCGCATCCGCTTCCGCCTTGCGGTGTTGCGCCAGCACCTGTTCGCGCTCGGCCGGGTCCATGATGCGGTTCATCAGGCTCAGCCCCGTCATCGCGTCCTTCGCGTAGCAAACCGCCTCCCGGTAAGCCGGCGCGATCTTGTTGCGCGTGAACTTCTCCGAGAGCGCCGCGCCCCCCACCAGCAGCGGCACCGCGATGCCCGCCGCGCTCAGGTCGGTGGCCGTGATCACCATCTGCTGCGTGCTCTTCACCAGCAGCCCGGATAACCCGATAACGTCCGGCCGGTGCTCCTGCACCGCGCGAATCAGCGCCTCCGGCGGCACCTTGATTCCCAAATTGACCACGTTGTACCCGTTGTTGGCAAGGATGATCTCCACCAGGTTCTTCCCGATATCGTGGACGTCGCCCTTCACGGTCGCCAGGATCACCTTGCCCCGCGCCGCGGTGTCCGCCTTCTCCATGAACTGTTCCAGGTGATTGACGGCAGCCTTCATGGCCTCCGCCGATTGCAGCACCTCCGCCACAATCAGCTCGTTATTGTTGAACAGCCGGCCCACTTCCGCCATGCCCGCCATCAGCGGCCCGTTGATGATGTCGAGCGGCGCCGCGCCCTCCGCGCGCTTCCGTTCGAGGTCCGCAACCAGTCCGTCCTTGGTGCCCTCGATGATATAGTTCGCCAGCCGCCGGTCGAGCGGCAGGTCTTCGGCGCGCTCCTTCACCCGCTTCCCGGTCTTGCGGAAATGCTCCGTAATCGCCGCGATGTGAAACTGGTTGATCGCCGCCTTCTGTTCCGCCGACTGCGCCCGCCAGTCTTCCGGGGCCGTACGCAGCGATTCGTTCTCGGCGTCCACCGGCGGCAAATTAAAAAGCAGGTTTTCCGCCAGCCTGCGTTCGTTTTCCGGAATAGAGGCGAACCGCTCCAGCTTTTCCGCGTTCACAATCGCCAGGTCGAGCCCCGCCTTCGTGCAGTAATAAAGGAAGACCGAGTTCACCACTTCGCGCGCCGTGGCCGGCAGCCCGAACGAAATGTTGGAAATCCCCAGCACCGTCTTCGAGTAGGGCAAGTTCTCCTTCACCAGCCGGATTCCCTCGATCGTCTCCACCGCCGCGCCGATGTAGTTCGCATCGCCGGTCGCGCACGGAAACACCAGCGGATCGAAAATCAGGTCCTCCGCCGGTATGCCGTATTTTTCCGTCAGCAGCCCGAACGACCGTTGCGCCACCTCCAGCTTGCGCTCCCGCGTGAACGCCTGCGCCTGCACCTTGTCTTCGTCGATCGATCCCACCACCAGCGCCGCCCCGTAGCGCTTCGCCACGGGACAGACGCGCTCGAACTTCTCCTCGCCGTCCTCCAGGTTCACCGAGTTGATGATGCTCTTCCCCTGGCAATACGTCAGCGCCAGTTCGATCGCCGCCGGATCGGTGGTGTCGATCATCACCGGCGCTTTAATCTTGCGGATGAGCTTCTCGTAGAAGGGCGGAATATCGCTCATCTCCTCGCGGTCCGTGCTTTGCAGGCACACGTCCACCACGTGCGCGCCGTTCTTCACCTGCCACCGCGCGATCTCGGTGGCCTCCTCCCACTTCTCCTCCGCCACCATGTTCTTGAACAGCCGCGAGCCGATCACGTTCGTCCGCTCACCCACAATCAGCGGGCGGTTGCTCTCCTCCGCCTCCACCAGTTCGATCCCCGAGTAGTACGCGCGGTGCGCCGCGCCCGGAACCGCCCGCGGCCGCTTGCTTTCCGCCATCTGCGCGATGGCCGCAATGTGCGCGTCCGTCGTCCCGCAGCATCCGCCTACGATGTTGATCCAACCGTTATCGATGAACCGCTCCAGTTGCGCCGCCAGCGACTGCGGCGTCTCCAGGTACAGGCCCTCTTCGTTTGGCAGGCCCGCGTTCGGATAACACGAGACCCGCACCGGCGCCATTTCGCTGATGGTGCGGATGTGGTCCGTCATGAACTCCGGACCGGTGGCGCAGTTGAGGCCGATCGAAAGCAGGTCGGCGTGCGCGATGGACGCGCAGAACGCATCCGCCGTCTGGCCCGCCAGCATCGTCCCCATCGGCTCGATCGTGCCCGAAACCATCGCTGGAACCCGCAGGCCCAGTTCCCGCCGCACCCGTTCGATGGCCAGCAGCGCCGCCTTCACGTTGCGCGTATCCTGGCTGGTCTCCACCAGCAGCAGGTCCGCGCCGCCTTCCACCAGCCCCTTCGCCTGCACGTAGAAGTGTTCGATGAGCTGCGGAAACGTCACCCCGCCGGTTACCGTAATGGCCTTGGTCGTCGGGCCAATCGACCCAGCCACGAATCGCGGCTTGCGCGCCGTCGAGAACTCCTCCGCCGCTTGGCGCGCCAGTTTCGCCGCGCGAACGTTCAGATCGTGCGCCTCCGCGGCCAGGTCGTACTCCGCCAGCACCAGCGGTGTGCACCCGAACGTGTTCGTCTCCACCACGTCCGCCCCGGCCCGAAAATAAGCCCGGTGGATATCCAGCACCACGTCCGGCCGCGTGCGATTCAGATTCTCGTTGCACCCTTCGAGCGCCGCTCCCCCGAAGTCCTCCGCCGTCAGGTGCTGTTGTTGCAGCATGGTGCCCATGGCCCCGTCGAGGACCAGAATGCGCTGCTCTAAGATGTGAGTAAGCGCCCGCTGGCGCTCTTCAGGTGTAGTCATAAAAGGGGTGCTCCCTCAATACTACCAGCCGCTCTCGCGGCCCGCCCTCGCCGTACGGCGGTATCCTGAAAGCAATGAATCGTACAATTGCCCGCCGCGCCGCGCTGGCCGCCGCTACCCTGTGCCTCGCGCTGCCTGCCCTGGCCGACACGCGCTTCCGCCTGCGCCCTACGAATCGCGACGATATCCCTCTCGGCAAGGGCCAGTGCGATGTCCGCCTGCAGGTGGATAACGAAGTGGAAGTCACGGTCCGCGGCGACATGGTCTACATCAAAACCCTCGCCGGTCGCGACGCCTACGACGACGGCAACTCGGAATGCAACGCCCCCCTGCCCAACCGCGAAGTCCAGAACTTCGGCTTCGAAGTGCGCGACAAGCGCAACGACATCAGGCTTGTCGCCGAGCCTTCCCGCCGCAACAACTACGCCGCCATCGTGCGCATCCGCGATTCATCCGGCGGCCAGGGCCGCTACCACTTCCGGCTAACCTGGCAGATCACCGGCAGCGACTACCGGCCCGGCAACCCCACCGCTCCCTTCGACGACCGCCGCCCCGGGCCCCGCGGCTTCCTCTGGAACAACACCATCAGCTTCCGCGGCCAGGGACGCGGCCTCGCGAACTATAGCGGCCCCTTTGGCGACCGCCGCCTCACGCGCGTCAACGTGGACATCGACCGCAACGGCCGCATCGTGGTCTCCTTCGTCGCCGACCGCGCCGTCCTCGCCTTCAACGGCTTCGTCACGGGCCGCGAGGGAGGCCGCCTCCGCGCCGATGTCGCCAGCGAAGACCGCCGCCTCCGCGGCCCAATGTTCCTCTCGGTCGACGACCGTGAGCGCGTCAACGCCATCACCCTCGAAGCCACCGACGGCCGCGAACGGCTCCGCCTCAACTGGGACCGCCGGTAACGGCCGCGCGTGCGGAAACCCGCCGCCCGTACCCGATGCCGGCAAGGCATGCGATCGGAAAGACACAGAACATCGCGATCTTGAACCACGGGGTGTACGGCAAGGTAGTCAGGTTGAACCCGAGCGCCCACGCGAGCAACACCACGACAACAATCCCCGCCGCCCGGCCGCCGATTCTCATAGCCACCCACGTTGCCGCCATGGCTGTCGCCCCCCACGCCGGGACAACGACCGCCAAAACCCAATGCGGATAACGCCGGACATGCTCACCGATGTTCCCGTTGAAATCCGCGGGCAACGGATGGACGACCGAGCCGAACAACTCCACCGCGACCACCAGCTAGCACACCCGCACGCTCCCATCCTGGTCGTCTCAAATAGGATAATCGTCAATGATGAAAGTCCATGGCATGGCACTGGTTTTCGCGGCGGCGCTGGCGGCACAGACGCCGTCCGGCAAAGTCGCTCCGCGGCCGCTGTACCGCGATCCGGTCTTCGATGCGCCCACCGACCCGGTGCTGTGTTACAACGCGGAGCGGAAGACGTGGCTCATGTACTACACCGCCCGCCGCGCCACCGCGCCCGATACGCCGGGCGTCACCTGGGTGCACGGGTCCAAAATCGGCATCGCCGAATCGGCCGATGGGGGCGCCACGTGGAAATACCTGGGCACGGCGAGCATCACCTACGGGAAGGACGAGCATCCGAACGACACCACTTACTGGGCGCCCGAAGTGATCTGGTACATGGGGGTGTACCACATGTATCTCAGCTACGTTCCCGGCATTTTCACCGACTGGAACCATCCACGCGAGATCGTTCACCTGACCAGCAAAGACGGCATCGATTGGACCACCGTCGGGAAGGTGGACCTCGGGTCGGATCGCGTGATCGATGCCGGCGTGATTCAGTTGCCCGCCGGCGGCTGGCGCATGTGGTACAAGGACGAGCGCAAGCCCAAGGCGCTGTCCTATGCCGACAGCCCCGATCTCTACGAATGGCAGGCGAAGGGCAACGCCGTCACCGACCGCAACGGCGAAGGGCCGAAGGTCTTCCACTGGAAGGAGAAATACTGGCTGGTGGCGGACACCTGGGTGACCGGTATGCGGGTCTGGTCTTCGGACGACTGCCTGAAGTGGACGCCGCAGGACGAAACGCTGATTGGGTCCCACGGCGACGTAGTGGTCAGCGGCGACAGAGCCTGGTGGTTCTACTTCGGGGGCCCTGGGTCGCGCGGACGCACCACCGCGATCAATGTCGTTGAACTGCGGGTGGAGGGAGGGAACCTGCTCGCGGGCGATCCCGCGCAACCCACCCACATCGACCTCAAGCCGCAGCGCGAGGCGGAACGGTAGCGGGACTTACTTTGCAAAACGCCGGAAGAAACTGTCCGCATACCAGGACGGGCGCTTCGAATCGTCGGCCACGCGCTGGACGAGTCTCATAATCACGCGATTGAAGCGGGCGGCGGCCTCGAGGTCCACGGGCTGCGACAGGTCGTCGGACGGGCGGTGGTAGCGGGTGGCTACCCAATCGCGGCGGATCTTCTCTTCGGGCGAACCGAATTCATATCCGAACTTGAAAGCGAGGGACGGAATGCCTTCGCGGATGAACATGTACTGGTCGCTGCGGATGAAACGGTTCTGCTCCGGCTCGCGATCGGTCTGCACGTCCACGCCTTCGGCCCTCGCGGCGTCCTTCACCACGTCCCCGAGCGTCGATTCGGTGAGCCCCTGGACTTCGATGACCTTCAAGGGATAGAGCGGCAGGAACATGTCGAGGTTGATGTCGGCGACGATCTGGCGCGCCGGAACCGTGGGGCGGCCGATGAAGTAACGGGATCCCAACTCGCCCTTTTCTTCCGCGCAGACAGCCAGGATCACGATGGACCGCTTGGGTTTGGCGCCGGACTCCTTGAGCATGCGGGCGATCTCCAGAATGGAAGCGATGCCGGAGGCGTCATCCATGGCACCGTTGTAGATCGTGTCGCCATTGACGGCGCGGCCGACGCCTGTGTGATCGAGATGCGCCGAGAGGATGACGTACTCGTTTTTGAGGCGCGAGTCGGTGCCGGGATAGATGCCCACGATGTTCGGGGCCTCGAAGGTTTCGCGCTTCTGCGCGGTGGTGGAGCGCAGCGTGCCGGCCAGCGGGAAGCGCGGCAGGGGCTGATTGGCGGCGGCGAGTTTCGCGATCTCGTCGTACGTGTGCCCGCTCGAGGCGAAGAACTTCTCAGCGCCATTGCGGGTGATGGAGATGGCGATCTTCTGGCCGGCGGTGTCCTGAAGGTCGGGATCGGCCAGGCTGATGGAAGGCTGCGGGGCTGGGGGCTGCCCGGTTCCGCCGCGGCCTCTTCCGCCCGCGGCTCCCCGGCCTGCAGCGGCCGTTCCCGCGGCGGCCCGCGGATTGGGAAGCACCGCCATGCCGACGGCTCCGGCTTTCTTGAGCACGGCCCAGCGCTCGGACGATGACGAGTAATGCGAGCGAACGTTGTTGTTCATTTCGGCGGGGCCGGTGGAGTTCACGTAGACGGCAATTTTGCCGCGGAGGTCGACGCCCTCCAGGTCATCGTATTTGGCTTCGGGAACCGACATGCCGTAGCCGACAAACACCATGGGCGCCTCGAGCGACGAGGCCATTCCGGCGCGGCTCGCGATGGTGGCGTCCTGGCCCAGCACGAGCGGCTCGGCCTTACCCTCGCGAACGATGGCGAGAGAGCACTCCTCCGGAATCAGCGTGTGGGATTCGAACTTTACGGGCTGAAGATAGCCGGACTTGCCCGCGGGCTTGAGGCCCAGCCGCTCGAACTGCTCGTTGACATAGGAGACGGCTTTGGCAAAGCCCTCCGTGCCGATGTTGCGGCCTTCGAGCTGGTCGTCGGCGAGGAATTGGATGTGGGTCCACCAGAGCTTGCCTTCGGCGGCGTAGTCTGCGGCGAAGAGTGAGCCGGCGGCGGCGAACAGGAGCAGCGCGGGATGTTTCATGGGCGGTCCGTTTGATTAAGGAGTAGAATAGCGCGGTGCTCAGCGGAGGTGGGGAGGCTGGCCGGGCTGCTGTTCGACGTGGAGGGGGCGCGGATCGGCGGCGCAGTCCGGAAGCGGCGCATGCAGGTAGAAAGCGAGGCCGTAGCGCCAATCGCGGCCGATGTCGCCGGCGCAGGTCTGGGATGCGCGGGCGGCGATTTCGGCCGAGAGGGAGCGGGCGGAGGCGAGCCTGTCCACCTGGGGGACGGTGTCGATCTTGAGCCAGGCCACACCAGCCGCGGTGGCGGCGGCGATACCGAAAACGGCGGCGAGGCGCCGGCCGCGGGTGTCGAGCGCGACGGCGGCGGCTGCCACGGCCAGGGGCAGGATCCAGGTCCAGTGGAAAGCGGGGAGGGGCGCCTGCGAGAGTCCGTTCGAAACGGCGGGAGCGAGCATGGGTCCGGCCAGCAGATAGGTAACCAGCAGCAGCGCGCAGACGGCCAGCCACGGACGGGCTTCGCGGACCCGGTCGAGCGCGATCCCGGCGAGCGCCGCCAGAGGAGGTAGCAACGGGAGAACGTAGCCGGGCAGCTTGTTGGTGGCGGCGGAAAAAAAGACCAGGCCGAACAGAACCCACGCGGAAAGAAAGCGGAGGCGCGGGTCTTCCAGATTTTCACGGCGGAAGAGGAGCGGAAGCAGCGGGGTCCAGGGCAGCAGCAGGGCGGCCAGAACCGGCAGGTAGAACCAGGGCGGCTGCACGTGCTGCAACTCGGTGGAGGCGAAGCGGGAGAAGTGGTGCTTGACGAAGAATTCCTCGATGAAGGCCCAGCCGTTGCGCGCGTAGCAGAGCAGGTACCAGGGGAGGGCCACCACCAGGAACGGGAGTACGGCGCGGAGGCGAACGAGGTCGCGGAAATAGCGCCAGCGAAGCAGCACGGGTGCGGCCAGGACGAGGGGAACCAGGCCCTTGGCCAGCACGGCGAACCCGAGCATGGCGGAAGCGAGCGGCAGCATCCGCCGGTCGCGCTTGGCGATCCAGGGGAGGGACAACAGCATGGCAGCGGAAAAGGTGGCGGTGAGGGGCAGGTCCGTGACGCCCACCTGGCTAAAGCCGATCCATGCCGCGGAGGTGCCCAGAATCAGGGTGGCGAGCCATGCCGCGCGACAGCCGAATTCCCGGTTGAGGATCCACCAGAAGAAGATGAGGAAGGCGATGGAGAGCAGCGCCACGGGGAGGCGTGTGCCGGTCTCCGGACCAAGGCCGAGCCGGTATCCGGCGGCGGACATCCAGTAGAGCAGGGCCGGTTTTTCAAACCAGGGTTGGCCCCACAGGCGCGGCGTCACGAAGTCGCCGGAGCGCGCCATTTCGCGGGCGATGGAGGCGTAGCGGGGCTCGTCGGGGCCCAGGAGGCCGGCGCCCGAGAGGCGGAAGAAGTACAACGCGAAGGCCACGGGAGCTGCGAACCACGCGAGGAGCGGCAGTTTCCGTGACATTTGCAAATTTCATTATAGGGTTCGCGGTTGGCGGGTTCCGACTGGGGCAGCAAGTCCGCGTCCGCGCGCCACGGTTATAATCGCTAGTACATGTTTTCTCCGCGGACCCTCGCGCCTTGCGTGTTGCTGCTGCTCGCCACCGGACACGCCGATGTCCGGCAGTGCGCGTGCGATGTGACGCGGCCTGAAACGATGGAGGCGCGGGAGTGCTCACTGTGCAAAGTTGCCGAAGCGCAGCCGCCGCAGCCGGACTTCTTCACCGTGCGCGACAGTAACCCGAACAAGCCCAACCGGCTGCTGGCGATGCCGCGCTTTCACGGCGGAAAGCCGCAGCACCTGGGCAACATGACGCCCGAGGAGCGCGCGGCCTACTGGACCTTCGCCATCGCCAAGGCGCACGAGATCTGGGGCGACGAATGGGGCCTGGCGATCAACAGCCTGGACCGCCGCACGCAGTGCCACATGCATATGCATGTCGGCAAGCTGATGGAGAAAGGGGAGCCCGAACCCTTTACCGTTGTGGACGACGTCAAAGATATCGGAGTTCCGGGGGAACTGGACGGCATGTGGGTCCACCCGGTGAACGGAAAGCTGCACGTGCATACCGGCAATCCCACGCCGGAATTGCTGTTGCAGCGCTGAAGGGGACCATGCTGCTCGACATCGCGAAACTGCCGACCGCGGGAAACGCCGCGATTCACCTGAACGGGGCCGACAACGTGGCTATCGCGCGCGTGGCGCTGGCCGCGGGAACCGAACTTCACGTAGAAGGGCGCGACCTGCGCGCGCTGGACGCCATCCCGGCGGGGCATAAAGTGGCGCTCGACCGGATCGCGCCGGGCGAAATGGTGTTTCGCTACGGGCAGGCCATCGGCCGCGCCAAAGTCGAGATCGAGCCGGGCCGCCATATCCACACCCACAACCTGGGCTTCGAGGAACTCGATCTCGCCTACGAGTTTCCCGAGACGGACCTTCCCATTCCCGTGCGCCCGAAAAGCGGGCCGTCTTTCCTGGGTTATCGCCGCGCCGACGGCCGGGTGGGCACGCGGAACTACATAGCCATCGTAGCGGCGAGCAACTGCGCGGCGCACACGGCCGAATCCATTGCGCGCAGCTACGAGGGCGAACCGCTGCCGGAGGGTGTGGACGGCGTGGTGGCGTTTCCGCACGGCGAAGGCTGCGCCCACTCCATGGGGCCGGACCTGGACCAGTTGCGGCGCACTCTCGCCGGCGTCCTGGAACATCCGAATGTCTCGGCGGCGGTGATCCTGGGGCTCGGCTGCGAGACCAACCAGATCGAGCACTACCTCGGAACGGGGGCGGGCGGCGGCGACCGCTTGGCAGGGCTCACCCTGCAATCGAGCGGCGGTACAAGCGGAACTGTGGAGGCGGCACGGCTGCAGATCGCGCGCTTCATCGAGCAGGCGGCTGCGGAGCGAAGGGTGGAAGTGCCTGCGTCGTCCATCGTCCTCGGCCTGAATTGCGGTGGATCGGATTCCTTTTCCGGGATCACCGCGAACCCTGCACTCGGTGTTTGCTCGGACCTGCTGGCCGAAATCGGGGGCACGGCGGTGCTTGCCGAAACCACCGAGATTTTCGGCGCGGAGCACCTGCTGGTGCAGCGCGCCAGAAACCGGCAAGTAGCTGAAAAACTATTGGCTTGCATCCGAAATTACAAGAAGTACCTGAACCGGTTCGAGGGCAGCAGCTTCGACGACAACCCGAGCCCGGGCAACAAGGCGGGCGGTCTTACCAACATCCTCGAGAAATCGTTGGGAGCGGTGGCGAAAGGCGGCACCTCGCCGCTGGTCGAGGTCTACGAATATGCCGAACGGGTGACCGCCCCGGGATTCGTTTTCATGAACACGCCGGGGTACGACCCGGTATCGCTGACGGGACTGGCCGCGGGCGGATGCAACCTGATCGCGTTCACTACGGGGCGGGGAAGCGCCATCGGATTCCCCACTATTCCCGTCATCAAGATCGCCACCAACAGCGCGACCTATCGGGGCATGACCGGCAATATGGACATCAACGCGGGCGCCATCGCCGACGGCGAACGGAATGTTCGCGAGGTGGGGCGGCAGATTTTCGACCTGATGCTGGAGGTCGCTTCCGGCCGGAAGACCTGCGCCGAACGGCTGGGCCACAAGGAATTCGTGCCGTGGCGAATCGGCCCGGTGATGTAACGCGCGGATGAAGCCGCTTAAGATCTGCTTATAGCGAACGCACGGTCGATCCATTGGTGGGCGGGGATAGGAATGTCGCCCACGCGTGAGCGTGTTCTGTTCCGTCGGCGGCTGTCAACATGGCTTCGCTTTTGACCATCCGCTTGTTGCGGCTGACAATCCAGCCTCGGACAAAGAACGCCGTACCTGAGGGAACGTGGCGGCGAAACCGAACCCGGAGTTCGGCGGTGAGGGCTTGAAGACCCATTCCCGCGACGGCCTTGGACATGGCCTCATCGAGAACCGAGCTGACCACACCCCCGTGGACAATCCCACGAAAACCTTCCCAGGTAGACGTCGGGGTCCAGGTTGCGGTCATGCTCCCGTCGTCCTGTCGCTGAAATCGTATCTGCAATCCGTGCGGGTTTTCCCGGCCGCAAACAAAACAGGCCGATTGTGTGCAGATGCGCGATCGTTGCGCGGATTCGTCGCCCCCGGCCGGCGGCGCCATGAACGTTAAATTTTGCAGAGCTGCCTCCGCCCCTCCGGCCACAGCGCGCGGTAAGTGCGATCGCCGCCGGAGAGAATCCGAACGCGGAAACCATTCTGGGCCAGGAACCGGCACGCATAATAAGAGCGGTGGCCCTCTTTGCAGTAGACCCAGATCTCCCGCTGACGCGGCAACTCGTCGCATCTCTTCCGCAACTTGCCGAGCGGGATGTTGACCGCTCCGTCGATGCTGCCGCCGCGGAACTCTTCCGGATCGCGCACGTCCAGGAGGAACGCCTCGGTCGTGTCGAGTTCGCTCCAGGAGGCGAGTTCAACGTCGCCCCGAAGAACGTTCGAGGCGACCATGCCGGCCAGGTTCACCGGATCTTTCGCGGAGCCGTATTGCGGCGCGTAACAGAGTTCGGCTTCTTCCAGATCGAAGACCGTCGCGCCCTTCTGGATCGCCATGGCAATCACGTCGATGCGCCGCTCCACGCCCTCTTCGCCGACCGCCTGAGCGCCCAGCAGGAGCCCGTCCGACCCGCGGAAAGTCAGTTTCAAATGAATCGGTTTGGCGCCGGGGTAGTAGCCGGCATGCTGCTTTGGATGCAGGTATACCGCTTGGAAATCGTCGATTCCCGCCCGGCGCAATGTCTTTTCCGTCGCCCCGGTCAGGGCCATGGTTAGACCGAAGGCACCACAGACTGCCGTTGCCTGCACCCCGCGGAAGTGTGAATCGCGACCACAGATGGCATGCGCGGCGATCCGCCCTTGCCGGTTGGCGGGCCCCGCCAAAGGGATCAATTCCCATTCACCGGTCACGCGATCCTTGACTTCCACCGCGTCACCGACGGCCCAAATATGCGGATCGCCGGTGCGCATTTGAGAATCGACGCGAATCCCGCCCCGGCCGCCAATCTCCAGTCCCGCCGAGCGCGCGAGGTCAGTTTCCGGGCGCACGCCGATCGCAAGAACAACCAGGCCGGCATCGAAGACGGCGCCAGCCTGCGTGCGCACCGTCAGGCCGCCATCGGGGGCCTGCTCGAAACCCGCCACTCCATCTCCCAATCGAAGAGCCGCGTGGATGGACACGTGCCGGCGCACATAGTCCGACATTTCGGGATCGAGCGGCGGCATTAACTGATTCGCCGCCTCCACGATGGTGACGTCGATTCCCCGGTGGACGAGATTTTCCGCCATTTCGAGGCCGATGAATCCTCCGCCAACCACGACGGCCCGCCGGGGGTTTCTCGATTCGATCCACTCGCGGATATCCTCGCTGTCGGGCAGGGTGCGCAAAGTGAAAATGCCGGGGAGGTCAATGCCCGGCAAGGGCGGACGGACCGGGGAGGCGCCGGGCGACAGCACGAGGGCATCGTATGGCTGGCAATACTCGCGGCCGCTGTCCACCTCGCGGACGATGACGTGTCGCGCCTGCCGGTCGATTGCAATGACTTCGTTTCGCAGGCGGACCTGGATATTGAAGCGGTCGCGGAACAGGTCCGGGCTGGCGAGCAGAAGCTCGGACTCCCGCTCGATCACATTACCGACGAAGTACGGCATGCCGCAGCTGGCAAAGGAAACGTAGTAGCCGCGGTCGAGAATTACGATTTCCGCGTCTTCATCCAGTCTCCGGAGGCGCGCCGCGCAGGTTGCGCCGCCGGCGACGCCTCCGACGATGACCACTCGTTTTCCAGCCATGATTCACGCTACCGGCGGACTCAGCACTGGTGGCCATCGTGATCGCAGCCGTTCGCTCCGGTCACAAGTTTGCCATCCAGATACTGTTGCACCAGCGTCGCCGCTGTTTCCGAGCTCGCGCCCGTGAGAACTTCGATGGACGCCGTCTGAAACAGCGAGTGTGCGCGCGCCCCCATGCCCCCGGCGATGACGAGGGTGACGCCCCGCTCCTTCAGCCAGGGAGGCAGGAGCCCCGGCTGGTGTTCCGGAGCGGTCACTTCGGTCGACGCCGTCGTCTGCCGGGTAACGGGATCGACGTCCACGAGGGCAAATTTCTCGCAGTGGCCGAAGTGCTGGGCCAGGCGTCCTTCGGCAATGGGAATGGCGATTCGCATTTGACTATTCTTCCTTTTCGATCTGAAGATTCGGTCGAGCTTCGGTGCGATGTGTATAGGTGTAACTAACACCCATACTAATTTGACGACGCTATCGTGTCAAGCAAGGACAAACGCCACACCGCACCCGCGACGAACCGTCAGTCGAACGCCGAGGCGACTTTCCATTCCTTCCAGACATTGCCGACCAGATCGATTCCGGGCTTGAGCGTTGGCTTGCCGGGCCGCCAGCCGGATGGAGTGGCCTGCGCGCCATTGGACTCGCGGACCAGTTGGAACGCTTGAATCTGCCGGATCGATTCGCCGACATTCCGACCCACCGGCGGCGTCAGAACTTCGAAGCCTTGAATGATTCCGTCCGGATCGATGAGGAAGCGGCCGCGCGTCTCCACGCCGGCTTCTTCGTCATAAACGCCGTAAACCTGACCCACCTTTCCGCCCCCGTCCGACAGCATCGGGAAGGGCACGCCTCCCTCCACCATCTTGCAGAGTTCCTGGTCGTTCCACATCTTGTGAACGAACATGCTGTCAACGCTGACGGACAGAACTTCCACACCGAGTTTCTGAAACTCGGAATATTTCCCGGCGACCGCCGAGAGTTCGGTGCTTCAAACGAAGGTGAAGTCTCCCGGATAGAAGCAAAGCAGCACCCACTTGCCCAGGTACTCGGAAAGCTTCAGATTGACGAACTTGCCCTGGTGATAGCCCGGCGCAGTGAAGTCCGGGGCCTTTCTTCCAATCAGGATCACGGTCGATTCCTCCTTCCGTTGTGCCTCATGAGAATTTTCGTCTGCGGCCGGCTCGCCCACCGAACTTCCGGTGGGCCGGGCGCAACCGGCTTTCAGCTCTTCAGCCATAATTCCCTCGCATGATCGAGCACTGTCTTCCGCACGGGCGGACTAGAGCTAAAGTACACCTATATTGTAATCACACTGGCGCCGACGAGCATAATCACTTCCCGCTCCTGCGGCGCAATGCGTGTCAAACGTCGAGAGGCCGCGTCGAAGGCGTAAGGAACGGCGTGGGGTCCAGTTCCAGAAATCGCGCGCGGGCGAAGCGGTCTTTCATCGCAAACGGCGCCGTACAATCGAAGATCGTCTTCGAAGACAGGCCGTGCACCGGAATGTCCGCGCTGAATTCGGGGTCCTGCGAGGGGTCCAGCGGATGGCCGATCACGCCCGGGATGAACACCGTGCTTCGCGCGCCCTGGTAGCGTGTAGTCATGGCCCAAAGGACGTCATTGGTATCGAAGATGTCCACGTCTTCGTCCACCAGCACGACGTTCTTGAGCTCGTGGAATGCCGCCAGCGCGATCAACGCCGCCTGGCGGGCGCGGCCGTCGTCCACCGGCACCGTTTTCCGGCACTGCAGAATCGCCAGAAACTTGCCGCCTCCCGCCGAATGGGCGTAACAGTTCGACACGCGCCCCGGCATGGCGGCTTCCGTCATGTGGAGAATGCTGGCCTCGGTGGGAATCCCCGCCAGCGAGACGTGCTCCTCGCCCGGGCCGACGATGGTCTGCATAATCGGGTTTCTGCGATGCGTAACCGCCGTGACGCGAATGACCGGAAGAGCCGGATGGGCCGGTCCGTTGTACCCCGGAAACTCGGGCATGGCGTGGCCGGTATTGGTGTTCAGATCCTCCCGGATTCGCTCCCCCGGCAGGATCTCGCCTTCGATGACGAATTCGGCGTGAGCGATGGCGTATTCCGGCTGCGAGACGCAGCGCACCAGTTCGACGGGACTTCCCCGCAGCCCTCCGGCGATCGACAGTTCGTCGAATCCCAGCGGCGTGGTGGGCGCCTCGAAACTCACCGTGAGGTACACCGCCGGGTCCAGGCCGATCGAGATCGACACCGGCAGCGGCTTGCCCGCGGCTTCGGCCTTCTGGCGGAAAACATCGATGTGCCGGCTGGGCGCGAAGAAGACCGACAGATTCTCCGGCCCCTGCACGCACAATCGGTGGATGGTTACGTCGTGTTGGCCCGTCGCGGGGTCGGTTGCGCGCAGCACCCCGAGCGTGAAGTATGGGCCCGCGTCTTCCGGCGTGTTGGTTGGCGCCGGAATGAGTTTCAGAACGTCGAGCGGCGAGCGATGCACCACCTGCTGGCACGGCGCGGCGCCCGTCTCCGGCACCAGCACCGGATCGACCGGTGAATCGAGTGCCCGAAGCAGGTCGCGGGCGATCCGATCGGGACGGGAGCCGGTGAGCAGGGCAGTGCGTTCCCTGGTGGCCAGCAACCCGGCGAGCACCCGGACGCCCGGGTAGCCCTTGACGTTTTCAAACAGCATCGCCGGTCCGGCTTTGGTCGGGCGAAGCACCGTACCTCCGGCGCCCACATACCGGTAGACGCCAGCAAGTTCCGCCTTCGGATCCACCGGTGTTTCGGTGCGGAGCAACTGGCCCGGCGATTCTTCCAGCAAACGCAAGGCGGATCGAAGATCGTAAACCCGCCCACGGCTCGTTCGACTCCTGGAAACCGGAAGTGTCATGTCTTATTTTAGGCCGCACGCTGAAACCCGCCACCTAACTTACAATAAGGAAAAGCATGTCCAGACCGTTATTTCTCTCTTTGGCCGCCGCGATCCTGCTGGCGACCGCCGGAACGGGCCAGAGCCCTGCCAAAAAATCGGCCCTCGACAAAGCGACTCTCGAGACCTACGTGCGGCACCTGTACGTGATGGACTCGCGCATCAAGGTGGAAGTGAGCGACCCCAAGCCCTCCGCCGAACTGCCGAACTTCATGGACGTCCGCGTGAACGCGTCCATGGGGGTGCAGTCTCAAACATTTAACTTTATGGTTTCGAAAGACGGATCCAAGATACTGCAGGGAAGCGTCTTCGACATCAATAACAATCCCTTCAAGAACAATCTGGACAAGCTCAAGACGGAGTTCCAGCCGAGCATCGGGACGCCTGGGGCCAGCGTGGTGGTGGTCGCATTCAGCGATTTCCAATGCCCCTACTGCAAGGACGAGGCAGCCATGATCCGGCAGAACCTGATCGGGGCCTATCCCACGCAGGTGCGGTACTACTTCAAAGCGTTTCCGATCGAATCGCTGCACCCGTGGGCTAAGGCGGGAGCGATGGCGGGGCACTGCGTCTACCGGCAGGAACCGGCGGAATTCTGGAATTACCACGACTGGATTTTCGGCCAGCAGCAACAGATTACGCCGGAAAACCTCAAGTCCAAGGTGATGGACTGGGCCAAGGATAAGAAGGATATCGACCCGCTGCAACTCGGTCAGTGCATCGATACGCGCGCGACGGAAGCCGACATCGACAGGAACATCGCGGAAGCGAAGGCGCTCGGAGTGGACGGCACCCCGACGCTGTTCGTGAACGGGCGGAAAATCGGGCAGTCCATCGACTGGGCCAACCTCAAAGCGATCGTCGATTACGAAATCGAGTATCAGAAAACCGCCAAGGATGCCGGCGAAGATTGCGGGTGCACGGTGCAGTTGGACCTGCCCGGAGCGGCTCCGCCGGCGCCCGTGATTCCGCTTGCGCCGACGAAGAAATAGTCTCCCAGGGAGCGAATCGAGCATCGACATGAAGATCTGGAAGCGTTGTGTACTGCCCGCGCTTTGCGGGGCCGCATGGCTGGCGTTCGGAGCCACTCCCGCAATTGATCCGAACCTTTATCTTGGCGACGTCAAATATCTGGCTTCGCCGGAGTTACGCGGCAGGGCATCTGGCAGTCCCGAGCTCGAGACGGCGGCTGCCTTCCTGAGGGGGAAGTACAAGGAATTCGGCATCCGGCCGCCGGCGGGAAGCGACTACTATCAGGCGTTCTCCGTCACCACCAGCGCCCAGCTTGGCAAGCGGAACCGGCTCAGCGTCAACGAGGCCGGCAAGCACCAAACCCTGCGCCTGAACGCCGATTACCTGCCCATGCATTTCTCCTCCGCGGCCAGCATTCAGGGTCCGGTGGTCTTCGCGGGCTACGGGATCACGGCGCCGGACCTAGGCTATGACGATTACGCCGCGATGGACGTCAAAGGCAAACTAGTCTTGATCTTGCGGCACGAACCTCAAGAAACGGATGAGAATAGCAAGTTCTCCGGAAAGGCTCTCACCCAGCACGCCCAGTTCGCCAGTAAGGCGAGCAACGCCAAAATGCATGGGGCGGCCGGCGTCATTCTGGTGAACGATGTTCCGAACCACAAGGGCGAAGCCGACACGCTGGAGAAATTCGGACTGACAGGCGGCCCCACCGACGCCGGCATCCCCTTCATCCAGGTGAAGGCCGAGGCGGTGGCGCCGTGGTTCGCTGCGGCCGGAAAGACTATGGATGGCGTCGCCGCGGATATCGACCGGGACCTCCAGCCGGAAACGTTCGCGTTCCCCGACAGTGTGCGGGTGGACGGAACGGTGGATGTGGAACGGCTGGTCAAGACCGTGCACAATATTGCCGCATACCTGCCGGGCGAGACGGACGAGTACGTCATCATCGGCGCGCACTACGACCACCTCGGTCTCGGCGGCCAGTTTTCGATGGCTCCGAGCATGACGGGCACCATCCATCCTGGCGCGGACGACAATGCCTCGGGAACCGCGGGCGTCATCGAGTTGGCCCGCTGGTACGCAAAGCAGCCTAAACAAAAACGGGGCATTCTGTTTTTGAACTTCGCCGGCGAGGAGATCGGCCTGCTGGGTTCGGCCTACTACGCCGCTAATCCGGAACTGCCGATCGAAAAGGCGGTCGCCATGATCAACATGGATATGATCGGACGAATCCGCGACAGCAAGGTGTATGTCGGCGGCACGTCCACCGGGTCCGGCTTCCGCGCGATCCTCGAGAAGCTGACGCCCGGCCACGGCATTACAGTCGACTTCTCCGAAGGCCCGGAATCCGGGTCGAGCGACCACACTTCATTTATCGCGAAAAAGATCCCCTCGCTATTTTTCTTTTCGGGCCTGCACAGCGACTATCACAAGCCGAGCGACACCTGGGACAAGATCGACGCGCCGGATGCGGCAAGACTGCTGGCTCTGGTGGGGGACGTAGCCGACGAGTTGCGTTCGGAAGCGGGCCGCCCGGAGTTCACCCGTCCGGCGGCGGCGCCCGCGCATGGCGGCGACGCCGGACCGGTGACGGCTGCCGCCGGGTCGGGCTATGGGCCGTACTTCGGGTCGGTGCCCGATTTCGGAGAGGGCATTCAGGGCGTCAAGTTCGCCGACGTACAACCCGGCTCGCCCGCGGCCAAGGCGGGGCTCAAGGCCGGGGACATCATGGTCGAGTTCGACGGCAAGGCGGTTCAGAACCTCTACGATTTCACCTACGCGTTGCGCGCGAAGAAGCCCGGCGACGAAGTGACGGTGAAGGTGCTGCGGGCCGGGAAACCACTCGAAGTCAAGGTTCTGTTGAGCCGACGGGCATAGAGGGGCTCTGGTCTCAAGCCTCGAGCAACTGGGACAGGTGTTCCAGCAGTTGCGAGGGGAAAAACGGCTTTTTCAGGAAGCGTATCCGGCCGGAGCGGACCGCCGCCGGCAGGTCCTTGGTCATGCCGGAAATCAGCAGTACACGAGTCTGCGGCTGAAGCCGGAGGATGCGTTCGGCCAGTTTGTCGCCGTCCATCTCCGGC
The DNA here is from genome assembly GCA_963836405.1 of uncultured Solibacteraceae bacterium. Classification (GTDB taxonomy): domain Bacteria; phylum Acidobacteriota; class Terriglobia; order Bryobacterales; family Bryobacteraceae; genus CAWIJJ01. Next base: position 27,856 of record CAWIJL010000005.1, read on the forward strand.
ATGGAAATGTCGGAAATGAGCAGGCTGACCACTTCGCGCTCGCAAATCTGAAGCGCTTCGGCGGCCCTCGGAGCGGAAAGAACCCGAACGTTGACCCGCGCCCGCAGCATGCTTTCCACCAGCCGGAGCACGTGCGGGTCGTCATCGACTACCAGAACGGTTTGTGGTTGGGCGTCCATCCGAAGCTTTGATTCTACCCCGGGCGGTGCGAAGATACGGCTATGCCGTGCCTGTTCCTCATCGTGGTGCTGGCCTTTCCGCGGCTGGTGCTCGTGCTCATGTTCCTGTTCTCCTCCTACCTGCAGCGGGCTTACGATGGCATTCTCCTTCCGCTGGCGGGATTCATCTTTCTCCCCCTCACCACCATCGTCTATGCGTGGATGGTGAACTCTCACCGGCCGCTGGAAGGATTGAACCTGCTTATCATCATCGTGGCGGTGATCATCGACGCCGGCGGCTTGGGCGGCGGCGAGTGGCACCGAAGGCGGCGATAACCGGCCCGCGGCGGAATCGCATAACATAGGCTTCATGACACATTGCTGCTGGACCACGGGTGTCCTGCTGGGAGCCCTGGCGCTGACCGGCTGCGGCGGCGCGCCTCCTGCCGCGACGGATACCTCGACGAAAGGAAGTGCGAAGGTGGAGAAGAAGCTATTCGGGAAGATGCCCGACGGCACCGACGTCAACCTATATACGTTGACCAATGCCAACGGCATGCAGGCAGGCATCATCGAGTACGGGGGCGCTGTTGCCTCTCTCACCGCGCCCGACCGTACCGGCAAGTTCGCCGACGTGGTGCTGGGCATGGACGACCTGGACGGCTACCGTAACCAGACCGCCTATTTCGGGGCTCTGATCGGCCGCTACGGCAATCGCATCGGCCATGGGCGCTTCAAGCTCGACGGCAAGACCTACACGCTGCCCAAGAACAACGGCGAGAATACCCTCCACGGCGGCAATGCGGGCTTCGACAAAAAGCTCTGGACCGTGAAAGAAGCGCAGAGCGCGGACGGCCCCGCCATTGAACTCACCTACGTGAGCAAGGACGGCGAGGAGGGTTTCCCGGGAACCCTGAACGCGCGCGTGGTCTACACCCTCACCAATAACAACGAGTTGAAGATCGACTACGAGGCCACCACCGACAAGGATACGGTCGTAAACCTGACCAACCATTCTTACTTCAACCTGGCCGCGGACGGCGGCGACATCCTCCAGCACCAGGTGATGATTAACGCCGACCGGTTTACCCCGGTGGACGCGGGCCTGATTCCGACCGGCGAACTGAAGGCGGTGAAGGGTACGCCCTTCGATTTCACACAGTCCACCGCTATCGGCGCGCGCATCGATGCCAAGGACGACCAGTTGGTCAAGGGCAAAGGCTACGACCACAACTGGGTGCTGAACGGCGGCAGCGGCCTCGTGAAGGCAGCCGAGGTGTACGAGCCCAAGACGGGCCGAGTCATGGAAGTGATGACCACCGAGCCCGGATTGCAGTTCTACACCGGTAACTTCCTGGATGGCACGCTCAAGGCCAAAGGCCATGTGATTCCGTTCCGCGGCGGCCTCTGCATGGAGACGCAGCACTTCCCGGATTCTCCCAACAAGCCCAGTTTCCCGAGCACCGAATTGAAACCGGGCCAGACGTATAAGACCACAACCGTCTATCGTTTTTCGGCGCGGTAGAGCCGTACCGGCCGCGGATGGCATACAATGGGCGCCGATGCATATTGCACGGCGCTCGTTTCTTACTTTGACAGCGGCGGCAGCGACGGCCGCGGCGCAGACCCAGCGCGACTGGACCACCGGCCAGCCCACCCGCTATCCCGACCCTGACATTGTCATGGTCGACCCGTCCTTCGCCAAATACGCCATCTTCAACGCGGCCATTTACCGCCACTACACCGGATGCAAATGGGCCGAGGGGCCGGCGTGGAACGCTCAGGGCCGGTACCTGTTGTGGAGCGACATTCCCAACAACGTGCAGATGCGCTTCCTCGAGGAAGACGGGCACGTCAGCACGTTTCGCAATCCGTCCGGCTACAGCAACGGCAACACGTTCGACTTTGAAGGCCGGCAGATCTCCTGCGAGCACGCCGGACGCCGCGTCGCGCGATATGAACACAACGGGGCGGTGACGGTGATCGCGGACAAGTTCAACGGCAAGCCCCTGAACTCGCCGAACGACGTGGTAGTGCACCCGGATGGATCGATCTGGTTCACCGACCCGCCCTACGGCATCATGGGCAACTACGAGGGCTTCGCGGCCAAACAGGAGAACAAGGAGGCCGTCTACCGCGTGGATCCGAAAACCGCGCGCATCGAGATGGTCACCGACGTCCCGGATAAACCGAACGGCATCTGCTTTTCTCCCGATTACAAGCGCCTGTACGTGTGCGATACCGGGACGCCGAAGGACATTAAGGTATTCGACGTCGTCGACAACAAGCTGCAAAACCCGCGGCGCTTCGTCAACATGAACGTCAACGCGCCGGGCGGCGCCGGATCGGCGGACGGCATCCGCGCGGACGTGGACGGCAACATCTGGGCGGGCGCCAGCGGCGGAGCCGGTTTCGATGGCGTGCACGTGTTCACGTCGGAGGGCCGGCAAATCGGACTGATCCGGCTGCCGGAGATCTGCGCCAATGTGTGTTTCGGCGGCAGCAAGCGCAACCGGCTGTTCATGACCGGAAGCCAGTCGCTGTACTCGGTCTACGTGAACACGCGCGGCGCGCACATCACTTAGGCGGAGGTGCGATGCGCGAATTCAGTCATGCCGCTCTCGTCCTGCTGCTGGCCGCCGCCGGGGCGCGGGCGGGCGAGCCCAACCAGTTGACGGCCGCCGAGCGCGCGCAAGGCTGGCATCTGCTGTTCGACGGCAAAACCACGGCCGGCTGGCAGGAGATTACCGGCAAACCTTTCCCGTCGAACTGCTGGACCATCGAGGACGGATCGCTGAAGGCCCTGGTGCGCACCGACGGTTTTCAGGATATCCGCACAGTCGAGACCTTCCGCTCCTTCGAGCTCGAGTTCGAATGGAAGCTGGGCAAAGACGGGAACTCCGGGGTGAAGTACCGGATTCAACGCGTGGACGAGTGGACCAACGCGGCCGGACGGCAGGCGCGGGCGCGCGGCCTCGAATACCAACTGGCGGACGATCACAACGACGATGCGGCTTCCGACCTGCGCCGCGTGGCGGGGTCGCTCTATTCGCTGATCGCTCCCTCGCCGCGCGTGCCGCCGCGCATCGGAGAGTTCAACCAGTCCCGCATCCTGGTGAACGGAACGCACGTTGAACACTGGCTGAACGGAGTGAAGGTGGCGTCGTTCGAACTGACCGCCCCGGACGTGCAGAAACTGCTGCGCAACGATCTGCCCAAAGACTCCGCGCCGTCCGCACCGCTTGTGGAGACGGGCCCCATCAGCCTGCAAAACCACTCGTCGGAGACCTGGTTCCGCAACATCAAAATCCGCCGGCTGCCATAAGCCGCGCACCTGACGCGGCGCGTGCGAAACTGAAGTTGGGATGGGAAGAATCAGGTCGCTCGAACCGGGAGAAGTCATTTGAGTTGCGTTGGGTTGATTGCCCTGCTGGTGCAACTCGCCGTGCCGCAGCCACCGCCTGGCCTGGTGAAACAGGTGCGCACCGCCATCGACGCCGGCAAACTCCCGCAGGCTACCGCGCTCATCCACGACTATCGATCCGCGCGCGGCGCCACCCCGGAACTGCTGGTCGCCATGACATGGATGGCGCGCGGCGAGTTCGCCCGCAAGAACTACGGCCAGGCCGAGACCTTTGCGCTCGAAGCCAACCAGCTTTCCACCGACATGCTGAAGCGGCGGCCGCTCGATGCCGAACCGAACCTGCCCCTCGCCCTCGGCGCCTCCATCGAAGTGCAGGCCCAGGTGCTGGCGGCCCGCGGCGGCAGAACCGAAGCCGTCGCTTATCTGACCGGGCAATTGGCCATCTACCGCGGCACCTCCATCGGGATGCGCATTCAGAAGAACATCAACCTGCTCAGCCTCGAAGGCAAGCGCGCGCCGGCCCTCGAAGGCATCTCGCTCCCGCCGGGCAAACCGGTGCTGCTGTTCTTCTGGGCGCACTGGTGTTCCGACTGCCGGGCCGAGATCCCGATCCTGGAGCGGCTCAAAGCGGAATTCGCTCCCGCCGGCCTGACCGTGATCGGCGCCACGCAGAAATACGGCTATGCGGCCGGTGGAGAGGAAGCGCCGCCCGCCGTGGAACTCCAGTACATCGAAGCGGTCCGGCGTACGTTCTATTCCGGGCTGGTCAGCGCGCCGGCGGTGGTGAACGAGGCAAACTTCCGGACCTATGGCGTCAGCACGACTCCCACCTTGGTGCTGGTCGATCGCCGCGGCGTGGTGCGTCTGTATCATCCCGGCGGCATGACTTACGATGAACTCCGCCGCAGGATCCGGCTGCTGCGCTGAAACGGCGCTTGTCTTCACAAGAATAAGATCCTAAACTCAGAAATATGAAATGGGCTCTGCTGTCCCTGCTGGCGCTCGCCTGCTGCGAAGCCGACGCCGCTTCCTACGTGCTGACCGGGTGGAACGACCTCGGCATGCACTGCATGGACGGCGATTACGAGGTCTATGCGATTCTGCCGCCGTTCAACAACATTCACGCGCAGCTGATCGATTCGGGCGGCCGGCTGGTGACGAACCCCGGCGGCATTACAGTGACCTATGAAGCCGTCGCGGACGCGGCAGGTTCGGTGAACACGACGTCTTCCGGGAAGAGCAATTTCTGGCGCTTCGCCCAGGCGCTGTTTGGCGCGGCAGTGGCGCCCGAGACGGGACTCACCGGGAACCGGATGCCCGGAACGGCCAACCAGCCGCAGCCCATGAAATGGGAGGCGGGGTCGAACTGGTTCACGGCTGACGGCATCCCGCTTACGCCGTTCGACGATAAGCGCAACAAGAACTACTACTCGATGATGCGCCTGGTGGCGCGCGACAGCGCCGGCAATCTGTTGGCGAAAACCGACATCGTGCTGCCCGTTTCCGACGAGATGGATTGCAGCTCCTGCCATGCTTCGGGGTCCAATGCGGCGGCGCGCCCGCAGGCCGGGTGGGCCAACCAGCCTCTGCTCGAGCGCGATTTCAAGTACAACATCCTGCGCCGGCATGACGATCTCCAGCAGGGCACCGGGGCCTACCGCGACTCCCTCGCGGCCATCGGCTACAACGCGCAGGGGCTCTACGCCACCGTGACCTCCGACGGCAGGCCTATTCTGTGCGCGGCCTGCCACGCCTCCAACGCCCTCGGCACAGCGGGACAGCCGGGCGTCGGCGCGCTGACCGAGTCGATCCACAGTTTCCACGCGAGCCAGGCCGATCCGGTAACCGGAACCTCGCTCGATGCCTCCTCCAACCGCAGCGCTTGCTATCGCTGCCATCCCGGCTCGGAAACCCGGTGCCTCCGCGGGGCCATGGGAACGTCGGTGGCGGCGGACGGCAGCGGCGCGATCGAGTGCCAGAGCTGTCACGGCTCCATGTCCGCCGTCGGCGCGAAAGGCCGGCAGGGCTGGCTGGACGAGCCCACCTGCCAGAACTGCCACACCGGCACGGCCGCAGCCAATTCCGGTCAGATCCGCTTCACCTCCGCGCTCGACGCGCAGGGCAACCCGCGCGCCGCGGCGGATTCGACCTTCGCGACACAATCCGGCGTTCCGGCCGCGGGCTTTTCCCTGTACCGCTTTTCGAAGGGTCACGGTGGCCTCGCCTGCGAGGCATGCCACGGCTCCACGCACGCCGAGTATACGAGCGCCGAAGCCAACGACAACGTGCAGAGCATTGCGCTGCAAGGTCATGCCGGTGTGATCGCGGAGTGCGGCACCTGCCACACCTCCGTGCCATCAAACGGCAGCGGACCTCACGGCATGCACGACGTAGGCTCAGCCTGGGTGTCCCGCCACGAGAATGCGGCCAGGGGCGGTGGTGCGCAGTGCCGCTCCTGTCACGGAACGGACCTCCGGGGAACGGTACTTTCTCAGTCGTTCGCCAACCGCACTTTGAATGCGTTCGGCACCCTGAATGTCTGGCGCGGGTTTCAAATAGGCTGCTACACGTGTCACAACGGCCCGTCGAACGATAACCGGAACTCCAATTCGGCGCCCTCTGTGACTGGCGCGAACCTCTCCACCCCTGGCGGCCAGCCGGTCACTGCTTCCATTGCGGCCACCGATCCGAACGGCAACGCCCTCACACTGTGGGTCGTTTCCCAACCGCCGAACGGCGCCGTAACCCTCAACGCTAAATCGGCGACATACACGCCGCGGCCGGGCTTCGAAGGCGCGGACACATTCACGGTGGCCGCTTGGGATGGCCAGACTTCCTCGAACCTGGCCACGTTCCGCGTGCAGGTGACTGCCGCCTCGCGCCCGCAAATCGGATCGGTCGTCAACGGCGCCAGTTTTCAGGACGGACCGATCGCACCCGGCGAACTGGCAACCATTCTCGGCAGCGGCCTGGGGCCGGCGAACGCCGCCGGAATGCGCGTCAATTCCGCGGGCCTGGTGAATCGCGGGCTGGCGGGCACCAGGGTCCTCTTCGACGGCATGCCCTCCGCGCTGCTCTATGCGTCGGAGCGGCAGGTCAATGCGGCGGTTCCGTGGAACCTCGCGGGCAAAAGCTCGGTTGCCGTGCAGGTGGAGTTCGGGGGTATTCTGTCGGCTCCCGTCACGGTAAGCCTCGCCGCGGCGTCGCCTGCGGTCTTCCAGGGTGCGGTGGTCAACGTGGATGGCGGTGCGGTCAATTCGGCGGCTGAGCCCGCGGCGAGGGGCGCATTCATCACGGTCTACGCGACCGGCAGCGGGGCAATGGACGTCGCCCGCTTCGACGGCGAGTTCAGCGTGGCCCCGCTGGGCCGGCCCACCGCCCCCGTGTCGGCACAAATCGGCGGAGTGGACGCCATCGTCTCGTATGCCGGGGACGCGCCGGGACTCGTATCGGGCGCGCTTCAGATCAACGTACAGGTGCCGCAGTCGGTGCCCGTCGGGAACTCCGTCCCGATGGTCCTGCGAATTGCCGGGATCGATTCGCCCCCGGTACCCGTCGCTGTGAAATAAGAGAACGCTACCGCAGCGCCACCCCCACAACCCGCGCCGCTGTTCCTCCGGCCTTCAATACAAGCGGCACAGCCTCGCCCTCTGGCGCGGACGCCGGAACTTTCACGTTCAACTGCACCACGCCCGGCGCGATCTGCCCCGCGAACTGCACCTCGCCTTCCACGTCTCCGAAGCTCACCGTCAACGCCGCTTCCGGCGCCGGCCACTTGCCCGCCATCGGCAGCTTGCCGTACACCGGAGATCCTTTGAGTTTCCCCACGCCGGTGCAGTACAGCGACACCACGCTGCCGCGGGACGCCGGATGGTCCGCTGCGTTGACTGTGCCGTCCTGGTTCCAGACGCCGCCGAATATCGCGGGCGCGGCATCGGCCACCGCCACCGTCACCGGGTCGGACCGGCGCAACTGGTATTCCACCCGTACCTTCGTGCTCCCCGAGATCCCGAGCGGCGCCACCGCCGTCACCTGCGTGGCCGTAACGTGCATAAATGGCGCCTGCTCGTCATCGAAAAAGACGCGCGTCTCCGCCGTGTAAGTCGCCAGCATGCCCGACCCGTCGTACGTCCCCTGCACCAGTTCCGGCGGTCCCAGGCCGGTGCCGAAGATCGTCACCATCTCGCCCGGTGCCAGCGGACCCTCGCCGATACCGGCCGCATTGACCACCGCCCGGATCTCCGGCGCCGGCCCGTCCTTCGGCCCTTTCAGCACCTCCACGCCGCGCGCCAGCACCTCGTCCCGCCCCTCCGCGATCCCTTTGCGCGTGCGCCCCGCCGTGATATTCGGCCGTATCCCGACCCCGTGATGCTGCGTGCCGTCGTGCTTCAGCACCTTCATCCCGGTGAAGATCAGAGTGATACCGCCCGGCAGCCGGACGTAATTGATGTTGCCGTTCGTCCCCGCCGTAGCGCTGCCGACGAATTCCGCCAGGCGGTAGTTCTCGACGATTCCAGTGAAGGTCTCCGCCGCGCTGATGGCATGCCCGTCGATCAGGAACACCCGCTTCGCCGTCAGATACGGATCCGTGACATCCGCCATCCAGGAACTCTCCGCGAATTTCAGGTCCGTCCGGTCCGGCAGCGCCGGCACCGGAATATGCCACTGCGCGCTACTCATTGCGGTGTGGCTCAGCACCGCCAGGTACACGAAGGTCTTCAGGTAACCGCGCTCGTCGAAAACGATGCCGTCGGCCCGCTCCAGATACGGCAGCGCCAGGGCGAATTCCTCCTGCGTGGCGCGGTCCACATCCACATACCAGATGCCGGGCTCCAACTCGCGAATGATGGCGCCCTTCTCTTCGCTCAAATCGTAATCGGCCGCGCAGGCGAACTGCATTGCCTGCCGCTGCCCGGGCCGGCCGTAGGGCTCGATTTCGAGTTGCATCCGGTTCGAAGCGTTGCAGGAAAGCATTGTGCCAAGCGTCCGCAGCAACAGCCACTGCGGAGTTGCGCCCGATACCGTCTCCGCAGTCTCCGCCATGACCTCTTCCACCGGCTTGCCGTCAATCGTCAGCACGCGGTCGCCCCGCGCGATCGCCTGGCCCTGCGCGTCCTTCACACGGGTCACGACCAGTTGGTCTTCCACCCAGTCCCAAACCAGGGGCACGGTCTTGGCCGTCGTCGGTCCATTCACCCGCCCGTGTCCGTCCTTCAGCTTCGCCCACATCCGCGAAAGCGTTGCCACCTCGTCGCTCTCCTCCGCCGCGCTGCGCAGGCCCGCGTCGAGCGCCGCCGGCCAGTCCGTTTCCACCACGTCGAAATAAGGGTAGAAATGTTGGGCCACGTTCCACGCTTCGATCACACCCGCCAGCCGCGTCCCCCGGTCTTCCTGCGTCATCTGGAATGACGCCTGTGCGGGCTGCGCGCGCGCCGGCAGCGTTTCTCCTCCTTCCACGTAGAGGCTCAACGGCACCATTGCCGACAATCCGCGGCCAATCTCCGCTTCGTACGGTTGCGTCGGATCGGTGACGCCCGCGTCCTCGATGACCCGATAGCTGCGGTAATAGCTGTCACCCTCCACCGCCACGCCGTAGTGATTCCACCGGGCGATCTGCGGCGTGGCCGCCAGCAGTTCTTCCGGCATGGTGGGACGCTGCCCGGTGGGAAAGACCCTCACCGCCGGCGCGACCGGTTCGAATAGCGCCCACAACCGCGCTGCCAGTTCTTCCGGCGTGCCCGCATCTTCCACAGCACGCACGCCGCGCACCGCGAACTCGTGCCAGTTCACGAACAGCGCCTGGTCGCTGGGGTGGAAGTGCCGCACGTAACCGAACAGGTGCGCGAACGCCGTCAGGTTGGCGAGCCCGGTTTCGGAAAGCGGCCTCGCCGCCTCGGGCGCATCCACGCGCAACAGCGTCAATTGCGCGTCGTCCACCACCACACTGCCGCTGCCGAACACCAGGTATCCGGCATTCACCACCGTGGCCGTACTGCCCACGTCGCCTTCAATGTCGTAATACTGCCACTGGTTCCTGCGGATACTGACGGAATTCAGGTTCAGCAGCATCGTGTTGCCGGCGTCGAACCGCATCCACAACACCACGTACGCGCCGCTGCCCTCCACCCGTACAGCCGTGCGAAATCGCAGCCGCCGGCCGCGGTACGGAACCGCCGAGGTCGTCTGGGCGAAAATACCGAAACCGGTATCTCCCGCGGGAGCCGTCCGGCGCAACGTGGCGCACTGCTGCCCATGGGCGCAGCCATCGCCGCCGAGCATCCATATCACTCCACCGCCCCAGGTCGACCAGCCCGAACCGGCCGCTTCGAAATCGGGATCGAGAAGACCGGTTTGTGCGACGGCGCCGGTCGGAAGAAGTATGGCCAGGGCAAGGCCGAACACGCGGAGACTCAACATGTATGTGCCCGCAACGATCCTAGCGCCGCCCGCTGCCCGAATGAATGGCCCTTTTGGAGCAGGCGGCCTTACCGCTGAAGCTTGACCGCGAGACAGTTTTGAACCTGGCGCGTCCAATCGTCGTACCCTTTCCTTATGAGAGACTTTGCAGGCGACCTGCGCACCAGCCTGCGTGCGCTTCTCCGCGAGCCCGGTTTCACCCTGGGCGCCGTTCTCATGCTCGCCCTCGGCCTCGGTGCGGTCACGGCGGCCTTCTCGCTCGTCAACAGCGTGCTACTCAAGCCGCTCTCCTACAAAGACCCGGAACGCCTCGTCACCATTCGCGAGGTGATGCCGCCGATCGCCGACCTCTACCCGTCGCTCCCGGTCAACGCGCGTCATTTCGTCGAGTGGAGAAAGGCCTGCCCGTCGTTTGAAAGCATGGCGGTGCTGGAGCCCGCGGCCCTTACTCTGACGGGAAGTGGAGATCCCGAACGGATCGACGGCGCGCGCGTCTCGGCGGCCCTGTTTCGCACGCTCGGCGTGCGTCCTGCCATTGGCCGCGATTTCAGCGATGAGGAGGAATTCGAAGGCAAGGACACGGTCGCCATTCTGACCGACGGCCTGTGGCGCCGGCAGTTTGCGGCCGATCCCCGAATCCTGGGCAAGAGCGTCGTGTTGAACGGCCGCACGCACACCGTGGTGGGGATTTTGCCGGCGGACTTCCGCTTCCCGGACCGCAACGCTTTCGGGCTCGGCCAGAGCGTGGCGCCACGGACCGACATCTTTACGCCGAAAGTCTTTTCGGACGAGGAGCTGAAAGAGCTGGTCGGACGCTTCAACTACGGCGTCATCGCCCGCCTTCGCCCGGGAGCTTCCACTGCGCGCGCAGTGGCCGAACTGCAAGCCGTGCAGGCGCGCATGGAAGAGCTTGCCGCAGAGAAGGTCAACGAACGGGCGCTCGTCGCTCCTTTGCTGGATACGATAGTCGGGAAGTCGCGCCGCGGCCTGCTGGTGCTCATGGGGGCGATTGGCGTAGTGCTGCTGATCGTGTGCGTGAACCTGGCGAACCTGTTGCTCGCGCGCGGCGAGCGCCGGGGCAGGGAAGCGGCGGTTCGCGCGGCCCTGGGCGCCACCCGGGTGCGCCTTCTGCGGCACGCGCTGGCCGAGACCACTTGGATCGCGGCCGCCGGCGGACTGCTCGCAGTGCTGGTAGCCTGGGCCGGCATTCAACTTCTCACGCGCTACGCTCCCGTGGACATCCCGCGGCTCGACGAAGTGCGGCTGGACGGGCGCGTGCTTGCGTTCGCGGCGGCGCTGGTTGCCGCGGCCGGGCTCTTTTTCGGTTTGCTGCCGGCCTGGCGCACCAGCCGCGCCGACCCCCAGGCCGCCCTCCGTTCCGGCGGCCGCGGCTCCACCACCTCGCGCGGCGGCGTGCGTCTGCGCTCCGCGCTGGTCGCCTGCGAAGTCGGGCTCAGCACCATGCTGCTCATTCTCGCCGGACTCCTGATGCACAGTTTCCTCCGCCTGATGCATGCCGATAAGGGCTTTCGCGCTCCCACCGTTCTCGCCGTGGATATCGGGCTCTCCGGCGACCGCTTCAAGGAAGACGCCGCGCGCGAGGGGTTCTACAAGCGCGTATTCCAGAGTCTCGCTTCGCAGCCGGGCGTGGAATCGAGCGCCGTCGTGTCCGCTCTTCCGCTGCAGGGCGAAACCTGGATCGACAACGCAGGCCCCACCGCCATCGCCGCCCGCGACAACGGCGTGCCCGTGAACGTGCGCTTCGTGAGCTTCGACTATTTCCGCACGCTGGGCATTCCCATGCGCGCCGGCCGCAGTTTCAATGAGAGCGACCGCAAACGCCAGGTCGCCCTGATCTCCGAATCGCTGGCCGCGACCTTCTGGCCGAATCAGGACCCGATCGGGCGCCGCTTTACCCGCGGCAACGACCAGTGGTTCGAAGTGGTCGGCGTGGTCGGGCGACGTGCGCGCTAACGCGGACAAGTCGGCCGTCGCGATGATGTACCGGCCGTATTGGGACTGGATGCCGTACCGCACCGTGCTGGTGGCGCGCGCCGCGGGCGATCCGCATTCGATTGCCGGCGCCATCCGCGCAGCCATCCGGCAGGCCGATGCCGATGTGCCCGTGCCGCGCATGCGCACCATGTCGGACGTGCTGGACGAAAGCGTGGCCACGCGCCGGTTCCAGATGCTGCTCGCCGGCGGGTTCGCGCTTCTCTCCCTCATCGTCGCAAGCCTCGGCGTATATGCTGTGGTGTCTTACTCGGTGGCGCAGCGCACCAACGAACTCGGCATTCGCGCCGCACTGGGCGCGGGCGCCGGCGATCTATACCGCCTCGTCATCGGCCAGGGTATGCGGCCCGTCGTCGCCGGGCTCGTGGCCGCGGTCGCGGGAGCCCTCGTGCTCAGCCGTTTTCTCGGAAGCCTGCTGTACGAGATTGGCGGCAACGATCCGCTGACGATTGCCGCGGTAGCGTCACTGCTGGGCCTGGTGGCGCTGGGGGCATGCCTGATTCCCGCCTTGCGTGCCGGCCGCCTCGATCCGCTGAACGCGCTCCGTACGAATAGGGGGCGCGCGACTACTCGAGCGTCGTCCGCTTCACCGTCACCTGCGCCGAGCCCTCCGGCTTCAACTCCACCTCCGTGGCCCGCGCCCGCGCCGCCCAGAACTGCCGATCGACTCCGCGCCGCGGTCCAGCCGGTCGTCGGTGGCGATCGCCAGGTACTTCCCCGGAGCCGCTACGCCAATAAAAAATTCCCGTGCTGGTCCGCATCGCCCAGCACCAACGCCGCCGCCATCATCGCCTCGGAAATCGGTTCGGCAGGAAAGACCGCCACGTGCGCGCCCGCCGCGCCCTGCCCGTCCTTATCCGTCACCCGCACCCGAATCGTCCCGCCATCGCGCGCCAGCACGATGCGCAGGCCACCCTCGCCCATAGCCGTCCCCAGGTGCAGCAATTCATACCGCGCGCTCGCCGTGCCGTAGAGAATGTCCTTCACATACACGCCCGGCGAGTTCACATTCACGAATACCGAGTAATCGTCCATGGGCACGCTCTCCATGCGAAACTCGCCCGGAGCCGTGGTGCGCGCGAACGCGGGGGTGTCGCCCTGCATTCCCATGGTGCGGTTCGCGTTGCGGAGCGATACGGAAAGGCTCAGGTTCAGCGGAGGATCCGGCGCCGCCCCGTCCCACACCACCGTGCCCGGCACCGGCAGCCCCGGACTCGCCATCACGCGCACGTCCTTCACATCGCGGTCGGCGATGATGAGCGCCACAGTCCCGTATTGCGCTCCCGCTTTGGGGCTTCCCGGCTGCATGAAGTGCGCTGTCAGCCGGTACGGCCCCGGCCGCAAATCGCAGACGCGGAACTTCCCGTCCGTGCCCGCAGTCGCCACCGGCGGCAACTGCGCGACCCCGCTGCCCATCGGGCTCGACCCGTAGCTGTACTCGTTCCCCGCGATCCAGAAGAGCGCCGCGGCCGGTCCCGTGCCCGATGCGATCACGCCCTCCACGCAGTAAGAGGGCGCGCGCAATAACACCAGGTCCACACCCTCGCGCCGCTCCCCGCTCCGCAGCGTCACCGGCGATCCGCCTTCCGGCCCTGGCGAATTCGGATAGTACGTCGGCACGTACGCCTGCTTCCGCAGCTTCGGATTCGCCGGTGCGTCCGACACCGCAGGCAGCGTCTTGGATTTCTGCGCCGCCAGCAGGTACGGCTGCCCCGCTTCCACCCGCTGCATCGTGTACTCGCCCTGGTCGTCCGCCACGGCGATGTTGCGTACGTAATAGCCCACCCCGCCCGCACCGTACGCCTTCGATACCAGCGAGACCCGCGCGTTCGGCACTGGCTCCTTGTTCTGATCGATCACCCTGCCCGTGATCACGCCATGCTGCGGCACCGCGAAGTCGACGGTGACGTCCTGCCCCGCGCCCACCGTCACCGTCTTCTCCCCGTTGGCCGTGAACGAGTCTTTCGCGCGCACGCTGACGCGATACGTGCCCGCCGGCAAATCGCCCAGTTTGTAACGGCCTTGCGCATCGGTGAACACGCGCAGGTCCCTGGTTTCCGCGCTCGTGAAGAGCGTGCCGTTGGACCACCTCGCGTTGATGAAGGTCGAGACCGGCGCCTCGGCCATCGGCTCTCCGGTCCCGCGCGCCGTCACCACGCCCGCAATCGACCCGTTCGGCGGCGCCTGTGCCGCGCAAACTGCCGCTACGATCAGGAGCATCGCCACTCGCATCGTGCCTCTCCTATGGTTTGGCAACGGCCGGCAGTTCCACGTCGGTGGGCGCGCCGCCCGGCACTTGAATCGTCATCAGGTCCGCGCTCATCCAGCGCGTGCGCGGCGATTCCGCTGCTGAATGCGCCGCAATCCGGTACTCTCCAGCCGGCAGCGCGTCAAAGGCGAATCGTCCTTCGCCATCGGGCAGCGCCACACGCACCGCTTGCTCGCCGCCGAACGTTTTCTCCGCCACCAGCACTACGGCGAAATCGGCCGGCTTGCCGCCAATCAAGCGTCCGCGAATCGATCCCGCCGGCGCCATCGCGATCGCCACCGGTTCCGCCTCGCCCGACGTCAGGTCGGCGGTCGCTTCCCCGGTCTGGTAGCAGTTGCCCGCAGGCTGCGCCACAAACTGGTAGCGCCCCGGAGGAAGGTCCGGAACCACCGTGTCTTTGTCGGCCGTCACCTGCACGGTCTTATTAAGCCGCACGGCCCACTCTTCGAGCAGCATAGCGGAAACGGTCGCCTGCTTGCAGCCCGCCCCGGCCTTGAGGCGAAGAGTCGCGGTCGCGCCCTTGCGCGGCGACACCACCAGCCCGCTCACATCCTGCCCGGCGATATCCACGCGCATGCGCGCAAACGCCGGGTCCGCGCCTGTACCTGCGCCACCGCCGCCATAGCCCGTTACCGGACCGAACGCGAACAGGTTGTACGATCCCGCCGCCACGCCTTCGATGCGAAACGCGCCGTCGTCCTCCGCCGGCGTCACCGCCGACGCCAGCAGCGGCCTGTCCACCGGCGTCAGCGTCACCCAGAAGGCCTGCTTCGGCGCCGGCAGTTCCACCTTGCCGCTCACCGTGAATAACGCTCCCGTCAGCACCGTGAAATCGATGTCTTTGTATTCCTCGCCGCCCGTCACCGTGAACACGCGCTCGTGCACCAGGGCGCCGGAACCGGTGCTGCCGAGCGGCGGCAGGATGCCCGTGGAACTGACCTGGCTGGTCGAGGCGCCGTAAGTTACCGCTACTTTGTATTCGCCTGGAACCAGGTTGTACAGACGGTAGCGCCCCTGTTCGTCCACGGGGGTCAACGTGCCGCGCTGGAGCAAAGGCTGCATGACGCCGCCCCCCGCTGCCGGGTTAATCGCGCGGACGTGCGCCGGCCGCACGGGCTGCCCCGCCGCATTGGTAACCCGGCCCTGGATCGCCCCGCATCGCACCAGCCGCAGCATGGGTTTCGCCGTTTCTCCCGCGCCGATGCGCAACGGCAGCGTTGTGCCCACATAGCCCGGCTTCGAAACTTCGATCCGGTACTCGCCGGCCTCCAGGCCCTCGGCGTGAAAGCGGCCTTCGCCATCCGATTCCAGGTCGGCGGCCAGCCACCGCTCGCCCACCCGGTAGACCTTCACGTCGGCGGAAGCCACCGCCGCCCCGGAATGGTCCTGCACCAGCCTGCCGGCCAGTCCTTCGGCAATTGCCGGAGCGATCGTGCAGAGCGCCGCCGCCACCATTCGCCACATAGCTGCTCATCATCTTACTCCCGCACGCAACGCTACAATAGCCCCATGGAGAGCCCCGATCCCGACCCGGTGGTCGAAGCGTATAAGAAGGATATCGACCGCACGCTCATTCGCGAAAACCTCAAGCTCTCCGTCGAGGACCGCTTCCGCAAAGCCATGGCCCTGGCCCGCTTCGCCGACGAATTGCGCCGCGCCGGCCGTGAAGCGCGCGGCCATAAGTCATGACCGATTTCGGCGCCGTGCTGGCCGCGCTCGCCAGCCGCGATGTGGCATTCGTCCTCGTCGGTGGGGCAGCCGCCGTGGCGCACGGGTCCGCAAGCCTCACGCAGGATATCGACATACTCTATGAACGATCCGGCGAGAATCTCGCGCGGCTTGCGCGCGCTCTCGAGACCACGCAACCGTATCTGCGCGGCGCGCCACCCGGATTGCCGTTTGTATGGGATGCGGCGACCCTCGCCCGCGGCCTTAACTTCACGCTCACCACAACCTTTGGCGACATCGACCTGTTGGGTGAAATTGCTGGCATCGGCCCCTATAGCGCCGCGGCGCCTGACGCCATCGAACTCTCCGTCTTCGGCACGCGATGCCTGTGCCTTAGCCTTCCCCAACTGATTCGCGCCAAGCGCGCCGTCGGGCGCCCCAAAGACCTCCAACTCCTGGCCGAACTCGAAGCAATCGACGAAGAGCGCCGCTGATTACTCGTACCGCGCTGCCACCGCGTTCCACTGGCTCGCCCGCACCGCGTCCCCGATGCGCGCGAACAGATTCGCAATTCCGCGCGCGCACCCGGGGTGCCCCGGATCGTGTTCCAGGCGCAGAGTGCATTGCGCTTCCATGCTTACCAGCGCCAGTCGCGGATCGAGCGGCTGCACGCCCGCCGGGGGCTCGCGCATGAAAATCACCGCCTGGGCATCCTGGTAGACGAGCTTCCACTCTTTCTGGCTGGGATCGCTGAGCGCGGCCGGCAGCAGGTATGGCGAGCCCGATCCCGTCTCGAATGCCTCCATCAGGATCACCTCGATGCCGTATTGCCGCAGCAGTTCCTCCGCGCTCTTCCCGCCCGTCGAATCGGCGTTGCCCACCATCCGCCGGTAATCGAGGAAGACATTCTCGTTGAGCGCGCGCCCGTCCAGAAAAACCCGTTCCTGCGGCCACAGTCGCCAAATCAAATACCCGCCGAAGGAATAGCTGTTCAGCAATCGCCCGCTCACTTTGTGCTGGAGCAGAAAGTCGCTCGCGCCCTTGGGATACGCCCAGTCCGCCGCCGAGAGCTGAAAGGCCTGCCCGCTCGCGATCCCGTAAATCGAGCCCGCCAGCAGCGCGGCCGCCACCGCGAACTGTGCCGCTGCCGGGAGCGCCCGCTTCCACGGATAGTAAGTGGCGATCAGCACCGGCCCCAGAATCCCCACCAGCATCACGTTTCGCACCGCCCATACGGCCGCCGCCGCGAAGGCCCCGAACAGCAGCCAGTCGGATATCCGCGCCTTACCGCGCGCCCACAGTAGGGCGCCCGCTGCCGCCAGCAGCACCACCCCGAACATCTCGAGCGGCCATAGCGACGTGTGCTGCCATTCCCACAACGTCGTCTGCAAAACGCTCTTGCTGTAAGTGAGCGGCATGAGCACGGCGCGAAACCCGTTGGGATTTATGCCGCTGGCCAGCACCGAGACCGCCGCAACTATCCACAACTTCCGCTGACCGGCAGGCGGTTCCTTGCGCAGAAAAGCGTCCGCCGCATACGCTCCCAGCGCCGCCCAGCCCAAGAAGTAGCCGCCGTGCAGATTGGCCCAAACCAGAAACAGCGGCGGCAGCAGCCAGAGCTTCCAGCGCGCCTCCAGCACCGCAATCGCGATGGCCAGAAAGAGGAATGTGAACAGGAACGGCCGGTCCGACGTGTACCGCACGGCGATCGAACCTGCCAGCAGCGCCGCCATCACGGCGCGAAAGAACCCCCCCGTGCGCCGCCACGCAATCCACCCGACCACGCCGCACAAGGACGCCAGCAGTGCCGCGCGAAGCAAAATCACGCCCGGAATTCCGCCGGCCGCATACGCCAGGTAGAAAATCGCCTGCGCCAGCCACTCGTGCGTCAGGTTGAAGTAGCGGACATCCGGCTCTTCCGGATATGCCGGTTGCCCCATGTAAGTCGTCCAGGCAAATGGATCCGGAACGGGCAAATGATGCTGCCGGACAATGTACTGCCCGGTGGCCAGGTGCCACCAAGCATCGCTATCGTGAAAGTCGGGTGTGAACCATGTAAATAGCAGCAGCGCTGCCAGCGCGAGAATGGCGATACGCAGCCACGACGGCGCGGAAGCCCGTTCGCGAGTAACTACCGGAGCCGGACGGCTCACGTTCCGGGAAGGCATGCGGGATCCTCATTCTACCATCCCATCGGTCCCGTTTCCGATCTCCTCAATTTCTCCATGCCTCTTGGCCTTCATTGTACGTGGCATCTGCCAAAGTCAGTCCCATGGTAACCGGTAGGGTACTAAGTCACAGCAGGGCTGTCGGAACTTACTTGTTGGCTGACCCGTATCCCAAGGCCGTCCTACGGCTTGGGCGCTCCCAGCAGCAGGTATTGCCGCTTTACCGACGATGAAGGCTTCTTCTCCGCACTGCCGTCCTTGGGCACGTACATCAACCCCGGCTTCAACAGCCTCCCCACGATCTCGTTGCGCGCGGCCTTCTTTTCCACGAACTCCGCACCCGATGCCGTGATGGCGTAGTCCGAATTATCCGCCACCGTCACGTGCTCCTTCGCGCGCAGGTACCACATCGTGAAACTCAGGTACTCGCGTGGAAATCCCATTTCTTTTTCGAGGTCCAGCAGGGATACTCCGGGTTTGTCCGAATTCGTCCTGCGGCTGTTATAGAGCAGGCACAGCACGCCCAACCGCCGGTTGGCCTCCGCATCCACGCCGGTCACGAAGTCCTTAAGCCCAAAAATCGGCATCGGGCCCTCTTCCCGCGCCTGCTGCAATTCGGCGTCGTATTCCTCCCTGCGGCCTGGATCGGAAAGTACGGCGTACGCACGCTTCATGCGGAGAAACTCTTCCACGTCGCCCGTCTCCGGATTGTCCGGATGGAATCGCGCCGCCATCATGCGGAACACGCGGTGGATCGTCTGCATCTCCGCCTTCGGGTTGATCTGCAGCACCTCGTAGTGATCCGGCTCACGGTCCGGCACCGGCGTCCGTTTGGGAGGAGGTGGCGACGCCGGCGGCTCCATCACTTCACGAAATTCGAGACCCACCTGAAATTTCCCGCCCCGCGACGCGCAGTGGATCACCTCGCAATCGCCCTTGATCTTGGTGTCGCGCGACTGCACGAACACGATCGAGCCCAGCTTGAACTCGCAGGTCGTTTCGACTCCCACGCCGCCCGAGGAAATGTCGATTCCCAAACCTTCGGCGGAGTACATACTGCCGTCCTTCCCCTTCCACGTGAGAGAGTACAGTCCTCGCTTCACCTGCCGGTCGTTCGACCGCAGCTCCTCCATCAAGCACTCCTTCGGGGGAAATATACGGCGTCGCGCCCCCGAAGGACAAGGTTGGCTAGCGATAGCAACCCGCCGCTAACCACGGTCAATCGGCGTCGAGGGCCTGCTCCAGGTCGGCCAGCACGTCCTCGGCCGCCTCGATCCCGCACGAGAGCCGCACCAGGTTGTCGCCGATGCCTAACCGCTGCCGGTGCTTCGGCGACAGTTCACGGTGCGAGCTCATCGCGGGGTACAGAATCATCGTGTGAACGTCGCCGAGCGACGTGGCCCGCACCACCAGCTTCAAGGCGTCCATGAACCGGAACAGTTCGTTCCGGCCTGCGCCCCGTATCTCGAAGCTCACCATGCCGCCATAAAGGTTCGCCGGAAACAGCCGCCGGACCGTGGCCGCATCCGGATGCTTTCCGTCGGCTGGAAAGTAAACCCGTTCCACCTTCGGATGCGCGCTCAGCCGCGCGGCGATGCGGCATGCGTTGGCGCACTGCCGTTCCATCCGCAGCGGAAACGTCTTGATGCCCCGCATCGTCAGGTAGCTTTCGAACGGCGCCAGCACCGGACCCATGGTGCGCGACAGCGCCCGCAGTGGTTCGTAATGTTCGGCGTCGGAAATCACCGCGCCGCCCAGCACGTCCCCGTGACCCGCCAGGTATTTGGTCACGCTGTGGACGCTCAGGTGCGCCCCCAACTCCAGTGGCCGCGACAGCAGCGGCGTGGCGAAGGTGTTGTCCACCACCAACGCCGCCCCCGCCTCCCGCGCAATCGCCGCAATCGCATCGGTTGCGGGAACGCGCAGCAGCGGGTTCGAAATCGTTTCGATCAGGATGCAGCCCGGCTTCTCCTCCGCCGTCACCGCGCGCAGGCTGTCCAGGTCGCACACGTCCGTGAAGCGGATCCGGACGCCCGCCGGTTCGAACACCTTCATCAGCAGCCCGATCGTCGCGCCGTAAAGCGCATCGGCGGCCACAATCGTCTTACGCCGGTCCGCCAGTGCCGTCAGCAGCGCCATGTGCAGCGCGGACATGCCGGAAGCGCACGCCAGCGCACCGTGTCCGCCCTCCAGGTCCGCCAGCAGTTCCTCGAGCGCGCCGGTGGACGGATTGTCGTACCGCGCGTAGCAGTAGCCCTGCTCTTCCTGCCCGAAAATCCGGTCGAGCTGCTCCATCGATTCGTAGAAGAAACTCGTCGCCGTATGAATCGGGGTCGTCACGGGAACGTAGCTGCCGCTCTTCTTCCGATCCCCCGTGTGAACCGCCCGAGTGTGAATGTTCACGCCTATTTCCTTTTCCATCGAATGCCGGACTTGGTGTCTTCGAGAATAATTCCCTGCGCCATCAGCTCGTCGCGGATCTGGTCGGCGCGGCTGAAGTTCTTGGCCTTTTTCGCGGCCGTGCGTTCGGCAATCAGCGCCTCCACGTCCGCGTCGGCCAGCGAGTCCGCCTTGGCCGTGGGGCGCAGCACATCGAACACCGAATCGAAGAGCCGCAGAAATTCGAGCGCTCCGGCCACGTTGCCCGCGCGGAACTCGCCTGAATCCATGGCGCTGTTGGCATCGCGGATGAACTCGAATGCCGCCCCCAGCGCGCCCGCCGTATTCAAGTCGTCGTTCAGGCTCTCGGTGAACGCCTGCGCCGCCGCCGCCGTGCGCGCCGTCGTCTTTTCGTCCACCCCTTCGGCGAACCGGTCGGTCTCGAGACGCAGCTTGAAATTGCGCAGCCGGTCGATCGCCGTCGCCGCCGACTTCAACCCATCCATGGTGAAGTTCAACTGCTTGCGGTACGGCACCGATGCGAGCAGGTAACGGATCGCCTCCGGCGCGTGCCCCTGCGCGATCAGGTCGCGCAGCGTATAGAAGTTGCCCAGCGATTTGGACATCTTCTGCCCTTCCACCATCAGGAATTCGGCATGCAGCCAGAAGCGCGCAAACGGTTTCCCGGTGAGCGACTCGGATTGCGCGATCTCGTTTTCGTGGTGCGGAAAGACCAGGTCCACGCCGCCCGCATGAATGTCCAGCGTCTCTCCCAGGTACTTGATGGCCATCACCGAGCACTCGATGTGCCATCCCGGACGCCCCGGCCCGATCTCGGTTTCCCACGCCGGCTCCCCCGGTTTGGGCGCCTTCCACAGCGCGAAGTCGCGCGCATCGGCTTTCTCGTACTCGTCCACGTCCACCCGCGCGCCGGCCATGTTCCCGCTGAAATCGTTGTGCGAAAGCTTGCCGTACTCCGGAAACGTGGCGATCCGGAAATACACCGACCCGTCGGTCGTATACGTGTGGTTCGTGGCCGCCAGTTTCTCGATCGCGCTCACCATGTCCCCGATGTGCTCGGTGGCCGGCGTCAGCCGCTCCGGTCGCTCCAGCCGCAGCGCGTCGCAATCTTCGAGAAACGCCTTGGTGTAGACTTCCGTGTACTCCTTGAGCGGCTTGTTCTGCGCCACCGCGTTGCGGATGATCTTATCGTCCACATCCGTCACGTTCATCACGTGGTTGAGCCCGAACCCGCTCGCCCGCAGCCATTTCCGCAGCAGGTCCACGAACGTGAATGAGCGAAAATTTCCGATGTGGGCATAATCGTAGACCGTGGGTCCGCAGGTGTACATGCGGACGGTGTTGTCGCGCGCCGGCGTGAACTCCTCCACCTGTTGGGTAAGCGTGTTGTAGAAGCGCAGAGCCATAATTTTTGGGGAACAAATCAATCGTACCAGAGGCGCGCCTGCCGCCCACCTTCAGTGGGTCATCGGATAGACGATGTAGTTGATCCCCAGCCGGATCGACAAATCGGCGAATTTCGCCGGATACCAGGCGTCGTCGGCGTATTCCCACGCATCGCCGATATCGGAGTTGTACGCGATCGCGACAACCACTCGTCCATAATCGTCGTAAATTCCGCGCCAGTGCGCGCCGAGGCTCGTCGGTCCGTTCTGGCTTTTGTAACCCGGTCCCAGGTGCGCCCGCCCCGGCACCTGAATCTTGTCCTTCAGGTCGTAGACGATGTGAAAGATCGGATCGTCGTCGGGAATCTCGCGAATCTGGCGGTCGGGAAAAGCCTTCTGGATCCGCGACGCGAACTCGTTCCACTCGTCGATGCCGTGAAAGTCGTCGGCGAAGAAGAAGCCGCCGCGCAGCACGTATTCCCGCAGCGCCTGCCCCTGCTTGTCCGTCAAGCCCCACTCCCCCACCTGCACGGCGTACAGCCACGGCCAGTCGTACTGGTCGCCCTCGTCCAAATTGACTACCTGTTCCACCGACCGCACCGACAGCCGCGTCAGCCGCCGCACCGCCAGGCTGAAATGCCGGTCCGCGCGCGGAAAATCCTGGCTCCAGAGCGAGATTCCCGTGTGCCAGTCCAGGTCGCGCCCGGCGTATCCGTTCAGCGGTCCCGGCGGAAACATCAGCCGCGCGAACGTCCACTCCGCCGGCTGGCGATAATCCGGAGGAAGCGGAATCTCGCCAACGCGGTATTCGACGCCGTTGATTTCGCGGAACGGACGCTGGAAGGCAACCAGGGCGGAAACCACCGTGAGCCCCAGGGCCAGTCCACACAGTCTCCCAGACAGCATCGCAATCCTTTGCTGTCAGCATAGCAGGTGCGCCCCGCCGCAAGGTCGCAGCCTGCCGCGCCAGCGCCTACAATGGAGCTCATGCCGCTTGTAGTCGACCGCCGTGGGTTCTTCCGGATCGCGTTCGCAGCCGGGGCCGCCGCCCGCCTCCTGGCAGACACCGCCGCGCCATCCCGCTGGGCGCTCCTCTCTGACCTGCACTGCCCCGTAGACCGCAAAGATGTATATCGCGGCTTCTACGCTTATGACAATCTGACGAAGGCCGCCGCCTCAGCCGCCGCCTCGCCGGCTCAATTCTGCGCCATCGCCGGCGACCTGGCGCGGCTTACCGGCCAGCCCGGCGATTACGAAACGTTGCGCGAATCGCTGAAAGCGCTTTTCGACAAGATGCCGGCCGGGATGGTCCTCGGCAATCACGACCACCGCGCCAATTTCGAGAAGGCGTTTCCATCCCCGCCGGGAATCCGCCAGAAGATTGCGCGAAAACACGTTGTGAGCTTCGAATGGACCGATCTCCGCGCCGTCTTTCTCGATTCGCTGCTCGAAACCAACGTCACTCCGGGACAGCTCGGAACCGCGCAGCGCCGCTGGCTGGCCGAGTACGTGGCCGCCGACCAGCGCCCGGTACTGGTGTTTCTCCACCACGACTTCCGCGATCAGGACGGCTCTCTCGTCGACGCGCCCAAATTCCTCGAAACCGTGGCCCCGCTCCGGCAGGTTAAGGCCGTGTTCTACGGTCACAGCCATGAATACCAGGTCGATACGCGCGATGGCCTTCACCTGGTCAACATTCCTTCCACCGCTTACAACTTCCGCGATCAGGATCCGGTCGGCTGGATGGAAATGACGCTCTCGCCCAACGGAGCCGAACTCCTGTTGCACGCAACTGCCGGGAACACCAAGCTGGATGGCACCAAGGCGACGCTCCGCTGGAGATAATTTTCGCGGCATGTACAAGCTCCAAACCCGCCAGGATCTCGAACTCCTCGCGGACGCCGCCGGCGCACATTCCGCGGCATGAGCGATGATGCCGGCCGCCTCCTCCTTCAGCGCTCCACACGGATCTTCGTCTTCGACACCGCCGCCGTCACCGAACGCTGCCTTGCAGATGGCATCGCATCAGCCATCCTCTCCGGAAACGGCCGTGTCGTGTGGGCGGTCGCCAACGATGCCCGCCTCCTCAAAATCGACGGGATTCCGGTGCCGCCACCGAAATCATCGGCCGCACGCCCTATCTCGGCGTCAACCCGGGCATTGTCGATTCCGGCACCTTCGCCACGTTTCCCGCCGTCGGCCTTCGGCAGCGATGTGACCCGCCCCGTCATCGCCGAAGCTGCCGGAGAACACTCGCCCTTCGACTTCCCCGAATCATCGGTCCGCGTCTGGTCGCGCACCAGAACTGGGACGGACTGGTCACCGCCTCCAGTCCCGCGCACGCCGGCGAAATGCGCTTCCCAACTGATTGTTCTGCCGGGTTCGGCATTGGATCCTGACTGCGGTACCGCGCGGCGTTCGGGCTCTGGTATGCTTGCGATTGGCGCGCGGGGCGCCACCCAAGTCCGCGGGAAGGACGGCGTCCACCCCGAAATCGTTGGCCCAGGCAGTTCCTGAGGTGAACTCTTTTCCGGCCCGGAACAGCGGACGGCGGGCAACCCACGGCCCGCGCTGAAAGGCGCGGCCAGGAAAGGAGCTCCTATGAGCCAGAAGCCGCCTACTCGCGCCATGCGCGCGAATCCCGACCTCGATCAACTGAAACGCCAGGCCAAGGAATTGCTCGAAGCCTATCGTGCGTCGTCTCCGGATGCCGTCGCCGAGGTCACCGCCTATCACCGCACCGCCACGCCCGAAACCGTCGCGCTGCATGACGCCCAATTCGTGCTGGCGCGGTCCTACGGCTTTGAAAGCTGGCCGAAACTGAAGGCAGCCGTGGACGGCGTCACCGCGGCCGGATTACACGAAGCCGTCGAGAGCGGCGACCTCGAGACCGCCCGCGAATTGCTCACGCGCCGCCCGGAGCTCGTAGACCTGGGCCGCGGCGAAATGCGGGCGCTGCACATGGCCGTTCTGAAGCGCGATCTCGAGATGACCAGGCTGCTGCTCGAATTCGCAGCCGACCCGGACGGCGGCATCTGGCCCAAGCGGGACGCCACCAGCCCGTACATCCTCGCCCGCGAGCGCGGCTATGACGAGATTACCGGGGTGTTGCGCGCAGCTCGTGAGAAGCGGGGGGCGCGCAGCCCCAACGGTCCCACCGAGGCGGTTCGCAAATGCGAGCAGGCGTTTCAGTCCGGCAACGAGAACGAGATCGTCGCCGTATTCGAGCAGCACCCCGAGTTGGCTGACATGTGCCCAGCCGACGGGCGCACGATGCTGCATCAGGCCGCGGGACTGGGCGCGCTGCGGTGGATGAAGTGGTTGCTCGATCAAGGTGCGGACGTCAACCGGAACTCTCACCAAGGCTGGACACCGCTCGACTATGCCGCGACCGGCCAGGGTGGAGACTGGGTCTTCGACAACCAGAAGTTCGAACGTGCGGCAGCACTTCTCCTCGAGCACGGCGCTCAACTGAGTCCGATCTCCGCCGCGGCGTTGGGCCGCTGGGATTATCTGGCAACCCGTTCCAGGCAGGACCTGGAAGGTAAGGGCGTGCTTGAAGCGGCCGTGAAGGGCAATCAGCCCGATGTCCTGCGCCGCCTGCTCGACCTCGGTCTCGATCCGGACGAGCGCACCCAGGTGGGGCCCATCGCCGAGCAGACCTGGTCCGCCGGCGGCCCGCTGTTTCAAGCCGTGGTCCTGAACCGCATCGGGATGGCGCGCCTGCTGCTCGAGCGCGGGGCCGATCCGAACGCCGGCGTATGGACTGCGGGCTCGCCTGCTTACCGCGCCTACGTAGGCGGCAATCCCGAGACGATCGCGCTGCTCGAACAGCATGGCGGCTGGATCGATCCCGGCTCGGCGGGTTACGCGCGCCAGACGGAGATCGCGCGTAGAATGCTCGCGGGGGAAATCGATCCGCACCTCGAGCCGAACGATTTCTCGGGCCGCACTGTGGCGGAGCAACTGTTGTGGGGCGGCGCCAGCTCCCTTTGCGCCGAGATCGTCCGCATGGCGCTCGAACATTTGGACTGGCCGCCAAACGATCCGCGCTGGTTCTGGATGCTATGGCGTCCCGTGCCCGGCCATGAAGACTACGACGCCAGGCAGCAGGCCGAGTGTTGCGAGTGCTTCAAGCTGATTCTGGCCCGCTGCGGTCCGCATCACCGCGCCGCCGACTATGGCCAGACCATGCTGCACGAGACGGTTTCGCGCGATCACGGCGTGGGTGTCCAGCTCGCCACCATTCTGCTCGATGCCGGAGCCCGCCTCGACATTCGCGACGAGCTCCTCAAGAGCACCCCGCTCGGATGGGCATGCCGGTGGGGTCGTGTGGAGATGGTGAAGCTGTTTCTGGCACGCGGCGCCGATCCGGTGGAGGCGGATGCGGAGCCGTGGGCGACCCCCCGCGCCTGGGCTGAAAAAATGCACAGGCCCGAAATTGTGGAATTGCTCACTTCCGCCAAATCGGAACCTTCCGCATAGTGAACGCGCGAACGATAAGCGGCGGTTGCCGCGCCCTCAGTTCGCGGGTAGAGCCGATTCAGCCGCATTTTTTCGCGTCCTTCTATGAGCGCATGAATTTCGAACTGAACCAGTCGACAACCTCGTCGTTCGTCACACTGGCAACCGTCCTGCGCCTGGAACATAACTATGCCTGATCGTCGAAAAGCACTGCCGCAACTGAGTGTCCGCCCGTTCTTGACCGACGGAGGTCTCGAAACCACCCTCGTCTTTCGCGAAGAACAGGAACTGCCGCACTTCGCCGCCTTCCACCTCATGCAGACTGCGGAGGGGGAGCGCGTCCTGCGAAACTACTTCCGGACGTACGCCGCGCTCGCCGCGAATTTCGGTGCGGGGCTGATTCTCGAAACTGTCACGTGGCGCGCCAATGCCGACTGGGGCAGAAAGTTGGGCTACGATCGGCGCGCCCTTGCCGGCGTCAATCGCCGCGCCGTCCGGCAGCTCGAGGAGATCCGGGCCGACTTCGCAACGCCCAATGCTCCCATCGTCGTCAGCGGCTGCATCGGACCGCGTGGCGACGGGTACGTGCCCGGCGGCCTGATGTCCGCTCGCGAAGCCGAGCGATACCACCAGGCGCAGATTGATGTGCTTGCCGACACCTCCTGCGACCTTGTCAGTGCCTTCACCCTGAATTACGCGGAAGAGGCAATCGGCATTACCCGCGCCGCGCGCAAGGCCAAGATTCCCGTCGTCATCTCGTTTACCGTTGAGACGGACGGCCGCCTGCCCACTGGACAAGCTCTCGGCGATGCCATCCGGCAGGTCGACGATGCCACGTCGGGCCACCCAGCCTATTTCATGCTCAACTGCGCCCACCCAAGCCATATTGCGGCTGCTGTGCGCGAAGGAGATGGCTGGACAGCGCGCCTCCGCGGCCTTCGCGTGAACGCCTCCCGCATGAGCCACGCCGAGTTGAACGATTCGCCGGGTCTCGACGAGGGCAATCCCGTGGAGCTGGGCCGGGAGTTCGCGGCCCTCCTTGCCGGTCCGCTCGGGAACGTCAATGTTCTTGGCGGATGCTGCGGCACGGATCATCGCCACGTGCAGGAGATCGCTGCCTGCTGTCTCCCCCAGCCGCGGTTGCTCGCTCCGACGGCGTGAGCCCTTCGCGCCGGCCACGTGAGATTACGCCAAAGGCCCGGTAGGGACCTGAAGCGATGAAAAATAGAAATCGAGCATCGCGGTCAGACAGCGCGGATTGCGGCGCAGCCGGCTGCGGAGCGCCGCGCCTTCCCAGCAATCCACCAGTAAGTTCGCCATCCGCCGCGGATTGGAGTTGGGCGGGATGTCACCTGCTTGGCGAGCCTCCTCCAGGCTACCGGCGATTTGCGTGGCGATTTCGGAGAAGCATCCGTCGATTTTCCGGCGGAACACGTCGCTGATGCCCGATAGTTCCTGGCCAAGCCCCCCCAGCAGGCAACCCATGTAACCTTGCTCCCGGTACTTCCGTTGACTCAGTTCGAAGAATCGCCGCACGCGTTGGAGCGGACGGAGCGTCTCGTCTTCGAGGCACACATTGAGGGCGGCGTGCACCTCGCCCATGTAGGCATCGACCACCTGCAGCGCAAAGTCTTCCTTGTCTTTGAAATGGTGGTAGAAGGAACCCTTCGGAGTCCTTGTGGCTTGGAGCAGTGCTTCCAGGCCAAGATCGCTGAAGCCGTGCTTCAGGAGCAGCGCCAACCCCCTATCGAGCAGGCGCTGCTTGGTTGGATGGGTCACTAACTCCCCGTTCAGCCTTTTACTTTCTCGAGCATATGGTCTATTACCTGGGTGTGCTCGCTCTGCGGACTGAACATGATAATCTCCGCATCGGCATCGACCCGGACATTATGTCCCGGCGGCCAGTAGAAAAGGTCGTTCGCGTCGACTGTTTCCTGGACTCCGTTCGCGTCGGTGGTCGTCAGGCGGCCTCGCAGGACGAAGCCCCAGTGGGGACACTGGCAGAGATTGCCTGTTAATCCCTGAAACAACGGTGTCGTGTCCACCCCGGCCGAAAGAGTGAAGCACTCTCCACTGATCTTGTCAAACCCCCTTGCATCCCCAAATTCGGTTTGCTGTCGGATAACCACACCCGGGAGCTCCATCTTTACATCCACCCGATCTTTTGCCACATGCATCGCGATGTCTTCTCCTTTCTGGTCCGCATTAGACCGATCAGTCTATTTTAGATTTGGGCCGGAGCGCTGTCAACGTGGCGAGGCGGACCGCCGGTTTTCCTGCGCTCGCCCGCTATCTCCTGCCGCCCGGCGGGTACATCGCCGGAGGGCGGTCGAGATCGACCTGCTCGACGTCGGTCCACGGCACGTACTCGGGGCGCTCATTGCCGTCGACGAAGATCAGCATGCCGGCATTGTTCTCGCCGAGGTCGCCCTTGCGCTCGAGCTGCAGTTCCTCGCCGCTATGGAGCGTCACCCTGGCGCCCTGGGCGTCGCGCGCGTCGGCGCCGGGGAGCGCGATTGAGGAGATCAGGCCGAAAGGGATCGTGTAGTTCACGCCCTCGGATGGGGCGTCGAGCGTCTCGGTGACCTCGCTCTCGTCAAGGTCGTAGACCAGCCGGCCGGTGAGGCGGCGGCCGGCGCGCGTGGTGACGCTGCCCGTGAGCGGGCCCCCCGGCGGGAAGTCGCCGTAGGCGGGGCCGCTGCCGCCGGGGCTGAACTCGATGTCCTCGAAGGCGTTCCAGGAGACCAGCACCCGGCCGTAGCGCGCGTCGTCGACATAGATTCCGCGATTGCCCTCGCCGACTTCGCGGTTGCCCGAGAGCGCGATCTCGCGGCCGTCCAGCAGCGTCACCACGGAGCTGTCCCGTGAGCGGCGCGCGATGGAGCGGATGCTGTCGAAACGCATCGTACGCTCACCATCGGCGGTTTTGCCGTGAAGCTCGTCGCGGCCGGCGCACTGCTCCCGGTCCCACTGGATGAAGCCGGTGAAGTCGCCTTGCCGCGTGCGCACCGTACCGTGCAGCCGGCTGGAGGCCGCGCGAGGCCCGGGGCTCGGGAGGAACTCGATCGCGCGGATCCGTAAACTGTCCAGGTCCGTCACGCCCCGCCTGCCGTCCCACACCCGCACACCGTCGTCGAAATCGCTGGCGGAGAAGCGGTCGAGGTCGAGCACGGTCCCGCTCTTGAGAATCACCCGCACCTCGCGGCCGCTTGCCTCGATCCGCGCGATGTCGCCGAAGCGCGACATGAAAAGCCGGCCGAGGTCGATCGGGTTCTCCCGGTGGAAGATTTCCACGCCGAAGATCTCGATTGCGTGGCGATCCCGGGGCAGCCGCTCGCGCGGCACGTGGGCGGCCCAGGGGTTCTCTTTCTTGGCGCCGTTGAAGTAGTTGCCCCAGAACGCCTCCTCGTCGCCTCCCCAGCGCAGCCGCCCTTCGTAAGTGTCGCCGTCAACCGTAGCGATGCGGCCGTAGAGGAAGCTCGGGTCGGCCTCCTGCTCCTCCGCGGCCGGAGAAATGGCCGCGGGCGCCATCGGCGCGACGGGATTGACGCCGGCATCCTGCTTGAGCGCCCGGTAGCCGGTGGCGATTGCGAGGAGAATGAGCACGGTGGCAAACGCCCCGCCGGCGATCCTGGTTGCTCTAATCATTGACACCGCAATGTACTTTATCAAAAAAAGCTAGCGGGGCGCAACACCAGTCGGGAGATTTGCCGTTGACAAGTACCGGGCAAATCGCTAGCCTATGCCTAGCTAGATATGCCAAAGAGCCAGAACGACAAGTTGCAGGGCACCTTGACGCTCCTTGTCTTGCGCGCCTTGGCCACACGCGGACCGCTCCACGGATACGGAGTCTGTGAGCACATTCGCTCGGTGTCTGATGAGCTCCTGCAAGTGGAAGAAGGATCCCTGTATCCGGCGCTCCACCGCATGGAGCAGGATGGCTGGGTCTCTTCCAAGTGGATCGTCACGGAGAAGGGTCGAAAAGCGAGAGTCTACGCCCTGACCGCCGTCGGCAAAAAGCAGCTTGCCGATGAGCAGGAGAGTTGGGCCCGGCTCACTCGCGGAGTGACGCGCGTGTTGCGCTACTCCTGATCCCGAAAGGCCGGACTATGTCCTGGTACAAGCGATGGCGCAATGTGTTCCGCTCCGAGGGGCTCAGCCGGGAACTCGATACGGAGTTCGAATTTCACCTCGCGGAGACGGTTGACCGGCTCGTCAGCGAGGGAATGACGGAGGATAACGCCTGGCGGCAGGCGCGCCTGCGGCTCGGCAACTATGGGGTGCAGAAGGAGAGGACACGAGATATGAACATTGCAGCATGGCTGGAGGCCACACGCGCCGACCTGATCTACGGCGTGCGTCAATTGCGGTCGAGTCCCGGATTTGCGTTCGTAGCCGTGATGTCGCTTGCCTTGGGCATCGGCGCCAACACGGCCATGTTTCAGCTCGTCAATGCGATTCGCCTGAAACTGCTCCCGGTTCAAAATCCGCAGGAGCTGGTTTCCGTCGATTTCCAGAAGGGCTCCGCGCGAGCGGGTTGGTGGTCCAGCCGGAGCGCGAATTTCACCTCCTCGCAATGGGACGAACTTCGCGCCAGGCAGCAGGCGTTCAGTGGAGTGATGGCATGGAGCGCGGCGCGATTCAATCTCACCGCCGGCGGGGAGCCGCGATATGCCGAAGGACTGTACGTGAGCGGAACGTTCTTCCGCCAACTTGGAGTTTCTGCGATGCTCGGGCGCCCTCTCACCGACGTGGACGACAACGCAACCTGCAATCTCGGAGCCGTGTTGAGCTACCCCTTCTGGCAGCGGGAATTCGCAGGCGATCCGGGCATTCTGGGGCGGCAAGTCAGCCTGGACGGTTATCGAATCCCGGTGATCGGAGTTACGGGGCCTTCCTTTTTTGGTGTGGAGGTAGGCAGCCGCTACGATGTCGCCCTCCCGCTGTGTGCGGATCGCGTTCTCCAGAAGGGGCGCACGGGCGGCGCGTCGAACTGGTGGTTGTCCATCATGGGGCGGCTGAAACCGGGATGGACCGTGCAAAGCGCGACGGCCCACCTGCGCGCGATTTCGCCCGCGCTCATGCAAGCCACCCTGCCGCCCGAATACAAGCCGGATTTGGCCAAACGCTACCTGGCTAATCAACTGGTCGCCGCGGAGGCGGGCACCGGCATCTCCAGCCTCCGGTCGGACTACGAGCGTCCGCTCTGGTTGTTGATGGCGACCACCGGTCTGGTTCTCATCATCGCCTGTGCCAACCTGGCAAACCTGCTCCTCGCTCGCGCCTCGGTTCGCGAGCCGGAGATCGCCGTCAGGCTGGCCATCGGCGCATCGCGATGGAGGCTGCTGCGTCAGCTTCTCGCCGAAAGTCTGCTGCTCGCCGCCGCCGGCGCGTCCCTCGGCGCCGGCCTCGCTGTAGCCCTGAGCCGGGCGCTGGTCGGCTTCATCAATACCCCGGAAAATCCGGTGTTCATCGACGTGGCCGCCGACTGGCGCGTTCTCGCCTACACCGCCGCCCTCGCCGTTTTCACCTGCCTGCTATTCGGACTTCTTCCCGCACTGCGATCCAGCTTCCTGTCGCCGGCATCCGCCATGCGTTCCGGCGGCCGCAGCGTGACCGCGGGACGCGAGCGATTCAGCATCCGGCGCACCCTGGTTGTGACGCAGGTCGCCCTTTCTCTGGTCTTGCTGGTGGGCGCCTTGCTCTTCACCCGGAGTCTGCACAACCTGCTGACCGCCGATGCGGGATTCTCCGCCGAGGGCATACTCGCGGTCCACATCGATTTCACCAAAGCCGCCTATCCCCAGGAACGGCGGCTGTCGCTCGATCGCGAATTTTCCGACCGGCTGGCGAAGCTCGCGGGAGTCGTTTCGGTTGCCCAGGTCGGCAGCACTCCGGTGAGCGGCAGCGGTTGGGACAACCTGGTGGGCGCGGACCAGGCGCCCGCCGCGGGCAGTGGCAAGGGGGCGTACTTCAACCGGGCCGCTCCAGGCTATTTTCAAACCATGGGCACGCGCCTTCTTGCCGGCCGCGAGTTCAACGACCGCGACACGCTCTCGTCGCCGAAAGTCGCGGTCGTGAACCAGAAGTTTTCACAGCTGCTCTTCAACGGTGCCAACCCCGTGGGCCGCACGTTTCATCTCGAAGCCGAAGCCGGCAAACCCGAGCCGCTGTTCCAAATCGTTGGCCTCGTCGAGAACACGAAATACCATACCCTCAAGGAAGACTTCATCCCCATCGCCTTCTTTCCCATCGCGCAGGACGCGACTCCCGGAACGGACGCAACCTACGTGATGAGAATTGCCGGCGCTCCTGGTCCCCTCACGGCCGCCGCAAAAACGGCGATCGCTTCGTTCGGCCCTTCCATCGGAATCGAATTCCGGCCATTCTCCGCTCAATTGCAGGATTCACTGCTGCGCGAAAGGCTGATGGCGACGCTCTCGGGAGGTTTCGGCTTCGTGGCCGGTCTGCTTGCCACGCTCGGACTCTACGGTGTCATCGCATATATGGTTGCCCGCCGCCGCCACGAAATCGGCGTGCGCATCGCTCTCGGAGCGGATCGCGCGCGGGTGCTTCGCCTCGTCCTGCGCGAGGCGATCCTCCTGCTCGGCCTTGGTGTCGCCGCCGGCTCTCTGCTTTCCTTGTGGGCGGGAAAAGCAGCCGCCTCGCTGCTGTTCGGACTCCAGCCGAACGATGTCGTCTCGCTGGTCTCCGCCGTTTCGTTGCTCGTGGTGGTAACTCTCATCGCCTGCTACATACCGGCCAGGCGCGCCGCCACACTCGACCCGATCGCCACCCTCCGAAGTGAGTGACGTCCGCCGGACCAGGTGAATTAAACTCCTGGTATGCGGGACAGCATGAAGATTACCCGGCGCGGCCTGTTGGCCTCCGCCGCCGCGCTGGCAGCCGGCAGCCGTACACAGATCGATATCGTGCGCGGAGTCTGGCGGCTCAACGGGCGGGTCACCTACCCCGGCGCCAAGACCGAGGGCCTCCTCATGAACGCGAGGATGGTGAATGCCGTCTTCGAAGATGCCAACCCCGCCACCCGCCCGCAGGGATTCGATCCCGCTGCCAACACTGACCGGTTCCTCCAGAAAGTGCCCGACTACCTCGCTCACGGAATCCGGGCTTTCACCATCAACCTTCAGGGAGGCGATCCCGGTTACGAAGGCGCGTTGAATTCCGCGCTCGATCCCGATGGCACCCTGCGAGAGTCCTACCTTAAGCGGGTCGCGGCCGTAATCGGTGCCTGCGACCGCTTGGGCGCCGTCGTGATTCTCTCCTGCTTCTACCAGCGCCAGGATCAGCTTCTGAGCGACGAGCGAGCCGTGCGCGCCGCCGTCGTCAACGTTGCCGGCTGGATCGCAAAGAACGGCTTTCGAAACGTGCTCCTCGAAATCGCCAATGAGTTCGGACACCGCGGCTACGATCGTCCCATCCTCCGGAGCGCTTCCGGACAGGCGGACCTGATCCGCCTTGCCAAAAACACGACCCCCGGTCTGCTCGTCTCCACCAGCGGTCTGGGCGACGCGCGCATCGCGCCGGAAGTCGCCGCGGCCGCCGACTACCTGACTCCCCACCTTAATTCAACCGAAATCGCCGATGTTGCGCCGCGCCTCCAGGAGCTCGAGCGATTCGGAAAGCCGATCGTCGTGAACGAGGACGACAAGGTCGGCGCACTCGGTGCGCAGGCGGCCCGCATCTGTGTCGAGAATGGCGCCTCCTGGGGACTCATGGTCGCGAAGCTCAACCAGCATTACCCGTTTCGCTTCACAGGAGCCGTCGACGACCCCGCGGTCTATGCCATGCTCCGCCACCTGACCACCGCGGGCGACTACTTTCCCCCTCCCGATTCCGAAGGCGGTTGGCGCACCCTCACCGATGCGCGCGACATTCGCCGCATCGCCGGAATGAATCGCGACAGGCTCGACGAAGCGTTTCAGTACATTCAGGGCAGCACGAAAAACGGCGGTCTGCTGGTGCTCCGCAAGGGCTGGCTGGTCTACGAGAAATATTTCGGTTTGGGACACAGAGACGCGACGCCCAACCTCGCCTCCTGCGGGAAGAGCTTCACGAGCGCATCCATGGGAATCCTCCTTGGCCAACGCCCGGAACTGTTTCCCGACGGCCTCGATCAAAATGTCTACACGCCGGACTACCTGCCGCCGGAAGCCTTCCCGCTGACCGATCCCCGGAAGGCGGACATCAGGCTGGGGCACCTTCTGGCCATGACCGCCGGCATCCGCGGAAACAACCCCGTGTACGTTCTGCGGTAAGCCGCGCACCATAGACCCGCCCGGTCCCGACGGATCCGCGGCCACTATCGATGCCATCGCATTTGGACTCGAGGATGAAATCCGCCAGCAACGCCACTACTCAACCCGGACTCTCTGGTGCCAGCCGGGCGG
This sequence comes from uncultured Solibacteraceae bacterium, assembly GCA_963836405.1. Classification (GTDB taxonomy): domain Bacteria; phylum Acidobacteriota; class Terriglobia; order Bryobacterales; family Bryobacteraceae; genus CAWIJJ01. Next base: position 62,573 of record CAWIJL010000005.1, read on the forward strand.
CGGCTATTCCTACGCGACCGCCTCTCCGCACCTGGTTTCGGTGATCCTTCGTCATGTCACCGGCGCCGAACTCCAGACTTTCATCGACAGCCACCTGGCCTCCCATCTCGGCTGGGGCACCTGGGGCTACGCGTATAACCAGGCCAATCTCGGCCATACTCCGGGAGGCGGCGGTATCGCGGTGCGCGCCACGGACATTCTGCGGTTCGGTTATCTCATGGCCAACGAGGGACGATGGAGCGGCGCGCAGGTGATTCCTCGCGATTATGTACTTCACTGCTCGCGCCAATCGCCCTACAACCCGCACTTTCCTTACAGTCTCCAGTTCGACGTCAATACGGACGGCCACGAGCGGCGTGTCCCCCGTGACGCTTTCTGGAAAATGGGTTCCGGCGGTCACGTCCTGTACGTCGTTCCATCGATGGAATTGGTGGTCTGGAAATTAGGAGGCCGCGACGGCCAGTACGCTACAAGCGATACCGGGCTCCCCCCGTCTCCCGCCGCGCCGGACCAAATCGCCGCCCGCCGCGAGTGGAAAGAGAGTGTGGATGCCGACACGGCGGGTCGGCGTACTCTGGAGATCGTGGTCGGCGCGGCACTGGCCTGACCGCCCAAGCCCAACCGCCTCGCGGGCCCGGAACCGGTGGGAGGTAGCGCTGTCGCTGCCTACCATTCCAGCAGGCGGTCGAAGCGAATGGCCGGCGAGGGTATGTCCGCGGTTTCAGTCCCGACAATCGTATTGCTGTGCGGTTGGCGCCAGTAATGATTGCTGCCGATAGGCGCCTTGTACACCTCTCCGGTTTCCGGATCCACCAGGTCGGTCTCGCTGCGAATGGTGTTCACCGTTTTGCGCTGGATATCGTCCTTGATCGCCTCACGGCGCCAGTAGCTCTTGTCGAGCATGTCCATCATCTCACTGCTCGTTTTGGCCTGCTGCTCCGCGATGGCCATACTGGTGCGCATCTCGCGTGCGGACCATTGCGGGTTCATGGCGAAAGTCCGTGTCATGTGGGAGAGCGCCTCGGCCACCTCGACGGCCTTCTCCGGATACGCAACGAAGCCCTGGAGCACCGGCACCTGCCAGATTTGAACCATTCCGCCGCCGGTCAGGAGGGTGCCGGCCAGCAGATATCCACGCACCGGGCGCCCGCCTTCGCTGCAAGTAAAGGCCACCTCGCCGTAGCTCCACCGGACCTGTGGGGGCGCGGTCCGGTTCTTCAAATCGGAGAGATCGGGGCGATTGCTGCGGTCCACCCACTCGAGTTGCTGGCAATTCGGTCCGATCTTCTGCGACACCCATTCGGAGGCAAACTGCATGCCCGTTCGATAGCTCAGGATCATCTGCACGCCGGGCTGATACCATGAGCCTTCGCGCATGCCGGTGCGCGCTGAGATGGCGTTGGGCACGCTGAACATGGGCAACTCGGCGTCGCCCACCAGGATCTGAGCGGATTTGTCGGGGGCCGTAAGATTCATGACAGGCCGGGCGTTGCCGGCCACCCGGTTGCGAGCAATGCCTCCCTGGACCTTCCAACCCGCCGGCACTTCGACTGTGAATGCGCCCTCGCTGGGATCGGCGAATTTCGCGTACTGGATCCTCGAGGCCGTTTGCGGGGTGGCGCCCGGCGCGGCGGTGGAGCCTGTATAGGAGAAACTGCTCAGTACCTGCACGAGCGTTGAGCGTTCGCGGGCATAGTCGGCGCCCGGAGCGGCGACGGCGTAGAGCATTCCATTGCGGCCGGACAGGACGCACAACACCGTGGCGCGGCCCGTTCCCCCGGCATAGGTGAGGGCAGCCATGGCCTGATTCGGGCCGGAGACCTGGATCCGCTGGACGACGAAGCGCGGGAACGCGGCATTGAGTTCCTCGGGCCTGGAGCCGAGCCATTTCTCGGCGGAAGATGGTCGCCTGAGGAGTAGCGGATGCACCAGTGCGAGGGCGGCGCGGTCGGCGCGGTACACTTTGACGATGCCGCCGGAACTCTTCTCCAGGATCCAACCGGGAGGATGCTGCACGGTGAAGCCGGCCGGGTCCTTGCGTGTGACCCAGCCGGGAGGCGCGCCGTTGCCGCACGCGCACAGGGCAAGAACGATCGGAACCATGAAGGAAGATCTGCCGGACACACCCACCTCCGGTGGTTGATTCTAACGCTATTCGGGTCGACTGATCCGAAATAGGAAGCCAGGGGCTCAGCGGTTGCGGCCTTTCGGGCGTACAGACCACGCCCGCGCAAGAAGACATGGTATCGGTAGAGTCTGGAGGCGATGACGCATGTTGGATAAGAGCGGACTGGATAAGGAGCTGGCGAGAAGGCTATGTGCAGCCTTTATCAGTTACCAGATGGGAGTCACCGTGGCGACCCAGTATAAGAGGACACCGGACGACGTGGGCGATCTCTGGTATTTTCTGGCTGCTTTGGCGCGCAAGTTGGCCACCGAGAGCCAGCCAGCCTTGTACGGGGACCTTGGAAAGCTGGCCACCAGAATGATTCAATAGCGGCGGCTTTCGCCGTTATCGCGTGGCGTTGGTCGCCGCTGAAACCCGCCCACTTACTCGATTTTCTTCTCGTTGTTGCTGCGGTCGCTGTCCGGCAGCGCTCTGTCGGGGTCGATCACCACCGATACGACCGGTTTTCCGCCCCGCACGTTCCACACGGTCGTAGTCCGCGATAGCCACGTCTCCACCGGCAATTTCGTCCGCACCGTCGTGCCGTCCTGGAACTTCGCTTCCACCGTAGCTGGAAAGACAAGCTGGCCGCGATTGGCGATCGTGACCTGCGATCCTTCGATCTTCTCTACCGACATGTCGAAGTTCCAGTTATTCAGATACCATCCACGCCAGAACCAGCTCAGGTCCTCGCCGCCTTCGCTCTCCATCGCCCGGAAGAAGTCGGAGGGAGACGGATGCTTGAACGCCCAGTCCCGGATGTACTTGCGGAAGGCAAAATCGAACCGCTCCGGCCCCAGGATCTGTTCGCGCAGCAGCACCATTCCGTGCGCCGCCTTGAAGTAACTCACCGAATGCCGCAGTTGCCCTCCCAGGGCATCGGCCGGCATCAGGATGCTCGAAACCGCGGGATCCTTCAGCACTCGCAGAATCGTGTCCGACGGTTCGCCGCCCTGCGAGTATTCCGAATCGCGCTTCGGCCCGTACTTTCCGCCCGCATACGCCGCGGATTCTTCTATGTCGATGAACGTGTCGAAGCCTTCGTCCATGAACGCATTCCGGCGCTCGTTGGACCCGACGATCATGGGAAACCAGGTATGTCCGATCTCGTGCGCCGTAATCCAGAAGAATACGCTTCCCTTGTCGCGAATGCCGTCGAACACCACCCCGGGATACTCCATGCCCGTCGAGAAGCCTGCCACGCTGACCGCGGCCGGCCAGGGATACGGATACCAATGTTTCGAGAACCGCTCGATGGTGTCCTTCACATACTCGGTCGACTTATCCCAGGCGTCCGCGCCCACGCTTTCCGGCGGATACACCGACATCGCCAGTGACGTTTTACCGTCGGGAAGATTCATGCGCGCCGCGTCCCAGACAAACACGGGCGAGGCGCTCCACACCACGTCGCGCGTACGGTCCATGTGGAAATGCCACGTCAGTGTCTCTGCCTTGCGAGGCCTTGAGGCCGGATCGCTCACCTCCGCCGGAGTCCGTATATAGACGGTCTGGTCGCTGGTCCGGGCCTTCGCCAGCCGTTCGATCTGCGTCTCGGTGAGAACATCCTTCGGATTCACCAGTTCGCCCGAGCCCGCCACCAGGAACGACGACGGAACCGTGACATAGTAGTCGTAACTCCCGTACTCGAGGTAAAATTCGGAGCCGATGTACGGCAGCGTGTCCCATCCGCGAAGGTCGTCGTAGACAGCCATCCGCGGATACCACTGGGCCATGTCGTAGATCTCGCCCTTCTCCGACTTTCCCCAGGAGGTGCGCCCGCCCCAGACGCCGGGGATCTGGTAGTGATACCGGATGTGGATCTTCAGCTGTGCGCCGTGGCCGGCGAGCGGCGCGGCAAGCCGGATCTGCATTCGCGTGTCGGAAACCTCGAATTCGGCCTTGGATTTCCGCTTGCCCGCTTCGATCTCCACCGCTTCGAGAACGAATCCCTCCGTCGAGGGAACTTCCGCGGCTTGCCCTCCGCGGCCCCTTCGCCCGCCACCCATCGTCGCGGCCCGCGAATCTTCGCGGTAGGTGTTCTGCTCGAGTTGGATCCAGAGGCTGGTCAGCGTGTCCGGGCTGTTATTGGTATAAGTGATCGCTTCCGTCGCACTTAGAACCTTTGCCGCCACATCCAAATCGGCGTGAAGTTCGTAGTCCGCTTGGTTTTGCCAGTAACTCGGTCCCGGCGCTCCGTTCCCGGAACGGTAAGCGTTGACCGGGTCGGGCAGGGTCAGGGGCGCGAAGGTTACACGCGGGTCGAAAGCGGCGGCCGCGGCGGGCGCCTGCCCCATCGCGCTGACGGCGAACACGTGTTGCAGGCAAAACGCCGAAAGCGCCAGGACGAATTGTGTGAAACCGCTGGATCGCATAGGGATGAAGTCGATTGTCCAACCTTGGCGGATGGACAAACCAGTATAGCCCCATGCCGGTTGATCGAATCGGCAGCCCACCCCGCCCGGCCAATCGGTAACCCGCACGCGAGCCTGCGCTGGTTTACGATCATGGGATGCCCGTCTCCGTCAACTTACAGACTGTTCACCCCCGCACGTTGGCCGCGGTGCGGCGCGAGGTCGCGCCAGGCGCGGTTGCTTCGGCGTGGGGGCCGGTCCTAAACGCGGTCTGGGAGTTCATTCGCAGCCAGCCCGGCCTGTGGACCGACGGCCACAATGTTTTTCTCTACCACCACCCGGCACAGCCCGGCGCGCCCATACTGTGCGACTTCGGTGTCGAGGTCACCCGCACCTTTGAAACCGCGGGCGAGGTGTGCGCCACTGAAACGCCAGCGGGCGAGGCTGCCGTCGCCGTCCACCGCGGACCGTACCATCGCATGCACGAGGCGCACGACGCCATCGGAAAATGGATGACGGCCAATCGCAGGGACTCCGCCGGGAACTCGTGGGAGATATACGGAGATCCCACGCCGGATCCGGCCGCCACCGAGACCACCGTCGTGTACCTCTTAGAGTAGGGCCCTCCGCCCGAACCGTCCCTACCGCGGATACCCCGCCACGCCGTAGTTGTGCACCGCCACCGACGCGATCCCCGCCGCCGCTCCGAAATTGATGAACGTGAGTGCCCGGTACAGCTTCCCCGATGCATGACCCCGCGTCAACAGGTACTCCGCCCCCATCAACCCGCCCTGAAACGCCAGCTTCAAAACCGTGCCCCGCGCGCCGAACCGGTTGTCCGGTCCCGCCAGAACCCCGTTCAGTTCCCGCTTCCCCCACGACGAGTGAATGTCCATCGCGTTGGCCGCCGCCAGTGCCGATACGCTGGCCTGCCATAGGGCCCTCCCCTGTGCCGGTGCCTCGGGTGGACGAACGAAAAGACTGGCGTTTTCCGCGTGAAGTAAGGTTCCGAAGAGGAACGAAATGGCTAGAAGTGTTCGCATGTGAGATTAGAAGATGAGCCATTCGAACCTCATTTTCCAGCCGTACCTGTACTAGTACGAGGAAAGTTATAATCAGGTAGTGCGCATTTCCGTGGTGCTCCTCCTAGCTCTGTCCTTCACCGCCTGTAACCGCGGTACCAATCAGAACAATGAAGCCGTGCGTCAGGCCGTCGTCGACTACCTGGCCAACAAGGCGCAGTTGAATGTCGCCGGCATGGACGTGACCCTGGCCTCGGTCGAATACAGCGGCAACCAGGCCACCGCTACCGCCTCCATCCGTCCCAAAGGCGGCACTCCGGAACAGGGCATGAGCATGGGATACAAACTCGAACAACAGGGCGGCAAGTGGGTGGTCGTCGGACGCCAGGAGACCGGCGGCGCACAGCACGGCGCCACTCCGCCTGTCGCCAGTCCGCACGGCGCGGCGCCTGCCGGCGGGGCGGGGAAGATGCCCTCTCCCGAAGATCTGCCCCCCGCGGGCAAGAAGAAGGAATGAAGCGCGTTGCCATACTCGGAGGCGGTCCGGCGGGAGCATTCGCCGCCGAACAACTGGCTTCGGCCGGCCTCCGCGTTCAGCTCTTCGATGAAAAGCTCGCCTGGGAGAAACCCTGCGGCGGCGGCCTCACCTACAAGGCCTACAGCCAGTATCCTTTTCTCATCGAGAACGAAACGCCCAAACGCTTCGTGAGCGAGACCATCCTCTCCGCGCCCAACGCCGGCGAAGCCACCCTCAAACTCGGCGACCCGCTCGTCATCTACTCCCGTTTCGATCTCAACCGCATGCTGCTCGAACGCGCCGAACGCGCCGGCGCCCAGATCGAGAAGGCCCGCATCAACCGCCTGGAACGCGCCTCCGGCGGCTGGCAGCTTCGCACCAACGCGGGCGTCGCCGACGCCGACTTCTGCATCGTCGCCACCGGCGCGCGCAATCCCCTGCGCGATGTCGGCACCCAGCTCCGTCCCGAGGACACCATGTCCGCCCTCGGCTACTACGTTCCCGGCGACCAGGAGAAGATCGATATCCAGTTCCTCTCCAATCTCGAAGGCTACATCTGGGTCTTCCCGCGCTGCGGCCACCTGTCCGTCGGCATCTGCGGCAAAGGCGAGCCCGCCGCGTCCCTGCGCAAACGCCTCGAACGGTACATGTCGGAAAAGGGCATCTCCTGGAAGGGCGCCCCCTTCTACAGCCACCTCCTGCCCTCGCTCGAAGCCGGCGCCTGGAAAAAGAACCGCGTCTCCGGCGAAGGCTGGATGGCCGTCGGCGATGCCGCGGGCCTGGTCGATCCCATCACCGGCGAAGGCCTCTACTACGCCATCCGCTCCGGCGACCTCGCCTCCCGCGCCCTGCTCGGCGATCACGCCGCCGCCGAAAAGCCCGAGCGCTATCGCGGCCTGCTCCGCCACGATTTCACCACCGACCTCGAGTTCGGCTCCCGCCTCGCCAAGCGCGTTTTTCAGGGCCGCTTCCTCTGCGGCGGCGTCCCCCAGCGCATGGTCGAATTCACCCGCCGCAGCCCCCGATTTTCCGCCGTCATGCAGGACCTGTTCGCCGGCCGCCAGCCCTACCAGGGCCTCAAGCGCCGCCTGCTGCGCAACCTGAACGGCAGCCTTTACGAAATCGGCATGAGCATCGGCTTCGGCCGCCTCGTGCCGCGCAAGGCCGGGTAAACTCGCGACTCGCTCGTAACCATATGACACACGCCAAATCGGAAGCCCTCTTCCGCCGCGCCCAGGAACTGATTCCCGGCGGCGTCAACTCGCCCGTCCGCGCCTTTCGCAGCGTCGGCGGCAACCCCCTCTTCATCGCCCGCGGCGACGGTTCCCACATCTTCGATGCCGACGGCAACGAGTACATCGACTACGTCGGCTCCTGGGGACCGCTCCTGCTCGGCCACCGCCACCCCGAAATCCTCGCCGCCCTCGAAGGCGCGCTCGAAATCGGCACCAGCTTCGGCGCTCCCACCGAACAGGAAATCGACCTCGCCGGCGCCATCTGCCGCGCCGTCCCCTCCATCGAAATGGTGCGCCTCGTCAACTCCGGCACCGAAGCCACCATGTCCGCCATCCGCCTCGCCCGCGGCTTCACCGGCCGCGACCTCATCGTCAAGTTCGAAGGCTGCTACCACGGCCACGTCGATTCCCTCCTCGTCAAGGCCGGTTCCGGCATGGCCACGCTCGGCATCGCCGACACCCAGGGCGTCCCCAAAGCCTTCTGCGATACCACCATCGCGCTCCCCTACAATTCGCCCGAAGCCCTCGAACAGGCCTTCGCCCGCTTCGGCGACGCCATCGCCGCCGTCATCGTCGAGCCCGTCGTCGGCAACATGGGCTGCGTCCCGCCCCTCCCCGGATACCTCGAAACCATGCGCCGCCTCACCCATCAACACGGAGCGCTCCTCATCTTCGATGAAGTGATGACCGGTTTCCGCGTGGCCTTCGGCGGCGCCCAGCAGCTCTACGCCATCCGTCCCGACCTCACCACCCTCGGCAAGGTCATCGGCGGCGGCCTTCCCGTCGGCGCCTACGGCGGACGCCGCGACATCATGAACAAGGTCGCGCCCGCCGGCCCCGTCTACCAGGCCGGCACCCTTTCCGGCAACCCGCTCGCCGTGGCCGCCGGACTCGCCATGCTCCGCCACCTCGAGCAGCACCCCGAAATCTATCACCGCCTGGAAACTCTCGGCGCAGCGCTCGCCGCCTCCGCGCCTGCCGGCGTCACCGTCAATCGCGTCGGCTCCATGTTTACCTTCTTCTTCACCGAAGGGCCCGTCACCGATTGGGAAACAGCCAAGAAATGCGATACCGCCCGCTTCGGCCGCTTCTTCCGCGCCATGCTGGACCGCGGCGTTTACCTCGCGCCCTCGCAGTTCGAAGCCGCCTTCCTTTCCGCGGCCCACACCGAAGAGGACATCCGGAAAACGGCTGCCGCCGCCGCCGGAGCCTTCAATGCTTGATCGTCCGCAGCAGGCGCCGCGCCGACCAGGTGACGATTCCGAAAAATACGCCGAAGCTGATCAGCACCACCGTCAGCCGCCGCTCCGGAGAGAGCCGCGTCACCGCCGGACCCGCGTGCCGCGTGAAGTCGAGCCGCACGTGCAGGTGAACCGAGGCTGGTTGCTCCCCCAGGTTGTCCACCACCAGCACGTATTCCCCCGGTTCACCCACCGGACTTTGCAGTACGCCCGCACCGCTTGCCGGCGTCACCGCCAACACGCCGTGCGCCAGGCCGCCGCGCAGATGTTCCAGGTCTTCGCGCCGCATCAACGCCAGCCGCACTTCCTTCGATCCCGCCAGCGACTGGAAATCGGCCGACACCAGGGCCGTTTGCTGCTTGAGCCCGACTTCCACGTAGCGCCACTCTCCCGCTGGAATCTGGTACACCTCGTTCACCAGCTCGAGCGTCGGCGCGGCAGCCGCAAACAGCAGAAGGGCAAGGGCGATCATCGCGTGTGGGGGCCAAATCCATCGAGCCAAAGGGCTACAATAGGGCCATGAACGACAGTATGGCACAGCCGCATCCCGGCTTCCGTGCTCTCGAACTGCCCGGGTGGAAAACGGCCGCTGCCTGGGTGGGCGCGGTCCTGGTGGGCCTGCTCTTTCTGGTGTCCGGCATCTGGAAAATCACCGATGTCCAGGGCGCCGCCATGCGCATGACCCAGGTGCACATTCCCGCATCCCTCAGCGTAGCTGCCGCGCTGGGCATCGGAATTGTGGAAACCGCGGCCGGCGTCTTCGTCATCGTCCCCCGCTTCCGCCGTTGGGGCGCGATTCTCACCGGTATCCTGCTGCTCGCGTTCATGATCTTCGTCGGCGCCAACTATCACGTTCTCCGCGGGGAAGACTGTAGTTGTTTTCCGTGGATCAAACGCGTTGTCGGCCCGGGCTTCTTCCTCGGCGATGCGCTGATGCTGGGCCTGGCCGCCGCCGCCGGCATCTGGTCGCGAAGACCTTCCGCCGCGCGTAGCGCCCTGCTGGTGCTCGGGGCCGTGACCGTGTTCGGCTTGGTTTCCTTCGGCGTCGAGTCCGCCGGGCACACCGGCGTGCGCGCGCCCGCCACCATCGCCGTCGCCGGGGGCGAACAGCCCATCCGCCAAGGCAAGGTCTTCCTCTACTTCTTCAACCCCGGTTGTGGCCATTGCCTCGAGGCCGCCAAAAAAATGGCGCAGTTCGATTGGGGCGACACCCGCATTTTCGCCGTGCCCGTGGACTTGCAGCGCTATGCCCGCCAGTTCGTCGACGAGAGTGGACTCACAGCCCAGGTCTCCACCGATTTCGAAAAGCTTAAAAATCGCTTCCATTACCGTTCCTATCCCTACGGCATCGCCCTCGACAACGGCTATCAGAAAGCCGCGATCGCCCGCTTTGAAAACGAGGAGCCTGCCGCTACGTTGAAGCGCCTCGGTCTCATAAACTGATGAACATCCTCATTCCGAACCTGGGATCGACTTCCCTCAAATACCAGGTCATCGACATGCCCTCCGAACGCGTCCTCGGCAAGGGCCGCCTGGAGCGCGTCAGCGACTATCGCGACGCCATCCGCCAGGTGCAGACCGGCGAAAAAATCGATGCCGTGGCACTGAAGGCCGTCCATGCCGGACCCGCCTATCGCGGAACCTTCCTCGTGGACGACGCCGTGGTCTCGGCCATGCGCCAGTTCCTTCCCGCCGCGCCCGCCCACAACGCCATCTACCTCACCGCCATCGATGCCTTCCGCGAAGCCATGCCCGGCGTGCCCGTCGTCGCCGCCTTCGAGCCCGAGTTTCACCGCACCGTTCCCGATTGCGCCCGCCTCTACGGCGTTCCCGGCCAGTGGCTGGAAGAAGGGGTGGCCAAGTACGGCTTCCACGGCGCCTCGCACGAGTACGTGGCCGGCCGCGTGGCGGAATTGATGGGCCGCGCCCCCAAACTGGTGAGCTGCCACCTCGGCGGCTCTTCCTCCATGTGCGCCATCCATGGCGGCTGCTCGGTGGACGTAACCATGGGCTTCTCCCCGCAATCCGGCCTCGAAAACGCCACCCGCCACGGCGACCTCGACGTTTTCGCCGTGCTCTACATGATGGAGCGCCACAACTGGACCACCGAAGAGGTGCGCCGCCAGCTCTCCGGCGGCGGCGGACTCGCCGGCCTCTCCGGTATTCCCGGCGGCGACCTGCGCGATATCGAAGCCGCCGCCGCTTCCGGCAGCCGACGCGCCTCCCTCGCCCTCGAGGTGTTCGTTTACCAGGTGAAGAAAACCATCGGAGCTTTTGCCGCGGCCCTTGGCGGCCTCGAAGCCGTTGCCTTCACCGGCGGAATCGGCGAGAATTCCGCGCGCCTCCGCGCTGCCTGCTGTGAAGGCCTCGCCTTCCTCGGAATCCGCCTCGATGCCGCCCGCAATGAAACCGGATCCGGAGACCGCGAAGTTTCGTCCCCCGATTCACCCGTCAAGGTCTTCGCTCTCGCCACCAACGAAGAACTGATCGTGGCCCGCCGCGCCTATCGCGTCCTCGCCGGATAGTTCGGGGCGCCGCTGAAGAGCTTTCCCTTTTCCAAGAACATCACCTTGTGTCCTCTTGGGCACCGAGGGCCCTGCATGACGCCGTCGAGCGACACTCGTGCAGTTGCTATGATTGTCCTCATTTTTCCTCCGTCGGGCTGTATTGCTCTGGTTCAAGCGGCGTTGCTTTCTTCGGATATTCAAACGGCCGCACTTCGACTGACGCCCTACAAGCCAGGGCAGCCTTGCGCCCCCACGCAAGCGCCTCGTTCAGATCAGCGGCTTTCAGCACCCAAAAACCGACTACGTGTTCCTTTGTCTCCGTGTACAGCCCCTTGGTGACGAGCAGTTTGCCATCGGGCTGGATCCGCAGCGACCTCGCATTAGCGGCCGAGGAAAGGCCGGCCACAAAAACCCTGGCGCCGGCGTTCATCATTTCGTCGTTGAGCACGTCGATCTCGTGATCCATCGCTTCGGTTTCGGTGGAGGGGTCGTAGTCGTCGGGCCGGTAGAGGGCAATGAAATACTCACGACCGGGCAGGGCCGCAGAAACAATCAGCCCCGATGACGGACGCATTTCCGGTTCCTCCTCCAGGCAGCGCAGTAACACCAGTCTCACGGCCGGGTCGAGATCACGAACCAGCGTGGAGAGGCGCTGCGGCGTGGTCTCGCGGCGCACCCGCACAACCTCGTCGTGCGTCTTGCCCTCAAATAGCGGGTTGCCGGTGAACAGTTCATAGAGCACCAGTCCGAGCGCATAAATATCGCTGCAAGCCGTGACCTCCTTGCCCACAAGTTGCTCCGGCGCCATGTAGGCCGGAGTTCCGCTGCGTACGTCCTCAATCTCATGGGCTAGGCCGGCCAGGCCGAAGTCCATGATGAGCGCTTCGCCTCGCCTGTCGAGCATGATATTCGAGGGCTTCAGATCCCGGTGCAACACGCCCTTGTCGTGTGCAGCCGCTAACCCGGCGCAAATTTCGCGCCCGATTTTCAGAGCTTTATCGGGGGGGAGCCGGCCAATGCGCCGCAGCAGCGACGAGAGGTCTTCGCCGTCCACGTACTCCATCGACAGGAAAACCTGGCTGTTGGTCTCGCCGATGTCATAAACGCGGCAAACGTTAGGATGCGAGATACGACGCGCCATGCGGACCTCGTTGTGGAATCGCTCCAGCAAAAACGGTCCCGTCAACGACTCGGGCAGGAACTTGAGCGCCACCGGCTGTCCAAGTATGAGATCGTCCGTCCGAAACACCTCGCCCATGCCGCCGCGTCCCAGCAGCGATACGATGCGGTAGCGCTCGGCAATCAGCATGCCGGGCGCAAAGCGCTCCCCCTCGCGGGAAAGATGCGATGCCTGCCGGAAGGAAGAAGGTGTCCGTGGCGGCGGATACGCGGGTGCGTCCGTCGAGGTGACGGTGGCTGCGGTCGGAGCGTCCGCGCCGGAAGACCCTGGGGAACCTTTCCTCACCGGACTTCCGCACTGCGAGCAAAACGGCACGGCCCACTCTACCTCCGAGCCACACTCCTGGCATCGTTCCATTTGCATCGGCTCCACAGATCGTTATCGCATATTACCTCGCCTTGAGAGCCTTCCGAGTGGCGTGGTCCACCCCGAGTCAGCGCCGTTCGGGAGCGAACTTTTGTGCTTCAACGTCGCGCTCGTGAACACATGGCGCTCAAACGGATGGACAACGTGTGCGGCACAACAGTGAACTCGCTCCGGCCGACGCCATCCTCACATGGAGCGGCACCCAGCGCGTGGCGACGGTGATGGAGATGATTTTCCGTGCGAACGGCATGCCGCCAAGATCACGACTCAAGGAAGGCCATTGGCTCGCCGATGATTGCGGCCGGATTGTCGCCCACTCGGAAGTCATCCAGGTTGAAGTGCTAGACCCCCAAGCCTATACCGGCCGGTCAGGCTGCTCAACGACGATGCGGCCGGCCGCGTGGCGGAATTGATGGGCCGCGCCCCTGAACTGGTGAGCTGCCATCTCGGCGGCTCTTCCTCCATGTGCGCCATCGATGGCGGCTGCTCGGTCGACGTGACCATGGGCTTCTCCCCGCAATCCGGCCTCGAAAACGCCACCCGCCACGGCGACCTCGACGTTTTCGCCGTGCTCTACATGATGGAGCGCCACAACTGGACCACAGAAGAGGTGCGCCGCCAGCTCGCCGGCGGCGGCGGACTCGCCGGCCTCTCCGGCATTCCCGGCGGCGACCTGCGCGATATCGAAGCCGCCGCCGCTTCCGGAAGCCGCCGCGCCTCCCTCGCCCTCGACGTGTTCGTTTACCAGGTGAAGAAAACCATCGGAGCTTTCGCCGCCGCGTTGGGCGGCCTCGAAGCGGTCGCCTTCACCGGCGGAATCGGCGAGAATTCCGCGCGCCTCCGCGCTGCCTGCTGTGAAGGCCTCGCCTTCCTCGGAATCCGCCTCGATCCCGCCCGCAACGAAACCCAATCCGGAGACCGCGAAGTTTCGTCCCCCGATTCACCCGTTAAAGTCTTCGCTCTCGCCACCAACGAAGAATTGATCGTGGCCCGCCGCGCCTATCGCGTCCTCGCCCGGTAAACAAAAAACGGCGTCCGAGGTTTCCCCCGGACGCCGTTTATACCTTCCTGACGGTGCTTACTGATCCCGGCGCTTCAGCGTCGGACGCTCGTCGGAATCCGTCTTGGTTTTGCCGTCTCCGTTTTCGTCGATCGTTCCGCTCCCCGGCGCGCGCCGCAGTCGCGGACGGTTCGGATCTTCGTTGCCGTCCACCTTGCGGTGATTGTGCAGCATCGCCAGCCGCGATTTCACGTCGTTGAACTCGGATGTGGTCACCACGTATTCCGGTTTCGCCGGAAGAATCGTCTGAATCTCTTCCTGCGCCGCTTTGATGCGGTTATCCGTCATCGGGTGTGTCGCGAAGACCTTGGCCAGCGTGCCCGGTTTCTTCTTTTCCGCCGATTGGATCTTCTCGAAGAAGTCTACGAACGCGGTCGGATCGTAGCCCGCCTTGTACAGGTATTGCAATCCCAGATAATCGGCTTCCCGTTCCGCACCCTGCGAAAACTGGAGGAAGCCCAGCGGAATCGCCAGCCCCGCGCCCTGGCGGATCGCATACCCCGTCCAGCCGCCCAGGAAAATCAGCGGAATGGATGCGAGGTTGATCAGTTGGCCCTTCGTCGCCTGCTTGGTGCCGTGCCGCGCCGCCACGTGCGCGATCTCGTGTGCCATCACGCCCGCCAGCTCCGCTTCGCTTTCCGCCTTCAGAATCAGGCCGGAGTTCACGAAAAAGAAGCCGCCCGGAAGCGCGAAGGCGTTCACCTCCTCCGAATCCAGCACCTTGATAGTGAAGGGCACCTCTGCGTCGGAGTTGCGGACCAGGTTCTGACCCACGCGGTTCACGTATTCCGCCACGATGGGGTCGTCAACGATTTTAGCCTGGCGCTCTATTTCTTGCGCCAAACCCTTGCCCAGTGCGATTTCCTTCTCGAGAGAGTAGAAATTCACACCTTTGCCTACATCGCGATTGCCGATCGCGTCCACGTCCTTCTTGGCCGGCAGTTTCTTGTCCTTGTCCCCCGCGAAGGCGCCTGTGGAGAGCAGGCTGAGTGCGGCCAGTACCGCCACGCATTTTCCGGATCGACGTTCCATTGTCGAAAAACTCCTGTATAGGTTCACTATACGCTCAATTGAAGCGCTTCGTTGCCCTATGTATTAAACGCCGTGGCTGGTCTGCCGGTTTCAGCTCGATCAGTATAAACCGAGGCTGATCACACGCCCGCCCGCGTCTACCAGGACGTCCAGGCGGCGGTTCAGGTAGGAATAAAACTTCCGGCCCTTGGAAGCGTCGGCCGCTGCCACGTTGCCGCCCCACTGCCGCCGGCAATCCTGCCACGTCATCTTCCACGGGTACACGAAAACCGAGCGCAGAATCCCGGTGTCTGCCGCGAAGTCCAGTTCGAGTTCGCGATACCGGCCGCTCGGGTCGGCAAAGGCATAGATGCGTCCGTTTTCCTTGCGGTCGTCGTCGTAGGCAGGACGGTCGCGTAGCGCCTCACCGAAGATGTTGTAGGCGTCCGGCTGCATCCATTGGGAAATCCGCCGCTGGCAGAAAAGAGCGCTATCCCGTTCGAAATCAACGGGCAGAATGCGCTTGGGGAGTCCTTTCGGTGCCGCTCGTGCGGCCGGCACGGCGGTGGCCGTCTCCTTCGCCGCGGGCAGCAGGGGCGTAGGCGGAAGGAAGGCCGACGCCTCCAGTTTCGAAACCGGAACGGGAAATTGCAGGCTGAGCGGCGGCTCGGGAAGCAGCGGGACCGGCGCCGCCACCGATTCTTCCACCGGCGGCGGAATGAACGGCCTCACCACCGGAGCCGGCTTGACCACCGGAGCGGCTTTCGCCGCCGGACCGGGCAGCCGGACCATCACGCTGTCCCTCGGTTCTTCGCGCCGCAGCACCGGCGCCCGTAATGCCGCAGCCGCCGGTCTGGTCAGCCGCGCGGACACGCCCTCGTCGTCGCCGCCTGCCGCCGCGGACATATCAAAGGCGGCCAGCCTCCCGGCTACCGCCGCCACCGTAACAATCGGGTACCATCGCATGGCCAGACTCGCAAGGCTTTCTTCCCTGCCAGTCTATGAAGCCGCGCGCACCCTGTCTCTCCTGAATTTGGGGAGCAAACAAATACTCACCGAGGTTAGAACTGCGTTTCCCCGGCCGTCAGCGTCTTCCCGTCGTTGGCCTTAGACCAGTCCACTGTTTGCTTGGTCTGCGCGTTCAAATGCTCGCGGAGCGCATCCGAATACACCTGGATGCCCTTCCGCGAATAGCGCAGAAAGCCTTTTTGACGCAGTTGATTCATCTGGAACGTGACGATTTCGCGGGAAGTCCCCACATACTCGGAGATCACCTGGTGCGTTAACGGCGGAATCTTGATCGACCCGTCCTCGGTGCGCGTGCCCAGCCGGTCGGCAAACCGCAGCAGCGACCGCACCACCCGCTCCGGGGTCTTGTCCAGGGCGAAGCTCTGCAGTCGCTCCTCGTAGTCCAGACCGCGCTTCACCAGCATCTGTAGCAGCGCCAGGCCCAGCCGGGGCTGCCGCTCTACCTGCTCCTCGATCTCCGCGCTGCTCCAGGACATCAGCGTCACATTGTCCAGCGCCAGCGCCCGTTCCGCATACTGGTGTGACCCGAGCAGCGAACTCTCGCCAAAGAAATCGTCGGTGGTGAAGATATCCACCACGGTTTGCGTCCCATCGTCCAGAGGAACGGTTACTTTCACTCGACCCTGAACCACCAGGTGGAGCCCTCGGGACGGTTGATGTTCGTCGAAGATGATCTGGCCCTTCCGGAAGTCCGTGACACCCTTCCGGGGCAGGTACATAAGTGCGTCTTCCATCTCTCGGGTAGCGGTCGGTTTTGAGCCATTCAGCATTTTCCGTACTCCCAATGAACAGGTCCGCCAATGCGCGGCCTGGGTAGCTACGACGGTGATGGGTGGATGGCGGCTTCAGAACGGAACGGATCGGACCCAGTAACGAGCCATTCCCTGCGTGAGCTGGGGGTTTGCCGTCGAAACGTTGGAAAATCAACGTCTATATCTTCCAGGTTACGTCATTTGAAGTCCACGCGCACGGTGCCCAAATGCCCCGCCAGTGTCTGATTTCACGATCCCGGGGGTCTTTCCCGGCTCCTGGACGTACCGGAACCCCGGTCGGGGGTGGTTGGATACAAAAATGTCACGTTCTCGCCCCCCGCCCTGACGCGCAGTGAAAAGAGCCCGCTCCTGCCGATAAGAAACTCGACGTATGCTGTCTCTATTCCACACTCCCGCCCCCCAATCCGTTCCCGACCCTCCGGTCCCGGAGTTCGGTGCCTCCGCGGAGGAAAACAGTTTACTTGCCGCCATCGTGGCCTCGTCCGACGACGCCATTATCGGCAAGACGCTCGCCGGGACCGTCACCAGTTGGAATCACGGCGCCGAAGTCATTTACGGCTACTCCGCCGCCGAGATGATCGGCAAGTCCATTTGCTTACTGTCCCCTCCCGGCCGGGAACAGGAAATGCGCGAAATTCTGGAGAAGGTCAAGGCGGGCCGCCGCATTGCCCATTTCGAGACTGTCCGGCTCGCCAAAGGCACCCGGAGCGTGCACGTCTCGCTGACCGTTTCTCCCATCAAGGACGAATCCGGAAATATCTTCGGCGCGGCTACCATCGCCCGCGATATAGGCCCCCGGCGCACTGCGGAGCTTACCATGCACGCCCACGCCAGTCAGTTTCGAGCCCTTTTTGAGCGCTCCCGCGATTGCATTTACATTCACGACTTCTCCGGCCGGTTCCTGGACGCAAACCCGGCCGCCCTGCAGTTGCTGGGCTATGAGCGCGGCGACATCCCCTCCCTGACCTTCGACTCCTTCCTCGATGCCGTCCAGATGCCCACGGCGGCACGGGCGATCGGGGAACTGCAGGCAACCGGCACGCAAAAAGAGTTGCTGGAATTCCGCCTGCGCCCCCGGGGCGGCGGCTTTGTGGATGTGGAAACCAATTCGGCGATCATCCCCTACGGCGCCGGTTACGCCATCCTCGGCATGGCCCGCGAGATCACCGGGCGCAAGCAGGCCGAGGAGGCGCTTCGGGAAAGCGAAGAGCGCTTTCGCATCCTGGCGGACGGATGTCCTATTCCCATCTGGGTGACCGACGCCGGGGGTGAAAACTGGTTTGTGAACCGGACCTACCGGGAATTCTTCCGGCTCGATGACGAGACGGCGCAACATCGCAACTGGCATCCCCTGCTCCATCCGGAGGACGCCGGGGCGTACGTCGAAAGTTTTTCCCGCGCCATTCGGGAACATGCCCCCTTCCAGGCCGAAGTGCGCGTCCGGCGCGCCGACGGAGCCTGGCGGTGGATGGCCTCCTACGCCGAGCCGCGCCTTTCCCCGGGAGGCAACTTCCTCGGCCACGTCGGGCTGAGCCAGGACATCACGGAGCGCAAAAAGTCCGAGGAATCCCTTCGCGCCAGCGAAGAGAAATTCCGCCAGTTGGCCGAGAATATCCACCAGGTCTTTTGGATGGCCAAAGCCGATGGCGCCCAGATGCTCTATGTCAGTCCGGCCTATGAAAAAATCTGGGGCCGTAGCTGCGCGGACTTCATCAAGGACCCGTCGGACTGGCTCGAAGCGATCGACCCGGAGGACCGGGAAGTGGCGAAGATGGAATTCCGCCGTCAGCTAACCGGAGAGCTGGCCGAAACCGAGTACCGCATGCGGGCGCCGTGCGGCGATCTGAAGTGGGTGCGCAACCGGGCATTTCCGATCCGCGGCGCGGACGGCCGGGTCGTGCGGGTGGTCGGCCTGGCCGAGGACATCACTCCGCAGAAACACGCCGACGCCCTCTTGCGGCAGGCCGCCGAGGCTGCCGAAGCCGCCAGCCGCGCCAAAAGCGAGTTCCTCGCCAATATGAGCCACGAGATCCGCACGCCCATGAACGGTGTGATCGGCATGGCCGGCCTGATTCTCGACACCGCCCTCACGGCGGAGCAGCGCGAATTCGCGGAAATCGTCCGCTCCAGCGGGGAATCGCTCCTCGCCGTCATCAACCAGATTCTCGATTTCTCCAAAATCGAGGCGGGCAAACTCGAGTTGGAGATCGTGGATTTCGACCTCCGCGAAGTGCTGGACGACGTGGTCCAGTTGCTCTCCGCCCAGGCGGGTCAAAAGGGCCTCGCACTCGAATCCTCGCTGGGGCGCGAAGTGCCGGTGCGGCTGCGCGGCGATTGCGGCCGGTTGCGTCAGATTCTGCTCAACCTGGTCGGTAATGCGGTCAAGTTCACGGCGCGGGGCGGGGTCGCCATCGAGGCGCGCCTCGATCGCCACGACGAGGATTCGGCGGTCGTCCGGATCCTGGTGCGGGACACCGGGATCGGCATCCCCGCCGCCCGCCAGGCTGAAATCTTCTATCCCTTTACCCAGGTGGACGGCTCCACCACCCGCAAGTTCGGCGGCACCGGGCTCGGCTTGTCGATCGCCCGCCAGCTCGTGGAACTGATGGGCGGCCGCATCGGCGTGCACAGCGAGCAGGGAAAAGGATCGGAGTTCTGGTTCACCGCCGTTTTCGAAAAGCAGCCGGAAGGCGCGTCGCCCGACAGCGCGTGCCCTTCCGCGGCCATTCACGCCGCCAGGCCCCCGGCCGCTCCGCCCCCCAGAATTCCGTGGCGCATTCTCGTCGCCGAGGACGACATCACCAACCAGAAGGTGGCGCTCGCCATCCTCTCCAAACTCGGCTGCCGCGCCGACACCGTCGCCAACGGCAATGAGGCCCTGGCTTCCATGCGGCGCATTCGCTACGATCTCCTCCTGCTCGATTGCCAGATGCCGGAGCTCAACGGCTACGAGACATCCGCCCGCATTCGCGATCCGCGGTCCGGCGTTCGCCATCCCACCATCCCCATCGTCGCCTTGACCGCGCACGCCCTGCAAGGCGAGCGCGAGAAATGCCTGGCCGCCGGCATGAACGACTACCTGCCCAAGCCCGTCCATCCCTCCACCGTTGCCGCCATGCTCGACAAATGGCTTGCGCGGGCCGTCCCGGCCGACGCTCCCTTCGATGAGGAGGATCTGCTCGAGCGCCTGATGGGCGACCGGGAGATCGCCCACGCCGTGCTCGAGACATTCATGGAGGACACTCCCCGGCAATTGGCCGCGCTCGAGTCCCACCTGCTCGCGGGCGATGTCGACGGCGCCCAACGACGGGCACACAGCATCAAAGGCGCCGCCGCCAATGTCAGCAGTCCCGGACTCCAGCATGTTGCCGACGCGATCCAGGAGGCCGGAAAAGCCGGCGATGTCAAAACCATGACGGCGCGCTTCCCGGAACTCGAAATTCAATTCCACGCCGCCGCAACCGCCATGCGCAATCTGTTGGCGGAAGCCAGTGGGAGTTGAAGGTAACGAGCCAACGCACGCCCGAACAAGCCGTCGTCTGTTGCGATGGCGGCGGTGGCAGGAAACGTGGAGTTTACCCGAATTCGGAGCGGATTTTACGCGGCTTTGTGACGCGGGATGGGTGTCGAACATCCCCTTTGCAATCAAAGATTATTGAGATTTATTTGGCGGAAGCCAGTGGGAGTCGAAACCCACCAGCGGCATTCGCATACCGCACAACGGGTTTGAAGCCCGCGCCCGGCACCAGCCAAGACTGGCTTCCGCACCACCGCCGCCATCGCGGCGGCCCTCCCTTATCTTAGCCGCAAGAACCGAAGTACGATAAGCCTTCCTGCCCGAAACCATGACCGTCCAGCAAGCCAGAGAGGCAGCCCGGCAGTGGGTGATGGAAAGCGCCGCCGCCATACCGGGCTTCGTGGAGCCTATACGGCCGGTTCCACCAAATGGCTTCCCGATGACGCCGAACTGCCCGGGCGGCTTCGACATCATGGTCGTGGTCGCGAACCCGGGCTGGGCCGGAGGGCGCCGCAAGTTCATCTATAGCGACACCCTTCTCGAAACCTCTTACCTGACGGCCGGCCGGTTTGACGCCGCCCCGTTCTGGGCGATTATCTTCGCCCCGAGTTTCCGCACCTCTCGTATCCTCCTCGATCCATCGGGCACGCTGGCCGCGCTCCTTGCCATCGTGCGCCGGGACTACGCCAGGCGGGACTGGGTCCGCAGCCGTTGTGCCCAGGCGAGGGAAAAGGTACTCGCCTGTCTCCGCTCGATCGATGAGCAGGCGCCCCTTCCCGACCAGGCGATCGGGTGCCTGTTCGCCGCCGCGATCACTACTCACGTCCTCCTCGCAGCCGGCCTGCAAAACCCCACCGTCCGCGCTCGCTACACGGCCGTGAAGGACCTGCTGGCCGGCTACGGCGTCCCGCAATTCCACGAAGCGCTCCTGCGGCTGCTCGGATCGGCCGAAATCGGCAAAGAGCGCGCGCACCGCCACGTCGCTACGCTCGCGGAGATCTTCGACGTAGCCGCCGGTGCCATTCGCTCGCCGTTTTCCTTCGCGTCCGACATCGGTGGCGCTGCCCGCCCCATCGCCATCGACGGAAGCCTGGAGACGATCGGGCGCGGCCGCCATCGGGAAGCCATGTTCTGCGTAGCCATCCGGCAGCGCCTCGCGGAAATCGAACGAGCCCTGCCCCAGGTGTGGGAAACGGCCGAAACCATCCTGGCCGCAAACCCGGCAATCGAACACCGCTAAACTCGAAGGGTGCATGATGTGCCCGATCCCGGCCGCTCGACCCTGGTTCGCCGCGGTCGCCATCTCGAATACTTCACCATCGTCTACAACAGCCTCGAAGGCCTGGTCTCGATTCTCGCCGGTGCCGCCGCAGGCTCGGTTTCGCTCATCGGCTTCGGACTGGACAGTGCCATCGAGGTGACTTCCGGCGCAGCCCTGCTGTGGCGCCTGCATCACGATTTGAACCCGGCCCGCCGCGAACAGGTCGAACGGATTACGTTGCGAATCGTCGGTGCGTGCTTCCTCGCCCTGGCGGTCTACATCGCCTGGGAATCCGGTTCCCGGCTGATCCGCCGCGAAGCCCCGGAGCGCAGCATCCCCGGCATCGTAATCGCCGCGATTTCCGTCGTGGTGATGCCGCTGCTCGCGCGTGCCAAACGCCGCGTTGCCTCCGGCATCGCCAGCCGGGCCATGCATGCCGATTCCCGTCAGACCGATTTCTGCACGTACCTCTCCGCGATTCTCCTGGGCGGCTTGCTTCTGAACGCCGTCGCCGGCTGGTGGTGGGCCGACCCGCTGGCCGGCCTCGTCATGGTGCCGATCATTGCCCGCGAAGGAGTGGAGGGACTCCGCGCCCGGGCATGCTCCGAGTGCGGTTGCGCCTGATCGCGTAACCGCACTCGTCCGCCGCGTCCGTCAGAATTCGTAACGCAGGCCGAACTGCATCACGCGCGGTTGCGTGAGCTGGTCCGTGTACTTGCCGAACGTTCCGCCCACTGAAATATCCAGCGACGCGGTGTAAGCGTCGAACTTCGCCGTGTTCGTCAGGTTGAACGTCTCCCACCGCACCTGAAGCGAGTGCTTCCCATCCAGGTACGGCATCACGAAACGCTTGGAGAGGTTGCTGTCGATATTGAAGATCCCGTCGCCGCGGACCGGATTGCGATTCCCGATCTCGCCCGGCATGACGTACTGGAACTTGTCGATGGCGGTGTTCGGGTTCGGGAAGATATTGGGCCCGCCCAGGCCTGCCGCATTCTTCGACTGCCCTACCGTGATCGGCTCGCCGGTCCAGCTTGCCCACACATTGTTGTTCCAATTGGTGGGCCAGACGCCGGTTTCATAAACGCTCACCGGGAATCCGCTGGACCATCGCCACACGCCCGAAAGCTCCCATCCGCCGAGCACGGCCTGCACCACGCCGTTCGCGTTGTTCAGGAATTTCTGCCCCTTGCCGAACGGCAGGCTGTAGGTTCCCAGGGCGTTGAACAGGTGCGTATTGTCGTAGTCGGAAACGCCGCGCGAGAGTCCCGGGAACCAGGGGTTCCAAATCACGCCCGTGGCAGACGCGGCCCTTTCGTTCGAAGAACGGAGGTCGATCGATTTGCTGAACGTGTAATTCAGGTTCAAGGATCCGCCCGTCCCGAACCGCTTGTTCACCGTCAGTTGCGCCCCATGGTAGTTGCCGCCCGCGATCGAGCTGAATACCGAAAGATACGAAAACTGCGGGCTGTAGAACGTGTAGGCGCCCTGGTCGCTGCACCGGTTGCGCGTATCGCAACTGCCGTACCCGGCGCCCGTGTCGAGCTGGTACAGGGCGTAGGTCCAGTCGTACATGTTGGCCGCGTAGCGGTTGTAAACCACCTGGGTGGCCGAGAGCGTGGAGGTCGCCGCCCTGCTGAAAAGATTCTCCCAATACGGCACCTTGGCCACGTCGGCGGTTGCCACGCCTGCCACTGCCTGGCGGGCCAGAATGGTCGCCGCCTCGAAGTAGGCCATGCCGGACTTCGGATCCTTCAGGTTGGTCGGCATCGCCGCATCGCGCCGCGCCAGCGAACGCCGCGCCAGGCGTCCGATGTAGGCGGCCTGAACCAGCCAGCCGTTGCCGAACTCGCGCTGGACGCTCAGGTTCATGTTCATCGTGTAGGGCGCATTGAGCGTGTCGTCGATGCCCCGCGTAATCGCGAACGCATCCGGGTATACGGCCGGGAAGTTCGCGCCCGGATCCGCCAGCAGAATCGACGGCGGAATCTGGTCGACGGCGGTGAAGCGCGGCGCGGTAGCCGTGGTCAGCACGGCCGAAGGGTTGGTCAGCGCCGTGGACAGGCCGAATGCCGTCGCGTCCTGCGAGCGCATCAGGCCGCTGCCGAACAGGTCGTAGTACATGCCGAAGCCGGCGCGGATCGAGGTCCGTCCCGCCCCTCCGAACAGGAATTTGCCGAGGCCGCCGTCGGCCGACGGCGAGTAGGCCAGCGCCAGCCGCGGGGCAAAGTTTTTCTTGTGGTACGGATACAAAGGACGGCCGCCCTTGTCGATCGGGATGAAGGCAATCCGTCCCGCCTCGAGCTGGCTCCTCCCCTGCTCGGCAAGCGCGCCGCGCTGGTCGAACCAGTCGCCGATCGGAATGCTGGGCGACATCTGCTGCCCGTTGGACTCCCGGATGGGCGGCATTAACGAGTACCGCAGGCCGGCGGTGATCGTCAGCCCGCGCGAAACCTTCCACGTATCCTGGGCGTACATTTCATACTCGCGGGCGACGAAGTTGCGGTGCACCGCGTTGCCTTCGCCGATCGGATCGCCGCTGGCCATGTAGTTGTACTGCGCGTTGCCCTGCGTGATCATCCCCATCACGTCCGTTACCGCGTAGCGGAAGTTCGTGATCTGGCTGCTCGCCATGTCGGAGAACGGATTGGAAAGATCCGCGCCGCTGCTGGTCAGCCAGGAGGCGTTGGCCGAGGCGCTCGAAAAGGAATTCTGGAAGTCGATGCGGCGGTTGCTGATGAACCGGGCGACGGCGCCGAATTGCAGGCTGTGCGCGCCCCTGGTCCAGTTGAGATCCTCGGAAAGCGTGTGCACCGGAATGATCGCGGTGAAATTCCGGCTGGTGGGAATGGTCGGGTCGATGCCGCGGAACGTCACCATCCCGAAAGTCTGCAGCCCGGTGGTGTCCGAGCCCTGCCGCGTCAGGCCGTAGCGCAGCGTGCTCACCAGAGTCGGCGCCAGCAGGCTGGTGAGTCCGGTGCCGAATCCCTTGTTGTTTCTGAGCCGCCGGGAATTCGCCGGCATGCCGGGGAACTGCGGCATGGAGCTGATTTCGTCGTCGTTCTGAAGATTGCCGCGGAAGAAAAGAGTGTGTTTGCTGGCCCGGTCGATGTTGTAGTCGATGCGCCCGATGTAAGTCTTCCAGTCGAGCGGCATGGGCGCCTTGAAGCGGTAGCCCACCAGGTTCAGGTTGTCTCCGACCGTGGTGTCGTTGGGCACCGGATAGCTCTGGAAAATCTTCAGGGCTGCCTGGTTCACGCCGCGCGGATCGATCTTCGCGGCCAGATCCTGGGCTGTGACCGTGGCAATGCTGCCGTCCTTCGTCTGGTAGTGAAGGATTCCCTGGCGCATGTCCATGGAAGGAATCGTCCGCACAGTGGTGCCGTCCCTGGCATCGCGGCGGGCTTCATAATTGAAAAAGACGAAGAGGCGGTTCTTGACCACCGGCCCGCCGATCGAGCCCCCGTAAATGTTGCGGATCAATTTCGGCCGCTCCACCCCTGCCATGTTGTTGAAGAAACCGTTGGCGGTGGTCACGGTATTGCGATGGTATTCGTAGAGCGACCCGTGATAATCGTTGGTGCCGCTCTTGGTGACCAGAACCACCTGCGCGCCCGACGTGCGGCCGCTGTCGGCATTGGCGTTGAGCGTGGTCACGCGGAATTCCTGCATGGCATCCGGCGTCATGCGCAGCACACTGGTGAATGCCTGCCGGTCCATCTGGTCGTTCACGTCCACGCCGTCCAGCGTGACGTTGGCCTGGTCGCTCTTGCCGCCGTTCACCGCGCCGTTGCGGTCGTCGGTGTCGCCTTCGGTGGTGGACACCACACCTGGCTGCAAGGCCAGCAGGCCCACAATGTTCCGGGCGTTCAACGGCAGTTGCAGAATCGGACGCGTGGAGATGGCGTTGCCGATGGAAGCGTCGGTCGTGTTCACCTGCGCGGCTTCCGCACTCACCGCCACCGTTTCGGTCACCTGGCCGAGCTTCTCGAACGGCAGGTTCAGCGTCTTCGGTGAATTGACCAGAAGCTGCACCGCGTTCGCCGTGACGTCGGCAAAGCCCGACGCCGTGGCAGTCAATTTATAAGTGCCTGGGGGCAATTGCGAGAACGAGTACCTTCCCGCCGCGTCGCTCTTGGTTTCCCGGGTCAACCCATGATTCGCATCCTCGATGCGGATGGTGGCACCTGGAATGACGCTGCCCGTGGGATCGGTCACTGTTCCCGATAGCGAAGAAACGGCTTGACCGTATGCGCTGAACGCCAGAACCAGGTACAGCGGGAGGAGAATAAAGATAGACCTTAATATCCGAAAGGGTGACATGACGCTCCGTCCGTAATGAGATTTTAATCAGTGTATACCGGACGGGCACCAATTGGTTCAGGAATTTTCCCGGGTTGCCGAATTCAGGCGCCACTCTTTCGGCGGCGTCATGGAGGCGAAAATGTGCGAGGCCGCCACACATTGGCGGCCTCGCACAAGCAACTCCATTGTTTTCAGTATCGAAAAAGCTGTGCGCCGCCAATGTTGGCGGCGCGGGTGTACGGGCTCGACTAGCGGCTGCCGAAATCTCCCCGGCCGCCGCCGCCTCCTGCCGCTCCCGACGGAGCCGGAGGCATGAATTTCGGGTCGAGGATCCTGGCGATCTCGTCCCTCGCGGCCTGCAGGTGCGCCCTGGTTTCGAAGTCCGAGGTCTTGGCGAGTGCCGCCGTGATGGAAGCATTCAGCGAGCGCAATTCCGCCCGGTAGAACGGCTTTTCGTCACCGCTCGTGGGCGGCCGCGAACCGCCGCGTCCTGCCGCTGCCGCGGCCGCCGCCGCCGACATCGCCGACGGCGCCGGGTTCAACTTGGCGTTCACCGCCTGCAGAAAATCGCGCTGCAATTCCCGCCGGTACGTATCGATCCTGACCTGCGGCGCGTCCAGTTCCTTCCACAGGCCCTTGCGCAGCGTGGAAAGAAAATCCACCGGCGAGTATGCCAGGTTCCCGTCCAGCGTCTGCTGCTCCATCAGGCGCGCGAACCGGCTGCTGGCCATGAGGCTGGTGAGAATGCGGGTCTGCGCGCTGTTGATGCGCTCGATCGCGCCCACCGGCTCGATGCGCCGCAGGATCTCCTCGTCGATCATCCAGCCCGGAGTCAGGAAGGCATTATCCAGGAGGAATTTGAGCGCGGCGGCCTGCTTCTCCTTCGGGATCAGATTAAACACACGCCCTTCCTGTCCGACCACCTTTTGCTGGCTGTTGAACCCGCCCACGATCCCGGCAACGTGATTCATTTCCGTGGACCACTGGCTCACCAGCCGCCCGTACAACTCGGAGAGCTCCTCGTAGGTATCGCCTTCTTTATAGGCGGTGGCGGGCATCAGCATTTTGGCCACGCGCTGCAGGTTCTTGACGCCCAGGGCGGTGGCCTTCACCGCGTCCGCATCGCCTACCGCTTCCGTCTCTTCGCCGGGATCCGAGCCCGCCGAGTTGGCCGTGGAGAAGCGCAGGTACGCTTTGTCGTCCTGCTCTTTCGCCCACTGGTTCAAGGTCGCCTTCTCGTCGTTCGGCGTCTTGGCCCCGGGCAGCGGAGAGTATCCCCACTTGGTGGCCCAGATGTCGTACGGGCCGATGCGCGGGATCAGGTCGGCCGGGTCGATGCCATCCTCCGGCTGCGCGACGTAGTTGAACCGCGAGTAGTCCATGATGGACGGGGTGTGGCCCATCTGTTTTACCCACTCCTTGTCGCGGATCTTTTCAAAGGGATAGGTGGAACTGGCCTTCATGTTGTGCTGAAAGCCGAGGGTGTGGCCGACTTCGTGCGCCACCACGTACTCGAGCAGCCGGCCCATCAGGTCGTCGGGCAGCGGCAGTTTCTGGGCACGCGGATCGAGCGGCCCCACCTGCACGAAATACCAGTCGCGGGCCAGGTTCATCACGTTGTGATAGAACTGGATGTCCGCATTCAGGATCTCGCCGGTGCGCGGATCGGAAATGTGCGGGCCGCTTGCGTTCTCCGTGGTCGAGGGCAGCCAGCGGATTACCGAATTGCGAACGTCTTCGGCGCTCCAGGTGGGATCCTCCTCCGGGGTCGGAGCGGGCTTGCCGAGAATCGCGTTCTTGAAGCCGGCGGCCTCGAACGCCTCATTCCAGTCCTCGATACCTTTCTTGAGGTAAGGCACCCATTTCGGCGGTGTGGCCGAATCGATGTAATAGACAATCGGCTTGATCGGTTCGGAAACGGCTGCGTTGGGGTCCTTCTTTTCGAGGCGCCAGCGCGCGATGTAGCGGACGCGCTCGGCCTTGTATTCGTTCTGGCTGTAATCGGTGGTGGAGGTGGTGAAGTAGCCGACGCGGTCGTCGAAAAGGCGGGGCATCATCGGCTTTTCAGGCAGCTTGACCATGCTGTGATGGAGCACCACGGTAGCGCTGTTGCCGCGCATCTGCCCGCCGCCGAGTCCCGCCGCGGGTCCGCGGCCGCCGCCCGCCGCACCGCCGCCGGCACTGCGCGTATAGGTGACGGTGACTTCCGATTCCACGTTGTCCGGGTAGGGCGCGATGTGCTCGATGAAGGTCCGGCTGGCATCGACGCCCGTGGCGCCGAGACGCTGGCGCGCACTGAACTCGCCCAGATCGGCGGTGAACAGGCGCGTCACTTCGACCACCGGGGCGCCGCTGGCGGCGAATGCCGCGACGTTCAAGGACAGGATGATGGAATCGTTGTTAGCGGCCTTTACCGCCTTCGCGATCGGCTGGCTGGGGTCGGCGGAGACACCGAAATTCACTTCCTCGAGCAGCACCCGGTTGCCCTTGAGCCGCCACTTGACCACGCGGCTCACCAGTTGCCCGCCGCCATAACCGGCACCGAGGGTGGTCTTCGCGATCTGCGTGTTCCAAAGGAGCTCTTTATCCAGTTCGCTCTTCGGAATCTCGTAGTAGTAGCGTTCCTTAACCTGGTGGACGGTAAACAGGCCCTTGGCGGTTTTCGCCTCGCGCGTGACGACGCGTTCATAAGGTTGCGGATCGGCATTCTGCGCGGCCACGCCGCCGCGTCCGCCGCCTCCTGGAGCGCCGCCCTGTTGCGGAGCAGGCGTTTCGGGCGCCTCCTGGGCGCAAAGCGCAAAGGCGAAGAGCCCCGCCAGCAGGGGCCGCGTGAATCGGTGCATGATCTCTCCTTTGAGAAAGATGACGCCTATCTTACCAATCGGCGCAGGCTCTCGAAAGGAGCGGGTGAGATGACGAATGCTACAAGCGATACGGTGTCGGCCTTCATTGCCGCCTTGATGCCTGGCCATCCCGAAAAATAAAGCCGGTCATGAAGACCAGCCATTCCCCCGCGAAATCGCCCACCGTACAAGCAGCGCCGCAGTGACTGTCCCCGACAAATGTGGTCTGCCAGAACGGCTTCTTACCTTCGCAACCCTGTGATCGGCCAGACCAGGTTCATGATGGCCATCTTCTGTTTTCGGCCGGAGAGAATATCGACGGCAATGACAATGGCAGACACAATCCCGAGAGCAATAGAAACCCAGGCGAGTACGTCTAGCCACACTGGAACCGCATGCGCGTTGATCATAGCTCCACCTTCCTGAGCCGCAGCGCATTCAAGATCACTGAGACAGAACTGAACGTCATCGCCGCGCTGGCGATCATGGGGCTCAGCACGAGACCGAAGAAGGGGTACAGGACCCCTGCCGCGATCGGGACGCCGATCGAGTTGTATACGAAGGCGAAGAGCAGATTCTGCCGAATGTTCTGCATCGTGGCGCGGCTCAGCCTTCGCGCGCGGGCGATTCCCCGCAGGTCTCCGCTCACTAGCGTTACTCCGGCGCTCTCCATCGCGACGTCGGTTCCGGTGCCCATCGCAAGCCCGACGTGAGCCTCCGCGAGCGCGGGAGCATCGTTGACTCCGTCGCCCGCCATTGCAACCCTTCGACCCGCTGCCTTCAGCCGCTTGACGACGTCCCGCTTCTGCTCCGGCAACACCTCCGCTTCCACATCGTCAATGCCGACCTGGCGCGCAACGGCGTTCGCGGTAACGCGGTTGTCGCCGGTCAACATCACCACACGGACTCCAGTTTCATGGAGCGACCGGATCGCTTCCCGCGTGGAATTCTTGACGGGATCGGCCACGCCGATAGCGCCCGCGGGCCGTCCATCGATCGATGCGAGCACAACCGTCTGGCCTGCTTCGCGGAGCTTCTGGGTCTCCGACTCCAGATCGCCGGTCGCCGCAGAGTGCGAACTCATGAGTCGCGCATTCCCCACGGCGACTTTCCGGCCGCCGACCGTGCCGGCGATTCCTTGTCCCGTGATGGACTCGAAGTCCGACACTGGCTCCAGCTTTAGGCCGCGATCTTCGGCTGCCTCTACGATTGCCGCGGCCAGCGGATGCTCGCTTGAACGCTCGACACTGGCCACCAGGCGCAGCAGTTCCGCCTCGCTGACGCTCGATGTGGTCCGGATCGACTCCACTCGGGGTTTGCCTTCGGTCAACGTTCCGGTCTTATCCACGACGACCGTATCGATCTTCTCCAGGGTTTCGAGCGCTTCGGCATTCCGTATCAGCACGCCCGCCTGCGCCCCGCGGCCGGTGCCGACCATGATTGACATGGGCGTAGCGAGGCCGAGTGCGCAGGGGCACGCAATGATCAGAACGGCGACGGCGTTCACGAGGGCGTGGGCGAGTCTCGGCTCGGGACCAAAAAATGCCCAGAGCAGGAACGTGGTCACGGCGACCGCGATCACCGCGGGGACAAACCAGCCGGCAACGCGATCGGCCAGTTTCTGTATCGGCGCCCTCGTCCGTTGCGCTTCGCTGACCATGCGCACGATCTGCGAGAGCAGAGTGTCCGCGCCCACGCGCTCCGCTTCGAACGTGAATGTGCCCGTGCCGTTGACGGTGCCGCCGGTCACTCGGTCGCCCGCCTGTTTCTCCACGGGAATCGGCTCGCCGCTGATCATCGATTCGTCAACCGAACTCCTCCCGTCGATCACCGCACCATCTACCGGGACTTTCTCGCCCGGTCGCACGCGTACGCGGTTCCCAATGACGATCTGATCCACCGCCACATCGGCTTCGCTGCCATCGTCGTTCACCAGGCGCGCACTCTTCGGCGCCAGGCCGAGCAGCGCCTTGATTGCACTGGACGTCTGGCTTCGCGCCCGCAGTTCGAGCACTTGGCCGAGCAACACCAGCGTGATGATCACCGCCGCGGGTTCGAAGTACACGGGAGCCTCGGCGCCCATTGTGCGGAACGACGCCGGGATCGCTTGCGGGAACAGCAGGGCGAACACGCTGTACAGATATGCCGAGCCGGTTCCGAGCCCGATGAGCGTGAACATGTTAAGACTGCGATTTCTGAGCGACGCCCACGCGCGAGTGAAGAAGGGCCAACCGGCCCACAGAACAACGGGTGTAGCAAGCGCGAACTGGACCCAGCGCGAAGCCGTCATGCCAAGCCAGTGAGTCAGTGGTTGGCCCGGCAGAAGGTCGGAGATCATGAATAGCAAGATCGGCGCCGTGAATCCAACGCTCACCCAGAACCGGCGCGTCATATCCACCAGTTCGGGATTGACCTCTTCCCCGGTCACTTCGCGTGGCTCCAGCGCCATGCCGCAGATCGGGCAGGAGCCAGGCTCGTTGCGAACGATCTCGGGATGCATGGGACAGGTGTACTCCGTGCGCGCCTTGGGCAGAACGAAGGTCGCCGGTTCCAGTGCCATGCCGCACTTCGGACATGATCCCGGCCCGATCTGACGGACTTCGGCATCCATGGGGCAGGTGTATTCCACGCCCTCCGGAACCGCGGGTGTAGCCGGTCGATCCGCTCCGGCGTAATTCTCCGGATGGTCGCGGAACTTCGCCTCGCAAGAGGGATTGCAGAAGTAGTACGTTGTCCCTTTGTACTCGACCGTCCCGGTGGCATCCGCCGGCGCGATCGACATCCCGCAGACGGGATCGATGACTTCAGTTGCGGTCTGGTGTTGGTGGTTCATGTCAGCCTCTCGGGATGCTCTCGGGTGCGCCGAGGCACACCCGAGACACCGAGCTCGTTACGACTTGGCGTACTGCTCGGGATTCTGATCGAATTTACGTTTGCAGCCTTGGCCACAGAAGTAATAGGTTTTGCCCTCCTAATCGATAGACCCACTTAACGAGAGTGTTTGTAGATCAGTTTGACAAGTTCGTCGAACATGGCGTCCGCCGAATCGTTTCGACCGTCCGCGACCGCCCGAGTGACGCAGTGACGAAGATGATTGCGCATCAACTCCCTTCCGACGGTTCGGAGCGCTTCCTGTGCGGCCGAGATCTGGATCATGATCTCAGGACAATAGCGGTCATCTTCGACCATCTTCTGCAGACCGCGCACCTGACCCTCCAACCTGCGGAGGCGGCGCAGATTACTAGCTTTTACCTCAGGATCGACCGCTACGGCGCGCTTGCCGTTGTCAGGCGGCACTTCCGGGGCTGCGCACCCGCAGGATGCAAGGACGGTCAGCTGATCGGGAGCGTCGTTCTGTCGGGTGGGAACTCGTTTCACCATATACCCCTACCTGGTAAATTAATACCGGGCGGGGGTATTGTCAATACCCGTCTAAGCGTGGGCGTGCGACATGGCACGGCAGCTTTGTTCGCAACGGTGGCACTTGGTCGGCGCAAGCCTGCCTCGTATGGTGGTCTTGGCCGAAGCGCTGGTAGCTGTCTGCACACGCTTTGCAGATATCTGCGCAGGCGCCGCAGTACTGCGGATGGTAATCGCTCATGCGGAGCATGAAATCCGCGCTCGTGATGCATACGGTACTCTCGTTTCTCCTCCCGCGGACTTTGCACCAGGGGCCTCCGTTGCGCCCGAATGTAGGGTAGGTTTGGTGGGATCTGAGAGGATGCCTCGGGCCGCATCAGGCCTGAGCTTTCATCGCCGAATGGCTGCTTCCGGGATTTCCGAGCGACTCGCGACCGAGTGTTATCTCGTAAGCGCGAAAGTCAGTGTTTATGACAGAGGGTCAGGCTGTGCTGGCCAGAATGGAACGGCGGCGCTGTTTGACGATAGGCTAAACAGCGGGTCCGCGTTTATCCGGAACGGATTCCTCACACGTTACAACGAACACCTGTTTGCCGATCTTGATTTGGTGGGTTACACATTCGTTGTGCTGCTCTGTTCAACCTGCGTCCCTCGCGCCCTCCGCTATTCGTGGCGGAGCGCCCGAAGCGGATCGATCCGCAGCGCCCTCTGGGCCGGCAGCGCCGCCGCGACCGCGGCCGTCGCCAGGAACACCGCCACCGCACCCGCGTAGGCCGCGGGGTCCAGGTTGCTGAGCCCCCACAGCCGCCCCTGCAAGACCTGCGACAATCCCGCCGCTGCGGTTACTCCAGCGGCCAAACCCACCCCCACGGGCAAAGCCAGATGCCGCAGCACCACAGCCAGTACGCCGGCCGGCCGGGCCCCCAGTGCCATGCGGATGCCGATCTCTTTGGTCCGCTGCGAAACGGTATAAGAAACCACCCCGATGATTCCGAAGCAGGCCAGCAGTTGCGCGATCAACCCGAGCGAGCTGACAGCCAGCGTGCTGTACTCCGCGCCTTCCAGCCTGTCTCGATAGGCGCTGCTCAATAGTTCGACGGTCGGAAACACGTTCGGGTCGAGCCCCCTCGCGGCCGTCGTCACCGCTCCCGCCAGGTTGTTGGACGGCCCGCCCGTTCTGACCAGCATCGCCAGCGAAGGCCAGTGCCCATCCTCGATCGGAAAATATGCCTGGACCGTATCGGCGTCGCCGAACTTCATCAACCGCACATCGCCCGCGATTCCCACCACCCGGAACGGATCGCCCAATACCATCGTCTTCCCGATGGGGTCCTCTCGCGGCCAAGCCTGGCGCGCCATCGCTTCGCTGACCACCGCGACATGCCGTTCACCGGGCCCCATCGCGCGGCCCCGCAAAATCGGGATATTCATTGTCTCGAAGAACCCGGAGCTGACATGATTGAACTCGAACTCCACCTGGTGTCCGTTGATTTCCGTTCCCGCCGTCATGGTCACGTGTCCCAGCGGCGGGCTCAGCGCCAGCGCCACGGATTGGACGCCCCCCATCCCGCGCAGCCGCCCTTCGAGCGTTTCCAGATACGCGCGCGACCGGTTCGTCGTGTAACCGTTCCCCGCGAGGCCCGGGTTAATCGAGATCACCCGGGCGAATTCGAATCCCGGAGAGCTTCCTGTGACCAGGTTTAGCGATCGCGCCAGAAGCCCCGCCACGATCAGAAGCACGCAGCTCGCTGCAACTTGCGCGCCGATCAGAATCTGTCTCGCCGCCTGCGCCCGATTCCGCTGCCGGCCGATCTGTAGCGCGGGCGTGAGCCCGAACGCGATGGCCGACGCAAAGCCCGCCGCCAGCGCGAACACCATCACCCGCCAGTCCGGAGCCGCATTTATCCAGGCCGGAGCACCCGAGGCCAGCAGCAGGGCGCGCAGCACCACCGCCCCCAACACCAGCCCCGCGCCTGAGCCCAGCACTGCCAGCAGCAGGCTCTCGGTGAACAACTGCCGGATGAGCCTTCCCGTGCCCGCCCCGATGGCGACTCGAATCGCGATCTCGCGCTGCCGCGAGACGCCGTGCGCCAGCAGCATGCTTCCCAGATTGCCGCACGCCACCGCCAGGATCAGCAGCGTCAAGGCCCCGGCCAGCCCGAATACCGGATAGATCGGATCCCGCTGCTCGGCGCCCGTTCCTCGCCGGTTCCCGATCACCATGCTCTTGATGTAGCCGCCGGGCTCGCTCGGCAGCCGCTCCCGCTGCCAGATCTCGTCGGGATATTGCCGGCGCAACTCGGCGGCGAGCGACGCCAGTTCTTCCTCCGCCGCCTTCGGGCTCCCGCCCCTGCGCAGCCGTCCCCACAGGCTGACGCCCGGACTCTCTACCGACAAGTCCGTCAGCAGCTGGCTCCCTTTCACAAAGTACGGTTGCTGCGCGATCGGCGCCCAGAATGCAGGCTCGCCGATACCCGATCCCACCCCGCCGAAGTTTTTGGCGGCCACTCCCACCACCGTCGCCGCCTTCCCGTTGATGCGAAGCGTCGCGCCCACCGCCGCCGGGCTGCCGCCGAAATGCCGCTGCCAGAAATCGTCGCTCAGCACCACCACCGGGTCCGCCCCGGCCGCTTCGTCCCGCGCCGGATCGAGCGTCCGTCCCAGGCTCGAAGCGCCTCCCAGTTCGCCGAAGAAGTTGGCGGTTACGAAACTTGCATCGAGCGGCCGTCCCTCGCCTTCGATCGACACGCCGGTCTTGTTCACCGCGATCACCGCCTCCAGAGTCCGCGAGTGCTGCCGGAAAAAGGCCGCCTCCGGGTAGGGGACCGCGAACGCGTACCGGTCGATGCCGCGGCGGTGGAAGCGCAGCAGGGAATCGGGTTCCCGAACGTCGATCGGCCGCAACACCATCAGGTTGAAAAAGGCGAACACCGCGACGTTGACGCCGATGCCCGTCCCCAGCATCACGATCGCCCCCAGCGTGAATGCCGGCGATTTGCGCAACACCCGCGCCGCGTACCGGAGATCCTGGCCGAAACGGTCGATCCAGTTCCACCCCCACGCCTCCCGGGCCTCCTCCCGCAGCCACAGCGCGTTGCCCAGCGGCATATTGCCGTGGCGCGCGGACATCTCGCGGTGGAACTCCAGGTCGCCGGCAAGTTCCCGGTCCAGCCGGCGGCGGTTCAAAAGGTAATGGAGGCGGCGCAAAAACGTTCTCATGGCTGAATCTCAGGCACTCTGGAGAATGGTTCGAATGGCTTCGTGGACGCGGTGATAGTCCGACAGTTCCGATGCAAGCTGCTTTCGGCCCGCCGTGGTCAGCCGGTAGAAACGCACCTTGCGGTTGGTTTCCGAAATGCCCCAGTCGGCGGTCGCCCAGCCCCTCAGCAGAATCTTCTGGAGTGCGGGATATAGCGCCCCTTCCTCCACCTGAAGCACTTCCGACGAGAGGGAGTGGATCCGCTGGGCGATCGCATACCCGTGCAGCGGCCCGGACTTGAGCACACGCAGGATCAGCAAGGTCAGCGCGCCCGAAGGCATCTCGTGTCTAGGCATAAATTCTATATGGGTATCCTACCGGCGCCGCGCACTCATGTCAACCCCTATCCGCCTGCGGGCCGCCGAAGAGGCCGAGCAGCTCGTCGATCAATTCGGCCGCGCGCCGGTCCTCCCCGGACGCTGCTCGAGCCGGGCGTGTTCGGCATCTTCAGCCGATTCCCGCCCCTTACCGCAGGCGCAGGCCGAATGACGGATCCTCGCGCGTGCCGCCGATGTGTATCGGAATCACCGCGCCCGCCTTCTGTTTCTTGAAGAATGGATCCAGCGCCTTCAGCAGGAACGATTTCCAACCCGTCGTCATCTCCGAGACCTTGGCGTCGGTGGTCGCCGTGCCGCGGAAATCGAGCGCCCCGCCTTGCAGCGCATACGTGCCGTTCAGCCGGATATCGGCTCCAGGCACCGCAAATTGCAGGCCGTTCAGCGCGATCACGCCGTCCTTCAGCCGGAACCGGCCGCGCAAATTGCTGAGCACGTCCGAATCGCCCCCGCCCTCCGGATCGCCCTGCGCCCGTTCGCTCAGCCCGGAAAGTTTCTTCTGCGTTTCCGCGCTGGTGAACTTGCCCGCTTCGATATCGAAGCGCCCGTCCAGGTGCATCTTCTGCATGATGTCGCGGTCCCCCGGTGGAATCTCGATCAGCGACCGGAAGCTGATGCGCCCCGTCATCGGCGGCCGCTTCTTCACCCCGAGCTTCAGCACATCCGCCAGGTACCCGTTTTCCACCACCGCGTTCAGCCGCACCGTCTTGCCCTTTTCCCCGGGCTTGCCGGTGACCCCGCCTTCCGTCCGCACCGTGGTCCGGCCGAAAGTCGCAACCACCGGGTGCAGCAGCGTGTCGCCGCTGGTGCCGTCCACCGTCGCCTTGAAATCCGTCTTCAGGTCAACCGGGTTGCCCGCCGATGTCACCATGAAATTCGGAGTGTCGGTTGTGCCCGCCACCTCCAGCCGTTCCAATACACCATCGAACTTCCCGGTGCTGGAGAGCTTCCCGGCGATTCCCTTGAAATCGCCCAGGTCGGCATGCTCGAAGCGGTACGTTCCCTTCACCGCGGTCCGCCGCGGCGTGCGCGCGTTCCACGGCCCAAACTCGCCGCTCGTGTCGATGAGCCCCGGAGGCTTCGCGTTGCGCAGTTGCGCGTCGAAGTGCATGGGCCGCTCGGCCCCCGCCGATTTCAGCCGCAGCTTGTAAATGTTCCAGACCAGCGGCTCCTTGCCGGGGTCCTTCGGCAGGATGCGCAGCACCGTGCCGTCGGCCGCGAGCTCCGCGATCTCCAGCTTCGGCCCCTCCCCGCCGCCTGACTCCCCGCCGCTGTCCGCGCTGTCGTCGTCGCGCCCGCGCGCCAGCGTGATCTCCAGCCCCTCCAGGTTCGCCATCCGGACTCTCTTGCTCGACCCCAGCATCCCCCACCAGGTGCTCCACGCCTCCACGCTGCGAATGCGGATCATCGGCGGCAGGCCCGCATCGGCGTCCCGCTTGCGCAGCGCCAGCCCTTCCACCGTGCCGTGCGGTTGCGGAAAAAATCCCACCGAGAGGGAGCCGATCTCCACCTTGCTGTCGAACTTCTGTTCGAGCGCGGAAATCAACTGCCGCTTGGCCATCGGCGAAAGCCACCAGCCCGCGATCATGAGCGCGACCACGGCCAGCACCACCAGCCCGGCCGCCAGTGCCAATACCCAACGAGAAACGGGAACGTTCTTCAATTCACGGCTGAGGCGTGCACCGAACGTGCCAATGCGCGGAATCGCCCGCTTCGCGCTACCCCAGCAGGCGCGCCGCCGGCTTGGCGAAGTACGTCAGGATGATCGACGCCCCGGCGCGCGTGATCGAGGTCAGCGTTTCCATCATGGCCCGCTCTTCGTCGATCCACCCGTTCCGCGCCGCCGCGATAATCATCGAGTATTCGCCGCTCACCTGGTACGCCGCGATGGGAACGTCGAACCGCCGCCGCGCCTCCGCGATCAGGTCCAGGTAGGCGAGCGCCGGCTTCACCATGATCATGTCCGCGCCTTCCTCCAGGTCGAGCACGATCTCCCGCATCGCCTCCCTGCCGTTGGCGGGATCCATCTGGTAACTGCGCCGGTCGCCGAACTGCGGCGCCGATTCCGCCGCCTCGCGGAACGGCCCGTAAAACACCGATGCGAACTTGGCCGCGTAGGAGAGGATCGGGATCTTCTCGAAACCGTTGGCGTCTAACGCCTGCCGGATCGCCCACACCCGCCCGTCCATCATGTCCGACGGCGCCACGATGTCGGCCCCCGCGCGGGCATGCGAAAGCGCCGACTTCGCCAGCCATTGCAGCGTCGTGTCGTTGTCCACATCGCCGTCCTTCACGTACCCGCAATGGCCGTGGCTGGTGTACTCGCAATTGCAAACATCGGTGAGGATCAGCAGCTTCCGCGTTTCCGCGCGGATGGCGCGAATCGCCCGCTGCACGATCCCGTTCTCGTCGTAAGCCCCCGTCGCCATCTCGTCCTTGGTTTCCGGCAGCCCGAAAAGAATCACCCCGCCGATGCCGAGCGCCTCCACCTCCAGGCACTCCTTCACCAATTCGTCGATCGACATCTGGTAATTCCCCGGCATCGCGCCGATTTCCCGCTTCACCCCTTCGCCCGGACACACGAAAAGCGGCAGAATGAATTGCGCCGGTTGCAGGTGCGTTTCCCTCACCAGGTTGCGCAGGCTCTCGGTGGCCCGCAGCCGGCGGGGGCGGTGGATGGGGAAGGGCATGAAGCGGATTGTAACTCCTGGCGCGCCGGGTATGATTCCCTTAAAGGGGGGACTTGACAACACCCTGTACGCGGTTAGAATAAATCTCATCTAAGCGTAGGTTATGCAAACCGCTTGTGACCACAACCGCACCCAGATTATCGCCCGCCGGGATGGAGTCGACTATCTGGAGTGCCTCGATTGCCGCCAGATTTTTGAGGCTGAAGATCTCGAACCCGTGAAAGTCGAGGACGACGAAGAATAGCCCTCCACGCATGCGTTAGCATGGAGGGTCATGCACGATCTCTCTCATTTCCGCACCAATTTCGAGCGCATTGCAGAGCGGCTGGCGACTCGCGGAAATGCGCCTGACCTCGACCGCTTTCGCGAGCTCGACCGCGACCGCCGTACCGCCATCTCCCGGTCCGAACAACTGAAGGCGCGCCGCAATGCCGAAAGCGCGGAGATCGCCCGCCTGCGCCGCGAGGGCACCGACACCACCGAGCGGCAGGCCCAGGTTCGCGCCATGGCCGGGGAAATGACCGCCCTCGACGACCAGGTCAAAGCCCTCGACGACGAATTTCAAAACCTACTCTCCGGTATCCCCAACGTTCCGCACGAGTCGGTGCCCGCCGGCAAAGACGAATCCGCCAACGTCGAAGTCCGGCGCGTCGGCGAGCCCCCCCGTTTCGATTTCGAGCCCCAGGCGCACTGGGACCTCGGACCACGCCTCGGCATCCTCGATTTCGACCGCGCCGCCAAAATCACCGGCGCCCGCTTCGCCCTCTATTGGGGAATGGGCGCGAAACTCGAGCGGGCGCTCATCAATTTCATGCTCGACGTGCATACCCGCGAGCACGGCTACACCGAGGTGCTGCCCCCGTTCCTGGTGAATTCGCAAAGCCTCTACGGCACCGGCCAGCTTCCCAAGTTCAAGGAGGACCTTTTCAAATGTGAAGGGCACGACTTCTGGCTGATCCCCACCGCCGAAGTGCCCGTCACCAACATCTTCCGCGACGAGACCCTCGATGCCGCCGACCTTCCCCTCCGTCTCTGCGCCTACACCCCCTGCTTCCGCAGCGAGGCCGGTTCCTACGGGCGCGACGTCCGCGGCATCATCCGCCAGCACCAGTTTCAAAAGGTGGAACTGGTCAAGTTCACCCGGCCCGACCAGAGCTACGACGAGCTCGAGAAGCTCACCGCCGACGCCGAAGACATCCTCCGCCGCCTCGGCCTGCCGTTCCGCACCGTGGTGCTCTCCACCGGCGACATGGGTTTCGCCTCCGCTAAAACCTACGACATCGAGGTCTGGCTGCCCGGCCAGAACGGCTACAAGGAAATCTCCTCCTGCTCCAATTTCGAAGCCTTTCAGGCGCGGCGCGCCGGCATCCGCATGCGCACCGGCAAGAAGTCCGAGCCGCTCCACACCCTCAACGGCAGCGGCCTCGCCGTGGGCCGTACCTGGGTTGCCATCGTCGAAAATTATCAGCAGAAGGACGGCACCGTGCTCGTCCCCGAGGCCCTCCGCCCTTATCTCGATGCCGAAGTCATTCGCCCGCGCGTGTAAGAAATCTCACCGAAGCGTATCTAATGGTTTGTAGCGATGACTCACGCGGAACGGGAACGAATCTTCTTACGGCTGTTTTCCGAACACCGTGAACGCGTCGAACGTATCTGCTATGGATACCTTGGGTCCTCGGACGATCTGGAGGACCTGGTCCAGGAGATCATGACCAACGTCTGGAACAGCCTGCCGGGATTCCGGGGCGATTCCCAGGTTTCCACCTGGCTGTTCCGCATCGCCGTCAACACCGCTCTCATCCATCGCCGCAAACGGCGTCCCACCGAGCCGCTCCCGGACCTGCCCGACCTTGCCCGCGGCGTGCACCACAATCTGGAGCACGAGGAAAAGCTCGCCGCCCTGCGCCGCGCCATTGCCGCTCTGCCCGGCCAGGACCGCGTCGTCATCACCCTGCTGCTCGAGGGCTTGAGTTACAAGGAAATCGCCGAGGTCACCGGGCTCACCGTGAATTACGTGGGCGTCAAAATCGCGCGCATCAAGCAGTCGCTTGAAGAGACCATGACGGAGGTGTTCCATGGCGCAGTTTGAACAGCTCCAGGAACTCTGGCGGACGCAGCCGCAACCCCGGGCCCGCGCTTTCGACCCCGACCTCACCGCCGCAGGGTTCCGCCGCTACGGCCGCCGTCAAGATTGGATCAACCTGGCAAAACTCGCGGCGGTGCTGGCCGTCCTCGCCTGGTCCGCCTACATGACGCGCTCGCCTTGGTTCCGCGCGGGTATGGCGTGGATCGGCTCCGGCGCCGTGCTCATGATCGCGCTCGACTGGCGCAAACAGCGCCGCATCGCCGGCCTGGATTTCTCCTCCCCCTCGCTGGCCTTCGTGCAGAAAGCTCACGCCGGCCTGCTCGCGCAGCGCAGCCCCTTCCAGAGCCAGTATTGGATCTTCCTCGTCACCATGCTGGGCGGCATCAATATGATGTTCCTGGGCGATGCTTATGCCGCCGGGCGGCCGCCCCGTCTTTCCATCCACCTGGCCGCGTCCGCAATGACCCTGGCGGCCTTCGGTCTCGGCCTCTTCATCCGCCGCAAGCGCTTTGACGCCGAATGCCGGCCGCTGCTCCACCAGCTTGCTTCCCTCCGGGCTTCTCTCGAGGAGGCCAACCTATGAACACCACTCTCATCGGAAATCTCATTAGTCTGCGATACAAGCTGATGTGGGCCAAGACCCGCAGCCGCAACGGCCGAATCGCCCTTTTCTTCGCCGGGTATCTGCTCCTCGTCATGGGCTTCGCCCTGCTCGTCAGTGGCGGATTCGGCGCCGCCATGATCGCCGTCCGTTCCGGGAAAGCCGAGATGGTGGCTCGCGTGGTGCTCACCGCCCTCTTCGCCCAGGCCCTGCTGGGCAGCGTCGTTCTCGGTTTCGGCATGAACGCAATCTTTTCCGACGTCGAACTGCGGCGCTATCCGGTGGACGCGCGCGAGCGTTTCCTCGCCCGCCATCTGATCGGCATCGTGGACCCGTTCTGGTTCCTCATCCTTGCGCTCGAGATCGGGCTCGCGGTAGGTCTGTACGTCTTCGGCAGCCGGTCGTTCTTCGCCGGGATCGCCGCCGTGCTGGTGCTCTTCGTCGTCAACTACGTCGCCGCCCGGTTGATCGCCGTCCTGGTGGAGCGCCTCATGCAGCGCAAATCCGGAAACCTCGTGCTGATGCTCATGATCATGTCGCTGGCGCTGCTGCCGTCGCTGGCCGCACCCCTCGTCCAAAAGTTTCCGGGTTTCGGACCGGCCGCGCTGAAGGTGCTCGG
Organism: uncultured Solibacteraceae bacterium; assembly: GCA_963836405.1. Classification (GTDB taxonomy): domain Bacteria; phylum Acidobacteriota; class Terriglobia; order Bryobacterales; family Bryobacteraceae; genus CAWIJJ01. Next base: position 103,908 of record CAWIJL010000005.1, read on the forward strand.
CGGCACCCCGCCTTTCGCCGCGGCGGCTTTCATGACCGGCTCGCCGGACGCCCTCCGGGCACTTGGACTCCTGCTGTTTTGGCTGGCCGCCTTGCTGCTCCTGCTCGTCTACGCCGAGCGCATTCCCACCGCCGTCCGCGCCACCGAAAGCCGCAAACTGACCTGGGAAAGCCCCTACGAGCGCCTCGGTGCGCTGTTCGGACCCGAACACGCGCCCTTCGTCGCACACTGGCTGCGCTTCTACGTCCGCAACACCCGCTTCCGCATGCTCTACCTGATGTCCCTTCCGCTCGCCGGCTTCATCACCTTTAACATGACGCGCAAAGGCGGTCCGGACGCGGTCTTCGTCGCGGCGCTCGGCACGTTCCCCATCGCCACATTCTTCGCGGTCTCGCGCATGGCCGTCAACCAGTACGGATATGTGGGCGGCGCCTTCCGCCGGCTGCTGCTGCTGCCTACGCCGCCCGGCGCCAGCCTCCGCACCGGCAGCTACGCTTCGCTTCTGCTGGCTACCTCGCTGCTTCCCCTGGCCGCCATCGCCTGGGTGGCACTCGCGCCGGCGCCTTTCGATGCGCGGAAGCTGATCATGCTCCTGCTGAGCGGTCTGGCCGGAGCCGTACTCTTCCACGCCGCCGCCCTGTGGGTCGGACTGCTCAACCCGCGGCGCGGAAACTACGGCAACAATTTCGGCAACGACCTCTCCCTCGGCGGCAACATCCTCCTCATCGGCGGAGTGCTTCTGTGCATTGCCGTGCCGCAGTTGCTTTCAAAGTTCGTCCCCGCTCTCGTTTCTCCGGCTAACTGGTGGCTCGCCATCCTCGCCGCCGCCATCGCCGTAGCCGTGTATTCCGCCTCCCTGCGCGCCGCGGGCCCCGTATTCCGCAACCGCCGCGAGCGCCTCCTCGCCGTCGTGGAAGGAAGAGACTGATTTCCAATGGACGCCATCCGCATTTCCAATCTCGTGAAAAAGTACGGCACCGTCGTGGCCGTTGACGACCTGAGCATCGACGTTCCCAAGGGCTCGATGTTCGGCTTTCTCGGGCCGAACGGGTCCGGCAAAAGCACCACCATCGGCTGCCTCACCGGGCTGCTCGAACCCTCCGCCGGAAGCGTTGAGATCCTGGGTGAGCCCTTCACCGCCGACTCGGTCGCGCTCAAACGCCGCATGGGCGTCATGCCCGAAACCCTCGGCCTCTTCGACCCCCTCTACGCGCACGAATTTCTCGCCTTCATCGCGCGCATGTTCGGCCTCGATGAAGCCACCTCGCGCCGCCGCGTCACCGAGTTGCTCGCCGCCCTCGAACTCACCGACGCCGGCAAGACGCTGTCCGAATACAGCACCGGCATGCGCAAGCGCGTGGCCTTCGCCGCCGCCGTCATCCACTCGCCCGAAGTTCTTTTCCTGGACGAGCCCTTCGAGAGCATCGATCCCGCCGGCGTGTCCCTCATGAAGCAGTGGCTCCGCCGCTTCACCGAGCAGGGCCGCACCGTCTTCATCACCAGCCACGTGCTCGAAACCGTGGAGCGCCTCTGCGACCGCGTCGCCATCATCACCCGCCCCGGCAAACTGGTCTGGCAAGGCGACATCACCGTCTTCGCCGGCGACGGCTCCATCACCTTCGACGGCAAAGAGTTCGACGCCCTCGAGCCGCTCTTCCTCCACCTCACCGGCGAGCGTTACGCAGACCTCAACTGGCTGTGAGGCTCGCCGGAGCCGCTACTACTTGATCGGTATCGTCGCCTGAATGCTGTCCGAATCCACCGTGGAAATCTCGATGGTCTGATTCCCCGCGGTGAGGCCTGTCGGAATCTTCACGTTGAGCTGGTATAGCCCCGCGAACCCCGGTGCCAGCCCGGCATAGGAGCCTTGCGCTACCGACCCCCCGATATACACATCCAGCGCATTGGTCACTCGGGCGAACGGCTCCGCCGTCGGCGAAGGAGCGCCCGCCGCAATGTTGGAGTTCACCGTTCCCAGACCCGACAGGAACAGCAGCACGGTCTCGCCCGCAACCGCCGGGCTCGACGGCGTCACCGGATCGAAATTGGCGTGCAGGATCGCGCCGTTGCCGATGCCGCTCCGGTCCAGCGTGAACAGCCCTGGCGACGTGGCGCCGCTGTACACCTTCGCTTCGTTGGACAGCGTTCCGTTGTTATTCACCTGGAAGGTCAGCAGCGAGCCGTTCTGCGGCGCCGTGAACGGGATCACCACCGAAACCTGCGTCGGAGTCACCGAATACATCGGAATCGCCGTGCCGTTGAGCAGCACCTGCACTCCGCCGAGAGTGGTTGGAAACGTCGTCCCGCCCTGAACCGTGGTGGTGCCCGATGCCAGGTTTGTACCGAACAGTGTGACCACTTCGCCCGGGGCCACCTGCGCCGTGAACGGAGTGAATGTGGCGGCATTGACGATACCCTGCGGATTGAGGAACACGCCCGAGCCGCTCATGTCCGGCGCCTTGGCATACATGACGAGCTGATAGTTGGTCCCGTTTCCGCCGCCCAAAATGAACTTACCGCCCCCGCCTACGGCGAAGATGGCGTCGCTGAATGTCTTGGTGCCGTCGGCGTCGAAGGCGATCGAATCGGCGAAATTGAAATCGTAATTGGCAAAGCCGTCCGGATTCGTCCGCTGGTGCACCAGCTCCAGGTTCAGCGCCCCGATTACGTTGGACGACCCGCTGCCGGCGTAAATGCCGTCGAACGATGTTCCGGCGGCATAATTTTCAAGATAAGTCTGGAAATAGAGTCCGTTCAGGTCGGTGTTACCGGGCGCTGCTTTGATCCCGATGACCATGTCGTAGGCGCTGGCGCCGCCCGCTACGAAAAGGTTCCCGTCCGAAGAAACATACAGGGTCTTCGTGCCGGAAAGCAAAGTGTTGGCGGCGCTCTGTCCGGAAGGCGCCGGCAGCACCAGCGTTCCGCTCCCGTTCGCCGCCAGCGTATAAGTGGCACCCGTGCTGGTTTGCGTGGTCGCCGCGTTTTGCAGGTTGATTGCCGTGCCTTTGATCGTCACATTCCCGAGGCTGCCCTTGCCGTCTGGCGCTAACTGGAAAAACGTGCCGCGCGTCTGCGTGAAATCTCCGTTCAGAAACTCCATGCTGGCCACCTGGTAAGTGCCGTTCAACGTGGAGAGCGAGGCGCCGGTGGAAACCGGGAAGGCCACGAACTGGTCGCAATAAAATGTGTCGGTGCTGCTGGCGATGACCGCGCCGTTGGTTACTCCCCCGTACAGCGTAGTGGGGAAGTTCGCATCCGGCGCGGGATCGAACGGATTGGACATGTAGAACATGCCGCTCGACTGCACGACGTAGGTCCCGCTGGTTGCGAATTTCAATACGTGATCGCTGGTGCCGGCCGTGAAGCCGGTGCCCGAGACGGTGAAGTTGCCATTTCCGTCGAACGTGATGGTGCCTGAGAAACTCACTGGGCTATCGGCAGGATCGGTGTTGACACCGAAATAGCGGACGTAATACGCGCCGTTGAGCGAAGCCTGGGACTGCAACTGCGCGGCGGCGGGAGAAACGAGCAGGGCCGCAAGAGAAAGCGCGGCAACAAGGCACAGCCTGAGACGTAGCATGACTGAATCATACCAGCAGCAAATAGCGCAGGCCCTGCCCACGCCTCACGTCACGGGCGAAACATCACCGCGGAATCTGCGCCACACTCCGGGCGCTACACGTACTCGAACAGCGCCATGAATCCGTAATCCATGTGCAGCTGCTGATGACAGTGAAACAGCGTGAGCCCGGGATCGTCGGCCACAAAATCCACCTCCACCGCCTGGTAGCCCCCCACCATCACCACGTCCTTCATCACCCCGGAGGTCGGCTGCCCGGCCACCCGGGTCAGCTCGAAACTGTGCCGGTGCAGGTGCACCGGGTGAATGTCGTCGCTCGCATTGCGCATGCGCAGCCGGTAGCGCTTTCCGCGCGACACCTGAAACATCGGCCGGCTGTGGTCTTCGGCGAACGCCACGCCGTTGATCGTCCAGCGGTTGAAACCGGCCGCGGCCGCGTTCTGTTTCGCGAACGTCATGTCGAAGACGTGGTCCGGCGCGCGCGCCGCCGCCGCGTTTCCAAAATTCGCGTAGTTCCAGTGGAACGTGGCCGGAGCCACCCACTGCGGCTTGCCCGTTCGTCCCGCATATTCCACCACGATTCCCATGCCGTGTTCCCGGTCGTCGTCCGACGTGTCGCCCATAATCCAGACGCCCGGATGATTCATCTCCACGATCGCGGACACGCGTTCCGCCGTGCCCAGCCACAGCCCCGGCACCGTCACCGGCTTCGGCAGCGCGTTGCCGTCCATCGCCACTACCTGGAACGAGTGCCCCGGCAGCGCCAGGCTGCGGATCTCCGTCGCGCTTCCGTTCAGCACGTGGAACAGCACGCGCTCCCCCTGCTTCACGCGCACCGGTTCGCCGCTGCCCAGCATTTTCCCGTTGATCGTGAACGAACCGTACCCCACCTCGTACCCGTGCGGCGTGCCCTTGGAGAGCGAGGCCTTCATGGCGCTTTCGCCGCTGTCCTTCAGCTCTTTCACGGTCGCCGACGGCTCCAAGAAATCCATCGCCATGTCGCCGCCGCGGCTGAACACCGGGTCGAATTCCTTCAGCGTCAGAAACACCTCGCGGTCGTAGCGGCCGGGATTCACCTTCGGCTCGATATAGACCGGGCCCACTTGTCCCGAGTACTGCCCCGCCGCCAGGTCGGCGCCGGCGCGCACGTGCGTGTGATAGAAGCGGAAGCCCGAAGGTTTGGGTGCGAACGCGATGCGGCGGCTCCCGTGAGCGGGGATGAACGGCGTGCCCTCTTCGCTGGCTCCATCCACGTCGGTCGAAACAAACTGGCCGTGCCAGTGCAGTTGCTCGGGCGTGTCCGTCTCGTTCCGGATCTCCACTGTCACCGGTTTGCCTTCTTCGAAGCGAAGCAGCGGGCCGGGAAACTGGCCGTTATAAGTTGTGGTGGAGATGATGCGGTCGGGAGCCAGTTCCACCGGCTTCACCGCGATTGTCAGGGTGTAGTCCGCGCTGCCGGCTGCGGGCGAGGCGCTCGAAATCCGGCTAAGAAGGGAACTTCCCGCCAGCGTGCCCGCCGCCTGCAACAGGCTCCGCCGCGAGACGCGAGAGCTCGACATTGCGAGCCCAGTATATCGCCGCCGTCCTTCCACGAATGTACGCTATTGCCAATTCGCGTCAAGCGTCTTCGCGTTCTTCCCCCGCAATGTGTTTCTGCACGCGCACCACCCGCACATCGCACATCGCCAGCACCCCCGTGCCCATCATTCCCTCCACCACCGGAACCAGCCGGTCCACGTTCTCCGGCGCATCCACGATCGAGATCACGATGGGCTGATCGTGACGCCCCAGGTGCGGCTTGTGTATTGCGCCGGTCTCGCCATATCCTTCGAGCCCGCGAAATACGGTCGCGCCCGCGATCTTCATTTCGCGGCACCGGTCCACGATCGCCTCATACAGCGGCTTACCCTCGCACCGGTCTCCCTCGGAGATGTGAATCTGCAGCAGCCGAGCCGGATCATCCCGTTGCATCGCCCGCCTCCGCCATCCTGGAGCTTCGCACCAGCCGCACCATCTCCGCATCGGACAGCACGATCAACCCGTCCTCGAGCATCTCCTCGATCGCCTCCGCGGCCGCCGCGATCTTTTCCGGAGTGTCCACCACCGCCACCATCACCGGCAGGTCGCGCATCGGATGAAAGAAGGACGCCTTGTGCCGGTGGCCCTTGGCGCCGTATCCAAGAATGCCCCGGTAGACGGTAGCGCCCGCAATGTCCATCAGGATCAGTTTCTTGACAATGGCATCGTAGAGCGGAGCATCGTGCCATTTGTCCGCCTCTCCCAGAAACACCCGCATCATCCGCGCCGGCCCCTGCTTCCGTTCGTGCGGAAGGGCGGGTTCGGGCTTGCTCCCTTTCCGCGCGAGCTTCACCACAGTCGTGTCCTGCACTTCGATCAGACCGTCGGAAACCATCTCGTACAGCGCCGGCAGAATCTCGTCCACCTTCTCCGCCGTCTCCACGAACTCGATGCGGATCGGCAGGTGCTCGGCCAGCGCCTCGATCTTCGGCGTATGCAGCAGGTGGTGCGACCCGAAACCCGAATACGCGCGCGTGGCGGTCGCGCCCGCGACACCCTTGTGCATCAGGAAGGTCATGATCGAATCGTGCAGCGCCGACAAGTGATGCTGCGTGTCTTCGTTGACGAAGATCGTGACCTTTCGGGCGGGGCCTTTCTTCAGCATTGCGCCTCCCTGTTCATTATCGGCGCGCCCCCAGCGCCGCGCCCAGCCACACCGCCACGTATCCCAGCAGCACGCTGCCGGTGACGTAGAGCAGGCTCATCCAGCGCTCGCCGTCGCGCACCGTTTGCAGCGTCTCGTACTCGAAACTCGAAAAGGTTGTGTAGCCGCCCAGAACCCCCACCACCAGAAACAGCCGCCAGTTGGGATGCGGCTGAAAGCGCTCGGTGAACAACGTCATGATGAGGCCGATCAGGAACGCGCCGCTGATGTTGATCAGGAACGTGCCCATGGGAAACCGGCCGCCGTACCTCGCCATGATCCAGGTGCCCAGCGTATAGCGGGCCAGGCCTCCGAAACCCGCGCCGGCCAGCACTACCAGGTATTTTTCCAATCGTCCGAATCTCCTTCCGCCGATCGCGGAGCACGTCGACGATTGACGGCTTCAATTGCCCGTCGGCGGTTCCACGTGGTCCACCACCCAGTATTCCACCGGGCCGGTGGTTTTCGTGAGGCGCAATCCAAACTCCTTCCGCAACATCGAAATGAGCAGGCCTGTGCCGTCCGCGCCGAGTCCCGGCGCAGGCGGCCGCCCGTCCAGCGGTTCCGGGGCGCTCCACTTCACATCGAAATCGTAGTAGCCGGTAAGTCCTGTCTTGTCGTTCACCGGCCGCTTCAGAAAGATAGTCAACGCGTTCGCGATACCCCTCATCGTCGACTTCTTCCCGATCATCCGTCCGCCGCTGTTCCCGGCCGCCGCGCCCACAAACCCTTCCTTCTGCGGAGGCACGGGCGGATCCACTGCCTGAATCTTGAGGCCGCCCTTTTCCACTTCCAGATCCAGCACCGCTTCCTGGCGGGTTTCGGTGTGCAGCTTCAACTGAAAACGGTCCTCGAGCATCGCCCGCATCATCCGGCGTACCTGTTCGCGATTCTCGGCCGGCGGCAGCAGGGGGAAGCCCGCCGCAGGTTTGGCCGCCACCGAGTAGGACTCCTCTTTCGCCCAATTCGGCAGTCCGGCCAGTTGCAGCGACGGGTTCTTCACGTCGTAGGCGAAGCTGATCATGAACATCAGCAGTGTTCGCGAATCGATGTATTGTCCGCCCGGCCGCACCGGCGTGAAGTCCATTTCCCGCAAGGTCGGCGGCGCATCCCGAGGCACCGGGCGGATCGACACCACTTCGAACTGTTGAGCCCCCAGAGCCGCTGCCGAAACCAACGCCACGCACGCGATGCGCTTCCAAAGCCCGGATCGCATCCCACACCTCCTCGAAATCCCAACCGCATTCTATCGCGCCGGCCAATCCTTAACCGGCCTAACCGGCTCATTTTCCGCGTATGCGATCCCATTCAGTCGGCCCTTGAGGACGCTGCAAAATCGGCCTGAACCGCCAGGCCATTAATTGGCTTCCCTGGCACGGGTTCTCTCCGGGCGCGATTGCCGTTAACGCCGCTGGCACCAGACTCAACCCCGGTTGGCTTGCGGTGACCTCGTCTTTCAGCCGACGCCTCGGCTGTTGTCTCATATTTAATACACTACAACGTGCGGCCAATCGTCTTTCACCCCAAGGCGAGGGATGAAATTCGCCGGTTCCCAAAGGAGCCGCGATCCCGCTTGGGCAGGGGGCTGTTTCGGCTGCAAATGGGCGAGACCCTCGCGATGCCACTATCGAGACCGATGCCGACGGTAGCCCCAGGGGTATCGGAACTCCGTGTGAGGGGCAAGGACGGGGGTGTTCTATTTCACCGCTACCGCAACCCGCGTCCTCGTGTTCCACGCCTTTACGCATCCTTGCGTCACTCGGGTACAGGGTGAAAGTGTCGGTAGTCAAGTCGGTGACAGCGGCGTAGGGAAGTTGGCGGACGCGCACCGGAAATACCATACCGGCCAACTGACCCACTCGCGGCCGGCCCACTGGCAGGTGGACGCTACAGTGACAGAAGGATGATGCGTCGGCCATGAGAACGGAATTGTTGCGATTCAACGGTGCCGTCGAGCGGGATCCCGCCATCGATGTCTGGATGGAAGAACACTCAGGTGAATTGGGACCTATCGCGCATCGGTGGTTTGAGGTGATGCGAAAATGTGGGGACGAAGTCCGCGAGCTCCTGCATGACGGCTGTCCGGTTGCCTGTTTGGGAGATGCGCCTTTCGGCTACGTGAATGTATTCACCTCGCACGTGAACGTGGGGTTCTTTCACGGCGCAACGCTGCCGGATCCGGCCCGCCTGTTGCAAGGCGCCGGCAAGTTCATGCGCCATGTGAAGCTGAGACCGGGAACCGCCCCCAACGCGCCGGCGCTCCGCACTCTCATCCATGCCGCGTACTCCGATATCAAAGCGCGTGTCGAAAACGGGTAGTTACTGCTCTCGCTGACGCCTGTTCCGAGCCACGACCGTCAGAGTGATCGCGCCCGTCCGCTAGAATCGTGGAATGCGACTGTTCCGTACGAATGCCGTCCTGCTCGCCCTCCTCAGCGCCATCGCCGCACAAGCACAGCCAGGCGGCGATATTCCGAAGACGTTCACCATTCCTCAGACGAGCTACGACTATGTCAAGCGCGAGGTGATGATCCCAATGCGGGACGGCGTCCGGCTGCACACCGTCATCGTCGTACCCAAGTCGGCGAAGGATGCGCCCATGGTGCTGACGCGAACGCCGTACAACGCATCCAGACGCGCTTCGCGGAGCGAGAGCCCGCACATGCTCGCGGCGCTGCCTCTCAGCGACGAGGTGTTTGTGAAGGGCGGCTACATTCGCGTGTATCAGGACGTGCGCGGCAAGTACGGCTCCGAGGGCGAGTACGTGATGACGAAACCGGTGCGCGGGCCGCTGAACCAGACCGGCACCGATCACGCAACCGACGCCTGGGACACCATCGATTGGCTGGTGAAGAATGTGCCCGAGTCGAACGGGCGCGTGGGTATGATCGGATCTTCGTATGAGGGCTTCACGGTCGTGATGGCGCTGCTCGAACCGCATCCGGCATTGAAGGTCGCGGTGCCCGAGAGTCCCATGGTCGACGGGTGGATGGGCGACGACTGGTTCCACTACGGCGCCTTCCGGCAGACAAATTTCGACTACTTTGTGGGGCAGACGACGAAGCGCGGCGAAGGCGGCCAAATCGTGCGCGGCATGTATGACGACTACGACGCGTTTCGTCGCGCCGGGTCGGCCGGCGAATTTGCCCGGCAGCACGGACTGGAACAGTTGCCGTGGAACCAGAAAGTCACGGAACATCCAGCCTACGACGCGTTCTGGCAGGGCCAGGCGCTCGACCGGCTCGTCGCCCAGCGGCCCGCGGCGGTTCCGACCATGTGGCTGCAAGGGCTTTGGGACCAGGAGGACATGTGGGGCGCCATCCACTGCTATCTGGCGCTGAAGAAGGCCGGACAGGTTGACCACAATTACCTGGTGATGGGACCTTGGCGGCATAGCCAGGTCAACGCGGAAGGTTACTCCCTGGGGCCTCTGCGCTGGGATGGCGATACCACCGCCCAGTTCCGGCAGGATGTGCTGCGGCCGTTCTTCGATCGGTACCTGAAGAGCGGCGCGCCCAAGGCCGACACACCGAAAGTCCTGATCTATAACACGGGCGAGAATCATTGGGACCGGCTGCCGGCCTGGCCTCTGGCGTGCGACGAGGGGTGCGCGGCGCCCATGAAGCCGCTGTACTTGCAGTCGGGATTCACTCTTTCATTCGACAAGCCGGCGGAGAACGGGGCCGCCGCCGATTCCTACGTCTCCGATCCGGCAAAACCCGTGCCCTATTTGCCGCGCCCCGTGCGTTTCCGCGACAGCGAGCGTTGGCGGACCTGGCTGCTCGCCGATCAACGGTCCGTGGAGGACCGGCCCGACGTGCTGACGTACGCAACCCCGGTGCTCACCGAGCCGGTGCGAATCAGCGGCGCCCCCGTGGCCGACCTTTTCGCGGCGACAACCGGCACCGATGCGGATTGGGTGATGAAGCTCATCGACGTGTATCCGGACGAAGTTCCAAGCCAGCCGGAGATGGGCGGCTACGAGTTGGCGGTGGCGATGGATATCTTCCGCGGACGATACCGCGACAGCTTCGAAGTCCCCTCGGCGATTCCGGCCGGGAAACCGCAGCGGTACCGGTTCGTATTACCCACCACCAATCATGTGTTTCTGCCGGGTCATCGCATCATGGTCCAGATACAATCGACCTGGTTCCCGCTGTACGACCGCAATCCGCAAACGTTCGTCCCGAATATCTTCTTTGCCAGGCCGGCCGATTATGTGAAAGCCACGCAGTCGGTGTACCGGTCTGCGGATATGGCCAGCAGCGTCTGGCTGCCAGTCGCGCCTTGATCCGATGGCGCAGCGCTGCGCCCAGCGTGCCGCCTACACGCCGCTCCGATGGCCTTCGATCGCGAACAACCGGATTCTGCCACTGGTCTGCGAGCCGCGCACGTCAGTAAGCATCTGTTTCGATTTTCTGCCACTAACCTGACTTTCGCACTTCGCGGAGTTTTTCCGACTCAGCCGAACTATATTTGCTTTGCCTGCAACAACCACCATGCTAAAAAGGCCCGAAATGGCCTGAGTGAAGACCTACCCTCTTTTCTTTCGACTGGACTTCTGGCATTCTGCTGCTTCTCATGTTTCTGCGAAGCACTCCGCGAAAGAAGGACGGCAAGATTCACCGCTACTTCAGCATCGTGGAGAATCGGCGGGTAGCGGGCTCGCGGATCGTGCAGCGGACCGTATTGTATTTGGGAGAGATCAACGACCAGCAGCAAGCCGCCTGGCGGCACACGTTGCAGGTGTTCGACGAAGACGAGCAAGACTACCGAACCATGAGCTTGTTCCCGGAGGACCGGGAAGTGCCAGCCGATGCGTTGGACAGCACCCAGGTGAAGTTGAGCGGCCTGGAATTGCGGAGACCGCGCAGCTACGGCGCTTGCTGGCTGGGGTGTGAGTTATGGCAACAACTCGGGCTGGATGAGTTTTGGCGGGAGCGCTTGCCGGAAGCGCGCGAGGCGGTGAGTTGGGAGAAGGTGTTGCAGTTACAGGTAGTGAATTGCCTGCTCGACCCGGGCAGTGATTACAGCCTGCACCGGCAGTGGTACGTCGATACGGCGATGGACGAGCTATTGGAAACGGACTTCGCCGTGGCCGCCAAGGATCGGCTGTATCGCTGTCTGGATCGGGTACTGCCACACAAACAGGAGTTATTTGTCTGGCTGAAGCAGAAGTGGGCTGATTTGTTCCAGTCCGATTTCGAGGTGCTGCTCTACGATTTGACCAGTACGTACTTCGAAGGCGAGATGGAACAGAACCCAAAAGCCAAGCGCGGGTACAGCCGGGACAAGAGACCGGATTGTCTGCAATTAGTGATCGCCTTGGTGGTGACGACCGATGGGCTTCCCCTGGCCTATGAAGTGATGAAGGGCAACACATCGGATCGCACCACACTGCCAGGTTTTCTGAAGAAGATCGAGGAGACTTACGGCAAAGCGCGGCGGGTGTGGGTGATGGATCGTGGCGTTCCTACCGAAGCCATTCTGAAAGACATGCGTGATCCCCAACGGCAGACGTTCTATCTGGTGGGCACACCCAAGAGCAAGATTAACCAGCATGAAAAGAAATGGCTGGATCTGCCGTGGCAAAAGGTCCGCGACTCGGTGGAAGTGAAGCTGTATGAGCACGAGGGCGAACTCTACGTGCTGGCCAAAAGCGGTGGGCGGCAGGCCAAGGAGAACGCTATGCGGCGCAAGCGACTGGTCCGCTTGGTGCGCAAGTTGCGGGCGATGCGCAAGAGTCTGCCGAAGCGCGATCAACTGCTGTTGCGCGTCGGGGCCGCCAAGAAAGAAGCCGGCCGGGCCTTCGGGTTCGTGAAGATTCAGATGCCGTCAGCGGACCAAGCGGTTACTCGCGAGACTTTCTCCTTTGAGGTGGACAAGGTCAAGTTGAAGGCTGCGGAACAACGCGACGGCCACTATCTGTTGCGCAGCAACCTCACCGGCGAAGATCCAGCGGTGTTGTGGACGCGCTACGTACAACTGACGCAAATCGAGAGCGTGTTCCGCTCGGTAAAAAGCGAACTGAGCATCCGGCCCATCGGTCATCAACTGGAACGTCGGGCCGACGCGCACATTCTGATTGCGTTTCTGGCGTACAGTCTGCAGGTCACTCTGAAGCAACGGCTGATGATGCACGCGCCGGGACTGACACCGGCGGCCGTGTTCGAAAAGCTGGCGACCATTCAGATGGTGGAGGTCTGGATTCCACTGGTGGACGGTCGTCAGCTGGTGATGCCGCGTCATACCCAGCCGGAGCCGGACGTGCAAGCCTTACTGAACCAAATTCGGATCACGCTTCCGCCTCAGCCACCGCCGCGGATCAAGGCATCCCAAATCCCGCCAAAAAACGCGCCGGCCCCACCCTTCTTTGTAGTGAAGACCTAGCCAAACGCTTTGCTGATTCTGCACAACTTAGCTCTGCCAAAACCCTCGAAGTGCGAAAGTTAGGTTAATCTGCCGAGCCGCGCACATTAGTATGCGTCCCTTTCGATTTCTGCCACTTGCCTGCCGTCCCCAACGCTCGCATCCCGCACATCGCGGCCCGCACCCCCCACGCATCCTGGAAATGCGGCTGCCCTTGTGCTAAGTGTGGCCCATGCACCGACGCGAATTCCTGACGGGCCTCGGCGTTGGCGGCTACTCGCTGGTCGTTCTCGCCGACCAGCTTCCGCCCGCCGCGCCCTCGCGCAGGGACTTCGAACGCGTGGCGCCGGCAAACGCGCCGCTCGGCCTCGCGGGCGCCGAACCGCACATGCGCTTCGTGGAACTTGAAACCGACGTCCTCGTTGCCGGCGGCGGTCTCGCCGGCGTCTGCGCAGCCATCGCGGCCGCCCGCCACGGCGCAAAAGTCGTCCTCGTGCAAGACCGTTCCCGCCTCGGCGGCAACTCCTCCAGCGAAGTCAAAATGCACGTGGTCGGCGCCGATTGCCACACCGGCCGCAAGGGCTGGCGCGAAAGCGGCCTCATCGAGGAGATCCGCCTCGAGGATGCCGTGCGCAACCCCCAGCGCTGTTTCGAAATGTGGGACCTCGGCCTCTATGACAAGGTTGTCAGCGAACCTGACATCACGCTGCTTCTCGAAAGCGTCCTCTACTCCGCGAAGGTCGAGCAGGGCGCCATCCGCGAGGCCATGGTGCGCTGCGATAAGAGCGAGCACCTCTACCGCGTGCGCGCCAAAATCTTCATCGATTGCACCGGCGATTCGCGCCTCGGCCTCGAAGCCGGCGCCGACATGCGCGAGGGCAGGGAAGCGCGCGCCGAATTCAACGAATCGCTCGCGCCCGAAAAGGCCGATCTCGAAACCCTCGGCAGCAGCATTCTCTTCACCTCCCGGCTGCACGACCGCCCCATGCCGTTCCGTGCGCCGCTGTGGGCCCGCAAGGTCACCAAAGAGGCGCTGCGCTTCCGCCAGATTTCCAGTTGGGAATACGGCTATTGGTGGGTCGAATGGGGCGGCAACATCAATATCGTCCGGGACAACGAACGCATTCGTTTCGAGCTGCTCTCCATCGTGTTCGGCGTCTGGGACTACATCAAGAACTCCGGCAATCATCCGTCCAGCGAGCGCTGGGCCCTCGATTGGATCGGCGCCATGCCCGGAAAGCGCGGCAGCCGCCGCCTCGTGGGCGACCATATCCTCACCGAGCACGACCTGCTGCGCGGCGCCTTCCCCGACGCCGTCGCCATCGGCGGCTGGCCCATGGACGACCACCCGCCCGGAGGTTTCGACCGCCCCGACCTGCCGCCCAACCGCGTCCTGCGCAGCGACCGCGTCTTCCACATTCCGTTCCGCTCCCTCTACAGCCGGAATATCGGCAACCTGATGATGGCCGGCCGCAACATCAGCGCCACCCACGCGGCCTTCACTTCCACGCGCGTGATGGCCACCTGCGCCGTGATCGGGCAGGCGGTGGGCACCGCCGCGGCCCTCTGCGCCGCTGCCGGAATCGCCCCGCGCCGCCTCGGCCAGGACAGGATCGGCGAATTGCAACAGGCCCTCCTCCGCGACGACCAGACCATTCGCGACCTCCCCAACTCCGACCCATCCGACCTGGCCAGGCAAGCCCAAGCCACCGCCTCCCGAGGCAATGCCGCCATCCTCCTCGACGGCCACGTTCGCGACATCCCCGAAACCGGCGAGGTCCACCAGTGGAACACCCGCCTCGGACCCGACGGCGCATGGGTCGAACTGCGTTGGGACCGCCCCCGCCGCATTTCTGAAGTGCAGCTCACCTTCGATTCCGGCTTCCAGCGCCAGTTGACCCTCTCCGCCAGCGACAGCACCAACCAAACTGTGCTCCGCGCCCCGCAACCGGAAACCGTCCGTGACTACCGTCTCTCATTCCGCGCGGAAGGCGGCTGGAAAGAACTCGCCAGCGTCGCCGGCAATTACCAGCGCCTCAACCGCCGCCGCTTTGCCGCCATCGAAACCGACGCCCTGCGAATAGACATAACCGCCACCAACGGAGACGCCCTCGCCCGCATCTTCGAAATCCGCTGCTACGCCTGATTCTCGCTGACGGCGAAATGCAGAGCCGCAATTCGATACCATCGACATCGACGGTGCCCGGGACGCCCGCCCGGATGGCCCATGCATTCTTACTCGTATCGCAGCCCAGGAGAGCGGGTCGAGAGCGGCCGCCCGGCGCGCGCGCGGGCTCACCCCCAACAGAATCGAACCCATCAGGCCCGACACCGCAAGAGAGAAACCGGTTCCGGCTGCCAGTCCTCCCATCACGGGCATGGCGGCGGATCGCATGACCAGGAAAACAACGCTTGTCCGCTCCGCCCCCAGCGCCATACGGATCCCGATTTCACGAATCCGCTGGCTTACCGAGAACGAGACCACCGCATACACACCTGAGAGCGACAACAGCAGCGCAAGGCCTCCGGCAACCAAGCCGAGAATCGTCACCGGCTTGAGGCTCTCCCCCTGACCCTCGATAATCGAGGCCAGCGTGACAGCCCCCGCTCCCATTTGGGGATCGAGCTGCCGCAAAATACCGCGCACCGCAACCCCCGCCGCTTGCCGGTCGCCCGCGACGCGGACCAGCATGGCGCGAACGCTCTGCACATCGCGGCACACGCCGATGACTTCGTGGAGGCTTGAAATCGAAAAGTGATGCCCCACCGGATTCTGCCCCGGCCAATAGCGGCGCGCCATCGTCTCCGAGATGACCACCGGTATTACTTGCCTGGCCTCCGGCACGTCGCCGCCGGTGAAGGAGCGGCCGCGAGTCAGCGGTATGTGGAGAGCGGCGAAGTATTCAGGCGAAACCCTCCGGCTCGCGGGATCTTGCCGGTAATCATGCGTCTCCGGCACTGGCCTGCCGTCAATCGCGCGGATACCCGCCGAATTGCGGCCGGACCACGGCGCAGGAGACGCATAGCTGGTCCGCACGATGCCCGGTAGCGCGTTCACGCACGTCTTCAAGTCTTGGTAGAACGACGCGGGAGGATTGAAGCCCGACGATACCGAATCCAGTGTGACGCTCAGGACCTGCCTTGTCTCAAATCCCGGGTCGTAGGAGAAGAAGCCCCTCTGTGCCTCGGTAAACAGGCTGACCTGCACCAGCAGGAGCAAGCTCAGCGCGATCTGCACGGCAACCAGCGTACTCCGCAGCCGGGACGCTCGCTTTCCCGGCGTCAAAGCGGTACCCGTCCCCTTCAGTACCTCGGAAACTCGCGGGCGAAGCGTTTCCAGGGCAGGGGACAAACCAGCGATCGCACCCACGGCTGCGGCAATTCCCAGGCAGTACAGCAGCACCCGCCAGTCCGGGGCCAGGTCAAACGGCGCCGGTCGAGACATGAGGGAAGCCCACAAGGCCGTGGCGGCGCGTTGCGCGATCGGAAAGCTCAAGGCGGCAGCGAGTCCGCTCAGTACCAGGCTTTCCGTCAGTAGCTGGCGCATTAATCGGAACCGTCCGGCCCCGAGCGGCCTCACCGCAACCTCCCGCTGACGTGCCGCCGAACGCGACAGCAGCAGTGTGGTCGGATTCACGCAAGCAGAAGTAGCAGCGTGACGGTGCCCAGGGTCACGGCAAATATGACGGGCGCTCTGGCGCCGATCTCCGGGTCGCGAACCAGCGATCCGTCGGTTCCGACGAGCGACGTCACGCGTCCCGGCACTTGTTCATCTGCGCGGTGGGCAAGGATCGTCAGTTCCTGTTGCACCTGGCTCAACGAGTAGCCCGGTCGGCGCCGTGCATTCATCCGGCGTCAGGTAGCGGCCAACAATCGGCCTGCCCGGCCGGATAACATCGAACAGGTTGCACGAGATCAGCCCTCCTCGAATCGTTCCGGATTCTTCGCCGCTCGGGGTGACCGGAACGGTCCGGTAGGCGGCGAGCGATTGAAGCGACTTCGCCGAATCGCGGTAATGCACGTAGTCGGGCTGTGGCATGGACGCGTAGTCGGAAAATCGAAGGCCGTAATTTCCAGTGAAGTGCGGAATCACGCTGACGAACGTTTCCGGTTCGCTCTGCACCCAGGGGCGCAGCAGGAGCCGCTTCAGCAGGCTGAACACGCTGACATTGAGCGTGATGCCGATCGTTAATGTGGCAACGATGGTTGCGCTGATCCATCGGTTCCGAGCGGCCAGCCGCAACGCGAAACAGGTATCCTGCCACAGTGTGTCCAGCCAGTACAAAGGATCGAGGTCGCGGGCCTTTTCCTTCGCATTCTCCACGTTGCCGAAGGTTCGCAATGCGGTATTTCGCGCCCTCGCCGGGTCCATGCCGCGGGCGATGTTGTCTGCCGTTTCCTCCGCCAGATGAAACTGCACTTCTTCATCCAGGCGCTTGCGCCGGCGCCGGAACATGTCAGACTTCCTCCCCTTCCCGATGTCGCAGAATCGATCCGATCGCCCGCACCATCCGTTCCCACTTCCCGGTTTCGATGGTCAGTTTCTGCCGGCCGGTGCGCGTGAGTTCATAAAAACGCGCCCGGCGATTCAGCTCGGAAGTGCTCCACTTCGACTTGACCAGCGAGTGTCTGCCAGTTCATTAAATCCAACTTTTTTTGCGTCCAGTTTTGAACTACTTACACGCCCAGCCCCCCGCCGGCCCTTGCTTCGTCTGCTACAGTCTTAAACGGAAGGAGCCGCCCACCGCGGTCCTTCTCAACAAAGCTCTTCTTCGTGGCCACGAAGCGTTGCATGTCCGGTGGAACTGAGCTTCCTGTAAGCCCGTCAACGGCTGAACGGCTGCCACTCCTGTAGATGGGGCCGGCGGGGAGACCTTGGGTTCGAACCCATCACATCCTTTGGAGTGCGGATAGCGGTCATCGCCGTCCCATCGGGTTTCAGAGAGCGAGTCATCGAATCGATAGCGTAAGAGTAACGCCATCCAGCTATTCCAATGCGCAATGAAGATGCCGCTCGATTCACTGGCGGCCGGATACGCACGGCGAAAAGTCCGATTGCCCCGGCCGCCGCAACGACCACTAAGCCGAAGAACCGTCTCGAACAGCCGCCGTCCCGAACACGCGCGCGAAAATCTTGTCCACGTTGCGAAGCTGCCGTTCCAGCGAGAACGCTTCGCCGATCTGCCGCGCGTTGAGAAATTTCCCGATTTCCGGGTCGGCTTCAATCGCGGCGCGGAAATCGCCCTCTTCCTCCCACGCCTTCATGGCATGCGCCTGCACCACCCGGTAGGCGTCCTCCCGCAACATCCCCGCCGCCGCCAGATCCAGCAGCACCTGGCCCGAAAACACCAGCCCGCGCGTCATCTCCAGGTTCCGCTTCATCCGCTCCGGATACACCAGCAGCCTGTCCACCAGCTTCGTCGTCTTGTCCAGCAGATAGTCCGCCAGAATCGTAGAATCCGGCAAAATCACCCTCTCCACCGACGAGTGCGAAATGTCCCGCTCGTGCCACAAAGCGACGTTCTCGAACGCCGCCTGCACGTTGCTCCGCACCACCCGCGCCAAGCCGCAGATCTGTTCGCAGGTCACCGGGTTGCGCTTGTGCGGCATGGCCGAACTGCCCTTCTGCCCGCGCGCGAAATATTCCTCCGCCTCCCGCACCTCGGTCCGCTGCAAGTGGCGCACTTCGAGCGCGATCTTTTCGCACAACGCCGTGGCCAGCGCCAGCGCCGCCACGAAGGCCGCGTGCCGGTCGCGCTGGATCACCTGCGAGGCCACCTTCGCCGGCTTCAGATCGAGCCGCGCCAGGATGATCTCTTCCGCCTCCGGCCCGATATGCCCGAACGTCCCCACCGCGCCCGATATCTTGCCCACGCGCAAATCTTCGGCCGCCGCGCGCACGCGCTCTAGATTGCGGCCCGCCTCTTCGTACCAGATCGCCAGCTTCAGCCCGAAGGTGATCGGCTCGGCATGCACCCCGTGCGTCCGTCCGATCTGCACCGTGCGCCGGAACTCGAGCGCGCGCCGCTCCAGCACCGCCCGCAGCTTCCCGATCCCCTCCACCACCAGCGCGCCCGCCTGCCGCAGCAGCAGCGCCTGCGCCGTGTCCACCACGTCGTTCGACGTCAGCCCGTAGTGCAGCCAGCGCGAAACGTCGGCGTGCCCCGCCTTCGCCATCGTCTCCGCCACCGCCGTGGTGAAGGCGATCACGTCGTGCTTCACTTCGTTTTCGATTTCGTGAATGCGCGCCACGTCGAAGCCGGCGTGCGCGCGCAGCAGTTCGGCCGCTTCCCGCGGCACTGTTCCCAATTCGGCGAGCGCTTCCGACGCGGCAAGCTCCACTTCCAGCCACTGCGCGAACCGGTTCTGGTCGCTCCAGATCCGGCCCATCGGGGCGCGGGTATATCGAGGAATCATGGGTGTTCAGTAGTGAAAAATTTCCGACGGGCTGTGCTGCCCGGCGATGCTCAGCCGCGCCCCCAGCCCCCGCTCTTCCAGGGCCTGCTGCGCGATCGTCCGCACGATCTCCGGATGGTTGTTCTGCTCGCTCAAGTGGCCCAGCACCAGGTTCGACGTCGTGCGATCGAAATCCTGCATCAGGTAGTCCGACATTCCTAAATTCGAAAGGTGCCCCACCCTGCTCATCACGCGCTGCTTCACGCTCCACGGGTACGGCCCCACTTTCAGCATATCCAGATCGTGGTTGGCCTCCAGCAGCAGGAGGTCCGTGCGGCGCAGGTGGTACTTGATGGATTCCGGAATGTACCCCAGGTCGGTCGCCACGCCCACACGGATACCTTCGGCTTCGAAGGTGAAGCCCACCGGGTCTATGGCATCGTGCGGCACCGAGAAGCTCTGCACTTCGATGTCGCCCACCTGGAACGATGCGCCCGCCTGAAAAGTCTCGAGCCGCGGAACGGCCGTGCCCCAGTCGATGGCCGGCGCCGTCAGCCACGTCATATAGATCGCCGCCCGCACCTTGCGGCTGCGCGCCATCACCGGCAACCCGGCCACGTGGTCGGTATGCTCGTGGGTGATCAAAATCGCGTCCAGGCGCTCCACATCCTCGCCCGCTGCCGCCAGCCGTTTGCCCAGCTCCCGCAGGCTCAGACCGGCGTCGATCAGAATGCGCGTATTTTCCGTCGCCAGCAGCGCGGCGTTCCCCGAACTCCCGCTGGCCAGCACGCAGAACTTGACGATGCCCCGCCTCCTCTTGACTCTCCAGAATACACCCATTGCCGCCCAAACAAAATGGGTGAATAATGTACTGGGCATCGACGGCCCTCCCCCGCGCTAAGCTGAAAGGAGAGATCGCCGTGCCGCGGCTCACCCTCCACCTATGGATACCCAGCAAGAACTCGAACGTTATATCAGTCTCAAGCTGACCGCCCTGGGCGTGCCGGTAGCCGCCACCGGACCCGATTCGTACTTCCTCGAGCTGGCCGGCCCGCTGCTTCGCAATATTCACCAGAAGGACCAGCTTCTCGGCCATCCCCTCTGCCCCGTGGACATGCGTATTCAGGTGTATCTCGATACCCACCTGGCCGCGGTCTGCCCCGAAGGAGTGCCCCGCCTTCCCGCCGCCACCTTCAGCATGGACCTGCCCGGCCTGGCCCGCGCCCTCTCGTTCCCGCCGGGCGCGCAGAGCTATTCGTCCCCCTACGTCAACTCCTACCGCGTGGCGCAGGGCGTGCTCCACAATCCGCTCAGCGACCGCCGCACCACGCAGGGCGTCTTCCATATCGTCCGAAGGCGGACTCCCGATTCCCGCCGACAAGGTCGCCGTGCCGCAAGCCGTCTTCGCCGCCCTGCTGCGCGCCGCGCTGCACCCGCCCGCCGACGTGCTGCACGCTGCCCTACACCGTGAACGACAGCCGAGCCCGCGCGCCTCTTCGTCTCGCTGCTGCTGCGCCCGCTGGTCGCCCTGCCTCCGGCACCGACTCCCGCGCAGACCATGGAGATCCGCTTCTTCGCCCCCGGAACCCTGGTCAGCAACCTCGATTTCGTCGAAAGCATTTTCGGCAACGGCGGCGACCCGTACCTGCCGGAAAACGACGCCGCGCTGGACGTGCTCCACTGGACCGGCCACACCGGCTGCGTCATCCTGGCGCCGCACCTTGCCGCGCTGCGAAGAAGGACCTCGGCCTGCCGCACTTCGACGACGCCACCGAACGCCAGCGCCGCGACGGCATGTGCTGGGAAATCCGAGGACGAACTCTACAACGACGGCAGCGCCTTCAAGATCACGTGCCGCGACGTCGCGGCGTGATGGTCACCATCATCGCCGACAACTACTTCGGCTATTGCAAGAAGGAAGTGAAGACGCAGATCAGTTTCGCCGCCAACCTCTACGGCCTGTGCGAGGAGGAGCACGCCGGCGGCGCCATCGCGTTCCCCACCTACGTGCTGGGCCAGGATTTCGTCGCCGACCGCGCGTGCCGCTTCAGGTCCACCACGTTCGACGAGGCCATGGCGCTGCTCGGCGACGCTGGTGGACGTGCGCCCCGAAGGCTACGCCGTGGACCGCCGCTTTCCCGACCATCGTATACATCCCCGAAGACGCCGAGTTCAGCGTTCGCAAGGGCACCATTTCCTGGGAGCGCAACGGCGCGCGCACAGCAGTTCACCCTGCGCGCGGGCGAGACCTACGTGCTGCCCTCCGGCTACCGCGTGCGGCTGGAGAAGCAGGCCATGGGCACCGCCTGGCGGCTGGTGGGCACCCGCTCGGCAGGCACGCTCTGCCACAAGCCCTGCACCGTTTCGGGCGGCGGCAAAAGTGAAATCTCCAAGTCCATCGCCGACGTGCTGCTGAAGGGGCCCGTCTTCGTCCGCGACTATCACAGCGACATGGAGCAGGTGGCCGAGATCCTCAAGCAGCGATTTCTCCCAGGTCCATCGCCGCCGCCAGCCCGACCACCGCGCGCGTCGCCCCATCCTCAGCCAGGAGCGCTCGCTGGGCTCCGTCATCAAGCTGCTGACCCCATCGCCCGAATACACCGATGAATACAACGAGTGGCTGCGCTCCCTCCCGCAGATCATCCGCCAGCTCGTGTTCACCGTCAAGCGCTACTACCGTCCCGAATGGGGCGACAACTGGCGCGAGCATTTCACCGTGGACCGCATCAACGGCTTCCTCGGGCACGAGCTCAAGTTCGACGGCCAGAAACTGGTCGGCAACTACCTGCGCGTCGGCTACGATCCCGACGGCTCCTGGCGCATTTACAAGCTGCGCCCCGATTTCCATCCCGCCGACAAAGTGCAGGTGGAAGACGACATCACCGCATCCGTGGTGCTGCCGCGCGAAGCCATCCCCGACCTCGACGACCGCTACCGCAATCCCAGCGTGAAGCTGGTGGCCAACTGCGAGTCCATGCTCTTCCAGCGTCCCGACGACGCCATCCATCCGCGGCTTCGACAAGCAGGCCGAAGCCGACATCGCCAGCCCCGATACCTTCCTCTCCAACTTCGAACCGCTCGACCCGCGCCCAGGCGCGCGAGCTGGTCGATCACGTCGTGGAATTCGACCGCTTCACGCCGCCCATGAAGGCGCCTGCTGCGCCGACTTCGTCGAGTCCGGCGAAGGCGAGTACATCGTGTCTTCCGCGCATCCGCGCCTGGTGGACGGCAAGCCGTCGAAGAATCCCCGCTATCTCCAGCGGCGGCCGGACCTGGTGGCGCCGCGCGAAACGTACCTCGCCGAAATTTCCGCGCGCCTCGACCGCGATATCCCGCCCGGCCAGCCCGTGTTCATTCCCGGTCAACGCCGTGCTGCCGGGACGCCGCAACAATCCGCCCGACCTCAAACAGGGCATCGCGCCGCTGGCCGTCTACAGCCCCATCCACTACCAGGAACTGCCCGAGCTGTTCATGGAGTTCATCTCCAGCCTGACCGGAAAATCGCCCTCCACCACCGGCTTCGGCAGCGAGGGCGCGCTCACCAAGGGCCCGTTCAACGCGCTTTCGCCGGTCATCGACCTCAACAACGCGATGGTCTCGATGATGGTCACCCGCTACCCGGCGTTCACCACTTCGGCGGGTTACATCGGGCCGCGCTACCGCGTGGATCACGACATCAGCATGCTGGTGCCCGAGATCTGGTGCCGCATGCGCGTCGAGGAGCGCGATCCCCGTTTCCTGATCGATAACGGCTTCCTCGAAAAGGTCGACGATTTCGAATTCGAAGGACGGACCGTGCTCGCCAGCCGTCTCGGCTACCGCATCACCGCGCGTTTCGCCGACGCCTTCCTGGGCCGCCTTTTCGAAACCCCCGACGCCGTGTTTTCCGAAGAGATGCTGCGCCCCGAACGCCAGGACCTGGCCATTTTCGCCGAGGGCGTGAATGCCATCGTGGAGACTCAGAAGCGCGTCGCCATGTGCTATTTCGACGACGGCAGCGTGGAGCAGGCCTGTCCCCCGCTTCGCATGCTGCTGCACATCATGGCGCACGGCCATTACGAGGACATGACGGTCGAAGACCCGCGATTGCGCGCCCAGTTCACCCGCGAAGCCGTCCTCGCCAGCGACTGGTACACCGAACGCCTCCGCGCCCGCCAGTCCCGCGAGGCCGCCCTCTGGGACCGTCACCTGCGTTCGCTCGCCGCCTTCCGCTCGACAGGAATGACCGCGCCCAAAACCATGGACCTCGAAGCGCGCGCCGCCGCCGCCCGCCGCGAACACAACCGCGTCCGCTCCGACGCCTACCTCCACGAACTGGTCGGAACCATCGGCGCCGACCCGCTCGAGTAGCCTGCTCATCATGCTTCGTCACCGCTGCGCGATACGTTCTCCGGCGGCTTTTGCTGAAAAACGGGCTAAACAGTTGGCGGAAGCCAGTGGGAGTCGAACAATGGCGTGTATCGCGTGTCGAGCAGAGAACGGGCTAATAACGCCGCCCGCCGTGGCTTTCGTGTTCCGCCGCGGTGGTACTCGAACTGGACCCGCGTGATGCTTATCTCCGGGCTATCGAAGGCAGTCCCGGCTCCCGCGTTGGCTGCGGGCAGCCCTCTCCATCAATCGCCGCCCGCATCAGCCGGGCGTCCGAGTCGCCGAAGAACAGGCCCGAGTTCCGGATCATTCGGAACTGTACCGCGTTCCACCCCCCTGACATGATTCCCCCTTTGCGATGCGCCGCGGTTCGCAACAGCACGTGGCCTATCTCGTGGGAGATGGCGTGGGCCAGAAACACGCCGATCTGGCTGCCGCTGTTCTCTGCCGCGTCCGCGATTCGGGCATAGTAGACGGTGGCGTTGACGCCGGCGGGAGCCAGCGGCTCGGCGTATCCGAGAATGCCGGGCTTGAGTTTGGCGGACGAGTCCAACAGAATCGACAGGGCGATGTCGCGGCGGGCGGCGCAGGCAACTTCGCGCTCTCGCCCCGGAAATGGCGGATTCACCAGCATCGCCTGATGCGCCTCCGGGGAATCGGGTGGTTCGACGATCCATCGAATCTGGATCCCGCTCACCCTGAAGATGCGTACCAATTCACCGGCGGTTTGATCCAGCGTGGGGGCAGGCACAGTCGCCCAATCGTAGACATGAACATCGAGTGTTTGAGCGGCGAGGTTCGCTGCAAAACAGGTGAGCAGGAAAGATTTTTTCATCGGCTCTTCTCCGGCGCTTGTCTCTGCGCGGTAAGCCGAAGTTAGGAACTCGCCGGGCGTGTCTCCATGCTTTGTGCGCAACGGGTTCGCAACCCGTGCCTCACGCGGAAACCCGTTGAAAAATCGATGGGTACGCACTGCGGTGATACACTAAATCCACGTTGAGGGGCGCGATGTCACGCGGAAAACCGGTTCGGTTCGGCCCTTTCGAAGCGGACGTGACCTCGGGTGAACTCCGCAAGCACGGAACTCCAGTGCGGCTTCAGGAGCAGCCGGCAAGAATCCTTCGCGTGCTCCTCGAGCACCACGGAGAGGTGGTATCACGCGAGGAGCTGGTCAAGCTGCTTTGGCCGGACGGGACCTTCGTCGATTTTGATCGGGGGCTCAACGCCGCAGTCAACCGCCTGCGGCAGGCCCTCTCCGATTCGGCCGAGTCGCCGCGGTATGTCGAGACAGTGGCGCGACGCGGCTATCGCTTCATCGCCGCAGTCGAAACGCCGGTGGATCAGCCTGAATCAGCGGTGCAGGCGCGAGCGCCAGGCGTACGAAAGTGGATGGCGGCTGTCGGGGGTCTTTTGGTCGTCGTTACCGGAGCATGGTTGTGGCTTCGACCCAACCCGGAAACGGAAAACACCGCCCGTCAACCGGTCCCGCTCACCAGCTACGAGGGAGTCGAGAACTATCCCTCTTTTTCACCGGACGGGACTCAGGTCGCGTTCTCATGGAACGGCCCAAAACAGGATAATACCGACATTTACGTGAAGGTGATCGGGTCCGATCCGCCGCTCCGCCTGACCACCGATCCGGCCGACGACACCTTTCCGGCGTGGTCTCCCGACGGCCGTTACATCGCGTTCTATCGCGCCGGACAGGGAATTCTGCTCGTGGCACCGACCGGTGGTCCCGAGCAGCCGCTGGTCGCGCCCCCGGTATTCCCAAATCCGATGTCCTGGTCGATGGACGGGCGATACGTTGCCTTCTCCCGAGATGCCCAGGGCGTTGAACCGGGCGGCATCTTTCTTGCCGACGTACGGAGCGGCGGCGCGGTTCGCAGGCTCACCCGTGCGGAGGGCGCGGTAGGTCATTGCGCCCCGGCCTTCGCGCCCGACGGCAGGTCGATTGCGTTCGCATCTTGTACAGGAACCGGTGGCTGTGGACTTCGGGTGATGGAGATTGATGACGCGATTCATCCTCGGGGCGGCGCGCGGCTGCGCTGGCAAGGATCAGACATGATTCAAGCGGTGGCATGGAGCGCTGACAGCAGGAGCATCGTGTTCAGTGTGTACGCGCTGGAGCGCGGGCTGAGGCTATTCGAGATCAGGGTACCCGGCTCCGGAAACCCCCAGCCTCTGATGTTTGCTGCACCTGGGGCGGCATTCGCCGCGCTTTCAAGAGGAAACCGGCTCTCCTATTCCAGCTTCAAGGCAGATCACGACCTCTGGCAGTGGCGGGACGGTGAGTTCAGCAGGAACTCCATGTCGTCCACGTTTTCGGAAGGGAATCCGCAGTATTCGCCCGACGGAAGCAGGGTGGCGTTTGCGTCGATGCGCTCGGGTCCGATGGAATTGTGGGTTGCCAACGCGGACGGCTCCGGCTCGGTTCGCCTGACCACCTCGCGATCGTCTGGTTCACCGAGGTGGTCTCCAGACGGGCGCCAGCTTGTGTACGACACGCAGAACCAGGACGGAACGTGGGACGTCATGATCAGCGACACGGCTGGCGGGCAGGCGAAAACAGTGGCGCGCACTCCGGTAGACGAAGACGTCCCCAGTTTCTCCCATGACGGCAGGTGGATCTATTTTTCTTCCAACCGCGGTGGGAACGAAGAAATATACCGCGTCCCAACCGCAGGGGGCGATCCGGTACGCCTCACCGATGCCGGCGGTTGGGTCGCCTTCGAGTCGATGGACGGTGAATCAGTATACTATTCCAAGGCCAATCTCGCGTGCACCGCGCCCTTGTTCGTGAGGCAGATTTCGGGTGGTCCGGAACGACAGGTTGTCGATTCGGTATGTGGGCGAGGATTTGCCGTCACCAGGAGCGGCATCTTCTACACTTCGGGTCCGGACCGGGATGGCAGAGTAGCCGTCCGCCTGCTCGATCCGGCGACGGGAGGGTCGCGTGAAGTAGCGAGAGCCGACGGGCCATTTTACGGCTATGTCCATCTCGCCGTCAGCCCGGATATGCGGACTATTTTGCTGGCGGCGAGCCGGACTACACAGGCGGACTTGTACCTGGTAGAGAACTTCCGATGACGCGCCGATTCGGCCCTTTCGAAATCGAGGTCTCCACTGGGGAGTTGCGCAAACATGGGACGCTGATACGACTCCAACAACAACCGGAGAAGATTCTCGCAGCGCTGTTGGAACATCCGGGAGAGGTGGTGTCGCGTGAGGACCTCGTCAGGATGCTTTGGCCGGATGGGACGTTCGTCGATTACGACCGTGGGCTGAATGCCGCCATCAACCGGCTGCGTCAGGCGCTTTCCGATTCGGCGGAGTCGCCGCGGTATGTTGAGACGGTGGCCCGACGCGGGTACCGGTTCATCGCAGAAGTCGAGTCCACCGACGCGCCCGGCACGGTTGCGGTGGCCACGCCGGCGAGAGCGCCAGCCCGACATCGGTGGTCGTGGATGGGCGGAGTGTTGGCGCTGCTTGCTTGCGCCACGGGAATCTGGCTGTGGCAGTCGCGCCGGGAAATGGCGCCGCCGGCGCTCGAACCGGTCCCACTTACGAGTTACGAAGGCATCGAGACAGACCCTTCCTTCTCACCCGACGGAACACAGGTCGCCTTCTCATGGAACGGACCGCAGCAAGATAACTTCGACATCTACGTCAAAGCAGTGGGATCGTTCGATGCCCCACATCGCCTGACCACGGACGCGGCGGCAGACACTTACTCAGCCTGGTCGCCGGACGGTAGTTACATCGCGTTTCGTCGCGGGAGCGAAGGGATCTTTCTGGTTCCGCCGACCGGGGGAAATGAGAAACACCTGCTATCGAAGCCGGCCAAGGGTCAGCTCTCCTGGTCGGCGGACGGTAAGATGCTCGCCTACGCTCACGAACCCGGAGGCTCGGAGAAAGGTGGAATTTCCTTCGTCGATACGAGGACTGGCGAAACAACAGCTCTCTTGGAGGAGGCGGATGCGACAGTGGCATCACCCGCCATCAGCCCCGACGGGCAGACAATAGCTTTCGCCCAGTGTTCCGGTGAATACACTTGCAGGCTCGGCTTGGTAAGGCGTGGGGGTCGTCCGCGTTACCTGCCCGAGGTATCCGGCAAGATTTGGGAAGTTGACTGGACCAGGGACGGGCGGCGCCTTTTGTATGTCATGGATAACTATTCGCCAACCATGTTGTGGGAGATCGCGGCGAGCGCAGCGGCCGCGCCGCGCGTTCTCGGCCTTGCTGGAACACTGATCCGAACGCCCGCGATTCCCCGCGGTGCGAGCAGGCTAGCCTTTTCGCGGCGGGTTCCAAGATCCGAGATCTGGAGACTGGACAAGGGTCGGTTGCTGAAGAATCCGATGTCGTCGACCTTCCTGGACCAAAGCCCGAGATTATCCCCCACTGGTGAGAAGGTCGCGTTCGCATCGGACCGCTCCGGCAAGGCGGAGATTTGGGTGGCCAACACTGACGGCTCCGGCGTTGTAAAGCTGACCAACACGCGCGGCGGTACCGGCTCGCCACGCTGGTCTCCCGATGGAAGCCGCATCGTCTATGACACCCAGGCATCTAATGGGCGTTGGGATGTCATTGTGATTGACGTGGAAGGACGACAGTCCCTTCCTGTAGTTACTCATCCGTCCGACGACTCCACCCCGAGCTTTTCAGTTGACGGCAGGTGGATCTATTTCTCGTCGGATCGCACAGGGCGACGCGAGGTTTACCGGATACCAGTTGAAGGAGGCGAAGCGGTCCGAATGACAGATGCTGGAGGTTTCGTGGCGCAGGAATCCGCCGATGGCCTCCTCTACTACTCAAAGCTCAATATGGCGTGTGGCGGTCCGCTGTTCGTGCGCTCGCTCGCTGGCGGTCCGGAACGGCAAGTCCTCCCAGCGGTGTGCGGCCGTGGTTTCGAAGTCACTCCACGCGGCATATACTATACGAACGGTGTAGAAGCGGACGGATTCATGAAGGTCCGGTTGTACGAGCCTGATAGCGGCGCTACCAGCCTGATCGACCAGACGAAAGGACCGTTCGAGGGCGAGTTGGTCATGACAGTCTCACGCGACGGCAGTACGATTCTCCTGGCCGGCAGTGTCGAGTTCGGAGCCGACCTCTATCTGGTAGAGAACTTCCAGTGACCTCCGCACAGCGCGTTCCGAAACAGTTGCCGCCCTGTAAGCCCAATCAGGGTCCGGCCGGGCAGGCGGCTGCACCCGGTGACATTCGATGTTATCCGCTTCTCTCCCGAGGCGTCCGTTCGCGTGCGACGCCCTCACCCGCTGGATCCCCGTCACACCACGACCTATGGCAGTGGCGGGACGGCAAGTTCAGAGGGAACTCATGTCGTCCACGCTCTGGGATGGGAATCCGCAGTACTCGCCCGACGGAACCAGGGTGGCGTTTGCATCAACGCGCTCGGGTCCGATGGAATTGTGGGTTGCCAATGCGGACGGCTCCAACTCGGTTCGCCTGACCCCAGACGGGCACCGACTGGTCGGTGCAGCATGCGCCACCCCTTGCTCGTCAGGCCGATTTCGGGTGGTCCGGAACGACAGTTGCTGACGGCGAGCCGGGCCACGGTGGCGGACTCGTACCCGGTCGAGAACTTCCGATGACGCGCCGAATCGGGGTAGCGAACGACGCTTCCGATCCCGGCCGTACGACCCTGGTTCGCCGCGGCCGCAATCTCGAATACGGCGCCGACCCGCTGGGGTAGGCTATTCCGGCACGAACAGCACGCAGACCGGCATGGGGGCGTCCTTGACGATTTCGCCGTGCGGCATCAACTGGCCCGTGGTCGGATGCACTTTGAACATCGCGATGGTGCTCGAATCCTGGTTGGCCACGAACAGGTAGCCGCCGGTCGGGTCCAGTGTGAAGTGCCTGGGCGTCCTGCCGAGCGTCGGCACGTGGCCCGCGGCGGACAAGGTGAACCTGCGCGGGTCGATGTTGAACAGCGCGATGCTGTCATGTCCGCGGTTCGATCCGTACAGCACCGTCCCCGCTTTGTTCACCTGGATCTCCGCCGTCGAGTTGTTACCTTTGAAATCGTCGGGCAGAGTCGAAATAGTCTGGAACGCCATCAGCGTGCCCTTGGCTTGATCGAAGTTGAACGCCGTGATGGTGGAGTTCAACTCCGCAATGGCGTACAGAATTTTGCCGTTCGGGTGGAAGGCCATGTGGCGCACGCCGGCGCCCGGCGCGACGCTGCCCGACGGCGGATCGTTCGGCGTGATGCCCTTCTGCGGGTCGAAGTGGTACACGAAAATTTTATCGAGGCCCAGGTCGGCCAGCAGCAGGTAGCGGTTGTCGGGGGTGAAGACCACGTCGTGCGCGTGCGGGCCGCTCTGCCGCGAAGCATTCGCGCTCGAGCCGGTGTGCTTCTCCGTCTGCGGAGTTCCCAGTTTGCCGTCCGCGTCCACCGGGATCATGGTGAATGCGCCGTCGTTGTAGTTGGCCACCGCGATCCATTTGCCGGTGTGGTCGATGGCGAGGTGGCACGGGCCGCTGCCGCCCGAGGAAACCTGGTTCAGCATCGTCAGCTTGCCCGTCTTCGGCTCCACCGAAAACGCGGTCACCGTGCCCCTGCCGCCCTCCCCCACCGCGTACACGAATTTGTGGTTCGGATGCTCGATCAGAAAAGACGGGTTCGACGTCTCCGCCGCCAAGCCCAGCGGCGTCAGTTTGCCGCTCGGAGTCTCGAAGCGGTAAGCGTAGATACCCTTGCTTCCGTTCGGGCCCGGACGCGTGTAAGTCCCGGCGTAGACCAGGTAATCGGCGGCAGCCAGCGGGGCTGCGGAAAGCAGCACGGCAAACAGGGAAGGTATCACGATTTTGCGCACAATTTATCCTACATCCAAAAACAAAACGGCCCCGCAACCTGCGCGGGGCCGTCATCTGAAAACGAAAGCTTACGCGTTCACCGTCTCGCCGGCGTACCGCGCGGCCATGTCCGCAAGCGGAATGGGAGCGTAGTCGTTGGCGTGGCCGGCCTGGCCGAATTGCGTCATGCGCTCGGCAACCACTCTCTTCATGGCTTCGCGCGCCGGTTTCAGGTAGCTGCGCGGATCGAACTCTTCCGGCTTCTCCATGAACACCTTGCGGATCGCGCCGGTGATCGCCAGCCGGTTATCGGTATCGACGTTGATCTTGCGCACGCCGTTCTTGATGCCGAGCTGGATTTCCTCCACCGGCACTCCGAACGTGGGCTTCAGCTTTCCGCCGTACTGGTTGATGATGTCCTGCAATTCCTTCGGCACGCTGGAAGAGCCGTGCATCACAAGGTGCACATTCGGCAGCCGCTTGTGGATTTCGATCAGCACTTGCATCTTCAGCGTTTCGCCGGTCGGCTTCTTGGCGAACTTGTACGCGCCGTGGCTGGTGCCGATGGCGATGGCCAGCGCGTCCAGTCCGGTCAGCTTTACGAACTCCTCCGCCTGCGCGGGGTCGGTCAGGTGGCTGAGCCCGTCGAGGCCGGCGCCGTGTCCGTCTTCAATTCCGCCCAGGCAGCCGATCTCGCCTTCCACCGTGATGCCCTTGGCGTGCGCCATCTCCACTACCTTGCGCGTCGCCTCCACGTTGTACTCGAAGCTCGACGGCGTCTTGCCGTCCGGCATCAGCGAGCCGTCCATCATCACGCTGGTGAAGCCCATTTCGATGGCGCTCTGGCAGGTCTCCACGCTGTTGCCGTGATCCAGGTGCAGCACCGTTGGAATCTCCGGATAGACCTCGGTTGCCGCCACCATCAGGTGATACAGGAAACGGTCCTGCGAATAGGCACGCGCGCCCCGGCTGGCCTGCACGATCACCGGCGACTTCGTCTCCTTGGCCGCTTCCATGATCGACTGAATCTGTTCCATATTGTTGACGTTGAATGCGCCAACACCATATCCGCCCTTGGCCGCCTCATCGAGGACCTGCCGCATCGAAACTAGTGGCATGTTTAGTAATCTCCTTGTAGTATTCCGCCCTGAATCTCTGAAAGACGAAGCTAACACGATTGCCCGCAACCGGGCAAGGCGCGGTAAGGTAAGTACGTGGCGCTTCATGCTTTAGCGGGCCAATCCCCCGCTCCCTCCATGCTTGCCGATATCCCCCGGCTGATCACCGCGTATTACACGGAAAAGCCCGACCCGCCGAGCCGTCGCAGCGTGTTTCGTTCGGCACCTCCGGCCACCGCGGCTCCTCCCTCACGGCATCCTTCAACGAGCCCCACATCCTTGCCATCACGCAGGCCATCTGCGAATACCGCGGCGAAGGCGGAGCCACCGGGCCGCTCTTCCTCGCCAAGGACACGCACGCCCTCAGCGAACCCGCCATCGCCAGCGCCCTCGAGGTGCTTGCCGGCAACGGCATCGAGGTGATGATCGACGCCGACTTCGGCTACACTCCCACCCCCGCGCTCTCCCACGCCATCCTCGCGTTCAACCACGGCCGCACGAACAATCAGGCCGACGGCATCGTCATTTCTCCCTCTCACAATCCTCCCGAGGATGGCGGCTTCAAATACAATCCGCCCAATGGCGGACCCGCGGACACCGGCGCCACCAAAGCCATCGAGAATCGCGCGAACCAGATCCTCGCCGCGGGGCTCAACGGCGTGCGGCGCTGCCCATTTCGCACGGCGCTCCACGCCGCCACCACGCACCGCCACGATTATCTTTCGGCCTACGTCAACGATCTCGGCGCCGCGCTCGACCTCGACACTGTCCGCGATGCGAAGCTCTCCATCGGCGCCGACCCGCTCGGCGGCGCCGGCCTGGCCTACTGGGAACGCATCGCCGACCGCTACGGCCTGCTCATCAGCGTCGCCCACAACCACGCCGACCCCACCTTCCGCTTCATGTCGCTCGACTGGGACGGCAAGATCCGCATGGATTGTTCTTCGCCCTACGCCATGGCCGGCCTCATCGCCATGAAGGACCGCTTCGACATCGCCTTCGCCTGCGATACCGACAGCGACCGCCACGGCATCGTCACCCGCAGCGCCGGGCTGCTCAATCCCAACCACTACCTCTCCGCCGCCATCTCCTACCTGTTCCCCAATCGCCCCGGCTGGCGCGCCGACGCGGGAGTCGGCAAGACCCTCGTCTCCAGCACCATGATCGACCGCGTCGCCGCCGGCGCTCGGCCGCCACGTGGTGGAGGTTCCCGTCGGATTCAAATGGTTCGTGGACGGGCTGCTCGACGGCTCGCTCGGCTTCGGCGGCGAAGAGAGCGCCGGCGCCTCCTTCCTCCGCCGCGACGGCACTGTGTGGACTACCGATAAGGACGGCATCGTCATGGCCCTGCTGGCCGCCGAAATCCTGGCACGCACCGGCAAGGATCCGGGCGAACTGTACGGCTCGCTCACAGACCGTTATGGCGCGCCGGTCTACGAGCGCGTCGATGCGCCCGCGAGTCCCGAACAGAAGGCCGTGCTGCTGCGGCTCTCGCCCGACATGGTCACCGCCAGCGAACTGGCCGGCGACCCGATCGACGCCATGCTCACCACCGCTTCGGGCAACGGCGCCGCCATCGGCGGACTCAAGGTTGTCACCCGCCGCGGCTGGTTCGCCGCGCGTCCCTCCGGGACCGAGAACGTCTACAAGATCTACGCCGAGAGTTTTGCCGGTGAGGAGCACCTGCGCCGCATCCAGCAGGAGGCGCGCGATCTGGTCTCCCGCACCTTCGAAGCGGCCGGCGCCGGATCCGTTCATTAATCCACTACGGCCAGTTACACGCTCGGATTTTCAGCATGATCCGTCTCGCGGCGGCGCTTGCTGCCATCTCGATCGTGTCCTCCGCGTGGGCGGGCGATAAAGAACAGAACGACAAGTTCGAGCCGTCCCGCAGTGTGAATTTGTACTCTCTGGCGCAGGAACGGCAGCTCGGCCTGCGGCTGGCCCGCGAAGTGGAACGCGAGGTCCCCATCCTTTACGACCCGGTGGTTTCCGAATACGTGAATCGCATGGGGCAGAACCTGGTGCGGCAGATCGGCTCGCAAATGGCGTTCACCATTAAGGTGATCGATTCGCCGGACGTCAACGCCTTCGCATTGCCCGGCGGCTTTTTGTTCGTGAATACCGGGATGGTTCGCAGCGCGCACAGTGAAGCCGAACTGGCGGGCGTTCTGGCGCACGAAATCGCGCATGTGGTGGCACGCCACGGCACCCGGCAGGCCACGCGCAGCCAGATCCTCGAGTACACCAAAGTGCCGCTGGTCTTCCTCGGCGGATGGGCCGGCTTTCTCGCCGGCATGGCCATGGACACCGCAGTTCCCGAGGGACTGTTCCGTTTTTCGCGCGGCATGGAACGCGAAGCCGACCGGCTGGGCCTCCATTACCTTTATCAATCCGGCTACGATCCGGTGGCTTTCATCGACTTTTTCGAGCGCATGCAGATATCGGAAAAGGAGAAGAAGGGCGCCGTGGCCCGGCTCTTTTCGAGCCACCCGTTAACCCGCGACCGCATCCGCCGCGCGCAAAAGGAGATCCAAAAGGAATTCACCCCGCGCAATCGATATGTGGTCGATACGTCGGAGTTCCAGGAAATCCGCGGGCGGCTCAACCGGAGGGCCAAAAGACCCGATGCCATCGTGGTCGTGCACCTGAACGACGCCGACGACCCGCGTCTGAAGTAGCGTCAGGACTTCGACCGCTCCAGCGCGGATGCGATCGCCTCCACCAGCTCCTCGGCCGTATAGGGTTTTTGCAGGAAAGATGCCGGCCTGGACCTGCCGAATTTCCGGGCCGCCTCGCTCCGGTCAAACCCGCTCGACAGGATGATCGGAACCTTGGGATTCAGCTTCTTCAACAGCGGCAGCGCCTCTTCGCCTCCCATCACCGGCATTTGAAGATCCAGCACTACCGCTGAAATGATGCCGTTGTGCTCGCGGAACAGGTCCACGCCCGCCCGGCCGTTTTCGGCCGTGATCACTTTGACCTTCTTCCGCGACAGAACGCTCTCGGCAAGATTCCGGATGGTCTTCTCGTCGTCGATCACCAGCACCGTCGAGCCCCCGGCAATTGCGGCGCGATTAGGGGCGGGCCGTTGCTGGTCGGCCGCGGCCCGCTCGGCGGCAGGCAGCAGAATCAAGAACGTGGTGCCGTGTCCCTTCGTGCTGTGAACCCGTATGGTGCCGCCGTGCCGTTTCACGATGCCCTGCACCGCGGCCAGGCCCAAGCCCCGCCCGGTGAATTTCGTGGTGAAGAAGGGATCGAAGATGCGCGATTTCGTCTCCTCATCCATGCCCGCGCCCGTGTCCACCACCTCGAGCATCACGTACGGCCCGGGGTGCGACGGTTCCGGGCGGAACAGGTCGGCCGCTTCGCGCGCGTCGATCTGCCGCAACGAAGTCCGCACCGTGAGGGTTCCCGGGGCATCTTCGCCGATGGCTTCCGCTCCATTGATCAGCAGGTTCATGACGACCTGCTGCAACTGGGTGGGATCGCCCTCGACCCGCGGCAGGTCCGGAGCCAATTCCAGCCGGACGTCCACCGACTTTGGGATGGATGTGTGCACCAGCGGCGCAATTTCGTGGATCAGATCTCCCAGGTCGATCTGGGCGGTCACGAACCGGCCCCGGCCCGCGTAGGCCAGCATCTGTCGCGTCAGGAAGCCTGCGCGTTCCGCGGCATCGACGATTTGGCGCAGCCTCATGCGCAGCGGGTTTTCGGGTGTAGTGTCGGAGAGCGCGAGGCTGGCATTCCCCAGAATGCCGCACAACAGGTTGTTGAAATCGTGGGCCACGCCGCCGGCCAGAAGCCCCAGGCTCTCCAGCTTCTGGGATTCCTGCAACTCGCGCTCGAATTTTTTCCGTTCGCTGACGTCGCGCATGTTGAGCTGAATCGCCCGGCGCTCGCCTTCGGTGTGCAGGGTTGCGATGGCCTCGACCTCCACATCCCGTCCGTCTTTGGTTCGCACGGTCAACGTATCGACGCGCAAAACTCCACGGTCGCGAATCTGGTCGATCACTTCCCGAATGTTGGGTACCTGCTCGAAAGGCGGAGCTTCCCAGATCTTGCGGCCGGAGAGTTCCTTCAGGCTGTAGCCGAGCATGCGTTCGGTGAAGGGATTGAGATCGAGAATCTCGCCCGAGTTCGCGTCCAGGATGGCGATGCCGTCGCGCGCCGTCTCGAACAACCGGCGATAGCGGGCCTCCGCCGCCCTTTTGCGTTCCGTGATGTCCTCGAACGCCACCAGGATCAGCGGCTCCCGATCCGGGGACAGCAACCGGCGCGCATTCAGCAGAAATGTCCGGACCTCGCCCTCCCGCCATTGCGGTCCGATTTCTATATCGTTGAGTTCCGGCACGCCCTGCTCCAGGCGCTCGAAGAGTTTCCGGATGCGCGGGCTTTCAAACCGGCCCCCCGCTGCCTCGAAGATCGTCTTGCCGGTAATAGCCGTCTCGGGCAACTCCATCGCCTCGCAGAATGCGCGGTTGGCCCTTCGCACCGTGAGCCTCGCATCCAGAACCGCCAGCGGCTCGCGGATGGTGTTCACAATTCCTTCCGCGTAATCGCGCGCGTAGCGGATCTCGTTCATGCTGCGCTTGATGTCGCTCACGTCCAGCAGTTGCAGGACGGTGCCGTCGATCCGGTTGTCCGCGGTGCGGTACGGGCGCACGCGCATCAGGTAATGGCGCTTCTCGTCATCCTCCACTTCCCGTTCCGCCGGCTCCAACGTATCCAAAACGTGGCGCAGAATTTCTTCGAGGTCGGGAACGTTGATGCGCGGCTTCAGGTCGGCGATGGGCCGGCCGACGTCGGTGGCAATCATGCGCAGGACCCTTTCCGCCACGGGTGTGAACCTCCGGATTCGCAAGTCGCGCCCGGTCATCACGATTGGCATGTTCATCGAACCGAGCAGGTTGATCAGGTCGTCATTCGCCTGTGCCAGTTGCCCGTTGCGGCTCTGCATCTCCGCGTTGATCGTATTCAACTCTTCGTTGGCGGACTGCAACTCCTCCTTGGAAGTCTGCATCTCCTCGTTGGTGCTTTGCAGTTCTTCGTTCGCCGATTGCGCCTCTTCGTTGGTCGAGCGAAGCTCCTCGATGACCGATTGCAGGTATTCGCGCGTGGACCTCAATTCCTGTTTGAGCTTGGCGTTTTCTTCCTCGGTGGAAATCTCGCCGCGATCCTGCGCTTCTTCGGCGCCATGTCCGGTCGATTCCTCGAGCGTGGAAGACTCACGGGTCCGTCCCAACAGCACCAGGAAGTGCCTGGGAATGCCGGCGAGGGACAACGGGATCACGGTGATCGCAACGGGCCGTTCCTGGTCGAGGGCCATCGCAGCGCGGCTTTCGGCCACCACCGCCGTGTCCGTCCGCGCCGCCTGCTCGAGGGCGGTGCTCAACACCGCGCGCAGGTCGGGCCGGATCGTGTTCATCACGTCCGCGCCTTCCGGCTTGTCTTCCGTTACCAGGTATTCGGATACTGCACCGCGGAAGGCTGTGATGCGCCAGCTTTCATCGACGACCACGCCCGACGGTCCGTACCGTGAAAGAACGACTTTGTCGACATATCGTTGCAGCCCGCCTTCGGGAGCGACCCGCGGAGCCGGCGGCGACGGGCGCCGGCGCTCCCGCGGCACATCGGGCAGGTCCTCCTGCGCCTGAAGCGGCAGGTGCGCAGCGGTGGACTTCCGCCGGTAGATTTTGCGCGGTTCGTCCACCGCCGAAAAATGATCGGCCATGCTCCCCAATGTTTCCGAGGGACCGAGGATGAGGCAGCCGCCCGGCTGTAGCGCGTAGGTGAAGGTGGCGGCCACCCTTCGTTGCAGCGAAGGAGAGAAATAGATCAGAAGGTTCCGGCAGCTGATTACATCCATTCGCGACAGGGGCGGGTCCTTGGCCAGATTGTGCCGGGAGAAAATGCACATATCGCGAATACCGCGGCTGACCTGATATCCCGCGTCGGCACGCACGAAGAAGCGCCGCAAGCGTTCCGGCGACACGTTCAAAACGGCACTTTCACTGTAAATGCCGCGCCGGGCGGTCTCGATGGTTCTTTCGCTCACGTCGGTGCCGAACATCTGCACCGTGCATTCGAGCTCGTTGGCTTCCAGGAACTCGGTCAGGGTGATCGCCATGGAGTAGACTTCCTCGCCGGTGGAGCATCCCGGAATCCAGGCGCGCATGGTGTAAGGCTGCTTGCGATTTTCGAGAATCGAGGGAAACGCCAGGCGCTTGGCAGTTTCGAATACCTCGCGGTCGCGGAAGAACTCGGTGACATTGATCAGCAGATCGTCGAACAGCGCCTCGACCTCGCCCGCGTCCTTCTGAACAAGCCCGAAGTAGTCGTCGAGCGATTCCGATTTCCGTACCAGCATGCGACGGTTCAACCGGCGGGCGATGGTAGGCAGCTTGTACTGGTTGAAATCGACCCCGGTGTGGTGCCGCAGCAAAGCCAGCAGGCGGTGGAGCGTGGTGCCATCGCCCGTGGCCGGAGTATCGTCCAGGAACTCTGGGCGCTGCACGATCGCAGCCAGCTCCTCCGCAATCTGCCGCGGTGAAAGCACGAAATCCACCACGCCGGCCGCCACCGCGCTACGCGGCATGCTGTCGAATTTGGCGGTCTGGTTCTGCGCAAATGTGATGCCGCCTTCGCCCTTGATGCGCTTCAGGCCCAGCGTCCCGTCAGTGGCGGTTCCGGATAAAACGATCCCGATGGCGCGATCGCGAAACTCCTCGGCCAGCGACTCGAAGAAAATGTCGATCGGCTTGAAGAATTCCGGCGGCCTCGCCTCCTGCACCAGGTGTCCCTTGCGCACGCGCAGAGTGGTGTTGGGCGAAATGATATACACGTGATCGGGCTCGATTTGAACCGCATGGTCGACCGGCACTACGTTCATGCTGGTTTTACCGGCAAGCAGTTCGGGGAGCACGCTTTCGTGGTGGGGATCGAGGTGCTGGACCACCACGAACGCCATTCTCGAATTGGCGGGCAGGTGCTGCAGCAGTTCGCTGAGAGCTTCCAAGCCACCCGCCGACGCGCCTACGCCGACGACGATCAGTCCGTCGGGCTGAATGCTGGCCCTGTCAGGCAAAAACGGCTTTTCGTCCCACCATTGATCGGCAGTGTCCATCGGGAACATGCTCCGGCCCTACATAACAGTGAGGGCTCCGCACCTGAAATGCCCTTAATCATAGCAAATAGCAACTTGGCTTCCGGCCGCCGATTCCGCCGCGGAACATTTGTTACAAAACGCTCAGGTGCGGGCTGCTGCTGCGTCCAGTCTTCACGCCAGGCACAGGCTGCGGCATCCCGAGGTAACGAGCGTCCAGCGGCCCTGGCGACCCTGCGCAGGTCCGTCGCGCGCGTTCGATCGGGCTGGCCTGTATGAGCGAGTGTCGATTCCCGATCGGGAATGACGGGCACGAAGTTCTGAGCGCTACCGTGCCCGACTTCGTGGCCGTCGTTTGGCTGCACTTTCAAGAGGACACCCCGACAGCGGGACGCTTTCAGGGCTGCTGGACAGTGTGTCCAAGCCAGCGGAGAAGGCCTGAAAACATGGAATCAAACTGATCTTTTCTGAGCACACCAAGCTTTCGGATGGCCCGCACGTTGGGGAGTGGCGGGATGGCGACGCCTGCAATGTCGAAATCGTGGACTACCATTAGGGAGATGAAATATGGCCAGTAGCAAGAAGAAACTGCCCCCGGTACATCCCGGCGAAGTCTTGCAAGAGATCATGAACGAAGCGGGGCTATCCGCCAATGCGCTTGCTCTCGCCCTACGGGTTCCGGGAAACCGGATCACCGCCATCCTGAACAGACAGCGCGGCATCACGGCAGATACCGCGCTGCGATTGGGCCGCTACTTCGGCACCTCCGCTCAAATGTGGATGAACCTCCAGGCCACCTACGATCTGGAAGCTGCGGAGGACACGTTGGCTGGCCAGATCGAGCGGGAAGTCATGCCGAGGCCCGCTGCGTAGAGTGGGTCACGAGGTCACCAGACCGGGGCTTTGTTGGAGGCTGGTCAACTCCCGCCGACCGGCATTCGATTTGGCCGCGCTCAACGAAGCGGTCGCGACCAATCGCGGATTGCTCGCGATGGCCTGCACCGCCTCGCCACGCAGGAGGCTTGTGGTCGTCGGGGCCGTCGAGTTGGATCACCACCGGACCCGTGCCGGAGGCCACGCCGCCGCCGGTGCGGTCGAGCTGGGGAATCCCGCACATGCCGGGAAGCGCCGCGCCGTTCGAGTATCCCGGCGACTGGTAGAGCGACCGCCCGACGGCACCGAAGACCGGCACCGCACCGATCCCCAGCAAGCCGCCCAGCCCGCCCAGAACGCCGCCGCTACCGCGAAGGCCCCCGCGCCGCCACCCGCGAACGCGACCTTCTGGCCGGTGAACATCTGCATCAGCATGGCCGTATGCCGAACGGTGTCGAAGCAGAGGCGACTGCGCGGGCGAGACTGGCCGCGAGATACGAGCAGTTCATGGGGGAGGGAGATCCGGCGAGGAAGATCGAAGTTGGCGAAGATCTGATTCGGGCCATCTTCGGGAGAGCCGCGATTGCCGAAGATCCGATTCGCTAATCTGCCTCGCCCGTTGTGGACGCACATTGTGGAGTGGGTGCGAGCGGCGGTGAGCGGCCAGCACGACAGCGGAGAGCATGCTACTGGATGACGGGCGAAGATGAGGGAAGCAATTGACCGAATCGAAGTCAATCCGGCTATTTGTTCCGGCAAACCCGTGATTCGTGGCACGCGCATCATGGTGCGGAACATCCTGGGTATGATTGCCGGTGAGTATACAATCGACAAGATCGTGACCAGCTATCCGCAATTGTGCCGCGAGGACGTCGTCGCCGCCGTTGAATACGCTGCTGCCATGGTCGAGCAGGTTCAGGTCATCGCCCGTTGACTCTCAGAATTCCGCTCGATGCGTGCTATTCCTCGCGCAGAATCTCCAGCGGCTTTCTTCCGAGGATGCGGAAACTGGCCGACCAGCCGGCGCCGACGGCGGTGAGCGCGGCCAGCACGACGGCGATCCCGACGGCCGCCGGGTCCGGGTGGAATTCGACATCCAGCAACTGCGTCAGCAGCAGGGCCGTGAAGCCCGACGCAAGCAGGCTGCCCATCACTCCGGCGAGCGCGCCCAGCGCCAGAAACTCCACCGAGAAGATCCAGGCGATGCGGCGGCGCGTGGCCCCCAGCGTCTTCAGGATCACGACCTCGCGCATGCGCCGGAAGCGCGTGCCGGCGATGGCCGAGGCCACCATCACCGCGCCCGCCAGCACGGTGAACGCGGAGATGAATCGGATCACCATGGAGATGCGGTCCACCACCTGCTCCACGATCTCCATCACGTCCGCCACGTTCACCACGGTCACCGTCGGGAAGCGCTGGTACATCACGCGCTGAAGCGCCGCCACGTCCGCGGGGAGCACGCGGGCGCTGCCGTAGTGGGTGGCGGGCAGGCCGGCCAATTGCCCGGGACTGAAGAGGAAGTCGAAGCGCGCCGAGATGCGCAAGGACTCGCTGCGTTCGAGGCACGCGACGCGCGTGCGAATAGTGCGGCTCCAGATATTCCAGTCGATGGTGCCGCCCGGTTCGATGCCGAGCGCCTTGGCGGTCTCCTGGTTGACGCAAACCTGCGCGCCGCCGCCGGGGGTCCACCACGAACCGGCCAGGATCTCCATCTCTTCGGGCTTCTCCGCCATTTCGGTGACCGAGCGCGGGCGCTGGTAGCGGCGCGCGAAATCGCCCTGCGCGATCTGCTCCACCGCGACGCCATTGATGGCGACGATGCGCGCCTGCACCGCGAAGGCGACATCGGGCGCCGCCTTGACGCCGGGCTGCGCCGCGATCAGGTCCGTAACCGCCTTCTGCTCGGAACCCGGAATATCCAGCAGGAACACGTTGGGCATTCCCGGCGGCGCGCTGCCGCGGATCTGCCGCACCAGCGCCTGCTGCACCAGGAAGACGGTCAAGGTGAACATGACGCCCACGCCGAGCGCCACCACCGCCGCCTGCGCCTGGTTGCCGGGCCGGTAGAGGTTGGCGATGCCGTGGCGGATGACGCCGGGCAGGCGCTTGGGAGCGAAGCGCAGCAGGCGGAGGAACAGCCATCCGGCCAGCCACAGCAGCGCGACCCCGGCGGCCAGCGCGCCGGCGAAGAACGCGCCCGTGCGCAAGGCCATTTCGAAGCGGCCCTCGGTGAGCGTGCCCGCCACCAGGCCGGTGCCAAGCAGAATCAGGCCGCGAATCAAGCCGCCGCGCAGCAGCGACCGGCGAGGTCCGCCCGCCTCCACGTCACGGCGGAAGACCAGCGCCGGGCGGATGTCCCGAATGGCCACGAGCGGCGGCACGGTGAACAGCAGCGTCACCATGCAGGCGATGGCGATGCCCTGCACGGCCGGCCAGGGGTCCCAGGCCGCCGTCACGTCGATGGTGAAGTAGCGCGACAGCAGTCCTGGAAAGGCCGCCGCCACCGCGACTCCGAAGGCCGCGCCGAGCACGCCTCCGGCCAGGCCCAGCAGCAGTGTCTGCACGGTGTAAATGCGGATCACCTGCGCCGAGCGCGCACCCAGGCACTTCATCACCGCGATCGAATCGAGCTTCTGCTGCAAGTGGCCGTGCATGGCGCTGGCCACGCCCATGGCGCCGATGATCAGGGCGATCAGGCCGATCATGCTGAGGAAGGTGGTGGCGCGGTCGAGGCCGCGCGTGACGATCGGATGCGTCTGGCGGAAATCCGCGATCATGGCTTCCGGAAATGCCGCGCGCAGCACCGCGCGAGCCTGGTCCACGTCCATGCCGCCGGCCGGGAGTTTGAACAGGTAGCGCTCGGCGGCGCGCGAGCCGAGCGTGATCAGCCCGGTGCGCTCCAGTCCCGCGCGCGTGACCATTACGCGCGGCCCCACGTTGAGGCTGCCGGTCATGCGGTCGGGTTCGGAATCGACCACGCCCGCGATGTGGAAATCCTTGCCGCCGATGCGGATCGAGTCGCCCGTGCGCACGCCGAGGCGCAGCAGCAGGTCGTCGGAGACGGCCACCGAGGAAGCGTCGAGCGCTTGGCGGAGGGAACGCGGCGGATCGAGCTTGACGGTGCCGTAATACGGATAGGCGTTCGGGTCCACCGCTTTCACCGCGATGAGAACCGGGTCGGGGGTGGCCGCCGAAGAGGCCATCGTCACGGTTTCGGTGATCCAGGTGTGCCGCACGCCCTGACGGTCGAGGTCGGAGAGGGCTTGCTGCTGATCCTGGTTGGGGAGGGAGAACACCCGCACTGTCATGTCGCCGGCCATGAGCGTGCGCGCTTCGCGGAGCAGCATGGTGCGGAAGGCGCGGCTGAATCCGCGTACGCCGGTAAGCGATCCGACTCCGATCGCCACCGAGAGGATGACGAACAGGAAGCGCGAGCGCGCCGCGCGCAGTTCCCGCCAAGCGATGCGCAGCGCGGGGGTCATTGGGCGACGACCAGGCCGTCGCGCAGCAGGATGCGGCGGTCCGCGCACTCGGCCAGCACCTGCTCGTGCGTGACCATCACCAGCGTGGTGCCTTCTTCGCGGTTGAGGGCCAGCAGCAGGTCGAGCACAACCTGTCCGGTGGCGGTGTCGAGGTTGCCGGTGGGCTCGTCCGCCAGCAGGATGGGCGGGCGCAGGGCGAAGGCGCGGGCCAGCGCCACGCGCTGCTGTTCGCCGCCGGAAAGCTGCACCGGGTAGTGATCGAAGCGGCCTTTGAGCCCGACGCGGTCGAGCAGTTCGCGCGCGCGATCGCGGCCGCCGCGGTCGCCGGCGAGCTCCATGGGGAGGAGCACGTTCTCTTCGGCGGTGAGGGTGGGAATCAACTGATAGGACTGAAAGACGAAGCCGATTTTTCGGCCGCGGACCACGGCCATTTCGTCTTCGCTCAGGCGCGTGATATCTTCGCCGTCCAGAATCACCTGTCCGGTCGAAGGAAAATCGAGGCCGGCCAGCAGTCCGAGAAGCGTACTTTTCCCGCTACCCGAAGGGCCCATGATGGCCGCAAACTGGCCTTCAGGGATCTCGAGGTCGATGCCTTTCAGGATGTCCACCCGGTGAGTTCCGGTGTGGATGGACTTAGTGAGCGCGCGAACCTGAATCAAATTATATTATGGCATTCGGATGAGGAGACGCTTCTTTTTGACTCTGGCTGCGGCATGCGCGGCGGGCTGCCGGTCTTCGGAACCGCGCCCCGCTCCGGCCGCGAATGCGGGCACCGCGCCGCCTCCGCCGCCGCCCGCGGCTCCGGCCGATTCGCGTCCGGTAATCGCCTGTTTCGGCGACAGCCTGACGGCCGGTTTCGGACTCGATCCCGGCAGCTCGTATCCCGACGTGCTGCAGCGCGATCTGGACGCCCGCGGCTACAAATACCGTGTGGCCAACTACGGCGTCAGCGGCGACACTTCGCAGGACGGCGTGGAACGCCTGCCGCTATTGATCGCCGAGAAGCCCGCGGTGGTGGTGCTGGAGTTCGGGGCCAACGACGGCTTGCGCGGCCAGCCCCTCGCGAATACCGAGGCCAACCTGGCGCGCATGATCGAAGCGCTGCAAGCGGCCGGAGCGCGCGTGGTGCTGGCCGGCATAACGCTGCCGCCCAACTATGGCCCCGATTACATCCATCGCTTCGATGCCATCTATCGCGACCTGGCCGCGCGTTACAAGCTGCCCCTCATCCCGTTCCTGCTGCAAGGCGTGGCGGGACATGCCAACCTGATGCAGCAGGACGGCCTGCACCCTACCGCCGAAGGCGCGCGCATTGTGGCCGGCACTGTGTTGCAGGCGGTTACGCCCTTGCTGAGTAAGTAAGTAGCATCTAACACACGCGGCAAGTTCGGTGTGCTTTGTCACTCGCGGCGGCGGCATTGGTTAGTAAATCCGCAGAGAAGCGAGCCCTGGAAGTGCTGCAATTAAAGGAGGAGGGGCGTGCATGCCACGAGGAGCCAGCGCCAAACGCGAGCGCGAATACGAGGAATTGAAGAGCGAGTTCAGGGAAGAAGGCCGCTACAAGGGAAGGGAAGAGGAAGTGGCCTCCCGCATCGTGAACAAACAGCGGGCGCAGTTTGGCGAAACCAAAGGGGAGAAGAAGAAGGATGCGGAAAACCGGTCGCCGGACCGCAACCTGCCGATCGACAATTACCAGCACCTGACTGTGCCGAAGGTGAAGAAGCAGCTCGGCGATCTTTCCAAAAAGGACCTGCAGCGGGTGGAGCGGTACGAGAAAGCGCACAAAGGCCGGAAGGGCGTGCTCGAAGCCATCGACAGGCAGAGAGCGGCCTGACCATGGGATGCAGTGCGCTTCCGCCTCTCGCCAGGCTGCGGCCTCGCGATCAGTTGCACTACGTGAGCCGCAACCGGACGGTCCTCGCCACCGCGCGCGACGGGTTCATCCACGGCGACGGCGAACAGGGATTCTTCGTATATCAGAC
This sequence comes from uncultured Solibacteraceae bacterium, assembly GCA_963836405.1. Taxonomy (GTDB): domain Bacteria; phylum Acidobacteriota; class Terriglobia; order Bryobacterales; family Bryobacteraceae; genus CAWIJJ01. The sequence goes on from CAWIJL010000005.1 coordinate 148,728, forward strand.
GCGGCTGCTTTCGCTCTACCGCTACCTCGTCGATGGCAAGCCACCCACACCGGTCGGAATCTCGAATCTTGAAGAACACAGCCAGATCGCGTATTACATCGCTGAATCGCCCAACCCGGATCGGGAACGGCTGCGGGGGGCTTTGGGCCCGGGAGGCAAGACGGCCACCGAGGCGATCGAACTGCGGGTTTTGCGTTTCGCCGGCGACGGGCTGCGCGAGGAGGTGGAGCTTTCGAACCACACCTTGGAGCCGGTCCACATCGCGCTGGAACTGGAGATCGACAGCGATTTCGCGGACGCGGCGGCGGTGGACGCCGGAGACCGCTGGCAGCCCCGCATCGAGCGATCCTGGCGGCTCGCGCAGGGCGGCGCGGAACTTTCCTGGACCTGCACGGCGGAACACGATTACGATCATCAGGGCGACCGCGGCCATGCCACGCTCCGGCGCGCCGCGACCGTCCAGATTCAATGTGGCCAAGCGCCCGCATACGACGAGGCCGGCAAACGGATCCGTTTCGAAATCGACCTGCCGCCGCGCGGGGTGTGGGAATGCTCGGTGGTTGTTTCCGCGGAGATCGACGGCCGGAACCTGGACCCGGTGCGGCCGGACGGCGGGCAGTCGCGGGACTCGATCCTGGCCGGCGCCACGGAGTTCCAGATCGGGACGCCCGCGCTTGCTTTCGTCGTGCAGACCGCGGTGGAGCAGGCGCGGCGCGACCTGGTCAGCCTGCGCCTGCACGACATCGACGCGGGGAATGGGGGCTGGACGATGGCCGCGGGCCTGCCCGTCTACATTTCCTTCTTCGGCCGCGATGCGCTGACGGCGTCGTGGCAGGCGTCCCTGCTCAGCGACGGGATGATGCGCGGCACGCTGGCGCACCTGGCCGCAACCCAGGCCACCCGAACCGACGAATGGCGCGACGCCGAGCCGGGCCGTTTCGTGCATCAGATGGAGACGGGTCCGCTGGCGGAACTCATGTACAACCCGAACGGCCGCTATTACGGCTCGCTGACGGGACCGGGATTTTATCCGGTTGTGCTTTCAAATCTCTGGCATTGGACCGGATCGCGGGACGTGGTGCGGCCTTTCCTCGAGCCGGCGCTCAAAGGGCTGGCGTGGCTCGACCGGGACGCCAGGAGCGAGAAAGGTTTTTACGCCTACCGCACGCGGTCGGAACACGGTGTGAAGAACCAGGCCTGGAAGGATTCCTACGACGCGATCGTGTATGCCGATGGCAGCCAGGTGGACGATCCCATCGCGCCTACCGAGTTTCAGGCGTTCGCCTTTGCCTCGAAGGTGCGCATGTCCGAGCTGCTCTGGTGGTTCGACGAGAAGGACGCATCCAGAAAACTTTTCGACGAGGCCATGACGTTGCGGGACCGGTTCAACGACGCCTTCTGGATGGAGGACGAAGGCTGCTTCGGCATGGGGCTCGACCCGGAGGAACGGCTGATCCGCTCGGTGGGATCGGAATCGGCCCACGCCGTGGCCGCCGGCATCGTCACCAGCGACCGGGCTGCGCGCGTGGTGGACCGGCTGTTCCGCCCCGATCTGTTTTCGGGTTGGGGCGTGCGCACGCTTTCGGCCGCGCATCCCGCCTTCAATCCGTTCAGCTACCATCGCGGGTCGGTCTGGCCCGCCGAGCAGGCCGCCTTTTGCATGGGACTGATGCGTTACGGCCTGCACGAACGGCTGCATGAGCTTGCCCGTGCGCAGCTCGAAGCGGCGGCAATCTTCGAATACTGCCGGCTGCCGGAGCTGTTCAGCGGGCATGCGCGCGACGAGCGTCACCCGATCCCCGCGCTGTACCCGCGCGCCGATTCCCCGCAGGCGTGGTCCGCCTCGGCCGTGCCCTGCATGTTGCAGGCGATGCTGGGACTCTTCCCGTACGCGCCGCTGCACGCGCTGTTTCTCGACCCGCACCTGCCGGAGTGGCTGCCGGAACTGCGGTTGCAGAACCTGCACGTGGGCGAAGCGTGCGTGGATCTCCGCTTCCGGCGCGCGGGGGACGGCGCGACCGGTTACGAGGTTCTGGATGTGCGCGGGAAGCTGCACGTAATCCGGCAGCCGAGTCCGTGGTCGCTGACGACCAGCTTCGTCGAGCGGGCGGTTGACGCGTTATCGAGCTTTCTGCCGGTCCACCGGTGAGGTGATCGGCTTACCCTTACATCGTCCTGGCGATCAACGTGCAGGGCATCAGCCGGAGGTCGCCATGAACGACGCTAGCCGACTGATGGGCAAAACGATCCATGGCCAGGAAGGTGAGATTGGTTTTGTCGACGACTTGTATTTCGACGACCAAACGTGGAGTGTCCGGTACCTGGTGGTCGATACAGGCAAATGGCTTCCCGGAAGAAAGGTGCTGGTGGCGCCCGAGGCGATCGTGAAGCCGTGGCACCACCAACCGGCGATTGCGGCCAAGCTGACGACGGACCAGATCCGCTCCAGCCCGGAGCTCGATACGGCCGTGCCGATATCGCGCCTGGACGAGGAGGTGATGCACCGGCACTATCAGTGGACTCCGTATTGGGACTCGCAGATTACGCCGACGGCGCGCCAGGAGGCCGGGACAACGGCGGAGTCCGGGGTAGACGGAGGGCTCCGAAGCGCAAACGAACTGGCCGGTGATCTGGTGGAGGCGGGGGACGGCGAGGTGGGACACGTGCAGGATCTGCTGCTCGACGACGATCTCAGCACGATCCTGTTCCTGGTCGTGGAGGTGAAGGGATTATTCTTCGGCAAGAAGGTGCTGACGGGGCCGAGCCTGATTTCGAGGGTGGATTGGGCAAGTTCCACAGTTTATTTGAACGCGAACCGCCAGGCCATCAAGAAGGGGCAAGAGTACAATCCGGCGGCGTGACCGGCAAACGGAGCGTGGAGGGCAGCGGGCGAAAAATGCGTTCGCGCGCCTAAACCCTTTCGGCCAGTTGAGTTAACGTCCCCCCGGGCCGCATAATGGAACTTCATGCCGCTCGACGATCGCGCGATCGCCATCAGCGCCACGTTTACCGCCGAGGCGCTGCAACCCGGACTGGCCTTTTGGGCCGGGGAACTGGGTCTCGAAGCCGAGGTGCGTTTTTCCGGGTATAACCAGCTTTTTCAACAGCTTCTGGACCCCGCCGGCCTTTTTGCCCGGAATCGGGGCGGCTTCAACGTAGCGCTGGTGCGCCTCGAAGACTGGACGGAAGCCGGCGCGGAGGAGCAGGCCCGCCGGCTGGTGGAGGCGGTCCGCACAGCCGCTGCGGGGTTTTCCGCCCCCCTCATTCTGGTCATCTGCCCCGCGGCGCCTGGCCGCGAGGCGGCGCTGGCGGAGGCCGGGCGCATCGTGCGCCAGGGGGTCGCGGATCTGCCCACCGTTTACCCGATCTGGCCGTGTGAAGTGGATGCCTTGTACCCCGTGTCGGAGATCCACGACCCGCACGCCAACGAACTCGGGCACCTGCCGTATACCCCGGAGTTCTTCACCGCTCTCGCCACCGCTATCGCGCGCAAAATCCACGCCATCGGCGCGCCGCCGTTCAAGGTGATTGCCCTCGATTGCGACGACACCTTGTGGAGCGGGATCTGCGGCGAAGACGGGCCCCAGGGCGTGGTTGTGGATGAGCCGCGCCGCGCGTTGCAGGAGTTCATGCGCGCCCGGCGGGCCGAGGGTTTCCTGCTGGCGCTCTCCAGCAAGAACAACGAAGAGGACGTGATCGAGACCTTCCGCGCCAACGCCGACATGCCGCTGCGCCTCGAGGATTTCGTCACCCGCCGCATCGACTGGGAGAGCAAGGGCCCCAACCTCGCCTCCATTGCCGGGGAACTGCAACTCGGCCTCGATTCCCTCATCTTGGTGGACGACAACCCCAAGGAATGCACCGAGGCCCAGGCGGGCGCTCCGGAGGCGCTGGCGCTGCCGCTGCCCGCCGACCCCGCCGAAATCCCCGGCTTCCTGGCGCATGTCTGGGCCTTCGATCGCGCCAGGGTCACCGAGGAAGACCGGCGCCGGCCGGAGCGTTACGCGCAGGAGGCCGAACGCACCCGCGCCGAACGCTCCGCCACCAGCCTCAACGACTTCCTTGCCGCCCTCGATCTGCGCGTTTCGATCGAGCCCATGGACGCCGGCCAGTTGTCGCGGGTGGCGCAGCTTACGCGCCGCACCAACCAGATGAACGCCACGCTCGAGCGCCGTTCGGAAGCCGAAATCCAGGCGCTCACCGCCGAGATCCTGACCGTGGAGGTGAGCGACCGCTTCGGCGGCTACGGGCTCACCGGCGTGATGATCTTCGAGGCCGCGGGGGACGCCCTGGTGGTGGACACGTTCCTGCTGAGTTGCCGCGCGCTGGGCCGCGGCGTCGAGCACCGCATGATGGCGCGGCTGGGCGAAATCGCCGCGGCGCGCGGTCTCGCCCACGTCGAAATTCCGTTCCGTCAGGGACAGCGCAACCGGCCCGCGCGGCTGTTTCTGGAATCGCTGGCCGCCGCCGGCACGGACGCGGTGTACCGCCTGCCGGCCGCCGCGGCCGCCTCGGCACGCTACCAAGCGGCCCCGGCCGAGATCCCGCGGGGCGACGATCCCGCGCCCGAGACCGCGGCTCCCGTACGCCGCGCCGATTACCTTCGCATCGCCACCGAACTGCGCGAACCCGCCGCCGTGCTGGAGCGCATCCGCGCCTCGGCGCCGCGCTTCGTCGCTACGCGCGCCGCCTCCGACCCGCCGCGCACGCCGCTTGAACGCGAGCTGGCGGAGCTGTGGGCGGGCCTGCTGAATCTGCCCGCGGTGGGCGTTCACGACAATTTTTTCGACCTCGGCGGCCACTCCCTTCTGGCCGTGCAGTTGCTCTCGCGCGTGCGCCAGGTGTGCGGCGTGGAGCTTTCGCTCGAAGTGGTGTACAGCGGCGAGTTCACAGTCGCCGAGCTGGCCAAGGCGGTGGAGCTCAAGGAAATCGAGGGCTCCGGCGCGGACTACCAGGATTTGCTGAAGGAACTCGAAGGCCTCTCCGACGAGGAAGTGCGGGCTTTGCTGGCCGAAGAGCAGGACGCCACCTGACCATGCGAGTTCTTCTGACGGCCACCGCCTCGTACGCTCCGCCGCGAGGGGGCGCCACCCGCAGCAATTTGATCTGGATTAACCACCTGGCCTCGGCGGGCCATGAGTGCCGCATCGTCTGCGGCCCGTCGGCCGCGGGCGCCGAACTGCGCCATCACCCGGCGGTGACGCATCTGCCGGTGGAGGATCCTTCGCGCCGCGTGCAGACGCTGCGCCGCGAAATCTCGGCGTTCCGGCCGGACTGGGTGCTGGTCTCTTCCGAGGATCTGGGCCACGGCCTGCTGCGCGAAGCCCACCATTCGGCGCCCGGGCGCGTGGTCTACCTCGCGCACACGCCGCAGTTCTACCCCTTCGGTCCGGCAAGCTGGAATCCGGACCGCGAAGCCGCGGACCTGGTGGCCGAATCGGCGGGCATCGTCGCCATCGGCCGGCATATGGCGGAGTACATCGAACGCAACCTGGGCCGCTCCGCCGTGGTCATTCATCCCCCCATCTACGGCTGGGGCCCGTTCGCGAACTATGCCAATTTCGACGCCGGGCTGATCGCCATGATCAATCCGTGCGCCGTGAAGGGGCTTTCGATTTTTCTCGACCTGGCCGAGCGCCTGCCCGCGCTGCAATTCGGCGCCGTGCCGGGCTGGGGCACCACCACCGAGGATCGGCGCGAACTCGCACGCCTGCCGAACGTCCGCCTGCTTCCGAATCCGCCTTTCATCGACGACATTCTGCGAAACAGCCGCGTCCTGTTGATGCCTTCGCTCTGGTACGAGGGGTTCGGGCTGATCGTGATGGAGAGTATGCTGCGCGGGATCCCCGTGGTTTCGAGCGATGCCGGGGGGCTCAAAGAGGCCAAGCGCGGCACCGGCTATGTGATCCCGGTACACACCATCGAACGCTACCAGCCCGTGTTCGACGAGCACGCCATGCCCAAGCCGGTGGTGCAGGAGAACGACGCGACGCCGTGGATGGCGGCGCTGCACGAGCTGCTCAACGATCGCGACGCTTACTATAGCGAATCGGCGGCCTCGCGCGCCGCCGCCGACAGCTTCGTGGCCGGCCTGGACGCAGGCGAAATGGAACGGTTCCTGCGCGACCTCACACCTTCGGCGGGGGCCGCGCGGCAACGCGATGCGGGAACGGTGGAATCGCTCTCACCGGAAAAACGGGCGCTTCTGCTGCAACGACTCCATCAGCGGCGGACGGTCCGCTGATGCGCATTCTGCTGGCGCAGAATTCTCTTTACTATCCCGCGCACGGCGGCGGCGACAAGTCCAACCGGCTCCTGATGGAGGCCCTGGCGGCACGCGGCCACGAGTGTCGCGTGGTGGCCCGCATCGCCGTGTTCGGCGAACGGGAGCACGAGCGCTACCTCGAGGACCTGGCCGCACGGGGCACCACGCCGCGCTCGACCGGCGGCGGCGTGGTGGTGTTCGAGCGCAACGGCGTGGGGGTCCACGTGGTCACCAACTCGGCCCTGCGCGCCTGCTTCGTTGCCGAGGTGGAACAGTTCCGTCCGGACGTGATTCTCGCCTCCACCGACGATCCGGCCCAGTTGCTGCTGGAGGCTGCGCTGCGGGCGCCGGGCGCGCGCGTCGTGTACCTGGTGCGCGCCACACTGGCCGTGCCGTTCGGCCCCGACGCGGCCTTTCCGAGCGACGCCAACACGGCCCGCATTCGCCGCGCCGCGCTGGTGGTGGGCGTCAGCGAATACGTGGCGCGATACGTGCGCGAGCATGCGCGGATGGACGCGGTGCACGTGCCCATTTCGCTGCTCGAGCCGGGCGACTGGCCCGAACTAGGCCGCTACGAAAATCAGTTCGTCACCATCACGAATCCGTGCGCGGTGAAGGGCATCGCCATCTTTCTGGCGCTCGCGGATGCGTTCCCCGAGGTGGCCTTCGCCGCCGTGCCCACGTGGGGCACTAATGCCGGAGATCGCGCCGCGCTCGCGGCCCGGCCCAACATCACGATTCTCGATCCGGTGGACAACATCGACGATCTGCTGCGACGGACGCGCGTGCTGCTGGTGCCGTCGCTGTGGGCCGAGGCGCGCTCCCGCATCGTGCTCGAAGCCATGCTGCGCGGCGTGCCGGTGATGGCCGCGGACGTGGGCGGCATTCCGGAAGCCAAGATGGGCGTGCCGTACCTGCTCCCCGTCGCGCCGATTTCGAAATACCGGCCCAGCCTGGACGAGCAGATGGTGCCGGTGGCGGAAGTGCCGCCGCAGGATATCGGGCCGTGGCGCGAGGCCCTGGCGCGGCTTTTCTCCGACCCCGCGCATTACGCCGAAATCTCGCGCGCCTCGCGCGCCGCGGCCCTTGAATACGCCGAAAAGCTGAGCGCGGAACCGTTCGAGCGCCTGATCTCCAACCTTCCGGCAGCGCCAGTTGCGCCGTCCGCCGCACCGCCGGACTCGGGCGAGCTCTCGGCCGACAAGCGCCGCCTGCTTGCCCTGCGGCTGCGCAAACGCGCCCCCGCGGCAGCCTGGTTTCCCGGCGCTGCCGCCGCTTCCGGCGCCCGGCTGTTCGTCTTCCCGCATGCGGGAGGCGGCACGCTCGCGCCGGTAGAGGAGGAGCTGCCTTACGCACTCTGTCCCGTGCGTCTCCCGGGACGCGAAACGCGGCTTGCCGAGGCGCCCTTCGAACGCATGACGCCGCTGGTGGACGCGCTGGCCGGGGCCATCGAACCGTACCTCGGTCAGCCGTTCGCCTTCTTCGGGCATAGCATGGGCGCGGTGGTCGCCTTCGAACTGGCGCGGCGCCTGCGCGACGGCGGCCGGCCGTTGCCCCAAATGCTCATCGCCTCCGCCGCCCGCGCGCCGCAATTCCGCCGCAATCACGTGCCGCCGCCCGATCCATCGCCCGACGAATTTCTGGAAGAGCTGCGGCGCCTGGAGGGAGTCCCGGCGGAGATCCTTGCGGATCCCGCGCTGCTGGCCGCCGTGCTGCCCGCGCTCACCGCCGATGCGGCGCTCTACCGGCGCTACGTCTATGCCGAAGCCGCGCCCCTGCCGTTTCCGATGCGCGCGTACGGGGGCGCCGCGGATCCCAACATCCGCATGGAACACCTGGAAGCCTGGGCCGTGCAGACCACCGCCTCCTTTGCCGTGCGCCGGTTCCCCGGGGGCCACTTCTACCTGCGCGACGCTCCCGGCCTGGCCGCGGCGCTTCGCGAGGACCTTTCGAACGGAGCGGCTGGATGAAACTCACCGTGCTGGACGGCTATTGCCTCAACCCGGGGGACCTGGCGTGGGAAGGGCTCTCGCGTTTTGGAACGGTAGAGGTTTTCGACCGCACCTCGCCCGGCGAGGCGGCAGCCCGCGCCGCCGGCGCCGCTTGCCTGTTCACCAACAAGACCGCGCTGCCGCGCTCGGTGCTGGAAAAACTGCCCGAGTTGCGCTACATCGGCGTGCTCGCCACCGGATACAACGTGGTGGATGTCGAGGCCGCGCGCGAGCGGGGCGTGGTGGTCACCAATGTTCCCACTTACGGCACGGCGTCGGTGGCGCAGTTCGTCTTCGCCCTGCTGCTGGAACTTTGCCACAACGCAAAGCTTCATGCCGAGGCGGTGCGCGCGGGCGAATGGTCGCGAAACGCGGACTGGAGCTTCTGGAAAGCGCCTCTGATGGAACTGGCGGGTAAGACGATGGGGATCGTCGGATTCGGCCGCATCGGCCGCGCTACCGCCCGCATCGGCGACGCCATGGGGATGCGAGTCATTGCCAACGACACCTTTCACGGCGACCCGCCCGCGTATCCGGACTTCCGCTGGGCCGCGCTCGACGAATTGCTGCGCGAATCCGACGTGGTCAGCCTGCATTCCCCGCTGTTGCCGGAAACCGAAGGCATGATCGACCGCCGCAGCCTGGCGCTGATGAAACCCGGCGCGTTCCTGATCAACACTTCGCGAGGCGCGCTGGTGGTGGACCGCGACCTGGCTGAGGCGCTCGACGAGGGCCGCCTGGCGGGCGCGGGCCTGGATGTTCTTTCCGTGGAACCCCCCGATCCCGGCAATCCTCTGCTGCGCGCGCGCAACTGCCTGGTGACGCCGCACATCGCGTGGGCCACGCGGGAAGCGCGCGCCCGCCTCATGGAGCAGGTGGTCGCGAACGTATCCGCCTTCCTCGCGGGCCACCCGATAAATGTGATAAGTTGAAGCGGTATTAGCGGTAAAGATCTCCCTTGGAGATCCCGCGTGTACAGGAGCTTCCATGAATCGAAGACATTTCATGATGGGTTCGGCAGCCGTACTGGGCGCCGCATCCGCCACGTTCGGAAACCCCGCCGATACGGTCCGCGTCGCCATCATCGGGATCGGGGGACGCGGCAAAGATCACATCGGCGGCATGAGCAAACTTCAGGATGTGGAGATTGCCGGCCTTGCCGATATCGATGACGCGCACGCCGAAGTCGCCGTCCAGCAGGTGGTAAAAATGGGCCGCAAGGCGCCGCAGGCGTTCCGGGATTTCCGCAAGATCCTGGACGACAAAACCATCGACGCGGTCACCATCGCCACACCCAACCACTGGCACACCCTAGCGGCCATCTGGGCCTGTCAGGCCGGCAAGGACGTTTACGTCGAAAAGCCGTGCGCCTACAACATGTTCGAGGCCAAACAGATTGTGGCCGCGGCGCGCAAGTACAACCGCATGGTGCAGCAGGGCAGCCAGATCCGTTCGTCGGTCGGCGTGCAGCAGGGCATCCAGCAGATCAAGGACGGCCTGATCGGCGACGTCTATCTTTCGCGCGGACTGTGCTTCAAGTGGCGCAACACCATCGGCCACGAAAACCCCAGCCCGGTGCCGCCGGGCGTCGATTTCGACATGTGGCTGGGACCGGCGCCGATGCGTCCGTTCCAGTCGAATCGCTTCCACTATAACTGGCACTGGTTCTGGGACACCGGCAACGGCGATCTGGGCAACCAGGGCATCCACCAGGTGGACCTGGCGCGCTGGGGACTGGGGGTCAAGTATCCCACCAAGGTCAGCGCTATCGGCGGCAAGTTCATGTTCGACGACGACCAGCAGACGCCGAACACCCTGAACTGCGCTTACGAGTTCGACGATAACGGCAAGAAGAAGATGATGGAGTTCGAGGTGCGCCACTGGATAACCAATGGCGAAGCCACCATCCACGATCGCGGCAACAACGCCATCGGCGCCCTGTATTACGGCTCCAAGGGCTATCTCGATATCGACAGCTACAGTTCCTACAAGAGCTGGCTGGGACAAAAGCAGGAGCCTGGTCCGTCCGCCAACGAGGGCGGCGACCACTACCTGAACTTCATCCAGGCGGTGAAGAGCCGCAAGCGGGAGTCGCTGAATTCGGAAGTGGAAGAGGGCGCCATCTCGACCACCCTGGTGCATCTTGCCAACATTTCGTATCGCCTGGGCCGGACGTTGAATTTCGATGCGGCCAGCTATAGCATCAAAGGCGATCCGGAAGCGACGAAGATGTTCACCCGCGACTATCGCAAGCCGTACGTGGTTCCCGAGAAAGTGTAAGCGGCAGGGCGGGTCGTGCAGGCCCGCCCTCGCCTTTGCCGGCTAGTTCGCCGACGGCTTTTCCGCGTGGTCGATGACGATGAATTCGGCCTGGCCCTTAGTGGGCACCAGTTTCAGGCCGAGTTGCTGCTGCAAGGCAATCGCGAGCGGCGGGAGCTCCGATTCGCTGCCCGGAACCGGAGACGCCCAATCGAGCTTGAACGTGTAGAATCCGTTCAGGCCGGTGGTGTCCATCACCGGTCCGCCGGCTCCGTTGCTCGCCAGGCGTGCGGCGAGTTTCGTCATTGTCTGCCTGGCAGCTTTCAAATGGAATCCAGCGGCATCCACGGTGATGGCGCTCCCGGGCTCCTCGCCGGGAGACGATTCCAGAAGCTTCGGGCCGTGCCTGTCCACCACGAGCGAGAACATCGGGATTGCCCTGGTCTGGCGATGGATCCGAAGCTGAAACCGGTCCGCGAGTAATGCCTGGAGCATGGTCCGCATCTGCTCGTTGGCGATCGGCCGGCCTCCCGCTGTGGCCTCCAAATCGTAATGCTCCGACGAGGCCCACCCGGGGGCTCCGGAAATTTCCTCATATCGCACGCGATATGCGGTGGTGATCATGTCGAGCAGTGTCGATGCGGTTGCGGACACGCGGCTGCCTTTTACGACCGGATCCGCAGAAAACGTGACGATGCCGGGATGCGGCTTGATGGACGCCACTTCGAACGACCCCTGGCCAAACGCGACGGCGGCCAGGCTCAGACACACGACTGCCACTCTGTTCTTTCGCATGGTGTACTCTCGTCTGTTATTTCCTGCCGACGACCAGATCGGCGCTATCGGCGGAGCCAGTCAGAAACGATGCCTCGCCCCAGCGCCATTCGGGCTCCTGCCGCACGTACAGGTTGTAGGTTCCGGAGCCCGGTGCGACCCTGCTGCCGCACTCCACTCGAAATTCCGCCGCGCCTTCGCGGAACCGCAGACCGTTCCCCGAGACCGCGCCGTTTTTCACGAACCCGAGTTTCTCATTGGGGACGAGCGACAGGATGAACCTTCCGTGTCCTGCCAGGTACAACCAGACCACCGCTCCCGATGTTCCGCCGTTGCCGTCGCGGGCTTCCGGTTTGCCGTTCAGAAATACGCGGGGAGCCGTAAGCGTCAATTCGACATCGGCCAGGGTGAAGTCGCGCGGAGCGCATCCTGAGACAACTGGAAGAACGGGATCAGGACGCGGTTGACGCAGCGATTAAGAAAGCCGTGCAGTCATATATGGCGCTGAGAAAGCGAATCGGTAAACCAGTCACAGAGGAGCAGGCGCAAAAGTGGGCGAAAGAGAATTGCTGAAGAGGATTAGTTGCGGTTCTTCGGCTTCTTTGCCTTCGCCTTCGACTCGCGCTTGCGCGGTATATCGGAGGCGGCATAGGAGGCGTTTTCGGGCGAGCGCGGATCACGGGCTTGGAAGGGCTCTTTCGAAACCTTGAGGGATGCAGGACAATTCTAGCCAAACATATTTGAAATTTCCCGATCAGCCCCAGTCTGCTACGGCGGACGGGGTAGCCCAGGATGGTAACGACGCGACCGGAGTCCTTGTCGAGATACACGAACGCATCGCCGACAATTCGGTATTTGGCTTTCCATCCGATGGCGAACCGCGTATCCGTCTCTTCGAAATGAACATCCTCCGGATCGCCATCCCGCGCCAATCTCACGGCCAGGTGATCCGCGGCGTCGAGCAACCAGGCATCCCCAGTGTCGGTCGAGAACAGCGCCAGAGGACCAACCGTTACGAAGCGATCGTCATGCTCAGCGGCGCGATGCTGGATGTATCGGATCTCATCGGCGAGTTGGAAATCCTTGCCGTCGATGTGCCGCTTGCCTGGCCCGCGTTTGATGGTCTTCCGGCCCACTGATTTCCGCGCCTGTGTAGAGTAGATTCCGATGGAACGCTTTACCCGGCTTTTCGAAAGTCTGCTCGTCTTTAAGGTCCGCGTAGAGAACGCGACCTCGCTGCTCTAATTCGGCCGCGCCCATCCCGTCGATATCAAGCAGCAGTTCTTCGAGTTCCGGAGGCCCCATTGGCATATTTCGGTCGAATTATCCACTAATGAACTGACACTATAACAGTGTGAGGAGAGCGGGGGATCGCACCCCAACGCCCGGCAGAGCACTTGCGGTTGATAGGGCCGCTCCTAGCACCATCTAGACGCCCTCAAAAATTACCTTCAATTTGCAAAGCAAATCCTTTGGGCCGAAAGGCGCGATGGCGGCCCTGGCTTTTTTTGCCACGCACCGGCCCTCAGCCTACATGAAATTCCGCGTGTGAAGGGCGGACATTTCTTCCGCATCCGTTTCGCTGAATCCAAGCTTCAGGAGCCGTCTCTTGCGGCCGCTGTGCATCTCCTGAACGAGAACGAAGACAGCATCGTGGCCCCTGCCGAGATCCGCAACATCCCACGAGCCCGCGGCGAGCAGCACCAGCGACTCGAACACCTCGGTGTTCAAACCGGCGGTATGACGGAGGCTGTCGTGTCTCCGCCGAACCGCGTTCCTCAGCGTGTCTCGCAGCGCGGGTGAGGCTTCCAGGTGTTCGCGGAGGTGCGACATCCCGAAGGCGACGTGCCGGGCCTCGTCCTGCGCGGCGAGCCGGCATACGGCGGAGGTGACCGGGTCCGGCGCGAAGCGTTCCAGAAACCAGAGCAGGTTGAGAAAAGTTCCTTCGCCCAGCACGGATAGCAGGAACGCCGCGATGGCGAAGTTCGGTTCGTCCAGAAGCGTTTGCAGGGAAGCCTGTCCGCCGGCTGTCGAAAGACCGAGTTCCTTTCTCCTCAGCAGGGCCCGCCGTGTGAACACTTCGATGTGCCGGGCCTCGTCGGCCGCCTGAATGGCCAGCACCTGCATCACCTCGCGAAAGTGAGGATGCATCTGCGCAACGAACCGGCTGGGTATCACCAGCGCGGCAGTCTCATTTTCGATGAGGTAAGTCATGACCTGCACGATGGCGTCTTCCACTTCGGCGGGAAGGTCGAACTCCGCGTCCCAGGGCACGGCCGCGGCGGGATCCCACTGTGCCGCGGCAGCCTGTGCGTACATACGGGCCGCGTCGCCCGACCAGACCTCTATCTTCCGGTTCAGGGCAAAATGGAATTCCGGCGAGCCGGCTTCGACGAGCGACCCCCGCCCGGCGAGTCCCCAACGCTGCGAAGGCGCCTCCAACACGGCTCCGCTTTCCCGGGCATCGGCCCGGCCGGCCCGTTCCGCCGCGCACCAGCGCTGCTCCGCTGCGGGACCCCGGACGATTCGGACGTTTGCGGCTCCGGACTCCTCCACCGCCCGGTACTCATGCCCTTCGGCGCGGCACCAGGCCCGCAGTTGAACCGCGAGATCGGGCTGTTGTCCCGCCACGGTTACCGCTTCCCCCACGGACACCAGACGCAGCGCGCGTTTGACGAGCAACACTCCGCCGCCTTCGAACCGGAGGTCCAACAGGTCTACGTGCATCGGGATGCGACCGCTGCAGTGAACTCGTCGAGGTATTGGAAACGGTCGACCGCCTTCGAGAGCAGATCGTAGCCTTTTGTCCGTCCGGGAAGCCACCGCTTCAGGCCTTCCAGATCGAGCAGGCGCCGCACGTCCGGATCTTCGTATGACATGCCGATCAGGAGTTCCCGGAAGAGTTTCACGGAGGTTGACATCCTACCCTCCAGGACGGTGAAGTTGCAGTGGTCGAACTCCGGCGTCGTCGCGAGGACGCGAACGGAGCCCGCCGGGAGGGTGCCCTCCTGAGCGAACAGCAGCAGGTTGCCGTCGATCAGGCAAGCCGCATCGCAATCGCCGCGAACCAGCGCGCGGGCTGCGTCGCGTTCCCCGCCGATGTGGTCTCCGTGCTTGCCCGCGAGCCGGTCGAAAGAGGTCACTTCGAAATCGCGGTCAGGCTCGAGGCCGAGTTGCGCGAGGTGATACAGCGGAATCAGCGTGGCCTGCGGCGAGTCCTTCGCGCCGACGGCGACACGGCGGCCCTTCAAGTCGTTCACGCTTCCAACCGGACCGCCCTCGCGTGTCACAATCACCGAAACGAGATCGCGATCCGTGTCACGCATGGCAATGGCTTCCGCACGAAGTCCGAGCTTGCCGGCGATCCGTTCAGATTGGAGCCAGGCGAGCGGCGAATTCCACGCCGCGTGAATGTGGCCGGCAATGAGGGCTTCGACCTGGCGTTCGTAGTTCGTAAAAAGGAGGTAGTCGAATTCGAGTCCGTGGCGGTCGAAATAGGCCTGGAACCCATTCCAAATAGTGACCACCTTCGGATCGTACGCGACGGCACCGAGTAGCAGTGTGTTCTCGCTCATGGTCGGCTCCGTTTCAGAACAACGGCATTCCGCAGACAGCCTTGCCCAGGAAGTCGTAGAGGACGTCGGTGGTCGGCGCCATCACGCCCGCGGCTCGCGCATCGCGAAAGAATCTTTCCACCCCGACGTCTTTCCGGAAAGCGGCGCCACCGCAGACCCTCATTGCCACGTCGAGCACCTCGTTGGCGGATTCACCGGCGGCGGCCTTGCACTCGAGAACGCGCAGCATGGCGTCCGGACGCTTGGCGGCGATTGCCGCGATGGTGTCGCCGAGCAGGGTGTCGGAAAGGTCTGCCTTCACGCGCATTCGCGCGATGTAGTTTCGGATCGTGGGCAGTTCCGCCAACGCGGCGCCCGTGTCGCTGTGACGAGTACGGGTGGCGTGCTCCACCGTGCGGCGGATTGCGCCGGCCATCAGTCCGTTTGAGCAGGCCGCATTCAAAACCGCGAAGACGGGCAGCACGATGCTCATCATGATTTCGAATCCCTGTCCGTCGCCGCCGAGCTGCGCGGATGGAGCGAGCTGAACGTCGACCGCCGCGACAGGTGACGAGTCGTTGCCGCGGAGTCCCAACCCCTCGAACGGGCCGGCCACGGAAAGTCCGGACGAGGAGGCGGGAACGAGCCAGATTGTGCTCGCGCCGTCCGCCGCCAACGGCCGCGAGGACCAGACATAAGCCGTGGCGTGCGCGGCCGAGGTGATCCAGCTTTTGCTGGCGTTCAGCCGGACCATGCCATCGAGCCGGGATGCGGTGCCGGCCGGCGCCCAGAAGTGACTCCGGGATCCCGATTCACTAAACGCGAGGGTGCTGAGATGCGCTCCCCCGGCAGCCGCGGCTCTCACCTCTTTCGGCCCGTGCGCCTCCAGGACGGCGACACCACAATAATGCATGGCGAGAACCATGGCCGTGGATCCGCACTCTTCGGCGACGCGCCGTACGATGCGCGCTGCGCCGGGAAGTCCGAGGTTCAGACCTCCGGAGTCCGCGGAGCTCAGCGCGCCGAGGAGGCCGGCTGCGGCGAGCGCCTGGATCGACTCGGATGGAAACGCGCCATCCCGGTCGACAGACCCAGCGTGGAGGGCAATGGTATCGTTGCAAATCTGCTCGAGCGTAGATTCGTAGGTTTCAGAAGTAGTGGTCATCTTTCCTCGCATGGTGCCGGGCAACCTGGCCCGCAGCACGCGCGAAGACGGCCGCCTGCGGGTCTATTGCCGCGGATGATGCCCGGTCACGCCGGGCCGTTCAAAATTTCAGAGTCTGTGCATAATGCTTTTCGCAGTCTACCATTGCGGCTTCCGACCGGTGGCTGCTCGCTCTTGTTTTCGAGCAGCGGCTGTGATGCCAGGTCTCGGGCTCCGACTAGTCAGGGCACTCATTGGCGACATCGCGATGCCAATTGTCGGTAGTGATCCGGCCGGACTTCTTCGGAGACCATCTGGGATTTTGCGCCCGGAGCTTGCCCTACTCCCAGCGGAACACTTTCGCTGAAAGCGCGGTACAGATCGCAAAGACGGCAACCAGCGCCGCGACGTCGCCCATATGTGTGGACCACGCTTCGCCTTTCCCGATTCCCTCGAGGAGCGATACCGCGTAGGTCAGCGGTAGCACGCGCGCCACCCCTTGAAGCACGGGCGACAGCGACTGCACGGGCACGAACAATCCGCACAGGCCGAGCATCGGATACAGGATGGCTGCGCCAATCGGCTGCGCGAAGCGCGCTGTTGGCACGATGCTCGCAATCAGAAAACCGATGGACAGAATACTCCACGTGCTGATCAGCAGCGCGATCGTAAAGTTGAACACCGGGAAGTGAGTCTGGACCGGGAAATAGCGCTTGCCCGCCAGCACAGCCAAGAACATGGTGAGGGCCGTGAGCGTCAGCTTGACCAGGACGTGAGCCGTGAGAATCGTCTGCGGGCGCAACGGTGTGGCCCGGAGCCGTTTGAGAATGCCGCCCTCCCGGTAAATCGAGATGATGGTGACCAGCGATAATACCCCGCTGAGCGCGATGAGCACCGATACGAAGACCGGCAGCCCGGCGCTCAGGAATCCGGCAGTAGGGATAGAATTCGGCGCCGGCCGGCCTCTCGCAAATCGACTCACAACGACGAAAATCAGGACGGGAAACAAGATCGATCCGAACGCCCCGAGGGGCTCACGCAGGAAGATCTTGATCTCCAGCCAGGTCAGTTTCCAAAGTCCACGCAGCATTGGCGAGTCTCGTTCAATCGCGGATCGAATGGCCGGTCAGTTTCAGAAAGACGTCCTCCAGGTTGGGCAGCACGGTACGGAAGTCGGTGACCCGGATTCGATTCTCGGAGAGACACTGGATCACCTCGGTGACGAAGTCTTCGCCCCGCCCCTGAAGAGTGAACTGGGAGTCTTGGCGCGTCACGTTTTCAATCCGCGGAATCGCTCGCAGGCGTTCTTCGGCGAGAGCATCGGCGGTTGCCAGGACCACCGCTCGCGTGGGGCAATGCCGCCCCACCAATTCCTCCGGGACTCCCGATGTCGATGATCTTTCCGTATTCGATGATAGCCACGCGGTCGCACAACCGCTCGGCCTCCTCCATCAGATGAGTAGTCAGAAATACGGTCTTGCCGCGATCCCGGATCCCGCGCACCAGGTCCCAGATGGCTCTTCGCGACTGCGGATCGAGCCCGGTGGTCAGCTCATCGAGGAATACAACTTCCGGATCGTTGATCAGCGCCAAGGCGATAAACAGCCGCTGCTTCTGCCCGCCGGAAAGGGTCATGAACCAGGCGTTGCGTTTGTCGGCAAGGCCCAGTTGTTCGAGCAGCCGGTTGCCGTCCACCGGCTTTGGGTAGAGAGAGGCCCAGAGATCCACGGCTTCCCAGACCTTGATTCTCTTCTGGAGCTGCGCCTGTTGGAGTTGCACCCCGATCCGGTTCTGGACCTGATACACGTCGCGGAACGGATCGAGGCCCATGATCGAAATTTGGCCCGCGTCCGGCCGGCGCACTCCTTCAACGCACTCCATCGTGGTTGTCTTGCCGGCGCCATTCGGCCCGATCAAGCCAAAGACTTCACCTTCGCCGACGTCGAAAGAGACATCGGAGACGGCCGTCGTGGCTCCGTAGCTCTTGCGAATGCGTGAAACCTGGATGACCGGATTAGGAGTTCCAGAGGCACCCATACTCTGTCCGACGGCTCGTGGGGCACCAACAGAATAGCAGAGCCTGGAGGGTTCTCCGCTACCAGTCAATGGTCGTCGGGCTACCCGGAAATTTCTCGGATTATGGCGGCTGGGGGCCGGAGATCGCCTTTCTGGGATGAGGCCTGGGCGCCTTCGCTCTCGAACAGCGGCGTCAACTCCGACATGATCCTGGCGCCCTCCATCACACCAGCGAAAGTGGTGCCGCGAAGTCAGGAGTCTGGCGATCTTGCGAGCGGATCAGTTGCCACCCGCCCGCGATCCAGGATGCCGGCCGGATTCTCGTTCCTGATCCGACGGGCGATCGTGCCGCTCTATACTGAAGGGGATCGAATCTGCCTAATGCCGAACGAAAAGCACATCTCGCGTGTAGTTCTGAAAAATTACAAGAGTCTTCGCGAGTGCGATGTGTCTCTTGGCCAATCGCTTTCCTGGTAGGGCCGAACGCTGCGGGCAAGAGCAATTTCGTCGAAGCCCTTCGGTTTGTGGCGCATGCTCTGAACAGTTCTTTGGAGCAAGCACTGGATGCGCGCAGTGGATTTCGCAGCATTATTCACAAGAGCGCCGATCCATCAATAGGGATAACGCTCAAGTTGTTTTTCGAGTTAGGAGTTCAGGGGAAGGGAAGTTACCGTGTCCAAATCGGAGCTGGAGGTGACGGACCTGTCTCGGTCATAAGTGAGGAGTGTTCCCTCCGTTCCGCACAGGGCAAAAACTGGTTTAAGGTCAACAGCGGAGTTGTCACGAGCAACCAGGGGGTCACCCCAGCCGCTCAGAGGACAAGCTATACCTCGTAAACGCTTCCGGGCTACCTGCTTTTGAGCCTGTGTACCGAGCCCTGTCCGCCATCGCCGTTTACAATCCGGTTCCCGATGAAATCCGCGGGTTCAAGCCCGAGAAGCGGTACAGAAATCTTGATCGTACCGGCAGTGCCCTGGCGGAGATTCAATCGAGTTATCGAGTACCTTGGCAGAATTACGCCTACGGTGTTGGACGTCGAAGCAGTGTCAGTAGATGCCAACTACAATTTGCGCTTCGAATTCGCAGGCGGTGGAAAGACCGCGGAGGAGTTTCCGTCCCAAAACGTCTCCGACGGCACATTAAGAGCACTCACCGTACTGGTGGCTCTTTTTCAAACGAGCGATCGTTATCCTCTTACCCTCACTGGGCTCGAAGAACCGGAAGCCGGTTTACATCCCGCCGCTGCTGGGGTCCTGTTCGATAGCCTGGTGGAAGCCAGCCACTTTGGACAGGTCGTGGTGACAAGCCACAGTCCCGACCTGCTCAACAGAGACGATATCCCGGAGGGCGCAATCAAAGCCGTTGAAATGTGTGAAGGCCATGCGATCATCGGGCGCGTGGATGACCTCGGCCGATCGGCGTTGAGGGAACGCCTCTACACAGCAGGGGAACTACTGCGCATAAATCAACTCCGACCGGAAGGCAGCCCGACTGCACAGATGCCCGGTGACCTCGTTTCGACGCTGGTCCGCCCAGGCGAACTTGACCCTTACTCCGCTCTCTTCATGGTCTGTCCGCTCACGTCGGGTCGATGGCCGGGCGCTAATACGAATTGTCTGGCCGCGGTCCACAAACATCACCGCAAGCAGGCGCTCCTCCCGTGAGGAGCCGAGCCGAACGAATCGCTCCTCCTCCGAGGAGTACCGCGGGTCCGCCACGATCGTACAAATGACGCCGTGCGCGGCGGTGATTGCGAACTTCAATTCTCAGCTTCCGGTGCATGAGACCCTGGCTTTCACACCACATTCCCCACTTTCTTCTCTTTCCCTTCACACACTTACGTCGCCTGATTTCGGACTCCCCTATGCTCGCATGCTACCGTCGCGAGTTCTGAAGGAGTACCGTATGGCCACCGCCGCTCAATTCACCGCCAATCACGCGAACGCAAAGCTTTCCACCGGACCCCGCACCCCCGAGGGCAAAGCGCGCGTTGCGCACAACGCCGTCCGCCATGGCCTCACCGCCAAACACCTCATCGTCCGTCCCGACGAGCAAGCGGAGTTCGAGGAGTTCCGCCACTCCCTCCTCGCCGAACTCGACCCCCAGGGAGCGGTCGAGAACATTACCTTCGATGAAATTCTGCACGCCGCCTGGAACCTGCGCCGCTTCCGCCGGATGGAAGCCGAATCTTTCACCACCAGTTCCGATCCCCTCGCCGATCCCGCGGCCGTCGCCCTTCTCGACCGCCTGTCCCGCTATCAGGCCCGCGCCCAGCGCGCCTGGTACCGCGGCCTGCAGGAACTGCGCGTGCTGCAAACCAACCGCGCCCTTCGTGCCTCCACGCTGGACCAGGAATCCGGGGAGACGGTGCCCGCGATGACCGACATTCACGAATTGTCAAAACAAAGCCAAGTCGACGTAGAAGCGGAAGCCGTGAAGCGCGCTCTCGAAATGATCGACTTCCAGGGCGAAGTCCTGATGGCATCCAGCCGGAATCGCTTCAGAGCCGCAGCCGCGCAAACGCAGCCCGACGATCGCGCCACGCGCCTTTAGTCCCGACGGTGAATGCGCGAATGTGAAGTCTCTCACTCGCTTGCCGGGAGCGGATGGGTGCGGCCGGTTGAATCCGTTACCCTTAAATTTGTTGGAAGCTCCGATCTCTCCGAATCCCGATTCGCCTCACGGCCGGGACGAGGCCCCGGGCGCGCTCGATTTCCTTACCGGCGGCGGCAGTACCGGCGCACTGATGCGGAGCCACGACTGGAGTTCCACTGCCTTCGGGCCGCCCGAAAGCTGGCCCCAAAGCCTTCGCTCGGCGCTGAGCATCTGCCTCGGATCCGAATTTCAGATTGCGATCTACTGGGGGCCGGAGCTTGCGGTCGTATACAACGACGCGTGGAGCGAAATTCCGGGAGACAAGCATCCGTGGGCGCTGGGCCGGGCGGCCCGCGAGGTGTGGCCGGAAATCTGGAGCGAGATCGGTCCGCTTTTTGCGCACGTGCTCGCCACCGGACAGGCCACGCGCTCCAAAGACGCGCTGCTGCCGATGCATCGCCGCGGCTTCACCGAGGAGTGTTATTTCGACTACACCTTCAGCCCCATCCGCGACGAGGCGGGTGAAGTGGGCGGCATTTTCAACATCGCGGTGGAAACCACCTATCGCATTCTGGAAGAGCGCCGGCAACGGCTGCTGCGGGTGTTCCGCGATTCCACGGCGGCGGCGCGCACGGCGGAGGAAGCCTGCGCGTTAGCGGTCCCCGCACTCGAGTCCGACGCGCTGGACCTGCCGTTCTGCCTGATCTACCTGGCCGACGGCGGCGTGCTGCGGCTGGCCGGCTCGGCCGGTCTTCCCCCGGGCTTGCCCGCGAGTCCCGAAGCGCTCGATCCTGCCGGCGCGGATTCCGCGTGGCCGGCCGCTAGAGCCATGGCTGCGAAGTCCGCCATTTTCGTGGAAGACCTGGTCGAGCGCTTTGGGCCCCTGCGCTGCGGACCGTGGCCGGAACCGTGCCGGCGCGCGATGGTGGTCCGGCTGCCGGGTCTGGGAACGACGGAGTGCGCCGGCGTGCTGGTTGCAGGGCTGAGCCCGCGCCTGTTGCCGGACCTCGAATACCGCTCATTCGTCGAGCGTATCGCCATCTCGCTGTCCGCCGACCTGGCCAACGCGCGTGCCTACGAGGAGGAGCGGCGTCGCGCCGATGCCCTCGCCGAACTGGACCGCGCGAAGACCGCATTCTTTTCGAACGTCAGCCACGAATTCCGCACCCCGCTCACGCTGATGCTCGGGCCGATCGAGGACCTGCTCGGAGATGGCCCCGGAGAACTCAGCGAGGCGCACCGGCAAACCCTCCGCGTGGTCCACCGCAACGGACTGCGCATGCAGCGGTTGGTGAACACGCTGCTCGATTTCTCCCGCATCGAAGCCGGGCGGACCACGGCCAGTTACCGGCCGGTGGATCTGGCATCCATTACTTCCGAACTGGTCTCCAGCTTCCGCTCGGTGATGGAACGCGCCGGGCTCGCCTTTTCGATCGATTGCACCCCGCTCAGCGGCCCCGTTTACGTGGACCGCGAGATGTGGGAGAAGATCGTCCTCAACCTGCTCTCCAACGCGTTCAAATACACGCTGGAGGGCTCGATTTCGGTCACGGTGCGGGATATCGGGGACGCGGTCGAAGTGGCGGTGGCCGACACCGGCTCGGGCATTCCGGAAGACAGCCTGCCGCACATCTTCGAGCGATTTCACCGCGTGGAGGGGGTCCGGGGAAGGACGTACGAGGGCTCGGGGATCGGACTGGCGCTGGTGCGGGAACTGGTCCGGCTGCACGGCGGCACCGTGGGGGTGGCGAGCACTCCGGGGAAGGGCAGCACGTTCACGGTGACGCTGCCCTTCGGGATCGATCACCTTCCGGCGGATCGTATCGGAGTGGAGAGATCGGGGCTGCCCGGCGCCGCGCACGCCGATGCCTACGTCGAGGAGGCGATGCGATGGCTGCCGTCCCCGAGCCTGGAAACCGGGGCGCCGCTTGTGCCGCCGGGGCCATCGCGGGGCCGTGTGCTGGTGGCCGACGACAACGCGGACATGCGCGGGTATGTGGCGCGCCTGCTCGGCACGCAATATGGCGTGACGGCGGTACGCAACGGGAAAGAGGCGCTGGCCGGGGCGCTCGAAAATCCGCCGGACCTCGTGCTCACCGACGTGATGATGCCGGTGATGGATGGGTTCGCGCTGCTCAAAGCCCTGCGGTCGCGACCGGAAACCAAATCCATTCCCGTGATTCTGCTTTCCGCGCGGTCGGGCGAAGAATCGCGCATCGAGGGCATGGATGCCGGAGCCGACGACTACCTGGTGAAGCCGTTCACGGCGCGCGAACTGCTCGCGCGCGTGGGCGCTCACCTTGCGCTCAGCCGGGAACGCAGGCGCGCACACGACCGCCTGAATCGCGTCTTCTCCCACGCGCCCGTGGGAATCCTGGTAGTCCGCGGACCGGACCTGGCCGTCGAACTGGCCAACCCCGTCTGTGAGTCCATGTTCCCGGGCCGGCGTTTTCCCGGCCGCAGCCTCGGGGAAGCGATTCCGGAGCTGGTCGCGCCAATACGCGAGGCTTTCGAGCAGGTCCTCGAAACCGACCGGCCTTTCCTCGCCACCGAGTTTCTCGTCTCCTACGATCGCACCGGCAGCGGCGTGGCGGAAGACCGGTGGTTTAACGTCTCCTGCCAGGCCATCCAGGATGAGGAGGAGGCGGCCGGGATTATCGCCGTGCTCGAGGATGTGACGGCGCAGGTGACGGCCCGGCAGCAGTTGGAGCGCGCCCACAAGGAACTGGAGGAGTTCGCTTACGTAGCGGGTCACGATTTTCAGGAGCCGCTCCGCATGATCAACATCTACACGCAACTGCTGCTGAGGCAGCCGTCGCTTCAGGGAGACGCCGAGGCCGCTCAATTCGCGGCAACGATTCACGCGGGTGTGCGGCGGATGGAAGAACTGATTCAGGATCTGCTTCAGTATTCGCGAGTGGTGCATGCCGACCAGGAGCCCGCTCAGCGCGCCGACCTGAATAAGAGTCTTGGAGAGGCGCTCTCCGTGCTGCATATCCGCCTGGAGGAAACACAGGGGACGGTGGACGCCGTCACGCTGCCGCACGTGTTCGGCGAGGAGGGCCAGCTCGCGCTGGTGTTCCAGAACCTCATTGCCAACTCTCTCAAATACCGGAATCCCGAGGCGGCCCCGCGGGTGGCAATCGCCGCGGAACGGAATGGACCCGAGTGGATCCTCACCGTGCGGGACAACGGGATCGGGTTCGACCAGCGCCACGTCCGGCGTATCTTCGGGCTGTTCAAACGCCTTCACAAGGACAAGTACCCTGGAACGGGCCTGGGCCTGGCGATCTGCAAACGCATTGTGGAACGCTACGGCGGCCGCATCTGGGCGGAGAGCGCCGGAGAAGGGAAGGGCGCCGCCTTTTTCTTCGCGCTCAAGGGGGTTCCGGAGTGAATTCGGCTCTCGTCATCTTTCTGGCGGAGGACAATCAGGGCGATGTATTTCTGGTGGACCAGGCACTGCGCAAATACGGGCTGGTCTACCGCCTGATCGTCGCCTCCGACGGGGACCGCGCCATCGAACTGGTTGAGCGCATCGGCCGCGACGTTCCCTGTCCGGACCTGCTGCTGCTGGATGTGAACCTGCCGAAGTGCGATGGCCGCGAAGTGCTGGCGGCGTTTCGCAGGAACGAGTTGTGCGCGAGGACGCCGGTGATTGTCGTCACCTCCTCGGATTCTCCGCGCGACCGCGCCCGGCTCGCCGAACTCGAAGTGGCCGGATACTTCCGGAAGCCATCGGACCTGGACGAGTTCATGGAATTGGGAGCGCTCGTCAAGAGTGTAACGAATCGTTAGCGCCGCGCGGTTTGTGCCGTGCAATCCGGACCGGCTGCCGGCGCGCGTGATATTCTGCGCGTGTGTGGAGCCGAATTCTCTTCGTTCTCGCGACTCTGCCGCTCTACGGCCAGGCGGTGCGGTTCGAACTTGTAAAGGACCAGTCCAACATCGTCCTGCGAACCGACAAAGCCGGGCTTTTTTCCGCGTTCGGACACAAGCACGGCATCCTGGCGACGGAATTCAACGCATCCGTCTGCGCGGACCCGTCTGCGCTGGAACATGCGAGCGTCTCGGTCCAGGTGGCCACCGCCGGACTTCGCGTGGATACTCCGGAGGCGCGGCGCCTGGCGGGATTGTCGGATTCCGGCCCAAGCGCCGACGACGTCCACACCATCCAGGAAAAGATGCTTTCCGCGCCGAACCTGAACGCGGCGGAGTACCCGGAGATTCGCTTCGTGAGCGCTTCGGCGGTGAGCGGCGGAGGCGTGTTGACGCTCAGCGGCGCGATGACGATTCGCGGCAAGAGCCAGAATGTGAAAGCGCCGCTCCGGTACACGCAAAAGGCGGACGGCTACCGCTTTCAGGGCGAAATCGAGATCCGGCAAAGCGATTTCGGCATTCGTCCGGAGTCCGTCGGCGGGCTGGTGAAGGTGGCGGACAAGGTCGCGATTCTGCTGGACCTGGTGGTGCGGCCTACCTCCGCGGCCTGTCGCCCCTGAGGCCCGCTCAGGGCCAGAAGCGGCGCAATTCGGGACTGTTGCCATCGGGCGCGGCATCGAAGCGGGCCAACTTGCCGAGAGACTCGGTTTCGGAGGGAGACAGTTGGTGATCGAGCAGCTTCTGCCTGTAATAGCGTTCGTGCAGGGCGGCGAAGTTGTCGGAGAAGCGGTACTCGAGCAATTGCAAATTGTAGGAGAGATAGTACACGATGCCGCCGTCGTCCACCAGCGGCGTCTGCACCAGGATGCGCTGGTTCTGGTCAACATGGAAGCGCGCAATGATCGGGAGCTTGCCCATGATGCGGCAGACATCCGGCAGCGGGAACAGCACGTAGGCGAATTCGCCGCCGCCGGTCGCGGCGGGGAACGGGCCGTCCGCGGGCGGAGCGCGGTGTGGCGCGCTCGAAAAAGGAAGTTTGAGCACCGCGAGTGCGGCGTGTCCCAGACCCTCGCCGGGATTGTTGATGGCTCCGAGCAGCAGTTCCGGCCGCTGGTCGGAGTCCAGGTCGGCGGTGGCGAGATGATAGATCGAGCCGGGATGCCAGTATTCCTCGATCAGCCTGCCGCTGGCCGGGTCTAGCAGCGCGGTCTGCGACGGATACCAGAGGAAGTGATTGGCCACCGTGAGCACGAAGGTGCGGCCGCCGGACTTTACTACGCGCACGAAACGGCCGATGTAGGCGGGGTCGAACGTGCGGTTTCCAAACGTCATCCGCCGGCCGTAGCGGAACTCCCAGCGAAGTTTACCCTGCCAGTCGAAGCATAGCAGCGACCCGCCGGCGGCGGCGATATTTGCGGGACGGCTGTTGACCAGGACTTCCGGACGCCGGTCGCCGTCTATGTCTTCGATGAGGACGATGTCCTCACGCAGGGGGTCGGTATCCGGACCTTGCGCCGGCAGCGTCTTCTCCCAACAGATCCGGTCTCGAGCATCGAGGACGGCCAGCCGGGAGTTGCTATACCGCCAATGATGGGGTACGCGGGCGCCGTAAAAGGCCTCCTGGCGCCACAGCACACTGCCGGTCAGGAGCACGAGCGCCACACCGGCGATACTGAACAGCGCGGTCCTCGACAGGCGCGACCGTCGCGGCCGCTGGGCCGGAGCCGGCAGCCGGTCCTCGAATCTTGGAACGTAACTGCCCTTGGGCAGCGTGATCACGATTGGATCGTCCCGGCCGGGGCCCTGATAATAGGCGTCGAGCTGCTGGCGGAGACGCCGGGCTTCCACCCGCACGATGGAATCGACGCGAGGGTCGAACGATGCTTCCCGGTCGAAAACGGCTAAAGCGAGGTTATACTCCTTAAGCTCGCCCGGCGCGCCACTAACCGTGCGCTGGACGACGTACGACAGGAATCGTTGCAGCCGTTTCGAGTTGGCGAACGCCTCGCTCGACAGAACTCGGGAAGCGGCTTCGTCAATTGCCTCAGGAGAACACCCGTTCACCGGCAGCGAGCCGTTCAATGCCACCACTGCCAGTGTACGCGCGCCCACAGGCGCTCGGCAAGGCGCTCGAGTTTCAGGGTAACGCGAGTGTGACTCACAGTTAATCACTGACGTTTTACCGGGGAAAGACTGTACGCTCGGGGTCGTAGAACCAGGGAGGTGTGATTTTGCGTTCGTTTACGCTCGGCTTACTGGCCACTCTGTTGCTGGCGCCGGAGGCGCTGCAGGCGACGGTGCAGGTGCAGAACTATATGATGACGAAGACGGATCCCGCCGGCGCGTGCTCAGGCGGGTCGGTCGCGCTGCCCGTGGGGGCCACCAATTTCTCCGTCACCGACAAGGAAGCGTATCTTTGGTTCAGTGTAACCGGAGCTAACGCGGGCGATGTTTTCGCTTCCGAGTACTACACGCCCGCGGGCCAGTACTATTCGCCTGCGAGCGGAGCCTGGAACCCGCTGTCGACGGCCGGCAACTACTGTTTTTCCGACCTCGCGCTTCCGATCGCCAACAATATTCCGGCCACCCTGCCGGGCACTTGGACCGTCCGGGTCACCTACAACGGCAGCGTCCTATTCTCCCTCACCTTCACCATCTCTCCGGCCACCAGCAGCGGGCTGCACCTCAACATCAATCAGGCGATCACCACCAGTTGCCCGAATAACAAGATGATCGTCAGCGTGACCGATTCGTCGGGCAACCCAATTACCGGATTAAATACATCCAATTTCACACTCAAAGAGAACGGGACTCTCCGGTCCATCACGGTCACGCCGGTGAACGGAGCCACCAGCGGCGCGCTTTCCCTCGCGATCCTGATCGACGTCAGCGGATCTCTGAGCAGCTCTGACCTGGCCAATGAGAAGGCCGCAGCCAAGCAATTGATCTCGCAGATGGGTGCGAGCGATATGGTGGCTATCTACTCGTTCACGGACGACGTGAAGCTGCTGCGCGATTACACCTCCGATAAGGCGCTGTTGAACGCGGCGGTGGATGCCGCCTCCGGAGGCGGGAGCACCGCGCTGTACAAAGCTATCCAGACGGCTTCGCAAACCCTGGGCGGCCGGACGGGCCGGAAAGCCATCGTACTCATGACGGACGGCGACGACACGGTCGGCGGTGCAACGATCGACCAGGCGATCGCCGCGGCCAAGACGGCGGGCGTCCCGGTGTTCCCGGTGGGCTTCGGCTCCGCCAACACCAGCATTCTGACCCGCCTGGCCACTGAAACCGGCGGCTTCTACAGCGCTTCGGCAACGTCGGCCGACCTGCAGCGCATTCTCGGACTGATCGGCCAAGCCATCTCCAGCCAGTACGAGATCACCTACACGTCGGGGGCGGTGACCACGGACAACACAGTCGAGATAGCGGTTACCGTGGGCGGGCAGAGCGCCACCGCCACGCGGGTGGTTTCCAAATGCAGCTCCACGCCGGGGACAACCGGTTTGACCGTGACGGTAAATCAGGTAATCACCACCAGTTGTCCCAATAACAAACTGATTGTCAGCGTGACCAACGCGCAGGGCGCGGTAACCGGACTCACGGCCGCCAATTTCACGCTGAAGGAGAGCGGCGTGATTCGCGCCGTCACGGTGACGCCGGTCACTTCGGGGTCGAGCGGACCGTTGTCCCTGGCGATCCTGATCGACGTGAGCGGGTCGCTGAGCAGCTCGGACCTGGCCAACGAAAAGGCCGCGGCCAAGCAACTGATCTCGCAGATGAGCGGGAGCGACATGGTGGCCATCTATTCCTTCACCGACGATGTGAGGCTGCTGCGGGACTACACGTCCGATAAGGCACTGCTGAACGCGGCGGTCGATGGCGCCTCGGGCGGCGGCAGCACGGCGCTCTACAAAGCCATCCAGACGGCGTCGCAGGCATTGGGACTGCGCACGGGCAGAAAGGCGATCGTGCTGATGACGGATGGGGACGACACCGTGGGCGGCGCCACCATCGACCAAGCCATCGCCGCCGCCAAGACGGCCGGTGTTCCGGTGTTCCCGGTCGGCTTCGGCTCAGCCAACACCACGGTTCTGACGCGCATTGCGACCGAGACGGGCGGGTTCTACAGCCCCTCGGCGACATCGGCCGATCTACAGCACATACTCGGCCAGATCGGACAGATCATCTCCAGCCAGTACGAGGTTTCTTACACGTCGGTGGCCACCACGCAGGACAACACGGTGGAGATCACCGTCAGCTATGGAGGGCAGACGTCGACGACCACACGCACCGTGTCGGCCTGCTCTTCCAGTTCGAATTGCACGTACCTGGTGCAGCCGCAGAGCGTTACCGTCCCTGCCGGCGGCGCCAATGGGACCATCATCGTCATCACCCAGGCCGGCTGCGCGTTGAACCCGTCCGCCAACGTGTCGTGGATCAAGATTCTGGGATCGAACCAGGGCGCGGTCTCCTACCAGGTGGATCCGAACCCCGGTTCGGCGCGATCGGGGACGATCGCGATCGGAAACCGGACGGTCCCGGTGACGCAGGAGGGCGGTGTCACCTGCGCGTACTCCATCACTCCGACGAGTAACGTGATGCCCTCGCAGGGGGGCACCACCAGCTTCCGGCTGGCCGCCAGCGGCACAACCTGTCCGTGGAACGTGGTATGGAGCGGCTCGTGGATGACTGTAACCTCTCCCACCTCGGGCAAAGGCAACGCGCTGGTCATTTTCAAAGTGGACCCTAACACATCCACATCGCCGCGCAGCGGCACCGTGACGGTGGCGGGACTTACGTACACGCTCGGGCAGTCCGGCGGCGCCTCCGCGACGGAGCCTTCCATCAGCCAGGGCGGCGTGGTGAACGCGGCCAGCAACCGGGCCGGCGCGGTGGCGCGCGGTTCCTTCTTCACCATCTACGGCACTAACATCGGACCTCCGGGCTACATGCAGGTGCAGAACTATCCGATCCCCGACAACATGGGCGGCGTCGTGGTGACCTTCACCCGGGGTTCGTACAACAAGCGCGGCTATCTGCACTTTGTCTCGTCGGTGCAGATCAACGGCATCCTGCCTTCGGACGTACCGCTCGGCGACGTGCAGGTGACGGTGAGTTATAACGGCATCGTCAGCTCGGCAGCCACGATCACGGTTACCGATACCACGTTCGGGACCTTCAGCGCCGCGGGCGGTCCCGGCCCCGGCATCGTCCAGAACTACAACAGCGCCACGGACGCTCCGCTCAACATGGCGTCGTTCCCGGCCAAGCCCAATCAGATCGTGGTGCTGTGGGGCACCGGCCTCGGGCCCATCACGACGGGCGACAACACGCCTCCGCCGGGCGGCGACCTGCCCGTTCCCGTGGAGGTTCGGGTGGGCGGAAAAATCGCCAAGCGCCTGTACAGCGGCCGCGCGCCCACCTTCGCCGGAGTGGATAACATTTACTTCGAGGTGCCGGCCGATGCGCCGCTGGGTTGCTCGGTGCCGGTGCAGGTGACCGCCGCCGGCGTGGTGGCCAACACCGTTCGCATGGCGATCTCCGCCGACGGGAAGAAGTGCCAGGATCCTGGCAACCCGTTCGGCGCCACGACCGCGAACGGCGCCAAGAGCGGCATCATCGGGTTGATGCGGATTTCTCTCAAGGGGCAGATCGATTCCTCCAAGCCCGCCGTCGATTCCACTTTCGACGTGGGCCTGGGCGGATTCGGCGATGTCATGGCAGGCGGGGACTTGGCCTTCAGCCCCTTCATGAACCTTCCGCCGGCGGGAAGCTGCGTATCCACGAACAAGGCGCTGGACTTCGGCGCGGTGATGGGCACCAACGGCACAGGGCTCGACCGGACCGTCAAGAACCTTCTCGATGTCGGACCCGAGTTGACGATCACGGGACCGAACGGCAGCGTCAAGATCGAGCACTTCGATCCGAACTCGGCGGCGGGCCCATATCTCAGCCTGCTGGGGGGCAACATGCCGGTGGACGGCACACCCACTGCGCCGCTGTTCCTGAACGGCGGCAGTTACACGATCAGCGCGGCGGGCGGCAAAGATGTGGGCGGCTTCTCCACGTCGCTCACGCTGAACACGCCGCTCACCTGGAGCAACCAGGCGGCGCTCGGGACGATTACGCGCGGGCAGGATTTCACCGTCACCTGGACCGGCGGCGATGCTTCGCAAACGGTGCTCATCGCGGGCGGGAGCAGCAATCAGAAGACCAAGCAGTCGGGCGGCTTCTTCTGCCTGGCGCCGGCCTTGGCCGGATCGTTTGTGGTACCGGCGAGTGTGCTGGCCGATCTGCCGGTCACGAGCGCGAATATCGGCATGTCGGAGACGATCGGGATGCTGGCCGTGTCCGGCATGCCTATGTCGAGCCCGCAAAAATTCACCGCTCCGGGTCTCGACCAGGGCATGGTGTTTTACACGTCCATCGCGGTGCAGGCGGTCGCGGTCCGATGATGCGCCGCGCACTAGCCTGTCTTGTACTGCTGGCCGGGCCGGCGGCTTTCGCGCAAACGGCCCGGCGGGCGATTCTTATCGACGTGGACGGCATCCGGCGCGACACGTTCGCCGAGGTCTACGCGTCGGGAAAGCTGCCCAACCTGGCCCGCATCTTCGACGGGGCGGTGTGGTTCGATAATGCCGCCACCGTGCTCCCCACCGTGACGATGGCGGCGCAGGCTTCGATCGCCACCGGCGCGGCGCCGGACCGGCACGGCATCGTCGGCAACCAGTGGTACGAACGCGAGGGACGCCGCCTGTTCGACTACATGAACTCCCACGGCGTGAGTTGTGTTTACGGCTTCACGGTGCTGGGAGGCGCGGCCTGCGTCAACGGCCTGGCCAACCGGCACCTGCAGACGCAGACCATGTATGAAGCGGCTGCGGCCGCGGGACTTGCGAGCCTGGTGGTCTACAACCAGTACTGGAAGGGGTCCATGCGGGCGGCCGGCCCGACCTCGGATGAGGCCGCGGCGTTCCTCAAGAACAACGCTCTCGATTACCGCGTCTTCGACGAGCGGATGGCCGCCCGCGCGATCCAGGAACTGCAACGCGGAGGGCTGCCCTCCCTGTTGACGCTGTACTTCGCCGGCGCGGATGGAATCGCCCACAAGCAGGGGATCCCGTCGCAGCCGGCTTATCTTTCGTCCGTCGTCGATCCGCTGCTCGGAAAGATTCTGGACGTGGTGGAGGGCGTGGAGCCAGACTGGCGCGCTTCGACTATGTTCATCCTTACAGCGGACCACGGTCGCACCGAGGTCGAACCGCACCCGGAAGACACGACGCTGCTCGCGGACCTTGCGGCGGCGCTGCCGGAGGGCGCGCGCATCGCGGCCAACGGCGGAGTGGCCTACATTTATTTATACTCGGAGGAGCGAGCGAGGGCCGCGGAAGTGGTCGCGGCCCTCAATGCCGAGCCTCGCCTCGCCCTGGCGGTCGCATCGGCGCGAGTGCGGCAAGAGCGTGAGAATCCGCGGAAGGGCGACATCACCGTTGCGCTGCGGCGGGGCCACTACTTCAATAACACCGGAGCCGGTTCGCAGCACGGCAGCGTGTACGCGGAAGATACGGCGATCCCGATCGTGGTGGCGATGCCCGGAGTGGCGGGCCGTCACCGGGGGGAGGCAGTGAGCGTGACGCAGATTGCGGGCACGGTGGCGGACTGGCTGGGATTCGCGATGGACAGCGCCGACCCCGCGCTGCCGGTGCGGGTGCGCGAACGGACCGCCACGCGGCAGTAACGCCAGTCGATCTAAGTGCTCCCTTGACACCGACACGGCTGGGATATATGGTGCTGTTGGACGGGCAGTTACAGCGTTGGTTTCTGCCCCGTCCGGACGCGCGTGTTCCGGTCTGGCCGTCTATTCATCGCGAAGGGATCGACTTCATTCTGTAATGCGGCCGGGTTCAAAAGGAACGCCTTGTTCGAACAGGGGAACTATCCTGGTGGTTCTGGCGCTGGGATGCAGTTTGACGGCCTGGTGCCAGAGCGCAACGCCGAGCAGCCCCTCATCGAGAGCCGGCATCGGCGTGGCTCGTGAAGTAGCGATTACGGCACCCATGCCGGAATTTCCACCGGCATCCATCGAAGCCGGCCACACGGGGCTTGGTTTAGTCGAATTTCATGTTAGTGACCAAGGCAAGGTGACCTATGCGCATGCGCTCGATGCCCCGGATGACGCGATTAGGGCCGTCCTCGAGCAGACCCTGAGGCGATGGACCTTTCATCCGCAGGAGGGGCGTGGTCCGGATGGTCGAGGGAGGCTCATGCCATTTTACAGCCGCATGATCTTCTATTTCGAGATCGTAGACGGAAAGCCGGTAGTGATCGACGCGGCCGCGGAGTTGCTTGCCGAGGTTGAAAAGTCCGCAGTTAGGAGCGTGGATCGCGCAGCGGCCCAGGCACCCGCCACGCCTGCGGCCCCAACCGCATCCGTGGGAGCCGTGCTGAGCGTTCGCGACGCCGACTTCCCGGCTCATCCGCTCTCTCCGATCCTGGTGTTATCCCCGAGTTGTGAATTCTGCCTGAACAACAGCGAGTTTCATAAGCAAATCATCAGGGCCGCTCGCGCTCAAGGAATTGGCTTGAAAGTGCTGGTCCCGAAGAAAGCCGCTGCCCGCCCGTACACTCAGGGCCTCGGCGTTGATGCTGCCGATGTAGGCGAGGTTGGGGAAATGAATCGCAGCATTCGATGCACACCCGCGATATTGGATGTCGATCAGGGGGGAGTAGTCAGGAAGATATGGGCGGGACAGCTACAGGCACCGGCAGCGGCGGCCTTTCTGGAGCAGATGTCCCGTCACACACTGCTCGACGACCGGACATCTTCCAATGCAGTAACGATGAAGGGATACAGAAATTACAGCTTTCGCGAATTGGCGGCACTACGGAGTGAGCAACCGGTCCGGGTTATCGACGTCGGCGAGCGTTCGTCGTCGCCGCCTGCCGAAGGGATTCTGATAATGCCGGTTACCGAGATACCCTTCAGGGCGCCGTTTGAGCTCGATCCCAAGGCATTGCAGGTTATCGACTGTTCGCATATGAAAACGGAGATGTGAAAAGGGGGTGCGAGCCGGCTCGAAAAGGCCGGGTTTCGCGTGGCATTGGCGGGAGCAGGACTCTATAACGAAAACTGTTGCCCAACAGAGGTGAATGGTCAATAAGAATTATGAACTGTCTCTTGCGCTGTACATTCGCGTTTCTTATCGCGACGTTACCGATGCCGGCACAAGCAGGCCAAGTGGCTGACGTAACAACCGGAACGATCACGGGTGTGGTGCAGCGCCTCAGCGGCGATCCGGTGGCCGGAGTAACGGTGTTTGTAATTGTGAAGCCGGGCGGAAGCTATACAGGCGCGGAACCGCCCCGAGTGGTTTCGGCCGAGGCCGATGATGCCGGCCGGTACAGTCTCGGTCCGGTTCCATTCGGGAGCTACACCGTTACGGTTCGCGGCGCGGAAGGAGTGCCGGGGAAGAGCGTCCGGCTGGATGCCGCACATCTGGAAGCCCGGGCCAATTTCAGCGTACCGGTTGCCGGGACCATATCCGGCCGCGTGTTGAATCCGGCCGATGAGGGTGTACCTGGAAAGACGGTGTTCCTGCTCTCCCAAACTTACGAATATGGCATTTTGCGGTACTCGACGATCCGAAAGAGCGTCACGAATGAGCGTGGGGAATACTCGATTCAGGGTGTCCGACCGGGAAGACCATTTGTGCTACAGGTGGGCGCAAGGTCCGATCAGACGCCGGCGGTTTCAGACGCTCCGGAAGACATCAAGCTGCGACCGCGGATTGCGGTGCCGACGTTCTATCCAAACTCCTCCGAGCCTGCGGGTGCAGTTCCGGTGACAATCAGTGACGGCGAGCATCGGGAGTTTTTGGACATTCGAATGGCGCAGTCGGCCTCCTTCTGCATTGCAGGCGCCGCGAAAGCGATTAGCCGTCCCGATAGAATCGTGTTCGAGGTGCGCGATGCGGCGACTGGTATTGGAACAATGGGGCAACTGGGAACGGAGGGAAAGCTACGTATCTGTGAGCTTACTCCGGGCACTTACCAGGTTACGCTTCGGGATTGGCAGACACCGCTGGAGAAGGGTGGAGTGTTTTCCACGCAGCGAGTAACAGTGATGGATCGCGATGTCCAGAATGTTATCTTCACACCGGAGGCAGGTCTGCCAGTGACGGTGAAGGCATCGTGGTTTGGTGAGCGTCCGAAGCAGGTAGTCGCCGATCCCAGAATTATCGTGGCCATGCTGCCGGTGAATCATCTGCCTGTAGGCGAGACTCCGACACGTGAGATCGCGGTTCCCGGAGAGGCGCTGTTTCCGGCCGTGCCGCTGGACGAGTACGCGATCAGGCCGATCATCGGGATGCCGGGTGTGTACGCGAAGAGCATCAGGGTAGCTGGAAACGATTTGACGACCGAGGTATTCAGCATTGGCTCGGCGTTAGGCGGCAGTGCAATCGAAATCATGCTGGGGTTCGATTGCGGCAGCGTGTCAGTCCGGGTGATGGATCGGGACGACCGGTCTATGGCAAATGCGTTTGTGACCATGGTCCCGGTGAGCGCCATGAATCCGGCCGGCGTCTCGCAGAAACTGCTGGTCGTTCAGACGAATGAGGAGGGCGTGGCTCTATTCAATTGCGTGCCGCCGGGGAAATACCGGCTGGCAGCAACGGAACGGGGGATGGAGGCGGATCCGGGGGAGATCTCGACGGTGATGCGCCTCATGTTTGAGAACGATGCGATCAACGTGGAGGCATCCTCTTCGGTTGCCGTGAATACCAGATTGAGGGCGTCGCGGTAGGTCCGGAGCGAGTCCTTGCGGAACCCGAGCGCATTCGGCGGTATCCAATCAGCAGCGAATATGAGATATGCCCTGATTGTGACCGGGCTGATCGTTAGTTCCGCCCTGGCACAGCCGAAGCCGGATTTTTCCGGCACTTGGAAGATGGCAGGAAGTTCGGAACAGGTGTGCAGTTTTGGCGCTCGAACTCATGGGAAGGTTCGACTTGGTCTTCCTCACGGTCCGCAAGGATGGCTACCACATTGTGGTCACGCGCGAAGCCTGGGCCTGTCGGGCAGTCTCGGAGTTCAGGAACGAGCAGTGCTGTGCATCGCATGGCAGCTGCGGAGCTTCCCTATCGAGCGCCGTACGAACTCAACAGGAATGATTGGGTAATCGTCGATTGCTCCTTCATGCCCGGCATCCGGTTGTCAGGATGCCGTAATGGAACTCCAAATTGTTGGATTCTCGCGAGTTGGGGCGGTGAACCTCGGACGCGTGGGGCAATCCGCATATTGCGAATCCGAAACTCATTAGCGTGCTTGGACGCGTAGCATTGGCGCAGTCGGACGCGATCAGCATGGAGCCCGAGCAATGTTATTATCGGTTTCGTGGCGTCTGCAGGCGATGCGGGTCTGCAATGATTCTTTTGGCTCCGAGCTGGATGAAGTTGAGGGACCGAAGTTGTAAACGATTTTGGGATGCCTTACGGTACACTGAACAGCGAGGCGAACATGAAGCACTGTTTGATGATTGCGTCTCTTTGCATGTTGGCAAGCCGATGGTTTATGGTCCTCCACGCCGGCATGGTTCTCACGCTACGGTACCCTGCTGGCGACCGCCGAGGCTTTCGTCCGCAGTTCAGTCGCCGGATATTTTGCGGAAGAACTGTCTGCGGTCCTCCACGTTGGAGCACAAGACGCCTTGCGTCACCTTGTCCAGCAGAAGAGGATTGCCCGGGAGTTAATCTCCGGCCTGTTCCTCTATACGGCCCTCGATCCAGTCACTCGCCAGCGACAGCGCCTGACACGTCGCAGCAACCAGTCGGTTTCCACTGTTGTCGATGCCACCCGCCTGGAAGTGTCTCCCGATGAGATGAGGGCCGCTATCATCTTGTTCTATAGCCTGCTGGATGAGCAGCAGCGCCGCTTGTATGCCGGTCTGGAGTCCATGAAACTTGGCCACGGCGGCGACAGCGTGCTGGCCGGATTTCTCGGCCTGGATCCGCACACCATCGCCCGCGGCCGCCGCCAGTTGCTGGATCAGGATGTCGAGGTCGGCCGGATCCGACACTCCGGCGCCGGGCGCAAGCCGGTGGAAAGAAAACGCCCGAAGTAATCGAGGCCATCGATCCTGCTGGAACACGACACCGCCGGAGATCCCATCACCGGCATTCGTTGGACCCACAAGACGCCTGCCGGAATCGCCGAACTGCTGCGGCAACTCGATATCGACGTCTCCGCCAATACTGTGGCGCGACTGCTTCGCGATATGGATTTGCGTCAATGACCACGATTTCCGTTCCGATGCGGTCGGCGTCGCGATCCCCTATGGCATTTATGACCTGTTCGCCAACCGAGGTTCGGTCTTCGTAGGCGTCTCGCATGACACGGCCGCCTTCGCCGTCGGCAGTTGCTGATCCTGGCCGACACCGGCGGCAGCAACAGCTGCCGTACCAACGCCTGGAAAACTGAACTGCAAAGCCAACTCTGCAACAGCTTTGGGCTCACCGTAACCGTTGCTCATTACCCCACCGGGGCTTCCAAATGGAATCCCATCGAGCACCGGCTGTTCTCCGAAATCTCCAAAAACTGGGCCGCCGAGCCACTTGAGAGCTACCCCAAAATCCTCAACTTCATCCGCAACACCTGCACCCGAACCGGACAGGCGGTTTCGGCGTACCTTGACCGACGCCAGTATCCAACCGGCACATCACCCGACCCAGAGCAGGTCCGCCGCCTTTCCCTCAAACGGCATTCCACTCTGCCTGCCTGGAACTATACGATCACTCCGATGTGAATTTATTCTTGCGTCAGCCCTGAGCACCCGACTGCGACTGCGTCCGTTTGCGGAGCGTAATCGTTGGGACAAACCGGCGTGCACCCGCTGCCGGTTCCGGGCCTGCCGCCGCCTTCCACTTTTCCGCCACTCCCACCCCAAACAGATGCTATCGTCTTATTCGTGCGCGCCCTAGCAACCGTGCTTTTTCTCCTCCCGGCGTTCGGCCAGCCGCTCTTCGTCGGCGCCGCCAGGGTGGACATCACTCCCTCCAGCCCGGTGGCATTGATGGGCTACTCCAACCCGGAGCAGCGCCTCTCGGAAGGTGTCCACGACCGGCTCTACGCCCGCGCCGTCGCGTTTCGCAGCGGGTCCAAGCGGCTGGTGCTGCTCTCTTGCGACCTCGCCGGCTTCCAGGTCGTGCCCGTCCTCTATTTTCAGAAGGACATCTTCGCCCGCTTCGGCCTGGCCGAGGACGAGTTCATCTTCTGCGGCACCCATACGCACAGCGCGCCCATGGTGTTCCTTAACCGCACCTACCCCCATCCGAACAATTACGAATATCTCGAGAACCTGAAATCCAGGCTCGTCGAAGTGGTGGGCAAAGCCTTGCAAAGCGCCGTGCCGGGCAGCATCGGAATCGGAACCGGCCTCTCCGGCGTGGGCGCGAACCGCCGCCTCCCCGTCGACGGCCGCATCGTCATGGCGCGGAATCCCGAAGGCGCCATGGACCGCGAAGTCCAGGTGCTGAAAGTGGCCGCCGCCGGTGGGCGCCCGCTCGCTTCGCTGTTCGCCTACGCCTGCCACTCCCGCTCGCTGAACGGCCGCAACCGCCTGGTCAGCGGCGATGTGTTCGGCATCGCCGAACAGTTCGTCGAAGCGTCGCTCGGGCGCGCCATCATCGCCCCCGCCTTCGCCGGCGCCTCGGGCGATATCGATCCCTGGTACGTGGTGGACGGCTTCGACGCCGAACCCGGACAACTGCCGAAGACGGTCGAACTCGGAAACCGCCTGGGCGAAGAAGTGGTGCGGGTCTTCCACGGCATCACCGGCATGACCCGGAACGGCCCCATCCGCACCCGTGCCGAACGCCTCGCGGTGCCGGCAAAAGTGAAGGACTCGGCGAAGAGCGTCTGGATCGCCGCCGCGCGGGTCGGCGACGCCGCTTTTCTCGCGCTCGATTGCGAAGCCCTGGTGGCGGTCGGAACCGCCATCAAGGCCCGTTCGCCCTTCCCCAAGACCTTCCTGCTGACCAACTGCAACGGCGGCTCGGGATACCTTCCCCCTGCTGAACTGTTTCCCGAAGGCGGCTACGAGGTGGACCTGAGCGGCTTCGCGCCGGAAGCGGCGGCGAAGGTCGTGGACCGCGCCGTCGAACTGCTCAGGGAAGTGAAGCGGTAGCGTCCCTGCCGCCGATCACCGTCATGCGCACCCGGGCTTCGCGAATCCGGCTCACCGGCAGGCTCGTGAAATCGCGGTCGAAAACGACGAAATCGGCCAGCTTGCCCGGCTCGAGCGACCCCTTTTCCTTCTCCATGAACTCGGCCCACGCGGCATCCACGGTATAGGCGCGCAGCGCCTCGTCCAGCGTCAGGCGCGTGCCGTCCGGCGCGGCGCGCTCGAGCGCCATCTGTAAGGATTCGAGCGTGGGGAAGGCGCCGTTCAGCCACGGTGACGAGTCCGTCCCGAACGCGATCCGCACGCCCGCCTGCAACATCGCCCGGCACGGAAACAGGTTCAGGGGCGGGGGCTCGCCCGCCGCCGTACGCAGGTCGGTATGCGCCAGCAGCGGCGGCTGCCAGCTCGCCAGTGCCCCGGCCCGTGCCATCAGCGCGATTTCCGATGCCGGCATGTCGTGCGCGTGCTCCACGCGGAAGCGCGGATCGCGCAATCCCTGCTCCGCGCGCACCCGCTCGAAAACCGTGAGCAGTGTGTGCAACTCCGCCGTGCTGCCCACGTGCACCATCACCTGCAACCCCGCCCGCGACGCCCCCGAGACCCAGCGGTAGTAATCCGCTTCCTGGATCGCTCCGTAACCCTTGACGGCGCCCCAGTGCAGCCAGTTGTCGCCGCGCCCGTGCGCCGCGATGTGATCGCGCAGCCGCTCCCAGCCCGGCAGCGGCGGCGACGCGTACACGCGCACCGGCAGCCGGCCCGCGCGATACAGCCGGTCGAGCACGATCATGTCGTACCAGCTATTGTTGTGATGCACCGACGTAATCCCCGCGCGCGCCAGTTCCCGCAGGCCCTTCTCCACCACCGCGTCGTCCCGTTCCCGCGTCCGCCCCGCGATGGCCGCTTCGATGGCCCACATGCCGTCGCCCCGCACCTCGCCCTCCGGCGCGTTCCCGATGCCCGATGCGCGCAACGCGGCCGAGTTCGCCAGTCCCGCCGCGCCATCGAGGCGCACCAGCCACACCGGATGATTCGGCGCGACCCGGTCCAGCCA
Organism: uncultured Solibacteraceae bacterium; assembly: GCA_963836405.1. Classification (GTDB taxonomy): domain Bacteria; phylum Acidobacteriota; class Terriglobia; order Bryobacterales; family Bryobacteraceae; genus CAWIJJ01. The sequence goes on from CAWIJL010000005.1 coordinate 188,438, forward strand.
TTGCCGCGTAGGCAGCGCGCGTCCCCACAAAGCCCCGATCCAGTCGTAGCCCAGGATCCACGTGCCCGGCGGAAGGCTGCCCGCATAGCCCGAAATCCTGGACGCGGCCTCCTCCCGCGTGCGCAGGTAGCGCATGAAGATAGCTCGCGCGGGAGTGTTCCGGTCAAAGCTGAAAAGGTGGATGTGGGAATCGATGAAGCCCGGCGTGACCGTGCCTCCGCGCGCATCCACAATGCGCGTGCCGTTGCCCGCCACCGCGCGGATTTCCTCGTCCGTGCCGACCGCCAGAATGCGGTCTCCGGCTGCGGCGATGGCCGATGCCCACGGCTGCTTCGGATTGCCGGTCCAGATACGGGCGTTGACCACCGCCAGGGTCGCGGGCGCCGCGGCCCACGCCGCACTCGCCAGAAGGAGCAGGGCCGTCACTCCGATCCGCATAAGGGATTCGACACCGCCGCATCCGAAATGTTTCCACGCCGGCGCGGCTCGGGGGCCATCGCCGTGGCGCCCCGCTTCACCACCACGCGGAACGGTTGGAGTGCGTAGCCGCTGGCCGGCGTCATCGTTTGCGTGGTGGTGCTGAGTCCGGCCGCCGCTCGAATTCCGGCGCAGGCAGACGGCCCAAGCCGTTCCTCCCCCCGGAACGGAACAGCAGCCTGTATGAAATTCTAATCGACAGCCCCGCAATTCACCGGGGAGTCTTTCGAACGCGGATGGCCGCGGCGACAAACAGGCATCCGATTACCAGATCCGGCAGGGCCGCCGCAAACTGCCCCGGCCCGATCCGATGTTGCGCGTAGAGCACGGCAAGGCCGACCACATAGAACGCCTTTTCGCAAACAGCGGGAATCATCATCGGCGCGAACCGGGCCGGATCGGATCCGATCGCCAGGAATGCCAGTCCGGACTTCGCACGGGCGCTCCACGCCGGCAAATCGGCCGGGTAAGTCGCTGCCCCATCCACAGCCGTCCCGCTTTGCGATATCGACTGCGCCGCTAAAACGTCTGGTGGGTGGCGCCGCCGGCGGCGATCTTCTGCACGCGGTAGTCGCCTTTCGCGAAACTGCCGGTGCGGCTCGTGTCGCTCCACTGGAACACCGCGCGCCGCCGGACCACGTCCGTGTCCAGGTCTTCCGCTGAAACCAGTTCGATGCGTGCCGCCTGGGGCGACCAGGCGAATCGCACGCACTCCACCTGGCTCCTCGCGGCATTCGCGCGAAGCAGCGCAAATGCGGATGGAGCCGCCGGCAGCACACTCCGCGCCACGATGTTCAGGTCGAGCCGGATCCGCTGCACCGGGTTCGTCTGGAACTCGAGTTCCACCTGCACCACGTCCCCGGGCGAAAGCGGGAATCCGGACGCAGCCAGCGGCACCATCACGAGCAGCTTGGCCGCCGGCGCTGTCGTGCCCACCGGAATCGGTTCGGGGATTCCCGACTTATCCTTGCGGGTAAGCTTGAGTGTCACCGCCGGCGCATTTGCCGGCGGTGCTTCCAGCCAGTTCCAGCGGATGGCGATGACGCTGTCGGCGTTGTAATCCTTGCGGTCCGCGGCCAGCCTTGCCAGGGGCACCTGCTCGCCAACCTTGATCAGCGCCGATTCCGACGCCGTCGCCGAGGCCAGTTGGCGGTTGTAGGCCGGATCCTCGAAGTTCACGAAGAACGGCTGCAGCGGCAGCGGACCCGCATTCGGGGTCTTCATCCGCAATGGGAAACTCATGGTCTGCACCAATCCGCCGGTTGCGGCCGCGGGATTTGCGCGCACCGAAAACGTGACCACCGCTCCTGCCGGCTGAGAGCCCAGCACGCGCGCCAGCGCAGGCTTGTTCGCTGCCGCTACCGAAAGCCGCAGGCTCGTAGATGCCGCGGCACTGGGCTGCTCCGCCAGTTCGAGCGCCACGCCGCCCACCGCAATCGAGCCGGCGAGTTTCCATGTCGTCGCGGCGGGAACGGAAACAGCGGCGAACGTCAGGCTTCCGTCCCAGCTTGGGTCGATAAGGCCATGCGCGCTTCGCGGATCCGCCAAAGTCAGAGTCAAACGGGCTTCTGGCGGCCCCGCAAATAATACGTCGGCGAATGGGTTCGCATCCACCGTCGCTACCGCGCGGCTGTCCTCCAGAAGCGGCACGGGACGCGGCACCCGGTGTTGCACCGGGACACTGCCGCTCACCAGCACCTCTCCGCCCGGACGGCTCTGCCGGATCAGGTGATGCCGCAGCGACAGCATGGCTCCCGAACGATTTCCGATCAGCGTGCAATGCAAGCTTCCGGGCAGCACCGGCTTCCAGGCGGCTTCCCCGTCCGGTTCGAGCGTGGCGGCAAGTTCCGCCTCCGCCGGCATCGGCGGCCGGCCGGTGGCTGGCCGCAGGCTGGAGATCGCCCGCGCGCGGAATGCTCCCGGCAATCCGGCCGACGGCGACCCGCCCGCCCCCGCGGCGCGAAACTGAACGGCATGCTCCGGAGCCTGCCACCATAGCGTTTTGGCCGTCTCGGCCGGCACCACGCCCAGCTCATCCTTCCCATAAACCACGCCCAATCGAACCCCGCTCCAGCCCTCCGCGATCTGGTATAGCGGCTGCACCCCCGCGATTTGCGGCGGCGCCAGTTCGAAGGCCGACGACGTGGAAGGCATCGCTTTCCCGCCGTAGGGCGCTTCACGGAAAAGAAGGCCGTCCACATCCGACCGCATGGCGAATGCCGGAGCGGCCAGTTCCGACGCGGCCGCCACAGCCGGCACCACCCGGAATCCATACCGGACCACCAGTGCGCCCGCCGCGCTCCGGATCTCGCGCAAACGCAGAATTGCGATGGGCGATTCCGGACTGAGCCGGTCGCGCGTTTCCGCCGCCCACGCTTCGGCCAACTCCAGATCGTCCCAAAGCTTATCGGCCACCGATTGCAGACGCCCGGACCCGCCCTCCAGGCAGAGTAACTCGGCATCCGCCAGTTTGAGTTCCGATGTACTCGGCGCGTCCGCAAACTCCAGGCCGACATACGGGCTGATTACAAGGCTGATGGCCGGACCTGCATCCCCCGCCACCGGAATCGCCGTCGCCGCTACATGCCGTGCGGAAGCGGTCGCGGAGACCTGCCGCAACCCGCCGCCCAGCACCTGCGCGCCGGTCGCGTACCAGGCGTAAGGAGGCTGCGTGCCCAAATCGAAGTTGCCGGCGGCCTCGCTCACCAGCAGGCTGCTGTCGCGCCACACCAGGGCGCCGCTGATATCGCCGGGCGCCGGGCTGGCGCTGCGAAATGCCTGTTGCAACGCGGCCGGACGGCTCAGGCGGGCCGGCGAGTCCGGCAATGCCGCGGTGACGCTGGGCAGCGATTTCGGGGGCCGCTCGGCGGGCAGGGTCAGCATCCGCGCGAAGTTCTCCTCGAGCGAACGGGAATCCAGGTGCGCGAACGCTCTGCCCGCTCTCGTGTCGAAACCGGACATCGGAATCGAAACAGGAGCGGAGCCGGCCCAGTGCGTGAGCCCCATCGCCAGCCGGGCCCGCGAGCCCCCCGCCGTTTGCGCCGCGCGGAAGGCCACGATCGGATCCGCCCGGAACAGGTTGAGTGCGGCGCCGGACGCGTTCGCCGGCAGTTCGTCCAGGGCGCGGTTTTGCAGCCGCCCCAGGAACGGCGTCACCAGCAGCATCCACTCCAGGCCCGACTCGAGATCGGTATCGTAGTCCTCCGGCACGGCCGGAATCGCCCGCTGCGCGCCGCTGGGCAGAAACTGTAGCGTCGTGGCGGCATGCGAAGCGGCAACCGGCGTCCCGCTCTTGGCCACCGCGATCCAGTGCGGCTGCGCTCGCCTCCACGATCAGCGTCTGGTCGGTCAGGCCCGCCAGGTCGTCTATGAGCCCCTGCCGCATCTCCGGTTGCAGGTATCCGAAGCCGCGGCGCGCGAACCCGCCCCCCGGGTTTCCCGCGTTCTCCCCGGCAAGGCTCGCCAGAAACGCGGATGCCGAATTGACTCCTTTCGGCCGCATCAGCCGCACTTCCTGAACCGCCGTCCAGCGCACGTCCTTCGCAAGGTTCGCCGCGGCGCTGTTCCGCGTCAGCGAAGTCGGCGATACTTCCACCAGCTGATGCTCCACCACCGCCAGGAACTGCCAGCTCTTGTCCGCGGCCAGCGTGAACAGCGCGCCCGGCGTCTCCGAAGCCGGTGAGCGGCGGATGACATCCTGACCGATCGTGTGCTGGTTCAAGAGGACGCGAATCGTGTGCCGGATATGGTCGAGTCTCGTGGCGGTCCCCGATGCCGGCAGGGTCAGCACCGGAGGCTGCCCCGCGAGCGTCATCGCGGCCGGCCAGGAGACCAGGTCCTTCACTTCCAGGAAGCCGTTGATGGCGTAGGATTCGTCGGTTGCGCCCTCGCGCATTTGCAGCGTGTACCCTACCGTGATGGCTCCGGCCGACGATCCGAATACGCGCGCAAAATCGCCCGGCGTCCCGCCCTGCTGGAGAAACGCTCCCCACCGGCACTGGAACACCGCCTCCACAAATGCATGCCGCACCGTCACCGCCGGCAGGCTGTCGTCGAACGGCGTGGCCGCCACTGCCACCGGCGGACCGGATGTAAACGTGAGCGCCGCGTACCCCGGGCCGTCCGGTCCCTGAATGTGCATTCCGGGCAGGAATTGCAGGTCCGCCGGTGTGCCCGCCGCCAGCTTCGTCCAGGAAAACTGGAGCGTTCCCGGCCCGAGCAGCGTTTTCGCCGGACTGGCCGCGTCCAGCGGCATCTTGCCGAACAGCGAGAGGTCGTGCGTGGAGGGCTCTCCACCCGGGTTCAGCAGGTCCAGATCGATCTCGCCGCCGAAACCCGCGCGGTCCGTGCCGCCGACCTGCGCGCTCAGCGTCACCCCGGCCGCGTGCGACGAGTCCCTGGCCAGCGTCACCTTCACGGTCTTCACTCCCAGCGACGGCAAAGAGCCCGATGCCGTGAAGTTCCGCGTGACGGTGACCCTGTTCGCCGAAAGCGGAAAAGAAACCGCCATTCCGCCCACGCTCCACTCCTCGCCCATCAGGTAGAAACGCAGCGCCGCCGTGAACGAAATGCGGGCGGTCGTGGCCGTGCGGCTGAACACGGGAGCCCTCCAGATCAGCCGCGGCAGCCCCGACGCGCTCTCCCCCCGCATTGCCAGCGGCCACTCGCCGAACGCCGAGACCATCTCGATGGCGCTCATCTTCAGCGCGTTATCGGACCGCCCGAACGTGATCCGCACCGCGTTGGGGAACTCCGTCAGTTCGCTTTCCTGCGCGAGGGGAAGCTGCAGCCGCCCGGTCACCGCCACGGTCTTGACGTCATCGCCGTCCAGCTCGATTGCATCCAGCGTGAGCGGATAGAAGTGCAAGCCGAAGATGGTTGAAAATTCCCCGCCAACTGCATCGCCCAACCGCCATTCGTAACCGTTCCGGTAATTGCGCTTGCGCGAGCGGGCCTCCGGATCGTTGACCTCTCCGGGCTTGCCCGAAACCGCAAGAGCGCGGGAGAACTTGTTGTCGCTTGTAGTTACGGGCAGATCCTTGAACCAGAACTGCCAGTGCGTGGCCGTGTCGATTTCGAGTGTCGCCCCCTGCAGCATCGAAACCAGGACAAACTCGCGCCCTTCATCCGCGCTGTCGCTCGCTTCCACTTCCAACTGCACGGGCGTGCGCAGCAGGTTGTTGCTGCTGCCCGACCCCTTGCGCCGCAGGCCGCGCTGGTCGCGATAGGCGCCATCGTCTTCCCTACGCGCCTCCATGCTTCCGGCGAGGATCTCGAATTCCCGTTGTTCCGAGGTGAATGTGCCCGATAAGCCCTCGAGGTCCGCGTCCAGAAGTTTGGGATTGCTTCCGCGCACCCGGTCGAGCAGCGCGGCGCCGTCGAACGCGAGCGGCTCCACCAGGTTGTGCAACTCGCTCGAGCCGTTGAACGCCCGGACCGCATCCGCGGCCGCCAGGCTCGCCCGTTTCGAAAGCCTGTTCCAGTGGAGGCTGAGATCCTCGCGTTCGAGCGGTACGATCTCTTCCGAGGGTGCGGCCGGAGTTCCGCCCTCCGTCTTCGGTGTTTGCGCCAGCGCATGCACCTCGTCCACGTAAGGCAGGTCGAAACGGTAACTCACGGGCAGAAAGGCGCCCGCCGGGCCTGTAAGATGAGGATCCGCGAAGAGCCCCGGAAAGGACAGGCTCGCCATCGGGAGATCGCTCTCCGCCACCCACTCCTGTGCCGCCGCAAGGGTTGTGGCCGTGCTTGCGAAGCGGGCCGCCGCGGCCGGCGGCGTCGCGTCCGGAACCTCGAAGCTCCAACCCAGGGGTAAGGAATCGGAGCCCGTCGGAAGCTCGAAAGGAGCCAGTTGCCGGCTCGCGGCCGGATAGTTCGGCGGTTCCTGGTTCTGCGTCAGCGGCAGCGCCTGAATCATCGGCTGCGCGGGATGGCGGCGCCAGACCAGCGGCCGGTTTTGCGCGAAAAGATCGGCGGCAGAGGGTAGCACGCTGGCGGCCACCAACGTTTGCAGGGCCGTTGCGTCCGCTTTGTATTCGTAGCGGTAGCCGGTCAACCCCGCATCCACGCCGGGTTTTGCCTGCGCCGTGCGGCTCCCGAAACGCATCTGTTGCAACGGAAAAATCAGGGGCGACGGGAACACATCGCGCGCACGGTCCACGGTCCGCAACGGAACCTGGCGCAGTCCGGAGACCCAGTTGTCCAGGTCCGGCAGCGCGTCCTGCACGGTCGGCCTGCCGGTGCTCAGCCAGCACAGGCCTTCCACCACCGCGCGCGGCGCGTCGATCCGCAGCGATACGCTCGCCACAACCATGCTGCCGTGGTCGCCCGAAAGCGTCCAGGTGCCCGAGATGGCCGCGCCATCGGTGACGGTCACGCGCCAGGAGTTCTCATCCGGGAACCGCGAGATGTCGTTGCCCTGCGAAACCGCGCCCTGCAACAGCGGCACCGGCAACTCCGCCGGAATGTCGCGGAAGAGCCCGGCGTCCAGGTAGATCTGTTCCGTCAGGTTGAGAACCGGCAATTGCGCCCACCCGTCCTCGAGCGGCATGAAAGCCCAGAGCACGGGAGTCGCCAGCGGGTTCTTCTCATCCCACTCCGGCGTCGCGATCCCTTGCTGCGCCCGCAGCGCTTGCGGCGTGGTCGCCGGGTCGTAAGCCAGTTCGACATTCTCGAGCGAGAGCGTTTCCTCCGGAATCGCTGGAGCAGGAGCCGGCGGGAGAGAAGGGGGCCGAGCTGTGAAGCGATACGTCAGGGCCGGACCCACGGGACGGGGCGGGGGCGGCTGGCCGGGAATGACCGCCGGCGGGTTGATTTTGATTGTCAGCCCTGCCGTGGGGCTCTCCGCGGCAATCGTGATCCGCTCCGGAATCACGCGCGCCAGCGACGCCGGAGGCGCTTCGGCGCTGTACGGCTGCTGATCGGTCAGCAGCACGTTCATCTTGCCCTTCTCCACGTTCAGCACGCCCGCTGCGGACGTCGTCCACGGCGCGGCCGGCCATTCCACGAAAACCGGGGGAATCGAGAGCGCGTCGGGCGCCTCCAGGGTCACCCAGTTTGCAACCGCCGTCGTGATGGCTGCCCCGTCGCGGAACAGCGGAAACCTGGGATTCAACTGCTTGTTCAGGCTCCGCCACGCCGCTTCGAGCTTCGTCCGGTGCGTTCTGCGCAGCCGGCTGGTCTCGATCGACAGGCGAAACCGCGCGCCCGATCCGAGCAGCCACGCCGCGGGAACCCGCTCCGTCTGCCACGGCATCTGCGCCCGGCCTTCGATCGAAAGACCGCCGCTGTGCACCGCCAGCGCCGATATCTCGCCTGCGCCGTCCAGTTCCTTCAAATCGAGTCTGTCAAACAGAATCGTCCGTGCGTCTCCCGTTGGGGACATCCGGTTGAGATCGATCTCTCCCGCGACGCACGTGAAAGCCGCCGGAGCCGGCGCCAGCCAGTTCTCCGGCGTGCCCTGAAGGACGAACAGTCGCAGGTCGCCCGACGTGAGGCCCGCCTGAAGTTGCGCTTCTGTGACGGTCGAGTCGTCTGGCGTCGCTGAAGATTGCCATTTCAGCGTGGTGCTGCCATCGAGAGTCACCGTCTTGACCCGGCAGACCGCGATGGCCGACCGCGGAGGCAGCACCGCGGAGGCGCCCGCACCGCTCGGTGTGCTCGCGAGAAACAGGCGTCGAAGCAGTTGCGTGTCCGCCGTGTTCACCGTCGGCTGAATCTGCAGGTCGCCGAAAATCTTATCGCCCGGCCCGCTCCACATCAGGCCGACGCTGCCGGCCTCTTCGGCCGCAAGCTTCGCGTTGTGCAGAAATCCCGGGTCGCTGCCCCCTTCCCTGAATATCTTGATTCGCAGGTCGAGTTCGGGTGTGGCATTCGCGCCGCGCACCTCGATCGCGAAACGAAAGGTCTGGTTGGCCGCGAATTCCGGGGTGGATCTCCGGTTGCCCGGCTGCGGGTTGGCCGCCGGCGGATTCTGGTTATCCGGCGCGAATGGGATGAGGTTGACACTCCCCGTACCCGCCTCGCACCGAAGCAGCCTGACCACCTCCGAACCTGCCCCGATGCGGCTCATGACGCACAGGCCCGCTATGCCGTTTCCATTGTTCACCCGCACGGTGCCGCTGAAGGTGTAGCTGGTCCAGGTGGAGGCCCCGGGAAACGAGAACTGGGCGAAGTGGAGTTGTGTATCCCCGCCGGGCAGGGTGGCGACTCCATTACTCCCTCCCGCGTTATCCGGCTGAAGCAGCGGGCCGGCGCTCGGAACGAAGTGCTTCGGACCGAGCGGCGGCTGCGCGGAAACCACGTCGAAACTGCGGAACTGTTCGCTACCCAGCGGGGCACTCACCGCTGCCGTATCGATTTTGATTACCGAACCGGTGGCGGACCAGAAAGGGCCCTTGATCGTGATCGGGTTCAGCGTCGGAAATCGGAACATGGTGGCTCCTCGGTTTTTACGGCAATTGCGGCTGCAGGGCGACGGCCGCGCTCGGCGCGGCACTGGCCCGCCGCGAACGAAGCGCCAAGCCCCGCTTCTGTCTGCTGTTGTCGAGCGAAGCGAAATACAGCCGCTCCGCCGCGCCCTTGTCCGCCCGCGCGGTGAACGCATCGCGCAGGCTGGCGATCTCCGCCTGGCTCATGATCCCCTCATAGCGAACCCGGAATTTTCCGAGCGACAGCCGGTCCCGCAGCGTTGCCGGCAGCCCGCTTTGCGTCGGGCGCGCCGGAATCGCCGCGCTGAACGCCGCCTCCTGTTTGAACTCCCCGAGCGCGATCGCGATCAGGGAGATGGCCTTGCGGAACGGAACATCTCCCGGAAGCCCCGCGAGCAGGTCCAGTTGCCGGCTGTCCTGAACGCGCCCGGTCCATTTCACCGACGTCTGCGTAATCGTCAGTTGTCCCTTCAAAAGGTCTGGCAACTGGTTCTGCTTCGGTCTTGCGTTCACCGTACTTGCCACCGAGACGATCGCGGGTGTGCTTGCGGCAGACGCTACCAACGTGTGCAGTTCCACAAGTTTTGTCCTGTAGGCATCGCCCTCCGGAAACTGGTCGATGAGCCCCTGAAGCGCATCCGCGTCGCCCGTTTCGGTGTGGAGCAGTGCCAGTTGGGTGGCCGAAACCTGCAGCCGTCCTGCGAGTCCCGCCGGCACCTCGGCCGGAAATTGAAATCTGGGATCGTCTGCGGTAGCAGGCACGGTGAACGCATCCGCGGATTCGATCAGCGCGCTCACCGCCGCCGCGAACTCGGCGATCTGGGCGCTGTTTCGCAGCACGGCTACCACCTCATCGGTCAGGTGCAGCGTGACATCGTTCGCCGTCGAATTCCACGTGAACGACTCGAACGGACCTCCCGCCGGACTGAAGCTCACGTGTCCCTTGATCCGCGCCGGAAGCTGGTCCAGTCCCAGCGGCGCCTGTGCGAAGCTGAACCCGCCCGTCGCCGCCGGCTTCAAATCGTCGAGCGCGTCCCGGAACCCCTGGTCGCCGGCCAGCCCCTGAAGCGCCGTCCGGTCCGCCGCCGTCAGCGGTCCCTTCCAAACCAGCGCGCACGATTCCGCATCCGGAAAATCGACCAGCGGCAGTAGCGTGGCCGGTACGCCCGGGATTTCCGAGAACGCCGCCTCACTAAACCAGCCCTGGTGAAACGCCAGCAACTTCTGGCGGTCCTGTAAGGCCGCGCTCAGTGCGTCGATCGCCGCCACGTCGCTGTCGGTCGTGAAAAGCCCCCGCAGTTCCGCCGTTTCCTCCGCCGTCAGCGGGGTCGCCGCGCCGATGAGACGCCCGCCGCTGAAGTCGGACTTGTACGTGCGCTGCCCGATCAGCGTCGCCAGTTCCGAGAATGCCGTGGAGAACGGATCCGCCGGGTCCAGCACCGTTCGAATTCGCGCGGTCAGATCCGCCGGCTCCACGTCCAGATTGTGAAGATCCCCGTCGCATTGCAACCGGTCGTTCCGGATGCTGAAGAAACTCTCCAGTTGGAAACCGATCCGTTGCCCCAGACCGTGCAGGTCCGCCAGCGGAGCGACGAAAGCCCCGCCGACTTCCTGACTGAACGCCGGCTCCACCACCAGGCCGTCCTGCGGAAGCGCGGCGCTGGCGTCCCGAATCGTGTCCGCCAGCCTTCCGGCCGCGGCCCTCAATTCCACGTCGGTGGCCGGCCCCAGAGCGCGCAGGGACACGTCCTGAGCGGGCGTGATCGCGCCGTGCCACTCCAGGTTCCATTTGCCGGGATTGTCTCCCGAAGGAAAGGTGATCCGGAACGTCAGCGGCCCCAGCCCTTCGGGAGCCGTGCTGACACGCCCGGTATACGCCACCGAGAGCTTTTCGCCGCTCTGCAGTTGCAGCGCCTGAATTACGCTCTCCACCGCTTCGCCGAATGCCGCCACCCTGCTGCGGTACGCCCGTAGCGCCGTCCTCTGCACCGACGTCATCGAGCCCGTCCATACCAGCCCGCTGCCGCTGATGGCAAGCCGCGTCACCAGGGTCGCCGGCAGGTCGTCCCCATTCGGAATCTCGGGGTAGCTCACTTTCTTTGCGAGCGAAGCGCTCAGCGCCGGTGACGACCGCACGGTCTCCACCACCCGGCCCGCCGCATCCACCCGGATGCCGTTCGATTCGAGCAGCGTCGCCAGATCCCCGCTGCGCAGAACGCCGGCCACCAGCAGCACCGCCTCCTGCGCGGCCATGTTGCCCAGGCTACCCACCACGAACTGCCGGCTGAGGGTCAGTTCCGCGATCGGCGCCAGCGACGCTTTCAGCACGAAAGGCGAGGCAGGTGGATTCGCGCCCGCGTCCAGTTGCGCGGCGTAGTGCTTGCCTGTCCGCCTGGCCCGGTAGACTCCGTCTTCAAGCCCCAGTTCCACCTGCATTTCGACGTTCGCCGCCGCGGAAACGGAGTTCCCGGACGACTCGATCAACTGGTAAACCACGTCCGGATCCGGCACGCCTCCGGGACGCAGTGTCGCATCCGCCGCCAGTGGCTCTTCATTCTTCCAGCGGTTCTGTGCCAGCGCAGGCAGGCTGTCCCACAGCCGCTTCAGCGGAACGTCCAGCTTCAGCGACCGCAGGGTCACGGGCTGTTGCTGGAACGGCGCCGGCAGCGTCCATTGCACATCTTCGCTGTGGAACGTGGCGTCCGGCCTCGGAGAGACATATTCGAAATCGCCGTGCACCACCCCGCCCAATTTCGAAACCGTGGAATCGGTTTGCGCGATCAACAGCAGCCGGTGCTCGTAGAAGAACGGCAGCCCTTCCCAATGCAGCACCACCGCGCCTTCGAGCGCGTCCCCGATGCGCGACCGTAAGGCGAGCGCTCGCACCTGATCGGGGGTCAGCGCGTCCGTGTCCAGGCGGTCCGGGCCGTCCGCCGGGAACGACGGAAGTCCGGGCGTCGCGCCGGCCGGATGTAGCGGCGTCGCCGTGGGCTGCCCCAGCAGCGATTGCATCCAATTCAGGAATGCGAACCGGCGCAGCATCGTGAACGCCACTCCCCGGTACGTGAGCTGCCGGAAAACCGTCTGGTTGCGCTCCGCCAGCGCCTGTTCGGGATGCTGCGCCACAATCACTTCCCAGGTCGGCCCGGGAGGCGCCGGACTGGCCGCCGTGCTCGGCGCGTCCAGCCGCCGCGAGCTCAACACCACCGGAGTCGCCACCGGCTTGGTCCGCTCCAGCACCACATCGAGAGCCGGCTTCGTCGGGTCCGGGCCGGCCGCCGTGGCCGCGGCGCTCGCACGCGCGTCGGGGAACAGCGTTCGCGACTGCCTCAAGCTCTGCCACAACACGTCGTACCGCCCGAACGGTTGCACGTAATACCGGTAGTTGTGCGCCCACGGATCGAGGATCGGATAATCGTACGTGAGCCGGCCGTCCTCGTCCGGCGTGACGTACACCGGCAACGAGGATTGCGGATACGCTGTCGCCGTCCACGGCCCGGCCCCCGTCGCCGATTCCGCCGAGTAGTCGAAGAAACGGTTCGTCCACGCCAGGAACTTCGGCAGGATCTTCGCAATTCCCGCTTCGTCCGCCGGCACCGAAATTCCGCCGTCTTGCCCCGGTTTCGAGCTGAGCGACTCCGCATACCGTTTGAACAGCAGCCACTGCGCATCACCCGCCGCGAACTTCTTGCCCAGCAGTTCCACCGGCACACTGAAGTACGCCGACGCCGGATCCCGCGCGTCGAACGTATCCTGGACGATCGTCGTCTCCCCCACTTTTACTACCGGCGGACTGCCGATCGTGCATCGCAGAAGCAGCGTGGTGCTTCCCGACGCCGGGATTCCGATGTTCCGCGTGACCGTGCCCGGCCCGGCGAGCTGCGCTTCCCCGCTCGCCGGATCCGATCGGTCGATCAGGGTGCAAACCGCTCCCGCCGTCAGCGTGAACGTCACGTCCAGACTATCGCCGGGTTTAGCCGCGGCGCCGGTAGCCGGCAGCGTGACCGTCTTGTATTCGAGCGCCGCCTGGAATTTCGGCCTCACGCTGAGCTGCACCAATGCCAGTTGCGTCTTCCCGTCCACCGCCGCTTCTTTCAAGCTGGTGCTCTTCGCCGGCTGGTACAGCAGTTCCACAAACAGGAAGGGCAGGAACGGAGTGACCGCCGTGGGCGCCTTCACCAGAACACCGCGGATCGCTTCCACCGCATCCGCCCCCGCCACCAGCGTCCCGTCCGCCCTGTGCAGCAACAGCGTCACGGAGAGCCCGAAGGCCTGCAGCACACCCCAGCCGTAAGGATCCGTGGCTGGAGCCGTGTTGCGCAGCAGTGTGGCAAAATCGCCGTCCTGCATCGGCGGCGCCAACTGTACCTGAACCGTGAATTCCACTTGCAGCGCCGCCACGATCGCGGCCAGCGCCGGATGCGGTCCGTCGGGCCGGTCCTGCGCGCTCGTGAACCCGTCCCATTGCGGCCACACCAGCGTGGACTCACGCCACGAGTTCCACGCGCCCAGCGGGTTCTCCGATCCCCGCGGCCGGTTCGGCGGATTCAGCCGCCGCAGCGTGCTCGGATACCACGCCTTCCACAATCCCAGCGAGCGGGTGTCGTTCGGCGACAGCATCGCATCGTCGGCCGGCAGCATCTGAATTTCCTGCGCCTGCCGCAGCGCCCCCGCCAGCTTCCCCGCGTTTGTGAATGTATCCGTCGTGTTCGCGTCGATATCCAGTTCGAGCAGGCGATACCCCGCCGTAAGGTGCAGCGGATACAGCCGGTCGCCGCTCGGGCCCTGGTTCCAGCGGAAGCGGATCAGCCGCTCCCCGTCCGGATGGGTCTTGTAGACTGCCGTGCCGATCGTGCCCGCCGCCTGTACCGGCACCGGCACGCACTGGGCTCCGGCAATCGCGTGCTGGTCCACCGCCGGCAGAACCGGGAAACTCACCGGTTGCGGCGCGAACTCGAGTTCCGCCGGGTGCCGTTCCTCGACCCGTCCGGCGACGCCCGCGCCCTCCACTGTAGTGAAGCGCAGGCGCAGTTTCACCGGAACCAGCGGCGAGGGAACGCCGTTCAGCGACTCCGTCTGGAAGTACACCGTCCACGCTTCCGGCCGCCACAGCGGGTTCGCCTCGCTCGGGAAGATGCCCGCCGCGGCAAGGTTCACGCCTGCCGACCGGGCCGCACGGGCGCCCGTCGGATCGAGCGTCACCTGGATATCCGTTGGAAGCGGGCGCGCGTTGCTCGTCGGCAGCGACTTGCTGCGCGAGCCCCGCGCCGAAGCGTCCAGTCCGTAGCTGCCCACCGGCACCGTCTTGTCCCGCCGGAAAATCAGCCGGTACTTCTCGATCGGCACATTCGGGCCGTTCCCCGGCGATGGCTCCTGCCACGTCACGGTCGCTGCCGGCGCACCGAAAGTCGCCGGCGTTCCGGCCTGCCGCGATAACAGCAGCGCCGCTTCCTGCGGCTTCTTCGCCCGCGTCGGCTGCACGATACCCCCATCGAACGTATAGGTCACCGTCAGCAGCGACGATGTGGGCACGGCCGGCGGTTCGTCCGGGAAGCGTGTCGCCACCAGCGTCAGCGGCCGCCCCGCATTCCCGCCGACATCGATCGGCGTGACGCTGTACAGATAGCTCCGCCCCGTCGCCGGCAGGCTGGCCTGGTCGTCCACCGTCTCGTGATTGAAGTGGTCCACCAGTTGGAAGCGCGGCTTCAATTGACTCACCAGGCCGTCCTTCGTCTTGTTCAGCACGCGCGCCGATTTGACCGTGTACACCGACTCCGGCTCGCTGCCGTCCAGCACGCGCCGCCTCACCAGGTAGTTCATCAGATGATGCTCGGGATTCTGCTGCGCTCCGCCCGCCGACTCCGCCGGTGAACCCTGCCACTCCAGGTCCCACGCGATCGCGATCGTGTTCGACGAGGTGTACTGCCGCACCCCTTCGAACGTCGGCGGGAAGATCGAGAAGTTCGCCGATCGGATGTTGAACGTCGAAGCCGCCTTGGCGTTGGCCGCCGTTGGCGCGGTGGCGCCCATTCGCTGATCCACTTTCACCTTTGCGGCTTCGCTCAGCCCGGATTCCGGTTTCTCGAGCCACTCCGGCCTGCTGCCGGCCGGAAGGAAAAACACCAGCCCCATCTGGAAAGGCAGCGTTTGCACGCGCGTGCCCGGACGGATGCCCTGCTTCACCGCCTCCACGTAAGCGTTGAACCCTCCAATCAAATCGTGCACGATCAGGCCCCGCCCCTGGATCACCTGCTGCACCATCCGTTCGTCCAGCGTCGGCAAGCCGCCGTTCTCTCCGTAGACGCTCGTCTCCAGGCTGAACGCGTTTTCAAGCTGCTGATCGTACGGGTTGTTGGGGTCTTTCTTGAAGAGCGGCGAACCCCGGAACTGTTGGAAGGCCCCGCGAACCGCCGCCTCGAACGAACTGTCGGTCGGGTTCTCGACGCGGTCGTCTTTGAGCGCTCCGCCGTTGCGTGCCGGACGTTCCGGATCGCGCAGTCCGCCGTTGGGATCCACCAGAAACGCGCGCGTCAGGTACTTGCGCGCGCTGATCGTCTGCAGCGGGTCGGCATCCCAGTTCGCCGTCCATGTCGCGTTCGCCGGGTTCGCCACGTCCTCGAAATGGCTCGCGAACTCCGCCGCCGGGTCGAGCGTGGCTTTGATGTGGCGCAGTCCGGTTGCCTGCGGAAAGGATGCAAAGAAGTCGGGGCCCGTCACGTTCTCCGCCGGCGGCGCCGGCAGGAAGCCGGTCTCCGGCGCCTCGCCCTTGGGCACCAGCAAGATGAAGATGCCCTTTTCTCCCGCGTCCTTCGCCAGGATGGTGTACCTCGGTACCACGCTCGCGGTCCCCAACGCCACCGTCGTCGCCAGACTCGGCGAGAACACGACCTCCCCCGGCGCCTGCACGGGGCCGCCGGGCGGAGTGTCGCTCGCCGCCGCCTTCAGCGGCACGGTCCCGGGCGCATGCACCACCCCTGCCGGCGCCTTCCCCGGCAGCGCCGCGGTCGCCGGTTGCACGTCCGTCGCATCCAGGCCGAGTACCAGGAAGTCGTTGGTCAACTTGAGCGCACGATCCACAATCTCCGGATTCTTTTTGAACTCGACCGAGAACTCCAGCTCGTAGCCCATCACCGTGACCGCCACCGTCCCGGATCCGCGCACACCGACATCGTCGATCAGGCCGAATTCGAGACCCGCCGTGATCGTCAGCGAAAGGCTCAGCACCCACTCCTTCGCCAGTTTCCGCCCCAAACCAACCCACAGAATCAAATTGAATTTCGCCCGGATCTCCAGGCTGATCGCCGCGTAGACCGCCACCTCCCTGGTCTGCAGGCTGGTCACCGCCGTCATGCGCGCGCCGAACGCAACATCCACGCTGGCCTTCAGCTCCGCGCCGAAAACCGCCGCGTCGAAGCCTTCGTCGATTTCCAGGTGCGCCCGCGCCTGGAAGCTGATCCCCACAACCAGGAACGTGTTGCCCGCCACCACGCAGTCGCCCGACGGCGGAAACATATCCTTCGTTCCCTGCAGCACTACCGCGCTCCGGACCAGCGGCGCGTCCCCTTTCGCCAGCACCGCCAGTTGATTCACGTTGGGATTGTCCCAGGTGATACGCACCTTCATCGGTGTGGCGGCGTTCGCCGGCCTGTCCACCACCTGTACGCCGTACCCTGGCACCGTGCCGGTGATCAGCGTGCCCGCGTCCTGCGCCACCAGAACGTCCTTCGTCACGCGGATCCGCTGGATCACGCGGAAAATGAAACCGCCGCGAAATTCGATTTCGAGCGGCCCGAACGCACGCCGCCACCGCAGCGCGTTCGGCCAGCCAAGCTCGAAGTGGAACAGTCCCGGTTCGATCAGCAGCGTCGCCGAGAACTCCGTATCCTTAATGGCCTGCTTCACGAAATCCGGCAGCTCCGGGTGCTTCCCCACTTCGCCGTCCGGATTCGAAGCCACGTGAGCCAGAAACCGTTTCTTGCGCGCCTGAAGCAGCACGTAACCCGTCATCAGCGGTTTGTTTCGCAGCTCGCGGTCCGCGAGGATATCGTTGTAGTTGATCGTGACCCAGGCGCGCACGTTCATGAAAAACGTCAAATCGCTGCGGAACGAAATGATCGCGTCGAACATGTAGAGGCAGTCCAGCTCCGCCTCCAGCTTCTCCTTGTATTTGAGCGGCGAACCCAACACCGCCGTCTGCGCGAACAGCGCCCGCAGCGCGATCGTCCACCGCGGATCCTCGCCCGGCTTCTCCAGGTCCGTGACCCACTGGTCCTTTTCCGACAGGTTGCCCGCCGTCTTGGACAGCTCCTCCAGCCGCTTGATCAGCTTCGTGATGTCCGTTTCCTCGTCCGCTCCCTTGAGCGCCGCCAGCGTGAAACGGTACCCGAACCCCAGCCCCACTTCGCGCAGAAACAGTTGGATCTCCGGGATCTGGAACGCGATCCTTTCTATCTCGAGAAACACGAACCAGGCCGTCTGGAACGGCGAGTTCACGTCCTCCCGGATGCGCACGAACCCGAAACTCGCCGCGATCTGCGGCAGGCTCGCGATCTGTAGCGTGCCTTCGCCTTTGAACCCCGACTCCGTTTTGCTGCGGATGAACTCCACCGTGCCGGTGAGTTGAAACGCCTCGCCGTATTTGAGCGCCACCGCCAGTTCCCGCAGGAACAGGCGCGGGAACGATTCGCCGTCTTCCGGCAGGCCCAACAGAATGTCGTGGAAATCGATCTTCGCGCTCTTCTCGTCGTTGTCTTTAGAAAACAACATCTGCCCGGAGAACTTGATGCCCGGGTCGTCGTCGAACTCCGGCACGCTCGGCAGAAACCCGAAGCCCTTCAACTCGAAGGTGAACGCCTTCAGAAACTGGAACCGGAAAGTGGAAGGCAGCGCGGGCAGGAAGTTGACATGATCGGCCAGCACGGCGCTCGTTCCGGCAAGCGGAACTTCGAGCAGCGGTATCTTGATTTGCGCCAGCGCCGCCAGTGGACCATTCGGATCGTCCCCCGGCTCCAGTTTGAATTGCGCATGGCCCGAGAGCGTGAAGTAGAAGTGGATGTGGCCGTCGTCCACAAACTTCAAGCCGAGCGCGTCGATGGTGAACCGGAAGCGCACCGGCTTGCACTCCAGCGGCTTCAACCCCTTCAGTTGCGCGCCGCCGCTCACCAGCGTCAGCTTTCCGTCCTGCTCCCGGAACTGCAGCGCCGCCTCCACCGCTGCGTCCCCCACCAGCTTCGGCGGCAGCGACCCCGTGCCCAGCAGCGTGAAGTCCTGAATGCCGCCATCCACGATCGCCAGCCGCGTATCGTGGAACCGGAAGTGCGTGTTCACGCCGAACAGCAGCACCGGCTTGTTCACAACCTCCGCCGTCAGTTGCAGCCCGCCTTCCGTCAGCGCGAAGTCCGTGGAATCGAACTCGATTACCTCGCTTCCCCGGGTCAGCCTCGCATATCCCGCGGTAGCCGTCACCTTATCCGCCAGCTTCAACTGGTACTGCGAGTTCTTCGTCACCAGCAGGAAGACGTTCGGCGTGGCATCGGTGCCCGCAATCCGGAAATGCCAGGTCAGTCCCAGCAGGTTTCGCGGCCCCAGTTGCGGGTTGTCTTCGAGTTGCGTGCCGTCGCTTACGTTGCGCGCCATCTGGAGAGGGATGCCCGCGTTGTGCGTATCCTGAAACGCGAACTTCCGCGGATCGAAGACCATCGTCGCGCTGCTCGTGAAACTGAATCCTTCGAGCGGCAGGGCTGCGTCCGGCTTGCCCACGTCGATCTGAAAAGTAAGCGGCGTCGCCAGCAGCCCGCTGCTGTTCAGGGTCTGCCCCGTGCCCGAGCCCTGCGTCTCCACCTGAATCGATTGGTGCGTTCCTCTCAGGAACGGAAAAGTGAATTTCGCGACGTTGAGCTGAACCGCGGACCCGCTGCCCAGACCGCCGAAAAACACCGGCAGCCCCCCGGACATCAGATCCAGACTCATCAGGGACAGCGCCTGCGCGCTCGACCGTGCCGGCACCGTGAACTCCAGAACTTCGGGCGCGGGAGTCGTGCTCGCCGGCTCGCGCAACAGTTCCCGGTCGCTGCCCCGCGTCCAGGCGAACGCGCTCTTGGCAATCACCTGTTTGGTGTGCGTGACGCTCAGTTCCAGCTTCTCGAACGCGCTGTTCGCGCCCGACAAAACCAGGCTCAGGTTTTCGCCCTGCTCCACCAGCATCTCGAGACCCGGCAGCGCCAGTGACGCCAGCAGATCCGTCGTCCACGCGAGCGAGATCCGGTTCGCCTCCACCTGTAGCTGCGCCTGCGCGCGGTGCGACGCATGCAGGTGGACCACATGGCTTTGCGTGATGGTGCTGCCCGACGCATTCCGGAAAGTGAGCGTGGCGTCCGCCACCAGCGGCATGCCCGGCATCAGCGAGCTCACCAGTTGAAGGCCCGTGAATTCGAGCGTTACCGTGTCCGCCCGAAGCGTGGCCCTCAGACTGTCCCACTCCACCGCCAGCGCGTCCGTAGCGCGATTGATATCCAGCCTCGCCGCGGGGAACGCGAAAACAATTCCGGCCCCGAAGTTCCAGGTCCGTGCAACTTTCGGCCGAGCGGGCTCAGCCGCATCGCTCGCGGCCGGCGCGATCGTCGCGGAGCCGCTTGCCGGCGCAGCCGAAACCCTGTTGAACGGGGTCGCGAACGTGAGCCGCTCCACCCCGAAGTTGCCGTCGCTCCCGGGGCTCCCCTCCAGAAATACGTTCAGTGGCCCGCTGGATATCAGAAACTGAACTTGCACGGACACCCTCCCTCAAAAGCGAACGTCATCCTGCTGGCGGGGCTCGCGGGGACAGACAACCCGGACGGGCCTGGCGCGAATGTCCGTGGAGTATATCACATCAAATTTGAAATCCGGCCGCGTTTGCGATGACCCATTCGCGGAACGTTCGCGCCGGTCTACGGGTGATCTCCTCAACCGGGCATGTGACGAACGCCGGCTGGCCTACCGCGGCGGCCCAGGCGTCCAGCAGAATGTTTGCGACCGCTTCCGGCATCGACTTCAAGCAACCCCTCCGCGCCTCCTCCGGCGAGACTTCTTCGATCTCCAGTCGCCGGCCGATGACCCTGCCGATCGTCGCAATCTGCTCGTGCTGGCTCAGCGATTCCGGTCCCGTCAGGACATATTCCTTGCCCGCATGCCCCTCCTCCGTCAGCGCGCGCACCGCCACCGCGGCAACGTCGCGCTCGTCCACCGGCGCCGTGGGAGCGGACAGGTACGGCCACCGCACCACGTCGCCGGCCCGGATCTGCGGTCCCCAAAAGTGGCGCGCATTCAGCGCGAACATCCCCGGCCGCAGGAACGTCCATTCGAGGCCCGAGGTCTCGATCGTCCGTTCGATCCTCCGCCAGCCTGCGCGAAGGATTCGGCTGTTGGAAAAAAGGGTGCGCTGTTTTGAGCGGCGACGAGAGAAAGACCACGTGCCGCGCCCGCTCCGCAATCCGCTCGAGAGCCGGACCAACCGCCTCCCCCGGCGCGGTCCAAACCAGGAATACTCTTTCGACGCCGGCCAGACACGCATCCAGCGTCGCGGGATCGGTGAGGTCTCCCCGCATCGCTTCTACCTGCGGCGGCAGATCGGCAGCCGCGTGCCCGCATCCGTCATCTGCCCACCTGCAGACCGATGCTGCCCGTGCCGCCGACAATCGGAATTCAAGTCATACGAGAGCCGCGATTGTTCCGCACTGCGATCGCCGGCAGGGATACTTTTTCGATGCCGGCCAGACACGCATCCAGCGCCGCGGGATCGGTGAGGCCTCCCCGCATCGCTTCTACCTGCGCCGGCACATCGGCAGCCGCCGGCTTCCGCGTCAGCGCCCGAATACGTCACCGTAATTTTGAATCGCGAAACTTAATTCGCCGACGGCTTCTCCAGCTTGTCGATCACCAGCACCTCGACCGGCGCTTTCGTCGATTCGAGCCTCAGTCCGAGCTGCTGCTGCACGGCCGCGAACAGATCGGGCGGCGCATCGGGTCCCGTCGGAGGAGGAGGCGCATTCGGCCCCATCGCCGCCAACTGGACCGCGTCCGGGGTCCACTGCAACGTGAAGTCGTAACGGTCGGTCAAAGATGTCTGATCCACCACGGGCCGCTCCAGAATCCGGCTTTGCAGGAAATCCGCGAACTCCGCCATGGTCGCGTTGCGCACGCCGATTCTCCCCGGTCCCGCGCCGCCAAAGCCCGGAAGCTTGCCCGGATTGTTCTCCGTCTTCGTCATCTTCGCGCCGGACTTCGCCACCGAAAGGGCATAGCAGGAGAGCTCCTTCTTTTCCCGATGGAAGGCGAGTTGAAAGCGCTCGGCCAGCAGCTTCTGAACCATGGTCTTGAGCTGCGTCACGTTCGGGATACCCGCCTCGTCCGGCTTCGCGCTGATGTCGTAGCGCTCGCTCTCGAACCACGCCGGACCGTTCGTGACCTGGCGGGGATGCACGCCGTAGGCGAAAGTGATCAGCTCCGCCAGCGATGTGTTGGTTGTCGTGAACAGGTTCCCGCCGCCCCTTCCCACCAGGATCGAAGTGCCCCGCGCGTCCGGCGGGCTCGGCTTGATCGTGGCGACCTCGAACACCGGCTTGGCGTCCGCGGCCATCAGCTTCGGCGGAGGCGGAGGTTCGGGAATAGACCACGCTGTAGCGGAAGTGGCGCGCTCCAGATTTAGCGGCATCGCCGGCCCGCCCTGGCTCCAGGTCCCCGTTATCGATGCACCGTCGCCGCTGAGCTTTCCTTCGTAAGTGCCGCCAATCGCCGAGACCGTCATTTTGAAGGTGGAGCCCTGTTGACTGGCGCTGGTGGCGTTGATGCCCTGTCCGCCCTGGTCGATGCTGTAGAGCATCGCCTTGAGGCTTTCGTCGTCAGCCCTTGAAATCTTGATCACGATCCGCAGAGGCTTGCCAGGAGTTTGCAAAGAACCCTGCCAGTCGCCAACGATATTCTGCGCGAACAACGCGCCACTCGAACTCAGAATCAGGGCAATAAACCAGAGCGTCAGCTTCTTCATCGGGAAACCTCCCAAAGTGCTATTGTTGCATTTCGCTCGGCTCAGAGTTTCTCCAGAATCGCGGCTGCCGATGCGTAGTCGGCGCGCAGGTTCAAAGCTAACCCGACACTCATCAGGTAAGCGCCGCTATACTGTTGCGCGGCCGCCTGAGGTCCGCGCCCGCCCCCGGGAGAACCGCCCGCCGGAGGCGCCCCTGGAGGGGGTCCGCCGCGACGTCCGCCGCCCTGCATTCCCACCATTTCCACGCTGTATACAGCCTTCTCGTCCAGGCCGCGAAAACGGATGTTCGGCGCCGCGGTGTTGTATTGCTGCGAGTGCCGGAACGCGAACAGCACGCTCTGCCTGCCATCGGCGGAAACGTACTGGTTGGCTGTCAGGTCCCCTTCGCGCGGCGAAAACAGCCGGTACAAGCCGCCCGTCTGCACCGTGCCGCGAATCCGCTTGTAGATCGCCACCATCTGCGTCGCGGTGGCGGTGTCCTGCTCGCTGAACCGGTTCAGATTCGCGCCGATGCCCAGCGCCCCCTGCATCATCACCAGGAAGCGGTACTGCAAGGGCACGCTGCGGCCGTTCGTGCTGGGTACGTCCGTCACCCACGCCGACATGATCTTCGGCGCATACGCCATACTGAAACCTTCCTGGATGCGCAACCGGTCGAAAGCCTCGGTGTTGTCCGACGGCCACACCTCATCCACCCGCTGCAGGATTCCGAGATCGATCCGCCCGCCGCCGCCGGAGCACGACTCGATCTCCAGTTTCGGGTGTTTGGCCCGCAGCCGGTCCAGGATCTCATAAAGGTTGCGCACGTACTCCACCCACACCTTGCGCTCGTTGGCGACGCCCGCTTCGGTCCACCCCGGCTCGGAGAACGGCCGGTTCATGTCCCACTTGAAATAGCGGATGTTGTACTCGCCGGCCAGTTTGTCGAGCACGCCGAAGATGTGTTCCTTCACGTCCTGCCGCGCCAGGTTGAGCACCATCTGGTTGCGCAGTTCGCTGCGCGGGCGGTCGGGAAAGTTCAGCACCCAGTCGGGATGCGCCCGGTAGAGATCGCTGTCGGCATTCACCATCTCCGGCTCCACCCACAAGCCGAACTCCATGCCGAGCGAGTTCACATGGTCGATCAGCGGTTTGAGCCCGTTGGGGAACTTCTTCGGATTCACCGTCCAGTCCCCCAGGCCCGCGCGGTCGTTGTTGCGCGCGCCGAACCAGCCGTCGTCCATCACGAAAAGCTCCACGCCGAGTTTGGCCGCCTTCTCCGCCAGCGCCTTCTGCCCCGGTTCGTCCACCGCGAACGTGGTCGCCTCCCACGAGTTGTAGAGCACCGGACGCAGCCGCGCGCCGTTCCCTCCCGGCAGGATGTGCTCGCGCTCGAAGCGGTGCAGCGTGCGCGACATGCCGCCAAAACCGTGGTCGGAAAATCCGCCGTAGAATGCCGGCGTTTCGAGCGATTCTCCCGGCCCCAGCGGATACGCGAAGTCGAAGGTGTTCAGACCGCCGGTGACACGCACCTGCCGGTAAGGCGTCTGCTCCACCGAAATCCGCCAGTTGCCGCTCCAGGCCAGCGCGCCGTACCAGACGCGGCCGGATTCTTCCGTGGCTCCCGCATCCACCGCGTACCAAGGATTGAAATTGTGGCTCGTATGGCCCTTGCGGCTCTCCAGAACCTTCTGGCCCTCGTGAACAGGCTCGTGGTTGATCTGCGATTCAGCCGCCCAGCGGCCCGTCACATACGTCAGGTTGTACCCTTCGCCGGGCGGCAGATACCACGCCGCCGCCTGGGCGCTCTCGAGCGTAAGCGGCTGCGCCATGCCGTTGCGGATAGTTGCGCCGCGGCGCAGAATCCCGTTCTCCGGGTAAACCCGGTAATGCAGGGTGACTTCGATGGGATCTTTGATGTCCTTGACCACGATATCCAAATCGTTGCCGGCGACCTTGTGCGAAACATACTTGAGAACCAGGTCGCGGCCCCCATTGGCGCGCGTGACCTTTAAGGCCGGTTCCAGGTAGCGCGTGCCGCCCCACCCCGGATACTCCTCGTTCTCCACCATCTCCGCGGGATCGAACGACGAGAGTCCCCTGGGCGGTGCGGGCGACGGCAGGTCTTCCATGCGCCACAACGGCGCGCCCCAATAAAGGTTACGCACCGCGCCGTCCGAACCCACACCGAGCGCGTAGGAACTGCTGCCCGTGTTCAACAGCCACACCTTTTTCGTCGCATCGAACTGGATTGATTGCGCCGGTAGACAGGCGGCACAAGCGGCCAACAGGGCCAGGACTGCGTAGCAACGTCTCATGACACGATCAGTATAAGTGCTTTCAGCGGCGTGCCGGATGCACTCCTGTTTGGAAAACAACGGCGGAAGTGCTCGCTCGCTACCTCCGCCGTGTCTCGTGCTAAAAATCAGAATGCCTGCCAATCAGAACCGGAAGCGGACCGCCATCTGAATGACTCGCGGGTCGCCCGCGCTCGAAATCGTCCCGAAGTTGGAATTCGGGAAAGTCGACGCGGGGTTGCCGAAGTTCACGGTGTTGAAGGCGTTGAACGCTTCAAACCGCAGATCCACCACCGTCTGCTCGCTGGGACGGAAATGCTTCACCAGGCTCAGGCTGGTACTGAATGCCTTCGGTCCCAGTGCCACATTTCGGCCGGAATTACCCGCCGTGTTGACCGGCTGCACCGCGAAAGCGTCTGCACTCAAGAAGTGCAGCCGGTCCGTCTTGGGGTCGATGCCGGTATTCGGTGTGCCGATTCGGTCCGGCCTGAGCCCGCCGCCGTTGCGGCTGAAGAAGCGATAGCTGGTCCTGGTGGCCGGATCCGTGCTGGTGCCGTTCAGACTCACGTTGACCGGCAATCCCGTATGCGTGCTGAGGATCCCGGACAGTTGCCAGCCACCCAGCACAGCGTCAACCGCGCGGCTCCATTGTGCGCCGAAACGACGGCCCCGGCCGGCGGGCAGGTCATAGACGCTCGAAAGCGTGAAACGCTGGCGCGCCGTTTGCGACTGCGGACCGCGTTCGCTGCGGAAGTCGTCCAGATACTGAGGCGTGCTGCCCGCGCTCCACGCGCCCGCCTCGTCCAGGGCGCTCGCGAAGGTGTACGAAGCGAGCGTGTACCAGCCTCCGGTCAGGCGCTTCTCCCATTTCACCTGGAGCGAGTTGTACCAGGATTCCGCCCGCTGCGCCCCCACGTTAATCTGCGACCATTGCGGGTAAGGGCGGTTGGCGGCGACGCTGCCATCCACACCGAACGGGGTTTGATTCAGCGAGTATTGCGCCAGCAGGTGCTGGCCCCGGTTGCCCACGTACGCCACTTCGAATGTCGATTTCAGCGGCAGCAGAAACTGCAGCGCCAGGTTGAATTGCTGGATCCGGGCGGCATGATAATCTTTCTCGCGGGCTCGCAACGAAATGATGTTGGTGTTGTAGCTGTCGAAAATGTTCGACGGTATCGTATCCGAGAGCCGCAGGGGCGGCGGCCCGGTGCCCACACGGATCAGCGTGATCGGGGTCAGTTGCGGCGGGTTCAACGGCAGGTTGATGTCGGAGCCGGACATGTCCTCCCCGGAATAGAAGATGCCGTAGCCGCCCCGCAGCACGATCTTTTGCGGTTTGATCTGCCACGCCATGCCGATGCGCGGGCTCACATTGCCATGGTCCGGATTCACCAGGTAGTCGGTTGGAGACTTGGCGGTTACCAGTTGGCCGCTCTGGGGATCGAAGTTGATGTTCACGTTCGGCCGGGCGCCGTAGTACGGCGTCGTGTACTCATACCGCAACCCGAGGTTCAAGGTCACGTTAGGCGCGACTTTCCAGTCATCCTGCACGAAGCCGGCGTAAGCCTTCTGTAACTGCTCCACCACCGCCTGGGTGTTGGCATCGAACTGATACACGTTGCCGGTGAGCAGGTCCGCGATCGACTCGCTCGTGTAATTGCCGTTGAACGTATAGGCCGGCACGGTGCGCGCCGAATCGAGAAACGCGTTGTTCTTCTGGCGCGTTTCGAACCCGAACCGGAAGGCGTGCGCGCCCCTTACCGCCGAAAGGTTCTCGATAAACTGAAATAACTCCGGCTGCTGGAATTGCGGGCGGAAGTTCCGGACGCCGATCGACTGGTAACTGCTCACGTTCATGATCGGAATGCCGCCTGTCTTCGCGCTCGACTCCGGAATGCCCTTGAAGCCGAATTCCGTAGCGGTCTGTTCGTGAGCCGATGCCTGCTCGAAGGTGGCATAGGTACGGGTGTAGCCGAACCGAAAGAAGTTGATCACCGAAGGAGAAATCGTGTGGGTCCACGTGCCGCCGAAATTGTGGTTGGTGTTGAACTGCGCCCCCTGGCTGCAGCTTCCGCAATCCGCCACCCCCGGAATGGGACTGTCACGGAACACATCCTGCCGGTGATAGCTCCAGCGCGCCGAAAAGACGTTCGTTTCACCCAGGTTATAGTCGGCTTTGAGATCGCCCTTGTGCGTATTCTCGTTTCCCGCGGCCTGCACACCATAATTCTGAATGGTCTGGCCGCTGCTAGCCACTACTCCCGGCAGGTTCGCCGCGGGATAGAGATCGAGGACCTTCTTTCCCAGCGGATCGAAGCTTGTCTGCGGGATCGTGCGGTTGGCAAACAGGGTATTAGTCGCTGGGTCTGTAATGTTCTTGTAGAAGATTCCGTTGTGCTCGGCCTCGGTAGGCACGGTGTAGAGAAACTGATTCGCAAATTTCTGGATGAAGCCTTCATAATCCGCAAAATAGAACAGCTTGTTTTTGACGATAGGTCCGCCCACCGTACCGCCGAACTGATTCCAGTTCAAGTCGGGCTTGTCGGCGCCGATCAGGTTCGCGGCCCAGGGTGTCGCCGCCAGGTTCTTATTGCGGTTGTAATACCAACCGGAGGCGTGCGTCTGGTTAGTGCCCGACTTGATCAGTACATTGACGACCGCTCCGGCGGAGCGGCCGAACTCGGCGGAATAGCTGTTGGTCTGCACCTTGAATTCGCCAATGGCATCCGGCGATGGCTGCACCACCTGCGAAGAGAGCGACTGCGCGTTAGTGGTTCCCTGGTTGTTATCCACTCCATCCACGGTGAAGTTATTCTGCGTTTGGTAATTCCCGTTGGCGACGAACCAGCCCGCGCCGCGCGTGGTGGGGTCGAGCGTGCTCTCCGTAGCGCCGGGGACAAGCAGGGCGAGTTCGGTGTAGCGCCGCGCCGCCAGGGGAAGTTCCACCGCGATATTGCCGCTAATCACTTGTCCCAGCGAGCCGTCCTCGGATTGCACGATTTCCGCCGACGCGGACACTTCCACCGTTGAACTGACGGTAGCCACGGAAAGCGCTACCCGCACCAGTTTCCGCTCGTCCACATTCAACGAGATGTCGTTGACGCGGGTTGACTGAAATCCGGGCTTCGACACCTCCACCATATACAAAGATGCCGGAACCGGACTGAACATCGCGTAGCCGTCGGACGATGTGACCCGGCTCGTCTGCACGCCGGTGGCGGTGTTATTCAGGACGACCTTGGTTTCGGCCGCCGCCAGCCCGGACGCGTCCGTAACCAGCACGCGAATGGATCCGGCATCCGTCTGCGCGAACGCGGAACCCGCGCACAATATCATCGCAAGAAACAGGTATCTCGACATTTCCCCTCCAGGATTTTGTGAGTATACAGGATCTCTTTGACAGACAAGTGACAGATACCCGGCATCGTGCGCCCGCACGGTCTCACTTGCATTGCCGCTCTGGGTTATCCTGGTTCTCACCATGAAAACGCCGCGCCCCCTCATCGCTACCGCCGCGCTTCTGGCACTCGCCGCGGGCCACGGAGCCGCGGACGATAAGGCCGTCAACCCGAAGGTTTCCAGAATCGTCTCCGAAGTCTCCGAGGAACGGATCAAGGACGTCATCGCCAAACTCGTCAGCTTCGGCACCCGCAACACCATGTCGAACCAGGACGACCCGAATCGCGGCGTCGGCGCGGCCCGGCAGTGGATCCTCCAAGAGTTCAAAACCTACAGCCCCCGCCTTCAGGTAGGCTTCGACAAATATCGCGTGAAGAAGCAGGGCCAGCGCATCTTTAAAGATGTCGACCTGTGGAACGTCGTGGCCGTCCTGCCCGGAACGAAATATCCCGACACGTTCGTCGTCGTCAGCGGCCACTACGACTCCCTGAACCTGGGAACCCGCCCAGCCGGCCAGGCCGCCGCCGACCCCGAGGCCGCTCCCCAACCCGCCGGCCGCGGCACGCAACAGCTCACCCTCGCCGACTTCGAGAAAAACGCCGACCTTCCCGCGCCGGGCGCCTGCGACGACGCCAGCGGCACCGCCGCCGTCATGGAACTGGCGCGCGTCATGAGCCAGTACGAGTTCGACAAGTCCATCCTGTTCATCAGCTTCGCGGGCGAGGAGCAGGGCCTCGTCGGCAGCACCCTGATGGCCGCCAAGGCGCGCAAAGAGAATCGCGACATCGAGGCCATCCTCAACAACGACATCATCGGCACCGATACGTCCGGCAACGGGCGCATGAGCAACATGTCGGTCTCGGTGTATAGCGACGAATCCATGGATTCGCCCTCGCAGCAGCTCTCGCGCTACGTCAAGGAGGTCGGCCAGCGCTATATCCCGTCCTTTAAGGTGGACACCATCTTCATGCAGGACCGCCTCGGCCGCGGCGGCGACCATACGCCGTTCCAGCTCGAGGGTTTCGCGGCGGTGCGCATTTCCACTCCCAACGAGAACTACTCCCACCAGCATCGCGACAGCGACGTGCTCGACAACATGTCCGTGCCCTACACCACCAAGGTGGCGAGGATGAATGCGGCAGTGGCGGCCAGCCTCGCGTTCGCGCCCAAAGCTCCGCTGATCACGCGCGCACCCGGCGCCGGACGCGGCAACAACGCCAACGCCAATGCCGGCGGACGCGCAGCCGGTGCGGGAACCGCCGCACCCGCAACCGCCGCCCAGGGTGGACGTGCCGGACGCGCGGGCGGTGCCGCCGCGGCTGCCGGCAGGCGCCCCACGCCCACCATCTCGCGCGGCTCGGGCTACGATGCCGTGCTGCAATGGAGGCCCGCCGGCAACGATGCGGACATCGCCGGCTACGCCATCCTCGTGCGCTCCACGACGGCGCCCTACTGGGAGCGCGAGATCTTCGCCGGCAAGGTCACCGAGTACACGCTCAAAGATGTTTCGGTGGATGACGCGAAATTCGGAGTCAAGGCCATCGGCGTCGATGGCAGCGAAAGCCTCGTCACCCCCTACGTCTATCCGCCCCGCGTCAAAACCGAATACGAAACCGTGCAACAGTAGGGACATGCGGATCTTCGCGCTGCTGGCGCTGGCGGCTGGCGCCGCCGCGCAGCCCTCGTCCTTTACCCTCGAACAGGTTTTGAGCGCGCCGTTTCCCAGCGCCCTCACCGCGTCCCCCACCGGCGGAAAAATCGCGTGGGTTTCGAACACTCGCGGCGTGCGTAACATCCTGGTGGCCGAGCCCCCCGATTACCAGCCCCGTCCGCTCACCACCTACTCCACCGACGACGGCCAGGAACTCGGCGATATCGCGTGGACGCCCGACAGCTCCGCGCTCTTTTTCGTGCGTGGCAGCGAGGCCGCGCGCTACGGCGAAGCGCCCAATCCCGCCCATGAACCCGCAGGCGTCCAGCAAGCCGTCTGGTTCGTGCGCCTCGATGGCGGCGCGCCACGCCGTATCGGCGAAGGCGACTCGCCCGCCGTTTCCCCCAAAGGCGATCGCGTCGCGTTTCTTCGCGGCGGCCAGGTCTGGATGGCGCCGGTCGATGGCTCCTCCCCGGCCGCGCCGGCCTTCCACATGCACGGCCAGTGTGGCCCGCCCGTCTGGTCGCCCGACGGCTCCCGCATTGTCTTCCAAACCAGCCGCGGCGATCACGCATTTATCGCCGTCTACGAACCCGTCCCCAACCAACTGCGCTATCTCGACCCCAGCACCGACCGCGACGCCTGGCCCGCCTGGTCCCCCGACGGCCGCAGCGTGGCCTTCATCCGCCAGCCCAGCAGCGGCCTCCGTCCCGTGCGCGAGGCCCGCCGCGCCGCCGAGCCGTGGTCCATCCGCGTCGCCGCGCTCGACACCGGCGAGGGCCGTGAAATATGGCGCGCCTCCGCCGGTCCGGGCAGCGTCTTCAAGGAAGTCACCGCCCCCAACCAGTTACTCTGGGCCGATGGCGGCCGCCTCGTCTTCCCGTGGGAGCGCGACGATTGGACCCACCTCTACTCCATCCCCGTTGCGGGCGGCGCCGCCACTCCGCTCACTCCCGGCGAATTCGAGGTGGAGGACGCAGCCCTCTCCAACGACCGCCGCACCGTCGTCTATTCGTCGAACCAGTCCGATATCGACCGCCGCCACCTGTGGAGCGTTCCCGCGGCCGGAGGCACACCCGCCGCGCTCACATCGGGAACCGGTATCGAGTGCCGTCCCGAGCCCACTTCGGACCCATCGGTCGTAGCGCTCCTGCGCTCCGGCGCGCAGCGGCCCATGCATCCCGCCATTCTCCGGAACGGCACAGTGCGCGACCTCGACACCCCGCCCGCCGGATTCCCGCTCGCCGCCATGGTCGCGCCGCAGCCCGTCGTCTTCCCCAGCGCCGACGGCCTCTCCATCCACGGCCAGCTCTTCCTGCCGACGCGCGCCACCGGCCGCTCCCCTGCCCTGGTCTTCGTGCACGGCGGACCGCGCCGCCAGATGATGCTCGGCTGGCACCCCATGTACTACTACGCCAACGCGTATGCCATGAACCAGTACCTGGCCAGCCAGGGCTACGTCGTTCTGTCGGTGAATTTCCGCAGCGGCATCGGCTACGGCATGAACTTTCGCGAAGCCCTCCGTTTCGGCGCCTCCGGTGGCGCCGAGTTCGCCGACGTGCAGGGCGCCGGCGTATACCTGCGCTCGCGCAATGACGTGGACCCGGCGCGGATCGGCATCTGGGGCGGCTCCTACGGCGGCTACCTGACCGCGCTCGCGCTCGCCCGCGCTTCCGACCTGTTCCGCGCCGGCGTCGATTTCCACGGCGTCCACGACTGGGCCAAAGAACTCGGCATTCCGCCCGGAGAGCCCGACTACAAGATCGCGTTCGAAGCCTCGCCCCTCGCCTTTGTCGATACCTGGCGCTCCCCGGTCCTGCTGATTCACGGCGACGACGATCCCGACGTCCAGTTCAACCAGACTGTGATGCTCAAAGACGCCCTCCGCGTGCGCAACGTCCCCGTCGAGGAAATGATCCTCCCCGACGAGGTCCACGATTTCCTGCTGTGGCGCTCCTGGGTCTCCACGTACCGCGCCACAGCGGAGTTCTTCGCGCGCCACATGAAATAGCCCGCGTAAGAATTCCCGCCGGCACAGTATCGGTCTACAATGGAGCGGTATGAAAAGCCTTGCATGCCTGCTGCTGGCGATTAGTCCGGCCTTTTCCGCCACGGTTACGGTCAACGCTTCCAAGACCAGCGCTCCCATTTCGAAATACATCTACGGCCAGTTCATTGAGCACCTCGGCCGCTGCATCTACGGCGGCCTGTGGTCCGAAATGCTCGAAGATCGCAAGTTCTACTACCCCGTGACGGGGGAGGCCCCCGCCTACGAAATGTTCAAACCCGGGCCCCGCTCCTACGACGGCGAAGGCCATCCCTATGAGTTGCTGGTCCGATCGCCGTGGCTGATTCTCGGGCCGAAGCAGGGCGTGCGCATGGTCACCGCCGGAGCCTACGTCGGCGAGCACACTCCCGAGATCGCGCTGCCCGGCGGCGGCCGGCCCGCGGGTCTTGCGCAGGAGCGCCTCGCCCTAGTCGCGGGCCGCGAATACACCGGCCGCGTGATTCTTTCCGGCTCCGCCACCGCGGGTCCCGTGGACGTCAGCCTCGTCTGGGGCGGCGGCGCCACCATGCGCCACACCATCACCATCGAAAAGATCTCCGGCGAGTACGCCAAATTTCCCCTGAATTTTCGCGCCGGCGGCTCCACCGATAACGGCCGCATCGAAATCGTCGCCCGCGGCACCGGAGCTTTCCGCATCGGCACCGTCTCGGTGATGCCTGCCGGCAACATCTACGGCTGGCGCGCGGATACCGTGGCGCTGCTCAAAGAACTCGACGCGCCGGTCTACCGCTGGCCGGGCGGCAACTTCGTGAGCGGCTACAACTGGCGCGACGGCATCGGCGATCCCGACAAGCGGCCACCGCGCAAGAACCCGGCCTGGAAAGGCATCGAGCACAACGACGTCGGCATCCACGAATACATGGAGCTGATGCGCGAGATCGACTCCGAGCCCTTCGTCGCCGTGAATACCGGCCTCGGCGACGAAACCGCCGCCGCGCAGGAACTCGAATACCTGAACGGCGCGCCCTCCACGCCGCTGGGCAAACTGCGCGCGCAGAACGGCCATCCCGAGCCCTACAAGGTGAAGTTTTTCGCCGTCGGCAACGAAATGTTCGGCGACTGGCAGCTCGGCCACATGCCGCTCTCCGATTACGTCAAGAAGCACAATCGCGTCGTCGAAGCCATGCGCAAAGTGGATCCGTCGTTCACCGCCCATCGGCGTCGGAGCCGTTGGCCAGTGGAGCGAGCAGATGCTCACCCAGTGCGCCGACTACATGAACCTGATCAGCGAGCACGTCTACTGGCAGCATCGTAATGACGTCGTGGCCCACATCGCGCAGGCCACCGGCGGCATCAAGAAAGTGGCCGACGCGCACCGCGACTACCGCAAGCGCATCCCCTCGCTCGCCGGCAAGGACATCCGCATCGCCATGGACGAGTGGAACTACTGGTATGGTCCGAACGATTTCGGCGAGCTCGGCGTGCGCTATACGCTCGAAGACGGCCTCGGCATCGCCGCCGGACTCCACGAGTATTTCCGCAACTCCGACATCTTCTTCATGGCCAACTACGCCCAGACCGTGAACGTCATCGGCGCCATCAAGACCACCCCCACCGCGGCCGAGTTCGAGACCACCGGCCTGGTGCTTCAGCTCTATCGCCGGCGTTTCGGCGTGACCCCTGTCGAAGTGACCGGAACGCCCGCGCCGCTCGATATCTCCGCCGCATGGACCGCGGATAAAAGCGCCCTGACGGTGGCCATCGTCAACCCGACAAACCAGGAGCAGTCCCTGGACCTCGCCCTCACCGGCGCGCAACTGGCCGGCGGCGGCATGGCATGGACCCTCTCCGGCCCTGACAAAACCGCGCACAACGATCCCGGCAAGCCGAGGCAGGTGGACGTTCATCAGGAGCCCTATCGCGGCGCCGGCCAGCTTCGCGTCCCCGCGCTCGGCGTGGCCCTGTTCGAACTGCCGGTGAAATAGCGCAGCGGCGCCGCCCAATCCCGATTACCGGTCTCGCAGTCATAGCCCGCTTGCGCCCGCTCGCGCCCGGCGCGACAATCGGGTTTCCGATTGCGAGATCTCAAATGTCGAAACGCGCTCTCCTCCTGCTGCTCTCCGCGGCGCCCCTCTGGGCCGGCTCCTATTACCCCCTCCGCCTCGAAGATCCCAAGGCCGTCTACCTGACCCGGGAGAACTTTCCGGTGCAAGCCGACGGAACCGCGGACGACTCCGAGGCCATCCAGGCGGCCATCAATAAGGTGCAGGAGACCACGCGCGAAGGCGTAGTGCTCGTGCCCGAGGGCCGCTATCGCATTTCCCGCACGATCTACGTCTGGCCGGGAATTCGCGTGATCGGCTACGGCGCCAACCGCCCCGTGTTCGTGCTCGGCGAAAACACCCCCGGCTACGGAGACCCCGCCAAAGAAAGCTACATGCTGTTTTTCGCCGGTAGCCGCCCCGGCGCGGGCGGCCGTGGCGGAAGAGGCGGACGCGGCGGCGAAAACGCACCGGCCGCGGGACGCGCGAACACGCCGCAAACTCCCGGCGATGCCGGGGCCGGCACCTTCTATTCGGCCTTCAGCAACATCGACCTGGAAATTCGCGACGGCAACCCCGGCGCAGTCGGCGTGCGTTCGCGCTACGCCCAGCACTGCTTCCTGGCGCACATGGAGATCCGCATCGGACAGGGCCTCGCCGGAGTTCACGAGGGCGGCAACGTCATCGAAGACGTCCGCTTCACCGGCGGCCGCTACGGCATCTGGACCGGCACGCCGTCCCCCGGCTGGCAGTTCACCGTCATCGACGCCTCCTTCGAAGGTCAGCGCGAGGCGGCCATTCAGGAGCGCGCCGCCGGGCTCACCCTCATCCGCCCGCACTTCCGCAATGTGCCCACCGCCATCGCCATCGAGCCGAATGCCTACGACGAGCTTTGGGTGAAGGACGCGCGCATGGAGGACATCGCCGGACCCGCCGTGATCGTCAGCCTCGAGAACAACGCGCGCACCGAAATCAACATGGAGAACGCCGTGTGCCGCAACGTGCCCGTGTTCGCTTCCTACCGGGAAAGCGGCAGGCAGGTGCCGGGACGAAGCGGCGTCTACGAGGTGAAGACGTTCTCGCACGGCCTGAATTTCGCCTCCATGGACGCGGCGCCGCAGATCAAGGATATCTTCGAGACGGTTCCCCTGAGCGCCATGCCCGCGCCCGTGAAGTCCGATCTGCCCGCGCTGCCGCCGGCTGACACCTGGGTCGACATTCAAACCCTGGGCGCAAAAGGCGACGGTGCCACCGACGATACCGCCGCCTTCCGCAAGGCCGTCGCCGCGCATCGCGCCATCTTCCTCCCCACCGGCCGCTACGTCATCAGCGACACCATCGCCCTGCGGCCCGACACGGTGCTGATCGGCCTCCATCCAAGCGCCACCCAGATCGACCTGCTCGACCGCACGCCCGCCTTCCAGGGCATCGGCGCGCCCAAGCCCATGATCGAAGCGCCGAAGGGCGGCCGCAACATCGTCATCGGCATCGGCCTCTATACCAACGGCATCAACCCGCGCGCCGTGGCGGCCAAGTGGATGGCGGGCGCGGATTCCATGATGAACGATGTCCGCTTCCTGGGCGGGCACGGCACCAATCGCGCCGACGGCGGCCGCGAGAACCCCTACAACAACACCCACACCGCCGACCCCGACCTCAACCGCCGCTGGGACGGCCAGTACACCAGCCTCTGGGTGACCGACGGCGGCGGCGGCACCTTCCTCGACCTGTGGACCCCCAACACCTTCGCCCAGTCCGGCATGCTCGTCTCCAATACCTCCACGCCCGGCCGCATCTACCAGATGTCCAGCGAGCATCACGTCCGCTACGAAGTGCAGTTGCACAACGTGTCCAACTGGCAGATCTACGCGCTCCAGACCGAGGAGGAACGCGGCGAAGGCGGCGCCGCCCTGCCGCTCGAAATTGCCGATTCGAGCGACATCACGGTAGCCAATTTCCACATCTACCGCGTGATCAGTACCTACCAGCCCTTCCCATGGGCGGTGAAGCTTTCCGGGTCGCGCAACATCCGCTTCCGCAACATCCACAACTACAGCAACAGCAAGGTGGCGTTCGACGCCTCTGTCTACGACCAGACCTACGGCCGCGAGATCCGCCAGCGCGAGTTCGCCTGGCTAACTGTTAGCGGCAATCCTCCGGCGGCCCGCCCGCGGACCGTGTCGCGCGTGCTAGCCTCCGGTGCCAAAGTGGAGAAACTGGCGGGCGGCTTCTACAACGTCTCCGGCGGCGCCGTCGATCCCGCCGGCGATTTCTATTTCGTGGATGCCCACTGGCAGCGCATCCATCGCTGGGCCGCGGCGGCCAAACGCCTGGCCACCATATCGGATGCGCCGCTCGACCCCACCAACCTCGCTTTCGACAAGGCGGGCAACCTGATCGTCCTCTCCTATACGGGCAACGGCGTCGTGTACAGCCTCAAGCCCGGCGGACCCGAAGGCGAGATCGCGATCCTCGAGGCGAAGCCGGCGAGCGCGCGTCCGGGGCTCACCGCCGTGCTGCCGGTCGGGGACTGGCGCCTCCCCGTGAACCTCGAGGCCGGCACCACGCGGCCCCGTCCCGTGAACTACGTCTCACCCGACGGGACCACCTTCATCTCCACAGGCCAAGACTTCGCGAGCGGCGCGCTCAACTGGGGAGTGAAAAGCGCGGACGTGCTGCGCGTCTTCGGCCTCGCGCCCGCGCAGCCGGGCAAGCGTTTCTACTTGACCGCGGAAGCGGACTTGCGCACCTGGTCGGCAGCGGTCGGCCCCGACGGCAATCTCTCCGACGTCAAGCTGTTCGCCGAACAGGGCGGCGAAGGCGTGGCCGTGGACGCCAAAGGCAACGTGTACATCGCCAACGGGAGCATCTACGTCTACGACCCGGCAGGCAAATGGATCGAGACCATCGACGTCCCCGAGCGTCCGCTGCAACTCGTCTTCGGAGGAAAAGACGGGCGCACGCTGTTCATTCCCGCCCGCACATCGCTGTACGCTGTTAAAGTGTCCCAATAAACGCCCGGGGGCAGAGGTGAATATGATTCGAGCATTGCTGGTTGCCGTGTGCCTGTCGGGATCGCTCGCGGCCGCAGGACTGCCCGCGGCCAAACCCGAGGAGGTCGGCTTCTCTTCCGAACGCCTCCAGCGCATCCATGAGATGGTGATGCGCCACGTAGAAGCGAAGGACGTCTCCGGCGCGGTCACCATCGTGGCCCGCCGCGGCCGCATCGTGCATTTCGAAGCGCACGGCCTGATGGACATCGATTCCCAAAAGCCGATGGCGAAGGACGCGCTCTTCCGCCTCGCCTCCACCAGCAAACCTGTCACAGCCGCCGCCATCCTAATCCTTCTCGAAGAAGGCAAGCTCCGCCTCACCGACCTGGTGTCGAAGTACATTCCCGAATTCATGGGCACCAAAGTGGCGGTGGCGCCCGCCCAGCCAGGCAGCCCCGAGCCGTTTCAAACCGTCGCCTCCTCGCGCGGCATCACCATCCAGGACCTCCTGACCCACACCTCGGGCCTGGCCAGCGGCGGCATCACCGGCCCGGTAGTTCAGAAATTGAGCGCCACCCGGAAACCCATAGACACGCTCGCGGACTACATTCCGCGGCTGGGCGCGCTCCCCCTCGATTTCCAGCCCGGCACCCAGTGGCGCTACAGCCCCGGCGCGGGCTTTGAAACGCTCGGCCGCATCGTCGAGATCGCCAGCGGCATGACCTTCGACGAGTTCCTGCGCCAGCGCCTGTTCGCGCCGCTCGGCATGAACGACACCGGCTTCAACGCCAAGGACCCCGCACGCTCGGCAACGGTCTACCGCAAGACCGCGCAGGGCCTCGAAAAGATCACCCCCGCCCCGCCCGGTCCGGCCGTCTATTTCTCGGGCGCCGGCGGCCTCGTCTCCTCGGCTGAGGATTACCTGATGTTCGCGCAGATGCTCTGCAACGGCGGCGAACTCAATGGGAAGCGCATCCTCAGCCCCTGGACCGTCGACCTGATGATGACCAACAACGTCGGCGACCTGTTCCTCGGCCAGATCGGCCGTCCGCCTAAGGGCGTCGGTTTCGGACTCGGCGGCGAAGTGATTACCAACGCCGTCGAGGCCCGCCTCCGTAAGCCCGACGGCAGCTACGGCTGGGACGGCGCTTTCGGCACCTACTTCCTGGTCAACCGCAAAGAGCAGCTCGTAACCGTGCTCTTCGTGCAAACCGCCGGCCGCCAGATCCAGCACGACTTCGACAACGCCGTCTCCCAGGCCGTCATCGAATAGCGTCACTGCCTCGCGAATGTCTGGATCGATTCCGTGACGCCGTCCATGTCGATCACGCGCTTCGTCTTGGTGAGCGTGTTGCTGTCATCCGAGAGGCTCCAGGCTTCGCGCGTGACCACCACGTGGTAGCCATCCTTGCGGACCGTGAGGAAGACCAGAGTCGAACCTTCCCATGAGTTCGAGCGCCAGACCTGCACGCCCTTGTCGGTCTTCGTGGCGCGCTCCACGCCGTCGATGATGTAGGTGGAATCGCTGGATCCCCCGCCCGAAAGCCGGCTGTTGACGAACCGGGTCTCCCAATGCAAGCTGAGATTCGGATCCTGGTGCACGATCTTCTCGATATGGGAATTCTGTTCCGAACTTCCTGCCATCTTCCACGTGCCGGAAAAATCCGGCTTCGGCTGTGCCATGGCGGAACTAACGATCAGCCCGGCCACAATCAGGGCGTATCTCATATTCGCTGCTGATTGGACACCGCCAAACGCGCTCGGGTTCCGCCAGGACTCGCTCCGGACCGCATTTTCAAGGGCATACCCACCACGGAGCATTCTGCCGATAAAATACAAGCTGAATGTCATGAAAATTTATTTCTCAGAACTCGTCCTATTGCTCGTGCCGTTTGGAGGGGTGGGTGCCCAGTCCTTCTCCTCCTCGCTATTTGACCCCCCTTCAGGTATCGCGCTGGTCGAAGTGCGGGGCCTGAACAGCGCTGGACAGATCCTGGGCCAATATCAGGATTTGTCTTCATCATCTTTGCGATCGCTGCTCCGAAGCGCGGAGGGAACTTATACTTCGATTGCCGTTCCCGAGGCGCTGCAGACAAATGGGACAGGGCTCAATAACCTCGGACAGATTATAGATGAAACAGGCACGCACTCATTTACCCGCGCGCCGGACGGCAAATACACCACCTTCGATATTCCTCCTCATGGCACGCCTGCCAACCGGCCGCCGGTCCCCGTGGCCATCAACGATCGCGGGGAGATTGCCGGAACAGCTTATGTGGACGGATCCACCACGTGGGGATTCTTGCTCAGCGCCGATCGGACGAGTTATACAACCGTGCAGGTGCCAGGCGCGACTTTTACCCAGGTGGTAGCCATAAACATTAGCGGAATGGTTTTCGGCACCTGCCGATTCGGCGGTTCCTTCGGGCTGAAGCACGGATTCGTTCGGCAGGCGGACGGCAGCTATCTTTTAATCGATGCGCCGGGGGCGGTGCAGGAGACTTCCTTGAGCGGTGCCAACAATCGCGGCCAAGTGGTAGTCAACGGCATGGTTCTGAATGCCGACGGCAGTTCCGGCGCGCTGGACGCCGGCTTAACCGTCACCGGCGCCGTGATTGACGATACCGGGCGGTGCTCGTCGAGCAAGCTGTAAAAAAGCAAAATGGCAGCTTTGAGTTCATCGGGAGACACCTGGAGTGCGGAGGCATCGGCGATCAGGGGAACGGCCTCCACGGTTTGCCGGGAGCGGAGTTGATCTCGAGCTTGCCTGCTATCGGCGGAAGTGTACAGGAACCGTCCGGCCACTTCGGAGCGTCGCAAGCGTGCCGCGCGGACCAGGCCGTGCAGGGGATCTTGGACCTCGGCATGAAGAGCGTCGGCTAGCTCGTCGGCGAACCAACCGCGCGAGGACTGATTGACGAAGGACTCGATGGTGGCGACGAGGGTGCCGAAGCGGGAAAACCACACGTCCTGGTGGGACCACAAGCCAGCATCGTCAAACCGGATTGCTTCGCGGAGGGTATAGTAGCGACCGCGATGAGTATAGCTGGAGAGGTAATCCAAGAGCTTGAGCTTGCGAAAGACGGTGAGGTCGGCGTTAGTGCCGAGAACACCTTTGAGTTCGGGGAGGGTCGCGATCTTGTGCCGCAGCAGGTGCTTGCGGAGGGCTTGGGGATCGAATGATTAAAGGCCGTCGAGGAGATCGACGCTTCAAGGAACGACGGACGTAAAGATTCGCTAATGATCGACTTCCGATTAGCAGTGACTATTTATCGTTGCGTCGTCTGTAAGTGGAGTTACCAGGGCCGGGAACGGGCGACGGAGATGCCGCGGGTTTCGTTTGGCCACTTACCGGAGACGGCGCAGTAGTAATGATAGAGCGCGCCGCGATGATACACGATCGCGGGTTTGTGGGCGTAAGTGGAATCGACCGTTCCGGGAGGACCTACGTCGATCAGGATCTCATCGACTTTAACGGGGTGGAACGGGTCGCGGCCGAGGGCGAGAAGGTCGCGGGCTTTGCCGGCGCGGTCGAGGCTGTAATAGAAGAAGGCCCACTGGCCGCGGTCGGTGAGGACGCAGGGGTCGCTGGCAAAGCGTTCGTCGCGGCTTCCGGCGGGGCCGTTGGGGATGATGGGATTGCCGGAATAACGCTGCCAGGTTTTCAGGTCCCTGGATGTGGCTACGCCGGTCTGTTCGCGCGAGCCGCCGCCCTGCACGCGCGGGAGCGGCTTAGTCTTGGCATTGTAGAAGAGATAGTAAGTGCCGCGGTATTCGACGAGGCAGGGCTTATAGAGCCCGCCGTCTTCCCAGGCGGCGCCGTCTTCGGGGCGGAGGCAGGGAGGGTCGGTCTGCCAGTGGCGCAGGTCTTCGCTCCAGCAGAGGCCGATGACGGCGGGACCTTGTTCGTACCCGGCATTCGGGTAGGCGTGGTAGACGCCGAGAAAGCGGCCGCGCACCTTCTTCAATTCGCCCGGCGATTGCATGTCGTTTTCCCGCAGGATCCAGTTCATGGCGACGTTGTAGCGGGTGACGGGGGAGGACGGGTCGCGGGGGAGCACGCAGCCTTCCTTGTTCCAGGCGATGAGGTCCTGAGAACTGGCGAGTCCGGTCTGGTAGCCTTGGCCGTCCCACCCGACGTAGGTCATGTAGAAGCTGCCGCGGTGATGGAACAGGAAGGGGCAGTCCACGCTGCGGCTATCGAAGTCGTGAGGCTCGGGGGAGGCGGCGAGCACGAGTTTGCCGTACTTGAAAGTCGTGCGGTAGCGGGCTGCCGGATCGGGAGCGGCCTGGGCGGCGGCGGCGGTGGAGGCGGCCAGAAATGTGCGGCGGGTCATGGAAAAGTACGATAGCTCAGATGGGAGACGTGTGCGCGAGGGCGCTTGGGTGAAACCTGATAGTATCGAATGCTATGTTAATCACCGCCGCAATCCTGGCGATTTTTGTCTACGGAATCATCGCAGCCATGTTGGGCACGATATTGCCCGACATTTCCCAGCGCTTCTCGCTGACCCCGAAGCAGAACGGGAACATTGCGCTGTTTCAGGCGGTCGGCCTGATGATCGGGTCCCTGTTCGTGGGGCCGTTGATGGATGTGCAGGGCAAGAAGGTGGGCATGCTGGTGGGCCTGGGACTTGTGGCGCTGGCGCTGTTTCTGCTGCGCTCGGCGGCCGGGTACCAGAGCGTGGTGGTCGCCATGAACCTGCTGGGGATCGGCGGCGGGGTGGTGGTGACCGCGGCCAACAGTCTGAACCCGGATATCGACCCGGTGAATCCTGCAATCATCAGCAACTGGCTAAATCTTTTCTTTGGCCTGGGCGGACTGGTAACGCCGCTCATCAGCGCCAAGGTGTTCAACAAGAACCCGCGAACACTTTCGCTGTTCGCCGGAATTTTGGCGATTGCGGCACTGCTGGCGAGCGTGGCGGCACCCTTTAAGCCGCCTGCCGGCACGGTATCGTTCCAGGTATCGGCTGTGGGTGCGCTGCTCACCGATTCGCGGCTGCTGGGCCTTGCGTTTCTATTGTTCCTCTACGTGGCGTGTGAAGTGGGCGTCTGGAACTGGCTGGTGCGGCATCTGGTGGCGCAGGGCGTGACGGAGGGCAAGGCGCTCACCATCCTGTCGCTGGGATTTGCCCTCGGCCTGCTGATCGGCCGCATACTGGCGGCGCAGATTCTGACGCAGGTGGATGCCAAGACGGTGTTGATCGGGGCCTCGCTGCTGATGGCCGTGACCACGTATGCCATGCTGCAAAGTTCGAGTCCCGGGGTGGCGCAGGCGATGGTGTTCGTCGCAGGGCTGGCGATGGCGCCGGTGTTCCCGACTACGCTGGGTGTGGTAGGCGGCACGTTCTCAGGCGATACGGTGGCCACCGCCATCGGGATCGCGGTGACCTTCGGATGGTTTGGCCTGGCGGTGAGCTCGCCGATCATCGGCGGGATCGCGGGCAACGATCCCAAGCGGCTGAAGAAGGCGCTTCTGCTGTTGCCCGCGGCGTCGCTGGTGATGGCGGTGGTGGCGTTCACGCTGTAGGGATTTCTGGCCGTTATCGATGACGGAGGCGAACGGGCGAGCTTCGCCTCCTACCCCAATTGGCCGAAGTAGAAGAGTGCCGTAACCAGGCCGGTCATGCCGGCGGCCCAGCCAAGCACTGTTCGAAGAGGGGGAGTAGGCGGCGTTCGCAGGACGCGGATTCCGAGCGGTACGAGTGCGATGCAGAGTCCAGTCACCGCTACCACGGAGATGGCCGAACTGCCCTTGACCACGCCCATCATGAGCGCCGACATGAGACCGAGCGCGATGGCCCGGACCAGTCCAAGCGTGCCGGAGAGATAAGCGCCAATGGCGAGGACGATCCATCCAAAGAGAATCGGGCCGTTGAGAGCGGAGACTACGTGGAATGCCCCGTACGAGCCTGCGACTGTGTCAGTGGCGACCGGAACACCCTGGAGTCGAACCATTTGAAAAGCAAGGTAGTCGGCGCCGGCATGAAAGGTTCGCGCAAATAGTCCGAACATGGCGAAGGTGCCGCCCCATAGAGCCCAGCCAGGCCTCTTGTCGGCGATAAGGCTCGCGAGAATGAGGATCGCCGGCCAAAGGGCAATGTTTCCCGCCAGGAAAAGGTTGTACGAAGCCGAAATCAGCGTAGGATGCTCCCGGAATGCTGCCAGTTGTTGTGGAAAGAAGAAGTGAAACCGGGTGCGCAAAAGGACCCCGGCGAGAAGGAGAACCGGCGCCAAGACCATCGACACACCTCCTACCCAGCGTCCGGGCGGGCAGTGTTCCTCAAGCTGCGAGCATCTACGGGTCAGGTCGGGCGCGCTCATCCGACTCCTCGTCATCCACGAATCGATACGCATCCAGGCCATGAGAAGTTCCTGATTCTGTAACTCTACCGGCATTGGCCGGCGAGGTGCACTCCACGCGAATATGACCCTCAACCTGAATAAATACGTAC
This sequence comes from uncultured Solibacteraceae bacterium, assembly GCA_963836405.1. GTDB lineage: Bacteria > Acidobacteriota > Terriglobia > Bryobacterales > Bryobacteraceae > CAWIJJ01. Next base: position 231,189 of record CAWIJL010000005.1, read on the forward strand.
AGGGAGTCGTGTTGGGAGCCGCTCTGGCGGCTTTCGCGGGCGCAACTGTGGCGCAAGACCGGGGCAGAGAAGATCGCGGGCGTTCCGAAGATCAAAAGCGGCACGCGGAGGATCGCGACCGCCACGATCGGGGCCGGGCGGAATACCATTTCCGCGCCGAGGATCGTGAACACTTCAGTCCCCACTACGAAAAAGACCTCCGTCAGTGGCGCCAGCATCCCGACAGGCGTCACCATCTTCGGGCCGGCGAACGGATTCCCAATGGCGTGCGCTTGAGATCGGTGCCTTCGTCCTACTCCCGGACGCTGCCACCGCCGCCTCGGGGCTATCGCTTGGGCTACTACGACGGTTACGTGGTGGCTTACAACCCGACCACGCGCATTGTGGCGGACATCCTGGACCTGGTGGATTCCGCGGTCAATCGTTGACACCGTTCACTCGGTGCGCAGTGCGATTGCGGCTCGATAGCACATCGGCGGACGGCTGGAACTGATACAATTCGGGATTAGCCCACCCACTGTGCTGCGCCGGGTCTTCAAAGCATTTCACTACCGCGATTTCCGCCTGATGTGGATGGGTGCCTGTACGTCCAGCATCGGCACCTGGATGCAGAAGCTGGCGCAGGCATGGCTGGTCTACAAGTTGAGCGGGTCGGCCTTCCTGCTGGGGCTGGACGCGTTTCTGGGCGACATCCCGATTTTTCTGTTTTCCCTGGTGGGCGGGGTGATCGCGGACCGGATGGACCGGCGGCGCGTGCTGCTGGGATCGCAGTACATGCAGATGTTCAGTGCGTTTCTGCTCACCGCGCTGGTCGGCTTCGGCGTGGTGCAGGTGTGGCACGTCCTGTGCCTCTCGTGCGTGTCGGGGCTGGCGCAGGCGTTCGGCGGGCCGGCGTACCAGGCGCTGATTCCCACGCTCGTCGATAAAGAAGACATGCCGAACGCGATCGCGCTGAACTCGATTCAGTTCAACGTGGCGCGCGTGATCGGGCCGGCGCTGGGCGGGCTCGCGCTGACGAAACTGGGCGACACGTGGTGTTTCGGGTTGAACGGCCTTTCGTTTCTGGGCCCGATTGCGGCGATCACGATCGTGAAGGCGCGGTTCATGCCGGAAAGAACCAGCGCCACGATTTTTGACAGCATGAAAGACGGGCTGCGCTTCGTGATGAAGCAGGGGTCGATGGAAGCCCTGATGATTCTGGCCTTCTGCATGACGGCGCTGGGCGTGCCGATGATGACGTTCCTGCCGGTGTTTGCGAAGGACATATTTCACGGCGGACCCAACACCTTCACGCTGTTTCTTTCGAGCTCCGGCGTCGGCTCGATTGTCGGCGCGCTGACGGTGGCCGGTATGGGGAATGCGCGGCACAAGGGGCGGATCGCACTCACGATGTTGATGTGCCTGGGCGCGTCGATTTCCGGGTTTGCCCTTTCGAAATCGCTGTTCCTGAGTTGCCTGATGCTGTTTCTGGCGGGTGCGTCGTTGATGGCGGTCTTCGCCAACGTGAGCTCGCTGGTGCAGTTGATCACCACCAACCAGATGAGGGGACGGGTGATGAGCGTTTATAATGTGGCTTTTCGGGGCGGGATGCCGATGGGGAACCTGGCCACGGGCTGGCTCGTGCCCGATGTTTACGGCTCCGGTGGTGCTGGCGGTGAACGGAGTGCTGCTGATCGTGCTGGGGCTGGTTTTTCTGCTGGGCCAGCGGCGGGTTGCCGCGCTGTGATGGACATGAGCAAACGAATCGGTCTGATCTTGCTGGCGCTGACGGTAGCGGGGCAGGGAGCGCAGGCTCCGGTGCGCTTGAAGCGGCGCGCGACCGGCAGGATCGCGCCGCGCTCGAGAAGGCCGTGAGCGGCTATGCGGCGGCGGCAGCCAAACAGCCGAAGAATTACGACGCACAATTCCGGCTGGCGCTGGCCTGCTCGTATATGGCGGAGGTGGCCATCGAGCAGCGCGACCGGAAGGGCGGGCCGGCAGGCGGCGGAGCGCGGGATGCCGGCGGCGGAGAAAGCGGTGGAACTCAAGCCCGGGTCGGCGGAGGCTTTCCGCGTGCTGGCCACGCTGTATGGCCAGGGAGTCACGGACCTGATGAGCGGACTCAACTATGGCCCGAAGGCGAAGGCCGCCATCAATAAGGCGGTGGAGAAGGCGCCCAATTCGTCCAGCGTCTACGTGGCGCGGGGGGTGGGGAGCTATTATCTTCCGGCGCAACTGGGCGGCGGGTACCGAAGCTGCCATCGCGGATTTCCGAAAAGCCATCGAGCTCGATCCGAAGAATGCCGAGGCATATCTCTGGCTGGGGCTGGGCCTGCGGAAAGAGAACCATGACGCCGAAGCGCGTCAGGCGTTCACCAAGTCGCTGCAACTCAATCCGAATCGTATTTGGGTGAAACAGCAACTCGAAAAGACGCCTGCCAAATGAAGCGCGGCGTGACGGCGGCCGTCGTGGCAGCGCTCGCGCTGCTGAGTTTTTCCGTGTTTCCCGGGCACACGTGGCTGCAACAGGACAGCCAGATCTACGCGCCGATTCTCGAAAACCAGCGCGACGGCTCGCTGTTGCGCAACGACCTGCTGGTGCAGCGGCCGCACGTGGCGTACACGATATACGACGAAGTGGCGCTGGCGTTGCGCGGGGCGACCGGGCTGAGTTTCCGCGAGGTCGCTGCAAGCGCAGCAGATCGTGACGCGGGCGCTGGGCATTTGGGGCATATACCTGCTGGCCTCGGCGCTGGGATTGGGGATGTGGCAGGCGCTGACGGTGGCGGCGATCGGCGCCCTGGGCGCGGCTGTGGCTGGGCCCTCCGTGCTCACCTTGGAATACGAGCCCACGCCGCGGGCCTTCGCGGTTCCGCTCCTGATACTGGCCATGGGGCTGACGGCGGGGCGACGCTACGTGGAAGCAGGGGTAGCTTCGGGCGCGGCGTTTCTCTATCATCCATTGACGGCGATTCCGTTCTGGGGCCTGTTTCTGCCGCTAACGGTGCTGCGGCGGAAGACGGTCGCGGTGGCGCCGCTGGCTGTGTCGGCAGTGATTCTGATGGCCGCCGCCCACATGCAGGCGGGCGAGGGGACGGCGTGGTTCGGCCGGCTGTCGGCGGCGGACGAAGCGGTGGAGCGGCTGCGCGCCTCGTACGTCTGGGTTTCGACCTGGCCACTGGCTACGATTTTGCACCACGTCGTGGTGTTCGCGATTCTTTGTGCCGCCTACGCGCGCACGGCGCGAAAGGCGCCGCTTGAAATCGGTGTGTTCCTGTTGGGGCTGCCGCTGGTGGGACTGCTCGCGATGCCCATCTCGTGGGTGCTGCTGGAGCGCTGGCATTGGGCGCTGGTGCCGCAGGTGCAGCCATTGCGCATCCTGCTTTTCGGGGTGTTTGCGATGGTGGTGGTGTGTGGGGCGGCGGGTGTGAAGGCGGCCGTCGGCGGACGGGTAGCGGAGTCCGCGGCGTGGCTGCTGCCGGCGTACTGGATCGCGGTGCAGAGCACGTTCACGGCGGCGGTGTCGTTCCGCTTGTTGGCCGTGGCGCTGGGGCTGGCGGTAGCGACGGCGATGGCCAGGAAGCATACGCTGGCCGTGGCGGTGGTGGCGCTGGTGGTCTTCCCGACGATCGGGGGAATCGCGCTGCCGCGCCTGCACTCACCCGAACTGCGGCAGTTATCCGATTGGGCGCGATCTTCCACGCCGCGCGACGCCGTGTTCGCGTTTCCGGACGCGTTTCGCGGGCTGGCGCCGGGAATTTTCCGCGCCGAGGCCCTGCGCGCGGTGTACGTGGATTGGAAGGGTGGCGGCCAGGTCAATTACCTGAAGGGCTTCGGGGAGATCTGGCTGGCGCGGTGGCAGCAGACGATGCCTCGCCGGTTCAACCCGTCCATGATTCCGACGCTCGAAGGGCGCGGGATCGACTACATTGTGCTGCAAGCGCGGGACCGGCTTCCGCGGCAGGCTGAATTCGAGAACGCGGAGTTTGCCGTCTACCGCATGGGCGGCAGGTAATAATGGAAAGAAGCGTGGAGAAGTATTTCGTTCAGAATTTCGGGTGCCGTGCGACGCAGGCGGATGGGGCGGCACTGGAATCGCTGCTCGCCGCAAAGGGACTCGACGCGGCGCGGCGACCGGCGAGTCGGCCGACCTGGTGGTGCTGAACACCTGCACGGTGACGGCGTCGGCGGACGACGATGTGCGGCAGACGATCCGGCGCGTGCACCGGGAAAATCCCGCGGCGCGCATTCTGGTGACGGGCTGTTACGCGCAGCGGGCGCCGGGAGAACTGGCCGGAATGCCGGGCGTCGAATGGGTGGTCGGCAACTCGCACAAGACGCAGATCGCGGACCTGGTGATGTTGGGCGATGCGGGCGCGCCTTACCACGGCAACATCCACGTGGGCGACATCTTCGCGCAGCACGATTTCCTGTCGGCGCCGGTGGAAGACGCGGCAGGCGACCGGACCCGTCCGAACCTCAAGATTCAGGACGGCTGCAACAACCGCTGCTCGTTCTGCATTATCCCGTTCGTGCGCGGACGAAGCCGCAGCGCGCCGGCCGAGGACGTGATGCGGCAGGTGCGCGACCTGGGACGGCGGTACCGCGAAGTAGTGCTGAGCGGAATCAACCTGGGGCGGTGGGGCAGGGAACCCGGGAGCCGCATGCGGCTGGCGGACCTGGTGCGGCTGCTGCTTTCGGAAACCGAAGTGGAGCGGCTGCGGTTGAGCTCGGTGGAGCCGATGGATTTCTCCGACGACCTGCTGCAACTCATGGCGGAGTCGGAGCGGATTGCGAAGCACGTGCACGCGCCGCTGCAATCGGGCTCGGACCGCATCCTGCGGCTGATGCATCGCAAGTACCGGCCGCGGCATTATGCGGACCGCGTGCTGAAGGCGCGGGCCTTGATGCCGGAGGCGGCCATCGGGGCGGACGTCATGGTGGGGTTTCCCGGCGAGACCGAAGGCGACTTCGATGAGAGCCGCCGCTTCATGGAAGGTCTGCCGTTCACTTACCTGCACGTGTTCACTTACTCGGAGCGGCCGGGGACGCCGGCCGCGGGGTATGAGGGCGCGGTGCCGGTGCCGGTGCGGAAAGAACGGAACCGGATTCTGCGCGAAATGGCGGCGGCGAAGAACCTCGCCTTCCGGCAGTCGATGGTGGGGCGCACGCTGCGTGCGGTGACCCTGCACGAGGCGGGGACGGCGCTGACGGGGAATTATCTGAAGGTGGAACTCGAGCGGGCGCGGGAGGCGAACGTGCTGGTGGACGTTCGCATCGGCGGGGTGGCGGACGGCAGGCTGGTGGAAGCCGGCGGGCCGGAACGGGAAGACTGACCTACATTTCGCGGCGGCCTTCCATGGCTTTCGAGATGGTGACTTCGTCGGCGAATTCGAGGTCGCTGCCGACGGGAATTCCCATGGCGATGCGGGTGACGCGGACGCCCAGGGGTTTGAGCAGGCGGGAGAGGTAGACGGCAGTTGCCTCGCCTTCGACGGTAGGATTAGTGGCGACGATCACTTCTTCGATCCCGCCGGCGCCGATGCGCTCGACCAGTCCTTTGATCTTCAGCGATTCGGGGCCGATGCCGCGCAGCGGGGACAGCGCGCCCTGGAGCACGTGGTAGCGGCCTTCGTACTGGCGGGTGGTTTCGATGCCGACGATGTTGTGCGCCTCCTCGACCACGCAGACGACTTTCGGGTCGCGGCTGGAATCGCGGCAGTACTGGCATAGCTCGGCGTCGGAAATATTGTTGCAGAGGCGGCAGAGGCCGAGCTTGTCCTTGACGTCGAGAATGGCCTGGGCGAGGTGCTGGGCATCCTCGCGGCCGGCGCGCAGCACGTGGAAGGCGATGCGCTGGGCGGACTTCTGGCCGATGCCGGGCAGGCGTTTGAACTCGGTGATAAGGCGCGCGAGGGGCTCGGCGAAATCGGGCATCGACTAAAGGAGCCCGGGAGGCAGTCCCATGCCGCCGAGCATACCGCCCATTTTCTGCTTGATGTGCTCGTCGACCTTCTTGACGGCCTCGCCCACGGCGGCCACTACCATGTCTTGCAGCATCTCCACGTCGCCGGCCACTTCCGGGTCGATTTTGACGGAGAGCAGGTTTTTCTGGCCGTCCATCTGGACGGTGATCATGCCCCCTCCGGCGGTGGCTTCGACGCGGATCTGGGCGATTTCCTGCTGGAGCTTTTCCTGCATCTGCTGCGCCTGGCGCATCATTTGCTGCATGTTGCCGGGAAGTTTCACTTGGCTACTCCTTAAGGTTGCGGATTTTGCGTACTTCGCCGCCGAAGACATCGCGGAAGCGCTGCACCTCGGGGTTGGCGAGGGCCCTGCCGGCGGCTTCGTCTTCCTGCGCGGAAGGTCGTTTGGGGGTGGCAATGGGGACGGCGGCGGCGGGCTCGGAAGTCCCCACGGTCACCTTGATGCGCATGGGCCGGGCGCCGAGATGGCGGATCCCCTTCTGCAAGTCCTCGGGTTGCAACGCGAGCTTGTAAGGGGCGGAGGTCACGAACTGCAACTCACCGCCGCTCTCGGTGACGATGGAATTCTCGACGGCATCGGCGGTGAAGGTCATGCCCAACTCCGTCAGTGCGGCGTGCAGCTTCTGACGCCAGTCGGAGATGGCCACGGGTTGCGGCGCAGCGGCTTCCGGGGCGAGCGCGTTGGCGCCCGAGGACTGCGGTTCGGGGGGCCGCTCCGAGGATTTGCGCGCGCGATCCCGTTCGAACGGCGACGGGCCGCGGGGTTTCGGCGGTGCGGCCGGGATGACGGGCGCCGGGGGCGGCAGTGCGGACGCACGCACGGGGGCGGGGGCGGACGCCTTGGCACCGGAGCCGAGCCCTGCCAGGGCTTCCTCGATGGGCAGCAGCTTTCCGGCTTGAACCAGGCGGACCAGGCCGACCTCCAGGTGAAAGCGCGGCTGGAGCGATTGCTGAAGATCCTGGAACAGCTCGAGCGTCAGTTGCAGATAGCGGGTCAGGTCCTCTTCGGAAAATTGCGCGGCGGTGGCTGCCAGCCTTTCGCGCTGCGCCGGGGAGGCGGCCAGCAGGCGGGTATCCGAGCCGGCGATGCGGGCCACCAGAAGATTGCGGAAGTAGCGCGCCAGCTCGCGGCAGAAGTGCTGCAAGTTGTGGCCGTTGCGCTCGAGCTCATCCACCACTTCGAGCATGCGGCGCGAATCGCCCTGCGGAAGCGCGGCGGCCACGTTTTCGAGCGACTCGAGCGAGAACATGCCGAGCAGCCCGCGCACCTCGGCCGCGTTCGAGTTTCGATCCGCAGCAGGCGATGGCCTGATCGAGCGCCGAGAGCGAATCGCGCACGCTGCCTTCGCCCGCCTGCGCCAGCACGGCCAGCGCTTCGGGGTCGGCCTCGATGCCTTCCTGCTCGCAGATCCAGTCCATGCGCGCCGATCAGTTCCTCGAAATCCACCGACCGGAAGCTGAACTGCTGGCAGCGCGAGGCGATGGTGGCGGGAATCTTGTGCGCCTCGGTGGTGCAGAGGATGAACACGACCCACTCCGGCGGCTCTTCGAGCGTCTTCAGCAGCGCGTTGAAGGCTTCGTTGGTGATCTGGTGCGCTTCGTCGACGATGAAGACTTTGTAGCGGTCGCGCGCCGGGCGGATAGCGGACGTTCTCGCGCAGCTCGCGCATTTCGTTGATGCCGCGATTGGAGGCGGCGTCGATCTCGATCACGTCCATGCGCCGTCCGGCGGCGATTTCGAGGCAGCTGGCGCACACGCCGCAGGGTGTGACGGTGGGCCCCTTGACGCAGTTCAGGCAGCGGGCGAGGATGCGGGCGACGGTGGTTTTCCCGGTGCCGCGCTGGCCCGAAAAGATGTAGCCGTGGGCGATGCGGTTCTGCGCGATCGCGTTTTCGAGCGTCGTCTTGACGTGTTCCTGGCTGACACGTCCGCGAAACGTCTGCGGCCGGTATTTGCGGGCGATGACCTGGTACATGCGGGTGGGATGATATGCCAGGCCCCGGGTGATCCGCGGCACACGAGCTAAACCGCTACCGTTGCTTCCTTCCGGACCTGGCGGGGTTTGCAGCCGCCCGTTGCACGGAGCCCGGAGCCTGACAAGTATTTATCGTATCACGCCCGTTTTTTTGCACGGCAAACCGGAGCTCGAAATCGCTACCGGTTGAGACTCTTTTGCAGCTTGCTGTGATGGCGGCTGTAGCTGAAATAGATGACCAGGCCGATGACCAGCCAGCCGATCAGGCGCGCCCAGTTGACCCAGCCGAGCTTGTACATCATGTAGCCGTTGAAAAGGATGCCGAGGATGGGCACCAGCGGGCACCCAGGGCGTGCGGAACGGACGGGGCTGGCCCGGGTTGGTCCGGCGCAGCACCATGATGGCGATGCACACGATGACGAAGGCCAGCAGGGTGCCGATATTGACCATCTTGCCGATGTCGTCGATGGGGGTGACGCTGCCGACCGACGGCGGCCAGCAGTCCCACCAGGATGGTGTTCTTCCAGGGCGTGCGGTATTTGGGATGAACGTCGGCGAAGAAACCGCTGGGCAGCAGGCCGTCGTTGGCCATGGAATAGAGGACGCGCGTCTGGCCCAGCAGCATCACCAGCATGACGCTGGTAAGGCCGGCCAGCGCGCCGACGGTGATGATGTGCGAGGCGGTGGTCAGGCCGCGGTCGAGGAAGGCGCGCGCGATGGGGGCTTCCATGTTGATTTCCCGCCACGGCACCATGCCGGTGAGCACGCAGGCAACCAGGATGTACAGGACGGTGCACACCAGCAGCGAGGCGATGATTCCGATGGGCAGGTCGCGCTGCGGATTCTTGGCCTCCTGCGCGGTGGTGGAGACGGCGTCGAACCCGATATAGGCAAAGAATATGTAGGCCGCTCCGGCCCCGATGCCGGAGAAGCCGTAGGGCGCGAACGAACTCCAGTCGGTTCCCCAGTTGGCGGTGTTGATGTAGCGGATCGCCGACGGCGATCACGAACAGGACCACGGCCACCTTGATGACCACGATGGTGGCGTTGAAACGGGCGCTTTCCTTGATTCCCGATCACCAGCATGGCGGTGATCAGGAGCGCGATAATGAACGCCGGCAGGTTGAACCCGATATCCATACCGAAAATGTGGGGCGCGTCGAGCAGCTCACGGGCGCGCTGGACCAGTTCCGGGGGCTGTGAGGAAATGATGTCGGCGACCCGGTTGATGAAGGCCTGGGTGCCCGGCACCAGGCTCGGATCCGAGGCCTGCGCCATCTCTCGGGCGATGATGTTTTGCGCCGTCCGCAGGCCGGTCCAGTGGTCGTAGGCGAGCCACAGCGGCATCTTGATATGGAAGATGTCGAGCAGCTCGATGAAATGGTTGGACCAGCCGGAGGAGACGGTGCTGGCGCCCATGGCGTATTCGAGCGTGAGGTCCCAGCCGATGATCCAGGCGAAGAGTTCGCCCAGGGTGGCGTAGGCATAGGTGTACGCGCTGCCCGCCAGGGGAATCATGGCGGCGAATTCGGCATAGCAGAGGCCGGCAAAAGCGCAGCCGAGTCCCGAAAGAACGAACGAGAGCATCAGGCCCGGGCCGGCGTAGTGCGCCCCTAATCCGGTCAACACGAAGATGCCGGCGCCGATGATGGCGCCCACACCGAGCGCCGTCAGTTGGAATGGCCCAAGCGTTCGCCGCAGGCTGTGTTCGCCCGACTCTTTGGCCTCGTTCACCAGGAGGTCCATCGACTTTGTCGCGAAAATCCTCATATGTGATGTGCGTCCTAAACTTTCTGTTTGTTGACGGCAGCCTTCTTGGTGCAGTAAGGCAAAGATAACACAGCCGCCGCGTTCAGGGCAGGGGAGCGCCGGCGGCCAGCCGCTGCCACTCTTCCATCCGGCCGCGCAGGGATGCGGCCGTGGCCATTGCGGGGAACAGCCCGCCGATCACCGCCACCGAATCGGCGCCGGCCTCCCAGACGGAGGGCGCGTTGGCGAGCGTGATGCCTCCGATTGCCACCAGCGGCTTGTCCAGCAGGGCCCGGCATGTACGAACCTCTTCGACGCCGACCACCGGGTCGGGGTTGCGTTTGGAGCCGGTTCCGAAGACGGGCCCGAGTGCGACATAGTCCACCGGTTCGCCGCCGGCCGCGCACAGTTGGCCGGGGTTGTGGCTGGAAAAACCGAGCACCGGGCCGGACCCGAGCAGCTTGCGGGCGGCGCGGGGAGGCAGGTCGTCCTGGCCGAGGTGCAGGCCGGCATCGAGGAGCATGGCGAAATCGGCGCGGTCGTTGACGATGAACAGGGCGCCGGCTTCGCGGCAGAGGCCGGCCACTTCGCGGGCGGTTTCATAGACGGCGCGGGTCCAGTCGCCTTTATGGCGCATCTGGAGGATGCCGGCGCCGCCTTCGAGCAGGGCAGCAGCGGCAGCCGCGTGGCCGAGGTTGTGCGCGGCGAGCGAATCGGAATCGAGAATGGGGTAGACGCGCGGAAGTTTCAGGCCCATCGAATGCGCCATCATAGCGTAAAGCTACCGGGCGCTGTGGGCCTCTTCGAAGAACGTCTGCCAGGAAGCGTCAAGCGCCATCCAGCGGTCGCCCAGGCCTTCATCGGAATCCGAGAGGCAGAGCGAACCGTGTCCCGCGCTGCACAAGAGCTCGGTTTTGGCGGGATCGAGCACGCTCGAACGCGAGCCGAGCGATACGGGCATGGCCAGGCGCCGCAGGCAGACGGGGCAGCGCACGCGCTGGTCGGCGACACACCATGCCAGGGTGCGGCAGAAGATCACGATGAGGGCCAGCGAACAGGCGAGGCCGCCCACCAGGATGCGGACCATTTCGTGGGGCAGGCGCGCGCGCACGGCCGCGCCGCCTTCCACCCAGAGCAGCCAGCAGACCGCCGCGGCCAGGGATGTCTTCACCGCGAAAAAGGCCCAGTAGCGCCAGCCGTAGCCCTTCCAGGCCAGGCGTCGCAATCCCACCAGCGCGCCGCCCGCGATGAGCGAGACGACCACCGGGAACGCGTAGAGGAAGAGCGGGTTGGCGCGCGGAGGACGAATGCTCTTGTATCCCGAAGCGGCCAGCCAGCGGGTGACGGAGAAGCCATCCGAGAGCAGGCCGATAACGGTGAGCAGCAGCGCCGCACAGGTAATCACGAACGGCGCGCCGAGGCTCCAGTTGCGCAGGCTTGGCTTGTGGACGCGCGACCAGAAGGCATCGATCAGGGCGGCGCGGCAGAGCCAGGCGAGGTACGGGGCGGGGCTGCCGGCGAGTTCGCCGCGGTCGAGCAGGGCGAGGAGGTTGCGAAAGCGCGAGTCCCAGCGGGCCCGCCAGCCGTCGCGATAATCGCGCGGCACGAGGATGGCGGCGAATGCCACGATCGAGCGGCAGACCAGCGGCGGCGGAGCTTCGGTGCGGTCGCGCCAGGGCACGTTTGTCTTCCTGACACGAATAGACGGCGATGCGCGGGCGATTGTTCCTTACGCGAGAACTTCCTGCTAACGTTTGGCGGCGGTAAGGGGAATCAGGGCGGTTACCTCAACCACCCGATCTTCCTGGAGGACCGGGGGCGTCAGTCCCTTACCCACTCCCGTGGACCCCGCGCCCAATAGAATCGTGCGAGAAGCGAGATCTTCGGAAGCGGGGGGCCACTTCCCGGGACGCGCCTCGAACAGAAATCTTCTCACGGACAGGGCTCGCTGGTAGGCGAGGGAGAAGTTGCTCGAATAACTGGCGCGGCTTCTAGCGGTCAAGTCGCGCGCATCCACCCGTCCTATCAGAAGCAGCAGGGTGGGCTCAACTTTGCGCAATCGCCCGCCAAGGGATTCGAGGCAGCCGGCCGGGGAGTCGTTGGGTGGCAGCGTCAACTGAGGGTCGGCGTCGCCAAAGTATACTTTGCACGTCTCGGTAGTTGTAGACTGCATTGCCCGCCCGGCCGCTTGCACCGGCAGGGCGGACTCGAGAGCGGCGGCGCCGAACGCGACCAGGGTAAAGAAAATGGCGGCAATGAGAGCGACCACGAGAAGCGGCGCCTTCGACAGTTCGGCGGCCAACTTGGCTAGGGCTTCGATGACTTTTTCGGGCGCGTCCGCAAGACCGTGCTGGTCCATGTCTAGCGTCTCTCGATCTGACACCTTTGAACTAACAGGGGGGCGCGCGAGGCGGAGAGCTAACAGGACGGCTACGGCCGCGAAGATCGCAAAGGAAACGATCGCTAACGATGTACTTATCCAAAAGAGAATTCGCAAAGGATGCATTTTTCGCGACTTGGCTCAGATGGAAATCGAGCTGAAAGCGGGATCTGTCCGGATTTCCGCAAGTTGATGATCGGCGTCCTGAAAACACGATAGGACGTTGTTCCCACCGATCACGTGTCCGATGACGCTGCCCGGCGATTTTGCCAGCACAACCGGCCCACCCGAATCTCCCTTCTTGGTGACAGCGCTGCCGGAAATATAGATTTGCGTGAGCGCCAGTTGCGCCCTCGACACCCACCACCATTGTGCGGCACCGTAGATGACAGCCGGTTTATTGCCCGACCTGGTGAAGACCACTACCGGCGCGCGAGGAGAGGGAACGGCTGTGCCGGATATGCCGCGAGTGTTTAATTGCGTCACTCCAGACGTGAGGCCGATTACGGCCACGTCCACGCTGAAGGTGGCGCAACCGCCGGCCGTCGCCGAACTTCCGGTTCTGACAAAGACCACGTTTCCGATTTTGGCGCCCCCGCTGTCCGCGGCGCTCATTCCATTGGCCTGACCGACATGGCCGGCAGTCAGATACCCGCTCCCTCCCGACCATGTCACGGGCGCGCCCAGCAAGCCACTCTGGCCTGCCACCGAAGTTATGTCGCCGGGACTGGTGTGGAGAGTTGTCGAAGGAACTCGCACCGCCACGACCTCGCCGATTCCTTCGAGATTCTCACCGAAAACAGCGGTGAGCGCGGAATATGCGTCGGGGACATCGCGCCATCCGACGGCTGACAACGGGGCTGACGCGCCTTCCGTCTCGATGTACAAGGCGGGCACGACGTCCGTTTCATTTCGGGCAAACAGGCCGACACCGCACACACGGTATTCGAGCGCGAACGGTACCGAGCGATTTCTGGCTTGGGGTCCCTCGAACAGCGCCTCCGCGAGCAGCAAGGCCCGAGCCGCCGCGCCTCTATCGTTCCCGAACCGCCAAATCGGCATAGATCCTTCCGCGTGGTGATGGTTCCCTTTGCGAACCCGCAATTTCAAACACGTATGATTCAGAATCGGGCTGCAATCGACTCTGTAACTACGGGATTATATGCCAAGCGCCGCCGGAATTCCCGCACCGCTCACCTACCCGAGGACTTCCTGCGGGGACGGCACGCCGCGGCGGGCGAAGCGGATGACGCCGTCGGGGCCGATGCGGTAGACCGTCCGTTTGATCCACGGCCCGTTGGCGCGATAGAGGGCGGCGACGCGCTGGCCGGTGTCGACCAGCAGGGGGAAGGGAAAATTGAACTTCTTGCGAAACTTGCGGTGGCTTTCGCGGCTCCAGGGATTCACGCCGAATACGGCCACGCCGCGCGATTTGGCGTCGCTCCAACCGTCGCGGAAGTCGCAGAGTTGCCGGGTGCAGACGGGGGTGTCGTCGCCGGGGTAGAACACGAGCACCACGTCGCGGCCGCGAAAATCGGAGAGCCGCACCGTCTTCCCGGTATCGTCCTCGATGGTGAAATCGGGCGCTTCGGTTCCTACCGGAAGAGGATCGGAAAAGAGCCAGCCGAGCATGTCTTATTGAATCGCAATGCGGACCGTGTTGCTATGCAAAAGATCGAGCGAAAGGATGACGTCGTAGGTGCCGGGCGCGAGGTTGTCGGGCACGCGGAAGTTTACCTGGTAGAGGCCGGTCCATCCGGGAGCGAGGCCGCTGTAGGTCGGGTTCACCGGGGAGGCGCCGACGAAGACGACGGGCACGGACGTGGTGCGCTCGTAGCCGCCGCTCGGACGCGTGGGGCCGAGGCCGGTGCAATAAGCTTCGAGGAAATCGCCGGGGCGCACGGGGGATGTCAGGGCGCTTGCAATGGTTCCGGACTTCACGATGGCGTCGGGGAAGATGGCCGGCTGCATGGCGGCCACATTGACGCTGACGGTGCTTGCGGCGCCGGACGGCGAAATCGCGGAAAGCACGCCGGGACCGCTTGCCGCCGTTGCCGGCACGTAGAAGTTTACCTGGCGGTCGCTCACGTAGAGGAGCGGCAGGGCCCAGCCGTTCAACGTGACCCTGACGCCGCCGAGCTGGTCCGGCCATGGATAGGACGCGGATGCGGTGACGCCGCCGGCGAGGTTTGCGCCCAGGATGGTTTGAATCGCGCCCGCGGCAATGCCGTCTTCGAACGAAGCGGCGTTCACCACGCGCGAGGCCACGGGCACGGCCGCCCCGGCCGTCAATAGCAATTCCACGTTCGGCATGCCGTCGAGCGAGATGCGCAGCGTGTTCGACGCGGCCGCCCCCGGAGTCCACACGAAGGAAGCTTCGCCTTTCGCGCCCGTGAAAATTTCGGAAGGCGATGCGGTTCCACCCTGGGACGCAACGGCCACGAGGCGGGCGCCCGCGTAGGGCAACTGGTTCTGGTCGGTGAGGCGGACGACAACCGGTTCGGAAAGGGGGTTGCCGGCGGCGGGGATCTGGCGGTCGCCCGAGACCGCGACCAACTTCAGGAGCGACGCATCCGCAACCTGCACGCGGGCGTAGGCCGGTTGGTAGGCCGGGTCGCGCGGCACGGCCGACACTTCTTCGACGCCTGGGCGAATTCCGGCGATGGAGAAAGACGCGCTGGTTTTTCCGGCGGGAATGGTGGCCGAAGGCGGAAGGCCGGCGTTGCCGTTCGGCGCCTGGAATTCAACGATGAGGTCGGCCTCCGGGGCAGCCTGCACGGTGAGCTGGGCCGAGGCCGCGGATCCGGCCACGATCCCCGCGGCGGGAAAAACGGAGAGCTTGAGCGAACGGCGGAGCGACGTATCCATCGCGGCGTTTGCCCCGGATGCCTGGCCGAAGAACGCTTCGAACTGCTGCCGGTAGGCTTCGATGCGGGCAAGGTCGGCGGCGGAGGGCTGGCTGCCCGCGGCCGTCACCAGGATGAAGGCCATGCGGAAGCGCCGCTGGGCCACGGTGGCATCCGGGGTGCGGCGGCCCATGACCTGGATTACGTCGTTGACGGAAACGTTGCGGCGCGTGCCGTCGAAGCTTCTACCACTGGCCGGGTGCGAGTTCGCCAACGATGCGGGGGGGCCGGTGACGACAAACGTATCGGGAACCTGGCTCGGTCCGGCGAAGCCCATCAGGTACTGGTCGAGCGGGGAGTATCCCTGGGTGACGTCGGTGGTGATGAAGCGCGGCTTGGCCGCGGGCCCCTGGTCGAGGATCCGCTCGCCTTCGAGCAGGGAGGCTTCGGAGTTGAACAGGAAGCTCCAGTGAGAGCCGCCGTAGCCGATCATCGGGCGGATGGTGGGATCGTCCGGGTCTGTGACGCTGGCGAAGGCCAGGAACAGGTGGCCGGCTTCGTGGCCGAGGACGGTGAGGGGCGTGTCGTGCGCGGCCGCGCGGACCGAAAGGATACCGGCGGGGTTGACCGGATACTGGCTCAGCGGGCCCATGTTCAGCACCGACAGGAGGCGCGAGGGCGACCTGTGCTCCACTCCGCTGTCTTCTTCGTCCACACCCCAGCCGCTGCCCTGGCTGCGCACGCGGCTCGCGTAGGCCACCGCGGTATCGAGCGCGCTGATGTTCATGTTGTTGTAGATGGCCAGGTAGTCGTAGGAATCGTCGTGGGTCTGGTAGAAGCGCTGCGCCACCGTGACCACGTCCACGGTAAGGTCCGTGCCGAACCGCTCGGCCACGGCAGCGGTGTACGTTCCGCTGGTTTCGGTGCGGAAATCGAGCAGCGTGGTCTCGCCCTTGAGGGCGCCCGGCGCGATGCCCACGACGGCGCTCGAAGGATTGACGCCGGCATAAGAGAACTCGATGCGGCCGGACGCGTACAGCTTGACCTGGAAGGTCTCCACAGGGCTGCTGCCGGAGGGATCCCATTCCGGCACGCGCACCCAGCTCACCACCACGCGCGAACTGTCGCTGAAGATGCGGACCCCGCCCGCGACCGCGGCGGGATTGAGGTCGTCGAACAGGGGAGCGATGCGCGGCGGGCCCGCCGTCATGCGGCCCAGCGAGCGGGCGCTCGAATCGTTGTCCGGCCTTGTGAAGGTGAGGTTGCCGTCCGAGTTCACGTAGACGCTTGAGTAGGTTGTGCCGAAGAACGGGAATGCGAACGGCAGAGCCACGGCACGGCTGTCGTCATCGTCGAGCGCGGCCAGGGGAGTGCTTGCTTGGGCGGCATCCTCTTCGTATCCCCCGCCGGTCACCGCATATTCGTATGCGTCCGCCTTGGCGCTTGTGGGCGTGAAGGCGAGCGTCATGAAATCCAGGTTGAAATCGTTCTGTCGCTCCACCACGCCGCCCGAGTCTTCGATCACGGCGATGTTGCCGACGTCGCGGTCGTTCGCGGCGGCCGCGATGGCGAGCGGGCGCGGACCGCGATTGCGCCGTGCCTGGCGGTGAAGGAAGGAGTCTTCCTTCGCGGTCTCGCCGGTGGTTCCGCAAATGGAAATCACCCGGCGCGCAAACACCGGCAACACGAGTAGAAAAACGATGAGAGAAAGAGGCCCGAGACGTCGCATGCGGCTGTACGACCATTGTCCCATGGCCTGCGCTAGAATTCTTGTCTTATGGCCTACTGCACGACTTGCGGCGCGAAGATCGCCGACGGATCGAGATTCTGCCCGGAATGCGGGCAGCAAATGGGCGCCTCTTCCGCGACGGCGAGCACAGCGTTCGCGCCGGAACCGCTCGATTACACCATTCAGGGCGATAACCTTCAAGTGGCGCGCGTCCGCCTGAAACCGGGGCAGGACCTGTACGCCGAAGCGGGCAAGATGGTGTACAAGACGCCCAACGTCGTGTGGGAAACGCGCATGAGCGGCGAAACGATCGGGCAGAAACTGATGGGCGCGCTGAAGCGCACGGTGACGGGTGAATCGCTGTTTCTCACTTACTTCCGTTCCGAGGGTCAGGGCGAGGTGGGATTCGCGGGAAACTATCCGGGCCGCATTCAGGTGTTCGAACTGCCTCCCGGCAAGACGGTGCTGGCGCAGCGCGACAGCTTCTTATTCGCGCAAAGCTCGGTGCAGTTCAGCGTGGCGCTGGTGAAGAAAATCGGCGCGGGATTCTTTGGCGGGGAAGGCTTCATCCTGGAGAAATTTACCGGGCCGGGGGCGGTCTTCATCCACGGCGGCGGCGATTTCATCGAATTCGATCTCGCCGGCGGACAGACTTTGCAAGTGGACACCGGCTGCATCGTGGCGTTCGACGATTCGGTGGCCTACGACATCCAGTTCGTGGGAGGAATTAAAACCGCGATCTTTGGCGGAGAGGGATTGTTCCTGGCCACGCTCACGGGACCGGGACACGTCGTGATCCAAAGCATGACGCTGCAAAAGCTGCGCCGCGAAGTGGCGCCGACCAAGACCGGCGGCGACGAACGCGGACCGCTGGGCGCGCTGGGCGGGATTTTCAATTCGGAAGATTGATGGGCGCGGCGGGCGTCGCGGGTGAGGGTCCGCGACGCCGGACGGTTTTGGTCAGGCCTTCGTGTTCCTGGGGCCGCGGCCGGTGTTCTTCATTTTCTTGTCTTCGCGGCGCGCGGTGGTCTTTTTGTTGGTTGCGGGTTGATTGGGGGCGAAATCGGGAATGTTCGAATCGCCCGTGTTGTTTTGAATCGGCATTTTCTTTCTTCCTCTCTGGTGTCAGTTGCGGGCTGATCCACGCAGGGATTGCAGCTCCGGGTCTTGCAAAATCGTGGTTTCCGGGTAGCCGGACTTTGCGGCCAGCGCGAGTTGTGCCAGCGCTCTCGGCCGCTGCCGCACCAGTTCGAATACTGTCACGGAATTGACCACCACTCTCACGTCTTTTGGCGCGAGTTCCAGCGCCTTGCGGATGTCGCGTTCCGCCGCGGCCCGTTCGCCGAGCTTGGCGGAGTACAGGGCGCGGCAGCTCAAGGCATAGCCGTTGCGCGGATTGGTGGCGACGGCGCGGCTGGCGACGTCCCTGGCGAGCCGGTAGGTTTCCGGGGCCTTGCCGGCCAGTTCCGGGGTCCAGCGATAGCTGTCCGCCAGGTTGCCGAGAATCGTATAGGATTTGCCGGCGGCCAGATCGGACGCCTTCTCGTTCCACAAAGCCGCCTCGCGATAGCGGCCCTGTTCGAAGCGGACGTTGGCCAGCATCAGGTATGCCGAGGCGGCCGGCTTCGGCTGAATGGCGATGGCGCGCGCCGCCCCTTCGGCCGCGCGGTCGTACTCCCGCAGGCTGAGGTGGACGCTGGCCAGGTTGCCGAGTGCGATGGCGTTGTCGGGCGTCATGCGCGTGACCTTCGCAAACGCTTCCTCGGCTTCGCGGTAGCGGCCGCGGTTGTTGAGGAACGTGCCGAAACTGGTGAGCGTGATCCAATCGTCGGGGCGGAGGGTCACGGCTTTGCGGTAAGCGGCCTCGGCTTCCTCGAAGCGCGACTGCGCGGCCAGCGCCTGCGCGAGGCCGCGGTGGGCCACGGAATTGACCGGGTCGAGTTGGAGCGCGCGTTCGTATTGGCGGGCGGCGGATTGCGAATCTCCGGTGGCGGCGAACACGGTGCCGAGATTGGCGTGGGCGGCGGCGATACGGTCGTCGATTTCGGTGGCGCGCAGTCCCAGGTCGCGGGCCTCGTCGAGGTCGCGCAGGTTCTTGGACTCGCGGTACCGGCGCCAGTGCGCTTCGCTCAGGCTGGCGTAGGCGGCGGCGAATCTGGGATCGCGCGCGATGGCATCGCGGAGCAGCGATATGGCGTTTTCGATGTTGCCCGGCTTGTCATAACGTTGGAGCGCGCCTCGCGCCTGCACGTACAGGTCGTAGGCGCTGCCGCTCGAGGTGCGTTCGCGCGCGAGCGTGCTCCTCTCCTGTTGCGCCATGGCGAGGTTGAGCAGGCCCGCGGTCTGCTCCACGGCCCGGTCCATGAGATTCGAGAGTTCCGAGACCGGAGCGGAACCGCTCCAGGCTGCGATCTTTGCCGAGGAGCCGGTATCGACCAGGTTGGCGGTGAGGCGGACGGCGCCGGCGGTGCGGCGCACGCTTCCGGAGATGACCAGGTTGGCGCCGAGGTTGCGGCGGGCGGCTTCGGCGGTGGCCGTGGCGCGGTTCCGCACTTCGCCTGCCGGGACCACGGTCAGGGACGGATGAAACTGCTGCATACGCATGAGCGCGTTCGACAGCGTGTCGGCCAGGCCTTCGCAAAACGCCTGGTTGGCGGGATCGGCGCCCACGTTCTGAAACGGGAGCACGGCCACGTGCAACTGGCGCGGCAGTTCACGATGGGCGCGCCAGAGCCGGTACTGGTTGCGCGCAACGGGGAAGGCGACGGCCGCGAGGATCAGTAGAACCATGGCGGCGGCGAAGCGGCCCCACATCGCGGCGAGCGAAGTCCGGGTATTCACGGCGGCCAGCGCGGCGGACACTTCGCGCATGGAGCGATAGCGCCGCGCGGGATCCTTTTCGAGGCAGCGGGCCGCGATGCGGTCGAGCTTGCGGGGCACTTCCGGATTCAAACGGCTGGCGGGCGCGGGGCGGTCGTGCAGCACGGCGGCCAGGGTGCCCACGCGGGAATCGCGCGCGAACGGCGAATGGCCGGTCAGCATTTCATACAATACGGCGCCGAAGGAAAAGATGTCGGAGCGCGCGTCGAGCGCCCGGCCCTGCGCCTGTTCCGGCGACATATATTCGGGCGTTCCGGTGATTACGCCGGGGCGGGTTTCGGCGGACAGCGAAAGCGTCAGGGCCGCTTCGCCGGCCGTGGTGCGTTCGGGCGGCAGGCGTTTGGCCAGGCCGAAATCGAGCACCTTGACTATGCCCTCGGAGGTCACCATGAGGTTGGAGGGCTTGAGGTCGCGATGCAGAATGCCCGCCTCGTGAGCCTGCGCGACCGCGCCCGCCGTCTGCCTCGCGAACACCAGCGCCTCGGCCACCGTGTAACCTCCGGCGGCGATCCATTCGCCGAGTGTGCAGCCATCCACGTGCTCCATGGCGATGTAGGCGAGGTTGCCGGACTCGCCGATGTCGTAGATGGTCACGATGTTGGGATGGTTGAGGGCGGAGGCGGCGCGGGCTTCCTGCAAGAAACGGCGGCGGCCGTCGCCGGAAGCGTCGGGCGGGAGAATCTTGAGTGCCACCGTTCGTTCCAGGCGCGTGTCCTGCGCCCGGTAGACCACACCCATGCCTCCGGCACCGATCCGTTCCGCAATCTCGTAATGATCGACCCGCTCGCTGATCATCTCTGGTGCCATTCTCTATTGGTAGACGCGCAGGCAATACGCGGAACGGCTCAAGGGATGCGTGCCGCACGGAGTCGAATTTGTAACTTGTTCAGCGGGTGGACGGCCGGAACTCGAGCGTGCTCTCGGGTTTTACACTCCGGAACTGCATGGGATAACTGGTGCCGTAGTAATAGGCGTCCCACTGGTCGCGATAGTGCCGTGCGAGGATCTGGCCGGATTGCCCGATTTGAATGTTGAGCAGCGAACGCTCCCAGTCTCCCAGGTCGGCATTCATGCGCATGGAGGGGGCGAGGGAGGGGGTGGTCTGTTTCACGGTCAGCGCGGAGCCGTTCATCTCCACCGGGCCGATGTCGAAGTATTTGCCGAGGACGGGCACTTCGTGCACTACGGGATGGTTGATGCGCACGCGGAGCAGGTTGCCGTAGCGCCATTTGGTGAGATCCCGCCCTTGCATCCGCATGCCTTCATCGATGGCGTCCACGGTAGCCTGGAGCAGCATCTGGTCGTAGTCGTCGAACCAGCCGGCGGGCCGCTCCCGCAGCAGTTTCTCGATCACCGAGGGCGCCATGCGATCCACGTACGCCGTCCCTTTGCCGGGAGACGCTTTTTCGCCCACGGCCGTGCGGATGTGGCGGAAGATCAGTTCGGTCAGCACGGGCGCGGCCTCGTCCTTCATGACCTGTCCATTCCACGAGCGGAGGATGCCGAGGGCGGCGTCCAGGCTGGGGGTGTGGGCCTTGCGCTTGTCGCAGGCGGCGATCGTCTGCGCGGCAAGGAATTTGGCGAAGGCGGAATACACGTCGCGCTGAACCGAGAGCAGGTCCGCGGCATGCCAGTCCTTGCGCGCCAGCAGCCGGTTGCGAACCTGCGTGGAGCGGTGCGGTGTGGCGAAGTAGCCGTTCACGGTGTAAGGGTAATCGGGCGGAAACGGGTTCTGGTTGGAAGTGACGATCATGCCCGACGGCGGGTTGTAGGCCGAGGGCAACTGGTCGAAGGGGATGAAGCCGTTCCATTCGAACTGGCCGGTGGAGCCGTCCACGGGCACGTCGCCGGCATAGCCGCGACGGACGGGCAGACTGCCGGCGGTCTGGTATCCGATATTGCCATCCACGTCCGCGTAAACGAAGTTGGACCCCGGCGCCGCAAAGCGGGTGAGCGCGGTGCGGAACTGTTCCCAGTTCTGGGCGCGGTCGAGTTCGAGGATGGGGTATTGAAGAATGCCAGGTTCGGCGGCGGTCCAGCGGAGGGAAAGCAACTGCTTGCCGTCGCTCACCAGGACGGGACCGTGCCGCGTCACCGGAACCTGCATTTGGACGGGCGTGCGGCCCTTCACGCGGATCACTTCGGTTTCGACGCGCAGCGGCTCCGCCTGACCTTGAAACAGGTAGCGGCCGGAGCGCTCGTCGATTTTTTCGGAATAGAGATCCTGCACGTCGAAGTGTAGATTGGTGATGCCCCAGGCGATGCGCTGGTTATGTCCGACGATCACGCCGGGAACGCCCGGCAGGGCCACTCCGGACACGTCGAGGCCCGGCGCGGTCAGATGCACCATGTACCAGATGGAGGGCAGGGAATACTCGAGGTGCATATCGCTCGAAAGCAGCGGTTTGCCGGAGGCGGTGAAACGGCCGCTCAAGGCCCACCCGTTCGAGCCCGGCTGAAACTCGCCGCCGGCCCGGACCGGCAGCAGGAAGTTCACCTTGGCTGGGTCGCCTCCGGCCAGCAACTGCTGCTTGACGATTTCCTCTTTCCAGCTCGTGGTCAGGTTGCGAATCATGTTCAGCGAAATCAGGAGGCAGTCTACGACGCTCCAGGGCCGGGGCTGGTATCCGGCCAGCGTGAACTCCACGGGGAGCCGTTTGAGATGGCTCGAAAGGTACTCATTCAGACCGCGCGTATAAGCGGCTAAAACCGCACGGTCCGCCGGAGCAAGCGTGGCGTACGCGTCTTCCGCGATGCGGCGCAGGCGGAGGCGGCGCGATTCGCGGTCGGTTTCGAGGGCCAGCGGTCCGAACACTTCCGAGAGTTCACCGGCCGTGAACCGCCGCAGGAGGTCCATCTGAAACAGCCGGTCCTGCGCGGTGACGTACCCCTGCACGAAGAGTGCGTCGTCGATACTGGCGGCGTGAATGTGCGGAACGCCACGCTCGTCGAACTGAACCGTGGCGGATGCGGCCACCGGGACCTCGATGGACCCGGTGTGTTGGGGGAGGGGGCGGAGAACAAAGATGTAGCCGGCCACGAGGGCTGCCACAAGGGCCACCGCCACCAGCAAATTAACAATCCGGATCAGCCAGGACAATGGTGAAGAGCTCATCGGCAACGTAAAGACCTATCATAACGTTCGTTTTCGCAAGCAGTTGTGGCCGGAGGCGCAAGCCTCCCCGCGGAAGGTAAATTAACTTCTGGCGTTTAAGGTGCGGGTGCTGTAGAATAGCGCAAATATAAAAATGGGCGCCTCCCGGGATACAGGGGAGAGCGCCCACCTACGTAACGGAGTTAGTTGGTTATCGGATTAGACGGCGGAAAAGCGCAATAGTTAGATTTCTCCGGTAGAATATTTTCAAGCCGGGTGACATTTGAGCTTCCGCATTTTCGCCGTTATTCTGATCATCGCGGTGAACGGATTCTTCGCCGCGGCGGAGGTCGCACTACTTTCCGTTCGTCAGTCCCGCCTGCGGCAGATGGCCGAGGAGGGACGCACCGGGGCGCAGGCCGCGCTCAACCTTCTGTCCAATCCTGGACGTCTGCTTTCCGTCACTCAGGTAGGTGTGACGCTGGCCAGCCTGGGGCTGGGCTGGGCCGGTGAAGAGACGGTCTACACGCTGCTGCTCGGCGTGGTCGGTCCGCTGATTACCCCGGCCACAGAACCCTACGTGCACGGCTTCGCCTTCGCCGCGTCGTTTCTGATAATCAGCTACTTTCACGTGGTGCTGGGCGAAGTGGTGCCCAAGAACCTGGCCATCACGAAAGCCGACCGCCTGGCGGACCTGGTGGCTCCCGTGCTGCTGCTCTTTTACCGGATCTCCCTGCCGTTTGTAGTGGTGCTCGAGAAGTCCACGCCTGTTGATCACGCGCGCATTGAAGCTGCAGGGCTCGTCGCACGGAGGCGGCCACTCGGCGGAGGAGTTGAAGCTGATCGTCAGCTCGAGTCGGGGCTTGGGCTACGTGCCGGAAGCGCAGGAGGACATGATTCACCGGGTGCTCGACCTGGAAAACGTGATGGTGCGTGAAATCATGGTTTCGCGTAACGACGTGGTGTCGGTCCCGGTGAATGCGACGCTCGACCAGGTGCTCGAAACCATGATCGAGGAGCAGCACTCGCGGCTTCCGGTATACGACGGGGCGCCAGAGAAAATCATCGGTATTCTGCACTACAAAGATCTGCTGCCGATCTGGGAGGAGCGGCGCCGTTCCATCCGCAGTGGGCGGCCGATACGCGCATTCCACGTGGACCGGCTGACCCGGCCGCACCTGGTGGTGCCGGAAACCAAGCCGATCTCGCAGATGCTGGAAGAGTTCCGCACCGGCCGTTCGCACATGGCGATGGTGGTGGACGAGTTCGGCACGATAGTGGGGATGATCACGGTGGAGGACGTGCTCGAACAGGTGGTCGGGCGGATCGAGGACGAATACGACGAGAAGCAACTGCGGCGTACGCCGGCCGGTGAAATCGAACTGGACGGCGCCACGCGCATCCGGGAACTCGAGTCTGAATTCGGGATCGAAATTCCACCAGAAGGGGGTTTCGAGACGCTGGCCGGATTTCTGCTGTTCCAATTGGGCGAGATTCCGAAGGCGGGACAAGCCGTGGAGTACGGGGGACGGCGGTACACGGTGATGGAGATGGATCGCAACCGGATCGCCAGAGTCCGCCTCGAGAAACTGCCGGAGCAGTCCACACCCTCTCCGGGGTAGAATTGGCTCAGCCGCCCACCTATGCTCGGAATCGACCAGAAAGCCGCACGAAGCACCTGGACAGCAGCGCTCGTGGTGCTGCTCCTGGTGGTGTTGTTCCTGATCCGCCAGACGCTGTTCATTTTCGTACTGGCGTTGTTGTTCGCCTATCTTCTCTCGCCGCTGGTGAATCTGCTGGACCGGTTTCTGCCCACCAGCCGCACGCGCACTCCCGCGCTGGCGATGGCCTACGTGATCTTCGTCGGCATCGTGGTGATTGCGGGAATCCAGATCGGCACGCGGGTAGTGGAGCAGGCGAACCTGCTGGCCAAGCGGTTCCCGGAGGCGATGCAGAAATGGGAGCAGCCGGCGGCGGAGTCCGGGTCGGTGTTCGGCTCCCTCAAACAGCAAATCGTGGAAAGGGTCCGGACCGAGATTACTACCCATTCCGGGGACCTGCTTTCCGCCCTGCCGCAGGCGAGCATGCGCATCGTCACCATCGCCAGCAATGTCATCTACGTGGTGATCATTCCGGTTCTCGCGTTCTTCTTTCTGAAGGACGGCCGCGTCGCGCGACACCACATCCTGGAGATGGTGGAAGACGGACCGAAAAGGGACCTATTGGACGACGTGCTGGCGGACGTGCACCTGCTCCTGGCCCACTATATGCGCGCGCTGGTGCTGCTCTCCTTCGCCACCTTCGTGACGTACTCCATCTTTTTTGCGATACTCGGCGTCCCTTATAGCGCATTGCTGTCGGTGGTGGCGGCGCTGCTCGAGTTCATCCCCATGATCGGGCCGCTGACGGCGGCGGTGGTGATCCTGCTGGTGGGCGGAGTGGGCGGCGCTTCGGTGCTGGCGATTCTGATCTTTCTGCTGGCTTACCGCATGTTTCAGGATTACGTGCTGTCGCCTCACCTGATGGGGCACGGAGTGGAACTGCATCCGCTGCTGGTGCTGTTCGGCGTGTTTGCCGGGGCGGAAGTGGCGGGAGTGCCGGGGACCTTTCTTTCGGTGCCGGTGCTGGCGCTGGTCCGCATCGTCTATCTCCGCATCCGCAAAGCGCGCCTGAACGCGCGGATGGTGGACCGCCCCACGCTCACCACATGAAACGCGCAGCCGCATGGTTGCTGCTCACACCGGCGGCGTGGGGACACGTGGTCAGCATGAGTTCGAGCGACCTGACGATCGAGGGAACGCACGCCGCGCTCGAGCTGCGCATGCCGCTGTATGAGGTTGCGCACGTCCAAGCGCCGGAGCGCGCGCTCTTGGAACATATCGCCATCCGCGGCGCGCAGCTCACCAGCAGCACCTGCGAAGCCGACGCCGCGCGCGACCAGTACCTGTGCCGCGCGGAGTATCGTTTCGCAGCCCCGGTGGACGAGGTGGAAGTCGAGTGCACGCTCGCCGCCGTGACCGTGCCGAATCACGTCCACCTGCTGCGCGCGGAGATGGGCGGCAAGCGGGACCAGGCGGTGTTCGATATTTCATTTACCAGTGCCACCCTTCGCTTCCGGCCGCCGACCGCCGCGGAGATCGCCATCACCGGCTTTGGCGAGGGTGCCATGCGGGCGTTGGGCGGCGCGGTGCAGGTGCTGTTCCTGGCGGCGCTCGCGCTGGCGGCGCGCAGCCGGCGCGAACTGCTGGTGCTGGGCGCGGCCTTTGCCGCCGGACAGGTGGTGGCGGTGCTCGCTCTACCCTTTACGGCCTTGCAGCCCGGCCTGCGTTTTGTCGAGGCGGCGGCCGCGCTCACGCTCGTCTATCTGGCCGTGGAGATTCTCGCGCTCCCGCAGGCCGGCGGCAGGTGGGTGGTGGCGACAATTCTGGGAGGCTTTCACGGCCTGTTCCTACATCTGTTTCTTCAGCAAACGGGGAAGGGCGCGGGGTGGGTGATGACGGGAGCGCTGGCGGCGGAGGCCGCCGTCCTGGCGCTGTTCGGCCTGGCGCTGTCGAAGGCCGCGCGGCTGGCGCGGGGGTTGCGGCCGGTGCAGGTCTCCGCGTCGGCGCTGCTGGTGTTCGGACTCGCCTGGTTCGTGCTGAGACTGCGGGGTTAGCGCCTACAGCGCGGCCTGCGCCCTGGCTTCCTCGCCCCATTGAAGCGGCGTGGGACCGGAGAGCTGACGGAACAGCCGGTAATTGGTGCGCGCTTCGTCGTTGCGGCCCTGTTTCTGCGCCAGCAATGCGCGCAGGTAGAAGATGCGCGGAAAATAAAAGCAAGAAAAGGCGCCCGGCCCGGCATTCGAAGGGGTGGGATTCCAGCGTAGCGTCCGGGCAGCCGGTTCGATCCGCCCGCTCTCCAACTGAGCCCAGGCGAGCGCCATTGCCGGAACCGGATCGGAAGTGACGAGGGACAATCCGGCGTAGCGGTCCAGAGCGGCGGCAGCGGCCGGGAAATCCTTCTCGAGCAGCAGCGCGTAACCGAGGACCACGTCTTTCAGCGAGCCCTCCGGCGCGTTTGGAAACATCCGCGACGCGCGCGCCGCCCATTCTTCCGCCGGTGCCGGCGGCTGTGCCAGGTAGAACGCGAGTCCGGCCATGCCGGCGGTGGACGGTCCGGCTTGCGCCGCGGCTTTGGCGGCAGACTGGCGGGCTTCTTCCCGCTTGCCGAGCATCAGGCGCCAGATGGCCAGTTCTGTGTACGCTTGTGCGGCCGGCTCGCGCAAGCCTTCGTTCTCGAGCGACGCCGCGTTCCGTTCCATCTCGGAGATCGCCTCCATTCTCTTCCCGGTGAGCCACGTCCACTGCGCCCGGTAGTAGCCGGCGGACGGGTCTTTCGCTTTGTCGCGCAGGTCGAGGTATTGGTTTGCGATCGAGGTGGCTCCCGGGATATCTCCGGTCATCAGATGGGCCATGGCCGCCTTGAAGAACTCGGCGCCATTCAGGAAGGCGGGATTTTTGCGGGCGTTTTCGAGGAAGATTTTCTCGGCGTCGGCGAAGCGGCCGTGAATGAGGTTGAGTTCGCCCATGGAATCGGCGGCGTTGGGGTCGCCGGGACGCAGCGCCTGATATTTGCGTAGCGCCTCCAGGCCGCCCGCCAGGTCGTCCGCGTAGGCGGCGGCATAGCCGAGCTGGTTCCAGGCGTTCGCGTCCGTGGGTTCGAGCGCCGCCATTCTCCGGTAAGCTTTGGCCGCGCCAGGGGCGTCGCGCTGGGCCATGGCGATATCGCCGAGAACCTGCCAGTTGGCGGGATCCTGCGGTTCCAGGGAGGTGAGCGATTCGGCGGCGAGCCGGCGGGCGGCCGGATCGTTGCGGATCGCGGCGAGCGACAGCGCGATCCGGGCGCGTTCCGTTTCGCCCATCGCGGCGCCTCGTGAGAGGGCGGATTCGAGCAGGTTGACGGCCGCATCCGTGTCGCGGGCGCGGACCTTCAATTCGGCCAGGTAGCGATAGGACGGACCGAAATCGGGCCCTGCCGCAATCGCCAGCTCGAGCAATTGAGCCGATGCCGCGGCGTCTCCCGTTTCGAGAGCCTGGGCGTATGGCCGCAGGGCGCCGGCGGGCGGCACGCGTATCTGGAGGTTCTGTCCGGAGATCTCGCGGGCCAGGGCGGCGGCGAGCGACCCGATATCGTTCTCGCCGGCCGACGCTTCGAAAACGCCGGCGATCTTCCCGGTGGCCGCATCTTCCGTGGTGACACGCGCGCGCAGCCTTCCGCGCACCTGCGAATACTGGCCGTAGAGCAGGCGGTCGGCGCGCAGCAGCACGGCGGCCGTGCGCTCGGTGGAGATGCCGGGCACGCCGGGCCGGCGGGCGCCCAGCGTGGCGTTGGTCGCCGCCAGCCGCTGCGCGGGTATCGCGTACAGGTTTCGATCGGCCTCGAGTCCGATTTGCAGGACTTCCGGGAGAGCCCGGCCGATCCAGTCCGCCCCCGCATCGCCGGACAGGTTTTCAAAGCGAAGAATCGCCAGCCGCACGGGACCGGACGGCGCCTGCCGGCGGGCGCAGGCCCCACTCCACAACACTGTCAGGATGGCTGCCAGGCGGACGGTTTTCAGAAAACAGGGCCGGTTGTTCGCCAACCTAGAGAACACGATGTTCCTTGGCCATCAACTCTTTGTATTCCGGCAGCTCGCGGATCGCGGCGAACTCGGGGTCTTCCAGCTTCTTCTTCTCGGTGAAACCTTCCTCGAGCGCCTTGCGCAGATACTGCATCGCCAGTTCGGTGCGGCCCCCCTGGGCGTACAGCCTGGCGATGTAGAAGTGATACTTGGCGCGTTCTTCCACGCGGCGCTCCTCCAGCATCACGCCGTAACTGCCGCGTCTTTCGAACACTTCCGGATCGATCTGGAGCGCGGCCTGGTACGCGACCACCGCATCCTTGTATTTCTTTCGCGCGAAATAGGCCGTGCCCAGGTTCATGTAGATGGACGCGGAGCGCGATTCTTCGGGAGCGGCTTTTAACGCTTTGTTGTACCAGGAGACGGCGCGCCGGTAGCTCTTTTTGGCGTAGTACACCGTCCCGATGTTGTTCATCGCTTCCACGTAGTCCTTCTTCAGCTTGAGGGCCTTTTCGTAGCTTTTCTTGGCCTGGTCGAGCTGATTCATCTGGTGATACGCGATGCCGATCTTGTTCTGCAGGACGGGATTTTTGTCGGAGGCTTCCCGGAACACTTCGATGGCTTCACGGTACATCTTGCGGGCCATGAAGATATCGCCGCGCATTTCCGGGGTCAATTCGGGTTTTGGAGGCTGTACGGCGGGAGACGCGGTCCGGATCCCGTCTACGATGGCGTTGGACTGGGCTGAGGCGGCCAGGGAAAACCCCATGGCCAATAATACTGATGCGAGAGGCCGTGCTGACATAAGGGCCTACCCCCTCGAACTTATTTAAACACATTCAGCAGACGGCGGAAAAATCCCTTCTTCTCTTCTTCCTTCTTCGGCTTCTCTGTGTTCTGCGCCTGGGCGGCGGTGGCATCGCCGCGGTCCTGCTTGGCCAGGCGGCTTGGAGCGGCGGCACGCACGCCGTCGCTGCCCGATCCGGTCACTCGCAGACCGCCCTCCGGGTCTCCGTCGCGCGGGCTGGGAACCGGCTGCATCTCCCATCCCGTAACATTCGTGATCGGACGCCCTCCGCCGTGCAGCGGACAACTGCCCACCGGCTGGGTACCCGCGATGTAGACTTCGGTCTGGGTCTTGGGGCAGGAGGGCGTGGCCAGCATGCCGGAGAGCGGGTCGATATCCGTGACCACGATCCCTCCGGGGGCGCCGAACTGCTTGGTGTCGCGATATTCGCGGTAAGCGGTCGCGCGCTTCATGAATTCCGCCCAGATGGGGGCGGCGGAGTGCGCTCCTTCGAGGTTCAACTCCCGGTTATCGTCGAATCCCACCCACACGATGCAGAGCAACTCGGAGGTGTAGCCGGCGAACCAGCCGTCGTGCGAGGTACCCGTCTTTCCTGCCGCCGGAAAATCGAGTTTGTGCCGGGCGCGGACTCCGGCGGCGGTGCCGGTTCGCAGCACCTCCTCCATCATATTGGTGACCAGGTAAGCGACGCGAGGATCGAGCACCTGCTTCTCTTCCACTTTGCCGCGGAACAGCACTTTATTGTCCTGCGAGCGGACCAGGCGGAGGAAGCTGGGCTTCACGTAATCGCCTTCATTGGCGAAGATCGTGTAGGCGCCGGCCGCCTCGAGCGGGGTGATCTCGTAGGCGCCAAGGGCCACGGCGGGGGTAGGCTGGATCTTGTAATTCATGCCCGCGCGGTTGGCCATGTCCACCACGGCTTCGTAGCCCACCATCTCGGCCACTTTCACCGTGGCCACGTTGAGCGAATGCGCCAGGGCATAGCGGAGCGTGACGTCGCCGTAAAACTTGTGTTCGAAGTTATTGGGCTCGTAAGGCTTTCCGTCGAACCAGAAGGTGGTGGGCTGGTCCAGCACCATGGAACTCGGGGTGAGGACGCGGGCGCCGCCTTCCACCGCCGTATCCATGGCGGCCGCGTACACGAAAGGCTTGAAGATCGATCCCGGCTGCCGCTTGGCCAGCACGTGGTTCAACTGGCTGACGCCGTAATTGCGTCCGCCGGCGAGCGCCTTGACTTCGCCGGTATGCGGGTCGATGGCCACCAGCGCCACCTGCGCCTGCGGAGGCGTCTTGCCGCGGAACCGGCGCTGCTTCTCGATCTGCTTGTCCACCTCTTCCATTCCCATGCGGATGGCTTCGGCGGCGGCGCGCTGCAGCCGTAGATCGAGGGTCGTGTATATACGGACGCCGTTGGAATGAAAGTCCGTATCCTGAAAACGGCTTTGCAGCGTGTCGTTCACCAAGTCCACGAAATAGGGCGCTTCGAGCGACTGGGAGCCGCCCTTGGGCACGACGATGGGGACCTCGATGGCCTTGGCGTAATCGCGGTCGGCGATGTAGCCGTTCTGCCGCATCAGGCCCAGCACCAGGTTCCGCCGGTCCTTCATGCGGTCCGGATGGCGGAAAGGATCGAAGTAACCCGGCCGCTGGATCAGTCCCGCGAGTTCGGCCGCTTCCGGCAGGTTGATCTGGCTGAGGTCCTTGCCGAGGTAGGCCTCCGCCGCCTGCCCGAAGCCGCGGATGTTGTACGTCCCGCGATATCCGAGGTCGATCTGGTTGGCGTAATCTTCGAAGATCTGCTGTTTGGAGAGCCGCTGCTCCAGTTGCAGCGTGATCATCACCTCGGCAATTTTACGGGTCCAGTACTTGTCCTGGTAGAGCCAGAACATGCGCGCGAGCTGCATGCTCAGCGTGGATGCGCCCTGCTCCTTCCGCCCCTCCCGGATGTCCACATAGGCGGCTTTCAAAATGCGGATGGGGTCGAAGCCCGCATGCTGAAAGAAGCGCTTGTCCTCGGCGGAAATCACCGCTTGTACCAGGACCGGGGGAATATCCTGGAAGCGGACCATGCGCCGCTTCTCCCGCGCCGGGCCGGAAATATTGGTGATGAGCTGGGGCTCGAGCTGGTACTGGCTGCGCACCGTGTGGTCGCGGAGGGAAACGATCTGGGAGATGCGTTCGCCGCTGAACTTGATTACGCCCGCTTCCTGGTCGAAGTAAGAATCGGTTCCGGGGAAGATCTCGATCGAGCCTGCGTGGAGCCGGTAGTAGCCGATGGGATTGCCCACCGATTCCGAGTAGCCGCTGCGACGCAGTTCGGCCGCGATCTCGACCGGGGTGCCGGCATCTCCCACCGCAATCGAAGCGGGCGCGGCGAAGACCTTGGCATTATTGGCGAACGGCCCCTCGCGCAGCTTTTGGTCGATCACCCGCGAGTACTTCGCGTAAAGATAGGTGAACGAGCTCAAGCCCAGAATCGTCAGCAGGGCCAGTGCGGCAAGCGCCATCCGGCCTTTGGGACTCACTACGAATCGCGCAACGCCCGATTTTCCGGGCACACGTAGTCTCACTTCACGCTTCTGCGCAATCTTCCGCACTATCCCTCAATTCTCTCACGGCCGGAACGGGAGCCTTCGGGCGGCCTAGCGGCTGCCGGCTCCGGGGTAGAAGTGCAGCTTGACCGAATATCCCGGCAAGCTGACCTGGACGAAGTAGCGGACCTCCAGTTTCTGTACCGTTCCATCCTGTGCCCGCGTGACATGCACGTCGTCTGCCGTTACGGGAAGACTGAGGTTGTGCGCACGATCGACGACTTCCGCACGCATAAAATCATCGGACCGCGCCTTCGAATCTACGCGCTGTGTCAATTCTCCCACGTAGCTCTGAAGCTTGAAATTATGGTAGTAGACGGGGGCGAAGGCGCCCAGAAGCAACGCCATGCCGAGCAGGATAACGGCGGCCACCGCGACGCGCCAGGCCGGAAGGCCCTTCACGGCCGGTCAACGGGCTCGCGGGTCGAGGCTTCGAGCTCTTCCCAAAGTCCACCCGAGTGCGCTTTCCACTCCGGACCCTCAAGGCCGGAGATCTGCAATTCGTCCTCTTTGAGGGTGCCGTGCCCGTAGGGGCAGATGTATTCGATTCGGGGCCGTCCAAACTGGAGCATTCGGCTCCACGAACCGGTCTCGACGGGCATCATCAATCGCCGCAAGCAGACGCGGCAGCGGTAACGCTGGTCCCAGATGATCAAATACAGCGCGCCCGTGCACAGCAGAAACCAGATCAGCACGGCCAGCGTGTATCCCAGGTTGTAGCCGAAACGAGGCGGCAGGTACGACAGGAACCGCGGTTCCGGCGGCCAAAACCAGTTCAACAACGCCAGCAGGCCATACAGGGTTCCGGCGGCGGCCGCGAGTTTTGCCGCAAAAAAGGCCCAGTAGCGCATACAGTTTAGACTCTGAACCGCCCCCATTAGTTTCGCTCGTCGAAAAACGGGACGTACTGGTTGGACGCTACCGGAAAAGGTTGCGGAGCATGAATACGACGTTAGCCGGCCGCTCCGCCAGACGACGCATGTAGTAGGGGTACCAGGCTTTGCCGAACGGCACGTACACTCGCACGCGGTAACCATCGGAGACGAGTTGCGCCTGCAGGTCCCGCCGGATGCCGTACAGCATCTGGAACTCGAACGCGTCGCGCGCGATGCGCTTTTCCTTCGCGTAAGCTTTCGCCGCCTCGATCATCCGTTCGTCGTGCGTGGCGATGGCGGGGTAGCTTCCGCGATCCAGCAGAATCCGGGTGAGCTCGACAAAGTTCGAATCGACGTCGCCCTTCTTTTCAAAAGCTACCGACGGGGGCTCGAGGTACGCTCCCTTGCACAGGCGGACGCGAATCGAGCGGGCGCAAAGCGTTTCCACATCGTCCCGGCTGCGATACAGATACGATTGAATGACCACGCCCACGGCGCCGTAGCGCGCGTGCAGGTCCTCGACCAGTTCCAGGGTGCGCCCGGTGTATTCGCTCGATTCCATGTCCACGCGAACGAAGCTGCCGAGGCCGGCCGCGCTTTGCACGAGTTGCTCCACGTTGGCGCGGCACTGCTCGCCGGAAACATCCAGGCCGAACTGGGTCAGCTTGAGGGAGACATTGCCCTGGATGCCGGAATCGTGGATGGCGGAAAGCGTCTTCAGGTATACGTCGCGGGCGGCGGCGGCTTCTTCGAGGGTACTCACGCTTTCGCCGAGGTGATCCAGCGTAACCGTAATTCCCTCGCTGTTCAGTTTCCGGCTGACGCGCAGGGCATCCTCGAGGGTCTCGCCGGCCACGAACCGTGCGGCCAGGCGCCGTGCCGCGGAAGAGGTTTCCATCCACTTACGGAGATGCCGCTGGCGCGAAAGAAACAGTAGGAAGCTGCGCACGAAAGACAGACTAACACTCTGCAACGCTCACCCGTGGGTGGTGTTAGACTGCCGGATTGGAGGTCAGAACCCCAATCGAGATCGAACCCGGGGAGCTGCGATGCCCACGCTGCTTCAGCAGGGACGTGGTGGAGTCGCTGCCGCGCGGCCTGCTGGACACGCTCATGCTGAGGATGGGGCGGGTTCCGCGCCATTGCCGCTCCTGCGGCAAACGGTTCTACGTGAAATTCGAGGCGCGCTAGGCGCCCGTCGTTTTATCGACCGGCTGCCCTGAAGCGAGCCGCATCTGAAGTGAGCGTAAACCACGTGATCTCCGGCTCTGCATTTATCCGTATCGGGACAACGCTCATGCCCAGGCCCCTGTTCACATAAAGACGATTGCCGCGCGCTCCGTAGTTCGGTTGCCATCCGTCGGCGTGAGCCTGCCCGGGCTTCTCGATGCTCAGCCAGCTCCATTGCGGCGTGCCCGGGATTCGAATCTGCCCCCCATGGGTGTGCCCACTGATGGCCAGGGGAGCGGAGCCTGGAGGGAGAGCCGGGAATGAATCGGGGTTGTGCATGAATATGATGCGTGCGGCGCCTGGCGGCACATCCCGCATCGCTTCCTTCGCGGAGTCCTCATTTGCCCAGTGAGATCCCAGACCGACCACATAGAGCGGCTGCCCGGCTCCATGCAGCGTAACCGCCCGTGCCTGGTTCTGAAGGACAGGGATGCCATTCGCTTCCAGCGTGCGTGCTAAAAGTTTCGCAAGCGCCTCCTTCTTGGAGTCTTCCCTCTCCACCAGCGCGTAATCGTGGTTTCCCAGCACGGCAAATGTGCGGAGGCCGCTGCGCACCAGCGGAGTGACAATCTCGACGGCATCCCCGATTTGATCCCGGTCGTTTGCCGGATTCTCCGTGAAGTCCCCGCCCACGAGAGTGATATCCGGACGCTCGCGGATCAGCTTGGCGATCGCATCTTTGATGGTCCCTTTATTGTTCCACCACATTCCGATCTGCAGGTCGGCGATGAAAGCTACCCGCTTGCCTTCCCACTCGGGCGGAAGATTAGGGATCGCTCCGATCTCTCTTCTTTCCTCCAGCCGCTTTGGCCCAATCAGGAGCCCCCAAACGCAGAGGACCGCGGCCAGGAACGCTATCGAACACAAGCCCCACTTCAGCAGCCGTTTCACGGTCGTAATCTCCAGCTACAGCTACGTCGCAAGCAGCACCGCGGCATAGGCGGCCAGGCCGCAGGCAAAGGCGGAAAACCGGCTTTCCCGTTCTTCCGGCAACTCTTCCTTCATGACATTCAGCACGATGCCGCCCGCAAGAAAGGCCAACGTCGCGGCCGTCCCCAACTCATGCAGAGGCACGGTTGTTCCCACAACCCAACCAGCCACAACAGCGGCCCCCAGTATCCAGCGAACGATGCTATCGTATTTTTCCCGATGGTCCTGCCGGAGTCCGTAATCGTTCACCACAAAATGAAATGCAATCGCAATACCGTAAACGATAAGGCTCGATAACCCGGGTTTTTCCCGGTGGAGCAGCAGGTACCCGAAAAGAAAATTGTAGACGGCGAACGAGGCTGTATGGATCCAGAAGACGCCCGCCCCTATCGAAGGGTTTGTCTTTTCGGGACGGCGGCGCCGCTGCTGCTTTACGAGCCTTTCCAGCCCGTAGAATACCGCCAGCCCGGTGAGCGCGATCAACCACGCATGCAGTTCGATATGGGCGAGCCATCCGGTTCTTTGCTCGCGGAACTTGTCCTGCGCGCTAGCCAGGTCGGGCAGGATGTGAATGAAGACGTACGCTACCGAGACTCCACCCGCACCGGAAAGCCAGATGCTTCGCGGCGTCCCTTCCAGCAACCTCAGCTTCCCGGCGAAGATATGCACGATCGCGAGCCCGAGCGCGATCGCAAGAGAGATTGCCTGAACCATCGTTTATATGATTTCCGTGCAGGCCGCTCGGCGCGCGGCTGGATGAAAACCAGCACGTTCGCCCTGTTCTTTCTGTACGCACCGCAACGCTGGCGCGGCAATGGCCGGCGGATTCACAGGCACCCTCCGGGTGAACCGAGGTGCTCGCAAGTGCAACCATGAGGGATGACTTGGGAGATGCTCTTTGGCGGGTGGACAAGTATCGGCCGCACGGCAATCGTCGGCGTTCTGGCCTACGCGTGTCTCGTCGTTCTGCTGAGGATTTCCGGCAAGCGGACGCTGTCCAAGATGAACGCCTTCGATTTCGTCGTCACGGTCGCGCTGGGATCCACCCTCGCGTCCATTCTCCTGTCGAAAGACGTTTCCCTTGCCTCGGGAGTAGTTGCGCTCGGCGTGCTAATCGGAATGCAGTACGTCGTGGCCTGGTTCTCGGTCCGCTCGGCCACAGTCCGCCGGCTTACGCGCTCGGAGCCCCGGCTGTTAATTCGACAGGGAGAGTTTCTCCCCGAGGCCATGCGGGCGGAGCGGGTCAGCCGCGGTGAACTGCTGTCCGCCATCCGCGATCATGGCCTCGGTGGATTGCAGGAAGTGGCCGCGCTCGTGCTCGAGACGGATGGCAGCTTCAGTGTCATCCGTTCCGTGGACGCTGCCCGCGATGACGCGCTTCGCGCCGTGCGCGGCTACACAGAGCACTGACGTCAAAAATTGAAGCGAACTCCCAGTTGCAGCAGTCGCTGGTCGCGGGCGGCGGTGGCGGCGTTCGGCGGGGGCCGCAGAATATTCCCGGCGGAGTCCACCTGGGCGGTAGTGTTGAACCCGGTGACGTTCAGGGTGTTGGTCAGGTTGGTGGATTCGGCCAGGAACTCGAGGCTCCGGCTCTCGCCCACCGGGAACAGCCGCGAATAGCGCGCGTTGAGCTCGAATACGGACGGAGCGCGCACGGTGTTCCGGCCCACGAAGAGCGGCCGTTGAAAAGCCGTGCCGAGCGAAGTATCGCCGTTCAGAAACTGGTTGCTGCCGGTGTTGAACAGGTCGCCGCTGGCGGCCACGATCCCCACCGAGAGCCGGTTGTGATTGGCGATATAACCGGCCGCGCCATTGAGCCGGAACTCGGGCGTGAAAACGCCGGTCATGTTGAAGCTGTGGCGCTTGTCCGTAAGCGAGTTGGCGCGGTCGCGCTGCCGGTTGGTAGGGTCGGAAAGCAGGAAATTGCCGCTGTCGATGTTGTTCTGCTCGGGCGCGTCGTCGATGGCGTGGGACCAGGTGTAGGTCGCGATCAGGTCGTAAGTGCGGCCGCGGCGTTGCAGCGTGGCGTTCAGGCCGTTGTAGTTCGACTTCCCCACCGATTCGGCGGAAAGGATGTTGGCCAGGCCGGGATACACTCGCGCCGAACCGAAGATGGGCCGCCCGTCGGCGAGGAACCGGCCCGACTCCACCAGGTTGAGATTGCGGTAGACGGGCAGGTGCGTGCCGCTGGTGTAAAGGTATCCCGCGCTGGCGACGAAGCCCGAGCCGAGCTCGCGGCTGATGGACAGGTTGGCGTTGAACGAATATAGATTGGCGAAATTCGGGTCCACCGTGTAGATGTCCTGCGGCGGGAGGTTGAAACCCGTGGGCACGGACGTGAACACGTTCGGAAAATCGGGGGCGAAGGCGGACGACGGGGACGCGCTCACGTTGAAGAACTGGGGCGTGCCGTTGCGCAGCAGGGCCTGCCGGTACTGGTCGGTCTGCGGCGCATCGTAGAAGAATCCGGTGCTCGCGCGCAACACGGTCTTCTGGCTATGGCCGGGCGACCATGCCAGGCCGACCCGGGGCGCCCAATTGTTCTTGTCCGTGCGGAAGGACTGCGAGAACAGGAAAGGCGATGCGGGATTCGCGTCCGGCATCTTATACAGGTCGTACCGAAGGCCGTAAGTCAAGGTCAGATTCCGCATGGGCTTCCAGGTATCCTGGGCGAAGAATCCGCTGAACAGGGAATTGTAATCCAGGGAAAAGTTACCCAGCCCCTGCGCGAAGTTACTGTAGCTTCTGGGAGTCGTCCCGGCGGCCGCGCCCAGATAGGCGGCGATATTGGGGAACGTGTAAGTGGCCGCGGAGGCCGCCACCTGCGTGTCCCGGATCGCGCGCAGGCTGAAGCCGGCTTTGAACGCGTGCGAGCCGCGCAGGTAGGTTACCGTGTCGTTGATCTCGGGCGTCGTTTCCCGGTATACGAAGCCGACATCGGTGGGGCCGCCGAAGTTGGCAACGCCCGAAATCGCGATGGCCGGTCCGGTGCCCGAGCCATCGAAGCGGCTGTTCTCCTGGCCGCGATAGGCCACCTGGCCGCGCAGCTCATTTACCACGTGAGGAGTCAGCGTGCTGACTAACTGCACTGCGCCCACATGCGAGCGGTCCACGAAACTGTAACTGCGGGTAATCAGGTTCAGTCCGCCGATGGTGCCGTTGTTATAGGGAGAGTCGTTGGCGTGATGCATGTACCGGATGGAGACGCGGTGGGAGGGGGAGATCAGCCAGTCCGCCTTGGCCATGTAGAAGTAGACGCTCTGCCGGAACGGGATGGCATTGGCATAATTCGGCGGGCAGTCCCAATTGGGTCAGAGTACCCACGGGCACGGTCACCGGCGCCGGCAGGTCCCGTTTCACGTGTTCGAAGCCCCCGAAGAAAAAGAGCTTGTCGCGGATTACGCGGCCTCCGCCGTCGGCGGCGTAGGAATCGACATTCACCTGCGGGGTGGCGGCGGTAGCGGCCAGCAGTTTGGGACGCGCGCTGAAGTCCGTGCGGCGGAACAGATAAGACCCTTCGCCGTGAAACTCGTTGGTGCCGGACTTGGTGATGGTGTTGAACACCGTGCCGACGGTATTGCCGAACTCCGGCGCGAAGCCGTTGCTCACCTGCTGGATCTGTTCCACGTAGACGTCGGAAAGCGGAATGAGGCGAATGCCCGCCCGGTCGCTCTCCGTGTTATTGCTGCCGTCGATCTGGTAGTTGATCCGGGCGTTGAAGCCGTTGGCATTGATCTTGCGGGGCACTCCGAACTCGGTGTTCGCGCGGCCGCTGACATTCGGCTGAAAAAGTATGAAATTGTACGGATTCCGCGAGACCAGCGGCAGATTGCGCACCATGTTGGAGGTGAGCGTGATGCCGAGGTCGGTCCGGTCCGGGTCGGCGAGCGCCGCCGCGCCCGAAACTTCGACGACGGTGGAACTGCCCGCTACCGACATGGCCAAATCGACGGTTACCGTGGCGCCGGCATTGACCGCGATCGCTCGTCCGTTTCGCGGTTCCGAAACCGGGCGCTTGTACCTCGACATCGTAAGTGCCGAGGGGCAGGAGCGGGATCCGAAAAAGGCCCGTTTCATTGGTTTTCACGTCCCGGCGGAAGCCCGTACCCGTGTTGGTGGCCTGTACCGCGGCGCCCGCAATGGCGGCGCCGGAAGGATCGGAAATGTTGCCCGCGAGTTCGCCGCTGGCCGCGGCGGCCTGGGCGAACAACGAAGGTGTAAACGATGTAAACAGCAGACCGGCAAGAAACAGCTTTCCCATAAGACATCCCTCCTCTCGATGGACGTAAGCTCCCTGAGAGCGTTTGAGTGCTTCTTTGGATTCGGAGGATGCCGGGTGGGATGCAACGAAGGCAGGGGACCGGGGGGACGGTTCGCCCGCCCCCCCGCGGAGTTTACTTGTCGTCGTCTTTTATCTGCTGGCTGAGATACCGCTCGTAACCGATTTCCTTGATCTGATGCAACTGGGCTTCGATCCAGTCCACGTGTTGTTCTTCGTCTTTGAGCAGCCGTTCGAACAGTTCCCGGGAAGCGTTGTCGCCCTCGTCCCGACAGATGCCAACGAAGCGATTGTACATTTCCACGGCATCCACTTCGAGCTTGATGTCGCTTTCGAGCTGTTCCTTCACGTTCTGCCCGATGTTGAGCTTCATTAGTTCCGTCAGGTTCGGTGTGCCGTCCAGAAACAGAATCCGTTCGATCAACGCCTCGGCGTGCTTCATTTCGTCGATCGACTGCTTCTTGATGTACTCACCGAGCCGCGGATAGTGCCAGTTCTCGCACATTTCGGCGTGCAGGAAGTACTGGTTGATCGCCGTCAGTTCTTCCTTGAGCGCCTGGTTTAGAATACCGATGACCTTCGGATTGCCTTTCATATGAGCAAATGATAACAGGCGGCGCGCGCCGTTTCGTTCAATATTTCAAGCCGTATCCGTAGGCGAAAAGCGGGTCCGCCTTAGGCGTATGCACGTTGAGCGGCAACTGGCTCATGGAGCGCGGCCAGGAGAAGGAGAGCTTGCCCGTAGGTTTGTAGTCGCCGAAAAGGACATCGGCCACGCCGGCGCCTTCGGTGCCCGGCAGCCAGGCCGCCACCAGCGCGTCGGTCTTGTCCAGGATGCCGGAGACAATCATCGGGCGGCCCGAAATCAGCACGGTCACTACCGGGATTCCGGCGCTCTTGAGTGCGTTGACGGCGTCCACGTCTTCCTTGGCCAGCGACAGGTCGCTCCGGTCGCCCTGCATCTCCGCATAGGGGTTCTCGCCGATAACCACCACGCCGATGTCCGCGCCGGCAGCGCCGGAGCCGTCCATCGAGTAAGTGACCTGCGTGTTCCTGGAGACGGCGCTCTTAATGGCGGCCAGGATGGTGGTGCCTCCGGTAGTCACCGGTCCGGTTTTGCCCTGCCAGTCGATGGTCCAGCCGCCGCACTGGTTGCCGATATTGTCGGCGCTCTTGCCGGCCACGTGGATGCGCTTCGCCGTCTTGGCGAGCGGCAGCGCCTTGCGGTCGTTCTTGAGCAGCACCAGCGATTCCCGCACCGCCTGCCGCGCCACCTGCCGGTGTTCGGGCGAGCCGAACGACTGCTGCACCTTCGGATCGGCAAGCTGATTGCGGTCGGGATCCATCAGTCCCATGGCGAACTTGACGCGCAGGATGCGGGTGACCGCATCGTCGATGCGCGACATCGGAACCTTGCCCTGCTCCACCAGCGACTTGAGCGCAGTCTGGAACTCGCGGTACCGCGTGGGCTCCATCGCCATGTCCATGCCGGCGTTGATCGACATTTCCACCGCTTCGGTGAAATTGCGGGAAAGCTGGTCGATGGCGTTGTAGTCGGAAATCAGGAACCCTTCAAATCCCAGTTCGTTCTTGAGAATGTCGGTGAGCAGCCGCTTGCTGCCCGAAACCTTCACGCCATTCCAACTGCTGTAGGACGGCATGATGGTGCCCACGCCGGCCCGGATGGCGGAGATGTAGCCGGGCAGGTGAATGCTGCGCAGCGTCGCTTCGTCCACGCGCGTGTCGCCCTGGTCGAGCCCGGGCTGATTGTTGCGGTTTGTAGACCCGAACGCCGTGCCGCCATCGCCCACGTAGTGCTTGGCGCAGGCCAGCACGGCGAGCGGGTCCAGGAGATTGTTGCCCTGGAAGCCGCGCACCGCCGCCGCCCCGAGTTCGGCCACGAGCTTCGGATCTTCGGAGAAGCCTTCGTACGTGCGGCCCCAGCGGATATCCTGCGGAACCGTTACGCAAGGTCCGAACGCCCATTGAATTCCGGTGGCGCGCACCTCGTCGGCGGCAACGCGGTGGACCTTCTCGACCAGCGCCGCATCGCGCGTGCAGCCCAGCCCGATATTATGCGGGAAAATCACGGCGCCCAGCACGTTGTTGTGGCCGTGCACGGCGTCGATTCCGAACAGGATGGGAATCTTGAGGCGCGAGTTCTTGGTGTGGGCCTGAAGCCGGTTGTAGAGGTCGGTCCAGGCCTTGAGGCTGTTGCCCTCCTTGGGATCGGAACTGCCGCCGCTTAACAGCGAGCCGACGTTGAGCGTTTCGATCTCCGAAAGGTCCTTGAGCTCGCTCTGCTCGGGCTGCGTCATCTGGCCGATCTTTTCGTCCAGGGTCATTTTCTCGAGAATCGGTTTTACCTGGGGATCGAACGACGACAGCGCCCGCGGGCGGGGCTGGGCGAAGGTGGATAGAGCGGCGACAAGGGCCGCCAGCACAACCAGCGCGAGAATGGCGCCGGGGCGGATATAGGATTTCATGAGAAGGGCTCCTGAATATCGGGTTTACCACGTTTCACCGGGCAAACGATAGCGGGTTCGCGACCGGAAGATCTCCGTTACGCCGCCATGGCGATCAACAGGAGAACGATGCCGGCGAGCCTCACGCCTCTTCGAAACCCGGGCGAAAGAACAAAGTCCTCGGCATCGACGATGGCTTCTGAAGCCGGCACAGAACCGCGCAGCGCTTTTCTGAAAACACGCGCGATCAGTTCGGGAAACCAGGCGACGCCCGCCGGATCGATCGCCATCCACAATCCGATCCAAAAGAACGGCCCGGACAACAGCACCACAGCGGCAATATGGTTCAGCACCATCCCTTAAAATGCTATCACTCGCCATTGCCGAAGTGAAAAAGCGCAAGCGGTCAGCCATACTATACGCATGCGAGCTCTTTGTACGATTTCCCTCATCCTTGCGGGCGCCCTTGCGGCGGCGGATCCACCATCGGCCGAGATCGCCAACGGAGTGCTTCGCGCCAAGCTGTACCTGCCGGATGCGACCGACGGCTATTACCGCGCCACCCGCTTCGACTGGGCGGGGCAGATCGCCAGCCTCGAATACAAGGGCCACAATTACTTCGGC
The DNA here is from genome assembly GCA_963836405.1 of uncultured Solibacteraceae bacterium. Classification (GTDB taxonomy): domain Bacteria; phylum Acidobacteriota; class Terriglobia; order Bryobacterales; family Bryobacteraceae; genus CAWIJJ01. The sequence goes on from CAWIJL010000005.1 coordinate 273,210, forward strand.
CAGTGGTTTCCGCGCTACGATCCCAAACTCCACGATTCGATCATGGGGCCGGTGGAATCCTTCGGCGCGATCGGCTACGACGAGGCGCCGGTGGACGGGACGTTCGTCCGCATCGGCGTGGGCAAACTCAAGAAGCCGCAGGAAGCGAAAGTCAACGATTTCCGCACCTACGACATTGTGGACAGCGGCAAGTGGTCGATCAAAAAAGGGGCGGACCAGGTGGAGTTCACGCAGGTGCTGCCCGGCGTCTACGAATACCACAAGACGGTGCGGCTGGTGAAGGGCAAGCCCGAAATGGTCATCGAGCACACGCTCAAGAACACCGGCACCAAGGCGATCGAGACGGACGTGTTCAACCACAATTTCTTCATGCTGGACGGGCAGCCGACGGGGCCCGATATCGTGGTGTCGTTTCCTTTCGAAGTCAAGGCCGACCGGCCCATGAACGGCCTCGCGGAGGTGCGCGGCAAGGAACTGGTTTACCTGAGCGAACTGCAACCGCGCCAGACCGCGCAGGCGGACCTCACCGGCTACGGCCCCAGCGCCAGCCGACTTCGATTTTCGCGTGGAGAATCGCAAAACCGGGACCGGCGTGCGGCAGACCGGGGACCGGCCCATCACGCGCATCAATTTCTGGTCGATCCGCACCACCGTCTGCCCGGAGGCCTACAATCGCATTTCGGTCGCGCCCGGCAAAGAGACGAAGTGGCGCATCGCTTATGAATTTTCAGGCAAGTAGCGAGACGGACTCCGCACTCGACGACGCCGCCGGTTTCGTCCGCGCCGCCAACACGCTGGCCCTGGCCACCACCGCGGAGGACGGCGCGCCGCGTCTCGCTCCTCTTTTCTATGTCGCGGACGGCGATTTGCGGCTCTACTGGTTTTCGAAGCCGCAAAGCGAACACAGCCGCAACCTGCGCCGGAACTCCGCCGCGGCCGTGACCATCTTTCGCGAAACCCGCGAGTGGCAGCGGATCCAAGGCGTCCAGATGACGGGCAGCGCACGGGTGGTGCGTGCGGGCGGCCGGCGCGCCGAGATGACCCGCGCCTTTCGCGAGCGCTTCGCGCTTGGCCCCGAGTTCGACCGCGCCCTCGCCGGCCACAACCTGTATTGCTTCACGCCCGCCTGGGTGCGCTGGATCGATAACACCCGCGGCTTCGGATTCCGCCAGGAAGCGACGCTGCCGACACCTACCGGGGCCGTTTCGGACTCCGCTACTTCTTGACCGAATCCGGTTCCGTGCTGTTGACCATCATCCGCCACGTCTTCCAAGCACCCCCAGGCTGGCGCTTGAGGATATGAATATGCTTGTTCTTCACATCCCGCAAGACTTGGCCGGTCTTCCGGTCCACCGTGCGGAGCGTGTACGTGCCGCGTTCGTACGCCAGGTCCCCGGCAACCGCGACCTCCTGCGTCGAGAAGTGGACTTCCATTGAAGCTTGCTTCAGCGCTTCCGCGTACGCTGCCCGGATGGCATCGAATCCAATGACGTCCGGAGCTGACGGTGCGATGATCTCGGCGTCTTTCGCAAAGACGTTCACGAATCCGAGGTCGCCCCGATTGATGCGCTGTTCGGTGTCGGCGAGCGTTCGACGGACAGCAATCTCGTCCACCTTGGCTTGATCGCTCCCGGCGGTGGGAGCCGGTGTGGTCTTAGCGCATCCGCTGAGTGTGGCCGCCAACAGGGCCACGACGACAACGTGTGGACAGCCGATCGGTCGTTTCATCACGAGATTATCGCATCTGGGAGCGTTCCCCAGATTCTTCCATCATCGGGCAGGCGGGCCCCCGTATGTATCGCGCCGCCGCCCGCAATCGTACTTAGTCCGGCGCGCGAACTTTCACTTGACGCCGGCCTCGCGGCTGAGAAAGACTATTGGCCATGGAAAGCTGTCTCTGGCGCTCGCGGGCGCGGCTCATCGCGGCCGTATTCTCCGTTTCCTTCGCTCTTCTGGGGGCCGATAAACCGGCCGACAAGAGCGGCACCTCCAAGTCCGGATCGGGGCTATTCAACATCCCTCTTTGGGAACCCGGCAAGGTGCCGTTTTCGCAGGGCGACGGGCCGCTCGACACTCCCTTCCTGACGGCCTTTCTGCCGCCGGAAGGCAAGCGCAACGGCGGTTCGGTGATCATCGCGCCGGGCGGCTCCAACATCATGCTGATGTACGGGGCGGAAGGGATGGACGTGGCGGAGCGGTACAACGATTGGGGCGTCGCCGCGTTTGTGCTGACCTACCGGCTCTCGCCGCGATACGCCGAGAACGTGCGCGTCGCGGAAGGGCAGCGCGCCGTGCGCCTGATCCGTTCGCGGGCGGCGGAATGGAAACTCGACCCCGATAAGATCGGCTACGCGGGCTTTTCGGCTGGCTCGAATACCGGGCGCTCCGTGGCGGGTACGGCACCCGCGCCGGACCCCACTGCGGCCGACCCGATCGACCGCGCCAGTTCGAAGCCGGATTACCTGGTGCTGGTCTACGGCGCCGGGCGCGCCATGCCCAACGAATCGCTGAAAGATTTCCCGCCCACCTTCCTGGTCTGCGCCGCCGCCGACCGGGGCGCCTCGCTCGGCTCCGGGCAGTTGTTCCTGGACCTCACACGCGCTGGTGCCGTGGCGGAGATCCACATCTATCAGAAAGGCCGGCACGGTTTCGGCAGCGGCTTCGGCAGCCCCGAATTCGGCGAGTGGATGCCCACTCTGCAGCACTTCCTGAAGATCGGCGGCTTCCTGCCGGGGGGTAAATAGAGATGCGCCGTTGGGGATTGCTGGGTGTGACCGCGCTGCTGGCGGCAGGCGGATTCGTGGAAGTGCTGCGCTCGGCCGTTGCGGGCGCGTCGTCGCCGGTCAACGACGGATATGGCGACTACGTGTTCGTCCCCGCCGGCTCCTTCAAAATGGGGGACAACTTCAACGAAGGCGACGCGCGCGAGCGGCCCGTGCACGTGGTGGACCTGGACGCCTTCTACATCGCGAAGTTCGAAATGACCAACGGCGAGTGGAAGAAATTTCGCGACGATCCGGGGTATGACGATCCGAAGTTCTGGCCCGGTGCAAGGCCCGTGCCCAAGAACCAGGTGCCGTATTGGAACGACGTGCGCAATCACGGCGGCGGCACGCCCAACAGCGACGGTTACCCGCTGCTGGGCGTCAACTGGGATTCGGCGACGGCCTACTGCAACTGGCTGAGCGCGAAAACGGGCAAGAAATACCGGCTGCCCACCGAAGCCGAATGGGAGAAGGCGGCCCGCGGCACCGACCAGCGCCGCTACCCGTGGGGCAACAACATCGACCGCACCTATGCCAACTACACCGGCAACGTGGACACGGGAACCGTGCCCGGCTTCTACGACGGCAGCAAGCGCGGCGACCTCCAGACGCACAGCAACGCTTCGCCCTACGGCGCATTCGACATGGCGGGCAACGTCATGGAGTGGTGCCAGGACTGGTACAGCAAGGATTACTACTCCGTGTCTCCCCGCAAGAATCCGCAGGGACCGCCGGAGGGCGCCTACCGCGTCCTTCGCGGCGGCACGTTCTTCATGGAGACCTTCGACCTGCGGTCGGCTGCGCGAACCGCGGCCTGGCCCTCGTTCCAGGGCCATCGCATGGTCGGGTTCCGCGCCGTGCGGGAGCCGTAGCGGAATTCCGGCCAAGCTGGTCTCACGACAAGGCCGCCAAGCTCGCCAGGAGAACCTTGCCGTTAATAGGATTCGCGAATCGAAGATGACGGCAGATGCGTCATACTTACCTCGTTGCGGCACGACAGTCGTGGTAACCGCGACTACTACATACATGCATCGGCTCCCGGAGAACCGCTGCCACGTTCGACCTGCGGTCGGCGCGCGAACCGCGCCGTGCGCGAGCCGCAGCGGAATTTAAATTGCAGTTCTTGGCGAGCTTGGCGGCCTTCGCGAGAGATTGCCTTTGGGAGCAGGGCGCCGCTGCTCGGAAAATAGAGTGCTACTCTCGCCAACCGGGGCCTCGCCCTCAAACGCCGCCCGTGGATGTTTCCCGGTGTTGAATCCGCCTGACTAGCCGTCTTGACGCAGCAGGATTCCGTGCGGCGCATCCAACTTTTTCTTCTACCCGCCCCCTAAGTCAATTCCACGCGCGCGGTGCTGTCGCCGAAGGTCTCGGTGGGCACCCCCACGCCGTTCAGCATGGTCAGCAACAGGTTCGTGACCGGAGTGCGCGGCGCCGCTGCGATGTGTCGCCCGCCCCGCTGCCCCAGGGCATGGCCGGCCACCAGCAGCGGCAGGTTGACGTGGGAGTGGCTGTTGCCGTCGCTGAGCGCGCTTCCGTAAAGTACGGCGGAATGGTCCAGCAGGCTGCCTTCGCCATCCGGGGTGGTCTTCAGCCTGTTCACGAAGTAAGCGAATAGTTCCGCGTGCAGGCAGTTGATTTTCGCCACGCGCTCGATGAAGTCCGGATTGTTGCGGTGGTGCGTGAGCGGGTGGTGCGGGTCGGCCACGCCGATTTCCGGATACGTGCGCACGCTGCCCTCGCGGCCCACCAGCATGGTGGAAACGCGGGTCAGGTCGGACTGGAATGCGATCGTCTGAAGGTCGAACATGAGCTTCAGGTAAGCGGCGAATTCCATCGGGATCCCCGCCGGTTTTTCCATGGCCGGCGCGATCTGGCGCGGGTCCGCTTCGGCGGCCGCGATGCGCTGCTCCACCTCACGAATCGAGGTAAGGTACTCGTCCACTTTGCGCCGGTCCGCGGGTCCCAGGTCGGCCGCCACTTTGCGCGTGTTCTCTCGCGTCAGGTCCAGGATGCTCTTGCGGTAGAGCGCGCGGCGGGCGCGCGTCTTCGCGTCCAGGCTCGGGTCCACGGTGCCGAACAGCCGCTCGAATACCGACCGCGGATCCACCTCGGGAGCCAGCGGCGTGTCCGCGTCTTTCCACGAAAGGCTGTTGGTATAGGCGCAACTGAAACCCGTGTCGCAGTTGCCCACCATGCGCGTGTCTTCGCAGGCGAGCTGCAGCGAGGGTACGCGCGTGGCCGAAGCGAAGTGGCGCGCGGCGATCTGGTCGAAAGTTACGCCCGAATGCACGTCCGCGCCTTCGGTCCGCTTGGGCGGAGCGCCGGAAAGAAAGCTGCCCGTCGCCTTGGCGTGGTCGCCGCCGCCGATCACTTTCTGCGCCGCCGTGTTGGCCAGGCCGGATACCAGCGTGATGTCCCGGCGGAACGGTTCGAGCGGCTTCAGGATGCGGGTGAATTCGAATTCGGTGCCGGTGGCTGCGGGTTCCAGTCCTTCATGACGATGCCGTTGGGGACGTAGACGACGGCCAGGCGCCGGGCGACGTTGCCGATGCCGGTCCGGCGAAGGCCGGCCGCATGGAGTCGAGCAGCGGCAACCCGATGGCGGCGCCCACTCCCTTCAGCAGGGTGCGGCGGTTCATGTGCTTGCCTGTCACGAAATTCACGGGCGGGGTTCTCCTTTGGCCTGAGCCGAAACGATGCCGGCCTCGCGGGCGCGCCGGTTCTGGAAGGGAAGGCTGTTGACGATTTCGAGCACGAGCTGCGAGAACCGGTAATCGGCTGCCGGCAGCTTGCGCCGGATGGCATCGAGCGCGGGGCGGTCGTACCGCTCGAGTCCACGGCCGAGCGCGTAGATCAGTCAGCTTCTCGGTCAGGCCGGCGACGAAAGCGTCGCGGTCCTGCAGCAGCAGCGACTTGAGCTGCACCGGTCCTTGGAACGTCGCGCCCGCCGGGCAGGGAACCGGAGGCGTCGATCGGCAGCTTGCCGTCCTCCTCCCGCCAGGCGCCGATGGCATTAAGGTTCTCGAGGCCGAAGCCCAGCGGGTCCATCTTCGAGTGGCACGAGGCGCAGACCGGGTTCTTGCGATGCTCCTCGAGCTGCTGCCGCATCGTCATGGACTGGCCGATTTTCGTGTCGTCGAGCGCCGGTACGGCGGGCGGCGGCGGAGGCGGCGGAGCGTTCAATAGATTTTCGAGGATCCACTTCCCGCGCAGCACCGGCGACGTGCGCGTGGCGTAAGACGAGATGGTGAGGATCGAAGCCTGCGCCAGCAGTCCACCCCCGCGCCTGGTGCCGCTCACGTCCACCTGGCGGAATTCAGCGCCGGATACTCCGGGCACGCCGTAGAAGCGGGCCATGCGCTCGTCCAGAAACGTGTAGGGCGCGTCCAGAAACTCGAGAACGCTGCGGTCCTGGCGCACGACATGGTCGAAGAACAGCTCCGTCTCGCGGCGCATGGAACGGCGCAGGGCTTCGTCGAACTGCGGGAATTTTTCGCTGTCGGGCCGCACCACGTCGATGTTGCGGAACTGCAGCCATTGCCCGCCGAAATTTTCCACCAGCCGGCGCGACTTCGGGTCCTTCAACATGCGCCGCACCTGCGCTTCCAGCACCGCGGGCCGGCGCAGGCGGCCTTCACCGGCGACGCGCATCAGTTCGGCGTCCGGCATGCTGCTCCACAGGAAATAAGAGAGGCGCGAAGCCAGTTCGTAATCGCTGAGCGGCGCGGCGGCCCTACCCGCCGGAGCGGGACGGTCGCGCTCCATGCGGAACAGGAAATTCGGCGAGACCAGCACCGCTTCAAGAGCGGCGGCAATGCCTTCCTCGAACGAATCGCCCTGCTTGCGGACCAGCGCGACCAGCCCGAGAAACGGCTCGATTTCCGCGGCCGTCACGGGCCGCCGAAAGGCGCGGCGCGCGAAATTCGACATGATCGTGCGCGCGCAAGAGGGAAGGTGTTTGCCCGGCGCATGGCCGCATACGAAGATCTGCCGCAGCGCGGCTTGCGAGGGGCCCGGCGCTTGCGTGAACGGGCCGGCCACGTCGATCGATTCGAAGCGGTTGTCCACGCGCGTTTCCACGCGGTCCAGCTTGATGGTGGTGCCGAGTTTCCGCAGCGTCTCGCGGTCCTTCTCGGTAAGCGCGCCCCGCATCGTAATCAGGGCCTCCGGCGGACGCGTGGAGGGCTCGGGCGCTTTGTACTTCGCGGGCAGCCCGTGGTACTCCTTCAGGTACGTTGCCGACAGCAGATGCTCGCCTGCGCTCAAGCGGGCCTTGAAATCGCGGGTCTGGCCTTCGAGGTCGGTTGCGTCCACTTCCACCTGGTCCACCATTTTTCCGTCCACCCAGAAAGCGACGTGCGCCGGTTCGGACTGGTTGGGCCGGTGGCCGTTAAGCACCACGTGAAAGAGGTATTCGCCGTCCACGGGGAAACGGTGCACCGCGTGTGTGGAACTCAAAGAAGTGAGGCCCGATTCGTCGTAGCCGTCGAAGCTTTTGGGCAGCACCGGAATGCGCACCGGCGCGCTGTAGTGCGTCATGGCCGGCTTCAGTTTTTCCCCGCCGAAAATCGCCGTGCGGACGGCGGTCTCGGCCGCGTCCACGTATTTTTCGAGCAGGACGGGAGACACGTTCAAGGCATCGGCGATGTTGTCGAAACCGTAAGCGGCCTGATCCAAGGGAAAGTGGTCGGCCAGCCGCAGGTCGATGCCCAGCAGGTCGCGCAGCGTGTTGTTGTATTCGGCGCGGTTCAGGCGGCGCGCGGTGACGCGTCCGGCGTCGGGCTTCACCTGCGCGTCCTGCTTTGTGAATTCCCCATCGAGGAACCGGCAGACGGCTTCGATCTCCGCGGCGGGCGGCTTCGGGAGGCCCTGCGGCGGCATCTCGCCCGAGCGAAGCTTGGCAGAAACGCGCTCCCACACGGCGCGATCGCCCAGGATTGCCTTTTCGTCTTTATACGATTCCAGATTCACGCCCCCGGAACTGAACGCGGCGCTGTGGCACGAAACGCAGTTTTTGGCGACGAAGGCGAGAGTGGAAGGAGCGTCGGCAGCCCCCGCGGGCAGCGCCAGGGCGCAGAGCAGGGCCGCACGATACACAACGGACATCCGGTAGCTGTGGGTCATGTCGGGCGGCTGAGTGCGAACTGGACTAAGAATATCCCGAATGCCGTGATGCTGTCAAATAGACCGACGCTCGAATTTAAACTAAAGCCTGTATTTGCCGCAGTTGCGCTGCCGCTTCGGCTTTCACTGCGGCCATCGCAATGAGCAGGTCCGGAAGGTGGAACGTGGTGCCGTACAGCAGGAGCGTGGAAGACTCCACGTCGAAATAGCGGGCAAACACGGCCGGGTCGGCATGGCTGATGCCAAGCGGGCCGAAATTGGTCAGCCGGAGCGGCCCGCGGGGATGGGCGCGGACCCACACATCGAATACTCGCCCCGGATCGGCCACCGCTTCGAGGTCCGGGTTCAGGATAGCCGAATCGGAAGGAATGCCGAGCGTCGCGCGCAGGCCGGCCTCCCGCGCGAGCAAGTGCCGCAGGTGCTGCGCCGCGGTAAGCAGGCACTGCATGTGGCGCCAGAAATCGGCGGGATCCCGATGCTGCACCGCGGACGCCGCGTCACGATATGCCGCCAATCCGAAACCGCACTGCAGGTCGGTCTCCGAGATCAGAAGGCGCTGCCGCGCGTCCATCACCGGTCGAACCTCCCGCGCCCGTCACAGGAGCGCACCGGCGGCTGCGTCCTGCATCGCCGCGCAGCGAGTCTTAGCCCGAGTCCACCCATACCGCAATCACCCAGATCATCGCAAAACCGCCCGTCCCAGGCAATGGCCCCGCGGGATCATTGCGGGGTAAGCTTGCGAATCCAGATATTGCGGAAGCGGACCGGCTGGTTGTGATCCTGGAGGCTGAGCGGCATCTCCGCCGGATGCGCGGTGTACTTGCCCACCTGCCGCCAGATGGTTGTGCCGAGGTAGTCCTTGTGATTCTGTGCCAGCACGCCATTGAAGAACAAGGTGATGTAGGCCGGCGACAGCAGCTTGTCGCCGTCGAAACGCGGCGCCTCGAAGGCGATGTCGTACGAGTTCCATTCGCCCTGCGGCCGCGCCGGATTCACCATGGGGGGCCAGACCCCGTACACGGCGCCCGCGCCGCCGTCCGCATAGGTGAGGGCGGTGTGGGATTCGAGCACCTGGATCTCATACCGCGTCATCAACTCCACGCCGCTGTTGCCGATGCTCTGGCCCTGGCCTTTGGCTTCCAACGGAATCTGCCACTCGATATGAAGCTGGCAATCGCCGAATTTGTCCTTGGTCACCAGGCGGCCGGTGCGCGGGACGATCTCGATGTAGCCGTTCTCCACTTTCCATTTGGGCTCGGTGGTGGTTCCACCGCGCGCGGCCTGTACCCAGTGCGAGAGGTCCTTTCCGTCGAACAGCACGATGGCGTCGGAAGGTGGCGGCGCGCTCACCGGCGGGCCGGGCGTGACTTTGGGCGGCCGCGGACGGTCCATATCGTGGACCCGCCATTGCTGGCCGGGAATCCGCGGCGTGTCCGTGTAGCCGCGCACGTCGTCGCCGGCATGTTCCTCCTGCTTCTTTTGGGGCGCTTGCGGGGGCGCCTGCTGCGCGTACAGCGCGGCGGCAACCGCCAATAAGACGAGTGGCTTCATGGTACCTCCAGAATGGGTCGATCCTCTCTATTCTGCACGATTGCCGGCGCGCGGTGTTCGCCGCGCCCAGTAAATCTGAATCTCCTTCGGTTGCCCGATGGTCAGTTTGCCGCCCGCCGCCGTCAGATCCGGGGACCCCGGCGAGAAGGATCGGAAGATCGTGCCGTCGGGAATGGGCAGGTCGTCCACCGCCAGCGAAAGCGGCTGCGCGCTCCCGGCGCGGTTCAGGACCACCAGCACGTGTTCCTCGGGCGAACTGCGCAGGTAGACATACTGGTTCTGGTTGACCAGCAGGTTGGTCAGCGTTCCGCGGCGGATGGCAGCGTGTTCCAGCCGGAAGTGGAGGAGTTCGCGCGTGAGGTTGAAAACGGCGGCGGCGTCGCCCGCGCGCCCGGCCGGCGTAAAGGCATCGGCGGTATCGCCCAGCCAGCCGCCGGGAAAATCGTGGCGGTTCTCCGGGTCGTTAGCGCCCATCATGGCGATCTCGTCGCCGTAATAAAGGTGGACCACGCGGCGGGTGGTCAGCACGAAGGCCTCGGCCATCATCAGCCGGTCGATCTCCCCCTTGGCCACCGTGAGCAGGCGCGGCTGATCGTGATTGCCGGGAAACACCACCAGCATCTCCGGCCGCTTGTAGAGCGAGTCCTGCGCCAGAATTTCCACCAGCCGGTTCATGGGCTGTCCCCGCCGAAGACGTCGCGCAGCGTGTGCTCCAGCGGGAAATCGAGCAGCGACGGCAGTTTCGTGTCGATGCCGTCATGGGAGGTGCCGCCCTCGAAGAACGATAGCGACGCGGGGTTAGGAGCGGTCACTTCACCCACCACCGTGAAGCCCGCGTACTGCTTGTCCACGGCCGCCTGCCACTTCGCCCAGAAGGGACGGTCCACATAAGGATAGGTGTCCTGCCGGATGGCATCGATCCCCGTCATGCCGATCCACCAGAGCGCGTTCTGGATAATGTAATCGGCGGCCAGCGGGTCTTCCTGATTGAAATCCGGCAGGCTGCCGGCGAACCATCCGCGCAGGGGAAGTTCGCGCCGGCTGGGGCGGGAATACGGATCCGCCAGTCCCGCGATGTCGAAATTGTTGCGTGGCCGCGGCGTGCGGTCGAGGTAATTGAACCAGGTCGGCGTGGGCGGGTTGCCGACGAACGGATGGCGCGGCCCGCTGTGGTTGGCCACCTGGTCCTGCACCACCTTGATGCCCATCTGGTGCGCCGCGTCCACCAGGTCGCGGAACTCCTTCATGGTCCCGAAGCGCGGCTCGATGTCGTAGAAATCGACCGCGGAATACCCGTGATACGCGCCCGCGTTCGCCAGCGAGTTCTTGTACACCGGAGTCAGCCAGAAGCCCGTGACGCCCAGGTCTTTGAGGTAGGGGAGGCGGTCGCGAATTCCACGCAGGTCTCCGCCATGATAGGCGCGGATATTCTTACGGTCCGCCGGGCCGGCGAATTCGGCAGGGCTGTCGTTGGCCGGGTCGCCATTGGCAAAGCGGTCGGGCATGATCAGGTAAATCACGTCGTCCGGCGTGAAGCCCTGGAACCGGCCTTTCGCTTCGAGCGGCTTTTCGAGCACGAACGTGAACCGGCCCGTTCCCGAGGGGCCCTTCACCTCGAACTCGAAGGAACCGGGACGGACCTCCCGCCCGATATCGAGGTACACAAACAGGTAGCGTCCATCCGCCGACGTGTGCCGTACGTCGATTTTAAAGCCCTTCGATGCGGTTGAAACCGTCGCATCCCGAAGGTCCGCCCCGGTCAGAAGGATCTGCAGCGGGTGGAGCGTGTGGGGAACCCACCAGTTGGGCGGCTCGACCTTATCGACCCTTGGCGCAGCGATGGCGCAGGCGAGACCGATCAGGGCCAGGGTGCACGGCTTCCAGAGTGTCATGGTTCGCGTTCCTTTGCTCCTTGAAACTCTATCACCGGAACAAAGTACCAGTACGCTTCTTAATTAACTAGGGTTATTAAGCCCCTGTGAACCAATGGCTAATTCTGAATAGCCAAGCGATAATAGGGTCCTGAAAGCTGGTAAATCGGAGGATAGATGAAGACGTTCGTTCTTATGGTTGCTGCGGTGCTAATGGCCGCATCCGCCTTCGCGGGACCGATCAATGTGTGTTCAACCGGGTTTACGGCCAATTGCCTGGCCGCTGCCGGCGCCGGAACTGCCGATGGCAACTACACCCTGGTCGCAGTGCCCCCCGGAGCACCCGCGGGCGGTTCAGCCTACGTGACGCAAAACGGCGGTTACCCGCTGGTTAACGGCGTGTGGATATTGAATGGATCGGGCTCTGCCTGGATCTCGCCGACGCCGAATCCCGGCGACAATCTCGCGGGAAGCAACTGGACAACCGGACAGCACTACATCTATCAGACCACTTTCGATCTGCCCGTGGGACTCCTCTCGGCGACGATCACGGGGGACTGGTCCTCGGACAACGCCGGCATGGCGATCCTCCTGAATGGGCACAATATCGGAAGCCCGATTCCCTACGGAACGTCCGGAGACTACAGTTTTCAACACTTCACCCCGTTTGCCGTGAGCAATCTCTCGTATTTCCAGCCGGGCGTGAATACCCTTCAGTTCATCGTTTCCAATGGGAGCACCGCCGGTGAAGTGCCCGGCCCCTCCGGCCTCCGCGTCCAGATTGGTGGTGCCGAATTCACCGCTGCCGCCAGTCAAGTGCCCGAGCCCGGAACTTTCGCCCTCCTGCTGCTCGCACTGCCAGTCGGCCTTTATTTCCGGAAGCTTACCGAGCCGCGACCATAAAGGGAGCGCTTCTTGCCTAGGCTCCCTACGCCCCGCCGTCCACGCCGTTGACACCGTGCTAACGCGGTGGACACCCAAAGCCGCGCCGTCAGCGTGCGTTGAACCGCAAAGTGAAAGAAAACGCAAGGCCGAAGGGCAGCCCTACGGCTTGGCAATCGCCGTGCATAAGAATGCATGGCGGCTGTTGAAGCCGCCAGAAATGGCCCGATATGAAGTTCTCGCGTGAATTTCCGACCGAAGAAGAAGCACGAGCCCGCGAAGCGGCCCTTCAAGCCCTCGGCTACCGCGCCTGGCGCAACCGCAAGGCCGATGGCTTGTGGGCGGTCTTCTGGTGGGTGCGCTAACGCTCCTCAGGCGGCGCCCCACTTCCAGTCGCGCACTTCCGGCAGTTCGTCGCCGTAGCGCTCGATGTGAAGCCGGTGGTCCACCAACTTATCCCGTAATTCCTGTTTCAGATAGGCGCTCCGTGCGCCCAGTTGAGGCAGGCGGTCGATCACATCCATCGCCAGGTGAAAGCGGTCGAGTTCGTTCAGCACCGCCATATCGAACGGCGTCGTAATCGTGCCCTCTTCCTTGTAGCCCCGGACATGCAGGTTCGCATGGTTGGTCCTGCGATAAGTCAGGCGGTGGATCAACCACGGGTAGCCATGGTAAGCGAAAATAACCGGCTTGTCCCTGGTGAACAGTACGTCGAAATCGCGATCCGGCAGGCCATGAGGGTGCTCGCCCTGCGGTTGCAGCTTCATCAAATCCACGACGTTGATCACGCGTATCTTTAACGTCGGAATGTTGCGGCGAAGAATTTCTACAGCCGCCAGCGTCTCGAGGGTCGGAACGTCGCCCGCGCATGCCATCACCACGTCCGGATCGGAACCCTTGTCGCTGCTTGCCCATTCCCAAATGCCGATGCCGGCCGTGCAGTGGCGGATGGCGGCGTCGATATTCAGCCATTGCGGCGCAGCGTGCTTGCCGGCCACGATTACGTTGACGTAGTGACGGCTTCTCAGGCAGTGATCCATTACCGAGAGAAGGCAGTTGGCGTCCGGCGGCAGATAGACGCGCACGATCTCGGCCTTCTTGTTCATCACCAGGTCGATGAAGCCCGGGTCCTGATGCGTGAAGCCATTGTGGTCCTGCCGCCAGACGTGGCTCGCCAGCAGATAGTTGAGCGACGCGATCTTCCTGCGCCAGGGCAGATGCAGCGTCACTTTCAGCCACTTCGCGTGCTGGTTGAACATCGAGTCCACAATGTGAATGAAGGCTTCGTAGCTGTTGAACACGCCGTGCCGGCCGGTGAGAAGATAGCCTTCCAGCCAGCCCTGGCACTGGTGTTCGCTCAGCACCTCCATCACGCGGCCTTCCTGCGCCAGGAATTCATCCACCGGCTGCGTCTCCGCCATCCATTGCCGCCCGGTCGCCTCGAAGACCGCCCCGAGGCGGTTGGATAGTGTCTCGTCCGGCCCCCAGATGCGAAAATTGCGTTGATTCGCATTCAGCCGGACCACGTCGCGAAGAAAAGCGCCCGCCACGCGCGTGTCCTCGGCCTCGACCGCGCCGGGCTCGGCCACCTCGATGGCATAATCGCTGAACGCGGGCAGGCGGAGGTCTTTGAGCAGGACCCCGCCATTGGCGTGCGGATTGGCGCCCATGCGGCGTTCGCCGGCAGGAGCCAGCGATTGCAGGTCCGGACGCAGGCACCCGGCGGAATCGAATAGCTCGTCCGGCCGGTAGCTTCTGAGCCATTCCTCGAGTTCCTTCAGGTGCCCGGGGTTGGTGGCCGGATCGGCAATGGGAACCTGGTGCGCCCGGAAAGAGCCCTCGACCGCTCGCCCGTCAACCGTCTTTGGACCGGTCCAACCCTTCGGCGTCTGGAGCACGATCATGGGCCAGCGCGGCCGCTTCCCGGGCCCCCGCTCGCGCGCGTCCCGCTGGATTTCTCGAATTTCGGCCACGACACCGTCCAGCGTGGAACTCATAAGCGGATGCATGACCGCCGGGTCGTCTCCGGCCACGAAGTGCGGCTCCCACCCGCAGCCGCGCAGGAACTGTTCGAGTTCTTCCCTGGGGATACGCGCCAGAATGGTCGGGTTTGCGATTTTGAATCCGTTCAGGTGCAGGATGGGCAAGACCGCGCCATCATAAGCCGGGTTCAAAAACTTGTTGGAATGCCAGGCAGTCGCGAGCGGCCCTGTTTCCGCCTCGCCATCGCCGATCACGCACGCAACAATCAACTCCGGATTGTCGAACGCCGCGCCGAAGGCATGGCTGAGCGAGTAACCCAGCTCGCCCCCTTCGTGGATCGAGCCCGGCGTCTCCGGAGCCACGTGGCTCGGAATGCCCCCGGGAAACGAAAACTGGCGGAATAACTGGCGCAGCCCGGCTTCGTCCCGGGTAACCGCCGGGTAGAACTCGCTATACGTCCCCTCCAGATACACATTGGCCACTACCGCCGGTCCGCCGTGCCCCGGACCGGAGATGTAAATCATATCCAGGTCGTAGTCGCGGATGATGCGGTTCAGGTGCGCGTAGACGAAGTTCTGCCCGGGCGTGGTCCCCCAGTGTCCCAACAGGCGGGCTTTGATGTGCGCGGGCCGCAAGGGTTCCCGCAACAGCGGATTGTCGTACAGGTAGATCTGGCCCACGGAAAGGTAGTTCGCGGCGCGCCAATAAGCGTCGATCCGGTCCATCAGTTCCGGCGAGGCTGTGCTCATGATGTTCCTCCTCGAAGTGTCGGGTTCTCGCTCATCAAATCGGAAACGATCCTTGCGATCGTTAACTCCTCGTCCGTCGGTATTACTCGGACAGTCACTGCGGCGCCGGGACGAGAGATCTCCGCACAGGCGGCGATGCATTGGCTGTTGCGGGTCGCGTCGAGTTCGATGCCGAGGAAGCTGAGTCCCTCGCAGATGGCAGCGCGAACCTCCGGCGAACGCTCTCCGATGCCGCCCGAAAAAACCAGGGTCTCCAGACCGCCGAGCGCCGCCGCACTGCCGCCGATCCATTTCTTTGCCTGGTAGCAGAAAAGATCGAAGGCGTCGCGCGCGCATTCATCGTGGGCGCGCCGTGAGACCAGCTCGCGCATGTCGGCGGATTGTTGCGAGACTCCGAGCAATCCGCAGCGGCAACTGACGAAGTCATCGAGCTGCTCCGGCGTCAGGTTTTCCGTGCGCATGAGGTAAACCAGCAGGCCTGGATCGAGGTCGCCCGGCCGCGTGCCCATCATGATTCCCGAAGCCGGGGTGAAAGCCATGCTGGTGTCCACCGGCGCCATTCGATGGAGCGCCGTCATGCTGGCGCCGGAGCCGAGGTGGGCCAGCACCACGCGTCCCTCCGCCGCCGTTCCCGCCACGCGGCGCAACTCTTCCGTCAGGAACGTGTAGGAGAGGCCGTGGAATCCCAGGCGCCGTATGCCGGCATCGGCATAGCGGCGCGGAATGGGAAGAAGCTGCGCGACTCGGGGAAGCCCCCGGCCGAAAACGGTATCGAAGCATGCGATCTGGAGCAGGCCGGGAAATCGTTCCTGGAACGCTTCGATGAGCGCAATCTCACGCGGCAGATGGGTCAGGTCCAGCGGTTGCGCCTGCCGGAGTTCCCGGAGCACTTCGGGCGTTATCGCCTGGTGCTTATCCAGCCGCACACCTCCATGCACCACACGGTGGCCGATCGCTTGAAAGGGTTCCCCGCCGCTCCATTCCGCTATCCAATCCATAATGCCGTGCGCCGCCTGGCGATGATCGGCCGTGCCCAACTGAATGCGATGAGTCTTCGCTTGGGAAATGTCTGTCGCGGTCAGGGTTGCGCCGGAGCGGCCGATGCCCTCCACCCTTCCGCTCAGCTCGCGTTCCGGAGTTCCGTTCGAACGAAACGCCGCAAACTTGATGCTGGAGGAGCCTCCGTTGATCGTGAGAAGCCGGTATCGCATCGCGGTCCCGCGAGGTCACCCGGCACAGGTGCGATTGCGCGCTCGTGCGAGGGACGAATGCTGCACGTTCAGCGTTAGGCTAGCACACCCCGGCGGCGGTAGCCGCACTGTGACCTACTCGTAACGCAATGCCACAACCGGGTCCAGGCGTGCCGCGCGGCTTGCCGGCCAGATGCCGAAGAAGAGGCCCACGCCGACCGAGACCAGTACGCCGGAAACCGCGGCCCAAAGCGGCACCGCCGTGGGCAGGTTCGGGAAGATCAGCCCCACCAGCCTCGAAACAGACCAGCCCAGCATGAGGCCGATCAGACCACCCATGCCCGTCAAAACCACCGCTTCGGTGAGGAACTGGATCACGATGTCGCTCCTCCGCGCGCCCACGGCTTTGCGAATGCCGATCTCGCGCGTGCGCTCGGTGACGCCCACCAGCATGATGTTCATCACGCCGATCCCGCCCACCAGCAGGCCGATGGAGCTGAGGATCACCATGACCAGCGCCACCATGGCGGTCACGCTGCGGAACTGCTCGATCATCTGCTCGGCCGTCGAAATCGAGAACGTATCGGGATCGTGGAACGGGACGCGGCGCTCCAGTCGCAGCACGGAACGCACCTCGTCCTGTGCCTTGTCGACCATTCCCTCTTTGGCGATCACGATGAGCATGTGCTCGCGGAGATTGGGGAACATCTTGCGCATGGTGAAGTAAGGGATCAGGATGCGGGTGTCGTTCTGCCCGGGCAGCGCCGCGGCCGGCCTGTCCATCACGCCCAGAACGCGCATGGAGTGGCCGTCCACCTCGATGTTTTTTCCGACCGGATCCCCCTCCGGGAGCAACTGCTTTTGCACGTCTTCACCGATCACCACCACCGGCTGCCGGTGCATGCTCTCGATGTCGGTGAAGAAGCGGCCGAATTTCATGGTGGTGCCGCCGGCGGCGTAGCCTTCTTCGGTGCCGGCCATGTCGATTCCGTAAATGTCGTTGCCCTTGTAGCGCGCCGTGTGCATCCCGCTCATCGGGAAAATGTACGGGCTCACGTGTTCCACCGATGGGCAGCGTTCCGCAATGGCCCTTGCGTTCTCGAGCGTGAGCGGCTTGCGGCGTTGCTCCTCGCGCGTCCAGTTGCCCATCGCCTTCCCCTTCAGCACGATGACCGTGTTCGGCCCGAAGCTGCGCAGCAGGTTGGTGATCGCGCCATCCAGGCCGGCGATGATGGATCCGACGCCGATCACCGCGCCCGTGCCGATAATCACGCCCAGGATGGTGAGAAAGGAGCGCATCTTGTGCTCGCGCACGGTGGCAAGCGCGAGTTGCACGCCGTTCTGAACGGATCCCATCGTCATTTTTCGGCCCTCAACGCTTCGATCGGATCGAGTTGCGCGGCCTGCCGCGCGGGATAAATGCCGAAGAACAGGCCCACGATTGCCGAGAGCGCCACTCCCACTACCACGGCAGCGATCGGAATCGACATGGGCACGGAGGTGGTGTTTCGGACGAGCACGGCAACCACCCAGGAGATGGTCACTCCAATCAGCCCCCCGATGCCCGAGAGCATCGACGATTCCACCAGGAACTGGTTCAGGATGTCCTGGCGGCGCGCGCCCACCGATTTGCGGATCCCGATCTCATGCGTCCGCTCCGTAACCACCGCGAGCATGATGTTCATGATCACCACGCCCCCCACCACCATGAAAACCGAAACCACGCCGACCGCGGTGGCGGCGATGGCGCCCGTCAATTGCGTCCAGAACTGGAGCACCGAGTCCGAGGTCACCAGGGCGAACGAGTCGTCGTCTTTGGGCGACTGGTGGCGAAAGGCGCGCAACATCATACGCGCTTCCTCCTGGGCCTGCGTCAGGTGCTCGTGGTCCAGCGCCAGGCCCGCATAGTTCATGCCGCCGCGCGATCCCCAGATCTTGAAGTAGGTCTGGATGGGAATAATGACAAAGTTATCCTGGGACTGGCCGAACACCGAACCTTTGGCTTTGGAAACGCCCACTACGCGGAACGGCAGTCCGTCCACCGAGATGGTCTGCCCGATGGGATCGCTGCTGGGAAAAAAACGGGTTCGGATGTCATTGCCGATGAAGCAGACGGCCATGCGGCGTTCGTTCTCCATCTCGGAGATGAAACTGCCCTCCACCGCCTCGTAATTCAGGATGACGCCCATGTTGGGGGTGAGCCCCTGGACGCCCACGTTTTCCGCCGTTTCCTTGCCGAAGTGCGCGGTCGCACCGCGGCCGCTCGAGAGCCCCAGCTCGCGCGTGAGGTTAAGCCGCTCCTTGAGAAATTCGAATTCCTCCGGCTTCAATTGCGGGTTGCGCCGCAGCATTTCCAGGTATTTCTTGGGATCGAACTGCATCATTGCGATGCGCGTCACCCGGTACCCGTCGGCCCCCATCTGCGCCACGTTCTCGGCGATGTAAAGATCCATCCCGTTGATCACGGACATCACCGAGATCAGGGTGGTGGTGGCGAGAATGATGCCCAGCAGGGTCAGGAAACTGCGCAGTTTGCTCCCGCGCAGCGACTGAACCGCGCCTGCTACCGCCTCCCAAAACGACGCGTGTGCTTCCATTTTTAGACCTTTACCGCCTGTCGGCCGATCCACTGCATGATCGCCTCATCCACCCAGAAGCGCTCCGGAGAACGGGCCAGAAATCCGAGATGGCCGCCGTAATCGGGAGCAACCAGTTCGATGCGCGGATTGCCGCACACCGCTTCGGATTCGAAAATTCTGTATGGAATGAAGGTATCATCCTTTGCCTGAATCAGCATAACCGGCACGCGCAGCCCATCCAGGTAATTGAGGGCCGATTGAGAGCGGTAGTAGTTCAGCGCGTTGCCGAAGCCGAAGCAGGGCGCGGTGAAGCGGTCGTCGATGTCGAATACCGAACGGAGAGCGGAGAATTCATGGCGGTCGTAACGGCCCGTAGCGGCGAGACGAGCCCGCATGCGCCGGACGAAGCGCGCCTCGTACAGGCGATTGTCGGGTTCGGCGATGCGGCGCGCGCAGGCTTCCAGGTCGAGCGGCGCGGACACGGCGCACACGCCGGCAATCCACTGCCGCGCGGCGTCACCCAGTTCCCCGGCGAGTTTCAATACCACGTTGCCGCCCAGCGAAAAGCCAACCAGCCAGGCGGGCGGGCGGCCCTCTTCGCGAAGGGCGCGGAGGACGGCCAGCAGGTCGCTCGTAAGCCCGGCGTGGTAGAGGGTCTGACAGAGATGCTCGGTGCCTCCGCAAGTGCGCATGTTGAACTGGTGGGCCGCGAACCCGGCGGCGGTGGCCTTGGCGCTCAGGCTGGCGATGTAGACGGCGCGGCCGGAGCCTTCGAGGCCGTGAACCATCACGATTTCGCCTTTCGCTTCCGGCGGGCGCAAAGACGTGACCAGTACCTGCACCCCCGGTTCCGTGCAGAACAGCCGGTCCTCGGCCGCGACGGAACTCGCCGGGCGCGGCCAGTAGTGGCCGGCGATCGTCTGAAAATGAGGATTGCGGAACAGCGGACGAAAAGGAAGCATCGGCCGGCCGCTACTTCGGCACGACCTTTACGTCGGTCACGTAATAGCCCGGCTCGGGATCGAGCACCACCACCACGGCTTCGATGCGGTCGCCCACGTGAAGCTTCTGGAATTCGGCGTCGGGCTTTACCGGGTAGTCCATCGTCATGGCCTCCATCCAGTCGCCGATCTTGCCCGCGTCGATCAAGGCGCTCTTCTGGTTCACGTCAAGCGCTTTGATTTCTCCCGTCATCGGATACCGCTTGCCTTTGGCGGCTTCCTCGTGATGGCAACCACCGAAGGCCATGGCAAGCGAAACCAGCAACAGCGTCAGAAGCGAAGTCTTCATTTCTTCTTATCATCGCAGGGTGGCGCCGGAACCTGCACCTCTTTCATGTGGAAGCCGTTCGCTCCCGGCTTGAAATTCCGTATCCCCAGGGGAAGAGGGCCGGTACTCTTCAGGGTGTTGGTCAGTGGCACCGCGCAGGTTTTGGCCTGCGGCACGAGAGTCAGCCCCGGCACGACGATGGGTGGGGTATACGTTTTGGGTGGCGTGCCTACCTCCAGCTTCTGGAAGTAATTGCGAAAGGCGTTTTGCAGCGTCGCCGGCAGGGGTTTGGGTATAGCGGGCGTCTGAGCGAACGCAGCCGCGGAAGAGATTGCGATCAAAAGGCAGAATCGCATACGTACCTCCGGGTAATATTGTACGCCCTTTCGCGCAATCGACACGCTCGGAGTCTTGTCTCATGCAAGCCTTTCTCCACCGTTCCACCGCAGTCAGCTTCTTTCCCAGGATCTCAGCAAGTTCTGCGACGATTTCTGAGAACGATGCCTGCACAGCGCGGCGAACTCCTCGACGGCGACGCCGTGTTCGAAGAGATCCGGCAGTTGAGCGCACGGCGCCGGGCAGAAACGCGGAAGTGAGTCGCCCACGCTTTGTGCTCACGCCGCAGGCGCGAGCCGATCTCCTCGAAATCTGGAACTATATCGCCGAAGACAGCCCGGAAAATGCAGACCGGGTTTTGGAACGGCTGTACGCTGCCTTCACGCGCGTGGCCGAGGCCCCAGGAATGGGCCATCACCGGGAAGACTTGGCGGATCGGCGGTTCCGCTTCTAAACGGTTCACTCTTACGTGATCGCCTACCGCGATCGGACCAGGCCGCTCCAGATCATCGGCATCGTTCATGGAGCCCGCCAGTTGGAGGCGTTCTTCCAGCGCCGGATCGGGGGGCAGGCTGCCGAATGAGCCAGGCGCTTTCTCCCGCCGCCCGCGGCGCGGATGCGCTCGTCTCGAGCCCGCTCACGCGGGTCATGTACGCCGACTCGGCCAGGGGGTGACTCTCGACTGGATCCTGAAGGGGTCATTGGCGGCGGCCGAGCGCGCGCAGGATCCGGGCCAGAGTCGCCGGTTTCCGCACCACGCACTCCCGTATCCTTAGAACAGTCCACCCGCCGCGCCTCAAAGATTGGGCGACGCGGCGGTCGCGACGCCTGTTCGTCTCGATCTTATTTCGCCAGAATTCCGTGTTGGTGCGCGGCAGGTACTTGCAACGGCAGCCATGCCAGAAGCAGCCGTCCACGAACACCGCCAGCTTCCGGCCAGGCCATGCGAAATCGGGCTTGCCCGCCACGGGCCAATGCTTCCGATATCCACGGATGCCGGCCGCCCACAAAAGTCGTCCAAGGGGCAGTTCGGTCGTGGTGTTGCCGCGCGAGTGAACGGCTGCCATGATTTTGGACCGGACTTCCTTCTTTACGTGGTCCATGTGGCACCACTTCCGTTTTACCGCTTTCCGTAGAGCTTCAGATCCTCGGGTGTGATCTGGTCGGAGGGAACGAGCCTGTAATGTTTTTCCTCGACGAGCTTCACTTCGAGCCCGTCGAGAACGAGTTCGAAGAGGGCTATGACGTCGTCGGCCATGAACTGCGCGGAGACGGGCCTGCAGGTGAGTAGCGGATATTTCTCGTGGCACCATGTCACGTCCTGCGTGGTTTGCACGACGCTCACCTTGTCCGTTCCGCCCTTGGCTTGTACCGGCAGAACGAAATGCTCGCCGTGCCTATTCACGCCAACATACACCTCGTCGATTTCGATCTGCGTGTTACCCATTGCCCTTACGGTCGTGCGCAAATGATTTTGCAGGGAGTAGGTCGTCAGGCCGAGAAAGATGTCCATCAGCCGGTTGTACCTGACCTTGGCGAGCAGGGCTTGTTCGTCGGTGAGAGCATACGACGTGATGATTTCCGGCGTGGCATCCGGGATCTTGATCGCCACCATATGCGGATTTGGAAGGATGTTCGCAAGCTTGGCCAGCCGGAAACGGTATACTCCCTTGCCGGCCAGCTCTATGATCCATTCGTTGTCCGGACCCGCCGTATCCACAATCGTCTTTGGCAGCTTCATGCGGAACCGGAATGTGTATGCCAAGTCGCCGAGGTTCTTGGGCAGGAGGATGCCACGCTCTCCTGCAATCTGAACGAATTCTTCGCGCGTGAATCGAAATTCGGTTATGCCAGGCTTGAAGTGGCGGGAGAAGACCTCCGCTGTGATGGCGACGTAACGGTTTGGCTTCCGAAGTTCCGGCTCGTCTTTCCTCTTAGCCATCCGCGCGGGCCTCGCGGCGCGTCCGTTTCGGAACGGTATTGGCCGGCACGCCATAGCGCGCCGCTGCCTGCGACATGCCAAAGGAGAGCAGTTCTTTGTCGCCGAGGGGGACGGGGCGGCTCTCTCTGTCCGGCAGATCGTCGCGCAAGGCTTCTCTCACTTTCGCGGCGACGGCGCGCGCGAGTAGCGGTGGGACCGAATTGCCGATTTGCCGGAATCCATGCCACTTTGTGACGTGCAGTCGGAACCAGTCCGGATACGAGTGGAGGCGCGCGGCTTCGCGCACCGTGATGCATCGCGGCGACGTCGGGTGAATCGGGCGCGGTGAGGTGAAAGCGCCATGGTCGCTTGCTGTGCCTGCACGAATCGTGTTGCAAATTCCGTCGGGGTTAAGTTTGTGGAAACGGCTAACCGGCTCCGTATCGCCCGGCTTCGTGTCCGCGAACCGCTTCTTCGATAATTCCGTGTGGGTGGTTCGCAGGCTCGATGTTAAGAGCGTAGCGTCGAAATCGCGCGGGGTGGAGTAATCCTTGGGATCTGGCTTGTGCCCTCGCAGCGGGGCCGAGTACTCGGTTGCCATTTTGAAACGCGCTCGAACCCAGTCGCGATGGAGCAGATCTTCGTAGTCGTCGGCTTCTGGCAGGTCCCGTAGAGCATCCCAAACCGTCGGCGTGTTCTCAAGAAACAGATTGGTTTGTTTCCCATCGCCGTTTTCGGTCGGCTTGTGGCTCTGTTCGGGATACGCCGGAAGCGGGTGCCCTTTGCGGGCACCCATCAGAAACAGGCGCCAACGGTCCTGCGGCACGCCGTGTTGGGCGGCATTGAGAACGCGATAGTCCTCTACAACGCTGTAGTTGTTCTTCTTGAACTCCTGAATAATTTCTTGGAGAAACCGTGCGTGCTGGCCGATGGTCAACCCCCGAACGTTCTCGAACACGAAGTACGATGCCTTGAGATCGACTACCAAACGAACAAAGTGGTGCACGAGCGAATTTCGGGGATCGTCGAGGGCTCGTTTCCCGATCATGCTGAAGCCCTGGCACGGTGCGCCGCCAAACACCACGTCCACGTCGCTGTCGCCGATCCGCGACTGTCGTCTGATGTAAGCCGCATCGATGTCCGCTACACTCTTGCAGATGGCGGCGCAATCCGGGAAATTGAACTCGTGCGTCGAGCAGTGAATGGGGTCGTACTCGACCGCTGCCGCAACGTCGAAGCCTGCCTGCTCGAAGCCGAGACTCATCCCACCAGCCCCAGCGAAAAGGTCGACGCCGATCGGTCGTCGCTTCGGTATTGTCGTTCCCACCGGATTAGATCCTCGCGGGCATCTCACCCGCCGCTCCCTTGAACGTCGCGCCGTCGCCGGAACATCCGTATACAAAAACGATTTTAACCCCGTTCGGGCACATCGGATGCGCCTTTCCAGAGTCGCACACAACACTCTCGGGGGAGACAACCTTTCTATCCTGCCGGAATCGAGAGATGTTTGGTTACCTAAACGCGGTAGGCCCCCGAGAGACATATCGGCCGCGATTCGATCGACTTCGCATGGAAGCATTTCGTCGCCTCCAACCTCTTAATACACCCCCGCAATTGCCGATAAGTTTGACGGGGCCCGGGGAACGGCTGGACCGCGGAGCCTGCCCCGGCAACAGGAGAAGGCGTCATGATCGTTGAACAACAGCAGTGGACGGCGCAAACGGGATGGACGATGCGCAGCGAGGTCCAAAGGCTTGAAGAATCCGCCCAGGTGGCATTCATCTTCGGCGCTGCCGCTCTGATCGAGCAAAGCGAAGCCTTCGACCGCTGCAAGCGAATGTACCCGAAGGCGCACCGGATGGGCTGCTCCACGGCCGGTGAAATCATGGGAACCAACATGAGACGGGACACGGTGGCGATTACCGCCATCGCGTTCGCCAGGACTCGCATCGAGGTGGCCCGCGTCGACCTGCGCAGCGCCGAGACGAGCTTCGAGGCCGGCGCCAACCTGGTACGGGCGCTGGATCCGTCGGGTTTGCGCCACATCTTCGTAATTTCCGAGGTTCTGCAGGTGGACGCCAGCCAACTGCTGCAGGGCATCAACTCCGCGCGGCCGCAAGGGGTGACCGTTTCGGGAGGATTTTCGGCCGACGGCGACCGCCAGCAAATCAGCCACGTCTGGTGTAACGGCGATCCCGCCCAGTCGTCGGTCGCGGCTCTGGGCCTCTACGGCGACCGTCTGAGAATTGGCCTCGCCGTGACGGGATTGTGGGGCCAGTTCGGACCCGTCCGCGAAGTCACCAAGTCCCGGGGCAGCGTTCTCTACGAGTTGGACGGCCGTTCCGCCCTCGGCCTCTACAAAGAGTATCTGGGAGAACTGGCGTCCGAACTGCCCGCTGCGGCGCTGCGGTTTCCGATCGGCCTTTCGGTTCGCTACACAGGCCACAGCATCCTCCGCGGTGTGCTGTCGGTAGAAGAGGCTACCCAGTCCCTGCGATTCGCCGGAGATGTTCCGGAGGGCGCGCACGTGCGGATGATGATGGGCACCGTCGAGCGGCTCATCGACGATACGTACGAAGCCGCTGTCCACAGCACTGCCGGACTGGGAGGCATCGCCCCGGAACTCGCCCTTCTCGTGAGTTGCAACGGCCGCCGGGTCGTTCTTAGTCAGCGCGTGGAAGAGGAACTCGAAGCGGTAGGCGAAGCGCTCGGCGATAAAACGGTGTTGGCCGGATTCTATTCGTGCGGCGAGATTGCACCGCTTGCTCCCGGAGAAGCGTCCGAACTGCACAATGAGTCGCTGGCGATCACCACGCTCGCCGAGGTCTGAAGCGAATGGTGGTACGTTTTCACCGCCTCCTCGAGCGCCAGTTGAAACGGCACGCGGGTATCGATGCGCAGATTCCCGCCGGCTGGGACGGCTTCCTCACGGCCGTCAGCAACGCTTACGATGAATTCGACGCCGGCCGGCGAATGCTGGAACGCGCGCTCGACCTCAGTTCCGGCGAACTGCTTCAGGCCAATACGGAACTGCGTGGCATCCTGCAGGCGCTTCCGGACACGCTGTTCCGGGTGGACGCCGCGGGCAAGGTCACGGATCTTCGCCAGGGCGGCGTGGCGGCCTCGCGACTCCCAGCCACATCGCCCGGAAATGGCGAACCCGCCGGTTCTCCCGCCGCGCGCTTCCACGATGCCATTCGCGCAGTCCACACCACCGGGCTATCCGCGGGGTTCGAGCATCCCGAGCCGTCTGACGCCGCGCGATTCCTGGAGACCAGGTTGGCGCCGCTCCCCGGCGAGCGGAATCATTGGAGTATCCCGGGATATCACGCTGCGCAAGCGCGCGGAAAACAACCTTCGCGCCAGCCGGGCCGAGTTGATCGAGATCAACAGCCAGCTCAAACTGGCCAACGCGCAACTGGTGGAAACTCGTTCCGCCGCCGAGGCCGCAAGCCGCGCCAAGAGCGATTTCCTGGCCAACATGAGCCACGAAATCCGCACTCCGATGAACGGTGTTATCGGCATGAGCGAGGTCCTGCTGAGCACCGAGCTGACCGTCGAGCAAAGAGACTGCATGAACCTGGTCATCTCCTCCGCTCGCGCCCTGCTGGGGGTGATCAACGACATCCTGGATTTCTCGAAGATCGAAGCTGGCAAGCTTGCACTCGAGCGCACACCCTTTGGATTGCATGAGCTGCTGACGCAGACCTGCAGGGGGCTGGCCTTGCAAGCCGAGCAAAAGGGGATCGAGCTGTTGTGCATTACCCCCGCCTGCCTGCCTGACCGGCTGATCGGAGACCCCGTCCGGCTGCGACAGGTCTTAACCAATTTGTTGTCGAACGCTCTCAAGTTCACCCCGCAAGGCGAGATTGTGGTGTCGGTCCAAAGGGAATCCTCCGGTGGAACCGGGGTGCGGCTCCATTTTGCCGTCGCCGATACCGGTATCGGCATCTCCCGGGACCAGCAGGCACGGATCTTCAACCGCTTTGAACAGGCCGATTGTTCCACAACGCGGAAGTACGGGGGAACGGGGCTGGGTCTGTCGATTTCGCGCCGTATCGTGGAAATGATGGGCGGCAACATTTCGGGGGAGAGTGAGATCGGCCGGGGAAGCACATTCCGGTTTACGGCCGAATTCGAACGCGAAGACACCGCATACCCTGCCCCGGAGGCGCCTCGGTTCGACGGATGCCGGGCGCTGGTTGTGGACGATAACGCGACCGGCCGGCGCATCCTCCAGGACTTGCTCGGCAGTTGGGGCATGCGCGTGGTGTGCGTCGCCGGCGGCGAATGTGGCATCGCGGCTCTTGCGGACGCGGCTTCCCGGGGAGAAACCTTCGATTTCATCCTGGCGGACGCGGCGATGCCCGGGATGGATGGCATCGAGTTCTTCGAGCGCCTGCGCGCGAATCCGACCACCGCGATGGCGGCCCGGATCGTGATGACGCCGGTTGGCCGGGGAGTGGACCACCGCCGTTGCGTGGGCCTGTTGCCGCACTCGCACGTTTACAAGCCGATCGATGCCCGCGAACTTGCGAATGCCATGCGCGAGGCCAACGGCAATCCGGCCGGACGGCAGATTCCCAAGCCCCCCGTGTCCGCTTCCGTGCAGTCGCGGCCGTTGCGGATTCTCGTAGCCGAGGACAATCCCGTCAATCAAAAAGTGGTCGTCGCCCTCTTGGGACAATCGGGCCACTCGGTTACGATAGCCTGTGATGGCCGGCAGGTATTGAAAAGGATGGGGCACGATTCGTTCGACATCCTCCTGATGGATGTGCAAATGCCGGAAATAGACGGCCTCGCCGCCACTCGCGCAATCCGCGACCTGGAGCGCGGCACGGGTGGGCACATACCGATCGTCGCCATGACCGCGCACGCTATGAAGGGCGACAGTGAGCGCTGTGTCGAAGCCGGCATGGACGACTATGTTTCGAAACCGGTGTCGCGAAAGGCCCTGAACGACGCGATTGCGCGCGCCTTGGTCCGTTCGGTGCCGCTCACAACCGTAGCTGCCAACCCGTAGTAGCTTCGTTTCGTCGTTCACAAATTTTTAAAAAATATTTTGCCCGTGTTTTCAAAGCCCTGCCGCCCCTTCCCCACTTCAGCCCTCCGAACGCCTGCTACCGTGTAACTGAGATTTCGCGCCGCGCCTCACCAGCGCCGGCCGCAACACGTTTTTCTGCCGGGCCCGGTAGCGTTGCATCTTCGGTGAAACTGAACTTCCCGTAGGAGCCGTAAACTCCTAACGGCCTCTACCCAGTGGGATGGGGGCCGGCGGGGAGATCTTGGGTTCGAACCCATAACTTCTGGTGGATTGCGGATAGCGCCTATTGCCGTGCCATCGGAAATCAGAGAGGCCGTCTCGAAACGGCAACGATATGCCCGCTCGAATGGGCGGGCCTAGATCATCGTAGAGACTCCTCGATTCACTGGCGGCCGGAAACGGACGGCGAACACCCGCACCCCCGGCCGCCGCAACGAAAAAACCCTCCCCTCGCGGCCGTAGTGTCTCTCGCCGCGCCCCCCTCGCCTCATCGCTCGCCTCGTCCGCCGGTTTACCCTATAGCGTATGACCCACTGGCTGCGGCGCGGAAGCGCCGTCGCACTCTTATTGCTGCTCGTCTGCTGCGTCCGCGCCGATGTGACTCTCCCCTACATCCTGACCGACCACATGGTGGTGCAGCGCGGGCTTCCGGTGCACATCTGGGGTCGCGCCATGCCAGGCGAGGCCGTGACCGTCGAGTTCCGGGGCGAAGCGCGAAGTGCTGCCGCCGATTCGCTGGGAAGCTGGAGCGTGTATTTGCCGCCGGGCGAGGCGGGCGGCCCTTTCACCATGACCGTGCGGGGCGCGAACACAATCACGCTGACCGATGTGCTGGCCGGCGACGTCTGGGTGGCTTCGGGCCAGTCCAACATGGAATGGCCGCTGGAATGGGCGGCGGACGCCAAGGCCGAAATCGCCCGCGCCCGGTTCCCGCGGATCCGCCTGGTCCGCGCCACCCACCGCGTTTCCGAGTACCCGATGCCCGACCTGGTGGCCGACCAGTGGCGCGAATGCACGCCCGAATCGGCGGCCGGATTTTCGGCGGTGGCTTACCACTTCGGTAGGATTCTGTTCGACCGGTATCAAGTGCCGGTAGGCCTGATCCAGACGGCGTGGGGCGGCACACCCATCGATGCCTGGACCCGCCTGGGGGCCATCGCGCAGGACCCGGCCCTGATGCCGGTTTTCGCTTCCTGGAGTTCGCTGATGGAAAAGCATGCGATCGACCTGCTCCGCTACGACCGCGCGGCCAGGGAATGGGAGAAGCAGGTGCCGCAATGGAAGGCGCAGAAAAAGCCGCTGCCGCCGCCTCCCGAAAAGCCCGTAGGCCCCGGCGGACCGTGGACTCCGGGCGGCCTCTTCAACGCGATGGTCGAACCGATCGCGCCGCTGGCCATCCGGGGCGCGATCTGGTACCAGGGAGAAGCGAACGGGTCCAAGCGGCGCGCACCGCTCTACGGCCGGCTGTTCCAGACCATGATCGAAGACTGGCGGCGGCAGTGGGGCATCGGCGATTTTCCGTTTCTGTTCGTGCAACTCGCCAGCTACAACGCCCCGGAGAGCGACTGGCCGGAATTGCGCGAAGGGCAGCGGTCGGCGCTCGCGCTCAACAACACGGCAATGACGGTCACCATCGACATCGGCACGCCCGACAGTATTCACCCGCCGGATAAAAAGACCGTCGGCATGCGGCTGTCGCTGGCGGCGCGCGCCCTCGCATACGGGGAGAAGATCGAGTATTCCGGACCGCTGCCGCGGCAGGTGACGCGCGAGGGCGGAGGTTTCCGGATCTGGTTCGATCACGCCGCGGGGCTTACCACGCACGGCGGGCCGGTCACGGGATTCGAAATCGCGGGCCCGGACCGGAGATTCGTCCCCGCCGAAGCACGGATCGAAGGAGAAACGGTGCTGGTGCCCGCGGGCGGAGTGGAAGCGCCCGCCTTCGTCCGCTATGCCTACAAGGACAATCCGGAGGCCAGCCTGTTCAATGCAGCGGGCCTGCCCGCCACGCCGTTCGCCTGGTAGATCGCTCCTCCGCCCGTGCCCGAACGATAAAGTCGGCCTGGACCCCGCGCCCGATATAATATTTAAGACAACAGTTTCCGAATTGAGGCAGCTTATGAGCGAACAGACCCGACGCGATTTGCTGAAGACCGGCGCCGCCGCTTTCACCATCGTGGCGCCGCAAGCCGTCCGCGGCTCCCAGGCCAATTCGATGATTTCGGTAGGCTTGATCGGAGCCGGGAATCGCGGTTCCTACGATGCGAGCATCGCGCACGCCGATCCGCGCGCCCGCGTCACAGCCATATGCGACCGGTTCGAAGATCAGTTCGAGGCGGCCAAGAAGACGATCAAGGTGGACGACGTAAAGACCTACACGGATTTCGAGAAGGTCCTGTCCTCACCGGATATCGACGCCGTTTTCATCGTGTCGCCGCCGTTCGAGCATCCGCGCATGCTGGAAGCGGCCATTCAGGCCAGGAAGCATATCTATTGCGAGAAGCCGATCGGCGTGGATGTGGACGGCGTGAAGCGCGCGCTCAAGGCCGCGAAACAGGCGGACAAAACCAAAACGATTTCCGTCGGATTTCAGCAGCGCCAGGGCCCCCCCTACCTGGAGGCCTACAAACGCGTGAAGAACGGCGACCTGGGCGAGATCACGTGCGCCCGCGCCGCCTGGATTGCGCAAAATCCGTTCACCCGTAAGCCGTATCCCGATCCGGCCATCGAGAAGGTGCGGAACTGGTTCGCCTACAGAGAACTCTCCGGCGACATTATCGTGGAACAGGATTGTCACAACCTGGACGCGCTGCACTGGTTCCTCGGCGGGCTGCCGGTCCGCGCGGTGGGGCGCGGCAACAAGCGGGTCCGCAAAGATTTCGAGATTCTCGACAACATCAACGTGGTGTACGAGTGGCCCAACGGGCTGATGGTGAATTTCGAAGCGAACCAGTTGACGCCCCGCGGGTTCAACCGCATCGGTGAGGAGTTCACCGGTACCAAGGGCACCATCGTGGTGTCGCGCGGCGGGATGACGCACTACAACGGAATCGCCAAACCCGAGAATATTCCGGCCAAGCGCGACATCACCATCGACGCGGTGGAGGCGTTTATCGGCCGCGTCGCCGGCAGCGATCCGGAGAACGCGGTGGAACGCTCGGCGCTGAGCACTTGCATCGCGCTGCTGGGCCGGACCGCGGCCTACACTGGCAAGGAAGCGACCTGGAAGAACGACATCGGGATCTCGGTTTAGAGCCGGTCCAGCAGCGTCGAACCGATTGCCGCCGGGTCCATCGAAGGTTGCAGGACGATGAGGCGGCCGCCGGGGAGACTACGGCGGAGGGATGCGGCCATCTCGCCGGACCCGGGGAGCCCGCCATCGAGCACGACCAGCCGGATGTGTGAAGGGTGCGCTGCGATCGCGGCACGGATCTCATCGCCGGTTTGCGCCAGGAGCGGCTGCAGGCCGCGCGGCGAAAGCGTCGTCACGATGCTGAGACGGCGCTTCGGGTTCGCGGTGATCACCAGGGCGCGGTCGGGCTCGGGAGTACCCGTCGTCCCTCCCGCTAGCGCGAGTTGGCGGACTGATTCGTATGCGTTCGCGAGAGTCACGGCGGTCTTCGGCCCCAGCAAGAGGAGCACGCTGAGAAGCACCACGGCGAGAACCGTGGGCCACGATACGGCCAGGCCTCGCGAACCAGCGGCGCGGAACGTCCTGCCGGTTCTCGAAGCGGGGGGCGTTCCAACCTGGCCCTCGATCAGTTCGCGCAACGGCAGCATGGACATTTGATCCCTCGGTTCGCATTTTGCACCGGGGCAAGGCTTTGACTACAGTCCTGCGGAGCCCATGAAGCTGCCAGAACTTTTTCTGCGATTGCACGTCGTTCCGCGTCGAAAGTACCGGTTGCCGCCGCAAAGGCACAAATCGGCACATTTGTACTGGCCCAAACCGGGCCGGTACACGGAGGACTGCCGCCGGGCGCGTGCAACTGGCATCCTGATTTCTGCAAGTCAGCCGCCACTCAAGAAACGGATCGAAACGAAAATGAACTGGGAAGCAGTGATCTATTGCTGTTCGCTCGGAACGCTGATAGCCGGAGCCTTTACTGTCGGCTTCTCACCCTTCTGCCGTCCGCGCAATTCGCGGCAGCGCCAGAACTCGCAGGAAGCGGCCGTCGATCGGGACCGGTTGGCCACCGCGATGCGGCAATGGGCGGTGGAGCGCGCCGAAGCAGACCTCGAATTCACCCGTGTGAGTCCCGTTGTTCCCGCCGAAACCGAACCCGCGGCGGCGATCCGCGAAATCGTCGTGGAGCAAGCGCCGCCGCAGGATCCGGAACCGGAGCCGGAACCGGTACGCGAGGACACCCGCCAGGGGATCGCCGAACCGAATTCCACCACAACCTACGACTTTCACGACGCGCCGAATTTTTACGAAATCCTCCAGATCAGCCCGCGCGCGGATCTCGACACGATCCATCGCGTTTACCGGATCATGGCGGCGCGATACCACCCCGACAATCCGTCCACCGGGGACCACGAGCGGTTTCTCGAATTACAGGAGGCCTACGAGGTTCTATCCAAACCGGAGCGGCGGGCGCAGTATGACTGTGTCCTGCGCGAGCGCGAGGTGGGCCCGCTTCCTATCTTCGAAACGGACCTGTTCACCGACGGCCTGGAGGCCGAGATCAATCGCCGGCTGGGCATCCTGGCCCTGCTCTACCACCAGCGGCGGGCCAACCAGAACAGCTCGGGCATGTCGATGCTGGTGCTGGAGCAGCGCATGGCGCTGCCGCGCGAACACCTGGATTTCACGCTGTGGTATCTCCGCGCCAAGGGACTGGTGCAGTTGCTGGAGGATAATTCGGACCTGGCGATCTCCGCGTCCGGCGTGGACTTCGTGGAGGCGAACTCGCACCGGTCTTCCATCCTAAGCGAAGTGCTGCGGTCGGCGGCAGCGCCGCCCGCGAATGCCGAAGCATCGTCGAAACCAGTTGCCTTAAGGAAGAAGGGCCGGCGGAAATCGCCCGCCGGTCGCGCGCGGCGGAACCTCGCGCGAGCTTAGCGAGGTAACTGAGGCGCGTCAGCCAAGGTACGGACACATACAACTACAAGTAATGCGAGATTTTTACCTGAAACTTGTCTTGTTACAGCGGAAAGTAGGTTTGGGACGTCCTAGTAGTAATTGGGGGGAACGCACTACCGCGACGGCTAAGGCCGCCGCTTATATTGCTGTTATATAATTCAATCCTGGAAGGTTCCAAGTATACACGGAGGGATTGAGTGACTGGGTATCGCGTAGCAGTGATCGCCGCCTTAGGGGTTTTCCTGATAGGCAGTGCAGAGGCGCAAAACGCGCCCAATGTTTCGCAGGTTCTGATGTGGTCCACCGTCACCAATAGGGGCGTTGGCGCACAGAACTCGCAGGATGTGTCGGGGCTGTTCACGCCGAGGACGAGCGGAGTGCTCCCGCAGGCGTTACTGAACATTTACACGGTGAGAGATATCGGGGGCCTCGCTAACGGCGACGTCACTGCCCTGAATACTCCCGCTAATTACGGAGTGGGAAACGTGAGCGCGCTGAACAGCGCGATCAGTTCCAACATCGGGCTTGCGTTAGCCCTGATTCCGGTGGCATCGCCGGCTTCAGCCGTCATTCAGAAGGTGGATCCGGAAACGGGTTTGCCGACGGCGTCGAGCGACACCCTCGGACCGGTGTTCACGGAAAGGGCGGAAACCATCGGCAAAGGCAGGTTCTTTGTCGGATTCTCGCACCAGGCCTATCATTTTACAGAGATTAACGGGAAGAAGCTGAATGGGTTGAGCGTCCTGTATCCGGGCGGCGATCCGTCCGCGGCGGGCCCCTCGGCCCCCATGACCTTCAACCTCGGACTGGATGTGCGGCTGTCGCAGACGCTGGCATTCCTTACCTACGGCGTCAGCGACCGCTTCGACATTTCGGTGGGCCTGCCGATGGTGCACGCAGGGGTCGCCGCAACGTCCTACAACGCCCAGGTATTCAGCGGCGCGGGATTGGGAACCAACGGCAACAACTGCTGGTGCCAGAACACGCTGTCCCCCGGAACCTTCGTCCTTACCGAGAAGGAGATCGGAAGCTCCAGCATGTCGAAGACGGGCTTCGGCGACGTGCTGGTTCGCGCCAAGGCCGCCGTGCTCTCCCGGTCGAGCGCGGTGCTTTCCGTCGGCGCCGACCTGCGCCTCCCCACCGGAGACGCCGACAACTACCTGGGAACGGGCACCACCACGGTGAAGCCGTTCGCCGCCCTCTCGCTCTACACCAAGCCAACGTCGGGAGGATTCGTATTCTCGCCGCACGTGAACGTCGGTTGGCAGTTCAGCGGCAAGAGCGCCCTCGGCGGAACGTTTCAGGGCAGTAATCTCACCGCCACGCTGGCCAACGGCGACAAGATCAACTACGTGGGCGCTCCGTTGACCGTGGTCAAGGACAACCTGCCGGACGTGATCGCGTGGGCGGCGGGGACCGAGATCGCCATGGGGAGCCGGAACACAGTGGTGGTCGATTTCCTCGGGAACCAGATCGGATTGGTCAACGGGGCGCAACTGGTCGAGGAGTCGTCGGCATCCGGCTTTTCGCCGTTCGGACCTTCCTTTTCCGCAACTACCGCGCAGGGGTTTGTCGGGGTGGGTAAGTCGTCTTTCGGCCAGTACAGCGGCTCATTTGGTTACAAGGCCCGGGTTACCGGGAACTTAGTAGCCACGTTCAACCTCCTGGTGAGACTGAACGACACTGGACTTACAGCCAAATACGTGCCGCTCTACGGGCTGAGTTACAGTTTCTAGCGAACCGTCTGGAGCTTCGTAATTATCCACTTTCCGCCGCGATTGTGGAGGTCGATCGAAACGCGGGCCTCGGAGACTTGCGCCGGCTGCGTGGTCGTCATCACAAGCTTGCAGAGAACGGTTGCCTGATCGCCCTTGATGACGGGATCCTCGAGGGCGGTCAGTTCATTGGTTGTGTGGGTGCGATCCACCACGGCGACCGGCGGATTCTCCCAGATGTTCTTGATGGCGGCCAGGCGGCCCCGGTCCATGCGGCGGGAAATTTCGTTGAATTGGCCAAGCACCCCCAGGATCTCCTGCCGGCTTGCCTGGTCGAGTGAAGGGGGTGGCGAAACCGGCTGCTTCGGCTTCGCGCCCACATCCACTTTGGCCCTCTCCGCCCGCTGCCGCTCCAACTGGTCCGCCAGCGTCTTGGCCTGCGACGAAAAGGGGCTGTTCCGGTTCTGCTCGGCGAAGGCTCGCAGCGCCTGAATGTCTTCCGTGTTCACCAGGTTCCAGGCAAGTTCGGATATTCGCGTGCGAGCCTGGCTGGCATGGTCGCCGGAAGGAAACCGGCTCAGGTAGCTCTGCAAGGATTGCGAGTTACCCTGGGTCGTCCCTTCCCAGACCAGGTTGTCCAGGCGCTTGTTGGCCTCGCCGGTGTGCCCGCTGCCGGGGAAACGGTTGATGAAAGCCTGCACCACGGCGGGGTCGCTGCTGCCCCGCGCCTGCTCCCAGGCTACTGCCTCGGCGGACGGCGGGGGCGGCTCGGCGGGAGCGATCGTCCGCCAATCGATGGCGCTGCGCTGTCCGGGTTTGATTTCCACGGACGCCCGAACGTTTTTCGACTGGTAAGTCATTTCAAGCGCCAGCTTGTCGGGCGACACTTCGCGCGCGAACACCGGCGATCCGTCGGTCCGGCCGAGCAACCGGGTGTTGGCGCGCACTTCGACGCCGGCGGGAGCGTTGCGCAGTTCCAGCGTGCCAGGCTTGGGAACCAGGGTGAACGGCAATACCTCGGAGCCGCCGCTGGCTATGGTGACGTGCCGCTCGGCCGGCGCCTGGTAGTTGTTCTTCTCGACGCGCACATCGTAGGCCTTGGCTTCGAGCGTGGTGGAGAATTCGCCCCGCCTGTCGGTGCGTCCGGCCGGCCGGTTGTCCACCAGTACGAGGGCGTCGGGGATCCCGGCGCGAACCACCAGGGTGCCGATCGCCGCCTTGGTGTCCACCGGCTTCAAGGGTTCGGGTTGGAGAACCACCGTGACCCGCGGCGTGATTTCCCCGGCGCGAACGGTGAGGGTCCGGTCCCCCGGCAGGTACTTGTCCAGTTGGGCGTGGATCTGGTACTCGCCCGGCATCAGTTCCATCTGGCAATTCGCCGTGCAGGAGTTGCTGCCCACCTGCACCGAAGCTCCTGGAGGATCCGTCTGGATCTCGACCATGACCGGTTTGACTACGGGCGGACCGGGCTTGGTCAAGTGCGCGATCAGCACGATCAGCGCGATGGTAGCCAGCGCCGCCCCCGTGGCGATTCCGATCTGTTTCCACGGCAGCGGCTTGCGCGGTTCGCCTGGTTCGTGGATTTCGTGCGGCTCCGGCCGCGCGGGCTTGACGGGGGCGGGGGGTGGCTCGAGCTTCGCCAGAAGCGCGGCCGCGGCGGCCTGGATTTCCGGATCGCCCGCCTGGCGGGAGCGGATCTCCTCGATTTCGTTGCGCAGCTTCTGGAGTTTGCCTTTGCGGAGCGAGGGGGATGCCTGCGGTTCCAGCGCGGCCAGACGGTCGCGGTCGCGCTGCCGGGCCTGCCGCGCGCGCTGCTGCTCCAGGCCGCGCTCGAGAGTCTGCCGGAGGGCCGCGATCTCGCCGGATCCGCCATGTTCCGTGGTCTCGCGGGCCAGCAGTTGAAGCGCTGCTTCAAACCGTTCCTGCTGTCCCAGGTCCTGGGCTTCGCGGATCACCGACTGGCGCCGTTTGGCGTCCTGTTCGCGGCGCGCCCGCGCAAGCAACTCCTGCAGCCGCCCTTCGGCGGGGAAGCGGTCCTGAATCAGCGCGGCCGCCTGTTCCGGCTTGTCCTGGGCCAGCAGCGCCTCGGCCTGCCGCCGGACCTCTTCCACCTGCTGCTCCTGCCGGCGGCGCGCCAGTTCGTCGCTGGTGGTGCGAAGCAGGGCCGCGATTTCGCCGTTTCCCGGGTTGGCGTCGAGGAGTTCGCGAAGGGCGGCGGCGGCCTCCTCCAGGCGGTCTTTGGCAATCAGGCCGCGCGCGTTTTCGAGAGCCTTACGGGTTTCCGCCGCGCGTTTCTCCTCTTCGCGGCCGGCTTCGATTTTCCGTTTGATTTCGACCAGGCTCCGGTTCCCGGGTTCGGCGCGGACGAAGGGCTCGAGTTCCTTCAAAGCCTGCTCGAACCGGCGCTCGCCCAGCAGGCGGCGGGCCCGCTCGACGGCTTCCTCCCGCGCCAGGTCCGCCTTGACGGTGTCGCGCAGCCGAACCAGCCCTTCGTCGCCCGGATACCGTCCCAGACCCTCCTCGAGGATGCGCAAAGCATCGGCGAGTTTTCCCGCGCGTATCGCGGTGCGCGCGTTGTCCGCAATCTTCGCAATCCCGCGTTCCCGCTCCTGTTGCTCGAGCGTGGTGTTCGCCTGCCCGTAGAGGCTGGTGATCTCGGCATCGCCGGGGAACCGGTCCACACCCTGGCGCAGAATCCGGGTGGCGGAAAGCGCGTCTTTGCGGGCTAGCAGATCGTTCGCCTGGCGCACGATGCCGGCGCGCTCGTTCTCCTGGCGGCGGGTCTCGAGGTCCTCGCGCACACGGGCTTCGAGCGCGTCCAGGTCCGCATCCGCGCCGAAGCGTTCCACGGCGGAGCGGATCGCCTGCTGCGCGTCTTCCAGGCGCCCGGCCTGGTACATGGCGTGCGCCGCCGCCCTCGCCTCGTTCAACGCCTCCTGCCGTTCGTGGGCGGTCTTTTCGTCGACCACGACCTTGCGCGCGCGCAGCAGCGAATCGTCCTGGCCGTTTTCCGCCAGCGCCGCATCCAGCAGAGCGATGGCCTCGTCGAACCGTTTGGCGTCAAGCAGCGCGCGGGCCGCGCGGAGGGCCTGCCCGACGTTTTCGGTTCGCCGCTGCTCTTGCAGGCGGGCTTCGGCTGCAGCCATCAAGGCGGCGACCTGCTCTTCCTGGGGATAGAGCTTGGTGGCGCCGCGCAGAATCCGGGTGGCGGACATGGCGTCGCCCTGGTCGAGCGATGCCTGGGCTTCGGCAAGCGCATCGCGAACGCCTTGGACGCGCTTCTGTTCGGCGATTTCCGAGGCGAGCCGCTGCCTCCATTCGGTGAGGCCGTGTTCGCCGGCGATCGAAGGAGGCGCTTCCTCGATAGCGCGCAGGGCCGCTTCGTAATTGCCCGCCGCGTGCAGTTCACCGATGCGGCCGAAGGTCTCCCGGCGCATCTGCTCCTTCTCGAACGCGACGCGGCTGGCGAGCGTGGCTTCGCGGCAGCGGAACAGGCGGTCGGAACCGGGGTACTGGAGCAGGCAGGCGTCCAGCAGTTCGAGCGCGCGGTCGAACTGCCGGCCGCGGGCCAGGCTTTCGGCCTCGCCGATCGTCTTGGAGATGGCTTCGGACTGCTGTTGTTCCTTGAGCTTCTCGCGGGCCTGGCCGAGGAGGGCCGTCAAATCGCGGTCGCCGGGGAACTGGATGGTGCCGCGCTGCAGCAGTTGCGTGGCGGTGCCCGGCCGGTCGTCGTCGAGCAACTGGCGGGCTTCGAGGACCATCTTGCGAACCGCCGCGCTCCGTCTCTGGCGCTCCAGCCCTTCCTCGTTCTGCTTGCGGAGTGGGGCCAGGACGGCGTCGTCGCCATAGGCCCGCACGAACGCGCCGATCTGCTCGATGGCCTCGGCGAAGCGCTCCTCGGAGGCGAGCGCCCTGGCGCGCGAGAGTACTTCTTCGAGCGCCGCCTTGCGCTGGTGCTCCGCCTGCGCGGCAGCGACATTCTGCATCAGCTCGCGCAGCGCGCCCAGCCCGGGGTTTTCGTCGAGAGCCGTTTGCAGGCGCGCAATGGCCTCTGCGAATCGGGCGGCAGCGGTCAGTTCGCGGGTCTCCGCGGAGGCGCGGGCAAGCACCTCGGCCTCGCGTTCGGCCTGAAGCTGGGCAGCGGCGTAGGAGGCCAACTCGCGCAACTCGGCCGATTCGGGAAACTCGGCGCGCAACCCGGACAGGCGGTCCACAGCGTCCGCCAGCCTTCGGTTCCGCAGCAGTTCCTTAACGGCTTCGGTTTCCGACTGGAGGCGCCGTTTGCGTTTCTGTTCGGTCTGTTCGCGGCGCGCCCGATCGAGCAGCGAGACCGCTTCGTCAGCCTCCGGGAAGTCCTGTCGCAGCCGCGTGAGCACCTCGATGGCTTCATCGAAGCTCTGCAACAGCATCAGGCCTTTGACGTGGCCGATTTCGTCGCGCAGCTTCTGTTCGCGTTCGTGGGCCTCGATCCGGACGCGGACCTTTTCCCCCAGCTCGGCGGCGGCCGCGTGCTGCGGATCGAGCGAGAGCGCTTCGGCAACGGATTTGTGGGCGCCGGAGAGATCGTCGCGCTGGAGCGCCTGGGCAGCCTCCTGCACCAGCCGGTCCGCGCGCTGTGCCCGCTCCCAGGCGGTTCGCGCCTCCTGGATCAAGAGGTGAAGCTCGGGGTTGGACTTGTCCAGGCGGAGGGCGGATTCGAACTGCTGAATGGCCTGGTCGAACTGGCGCGCATCCAGTTGTTCGCGGCCCCCGGTAACCAGCGCGGCGATGCGGGGCCGCACGGCCTTCTCGCGGAGTTGCCGCTGAAGACTTTCGCGGAGCTCGCGCGCGGTGCGCTCTCCGGGTTCGATTTCGAGCGCCTGGCGCACCACGGCCTGCGCGCGTTCCAACTCGTCACCGGCAATCAGGCGCCGCGCTTCGGCAACCAGGCTGCCGGCGCTTTCCCGCCGCAGTTCGAGGATGATCGGCTCGAGGTCGAAGCGGACGTCTTCGAGCGTCTGGTAGCGCGAGTCGCGGTCCTTGGCCAGCAGCTTGAGCATGGCCTCTTCGAGCGCTTCGGGACAATCCGGGCTCAGGGTGCGAAGCGGGGCCGGCGCTTTGTTCATGATATTGAACATGAGCTCGGCCATGCCGGCGGCCTGAAAGGGATGCTCGCCGGTGAGGAGCTTGTAGCAGGTGACGCCGTACGCAAAGATGTCGGTAAGAGAATCGGAGGCCGTGCCGTAGAACTGTTCCGGGGCCATGTAAGGCAGGGTGCCGATGAGCGAACCCTGCGGCGTGATGCGGGCCGCCGTCGCCTGCGTGAGCAGCGCGATGCCGAAGTCCATGATCTTCACGCTGCCGTCCGGCAGCAGCATGATGTTGGCGGGCTTGACATCGCGGTGGACAATGCCCTTGGTGTGGGCGTGGTGTAGTCCCGCGGCCACCTTGGTCATGATGTCGAGCTTCTGCAGCAGGCTCAGCGGCCGCTGGTTGACGATGGTACGTTCCAGGTCCTCGCCCTCAAGCAGTTCCATGACGAGGTAAGGCGCACCTTCGTGCTCGCCGAAATCGTGAATGACGACGATATTCTGGTGGCGCAGTTTGCCCGCGGCTGCCGCTTCGTTGCGGAAGCGCGTGAGCATCTCGGGTTCGCCGGATGCGGTCAGGGTCTTGATGGCAACGAGCCGGCCCACAGTCGGATCGTACGCGCGGAACACCTGGCCGAAGCCGCCACGCCCCAACTGCACCTGAACTTCATACCTGCCGATTCGATTCATCACCCGCCGGTTGACGCGGACCGGAATTTCCGCCTGGATGCCAGTGTATCAGCTTCGTTCTGAATGGCTTTACCAATAGGTACCAGGGTACGCGCTTAAACTGTGGAGATATGAAACTGGAGACAAAGGCGGTACATGCGGGACGAGCGGTCGATGCGGCGACTGGGGCAATCACGCCGGCCATCCACCTGTCCACTACCTTCGAGCGCTCCCCTTCCGGGGGCTATCCGACGGGTTTTTCGTACTCGCGAGAGGGGAATCCGAACCGGCTGGCGCTGGAACAATGCCTGGCCTCGCTGGAGGGGGGTACCGAAGCCCTGGTTTTCGGGTCGGGAATGGCCGTTCTGAACGCGGTGCTGCAGGGGCTGGAGCCCGGAGACCACATCGTCGCGCCGGACGACGTCTACTACGCGCTCCGGGTGCTGATTCGGGACGTTTTTCCGCGGGCGGGACTGGAAATCACCTATGTGGACGCGGCCGATGCCGGCAACATCGAAGCGGCGGTTCGTCCGAACACCAGGCTGGTGTGGGTGGAGACGCCTTCGAACCCGATGCTGCGCGTCACGGACCTGGAGGCGGCGGCGGCGATCGCGCGGCGGGCCAACGCGATCAGTATCTGCGACAGCACGTTTGCGACGCCGGTGCTGCAACGGCCGCTCGACGCGGGTATCGACATGGTGATGCACTCCACCACCAAGTACCTGAGCGGGCATTCGGACGTGATGGGCGGCGTGCTGATCGCCAGATACCAGAACTACCTTTTCGAGCGCGTGCGCAAGGTGCAATATTTCGGCGGCGGTGTGCCGTCGCCGTTCGAGTGCTGGTTGACCCTGCGGGGCTTGAGCACGCTGCCCTATCGCGTGCGGGCGCATTCCGCCAACGCGCTGAGCCTGGCCGGCGCCCTCGAGGCACACCCGGCGGTCGAGGCCGTTCACTATCCCGGCCTCGCCGGGCACCGGGGGCACGATCTGGCGGCAAAGCAGATGAGCGCATTCGGCGGCATGCTGTCGTTCCAGGTGCGCGGGGGCGCGCCGGAAGCGATGCGGGTGGCGGCGGCCGTCAAGCTGTTCACGCGCGCCACCAGCCTGGGCGGTCCGCACAGCCTGATCGAGCACCGGGCGTCGGTCGAGGGTCCCGGCACGCGGACGCCACAGAACCTGCTGCGTGTGTCGGTGGGGCTGGAACATCCCGACGACCTGCGCGAAGACTTGGAGCAGGCGCTGTCGGCCGTTCAGTAATTGACCGGCATGGCCCCGGATTGTCCGCTGCCGTTCACCCCACTCGCACTTTTCCTGACTCGCGTATTGTTCGCGGCGGACAGATCAAGCGTCCCGCGCGTCTCACAACCTCTCCGCCTATCGCCTTCGCTCTCGAACCGGAACACCTTCCTGTTTCCGGTTTTGATCGCGATCGGGCGGTATGCACCAGAACCCTTTATCTGATGTTCAACTTGAGATTATTGTCGATCATCTCCTGCTTAACCATGCTGGATAGGATCTGGTAGTATTCTTTCTTTTTCGCTTCGGAGTCCTTGAAAGGAACTTTGAGGGTAAAACACTCCAACTGCGTTTGAGCAGCAGCCAACGGGACTTCTTCAGGACCGGGTCGCGCCCCTCGCGTTTCATACGGCCGGTTTCCTCCGCGCGAACCTGGTCGAGGGCTTTGTTCATTTTGGCTACGATGTTGGGGCGTGCTCGTAGACAAAACCCCGGAATGATGGCAGCGGTTCAGGATCGTGGTCAGTTCCATGGCGCCAAGGCGAGTAGCGGCGAAACCTCCACCATAAACCGCCTCAGGACGTGGGCTCGACGATTGGTGAAGGTTCGGCCGACCCAGGCAGGATCTATCGCCCAGAAGGGTGAATTCGGACGATCGCCGGCACCAAAGTCCGAGACGGCGACTTTCCGTCCACTGAACGGTGATGGGCGGTAATATCGCCTTCACAGATGCCCCACACAAAGCCGGTCGAGTTCACGGAACCCTGGCAACGGTTTGTTCCTGGGCAGGCAGAGGCGTTCTTACGTGAGTTGGAGATTCAGCTTATGCCCGGTCATGCACTGCACGGCGTTGCGCTAACCGCGCTCGGCCATTCAGCCGCCGCCGACGATGCGCTATTTCAGATTGGTGACCACCGTGTTGTTGAAGTCC
Source organism: uncultured Solibacteraceae bacterium (assembly GCA_963836405.1). Lineage (GTDB taxonomy): Bacteria > Acidobacteriota > Terriglobia > Bryobacterales > Bryobacteraceae > CAWIJJ01. The sequence continues at coordinate 315,182 of CAWIJL010000005.1, forward strand.
ATCTGACGTGGAGCCAACACGCCGAACAGCCGCCTTGCCACGATACCAAATGTTCTCCAACTTGGCCGATTGGATTCGGCAGGTCATGATACCTGCCCAGGGAAAGTTGAACTCGCATCCGGTTTGGCCATCCAGGAAGGTGGCCGTTCTCTTGAAAACTGGCACAGCTCCGGTTTGGCTGGTCAATGTCATGAAACACCACATATCGTTCCCATCGGGTACTGGCCTCCGACCCGCGCAGCTCCCCCGTGCTTTTCTCTTGACACGCCATTTTATTAGTACTAATTATTTCGTATAAGAAATCGAACGCATCTGATCATTACTGTGAATGCGGTTCTCTTTGCCGCAAGTGGTGTACCAGCTCAGACCGCGCAGTCTGCCCTTGCCGCCCAAAACCCCACGTTCGAGGTCGCCTCTATTCGAGTCAGCGAACGGAGGACATACCCTCCTTCGGGCCGGGTCTCCGACATGGCACTCTCACCGCCACGCGGGCCACTGCGCGCCGGCTTCTGTCCCGCGCCTACCAACTGACCGACCCGCAGGTGATCGGTCCCGACTGGCTGGACACGATGCGCTTCGACATCATCGCGAAATCTCCCGAAGGCGTCTCCGACAGCGCGATGGGCCCGATGCTCAGAGCGCTCCTCGAGGAACGGTTCAAACTCGCGGCCCATCTCGAAACTCGGACGGCCTCCGTCTACCATCTAACCGTCGCCCCTGGCGGCGTCAAGATGCCGCTCTACCCAAAGCGAAACCCGCTGGTCGCCGCTCGCGGTTCAGGGACGATGGCGGCGCCGGCACGCCGGCTCTGATCGCCAATACACTCAGCTCGACTCCTCGGCAAACCGGTTATCGACAAGACCGGCCTGACCGACCGTTTCAGCTACTTCGCTTACTTCGAGCCCTATCCGCCGCGACCCGGAGCCGACCTGCCGGAATTTCGGCCGCCGGATATCTTCCCCGCCATACAAAAACAGATGGGCTTCAGGCTGCAATCGGCTAAAGACGCCGTCAGCGTGCTCGTCGTCGACCACATGAAAAGCGCTCCCCACCCCGAATTGAATCGCGCCAGTCGTCCCGCTATCCCCGCGTGACGCCGTACCCCCTGTTTCTGAACGATACACTCCCGCTGGGTTCATGACAGACATGCGCGCCTTGACGACGTTCTTCTGCCCAACTCAGTTCTAAGTCTTCGAAGCTAACCAGACCGCCGTGTCAGCAGCATGGCAAAGAAGCCGCCCGCGAGATGGGAAAGGCGGAAACTCGGCCGCCATACCGGAACGCTGGGATTCCGAATGTCACAATTGGTGAACGAGCGCGCCTGCGAAGCCATGCCGACCGTTGGCGTCTCCTGATTCAGGATCGTCGATAGCAGTCCGCATTAGCATTGACGAACATCCCGAAAGGTGGGTTATCGTAGAATGGCCCGTTTGTCACTTGGCCGTCTAACGCAATGAGTGGCTTGGCGGCCCGCGGCCACGGGAATGGTAGCCTTACCGGAAACTGGCTTTCGCGCCACTTGGTCGGAAAACGCGGAACGGTGAGAAGGGGACGGTGTCGGATTGATCCGCTGGAATGGCCACACGACAAACCGCTTGTTGCGACCGCCGTTCCGCGGCTGAGTTCGCGCAGATCGTCGATCCAGTTCCTCGTGGCCGTAGCCGTAGCGGACGGCGCACGTCTTCATGCCGGCGCGCTTGCCCGCTTCCATGTCGGCGGCCGAGTCCCCTACCATCAGGCACTCCTCGCGGCTCGCGCCCATCGCGTTCATGGCCCCCAGCAGCACGTCGGGCGCGGGCTTGTACGGAATGCCGTCGGTGCCCTGCACGTGCTCGAAGTGGCCGATCAGCCCGAACATCTCGAGCACCGCGCGCGTGGTCGGCGTGCCCTTGGTGGTGGCCGCAGTCTTGCGCCCGTCCAGCGCCGCAAGGCCTTCGGCCACGCCCGGGTAGACGCGCGTCATCTTGTGCCCGCGGCCGCGATGGATGCAATGGTACTGCTGGATAAGCTGATCCACCTGCTCCGCCGGGCGGTTCGGAACTACCGCGCCGAAGGTTTCGATGCTCATCGCATTTTGCCGGTTCGCCAGTATCGATACGCAACGATCCACTCGGCGCCTTCCGGAAGCGGCGCAGGCAATGGCAGTTCCGAGAGCGAGATCCGTTGCTTGGTTTTATCTCTCCTGCACACCGCGACGAGTTGGTCGTCTTCGGTGATATCGATTCGTTCCACGAGCACAGTCACGCCGAGAATCTCCGTCTCGAAAGGCAATCGAAGGTCGTTCTCCATCATCGTATAGAAGCCGGTCACTTGTTCCGACTCGCCGTAGGCATCCACTAAGGCTTCCTCGAGCAACTCGTCAAGCCGCGCCTTGCTGAGCCGAAGCGGTTGCCCGCATCTTTTCCCGTTTTTCGCTTTAACGGCACGGCAACATTATCGTCTATCAGAACCCGCAGTTGTGAGGTGTGCCCGGCCAGATCCGGGCTGAGCGCCTTCACGCGGGATAGCGATGCAACGATCGCGGGAAACAAGCCGCCGAGCGACGATCTGTCCGCCACTTAGTAATTGACCGACATCGCCTGCGATTGTCCGCTGCCGTTCACCAGAACCACGGACACCGAACTGATGGAGACGCTGCCCTGGAACGTAAAGGGCAGGGTCAGGGTAAACTGACTGCCGAACGGCGCCGATTGCGCGTCCTGGAACCATGCCTTGGCGACGTCGCCAACCGGCACCAGGACGCTCTGGTTTTGAATCGTGGTTCCGGACGCGGGCTGGAATGTAACCCGCGCCTCGGTCAACTCACAGTGGGGCTCAGACCGACGAGGTCCAGTTGAATCCCGCCGGAGGTGCGGGTGAGTGTCAGGCTGCGGATCACCGGCGGGCCGGCGGGCACGGAGGCGGTCTGGGCGACTCCGCCTGGCACGGGGGAGAGATCCCGGCGGCACTCAACGAAACCAGGGAGACCGCAATCGAACCCATCGAGCTTCCGGCCTGTATGCCGAACGACGGCGCGCCGAACGTGGCGTGAGTGGCATTGGCGGGAATGGTAAAGGTGGCCGAGCGCCCTCCGGTGGAAAATTGCACGGCGGGATCGTCCGCCGGGTTGGATCCCGAGGGGGTGAAAGCCAGGTTCAGGGTGCCGGTGACCGGCACGGGATAGGGGCGCGCCAGGACGACATCGACCAGCGGCTGCTGCAATGGCTGCAAGGAGCCGGAAACGCCCGTGATCGAGATGGCGGGCAGGTCGGGCAGGCCTACGGTGAGCGTCAGGGCCCGGGTGGCGGTCAGGTTGGAGGCATCCGCGGCCTGGACCGTGAAATTGAACGTGCCCGCCTCGGTGGGCGTGCCGTCGATGGTTCCGGCCGCGCCGTTGAGCGAAAGGCCGGCGGGCAGGTTTCCTTGAACCAGGCTGAAGGAATACGGCGCATTGCCTCCGGATGCCGACAAGTCGGCGCGGTATGCCGAACCGGCGGTCGCGGAGGGCAACTGGGCGGGTGTCGAAATGCTGAGTCCCGCAGCGATGGAAAGCGTGAACTGCTTCTGAGTCGAGATGGAATTCGCATCCGTCAGGCTCACGGTGAACTGGAAATTGCCCGCGGCGGTTGGGGTGCCCGTCAGCACCCCGGTGGGCGCTTCCAGAATCAGACCGGGCGGTAGCGATCCGGCGGAAACGGACCAGGTATACGGCTGTGTTCCTCCGCTGGCCGACAGAGTCTGCGAATAGGGCGCGCCGGTGAAGCCTGGCGGCAATGTTGTGGATGCGATCGACAGGGGACCGGCCACCGTCAGGGTGAAGGCCTTTTGCGCGGTGTTGGAGTTGCCATCCGTCAGGTTCACGGAGAAATTGAAGGTTCCGGAGGAGGCCGGGGTCCCGCCGATCAGTCCGGCGCTGGTGAAGGTGAGGCCGCTCGGAAGGGAGCCCGAGGTCACGATCCACTGGTAGGGTGCGGTTCCGCCCGCGGGCTGGAGGGTGAAACTGTAGGGCACACCGCTGGTGGCGGCCGGAAGCACGGGGGGCGTGGCGATGGCCAGGCCGCTGACGATCTGGACGACGTACTCCGCGCTCGCCTTTGCCGAGGCGGCGTCGGTCACCTGGACGGTGATCGGGAAGCTGCCCACCTGGGTGGGCGTGCCGGTCAGACGTCCGGTAGCGGAGAAATTCAGGCCGGCCGGGAGGGTGCCCGTAGCCGACCAGCTATAAGGGGTCGATCCTCCGCTGGCGGTGAACGCCTGGACATAGGCGGCGCCTGCCGAACCGGTAGACAGAATGGATGCGGTGGTAATCGCGAGCGGAGTTCGGATGGTGATGGTCAAGTCGGCCTGGGCGGTGGCCAGTGTGCTGTCAGTGGCCTGGACTTTGAAAGCGAAGGTGCCGGCGCGCGTGGGGGTTCCCAGGATGACGCCGCTCAGCGTATTCAACGTGAGGCCGTCGGGCAATTGTCCGGACGCCAGCGTCCAGGTGTATGGCGCGGTGCCGTTCGCGGTCAACGTTGCCCGGTAGGTAACGCCGACGGTTCCGGCCGGAAGGGGACTCGTGGAGATGGAGAACGGAGCCGAAACGGTGAGGGTCAGCGGACGGGTGCTGTTGCTGTTGCCATCGCTGACGGCGACGGTGAAATTGCTGGTTCCCGGCTGTGCCGGCGTTCCGGAAACCTGCCCCTTGACGGTCAGCGACAATCCTCCGGGCAGCGACCCGGAAGTAACCGACCAGGAGTAGGCGCCGGTGCCGCCGCTGGCTGTAAGGGACTGCGAATATGCCGAGCCCAGGGTAGCGATGGGCAGGGAGGTGGTGGTGATCTGGAGGGGCGGCAAGGCGGGCGAAATGGTAATGCTGAGGGCCTTGGTTGCCGTGGCGCTGGAGCTGTCCGTTACCTGCACCGTGAACGCCGAAGCGCCGGTCGCGGTGGGCGTTCCGCCGATGGTTCCATCGGTTCCCAAGGACAATCCGGCTGGCAGAGCGCCGCTGATGGCCGACCACGAGAATCCGCCGGTGCCGCCGGTGGCGGACAGCGCCTGCTGGTAGGCGACACCGACCGTGCCGCCGGGAAGAGCACCGGTGGCAACGGTCAGCGCGGGCGGATTGATGGTGATGCTGAGGGCTTGGGTGGCGGTGGCGTTCGCGCTGTCGGTCACTTGTGCGGTGAAGGTGGACGCGCCGGGAGTGGTGGGTGTTCCGGTGATCGCGCCGTTCGATGCAAGCGACAGACCCGCCGGGAGGCTCCCCGTAGTAACCGACCACGTATATGGGCCGGTTCCGCCCGTAGCCGATAGCGTTTGCTGGTAGGCGACGCCCACGGTACCGGGGGGCGGCGCGGCGGCAGTGATGCTCAAACCGGGTGGGTTTACGGTGATGCTCAGGAGTTTGCTGGCGGACGCGTTGGCGCTGTCGGTCACCTGGACGGTGAAGTTGCTCGTGCCGGGAGCCGAGGGGGTTCCGCCGATAGTGCCGGCGGCGGACAGCGACAGTCCGGCGGGCAGGAATCCGGAGAGGGTGGACCAGGTGTAGCCGCCAATGCCGCCGATGGCGGATAAGCCTTGGGAATAGGAAACGCCCACGACGCCGCCGGGCAGGGACAACGTGGTGATGTTGAGGGCCTGCGGGGCGATGACGATGCTCAGGGGCTTGGTGGTGGAGGTGTTGGCGCTGTCGGTCAACTGGACGGTGAAGTTGGCGGTGCCGGGCTCCGAGGGGGTTCCGCCGATGGTTCCACCGGTGGGGGACAGCGATAGTCCGGCGGGCAGGGAACCGGAGGCGATCGACCAGGCGTAGCCGCCGGTTCCGCCGGTTGCGGAGAAGCCCTGCGAGTAGGAAGCGCCTACGGTGCCGCCGGGTAGGGATGAGGTCGTGATGTTGAGGGCCGCCGGGGCGACTGCGATGCTTAGGGGCTTGGTGGTGGAGGTGTTGGCGCTATCGGTGACCTGGACGGTGAAGCTGGCGGTGCCGGGGGCGGTCGGGGTACCGCTGATAGTTCCGGTGGTCGCAGGGAGAGCCCTGCGGGAAGACTGCCCGTGCTGACGGACCAGGTGTAGCCGCCGGTTCCGCCGGTTGCGGACAAGCCCTGCGAGTAGGAAGCGCCTACGGTGCCGCCGGGTAGGGATGATGTGCTGATGTTCAGGCCTGCCGGGGCGACGGCGATGCTCAGGGGCTTGGTGGTGGAGGTGTTGGCGCTGTCGGTGACCTTGACGGTGAAGCTGGCGGTGCCGGGGGCGGTCGGCGTACCGCCAATCGTCCCACCCGCTAGCGATAACCCGGCGGGCAGCGAACCGGACGAGATCGACCAGGTGTAGCCGCCGGTGCCGCCGGTTGCGGAGAGGCCCTGCGAGTAGGAAGCGCCTACGGTGCCGCCGGGTAAGGATGATGTGCTGATGTTCAGGCCTGCCGGGGCGACGGCGATGCTCAGGGGCTTGGTGGTGGAGGTGTTGGCGCTGTCGGTGACCTGGACGGTGAAGCTGGCGGTGCCGGGGGCGGTCGGGGTTCCGCTGATGGTGCCGGTAGCGGACAGGGAGAGTCCGGTGGGAAGACTGCCCGTGCTGACGGACCAGGTGTAGCCGCCGGTGCCGCCGGTTGCGGACAAGCCCTGCGAGTAGGAAGCGCCTACGGTGCCGCCGGGTAGGGATGAGGTCTGATGTTGAGGGCCGCCGGGGCGACTGCGATGCTCAGGGGCTTGGTGGTGGAGGTGTTGGCGCTGTCGGTGACCTTGACGATGAAGCTGGCGGTGCCGGGGGCGGTCGGTGTTCCGCTGATGGTGCCGGTAGCGGACAGGGAGAGTCCGGTGGGAAGGCTGCCGGTGCTGACGGACCAGGTGTAGCCGCCGGTTCCGCCGGTTGCGGAGAGGCCCTGCGAGTAGGAAGCGCCTACGGTGCCGCCGGGTAAGGATGAGGTACTGATGTTCAGGGCCTGCCGGGGCGACGGCGATGCTCAGGGGCTTGGTGGTGGAGGTGTTGGCGCTGTCGGTGACCTTGACGGTGAAGCTGGCGGTGCCGGGGGCGGTCGGGGTACCGCCGATAGTTCCGGTAGCGGACAGGGAGAGCCCGGCGGGAAGACTGCCCGTGCTGACGGACCAGGTGTAGCCGCCGGTTCCGCCGGTTGCGGACAAGCCCTGCGAGTAGGAAGCGCCTACGGTGCCGCCGGGTAAGGATGAGGTCGTGATGTTGAGGGCCGCCGGGGCGACGGCGATGCTTAGGGGCTTGGTGGTGGAGGTGTTGGCGCTGTCGGTGACCTGGACGGTGAAGCTGGCGGTGCCGGGGGCGGTCGGGGTACCGCTGATAGTTCCGGTGGTCGCGAGGGAGAGCCCTGCAGGAAGACTGCCCGTGCTGACGGACCAGGTGTAGCCGCCGGTTCCGCCGGTTGCGGACAAGCCCTGCGAGTAGGAAGCGCCTACCGTGCCGCCGGGTAAGGATGATGTGCTGATGTTCAGGGCCGCCGGGGCGACTGCGATGCTCAGGGGCTTGGTGGTGGAGGTGTTGGCGCTGTCGGTGACCTGGACGGTGAAGCTGGCGGTGCCGGGGGCGGTCGGGGTACCGCCAATGGTTCCGAGCCGCTAGCGAGAGCCCGGCGGGCAAGACCCCGATGTGACGGACCAGGTGTAGCTGCCGGTGCCACCACTCGCGGACAAGCCCTGCGAGTAGGGCGTGCCCACAGTGCCGCCGGGTAGGGATGATGTGCTGATGTTCAGGGCCGCCGGGGCCACCGCAATGCTCAATGGCTGCGTGGCGGTGGTGTTGGCGCTGTCGGTGACCTGGACGGTGAAGCTGGCGGTGCCGGGGGCGGTCGGGGTGCCGCCAATTGTCCCACCCGCTAGCGACAATCCGGCAGGCAATGACCCCGACGAGACGGACCAAGTGTAGCTGCCGGTGCCACCAGTTGCGGAAAGACCCTGCGAGTAGGGAGCGCCTACAGTGCCGCCGGGTAAGGATGAGGTAGTGATGTTCAGGGCCGCCGGGGCGACGGCGATGCTCAGGGGCTTGGTGGTGGAGGTGTTGGCGCTGTCGGTGACCTGGACGGTAAAGCTGGCGGTGCCGGGGGCGGTCGGGGTGCCGCCAATAGTCCCACCCGCTAGCGAGAGCCCGGCAGGCAATGACCCCGACGAGACGGACCAGGTGTAGCTGCCGGTGCCACCACTCGCGGAAAGGCCCTGCGAGTAGGGCGTGCCCACAGTGCCGCCGGGTAAGGATGAGGTCGTGATGTTGAGGGCCGCCGGGGCGACGGCGATGCTCAGGGGCTTGGTGGTGGAGGTGTTGGCGCTGTCGGTGACCTGGACGGTGAAGCTGGCGGTGCCGGAGGCGGTAGGGGTACCGCTGATGGTTCCGGTGGTCGCCAGGGAGAGCCCTGCGGGAAGACTGCCCGTGCTGACGGACCAGGTGTAGCTGCCGGTGCCGCCACTCGCGGACAAGCCCTGCGAGTAGGAAGCGCCTACCGTGCCGCCGGGTAGGGATGAGGTGCTGATGTTCAGGGCTGCCGGCGCGACCGCAATGCTCAATGGCTGGGTGGCGGTGGTGTTGGCGCTGTCGGTGACCTGGACGGTGAAGCTGGCGGTGCCGGGGGCGGTAGGGGTGCCGCCAATGGTCCCAGCCGCTAGCGAGAACCCGGCGGGCAGACGAGCCCGACGCAGACGGACCAGGTGTAGCTGCCGGTGCCACCACTCGCGGACAAGCCCTGCGAGTAGGGCGTGCCCACAGTGCCGCCGGCCAGGGATGTCGTGGAGACGCTCAGGGGCGCCGGCGCGACCGCAATGCTCAATGGCTGCGTGGCGGTGGTGTTCGCGCTGTCGGTGACCTGGACCGTAAAGCTGGCAGTGCCGGGGGCGGTCGGGGTGCCGCCAATGGTTCCACCCGCTAGCGACAATCCGGCGGGCAATGAACCCGACGAGATCGACCAGGTGTAGTGCCGGTGCCACCCACTCGCGGACAGAGCCCTGCGAGTAGGCAGTGCCCACAGTGCCGCCGGGCAGGGATGTCGTGGAGACGCTCGAGGGTCGCCGGGGCGACCGCAATGCTCAATGGCTGCGTGGCGAGTGGTGTTGGCGCTGGCTGCCGGTGCCACCACTCGCGGACAAGCCCTGCGAGTAGGGCGTGCCCACAGTGCCGCCGGGCAGGGATGTCGTGGAGACGCTCAGGGCCGCCGGCGCGACCGCAATGCTCAATGGCTGCGTGGCGGTGGTGTTGGCGCTGTCGGTGACCTGGACGGTGAAGCTGGCGGTGCCGGGGGCGGTCGGGGTGCCGCCAATGGTCCCACCCGCTAGCGACAATCCGGCGGGCAATGACCCCGACGAGATCGGACCAGGTGTAGCTGCCGGTGCCACCACTCGCGGACAAGCCCTGCGAGTAGGGCGTGCCCACAGTGCCGCCGGGCAGGGATGTCGTGGAGACGTTCAGGGGCGCCGGCGCGACCGCAATGCTCAATGGCTGCGTGGCGGTGGTGTTGGCGCTGTCGGTGACCTGGACGGTGAAGCTGGCAGTGCCGGGGGCGGTCGGGGTGCCGCCAATGGTCCCACCCGCTAGCGACAATCCGGCAGGCAATGACCCCGACGAGACGGACCAAGTGTAGCTGCCGGTGCCACCACTCGCGGACAAGCCCTGCGAGTAGGGAGTGCCCACAGTGCCGCCGGCCAGGGATGTCGTCGAAACGCTCAGGGGCGCCGGCGCGACCGCAATGCTCAATGGCTGCGTGGCGGTGGTGTTCGCGCTGTCGGTGACCTGGACGGTGAAGCTGGCGGTGCCGGGGGCGGTCGGGGTGCCGCCAATCGTCCCACCCGCTAGCGACAATCCGGCAGGCAATGACCCCGACGAGACGGACCAAGTGTAGCTGCCGGTGCCACCACTCGCGGACAAGCCCTGCGAGTAGGGCGTGCCCACAGTGCCGCCGGGCAGGGATGTCGTGGAGACGCTCAGGGTCGCCGGGGCGACCGCAATGCTCAATGGCTGCGTGGCGGTGGTGTTGGCGCTGTCGGTGACCTGGACGGTGAAGCTGGCGGTGCCGGGGGCGGTCGGGGTGCCGCCAATCGTCCCACCCGCTAGCGACAATCCGGCAGGCAATGACCCCGACGAGACGGACCAAGTGTAGCTGCCGGTGCCACCACTCGCGGACAAGCCCTGCGAGTAGGGCGTGCCCACAGTGCCGCCGGCCAGGGATGTCGTCGAAACGCTCAGGGTCGCCGGCGCGACCGCAATGCTCAATGGCTGCGTGGCGGTGGTGTTGGCGCTGTCGGTGACCTGGACGGTGAAGCTGGCGGTGCCGGGGGCGGTCGGGGTGCCGCCAATGGTCCCACCCGCTAGCGACAATCCGGCGGGCAATGAACCCGACGAGATGGACCAGGTGTAGCTGCCGGTGCCACCACTCGCGGACAAGCCCTGCGAGTAGGGCGTGCCCACCGTGCCGCCGGGCAGGGATGTCGTGGAAACGCTCAGGGCGCCGGCGCGACCGCAATGCTCAATGGCTGCGTGGCGGTGGTGTTCGCGCTGTCGGTGACCTGGACGGTGAAGCTGGCAGTGCCGGGGGCGGTCGGGGTGCCGCCAATTGTCCCACCCGCTAGCGACAATCCGGCGGGCAATGAACCCGACGAGATGGACCAGGTGTAGCTGCCGGTGCCACCACTCGCGGACAAGCCCTGCGAGTAGGGAGTGCCCACAGTGCCGCCGGCCAGGGATGTCGTCGAAACGCTCAGGGCTGCCGGCGCGACCGCAATGCTCAATGGCTGCGTGGCGGTGGTGTTGGCGCTATCGGTGACCTGGACCGTGAAGCTGGCGGTGCCCGAGGCGGTAGGGGTGCCGCCAATGGTCCCACCCGCTAGCGACAATCCGGCAGGCAATGACCCCGACGAGACGGACCAGGTGTAGCTGCCGGTGCCACCACTCGCGGACAAGCCCTGCGAGTAGGAAGTGCCCACAGTGCCGCCGGGCAGGGATGTCGTGGAGACGCTCAGGGGCGCCGGCGCGACCGCAATGCTCAATGGCTGCGTGGCGGTGGTGTTCGCGCTGTCGGTGACCTGGACGGTGAAGCTGGCGGTGCCGGGGGCGGTCGGGGTGCCGCCAATTGTCCCACCCGCTAGCGACAATCCGGCGGGCAATGAACCCGACGAGATCGGACCAGGTGTAGCTGCCGGTGCCACCACTCGCGGACAAGCCCTGCGAGTAGGAAGCGCCCACAGTGCCGCCGGCCAGGGATGTCGTCGAAACGCTCAGGGTCGCCGGCGCGACCGCAATGCTCAATGGCTGCGTGGCGGTGGTGTTGGCGCTATCGGTCACCTGGACGGTGAAAGCCGGCGGTGCCCGAAAGCCGTGGGTGTGCCGCCGATTGTCCCACCGCGGACAGCGACAATCCGGCAGGCAGCGAACCGGAGGCGATGGACCAGGAGTATCCGCCCGTTCCGCCGGTGGCGCCGAGCGTTTGACTATAGGGAACCGCGACCATGCCGGCGGGTAGCGCGGAGGTCGCAACGACGAGGGGCGTAACCACCGATAACTGGAGCGGCACCGTGGCGGAAGTCTGGACCGAGTCCGTGACTCTTGCGTCGAAGGAGAACGTGCCGACCATGGACGGCGTTCCCGAAATCGTTCCATTTGGCGACAGGTTCATTCCGGGAGGCAGCGAGCCTGAGGCGATGGACCACTCGAAAGGCGGCATGCCGCCGGTGGCGGACAGTGCCTGGGAGTAGGGCTGATTCAATGTGGCAGGGGGAAGGCTGACAGCTCCGATCACGATGGCCGGATTAATGGAGATTTGCAGGTTGACGGTGTCAAAGCCTCCGCCGGAGTCCGTGGCGCGGACAGTGAATGCGGAACTGCCGGTGGCTGTAGGTGTCCCCGAGATGTTGCCCGCGCTGCTCAACGAGAGTCCTGCGGGCAACTCGCCGGCCTCAATCGCCCACGTGATGGGAGTCGGTCCGCCGTTGGCCTGTAACGACGCCGAATAAGAGACGCCAACGACTCCGTTTGGCAGCGAGGTAGTGGTGATGTTCGGCTTGCCCCACAAGGTTGCCGGCACGCTTGCGGCGATCAGGCAGAGGATGAACAGCGGTCTCATATGCGAGAGCCTGTCACCGCGGTGGTCCAATGGTGGGCGCTCCGGAGAGGATGGAACCGGACGCCGCGGTTCCGCCGGTGGTTCCGCCGCCGGACTCCGACCCGCCGGCAGCGAGCGCGATGCCGCCGATCGCCGCACCTGCAACCGCGCCGAGAATCACGTACAGTTTCGTGTGGCCCGACTTGACCACAGGTTCGGCATTGGTCTGGCCGATGGTTGCGGATGCCGGCGATCCGCGTACCGTCGTGGTCACTCGGATCCGGAACTGGCCCGGGAGGCCGTTGGGCCGCATTCCCCGGCCGACGGCGACGCCACGAGAGTCGGTCGGCACCGTGATGCTGAGACCGCTGCCGGCGAAAATTCCGCTCGGCCCGGCGGCGGGGAGGATAAAGTTCACCATCGCACCGGCGATAGGCTCGCCCGAACTGGTGACCACGCGAACGGACGGGTCGTGGCCCCGCCGCAGCCGGATGCTGTTGATGGCCCCATCTCCGCCCACGACCTGGATCGCCACGTCCGGCGGTCCCGGCGTTTGCGCCACCGGCTGTGCGGCGAGACTTCCCGCTAACCAGAAGAGAACGCAGATCGTGTGCAAGGGGCGCATGGATTCGCTTATAGCGCAACCGCGGCTCCGGCGGCTGTGCTAAACCGAACCAACGACAAGGGGCCGGCGGACCGAAAATGGGAGCGACGAAATAAACTGAACTGTCGAACGTATGCTGGCGCCGCCTTCCGGAATCGAGCAGACCGACGTGGCCGGTGACGGCGGTCCTGCCGTCCGTTACACCGCGAGTGTGCTCGAAGAGTTGCGGCGGCTGACGGTGGACGGGGTCAATGCCTGTTCGCACGGAGGGCTGGAGAGCGGCGGCGTTCTGTTCGGTCTCCGCGAGCCGGGGTGCATCACCGTGCTGGCGCAGGCGGAGGCTGGGTGCGAACACGCATCGGGACCGCGATTCATTCTCTCGGAACAGGATGGCGAGGCCTTTGCCGGCTTGCAGCCCCCTCCCGGACTTGAAACGGTGGGCTGGTTTCGCGCGCACACACGCGGCGGCGCGGACCTGGATGCGCACGACCGGAGAATGTTCACCGAATATTTCGACGGGACGGAAAGCGTTGCCTTGATCCTGCTGCCGACCCCGCTGGGGCGCGCGACGGCAGCATTTTTCGTGCGGGACGCGTCGGGGAAGATCTCGCCGGAGTCGCCGCGGTTGTTCGATCTCGAGCCGGTCCGGCAGCCGGGGCGGGAGACGATACCCGCGCCTACCGCGGAAGTGCCGCCCGCACGGGAGGCCATTCGCGGCGAGGCAGCCCCGCAGGTCCGCAATACGCGCGGGAAGGCGCGCTGGCCCTGGGTCGCGGCCATGGTTGCCGTGGCGGTTCTGGTAGCTCTGGCGATCGTGTATTTTCGTGCGGGGCCGTCCAGGCTGGCGCTACAGGCGTATGCCTTGCCGTCGGGGCAGGTCCGCATCGGCTGGGACCGGCACTCGCCAGCGGTGCTGGCCGCCCCATCCGGAGTTCTCGAAATCCAGGACGGCGAGACGGCAACCAGCATTCCGATGGATGAAGAGCGGCTTCGGTCCAGCTCTGTTGTCTACGCGTATCGCACCAGTCATGTCATCGTGCGCCTGACTGTCAAGTCGGGCAAGGAGGGCACGCCGGCCACGGAGGACCGGGTGGAATTGTGGGGTCTCACGCCGGAACCGGCGGGAACCGCGGAGCCTTCGGCTGGAGCGACAGAGGCCTTGGCGGACGATCTGCCGCCCGCCGCGTCGTGGCGGCTGGAAAAGGCCGTGGAGGCCGTGCGAAAGCCGGAGGTGGAGGAGCCCGCTCCCGTTCCCGCCGTCCGCAAGCCTCTGCGCAGCCTGCCGGCGCTGCCGCGGCCGGTCACGGCAACCGCCGCGCCGCCGCTGGTGCTGCCGGCCCCGCCAACCGCCGGCTTTTCCGCGCCCGCGTCCCCGGTTTTGACGGGCGCGCTGTTCGCGCCTCCGGCGGGTCATCCGCCCGCTCCCGCACCCGCTCCCGCGCCTTCGATTGCGGCGCGAACCGGACGGCTGATCTGGACGGGGCTGCTGGGCAAGCGCGGCGTGGTGGAGATCGATGGCGCGGGGACGAGTGCCGGTTCCCTGACCGGGGCGCTGCCGGGCGTTCCGCTCACGTTTCGGGCGATGCCGGCGGAGTTCGACCAGGGCGGGCTGGTGGTCTACACGGCCGACCGGACGAAGAACGGTGTGAGGGAGGCGGCCGCAGCGCGGAACGGCTGGAACGCCACCCGTTTCCGCGTAGACGAAGCGCGCGCCGGCGAACTGGTAGTGCTGGAGGCCCCGAACCGGACCAATAACTTCGCCCGCCTGGTGCTGCGGAACGAAGGCCGCGAGTGGTCGGTGGTGATTGTGGAGTGGAGCGCCGCGCCGCGGTGAGCGGATTGCGCGGTACACGGTTTCGGCCTTTCGCCGCATATCCGCTACACTGAAAGAGAACTCGAATGGCAGAGAAATTCAGCATTATCGGCACCGCCGCAGCCATAGCCAAAGGCATGAGCGTCACCTTCAGAGAGATGCTCTCGCCCACGGTGACGGACAACTATCCCGACGAGCCTCCCAAGTTCGAGGAGCGGTTTCGCGGGGTTCACGTTCTGCAGCGCGACGAGAACGGCATGGAAAAGTGCGTGGCCTGTTTTCTCTGCGCCGCGGCCTGTCCGGCCAACTGCATTTACATCGAGGCGGCGGAGAATACGGACCAGGTCCGCATTTCGGGAGGCGAGCGGTACGCCAGCGTTTATAGCATCGATTACAACCGCTGCATTTTTTGCGGGTATTGTGTCGAGGCCTGCCCCACCGACGCGATCACGCACGGACACGGGTTTGAAGCCGCCAGTTTCAACACCTCGACACTGGTGAAGAGAAAAGAAGACATGCTGGCCCCCGTGCCGGAGGGAGCCCGGCCGCCCGTGATGGCAGCCGAAGAGGGCGGCGCGCACTAAGTTCAAGGGTCCGCTGCGCGCCGGCGCGTCATGTTTCGAGAGATTCGCGAACAGGTCGACACGATATTCCGGGAAGACCCGGCGGCCAAGAGCATCCTCGAAATTTTCCTGTGCTATCCGGGCCTGCACGCGATTCTGGCGCACCGCGTGGCGCATAAGCTCTACGGCTGGGGCGTTCCGATTGTGCCGCGATTTCTATCGCAGCTCAGCCGTTTTTTCACGGGCATCGAAATTCACCCGGGCGCCACGATCGGGCGGCGCTTTTTCATCGACCACGGATCGGGCGTGGTGATCGGCGAGACCACCGAAATCGGCGACGACGTGCTCCTTTACCAGGGCGTGACTTTGGGGGGCACGGGGAACGAGCGCGGCAAGCGCCACCCCACGCTGGGCAACAACGTGGTGGTGGGGACCGGCGGCAAGGTGCTGGGGAATATTCGCATCGGCGACAACGTGAAGATCGGCGCGGGTTCGGTGGTGGTGCGCAACGTGCCGGACAATTCAACCGTTGTCGGAATTCCCGGGCGCGTGGTGCGCATCCGTCCGGAAGGCGGCCCGCTCGAGCATGGCCGGCTGCCGGATCCGGAGGGGCAGGCCATTGAAGACCTGGCGCGGCGCGTGGAAGAGCTGGAAGGCATCATCCGGCAGTTGATTTCCGAGCACGAAGTGGCGCACCACTCGGGCCATCACGATTCCGAGGCGTGAGCGCAGGCGGCCGCGGCACTGTACACTATCGAGATATGACCCGCAGAATACTGCTGCTGTTCGCCGCCCTGGCCGCCGTCGCCGGAGTTGCCGCCGCCCAGGGCCGCGTTTACGAGCTCCGCACCTACACCTGTTTCGAAGGCAAGCTGGACAATTTGAAAGCCCGTTTTCGCGACCACACGATCGCGATCTTCAACCGGCACGGGATGGAGAGCATCGGATACTGGGTTCCGCAGGACGAGCGGTCCAAGACGACGTTGATTTACATACTGGCGCACCCCAGCCTGGAAGAGGCCAAAAAGAACTGGGCCGCCTTCCGCGCCGATCCGGAATGGCAAAAGGTTGCCGCCGCTTCGGAAGCCAACGGCAAAATCGTGCAAAAAGTCGAATCCGTGTACATGGACCCCACCGATTTTTCAAAGCTGAAATAACGTGGATCCCGCGCGCCAGGCGCACATGCGCCTACTTGTCGAGCAGCTTGCGAAACTCGAAGACCGCCTGCGCGAAGGGGGAGGCGCGGCGCGCATCGACCGCCAGCACCGGGCGGGGAAGATGACGGCGCGGGAGCGCATCGCCGGGCTTCTGGATCCGGCGAGTCCGTTCCTGGAACTCGGGCTGTTGATCGCTTACGACCGGTACGACGGGCAGGCGCCGGCGGCGGGGGTCGTCACCGGGCTGGGCCGTATCGAAGGCCGGCCGGCGGTGGTGGTGGCCAACGATGCAACCGTGAAGGCGGGATCCTGGTGGCCGGAAACCATCACCAAGATTCTGCGCGCGCAGGAAGCGGCGATGCGCAACCGGCTGCCGATCGTGTACCTGGTGGACTCGGCGGGAGTCAACCTCCCTTACCAGGACGGCATTTTTCCCGGCCAATACGGCGCGGGCCGCATCTTCTACTACAACTCCCTGATGCGCCGGAAACTGCGTATTCCGCAGATTGCCGCGGTGATGGGGCCGTGCATCGCGGGAGGCGCGTACCTGCCGGCGCTCAGCGACGTCATTTTCATGGTGGAAGGAACCAGCTTCATGGGGCTGGGAGGACCGAACCTGGTGAAAGGCGCTACCGGGCAGGTGATCGACGCCGAACCGCTGGGCGGCGCGCGGCTGCACACGGCGTCGAGTGGAGTTGCGCACTACATGGCTGCCGACGATGGCGACTGCCTGCTCCGGATCCGGCAGCGTTTTCGCGATCTTCCGCTGCCGGCCGCGGCGCCTTACCCGGCTCGCGATCCGGAACGGGATCCGGCGGGGCTCGATGGGGTGCTTCCGGCCGACCACCGCCTGCCGTACGACATCGAAGAGGTGCTGTTCCGCATTTTCGACGCGGGCGACTACTCCGAATTCCAGCCCGAGTACGCGCCCGAGATGCTGTGCGCCGATTCGCGGCTGAATGGCCGTCCGGTGGCGATCATCGCCAACCGCCGGGGGTTTCTGCGGGCCGAGGGCCGCCCGCGCATCGGCGGTATCGTGTACACGGAATCGGCGCGCAAGGTGGCGTACTTCGTCGAAACGGCCGAGCGTCTGGGCCGGCCGCTGATCTATTTGCAGGACGTTTCGGGGTTCATGGTGGGTCCGGAGGCGGAACGCGACGGCATCATCCGGGCGGGCGCGGAAATGGTTGAGACCATGTCCTGCGCGACAGTTCCGAAACTGGTGCTGACGCTGAATCACGCGAGCGGGGCAGGCTATTACGCGATGGCGGGGCAGGGTTTCGATCCCTACTTCACGTTTAGCTGGCCGACGGCGCGGATCGGCGTGATGGAGGGCGATTCGGCCGTGGTGGCTTTGTATTCCGGCGAACTCGAGAAGCACAAAGGCGGGCCGCTTCCGGAAGAAGTGCGCGAGGCCGTGGAACGGACGCGCGCCGACTACGAGCGCTGGCTGGATGCCAGGTACGCCGCCGCGCGCGGCCACTGCGACGCGGTGATTCCGCCCGCCGCATCGCGCGAAACGCTGGCATTTGCCCTGGAGTGCTGCGCGCCGCGCGCGGCCTCCCTTCAAGAGGTGTTCGCATGATACGCATCGCCAACGGACAGGGATTCTGGGGCGACTGGCTCGAAGCGCCGGTTCACCTGGTCGAACAAGGGCCGCTGGACTATCTGGCGCTCGACTACCTGGCCGAGATCACCATGTCCATTCTGCAGAAGCAGAAGCTGACGGATCCGGCGCTGGGCTACGCGCGCGATTTCCCGCCGCTGGTGGCGCGGCTTGCGCGCCAGCTGCGGGAACGCGAGATCAGAGTGATTGCCAACGCCGGCGGCGTCAATCCGGTGGCGTGCGCGCGCGAAGTGGTGCGGCTGGCGCCCGGGCTGAAGGTAGCGGTGGTGCTGGGCGACGACGTGTTCGGCCGCATCGACGAGTTTCTGGCGAAGGGCTACGAGATGCGCGACATGGATACGGGCGCGCCGATCTCGTCGATCCGTCCGAACATTCTCAGCGCCAATGCGTATATCGGCGCGTTTCCGCTGGCGCAGGCGCTCTCGACCGGAGCCGATGTAGTCATCGCCGGCCGTTCCACCGACACGGCACTCGCGCTCGCGCCGATGATCCACCGCTACGGCTGGGGACCGGAGGATTACGACAAGCTCGCCGCCGGCACCATTGCCGGACACATCATCGAATGCGGCGCGCAGTGCACGGGAGGCAACTGCCAGGTGAACTGGGAGACGATCCCCAACATGGCCGGAATCGGCTACCCGATCGTGGAGGCGGAACCGGACGGAACTTTTTCGGTGACCCGGCATCCGGCTGCCGGCGGCCGGGTCGACAGCGACACGGTGAAAGAGCAACTGCTCTACGAACTCGGCGATCCGGAAAACTATATCACTCCGGATTGCGTGGCCGACTTCACGAGCATACGGCTGGAGGACTCGGGGCCGGAACGGGTGCGGGTGACGGGCATTCGCGGGCGGCCGCGTCCGCCTTCGCTCAAGCTCTCCATCAGCTACTCGAGCGGTTGGAAGGCGATCGGAACGCTGGTCTACTCATGGCCGCAGGCACTCGAAAAAGCGCAGGCGGCCGACCGCATCGTGCGCGAACGGCTGGCGCGGCTGGGGCTCGGGTTCGACGAAATCTACACCGAGTTTTTCGGGGTCAACGCCTGCCACGGGTCCGCCGCGCCGCCCAATCCCGATCCGCCGGAAGTGCAGCTACGGATCGGCGTCCGCGGCAGCGATCGCAAGGCGGTGGACCGGTTCACGCGGGAACTGATTCCGCTTGTGTTGAACGGCCCCCCCGGCGCGACGGGTTTCGGCGAAGGCCGCCCCCCGGTCCGGGAAATCGTGGCCTACTGGTCCGCGTTGATTCCACGCGAAGAGATCGCGACGCGCGTGGAAGTGGTGGCGGGGTAACGGGGCAAGGCAAGTTCCGCGGCGCGCGCCTGCGTTGTATGCTACGGAGTGACCTATGCCCGTTAAGCCCAGCCATCCGGAAGAGGAATATTTTGCACGCGTCGAACTGGAACGTCGCCGCGAACTCGCCGAGGAACGCCAGATTCATCTCGAAAAGGCGGAGAAGGAGCGGCTGCGTGCTCTGCACAGCATGCGCTGCCCGAAATGCGGGATGCCGCTCGAGGAAATCCCGTTCGGCGACGTGAAAGTGGACAAGTGCTTCGGATGCGAAGGCATTTTTCTCGACAAGGGTGAGCTGGAGCTGCTGCAAAAGAAGGACAGCGGCTTTGTCGGGCGCCTGATCGGCACCTTCAAAGCCCAGTAACTCAGAGGGACGCAAAAGCGAGGGCCAGGATCCCGGCCGCGCGCATTCCCGCGCGCAGGCGGTAGGCGTCGAGCGTCTTCTCGTCGCCTGCCACCGCGGCCTGCAGCATCACGGGCAGGTCCTTGCGGTTCCGGTCCGCCCCGGCGTAGCATTCGTTCAAAAGCGTGGCGGCCAGGTTGCGGAGGGATCCCGGCTTGGTGGCAGGCACGGCGCGGATGGCAAAGTCGGGCAGGGAACGCTCCAGCACAGAATGCAGGTTGAGACCGCCGGGTTCGGGGGCCAGTTCCAGAAGCCCCTCGGCGCTCACCGCGTGCGGCGGGCTCAGACTGTCCGCCACGAAATGCGAAAGCACACCGGCGTAGCGGGCGGCCTCGCCGGTGCGATTCGCGCGCAGGTTTTGCGAAATTCGCTCCAGCAGAAACAGGAGCGATTGCAGGTCGGATTTACGGTTTCGGGTGATGCCGTGGATCGCTTCGCCATCCGGGCGCAGGCAGTAGGCGCGGATCTCCGCGGCGGTTTTCGGCCCTGGGCTTTTGCGTACAAAGCCGTAGTGCTCCATCTCGACGTATCGGTCCGGGTAGAGGCAGTAGATCCGCTCCAGCGCTCCGGCTTCGGCGCCGAGGCGCGCAACCATCCCATTGGGCGCCGCGGCCAGGGCGGCTTTCGTAATTTTCTGGTGGGGCACGGTATCCCAGGCGGCGCAGGGAACCAGCACCACGGCGAACCAGAGCAGCCTTAAGCTCAAGTTCGAGCTTACCTCGCGGCAGCGGTCCAGAACAGGCCGAGCAGCACGACCAGCAGGATCACGATGGCGACGGAAACAAGCACCGGCACCGTGTTCCACCGCCGCACACCGAAGCGGCGATCGGGTGGCATCGGAATCATCGGGAATACCCTCCCACCCGATTGGACACCGGCCGCCCCCCGCGGGTTTCGCCGGCGAATTCCCGGGCGTTGCATCATAAGGAGAGATGCAGCCGACAAGCCTGGCTCTCATCCGGCATGCCCACATGGAACACAACGGCGGCGGACCGACCGCGCGCCTGTGCGGATGGTGCGACCCTGGGCTGACGAGGATGGGGAAAAGGGAGGCGGAGTCGCTCGCCCTCGCCTTGGCGGGAGATCCGGCGGTTGCGCTCTACTCGAGCCCGCTCCGCAGGGCGGCGGAGACGGCGCGCGCAATTTCCGCGAGGCTGGGCAGGGCAATCACCTTCGCGCCGTCGCTTCGCGAAATCCACTGCGGTGCGCTGGAAGGAGTACTGCTCGGCGATGTGGAATCGCGTTACCCGGAGTTGTGGACGCGCAATCTGTCCGAATCCGACGAAAGCTTCCGCTGGCCCGGAGGGGAGAGTTACGTCGAATTCCGAAGGCGGGTGCTCGACGCGATCGGATCCGTCGCGGCCCTGCATCAGGGCGAACGGGTGCTGGTGGTCACGCACGCCGGCGTGATCGGCCAATTGCTGGGGGCGGCCGCAGGCCTGAGCGCCGCCCGCTGGAGGGCGTTTCGCCCGGGCAACGCGAGCGTTACCGAGGTGCTGTGGTCCGGCGAAAAGGCGTCGATTGTCGGCTTCGACGACCGCACGCATCTGGCCGGGTTGGAATTTTAGCAATGCCAGCAGGCATCGGCGCGGCGGACGATGCGAAGCCAATCGCGCGCTGCGCGGGCGTGCTCCGCCCGGACGGGAGCCGGGCAACGCTCGTTTACGAATGAGAGGTGGTAACGCAGCGCGCCCGACAGTGCATTGCAGGCGCCAGCCAGCCAGTACAGTTCGCGAAGTTCGCCGGTGAGGACCGGAGGCAGCCCGCGAGCGGCGAGGTAGGCTTGGAGAAGCGTGTCATGCCGCCGGCGCGCCTGCCACTCCCAATAGCCGAGCGATTGAAGCCAGGACGACACATCTTCCAGCGCCGAGCCGATGCGGATGCGGCTCCAATCGAACAGCACGGCCTGCAGGGAGTCGCCGCGCTTGCGTACGGCGACGTTGCCGGAATGGGCGTCGCCGTGGAGCAGGACCGCTCCCGCCATTAGCCGGCGGCGGATGGCAGGCAATGCATTCGCGATACGGTCGAGGGCCCGGCGGCGCCATCGGATATGCCGCAATTCGTCGTGGCGGGAGGCGTTCGCGAATGCCTCGATCGTGCTTTCGGCCGAGTGGCGAAGTTGAGTATCGTATTCCCAATCCGTCAGCCAGGACGGCAGTGCCACGGATCCGGCGTTGTGGATGCGAGCCAGTTGCCGGAGCACGGATCCGGCATTGGCCGGGTCGGTCCAGGGCCAACGGCAGTACGAATCGATCCACTCCAGGTACAGGTACGTGGTATCGCCGCCGGCACGATCGATCCCGAGAAGCTGCGGCGCGATATCGATTCCCGCCCGTGCCAACATCCGGTATGCAGCAATCTCCCGAGCCTGGGAATCGGTGATGCACTTCACGGCAAAGGAGACGCGCGGCCGGTCGCGGTCGCTGAAGGTGACTTCGACGCGCACCACCGAGCGAGCCTCCAGGCCGCCGGACAGCGGGTGGAGCTTCAGTGCAAGCCGATCCGGACGCTCTGCACAGAGACGGGCGGAAAACGTGCGTAGCAGCGCCAGGTTCAAGGCGGGCTCGATACCGTTCAAAATTAACCTCGCTGCAAGGATAGCGAGAAAGGCGAGCGCGTGCGAGTGTCAGCGTCGAGCCGTCGCGCGGCGGTTTGCGGCACCGCGCCCGTTGTGGGCGGCCGTACCACCCCACATGTACCAGCCGTCGTCCCGCGGGTCTCCGGTGGCCATGCAATAGAGGCTTCCCTGGTTGGTGCCGATGTACACGCGGCCGTTGGCGACAGCCGGCTGAAAGGCCACGGCTTCACCGAGCGAGGCGGTCCAGAGGATGTCGCCGTTATCGGAGGAGAGCGCAAAGACGTCACCGGCGGAATTGGCCACGAAGATCTTGCCGTTGGCGATGGAGGGCGGCGTCAGGACCCCGTCCTCGAAACCCCGCCGTCCGCGCTGGTGCAGCTCGCGGGACCACAGCACGCGGCCGCTGGCAGGGTCGACGGCGCGCACCGTGTCGCCCATCGAGCTGTAGAGGCGGCCGCGGTCGAAGAACGGTTTGGAACCCTGGTACGCCCAGATGCCGTGCACGCTGGCCTGCCCCAGGTTGGTGCGGGCGAGGGCTATGGGCGCGGACCCCTTGTTGGGCCCGGCGAATCCGACGGCGGCGTCGAGGGACTGGCTCTTCCGCTCGGCTCCGGTGCTCACGCGTTTCGAGTAGTCCAGGTAATCGGCATCCTGCCGGGTGGCGGCATACTCGCGCACGGGCGCCGCGGGAGCGAGGGGGCGCGCGGCCAGCACTTCGGTTTGCTGCACTTCGTCCCGGCCTTGGCGGCGGGTCCGCATTTCGTCGCGGCGGCTGAAGAAACATTCGTCGTTCCACACCGCCGGCGCCGAGGTGGCATTCTTCCGGTCGCTCCAGATTTCGCGTCCCGTTTCACGGTCGAGCGACGCCACCGTGCCATCGACGGTGGCGAAGTACACGCGGTCGCGCTCGATGACGGGCGCGGTGATGAGTTCGGCCGGCAGCGGGTAGGTCCAGAGTTGGAGGCCGGTTCTCAACTCGAAGGCCGCGAGGCGATAGCGGCTGTCGCGGCGCGAGTCCGGATAGGCCATGTAGATGCGACCGGCGGCGATGGCGGGCATGCTCATGAGCGGGTCGCCCAGCCACTTCTTCCAGACCGGCCTGCCGTCGGTGGTCAGCACCTCCAGTTCGCAGCTTTCGGTGTTGAAGGCCACCATTCCGTCTTCGACGGCGGCGGCGGTGGGCCCGTCGTCCGACGTGCGGTAGGTCCACACGCGGCGGCCGGTCTGGGCGTCCACGGCGTAGAATTCGTGGCTGCCGAATCCGCCGCCCACGAAAATCCGGCCATCGGCGTAGGCCGGCGTCGCGAGGGGGCGGCCTCCCGGAATCCTCAATTTCCAGCCGGTGAGCTGGCCGGAGCGGAACGGCTCGGCGTTCCAGCGCGGCCCCGGGGCATCCTGCGATGCCGCACTGCCGGCGAACCATGCCAGGGCGCCCGCGGCGCCAAGAATCACAATCGATAGCGATCGGCGTGTCATCGAATCCTCCCGACCCGTGCCGCTTTCGTGCGGCGCGCGTCGATAGGGAATGCCGCGAGCGGGTGCATCCTTTCACGGGTTGGGCAGGGGGGAAAAATTTGGGCGCGATGCGCGAGCGCATCACCGGGCGCCGGCAGATGGCAGCGCGAGCAGACTGCGGCCGAACCCTTGCGCGGTCGCACGGCCAATTCGATCCTCTCTTGTGGGCACTGAAGTGGGCGTGCTGGTAGACAGGCGACCAGCGAGGAAGAATAATCCTCCAAACGCGATCATCAGAGGGCTTCGCCCTTGGCAGCCTGCCCTCGGAGGAGAAACGTTTTGGGGTACCGTCCACTGCCGCAGATTTTGAAAGAGCCGAAATCCTTGTACCGGTCGCCATCGGGCACTTCAGGCCGCATCTCGACCCAAAGGCGAAGTCGATTCAGATCCGGGACACCGATCTTGCGGTCACGCATCCGCTCGATGAGATGTTGCCGCACGCCTTCGGGCAGGTTGTCCCAGCGCTCGAGTTGCGGCATCAGCCGCCGAAGACCATTCTGCCGAGTTCATCGCCAAGGCGGTTGGCCGCTTCCGGATCCCGCTCGTTGCGGAAGCGCTCAGCCAGGGCGAAAAACTGTTGCTGTCTTTGCTTCTCTGCGTCGATCCCGTTCTCGATCAGTTCCACCAACATGCGATTCTTGCTCAGCTTTCGACTCCTGGCCATGCTACCGACCTGCTTCGCCATCTCGACCACCATTCTAGTGCGGCTGGTGGATTCTGAGGGCGGCGGTCCAAGAAGGCCGCCGCCAAATGACAAAATCGCGAAAAAAGAAGCGGTCACCGAACTTCGGAGTCTTTGGCGCCCTGCAGCAGAGGATAAGGAGCTGCATCAGGCTGCCGTAGTACGCCATGCCGCATTTCACCGCCCGCTGGACACCGGCCAACTTTTGGCCGCCAGGGCATCGATCCGCTCGGCGATTCCGAGTTGCGGCTGCGGCAAGCTGGCGATGTATGCGAACACGGGTTCGTCGCCTGATGCGGTCTTAGCGGCGCTTGCCTTGCCCGTCATGGCGACGAGCAGTTTCATCGGGGGCTCGCCTTGGGCGCTCATCCTACCCTTGCCGTTGGCCACACGCTTGTTGGTTTGATGGATTGGCTGCGTCACTTTGTGTCCGTACTCGATCCCAGGCTGGCGAGAAGCTCGTCTAGTTGGTCGAGCGCCTCGGGCAGCGCGCCCGTCGATCCGGAGTCAAGCGCTTCCTTCGAGGGATAAAGATCGTGCACCACCAACAGCGTCTTGCCGGCGGTTTCATCGAAGGTCACCGTAGTGACGGTTTTGCCCTCGTCCCCCTCCTCGTTGGTCCAAACGAGGCGCGAGTGCGGTGTCACTTCGAGGTACGTGCCGAAGAACTCCATCGTCGAATCTTCGTGGCGAAACACCAAACGATACTGCCCCCCAACGCGAACATCCATCTCGCAGGAAAGCAGGGTCAGCCCATACGATTTCGGTACCCACCACCTCCTGAATAGTTCCGCCTTGGTCCACGCCTCGAACACGAGGCGCGCAGGCGCGTTGACGGTGCGTGTGACGACGAGTTCGCACTCGGACTTGCGCTCCACCACCGTGCGGTTCTTCGTGGGGGTGGCCTCACTTTCTCTTCTTACGTCCATTTGTTTTCTCCCTCCTTTTCAATTCCTCGACAACAATATCCAACTCGTCGAAGCGCGCGGCCCAGAGCTGGCGATACCTCTCGATCCATGCCGCCTCTTCTTCCAGTCCGCGCCGCCCGAGCTTGCAGGTCCGCACGCGCCCAATCTTCTCCGTGCTGACGAGCCCCGCTTGCTCCAAGACGCCTACATGTTTCTTCATGCCCGTAAGGGTCATGTGGAACCTTTCGGCAAGGGCGGTGATAGAAGCGTCCGCACGCCCGAGTCGCTCCAGAACGCCGCGTCGGGTGGCGTCCGAGAGCGCGCCGAACGAGGCATCGAAGTGGGCTTGGCTATACTGAACCATACGGTTCAGTATACATCATGAGTGACGGCATGCAATGGGAGGCTGAGCGCCCGCTGCGTTGCCGGCGATCGATCCAGACACACGATCAACGGCGAAGGAGCGAGCGTCCGCATCGCGCGGCGAACCTGGGCGAGCTAAGCGGCAACGCTCAGGCGGCCGGTTCGCGACGTTGAAGCCACCGGCGCAAGGACTCGTGCGTCTCACCGGATCTACGACCTGCCAGAAGGCTAGCGACACTTATGTCTTCATCCAGTTCCGGCCAGTGAATGCCCTTGCCGGAACCGATGAGACGCCAGTTGGCACGCTCCGCGGGAGTTCCGTGCGCCAAACGTGGAAACCAAGCGAGTGGCACTGTGATGGTCCGGCCATCGGCGAGATCGGCGATCAGACCGTCGTCACATGCGCTTACGGTCTGGGCCACTGCCGGTGCGTATTCATGCTCCAAAGTACTCATGCCATGCCCTCGCGGACGGCTCAAGTCGCGGCTGGTTTCCAACCGTACCGAAGAACGGCCGGCAACCTATCCAGTGTACATGGGTAGGGGGATGTGAGCGCTCTGAGACCGCCGGGCGGCAGCGCCTTGACATTTCTCGCGCGGTTATCGTACCAATAGGCGATCCATGGCCCAGGCTTTCCTCTGCGATGCTGTGCGGACGCCGTTCGGACGTTATGGGGGATCGCTCGCCTCCGTCCGCGCCGACGACCTGGCCGCGATTCCGCTGCGCGCCCTGCTCGCCCGCAATCCCGCGCTCGACCCGGGCGCCCTGGACGATGTCATCCTTGGCTGCGCCAACCAGGCTGGGGAGGACAACCGCAACGTCGCGCGCATGGCGCTGCTGCTGGCGGGTATTCCGGCGGAGGTGCCCGGCGCCACTGTCAATCGCCTGTGCGGCTCGAGCCTCGAATCGGCCGCCATCGCTGCGCGCGCAATCGCGGCGGGCGAGATCTCGCTCGCGATCGCGGGCGGAGTGGAAAGCATGTCCCGCTCGCCGCTGGTGCTGGCCAAGCCGGAGGGCGCGTGGAGCCGCACGCAGAAGCTGGAAGACACCACCATGGGCTGGCGTTTCATCAACCCTCGAATGCGCGATTGTTACGGCGTGGACAGCATGTCCGAAACCGCCGAGAACCTGGCCGTGGAATGCGGCATCTCGCGCGCCGACCAGGACGCCTTCGCGTTCCGCAGCCAGCAACGGACGGCCGAGGCCATGCGCGCCGGCCGCCTGGCCGAAGAGATCGCGCCGGTTTCGCTCGCGGGCAAGCCGCCGGTCGAAATGGACGAGCATCCGCGCCCGGGCACGACGCTCGAAGGGCTTGCCGCTCTCAAACCGGTGGTGCGCTCCGGCGGCACGGTCACGGCGGGCAACGCATCCGGCATCAACGACGGCGCGGGCGCCATGCTGGTCGCCTCGGAAGAAGCCGCCGCGCGCCACGGTCTCACGCCGCTGGCGCGCATCGCGGGCAGCGCGGCCGCGGGCGTGCTCCCGCGCGTGATGGGCATGGGGCCGGTGCCCGCCGCCCGCAAACTTCTGGAACGCACCGGCCTGCGACTCGCGCAGATGGACGTGGTGGAACTCAACGAGGCTTTCGCCGCGCAGGCGCTCGCCGTCCTGCGCAGTCTCGGCCTGCCCGACGATGCGGCGCACGTCAATCCAAACGGCGGCGCCATCGCCCTCGGCCACCCGCTCGGCGCCAGCGGGGCGCGCCTGCTCACCAGCGCCGTCCGCCACCTGCACCGCACCGGCGGCCGGTATGCGCTGTGCACGATGTGCATCGGCGTAGGGCAGGGCATCGCCATGATCCTCGAACGCGTCTGAACGGAGAAACACTGTGACCCGCACCGCTCCTCCATTTCGCGCCGACCACGTCGGCAGTCTGCTTCGTCCCGCCGCACTCAAGGAGGCCCGCGCGCTGCGCGAGGGCAGCGAGCTTTCCGCGGCCGCCCTTACCGCCGCCGAAGATGCGGCCATCGCGCACGTCATCGCGCGCCAGGAGGACACGGGCCTGCGCGCCGCCACCGACGGCGAACTCCGCCGCGCGATGTGGCACTTCGATTTTCTCGAGGGCCTGGACGGCGTCGAAGCCTTCCGCTCCGATCACGGCATCGCTTTCCAGGGCGGCATCGAAACCCAGCCCAAGGGGCTCCGCGTCACGGGCAGGATCGGCTTCTCCAGCCATCCCATGCTGGATCATTTCCGCTTCCTGGCCAACCACACGCGCCTGACGGCGAAGATGACGATTCCTTCGCCCAGCGTGCTTCACTTCCGCGGCGGGCGGCGCGCGGTGGACCCCGCGGTCTACCCGGACATGGAGGCCTTCTACGTCGATCTGGGCGAGGCGTATCGGGGCGCGGTCCAGGCGTTTGCGGGCGCGGGGTGCCGCTACCTGCAACTGGACGAGGTCAACCTCGCCTACCTCTGCGATCCCGAACAGCGGCGGATGCTGAGCGAGCGCGGCGACGACCCCGACCGGCTTCCCGCCGTCTACGCGCGCATGATCAACACCGCCATCGCAGGCCGTCCCGCGGATATGGCCATCACCATGCATCTCTGCCGCGGGAATTTCCGCTCCAGTTGGATTGCGCAGGGCGGCTACGAGCCGGTGGCCGAGCTGCTCTTCAACCAGATCGGCGTGGACGGCTATTTCATGGAGTTCGACACCGAGCGCGCGGGCGGCTTCGAACCGCTGCGCTTCGTGCCCAAGGGCAAGACCGTGGTACTGGGCCTGGTCACCTCTAAAAGCGGCGCGCTCGAACCGGCGGAGGGGCTCGAACGGCGCATCGCGGCCGCCGCGAAATACGTGGACCTCGACCAGCTTTGCCTCAGCCCGCAGTGCGGCTTCGCCAGCACGGAGGAAGGCAACAGCCTCACCGAGGACGAGCAGTGGGCGAAGCTTGGCCGCATTGTGCAGGTGGCGCGGAACGTGTGGGGCGAATGAGCGCGGCGGCGGTGGATGCGGGCGCACTCATCGACCGCGGCGGCTGGAGTCTGTATCAGAAACTGCTCACGGGCCTGGCCGCGCTGGCCGTGATCTTCGACGGTTTCGATATCCAGATCCTCGGGTTCGCCATCCCCTCGCTCATGAAGGAGTGGCAGATGGCGCGTTCCGCCTTCGCGCCGGTGCTGGCGCTGGGACTGGTGGGAATGGCGTGCGGCAGCCCGTTTGCCGGCCAGGTGGGAGACCGTTTCGGACGGCGTCCGGCGCTGATCGGGTGCGTCGCGCTGTTCGGGCTGGCCACCATCGCCACGGCCGGGGTGAATTCGATAGTTGCGCTGGCCGCGCTGCGATTCCTCACCGGGATGGGAGTGGGGGGCGCGCTTCCGAATGCCGCCGCCCTGGCCGCGGAACTTGCTCCCGCGCGCACCCGGCACGTGGCGGTAAAGCTGACCTTCATCTGCGTTCCGCTGGGTGGAATGCTGGGCGGCGTTCTGGCGGCGCGCGTGCTGCCGGCGTACGGCTGGCGCACCCTGTACCTCATCGGCGGCACACTCCCGCTGCTGTTTGCCGGCGTGCTCTGGCGGGCGCTGCCCGAGTCGCCGCGTTTCCTGGTCCACCATCCTGCCCGCTGGCCGGCGCTCGCCGGCTTCCTCGCGCGACTCGGCCACTCGCTACCGGCCGGCTGCGCGTTTGAAGACGGGGCCGAGCGCAAGACGTCCAGCCCCGGCCTGAGGGCGCTGTTCGGTCCGGGCCTCGCGCGCGATACGGCCGGCATCTGGGTGGCCTTCTTTTCGAATCTGAGCGGAATCTATCTGGTGTTCGGATGGCTGCCCGCGATGCTGGTGTCGCAGGGGCTCGACATCGCCACGGCCAGCACGGCGCTGGCGGGCTACAACCTCGGGGGCGTGCTGGGCGTGCTGGTATGGGCGGTCCTGATGAGCGCTTTGGGGTCGCGGGGCCCGCTGCTTTCCGGCGCGCTGGCCACCGGAGGCAGCGCCCTGGCCATTCTGCCGATCCCGGTGGGAACCGAGGCCGGATCCACGCTTCTGCTTCTGGGCATCGCGCTCAACGGCCTGTTGGCCAACGCCGTCCAGACGTCCATGTTCGCCCTGTGCGCGCACGTATATCCCACGGGGGTGCGTGCCACCGGTGTCGCTTATGCCGCCGCGATAGGGCGGGTGGGCGGCATCGTCAGCTCGCTGTTTGGTTACGCTTTGATCGGCGCTGGGCCGCGGGCGTACTGGAGCGCGGTCGCCGTCGCCATGGTTTGCGCGTTCGCCGGGCTCGCGTGGGTCCGCAGCCACTTCCCAGCGATGCGGCAAGCCGCAGGATGAGGTAACCAATCGGAGCCGTGACTGGTAATACTGCCGTGCCCATTCGCAGTTGCGAATTGAGCACCCAGCCCAATTCGTGAAAGGTCTTGCACGGGGTGCTCGGCTACGTCCGCTGCTGGTTCCGGCCGCGGAGGCGGCGGCAATGGGTCAACGCCGCGGCTACTCTGCGCGGACAGGCCTTCGAAGCGATCGCCGAGATCGAAGTCGCGTTCCGGTGAACCGCGCGATTACCCAGGATCCGCGTGGTTGGCCCCGCAGTTCCAATAAGTTCGGCAGGTCCGCCGGCGCCGCACGCGCAACAGATCCTTCGACTCGAAACGTTGTACGGTAGAGGTAATGATTACCAGGCGGGTGCTGGTGCTACTCGTGGTCTGCTCGCTTCCCGCTTTTTCGGAGCGCTATGCCGGCCTGTACGGGCGTATTCTGGATACGTTCGACGGCGGCATCGGGCAGGCGGCGGTAACGGTTGTTAACGAGGAGACCGGCTTTCGCCACGCCACCCAGTCCGAGCCGGGCGGAGGCTACTCCATTCAATTGCTGCTGCCCGGGGTTTACAAGATCACCGTGCGCAAGGATGGCTTCCGCAGCATGGTGCGGTTCGGCGTGCCGGTTGCCGCCGCTTCGGCTACGCGCGCCGACTTCGTGCTGCCGGTGGGAAGCATCGAAGAGAGCATCACGGTGTACGGCACGGCGCCCCTTCTGGAGCAGGAAGACGGCTCGGCCGGGCGGCGCATGGATCGCGACGAGATCGAGCGCCTGCCGCTCAACGGGCGGGGGGTGCTGACGCTTCTCGAATTCGCGCCGGGCACCAACGTCACGCCGGCCACCCGCGGAGAGGCCGGCCAGTTCAGTGCCAGCGGTCAGCGGCCCAATACCAACTACTTCACCGTGGATGGCGCCAGCGCCAACGCGGGCGTGGCGGCGGGCGGACTGCCGGCGCAATCGACGGGCGGCGCGCTGCCGGCGCTGAGCGCTTTCGGCAGCATGGATTCGGTGATCTCGCTCGAGGCGGTAGAGGAGTTTCACGTAACTACCTCCACGGGAGTGGCCGAATTCGGCCGCATGCCGGGAGCCTCGGTGGCCATCCACAGCCGTTCCGGGACCAATGCCCTGCACGGGTCCACGCTCTACCGGTTCCGTGACGACCTGTTTAACGCGAACGACTGGTTCGCGAACGAGGCGGGCTACGGCCGGATCCCGCTGCGCTTGCACGACGTGACGCAGACGCTGGGCGGCCCGTTGAAGAAGAACCGGACATTTTTCTTCGCCTCCTATCAGCACATCGCGCTGCGGCAGCCCGTGATCTGGCGGCAGGTGGTGCCGTCGGCGGAAGGCCGCGCCGGGGCGGCGGAGTGGGCGGCACCCGTGCTGGCGCTGTTTCCGATGCCGAATCGCGGCCAACTGGCGGGCGGAACCGGGGAGTGGGTGGGGCGCAACGACCGTCCCGCGGGGCTCGATACCGGCGGCCTGCGCCTGGACCATTCCCTCACTCCGCGCGTCAGCCTCTTTGCGCGCTACAACGACTCGCCGTCGCGCAACCAGTTCGGCACCCTGGTGGTGAACCGGCTACGGCTGCGGTCGCGCAGCCTGACGGCGGGGATCAACGCACGCTTCGGCGCCGGCGCGATTCTGGATGTGCGGGTCAACGAATCGCAAGCCGAAGCGGACTCGGAGTGGAACCGCGAATCCGCCTGCTCGCTTCAGCCCCTGACCCGCAGTTTCCTCAACACGGCAGCGCCGTGCCACTACCTGGTCCGTTTCTCCATCGCAGGCGTCGGACAAATCGTGTCTGGGATGGAAGGCAAACGGCGCCAGCGGCAGTTCCAGATGGTCGATACCCTGACCGTGCTCAAGGGCGGACACAAGATCGCGGGGGGCATCGATTACCGTCGAATTCTGGCGCTGCGCCGCGATGCAGCGGGCGCGCTGGCGGTGATCGCCGGCTCGGTGACGGACCTGTCGGATAAGCGCAATCTGTGGATCTCGTCTGCGGGCCGGCAGAGCGGGTCGGTGAGCCTCAACGAGCTTTCTCTCTGGGTGCAGGATACCTGGCAGGCCTCGGCGCGGGTGACCATCGCCGGCGGCCTGCGCTGGGAATATAACCCCAGCCCGTTTCCCGAGGACCTAAGTTACTTTTTCGACCCCTCGACCACCAAGGTCTTCGCCCTGCACCGGCGGTTGTGGCCCAGCACCTACGGGAACTTCGCGCCGCGCCTGGGCACGGCCGTGAAGCTCAATGGTGCCGGGACCACGGTGCTGCGGGCGGGCGGCGGTCTCTACTACGATTCCAGCCTGAGCATCGCCACCGACGTTCTGAACGGCGGCCCGCTGAACATCACCAGTTTCACCAGCGCCATTCACGCGCCCTTCTCGAGCCAGTTGACTTACGGCTTCATGCCGGCTTTGCGGCTGCCGCAGGTGGGGCAGTGGCATATCTCGCTCGAGCAGGCTTTCGGAACGCGCAGCACCGCATCCCTGGGCTACGCCGGCGCGCGCGGATGGCACCTGGTGCGCAGAGAGCTGGGCGGGCCGGGTTCGACTCCCACATCGCTGATCGCGCTGACCACCAATAACGGGACAAGCAGCTACCACGCGCTCCAGTTCCAATACCGGCGCAGCGTGACGCGCGGCTTGCAGGCGCTGGCGGCATACTCGTGGTCGCACTCCATCGACAACGATTCGAGCGACGCCTTTCTCATGTGGGCCGGACGGGGCGCCGGCGACCGCGGCTCCTCCGATTTCGACGTGCGCCACTCCTTCATCGCGTCGGCCAGTTATGAGGTGCCTTTTCTTCGCGGCGTGCAGGTGGATACCATGCTGCGCGCGCGCAGCGGTTTCCCGATCACGGCGCTGCAACGCGAGGACTACATGGGCATCAGCCTGGCCAACGCCTTCCGCCCGGACCTTGTGCCGGGCGTGCCGGTCTGGGTGTCCGACCGCATGTCGCCGGGCGGACGGCGGCTCAACCCCCTGGCCTTCACGGGCACGCGCGACGGTGTGCAGGGCTCGCTGGGGCGAAACGCGATCACCGGGTTCGGCATGTCCCAGGTGGACCTATCCGTATCGCGCGAGTTCCGGCTGCGCGAGGAGCGGCGGCTGCAACTCCGGCTCGAAGGATTCAACATTTTGAACCATGCCAACTTCGGCGATCCGGTGAAATTCGTCAACAGCCCGCTGTTCGGCCAGTCGATTTCGATGCTCAACACGATGCTTGGCACGGGCAGTCCGGGAAGCGGGCTGGCGCCGGGATTGCAGACGGGCGGACCGCGGTCGGTGCAGATTTCGATACGGCTGCAATTCTGAACGGGCGCTATTTCACTACGAACCCGTCCACGTCCACATAGCTGCCGGAGGATTGCGGATTGCGGTCGCCGGTGACGCGGAACTCGGCCTTATGCCGGCCCGCGCCGAAACAGCAGTAGCGTTCGGTGGCCTGCCATAACACGCGCGGCGAATACAGATCGAGGCGGCCCTTCTTCTGCCCGTCGATGACGACCTCGGCAATGCCGCGATTGGGGGCTTTGCTGTAGATGTAAGTCAACGACTCGCCCTCGAATGCGATGGACGCGTCCGCGCCGGCACGATCGGTGTAGGCGATGGTGTGGCGGAACGGTTCGGCGAAGGTCTGGTCGTGGTACCAGTCGCCGCGGAAGAGGATGGCGGGGTCGAGATCGTCGTAATAGCCGGCCGCGACCATCAGCGACGGTTCGCGGGGCGGCCGGTAGGAGGCGATGCGCTGCTCGCAATCGGGCTCGAGTTGCGCCAGGTAGGTGTCGCCGGCCTCGAACTCGGGCACGGTGCAGAAATCGATCAGCTTCTTCAAGGTGGGGGGCGACAGCGGCTCTCCGGCGGTGGGCTTGGGGCTGATGAGATAGTCGATGTGCCAGCCGCGCAGTAACTCGAACAGCGCCTCGGCGGAGGGCGCGTGCTGGATGCGCTCGAGCACCGGATACTGGTGCCAGTGATTGGCGTAGAAATTGCCGGTGAGGCCCGCGCTCTCGTTGCTTGCGGTAAGCAGCACCGTGGACCGCGGGTGCGCGCCATTGTAGTAATCGATCACTTTTCGGATGGGCGCGGCTTCACCCTTGTAACGCTCGCGCTCGGCGCGGGAGAAGGGAAGGCGCAGGCAGAAATCCTTGTGATAGTAACTGGAGGAAGGGAGGAACCAGGCGTTGAGCGCGGTGGCGGCAACCAGGTACACGGCCAGGGTGCGGTACAGCCAGGCACGCTGCGCCGCCCATCCCAGCAGGGCCGCGAAGCCGACCAGGATTGGGGGCATCGCCGCATAGAGATAACGCACGTTGGGCTGCGAAGCCATCACGATGGCGGACGCAAGCAGGGCCACGGCCACGGCGCTCACCGCCACGCGGCGGGAGCGGCGCAGCACCAGCAGGCCGGCGAGAGCGAGCGGCGCCACCACCAGGTATTGAAATCCGAACGAGCCGTGCTGTCCTTCCCAGGCGTCGGCGGTGCGGAAGGTCAGGGTGTACAACGTTCCCGCGCCGAGCGGAATGTGGAAGCGGGGGTCGTTCAGGTCCACACCGGGGTCGAGCAGCGGCGAGCGGAATTTCTGGTTTTGAAACGGGAAGATGGGGTTGCCGGTTTTGACCCAGGCGATGGCGTAAGGGGGCAGGGCACAGGCGAGCAGCAGGCCCGCGGCGAGGGCGGCGTGGAGCCAGGGCCGGCGGCCGAGCGCCTTCGGGCGGCGTAAAACTTCATAGACCAGGAACGGCAGCGCGACCGCCAGGAAAGCCATGCTGCCGAGCTTGGTGGAGACGGCGGCGCCGGCCAGCAGCATGGCTGCGTAGAGATAACGGCGGCTGCCCGTCTCGCCGAGTTTCCAGGTGGCCGTGAGCACGGCCAGGACGAGCGCCGCCAAAAGGTTCTCGACGAACAGCGAGCCGGTCACCATCTGCACCACGGGTGTGGCCGCAAAGGACGCGGCGATCAACAGCGCCGGCGCGGGCGTCAGCCAACGGCGCGCGGCCGAATAGATCAACCCGAGAACCGCCAGCAGCATCGCGAAATTCAACAGGCGCGCAGCGTACTCGCCGCCCAGCAGGTACACGATGGAGTAGCACCAGTCGGCGCCCATCGGCATGACCGCCCACAGGATGCGCGCGGGCTCGAAGGTCAGCGCATGGTGAGCGGCGATATCTATGGGAATGGCCAAGTGCATCGCCAGCCCGTCCGCGCCCACCTCCGGTTTGAGAGCCACGAACCACTGGGCGACGACCAGGAACAGGAGTACAGCCAGCGCGGCGCGGGTCCAGCCAGAACGCAGCTCCGCGCCGCGCAGCGACGCGGCCCAGAAGCGCAGCCGCCGCCACACGCCGCGGGCATCGACCAGGACCGGCAGTGCCAGGACGCCCGCCCAGACAGCCGGATAGTGAACCGGCACGCGTGCGAGCGGCGTCATCAGCGCGATATAGACGGCGATTCCGGCAAGCGTCGCGAGCACGTGCGTGGCCAGGGAATCTTCGGCGCCGCGTCCCAGCAGAAGACTGCCGAGCGCCGACGCGGAGAGCAGAAACAAGGCGACCGCCAGCACCGGCAGCGGACCTACCGAAACGGCCGTGAGCACCAGGAGCAGCAGCGCCATCAGCGCCGCGAAAATCCACGGGAGTATCACCAGCAGCGGTACGCCGAGCGCGATGAAGATGCCGAGGAATCGCGTGAACCGGTGGATACCGACCGGCTGCCAGATCTCCTGGTCAAACAGGTGCGCGGTGCTGAAGCCGTAGATTTCTGTGGCGGCCAGGATGGCAAATAGGCCGCCGAAGAGCAGGACCGGCACCGTGCCCGTCCACACACGCTCGCGCCGCGCCAATTCCGCGGGCGCGTGCCCTCCCCCTGGCTTGAAGATAAACAGGCGCTGCACCGCGAAATTGACGAAGAACAGGAAAGTCTCCACCAGGATCTTCGCTGCCATGGTGTTGACGCCGAACTGGTCATGCAGGTGGCGGATACCGAGGTACGAGGCGGTTCCGCTCACCATCACCAGCCCCAGGTATTTCGGCAGCACGGCCTTGTGCTGCTGCCGGGAATAGAAGACCGAGCTGCGCACCATCGTGTAATTGAATGTGACCGCGAAGACGCGGGCCACCACCTGCGAGGCCAGCAGCAGGCCGGTGCGCTTCCAGACGATGTAGAAGATCAGGTTGTCGAGCAGCGCGCTCAGAAACGAGATGGAGCCGAAGCGCAGCAGGACGAAATAGATCTTCATCGAATCGACGATGGGATTGAAGTGCGAGGTCGGATTGCCCTGTTCGTAGATGGTGCGGATGGGCTGTTCGGCAATCGGAATATCGAGATGGTGCGCCGCCAGCAGCATTTCGAGCTCGAACTCGTAGCCGGTGGCCTCGAGCCGCATGAGCTTCGCGAGCATTCCGGCGGGGATGCCGCGCAGTCCGGTCTGCGTATCCGTGATTTTGCGCCCCAGCAGGGCATGCATCACAGACCGGGTGAGCACGTTGCCGAAGCGGCTGCGCAGGGGGACGTCGCTTCCGAAGGAACGGCTGCCCAGCACCAGGGCGTCGGGCTGCGCCACCAGCCGGCCGGCGACGGCTTCGATGTCGTCGGGGTGGTGCTGCCCGTCCGCGTCCGCCGTGACCACGCCGGCAATGTGCGGGAAGGTGCACAGCACGTAATTAAACGCGGTCTTGAGGGCCGCCCCCTTGCCGAGATTCACCGCGTGGCGCAGCAGGTGAACGCCGGGGAACTCGGCCACGCGCGCGAAGATGTCCGCAAACTCGGGGCCGCCGCCATCGTCCACGATCACAATAGCGGGCATTGCTTTGGACGCGAGGGTGCGAACCAGATCGATGAGTCCGGCCGAGGGCTTATAGGCGGGGATAACGACCGCGAAGCGGATGTCGGCGCTCGATGGCATTAATGGCAGTGGACTATTCAACTACAACATGCGCCCGAAACCATTTGCAAGCGGCCCCTGCCACTTTGCAACTTCTCTCCCGGAGGATGGTGCGGTCGAACCAGGCGGACGCCCCCGCCATGTGGATGGTCGATACGTCCCCTGTCCGGCATTCTAGGAAGTAGCTATGCCAGGGCAGAGCCGGGGGTGAGCCGCTAGGGGACGCTGGCGAGGCCCCGAAAACCACGCGTGCGGCTTTACCGCATTGCGCTGTTCTGCCCGGCGCCGCGCCGCAACCCAAGCGCGACACGGCCTACCCTGCAAGCAGCGATTCTGGTCTCAGGACGGGCGTCACCAACAAGGGTCGGGGGGCATCGCGGTATGCGAGAGCAGCGGCATAGCCTGCATGCACGTCGAGACTATGTAGGGTCCAATGTTCGTCGATGCGAGCGTCGTCAAACCACACAAGGTCCACCGGACCGCCTGGTTGGAGCGACACGCGAAAGCTGTTGAGCGGCGTCGAGAGCCCGCCTCCGCCAGCTTTGATGCACGCCTCTTTGCGCGTCCACCAGGGGAAAAAGGCGTGCTCGCGCAGTGCAGCCGGCATGGCGGCGAACTCTTCGGCTTCCTGCGGGCAGAAGAACCGATTCGCGAGATCCATCATGTCGGGGACGGGGCGTATTTGTTCGACGTCGACGCCGATTTCACACCCTTGGGTAAACGCAAGCAGCGCGAGCCGGCCGCTGTGCGAAACATTGAAGTCGATGCGGCAGTCACCGCACGACGGCTTACCCTGAGGACCGTATACAAAAACGATCTCCGCGGCGGGGCGCGACAGGTAACGGGATAGCAACAGCCGCAGGGTTCCTCGTGCGGCTACGAACGCGTCGCGATGCCGGGCAAAATGGAACCGCGCTGCACGGTCCCGTTCGTCGGGGGATAGAGTAGATCCGAGCGTCGCGAGCTCGTTTTCGCCAAGGTCCACTTCAACGCACCAGACTTCGATCCGGCGGCTACGGAGATCGAACGAAGGCCGTTGCCGGAGATCCGTGAGATGAGTGCCGCCCATGTCAGTAATGCTGCACCAATTCAGAATACGAAGTGTTCTCCTTCGGACGGACACTCATCCGCGGCGGGAGCTTCGACGCGCAAGCCGGATACGCAGAGGTCAGGCTGCGCTCCCACTTGTCTCAAAACGGAAGCGAACTGCTCCACCATATGTTCCGCGTCTCGTTTGTCGAATTTCCCGGGCATGTACCGCAGACCACCGACAAGACCGGCACCCGTATCCATGGTTTCGAGAGAGATATCGAACTGACCCTCCTGCTGGGGCATCGGATAGTGACGAAGCTGCGAGGATCCAAACGGCAGGGGATTGCCGCTGTCGAAAAGCCGGCTCAACTCACTTCCCTGCCGTGCGACGTGGACATTGATCATGGTCTGAAAGATCGGGGAAGTACCATAAAACCGCGGCACACGAAGGCGTTCAGCCATCAGGGTAAAAGGGAAATCCTGGTGAGCGAGCGCGTTCCGTGTTTCGGTTGAGACGGCCTTCAGATGCTCGGCGAAGCGGAAATCGCCGGGGAACGAAACGCGCAGCGGAAGCATATTGATGAAGTCGCCCATGAGGCGTTCCCATTCCGGCCGGGTCCTGCCGGACACAGGCATGCCGACGATGAGGTCGGTATGCCCGGACAGACGGTGGAGGAGGACGGTGTAGGCGGCGGCCAACACAGAGAAGAGGGTGGTCCGCTGTTCCCGAACTAAATCCTTCAGGCGGGTATAGGCGACGCCTTCGATCCGGAGAGGGATCGTCTCGGCTTCCGAGGAGAGGCCGGATGGCACAGGTTTGGCAAACGGCAGGTTCAGGACGGGGAGTTCGCCGGAGAGGCGCTGAGACCAGTATTCCCAGGCAGCATGACCTTCGGCCGATTCAATCATTTCCGCCTGCCATTGGACAAAATCGTAGTAGGTGGCTGGAAGGGGAGGCAAGGCGCCGGCCGGAATTCCACATGCGGCGTCGTACAAAGCGCGTAGCTCGCGATAAAAGACAACGGCTGAAGACGCATCGAATACGATGTGGTGGATGACGACGAGCAGTACGTCGTAGCCGGGGCCGCGGAATAGCGCGGTTCTGAGCACGTTCTTCTCGAGGTCGAACGGGAGCCGGTATTCGGCGACGACCGCATCGAGGAGGCGATCTTCGTTTTCGATCGCGACGATTTTGAGGTCGACCGGCGCGTGTTCACGCACCGACTGAACGGGCACACCGTCCACGGATTCGAAGACGGTGCGCAGGGCGGCGTGGCGCTCAACGAGCTGCTCGAAAGAACGGCGCAGCGGCTCAAGTTTCAGGGGAGGCTCCGCGCGCATGGCCAGGGCGGTGTTGTAAGACACGCTTCCGGGGGCCATGCGGTCGAGGAACCACATCGCCGCCTGGTGATGCGAGAGGGGGTAGCGGCTGCGCGGCCGATTCCTGTTCTTCAACAAGCTACGCAGCAGCTCGCGTTTTTCTTCCGGGGTCAAGCCTTCCAGTTGCCTGCCCGGGTCTCCGTTCAAGCGCCCACCCCGGACGCGACCGAAGACGCGATTGAAGACGCCGCCAGCCGAACTTCCGCGGCAATACCGACACACACGAGGAGCATTCCGGTGAGGACGCGGGCAGACGGGTGCGAGTGCGAGGCAATGGCTTCCACCGCCGCGACGAAGACCGGCTGAAGGTAGAAAGCCGCTGCGAATGTCGAGGGCGAACTCAGCTTCAACGCCATGTCGATAGACCAGAGCGCACCGAATCCCGCAACGCCGATGAAGACTACGATCAGGAGTGCTACGGTATTGGGTCTCTGCCAGAATCTGGCGGCCCTGAAGCTCAGTGCGACGAAGACCCAGAAGGCGGTGTAGAACAACTGGACCTTCTCGGGCTCGCCGGAGAGAAGGCGCGTGAGGAGCGCGTAGGCGAAGAAACAGAACGCCGCCCCGGCTGGAAAGACGAGCGTGTGCAAACCATGGCTGGGCGCTGGTGGATCGAGGATGATCGTGACTCCGGCAAAGGCTATCAAGACGGCGACCAGGTTCTTCAACGGCGCGCGCGTTTCTCTCGCGCCGGCCACGGCCAGCGCGAGCGGCATGATCCAGAGTATAGCCAGCAGCGTATTCGGATGCATCCGTGGCATGGCCATCAGGAAGAGCATCGGCATGCCGAGCATGCATAGCGAGCGGATGAATTGAAGCCCGGGATGCCGTGTTTTTACGAAGGAGAATCCGCCTCGCCACACGCAGATGAGCGTGAGAGCGATGAGATGCACGCCGTAGCGCATCCAGACTATTTGCTCGCCCGCGAGTCCGGCGGCGGGTGCGACGCGGTCGATTACGGCCCAGATCAGCGAAAAGGCTCCCACGAACAGAACGGGCGAGAGGATGGAGGGGCGGGGCATCGGCTCATTCCCCACGCGCCAGTAGTTCGACCAGCATGGCATCCACTTCCGTGTCGCTCATCGAATCGACATGGGGAGTGAGGTTACCGGCGGGCGCCACCGGCGCATAGCCGTCGGCAACGTAGTCGAGCAGCAGGCGCAAAGGTGCGCCGTCGAGGAGTTGGACGATGGTTACGACGACGCCGAAATCCTTCTGAATGCGGTTCCTGAATTCGATAGCCATCAGCGAATCGATGCCGAGGTCCGATACCGGGCGCTCGAGTTCCATGTCGGAGGTGGAGAATCCGGTGATGGCAGCGAGCGTCCGGATCAAGTGATCCTGAATTACGGCCCGCCTTGCGGCGCCCTGCAAGCGGCCGATGACGTGGACAACGGATTCGGTGGAGTCGCGAGGTGGTTCGGCGACCTGGCCGGTTAGTCGCGAGAGGAACGCAGATTTGGCGTATGTGGGATACAGTCGCGCCCAGGTGGCCCAGTGAACGGGGAGGACGGCGAGGTTCGAGCAGCCTGAACCGAGCCCGCGCCCGAGAGCGTCCAAGCCTTGTTCGGTGGTCATGCCGCCCATTCCGCGATCCACCCTGGCCTGAACGTCGCCAGTGTCGAATCTGGCTGCCATGCCCGCTTCGTTCCAAACTCCCCAATTCACGCTCGTAGCCGGCAATCCGGATGCTGCGCGATGGCGCGCAAGCGCATCGAGGAAGCAGTTGGCCGCGGCGTAGCCTCCGAGCTTCGGTGAGCCGAGCAGCGCAGAAGCCGAGGAAAACAGGCAGAAGAAATCGAGAGGCTGGGTCCGCAGACACCGGGCGAGGGTCGAAGCAGCGAGTTTGGGCGCGAGGAGCGCGTCGAACTCTTCGGGGGGCATGTCGACGGCCGTTCCGTGCTTCAGGACTCCCGCGGCGTGGACGACACCGCGAACCCGAGGGCGGCATTCGGCGGCGTAGCCATCGAGGAACGACTGGAGGGCCCGCGGGTTGGCGACATCGACGCTTGCGTGGTAAACGGCGGCGCCGCGGGACTCGAGCTCGAGGATGGCGCGGACGATGGCGGACACAGGAAGGTCGCCGGGAATGTTCCGCCATTCAGAGCGCGCGGGGAGCACTGTCCGCGACATCAGTATCAGATGGCGTGCGCCCTGGCGGACCAACCACCGCGCTACCTCGAGTCCCAGGCCGTTCAAACCGCCGGTTACGAGATAGGCCCCGTCAGGAGCGAGTTGCAAGGGAGTAAGCCGCGGAGCGGGTATTCGCTCGAGCCGCGCCGCGAAGAACCGTCCGCCTTCGATCTTGACCTGGTCTTCAGCCGGACCGGACAGCAGCAATTGGCCGAGCAGCGTGGCGGCAGCGTCATCCTGGGTGTCGAGATCGATGAGGCCACCC
Organism: uncultured Solibacteraceae bacterium; assembly: GCA_963836405.1. Taxonomy (GTDB): domain Bacteria; phylum Acidobacteriota; class Terriglobia; order Bryobacterales; family Bryobacteraceae; genus CAWIJJ01. The sequence continues at coordinate 356,641 of CAWIJL010000005.1, forward strand.
CAAATTTCGGGTTGCTCGACCGCGAGTGTGCGGCCCAATCCCCATACCGGCGCTTGCCAGATACGATCGGCGTTCGAGTATTCGCTTTCGGCGTAGAGTCCCCGGGTTACGACGTAGAGACGGGCATCGCGGTAGGAGGAAAGCGTACGCACCCAGCGGAGGACCCCGGCGCAGCCGGTAGCTTCGAATGGCGATTCAGCGGAGTCGGGAGCGTGGGCAAGCATGGCGCCAAGATAGACGACGCCGAGTGGCCGGTCGTGGGGCAGACCGGCGAGCAAACGTTCTGCCGTTCCTCCGGCAGGCGCGATGATGGGATGCGACCCAGCCGAGCGAATCGCGGCGCAAACCCGATCTGCCATTTCGGGATTGTCCCCAACGACCAGCCAGGTCCTTTCAGTTCGGGCGGGCACGGTGAGGGCCGGCTCGAACGGCTCCCATGCCAGCGCATGGAACCAATCTTCGGGGCCGGCAGACGGTGTTCGCTTCGAATCCTCCTCCTGGTAACGGAGAACGGCGCCGGTGACCGTGGAGAGCAGTTTCCCGTCTTCGTCGTAAGCTGCAACGTCGCCGATCCATTCGGAGGGGTCGGAGCCGCGGCGGATGCGCGCATGGCAGGTGAGAGAAGCGCCCCGCGGACGGGCATACAGAGTCACTTCACCGAGGCTCTTACCGACGAGCGCCCCAGGTTCGCCGGGGGCAGCGAAGATGCGAACGCCCGGCATGATGTGGCCGCAGGCATCCGACAGTGCGGGATGAAACCGGTATGCGCCGATTTCGCCGCGGATCGGTTCGGCTATGGAGACGCGGCTCCAGCCTTCATCGGAAGCGACGCGAGCGGACTCAACGCCCTGGAAAGCCGTTCCCCAGTCGTTGCCGAGTTCGGCCATACGCCGATAGAAGACGGGGCCATCGATGGCGATCGCGCGGTCGCCGGGCAGCGGCAATTCGGGCGGCGCGGGGACGCCTTCCGGCGCGCGGAGCACTTCGGCGGCAGCATGCAACGTCCAGGCGGATTTCTCAGATTGGCGGCTGTACACTTCGAAGCGTCCGGCGGAAGGGGCGGTCTGCTCGAACCGGCACTGGAGTTCGTAAACCGAGTCCGGTTCGAGGAACAGCGGTTTCTCAACACGCATGCCTGCGATGGAGACAGGAGTTTCGCCGAATAGCTCCGCGAAAGCGGCGCCCGCGAGTTCAACATATGCGGTGGCGGGCAGCACGGGCCGGGTCTGGACGCGGTGGTCGGCGATCCAGGGGTGAGTGCGCAGGCCGATCGAGGAGTGCCAGATCGACGCGTTCGGATTGCCCGCTACATCGATGCGTTGGCCGAGCAGGGGATGCCCGGCGATAGAACCGAGTGCCGCGGGTTGGGGGACACCGAGGTCATCGACCCAGTGACGCCGGCGCTCGAAGGGGTAGGTGGGCAGCGGTGTGCGGCGCCGGTCGTGATGGGAGTGGTAACCCTCCCAATCGATTTCGGCGCCGTTCACGTACAAGCGGCCAAGGCTCTCGGCGAGTTGCTGAAGCTCGGGTTTGGCGCGGCGGATGGAAGGCGCCCAAAGCTGTCCTTCGGCACCGATGCAGGCTTGTCCCATGCCGAGGAGGGTCGAGCCCGGCCCGATTTCGACGAACGCCTGGCAGCGCAGATCCGCGAGCGTGCGCATGCCGTCGTGGAAACGTACCGAATCGCGGACCTGGCGGCGCCAGTAGATTTGACTCTGGAGGTCGGCCCGTTTGACCGGCTGTCCGGTCACGCTGGAAACGAGGGTCAGGCGAGGCGATCGGGAATCGACGGCCGCGGCGCGAGCGGCAAACAGCGACTCCACGGGTTCCATCAGGGGAGAGTGGAAAGCATGCGAAACGCGAAGCGGTTCGACGCGCACGCCGCTCGACGAGAACCGCGCGGCCAGGCGTTGGACGGCTGCGGAATGGCCGGAAATCACGACATTTTCGGGTCCATTCAAAGCGGCAATGGACACCCCTGGTTCGGCGGCGGAATCGAGCAGGGCTCGAACCTGCTCTTCCGGGGCGAGGACGGCGGCCATCGCGCCTTCGCCTTGGGGAAGGCCGCCCATGAGTTGTGCGCGGTCGGCGATCAGGGCGAGGGATTGCTCGAGCGAATAGAATCCGGCAACGCAAGCGGCGGCATACTCCCCGACACTATGTCCGAGCACGGCGGTGGGTTCGACGCCCCAACTGAGCCACAATTCTGCCAGCGCATACTCGATCGCGAATAGCGCCGGTTGCGTATAGCGGGTGTCGTCGAGCAGATGGGAGGCTTCGCCGTAGAGAAGTTCGATGAGGCCCGGATGGAGGCGCGTATCGAGGACCTGAGCGCAACGGTCGATGGCGCTCCGGAACACCGGCTCGGCGTCGTAGAGTCCGCGGCCCATCCCGGCGTACTGCGCGCCCTGTCCGCTAAACAGAAAGGCAATGCGCAGCCCGGCGCCTGGGGAGCGTCCTGAAATCTCGGCCGGCTCGAGGAGCTTATGCTGCAACTCGTGGCCGGAACCGGCAAGGTAGACAGCGCGATGGCTGAGGTGAGCCCGCCCTGTGGCGGCGGTGTAGCAGGTGTCGCCGGGATCGGAATCGTGCTCTTCGAGATAGTCGCGATAGCGCGCGGCGAGAGATGTGAGTGCACCCGGAGTGCGGGCCGAGAGCGGAAGCAGGTGGATGCTGCCGGCGGTGGCGGAAGGTGTTGGCCGCGCGGGCGGCAGCGGCGCCTCGCCGAGGATTACGTGGGCATTGGTTCCGCTGAATCCAAAGGAACTGACGCCAGCGAAACGCGGCCTCGATCCGCGCTTCCAGTCTTTGCCGTTTATTGGAATTTCGACGGGGACACCCATCCAATCGATGTGGGGGTTGAGCGACGTGAAGTGCAGGTGTGCCGGAATGCGCTCGTGCAGAAGCGAGAGCACCACCTTGATCAAGCCGGCGACGCCTGAAGCAGACTCGAGGTGACCGATGTTGGTTTTGACCGAGCCAATGGTCAGCGGCTGTGAAGCGTCGCGGCCAGACCCAAGCACGGCGGCAAGAGCGTGTCCTTCGATGGGATCGCCGAGGGAAGTGCCGGTGCCGTGCGCCTCAATGTAGTCGATTTGCGCAGGCTCGAGTTGAGCGGCGGCGAGCGCCTGACGGATGACGGCTTCCTGGGCGGGCCCGTTGGGCACGGTAAGACCGCTGCTCCGGCCGTCCTGGTTCACAGCCGAGCCACGGATGAGAGCGAGGATGTTATCGCCGTCGGCGATGGCGTCGGACAACCGCTTGAGCACGACGATGCCGCAGCCTTCCGAGCGGACGAAGCCGTCGGCGCGAGCGTCGAAAGCCTTGCATTTCCCGTCGGGCGCCATCATGCCCCAGTTTGCGAAGCAAATGAACGGGTCTGGTGTGAGGACGGCATTGACGCCGCCGGCCAGCGCCATGCGCGATTCGCGGGTGCGGAGGCTCTGGCAAGCCAGGTGAACGGCAGTGAGGGAGGACGAACAGGCGGTGTCGATGGAGACGGATGGGCCCTGAAGCCCAAGCACGAACGACAGGCGGCCAGCGGCGGCATTTGCGGCCGTTCCGGTGGCGGTGTACACATCGAGCAGCATGCGGCCCGTGTCGCGGATCAATTGGCCGTAGTCGCGGCCGGTGATGCCGATGAAGACGCCAGTGGCTGAACCCGCGAGACGGGAGGCGTTGATTCCGGCCTGCTCGAGCGCTTCCCAGGCCACCTCGAGGACCATGCGCTGCTGCGGGTCGAGTGTGGAGGCCTCGCGGGCGGACAAGCCGAAGAACCGGGGTTCGAATCGATCCAGTCCGTCCACCAATCCCGCCTTCCAAACGGCTGCCTCGGGACAAGGCGTCGAGGACCAGCGAGAGGCCGGGATTTCGCGCACAGCGTCCACACCAGCGTCGAGGAGTTTCCAGTAGGAGTCCGGGCCGGTGACGTCGCCGGGCAAGCGGCAGCCCAATCCGACGATGGCAATCGGTTCAGAAGCGGCTTGTTCGGATTCTCGTAGCTTGGCTTTCAGGTCCTCTACGGTTTGAAGGGCCTTCAGCAGCAGAGTCCGGCGATCGACGTTCAGAGTTTCGTTCATAGTTCGAACCGGGCGCTCCTGCAAGATGACGCAATTTAGCTTCCAGCCTTACGGGCAACGATTGAAACAGATAACGGGCGTACCGGGAGCGCCACCGGTGCACGAATTCCCAATTTGCAGGACCGTTGGTCGAAACTTTTGACCAGAGATCAACCAATTCCATCCAAGGCTTGGGCCAGCAGGTCGGCGAGCTGGTCTTCGGACAGCTCTTCGCGAGCGTTCGGGATGACGGCGACAACCGCCGGTTCACTCTCGATTGGCGGCGTTTCCGCGTCCGCCAGACCGGGCCGGATCCCGTCGTAGATGTGGGCCGCTAAGGCATTGACACTCGGATAGTTGAACGTAAGGGTCGAGGGGAAGGACCGGCCGCAGCGGCGCTCCAGGCGGCGTTTCAGCTCTATGGACATCAGAGAGTCCATACCGAGTTCGAACAGGCCGACGGCTGGGTCCACCTCATGGGTTTGGAGGCCAAGCACGCGAGCGGCTTCTCCCCGGATCGTCTCCACCACACAATCCAGCCGGGCGGAAGGCGGAACGTCCTCGAGAAGGTCGCGGAGGTTCTTGCCGGATTCGGGTTTGACGATTGTGTCGCCGGCCGGTTTCGCGGCGGTGACGAGATCGAACATCGGCCGGCGGCGGCGGAATTCATAGGCGGCTTTGAAGGCATTCCATTCGATGGAAGCAATCATGGCGTTCGATAAGCCGGACCCGAGGATGTCGCCGAGGGCGCCCAGGGCCTGTGCGGATGGCATGGGATGGAGTCCGGTGCGCAAGTACTGCCGGCGATCCTGCTCGGAAGTGCCGCGCATCAGGTCCCAGGTTCCCCAGTTGACCGCGATGGCGGGAACTCCGGCGCGCCTTGCCTGGTGCGCGAAGGAATCCAGGTACGCGTTGGCCGCGGCGTACGCCGCCATGCTGCGGACGCCGGCGAGGGCGGTAGTCGAGGAGAACAAAACGAAAAAGTCGAGCGGAGAGCCGGCGACCAGATCGAGCAGAGGCGATGCCGCCCGTTTCGGCGCGAGCACGGCTTCGATTCGACCGGCGGACAGGTCCGAAATCTCTGTCGAATCGAACACCGCGGCCGTATGGACAACGCCGCGAAGGCGCGCGCCCGCGAGCGCTGTGCGGATCGCTTCCAGGCCGGCAGCCGTCCCGATATCGGCGGCGACAATGTCGACTCGCGCGCCCAGAGTGCGGAGCGCGGCGACGGCTTCGATGCGCTGAGAGGTGGAAGCGGTCCGCCCGGCAAGCACCAGCCATTTGGCTCCGTTTCGCACCAGCCATTCCCCGGTCTTCAAACCGAGATTCCCGAGTCCGCCGGTGATGAGATATGCGCCTTCCGGCTGGATTGGTACGCCGGCCCGCCTGACGGAGGCGTCGCGCACGATTCGCGGCACGTATCGCCGGCCGCCGCGAAAGAGCAATTGATCTTCCGCGGAGCCGCTGTTCGCCTCGCGCCGAACGATTTCAGCCGGATCCACAAGGGGCTCGACGTCAACCGCGCCGCCCCAGATCTCTGGAAACTCCAGCGCAGCGGTCCGCGCGATGCCCCACAATGCGGCTTGTTCAGGATTGACCGCATCGTGCGGCGTGAGAGGGTGAACGCCTTCGGTCGCGAGCCAGACTCGTGGGGGGGTTGGCTGGGACGCCGCCGTCTGGAGAAGGGAAACAAGATCGGCGCATGAACCGCCGCGGGTCGCATCGTACAACAGGACGTCGCAATCCGAGGCGGCGGAATACCCGGCCGCCACACGCACGGTGCGCAGGCGGGTCCGATCCGGCACTTCGTTGGCCTTCGCCAACAAAAGCACCTGCTGCGAGCCGGACGCCGGTTCGATTGCCGTCGCGGAGAAGCCTTCGCGATTCAGCAGGTCCAGCCATTGCTCGCGATTCAGAAGCGCATGGGAAGGGCGCAGAGTCGCATCGTTGAACTTCCACCAACCCTCGGTCATGCCGAAAGTAAGGTCGACCCAGCGCTCGGGCCGCGTGCCTTCGATCAACACCAGGAGTCCGGAGGGCGCGATCAGGCTACGGACGTTCCGGACGGTCGCGCGAAGATCGGCGGTGGCGTGAAGGACATTCGCCGCGATCGCGATATCGAAGGACTCCGGCGAGAAGCCCTGGGCCGCCGCCGGCCTCTCGATATCGAGCACCTCGTAGCGCATGAACGGGCAACCGCTAAAGCGCTCCCTGGCTCTCGCGGCGAACAGGGCGGACACGTCGGTGAAGACGTATTCGACGTCGCGTCCGGCCAGCACCGGCGTGAGGCATGTGGTCGTGCCTCCGGTTCCGGCGCCGATTTCGAGGATCCGTACCCGACGGCCGGCGGGTACGGCAGCCAAGGCGGCATCGAGCGCCTTGCCGGCCAACGGATTGAAGACCTGCGCGGCGGGTGAGTGAATGTAGAGCCGCTCCAACGTCTCAAACGACCCGCCATCGGACAACAACTGAAGGGGATCTGTCTGGCCGCGCAACACCTCTAGCAGACGGCTGCCGCAGCGCTCGATCAATTGCAGTTCGGCAACGAAGGCCGGATGCTGTTTTTCCAGAAGCCGGCAAGCTGTGTCGGGCGATTCGGATTCGGGACGGCGCACAACGCGCCATTGCTCGCCGGACTGCCAGAGAATCCCATCTTCGGCCAACATTTCGAGCAGCCGGTTGAAGAACCGGCCATGCCGTTCGAGGACGCCGGCCATCAACATCAGCGATGACGTGAGCAGAGTTTCGCCAGGCTCGAATGCGACTCCCGCGCGACGAAGCGCGGCGACGACGTACTGTGCCGCGATGCGGTCGAATTGCGGGCGTAGAATGTTGTAGCCGTCGAGGCCCTGTGCGATTGCATCGCGATCACACTCAGCAGCCAAAGCCGCTACTTGGGCCGGGTCGTCAACGATTGCGCCGGTGCGGGTGGCCGTGGGCGCGACTAACGCTTTCTCCTGCCACTCGAGGCGATAGAACCAGTCGCGAGGGGCTGCCGCTTCAGCGGCCAGCAGGCCCATGCGAAGGTCTTCCGTGCGGGCGAGTACAGCACCCGATGGATCGTAGATGGTCAGATCGGCTTTGAGCGCGCCAGGTTCGTCGGTGAAGACCCGCGCATGAGCGAGGACCCGGCCCGACAGTGGCTGAGTCTCGCGATAGCGGCCGACGCTGCGAAGCACATACGTACCCTCTGCGCCGGCAGGTTGCCCGAAGAGGGCCGCGGCGCCGACGACGTGGAAGCAGGCGTCGAGAAGCGCCGACGCATCCGAGTCATCGTTTACAGCAATCTCGCCGAGCGCCTCGCGGTCGCCGATCCAGAGACTGCGGACATTGCGGCTCGCCTCACCGAGGTCGATCTGGTGCGCACAGAGACTCTCGTATAGCGCCGCTACGGGGACCTCCGAAACGATTCGCTGCTTTGCGGCCGCGAGCTCTGGACTGACGAGCGGCTGGCTGTCGTCTTCCATGCGTCCGGTTGCGTGGAGGGTCCACTCGCCGGCACCCGCAGCGCGACTGAAGATCTGAAACGATGCCGTTTCGGCCTCGGGGGCCACGATTGTTTGCAGCCGTACCGGTCCGGCGGAGCATTCGAGGCGGAGGGACTCGTGCAACTCCAACTGGACGACCGGTTGAGCGAACGGCGTGGCGTCACGGGCCGCTGCAAGAGCGGCGTGAATATATGCCGAAGCGGGGACCACGGGCGAACCGGCGACCTTGTGGTCGCGCACCCATGGGAGGGAGTCCACGTCCACTTCAGATTCATATGCGGGGCGCGGTGAGTCGATCCGCCTGCCGAGGAAATCGTTGAGAGCGGCCGCGGCAGCGGGGGCGTAACTCCGGGCGGCCGGCGCATCGAGCCAGTAGCGCTGACGCTCGAAGGGATAGGTGGGGAGCGGCACACGCCGGCGAGCCCGTCTGGTAGGCCTTCCAGTTCACCGCCACACCCCGCACGTACAGTTCGCTCAGCGTTTCCGCCATCTGCCGGTGGTCGGCCTGGGAGCGACGGATCGAGGGGGCCCATAACTGCCCGTCCCGCCCCATGAGTTCCTGCCCCATTCCCAGCAATGTCGATCCCGGTCCGATCTCCACGAACGTCCCGCAGCCCTGCGACTCGAGCACGCGCATCGCCTCGTGAAAACGCACCGTCCCGCAAACCTGACGCCGCCAGTGTCCCGCCTGCGCCGCTTCCGCCCGGCTCAGCACGCCTCCCGTCACCGTCGAGATCTGCATTACCCGCGGTTCGAAATACTCCAGCCGTGCCGCCGCCTGCGCGAACTCTTCGGCCACTTCCTGCATCAGCGGCGAATGAAACGCGTGCGACACCCGCAGCCGTTCCACGCGACGCCCCGCCGACAGGAACCGCTCGCCGATCCGCTCCACCTCCTGCCGCCGCCCGCTGATCACCACGCTCTCCGGCCCGTTGCTCGCCGCCACCGCCACCCACCGGCTGTGCGCCGCCACCGCTTCCCGCACTTCCGCTTCCGGCGCCAGGATGGCCGCCATCTCTCCTTCACCCGCCGGCAAACTCCCCGTCAACCGCCCGCGCAACGCGATCAACCGCATGCCCTGCTCCACCGGATAGAGCCCCGCCACGCACGCCGCCGCATACTCGCCCACGCTATGCCCCAGCACGATGGCCGGCTCCACTCCCCAACTCCGCCACAATTCCGCCAGCCCGTACTGCAGCGCGAACAGCGCCGGCTGCGTGTAGCGCGTATCGTTGAGAAGCTCTGTCGCGTTCCCATACAGCACGTCGAGCAGGCCCGGCTCGACTTCATCCGCCACTGCGGCCGCACATTGTTCCACCGCCTGCCGGAACACCGGTTCGCTCTCGTACAAGCTCGCGGCCCATGCCTGCATACTGCGCGCCCTGCCCGGTGAACAGAAACGCTACTTCCGGCGCACTGCCGGCGGCGGCGCCGCGCTTCGCCGCCCCTTCCCGCAAGCCGGCGATCAGATCCTCGCGCGACGCGCCCACATACACCGCACGCTCGCTCAGGCCCGCGCGTCCAGCCGTCGCCGTGTAGCAAATGTCGGCCAGTTGCGCCCCGTCCTTTTCGAGATGCTCGCGATACCGGCCCGCCAGTTCATTCAGCGCGCTCCCGGTGCGCGCCGTCAATCCCAGCACGTACACCCCGCGCTCCCGCGGAGCCGGCGCCGGCGCACTCAGCGGCGCTTCTTCCAGGATCACGTGCGCGTTCGTCCCGCTGAAGCCGAACGAACTGATTCCCGCCAGGCGCGGCTTCGATCCGCGCTTCCACTCCCGCCCACCGGTGGGAATTTCCACCCGCACTCCCTTCCAATCGATGTGCGGATTCAACCGCTCGAAATGCAGGTGCGGCGGGATGCGCTCATTTTTGAGCGACAGCACAACCTTGATGAGACCGGCGATGCCGGCCGCCGATTCCAGGTGCCCGATGTTGGTTTTCACCGAGCCGAGTAGCAGCGGCGGTGAGGACTCGCGTCCCGGCCCCAGAGCTGCCGCGAGGGCATGCGCTTCGATGGGGTCGCCCAGCGAAGTCCCCGTGCCGTGCGCTTCCACATAGTCGATGTCGGCCGGCGTTACCCGCGCGTTCGCCAGCGCCTGCCGGATCACGGCTGTTTGGGCTGCGCCATTAGGAGCGGTGATGCCGCCGCTGCGGCCGTCCTGGTTCACGGCGGAGCCGCGGATCAGCGCCAGAATGTTATCGCCGTCGGCCACCGCATCCGAGAGCCGTTTGAGCACCACGATGCCGCAGCCTTCCGAGCGCACGAAGCCATCCGCCCGATGGTCGAACGCCTTGCAGCGGCCATCCGGTGCAAACATGTGCGACTTGGAAAGAGCGATAGAAATATCCGGCGAGAGAATCGCATTCACACCGCCGGCCAGCGCCGTCCGGCATTCGCCGATTCCGCAGGCCTTGAATGGCCAGGTGAACCGAAACCAGCGACGAGGAGCAAGCCGTGTCGATCGGAAAGTTCGGACCTTGCAGCCCGAGCACGTACGCAATGCGTCCCGCGGCGACGCTGTGGGCCGACGCCGGTGGCGAGGTATGGATCGATGGCATTGTGCCCGCGCGAGAGCAGCATCTGGTAGTAGTCGCCGGTGCGAGAGCCCCACATAGACTCCCGTCGGAGACCCGTGCAGTTCATGCGGCGACTGTCCGGCGTTCTCGAGCGCCTCCCAACAGACTTCGAGAAGCATGCGCTGCTGCGGATCCATGCTGACGGCTTCGCGTCGCGAGATGCCGAAGAACGGCGCGTCGAAGCGGTCTACGGCGCGGGTAAAACCTCCCCAACGCGAAGACATACATCCGGGCGCATCGGGATCCGGGATTGAAATACTCGCTCGATGTCCCAGCGGTCCGGCGGGACTTCCGTGATCGCGTCGCGGCCGGAGTTCGAGCAGATCCCAGTATCCGGAAGGCGTTTCGCAGCCGCCCGGTATGCGGCAGGCGATACCGACGATAGCGACTGGTTCAGTGCGCGCCGTCTCGAGGTCCCTGACTTTCGCCTCGAGTTCATAGGCGAGCAGCGCGAGCCGTTTGGGCGACAATGCTTCGATTCGTTTCGAGGAATCCATTGGCAACTACCTCAATTGCCGCGTTTGGCCGCAAGCAGCCGGTCCACTTCTTCGTCGGACAGTTCTTCGATGGCGTCGAGTGTCCGCACGGAAGCCGGGAGGCCACCCGCAGCGGAGGCCGCCGCAACCTTTTCCTTCGTTTCGGCTGGAAAGAGCATGTTCGCCACATATCCGGTGACGTCGTCGATTGCCGGGCAACTGAACAGCAGTGTTACCGGGATCGGCCGGCCTGTCGCGGCCGAAAGGCAGTTGCGAAACTCGACCGCCATGAGCGAATCCAAACCGAGTTCATTGAGAGGCTGCCTGCCATCGATGCTCAGGGCCGACTGGGCACCGAGAATCCGGTTGGCCAACGAGCGGACGTGGCTGTCAATGACACGAATGCGGCTCACCTGGGGCGCGCCGGCTAAGAGATCGAGCAGCGCCGGCCGCTTCGCATCCGAAGACGCGGCAGGGGCGGCGCCCAGCGGCCGGGAGCTCCTTCGCATTGGCTCGAGTAACTTCGCCTGCGCGCTACCGTCGGCATATCGCGACCAGTCGAAGCGCGCGATAGCGATCTGAGGCGGGTTCCCATCGAGCACCCGATCGAACAGATCGATCCCTTCGTTCGCAGAGAAAGCGGAGAGACCCATGCTCGACCGGCGCTGCTCGAACTCCGGGCGGTCGGCCGACCCGATGCCTTTCCAGGCGCCCCAGTTGATGCAGGTGGCTGGTAGTCCCTCGCTGCGGCGGGCCCAGGCCAGCGAGTCCTCAAACGCGTTGGCGGCGGCGTGATTCGCCTGTCCGGGTGCTCCGAGTATGGATGCGATGGACGAGAAAATGACGAAGAAGTCCAGGTTGGCGCCGGCGGTTAGTTGATGGAGGTTCCATGCGCCATAGACTTTCGAGCGGAACACGGCGTCAAACCGCTCCCACGATTGATCGGAGAACAGAGCGTCGTCGAGCGTGCCCGCTGAATGTATGACGCCACCGAGCGGCGGATCGGCGGCAGCGACGACTGCGGCGAGACGCTCGCCATCCGAGACATCGCCTATTTCGATCTTGACGCGCGCGCCGTGCCTCTCCAGCCCGGCAACGGTGTCGAGCGCTTCCCGGGACGGCTCACTTCTGCCGAGCAGGATAAGGTTCCTGGCGCCCCTCTCGACCAGCCGCCCGGCGGCGAGCAGGCCCAATCCGCCAAGACCGCCGGTCACAAGATAAGTGCGCTCCGGCGAAATTGCAATGGCCGGGTTCTGCCGGAGAAGAACGCGCCCTGTATGACGAGCCTGGGCCATGAAGCGATAGGCCTCGACTGCGTCGCGGAAGGCGAAGACGGTCCGGGGCAGCGGCCGCAGAGACCCGGATGCTGCGTCCGCGAGGAGGCGGCGGAGCATGGTCCCAATCAGCTGAGCGTTGTCGCGGAGTTCCTCACTCCAGTCGATGAGGAAGTAGGACAGATCCTTGCGGGTGGCATCTACCTGCTCGCGCGTCCAGATACCGTTTTTGCCGATTTCCAGGAAGCGGCCACCATGGGCGATGCACGAGAAACTCGCTGACGTAAACTCGCCCGCAAGGGAGTTGAGAACAATGTCAACGCCGCGCCCGGCGGTAGCTCGTTCGATATACGAAGCGAAATCGGTGGAGCGGGAACTGCACACGTGCTTCACGCCGAGGGACTTCAGAAGTTCGCGCTTCTCTTCCGAGCCGGCCGTTGCGAAGATCTCTGCGCCCGCGCGCTGTGCGATCTGAATAGCGGCGAGTCCGACTCCACCCGCCGCGGAATGGATCAGTACGCTGTCGCCGCGGCTAATACGGCCGAGGTGTTCGAGCGCGTAGATGGCAGTGAGGTACGGAACCGGGAGGGTGATCGCCACCTCCGGGGTCAACCCCGCGGGCCTGTGCGCTACGAGACGGGCATCGGCGACGACGTATCCATCGTGACAGCCTGGCGCGACGGCCACCACGCTGTCCCCCACTGCAAACTCACGGACTCCCGGCCCCACGGCGACGATCCGTCCGGTGCATTCGGCGCCGAGTGGACCGGGATCGCCGGGATACATTCCAAGCACGTTCAGCACGTCCCGGAACCCAATGGCGGCAATATCGACTTCGATCTCCACCTGTTCGCGTCCAGGAACCATCCGTTTCGCAGGCTCTATGCGGAGATTGTCGATGAGGCCGCGCGCTTCGACCGACAATCGCAGACGCTCCGCCTTTTCGAGTGGAGCGGGATTTAATCTGCGCACAAACCGGAGCCCGTCGCGATAGGCGATTTCGGGTTCGCCGTCCTGCGCCGCCACGTCTGCGATCAGGAGGTCGACAGCACGCGCGGGAGCCGCGGGATCGAGATCGATGCAGACAATTCTCGACCCGGCGTACTCGGAAGCCAGAGTACGAGCGGCGCCCCACAAGGTGGCCTGCTCGGGATTGCGCACGGATGTGAGGGTCGCTGGCTGCGCTCCTTCGGTAACGACAAACAACCGGGATGCGGTGAGGTCGATCGAGTGCACGATGTCAAACAGCGGCCGGCATATCGCGGCCTCCGCATCGCGGATGTCCCCGGTGGATCTCTGCGGGGCGACATACACGATCCCGGTCCAGGGCCTCGCCCGGATCACGGCCTCGACATCGTTTGAGGCGTGCGTGGCCTGGGCGCCGGTCGCCGAGAGCGCCGCGGAAATTAGCGCGGTATTCTTCGATTCACCGACAACCAGCCAATTCTCGCCGGTGTGGAGTGTGGCGGATTGGCGCTTGGCAATGAGAATGGCGTTCAAAGACTCGCGGCTGAGTTCGACGGTCTCTACATTCGAAAAACCGGAACGGGCCAGGAGCGACTTCCAGCGATCTGCGGCGAGGAGCGGGTACGAAGGACGCAGGTCACGGTCTTCGAACTTCCACCAGCCCTCAGTCATACCGAAGGAGAGATCGATCCACCGCTCCTTTTGCGTGACTTCGAGCATGAGCAGGACGCCGCCCGGCGCGAGTAGCCTGGATACGTGTTCGAGCGTCTGGCTGAGATTGGCCGTCGCGTGGACGACGTTGGCGGCGACGATCAGGTCGAATCCGCCTTCCGTGAACCCTTGTTTCGCCGGGTCCTTCTCAATGTCGAGCGTAGAGTAGGTGACGAACGGGAATGCCGCGAACCTTTCCCTGGCGCGAGCTACGAATAGCGGCGAGATGTCTGTGAACACATAGTTCGTGCGCCCGGCGGGAAGAGCGGGGAGAACGAAAACGGACGATCCGCCTGTGCCGCCGCCGATCTCGAGCACCCGCAGAGTCCTGCCGGATTCGAGAGACGAGGAAGCGGTGCGAACGGCCTGGGCCAGCAGCGTGTTGAAGGTTTTCGCGCTGGGAGATTCCGAGTAGAGACGCTCGGCTGTCTCTGTGGACCCGCCCGGGAACAGGACGTGCAGAGGGTCGGCGGCGCCCTTCAGCACGGCGGCGAGATTCGTCGCGCATCGCGCGGTGATGGCGATTTCGGCAGCGAACGAAGGATTGCGGCTTTCGTGCTCTTGCCAGCCGGCGCCGACGCTCGAAGGAACACGCACGCATTCCCAACCCGCGGCATACGGCCGCAGCACGCCATCCTCGGCGAGAATCTCGAGCAGCCTCTCGAGGAGCATCCGATGGCGTGGGATCACTCCGCAGCGGCTGGCCAACCCGGCGGAATCGAACCGCTGGCCGGGACAAGAGAGGAGCGCCGAGGGAATCGAGTGCTTCAGCGATCGCGAGCGAGCAGAGCCGGTTCGTGTGCTCGCGGACCGCCGGGTAGGCGTCCAGACTGAATAGCGCAGCTACCGGATCGGTAAGGGGCCGCACGCCCGCGGCGATCGTGCTCGTGTCCGCCGCGCCGATTGCGGCCGTCGATTGTTGGGCGCGTTCCCAAACCGAGGTGAAAAAGACGCTCTCGTCCACCTTCTTATCGAGGCGTGAGATGTACCGTTCGCCGACGCGCCGGAGTTCGAGGTCAAGCAAACGAGCGACCGTGTGTCCGTCGTCGTCCACCACGGCGATGTCGGCGATCAGCGACTGGCCGGACGGTCGAACATCGGCGCGAGACCACAGGCGCTCAGGCAAAGGAGCAGACGCGAATTCGAAGTATCCCGCGCTCAATGGAAGGTACGAACCGGATCCCTCGTCGATTGCGCCCGCCACGCTCTGAACGCAGGCGTCGAGGACAGCGGGATGGGTGATGAACCCGGAATTCCGATGAGAATGAGCATCGACGCTGACGAGCGCCGTTCCGGCGCCGGTGAAGAGCCCGGTGACCAGGCGGAAGCCCGGACCGAAATCGTGCCCGCGCCGCGCCAGTCCTTCATAGAACGCAGCGAGGCCGCCGGGAGCGAGTCCGGAACTGAGGGCGGCGATATCCAGGGCGCCGGGTTCAGGCCGCGTATCTGCCGCCACGGCGGAGGCGTGAAGCTTCCAGTCGCCGGCACAGCGGCTGTACACTTCAATCGTCTGGTCTTTCGCGACCACTTGTATCGCGACGGGCTCGTTCGTAACGACCAACGGCTCACCGACGACTACGTTTCCGAGAGCTTTCCCGCCCGGGTAAGCGCTGCGGAGCGCAGCCGACATCATTTCCAGAAAACCCGTCATGGGAAGTATCGCGGAGCCCTGCACGCGATGGTCGGCGACCCACGGATGGGACTGAAGGCCGATCGACGACTGCCACAGAATGGCCCGAACCCCGCCTGCGACCTCGACACGTTCGCCCAGAAGCGGGTGGTCTGAGGACTGCTGCTGGTGAGCCGCAGAAACTTTCAGGTCGTCGATCCAATACCGCTGGCGCTCGAACGGGTATGCAGGCAGAGGCACGCGTCTGCGGCGCTGGCCGGCATAGTAGGCGTTCCAGTCCACCTCGGCTCCACGCACGTACAAGTGCGCGAGGCTCTCGGCCATCTGGCGCGGGTCCGCTTTGGCGCGCCTGATGGAAGGCAGCCATAAGGTTCCCTCGTTGGCGATACAGTTCCTGCCCATTCCGAGCAGCGTCGAGCCTGGGCCGATCTCCACGAAAATCCGGCAGCCCTTGCCGGCCAGCGTCTGCATGGCATCTCGAAACCGCACAGGCTCGCGCACCTGGCGGCGCCAGTAGGCGGTCTCTTCGAGATCGGACAAGCCGGCGGTCTTGCCCGTGACGGTGGACACGAAAGACGTGCGCGGTGTGCGGAACTCAATCTTCGCCGCGCGCTCCGCGAACGCGTTTTGAATCGGCTCCATCAAGGCGGAATGGAAGGCATGAGACACCCGGAGCGGTTCAACCCGGAAGCCGCTCGCGGCAAATTTCACGCCGACTCTCTGCACCGCGTCCGCACGGCCCGCGATCGTCACATTTTCCGGCCCATTGAATCCCGCTATGGAGACTTCTCCACCCATACGGGAGACAGCGTCGAGCACCTGGTCTTCCGGCGCCAGAATGGCAGCCATCGCGCCCTCGCCTCGAGGCAGTCCACCCATCAAGCGGCCACGCGCGGCAATCAGGGAGGCGGCCTCGGCAACAGTGCAGAATCCGGCCACACACGCCGCGGCGTACTCGCCGACGCTATGGCCGAGGACAGCGGCCGGCTCGACTCCCCAACTCCGCCACAACTGCGCCAGCGCGTACTCCACGGCGAACAGGGCGGGCTGCGTGTAATGCGTATCGTCGAGCAGATCGGAAGCGTCGCCGTAAAGCAGTTCGATCAGTCCGGGTTGAAGATCGGCGCCGAACGCCGCAGCGCACTCTTCGATGGCTCGGCGGAAGACAGGTTGGCTGCCGAAGAGCTCGCGGCCCATACCCGGATACTGTGTGCCCTGGCCGCTGAACAGGAATGCAACGCGCAACTCATCGCGGCTGTGGCTGCGCCCGGCTATCGCGGGCGGCTCGAGCAACCGGGCCTGCATGTCTTCGCGCGAGCCGGCGACGTAGACGGCGCGATGGCCCAGGTGCGCGCGGCCGGCCGCAGCGGTGAAGCACGCATCGGCGAGGTTCACATCGGCATCCGCGAGACGATCCCGGAAGCGCCCGGCAATCGCGTCGAGGGCGGTTTCGGTTCGCGCCGAGAGAGGCAACAAATGCACGGCCGGACCATCGTCTGCCCGCGGCTCCGTCTGCGGCGCTTCGTCCAATATCACGTGCGCGTTCGTGCCGCTGAATCCGAATGAACTGACTCCGGCCAGCCGCGGTTTGGCTCCGCGCTTCCACTCGCGGCCTTGCGACACGATCTCGACCGGAAGCCCCTTCCAATCGATGTGCGGATTCAGTCGCTCGAAGTGCAGATGTGGCGGAATCCGTTCGTGCTGCAGCGACGAGGACAACCTTGATCAGCCCGGTGATGCCGGCGGCCGATTCGAGGTGTCCGATGTTGGTCTTGACCGAGCCGACCAGCAGCGGGTGCGAGTGCGTCGCGGCCGGCGCCGAGCACCGCCGCCAGCGCGTGGGCTTCGATCGGATCGCCGAGCGACGTGCCCGTGCCATGCGCCTCAACGTAATCGATCTCGCGCAGGCTGCGACGCGCGCGTTGGCGAGCGCCTGGCGAATCACCGCCTCCTGCGCCGGAGCCGTTCGGGGCCGTCAGGCCGCTGCTGCGGCCGTCCTGGTTGACGGCGGAGCCGCGAATCACGGCCAGAATGTTGTCGCCGTCGGCCAGCGCGTCGCGAGAGGCGCTTCAGCACGATCACGCCGCAGCCTTCGCCGCGCACGAAGCCGTCGGCGCGCGCATCGAAGGCCTTGCAGCGGCCGTCGGCGGCCATCATGTGCGCGCGCGAGAACGCCATCGTCATCTCGGGCGACAGGATGATGTTGACGCCGCCCGCCAGCGCCGTGCGGCATTCGCCGGCCCGCAGATGCAGGCAAGCCGTGTGCACCGCGACGAGCGACGACGAACACGCCGTGTCGATCGACAGGCTCGGGCCGTGCAGACCCGAGGACGTAGGACGACGCGGCCGGCCGCGACGCTGCGGGCGACGCCGGAGGCGAAGTACATGTCGAAGGGCTCAGGTCGCCGGCCTTGTGGAAAGCTGCGCGAATTCGTCGCCGGTGATGCCGACGAACACGCCGGTGGATCGTTCAGCCAGTCGCGCTGGCGCATTGTCCCGCGTTCTCCAATGCCTCCCAAGCCACCTCGAGCAGCAGCCGCTGCTGCGGGTCCATCATCCCGGCTTCGCGCGGCGAGATGCCGAAGAACTCCGGTTCGAAGCCGTCGATGCGGTCGAGAAAGACCCGCCCAACGGGTCGACATCGTTCCCGGCGTGTCGGGATCTTGCGTCGTAGAGCGCGTCGACGTCCCAGCGCGACTCCGCCAATTTCGCCAACGACGTCGCGTCCATCGCGCAGGAGCTGCCAGAAGCCCTCGGAGTCCGCGGCGCCCGGAACACGGCACGCCATTCCTACGATCGCGATCGGTTCGGTCTGCGAGCGCTCGAACTGCTCGGCTTTCGCGCGCATCTGTTCGAGCGCCAGCAGCGCCTGTTTCACCGGAGAAGAGGTCGAAGGGGTCATATCCGCTTGCTACAGTACTTTCAGTTTCTCGAGAAGCAGCGCTTCGGCTTCTTCATCCGACATGGATTCGAGTTGTTCTGCGATTCCGGACGGCGCGTCCGTCTTAGCGTCCAGGCGGCTCCTCCGCCCCAAGCACCGTCTCGTAATGACGTAGCCGGCGAGAGCGCGCGATGTTCGGATGGTCGAAGATGAGCGTCGCCGGAAGAGGAGATGCGAGTTGAAGTGCCTTGCCCAGCCGGTTTCGCAATTCGAGCGCCATCAGCGAATCGAGACCAAGATCGACGAGCCGCTTGCTGTGAGTCGAGGTCTTTGGAAGACCGCAGCCGAAGGACCCCGACGATTTCGGTGCGCGACCAGATCCGTGAGGATATCGCGACGTTCCGACTCCGCGGCGGCGGTGGCGAGTCTATGGGTCCATGCCGATTCTTGGACCGGCGCGGCCGTCTGGGTGGAGGCAGCGGCCGGCGCAGCGATGCTGACGTGCGCCGCTCGGTCTGAACGCCAGGCGCCTTCGCAAGCAAAACGTGCTGCCCCAGCACCGCGGCCGGCGACCCGTTTTCCGGAAAAGCGGCGACGGCGTTCAAATCCCGCCTTCGCGAGAGCGTCCTGCCAATCGGCTGCGGCGATCAATGGATGATCGGTGCGCCATTGGTCTTCGAATGACTGCCAGCCTTCGATCAACGCGGTCGTGATATCGAACCAGGGAAGATACGTAGTCACTTCGTCACCAGTCAGATGTCCGCCGGGAGCCAGCAACGTCCGACGTGGCGTAGCGTCTCATCGAGATTCGGCGTGGCATGAAGAACGTTGGTCGCGACGACAACATCGAAACGCCCGGATTGATAGCCGGCGCCTCGGCGGCGGCTTGTCGATATTCAAAGGCCGTAGCGGACAACGGCCAGGCGGCAAACTTCTGCGCAGCGTGCGTAGAAAGACATCGGAAACATCGGTGAAGTGATATTCGCCGCATGCCTCGGCCAGCGCCGGCATCAGCGCCGACGTCTGTCGCGCCGGTGCCTGCGCCGATCTCGACCACGCGAAGCCCGCTCGCGGGAGACGCGTGCCACGGCTTCCAGTGCGGCGCGGCGATCGCAATGAATAATCGGACACCGGTGCGCGCTCGTAGATCGCTTCGGCGCGCGTGAATTCGCCGCCGGGAAACAGCGTCTCGAGAGGGCTCAGCCGTCCCGTGATGACTTCTCTCAATTGCGCTCCGCAGGCAAGCAGGTAATCGAGAAAATGCGGTCGGACCCGAAAAAGCTGCGGCCGCTTCGGAATCGAGCAGGCGGGTGTCAATGGGACATCCAACGGTTAGCAACCGCTACATTCGTCGTGCCGCTGCTCGAGTGCGCGGTCTGGCGGCAAGCCGCTGCAGCCAGCGCGAGAGCAGCTTGCGATAGCCGCCGCCGATACCGCACGAGGCCTGGAGGGACGCGACTGTCTGCCGCTCGCAGGCATTACGAAAAGCTCCGAGTTGCTAAAGCGCCGAGCGGATGAAGGCGCCGGCGAGCCGGTCGAGATAGTCCCAGCGCCGCGGATAGCTTGCGACATCGAGATCGAGGCGGCCCTGGCCTGATTGCCGGCGGACGACTCGCGGATCGCCTTCCACGACGTTTCGGGATTCCACCGTCGCGCTCGACAGCCGGCGCATCGAGCCAGTAGCGCTGACGCTCGAACGGGATAAGTCGGCAGCGGGACGCGGCGGCGGCTGCGTCCGGCATGAGCCATCCCAGTTGACCGGCACGCCGCGCAGGTAGAGTTCGCTGAGCGTTTCCGCCATCTGCTGCTGGTCGGGCTTGGAGCGGCGGATCGAAGGAGTCCATAACTGCCCGTCGCGGCCGATCGTTCGCGGCCCATGCCCAACAGCGTCGAGCCCGGCCCGATCTCGACAAACGTCCCGCAGTGCTGGGCTCGCAGCGCGCTGGATGGCGTCGTGAAAGCGCACCGTCACCGCAGACCTGACGCCGCCAGTGTCCCGCCTGCCCGCTTCCGCCCGGCTGCAGCGCGCCTCCCTTCACCGTCGAGATACTGCATTACCCGCGGTTCGAAAAAGTCCAGCCGTGCCGCCGCCTGCGCGAACTCTTCGGCGACTTCCTCCATCAGCGGCGAATGAAACGCGTGCGAAACCCGCAGCCGTTCGACGCGACGCCCCGCCGACAGGAACCGCTCGCCGATCCGCTCCACCTCCTGCCGCCGCCCGCTGATGACCACGCTCTCCGGGCCGTTGCTAGGCCGCCACCGCCACCCACGGCTGTGCGCCGCCACCGCTTCCCGCACTTCCGCTGTTCCGGCGCCAGGATCGCCGCCATCGCTCCTTCACCCGCCGGCAGACTGCCCGTCAACCGCCCGCGCGACGCGATCAACCGCATGCCCTGCTCCACCGGATAGATCCCCGCCACACACGCCGCCGCATACTCGCCCACGCTGTGCCCCAGCACGATGGCCGGCTCCACTCCCCAACTCCGCCACAATTCCGCCAGCCCGTACTGCAGCGCGAACAGCGCCGGCTGCGTGTAGCGCGTATCGTTGAGAAGCTCTGTCGCGTTCCCATACAGCACGTCGAGCAGGCCCGGCTCGAGTTCATCCGCCACTGCGGCCGCACATTGTTCCACCGCCTGCCGGAACACCGGTTCGCTCTCGTACAGCTCGCGGCCCATGCCTGCATACTGCGCGCCCTGCCCGGTGAACAGAAACGCTACTTCCGGCGCACTGCCGGCGGCGGCGCCGCGCTTCGCCGCCCCTTCGCGCAAGCCGGCGATCAGATCCTCGCGCGACGCGCCCACATACACCGCACGCTCGCTCAGGCCCGCGCGTCCAGCCGTCGCCGTGTAGCAAATGTCGGCCAGTTGCGCCCCGTCCTTTTCGAGATGCTCGCGATACCGGCCCGCCAGTTCATTCAGCGCGCTCCCGGTCCGCGCCGTCAATCCCAGCACGTACACCCCGCGCTCCCGCGGAGCCGGCGCCGGCGCACTCAGCGGCGCTTCTTCCAGGATCACGTGCGCGTTCGTCCCGCTGAAGCCGAACGAACTGATTCCCGCCAGGCGCGGCTTCGATCCGCGCTTCCACTCCCGCCCACCGGTGGGAATTTCCACCCGCACTCCCTTCCAATCGATGTGCGGATTCAACCGCTCGAAATGCAGGTGCGGCGGGATGCGCTCATTTTTGAGCGACAGCACAACCTTGATGAGAGCGGCGATGCCGGCCGCCGATTCCAGGTGCCCGATGTTGGTTTTCACCGAGCCGAGCACCAGCGGCGGTGAGGACTCGCGCCCCGGTCCCAGAGCTGCCGCGAGGGCATGCGCTTCGATGGGGTCGCCCAGCGAAGTCCCCGTGCCGTGCGCTTCCACATAGTCGATGTCGGCCGGCGTTACCCGCGCGTTCGCCAGCGCCTGCCGGATCACGGCTGTTTGGGCTGCGCCATTAGGAGCCGTTATGCCACCGCTGCGGCCGTCCTGGTTCACCGCGGAGCCACGGATCAGCGCCAAGATGTTATCGCCGTCGGCCACCGCATCCGAGAGCCGTTTGAGCACCACGATGCCGCAGCCTTCCGAGCGCACATAGCCATCCGCCCGATGGTCGAACGTCTTGCAGCGGCCGTCTGCCGCGAGCATCCGCGATTTGCAGAAATTGACGGTCACCTCCGGGGAGAGCATGACGTTCACGCCGCCGGCCAGAGCCATCCGGCATTCCTCTTTGCGCAGGCTCTGACACGCAAGGTGCATTCCGACCAGCGACGAGGAGCAAGCGGTGTCGATAGCCAGGCTCGGACCGGTAAGTCCCAGAACGAACGAAATCCGGCCGGCGGCTACGCTGTAGTTCGAGCCGGTGGAGAGATAGATGTCCGTGGCTCCGGTATCGCGGAATGCCATCCGCATGTGATCGCTATTGCTGATGCCCACGAACACGCCCGTTGCCGAGCCTGCGACCCCGGCCGGATCCTGACCCGCGTTCTCGAGCGCTTCCCAGACAACTTCGAGCAGTAGGCGTTGCTGCGGGTCCATCCACACGGCCTCACGCGGCGAAATGCCAAAGAACTCCGCATCGAACCCATAGATGGCGTCGAGGAAGCCGCCTCCACGAACGTACATCTTGCCCGGCGTCTCAGGGTCGGGATCGTAGAAACGTTCGAGATCCCAACGGTCCGGCGGAACCGGACGTATCGCGTCGAGACCTTGATCCAGCAGTCGCCAGTAGGAGCCGGCGTCCGAAGCCGAACCGGGAAATCGCATTCCCGCTCCGACGATCGCAATGGGCTCAGTGGCGGCGCGCTCATGAGCTTCCAGGCGCGCGCGCAGACTTCTCAACTCGTACAGAGCGCGCTGGGCCGGCGACAGGTTTTGTGAATTCTTTTCCTGCACGGGTCAATTCTCCATTCCGGCGCTGAGTTCCTGGCTGAGCAAATGTTCCGCTTCCTCGTCGGACAATGTGGAGATTTCGTCGAGCAATGCGTCCCGATGCGTATCCGGTTCGGGTTCGGGCGCGCTTAGCCCGATCAGGTAGTCCGCCAAGGCAGCCACCGTCGGACAGTCGAACAACAGCGTCGCCGGCAGGGAGGACCCGATCGATCGCGACAGCGTGTTTCTGAATTCAAGCGCCATCAGCGAGTCAAGACCGAGCCGCATGAGAGGATCGTGCTCGTCGATACGATAGGAGTCGGAGAGTCCGAGGATGCGGGTGGCGAGCGCACGGAGGTGGTCGACAGCAGTTTTGCGCCGTCGCGACCCCGGCAGCGCCGCGAGTTCATCGAGAATTGACAGGCTCGGCTGAGCGCTTTTCCGGACAACTGACGCGGCGTCGCCCGCTGTCACGCGCACTCGCGACTCGCCTGGCATGGCGTTCCACTGTTTCCAGTCTGCCGAGAGCAGGCAGAGGTTGGACCTGCCGGACGCGATGGCCCAGTCGAGCGCGGTTGCGTAATCCTGGGCGCTCACGGAGTGAAGGAGAGACAGCGTTCGGCGGCTCCCTGCCGCTTCGATGCGCGCCGCCATGCCGCTTCCTGCCCAGGGGCCCCAGTTGATGGATAGAGCGGGGAGACCGAGCGCCGAGCGGTGGCTGGCCAATCCATCCAGGACCGCATTCGCGCCGGCGTAATTGGCCTGCCCCGGCGATCCGAGTACCGCCGCCGCCGAAGAGAACAGGAGGAAGTGAGAAATATTGGTGTCGAGCAGCGCATCGTGGAGATTCACCGCCCCACGCGCCTTTGCTGCGTAGACGCGTTCAAACCTGTGCCAGTTCTGCCCGTCCAGCACCCCGTCATCCAGGGTTCCCGCCAGGTGCATAACACCCGTCAGGCCGCCGAAGCGCAACTGAATGTCGTCGATGAGAGTCCGTGTTTGCTGCGGGTCCGCGATGTCGACCGAGGCGGTTTCGACGCGTAGGCCGCCCGCTCTGAGCTTCTCAATGATGTTGAGACTTTCCCCTTCCGGCGGGCGCCGTCCTGCAAGGACAAGTGCATCGGCGCCGCGACACGCAAGGTATGAAGCCATTTCGACTCCCATGCCGCCGAGTCCACCGGTCAGAAGCCAGGTTCCCGAAGTGCGGAAACATTTTTCACTCTTACCGTGACGGAGGACGATCTTGCCGGTATGCCGCGCATTCGCCATGAACCGGAATGCCGCGGGCGCTTCGTCGAAGTCAAACGTATGCTTCGGCAGGGGTGTGATGGCTCCGCTGCGGACCAGCGAACACAACTCGCGGAGATAACCCGCGACGATCTCCGGCCGGTAGTCCACGAACACGCCGAGATCCACGACGGAATAGCGAAGGTCCTTGCCGAGGGCGGCGACATCTTCAGCGCCCCAGATGCCGGTTTTTCCTATTTCCATGAAGCGCCCGGAGTGCGCCATGACCGACAGCGTCGCGGGAATGAACTCCCCCGACAGGGAGTTGAGCGCCAGATCGACGCCTCTGCCGCCAGTGGCTTCGAGCACCTGCGCTGCGAACTCGAGGCTGCGCGAATCGAAGACGCGATGGACACCCATCGATCTCAGAAACTCGCGCTTCTCATGGTTGCCCGCGGTCGCGAACACCTCTGCGCCGGCGTTCAGAGCGATCTGCACAGCCATCATGCCCACACCGCCCGCCGCGGCATGTATCAGCACACGATCGCCTCTGCGGATTTCGCCCTCGGTCACCAGGCAATGCCAGGCTGTCGCGAACACGTTGGGCAGAGTAGCCGCGGACTCCGGGTCGACGCCTTCGGGAACGGTGACGAGAAGGTCGGCTTTGGCGACGTACGCATCGGCGAAGCAGCCCCAACCGACGCCCATCACCAGGTCGCCGGCCTTGCAGTTCCGCACACGGGGTCCGATGGAAGTGACGCGGCCGCAGAAATCGATCCCGAGCGGTCCCGGATCGCCAGGATAGGCTCCAAGCGCATTCAGCACATCGCGAAAATTCAGTGCCGACGCCTGAACCTCGACTTCCACCTCATCGTCTGCTAGCGAACGGCGAAGCACCGGCACATACGACAGCGAGTCGAGCGATCCGCGTGACCGGACGACTAGTTGACGGTCCTGGCGGCGCTCGGGCGTGGCCTGCACGCGGGCCACGCTGGCCACATACCGGCGGTTGCAGCGGAACGCGAGATCGCGATCGCCGCCGCCGGAGAGCAACTCATCGATCAATGCGCGTTCAGCATCCACGCTCGCATCGAGATCGATTCTCACGCAACGCAGCTCGGGGCATTCGAGTGCGGCTGTCCGGGCCAAGCCCCAGACCGCGGATTGCTCATAACCTGTACAAGCATCGCCTGGGATTACCCTCTGCGCGTCTCGAGTCGCGAGCCACAATTCACATTGCCCGTACTGTCTGTCCGAAATAATTCGCTGAAGGATCTCCAGCGCCTTGCCATAGGCCGTGGCGCCGGTGTCTGCCGCGGCCACGTACAGAACTCCGCGAAGTTCGCCATTCAAAAGATCGCTGAACCCGGCGGATGCAGACACGAGCGCGCATGACGACCCACGCTTACTCAACATCGCGGATAGAGCTTCTCCGCGTGTCGTGTCCTCGGCGACGATTAGCCACGAACCAGGGCGGTGCCCGCCGGGGGTGCACTCCTTTTCCTCCCATTTGAGTTCGTACGCCATCTGCATTGCACGGACGCGTTTGAGCCGCAGACCATTGCCGGCCGCAACAATTGCATTCGACTCATCGATCAATTCGAAGTCGGCCGAAATCGTCTCCGCTCCCGAAGCCTGCACACACATGTGACAGCGCACCCGGGAGCCCAGCCGGCCAAACAACCGGAAGCTCTCGATGTGCGTCGGCATGTACAGATGTCCGGCGCACCCACTCGCCGCGAGGACCGTCTGCAGGCAACCGTCGAGCAGGGCCGGCGCGAAGGAGCTTCCCTCCGCGGCGTCGGCGCCGACCTCGACAGTCGCGACCGCGTGGCCGGCTCCGGCAGCCAGTTCCCGTATGGTCCGGAAAGCAGGACCGTACTCGAGACCCGACTCGTACATCGAACCGTAGTAGCCTTCGACATCGACTCGCGATAGCGATGGCGCCGCGACGGCTTCTCCAACCGCTTGCCCGGACGGCGAGAGACGTCCCGAGACGTGGCGTTTCCAGATGTCCCGATCGAGCGAGTAGATCTCGAAGCGATCGCCGCTGAGGACTGTTTGCACGACGACGCCGTCCTGCGACTCAGGCAGGAGAAGCGCTTCATCGATTGCAACATCTGTGATGGCTACCGGCTGATCGCCCGAGGTTTCCCGCCATGCCGTAACAGCCTGTTCAAGGAATCCGGCGAGGGGAAACACGACCGCTCCCGCGATCCGATGATCGTGAACGTCAAGGTGTGAAGCTCCCAACGCAACCTGCCACGCTTTGGCCTGCATTGCCGGCGACTTCACCGGTTCTCCGAGGAGCCTGACGGGCTTGGCGGTGGGTGGAGGGCCGGCTGCCTTTTGAACGGGCGCCCAATACCGGCGCCGCTCATAGGGATATGGAGGCAATGCCGGCGACGTCTTCGGCTCGCCGAGCATCTTCTTCCAGTCCACCCTGTGGCCCAGCGTGTACAGCCTGCCTATCGCCGACGCTAACTGCAGGTGTTCGTCCCGCCCGCGGCGCAGTGTCGGAACGACGCCAATTTCGGCAGTCGCGCACTCGGCGACTGACGCGGCGAGCACCGCATGTGGACCGAGTTCCACAAAGCAGCGCGCCCCGCGGGCCAGCGCACATTCGATGGCGCGCTGGAAGAGAACCGGCTGCCGGACATTGAGACCCCAGTAATCCGCCCGGTAGTCTTGTGCCGACGCAGCTCTGCCCGTTACGGTTGAGATTAGGGTGACCGCGGGCTCGTGAACCGGAAGCTCGCCCAACTGTGCGGGCAAGGCTGTCCGGAACGGGTCCATTTGAGCGCTATGGAATGCGTAGTCGACCGGCAGCATTCGAGTCGAAACGCCGGCGTCCGCCCACTTTCGGGCCAGTTCTTCAACGGCGGTCGGGTCTCCGGAGATCACAGTGCTTGCGGGCGCGTTAATCGCGGCGACGGACACCGAACGGGACCCGGCAATATCCGCTGCAACGGTGGAGCAGGGCAGTGCAACCGACAACATGCGTCCATGTCCCGTCGCGGCATCCATCAGCTTGCCGCGATGGACAACAACGCGCACCGCATCGGCCAGATCGAGTACGCCCGCGGCGTGCGCCGCGGCGATCTCGCCAACACTGTGGCCAAGCACCATCGCGGGACGTATGCCCCAACTGCGTAATAGCTCCCAGAGCCCTACCTGCAGTGCAAAGATGGCAGGCTGCGCATACGCGGTGCGGGATAACAACGACTCTTCCTCGACGGCGCCGATCGCGTCCACGACGGACCAGCCGGCTTCGGCGCGTATCAGTGCATCGCACCGTTGCAGCGCGCCGGCAAAGACCGGTTCGTTCAACAGGCCGGCGCCCATTCGCGCCCACTGCGAACCCTGACCCGAGAACACAAACGCGATTGCGCCTGGATCGGCGGCAGCCCGTCCTCTTGATATTCCCGATTCCGATTGCCCGGCCAATACCTTCTGTAGCCGTGCAATCAGTTCCTGGTGCGATTCGCCCGCAACTGCGAGACGCTCTTCGTAATGATCGCGGCGCAGCGCGGCGTTCCGGCAAACCTCGATCGGGCGGCAATCGCGGCCCGCGGCTTCCAGGAACTCGACGTAACGTTGTACATACGCGTCAAGCGAACCGGGAGTGCGCGCCGAAATGGCCAGCAGGCACGGCCCGGTATGCTCGCCTGAGTCGCGGCGGGAGGGAACTTGCGGCGGCTCTTCGAGAACGATGTGGGCGTTTGTGCCCGTGAAGCCGAACGAACTGACGCCGGCAAATCGAGGCCTCGCGCCGCGCTTCCAGGGCGTGCGTTCGACGGGCACAAAGAGCCGCGTGCCCTCGAGTGCGATATGCGGATTCAGTGTCGAGAAATGGAGATTGGCGGGAATTTCCTCCTTCTCGAGCACGAGCATGGCTTTGATCAATCCTGCGATTCCGGCCGCAGCCTCGAGATGGCCGAAGTTCGATTTGACAGCACCCAGCGCGCAAGGCTGCTCGCCGCCACCGATGACACTGGCCAGCGCCCCGACCTCAATCGGATCCCCGAGGGCGGTGCCGGTGCCGTGGGTCTCCACAAAACCGATGTCTGAAGGCTGAAGGCGCGCATTCGCGATCGCGGCGCGGATCACGGACTCCTGCGCCGGTCCATTCGGCGCCGTCAGACTCGCGGTTCGGCCATCCTGCCCGGCAGCGCTTCCGCGGATGACGGCGCGGATGCGATCGCCTGCAGCGAGCGCGTCCGACAGACGTTTGAGGACGACCAAACCGCAGCCTTCTCCGGGGACGAAGCCGTTAGCCGCGGCATCGAAAGTGTGGCAATGTCCGTCCGGCGAGAGCATCGAGAGCTTCGACAAACAGAGATAGTGCTCGGGGGTCAACTTCAGGCTAACGCCGCCGGCGATCGCGATTTCGCAATCCCGCGATCGCAAACTCTGGACCGCCAGGTGAACCCCGACCA
Organism: uncultured Solibacteraceae bacterium; assembly: GCA_963836405.1. Taxonomy (GTDB): domain Bacteria; phylum Acidobacteriota; class Terriglobia; order Bryobacterales; family Bryobacteraceae; genus CAWIJJ01. The sequence goes on from CAWIJL010000005.1 coordinate 384,723, forward strand.
GAGATGAGGAGCATGCCGTGTCGATCGCGATGGACGGTCCGTGGAGGTCGAGCAGATAGGAGAGCCGGCCCGGGGCCATGCTGTGGGCCGCCCCGGCGCACGTATGCGAGCCGATTGCGGCTTCGTCACCGAGTAGGATGCGGCTGTAGTCGGTGTTATAGATCGCGACGAAAATACCGGTCGATGTACCTGCCATGTCACCGGGTGCGCGACCGCTGTCGTGAATGGCTTCCCACCCCACTTCGAGCATCAACCGCTGCTGCGGATCCATGATCTCCGCCTCACGGGGCGAGATTCCGAAGAATACGGGATCGAACAGGTCGGCGCCGTCGAGAAAACCGCCCCAACGGCTGTTCATCTTCGAGGCTGCGAACGGGTCCTCGTCGAAGTACTCTTCCGCTTTCCAACGATCGCGCGGGACCTCCCGGATGGCGTCCCCTCCGGATTGAAGAAACCGCCAGTAGTCCTCAGCCGACTGAATGCCGCCGGGAAACCGGCAGCCCACGCCGACGATGGCTACCGGCTCGGAAGCGAGCAGGCTTGCGTCAATATCCGAGCGCATGTTGCGAATCGCCAGCGCGAGCTTCGCGGCTGAGAGGAAAGCCGGGACTTGTGTCATTGGCGGATCGACTCCGGTTTGGGGCGGATCGATTCCGAGCTGCCCATAAGCGCGAGAACGGCGTCTTCCTCACTCAATTCGGGCGCGTCCAGGGCGGGCGCGGTTTCGCCGGGCGAAGGTCCGACCTGTGGTTCGTTCGCTGCCGCGCCAAGGCGGCGTGCGATCTCGTTGGCCAAGAGCCGGGGCGTGGGGTAGTTGAATACAGCGGTGGCCGGAAGTTTGGCGCCTGTGGATCCGGATAACCGTCTCACAAACTCGAGTGCCAGAAGCGAGTCCACGCCGAGGGCACCCATGGGTTTGTCGGGATCCAGGCGAGACTCCGGAGACTTCACCACAAACGCCAGTTGGCGGACCACGTGCCGCCGGATCTCGTCTACCCGTTCGTCGGGTTTCAACTCCGTCAGCCGTTCCGCAAAGCTGCGCGCCGTTTCAACGGGCTGCTTGGTGCGAACCTCGGGTATGAGCTCGGAGAAGATGCGGGGCGGCATTCCTTCGGGCGTGTAGGATTCGGCGAACTTGTCCCAGGAAACGGGGACGGCGAGCAGGCAGGAGCCTCGGTACGGAGCGCGGCGCCGAGCATACCCAGACCGAGCTCGCTACTCAGAGGTCTTATGCCGCGATTGGCGTAGTCGATCCCGCTGCGCTGGCTGCCGCTGGTCTTCGCCAGCCCGGTTTCGGCCCACAGTCCCCACTGAATACTGGTGGCGGGAAGGCCCAGGCTCCGGCGCCAGGCGGCGAAGGCGTCCAGCGCCCGATTGGCTGCCGAGTACGCGCCCTGGCCTGGCTGCGTCACAGGGACGGCCATCGACGAACACAACACAAAGAAATCGATCGGCATCGAAGAGGCGCAGCGGTGCAGGTTCAATGCGCCGCCGAGTTTCGGTACCGAGACGCGCCTGACCTGGTCGAGTGTCAAGTCCGCGAGCAGCGCATCGTCCAGCACCGCGGCGGCATGCACGATGCCGCGCAACGGGCGCATTGCGGAAATGGAAGAGAACAATTCGGCTACGTCTTGTGCTTGCGATATGTCCGCGGCAATGACACGAACGTCTACGCCGTCTTTGCGGATCTTCGCGATTCTCGCTTCGGCTTCCGTTGAAGGGGCACGCCGGCCCGTCAGCACGATGCTGCGCGCGCCCCGGTCGGCCATCCACCCGGCAATCGCCAGCCCGACGCCGCCGAGCCCGCCTGCAATCAGGTACGTCGCATCGTCGCGAAGCGCAGCCGGAGAACCGGCAATCGCGGCGCGCCGGTAGCGCGGCGCCCAAACCCGATCCCCACGCATCGCAACCATCTCTTCAGGCTGAGCGGAAAGGAAGAACTTCGCGGCGAGTCTCAACTCCTCGATGCACGGCGACTCGCTCCAGTCGATGTGACGGCAGTCGAGCTCGGGGTGCTCGCGTCGTATCGCTCCGACCAACCCGGCCACGGTCGAGTGCGCCAGGCGCAGCGCCTTCTCCTGAAGCGGCACGAGCTGAGTTCCGGCGGTGACTATCCACAGCCGGGCGGTCGTGCTTGAAAGCGCCCGCAGCAGCCCTAACAGTTCCGGAACGCCCTCACATAAGCGCTCGGAGAGCGTCAATGGGTCGAAAGGCCCAGTTGCGGGCTGAAGGTAGATCACATCCGTTAACGACCGGTTTTCGGCCAGAGCGCCCTCGACGGCCAGGCTCTCCACCAGGCCCACGGCGCAGCCATTCGCACGGAGTTCCGAGGCAAAACCCTCGGCGCTTTCCGGCGCGCCAACCACGAGCACGCGCCGCGCCTGCGCAGCAGATTCCGCCGGAAGTTCGACTGGTGTCCAGTAGATCTCGTACAGGTGGTCGGCGGGCGATTCGACCTGCTGTTGCGGCTCGCGCGCCTCGATCCAGTGACGTTCCCGCTGCCACGGGTAGGCAGGCAACGATATGCAGCGTCCGTTCGGATAGAGACGCCCAAAATCGACCGGATAGCCGGCGCAGTGCAGGGCAGCTATTGCGAGCAGCGAATCCTTGTACTCGTCGCATTCCCGGTGAGACGTCACGACGGCGACGCCCGGGACTCCCTCCTGGCCGATCGTCTCCTCCAGCGAGTGCAGTAGGACCGGATGCGGTCCGATCTCCACGAAGGCGTTGCAACCGGCGGCGATCATCTGCTTGACCGCCGGCCAGAAGAGGACCGGCATTCGCAGGTTGCTGCCCCAGTACGCACAGCCGAGCGTGGAGCCGCACTCCTTGTGGCCAGTCGAAGTGGAGTAGAACGCCACGTCAGTCGCCCTCGGCGCAAGGTGTTCGAGCGCCACTTCGAGCTCCGGCCGCGCTTCCTCCATATGTTCCGAATGCGATGCCACGTCGGAGTTAATTCGGCGGCAAAAGATATCGCGACGGCGCAACTCGTCCAGTAACTCCTCGATCGCCGGGGCATCGCCCGAGATGACGGTCGACTCCGCGGCGTTGAGCCCCGCAATCCAGAGACGGCCATCGTACGGCTCGAGAAACTCCGCCGCAATCGCCGCCGAAACTCCAGCCAGCGCCATACCTCCGACGCGCGAAACGCGCTTCGAAGCGCGGCTCCGCTCGCAAATCAGGGCGGCGCCTTCGTCGAGCGACAGCGCTCCGCATGCGACGGCGGCCGTGGCTTCGCCCATGCTGTGACCCGCAACCGCCAGCGGCTCGAACCCGAGCGATTCCCAGAATTTGGCTGTAGCCAGTTGGAGCGCCCATATTGCAGGTTGGACGATCTCGGCAGCAGACAGCCGCGAGGTCGCGGCGGCGTTCGCGATTTCACTAAGGACGTCCGGCCCTCCATTGCGGAGTATCGCTTCAGCGCATTCCTCGAACCGCTGCCGGAAGACGCGATTCTGCCGGAGCAGCGAGGTGCCCATACCCGGCCACTGGCCCCCAACTCCCGAAAAGAGAAAGGCCAGCTTCCAATTCGCTACGTTCCGGGCGATGCCCGAGGCGACGCCGGGCGCCGGCTCGCCGGCCGACCATGCCGCCAGAGCGCCGGCTAACTCACGTCGATCCGATCCCACCACTGCAAGCCGCTGTTCGCCATGGGTTCTTCGCCGGGTCGCGGTGTAACAGACATCGGTCAGCGAACTATCCGCGGCGTGCTCCAGAAACGTGTTCCATGCGCCCGCGGACTGCTTCAATGCCGGCTCTGTCAGCGCCGAAACAGGCAGTAGGTGCAACTCGCGCTCCTCGGATTCGGCAGGCTGCGCCGGAGCATCCTCGAGCACAACGCATGCATTCGTGCCGGTGATGCCGAAACTGTTTACGAGCGCGTACCGAGGCCCGTTTCCGTTCCACTCAACGGGTTCCGAAGCGATTCTCACCGCCAGCGAATCCCACGGGATTTGCGGATTGGGAGTCCGGTAATGCAGGCTCCGCGGAATCCTTCCGTGAAAAAGGGAGAGTGCGGTTTTGACGACGCCGGCGACTCCCGCGGTTGCCTCGGTATGCCCGATGTTGGTCTTGATCGAGCCGGCCAACAATGGTTTCTCGCGGCCATCGCTTAAAGCACGGCCGATGGCTTCGATCTCCACCGGATCGCCCGCAGGCGTACCGGGCCCGTGCGCTTCCACGTAGTCGACCGCGCCGGGAGCGACCCCCGCGTCGCCGAGTGCTGTCCGGATGAGGTCGATCTGGGCCGTGCGGCTTGGGGTAATCAGCGATCCGCTGGTGCGGCCAATGCTGTTTACTGCGCCGCCGCGAATCACGGCGTAGATCCGATCTCCATCCGCCACGGCCTGCGATAGACGCTTGAGCACTATCGTCGCGGCACCCTCGCTGCGGACGTACCCGCTCGCGTCCGCATCTCCGAACCGGCAGCGGCCGTCCGCCGACAACATGCCGGCCGCCGAGTAAGCCACCGTAATGTCCGGCCGCAAAATCAGGTTCGATCCCCCGGCAATGGCGAGGTCCGAATCGCCCATCTGCAAGCTGCGGCATGCCAGGTGAATGGCTGCCAGCGAAGAAGAACAGGCGGCGTCGATGGTGAGACTCGGACCGCGAAGATCCCAAAAATACGAGACGCGGCCCGATAGCGAATAACGGCCTGTGCCGGTTGTGGAATAGAACTCGGTTTCAGGCGCGCCCTCGCGAACGCAGGTCTCATAATCGTTCGACCAGAGACCCGCGAACACGCCGGTTCGCGTTCCCGCCAGATTGGCAGCCACAATGCCGGCGTCCTCGATGGACTCCCACACCGTCTCCAGAAACAGCCGCTGTTGAGGGTCGAGAAACGCCGCCTCGCGCGGTGAGATGCCAAAGAAATCCGCGTCGAATTTGTCGATGCCGTCGAGGTAGCCGCCGCACCGCGTAGCCACAGGAGTGCCAGGCTGAGCGCCGGCGTAGACCGAGTCGATCAGCGGAAACCGCCCGCCGGGATACTGTCCGATCGCATCGACGCCTTCATCGAGAAGTCTCCACAGCTCAGCGGCGCTCGCTGCGCCAGGCAGCCGGCAGCCCATGCCGACGATGGCGATCGGTTCATGGCGAGTCGCGCCTCCAGGGTTAAAGGAACGCTCTGACATCTTGTCCTCCTTTAGCGGGTCTTGCCGTGCTCCCAGTGTCAAACAAGGAGTTGCTTAACTGCGCCCGAATCGCGGCCGTCAACTCGGCTCTCGCAGTCTGCAGAAACAGGTGCTTTCCCTCGAGCATCCGCAGTTGAAAATCGCGCGTGGTGTGCGAGCGCCATGGCTCGAGCGACTCGCGGCGCACCATGCTGTCGTCCGTGGCGCCGAAACACGCGATCGGGCAACTGAGCGGATCCCGTTCGGTAAACGCATACGTTTCGAGCAGCGTCAGGTCCGCACGGAGGGTTGGAACCAGCAAGCCTCGCAGTTCGGTGTCCTCCATGAGTTGAACCGGAACGGATCCGTACCGCCGCTGCACTTCCTCGAGAAGATCGAGATCGGGCAAGTGGCGCACGCTCGGGTGCTGCGGCGGGAGCTGCGGCGCCCGTGTTGCCGAAACGAAGAGGTGTTCCGGTTCCCGCAACCCGCGTTCCCGCAACTGCCTGGCTAACTCGAACGCGATGACTCCTCCCAGACTATGTCCGTACAGCGCATACGGCTTTTCCAGGCGGCTCTCTAGTGCATCCGCGAGCGCGCCGACCACCAGGGCCAGGTCCGTGAAAGGTTTCTCGCGCAGACGGTTTTCGCGGCCGGGCGGCTGAATGTAGCTCAGTTCGAACCCCTCGAGGCACTCTGCCCACCCTCGATACGCCGCAGCGCCGCTCCCGGCGTACGGAATACAAAACATCCGCATGGTCGCGCCGGGATCCGGCTTCGGACGAACGAACCAGGATTCTGAGACATTGCTCAGTGCAGCCGTTGCTGTCATCAGACCGAATCGATATGCATGCTGAGTGCCTTTCGATTCGTCAATGATTCCGGTTCCTCCAGACCGACGTCGAGGAATATCGCGTCGCATCGGGCGCGCTGGCGGAACCTGGGAGGGCGAAGGGCAGCCCGTCTTTTCGGGACTCATTCCCATTTTGTTTCCCGCGTTTGAGGGAGGAGGGGTCGCTCAGGCCATCAAGAGCACTACAGCGCCAGATGTGGCCGTTCGTTCGTCGAGCGGCAGCCGCTTGTCATCGATCCGGTGAACCTGAGTGAGTGCAAGGGCTCCCGGCTTCCAGAGCTGCGTTCACCTTTCCCAGCGCGCGCTGGAGGAAGCTCGCCGAGGTTGCAACAAACGGTTTGAGAAGAATACTCGACCCGTCGCAGCCATCCGGACCCACCAGCACCTCATGACCTAGCCCGCCATACTTGGCCCAGGTCTGCACCCGGCCGAGGTCTCGTCTCTTCACCTCCTGGCTGGCCCTGAAGATATGAACGAAGCCCGGGTAGACTGACGGTTCGTACGCTCGAACTGCTCGAATCGTCGCATCGGCTATCTGGGTCAGGGCGGTGGGCCTCGCGGCGGCGTCTTGTGGTGCGATTGTGCGGGCTAGTCTCCGGCGGACATACACTGCCCTTTGCGGCCACTCCAGTTTCGAAAACTGGCGCAGTTGGTCGGGAATGCTGTAGTACAGGTGTCGGCAACGGTTAGCGAGAGCCGATTCCGGCCGGTAGTAAGCCGGAAAAGGACTCTCAAACAACGCCAGCAGCGCCACTTTACGGCCACGCGAGACAAGCTGCTGCGCTACCTCGAACGCAACCGTTCCGCCGGCGCAATAACCACCCAACAGATAAGGTCCTTCGGGAAAATGCTCTTCCATATCCCGTACAAAGTGAGCCGCGAGTTCGGGAACGCTTTCACAGGGACTGCAGTCCCCGCCGAAGCCCGGAGGTTGAAGGCCAAAGAACGGTTGATCTTCGCCAAGATGCTGCGCAAGCGGAACGTAGCAGAAAACGTCTCCATTGTGTCCCGGAACGCCAAAAAACGGGAGACGCGAGCCCTTTGGCTGAATCGGGACCAACAGCGTGTGAACCGCTTCGCCGGCATGAAGAAATGCAAGGATTTCCTCCTTGTGGCTCTGCAGTTCCTGCTGCAGTTCGGGCGTCAGACATCCTTTCGGGGAACTGCCGCGGAGAGTGTCACCCTCCGCCCAGACCTTTATGCCAGCCGCACCGAGCTGCTCCAGGACTTCACGCGCCATCATTTCACAAGTTCTCCCACCAAGAGCCAGTGCACCCGGGCGTCAGTCTCGCTTACTTCCGGGAGGGGGCGTAGGCTCCGAACACTATCTCCATCTGCTGAGGTTGCCGGCACGGTCAACCACAGAGTTTCGTCTCCATCGGCGCGGGCCTACGAGGCCCCGCGGCAACGCTGGCTTCCGAGTCACTGATTTTACCGTAATCGAGGCGCAGGATCCTATCGCCGACGTGAAAATATCGATCGTCGTGCGTCACGACAACTACGATCTTTCCTCTCCGCTTCAGTTCGGGAAGCAGCCGGGTATAAAACACCTCGCGGTACGTCGGATCCTGGTCGGACGCCCACTCGTCGAGCACATACACCGGGCGATCCTCTAAATACGCAGCCAGTAGCGCTAACCTCCGCCGCTGGCCTTGAGAAAGAGCAAGCGTCGATACAGAATCCCCAATTAGTTGTACTTTGTGCGCCAATTGCAAAGCTGCCAGATACTCGTGCACCTTGGCCTCGAAACCGGTGCTGGCCGCTCCCGGCAGACGGTTGAAAAGATAGAAGTCCGAGTAAACGACAGAGAAAAGCTGGCGGTAGCTTGCCTGAAACGCCGCGCCGACGCATTTGCCATTGACACGGATTTCGCCGGCCCCCGGAGTATAGAGGCCGGTAAGGACTCTCACAAAGGTAGATTTTCCGCTGCCATTGCCTCCAACTACAAAAACGATCTCACCCTTATTAAGTTCCAGGTCCAGAGGTCCAAGGGCAAATCCGTTATCGCCTACCTGGTCGTAAGCGAACTCCACTCCTCGGAACCGGATGTTCAGTGTGTCTGTCCGAAACTCCACTTCGCTCGAAACATCCGCTTCGTCGAGCAACGCTCCCAAGCCCTCGATCCGCTCCAGCGCCGCTCTCCCGCGTCCGAAATGCGGTAACGCGGCAATGATTGCCCACAAGGGCGTGGCCGTGAATAGCGCAGTGAAGACATAGGTAGTCAACGAGTCCTCCGTCATCAGGCCCGCCGCGGGCAGGGCGAAGAGCATAATCGCGAGGAGACCGTAGAATACAAGCTGCGTCCACCCGCTGGCGATGATCTGGTGTTTCACCGCATGCACGCTGTAATGCCGCAGGTCGCCGATCGCGGTTCCAATGTCCTCGGAAAGGAATATGTCGCGGCGTTGCCGGTTCAATTTGAGTTCTTTGATGCCCTCCGTCAAGGAACGATAGTGTTGGAATAGAACATCGCGGCTGGAGCGGGCTTGCAGAAACGCCTCATGAGCCCTCGCGAGGAGGGGCCGGTAAAACAACAAACCGACCGCGGCAACCGCGAGCACCGCGAGCGCCGCGGTCCACGAAACGAACGCCAGGTAGATGGCGCAGCCAGTCAGAATGGAAACGTTGACCGCCATGTAGGGCACGTCGGCGATGGCCGCCGAGAGGGATGAGATATCGTCGGTGAGCACCGCCAATATGCGAGGGGCCCCCAACTTCTCCACACGCCGGAACGGCGCCGCCAGAACCTGCCGGCACAACCGATCGCATAACCGGAGCATGCAGAGATTCGTGATCTCGAGCAGCAGGACGCTGGCCAGGATTCCGGAGCCAATCTTCGTCAGAGCGGCCAGAGCGAACGCGGCTGGAATCACCCAGACAATCGCGGTGACGTGAATCGCTCGATTCACAACCGCAACCAGCCCCGCACTCGATGCGCCCGCCAGCAAGCCCAGGAACGCGACCGCCAGCAACTCCCGCCGGCACTGCTGGAATAGAAATGCGATGAGCCTGATCATCGAGTAACATCCTGGGCCGTCAAAGTTCAATCTCCTCGCGCTCGCCTTCGTTGTCGGGGATGGCCTGCGCTGCCGCCTTTTCGCGCCAGAGACGGGCCTCCACTAAAAATGCAAGCGCCCTTACGGTTGGAGAGTCGAAAATAACCCGGATCGGGAGGTTGACCCCGAAAGTCGCGCGAATGCGCGAGAGGATGCCCGTGGCGAGCAGCGAGTGTCCCCCGAGGTCGAAGAAATTGTCTTCGACACCCACTTCCGGTATTCCCAGCAACTCGCACCAGATAGCGCCGATCGCCGCCTCAACTTCTGAACCCGTGTTGTCCTTCCCGGCATCGACCCGCTTCGAAGGCTGCGGTTGGTTCGCGGCAGCCGCATCCCGTTTTTCGGGAATACCGGCCGCCGCCGGCCGGCGCGCCAATTCGGCCAGAGCAGGCAGGTCCCGCACAATTACCCCAACCTGAGGCATCTGCGTTCCGAGCACCCGTCGAAATGCCTCCACGCCCTCGTCAGGCTTGATTCCCCACTGCAGGTTCTGATCGCGGATCCCCACCATATCGGCCGGAACTCGAGCGTCGACAGCCATCCCGACTTCCTGCCACGTATCCCAATTCACCGAGATAGTCCGATAGCCGCCGAATCCTGCGCGGGACTCCGCGAAAGCGTCCTGGAACGCATTCGCCGAGCAATAATCGACTGCGCCAATCCCTCCAAGCAGAGCATTGATCGAGGAGCACAGAAGCAGAAAGTCCACGTGTTCCTCGTCTCGCAGCAGCGTCTCGAGCACGTGAGTGCCGTCGACTTTCGAAGCGAAAACGCGTTCCGCCATCTCTCGCGATTTCAGTTGTATCAAGCCCGCGCCGGCCACGCCGGCAGCGTGAATCACGCCGTTGATCCCGCCGAAACGCTGTCGCGCAAGCTCGAAGACCTGTTTCATCTCATCGAGTCTGGAGACGTCCGCCGCAGCGATCAACACCTCGGCGCCCGCATCTTCGAGAGCTCTGATCTCTCCGATCTTCGCGCTCACTCTGTCCGCGTCGCCGTGTGAATCGATCCAGGCGTCCCATTGTTCGCGGGGAGGTAGGGGGGAACGTGCCGTTAGCACAAGGCGAGCCTGCACGGTACGGGCCAGATGACGCGCGAGCGTCAGACCGATGCCGCCCAATCCGCCGGTGATCAGATATGCGCCGCGCAATCTGAGCGGCGCCTCATCGGATCGCTCGATCCGGACCGGTTCGTAAGTCTGCTCCCAACGCCGTCCAAGCCGGTATGCGGCCACTCCGCTGGACACGCCCTGTGAGGCCTCCCTGACAAGACGGGATGCCACCTGTTCAACGCCGGTGCCGGACCCGATGTCAACGCACAAGCACGCGATCTCGGGATGTTCCTGTGGAATTACCTTGCACGGTCCGAGGAGCAGCGACTTCATGGGCTCCACGATTTCATCGGTCGAACAGACCGACTGCAGCCCGTCCGCCGCGGCTACGAACGTCAGTGGCTTGCCTCCGAAGAGCTCGTACCAGGCTTGAGCCAAATATAAGGGGCTGTAAAACGCCGAGTCGCGGCCATCGCCGATTTGCCGGCCGCCGCCCGGCGAACCCGTCACATTCCAAAGATGAAGGATGCGCCGTGGAACAAGACCCGAACGGTTCAGTTCTTCCAACAGCGCGAGGTAATGCTCCCGATTGCCCGGAGCGATAACGTAGGTTCCGTCTGCCCTGCGTTCGAATCTTTCGCCCGCATAGACGGTTACGAATTCGGCGCCGCGACCCGAGAGCGATTCTCCGATCGTTGCTCCCAAGCCGCTGCCCTCATCCGTGAACAACAGCCACAATCCGCTGTTCAGATCCTTTGCCCCATCGATGGACGCCGCGTCAGAGGCTGAGCGCTTCCACGTGGGGACGTAGAACCAGTCGGAGATGTCCTGCTTTCTCCCGATGCTTCCGCGCTCTTCCGAAGCAGCAGGCTTGAACGCCGCGTTGTAGGAGACCGTGGGCTCGACGTAATACGGCTTTCGCTCGAAAGGATAAGCCGGCAGCGACACTCGATAGAGCGCTTCGCCCGCGTGGAATCCTTCCCAATCCACCGAGCCTCCGCAGGACCAGATCCTGCCGAGCGTCTGCATCGCGAATCGATCCGCCGGTTGAGAATCGTGCCGGTGGGGCAGGCTGGCCAGGATCTCCGGCGCGCGTGCCGTGCCGGCAATCTCGCGCGCAAAACTGCTGAGCGTTTGTCCCGGGCCGACTTCCAGGAGGATGCGGCTGGGGTCGTCCAGAAGCCGCTGCAATCCGTCGGCGAACCGCACGGTGTTACGGAGGTGGAGAGCCCAGTATCCCGGGTCCACCGCTTCGTCAGGCCGAATCCAGCTTCCCGTAAGGTTCGAGACGAAAGGCAGATTCGGCGGCGTCAGGCGGAGCTTTCGCACCACCTCGAGGAACGCCTCCGCCGCTGGATCCATCATCGCCGAGTGGAACGCGTGTGAGGTCGGTACTCTTGTGCACCGGACTCCTCGTGAGAGCAACTCCCGCTCGAGTCTCGCAATTGCCGGAGTGGGACCGGACACCGTGCAGGATTTGAAAGTGTTCACAGCCGCGATCGACAGATCGGGGCCCAGGCGTCTGCGGACTTCCTCGGCAGGTAGCGCTATGGCGAGCATGCTTCCCCGCCGTTGCGCCTGCATCAGCGCGCCGCGCCTGCTTACAAGAGCAAGACCATCGCTGAGCGAGAACACGCCCGCGAGACAAGCGGCCACGTATTCGCCGATGCTGTGTCCCAGGCAGGCGTCGGGGAGAATACCCCACGCCATCCACATTTTGGCCAACGAATACTCGACGGCGAACAAAGCCGGTTGGGTCAGCCACGTCTCGTTGATGCGCTCCTCGTCAGGGCCGTCCGCACTTCGAGCGCCCGCGCCATAGATGACCTCGCGCAGGTCGCACCGCAAGTGCGGAATCAGCAGTTCGGCGCACTCGTCCAGGTGTTTGCTGAACGCGCGCTCACTCCGATAGAGAGCGGCGGCCATGTTGAGGTGCTGGCTGCCCTGGCCGCTGAAAACGAATGCCACCGGTCGGGAAACCGATTCTTGAACAGTTCCCTCGCCGCTTTCACCCGCTTTCGAGAGCGCTGCGACCGCCTCGTCGCGGCTTTCACACACCACGAAGCTCCGATGAGGGAACCGGCGCCGGCCCGTTTGCAGCGTGTATGCGGCGTCAGCAGCCGAAATTTCGGGATGATCCGAAAGGTAGTGGGCCAGATTCGTATTGGCATTCCGCAGCGCGCCGCCGGACTTCGCCGACAGCACGAGCAGTTGCAGCGCCCGCGTGGAGCTGGAAACGGCCCGTTCCGGAGCCTCTTCCAGGACGACGTGGGCGTTCGTGCCGCCTATCCCGAACGAACTCACACCCGCCCGGCGCGGCCCGCTCTCCGATTCCCATGCGCGATGCGCGCTGTTTACAAAAAAAGGACTTTCCGCGAAGTCGATCTGCTTGTTCGGCTCGCGATAGTGCAGGCTGGCGGGGATCTCACGGTGCTGCAGCGCCAGGACAGTTTTGATCAAACCGGCAACCCCGGCGGCTGCGTCCAAGTGCCCGATGTTGCTTTTGACGGAACCGATTGCGCAAAAACCCTTTCGCGACGTGCGCGCTCGAAACACGCGCTCGAGCGCCGCGATCTCGATGGGATCCCCGAGCGGGGTCGCGGTCCCGTGGGCTTCGACATAGCCGATCGAATCCGGGTCGAACCCGGCCATCGCCTGCGCGGCTTCGACTACACGCGCTTGCCCCTCGACGCTCGGCGCGGTGTACCCGACTTTGCCCGAGCCGTCGTTGTTTATAGCGGCGCCTTTGATTACGGCCCTTATGCTGTCGCGGTCGCGAATGGCGTCTTCCAGGCGTTTCAGAACAACCAGACCTGCGCCGGCGCCGCCACGAATCCCGCCCGCCTGTGCATCGAACGGCCGGCAGAGACCGTCGGGCGAGAAGATCATGCCTTCGTTGTAGAGATAACCAGCCTTGGTCGGATACGTGACCGAGACCCCGCCCGCCAACGCAATGTCGCACTGTCCGGCCACCAGGCTCTGACACGCCGTTTGCACGGCCACCAGCGAGGTCGAACACGCCGTTTGGACAGTCATTGCGGGCCCGCGCAGGTTCATTTTGTAGGCCACCCGCGTCGCCAGGAAATCCTTGTCGCTGGCCAGCATTAACTGGTACGGACCGACAGCCTGCAACACCTCCGGATTCCGAAGCAGGTTGCTGAAGATATACGTATTGATGCTTGCTCCGGCGTAGACGCCGATCGCGCGATCGCCGTTCTCGCCTGCATAACCCGCGTCCTCCAGCGCTTCCCAGGCGCACTCGAGAAACACGCGCTGCTGCGGGTCGATCACTTGCGCTTCTCGCGGGCTGTATCCGAAGAACGCCGCATCGAAGAACTCCGCGTTCTCGAGTACGCTTCCCTTCTTGACGTAATTCGGGTCAGCCAGGAGCGCCGGGTCCACACCCGACCTGAGGATCTCCTCGTCGGAGAATGAGGTCAGCGAGTCAACCCCATCGGCGAGGTTCTTCCAGATATCGTCCAGCTTAGCTGCGCCGGGAAATCGGCCCGCCATGCCGATGACTGCAATTGGTGAGAAGTCGATGTTGAGTTGAGGCATGTTGGTAGAGGCTCTACGCCTGCATCGCCCAGGTTCGCCGCGTCATGAAGAAATCGGCCATTCCGGCCACCGTTGGCCGTTGGAAGAGTTCGATCACCGGGATCTCGCGGCCAAAACGCCGCTGCAGGCGGCTCTGCACTTGAACGAGCAACAGCGAATGCCCACCCAGGTCGAAGAAGTTGTGGTGCATGCCAACATGCGGCAAACGCAACAACTCCTTCCAGATATCGGCAACACCCGCCTGGTATTCGTTTGCGGGAGGTTCCAGGGCGCGCGGAACCTCGGCGACGTTCGGTGGAGGCAAAGCTTTGCGGTCGATCTTGCGATTCGGGGTGAGCGGGAACGAATCCTGGAGGACAAAAGCCGATGGCGACATGTAGTCGGGCAAAACTCGAGCGAGCGATGCGCGCAGCGCCTCCGGAACCAAGTCCGCGGACGGCCGCGGGATGACGTATGCGATCAATCGCTGGTCGCCGGGCGTGTCTTCCCGCAACACAACCACCGCGTCCGCGACCCCTTCACATCGGCGCAGGGCCGACTCGATCTCACCGAGTTCGATGCGGAAGCCGCGAAGCTTCACCTGGTAATCGTTCCTGCCGGCAAAAAGCAGTTCACCGCTCGAGAGGTAGCGGGCCAAGTCTCCGGTGCGATAGAGGCGCGTGCCCGGTTCAAACGGATTCGGCACGAACTTCGCCTCGGTCAGATCCGGCCGGTTCAGGTATCCGCGAGCCAGTCCGTCGCCGCCGATGTACAACTCGCCTTCGACGCCGCGGGGAACGAGCCGTTGATGGTCGTCCAGGATGTACACCTGCGTGTTTGCGATCGCCCTGCCGATCGGCACGCTGCCGTGTCCCGCCGTCACCTTGCCCACCGTGGACCAGATTGTGGTCTCGGTCGGGCCGTAGAGATTCCACACCTCGCCGCATCTTTCCACCAGCCAGTTGGCCAGTTCTCGGGGAAACGCCTCCCCTCCGCAGAGGACCTTCAAGCGTTTCGATCCTGTCCATCCCGAATCTAACAACAACCGCCACGTCGCCGGTGTCGCCTGCATAAACGTGGCATCCGCATTGACAAGAAGCCTCGCCAGCGCCAAGCCGTCTAGAGAAACGGCAGGGGGCGCCAAAATCGTTCGAGCGCCGGTGGTCAGCGGCAGAAAAACCTCGAGCCCGGCTATATCGAAAGATAGCGTCGTTACCGACACCAGCCGGTCCTCGGCAGTCAGGCCGGGCTCGCGGCGCATCGATTCCAGGAAATTCACTACCGACCGATGCGTAATCTGGACGCCCTTCGGCTTGCCCGTCGAACCTGAAGTGTATATGACGTAAGCGAGATTGTCGGGCTTCGCGGCCTCATCCGGCTCTACCGCGCTTTCGCTGAGAACCGATTCGAGCGACACTACCTCGCGAGCCGGCAAACTCAGCGCCCGGTGCGACTGCTCGTCGGTGAGCAGCACGCGCATCCCGCTGTCCTCCACCATGAAAGCCAGGCGTTCTTTGGGGAAATGCGGATCGAGCGGCACATACGCGCCACCCGCTTTCAGAACCCCGAGCATGGCAGCCACCATGCCAACCGACCGTTCCACGCAGATCCCGACCAGCGAATCGGGCCCCACCCCGAGCTTCCGCAGCCGGTTGGCAATCTGATTCGACAACCGGCTGAGTTCTCCGTACCGGATTACTTCAGAACCGCAAACGACGGCCGGCCGGTCCGGACCTTCGGCCGCGACCCGCTCGAAGAGCCGATGAATGCAACAGTCGCGCGAGTACTCAGCCTTCGTCCGCTCATTCAAGGCCATCAGTTCCACTACTTCGCCGGGCGAGGCAGCTCGCAACCCGGAGATGCGTTGGGCCGGATCGGCGACGATCATTTCCAGCAGGTATTCGTAATCGCGCAGCCAGCCTTCAATCGCCGCTTCTTCGAACAAGTCGTTGTTATATTCGACATGCACTTGCAGGCGATGATCTTCCGTCTCAAATAGCTCGAAGGTGAGGTCGAACCGCGAAGTTCCAGCGTCGATGCAGAGGACGGGTTTCAACGTCAATTCGCCCATGGTCTTCTGCGGCATCGGGAAGTTCTGCAGGATGAACATTACCTGGAACAGAGGGGAGTGACTCAGGTGACGTTCCGTTTGTACCGAGGCGAGCCGGTCAAAGGGCACATCCTGGTTGGCGAACCCGTTCAGGCAGGTCTCGCGCACGCGGCCGATCAGCTCTCTTACCGTTGGATCGCCGGCGAGGCTCGTTCGCAGCGCGAGATTGTTGATGAACAAGCCGACCAGCTTCTCCAGTTCCGGCCGGTTGCGTCGCGCGATGGCGGTGCCGACGATCTGGTCTTCCTGCCCCGTAAGGCGGTAAAGCAGAAGCCGGAATGCACTCAGCAGGACGATGAAGTCCGTAGCGCCTTCTGCCCGGCTGACCGCCTTGACACCGCTCATTATCTCCCGCGAAAGCTCGAAGACTCGCCGTGCCCCGTTGAATGTCTGCCTCGAAGGCCGGGGCCGGTCGGACGGAAGCTCCAGGATTGGAAGTGGCGCCTGAAGGTGGTTTTTCCAGTAACGCACTTGCCCCTGTAACCGTTCGGTCTGGAGAAGTTGTCCTTGCCAGTCAGCAAAGTCGGCGTACTGCAGAGGCAGTTCGGGAAGGGGCGATGGCCGGCCGTGCAGAAAAGCCGGATACAGCTCCAGAAGTTCTTGAAAAATGATGCCCAAGCCCCACCCGTCCGCGGCAATATGATGCACCACAAGCACGAGTACGTGTTCGCCTTCGCTGAACTCCAGCAACTGGCCGCGAACCAGAATGCCTTTGTTCGGGTCGAAAGGCCTCCGCGCCTGTTCGCGGGCGATTTTGGAAATTAACCCAAATTTGTTGGATTTCTCGGCGCCGCTGAGGTTGACTTGCTCCAACCGCCAATCGTCCACCGTTGAGGCATAGGCCTTGGGCGCGCCATCGACGCTGACGAACCGGGTCCGCAGGCTTTGATGCCGCCGAATGATTTCGACGAGACTCTGTTCGAGTACGCGGACGTTCAGAGGACCGCTGAGCTCGACCGCAACCGGTATGTTGTAGGCAACATTGCCCTTCTCGAGCTGTTCCAGAAACCACAGCCGCTTCTGGCCGCTCGACATGGGCAACTCGGTCCGTCCCGAAACGGCCTTCAGTTCGGGCTCGAGCGCCGCATCCGGCTTGGCCGCCTCTACATATTTAAGAATTGCGCTCTTGCGGCGCACCAACTCGGACTTCAATTCTGCGGTTAGCGCACCCTTTGGCGCGTTACACGCCAATCGATCCCCCTGAGCCGTCAATTGAATCCCAAGTTTTCGGACTCGATTCAAGAACTGGGCAGTAGTTTCCAATTCCTGTCCCGGAATTCGGGGGTCTCCCGCAGTCTTGTATACCTCGCCTCCAAGCATGCTCCGCGTTGGTAGCACGCAGACTTCCGAACAGAATGGTATTTTTGCTGACCGGGTAGTCGGCATAGTGCCCGGCGAGGATGCCATTTGCCTGCCTGTCTGACCGTGTTCGCCCGTCACGCATGCGACAACACGCAGGCGGCGGTACACCCCGATCCGGCGCGCGGCGGAACTCCGCGAAATCCATGCGTCCCGGCCGAGACTCGCCGGCCCCCGCCGCGCGATCCCTCTTGACAGAGTGATCTTTAAAAGATAAAGTACTTCACAGTATGATGTACAGGCGTCCATGGTGCCCCCCCGACATGCTCCGGCCTCCCGTCCTCGATCCGGCGTGCCCCGCCTTGCCGGTCCGTCGCCGGTACGCCCTGCTGATCAATCCGTTCTACGCGAAGGACCCCAACGCGAGCTTCGGCAAGCACGTGCTCACTCCCACGCTCGCGCTGACCAGCTTCGCGGCCACCACGCCGGAGCACTGGGAGCTTCGGTATTGGGACGAGAACCTGCTCGACGGCCGGCCTCCTTACGAGCCTCTGCCCGAGGTGGTGGGGATCACGGTCCACCTGACGTTCGCCAAACGCGCCTTCGAAATCGCGGACTGGTACCGCGGGCGCGGCAGCAAGGTCGTACTGGGCGGGCTGCACGTGCAGTCGTGCCCGGACGAATGCGCGCCGCACGCCGACGCCCTCGCCGCCGGTGACGGCGTCCAGCTATGGCCGCGAATTCTCGAGGACGTGGAGGCAGGCTGCCTGCGGCCGAAGTACACGGCCACCTATGAAAGCGACTATCGCCGCGATCCCGCGCCCAGGCGATCGCTGCTGCCGCGAAGCAGCTTTTTGACCACCACCAGCCTCATCGCCACTCGCGGCTGTCACAACCGCTGCGGCTTCTGTTACCTGGCCACCGACGGGCTGCGCATGCCGTACCGCATGCGAACTCCGGCGCAGGTCGCGGCGGAGTTTATCGCCGACGATCAGCCCTATGCCGTCTTCATCGATAACAACCTCGGATCCAACCGCGAGTACCTGCGGTCGTTGTGCCAGGCGCTCCGGCCGCTCGAGCGCATCTGGAGCGCGGCGGTTTCGATCGACGTTACCGACGATCCGGCCCTGATCCGGATCATGGCGCTGGCCGGATGCACCGGCGTCTTCGTCGGCTTCGAGTCGCTCACCGACCAGAATCTGGCCGACGCGAAGAAGAAGACGCCCAAGGCCGCGGACTATGCGCGCCGCGTCCGCATGCTCCACGAGAACGGCATTCAGGTGAACGGGTCGTTCGTGCTCGGCTTCGATCACGACCAAAAGGACGTATTCGCGCGCACCGCCGCATGGATCGAGGAGAACCGGATGGAATGCGCCACGTTCCACATCCTCACCCCGTATCCCGCCACGCCGCTGTTCCGGCAAATGGAAGCCGAGGGACGGCTCCTGCATCGCGATTGGAGCCTGTACGATACGGCGCACGCGGTATTCCGGCCGCGGCACATGTCTGCCGAAGAACTGGAGCAGGGTTACGAGTGGATGTACCGGCGCCTCTTCTCGCACGCGTCCATCTTCCGGCGCCGCCCCGAGGACTGGCGCGCCGTGGTTCCCTACCTGGGGATGTCGTATCTCTACAAGCGTTCCAACCGCTTCTGGCGATTGCTGATCAAACATCACCTGGTGCATGCCGTGTGGCGCCCGATGGTGGAGCTGACGCGGCGGAGACACCTCAAATTTCGCGAGGCCCTGGCGTCGGGCCAGGCGCCCGCCGGACGCGGCACCAACGTGGTGGCCGCCGGAGTGTGACGGATGCTCCAGGAATCCGAACGCTTTCAAGCGACCGTAAGGTTCTGTCCGGTTCCGGCGCGGGGGGCCGGCTTACGATCAAAGCATGGATGCACGCTTCGTCTCGCGGACTTTGAACCCGGTGGTCTGGACCGTCATTTTGACGGCGGCGCTTCCGCTCGCTGCCGAGCAGATTCCCGTCCGCTATGCGGAAGGCCGGATTCACGGTTTTCTCGCGCTCCGCGACATGGACGACAAGCTGCTGGCATCCGGCAACGTTACCCAAATCGCGAGCGGCAACAAGGTCACTTCGGAATTGACTTTCCATTTCCACGACGGCTCCGTGCACCAGGAGACCGCGGTCTTCAGCCAGAGCCGCACCTTCCGGCTTCTCACTTATCACCTGGTGCAAAAGGGGCCGACGTTTAAGCGTCCCCTGGACCTGTCCGCGGACACATCGAACGGACAAGTCACGGTCAAATACACGGACGACGACGGCAAGGAAAAGACCGAATCCGAGCAGATGAAGCTGCCGCCCGATCTTGCCAACGGGATCGTCACCACGCTGCTCAGCGACGTCGATCCAAAAGCGGAGAAAACCACCCTTTCGATGGTGGTCGCCACACCCAAGCCGCGACTGGTCAAGCTGGATATTTCGCCCGCCGGGGAGGATTCGTTCTCCGTGGGCGGCGCGAGAGCGAAAGCCGTTCGCTATGTCGTCAAGGTGGATATCGGCGGGATCGCCGGCGTGATCGCGCCGCTCATCGGAAAGCAGCCGCCCGATACTCACGTGTGGATGACCGGCGGCAAACCGCCCGGATTTCTGAAATCCGAAGGCCCGATGTTTCAGGACGGGCCGATATGGCGAATCGAGCTCGCCAGTCCCGTGTGGCCGAAGGCTGCCGGAGAGAAACAGTAGAACCGCCGATAGACCGCGCACCGGTACAAAACGGATGGGGCGGCCGGTCTTTTCTTATTTGAATCAGCCATTTCACGTAAGTAAGTAATTCCCTGTTATCCATCTGTATGCACCCCTTTACCAACATCCGGCTGAGCCGCATTCCTCATTGTTAGCATTGGAAATACCCGCATCGGCGGGGCATAATTTTCCATTGATTTTTCTTCATTTATGGAATTAAGATCGATGTAGTAATTCTTTACAGAAGTTCAAAATCCGTACGGCCTACAGAAACAGGCCGGGTCCGCCGATGTCTTTCAAAGACGCACCGGCGGCGTATTTACCAGCTATGGCCACAGTCAGCACTCGTATTTTGATGGTCTATCCCCAATTTCAACCGAGTTATTGGGGAATGCAATACGCCCTCCCGATTATCCGCCGCAAATCGCTCATGCCTCCCCTGGGCCTGATCACGATTGCGGCCATGACGCCCGGCGCATACGATGTGCGTCTGGTGGATCTCAACACGGAACCGCTGCTCGATTCGGACATCGGATGGGCGGATGTAATTCTTTTTTCGGCCATGCTGGTCCAGAAGCCCGCATTGATCGAGGTGGCGAAGCGCTGCCGGCTGCCGGGCAAATTGTTGGTTTTCGGAGGACCGTATCCCACGGCATGCCCGGACGAATGCAAGCCCTATTGCGATGTTCTGGTGCTCAACGAGGGCGAACTGACATGGCCCCTCTTCCTGCGCGATTTCGAGGCGGGGAACGTTCAGCCGGTGTACGAGTCGGCCGAGAAGGCGGATATCGTCCAATCGCCCACGCCGCGTTTCGACCTGCTGCGCGTTGGCGACTACGTCTCCATGCCGATCCAGTTCTCGCGCGGCTGCCCTTATAACTGCGAGTTCTGCGATATCACCATCCTGCTGGGGCGCAAGCCGCGCACCAAGACTCCGGCGCAGTTGCTTCTCGAACTGGACGCGCTGCTCGCCACCGGCTACCGGGGGCAGGTGTTCATCGTCGATGACAACTTCATCGGCAACAAGCGCAAAGTGATCGAACTGCTGCCGGAAATGGAGCAGTGGAACCGGAAGCACGGCCATCCGTTCACCTACGGGACCGAGGCCACGGTGAACCTGGCGGACGAACCGAAACTGCTGGCTGGGATGGCAAGCGCCGGCTTTGTTTTCGCGTTCCTGGGCATCGAGACTCCTTCCCTCGAAAGCCTGCGGGAAACCAATAAACACCAGAACCTGACCGGGTCGCTGGTGGACAAAGTCCGGACAATTCAAACTGCCGGATTGCTGGTTTATGGCGGATTCATTGTCGGCTTCGATAACGACAAAGAGGATATTTTCGACCGGCAAATTGAATTCATCACCAGCGCCGCCATCTCCAACGCCATGGTGGGACCGTTGATGGCGCTTCCCGGCACGCTGCTTTTCGACCGCATGAAAAGGGAAGGAAGGCTTCTGGAATCAAGCGAATACGGCGAGTGGTACGAATCGGGAGATACCAATATCGCCACCGCCCTGCCGAGGGACGTTCTGCTCGACGGGCTGCGCCGCATCGTCAATCACGTTTATAATCCCAGCCATTATTTCGACCGCACCCTGCGAGCTTTCCGGCTTCTGCCGCGCCCCCGCACGTACCGTGAGCGATGGAACTATTTCCGCCGGCTTGCCGGATCGTTCTGTGCCGATAATGCCGGGTCGAACGCGGAAAAGCCCTCGTTGCGCGACACCCTGGCCTTCTTTGCGGGCCTGTATCGCAGCCTTCCGTCCGAATTCCGGAAACCGATGTTCCGGTTCCTGCGCGGGATTCTCCGAAGCTGCCCCGAACAACTCCCGCAGTCGCTGCCGTTCCTGTGCATGGGCTATCACTGCTACCGTTTCACGGTGGAATGCACAACCCCGAAAATCGACAGGGCCCTCGAGCGCGCGTTCAAACTGCCAGAACTCCAAAGGCAACCGGCCTTTTCGGCGTCGCTTGGCAACCAGGGAGCGTAGGCGCGGTCCGTCCGGCCGCCGGCTACGCGAGTTTCCACGGTCTTCTGTAATGCCGCGTCAGGTACGCATCCGCTTTGGTCCTGCCGGCGAACCGCTCCCGCTCGTCATCCCAATACAACCGCTCCCCGGTCCGAAACGCCAGGTTCGCCAGCAGCCCCGGCTTCGTCAGCCGGTGTCCGTACTCGATGTCGCAACTGGTGCGCTCCCTCGACTTGATGCCGTTCAGAAATTCCCGCACGTGGCCCGGCGAGTCCGGGATGCTCTGCGGCGGGGGCGAGAAGTCCTCTTCCTTCTTGCCCTTGACGTAGATTTCGTAGCGGTTGTAATTGACCACGAGGGTCGCCGCCGAACCCTGGAAGATGACGCTGCTGCCCATCGAATCGAACCCGGGCCGCCCGCTGGGATGGAGAGTCCAGGTGAGGATCAGACCGGGATACTCGCACACCACCTCCATCGTGTCCGGCGTCTCGCCCTGGTCTTGGACGCCCCACCGGCCGCCGGCGGCCGAAACGCTGAGCGGCGCTTTCAGATCCAGGGCCCAATAGACGACGTCGGTGTAGTGGCACCAGAAGTCGATCAGATACCCTCCGGAGTAGTCCCAGAAATACCGATAGGTAAAGTGGGAGCGCAGCGGATTGTACGGCCGCCGCGGCGCCGGGCCGAGCCAGAAATCATAATCGAGGGTGGCCGGCGGCTGGCCATCGGTGGCCTCTTCAAGAGGCTTGTCTCCCGTGGCCAGGGAACAATCGACCCGATTGATTTTTCCGAGCACGCCGGAGCGGACGATCTCGACCACCCTCCGGTAGGTGGGGCGATCGTTATGAATGTGGTTCCCCATCTGCGTGATGCGCTTGTGAGCGAGCGCGGCGCGCACCATCGCACGGCCTTCTCCCACCGAATACGAGAGCGGTTTCTCCACGAACACATCCTTGCCGGCCTGGCAGGCGTGAATCGCGGGAAGCGCATGCCAGTGGTCCGGAGTTGCCACCATCACCGCGTCCAGATCCTTCCGTTCGAGCAGCTTGCGGTAATCGTGGAAGACCTCCGGCTTGTGGCCCTGCGCCTTTTCGACCAGCGCCGAGGCCTGCTCCACGTGGGTCGTGTCGAGATCGCACACAGCGGCCGCGGTTACATCGGGCTGCCGCATGAACTCGTTCAGCCGTGAAGTGCCCTGGCGGCCCACGCCGATGAAGCCAACCAGAAGGCGGTCGCCCGCCGGCACGGCACGGGCGGTGCGGCTGGCGGCTGCAAGGCCCGCTCCGGCTGCCGCGGCCTTCATGAAATCGCGTCGGGTGCTGTTCGCGTCCATCATCTCCCTCAGGCTAAGTCGCCTCACCCGCACGCGCAAGTTCCCACCGGGATCGGTTCTGACCTGTCGGCGCTGCGCGATCGATGAGGCGGTTCGCTTTAAGAAACACACTATAATCGTTTAGGATCGCTAAACGATGGAACTCAGCCAGCTTCGCGTGCTGCTCGCGGTGCTCGAAGCTTCGTCGGTCACCCGCGCCGCGGAAAAGGTCGGGCTCTCGCCGGGGGCCGTCAGCCAGCAGCTCCACTCGCTCGCGAACGGGCTGGGCACGGAACTGTTTGTCCGTTCGGGAAAGCGGATCGTTCCCACGCCCGCGGCCTTGCGGCTCGCCGAGCGGGCCGCCGCCATCCTGCGCGAGGTCCACCTGATTCACCAGGAGTTTCAAAACGATCCATACAACGACCCGCTGCCGTTCCACTTCGCCACCGGAGCCACCAGCCTGATTTACCGGCTGGGCGGCCCGCTGCGGGTGGTCCGCAAGCGCTTCCCGAAGACCGAGATTCACGTCACCGTGGCGCCAACCGAAGGTATCGTGGAGGGGCTCCTCGCGCGCCGTTTCGACCTCGGCCTGCTTTCGATGCCGCTCGAAGAAGAACGGCTCAGCTACACGCCGCTGTTCGACGAGGAGCTGCTCGGATTACGGCCGCTTCCGAAATCCTCCGCTTCCGGCAAAGTGGTGACGCTTCAGCCCGCGGATCTCGCCGGAGTCCGCTTTCTGCTCTATCCGAAGAGCAGCAACATGCGGGTGATGATCGACGGCCTTTTCCGCGAGATCGGTTTGGACCCGCAGGTGGCCATGGAGGCGGACGACACCGAAGCCATCAAGCGGCTGGTGGAAGCCGGTTACGGGTACTCGATCCTGCCGGAATTCGCGCTTCGCCGGCAGAGCCGCGATTTCCAGATGTTCCGCATCGGCGACCACCGGCTGGTACGCAAGCAGGCGCTCGCCATGGTCCGGAGCGAGTATCCGCGCGCGCTCACCGCCACCATCGCGCGACTGATCCAAAGCGAACTGACCGAATCCGGGCGGGCGTCGTACACTCGAAAGGAATGAGCCTGTTCGGAGGGAAATCGCGGCTCCCCGGGCCGGGAGCCCCCGCTCCGGATTTCCGGCTGTCGCGGCTGGACGGCGGCGAGGCGACGCTCCAGGAACTGGCCGCGCGCGGCCCTTTTCTGCTGGTGTTTTTCAAAATCGGCTGCCCCATCTGCCAGATGACGCTGCCCTACCTGGAGCGCCTTGCCCCTTCGCTCCCGGTCTACGCGGTGTCGCAGAACGACGCCGAGGATACGCGCGAATTCAACCTGCATTTCGGTCTCACTCTGCCTGTCCTGCTGGACCCGGAAGAGCGGGAGTTCCCTGCCAGCGAGGCGTACGGAATCACCCACGTCCCCACCAGTTTCCTGATTGCCGCCGACGCCACCGTCACCACCGCGATCGAGGGCTGGCACAAAGCCGAATTCGCCGCCCTTTCCCCGGTTCCGCTATTCCGCCCGGAGGAGCGCGTTCCGGAGTGGAAGTCCGGCTGAAGTTCCCGCAACTAGCTCCCGGCGGGAGCGACGGGCAACTTCCCCTGCTAAACTGATATTTATCCACTCGGGAGGAACAGCCTAACTTGAACCCTGCAATCCTCGCTCTGGAGGACGGAACCGTCTTCGAGGGCAGGAGTTTTGGTGCGCCCGCGGAACGCTCCGGCGAAGTCGTTTTCAATACGGCGCTCACCGGCTACCAGGAAGTTTTCACCGATCCGTCCTATTCCGGGCAGATCGTCGTCCTCACCAACCCGCAGATCGGGAATTACGGTACCGCCGTTTCGGACAACGAGGCCGGGCATCCTTATATCGAGGGGCTGGCCGTCCGCGAATTTTCCGCCATCGCCAGCAACTGGCGTTCGGACACGGAGGCGGACGATTTCCTGAAAGCGGCCGGCATCCCGGCCATTGACGACCTGGACACGCGCGCGCTGGTTCGCCACCTGCGCTCGCGCGGCGTCATGCGGGGCGTGCTTTCCTCGTCCGGCGAGGACTACCAGTCTCTGGTCGAAAAGGCCCGCGGCATCCCGACTATGTCCGGGCTCGACTTGGCCAGCCGCGTCACCACTCCGAAAAGCTACCAGTGGGCGGCCGGGGTGGAGCCATGCTCGCCGTCGGACCTGACCGGCGCACCCGCGGAGCCCCGCTTCCACGTGGTGGCCTACGATTTCGGCATCAAGCACAATATTTTGCGGCGGCTGGTGCATTCCGGCTGCCGCGTCACCGTGGTTCCCGCCCTTACTTCGGCGGAGGACGCGCTGGCCCTGAACCCGGACGGCATCTTTCTCTCCAACGGCCCCGGCGACCCCGAACCGCTGCAGGCGCAGGTGGGCAACATCCGCAAGCTGATCGGCAGAAAGCCCGTATTCGGCATCTGTCTGGGCCACCAGTTACTGGGCCTGGCAGTCGGGGGGAAGACTTACAAGCTCAAGTTCGGCCATCGCGGCGCCAACCATCCGGTGCGCAACGAACTTAATCAAAAGGTGGAAATCACGTCCCACAATCACGGTTTCGCGGTGGATCCGGAATCGCTGCCGGCCGATGTCGAAATCACTCACGTGAATCTGAACGACCAGACGCTGGAGGGTTTCCGCCATCGCAACCACCCGCTGTTCTGCGTGCAGTATCACCCGGAGGCGGCGCCCGGACCGCACGATTCGCACTACCTGTTCGACGACTTCACCAAGCTGATGAGCGGAAAGCAGTAATCGGATGCCCAGACGCAACGACATCCATCGCATCCTGATCATCGGGTCGGGCCCAATCATCATCGGGCAGGCCTGCGAGTTCGACTACTCGGGAACGCAGGCGGCCAAGGCCCTGCGCGCGGACGGCTTCGAGGTGGTGCTGGTGAACTCCAATCCGGCCACCATCATGACCGATCCGGAACTGGCCGACAAGACGTATGTCGAGCCGCTGACGGCGCCCTATCTCGAGGAGATCATCCGGCGCGAACGGCCCGACGCGCTGCTTTCCACCGTCGGCGGGCAGACCGGCCTGAACCTCGCCGTGGAACTGGCTGAAGCGGGCGTGCTCGAAAAGTACGGCGTGGAGCTGATCGGCGCCAAGATCGACGCCATCAAGAAGGCGGAAGACCGGCTGTTGTTCAAAGACGCGATGCGCAAGATCGGCCTGGAAACGCCGCAATCGCAGCTCGTCAACAGCGTGAAGGACGGGCTCGCTTTCGCCGACCGCATCGGGTACCCGTGCATTCTCCGCCCCAGTTTCACGATGGGCGGAACCGGCGGCGGCATCGCCTACAACAAAGAGGAGCTGGCCGAGATCCTGGAACGCGGCATCACGCTGTCTCCGGTGCACGAAGTTCTGATCGAGGAAAGCGCGCTCGGCTGGAAGGAGTTCGAGCTGGAGGTGATGCGCGACCTCGCCGACAACTGCATCATCGTCTGCTCCATCGAAAACTTCGATCCGATGGGCGTGCACACGGGCGACTCCATCACCGTGGCGCCGGCGCAAACCCTCACCGACCGCGAATACCAGATGATGCGCGACGGAGCCATCCGCTGCCTGCGCGAAATCGGCGTCGATACCGGCGGGTCGAACGTGCAGTTCGCCATCAATCCCGCCAACGGCCGGATGGTGATAATCGAGATGAACCCGCGCGTGTCGCGCAGCTCCGCGCTGGCGTCCAAGGCCACCGGTTTTCCCATCGCGAAAATCGCAGCCAAGCTCGCGGTAGGGTACCGCCTCGACGAAATCCGCAACGACATCACGCGCAAAACTCCGGCCTGCTTCGAGCCGACCATCGATTACGTGGTGGCCAAGATCCCCAAGTGGGCCTTCGAGAAATTCCCGGGGGCGGACACCACGCTCGGCACGCAGATGAAATCGGTTGGCGAGGTGATGGCCATCGGGCGCACCTTTAAACAGGCGCTCTGGAAGGGCATCCGCAGCCTCGAGACCGGTAGAGCCTTCGGTTCGGAGAAAATGGATGCGGCCCTGATTCCGCAGAAGCTGATCACGCCGACGCCCGACCGCCTGTCGTACCTGCGCTTCGCGCTGGCCAACGGCTACACGGTGGCGGAAATCCAAGAGCTCACCTCCATCGATCCGTGGTTCCTCGAGCAGATGAAGGAAGTGGTGGATTTCGAAGGCACCCTGGTGCGCACCAGCCTCACCGCCGCCAGCCGCGAGACCTTCCGCCGCGCCAAGCGCTTCGGCGTTTCCGACGTGCAGCTCGCGCGCACCTGGTCGGTATCCGAGATCGACGTGCGCAACCGGCGCAAGGAATTGGGAGTGCGCGCCGTGTTCAGCCGGGTGGACACCTGCGCCGCCGAATTCGAGAGCTTCACGCCATATCTCTACTCGAACTACGAATCGGCGTGCGAGGCCGACCCGTCGAATCGCCCCAAGGTGATGATTCTCGGCAGCGGGCCGAACCGCATTGGACAGGGCATCGAGTTTGACTACTGCTGTTGCCATGCGTCGTTCGCCTTGCAGGAAATGGGTGTCGAGTCGATCATGGTCAACTGCAATCCCGAGACCGTCTCCACCGATTACGACACTTCCGACCGCCTGTACTTCGAGCCGGTGACGCTCGAAAACGTGCTCAATATTTACGACACCGAGAAGCCGGACGGCGTGATCGTGCAGTTCGGCGGGCAGACGCCGCTCAACCTTGCGCTTCCATTGAAGCGGCTGGGCGTGCCTATCATCGGCACCGACCCGGCCAACATCGACCTGGCGGAAGACCGGAAGCTGTTCGGCAAGCTGCTCGACGAGCTGAAGATTCCGTGCCCGCCCAACGGCACCGCCACCAGCGTGGAAGAGGCTTTCGCGATCGCGCGCCAGATCGGTTACCCGGTTCTCGTCCGGCCAAGCTATGTGCTGGGCGGACGCGCCATGGTGATTGCCTACGACGAAGAGATGATCCGCCAGTACATGCGCGAGGCGGTCACGTTTTCGCAGGACCGCCCGGTGCTGGTGGACCGCTTCCTCGAAGACGCGACCGAGGTGGACGTGGACGCGCTCGCCGATGGCGAGGACGTGCTGATCGCCGGCGTCATGGAGCACATCGAAGAGGCGGGCGTCCATTCGGGCGATAGTTCGTGCGTGCTTCCCCCGCAGTCGCTCTCCGCCGAGGCCATCCGGACCATCGAGGATTACACCGTGCGCCTGGCGCGCGCGCTGAACGTCATCGGATTGATGAACGTGCAGTACGCCATTCAGAACGGCGTGGTGTACGTGCTCGAAGTGAACCCGCGCGCCTCCCGCACGGTGCCTTACGTCAGCAAAGCCACGGGTGTGGCGCTGCCGAAAATCGCGGTCGGTATTATGTGGGGGCGGAAGCTCAAGGATTACGGCCTTTCCGGCCGCCTCACGGTGACGCAGGACTTCGTCAAGTCGCCCGTGTTCCCCTTCAACAAATTTCACGGCGTGGACCCGGCGCTGGGACCGGAGATGCGCTCCACCGGCGAAGTGATGGGCGTGGGCGTTCACTTCGGCGAGGCGTTCCTGAAGGCCCAGATCAGCGCCGGCAGTCCGCTGCCCAAGAGCGGCACGGTCTTCATCAGCGTGAACGACGATCACAAGGCCGAGGCCGTGGATGTGGCGCGCCGCTTCGCAGGGCTCGGCTTTCACCTGGCCGCCACGCGCGGCACCGCTTCCGCCCTGCGCGCCGCCGGGCTCACGGTGAAGACGGTGTTCAAAGTGAACGAGGGCCGTCCCAACGCCGTGGACCTGCTCAAGGGCGGCGCCGTGCAACTGGCGATCTACACCACCACCGGCGCGCCGGCATTCTTCGACGAGAAGGCGATCCGCCGCAGCGCTCTCGCGTACCGCGTTCCGTGCATCACCACCATGAGCGGCGCCAAGGCCGCCGCCGACGCCGTTGCCGCCGCCATCAACGATCCGATCCGCGTCTGGAGCCTTCAGGAGATTCACGAAATGGGCCAGGCTCGGGTGAACCGCGAAGGGTAGGCAAAGAGCCTCTCCGTCCGCCCACTGTGGCTCTGTTTCACGCCGGTGGAGCGACCGCGCAACGGCAGGGTTCGCGCTGGCGGAGTGGCAGCGAGCGTGAAAAGTGCAGCCGCATGCTCTCGGCCCGTCTCTCGGTTCTTCTCGTCTTCCTCGCACTCGATTCCTACTCCCAGACGATCAGCCTGGGAGTTGTTGGCGGCACCGGCCTGACCCGCGGCTTCAATACCAGTTCTTCACATTTCGACGGCATCGGGCCGAACGGGGAGCCATATTCGACCGACTTCACATCCACGTCCAATAAAGGTTGGATTCTGGGCCCGAAAATCCGGATCGGCCTCTCCGGCCGCCTGTCGGTCGGCATCGAGGCCGTTCATCGTGAACTGCAGTGGACCGACACGACCGTGTTCACTCCGCCTGTCGATGTCGGTTACGGAACCATCCTTTCGCGTTTCGCGTTCACACGCACCAGCGGCAGTTGGGAGTTCCCGATTCTGCTGCGGTACCGGGCCGGCGGCGGCAGAATCCACCCCTTCTTCGAAGCCGGGCCGTCGCTGCGTCCGGCCGGCACGGGCACGGGGCTTTCGCACTACGGCATGACGGCGGGCGGCGGCGTCGAATGGCAGGTGGGCGGCTTCCGCATCTCTCCGGGCATCCGCTACACGCGCTGGGCGCGGCTCGGTCATTGGCAGGGCGTCCGTCTCAACCAGGCCGAGTTTGTTGTCGGTGTCGATCACTTTGCCGGGGACTCGTCCGGCGCCAGGGTCTTCGGCCGGAAGGTATCCGCCGGTGCGGTGCTCGGCTTCGCCGCGGGCGACGACTTACAGCGCGCCCAGGAAAACGGGTACCTGACCGAACCCGAATCCAACGGCCTCATCGCCGGCCTGATGCTCGAAACGAATCTGTGGAAGAACCTGTTTGTGGAAGCCGACGGGCTTTACCGGCCTCGCCACGCTATCGATCGCTCCCCGTTTTCCAGCGATCGCGTGCGCTATGCCGTGCTCACCTGGGAGTTCCCCGTGCTGGCCAAATACAAACTCACCTACCGGAGCGTGAGGCCGTTCCTCGAGGCCGGACCGTCTTTCCGCGCCTCCGGCAATCTCAATGGCGCCAAGCCCGCGCACTATGGCCTGACTGCCGGCGCCGGCGTCGAAGCGCACGCCTTCCGGCTGGCCATTGCCCCCACGATCCGTTACACGCGTTGGGCCGCGGACGATCTTCCTGGAGGGGTGCTGTCGCCGCGCACGCGTCCGGACCAGGTGTCGGTTCTGTTCTCCGTTTCCTTCTGACCGCCGAATAGGAACGGCAGCTGTCTTCACACCCACAGTAGCGGCTGACGCACGGGGTAGTTGCGCAGGACTTCCTCCACCGTAGGGTCCGGATCGAGCTTTCGCCATAGCGTCAGATACTCGGGCTTGTCCAGCGCGAGACCGGCGAACAGCAGCGACGGTTGCCGCACCGGCCAATCCTGGTCGTACATCACGTCCGGCGGCAGCGGCCATTTCTTTTTGTCGAGAAGGTACGGGTACATGTATTCCATCGCGCGCGCCATGCCCCGGCCGTCGGGCATGCGCCATGTCCACAAACTCTCACCCTTGGCAGAGAGCGTCTGCGCGATGATGGCCATGGCGTCCAGGTTGAACAGCGAATACCCGTAAGGTTTGGTGCGGCGAAGTTCTTCGGGGAAGCTTCCGTCGGCTGCCTCCTGGCCGGGGATCAGCACCGTGCGGAACCGTTCGCGGCACCACGCCATCAGCGGCGCGTCTCCGGTCAATTCGCCGAAAGCCGCCACCTGCGCCACCCAGCAGGTGGCATGATTGTTCTTCGTGTCGCGCTCGGCGATGCCGTAAGGATGCGTCCTCATCCACTCCACGTAGTCTCTGAACCAGTTCCTGACGCCCGCCAAGCTCGCCGCGGGGATACCCGCCCGCGAGGCGGCCCGCGCCACTTCCACCAGGTGCAGCGTATCGATGATCCCGATCCCCCTGCCCGTCGCGCGGCCGTGGATGGCCTGCGCGAATTGCAGGTTGGCGTTCATGCGCGTCGCTTCATCGACGAACCAGGCTCGCAAATGCCTGTCCGCGTGTTCGGAGTATTTGCGATTCCGCGTGATGCGATAGGCCGCTGCCAGCGCCGGCACGATCAGGCTCAAACGGATCATGGCGCGGCGGTGCTCGACGAAATTATCGGGATTCGTCATCCCATCTCGCTGGATGTATGGGCCGTCCGGATTCTTCGGGTCCGGCCACCAGTAGTCGCCCTCGGAAAAGAAATCGTGCAGCCCGCCGGCGCTGCGCGGCGAATGAGCGGCCGTCACCGTAACGGGCTGTTCGGAAAGGTACCGCTCCGCGGCGCGCAGAACCCGCTCGCGCTCGATCGCGGCCACGTCGAAATTCGCGGCCGCCTTCGCGCTCGACGTCACCGCCGCCGCCATCAAGCCTTGCAGAAACTCCCGCCGCCACGTGCCGTTCATGCCACCAGTCTACCCGGTGGACCCTCAAAACGCCTGCCGGGGCGCGCTTTCTGGCATGGAGCGGGGCCGGACTGCTGCAGTCGCCGTTCGGCCACCGGCGGCACGCTAGTGGCTTGACCGTGTGAAGATGTGCTTGTCGAGTGGAGCATACACACGAGACCCCTCGGTCAAAGCACCAGTCGCGCCGCGTCCTGAAATGGTTTCCGAAGATCGCCCACCGTCCCGGAACATTCCGCCCGGATTCGTAGTCAAAGGTAATGCGAACGGTTCGCCGTCTCGCCTGTCCGGGAAGGGATGCCCGTCATATGCTGGAAGTACGGAATCTGGTGAAGCGATATAACCGGGTGCCCGTGGTGGACGATGTAAGCTTCGTCATCCGCCCCGGCGAGATCCTCGGCTACCTGGGTCCGAACGGCGCCGGCAAGAGCACCACGGTAAAAGTCCTGACCGGCCTCATCGAGCCCACCGAGGGAGAGATCCTTTTTTACGGCCACGATGTCAGCAAGGACTTCGTGTCCTTTCAACGGCGGCTCGGCTATGTGCCCGAGGAGGCGCACCTCTATCCCCACCTCACCGGCCGCGAGTACCTGCAACTGATCGGGCGGCTGCGGAGCCTGCCTCGCCGCGTCCTGGAGCCCCGGATGGACGAGTTGCTGCAACTGTTCGGTCTCTGGGAAGACCGGCACTCGCCGCTCTCGTCCTACTCCAAGGGCATGCGGCAGAAGATCCTGATCTCCGGCGCCCTGCTGCACAATCCCGAACTGCTGATTTTCGACGAGCCATTCTCCGGCTTGGACGTGACCACCGCGCTGGTGCTGCGGACCCTGCTGCACGAATTGGCCGCGCAGGGAAAGATCGTCTTTTACAGTTCGCACGTCCTCGAAGTGGTGGAGAAAGTCTGTCACCGCGTTCTCATTCTTCGCAAGGGCAGGGTGGTTGCGCACGACGCGGTGGAGCGCCTGCGCGATCTGATGCATCAGCCGTCGCTCGAGGGAATCTTCGCGCAACTGACCGAGCAGGAGGATCCGGCCGACCGTGTCCGCGGAATCCTCGCGGCGATGCAATCATGAAACGCTTCGCGCAGGAGCTTCGCGGCTGGATGGAGGAGAGCCACGGCACGGCATTCGAGCTGCGGCGCCATTTCTTCCGCCGCTTCTTCGATAGCGACCTGGTTTCTTCGGCCGGGCAGTGGCAGGTAGTGGCCATCGGGATCTTCGCCATCGCGGCGTCCCTGTGCATTCCCATGGTGCAGGCTTACTACCACAAGTACCGCATGCTGCAGGAGCTCGATTCGAACACGCCGTATCGCCTGGCCGCCATTGCCGACCATCTCTTCCTCATCACTCTCACGATGACTTTGACGGGGCTGGTCACGGCCATGCAATGGCACTCGCTCTTTCCCGGCCTTCGCGATTACCTGGTGCTGGCGGGGCTGCCGGTGCGCACGCGCGACGTGTTCGCCGCCAAGTACGCCGCCTTGTTCACCTACGCCGGCATCTTCATCTTGGGGTTAAATGTGCCGGCCGCCGCGGCGCTCCCGTTGGTCATGAGCGGCAGGTATCAGGTGTCGGGATTCTGGAGCGGCCTGGTGCTTTTCCTCGTCATGACCATGGCCGCGCTGTTCGTCTTCTTCACGCTCGTGGCGCTCCAGGGGCTGCTGTTGAACATCGTGCCGCCGCGCCTGTTTCCGGGGATATCTCTGCTGGTGCAGTGCTCCCTGTTCACGCTGCTGATTTGCGTGCTGCCGTTTGTGGTGTCGATTCCGGGTCTCGCACCGTATATGGGCGAGCGGCCGGAATTCGTGCAGTGGATCCCGCCCGTCTGGTTTCTCGGCTTCGGCCAGCGCCTGCTCGGAAACGGTCAGGAATTTGTCTCCTCGCTGAGCCGCTCGGCAGCCGTGGCGCTCCCGGCAGCGGCGCTCGGCGCCATCGCGGCATACCTCTGGAGTTACCGCCGGCAGAAAGTGCGCATCCTCGAGACGCCCGTCCAGACGCGGCATGAATTCGCGGCCCTGCGGCGCTGGCACAACACCTGGAGCGACCGCTTTCTTCCGAATCAGCCCGAGCATGCGGTGTTCAGCTTCACGATGTGTACGCTGTCCCGGAGCCGGCTGCATCGCATGGTGCTGACCGGATTCGTGGCGGTGGCGTTCGCTCTGATTCTCGAGACCTTCGTTTCGCTCATCCTGGGCGGCGGATTCAAAGGATTCGCGGTGAAGACGTTTGCGCTCGAGCAGGCGGCTGTCTCGGCGCCCCTGGCGCTGTCTCTCTTCGTGCTCGCAGGCTATCGATACCTGTTCCGGCTGCCGGTTGAGTTACGGGCGAACTGGGTCTTTCAAATTCACGAAAACGGGAATCGTCAGTTGCTGTTACGCGGCATGGAGCGGTTCGTCACCTGCCTCGGCGTGCTGCCGGTCGCGTTGGTGACCTTGCCGCTCGAGATCGGAATCTTCGGCGGTCCCAAGGGATGCACGGTGGCCCTGCTCGTCCTTCTGCCCTCGCTGATTGTGCAGGAGGTGCTGCTCGCCGGGTTCGAAAAGATTCCGTTTACCTCGGCGTACCTGCCCGGCAAACGGCCGCTGATCCAAACGGTTTGCCTCTACGGGGTTGCGTTCGGCGCGTACGTCGGGCTCCTCAGCGGGCTGATCGTCTCCTGCTTCCTGCAAACGACTTACTTCCTGGTCGTCCTCGGATCACTCATAGCCATTTGGGTGCGCATTCGAAAAGGCCGCCTCGAATCCGGACACGTCGGCGAACTGGAATTCGAAGAAACGGCCGAGCCGGCTGTCCAGACCCTCGCCATCTTTCGCGATTAGCGGCGGCAGGGCAATCCGTCAATCCGCTTTGGTCGCGGAGAATTCTCCGGCGGCGTTCAGGGGTTGGACATCGATGGTTCCAGCGAGCTTGCCGGAATCGACTTTGCCCGAATAGACGATCGTGAGCTCCTGGCCGTTGTATTCGGCTTTCTGCTGCCAGGTCACGTTGCTGCCTTCCACCTTGCCGGTGATTTCCTGCGATCCCTGCTCGCCCTTGCAGGCTCCGGTCAGCGTGCCGTCCTTCACGGTGAACGAGCATTCGACGTCGCTCTCGTAGCCCGAGATGTTGGAGTGGACCTTCCAGCGCCCCTCCACGGCGCTATTCTGAGCCAGCGCCGCCGCCAGCAGGAAAACGAATGAGACGAGGAGTTTCTTCACGCGTGCCTTCCTTTTCGCGCACCGGGTTTGCGCAGGGCACAGCATAGCACCGGGCGCGCCACGCTGGAGATATCCGGTGAACCGGAAAGCTGCGCTTCCTACGGCAGGCGTGAATCGCCCGTCAAAAAGACGTCGATGGCGCGGGCGGCTTTGCGGCCTTCGGCGATCGCCCAGACCACCAGCGACTGGCCGCGGCGCATGTCGCCCGCCGCGAACACGCCGGGGACCGAGGTCATGTAGTTCTCGTCCGCCGCGACGTTGCCGCGCGGGTCGAGCTTCACGCCGAGCTGCTCGATCATGCCGTTGCTTCACGGGTCCGGTGAAGCCCATGGCGAGCAGCACCAGGTCGGCGTCCAGCGTGAACTCGGTGCCGGGGATCGGCTCGAACTTCGGCGGCGGACCCACGCGCATGCCGTGAAGCTGTTTCACGTTGCCGTGCTCGTCGCCGGTGAACTTCGTGGTGGCGACGCTCCAGTCGCGCATGCCGCCCTCTTCGTGCGAGCTTTCGATGCGCAGTTGCAGCGGCCACAGCGGCCAGGGCGTCGAGGCGGCGCGGTCGTCGGGCGGCTTGGGCAGAATCTCGAACTGGTGAACGCGACGCGGCGTTCTGGCGGTGGGAGGTGCCCAGGCAATCGGCGCCCGTGTCGCCGCCGCCGATGATGACCACGCGCTTGCCGGTGGCCAGGATCTGGTCTTCGGCACGCCGTGTCGCCTTCGCAGCGCGCGGTTCTGCTGCGGCAGAAACTCCATGGCGAAATGGATGCCCTTCAGCTCGCGGCCGGGCACGTTGAGATCGCGCGGCTGCTCGGCGCCGCCCGCCAGCAGGATGGCGTCGAACTCGCGGCGCAGGTCCTCGACCGGGACGTTCACGCCGACGTGGGCGTTGGTGATGAACTCGCACGCCTTCGGCCGCCATCTGCTCCAGGCGCCGGTCGATGAGGTGCTTCTCCATCTTGAAATTGGGGATGCCGTAGCGCAGCAGGCCGCCGATGCGGTCGGTCTTTTCGAAGACGGTGACGTCGTGGCCGGCGCGGGCCAGTTGCTGCGCGGCGGCCAGGCCGGCGGGACCGGAGCCGACCACCGCCACGCGCTTGCCGGTGCGGACCTCGGGCGGCTCGGGCCGGATCCAGCCTTCCTCGAAAGCGTGGTCGATGATGGTCTTCTCGATCTGCTTGATGGTGACCGGCGGCTCGTTGATGCCGAGCACGCAGGCGGCTTCGCACGGCGCCGGGCAGATGCGGCCGGTGAACTCGGGGAAGTTGTTGGTGGCGTGCAACACGCGCACGGCCTCCTGCCAGCGGTCGCGATAGACCAGGTCGTTCCAGTCGGGAATGATGTTGTTGAGCGGGCAGCCGGTGTGGCAGAAGGGACGCCGCAATCCATGCAGCGCGCGCCCTGCGTGCGGACGCTTTCGTCGAGCGGAAACGGCTGGTAGATCTCGAACCAGTCGTTGATGCGCTCGGCGGGCGGCGCGGCGCTGCGGCAAGCTCGCGCGTGTATTCCATGAAGCCGGTGATTTTACCCATGGGCGACCTCCTCGGCGACTTCGCCCTGTGCGCCGCGCCTGCGCAGCCGCGGCGGCTACGCGCGCCAGCCGTTCCTCGAGCACGCGCTTGTACTCGTGCGGGAAACTTTGACGAACTTCGGCAGCATCGGTCTCCCAGTTCTCGAGGACCCAGTTGCGCGCGCGGGCTGCCGGTCGCTTCGGCATGGCGCGCGATCAGGCGGTGAAGCAGCGTCGATGTCGGCATCGTCGACCGGTTCCAGGTCCACCGGCGCGGTTGCAGCGCGTCTCGGCGAAGTCGCCGCTTCTCGTCGAGCACGTAGGCGATGCCGCCGCTCATGCCGGCGGCGAAATTGCGGCCGCACTTGCCCGAGCACGACCACCAGGCCGTTGGTCATGTATTCGCAGCCGTGGTCGCCCACGCCTTCCACCACCGCGGTGGCGCCGGAGTTGCGCACCGCGAAGCGCTCGCCGGCCATGCCGTTGAAGAAGGCTTCGCCGCTGGTGGCGCCGTAGAGCACCACGTTGCCGACCAGGATGTTCTCTTCGGGCAGAAGGTCGAGGCTGCGCGGCGGATAGACGATCAGCTTGCCGCCCGAGAGGCCCTTGCCGACGTAATCGTTGGCGTCGCCTTCGAGCTCCAGCGTGACGCCCTGCGCCAGGAACGCGCCGAAGCTCTGTCCCGCCGAGCCGGTGAACTGGAAGTGGATGGTGTCGTCGGGCAGGCCCGCCGAGCCGTAGCGGCGCGCGATTTCGCCGCAGAGCATCGCGCCCACGGTGCGGTGGACGTTGCGGATGGGCAGCTTGATCTCGACCGGCGTCCCGTTCTCGAGCGCCTCGCCGGCGTGATCGATCAGCTTGTAGTCGAGCGCCTGGTTCGAGGCCGTGATCCTGCGCCTGCACGCAGCGGCGCGCGACGCGCGCGGGCACTCGCGGATTGTAGAGGATCGGCGAAGAGGTCCAGGCCCTTGGCTTTCCAGTGGTCGACGGCCTTGCGCGCATCGAGCATGTCCACGCGGCCGACCATTTCGTCGAAGGTGCGGAAGCCCAGTCTGCGCCATGTATCTGCGCGCACCTGCTCGGCGATGAAGAAGAAGAAGTTGATGACGTGCTCGGGCGTGCCCTGGAACTTCTTGCGCAGCTCCGGATCCTGCGTGGCGATGCCCACCGGGCAGGTGTTCAGGTGGCACTTGCGCATCATGATGCAGCCCATCGCGACCAGCGGCGCGGTGGAGAAGCCGAACTCCTCGGCGCCCAGCAGCGCGGCGATGGCGACGTCGCGGCCGGTCTGCAGCTTGCCGTCGGTCTGCACGCGGATGCGGCTGCGCAGGTCGTTCATCACCAGCACCTGCTGCGTTTCGGCCAGGCCGAGTTCCCAGGGAATGCCGGCGTGCTTGATGCGAAGTGAGCGGCGAAGCGCCGGTGCCGCCGTCGTCGCCGGAGATCAGCACCACGTCGGCATGCGCCTTGGCCACGCCCGCGGCCACCGTGCCCACGCCCACTTCGGCCACCAGCTTCACCGAGATGCGCGCCTCGCGGGTTGACGTTCTTCAGATCGTAGATCAGCTGCGCCAGATCCTCGATCGAATAGATGTCGTGGTGCGGCGGCGGCGAGATCAGGCCCACGCCGGGAATCGAGTGGCGCACCCGGGCGATGACTTCGTCCACTTTGTGGCCGGGAAGCTGGCCGCCTTCGCCGGGCTTGGCGCCCTGCGCGATCTTGATCTGCAGCTCGTCGGCGTTGACCAGGTAGTTGGTGGTGACGCCGAAGCGGCCGAGGCCACCTGCTTGATGGCGCTGCGGCGCAGTCGCCGTTCGTCGGCTTGAAGCGCGCTTCGTCTTCGCCGCCCTCGCCGGTGTTGGACTTGCCGCCGATGCGGTTCATGGCGATGGCCAGCGTCTCGTGCGCTTCCTTGCTGATCGAGCCGAACGACATGGCGCCGGTGGCGAAGCGCTTGACGATTTCGCTGGCCGGCTCGACTTCTTCGAGCGGCACCGGGCTCGGCGGCTGGCTTGAACTCGAGCAGGCCGCGCAGCGTGCAGAGCTGGCGGTTCTGGTGGTCGATCAGGTCGGTGTATTCCTGGAAGGTCTGCGGAGCTCTCCTGCCGCACGGCGTGCTGCAGCTTGGAGATGGTCAGCGGATTGCAGCAGGTGATATTCGCCGCGCGACGCGGTACTGATAGTTGCCGCCGACGGCCAGCTCGGTGTCGGATTCGGTGACGGGACGGAAGGCGTGCGCGTGCTTCAGCGATGGCTTCGCGCGGCCAGCACATCCAGGCCGACGCCTTCGATGCGCGAAGCGGTGCCGGTGAAGTACCGGTCGACCAGCTCGCTGGTTCAGGCCGATGGCTTCGAAGATCTGCGCGCCGCGATAGCTCTGCAGCGTCGAGATGCCCATCTTCGAGAAGACCTTGAGCAGTCCCTTGTTGATGGCCTTCATGTAGTTCTTGAGCGCCGTCGGTCACGTCGGCAGGCCGCGACATGTCTTCCAGCGTCTCGATGGCCAGATACGGATTGATGGCGCTGGCGCCGTAGCCGATCAGCAGGGCGAAGTGCATCACCTCGCGCGGCTCGCCCGATTCGATGATCAGCGCCACCTGCGTGCGGGTCTCTTCGCGCACCAGGTGATTGTGCACGGCGGTCAGCGCCAGCAGGCTCGGAATGGGCGCGTAGTCGTTGTCGATGCCGCGGTCGGAAAGAATCAGCAGCGTGTAGCCGGACTGGATGGCCAGCGAGGCGCGGCGGCAGAGCTCGTCGAGCGCGCGCTCCAGCCCCTTGGCGCCGTCTCGACGGGGAACAGCGTGGGCAGGGTGGTGGCCAGGAAGTCGCCCCAGGAGACGCGGCGCAGCTTTTCCAGGTCGCAGTTGGTCAGGATCGGATGCGGCAGCTTCAGCGTATGGCAGTGCTGCGGCGTCTCGTCCAGGATGTTGCGCTCGGTGCCGATGTAGCTGGTGAGCGACATCACCAGTTCTTCGCGGATCGGATCGATGGGCGGATTGGTCACCTGCGCGAACAGCTGCTTGAAGTAGTTGAACAGCGGCTGCGGCCGGTCGGAGAGGCAGGCCAGCGGCGTGTCGGTGCCCATCGAGCCGATCGGCTCTTCGCCCTTCTCGGCCATGGGCGCGAGGATCATCCGCAGGTCTTCGTCGGTGTAGCCGAAGGCGCGCTGGCGGCGCAGGAGCGTGTCGGGGTCGTGCCGGTGACCGCGCGGCGGATCGGGCAGTGCGTCGAGCGTGATCTGGTTTTCCTTGAGCCAGAGCTGATAGGGCTTGCGGCTGTAGAGCGCGCTGCTTGATCTCCTCGTCGGGAACGATGCGGCCTTCCAGGTATCGACCAGCAGCATCTTGCCGGGCTGCAGGCGGCCCTTGTAGCTTGACGTCTTCGGGCTTGACGGCAGCACGCCGGTTTCCGACGCCATGATGAGCAGGTCGTCGTGGGTCACCAGGTAGCGCGCCGGGCGCAGGCCGTTGCGGTCGAGCGTGGCGCCGATCACGCGGCCGTCGGTGAAGGCGATCGCCGCGGGGCCGTCCCAGGGCTCCATCAGCGAAGCGTGATATTCGTAGAAGGCCCGCTTCTCCGGGTTCATGTGGGGGTTCTCGTCCCAGGCTTCCGGAATCAGCATCGCCATGACGTGCGGCAGGCGCGGCCGGCCATGAACAGCAATTCCACGGCGTTGTCGAGCGGCCGAATCGCTGCCGCTGGGCTGGATGACCGGGAACAGCTTCTTGATGTCGTCGCCGAACAGCGGCGAAGCGAGCATCGACTGGCGCGCGTGCATCCAGTTGACGTTGCCGCGCAGCGTGTTGATCTCGCCGTTGTGGCGATGTAGCGGAACGGATGCGCGAGCTGCCAGGTGGGAAACGTGTTGGTGGAGAAGCGCTGGTGCACCAGGCACAGGGCGCTGACCACTTCCGGGTCGCTCAGTTCCTGGTAGAAGTCGGCGATCTGCGGCGCGAGCAGCAGGCCTTTGTAGACGATCGTGCGGGCGGAGAGCGAAGGGACGTAGAAGAATCCTTCTCCTCCAGGTCCGATCGCGGCGACTTCGGCTTCGGCGCGCTTGCGCACCACGTAGAGCTTGCGCTCGAGCTGGTCCTCGGTCATGCCGCGCGCCGCGGCCGAGGAAGATCTGCTCGATGTACGGCTGCGAGGCGCGCGCCACGCGGCCGATGGCGCTGCCCTCGACCGGCGTATCGCGCCAGCCCAGCACGGTGAGTCCTTCTTCCTGCGCGATGCGCTCGAGGATGCCTTCGCACAGCAGCCGCTGCTGCGGCTCCACCGGCAGGAACATCATGCCGACGCCGTACTCGCCGGCGGGCGGAAGCGTGAAGCCGAGGCTGGCGCATTCGCGCGCGAAGAACTCGTGCGGGATCTGGATCAGGATGCCGGCGCCGTCGCCGGTTTCCGGATCGCAGCCGCAGGCGCCGCGGTGCGTCAGGTTGATCAGGACTTGGATGCCCTTGATGATGATGTCGTGGGACTTGTGGCCGTTGATGTTGGCGACGAAGCCAATGCCGCAGGCATCGTGCTCGTGTCGCGGGTCGTAGAGACCTTGGGCTGGAGGTAGACCGCGGTGCGAGTGTTTGGTCTTCTTTCATGTCTCGAGTGGGGAAGCCGGCGTTTCGGAAGGTAATCCGGAGACGCGGCATCAATCCTAAACGGTGGTCGCCTTAGTGTTACAGTGTACCAGCACTCCCTAATATTAGGCAATAGGAAAATATTTCCCTTCCATTATCAGTAACGCTTATGATAGTCTGCCATCCGTGGGTTCCTGGGAGCTGAGACTTTTCAAAGAGATAGCGTCACTCGGAGCATGAGCAAGGGGGCGGCGCAGTGCCGTGTCAGCCAGTCGGCGGCCAGCCAGCACGTGCAGGAGGTGGAGCGGCGCCTGGGGCTGACGCTCTTCGACCGCAGCAAGCGGCCCCTGGAACTGACCGCGGCGGGGCAGCTTTACGCCGAGTATTGCCGGGACGTGCTGCGGCGCGAAGAGGAGCTGGGGCTCGCGCTGGAGGGCCTGAAGCGCGGATGTGAGCGGAACGTTGCGGGTGGCGTCGATCTACTCGGTGGGGCTTTCCGAGATGAGGCGGCTGCAGGAGGAGTTCAGTGCGCGCTATCCCGGCGCGCATCTCGAGGTGGAATACATGCGTCCGGAAAAGGTTTACGAGGCGGTGCGCAACGACGATGGCCGAGCTCGGGACTGGTGAGCTATCCGGAAGCGACGCGGGAGATCGCGGCCATTCCGTGGCGGCGACGAGGAGATGCAAGTGGCGGCGGCGCCCTCGCATCCGCTGGCGTCGCGGGCGATGGTGCGGCCGGCCGACTTGGACGGCCAGGAGTTCATCGGGTTCGACGAAGACCTTTCGATCCGGCGCGAGACTGGACCGGTTTCTTTCGCGCGCAGGGCGTGGAGGTGCGGCTGGTGATGCACTTCGACAATATCCAGACCATCAAGGAAGCGGTGGCGCTGGGGTCGGGCATGAGCATTCTGCCGGCACGCACCATGCAAGCCGAGATCGCGCAGGGGCGGCTGGTGGCGATTCCGCTGGAGGCGCCGGAACTGGTGCGGCCGGTGGGAGTGGTGCACCGGCGGCGGCGAAAACTGGGGCGCGCGGCGGAAGCTTTCCTGGAACTGCTGCGGTAAGCGCAGGTTGCTATAATCGGGCCGGAAAGTCCGATTATGCGCTATTTCTTTGCATTGATGCTGCTGGGGGCAGGCGCGGCCTGCTTCGCCCAGACGCCCAGCGCCCTGGAGTCCGATCCCGCGGGCTGGAAAGATATTCTGCCGTCTCCTTCGTTCGAAGGCTGGACCCGGCTGCCGTTCATGACGACGTCCCCGCTGGATGCGGTGACGCAGTGGAAGGTGGACACCGATTCCAAGATCCTGACCTGCGAATGCAAGGGCGGCCACGAATGGCTGCGCTACGACCGGGAACTCGGGGACGGGATCTTTCACGTGGAGTTCCGGTTCACGCCCATCGACAGCGGCACCGGGTACAACAGCGGAATCATGATGCGGAACAGCGCCGATGGGGTGATCTATCACCAGGCGCAGGCCGGAGGGCCGGGGACGGGCTGGCTGTTCGCCAACACGCCGGTGGACGGCAAGCCGACGCGGATCAACCTGCGGTCGCAGCTCAAGGAGAGCCGGGTCAAACAGGCCGGCGAGTGGAACGTGTTCGAAGTGCGCGCGGTGGGTCCGAAGATCACGCTGTGGGTAAACGGCGATGTATCGAGCGAACTCCCGAACGTGGGCGCGCTGAAGGGACACCTCGGGCTCGAGGCCGAGGGATACCGGATCGAGTTCCGGAACATGAAAGTGAAGGAGATGTAGCGCGCGCGTTTCGCGCTGCTCCTTGTTAGTGCAGGTTGACGTTGCGGCGGCCGGGGCAATCGGGCTTTTCGCCGTGCGTATCCGGCCGCCAGTGAATCGAGCGGCATCTTCGTTGCGCATTGGAGTAGCTGGATGGCGTTACTCTTACGCTGTCGATTCGACGACTCGCTCTCTGAAACCCTCTGGGACGGCGATAACCGCTATCCGCACTCCAAAGGATGTGATGGGTTCGAACCCAAGGTCTCCCCGCCGGCTCCATCTACGGGAGTGGCAGCCGTTCGGCCGTTCACGGGCTTACGGGAAGCTCAGTTCCACCGGACATGCAACGCTTCGTGGCCACGAAGAAGAGCTTTGTTGAGAAGGCGCGCGGTGGGCGGCACCCTCTACTTACGACAGTAACATGCGATGTCAAGCGTTTCGCTTGTAAGTGATTGATTCTCCGCAAAAGAAGTGCTGTGAACGGAAAGTTGGGAGGTGCCGGAAATGCGATTCGGGGCCGGCGATCTTCTGGCATACTGTTGGAGGCAGCCGGCGAAGGGCTGCCGGGAGCGGATAAGTCATGATGTCGTGGGTGGCGATGGACCGGATCGCGGAAGAGCAGCGCGCTGTGGATGCCGCTTACCGCGAGCAAGGCGCGGACAAGGTGCTGCGTTCGGATGCGAAGCGGCTCAGCGACAGAGAACTGCTGGACAAGTTGCGCTCATTCGGCATCGAACTGGACCGGCCATCGCTGAAGCGGCTTTGTGACGGGGCTCTGTCGGCGGAAGAGATTGCCCAGCCTCTGCTCGACGAGCGGACCTTCCACGGCAGGCGCGAGCAGATGGAAAGCGACTGGATCTGGATCTGTTTGTCAGCTCTGTGGCAGCGTTGGTTTCCCGAAAAACCTTCATTTGACTCGCTGGACGACAAGATGCAGGCCGGCTACCAACTGCGGGCATCCGACACCGTAGCTGCTTGCCGCGTGTGGCTGGAGGCGTGGCACGACGTATTGCATATCCTGGACAAAGCCGGGATGCAGTCGATCCGGGAGTTCGATGAGCGGTTTGGTGGAACTCAATCGCTGTTTAACTGGAGTCAGGATCTGGAAGACGAGTTACGGACGGCAGGGCAGGTGGACCGGCAGTTTCTCACGGCCAGGATTGCGGTGTGCGAAGAGGGGCTGCGGCGATTTCGATCTGACGACGACCTGATGACCGAGAACCGGCGGCGCGTCTTGGCGGAGTCGTACTACGAGTTGGGAGAGACGGCCAAAGCCGAAGCGCTTTACCGGGAATGGTTGGCCGCCGATCCGCGCTGGGGCTGGGGTTGGATCGGGTGGTCGGACTGGTACCGCTTCACGCGCGAGGAGCGGCAGGATTGGAACCGGTGCGAACAGATCCTGCGGGAAGGGTTTGCGATGGCGGGTGTCAGAGATCGCGCGGATATCGCCGACCGGTTGGCCGATGCCTGCGAGGCGCAGGGACGGAGCGACGAGGCCGCGGACTTTCGGCGGCAGGCGAAACGGCGCGGCGCGAGCATCGACGGCGCTGGACTGCCGCCGCTGCGGGGGACATCCACGCCGATCGCCACCAGTCGAAAGGTCGGGAGGAACGAGCCCTGTCCTTGCGGGAGTGGCAAGAAATTCAAGAAGTGCTGCGGCGGCTGAAGATATTGCAATAGACTGGCCGCAAGGTTAGTGGGCCGCTCGGAAA
Source organism: uncultured Solibacteraceae bacterium (assembly GCA_963836405.1). Classification (GTDB taxonomy): domain Bacteria; phylum Acidobacteriota; class Terriglobia; order Bryobacterales; family Bryobacteraceae; genus CAWIJJ01. The sequence continues at coordinate 428,896 of CAWIJL010000005.1, forward strand.
AGATCGCCGTATCATTGCGGGCGCGAAAGTACTCTATTGATCATTACCGCGTCCGAGTAAGATATTTCTTATTGCTTATTCCGGCCTCCGAGTATATATTTCAAAGTATTTCGGGCTCGTGAAACTCTTGGGGGTGCCAATTGCACTCGACTTCTAAAGCTGTTCTCTTTGCATGTGTTTGCGCGTTCAAGCTTTACTCCGGCACTATTAAAATCGAAGGTGCGCAGCCGGGAACGTATGCAAGCGTCGCTTTCTTTGAGGCATTTGGCGCCTCTAATTCCAAGCAACTTCAAATAGGGGCGGACGGCACCGCTACATTCACGTTTAGCGCAGCGGAACAGGCGGGCGCATACCAGATCAAGAAGCATTACACGCCGAAGTCGCTGCCCGGACAAACCGTGCCGTTCCCTCCGGTTCACGTCAACACGTATTTTGCAGCCAGGCTACTGCCGGGACTGGAGCCCTTCGAATTGCCGGGATTCGCCCCGTTAGATACGGCCTTCGATTTGAATATCAATGTCGATTTAACAAGTTATTTGAGACTCCGGTGCAACGTTCACGTCCGGCGACATCCTGCAGGCAGTGGGCGGAGTCTTACCAGGCGTGGTTGGCCTCGACTTCGACGGATACACCGGAGGACTTTTGGTAACCTCACCAATCAGCTTTTTTGCTGTGCCCGAAGCCTCAACGGCGTTGCTCTCGAGCGCCGGACTGGCTCCGATAAGCCGGTTAGGCTACACACGCCGAAATTCGGCGATAAGGCTTGCGGCTAAGCGAACAGGCTGTGGCGGAAGTCGAAAAGCACGACTTACTAACCTGCGCGGCTCCCCTGCCGTGTAACCCGAAGTGACGGCGGTTAGCTTAGTTTAGCAGCCCGTGGTAGAAGTTTGAAAGGACCGCTTACTAACGTGCGCGGCTCCGTACATTCAGCGACTTACAGAGCCGCGACCGTTTGATGGATGGTGACGAACCGTCTTCCCACCCGCCCGCCAGCAGGATTGAACGGCCCGCAAGCAGCGGCGCGGTGTCCTTTAGCCAATAGCGGTTTCCGCCGGCCTTGATCTGCGCGATCATCCCGTCAAGTCGGCGATGTGGACCGGTTATGCATTCTCGGGTTCAGTATACACCGGGCAATACGATTCGTAACTTAATCGACGATTCGATGTGGGTCTGTGACGCTCGAACGGGAACTGGTGCATTTGGGCAGCGACGAGGCTGCGGCGGGGTGGCGGCAGCAGACCTGCTGCTGAACGTCGAGAGTGCCGCCGATGCGGAGGCGGTGCGGACGGTGACGACGGTCGCGCGGTCCAGGAGCAATCCGGAAAGAGCGTAGAGAATGGCGGTAAACGCCGGCGACCCAATGCGCGACCTACCGGGTTCATGAACGCACATTGGCTCTCGGGCTGCGTATTCAGTCGTGCGTTGACCACATACCGCAAGGAGAAATTAATGAACGTTAAAGCGCAGGTTTCATCCTGCCAGATGCTAGGGCGGGCAGTTCTCGCCGTGTTATTGATGACGGCTGTGCCGGCTTTCGGGCAGGAGGAAGAGTCTACTTTCACAGGTACGGTATCTTCAACGTCGCGAAACACACTTACCGTGAGGAGCAGCAGCGGACGGTATCAGTTATTTGTGTTCGATCGCGGCACGACTAAGCCGGCGACGATTCCGATCGGGTCGCAAGTCCGGGTCGTCTGGACGGCCGGCGACGACCCAGGCGTTCGCGCGGCAAGCGAAGTTACCATCACGTCCGGGGCCACGACAACGCAAGCAGGGACCGCTGCCCCGGTGGTTCCCCCGGAGGTCCGGCGTCTGGAACGGGACATCGAGCGGCAGGCGCGCCGCTACCAGGTGGGGGTACGCGCCGGTGTGGCCCTCGACCCCGAACTGATCATGATGGGAGTGCATGCACAGGTTGGACCGTTCTTCAGCGAGAATATCTACTTTCGCCCGAACGTGGAGTTCGCGTTCGGCGAAGTTACCGCTCTTTTCGCGATAAGTCCGGAGTTCGTGTACCGTCTTCCGGTTTCGTCAAGGCAAGGCCGTTGGTCGACTTATGTGGGCATAGGGCCGGGATTTAACTTCCTGCACCAGAACTTTGAAAGGACCGAGGGCAATAAGAGAATTGATTTCGGCGATTTTCATAGTGACACGGGACTGAATATTCTGGGCGGCGTGCGCTATCGAAGCGGTATGTTCGCCGAACTGAAGACGACCGTCTATTCGGAGCCAGCTCCAACTCTTCGCCTGATTATCGGTTATAACTTCTAGCCAAAAGATAGTGAAAGCGGAGGCGGGCTTCCCCCTTTGAGTCGCGCACGAATGCATGCAACAGTTGCGTTGTGTGCATTCTTTGCGCCGGCAGCACGAGGGTCACGCCGCCTCTTCCCGCCGATTTGATAATGAATCTACAGTCTGCCGATGGGGCATGCCCGTGGTTCGGGGTTCCAACCGCTGGTACAAAGTGAAATTCAGAACGGTGTTCCGGGACCTGTCCTGCCTCCGGTAGTCTCGAAACTCGAAGAAGAGGCGCTTCAAGCAGTGCTGGACCGTTCGGACCACCCGATCGTTCTCGCGTCCCCCGAAGCGTCCCGCAGCACGGGAATGGAAATGGAGGCGAGATACTGGTGGGCGCAGCGCAGCTGTCGGTCTTGCGGTTTGTTCCGGCGACATAATCTTTTACGATTATGCAATGCCCTTCCGTGAGCCCGTAGTATCGGTGATCATTCCGAATGCGTTCTCGTCATAGAACTCTTTGGCCATCTTACTCGAAAAACAAAAAAGGACAGATTTCTCAGCTGCCAGAGAGTTCGGGTCCACATCTCGACCGGGCGCACCAGCGACGTGCGCGAGCTCGTGCAGCAGGGTTGACGCCACATTTCCCGAATCCGTGAGCTGGATGCGATTGATGGCGATTTGGGCCTCGCTCGGCCCCCAGGCGTAGGTGTAACCCGCAGGCAGCTTTCTGTCGTCTCCGTCGTCTCCGGTGTTCCGCTCGCCAAGGCGATATATCTTCAGGTGTTTCCGATCAAGGATTTGCCGGAGGCTGATCGGCGGGATGCCCGTCAATTTCCCCAAGCTCAAGAAGTAGTCGTTGCAGGTCTTGCTCTTTGCGCAATGCGTATCGATAAACGTCAACGCCTCTCTGATGACAGAATCTCGCCGGACTCCCCGGCGATGGGGGATATTTCCTGCACGCCCAATTTCTGAATTTCCATCACCCTATCACCGGCGAACAAATCAATCTGGAGGCAGCTTTGCCGTCCGGATTTTCATTGCATCGGTAGGCTCATGGCGCGATGCCGCCCGCCAGAGAGGGTAAACAGGCGAAAGGCAGCTTGCGGCGGGGTGGATAATGTGGGGATGCGGACGGGCGTTCTTTTTCTGGCGATGGCGGCGGCGGGACCTTTGGGCGCGCAACCGGAGGTGACGGGGGCGGTGGTGGATCTGGCGACCCTGCGGTATGTGGAGATCCGGGAGGGCGGCGGCGCAGCGGCGAAGGCGGGGCAGCAACTTACCGTGCATTACACGGGTTGGCTGCGGGACGGGAAGCCGTTCGATTCGTCGGCGGGGAAGGAGCCGCTCCAATTCGTGCAGGGGCGGCGCGAGGTTATCCCGGGATTCGATGCAGGCTTTGAAGGCATGAAGGTGGGGGGCAAACGCCGGTTGTTTATCCCGTATCAACTGGCGTACGGGGAAGCGGGACGGGGCTCGATTCCGCCCAAGGCGGAACTGACCTTCGACGTGGAACTGGTGAACGCGAACGACGCTCCGGCGCTGGCGGCGGCGGCCGACCTGCTGCTGCCGTTCGGCGATATGGAGCGGCAGGTGGTGTCGCTTGCGAAGGCGATGCCGGAGGAGAAATTCGCGTGGCGGCCGGGTCCGGGGGTGCGCTCGTTTCAGGAGGCGATGCTGCACATCGCGCTTGCCAACCGGCTGCTGCTGAACATCGCGAATGCCGCCGATGCGCAGGCGGTGAAGAAACAGATCGAGGACAACGCGAAGGCGGAGACGCGCGCGTTGAGCAAGGCCCAGGTGATCGCGGAACTGGAGGACAGCTTCGCGGCGGTGCGCAAGACGCTGGAGGCGGAGAGGGCTGCGGGGCTGGGGCGGAACGTGGATTTCTTCGGGACGGCAACGACGCGGCGTGGAGTGCTGATGATGCTGGACACGCACATCGCCGAACACCTGGGGCAGGCGATCGCTTATGCGCGGATGAACGGCGTGGTGCCGCCGTGGTCGAAGTGAAGGAATCGCCATAGTCGTGAAGCCGGCTCATCGAAATCGGTGGGCGAGAGTTCGGGCGTTGGAAACTTTTTCGTAGTCCGCGCATATCCTGTATGCGAGCGACAAAGGCTCCCATGACGGGATTTCACGAGCTATACGAAAAGTATTCGCGGGACGTCTTCCGTTTCGCGTTATATCTGTCGGGCGATCCGGCGCTGGCCGACGATGTCACGTCGGAGACCTTCATCCGAGTCTGGAGTTCGCCGGAACCGGTACGACTGGCCACCGTCAAAGCCTACCTGCTGACGATCGCGCGGAACCTCTGGTTGATGGAGCGCCGGCGGGGCGTGCGCCGCCAGGCTCTGGACGAAACGGTTCCGGACAGCAGCCAGAGTGTTTCGCGGCATCTGGAAGCGAAGGACGAGCTGGAGCGGACGCTGCGCGTGTTGCAGGAGTTTCCGGAGGTAGACCGGGCGGCGCTCCTGATGCGCGCCGTCGAAGGTCTCGCGTACGAGGAAATTGCATTGGCTCTGGGGCTGCCGGTGTCGACGGTGAAGGTCAAGGTACACCGGACGCGGTTGAAGCTCGCACGGATTCGCGACCGGGGGGTATCGACACGATGAAAGTAACGCAGGATGTGATTCACGATCTGCTGCCGGTGTACGTGGCCGGCGAAGCGAGCGCCGACACGGTGGCGCTGGTGGAGGAGTTCCTCAGATCGGACCCGGACCTGGCCCGCACGGCGGAAACATTGCGCGGGAACCCGTTGACGGAGATACCTGTCGCGCTGCGACCGGATCAAGAAAAGGAGGTATTACAAATGACGAAACAATTATTGCGATGGCGGGGGCTTCTGATGGGGCTTGCGCTATTCCTCACGCTGCTGCCGCTGTCAGTCCGGTTCGGCAACGGCCGGATCACATGGCTGTTCTTCGAGGAGATCCCCGCGCCGGGAAAGGCGCTGATTTGCTTGGGCGCACTGAGCTGTTGGGGCGGCTTTCTGTATGTGCGCCGGCGGCTCCAGGGCACAGGCTTGTAACAAGGGCGATGTGCGACGTTGCATCGGTGAACGCGCTTGCGGGTTAGCCGTCGAGGTCCGGGTCCCAGGGGAGTCCCTTTCGCACGCGGCCGATCAGCATGCGGACACCCTGGTTGTCGGAGGGGTTCATCCACAGCATTTTGTCGAGGACGGCTCGGGCTTCGCGGGGGCGGCCGAGCCGCCAGAGGCAGAGGCCGAAGCCGTGCATACAGCGGAGAAACGGCCGGTTGTCGATGAAGCCCCAGGGCAGGAGGCCGTCGAAGGAATCGGGCAGCGATAGCGCGCCGATGCGGAAACCGGCTTCGTAGTGGAGGATGGCCTCTTTGGGGAGCGCATCGAAGCAGTGGTTGCCGAGGTGGGCGTGCGCGTCGAGGCAGCGAAGGTCGGCCTGGCAGAGGTCCATCAGGATGGCCCGCGCGGCGGCGCCGTCGCCCGATGCGAACAGGTCGCTGGCCTCGATGACGGGGTCGGAGAAGGGATCTTCGGGATCGCAGCCGGGCAGAATCTGTTCCATCTCGAAAGCGGGGCGTGGGCCGCGGGCGGCAATGGGTTTGGCCCAAGGCTCGAGCGGTTCCCCCTTCTCGCCCCAGTAGTGTTGGGCGGGATCCCAGGTGCCGCGGGCTTCCAGGCGAAGAGGCTCGAGCCCCAGGGCGGCGGCGTCGAAGCGGGTGGATTCGACGGAGCCGGAGAGATAGAGATTCCCGGCATAGGTCCAGTGTTTCGCGGGCTTGACGACGGCGATCTCACCGGGCACGAGGCCGCGGGCACTCTTCATCCGATAGGTGAGCGGGCGGCCGTCGCCGAGGAGACGGCAGGCGGCCGCGGTCCTTTTCACGGACAGCACCACGAGCTCGACCGGGCCTTCGGGCTGGGAGGCGGATGCGGCGGCCGGCGAGGGCGAGAGCCCCATCCAACGGCGATAGGCGGCCAGGTACAGCGCGGCCGTGGAGTTTCGGGGGATGGACAACTCGCTGGCCGCGATGATGTGTCTGGGGCCTCCGGGGCGGCGGCAAACGGCGGTGAGGCCGCGCCGCTCATTGCCGTCGAAATCGAATTTCAGCACCTCGACCGGTTCACCGAGGAGTTCGGCGTCGCAGGGCACGTCGACTTCGTTCTCGAAGGCCTGGCGGAAGGCCCAGAGCTGTTCGCCTTGGCCGTAGGCGTCGGTAGTGATCTCTTCGATGAGCTGGTCGAGTTTCTTCGGTCCGGGTTTCTTCGCGTTTTTCATGGGGGCTATGGCATGCGCCGCGCGGCGCGAATCAGGCCGACGCCGAGGGTGAGGACCGCGCCGGCCAAAAAGACGATGCCGACGTAGGCGAGGTTGAGCAGGCCGTTCGGTTCGGTTGCGGAGGGAGAGGCGACGGAGAGAAAAAAGCCGGCGGGGATCAGGATGGCGGCGATGGGGGCGCCGCTGCGGGCGAGCCATTTCCAGAGGGGCGGCAGCACGGCTTCGTCCACGTAGCGGAGCATCACCAGGGAGAGTACCAGATATACGCCGGCATGCGCATGGCCGGCCCGCCAGAGATTCTGGCGCATGGGATTCCCGGCATAGCCCGGCGCATTCGACGTGAGCAGGTGGAGAAGCATCCAACCTCCGTAGATGACGGTGGGCAGGACGATGAGAAGGATTCCGGCGAGCGTACGGGATTCTTTCGACATTCGCGCCTCCTACGGAGGTGTCATGGGCCCGGCACCCTTTGGTCATGATATCGCCGGGCCGGAAAGAATCGCGGTGGAGGGGCGGGGCCTGCGTCCGTTCGCGCACGCCCCGCGTTGGCGCCGATACTCGGCGACGGTGCGGACGGGCTGCCGGTTGACCTGGACGATGACGTCACCGGGACGGAGGTCGGAGTCGGCGGCGGGGCTGGCGGCGTCGATGCCGGTGACGACGCCGCCGGGGGGTGTCGGACGATTTGCGAGGTTCATCGGGACGGGGCCGTCGGTCTGGATGAAGTCTTCATAGTCCTCGATGCCGAGATTGTTGCGGCCTTTGGCCGACGCCGAAGGGATTGCCGATAGCGAGGACGTAATCGCCGACCTGGGCGGCCGCGAATCCGGTTTGCGCCGCTGGCTGGTGAATGGCGGCGAGGTGGAAGGTCGGGTGGGGGTTCTGGTTGATCAGGTGCTCGGCGGGAAGGCGGACCGGTCCCGTGGAGCGGGTATATCGCGGACCGGCGATGGGGCATCGAAGTTTACAACGCGCTATTTGGCTGGGGTTGCGAGGGGTTTCCCTTTGTCGACGACGTAGACGCCGATCATCTTGAGGGGAGCGCTGCCGGTGTTATGGGCGTCGTGGATGACGCCGCCGGGGATGACGAAGCCGTCGCCGGCCTTGACCTTGCGGGTCGGGTGGCCCTGCATCAGAATCTCCCCTTCACCTTCCATGACGTAACTGATCTCGTCGCCGGGGTGGGTGTGGCGTCCGGCGAAAACGCCCGGCGCGAGTTCGACGCGCGCGACGACGGCTTCGCGGCCGGGAACCGAGACGTCAGCCTTCTCGACGATGGTGCGTTGAAGGCCGGGTTTCTGCGAATAGACGGCCACGGCGGAGGCGGCCGCAAGAAGCAGCGCGGCGGCTACGGGTCGGAGTCGGAGTAAGGATTTCATGGTGGATTCCTTGTGGGGAGTTTACTACAGGTCTCACGATAGAATGGCCGTACCGGAGGGTGAAGCGAATGCGAGTGGTATCGCTGCTGGCGAGCGCCACCGAGATTGTGTGCGCGCTGGAGGCGGGGGATCTGCTGGTGGGGCGGTCGCACGAATGCGACAACCCGGAGTGGGTTCGGAGGCTTCCGGCGTGCAGCGCGCCGGCGTTCGACGTATCGGGTTCGAGCGCTGCCATCGACGGCGAAGTGGGGCGGCGCCTGAGGTCCGGAGAACCGCTTTACCGCATCGATACGGAATTGATCCGGCGGCTGGAGCCGGACCTGATCGTGGCGCAGTCGCATTGCGAAGTGTGCGCGGTGACGCCGGGCGAGGTGGAGCGGCAGGGGGGCGCGATAGCGGGGGCGCGGGTGCTGTCGCTTTCGGCGGGGTCGGTGGAGGAGATCTTCGCGAGCATGGTGGAGATTGCGGGCGCGCTCGGGATGGAGGCGCGGGGGGAAGCGCTGGCGGCGGGGGAGCGGGCGCGGCTGGAGCGGCTGCGGCTCGCCACCGCGGGACGGAGGAGGCCTACGGTGGCGGTGCTCGAGTGGACGGATCCGGTTTACACGGTGGGGAACTGGACTCCGGAACTGGTGGATGCGGCGGGTGGGGAGCTGGTGGGGAGCGGCGGGAGCGGACACTCCGCGGCAATTCCGGGAGAGCGGGTGGCGGCGGCGGATCCGGAGTTCCTGATCGTTGCGCCCTGCGGTTTCGGACTGGACCGGAGCGAGGCGGAACTGGCAGTGCTGGAGCGGTATCGCTGGTGGGCGGGGCTGCGGGCGGTGCGGGGCGGACGGGTGGCGTTTTGCGATGGGAACCTGCTGTTCAACCGCTCGGGAATGACGATCGTGCGGACGGCGGAAACGATCGCGGAGATCCTTCACGGGACGGTGGCGGGGGAGCCAGAAGAGGGCCGGCACTGGCGGTGGATTCGGGACGTGACAGCGGTCACAAATACAGGGGCAGTGTAAGTCGCGTTTACTTGCGTTTCACAAGTATACTTTGATAGGCTGACGGCGTGCCAGGGAGGCCGAAAGGGCGACGGTCCGGCTGCCCGGTTAGTATCTCGCTGGAATTAGTGGGGGACCGGTGGTCGCTGCTGATTATTCGCGACCTGATGGTGCGCGGGTGCCGGACCTTCACGGATTTTCTGGAGGCGGGCGAGGGGATCGCATCGAACATTTTGGCGGACCGGCTGCGGAGGCTGGAGGCGGCGGGGATTGTTGCGCCGGAGTACGATTCGGCGGATGGCCGGAGAGTGAATTACCTGCTGACGGAGAAGGGGATCGACCTGGCTCCGGTGCTGCTCGAGTTGTTGGTGTGGGGGGCGAAACATCAGGAAACGGGTGCGCCGCGCGCGCTGATCGAGCGCATGGAGAAGGACCGGGAGGCGTTCCTCGCGGAGGTGCGAAAGCGATGGCGGGAGCGCGATCGGACTCCATTGATACCGAAATTCAAAAAACGCGAAGGAGAGATGGATGAGTAAAGTACGGGTGCTGGTGGGGACGCGGAAGGGAGCGTTCGTTCTGACATCGGACGGGAAGCGGGAGAAGTGGGACGTGAGCGGGCCGCATTTCGCGGGCTGGGAAATTTACCATATGAAGGGTTCGCCGGTGGATCCGAACCGGTTGTACGCTTCGCAATCGAGCGGCTGGTCGGGGCAGGTGATGCAGCGGTCGAACGACGGCGGGCAGACGTGGGAAGTGGTGGGAAACCAGTTCGCCTACGACGGCGTGCCGGGGACGCACCAGTGGTACGACGGCAAGCCGCATCCGTGGGAGTTCAAGCGGGTCTGGCATTTGGAGCCGTCGCTAACGGAAGCGGACGTGGTGTACGCGGGGGTGGAGGATGCCGCGATTTTCCGTTCGGCCGATGCCGGGCAGAGCTGGCAGGAACTTCCGGGATTGCGCGGGCACGGCACGGGGCCGCAGTGGCAGCCGGGCGCAGGGGGGATGTGCCTGCACACGATTTTGATCGACCCGAGCGACCCGCAGCGAATGTTTATCGCGATTTCCGCGGCGGGGGCGTTTCGCACCGAAGACGGCGGGAAGAACTGGAAGCCGATCAATCGCGGGCTGAAGTCGCAATACATTCCGGACCCGGATGCGGAGGTGGGGCACTGCGTACACCGGATTGCGATGCATCCTTCGCGGCCGCAGGTGCTGTTCATGCAGAAGCACTGGGACGTGATGCGCAGCGACGATGCGGGCGATTCGTGGCACGAGGTGAGCGGCAACCTGCCGACGGATTTCGGCTTCGTGATCGACGTGCACGCGCACGAGCCGGAGACGATCTACGTGGTGCCGATCAAGAGCGACTCGGAGCACTTTCCGCCGGACGGGAAGCTGCGCGTGTACCGCAGCCGGACCGGGGGCAACGAATGGGAGGCGCTGACCAAGGGACTGCCGCAGAGCGACTGCTACGTGAACGTGCTGCGGGACGCGATGGCGATCGATCAGCTCGATTCGTGCGGGGTATATTTCGGGACGACGGGCGGGCAGGTGTACGGGTCGGCTGACGCGGGCGACAGTTGGGCGCCGATCGTGCGCGACTTGCCGGCGGTGCTCTCCGTCGAGGTGCAGACGCTGCCATGATCCGCGTGGAACTGCCGTCGCATCTGCGGACGCTGGCGAAGATTTCCGGTGAAGTGCAGGTAGAGGTGGAAGGGCCGGCGACGGTCCGCGCGGTGCTGGACGCGGTGGAGGCGCGATACCCGGTGCTGCGCGGAACCATTCGCGACCAGGCGACGCAGGAGCGGCGGCCTTACGTGCGGTACTTCGCCTGCGAGCAGGACCTTTCGCACGATTCGATGGACGCGCCGCTGCCGGAGGCGGTGGCGCGCGCGACCGAGCCGCTGCTGATCGTCGGGGCGATCGCGGGCGGGTAGATCAGAAGCGCCAGGAGAGGCCGGCCTGGATGGCATAGTCCGCGAAGGCGGCGTCGCCGTGCCGGCCGTTCATGTAATCGGCGACGCTGCGTTTGCGGTTGCGCTCGACGGCGAAGGGCACATTGCAGGAGAACAGATAGCGGCCGCGAACGTACATGAAGCCGGGGTCGAGCGAAATGGCGTAGCCGGGGCGGCGGAAGCCGTCGCTGCCGCCGAAGGCATCGCGGACGGGGACACCTTCGATGCGGCCGCCGAAGCTGACGGCGAGGCCGCGTATCTTCGGCACGGCGCGGCCGATGCCGCCGCGGTAGAGATACTGATCGGTGACGGACATGACGGTTTCGCCGGGCGCGGAGCGGAAGGTGGAGACGCCGTTGGTGTTACGGGGATTGAATAAGTGGACGCCGGCGAAGTAGAGCTCGGTTTGCCAGGAAATGCGTTTGTAGGCCTGGATTTCGACGCTGAAGCCGGTGCCGCCGTCGCCCGCCTGAATGGACTGGTCGGCGGTGGCGACTATCTGGCGGCCCTGGCTGGTGGCAAGTCCGGTGGCATTGTACTTACCGGTGGGTAACTTGAGAAACATGCCGATGGAGATGTTATCGCCGGATTCGGTAGGAGGCTTGAAGATCCACATACGGCCGCCGATTGACATGTCGCCGATGCTGTTGACGACATACCGGCCCGCGGGATTATAGAGCTGGTTGCGGTGGGCGAAGAGGACGGGCATGCCAACGGCCACACTCCAGCGGGGCGTCAACTGGCGCTCGATGGCGAAATCGAGCAGGTGGTAGACGTTCTCGATCTGGTTGTGATTGACCTCGCGCTGCTTCTGCTCCACGGTTCCGATGTAATGGCGGAACGAGGGCTGGTAGCGATAGCCGACACTCACCGTCCACTGCCTGGGATGGCGGTGCTCCTCGACGCCGCAGGTATTGGTTGCCAGCACGCCAAGCCCGGGCGTGCCCTGACGAGCGGCCACTCAACCCTGTCCGGCCGCGGGCGGAGCGAACAGAAAAGCGCAGCCAGAGCAGGCGGCGGCCAATAGAAGATGACGTAATTGCATCCCGTTTCCCCTCGCAATTGGGTCGAGATTATCACGGGAAGGGCGGGGCACCAATAGTAGAAGAATATTAGGGGCACTTACCAGGGAGCGCGAGGAGTGGCGCGGATTACAAAGGCGCCCGCAGGGGTTCGACGCGGCGGACGGTGAGGAGGATGACCAGGAACGCGATGACGTGCAGGGTGCTGACGATGGTGAAGACGCTGCCGTAGCCGAAGCCGTGGTCGAGCAGGTATCCGACGACGAAGCCGAAGACCACGCCTCCCATGGCACCGCCGAAGCCCACCATTCCGGCGACCGAGCCGACGGCGTTTTGGGGGAACAGGTCGGCGGGCAGGATCATAACCAGGGTGGACCACGACTGCTGGCCAAAGAAGGCGATGGAGAAGAGCACGATGGCGAGTTCGACAGGCGTGCGGGTGACGAACCAGGCGAGCGGCATGAGGGCGGCGCTGAGGCCGAGGGCGACTTTGCGGGCGACGTTCAGGGAGTGCCCGGAGCGGAGCAGCCGGCTTGAGAACCAGCCTCCGCAGAGGCAGCCGAGGCCGGATGCGGCGTAGGGGATCCAGACGTAGTAGCCGACCTGGCGGGTGTCGAAGCCGCGCGCGTCATAGAGGTATTTCGGAAGCCAGAAGAGATAGAAATACCAGGCGGCGTCGCTCAGGAATTTCGCCGAGACGAGGCCCCACACCTGCTTGTAGCCGAGCAGGGACAGCCAGGGCGTAGTCCGGTCGCTGGCGAGGGCGGAATCGGACGACGGCGAACGATAGGAGCGCATCCACCAGAGGACCCAGAGCAGGCCGATGGCGCCGGAGAGAAAGAAGACCCATCGCCAGTTGAGCACGGCCAGAACGGCGGCGATGGCGGGGGGCGCGCACATGGCGCCAACGGCCGTTCCGGCGTTGACGATTCCCATGGCGGTGGCGCGCTCACGCGCGGGGAACCATTCGGCGATGGCCTTGGTGGCAGCGGGGAAGCCGCCGCCTTCGCCCATGCCGAGAAGGAAGCGGCTGACCGCGAGCATGCCGAAGGACGCGGCGAGGCCGTGTCCGGCACAGGCGAGCGACCACCACACCATGATGACGAGGAAGCCGCGGCGGGTACCGAGAATATCCACCAGCCGGCCGCCGCCCGCGTACATGAGCGCGTAGGCGGTGAGGAAGGCAGCCTGAAGCTGCGAGAACTGGGTGTTGGTGATGGGAATTTCCCGCTGGATGGCCTGGATGGCGACGGGCAGGGTCTGGCGGTCGAAGTAGCTGATGGCGATGGCCGCACCGATCAGGACGGCGATGTTCCAGCGAATGGCGCGCTGCATAATGGCGGCCGCTCTACCAGGTGAAGCGGAGGAGCGACACACCGTGCAGCGGCAGGTCGAAATGGAGGCGGAGGGGCTCGCCGGTAGTGTGGATCCAGCGTGGAGATTCGGCGGACTGCAACTGGCCGGCGGCTTCGAGCTGGGCGATCTGTTCGGCACCAGGCTGCGCGGGCGACCCCATTTTTATCCATGCTTCGTAGGAATTGCTGAAGCGGTCGTCGACGCGGAAATGCTGGAGGAGGAGGGGGCCGGGCGGCAGTCCGGAGATGGCCAGGTCGATGGCGGCGTCGGGACCGGGTTTGGCGGAATCGTGGTAGTTGGATACGAGCACGGCGGCGGAGTGCGCGTCGGTGGCGGCCATGGCGTGCACGTCGGGCTGGTTTTTGGCGCCTGCCGCGAGGAGGCTTTCGAGTGAGGCGGCAGCGGAACTTTCGGCGGCAACGCGCTCGCCGGTCATCATGCCGAGCATGCGGAAGACGTTGAGCACGGGCTTGTCCACGCCGTTGGTGGCGAGGTCGCGGAAGCCGTCGAACCAGGGCTGGTCTTCGAACTCGAAGGCCCAGGTGACGGCGCCCATCAGGTTGACGCCGCGGAGGGCGGCGAGGTCGAGGTGGCGGGGCATGACCGCGGCGGTGTAGCTGGCATACATGACGCCGTTGCGGTAGGAATTCTGCGGGTAGACGCGGGAGGAGCAGGCGGCGCAGCCTTCGGGATCGGATTCGCCGACGATCACGGGTTTGTTTTTCACTTCGGGAATGGAAGCGACGATTTCGAAACCGTGGGAGAGGTCCTGCAACTGTTTTTCGATTCCCATGACGACGCTGCCTTGGACGAAGCGGGGCGCGCCCTTGGCGTGGAAGCTGACGAAATCGAGGGGCGCTCCGGTGGCGCCGGTGGCGTAGTTTTTGCCGCGCACGGCATGTTCGAGGAAGTTGCGGAGGAAGGCGGCGGCGCCGGCGCTGGCGGGTCCGGTGGAATCGGGGCCGCCGACGCGGGCGGTGGGGAGGGCGCGGCGCACGGCGTCAACGGAGTAGTCGTAGAGCTTGTGGTATTCCTCCGGAGTGCCTTTCCAGTAGCTGATGTTGGGTTCGTTCCACACTTCCCAGAGCCAGGATTCGACCTCGGCGCGGCCGTACTTTTGAACGCAATGGCTGGCCCACTGGTACACGAGTTCGGCCCATTTGGCGTAGTCCTTAGGAGGGTAGGCCCAGCCGGTGTAGATGTCGTTGTAGTTGTCGCCGGGTTTCCAGTGATGGCGGTAAGGGTCGGGGTGCGAGGAGAGCGCTTCGGGCATGAAGCCGATCTGCACGAGCGGCTTCATGCCGCGCTCGATGTAGGTGTCGAAGATGCGGTCGGTGATGGTCCAGTCGTAGACGGGTTTGCCGGAAGCGTCCTCGGTGTAGGCGTTGGTCGAACCCCACTTGAGCGCGGGCTGGCCGTCGCCGGTGACGAGCAGGCTATGGACGCGCACGTAGACGGGGACGGGGCTGAGGGCGGCGATTTCGGAGAGCAGCTTCCGGCCGTCCTTCATATAGGTGTAGTTGGGCTCGTCGTGGCCGAAGAAGGACCAGACGGGACGGAGCGGCCCCATCTTCTTTGCGAGGTCTACCTGGACGGAAACCGGCTGCGCGGAGGCGGTTGCGGCCAGCGCGGCGAGGCACAGGAACGCGAGCGGCGGGCGTGGTCTCGACATGGCATCAAGTGTAATCCGGGATGGGGGCTGGTTGGTTAGGGCGTGTGCGATTCCAGGCGCCATTTGATCCGGGTGTAGGCGATGCGGAAGCCCTGGCGCTCGGCGTTGCGCTGGGATTCGCTGCCGGGTTCGGCAACCATCATGGCGAGGTCGCAGCCGCGCTCGAGGGCGGCGCGGAGGCGGGCCTGGAGCAGGGCGCGCTGGAGGCCGCGGCGGCGCAATTCGGGCACGGTGGCGGATCCGGCGAAGAGCGCGACTCCGTCGTGGAGGCAGAGGGCGCCGGCCGCACCGGGCTGTCCCTCGTAATCGGCGAGGAAGCAGAGCGCCTCTTCGCGGGCGAAGGAGATGGCGCCGATCTCGTCGAGGAAGGCGCGCAGCTCGGGATATTCGTGAGTCCAGCCGCGCGTGCTGGTCTCGGCCCAGACAGCGGCGTCTTGCGCGCCCGCGATACGGACGTGGACGGGGCCGTCTTCGAGGGGCGGCGGCGGGGCAGCGGGTTGGAACAGAACGCTGGCGGTCTCGTGCGGGAGGTAGCCGCGGGCGCAGAGCAGGTGCATGGCGGCGACTCCGGCGTGGGGGCTCACTTCGTGCATCACGGGCGCGCCGCGATCGAAGAAGAAGCGCTCGATGGTGTCGAGGGCAGCCGGGGTGGGGGGTTCGAAGAGGCCGAGTCCGAAAGTCTGGGTGACGGGTGAATCGATGCCGTCGAAAACAGCGCAGGCTCCGGCGTGTTCCATCCATGCGGCGCCGCTCGCGGGAAACAGGCGGCTGCGCGCTTCGGCGAAGCGGCGGCAGGCATGGCCTTCGGCGCGTTCCAGGCGGCGCGACAGTTCGAGATCGGCGAAGGGCACGGGCTCCGGACATGGTACCGCAAGCACGTATACTCGATAGGAACGCCGCACGGGGGGACGGTTGGGATGAAGAAGAAACTCTGCTTCGTGTTGATGCCGTTCAAAGAGACCTACCGGCAGGTCTACGACGTGGTGCTTAAGCCCACGGTGGAGAGCCTGGGGTACGAGTGCATCCGCGCGGACGATATTCGGGTGCAGCGCAATATCATGCGGGACGTGATCGAGCTGATCGACCGCGCCGATGTCATGATTGCGGATCTGACGGACAGCAATCCCAACGTGTTTTACGAGCTGGGGATCTGCCACGCGCTGGCGCGGCAGACGGTGGTGATCACGCAGTCGATGGCGGATGTGCCGTTCGATTTGCGATCGTACCGGACGATTCTGTACAAGGTGGATTTTCAGGGCGCGGAGGACCTGAAGCGGGACCTCAGCGAGGCGCTGGGATCGCTGGGGGCGGGCGGCGCGGTGAGCAATCCGGTGGTCGATTTTCTTCCGGCGCGGCAGAACGCGGAGGCCGAGGCGCTGCGCGCGAAAGTGGCGGGGCTCGAAGCGGAGCTGAGCGCAGCGCGCAGCGCGAAGGCAGCGGCGAGCAGCAACTGGCGAAGGCTGCTGCGGGGAGTGGACGTGCTGGCGAGGACGGTGGAGGCGACATTCGGGCCGCTGGGGGCCAACGTCGTCATCCACAACGCGCAGGGCGCGCTCGAGCATACGCGGGACATTGTGCGGATCGGACGGGACCTGGAGACGGGGGACTCGATCGGCGATATCGGCATAAAGCTGCTGGTGAAGGCGATCGAGGATGCGGCGAATACGGTGCATGCGCGGTCGATGGTGCTGTTGGCGCACGCCATGCTGTCGGAGAGCGTGGCGGCGATGGAGGACAGAAAGACCGTGCCCGCGCGCCTGAAGAGGGGGCTCGAAAAAGGGGCGCAAGTGGCGGCGGCGGAAATGCGGCTGCTGGTGCGCAGCCTGCCGCTGGAACAGTGGATGGCGCTGGACGCCGATTCGCTGCTGGTGAGGCTGGCCGCGAAGGTAATTTACGCGGACGGAGTGGTGGCCTGCGAGCCGTCCGAAACCGGGTCGGACGGCGCCGTTTTCGTTGAAACGGAAACATTGAACAGCGGCTATTTGAACACTTATTTCATCACCGATCCGGAGCGGCAGGAAGCGGTGCTGGAGAATCCGTACGTGCTGGTGGCGGATCTGAAACTGGGGGTGGTCAAGCCGTTGATTCCGGTGCTGGAACATGCGGCCAAGTCGGGGCGCCCGCTGCTGGTGATCGCACGGCAGATCGAAGCCGAAGCGGCGAACACGATGGTAGTGAACAAGCTGCGCGGCACGGTGCAGGTGGCGGCGGTGGCGGCGCAGTCCACGGGTCTGATGCGGGGGGAGAAGCTGAAGGAGGTTGCGGAATTTGCGGGCGCGGCTTGGTCCGACAGTTTCAGCGAAGACGACCTGGAGCAAACGGGGGTGACGCGGCTGGGCGCGGTGCGCAAGGCGGTGATCACGAAGAATAAGACGGCGCTGCTCGGAAAGGACGCGGATTCGAGCCGGCTGGGGTCGAACCGGGAGCTGAGTGCGATTCTGAAGCTGGCGGCCGGCAGCGACAGGGAATACGAAGAGCGGAAGCGGAGGGTGTCGCAACTGACTACCGATGCGCGGCGGGCGCGGAACGGGTTGGTGCCGGGCGGCGGGGTTGCGTTTTTGAGGGCGGCGCGGGCGCTGGACAAGGCCGCGGGGCAGGACGAGACGGCGGCGGAGATTTTGGCGGCGGCGCTCGAAGAGCCGGCGCGGGTGCTGCTGCGGAGCGCGGGCGCGGACGAAGACGCAATGATCGGCAAGATGATGGAGTCGGAGGAGCCGGTGGTTTACGACGTGATCGGCGAGAAGCTGGTGCCGTCGCGGCAGAGCACGATCCTCGATCCGGCATCGACGATTCTGCAGACGCTGGACACGGCGGTGAGCCTGGTGAACGTGATTCTGACGGGGAGCGTGCTGGATCTGAAGGCGGATGAGAAGGCGGGCGGGTAAGGGGGCGGTGCACGGCGGAAGGAACGCCCTGGCTGCGACAATCCGCGTTCTTTCATGGCGGCGCAGGGAGAGACCCGCTTTTGTCGCCGGTGACAAGATAATCCGCTTTGCCGCCTTCGGCCAGGGAAAGCAGAAAATCATCCTCGGGATCGGGGGAGCGGGAAACAGGTGGAAGCGCTTTGATCGTGCTCTCAGCTCATTGACCAGGCGGCCGGCATGGTGTGGCCGGATGCGCTCCGCAATGGCGGGTTTCCTGAGCGGCGCCCGTGGTCCGGCCAGTTGTGGCGGGCTGGTCAGTAGAGTGAAGGCCCCGTCCGATCAAGCTTTGGAATGCGCCCCGCGGCGCCTGCGCCCGGTGCGGACGTCCCGTAGGGCGCTGTCGATCAGGTCTTGGAACTTCTGCGGATCGGTGCCGGCGTTGCGCTCTTTGATGTCTTCGACCGTCCGATGGAAGACCCGCGCCTGGACGGCTTCTTCGATGAATTTCGACCGCTCGCCTTTTTTCATGCCCTACGGATCTATACACCTATTTTAATGGGAATCGCTGACGCTCGATGGCGCGGCTCCGCAATGGTGGTTTCGCGATGGATCACGGGAAGACGATGTTGACGATGCGGTCTTCTTTTTCGGCGACGTGGAGGCGGACGTGGAGGTTGCGGTTGGGCTTGTCGTAGAACCAGGCGTCGCGGTCGAGCGGGCGGCCGTCGAATTCGAGGGTGGCGGGCTGGTCGATGTGGTGCACGATCCACTCGTAGCTGCGCGGCTTTTGGGATTCGATTTCGAGGCGGATCACGTCCACGGCGGGTGAGGCGTGCAATTGCGTCCAGCCGGAATAATCCTCCTCGAGGACGAAGAACTCGGCTCCGAGTTTGGGGAAGTAGTGGACGGTCATGCCTTCGGGCGAATCGAGGGGCACGATCATTCCATTGCGGGCGAAGACGGGCAGCCCGGCGGTCTCGACGGCGATGCTGCGGCGGCCGGGGAAGACTTCATTGGTGTCGAGGTTGGTCCAGGTTCCGGGCGGCAGATAAACGGTGCGGCGGTTGCCGGGCTGGTAGATGGGGGCAACCAGCATTTCGTCGCCGAACATGAACTCGTCGGCGTGTTGCTCGCATTCCGGATCGCCGGGGAACTGGAAGGGCAACGGGTGCCAGAGAGGATAGCCGCGGTCGTCGCGCTCGACGGCGTAGGTGCGGAGGTAGGTTTCGAGCTGGCCGCGAAACGGGGTGAGGCCGACGGTGCCGGGAGATACGTTGCGCACCAGCGATCCGAGTTGGCGCGCGCGGGATTGCAGATCACCGGCGGCGGAGGCGTAGGGCGCGAGATCGAACTCCGGTTCCAGGCGGCCGGACATGGCGCCGTGGACGATGCGGAGGAGGGAATCGCGCAGGGTGGTCCAGGAACCGACGCGCTCGGTGGAAGCCTTCCAGTTGGGCGGGTTGCCGCGCCGATCGTGCTCGACCTCGAGGATCTGCTTGAGGGCGGGACCGTAGTGAAACAGGTAATCGACAGATGGGGCGTGAATACGGTAGCGGCCGGAGGCGGTGAAGTCGAAGCGGAAGGCGCCGGAGCCGAGGTGGGACTCGCCGTAGCCGGCGGTGGAAAGCAGGAAGGGCACTTCAGTGGGCCAGACCTTTCCACCCAGGTCGAAGTTCAGCGCGGTGCGGGGACCGAGTCCGTAGTAGCTGGCGCCGGGAAGCGTCTGGCGCTCCCATTGGACGCCGAGTTCCGATTCGGCGGGCTCGGACCGGTCGGCGGTGAGCGCCGCGCCATCGGCTTTGTAGATAGCGAGCAGCACACCCTTTTTGCGGATGGAAACCTGAAGGTATTTGGTGCGGAAGCGGATGGCGGACGGCGTGTCCTCGATGTCGAGATCGAAGTCCATGGGGTCGGCCACCTCGATGGAAGGGAGCGGCCCGTCGAGCGAGCGGCGGAAGTGGAAGGTGCCGCCGGTGAGCCAGGCGATTTCGGCCGAGCCGCGATCGAGCTGCAGCTCGATGCGATTGCCGTGGGGCACGGCGGCCAGCAGCGTGGCCAGCGCGGCGAGCGTTTGGAAGGGCATCAGGGGAGCGCGAATTCGCGCTGGATCTGGCCGGTGACCATGGCCTCTTTATCGCCGACGAACATATTGACCTCGGAGCGGACGCCGAATTCCGGCAGGTAGACGCCGGGCTCGATGGAGAAGCAGGTCCAGGGAGAGACGCGGCGCTCGTCGTGATTTTCGAAGTTATCCATGTTGGCGCCGTTGCCGTGGACCTCCTGGCCGATGGAGTGGCCGGTGCGGTGGGTAAACCATTCGGCGTAGCCGCGGCTGGAGATGAAGCCGCGGGCGGCATCGTCGACTTCGAATCCGTGCAGCGGCTTGCCGGCGGCGACGGCGTCCTGCACGCGTTTGATGGCGGCGTCGCGGGCTCCGGTGACGGTATCGAAGACGGAGCGCATGGCATCGGGAGGGTTGTCGCCGAGGAAGTGGGTCCAGGTGATGTCGTAGTAAACGGCGCCGGGCCGATCGAGGCGGGCCCACAGGTCGAGGAGGAGCAAGTCGCCTTTGCGGATGGGGGTGTTGTCCTGTTCGGTGGGCTCGTAGTGGGGATTGGAGGCGTTGGCGTTCACGCCGACGATGGGGCCGTGATCGGTGAGCAGGCCGGCGGCGGCGAAGTTCTCGCGGACGAAGTTTTTCATTTCGAGATCGATCACCGGAACGCCGCCGCGCAGGCGCTCGCGCACCATTTCAAAAGCGGCGGCGCGCACGCGGTCCACGCGGCGGCCGGCTTCGAGGTGCATCTCGAGCGCGGCGGGAGTCCAGCGCGCTTCGAAGTATTGGATCAGCTCAGCCGAGGTGATCACTTCGACTCCGGTGGCGCGCACCAGTTCGATGGTGCCGGCGTCCACCATGGACACATAGGGGATGGCGCAGTTGGGGGAATACTGCATGGCGACGCGGCGCAGTCCGGCGGTGAGTTTGCCGAGCGTTTCCACCTGTTCGGGCCAGCTCGAATAGGGAATCTTTTCGCCGGGCAGGGCGGCGAGCCGGTCGCGCTCGATGCGATGGACCATGCCGCGCGGTTCTCCGTGGGCGGGAATCAGGTAATACCAGCGGCGCGTGGGGACGGGCGTCGTAGCGAGGCCGAGCACCCGATAGGCGAGCGGGTCGCGCAGGTGGTGGTCGAAGAAGAGCCAGCCGTCGAGGTTCTGGTTGCGCAGTTCCTGCTGAATTTTTTCAAGTTCCATAGCGGGCAGACCTTCAGTGTAAGCTAATGGAATGCTGGAGTGCCTGACGGGCCAACCGATCGGCTCCGAAGAAGCGTGGCGGATGTTCGACGATTGGAAGCGGGACGGCAAAGAGCTGGGAATTTACCTGGCGAGCCGCACAGGAAGCGTCGCCACCCTGGCAGTGATCCAGTCGGTCCGCAACGGCCGCGTGACGCTGAAGGGGGAAGCGGTGAGCGTGACGCTGAACCTGAAAAACGCGGAGTTCGCTTACGGTCCGGTGCAGATGTTTCCGCGCTGGCCGTCGCCACCGATGGTGGAGGTGACGGCGTTGCAGGCGATGGTGAACGGCACCGACTGGCTGGTATTGGCCGAGGGGCTGATTCCGGAAGCGCTGGCTCCTCTCAGCCTGCCCTCCTAAAGGACGACGCGGCGATTCAGACTCCGGCGAGAAGCGGAGTTCGGAATTCGCGCTACGTGAGACTATAGACCCATAGGTCTCTCGATGCCCAAAGTCCAGCAGCAGACCTCGCAACCCGGGCTCCTCCGGCAGCTCGGCTTTTTCAGCGCCACCGCATTGGTGATTTCCAATATGGTGGGCACGGGCATTTTTGCAACGACCGGTTTCATGGCCGGCGACCTGGGAAGCGCGGGATTGATCCTGGGGTGCTGGACGGTGGGAGCGTTGTTTGCGTTCGCCGGGGCGTTGAGCTACTCCGAGCTGGGCGTGAATTTCCCGAGTTCCGGGGGCGAATACGTTTACCTGACGCACGCTTTCGGCCCGGAGTGGGGATTCATGACGGGATGGGTGTCCTTCTTCGCGGGATTCTCGGCGCCCATCGCCGCGGCGGCGCTGGCCTTTTCCGATTACCTGGGCCACTTCTTTCCGAGCCTTCAGCAGGCCAACGCCAGCCTGGTGATCGGATCGGGAGCGTTCTCGCTGCGCCTGGGAGCGGGGCAGGTGGTGGCGTCTCTGCTGATTCTCTGGTTCACGTGGCTCAACTGTCTGGGGGTAGGGCGGACCGCCAAGGTGCAAAACGTGTTGACCACGACCAAGCTGCTGGTGATTGTGGGCTTCGTGGTGTTCGGATTTGCGGCGGGCACGGGGAGCTGGAGCCACTTTTCGCAGCCGGCGGTGCGGACCTCCACGGTAGGGCTGCCGGCGCAATTCATCGTCAGCCTGCTGTGGGTGATGGTGGGATACAGCGGATGGAACGCGGCCACCTATGTGGCCGAAGAGGTGCGGCGGCCGGAACGGACGCTACCGGCGGCGCTGGCGGTGGGCAGCGCGATCGTGGCGGCGCTGTACCTGGGCTTGAACCTGGTATTCATCTACTCGACGCCGCTCGAGCAGATGAAGGGAGTGATCGCGGTGGGCTCGCTGGCGGCGTCGAACCTGTTCGGGCCGAACGTGGCCGGGCTGTTTTCGGCGCTGATGGCGCTTTCGATCGTTTCCACGGTGAACGCGATGGTGACGATCGGGCCGCGCGTGTACTATGCGATGGCGAAGAACCGGGCATTTTTCGCGGCGGCGGCGACGGTCAGTCCGCGGTCGCACACGCCGGTAGTGGCGATTGTGGCGCAGGGGGCGTGCGCTATGGCGATGACGGTGACGCCGTTTCCACAACTGGTGGTTTACATCGGAATGAGCCTGACGCTGTTTTCGGTGCTCTCGGTGGCGTCGCTGTTCGTGTTCCGCAGTAAGCGGGCGGGATGGCAGCGGCTGCCGGTGGTGAATTTCGCCTGGCCGCTGATTCCGGCCTCCTACATCCTGGTGGGCGCGTGCATGATGGGGTACGGGGTGATCCAGCAGCCGGTGGCCTCACTGGGCGCGCTGACGACGGTGGGAGCGGGAGCCCTGGTCTACCATTTCGGCGTCCGGCATAGCTGAACGGCCATTTGCTTTTCCGGCGCCGCTCGTGATCTGATGCAAGACTATGGTCACGAAGGCCTCTGTGCCGGCCCTGGGACGGCCCACGACAGTCCGTTACTGGGTGATTGTATTCGCTGTCACCCTGGCGGTCATCACCTATATCGATCGCGTCTGCATCTCCTTCGCCGCAACCGACATGCGGCAGGACCTGGGGCTCTCGCAGGTGGAGATGGGATGGGTTCTTTCGGCATTCGCTTTCGCGTACGCGCTGTTCGAAATCCCGGGCGGCTTCCTGGGCGACTGGATGGGGCCGCGGCGGGTGATCACACGCATCGTGGTGTGGTGGTCGTTCTTTACGGCGGCGACGGCGTGGGCCTGGAATTTCGGCACGCTGGCGACGATCCGGTTTCTTTTTGGCGCGGGCGAAGCGGGCTGCTTCCCGAACCTGACCAAGGCTTTCACCACCTGGCTTCCGGAAAGGGAGCGGGTGCGGGCGCAGGGCTTCATGTGGCTGAGCGCGCGATGGGGCGGAGCTTTCACGCCCCCGCTGGTGGCGTGGGTGATGAGCCTGGTGGGCTGGCGGCGGTCGTTCGAAATCTTCGGCGCGATCGGGATCGTGTGGGCGGTGATCTTCTACAAGTGGTACAAAGACGACCCGCTGAAACATCCGAAGATGAACGCGGCGGAAAAGGATCTGCTGCGCACGAGCGCGAAGCACGGGGAAGGGCACGCGCATGTGCCCTGGGGGGAACTGCTGGCGTCCAAGCAGGTTTGGATGCTGTGCTGGCAGTATTTCTGCCTGTCCTACGGCTGGTATTTCTACATCACCTGGCTTCCCACGTACCTGCGGGAGGGCCGGAACATCACGCTGGCGTCGAGCGCGTGGCTGGGGATTCTGCCGCTGTTCTGCGGCGGGCTCGGAAATCCGGCTTCGGTGCTGCTGGCCTCGTGGTTGAACCGGAAGACGGGCAGCGTGAAGGCTACGCGGCGTATCATTTCCTGCTGCGGGTTCGCGGGGGCGAGCGCGTTCCTGGTGTACTCGACCACGGTACGGGATCCGCTGCCGGCCATGATCGCGGTGGGGCTGGCGAGTTTCTGCAACGACCTGGTGATGCCGATGGCCTGGGGAGCGGCAATGGACGTCGGCGGCCGGTATGCGGGAACCCTTTCGGGCGCGATGAATATGTGGGGCAACCTGGGCGGCGCGCTATCGCCGATGGCGATCGGCTACATCCTGAGGTGGAGCCACAGCAACTGGAACCTGACCTTCTACGTATCGGCAGCGATCTACCTGATGGGGATTGTGTTCTGGCTGCTGCTGGATCCGGTGACGCCGCTCGAACAGGAACGGCATCCTCACGGCCACGACCCGTTGCCTAACCAAGCCTCCAGTTAACGCCGACATTCATGGTCTTTTTGGCGTAGGCGAGGCTGCGCTCAAGGTCGAGTTTCTGCTGCTCTTTGAGGGCCTCGGTCATGACCGGGGCGACGCGGCCGACCTGATCTTCCACCACCATTGCGCCCATGAAGGGATGACCGCGTTTGGCGATGGCGACGAAGCGGGCGAAATCGGCGGCGGGCATGTCGGGGAAGGCCTTCCAGAAATCGGGTTCGAGATAGGGCAGGACGCGGGGCGGCCGGCCGGTGATGATCTCGAGCTGCATGGAGGAATCGGGGCAGAGGCGGCGGAAAGCGGCGGCGAAAGCGGGCAGGTCGATGACGCCGTCGCCGAGGGCGACCCATTGGGCGGCGGCCCCGCGCGGGTGTTCGAAGACGATGGAGTCGCGGATGTGGGTGGTGACCACGTAGGGCGCCAGGATTTCGAGGGCGGCGAGCGGGTCTTCGAGGGTCCACATGACGTTGCCCGCGTCGAAACAGGCGGCCACGTAATCCTTTCCGGCGGTTTCGATGAGGGAGCGGAGTTCGCGCGCCTGGAGATCGCCGGAGTGGTTTTCGAGCGCGATTTTGACGCCGAGGTCGAGGGCCTCGGAGCGGACGGAGCGGAAGACCGCGATGGTGTTCTCGATGTGTTCCTGGATGGGGGTGGCGTGGCGGTCGGCGTCGGAGCCGAGGAAGCAGCGCATGGAGCGGGCGCCCACAGCGCGGGCCGCGCGGAGGCCCTGAAGGACGCGGTCGCGGGCGGGCGGGCCGTTCTTATTGAAGGCTTTGCTGGAGGGGCAGACGCAGCCGATGCCGGCGTCGATGACGACGTTGAGGCGGGTTGCCTGGTCCTTGATGCGGGCCAGGTAGGCGGGCTCGAAGCTCTCGAACTCGTTGATATCGGAGATTTGGATGGCGTCCAGCTTCTGGGCGGCTACGTAATCGAGCAACTGCGGCGCTTTCCATTTCCAGGCGCGGACGGAGTAGGTATCGTAGCCGAGCTTGACGGGGGACGGATCGGCAGGAGCGGCTGTAGCGGCGGCGGCCAAAGCGGAGGCGGGCAGGACCTGGAGGAAGCTGCGGCGAAGCATGCTGATACTTTAGCTCAGCGCTGGACCCGTGCGTGCACTGGTCATCGCGGTGTATCTCCTAAAACCGAATAACTGCAATCAAACGAGACGCTTGGCGGCGGGAAAGCGTGCCGGATCCGCACACGGGTGTGGCCTTGGCGCGCCAGTGAGGGGCAAGGAGGAGGCAGCCTCCAAGTCTTGCTATAATCGGGAGTTAACAACCGCATCCAGACGCGTCACTGACATTTGCGCATGAAGTCGATTCTTGTTGTACTCGCCTGCGCGGCGGCTCTTTCCGCCCAAACAGAAGAATTTGTTACGGGACAGGCGGCCCGGCTTGTGATCGGGCAGCCTAATTTCACCGCCCAGGATCCGAACTCGAGCGACGTGGTGCTCGGGGGGGTCAGCGGCTTGGCTTTTGCCGGCGACACGCTGTTCGTGGCGGACTCGAACCGGGTCGGCGCCAGCCCGACCAATCACCGCGTCCTGCTATACAAGGGCGCGTCCACGATGTTTCCAAATCCCGGTGCGCTGCTGCCGCTGAACAGCAAATGCCCGGCCTGTGTGGGCCAGGCGACGCTGGTGCTGGGACAGCCGGACTTCACGACGACCACCGAGAACCTGGCGGCGAGCGCGAGCGGGCTGCGGCTGCCGACGGCGGTGGCTTCCGACGGCGTCCGCCTGGTGGTGGCGGACACGAATCACAACCGCCTGCTGATCTGGAACCGGATTCCGACCATCAACAACCAGCCTGCCGATGTGGTGGTGGGGCAGCCGGATTTCACAACGGCGACTCCTCCGCCGGCCACGCCCACGGCCAAGACGCTGCGGGGGCCGCAAGGCGTCTGGATTCAGAACGGGCGGCTGTTCGTGGCCGATACACAGAACAACCGCGTGCTGATTTACAACCAGGTTCCAACGGCCAACGGCGCAGCGGCGGACGTGGTGCTGGGCGCTCCGGATTTCACAACCTTCGTGGAGCCGGACCTGACGCAGCAAACCGTTACCGCGTCGGCCACCACGATGCTGAATCCGGTTTCGGTGACCTCGGACGGCGTGCGGCTGTACGTGACGGACCTCGGGTTCAATCGCGTGCTGGTATGGAACAGCATCCCGACGTCGAATACGGCGCCGGCGGATTTTGCGCTGGGACAGCCGAACCTGGCCAGCGCCGTTCCGAACAACGCCTACACGGTGGATACGAACGGCGTGCAGACTCCGGTGTTGTGCACCGAATCGAACGGCGAGGACACCAATGGCAATCCGAGGTATCCCTTCTCGTGCAATGCCACGTTGAATTTTCCGCGTTTTGCCTTGTCGGACGGGCGGCGGCTTTTCGTAGCCGACGGCGGTAACGACCGGGTGCTGGTGTACAAGACGATTCCGACGCAAAGCGGGGCGTCCGCGGATGCCATTCTGGGGCAGATCGGCGGCGACGTGAATCAGGCCTCGGACGCGGCCGATTCGTTGCGCGGCCCGCTTTCGCTGGCTTGGGACGGGGTCAACCTTTATGTGAGCGACGCGTTCAACCGGCGAATCACGGTGTACTCGGTGGGCCGCAACCTGGTGCCTTACCAGGGCGTGCGGAACGCCGCCAGCTTCGCGATCTACGCCACGGGCGCGGTGCTGGTGACCGGATCGATCCAGGCGAACGACGAGGGCAAGGTCACGATCGCGGACGCGGAGTATACCTACAAGGTGAAGAGCGGGGATACGCTGCTGACCGTGCTCCTGGCCCTTACCAACGCGATCAACTCGAGTAACGACGGGGCCGGCGACCCGAATGTACTGGCCACGGCGGACACCGTGAACGGGCAGATTCTGTTGAAGGCCAAGGCGCCGGGCGTGGAGGGCAATAACATCGCGTATTCGGTGTCGGTGACGCCGACATCCACCGCGCTGCTGGGCCTTTTCGCCGCTTCCGCCACGCTGAGCGGCGGAGCGGACGCGGCCAAGGTGGCGGCCGGAACCATCGTTTCCATCATCGGAACCGACCTTTCGGGCGGAACGGTGGCGGCCGATCTCAACCAGAACGAACTGCCGCGGGAACTGGCCGGAACCCGGGTGTACTTCAACGGGATTCAGTCGCCGCTGCTTTACGTGTCACCGACGCAGATCAACGCGCAGGTGCCGTGGGAGGTGTTGGACACGACCAGCATCAACGCCTACGTCCGGTCGGAGATGGGCGGGGGCGTGGTGACTACGACGCCGGTGGCGGTGACGATCGTACCGGCGAATCCGGGCATCTTCACGCGCGGCGAGGACGAACTGGCGGTGATGTATCACGGAAGCAGCCAGGCGACGGCGATCGTCTCGGTGGACGGCACGGTGACCGCCGGGGACGTGGCTATTGTGACCATCGAATCGCGCGACTACTCGTACACGGCGGTGGATGGGGACACGCTCGACACGGTGCGCGACGCGCTGGTGGACCTGATCAACCAGGATCCCAAGGTCACGGCCGAGGCGTCCGGCATTTTCGACCGGATTCTGGTGCGGGCGAGGGTGGACGGGCCGGAAGGAAACGGCATTCCGATATCGGCCTCGACCAGTGTGGGTGCGACCCTGATTATGACGTCGTTCGCGAGCACTGGGACGCTGTGCTGCGCCAACGTCGAGGGCAGCCTGGTGACAAACGAGAACCCGGCGGTTCCGGGGGAAGTGCTGATCGTCTACGCGACCGGATTGGGATTGCAGAAGGTCACCGACGAAAACAAGGATCTGGTGCAGACGGGGATCCAATATCCGACGGGGGGTCCGGTGACGGAGCCGGTAAGCTTCGTTTCTTCGATTGCCGGGGGCAAGACGGCGGACGTTTTCACCGCGACCTTTTTGCCCGGTACGGTTGGAACGTACAAGGTAATCATTCACCTCAATTCGGACATGGCTACCGATCCGCTGACATCGCTGACCATCGCGCAGAACGAATTCGTCAGCAATGTGGCGAAGTTCCCGGTAGTTCAGGGCGTGCAATAGCGTAGATCGTGCGGGCGAGATCGCGGGCGGGCGCGGGGACCAGGTGTTCCCACTCCTCGCCGCGGGCGATTCTCTCGCGAACCTCGGTGGCGGAAACCGGCTGGGCGTGTCCCGGCAGACGCACGGTGTGAATGGCCGTGGTCAGGTGGGGCGGGGGAGTATATTCCCCGCCGCGGTGGGCCACGAGCAGACGGAAGTCTCCCAGCATGACTTGAAGGGCATTCGGGTCCCCGTAATCCCAGCCGGCGATGCGCTCGGCGGCGTCGCTTCCGCACAAAAAGGTGAGGGAGGTGTGGCTGCCGTAGGCAGCGCGGCATTCGCGGGCGATCTCCACGAACAGGCCGCCTTCCGATCCGGCGATGGAGAACCGGGGTTCGCGCCGGACGGCGTGACTCAGCATCTCCACCCGCTCGGAAAAGGAGGCGCCGGCGTAAGTTTTGTGGGGGAAGGCGCGAGGGAGAACGAAGACGATTTCGTCGAGCGACTCGAGTCCGGAGCGGGCGAGTTCGAGGTGGGCGACGGTGACGGGGTTGAAGGTTCCGGGCAGGATTCCCAGGCGCCTGACCGGTAGGGCCGCCTTGAGAAAGAAATTCATTGGGTGATTTGCCGCGCCGTTGCGAAATTCCACGAATTAATGTGTATATTCACACAGTTCTAGCCTACAAAAAGTCAGGGCCCGATTTCAAGGAAACCGGGCCCTGAGCTTTGAAACGGACTTGCGGATTTAGGCGGCGTTGGCGAGGAGTTCGTCGACCGTGTCGCCGGTTTCGGTTTCGAATTCGTTCCGGTCGGCAGCTTCCTGGCAGCGGATGCAGTACTTGGTCCATGGCACCGCATCGAGCCGCTTGGGCTTAATGTCTTCCTCGCAGTGCATACAGATGCCGTAGCTGCCATCGGCAATCCGGGCCAGCGCCCCCTTCACGCTTCGCAGAAGGTTGGATTCGCGATCCAGATTGCGGATGGCCAGTTCGCGCTCGCCGGCGAGCTGAACTTCATCCAGTGCGTCCGGAGTTTTCTCGATTGCGATGTCTTCCCGGTTCCGGAGTCCGGCCGAAAGCTCACTCTGTCTGGCTTCCAGCATCGCTTTGTATTTATTGAGGTCGGTCTGGTTCATCGTACTTCTCCTTCTGCTTTTTTCTTTTTTTTTCTTATCTTTAGCCCTACTTCGTTTCCGCAAGAGTATAGACGGAAAATTACGCCAAAGGTTTCAGGTTGCGGACCCCTCGTTGGAGCTATATTTTCCACTCGTTCTCTCTGCCAATCCCAACACGAGACTCCACGGTAGCAATTCAGATGCCAAAGCCTGGTTCGCCCCGCTGATGGCTTTGCTGCTGCACAATTGAGAGTCTACAGTCCCATATCGGACAGATGCTACCATCTTTGGTTTGCGCCGCCAATCTAAATTCGGTAGGGTTCGCACTGTCCTATTCAGTTCTGGTACTCCGGTAGGTATCTTATGTATTTTTTTCTGTATTTCCGGAGCGCTTTTCGTCCCGACCCTGGGGATCGAGCCTGACGAGACGCTGTTCACCCAGGCCATTTTTCTTCCGCACGACGAACTGTACTCGTTGCACATCCTGAACTCGCGGCTGCCGATTATGTTAATGACGTACGTCGGCGCCCTTAAATCCTGGATATACGACGGGATATTCCGCCTGGCGCATCCCGGCGTCTGGGCGCTACGGCTGCCGATGGTGCTGGCGGGCGTAGCCAGCATCTGGCTGTTTTACCTGCTGCTGCGCCGCGTGGCGGGGGCCCGTACAGCTATCTTTGGATGCGCGCTACTGGCGACGGATTCAATGTATTTGTTAACGCTGACCTTCGACTGGGGACCTGTGGCGATGCAGCATCTCCTGTTACTGGGCGGCGCCTGGCTGCTGGTGCGTTATTACCAGCAACTGGAGATGTGGGCGCTGGCGGGCGGCTGCTTTCTGCTGGGCCTGGCGATGTGGGACAAAGCGCTGGCGGTGTGGACGATCTCGGGCCTGGGGGTTGCCACATTATTGACGCTGCCGCGACAATTCTTTGGCTTGCTCACGTGGCGCCGGGTGGGAATAGCGACCGCGGCGTTTGCGGTGGGGGCTCTGCCGCTGCTGGTCTACAACATGGAGAACGAGTGGGGCACGTTTCGGGGGAACTTGCAGCGGGAAACGACCGGGCTGGCGGCGAAGGCGAAGATGCTGCAAGTGACCGCCAACGGCGCGGGAATGTTCACCTGGATGGTGGCGGCGGACTGGCAAACGCCGGAGCCACACCAACCGAAGGGGCTCATCCAAACCACCTCGGCCGCGATTTCGCAATTTGCGGGACATCCGCGGCGGCACCTGCTCTACTGGCTGTTCCTGGCGGCGCTGGCGATTACGCCGCTGGCCGGGCGGAAGTCGATCCGGATCGTGCTCTTCGCGCTGATTGCAATGGCAGTGGCGTGGGTGCAGATGGTGCTCAACCAGAACACGGGCGGGAGCGCGCATCACACGATCCTGCTCTGGCCGCTGCCGCAGTTGATTGTAGCGGCGGCGTTTACGGGCGCGGCCGGGCGGCTGGGACGGTTCGCCCTGCCGGCGCTGGCGGCGGCAGGAGCGGTGGCGGCGATTTCCGGAGCGCTGCTGATGAACGAGTATTATGCGCAGGCAGTGCGGAACGGCGGCGGGCCAGCCTGGAACAACGGAATTTTCGCGCTTTCCGATTTTCTCGAGGGCGATCGGTCGAAGACGGTCTTTTGCATGGACTGGGGGATTCAGGATCCGCTGCGGATGCTGCACGCCGGAGCGCTGCCGCTGCGCATGGGCACCGACCAGGTAGCCAACGCGGAAATGACGGAGCAGGACCGGAGGTATGCCACCGAGATGGTATCCGAGCCGCGCAACCTGTTTCTGGCGCACACGCCGGCATTTGAAAACTTCCCCGGCCGGAGTGAGCGGATGATCGCGTTCGCGGAGGAACTCGGGTACCGGCAGGAGGTGCTTGGCCGGATTTCCGATCCGTTCGGCCGACAGGTATTCGAGGTGTACCGGTTCGCGCGGAAGTGAGGCGCGGCGGCCGGGTGCCGATCAGTTGCTCTTCAGCTCGGTTGCCGGAGCCACTCGTCGCGCTTCCATGGCTGGGTAGAGGCACGCGAGCGCGCCTACAAAGAGCACGGCCACCGCGGCACCAAAATAAACTGACGGAGAGTGCAGCGTCACGCCGAACAGGAAGCCCTCCAGAATTTTCCCGCCGAACGATGCTGCCGCAAGACCTATGGGCACGCCCAGGATCACCGGGGCGAGTCCCCGGCCAACCACCTCTCTGACCAGCCTGCCGCCGGGAGCCCCCACCGCGGTGCGGATCGCGAGTTCACGACGACGCTCGGATATCGAACGGGACACCACCTCCGGAAACCACCTGCAGTGGCCGGTGTTTCACTTCCGCCCCGGAGGCTCCGCAAAGCTGAAACGAATAGAGTTCTGTTCGTTCTTAGCAGACACGAACAGCGTCGATCGGAAACAAGCCGGCTTTCCGTTGAGTAAAACAGGAGAAAACTTCCATTGGCGAAGCGCATTGGTCAGACCCTGAGTGATCTCTTTTGGGCCCGGCCAATCCGTCGCAAGGATCCGGCAAGGGATGCCATCCTGGTCGATGGTTCAGTTCGAGACCTATTGGTTCCTGAGGCAGCGTCTCTTTGCTACTCAGCGTCGGGAACGAATGTTGCGCGATGCGATCTCGAAGGATCGCGGGAGAGAGCCGAAGCGTGCTGCCCGACTGGCAACTGGAACACTGAACACCTGCTTGCGCCAAGAGGGCCATAGCGGCAAACTCAAGCGTGGCAGCGAGCAGACAAAGAACGTAGTTCCACACTGCTACCAATTATTTAATACTAATACGCTAGTATGTCAAGGGCCAGCAGAAGCATATTCGGGCGCGGGACAGTCCCGGCGGCTGATCCTACCTGGCTCTCAACAGGAAGTTGTTGGCGACGATGCCGAGCTCGCGGATGTCGGCGTCCTGCTGGGGGAGAGCTTTGTCGAGTTCGAAGGCGATTTTAACGGAGGGAGTGGCGAGTTGCGCGGGCTCGATCTCGCGGCTGTAAGTGAAGGGTCCGGCGGTGTCGATGGTAGCGGGCTTCAGCGGCGTTCCGGCCACCGAGGCGGCAAGGGTCTGCGACTTGAGCCTTTCGATGGTGACGGGCGGGACGGTAAAGCGGGCCTCGAGCACGGCTCCGCGGGTGGCGGCGCCGGGAGGCACGGCGAGTTCCACCTCAAATTTTCGCTGGGTCCAGCGCCAGGCGCCGTTCTCGATGGCGTGGAAGCCGCTGACGAGTTGCCGGGCGGTGGTGGTGTCGCCGGTGCGCACCTCCGACGCGAGGGGCGCCGCCTCCTGCGTGGAAGGCGATTTCTGCCGGTTGCAGCCGAGCGGGGCTACGGCGAGCGATGCGAACAACACGCACAGAAGTTTTCGATTCATCAGTCTCCGATTCTTTCCACCTGGACTAAACAACTGTAAAACGTGGGGCCGCCGCCCGCATCGGTGAGGCGCTCGGAGGTGAGCGCGTTGACATTGCGCGCGGCGGGGGCGCGCTTGCCCCAGCGGACGGCGGGCGCGCAGACGACGCCGGGCCGCACGGTTTCATCGACGCGCGCCGCCAGCAGGGTGGAGCCGCGGTCATTGAACACGCGCACCTGGTCGGCATCGCGGATGCCGCGGGAGTCGGCGTCGGCGGCGTGCATGTGGAGGGTTGCGGTCTGGAGGTCCACCGGGTCGCGATGGCCGAAGGTGGAATTCATGCTGTCGTCGTTCTTGGGCGAGATCAGCTCCAGGGGATAGCGGCTGCGCAGTCCGGCGTCGCCGTGGCGGGATTCGACGGGCGGCTGGTAGTCGAGCTCTTCGGCGCGGAAGCGGCAGCGGCCGTTGGGCGTGCCGAAGTTGCCGGCGGCGAAGGGCTGGAAGGGCTCGGGGATGCGCAGGCGCACCGAGCCGGTGCGGTCGAGCTCCTCGAGCGTGATGCCCTGGATGAAGGGGTGCGACGAATCGAGCAGGGTGCGGATCATGTCGTCTTCCGAATCGCGGAAGCAGGGGTCGTCGAAGCCCATGCGGAGCGCGAGGAGGCGGAAGACCTCGACGTTTGATTTAGTCTCGCCGGGCGGGGGCAGGGCCGGCCGGGCAAGCTGGAGATGGTGGTGGCCGTAGGCGAAATAGAGGTCGGTGTGCTCGAGGAAGGTGGTGGAGGGCAGAAGGATGTCGGCGTGGTCGGCGGTGTCGGTCTGGAACTGTTCGAGCACGACGGTGAAGAGATCCTTGCGGCGCAGTCCGGCGAGCACCGCATTCTGGTTGGGCGCAATCGCGGCGGGATTGGAGTTGTAGACGACCAGGGCTTTGACGGGCGGCTGGTCGAGCTTGCGGAGGACGGTGCCGAGCTCGGTCATGTTGACGAGGCGGGCTTCGCGGCCGAGGGCACGGTGCTGGAGGTCGGGGCGCTCGAGGCCGGTTTTGTTGAGGTGGAAGGCCTGCGAAGTGGAGAGCTGAACGCCGCCGCCGAGGTCCTTCCACGATCCGGTAAGGGCGGGCAGGAGGGCGATGGTGCGGACGGCCATGGCGCCGCGCTCGCTGCGCTGGAGCCCGTAGTTGAGGCGGATGACGGCGGGGCGGGTGGTGGCGTACTCGCGCGCCAGGGCGATGATTTCTTCGGCCGCGATGCCGGTGAGTTCGGCGGCGCGCTGGGGAGTCCAGGGGAGGACGCGTTCGCGAAGGGCGTCGATGCCTTCGGTGTGGCGGGCGATGTAGTCGCGGTCTTCGAGGCCCTCGCCAAGGATGACGTGCATCATGGCGAGGGCGAGCGCGGTGTCGCTGCCGGGGTGGATGAAGAAATGCTTGTCGGAGGCGTTGCCGGTGCGATTGCGGCGGGGATCGATGGTGTAGAAGCGGGCGCCGTTGCGGCGGGCTTCCATGATGAACGGCCAGAGGTGGACGTTGGTGCCGAGGATGTTGGCTCCCCAGGCGAGGATCAGCCTGGCGTGACGGAACTGTTCGGGTTCGGTCGAGTAGCGGATGCCGAGGGCCTCGGTCATGCCGGCCATTCCGGCGGTGGAGCAGATGGTGCGGTCGAGGCGGGAGGCGCCGAGGCGGTGGAAGAAGCGCCGGTCCATGCCGCTGCCGTTGAGGTAGCCCATGGTGCCGGCGTAGCTGTAGGGCAGGATGGACTCGGGTCCGAATTCGGCGGCGGTGAGGCGGAGGCGTTCGGCAATGGTGTCGAGCGCGTCGTCCCAGGAGATGCGCTCGAAGCGGCCTTCGCCCTTGGCTCCGGTGCGGCGCTGCGGGTAGAGGAGGCGGCCGGGATGGTATTCGCGTTCGAGGTACTGCGCGACCTTGCCGCAGAGGAAGCCGCGGGTGACGGGATGGTCGGGGTTGCCGCGGAGGCGGGTACCGCGTTGGTTCTCCACGGTGACGAGGAGGGAGCAGCAATCCGGGCAATCGAGCGCGCAGACGGACCGTCGAATTTCCGGCATTCAAAAATTATAGCGTGCGGGTTTGTGGTAGCCGGATTTTGGGAGGGAGCGCGGGCTTGCGGGCGGGATTTTTGGGAGGCGACGGCGGGGAGGTCGGCGGAGGGTCGGACCGGCTGTGCGGACCATCGGGGAGTCGGCGAGGCGCGAGTTGCGGCGGCGATTTGGAGGTCGGCGGAGCTTGCGGCCGGGGGGTCTGTTCGGACCGTCGGGGAGTCCGGCGAGGCGCGGGTTGCGGCGGCGACTTGAAGGGTCGGTGGCGCTTGCGCCCGGGGGGTGCTGGGGGGCGGCGAGGCGGCAGCGAGTTCTGTGCCGGCGACGTGGAGGTTGGAGGGGGCAGCCGGCCTATAGCGTGCGGGTTTGCGGGGCCCGGCTCTCGGGGCCGCGGAGTTCGGGCAGTCCGGCGAGGGCGGCGGCCAATTCGATGCCGGCGAGGAGGCGGAGGTCGGGATCGGGGATGCGGTCGAGGTAGACGGCGGCGGCGGGGCCGAGGGTGCGGCCGGCCTCGTACAGGACGCCGCGGAAACGGCAGGTGGAGGACCAGAACTCTTTGGGCGCGCCGGTCGGATTGTCGGGGCCGGCGTCTTCGCGGTAGCGTTCCAGGGCTTGCGCAAAGGGCGGATCGAAATCGGCTTCTTCGCCGGCCTGGATGAGCGATTGCAGGTAGGGAAAGTCGCGCGGATCGCCGCCCATGCCGTAGCCGCTGCGGGCTCCCGGCGGCGCCTGTTTGCGGCGTGCCTCGGCCTCTTCGATTACGGACTCCATGCCTCGCGGGAAACGGTGGGCGGCGGCGGCGAGCTGCGGGTGTCCGGCGATCAGGGATTCGGCGAGCGGCGGATCCAGGTCGTGGAGGACGTGCAGGAGTTCGAAGAGGGTGTGGTCGCGGACGGAGGTAATGCAGACGGTTCCCTCCGGGTCGTAGCTGGCGTTGATGGGGAAGTCGGGACGTTGCAGGGTCAGGCGGACGATGTCGCGCAGGGCTTCGCGCGCTTCGGGCTCGGGGAGAACTCTGAAATGGAGGCGGAACAGGCTGATAAACGTTGAGAAACTGGCGGCCTGCCACGGCGGGGCGGCGGCGTCCGACATGGCGGCTTGCCAGGCGTCGATGCCGCGGCGGAGCAGGGAGGCGCGGCGATCGGGGTCCTCGGATTTCTGAATCAGGGCGGCGGCCACGGCGAAGGGGAAGGCTGCGGGGTCGGGCTGGCGCAGGACGTATTCGATGGCCGCTTCGGTGTGACCGTGGTCCAGCATGACTCTGGCAACGCGCTCGGGCAGGTGACGATGAGGGATAGGTTGGGAAGGTGGAAGGGCGGGCACGAGGCCGGGGTCGGTGGCGGCGGCCAGCAGGTGCGCCTGTTCCAGGTAAATGTTGCGATAGGGTCCGGGAAGCTGCTGCAGCAGTTCGAGCCCGGATTGCAGCGTGGCGCGGGCCTGGACGGGGTCGTGCGGGGCCAGCACGCGGGCAATGCGCAGCAGGGCGGCGGCGCGCACGGGCGGCGCGGACTGGCCGGCCTGTTCGAGGAGGCGGGCCAGAAGCTCATCCATACGGGCAGTGTAGCTTGAACGGTCCCGCCGTTGACGATATTCTGTACCGGTAGCTCGCGAGGGGGCTGGGTAAACCCACATATGAGAATGAAGCGACTTTCCGGCGTTGCCGCCGGCGGCGCCGTGCTGTTGACAGCGGCGGGATTTTACGCGCTGGCGCAGTCGAAGGGCGGGGCGGCGGATTACGCGAAGGAGTGGCCGACGTACGGGCACGATGCGGGCGGCATGCGGTTCTCGCCGCTCGCGCAGATCACGCCGGCCAACGTGAGCGGGCTCAAGGTGGCGTGGACGTACCACATGAAGCCGGCGGGGCCCGCGCCCGCGGCCACGCAGGCGCCGGCCGCCGGAGAAGGGGAGACGCCGGACGCGCCTCCGGCGGGAGGCGGCCGGATCCGCTTCGGGTCCGGCTTTTCGCCGAGCGAAGTGACGCCGCTGGTGATCGACGGGGTAATGTACCTTTCGACGCCGTACTCGCGCGTGGTCGCGCTGGACTCGACCACGGGCAAGGAGATTTGGGCGTTCAAGCTGCCGGCGGGGAATCCCTCGACGCGCGGGGTGGAGTTCTTCGCGGGCGACCGGCAGACGGCGGCGCAGATCGTGTTCGGGTCGAGCGACGGGAAGCTGTACTCGCTGGACGCGAAGAGCGGGAAGCCGAACGCGGATTTCGGGGACAACGGCGCGATCAATTTGAATACGCCGGAGCTCATGCAGGGGATGCCGGGGCGCAATGCGCTGAGCTCGCCGCCGATCGTTTACAAGAACCTGGCGATCACGGGCGGCACCACGCAGGAGAATCCGCCGCACGGTCCGGCGGGCGACGTGCGCGCGTGGGACATGCACACGGGCAAGCTGGTGTGGACCTTCCATTCGATTCCGCGCGCCGGGGAGAAGGGTCATGAAACCTGGGCGGGGGAGAGCTGGAAGAACCGGTCGGGCGTGAACGTGTGGGGCTTTCTCACGGTGGACGCGCAGCGCGGCATCGTGTACATGCCGTTCGGGGCGCCGTCGGTGGATCAGTACGGCGGCGATCGGGCGGGGGACAACCTGTTCAGCACCAGCCTGGTGGCGGCTGACGCGAATACCGGGAAATATCTGTGGCATTTTCAGGTGGTCCACCACGATATCTGGGACGCGGATATGACGGGCGCGCCGGCGCTGATCGACGTGAAGCAGGGCGGGCGGACGATTCCGGCGGTGGCGGCGATCAATAAAGTGGGGCTGCTGTTTCTGCTGGACCGGGTGACGGGCAAGCCGATTTACGGCGTGGAGGAGCGGCCGGTGCCGGCGAGCGAAGTGCCGCTCGAACGGGCTTCGAAGACGCAGCCGTTTCCGTTGAAGCCGCCGCCGCTTTCGCGGATGTCGATGCGGGCGGAGGACGTGACCACGGTGACGCCGGAACTCGAAGCGGCGTGCAAGAAGCTGATGGAGGGGCTGCAACTGGGCGGGCCGTACCTGCCGGTGAGCTACAACCGGCTGCGCGTGCAGTTTCCCGGGAATCACGGCGGCGTGAACTGGTTCGGCACGTCGTTCAATCCGCAACTGGGATACCTGTTCGTGAACTCGAACGAGCTGGGGCAGATCTCGGGCGTGAAGGACCACGATAAGGAGAAGGGGCGCGCCGGCGGGCAGGGGACCGGCAATCGCGTGGATCCGGAAGGGCCGTACGAGGGCGTGGCGGGCGGCGGGCGGTTCAGCATCAAGGGTACGGACTCGCAACAACTGCCGTGCCAGCAGCCGCCGTGGGGACAGTTGACGGCGGTGAACGTGAACACGGGCGAGTTTGCGTGGCGCGTGCCGCTGGGGGTGACGGACAGCCTGCCGGCGGACAAGCAGAAGACGGGGCGTCCGGGGAACGGCGGGACGATCGCGACGGCCGGCGGGCTGGTGTTTGTGGCGGCCACCGACGATGCGCGGTTCCGGGCATTCGACGGCAAGACGGGCAAGGAGCTGTGGACGTTCAAGCTGGGGGGCGCGGCGGAGGCGACGCCGATCACCTACCAGGGGCGGGACGGGCGGCAGTATGTGGCGATCCCGAGCACGGGGGGCGGGTTTTTCAATAATCCGGTGACGGACGACAGTATTATGGCGTTCGCGCTGGAAGCGGCCAAGTAGAGTGCCCCGAGTCTTCCTCTCGTACGCCCGCGCCGACGGCGAGGAGCGTGCGGCGGAGCTGCGGGCGCGGCTTGCGGGGGAAGCAGACATCGAAGTCCGGCAGGACCGGCTGTTTCTCGAAGGCGGCACGGGCTGGTGGAAGCAGATTACGGACGCCATCGATGCGGTGGAGTTTTTGATTCTGCTGATGACGCCGGCGGCGACCGCATCGGGGAACGTCGAAAAGGAGTGGCGGTACGCGCGCCAGGTAGGCGTGTGCGTGTACCCGGTAAAGGGCGCGGACCTCGAGTTCGGGAAGATGCCGCGCTGGATGGGGAAGGCGCACTTCTTCGACCTCGAGAAGGAGTGGCCGACGCTGCTCGGGCATCTGCGGAAGGGCTGCGAGCGGCGCCGGGTGCCCTTCATGGCACCGGAACTGCCGGCGCATTTTGTTCCGCGTCCGGCGGAATTCGGCGCGTTGAAGAAGCTGCTGCTGGGGCAGGAGCGCGCGGTGGCGATCACGACGGCTTTGTCCGGTGCGGGCGGGTTTGGAAAGACCACGCTGGCGGCGGCGCTGTGCCGCGATGCGGACGTGGTGGAATACTTTGACGACGGCATCCTGTGGGTGACGCTGGGGCAGACGCCGGCTTTGCTGGGCGCGCTGGTGACCGTGTATGCGGCGCTGACGGGCGAGCGGCCGGGCTTTTCGAGCGCGGAGGATGCGGCGTTTCAACTTGGACAGAAGCTGGAGCAGCGGAACTGCCTGCTGGTGATCGACGACGTGTGGGATGCCGCGCACCTGCGGCCGTTTCTGCGCGGGGGCGCTTCTTCGTCGCGGTTGTTCACCACGCGGGACGCGAGCATCGCGGCGGAGGCGGCTGCGGTGGACGTGGACCAGATGC
Source organism: uncultured Solibacteraceae bacterium (assembly GCA_963836405.1). Lineage (GTDB taxonomy): Bacteria > Acidobacteriota > Terriglobia > Bryobacterales > Bryobacteraceae > CAWIJJ01. The sequence goes on from CAWIJL010000005.1 coordinate 468,168, forward strand.
GGACGGACGAGGCCGAGGCGATGCTGCTGAAGGCCGTGCCGAGTCTGGGGAGCGGTGAGGCGCGTGTTCTTGCCGGCAAATTGGGGGAATGGCCGTTGGCGCTGGAACTTGCCGCGGCGATGATGAAAGAGCGGGTGCGGCGGGGCGAGCCGGCCGCGAAAGCGGCGGAACGGCTGGATGCCATCCTGGAACGAAAGGGCGTGCGAGCGCTCCAGGATACGACGGCGGAACTGCGGCATCGGACCATTTCGGACGTCATGCAAGCGAGCCTGGAGCTGCTTTCGGATGCGGACCGGCGGCGGTTGGCAGAGCTCTCGATGTTTCCGGAAGACGTGAAGATTCCTTTGGCGGCGGCGGGCGCGGTTTGGGAACTGGATGAATTCGATGCCGAGGACCGGGCGCAACGCCTGGCACGGTTGACGCTGGTGAAGCTGGATTTGCAGCGCGGCGTGATGGAGATGCACGACGTGATGCGAAGCTGGCTGGCGGATGGTCTGGCGGACAGCGGAGCGTTGCACGAGCGCCTGGTGAGCTCGTGGCCGGACTGGAACCACCTTCCGGACGACTACGCGTGGCGGTGGCTGCCATGGCATCTGGTCGGCGCGGGCCGGCGGGCGGATCTGGAGCGGATCTTGTGGGACCCGGTATGGATGCAGGCGAAGCTGCGGGCGGCCCATGTCAACGTGCTGATCGCGGATTACGAGCATCTGAAGCCCTCCGCGGAGGCGGATCTGGTGCAGGGGGCGCTGCGGCTCTCGAGCAATGTGCTGGCGGTGAACGCGGAGCAGTTTGCGCCGCAGATGACGGGGCGTTTGCTGCCGCACCAGGCGCTCCTCCCGATCGCGCGGCTGATGGCGGCCATTGGCGCGTCCGCGCCGGAGCGCTGGCTGCGGCCGTTGTTCCCCGGGCTGCATCCTTCCGGGACGGGGTTGCTGCGCACGCTGGAGGGTCACTCCGCTCCTGTTTCCGGCGTGGCGGTGACGGCGGACGGGAAGCGGGCGATTTCCGCGTCCGACGACAACACCCTGAAGGTGTGGGACCTGGGGTGCGGGGTGCTGCGCACGTTAGCGGACCACTCTTCGTTTGTTTCGGGCGTGGCGGTGACGGTGGACGGGAAGCGCGCCGTTTCCGCGTCCTATGACAAGACGCTGAAGGTGTGGGACCTCGAGAGCGGAGACGTGCTGCGCACGCTCGTGGGCCATTCCGATTCTGTTTCCGGAGTGGCGGTGACGGCAGACGGGAAGCGCGCCGTTTCCGCGTCCAGGGACAAGACGCTCAAGGTGTGGGACCTGGAGAGCGGGGACTTGCTGCGCACGCTGGAGGGCCACTCGGATTCGGTTGAGGGCGTGGCGGTGACGGCGGACGGGAAGGGGGTGGTTTCCGCGTCCAGGGACCACACGCTGAAGTTGTGGGATCTGGAGAGCGGGGACGTGCTGCGCACGCTGGAGGGCCACACTTCGTTTGTTTACGGAGTGGCGGTGACGGCGGACGGAAAGCGCGCGGTTTCCGCGTCCTGGGATCACACGCTGAAGGTGTGGGACCTCAAGAGCGGGGGCGTGCTGCGCACGCTGGAGGGCCACTCGGATTCTGTTTCCGCCGTGGCGGTGACGGCGGACGGGAAGCGCGCAATTTCCGCTTCCGGCGACCACACGCTGAAGGTATGGGACCTGGAGAGCGGGGGCGTGCTGCGCACACTGGAGGGTCACTCGGATTTTGTTTCCGGCGTGGCGGTGACGGCGGACGGAAAGCGCGCGGTTTCCGCGTCCGGGGACAAGACGCTGAAGATGTGGGACCTGGAGAGCGGGAGCGGATTGCGCCCGCGGAAGCGGCACGCTTCTTCGGTTTCCGGCGTGGCGGTGACGGCGGACGGAAAGCGCGCGGTTTCCGCGTCGTGGGATCACACGCTGAAGGTGTGGGACCTGGAGAGCGGGAGCGTGTTGCGCACGCTGAAGCGCCACTCGGATTCGGTGAATGGGGTGGCGGTAACGGCGGACGGGAAGCAGGCGATTTCCGCTTCCGGGGACAAGACGCTGAAGGTGTGGGACCTGGAGAGCGGGGCCGTGCTGCGCACGCTGGAGGGGCACTCGGATTCCGTGAACGGGGTGGCGGTAACGACCGGCGGGACGTGGGCGGTTTCGACGTCCTGGGATCACACGCTGAAGGTGTGGGACCTCGAGACCGGGGGCGGGGTGCGCACGCTCGAAGGCCACTCCGCTCCGGTTTACGGGGTGGCCGTGACGGCGGACGGCAGGCGCGCGGTTTCCGCGTCCTGGGATAACACATTGAAGGTGTGGGACCTGGAGAGCGGGGCCGTGCTGTCCACGCTGAAGGGTCACTCCAACTATGTTTACGGCGTGGCGGTGACGGCGGACGGGAAGCAGGCAGTTTCCGCGTCCGGTGACAACACGCTGAAGGTCTGGGACCTGGAGAGCGGGAGCGTGCTGCGTACGCTCGAGGGACACTCGGATTTTGTTTCCGGCGTGGCGGTGACGGCGGACGGGAAGTGGGCGGTTTCCGCGTCCTGGGACAAGACGCTGCGGGTGTGGGACCTGGAGAGCGGTTCGCCGCTGGCCACTTTCTTCTGTGACGCGCCCGCCCGGTGCTGCGCCTTCGCTGGTGAGCGCACGGTCGTGGCCGGGGACCGGGTCGGCCAGCTCCACGTCCTCCTCCTCGAAGGGCCGCGGCTGAACCCGATCTGACGGACGCTATACTGCTCCTGATGCCGCGCGTGTTTCTTTCATACGCCCGCGCCGACGGGGAGGAGCGGGCCCGGGAACTGCGGGAGCGGCTCGCGCGGGAAGCGGACATCGAGGTCAGGCAGGACCGGCTGTTTCTCGAAGGCGGGACGGGCTGGTGGAAGCAGATCACCGAGGCCATCGAGGCGGTGGAGTTTCTGATCCTGCTGATGACGCCGGCGGCGGTCGAGTCGGGGAACGTCGAGAAGGAGTGGCGGTACGCGCGACAGCAGGGTGTGTGCGTGTATCCGGTGAAGGGCGGGGAACTCCAGCTTGGGAAGATGCCGCGGTGGATGCGGAAGGCGCACTTCTTCGATGCGGAGAAGGAGTGGCCGACGCTGCTGGGCCATTTGCGGCACGGGTGCGAGCGGCGGCGGGTGCCGTTCATGGCGCCGGAACTGCCCGTGCATTTTGTCGAGCGGCCGGCGGAGTTCGGGGCGCTGAAGAAGTTGCTGCTGGGGCAGGAGCGCGCGGTGGCGATCGCGACGGCACTGGCGGGCGCAGGCGGATTTGGGAAGACCACGCTGGCGGCGGCGTTGTGCCGCGATGCGGACGTGGTGGAGCACTTCGACGACGGCATCCTGTGGGTGACGCTGGGGCAGACGCCGGACGTGGTGGGCTCGCTGGTGACGGCGTATGCGGCGTTGACAGGCGAGCGGCCGGGCTTTTCGAGCGCGGAGGATGCGGCGTTTCAGCTTGGGCAAAAGCTGGAGCAGCGGAACTGTTTGATGGTGATCGACGACGTGTGGGATGCGGCGCACCTGCGGCCGTTTCTGCGCGGCGGGGAGGGGACGGCGCGGCTGTTCACGACGCGGGACGCGAGGATTGCGGCGGAGGCGGCTGCGGTGGACGTGGACCAGATGCGCGGGGCGAGGCCGAGGCGATGCTGCTCCAGGCGGTGCCGGGACTGGGGGGGGGTGCGCGCGGGATCTTGCGGGCAAGCTGGGTGAGTGGCCGCTGGCGCTGGAACTGGCGGCGGCGATGGTGCGCGAGCGGGTGCGGCTGGGCGAACCGGCGGCGCGCGCGGCGGAGCGGTTGAGGGCGATTCTGGAGCGCAAGGGAGTGCGGGCGCTCCGGGATATGACGGCGGAACGGCGGCATCGCACGATCTCCGATGTCATGGAAGCGAGTTTGGAGCTGCTGGCGGACGCGGACCGGCGGCGGCTGGCGGAGCTTTCCATTTTTCCGGAAGATGTGCGAATTCCGCTGGCGGCGGCGGGCGCGGTTTGGGAATTGGACGAGTTCAATGCGGAGAATTCCGCACAGCATCTGGCGCAGCTGTCGCTGGTGAAACTGGATCTGCAACGCGGCGTGATGGGGATGCACGACGTGATGCGAAGCTGGCTGGCGGAAGGGCTCGGCGAGGGTAGAGCGCTGCATGACCGGCTGGTGAACTCGTGGCCGGACTGGAATGCGCTGCCGGACGAACACGCGTGGCGGTGGCTGCCGTGGCACTTGCGGCCGCAGGCCGGCGGCCGGACCTGGAGCGAATTCTATGGGATCCGGTGTGGATGCAGGCGAAGCTGCGGGCGACCGATGTCAACGCGCTGATCGCAGATTACGAGCACTTGAAGCCGTCCGCGGAGGTCGAGTTGGTGCAGGGTGCATTGCGGTTGTCGGGGAATGTGCTGGCGGAGGACGCGGAGCAGTTTGCCTCGCAGATGACGGGCCGTTTGCTCGGTTGCAAGGAAGCTCCGTTGATCGCGCGGCTGCTTGCAGGAGTTGCCGCGTCGGCGCCGATGTGGTGGTTGCGGCCGCTGTTTGCGGCGCTTCATCCTCCGGGGACTGCACTGGTTCGAACGTTGGAGGGCCACACTAATTTTGTTCAAACCGTGGCCTTGACTCCGGATGACCGGCTGGCGGTTTCCGGATCCTGGGACAGCACGTTGAAACTCTGGAACCTGGACACGGGCCGTCTTGTTCGCAATCTCAAGGGCCACTCTGAAAGAGTCAACTGTGTGGCGGTGACGCCGGATGGGAAGCATGTGCTTTCGGCATCCGCGGACAAAACCCTGAGAATCTGGAGTTTGGGGAGCGGTTGTACACTTCGCGTTCTGGGGGGCCACACCGGCTCTGTATCCGCGGTGGCCGTAACACCTGACGGGCGACTTGCGGTTTCCGCTTCGGTTGACCAGACGCTCAGGGTCTGGAACCTGGGGACGGGCCGCGCGATCCATACACTGGAAGGCCACTCCGGGCCTGTTTATGCAGTCGTCGTGACACACGATGGAGAGTGCGCTGTTTCCTTGTCCGGAGACAAAACGGTGCGGGTGTGGAACCTTGAGAGCGGTCGTCTGCTGCGCACGATGCCGGGTCCAGCGATTGCTATGGAACGCGTGGCACTGGCCCTGAACAGGGGGCGGGCAGTATTTGCGGATTCGGACGGCGCGCTGAAAGTGTGGGACCTGAATAGCGGACTCGCAGTTCAGACGCTGGAAGGGCGCGCCGCTTATTATTCGGGCGTGGCGGTGACTTTGAATGGAAAGCTCGCAGTTGCCGCGACAGTGGACTCAACGCTCGAGGTCTGGGACCTTGAAACGGGCCTCATCCAGGGCACGCTCAAGGGCCACTCCTTCGTTGTTTCCGCGGTGGCCGTGACGAAAGACGGAAAGAGGGCCGCTTCCGCATCGTGGGACAAGACCGTGAAGGTGTGGGAGCTGGGAACGTTACGCGCAGAACAAAGCCATAGGGAGCACCACGCGGCCGCAATTAGCGGCGTGGCCGCGACACGCGATGCCAAGCGAGCCGTGTCCGCCTCCTGGGACCGCACTATCAGGGTGTGGGACCTGGAGACTGGCCGCACGATTTTGACGCTTGACGGTCACAACGACTGTGTCTTCGACGTGGGTTTGACAGCGGATGGGAATCGCGCGGTATCCGCGTCGGGGGATCAGACGCTGAAAGTGTGGGACCTCGAAACCGCCGAGGAGATCCGCACTTTGGAAGGTCACTCCGCCGCCGTCAATGGCGTGGCAGTATCGACGGATGGGACGCGCGCAGTCTCAGCATCAGAGGATCAAGCGCTGAAGGTGTGGGACCTCACAACGGGTATTGTGCTGCACACGCTGACAGGTCATTCAGGAAATGTGAGTTCCGTCGCGGTTACCTCGGACGGGAAGTTGGCGGTTTCTACGTCCCGGGATGGCACGCTCAGGGTCTGGGAACTGGAGTCGGGCCGCGTGATACACAGCAGGGCGCGCCAAACGGCATACTCCGTCGCGATCACGCCGGACGGAAAACGGGCCGTTTCAGCTCCTTATGGCAACACGATCGAGGTGTGGGAACTGGAGACCGGCCGCACGTTGCGAATCATGGAGGGTCATAAAAATTCTGTCCGCGGCCTGGCGGTGACGCCGGACGGTAGGCGAGTGGTTTCCGCTTCCTCGGATAAAACCGTGAAGGTGTGGGAGTTGGAGACCGGCGTGTTGACCGGCACTTTCCATTGCGATGCGGAGGTCTGGTGCTGCGCCGTCGCCGGCGGCCGCACGATTCTTGCCGGCGACCAGGGCGGCCGCCTCCACATCCTGCTCCTCGAGGAGCGTGACCTAAAATGAAGGAATGCGAATTCGCTTCAGACCCCTTGCCGCTTCCGTTCTGATCGCCTCCCTGGCGCTGGTGGGCGCCGCGCAGGAGCGCGATCGCAGCAAAATCGCCGACAAATACAAGTGGAACCTGGCGGAAATCTATCCCGACGTTCCGGCGTGGCGCGCGGCCAAGGAAAGGCTCTCGGTGGAGATTCCAAAGATCCGGCAGTATCAGGGCAAGCTGGCCGGCTCGCCCGCCATGCTGGCGGAAGCTCTGGAGACGATGTCCCGGATCTCTAAAGAACTCAGCCGGCTGTACGTTTATGCGAGCATGCTGGCGGACCAGGACACGCGCGCGTCCGAGCCGCAGGGAATGACGCAGGAGATGCAGCAGATGGGGGCCGCGTTCGGAGCCGCCGCGTCGTACCTGGAGCCCGAGATTCTGAAAGCGGGCGAGGCCACGGTGGACAAGTTCATCGCGAGCGAACCGCGGCTGAAGGTCTACACGTTCTACCTCAAGGACGTTCTGCGGCGCGAGCCCCACACCCTCACCGACGACGAGGAGAAGATCCTGGCCAATGCCTCGCCGCTGGCCGCCTCGCCCGGCGACACTTACGGGATCCTGTCGAACGCCGATTTCCCGTATCCCAGCGTCACGCTGAGCGACGGCAAAACGGTGAAGGTGGACCAGGCCGGCTACAACGAGCTGCGGGCATCGCCGAACCGCGCCGATCGCGAAAAAGTGATGTCGGCGTTCTTCAAGGCGCTGGGCGGCTTCAGCCGGACCTACGGCACCACCATGAACGGCAACGTGCAACAGGCAATGTTCTTCGCCAAGGCGCGGAAGTATCCGACTACGCTCGAATTGTCGCTGGACGCGGCCAACATTCCCGTTTCCGTTTATACGCACCTGGTGGACGGGGTCAACAAAAACTTGTCGGCGTTCCACCGCTACCTGAAGCTGCGCAAGCGGATGCTGGGCGTGGACCAGTTGCACTACTACGACCTGTACGCGCCGCTGGTGGGTTCGGTGAACCTGAAGTACACGCCGGAGGAGGCGGAGAAGCTGGTGCTGGAGGCGGTGGCGCCGCTCGGGGCGAGCTACGTTTCGGTGGTGCAGCGCGCGTTCAACGAACGCTGGATCGACCTGTTTCCCACCGAGGGCAAGCGGAGCGGAGCCTACTCGAACGGCGGAGCCTACGACGTGCACCCGTACATGCTGCTGAACTACCTGGGGCAGTACAACGACGTCAGCACGGTTGCGCACGAGATGGGTCACACGATGCAGAGCTATTTCTCGAATAAGACGCAGCCCTACCCGCTGGCGGACTATCCGATCTTCGTGGCGGAGGTGGCGTCCACGTTCAATGAGGCGCTGCTCATCGACCACGTGCTCAAACAGATCAAGGACGACGCGACGCGCCTGGCGCTGCTGGGCAATTACCTTGAAAACATCAAGGCCACGGTGTTCCGCCAGACGCAGTTTGCCGAATTCGAGCTGCGGATGCACGAGCGCGCGGAGAGGGGGCAGCCGCTCACCGGCGACGCGCTGGCCAAGCTCTACATGGACATCACGAAGAAGTATTACGGCAGCGACGAAGGCGTCTGCATCGTGGACGACTACGTGGCCAACGAGTGGAGCTTCATCCCGCACTTCTACAGCGATTTTTACGTGTTCCAGTACGCGACGTCGTTCACCGCGTCGTCGGCGCTATCGGAGAAGGTGCTGGCGGGGGACGCGGCGGCGACGAAGCGCTACCTTGCCTTCCTTTCGGCGGGCGGCTCCAAATACCCGATCGACCTGCTGAAGGACGCGGGCGTGGACATGACGACGGACGAACCCCTGAACCTGACGGTGGCCAAGATGAACCGGGTTATGGACGAGATGGAGAAACTGCTGGCAAAGATGCCGGCCAGCCCGCCCCGGCAATAGAGCCTATGCGGCACCGCGACCGCACACACCGCAGGGACCGCGACGCCGGTAATAGTAGCTCAACGCCGCCACAGCAAGCGCGAGACCCCAGAGTGGGAACAGCAGGGTGGGCCCGACCTGGAAGACGATTCCTCCGATGAGTTCCGTACCCTGTGCCCCACTGGCGGCCAACGCAGCCACCATCTTCGGCAGGCTGGACCAGATCGCGATGCCGCCCACCATCAGCAACACCGATACGAGCGATGCCGGGACTACCGCCATCGGGATGGGAACGCGGCGTCCGGCCAGGCCGAGCATCCAACGCGGGAAGACCTCGCCCCACCGCTGCATCAGGCCGACGGTGAGGACGGCTCCCACCAGACCGAAGGAGGCCAGGAAAAGTCCGGAGATCCAGACCCCACTTTGTTGTCCGCGACGCAGGTACTCTGCTGTCATTCCCAGTGGATACCCAAGCGCCCAGGCGTAGCGGGTGAGGGCATAGAAGACAGGCGCCAGCATCGATGCATACACCGCGATCCGGCACCAGCGCGCGGCGTTCGTCCCCTCCCCGGTGCCGTCGCCGCGGCCGCAATACAGGCAGGCGCCGGCGCTGCGGCGGCCGTAGCAGAGGGTCGCGGCCAGCCAGAGGAAGCCGCCGATCAGACACAGCAAGGGGTGGATCGTCGCCCACTGAGTCAAACTCTTCAGGTAGTCACGGCCGAGCGCCGCACCGGTGAACAGGCCGACGACGGCATAGGGGAGATAGCCGAGCAGGACCAGCAGGTTGAGGTTGGTCATGAGCAGCAGCATGACCCCGGCGAGCAGGGCTCCGCCAGTGATGAAGAGAGGCCGGAGCGCCTTGCTTCGTGCACCGCGCAGCATCGCCGATCCCAGAGCTGCGGCCGGAATCCCGGTCATTATCACGACGATCCAGGCCACGCCCGGTCCGAACCGTCCAACCACCGACCCCATGCCGTCGGAAGCGGCCTGGGGTGTGTAAGGAAACCCGCGCCCGGTTGCCGCCCAGTAGATGCCCATCGCGGCGTAGATCAGCGACCACGCCACTGCCGCGTAGGGCGTCCAACGGCGCCAGCCGCGGATTTCTCCAATACGAGCGGGCGCGATCTGGAGTATCGCGCTCGCCTGTTGTTCGCGCATTGCAAGCTTCTCACACTCCAGGACGTGCGACGTTCCTGAAAATGAGCAGTCAGCGGGCGACGCTGGCAGCCATGTTGACGATCTCGGTGCCGATGGCGAGCGCCGCGGTGGCGGCGGGGCTGGGCGCGTTGATCACGTGCAGGGCGTCGGGGCGGGCGATGAAGCGGAAGTCGTGAACGATCTCGCCTTCCGGGGAGAGGGCCTGAGCGCGCACGCCGGCGCCGCCGCGCTCGAGGTCGGAGGGCTGGACTTCCGGAACCAGGCGCTGGAGGGAGCGGCAGAAAAGCTCGCGGCTGAAGGAGCGGCGCAGCTCGAACCAGGCGGTGGAGGGATACTTGCGCAGGAAGCGCCAGAGACCGGGGTAGGTGAGGGCGTCCCACAGGTCGGCTGCGTTGAAGTCGGTTTTGCGGTAGCCTTCGCGGGCGGTGGCGAGGACGGCGTTGGGTCCGGCCTCGATGCCGCCGCCGATGAGGCGCGTGAAGTGCACGCCGAGGAAGGGGAACGCGGGGTCGGCGACCGGGTAGATCAGGTTGCGGACCAGGTGTTGGCGGTCTGGGCGCAGCTTGTAATATTCGCCGCGGAAGGGCAGGATGCGGGTGTCGCGGCGCTCGCCCGCGAGTTCGGCGACGCGGTCGCAATGCAGGCCGGCGCAGTTGATGAGGAAGGCCGCGGTGAACTCGCCCTTGGGGGTTTCGGCCACCCAGCCGGTTCCGGTGCGGCGCAGGGCGGTGACGCGGGCCCCGGTGACCACGCGGGCGCCGCGCGCGGTGAGCTTTTCGGCAAGCACGGCGCAGACGCGCGGATAATCGACGATGCCTTCCTGCGGGACGTGCAGCGCGGCCACGCCGCCCACGTGCGGCTCGATTTCGCGCATTTGGGCGGCATCGAGCCAGCGCAGGCCTTCGAGTCCGTTGGCGGTGCCGCGCTCGAGCAGGTCGCGCAGGCGCGGCAGTTCGTTTTCGTTCGCCGCCACCACGAGTTTGCCGCAGATGTCGTGGGGGATTTCGTTTTCGCGGCAGAAGTCCACCATCTGGCGGATACCGGAGACGGCGAGGCGCGCCTTGGAAGTGCCGGGCTTGTAATAGAGGCCGCAGTGGAGCACGCCGCTGTTGTTGCCGGTCTGGTGGCGGCAGACGGCGTCCTCTTTTTCGAGCAGCGCGATGCGGGCGCCGGGGGCGCGCTCGATCAGGCGGTAGGCGGTGGCCAGGCCCACGATGCCGCCGCCCACGATGACGACGTCGCGGGGCGGGGCCGGGTCAGGATTTGCCATATTCGGCCAGGGCCAACATGGGGAAGTAATCGCGATACATGGCGTAGGTCAGGTAGAAGACGTTGGGAAATCCGGTGCCGGTGGTGGCGCCTTCGGGCCAGCCGCCATCGGGGCGCTGGCGGTCGAGCAGGTATTCGACGCCGCGGCGGACGGCGGAGGAAGTGCGGTCGCCCGCGGCCAGCAAGCCAAGCACGGCCCAGGCGGTTTGGGATGGGCAGCTTTGCGCGGGCACGAAGCGGTCGCGGCCGTAGCTGGCGCAGGATTCGCCCCAGCCTCCATCCACGTTCTGGACGGAGCGAAGCCAGGCGGCGGCGCGGGCGATCGCGTCGTGGGAACGGGGCAGGCCCGCGGCCGCGAGTCCGCGCATCGCGAGGAAGGTTCCGTAGACGTAATTGACGCCCCAGCGGCCGTACCAGCTTCCGTCCTTTTCCTGCGCGTCGAGGAGGTATTCGACGCCGCGACGGACGGAATCGTGGCCGGCGAGACCGCGGCGGCAGAGCGATTCGACGACGCGCCCGGTGATGTCGGGGCAGGTGGGATCGAGCATGGCGTTATGGTCGGCGAAGGGCACCTGGTTGAGCACGGCCCAGTTGTTGTCCACGTCGAAGGCCGCCCAGCCGCCGTCTTCCGACTGCATCGCCAGCAGCCAGTTGATGGCGCGCCGCTCGGCCGCCGCCTGCGCTTTTGGGTTCGAAGATTTGGCGTGTAGGAGGGCCAGCAGCACCATGGCGGTGTCGTCGATATCGGGGTAGAACTCGTTGGCGAATTCGAAGGCCCAGCCGGAGGGTTCGGTGTCGGGACGTTTTACCGACCAGTCGCCTTTGCGGCGGACCTCTTTGGAGACCAGCCAGTCGGCGGCGCGGGTCATGCGCGGATCGGAATCGATCCCGCCTTCACCCATGGCGAAGGCACAGATGGCGGTGTCCCAGATGGGGGAGACGCAGGGCTGGAACTGGAAGCGGTCCCCGGTTTCGATGAGGAGCGATTCGAAGTGGCGGATGGCTTCGACCAGGTCGGGATGGTCTTCGGCGTAGCCGAGCGCGTCGAGCGCCATGATGAAGTACATCATCGCCGGGTAGATGGCGCCGAGGCCTTCGGTGTGTTGGGTGCGTGCCAGAATCCAGCGTTCGGCCTGGCGGATGGCGGCGGCGCGGATGCGGTCCGAGCCGCGCTTTTCCCAAACCTTGAAGACACGGTCGAGGTTCAGAAACAGCACGGAGAGTCCGCTGCGCATGCGCAGCGAGAGGCTCACGCCGGGGAGCAACAGTTCGTCGACGGTGAAGCCGTCCGGGGCCCTTCGGTTGGCGCCGCGCGCCTGCACGATGGAAAGCGGCACCAGGATGGAGCGCGTCCACGAGGACATCTCGTAGAGCACATTGCCCGGCAGCATGGTGATTTCGGGCGGAACGGAGGGGGCGAACTTGCGCGGGTAGAGGCCGAAGAGGCTCAGGTTGATCTTGACGTAGCTGTTGGCGGCCTGGAGTCCGCCGAGGGCGAGGATGCGTTCGCGGGCGCCGCGGAGCGGCTCGGAATCGGGCGGGATGCCGGCCAGCTTGAGCGCGCAATAGGCCTTGACGGTGGCGCTGACTTCGGAAAGGCCGCCGCTGTAGATGTTGAAACCGCCATCGGGCAGCTGCCGTTCCAGGATGGAGCGGGCGGCTTTATCGATGCGCGTGCGGCTGGGCGGGTTCCACGCGGCGCCCTCGGGCTGGTGCAGCCAGAGCTGTAGAAGGATGTAGTCGGATTCGAGGGTACTGTCCGCGGTCAGCTCGCCGCACCAGAAACCATCGGGCGCCTGCTGGGCAAACAGGTATTCGGAGGCCTTATGAAGCGCGGCGGCGGCATCTTCGCGGGAGCCTCGGGTGACAGTTTCAGTCTGACGGCGGGTTCCACGTGGCGCTGGTTCCAACCATTCGTAAGACATGGGTCGAAGGTATATGGTAACTGGAAACGAACGGCAATCGGACGCGAACCGGCAGTTATACTGAACGGGGAGAAAGGAGTCCGAAATCATGAACGCAATCGCCGCTTTGCCGCTGCTGTTGATCTATGTTGCATTCCTCGTATTCTGCGTCTGGGGCTTTTACACGATTGTGCGGTCGTTGCAGGCAATCAGCCAGACGTTGCAGGAGATTCGAGACGCGCTTGGCCGGGGCCCGATTTCGCCGCCTCCGGGCGGAGGCTGGCCTACCACGTAAACTTGTAGCCATGGACCTGTTACTGGACGACGTCGAAGTGCGCGTGCTGGGCGCGCTGCTGGAGAAGGAGATTGCGACGCCGGACTATTATCCGCTGTCGTTGAACGCGCTGGTAAACGCGTGCAATCAGAAATCCAATCGCGAGCCGGTGGTGAACTACGACGATGGCATGGTGGAGGACGCGCTGCTTGCGCTACGCGAGAAGGGGCTTTCGACGCGGCTTAGCGGCAGCGATATGCGGGTGCCGAAATTCGGCCAGCGTTTCACGGAGAAATTCAACCTGGGGCGGCGCGAGGCCGCGGTGATGTGCGTGCTGATGCTGCGCGGGGCGCAGACGGTGGGCGAACTGCGCGGCCGCACGGAGCGGCTGTACAACTTCGACGACCTGGAGGCGGTGGAGAGTACGTTGAGCCGCCTCGCCGAGATGGAGTTCGTGAAGCGGCTGCCGAAGCAGGCGGGCACGAAGGAGCCGCGCTGGGCGCAGTTGCTGGCAGGCGAGGTGGCGGAGGAAGCGGCGGGCGAGGAGGCGGCGCGCGGGCCGGCGGCGCGGGACAGGCTGGCGGCGCTCGAGGCGGAGGTCGCGGACCTCAAGCGGCAATTCGAAGAATTCCGGAGCAAGTTCGAATAAGCGGGCTAAAGCGGATTCCAGAACGTCATGCCGCTCGGCTGACCGGCCTGGAGCTCGCGAATCCCCATTTTGCCGTGCTGGTCCACCAGAATTTGATAGAGCGGCACATCGCGCTCTTTCACCACGTAGGTGCCGATCTGGAGGGCGAAAGACTCCTCGTAAGTGGACGCGATGAGGGGGCTCTCGCCCGTGACGCGCACGCGGAACTGCGCGGTGGAAGGTTCGTAGTTCGCGTAACTGTAGCAGCGATTGACGCAGATGCGGTCGAGCATGTGGGAGAGGGCGTTGATACGGAGCCCCGGGGCGTCGATGCCGGCCACCATGCGTTGATTGGAGGGAAGGCGCGAGACGAGCGCGGCCATGCGGTCCTCGAACCCGTTGAGCGCGCGCTCGTCGCGATACAGAAAGACGAAGAAGAGAGCGGCGGCGGCGACGGCGGCATAGCGTTCCCAGGGGCGGGAGGGCGCCTGGGCGAGCAGCGCGCACAGCAGCACGCCGATGGCCAGCGACATGCGTTCCGCGATGAAGGCGAGCGAATGCTTGTAACCCGGCAGCAGCACCGAGCCGGGAAGGAATAACACGCCGGCGGCCGTGAGCAGGAAAACCTGAAGCGGCACGGAGAGCCCGATTTTGGCGCGGATCAGCTTGACGAAGCGCAGGACGGCGAGAACCAGCAGCACGGCGACGATGACGGCGTACTTGTCGTCATAGACAAGCAGTTGGTCGAGCCCCGAAATGTTGGTGAGCTGGCTACCGGACCAGCGCGTGGCCCAGAGGGTACCGGTGACGATGCGGAGGATGAAGATTGCCAGCACCGATGCGCCAACCAGCGCGGTGCGGCGGCCGGGGCCGAGGCGCCGCGCGATCCACACGTAGACGAGCACGGCCGCGGCCCACAGCACCGGAAGCGCGTGGGCCACGTAGGCGCCGGCGAGAATGCAGGCGGCGATGCCGAGGCCGGCGGGCTTGAAGTTCCAGGCCGCGGCAAGCGCCCAGAAGCACAGGCCGAGGCTCAAGTAGAAGTTGAAGAAGCCGATGTGAAAGACCCAGCCGTAAGCGAGCGGGAGGAGGAACGCCAGCATCTCCCAGGACGTACGGCCGGCCACGGCACGCACGAACGCCCAGGCGCCGGAAACGAACGCGAGCACGGCCAGTGAGACGGCGAAGCGCTGGGCGAGATCCGCGCCGAAGGCGGAGAGGAACGCGGAAAGCATCCAGTCGAAGAGAATGTTGGTGGTCTGCGGGACCACCACGATCCCCGGCGCCTGTCCGGCCGCGGCGAGCTGCGCCAGCCACGCGTTGTAGATGTGGCTGCCGAGGTCGCCCGCCTGGATTCGCGATTGCCAGAAGCACGGCAGCAGGGCCGCGGCCAGCGCGAGCGCGTACAACAGGCGGGGATGTTTGGACATTTACTCGAATCTAACATCAGGGCGTGCGCAACGCCTCCGCCTTCGTCCCATCCCCGCGAGTCCCGCGTATTTACCCCGCCACGCCGCCGGCCGCGAGGGTGGCGGGTTCAGCTAAAGGGACGGCGGCGGCCGGCTTCAGCGCGGTGAGCATCTTGGTGACCTTCTCGCCGCCAGGAGGCGTGATCTCCAGCACCAGCGCGCTGTTGCGCGGCGTTTTGCCGCCGCTGCCTTCCATCACCAGGCGGTCGAAAACGGCGAAGAACGTATTCTCCCGGCCGAAGCTGAGGTCGTCCGCCATCTCGACAAATTGCTTCACCTGCTTGTTGAGCACGTCCGAGGTGACGGCTCCGGTTTGGCCGCGAAGCGCGTCGATGGTTTCATCGAGTTTCACCAGGCGCTGCAGGAAGGTGCGCTCCACTTCGTACAGGGTTGCCAGCGCTTCTTTTTGGACGGCCTGCAAGCTGACGCGCTGTTGCGCGCCACCGGTAAACCAGCGGGGCAGGGTGAGGCTGAGCGAACTCTGCACGAAATTGGCCCGCTGCATTTGCCGGTAGAGGTCGGCCGTCTGCGGGTCGTTATAGGCAAAGCCGACCGCCGCCATGTGGTCGGTAACCTTCATCGTGGTGTACTTGGCCGAGATATACGCGCGCATGGTCTTGCGGGCCAGGTCCTGGAGGTTCTCGCGGCCGGGGCCGTCCGGAATCTGAAAAGCGGCGTTGACGCCATCGGTGTCGTAGCGGACAGTGTAGCGGGCCGAGACCTTTCCGAGCCCCTTCGGAAACTCGGAGCGAAGCTGGCCGGTGAAGGCGGTGGCGTTGACGATGCCCAGCAGCTCGGCGAACTCGAGGATCTGGTGCATCTCGTCGGGACGGGTTTTGTCGTCCTCCTGGAGCAGGTCGTACTGCACCGACATCTTAGGCAGGGTGCGGATCAGATACTCGCGGGAGCCCTCGGGCTGGAGGGCCTTGGCCACGCTGGCGAACAGGAACGTGGAGGCGGTCAGCTCGCCGCCGTGTTTCTTCCGCTGCTCGATCTGGGTCTTGGTGGTATAGATGTGGAGCAGACCGCCATCGTGGGTTTCCAGGGCGTCCTCGGTTTCCTGAAACACGCGGGTGAACCCTTCCACGCCATAGCCGAGTAAGTTGATCTGTAAGTGGGTGCTCGAAGAGACGGAGTGGGTAAATACACCTTTGTTCAACCGCACGATGCGCGAGTTATAGGCGGCCAGCAGATCGGCAAAGTCGCCGCCGGCGGCGAGGCGCGCAAGGCGGGAGCCCTCCGCGGTGCTGACATCCACCTCCACGTCGAGCAGGGCGGTGGAAGAACTCGCCCGCGCAAACGCAAAATTGACCTGCGCGCTGTAACTGCGGTTGGCGGCCTCCACAATCTTCTTGTAATACTTCTCCTTGAAGGAGGCCACGTTCTCGATAGTGGCGTGGATGTCGCGCAGCGCGCCGGCTACATTCGACTTGCGGATCTCCTCGAAGGTCCTGCCGAGCAGCTTTTCGGTTAGCCCCTGCAACTGTTTATCGGCCAGGTTCTTGAGCTGATCGGGCGTAGCCACCGCGTCCAGGCGCTTCAGCAGCGCATCCAGCGGGAAGGCGCCCTTGAGCCGGGCGATGACGTCGCGGACTTCGCTGTTGGCCTGATCCTCCAGGAAACTGCGGGCATCCTGGACGAGCTTGGCGAACTGGTTGAAGGCCGCGCCGTCGAGAAGAACGTCGAAGAGTTCCGGGTCCAGCCAGCCGGTTGAGAAGCGCGACCACCGCGGGATCGGTAATGCTTTTGAGGTCGTCCGGAATGGTCGCCTCTCCCAGGCGGTCGAGCATGGTGGTGAGTTGGGGAAGGCGATCCAGAAAATCTTCGTAAAGGTGGACGATGCGGCTGTCCAGGTTATTGTAGATATCCGCCACCTGACGGATCCTGGTGAGGAACGCGCCCAACGAAGTGTTGTCGAGAACCCCGTCAATGAGCTTCCCGGCGACATCGTGAACTGCCCCACTCGCGAGTTTTCCGGCGGCCTTTTCGAGCTCGTCGAGGTTCGAGTAAGTGCGCGCTTTGCCGAACAGTTTAAGCACGCTCTCGGCGTTAGCGCCGAAGGCCTTGGAGAGGAACTCGTCGGAGGTGTCGGGCAGACCCTTGAGGTGAACCTCGGCGTCAACTCCGAAATCGGCGGCGAAGTTGAACTCCGATTCGCGGCTCTTGCGGACCAGGAAGCGAACGAAGTTGGGGCTGGTGCCCGCCCGCGCCTCGAGATCGAAATCGCCCGCAATGCGGAATCCGGCGCTCAGGCCGGCGGCGATCTTCAGCCGGTAGTCGAGATCGAGGTTCAGCGCGCCGACTTCCAACTCCCGGCTTCCGGTCATGGAGTACCCGTAGCTGACCTGTCCGCGCACGGTGAGGTATCCGGAGAAGCGGGTGGCGATGACCTCGCCCGGAGCGGGTATTTCCTCGACGCTGTCCACCTGCTGGGGCAGGCGCAGCCCGGCGAACACGTCGTGGAGAATTTCGCGCGCGGGGGTCGAATCGGGATAGATTTTCAGGCGTTCATAGCCCAGGCTGCCTCCGGCTGTGACTCCGAAAGTGGCTTTGAGGGGCCCCACCGGAGCGCTGCCGGAAGCCGATGCATCCGCCTTGCCCTGCAACAGCAGGCGGACCATCAACTGGTTCGTTGCGGGCTGGAGGTTGCGCGTTTTGCTGAGGTCGAGTCCGGGCTCCGGCCAGACCAGTTCTATCTGGTGGAGGGCTTCGACGTTGCCAGAAACTCCGATTTTGACCGTCCCCGCGCCCCCCAGTTCCACGGAACGTGTGGAGCCTACACCGACCTTGACGTCGGCGATACGATCAATCGATTTGTCGAAGATGCCGTTGGCATCGAAAATCTTCCGCCACGCGTCCTGGTCGGAATTGAGTTCTATCTGCCCGTCGCCATTCAGGAACGAGCGCTTGAACGTCTGCGGGGAAACCGGTAGCTGTAACATGATTGTGCCCTCCAGAGCGCGAACCAGCATATCAGGGCGGACAGGCAAGCGCATCTGGTCTTTTGCCATGGTTTCTTGACCTGAATTTCGCGGTGATATTGCCGCGGGTCTGGCACAATGGTGGCGAGGGATGCCGAACACCAAGATCGTCGCCACACTGGGTCCGGCGACGGATGCCCCCGGAATTCTCGATCAACTCCTCGCCGCGGGGGTCGATGTTTTCCGTCTCAACGCTTCGCATGGAACCCAGGCGGAGCATGCCGCGCGGATCGCGGCGGCAAGAACAGCGGCAGCGGCGGCAGGCGCGCACGCCGGAATCCTCCTGGATCTGCAAGGGCCCAAGATCCGTCTGGGGCGCATCGCGGGCGGCGGCTGCACGCTGCGCGCAGGCAGCGTTTTCACCATTACCACCGAACCGGTGACCGGAGATTGCGACACGGCGTCCACCGGCTACGCGCGTTTCGCCGAAGACGTGCAGCCGGGCGATCGCATCCTGCTGGCGGACGGCACCGTGGAACTGCGTGCACTAACCAGCGACGGCGTGCGTGTGCGCAGCGAAGTGGTCACGGGCGGGCCCATTTCGGACCACAAAGGGATCAACCTTCCCGGCGTGAAGGTGAGCATCCCATCACTCACAGAAAAAGACCTGGCCGACCTGCATTTCGGACTGAACGCCGGCGTGGACCTGGTGGCGCTGTCCTTCGTGCGCTCCGCCGGCGACGTGCAGCAATTGCGCAGCCGCCTGGGAGGACGCCCGGTGACGATTGTCGCCAAAATCGAGAAGCCGGAGGGCTGGGACAATATCGACGCGATCCTCAAGGTCACCGACGGCGTGATGGTGGCGCGCGGCGACCTCGGCGTGGAAACGGCGCTCGAAAAGGTGCCGCGCATTCAGAAGTCGATCATCCGCAGGGCGCGGCGAAGCGGCCGCTTCGTGATCACGGCTACGCAGATGCTCGAGTCGATGGTGGAGCGTTCCATGCCTACTCGTGCCGAGGTGAGCGATGTTGCCAACGCGATCTACGACGGCAGCGATGCGGTGATGCTCTCGGCCGAGACCTCCGTGGGCAAGTATCCGGTGGAGGCGGTGCAGTTCATGGCGCGGATCGCGGGGGAAAGCGAGGAGTCCATCCGCCGCAAAGGATTCCTGGACCCGCCCCACGCTCCCGAGCCGACGGCTCCGGAAGTTTTGGCGGACGCCGCCTATCACGCCGCGCGCGATTCGGGGGCCGCGGCGATCGTGGTGTTCACCTCCACCGGTTCGAGCGCACGGCTGGTGTCACGCTACCGCCCGCCGGTCTGTATTTACGCCATCACGCCGCATGACACCACTGCCCGGCAACTGGCGGTGAACTACGGCGTGACGCCGATCCTCGCTCCCGACGTTTCCAATACCGACGAGATGCTGTCGCTGATGGATCGAGTTATGGTAAAGGACGGACACCTGCAGCAAGGCGAGTTAGTGGTGTTTCTCGCGGGGCAGCCGGTGGGCAGGCCCGGCACTACGAACCTGATGAAGCTGCACCGCGTGGGTGTGGGTTGATGCTCTGCTACATTGGGATGACAAAGTGCGCGGCAAAGTTCTGATCGTGACGGGGTCCTCCGGGATCGGCGCCGTGGCGGCGAAGATGGGCGCGGCGGCAGGCGCGCGGCTGCTGGTGGCAACCGCGGATGAAGCATCCGGAATCGAGCTGCAGGGCGAAACCGGGTGCGAATTGTGGACGGGGGACCTGGTTTTACCGGGGTCGGCCGGTTCTGTGCTCTCACAATGTCTCTCCCGCTTCGGGCGCGTGGATTGCCTTTTTAATGTTGCCGGGTTGAGCGGCCGCCGCTATGGCGACGGGCCGGTCCACGAGTGCACGGACGAGGGCTGGGAAGTTACTCTCTCCCATAATTTGGAAATTCTGTTTCGCATGTCCCGCGCGGTGGTGGGCCGCATGCTGGAGCAGGCGCCGGATGAAAACGGCGTCCGCGGAACCATCGTCAGCCTGGGAAGCGTGCTGTCGGAAACTCCGGAGCCGCGCCACTTCGGCAACCATGCGTATGCCGCTGCCAAGGGCGCCGTGGCATCCATCAGCCGCTCGATGGCCGCGTACTACGCGCCCCTGGGCATCCGCGTGAATGTGGTGGCGCCGGGCATGGTGCGCACCCCGGCCAGCGAGCGGGCCTCTGCGTCGGCCGAGCTCACCGAGTTTCTGCGCCGCAAGCAGCCGCTGAGCGCGGGGCTGGTGGAAGCCGAGGATGTCGCGTGCGCGGCTCTATTCCTGCTGGGAGACGAAGCGCGCGCCATCACGGGCAGCGTGCTTTCGGTGGATGGCGGCTGGAAGGTGACGGGGGTCTGATGGTCATCCTGGGCATCGATATCGGCGGCGCGCAGGTGCGCGCTGGAATGGTGGACGAAACCGGGGCGATTCTCGCTTCGCGATCGATTCCAACGCCGACGGATCTGGAATTGTTTGCGCCGGCGCTGCAGGACGCGATCCGCTGGCTCATGGAAGCCACGGAACTGCCGGCCGGCGTAGGCGTCGGGTGCAAGGGTGTGATCAACCCGGACAGCACCTGCGTGGAAATTCTGCCGGGCATGCTGCATTACCTGGAAGGGTTGCGGCTCAGCGACCTGGTGGGGCTGCCGCTGGACGTTCCGGTGTTTGCCGATAATGACGCGCGCGTGGCCATGGCCGCCGAACTGGTATGGGGCGCGGCACACGGGCACGAGAACGTCGCCATGCTCACGCTGGGAACCGGTGTGGGTGGGGCAGTGGTGGTGAACGGCCGCCTGCTGCGCGGCCATCGCGGCATGGCGGGCCAGTTGGGACACCTGACGGTGGAGCCCGATGGTCCCATGTGCGTGTGCGGCAACCGGGGGTGCCTCGAGACCGCCTTTTCGGCACGCGCGATGGAAGGGGAAGCCTGGTCGGCGGTGCATCGCGGCTGCGCATCAGTGCTGACGCGCCTGTTTCGCGAACAGCCGCAGCTTGCCACCTGCCGCACCATTTTCCAGGCCGCGCGCGAAGGCGATGCGCTGGCGGAATCAATTGTGGCGCGCGCGATTTCGCGGCTGGCGGCGGCGATTGCCGGGTTGCTGCACATTTTCGACCCGGAAGTGATGATCATCGGCGGGCCGGTGGCGGATGCAGGCGCGGACCTGCTGGTGCCGCTCCAGGAGCAGGTGTGGAGCCGGTCGCGCGGGCTGCTGGGGCGGGATGTCCCGCTGGTGGAACAGAAGGTAGCGGACAAATCGGGCATCGTGGGCGCCGCCGGGCTGGTGATGGCGCCGCGGCCGTGAACGGTCAGCGGTTCAACAGGTAATCGCGCAGTTTGAGGTACCACTCGGCGCCCCAGGGACGCGGAGTGAACATGGAATTGAATCGCCACAGGTTCAGCGCCCGCGTGAGCAGGTTGCCCTCGAGCGAGCGGTCGAGCGCCACATCCTGAAGCCCGTTGCGATAGATGAAGGCGCGCACGGTGTCGAGCGGCGCGGGCGCGGATTCGCGCAGGGCCAGCAGGGCGAAGGCGTCTGAGGCGGCGTCGGGAGGGGGCAGCCGGACGGCGCCCGGGTTCGCCGGAAGATCCGGATAGAGCGCCTGCCCGACCCGCACCTCCAGCGGGCGGATGGTCCAATCGCCCATCTTCAGTTGCACCTCCAGGCGGAAGCGGCCCGGATGCGCATCGGGGGGAATCCAGATATCGAGCAGATACAGGCGGGCGGTCTGGCCCTCGATCTGTTCGTCGGGATCGGGCACTACTCCGAATTCGGGCAGGCGCGTGAGTTCCACGAGCTTGTCGGGAATCCAGCCTTGCGCGGTCTTGACGAAGTGCTCGCGGTACATCGAGATGCGGCAGGCGTCGATCGGGTTGGTCACCACGTACAGCAGATAGTTCTGCCCTTGCGGCACCGAGACCGCAACGTGAAAGGTGGCGTGCCCATTGCGCCCGACGGCGGGCGAGAGGATTTCGCGCGGCAGTAATGCGCGATCGGGAGCAACCATCGCACCGTAAGGATCGACGCGGTGAAATTCGGAGAAGATATCTACGGACTGCGCGTACGCGGCGGCGGCGCCGAGTAGCAGGGCCGTAATGGGAATGAGGCGGCTTATAAAATCTATCCTACCCGAGTGCGGCGTCCCGCTTGCACATCCCCGTGCGATGGTCTAGTTTTGAGAGGAAAGGAGCCGCAAATGGAAATTCCGGCTGCGGAAGCGGCCTGGCTAAGGCGGCACCTGGGAACGGCCGGGGCGGATCCCGAGGTGGTAGCCGCCCGCGTGCGGCGCGAGCCGCGGCGCCTGTCGTCGCTGATCGACGGCCTCCACGCCGATACCGCCCCGGTGCGCTTCGGATCGTCCAAGGTGCTTCGCGTGTTGAGCGAGACCTCGCCCCAGGCGCTCTACCCGCGCTTCGATTTTTTCGCCATGCAGCTCGAATCGAAGAACAGTTTCCTTGCCTGGGATGCACTGCGCGTGGTGTCCAATCTGGCGGCCGTGGACGGCGAAGCGAAAGTGGATCGCCTGCTCGGACGCTACCTCTCTTTTATCGCGGGCCCGCAGATGATCGCGGCGGCGACGGCGATTGCCGGAGCGGCGACGATCGCGCTGGCCAAACCGGCGCTTGCGGGGCGCGTCACGGCGGCGATCCTCGGGGTGGAGCGCGCTCAATACGAGACGGACGAATGCCGGAACGTGGCCATCGGGCACGCGATCCAGGCCCTGGATCGCATGTTCCCGGCGATCGCGGACCGGGATGGCGCCATCGAATTCGTGCGCGGGCAGGCCGCCAACCCGCGCAGTGCCACCCGCAACAAGGCCGTGCGATTTCTCAAGAAGCGGACACCTTGATCAGCGCGCCGGATTGGCTGCCGATGCCGCCGGCTGACGCGACAAGGGGGTGATCGCCGCCGGAGAGGCCGGTCGGCACGACGATATTGATCTGATAAAGGCCCGCGCCCGCGGAGCAGCTTCTCCTCCACGAAATAGGGACCGATGGTGACCTGGGGAGTCGAATTTCCGCACGTGAGTGCGGGTTGTTGCGCGGAGTTCCGTGAGGGAAAGAACAGCGTGCCGGCGGCGGCCCCACCCAGGAGCGCCAGCGTGCGGCGTCGATCGATGGGTGTGGTGTTCATGCGGATATTTGGCAGGATGCGCCGTGCCGCGGACAGGGTACGAACGGTGACGGCTCTTCCTGCCGCCGGTACCCGGGCTGCTGAATTTGTCGGGCAGATTCGGGAGGCGCACGACGATCGTTCTATGCTCCATCGCCGGGGCTGTTGCGGCAGTTGCGATTGTGCTGTCGAGACGCTAAACAGACCTGGTTTGCCAAGTCCGGCGGATTTAGACTGAGACATGCGCCGCCTCTGGTGCGTTTGCGCGTATTTCGCGTTGGCCTTCGCGCCCTCCGGAAAGTGCTGGGCAACGGGACCGGCCTGGACTGCCGTTCTGCGCGCGAAGGATTTCATCGTCGGCGCCGATCTCCAAAACCTGAACATGCGACATAAGTGGGCGTGGAGGTTCGACACAGGTGTGTTTGAGGTAGCTGTAAAGAAGACGGCAGTCCCGGTTCGGGCACCGCAATGCCGGTCTGAGTATCTGATTCTCAGGATGCCGATGTACTATCCGGAGAACCCCGCGCAGGCGACGACCGCGGACCGCCAGGCGGTTTACGACGCGCTCGTCAGCATCAGGAAGACAGGCACGGGTAGCCTGAAGGTTCGTTTCGACGCGCTCTGGTACTCACGCCAGGGGCCGACGGGTCCTGAACTGACGACGTGCAACATCTATTTCGCGCTTCCGCTCGAAAAGGATGCGGCCAGGGTGCTGCCATAGCGTCCAGGACGCCGGTCAGTTCTCCGCCGGCACCCGCTCGATGCGCTCGACCACGACGATTTCGATGGGGACGGTGCGGCGCTCCAGTTTCAAACCGAGCGACTCCCGCAGCGCTGTGAACAGGTCGGCATCGGCCGCGGCGGGACCGTCGTCCTTTGGGGCCGCGGCGGGAGTGCCGGCGTCAAGGGCCCGTGGTTCGAAAGCCGGATCCGGCGCCCAGGATAGATCGATCCGGTAGGTTCCAGTGAGCCCGGTAAGATCCGTCACGGGACCGTACCCGCGGCTGGACAAATACCTGGCCAGTGCAGCCATGGTCATGACACCCTTGAGCCTGCCGTGACCGGCAAATCCGAACAGGATCGACCCTCGCGGAAGCTTGCCCATGAAATTTGTTTTGGCATCCTCCGGCGTCAACTTCGGGCCGCCTTTATCGGGCACGAGCCCATAGCTCGAACGCGGCCGATTCTCCGCATGCGCGAGCAGCTTAAACCTCTCGGCCAGCAGAGCCTGGAGCATGGCGGGAAGTTGCTCCCTGGTAGAACCTTCGGGGATCTTGCCGGAGATCTCGAAGCAGTCTGTCGCCAGCCACGAAGGTCCCTCGATCTGGTCCATCCTCACCTGGAAGGCTTGCATCAGAACCACGCTGAGCGGCACACCTCTGAGCGCCAGCGCGCCAGGGTCAAGGGAGGTGTCGAACTGGCATCGCTCCGCCCGCTTCACCGATGCCACTTCGAACTTCGGTTGCAGTGTGGCGCTCTGCGCATTCGCAAGGAAAGCGGGGAAGGCGATGAGGAACACCGGGAGGATCTTCAAGGGCGTCACTGTCATGGAGTACCGGCCACATACACCATGACATAACTTCCGTCGGCCAGGCGAACGACAGCGGGGTCCTTGACGTGGTCCTTCTCGCTCTCAACCTTGGGTTCGAGAGCCAGGCGCGCGCCGGGTTCCAGGTCGAAGTGGAGGCCGTCCCGAGTCAAAATCGAACGAATTCCGCCGGTCGAACACGGTGTCCCATAAAAGCGGCTGCGGCCATCCCCGAGGTTCACCGCGCTTGTCGGGTAACAGAAGTCGTCGGGAAGGAAGAGCTCGGGGTTTGTGCCAAATTCAAACTTCTCTCCGTCCGCGGAAATGCCATGCCTTACAATTCCGAAGAAATCTCCATTTATGTCACGCAGATACGTGTGCCAGGCGTCACCCGCAGGCACGGTGAGGGCGCCTTCCATGATACTTCCGTACGGGCCGGTGCGCTCGAACATAGTGCCCGATGCGGTGAACTGTATGCCATCAGTACCGTCCGCGCAGTCTATCTTCGGAGTAAGGCTTCTGTCCTTGAAACATAGCCGGAATGTTCCACCTTCGAGCACGCGCACATCGGCCGCATAGGGCCGCAGCGTTTTCTCGCCGTCCTTGATACGGACGTGTTTGAACACCCAGGTCTTTCCCCGATCGGAAGAGATCCCGACGGCGAGTGTTCCCCTGACCTCGATAGCGGCCGTGCGGAAATACAGATACAGGATATCGTTGGCGGCGACTAAGCTGGGGTAGCCGGCTTGATCGGTGATGACTTTGTTGCTCCGCGTGAAGGTAAGTCCGTCGGAAGAAGTTGCCAGAAGGAGGCGGTCCTCCCATCGGAATTCACCGTGGGCGCCGGTGCGAAGGGGCCCGTGCGGAAGAACGAAATCGCTCGCCGGCCCTGGCCGGTCCACCTGTGCGAGCGCAAAGCCGGATACCAAAAGGCCGCACAAAACGCGGCTGAACGAGTTCACCATGATATTACCTTCGTCCGTAGAGCCGTAGCATTTCACTCACCAGACGAAAACCAGACTGCAGTATCTCATTTCGGTGCGCCGAGGGAGTGCCGCCCGTTCACACATGTTGCCCTTCCGCCGCGCGATGATAGAGACAGATTGCCGATGCGTTCGTTTCTGATCGCCGCCCTCCTCAGCCTGGCCGTGTGGCCGCTACGCGCACAGACCGCTCCCGCGGGTGCGGCCAAATCGCCGGCGGCGGCAGCCGATCTCGCCGAATTGCGCCGGTTCACAAATTGGAAGGCCGAGGCTGCCGGCGTGAATACCGGCCGGGATCAAAGCTGCGGAATCTGAAACCTGGCCGGGTATGAGCGGTCAGGTTGGTGCACGAGGTTCACCGCGGATAACGACACCGCCAATCATGCGATCGCGGCGCTGGACCGGCGGGTTGTTGTGCGGCACCTGGTGGATCATGGCTGGACCATCAAGCCGATGGGAGAGCACTCGGGCATTCCCGATGTGTGGCGGTGCTACCAGAAGGACGGCACGATCGTGCAGATCTTCAAGACAACGGGACGCTGCACCATGAACTCCCCTTGCACGGTGTACGACGGCTTCGTCGTAATCACGTATGCGCCAGGCAGCGGCAGGGGCTAGGCCCCGTTCAGAACTCTCTTAGGCAGGAAGAAGTCGTCCTTCTTCAGGCTGCATTTCCTGGCGACCGATTTGCAGAAATCGAGACGCCCGGCTTTCTGATCCCGCGTATCCGAGCCGAAAGTGAATTTCAGTCCCTGCTCTTTCGCCATGTTGATGAACTTCTCATGCGGCGTGTGAGCGAGGTCGTTTATTTCGACTGCGAGATTCTTCCTCTTCAGCGCCGCGATGATCTTCTGCATTCTCGCCTCGGTCCACAGCGTATGGTACTCGGGCGCGATACATACCGGCAGGAAGAGGGGCCATCCGAAGATGTTCAGCGGTTCGTCGTTGTTGATGACCTCCAGAATATGAGTCATGTAGGTTTCCATGAACTTCTGCGGATCATCGACATAGGTGTCGAAATTCCAGATTCGCAGCGTCTCCCCGTAGCGGTTGCCGTTAGGAATGGTCTGGGCGTCCATCAGAACGTAGTCCAGTTGCCTGATGGTTTCGGGCGAAAAATTCCTGCTCCATCCAGGAGTCATCGGTTGTAGACCACAGTAGACGGGGTAGGGCTTGAGCGATTCGATGAACCGTCTCAGGCCCGCATCGTCATTCACGGCGCCGCCAGGGTTCACCACGATGCCGAACTGGACGTTGGTCCTTTTGGAAATTTCCATCACATGATCGATCGTGAAATTTCCGGTGAGGTGAACGTGAAGGTCCAATAGAGGAAAGTCATCGTCGGCTGGTGCCCCGAAGCTTCGGGAGAGGGGCAACGCGGTCAACAGTCCGCCTGCCATACCGCTTCGTTTGAGAAATGTTCGGCGTTGCATGAGGATCAGGTCCTATCCGCTACTATCGACTCTCGCATAACACAGATTTCAATTTGGGACTTCCGGATCTTATTCAGTATAAGGCAAAGCGGCATCTTGGGTCCGCCTGAATTCGAGCCACCAGGCCGGCGAACGTGCGTATATACTAGTTCAACCCGGAACGGCGGCCAAAGGAAATTCCGGCTCCATGGAGCGGCTGAATTGCCTGCCGGGATTGGTCGGTTTTTCCAACTCGAGAGCTCCTGTTCCGGCCGGGAGGGGGGAACTATGTCTGTTCGAGCGATGGCGTTCAGCCTGTTCGTGTCGATGTGTGTCTTTGCCCTGGCGACGCCAGCGGCTGCTCAGACTCTCTACGGATCTTTAACGGGCAATGTGACGGACGCAAGCGGGGGGGTGGTGCCGAAGGCGAAGGTCGAAGCGTTCAACGTTGGAACCGGCATCGGTAAAACGGCCGTGACCGATGAGCGCGGCGGATACTCCTTTAACGATCTACAGCCCGGCACGTATAAGGTGACAATCTCGGCGCCGGGCTTCAGTACGCGTGCGGTGGAGAACGTTGCCATCACCCAGAACACGACCCTGCGCGTCGATTCGGCGCTGGCGGTGTCGCAGATCCAGGAGAGTGTGACTGTCAACGCAGCGGCGGTAACGTTGCAGACCGATCGGGCGGACATCAACAACGTGATCCGGGCCAGCCAGGTGGTTGACCTCCCGCTGATTAACTCGCAGGGCCGGAACTTTCAAGGACTTTATAAGATCCTCCCCGGGTTCACGCCTCCCGGCGAGGTCCACTCGGATTCGGGCAACCCGCAGCGCTCGATGGCGACGCAGGCCAACGGCATGCCCCAATCCAACAACAACACCAGGGTGGATGGAGCGACCATCAGCCACCCGTGGCTCCCGAGAATCGTGGCCTACGTGCCTCCGGTGGAGGCGGTAGAGACGGTGAACGTGGTGACCAACAGCTTCGACGCCGAGCAGGGCATGGCGGGCGGGGCGGCGGTGAACGTGAGCATCAAGTCGGGAACGAACGATTTCCACGGCGCGGCCTGGGAGTACCACAACAACAGCGCATTGAAAGCACGGAACTACTTCTACTGCCTGTATTCCTGCACCGGAGATCCCAATCGCGCTCCCAAGGACCTCCAGAATCAGTTCGGCGTCGCCATCGGCGGGCCGATCCGGAGGAACAAGCTGTTCTTCTTCGCCGATTGGGAGCGCACCACCCGCCGGCGTGCCGTGACGGCGTCGCGCACCGTTCCGACCGCGGCGATGCGCCAGGGCAACTTCAACGGAACGGGCACGACGATCTACGACCCTGGCACCGGCGCCGCGAATGGGACCGGGCGCACGCCATTCCCCAATAACTCCATTCCGACCAACCAGATGGACCCGGCGTCAACCTACATGCAGAACCTCATCCCGATGCCGAATCAGTCGGTGTTTCCCAATAACTACCTGGCGGTGGGGCGTTACACGGCGCTCCGTGACAACGTTGATTTCAAGGTCAATTACAACCCGACCGTCAAGCTACAGTTGTTCGGCCGCTACAGTTTCTCCCCCTACGAATTCTTCGACCCGCCTTCGCTTGGCGATGCGGGCGGGGATGCCACCGGGGGCGGGCAGCCGGGGCGCGCGCCGGGGCTGATCCAGACGGCGGGCATCGGCGGGACCTACGCCATCTCCCCGACCGTTCTGCTCGATGCCAACGTGGGCTACACGCGCCTGGCGATGAGCGCACAGAATATCGACCTCGGAACGAACTACGGGCTGGATGTCCTCAAAATTCCGGGGACGAATGGTCCGGATTACCTGCAGAGCGGATATCCCCGTTTCACATTCAACACGTTCTCGAACATCGGAAACCCGAACGTGTCGAACCCGTTTCAGTTCCGCGATCCGCAGTACGTGGCGGTCACCAACCTGGGCGTCGTCAGAGGGGTGCACTCGTTGCGGTTCGGTTTCGAATACAGCAAGTACGACATCAATCATTTCCAGCCCCAGGCATCCAACGGACCGCGCGGCGGCTTCAACTTCAACGGCGGCGAGACCACGTTGAACGGCGGCGCTTCCACCACCGGGTACAACAGTTGGGCCGATTTCCTGCTGGGCCTGCCCTACACAATGGGGAAGGACGTGCAGTATCTGAACCCGGCTACGGTGCGCATGCCCTCGTTCGCGCTGTACGCGCGCGACAGTTGGCAGGTGAGCCGCAAACTGACGGTGAACTACGGGATCCGCTACGAGTTCTACCCGCCTCCGCGCCGCGATCATTGGGCGGGAGAACGCTACGATCCGAATACCGACCTTGTCTCCCGCGGCGGATACGATGTCGGCAAGGGCCAGCTTGCGCCGCGCCTCGGCATCGCGTACCGCATGAACGACAAAACGGTGGTGCGCGTGGGCGCCGGCATCAGCGTGGACCCGGATTCGTTCCGCTATCTTCGGGACGACTATCCGGCCACCATCTCGACGCAGTACTCCGGCGCAACCAGCTTTCAGCCGGCCGGAACGCTGCGCACGGGCATCCCCGCCGTAGTCGGGCCGGACCTGAGCCTCACCACCTTCCCGCTGCCGCTCGCGGTAGGCACGACCACCTTTCCGCAGGAGTACCACCGCGGCTACGTCGAGAGCTGGAATTTCACCTTGCAGCGCGATGTCGGCGCGGGGCTCAATGTTCAGGGCGCTTACGTGGGCAGCCGCGGCGTGCGGCAGACGGTGAATCAGAACATCAATGCCGGCGGTCCGGGCGGCGGAAACAGCGGGAGGGCCCTCTATCCCAAGTTCGGGCGCATTTCCAACATCACCTATCACACGCCGTTCGACACCACCGAATATGACGGGCTCCAGATTCAGGCGACGCGGCGCGTAGGCTCGTCGATGCTGGGAGTTTCGTATACCTTCTCGAAATCGATCTCCTGGGGTGACGACACGGATTCGGGCCTGACCTGGAACTGGGTTCCGATGCTCTATCGGAACCGGGCCGTCGCCGGCTTTGACCGGACCCATAACCTTCAGTTCTACGGCAATGTCGAGTTGCCGTTCGGCGCGAGGCATCAGTTTGCCAACCACGGAATCGCGGCCGTAATCGCCGGCGGATGGCAGGTGAACTGGATCCTGAGCCGGATGAGCGGCACGCCGTTCAACGTGGCCAGTTCGGGCACATCGGTGAACGCGCCCGCAAACACGCAGACGGCCGATCAGATCAAGGCCGACGTTCAGATCCTCGGCGGCCATGGAGTGGGTCAGCCCTACTTCGATCCACTGGCCTTCAAGTCGGTCACGGACGTGCGGTTCGGCAGCACCGGCCGCAATATCCTCCGCGGACCCGGCGTGTTCAACGTGGACGGCAGCCTGTTCCGCAACTTTCAAATGACGGAACGGTTCAGGCTACAGGTCCGGATGGAGATGTTCGGGGTGACGAATACGCCTCAGTTCTCAAATCCCGGCGCCATTGTATCGAACATGTCTTTGAATCAGGATGGCACGGTGCGGGCGCTGGGCGGATACACCGAGACTACAGGCGCGAACGGAGAACGGCAGATCCGGTTCGCCGCGAAGTTCTCCTTCTAGTTTTGTGCGCATTCGGACAGGATGCGGTGTAATGCCCGGCCGCGGGCGGTACACTATCCAGACGAAACGCACTCGGAGGGAAACATGATGAACCTGATGACCGCGACGCCCGCACAGGTAAAACTGCAAACGGATCCTTACCTTGAAAAGCTTTCGCCGGCGCAACGCCAGTGGGCCGAAGGGATCGCCCGGAAACTCGCCGCGTCCAGCGCGCCGTTCAATCTCAGCAACATCCGCTCGGAAGCGGGCAACGTGCCGGGTCCATTGCCGAGCGGCCAACCGCAGGAACTGGTGGTGATCGCTATCATCGCCATTCTGATCGGCCTGCTGCTGCCGGCGGTGCAGAAGGTCCGCCTGGGGACCCAACAAACGGCCGCGGACCCGCGATACAGGCAACTGACGGAAATGCTGTCCAGCGTGCTCCAAAAGATGAATGACACGCAGCAGGCGATCGTCAACAAGATGCGCGCCTAGCGGCTACTCATACCGCAGCGCTTCGGTGGGGTTGAGGCGTGCGGCTCGATTTGCCGGAAGAATACCGAACACCAGTCCCACCGCGCACGAGACTCCGAAGGCGACCACGACGGCCACCGGGGATATCGGAATGCGGATATCGGCGAACAGTTGCACGCTCAGCGGAATGGAAACGCCCACCAGAATTCCGAGGAGTCCGCCGGTCAGGCTGATCAGGATCGCCTCGGTCAGGAACTGAAGGAGCACCGTTCGCGCGGACGCCCCGACGGCCAGCCGCACGCCGATCTCGCGCGTCCGCTCCGTCACCGTCACCAGCATGATGTTCATGATGCCGATGCCTGAAATCACCAGCGTGATGGCAGAAACCAGCACCAGCACCAGCGAAAGAATCAGCGAGATGTTCTTGGCCGCGTTCAGGATGGCGGTCAGAGTTTCCACCCGGTAGCTGGCCCCGGCTCGGTGGCGCGCGCTCAGGATGTCCTTTACGCGCGAGGCCACTCGCTCCACTTCGAGCGGCGAACGAACCTGCACGTACATCGGGTCGATACGCTCCACAGGCGTGAAGTAGCGGAGCACGGTGATAGGGATCAGGATCGTGTCGCGCTCCACTTCGGACTGGCCGAACGTCTCCACTTTTTCGCGAAACGTGCCGATGACGGTGAACTGGAGTCCGTAGAGGCGGATGACCTGGTTCAGCGCCGCGGCCCGGCCGCCGAACATCTTCTGCGCCAGTAGATCGGTAAGCAGGGCCACGTGGTGCCGCAGCGTGATGTCCCCCTGGTCCAGAAAGCGGCCCGATCCGGTGATGATGTTGCGCACCGGCTGATAGTGCTCGTCGGTGCCGATGACCTTCACGTCCTGCTCTTTGCCGGCGATCAGAATCCGGTCGAAGTTGGACATCACGCCGGTCGCGGCCACGATGTCCGAACTCAGTTCGCGACGCACCGCTTCCACGTCCGCCATCTTGACGTAGTCCGCCGCGGCGGCGGCGGAGTCCGGTCCGGCAGAGACGTAGTAAGCGAAGATGATGTTGGAGCCGATTCCTTGCACCTGCTCCAAAATGTAATCCCGCGACGTGAGCGAAATGGTGACCACCAGGATCACCGAGGCGGTGCCAATCACCATGCCGAGGCCCGTCAGCATCGACCGGACAGGGTTAGCCGTCAGGGCTTGGGCGCTGAAACGGAGCGATTCGGCAAGGAACACGCGTTAGCCGCCCTGTGCCTGGCGCAGAAGCTTCTCGGCGGCAGACCGGGGCGGGTCGTCGGGAGTCAACGTAGAACTCAAGTATCGCTTGAGCAATTCGCGTGCAGTTTCCAGATTTGTATGCTGTTGTATGTAGAAATCGGCCTTGATAAACAGCAGGCGGGGTGCGTCGGGAGCGATTTTTTCGGCCTTGGCTATGCTTTGCCCGGCTTCCTGGTAACGGCCCCGCTTCATGAAGAAGCGCGCCAGGTCGAAAATGCGACCCACCTGCTGCGGCGACGCTTCGACCGCCCGGCGGAGGTGTTCCTCGGCGGTCGAAAACTCCTTGCGGTCCTCGTCGAGTTTGGCCTGCGCCCAGTACCCCTCGGCGGGGTCGATTTGCGCCATCCTGGACGCCAGCGCCTGAGCCTTGTCGAAGCCGCCTCCCAGGAAGCCGGGCGCCTCGAGGTAATACTCGAACAAGTCGCTCATTGCCTCCAGGTTGCGGGGGCCGAGTTGAACCGCTTTCTCGAAATTCTGGCGCGCCTTCGACGCATGTCCGGGAGCGGTCAGGACGCTGGAGGTTTCGGCCCGGCGTCCCCAGGCGCGGCCGAGCCAAAGGTAAGCATCGGAACTCGCCGGAGCGCCCGCCACGGCTTTCTGAAGAACCTCGGTGGCCTTCTTGTACTCGCCCAGCATGTAGAGATTCCTGCCGATCCACAGGTTCACTTCCGGAGTCTTTTCATGGACCGCCTCCAGGATTTTTAGACTGCCGTCGAAATCGGTGCGGTTGTAGAGCTTTCGCGCCTGATCGAGATCGGCCCCAGCAGCCACCAGTAATGTCGTAAAAAAAATCAGCGCGTATTTCACGCCGGACTCCCCAACTACTTCAGTACTTTCATCTTACCTGCTTCATAGATGAGTACGTGCGCCAACAGGATTCGGTTTTGAAAACCGCGGGGGCGCTTCCCCCGGCTTCAGCTTGACGCCATCCGTGTAGTACCGGATGGGAAACGGGGGAGTACGATTCGCCCGTATTGGGACTGTACTTAGCGGT
Organism: uncultured Solibacteraceae bacterium; assembly: GCA_963836405.1. Taxonomy (GTDB): domain Bacteria; phylum Acidobacteriota; class Terriglobia; order Bryobacterales; family Bryobacteraceae; genus CAWIJJ01. Next base: position 501,311 of record CAWIJL010000005.1, read on the forward strand.
CGCCGCGTCCAAATGTGCGGAAGACCACGAACACCCCTTTGTACTTGCCGTCAGATCGGTCTATCATCAAACGCTCCGTAAACCGCGGGGCAACAAAAACACTTCCATGACTCACTATTTGAGACTGTTACTGCTCCTTACCTGCTTGCCGGTCCTGCTCCTCGGCAGCACGGTGACATTTGTGAGTGGTGGCGACCCGACGGGCCTGACGCAATGGAACAGCGTGAACGGTCCCGGAGTGCCGAACGTGACGATTGCGCCGGAACAGGCGTGGCAGCCGTCAATTGGCGGCGCACAGTGGGTCTCGTTTACCAACTCCGGTGTTGGAGGTGTCGTGGTGCAGAACGCGGGCACTTTCGGCGCGCTCGATCCCGTTCCAACGGCCAGTTTCTTCATCTCCTTCGCCTTGCCGAACGCGGTCAACGCCGGCGGACTGACGGTGTGGGCCGATGACACCGCCGCCGTGTATCTCGTGGACAATCCGCCACCACCGGTGTCGCTATTCGCCGCCAATACCGGCGCCACCGTGAACCACTGCGCGCCTGGTCCGATCAGTTGCGAACCGGTCAACGGCGGCTTCGTGGATCTGTCCGGCCTCTCGTCGGGTACCCACACCCTGCGCATCGACGTCTGGCAATTGGGTGGGCAGAGCTTCGGAGTCCTGTACACGGGCAGCATCGAGTCCGTCCCGGAACCGGGAACACTGGCCTTTTTCCTCGCCGGATTTGGCTCACTGGGCCTCTATAGAAGATTCAGGAAAGTTCCAATCAACCGCTGACGTTTCGTCACCATACTCCGGCAGTTCCAACCCACGCGGTTGGGGTGCCAGCAGCCCCTCCGAAACCGGCCGTCCGGCCTTGTTCGCTCCAGGTCTTGTATGCTGATAGTTCACATGAATCGGCTCCAGCTCGTCGCGCCCTGCGCCCTGCTCTGCCTTCTGTCGGCCTGCGGCCGCTTCAATGCGCATGCTGGCGATGCGGTGGCGCCCCAACGCATTGTCTGCATTGGCCAAGCCTACAGTGAGATGATCTATGCGCTGGGCGCGCAGGCGAATCTGGTTTGGCGTCGATTACTCGAGCACCTATCCTCCGCAGATCAAGCAGCTTCCCACGGTCGGATATCACCGCGCCCTCAGCGCCGAAGGCATTCTCTCGCTGCATCCCACCCTCATCGTTCACGACAACAACATCGGCCCCGATAACGTCGTTCGCCAACTCGAGGCCCTCCACGTCCCCATGAAGACCTTTCAGGCGAAAAACGATTCGGTCGCGGGGACGCAGGCGCTGCTCCGCGAAATTGGCGCTTTCTTCCATCGGGAGAAGCGGGCCGGCGAACTGTGCGCTCAGATGGACCGCGAAATGGCGGCCGCCGCGGCCGCAGTGAAAAACTATCACACCACCCCGCGGGTCGCCGTCATTCATTTCGGACGCGCCTCGAATGTCTACCTCCTCGTCGGCAACGGCGGCGGGGGAGATGCGAGCACCGCGGGCAAGATGGTGGAACTGGCCGGCGGGCAGATGGCGATCCAGCAGAGCGGGATGCAGCGGATGGCCTCGCCCGAGATCCTCGCCAAGAGCAATCCCGAGATTATCCTCGTGACCGAATACGGCTTCGACCGTGTGGGGTCTGTGGAACAGGCAAAGACGCTGCCGGGGGTCGCCCAAACCGATGCCGCCAGACACAACCGGATCTATCGCGTGCCCGAACATGAGCTGATGTACTTCGGTCCGCAGACTGGAGAGAGCATCATCGAACTGGCGAAGCTCATCCATCAATGAAGGCGCGCTGGTCGGATCGCTGGTGTCTGGCGCTGTTGTTCCTGTTGATGGTCGCGACGGCCATCGCGTCCATCCGTTACGGGGCGATGGACTTCTCCACGCATGAGATGGCGTCCGCCGCCTGGGGCAAGCTATCGGGCCGGACCGACCTCGGCGCTGGAGCAGAGGATCTTCATCGAGTTGCGCGTCCCGCGCGCCATCCTTTGCCTGCTGGTGGGGGCGTGCCTCGGGGTCGGCGGCACGCTGATGCAGGCGCTGTTTCGGAATCCAATTGTCGAACCTGGCCTGGTGGGCACTTCGAGCGGCGCGGCTTTTGGAGCGGCCCTCTTTTACGTATTCGGCGCGCTCCTGAAGGTCAATCTCGGCGGCTGGACTCTGCCTCTCACCGCGTGTGCCGGCGGCGTGCTCTCAACGTATGCGGTTTTCGCGCTCGCGCAAACCAGGAACGAAGGCCGCAGCTCCATACTTCGTCTCCTGCTGACGGGGCTGGCAATCAACGCGCTTTTCATGAGCGGCATCGGGTTTCTGTCCTATGTGGCCCGCGACCCGGCCGCCCGCTCCATCATCTATTGGAATCTCGGCACTCTCTCCGGCGCCGACTGGAATTCGGTGCTCGCCGTCGGCATGGCTACCATCGCGGGACTCGCGCCGGCAATTGTGCTTGCGAAGCCGCTGAATGCCCTGATGATCGGCGAAGACGAGGCCACCGCGCTCGGAGTCAACGTCCGGCGGCTGAAGTGGACGGTCCTCACGATCAACGTCCTGATGGTGGCGGTGGCGACGGCATTCACAGGTGTGATCAGCTTCGTCGGGCTGATCGTCCCTCATATCCTACGGATCGTTCGCGGTCCCGACAATCGATTCCTCATTCTCGGGAGTGCGTTCCTGGGCGGCTAACTTCTGAGCGTCGCCGATCTCATCGCGCGCGTATCGCTGCGTCCCGCCGAACTGCCGATCGGGATCGTCACTGCGGTCGTCGGCGTGCCCGTGTTCCTTTCTCTGCTTCACAGCCGGGATTACCTGTCCTGAGTCATGCTGACCGCCACGAATCTCCTGTTCCGAGCGGGGCGCCGCGCGCTGATCGAGCGGGTCTCCGTCAGTTTTGCGCCTGGACGTCTGCACCTGATTATCGGCCCCAATGGTGCCGGCAAATCCACGCTTATCCGTCTGCTGGCGCGGCTGCTGCGACCCGCCGAAGGGCATGTCCTCTATGACGGCCAGGACATTGCGCACCGGAAGGAGCGCGACCTGGCACTCTGCCGGGCCGTGCTGTCGCAGGCGGTCGAGGTCGCATTCTCTTTACCGGTGCGCGAGCTGGTCCTGATGGGGCGCTATCCACATTTCACGGCGCGCCCGGGCGCAAGCGACCTTCACGTTTGCGAGGAGGTGATGCGCTTCTTCGATGTGACCGATATGGCCGATCGAAGCTACGGTACGCCCAGCGGTGGCGAGAAGCAGCGGGTACAGTTTGCGCGCGTCCTGGCGCAGATCTGGCGCCCGCTCGAGGGCGCCACCCGCATCCTCTTCCTGGATGAACCACTGACTTTCCTCGATATTCGCCGCCAGATCGATTTCATGAAGAAAGTACGAGTCTTCGCATCGCAAAAGGATGTCGTCGTCGTAGGCGTGGTGCACGACTTGAACCTGGCCGCACAGTTTTCCGATCGCCTGCTTCTTCTCCACGAGGGCCGGATCCTTGCCGATGGCAAGACGCGGGACGTGCTCACCGAAGAACATCTGGGCGCCGCGTTTGGCGTTTGCCCTGTGCTGCTGACCGATCCCGCCACCGGCAACACGCACCTGGCATTCGAGGACAGTCGCCGCGCGTGAGGCTGGGGTCGGTCTGCATAGGTCCCGTGGTTTGACGCTTCCGCCAGCTAATCGAAGTGGTAGGTTTTTTCGCCCGCTTCGATACGGACTGCCAGACGGTTGGACTTGGGCGGCAGCGGGCAGGTGGCGTACGGTGTGAAGGCGCAAGGCGGATTGTATGCCTTGTTGAAATCGAGGGTGACCTTGCCGTCCTTCGGCATGTCCGAATAAAGGAAGCGGCCCGCCCCATAGGTTTCCTTGCCGGACGTCTGGTCGCGGAAGATGTAGAACAACTGCCTGTCACCGGGGGATTCGATGATCGGGTACAGGCGCAGCCGTTTGCCGCGGAGGCGGAACTCTACATAGCCGGGGCAGTCGGAATCCTCGGTTTGCCCGAGGACGTTGAGGATCGGAATTTTGCGGGGCTCGGGTACGAATTGGGCGGTGACGCGGTAGGCTTCGTCGGCCGGATAATAATCGATGCCGCGAAATTGCGTGCGGTAGCGGCTTTCGGGGTCGCGCAACCGGATGCCGTAGCGGTCGCCCCGTTTGATCGCGAACAGCTTGAGGCGGCCGTCGGCGAAAAAGTCGTCGGAGTCGTGGGCGATCTCGCGCGTCTTGCCGCCGGCTGTAGTTGTCACCTTGCCGTTGCGCAGGTCGAAGCTTCCGGCGCGGGCCAGTCCATCCGGGAGCACGATGTCGTTCGCCGAATCCGTGCCGAAGCGGTTGGGACCTTCATGCAGCCAAAAAAGTCCGGCTACCGACAGCCAGCCCATGTCAGATTTGAGGGTCGCCTCCCGGTTCCGCCGCCACTCCTGGATTTCGTTCTGATACGCGGTGGCCGCTGTGAGCGCGATGCCGACCGCCGGCACGAGGAGAATCAGGCCGCGCGTCATTCGGCGGTTTCTCCCGGACGGATATCGGGGGTACCCTCGCCGGCAGACGACAGCAATTCTTCGAGCATGCCGGCGAACTGCTCCGATTTCTTGTCTACCCGCTCCTTGAGCTGATTGAGGTCGCGTTCGAGCGTGCGGAGCTTATCGGCCAGGTGCAGGCAGGCCAGCACGGCGATGCGCGTGGAATCGGCGTTCGGCGATTTGGAGGCGATGGAGAGCATGAGGTCGTCCACCTCCGCGGCCACCTCTTCGACTTCTCGCGGATCGCCGCTGGCCAGCAGCGTGTACGGCCGGCTGAGGATGGTGACTTGCGGACGGGTTGTTTCGGGAGTGCATGCCTTCCATGCGAAAACTGCCCGCGGAGACGAGAGCGCCGTCTTAGGAGGCGCTGAGCTGATCGATCTGGCCCAGCAGCTTCTCAATGCGGCTGCGGACCTGCTTGCGTTCGGCCTGCAGAGTCTGTGACTTCCTCGGCCAGACGGCCGCTTCGGCTTTGGCTTCGGCTGCTTCCTCCACGGCGGCGTCCCGCTCCTGGCGCAGTTTCGACATCGACTGCACGGCGCGCTGGATGCGCTCTTCCAGGGTGCTGAGAGAATCGTTTTCCTGTTCGGCGGGGCTCATGCTTTCTCCAGGAGCGGCCGACTCCTTCGGCCGAAGCCGATCCAGTTGCCAGATTCGGAAGGCGGCGTCATCGTGAAGCGCGATATCGGCCAGGACTTGCGGTTCAGATCGATGCCCGCGGCCTTCAACCGCAGAATGAACTTGCTGTAGGCAATACCGGCTGCCCGGCAGGAAGCGTTGATGCGCACGATCCAGAGCAACGGTAATCGCGTTTCTTGCTCTTGCGGCCGACATAGGCGAATTTCAGTCCGCGTTCGACGGCCTCCTGGCGGCACGGTACAGTTTGCTTTTGGTCAGAAAATAGCCGGACGCGGCGCGAGCGTCTTCTTCCGCGAGGCCCGGCGATGAGTCCCACGTTTTACTCTAGGCACGTTTTCTCCTTAATATTGGCTTATTATAATTGGCGGAACCGGGCACGTGCCACGCGCACCGTCCGCACAATCGACGCTCACTCCCGAACGTAAGGGAGCATGCGCTTCAACACCGGCTGGTCGGCCTTGTCGGCGACCACGCTCTGGTGCAACTTCTTCTTGCGTTTGTGCGGCTTCGAGGTCAGGATATGGCGGCCAAAGGCATGATTGCGAACCACCAAGCCCGTGCCCGTCTTTTTGAACCGCTTGGACGCACCTTTGTGAGTCTTCAGCTTAGGCATAATTTTTCCCTGGATCTTTTGAACAGGAAAGACCCTTGCAGTATAACACGCCAAGGGCGGTTGCCACTCCGGGCGGTAAGCCACGTTCCCAGGCAACGCCACCACGGCCGGGGCATCCAAAGAAGGAAGGGAAAATCTATGGCTCAGCAACTCGGCAATCATAAAATCGCAATTCTCGTCGAAAACGGGTTCGAACAGGTTGAAATGACCGAACCCAAACAGGCGCTGGAACAGGCGGGCGCCAAAACCGAAGTCATTTCCCCCGTCAGCGGCAAGGTCAAGGGCTGGCAGCACGACCACTGGGGCGACGAATTCCCGGTGGACCGGCCTGTTTCCGAAGCCCGTGCGGGCGACTACGACGCGCTGCTGCTGCCCGGCGGCGTGATGAATCCCGACAAACTGCGCCGCAACGAGCACGTCATGAAGTTCGTGCGCGAGTTCTTCGACGCCGGAAAGCCGGTGGCGGCGATCTGCCACGGTCCGTGGACGCTGATCGACGCGGGGGTGGCGAGCGGCCGCCGGATTACCTCCTGGCCGTCGCTTCAGTCGGACCTTCAAGAACGCCGGCGCCGAGTGGGTGGACGAGGAAGTGGTGGTGGATCGCGGACTGGTCACCAGCCGGAAACCGGCGGATATTCCGGCGTTCAACCGGAAGATGATCGAGGAATTTGCCGAAGGGGTGCACGGCGGGCAGCGCCGCGGCGCGGCCTGAAACGGACGGGACGGGACGCGGTGGCTAGCGGAACGCGTCCCGGACCCACTCCACCCGCCGATGGGGCTCGAGTACCACGCTGACAATGTCGAATCGGGTTTGCTGCCATTCGACGCCGGCGCGGCGGGCGTAGTCGCGGGCCGCGCGCCGGAGGTGTTCGCGCTTCTCATCGTCCACGGCGCGCTCGGGCTCACCGAACTCGGTGGTAATGCGCGTCTTCACTTCGACGAAGGCGAGCGTTCCGCGGTGCCAGGCGACGATATCGATCTCGCCCGACCCGGCGCGTGTGCGATAGTTGCGGGCAACCACGGTGCAGCCTTGTTTGCGGAGATGGCGGTGGGCGATGTCCTCGCCCATGCGGCCGTGATTTTTGCGCAGGCTGCGTTTGCGCAACGCATCGCCCAGCCGGTAGAGCAGTCCGATCATTTGAGCACTTCGAATTCGAATTCCATCACTTTGCCCCGCACCACGTAACACAGATAGTATTCCCAGAACCGGCGGTATCGCGGGAAGCGGTTGACCAGAAACTCGAAGCCCAGCCACCGCCACAGGGCCAGTAGCTTCACGCGCACGGAAATCTCACGAAACCGCACGGGGGAATAATAGCCGAAGCCGCCGTGCTTCTCGCCGAAATAGCGGAAGCTGAAACTGGTGAGGTGGCTTTTGTGGGTGGGGTCGCAGAAAGAACTGAAGTCGGTATAGTGAGGGGTTTCGAGGCGAACGGTGCCGCTGTTGCGAACCAGGCGGTGAAACTCCTCCATGGTGCGGATCACGTCGTTCACGTGTTCGATGACGTGAATGGCGGTGAGGCGGTCGAAGGACGAGTCGCGGAAGGGATAGGGGAAACGATCGAGGTCGGCGAGCACGTCGGCGCGGCTGGCGGGATTCCGGTCGATTCCGATGGAACCGGGCTGCTTGTGAATCCCGCAGCCGACGTCGAGTATTCTCATCCCTGCGTTGTCGCCAGTTTCAGGCACTCTTCGAGTGTATCCGCTGCAAAATCGCACTGGTCGCGGGTAATGACCAGCGGCGGGCAGAGCCGGATCACGTTGTCTCCCGCCCCCAGCACCAGCAGGCCCCGTTCGAAGGCCAGGTTGAGCACCCGGTCCCGCAGCCCGGAGGCTTTCACCCTGGTCTGGCGGTCTTTCACCAGTTCGATGCCGATCATCAGCCCCAGCCCGCGCACATCGCCCACAACCGGGAAGCGCTCCTGCATTTGGCGCAGCCGCTCCATGAGGTGCGTTCCCATGCGGGCCGCGTTGTCCACCAGCTCCTGTTCCAGCAGGGCGATGGTGGTGAGGGCGGCGGCGCAGGCGACCGGGTTGCCTCCGAAGGTGGAAGCGTGCGCGCCCGGCGGCCAGGTCATCAGGTCCGCGCGGGCCACGGTGGCCCCGAGCGGCAATCCGCTGGCGATTCCCTTGGCGATCGCCAGGATATCCGGCACGGCGTCGAAATGATCGGCCGCCCACATCCGGCCGGTCCGGCCCATTCCGGACTGCACCTCGTCGAAAATCAGAAGAATACCATTCTGTTTGGCCACACGAGCCAGTTCATCGAAGAATTTGCGCGGAGGAACCACGTAGCCGCCCTCGCCCTGCACCGGTTCCACCACGATAGCGGCCGTTTCGCCGGCCGGTGAAACGGTCTTGAGCAAGGTATCCTCGATGTGCTTCACGCACTCGACGGCGCAGGTCTCGGGTTCCTGGCCGTAGGGGCAACGGTAGCAGTAGGGGTACGGAGCGTGGGTCACGCCCGGCACCAGCGGGCCGAAATTGGCGCGCTGCACGGCTTTCCGCGCCGTCAGCGAAAGGGCCCCCATCGTGCGCCCGTGAAAGCCGCCGTAAAAGGCGATGAGCTTGTCGCGCCGCGTGGCGTAGCGGGCCAGCTTGATGGCGCCTTCGATGGCCTCCGCGCCCGAGTTCCCGAACGAAACGCGCTTCGGCGCGTCGCCCGGGGCGATCGCCGCCAGCTTTTCGGCCAGCGCCACCAGTTCCTCGTAATAGAAATCGGTCCCGGACATGTGGATCAGCCGGGCCGCCTGTTTCTGAATCGCTTCCACTACTCTCGGATGACAGTGGCCGGTCGCCACGACAGCAATCCCGGCGTTGAAATCCAGAAAGCGGTTGCCGTCCACGTCGTAAACCATCGCGCCTTCGCCGCGCTCGGCCACCAGCGGGTAGCAGCGCGTGTAGGAAGGCGAAACCACCTCCGCGTCGCGCGCGACGATGGCCTGCGCGCGCGGTCCCGGCACGCTGCCGGCAAGGTGGGGCAGATCCGTGCGGACCTGTTCCAAGGTCTTACCCATTTTGTGTGCTCCTGAAAATGAATGTGAGGGTTAAGATCCTGTGCGCCGTGAGAAGGGCGCACGCCGTCCGGGCAGGGCAGGGAACTAGTCGGATCCAAACAGGCCGGGCCGCGAAGTGGATGGCGTAACCGCCATAACCTTATTGTAGCAGTCTGACCTGTCGCGGGTCGGAGACTCGCCCCAGCGCGTACTCGGGCCTTCGATCGTGGAATCGGCGTCCGCGGGTAAGCCGGCCTAAAGACTCTGTCCAAGCGGCGCCGCGTGAAATCGCGCTACCATAGCGGATCCCCTTGTCAGAGGTCTTAATGCGTCAGACAATTACCAGCTTCGCCGTGGCCTCCGCGCTTGCGCTCGCCGTGTTCTCGGCCGTTCGCGCCGATCAGTCTCCTTCCCGAGCCCGGGGCAAGACCGCCTCCAAGGCCGCGCCGGCTCCGGTCTATGGGAACTCGGATGCCATCTCCGAAGACGAACTGAAAATTCACCTTTACTTCCTGGCCGCGGACCAGCTCGAAGGGCGCAATCTGCCCTCGCGCGGCTATGACATTGCGTCGCTGTACGTGGCCACGCAGGTTGCCGGCTGGGGACTGACACCGATGGGCAGCAAGACCGGCACGCTCGGCCCGCTTCAGCCGTATTTCCAGCCCATGGAGATGGTGGCGCGGCAGATCGTTCCCGAAGAAACCAAGCTGACTCTCACCGCGCCCGCAGCGGGTAGGGGCGGCCGCGGCTTTGGCGGCGGAGGGGGCGGACAGGGTGGAGGGGCGCGCGGCGGCAATGCGAATGCCGAACCCCAGACGACCACCTACGAGTACACCAAGGATTGGACCACGGTGGCAGGCGGGCGCGGAGGCAGCAGCCTCACGCAGACGCTCGATGTGTCCGGGAACCTGGTTTTCGCGGGCAACGGCTACGTACTCAACAAGACCAAGGTCAATCCTTATGAAGGGTTGGACGTCAAAGGCAAGATCGTCGTAGTGGCGGGAGTTCCGGCGGAAGTGGCCGCGCTGCAGAACGCCGGAGGGCGGGGCGGCCGCGGCGGCGGCGCGGCGGCAACGCCGGTAGCCCCGGCGGCGGGAGGCGCAGCACCGGCCCGGCACCGGCAGTGCCGGCAGCGGCGGCGCCGGCCAACCCGCTGGGCGAAGCCTGCAAGGATTATTTCACCCCGGAGCAGTACGCCGCGAAAAACGGCGCCCTTGCCGTGGTCAATGTGGCCAGCTTCCAGCAGTTGAGCGCCATGGGCAATCCGGCTGCGGCAGCCGGGCGCGGACCTTCACCCAACGGTCCGGCGTTTACGCCGCTGAAGTTCCAGCAGACGCCGACCTGCCCCTCGGCGCCGGCCGTCACGGCCGGAATCGAAGTGGTGAACGCGCTGTTCCAAGGCGAAAAGCTCTCCGGCTCGCAGGTCTTTTACGGGGCGGGCAACAACACCAAGCTCGATTCGTTCGCGCTGAACTCGCGAAAGAACATGGCCATTCGCATCGGCCTCAAGTCCGAGCCGGGACACGCGCAGAATATCATTGCCATGCTGGAGGGCAGCGACCCGGTTCTCAAGAACGAGTACGTCGTAATCACAGCGCACCTGGACCACATCGGCCTCAGCTCCGCAGCCGCTTCGGATACCGATACGATCAATAACGGCGCCGACGACGACGGCTCCGGGTCCACCGGACTTCTCGGGATCGCTCACGCTTATGCCGAAGGCGCGGCCAAGGGTATCCGGCCCAAGCGGTCGGTAATCTTCCTGTGGGTGGGCGGCGAGGAAAAGGGGCTTTGGGGCTCTCAATACTTTACCGAGTTTCCGCCGGTGGATCTGAGCAAGGTGGTCGCCGATTTGAATATGGACATGATCGGCCGCACCAAGACTCCCACGTCGGTGGATTCCAACACGCAGCACGTACTGGTGAACCCCGGGGAGCTGCTGCTGATCGGACCGAATATCAGCAGCGCCGATCTGGGCAACGTAATCGACACGGTGAACGGCGGCTACCAGAAGCTCAACATGAACCACTTCTACGACGTGACCGCTCCCGACGCCACGCACGACAACCTGGGGCCGCAACCGAACGGGCAGCGCATCTTCTACCGCAGCGACCACTACAATTTCGCCAAAATGGGCATTCCGATCGCGTTCTTCACCACCGGGCTGCATGTCGACTATCACCGTCCGTCGGACACCCCCGACAAGATCGACTATAACGAGATGCAGACGGTTTCGAAGACTGTATCCGCGATTGCCTGGGCACTGGCGACGCAGCCGGAGCGCCCGAAACTCAACGAGAAGCTGCCTGACCAGTTGGTGAAGGACATGAAGACGGCGCAGACCCAGGGCTGGGGCAAGCTGACGCCGGTTCTGCCGCCGCTGCCTGGAATGCCTTACTGAGACGCTCTACCAGAGGCCTTTCCAGGCGAGCTGGCCGCCGATAACGCACAGCCACATGGAGAGGCCGACCCTCAGCGGACGCGCCGGCAAAACCGCCGAAAGGCGGGCGCCGATCATCACGCCGGGAAGGCCTCCGGCGATCAGCTTCCACAGCAAAGTCGCGTCGAAGTGCCCGCCGGTAAGATTCAACCCGCCGCCCACGAGCGAGAGAACCAAGCCGAAGAGCATGTCCGTGCCGACGATCCGAGCCGGAGAAAGAGACGTGAGGTTCATGAGCGACAGGGAGCCGAGCGCGCCGGCGCCAGCCGACGAAAATCCGACTTCCGTCCCGATGCCAAGGCCGACAAGGGGCAGCCAGCCGTGACGGTCGCTGTGGGGCGTTCCGGATTGCTTGTGGAAGGTGCGGTAAAGGCTGTAAAGCGCCATGACGGCGATGGTTGCGCCCAGCACCACGAACAGCGTCTTCTCGTAGTGGCGCACGTTCATGGCGCGGATCAGCCACACTCCGGCCAGCACGCCGGGCAGTCCGCCCGCACACAGCCTGGTTAGAACCCGCGGGCTTACCTGCCGGTTCATCAGGTACATGGGCGCGACCGCGAGTTTGATGATGGCGGCGAAGATCAGGGCCGTGCCCACACTGTCGGAAGGGGAAACGGCGAAGGCCAGAATCAGCACCGGCGCGGTGATCGACCCGGCGCCCACACCGGTGAGGCCCACGGCGAGAGCGATCAGGAAACCCAGCAACATCGGCATCACCGCATAGTCTATCAAATTTGTAGAGATCACGGCGGGTTTACAATGCACCCATGACGGTTCCGCTGTCCCGCATCGCCCACACGCGCTCGGGCGACAAGGGCGACACCTGCAATATCGGCGTGATCGCTTTCGACCAGCGCCATTATCCCGTATTAATAGAACAGGTTACGGCCGAGCGGGTGCGTGTGCACTTCGGCTCGCTGGTGCGGGGAAAGGTGGAACGGTTCGAGTTGCCGAACCTGGGCGCGCTGAATTTCCTGCTGCATGAGGCGCTCGGCGGCGGCGGCACGGTTTCGCTGCGGACCGATGCCCAGGGAAAGACGTTCGCGGCGGCTCTGCTGGCGCTTGAAGTCACGCTTCCGGACTAGGGCACCACTATGAGCGCCACGGCGGGCGTCACCCCCATCGGGATACGCTGGCGGTTGGTGGCACGCTCGCCCGAAACGGTGAGGACCAGGTTCCCGCTCGCGCCCGGTTTGGCCTTGGCGTCACAGGTAAGCACGATTTCTGTCATGTTGCCCGCCCGGGTAGTTTCGCGGATGGCGACACCCTCCGGTGCATCGCTGAGCTCGAACTTGAGGCCGGCGATCTGGCCGTTGGGCGGAAGCGGAATTTGCACGCGCACGGCGGCGGTCCCGCCCACGGGGATGCGCACGGAATCTCCGGAAGTGATGCGGATGGGGATGCGCAGGGCGGGAGCGCGGCGCACGGCAACTTTGAGATCCTGGGCAGGCACCATGTGCAGGTAGGCAAATGCCTGCATCATTTTGTCGGCCGGAACGACGGCGTGCCGGACCTCGCGCCCGTCCACAATTGCCCGCGCTTCGAGCTTGAGACTCACCGGCTGCGGCGGCGCCTGGACCGGCAGGGTCAATGTCATCTGCGCGCGGTCCTTCCCGGCCGGGATCACACCGCCCGAAAGAACGAACCCTGGAGGTGCGTCCTTCAGCGCTACTTCAATTTCCCCCGCGAATCCATCCCGGCGCACCGCCTGCACCGTCACAGGCACGGTCATGCCGGCGCCGGCGCTGATGGCGGAAGGGGCGGCAAGCAGTTCGAAATCTGGCTGCGGCGGGCCGATACGCAGGCGGTAGGCGTATTCGTCGCCGCTCTTTTGCTGCGCGTCGCGCAGCGATACGAAGTATGTTCCCTTTGCGGCCAGCCCGATCAGAATGCGGGAATCGGCGTGGTGGGTTTCAAGGCCCGCGCCCGGATCGTCGCAGTCGTCGTTCAGGGCCAGTTGTTTGCCTGACGCATCGGTCAGAGTCAGAACCGAATCGAGCGGCGACCCGAGGCGGTGCGCGGTCACCTCGGCCACGATTTCCTGCCCGGCGCGCCCTTCGAATGCGAAGGTGTCCATATCCCCCGGGCCGCCGATCCGGCCGTTCACGACTACCGGCAGCCTGACCCGCGCCGCCCGTGCACGGGAATCGTTCGGCTCCTTCTCCATCGCTTCCGGCAGGCTACTCACGGCAAACGGCAGTCCGGCCACATGGCTCTCTTTGGCGGCGTCCACTACCAACTTTTTCGAACTGAGATTCCAGCCGGAAAGCGTCACCGCGGTCCGGGCTCCGGAACGTCCGCCCAGGGGGAAGACGCTGGTGGCCAGAGGCAACTCGCCCATTCGAATGCGGTAAACGAAATCTTCACGGCCGCGGTAGAGCGCGTCGCGGATTTCCAGCATGTACTCGCCGTCTTTGGGGGCTTTGTAGTGCAGCAGCGGGTCGGGATGGAAGCGGAAGTCGTCGTTGAAGGCCACTTCTTTTCCACCGGAATCGAAGAGCGTGAGCACTGCCTGAAACCAGCCGGGCACCGCATCGGCAAGATACGGCATCAGCTCGCGCGCGCTAACCTGCGCCACCAGGTCCTCGCCCTGCCGAAGGCGGAAGCGGTAACGGTCCGGCTTCCCGGCGTAAACGGAGCCTGGCGCGACTGTTGCTGAAGACTTCCCACGCGCGGCTTGATGCGGCCATTCACCACCGCCGGCAGGGCGATCTCCATGTCGGTGGCCGGTTCGACGATGCGAACCTGGTTGGGCAGGTTGCCGCCCCCGACCTCCACCTTCTCGGTTTCCGCGACTTCGGGCAGATCGCCCACCGTGAAGAGCAGCGCATTGGAGAGGCCCTGGGGCGTGAGCACCCGCAGTTCGCGCGGCCCGGGTTGCGCGTCCGGCGCGATCGAGAATCTGACAATCAGGGTTTCCGACAGAACCGGGCTGGTCTGGCGGGCGCGGCTGAACAGCAGCAACTTGCCCCGGATCTCCACCATTTCCTTGCGTACGGCGTCGCTTGCGGGCAGCTTTTGAAGTTCCTGCATGCGCTCGCGTAGTTGCGTCGCCTGCATGGGGTTCATCGGCCGCGCGTATTCGCCCGCAGCAGCTTCCACGCCGCCGCCGCTCACCAGGACCCGGGCGGCATTGGCCAGGAATTGGCCGCCCAGCTTCACCTCCACGGTGGCGCCCCGCTGCCCGCCGGCAGGTAAAGCGTACCCGAGGTGCGGCACGTTCTGGGCCAGGGCCGCCGCAACCGCAACCAACCAAACGATGGCCGTCTTCACACCAACTCCTTGATCGGCATTCCGGCCGCAACCTTTACATCCAGGCCCATCGGATTCGGAATTCTGCTCTGCGGATCGATACCCAATTGCGCGTAGATGCCGGCCAGCAGATCCGCGGGCGCGACCGGCCGGTCCTTGACCTGCTCGCCGCGCGCGTCCGACTCCCCCACCACGCGGCCGCCGCTGAAGCCGCCGCCCGCCACCACGGCGCAAAAGCAGTCTCCCCAGTGGTTGCGGCCGCCGTTCCAGGGCGCCTCCCACAGCACCTTCGGGGTCCGGCCGAACTCGCCGCTCCACCACACCACCGTGCTATCGAACAGCCCGCGCTCCTCCAGGTCCTTGAACAGCGTGGCCATGCCGCGGTCCATCTGCGGCAGCTTCTGCCGCATGGTCTGGAAGTTCTGGCGGTGGGTATCCCAGCCCTGGTAGTTGATGGTCACGTAGGGCACGCCCCGCTCCACCAGCCGGCGCGCCGCCAGGCAGGATTGACCGAAGGTGTTTCTGCCGTAGGCGTCGCGGACGGCGTCCTTCTCCTCGGCCAGATCGAAGACCTTGCCCGCGCTGCCCAGGATCAGCTCGTACGCCTGCTCCTCGGCTTCGGCCAGCGATTGCAGTTCGCTGTTGCCGGGCAGGGCCTGGGCCAGGGTGTTCAGCCGGTGAAGCAGTTCGCGGCGCTGCTGCTGCCGCTGGTCGGTGACCCCCTGCGCTACCACTCCCTCCACCGCGAAGCGCGCCTGCGCCGGATCGCCGCCGGTGGCGAAGGGCCGGTATCTTTCCCCCAGGAAGCCGTTCTCCGAGAAACGGCCCTGCGGCTGCGTCAGCACAATGTAGGGTGGAATCAGCCCGCGCGCCGCGTCGCCGCCGCGGAAGACCGAAACCACCGCCCCGGCGCACGGATAATTCAGCCGGTCTCCCGGGTTGCGCCCGGTCTGCACGGCGTAGGAGGCCGTTTCGTGGGCGTTGATTCCGTGGGTCATGCTGCGGATGATGGAGAACTTGTCGCCCTGTTCGGCCAGCATGGGCAGCAGTTCGTTGATGCGCGCGCCGCCCTTGGCGGCAATGGGCTTGGAGAAGGCGCCGTAGTAGTCGTAGCCCGCCTCGGGTTTCGGATCGAAAGTGTCCAGGTGCGACGGCCCGCCCCACATCCAGATCTGGATCACGGCTTTGGCGCTGGCGCCCGCCGCCCGCGCCGGCAGGCGCGGATGCCGCCAGGCTGCCCGCGCCCAGCAACCGCAGCGCCTCCCGCCTCGAAAAGTTCAGTTCGCCCATGATTTCGCCCCTAATGCCGGTACAGGAATTCGGCGCTGTTGATCAGCGCCCAAACCAGGTCCACCACCGCCGGCCATTTACTGCCGGTAACACCCTGGAAATACGCCGAAGCCGTCTGCGCTTCCTGATCGGTCGGGTAGCGCGACAGGATCGTCAGATACAGGCGGTCTATCGGGGCGCGGCCGCGGCCACTTTGCACGACGTCGCGCAGGGCGGTGCTCTGCTGGATCTTCAACTGGATGTGGCTGGAATTGAGCAGGTGCAGGCGCTGTTCCGCGGTGATTGCGTTGTTGCGCTCCGATTCGAGGCCGGTGTCGCGCGGGGGCCGCCCGAACATCTCGAGGAACGAACTGGTGATGCTGCCGTCGGCCACCGCTATCGAGCGCTGGTTCTCCGGCAGGTAGGTGAACGGCTCGGGGATCGGGCTCCAATACTCTTCGCCGGTGCCTGTGACCCGGCACACCGCGTCGATCAGGACCTCGGCATCGAGCCGCCGCACCGGGTAGCTGGCGAACTGCGCCGGCGCTCCGCCCATCGAAACCGGCGAAAGCTGGTAGACCTGCGAATTCAGGATGAGGCGGTAGATGTGTTTCAGGTCGTAGCGGGACTTCACCAGCTCCGCAGCGAGGTATTCCAACAGTTCCGGGTGGGACGGCGGATTGCCGGGCCGGAAATCGTCGGGTTCGTGAACGATGCCGCGACCGAGCAGCCGGCTCCACACCCGGTTAACGGCGTTGCGCGCAAACCACGGGTTCGCAGGCGCCAGCAGCCAGCGGACGAACGCCTCGCGCGGGTCGGGCCCCTCGCCCGCATGGTAGACGATCTCTTCCTTCCACTCCCCGGTCTTCTTGTAGGCGAGTTTCGCAAAAAAGGCCGCCATACCTGCGGGCGGCTTTCGCGCCCCCAGGAACGTCAGCCCCACCGCCTGCGCGATCCCTTCCGGCTCCCGGTTTTGCACCGCGCGGTAGAAATTGGCCTCGGGCACCCGGAAACAGCTTCCGCTGGCCGTCAGGAGCTTGCGCGCAAACTGGTCGTACGGCATGTTTTCCGCGACCGCCGTACGGATCCAGCGCGCGTACGCCTGCACCGCGTTGGGCCAAAGGTTGATGGGAAATTCCGACTTCACGCGCAGCAGGTCGCACCACTTCATCGCCTGGTAGTCGGCGAATTCGTCCCGGGCGAGCAGCTTCTCGACGAGCGCCTGGCGCTTGTCCGTGTCCGTGTTTTGCAGGAATTCCGTAGCTTCGGCCGGCGTCCGGCAGGGTGCCCGTGGTATCGAGGAAGGCGCGGCGAAGAAAAAGCGGGTCCGAGCAGGGGTTGGCGGGCTCGGTCCCGGTCCGGCGCCAGCCCTCGAACACCAGCTCGTCCACCCGCCCTCGGGTCGCGGGCGGGCCGGCGATCTCAAAAGGGTTCACGTCAATCAAACCCGATTGTCTCAAAAAGGTTGCTGCCGTTCCTGACGGGCCGCCTTCGGTCTATAATCGACCAGCCAAATCATGTCATTCCTCGAACGAACCCAATCCGGCCGCCTGCTCACCCTGACCCTGAACCGCCCCGAGAAACGGAACGCGCTCAACGCCCCTTTCTGCCGGGAGATTGTGCAGGCGGTGGAGGAGGCCGACAGCGACCCGGGCGTGGGCGCCATCCTCTTCGTGGCCGCGGGCAAAGCCTTTTGCGCCGGCATGGACCTGGACGAGATCGCCGTGGCGGCGACACCGGAAATCGATGATGCGCAGGAACGGCTGTTCACGCTGGGTGCGCGGGTCTGCACGCCGCTGATCGGCGCGGTGGAGCGGCCTGCGCTCGGCGGAGGTGCCGGGCTGGTAGCCAATTTTCATATCGTCATCGCGTCGCCCGAGGCCGTTTTCGGGCTGACCGAGATCCGTCTGGGACTCTGGCCGTTCCTGATATTCCGGGCGGTGTCGGCGGCGTTCGGCGAACGGCGCGCCATCGAACTGGCCCTCACCGGCCGCATCATTCCCGCGGACGAGGCGCGCGAGTACGGCCTGGTCCACGAGGTTTCCACCTCATGCCGCGCGCGGGCCCGGGAGATTGCGGAAGCCGTGGCGTCATCGAGTCCGACAGCCGATTTTCAAAGGGATGGCGTTCGTCCAGGACAATCGCGGGCGCTCCGTGCAGGAGGCCGGGGAAATCGCGCGGCAGATGCGCGGCGCAGGTGTTCGATTCCGACGATTTCCGGGAAGCGTTGCGCCGGTACCGCGAAAAGCTCGGCCAAAAATAATTTGAAAGGACTGCGCGGCTGGAGGCATACTCGCTGCATGAAGGGCATTATTGCCGGATTCCTTGTCTTCACAGCCGTGGCCTATGCTGCGGATGAGGCGCAGGATCGGGCGGCCATCGAGCGGGTCGTCGAAGCTCTGAATGGGGAGCGGTCTCCCGAGAACTTGAAGAGAATCTCGACCCTCTTCACCCCGGATGCGGAAAATGAGGTCAACCGGCTTGCCGAACTGGACCAGCAAATGATTTTGCCCGGCGGCCAACCATGGTCCGAGGTCACAGCGCCGCATATCACGATTCGATCCATCCGTTTCATCAGCCCCGAGGTAGCGCTGGTGGATGCCGTCAACACGCAATTCGGCTCTTTGATTCTGGTGCGCCGCGTCCCGCTGCTCCTGACCATGAAGCGCGAACCCGCCGGTTGGCGAATCGCCTCCTTTCGCGTGGTAGTCGATTTTGTCCGGCTGCCCTCACCTCCCGCACGAGTTCTGGTTCCGGAACCGCCGCGAGAGAAGATCTGGAGCCCATATCGATGAAAGCGGTGGGCCGGACATCGACAAAAGGAAAGCGGATCTTCGCCTTCGGTGTATACGCAGTGCAGTTGACAGGTGTAAGGTAACGGGCTACAGTAGAGCGGGTGAAGATACGGAACTTCCTCCATAAGGGTCTGAAGAGGCTCTTCATCGAGGATAGTGCCAAAGGGCTGCCGCTGGATGCAGTGGACAAGCTTCGTGCAATGCTGACGTTCCTTCAGGACGTACAGGATCCGGAAACGCTACGTGCCTTCCCGCTATGGAAGGCCCATCAGCTTACCGGCGACCGGAAGGGGGCGTGGAGCCTGCACGTCACGCGAAACTGGCGTCTGACCTTTCCGATCCGAGACGGCGAAATATTGGATTTCGATTTTGAGGATTATCACTGAGGAGAAGCATGCGGATGCGAAGTCCTATTCATCCTGGCCGCTTTCTGCGGACCGAGGTTATCGAGGCTCACGACCTATCCGTGACGGAGGCGGCGAAGGTCATCGGCGTATCACGACCCACCCTGTCCAGTTTTTTGAACGCCAAGGCCGGTCTTTCCGGCGACATGGCCCTGCGCTTTGAGAAGGCCTTTGGTGTTGACATGGACACCCTCATGGGGATGCAGAGTTCGTGGGACATCGTCCGAACGCGAAGCCGGGAGAAGAAAATTCGCGTCGACCGGTACAAGCCCCGGCCGGCTGCTTAAGGGGTTGGCAAAGCTTCGGATTATCGCGTCACGTTTACTCGGGCGACTACACGATCACGTGATTCCGGTAAGGCCATTTATCTGGAAATGGAGAGCCCCGAGAACACGGACGCCGCCGCAATCAGGCTGGCGGCGCAGTTAATTTCCGACGAAGGTAGGGGATCTTGTCCGGCTCCCATCGCCTCTCGCCCGATTTCTAGTTCTGGAACCGCCAGAGCGAAAAATTTGACCAGTTCCGGAGCGCCTTATCGATGAAATCGGCGGGCTCGCCGGCGTGACACGAAGCGCAGGCGTTCGGGACTTTCAGCGACGCGGTGGTAGCCGGCGTGATGAACTTGAAGGTGTGGGCGCGGACATTCACGTCCGCGATGGTCTGCTCGATTTTCGGCATGTGGCAGTTCACGCACTCATCGCCGGGACTGCCCGCCTTGTGGTGCGTGTGCGCCTCGATAGTGGGCGCCCGCGGACCGTTGGGTGAATTCGGGCCGTGGCATTCCAGGCAGAGGACGCTGGCGGGCTTCACCAGGTCGGCATTATTTTCCGTGCCGTGGACGTCGTGGCAACTGAAGCAGCTCACGCCGTGGGTGTACATCAGGCTGGTGACGAAGTCGTTGCCCTGCATGCGGTTCTTG
The DNA here is from genome assembly GCA_963836405.1 of uncultured Solibacteraceae bacterium. Lineage (GTDB taxonomy): Bacteria > Acidobacteriota > Terriglobia > Bryobacterales > Bryobacteraceae > CAWIJJ01. Next base: position 521,142 of record CAWIJL010000005.1, read on the forward strand.
TGGGCGGTGCCGTCGGCGAAATGAGTGAACGACTGTTCGCCCAGCTTGTGCTCTTCGAGCTTCCAGTAATCCTGAAGATTCTTGCCCACTTCGAAGCCCACGGGCCAGTCGTAATACTTGCCGTCGATGGGATTGCCGAGCGGCTGCCCCTGCGAGTGGCACTGGATGCAAACGTTGTTGGCCTGCACGTAGTCCAGGCGCGCCGGGTTCACGATATTGGCGCGCGAAGGTTGGCGCACGTGCGCGGCTCCGGGGCCGTGGCACTTTTCGCAACCGACGTTCCACTCGGTGACCGTCTTGGTGCGGATGTCGTAGTTCACCGAATGGCAGCCGTCGCACAGCGGACCCGTCGGTCGCTGCATATTGTCGGCCGGGTAGAATGCCGTCCACCAATCGGAACCGGGCGCGGCCTGGTAGGGGCGCCAGACCTGGTGGGTGACGTCCCACTGCGCGCCGAGAGGGAAGTAGTCGTCGCCCTTTTTCGTGAAGTAGCGTTGCTTCCACTTGCTGCCATAGACAAACGCGATGTCGTCGCGGGTGAACTTCACCAGCGGATTGGGTTTCGACAGATCGGGAAGAATCGCGTCGGGGTGGGTGGCGGGGTCGCGCACGACGTTGGCCATCAGGGTCTTGCTCCAGCGGGTGTAGAGCGATGGATGGCACGTTCGGCAGGCCGCCGAGCCGGCGTAGGTCGAAGTCTGGGCGAGCAGGCAGCAGGCGGTCAGGAACAGGAGCAGTGTTGCCCTCATCTGTATCCCAGAATACGCCTCCGGGAGGCGTCCGGCGCCCGGCGTACATCAATACCGAAGGAAGGATTACATGAAGGTTCTTATATCGGGCGCGGGGATTGCCGGACCGGCGCTTGCGTACTGGCTGACGGAATATGGCAACGAAGTCACGATCGTGGAGAAAGCCCCACGGCTGCGCACCGGCGGCTACATTATCGACTTCTGGGGCGCGGGGTTCGATACCGCCGATCGCATGGGTCTTCTGCCGGACCTCGAAGCCCGCGGGTACAAGGTGCGGGAGGTGCGGGTGGTCGACGGACGCGGAGAACGGGTGGCCGGCTTTTCCGCCGAAACATTGACCCGCGCCACCAAGGGCCGCTTCGTCAGCATTCCCCGCGGCGACCTGGCCTCGCTGATCTTTTCGAAGATCCGCGGCCGCGTGGAGACGATTTTCGGCGACAGCATCTCGCGAATCGCCCAGACCACCACGTCCGTGCGTGTGGGGTTAGAGAGCGGCACGGAACGGCAGTTCGACATCGTGGTGGGCGCAGATGGTCTTCATTCCCGAGTCCGCTCGCTGGTGTTTGGCGGGGAACGGCAGTTTGAAAAATATCTCGGTTACCAGGTGGCAGCGTTCGAAACCGAAGGATACCGGCCGCGCGACGAACTTGCCTACATCATGTATACGCAGGTGCACCAACAGGTGTCCCGGTTTGCAATGCGGGGCGACCGCACCATGTTCCTGTTCACGTTTGCGGCGCCCGACACCGTGGTGGAGGATGTTCCCGCGCAGAAGGCGCTGCTGCGAAGACGATTCGGATCGGCCGGATGGGAATGCCCGCGGATCCTGAACGCGCTGGATGAAACCGAGGACCTCTATTTCGACCGGGTCAGCCAAATCCGCATGGACAGGTGGAATCACGGCCGAGTGGTTCTGCTCGGCGATGCCGCGTTTTGCGTGTCCCTGCTGGCGGGTCAGGGCTCGGCGCTGGCGATGACCGCGGCTTACATTCTGGCCGGCGAGCTTCACCGGGCAGAAGGCGATCATGCCCGGGCGTTCGCGCGGTATCGGGAGATCTTCGGGCCATTTGTTGCGGGAAAGCAACAGGCGGCGCTGCGATTCGCCGGATTCTTTGCGCCGAAGTCGCGGGTCGCGCTGTTTCTGCGAAACCAGGTGATGAACTTCATGTCGGTTCCCTGGGTTTCCGATTACGTTTTCGCGCGCGATCTCAAAGATAACCTCGCGCTGCCGGACTATTCGGTGAGCGCGCCGGTCCGTTTTCACGTATAATCGCCTTACGCCCGAGCTCCGCGGGCGCCGGAGTCGTTTTGCCCTGCCTGCGCGAGCGCTGCCATGCCATTAGCCATCGAACCGATAATTCTCCAGGTACCAGCTATTTGTCCATGCAGCTAGCAATATATTGGGTCCGGGAACCCTACACCACAACATCTTGTATCCGACATCCTTTACTTTTCCTGGGCGCGCGTTTAGTATAGTTACAACTCCCCCGAAGCTGAGGTGTAGACTTTGCTAAAACTCAAACGAGTCGAACTGCAAGGATTCAAGTCGTTCTGCGAGCGCTCGGAACTCCGCTTCAGCGGGGAGGGCATCGCCGCCATTGTGGGACCGAACGGCTGCGGCAAGTCGAATATCAGCGACGCGATCAGCTGGGTGCTGGGCGAACAGTCGGCTAAGAGCCTCCGCGGCACGCGCATGGAGGACGTCATTTTCGCGGGCACGCGCGACCGGAAGGCGCTGGGAATGGCTTACGTCACCATGACGCTGGTGGACCCGGATGTCGGGGAAGCCCCTCACAAGCTGCACCCGGTGGAGGACTCCGCACCCCGCAAACACGGCGAAATTACCATCACGCGCCGGCTGTTCCGCTCCGGCGAAAGCGAGTACCTCATCGACGGGCGTCCGGCGCGGCTGCGCGACATTCAGGACCTGTTCATGGGAACGGGCCTGGGACCGGAAAGCTACGCCATCATCGAGCAGGGCCGCATCGGCCAGATCCTCAGTTCCAAGCCCCAGGACCGCCGCAACGTCATTGAAGAGGCGGCGGGTGTGACAAGGTTCAAGACGCGCAAACGGCTGGCGGAAGCCAAGCTGGAAGGCGCCAAGCAGAACCTCGCCCGGGTTTACGACATTCTCGAAGAGGTCACCCGCCAGGTCAATTCCCTGAAACGGCAGGCGGCCAAGGCCAAACGCTACAACGAGCTCAAGACCGACCTCGAGAGCCGTTTGCGGGTGGTGCTTTCGGGCAAGTTCCGGCTGCTGGAGCGGGATGCCGCCAAAACCGCCATCGATTTGAACCTGGCCGCCACCGAGACCCGGACGCTGGGCGCCGAGGTGTCGGAGAAAGAGGCCGCGCACGAGCGGCGGCAGCAGGCCTGCTACGAGATCGAGCGCTTGCTGACCGAAGGCAGGCAGCAGCTCTCCGACGCCAACGTCGAGGCGGAGCGCACGCGGGGGCAACTTCAGTCCCAGGTGAAGGAAAGCGGGGCGATCGAGCAGCGGATCGCGCTGGCGGAGAAGGAATCCGAGGAACTCGGCGGCCGGCTGGAACGGCTGGATGCGGAAATTGCCGTCCACCGGAGCAACCTCGATGCCCTGGAGGCGCAGACCTCGCAGACGCGTACCCGGATGCTCGAAATCAACCAGCAGCGGGAGTCGCTTCAGGCCCGGACGCGGGAGCGGGAACGGGCTATCGAGTCGGGACGGCAGTTGATCCTGCGGCTGCTCGGGGAAGCTTCCACGCTGAAGAACCAGCTCGCCCAGATCGATGAGTACCTGGCGGGGATCGAGCGGGAAACCGCGCGTTCGTCGCGCGAGGAGCAGGTGGCGTCGGCCGAGATCGAACGCATCGAGGCGGCCCGAAAGCAGCTCGGCGAGACCATGGCGCAGCGGCAGATGGAGCTGGACACAGTCACCGGCGAGCGCAAGCGCACGGAAGCGGAACTGGCCGACCGCCGGCGGATCGCGGCCGAACTGCGGCACGAAATCGACACGGTGAAGACGGACGTCTCGCAGATCCGCGCGCGTAAGGAATCGCTCGAACAGGTGCTGGCGCACCGCACGTACACCACCGAGTCGGTGAAGCGCCTGTTTGCCGCGTTTGAAAGCGGCAAGGCGCCCGGCGTGAAGCCGCTGGGCGTTCTGGCGGACTACGTGGAAGTGGACCGGCAGTTCGAAAAACCGGCTGAGGAGTTCCTGCACGAAGAGCTCGAATACGTGGTGGTGGAGAGCTGGCAGCAAGCGGACCAGGGGCTCGATTTCATCCGCGCCGGGCTGGACGGCCGGGCCACGTTCCTGGTGCACCCGGAGCCGAACGGCAACGGCCACAGCCACCTGCCGGAGCCGGCGATCGGGCCGGAAACGGGAATCGCCGCGCGGCTGAGCGATTCGCTGCGGCTGACCAATGGTTTTCGCGACCGTGCGGTGGACCTGCTGCCGCGCGTTTCGTTGTGCTTCCTGGCGGAGGATCGCGTCTCGGCGCAGCGGCTTTCGGTAGCTTATCCACACCTGTATTTCCTGCTGCCGGACGGCGTCTGCTATCACGGGCACACGGTGACGGGCGGGAAGAAATCGGGCGCCGGGCCGCTCGCCATGAAGCGCGAAGCCCGCGAGCTTACGGCCAGGCTGAAATCGGGGCAGAGCCGGCTGGACGAGATGATTGCCCGGCTGGATGCGCTGTCGCAGGAGATCATCGGCCTGGAGGCCGAACTGGAGCGGCTGAGATCGCTGCAACAGGCGCGGGAAAAGGACCGGCTGGCCCTCGACCACGACATGCGCAAGCTGGGCGAAGATCTTTCCCGCAGCAATTCGCGACTGTCGGTGGCCCGCCTGGAGCTGGAACGGCTGCGGCGGGACGCCGGGAAATCGGCGGACCAGCGCGAGCGCAACCGGGCGGCTGTGGAGGAGAAGGAGGCGTTGCGCGCGGCGCGGGAACAGGAGCTCGAAGCGCAGCGGCAGGAGCTGGAGAAGCTGGAAGGGCAGGGGGCCACCATCGGCGAGGAGCACGCGGCCACACGCGCCGCCCTGGCGGGACTCGAAGAGCGCCATCGCGGGGAAGGTACCGCCATGGCGCGGCTCGAACAGCTGTTCCGCGAGACGTCGAATCGCCGCAACGCCATCGCGCCGGAAATCGGGCGGCTGGGCGAACTGCGGGCGCGCCTGCTCGCCAGCAACATCGAGCTGGACCAGAAGAGCGCGCTGCTGGCAGGGCAGATCGACGAACTCGAGGGCCGGGTCAATGAAATGGCCGCCCAGGACGCTGCAATGCGGGAAGCGCTCCGCGCCGGCGAAGAAGAGCTCAAGGCTTTGCGCATCGCCGTGCAAGAGGCGCTCGAAAAGCGTTCGGCAATCGAAGTGGACCTGGTACGCAAACAGGCGGAGCTTAAGTTCCTCGACGAGACAAGCCGCAAGGAACTGAACTGCCCGGTGGAGGAGTTGGCGGCGGATGACGAGATGGTTCCCGACGCCGACGCGATCGCCGAAGCGGAGCAGAGCTGCAACGAAGTTCGCAATCGCATCGAATCGCTGGGGCCGGTGAATGCCGCCGCCATGGAAGAGTATGTGGAGGCGCAGCAGCGGCAGGAATTTTTGAGCGTGCAGCGCCAGGACCTGATCGACTCGATCCGCGACACGGAGAAGGCGATTCAGGAGATCGACCAGGTTTCGCGGCAGAAATTCGCTGAAGCCTTTGAAGCCATCAACGCCAACTTCCGCACGATTTTCCAGAGCCTGTTCGGAGGCGGAACGGGGGAGATGCGACTGACCGATCAGGAGAACCTGGCCGAATCGGGAATCGACATCGTCTGCTCGCCTCCGGGCAAGCGGCTGCAAAACGTGCTGCTGCTTTCGGGCGGCGAAAAGGCGCTGGCCGCGGTGGCGCTGCTGATGGCGATTTTCAAATACCAGCCGAGCCCGTTCTGCATCATGGACGAGGTGGACGCTCCGCTCGACGAAGCGAATATCGGCCGCCTGACGCGCCTGCTCAAGGAGATGTCGGAGCAAACGCAATTCGTGGTCATCACGCACTCCAAGCGCACCATGGAGGCGGCCCAGGCGTTGTACGGCGTGACCATGCAGGAACCGGGCGTTTCGCGCCTGGTTTCGGTTCGTTTCGGCGCCGCGGAGGCCGCGGCTTAGCAGGCTAGGGCAATTCCTCTTCGACCAGCCATTGCAGGCGGTTGAGCGCGGCATCCCACTGATTGCCGATGATTTCGAGGCAGCGGCGGGCTTCGGCGAGGCGGTCCGGCTCGAGTTCCCAAAGCTGTTCCCGGCCCCTGCGGAAGGTCCGGACCACGCCTGCCTGACGGAGCACGTGAAGGTGCTTGGTGATGGCCTGCCGCGTGACCTCGGCGCCACTGGCGAGGTGCGTGATCGACATCGGCTGGCGGCCGGAGAGGCGCGACACGAGCGTCAGGCGGGTCTCGTCTCCGAGCGCCGCGAAAATGGGCGCCGAGGTTTGCAGGTTTCCGCTAAACGGTAGGCTCGACATGCGACTGGAGGTTCTGCATCTGCGCTTCCCAGCCTCGTGTGTTTTCCCCGAAAACAGCGGCGCGGCGGGAGATGGGGATGCGATCGAAACCGGTTTCGCGGACCGTGACCAGAGTTCCGCCTTCGGCCTCGGCGAGGGTGAATTGGACTCGGGTCATCGGCTCTCTGGCGTAGTCCACCTCGGGCCTCGGCATGCCTGGGTGCCAGCTCCAGGCGAAAGTCGTTTCGGGTGTGATCTCTTCGATCAACAGAGAGAATCGCTGGCCGGCGAGAGAGGGCAGGTCGAGGGTCATCTCAACCGGGTGGCCGGCACGAAAGCTGCCGTCGATGTGGACGCCGAACCACCGCCCGAATTCCACCGGGTCGGTGAGGGCCCGCCAGACGCGGGACCGGGGTGCGCGCAGGAGGCGTTGTCGTTCGATGTGGTCGGTAGCGGACGATTGTGCAACCATATAGTTGCATGATAAACGCGGCCGGGTGGAAATGCAACTGAATAGTTGCATATTGGAGGGCTATTTCTTCTTAGTCTTATCTTCGCGCTTGGCTTCGGCCCAGCCCTCGCGAATCTCCTTGCCGGCCTTCTTGAGCTCGTTGGCGGCTTTCTTGGCGCCCTTTTTTATGTCCTGCGTGGCGTGGTAGGCTTCGCGCCCCACCTGGTGAGCGCTGGTGTCGTCTTTGCGGGTGCATGCTCCGAGGAGGCCCACCGCCGCGATCACTATCAATACTCTGATTCGCATCACCAAGGAAGTGGTGCAAATGAGTGGCCAATTCGGCTATTAGCGTCTTTTCAATGTTTTCGCGAAAACGTGAGGTTGACGGTTGTGGGATTGCCGTCGGCGACCACCGCGGTCAGGGTCCGCTCGCCTTCCTCGTCCACCCCGACGATGGTTCCTCCCCCGGACGGGGAAGTCGCCTTCAACTCGACCTTCATTCCCAATCCTTCTGCTTTTCTTTGGTAGAAAGAAAGGACTTTCTCCGCCGGATCCGACGTGGTGAAGGTGAAGGTCCCGCCTTCGCCGCCGCCGTCGGACGACTCGCCCCGCACGATTACGCCTGGCTTGCCGGCCCCGGCGTTCGGGTATTCGGGGACCCATAACGGCAGCTTGCCCCCCTCGCCGATCTCGACTGTGGAGGTTTTGCCACTCTCGTCCTTGGCGGTGAAACGGAAGCGTCCGTGGCGGGCATCCTCGAAGCTGACGGTCGTCTCTTTGCCGGTGTTCCTATTCCGTAGGGTGATAGTTCCGCTGCCTGGATTGGTTCGAACCACCTCTATTTCCGGATTGGTGGCGGCGATCAATTTGCCGATGGCCAGGCCCGGATTTGTTTGGAAGAGGTCCATATCGACGCCCGCCTGGCGAGCTTTGTTCATGACGAAAATCCCGGTTCCGACCGCGCCGACGATGACGACTCCGATGAGGCATCCCAGGACGATCAGGATCCATCCCACCGGACCGAGCCCGCGTTTCACCCGAGCAGCGCCGGGAACGGACTGAGCGATGGGGGGCGGTGCCGGTGCTGCCGCGCCGCGCGCGGGGGTGCCGCACTGGTTGCAGAAGGCGCCGGTCACCGACGCGCCACAGGTTGTACAGAAGGCCATATGTTCGTCCGCCCCCAGAGTACGCCACGCCGACGCGCGGCGCAATCCGCGTTTTTCAGGCCAGGAAATCGAGCAGCGCCGAGGTGAAGCGCTGCGGTTCTTCGAAGTTGGAAAGATGCGCGGTGGGAAGGCGGACCTGGGAGGCGCCGGGAATCGACGCGGCCAGGACGGCGCCGTTGCCCTCCCACGGCGTGGACTGGTCGTCATCGCCGCCGATCACCAGGGTGGGAACGGCGATCTTGGGGAGCAGGGCAATCTGGTCGAGGTCGCGGACCGCGGCGCAGCAGCCGGCGTATCCCACCGGGTCGGTGGCGAGCAGGGTGGTGCGCGTGGTGCCGACGTGCGGGAAGCCGGCCGCGCGGGTTTTTTCGGTGAAGAAGCGGCCCAGCACGGCTTCGCTCACCGCGCCCATCCCGTGCGCCAGCACGGTGCGGCGGCGCTCCTCCATGGCCGCCGGGTTCTCCATTTTGGGCGAGGTATTGGCCAGCACGAGGCGGGTCAGGCGCTCCGGCGCATTGGCTCCCAGCCACTGCCCCAGCATGCCTCCGAGCGAGAGTCCGCAGAAGGCGAAGCGGGGTATCTCCAGGGCCGCCGTCAGCTCCACCACGTCCCGGGCAAGCCGCTCGATCGAGTATTCGCCCGAAGGCACGCCGGAAGCGCCGTGCCCGCGGAGATCGTAGCGCAGCACGCGAAAACGGGTCAGCAGGAACGGAACCTGGGGATCCCACTGGCCGTGATCGCAGCCGAGGGAATGAGAAAAGACCACGACCGGTCTGTCTTCCACCCCTTCCAGCCGGTAATACAAGCGGATGCCGTCGATGGATGCGAAAGCCATATGCTCTGAAGATAACCCGCCCGGGCAGTGCGCCGTCGGCTAAAATATCAGCAGTTCAGGAGCTAGTTCTCTTGTTTGCTTCAGGTTGATAACGCGATGAACATTACTGAGATTTTCATCCGCCGTCCGGTGATGACAACCCTGATGATGATGGCCATCATCATCTTCGGGGCTGCCGGCTACCGGGCGCTGCCGGTCAGCGACCTTCCCAACGTGGACTTTCCGACCTTGCAGGTGAACGCCAGCCTGCCCGGTGCGGGTCCCGACACCATGGCGGCTTCGGTGGCGACGCCGCTCGAGCGGCAGTTTTCCACGATCCCCGGCCTGGAGTCGATGACTTCCAACAGTTCCCGGGGCTCGACGAGCATCACGCTGCAATTCTCGCTCGACCGCAACCTGGACGGCGCCGCGCAGGACGTGCAATCGGCGATCGCCACGGCTTCGCGGCGGCTGCCCTCGGGCATGCCCAACCCGCCCACGTTCCGCAAGGTGAACCCCGCCGATGCGCCGGTGCTTCAGATGGTGCTCTATTCGCCCACGCTGCCAATGTCGGTGGTGGACGATTACGCGGAAACCATGATCGCGCAGCGCATCTCGATGATTCAGGGCGTGGCGCAGGTGACGGTGATGGGCGCGAAGAAATACGCGGTGCGCGTGCAACTCGACCCCTGGCTGCTGGCGGCCCGCGGAATTGGAATCAACGAAGTCGAAACCGCGGTGTCGCGCCAGAACGTAAACCGTCCCACCGGCACGTTGTGGGGACCGAGGCAGGCGTTCACGGTGCAGGCTACGGGCCAACTCGGGTCCGCCGAAGCCTTCCGGCCGGTGATCGTCGCCTACCGCAATGGGTCTCCGGTGCGGCTTTCCGAACTGGGGCAGGTCAACGACAGCGTGGAAAACCTGCGATCTTCGAGCTGGTACAACAGCATTTACTCCATCAGCCTGCAGGTGCAGCGGCAGCCGGGCACGAACACCGTGGAAGTGGTGGACCGGGTGAAAGCCCTGCTGCCGGATTTCCGTTCGCAGATGCCGCCTTCTGTGGAACTGGGTCTGGTCTACGACCGTTCGCAATCGATTCGCGAGTCGGTCAACGACGTGAAGCTCACCCTGCTCCTGACAGTGGGGCTGGTGGTGATGGTCATTTTCCTGTTCCTGCGCAACGTGTCCGCGACGTTGATTCCCAGCCTGGCGCTGCCGCTTTCGATTATCGGCACGTTCGCCGTGATGTATTTCATGGGCTACACGATGGACAATATCTCGCTGATGGCGCTGACCCTTGCGGTGGGGTTCGTGGTGGATGACGCCATCGTGATCCTCGAGAATATCGTGCGCCACATGGAGATGGGAGAGGACAGGCTGACGGCGGCGCTCGAAGGCGGCAAAGAGATCGGTTTCACGATCCTTTCCATGACGCTGTCACTGACTGCGGTCTTCATCCCGGTGCTGTTCATGGGCGGAATCATGGGCAAGCTGTTCCACGAATTCGCCATCACGATCAGCGCCGCGATCCTGATTTCGGGCGTGGTCTCGTTGAGCCTGACACCGATGCTGTGCAGCCGCTTCCTGAAGCCGCCGGGAGAGCAGAACCGTTTCCAACGCTCCACCGAGAAGATCTTCGACGGCATGGTGAAGGGGTACTCGTGGACGTTGCGGGGCGTGCTTCGCGCCCGCTTGGTGACGCTGCTGTTCGCCGCCGGCACGGTGGCTGCCACCGCCTATATGTACGGGCTGATACCCAAAGGCTTCATTCCGAACCAGGACACCGGCCAGCTCAGCGGCAGCGTCGAGGGGCCGCAGGACGTTTCGTTCGACGGCATGGTGGAGCGGCAACAGAAGATCGCGGATATCATCGCCGCGGATCCGGACGTCGAAGCGTATACGTCGAACGTCGGCTACGGCGGCACCAACAACGGCCGCTTTTTCCTTCGCCTGCGTTCCCGGGAGGAGCGCACGTCCACGCCGGAAGACGTCATCAGCCGACTGCGCCCGCGGGTGAACTCCATTCCGGGCGTGCGGGTTTTTCTTACGAATCCTCCGCTGATCCGCATCGGCGGCATGATGTCCCGCAGCAATTACCAGTTCACTTTGCAGGCGCCGGAGACCGATACCCTGTACAGGGCGGCCGCCGAGTTTGAAAAATTGATGCACGACGTTCCGGGCGTCACCGACATCAGCAGCGATCTGCAACTGGCCAGTCCACAGGTGGTGGTGGATATTGACCGCGACCGCGCCTCGTCGCTGGGAATCACTTCGGACGATATCGAAAACGCCCTGTACAGCTCCTACGGCTCGCGGCAGATTTCGAGCATTTACACGCCGACCGACGACTTTGCGGTAGTGATGGAACTGCTGCCGAAATACCAGCTAGACCCCAATGCGCTGGGGATGCTGTACATCGGATCGTCGCGCGGCAAGCTGGTATCGCTCAATTCGCTGGCGAAGCTGAATACCGGGGTGGGTCCGCTGAGCATCGCGCACCTCGGGCAGTTGCCGGCCGTGACTGTTTCCTTCAACCTGCTGCCCGGCGTCTCGCTGGGAGAAGCGGTGGACAACGTGCAGCGCGTGGCGCGGGATGCATTGCCGGACACGGTGCGCACGCGCTTCCAGGGCATGGCGGCCGAATACCAGTCGTCGCTTCAGGGAATGGGAACGCTGCTCATTATGGCAATCCTGGTGATCTACATGGTGCTGGGAATCCTGTATGAGAGCTTCATCCATCCCATCACGATCTTCACGGGACTGCCTTCGGCCGGGCTGGGCGCGCTGCTCACGCTGTATCTTTTCGGCAGCGAGCTGAACCTGTACTCGTTTGTCGGGATCATCATGCTGATCGGCATCGTGAAGAAGAACGCGATCATGATGATCGACTTCGCGATCGAAGCGCAGAAGCACGGCAGCCATCCCGCCGATGCAATCTATGAAGCGTGCCTGGTTCGGTTCCGGCCGATCATGATGACCAGCATGGCGGCGATTATGGGCACATTGCCGATCGCTCTCGGTATCGGCGCGGGCTCCGAAGCGCGGCGGCCGCTGGGACTGGCGGTGGTGGGCGGCCTGGTGGTTTCGCAACTGCTCACGCTATATATCACGCCGGTGTTCTACATCTACCTCGAAAAGCTGCGCACACTTCTCAGCCGGAAGAAGAAGATCGCCCGGCCGGCGTTCGCCGAAGCGCACGCGGACTGACCGGTCTCAGGCGGGTTTTTTGAACAACTCGGCCCGGATGCGGGTACGCTCTTCGTCCATCTGGGCGGGCGTGGCGCCGAGGCGGCGCAGAATCGCGCCGGTGATCGCCATGGCCACCTCGCCTTCGCCCGAGAACACCTCGTCGGCGCCGGCGCTGTGGAGAGACTCGGTCTGGCCCAGGTAGTCGGCGCGGGAGACGACCAGGATGCCGGGATTCATTTCGCGGGCCGCGCGGATCGCCTCCAGGGTTCCGGCCGCGCCGGAAGTGCTCAGGATAAAGCTGCCGGCGGTGGCGATGCCCGCCTGCTCGAGCACCTCGCGCTGGTTGGAATCGCCGTAGACGGCGCGTTCGCCGGCGCTCCGCAGCGCGCGGAACGTGTCGATATTCATCTCGATGACGGTGGGTTCGATTCCACGTTCGCGCAGCAGGCGCGCCACGGTCCGGCCGATCGGGCCGTGGCCGACGACTACCGAGCGATGCGCGGCGGAGGAACGGCTGCCCCACTCCTCCCCGGATGGCGCGGCGGTGGTCCGGTTCAGAAATCGCCAGACCGCGGGCATGGCTTCAATCGCGTTCTCGAGCGAACCGACCAGGCGGTAAATCAGCGGATTGAGCATGATGGAGGCGATGGCGGCGGCTACCAGGACGTTCATCGCCGCTTCGGGCAACACCCCTGTTTCCCGGGCCAGGCCGGCCACCAGAAACGAGAACTCGCCGATCTGCGCGAGGGCGACAGCTACGCCCAGCGCCATTCGAGATCCGTAGCCGAGCAGGCTCATGATGGCGAACGCAACCAGCGGTTTGCCGAACAGAATGATGGCGAGCGTTGCCAGCAGCAGCGGAATCGAATCGAGGGTGCTCCGCGGATCGAACAGCATTCCGACGGAGAGGAAGAACATGACGGCGAAGGCATCGCGCATCGGCAGGGCGTCGGCGGCAGCCCGCGCGCTGAAATCGGACCGGCCCACCACCATACCCGCCATGAAGGCGCCCAGGGCCACCGAAATTCCGAAGAACTCCGCCGCCGCCACGGCGATTCCGAGGGCCACGGCCAACACGCTGAGCGTAAAGAGTTCGCGGGACCCGGTGGCGGCGGCCGCATTCAGGAGCCGCGGAATGATGCGACCGCCGGCGAAGTACATGAAGGCCACGAAGGCCGCCAGCTTCACGACAGCGAGAGCCATGGTCGCGCCCATTCCACTGCCCGTCGGTGCGCCCAGCACGGCTGGAAGCAGGACGAGGGCCAGCACCGTAATGAGATCCTCTACGATCAGCCAGCCGATCGCCACCCTTCCGGCCGGACTGCGGAGCTGGTTGTTGTCCGCCAGCACGCGTGTGAGCACCACGGTGCTTGCCACGGAAAGAGCCAGGCCGAATACCAGGCATGCGGCCCAACTCCACCCGAAGGAATGCGCCAGCGCCGCGCCCAGGAGTGTGGCCAACAGGCTCTGGCCGATGGCGCCGGTGATGGCCGCGCGTCGCACCGCGATCAGGTCCTCGAGATGGAAGTGAAGTCCGACGCCGAACATTAACAGGATCACTCCGACCTCAGCCAGTTGTCCGGCCAGGTTGCGGTCGGCGATGAAGCCGGGAGTGTGGGGCCCTACCAGGATTCCGGCGAGAAGGTATCCGACGATCGGTGACCACCCCAGGCGATGCGTGCCGTAGCCGAGGGCCACGGCCGCAATCAACCCGGCGGACAATGTGAGGAGCAGATCGAGGTTGTGTACCATGCGGCTGGTGCCATCTTATCCCGGCAGGCGCAATTCCTGCCGCCAGTTCCTACCTGTCCGCTTACACCTTGTTGAGCGTAAGTCTCGATCGCGACCTATGAGGGTCGAGCGACCAACCCGTCCGGTGGCTTGCCGTGCGGCGTGCCACGCTACAGCATCCGGAGCGTGAGCACATCTTAGCGGGGCGCGACGGCCGGGATAGCTCCGTCCCGATCCATGATCTTCGCTGGCGCAGCAACCGCGCCCGAGCCAACAGGTACCGCAAAGAGACGCCGGGTACAGTAAGGCATCGGTTTGCCGGTTGAAAAGAACCCCGTACCACAGGGCGATTCGGCTGAGCGGCATCCAACAACGAGCCGATTGCCACTGGGCGACCACGATGGATGACCGCAGGACCACGCGCTGTCTGTCGTGACTTGCCGGACGCTCGAGCCGTCGGCATTCATGATGAAAACCTGCTGACGTCCGGTTCCATCGACAAATCGATCGAAGGCGATGAGTTTGCCGTCGGGGGACCATGCGGGTGAGCCGCTGGTCTTGCTGGCGTCAGTCAGGCGGACATTTTGCGTTCCGTTCCTGTCCGCCGTGTGTACCGTCCAGCGGCCCCGCGGTTGCTCGACTGCGAAGGCGAGTTTCGCTCCGTCGGGTGACCAGGAAGGTGTCCACCCATTCTCGATCAGCAGGCGAGGCTTGCCGTTTCCATTCGCCGGCAGTAGAAATATGCCCTTCTCCGGCGGTTGACCTGGCGTTCCGGACGTGGAGGCGCTGACAGCAAGCAGGCTTCCGTCCGGCGACCAGGCGGCGCTGTAGATGACCGGCTCGATGATGCGAAGCACCCGGCGGTTGCGGCCGTCTGCGTCCATGACTGACAGTTCGATCGGATGGTACGACTTACTGTTTTCCGTTTCCCGGTAGGCCGGCATGGTGCCGAGCGGCGCATCGTGAACGAACAGTATGCGCCTGCCGTCCGGAGACCATGACGGGTCATGACTGTGACCGTCGCGCGTCAGCGACCGTGGCTCTGAACCATTGGCTCGAACGGCGCAAATATCCTGCACGGGCCAGGGAGGCCCGCCTTCCGGAACACAGGTATAAGCAATCCTGCCAGGAGTCTGCGCCTGCGCGCAAAACACCGCGGCCGCCAACCAGAGCGAACGACAGTTCACCGTGTTTTTGACGCTGCGGATGAGCGGATTGTTCCGGGAGTGCGCCATCGATGCGAGCTACGGACGCCATCTTATCCCGGCAGGCGTCAGCGGCCCCGCCCGGGAGCGGAAAAGCGCACTGCCGCACCGACGTCCCCAGAACCAGTTCGGTCCCGCCGCGGTGAAGCGCTTGCCGATGCGGGCATCCACCTGGGCATTCCGGCCGAGGGAGCGCGTGGCTCCGGTTTGGGCGATCCAGGCGGCCGGGTCGCCTTTGTCCCAGGGCGTGAATCCGTAGACCTCCCAAAAACCGCCGAAACCACGCCCGAGAGTGTGGCCGAGGCTGGCGCTCCATGCCGATTGAGTGAAGCGGCCATTTGGCGTGGTCAGGGAGCCGAAGTTCAGATTTCCGCCGAGTCCGAAACCGGCGGGCAAATCGCGGCTCAAGGCGATCTTGAGGGTCGGATCAAAACCGCCGCTCGAAAACGCCGGGGAACCGAGCGGCATCGAAAGGATGGGGATCAGCGATACCGCAGGGCGGCGGCGCCCCTGCTCCAGCAGCACAATTTTCGCCGCTACTTCCACATCGGAATGGCCGCGGACGGTGCCGGCTCCGGGCATGCGCTGCCACAGGAACCCCTCGCCGCCGGTGCGGAATTCGAGCCGTTTGCCTAGTCCGATGCGCAGCAGCAGTTCGGGACCGTCCAGCGCGCTTCCGGCTTGGTTGCGCTCGCGGGTGAAGCCGGTCTCGAGCTGGATCAGTCGTTTGGCCACGACACCGGTGGATTCGGTGAAGTCCGGGCGGTCGGTAACCATCTCCGTTTGCGCGAGTGAGGATCCCGCGGCCATCGCCACAGCGAACATCGTTCGTACCGGGTTCACTGGCCGGCCGCCGGGACGAGAATTTCCAGCGCATTGTCCCCGATACCTTGCGCTACACCCTCCAGCGAATCGGCCGAAAACGCGCTCATGAGCTGCCTGGTTCTCTCTCCCACGTAGTGGCCCAGATTCATGCGACGCGGAAGAAGCGTAAACACGTAATCGTCCCAGGCTGGGTCCATGGGTGGCTGTACCTCCTCGATTTTGGCAGGCGCCGATCCGGCCTCCGGCGTGGATTTAACCAGCGCGTAGTCATAGGCCAGCGCGACAGAATATGCGGATGCGCGCGCCACGTTGCGATGTTCCGCCCATTCGAAGATGTTGGTCTGCTGCCAGTCCCGGCGTTGCAGTAGCCAGTTTTTCAGCCGGGAGATATTACCGTAATCGCGAGGATCGGACGCAGCGTCGATGGGCATTCCGCAGAGTTCGTAATCCGAGGCGAGAAGGAGCCACCACACGCGGAGAATCGGGCACTCTTCAAAAATCCGTTCATCGGGAATCTGCTCCGGGTGGGCGAGGTAGCGGTTTGCCGCCGCGATCTCGTTGAAATCGCGGATCAGCACGCAAAGTTTCTGGACAAGTCCCGCCACTGCCACCGCAAACGACCCGGTATAGCCCAGCAGTGCTTCGCTTAACGGAACGATGATTGCGCTACCGCCAAACGTCAGGGGAATGCCCGCGAGTCCGAGAAGGGTGAGAACATCCGCGGGAATGGAGATGGCGACGGCAGTGCCGTGCCGGGAGGCTTCGATCGCCTGCTGGGTGATGGCGCGCCCGATGAATCTTGGGACGCAGCGAAGAGCGGCTTGGGACGGACCCTCTGCCATCCGCGATTCCTGGCTCGCGACGCTGACCTTCTTATGCTTCTTCCAGGCTGCGAGGCCGACCGACTTGGATACCATTCCGGCTTCTTTGGCGGTGCGGGCCACCGGCACAACCGCGGAGGCGGCGTTCGCGACTTGTCCGATCAGCATGTCCAGAACCTGATTGCCCATCATTTCGGCAAGGGCGGCCAGCACCTGTTCGTGCGGCAGCTTCAAAATCGAGGCCACGGCGGCAATCACCCTCTCTTTCAGTTCCGAAGCGGCCTTCGTGGCAGCGCTCATGGCGGCGCTCTTTGCCGCGTCCTCAGCGGCTGACACCGCGGAATTGCCTGCGCCGGAGGCAGCCGCGGCAGCCGAAGCGGCATCCTTCTTCGCGGCCACGAATCCCGATACCACATCGCTGCGGGGAAGGAGCTGCATGCCGGCAAAAAGCTGTTTGAATCGCTCCCGAAAGTCGTGACCTCTATCCGGATTGGCGATACCGCAACCAGCGATGCCAGTGGATTGTGCGGAGGAAAACGTTGCCATTGCCAGGTCCGACAATTCTCTGATGGAGCAATCGTCGCACGCGGAACAGTCGTTGCACAGCGGCTTGCGGCACCTGCAGAAGGTCCCCGGGTCGGCAGGTTCTCCGCAGTCGCAGTTTGATGCGGGACGCCTGGCCGCCCGCCAGACGGAACTGCTCCCGGGGGAAGGAGGTTGATGGGTTCCGGGCATCCGCGGCACGGCGTAGGGCGAACTCCCCAATACCTGAACGCAGTTTTTGCACCGGCAGACCTGACATCCGGCAGTGCCACATTCCGGAACGAATGCTTTGTGGCAAATCAAGCACGTTCTTCTTGTTTTCGGCATTCCTCAACCTGATTTACGCGACGAGGCGGCAGATGACTATGGTTCCTTGATCCGGGCCCACTCCGAGTGCGGGATTTCGCGAGTGAGGCGGGCCATACACTCGTCGCGGGCGAGCAGCGGATCATCCAGGTACCGGCGAACAGCCGGATCGTCATAAAACCTTGGAGCGATGCGCACGGAAAGCGCCGTGAAGACGACGAGGTCGTTGTCCCGCCGGATGCCGAACCGGGCACCGGCCTGGATGGATTCGAGGGTGCGCAGTTGCAGGTCCGCATCGGACATTCCGCGGGTGTGTCCGGGACACAGCGCGCGGATCAAAGACAGGATCCCGGCCGCGAAGCGCCGCAGGCGATCCTCCTCCAGGCACTCGAGCTGTTTGCGGCGAATCAGCATTGGTACCTCCGGTGCGTGGCCTGGCCCGCCACTGTTCGGCAAGATAATATCACGCACGCGGAAATCGGGGCAGTCCGGCTGGAGCTTTTGTATCATGCTCAATATCAACGGAGGGCGCCGGCTTTGTCTGTATTCCTGAGTTATCGCCGCGAAGATTCGGCAGGGTATGCCGGCCGTTTGTGCGACCATCTGAGCGCCAACTTCGGCGAGGACCAGGTCTTCATGGACGTTCAGGACATCGCGCCGGGGCAGGACTTCCCGCAAGCCATCGAGCATTGGATCGACGCCTGCCAGGCGGTGGTGGTGGTGATCGGCCCGCGCTGGGTGGAGGAACTGAAGAGGCGGGCCGGCGGGGAGGATTTTGTTCGCCGCGAGGTCTCCGCCGCACTCGGCCGCGGCATCACGGTGATACCGGTCCTGGTGGGCGGGGCCCGCATGCCCACGGCTGCCGATTTGCCGGATAGCCTCGTACGCCTGTGCTCGCTGGAGGCGCTGGTAGTCAGCGACGACCGTTTCAACGAGGACGCCAGACTGCTTTCGCAGGCGCTTCGTCACACGCCCGGCTTCTCTTCGGGCCACCGGTTCCGCCGCCCGTGGGTGTGGATCCTGGTGGCCGTCCTGCTCGCCGTTACGGGGGGAGCCGTGATCTGGAACGGGCGGCGCGCCCCCGATATCGGCGGCGTATGGCTGGCTGAAATGCAGGGGGGAAATCAACGGCCCTACACGGTGCGGCTGCGGCTGGCGATTGCGAGGGGAAACGTCACCGGCAGCGTGGCCTATCCCACCGGGGAAGCCGCGATCAAGGAGGGGACGCTCCGGAACGGGCGCCTGGAATTCGTGACCGTGCACAGGCCGCAGTTCGCCTTGCGGCAGGCCACGATTCGCTGGACCGGTGTGGCGGAGCGCGACAGCATCCGGCTCAGCGCCACCAGCGAAAGCGGTGTGGCGACGGGTGTGGCCCACCGCAGGCCGTAACGTCTGGCATAGAATGAACGCACCCATGCCTCAGACTGTAGCCATCCTGGGAGGCGGTGTGGCCGGCCTCAGCGCCGCCCACGAACTCGCCGAGCGCGGCTTTGCCGTGCACGTGTACGAACGCAAGGCCGCATTGGGAGGAAAGGCCCGCAGCATTCCGGTTCCCGGTTCGGCGCAGGGGACGCGCGCGCCGCTGCCGGGCGAACACGGCTTTCGCTTCTTTCCGGGGTTTTACAAGCACGTTACCGACACCATGCGGCGCATTCCGTTCGGCGCGCACGGCAATACGTACGACAATCTTACCGTCGCCACGCGCATGCTGCTGGCGCGCGCCGGGCAAACGGAAATCACGTGGCTGGCGCGCTGTCCGACGACGCTCGAAGAGTTCCGGCTGTTTCTACTCGAGTTGCTGACGCCGTTCGGCGTGCCCTTCAACGAGGTGAGCTATTTCGTCAGCCGCATCCTGGTTATTGCCACGAGCTGCCCGGAACGGCGACTCAAGGAATACGAGCGCGTCGCGTGGTGGGACTTCATCGGCGCGCCCTCCAGGTCCCACGCATACCAGGCGTACCTGGGTCAGGGGGTGACGCGATCGATGGTGGCGATGCGCGCCGAAGAGAGCAGCACCCGGACGGTGGGGACCACGCAGTTGCAGTTGCTGACCGGGCTGGTTTCGGCGGACCGCGTCTTCGACCGGCTGCTTGCCGGACCGACGAACGACGTGTGGATCGATCCCTGGGTCGCATATCTCGAGAAGCTCGGGGTGGTGTTCCATCGTGGATGCCGGGTAACGGGTATCGAGACCGGCGGCGGGCGTGTTACTTCCGCCGCGATCGAAAGCGAGTCCGGTCCGCTTCAGGGCACGGCCGATTTCTACATTGCGGCCATGCCGGTGGAGGTGATGGCTGCGCTGCTGACTCCGGATCTCAGGAGCGCCGCACCCTCGCTGGCGCACCTGGACAAGCTGAAGACGCGGTGGATGAACGGAATCCAGTTTTATCTCTCGAAAGATGTGCCGCTGGTGCACGGCCATGCCATCTATCTCGATTCGCCGTGGGCGCTGACGTCCATTTCGCAGCGGCAGTTCTGGAGCAAGGTGGATTTCTCCGGGTTCGGCGACGGAAGCGTGCGCGGGATCCTCTCGGTGGACATTTCGGACTGGGAGGCGCCGGGCGTGCTGTACGGCAAGCCGGCGAGCGCGTGCTCAGCCGAGGAGATCAAGGAAGAGGTTTGGGCGCAGCTCAAGCAGCATTTGAACGATAACGGCGCTACGCTTATCGACGATTCCTCGCTGGTGGCCTGGTTTCTCGACCCGGATATCGAGTTTCCAAACCCGGGGAGCGCCACCAATGCTGAACCGCTGCTGATCAACACGGCCGGGTCGCTCGAATACCGGCCCGACGCGCAGGTGGAGATTCCGAACCTGTTTCTGGCCTCCGATTATGTCCGCACCTACACCGATATCGCCTGCATGGAAGCGGCCAACGAAGCGGCGCGCCGCGCGGTGAACTGCCTGCTGGCGGTGGCCGGTTCCGACTCTGCTCCCGCGCGGCTCTGGCCGCTGGAGGAACCGGATTTTCTCAAGCCGCTTCAGGAAATCGACCGGATCCGTTTGCGGCTGGGGCTGCCGCACCACCTGTCGTTCATCCGGTAGAGGGGAGAGCGGGTCGGATATCCTGAAGGTATGGCACAGCGGGCGCAAGCCCTGGCCGAGAACGTACCGGGGACCTTCTTCGTAGACAACACCTGCATCGACTGCGACACCTGCCGGCAGATTGCACCCGCGACGTTTGGCGATACCGGGGACAACTCCTTCGTGCAATTGCAGCCGCGCGGCGCGGAGGAGAAGCAGGCCGCCCTGCGCGCGCTGGTTGCCTGTCCCACCGGATCGATCGGGTCGGAGGACCGCGACGGCATCCGCTCCGCGCTCGACGCTTTTCCGATGCCGCTTGCCGGCGGCGTCTCGTACTGCGGCTTTCATTCACCGAAGTCTTTTGGCGGCAGCAGTTACTTCGTGGAGCACCCGGGCGGCAACTGGCTGATCGACTCGCCCCGGTTTGTGGAGCGCCTGGCGCGCCGGTTCGAGGAGCGCGGCGGGCTGCGGTACATTTTTCTCACGCATCGCGATGACGTCGCCGACGCCGAGAAATACGCGCGGCGGTTTCATGCGGAACGTATCATCCACCGCCTGGAGATTTCCGCGCAGCCGGACGCAGAGCGGGTGATCGATGGGCTCGAACCGCTGGAACTCGAGCCCGGCTTTCTGGCGATTCCGACGCCGGGGCACACGCGCGGCCATTGCTGTCTGCTCTATCGCGACCAATATCTGTTCGCCGGCGATCACCTCTGGTGGAGCCGGGAGCGCGGGCGGCTATCGGCCTCCGAGACGGTGTGCTGGTACTCGTGGCCACAACAGGTGGAGTCCGTGAGAAGGCTGGCGCAATACGGCTTCGAGTGGGTGCTGCCGGGACACGGCGAACGGGCGTTCTTCCAGCTTGCGGAGATGCGGGAGCAGATGTCACGGCTGGTAACGGCTCTAAATGGCTACCGGATTTCATAAATTTAATGGAACGTGCCCGAAATTGTTAAGCCGTTTCACGCGTAAATAAGTGTGAAGGGAAGGCGGTTATGATGCGCAAGATCGGACTTATCGCAGTTCTGACGGCGCTGGCCGCGTTGACGGCAACAGCGGAAGACGATCCACCCACACGGGTAGCCCGGCTGAGCTACCTTCAAGGTTCAGTATCTTTCCGGCCCGGCAGCGTGGAAGAGTGGGCCCTGGCCACGCTCAATTATCCGCTGACCACGGGCGACCATTTGTGGACCGATGCCGGCGCCCGCGTGGAAATGCACATCGGATCGACGGCGATCCGCATGGATTCGGAGACCGCGGTCTCGTATCTCACCCTGGACGACCGGCTGGTGCAACTCAGCGTGACCCAGGGCACGGTGCAAGTCCGGCTGCGTGAACTGGCGCAAGACGAGAGTTTCGAAGTGGCCACGCCGAACGTAGCCATCACGTTGCTGCGTGCCGGCGAATATCTGATTACTGCCGATGGCGAAAGCAATACGACGACGGTGACGGTGCGGTCGGGAGATGCCGATGTGACCGGCGGCGGGCTCGCGTTTCCCGTGCATTCCGGGCAGTCGGCGCGCGTCGCGGGGCTGGACGAACTGACGCAGGAGGTTTTCGCCGCCGGTCCGCGTACGGAGTTCGAGGATTGGTGCCTGACGCGCGACATCCGCGACGAGGAGTCCGAATCCGCCCGCTACGTGCCACGCGAAATGACCGGCTATGAGGATCTGGACGACAACGGGGTGTGGCGGCAGGAAGCCGACTACGGTTGGATCTGGGCGCCGCGAACGGTGCCCATCGGGTGGGCTCCCTACCGTTTCGGGCACTGGGTATGGGTGCATCCGTGGGGCTGGACCTGGGTGGACGACCAGCCGTGGGGCTTCGCGCCGTTCCACTACGGCCGCTGGGTGATCGTCGCCGGTCATTGGGTCTGGGTTCCGGGCTCGATCCGGGGCGTACGGCCTGTGTATGCGCCTGCGCTGGTGGTGTTTCTAGGTGGCCCGCGTTTCGGCCAGACCAGGGCCAGTTTCGCAGCCTGGTTCCCGCTGGGGCCGCGCGAGCCGTACCGGCCCGTGTACCGCACCAGTCAATCGTATCTGGCGCGGCTGAACCGCGGACATGCGGGCGACCCTCGCGGGGGCCGCTACCGCAACCAGACGGTTCCGAACGCGGTGACGGCGGTTGCCCATGGCGATTTCATCGCGGGGCATTCCGTGCACCGGATGGCTGTCAGCGTGAATCCGCGGGAGATCGAGCGCGCTCCCGTGCAGGGCGGCGGACCGGCACTGGTTCCCGGTCGCGACAGCGTGTTCGGAGAGGCCGGCCGGCGGAAAGCGCCGCCCTCGCGGGTGGAGCAGCGGGCGGTTGTGGTGAAGCATGCCCCGGCGGCGGCGCCGGTTTCGATGCGGACCCAGCAGGCGGCAATCGAAGCCAACCATGGGCGGCCGCTCGATGCCTCGCAGGAAGACGCGCTCCGACGCACCGCTCCGGTGCGCGGTCCGGTGGTGCGGATTGCGCCGCCGCCGCGTCCGGTGGCGCCCGCGACCAGCCGTCGCGCGGTTCCAGCGGAAGAATTGCGCCCGAGCGGCGAAACGCGGGATGCGTCTCCGCGCACCGAACGGCCGAGGGCGACGCCGTCGAATCCGGCGCCCGTCTACGTACCGCCGGTGACGCAAACGGAAACGCCGCGGGCGGAAAGGCCACGGCAGGTGGAGCAGCCGCGGATTCAGGTTCCCCGACAGGTGGAGCAGCCGCGAGTGCAGGCGCCGCGGCAGATCGAGCAGCCGCGCGTGGAGCGGCCGAGGCCGGTGGAACAGCCGCGGCAGGTGGAGCAGCCCAGGCCGGTGGAGCAAAGGAGCGAACCCCGGTCTGTCGCCCGGCCAAGCAATGAAGAGCGGCGGGCGGAACGGGCACCGGCACAGCACGTTGAGAAACCCGCCGAAAAGCCGGCAGAGACGCAGAAAAGCGATGCGCCGGCGCGCGGTACGCGCAAGCAGTAGGAGAGGCGGGGCTTCGCGCCCCGCCTTTACTTCAGCCCGCCGATGATGGTGCGGTACTCGGTTTCGGTATACGCCCGGATGGTCTCCGAGGTGATGCTGCCCTTCGAACAGACCGACAGGATCGCCTTGGCCAGCACCAGATCGTCCGGCGCCTCCATCACGGCAACCATATCGTAGGGGCCTGTCACCATGAAAAACTCTTTCATCTTGACGCCCTCAGATTCGAAAGCTGTGCGTGCCTGGTCGAGGCGAGCTGTGCTCTGCTTGATGTCCTGGAGCCCCTGCGGGGTCCATTTCAGGAGCGCGATATAGGTTGGCATTGTGTCGAAACCTCCGATGGTGCTGCTATTGTATCCCTACCGCTGCTCGCTCACTTCCACCTTCAGGCTTACCGTTCCCATCGGCTCGTGGAGTGTTATGGGGCCCTCGGCAAGCAGCCGCTCGAAGGCCGGGCGTGTTCCGCTAGCGCAGGGGGTTGGTTAGGCAATGGTACGCCTGACACTCGTTCCGGGGCGGGCGAAGGGCGAACGGCACGGTTTGCGGAGCACGCGAAGGGGTGAACGGAGTCAGACCCAGTATTCCGCCAAAATGCTGGGCAGCTTCAGCTGCCCGTCGAACCGCGGTAGGAGAGTCTTATGTGAAACGACTTTCGATCAACCGAGAAGGGCTCTCCTTGGATCAGGATTGTTGTTGGATGGTAGTCACAGCGGTGGATTGAACCGTCCACTTCGAGATGCCGGGCGATGTTTTCGCCCTGGACTTGAAGCTTCCCGTTCCGTTTCCACGTCAACGTAATATCCGGTAGATCGGACTGAATCACTATTTCCAGCTTGTCTCCCGCCGACCATGAATTCGGAGTAGTTTCGCCATTGATCTGCAGAACGACGGCAGTTATCCCTCGGCGGTTCGTAGTCGGGTTGCCGTGCGGGTCTAGATGATGTACATGATGATCGTCCTGCGCCCTTCCAAACGTGCGGTTCACGGGGCGGATACCCAGCGAATTGCCGTTGAGAATGATCGGCTGGTCGTCACCGCTCACAATGTTGTGCTTTTTGATCAAGAGTACCGCGGCGGCACCCGCGGCCGCGCCTAGAACGAACATGCACGCGTCTCTGGAGCTCATCGATATCTCCTCGGCCTTTTTCCACAATAAGCCACAAACTTCCATATGTAAACAGCTTTCGAGTTACATTCCGGGCTCGCGGGTTTTGTGCCGCACGTGAAGTAAGCGGCCCTTCCGAGTTCTACCACGCGGTGCCTACTTAAGATCGGCAAGGAAACGTGCAAGGTCTAATCTGGCCGAGTAGCTGTTGAAATAGTCGGCCCCCCAGTTAGTCCGCAACCCTTTCAGCCGGGAGTTAGCCGCCTCGAATGCCTCGACAGCGCGGACCCGGTCCCCACTACGCCGATACGCCCTGGCGCCGATGATCCAAGCGCGCCAGGAAGATTCCAAACGGTGCGGCGGATCGATTACCTCTAGTACCTGCCGTATCTCATTGGAAGCCGCGGCCGTTTCTCCGTCGGTAAACAGAACCTCCGCGAAATCGATACGCGCCTCCGCCAGCAGAAATCGGTCCTGCTGTTTCATCAGTTCGGCAAGGCACTTTTCGCAAAGCTCCCTTCCGGCCTTGGCCGAACCCGACCGGGCCAACGCGACGCCCGCCAAACACCTGGCCAGCGCAGGCATGGGTGGCACTGCCGCCGGCATTTCGGATACCCGGCGGGCGAGCGCTGCCGCTTGGGCGTTTCTCCCGCGACTTAGCGCGATGCCCGCGCGCCGGTCCGCCACGTTGGCCGCCAGTGCGGCACGGATGGCGATGGGCAGAGAAAGCCGCTCTACCTGCGACAGGAGCCGCTCCGCCTCGTCCGGCCGGCCCAAGCGCCAAAGTACATCGGCCTCACCGACGAGAGAACGTCCAATCGTTTCTGCATCCGGAATGGACCGGCCAATATCGTTGTATTTTCGGAAGTGCTCCAGCGATCGCGGCCAATCCTCATTGCGGAACAGAGCCCGCGCGATTCCTTGTTCGGCAATCGCCATATGGTTGCGGTCTTGCGCGGCGTTGGCCAAGGCGAGCAGCTGTTCGAAGAGGGCCAGCGCTTCTGGGAACCGGCCCAAGTTTCGGTAGATCCTGGCCTTGACGACCAGTAACTGCCAGGTTTCTACGCGGAAGCCGGCCTTTTCAAAATAGGCCAGCGCGGGATCGATCTCCTTAAGGGCGGCGTCGGTGGCCCCGGTGGTTTCGTGAAGGTTGGCCAGCCAGAACAGCGCCCGGGCTTCGGTTCGAGCCATGTTCGACTTACGCGAAATCTCGAGCGCTTCCAGGAAGTTAGCTTCCGAGCGGTCATACCCCTGTTTTCCGAATTGCGCCGCGCCGAGGGCAATGAGCCCGCGTCCGGCAAGGTAAGTCATGCCGCCGCGCCGGGCTCTCTGTACGGCGTCAGCGGCGATCTTCTCGGCACTGGCTGGATCGCCCTCCTGATAGGTAACGATGCTCAACTGCAGGAGCGCCGCGAGCTCCTGTTGGACGGAAGAAATGGTGCGCGCCATCTGTGCGGCCCTATCGAGATCCGCGCGGGCCTCGGTCAACCTCAACCAGCGGCTTTCGTCATGTCCCCGCTGGTACAAGACCTCGATCTCTCCTTCCGTGTTGCTCGAGGCGCGGTACAGCGACTCCGCCGCCGAGAATTCGGCTGCTGCCTGCGGCCCGGTCCGCGCTGCCAGGAGAATGCCCGCGCGCAAGTGCGCCGCCGCATTCTGCGAATCGCGTTCAATGGCCTGGCGGTAAGCGGCCAGCGCGTCCGCGTGCTCCTGGTTCATTTCGCTGACCCGGCCCACGTCTACGAACAAAGCAGCTTTTGCGGCGGGTTCCGGAACCTTGCCGATCAGTTCGGTGTAGCTGCGGAGGGCACCGGGGAAATCGCCCATCAGGGTGCGACGGATGGCGTCGATGTGAAGGTCTTCAATGCTATCCCTCTGGGCACTCCCCCCGTCCGGCAGAGCGCGTAATATTTCGCGGTTCGCGCCGACCTCATCATCCAGTTCGTTGAGCGCCTCGGCAAGACGGGCGTGGGCGAGCGCAAAGCCGGAGTCCATTTCAATCGCTTGTTCGAGAGCACGCGCCGCCCGGTAATACGTTCCCTCGCGTAACGCCGCCACACCGCGTTCGTACCAGCGCATCGCTCCAGCCGGCGGGATGTGGGGGCGATCGCGCCACAGGAGCGAACCGGCGGTCATCGCGACGGCCAGAACCGCCACGGCGGCCCACTTCCAGTGCGATCCGAGTTTCGCGGTAATCCCGCTTCGCGTGGCTGGCTGGCTGAGTACGGCGCCAGCGGATTCAAGGTCCGCCAGCATCGCGTCGGCGCTCTGATACCGCTCCGCCCGTTCTTTGGCGATCGCCCGGACGGTGATACGATCGAGGGCCGGCGGCACTCCCGGCACGTGGAAGGAAGGCGAGGGCGGATCAGTGTGCAAAAGGTTGTAGAGCACATCGTGCGTGGTGCCGCCGGAGAACGCCGCCCTACCGGTGAGACACTCATAGAGGAGCAGTCCGGCGGAAAACAGATCGCTGCGTCCATCGAGCAACTGCCCGCGCACCTGCTCTGGTGACATATAGCCCGGCGTGCCGCGCACAACTCCTGCAAGGGTAACACTCATGGGCGCGGTAGCCGCCTGCGAAAGATCTCCGGTAAGTTCGGCGGTCATCTCCTTGGCCAAACCAAAATCCAGGACCTTCACTTCGCCGGTTTCAGTCAGCATGACGTTACCGGGCTTGATATCCCGGTGGACCAGTCCATTGCGATGCGCTTCCCGGAGCGCACGCACAACGCTCACCACCACTGCGATACTTCTGTCGGGGCGGAGTGGGCCATCTCGCAGCGCCCGATGCAGTGTGACGCCGTTGACCAGTTCCATCACCAGGAAGGGTCTTCCATCCTCCGCCTCGCCGTAATCGTATACGCGCGCGATATTGGCGTGGTCGAGCCGCGAAGCTGCCCGCGCTTCCTTCAGAAACCGGCCGGGGGAATCGCCTCCCCCAGGGTCGAGCGAAGGAAACTTGATGGCGACGCGCCGCGCCAGGTGCAGATCCTCGGCGACAAAAACCTCTCCCATCCCACCCGCACCCAGTTCTTTGAGAATTCGGTAGTGGGAGACGTGCGCACCGATCAGGGCAGAACCTTTGACCGGATCGTGCTTGTCTTCCGCCTGGTCCCACAGCGGCCGATCCAGGATTCCCTCGATGGAAGGCTGTGCCAGCAGGGACTCGACATCCTGGCGCAGGGCATCGTCGCCTTGGCAAGCGTGCAGGAGGAAGTCGCGGCGGTCAGCCGGGGGCCGGTCCAGTGCCGCCTGGTAAAGCTGTTCGATACGTCGCCAGCGGGCCGGGTCCATTTGCGCGAGAATTATAGCATTCGAAGTCCGATTCCCTCCGGTAGACCTGCCGGTCATGCGGCGATGGCTGTTAGAATCGGAACGGATCGTTGACCCTACAAACAGACGACATCGCCGGCCCGCCTAGAGCAGGTAACGTCGCAATATTCCGCGGAGAAAACGGCAACACTCTATCTGTCAGCTCGTTTCGCGAGCCGCGAAGCTTGGCGAGCGGCGCCAGGTGGAAGAGGCCGGTATCGGTTCTGGCACGTAGAGTGCTGTACCTAGGCAATCCCATCGCCCGGCAGTCTTGAGAACCCGCGGAGAAGCCGGCGGAGGAGCCCAGGTGCGACGACGCGCCGGCGCGCGGTACGCGCAAGCAGTAGAGGAGAGCGGGGCTTCGCGCCCCGCCTCTACCTCAGCTCGCTAACTTCCAGCTTCAAGCTTACCGTTCCCATCGGTCCGAGGTCCGCTTTAGCGCCCTCGGCAAGCAGCCGCTCGAAGGCCGGGCGTGTTCCGCTCATATCCGGAGTCAGGGCACGGAGGGCGATGACGCGGTATTCTCCCGGCGCAAGGCCCGTGATCTGGAAACGGCCGTCAGCGTCTGTCCTCCCGCCGGCCCATCCGGTAGTGAGCCCGTTCGAGGGCCAACGGCGGGCGATTATGTAGGCGTTGGCGACGGGGCGGTCACCGCTCACTGCCGTCCCGGTGATGGTTGCGGGCTTGTCGTCAATTACGATGCGGAATGACGTGGGCGGGCGCTCCGTCGCCGAGCGGCACGGTATCGCCGATCAAGACTATGTCGTTGTCGCGGATTTCCTTGACGTAGTTGCCGCCGCTGAGTCCGGAGACGATACGATGTGGTCGAGCGGGCGGAGGTTTTCGAAACGGAAGTTGCCATTCTCATCGGGCGGCGCGGGGAGCGCTTGCATGGGGCCCTGACCGTCCGTTGGCCGAAAATCGATGCGGACTTTGGTGAGGTCCGGCGGCCTGGCGCCTTCAGCCGGCACGACGAAGCCGCTCACGGCGACTCCGGGCTTCAGGTCGGCGGTGATCTCGAGGATTCCGGTCGGCAATCAGAAAGGGCACCGATGCCGTACTTTCGTTTTCGGGCGTCTGGCCGGCGACGGTGAAGTTCAGGCGGTAGCTTCCGGCGGGAAATCCGGTCACCAGCAGATCGCCGCAGGGCGCCTGGCCGAGAGGATGGATGGTCCTCCCGTCGGCGTGCGACACGGACTCGACGATAGACAGGGTTACGCCGGGGGCGCAGCCCGGAATCCGCACGTGCACGCGGTAATAGGGCACCTTCCGCACGGCCAGACGGCCCACGCTTACCGACGCGCCCGAGGGCACCACACGGGGAGGACGCCGTCGGGTCCGTGGCCGCCGGGCCAGTAGGTGCGCTCGTAATCGCGGTCCACGGTTTCGGCATCTTTCGCGCTGAACTTCGGCTGCACGCGGGTCTGATCGTCGGCCTGGGGTCCGATGGTGACTGCGTACTCGCCCGGCTGAAGGCCGGAGATGGCGAATTCACCTTTGGCATCGGTGGTTCCCTCCACGCCGCCAAATGAAAAGAACCTCCCCGCAGCGCCGCGGCGGACTGCCGCTTAACCGGAAGTGCGCGAGCGGCTCGCCCGTGTCTTCGTCTATGACGCTGCCGGTGAGCCGGCCCTGGCGCGCGAGCGAGAGCTTTACGTCGGTGCCTGGCTTCTCGGCGGTCAGTTTGACTTCGGCGAATTCCGACACCCCGGCCACGCCCGGCGCCTGATAACCGTCCTTCTTCGCGGTGACCCGGTACTCGCCCGGCTTGTCCACAAGGAGCGCGAAGGCGCCCCGATAGTCGGTCCGCGCCTTCCTCGAATCGTCATCTTTCCAGCCGCCGTTGAGACGGACGGGGCCGCCTTGCTGCACGGCGAGTGAAACCTCGGCGTCCGCCACCGCCACACCCGTGCCGGGTTCCGTCACCACGCCGCGAATCTCATAGCGGACGTTCGACTGCGGGGCGGGGAAGCAGGCCCCGGCGCACAATAACAGAATGCTCGTAAGTTTGAACACGCGGTACCCAGACCGACTGTAGCGCTGCGTGGAAACGCTGACAAGCGCCTACGGCTCATGCCGACTTGATTTCGGTCCACAGCCGGTCGCGCAGGCGCTGGGTTGCGGGCGGAAGCGTGATGGGCCATTCCGCGCGCGCGGTCACTTCCGGAGGCGGGTACAACACGGGGCTTTCGCGGACGGCGGCCGGTAGGAGCGCGCGCGCGGCTGCGTTGGCGGTGGCTGTTTTGGTGGATTCGACAATCCGGGCTGAAACCTTTGGCCGCAACAGGTAATCGAGGAACTGGTGGGCGAGGCGGCTTCTGCGGCTTTCGCGCAGCACGACGGCGCAATCGCAGTAGAGCGGGAATCCCTCGTCCGGGTACGCAAAGGCGAGCGGCGCGCCGGCGTCGATGGCCTGCTGCGCGGTGGTGGACCAGAGCTGAGCGGCCATCACGTCGCCGGAAACGAGCTGATCCCGCACTTCGGCGTTCAGGTAGGCGCGCAGGAGCGGCTTCTGGGCCACGGCCTCGTCGCGGGCGCGGCGGAGCTCCAACGGATCGGTGGAACTAAACGGGTAGTGCAGTTTCTTGAGACACGCGCCGAGCATGTCCTCGGGATCGTCGAGCATGGTGAGCCGGCCCTTGAGCCTCGGGTCCCACAAGTCCGCCCAGCGCGTCAGCGGGGGCTTGACGGCGCGGTTGAATACGATGCCGGTGCCGTTCACCATGTAGGGCACGCCCCATTCGAGTGCGGGATCCCAGGCAGGTGCGCGGAATGCCGCCTCCAGGTTGGCGAGACCGGGGAGCCAGTCGTGGCGCAGCGGCTGGAGGAGGCCGTACTCGCGCATGGGGCCGAGGCGGTTGTGGGTGGGAAATACGACGTCCCACCCGGAGTTGCCGGTGAGCACTTTCGCCAGCATCTCCTCGTTGCTTTCGTAGGTGGAGTAGCGCACCCGGACGCCGAATTCGACTTCGAATCCGGGAATGGTTTCGGGCGCGACGTAGGCCGACCAGTTGTAGACGTTCAGACGCGGTCGCGTATCGCGCGCGCATCCGGCAAGCCCGGGAACGGCCAGCAGGAAGGTGCGGCGGTTCATGTTTCGCGCACCCGTTCGGAGATGAGGATCAGCACACCGAACAGCACGGTCACCATGGAGGAGATGGCGTTGATTACGGGGCTGGCGCCGCGGCGCGCCATGGCGTAGATCACCATGGGGAGGGTCTCGGAATCGACGCCCGCCACCATGCTGGTGATGACGTAGTCGTCGAAGGAGATGGTGAGCGAGAGCAGCGCGGCGGCCACGATGCCGGGGGCCAGGGCGGGAAGCGTGACGTAGAAGAAGGCCTGCCATTCATTGGCGCCGAGGTCCATGGCGGCCTCTTCGAGCGCGGGGCTCACGGTGCGCAGCCGCGCCGAGACCACGATCACCACGTAAGCGAGGCAGAACGCCACGTGCGCCAGGATCACCGTGTGCAGTCCAAGCTGCCAGTGAAAAAAGCGGAAGGCCCACTGAAACAGCGCCAGCAGCGAAATGCCGGTCACGATTTCGGGCGTTACCAGGGACAGGTACAAGCCGCCGGTGAGCAGGCGAGAACCGCGCTTCCAGAGACCGTAGGCGCAGAGGGCGCCCAGCACGGTGGAGATGGCGGTGGCGGTGAGCGCGACGATCACGCTGTTCCAGGTGCCCTCGACGATCTGCGGATCGCGGAAGACGGCGCGGTACCAGTCGAGCGAAAAACCTTCCCAGACGGTGAAGCGGGAGCGATTGAAACTGAAGACACCGAGAGTGAGGAGGGGCGCGTGCAGGAAGGCGAAGAAGGCAACGGCGTAGACCGACAGCCAGCGCTTCATACCAGGTCCTCGCTGCCGCGGCGCAGGAATGCGGCCACCAGCAGGGTCACCAGCAGCATCAGCGCCATGGAGACGGCGGAGCCGAAGGGCCAGTCGCGGGCCGTCGTGAACTGGTTCTGCACCAGGTTGCCGACCAGCACGGTGCGGCCGCCGCCGAGCAGGTCGGGGGTGAGGTAGGCGCCGAGGCAGGGAATGAAGACCAGGATGGATCCGGCCACGATGCCCGGCTTCGAGAGCGGCACCACGATGTGGAAGAGGGCAGTGAGCGGGCGCGCGCCCAGGTCGGCCGCGGCCTCCGTTAAGGCTGGGTCGAGCCGTTCGAGGGTGGCATAGATAGGCAGCACCATGAACGGCAGGTAGCCGTAGACCAGGCCCAGCAGCACCGCGCCGTCGTTGTAGAGCAGCGGGAGCGGCGAAGAGATCAGACCGAGGCGCGAGAGCGCGGTGTTGATGAGCCCGGTGTCGCGCAACAGGAAGATCCATGCGTAGGTGCGGACCAGGAAACTGGTCCAGAACGGCAGCATGACCAGTTGCAGGTAAAGATTCTTGCGGCGTCCGGCGCCGGAAATGAACAGCGCGGCGGGGAAGGCGAACAACAGGCAGAGGAGCGTGGCGGCAACCGCCATGGCGAACGAGCGCGCCACAATGGTGAGGTAGAGCGGGTCCCAGAGACGCTGCCAGTTATCGAGAGTCCAGGGGCCGCCCACTCCGCCATACACACCGCGCGTGAGAAAGCTGTATGCGAGGACGATGGCCAGCGGGCCAAGGAACAGCACGCCCATCCACAACCATGCGGGAAGCAGGAACCAGGAGCGCAGCTTCACTCCGGAAACCTCATCTCGCCGGCGGGTTCCCAGCACAGGTGGACCGTCTCACCCACCTGGTAGGCGCCATCCTGGAGCGGCACCTGCGCGACAGCGCGTTCGCCGTTCTGCCGCAGGCGGACCAGCACCTGTACGCAGTCGCCGAGGAAGACCGTACCTTCCACCGTGCCGTCGGCGGAGCAGGCGGCGCCGTCCGCGGAGCGGCGGATCCGCATTACCTCGGGGCGTATGCCCGCGCCGCCGATCCAGTTGACCGCACCCAGGAACCCGGCCACGAAGCGGGTGGCGGGCCGCAGGTAGATGTCCTCGGGGGATCCCAGTTGTTCCACCCGCCCGGCGTTCATGACGGCGATGCGGTCCGACATGGAGAGCGCCTCCTCCTGGTCGTGGGTCACCAGCAGAAAGGTGATGCCGGCGCGGCGCTGCAGGGCTTTCAACTCGATGCGCATCTGCTTGCGCAGTTTCGGGTCGAGGGCCGCGAGCGGTTCATCGAGGAGGAGCACGTCCGGTTCGAGGACCAGCGAGCGGGCGAGCGCCACACGCTGCCGCTCGCCGCCAGAAAGCTGGGCCGGCCGGCGCTGCTCTTTGCCTGCGAGGCTCACCAGTTCGAGCACCTCTCGCACGCGCTTGTCGACTTCCTTGACCCCGTGACGCCGCAGGCCGAACTCGATGTTGCCGCGCGCGGTGAGGTGGGGGAAGAGCGCGTAGTTCTGGAACACCGTGCTCACGTTGCGCTGGTACGGCCTGTCGCCGTTCACCACCCTGCCGTTCAGCAGGACGTCGCCGGAGGTGGGCTCTTCGAAGCCGGCGATCAGACGCAGCGTGGTGGTCTTGCCGCAGCCCGATGGCCCGAGCAGGGAGAAGAACGCGCCCGCCTCGATGGCCAGCGAGACGCCGTCCACCGCGCGCTGGCCGGGATAGTGCTTCACCAGGTTGCTCAGTTCGAGAATCGGAGCCATCGGTAATTAGAGATAGTAGCGCAGCCGCCCTTGCGCCGGATCGCGGTTTTGGATAGGCTTCCCTGCGGTCCTTGGAAGAGAAAGGAAGACCGAATGCCTGAAACCGTCGTGTTCCTCGGAGCGGGCGCCTCGAAACCCCTGGGGCTGCCCATGACCGCGGAGATATTCCCGAACATGTTGCAGCGGCTGCTGGGCAAGGACCCCGAAGGCAAGCGCCTGTTCAACGGCGATAGCGACGATTCGGGTCGCCTGCTTGCCTGCCTGCACGCACTTCTTCCCGGGCTCGCCGGGTTCACCGATCGCTGCCGGGATTTAACCGTGTGGAAGAACAATCTGCTTCCCATCACCGATGTGCTGTCCACGATCGACTACCTTCTGCTCACATCGAATTCACCGGCTCCGGGCTTGACTTTGAGCGAACTCGAGCGAGCCCGGAAGCTCATCGAGCGGGCGATATTCGAGTTGCTGGTGCGGAACGAGAGTCCCGACAGCCTGGACATGGCAGACATTCCGGACGTGGTGCGCAAAGAATGGAATCAAACCAGCGAGCTGAAGCCGTTCGAAGAGAGGCTGCCGGATCAGAAGGACGAACGCACTCGCGTTGTGGACTGGCTGATGCAGCTTGCGGTAGAGCCGAATCATCGCGTGACCATTATTTCGACCAACTACGACATCGAACTGGAGCAGGCGTTGTACGCGCGGCTCACCTACAATGTGCATAACCAGGTGGATTTCGGGATGAGCGTGCGTGAAATTGCCAGCGGCACGGTCTATCCACGGCCACCCGGTGCGAAATTTGCCCTGTTCAAGCTCCACGGCTCCCTCAACTGGCTGCGATGCAGCGCTTGCGACAACGTGTACCTCAACCCTGCTGGAGCCGTCGCGTACCTTTCTTTCCTGCTCGGCGACGACGCGGAACGACGGACAGCGCAGCTTCCCTGGCTTGCGGAACGGGAGCGCGACGGGGCCAATGAATGTCATTGCGGCGCCAGGCCGCTGAGACACGTGATTGTGGCGCCCTCGCTGGTTCGCGACATCCGCGACCCCATGCTTCAGGGCATCTGGCGCAATGCGCTCGAATCCTTGCGGCGGGCGGAGAGATGGATTATCGCAGGGTACTCGCTTCCACCGGAGGACGTGGCAATACGGTCTATGTTCTTGCGGGCGTATCAGGCGCGCGACACCACCGGGCCTGAGGTGATCGTGGTGCAGTTGGAAGAAAAAGAACCGGAATTGACACGGTACCAGCTCCTGTTCAACCGTTTCAGGTACGTCTCGGGCGGGCTGACAGGTTACCTGGCCGGCGGAACGGGCAGGTTGTTCCCGCCACCGCTCGCCGCATTGACAGACCGGTAGGCGGCGAGAAAGCGGTCCGCCAGTTCATCGACAGAATCCATGCAGGCGCGATACACCTGCTTCGAGTCGGCAAGCACCACACTGTCCACTTCCCAGGTCTCGGTGGCGGTCTTCACATTGCGGTCCCGCACCAGGGTGACCGGCTGGTAGAGGCCGAGTGTCGCCGAGATGGCAAAGGGCCCGCGGCCGGCACGCACCGAGGTCAGGCGAAAGCCGGCAAACTCGGAGGCCGAGGGGTCGATTTTGACTCCGCCGTTGCGTAGTTTCTCTTCGAGACGCGCCTGAAGCACGGCGGGCGTCGCCCCCTCTTTCTGAAGCTCCGCGGGTATGGAGTCGACGACCACGTTGACGGCCGCCAACCCGCGCAACGTGGCGCGATCCAGCGGCGCATCGCCGGCGCCGGCGAGCGGCAATGAGAATGCGGCCAGCAGTAGGAACAGTCTCCTGTGCATACTTTCATTATGATGTGAGGGCCGGGGTGGGGCGAGCCGTTCCGCGGAAGCTCAGCCAAAAACCGGTGACGCTGAACAGAACAAGAAAAAGCGCGACGATGAGGTTGGGAGTCACGAGGCTGCCGCTCAGGCGCGGGTCCGCTTCGGGCGGCCCCGCCCACGATGAAGAACCGGGCAGTAGTGTCGTAATGTAGAACAGCGGCGTCCAGAAGGAAAGCGACAGCAGGGCTGCCGCGCGGAGGGCCACCT
Source organism: uncultured Solibacteraceae bacterium (assembly GCA_963836405.1). GTDB lineage: Bacteria > Acidobacteriota > Terriglobia > Bryobacterales > Bryobacteraceae > CAWIJJ01. The sequence continues at coordinate 556,474 of CAWIJL010000005.1, forward strand.
CGGGCTCGCGCGACTTTCGCCACAGCAGCCAGATTCCGGTGCCCGCGACTCCGGCCAGCATGAACAGCAGGAGGGCACCATGGAAGCGGGCATGTGGATGCCACAGCGGATTCAAGAGGTGATTCGGACTCCAATCCAAAACGAACGATGCGATGGCCGTTGCCGCCAGCACCAGCGTCAACAGGATTCTCCCCGCCTGAATTCGGTTCATAGCAGGAAGACGGCGGAACGGCCGTTTGCTTAGCAGCGGGCGGCAGCGCGCTTCGCCGCGGACCAGTTCTTGCGGCCGAGAATCATGCCGGGATTCAGCGGCCGTCCCTGGGGAGCGCGGCGCTCATCCCGCCAACTCGTCCACCAGAGCACGGGTCCCAGGGCCTTTGCCGCCACGCGCGCGAGCACGCCGAACTCCCGTTCCAGTTCCTTGCGAAGCGACCGCACGCGCGCGGCGACTTCGCGGTTGGTGCGGCGGAGGCGGCGTTCCATGGCCCAGAGCGCGGCGGGGTAGGCGTGTTTCAGCATGCGGGCCTCGCGGTGAATCCGTTCTCTCACGCGTGGGTTCGGATGGTCCTTATGCCGCATCCAGCCCGCGAAAGTCGTGCGGCAGATGCGAAAGAGGCTGGGGCCGTTGCGCTCGAAATCGCGCTGGAACGCGCTTGCCAGAAAGCTTCGCGATTGCTCGCGCGAAATGGCCGTATGGCGGAAGTTGAACGCGTCCTGGCCGTGGATGTCGGCCAGGTCCACATCGAGCAACTGGCCCTGCTTTGCCATCTCGCGGTAGAGCGGCGTCCCGGGAACGGGGGTGTACAGCATGAACTGGTGCAGGTCCGTCTCGTGCGCCACCGCGTGTTCGATCTCGGCCGGCAGATTCTCGGGCGTGTGGTGTTCGAGCCCCAGGATCGTGGATCCAAGGAGCACAATGCCGTGCTCCCTCAGTTCGGCCGCCAGACGTTTGGTGTCGGCTCCCGCCAGCTTGGCGTACGCCGAATTCGGCGATTCCAGGCCGATCCAAATCGAGGAGATTCCCAATTCCACCAATTGCTCATGCCGGTACATCGCGATCGCGTTCGCCGAGGAGAAGATGTGCAGCGTCCAGCTTTTCCCGGCCGCGTTCATGAGGTCGAGCAACTCGAGCGCGCGGCGTTTTTGCAGCAGAAAATTCTCGTCCATGATGAAAAACGATTGCGTGCCGCGCGAACGTTTCCGCCTCTTCCATCACCCGGAACAGTTCGGCGCCGGTGGAATACAGGTTCAGTATTTTTCCTTTGCCGCCGAAGAAGGCCGAGGTGGTGCAGAAGTTGCAGCCGAGGGGGCACCCCATGGATGCAATGATGGTGGCGGACGAGTCCATCTTGTCGGGAACCCGGACGCCCATGACGCGCAGGTCGAAACCCGAATCGAGCGGCGGATGGCGGACCGGGGCGTTCGGATCGTCGCCCAGAAACTCGCGCATCCAGGCGATGCCGTCGCCGCGGACAATGTGATCCGCATCCACCATTTCCGCGATTCCCGGTATGGCGGATACGTGGCCACCCACAACGATGGTGGAACCGGGAGAAACCTCGCGCACCATCCGGCACATTTCCCGCACTTTTCCTATGTTTACTACGATCGAGGAGATGCCGACGATGTCGTACTGGTGGGTCCGCAGTTCGCGCGCGAAATCTTCGCGGGTGGGGAAATCCAGGACCGCGCAGGGCGCCGAGATATTCTCCTGAATCATCAGAATCCCCCAGGAACGGTGGAACCGGCGGATCGAAAAGGCACCCTGCGCCTTCGTCACCTGATTGTGATACAGCTCCATGGGATTGATGGTCCTGCTGCCGAACTCGTCATCCTGAGCGTAAGGGCCGAAGACCGAGGACAACAGGACTCGTGCCGCGCCGCCTTTCGGATGCGGCTGCGTTTGATTTGGGTAAACGGAAGGGGCTGTCAAGCCTCAGCGTAGCAAGAGAATCCAGATAAAAAGGCCTTTAATATGTCAGAGTTTTGTAATACCTGCATTCCCGGCTGCGTTTTGTCGAATCCCGGTCCCCTCATGTGAGGTCATGCGACGCTCCCCCGGGCCGCGAGTTTGGATTGGGGCGCGGTGTTAACATGAGCGCCGAAATCCAGTGCAAGACGTAAATTGTCAACCAAAGTTACAATCTGAAACCACGCCGTAGGGTCTAATTACATTAGTAGGCACGGAGCGGTAAGGCTGTCGCTTCTGTGACCGCGGATCTATGTCACCGTCGAGGGGATCTAATGCGTCTATGCCGCCCCGGGCGGGGTAGCGAACAGGCGACCGGCTTGCGCGCCAACCGCATCCCGCGTCTCCAGCCAGCGCCGGACGCGACAACGGCGGAATATTTCCGAAGGGATAGGCGGCCCCCCCTGGTGGCCGGCCCTCCCACCGATCTATCAACACTGCACGACAGAGAGGACAAAATCATGAACCTGTTTTATCGGCCCCTGGCGCTCACCGCGCTCATCGCTAATTGCTTCGTCTTCGGGGCGAATGCACAACCCGCGGGCTATCTGGTAACCGACCTCGTTGTCAACCGGCAGGTCGGCGCGGTGCCGACCCTGGTGGACAGCTACGGTATCAGGCACATTGCAAAGTTCGTGGACCGGAACCTGGTGAACCCGTGGGGAATCTCGGAATCGGGAACATCGCCGTTCTGGATCTCGGACGCAGGCCTGTCAACCCTCTACAACACGGCGGGAGCGCCGCAACCGCTGGTGGTTTCCATCCCGAAACCTTCGGACGTGTTGGGAACTGGCGGGGCGACGACCGGCACCGTCTTCAACAATGTGCCGGCTGCCCAGAAAGCATTCCAGATTTCCGGCGTGAACAGCAGCGGCGACCCGGTTACGGCGTCGGCCGTTTTCCTGTTCGCCACCGAAGACGGGACGATTTTGGGCTGGAATCCGGGCGTCAACCCGCAGGGATTCGATCCTGCAAAAGCCGGCCGGTACGCCATCATCGCGGTCGATCACTCACCCGGTGCGTCCTATACGGGTCTGGCCCTGGCCACCGATACCGGCGGCACGACGCGTCTTTACGCCGCCAATTTAAGCGCTGGCACGGTGGACGTGTTCGACACCAGCTTTCAACAGGTCACGTCGGATGACGCCTTTCGCGAGCCGCGCGTGCCGAGCGGCTACGGCCCTTTCAACGTGGTGCCGCTCACCGTCCTCGGAAAGACGCGGATGTTCGTGATGTATGCGTTACAGGACGACGATGACAATGCAGGCGAGGGGCGCGGGTTTGTCTCGTCGTTCGAACTGGACGGCACCGACCCGCAGATGTTCGCGCAGCATGGTCAGCTCAACGCTCCCTGGGGCGCGGTGCTGGCACCCCAGGGTTTCGGCGACCTCGGAGGCGCGATCTGGATCGGCAATTTCGGCGATGGCCGCATCAATGCGTACGACGCGTTGACTGGCCGGTTCATTTCCAAAGTACGGACGCCGGATGGCCTGGCGGTCATCATCGACGGACTCTGGAGCCTCAAGTTCGGCAACGGCGGGAACGGGGGCTCGCTGAACACCCTGTATTTCACGGCCGGCCCGAACCACGAACACGACGGCCTCTTCGGCAGCATCAATCCGCGGTAAAGAAAGCGCGGCGGCGGGGTGTCATGCTTCAGGACGAGCAGCCCCGCCGTGCCTCGCTATACGCTGTCCGCCGGGCTTCAAGCATCGGTGGATGGCGGCGGATCCTTGGGCGCGCGATTCAGAAGCTGGTGCATCGCGAAAGGGACCTCGTCGGGATGCGTGGAGCACCAGGCGATGATTCGCTCCAGTTTCACCATATCGTCGGCTATGGCGCTGATTTCCATCAGCTCGGTTTCGATGGTCTCCGGGTCTCGCATACAAACTCCAGCATGGCATATCCGAAAACTTGACAGCCCTGCCGAACTCTAGGACGCTGGACGGTAATGTCCATTGCGCACGTTATTGTGCTGGCGGTAATCCAGGGCCTCACCGAATTCCTGCCCGTCAGCAGCACGGCCCATCTTTACCTCACCTCCTGGCTTCTGGGCTGGGAATCGCAGTCGCTCGATTTCGACATCATGCTTCACCTGGGCACCCTCGTCGCCGTCCTCCTGTACTTTGCCCGGGACTGGATCCAGATTACCGCGCAGGCGTTCGGATACCGCGCCGGCCATGATCCGGAACTCCGGCAGAACCGCGGGTTGCTGTGGCTGCTCGCCATCGGATCGCTGCCCATCGGCATCGCGGGACTAGTGTTCAACAAGCAGGCGGAGACCACGTGGCGGACCCCCATCGTCATGGGCGTCATGCTGATCCTGGTGGGCGTGCTCATGTGGCTGGCGGAAAGCAGCGCCAAACGCGCCCGCGACCTGGGTTCGGTCGGCCTCGTAGATTCCGTGGCGATCGGCGCCGCGCAGGCGCTGGCGATCGTGCCCGGCTGCTCGCGCAGCGGCATCACCATTTCCGCCGGACTCTTTCGCAAGATGAACAGTGCCGCGGCCGCCCGTTTTTCATTTCTGCTCTCGACTCCGGCCATCACCGCCGCTGCCGCCAAGGCGCTGTACGACCTGCACAAGCACGGCGGCCTGGGGCAGTTGCTCACCGCGCAGTTCGCGGTGGGGGTATCTGTGAGCGCCCTCACCGGCTGCCTGGTGATCGCCTGGTTCCTGCATTATTTGCGGCGCAGTAGTTTAAGACCATTCGTATACTATCGGATAGTTTTTGGCATAATAGTTCTTGCTCTGGCGTTCATCCGCGGCCAGGCGTGATGAAGCTGCTTTCCCCGACACCTTATAGTCGGCTCAATGAAGTGATCGGCGTACTGCTCCTCGTAGTGGGCTTGGTTCTACTTCTGAGCTTGGTGTCGTACCACGTCCAGGATCCATCCTGGGATACCGCGACCGAGGAACACCCGCTGAACCTCGTGGGTTATCCGGGTGCGTATCTCTCCGACATCGGTTACCAGTTGCTCGGCGCGGGGGCTTACGTCCTGCCGTTTTTCATTCTGCTGCTGGCGTGGCGTTGGGTCCGCTCCGAAGTCATGGACTCGGAAGGCATTGTCAAAATCGCTGGAGCCGGGCTGCTTACGCTGAGCCTTTGTACCGCGCTCTCCTTCGTCCGCTTCACCCTTTTCGGCACGGTGCCGCCCGGCGGTGTCGTGGGTCAGGTGATTGCGCGATATCTGCTGGACACCCTCAATCTTGCCGGCGCCCTGGTAGTGACCGCCACGGCCACTTTGATTTCGGTTTACCTGATTTCGGCGTTCACGCTGTCCGTTCTGGGCTTTTGGTTCGCCGGCCCGATCGGCTGGGTGCAACGGCACAGCGGGTGGTGGTACGCCTGGCAAGACAAACGCCGGCGGCGCGCGCTCGAAAAAGAGCGGGTGCGACAGGCAAAGGTTGTCGAACGGCTTCAGGAGAGAGCGCGCAAAGAAGCAGTCAGGGCAGCCGCCAGGGAGGCCGCAAGGGAAGCGGCGGCCGCGCGCGTACCGCCGTCTCTGGAACCGCCACCGGTACCGCTCGACGACACCCCGCCGTGGAGCCCGTCCCGTCCGGTCGCGCTCAGGGAAGAGCCTGAGCCTGAACCGGAAGACTCCCCTGAACCGGAAGAGTCCATTCCCATCTGTCCCGCCGAGGATCTGGATCCCCGGCCGGCGCCGCAGCTTGTGCCCCTGCGCCAGTCCGATCCCGATCCCGAACCGGCTTTTCATCCCGTCTTCGAATTGCCGGGCACGCAGCTTCTCAACGAAATTCCGGGCCGCAATGCCTATGACGAAGCGGAACTCAAGGAAACCGCCGCCCGTATCAAAGCCAAATTCGAGGAATTCAACGTTCTCGGCAACGTGGTGCAGATCAATCCCGGGCCGGTGGTAACCACTTTCGAATTCAAGCCGGAAGCCGGCATCAAGTACAGCCGGATCACGAATCTCACCGAGGATCTCTGTCTCGGACTTCAGGCGGAAAGCATCCTCATCGAGCGTATCCCCGGTAAACCGACCGTTGGCATCGAGGTGCCGAACACGCGGCGGGAACTGATCGCGCTGCGCCAGATGCTGGAGTCCGACGAGTTCCAGCAATCGCACTCCCACCTGACCATTCCACTCGGCAAAGATATCAATGGCCGTATCCGCGTGGCCGCGCTGGAGTCCATGCCGCACCTGCTGATTGCCGGCTCCACCGGATCGGGCAAGAGCGTCATGATCAACTCGATGATCATGTCCATCCTTTACAAGGCGACGCCGGACGATGTGCGCCTGATCATGGTGGATCCCAAGCGCGTGGAACTCGGGATGTACGAGGGCATTCCGCACCTGCTCACGCCGGTCATCATCGATCCCAAGAAGGCCACCAACGCTCTGCGCAACGCGGTGCTCGAGATGGAGCGGCGGCTGCGGCTGCTGGCCGAGTATGGCGTGCGCAACGTCGACCAGTTCAACAAGAAGATTCGCAAGCTTCAGGAACAGCCGCGCAGCCTCTTTGCCGAGGGCGAAGCGACGGTAGAGGAACTGCGTCCGCTCCCTTACATCCTGATTCTTATCGATGAGCTGGCCGATCTCATGATGCTCGAAGGGCGCAACGTGGAAGAGAGCGTTACGCGGCTGGCGCAAATGGCCCGCGCCGTCGGCATGCACCTGGTGCTGGCCACGCAGCGGCCGAGTGTGGACGTCATCACCGGTCTGATCAAGGCGAATTTCCCGGCGCGCATCAGTTTCCGGGTAGCCACACGTGTGGATTCCCGGACCATCCTGGACGTGATGGGGGCCGAGCACCTGCTCGGCAAGGGCGACATGCTATTCCTGCCGCCCGGCTCGTCGCGACTCACTCGCGTGCACGGCGCCTTTGTCACGGAAACGGAAATCAACCGTGTAGTCGATTTCTGGAAGGATCAGGCGAAACCCGAGTACGACCAGTCCTTCCTCATCGCGCCCCCGAACGAAGAAGAGCCGGCAGAACCAGAGGCAGCCGGCGGCGAACAGGATCCGCAGTACGAAGAGGCCGTACGGCTGGTGCTGCAAATGGGCAAGGCGTCCACATCTACGCTCCAGCGGCACCTTCGCCTGGGTTACGGGCGCGCCGCACGCATTCTCGACATGATGCAACGCGACGGCATCATCGGGCCGCCGGACGGCAGCAAACCGCGCGAAGTGCTGAAGCGGCCGGACTGGCTCAGTGAAGTCGAGAACCAGCTCAAGTAGCGCCTGTTACAAAAAGGAAACAGAAGTGCTGCTTCGGACGGCAGGATGTCTGTAATCAAGTACTTCTTACTGGCGTTTCTTCTAGTTCCAGTCTTCGGACAGGAGCCGGCAACCGCGCCCGAGACATTGGCGGCCGGCCAGCGGCAGACCGCCTCCGAAGAGCCGGCGACGACAGCGCAGCAGGGCGGAGCCGCGCGTACCGCAATCGATGTCAGTCCCGGCGGCAAAGTTCTCAAGAACAAGGATTTTTGGGAAGGAACCGGCTATTTCCATCCATTTGGACGAATGCCCAAATACGTTCTGGGGGACATGGCGAAGATCTGGACCAGCCCTTTTCATACCGCCAGGTCGGACGCGAAGTGGTGGGCGATTTTCGGCGGCGCCACGACGCTGCTGATCGCCACCGATCAGTGGACCGTGAAACAGCTCCCGAATACCGCCGACCAGGTCAGTGTTGGTACGACCTTTTCGCGAATCGGAGCCGCCTACACGCTGATCCCGCTCAGCGCCGGCTTCTATTTCCTCGGGACCGCGGCGAAGAACGACAAATTCCGGGAAACCGGATTGATGGCGTTCGAAACCCTCATTGACACCACAATCGTCGAAACCATACTCAAGGCAGCCACCGACCGTGCCCGGCCGCTCGAAAGCAATGGCGAGGGGCACTTCTGGGACAGCACCGGGCGAGTCTGGAATGCCAGCTTTCCTTCCGGGCACGCCATCAACACCTGGGCGCTCGCGTCGGTGTTCGCGCATCAGTACCGGCATCACATCATCGTGCCGATCATTGCCTACGCGGCGGCGACCGCGGTGATTGGAGCCAGGGTCAGCGCGCGCCGGCATTTCCCGGGCGACGTGGTGGCCGGCGCCGCCATGGGCTGGTTCATCGGCGACTACGTCTACGGGCGGAGGCACAACCCCGACGTCGCGGAAAACCAGACGTTGGGCCGTAAGATTCTGTCGCACGTGCGCTTTAACTTCCAAATGCAGTGAACGGGGGCGTGCTACTTTGGAGCAGGAGGTGGCTGATGCGCTCCCTCGGAGCCATACTGCTGTTCCCGCTACTGGCAGCTTCGCAGACTCCCGTTCCGCCGCTGGTGCGCGGGGTCCTGCTCGAGCGGGATGCAGAGGTCAGTGCCGGAGAGTTCAGCGTTCGCGCCGCCGATAACCACGTTTTCCGTTTCGAGTTCGACAAAAAGACCTACGTCGAACGTGAAAAACAGCTCATCGACGTTTCGCGCCTGACGCCTGGGGACAAGGTGGAGGTGGTTTCCGATCTCGCACCCGGCACCCCGCTGCGCTACGCACGCACGGTCCACGTCATCGAGGAGCCGGCGGCGCCCCCGCTGAGCCAGGGACGCTACCGCCTGCCGCGCCCGCCGTCCCCGCCTTCCACCACGCTGGGATTGGCCGACCGCCTTTCGCCGCTCAGCACCCTGACTTTTTCGGGCGTCATCTACCGTGTCAGCCCCGAGCGCCTCGTGCTACACCTGCGCACCGGAACGGACCAGACGATCCTGCTGCGCAAGGACACGCGATATCTCCACAATGGAGAGTTGGCCGAACATGCGGACCTGCGGCCCAACCAGCGCGTTTTCGTGCGCGCCGGCAAGGACATTTACCAGCAGACCGAAGCCTACCAGGTGATCTGGGGAAGCATTCTCGACCCCAAGTAGTTCCACCCCTCTCTGGTAAACTCAAAGAAAATGGCGAAAGAAAAAGAAAAGAAGCCGCCTATGCCACCGCTGGGTGTGTGGGTGCCGGCCGTGGCGCTGGGGTGGCTGGTGCCGGGTGGAGGCCACTTTCTTTTGAAGCGGCCGGGCCGCGGTGTGCTGCTGCTGCTGTCGGTGGCCAGCATGTTCATTTGCGGCCTGATGATGCGCGGCGCGATGTTTCAGCCGCAGTCGGGCGACCTGCTGACTCTTCTCATCAATACCGGCGGCTTCATCGGCGACGTTTGCGCCGGCATCTTCTACCTGTTGAGCGTGTGGCTCGGCTACAATCAGCCGGACACGGCCGGCCATGTTCACGATTACGGCACCAAGTTTCTGGTCACTGCCGGATTGCTGAACATCCTGGCCATGGTGGACGCCTTCGAAATCGCGGCGGGGAGAAAAGAATAATGCCGAAGATGACCCTCACGCATTTCGAAGCGGCATTTTTGTTTTCCTTGTTTACGTCCGTGGTGCTGGGCGTGGTCACCAAGCGGACGGACCGCGAGCGCCTGGAATACGGCGCCTACACCTTCGCCTGTTTCCTGGTGGCGCTGTTCGGGATCGGCTGGCTGATGTACTTCGGGCACGGCTAAGATTCAAAGCACTCAAAGCCATCAGCCCAGTGCGGCTTCGATTTTCTGCATGAGCGCCGCCGGCGTGTACGGCTTGCGCACAAAACCTGCCACGCGGCTGCCGGCGAAACGGCGCTCCACTTCGCTCTCGTTATAACCGCTCGAAACCAGGATCGGCACGTCGTGGCGGATGGTGTGCAGGTAGCGGGCCGCCTCGTCCCCGCCCATGACGGGCATGGTGAGGTCCAGCAGAACCAGCGCGATCTCGCTCGAGCGTTCCCTGAATACTTCCACGGCTTCGCGGCCGTCGCTGGCCATCAGGACATCAAAGCCGCGACGCTCCAGCACGCTGCGTGTCGTGCGCCGGATGATATCTTCATCGTCCACTACCAGGACGGTGCGGCGTTTCTGCCCGGATGGTTCGCTGGAAGGCAGCATCAGTTCGAAGCGGCTGCCGCGTCCCGGTTCGCTGCTGACGCGGATGACGCCGTGATGGCTGCGCGCAATACCTAGCGCGGCGGGAAGTCCCAGGCCGCGCCCGGTAAATTTCGTCGAGAAGAAGGGATCGAAGATGCGACCTCGCGTGGCCGCGTCGATGCCGACGCCGGTATCCTGCACGGCGGCAAAAACGTATTGCCCCGCATCGAGGGCGCCGAAGGGCGGGTGCGCCGCTTCGCCCTGCGGCAGCCAGCGCACGCCGGTCTCCACCAGCACCAGGCCCGGACGCTCGCCGATCGCTTCGCCCGCATTGATCACCAGGTTGACGATCGCCTGCTGAATCTGGCGCAGGTCGGCCATTACCGGAGGCAAGGCCCGCGCCAGTTGCAGTCCCAGCCGGGCGGGCTTCGGCACCGACGATTCCAACAACTCCCGCATTTCCTCGACGGCGCTGCTCAGGTTCACCGGCTCGACAAAAAAGGTGCCTTTGCCGGCGAATGCCAGCATCTGGCGTGTCAGGTCCGCGGCTCGCTCGCTCGCGTTAACCACTTCCCGCAGTAGATCGCGGTTGGGATCGTTTTCCGGCAGTCCCTCCAGCACCAGGCTGGAATTGCCGAGGATACCCGTGAGGATGTTGTTGAAGTCGTGCGCCACCCCTCCCGCCAGCACACCCAGGCTCTCCAGTTTGGCCGATTGCAGCAGGTGTTCCTCGGTGCGCTTCCTTTCGCTGATGTCTTCGAACGTCACCACAACGCCTTCCACGGTGTCCGCCCTGCGAATGGGATGTGCCGAGTATTCGACCGGAAACGACGTGCCATCGGAGCGAAACAACGCCTCGCTCGAACCGCGCTGCGGTTCGCCGGTCTCGAGCACGCTCGTCACCGGGCACTCCTCGATCGGGTAGGGTGTCCCGTCCTGGCGCGTGTGATGAATGATGCGGTGCAGTTCCCGTCCCAGCAACTGCTCGCGCTCGTAGCCAAGCATCCCGAGGGCGGCGCGATTGATGAACGTGCAGTTGCCCTTGCGGTCCGTCCCGTACACGCCCTCCCCCGCCGATTCGAGCAGCAGTTCCAGGCTTCCCGCCAACTTCGCCCACTCCTCCTCCGCATCCCGCCGGCGCGCAATGGCCCCGATTCGCGCTCGCAGAAGTACCGGGTCGAACGGTTTACCGAGAAAGTCTTCCGCGCCCATTTCGATGGAGCGGACCGCGTTTTCCACGTCGTTCAAAGCCGACAGAACGATCACGGGAAGCTCGCGCAGGGCCGGGTCGGACTTGAGGCGGGCCAGCACTTCGAAGCCGTCCATGGCGGGCATGAAAAGGTCCAGCAGGACCAGGTCGAACCGCTCCGCGTGTAGCCGCGCGAGCGCGGCCGGACCGTCGCATTCCGTCTCGGCCTGGAAGCCTTCACGCTGGAGCTGCCGCACCAGAATTTCGCGGTTAGCCTCGTCGTCGTCCACTACGAGGATCCGTCCCGAAGCTCCGCTCGGCGCCTGCGCGGACACGGCGGAATTACGTTCCACCAGGGGTACCTCGGTGCGCTCGGAAAATTCGCGTAACTCGCCCGCGGCCGCGCGAATTCTGGCCAGATCCGGCGCGTACGCCTCCCGCGTTTCCGCTTCGAATGCGTCTGCCTGCCGGACGATTTCCCTGGCGATGCCCAGGATCCGCGACCGCAAACCGGCCATGGCCGCTTCGGTAATTGGTGCCTCTCCTGGAAGGTCCCTTTCGACGCTTTCGAGAACGCGATGCGCCGCGGCTCGAATGGCTTCGAGCAGGTGCACGGGAGCGCCGTCTGCGCGCTCCACCGCTTCCTCCTTCACCATTTCGGAGTAGCCGATGATGTGATGGAGCGGGGTGCGCAAGGCGTGACGCAGGCGGGCGGCGGTTTCCGGATTCACGGGCAACGGCTCACCGGTCATCCGGCGCTCCGGGCGGCCGGCAGCACCGACGCGGCGAGGCGCAAATCGTCCACCAGGCGCCGTGTTTCCATCTCGCGCTGTTCTCCGTCCCGTGCGCGGAGGATGGCCGAAGGATGCAGGGTGGCCATCACGTACGGCGCCAGCGGCGATTCCACCCACTGGCCCCGCTGCCGGCTCACTCGAAACGCCCGTCCGAGCAGGGCCTGCGCGGCGGTCGCGCCCAACAGCACCAGGGCCCTCGGTTGTACCAGTTCGAGTTCGGCCTCCAGCCACGGCACGCACGCCGCTATTTCCACGGCCCCCGGTTTGACATGAATCCGCCGCTTCCCCCTCGGCTCCCACTTGAAATGCTTCACTACGTTTGTGACGTATGTCAGCCCGCCATCGATACCGGCGTGTTCGAGCGCCCGGTCGAGCAGGCGGCCGGCCGGCCCCACGAACGGGTGTCCGGTTAAATCTTCTTCATTTCCCGGCTGCTCGCCCACAAGCATCAACTGCCCGCGAGCCGCACCTTCGCCGAACACGGTCTGAGTACCCTTTTTCCAGAGATCGCAGGCACGGCAGGATGCGGCGGCCTCGCGCAGAATCCGCCAGTCGGTGGTGGATGGAATGGGCTCCCCGGGCCCGCAGCCTCGCATATACTTTCTGATTCTCTATCGAAGCGGAGATCTCCGCTCACCTCGAAGTACTGGAGGACACGTTCCGCTCCTGCGACCCGTACGATGGCTCGCCCGTTGGGGTCAAACCCTTTCCACGGGGATGCCGGCCGAGGCCAGGGCGGACTCCACTTCCGCGGGACGCAAGCGCGTGGCGTCGTATTCGATCGTCAACCCGTCCAGCGAGGGCGCCACTTGCACGCGATGGATGCCGTACAGGGCGTGGGCCTCGGAAATGCGCGCGGCCATAGCCTCATCGAGCGGCCTTTGCAGGCGAAATCGAACCTGGACCTTGGTCATTCAGGATCAGCATAGCAGTCCTCTTCGAGGCGGGCATGATGGTTCACCGGCCCGCAGCCCGACCCGAAGCCCGGATTGGTGCGGATGGCTTCCGTGATAAAACGCTTCGCGCGCCGCACGGCTTCGGCGAGCGGCATGCGCGCGGCCAGTCCGGCAGCGATGGCGGCCGAATAGGTGCAGCCGGTTCCGTGGGTGTGGGGCGTATCGATGCGAGGCGTGGGGAACTCGTGAAACTTCGTGCCGTCGTACAGCAGGTCGGCGGCATCGCCGGCCATGTGTCCTCCCTTGATCAGCACCGCGCCAGCGCCCATTCCATAGATGCGGCTGGCCGCGTGCCGCATCTCCTCGGGTCCGGGGATCGCCATTTCGGCAATCGCCTCGGCTTCGGGAATGTTGGGCGTGACCAGCGCCGCGCGAGGCAGCAATCGTTCCCGGACGGAGCGCACCGCCGTCTCCGGCAACAGCGGCAGGCCATGCTTGCTGATCATCACCGGATCCACCACCAGCGGAAAGGCGAATTCCCTCGCGCACTCCGCCACCGCCTCAACCATGGCGTCCGAGCCCAGGGCGCCGGTCTTGGCTGCGAGCGGCGGAATGTCCTCGAGCACCGCCGCGATCTGCGCCAGCACCATCTCCGGCGGAATCACCATCACGCGCGAAACGCGCACCGTGTTCTGTACCGTAAGCAGCGTGATGACTGCTTCGCCGTACACGCCGAAACGATGAAAGGTCTTGAGGTCGGCCTGAATGCCGGCGCCTCCGCTCGGGTCGGATCCGGCAATCGTGAGGGCAACAGGCACCATGCTCCTACTGTAGCCAGATCGCCGGTGTGCGAGTGCCGGCCGCTCCAACCTCTGCTACAATCCCCGAGAGGACCTCGACCGTGATCAAGTCACTTGCAGTATCCCTGCTCTTTTTTTGTGCCGCGCTCCTTGCCGCCGACGTAAACGGCAAGTACAAAGCTTCCATCGAAGCGCCCGATGGTACCCACGTGCTCGTCTTCAACCTCAAGGCCGAAGGCGCCAACCTCACCGGCACCGTTTCGAACGGGTCCGAGAGCGCGGATGCCCCGGGCAGCAAGATCGAAGACGGCAAGGTGCAGGGCGACAACGTCAGCTTCACTTGGGTCACCATGTACCAGGGCAGCCCCGTCAAACTCATCTGCAAGGGACAGATCGCGGGCTCCGAACTGAAGATGAGTATGGGCACGGACGACGGCAGTTGGTCCACGGAATTGACCGCGAAAAAGGCGGATTAGCCCGAACTCACCCCTAAAGCATTAAGTTTCATCGATCTACGTGAATTGTGCCACTTGACTGAGGCAGTATTCCGTTCAACCCCGTCCGGTGCCGTACAACCAACAATTTCAACGTTTTAATGCGGATCGGTAGTCCCTTTTCGCGCGCGTTGCCTATACTTGCGTCAAGTGCACCATTCCGTTACTGGGTAAGAGGCGTGTGCACCATTTGAACCTACGGGTACCGGACGTCCGCGGAGGGAGCCATCACACAGATGCACAAGCCAGTCAAGTACGTAGAGAAAGCCGTTTCGATCGCCGCCAATGCGGCTTGGATTGCTTTCGACAAGATCAATCAAGTCAACCGGAATCCCGGATTCAGGCCGGCCTGGTCGGATAAGCCGCTGCTCAAATCCTGGGAAAAGGTAAAGCCCCCGCTCGGTTGGCCCCGTGAAACGGATTCTCTGTGTCCCCGCTGTGTGCCGGAGATCCGCCAACAGATTCTCGACGGCAAGGCGCCCGTCGATATTCTTTACAACGAGAAGCCCGGCGAGATCAAAGCCAGCATCGTCGAGCGCGACGGCAAGATCCTGATGGTCAAGGACTGCCCCGTGCATGGCCACTTCGAAGACGTGATGGCCATCGACACTGCGTTTTTCAAGCATCTGGAGGACGTGTTCCCGGGCCGCGACATTCGCGCCCACAACGACTCCACCCTGCACAAGCACGGTTCGAGCACGATCACGCATGGCCGCGGTTCGGTCCTCACCATCGACCTGACCAACCGCTGCAACATGATGTGCGACCCCTGTTTCATGGATGCCAACCAGGTCGGCTTCGTGCACGAACTGAGCTGGGACGACATTCGCACGATGCTTGACAACGCCGTGACGATCAAGCCCAAGCGGCAGATGTCGGTGCAGTTCTCGGGCGGCGAGCCGACCCTGTCGCCGTTCTTCCTGGACGCGGTTCGATACGCGCGCGAAGTGGGCTACACCTCGGTCCAGGCGGCCACCAACGGCATCGAGTTTGCCAAGAGCGCGGAATTCGCGCGCAAGGCCGCCGAAGCGGGCCTGCGCTACGCCTACCTCCAGTTCGACGGCATCGGCAATGCCGCCAATTCGCATCGCAAGGTCGGCAACCTGTTCGATGTCAAGCTGAAGGCCATCGAGAACCTGTACGCCAACGGCGTGGACATCATCCCGGTGATCACGATCGTCAACGGCATCAACAACGAGCAGGTCGGACGAATCGTTCAGTTCGCGCTCGATAACCCGAAGAAGATTCCGTTCCTCTCCTTCCAGCCGGTTTCCTTCACCGGGCGCGATGAAGCCGTCACCGACGACCGGCGCGCCGCCCAGCGGTACACCCTGTCTCACCTGGCGCACGACGTGAAGAACCAGACCGGCCTCGGCGAACCGGCCCGCGACTGGTTTCCCATCTCCTTCATGTCCACTTTCTCCGACTGGAGCGACCTGGTTCACGGGCCGCAAGCCGACTGGGGCCAACTGAGCTGCGGCTGCCACCCCAACTGCGGCGTCGGCATGGCCGTGATGGTGGATAAGGAAACACGGGAATCGGCGCCGGTGACCGCCTTCCTCAATGCCGACCGCCTCGCCAGGGACGTCGCGCGCGTCAACGACGCGGCCCGCGGCAAATGGCTCTCCATCGCCGGCATGACGCTGGCCGCCGCGCGCAATTACGACCCCTTCAAGGCGCCCACCCACTTCCGGATGAAGGATCTGCTGCAGAAGTTCGACAAGACGTTCGGCGCCACCGGCAAGAGTTACGGCAAGGTGGGCAAGGACCGCACCATGGACGATATCGAGAAGCGCCGGCGCGACCGCTGGAACTTCCTGTTTATCGCCGGCATGTGGTTCCAGGACCTCTTCAATTACGATTTCCGCCGCACCGAACAGTGCATTATCCCGTATGCGACGCAGGAAGGCGAAATCTCTTTCTGCGCGTACAATACCGGGGTTGGCTGGCGCAACATCATCGAAAAAATGCACATGACCGCCACCCTGACCAAGTGGTACGACGAGCACGGCAAGCACGAGATCTTCGCCGGCGGCAAGCACGTGCCGCTTACCAACGTGGATCACTCCCTGGTGCTCCGCCAGGAGATCGTGACCACCGAAGAGCAGCACGATCTGGACCGTCTGGGCATCGCCAAGAACGCCCGCGAAGAAAAGATCCGCGCCCGCGATGCCAAACTCAAGGAGCAGCAGGAAAACGAGCGCATGATGAAGCTCTACCGCCAGCACGTGCTCAAGGAACAGCCCGGTCCGGAACTGGTCAAGATCGCCCCGCTGGCCGCGGCCCCCGCGCCGAAGCCCGCGACCGAGGAGCGCGAAGAAGTCGGCAGTTTCGGCGACTAGCTCTGGCAATTTCTTCTTTGCCGGCGAGTTCCACCTGATGGCACGGCCATGCAGGCGGACCGCCGGCATTTTCATTTTTGGATAGGGAAAAAAGGCGCGGCGCTTCTGGCACGATAGGAGCGCCGCGGAGAAGGGACTCGCGGCTTCCTCCTTCATCCGCGAGCCTTGCACGATTGTTAACATGCGGCCACGGATTATTCGAAGCGCAAAGACGCGAAATCAAGCGAAATACGCGGTAAATCTCGAAGGTTCAGGCTCACCCGGTCCGTTTTCGAGCAGGCTCCGAAGTCATCGCCACTCGAAGCGGGCCAGACGCCCTCTCGGCCCCACGGCCCAGCCGGCGCCCGTCGAATCGAAGGCGGCGGCATTGTAGTTGCCGGAGTCGAAGCGCCGCCAAGTCACGCCGTTATCGGTGGAAACGTCCGAGCCCGAGGTTCCGGCCGCAATCCATGCCTTCCGGACGGGCAGCCACACCACCACCGAGCGGAATCCGGCAGGCGGAGCACCGCTCGGGAGCTTCCACGTGCGGCCGCCATCGCTCGAAACGGCCACGTTCTCTGCGGCGCTTTCGGGCTTCGCATAGTCTCCGCCCACGGCTACGCCGTTGCGCCCGCCGGAGAAGGCGAGCGAGAAGATGCCGGCACTCGGCCCGTCGTTGCGGATGGGAGTGGCGGCGACGGTCCAGGTGCGCCCCCGGTCGGTGGAGTGGAAAACGCGCGCCGCTCCCGTGCCACCCGTGGCAAACCAGGCTTCGCTTCCGCCGCGCACAACGAGGCATGTCCCGCTGGCCGCGAAGGCGCCTTCGTTTTCGAGGGCGGCTGGCGTGGACTGCCGCACCCAGGAGGCTCCGCCGTCCGCGGTGGTCAGGATTACCGGATGTCCGTCCACCGGATCGCCCATAGCGATTCCGTTGCGCGGATCCCAAAACGCGATCGCATCCAAGAAGCCTTTCGCGTCGGGATTGGTGAACAGGAGACTCCAGGTGGCGCCGGCATCGGAGGTCTTGTAGATGCGAGACTTGTCGCCCGGGCCGCTGCTCAGCAGGTAGGCGGTACGGCCGTCAACTGCGTGAACGTCGCGGAAGTCGAGGCCTGCGGCGCCGGGGACGACCGCGGCCTTCCAGGTCTTTCCGCCATCGGCCGAGACCACGTACGTGCCGCCGGTGCCGCTTGCCCACACCACGCCGGAGCCGGCGGCGCTCAACCCCCGGAGCGACGCGGTGGTGCCGGAGGGCATCTCGATCCACTGCTGCGCCGCGGCCGGAGCCACCAGCACCAGCAACGCTAACGCCTTACTCGTGAAGGAAGTCCACGACACTCAGTTCCGCTCCCCCGGCCTTCGCCGGCCGTGCCCAGATCTTTTCGTCCCGGAGTTCCACCAGAACCCCTTTGGCTTTGGCCGGGTCGAGCGTGACGGTGACCGCATCCCGGGTGGGAATGCCCGCGGGAATTTCCGGCGCCTCCACACCGTCGATGCGCACCGGGTCGCGGCCTCTCGAGAAGTAGCCCTGCGGACGCGAAAGCTGCAATTGCAGGCCGGCGTCGGTGGAGGCGCGCAGGGGCGGGAATCGCAGATTCAGGAGCGTGGTCGAGCGGGGCAGCGGCGCCTTGAAATAGGACACGGCGTGGCCATCGCGTTCCAGGAGAAACTCGTATTCGATGCCGGGCAAGGCGCGTAGAGGTCCCCAGCGGCCGGTTTCGTCGGTGACCGCCTCCAGCGCCGGTTGGGGTTCGCGCTCCGCCGAATCGGGCCGCAAGGCGAACACCCTCAGCCGCACGCCTTCCAGGGGACGGTTCGTGGCCGCGCCGCCGCCGTATCCGGTCACCAGCCCCGAAACGATGGGGGCGGCTTCAGGCGCAGCCGTAAGCCGCTCGGGAGCGTGCCCGGTGACGAAGCGGTACATTTCCGCGAAAGCACGTGCGTCGAAGGCAAGTTCGCGGTGGTCGAGCCCCGGCAGAACCACGTTTTCAGCGCCGGCCAGTGCCGGACCCTCGTAGCCCACATCGCCCGCGGGCTGGGCGTACTTGTCCAGCTTGTCGCTGCGCAGGGTCAGAAAGCGCACGCCCGGCACCACCTCCGCTCCGGCGTTGAGCCGGGTGAGGAACGGACCGTGGGCGCTGAACTCGCTCCCGGTTGCGGGCCCCACCGCGGCCACGCCGTGATTCGGCGTACCCGCCAGAATCGCCTGCGAAACCACCGCCGTGCCGCCGCCGAATCTGAGGTAGTTGCGAATGGTGAGGCCGCCGCGGCTGGAGCCGATCAACACAACTTTCTGCGCGCCGGTTTCGAGCAGGGCCCGCGTCACTGCAGCGCTCAATTCCGCTGCCTGATCGGTAGTGGACGAACGGAACGGTTCCGGGCGGGAGTCGTCGTTGCGAGCGTTCGGATTGGTGAATCGCACGGCGAACAGGCGGTCGGCCGGGTAGCCGTTTGATTCGAACAGCCAGATGATTGGGATCCATTTGGCGGCATCGTCTCCGTTGCCGTGAACGAAGACAATGGGCGGAGATTGGGCGGGAGCGAGACGCGCCGCGCCGGCAAGGATGAGGAGAAGGAGCGTCGTCCGCATGAAAACAATCCTAGCCGAAAGCGCAAGGCATAGGGATTGCCAGCCGAACGAATGGACGCAAGCTCGAGGCGGTGGCTACCGTCCGAGCGCGGCCCCTACGCGCTGACGCGGTAGGGTTCCGCGGCTGCCGGAAGGATGCGGAACCGGCGCGAGGTCACACGCACCGCCGCTTTAGTCGCATCGGCGCGGACAACGAAACCCGTCAGCACCAGGTCGATCGGGTTCATGTCGCTGTAACGAGCCGGCCAATCGACAACGAGTTCAACGTGAGCTCCAACGGGCAACGCCCGACGGCAGCGGAAACTCAGGCCATTAGTACTCATCTCCTTGGTAGTTCCAGTACCTACCGACGGAGACCCGCCCTTTTGTGAAACCTTATAATGCACCGGAAGATGTAGATCGTATCGATGGTTCGAACGCCGCTCAAGGCTCATCTTTTGCACTTTCACCTCCTGTCGCACTCTTCTCGACGTGGGGCAAAGAACTTAGCTATAAGAGAATGCATTCACACAAATGCAATCGGTTTTCCATACGTGAAATCACGGGTAGACGCATGAAAATGCATTCGTCCACCGATCGTACTTCGGGGTACTTTTTACGTACGTGGAAGAAAATACGTACTTGTGGAGCGATTACGACCTTGCAGGAATAAGTCGAGATGCGATATAGTTTACCACGACGTAGGAGGGATGCATGAAAGTTCCGCTCAGGGTGGGTTGTCTCGTTTTTGCGCTCCAGCTGCTGTTGTCTGCCGCGCCAGAATGCGGAGGTCATGGCAACAGTCAAAGCATGGTGGTGACCGGCGACTGGCTTGTTGGCCATCTCAAGGACACACAGGTAATTGTGATCGCCATCGGAGAGCGGGCCGATTACGAGAAGAACCATATTCCCGGATCGGTCTACCTGGATTACGGCGACGTCCGGGTGAACGGCGCCCTGCAGACGCAATTGCGACCGGCGGCGGAACTGGCGGCCACGTTTCAGAAGCTGGGAGTAGACAACGACTCCAGGGTGGTGCTCTACATGTTGAAAGACTGGCTATCGCCGGCGGGGCGGGTTTACCTGACCCTGGATGCCATCGGGATGGGGGCCAGGACTTCGATCCTGGACGGCGGAATGCCGGTCTGGATCGCCGAAAAGCATCCGGTGACAACGGAGATGCCGGCCGTTCGCCCCGGGAAATTCCAACCGTGCGCGCAGACGGACGTGGTGGCGGACCTCGAATTGGTGAAGTCCAATCTGCGGAAACCGGGAGTCGCGATTGTGGACTCGCGGCTGCCGGAGTTCTATTCGGGCGCCTCGCCGTCAATGGGGAAGCCGGGGCGTATTCCCGGGGCGGTCAATGTGCCGTTCAGCAGTTTGGCGGACGAGAGCGGTAAGTTCAAGACCGTCGCCCAGTTGCGGGAGCAGTTTCGGGCGGCAGGCGTGAAGCCGGGCGACCGGGTAATTTCCTATTGCCATGTGGGGCAGCAGGCGAGCTTCGTGTACTTCGTTGCACGCTACCTTGGCTACGACGCGCGCATGTACGACGGCTCCTGGGACGAGTGGAGCAAGCATCCGGAACTTCCCGTTGAAGCCGCGGCGAAATAGGTCAGCGGCTCTTGAGGGCTTCCATTTCGTCGAGCGAGCGCGGCCAGTCTTCCCGCAGCAGCCGGGAGAGACCGCGGTCGGCAAGCAGCCTGCCGCCGGTTTGGCACGCGGGGCAATAGTTGGTTTCGTTGGCGGCGTAGCGGATTCGCTGCACCCTGGTGCCGCAACGGGGACAAGGCTGGCCGAAGCGGCCGTGCACGGCCATCCCTTCGCGGAACGCGGTCACCTTTTCCGGAAAGCGGCCGCGGGCTTCCGCGCGCAGGCGGTCCGTCCAGCCGGCCAGCGTCTCGCGGGTGGCGGCGAACAGCCGGTCCACCTCTTCATCGGACAGCTTTTGACTGAGGGCTACGGGAGAAAGCCGGGCGCGGTGCAGGATTTCGTCCGAGTAGGCGTTGCCGATGCCGCTGAACAGGCGCGGGTCGGTGAGGCTGCGTTTCAAGGTGTGATTTTCCGAGCGGAGGCGTTCGGCGAACTCCGTGGCGCCGGCATCGAGCACCTCGAGGCCGGGCGCGCCGAGCGAATACAGTGCCTCGTCGCCCTGCACAACATGCAGGGATGCGCGGTGCTGGGAGCCGGCCTCGGTCAGCACCAGCGAGCCCGAATCGAACTCGAAGACTGCCAGAACGTTTTTTGAGGACGCTTTCGCGCCGGCGGGACGCCAGTGCAGGCGACCGGCGATCATCAGGTGAATCGCGAAAGCGAAGCCGCCTTCGAACACGAAAGCGATGCGCTTGCCGATGCGGCGCACGTCCGCGACGACCCGGCCATTCAGGGACTCGAGCGGAGGCGCGACCGAGCGCAGGAGAAACGGTCCGCGGATAACCGAGCGGAGAAGGGGCAGGCCCTCCACTCGTTCACGCAGCGCCTCCACATAAACCACGACATCGGGCAGTTCGGGCAAGGTACTTTCCTGGACTAATATACCCGGTCGCGGCACTCGCCGCGGGCGCCATAAATGCGAATCCACCCGCAAACAAAAGAACCTTGTTCCGTTCTCAACCAGAGACAACTCCGGTTTGCGAAGAAATGAACGGTTCGGAGGTATGTGGCTGTTGCCTATTCTCGCGCGGCGCACGTAAGGTGAAATTACGCCGTCCTCCCCGGTGCGCAGTTCCGCCACTTCGACCGGCTGTCGCTGAACGTACGGAACGAACGCAATGTCAAAACTGATTCTGATTACAGGTGGAGCGGGCTTCATCGGCGCTCACGTCGCAAACGAGTTACTAAGGAAGGGTTACCGGGTCCGGGCACTTGATAATTTGTCCCCGCAGGTCCACGGCAACCAAAGGCAAAGACCCGCATATCTGAACAACGAAGTCGATTTGAGGGTGGGGGATATCCGCGACCCTCGGGCCGTGGCGGAGGCACTTGAAAAAGTAGACGCCGTGGTGCACCTGGTCGCATTGGTCGGTGTCGGCCAGAGCATGTACGAAATCGCCGAGTACACCTCCGTCAACAACCTGGGGACGGCCGTGCTGTGGCAGGCGCTGAGCACGCATCCGGTGGAATGCGTACTGGTGGCCTCCAGCATGAGCATCTATGGCGAGGGTCTGTACCGCGATCCTCAAGGGAACGTACAAACCGCGAGGGACCGCACGCTGGAGCAGTTGCGGCTGGGCGACTGGGAGATTCGCGATGAGCGCGGCAACGCCCTGGTCCCCGTGCCGACGCCCGAAAACAAGTCGCCGGCACTCGCCTCGGTATACGCGCTCAGCAAGTACGATCAGGAACGTCTCTGCCTGATTCTGGGCCGCGCATACGGCATCCCCTCCGTCGCGCTGCGTTTCTTCAACACATATGGACCGTACCAGGCCCTCTCAAACCCATACACCGGGGTGCTGAGCAACTTCGCGTCGCGCGTGCTCAACGGCAATTCGCCGCTGATCTATGAAGACGGAGAGCAGAAGCGGGACTTTGTCAGCGTGTACGACGTGGCGCGCGCCTGCCGAATGGCTCTCGAGACGCCGGAGGCCAACGGCTGCGCAATCAACATTTCCAGCGGCATCCCTCTCAGCGTGAAAGAGGTAGCGGAACGCACGGTGCGTGCGATCGGGCGCTCCGACCTCCAGCCGCAGATCACGGGCAAGTATCGTGCGGGGGACATCAGAAACTGCTTCGCCGATATCACGTTGGCAAAGCGGGTGCTCGGGTGGGAGCCCAAGGTCACCCTGGAGGAGGGTATTGAAGACCTGGCGGGCTGGCTGACCGGCCAGACCGCGGTAGACCGCGGCATGGAGGCAAGGGCCGAACTGGCCGCGCGGGGGCTCATGATATGAAAAAGGGGAAGACCGCACGGGCGCGCGTTCCACGGGTGGGGTTTGTGGAGTGGTTCCGTCCCGGCGAGTTCGAGCGCGTGGAAAAAGTTCTCGCCGATGTGCGTGCGTTGGGGGTGGCGGACTTGCGGACACGCATCTGCTGGGCCGACTGGTACACCTCCGAAGGGGACGGCTGGTATGCTTGGCTGCTGCCCCGCCTCGCACGCGACGTGCGGATCCTGCCCTGTTTCCTGTACACGCCTCCTTCGCTAGGCATCGTCCCGAAATTCTCTTCGCCGCCGCAGACGCCGAAGGCCTATGCCGATTTCATCGACGTCATGATCACGCGCTTCGGCGAGTACTTCGAGTGGGTGGAGTTGTGGAACGAACCCAACAACCCGGCGGAGTGGGACACCCGCATCGACCCGGACTCGAAGATTTTCAGCGAGATGATCGGCGGTGCCGCCTACTGGGCGCGCAAGCGCGGCAAGAAAACCGTCCTGCCGGGTTTGCGGCCGGCCAATCCGGACTGGCTGAATCTGATGCACGAGCGCGGCGTGCTGAAGTACATCGATGCCGTCGGAGTCCACGGATTCCCGGGCGCGCCGGAATACCCGTGGTCGGGATGGGACCGGGAAGTGGGCGCGGTTCACACGCGACTGGAGCAGTTGGGCGTCAATGCGCAGTGCTGGATCACGCAGGCGGGATTTTCCACCTGGCGGGGCGAGGAGAGCGCCCAGGTGAAGGCGTTCGTGGAAGCGCTGGACGCGCCTGTGGAGCGGATCTACTGGCAGGCGGCGCGCGACTGCGGGCATGACCCGGCGGTGGTCGATTCCTGGCATTCCGACGAGCGCGAATATCACTACGGATTGAAGCGCGCCGACGGCAGCCCGAAGCTGCTTTACGGGTTGTGGTCGGAGGGCGGCATCGAGGCGGTGCGGGAATCCGCCCGTGCGGGAACGCATCCTCGCGTGCACGGGGGCAAACGGCAGCACGTTCTGATCACCGGCGGCGCCGGCTTCATCGGCACGAACCTGGCGGACCGGCTGCTGTCGGCAGGCAAGCCGGTAGTGCTCTACGACGACCTCTCCAGGCCGGGCGTCGAGACGAACGTGGCGTGGCTCCGGGAACGGCACGGCGAACTGGTGCACGTGGAAATAGCCGACGTGCGGAATCGCGAACCGCTGCGGACGGCGGTGCGCTCGGCCGAACAGGTCTTTCATTTCGCCGCGCAGGTGGCGGTGACCACCAGCCTGACGGATCCGGTGCACGATTTCGAAGTCAACGTGGGGGGCACGCTCAACCTGCTGGAGGCGATTCGGGCCCGCGAGAATCCGCCGCCGCTGGTGTTTACGTCTACAAACAAGGTATACGGCGGGCTCGGCGATTTGCAGCTCGAAAAAAGCGGATCGCGCTACCAGCCGCTGGATGCGGCCCTCCGCACGGGAATCGGCGAAGACCGGCCGCTCGATTTTCATAGCCCGTACGGCTGCTCCAAAGGAGCGGCGGACCAGTACGTTCTCGATTATGCTCGCACGTTCGGAATGCCCGCGGTGGTGTTCCGCATGAGCTGCATCTACGGGCCGCACCAGATGGGTACCGAAGACCAGGGCTGGGTGGCGCACTTCCTCATCCGGGCTATCGAAGGCAAGCCGATCGTGCTTTACGGCGACGGCTTGCAGGTGCGGGATATCCTGTTCGCCGAGGATCTGGTGGATGCCTTTCTGCTGGCGCAGGCAAACATACACACGCTTTCCGGTCACGCCTTCAACATCGGGGGCGGACTGGGAAACACCATCAGCCTGGTGGAACTGATGGAACTGATCGGGACGATGCACGGCAACAGGCCGGACCTGACGATGAACGACTGGCGTCCGGGCGACCAGCGCTATTACGTTTCCGATACACGCCGGTTCAAAGCTGCGACGGGTTGGGCGCCGAAGGTGAACGTGCGGACCGGCGTCGGGCGGCTGTATGAATGGCTGCTGGAGACGCGCGGAGTGGCGCGCCCGCCGGAGATCGCCGCAACGGGGGGATTGCATGCGGTATTCACTCATTAATCCGCCCTGGAGCTTCGAAGGAAGTATCTACTTCGGATGCCGGGAGCCGCACCTGCCGCTGGAATTCGGCTATTCCAAAGCGCTGCTGGAGCAAGCCGGGCACGAGGTGGAGATCGTAGACGCGCAGTTGGACGGGCAGACGCTCGCGGAGGTGCGGCGGCGCGTGGCTGCTTTCCGCCCGCATTTCACCGTAGTGACGAGCGCGCCCAGCTATCTGTTCTGGCGTTGCGCGCCGCCCGAATTGCGCGTGCCGAAGCAGGCCGCCGAGGCGCTGCGGGATGTGGGCGGCTGCATAGTGGCGGTGGGTCCGCACGCCTCCACCACTCCGCGCGCGACGCTCGAAAAGCTGGCGGCCGATGTAGTGGTAATGGGCGAATGCGAGGAAGTGTTGCCGGAACTCGCAGGCGACTGGGCGCAGGTGCAATCGATCGCATACCGCCGGGATGGTGCTGTGCGGGTGCAGGGCGGCACCCACACGGCCGACATGCAGGCGCTGCCCGCGCTCCGCTGGGACCGCGCGACCATTGCGCGCCACCGGCACCATCATCACCGCTTCGATTCAGCTCCCGAAGGCCCGGGCGCGGAGATGGAGACTTCGCGCGGATGCCCCTACCACTGCACATTCTGCGCCAAGGACAATTTTCGCAACGCGTTCCGGCGGAGGCCGTTGGAGACCATCGCCCGGGAACTCGACGGGCTGGTGGCGGCGGGCGTCGAATACGTTTATTTCATCGACGAGATTTTTCTGGCTTACCGCGACGTGCTGGAGCTGATCGCGGAACGGCGGATCCGGTTCGGAATTCAGACCCGCATCGACCTGTGGAGCGAACCCATGCTCGATCTGCTGGGACGGGCGGGCTGCGTTTCGGTGGAAGCGGGAGTCGAGAGCATCACCGAGGAAGGACGCCGGGTGCTGGATAAGAAGTGCAAGATCACAACCGGAGAGATCGGGAACAGGCTGATCTACGCCAAGCAACGCATTCCATTTGTGCAGGCAAATCTCTTGGATTCTCGGGACGACGACCCGGCGGACGTGGAGGCATGGCGGGAGTGGCTGCAGTCGAATGGTGTGTGGGCGAATAAGCCCGTGCCTTTGTTTCCGTACCCCGGCTCACCCGATTACACGCGCCGCTTCGGGCCGCCGGATGACCGGGCGTGGGAGCGGGCCCACGAACACTATCTATCGAATTTCGACGAGTTCAGCGATATCCAGGAACAACGTCCGGCATCCTTGGTACAACTGGAGCTCAAATGATCCATGCATAAGGTCAGCCGCGTTTTAATGACCGGTGACACGGTGGGGGGCGTGTGGACTTATGCCCTGGAACTCGCGCGTGGCCTGGGGCCGCACGGGGTAGAGGTGTTTCTGGCGGCGCTGGGCGGCGCGGCGAGCCCGGCCCAGCGTGCGGAGGCAGCCAATACGGACAACCTGCGCGTGCTCGAAAGCGACTTCAAGCTGGAATGGATGGAAGAGCCGTGGGCGGACGTGGAGGCGTCCGGCCGGTGGCTGTTGCGACTCGAACAGGAGTACACCCCGGATTTAGTCCACCTCAACTCCTATGGGCACGGCGCCCTGAGTTGGCGCGCTCCGGTGCTGCTGACCGCTCATTCGTGCGTGCTTTCGTGGTGGAGATCGGTGAAGGGCGAGCCTGCGCCCGCCGAGTGGGATCGGTACCGGGCGGAGGTGGCGAAGTCGGTCCGGCAGGCGGACCGTGTGACGGCTCCTTCGCTCGCCATGGCGCGGGCAGTCGCGGCGCTGTACGGCCGTTCGTGCGATGTGGTGCCGAACGGACGCAGCGCGGAACGGTACCGGAGTGGGCAAAAGGAACCGGTGATCTTCACGGCCGGAAGGTTGTGGGACGAGGCGAAGAACGTAGCGGCGGTGGTGCACGCCGCGCCAGGCCTCGAATGGCCGGTCTATCTGGCGGGCGATCTGCGTCGTCCCGACGGCCGCGTGCTGCGGGCTCCGGGATGCCGGGCGCTGGGACATTTGGGGCCGGACGAAATCGCAGCCTGGTACGCGCGTGCCTCCATCTACGTGCTTCCGGCGCGCTATGAGCCGTTCGGACTTTCCGTGCTGGAAGCGGCGCTTTCCGGATGCGCGCTGGTGTTGGGGGACATCGACAGCCTTCGAGAGATTTGGGACGGAGCGGCGGTGTTTGTGCCGCCGGAGGAGACAGAGGCCGTCCGGGATGGGCTGGTGGAACTGATTCGCGACCCTCAGCGCCGCGAAGAATTGGCAGGGCGGGCGGCGGAGCGGGCCCGGGAATTCACTCCGGAACGGATGGCGCGCGGGTATCTGGATCACTACCGGGCGCTGGTGGCGCGGGGACGGCAGGTGTGCGCGTGAACCGGCGAAGCCCGGCTTGACGCGGACGGAATTTTCTGGGGGCTCAGGTGCGGGTCGTCTTCTTTACGCATTCGCTGGTATCGGACTGGAACCACGGGAATGCCCACTTCTTGCGGGGCACGGCGTGGGAATTGATGACGCGCGGGCACATCGTCCGGGTCTATGAGCCGGCGGACGGGTGGAGCCTCCAAAACCTGGTGCAGGATCACGGGCGTGGTCCCGTGGACGAGTTCCGGCGGCAATATCCGGGACTGCACAGCACGGCCTACGATCTGAAGACGCTCGACGTGCCGCGGGTGCTCGAGGACGCGGATCTCGTGTTGGTCCACGAGTGGAACCCGCACGAGCTGGTGCGGCGCATCGGTAATCACCACGCAGCTCATCCCCGTTACCGCCTGTTCTTTCACGATACGCACCATCGCAGCGTTAGCGATCCGGCTTCGATGGCGCAATATGAGCTTAAGAATTACGACGGAGTGCTGGCGTATGGTGGCGTAATTCGCGACTTATACCGTGCGAAAGGCTGGGCGCGGCAGGCGTGGACCTGGCACGAAGCGGCCGACACGAAAAGATTCCGCCCGTCCGGCCTCGGCCGCAAAGACGGCGACCTGGTCTGGATCGGCAATTGGGGCGATGGCGAGCGCACCGCCGAATTGCGCGAGTTCCTGATCCGTCCCGTCAAGGAACTGGGATTGAAAGCGGTCGTATACGGAGTGCGGTATCCCGAGGAGGCCGTGGAGGAACTGCGGGAGGCGGGAATCGAATATGGCGGCTGGCTGCCGAATTATCGCGTGCCGGAGGTGTTTGCGCGATTTCGCGTGACGGTTCACGTGCCGCGCCGGCCTTACGCCACGATCCTGCCGGGGATCCCGACGATCCGGCCGTTCGAGGCCCTGGCGTGCGGCATTCCGCTGGTATCGGCGCCGTGGGACGACTGCGAAGGGCTGTTCCGCGCGGGCAGGGACCTGCTGTTTGCGCGCGATGGCGATGAGATGAAGGCGCAGCTCAGTCGGGTTCTCGACGATGAATCGCTGGCGGCGCGCATGGCGGCGAGCGGCCTGGAAACCATCCGCGCCCGGCACACCTGCGCGCACCGGGTGGATGAATTGATAAGAGTGTCCGGGGAAGCCGGCGACAACGAAATCGGAAGGAGTGCCAACTAGAGAATGAGAGTTTCGTTTTATGGGTCGAGCCTGGTTTCCGCCTATTGGAACGGCGCAGCCACCTACTACCGCGGCATCGTGCGGGCACTGGCGAAACGCGGCCACCTGGTGACCTTCTTCGAGCCGGACGCCTTTGAGCGGCAGCAGCATCGCGACATGGACGATCCGCCGTGGGCCCGCGTGGTGGTCTTTCCGGCAAGCGAAGCGGGATGCCGGCGTGCGCTCGAGCAAGGCGCGGGCGCGGACCTGGTGGTGAAGGCGAGCGGCGTCGGAGTGTTCGACGAACTGCTGGAAGCGGAGGTTCTGGAACTGCGGCGGAGCGGCAACCTGGTTGCGTTCTGGGACGTGGATGCTCCGGCCACGCTCGACCGCGTGCAGGCGGGCGGCGACCCGTTCGAAGCGCTCATCCCACAGTATGACGCCATCTTCACCTATGGGGGCGGCGACCCGGTGGTGCGGGCGTATCGCGCGCTGGGAGCGAAGGAGTGCGTGCCCGTGTACAACGCGCTCGATCCGGAAACGCACTTTCCGGTTGCGCCGGACCCGCGCTTTGCGGGGGACCTCGCATTCCTGGGGAACCGGCTTCCCGACCGCGAGGCGCGTGTAGAGGAGTTTTTTCTGAAAGCGGCAGCGCTCGCGCCGGAACTGCGGTTTCTGCTGGGCGGTGCGGGATGGGGAGACAAATCGCGCCCCCGCAACGTGGCCTATCTCGACCATGTCTACACGCGCGATCACAATGCGTTCAACTCAACGCCGCTGGCGGTGCTGAACGTCTCCCGCGAGAGTATGGCGCGCTACGGCTTTTCTCCTGCCACTCGGGTGTTCGAAGCGGCCGGCGCGGCGGCGTGCCTGATCACCGACGAGTGGGAGGGCATCGAGCAGTTTCTGGAGCCGGGCCGCGAAGTGCTGGTGGCGCGGAGCGGCGATGAAGTGGCGGAACGGGTTCGCGGGCTCGATGCCGCGCGCGCGCGGGAAATCGGGCGCGCATCGTTTCGACGCGTGCTGGCCGAGCACACGTACGCGCACCGGGCCGAACAGGTTGAGGCGTTGCTGGAAGGGCGGCTGGCGGGGGCGGCGCGATGAACCCCGATTACGACGTCGTGATTTTGGGTCTGGCGGTGACCTCCTCATGGGGAAATGGCCACGCCACCACCTATCGCGGCCTGATTCGCGGACTGGCGGCGCGGGGCCACCGCGTGCTGTTCCTCGAGCGCGACCAGGAGTGGTATCGCAGCAACCGGGATGAGCCGCATCCCGCTGGGGCGACGACGGAAATCTACGACAGCATTGAGGAGCTGTTCGCGAAATTCGAGGGACCGGTGCGGCGTGCCCGGGTGGCGATGGTGGGGTCGTTCGTTCCGGACGGCGCGCGGGTGGGCGAATGGGTGATCTCGGTGGCGGGCGGCGTCACCGCATTCTACGATATCGACACGCCGGTGACATTGGCGCGGCTGGCGGCCGGCGACTACGGCTACATCAGTCCGGAGCTGATCCGGCGCTACGCCGTATATCTTTCGTTCACGGGCGGTCCGGCGCTGCGAACGATCGAGCGGGAGTACGGTTCGCCCATGGCGCGGGCTCTCTACTGCTCGGTGGACCCGGAGCGGTACTCCCCTTGCAGGGGCGAAGTCCGGTGGGACCTGGGATACCTGGGCACGTACAGTGACGACCGGCAGCCGGTACTCGAGAAGCTCATGCTCGATCCCGCGCGGCGGTGGCGGGACGGGCGCTTCGCGGTGGTAGGCCCGATGTACCCGGAGAAGCTCCGGTGGCCGCCGAATGTCGAGCGTGAGATCCATCTTTCACCGCGCGAGCACCCCGCGTTTTACGGCGCGCAGAGGTTCACGTTGAACGTCACGCGCGAGGCAATGCGGCGGGCGGGCCATTCGCCGAGCGTCCGGCTGTTCGAAGCGGGCGCCTGCGGGGTGCCTGTGATCGGCGACTGGTGGGAAGGACTGGACGAACTGTTCGTGCCCGAGAAGGAAGTGCTGGTGGCGGAAAACGGGGACGACGTGTTGCGCTACCTCCGCGACGTTCCGGAGGAGCGGCGGTTGGCGATCGGCGAAGCGGCCCGGCGGCGCGTGCTGGCGGAGCATACCCCGGCGCAGCGCGCGGTGCAGTTCGAATCGTACCTTCAGGAGGCGCATGACCAGATTTCTGCTGGTAAGGCACGGGGAGACGCCGGCGGTCGGAAAAACGCTGATGGGCTGGGCGCCGGGTTGGCACCTGAACGAGCAGGGCAGGAGGCAGGCGGAGGCGCTGGCCGGGCGGTTGAAAGACGAGCCGATGGCGGCGATTTATTCCAGCCCGCTGGAGCGCGCAATTGAGACGGCGCGCGCGTTGGGAGAGCCGCATGGGCTGGAACCACGGATCGAGGACGCCTTCGGCGAGGTGCGGATGGGCGAATGGGAAGGGATGGAGATTGCGGCGCTTGAAGGTCGCGCGGACTGGCGCCGCTTCAATGAATTTCGCAGCGGTACGCGCGTGCCTGGGGGCGAAAGCATGATCGAGGTGCAGGCGCGCATGGTTCGTCAACTGGAGTGCGTGGCCGTCGCGCATCCTGAGGCGACGGTGGCGGTGGTAAGCCACGGCGATCCTTTGCGCAGCCTGCTGGCGTACTTCCTGGGGATTCCGCTCGACCTGATGCAGCGCTTCGAAATAGAGCCGGCATCGGTAAGCGTGCTGGAAGTGGCGGAGTGGGGGGCGCGGGTCCGGGTCGTGAACCGAACCGTCGAGGTTTAGAAAAATATGTGGGGAATCATTCCGGCGGCGGGGAAGGGAACGCGCATCCAGCCGCTTGCGTTTTCGAAAGAGCTGCTGCCGGTGGGCCTGAGGCCGGACGGAGAAGGAGTACGGCGTCCCCGCGCGGTCAGCGATTACCTGATGGAGCGGATGGCCATCGGTGGCGCGGAGCGGATCTGCTTTGTCATCTCGCCGGGGAAGTCCGACATCCTGGAGTATTATGGCGGATCGGCATACTCGGCGACTCTCTGCTATTGCGTGCAGCCTAAGCCGGTCGGGTTGTGCGACGCGATCTTTCGCGCGCTGCCGCTGATTGCCGCCGGCGATCAGGTGCTGGTGGGGCTTCCCGACACAATCTGGTTTCCCGAGGACGGTCTGCGGCAGTTGCCCGATGGGCGGTTCTCGTTCCTGCTATTTCCGGTGGAACGGCCGGAACTGTTCGACGCGGTGATCGCGGACGAGCGGGGACGGGTGAGCGAACTGCGGGTGAAGCAGGAGCAGCCGGGATCGAACTGGGTATGGGGCGCATTCAAGTTGACGGGACGCATTCTGGCGGAGCTGCACGATCTCTGGCGCGAGCGCGGCGAGCGCGACGAGTACATCGGAACGCTGGTGAACGCCTGGATCGCCCAGGGCGGGGAGGCGGAGGGTGTGCGCGCGGGCAGCGCCTACTTCGACGTGGGAACGATGGACGGCTATCTGGAGGCGACGCGCGTGTTGAGCGCCTCCGGCGCCGAACCGGCGGCATGGGGAGGCCGTGTATGAGCGGAACGACGACGGCGCGGCCGCGGCGCGAAGAGATCGAAAAGCGAATCGCGGAATTGGGCGACTGGTTCCAGAATATCGAGCTGGACGGGGTACAGACGGCTCCGCATCATTTTCTGGGCGACTATCCGACGCTCAAGTGGCGCGCCTTCGAACATGCCATCCCGGCGGACCTGAGCGGAAAGACGGTGCTCGACATCGGCTGCAACGCCGGTTTCTATTCGCTCGAAATGAAACGGCGCGGCGCGGCGCGTGTGGTAGGAATCGATTCGGACCCGGTGTACCTGGCGCAGGCGCGCTTTGCGGCCGAGGTGCGGGGCGCCGACATCGAGTTCCGCCAGATGGATGTGTACGACGTGGCGCGCCTCGGCGAGCGCTTCGACGTGGTGTTGTTCATGGGCGTTCTGTATCACCTGCGGCATCCTCTGCTTGCGCTGGACCTTCTGTGGGAGCACGTCGTCGGAGACATGCTGGTGTTCCAGTCTCTGATGCGCGGCAGCAAAGAGGTGGCGGTGGTGGAGGCGGATTACCCGTTTTCGGAACGCGGCATTTTCGAGCAGCCGGAGTATCCTCGGATGTATTTCGTCGAGAAGCGCTATTCGCACGACCCGACCAACTGGTGGATCCCGAACCGGGCGTGCGCGGAGGCGATGCTGCGCAGCGCGGGCTTCGACATCGAACAGCACCCGGAGGAAGAGGTCTACATCTGCCGCCGGAGGCCCTCGCGATGATCGAAGCGGCCATGCTCTGGAACGAGCCGAACAACCTTTCGCACTGGAACTTCGAAGTGGACCCGGACTGGAGCCGGTACGCGGAGATGGTGAATCTGGCGGCGGATGCGGTTCGCGCGGAGAGTTCCCGGCTGCGGAGGGTGCTGGGCGGAATCTCTCCGATCGATCCCGGTTTTCTGCGAACCATGCAGCGGCTTTGCGTGCTGGGCCATGTGGATGTAGTGGCGGTGCACGGGTTTCCGCTCGATTGGAACCATTGGACGATCCACGAGTGGCCGGACAAGCTCGAGGAAGTGCGGGAAGTGACGGACCTGCCGCTGTGGGTGTCCGAAGTGGGGGTCTCGACGTTCGGGGCCGAGGAGGTGCAGGAGTTCGGGCTTCGGCGCACGGCGGAACTGCTGGCCGGCCGCGCCGAGCGGGTCCACTGGTACAGCCTTTACGACCTGCCGCGCGCGTGGCCGGCCACGACACGCCACCGTGAGGCGGAGGGCTCCTCCTACTACCGGCACTTCTACATGGGCCTGCTGCGTGAGGACGGCAGTCCGAAACTGGCGCTGAGGCAGTTCGCGGACTACACGCCCGAGTTCGGCATCTGCCAGTGGTTTCACTTCGAAGACCCCCGGCTGGACGACGCGGTCCGGATATTGAAGGACCTGGGCGTGCGCTATCTGCGAACGGGGCTGAGTTGGGCGGACAGTTTCCGGCCGAATGCGGAGGCGTGGTTCGACCGGCAGATGATGGCGCTTGACGGGTTCGAAACGACCGTTACTTTCTGCTTCACGCCCGAGCACCGGGGCATTCTTCCGAATCACACCAGCCCGCCCCGCGAGCCGCTCGAGTTTGCGGATTTCTGCGCGCGCATGGTGCGGCGGTACTCATAAGGCATAGTGTTGCTATTGTGCTCTGGTTTCGAGGCATCCTATTCACGGTTCTGATCCCGGGGTTTATCGCCTTCTACGCGCCGCACGCCGTGGATCCGAATGCGCACCGGCGGGGCGGCGCGTGGGATCTGGGCTGGATCCTGGTGGTGGCCGGAGCCGCGGTGTATTTCGCCTGCCTGTTCCGTTTTCTCGCTGCCGGTGGAACGCCCGCGATTTTCTTTACGCGGCCTTTTCGCTTTCTGATCGGCGAGGAGCCGGGGTCCATGGTGTCCAGCGGGTTGTACCGGTACTCGCGAAACCCGATGTATCTTGGAGTGCTGATGGCCATATTCGGGCAGTCCATTGTGTTCGGCTCGCCATGGCTGGCGCTCTACGGGTGCGCCGTCTTCGTCTGCTTTCACCTGGTGGTGATTCTTCTGGAGGAGCCGCATCTGCGCGGCGTACTCGGAGCGAGCTATCGGGAATACTGCCTCCGTGTGCCGCGCTGGTTCGGGCCGGCTAAATCCTGATCAGGTCCCAGGGCTTGCGGAGCGTGCGGGTGAGGAGGGCCGAGGCATCCGGGGCGCCGGTGAAATCCTCTTTTTGCGCGTCCCAGTGGAGCTTCTTCCCGGTTTTGTACGCGATGTTGCCGAGCAGGGCCACGCTGGTGGAGCGGTGGCCGGTTTCGATGTCGGCGTTGGGCGCGCGCCGGGTGCGGACCGCGTCCACGAAATCGGCGGTGTGGGCCTTGGTCGGCTCCTCCACGTTCTCCCAGAAACGTTTCACTGGCGAGCCCTGTTCGGGATAAACTTCCCAGCCGATGCGTTCGGCGAACAGCGTGGCTTTGGTGCCGTAAAAGGCGATGCCGTTGGGCTGATCCCACTCTCCGCGGGCATTGTAATAGCGGTGCCCGGGCGTGCGGCCGCCCATGCCGTACCCATTTAAATTGCAGCCTTCGTAGGCCGCGACGAAATTATCGTACTCGTAGGTTACCGTAAGCAGGTCGGGCGTTTCGCGGCCGTCCTTCATCGCGTACAGGCCGCCCGATGCGGAGATGGTCTTTGGCGCGGTGACCCCCATGATCTGCTGCATGGTGTCCAGACGGTGGTTGCCGAAATCGGTGATGTAGCCGCCGGAGTAGTCCCAGAAGTAGCGGAAAGTGGAGAGGAAGCGATTAGGGTTGAAAGGAACTTTTGGCGATGGTCCGAGATACATGTCCCAGTCGAGACCCGCGGGCGGCGCGGAGTCGGGCTTGCGGCCGATTCCGTTGGGGGTCTGGTTGGCGAAGTTCCACACGCGCACGAATTTCACGTCGCCGATCTCGCCGCTCTGAATCATTCCGGCGATTTTGCGGAAATGCGGCGCGGAGCGGTGCTGGGTGCCCACCTGCACGATGCGGTTATAGCGGCGCGCGGCCTGTACCATGGCGCGGCCTTCGCGTACGGTGAGGGATGTGGGTTTCTCGACGTAGACGTCCTTGCCGGCCTCGCAGGCGAGTACGGCGATCGAAGCGTGCCAGTGGTCGGGCGTGGCGATATGGACGGCATCGACGTCCTTGAGTTCGAGCAGCCGGCGGAAGTCGGAGTACGTGCGGGCATCGGGCCCGGCCCACTGGGCGGCAATCCGCGCGTTGGTTTCGTAAACGTCGGCGACGGCGGTGTAGGCGACGCCGGGCGCTTCGCGCATGAGGCGAGCCACGGCGCGGCCTCGTCCTCCGCAGCCGATGAGGCCAATGCGGAGTTGGTCGCCCGCGCCCAGCACGCGCGATGCGGACAGCGCGCCGGCGACGAAAGCGCGGCGACCGAGGTGTCCTTGTAAGTTAGACATAGAAGCTACTCGAAATGAATCTGACTGAGGTCGGCGGTCGCCTTCGGGTAACTGAGCTTCATGCTCTCCAGCGTATCCACCAGCACCTCGGAAACAGCCAGGTTGCGGAACCACTTCCGGTTGGACGGAACGACGTACCAGGGCGCTTCGGCGGTGCTGCACTTGCGGAGGACAGCCTGGTAGGCATCGATGTACTGATCCCAATACTCGCGCTCTTTCACGTCGCCCATGTTGAACTTCCAGTTCTTCGTCTTGTCGTCCAGCCGCTCGCGGAAGCGTTTGGCCTGTTCCTCCTTACTAATGTAAAGCAGGAACTTGACGATGGTGACGCCGTTATCGGCGAGCATGTGCTCGAAATCGTTGATGTGGCGGTAGCGCTTCTGCCACACGGACTTGGGGACGATGTCGTGGACGCGGACGACGAGCACGTCTTCGTAGTGGGAGCGGTTGAAGATGCCGATCTTCCCGCGTTCGGGAATGGCCTTGTGGATGCGCCACAGGTAGTCGTGGCGGGTCTCTTCACCTTCCGGCACCTTGAAGGCGGTGACCTCCACACCCTGGGGATTGAGCCCGGTCATGACATGACGGATGGTGCCATCCTTGCCGCCCGCATCGATGCCTTGCAGGACCACCAGGAAAGCGCGCTGCGATTCGGCATAGAGCAGGTACTGGAGAACCGAGAGCCGCTCCAGGTTTTTAGCGAGCTGCTTTTCGGCCTCATGCTTATTCACGCCGTGGGTCGCTTCCGGATCGACGTCCTGAAGCTTGTAGTTGGAATCCGGCGGGACGAGCAGCTTCTCGATGAAAGACTTCATTGGGGACTATTCTGACACGTCCGGCCTGCTGCTGGACGCTCTGGAACTGCCGAATTTTCCCGCGGCTCCCGTAGTTTTCCGTTGGCAGCCTTTCGATGTGGTCGATCACCAGCGCCTGGACAGTGGCCTTCTTCGGCTGGAGCCTGAGGCCTAACTGCTCCTGGACGGCGGACATCAGGGAGGGTCCGGCATCGAGTTCCGGCGAAGGCAAGGCGTGGCCTTCCACCGGGGCGGCCGATGGGACGGGATGCCATTCAGTCACCCACATCAGATCCACGTCGTATTTGCCCTTCAGTCCGGTCGCGTCGACTACCGGGCAATTCAACTGGTTGCCCAGCATATTCGCGATCTGCTCCGCCGAGTAATCGGGCGCGATCCAACGGGCGCGGCCGTTCATCATCGCCATGCCGTACCGGCCCGGGGGAAGAATCGGGTAACCGTCCTTGTCTCTGGGCGGCGGGCCGGGCGGAGGCGGCGGTCCCGGCTCGGGAGTTTCTTTCGGCGGCTGCGACTCTTTCATCTTCAATCCGCCCTTTGCCAAAACCAGTTCATAGCCCTGCGTTTCTTTCGGCCTCGAAGTGAAGAGCGAGCTTGAATCGCTCCTCGAGGAGGTTCTGCTGCATCTGGCGGAACTGCTCGCGCGTGGTCCCTTCCGGGACATTGACAGCGATGTCGAACCGGTCTGAAAAGTCGCCAATCTCCGGCATCTGGTAGCGCCTGAGATCGTAGGCCATGCTGACCAGGTTGGCTACGGACATGTTCTGGCATGTCCAGCGGCCAGGATCCCGGCTGCCCGGACCGCCGCTGCATCCCACCCGCACTCCGACGTTGGGGTCGCGCGGCGCGGACGGCTTGATCGAGGCCACTTCGAATGACGGCGCCGGGCCGGCCGGCTGGCTGTCGGCAACGCTGCACGCGAGCAAGGCGAGGCAGGCACGAACGACGCGTAGAGTCATGAGCAACCCTTCTGGGAAGAGTATACTTCGGCGGGGAGAGCCGCGGACCGGCGACGGCCCGCGGCGGAGACTCAGTTACCCGGCCGCCCGAAAGCGGGTATCGAGGTGAAGGCCGTCCCGTTGAAGCGGAGGCCCAGAACCGAGATGTTTCCGGTGGGAGTTGAGGTGGTCTGCACCGGTACGGTGAAACTAGCGGTGCCTTGCTTGCCCACGATTCCGCTCAGCCCGGGAAGGGAGCGCAGCGCCGTCGCGGTTTTGCTTTTCGCGGCCAGGGGCAGGGAAGACGTCCCAATCACATTGCCCTCGAGATCGGTGACGGTAACAGTTACGGTGGTGGCCACGGAACTGGGGTTCACGATGGCGACGCCGGTGACGAACTTCGATTCGTCGTAAACAAATGCCGCGCCTTTGGCTCCGGCGCCGGTAAGTTGCACGACGGCTTCCTGGTCGGGAACGCCGGCAACCGACTGCCGGAAAACTCCGTAACTGTTGATTCCGGGCGGCAGCACCAACGAGACATAGCCTTGCGCCAGTGACCCTGTATCGGGCGCTTCGATGATGGTGGAGGCTCCCGGCGCAAGCGCGATCGTCTTTGAGGCGGAGCCGACCGATGGGACGATCGGGGGACTCCCGTTATCGGCAATGAAATTAACCGGAAAGGTTACCGGATTAGTGCCGGCATTGGTGAAGTAAATGGCCGAGTACCAGCCTCCGCCGAATGCGAATTGTCCGAGGATGCGTTTGAAGCCTTCGGCATCCTCGGCGAGTTGGAGTATCTGCGCCGCAGTCAGCGCCTTCGGAAGGATCGCAACATCGTTCACGTTGCCTTCGAAAGGCGAGTCCGGATTCGTGAGTCCCCCGATGGTGAAGGGCGCGGTGTTGACGAACGGGTTACCGCCGAGGGCATCGACTGCTGTGGTAGTGGCAACGGCGACTCCGTCGACGTAGAGGTGAACGCCGTCCGCCGTGCCGCTGCCATCGTAAGTGAAGGCAACAAAATGCCACCCGCCGTCGTTCACCGAAGAGGTGCTCTCAACCGCGAGAGCTGGCTTTGCAGCCGCGCCGCAGAATAGCAGGAGCCGGCCTCCGCCGCGCGGTGCGGCGAGATCGCCATTGTCTATGCCAAACGCCCAGCCGGTCTCGTTGGCGGGATTGTACTTCGCAACAATCGCCATGGTGCCGAGTCCCTGGTTCGCGGTCCTGATCCAGGCCAGCACGGTGGCCGGCTTACGGGCGTCGAAGTCGAAGGCCGCGCTGGGTGGAAAGGAGACGAACTGGTGGTACGCGCTGGTGAAGGCGGCGGCCGGGCTCGCCGCGGTACCGAGCGGATTGACAAAGCCGGTGAAGGTGATGCCGTTCACGATGGTGCCGTTGATGCCGCGGCCCGACGAATCGTTGGCGTTACCGTGCAAGGGCCAATAACCGTCGGGGTTCAAAGCCACCAGATCGGTTGCAAATTGGGTTTGTGCCGCCAGCAAGGGAGCCAGGGACAGCACGAAAAGTAAGCGCGCGGTAAGTTTCATAGTCCTCTCCGAGTTTTTACAGAGTGTACACCAGCTAAAGCGGAGAGCCAGAGTAAAATGGGACAGTTACTTTGTAAGGAAATACCCCGATCCGGTTTACGTGGAGTGCTCGAGCAGCGAGTTACTCCAGATGTACCAGGCGTTATGGGGGCTCCAGTATTCGGCGGTACGCCAGTCCAAGCCGTACTCTGTATCGAGGATAGGCTCGTCTTTGGCGTTGCCCGCAATCCCGTTCATGATGCCTCCCGGAATCAGGCCCACGAAGCGGGAGTGGGGATAGGGATTCCGCATGCCTTCTCCCGTCATCAGGCACGCGCCGAAGGGGTTGGCGCCCATGACCCACTCGAGCTGGCTGTAGGCAAGGTCGCGATAGCGGGGCTGTTTGAAAGCGGCGGCGGCCATGGCGAACAGCAGGGCATAACACTCGAGGTGCGAAGTCATGCCGAGCCACCAGGATTGTTTGCGGACGGGCATGAAGTAGCGGTACGTGAGGTCTCCGGCAAGCGGGCGGTAGAGTTCCTGCGTGGGAGAGCCTTGGAAGACGCCGAACGGCATGATGTCGTACGCGGTGAGCGCGGCCATGGGAAGGGCGTAGCTTTCCAGGTGGAGACGGACGGCGTCACGCCAGCGGCCCGCGTCGGGGTGCTCGGAAAGATCGGAGGCGGCTTCGAGGAGGGCTATTCCGGGGAGCGCGGAATGGACGGCGTCGGTGTAGGGGGCCGAGCCATCCTCGCCGGCGCGCCAGAAGCCGCGGATTTCCTGCTGGGATCCCATGAAGGTCGTGTTTTGCAGGGCCAGCAACCGGTTGGCGGTTTGAGCGGCCGTGGTTTGAATGTCGCCGCTGCGCGTGGCGCGGGCGAGTTCGAGCGCGGCCAGCGTCCACCAGGAGAGGTCGCGCGCGGAGCCGGAATTGCGATCGGCGGCATGCCAGCAGCGGCTGGCGGCGTCGAGACAGGTCTTGGCGTAGGGCGCGTCGGATTCGCGCAGCGCCTGGTAGAGCATGGCCTGGAGGGTGATGAAGATGGCTTGGTTCATGCCGCGCTTGGCGGGATTGATGTAGCGGTCGTCCGGAGTTCCCGGTCTGTTGTCGGTCCAGTGGTTGTCGCTGTTGTCGCCGTTGACTCCGCCGGCGGTGTCTGCGAAAACCAGGCCGTCGGTGTCCTGCATTTTGAGGAAGTAGCGGTTGCCCCAGCGGACTTCTTCATAAATGGGAGCGAGTCCCTGTCCGGCGGCATCCCAGCCTTCGCCCAGGTTGC
The DNA here is from genome assembly GCA_963836405.1 of uncultured Solibacteraceae bacterium. Taxonomy (GTDB): domain Bacteria; phylum Acidobacteriota; class Terriglobia; order Bryobacterales; family Bryobacteraceae; genus CAWIJJ01. The sequence goes on from CAWIJL010000005.1 coordinate 596,326, forward strand.
GGGCCAGGCGCAGGAGGGCGATGCCATTAAGCATCGTGACGTCCATCCACTTGCGCAGGTCCCCGGCATCGTGCCAGCCTCCGGTGACGTCGAGGCGCTGGCCGTTGTCGCGGCGGCGCGCATCGTCCAGGTGGCAGGCCGGGTGGACATTGGGAACCGCCACGCCGCAGCGCTGGTAGCGGTAGTAGCCGACGGCTTTGGGCAGCGTGCGGCGCCAGACGTCGGGCCGGATGAAAAACGGCACCGAGCGCTCGTCATCGACGCTGACCTGGAACATGCCCTCCCGTTCGATATCGCTGAAGTCGCCCGTGTAGCACGTGATGACACCGGAAGCATGCCGCTTGAGCGGCCGGGTCTGGCGCAGCAGGGAGGATCCGCCGCCAATTTCGCGCACCGTAAATTCTTCGGGCGGGAAGTCTCCGGCATATCGCACGATGACCTGTTTGCGGGCCTTAGGGGTGAAGCCGAGGTGATTGAGCGCGATGGCTGGCAACTCGCCCGGACGCATCGTTTCGACGGGTTCCGGCCGCGCCGGAGTTTGCTGGCCGGAAAGCAGGATCGGCGTGGACACGCCCAGGGAAAGAAAGCCGCGGCGTCTCATGACACGACTGATGGTAGCGCCGTGCGCGGTCTCAGTGGGTGAACATATAGGCGACCCAGTTGATGCCCAGCCGGATTCCCATGTCCGAGAACTTCACCGGGTAACGCGGGTCGTCGGCGAGCTGCCAGGAATCGCCCAGGTCGTTGTTGAACGTGATGAATACCATCAGACGACCCCTGTCGTCGCGAATGCCGCGCCAGTGCGGGATGCTGCCGTCCGCGCGATACGGGTGATTCGCGTCCCGGTCCATGGAGCGGAAATTGCCGACCTGGATTCGTTGGTTGAGGTTGTAAACGGTGTGGAAGATGGGGTCGTTCTCGGCGATGTCTTCGATTTCGCGGTCCGGAAAAATCATCTTCATGCCGCGCTCGAACCCTGCCCATTCCTGGGTTCCGAAGAAGCTGTCGCAGAGCATGACACCGCCGCGCAGCAGGTGCTCCCGTATGCGCGCGGCCTGCTCTTCGGAGAAGTACCAGGTGGTAGGCATAGCCACGTGCAGATAGGGCCAGTTGTGGATGTCGTCGGCGTCATCGGGGTTGACGGGTTGCTCCACCGAGCGAACCTGGATACGGGTGAGGCGGCGGATGGCGATGGCGAACGTGCGATCGCCCTTCGGGTAGTCGATGGTCCAGTTGGTGCCACCCTGCGTCCAGTTGCCCCCCATGCCGCCGCGCCCGCTCGACGGGAACATCAGCCGCCCGAGAGTCAACTCGCCAGGCACGTTGTAGTCGGGGGGAAGGGCGAGGTTGTCGTAGCCCTCCACGGCGCGGTACACGCGGAATGGCTTTTGGAAGGCGAACAGGCCCCCAGCTACCAGGAAGGCGGCAAAAATCGGCCAGACTGCTGCGCGCGTGGTCATCGGTGATCGCGTTCGTAAAAAAGGGACGCCGGGATCTCCTTCCATGTTACAGGGCCGCCGCTGCGTTGTAATATATGCGTGGCGAACAAACGCCTCACTTTACAGTCTCTTAACAGTTGGCCCGCGGCACGTGCTGGTGCGCCGGAGCTTCGATCCGGCGTACAGTGAAGCAAGGAGGGGCGGGATGAAGACTCTTCGGGCCGGCGGCCTCTCGCTGCTGGTTTTGTTGTGCAACGCTCCGGCAGTGGCGCAGCGCGGTTTCGGCGGCGGGATGGGACCGCGGCTGCAACTGATTCCTCAATTCGACACAGACGGCGATGGACGCCTGAACGGCGCCGAAAGGTCCGTTGCGCGGCAGTATCTGCGCGGGCTGCCGCGTCGCGGCGGCGGCTTTCGGGCAGGTGTTGCGTTCGCGCCGGGCGGTTTGGGGCGGAGGCTGGATCCGCCGGAAGTACGCACTTACGGAAGTGAACCCTTCTATGACATGGCCGTGCTGCGCACTCTCTTCTTCGATTTCGAGAGCGCGGACTGGGAGCGGGAGCTAGCGGATTTCTGGCACACGGACGTGGAGGTGCCTGCCAGGCTGACCGTCGATGGACGAGTATACCCGGGCGTGGGGATCCACTTTCGCGGGCAGACCTCGTTCCGCTCGGTGCCGGATGGGAAGAAGCGGTCGCTGGCCGTGTCCATCGATTTCACACAGCCGGGACTTTCCCTCTACGGCTACCATTCACTCAACCTGCTGAACGCCACCAGCGACCCTACCTTTCTGCGGACCGCTCTGTATCACTACATTGCGCGTCAGTACGTCGCCGCGCCCAAGGCAAACTTCGTGCGCGTCGTCATCAATAACGAATGCTGGGGGATCTATGTCAACACGCAGCAGATCAACGGCGAACTGACGAATGAATGGTTCAAGACCTCCAAGGGAGCGCGTTGGAAGGTGCCGGGGAGTCCCAACGCGCGCGGAGGCCTCGCCTATGTCGGCGACGATCCGGCGTCTTACAAGGGCAACTACGAAATCAAGAGCAAAGACGACCCGCGATCGTGGGCGGACCTGATTCATCTTTGCAAGGTGCTGAACCAGACGCCGCCGGAACGGCTCGAGACGGCCCTCGCTCCTCTGCTGGATGTGAACGAGGTGCTCAAGTTTCTGGCGGTGGACAAGGCTCTGATCAATAACGACGGCTATTGGACTCGGGCGAGCGATTACGGCATCTATGAGGAGCCAGGCGGCCGCTTCCACATGATCCCGTGGGACGCCAACGAAACGCTGCGCGAGCCCGAGCCCATGATCCGGTTCGGCGCTTCGAGCGGCAATGCGGCGGGGGCGGACCTGGACCCGTTCGCCGGTTCCACGGACCCGCAGAAAGCGCTGCTCTACAGGCTGCTGGCGGTGCCCGCGCTGCGCGAGCGGTACCTTGGCTATCTGCGCGATATCGCCACTAACTGGCTGGACTGGAACAAACTTGGCCCGATGCTCGCCGGCTGGCAGTCGCTGATCGCGGCGGACGTCGCGGCAGATACAAAGAAGCTCTACTCAGCCGAAGCCTTCCGCCGGGGCATGACGGAGGACGGCTTGCCCGGTCTTGGATTCGTCGCTCCGCCCGCCATGAGTCTGAAGAGCTTTATGCAGCAGCGGCGAGCTTACCTGCTGAGTTACCCCGTCGTGCGCAAGGTAGCGGACCAGTAGGTTAGTAAGTCGCCCGGCCTCCACTCAAGTCGAAGACCGCGCCGGTGGTGAAGGAGTTCTCCGACGAGACGAGCCACGCCACCAGCGAAGCCACCTCGTTCAATTCGAGAAAGCGGGCGCGCGGGATGCGGGAGAGCATGTAGGCGATGTGCTCCTCGGTCATCTGCTCGAAGATGCGAGTGCGCGCCGCGGCGGGCGTGATGCAGTTGACGGCGATATCGTAGCCGGCGAGCTCCTTGCCGAGCGACTTGGTGAGGGCGATGACCGCCGCCTTCGCGGCCGAGTAAGCCGAGGCGTTCGGGTTGCCTTCCTTACCCGCAATCGACGCGGTGTTGACGATGCGGCCGTAATTCTGTTCGATCATCAGCGGGACCACGGCGCGGCAGCAGAGGAAAATGCCGTTGAGGTCCACATCGATCACCCTTCGCCACGCATCCGGCGGGTACTCCCACAGTTTCGCGTTCGGGCCGGTCACGCCCGCGTTGGCCACCAAAATGTCGATGCCGCCCAGTGCGCGGGCGGTGTCCGACACGGCCGACTCGACGCCCCGGGCGTCGGTGACGTCCACAGCGGCAGTATGCACGGAGGGCCCGAGTTCCCGCCCCACGGTTTCGAGCAGTTGGCCGTCGCAGTCCCACAGCGAAACTGCGGCGCCGGAGGCCAGGAAGCGTTCGGCAATGGCGCGGCCTATGCCCTGCGCGCCGCCCGTGATCACGGCGCGCCGGCCCTCTAGATCGATGCGGTTCATCGAGACTACGGTAGCATCACTTCACACGGACCCTCACGCGGGGAACGGATTCGGAAGCGCCGCGACCGTCATCTACAGGCGCTCTGTGCCGCGGGTCAATTGGAGCGGCAGGTGTTGGACCTGTTGGCCCGATCGGGGCAACCAGCCCCGCGAGGCTCCAGCCGTGGCGGCAGACCGGCGCCCAAGCATCCAGCGTCGGGCGGGTGTTTCAACCCATCGGTAACAAGCCAGCGAGCAACCCACCAGCACGAGCGAGTAGAGCCCGAATTGCAGCCACGTCATGGGCGCCCGCGAAGAGGCCGCCCCGATTCCCTGAGTTGCCACCAGGAATATCGCCATCATCGGCGATTGCAGGATGTAAACCGAATAGCTTGCGTCTCCCAGTGCGTAGATCGACCTGCCTCCGAGGAGACGGCCGCAGACTCCTTCGTCCGACGCGAGAGCCCAGACGAAGAGCGCAAACAGCGGCGCCGCCAAACCTGGCCGCAGCGCAGCCGGGATCCATTCCGGCGAGAATACCGCATACGCCGCAAGGGCAACGGCGGTAACCGGCATCCACCCGCGCAGTCGCACGCCGCGGACGAACAGCAGTCCGGCGGTGACCCCCAGCGAAAATTCTGCGAATCGCAGCAGTGGAAAATAGCTCCCCGCGCCGGCCACTTGATCGCCCGCCATCCATCGCAGCGCGGCCAAAGGGAGCGCCGCGGCTACCGAACAGCCCGCGCCCGCTATCCATAGGCCTCTGGTCGAAAGGCGCCCGAGTGCCGCAAGCAACATGGGAAAGAGCAGGTAAAAAAAGGCTTCGCTCGACAGCGACCACCCGGGGCCGTTCCACACCAGCGCCAAGGGAGGGTACCAGCCCTGTGTCAAGGTGCCCGCGGCCACGCCGGAAGCAAGCAGGCGGCCGGGATCGGTATGCCAGAGGCGTATCCCAACGGCAGGCGCCATCAGGATGAACGCGAGAAGGTAAGCCGGATAAATCCGCGCAAATCGCGCAGCCCAGAAGCGTCCAGGAGCGGTGCGCCGCCCCTCGTAGTTATAGGCCAGCACAAAACCCGAAAGGACAAAGAACAGCGCCACCGCCAGATAGCCATTTTGGACAATATTGGCGAGGGCGCCGCCGAGTTGGGGGGCGTAGTGGTACCAAACCACATGAAACGCTGCAAAGAAGCGAATTCCGGTGAGCGACCGTATGGCCGGACGATCCATACCGTAGAGATCGGCGGATCACAGCCGGACTTTAGCCTGAAACCCAATGCTCTGGCTCGCTCGCGAATCGCCCCCCGGGGCTGGTATCATGTCGCATGTTGCAGCCCGAACTCGCACCTATGTCCGACGCGGCCACCCGCGAAGTCCGGGTTGAGGTCCTCTCCCAGTTTTCGCCGGACCACTCCCAGCCTTCGCAAGACGAATGGGTCTTCCGTTACACCGTGCGGATCACGAATCACGGCGCCGACGCGGTACAACTGGTCAGCCGGCACTGGGTCATCACGGACGCGCTGGACCATGTGGAAGAGGTGCGCGGCATGGGTGTGGTTGGCGAACAACCGCTGCTTCAGCCAGGCAAGTCCTTCCAGTATTCCTCGTGGTGCCGGCTGCGCACGGCTACCGGAGTCATGCACGGGACCTACCAGATGGTCGGAGAGGAGCGGGGCGAGTTCGAGGTCGAGATCGCGCCGTTCGGTTTGCGCGCCCGCTACACCGTTCACTGACCAATCCGGAACCTAGCGGGTCTCCAGAGTCCCCAGCGGGTTATTGAAATCGAAGCCGAACAGGCGTGGGTTCTCGCCGATCGCCGCGGCGGAAACGATGTAGTACACATAGTCGTAAGTTTCCTTCGGCACCTTGGTGCGGTACAAGGTGATCAGTCGCCAGAAGTTTCGTTCGCGCGGATTGGCCGGCATGCTCCGAATGATGGGCAGCACCCTCTGCTCGCCCCAGTTATACGACGCGATCACCAGCAGGCCCGAGGCTTGGGCGTCGGTGCTGTAAATGTCCTTCAGATATTGGGCGGCGGCCACCGTTTCCTTCTCCCAGTTGTGGCGGTCGTCGGCCGGGTCGGGACGGCGAAATTCGGCCAGCGGGCCGATATGCAGCCCGTACTTGACCGCCGTCTCCGGAATGAACTGCCACATCCCCTTGGCGATGCCCTTGTAGGTGGGCGGGCCGCTGATATACGCGTCGAAGTTGCTTTCCTGAAGGGCGAGGTAGAAAAACTGCGGGGGCAGGTTCTGGAGCAGCAGTTCGCGGGCGATCCGCGCCGTGTAGCCCTTTTCGTTGGCCAGTTTGATGGCGTTCTTGAGCCTCGAAGACGACTGCCATTTCTTGATGTAGCTTTCCACCTCCGTAAGAAAGCCGGGCGGGACGTCGAGTTCGCACTCGCCGAAGATCCGCGCCACGCGCAGAATGAGCCTCTGCTGCTCCGTCATTTTGGAATCGTAAACGTGTAGGGCGGCGAGGAAGCGATCGTAGTTCTTCTCCATTTCCCGCCGGCGGCTCTGATATTTGTGCACCTCCTGGATCGCCTGCGGGTTCCGGCTGTCCTGCACCAGGTTCTCGAGATTGGCAAGGTCCACCTGAATCGCCTTCATGGAGTAGAAGATTTCCTTGGCCACTTCGGTCTGCTGGGCCACCCGCCGGTGCTGATACCAGGCAAACGCGGCCGTGCCCACCACCAGCACCAGCAGCGCCGCCAGGGCATTCCGGTACTTGCGCGTCTGTTTCTTCTGCACCTGCTGGAAGGCGCGCCGAACCATCTGGGTGTGCTCGCCAACCGCCTCCGCCGCGCCTGGCTTTTCGAAGTAGCGCGCCACGTACGCCGCCGTCGAAGCGGGGGGCAGGGCAGGTGCGGTTTCGAGGGCGGGCCGTTGCGCTTCGAAGTGGACGAACGGCCCGGCAATTCCCAACCGGATGGTGAGAGCCTCTCCGACGGATGCTTCGGGAACACGCACGCCATCTACGAAGATTCCGTTGCTGCTGCCCAGGTCGCGCACGATCCATTGCCCGTCCAGGGCGGCCACTTCGGCATGCCGCCGGCTGACGTAATCGTGCTGAATGCGGACCTGGCAATCTTCGCCGCGGCCGATATAGAACGGCGACGCAAACACCTGGTCCTCCGCACCGCTTTCGGTTCGAACCCGAAGGGCGATCGGCGATTCCGGGACTGCGGGCATCCTCTTAAATCGTCGCATCAATTTGCCTCTGGTTGCTCCTTGGCTCTCGCAGTCCGCCCGACCCCACCCCTCCACCGCGCCGAAACTGCTGCTGTTGCGCGAGTAAAATAGATTTCAGGTTCTTAAGTCCTAATTAGGGAGAAGGGGCTCGGGGGCGCCCTCTTTTGTGATCGCCGTTACGACACTGTTTTCGTCTATCACAACGGCGCAGAGTCTTACTACGCCGCCAGGGCCTTCCGCGGCTCACTCAGAGTCTAAGTTGGGCCGCGGCGCTGCAACCAACTTCCGGCTAGAACCGGGGACACGACCGACTTTAGGACTATCCCTCCGGCTTGGCGCGAAGTGGAACTACACGGAAGGCGCAGAGTTCTCGTACCAGCGGAGGACACGCAGCGCCCGCAGCGTGTTCCACCGGCTGGGCCGGTTATCGCCGTCCTCAAGCTCAAAGTGGACCTTGCCGGGATGCGTGTTCTCCAACAGCCAGACTCCGTCGGACTGCCGTTTGGATCGAACCAAATTGATCGCTTCGACCATTCGCGAATCGGGCGGAGCCCCGACCTCACGGAAGTATTCAAGGGCACGCAGCACGTCATAATGCCAGAGGGCTGGAAACGAGAATTGCAGCCAGGCTGGATTAACGATCTCGCCAGTACTCTTACGCCGGAACAGTCGGCGTTCAAGGAGGTATTCCTCACCCCGGCGCCGAGCCGCGATCGATTCGGTCGTGCCACCGGTTGCGCGCTCATGCGCCAATAGTCCTTCAAGCACGTTGATGGTGGTCGCGAACGACGACCGGACGGAACCGTTCTCCGCCTCGCAGTTCCACCCACCATCGTCAAGCTGTTCGTCAAGCAAGCGGTCGACCACGCCGCTCACATCCTGATCAAAGTAGATGCCTAATGTTACCGTCCTGCCGTTGATGCACGGCTCAACCTCGCCGCTGAAGAAAGGCTGCCCGGCGTGTTCCCAACGACAGTTCTCTCTGACTCGCGCCACGGCTTGGCAGACCACGTCCGAATGCGGGTCGACCCCGAAATCGTGCAGCAGTTGAAGTGTGGGCAGCGTGGATGTCCAGGGCTGGCCGCTATCCTCGGCGCGCCAATTGAAGCTCTGCGCCGGGAAGCAAGCGCCTCCGGCCCACTGGCCATCTTTGCCCTGAATCGCCAGCAGTCTTGCACCCCACCCCTCGGTAGCCACTCGCGCGCGCTCCGCTGCGATGACCTGGCCAGGTGCGCAAACAAGATCCCGAAACACCTGCCAGCGAATCGCAGGGTCTGATTCGAGCAGCCAGTCGAGGACGCGCATGCGGTTCAGCCTAACAAGCCTGGTTGGGACCTTTCCAGATCAGGCGTGCCAACACATCCTGGTGTCGGCTACCTCCGGGATGATAATGCGGACAGCGCGGCGTGTTCACGTCAGCCTCGCCGCGATGCCTCGATGGCGGCGACGTCGATCTTCTTCATTGCCATCATTGCCTCGAAGGCGCGCCTTGCCTCACCGCCACCGGCGGCCATCGCATCGGTCAGCACGCGCGGGGTGATCTGCCAGGAGAGGCCCCAGCGGTCCTTGCACCAACCGCACGCGCTCTCCGAGCCGCCATTGCCGACGATGGCGTTCCAGTAACGGTCCGTCTCTTCCTGATTCTCCGTCGCGATCTGGAAGGAAAAAGCCTCGCTGTGCTTGAACGCCGGGCCACCGTTCAGACCGAGACAGGGAATGCCGATAACGGTGAACTCCACCGTCAGCTCATCGCCCTTCTTGCCGCCCGGAAAGTCACCGGGTGCATGGTGAACAGCCGTCACTTTACTATCGGGAAAGGTGGCGGCGTAAAAGCGTGCCGCCTCATGCGCATCCTTGTCGAACCAGAGGCAGATCGTGTTCTTTGGCGTCAATGTATGTGTCTCCTGTACTCCATCAAGGCGAAAGTTGCTGTCTACTCGTGGACCGATCAGCGACCCGACCAGGTAATGTTCTGATCTGCTCCAGCCGACGATTCGACTCGGTCGCCACCCGTCCTACCTTTCCGAATATATCGCTGGCCCAACCATCGTGTTCCGAAACTGTAACTGGCCAATGTACGACTCAATCCACAGTTCCAGAGATAGGTCGCGCAGGACGGCATAGTGCAGGGGACCATCGCCAAACTGGGGACGTTGACTCGGCTACGTTCTGTCCAGATGATGCGCAGTCCTCCAGGAATCGATGAACGCGGGCAACAAACCAAAGGCCGTTACTTGGCAGCGTTGTCGGACGGTGCTCCCAGAAAAAAGAGTGAGTACCTGCCCCCTGCTATTAACAGGATATCCCGCACCTGGGGGCTTGCGGCAAGACCCGGGTCATCCCGCAAAATGTGTTGCGCCGGTCGGGAGCGGCGTAAGAAGCTGCGGCGTTGTTGGAGAACGCATAAGGGAGGGGAACGGATGGGCTGTTACGTGTTAGATTCTTAGATCGAAGATCGTAAACAAGAATACTTCAAGATTTGGTTGGGTAACGTCAGGCCGCGGCCAGGACATCGACAATGTTCTGAATGGCGACATCGGCCTTGTGGTATGCGGCTTCGAGTTTACTGTTGGGGCGATGCGCTGGGTCGGGCTGGTGGTGGAAACGGCTATTGGCCAGCGGTCCGCAAAGGCGCTTGTGGAAGAACAGAAACAGAAGCGCGATCTGGACGCCCTTGCTGGTGAGTTGGTAAGCATAGCGGGAGCCATCGCGTTGCAGCAAGCCGTGGCCCTTGAGCTTTCGTAGATCATAACGGAGCTGATTCAAACCGTAGGTTTTGGGTGAAAGCTGGAAGGTCGTGAGGACGGCCTCGTGAATCTGCTTGGCAGTCCAGCCGCCTACCGTGTTGCCGCCGTGGAGGAGTACCTCCAGGAGCCGGATGATGCGGGTGTCGTGGATTTTGATTCCGGGATAGCGGACCGAACCGATGGTGACGGGTAAGGCCAGCCGTTGCAGCAGGGGAAAATCCACGTGCACGTTGAGGCACTCCGCCTGGAAGCCGGCGAATCGATCCGTGATGGTCTGGAATCTTTTGCGCACGGCATCCAGATGATCCAGCCCCTTCTTCAGGCCAAAGTCGCGCAGATTGTTGGAGCAGAGTTCGTTGCGCAGATAACGGGAGAACTTCTCATATTGTTTGAGAAAGGCGTTCTTCCAATAGGCGCGGAAAACGTGATGTCCATGCTCGATCTGGTCAATGACCGTGGCCAGTTTGCCGCGTAGACGCTTGTGCAACCGGACGCCGAAGATTTCGCTGATGCGGTTGGCGGTCAGTCGCCAGAGGCCGATCTCGCAACTGCGCTCGAAGATTTTGTGAATGGGGAAGTGGCGTTTGAAGATGAAATTCCGGCAGTACTCAATCTGGGCGATCGCGTAAAAGCGCGAGAGGTTCATCTGGCCGCGTTCCTTTTTGGAAAACTTCGGCCCCAGAATCAAGGTCCAGTAGTCGAGTTGCTTGCGGATGATGGCGGGACTCAGACGGTCGGCGGCGGCCTGTAGGGCAGCCACGTCGTCCACCGCCAGAAAAGCATTGTCGTCCTTGCGAAAAGCGATGCCGGCGCGCTCGAGTTCCCGCTCGATGAAGGAGTGGCCGTTGAGCCAGTAGGTGGCATGAAATGGGAAGAAGCTGGCCATGCGGACGATGATCGGCCCCAAGACCTCGTCGCGGATGTAGAAGTAGTAGTGGGTAAAGCGGCTGCGCTGATGGGCGAGGATGCGGTGGTTGGGGTCCTGGGTGGGATACTTGGGCACGCTGATGCGGAAGGTGCGGCCTTGTTCCATGCTCTTGAAGATGAAGTAGACGCCGTAGTCGCCGCGTTTCTCCATGCGGCGCAGTGCCGGCAGCACGTGGTCCTCTTTCCGTAGGCCTTTTTCGGCCCATTCGATGGGGATCTTGTGATTGCGGGCGAAAGCCTCTACCCAGTTGCGGTAATCGTCGGTGCGCTGGCTGAGCACGTCTTTACTGACCACAGGAAGGCCGAGGACCTCGCGGAAGAAATAGACGACTTGTTCGGGCCGGGATAGCCCGCTCAGATAGCCGTGGATGACGATGCGGTCGAAGCAGTGGTATACAAAAGTGAGCAGATCGCCGAAGAGTCGGGTGAAGAGTTCCATCGGATTTACTCTACACAGACGGAGGAAATCAGTGGGCCGGAAGACCATCAAACGCGGGCCGGGCAAGCGGCACATCGATGGGAAGGACTTCCATCTCGCCGATGAGATCCGCTATATCCAGCGCCGCGCCGCCGAACACGACGGGCGCTTTGTGACCGCTGGTCCCCTGGCGCTGTTCTCCACTGAAACCGGAGATGCCTGGCTGCTCGACGCCGAAGATCACCTGGCTGTACGACTGGCGCGGGATGGTGATCCGGAAGACATCCACTTCGAGGAGACGGAGACTAGCTTCGCCATCGGTTGGAAAGGCAAATACCGAATTGATGGCGATGCTTTCGTTTACAGTGACAAGGACTCCGGCCGAGTCGTCACCGTCCTGGGCTACCCTACCCGCCGCATTGCGGAATGGGGCTGATCGGGAAATTTCAAATATGTTTGGCTAGATTTGGTGCGCACGACAAAGAAGGCCGAGCTGAGGGTGAAGCGGTAGAGGCGCTCGAAATCGACGTAGCCGCGGTCCATCACGTAGAACGCTCCGGCCTCCGCAAAGATCTCGTCGAGGATGTTGACGTCGTGCACTTTGCCGTCGGTAATGCTAATAAACGTGGGGATATTGCCGTGCAGGTCCAGCAACGTGTGCATCTTGACGGCGGCTTTGTGCGCGCGGAACTTGGCCCACGGAAACAGCGTCAGGCATAGGTCGATGGTCGTGGAATCCAATGCGTAGAGACTGTGCGCCAACTCCACTCCGATGGGATCGTGGGCATAAAGTGGCCGGGCGATGCCAATCAACACCTGCGGGAAGTCGGCGTAGATCCGCCAGTCATGGCTCTCGTTAGCATCGGCCAGCGTGGTGCGTGCCACTCGGCCACGGAAGCCCATGTGGTATAGCTTGCCGCTCATCGACCGCAAGCAGGCCTCGATGTCGCGCAAGCTCTCGCGGTAAGTCAACTGAGCGAAAGACATCGCCAAATATTGGTCCCGACAGGAGAAGCCTCTCCCGTGAGCATCGCCGCGATAACGAGCGACACACTTCCGAAACTCGTAGGATGGCAAGTGGTCCATGAGCTGAGCAAAAACAGTCTGGCCGGTATTCACCCCTCATTGTCGGCTAACGGCGGAGGGGGCGCCGCAGTGGAGTTTTGCCCCTGCGCGCCAGAAAAAGTTGAAATCGAAAACTCCGACTTCGCCCCTATCACACTGATTCAGAGACGGTTCTCGTGATCGGAAAACATTTAGCCGGACAGCAGTGATGTCTCAGTTTTGTTGGAGCGCTCGTCCTCGCGACATCGCTCGTAGTTCTTGGCATCGGCCTGGTGCCAGGAAAGACATATGAATTGCAGGACGATCAATAACGTAGGTGACTTTGGTTATCACCGGAGGGAGAGGCTATGACCGACACGGAACCACTCGCGCCCGCTCAGCAACTCGTCGAGACCAACACGGCCCACTTTCCAAATGAAAGTGCGGAATATCGCAGGGCTCGCAATGCGCTGCTCGCGGAAGAGATTCAGCGTGTGCTTTCGGTGGGCCTGCGTAACGAAGGCGAGCCGACCTATTTCTCGGAGGAATCGCCCAGGATTCGGCGTACGGAAGTGCGCCCGACGTGGAGCCGGCGGGCGATCTCGGCTTTGGCAACGCCAGCACGATGCAGCTTCCGGATCTCCGCAGCGTGGATCACCGCCGTTGCCGGCCGGCCCAGACGCTTGCCGTTCTGCCGGGCGTGGGCCAAGCCGGCGCGAGTTCGCTCACCGAGGATCTCCCGTTCGAATGCGGCGAATACGGCCAGCAACCCGGCCATCGCTCGACCCGCAGGCGTAGTCAGGTCCAGCGCCTCGGTCAGAGACACAAAGCCCACTCCGAGATGCTCCAGCTCCTGGAGTGTCGCCAGCAGATCCGTTACCGACCGACCCCAGCGGTCCAGCCGCCACACCAGCACGACATCGATCTCTCGGCGGCGTGCGGCCTCCAGCAGTTTCTCACGAGCTTCTCGCTTGGCCGCACCGGAGCCAACCTCACGGACGTTCCCGGCAATGGTCCAGCCCCGCCGGGCAGCATACTCCCGCATGGCGCGACTCTGCATCGCCAGCGTCTGCTGATCGTTCGTGGAAACACGAGCGTACAGGCCCGCCCGCAACATTTTTGGCCGCTTCCGTGCCTGGCCAAAAACGTTATGCGATTTTGCCTTTGGAAAGGTCCGTTTGGCGGGCATTTCAGAATGTCACTCAACCACGGCCGCAGATGATCCTTTTCGGCCAGGAAGATTCATCATATTACGCAGCCGCGGGACTGGCCAGTCGGGCCAGGGTTTCGCGGTAGTTCCAGGGCATCCACTCCGATGGGCTTCGCTTCAGCTCTTCGGCGTGCCGCTGCAACTCGGTCAGATAGTCGAACGGATTGGCCCCGTTCAGTTCGCAGGTATGGATCAGACTCATGAACAGGTCGCCTACTCTGGCGCCATTCAGCGTCTTGTAGAATAGTGAGTTTTTCCGATGAAGGATGGCCTTCTTCAGAATTCTTTCGACCAGGTTGTTATCGATCGGGGCCCCTGGTTCCCGCAGGAAAAGAGTCAGCGGCAGCCAGTGGCGAAGCATGTACCGGATGGCCTTCCCCAACCCGGAGTTCGGCTCCGTCTTCCGTTCTGACAGTTGCGCTTCCATCCAGTCATGCAGGGTTTCCATCAGCGGGCCACTATGCTCCTGATGGAAACGCAGGCGCTCCTCCGGCGATAGCTTCCGCTCCCGCGCCAGCGCGTCATGGTGCCAGATGCCGCCCAGCGTCTCCAGCACGTACCGGCATTCCTCCGGAAAGTTCTCCGCTACTTCCACAAACTGCCGTCTTCCGTGCGACTTATCCGGAGCACCAGATAAGATGCATTATCTGGACTCTGGAATTATCCGGAGTGAATGCCTGAGAGGTGCGTAGAACGCGCTGAATGGCTTGTGGGCGTCGTGATAAATCTCTCCAGTGACAGACGTCCAATATTGCATGAAGGATCCAGTGAGAGTGATTGACTGCCGCGAACGCGCGGTCGTTGAGCTGTGGCGCAAGGGTCATCTTTCACTGGGAACGATCGTCATCTACCTCCAGTGGGTTCGTCGGTTCCGTACATATTGCGACAAGCGGAAACTACCCGAAACCGAACAGCTGACTGCGGTTGGGGCGCGCCGATTCGCTAAGGCGTATGCCGGACCTCGCCTAAAAGGGCGACAAAGTTCCAAGGAAAGCCGCAACCTCGCCAGCAATGCGCTCCATGCGTGGGCTTGCGCGTCGGCGGCGCTGGGTACGCCGTTGCCGCCGTGGCGCGATAACCATCCGCCGATACTCCCACCGTTACTGGAGGAGTACCGCCATTATCGGCGAGCCCACAATGGGGTCTCGGAACGGACGCTGGTGCGCGATGTCGAGACCGCGCGTGCCTTCCTCGAGCAACTGCGCAGTGGAAGGACCCCCATTGCGAGAGCGAGATTGACAGATGTGGATGCTTTTGTGCGGAAGCTTGCCACCCGTCTTTCGAGACGAACCGTCGCGGATACCTGCAGTTCGCTCCGAGGGTTTCTCCGATTTCTGCGCATAACTGGAAGATTGACGGCCGACCTGGCCAACGAGGTGGTTGCACCGCGATATCGGATAGATGAACGGCCCCCACGCTGTTTGCCGTGGAGCGACGTGCAGAAGATCCTGCGTGCGATCTCTCGAACGGAAGCGCCGGGCAAGCGTGACTATGCGATCGTGTTGCTGTTGGCAACGTATGGTCTGGGCGCAGCCGAAGTCCTTGGAATTCGATTGGAAGATGTGAACTGGCAAGGCGGAGTGCTGAGGGTCTGTCGGCCGAAGACCAATGTGTCGATCGAGCTTCCTCTGTTGCCGGCAGTTGCACAGGCAATGACTGCGTACCTGCGATGGGAGCGGCCGCCTGCCAGATCCGTTCAGCATATTTTTGTCCGGGAAAACATGCCCTACCAGCCGCTAACCAGCGGCGCCATTCGCCACCGTATCCGGCACTATGCGCATCTGGCTGGCATCTCAACCAAAGTGATCGGGGCCCATGCTTTTCGTCACAGTCACGCCCGCAGGCAGATTGATTCCGGAGCCAATGTCAAGATTGTGAGCGACATTCTCGGTCACCGCAGTTCGTCCTCCACCTCTGTCTATGTGCGAGTAGCGTTGGAGCGTCTCCGAGCGGTGGCTCTCCCGGTGCCGCGATGACCAACATCTTCCAGGGTCCAACTGCTGGCGAGTTGCACGCGTTCCTGCAATTTAAGCGGAGCCTCGGTTATGGCTACCTGCGCGCGGAGTTTACGTTGCGCGAGTTCGATCGTTTTCTGATTCAGTATGCGGCTGAAAATCGCCGCTGGAAACTTGATCGCGCCGCGATTGCCTGGCTGTCGAGCAAGCCGGGCCGAAAGCCCATCAGCGTGTCCGCCGATGCCGCGGTGCTGCGCCAGTTCTACCGATACCTGCGCCGATCATCCGAGCCAGGGACTGTAGCTGAACCAATCTGGCCGCACCTGCCTACCGAGTCCTCCTTTCTTCCGTATTCCCTTTCGGAAAAGGACGTTGTCCACCTCCTGGCGCTCTGCGCTAACCTCAAGCGCCCGCCCTTCCGGGCCGCACTGTACAGGGCGTTGATTCTGGTCCTGTACTGTACCGGAATTCGTTTTGGAGAAGCGCTGCGCCTGCGAATGCGAGACGTGGATACTGGATCCGCCGTTCTTTTTGTAGACACCTTCAAGGGACGATCCCGATGGGTTCCGTTTCATCGTTCGCTATCACGAGAACTCGATCGATACCTCACCGCTCGCATGGAGTACGCGCCATCGGACCTGGGCGCTCGCTTTTTCGTTGGTGCCAACCATAGCCGACTACCGGTCGGAACGGCAAGTGATACGTTCCGAGGTCTGTTCAAACTGGCCGGGTTGAAGCCCGAAAGGGGTCGGATCGGGCCGCGACCCTATGACCTGCGCCATGCCTTCGCCGGTCACCGTCTGAGCCGATGGTATGGGGAAGGTGTCGACCTCAATGCCCGCCTACCCTGGCTATCGGCGTATATGGGACATGTCGACATCATCGGCACTGAGAGTTACCTGCACACCACGCCGGAGCTCCTGGACCTGGCCGGCAGCCGGCTGCGACGCCGATACAAGCACACAACATCGGAGGACGACAGTGTATGAGCCGCTCCAAGTCTGAGTCGCTGCTGGGCCTGACCGAGAGTTTCTTCCATAACTATTTGAAACAGACGCGCGGAGCAAGCGGGCATACCGTGCGAGCCTACCGCGATGCGCTGAAGCTCTTCTACTTGTTCCTGGCAGATCGGAAGCGCAAGCCCGTGGCTGACCTCGCCTTGGACGATATCCAATCCGATGCCCTGCTCGCATTCTTAGATCATGTCGAATCGCATAGAGGGAACACTGCGGTTACCCGAAATTGCCGTCTTGCCGCGGTTCGCAGTTTTGTGCAGCACCTCCTGCGGCACGATGTAACGCGGGCCGGCCAGTACGGTCGCATTCTAGCGATTCGCAACAAAAAAGCACTACGACGGGCCGCCACTTATCTGGAACCTGAAGAGGCCCGTGCGGTGATCGCCGCCATTGATCGTCGGAGTCGTAATGGGGAACGCGATCACGCCCTGTTGTTGTTTCTCTATAACACGGGAGCGCGCGTCAGCGAAGCTTTGGCGATACGCGCCCGTGATCTTCAGTTGGAAAGGCCACGGCAAGTGCGGCTGCTGGGCAAAGGCCGAAAGGAACGAATCTGCCCCCTTTGGCCCGAAACCGCATCAGCCCTACATCGGATCATTCCCGTAAAAGGCGGGGAGGATTTTCTTTTCAGGAATACCCGTGGAGCGCCGCTAACGCGGGATGGTGTCGCTTATCTGCTGCGCAAGTACGTCCGATCCGCGGCACAACACGCTCCCGCGCTACGAAAGCGGAGAGTCACTCCACACGTCATGCGACACAGTTGTGCCGTTGCCCTTCTGCAGGCGGGAATCGATGTTTCAGTGATTCGAGATTATCTCGGTCATGCATCGGTGGCCACCACAAGCCGATACATTACGACCAATCTTCAGATGAAGCGCGACGTCCTGGAGGCCTTTTGGAAGCGAGCCGGGCTTGACCCTGCGGCCCCGCGAAAGTGGCGGCCATCGCCAAAGCTGCTCGCATTCCTCGAAAGTTTGTGACGCCTTATCTGGAGTGAGAATTCCGCTCGCCCCATTCCCACTTCGGCTGGTGTGCCTGTCTCGCAATCGCTCCGGATAATTCCGGAGTTCAGATAATGCGACTTATCTGGTGCTCCGGATAAGATGCACGGAAGACGGCAGTTTGTGGAAGTAGCGGAGAACTTTCCGGAGGAATGCCGGTACGTGCTGGAGACGCTGGGCGGCATCTGGCACCATGACGCGCTGGCGCGGGAGCGGAAGCTATCGCCGGAGGAGCGCCTGCGTTTCCATCAGGAGCATAGTGGCCCGCTGATGGAAACCCTGCATGACTGGATGGAAGCGCAACTGTCAGAACGGAAGACGGAGCCGAACTCCGGGTTGGGGAAGGCCATCCGGTACATGCTTCGCCACTGGCTGCCGCTGACTCTTTTCCTGCGGGAACCAGGGGCCCCGATCGATAACAACCTGGTCGAAAGAATTCTGAAGAAGGCCATCCTTCATCGGAAAAACTCACTATTCTACAAGACGCTGAATGGCGCCAGAGTAGGCGACCTGTTCATGAGTCTGATCCATACCTGCGAACTGAACGGGGCCAATCCGTTCGACTATCTGACCGAGTTGCAGCGGCACGCCGAAGAGCTGAAGCGAAGCCCATCGGAGTGGATGCCCTGGAACTACCGCGAAACCCTGGCCCGACTGGCCAGTCCCGCGGCTGCGTAATACGATGAATCTTCCTGGCCGAAAAGGATCATCTGCGGCCATGGTTGAGTGACATTCTGAAATGCCCGCCAAACGGACCTTTCCAAAGGCAAAATCGCATAACGTTTTTGGCCAGGCACGGAAGCGGCCAAAAATGTTGCGGGCGGGCCTGTACGCTCGTGTTTCCACGAACGATCAGCAGACGCTGGCGATGCAGAGTCGCGCCATGCGGGAGTATGCTGCCCGGCGGGGCTGGACCATTGCCGGGAACGTCCGTGAGGTTGGCTCCGGTGCGGCCAAGCGAGAAGCTCGTGAGAAACTGCTGGAGGCCGCACGCCGCCGAGAGATCGATGTCGTGCTGGTGTGGCGGCTGGACCGCTGGGGTCGGTCGGTAACGGATCTGCTGGCGACACTCCAGGAGCTGGAGCATCTCGGAGTGGGCTTTGTGTCTCTGACCGAGGCGCTGGACCTGACTACGCCTGCGGGTCGAGCGATGGCCGGGTTGCTGGCCGTATTCGCCGCATTCGAACGGGAGATCCTCGGTGAGCGAACTCGCGCCGGCTTGGCCCACGCCCGGCAGAACGGCAAGCGTCTGGGCCGGCCGGCAACGGCGGTGATCCACGCTGCGGAGATCCGGAAACTGCATCGTGCTGGCGTTGCCAAAGCCGAGATCGCCCGCCGGCTCCACGTCGGGCGCACTTCCGTACGCCGAATCCTGGGCGATTCCTCCGAGAAATAGGTCGGCTCGCCTTCGTTACGCAGGCCCACCGAAAGCACACGGAACAACTGCAGGCGTTCCGGTTGATTAGCTGATCTCGCTGGAGGATGCGCGCCGTAAAGGGCAGGTACTCCCGAATGACTGCGATGCTGGTGGTTTCTCGCTAGGCACCAGGCAATCAGTACGCAGCGGCGATAGCCGCGATGACCTGCGGCGCCGAAAGTCCCCGATCCACTGCGATTAGTTTAGGAATGCCAGCGGAGTAGGCTAATAAAGAAACAGACTCAATCCAGCGGAACAGCCGTCGAACACTGGGAGCAAATGACGTGGTCGTTCACCCCGCGGCTTGAAAGCTCCTTTAGGGGCAGGATCCGCCGGCGCGCATTGCCGACCTGAAAAAGGTGGGTCTGCATATTCGAAATGAAGTTGAGGTAGGCCCGGCGGCAAACAGGTTCAGATTGAAGATCCTGACGGAATTCCATTGAGCTGTTCGAGCCTGCTGGCCATTGAGGACCCGCAAGTGGCCTGAACCTTCCCATTCGGACCCCAGAGCGCTATGGGCTTAAGGCGCTATCCTCCTTGACTGCCGTGCGCTATACAGCTATGCTGTATAGCAGGAGGAAAGCCCTAGATGCTGAACAAAACACGAGTGTTTATGAGCGGCCGAAGTCAGCACGTGACCATTCCGGCCGCCTACCGCTTTCGGTCGGCGGTAGTGTCAATCCGCCGTGATCCCCAAAATGGCGATGTGATCCTCTCTGAGGTTCCCCCCCTCGCCGACGTTTTCGCTGCTCTCGATGCAGCGCAACTTCCCAAGGACTTTCTTAGCGATGTTGACCGCGACCAGAGGCCACCCGAAGATCGTCCTGCACTCGACCGGCTATTTGCTGATGAGGACTCGGAAGATAGGACCGGAAGATGAGCGAGTCCACGTACTTGCTCGACACGAACACCTTCAGCTACATCGCCAAGGGAAATTCTCCGGCGGCCCGGCGCGAGTGGCTCAGGTTGTCGCAAGACCGCGAAGCCGCGGTGTGTATCTCCGTCATAACCGAAGCGGAAGTTCGTTACGGCATGGCCAAGCACGCGATATCGCGGGAACGCGCAGATGCGATCGAGGGACTCCTCACCAACTTCCAGATTCTCCCCTGGGGATCAGAAGAGGCTGCCGCTTACGCGCGAACCAGGACTCAACTCGAAGCGAAAGGCGTGACTCTCTCCGCTATGGACATGCTCATCGCCGCACAGGCGATCGCGGCGGGCGCCATCCTCGTCACCCGCGATGGGATTTTCGAAAGCGTCCCAGACCTTCCTGCAACCGTCAATTGGGCGACCGATCTGTAGGCTGACGCAGGAGCGGCCGAGATCCTGATCTTCGAAATGTGTCGCGACCCTATGCCGGCTTGCGATCGCAGGACGATCCGAGGGTCGCTAGATTCTTGGATCGAAGATCGTAAACAAGAATACTTGAACATTTGGAGGGGTAACTCAGGCGGCTGCCAGGAGGTCCACGATATCCTGGATGGCCTTGTCGGCCTTGTGATAGGCAGCTTCCAGTTTGCTGTTTGGTCGGCACGCAGGATCGGGTCTGTGGTGGAAGCGGCTGTTGGCGAGAGGGCCGCAGAGTCGCTTATGGAAGAACAGGAACAACAGCGCAACCTGTAGGCCTTTGGCACTGAGGCGGTAGGCATAGCGGCGGCCGTCGCGTTCGAGCAGGCCATGACCTTTCAACTTCCGGAGGTCGTAGCGGAGTTGATTCAGGCCGTAGGTTTTGGCGGAAAGCGCGAAGGTGGTGAGCACGGTCTGGTGAATCTGTTTGGCCGTCCAGCCGCCGACGGCAGTTCCGCCATGCAGGAGGACTTCCATCAGGCGAATGATCCGGGTTTCATGGATTTTGATTCCGGGATACCGGACGGTACCGATGGTCACCGGCAGTGCCAGCCGTTGCAGAAGCGGGAAATCCACATGGACGTTGAGCCACTGGGCCTGGCAATCGGCGAAACCATCGGTAATGGTCTGGAATCGTTTACGCACCGCATCCAGGTGAGTGAGACCTTTCTTCAGTCCGAAGTCGCGCAGATTGTTGGAAACCAGTTCATTGCGCAAGAACCGGGAGAACTTTTCATACTGCTTGAGGAAGGAGTTTTTCCAATAGGCTCGGAAGACGTGATGCCCATGCTCGATCTGCTCGATGACCGTCGCCAGTTTGCCGCGTAGTCGCTTATTGAGCCGGACACCGAAGATTTCGCTGATGCGATGGGCCGTCAAACGCCAGAGCCCGAGTTCACAACTTCGCTCGAAGATTTTGTGGATGGGAAAGTGGCGCTTGAAGATGAAGTTGCGGCAGTACTCGATCTGCGCGATGGCGTAAAACCGCGACAGGTTCATCTGGCTGCGTTCCTTTTTGGAGAACTTCGGCCCCAACAGAAATGTCCAGTAATCGAGTTGCTTGCCGATGATCTCCGCGCTCAGCCGGTCGGCGGCCGCCTGTAGTTCGGCCACACTATCCACTGCCAGGAAAGCGTTGTTGTTCTTGCGGAAGCCGATCTGCTTTCGCTTCAGTTCCTGTTCGATGAAAGAGTGACCGTTGAGCCAGTAGGTCGCATGAAAGGGAAAGAAGCTCGCCACACGTACGATGATGGGGCCCAGAACGGCATCCCGGATATAGAAATAGTAATGGGTGAAACGGCTTCGTTGGTGCGCCAAAATGCGATGGTTCGGATCTTTCGTCGGGAATTTGGGGACGCTGATGCGGAAGGTTCGGCCCTGCTCCATGCTCTTGAAGATGAAGTAGACCCCGTAGGCGTTTTTCTTCTCCATACGGCGCAGCGCGGGCAGGACGTAGTCCTCTTTGCGGGTTCCCTTTTCGGCCCACTCTATCGGGATTTCGTGGTTGCGGGCGTACGCCTCGACCCAGTCCCGGTAGTCGTTGGTGCGCTGGCTGAGGACTTCTTTACTCACCACCGGAATGCCAAGGACGTCCCGGAAGAAATAAACCACCTGCTCAGGCCGGGACAAACCGCTCAGGTATCCGTGAATGACGATGCGGTCGAAGCAGTGATAAACCAAGGACAGGAAATCCGCGAACAACTGGATGAACCGTTCCATGCCCACGCACTATACTCTATGGAGAGAAACGACCGTGGGTCGCAGAACCATCAAACGTGGGTCGGCTAGACAGGTGGTGGACGGCAAGGGCTTCCGCCTCGCCGACGAAATTGGCTACATCCAAGACAAGGCCGCCGATCACGACGGGCGGATCGTCACCATCGGCCAACTTATCCTGTTCTCCACCGACACCGGTGATGCCTGGTTGCTCGACGTCACCGACCACCTTGCGGCCCGTCTGGCCAGGGACGGGGATCCCGAACCGATCTACCTCGAGGAGACCGATACGAGCTTCGCCATCGAATGGAAGGGCCGCTATCGGATCGAGGGGCCCGCGTTCATCTACGCTGATCGCAACACCGGCCGCGTCACGACCATTCTCGGCTACCCGACACAGAAACTCGCCCCCGCGGGCTGATCGGGAAATTTCAAATATCTTTGGCTAGAAATTGCGAGCAATTCCCGTGTCGCTGGAGCCAGGGTTCCTCTTGGCGAAATGCATTCCTGCGCGACCCTTTCCCTCGAGCGATTCCCTTTCCAGGTGTATGTCCGGCGTCAACTACGCCCGACTTTCTAACTGTCGCCGGTAAGGTGCATCAGGCTCTCGCGGAAACCGGGACAGACTAGCCGTGGTAGATCTTGCCACGCAACCGCCGATGAGGGATGTAGTATCTCTTGTTGCCGCGGCCTCTGGACGGTGCAAAATCAATGAGTTAGCGCCGTTTTACGGAATGCCAGCGTGGCAGGGTGGCATTCTCAGGACGAGGCTATTTAGAATGAATAACTTCCAATAGGTAAAGAACGCTGCACTCCATTCGAGGGCTTGAGGAGAAGGTCGGAATCCCGGTAACTTATTGAAAAAGGAGCGGGAGACCGGATTCGAACCGGCGACGTCCAGCTTGGGAAGTTACGCGACACTTTAATTTCAGTCATTTAGAGAGCGCAGGTGGCGGTTTGGAGGTAAGCGTCAAACCAAGTCCATCTTTCCCGCCAGCACGATTGTTTGATTCAGTGGGGGTGTGGACGAACAACAGCAACGATCAGGGCGCCGGCGAAGCCGGGAGGGGGCCGACCGGCTGGCGGCTGAATATGACGCGAGCGGACTAAGCCGACAGGAGTTCTGCGATCGGCGAGGAGTGCCGCTAAAGACGTTGGCACGATATGTGACCCGACGTCGGCGGGAGGAAACCGACAAGCGTGGGGCGCCGCACTGGGTGGCCATTGAGGTGGCGGCGCGGCGGGGAGACACCGTCGAGTTGGCAGTAGTCCTGGGTGGGGGGCGCCGAATTGAAGTAAGGCGCGGCTTCGACGGCGACACCTTGCGGCGCCTGGTGGCGGAGCTGGAGCAGGCGTAAGCATGTTTGGGTTGGGACCAGCGACGAAGGTCTATCTGGCGGCCGGAGGGACGGATATGCGGAAGGGTTTTGAGGGGCTCTACGCACTGGTGCGCGACCGGTTGGAATTGGAACCGCTGAGCGGGCATCTGTTCTTGTTTTCGAATGCGCAGAGGAATCGGCTGAAGCTGATTTTCTGGGATGGAAGCGGACTGTGGGTTTGTGCAAAGCGGTTAGAAAAGGGTCGTTTTTGCTGGCCGGCGGCGGAGAGGGGCCAAGTCAAGGTAGTCCTGAGTCACGAGGAAATGGCGCTGCTGCTTGGCGGCATTGACTTAGCGGGGAGCAGGCGCCGGGCATGGTTTCGGAAGGTGGTCGGCGTCGAAAGTGGGACGTCGAAAACGTTGGCAAAAACTGCGGCTGAATAAAACATAATCAGATATAATTGTTTTATTCATGTTGGCTGTCGCGCCCCCCACCATCGACCCTTCCGATCCTGTTCCGGTCGTGGAGTTGAAGCGCCAACTGCAATTCGCCCACCTGAAGATTCAACTGCTGGAAGAGCGGCTGCGGTTGCAGCGGATTCAGAAGTACGGCCCGGCCAGCGAGAAGCTCAACGATGCACAACTGGAGTTACTGGAAGAGGAGCCTGGAGTCAGCAATCTGGAAGTCGCGGCCGAAAGCGCGCGCGAGCCGCTGTCGGCAACAGCGCCGCTCCACCCCAGGCGCACACGCAAGCATCCCGGACGCCAGGCATTGCCCGCGGATTTGTCGCGGGTAGAACGAGTGATTCCCTGCACGCCGGAACAGTCCCACTGTGCCCATTGCGGAGAGCCGACCGAAGTCATCGGCTACGAGCAGAGCGAACAACTGGATGTGGAGCCGGCCAAGTATTTCGTGTTGGTGGTCAAGCGCGAAAAACGCGGCTGCCGCTGCTGCCAGCGGGGCGTAGCCACGGCTCCAGTTCCGGCGCGGATCATCGCAAAAGGTTTAGTCAGCGACCGGGTGGTGATCGATACGGTGATCGCCAAATATTGCGATCATCTCCCGCTCTATCGGCAAAGCGCAATGCTGGAACGGGAGACGGGAATCGAGATCGGCCGGGCTACGCTGGATGGTTGGGTGATGACCGTCGGGCAACTGCTGATTCCGCTCACTGGCGCGATACGAACCGAGTTGCTGGGCGGCGGATACATTCAGGCGGATGAGACCCCGGTGGATGTGCAGATGCACGACCGGCGGGGAAAAAACCATCAAGCTTATCTCTGGCAATACGGCCGGCCCGGAGGCAGTGTGGTATTCGAGTTTCAGCTGGGCCGGGGGCGCGAGGGGCCGAAGCGGTTTTTAGGAAATTTCGAAGGACTATTGCAGACAGACGGCTATATTGCCTACGAAAAGGTAGGCGGGCCGAAGATGGTCCATGTCTCCTGTTGGGCGCACGCGCGTCGAGGCGTATTCGAGGCCCACGAACTGGCGCCCGGCGAGTCGGTGGCCAAGGGAATTGTCGAACGCATCGACGATCTGTTCGGCATTGATCGCGTGGCGCGCGACAACGGATACGATTTGGCTGCACGCCATCGATTGCGCGGCGAGCAGGCTCCAAAGCTGCTCAGCACGATCAAAGAGAAGATGGAGGCGGCACGGCAACAAGCGTTGCCAGCCAGCAAGCTGGGCAAGGCGGTTGCTTACGCACTCGGACTATGGCCGCGGCTGCAAATCTTTCTCCAATATCCGGAAGTGGAACTGAGTAACAACCTGGCTGAGAACTCTATGCGTGGCGTTGCGATCGGACGGAAGAACTGGATCCATATCGGCAGTCCCAACGCTGGGCCGCGGGTTGCTGCCATCCTATCGGTCATCGAAAGCTGCCGCCGCCTGTCTATTCCGGCCCGCGAGTACCTTGTCGGGGTTCTGCCCGGTCTGGCTGATGTCAGCATTCACAAGTTGGCAGATCTCACGCCGGCCGCATGGGCCGCCCACCGCCACTAAAGCCCCCCAACCTGCGGTTGCTCGGACGCTTACGTTTGGAGAGTACCGAGAGGCCTGGAAAAACAGGGGTACACCGCGGGCGCCCTCTTAATGGAGTGCAATTGGAGTGCAGCGGTGCGAAACGAGAGTTGCCAGCACAGAGCTCTGCCTGAATACTCACGGAAGTGCGTTGCCGGTCCCGCGCAAAGGCGACGAAGCATGCCGTCTCAGACCCCGCGACAATCGCAATTCGTGCTCCCAGGAGACGCACGTCACTCCATGCTGCACCCCATGGCCACAGACAACAATGGCCCGCGTGTCAGCGCGAGCCATCGACCCATAGGGGTGAAAATTGAGTTCCTACAACGGCAGTATACACCACCATAACCCGCAAACAAAAGACGAAAATGGGTTCACTGGCCGACCAGTTGTTGGCTCTGACCAATTCGATCACGACGCCAGAAAGGGCGCTTCTCCACTGGTTGGCTCGGACCTGACTGCCTCTGACTATGCGTCGTTGGAGGCCCGCTGGATTGACCGCGATTCCGCCGAACGCGCCGGTCTCCGTCGGGTCGATTCGCTCACGGGCGGCGAGGTCATCGGCAGGAAGAGCGGCAACTATGCCGGCATACTCATACCGTATCGGCACCCCGGCTCCCAACACATTCGGGAGTTCCGGTTACGACGAGACCAGCCGGATCTCGAGTACGATTCCGCCGGCAACCTGAAACCGAGGCAGAAGTACCTCAGTCCCCCGGGACGGTCGAACATGCTGTACCTGGCACCCGGCATCAGCCAATCGTTCCTGGGCGACCCGGCGGTACCCATCGTGATCGCGGAGGGCGAGTTCAAAGCGCTCGCTTTGTGGCGCTTGGCGAACCACAGTTCGCCGAGGCAGCCTCGATTCCTGCCGGTTGGCGTTTCAGGCGTTTACAACTGGCGCGGAACGATCGGCAAAACCGTGGGACCGGACGGCAGCCGACTGGATGTGAAGGGAGCCATCCCCGATCTGGACTGGCTGGCCTGGGAGGGGCGGCGCGTCGTGATCGCTTACGACGCTGACGCCGTGACCAAGGACCTCGTGCGCATCGCCAGGTCAGAATTGGCGGCTCACTTGCGCGGCCGGGGTGCGCTGGTTGGCTCTCTGGAATGGGATGTTGGCCGAGGCAAAGGTATTGACGATCATTTGGCCATTGTCGGTCCCGAAACGGTTCTAGATGAACTTGCCCGCGTCGATTTCGCCGGATCGGCTTGGAGAAAGGACTTGCTGCGCTCGAAGCCACCTCTGAACAACACCGAAGGACGGATACTCCCCGTGCTGGCCAACGCCATCGCTGCTTTCCGTCATGCGCCGGAGTGGGGCGGGGTCCTCGCCTTCAACGAATTCGGATTTGGAACGGTCGCACTGAAACCCACACCCTGGGGCATCGTCCCCAAAGGAGAATGGACGGACCACGAGGACCGCCTCGCAGCAGAGTGGCTTCAGAAACAGGGCGTGCTGGTTTCAGTTGAGGTTGCCGGACAGGCCGTGCAGACCGCCGCCCGTGATCGTCCCTTCCATCCGGTGAAGACGTACTTGCAGGGCCTGCAGTGGGATGGCATCGAACGAGTAGATCGTTGGATCTCAGCCTATCTGGGCGCGGACGACACCGAGTATTCGCGGGCCGTGGGATCACGGTGGCTCATCTCCGCGGTCGCGCGGATTTTCCGCCCCGGCGCGAAGGCGGATTGTTGTCTCATTCTCGAAGGCCCGCAAGGGATCCGGAAGTCCACCGCGTTGCGCACACTCGCGGGTGATTACTTTACCGATGAGCTCGCAGATCTGGGCAGCAAAGACGCGGCAATGCAGACGCGCGGGGTTTGGATTATCGAGCTTTCGGAACTGGACAGCCTGAGCCACTCAGAGGTCGCCCGAATCAAGGCCTTCATGAGCCGGACAACCGATCGGTTCCGGCCACCTTATGGAATGCGCCTGGTTGAATCTCCCCGCCAGTGCGTGTTTGCCGGCACTGTCAACCACAGCACGTACCTTCGGGATGAAACCGGCGGTCGCCGGTTCTGGCCGATCACCTGTGGCCAAATTGCCGTGGAAGCACTGGCCCGTGACCGCGACCAGCTATGGGCAGAGGCGAAAGCCAGGTTCAATTCGAGTGCCGTCTGGTGGCTGGAAACCACAGAGCTGGTACAAATGGCCTCTGACCAGCAGATTGATCGCTACGAAGGCGACCCTTGGGAGGAAGTCATTGGACCATGGGTGGAATTGCGGACCAGCGTCTCGATCAGCGAGGTGCTGGAGAAGTGTCTTGAGAAAGCACACGCCTTGTGGACGCAGACCGATAAGAACCGCGCCGCTCGCTGCCTTCGGGCGTTGGGTTGGGAGCGTTACCGGGAGCGCCACGGCTCACGCCTGGAATGGAGGTACCGCAAAGAAGGATGACCAGTTCCCACTCTGCTCCCAGCGTGTTCCCGGTTTGTTTCAGTTCTGACGCCAGGGATGCGCAGGAAATGTCTGTGTTCCCAGTGTTCCGACCTTTCAGCAGGTCCATATACGAATGAACAGGGCAGCCGACACCAAATAGATCAAGACCAGGAACAGGAGAACAGTGGGAACATGGCCTCGAATGAGATGATTGCAGATGGAACAGAATGGGAACGTGTCACAGAACAAGCTGTTCGGGAACCGGGCAAAAGCTGTACCGGCACCCATCGACTGGTATGCGCCGGAGTTCTCCCGTCGCTCCCGCCTTCCGAGTCCAACCGTTATCAGGCAGGTACGCGTTGTTCGAGAGACTCGCTCCGTCGGACTCTGATCTTCACTTCCACCCTCGATCCGAGCCGATTGATCATCAGCGCATCAGCGAATCGAAAGTGGTGAGACCCGGCCGTTTCCGCGAACGCAAGGAGAACAATCACGCCATGACGCGTTAGCCGGAGCCGGGAAACGCGACCGTCAGCTAACCAAACTAGTTCGGAATGTCAGGCTCGACGAGCTGGACAAGCTGTGAAAGTGATTCTTGCCAACCCAGGTAGCACGCCTCCGCTGGAATCATATCGGGCACGCCTGCCTGCTCGATGTTCAGTTCGGTTCCCACCGAAACCTTTCGCAGCCGAACGGTCACCTGGATTTCCCCCGGCAGGTTCGGATCGTCGAACCTGTCGGTGTACCGGATCAGTTCGTTCGGCACCAGCTCGACGTAGTTTCCGCCGAACGAGTGGCTATGGCCAGTACTGAAGTTCGTGAACGCCATCTTATAGGTGCCGCCAACGCGAACGTCCGCGTGGTGAACCTTTCCGTTGAAGCCGTGCGGCGGCAGCCATTTTGCCATCGCGTCGGGATCGAGGAAGGCTCGGTACAGCTTTTCTGGCGTCGTACGCAGCACGCGATGA
The DNA here is from genome assembly GCA_963836405.1 of uncultured Solibacteraceae bacterium. Classification (GTDB taxonomy): domain Bacteria; phylum Acidobacteriota; class Terriglobia; order Bryobacterales; family Bryobacteraceae; genus CAWIJJ01. The sequence goes on from CAWIJL010000005.1 coordinate 624,887, forward strand.
AGACGGATTGTGCTTGGCATCTGATTCTCCTTGGAAAGTTTTAGTTGAACCGTTGCTTCTGAATCAATAGACTGTCGGGTTCGCCGGCATTCATCGGTCAGCCGCAATATTTTTCAAGAGCGCGCCAGCACCACATGTGTAGCGTTGGGAGACGGCACGTGCTGGACGCATTGGTAGCCCAGGGCCTTAAGATCGACGCCATGAAAGATCGGTTCCCCTGACCCAAGCAGCACCGGACATATAGCCACGTGGAGTTCGTCGACCAGGCCAGCTCGAAGGTATTGCTGAATGACCGACACGCCGCCGCCCAGGCGGACGTCTTTTCCTTCGGCTGCATCCATTGCCTGTTTCAAGGCGGATTCGATGCCATCGGTGACAAAGTGGAAGGTGGTTCCACCTCGCATCGGAACCGGATCGCGCGCATGATGGGTAAGCACAAAGACGTCCGTATGGTAAGGCGGCTTGTCACCCCACCAGCCCTTCCACGTGTCGTCGGGCCACGGCCCGCGCACGGGGCCGAACA
>CAWIJL010000006.1:0-412133 GCA_963836405.1 uncultured Solibacteraceae bacterium
TGCACCAGGAAAAGGGCACGGACCCAAAGATCATTGCTGATCAACAGGGGCACGGCCTGGGTGTTCACCTGGCGAGCTATGTCGATACGTCCGTTGCTCGAAAGCGCGCGGCGGTATCGGCGCTTTGGGCGGACTTTAAAGCTCTGCAGTTGAGCAATCGAGACAAATGAGACAAATGCTGGTTCGGCAGGGTGCGCAAGTTATTGATTTTATGGAGCGGGAGACGGGGTTCGAACCCGCGACGTCCAGCTTGGGAAGCTGGCATTCTACCACTGAATTACTCCCGCTTGCCTTTATTTCCGCTACTTAAACTGTCCTGCAAGGGTTGAGCCGATTCCCCTGCGCATCTATACAGTCTCGCAAATCCACTCCAGGGACGGCGTCTCATCGCAAAATGCACAGTAAGCCCGGCTCTGAACCTAGCGTTCACCAGCCGTTCGGCCGGGATCCCGCTGATGTTGCCATCTCACGACAAAATCAACATATCACAACGACACCGTCGGGCACAGCTTGGGGCTTCGGAAGCTGATGATCCGAGCGAGTGCATTCGCGGCTGTTTCTTCACCACCAGCGGAACCCACCGTGCGGTTTGCCTCGTACGAAGCTGATCTCGAGCCTGCCGACCGTCGGCGGAAGTGTATAGGAACCGCCCGCCACTACTGAGCGGCGCAGACGTTCCGATTGCACCAGATCGTGAAGCGCTTCAGCGCTTGGCAAGAGTGACCCATTAGGGCTTGGTTGAAGTGACCCAGGCCGGGAACAGGACTGGGAAAAGAGATACGGGGCATCATCCACGCCGAAGGCGGTGTTCGTTGGTTTGGCTGGAAGGACGAGCAGTATCATCCACGCCGAAGGCGTGCGGGGTGGTTTTCCATCATCCGCGCCGGAGGCGCGTTCAGCGAGGTGGCGCGGTGCGTGCGAGTTTGTACCGAAGATATTCGAAGTACTCCGGGCTGACGTGCGACGCCAGCACTTCCTCGATGACAGGCAGGAAATAGGCCAGCGAGCGAATCGTGCCCAGAGGCGGTGCTTCGGACGGCCGAATCAGGCGACGCGTGGCGGCCAGCACCAACGCATTTTCGATGACCTTCAGCGAAAGGCCGCGTTGATACAGTTGCGCTGCCAGCAGCCGGTCGGCACGACGCACCGTCCCCATCGTGCCCGGCGTCTTGCGGTACGCCTCCAGCACCTGGCGAACATATTCTTCCTGGCCGTCCATGCTGGCGTCCTCAGCCTTGCGGTTCGCGCAATGGCGGGCCGTCGATAACGACGGTGTGGCAGTAATGCCGCAACCGGCTCAGCAAGGCTTCTACCATGGGCCGGTTGCCCAGAAAATTAGGCCACTCGTCGTAGACGAGATTCGTGGTGAGGATTGTGGGACGCCGCCGGTAGCGTTCTTCCATCAGCTTGAAAAAGATGTTCGACTGCTCCGGTTTCAGATTCAAATATCCAAATTCGTCGATCAAAAGGACGTCCAGCCGCGCCAGACGATTCAGCAGCTGCCGCGTCGAACGATCCGCCAGCGACGCATACATTTCATCGAACAGGTCCTGGGCCTTGATAAATTGACACCGGTAGCCGTTCTCCAGCGCCTTCATCAGCAGGCCGGAAGCTAATCCTGTTTTGCCAACGGCTGTCTTGCCGACGAACACGATATTTTCCGCCTTGGCGATGAACTCCAACTCCGCAAACCCGCGGATCTGTTTGCGATTGACGCCCGGCTGGCGCGCGAAGGGGAACGTCTCCAGCGTCCAGCGCTCGGGCAGCCTGGCGCGCTGGATGCGCCACTCCAGCGCGCCCTCCTGCCGGGCCTGAAACTGCGCGCGCACCAGACGCGTCACAAACTCCGAGTAGCTGATGTCGTCCTTGTCGGCGGCGCGCAACTGTTCGTCATAGATCTCCAGGATGCGCTTGAGCTTGAGGTTCTTCAGCAGTTGTTCCAGTTCTTCAGTCATCGTTGGGCCCCTCATCGAGCAGAAAGTATTCGCGCGTCACGCGGCGCAGAATCATCCTCTCCAGCCGGTCCAGATCGTAAAGCCCATAACGGGCGGCCTCTTCCACCGCTCCCACCAGCGGTTCACGCGGATACTCGCGCACAAACCGCAGCAGTTGCCGCAGGGCAAGTGTGACCACCTTACGGCTGTGCTGTTTCAACCCCACGACATAGTCGGCCAGTTCCGGCGCGGCGGTGATGATGGCCTGCTCTTCGGGATGCGGATCGGGACGCGCGTCTCTGTGACCGCGCGGCGGGCGGTGCTCCGCCAGCATCACGCGCTGGTGCTCGGCTTCGGCGATGCGCCGGTGTGTCACCAGTTGGCGGGTATCGAGTTGAATCTCGATCTTGTCCCTGGTCTCGCGCACCTCTACGCGGCGCCCGATCCACTCCACCGGCACCGAATAGCGGTTGCTGTTCAACGCCACGTAGCCTTCGATATCCACCAGCCGCTGCTGCAGCCGGTAGACTTCCGGAATCCACGACGGCAGCGGCTTCAGATGCAGCCGCTCCACCGCGAACAGCTCTCGCGGAACCGCGCGGATGTGTTTCTTGTAAGTCGAGTTGACCTTATCGCACCACTGCCGTGCCCGCTGATTCAGATCCTCCCAACTGCGGAAGGTGCGCCCCGCCAGAAAGTTATGCTCGATGAAATGGAAGGGGCGCTCCACCCGTCCCGAACGGTTGGCATTGCCAATCGCGTGCGCCACGAACTGAAAGCCGAAACGCTCGCCAAAAGCAGCCATCTCCGGTACCGGCACCATGTCGCGTCCGCTGCCACGCAGCACCACCACGTGCGTGTTATCGATCATGGTCCGCGCTGCCGCGCCGCCGAAGTAGCGTAGCGCTTCCGTGAGAAAGACTTTGCAGTCGAAACGCCGGAAGGTGGGATAGCACTGGAAGAACAGCATCCGCGAATAGCACAGCACCGCAGACGCGGTCTGCACCTTGCGCTTCCTGCCGTCCAGTTCGAGCTCATGCGGAGACGTGTCGTGCTGCATCTCCTCCCCAGGCGCAAAATCATACTGGCCCGCCGGCGTGGGCGGCGCGTAGCCGATTCCATGCCGCCGGCAGAACGAGGTCAACGCGGCATACGACATCTCCGCCCCCGCCGCCACCAGTTCCTCATGGACTCGCACGAGATTCCCCTGGCACTTGTCGAAAAGCTCCAGGATCTGAGGCCGGTAGGGCTCCGCCTTCTCGGTTCGATGCAGTTCCGGCAGGGTGGTCGAGTTGGATCGTAGAACTTTGCGCACGGCCACGCGGGAGACTCCCAGTACCCGTGCGATCTCGCGTTTGCTCACGTGCTGCGCATTCAGTTCCAGAATCGTGGTCCGTTGTGCCTGGCTCAACATGGGGTGTCTTCTCCGGTTGGATTTTTTCGTCGATGCGATGCAGCTGCTTTTGAATGCGCTCGATCTGATACCGCGCCGCTTTCGCTTGCTGCTCATCCACCTCCGTGGCAGCCGCGCCCGCCAGTCGCCGCTGGGCGCGGTTCACAATCGCCGCCACCATTTCCAGATCGCGTAACAGTTCGGCGCCGGTTCCGGCCGGAGCTTGCTCCTGCGCCTGCCGCTGCGCTTTGAAGAACAACTCGGGATCGTCGAGAATGCGTTGGCGGATTGCCGGAGAACCTTTGCGCCACGCTGCATACAACTGGCCGCCGGCACGCGTATCGCCGTGGTGTGCGGCGAAGATGGCCGCCATCCGCTGGCAATCCTCCAGGCTTTGACGCGCCACCGGCACCAGAAACTTCATGGCCATCTGCGCCAGAATCTTGCCCTCGCGCACCTGTTGCTGGATCGCTTCCGGTAAAACCTCCACCAGCGCCAGCCGCCTCGATACCCAACTCACGCTGCGATCGAACCGGCGCGCCAACTCATCCAGCCCGTAATCGAAGCGCCGCTCCAACTCCGCCAACAGCCAACCCACCTCCAGCGCGGTCTCGTGTTCGGATAAACGCAGCGAGCGGTCCAGCACTACGGCCGCCGCCTCGCTCATCGGCCACACCACGGCTTCCACCGTGTCCCGCCCCAGTTGCTCCAGCGCCGCGATCCGCTTGTAGCCGTCGATCACCACGTAATGGTCGCCCTGGCCTTCGGCGGCCACCACCACGATGGGCGTTTGCTGCCCACTGTCAGCTAGCGACGCCAACAGCCGCCGCTGCCGCCCTGCATGGCGCACTCGCAGGTGCTCCCAACGCCGGTCGAGTTGGTGAAACTCCAGTTGCATCGGACAGGCTGAATGTATGCCGAGCCCCGCCAGCCGATCAATATCTCCGGATTAAATCACGCGCCTGTTTCCACCGCTGCTCCCTTTCCCTGACGCTCTCCATCGCGTGCCGGCAGTCGTGCGAGCAGAAGCGTTGTAAAGGACTTCGCCGCCCACGCTCGAATCCCACGTAGCAGCCGGGCCGGTCGCACGAATGATCGAAAAAAATGTTCTGTAGTGATTACCCTCGCGGCGTCGTTAACCGCCTCTGGCTCTGCGGGTTTCCGGCTTTTCGTGTGCTCGCGGTAGCGCCGGCTTTGCCCGTTCCGTTTCTGTTTGCCTGCCGTGGTCGCCCGATATCTTTGCTGGGCCTTCCACCGCGACCATTCCCGTGCCCCTTCCCGGCACTCTTCGCTGCAATAACGCTGTCGGACCCGGCCGGGGTGAAAGCGCTGCTCGCATCCTTTTAGCAGACACCGGCGTGTTCGCGGCCGACGCCCGGATTGTTTCCGTCGCCCAGCCCCTTGCCTTTTGTGCGGACCTGTAAGATTCTCGGTAGGGCCCATGGGAGGTGATGACTCCCAGAAGCTCCTGCCCTGGAGGGGAATCTACTCCTCTCCAGGGCGCAAACCTCCGGCTCATTACGAAATCAACACTGTACCGGAAACGGCGCCACGTTTTGCGCGGCTGCCAGCGGGAGTGTGGCTCAGCTACAGACTGCCTGAGTCATTTTTGGCAAGCACAGGTGGGTCACTTCTCGCGCGTGCCGAAGGAAGCGGATCTTGGACCTCGGCATGAACGATGTCGGCCAACTCGTCGGCAAACCAGCCGGCGGATGGTAATCGCTACCGCGTCCCGCATCGTTGCGTACGACGACGGCTCACGGTGGAAGCCGACGCCAGCAGTTCCGACACCGTCCACCATCGGCGGCGCGGCAAGACGTTCGGCGCCGAACGCTTCGAGCGGGAACTGGCCGATCTTCGTTGCGCGAAAGGCCGCAACTCCCTGACGTTTGACAGTCTGTGCCCACGCGAATCAGTATTGAAGAGTGAATCGTAGAAGCTTCCTGGCGGCCGCCGGATCGGGAATGGCCGCTTCGCAAGGACTCGCCCAGCAGCCCTCTCTCCAGCAGCCTGCCGGATCGGCTCCTCCGAACGTGATCTGGGTCCTCGGCGACCAGTTCCGGTCGCAGGCGCTGGGCTGCGCGGGCGATCCCAATGCCTCGACTCCGAATCTGGACACCATGGCGACGCAGGGCGTGCGCTTCACCGCGGCGGTGTCGGGTATGCCGCTGTGCTGCCCCTTCCGCGGCTCCATGCTGACCGGACGCTACCCGCACCATTGCGTTCCCGGGCATGAGTATCCTCTGCCCGAAGGCCAGCCGACCATCGCCAACGCATTCAATGCCGCGGGTTATCACACCGCGTATATCGGGAAGTGGCACCTGGGCGGGTTTCACGAGAGCAACGGGCGCGCTGCCCACTTCATTGTGCCGCCCGACCGGAGGGGAGCATTCGAGAGCTGGACCGGCTACGAGAACAACAACAGCCAGTGGGACACGTGGGTGCACGGCGGCTCGGGCCGGGATGCGTTTCACTACCGGCTGCCCGGCTACGAGACCGACGAGCTCTCCAATCTGTTTATCCAATACATCCGGGATCGTGCCGAGGCGCGCACCCGCGGCGACGCCAAGCCGTTCTTCGCGATCCTCTCCGTGCAGCCTCCGCACAATCCTTATGTCGCGCCCGCCGACTGGATGCGCAAGTACAACCTGGCGCGCCTTGAACTGCGTCCCAACGTGCCCGACGTACGTTCCGTGACGACGCGCGCGCGCCGGGAACTGGCCGGTTATTACGCGATGATCGAGAACCTGGATTGGAACGTGGGCCGGATTCGGGAGGCACTCACGCAAACGGGAGCCGCATTCAACACGCATATTCTGTTCTTCGCCGACCACGGCGACATGCACGGCTCGCATGGCCAGTTCCTGAAGATGACCGCCTACGAAGAGGCCATCCGCATCCCAATGATCCTTGCCGGCGAGCAGCCGCAGGGCTACGACGGCCGGCGCACCGGCAACGTTCCCGTGCCGCTCAATCACGTCGATATCGCGCCCACCACGCTGGGCCTGTGCGGAATCGCCAAGCCTGCGTGGATGGAGGGTACGGACTACTCGCACTACCGGGTGCGCCGGCCTGCCGCGGCATCCGAGCCGGACTCGGCATTCCTGCAAAGCGTAGTGCCCACCGGCCATGGCGACAGTGTGGACAAGCCTTGGCGCGGCCTGGTGACGCGCGATGGCTGGAAGTATGTCTGCTTCGAAAATATCTCGTGGCTGATGTTCAACCTCAATGAGGATCCGTACGAACAGGCGAACCTGGCGCACAATTCCGCGTACCGGGCGCAGCGCAAAAAGCTGCTGGGCCGGCTGCGCGAGTGGATCGGCGGCAGTGGAGACAAATTCGCGCTGCCGGAGGGGTGAAGGTTTCGGCTACGGCTTGGCCGCAACATGCGAGAAGTGGAGTTGGCGATCGCCGAACGGCGAAACCACCGGCGCCGTTTTCCGCCGGGTTCTTTTCCGACACCCGGGATGCGAAACGCGAGCGGCTCGCGTTGCGCGAGATCGAGGAGCTCCAGGCGGAAATCCTTCCAGCGGGCGGCGCTCTCTTCTTGCGGGAATCGCACTTCGGGAATCAGGCGGAGGAAACGCGGCGAGCGCGGATCCAAGACCGGACCGCCCGTCGAGTCTACGCGCCCGAGGGAATCGACCGCCCGCAGGCGGGCGTCGGAAACCAGCCGCGGCCGGCCAACCAGTTCAGGAAATACTGCTCGTCGAAGTGCCGTCTTGCCGTCGGGCTCCGCGCATATACCAGGGGCTCGGGTTGCCGTCGAGGCTGGTATTGTCGAACAGGAGCAGATTGCAGGTCCGGATTTTCTGAGACGAAGCCGCGGGAAATAGCTTCACGGCCAGGCCGAAACTTCGCGGCAGATGGAGCCAGGGAATGAGCGATGCGGACTGGTCGAAGGTGGTATTGTTCCCCGAGGCGGACATTCGCACGATGGCGGGGACACGCCTCTCGGCGGCGAACAGACCGGTGTAGCCGGAGTCCGCGGAAATCTCCCAGTTCGCCTCGCCGCCGACGCCTTTGGGGTGAAACAGTTTGGGGCTGTCTTCCTTGACATCGCCCGGGTCGGCGAGGGTTACTCCGGCAGGCGATCCAGCGGGCAGGGAAATTCGTAGACGCGGGCGCGGACTTCATCGAACGAGAACCATGTGGGTTGGGTGGCTTCGGCGGGCGTCATAATGAGGCTACCAGTTTATCGCGGCACGGTCAGCGCGTGCTCTCGATTCTGGTAGGGTGAAGCTGCTTGATCTCTTATAAGGCTCTCCGCGGACGCGCCGTCGATTACGTCAGACAACACGCCGGAACCGGTTCGATCCTCGTGCTGGCGCCGGTCCGCGCGGCTGCCGACGAGGTGGCGCTGGAGGCATGCGGCGAGGCCGTCATCGGCGTTCGCCGGCTTGCCTTCCGGGACCTGGTGCTGGTGCTGGCAGAGGCCGAACTGAGCCGGCGCGGCCTGGTCCCGGTGGGCCGCTTCGTACGCGAGGCGCTGGCCGCACGCGTTACCGGCCAGTCGCTCGAGCGCGGCGAACTCGGTTACCTCCGTCCCGTGGCCCGGTTCCCCGGCTTTGCCCGCGCCCTGACTACAACTTTCGAAGAGTTGCGTCTCAATGCCGTGGCGCTCGATGACCTGCGGCGGTGCGGCGAGTCGGGTCCCGACCTGGCGCTGCTGCTCGAAGCCTACACGCGGGAGCTTGCCGAACGCCGCCTCGCCGACCATGCCGCCCGCACCGGCCTGGCCGTCGAAGCGTTCCGCGCGGGGCGCTCCGAACTGTCCGGAACGGCGGTGGTGGCAATCGACGTAACTCCGCGGACACGGCTCGAGCGGGAACTCTTCGGCGCCGTCATGAGTGCGGCACGTCCCGGCCTCGACCTGCGTATCGACGCGGACAGCGCCAGCCCGTCGTCGTCACTCGAGTCGCTCCAGAGGTATCTGTTCTCGACCGAAGCCGTTCCCGGCCGCGAAGAAGACGGCGGCTTCATCGTCTTTTCCACGTCCGGCGAAGCGCTGGAGTGCGTGGAAATCGCGCGTGCCCTGCATGCCGCCGCGGGCGAGGGCGTTCCGTTCGACCAGACTGCCATCCTATTGCGCTCTCCGGAACGTCACCAGCCGCTGGTGATCGAAGCCCTGCGCCGCGCGGACATTCCGGCGTTTTGCGCCCTGGCGGCGCGCCGGCCGGACGCAACCGGGCGCAGCCTGCTCGCGCTTCTGCACTGCGCCGCGGAAGGTCTTTCGGCCTCGCGGTTTGCCGAATACCTTTCGCTCGGCCAGGTGCCCGAAGAGGAAGAGCCGGCCACTCCGGCGCAGTGGGAGCGCCTCCTGGTAGATGCCGCGGTGATTGGCGGTGTTGCGCGTTGGGAGACGCGCATCGCCGGTTTGCGCGAAGAGTTGCATCGCCGGTACACGGCCGCCGAGGACGAAGCGGCGCGCGAAGCGGCGGCGCGGAGCATTGAGTCGCTCCAGAATCTCACGCGCCTCGCGCTGCCGATCGTCGAGCGGCTTGCGGCTCTGCCGGAACGCGCGTTGTGGGGTGAGTGGATCGCCGCTCTCAGCGCGCTGGCGGAGTTCGCAGTGCGGGACGCAGAGCGTGTCGTCGAGCTGCTGGAAGAGTTGGAGCCGATGTCCGATATCGGTCCCGTCACTCTGGGCGAAGTGCTTCTGGTGCTCGGTCCGCGGCTGAGTGCGTTTGCTTCGCCGCCCGCGGAGTCGAGGTTCGGCAAGGTGTGGGTAGGGAGCATCGAGGAGGCGCGCGGACTCGCCTTCCGCCGTGTTTTCGTGCCCGGCGTGAACGAGGGCCTGTTCCCGCGCCCTCCCGCCGAGGACCCGTTGTTATTGCACGCGCAGCGACGGAGCCTCGGCATCGAACTGCGCGCCGAAGATACCGAACTGCTGCGTATCGCCGCCGCCTGCGCCTTCGAGCGTCTGACGCTGTCCTTTTCGCGGCTGGATCTTCTCACCGGCCGGGAGCGCGTGCCCAGCTTTTACGCCTTCGAGGCGCATCGCGCCGCCGGCGGCCGCGAGTTGAGCGTGCGCGAATTCGAAGCGCGCACGCGCTCGGCCACGCAATCGCGAATCGGATGGCCCGCACCGGCGGACCCGGCGGATGCCATCGACGATGCCGAGTTCGACCTCGCCACCCTGGCGCCGCTTTCCGCGGGCTCCGGCCAATACCTGAAGCGGCTGCCCGGCCGTGCGGTGCAATCGCTGCGCGCGCGCTGGACCCGCTGGCACAAGTCTTGGAAGGCTGCCGACGGCCTGGTGGTGGAAGAGGTCGGAAGCGACGCGCTTACCCGTTACCGGCTGGCGCAGCGCGCCTGGTCGCCCTCGGCGTTGCAACAGTACGCACGCTGCCCGTATCGTTTTGCGCTGCACGGGATCCTTGGCCTGCGCCCTGCCGAGCGGCCCGCCGGTATCCAACGCATGGACCCGGCCACTCGCGGCGAGATCTATCACGCGGTACAATTCGAACTGCTGAGCGGATTCACGGCGGCGACGGTCTACGACGCTCCGGAGGTGCTGGACCGCCTCGACGCCGTCTTGCAGGACGTGTCGCAACGTTTCGAGGCCGACCTGGCGCCCGCCATCCCGCAAATCTGGCGTACCGAAATCTCGTCCATCCGGGCCGATCTGCGCGGCTGGCTTCAGCAAAAGGCCGCGCGCGAGCCCGAGTGGCGTCCTCTGTTTTATGAGTTCAGCTTCGGCCTGAACGACGCCGCGGGACGCGATCCGCGCAGCCGTAAGGAACCGGTGCAACTGGAGGGCGGCTGGATGTTGCGGGGATCGATCGACCTGGTGGAGCGTCACACGGGCGGCATGTTGCGCGTGGTGGATCATAAGACCGGCCGCATCCCCGACCCGCGGCCCGAAATGTTGGGCGGCGGCGAGGCGTTGCAGCCTTCGCTCTACGCGCTGGTGGCGGAGCAGATGCTGGGGGAACCGGTGAATCTCGGGAGGCTGTACTACGCGACCATCCGGCAGAACTTCACGGCGGTGGACGTGCCGCTCAACGAGTGGTCGCGGCGGCGCGCGGCGAACGTGCTCCAGACCATCGACGATGCCATGCGCGACGGCTTCCTGCCGGCTGCGCCGCGCAAAGACGGCTGCAAGCGCTGCGAGTTCCTGCCGGTCTGCGGCCCCTACGAGGAGGAGCGCGTTGACGAGAAGTCGCAGCCGGAACTCGGAAGACTGAAGGAGCTGCGCACGTGGCGATGAGCGTTGCCGCATTCGGTTCCGACCTGGAGCGCAGTTGGGTGGTGGAAGCCTCGGCGGGTACGGGCAAGACCACCGCGCTGGTGAACCGGATCGTGGATACGATCGCAGCGGGCACACCGGTGGAAAGCATTGTCGCGGTCACCTTCACTCACGCAGCGGCGGGCAACATGAAGCTGCGCGTGCGCCACGAGCTCGAACTGCGCCGCGCCGGAGAGCCGGACCCGGACGTTCAGGCCCGCCTGGCGCGTGGCGCGCGATCGCTCGACCGTGCCTTCATCGGCACCATCCACGGCTTCTGCGCGCAACTGCTGCGGCGCCGTCCGGTGGAGGCCGGAGTGGATCCCGTCTTCCGCGAGTTGTCGCAGCCGGAAGCGCTGCGCGTGTTCAGCCGCGTGTTTCAGGGCTGGATCGAGCGGCGTCTCGCTTCGCCCTCCCCGGCGCTGATGCGGGCCCTTGCGCGCCTTTCGTGGCGGGAGGAGCGGGACGGAGAGGAGCCGCTCGATGCTTTGCGGCTGGCGGCATGGTCGCTGGCCGAATGGCGCGATTTCGACGCGCCCTGGGACAAGCGCGGCTTCGATCGGGACGCGCGCCTGAGGGCCCTGCTCGGCAAGGCAGGGGGAACGCTGAGACTGCGCGACCGCTGCTCGCGGACGCGCGATATTCTCTACGACGGACTGAAGCCGCTAGCCGAATTCATGGAGCGCGCACGGCGGGCACGCGACGCCGGACGCTTCGACGCCGACCTGGCCGAGGGCGAAATTCTGCGGCTGCCCACCGAAATGCGCTGGCTCAAGGCGGGCGCGGGCAAGTATGCCGACGGCGTGTCGCGCGAGGCGCTCCTGGCATCCTGGGAGAACCTGAAGCAGGCCATCGAGGAGTTCGGGCGCGGCGCCGATGCGGATTTGGCCGCGCAACTGCGCGACGAGTTATGGGAGGTCGTGGGCCTCTACCTGGAACAGAAGCGCATGGCCGGACAACTCGACTTCCTGGACCTGCTGCTGTACGCGCGCGACCTGGTGCGCAAGGATGCCGCGCGCGCCCAACTCCAACAGGACTATCAGCGGATCTTCGTGGACGAGTTTCAGGATACGGACCCGCTTCAGGCCGAGATCCTGCTGCTGCTGGCGGCCTCGGACCCCGCTGAGTGCGACTGGCGCAAAGCGTCGCCCGCGCCGGGCAAGCTGTACCTGGTGGGCGATCCCAAACAGTCCATCTACCGCTTTCGACGCGCCAATGCGAGCCTCTTTCGCCGCGTCTGCCGCGACCTGGCCGAAGGCGGCGTTGCCGAAGGCACGCTCACCAGCAGCACGCGCAGCACGCGTACCATTCAAGAGTTCGTCAATGCCGCCTTCGCCGCGCAGATTCCGGACTACCTTCCGCTCACGGGCGGCGTCGAAGACGACCCCGCGCAGCCCGGTGTGGTGGCGCTGCCCATCCCCGAACCCTACGGCACGCGCAACCTTTCGAATCCCAGAATCGAGAAATGCTCGCCGGGAACGGTAGCCGCGTTCATCGAGTGGCTGTGCCGGGACAGCGGGTGGAAAGTGCGGGAAAGGGGGTCGGGCGCGCGCGTGCCCGTGCGGCCCGAGCACGTGTGCATTCTGTTCCGGCGCTTCACCAATTACGGCACCGACCTCACGCAGGAATACGTGCGGGCGCTCGAGGCGCGCGGCATCGCGCACCTGCTGGTGGGGTCGAAATCGTTTCACCGGCGCGAGGAGGTGGGCACGCTGCGCACCGCGCTGCGGGCGGTCGAGTGGCTCGACGACGAGTTGAGCGTCTACGCCGTGCTGCGCGGCAGCCTGTGCGCGGTGCCCGACGATACGCTGCTTCGCTTCCGCAATGCCCACGGGCGCTTCCATCCGGCGCGCGAACTGCCGGATGATCTCGATCCCGAATTCCACCCCATCCGCGATGCGTTTCTTATGCTGCGCGAACTTCACGGCCGCCGCAATTACCGGCCAGTCGCGGATACGATTCACGAGTTGCTGGAGGCCACGCGCGCGCACGCCGGGTTCGCCTTCCGCAAGGGCGGCGAACGCGTGCTGGCCAACGTGTTCCGGCTCGCCGACCTGGCGCGCGGCTTCGATGCCGTGGGCGCGGGCACGTCCTTTCGATCCTTTGTCGAGTACCTGGAAGCCGAGTACGACGCGGGCGAAACGGGCGAGGCCCCGGTGCTTGAGCAGGCGGGCGGCGGCGTGCAGCTGATGACCGTCCACAAAGCGAAGGGCCTGGAATTTCCGGTGGTCATCCTGGCCGACCTGACCGCCAGGCTCACCTCGCCGCAAGGCGCAGACCGCACCAGCGATTCGGCGCGCCGGCTGTGTGCCCAGCGCCTCCTGCGCTGCGCGCCCTGGGAACTGGTGGATGCGAGCGAAGAGGAGGCACGGGCCGATGAAGAAGAAGCCGTGCGGGTCGGCTACGTGGCGGCCACCCGCGCGCGCGACCTGCTGGTGGTCACCGCCATCGGCGAAGAAGACCGCCAGGGCGGCTGGCTGAGCCCGCTGCACGACGCGCTGTATCCGCCTAAGGATCGCTGGCGCATTTCCGAACCAGCGGCCGGCTGCCCGCGATTCGGAAGCGCCACCGTACTCAACCGGCCGGCCGATCAGCCGGAAGAAGTGTCGGTCAGGCCCGGCCTGCACCGTCCCGTATCGGGCAGCCACACGGTGGTTTGGTTCGACCCCGCGGTGCTTGCGCTGCGCGCGCCGAAAGCCGAAGGCGTCGAGAACCAGCATGTGCTGAGCGGCAACACCGAGCAGGCTGTGGAAGGCTTGCGGCGATACGAGGAATGGAAGGAGCGGCGAGCGCAGCGGATTGAGGCGGGCGCGGTAGCCGCTCATCGAGTCGTGCCGGCGCAGAATTTCGGCGCCTGCGAGGAAGCTGCGCATGTGCCGGTGGAGATTGTCACCATGCCTTCGGCGCAGGGGCGGCCGGCCGGGAGGAAGTTTGGCCGGCTCGTGCACGACATTCTGCAGCGCGCCAGTTCTCCCGCCGAGGCCGGGGCGCTCGCCGAAGTGTGGGGCCGCAGTCACGGCGCGAACGTGGAGGAGTGCGCAGCCGCGGCGGAGGCGGCACGGCAGGCGCTCGAGTACGTCGAGGGCAGCGCGCCGGCGGGGGCCGAACGGCATCGGGAATTGCCCGTCATCGTCCGCCTGCAGGACGGCACGCTGGTGGACGGCCGCATCGATCTTGCCTGGCGTCGGTCCGACTCGTGGACGGTAGTCGAGTACAAGACGGACCGGCGCCAGAAGCGGAGCGCCGCCCAACTGCGGCTTTATGCGCTCGCGCTCGAACGCGCCACCGGGCTGCCCGCGAGCGGAATCGTGCTCGAGGTGTAGTGCGGGCTGCGGCGCAACCGTAGCCTTCCGGGCCGCATCCAAGAAGTATCCCAACCCTTCGAAAAGCCGCCCTTGCCCTTTTTCTGCTCGCGCTTGCTGCCGGGCTGTTCCGCGATGAACTCCTGCGGAGCGGGGCCCTACTGCCGTTTCAGGTGGCGAGGCTGCTCGCCTCTCCGGCCGACCGGACCGTGGCCATGCCGGTGGAAGAAGTACCAGTCCGGAGGGTCGCCGATACGTGGGCGGCGGCGCGCTCCGGAGGCCGCAAACACGAGGGCCAGGATATCTTCGCGAAACGCGGCACACCGGTGCGTTCCGCGACGAATGGCATCGTGGTGCGGCTGGGCCACGGAGGATTGGGCGGCAACTCGGTCTCCGTTTTGGGCGCCGGAGGCAGGGTCTACTACTACGCGCACCTGGCCCGCTTTGAGGACGGCCTGCATACGGGGGAAGAGGTAACGACGGCCACGATTCTCGGATATGTTGGCAACACAGGGAACGCGCGGACTACGCCGCCGCACCTGCATTTCGGAGTCTACGCCCGTGGAGGTGCGATCGATCCTTTGCCGCTCCTCGTGGACCGGCCCGCGGCGCAGCTTGACGGAACCTGACAGCCGGCGTGTTGACGCACCTCGGTGCGTTCCCTTACAATCGCCACCAAATGGCCGTGCGCCCGCTTTTGATCCTGCTGCTCTCATTCGCGGCCACTGCCGACACTTATCCGCGCCAGGCGGGCTTGGATGTGCTCCATTACAGCTTCAAGCTCACACTGCGCGACGATACCGGCGAGATTGCCGGCGAAACCACCGTGCTGGTCCGTTTTCTTCGCGAGGGAATCAACGAGTTCTGGCTCGACCTGGCTTCGCCCGCGAACGGAAAAGGTATGACGGTGACCGCGGTGCTGAGCGCCGGATCGCCGGTTGCGTTTACTCACGCCGCCAATCGCCTCACCCTCCGATTTCGCAATCCGTCGGGAGGGACGCGCCACGCATTCACCATTCGCTATCACGGCGTTCCCGCCGGAGGGCTGCGCATCGGGCCGAATAAGTACGGCGACAGGACGTTTTTCAGTTCCAACTGGCCCGACCGCGCCCGCCAGTGGCTCCCGGTCATCGACCATCCCTCGGACAAAGCGACCAGCGAATTCCTGATCACTGCGCCGGCGCGCTACCAGGTGGTGGCGAACGGGGTGCTGGTGGAAGAAACCAATTTGGGCGACGGCACGCGCCTCACGCACTGGAGCGAGACGGCGCCGATCGCCGCCTGGTTGAACGCCATTGGCGCGGCGCAATTCTCACGTCGCGATTTGGGAACGGTGGACGGAGTTCCGATGCAAACCTGGGTCTACCGCCAGGACCGGGACAACGGCATCGTCACATTCGACGAGCCGGCCCGCCGTGCAGTCGAGTTTTACGTTTCACACATCGGTCCGTTCCCCTACGGTAAACTCGCCAGCGTGGAAGCCGCGGGTGTGAGCGGCGGGATGGAACATGCGAGCGCCGTGTTCTACGGGGAGGCTTCGGTGACCGGCCGCCCCGCTACGTCCCTGGTGGCGCATGAGGTGGCGCATCAGTGGTTCGGCGATTCGGTAACGGAAAAGGACTGGGACGACGTCTGGCTCAGCGAGGGCTTCGCAACATATCTGGCGCTGCTCGCCACCGAGCACTACTCGGGCCGGGACGCATTTGTTGCGGGTCTTAAGAGCAGCCGCGAGACGGTGTGGAAGACCGAGCGCAGCCTGCCCGCGACCCCCGTGGTGCACCGCAACCTGGCCGACATGGGCGCGGTGTTGAACGCGCTCGTTTACCAGAAAGGCGCGTGGCTGCTCCACATGCTGCGCTGCCTGATAGGAACCGACCGCTTCTGGGCCGGCATTCGGGAATACTACCGGCTCTACCGGGAGGGCAACGCTTCGACGGAGGATTTTCGCCGGGTGATTGAGGAGCAGTCCGGGATGGACCTTCGGTGGTTCTTCACCGAATGGCTGAATCGCGCGGGATCGCCGGTGGTGCGATCGCGCTGGCAATACGATGCCGCGGCGAAAAAGCTCACCGTGGAGCTCACTCAGCAACAGGCAGGCGAAGCGTATCGACTGCCAATCGAAGTGGCGATCGACGGCCGCGTCGAGAAGATCGAGATGACGGCCAGAGAGCAGCGCTTCGAAATCGTGGCGGGCAGCGCTCCCGCGTCGGTTACGTTCGACCCGAACACGTGCCTGCTGGCGAAGTTCCAGTAGGCCGCTATCCCACGTACCGCAGCACTTCCATGGGATGGACCCGCGTGGCACGGATGGCTGGGAGCAGGGCAGCCAGCAGGGCCATCGCGAGCAGCAGCACAGTGAGGAACGCGAGCGTCGCCGGGTCCGAAGGTTCGATCTCGAACAGCAGCGTTTCAAGGTATCTGCCGAGCGCCAGCGCACCCGCGAGGCCCAGCGCGAGCCCGCACAACGTCAGCACCAGGGCGCGACCGAGCACCATGCGCAGCACCTGCCCGCGCTGCGCACCGAGGGCCACTCGCACCCCGATCTCGTGCACGCGCTGCCGGACCCCGTACGAGATCACGCCATAGACGCCGAGCACGGCCAGCAGCAGCGCGAGGCCCGCGAAGGCGGCAATCAACCCGGTCTGGAACTTCGTCCGGGACAGCGATTCGTCCACCCATTGCCGCATCGTGCCCAACTCCGAAACCGGAAGCTCCGGGTCGAGTTCGCGAACGACACCGGTAACGGCTCTTGCGAGCGACATCGGCTCACCGCGCGTTTCCACGACAACCGTACCGAAAGCGAAAGACAAATGCGCCTGCGGGTAATAGACCATCGGGCGGACCTTGTCGGCCAGGCTGCCGTGCTTGACGTCGCCGGTGATGCCGATGATTTCTCCCGGAGGGTTGTTCGACTGCATCTGCACGATCAGCCTCTTGCCGATCGGATCCTCGCCCGGGAAGGCCTCGCGCGCCATGTCTTCGTTGATCACGAAGCGCAGCGGCGCCTTCTCGTCATTGTCCGCATCGTTGAATGTTCGTCCGCGGCGAAGCGGGATGGCCAGTGTTTCGAAGTAGCCGGGCTGCGCCATGCGAACATCCGCAACCGGCTCGCGACCGGGTTCGGGCTTGGGCCGATCGGCTCGCCAGAAATAGGTTGCAGAGCCCATTCCCTTGAACGGGAGAAACGTGACCAGGCTGGCATTCACCACGCCGGGCAGCGCGCGCAGCCGCCGGTCGAGTTCGCTGAAAAAACGGACGTCCTTGCCGTTCTGGTATCGTGTGCCGGGCAGGCTCACGTCGAAGGTGAGCACGTGATCCGTGCGGAAGCCCGGATCCACCGAGGTGAGACGGGAAAAACTGCGCAGCAGCAGGCCCGCTCCCACCAGCAGCATAAGAGCGAACGCGACCTGGGCGACGGTGAAGACATCGCGCAGGCGGTTGGAGGTGCGGCCCGGCGTCGATCCGCGGCCTCCTTCCTGAAGCGCAGTGCCGAGGGCGTGCCGCGCGGAGAGCAGCGCCGGCGCCAATCCCATGGCGAGGCCGGTCAGCACGGTCGCTGCGGCGGTAAACAGCAGTACCGTGCCGTCCAGTGCGGCGCGTTCGAGGCGCGGCACGTCCGCGGGGCCGAACAGCTTGAACGCTTTCAGAAGACCGTAGGCCAGCGCGATGCCGAGCGCTCCGCCACAGACGGCCAGCGTCAGGCTTTCGACCATTGTTTGCCTTGCCAGCCTTCCGCGTCCCGCGCCGAGCGATGCGCGGATCGCCAGCTCACGCTGCCGCCCGGCCGCCCGGCTCAGCATCAGGTTGGCCACATTCGCGCAGGCGATCACCAGAATCAGGCCGACCGCGCCCAGCAGCACCAATAAAGGTGTCCTCACCCTGCCATACATCTGGGTGGAGAGGGGCATGGCCTTGGCGCTCCAATTGGCATTGTTCAGCGGATACGCGCGTTCGAGTTGTTTCGCCATGGTGCGCATTTCGAGGTCGGCCCGCTCCACGGTCACGCCGGGCTTCAGTCGCGCCAGCACGGCGAAATTCCGGCCCCCCACGCGCGTGCCGTTCGAGTTGACGCCTTGAATCCGCAGGGCCTGCCACATTTCGGGCTTGCGGTCGGCGGGCGTGAGGATCCCCGGCGGCGCCACCCCCACCACCGTTACGGCTTCCGAATTCAGCCGAATGGTCCTACCCACGATGGACGGGTCTGCCGAGAACTTGCGCCGCCACAGGCTATCGCTCAGGATCGCCACCGGGGCCGCCCCGGGCTTGCACTCGGCGGCGGTGAAGCCGCGGCCCATCGCCATCGGAATGCCGAGCATTGGAAAGAACGCTTCCTCCACCCCCTGCGACTGGACCTCCTCCGGTTCGCCGGCTCCGGTGAGGGTCTGGGTTCGCGACACGTACGCGCTCATCGCGCTGAAACTCGAATTGTGCGCGCGCCAGTCCAGGTAGTTCGCCGCCGACACGACGTTGTTCTTGAAACCCCGGTCCGGGCGGGTTTCCCAGAGGGACACCAAGCGGCCGGGGTCGGAGTAGGGAAGCGGTTTGAGAATCACGGCCTGGATCAGGCTGAAGATGGCCGTGTTCGCGCCGATGCCGAGCGCGATCACGACGATGCCGACTGCCGCGAATCCCGGGTTGCGGCGAAACTGACGAAGCGCGTAGAGGATGTCCTGAATCATCGAGCCCCCTCCTTGGGATCTACGGATCATACAGGAAAGGGTTAGCCCGCTGCGCGCACGGGCTTCCGCACTCGGTGGGATCGTCTCAGCCGCACAGGGCAAAGGTGATTAACAGCCCCAAGCGTCCGTCGCGCCGTCTTCCCGGTTCTTCAAGTCCATCGAGATTCTTACCTGTTCTTACCCCTGCTGATACTTTGATACCCTTGACAGGCCAATGCGGCACGAGCATAATCGTTGCAAACTTCTGACAATGATTCGGTATTGCAGTTTTCTTCTTTGTATGTGGGTTTCTCCGCTATACGGACTATCGCACTCTTGCTTATGTGGGACCTCTCAAGATCCCCCCGCACACAAAGACCGAACGGATTTTGGACAAAGGCACTGGACAGGAGGCGATCCTCCAGACCTTCGTGCGCGCAGACGGCTCCATGGCCGAGCGCAGTGCGTTCACCACCAACATCTGGAATCTTGCGGAACGAACCGAGACCGTGCTCGATCATTTGACGCGCACCTATGTGGTGGCGCCTCTGCCTGCCCGAAGAATCCCACAGTACCTACAGCGGGATCCGGACTGCGCTTCATACTTCAAAGGCAAACTCGAGGCCCGCGTTACTTGCAGCGAGTTGGCGGGTGTCACGGAGACAGTCTTCCTGAAGGTTGGTGAGCCTGACGAAACCGAGTTTCATATTGCGTCAGACTACCGGCGGATAGCCAACTTCGTCGATTTCGCTCGCGTTACGAAAGGGGCGCGGGGAGCCGCGCTGAGTGAAGCGGAAATTCAGCTTCAGACACGGAAGTGGAGCAATGTCGTTGCCGAAGCCAGGGCTGAAGGCGATAACCGGTTCCAATAGACTTCTGCCGGAAAAACTCTCCGATTGCCGCGGGTTCAGGCGGTATCGCCGCCGAGATTGTACTCCTTCAGCCGGTATTGCAGCGTGCGCAGGCTGATGCCGAGCTGGCGGGCGGTGCGGGTTCGATTGCCGCTGTTTTCAGCGAGCGCCTTCTCAATCGCCTGCCGTTCGATGTCCTTGAACAACACCGGGCGGGCCGGACCGGTGCTGGTGATGGGCAGATCGTCGGGCTCCACCACGCCGTCCGACAGTATGGCCACGCGCTCCATGGTGTTCTGCAGTTCCCGCACGTTGCCCGGCCAGGTGTACGCCATCAGCACGCACTCCGCCTCGGGAGAGATGGCGAGGCCGGGCTTGTTGAAGTCCGTCGCCGCCCGCGCCAGAAAGAATCGAGCCAGCCGGCGGATGTCCGACGGGCGCTCGCGCAGGGGAGGAATTTCGATAGGAAACCTGTGCAGGCGGTAAAACAAATCCTCTCGGAATTTTCCCTCCGCCACGCATTGCTTCAAGTCTCGGTTGGTGGCGGCGATGATGCGCACGTCCGCGGTGATCTGCCGGGTTCCGCCCACGCGCTCGAAAGTCTTTTCCTGGAGGACGCGCAGCAGCTTCGCCTGCAGGCTGGCATCGAGTTCGCCGATCTCGTCCAGGAACAGCGTTCCCCCGCCGGCCCGCTCGAAGCGGCCCGCATGCTGTCCCACGGCGCCTGTGAACGCGCCCCGCTCGTGCCCGAACAGCTCGCTTTCAATCAGGGTCGGCGAAAGGGCCGCGCAATTCACCGGCACGAACACGCGCTGCGCGCGCGGGCTGTTGCGGTGAATGCAGCGCGCGATCACCTCTTTGCCCGTGCCGCTTTCGCCGGTGATGAGCACGGTGGCCTGCGTGGGCGCCACCTTGCGCGCGAGTTCCACCACGCGCGCCATCTCGGGATCGCCGGCGATGAGGTCCGCGCACGAGAAGCGCGCGTTTTCCTGCTCCTGAAGCACGTCGCGATCGCGCACCGCCTGGTTGTCCTCGAGAGCTTTTCGGACCACGATGCGCAACTCGTCGGGACTGCTCAGCGGCTTGCCCAAGTAGTCGGCCGCGCCGAGCTTCATGGCTTCCACCGCCGAGGAGACGGTCCCGAATCCGGTGATGACGATGACCGGGATCTCGGGCATTTCCCGCTTCCAGTAGCGGAGCACGTCCATGCCGCTGCCGTCCGACAGTTTCAGGTCCGTGACAACCAGGTGAAAGCTGCGGCGTGCGCCCGCGGCCAGCGCGCCGGCCGCCGATGCCGCGGTTTCGACGGCATAGCCCTCCCCGCGCAGGATCGCCTCCATCAGGCTGCGGAAGCCGGCGTCATCATCGACCACCAGAATCGATTCCATCATGCTCCTTTCGCTGCTCCGGCGGGAAAACACAGGGCCGCTTCCGCTCCCTTTTCCGCACCCTGCCGCAATTCCAGCTCGCCTCCCAGGGACGCCGCGATGCGCCGGGTGATGGCCAGGCCCAAACCGGTTCCCGACGCCTTCGTCGTGAGAAACGGTTCGAACAGCCGCCCGCGGACGCTGCTGTCGAGTCCCGCGCCGGAATCGGCGATGCGGATGAGCAGGGCGCCATCGGGCTTGCGTTCGGCCTTCACGCGGATCTCTCCGCCGTCGCCCAACGGGATCGCTTCCACAGCGTTCCGCAAGAGGTTGAGCAGCGCCTGCTCCAGCAGGTCGGGGTCGCTGCGCCAAGCCAGGTCGGCATCGGAGATGGACAGGCGGATGGGCCGGCTGCCGATCAGGTTGCGCGCGTGCTGCTCCGCCGTGGCCGCCACCTTGCGCCAGTCCACGTCCTTCCACTGCGGAACGGCGGGGCGGCCGTACGCGAGCAGGTCCTTCACCAGTTCCTCGAGGCGCTGCACTTCGGTGACCGCCGGCGCCAGCAGAGTGCGTGTGGCCTCATCCGAGCGTTCTCCGGCAAGCTGCACGAAGCCTTTGATGGTCCCCAGTGGATTCCGGATCTCGTGGGCCAGTACGGCCGACATTTTGCCGATGTGGGCCATATGCTCGAGTTCCATCTGCCGTACTTGATACCGAGCGGCTCGCCGCATGGCCCAAAGCGCGTAGATGGAGAGCAGCACCAGAACCGTGCCGCCGATGGATGCCACGATCACGTTATGCCGCCCATGCACTACCAGGAAATCGGCTGCGGCGGCATTCAGGTCGATGCGGGCGATGTGCAGGACGCCGTCGGAATGAAACGGCACGTGGGCGCGAAAGATCCGCCCCGCGCCTCCCTGGCCGCCGACAAATTCCGTGCGGAAGAATTCGCGGCCATCCCACAGCGGCGCCAGTTCCGGAGAATCCTCCGCGCCCCCGCGAGCGATCAGTTGCACGGCCACCATGTAGGGTTCGTCGTTGGCCAGCACCTCGGGGTCGGTGGTCCGCTCCAGGCGTGAAACCAGCATGGAAACGCGCTGACGGAGATACACGGCGCGCTGCTCGTCCAGTTCGTGAAGGGTGCGCACGGCGCTGAACAGCAGCACCGCGGGCAGAATCGCCACCGCCAGGGGAAAGAGGGCGCGGTGGAGGACGGTTTTTCGCAGTGGCTCCAACAAGGAGAGACGCAGTTTCGCGGCCTTTGGTGACGTGCCGGCGGTCGCGTCCGCCGGCACGCGGGAATTCCCTCTTTTCTAGCTGCGGCCGGGGCCCTGGCCGTTGCGCATGCCGCCGCGATTCGGGCCCTGCCGGTTGGTGCCGTCGGCCGGGGCCTGTCCGTTCTGCCGGCCGCGCGGGCCGTGCGGTCCGGTGCCGTCGCACTGCCCGGTTCCGTTCTGGCCGCCGCGCGGGCCGTGCGGGCCGGTGCCATCGCACTGGCCCTGGTTCGGGCAATCGGGGCGGGGGCATGTGGGGTTTTGCGCTACGCCAAAACCGGCGGATGCGAACAGAAGTGCGGCAGCGAGAAGTGAGCGTCGTAGAAACATCGGGGTACAACCTCCGGATCCTCAAAATGCACGCGGCTGGCCCGAAAGTTGAGATTGCAATTAAAGGACTTATAGGTCCGATATCGCCGCTGCCGCGCACGGTTGGCACGTCGGCGGAAAGCCGGCGCGCAAAGATTGCAGATTTACAGGCCTTTTGAACCAAGTTGGTGGCCGCGCACTCCTTGCGCGGGGAAAACCCGGTCCGCGCAAATCCTGCGCGGGGGTCCCGGGTTGCGGTGTTGAATTTTGGCGGATATCGGATGTGGCACTCCGTTTGCCGCATTTTTTAGCGGGAGCGTTCATGATCCGTCTCACCGCCATTTTCCTGCTGACGCCGGCGTGCTGGCTGCTTCACGCCCAAGCCCAGGACTGCTGTGCCGTGGCCCCGGCCGCCCGGGCCGGGAAAATCGTGGAGCTGTCCGGTGTGGTAGGCCAAATTCAGATCGTTGCCGGACAAGGCTCGCCGTACTTCGAACTGAAGCACGGCGCCGAAACCACCCGCATTTATCTGGGACCGATGCCTTTCCTGATCGCCGAAAACTTCAATCCGAAGAGCGGACAGGAGATTGTGGTCAAGGGCTACCCGGTGGAAGACTGGATTGTGGCGGCGCGCGTCACTCTGGTGGCCGATAAGAGAACCGTTCAGTTCCGCGACGATCAAGGCTGGCCGCTCTGGCGCGGCCGCTTTGGCCGCGGCGCGGGCGCCGGAGGCCAGGGCCGAGGCGCCGGGAGGGGTCGCTAGCCCCTTCCGTCACGCGCCCTGCGCGTTTTGCGACAGGTTGTAGGCGCGCACCATCCGGCGGATCCAGAAAGCCAGCCCAATCGCGCCCAACGGGACGAGCAGCCAGGGAACCAGGTGCGCCCAGGACGGCGTGGGCGCAAAGTCCGCAACCACCTCCGGGCCGTATTGGCTCACGTACCCGTCGATAATCTCCCGGTCGGACTTGCCTTCCTGTACCAGGCGCGCGATTTCGAGCCGCATGCGCAGCGCGACCTCGCTCTGGTGGCGACTCACGGGCTCGGCGTAGCAACAGGGAGCGAGCAGCTTGTTTTCGAGCGCGACTACGCGCTTCTCCGGGGAATCCTGTCCGGCGGCGGAAAGAAATCCAGGGAAAGCTCCTGCCAGGCAGGCGGCCGCCACCAAAGTCCGTGCGAGCGAAGTTGTGAGCATAAGAAGAGGTGGGTTGCAATCCGGCTGCCGTTCGTCATCGGCCCGCGCGCGCCTGCCAGTCGTCACGCAGCATGCTCCAGACAACCAGGTCCACCCAGCGGTCATTCACCCATTCGGACTCGCGCAGCACGCCCTCACGCTGGAATCCGAGGCGCTCCGGAATCGCGCAGCTTTTGCGGTTCCCGGTTCCGCACCGGATCTCGACGCGATGCAGGTCCTGCTCGATCGTCAGGTAGTCGAGAAGAGCGGCGCAACAGCGGCTCATGAGCCCTCCGCCCTGTCGCCGCTCGTCGAGCCAGTAGCCGATGCTGCAATTGCGATTGATCCAGTCGATCGGGTGCACCCCGACACAGCCGGCGAACTCACCGTTCAGCCGTATGGAGCACTGCGGCCCTTTGCCGGCATACCACTGGTTCAGAACCCTCCGGATGAACTCCTGCACGTCGGCCTCGGTGCGGGTGGCGTCCACCCAAGGCAGCCACTCGCGCAGATAGCGGCGGTTCCGTTCCACGCAGGCGAACGCCTCTCCGGCATCGGCTAACTGCAACAGGCGGATTTCCACGCCCGGAGCGACGTTTTGACGGAACGGAACCGTCACGATTTTCCTGTTGGATTCTGCGGCGTGCGCGACTTGGAAATAGACGGAGTTTCCGGAGTTTCGTGCTGTAAGGCGTACGCCGTCAAGCCGGTCTTCAGCAGGTCGAACGCAGTCTGCGGGTCGTCCGCGTACTGGAACAGTTCCAGGTCCTCGGGCGAAATCATGCCGTACTTCAACAGGGCGTCGAAGTTGACGATCTCCTTCCAGTAAGACGAACCGTAGAGCACGATGGTGAGTTTTTTGGCGAGCTTCTGCGTCTGCGAAAGTGTGAGCAGCTCCATGAGTTCGTCCATGGTTCCGAACCCGCCCGGAAAGACGACCAGCGCCTTCGCCAGGTAAGCGAACCAGAACTTGCGCATGAAGAAGTAGTGAAACTCGAAGCTCAGCTCCGGGGTGATGTACGGATTGGGGAACTGCTCGAACGGCAGGCCGATGTTCAGACCCACACTCTTGCCGCTGGCGTCGAAAGCGCCCCGGTTGGCGGCCTCCATGATGCCGGGACCGCCGCCGGAACAGATCACGAATCGATAGTTGCTATTGGTGAACTGGTCCGACCATTCGGTGAGCATCCGGGCGAGCGTCTGCGCTTCCGAGTAGTAATGTCCGAGCGGGCCATCTTCCTTCAAACGGGCGGAGCCGAAAAAAACGACGGTGTCGCGCACTTTTTCGCGGCGGAAATGGGCGAGCGGCTCCAAGAACTCGGCCAGAATTCGCAGGGCGCGCGCATCGGGGCCGTTCAGGAATTGTTCGTTCAGGTAAGCGACCGGGCGGCGGACGCTATTCGGCTGTTTGGTTTCCGGCATCTTTTTCCAGTTTTTCCACTCTCTTAATCAGGTCTCTCAACGTCTTCAGCAGGTTCGGCAGCTTGGGAAATGCCGTGATCGCGCGCAGCCATTCGCCGGCAGAAAAGGCGGGTGATCCGGAGATCCGGGCGCCGGCTTCCACGTCGCCGCCGATGCCGCTTTGGGCATAAACGATGGCGCCCTCGTGCACGGTCAGGTGGCCCGACGAGCCCACCTGTCCCGCCAGCAACACATTCCGTTCCAGCACGGTGCTTCCGGCCAGGCCGGTCTGCGCGCAGATGATGTTGTCTTCGCCTACCGTGCAGGCATGCCCCACCTGGACCAGGCTGTCGATCTTCGCGCCTCGCCGCACGCGCGTTTCGCCCACCGTGGCGCGGTCCACCGACGTAAGGCTCTGGACTTCCACATCGTCCTCGATTACAGTTGTGCCCGATTGGACGATCTTGAAATGGCTGCCATCGGCACGCTTGGCGAAACCGAATCCGTCGCCGCCCACAACCACGCTGTTTTGCAGCACGACGCGGTCGCCGATCCGGCAGTATTCCCGGACGGCAGCGTGGGAGTGGGCAAGAAAATCGTCACCGATCCGGGCGCCCTCGTAGATGACGACGTGCGGATGCAGTACGCAATTGCGGCCGATGCGCACGTGTTCCCCTATTGCAGCGAATGGTCCGACGGAGCAGTTCTCGCCCAGTTCGGCCGTGGGCGCGATGTAGGCCAACGGGTGAAGGCCCATGGGCGGCGCCGGAGGTTGGTAGAACAGCGCTAGCGCCCGCGCAAAATCGAGATACGGGTTTGCCGAAATGAGGCAGGCGATGTCCATGCCGGGAAGTTCCTCGGCCACCAGGATGGCGCCCGCACGCGTGTTCTTCACTTTCGGGGCATATTTCGGGTTAGCCAGAAACGTAAGCTGTCCCGGCCCGGCATGCTCCATTCCGGCCACGCCGGTGATGTCAATTTCGCCGTCGCCCGCGATCCGGCAGCCCAACCGCTCTGCGATCTGCTGGAGTTTCATACCGTGAACCTCCAGCGTACCGCATGCTTGTTTCGGAGGCTCTCGAAACCAAGCCGGCGCCCTGTCATCTGCAAGCGAGCTATAATCGCACCCGAAACGCGGATTTTCTATGAAAGCAACGTGGATTTTGGCGGCCGGCGCGCTTCTCGCCGCGGCCGGCGGCGCGGCCGCCGAGGTCGCGAACTTCGATCGCGCCGGGCGGTTGACCTCGATGTTCTACGGCGGTGACGAGTTGCCCGTGCGTGGCCGCGTCCAGATTCTGTCGCCGGATGGAAGCAGAACCGCCGAGCCGGCACAGGCCACGCGCAGCGCCGACCGGCAGTCCTACCAGGGCTCCATCGCGGTGGATTCCGGCAAGACCGCGCGCTTCCGCGAGATCGTGGCCCCCGCGAACGGACGCGTCTCCCTGACGCTCGAAGTGACTGCCGGAGAGGATCTCGACATAGCCGGCGTCTACTACGCGATAGATGTGCCCCGAGCCGCGTTTGTTGGCGGTCGCGCCAGTGTCCAGGCCCCGGCGGGCCCCCTCGCTGTCACCTTGCCCTCCGTCAAAACCGCCGAACGGGAGTTCTTCCGGGCCGAGGGCGCCGGCCTGCAACTGGCCGGGATCGCTCACAACCTCCTGTTATCCGCCACTCTCGACGGCCCCCACGCCATCGCGCTGGCGGATCGGTGGGAGCGGTCGGGCCGCACCTACTCCGTCATGATTCAACTCCACCAGGGAGCGCTCGCCGCCGGCCAGACTGCCTCCATGAAACTCGACCTGGCGCTGTCCGGCGAACCCGACGGTACGCCCGCGCGCCTGACGGTGGACACGGCATCGAAGCGCTACCAGTTCCAGGGCGTGGGCGGGAACTACTGCTTCAATATCGAATCGCCCGTCGCCCAGTACACTCTGGACAATCTGAAGGTGGCCTGGGGCCGCACCGAGATGAGCCTCAGCTATTGGGAACCGGACGACCACAGCGAAGTAACCGCTGCGCCCGACTACTTCACCGAGCGCGAGCAGGCCTACCCGCGCCTGAAATTGGAAATGCAGATGGGAAGGCAACTCCAGGACCGCGGGATTCCCTACATCTCCAGCATCTGGGCGATCCCTGAGTGGGCGTACACCGATCCCGGCGCAAAGCCGCAGCGCCGCAACCGCCGCCGCATCACGTCCGCCAAAACCGAGGCGCTGGTGAATTCCATCGTTTCTTACCTTCAGTACGCCCGCCGGAAGTATGGCGCCGAGCCCGACATGTTCTCTTTCAACGAAGCCAACATCGGAGTCGATGTCCTGCTGACCCCGGAGGAGCACCGCGACATGATCAAGCGGCTGGGCGCGGCCTTCGAAAAGGCGGGTTTGAAAACGCGCCTGCTGTTGGGCGACGCGACCGGCCCGCGCAACACCCACGAGTTCGTCCTGGCCGCGGCGCAGGACCCGGATGCCATGAAGTACGTTGCAGCCGTCGGCTTCCACTCCTGGGGCGGCGGCACTCCGGAGCAGTACAAGAGTTGGGGCGACCTGGCGGAGTGGCTGCAACTTCCGTTGCTGGTGACCGAGTTGGGTGTGGACCCACAGGCGTACCAGGGCGGGGCCTACGACTCCTTCACGTATGGGATGAGCGAAGTGCGAATGTACCAGGAACTGTTCCTCTACGCGCGCCCGCAGGGCACCCAGCAATGGGAGTTCACCGCCGATTACGGCACGGTCCGCGCGCGGCGGCAGGACAACGGCCCCGTCGAACTGGTTCCGACCTCCCGCTTCTGGCTGGTCAAGCACTTCACCGACCTGACTCCCCATAATTCCGATGCGCTGTCTGTGTCGTCGGACAATGACAGGGTGCTGTTCACCGCCTTTGCGCAAGGGCAGGGGCCGGCACGCGTTTATACGCTGCACGTGGCGAACATGGCGGCGGCGCGCGAGATCGCTATTGAAGGACTGCCCGGCATGGAGTTTCGCGCCATCCGTACCACTGAAACCGAAAACTTTCAGGAATTGCCCGCGGTGCATGCCGAGGGAGGCGTGGTGCGGCTTCAGATTCCGGCGCGTTCCCTGCTGACGCTGACCACGACGGCGCGCTAGCTCCAATTCGCCTCGGCTGCCAGCGCGTTGGCGTGAACCTGTTGCGGGCTCTTGCAGCCGGGGATCACGGACGAGACGGCGGGATTCCTTAGGCACCACGCAAGGGCCCACGCGGCCATCGGCACACCCTCCGGAACTTCCGTCTCAGTGAGGCGCGCAACCGTCTCCAACTCCCTTTGCAATCGCTCCGGCCCCAGAGTGGATCGGAAGTCATTCTCGGGAAACGCGGCGCCGGAATGATACTTGCCGCTGAGCAGACCGCTCGCCAGCGGCACGCGTGCCAGGATGCCGAGATTGCCGCCCTGCGCGTACGGGAAATAGTCTTGCTCCGGACGCCGGTCCAGGCGATTGTAGACCACCTGGAGTACCTCGGCACCCAACCGCCGGGCCTCGCGCGCTTGCACCTCGCTGCCCTTGCTGGGAATGGAGACGCCGAGATGCCGGATCTTTCCGGCGCGCTGCTCGCGGGCCAGCGCCGTCCAGAGATCCTCGTTGAGGAAGGCCTCATCCGACCCCGAATGGAACTGGTATACGTCGATGGTTTCCACGCGTAGCGCCCGCAGCGATGCTTCCAGTTGCGCGACCGCGCCCGCTGCGGAGAAGTCGTCCCTACGGCGGAGGAACCCCGCAAAATGGTGCCCGAACTTGGTGGCTATGATCCAACGGCTGCGGTCGCGCCGGGCAAGATAGTCGCCGATCAGTTTCTCGGAGACGCGATCGCCGTAACACTCCGCCGTGTCGATCAGGTTCATGCCGTCTGAAGCTGCCTGGTCCAGGATGGCATCGGCCTCGGCTTGCGTGTAGTCGTGTCCCCATTCGCCGCCGAGTTGCCAGGTCCCAACTCCGATGGCGGAAACGTCGATAGCGGTACTACCCAGTCTTCGATAGCGCACGAGACGATCTTAAACCAACGGTTCTGTTAACGGCTCCGGGATTCGAGTTCTCGATCTCACATCTTAATGTCGCCAGCCTGTGACTATCATCATGGCAGGCAGGTCATCGATGAAACTCGTTCTTTTCCTGAGCTTCCTTTTTACCGGTCTGGTCCTGGGGCCGGCCGCGGCACATGTATTGGAACTGCCCCACAAGATAGGACTCGACGCGCAGGAGTATCTCACCGTTCAGCAGATCTACGGTGGCTGGTCGCTTCTGGGAATCGCCGTCTTCGGCGCGCTGATTTCGGACCTCGTCCTGACGATCCTCACGCGAGGGCAGGGCACCACGTTCCGCCTCGCGCTGCTCGCCTTGCTCTGTATTGCAATGGCCCAGGTGCTCTTCTGGGCATTTACCTATCCCGCTAACCTGGCGACGCAGAATTGGACCATGCTTCCCGCCAACTGGGAGCACCTGCGGTATCGCTGGGAGTATTCGCACGCGGCGGGAGCGGTGCTGGACCTCGGTTCGTTTCTCGCCCTGGTCCTGCTGGCGATCGGCCGCATGAAATGAGAAGTGTGAATTCCAGCCGCATTTCTATCTGGCCGGAGCGAATTCCGTGATAGGATAATCTGATCGGCAGGTGCTTTCGATGTTT
Source organism: uncultured Solibacteraceae bacterium (assembly GCA_963836405.1). Classification (GTDB taxonomy): domain Bacteria; phylum Acidobacteriota; class Terriglobia; order Bryobacterales; family Bryobacteraceae; genus CAWIJJ01. The sequence continues at coordinate 29,527 of CAWIJL010000006.1, forward strand.
AACCTCGTCATCGTACGTTTTCGCGACCGGTAGGTCGCTGAGCATCGTTTAGATTTCAACCGCGACGCTCATTGGCCTTCCGGCTGACCTTCTCAGCGGAAACACGTCCAGGTTCCCTGGAGCGTAACTTACCCATCCATGGCCAAACGTTTCGGAGCCACGCTCCGGAAAGGCACTTATGCAGATCGCGGCCGAGACCACGACACCTCGCCCCGGCAAGTGGGGCTTTCTCAAAGAGGCGCTGGCCGGGACACAACAGGATTTCACCGAAGGCGGGCTGACCCGCGGCATAGCCCTGCTGGCCATCCCCACCATCCTCGAAATGGGCATGGAGTCCGCCTTCGGGCTGGTGGACGCGTTCTGGGTGGCGCGGCTCGGCGCCGATTCCATCGCGGCCGTTGGACTTACCGAAGCCGCCATCGTGCTGGTGTTCGCTATCTCTTTCGGGCTGAGCATCGCGGCCACCGCCACCATTGCGCGGCGTACCGGTGAAAAAGACCCGGAAGGAGCGTCACTCGCCGCCGTCCAGGCGCTGATCTGCGGGATTCTGCTGGCCCTTGTCACCGGCGTCGGCGGCGCCGTTTTCGCGCCCCATATCCTCGGCCTCATGAACGCCAGCCCGCGGGTGATCGAGATCGGGACGGGCTACACCCGCGTGCTGATGGGGGGCAACATCAGCATCATTCTGCTGTTTCTGATCAACGGCATTTTCCGCGGTTCGGGCGATGCGGTTATCGCCATGCGCACCCTTTGGCTGGCGAACCTGATCAACATGGCGCTCGACCCGTGCTTCATCTATGGCTGGTTCGGATTCCCGGCGCTCGGCGTCACCGGCGCCGCGGTAGCCACCACCATCGGGCGCAGCATCGGGGTAATCTATCAGATCGGCATTCTGTTCGGGGTCAAGGCGCGCGTCACGGTGGCATGGCGGCATCTCCGAATCGATTGGCCGGTGATGCGCAAACTGATGCGCCAGAGCGCCAGCGTGATCATGCAGTACCTGGTCGCCACCGCAAGCTGGATGAGCCTGGCGCGGATCAACGCCAGGTTCGGCAGCACGGCCGTGGCCGGCTACACCATCGGCATTCGCATCATCCTGTTCGCTTTGATGCCTTCGTGGGGCATCTGTAGCGCCGCCGCAACCCTGGTGGGGCAGAACCTCGGCGCCAAAAAGCCGGAACGGTCCGAGCGTGCCGTCTGGCTGGCGGGCACGTACAATATGGCGTTTCTCACGGTGGTAGGTGCCGTTTTCGTGGTGTTCGCGCCCTGGATCGTCAGCCGGTTTACGCCGGAAGCCGCCGTGGCATCCACCGCCGCCGCCTGCCTCTACTACGTGAGTATCGGTTATCCGTTTTACGCCTGGGGCATGGTGATGGAGCAGGCTTTCAACGGTGCCGGCGATTCAGACACGCCGACCTGGATCAACCTGTTCTGTTACTGGATGCTCCAAATCCCGCTTGCCTGGTACCTGGCGGCGCCGGCGGGAATGGGCCCGCGCGGTGTCTACCTGGCCATCTGCGTGGCCGAATCGGTGCTGGCGGTGGTGTCCGTCGTCCTGTTCCGCCGCGGCAGGTGGAAGACGGTCCGCATCTGAGGGCGGCAACGCGCCCTCACCTTCCGGCGGCGCAACCCGGCCTGGTACATTTCTCCATGCAGGTGCGGACATCGGCCGAGTCGATCCGGGAATCATGGTTCGGATCGCGCGGATCTCCCGGCACCGCAAACAGATTCATGGAATTCGCCAGCAGGCTGATGTCGGTGGAATCCACGGTGCCGGAGCGGTCCAGGTCGCAGGCAGCCGCGGCCGTCATGCTGGCGAGCGTCACGCCGGGCAGGCGGCTCACATCTTCGTTTCCCAGGCCGAGACCCATGATGTCTTTCAGCTCGAACACGAACCCGCTTAACGTTCCCCCGGCTTTGGCGGCGGCGATCAGATCCTCGGGCGAAACGCGGTCGTCATCGTTCTGGTTGAGCGACCGGAACACATTGGCCGGCAGCGGCCGGTCGGACAGGAACGCGACGATTTCGCCGTCGGTGGTCTTCTTCGGCAGGAAACACACGTAATCGGCTGCCTGGCGCGCGGCCGTGACCGAAAGGGTTTGCCACATCCGCGAAACATCCTGCTTGAGGTTCGGAAACGTGGGGCTGGTTTGCTGAACCGAACCATCTTGGAACATATAATCGCATCCGTAACCGCCGGAGATTCTGCCGTCCACCGGGACGCCGTCCAGGTGGAATGAATCGGCCGTCGCAGCCAGCACGTGAAAGACGAACCCGGCGTACCCTCGAGCGCCCAGGACGCCCACCCACATCGGGTTCGACATCTTCAACTGTTCGGCCCCGGCGTAACCGGGATTGCGCCTTCGATAGTCGTGCTCCGCGGCGGCAATCGATTCCAGGGTTGCCTTGCACTCACCGCGATTGGCTGTCTCCCGCGCCTTTTGCAGGGCAGGCAGCAGAAGCCCAGTCAGAACGGCGATGATCGCAAGCACCACCAGCAGTTCTATGAGAGTGAAGCCCCGATTCCGGGTATGCACATCGTCCCTCCTCCACCTGCGCGTGGCGGGTAGATACCAGAATTGTGCATTTCGGCCGTCTTCTGTTTCGAGGAGCTGGGAAGATCTCGGACTCAGTTGAGAAAATACGTACGGTACAGCGTGTCCCGCTGTTTGGGAGTGAACCCCGCGTCGCGGATGATGCGCCGAAGTTCTTCTTCGCTGGTGCGGTGATGGGCTCCGGCGGCCGAGACCACATTCTCCTCGATCATGATGCTGCCTACGTCGTTGCCGCCGAAACGCAGCCCGATCTGGCAGGTCTTCAAACCCTGCGTCACCCAGGAGCTTTGCACGTTTTCGAAATTGTCGAGGTAAATGCGGGAGATCGCCAGAGTCTGAAGATACTCGACGGCCGTCGCTTCCTCTTTGACGAACCGCCCCAGCGAGGTATTCTCGCGCTGAAACGTCCAGGGAATGAAGGCAGTGAAGCCGCCTGTCTCCTCTTGGAGATTTCGGACGAGTTCCAGGTGATTCATGCGCTGCTCCAGGGTCTCGCCGCAGCCGAACATCATGGTCGCCGTCGTCCGCATCCCCAACTGGTGCGCGGTGCGGTGCACATCGATCCACTCGTTTACCGAGCATTTCAGCCGGCTGATCCGGTGCCGCACCGCGTCATCCAGAATTTCGGCGCCGCCGCCCGGTATGGAGTCGAGCCCCGCGTCCATCATGCGCCGGATGGTCTCCCGCAGACTGAGCCCGCTCACCTCGGCGATGTTGGTCACTTCCGGCGCCGACAGGCAATGCAGGTGAATCGGGAATCGCTGCTTGATCGAACGGAAGAGGTCTTCGTACCATTCGATCTTCAGGTCCGGATGGAGTCCGCCCTGCATCAGGACGCCGGTGCCGCCGAGGTCCAGCGTCTCCTGGATCTTCTCGTAGATGGTCTCTTTCGGCAGCACGTAGCCCTCGCTGTGGCCGGGAGGACGGTAGAATGCGCAGAAGCTACAGTACTCCGTGCAAAAGTTCGTGTAATTGATATTGCGGTCGATGATGTAGGAGACGATGCCTTCCGGATGCCACTTGCGGCGGATGGCGTCCGCCTCCATGCCGATGCCGATCAGGTCGTCGGAACGAAACAGGTCTAGGGCTTGTTCGCGCGTAATCATAGAAACCCAGGAATATTCAATAGCGTAACACTCCGGTGACGGCGGTCACTTCGCGAACACGCTCTGCCGCGTCATACTTGCCTGTATGAGCGCAATGTACACCCTTTTCGCCGACCTCATGGCAGAGGCCAAAGTGCCGGAAAACGGCATCCTCAGCCGGACGCTTCACAATGACGACCATGTGAAGGTGGTGCTGTTCGGCTTCGCGGCCGGCCAGGAACTCTCCGCGCACACCGCCCCCATGGCGGCGTCACTCTATTTCGTAAGCGGGGAAGCGGAGTTGACTTTAGGAGAAGACGTCAGCCATGTCCGCGCGGGAGCCTTCGTCCACATGCCGCCCGAACTACAACACGGCATTGTGGCACGCACGCCCGCAGTCATGCTTTTATCGATGTATAAGCAGAATAGAAAGTAATACTTTAGGCGCCCATGGCGGCCAGTTGGCGGGCGGGCTGGAGAAACAGATAGATCGTGAACAGCGGTTTCGGATCGCCCTTGCCCCAACGGTTGACCTGCCATTTCGCACGCAGATAGCGCACATCGGGCCGGTCCGATAAATCCAGAACAATTTGATAGGTTCCGCAATAGAACTTCTGCGGGAATGCAAGCAGAGGTTTCGCGCCCCAATCGGTGTTATCGGCAGAACCCCAGATCGACAGATCGAGGCTCTCCTGCTCGATAATCCGGGTGATGCCCAGGGTTAGGATCAGTGTTTCGCCTTGCCGTTCGCCAAGGTCGATGATGTCTCCCGTACCGGCAGCGCGGACGGTAGTTTCGGGCATCAAAAAGAACGGAAGCATGATCTTCCTCACTTCGGGCTCCCGCCCGAGTTCTAATGCAGACCTGCAAATTGTTGTCTGACTTTATCTAGCGTCTCATATTTCTTGCAAAAACAAAAGCGAATGTGTTGGCGACCGCCCCCGGTGCGTGAAAAAAAAGACGAACCTGGAACGGCCGCAACACCCCGTGTTTCAATCAGATATCGAACAAATTGAACATCGGTTTCGAAGTCGCCGGGCGGGATCTCGCTTATTACGTAATAGGCCCCTTGGGGGGTAATAGGTTTCAGGCCCGCGGCCGTAAGCGTTTCGATAATATGAGCCCGTTTTGTTGCATACTCCCGCGCTAAATCATGATAATAAGCGTCCTCGAAATTGAGAGCGGTAACACCCGCCTGCTGTAAGGGCGCGGCAGCGCCCACAGTCAGGAAGTCGTGGACTTTCCGAATCGAATCGGTTAAATCCGGGGCGGCCAGAACCCAGCCCACGCGCCAACCCGTCACCGAGTAAGTCTTACTCATGCTGTTTACCAGGATCGAGCGCTCCCGCATCCCGGGCAGCGAGACGATCGGCACGTGCACCGCACCGTCGTAGACGATGTGTTCGTAAATTTCATCGGTGATTGCCAGGGCGTCGAACTCCTGGCAGAGGCTCGCGACCATTTCGAGCTCCGCCCGCGTGAACACCTTTCCCGTGGGATTGTTGGGGCTGTTGAGTATGATCGCCTTGGTTCGCGGCGTGAACGCGCGTCTCAGTTCATCCGGGTCGAAACTCCAGTCCGGCGGATGCAGGGTGACATAGCGGGATTCGGCGCCGCAGAGCTGGGTATCCGGTCCGTAGTTTTCGTAGAACGGCTCGAACATCACCACTTCGTCGCCGGGATTCAGAACCGCCAGCAGCGACGCAATCATTCCCTCGGTAGCGCCGCAGCAGACCGTGATCTCGCGCTCGGGATCGAATTCCAGCCCGTAGGTGCGGCGATATTTTCCGGCAATCGCGTCCCGGAACGGCTTGGCTCCCCAGGTGATGGCGTACTGGTTCACGTCCGCCGCGATGGCTTCGGCGGCGGCCCGCTTCAGCGCTTCAGGCGCCGGAAAATCGGGAAAACCCTGCGCCAGGTTAATGGCGCCGTGCCGTACCGCAAGCCGCGTCATCTCGCGGATGACGGATTCGGTGAAACGCGAGATACGCCGGCTGCGAAAGCGCTCCCGTAGGGCGCTGACGGTCGAAGACATTCTACGAGCGTACCTCAACTGCCGTGCCGGGGCGGGGGAACAAACAGCCTGTAAGTGGGGTCTACTCCCTTCGAAGGCTCGACATGCTGCGCGGCTTCCTCATCTCGCTGCGGTTCGCGGTGGTTGCCGCGGCCCTGTACCTGGGCTGGACGTTCGTCAGCCGCAATCCGTCACACCAGGGCCGCCAGGTTCCACCCGATCCGCAACAGGAGGCGGCAGCCGCCGCATTCGCCCGCACGTATTTGGGCAGCGACGTCAGAATCATTCATTTCTACGCGCGCGAAGCGAGCGTCGTCGAAGGCGGCTTCACGGTGATCTGCTACGGCGTCGTGAATGCCGTCTCGGTCCGCCTGGAGCCGCCGCTCGAGGGTGTGGGCCCGTCCATCAACCGCTGCGTCGAGGCCCCCGGAGAGCGCCCTACGCGGTACACCCTGATCGCCGAGGGCAAGGACGGGCGGGTCGTTTCCGAGTCGTTTCCGCTCGGCATCCACGCGGATCCGGACAAGCTGCCGAAGATTACTTCCTTCGGAGAGCTCAATCGGACGCTCGACTACCTCGGCAATCCCGTTTATCTGGTTGGCTTCACGGCGGAAAATCCGGAAGAGGTCACCATCGACCCGCCCGTGCTTCCGAAACTGCACCGCTCGCCGTACAGCCGCTTCTACGTCGCGCCGAAAACCACCACTACCTACACCCTCACCGTAGTGGGGCCGCGCGGCCACAAAGCCACCCGGCAGCTTACACTCGAAGGTCCTAAACCCAAGCCTTAGTCAGACCAGCGAATACCGGAAATACGAATTCGCCCCGTAGTCGCAAAACTGGATCTCGTTGCCCTCCACCTGTCCGTGAAAGTGGCGGTTGGCGGCGTGATCGTAGCCCTGAAAGCGCCCTGCCTCGACCCTCAAATCGACGAATCGCCGGTTGCGATGATGCCAGACCGCAAACTGACCGTTGCGCAGCTCCCCGCTCAGAAAACAATGCTCGTCGTAATCCCAGATGTGGACGCGGTCCGCGGAGACCTGGCCGGTAAAGTAGTAGCGCTTGCCCTTGAAGACGTCGTACACGATCTTCGCGTCCCGGTCCAGGATCAGGCGGGCGGCGATGTAGACGATCCCTGCGCGTACGTCGGGCTCCATGCTCTCTGTTCGAAGATAGCAGGGGCCTGGCCCAGCCGGAAACCTGTCCCGCATTAGGGTATGCTGGAGAGTGCGGACGCTCCTCAGTCTGCGGTATTCTTACGGTTTTACGGTGGGCGTAGCTCAGCTTGGTAGAGCGCCGGATTGTGGTTCCGGTGGCCGAGGGTTCGAATCCCTCCGCCCACCCCAATGACCACCTATTAATTCCTTTATCATTCGATAGATAAGCGGCCGAATCTCAACCGCCACGTGAGGGTGGACCGGCGTGCGTGGCGATCCCGGGGAGACACGAAGCCGTTCGGGAAAACCCATTGCCTGCCGAATTGCACCCACGATCGAACTAGAATTGACGAAGGTGGCCGGGCAACCGGTCCATGTGCCAGGGGAGATTAATTTGGAACGATACGTTTGCATCCACGGTCACTTCTATCAGCCGCCGCGGGAGAATCCCTGGCTCGAGGCGATCGAACTCCAGGACTCGGCCTATCCCTATCACGACTGGAACGAGAGGGTCGCGGCCGAGTGCTACGCTCCGAACAGCGCGTCGCGAATTCTGAATCCCGCCAACCAGATCAAGGCCATCGTCAACAATTACGCGCGCATCAGTTTTAATTTCGGCCCGACGCTGCTGGCGTGGATGCAGGACTTCAGCCGCGGCGTCTACGAATCCGTCCTGGCGGCCGACCGCGAAAGCCAGGCGCGCTTCTCCGGACACGGCTCGGCGATGGCGCAAGCGTACAGCCACATGATCATGCCCCTGGCTTCTTTTCACGACAAAAGGACGCAGGTGCTATGGGGCCTGAAGGATTTCGAGCACCGCTTCGGCAGGAAGCCCGAGGGGCTCTGGCTGCCGGAAACCGCCGTGGATCTGGACACGCTCGACCTTCTGGCCCAGTCCGGAATCAAGTTCACTGTGCTCTCGCCCTACCAGGCGAGCCACGTACGGCCGGTTAACGGGCGCGCCTGGCGGGATGTCGGCGGCGGCAGGATCGATCCTTCCATGGCGTACCGGGTTCAACTGCCGTCGCGCCGGTCCATCGCGGTCTTTTTTTACGATGGGCCGATCTCGCGCGCCATCGCGTTCGAAGACCTCCTCGATCGCGGGGAGAACCTGGCGAACCGGCTCAAGTCCGCATTTTCCGAATCGCGGCAGCGGCCGCAGCTTGTCCATATCGCCACCGACGGCGAGACGTACGGCCACCATCGCGGCCACGGCGACATGGCGCTCGCCTATGCGCTCTCCTGCCTGGAGAGCAACCCTTCGGTGAAGCTGACCAACTACGGCGAATTTCTTGAACAGTGCCCCCCGACCCACGAGGCCAGAATTTTCGAGCGGAGTTCCTGGAGCTGCGTGCACGGCGTGGAGCGCTGGAAGGCGGACTGCGGCTGCAATTCCGGCATGCATCACGGCTGGCACCAGCGCTGGCGGGCGCCCCTGCGCGAGGCGCTGAACTGGCTGCGGGACGAGCTCGCCCAAAGCTTCGTGCAACATAGCGAGGAGCTTTTCAAGGATCCCTGGGCGGCGCGCGACGATTACATTTCCGTGGTGCTCGACCGGTCTCCGGAAACCGTGGAACGCTACCTCGAGCGACACGCGACGCATCGCCTCACGCCCGAAGAGCAGATCCGGGGATTGAAGATGATGGAGCTTCAGCGCCACGCCATGCTGATGTTCACCAGTTGCGGCTGGTTCTTCGACGAAATCTCCGGCATCGAAACCGTGCAGATCCTGCAATATGCCGCCCGTGCGCTGCAACTCGGACAGGAACTGTTCGGAGCCGAGCTGGAGGACCGGTTCACCGTGCGGCTGGCGCTCGCCAAGAGCAACCTGCCAGAGCATCAGGACGGCAAGGCAATCTACGAAAAATTCGTGCGGCCCGCTGTCGTGGACCTGGAAAAGGTGGGAGTCCACTATGCCGTCAGCACGCTGTTCGAGGATTTTGCGCCTTCCAGCCGGATCTTCGCTTTCGAAGTGGAGCGCGAGGAATTTCAAACCTGCGACGAAGGCAAGGCGCGCGTGGCGCTGGGCCGGGCCACCATCACGTCGCGTGTGACCCGGGAATCGGCCAGCCTCAGTTTCGGCGTTTTGCACCTGGGCGACCAGAACGTCAGCGGCGGGGTGCGGGAGTATCGCGGGGAGGAGGCCTACCGGGAGCTCGTCACCGAAGTCCTGGGCTACCTGGATCGCGGCGACGTGCCGAACCTGGTCCGTTCGGTGGATCGCAACTTCGGCGCCGGCACCTATTCCCTGCGCCTGCTGTTCCGCGACCAGCAGCGCAAAATTGTCGGGCAGATCATGGAGCGGGCGCTGGCGGAAGCGGCGGCGCTGTACCGCAATTTCTACGCTCAGTATTCCACGATGGCGCGATTCATCAGCGAGCTGGAGATTCCCCTGCCGGCGCGGTTCCAAATGGCGGTGGATTTCACCCTGCACGAGGACCTGCTGGCGGCTCTCTCCACCGACATACCCGACCCCGCCAGAATTCAGCCGCTGCTCGAACAGATCCGCCGAACGGGAATTCCGCTCGACAAAGTCACACTGGAGTTCGCTTTCCGAAAAGTGGTGGAACGGGCCGCGGAGCGGTTCCGCGCCGCTCCCATCGATCCGGAAACCGTCCGGCATTTTCAGGAACTCGTGAACCTGTGCCCCGCGCTTCCGTTCACCACCAATCTTTGGGCGGCACAGAATGTGTACCACCAGGTGCTGCAATCCTGCCTGAACGACCTTTCGGCGAAGGGCCGGCTCGACAAATTCGCAAGCTGGCGCCGCGAGGTGGATACTCTGGGCATCAGCCTGGGATTCCAGGGCGAAACCATAACGACGGATTTCGCCGCCGCTTCGGATTGAGAGCTGCTACTGAGCTGCGCCCCGGCGCAGCGGAACGTCAGGCTCGGCCGCTCCGCCGTCTTCGCGCCGGATGTACAGCGTGCGGATCGGGAAGGGAATCTCGATGCCTTCCGCGCGAAATCGCTTGAGAATGCGCTTGCGCAGTTCGTGCTGGGCGAGATACTGATCCACGAATTCGGCTACCTGGCAGATCAACGTAAAGTCCAGCGACGAGTTGCCGAAGCCGGGAATGAAACGGACAAACGGCGCCGGCTCTGCAAGCAGGCCCGTGATGGTCTTTGCTCCCTCGAGGGCTTCCTCCACCAACACCCGCTCCACCTGTTCCGGATCGGAGGCGTAGCTGACGCTGACCGGCACCAGCAGGGACATCCGTTTTTCAGGCAGGTGATAGTTGGTCACGATGGCCTGTCCCAGTTTGGCGTTGGGCACGAGTATCAGGTTGTTCGCAAGCGCTCTCACGGCCGTGCTCCGCCAACTGATGTCGGTAACGTATCCCTCCTGGCCGGTGTCGAGCTTGATGTAATCGCCCGGCCTGACCTGTCCGGCAAGGCTGATATAGAAACCGGCGAAAAGATTCGCCAGCGTGTCCTGCAAGGCCAGAGCGACCGCCAGGCCGCCTACGCCCAACGCCGTCAGGATAGGGGTGATCGAGACGCCGAGCGAATTCAGCAGGATCAGGATGCCAATGGCGGCCACCGCCAGGCTCGCCAGGTTTTGCGTCAGCGTTGTGACTGGCAGTGCGGTAGAAACTCCCTGGCCGTATTGCCGCACAACCAGGGCCGCCACTTTGGCAGCGACCGCGGTGGCCGAGATGATCCAAAGCACGAGAAGCAGCTTGGCTATGACCGCCACCGGACGGGGCGGCAACCTGGAAGCCTGCGTGGCCAGGTGCACGGCAAGGATCAGCATCCAGACCAGGAAGGGGCCGTACAGCGCCTTGATCAACAAGTCGTCGAAACCCGTCTTGCTTCGCCCAGCCCATTTCGAAAACATCCGAAACACCAGGCGGCGAATAATCCATCCCGCGCTCAATACGATCGCGAAAATCAACAGCGGGGTCAGGAGGGTATGCCAGTTCTGAATAATGTAGTCTCTGATCGATTCCATTGTGAGATTGGACCTTGAGCCTTAGTAGCGGAAGACCGCTGCCGCGGCCGATCTGCCCGGAACCTGTTCCGGCGGCACGGCATAAACGGTTCCGCCCGTCATGAACGTGTCCAGGGCGGCAAGTTCCAGCGCATCGCGCGCTTCCAGGAAAAACTCCGGCCGGCACTGCCGCCGCCGGAACGAGGGGGGAACTTCATCGAGCGGCCGGACGCCGAGAAACAGCGTGTGGATCCTGCCCTGGCGGGCGGCAGCCTCGATGTCGCGGAGATCGTTGGAAGCGCGCGGCGTATGCCACAGCCGCAGGTACTCATCGGCAATCCGCTGGCGGGTGACCTGATGATAGGAGGACGCGATTTTCCAGCCGCAAAGCCACAGATCTTCCGCGGCCATGTTGTCCGGGCTGTCGTGAACCTCCCCGTCGAGAAGATGCGGGTACCGGCTGACCCGGCGGAACAGTCCGCATAAGTCCCTCGACCCCACCAGCACCACGGCATCGCTGCCCGCGGCGAATCGCGTCCGAAGAACCTCGTCAATTCGTTGAAACCACTCTGCCATGGGCGGGTTGTCCCCGTCTCCCCCATGATACCCGAACCAGCGCGCGACCCGTTCCCTGAACGATACGCCGCTTCGCTCGGCAGCGGCCGACGAGGCATCCGGCGGGGCGGGGAAAGCCGCGCCGTGCAGTTCTTCCACCGTTCCGGATGCGCCTTCGAATAACCGGACGCCCTCCGGCGCCAGAGAGAGCAGAATGAACGGCTGGTCCGCCTGGGAAACGCGGAACAGCGGCGCCAGGAAGAAATGCTCGGCTACTTCCACCAACTGCGGAACAGGGAACGCCACCGCATACAACCGATAGAAACCCTGCGCGAGGAACACGGCGAAACCCTGCGTCCGGTGCGGACGGAGCCCAGGCTCGAAACCGCCCCGCCGAAGCGGCGCGAGAAGGTCGCGGATCGTGTCCGGATGGCAGTTCTGCAGCTTGAGTTGCCGCTCCGCCTCCGGCAGAAGAGCATGAATGCGGGACAACAGCCCGCCAGGCGCGTAAATCGATACCCGAGGCCCGAGTTCGGAAGCAACCCGCTCGCAAGTTCCGGCCTGGTCGATCGTTTTCATGCGTCAACTGAGGCGGGGCGCGGAGACCACGTCCCTCAACTTCCACGCTAAGTCCCGGTCAGTGCGTGGGGCCATCCAGAGGAGTCATGAATCGCATCGGGAAAAGGCGGTACTCCCGGAGAGCTGCCGGCGGTTCGGGAGACGGAACGCGTTATCCCTTCTGGCCGTAAGTTGCGTTGGGTCCGTGTTTACGGAAATGATGCCGGTCGCGCAGCGCCTGGCAGATCGGGATGGCGGAAGAGTTGACAATGAGCGTTTCCGTGGCCATCGCCGCGATTTCTTCGACCACCACCGCATGGTAAGCCGCCTCGGCGGCCGTTTTTCCCCAAAAAAACGGAGCATGTCCGGCCACCAGAATCGCGGGGCAGGCCAGCGGATCGAGGCCCTCCATCCGGCGCACGATGGCGCGGCCCGTGTTGAGCTCGTAGTCTCCTTCGACCTCCTCCGGTGTCAGGTGGACGGTGGCCGGAATTGCTCCGTGAAAATAATCGGCGTGCGTCGTGCCGAAACAGGGAATTTCGCGGCCCGCCTGCGCCCACGCGGTGGCGTGCCGCGAGTGAGTGTGGACCACGCCCCCGATTTTCGGAAAAGCCTGGTACAGCAGCACGTGCGTTTCCACGTCGGAGGAGGGACGCAGCGAGCCCTCCACCACGCGGCACTCCATGTCCACGATCACCATCTGGTCCGCCGTCATGCCTTCGTAAGGCACCCCGCTCGGCTTGATCGCCACCAGCCCGTCCGCGCGGGAGATGCCGCTTGCGTTACCGAACGTGTACACCACCAGCCCACGCCGGACCAGCTCCAGGTTGGCTTCGAGAACCTCAGCTCGCAGCACTTCCAGCACTCTGGCCTCCTCGCGCCCGGGCCGCGATGCGGCGCAGTTCGGGCAGCACGTCGCCGATTTCAAGCGCCGCCGACCGCCGCTGTCCGAAGCCGAAATACAACTTCCGGAACAGCGGATAGAGTTCCTGGTACGTCGCAGCCGCGGCGGGTTCCGGCGCCACCGTGACGTAATCCGCGCAGAGCGCGTCCTGCGCCTCTTCGGCGGTGCGGAACGTGCCCGCCGCCAGGAACGCGAAGATGGCCGACCCGAGACTGGTCACATCGCCTTTGGGCACCAGGATCGGTTTGCCCATCACGTTGGCGTAAACCTGGTTGAGCACCTGGTTCCGCTGCGGAATCCCGCCGCCGTTAATGATCCGGCGAACCGGGACGCCGTGCTCCTCCATCCGCTCCAGAATCACGCGCGTGTGAAACGCCGTGCCCTCGATGGCCGCGAACAGCTCGTCCTGCGCCGTATGCGTGAGCCGCCAGCCCAGGGTGATGCCGCTCAACTCCGGGTTCACCAGCACGGTGCGGTCGCCGTTGTCCCACGTCATGCGGAGCAGCCCGGTCTGGCCGGCCGCGAATCCGCCGAGCGAGCCCGCGAGTTCGGCTACCGAGGTGCCCGCGCGCCGCGCGATGGCATCGAAAATATCGCCGGTGGCCGACAAACCCGCTTCCACGCCGGTGCGCGCCGGGTCGATCGAGCCCGGCACCACACCGCATACCCCGGGCACCAGCGCGGCCTGGTCCGCAATCGCCATGATGCAGGTCGAGGTGCCCACCACGTTGACCACGTCGCCGATTCGGCACCCGGCGCCGATCGCGTCCCAATGCGCGTCGAAGGCTCCCGTGGGTACCGGGATTCCGGCGCGCAGCCCGAGCTTTTTCGCCCACTCCGGTGAGAGCTTTCCGGCCGCGCGGTCGCTGGTGGCGTACACGCCCCCGAGTTTTTCCCGAACTCCGGCGAGCAGCGGATCCACCGAAACCAGAAACTCTTCCGGCGGCAGCCCGCCCAGCGCCGCGTTCCACATCCACTTGTGACCCATGGCGCACACGCTGCGAGGCGCCTGGGCCGGATCCGTCACGCCGCAAAGCACCGCCGCCGCCATATCGCAGTGTTCCAGCGCGGTGGCCATGCGGTCGCGCTTATCCGGATTGTGGCGCAGCCAGTGCAGCAGTTTGGCCCAGCCCCACTCCGAGGAATACGTGCCGCCGCACCAGTCGATGGCTTCCAGCTTCGATTTGTTCGCCGCCGCGGTGATTTGCGCGGCCTCTTCCCACGCGCGATGGTCGCACCACAGGTAATAATCGTCGAGCGGCTCCATGTCCGCGCCGACGGGAATCACGCTCGAGCCGGTGGTGTCGATGGCGATCGCCTCCACGGCTTCGCCCCTTACCCCGGCCTCGGTCAGCGCCTTCGACGTGGCCTCCACCAATGCTCGCATGTGGTCCGCGTGGCTCTGGGTGGCATGATCGGGATCTTCCGGTTTGCGATGCAGCGGATACTCGGCCGTGCCCGAGCCGAGCTTTCCGCGTGCGCTGTCCACGATGGACACGCGCACGCTCAGGGTGCCGAAATCAACGCCTGCGACGATGGACATGTGTTTGCCTTGTCTCGAGCCCCAGGGCCCTACCGGTGGTAGTGCATCTCCCAGCCCAGATACTTCGTGGCGGCCTCGTACACGGCCGGCGCGGTTTCGCTCAGGTTCGCTGCCACGTGGTGTTCGAATCCGTTCTCGCAGATGTATTGCAGCAGTTCCTGAAGCCGCGGAATCTCCACCACTCCCGCGCCCCCGAACGTTTGCAGCGGATCGTCGGTAAAGCGGCCCTGTCCCACGTACCCGCGGATTTTGCCGGTCTGGTCGCTGGTCGAAAACCGCGCGAAGCTCATTACCGACGGCCTCACCCGGCCCACGCACGTGCCGAAGGTGTTCAGCTTGCCCACGGTTCCGGCGATGATCTCCTGATAATCCATGCGGACATCCGCGAAGAAGTGCTTGGGCAGATTCGAACAATGGAAGCAGACGGCCTTGTCCGGATTTTCGCCGTAGTTGTTGTTCCAGTCGAGCAGCGCGCTGGGCGTTTCCGAGGCGAGCCGCAGGGCATGCATCCCCACCACGCCCGGCACGTCCACCTCGCACGCGCTCGACTGGTTGCTGTTGGACATCATGCTCATCACCGTGCAGGGCACTACGCCGAAAAACTCTTCCATGGACGTCCAGCACTGGATCGCCGTGATATCCAGGGCGTTGTCCTTCATCCAGCGGTCGATGACCACGCCCAGCATCGACATCTTCATGATGGCGTCGTCCGGGATGCCGTCCGTCGAAACATACTGCCGGATGGCGCGGGCCTTCGCCTGCACATCCGTATCGTCGCAGGTCAACCGGTTGATGCGGCCGAAAATCTCCGACAGGTCGATCGGTTCCACCGAGATGCCGTTCGATTCAAGCAGTTTCTCGCTGTAGCGGACCGTGTTGAAGGCCGCCGGCCGCGCGCCGATGGCGCCGATGCGCAGTTTCCGCATCCCGTTGGCGATGCGGCAAACCGCGGCAAAGCGCTCCAGGTCCCGCGCGAAGTCGGGGGAATCGGGCGCCACCGTGTGCAGCGCGGTGAGCGAGTACGGAATCCGGTACTGTTGCAGGTTGTTACAGACGCTCATCTTGCCGCAGAAGCTGTCGCGCCGGTCGGCGATCGTCATGCGGCCGGCACTGTCCGGCGTGGCCTGGATCAGGATCGGTACCCGCAGGTCCGCCATGCGTAGCGCTTCGGCGATGCCGCGCTCCTCGCCGAAATTCGGAAGCGTGACGATGATGCCGTCCATGCGGTCGCGGTTGGCTTTGAAAAGTTCGGCGCACGCCGCGGCTTCCACGCGCGTCTCCACGGCGCCGTGCTTGCTTTGTTCCGGCGTGAGGCAGATCGCTGTATGCCCCGCCTTCTCCAGCGTCCCGATCATTTGCTCGCGGCCGCTCTTCGCCAGATGGTCCGGGAAGAACCCCCGGTTGCCCACGATCACTCCGAATGTCATTCCGTTTTCCATTTCTTGTTCAACCTATCTTCGAGTCCTGTTGGGTGCGAATGCAAAAGAATAGATGCCGCCGACCACGATCAGCAGCGCTCCCCACCATACCCCGACGTGAAGGTCGGAGAGAACCACTTCGTGTTCGCCGGGTGACATCCATTGATCGATCCCGGATCCCAGGATGATCACGCCATAAATGGCCAGCAACACCCCGATAAAAAACCAGATTGAAATTTGCTGTGGTTTGTGCGACATTTTTCGCCTACCAGAAGATGATATTGAGCACCACGAACACCACCGCAATAATCGCGGCCCAGAACGCCGGCCGTTCGTAGAGCGAGAGGTGGCCTTCCGAGGGCATGTCCGTGCACCCGTAAACCAGCCCCACCAGCCGCGCTTCCGGCAGCGGACGCGTCATCAGGCTGACCACCACGGTGACCAGCACGCAGACCGTCCAGCTCCAGAGCCCGCGGTACATGTTCTCCGCCATGTCTTTGGCGTTCGGCGAAAGAGCCACGATCGGCCAGCGCCGCCGGGTCCAGCTTCACCCACGCCCACATCGCGATAGAGGAGACCGTTCCGGCGAGCAGCCCCCAGAAGCCGCCGGCCGGCGTGGCGCGCTTCCACAACATGCCCAGCAGCACCGTGCCGAATAACGGCGCGATGAAGAAGCTGAACAGGGCCTGGACATAGTCCATGATGCTCTTGAATTCCATCACCAGGTAGGCCGTGCCGATGCTCACCAGCATGCCCATGATCGTGCACCAGCGGCCCATGCTGACGTAGTGCGAGTCGTCCGCAGTCTTGCTTGCATGAAGGCGCGGTAGATGTCGTAGGTCCACACCGTGGCGAACGCGCTGACGTTGCCCGCCATGCCCGCCATGAAGCCCGCAATCAACGCCGTGATACCCGAGACCCAGCAGGCCGGGGCCGAAATACCGGGCCAGCATGAGCGGCAAGACCTCGTTGTAGCTGTGGCCGCCGGTCGGCGAGCGCCTGGCCCTCCGGCACCAGTTTCACCGGCAAGCACGGAGAGCGCCAGGAGGCCGGGAAGAATCACGATGAACGGCACCATCATCTTGAACGCCGCGCCGATGATCGGGGCCATCTTGGCGGACCGAAGGTCCTTGGCGGCCAGCACGCGCTGCACCACCAGGAAGTCCGTCGTCCAGTAGCCGAACGAGATGACCCAGCCCAGGCCGAAGTACGATCCCCGTCCAGTGAATGCCCATCGGGTTGTCGTTGAACGAGCCGAGAGTGCTCCAGGCAAGTGCGTATAGTCGCCGTGTCCCCCAGGTTGCGCGGCGATCTGCTGGGTCAAGTTGCGTCCAGCCGCCGGCCTCGATCAGGCCGAGAATCGGAATCAGCAGCGCGCCCAGCCCAGATCAGCACGAACTGAAGCACCTCGTTGAAGATCGCCGAGCGCAGCCCGCCCAGCGCCACATAGATCGCCACCGTCAGCGACGAGACCCAGATGCTGAAGTTGATGTCCCAGCCCAGCACCACCTTCATCACCAGCGCCATCGAGTACATGTTGATGCCGCTCATCAGCACCGTCATGAAGGCGAACGAAACGGCGGAAAGCGCCCGGCTCGGCTTCTCCGAACCGCAGTTGCAGGTATCCGGGCACCGAATGCGTCTTGGAGATGTAGTAGAACGGCATCATCACGATGCCCAGGAACAGCATGGCCGGGAATCGCGCCGATCCAATACCAGTGCGTCGCCAGAATGCCGTATTGATAGGCCGCCGCCGCCCAGCCCATCAATTCCAGCGAGCCGAGATTGGCCGACAGGAAGCTGAGTCCGGCGATCCAGGCCGTCATTTCGCGGCCGGCCAGAAAGAAATCCTCGCCGGTCTCCGGTTTGCCTCTTCAGGTACAAGCCGATGCCCAGGACGGCCACGAAGTAGATCACGATGATGGCGATATCGACGCCATTGAGTGAGACCAGGCGGCTGGGCGCGGTCTGTAAGAACAAGAGAAGTGAGGGTAGCATCAGGCGGAGACCTTCCCATTCGGGGCAAGACGGTCTGAAATCGCTTGCATATCTTTGGTATTGTATGACCCGCTGGCGGCAAGGTCAACTTCCGCGTAGCGGGTGCATTCGCCCGGTTGCCGGGCCTCGGGTGCCATTCTACCCTTTCAGGTTTTCACTTAGTCAAATTAAGCATAAGTTCTTATTCTTGTTGAATTTAACCCCTATCAAAGTACCGGTACACGGAGAGGTACCCCTGGACCTTTCCACAGTTGGTTAGAAATCGCACTCTATAAAAGAGATGATAGACGGCAAGCACCGGAGACGACGGCATTCGAGCCGCAACAAAACCGCCTGGGGCGTCGCCTTCCTCGCGCTCGCCGTGACCGCCGGCATCGGCATGCAAGCGGTGGGACGCCGGCTGGCCGGCAGGCTGCCACATTCGCAGGCGTCTCGTTACCAGCAGGCTCGCACAACCCCTCGGGGGCGGCCGGGCAGTAGGCCCATTTACCGGTTTTCCGTGATACCGGGAGGGGCTTACAGTCCGGCCGAACTCAATCGTGCGCGCCGCGCCGACCCCGTGGTCGCCGCGCATTATGCGGAACTGCGGACGGATCGGCTGCGCGCCATCCCGTCGCCATTCGCCAAGCCCGTCTACGTGTCGTATCGCAAGGGAGGTTCGGTTTTCTGGACGCGAAAACCGGTAGTTTTGCAGCCCGGCGAAACGTTGCTCACCGACGGCGTGCTCTACGCCCGCGCCCGCTGCGGGAACCAGGTATCGCCATATCCCCAGGAACCGGTGGCGGCAGTGGAACCGGCGGAGGTCGAACTGAACGAAACCGAACCGGAGGTGGAGCCCGAGGTGCAGAATTTCGCTGCGGAGATGGACCCCGCCGACGTTGCCAAAGCCGCCGGCTCAGTCATGCCCGGGCGTTCGACGAGGAGTGGATCGGCCCGCCTCATGGCTGGCGGTTCCGAAAGGGAATTCACACCGTCCTTCTTTTATCCTCGCAACATGGCTGTGCGCACCAGGCATTCCGCGAACGGATCCGCGGCGGCGGGAGGAGGCGAGAGCGAATCCACCGATCCTCAGCGTTCACCGTTGGTAGCCGAAACGTCCGAGCTACCCACGCCCGTTCCCGAACCCGGCACCGTGCTGAGCGTCGGGCTCGGGCTTGCCGCCCTGGCCTTGAGAGAGTGGAAGCGCCGCCACGGCGGCTGATTCAGCGCGCCGGCCCCGTGGATTCGCGCACCACGAATTCCGGGTCGATCACAATCTCCCGATCCGGAGAGTCCGGCCGGTTCGGGTGGGGCGCCAGCCGTTCGCAGATGATGTGTCCGATGCGGTCGCGCGGGATGTGCACCGTGGTCAGGGCAGGGTAACAGAACTCGGACAGCTTCACGTTATCGAAGCCGGTCACGGATACGTCCTGTGGAACCCGCAGCCCGCGTTCCCGCAATTCGCGCAGGGCTCCCACGGCCATGATGTCGTTCACGCAAATAATCGCCGTCGGATCGTAGCCCGAGGCCAACAGCGCGCGTGTGGCGGACCGGCCCCCTTCCAGCGTGTCCGTGTCGGCGGCCGTCCGCACTTCGAGTGAAGGGATGCGCGACACCGAGTCCACCAGCGTCTTCATCCGCTCGTTGATCGGTCCCAGTACCGCGTGGTGCCCCACAAAACCCAGCCGGCGATGTCCCAGGCTGTGCAGGTAGTCGATCACCTTCTCCACCCCACGCCGGTAGTCCACCCGTATGTTGGTGATGTTGGTGCGCGGGCTGCCGACATCATAGAAGACCACGGGCATTTCGCTGCCTGTCAGCTCTTCAATCAATTCCGGGTCCATCTCCGACACGATCGCCGCCAGGCCGGCAACCCGCCGTCCGATCATCAGCCGCACGCTGGTCACAAGCTGGCTCGGACTGTAGTCGGTGTTGGCCACCACCACCTCGTACCCGCTGGCATGCGCGTCCGACTCGACCGTCTTGTAAATATCGAAGAAGAACGGGTTCTCCATATTGGAGACGATCACTCCGATGGTGTTGCTCTTGCCGCCCGCCAGGTTGCGCGCGTGGAGATTCGGATAGTACTTGAGCTCCTCGATCGCCCGCATCACGCGAGCACGGGTCGAGGTTTTGACGACGCTTGCATTGTTCAGCACCCGTGAAACCGTTGCGGTAGACACCTTGGCTCGACGGGCTACTTGTTCGAGATTCATGGTACTTACTTCATTGTAACTGCGTGGGAGCGCTTACAGGCATTATTCGCACCACTCAGGCGCGCTCGCCCACGATCAACCCCGCCGTACCGGGCAGGTGCGGCCGGTACACTTCGTCGAAACCGGCGTCGCGCAGCCACTGCTCGTATTCGGGCTCGCTGTAGCTTGCCCCCGCGGGCGTGCCCACCAGCATGTTAATGGAAAACAGGGCCGCCGATTTCGGTGCGGTCTTGTCCGGCTCCAGGATGAAATCCACAATCGCGACCCGCCCGCCCGGGTGCAGCGCCCGCCAACAGCGGTGAAGCAGGTCCTGGTTCTCTTCCGGTGAGAGCATGTGGCAGATCGCCGCAACCAACACCAGGTCGTAGCCTCGCGGCAATTCGTCGCTCCGCAGGTCGCCCGTGCGCGCACGAACCCTGGCCTCCACCCCCGCCTTTCGAATGTGATCCGAAGCGATCTCCGTCACCGCGGGCAGGTCCAGGATGTCCGCCTCGAGCGCGGGATTTGCCTGGGCGAACGCGATGGAGTACGCGCCCGATCCGCCCCCGACATCCAGCATCCGCCGCACCTTCCCGGCGCCCACCGCCCGCACTAGCGCCGGGGCGCGACCGGTCGCATTGCGGTGCATGGCGGCGATGAACGCATGCGTCCATTCCGGCGGCCGCTCGCCCATCTCCGTGTGACCGTGAGCCGTACCCGCGCGCACCGATTCCGTCAGTCCGGACCAGGTCTTCCAGAGGCTGGCCACATGCAGCAGGGCGGCCCTCGAGTTGTCCGGCGACCCTTCCGAAAAGTAGCGGGCAGCCGCCGGCGTGTTGCGGAACAGGTCCCCTTCCTTCGTGAGCAGACCCATGGCTGCGAGAGCATTGAGCAGCGTTTCAGTTGCGCGAACGTCCGTGCCCCCCGCGCCCGCCACCGTCGCCGCGCTTGCGCCCCGGCCGACTGCGGAAAAGACATCGAGCTCGAGCGCGGTCAAAATAATCCGGCTTTCCTGGAAGCCTCGGATCTGCGCGTTTAACTCGTCGGGGATCGCACCCGCCAATTCGTGCGCGCGCATCGCGGCCAGGCGCTTTTCCCGGTTCGCCAGCATCTCCGCGCGCAGTTGCGCCGGGTCCATGCGGGCCAGTCCCTCCACCGGCTTGCCATGCTGAAAATGCTGCTCCACCAGGGCCGGGACGTCCGACGGCAGCACGCCGGAATACCAGATGCCCTCGGGATAAACGACCATGTTCGGGCCGGCTTCGCACAGCCCGAGCGAGCCGCAGGTAGTCACCTGGACCTCGTCCTCGAGGCCGCGGGCGGAAATCTCGCGGCGTAGCGCGGCGAGGGTTTCGACCGAACCGCGCGCGCAGCAACTCGGGGCGCCTTCGGGCTTCTCCTGCGTGCACACGAAGACGTGGTACCGGAAGGGTTCCATGATGCATTGAGAATAGCAAGCGGGCGCGGGAGGATGCGCGGACGAAAAGGGGCGGGCGGGAACCCGCCCCAAACCGGATTCTACTTCTTGCGGATCTCTTCAAGCCGCTTCTTCAGATACTCCTGATACTCGCTGCGAAGCGCGGGATCCCGCGGGCTACCGTAGATCTCGCTCGATTTGTACTTGTTTTCGTCGAACTTCTTGCGCGTCCACTCGTCGTGGATGTGCGCGGTATCGCCGGCGTCGATGAGCCGCTCGGCCATCTGCGGAGGGACGAAGGCGACGCCTTCGCGGTCTCCTATCACCAGGTCGCCCGGCATTACCGTTACGTTGCCGATGCGCACGGGGATGTTGATTCCGGCCAGCGACGCGCCCGAGATCGCGCTCGGGTGCACCGACCTGTAGTACGCCTGCATATCGATGTCCGCAATGCCTTCCAGATCGCGGAAAGCCCCGTCGATCACGATTCCCCCGCCTTTCGTCGCCCTCATGACGTAGTAGAAGAGGTTGTCGCCAACCAGCGTGCCGCCTTCTTTTTTCCCGAACAGGTCCACCACCAGCACATCGCCCGGTTGCAGCATGTCAATGGCGTACTGGTTGTTGAGCGTGTTGATTCCGGCTGCGCGAGCCTTCGAATTGACCACGAAATCCAGGTCGGGACGGGCAGGCATGAACAACACGGTGAAGGCGCGGCCGGCCATTTTCTTGCCCGGGTGAAGAGGCTGCAAGTCGCCGACGAACTGGCTGTACGACAGGCCGCCCCCGCCTCCTCTGCCGCCGCCCGCGGCCGCCGGCGGTGCGGCCGTAGCCCCCGGAGCGTTCCAGTTGATGTTGAGTTCCTCCATCGAGAGACCCTTGGCCCGCTCGATCAGGTTGTCGGATACTTTGGGCCGCCCGTCCGGCAGGCGCTCGCCGGTCCACGCCTGCGTGTACTCGGCGATCTGGTCTTTGGTCCATGTCCACAACTGCGCTTTGGCAGGGACAGGGGCCAGCACGGACGCAAAAAAGGCGGCCGCCGCAAACATTCCGTACTTCCGAATCATTTCGTGCGCTCCTCTCTTCCCGTTAGCTCCACAGACGATCGTTGGTTCGATCGACGTTCCACTGCGGCGTCGGTTCGAAGTATCCCGGTTCGGCCAGATGCTGCTTCACCACTTCTTCGTTCAGGGTAATGCCCAGGCCCGGCTTGTCCGGCACGGTAATGAATCCCTTGTTGACGATCGGCTTTTCGATTCCGTCCACAAGGTCGCCCCAAAACGGCACATCCACCGAGTGGTTTTCCATGACCAGGAAATTCTCCGTGGCGGCGGCGCAGTGCACGTTTGCCATGCAACAGATCGGCGAACCTGCCATGTGCATCGCCATCGGCACGCCGTGCTCCTGGCACGCGTCGCCGATCTTCTTGGTTTCGAGGATGCCTCCGGAACTGGCCAGATCCGGCTGGACGATGTCCACCACGTGATTGCGTGCCAGATCGATAAAGGTCTCCTTGAGGTAGATGTCTTCCCCGGTCAGAATCGGAATGTCCACCGAGTCGGTGATTTTCTTGAGCAGTTCCGGATATTGCCATGGGATCATATCTTCGAGCCAGGACAGATTATACTTCTGAAGCGCCTTGCCCAGGCGGATGCAGCTATTCACGCCCACATGGCCGAAATGGTCTGCCGAGAGCGGGATGTCGTAACCCACGTCTTCCCGGACGGCCGCGACGTAGTCCGCCATCATGGCGATGCCCTTGTCCGTAATCTCGGTCCCGGTAAACATGTGGGGCACCGGGTCGCCGTACGTCATGCTGGTTCCCATGGGCTGCGTGACGGTATTCGGCGTGCGCGACACCAAGCCCACCCCCAGGTCCATCTTCATCCACGTGAAGCCCTGCTCGCGCCGTTCCTTCAGCCGCTTGGCGAATTCCCTCGGATCCTGCGACTGCGTTGTGTCGCAGTAAATCCGGATCTTTTCCCGGAACTTGCCGCCCAACATCTGGTACACGGGGACGTTGTAGGCCTTTCCGGCCAGGTCCCAGAGGGCCATTTCCACGCCACAGACGCCGCCGGCCTGCCGGGCGTGGCCGCCGAACTGTTTGATCTTGCGGAACAGGCGGTCCACATTGCAAGGATTTTCGCGCAGCAGGCGGCTCTTCAGCATCAGCGCGTAGTTTTTGCTGGCGCCGTCGCGCACTTCGCCAAGCCCGTAAATACCCTGGTTGGTGTCGATGCGAATCAGCGGGCTGACCATCGGCCCCCGGATGGTGGTGATGCGCAAGTCCGTAATCCGAAGGTCGGACGGCTTGGAGTTGGTATTGACGTTTTGCGGGAGCGCCTCGAGGGTCTCGTCCGCCCAAAAACCGGCGCCGAGCGCGGCGGCTGCGCCTTTCAAAAAAGAGCGCCGTCCATTCTTGGCAGAATTCTTCATGGATTTTCTCCTTCTTTCGCCGTCCAGGCGGCCGGCTGAGATCGCCT
Source organism: uncultured Solibacteraceae bacterium (assembly GCA_963836405.1). Taxonomy (GTDB): domain Bacteria; phylum Acidobacteriota; class Terriglobia; order Bryobacterales; family Bryobacteraceae; genus CAWIJJ01. Next base: position 53,319 of record CAWIJL010000006.1, read on the forward strand.
GCGTGCAACCGGCGTTGAACGACAGGTTATCAGGTTTTCAGTGGACAAACAGCTTAACTCTGAAATCGGCCGGGCCCCCCCCCGCTGGAACCCCTTCCAGCGAGCGCCTCAGCGAGTTACGCTGGTTGCGATGTTTCATTGCGCCGCATGCGGTCGACCGGCTGCGTCCGACGGCCGGTTCTGCCGCTTCTGCGGACGGGCGATATCCGATCCGCTGGCGACTCAGACAATCCTGGCGGGCCCCACGCCCACCAGTCCATTGCGTTCGCGCATCGGCGGCAGCGCGGAGGTCGCGCGGCTAGAACCGGGCGCTGTGCTGGCCGGCCGCTATCGAATTGTCCGCCTGGCCGGCCGTGGCGGCATGGGCGAAGTGTACTGCGCCTTCGACATGAAACTGACGCAGGTAGTCGCTCTTAAAGTTCTGCCCGAAGGGACCGCCGACGACCCGCAAGCCCTGGAGCGGCTGCACAACGAGGTCCGGCTTTCGCGCCAGGTTTCGCATCCCAACGTCTGCCGCGTCTACGACGCCGGCGAATGGGAACACAACACCTTCCTTTCCATGGAATATGTGGATGGCGAGGACCTCTCTTCGCTGCTCCGCCGCATCGGCCGCATGCCCGTGGATAAGGGCATCGAGATCGCCCGCAAACTCTGCGGCGGACTGGCCGCCGCTCACAATCGCGGCGTGCTTCACCGCGACCTCAAACCCAACAACATCCTGATCGACACCGAAGGGCAGGTGCAGATCTCCGATTTCGGGCTGGCGTCGCTCATCCGCGAGCGCGAATCCGGACGGTTTGCCGGCACCCCGGCCTACATGGCTCCCGAGCAGTTTTCCGGGCAGGAGCCCACCGTGCAGAGCGACCTCTATTCGCTCGGCGTGCTGCTGTACGAAATGTTCACCGGCAAACGCCTGTACGATGCCGGCACCATCCCGGAGCTGCGGAGATTGCACGAGTCCCTGCCTCCCAACCCGTCCAGCATCGTGCCGGAAATAGACGCCGCCACCGAACGCGCCATCCTCTGGTGCCTGGAGCCGGACCCGCGCCACCGTCCTCCCACCGCGATGGCCGTGGTTGCGGCGCTGCCCGGAGGCGACGCCCTGGCTGCCGCCCTCGCTGCCGGCGAGACGCCTTCGCCGGAGCTGGTGGCCGGGTCCGGAGGCGCCGTCCGTGTCAGCCGCGGACTGGCCGCCGCGCTGGTCTCTGCGATTGTCGTGCTCCTCGTTCTGGCGGCGGTCGTCAGCCCCCGGGCCACCATCGCCGGGACTTCCTCGGTGGAATTGCCTCCGGAAGTGCTGGCCAACAAGGGACGCGAAATCGCCGCCGAATTCGGCTATCCCGACCGCCCCTTCGACCGCACTTTCGGCTTCTGTTACTCCCGCAATTATCTGCGGGCGCGCGAAATCGCGGGCAAGGACGCAGCCAACTGGACCGGCATGTACCTGCGCTATCGCGAAGCGCCGGCCTACCTCAGCGCCACTCGCTTCTTTCCCGACGGCATGGTGGTGGGCTGGGCCGCCGGCTACGACCCGCAGCGGTACGGCGCGGGCTCGGTGGATTTGAACCTCGATCCGCAAGGCCGCCTGCTGGCTTTCGATGCCATTCCGCTGGAAGATCCCGGCGACGGTCCGCAGACCCAGCCCGTCGATTGGAACGCCCTCCTGCGCCGTGCAGGTCTCGACCCCTCGCGATTCCATGCCGCCGAGCCGGTCCGCAATCCCCCGGCGCCCTTCGATCGGCGCATGTCCTGGGTGGGCACGGACCCGGCCCGGTCGGCGGCCCTGCTCCGCGTCGATGCGGCCGCCTGGCGTGGCAGGATCGTCTACTTCAATATCATCCCGCCGTGGAGCGCTCCGGCCCGCACCACGCCTGTCACCTCCACCGGCGCGCAACAGATTCAGTCCATATTCGGCTGGCTGCTTTGGGTCGCCGTGGTCCTGGGCGGAGTGCTGCTGGCGCGGCGGCACCTGAGCGCGGGCCGCGGGGACGTGCGCGGCGCCACCCGCATCGCCGGCCTGATCTTCACCCTGGAATTGCTGATGTTCCTGCTGGCCGCGCACCACGTCCCGGCCGAACACGAACTGCGCCTCATCACCATGGCGGTGGCCTGGGGCCTGCTGAAGGCCGCGGCAATCTGGATCGTGTACCTCGCGCTCGAGCCTTTTGTCCGCCGCTTCTGGCCCGAAATCCTGATCTCGTGGAGTCGCGTGCTGGGCGGAAGGTTCCGCGACGCGCGCGTGGGCCGCGATATCCTCATCGGCCTCTGTCTCGGCTCCGTGGCGTTCCTGATCCACCAGGCCGACGTGCTCTGGGATATCCGCTACGGCTCGGCGGCCGGACGCAATGTGCTGCTCGAATCCTTCCTGGGCGGACCCTACATTGCCGCCGTGCTGATGTCCGCGCTCTCCGGCGCCGTGATGATTACGTTCATCGCGTTCCTGGCTGTTTTCCTGCTGAAGCTGCTCGTCAAGAATCAGTACGCCGCCGCCGCGCTGTTTGTGCTCGTCACCGCGCCGCTGATCGCGGTCACCAGCAGATCGCCGCTAATCAGCGCGCTGATCACGGCCGCCGGAATACTCATCTTCGTGTTCGGGCTGCTGCGCTTCGGCCTGCTGGCGGCGCTGGCGTGCGCCTTCACTGTTCTGCTCCTGCACTTCTTCCCCCTCACTGCCGATATGAGCAGCTGGCACTTTTCGATATCCATCCTGCCCCAACTGGTGCTGGTGGGCCTCGCCGCCGTCGCCTGGCGCATGACCCGGCTCCCCGCCTCGCATTGAGAAACAAAAATCGCCTGGTGGAGTCTTGAAAACTCCACCAGGCGAAGGTAAAACAAGGCGGCGGCGCTTTTCCTAGAAACGGATGCGCGCCGACAGAATCATGCGCCGGGCTCCAACCTGCGTTCCGCCCACCAGTCCGAAGCTCGCATTGGTCTGAGCACCGGTATTGAAGTTGTAGGTGAGGCTCGAATTCGGGTTGTTCGGATTCATGTGGTTGAGCGTGTTGAACGACTCCGCGCGGACTTCCAGGCTCTTGGTTTCAGCCAGCCTGAAGATCTTCGCGAGAGAGAGGTCCAGATTGATCGCGCCCGGTCCGAAGAACAGGACCGGCGGCGTATTGCCGATGCCCCACGAGTTGATCCCGGGAAGCGTGAAATTGGCGGCATTGAGGGCGAAGGGCTGAAGACGCGGATCGTCCTTCGGGACCGGAACCTGACCGCTGGGCAGGAACGGGTTGTCGCCCATCTGGCAGCGGAACGGGATCCCGCCGGTCGGCGTCCCGGTCCAATAACCTGCCGGCGCGCCGGTAGAACCGCAGCCGACGGTGAACGGGTTGCCGCTGAAAATGGCGCCGTTGCCGTTGATCTTCCAGTCGTCCAGCGCCTGCTTGACTACCACGTTGTGGATCCACTGGCTCGGCTTGGGAAGGCTGTAGCCGAAGTTGAAGTTGACCGCGTGACGGCGGTTCGTCTCACGGCGCTCCAGCGAGTTGTCGACCCACTGGTTGTAGTCGTAAACCAGCGTCTTCGACCAGGTGTAGTTCAGGTTCCATTGCAGATTGCCGGTGCGCCGGTTCAACTGCATCTGGAGCGAGTTGTAGGAGCTGGTGTCTACGTAGGTCCAGAGGTTGATCGCCCCGTATCCGGCGTAGCCCGTCATCGCCCGCACCAGGTTGGTCGAGTAGAATCCGCTGCTGGTGGGATCTTTGTACTTGGCCACCAGACCGTCGGTTGGATTCCAGACGGTGAACGGCGGCACGGCATTCAGGTCGTACCGGCGCCCGTAGCCGTGGCGGCGCGCGTTGCCGACATACGAAACGTCGGCGATCAGGCCGTGGCCCAGATCCTGCTGCACGCCGATGCTCCAGTTGTACGTCGTGTTAGTCTTCTGGTCCTGCGATCCACCCAGCACCGTCTGCGGTGTGAAGTAGGTCTGCGATCCAGCCAGGCTGGCGAAGTTGGTGTAGAGAATGACAGGCGCCTGGAAATTCGGAGGCGCTGCCATCGGTCCCTGACCGGCGCCGGAAGCGCCGATGTCGTCCACCGTCCAGTTGCGGCCCACGGTAATCGCCGCGCCGCCGCGAAGGGCGGTTTTGCCGTTTCCGAAAACGTCCAGTGCGAAGCCGGCGCGCGGCCCCACCTGGATCGGCGGAACCTTCCAGAAGTGGCTCTGATACTGCCGGATGCCCGAGTAGGGCGAATCGCTGTAGGAGGAGTTGTCAAAGGTCCCCTGCCGAACGTAGGGGAACGTGGCCCCGGTCACCGGGTTGATCGAGATCCGGTTGGCCGTCGGGCAAGTGCCGCTGGTCTGCACCGAGCACGCAGGAAAGAGCAGTTGACCCACCTCGCTGGCGTTGTAGTCTTCCTTGGCGAACAGCCCCAGGGTGGCTCCCTGCGAGTACAGGTCGCCGACGCGGTGGAAGCGGGCGCCGTAGTCCAGCGTGAACCGGCGGGTGACTTTCCAGGTGTCTTGAGCGAACCACTCCACCTGCTGGTAATGCGCGTGGTTGACCTGTTTCTTGTTGTCGTCCCCGTAGGCGAAAATGCTGCCGATGAGGGCATTCGAGTAGGGATACCCGGTGTCGAAGGCCGACGCCCGGTCCGAACCGAAATAGTAGGAACCGGCGGCGTTGTACACCGAGTAAACGCTCACGTTGCGGGACATCAGTTCCACGTACAGGCCGGCCTTCAGCGTGTGGTCGCCCTTCACGTAGGTCACCTTGTCCTGGATGGTCTGGAGCGTGTCGGTCCCGACGAACGGCCACCGGGGGTCGTGCGAGAAGCCCGGAGCGCCGTTCACACCCTGCCCCGACGACTGTGCGCTGAAGCCGGACGGGAAGCCGAAGTTGACCTGCGGCAGCAGGTTCAGGATGTTGCTCCCCTGGTTGATGCGGGGCAGCGTGATCGCATTGCCGCCAGAGTCCTTGAGCGGCAGCAGGGCATCGTCGTAAGTCTTGGTGCCGCCTACCGCGTTGGAGCCGACTTCATCCAGCGGGTTCACGCCCTGTTTGCCGCGGTTGACGCCCCAGGAGAACTCGTTGATGAGCGTGGGCGAGAACGTGTAAACCAGCGTGCCGATGGCGCCGGCGGACTGCACGTGATAGCTGGCCGGAAACTGCCCCCAGTTGCCGCCCGGAGGTCCGACAGTCACCGAGTAGCCATCCACGGCCTGGTAATCCTGAATGAGCCGTCCGTACAACACCATCTTGTTGCTCAGGTTGTAATCCAGGCGCAGAATCTTGTCCTCGTTGGGACGGGACTGCGGCAGGATGTTCCGGAAGTTGTAAAGCCTCCGCCCCGTGGGGTCCAGGTTGAGGCCTTCCGGCGCGGGCATCGGGAACAGGTTCAGCATCGCCAGGCCGGCCTTGTTGATCTGGCTGGCCGGGATCTTGTTGCCCGGGTACGGCTGCTGGTTGTTGGTGGGATCGAAAATCGGAATCTGTGCGCCGGTAGTGAGCACCGTCTGCGAGAAATCGCCCGCGCGTTCGAGCGCCGACGGCATCGTGAAGGTGTTGTTGATGGTTGCCTTGTTGCGCACCCGGTCGTACGAAAAGAAGAAGAACAGCTTGGTCCGGCTCTTGTTGAAGTTGGTGCCCGGAATGATCAGCGGGCCTCCGATGGTGCCGCCCGGATTCTGGAAGCGATACTTCGGCTTGGCCACCGGGTTCGTCGGCGTGCTGTTGCGGTTGTTGAACCATTCCTGGGCGTTGAACATTTCATGGCGGTGGTAGTAGTACACGCTGCCATGGAACGACGGTGTGCCTGACTTGGTGGAAAGCGTCAACTGCCCGCCCGTGCGTCCGCCGTACTCGGCGGTGTAGTTGGCCACCAGCAGTTTGACCTCGCCCACCGAATCCATGCTCGGCGAAAGGTAGCCCGGGTTCAAATTTCCCGAGTCCTGGCTGGCCGCGCCGTCCAGGTTCAGAATCACCTGCCCGGTCTGGCCGCCGTTTACGGCTGGAATGCCACCGCCGGACCAGCCGCGCGTGTCGCTCGACGCGAGCGTCTGCACGCCCGGTAGTGTGATGACCAGGTTCAGCGGATTGCGGCCGCGGGTCGGCGTATCTTCGATCTGCGCCAGGTTGATGGCGACGGACCGGTCCGAACTGTCGGTGGCCACGTGCACCGTGTTGGCTTCGACGCTGATCGAGGTGCTGACATCGCCGACCTCCAGCTTGACCTCGTGCAAGTCCACCCTTTCCTGCGCGGACACCACGATCGCCTTCTGGTCATAGCCTTTGAAGCCGGGCGACGAAACGCGAATGCTGTATCTGCCGGGAACCAGGCCCGTGAAGAAAAACGAACCATTGGCCTCGGTTCTGTATTCGCGAACTTGTTTGGAAATATCGTTGCTCAACTGGACTTGGGCTCCGACGACGACGGAGCCTGCCGGATCGACAACGGTGCCGGAGAGCTGTCCAGTAACGCCTTGTGAGAAGGCCGCCGGCGTCAGAGCCAGCAGCAGAAATAGAAACCCTGTGAGAATGCGAAAAACCTTCATAACCCCCCTGTGTGAAGGCGGCTTCGGCCCTGGAACACACCGCTTCTCTCCAGCGGAAGCCAGACCAGGCCGAGACAGTCCTCTTTTCCCTGAACGCTAACCTCTTCGTGCCCCGAAGGCGGAGCCCTTCAGCGCCTTCACTCATCGCATTTTGGATCGTTACGCACCGGTATTCAAGGAAAAACGTCAAAAACTGTTCATAGAGGACCAGAATTCGTGTTCTAGCGGTGGAAAACCTACGGAAAAGTACAATTTCTGGGTTGGGGGCGTGGCCAAAACAGAAAACCGCCTGGCGCAGTCTTGGAAGCTCCGCCAGGCGGGAAGAGGACAAAACCGGCGATTTCCTAGAAGCGGAAACGCGCCGACAGAATCATGCGGCGGGCACCGACCTGGCTTCCGGTCACCATACCGAAGTTCGCGCTGGTGATCGCCCCGCTATTGAAGTTGCGGGTGATGCCGGTGCTCGGGTTGTTCGGGATTCATGTGATTGAGCGTATTGAACGTCTCGGCGCGGATCTCCAGGTTCTTGCTCTCCGTGATCTTGAAGAACTTGGCGAGCGAGAGGTCCAGGTTGATGGCGCCGGGACCGAAGAACATGACCGGCGGCGTGTTCCCGATGCCCCACGAATCGATCCCGGGCAGCGTGAAGTTGGCCGCGTTGAGGGCGAAGGGCTGTAAGCGCGGATCGTCCGTCGGCGTGGGAAGTTGGCCGGCGGGCAGAAACGGGTTGTCGCCCATCTGGCAGCGGAACGGAATCCCGCCGGTGGGTGTGCCGGTCCAGTAGCCGGCAGGCGCGCCGGTTGTGACTGCAAGTTACCGTGAACGGGTTGCCGGAGTAGATGGCGCCATTGCCGTTGAGCTTCCAGCCGTCGAGAGCTTGCTTGACGACTACGTTGTTGATCCACTGGCTCGGTTTGGGCAGGCTGTAGCCGAAGTTGAAATTGACCGCGTGGCGGCGATTCGTTTCACGTCTTTCCAGGCTTCGCTCCACCCACTGGTTGTAGTCGTAAATCAGCGTCTTCGACCAGGTGTAGTTCACGTTCCACTGCAAAGCGCCGGTGCGACGGTTCAACTGCATCTGGAGCGAATTGTAAGAACTTACATCTACGTAAGTCCAGATATTGATCGCTCCGTACCCGGCGTATCCGGTCAACGCGCGCACCAGGTTGGTCGAGTAGAAACCGCTGCCGGTGGGATCTTTGTATGCGGCCACTAAACCGTCCTTCGGGTTCCAGACGGTGAACGGCGGCACGGCATTGACATCGGCACGGCGTCCGTAACCGTGGCGGCGAGCGTTGCCGACATAGGACACATCGGCAATCAGGCCGTGGCCCAGATCATGCTGCACGCCGAGGCTCCAGTTATACGTGGTGTTCGTCTTTTGGTCTTGCGAACCTCCAACTACAGTCTGCGGCGTGAAATAGGTCTCGGATCCAGCCAGGCTGTTGAAGTTGGTGTACAGAATGACGGGCGCCTGGAAATTCATGGGCGCCGCCATCGGACCCTGGCCTGCACCGGCGGCTCCGATATCGTCCACGGTCCAGTTACGGCCCACGGTGATCGCTGCGCCTCCGCGAATGGCGGTTTTGCCGTTTCCGAAAACGTCCAGCGCGAAGCCGGCGCGCGGTCCAACCTGGATGGGCGGGGTCTTCCAGAAGTGACTCTGGTATTCCCGGATGCCCGAGAAAGGAGAACCCGTATAGGAGGAGTTGTCAAAAGTGCCCTGGCGGACGTAGGGGAATTTCGCCTTGGTCACAGGGTTTATAGCGATGCGGTTCGCCGTTGGGCAGGTGCCGGAGGTTTGAATGGAACACCCCGGGAAGAGCAGTTGCCCCACCTTGCTGGCCTGGTAGTCTTCCGCGGCGAAGAGCCCCAGCGTTGCGCCCTGCGAGTACAGGTCGCCGACGTGGTGGAAGCGCGACCCGAGATCGAGAGTGAAGCGGCGGTTGACCTTCCAGGTGTCCTGAATGAACCACTCCACCTGCTGGTAATGCGCGTGGTTCACCTGCTTCTTGTTGTCGTCACCGTAGGCGAAAATGCTGCCGACCAACGCGTTGGCGTACGGGTACCCGGTGTCGAACGCGTTTGACCGGTCTGAGCCGAAGTAATAGGAACCGGCAGTGTTGTACACCGAGTACACGCTGACGTTGCGCGACATCAATTCGACATAGAGGCCGCCCTTCAACGTGTGATTGCCCTTGACCCAGGTCACCTTGTCCTGGATCGTCTGCACCGTGTCGGTGCCGACGAACGGCCAACGGGGGTCATGCGAGAAACTCGGCGCAGCGGCTACTCCCTGTCCGCTCGATTGTGCACTGAAGCCAGACGGGAAACCGAAGTTGACCTGTGGCAGAAGGTTCAGAACATTACTCCCCGGGTTGATGCGGGGGAGCGTGATCGCACTGCCGCTCGAATCCTTCAGAGGTAGCAGGGCCTCCTCGTACGTCTTCACACCGCCCGGGGCGGTTGAACCGACTTGATCCAGCGCGTTGACGCCCTGTTTGCCGCGGTTGACGCCCCAGGAGAACTCGTTGATGAGGGTGGGGGAGAAAGTGTAGACCAAGGTGCCGATAGCCCCCGCGGCCTGCACGTGATAGCTGGCCGGGAACTGGCCCCAGCCGGCCGCCGAGCCGGGGGGGCCTACGGTCACCTGGTAGCCATCCACCGCTTGGTAGTCCTGAATCAGCCGTCCGTACAACACCGTCTTGTTGCTCAGGTTATAGTCCAGGCGCAGAATCTTGTCCTCATTCGGACGGGACTGCGGCAGGACGATTCGGAAATTGTAGCCTCTGCGTCCGGTGGGGTCGAGGCCGAGTCCCTCCGGCGCCGGGTACGGGAAAAGGTCCAGCATGGCCAGCCCCGCCTTGCTGATCTGGCTGGTCGGGATCTTGTTGCCCGGAAACGGCTGCTGGTTGTTGGTGGGATCGTAGATGGGAATCTGAGTGTTATTGGCGTTGGCCAGCACCGTCTGCGAGAAGTCTCCCGCTCTCTCCAGCTTCGAAGGCATCGTGTATGTGTTGTTGACGGTGGCTTTGTTGCGCACGAAGTCGGCCGAGAAGAAGAAGAACAGCTTGGTGCGGCTCCTGTTGAAATTCGTGCCCGGAATGATCAGTGGGCCGCCGATAGTGCCGCCCGGGTTCTGGAAGCGGTATTTCGGCTTCTGCACCGGATTGGTTGGCGTGCTGTTGCGGTTGTTGAACCACTCCTGGGCGTTGAACATCTCATGGCGGTGGTAGTAGTAGGCGCTGCCATGGAAGGAAGGTGTTCCTGCCTTGGTGGTGAGGGTCAACTGGCCGCCGGTACGGCCGCCGTATTCGGCGGTGTAGTTGGAAACCAGCAGTTTCACCTCGCCCACCGAATCCATGCTGGGCGAAAGGTAGCCCGGATTCAGGTTTCCGGAATCCTGGCTGGCCGCGCCATCGAGGTTGAGAATCACCTGTCCGGTCTGGCCGCCGTTGACTGCCGGAATGCCGCCGCCCGACCAGCCGCGTGTGTCGCTCGAAGCCAGCGTCTGCACGCCCGGCAGAGTGATGACCACGTTCAGAGGATTGCGGCCGCGAGTCGGCGTATCTTCGATCTGCGACAGGTTGATGGCGACGGACCGGTCCGAACTGTCCGTGGCCACGTGTACCGTGTTGGCCTCGACGCTGATCGAGGTGCTGACATCGCCGACCTCGAGCTTGACTTCGTGCAAGTCCACCCTTTCCTGTGCGGACACCACGATCGACTTCTGGTCATAGCCTTTGAAGCCGGGCGACGAGACGCGAATGCTATAGCTGCCCGGCACAATGCCAGTGTAGAAGAAGCTTCCGTTAGCCTCGGTCGTGTATTCGCGGACTTGTTTGGAAATGTCATTGGTCAGTTGGACTTTGGCCCCGACGACGACGGAGCCGGCCGGATCGACAACCGTGCCGGATATCTGTCCCGTTACGCCTTGTGAGTAGGCCGCTGGCGTCAAAGCCAGCAGCAGAATGAGACTACCGACGAGTATTCGAACAAACTTCATTTGTTCACCCCTGTGAAAGAAGTAGTTGGTTCACCCGGGCAATGCGTTCTCTTGGACACACTACCGCCCCTTCTGGCGCCCGGGCTGCCAAACCTGCCCCGATTTCTCTTGCCCTAACGACTAACCTCTTAAGGCGAAGTCGCCCTGTTCAGCCTTCGCCTCTCTGGCATTCTGATGCCGTTTCCGCGAACATTCAAGTAGAAAGAAGGTTGAGAGACCTTAATATATGAAAATCGTTGGAGGATTCAACACTTTGTAGGGGTGAAACGGGTCCTGAAGACAAAAATCGCCTGGGGAGTCGTCGAAGACTCCACCAGGCGACAGGAGGATAAGCTGCGGCGCCTCCTAGAATCGGATGCGCGCCGACAGGATCATGCGCCGCGCCTGCACCTGCGTGCCGCTTACGACGCCGAAGTTGGCATTGGTTTGCGCCCCGCTAAAATTGGGAGCGCTCGCCGAATACGTGTAGGTAAGGCCCGAATTCGGATTGTTCGGATTCATGTGGTTGAGTGTGTTGAACGACTCCGCGCGGATTTCCAGGCTCTTACCTTCCGCAATTTGGAAGAACTTGGCAAGGGAGAGGTCCAGGTTGATCGCGCCAGGGCCGTGGAAGAGGACCGGCGGTGTGTTGCCGATGCCCAGCGAATCGATGGCCGGAAGCGTGAAGTTGGCCGCGTTGAAGGCGATAGGCTGAAGGCGCGGATCGTCCGTCGGTTTGGGAACCTGTCCGGCCGGCAGGAGTGGGTTGTTGCCCATCTGGCAGCGGAACGGGATCCCGCCGGTCGGCGTCCCGGTCCAGAAGCCTGCCGGCGCGCCGCTGGCGCCGCATCCGATGGTGAACGGCGTCCCACTGAAAATGGCGCCGTTGCCGTTGATCTTCCAATCGTCGAGCGCATGTTTCACCACTACATTGCGGATCCACTGGCTCGGCTTGGGAAGGCTGTAGCCGAAGTTGAAGTTCACGGCGTGCGCACGGTTCGTCTCGCGGCGCTGCAGCGCGAGGTCCACCCACTGGTTATAGTCATAGATCAACGTCTTCGACCAGGTATAGTTCAGGTTCCATTGCAGATTGCCGGTGCGCCGGTTCAACTGCATCTGGAGCGAGTTGTACGAACTGGTGTCTACGTAGGTCCAGAGGTTGATCGCCCCGTATCCGGCGTACCCCGTCATCGCCCGGATAAGGTTGGTCGAGTAGAATCCGCTGCCGGTCGGGTCCTTGTACTTGGCCACCAAGCCGGTGGTCGGGGTCCAGACGGTTAACGGCGGCACCGCGTTGAAGTCATAGCGACGGCCGTAGCCGTGGCGGCGTGCGTTGCCGACATACGAGATGTCGGCGATCAGGCCGTTGCCCAAGTCCTGCTGCACGCCGATGCTCCAGTTGTAGGTCGTGTTGGTCTTCTGGTCCTGCGATCCCCCTAAAACCGTCTGCGGCGTGAAATAGGTCTGGGATCCTGCCAGGCTGGCGAAGTTGGTGTAGAGAATGACGGGCGCCTGGAAATTCGGAGGCGCCGCCATCGGTCCCTGACCGGCGCCGGAAGCGCCGATGTCGTCCACCGTCCAGTTGCGGCCAACCGTAATCGCCGCGCCGCCGCGAAGGGCGGTTTTGCCGTTCCCGAACACGTCGAGTGCGAAGCCGGCGCGCGGCCCCACCTGGATCGGCGGAACCTTCCAGAAGTGGCTCTGGTACTGCCGGATGCCCGAGTAGGGCGAATCGCTGTAGGAGGAGTTGTCAAAGGTCCCTTGACGCACGTAGGGGAACTTCACCCCGGTCACCGGGTTGATGGAAATCCGGCTTGCCGACGGGCAGGTGCCGCTGGTCTGCACCGAGCACGCAGGAAAGAGCAGTTGACCCACCTTGCTGGCGTTGTAGTCTTCCTTGGCGAAGAATCCCAGCGTGGCTCCCTGCGAATAGAGGTCGCCGACGCGGTGGAAGCGGACACCGTAGTCCAGCGTGAACCGGCGGGTGACTTTCCAGGTGTCCTGAGCGAACCACTCCACCTGCTGGTAATGCGCGTGGTTGACCTGCTTCTTGTTGTCGTCTCCATAGGCGAAAATGCTGCCGATCAGGGCGTTGGAGTAGGGATACCCGGTGTCGAAGGCCGACGCCCGGTCCGAACCGAAATAGTAGGACCCGGCGGCGTTGTACACCGAATAAACGCTCACGTTGCGGGACATCAATTCCACGTACAGGCCGACTTTCAGGGTGTGGTCGGCCTTCACCCAGGTCGCCTTATCCTGCACCGTCTGGACCGTGTCGGTGCCGACGAACGGCCACCGGGTGTCGTGCGAGAAGCCCGGAGCGCCGTTCACTCCACGGCCCGAAATCTGCGCGCTGAAGCCGGACGGGAATCCGAAGTTGACCTGCGGCAGCAGGTTCAGGATGTTGCTCCCCTGGTTGATGCGGGGCAGCGTGATCGCATTGCCGCCAGAGTCCTTGAGCGGCAGCAGCGCGTCCTCGTAGGTCTTGTTGCCGCCTACGGCGTTGGAGCCGACTTCATCCAGCGGGTTCACGCCCTGTTTGCCGCGGTTGACGCCCCAGGAGAACTCGTTGATCAGAGTGGGAGAGAAGGTGTAGACCAACGTTCCGACAGCGCCCGCGGCCTGCACGTGGTAGCTGGCCGGAAACTGCCCCCAGTTGCCGCCCGGAGGTCCGACCGTTACCGAGTAGCCATCCACGGCCTGGTAGTCCTGGATCAGCCGTCCGTACAATACCACCTTGTTGCTCAGGTTGTAGTCCAGCCGCAGAATCTTGTCCTCGTTGGGACGGGACTGCGGCAGGATGTTCCGGAAGTTGTAGCGGCGTCCCCCGGTCGGGTCCAGGCCGAGTCCTTCCGGCGCCGGCATCGGGAACAGGTTCAGCATCGCCAGGCCGGCCTTGTTGATCTGGCTGGCCGGGATCTTGTTGCCCGGGTACGGCTGCTGGTTGTTGGTGGGATCGAAAATCGGAATTTGCGCGCCGGTGGTGAGCACCGTCTGCGAGAAATCGCCCGCGCGTTCGAGCGCCGACGGCATCGTGAAGGTGTTGTTGATGGTGCCTTTATTGCGCACGCGGTCGTACGAGAAGAAGAAGAACAGCTTGGTCCGGCTCTTGTTGAAGTTGGTGCCCGGAATGATCAGTGGGCCGCCGATGGTGCCGCCCGGATTCTGGTAGCGGTACTTCGGCTTGGCCACCGGGTTCGTCAGGGTGCTGTTGCGGTTGTTGAACCATTCCTGGGCGTTGAACATTTCATGGCGGTGATAGTAGTACACGCTGCCATGGAATGACGGCGTGCCCGCCTTGGTGGAAAGCGTCAACTGGCCGCCCGTCCGGCCGCCGTACTCGGCGGTGTAGTTGGCCACCAGCAGTTTGACCTCCCCCACCGAATCCATGCTCGGCGAAAGGTACCCTGGATTCAGGTTTCCGGAGTCCTGGCTGGCGGCGCCGTCCAGGTTCAGAATCACCTGTCCGGTCTGGCCGCCGTTCACCCCCGGAATACCGCCGCCGGACCACCCGCGGCCATCGTTCGAAGCGAGCGTCTGGACGCCCGGTAGTGTGATCACCAGGTTCAGCGGATTGCGGCCGCGAGTCGGCGTATCTTCGATCTGCGCCAGGTTGATGGCGACAGACCGGTCCGAACTGTCGGTGGCCACGTGCACCGTGTTGGCTTCGACGCTGATCGAGGTGCTGACATCGCCCACTTCCAGCTTGACCTCGTGCAAGTCCACCCTTTCCTGCGCGGAAACTACGATGGCTTTCTGGTCATAGCCTTTGAAGCCGGGCGACGAAACGCGAATGCTGTATCTGCCGGGAACCAGGCCCGTGAAGAAAAACGAACCATTGGCCTCGGTTCTGTAGGCACGAACCTGCTGGGAAATATCGTTGCTCAACTGGACTTGGGCTCCCACGACGACGGAGCCGGCCGGATCCACAACCGTGCCGGAGATCTGTCCAGTGACGCTCTGAGATTTGGCTGCTGGCGTCAACACCAACAGCAGAAAGAGACAACCGGTGAGTAAGCGAAAGAACCTCATTTTCACCCCTTAGCAAAAAGCTGCTTCGCACACCGGGACTCCCAACACCCGGGGCGCGTCAACCCTTCTCTCGCTTAACAACAAATACTATCCCTGTACGACTCGACAGAGGCTTTCTCCTCAGCCTCCATCCATTTATGAGATGGTGTGACACTTCTCACGCAAATTCAAGCTAAAAAGGTGAAGAGATCTTAAGATTTCACGAAGTGCTGCAAATTTCTACGCTTAATTACCGGAACTACGCTGGTAGAAGGCTTGCCGAGGCGACTCATTGCGCTACAATCCCCGCACGGAGGCGGAACCGTGCTAGCCGGGCCATGACCAACATTCAGATCTTCGGCGTGAAGAACTCGCCGGCGACCCGCGCCGCCGAGCGCTTCTTCAAGGAGCGGCGGATTCCTGTCCAACTGGTGGACCTGAAGTCGAAGCCCATGGCTCCGGCCGAGATCGGACGCTTCGTGAGCCGTTTCGGGCTCTCCGAACTGCTCGATCCGGAAAGCAAGGCCTACGTGGACGGCGGTTTCAAATACCTCAGAATGACCGATTCCGAGTGGCTCGCGCGCATCGAAAAAGAACCCGCTTTGCTGCGCATGCCCCTGGTTCGCGCCGGCGTGCAGCTCAGTCTCGGACGCGACGAGGAGGCTTGGCGCGGGATGGCGGAAACCTTCAAGCGCTGACGCTCTCCGCTAAAAACTGTGGCGGGAATCGCTCCGGCGCGTCAAAATCTACCTTATGCGCATCCTGGCGTTCCTTCTGCTTGCCGCCGTCTGTCATGCCGCCGCTCCCGAGCACCGGGCGGAGCTGATCTTTCCCCTGGAAAGCTGGCACAATCACTCCTCTTCCCTGGTCGAACTGCCCAACGGCGACCTGTTGGTGTGCTGGTTTCACGGCTCGGGCGAGCGCACCGCCGACGATGTCCTGATCCGCGGCGCACGCTGGAACCGGTCCACCGGCACATGGAGCGAGCCCTTCCTCATGGCCGACACGCCCGGCTTCCCCGAGACCAACCCGGTGCTGTTTCTCGATTCGCGCCGCCGGCTGTTCTTCTTCTGGCCCCTGATCGTCGCGCACCGCTGGGAAACCGCGCTCATGAAGTACCGCATCTCCACCGACTACCAGCAGGCTTCCGGCCCGCCCCGCTGGGAATTTCAGGACAACATCGTTCTCATCCCGAAGAACATCGCGGAAAAGACCAAGGCGTTCGCCGGACCCGTTGCCGCCGGAGGCGGGCCCCTGGCCGCGGCCGCCGGACGCCTCATCGAGCACGCGCAGGACGAGTATTTCTCCCGCATGGGCTGGTTCACGCGCACGCATCCGCTGGAGTTGCCCTCCGGCCGTATCCTGGTGCCCATGTATTCCGACGGCTTCTCGTTCGGCATCATGGCCATCAGCGACGACCACGGCTACACCTGGTACGGCAGCGAGCCGATTGTCGGCGCCGGCGGCATCCAGCCCTCGGTCGTTCTCAAGAAGGACGGTTCGCTGGTGGCGTACCTTCGCGATAACGGGCCGGCCCCCAAGCGCGCCATGATCAGCCGTTCCCGCGACGACGGCGTCTCCTGGACCGCGGCCGAGGATTCCGAACTGCTGAATCCCGGCACCAGCATCGAGGTGGTCCGCCTGGCCAGCGGCAACTGGATCGCCGTTTACAACGACCTGGAGAGCGGCCGCTATTCCCTGGTAGCCGCCCTTTCCGACGACGAGGGCGCCACCTGGAAATGGAAGCGCCACCTGGACGGCAATCCCGCGCGCCAGATCAACAGCCAGTATCACTACCCGTCCGTGATCCAGGCCAAGGACGGCGCCATCCACGTCTCCTACAGCTACTTCGTCCCCGAGGGCAAGTCCATCAAACACGCCCGCTTCAACGAGGAGTGGGTGAAGGCCGGCGACTGACGTGCGGACCCGCGTTGTGGGATATACTCTCTCCACCGCGCCTGTCTGAAAGGAAGGTCAAGAATGCGTTATTTCTTCGCGGCGGCCGGTTGCCTGGCTGTGGCCGCCTTCCTCGCCGTTTCCCTCTCCGCCCAGCAGCCTGCCGCGCCGCCCGGGCCTCCGCTCTACAACACGGCCAAGCGGAAACTGCTCGAAGGCAAACAGGTCTTCAGCTTCACGCAGTCCAAATTCGATATCGCCGGCTACTGCGAGAAAGCCAAACATTACGACTACACCTGGTTTGAGATGCAGCACAGCACCCTCGAATTCTAAGGATGTGGAAGCCATGCTCGCGGCGTGCCCGCACGCCGGCGCGACTCCCATGATCCGCCTGCCGGACGCCCAGGAATTCCACATTCAACATGCCACCGACCTCGGCGCCCCCGGGGTTATCATTCCCACCGTGGACGACGTGGAGCGCGCGCGCGAAGCGGTGAAATGGGCGCGGTTTCCTCCCGTTGCCCGCCGCAGCGCCGGCAGCGGCCAGGCGGCCGGTATCTGGGGCATCGACGGCATCAATTACCGCCAGACCTTCAACGACAATATGCTGGTGGTGGTGATGATCGAATCGCCTACCGGCGTCGCCAACGCCTACGACATCGCTCGCGTGCCCGGAGTGGACGTGGTGATTATCGGAAACAACGACCTGAGATCCTTCTCCGGTTTCGCGCAGACCGACGACCGCTACCAGGCCCTGGTCACAAAGGTCCACGACGACACCCTCCGTGCCGGCAAAATCTTCGGCCAGGCGGCAGCCGTGTATGCCAAGGGCCACCCGCTCAGCGGGGATGCCAAATTTTTCCAGAACGGCCCTTCGAACGACGGCTGGCAGCCGCCCGCAAGCGGCAAGGGGCGTCAACACCAGCGCGCCGCCTCCCGGTGAGGAAGAGGGGGGCGCGGTGCCGCCGCCGCGGTCGCGGCGGACGCGGCCGGGGCCAGCGGTAGAAAGACGCCCTGAGAGGATTGGCCGCCCCATATCCCATAACACGGACCTGCCGAGCCTCCAAGCTCCATGACGACACCCTCCGCGCCGGCAAAGTCTTCGGGCAGGCGGCAGCCGTCCATGGGAAGGGCCATCCGCTCAGCGGCCCAGCGCGCCGTCTCCCGGGGAGGAAGGAAACGGCGGCGCGGCGGTCGCGGCCGGGGCCAGCGGTAAGAACGGGGCGGCCTGAGAGGGTTGGCCGCCCCGTATCCCACAGCACGACTCGCCTGGTCACTTACTCACTACGTGGCCGGGTGCAGCCGTTGCGACGGGGGATACACAAACTGCATACCCATCAGGTCGCCGGGGTAAAACCAGTTGTGCACGGCTTCGGGCGAATCGCTCTTCCGCTCTTCGAAATGGATCACCGGTTTGCCGGTCGCATCCATGCGGTAGTCCGGCGTGGTGAACAGCGTGGCCACAATGTGTTCCCGGCCGTTTCGGCCCTCGCGGAACACCTGCACCAGGTTGCGGTCCGTCAGGTCCGCCACCTTGAATGCATACGATCCGGGGACCAGCACGTGGCCGGGTATCTCCACCGGCTGGTTGAAGCTGAAAACGATCTCCTTGTTCCATTCGTCCGCCCGGGCAGGGACGGCGGCCAGGCCGGCAATTCCCAGCGCCAGGCCCGCCATCAAAACACTGGCTGTGATTCTCATCGCATCATCTCCTTATCGAACTTGCAGGACCCTTTGGCCTGTCATGTAATTTCAGGGTACGGCTCAGGGCCTCGTCATCCCATAACCCCGTGCGGCGAATCTGCGGCTGCCCGAAATGGTATCCGGCAGCCGCCGCCGTGGCGCCCGCCTACCCGTTGCCGGGGCGGAGGATTACCCGCGCGGCGGGATGGCCCGGCCACCTCGCAAGGGCTATTTTGAAGGTCGGAACCAGGCGGAATACGGAGGTTCTGCAATGATCGGATTCGGGTTTCTCAACAACCTCATCGCGGCCGCGCGCAGGAAGGTACGCGCCTCGGCGGCGAACGTCGAAGCTCCCAGGGTGCTGGTATTCGGGAAAAGCGGCGCGGCGCCCACGCAATCGACAGCATGGTCGGTGTGCACCGCCGATACGCTGGCGGAAGCGCGCAAACTCGCCGCCGACTACGAAATCGCCGTCGCTCTCTGCGACCGGGATGCGCCCGGCATTGAATGGCGGCGCGCCGTTCAGGAACTGGCGCACACGCAATCGCACCCCTGCGTGGTCCTCCTCACCGGCACCGAGGATTGGGAGCTATGGGAGCAGGTTACCGCCGCCGGCGGCTACGACGTGGTGCGGAAGCCCGTCAGCGCCGAAACTCTGTCGCGCGTGATCGGGGCCGGCATCTCGCACTGGCGGAGCCGGCAGGCCCTCGATGCCGAACGCGTCGTTCCCATCAGGAAATGACGCCCTTCCGAACCGCGTAGATAATCAGTTCCGGAACCGAGTGCAGGTTCAGCTTCTCCATCATGTTGCCGCGGTGCGTTTCCACCGTGTAGACGCTCAGGTTGAGCACGTTGGCAATCTCCTTGTTGCTCTTTCCCTCCGCGATCAGTTGCAGCACCTCGCGCTCCCGCGGTGTCAGCAGGTCGTAGGTATCCTCGATGTCGCGCTCGCGCAACTGGCGCATGTAATCGTTGAGCAGCATCTGGCTGACCGCGGGGCTGAAGAACGCCTTACCCTGGCTCACCGCCTTCACCGCTGCCACCAGGTCGGCTTCGGCCGATTCCTTCAGGATGTAGGCGCGCGCTCCGGCTTTGAGCGCACGCAACACGTAAGACTCGTCCGAGTGCATGCTCAACACGACGATGGAAGCGCCGGGCACGCTGTCCGAGATCTGCCGCGCCGCTTCAATGCCGTTGAGATTGGGCATTCCCACATCCAGGATGGCCACGTCCGGCTTCTCCTGTTGGGCCATGCGGACCGCCTCGCGGCCGTCGGCGGCTTCGCCGATCACCCGGAATTCGGCATGTTCCTCGAGCACACGCCGCAGCCCGGTGCGCAGGAAGGGGTGGTCGTCGGCCACCAGGATGCGGACCAGGCTCATACCCGCACCGCCTCCGCCGCGCGCGGGCCCAGCGGCAGCAGCAATGAGACGATCGTGCCGCCGCCCTTTTTGGAGTCGATTCGAAAGACGCCGCCCAGGTTCTTCACCCGTTCCTCCATTCCCAGAATTCCCATTCCCCGTTCTCCAGCCGGATCGAAGCCCGCCCCGTCGTCCTGGATCGATACGCGGACCTGGGTTTCCTCGCGCTGGACATCCACCCGCACCGAAGTCGCCCGCGCGTGTCGCGCGGCGTTATTCAACGCCTCCTGCACCACCCGGTAAATGCAGGTGCGGTGCTCGTCGGGGAGTTCGTCCGCCGCCTCCTCGGCGGCCACCTTCACCTGAATGCCGGAGCGCCGCGCAATCTCCCGCGCCTGCCACTTCAGCGCGGGCGCCAGCCCTAGGTCGTCCAGCATGGACGGGCGCAGCAGAAGCGCCATGTCGCGAACCTGCGCCACCGCCCGGTCCGCCAGTTGGTGCGCGCTCGCCAGCGCCGCCCGGCTTTCCGCCTGCCCATCCGGCAGCCGGCTTTCCAGACGGCCGATCTCCACCAGCACGGCCGAGATTGCCTGCCCGACCTCGTCGTGCAACTCCCGGGCCACCAGCCGCCGCTCCTCCTCCTGGGCTCCCACCAGGCGCTGCGAGAGCCGCTGCAATTCGGCGCGGGCCTGCGCCACCTCGGCCAGGTGACGCTCGGCGGCGCGGCCCAGGTCCAGGATCCTCCGCACCGTGACCACCGCCAGAATGACGCTGAGCACGACCGACAGAATCGCCGATGCCGCCATCTCGTTGCGGAACTGCGCAAACAGGTCGGAGATATCCCGTTCGTGCCGCCGGAAATTGCGCTCGTCCACCTGCACCACCGTCGCCGCCAGCGCCACCAGTTCCCGGCGACGCGGAAAAACCTCTGTCTGGAGGAATGTTTCGCCCCGCTCCAGGCGTGTTGCCGGATCCCATCCGAGGGCGGGTTCGAGCGCGCTCCAGTAACCCGCGATCCCTTCCCTCAGTCTCTGCCACAGCGATTCCTCCCCAGCCGGAAGCGCGCGGCCGTACCTCGCCACTGCTTCGTTCACCTGGCGCTGCAATTGAAGGAATTCGGAGCGCCGCCGGCCGGCTCCGGCGGGGTCGCGGTCCAGCAGGTAGTCTCTGATTTCGGTTGCCGATTCGGATAAACCGAAGCGGATGGTGTCCAGAAAACGGGTCTGCTCGCGCGTCGCCGAATGGAGCCGAATCGTCTCGGGCTCGATCACGGAGATCACCCGGGCGCTTTTCCACGCCATCAGCGAAACAATTGCGAGCAACCCGCCGAAACCGGCGAACAGGACGACCCGGCGCGAAGTGAATACATGCCAAGCCATCATGATTTCATTCTAGCAGCCCGGGTTTGAAGTCTGTTTTGTAGATTCGGAGCGCTTGAACTTCGCACAAAGGTGGGGATGATAGTAGGACGCTACCGAGCGCCCCGTAGTTACTCCCGACCCTATGAATATTGCGTTTTCGAAACTATCCGCCTGCGCGATCAAAGCAACCAGAAAACGAAGGGTGATCGAGAGGTCTTGCAGACCTCTCGGCGTCCCAATCCCATATGCCTTGCGCAACAGTAGCCCCAGATTCATTCCCGCCACATGGATCAGTAGCCGCTTGAGGATGTTGGGGTGCTTTCGCAGGTGCGTGCGCCGCATGCCACCGGTCTCATAACAGTGGGCGAAGGTGCGCTCGATCAATTCGCCGCGTTTCCGAAGAAGCCTCTTGCCCTTGGGCCGCTGCAACCGTTGCCGGTTCGCGTAGACTATGTCCCGCTCCTCTTCTTTCCCCACCCAATGCCGTTTTCCAGCCTGCTTCTTCTCGGGAATATATGTGCGCACGCCAGCCGCTTTCATCTCTTTCAGTACAGGCCCGCTGTGATATCCCTTGTCCGCCACTACTTCCTCGATCCCGCCCAGGTTCACTTGTGGCTTCTCCGCCGGCCGGCTGTCGGCCTCCCGCTCGATCAGTTCGGCCACCGTGGCACCCGCCTCCGCCAGCGTTTCCTTCACCGTTTTGGTATCGCCCAAATCCGCTTCCTGCAAGGTCACGGCCACGACTGCCCCGGTGTCCATGTCCACCGCGTGTTCGGCCTTGTGGGCCAGATGCGTACAGCCGTCCTTCATTTTGGTGATGCGGGCGTCCGGATCATGCGGATTCACCCAATCCGTCGTTCGACCCCTTCTTCTTCCGCTTCCGATCCACCCGCGCCAGATCCTCGCGCGTCGGCGTCGCGATCCCCGACTGCTGCGCCAGTCCCTTCAGAAACTCTTCGTAACTCTGGCCATTGTCCCGCCGCACAATCGACCGCAGCGCCGCATTCGCCTCCAGGGTCGTCGCGTCGATGCCGATTCTCTTCCCCTTCACCAACCCGCCATCGGCCAGCAGTCCCAACACCCAGCCGAATACTTCCCGATGCGTTTCCACATCGATCAGCCGCCGCGTTCGCGAGATCGTCGTATGGTCCGGCGCTCCTTCGTCCAACGGTATGCCCACAAACTCTCGAATCGACAGCGAGTCTCCCGCCCGCCACGCAATCCCACGTTCGCTATCGATCCCTTCGAAGTAGCCCACCAGCAGCAGGCGAAAATAGATTCCCGGCGCCAAACCCGGTCGGCCCATAGTGGCCGCGTAAAACCGCTGGCATTTCCCCTCCACGAATCTGTCAAAATCGTGTTCCGCCATGAGCCGATTCAAGCGTTCATAAAAGGGATGGCTGGCCGGGCGCGCCAAGGTGCAAGTCGGAATCCAAAGCTCCTCCTGGTGATCCCTGCGCGTTCCCATCGCCATAAGGCGATTCTACGATTAAGCAATCTCCATGAAAACTGTTTTCTGACTTTCACCCCGGACTGCTAGGCGGCTTGCGCCGAGTTGCGTGCGCTCCGCCAGCCTCTGCGCGATGGTTAGTCGGAGTTTCGTAGGTTTCGCGCAGACCGACGAGCGGCGGAAAATGACCCGGATTCGAGTCAGGCGGCGTACCGGATTACTTCCAATTCGGCAGAGACGTCCACGGCAGCCAGGAGTTGGTCAACCCGCGACATCGTCGCCTCCTCCAATTCAGTTTCACCGCATTGGCGGCACTGGAGCACCGGAAGCGATCTGAAGATCACGATGGAGGAATCGCCAATCTTAAAGGGTAGATCAGTGATTCGAGATTCCAGTCGCCCGCCGCAAACTCGGCACCTCATTTCGTCCTCCTCTTTCGGAACCCCTCGTCCCAGTCGCCCGCGTCGGGGGTGTACATTGTAACAACCCGAATATTTTCCCCTTCGACATCGGTCGCGATCTGTGCGTGGAACACCGCTCCTTTAGTCTCGCCCCTCAAAAGAAAACTCGGCAAGTACTTGTCGTCCGGATATGCTTCAACGATCTCCAAGTGACAACAGGGAATGCCCGGTAGATCGTAGAAAGTAGCGACTCCCCGCTCGAAGCCTTGATAGGCTAAGAGCATTTTCTTTTGCCGAGAAAAAGGAGAGTCGCTATGAAGAAACCATACCAAATTGAGTCGCAGCGAGCTGTCAAACAGTTCGAGGCAATGGCTGCGGAGGGGAACCCTGCGGTGCAGATGGTGCTGCCGATGGCCGAGATGGTGGGCTGGTTGCGCAAGGGCGTGGGCGAACTGATTCGCCAAGCGGGCTTGCAGTTGATGGAGCTGTTGATGGAGGAGGAGGTCCGGGAACTGGCCGGCGAGCGGAGTCAGCGGCAGCCGGAGAGAACAGCCAGCCGGTGGGGGAACGAACGCGGCTATTGCGTGGTGATGGGGCAGAAGGTTCCCATCCAGCGCCCGCGTGTTCGAACCACTGAGGATAAGGAGGTCCGATTAGGTAGTTACGAAATGTTTCATCGGGGCGAGCCGTTAACCGAGACGGTCTGGGAGAAGTTGATGCTGGGATTGAGCACGCGGAAATACGGCCAGGCGGTTCGAGAGTTCACCGAGGCTTACGGACTGGAGAAGAGCGCGGTCAGCGACCACTTCATTGAAGCGAGCCGGGCGAAGCTCAAAACAATGATGGAGCGGCGGCTGGACAAAACGCGGCTCTGCGCGTTGCTCATTGACGCAACGCCGTTCGAGGGACAGCAGATGGTGGCTGCGTTGGGCATCGGTGAAGACGGGCGCAAAACAATCTTGGGCATCCGGCAAGGAGCGACAGAAAACGCGACCGTGGTGGGGGAGTTACTGGGCGATCTGGTGGAGCGCGGGCTCGATTTCAGCCAACCGCGATTGTACGTTCTGGATGGGGGCAAGGCGTTGACGGCGGCGGTGAAGAAGTACGCCGGCGAGTCGGCGGCGATCCAACGCTGTCAGGTCCACAAGCGGAGGAACGTACTGGATCATTTGACAGATGAACAGAAATCCGGGGTGGCGAAGAAACTAAACGCGGCCTACGCGCTGGAAGATTACGCCGCCGCCAAGCAAGCGCTGAACGCTCTACATCGAGAACTGATGGATCTCAATCCGAGCGCGGCGCGGAGTCTGGGAGAAGGGATGGAGGAGACGCTTACTGTACATCGCCTTCGCCTTCCGATGCAACTTCGCAAGACCATGGCCAGCACCAACGTGATTGAGTCAGCGTTCTCGATTGTCGAGAACGTTTGCCGGAACGTGAAACGGTGGCACGGCGGTGATCAGCGCGAACGCTGGGTCGGGTCGGGACTCCTGGTCGCAGAGAAGCAATTTCGAAGGGTCCAGGGATACAAACAGATTCCGCACCTAATCAGAGAATTAGAAGCTCTTACTCCGGTTCGCGAGGAGATTGTCAAACGGAAAAAGGCGTCGTAGAGTGGGTTACGCGGGAGTCGCGACTTTCAACGGAGTTCCGGGCATTCCCAACATGCTGGTGGTGATCATGATCGAATCGCCCACCGGCGTGGCCAACGGCTACGACATTGCCCGCGTACCCTGCGTGGATGTGGTGATCATTGGAAACGGTGGTGGTCCAGATTTTCAGTGATTTACAATCGGATCAGTGCCATGGCGAGGAAGCAAGGGGCCGCAAGTGACCCCTGCCATAAAACGCGCCACCACAGCTCGCTATGAATCAATCGGAACAACCACCCCAATGGAATACACCGTAACGGGAATAACGGAGAACACCGTACAGGCGAATGCTCGCGGACCTCGCGTTCGTGAGAACCTGAGCGCCTGCGCCTGCGCATTGGTTCTGCTGTGGATCAACTTCTATATCTGCCGTGAGATGTTCTTCACGCCTACGACGCAGATGAACTCGATGCAGGGGTCGTGGATCGGGCTGGCGAAAGCGGCATCGAGCAGTTGGTTTCATGCCACGTGGTGGCCTTTTTGGGACTTGGGAGGTCCTTTCGAATATACGTATGCGCCGCTAGTCCCGGCGTTGGCAGCGGCGTGGAGCGCCGTCGGACGGGTCTCGCATAACATTGCGTTCCACGGCGTCATGGGGCTGCTCTACTGTGTGGCGCCGCTAATTCTGTTTTTGATGGCATGGCGGCTGACGAGGGCGGTGTGGACCAGCTTCATCGCCGCGCTGGTGTACTCGCTGGTGGCGATCACACAGATCATCGTGCCCGATACCGAGTTCGGGCTGACGAAGATCTGGGACGCGCGGCGGTTGTTCCTTGTGAGCGCCTGGGATGAGACGCCCCACTTCGCCGCCGTAACGCTATTGCCCTTGACGATTCTGTTTTTGGCGCGCTCGATCCAGACGCGGCGCAGGATCTATTACGCTGCCGCGGCATTGTCGATTGGCGCCCAGGCGCTTGCCAGCGCGTTTGGCCCCGTCATGATCGTGATGGCCGCCGTTTGCCTGCTGCTCTCAACTCGGCGCCAACAGTGGGCGGGGAACGCCGTTCTGATTGCCGCCCTGGGCGTGTGGGGATGGGCCGTCGCTGGTCCTTATCTGTCTCCCTCGCTGATGAGCGCTATCCGAAAAGCCAGCGCCACGGCCACCGAGGCGGAGCGCTGGACCCTGCAGTCGTGGACAGCCCTCGCGGTATTGGTGCTGGGGTGGACGATCCTATGGGGACTCCTGAGGCGATGGAAGCCCGATCCGGTACTTCAGTTCTTCGTGCAGTTCGGATATGTGACGACCATGATGCCGATGATGGACATCGTGCTCCATCGCCATCTTCTCCCGCAGCCGGGGCGTTACTGGATGGAAATGGAACTCGCGATGTCGGTCGCCGTGGTCTTCTCGTTGCGCCGCTGGTTCGATAGCACTCCGCGGCGGGTACAACGAGCGACAATCTTTCTGCTTCTCACGCTGGCCGTGCAACAGACCGTACACTATCGCAAAGACGCCAAACGGTTCCTGGCGACTCAGGAACTCACCCGGACCGTGGAATACAAGGCGTCGGTCTGGAGCGAGCGAAATCTGCCCGGAATCCGCGTGTTCCTGCCCGGCTCGATTGGGCAATGGGCGAATGCGTTCACAAACGTCCCGCAGTTTGCCGGAGGGTCGTTCACGATGTCCGCTAACCCGGTGCAGCGCACGGCGAAGGAGTCGATTTACTGGAACGACGACCCTCAGGTGGCGCTGATGTGGTTGAAGGCGTACGGAACCGGGGCGGTCGCGATCAGTGAAAAACAGAGCAAGGAGTATTGGCATCCCTACACTACTCCCGAGAAGCTCGAGGCGATTCTCCCGGCACTGTGGAAGGAGGACGGCGTGGTGATCTGCCGGGTGCCGCTCCGGGAGAACGGCTTGGCTCATGTAATCCCGGAAGGCGCGCTCGTCCGGCGCACGCCAAAGTACGAGGAAGACCTGCCGGACGTGCGCAGGTACGTATCGGCATTGGATGACGAATCGCTGCCGCGGACGCAGTTCGCGTGGGACGGGCCCAACCGGATTCGCATCCACACCAGGATCATGGCCGGTCAGGCGCTGTCGGTCCAGGTGTCGTACCATCCCGGCTGGCATGCTAATGCCGGAGGACGGAGAGTCGGGGTGGAGAAAGACGGGCTGGGCTTGATGTGGTTCCGCACGGGCTGCGCGGGTGACTGCGAGATCCGGATGGACTACGACGGCGGGTGGGAGTTGCGGGTCACGAGATGGATGAGTTGGCTGGCGGTGGCCGCCGTGCTCGCAGTGGGTGCAACCGAACTGCGGCACAAATTCCGGCAAGCCCGGGAAAGATCGGTGTAGCGACTGGCAGCCGCTTCCCGTTGAAGCCGGCCCAACTCTTTCAAGGAGCACCCCCAGGAACCGTCCCATCCGATATAGAATCAGAGGCATTCATACTCTCGAGGGGAGGGGAATGAAAAGAATCGTTGCGTCTCTGCTTGCGGCCGCGACGGTGTTTGCCGCCGGTCCGGCGGTCGCGCCGCTCGGCGTCTATACTGCTGCGGAACGGCGCCACTGGGCGTTCCAACCCCGTAAAGACACCCCGCCTCCGAAATTCACCCTCGCCGCCGACAAGGCCTGGGTGCAATCGCCGGTGGACGCCTTCATTCTGGAGCAGCTCAAAAAAGCCGGACTCACGCCCGCGCCGCCCGCCGATCGCGCTACCCTGATCCGCCGCGTCACCTACGACCTGACCGGCCTTCCGCCCACTCCCGATGAGATCGAGGCCTTCCTGCGGGACCGCGCCCCCAATGCCTGGGAAAAGGTGGTCGATCGCCTGCTCGAATCGCCCCACTACGGCGAACAGTGGGGCCGGCACTGGTTGGACGTGGTGCGCTTCGCCGAATCCGACGGCTACGAGTACGACACGCACCGCCCCGACGCCTACCGCTACCGCGACTACGTGGTGCGCAGCTTCAACGACGACAAGCCCTATAGCCAGTTCGTCCTCGAACAGCTCGCCGGCGATGAGATCGACCCGAAAAACGAGACGCTGCTCATTGCCAGCGGCTTCAACCGTTTGGGCCCGCTGCGCAAGAACGCCGGCAACCAGGATGTAGCCAGCTCGCGCAACGAAGTCCTCACCGAAATGACCAACATCGTCGGCGCCGCGCTTCTGGGAGTCACCGTGGGGTGCGCGCGTTGCCACGATCACAAGTTCGATCCCATTCGGCAGTCCGACTATTACCGCCTCCAGGCTCACTTCGCCCAAACCGGAGCGAGCGACATCGTCATGGCCACCCCGGAGGAACAGGCCGCCTGGAAAGCCAAGGCCGATCCCATCCAGCAGAAGATCCGTCAGATGCAGGCCCAACTGCGCCGCGCCCCCGACGGGCAGAAGCCCCAGCTCGAAGCGGAAATCGAGAAGCTGGACGAGTCCATGCCCGAGCCGCTTTCCTCCATCTACGCCGTGCAGGACGACCCTGAACAGCCCACGCCGATTCACCTTCTGACGCGCGGCGATTACCTCGCCAAAGGCGACGGCGTCGGCGTTCGCCCGCTCGGCATCCTGCTGCCCGACGGCACTCCCGAAGAGCCCCTCGATACCGCCCAACCGCGGCGCAAGCTGGCTGAATCCATCGTCGATCCGGCTAACCCGCTCACCGCGCGCGTCATGGTCAACCGCATCTGGCAGTACCACTTCGGACGCGGCCTGGTGGCCACCGCCAACGACTTCGGCCGCATGGGCGTGCGCCCCTCCCACCCCGAGTTGCTGGACTGGCTGGCCAACCGGTTCATCGCCGGCGGCTGGAAAATGAAACCGATCCACCGCCTGATCCTGCTCTCGAGCGCCTACCGCCAGTCGAGCCTCTCGCCCATCGAGAAGATCGCCATGGAAAAAGATGCCGATAATGCGCTGCTGTGGAAGTTCACGCACCGCCGCCTCGAAGCCGAGGAGCTTCGCGATTCCATGCTGGCCGTGGCCGGAAAGCTGAATCTGAAGCCCGGCGGCGCCAGCGTGATGGTGCCCATCGACCCGGACATGGTGCTCATGCTCAAGCGCCCGCAGTATTGGGTTCCGACCCGCGACCCCGCCGAGTACGACCGCCGCACCCTCTACATGATCTACAAGCGCAACCTCCGGCTTCCGCTGATGGAAGTCTTCGACGCCCCCGACACCCTGCTCTCCTGCGCCCGGCGCGAGCAATCGACGCACGCCCCGCAGGCGCTCGAACTGCTGAACGGTCAGACTTCCAACGAGCTGGCCGCCGCCTTCGCCGCGCGCCTGCTGAAAGAACGGCATACCGCGGCCGAACGTATCGACTATGCCTGGAGGCTGGCCGCCGGGCGCCTCCCCACAGCCTCCGAAAAGCGGCTGGCCGGGCAGTTCCTGGCCGCCGCTCCCGACGATCCCGCCCGGGTCAAGGAGTTTGCCCTGGCCGTCTTTAACCTGAACGCTTTTCTCTACGTGAATTAGCCATGCCCGAACACATCCGCTACGCCCGCAACCGCCGCGAGTTTCTCGGCCAGTGTTTTTGTGGAGCCGGATCGCTGGCCTTCGCCTCCATGATGGCCGGTCAGCAGGCCGCGGCCGCGCGCTACAACCCCCTCGCGCCCAAGCCGCCGCACATGCCGGACCACGCCCCGGCCAAGGCCTTCATCTTCGTCTACATGGCCGGCGGCCCCTCCCACCTTGAAACCTTCGATCCCAAACCGCTCCTCAACCGTCTCGACGGGCAGACCCGCCCCGCCGAATTCGGCGACGTCAAGTACCAGAACGTCAACTCCTCCTCCCGCCTGCTCGGCAGCAAGCGCACCTTCAAAAAGTACGGCAGTTCGGGGATCGAGGTGTCGGACCTGTTTCCGCACCAGGCAGAGATCGTGGACGACCTGTGCGTCATCCGTTCCATGCACGGCGACATGGTGGTCCACTCCGCCGCGCAATACCAGATGATGAGCGGCCGCGTGATCCCGGGCTTTCCGGCCATGGGAAGCTGGGTCGTCTACGGCCTCGGCTCGGAATCCGAGTCGCTCCCGGCCTACGTGGTGATGCCCGATCCGCACGGCGCCCAGGAGGCCGGGCTGCCCATGTACAACCGAGGCTTCCTGCCTTCCGTGTTCCAGCCCACCTTGCTGCGGCCGGGCAGCAAGCCGGTGCTCAACCTGGACCTGCCCAAGGGTGTGTCGCTCGACGAACGGCGGCAGACGGTGAACCTCATCCGTGCACTGAACGAAGCCAACCTGCCCGGCGAGGATCCCGAATTCGCCGCCCGCATTTCGGCCTACGATACCGCCTTCAAAATGCAGACCGAAGCGCCCGAGGTGTTCGACCTGACCAAGGAATCCAAAGAGACGCTGGACCTCTACGGCGTGGGCGATCCGGCCACCGACGACTACGGCCGCCGCTGCCTGCTGGCCCGGCGCATGGTCGAAAAGGGCGTGCGCTTCGTGTGTGTCGTTTCCGGCGGAGGCGCGGCGGATACCGAGTGGGACGCCCACTCGAACATCGAATCCAACCACATCAAAATGGCCTCCTACACCGACAGGCCGGTGGCCGCCCTCATCAAAGATCTCAAACAGCGGGGCCTGCTCGATTCCACCATCGTGTTGTGGGGCGGCGAGTTCGGCCGCTCGCCCGAATCGGAAAAGGGAAACGGGCGCGACCACCACAACACCGGTTTCAGCATGTGGGTGGCGGGCGGAGGCTTCAAGGGCGGCACGGTGTACGGAGCTACCGACGCCATCGGCCTCAAGGCGGTGGAGAAGCCGGTCCACTTCCGCGACCTCCACGCCACCCTGCTCTACCAGATGGGCCTCGACCAGGACGCCCTCAGCTATATGTACCTGGGCCGCAAAGAGCGCCTGACCGAAGTTCGCGGCGAAATCGTCAAGGAGATCGTGAAGTAACCGCCCCTACTCCAGCAACTCCGGCTGCGAGAACAGGAAATGGTCGAAGTAGTAGTGCATCAGCAGCACGCTCAGCACCACGATGAAGTAGCTTTGGTCGGGTGAAAGCGTAGTTAGCCGCCGGACCGCCACCGTCACCAGAACCATCAGGCCTGTCGCCGCCGCGAACACCGAATAGTACGCCGCCATGCTGCCCCGGCGCACCAGTCCCTGCACAAACCCGCTCTGCACCTCCCCCCGCCAGGTGAAAAACAAGGTCACCAGCAACCGGTATTGGTACACGCCCAGCAGCACCACCACCACGGGCAGCAGCAGGGCCAGCGACGAGTACCAGGGGTGCCGCGCCCGGAATTTCCCGTCCAAAAACGTGTACGTAACCGTGGAGAACAGGTGCGGTCCGCCGATCAGCGCGGCCACCATGATGTTTACCAGGTCGATGGCCTGCGACTGGCTGAACCAGCCGGTTGCCTGCGCCCCGATCGCCAGTAAAAACGGCATCGGCACAAGAATGGCGCTGCCGATAATCAGGGTCAGGTCCCAGGAGGGTTTGTAAATCCACCCGGACGCTCGCGGCATAAGCAGAACGCGTGCTTCAGCGGTCGAAGCCATAGGGTCGATCATACGCCACGGGATTTGCGCCTCTCAATGCCCAAATTCACTGGAGGTATTTTCGACACCGCCCTTGAATTTTCAACGTAATGGACATAGCATTGAGTCGAAGGTTTAAAATTCAGATGAAACTGTCTTTTGTGATCGCGCTTCTCCTGACGGTCAGTTTCGGGGCTCTCGGCCAGCAGGCGATGCCACGCATGACCACCGTGGAACCGGCCAACGGCAAAATCGGGGATGTCATCGCCATAACCGGGGAGAACCTCCAGAAGGATCTGGTGGA
This sequence comes from uncultured Solibacteraceae bacterium, assembly GCA_963836405.1. Taxonomy (GTDB): domain Bacteria; phylum Acidobacteriota; class Terriglobia; order Bryobacterales; family Bryobacteraceae; genus CAWIJJ01. The sequence continues at coordinate 84,355 of CAWIJL010000006.1, forward strand.
GAAGGTGTTTCTGACCGACGGCAAGAACGATATCCCCTGCGAAGTAACCGAACAGACGGCCACCTCGATCAAATTTAAAATCCCCGACAAGGCCACCGGAAGGCTCGCCCTGATGGTGCTCACCTCCGGCAAGGACGCCAAGTACATCGAGCAGCCCGTTAAAGTAATGATCGAATAGCGTTGCGGAATTATTTCCTGCGGTACGGCGTCGAAAGGTACTTGCGGCATTCCTGGGCGGCTTCCGCCTGGGGCGCATACGCGACCGCTTTCCGGTACGCCTCCACCGCCAGCTCGCGGCGATGGGTCAGATCGTAGATCTGGCCCAGTCGCAGAAACCCGTTGACCCCTGTGTTCAGGTCGATATCTTCGGCCATCGCGGTCACCCGCTTCATGTTTTCGAGCGCCGAGGGGAGATCGTTGTACCAGAACTGAATGCTCCCCCGCTGGTAGTAGATCTTTTCCCACGGAACCCGGTCCAGCCCCGCAGCGTGCCGCTTCTTCAACCGCTCCAGTTCGGCCAGCGCTTCCAGTCCGTGCTCACCGTCCCCACCCATGCTGTACATCTGCGCAAGTTCCAGATACAGCAGGTAATTACGCGGAAATCGCCGGATTAATTGCTGCACCAGGGGGACGGCTTCGAGCGGGCGGTTCTCCCGCCGGTATAACGCGCAAAGCAGAATCTGCGCGTCCACTTTGTTGACGTTGCCCTTCGCCGCCACTTCCTGCACCGTGCGGATCCCGCGCTCCTTGTCGCCGCGAAAGCCGACCAGGAACCCCAGCAGACGGTAGTGCCAAGGCAGGCTTCCCACCACGTAATCGTGCAGTCCCTGCACCAGCCGGGCATCCACATTGTCCGGCTCGAGTTCGGCCACCCGGTTGTGCGCCTTGCGCGCTTCGGTCGCGTCGCGGAGCGAATCCCGCCAGGATTTCTTCACCACCCAGAAATAGTTGGACCGCAGCCCGTACGAGATTCCCTCGGCGTACAGTGCGGCCGTGTCGTCGGGATCCTTCTTCAGCCGCTCGCCGGCCAGCGCCAGCGCCCGATCCACCTCGCCCAGGAACCGCTGTTCGGTCTCCGGCGACGGATTCAGCTTGGGCCTCCGCAAAAAGGAATTGTTGCCGTTGACCAGTTCGCTTTCGAGCGCCCCGTTTCGGAACATCTCCTGAAACACCAGCGTTTGCGCCAGGTGGTTGTGCAGCGCCGGATCCCCGGGTTTGCGCGCGATGGCCTCCTCGAAGAGCCGGATGGCCTCCGGGTATTCGAGATTGTAGAAATGGTCGAACGCGCGGTCCACCGGCGTGTCGGCGCCCAACAACGGGGAAAGCGCGGCCAGCAGCGCCAGCGGCAGGGAAGCCCTCACACTTTCATCGTAACGGCTGCGAGCGCCCAGCGGGCATGGGCGGCCACGGTTTCGTCGTCGGAAGCGGCCAGCCGTTCCAGCGGCTCGCGAAACTGCGGCAGCCCGCTGTTCCCCATGGCCACCGCCACGTTGCGCAGAAATCCGGAGTACCGCGCGCGCGACACCGGCGTAGCGCGGAACATCCGGCGAAACTCCTCCGGGCCGATTTCCGCCAGCCTTTCGAGCGGCGGCGCGAACGCCCGCGGCTGGTACGCCGGATTCTCCGTGGAGGGCGCGCGCCGGTTCCACGGGCACACATCCTGGCAGATATCGCAGCCGAAAATGTTCGCGCCCATGGCCGCCCGGTGCTCCTCTGGAATCGACCCGCGCAGTTCGATGGTGAAGTAGGAGATGCAGCGCCGCGAGTCCACCGTGTAGCCGGACGGCGCGGGCACGATGGCCGCGGTCGGGCAGGCGTCGATGCAGCGCGTGCAGGTGCCGCAGCGGTCCGGGGGCGGGGAATCGGGCGCGATCTCGAGCGAGATCAAAATCTCACCCAGAAAAAACCACGAGCCCATCCCCTGGTGGATCAGACAGGTATTTTTACCGATCCACCCCAGCCCCGCCATCCGCGCGTAACTACGCTCCAGCAGCGGAGCCGTATCCACGCAGATCTTCGCTTCCATCTCCGTCCCCGCCCGTTCACGGATCCGTGCCTCCAGCCGGTCGAGGCCGCTCCGCATCTCGTCGTGGTAATCGCCGCCCCACGCGTAGCGCGAAATCCAGCCGCGTTCGGCGTCGCTGAAGCGCGTGGACCACGGCCACGGCGTCTGGTACAGCCTGCCGCAGCACACCACCGACCGTGCGGAAGCGAGCAGCCGCCGCGGATCCTCCCGCAGCGCCGCGCGGTAGTCGGTGAGATAGCGCATCTCCCCCGCATACCCCGCCGCTACCCACTTCCGGTACCACTCCGCTTCCGGAACCGGCGCCGCCCGCGCCACCCCGGCGAGTTCGAACCCGCACTCACGCGCCAGGCCGCGGATGTCCCCTGCCGTCAAATCTCCAGCCCTACCGAGCGCATCAGCTCGATGGCGTTGCTCCTCCGCACCACGCCCGGCCGCATGACATAGTCGAACAGGATCTGCCCGTTTTCGATCCGGTCTTCGAAATGAACGTTGGCCGCGTGCCCGCTAAGCGAATCCACGATCTCGGCGAGGGCCAGGTCGTGCGTCGTGATCAGCCCCATGGCGCCCCGTTCCACCAGCCCGCGTACCAGCGCCTCCGCGCCGATGCGCCGGTCATGGGAGTTTGTGCCGTGAAGAAACTCGTCGATCAGGAAGAACACCGGCATGCTTCCGTTTGCGGCGTCCAGTATCTGGCGGAGGCGGAGAATTTCGGCGTAAAACCGGGAAACTCCGCCCTGAAGCGAATCCGTCACCCGGATTGAAGCGCCGATCACGAGCGGCGAAAGCCGCAGGGCCCGCGCCCGCACGGTGGCGCCCGCCTGCGCCAGCACCGCGTTGATCCCCAGCGTGCGCAGCAGCGTGCTTTTGCCCGACATGTTGGACCCGCTCACCACCATCACGTTCAGCCCCTGCCCGATGGCGATATCGTTGCGCACCACCCGATCCTCGGGTAGCAGTGGGTGGCCGATGGCCTCCGCCTGCAAACGGGGCCCGCCTTCGATTAGCTCCGGGAAGGGGTCGCCGGGGTGCTCGAAGGCGTGCGAAGACAGCGAGCAGAGCGCTTCCATCTCCCCGGTTGCCTTCAACCAGCGCCGCACCGCCGGCCCCGAGTGCCGCCGCCATTCTTCCACCCGCACGGCCAGGTGCGGAGTCCACAGGATAAACGGCTCCAGGATGCGCACGAACACGTTATCGCGCGAATCCAGGTGTTCCTTCAGGCGCTTCAGCCGGTTCAGCCGCCGCGACGGCGGATCACCCTCAGAATCCAGGCCGGCGCGCAGTCCGGCCAGCAGGGGCGAAGTGAAGCGCTCCTGTTCCAGACGCACCAGAATCTCCGAGAGCAGCGCCAGTTCATGCGCGGCCTCTTCCACCATGCCCACCACGCGGTTCACCGGCTGCCGCCGCAGATAGAGGAACAGCACGTTTCCCACCAGCACCAGCAGGAATCCGTCGCGCAGGGCGAGCGCCTGCCATTCGGGCACGTCCAGCAGGCCCGCCGCGGCGAAGCCCCAAGCCCACATCGCTACGAAGGCCAGCGCCCCCAGCACCGTGAGCAGCCAAAGGAGCGCGCCGTAGCCGGCCGATTGCAGTTCGGCCGGCGCCTCGCCCCAGGCCGCCAGCGACACCGGGTCCACCCCTGTGCGCGCCTGTTCCGCCACTACCGCCAAATCCTCGCGCAGGTCCACCCGCCCGCGCAGTTCCTCCACCGCCTGCTGCCGCTCGCGCACCGCCGCGGGTGGCGCGGCCTGTAGCAGCCAGCGCGCCAGCGTGTCCTCCCCGATGTGCGTCCGCGCCGTGCACAGCAGTTCGAACAGCGACGCCTTGCCGAAAATGTCCAAGTCCTGACCGTACAGGTGCGCCGGATCTATGTAGCGCTCGCCCGTTTCCCCGTTCCCCGCCCAGCGCCCGTCCAGCCGCCCCAGTGCTCGTTCGAAAAATCGTTCCGCGCGCCGCCTCCGCTCCAGCACTTCGAGCAGCCGGTCGTGGATCACCATCAGCACCACGAACGCCACCAACGGAATCATCACCCAGGCGATCGAAATCCGTCCGCCCAGCGCCTGCCAGACAATCGCCACCGCCGCCGCTACCGTCGCCAGCCGGCCGTAGCCCAGCGCCTTGTGCCGCTCCTCGCGCGCGCTGATATCCGTGCGCCGCTGCTGCAAAAGGTCCGTGTAGATCGTGCGTGGTTCGGTCATCGCGCCACCCCCATTCTCGCGCGGATACCGCCCGATTTCGCGCACGTTGTGGCAAATCGCACCGTGAGTTATAGTGAGTCAATGCCGAGCGGGTATATCCCGATTCTCATTTTCTTAGCCATTGCCATCCTGTTTCCGGTGGCCACTATCCTGCTTGCCAAACTGATCCGGCCGTCGGCTCCATTTCTGGAGAAGCTGGAAGCCTACGAGTGCGGAATCAAGGCGGCATCGGACTCGCGCGGCCGCTATACCGTCCGTTTTTATATCATCGCCATCCTGTTCGTCATCTTCGATGTGGAAACCATTTTCCTGTTCCCGTGGGCGGTCCGGTACCACTCGCTGGGCTGGTTCGGTGTGGCCGAGGTAGCTGTATTCCTCGCCATTCTGGTGGTTGGCTACATCTGGGCTTTTAAAAAGGGTGCTCTCGAGTGGGTTTGAAATCCTGCTATTTTGCTTCCGTTTTCTTTCTTTTTGGATCCATTTCACAGGCTGCTCCGACGCTACGGCTGGTAGCGACTACGGTTGGGCCCCTGCCGGCGGCTGCCGGAGTTTCGCCCGCCATGCAGACTGTGGAAGCCTATAACATCGGCGACGGCGCGCTGGCGCTCGGCCTCGCTTCCTCGGTACCCTGGATCTCGCCCGCCGTCGGCGCCCCGCGGAACTGCCTGCATACCACCAGGGCGCACACCTGCCTGCCGCTCCTCTTCACACTCGACACGGCGTCCTTGTCCGCGGGAACCTACACCGGCATCGTCACTGTCGGCGATCCCAACGCCGTGGACGCGCCCCAAACCATCACCGTCACCGTCCGCGTGGGCGCCATCGACCTGTATGTCAATCCGGGCTCCACGCGCGAAACCGGCTTCTACATGAACAGCCTGGCCAACGTTCGCGCCACCACCCAGGATGGAAGCGCCTGGCTGGCCGTATCGCTCGACGGCACCGGCAGTTTCCGTTTCTCTTATCCCTACATGGTGCGCATGTCGCCCGCCGCCGCGATGGCCGCCGGAACCTACTCGGGCTCCGTCAGCGCCAGCGGCGCCGCCACTCAGGCTGACAACCAGACCATCCCCGTCAGCATGCGGGTCACGCCGCAACCCATCGCACAGGCCACGCCGCAGCAGGTGACCGTCACCCTCGCCGAAGGCGCTCCCCCGCTCCTGTACCCGTTCTCCCCGATTCTCGCGATCGACGATGTGTCGAGCGCCGGCGGACTCAGCGTGGACGGCGTGAGCACCGGCGGAGAAGCCTGGCTCAAGACCGACCTGGTGCCGAACCCCAACGGCTACACCAAAGCCTGGGGCATCCTCTCCATCGATCCAAAGGGCCTCGCACCCGGAACGCAATCGGCCACCCTGACTGTCAATTCGAATGGCGCCGATTCCGCGCTCAAAGTGCCCCTGACGCTGCGCATCGTTCCCAAAGGCAACCCCGTGGTCGCCGCCGCGCTCGATAACGCCACCTTCGAACCTTTCGACACCGTGAGCCCGGGAGACGTGATGGTGGTCAAGGGCGACCAGCTTTCCTTTGAGCCTTACGCTTCCGGACCCGCGCCCCCGCTGGCGACGACGCTCGGCGGCGCGCGCGTGCTCGTGAACGGAGTCGCTGCCCCGATCTTCTATTCCTCCTACGGGCAGATCGCCTTCCAACTGCCCGCCGACGTGCCCACCGGCCAGTCGATCGTCCAGGTGGAGCGCGACGGCAACATGTTGAGCAACAAGGTGAGCGTGGAAGTGAAGGCGCGCGCCCCCAAAGTGCTACGCATCGGCGTGAAGGATTTCGGCGCGATCGTGAACGCCGCGGACAACAGTTATCCCATGCCCCCAGGCGCGATCCCGGGGGCCAACACGCACCCGGCCAAGCCCGGCGACGTGCTGGTGATTTATGCTATCGGGCTCGGACTCACCGACCCGTGGCCGGCCACCGGGCAGCCTGCGCCCTCTTCCGAGCCGTTGGCACGGATGGTCGCCAAGCCGCGGGTGAACTTCGGCGGAGGGCTGCTCGGCGCCATCGCTACACCCGACTTCGCCGGCCTCACCCCCACCTACGCCGGCCTCTACCAGATCAACGTCAGGATTCCGGACAACACGCCCCGCGGGATCGTCGACCTCACCGTCGCCTTTCCCGATTTCGTCAGCAACGCCGTCAAGATCGCCATCGAGTAAGCTATCTTCCGGCCCCCCCGTTGATCGACCGGTGTATATCGGATATTATCATCGGCGAATACCTATATCATGTTGAAAGAGGCCCCGCCACTGCGGCTGGGCTGCGCATGCTTGAAAAAGGGGGAATACGATGAGTCAAAAAGGTTCGGTATCCCGGCGTAATTTTCTGGCCGGGAGTGCCGCGGTTGCGGCGCCGATGATCGTCCCGAGTTCCGTGCTGGGACAGCGGTCCGGCCAGGTGGCGCCCAGCGACCGCGTAGTTTTCGGCGGCATCGGAATCGGCAGCCGGGGACCCGCCTCGCTCGCCTGCATCCTCAGCTATAAGGACGCCCGTTTCGTTGCCGTGGCCGACATCCGCAACGAGCGCCGCGAAACCATCAAGGCCACCGTCGACCAGCGCTATCAGAACAACGATTGCAAGATGTACGACACCCACGAAGAACTGCTGGCGCGCGACGATATCGACGGAGTCCTGATCGCCACCGGCGACCGCTGGCACACGCCCATGTCCGTCCTGGCCGCCAAAGCCGGCAAGGATATCTACTGCGAGAAGCCTTGCTCCATGACAATCCAGGAGAGCTACGCGCTCGCGGACGCCGTACGCCGGTACGGCGTGATCTACCAGGCCGGCTGCCAGAGGCGCAATGGCAAGAATTTCGTCTGGGCCGTCAATATGGCGCGCGAAGGCAAACTGGGCAAACTCACCGCCGTTCACGCCAACGCCGGAACGGCACGCAGTTGGCCTCCCACCACCACCCACGATTGGCTTCCCGGCCAGCCCGAGCCGGCCAAACAGGTCATCGATTGGGATCGCTGGCTGGGGCCCTGCCCGTGGCGCCCGTACCATCCCGCATACGCCGCCGGACGCTGGCGCGGCTACTTCGACTTTCACGGCGGCGGGATTCTCGAGTGGGGCTCCCACACCGTGGATCTTTGCCAGTGGGCCACCGACATGGACGACACGCACGCTGTCGAATACGAACCCCTTCCGCAGACGGCGGAAGGCTATCGCCTGAACTGCGTCTACCCGAATGGCGTGAAGCTCGTCATGCGCGACTACGGCTTTCTGGGCCTTGGCACCTGCCACGTCCGCTTCGAAGGCGAAACAGGATGGGTGGAGACCGCCGACAGCGGCAAAATCGAAGTCTCCGAAAACCTGCGCTCCCAGCTCCCGCCGCCGGAAGAAGGCAACGCCTTCAGCCTGACCCTGCACTACCACTGGCGCAATTTCATGGAGTGCATCAAGTCGCGTTCCCAGCCGAGATCCAACGCCGACCACGCGGCCAATACCCACATCACCTGCCACGCGGCATACATTGCCTGGCAGTTAGGCCGAAAAGTCACCTGGGATCCCGTCAAGGGTGAATTCAAGAACGACGACGAAGCCAATCGCATGCGGACCCGCGAAATGCGCGAGCCGTGGCGGATTGTATAGGAAAGGAGAACGAAGATGCAGACCAATGGACAAAACAATCCAGCCACACCGCGCACCGGAAACCCGGCCCGGCCGCAACTCGTGATTCCGCCCGTGCCGCCCGAATACCAGTCGGAGAAGTACCTCAAGATGAGTGAACCCGAACTCATCGCCATCGTGAAGGACGCGAACTCCACCGTCTTCCAGAAGAACATTGCCTGCCGGCGCCTGGCCCTCATCGGGACCAAAGCCGCCGTGCCCGCGCTGCTGCCGCTGCTCGCCAATGAGCAGTTGGCCCACTACGCCTGCTACGCGCTCAAGCCCATTCCCGACCCCTCGGTAGACGACGGCTTGCGCGCCGCCCTGCCCAGGCTCAAAGGCAAGCTGCTGGTCGGCGTCATCAACACCATCGGCAACCGCGGCGACGCCAAAGCCATCGACCCGCTTTCGAAAATGTTCGCCGATCTCGATCCGCAGGTGGCCCTCGCCGCCGTGGCCTCCATCGGTACCATAAGCGGTCCGGCATCGGCCAAAATTCTTCAGGATGCACTCGGTAAGACCAGGGATCCGGTGCGCCACGCCGTGGCCGATGCCTGCCTCGTCTGCGCCGAAGGCCTGCTCCAGCAGGGCGACCGCAAGGGCGCCTTTGCCATGTACGACTTCCTTACCCGGCCCGAAGTGCCGAAGGTGGTCCGCCTGGCGGCTATGCACGCCACCATCGTCTCGGAAGCTCCCCTGCACAAGGTGAGATAGCGGCGAAGAACTATCGGTGGTAGTAAGCGGGGAACCATCCTACGCTGGTGTTTCATATAAAAGACATGTTCCTCGCTTACTCGCTTTTGCTGGCTGCGTTCGCAGCCGAAGCCGTCACCGGCGTGGTGAAGGACGCGGCCGGTGTGCCGCTTCGCGAAGCCACCGTTCAGTTGCTGAACTCCCGGCTCGTCGCTGTCGGCACTGCCCGCTCGGACCAGCAGGGCAAGTTCGAATTCGGCGACGTACCGGCCGGCGATTACGTCCTGGTGGTGTTCCGCTCCGGGCAGGTGGAACGCCGCCTTCCCGTGCACATTGCGGAGCGGGGCGCGTCCCTCGAAGTCGTCCTCGATCCTCAGCTTCCCAAAGAGGAAATCACGGTGACCGCCTCGCCCGGCATGGTGGAAAGCGCCGGGCGCAGTCCGCAACCCGTAACGGTCATCGACAGCGAGGAGATCGCCGCCCGCGCAAAATCGGTCATCGCGCAGGTGGCCAATGAGGAAACGGGCCTCGCCTGGCAGCGCACCAGCCCCACCATTTCCGGCATCTTCGTGCGCGGCCTCACCGGCAACAAGGTCAATGTCTTCGTGGACGGCGTGCGCTATTCCACCGGCGCCATGCGCGGCGGCATCAACACATTCCTGAATCTCGTGGACCCCGCCGCCGTCGAGAGCGTCGAGGTTCTGCGCGGACCGAGCAGCGCCCAGTACGGCAGCGACGCCCTCGGCGGCAGCATTCAGTTCCACTCGCCCCTCCCCGTCTTCTCCCAGGACGGCGCCTGGCACGGCCAGTGGAGCGCGTTTTTCAACAGCGCCGACGCCGGTTACGGGTCTAACGCCTCGACCTCCTACTCGCGCGGCCGCTTCGGCTTCCTGGTGAACCTCATCGGACACCGCGCCAACACCCTGCGCACGGGTCGGGGCATCGACTCCCACTCCTCGGTGACCCGCTTCCTCGGTCTTCCCTCCACGATCCTCTACGAGGGCCGGATGCCGGATACCGCTTTCACTCAATATGGCGGCCAGGCGCGTCTCTTCTGGACCATGGGCAGCGATTCCCAGTGGGTGGCCCACTACCAGCGCAGCCAGCAGGACGGCGGCAAGCGCTTCGACCAGTTGCTCGGCGGCGACGGCAACCTTGTGGCCAACCTGCGCAACCTCATGTTCGACCTGTTCTACCTCCGCTACAACAAGAGCCGGCTCGGCGCGCTCGAAGATCTTACCGCCTCGTACTCCTATAACGTCCAGCGCGAGGAGCGCGTGAACCAGGGCGGCAACGGCAATCCGCTGGCCTCCATCAATCACGAACCGGAGCGAATGCGCGTCTACGGCATGCAGGCTTCGGCAGGCAAGCGATTCACCCCGCGCTGGAGCATGTTCTTCGGCGGCGAATACTATCGCGAGCGGATCGCCGCGCCCTCCTATGGCTACAGCCCGTCGAGCGGCGCCTTCAGCATCCGGCGCGGGCGCGTACCCCACAACTCGAAATTCTCGAGCGGCGGCGCCTGGATTCAGAACTCGTGGGAAGTGATTCCCGACAAGTTCCGGCTGGTTGGTAACCTGCGCTATTCGGGTGTCAGTTACGAGTCCCTCTCCGCCGACAGCCCGCTGGTCAACAACCGCCCCCTCTGGCCTGACGATTCGCTCACCACCGGCGACGTGACCTTCCGCCTGGGCGCCGTCGCCACCCCGGTCCCAGGCTGGCAGTTTGCCGCCAACCTCAGCCGCGGTTTCCGCGCGCCGCACATCACCGACCTCGGCACGCTCGGCCTCACCGGCTCCGGTTTCGAAGTGGCCGCGCCGGACGTTGCCGGGCTGGGCGGATTCGTCGGCACCACGGCTGACGCCAATGCCGTTTCCACCGGCAATCCGGTCGAACAGGTCAAGGCGGAAACCAGCCTGAGCTACGAAGGCAGCGCGCGCTACCGCAACGGACGCGTTCGCGCCGAAGTCACAGTCTTCGGCAACGACATCGCCGGCAACATCCAGAAGCAGTCCCTCATTCTGCCCGCCGGGTCCGTGGGTAAGTTGCTCGGCAGCGATCCTGTCTTTTCGCAGAATGCCAACGGCGTCGTCTTCGTGGCCGCGTCCAGCAGTCCGGTTCTGGTCCGCTCCAACTTCGACGATGTCCGCATCGCCGGCCTCGAATCGAAACTGGAGGTGCGCCCTTCCCCCGCCTGGCTGGTGGGCGCAAACTTCACCTATCTGCACGCACGCGACAAGGGCACCGGCCTGCCCCCCAACATCGAAGGCGGCACCCCCGCGCCCAGCGGCTACCTGCGCGTTCGATACTCCGCCCCGGGCGGCCGCCTCTGGATCGAACCCTTCCTCACTGCCGCCAACGACCAGGAGCGCCTCTCCAGCCTGGACCTCTCCGACCGGCGCGGCGGCGCGACCCGCTCGCGCAGCAACATCGGCAACTTCTTCCAGAACGGCGCCACCGTCCGCGGCCTGGTGCGCGGCGGCGTCCTCCTCGCAACCGGCGAAACCCTGGCCCAGGTGCAGAACCGCGTGCTCGGCCTGGGCGTCACCTCCGCGCCCATGTTCACCCGCCTCCCCGGCTATGCCACCTTCAACCTGCGCGCCGGGTGGCGCATCGGCGAGCGCCAGAACCTGATGCTCGAACTCGAAAATCTCGGCGACCGCAACTATCGCGGCATGAGCTGGGGCATCGATGCGCCGGGACGCGGCATCTACGTCCGCTACGCCCTCTCGTTCTGATTAAGCGACCTTAAGGTTTTATAGTCTGAAATCTTCTAAAATACAGGTATGCAGCTTTTCAAGTGGACCAAAACCCACGAAATCTTCCTGCCGGAGTTGGACGCCGAACACCGCAATATCTGCCGCGGGGGCTCCGAATTTTACAAGGCCGTGCTGGCTGGAGCGCCGCCGGAGAGGCTGAGCACGCTGCTGCAATCCCTTCTCGAATCCGCTGAATCTCACTTTCAGCACGAAGAGCGCATGATGGGGGAAGCGGAATTCCCGTCGTTCGCCTGGCACAAACACCAGCACGATGCTGTCCGTCACCGCGCGCAGGAACTCGTGAACCGCATCGAGGCCGGCGACAGCGGCGCCCGAATCGAATTCCTGGGCTTCCTTTCCGGCTGGATACGCGACCACACCAGCGTCGCGGATCGTATGATGGGCGCATACCTCAGAAACTGGCAGCGCCGGCGAGTGGCAGTCGCGTCCTGAGCACCCTTACAGAGCCGCGACCGCGAGCGACATCTACTGCCTTGACCTCAGCTCCTACCCGAGCCGCGTGGCCACGTAAAACGTTCGCCCTTCCCCCAGTTGGCCCGCCATGCCCAAATCTTCGGCGGCATAGCAAACGATCTCGCCGAAGCCGGCCGCCGCCAGCGCCCCGTCTATCTCAGCGGGTGTATGGGAGCGCTCGCGGATCTCCGCATCCGAGCGGTGCCACACGCCGTCCAGTTTGCGGAACATCGTGATCGTGCACCGCGCCATGCGGCTTCGGAAATCGTAAGCGGCTCCGGTGATCGTGAGCACGTGGTCGTCGCGCACCAGCGCGTAGGATTCGCCCCAGTGCGTCTGGTACGCCTCCTCGAGCAACACGTCGAACGCCAGCGGCGCACCGGGTTTGAGCGCCGCCGCCGTGTTTTGAAAGGCCGCCTCCAACTGCGGCAGCTCGACAATGTGATTGAGGCTGTCGAACGTCGAGACCGCGCCGTCGTAGCGGCGGCTCGACCGGAAGCAGGCCGCATCGCAAACCTCGAAATCGGCGGCCGGCACATTCGCGCAGGCATGAGCGATCATTTCCGCGGAAACGTCGATGCCGCTCACGCTGTACCCGCGCGCGGCCAGCAGCCCCGCCAGATGTCCGGTCCCGCAGCACAGATCCAGGATCGCGCCGCCTTCGGGCACCCGCCGCAGCCAGATCCGCTCCAGGATCGGAAAGGCCAGGCTGTGAAACTCTTCGTTCCAATAGCGGTTGTAGAACCACGCGAAGGGATCGTAGGCGCTCATCGATTGAATTTATCCAGCATGCCATACTGAAGGTCGATGCGCAGAAGATCGGCAGCGGTTCTGTTGACGGCAGCGTCGTTCGCGCTGGCCGGCTGTTCCTCGTCAAACCAACCCGCCCGGGTGGAAGAAAAGAAGATCGCCAAAGCGGAGCCGGCGCCCGACGTGTTTCAGGTGAAGCTCGACACCACCAAGGGCGACGTCGTGATTGAGGTGCATCGCGATTGGGCGCCGATCGGCGCGGACCATTTCTACACCCTCGTCAAGACCGGGTTTTACGATGGAGCGCGCTTCTTCCGCGTTCTCCGCGGCTTCGTCGTGCAGTTCGGCATCAACGGCGACCCGCAGGTGAATCGCTTGTGGTCCAATGCCAACCTGCCCGACGACCCCGTCAAGCAGCACAACACCGCCGGCATGGTGACGTACGCCAAAGCCGGACCGCATTCGCGGACCACGCAGTTGTTCATCAACATGGCGGACAACAGCCAGGCGTTGGACGGCGACGGCTTCGCGCCCTTTGGGAAAGTAATCTCGGGAATGACCGCGGTGGAGTTCTTGTACAACAGCTACGGCGAAATGTCGCCCATGGGAAACGGGCCCGATCCTAACCAGATCGAGGCGCAGGGCAATGACTACCTGCTCAGCAAATTTCCTCGCCTCGATTACATCAAAAAAGCCACGATTCAGTGATATAGTATGGGTGATCCTCCCCGATGCGAAGGGGACCAGGAAGTTACCAATACAGGGTCAAATTCGAACGACGCGGCCCGGCGGACCTACATGAGTTCCGCCGGGTTTTTTTCGTTTTGACCATCCCGCTTCCGCCCCACTTACATCAACCGGAAATTCACCTCGATGGTAGCCTTGACCCGCGTCGGATTCCCGTCGGCATCGCGTCCCGGTTCAAACCGCCACTTCGACACCGCCTCCGCCGCCTTTTCGTCCAGCCCAAGGCCTAACCCTCGCATGATCGTGATGTCCCGCGCGATGCCGTCGGTATCGACCACCACCGACAGCAGCACCGTCCCCTGAAATCTTGCGGTCCGGGCTTCCGGCGTGTACTCCGGTTCCATCTTGAGGAGCAGGTGAGGCGCACTCATGCCGCCTCCCACGCGGAACGAAGGTGTGGTGGACGGGCTCTGGTTCATCGCCAGTATGGCCGCCCGCCGGATGTCGCGGGCGCGCGTCTGGGCTGCTGCGGCCTCCGCATCGCGCCCCTGTGCCTTCAGGAAGAAGGAATAGAAGTCGAGCGTCATCGCGGTATCGAACGATGCCGGATCTTCAAGCGACATGGCCTGCAAATAGAGTGATTCGGCCTCCGCCACCGTCTCCGGGTGCCGCGCGCGTACGTTGGCCAGCCACGTCGCGGCAGCGCCCGCTTTCGGCCCAGCCGGGTCTGCCGTGAGCACTCTCTGGAACAACTCCGCCGCGCGACTGTCGTCCATCAAGGAGTAGGCCTTCATCCCGAGTAGCATCATGGCTGGCAGTACCTCGGGAATGTCGCCCAGCGCGATCGCCTGGCTATAAAGACGTTCTCCCTCGGCGTATTTGCCGCGCTTGATCTCCAGGTCGCCGAGTTTCACCAGCCCGATCGCATACTCGCGGCTCTGCTGGCCGGAAACATCGCCTCGAATCGCCAGCGCCGATTCCAGCAGCTTCTGCGCAGCGTCGTACTTGCTCAGCTTTGCGTAAGCCGCCGCGGCCTGCTCCAGCATTTCATGATTCTTCTGGGCAGCGGCCGCGCGGATGGTGGCGTCGATCTCCGCCGCAGTTTCGGTCTGGGCCGGACTCTGCGCGCGCACTGCCGCGAACGGCGAAACCAACACCACTGCGGCCAAAGCCGCCGCCAGCGCGGTCTTCGGACTCGCCGCGCGCCGGTTGCGCCCGGCGTCCAAAATCGCCAGCAGCCTGCCCTCCAGTTGCGAGGGCCGCGCCATCGCCACCGCCGCCCAGGCCAGCGGAGTCGTGGACTGCATGCCGCGCGCCACTTCCAGCAGGTGCCCGGCGTAATCGGAAGCGCGCGCGCCCGATAGCAGCACCAGGTCGTCGGCCGCCCGTTCCCGTTCCTTGACGAATTCGCGTAACCCCACCCACACCAGCGGATTCCACCAGTGCAAGGCCGCGGCCAGCCTCGCCAGCAGTTGCGTCGCCAGGTCGCCGCGTTCGATATGAGCCCGCTCGTGCAGCAGCACCATGCGCCGCCGTTCTTCGGTCCATGACCCCGCCTCCGCCGGCATCAGGATCGCCGGATGCACCAGCCCCGCCGTCATGGGCACGCCCACCGCGGCCGATTCGTAAACCTGCGCGTCCGTAACCGTCTCGCCCGCGAGTAGCCTCGCCCGGCGCCGCAAACGCCGCAGCGCGACGTGTGCCGCCAGCATCTGAAGCAGCAGCACCACCGATCCCGCCGCCGCCGTCCGCACCGCCCACCATCGCCAGTCGAAGGGTGCGGACGAAGGCTTCGGCGCTTCGGGCGTTGCCGCTGCCCCTGCTCCCGCCTTCTCCGCCGCCGCCCCGCCGGCTCGCGCCGTCGAAGTGACCTCGAACAGCACCGAACTGCCCGGCAGCGACGCCACCGGCAGCTCCAGCGACGGCAGCACCACGTTCAACACCGGCAGCGCCAGCAATGCGGCCATGGCCGCTGTCCATACCATGTGCCGCGTGGCGGCCGAGCGCCCGCGCATCAGCCGAGCCGCCACCCACGCCGCGCATAAAATGGCGGTGCCCTTCACGGCCATCGCCCAGAGGATCGGGAACGCCTGCATCTACTTGCCCTCCTGCTTCGCTTCTTCGATCAGTGCCGACATGCGGTCCAGTTCTTCCCTTGTCAGCCGCGCCGCCGAAACATCCAGCAACGCCGCCACAATCTGTTCCGGCGAGCCGCCGAAAAACGTGTCCAGTACGTGCTTCACCGCCGAGCGCTTGGCCTTATCCCTCGTCACCGTGGGGACGTAAACGTATTTGAGACCCTCCGCCTCGTGCCGGATATGCCCCTTTTCTTCGAGAACCCGCAGCATCGCGCGCACCGCGGAATAGCTGGGAGCATCCGTCATGGCCTCCCGCACTTCGGATGCGGCCGCCTTGCCGTTCCGGTACAGGATGTCCATGATCTGCCGTTCGCGCCGGCTCAAGCCGGAAAGCCCGCTCATCCGGCAGCCTCCTGCTGGTTTTCTAGCATCATGCTAGAAAATTAGCACTCACCGGATCCGCTGTCAAGCCCCTTTTTCGGGAGCCTTGCCGGCGCGCTTCTGCCGCACTACTTCCACCGAGCACGGCGCGTGCGCCACCACCGATTGCGCGACGCTGCCCAGCAGCCAGCGCGTGAAACCCGTGTAGCCGTGGGATCCCACCACGATCAAATCCGCCCCCCACGATTCGGCATCGTCCAGAATCGCGCTCCGGGGGTCGCCTTCCACCACCACCGTTTCCACCGGCAGTCCGGCCGCCCGCAGCGGTTCGGCCGCGGACGCCAACAGCTTCAAGGACTCCTCCCGTACCGGAGAAAGGTCCGTCACCGCGGACATCTCAACTCCCAGCGGATCGACCACTGGGGGGAGCACGGTGTACAGCGGGGTCGCGTGCAGGACCCGCACACTGGTGTTCTCGGGCCACGGACGCCCGGCGATCGCGCGGATCGCTTCGTCGGAATGTTGGGAACCGTCCACCGCAAGCAGGATCTTCATTGGCAGCCTCACCGACCACTTTACTCCCCCGGGAGCGCGCGCGAATTGCCGTAAGCTAGAAGAAGCAATGAAGGCACTCTTCGCAACCCGGCGGTATCCGGCCCTGCTGACCTTGGTATCCATCGCCATCCTGGTCATCGGCGTCCTGGCGAAACCGAAAAAGGCCACCACCGAGGCCCTGGTGTCGAAAACCGAGATGGTCCGCCTCGAACAGATGTCGCAGAAGAAGAGCCTGGAGGACATGACGTCGTATTTTTCACGTGTGGCCCGCGACACGGCCCGGCAACTGGTTTTCGTCCCCGCGGCGAACGCCACCGGACTCGTCTGGAACGAGAATGGCGCCATTGTCACGGCCGCAAGACCGGAGTCCGCCGCCGATTCGGTCAAGGTTCTCCTGCCGGCGGAAGGCGAAGGCACCGCCTCCTGGGGGCCTGCGCAGGGGCCGGTCGGAACACTGCAACTCGCCGAGCGATCCGTGACCCGGTTGGCTGCCGCCATCCCGGTGCCTGTCACCTCCCCCTCCTCCTGGGTGCTTCAGGTCTCCCGCCGCAAGAACGGCGAGCTGTTTTTCACTCCCGGATTGCAGCGCGGCGTCCGCCAGGTCACGTGCGGCGAGTCCACTTACCGCGAGATCGATAACAGCATCGAGTTGACCCCTGCCATGACCGGCGGAGGCCTTTATGACCTGGACGGCGACCTGCTCGGCATCATCCTGCCTTGCGGCGGCCGGATGTTCGTTCTTCCGGCCGGCGACGTGGATGAGTTGACGCGCCGCCAGCCCAGCTCTACCGCGGCCTTTGAGAAACAATGGGGACTGCGGCTCGCTACGCTCGACGAGCCCGCACAGCAATATTTCCGGACCACGGAAGGCCTCCTGGTTCGCGAAGTTCGGGATGAAAGCCTGGCCGCCAGGAGCGGCATTCTGCCCGGAGACGTCTTGCTCTCCCTCGATGGCGAAGCCGCCACTACGGTGGAGGAATTTTTCAAACTGGCCTCCTCCATTCCCGAGAGCGGCGGCAAGGTAATCGTCCTGCGCGGCGGCCGCAAGCGAACTCTCACGCTATCTGCTTCCGGGACGCCTTCCGATTCGGCGGCGGGAAAGCCGGACGACATCGGCATCGCCATCGCTCCGCCGCCCGCCGGCTATCTGGTGGAAGATGTGGCGCAGGACAGTGCGGCGCATAAGGCCGGCATCATGCCGGGCGACCGCCTCCTGGAGGTCAACGGCTCCAAAGTCGTGCGCTTCGACGAGATCCGCAATTTCTTCAACAAGAGCCCGGACGGGCCCAAATACCTGCTGGTGAGCCGTGGCGAGAGGCGGATCGGAATTCTCCTTCCATGAATGAACTGGCCTCGCTGGGCCTGATTCTGTTGTTCGCATTACTGGCAGGCCACCTGGTGAAGTTCGCGCGCATCCCCGAGGTCACTGGCTATATTCTCGCCGGAGTGGCCGTCGGTCCCTCCGTGCTGGGCTGGGTCAGCCTCGAGAACCTGGCCGCGCTCAACATCTTCAGCGAAGTGGCCCTGGGGCTTATTCTATTCTCCATCGGCTCGGTCTTCGAGTTCGACCGCGTTCGCGCCGTCGGACCCGCCGTGCTCCGCATCACCGTCACCGAATCCGCTATGGCCGCCGCCATCGTCACCCTGGGATCGCTGCTGCTGGGCCAGTCGTGGCAGGTCTCGCTGCTCCTCGGTGCCATCGCCGTCGAAACCGCCGCCGCTTCCACCCTGATGGTCATCCGCGAGTGCAACGCCCAGGGACCGCTCAGCGAAAGCCTGATCGGCACTATCGGCATCAACAACGTTCTCTGCCTTACCGGCTTCTACGTGGTGGGCGCCGCCGTGGATTTCGGAGCCAAACTGGGCCACGCCTCCATGCTGCGCGTGCTTTACGAATCCGCCTTTCCCCTGGTCTGGCAACTGATTGGATCGGTGGCCCTCGGCTATCTCATCGGCGTCCTCATCGCCTCCTGGGCCACCAAGGTGCAGGAACACGGCGAGATGTTGATCCTCCTCACCGGCTGCGTGCTGCTCTGCGTGGGCGTCTCGCTGCTGCTCGAACTGTCGTCCCTGGTGGCCAGCCTGTCGGTCGGTGCCACCATGGTCAACCTGTCACAGAACAGCCGCCGCCTGTTTCAGGCCCTCTCCCACAGCGACCCGCCCTTCTATGCCATCTTTTTCGTAATCGCCGGCGCCGACCTCAACCTCTCACTGCTCGGCACCATGGGAATGCTCGGCGTCGTTTACGTCGTTGGGCGTGCCGCCGGCAAATTCATCGGGTCTCGTCTCGGCGCGCGCCGCACCAACCTGCCGGAGCAGGTGAAGCGTTTCCTGGGATTCGGACTCATGTCGCAGGCCGGCCTCGCCGTGGGCCTCGCGCTCACCATCACCCGCCGGTTTCCCGAACTCGCGCCCTCGGTGGTGACGGTGGTGCTGGCGGCGGTCGCCGTCAATGAAATGATCGGGCCCCTCTCCGCCCGCCTCGCCATTATCCGCAGCGGCGAGTCCCGCCCCCGCACCCTCAAAGCCGAAATGGTCGAATTGTAGGGTTTCGCGCGCGGACGCCCGCCCGCCCGCCATTGGAGACATGTTAGTCTTTTACCTTGGCGGCCTCAGGACAATCGACTATGCGGAACCTTTTCCGAGATCGCATGCGCTGGGTGCTGATCGGCTGGATGTTCGCGATCAGCGCCATCGCTTACCTCGACCGGGTCAATATCTCGATTGCCGGCCACTCCATCCAGCAGGAATACCACCTCGACAATATTCAGCTCGGCTGGGTGTTCAGCGCCTTCGTCGCCGGCTACGCGTTGTTTCAGGCGCCTGGAGGCCGTCTCGCCGACCGGTTCGGCCCTCGCCGCGTCTTGATGCTGGGCACCATCTGGTGGGCCGTCTTCACCGCGCTCACCGCATTGGTGCCTTCGAACGCGGCCGGTGCTCTTTGGATGCTCCTCGGCGTGCGCTTTTTCCTGGGCTTGGGCGAGGCCGTGGTCTACCCGTCGTCGAACCGCCTCGTCTCCGCCTGGATCCCCACCCAGGAACGCGGCATCGCCAACGGTATCATCTTCGCCGGGGTAGGTGCGGGCGCCGGAGTTACGCCGCCCCTCATCACTTTCATCCTGGTCAATTACGGCTGGCAGTGGTCGTTCTGGATCAGCGCATTCATCGGGCTTGCCGCCGGCGCAGTGTGGTACTTACTCGCGCGCGACCGTCCCGCCGACCACGCCTGGGTGTCAGCCACGGAACTGGCGCATATCCAGGCAGGCTTGCCGAAGGCCGCCCCCACCGCGGCGGCGCCCCAGGCTCTTCCGTGGATGACTATTCTGGGCAGCCGCGACGTGCTGGCAATTACAGTCAGTTACTTCACTTACGGGTACGTGGCCTATATCTTCTTCACATGGTTTTTCATTTACCTGAATACCGTGCGCAACCTCGACCTTAAGTCGAGCGCCCTTTACGGCATGCTGCCGTTCATCGCCATGGCCACCTGTTCTCCCCTGGGCGGCATCATCGGCGATCAGTTGACCAAACGATATGGAAAGCGCATCGGCCGCTGCGGAATCGCGGGTGCCGGCATCGGTCTGGCGGCGTTCTTCCTGGCGCTGGGTCCGCTCGCCACCGATGCGCGGCTGGCTACTGTGGTGCTGGCAGGCGGCGCGGGAGCGCTGTATCTCTCCGCCAGTTCCTTCTGGGCCGTCACTGCGGACCTGGGCGGCACCTCGGCGGGCTCGGTCTCTGGCGTGATGAACATGGGCAACCAGATTGCCGGCGCCACCACCGCTTCGCTGACCCCGTTCATTGCCTCGCGCCTGGGCTGGACCGCGCCCTTCCTGGTGGCTGCGGCGATGTGCGTCGTGGGCGCGATCGCCTGGCTGTTCGTCGATCCCGAACGGATCCTCGGCAAGCCCGTCGCGCAACCCCAATTGACAACGAAATCCTGAGGAACAATCATGGCAAGATTTTCGCGGCTGCACGTTCTCAATACGATGATCGACTCCGGCATGGTACCTGTCTTCTACCACCCGGACATTGACGTGGCGCGCCGGGTGGCCGCGGCCTGCGTCGCGGGCGGCGGACGCCTCCTCGAGTTCACCAATCGCGGCGATCACGCCTGGGAAGTTTTCAGCGAGCTCGAACGTTACTGCGCCCGCGAACTGCCGCAATTGATTCTCGGAGTCGGCTCGGTGGTGGACCCCGGAACCGCATCCCTCTACATCAACTGCGGCGCCAGTTTCGTGGTCGGTCCCATCCTGAATCCCGATGTGGCGCGCGCCTGCAACCGGCGCAAAATTCCCTATTCGCCGGGCTGCGGCAGCGCCTCGGAAATCTCGCAGGCCGAAGAACTCGGCTGCGAAATCGTCAAAGTCTTTCCCGGCAAAGAGGTCGGCGGTCCCGGCTTCGTGAAGGCCGTCAAAGGCCCGTGTCCGTGGGTTTCCATCATGCCCACCGGCGGGGTCGAGGCCACCGAAGCCTCGCTCAAAGCCTGGTTCGACGCCGGCGTCTCCTGCGTCGGCATGGGCTCCAACCTCATCACCAAAGACCTTGTGAAGGCTGGCGACTATGCGGGCGTCTCCGCCAAGGTTCGCGACACCCTCGAACTGATCCGCACCATTCGCGGCAAATAGCTGCGCGCCCCCCCGCGCGCGGACGATGTATGCTGATTGTGGTCCAAACCAACGAGGGGTGTACCACATGAAAGCACGCATGCCGGCCTGCCTGATTGCCGGTCTCTTGTCGCTGGGCAGCGCGCGCCTGCCCGCCGCCGATGTCGAGCCGAAAACGATCCTGCTCTGGCCCGGAGGAGCGCCCGGATCGGAAGGCAAGTCCGGCGCCGAAACCACGCGCGTCACACCCGACGGCGAGCACGTGGTGGCAGGCATTCACCAGCCTTCCCTCACCGCGTATCTTCCGCCGCAAGGCCAGGCGACCGGCGCCGCCGTCATCATCGCTCCCGGCGGCGGCCACAGCGAATTATGGATGGACCACGAGGGCTACAACGAGGCGAAATGGTTGAGCGCGCACGGCGTCGCCGGCTTCGTCCTCAAGTACCGGCTGGCCCGGGAAAAGGGCTCCACCTACACCGTGGAAGGCAACGCCCTGGCCGACATCCAGCGGGCCATCCGCACCGTCAGGCAGCACGCAGCCGAATGGGGCGTCAAACCCGACCGTATCGGCGTCATGGGCTTTTCCGCCGGCGGCGAAGTGGCCGCTCTGGCCGCCTCCCGCTACCACGCGGAACCAGTCGCGGCGGCCGATGAAACCGACAGCCAAAGCGACAAGCCTTCCTTCGAGGCGCTGATTTACCCGGCCATTCCGGCCGACATGAATCTGTCGAAAGAAACGCCCCCGGCCTTCCTCGCGTGCGGCGAGAACGACCGCCAGAACATCTCCCAAGGCCTGCCCGAGCTTTATCTCGCCATGAAAAAAGCAGGCGCCAGCGCGGAGCTGCACGTCTATGCCGGCGTCGGCCACGGGTTCGGCCTGCGCGACCGCACCAAAGGCGCGCTCGCCGGATGGATCGTGCGGTTCTACGAGTGGATGGACGGCCGCGGCTTTCTGAAGCCTTAGTTCGGCTGCGGGCTGTTGGTCGCAAACAGCAGCTTCCCCGTGTTCGCATTGACCACGTTGCGCATCCGGTTTCTCTGCCACACCGGAATCGAAGGGTCGCTCACCGGCAGGGGCGGTATGCCTCGCAACGTGATCGCCCACACCGGCCGCGGAACCGAGTTGCGCTCCGACTCCATCACGTACACGGCATCGATTTCCTTCGCCTGAAAAGGGCTCCCCACGCCGTTATTCAACACAATCCCCAGCGCATCTTGAAAGTTGATTCGCGGATTTTCCGTTGCCAGCCCCACGTAGACATCTTTCTCGGGACGCATCTGCGCCTCGGCCACATCCGGCGGCGGTTCCGGCTTGAGATCCGCAACCGGCTCCGGCCAAATCGAGCGCACGCTCCACACCCGGCCCGTTTCCTCCAGCATGAGCACGACGAACGTCCGCTGGAACGGGTCCTTCGCCCCCGCAGCCGCCGCCTTGATGTCGAGCGAAACGTTCGCGAACTCCACCCTCCACGCCGCCGCGCCAACCAGTTCCCGCCACACGAACGGAGTGTCGTCGCGTTCCACCGTGAAGCGCCGGGCCAGCGGCAGCATGCCCGGTGAGGGAGCGAAGCCGGTCACCTCCCTCGCCACGGCCACCGCATCCACCTCGTTCTCGATCTTTCGGTCCTCCACAATCCTCCTTTGCCATCCGCACCCGCTCTGCGCCAGTACAACCACGGCGGCCGCCCGCCACAAAATAGCTCCTGCCCGCGCGGAACTCATAGGAGGCCGCGCCCGCTCAGGGATTCGGTTTCTTGTCCCACATGTTGAACGCCGTTCCGCTCACCAGTTCAATTCCGAATTCGGAGGCATCGTCGTTCGTCAGGTTGCCCGCCGTGAGCCCGGCGTCCACGAAGCTTCCCCCGCTGACCCGGTACTGGCACTCGGTGTAGTTGCATTTACCGCCGGCGCTGCCCGGCATGTCGTCTTCCTTGTTCAGGATCTCCCCCGGCCAGTTGACCACCGAACCGCTGCTGTTCTTCCACCCGTTGTCCTGAAATGTGCTCCACGAAGTCCCGTCGTACAAGAAATCCCAGGTGCCCGTGCCGGCATCGAGCTCGATCCGGTATTCGTGGACCGACCCCTCGGCCGGCGCTCCCGCCGTGTCGTCCTTTCGCTTGTACACGGACCCGTTCATTTCCGTGTACCGCATGTTCGTAGCCGTGCTGGACCCGGCGTTGCGCAAGCGCCGGTAACCGGTCTGCGCCCAACTCCCACCGCGCGATATGTTCACATACGCGTTCTTTTTTCCCACGGCCGTGCACGGCAAATCCTCGCAGCAGACCTTTCCCCACCGTGTCTTGATCTTGGCCTTTGCGCCGGTCAGATTGGCTACCGATTTGTGAGCGTAAGCGTATAGCCGCCCTCCGCCCGCCACCGGAGTGCAGATGCAGACCTTCACCGGGACCGTGTCCGTACACGGTCCGCAGCCCGACGGGCTATACGTCACCGTGATGTTCGCGTCTCCCGTAGCCACGCCTGTGACCGTGGCAGTCGCCCCGCTTCCGGAGACCGTCGCCACCGCCGTCTTGTCGCTGCTCCACGCGAAGCCGCCGCCTCCCGGCGTTCCCGTCGCCGTCAGCGTCCCCGATGGCGGAGCGCCGCAGATCTTCAGCGGCTTCGGCGTGACCGTTACCGAGCACGATACACAAGGCTGCGTCGGCCCGTTCGCCGGCGTTCCGCCGCCGCCTTGCGCCGGAGGTGTGGTTTTGTTGCCGTCACTCACTTCGGGCCATCTCCTCGTTTCGCGCCACCACGTGTTCCAGCCATGTCACCGCCTTCTTCTCGAGCCGCGCCGCGCGCGCCTTCCGGTCCACGATTCTCCTGTCGTTGAGCGTGCTCGAAATCCAGGGATACAGCGGATCGTTCGTGCAGCCGTGTCCGAACGAATACATCAAGACCACCAGCAGCGTCTGCTGCCGCGTTTCGTCGAAGCCCTGCTTCCCCGCCTCCGCCAACCCCTCCTCGATGATTGCGCCCATCGCCGCCTCTCCGATGTAGGCGGCTTTCTGCGGATAGATCCGTTCCATTGCCCGCAGCATGCCGGCCGTGAAACCGTCCGGAAATTCGAGCGGCGCCTGCACGAAACCTGAAAGGTCCTTGAGCGCCTTGTGCAGATTCGCCGCGCGCGGTCCCGACACTTTGTCGAGGTAGTCGAGCGATCCCTGGTGAATTTCCTCCGCCCTTTCCATCTGGTCGCCCGGCGCCCGAAGCACTTTACCCAGCCCCGGGTATTGCGGATCGGTGTCGAATGCGCTGCCGCAAAGAAACATCAGCTCCATATACAGCCGTATCGGACCTCGGTTGGTGAAGCCGTACGTGCCGGCCTTTTCAATCGCAGCGCGAACCACCACGCGCAGTTGAGCTTCCCCGAGCACCTCGCAGAGTCTGGGTGTAAAGGCGCGGCTGTGTGCCACCATCTCGTCTTCAAACCGGCGCTGCGCGTCCCGCTCGAAGGTCTTCATCTGCTCGTCGCGGATCCGCATCGTTCGAGCATATTCCAAGAGCCTCGTATCTGTGCGTTGCCCCGTATCGTTCCATACACACGTTTGGCACGCCAGGACTATACTGAGGTCCATGGCTCGTAAGACGTCGATCTCGCCCATGCTCTCGGTGCGCCAGGGAGCCAAAGCCGTCGAATTCTACAAAGCGGCATTCGGAGCGGGCGAGCTGTTCCGCATCGACGGCGATGGGGGATCGGTCGTCGCGCAATTGTCCGTCGGCGAAGCCGACTTCTGGGTGGCCGACGAATCCCCCGAGCATCTGAATTTCAGCCCCGAGTCGCTCGGCGGAGGCAGCGTCCGAATGGTGTTGACAGTGGAAGACCCGGACTCCGCCTTCGATCGTGCCGTAAAGGCCGGCGCTACCGTAGTGGTGCCAGTCACCGATCAGTACGGCTGGCGCCTCGGCCGCGTCGTCGATCCCTTCGGTCACCACTGGGAAATCGGCAAGCCCCTCTGACCAAGCTGGCCTACCTGGTCAGCGTTGCCGTGTGACCTGCCGCTCCGTATTGAGGGTGATTTCCATCCGCGTACCCGCCGGAAGAGCGACCTCCGCGCCGCGGGCGAGAAAATTCGAGTAGAGGCTGAATCCCGCGCCTGTAAAGGCCATACTCGACGCCAAAGGACGAGAGGCTTGAGCCAGCACCGTCCCAATCAACCCCAGGCCCACGGCCCCCGATTCTGCGCGGCCTCCGATGTCCTGATCGGGAACGCCCTGAGAATTGTAGTCCTGGTGGATCGACAATCCAGCCACGGTTGCCGCGATCGCCGGGAAGATGAATCGGGTCTTCGGGCTGCTGACGCTTGCGCCCCCTTCCGAGTCAAGTTTCAGGTGCGCCCCGGCGTCCACCTCCAGTTCCTCAATATTCCCCTGCACATGTTGCATTGTTCCCGGAGTCACCATGACCTGGCGGAAGCTGAACAGAAGCTTCCCGTTGCGGTGGAGAAACCGGGCGCGACGCGCACTCACCACCTCCCCGACCAGCTTGCTCCCTTCCGGAATCAGCAGGGCGTGGTCCGCCGCAAACAAGGGCTGTGTCACCACCGCCTCCACGCGGTCTCCCCTGCGGGCGGTTGCCGAACTAACCGGTGTCACCAGGCGCGCCCGCACTTGCTGCGTTCCGTCTGTGGGAACCGCCAGGCACCCCGTCTCAGTAGCGGCGCCATCGAGGTGCGGCACGGTGAGAGGTTCCTCGATTACAGAATCAAAAAGGGTCCCCGCCGACCAGGACTGGCGGTGATAAGGGAGCATACTGAAGAGCCGCGATTTCAGCCTTTGCAATTTGCCCGGCAACTTGAAAGTCAGGACTGCCGGACAGCGGGTTCCCTCCAGGGTGTTTCGGGCTGCCAGGCGCGCGGGTTTCCGCGGATCCTTCGCGGTCGGCGTCTCGACAGCAGCGGTGTAGGCCGTGCCTGTAGATGGAGACGTGATGAGAGACAGGCGTGAACCATCGTTCAGAAGGATCTTGTCGAACTGCGCATAAATTCGCCGCGGCGGAGTCAGGTTCCCGGACAGGATTGCCTGCACCCGCCTGCCGGGCGGCACACCGCCTATTTTCGCAACGTGCCCTTCAACCACCGTTCCGGCAGGCACGGCAATCCGATCGAACACATACACGGGCTCAATCAGGCGGCCCTGTATGGGTTCACCCACCCTTTTGACCACTACCCGGCGCTCCAACGCCACACGAAGCGGAACACCTGGCCTTACGACGGGTCCCGCTGGCGCGTCCCCGGGCAAGGGCGCCGGCTGCGCCAGAGCCGCCCCAACGATTACCACGAACAGAATCGGCCCACGCATTATCGACTCCCCTCGAAACGGTACAGTCTATCAAAGCAGAGTGAATACTCGACTACAAAGGCCCACCCGATGCGTGAAGCACAATCAGATGGTTCACTGGCGCTCGCGCGAATCCGCCTCGTCGATCACCGGCTCCAGTTTCACCTCCGCCGTGCCCGCCTTGATAAAGTCGAGTTCCCGCGCCGCGGCTTCACTGACATTGATGATGCGCTGGGAAGACGGGAAGCGGTCTACAATTCGCACCGTCACCGTCTTCCCGTTGCCGGTGTTTGTCACCTTCACCCGCGAACCCAACGGATAGCTGGAGTGCCCTGCCACCAGTTCCGACCCGTTGAGGCGTTCGCCGCTGGCGGTGAGGCCGCCGTCCGCGCGGGAAGAAAAGTAGCAGGCGGTCCCAGTGTCTTTGGAGAAGGCGCGTCCGGGATCTGCCGCCCGGTCCGCGCCCGATGTTTTCGACTGCGCATCCGGCCCGTCCTTGCGCACGGGACGCGTGCCCCGGACTCTCGACCGTTCCGCGGCGGCGCCGGCAGTCTGCTTTTCCCGGTTCTTTTCCGGGAAGGGAGACGGTTTGCCCTCCTGCTGCGCGTACGACGGCAGCAGAAAAACGGAAACGGCAAGAATGGTCCGTAGGGTCATGATACTCTCGCTATTTATGCCCGCCCGTGGGCGGAGCCGGCCTGCCCCAGCGCCGTCGTGCAATGCGCGCATCGCCGGGCCGCGATGGGAATCACACTGAGACATTCCGGGCATTCTTTGGTGGTCGGGTCGGGTGGCGCTTCCCCGCGCCGCATGCGGGCCGTCAACGCGTTCACGGGCACCATGACGATGAAGTAGATCGCGGCCGCGATCAGCAGGAAAGATACCAACGCATTGATGAAGTCGCCAACAGGGAAATTGCTGCCGTTAATCGTAAATTGGATGGCAGAAAAATCCGGCTGGCCTACAATCGCGGCGATCAGCGGCGTGATCAAATCCTTTACCAGCGCGGTAACCACCGCGCCGAACGCGGCGCCGATAACCACGGCCACCGCCAGATCGAGGACATTGCCTCTCAGGATGAACTGCTTAAAACCATTCAGCATCGATCCTTCTCCTTTTTCAACAGTCCGGACTACTTCGCAAAGGTGATCCCGAGTCCGGTCGAGTACAAAAAGTCGTTTGTCTTTCGTCCCGGAGCCGGGCGGTTCAAATAGCGGTCGCTCAGCGTAACGTTCCACGTGAGCCATGTCGAGATCTTGGTTGCCGCGCCCGCATCGAAGTTCAAACGATACGCGCCGGTGTCGCTCAAGTCGTCGAACATCCGGAAGCTCTGCACCAGCGATGTGGCACCAGTCACCTTCAGCGCGTATTCGTCTCCCCAGAAAAACTCCCCCGAATTCCGTGTCAGGGGTGTACTGAACGAGGAGTGATTATAGTCGAATCCGGCCAGCAGGTCCAGGCTGTTTCGATCCGTTTTCACGGCGTGAAGACCCGCGCCTCCCCCGAGGACAAAGCGCAGATCCAAATTCTGGAACCGGTCGTACTCGTAATCGTTGAAGACATTGAAGAACAGCCGAGGACTTATGTTGTGGTCGTAGCCGATGCCGGCCCGCACCGCCCTGGCCGTACCCGCGCTTCTTCCGTTGACCAGCGCCGACGCTTTGATGGCATTGAAATAAACGGACGTCTTATCCGTGTTCGTTACCCGCGCCGCATTGACTCCCACTGTGAACGTCGAGGTTCTGGCGTTGCCGCTGGTGCCGGCAAATCCCAAATTGGCGGCGCCGGCCCAGAGATCCCCCCAGCCCGGACTCTGCAGTCGCTCGAATGCCGTCTGCTCGGCGGCGTCGCGCATGGCGGCGATCTGCGCGGGGGTGGCACTGACCCTGCCCGTGGGCGTCACTACTTCGACGTTCGCGCCCGAAGTGGTCACCGTGCCCTGAACGGTCCTGCCGTCCTGGAGCACGACCGTGACCGGCTTGTCGGCAGTTACCGATTCCACCTGGTCCCAATCCGTGGTGATCGTACCGAAATGGTCGGTCTTGATCGTGATCTTGCCGCCGTCTTTCTTGACGATGCTGCCGGTCACCCGATCGCCATTTTTAAGCGTGATCTGGTCGGCCCAGGCGGTGCATAGCAGCACCGGAAGAAGGCACAAAGTGGCAGTTACAGGAAATTTGAAATTGGACATGAGTTTTTCGGGAGTGCTCCGGATTCGAGCGGCCCGACTACCGTTTGATTGGACTGCATCTAAAGATTTTGAGGTTTAACTTATCCGCGAAGCAAGCCCGAGTGTTCCCTATCGCACAGTTGCGCCGCTACCGCGCCAGGTTCACGAGGTCGCTGAACACGCCGTAGGCAGTCTGCTCCACGCCCGGTTCGATCGAGATCGTGCCGAACGTCCCCATCAGGTCGGTGTGAAACAGGATGAGATTGGAGGTTCCCGGCGTTGTGGCCAGGATGTTGGCGCGATCCAGCACTTCGGCGCGAACTCGCAGGGAAACACCGCCGGCAGTCCGGCGTCCGCGGCTGACCAGGCGTACCGTCTTGCCCTGCGCCATCATTTCGCGGACTCGCTGCGGCGTCAGGCGCGTGATGCCGCGCGTCGAAACCTCCCGCGGAGTGACCCGTGCGTCCATTAAGACGTTGGCCAGCGCCGCGGTCTTGGCGGCCGAGTCCCAGCCCTCGACGTCGAACGCGCCGCCGCCTTCGGTAATGCCCATCGACCGCGCCTTCTCGAGGCCGTCCTCGAACGAGCCGCCCCGTTCCATCGTTTCCACCACCACCTTCGAAGTGGAGTTCAACACTCCGGTGAATCCCAGCACACGCACGCCAGGCATGGTGCGCTCCCACAGATTGAAGACCGGCGCACCGTCCATCACGGACGATTCGAAGCGGAACCCCACGCCGGCGCGCGCGGCCTCGTCACGAAGCGTGGCATAAGCGTGGGCGATCGGCCCCTTGTTGGCGGTAACCACGTGCAGCTTTCGTGCGAAGGCGGCGCGGATGTGCGCGGTTGCGGGCTCGCCGGTGGAAGGTTCAAGCGTGGTGAGTTCCACGGCGGCATCCGCACGGGCTGCGTCCAGGAACTCCCCGATTGAGGCGGCGCGCGGGCCGAATACCGGATCCGCGGCGAAGCCCGCCGGATCGGCCGCGGTGCCGTGCCGCAGCGTGTGGATGCCGGTGATCGTGAACGGGAATTCCCGGCGCTTCAAACGAATGAGGCGCGCCAGTGCGCGCCCCACGTTGCCATAGCCGATCAGTGCCAGTTTCAAAGATCGATTTTAAAACGACAGCGCCGTAATCATTTTGTCGAGTTCTGCCTGCAAGGTGGCCTTCTTTCTCGTCGCCTCCGCTTGGCGGTCGCGCAACGCCACCAACTGCTGTTCGATGGTGTCGATCTGGCGCGCGTAGTTCTGCACCTGCTGCTGCTGTCCGCTCACCGAGTTCAGGCTCGAAATGTTGCGCCGGATTCGCTCCTCGTCGTTGTTCCGGTCGCGCACCTGGCTTTCGATGTCGCGAAGCGCCTGGTCGTTGGCGGCGATCAGCCCTTTCTGGTCGGCGATCTGCTGAAGCTGTTGCCGCCCCGCCGGGCTCAGTTCGCGGTTGCGGATGTAGTTGACCAGAATGTCCGGCGTGAGATTCACCACCGAGTAGCTCTGGTCGTAGACGCGCTCTTCGGCCACCGCGAACTCGGTGCTGGCATCGGCCGCCAGTTTCACTTCGAAGCGATACGCGGCCGGCGTCTTTTCCGCCGGCTTCTGGTTGAGCAGCTTGTAGCCGGGCGGACGGGATGCTCGATGATCAGCGTCTTCGCCTTCTGGTCCACGTTGCGGATGGTGTAGGTGCTGGTCTCTTCGGCCGCGACCTTGGTCGTCAGCACGCCGCGGTTGGCGTGGAGCTCGCGGACCACGGCGGCCTTGCTGTCGAAGTGCCGTCGGTGATGCGCGTGCCGAGATCCACCGCGTAGCTGATCAGGCGCTTGTCGCCCGCCTTCAGCGTTTCCATCAGGGCTTCGCCGGCATAGGCGCCGCCGTCGTAAACCGTGATCGGGCCGCCGTCCAGCGTCTTGCCGGTGGAGTTGGTCAGCTCGGCGGCGTTGGTGGGATGCGCCGAGCTGTCGTCCGAATAGATCAGCAGTTTGCGCGCGATGCGATCTTCTGCTGCAGGAACGGCAGCATGGCGGATTCGTTCTTCCGGACCGTCACCGGCTTGCGAGATGCGGTATTCGAACAGCTCGCCCAGTTCGCGCGCGGTGGCGTCGGCCGCGATGCTGACTGGGAGTGCCTGCCGTCTTGGCGCAGTTCCTTCTCCATCAGCACGTCCTGGGATGCATCCGCCATCGCCATCTGCCGCGCCGCGGGAGCCGCCATCGAACGCCGCCGATGGCGCCGCAGGCGCCGGCGATCCCCGCCATCCTCTCCGATTCTCGGCGGCGCATTTCCACTGGTCGCGAACCGCCCTCGTGCACCACCGGACGCTGCCGCGCGATCCTCCGGCAGCTCGGCCGCCGGGCGCGTGCACATACTTGGGCTCGTAGAGCTGGCTGATGAACGACATCGGCCGGCCCGACACCAGCGACAAGCTGCACGTTGGTCCAGTCTTCGCCGGTAGTGTTGTCGACGATGGCCCAGCCTTCCAGCGTCGGCTCCGGTCTGGCCGAAGATCAGCCGGTAACTCGATTTCCAGACCGGCGACGGAATCATGTAGCTGGCGGTGATCTGCGCGCTTCCGGCGTCGGTGGAATCGATGTAGACGCTGCGCTTTTCCTTGCGACCGCGCGCGCTGACAGCGCCGCCAGGTAGTCGCTGAATGCTGTTGCAGCTCGGGATCGGCGAAGCGGATCCGGTGGCGGCCGCCAGATCGAACGTCCGCAGTTCGCCGGCATCGAGCAGCAGCGTCAATTGCTCCCGCTCGGGTGCTTCTTCGTCCGCCGGGGACCACGCGCCCGCTGACGATCGCGCCGGTCACCGTCTCGTCGCCGAACTTCAGCTCGATCCGCGCGCCCTTCAGCTGATCGAGCACGGCGCTGAGCGGCTGGCGCGCCCCGATGCTGAAACGGAAACTCGGCCAGTTTGTGGCTCCAGCGGCTCGCTGGAATCGTAGCGCAGGCCGGTGATCTTGCCGCCGCCCGTTCTCCTCGAGCGTGAGCGACTTCAGCACGTCGTTCATCTCCGACGCATTGAAATCCAGCCGCGCCGATTCGCCGGGGCCAGTCTGCCCGGAGCGCTCGAAATAGCCGACGCCGTGCTTGTACAGGATCACCTGGCGGACCGGCAGGTCCGCCGGCTAGCGCGCAGCACGGCGCTGCAAAACAGAAGCAACGAAAGTTCGCTTCATATATTCTCCTCACGGGAAATGCGCCAGCGGCGTTCCTTTCAGACGCTTCATTCGCCCATCACTTTAATGATGACGCGTTTGCGCCGCTGCCCGTCGAATTCCGCGTAATAAACCTGCTGCCAGGGGCCGAAATCGAGCTTGCCTTCGGTCACCGGCACGATCACCTGGTGATGCACCAGCAGGCTCTTCAGATGCGAATCGCCGTTGGTTTCGCCGGTGCGGTGGTGGCGGTAATCGTCGCGGAACGGCGCCAGCTTTTCCAGCCATTCGTCGATGTCGGCAAGCAGCCCATCTTCGGCGTCGTTCACCCACACGCCGGCCGTGATGTGCATGGCGGAAACCAGAATCATGCCCTCGCGGATGCCGCTTTTGCGGAGCGCGGTTTCCACTGCGATCCGTGATATTAATATACTCCCGGTGCTTGCTTGGTTTTGAACGTGAGATATTCCGTATAAAATCGCATAGGGCGATCATACAACTCCCGTTTATGCCTTCAGGTGGAAAAGTACTGCTTGTCGACGACGAACCGCCGCTTCTCAAGATGATGGGACTCTATCTGGGACGCCGGGGTTTCGATGTGGTCTCCTCAGGGGGCACCGACAAAGCCTGGCAGCTTTTTTCCGCCGCGCCCGCCGAATTCTCATTGGCCGTCCTGGACGCAACCATGGCGGGAATGAGCATGGAGGAGCTTGCGCAACGAATGCTCGAAGCGAGTCCGGCCGTCCGCATCATCGCGGCCAGCGGGTATCCGGTGAATCTCGCCTCGCTCCTTGCCCGTTATCCCCAGCGGGTGCTTTTCCTGCAAAAACCTTTCAGTCCCGAAGCATTGGTGTCCGCCGTACGGAGAATGCTTGGCCAGGAAAAAGAAGACGTTTGACGTCGCCAGGGAAGTGAAGGCGATCGCACGCGAGCGCGTGGGCACCGTGCCCGCCGCCAAACCGATCGAGCCTAAATCCAAACGCAAAAAGCCTAAGCACAAGAAGCCCCCGGGAGAAGAGAGCTGAATGCGGCAGACTCGAGCGCAGTGCTCGCGCCGGGAGTTTCTGGCTTTCGGTTCCGCCTTCGGATGGTTCCCGTTTTTCCGCCCGAAGCATGTCGGCCTGGCCGGAGCGCGCTTCCGGATTCACCGCTACGGCCGCTCCCTCCGCCGCTACCTGCTGATTCACGGCAACGAAGAAACCGCGCGCCAGGTGTTGCTGGTGCACATGATCAATCACGAAGGCATCGGCTACGAGGTGGAATCGCACACCCGCAACGTTTCCATCGAGGGCGGTTTGATCGACCCGAACCGCATGTTCTCCCGCGTTGGAGCGGAAGCCAACTTGAAGCGCCTGAATCCGGATTGGCCGCGGCAGAAGGTGGACAAGGCGCTGGATGTGCTCGACCGGGGGCGGGAGAAATTGGTAGACGCTGTGCTGGCTCCGGAAGGCGGCCTCACCGTGGTGCTGCACAACAACTCGGAAGGGTATTCGGTGGCTGATGAGGAGCCCATCAGCGATGCCGGTTCGATTCGCGAGCGGGACAATCCCAGGGCCTTTTTCCTGTGCACGGACCCGGAGGATTTTCGCATCCTGTCGCGGTCGGCCTACAACGTCGTGCTGCAACAGAAGGGCCCGCGCCCGGACGACGGATCGCTGTCCCGGCTGGCCGCCGAGCGCGGCGTGCGCTATGTGAATCTGGAAGTGGCGCTGGGACATCGCGCCCGCCAGCAGGAAATGCTGGCCTGGCTCGAGTGGACGCTGCCGTAGGGCGCGGCCTACATGAAGTAGTCTTTGACTTTTTCGAACAGGCCCTTTTCCGAGGGCGCGTTGTCAACGGGCAGGGTCTCGCGGAGTTGCTCCATCAACTTGCGCTGCTCGCGGGTGAGACGCGCCGGAATCTTCACGTCCACATGCACAAACAGGTCGCCGCGGCTGCTGCCGTTGAGGACCGGGACACCCTTGTGCCGCAGCCGGAACTGAGCGCCGTTCTGCGTCCCTTCCGGGATCTTCAGCTTGTGAGGCTGTTCGAGCGTTGGGATTTCGATCTCGGTGCCGAGCGCCGCTTGCGCGATATTCACCGGAATAGTGCAATGCAGATCGCTCTCCCGGCGTTCGAAGAACTGGTGCGGCTTCACCTTGAGGAACACATACAGGTCGCCGGTCGGCCCCCCGTTGGCGCCGGGCTGTCCTTCGCCCGCCAGCCGCATGCGCGTCCCGTCATCCACGCCCGCCGGAATATTCACCTTGAGTTTCCGGTGGACCTGTTTGTAGCCCTGCCCGCGGCACCCGCTGCACGGATTGCGGATGATGTGCCCGGAACCGTTGCACGTACTGCAAGTTCGCCGGATGGACAGAAAACTCTGCTGATAAATGATTTCGCCGCGGCCGTGACAGGTGGGGCAGGTGCTGGGGCCGCTGCCCGGCTCCGAACCCGCTCCCTTGCACCGGTCGCAAGCCTCCATGCGTGGAACCTGAATGTCGGCGGGAAGGCCGAACACCGCCTCTTCGAAAGCGATTTCGAGATCGTAGCGGACATCTTCGCCGCGCTGCGCCCGGTTGCGGCGGCGGCCGCCTCCGCCGAACAGGTCGCCGAAACCGAAAAAGTCGCCCAGAATGTCGCCGAAATCGGCGAAATTCTCCGGGTTGAAACCCTGGCTCGCCGCGCCCTGCACGCCGGCATGGCCGTAGCGATCGTAGGCGGCCCGCTTTTGCGGGTCGCTGAGAACGCTGTACGCCTCGGCCGCTTCCTTGAATTTCTCCTCGGCCTCGGGATTCTCCGGATTGCGGTCCGGGTGATGCTGCAACGCCAGCTTGCGGTAAGCGCCCTTGATCTCCTGCTCACCGGATTCACGGCCCACACCAAGGACCTCGTAATAATCTCTTTTTGCCACGGAACTCACAGATTTTATGGCCTTACCGCTACTTTTACCCAGGCGGGCCGGAGCAGCTTTCCCTTGAAATTATAGCCTTTTTGCAGTTCACCCAGAATCGCCTGATCCTCGGCGTCTTTCGTCTTCTCCTGCTGCACGGCCTCGTGAATATTGGGGTCGAACAGTTGGCCCGCAGTCTCGATGGGCTCGAGGCCGCTGCGCCGGAGAATGTCGGAAAGCCGGTTGTAAATCAGCTCCACGCCGCGCGCATATTCTTTGTCCGCTGTCTCCACCTGCAAAGCGCGTTCGAAGTCGTCCAGCACCGGGAGGATGTCGCGAACCGCGTCCATGGCTGCAAATTGCAGATAATCGGAGCGTTCGCGATCGGCTCGGCGCCGGAAATTGTCGAATTCGGCGCGGGCGCGGAGAAGACGGTCCTGAAGGTCGGCGTTTTCCGCCGCGAGGCGGTCCCGTTCGGCGGCCAAGGCTTCCAGTTGGCCTGCGGATCCCTCTTCGCCGGCTCCCTCGCCTGGAAGATTCTCGGTCAGATTTGTATCGGGCTTCTGCGTATCCACTCTCTACAGTTTAACAAAGCGGGTCAAGCCACTCCGCTATCCCCGGGTGCTTAGAATCGGGCGCTTCCGAGCGCCTGGCTGATTTCGAGAACCGCGCCCATCACGCGTTCATACTGCATCCGCATCGGGCCCAACACTGCCACTTTCGCGGGCAGTCCGCTGGCCAGCCTTATGGTCATCCCGATCAGCGCCAGGTCTTTCATCGCAGGATGCGCCTCTTCGAGGCCCACATGCACCTGGAGCTCGCCCGGAGGCTGTTCGAGAAACCGGTCCAGCAGTTCGATCAGCCGCCGCTTTTCTTCGAGAGCCTGCATCAGCTCGCGGAGTTTCTCCCGGGTCAAATGGAGGTCCAGCCCGAGCAGGTTGGAAGCGCCTTCCATGTGAATTTCGGGCGATGTGTCCACTTCGAGCAGGCCTTCGCGGTAGAACACCTGCAGATTGCTCAGCACCGCATCGTACAGGGCCCGCTCTTCGAGCATCCGCCGCAATAGTTCGCGCCGCGCTTCGCCAAGCTGCCAGCCGCGGAAATTCCGGTTCACATAGTTGCGGATCGAAACCAGGTCGTCCGGCGAGATCGGCTGTTCCAGGTTCACCACGCGGTTTCGCACCACCTGGTCGCGGGTGATCAGAATCATCAGCACGCGCCGGTCGGCCAAAGGCACCAGTTCCACCTGGTCGAGTTCCTGCGACACCGCCGGGAGGGCCGCGGCGATACCGATGTTCCGCGTCATCTCGGTGAGAATGTGGCTCGAGCGCTCCACCCGCGCCGCAATGGTGTGGAGCCCGTCGAATTCGCTGCGCAGACGGGCTGAGTCCGCCAGCCCCATCCGTCCCGCCGTCAGCGAGCCGACGAAAAAGCGAAAAGCCTTCTCGGTGGGGATGCGCCCCGCAGAAGTATGGGGTTGCGACAGGTACCCCTCGTCGGCCAGATCCGCCATGACGTTGCGAATCGAAGCCGGACTGAGGGTATTGCTCCGTCGCTTCGACACCGTGCGCGACCCGACCGGCTCGCCGGTCTCGATGTAGGCGCGGACGATGGAATTGAGGATTTCCTTATGTCTCGATTTGAGCGGCGCGTCCGTTCGCATGGACCAGTTGAACTACAGAACCCCTGATCGGCATTGTAACCCAGTGAAATCAAAGGGGTCAAATCGGCCTTTGTCCAGCGCGCCGTCTCAGTGCCAATACGGGTGCGGTTCGGGAACGGCGGCGCCGTCTTTGCGCGGGTCGGAAGCCCCCGTGTTAGTGCCGGTCGCACTATCGTGAATCACCGCCTGGCCGCCGCCCATTTCGTTCGAAAAATCACCCTGCACTTTGAGCTGGTGCCCGCGCGCCGTAAGCGCGTCGCGAACCGCCGGCGGCACCCGGTTCTCGATCATCGCGTCGCACCCGGCGAACGTCTTCTTCGTGAAGCGCGGGGCCTCCAGCGCAGCCTGAACGTTCATGCCGTGGTCCACGATGTTGGAAACAAACTGCGCGTGCGCCTGCGCCTGGTTCAGGCCGCCCATGATGCCGAAACCGATATGCACCGTGCCCTTTTCCATGAAGCCGGGAATGATCGTATGGAATGGACGCTTGCGCGGCGCCAGCGCATTCGGATGGGCCGGATCGAAGTCGAACATGGCCCCCCGGTTGTGCAGGGCGAAGCCGTAGTCGTCCACGGTTACGCCCGACCCGAAGTGCTCGTACAGGCTCTGGATCAGCGAGACGATGTTGCCGTCTTTATCCACCACCGAGAGGTAAATGGTGTCGCCTCCGATCGCCGGCGGTGTGCCCGCCTCCACCCGGCAACTGGCGCGGTTCGGGTCGATAAGCTTCGCGCGCTCCCGGGCATAGTCCATCGACAGCATGCCCTTCACCGGCACCTTCGCGAAGCGCATGTCCGCGACATAGCGCTCCAGATCGGCATAAGCGACCTTCTTGGCTTCGATTTGCAGGTGCAGTTCCTCGACCCCGCGAGAAGCGTACGTGGGCAGCGGGAACAGCGAGAACAAATTCAACATCTGGAGCGCGCCGATGCCCTGGCCGCTCGGCGGCAATTCGTAGATTTTCCAGCCGCGGTACTCGGTGGAAATCGGCTCCACCCATTCGGGTGCGAAATCGGCCAGGTCGGCCAGGGCCATCTTGCCGCCCAGCCGGTCGCTGGTTTTCAGAATGGCGCGCGCGATGGCGCCGCGGTAGAACGCGGCTTCTCCTTCGGTCGCGATCGTCCGATAAGCCGAGGCCATCTGCGGATTCCGGAAGGTGTCGCCGATTGCGGGCGCGGCGCCGCCCGGTAGAAAGATCCGCTTCGAGTTTTCGTTTTTGGAGAGCTTGCCCTCCTGGAGTTTCCAGGCCTCGCCGATGATCTCCGTCACTGGAAAGCCCTGGGAGGCGTAGTAAATCGCGGGCTGGAACAGGTCCTTCCAGGGCAGCCGTCCGAACCGCTTGTGCAGCGCCGCCCACCCGTTGACGCAGCCGGGGACGGTCACCGTCTGAATGCCGTCCTTGGGAATGGACGTGTTGCCGAGCGATTTGAGCGCGTCGATCGTCAGCGCTTCAGGCGCCCAGCCGCTCGAATTGATGCCGGTCAACTTACCGGTTTTCGCGTCCCAATAGATAGCGAAAAGATCCCCGCCGATGCCGCAGCTCTGCGGTTCCACCACCCCGAGCACCGCGTTGGCCGCAATCGCTGCATCCATCGCCGAGCCGCCGCGCGCCAACACCTGCGCTCCCGCCTGCGAGGCCAGCGTCTGGCTGGTGGCCACGATGCCCCTGTCCGACATGACCAGCGAACGCGCCTGGGTCCGGTCCTGCGCCGCAGCGGGCAAAGCCGGCAAAAGAAGTAGCACCACGCGAAGATACCGCATGAATCCGCATGATATCAGCTACCGGTTGTTAAAATCGGGGTCAACATGTTCCGGGGAATCGTAATCGCCGCGTTGTCGATGACTCTGATGGGGTGCGCGCCTCGCCCGCAGGCGCCGTCCGTAGACCCGGCTATCGATGCCGAGATTCAGCGCATCAAGGCGATCGACAATCACGCCCACCCCGTCCGCGTCACCGGCCCGGGCGAAGCGCCGGATATGGACTTCGACGCGCTCCCCGTGGACCACCTCGAGCCGCAGTCGGAGCCTGTCGAGGTCCGGCCCGGATCCGCGCGTTTGCGCGAAGCCACGCGCGCGCTGTTCGGCGCCATGCCCAAGCAGCGCCACATCGAGTCGAGCGGGGCCGGTTACCCGTCCTGGGTTCTGGACCAGATGGGCGTGGACGTGATGCTCGCCAACCGCGTGGAGATGGGCGCGAGCCTTCCCCCTTCGCGCTTTCGCTGGGTGGCGTACGCCGATGCGCTCATGTATCCCGCGTCCACCGCCGGGCTCGCGGAACGGAATTCGGATCGCAAGGCGTTTTTCGCCCTCGAAGACAAACTGCTCACTCGCTATTTGAAGGCTGTGGGCCTGAGCGCCCCGCCCGCCACCCTCGACGCGTACTTGAGCAACGTGGTCACCCCGACACTCGAGCGGCACAAGCAGGGCGGCGCCCTCGCGGAGAAATTCGAAGCCGCTTACCTGCGGTCTCTCGCATTCGACGATGTCGATCGCGCCACCGCAGCCACCATATACTCCCAACTGGCCGGCCGCAAAGCTCCCGCTCAGCCCGAGTACAAGCCGCTCCAGGATTTTCTGTTCCGCTACATCGCCGCCGAGTGCGGGCGGCTGGGCATGGCCGTGCATCTGCACACGCAGGCTGGAGCGGGCAGTTATTTCGACGTTGCCGGCGCCAACCCGCTGGAACTCGAACCGGTGTTAAACGACCCGGCGCTCCGCAAAACCAAGTTCGTCATGGTGCACGGCGGCTGGCCCTTCACGCGCGAAATCACGGCTCTGCTGACCAAACCGAATGCCTACCTCGATTTTTCCGGACAGTCGCTGGTCTTGAGCGCCGCAACACTGGCCGGAATCCTGCGCGGGTGGCTCGAGTATGTGCCGGAGAAAGTGATGTTCGCAACCGACGCATACCCGTACAGCAGCGAGCTCGGCTGGGAGGAATCCGGCTGGATGGCGGCGCGCACAGGCCGGCAGGCGCTGGCGCTCGCGTTGACGGGAATGCTTCGCGACGGCGAGATCTCGAGCGAACAGGCGATCGGACTGGCGCGCATGGTGATGCGGGACAACGCGCGCCACCTGTACGGTCTATAAAAACGCGGCCGCGGTACTGGGCGATGCAGCGGTACCCCCGGACCTTGTTCGAGCCGCCCGCGCTGGCGTGTAATCGAGGCGTGACCCTGCTGCTCGCCTTGCTGCTCCCGCTCGCCGCAACCGGCGTTCCCGCCGCGGTGCGTTCCTCCGCCCCACGCCCCGCGCCCGCCCCCGCGCTAAGCGCCTGCCGGGTCCTCACGCGCGCCGAGGTCGGGCTGGCGCTCGGCCGGCGCCTATCGGCGGGCGAAGAGGAAAACGATGGTCCCGAATCGACCTGCGATTACGCCGCCGGCGACTCGCGCGTCTCTATCGTGGTCCAGCGGCTCGATCAGCCGCTCGACCTGCGCGCCGAGATCGCCAGCCTCCTCGCCGCCATTCCCGAGGGTACGCTCAGGAAGGGTCCGGATCTCGGCGGCGCCGCGCTGTTCCTCGATATCGGCACCGCCGGAACGCAGCTCCACCTGGTGAATGGCAGCAGCTATTTGATGATTTCGATTCTCGGTTTCGGCGAGCCCTCGCGCGTCTCGCAGGCCGCCGAAACCCTGGCCCGCATGGCGCTCGCGCGAATGAACTGACCGCGGCCTCCAACCGGGAGGAACCCGCGTTGAGCGATCCGCGGCTCCGCAAAACCAACCCCGTGTTGGATGGTGGCATTGCACCGGGATTGTTCGAGGGAGGCTGGCTTGGCCGTGCGGAAAGCATTATTGTGGAGACGTGACGCTGAAACTGTTTGTGCTCCTGGTGGCGGCGCTGGCCGCTCCGGGTTGGGCGCAGTTTTCGCAGCTCTCCACCACAGATAACGGCACGGAAGTCTACTTCATCTCGCCGCTGGTATTAAAGGGAGGCCCGGCGGGGGCCGAAACGAGGCTGTACCGGCTGGGGCCGGACGGGCTCGTTCTGTTTGCGGAGCGAGGTCAGCCGGCGCTGCCGGTCATCGGCAACTCGGGCGGAATCTCGGGACCGCGGGTCTCGGGCGACGGAACCGTGATCGGCTACACGGTGCAGAACGTTTGCACCGGCTTGGAGCCGTGCGTTTCGCCGCAGGATAAGGCGGTAGTCCGCGGGCGGCAGACGCTGGAGCTGGGAGCGGGCACTCTCGATCTCAGCCGGAACGGGCGCTGGGCGCTGGTGACGCCGCCGGTGGAATTCGATCCGCAAACCGGAACCGTACGCGAGAGCAGCGCGACCCTCATCGACCTCGATACGGGCGACCGCTCGACGGTCCCGCGGCCGGTGCAAGGCATGGTGAGCCCCGCAGTGGCATCGGACGGCACTGTGGTGGTGCGGCAAATCGAAGGCGGAGGCGCGCCGGGCCTCTGGAAAGACGGGCAGATCACGCCCATCCAGGGATTGCCGGGAATCGGATTTTCGCCGGTGGCGATCGGCGCGGATGGCGGGACGTTGATTCTGAAAACCGTGTCCGCCATGCAGGATGCCGGCTCGCCGGATAGTGTGTTCACGCAGGCGCTTGTGGCGCGGAACCTGTCGACCGGCCTGGAGACGCCGCTCGTTTCGGTGGTGTCCCCTTTGACCGCACCGCAAAGCCTGGTGCCGATGGGAGTGAGCAATGACGCGAAACGTGTGCTGTACCGCGTCGCGACGCCGCAGTTCTCCGGACCCGCATACATAGCCGACACGCTCGGCACGGTGACTCCGATCGAGCTACCCGAGGGCGAACTGGTGAAGGATGGCACGCTGAGCGGCGCGGGGGATACGGCGCTGCTGGTGACCACAAAAGGCCGGCTCTTACGGTGGACGCTTTCTACCGGGTTTGCGGAGACGCTGATCCCCGCCACCCCGTCGGTGGGAAACACGGGGCTGCTGCCGGCCGGCTCCTTTGTGCGGCTGAAGGGCTCGCTTGAAGGGTCCGCGGCCGATTGGACCGACCGCCTCCTTTTGAACGACCTGCCGCTGCCGGTTCTAGGCGCCCAGTCCGGCGAAGTGGACGTGCAAATTCCGTGGGAGGCGCGGTCCGGCAGCGGCACGCTGCGGTTTGCAAATCCCGGCGATACACCGTTCGAGACGGCGCAAGCGGTGTATGTAGCGCCTTTCGCGATGCTGCCGGAAACGGGTTTTGCAGGCACGTTGTTCGGGCTCAAAGTTGTCAAAGGCGATTTCAGCGAACTGCTTACGGGCGCACCCGCACCCGGGGATGTGTTTCACATCTATATGACCGGCCTCGGGCCCGTGCGCGATCCGGTGCGGACCGGGGAGCCTGCTTCGGTAACGGCGGCGAACCCGATTCTGGGGACGCTGACCTGCCGGTTCGGAGCGACCGAACTGGAGACGCTGTTCGCGGGACTGGCGCCGGGCACGATCGGGTTCTACCAGGTATCTCTGCGGGTGCCGCAGACCGCGGCCGGAGGGCCGGTGACGCGGTTCGGATGCGAAGTGCGCGGAGACTCGGGCGGCGGATCGTTCCAGGTCGGCAGCCTCATGCCGTAGGAATGCGATGGAGGGCGGGGCCGGTGGGTAACTGGCCCGCATGGCGCTCGCGCGAATGAATGACCGCGCTCCTTTCCTGCATGGTATTCTGAAGAATTCACGGTAGAGGTGCGGGGGCCATGAGTAGCCGGGCCGGAGTTCCGAGATGCTTCGGAGGCTCGGTTGAAAGGGGCCGTAAGCAGTTCCCGCCGAAGCCGGCGACGGAAAGTATCATTCCTCGCGGTTGGGGAGTCAGGCTAACACCTGCTCACTGTCACTTGCTTCTCATGCAGGTGGAGCGCTATCGGGATTGGAAGCACGCCGGCACCGCCAGCGTGTCCTTCTCCCCGCGCTTCTACGTCCGGCACGGGTATGAATGTTTTTGAACTCACGCGCGCGCTGATCGATATCGAATCGGTCACGAATAACGAAGAGCCGGTCGGCCGCTTCCTGGCAGACTACCTCGCGCCGCTCGCCGCCCGTTACGGCGGCACGGTGGAGCAGTGGGAAGTGGAGCCGCGCCGCGCCAACGTGTTCGCGCAGTGGGGTTCGCCCCTGCTCGTCACCCTTTCTACGCACATCGATACGGTCCCGCCATTTTTCGGCTCGCGCGAAGACGACGAATTTATCTGGGGCCGCGGCGCCTGCGATACCAAGGGCATCATCGCTTCCATGATCAAGGCTGTCGAAGCCATGCTCGAATCGGGAGCCCGCGGTTTCGCCCTTCTGTTCGTCGTCGGCGAGGAGCGCAACAGCGCGGGGGCATACTATGCGGCCGCGCATTCCCGCGGATCGAGATACATCGTCAACGGCGAGCCCACCGAGAACAAACTTGCCCTCGGTTCCAAAGGCGCGCTGCGCTACGAGGTGGCGGCGACCGGAAAGATGGCGCATTCCGCGTACCCTGAACTCGGCGATTCGGCCATCGACAAGCTTATCGATGCCCTCGCGGAAATCCGCCGCATCCCGCTGCCCGCGGACGATCTGCTCGGCCCCAGCACGCTTAACGTGGGCACGCTCTCCGGCGGGCGGGCTCCCAATGTCATCGCCGACGAAGCCCGCGCCGATATCATGATCCGCCTCGTGGGCGATTCGGCCGACACGAAAACCGCTCTCCATCGCGCCGTCGAGGGCCGCGCCGAACTGCGCGAGGTGATCGAAATTCCGGCCCTGCGCCTGAACGCGGTGGACGGCATCGAAACAACCGTGGTGGCTTACACCACCGACATCCCCGCCTTCGGCGGAAAATGGGGCGAACCGTTTCTTCTCGGGCCCGGCAGCATCCACGTGGCTCATACTCTCGAAGAGCGGGTTCCCAAGCGGCAGTTGACCGAAGCAGTGGAACTTTACAAGCGAGTGGTACAAGATCTATGCAAACGCGAATCGAAGTAGGCATCCTCGGCGCCACCGGCATGGTGGGACAGCATTTCATCAAGTTCTTGCAGGGCCACCCCTGGTTCGACCTGAAGTGGCTCGGCGCGAGCGACCGCTCCGCGGGCAAGAAGTACAAGGATGCCATGACGTGGCACCTTGCCGGCGGCATCCCGGACGCGGTGGCCGACCTGGTCGTGGAGGACTCCAAGCCCGGCAACGCCCCGCGCCTGCTCTTCTCCGCTATGGACGCCTCCGTGGCCACCGAAATCGAGCGCGCTTTCGCCCAGGCCGGACACGTCGTGGTTTCTAATTCCAAGAATCACCGCATGGAGCCCGACGTCCCCCTGCTGGTTCCCGAGATCAACCCCGAGCATCTTCGGCTGGTGCCGGGCCAGCAGCGCAACCGCGGGTGGAAGGGCCAGATCGTGACCAATCCGAACTGCTCCACCGTGGGCCTCACCATGGGGCTGGGGCCGCTCAAGCAGTTCGGCATCACGCGAGTGATCGTCACCACCATGCAGGCTATCTCGGGAGCGGGCTATCCCGGTGTCGCGTCCATGGACATCACCGGCAACGTG
The DNA here is from genome assembly GCA_963836405.1 of uncultured Solibacteraceae bacterium. Classification (GTDB taxonomy): domain Bacteria; phylum Acidobacteriota; class Terriglobia; order Bryobacterales; family Bryobacteraceae; genus CAWIJJ01. Next base: position 127,775 of record CAWIJL010000006.1, read on the forward strand.
ATCCCCTTCATCGGCGGCGAAGAAGAAAAAATGCAGGTGGAGACGCAGAAGATTCTGGGCGAATTTCGCGGCGATCACATCGAGCCGCTGGCCGCTAAAGTGAGCGCGCATTGCAACCGCGTGGCCGTCGTGGACGGGCACACCGAAACGGTGTCGATCGAATTTTCCTCGAAACCCAGCGAGGCCGATGTGCTGGCCGCGCTGACCGGCTTCAGCGGCCTGCCGCAGGAGCGAGGTCTGCCCAGCGCGCCGGCGCGTCCTGTCATCTATCTCACCGAGGCGAACCGGCCGCAGCCGCGCAAGGACGCCGACCGGGATCGCGGAATGACAGCCTGCGTGGGACGCCTTCGCCCCTGTCCCGCGCTCGACTTCAAATTCGTAGTGCTCAGCCACAACACGGTGCGCGGGGCCGCCGGCGCGGCCGTGCTGAATGCCGAACTGATGCACTCGGAAGGGATGCTCGACTGATGATTGTGATGAAGTTCGGCGGCACCTCGGTCGAATCTGCGGCCGCCATCGAGCGCGTCGCCTCGATCGTCAAGGGCCGCGCCGAACGGCGCCCCATCGTGGTGGTCTCCGCCATGGGCAAGACCACCAATAAGCTCCTCGCCATCGCCTCGGCCGCCATCGCCGGCAAGCGGGAAGACTATATCGCGCAGATTCACGACCTGCGCGATTTCCATTCCCGTGAGGCCCGCATGGTGGTTCCGCTCGCCCAGCGCGCCGAACTCGACCGCACCCTGGACGACCAGTTTCAGGAGCTGACCGAACTGGTCAAAGGCCTGGCCGTGCTCGGCGAGCTCACCCCCCGCTCCATCGACGCCATTTCGAGCTACGGCGAGCGGCTCTCCAGCTACATCGTCACTCTCGCGTTCCGCCACTTCGGAATGAAGGCGTCGCACATCGATTCGCGCCACCTGGTGATCACCGACCGCCGCCATACACACGCCGCTCCGAACCTGCCCGAAACCTACGCCCGGCTCAAGGCCACTGTGCCGCCGCTGGCGCGCGAGGGCGTGGTGGTGATGGGAGGTTTCATCGGCTCCACCGAAGATGGCGTCACTACGACATTGGGCCGCGGCGGCTCCGATTTCACGGCCTCCATCGTGGGCGCCGGCATCGACGCCGAGGCCATCGAAATCTGGACGGACGTGGACGGCATGCTCACCGCCGACCCCACCATTATTACCGGCGGCCACCGCGTCAAAGCGATATCCTTCGCCGAAGCGGCCGAGCTCGCCTACTTTGGGGCCAAGGTGCTGCACCCCGCCACCGTCGTGCCCGCCATAGAGAAGAACATCCCGGTGTTGATCCTCAACTCGCGCCGTCCCGATGTTCCCGGAACCCGCATCACCGCCGAAACGGTCGCCTGCGATAACGTGGTCAAGTCGATCGCCTGCAAGCGCAAGATCACCCTGGTCAACATCCACTCCACCCGCATGCTCATGGCGCACGGCTTTCTGCACCGCATGTTCGAAGTTTTCGACCGCAACGAGACGCCCGTGGACATGGTTTCGACCTCCGAAGTCAGCGTCTCGCTCACCATCGACAACACCCGCCGCCTGGACGCTATCGCCGCCGAGCTACGCGGTTTCGCCGACGTGGATGTGGAGCACGACGCCGCCATCGTGTGCCTGGTGGGCGAGAATATCCGTTTCACCGCGGGCGTCGCGCGCCGTGTCTTCAACTCGCTCGACGGCATCAACATCCGCATGATCTCGCAGGGCGCGTCCCTGCTGAATATCAGCATCGTGGTGGCCGAGGCCGATCTGGTCCGCACCGTGGAGGCGCTGCACTCCGAATTTTTCTCCGAGCTCGACCCGGCCGTATTCGAACGCAACGAGGCGGCCTATGCCTGACCCGCGGCGCCTGGCCATTGTCGGCTACGGCAAAATGGGACGCCTCATCGAGCAGCTTGCCCCGCAATACGGCTTCGAAGTGGCGCTCAAGCTCGACGAGTTCAACAACACCGATTTCAGAGGCATCACGGCGCAGAATTTTCGCGGCATCGACGTGGCGATCGAGTTCTCCGTGCCGGAGGCGGTGGTGCGCAACGTCGAAGGCATCGCCGCCCTGGGCGTGAACCTGGTGATCGGCACCACCGGGTGGCGGCAGCACCTGGATGAGGTCCGGGCCACGGTGGAGCGGCACGGCACGGGCCTGGTGTGGAGTCCCAATTTCTCGGTGGGCGTGAACGCCTTCCTGCGCCTGGCCGCGGAGGCTGCCCGCCTGCTCGAATCCGCGCCCGAGTACGGCGCCTGGGCTTGGGAAATTCACCACTCGACCAAAAAAGATGCGCCATCGGGTACACTACTGAAGCTGGTGGATGTGATGAAGAGTGCGGGTTTTACGCGGCCTATCGACGTCTCGTCGAACCGCGCCGGCGCGCACCCCGGTACGCACGAAATCGGTTTCGATTCGGCCGCCGATACCATCACCTTGCGCCACACGGCCCGCAGCCGCGAGGGGTTTGCCCGCGGCGCGCTCCAGGCCGCCCGCTGGGTGGCCGGCAAAAAAGGCTTCTACGAGTTCAGCGAGATCGTTTTTTCAAGCGTAGGGTAGGCCATCCGGGCCTGCCCGCCATTCTTGGAGGTGGAACATGTTCACGGGATGCGGCACCGCGCTGGTCACTCCTTTCCGGCGCGATCAGTCTTTGGACGAAGAGGCGCTCCGCCGTCTGGTCCGGCGCCAGATCGAGGCAGGCATTAATTTTCTGGTGCCCTGCGGCACTACCGGGGAAAGTCCCACGCTCAGCCGCGCCGAGCATCTGCGCGTAGTCGAGATCGCGCTCGAGGAGGCTGCCGGCAAGGTGCCGGTGCTGGCCGGCGCGGGCGGCTACAACACCCGCGAGGTGATCGAACTCGCGCGCGAGCTCGAAAAGATGGGCGCAAACGGCATCCTCTCCGTGACGCCCTACTACAACAAACCCACCCAGGAAGGACTGTTCCAGCACTACTCCGCGATCGCCGCCGCCGTCTCGCTTCCCATCGTGGTCTACAGCGTACAGGGGCGCACCGGCGTCAACGTCGAGCCGGCGACGCTCGGCCGTTTGGCACGCATCGGAAATATCGTGGCGGTGAAAGAAGCGTCCGGCAACATCGGCCAGATGGCCACCATCTTCAACGAAGTGCCTTCCAGTTTCGCGGTCCTCTCGGGTGACGACGCCGTCACCATTCCGCTGATCGCGCTCGGCGGCCGCGGCATCGTCTCGGTCGTCTCAAACCAGATCCCCGCCGAAATGACGCAGCTCGCGCAGGCCGGCCTTGACGGCGATTTCGCCGCCGCCCGCTCCCTCCAGGCGCGCTTCCTGCCGCTGATGAACGTGAACTTCGTCGAATCCAATCCTATCCCGGTGAAGGCCGCCATGGCGCTGATGGGCCTCCTCGAACCGGTTTGGCGCCTGCCCATGTGCCCGCCCTCCGCCGCCAACCTCGCGCGCATCGAAAAGGTTCTCGAAAGCACCGGCCTGCTCGGGGGTGTGCGCGTTGCAGGCTGAAATCGAGCGTCTCTTCGACCAGCCGCCGGCCGCTTACGGCGATGCCGACCGCCGCCTCTTCATCGAATTCCGCACCGCCCTCAACCAGGGGGAGATTCGCGCCGCCGAGCCTTGCGCCGACTCCCCCACCGGATGGCGCGTCAATGCCTGGGTTAAGAAAGGCATCCTGCTCGGCTTCCGCATGGGCTCGGTAGTCGACATGTCGGCCGGCGGCCTCTCGTTCCGCGATAAGGACACCTACCCCGCGCGCCGCTTCGCGCCCGATGCGCCGCTGCGCGTGGTCCCCGGCGGATCCAGCGTGCGCGAAGGCGCGTACCTGGGCAAAGGCGTCACCTGCATGCCGCCCATGTACATCAACGTGGGCGCTTACGTCGGCGACGGCACCATGGTGGACTCCCACGCGCTCGTCGGAAGCTGCGCGCAGGTGGGCCGCAACTGCCACATCTCGGCCGCCAGCCAGATCGGCGGCGTGCTCGAGCCGGTTGGCGCCTCGCCCGTGATCGTCGAAGACGACGTCCTCGTCGGCGGCAACTGCGGCATCTACGAAGGAACCGTGGTCAAGCGCCGCGCCGTCCTCGGCACCGGCACCATCCTCAACCGCTCCACGCCCGTCTACGACCTGGTTCGCAACACCATTCACCGCGCCTCCGACGAGCAGCCCCTCGTCATCCCCGAAGAGGCCGTCATCATCGCCGGCTCGCGCGCCGTCACCAGCGGGCCCGGCAAGGATTGGGGCATCTCCGTCTACACCCCCGTGATCGTGAAATACCGCGACGCGAAGACCGACACCCGGATCCAGCTCGAGGACCTCTTGCGCTAGTGCCGCGCATCCTCATCGCCGACGACGACCTCGTCCAACTCGACCTTTGCAAGCTTCTGCTCGAATCGGCCGGCCACCAGGTGCGGGCCGCGTTGAGCGCCGTGCAGACGCTCAGCGAGGCCGCCTTCGCCTGGGCCGACCTGCTGATTCTGGACCTGCGCTTTCCCGAAGCCGAACACGGCCTCGCGCTCATCCGCGACCTCCGCGAATCCGGCTGCCAGGTGCCCATCCTGCTGCTTTCCGGCTGGCCCGACGACCTCTTCGGCCGTCCCGAAGAGCAGTTGGTCTCCGCCGTTCTGGTGAAACCGGTTCCGCCCGCCGACCTGTTCGCCGCCATCGACCGCGTCACCCGAAATTCGAGCTTGCATTTCGAGTAGTATATTTATAGACTACTAGCCGTGGAACAGGAAAGCGCCGCCGCCGCGGCCCTGAGAAATCTCGGCTTCAATCAACTCGAAGCCGAGGTTTACGTGTTCCTGCTTTCGAATCCGCCCATGACGGCCTACCGCATTGCGCGGCACATCGCCAAGCCCACAGCGAATGTCTACAAGGCAGCGGAAGTGCTGGCGCGCAAGGGCGCGATCGTACTCGAGGAGGGCGAGAACCGCGTCTGCCGCGCGGTCCCTGTGGGGCAGTTCCGAAAACGCGCCGAGCGCGATTACCGTGCCGCTCTCCAGTCCGCGGCCGACGCCCTGGACCACCTGGAACCGCCGGCCTCCGACGAGCGCGTCTATCGCGTCGAATCCGCGACGCAGGTTTTCGAACTGGCGCGCGAGATGATCGGCGCACGCGCCAAGAAGGTCGTCGTCGTCGATGCCTTTCCATCCGCGCTCGACCGCATTGTGGACTGCGTGCGTGCCGCCGCCCGCCGCGGCGTGAACGTCTTCGTGGAGGCCTACCGGCCGGTGGAAATCCCGAAAGCCTCGGTGGTGCGCGCGTCCGTCTCGCTCACCGCCGTCGAGCACTGGCGCAGCGAGCAGTTGAATGTTGTGATCGATGGCCGCGAACACCTGATCGCGCTGCTCAGCCGCGACCTCGACACCGTGTACCAGGCCGTCTGGAGCAACAGCCTCTACCTTTCGTGCATTCAGCACGCGGGCCGGCTTTGCGAGCACACCCTGGTGCGAATGCTGGAGGCCGCCGAGTCCGGCGCGACGCCCGAACAGGTACTGGGAATGCTCCGGGACCACCGCTTTTTCGTCAGCGCCGAGGTGCCCGGGCAAAAGGAATTGATGGACCGTTTTGTGGAGTCTCCCGCGCCGGTTCCACCTGCGGCCAAGAGACGAAAAGCGTGAAGTATCGAATTTCCACCGGCCAACCGGTGCCTGAGAGGGAGGTTTGCTTATGTCGATGAAGAATAACCCGCGGGGCAGGACTGCAATCCTGCTGGTGATTGCGGCCGTCGTTTTTGCCGCCATGGCGTCGCAAGGACGCCTGGACAGAGTGCGCGCCGTGGACGCTCTTTCACTGTTCGGAATGGGGGCCCTGGTGGGGTCCGCCTGGACAAGATTCCTCGTAGCCCGCCGGCAGAACAAAATAAGCTAGGGCCGCTCGGACGGCGAAACACACACCTCGCGATTGTCGAACTGTAAACGCGGGTCCAAAAGCAGTAACATGATTCACTATGACCCGCCGAACCGCGCTTAGCCTCTGCGCAGCCGCGCTCGCGAGAGCCGCCTCCCGGCTGCCTGCCAACAAGAACGTCCGCTGGGCGCTCGGCGCCAACCTCTGGAACTCGTTCCCGCGGGTGCCCTTCACGGACATTCTGGACATCATGAAGGACACCGGGTTCATCGGCATCCGGCTCACCCAGTTCCCGCAGATCCTCACCACGTACAACATCACGGCGGCCCAGATGCGCCGCGAGTGCGACAAGCGCGGCTGTCATGTCATCACCATCAGCTTCAACGGCCCAACTTACGACGCGGCGCGGCACGCCGAAGTGGTCGCCGCCGCGCGGACGGCGGTAAACTTTCTCAAGCAGTTCGACGCTCACCACCTGGTCGTTTTCCCGCCCAGCCGGCGTTTTCTCACCGATGCCGGCTTCAAAACCATGTGCGAAGGCTTCAACAAGATCGGCGAAGCGGCCGCGGAAGCGGGCTTCCAGGCCGGCCTGCACAATCATATGGACGAGATGGTGCAGACCGCCGGCGAAATCGACCGTTGCATGGCGCTCACCGACCCGAAGCTTTTCCACTTCTCCCCCGATACGGCGCACCTTTACCTGGCGGACTGCGACGTGGTCAAAACCCTGGATACACACAAGGCGCGATTGATGCTCCTCGATTACAAGGACGCCCGCAAGGTGGGAACCAAGATCACCGAAAACGTTTTCGATTTCGGCGACGGCGAGGTCGATCTGCCGGGTTGCCACCGCGTCCTCAAGTCCATCGCTTTCAAAGGCTGGCTCTGCGTCGATCTCGACGTTGCCCGAAATGGGCCGCGCGCTTCCTACGAGCGGTGCGGGGCCTACGTAATCGACAAACTCGAGCCGATCTATGTCTGAGATCAGCCGCCGGGCTCTCGTGCTCGGATCCACGTTCAACCTTATGGCCGCCGCCGACTACCGCATTCTCGACCCCCACGTACACGTGTGGAAGCACGACCCGGCGTTTCCGTTCAGCCCGGGCGCAAATGTGCCCGCCCGCGATGCCGCCCCCGAAACGCTGCTCTCGCTCATGAAGGCGAACGGCGTTGCCCGTACCGTGATCATCCAGGTCATTCACTATCGGTACGATAATCGCTACCTGGCCAGCGTTCTCAAGCAATACCCCGGTATTTTTCAAGGCGTGGCTCGAGTGGATCCCCTCGACCCCGCCGCGCCCGACCACCTCTCGCAACTCATTCGAGACGGGTTCCGAGGCGTGCGTCTCAGCCCCTCGGGCAACGCATCCGGCGACTGGTTTCACGGCCCGCTCATGCCGCCGCTGTGGAAACGATGCGAAGAATTGAAGGTCCCGATGACGGTGCTCGCCCCCATCGCCCGGATGCCCGAGGCGGGCCTGCTGCTCGAGGCCGTGCCCGAGCTTACGGTCGTCATCGACCACATGGCCGACTGCCCCGTCGATCGACCCGCCGAACTCGAAAAGCTGATCGCGCTCAAACGCTATCCGAACGTGTTTGTGAAGGTCTCCCACACCTGGTCTCTTTCGAAGCAACCGTATCCGTGGGCCGATTCGCAGGCGCTCGTCCAGCGGCTTTACGACACGTTCGGGCCGCAGCGGCTGATGTGGGCCACCGATTGGCCCATCGTCGAAAACACCGCCGGCGCCACCTATGCGAAAGCCCTGGCGGTGGTGCGCGACGAAATGAAGTTCCTCAACGCTGAAGACAAGAGCTGGATGCTCAGCAAGACAATTGAGCGCGTCTGGCCATTTGGAGCATAGCCCCCATATGAAACTCGCCGCACTGTTGATCGCCGGCATCGCCTGGGCGCAGGTGCCCGCGCAGGATTCGCGCAATACGACCATACCGAATACCGACACCCATTTCACCGCCCGCACTTACAAGACGCTGGCCGAATGGCAGGAGCATCGCGAACATCTGCGCAAACAGATTCTCTCCGCGGCCGGTCTGCTTCCCATGCCGAAGAAGACGCCGCTCAACCCGCAGGTGTTCGGCAGGATCGTCAACGGGGCCTACTCCATCGAGAAAGTGCTGCTCGAAACCATGCCCGGCTACTATCTGGGCGGGAATTTGTACCGTCCCACCAGGTCCGCGCCGCCCGATGGTTTCCCCGCCATCGCCACGCCCCACGGGCACTGGACTTACGGCCGGCTCGAACATACCGACACGGCCAGCGTACCGGCGCGCGCCATCAACCTCGCCCAGCAGGGATTCGTCGTCTTCGCCTACGATATGGTGGGCTACGACGACACCATTCAAACGCCGCACGACTTCGCCACCCGGCGCGACAATCTGTGGGACTTCGGTCCGCTTCCGCTGCAACTGTGGAACTCCATCCGGGTGGTCGATTTTCTCGAATCGCTGCCCGGCGTCAACCCGCGCAAGATCGGCGCCACCGGGGCGAGCGGCGGCGGCACGCAGACGTTTCTGCTCGCCGCCGTGGACGACCGCGTCGCTTTCGATGCCCCGGTGAACATGCTTTCCACTATCATGCAGGGCGGCTCGCCGTGCGAGAATTCGCCCAACCTCCGGCTCGACACGTTCAATGTGGAATTCGGCGCGATGATGGCTCCGCGCCCCATGCTGATGGTGGCTGCGACCGGCGACTGGACCCGCAACACTCCGCGCGAAGAATACCCCGCGGTCAAGTCCATTTTCGAGCTGTATGACCGCGCCGCGAACCTGGAAATGGTGCAGATCGATGCGCCGCATAACTATAACCGGCAGAGCCGTGAGGCCGTCTACAAATTCTTCGGAACCAGGATCAACGGCGAAACCGACCTGGCGAAGTTGAAGGAAAAAGGAATTCGTCTGGAAAAGCTCGGAGACATGCTCGCGCTATTCAACCGCAAACTGCCGGACAACGCCCTCGATCTCGAGGGCGTCCGCGCCGAGTGGGTCGAGCGTGGAAAGGAAGCCGCCGCCCAGCCCTCGAAGGAGATGCTGGAACTGGCGCTCGGGGCGGACTGGCCGAAGCGAGTGATCGCGGAAACGCCCGGCGAGCGCTTCCTGCTTACCCGTGAAAGCAAGGGCGACCGCGTTACCGGTTTCCGCGTGCCGGGCCAGGGAACGCCGATCGTTTTCGTTCACCCGGATGGCGCCGAGGCCGCACGGAAGAGTCCGGAATTCGCCGCCCTTGCCAGTCGCGGCCGCCCGGTTTACGCGATGGAAGCCTTTCAGACCGGAAGCGCCGTGGCCCCCAGGAAACGCGACGACAAGATGTTCCTGACCTTTAACCGCACCGACGACGCCGAGCGTGTGCAGGACATCCTCACTACTCTCGCCTGGCTGAACACACCCGGAGTGGAACTGGTTGGAACCGGCAAGGCTGCCATCTGGTGTCAGTTCGCCGCGGCGGTGGCACATTTGCCGGTCACTTTCCATTCCGACCTGGGCTCGTTCAAGGGGACCGACGAGGACTTCCTGGACCAGTTCTTCGTCCCGGGTATCCAACGGGCAGGCGGCCTCGCGGCGGCCAAGGCATTATCGCGATAAGGGGAAGAGACGGTGGTGGTGTCGGGCAGGAGGAAGGCGGGCACACGTGTGCCGCGAGGGCGAGGGGATTCTGGCGTTGCGGCGGCCGGGGCAATCGGACTTTTCGCCGTGCGGATCCGGCCGCCAGTGAATCGAGCGGCATCTTCGTTGCGCATTGGAGTAGCTGGATGGCGTTACTCTTACGCTATCGATTCGATGACTCGCTCTCTGAAACCCGATGGGACGGCGATGACCGCTATCCGCACTCCAAAGGATGTGATGGGTTCGAACCCAAAGTCTCCCCGCCGGCTCCATCTACAGGAGTGGCAGCCGTTCAGCCGTTGACGGGCTTACAGGAAGCTCAGTTCCACCGGACATGCAACGCTTCGTGGCCACGAAGAAGAGCTTTGTTGAGAAGGACCGCGGTGGGCGGCTCCTTCCGTTTCAGACTGTAGCAGACGAAGCAAGGGGCCATGGGGGGCTGGGCGTGTAAGTGGTTCAAAACGGGGCGCAGAAAAAAATTGTTTTGGTGAACTGACGATTAGACCTGCGTCCGGTGCAACGACCGCAGGGACTCTTCGCGCCGGTGTTCCAGAATCAATGCAATGGCCTCCCGAAGGTTCGCGAGGCACTCTTCGCGCGACTTGCCTTGACCGTTGGCGCCAGGAACCTCCGGGCAGCAGGCAATGTACCACGGGCCATCTCGTTCGACAATCGCCGTGACTGGCAAAATATCGAGGCTTACCCCAGCACGCGTTCCAAATTCTCCGCCAGGATCGCACGTGCGTCGGCGGCCCCGAGTCCCAATTTGGCCAGCGCGGCAGTCTGAATATCGAAGACCTGTCGATTCCAGCCGCGTGGAAAGAATGACGAATCGCTCCCGAACAACAGCCGCCGCGGGCCCGCCACTTCGAGGGCACGACGCAGCACTTCGTTCAGGTCCAGTCCCTCGTAGCGAATCCACGAATTGCCGCTCGAGGTGTCCAGAAAAACGTTCGGGCAAAGGTCCGCGAGCATGAGGGCCTCGCGGAAGAACCCCGCGCCGAAATGCGGAATGACAAAGCGGACCGAAGGGTGGCGGAGGGCCGCGGCGTGCAGGTCCAGAGGATTCGAATACCGCATATCGAAAGGAGAGGGCAGCCCCAGCTTCTTCCGCACCCCGACCGTCAGGACGCCGCAGTGCACGAACACCGCACAGCCCTGGCTCGCCGCCTGTTCCAGGATGGCGGCGGCGTGGTCCCCGGCCATCGAATAGCGGTGCATGGCCGGAAACAGGCAGATGGCGCTCAGTCCGGGCGCCACGCGCGCGCCTTCTGCGAGCGGATTCAGCATCGCATAGGCCCAGAAACGGCTCGGATTCGCCTGCGCCGCGGTCAGCACGGAAGCTTCGTCGCCGGGCACACTGGCGATCAGGCAAGCCCTTTCCACTCCGTGCCGGTCGAGTTCCGCGATCCAGCGCGCGGCCAGTTCCCGGGGGTCCGGGGATGGCAGATCCCAGCCGAGCGATGCGGCGATTTCCGCGGCACTCTTACCGGCCTGGGCTGCCAGGTTTTCGAAAAAATTACGGGAGAAAAAATGAAGGTGCGCGTCGTGAACCGCGCCGTCACCCCATGGGGTTTGCATCGGGCTTGTTCCATTGCGTGATGCCGGCGGCCAGCGCCAGTTGGGTGAGGCCGGCCACGTTGTTCACGCCCAGTTTCTTCATCATCGTCTTGCGGTAGCTGCGCACCGTTTGCAGGCCCAGATCGAGGAGTACGGCGATATCCTTGCTCGTCTTTCCTTCCGCCACCAGCCGCAGCACCTGAAGTTCACGCGGGGAGAGCGATTCGAGCGGGCTGCGGTCGTGGGTCTCGAGGTCGCCCCTCTGAATGCGGGCGAGCAGACGGTCGGAAACCTGCGAACTCAGGTACGACCCGCCGCGAGCCACGGTGCGCAGCGCGTCCAGGAGTTCGGTAGAGGAGGCCTTTTTCAACACGAACGCCCGCGCGCCGGAGCGGATGGCGCTGACCACGGAGTTTTCGTCGTCGTACATCGAGAGGATCACGATTTTCACCCCCGGGCAATGCCGCAGGAGCTCGGTGGTCGCCTCGATTCCGTTCATCCCGGGAAGCCCGATATCCATGAGGACCATGTCGGGCGAGGTCTTCTTGCACAACTGCACGGCGTCGGAGCCGTTTTCCGCTTCGCCGACCACGCGGAATTCGGCCCCCCGTTCGAGGATGGTCTTGACGCCATCCCTGACCAGTTTGTGGTCGTCGACAAGCACAATGTCGAAGGTCATATTCATTCTTCAGGACGACGCCCGTATTACGGTCCCAGTCTCCCGCCCGCTGGTTACGGAGAGCTCCAGGCCGGCTTCGGCGGCGTAGTGTTCCATGCCGAGCAAGCCCAAGCCACGCGTCGTGGACTCCATATCCCCCGGGTCAAACCCCTTCCCATTGTCGTGAACCTCCAGGTAGGTTCCGTTACGTGTGGACTTTACCGCGATTTCGACGATGGAGCAACCGGAATGTTGAACGGCGTTCTCGAGGGCCTCCTGGGCGATGTGGTAGAAAGCCGCGGCAACCTTGGGATCGAGCTTCAAGGAGGGGTCCACGTTCAACCGCACGGTTCCCGGAAAGCGGGCCCGGATCCGGGTGAGCAAGCGGTCCAGGGCGGGGCGCAATCCGGCGCGTTCCACCGTGGAGGGGTTCAACTCGTAGCTGTATTCCCGAACATCCTCCATCATCGTCTCGAGCAGTCCCTGGATTTCGCCGATCCGGGCGTGGAGATCCGGCGAAAGCTCTTCGAGGTCCATCCTGACCAGATCCAGTTGCAGCCCCAGAGCCGTCAAATTCTGTCCCACCGAATCGTGCAGGAACTTGGCGGCCATGTTGCGGGTGAATTCCATGGCGCGCAGTGCTCCGAGCACCGTGTGGCGCAATTCCTGTTCCGCCGACATCCAGGCCGCGACTTCCCGAGCCAAGCCTCCGGCGTAGCGATTGACTCCACCTTCCCGAATAGGAAAAACAGAGATGTGCCACGTGATCCCGCCGCGGTTTTCCCGCAATCGCAGCATCTCGCCGCGCAGCACACGGTCGTAGCGGGACTTCCATTTGGGCGCGATGTCGGCATCCAAAGCGGCTTCGATCGGAATTCCCAATAATCCGGCAGCGGGCTTGCCGAAAATCGGCTCCGGGTCGCCAAAGAGACGCAATACCATCCCGGCGGTGTCGACGATCCAGTGGCAGTCCGGGCTCTGCTCGAGGAACGCCTCCGCCAAGTTGGCGCGTTGGGCCATGGAGGTCGGGTTCAGCGTTTCCGGCCCACCGCTTTCCGCCCGGCGTCCGCCACGTTCTTCGCAACCAGGCCGTATTTCTCCAAGAGTTCCTCGGGTTGTCCGGATTCGGCGTATACGTCGTGGATGCCGACGAATTCCATGATGCACGGTGTCGATTCGGCGACCGCCTGGGCCACGCGGACTCCCAGTCCGCCGTCCACCAGGTGCTCCTCGGCAACCACGATCGCGCCGGTCTCGGATGCGGCTCGCGCGATGGCCTCGCGGTCGAGCGGCTTGGCCGTGTGCATGTCGATCACGCGCGTGGAAATACCGTCGGCCTCCAGAGTCTCGGCCGCCAGGATTGCCTGCGCCACCAACAGGCCGTTCGCGATAATGGTGAGGTCCGTGCCCTGCACGAGTTCGATCGATTTGCCGATTTCGAACTTCTGGTCCGGGCCATAAATCAGCGGGCGTTTTGGGCCGGCCGGTGCGGATGAAGACCGGTCCGACGTGCGCTGCCGCGGCCTTGACCAAGGCCTTGGTGGAGGGTTCATCGGCCGGGGCGATCACCACGAAGCCGGCCAGCGAACACGCGAGGCCGATTTCCTCCACGCTCATCTGGCTTGGCCCATCTTCGCCGATCGAAATTCCGCTGTGCGTCCCCACCACCTTGACGTTCACGTGCGGGTAGGCGATGCAGGCGCGCAGTTGCTCGAATCCCTTGTTGATCACAAAAGCCGAGAAGCTGGAGACGAACGGGATCTTGCCTGCCAGCGCGAGCCCCGCGCCCGCCGCCACCATGTTGGCCTCGGCAATGCCGAACGAGAAGAACCGGTCCGGAAACTCTTTTGCAAAATAAGTGGTCATGGTGGATTTGGAAAGGTCCGCATCGCAAACCACCACGTCCCGGTTTTCGCGTCCCAATTCCACCAGCGCGCGTCCGAACGCTTCCCGGGTGGCGGGGCCTGCTTTCAATTCGAATTTGGTTTGTGCCGGCATGGTTATTGCAGCTCCTGTAAGGCGAGTTTGACCTCTTCGGCGGAGGGGGCTGTCCCGTGAAACTTGGGATTGTTCTCCATGAACGAAACGCCCTTCCCCTTCACCGTGTGGGCCACGATGCAGCTCGGCTTTCCTTTGACGGATTCGGCCTGCTCGAAAGCCTTGCGCACCGCCGCGAGGTCGTGACCGTCGATTTCCATGGTGTGCCAGCCGAACGCCCGCCACTTGTCGGCCAGCGGTTCCACCGCCATGATGTCCTTGACGAAACCATCCAGCTGAATCCGGTTGTTATCGACAATCGCCACCACGTTATCGAGCTTGTGAAAGGCGCCGGACATGGCCGCTTCCCAAACCTGGCCTTCCTGAATCTCGCCGTCGCCGAGCATGACGTAGGTGCGCGAGGGCCGCCCGTCCAACCGCGCCGCCAGACCCATTCCGATGCCCAGCGACAGTCCTTCGCCAAGCGAGCCGGTGGACGCTTCGAGCGCCTGAATGTAGCGGACGTCGGGGTGCCCCTGGTAAACCGAGCCGAGCTTGCGCAGCGTGTTCAACTGGTTCCGCGGCGTTTCGGCATAGCCGGCCTCCGCCATGACGGCGTACAGCACGGGCGCCGCATGCCCTTTGGAAAGAATGAAGCGATCCCGATCCAGCCACCCGGGGTTCTTCGGGTCGATCTTCATATAGTCAAAGTAAAGTTCGACCAGCACTTCGACCGCCGACAGGGATCCGCCCGGATGCCCTGACTTCGCCGCGCCGGTCATCTCGACAATCTCGCGCCGCACACGCTTTGCGATGTCTTGTAGTTCCGCCAGAGATTTAGACATGAGGACGTTTAACATTCTACCGAAAATCGGGCGGGCAATCTTCGATGGCGAGCGAACAAAGAAATAGCGCAGACTTCCAGGCTGCCGGTCTTCCCACTACGTCGCGCCGGTTAAGGCGCGATCAGTCCGGAGCGGATTGCGTAGCGCACCATGCTGGCGGTCTCATGCACGCCGAGCTTTTCGAGGATGCGGCTGCGGTGCGAGTCGGCCGTCTTGTAGCTGATCCCCAATTGCGTAGCCGCTTCCTTGGTGGACTTGCCGTTGGCGATCAGCACCAGAACCTGGCGCTCCCGTTCGGTGAGAGCGAAAACGATGCGAACGGCGTCGGGATCCGGGGGCACGTAGCCCCGCTTGCGGTCGGTGATGTCGGTCAGAAACCCGACGAAACCGAGAAACTCGCCGGCGGCGTTGTATAGTGGCGACGCAAAGTCCTCAAACCATCGGAACTCGCCGTCCACGCGACGCAGCCGGTATTGAATACGAAACGGCTGACGCTCGCTGAACTGCCGGAGGTACGTTTCCAGACAGGAGTCGCGATCCTCCAGGTGGAGTCCTTCCATCCACCCGCTCCCTGCCTCCTGAGCCGCGCTGCGACCCCGAAATTCCAACCACGAGCGGTTGAAGAAATTAGCCAGACCGTCCGTGCCGGAGGTCCAGATCATGATGGGCGCTGCGTCTGCCAGCACCTGAAAGCGGTTCTCACTCGCTGAAAGCAGTTCCTTCTGGCGCAGTAGATCCGCCTGCAACGCCGCGATTGTCGCGCGGTGTTGGATACATTCCTCAGTTTCTTTGCCGGGAGACATTTAGTGTTCTTTTCGTTCCCACCCAGATTCTAGGATCTCGGTAGCCATTCGTAAAGCACCAAAATAATTATTGTTACGCTGAAGTACCTGCGTGTCTGCGAGGGACTTCCCCTATATCGCCTATTTCAATGGAACTTTCGAGGGGTGGGCGGGGAAGTAAAATTAAGGACGATGGCCGCGCTGCCCGCTGAATCGGACGACGAACTGCTGCTGCGCATTCACAGCGGCGACGAGCAGGCCTTTCTGGCGCTTTACCGCCGCCGGCAAGGATCGCTGTACCGCTTTGCGCTGCACATGAGCGGCTCCGCCACCGCCGCGGAAGATGTTACCCAGGAAGTGTTTATGGTACTTTTGCGCGATGGCTGCGGGTACGATCCGGAACGGGGCACTCTATCGGGGTACCTGTTCGGAATTGCGCGCAAGCTGGTTCTCCGGCACCTGGAAAAGTCGCGCTCGTGGGTGCCATTGGAAGAGGACGGCGAGGAAAATGCGCCGCAAATGGCCGTCTTCCCGGATCCTTTGGCCGGGCTTACACGGCGGGAAGGCATCGAGGCGCTCCGGCGGGCAGTCAAGGTTTTGCCGCGCCTGTACCGGGAGGTAGTAGTACTTTGCGACCTGGAAGAAATGGACTATGCCCAGGCCGCCGAAGTGCTGGATTGCCCGATCGGCACGGTGCGTTCACGCCTGCACCGTGCCCGGGCGCTGCTGCTCGACAAATTACAACAGGAGCGGAGCGGGGGCGGCATCGCCACACTCCGGCCGGTTCGAGGTCTGATATGAACTGCCAGAAATTCTGGGAAACGATTCCGGATCCGGGTCACCCCCCGGGTGAGGAACACGCCGCGCATCTGCAGGAATGCAGCGTCTGCGGCGCCAGGCTGGAGATGCAGCGCACGTTGCTGCGCGGGCTGCGCACTCTCTCCACGGAATCGCGCGGCCTGGGCGCTCCGGGACGTGTGGAAGGGCGGCTCATGGCGGCGTTCCGCGGCCACTCCGGCGGAGAAGAACGGCCGCGGCGCGCCTGGGTGCCGGTCCTCACGTGGGCCATGGCGGCGGCGGTGCTGGCGGCCATCGGATTGTTTCTCATTCGCGGCCGCGACCCCGTGGAACCGGCGGAGCGCAACTATCCCCGGCGCGTGGAAATGGCTGCCTCGCCGGGTCTCGTACAGCGGCAAGCCGTGCATCTTGCCAGTTTCGACGGAGAGTTCGTGCCGCTGCCCAACGCGGCGGAAATCCTGCCCGACGAAGAGGTAAACCTGGTCCGCCTGCAGGTGCCCGGATCGGCACTGATGGCGCTTGGCGTGCCCATCGAAGCGGCGCGGGCAGCCGATTCGGTGGAAGCGGATTTTGTTCTGGGAATCGACGGGCGTGCCCGGGCGGTTCGATGGGTGGAGGAGGAATAACCATGTCCCTTCGAGTGCTGACGATCGGGCTCGCCGTCACCGCGCTGGCGTGGGCGCAGCCTGGACCCGGGCGCGGCAGAGGCGGCGGCGACGCCCATTTTCTCGGCGCCGAAGCCGGTATGCCGGGACCGGTGGTGAAAGGCGCGCCATACTCGGCTGACGCCATCACAGAAACCGTCCAGATGCTTCCGGACGGCAATCGCATCCGGCAGGTCAACACCGTGCATGTGGATCGCGACAGCGACGGCCGCACCCGAAGGGAACAGTCGTTGAACGGAATCGGCGGGATGGGCGCAGCCGACCTCCCCTCCGTGGTGTTCATCAACGATCCCGTCTCGGGAGTGAACTATGCCTTGAATCCGCGCGACCGGGCGGCGACGAAGACCGTCTGGGAGCAGGGTGGCCGGGGCAGCGGCCGCGGCGAACCGGGCCGCGAGATGGGCCGCGGTCAGGCAATGGGCCGGCTGGAGCGGGTCCACGGACCAGATGTGAAGACCGAGTCGCTCGGGAAGCAGTTGTTCGACGGTGTCCCGGCGGATGGAATACGGACCACCCTGACCATTCCAGCCGGAGAGATCGGCAACGAGCAGCCCCTCCAGATTGTCTCCGAGACCTGGTACTCGCCCGACCTGCGCACGATCGTGATGTCGCGCCGGACGGACCCGCGCAACGGGGAAACCACTTTCCGCCTCTCGAACCTCACGCGTGCGGAGCCGGCCCGGACCCTGTTCGAATTGCCGGCCGATTTTAAGGTCACGGAAAGTTACCGGGGTCGCGGCGGCGCGAAGCGGAACTGACCAGGGCGGTCCGGATCAGCGGATCTTCATGGACGCGTTTTGTGCTGCCCGGTGCTCGACCTCGTCGATCGCCTTCGCCAGGTCACCCGGAGTTCGGATGATCTTCAGCCTTCCTCCCAGGCGGGAGACGGCCGATCCGATGCTGTCGCTGAAATAGGCCTCGCGGCGGAACGGCGGACGGTACTGGAAATAGAAGTAGCCCGGGCCCGCGGCCGTCACCGGCTTGTCCAACGCCTCTTGGGGAACCTTGTCCGAGAACCTGGCAGGCGGGCCGAGAAACAGGACGACATCGGACCGTTCGGGTTCCGATACCTCGCGGTTGATCAGGTCAGCCAGGAGGTCTACGTGCCCCTTGCGGTTCACGAGAGTCTGGAAGTCCACGGTGCCGAGTTCCAGTTCGTTCAATGCCTGGCCAACCCGTCCCAAGCCGCCCGGCCCGACCTCGGTGAGCCGCAGCAATTCGGCCTGATGCTCGAGGTTGAACACAATCATCCGGACCGAACTGGTGGGAAGCCGTTCCAGCAGGGAACTGAGAAGGCCCATCAGGGTAACGCGGTCGCGCGGACTCATGCGGGGAATGCGCCGCTGCGTTATGGGAGCGGCGTGGAACATCACGGTGAGGCGAAAGGGGGCCACGTTGTCCCGCTCCGTGCCTGCGGTGCGGGAGCGGCGGGAAAGGTCGGAAACGGTGCCCGCCGGCATTGCCACCCGAACCTTGGACTCACTGCGGCTGAGTTTGGCCTCCGTGTTCCAGCGGGCGCGGCACGCCCGGCCGGAATCGTCCACCAGTTTGAGCTGTACCTGGTATTTGCCCTCTCCCAGCAGATAGCTGCCGGAAACCTCCAGGCGGGCATTGTTCGGGGTTCCGCCGGGCAGGCGCAACCCGCTGGCAAGATAGACCGGCGAGCCGCCATCGGGCGTGACGCGAGCGATCACAGTCCAGCGATGCCGCGGGCCGGTGAACTGCTTCGCCGGCACCGCCAGCACCCACCCCGCCTGAAAGCGGAAGCTGAAATTCAGCGACGGCTGGATCTGACGCACGCTGCAATCCAATTTTTTCTCGCCAGGCTGGGGATCGAAGCTGCGGAAGGCAGGCGGCAAACGGGAAGGATCCATGAGACTCTGAGCCTGCGCCGCCCAGGCCAACAAGAGAACAGCGTACCCCACCCGCATCACATCATCTTACGACGGAGAATCGCGCGTTCGATAGGGTACCCTATTCGCGGCGTGGACACGTTACACTTTGCACATGGACACCCTAGGTCGGATCTTCGAGCAGTTCAAAGTAGCGGGCCGGGACCTGGCAGACAAAATCCAGGAGCTGATCCACGAAGGCAACGTCCGGCGCATCATCATCAAGGACGATCACGGCCGGACTTTCATGGAGATTCCGCTCACCGTGGCCACGGTAGGCGCGATCCTGGCCCCGGTGCTGGCCGCGGTGGGAGCCGTCGCCACCGTCATCGCGCATTTCACTGTGGTGGTAGAGCGAGACGCGCCGGCAGGTACGCCGCCGCCGCCAGCCTCCACGGCTACCGACCCGAGCGTGGGAGCCACCGAAGACCAGGTCAACATGGCGGGAACCGCGCCGCAGCACATGGACGATAGCGGAAAGCGGTCGGAAGACGTCGGCGGCACGGGGAAGGTTGACTCGCTGGGAGGTTAACTGGCTGGAGTTTGTCCTGCGCCCCGTTGATGCAACGTCGCAACGCCGCTAAGGCTAGGGAAACGCAACGCTCTGCGAGGTCGCCGGTCGAAGGCGGAGGTTCGTTAGCTCTGCTATAATCCGATATCCCTGTAGGGTAGGCCTCCAGGCCTGCCACGCTGCGCGGCTTGGACAATCTGGAGGTGCGCCCCGGTTCAAGCGAGGTAGTCTCCAAAATGCGCACCAAACTTCCGTTCGCGGCGCTGGTCCTTTTTCTGGTTCCGGCCGCTTCCGTTTCCGCTCAAACACTGCCTGCCGGTGTGCAGAAGGTGGCGAGCGTCGGCGGCATCACCGAATACGATTTTCCCAACGGGTTGCGGGTCCTGCTCTACCCCAATCCGTCCAATCCGAAAATCACCATCAACGTGACGTACCTGGTGGGGTCGCGTCACGAGGGGTACGGCGAAACGGGCATGGCTCACCTGCTGGAGCACATGAATTTCATCGAGACCAACAACGGGCGGCAGATCAAGAAGGAGATCGTGGACAGCGGCGCGAGTTGGAACGGCACCACGTCGGACGACCGCACCAATTATTTCGAGACCGTGACGGCCACCGATGAAAATCTCAAGTGGGCATTGGGGCTCGAGGCTGATCGCATGGTCAACGTAAAGTTCACCAGGCAGATTCTCGATACGGAAATGACGGTGGTGCGCAACGAATTCGAGCGCGGCGAAAACAGCCCGCAGAGCATCCTGCAGGAGCGCGTCGCATCCACCGCGTTCCTCTGGCACAACTACGGGAAGTCCACCATCGGCTCCAAGGAAGACCTGGAGCGAGTGCCCGTGGAGCGGCTGGAGGCTTTCTATAAGAAGTTCTACCAGCCGGACAATGCCGTGCTCACCATCACCGGCCGGGTGGACGAGAGCAAAGCCCTGGCCACGGTGGCGGAGACCATCGGCAAACTGCCGAAGCCGCAGCGCAAGCTCGAGCAGACCTACACGGTGGAACCGGCGCAGGACGGCGAACGGTTCGTGGAGTTGCGGCGCGTGGGGCAGGGACAGCAGGTGATCGTCGCGTACCACGCCGTGGCGGCCGCGCATCCCGACGCAGCGGCGCTGCAGGTGCTGGCGGGCGTGATGAGCGGCGGAGGAGGCGGCCGCGGCGGCCGGGGAGGCGGTGGAGGCGGCGAAGGACGGCTCACCAAGGCCCTGGTTGAAAACAAGCTGGCCAACTCGGCCGGCATGTCGTTCCAGCAGCTTCACGACCCGGGCCTGGTTTCGCTGAGCGCCAGCCTGAGCAACGACCAGTCGCTGGATGCCGCCAAGAAGGCGCTGCTCGACACGATGGACGGCATCGTGAAGGAGCCTCCCACCAAGGAGGAGGTGGACCGCGTCCGGACCGGCTTGCTGCGTAACCTCGAACGGAATCTGTCGAACGCGCAATCGCTGGCCACAGGCGCGCTCAACACCGCCATCGCCCAGGGCGACTGGCGCCTCATGTTCCTGCAGCACGACCGCCTGGAAAAGGTGACGCCCGAGGATGTAGTAAGAGTCGCCAAGGCATATTTCAAGCCTTCCAACCGGACCATCGGGTATTACCGCCCGGACTCCAATCCCGATCGCACGGTGGTACCGGAGGCGCCCGAACTCGGGCCCATTTTCAAGAATTACACGAGCAGCGTGAAAGTCTCGCAGGGAGAAGCGTTCGATCCGACCCCGGCGAACATCGAATCGAGGCTGGTGCGGACGCGTTTGAGCCAACGGGATGAAGATGATTATCCTGCCCAAGAAGACCGAGGCCAACATGGTCACCGCCACCATCGAGCTGCGCTTCGGAGACATGAACAGCCTCAAGGGAAAGAGCGCGGCGGCGCAGTTCGCCGGGTCGCTGCCGATGAGCGGCACCAAAACGCGGACGCGCCAGCAGGTCCAGGATGAGTTGCGCCGGCTGAATGCCACGGTGTCGGTGAGCGGCGGGGGCGGAGGCGGTTTCGGCGGAGGTCGCGGAGGCGGCGGCCGCGGCGGAGCGGGCGGAGGCGGAGGCGTCTCCAGCGCCACCGCCAGCATTTCGGCACCGGCCACGAATTTCGAAGCGGCGTTGAAGCTCGCGGTGGAAATACTACGCGAGCCGGCCTATCCCCAGGCGGACTTCGAGAGGATTCATTTCCAACGGGTGCGGGCGCTCGAGGCGCCGCAGACTGAACCGACGCAGCTCGCTGCCGAAACGTTGAACCGGCATTTGACCCCCTGGGCGAAGGGCGACCTGCTGTATCCCGCGCCGCGCGAGGAGCAACTCGCGGAAGTGCAGAAGGTCACGCTCGACGACGCGAAGAAATTTCACGATCAGTTCTACGGCGCCAACTACGGCGTCTTCGCCATCGTGGGACCGGTGGACCAGGCGGCGGTGAAGCGGGCGGCCGAAGACCTGCTGGGCAAGTGGAATACCACGATGGCTTATAAGCCCATCGTGGCCGCATTCAAGAAGGCGCCGGCGGTCAATCGGAAAATTGAAACCCCCGATAAGGCCAACGCGCAATTCGAGGCCGGCCTGCGCATTCAGCTTTCGGAAACCGATCCGGACTATCCGGCCATGGTGCTTGCGGGCTATATGTTCGGCGGGCCCATCACGTCCCACATTTCAGACCGCATCCGCAATCGGGAGGGGCTCAGCTACGGCGCGAATGCGCGCATCGCCGTCCCCAACGAAGGCGACTCGTCGCTGCTGTCCGGAACGGTCAGCCTCAACCCGGTGAATGGTCCCAAGGTAGAGTTCAGCTTCAAGGACGAACTCGCGCGGACGCTCAAGGAAGGATTCGGCGCCGAGGAAGTGGCGCAGGCGAAAAAGGCGTATCTCGAATCCCGCATTGTGTCGCGATCCGCGGACACATCCCTGTTGAGCGCCATGGCTTCCCACGAACAACTCGGCCGCACCTTCCGGTGGGACGAGCAACTGGAGCAAAGAATCCAGGCACTGACGGCGGAGCAAGTCAGCGCGGCATTCCGCAGGCACGTGGATGCGGCTTCGCTCTCCATCGTGAAGGCCGGCGATTTCAAAGCTGCCGGCGTGTTTCAGTAGGTGAAACCGGGCGGGCATTCATTCCGGACAGCTGCGACGTTGTTCCTGCTGGTGCTGCTCATCTATTCGGTCTGCCCGCCATTTACGTCCAACGACAGTTACTTCGTCGTGCCGACGGCGCTGAGCCTGCTGCGTCACGGCACCACGGCGGTAGATGAATTCGTGCCGGGGGCGCCCGCGCAGGCGCGCTACGCGGTGGAGTGCGTTCCCGAGCAAGGTACGGCGGTTGCCTACGGTTCGCCCTGTCCGAACGGGCACTGGTACAACTTTTATCCGGTTGGGGTTGCGGTGCTGGCCCTGCCGGTGGTGGCGGTGCTCCAGGTGGTTACCAGCGCTATCGGGGCGGCTGTCCCGAACCTCAGCGCCTCGGCCGGACATCCGGTGCTTGCCGCGTTTTTTCGCGGCGACCTGGCAGGCGGCAACGCGGTGGCGCAGCTCGCGGTGGCGGCAATCATGGGCGCCGCTTCGGCCCTCCTCGTCTTTCTCAGCAGCGCCCG
This sequence comes from uncultured Solibacteraceae bacterium, assembly GCA_963836405.1. Lineage (GTDB taxonomy): Bacteria > Acidobacteriota > Terriglobia > Bryobacterales > Bryobacteraceae > CAWIJJ01. The sequence goes on from CAWIJL010000006.1 coordinate 150,496, forward strand.
TTTTCTGCCATGGAAACAGGCAGCGGGGTTGGCGCTGCTATTCGCTTTCGGCACATCGCAGTTCTCCGTTTCCAGCCGAAACCTGTTCCAGCACGGCCCTTCGGTGCTGATGCTGTGTGCATCTTTGTATCTCTTACTGCTCGCGGAGGACGACCGCCGCGTTCTCCGATATGCCGCCGTGCCGCTGGCCTTCGCGTTCATCGTCCGGCCCTCCAACTTCATTGCGGTGGCGGCGCTCACGGCCTTTGTGGCAGTTCACCACCGCAAACAAATCGTGCCGTTCCTGGTCTGGAGCCTGCCGGTCGCCACCCCGTTCTTCGCGCTGAACCTGATTACGCGCCACAGCCTGCTGCCCACGTATTATCACGCGGACGCGGCGGGACGCATGCCGTTCGGTTCAGGGTTCTGGATGAACCTGGTCAGCCCCTCGCGCGGCCTGCTGGTCTTCACCCCCGTGGTGCTGTTTTCGGCAGTGGGAATGGTGCTGGCGGTGCGGCGGCGGTGGTGCTGGCCGCTGGCGCCCTACCTGATCGCGATCGTGGTGCTGCACATGTTTTTCATCGCTTCGTACTGGGCCGGCCATTCCTACGGGCCGCGATACTGGTCCGACATGATGCCCTTATTCGTCTTCTTTCTGATACCTGGCCTTGAGTATTGGCGTCAGATGGCGGGTTGGGCGCGCCCCGCCGTGGCATCCGTGTTTGTTGTGCTGGCCGCCTGGGGCGTATTCGTTCACGCGCGCGGTGCCACTTCGGTAGCAGCGCAGCAATGGAACATCTCTCCGGTTAACGTCGACGAGGCGCGCGAGCGCGTCTCGGACTGGAACGATCCTCAATTCCTCAGAGGTCTCAAATGATTCTGGCAATCGACATCGGCGGCACCAAATATTCGATGGCTGTTTTTGAAGGCGAGCGGATGATCCGCCGAGAATCGAGGGCCACGGACTCGGCAGGCGGACGCGAGTGGATGGTGCAGCAGATTCGCGAAGTGGCTTCCGGTTGGATGCGGGAGTTCCGATTCGAGCGCTGCGGCATCGGCTTCGGCGGGCCCGTCGATTTCGCTCGCCAGCGCGTCGTGCTCTCGACTCACGTGGGCGGCTGGAAGGGTTTCGACCTCTGCGGGTTTGTGCGAGAGCTGACCGGCGCACCCGCGATCATGGACAACGACGCCAACGTTGGGGCCCTGGGCGAGGCGCACTACGGAGCCGGGCGCGGCTGCTCCTCTTTGTTCTACATGACGCTCTCTACCGGCATCGGCGGCGGAATTTTCGAAGGCGGACGCATCTGGCGCGGAGCCGACTCGTACGCCGGCGAGATCGGACACCTCACCATCCGGCCCGACGGGCCTGAATGTTTGTGCGGGGCGCGCGGCTGCTTCGAAAGAATGTGCTGCGGACTCTGGCTGCAACGGGACTACGGCCGGTCGGCGCGGGAGCTTATGGCCGATGCGGAATTTGTCTCGCGCTATGTGGTCGACCTCGCATTAGGATTGAAAGCCGCGATCATGCTGCTGAATCCGGAGCGTATCGCGATCGGCGGCGGCATCGGCAAGTCCGGCGACAAACTCTTTGTGCCCTTGCGGGCGGAACTCAAAAAACAGATCACATCGTGGTCGGCGGCGCGCATTGATGTGGTGCCGGCCGCTTTAGGGGACGATAGCGTCCTTTTCGGGGCCTGCGCTTTGTGCCGTAAGGAACAGGCCACCCTCCCCCAGCCTTGAGCGCAGGCCATAGCGCGGCTTATGCTGTTGTTGGGAAGCGCCATCCCTTCGTGCTGCACCTGCCGTTCGTACGGGTTTTCCGAAGGGAAACGAACCCCGGGATCTAGTACTTACTACCATGAAAGCGCGGGTGTGCTGCTCTATACATCCAGATTCGGGTTTGGGAGTCCGATGCGGTTACACTAATGCCTCGAGACGCCATCTGGTTAGATGTAATTGTGTCGCGCCGAAGACGCCGACGCAGAGCAACAGGAAATCCCATCCTCCCCCGATCGGATACCGAATCGATGCCGGCTAGAGTATTACCTGGGAACAAAGACCGGAAATTCAGACTGCTGTTCGAGGACCATCCGCAGCCGATGTGCATCGTGAACCCGGAAGACTGCCAATTCCTGGAGGTGAACGGGGCCGCGGTGAAGTTGTATGGTTATTCACCTGAAGAGTTCCGCGCCATGAAGTTGGCCGACCTCGAGTGTCCGCCCGAAATGATGGAGCTCGGCCTGCCTTCGGAAAACACGCCAGTGGTCAATTGTCATCGCGCGAAAGACGGACGATTGATCGACGTGGAACTGGCGTATCACGACGTTCTCTTTCGGGGCAGTGACGCGCAGTTGGTCGTGATCATGGACGTCAGCGGCCGGCGGGAGCTCGAGAGCCGCCTGCGGCAGGCGCAGAAGATGGAAGCCGTGGGCATGCTGGCGGGCGGCATCGCACACGACTTCAACAACCTGCTCACCATCATCACGGGGTACAGCCAGCTCATTCTGAATAATCTTGCGCAGGCGGACCCGAACCGGCATTCGGCCGAGCAGATCATGAAGGCCGGCGAACGCGCCGCGGCGCTGACCAAGCAATTGCTCGCCTTCAGCCGGCGGCAGGTGCTCCAGCCCAGGGTCCTCGATCTCAACCGGCTCGTCGCCAGCCTCACCACGATGCTCCAGCGCCTGATCGGAGAAGATGTCGATCTGCGCCTTAGTCTGAAGCCGGAGCTGGGCAGGGTTAATGCCGATCCGGGCCAGGTGGAGCAGGTCATCATGAACCTGGTGGTGAATGCTCGCGATGCGATGCCGAAGGGTGGCGTGCTGACGGTGGAAACCGCGAACGTCGACCTGGACGACGGCTATGCCGGCCGTCATATCGACGTGAAGAAGGGGCCGTACGTGCTGCTGGCGGTGAGCGACAACGGTTCGGGAATGGACGATGTCACGCGCGCACACCTGTTTGAACCTTTCTTCACCACCAAGGGTTCGGGCAAGGGTACCGGTCTGGGACTCTCCACCGTGTTTGGGATCGTGAAGCAAAGCGGCGGAAGCGTGGAGGTCTACAGTGAGCCGGGCCGGGGCACGTCGGTCAAGGTCTATCTTCCTCGCATCGATCAGCCCGCGATTCTCGAGCCCGAGCACGCCTCGCCCGCGGCCAGGCGCGGAACCGAAACCATTCTTCTGGTGGAGGACGACGACATGGTCCGCCACCTGGTGCGGGAAACTCTCGAACGCGACGGTTACCGCATCCTGGACGCGCCCGGACCCCTCGAGGCCAAGAAGCTGGCCGAGCATTTCAAATCTCCGATCGACCTGCTGGTTACCGATGTCGTGATGCCCAAGGTCAACGGCCGCGAACTCGCCGATCACCTGGTCGCCCGCCGTCCCGGCATGAAGGTGTTGTACATGTCCGGCTACACCGATAATGCGGTGCTCAACAGCGGCATTCTGCAGAAGGAAGTCGCCTTCCTGCAAAAGCCGTTCACGCCGGTGCGCCTTACCGAAAAGGTGCGCGAGGTGCTCGAGAGCGACGGCGGAAACGCGCAGGACGCAGGCGAAAGTTCCGGCGCCGGCACGCGCTAGAATCGGTTATGCGTTTTGTCCCGGCCGCTATTTGGGCCCTTTTGTGGGCGCCTCTCGCGGCGCAAACCACGGCACAGCTTCGAGTGGATGCCAGCGACGCCGCGCGCCGCCTTTACCACGTGCAGATGACCGTGCCGGCCAAAGCCGGTCCGATGACCCTGCTGTACCCGAAGTGGATTCCCGGCGAGCACGGGCCTACAGGTCCGATCGCGGATCTGGTGGGGCTGAAGGTCCAGGGCGGCGGGCAGACCATCCCCTGGACACGCGACAGCGTGAATATGTTCGCCTTTCGCGTAGAGGTTCCTGCCAGCGTCACGTCGCTGGACGTGACTTACCAGTTCATCGCGGCTCCCGAGTCCGGGCAGTTTACCTCGGGCGCATCCACCACCAGCGAACTGGCCGTACTCAACTGGAACCAGGTGCTGCTCTACCCCGAAGGACCGGAGGGCCAGCGCATGCAGGTGCAGGCGACGCTGAAGGTTCCCGATAACTGGCGATACGGCACGGCGCTTCCGATCGCCAGCGAGTCCGGAAACGAGATTCGCTTTGAACCCGCTTCCGTGGGCACGCTGGTGGATTCGCCGGTCACTGCCGGGGCTCATTACCGCACCATCGATCTCGGCACCGTGAACGGCGCCAGGCATTACCTGAATATCGCGGCGGACAGCGACCGCGCTCTGGAAGTGCCCGAGGAAACGGTGGCGAAGTATCGCAACCTCGTGCAGGAGACAGGCGCGCTGTTCGGAGCCCGCCATTACCGCAGCTACCACTTTCTCTACACGCTCAGCGACCACGTGGCGCATTTCGGCCTGGAGCACCACGAATCGAGCGACGACCGCTACCTGGAACGGACGCTGATCGACCCCGGGCCGCTGAAAGCGTACGCCTACCTGCTGCCTCATGAGTTCGTGCATTCATGGAACGGGAAATACCGCCGTCCCGCAGGGCTCGTTCCCAGCGGCGAGGGCGGCTACGACCAGCCGATGCGGGGCGACATGCTGTGGGTGTACGAAGGGCTGACGAACTACCTGGGCGAGGTCCTGACACCGCGCAGCGGCTTGTGGACCAGCGAGGATTACCGCGATTCGCTGGCCGAGACCGCGGCCGAACTCGATACCAAGTTCGGGCGCACCTGGCGTCCACTCGAAGATACGGCCATCGCCGCGCAGATTCTCTACAGCGCCGGTTCGGACTACTCCAGCCTGCGGCGCAGCACCGATTTCTATCCGGAAGGCACGCTGATATGGCTGGAGGCGGATGTTACGATCCGCCAGCTTAGCAAAGGGGCGAAGTCGCTCGACGACTTCTGCCGGTCCTTCTATGGAGGACAGAACGGGCCGCCGGATCTGAAAACCTACAATTTCGACGATGTGGTGGCCGCTCTGAACGCCGTGCAGCCCTACGATTGGGCGAAGTTTTTGCAGGACCGCCTGCATTCCACCAACGTCCACGCGCCGCTTGGCGGCATCGAGCGTTCGGGCTGGAAACTGACCTACACCAACGTACGTTCCGACCTCTGGAAAGCGGAGGAGGAAGATCACAAGATGGTGGACATGAGTTATTCGGTGGGGATCAAGGTCAACGACGAAGGCACGATCACCGACGTGCTTTACGGCGGGCCGGCGCAGAAAGCGGGGATCGCGCCCGCAGTGAAACTGATCGCCGTGAACGGCCGCGCCTACACGCCGACGCTGCTGCGGGAGACCGTGGCCGGCACCGCCGATGCCGCGCGGACGATTGAGCTCCTGATCAGGAACGGCGAGTACTTCGAGAGGAAACGCGTGGAGTACCGGGGCGGGGAACGGTACCCGCACCTGGTCCGAGACCCGGGCACGCCGGACCTGCTCTCCGAGATCGTGCGGCCGCGTGTCCGGTAGTATGCTGTAGGCATGTTTGCGCGCCGTCAGTTTGCGATTCGTTTGCTGCTTTCGGGCCTCGCGGGAGCGGGCGTCTGGCTGGCCTGGTCGCAGAATCAGCCACCCGCACAATTGACGCTCGAGAAAGTCACCGAGAACCTTTACGTCATTATCGGCAGCGGCGGCAACGTCGCGTTCATGCCGACCAGCGAAGGCGTCATTCTGGTGGACGACAAGTTCGCGCAGGACGGGCCGCAGATCCTGGCCAAGGTCAAATCCGTGACCGACCAGCCGATCCGCTACGTGCTGAACACTCACCAGCACGGCGACCACACCGGCGGCAATCGGGCGCTCCTCGCCGCCAATGCGGAAATCGTAATCCAGAAGAATGCGCGCGCGAACATGGCGGCGGCGGAAATGCCCGGCATTCCGCGGCTCACCTTCAGCGAGGAGCGCAGGTCTTTCTGGGCGGCAAGGAAGTGGTGGCCCGCTATTTCGGCCGCGGCCATACCAACGGCGATGCCGTGATCTACTTCCCGTCCGAGCGCGTGGTGCACACCGGCGATCTGTTCACCAGCGGTGCGCCTTTCTGCGATACCACCGCTCATTGCAGCATCGCGGAATGGGACCAGACGCTGCGCAACGCCATGGCCTGGGACTTTGACAAGGCGATTCCCGGCCACGGTCCGGTCATGACGAAGGCGGATGTGGGCAAGTACGCGCAGAACGTCGCGACTCTGCGCGACCGGCTGGGCAAAGTTTGCGGGTCCGGAACCCCGGAAGAGATCGCCGGGAAGCTGGATTTCACCGACTTGGGCTGGGGCAAGCCGGCGGCCTCCTTCACCCGCGGCGTCACCGGGATGTGCCAGGAACTCAGGTAGGCAGGCTGCGGCGGCTCAGCCGGCGGGGATTCTCGTAAAGAACTCTTAACAAAGTAACATCCGCGTTACGACGCCCCGTCTCCCTAGGTGCAATGGTTATCATGTCGCCCTCTACGGAGACTCGGGAAAACCGGGCGTTTGCCGCGGAAACCAAGTTCCTGGTGCCCGAAAGGCAAGCCGGCCAGATCCGGGAATGGGCCCGCTTGCGCCTTGCCCCCGATCCCAACGCGGCTGGGGAAAGTCTGGACAGCTACACCACGACGAGTCTCTATTTCGATACTGCCGAATTCGACATGCTCCACCGCAACGGCTCCTACGGGCGCTGTAAATTCCGCATTCGCCGTTACGGCCCAGGTGAAATCGTTTTTCTCGAACGCAAGCTCAAGACACGCGGCCTGGTCAGCAAGCGCCGCTCCATCGTTCCCATTGACGACCTGGCGCTGCTCGAAGGAAAAGAGCCGTTGAAGAACTGGCCCGGCTACTGGTTCCACCGCCGCCTGATTCACCGCGGATTCCGGTGCGTCTGGCAGATCTCCTATGACCGGACGGCACGGGTAGCCGCCACCGCGGCGGGACCGATCCGCCTTACGCTGGATCGCGATCTTTGCGTGCTTCCCGTGGATCGCCCGCTCTTCCACGCCTCCGGGTCCGGATACCCGGTGGCGGAGCAGCGGTCCATTCTCGAACTCAAATATCTGTATTCGCTGCCGGCTCTGTTCAAGGAACTGATCGGCGATTTCCGGCTGAAGCCGCACCCGGTTTCCAAATACCGGCTGGCGGCGGCGACGCTCCAGGTGGAAGAAGCGAGAGAGGCATTGTGTGCCTGATATATTCACGTCGGCCTTTTCGAACGGCCCCACGATCCAGTTGCCGCACGTGGTGCTGCGGCTGGCCGTCGCGCTGGTGTTCGGCACGATTGTGGCGTGGATCTACAAGCGTACTACCGCGGATCGCGACTCGCTGAGTTCGTTCCCGATCACGCTGGCCCTGCTGGCCGTGCTGATCGCGATGGTGACGCAGGTGATCGGGGACAACGTGGCGCGCGCCTTCAGCCTGGTGGGCGCGCTTTCCATCGTTCGGTTCCGGACGGTGGTCCGCGACACCCGTGACACGGCTTTCGTCATTTTCGCGGTGGTCGTAGGGATGGCAACGGGAGCGCAGAACCCCTGGGTGGCGGTGATCGGAATCGCCGTCATCGGCGCGGCGGTTTTCTATACTTCGAAGCGGTCGAAGGTGGCGGATTGTTTCCCCGAGGCGTTCCTGGTGACGGTTCGTGTAGGACTGGGCTACGATGCCGACCACATTCTCGGCGGAACGCTGGACTCGCACCTGCATCAGCGGAGCGTGGTTTCCGTTCACACGTCGAAGCAGGGAGCCGCGCTGAACATCACCTACGAAGGCCGGTTGCGACGCACGGCATCGGCCGAGGCCCTGGTGAAGACTTTGAACTTGATCGATGGTGTGCAGGATGTCCGCTTCGAACGGCGCGACATGGAGGGGTGAAATGAAAATACGAATGCTGTTGCTGGCAGGGGCGTGGGTTGCTTGGGCGCAGCCCCCCGACTTTCAATTTCAGCGGGGCGGCTTCGGAGGCGGCCGCGGCGGTCCGGGCGGTTCGAGGGAGCAGACCACGGCGCTGGTCAAAACATTCGATAAGAATGGCGATGGCTGGCTGAACGCCGAGGAGCGGAAAGCCGCGCGCGAGTCCTTGGGCAACCGCCAGGGCGCCCGGGGGTTCGGGCCCCGGGGCGGCTTCGGGGGAAGTTCGGAAGCGGTCGCGCCAGGACCGAAGTTGACGCCCGCCGATGTTAAAGCCTACGGCTCCGAAGGCCTGTACGACGCGGCGGCCCTGCGCACGCTGTTCCTCGAGTTCGAGGACGCGGACTGGGAATCGGAGCTGATGGCGTTCCACAACACGGATGTGGAGGTTCCGGCCAAACTCACGGTGGATGGCAAAGTGTACCCGGAGGTGGGCATCCATTTCCGGGGCATGTCGTCCTTCATGATGGTGCCCGCGGGGCGGAAGCACTCCATCAACCTTTCGATGGACTTCCGGAACAAGGAGCAGCGCCTGAACGGCTACAAGACCCTGAACCTGCTCAACTCCAATGACGACCCGTCGCTGCTTCGCACCGTCCTGTATCTGCAAATCATGCGCGACTATGTTCCGGCGCCCAAGGCGAACCTGGTGCGCGTGGCGATCAACGGCGAGAGCTGGGGCATTTATTCGAATGCCCAGCAATTCAACACGGAGTTCACCAAGGAGAATTTCGAATCCACCAAGGGCAACCGGTGGAAGGCCTCGGGAAGCCCGAACGGCCGCGCCGGCATGGAATACCTGGGAGAGGATGCCGCCGCCTACAAGCGGATTTTCGAAATCAAGTCCAAGGACGATCCTAAGGCCTGGGCCGACCTGATCCATCTTTGCAAGGTTCTGAACACGACGCCGCCCGAACAACTCGAGAAGGCGCTCGATCCCATCATGGATGTGGACGGAACGCTGAAATGGCTGGCCGTGGAGAAAGCGCTGATCAACAACGACGGGTACTGGATCCGCGCGAGCGACTTCAACATTTACCAGGATCCCAAGGGCAGGTTCCACTTCATCCCCCATGACGCCAATGAGACGATCGTTCCCGCCGAAGGGGGCCGCGGCGGAGGTGGAGGGGGAGGCGTAAATCTCGATCCCCTGGCGGGCATCGACGATTCTTCCAAGCCGCTGATTAGTAAGCTGCTGGCGGTCCCGGCTCTGCGCGAGAAGTACCTGCGCTACATGCGCGACGTGACGGAGAAGTGGCTCAGTTGGGAGAAACTCGGGCCGGTGGCGCAGCGCTACCACGATCTCATCGCGGCCGACGTCAAAACGGACACCCGCAAGCTCGGCACCACCGAGCAGTTCGAGAACAGTCTCACGGTGGATGCGGCGGAAGGCGCGGGCGGAGGTATGGCCGGTCCGCCTCCGGATTTCGACGGGCAGGGCGGCCCGCCGGACGGCGGCTTTTTCCGCGGGCGCGGCGGTCGCGGAGGACGGGGATTCGGCGGGCGCGGCGGAGGAGGAATGAGTCTCAAGTCCTTCGTCCAGCAACGCAGGGAATTCCTCCTGAGTCACGAAGAGATCCGGAAGTTGTCGAAGTAAGTGGCTGGTCCGGGGCGGGCAAACCGCCCCGGAGAGTTCCATCAGGGTTTGCGAAGCGAATGCGAAGGTTCATCATCGCCGTTCCGTCCTAAGCTGGAATCGAAGGAGCGAACCAGATGAATCTTTCAAATCGGGTCCTGTTTTGGACGCCCCGCCTACTCTCAATCCTGTTCATCGCTTTTGTCAGCCTGTTCGCGCTCGATGTGTTCCAGGAGTCTCTCGGATTCTGGCGAACCATCGTCGCGCTGGCGATCCACCTCGTCCCGAGCTTCGCCCTGCTGGCGGCCCTGATCGTCGCCTGGCGGTGGGAGTGGGTCGGCACCCTGCTGTTCACCGCTTTCGCCGTCTTCTTTGCGGCGATCGTGCGCTCGAATGTAGCGGGCAAGTCGATGTTCGTGATTCCGTGCCTGCTCACCGCCGGCCTTTTCCTGATGAACTGGCTGAAGCGAGCCGAGCTTCATGCGAGATAGGCGGGTACAGCCTTGACGCGCCAATCTGCGCATGCTAACTTTTTGATCGCCGTCGATGGAGGCGGACATCGTGAGATCCTGCGCGATGGCGCTAGCGGGTTATTTCCTGTTGCTTCACCCCCTAAGCGGGCAGCAAGGGCAAACGGCCACACCTGTGGCAATCAAGGGATCGGAGACTCCGGAATCGATCCCCGATCGGGAGGCGTTCCGGTCGCTGTTCGCTTCGCTGAGCGACCGTCGGAACAATCCGCCGTCGTGGTCGCTCCGATCTGCCTTGCTGGAACCGGCCGGACTGAGCAAAGACGAGGAGGAGGCCGTGGTTGGAGCCGCGATCATCTACGGGGCAAAATGCGAGACGGCAGCTCGCGCGATTAAAAAGCTGCGCGAAGCAACGCCGCATAAAAGCCTCAGCGAGGTGAGTGAAGCGGAAATCGATGCCGTGATGACGGTCCAGGGTAACGCGCTCGACCAGGTAATTCGCGACATCGAGAGCGAACTCGGCCCGGCATCGTATCAGCGGCTGTTGAGCTTTGTCAGGGACTGGAAGAAGCACATGACCCTGTTCCCCGGTCCGAAGTTCAATTAAGCACGGGGGAGGAGACTATCCCCGCCAGGCACTGCTGACGCGAGTCCAGGTCACTTCCAGGTCTTCCGGAAGAACGCGTGTCTCGCCGACCGCGGTCATGAAATTGGTGTCGCCGGTCCAGCGCGGCAGGGCATGCATGTGCAGGTGGCCGGCGATTCCCGCTCCGGCGCTCTTGCCCACGTTAATGCCGAAATTCAGGCCTTCGGGCCGGTACACGGCGCGCAGTTTCGTCTCGCATTCGCGGGCCAGGCGCATCATTTCGAGCAGCGCCGGCTCCGTCAACGCCTCGAGCGTCGCCACGTGTGCGTAGGGAACCACCATGAGATGGCCGCTCGTGTAAGGGTAACGGTTCAAGATGACGTAGTTGTGCTCGGCACGATGTACGATCAGGCTGACGCGGTCCTCGCATTTCGGGGCGGCGCAGAACACACACTCAGCCGGCTGCCCCGAGCTCGTAACGTACTGATACCGCCACGGGGTCCAGAGATAGTCCATGAGGCGTCAGGGGTTCGGGACCTGTTCCGTCGCGGGCTCCGTTTCGGCCGGTCCCACCGGACCGGCGGAATTGTTGACTACGTCCTTCAATTCCTTGCTCGGCTTGAAATACGGAATCTTTTTGGCGGGAACTTCAACTCGCGCTCCGGTTTTCGGGTTGCGGCCGATCCTGGGCTGGCGCTGGCGCGTGCGGAAACTACCGAATCCGCGAATCTCGATTTTGTCGCCGGAACGCAGGGAACGCACGATGCTGTCGAAAATTGCCTCCACAATGACCTCGGATTCCTTCCGGGTCATTTCCACCACGCGGGAGACTTCTTCAATCAGATCGGCCTTCGTCATCGGATTCTCCTTGGTGTCAATCGGTTACGAAACCGCAGTATCGCCTGATTGCCGGAAATTTGCAAGCTACTCCACGTTACGATCTTTGAGGCTCATGACCTCTTCGATGGTGGTTGTGGCGGCGGCTGCCTGCCGCTGATAATCTTCCAGCCGCGTCTTTTCCTCATCGTCCGCGACCGCCCGCAGGCTCAGGCCGATCTTCTTTTCCGCCTCGCTCATCTTGATAATCTTGAAATCGCACTCCTGGCCGACCGTGACAGGAGGCTCTTCTCCCCGCCGCGCCGCAAATCCCGGGATTTCCGAGAAGTGGCAGAGCCCTTCGACCCCCTCCGCCAGTTCCACGAACGCTCCAAAACTCGCCAACCGGCAAATGCGGCCGTGTACGGTGTCGCCAACCTGTTGATGCTGGAAGTAGCTCTCCCACGCGTCCGGCTGCAATTGCTTCACGCCCAGCGAAAGGCGGTGCGAAGCCGAATCGATATTCAGGATCACCGCCTGTACGATCTGCCCTTTCTTGAGGACCTCCGAGGGATGCTTGACGCGTTTCGTCCACGAGAGATCGGATACGTGGACCAGCCCGTCGATGCCCTCCTCGATTTCGATGAACGCCCCGAAATCGGTCATGTTGCGGACGCGGCCTTCCACTACGGAACCGACGCTGTAACGGCTGTCGATCGTGGTCCACGGGTTGGGTTCGAGCTGTTTGAGGCCCAGTGAAATCCGCCGTTCCTTGGGGTGGACTTCGAGCACGACGGCCTCCACCTGGTCGCCGGGCTTCACCACTTTGGAAGGATGCTTCATGCGGCGGGACCAGGTCATCTCGCTGATGTGGATCAGTCCCTCGACGCCCGGTTCGAGCTCCACGAAAGCGCCGTAGTCGGTCACATTCACCACCCGTCCGATGACGCGGCTGTGGATGGCATACCGCTCCACAACCGTTTCCCACGGGTCCGGCTCGAGCTGCTTGATGCCCAGCGAAACGCGCTCCTTGGAGCGGTCGAACTTGAGAACTTTGACGGTGATCTCGTCGCCGACGTGAAGCATTTCGGATGGATGCGTGATCCTCCCGTACGACATGTCCGTGACGTGGAGAAGTCCGTCGATCCCTCCCAGGTCGATAAATGCTCCGTAGTCGGTGAGGTTCTTGACTACCCCCGTCACCACCGAGTCCTCTTCCAGGTGCTCAAGAGTCGTGCTCTTCCGGGCGACGATTTCTTCCTCTACGGCAAGCTTGCGCGAAACCACCACGTTCCCGCGCCGCCGGTTCAGCTTGATGATCTTGACCGGAATATCCTGGCCGACCAGCGAGTCCAGGTTATGGACGGGACGGGGATCGGCCTGCGAGCCGGGCATGAATGCCTTAATCCCGATGTCCACCGCCAGCCCGCCCTTGACCCTGCCCAGAACCCTGCCGGACACGATCAACTGCTCCTGGTAGGCCTTGTCCAGGTTGTCCCAGATGCGCAGCCGCGCGGCCCGCGTGTGCGAAAGGAGAACGTAGCCCTCCGGCTGCTCTCCGTGCTCGATCATCACGTCCACCGGATCGCCCGGTTTCACCGTAATTTCGCCGCTCGGAGTCTGAAACTGTTCGATCGGAACGATTCCCTCGGATTTGTACCCGAAATCGACGATCACGTCCTTGGCAGTGATCGACAGAACAGTACCCTGAAGAACTTCGTCGGCGGCAGGCGGGGCAAAGTGACTGTAATCCTCGAGAAGGTGTTCGTAGTTTTCGATTTGCCCGTTGTTTTGATCTACGGCCATCAAACCTCCGCCGATCGCTCTCATCGCCCTTTCCCCACCGTTCAGGCTGTTACTGGAATAGCGGGTCCGATTTTGGAAAAGCAGTTCTCACCGCGGGCGAAACCTACCTGTTTAACTAGCTACAACCACTGAGAGATCAGTATGTTAGCAAATATACGCGACTCATTTCTGGTTGTCAACGGCCCCTCCCGAGCTCTTGCGACGTTCTCCACAGGATCGCGCAAACGGCACGAGGCGGACGCTCGCGATATTTCTTCCGGGCAGGCGATTTCGCGGGCTTTCTCGGGATGCACGCGATCAGTTGACGGGAGAGATCCGCCGCATCACGAATTTGACCTTTCGGGCATACTCCACATTCGGATTGTAGGTTGCCAGAACCTGATCTAGCGCTTTGCCGCGGTAGCGCTCCGAGGCTGCCAGCCGGAAGCCCACCTGGTAAATGGCCGCGACCGGCGAAGCGAACCGGGCCCTGCCGGAGTCCCAACCGAAGAAGTTGTTGTTTCGCGCGGCTTTGCCGCCGGTGGACTCGATGAATGAAATGCTCGGCAGCAGGCGCCAGTCCAGGTCGTAGTTATCCGCCGCATTGATGAAATGCTCCGAATATCGCTCGGCGGGACAACGCGCCTGGGCGAAGAACTTGCGAAGAGCCTTTAGACGCGGGTCGTTGCGCATTTCCGGAATTGCGTCACGAAGAGTCTGGCGGGGGGACAACACAGAGGGAAGGGAAACGATACCCGCAAATACCAAACCGCTGGACAAGAGAATTCGCATCTTGATTTTCTCCTTGGTTTTGAAAGACTTGCGTCTGCCGATCGCGTCATTCTGGACGGGGCAGTCGGAGGCGGAGGGTGAGCGATTGCGACCCTATTGCGCGGGAATTTACGGTACGGGCATAAGTGCAAATTATACCACTCGCCAAACTGGGGAATGGCGAGTTGGACCCGTCCGAGGTGAGGCTCCGCACATTCTCGCGGCGCGCCGTTCCACCCAAAACGCCGCCGTGGAGTGTTCGCACAGCAACACGCCGGATGCCATACTAGTACTTCCATACTTTCGGGCGCGGCCCCAAGAGTGTCACACTATGTCAACAGGCGTGGCGTGTGTTTTAAGAGTGTTGGAGTCGTTTTTTTAGTGAGGATTCGATGCGTTCCATGAAGATCATCCCAATGATTGCGGCAGTTCTGATGCTGGTGTCTTGCAACCGGGATCCGTCAGTCGCCAAGCAGCGGTACCTGGAGAGCGGCAACAAGTATTTCGAGCGTGGAAAATACAAAGAAGCCCGCATCTTTTACAAGGACTCCATTCAGAAGGACCCGCGGTTCGGTCCCGCGTACTACAAGCTGGGGCTGACGGCAATGAAAATTGCCGAAACCAATGGTTCGGCCGTTAACGAGGCCGTGCAGGCGTTCCGCCGCGCGGTTGAACTTCTGAAGCCCGAAGACCCCGACCACTGGAACGCTGCCGTCAAGCTTGCCGAGATCTACCTGCTCGCCGGTGCCAACCAGAAAGAGTTCATGAGTGAGGTGGACAAGACCGTCGCCGGCCTGTTGGAGCGGGACCCCAATTCCTGGGACGGCTACCGCCTCAGGGGCGACGTGAACTTCAAGCGCGCCGTGGAAGCGGCCGCGTCGCCGGAAAAGTCGGAGGCGGTGAAGTTGCTGGACGCCGCAATCGAGGACTATCGCAAGGCCGACAGCATTAAACCGGACCAGCCAGGGGTACTGCTGCAACTGGCGCGCTGCATCGGCTCCAAAGGCCAGTTACCGGAAGCGGAGACCCTCTACCGCAAGGTTATCGAAATCGATCACGGTAACAGAAGAGCCTACGTAGAACTTTACCGTCTTCTCGTCGTTGCGCGGAATTACCCCGCCGCCGAGCAGGTGCTAAAAAGCGGATTTCAAACCGATCCAAAAGACTACAATCTGCTGGTTTTGCTGGCTTTGCACTATTCTGCGCTGCAGCAGCGCGACTCCATGGTCGCAACCCTTCAACAGATCAAATCGCACTTCAAGGATTATCCCGACGCTTACCAGAAGGTGGGCGACTTTTACCTCCAGATCGGAGACGGCGACAGCGCCATCCGCGAATATCGCGAGGGGATCGGCCAGGATCCGTCCAGGAAGCTCGTTTATCAGAAGCGGATTATCGAGACGCTCATGCGCCAGGGTAAGCGGAGCGAGGCCGCCGACCTGAACTCCCAAATCCTGAAGGAATCGCCCACCGACACCGACGCTAAGGGTTTGGCGGCGACGTTCCTCCTCGACAAGGGCGATATCGCTCAGGCTCTTGCGGACCTCCAGGGAGTGGTCACTCGCGCGCCAGACAATCCGGTCGCCCGTTTTAACCTCGGCCGCGCTTACGTGGCGCGCGGGGAATTTGAACTGGGCCGGCAGGCCTTCCGGAAAGCCATCGAGATTCGTCCCGATTACGTGGGAGCCCGCCTCGCTCTGGCACAACTCGAGGTGCTCAGGGGCGAGTTCGTCGCCGCCTTCAAAGACGCCGGCGACGTCCTTGCGCTTGACCGGAACAACCAGAATGCCACCCTTCTGCAGGCGACAGCCCTGATGGGCCAGCGCAAGTTCGCCGAATCCCGGGCTCTGGTGGAGAACGTCCTCAAAGTGAACGCTGCTTCGGCGGACGCCTATTACCTTCTCGGCATTCAAGGCCTTGCCGAAAAGAAGTACAAAGAGGCCGAGGCAGCATTCCAAAAGGTCACCCAGCTCAGCCCCGCTAACATGCGCGGGTTGCTCGGGCAGGTCGAGACGCAACTGCAGCAGGAGCATCCGGACGCGGCGCTCAAAATCCTTCAGGACGAGTCCGCCAAATCTCCGGGAAGAACGGATCTGGTTCTCACCTTGGGCAACGTCTCCGCGCGCGCAGGCCGCTTCGATCAAGCCATCGGCTACTACCAGCAGGTTCTCGGAAAACTCGACCCGAACGCTCGCGCCCGCAGCGATATCTACCTGCGGATGGGTGAGGCCCAGCGCCGCAAGGGCGACTACTCAGGCGCCATTGCCAGCCTTCAGAAGGCCAAAGAAATCCAGCCGGAAAACATGACGACCCTGGTCACCATGGGTATCGTGCTCGACACCAATCTGAACCGGTGGGCGGAAGCCAAGACGGTCTATGAGGCCATTCTCAAGGTGGAACCGCAGAACGGGGTGGCGTTGAACAACCTCGCCTTCATCATCGCCGAACACGGGGGCGACCTCGATGACGCTCTCACCAAAGCCACCCGTGCCAAGCAGGCCATGCCGGAGTTGCCCGAGGTGTCCGATACCCTGGGCTGGATTTATCTCAAAAAGAACCTCCCGGACGCGGCCCTTGATGTGTTCAAAGCCCTGGTCCAGAAGGTGCCGAACAGTTCCACATTCCGGTATCACCTTGGCATGGCGCTCAATATGAAGGGCGACAAGCCGAAGGCCATAAAGGAATTGCAGGAAGCGCTGAAATACAATCCGAGCAAGGAAGAACGGGACGCGATCCAGCAGATGCTGAATCGCCTGAACGCCTCCTGAGCCGCGCCCCTTTACACCGCTTCCGGAGGACGAACCGGACTCCGGCCGGGTTTGTCCGCGCTTGCCAGAATCAGGTCCCAGAGCGGCGAGGTCACCCCGTAGCACTTCGTATCCTTCGCGAAATGATGATAGTAGTGATTCCGCCTCAGCGCGCGCAGCATCGCGCCGCCCGCCGCCTGGCTGTGGATGCGGAGGTGCACCGCTTCGTAAACGAGATATCCCGCCAGAACTCCGGCCACCACCGCCGCGGCAACGCCGGGTCCCGCGGCTGCCCAGAGTACGCCGAAAATTGCGCCCGCCATCGGAAGCGATAACCCGAGCGGCGCCAGGATGTACTTCGCTTCGGTCGGCCGTTCGTGATGTTCCCAGTGCGGCGCGAATCCGTGGAAGGCAAAGCGGTGCATCAGGTACTCGAGAGCGGTCCACAAGAACAGCCCCGCTGTAAATGCCCCTGCCGCACCTATTCCGCCGAGGCGGCCCCTTGCCAGCGCCCAGACGACCGCGCCCACCCCCAGAGGTCCAAAGATACCCAGGCGGACCAGCATGGTTCCAGTATATCCGCGCCGCTCAGCGCACGACGAATTCCACGCAGGCCCTCAGGTTGGCAACTCCGGCCGTGTAGCGCGCATCGCTGACGGCGAAGGCGACGGCGTCTTCCAGCCAGTCGTGCCAGACTCCGTCCGGATCGTGCGAGGCCGCGGTCAGCGTATATTCGGCGGGGCAAAGCTCGCAGCGGAAGCCGAAGCGGACTTCGAGCGTATCGCCGGCCGCGCGCGGTCCCAGCTTCAAACGCTCCAATTCGGTGTTGGTGCCGTAGACGTTGAGTCCGACGCGGGTGCGGATCATGATCCCGACCACCGGGTCTTCCACGGGCTCATGAAACTTCACCGTCACGCGCACCTGGGCCAGTTCTCCGCTGCGCCAGACCATGGCCGGACGCCCGTCCTCGCCGATCGTTTCGATGCGCAGAAGTTCGGCCCGCCCGTCGCCGCGGCGCATGCGCGGGGCCAGCGGCGCGGTCACGGTTTCCCCCCACGCGCGCAGCCGCGAAGCCACGTGGCGCCGGTAAGCGGAGAGCATTTCCTCCGGGTCGCCGCGACCCGCCAGGCGGCCCTCGCGCAGCCACCACACTTCGTCGGCGAGCCGGCACACCAGGTCCTCTTCGTGCGATATCAGCAGCACGGTCGTCCCCGAACGCCGCAGGCGGTCGAGTCCGATCGCCGCCCGTTCGCGAACCAGCAGATCCTGTCGCGCCAGCGTGTGGTCGAGCAGGAGCACACCTGCGGGCGCAAGATTGAGCGCATCGTCCGGACCCAGCATCCGCACCGGTCCCGAGGTTTCTACGGAGCCCGCCGACGGCTGCTCCAGCCCGGCGGCGACCCGCAGCAGCCGCCCCTTGCCGGCGCCACTCTCGCCCACTATTCCGATCAGTGCGCCATCGGGCGCAGCGGCGTCGAAATCATCAAGCGGCGCGCACGTGATCCGGCGGAATGCAAGAGCCATAAACGCTAGAATAACAAGCAGAAGATGGAAGACCGCCACGTGCTCGAGCGCATGCGCGCCGACTGGAACCAGCGCGCCGCCGAGGACGCCTACTACTATGTCGCGTTCGGCCGCCGGGAACAGGAAACCGCCGAGTTCTTCTCGACCGCCGGCGCCGTGCTGCACAATTTCACCGGCGAACTGAAACGGGTCCGGGGCAGGGAAGCGGCGCTCGAGATCGGCTGCGGGCCCGGGCGCCTGATGCGCCCGCTGAGCGACCGCTTTGAAGAGATCCACGGTGTGGACGTTTCCGACGAGATGGTTCGCCTCGCCCGGGACCGTCTCGCGGACACGCCCAACGCTTATGTCCACCTCGGCTCGGGCTCCGACCTGTCCATGTTTCCGGAGGACAAGTTCGACCTGGTCTACTCCTACGCGGTCTTCCAGCACATCCCCAGCCGCGACGTCGTCTTCGATTATCTTCGCGAGGCGTGGCGCGTGCTCAAGCCTGGGGGCATTCTCCGCTTCCAGGTAAACGGCCTCCCGCCCGCCGCGCGCCAGTACGATACGTGGAGCGGCGTGCGCATCGGCGCGGAGGAGATCCGCGAATTCGCTCGCGAACAGACCTTCCAGTTGCTGGCTCTCGAGCAGGTGTGGACGCAATACATGTGGGTCACGTGCCGGAAAAAAGGGCCGGCGTTGCGCGAACCCGCGCTGCCCGTTCTGCGCAGCATCAGCAACGCCTTCACCGGCGACGCGGTGGCGCCCACTACCGGACCCGCGGCGGCGCTCGCGCTCTGGATCGAGAGCCTGCCCGGGGAATGCGACCTCAACACGCTGACGGTGACGGCGGACGCGCGCGCGTGCCGCTTGTTGTACATCGGTGAGCCGGACTCCTCGGGCGTCTCGCAGGTGAACGCCGCCCTTCCCGAAGGTATCCGCACCGGCCTCGTGCCGGTCGAAATCGACTGGCTGGGAACGCCCCTCTGCGCCGGCCGGTGGGTGCGCATCCTGCCCGCGGCGGCGAGCGTGCCCCGGATTCAGAGCGTCCACGACGGCATCAATCTGCTCTCGGGCAACCGCATCGTCACAGCCAGCGTGAAGGTGGCGATGACCGATGTGGAGCGGGCCTCGGACTTCCAAGCTGCCGTGGACGAGACCCCCGTTCCCGACATCGACGCGTTCTGCACCGACCCGGTGGAACAGCGCTACGAGTTCAACTTTCGCCTGCCCGCGAGCGCCGGTCCCGGATGGCACGAGGTGCGGATCGCGCTTGGCAAGCGGCGTTTCGCTCCCGTCTCCATCGAGGTGGTCTGATTGCGCTTTGCCGTTCTGGCGGCATCCTTCACCTTGCTGGCCGCCGTGCTGCTTGCGCCTCGCAAGCCTTCGCGCCGCTTCGTCGAGTTGCCCGCGGGGGTCGTGGAAATGCACTCGGAGATGCAGGTGGACGGGGCTGTCGACGTTCGCGGCGCGCCCGCCGGCACGGTGCTGCGCGCGGCCGCCGATTTCTCCGGGCGGGCCCTGATCGTCGTGCACGGCGCGGGCGTGCAGTTACACGATTTCGCCATCGACGGCAACCGCCAGGCGCTTGAAACCCCCCAGGGGCTCCCTCCCTACGACCGGCCGTTTTCGAAATTCACCCGCGCCAACGGCATCCTCGCCGAGGATGCGCCGGGCCTCGCGATCGCGCGCGTGCGGCTGCGCGAGATCGCCGGGTTTGCCGTGCTCGTGTCCCGTTCGCGCAACGTCAGCATCGACCGGGTGGACGTGGAAAACAGCGGATCGCGCAATGACCTTGGCCGCAATAACACCACCGGCGGCATCCTCCTCGAGGAAGGGACACGCGACTTCCGCGTCATTCGCTGCCGCCTCCGCAACATTCGCGGCAATGGCATCTGGACGCACTCGCTCTACACCTCGCCGCGAAACCAGGATGGGCTGATCCGGGAGAATCAGGTGGACCAAGCCGGGCGCGACGCCATCCAGGTGGGGCACGCCATCGATATCCGCGTCGAGCAAAACCGGGGCACGCGCATCGGTTTCCCCGTCGCCGACGTTGACCTCGAGGGCCGCGCCTACCCTGTGGCCATCGATACGGCGGGCAATGTGGAGCGCACCACCTACGTCCGCAACCGCTTCGACGAAATCAACGGCAAATGCATCGACCTGGACGGATTTCACGATGGCGAGGTGCGCGAAAATGTGTGCGTCAACCGCGCGCCGCCCGCGTCCTATCCGACCGGCAACTACGGCATCGTCATGAATAACACCAACCCGGACATGCAATCGCGGAATATCCGCGTCCTCGGAAACACCATCGACGGATCCCTGTTCGGCGGCGTGTTCGTGATCGGAACCGGACACCGCGTAGAGGACAACCGCCTGCTGCACCTGAACATGGCGCATTGCAACGAGGACGCCGCGCGCTTCGGCTGCTACTACGCGCCCGGCGAGCCGGACATGCTGCGCAGCGGCATCTACCTGGGGCGCGGCGCCGAGCGGCCGGACCCTGCGCGCGGAAACCTCATCGCCGGCAACGAAATTACGGGCTTCAAAATGAATGCCCGGTGCGTGGCGCTGGCACCGGGCATCCCTGCTGGTTCGAATGTGGTTCGCGGCAACCGCTGCCGCGCCGACTGACTACTTCATCTGCGCGCGCAGCACCTCGATCGCCTTCTCGATCTGCCGGTCGTTGCCGGTCAGAAAATCGGAGGGTGTGTTATCCACGTAAACGTCCGGCGGCACGCCGTAGTTTTCCATGTTCTCGCCGGTCGAGGTATACACGCCCGAGCCCGGCGTGCGGATCGCCGAGCCATCCATCAGAGTGAACGACCCCGTTCCGATCACCGCGCCCATCGTCGGTACGCCCACGATCTTCCCGAGCCCAAGGCGGCGGAATCCATCCGGGAACATCTCGGCGTCGCTGGCCGAGCGCTCGTTTTGGAGCACCACCATCGGTCCGTAGAAAGTATGCACGGGCCGCGGCACGTCCAGCGAATCGCGGCCGCGCGTCAACTGGTATTGCTTGCGCTGGTTGAGGATTTGCAGCAGTTCCTGGTCGATGCCGCCGCCGCCGTTGAACCGCTGGTCGATGATCAGCGCCTTCTTGCCGCGATTCTCGATCAGGTCCTCCTGGAAGCGTTGCAGCGAAGGCGCGTCCATAGCCTTGATGTGCAGGTAGCCGATCTCGCCGTTCGTCAGTTTCTCCACCATCTTCGTGCGGTTCTCCACCCAAAGGTCGTAGGCGAGATTGCTCTGCGCGGTGGCGGAAAGAGGCTCGATATCGATGCTCCAGGAGCCGTCCGGGTCGGGCTTGGAGTTGAGCACGAATTCGAACTTGCGTCCGGGCAGGATGTTGAACAGCTCCCAGTAGTTGTCTTTCGTCGTCAGCGGCTTGCCGTTGACCGACAGCACGTAGTTGCCGGGAGCGATCTTCATGTACTCGTAATCGGCCGGCCCTTTGTGGTGGATCTCGCCCACCTTATAAAACCCGGATGCGTCCGGTTCCAGTTCGAAGCCGGGATAGCGCGTCTGGATGCGCTCCGCGGGAGCCGTCTCGCCGGGCAGGTTGCCGCCTCCCGAAACTCCGGTGTGGGAGGCATTCAACTCGCCGATCATCTCCATGAGGACGTTCTGCAGCTCTTCCTGGTCGGCCACGTGGGCGAGCAGGTGCTCGTAAGTGTCCTTGGCCGCTGCCCAGTTCACGCCGTGCATCTGGGCATCGTAGAAACGGTTCTTCATCACCCGCCAAGCCTCCTGGAAGACCTGTTTCCGCTCCGCCGGACGGTCCAGCATCATGCGAACGGTGAAGCTCACGCGCCGCGGGGCCGCCCCCGTGGGCGTTGCCGCCGCCGCAGCCGTCGTTCCGCCTGTGCCGCCGCGCCCTCCGCGTCCGCCCGCCGCTGCCGTCGCGCCTGCCGCCGGAGCGCTGTCGCCCGCGCCGGCCGCGGGAACCGACACCGCGTAGATGCCGCCGCCCTGAAGAATGTAAACGCTGCGGCTGTCGCGCGACCACTGCGGTTCGTTGAACCCGCCGCCGAAACCTCCCCGTCCTCCGCGCCCGCCGGTGGCGCCTGTGACCGTGGTGTTCAACCGGGTGAGGCGCGTGCCGTCTTCCGAGATCACGTAGAGGCCGGGTCCGCCCGCCGCGCCTGCAGTTTCACCGCCGCCGCCTCCGCCCGCCGACATGAACACATAGCTGCGGCTGTCCGGCGCCGGAACCACGCTAGCCACCGTGCCCGTCATGCTCGTGAGCTTCTTGATGCGACGGTCCATGCCATCCCATTCGATAGTGACCACCACCGGCGGTGTGGCCGCGCCTCCGCCCTGCCCGGCGCCGCGCCCTCCGCGTCCGCCGCCGCCTTCGTTCAATGCGGCCTGCGCCTGCTCCTCGGTATTGATGGAGGTGTCCGCCGGGGCCTTGTCGATGCGCGTTAACGAGATGCTGTAAAGCTGCGTCGGCGTGCCGCGGAATCCCTGCGATGCCATGGCCGGCAGGCTGATGCCGCCGAGCAGCAGCAGCTTCTTTCCGTCCGGCGTCCACTTGGCGTTGCTCGAAACCTGGAAATCGTCGGATGCGATCATCCGCTCCTGCTCGCTCGCCAAGTCCTTCACGTACACATGGGAGCGCAGCAGGTTGTCCTGCTTGGTGTAGGAGAGATATTTCATGTCCGGCGAGAACTGCGGGCTGCTCACGTTGCCCGCCTCGCCGGACGCCACCTCGTCCGTCTTGCCGCTCTCGATATCCACGCGGCGCAGCTTATGGTCCGAGCCGCCCCATAGCAGCGACTTGGAATCCGGCGCCCACGTGATCGACGACTTGTCGCAATCCAGATCGCTCACCATCTTCGGCGTCTTCCCCAACTCATCGGAGATCCACACTTCCTGCCGTCCGGTGCGGTCGGAAACAAACGCGATCCACTTGCCGTTGGGCGACCAGCGCACATCCTGTTCCCGCCACGGCGTCTCGGTCACGCGCTGCGGTTCGCCCCGGTCGGTGGCCACCGTGAAGATCTCGCCGTGCACCACGATCGCCGCCCGCCGGTTGGAGGGCGACAGCGCGAACGAATCGGCCGTGCTGCTGAAGGTCACCAGCTCGGTGTCGTTCTCCTTGGAGTCCGACTTCACGTCGATGCGGATCTCGGTGCTCTTGCCGCTGGCCACGTCCAGCTTCCACAATCCGAAATTGTCTTCGTAGACGATCGTCTTGCGGTCCGCCGAAATGCTCGGGAAGTAGAGATTGCCGTCAGTGTGGTGCGTGACCTGCACCGGCGCACCGCCCTTGTCGGAAATCTTCCAGATATTGTTAATGCTCTTCATTACTTCCGGCCCGCCGAACTTGATGTTTTTCTCGTTCGGCAGCCGGTCGGAAACGAAGTAGATGTCGCCGTTAGCGGCGTACATCGGCCAGAGGTAGTTGCCCTTGAAATCGGCATCGCCAAGCTTGGTGAAGCCCTTCGACGCCACGTCCATCAGCCACAGATCCGCCGCGTACGATCCGCGGTAGTGCTTCCGGGTCCACACCGCCGGATGCCGCACGAACGCCATCTTCTTTCCGTCGGGAGAGTAGCTTGCGGTGGTGCCCCAGTCGGTGGCCACGGGCTGCTCGATACCGCCCTCCACGGGCACCTCGAACAGCGTAGTGACGGTGGGGAATGCGCCCTTGGCGCGCGCCGAAGCGAAGATCACCTTCTTGCCGTCGGGCGTCCAGTTCACCACCGAGTCGGCGGCGCTGTGAAAGGTGAGCTGGCGCGGCTTGCCGCCCAGCGCGTCTACCACGTAGACGTCGTAGTTGCGCTCGCGGTCCGAGGAGAAAGCGATCCACTTTCCGTCCGGCGAAAAGCGCGGATAGACCTCGCGCGCCGTATTATCGGTGACCCGCAGCACGCCGGTCCCGTTTTCGTTCGCAACCCAGATGTCGCCCAGGTAGCTGAAAGCGACCTTTCCGTTTGCGTAGCTCGGATGGCGCAGCAGTTTCACCTGCGCGGGCAAAAGCGAGGGCACCAGCAGCGCACACGCAACCAGGAGCGTTCTCTGTATCATTCTCTAACCTCCGGCAGTCGGCCTTCAATGGATACAGAGATCTTAATCTGTGGCGAGAACCGATGCAAATCGCCCGGCTGCCGTCAGTCGGCCAGCAGCCGGATCGCGCCGATGCCGCCGTGGACGTCCAGCCGGACGGTCACCTTGGAGTTCAGATAAGCGTCGTTCACGTACCGGTTGCCCTGCTTGCGCAGCCCGGTCACGTGGATTTCACCGATCCCGCCTTCCGCCTCAGCCATGATCCCGACGTCGCGCGGCAGCCGCACCACCGCTTCCCCGATTCCGCCCCGGATCCGCACCGAGTAGCTCGCTTCGGGCTTGCCGCGCAGGTCCAGGTCCAGCTTGCCTACGCCGATTTCCACGTCCACGCCGCGCAGCGTCAGTCCGCCCAGGTCCAGCTCCGCGTCGCCCGCTCCGAAATTCACGTTCAGGTTCACCGGCACCGCCTTGCTCAAACGCACATCCCATTCATAGTTGTTCTTGCCGATACCCGCCCGCATGGAAGGCTGTTTGATAGTTACCGAGGCACGTCCCGCCGTGCTGCTGTACGTCACGTCGGGTTTGGAGGACGGCGCGTTGTAGGTGAAGTTGGCGCGAACCAGCTTGTCCGTGCCGCCGCCCACCAGCAAACGGCCGGCGCGCATGTCCAGGTTCACCCGCAGCGCCTCGGAGGAATCCCGCTCGATGGTACGCGATTCGGTGCGCAGGGGACCCGAATGTTCCACTACGCACCCCGTCAGAAATGCCGCCGCCGCAATCGCGGCAGGCCAGGTTCGAGTCATCGGACCTCCCTTAAGGGTCCATACGCGCACCCCGCCGCGAATGTTCCGCCGAGGGATCTCCCGCGCCTCAGACCCGGATGCCGCACATCTCGGCGAAACGGATCTCGGTGGCCTTGACTCGCGTGGCAACCACCTGCAACGTACGCGCGAAAATCTCGGCCGCGAGGGTCGGATCCTTCTGGCAGGCGCGTTTCAGCTCCAGCCCGTCGATGCGCAACGCCTCGGTCTTTTCGCGGGCGCGAACCTGGAACAGCGTATCCTGGTCGCTCAGCAGGGAGGACCAGCCGAACACGTCTCCCGGACCGAGCGCCTGCACGCAGACCACGAATCCTGGCGAATGCAGTTCAACCGCCACGCTGCCGGCAGTCAGCAGATAGAACGAGCGGGAGTGCTGGCCATCCACCAGGATCACGTCGTTCTCGTCGAACGTCACGTGCGAGGCGAGTTGCGTCAGGGTCTCCAGATGCTCGCTGTCGAGCCCGAACAAAAACGCGTGGTCGTGGATGCTCTGGCGAATTTCCGGTGTCAAATGCCCCTCCTGAGGGGTGACAGGACGCAGCACGCGCCCCGAAGTGTCTCAATACACATGCTCGTGGGAAGGCGTTTGCAATTCAAATGCCAGCAACCCGGCTCCGCCGCGGAGTCCTCCGCTCGCCGGTGGGGCATCCCGGACACTCAGTTCTCCAGGTCGTCCTCATTTTCCGTGCGAAGCGTGTGGGCAACGTGCGGACTGCTCATCTGCCGCAATAGTTGCTCGAGTCTCTCCGGCGGCATGGTCAGCCCCATGCTCGCCCCCAGCCAGAGAACCGAACAAAGCATCATGCAGCGCAATCGGTGCTTGATCGACAAAATCCGTCTCCCATGACGAAACCGTGCGGACGTGCGTCCGCGGGACCAGATGTGTAGGTGAAAGCCGGTTCTAGCTGGAGGCGGGTGGAGCCCGCGCGGGCAGCAGCGAGCGGGATGGAGAGAGTAGGAGGCGATCGTCTTCGGTGCGGCCGGATGGCCGTGAAACGACGACGGCGGCAAACAGGCAGCAGAGCGCGGCCGCGATGGTGCAGTACAACAACCCGGCAGCGGGGTTCAGCGTGGCGGCGGCGAACAGCACCGCCAGCACGCAAAGTATCGCGACCCACCTACGGGCGGACATCACACCTAGAGTATACTTTGGCGGCAAGCAGTTGTCCTCCGCCGCCCTGATATACTCGAAGCATCCCGTGTTCCATTCCATTGAAAAGCAAGTCGCCGGCGCTTTCCGTGCGCACATCCTGATCCGGTATGGCATCGATCAGCCGGTAGCCATCGAGCAGCCGCGGCAGAGCGAGTTCGGCGAGCTCGCCGTTCCCGTCGCCTTTCAACTGGCGCGCCAGCTCCGCCAGGCGCCCAAAAAGATCGCCGCGGAACTTGCCGCCGAGATCGGCGCCATCCCCGGCGTCGCCTCTATGGAGGTCGCCGGCAACGGCTACATCAATGTCCGGCTCGACCGCGGCGCGTATGGCGCGGCGCTCCTGCGCGGCGACGCGGAAAGGGCCGCGCCCTCTACCGGAAAAGATCATCGTCGAGCACACCAACATCAATCCCAACAAGGCCGCGCACATCGGCCACCTGCGCAACGCCGCCCTGGGCGACACTTTCGTCCGCATGCTGCGCGCCGCCGGCCACCGCGTCGAGGTGCAGAATTACATCGACAACACGGGCGTGCAGGTGGCCGACGTCGTGGTGGGCTTCCACTACCTCGAGGAGAAGAACGCCTCCGCGGTGCAGCGAACTCCTGGACGATCCCGCCGTTCGCTTCGACTATTACTGCTGGGACCTCTACGCGCGCATTTCCGCCTATTACAAGGACCATCCCGAATCGCTCGAGTGGCGCAAAGCCACGCTGCACGCCATCGAGGCCGGCGAAGGCGACCTCGCCGAGCTGGCCCACCTGGTGGCCGACGCCATCGTCCAGGCGCACCTCGCCACCATGCTGCGCCTCGGATGTCGAATACGACGTTCTGCCCCGCGAAAGCGAAATCCTGCACCTCCAGTTCTGGGCCGCAGCCTTCGAGACTGCTGAAGGAGCGCAAGGCCATCCACTTCGAAACGCGAAGGCAAGAACGCCGGCTGCTGGGTCATGCCCGGCCTTTCCGAAGAAGGCAAGGTCATCGTGCGTTCCGACGGCACGGTGACCTACGTCGGCAAGGACATCGCCTACCAGCTCTGGAAGTTCGGCCTGCTCGGCAAGGATTTCTACTACCGTCCACTGATGCGCTATCCGGACGGACGCATCCTGTGGGTCACCACCGGCGAGAAGGCCGCCTCCGGTCAGCAGTTCGGCCACGGCTCGAGCGTCTACAACGTCATCGACGCGCGCCAGTCGTACTTGCAGGACGTGGTCGCGGCCGGACTGCGCGCCCTCGGGTACAACGAGCAGGCGGACCGGTCCGTGCATTTCTCCTACGAAATGGTGGCGCTCTCGCCGCGCTGCTGCGCCGAGCTCGGCATTGCCCTTTCCGACGAGGATCGCCAGCGCCCGTACGTCGAGGTCTCCGGCCGCAAAGGCCTGGGCGTCAAGGCCGACGACCTGATCGATACGCTCATCGCCAAGGCGCTCGAAGAAGTGGCCTCACGGCACCCGGAAAACAGCCGCGACGAGAATCGCCTCGTGGCCACCTCAGATCGCCATCGGCGCGCTGCGCTACTTCCTGCTCAAGTTCACGCGCAATACGGTGATCGCCTTCGATCTTCAGGAGGCGCTCAGCTTCGAGGGCGAAACCGGCCCCTACGTGCAGTACGCCGCCGTCCGGGCGCGCAAGATCCTGGCCAAACTGCGCGAGAGCGGCGAAACGATGCCCGATTTCGCGGCCGAGCTCGATGCCACGGCCATGGGCCGCCAGTTGCAATTCGAGGATTTCTGGCAGGTCCTGCTCGCCACCTCCAAGGCCGATTCGGCGCTCGAGAACGCGCTGTCCGCCGGCGAGCCCGCCCACGTCGCCCAATACGCGTTCCAACTCGCGCAGACGTTCAACAACTTCTACCACAAATACCCCGTGATTCACGAAGAGAACCGCGAAAAGAAGGTCTTCCTGCTGTGGATGACCGATTTCTTCCGGCGCCAACTGGAACGCACCGCCGCCATCCTCGGCATCCGCATTCCCCCTTACATGTAGCGGCGCCTCCTGCGTCAGTGCTTCGCCGCTGGGGCCGTCTTCGCGTTTTCGGTAGCTTGCGGCTTCGCCGCTGGGTCCGGGTTCGCGCCTTCGCTAGCTTCGGCTTCGCCGCCGCGGATGGCTTCGCGTTTTCGGTAGCTTGCGGCTTCGCCGCTGGGGCCGTCTTCGCGTTTTCGGTAGCTTGCGGCTTGGCCGCTGGGGCCGGTTCGCGCCTTCGCTAGCTTCCGGCTTCGCAGCCCCGTTCTCCTCCTTGGCTCCTTCGCCTTCCGCCGGCGGCGCCCCCGGCAGATACTGCACGATTACCGAAATGCGCCGGTTTGATGAGGACAACGGATCTTCCGACCGCCGCAGGGCGCGCTCCGCATAGCCCCGCACCTGCTGCACCTGGTCCGGCCGGAGCCCGTGCGACTGCATCAGCCTTCTCGCGGAGTTTGCGCGGTCGGCGGAAAGCTCCCAGTTCGTGTATTCGCCGCCGCCGCCGAATGGCTTGGCATCCGTGTGCCCCTCGATCAGAATCCCGTTCGGCAGTTTCCCCAGCTCTTCCGCCAGGCGGATCAGCAATTCCGACCCGCTCACCGTGGGCACCGGCCGCCCCGACTCGAAAAACATTCCCGCGTCGGTTTCCAGCAGTTCGATCCGCAGCCCGTCGGAGGTGATCGTAATCTCCACATGGTCGCGAATGTTGCTGAAATTCGGCACCGTCATCAACGCCTGCTGGATCTTCTCCTGCAAACTTTTCATGTCGTCCTTCGGCACCTCCAGCGCGTTGCCCAGCCCCGCCGCCGCCGTCCCGGTCATCTTTCCCGGCCCCGAGGGGTTGTTGAAGTAGGCGCTCACCGCCTGCTGCACCTCCTTGTCCGCACTCATCAGCCACAGCACGATGAACAGAGCCATCATCGCCGTGACGAAATCCGCGTACGCCACCTTCCACGCCCCGCCGTGATGACCCCCGCCGTGGCCGGAACCGCGCCTCCGCAGTACAACGACTTTGGGAGGAGCGGGCGGGCTCGCAATTTCTTCGGTTTCTTCCGCCATCTTATGCCGCCTTGGAGGCTACCTTGCCGCCTCCGCGGCAGGCCGCCTCCATCTCCTGAAACGTCGGACGCACGCCGCTCGGAATCGAGCGCCGCGCCAGTTCCACCGCCATCATCGGACTGAGCCCCTTCACGAAGGCCAGCGCCGCCATGCGCAGAAAGCCGAAGTAGTGGCCTTCCGCCTGCGTCTGCTTATCCATCGCGCTCGCCAGCGGGCCGAAAACTCCGTAGCACAGCAGAATTCCCAGAAACGTTCCCACCAGCGCTGCCGCCACGCGATGGCCGATCTCCTCCTTGGGCCCTCCCAGCGCCCCCATCGTGATCACCACGCCCAGCACCGCTGCCACGATGCCCAATCCCGGCAGCGCGTCCGACATGGTCGTCAGCGCCGCCACCGGTTCCTGGCTCTCCCGGTGATGCACCTCCAGGTCCACCAGCATCATCTCGTCGATGTCCATCGGCTCCACGCCGCCCGAGACCGCCATGCGAAGTGTGTCGCACAGGAAAAATACCGCGTGATGGTTCTTCAGAAAATTCGGGTACTTGGAAAAAATCGCGCTTTTGGACGGGTTGTCCACATCTTCTTCGAGCTTCGCCGTACCTGCTTTCCGGGCATGATTGAACAGCTCGTACACCATCTTCAAGCTCTCCGTATATCGCGCCTTGTTATACGGGCTGCCTCCGATAAGCCCCATTAGTCCTTTCGCAATCCCGATCAGAATGGGCAAAGGGTTGGCCACGATAACTGTCCCAACTGCCGCCCCGAAGATGATGACCAATTCCGCCGGCTGGAATAGTACCGCCAGATTGCCGTGCTCCATCAGGTAGCCGCCGACGATGGCTCCGAACACGATGAGTATGCCGATGATCGATATCATGAGAACGAGATGCCAAAGGGTCTCATCGGCGGGATCCGGTTGAGCGATAGCGGGGATTCTCCCCCGTATTTTCGTCCGGTCTAATTCAAGTGCCGCCTCTTGCCCCTTGCCATAACTCCATCTTGCTGAAACAATAGCGTTTGACTAACCACCTATGCGTATCCGCGTGCTTGGCATCGTTCTAGCCGGGGGAAAAGGTACCCGGCTGCATCCATTGACCATGGAACGGGCGAAACCGGCCGTGCCGTTCGGCGGGAAGTACCGGATTATCGACTTCGTTCTGAGCAATTTCATCAACTCCGGAATCTACTCTCTGTATGTGTTGACTCAGTTCCGGAGCCAGTCCCTGCTTCAGCACCTCGCCGAGGGCTGGCAGTTCGGCGGACTGCTGAAAAACCAGTTCGTCATCCCGGTGCCCGCGCAGATGCGGTCCCCCGGTGAAACCTGGTACCAGGGAACCGCCGACGCGATTTATCAAAACATCAACCTGGTGGAGCAGTCCGATCCGCAGGTGGTGGCCATCTTCGGCGGAGACCACATCTACCGCATGAACATCACCAGCATGATCGAGCACCACATGAAAAAGGGCGCCGAAATCACCGTCGCCGCCATTCCGGTGCCCAAGCGGCATGCCGCCGAGTTCGGCGTTATCGAAGCCGCCGACGACGGCCATATCCTCGCCTTCCATGAGAAGAACCCCGAAGCCCCTACCATGCCCGGCGACAATACCCGCGTCTTCGCCTCCATGGGCAATTACGTCTTTTCCACCCGCACCCTCCTGCGCCTCCTTCACGACGATGCCGCCGAACCCGAAAGCAACCACGATTTCGGCCGCGACATCCTCCCCAAACTGGCCGGCAAAGCCGAAATCTACGCCTACGATTTCCAGACCAACCGCATCTCCGGAGAGCCCGCCGACGGCGTTCCCTACTGGCGCGACGTCGGCACCATCGACGCCTATTACGAAGCCAACATGGATCTCCGCTCCGTCAGCCCCGAACTGAATCTCTACAATCGCGACTGGCCCGTCCGCACTACCAGTTATCCCGACCCGCCGGCCAAGTTCATCTTCGACGACGAGAACCGCCGCGGCCAGGCTATCGATTCCATCGTCTCGGGAGGCTGCATCCTGGCCGGCGGCACCGTGCGCAACTCCGTTCTCGGACGCGGCGTTCGCGTCCATTCCGGAGCTTTGGTCGAAGATTCCGTGATCCTCGATAACTGCGACATCGGCCGCCGCTCGAAAGTACGCCGTGCCGTGCTGGACAAAAACTGCCGCATTCCGCCCGACGCCACCGTCGGCTACGATCTCGACCTCGACCGCGTCCGCCACCACGTCACCGAAAGCGGCATCGTGGTCATCGGCGGCAACCGCACCCCGGTCGAAATCACCGGCCTGGTGGTATAAGTGCCCCCGGTCCCTGGCGGAAACTGAACGCCCGCGCCGATCGCATGGAACAACAAGTCCTCGCCTGGATCGCTCAGTACGGCTATCTTGCGATATTCCTGCTGCTGGTGTTCGGCATCGTCGGGTTGCCCATTCCCGACGAGACCATGCTCACCTTCACCGGCTATCTCATCTTCAAGGGCCACCTCTCGCCCGCCCTGGCCTTCGCCTGTGCGCTCGCCGGCAGTATCACCGGCATCACCATCAGTTACTGGCTCGGCCGCACCTTCGGTCTCATGCTGATCCACCGCTACGGCCGCTATCTCCGCATCACCGAGGCGCACGTCCAAAAAGCCCACGCCTGGTTCGAACGCGTCGGCCACTGGGGGTTGACCTTCGGCTACTTCGTTCCCGGCGTCCGGCACTTCACCGCGTATGCCGCCGGCATGGCCGAGATGCGCCCGCACCAGTTCGCGCTATTCGCCTGGTCGGGCGCCGTGATCTGGATCACTACGTTTCTCTCGCTCGGCTATTTTTTGGGTGAGCGCTGGCAGGCGGTCGAAAAGGACATCCACCGCTATTTCGCCGCCGGGGGCATCGCCCTCGCCGTGGCCTTCTGCGCGTTTCTCGTTTGGCGCAAGTGGCGCCTGCGGAAGGGTGCCTGAACGCTGCCCGCGCCCGCTGCCTTCAACCCAGCCTTTCCAGCCGCAGATAGTGGCCGCGCAGCCAGCCCGAGAGGCTGCGCACCGTGGCCCAGGGATTCGGAAGCATCACCGAGTCCCGCGACTTTCGGATCGAGAGCCTCCACCGCTCGTCCCCGAAAAACGAAAAATCCAGCGTGTCTTGGCCCGCCGCCGCATCGCGAAGAATTCCCGCGTGGTAAGCCTGGCCGAGCGAAATCCCGTCCAGTAAGTCGCCGCCGCTGCCAACCAGATAGAAGTGAAGCGCCTCCTCGAATGGAATTCCATCCGACGCGATCACCAGGTACCCCTTTGAACAGCGGAACTGTCCCTCGAGGACCGTGCCTTCCACCTCCACAGAATGGCCTTCGCTATCGATCAGACGGGAGCGAAGACTTTCACCACCCTCGGGCTCGATGCGAAACCGGTCCACCGCTTCCATAGCTCCGACCCTAATCCCAGATTTCATCGAATGCAAGGTCTGCGCTCAGCGCAAACAGCAGGCCGCCGACGAAGACACCCACCCCCGCGCAGATCGGCGCTCCCGGCCCGCAAACCATCCCGGCCGCCGCGCCCCCGGCCAGGCTGCCCAGAAAGCCCGTGCCGATGCCGGCCGTCTGTTTGACGGTCTCGCGCACCGGCCTCTCCGATTCCGCAATGGCGTAGACCGAGAACGCGACGCTGACGATCAATAGTCCCTTGCCGGCTTTGCCCAGTCCCTCCGCGGTCGCGGTGAAGCGCGGGTTGGGCCGCCCCGCCGCCTTGACGATGCTGAGGAAAACCGCGTCCTGTTCGGTGGTCGAAAGCTGCGCGAATTCCCGGCTGAACAACTGCCTGGAATACTTCGCCAGGAGTTCGTCCATGGTTTTGCCGGTGGCCTTCTCGAGCTCCGCCGCCGCCCTCCCGATGTCGCTCGACTTCAGGCGCCCCGCGTCCATCAGCCCGTTCCGCATGGACTGAGCCTCGGCCGCGCCTTCTCTCGCTGTAATTTCACCGCGGTTCACCCGCACCACGATTTCGTCGGAGTAGCGCCCGGCCTGGGCCACATAGTCCGCGCGCACGTTCGCGTCTTTGATGAAGCGCGTCCCGAAATCCACGAAGGCGTCGCGCAACTGTAGCAGCGCCTCTGAGAGCACGCTGTCGGTGGGCGCGGCGGCAGGTCCGCTCTGGCCGTTCAACCCGAACCATGTCTGACTGTTCGGGTCCACCCGTCCAGTCGGATCGGGAATGTTCATGACCCGCTTCTGGAACGATTCGATCAGATAAATGGTCTGCGCGTCGCAAAGACCCGTAGGTTTGATCGGAATGACGGGGCCCAGCCACTTCAGGTTTTGCTGTAACAGCGACTGAACCGTTTGTACGTCGATAGGAAAGTTAAATCCGTTTCTGCCGACTGATGCTTGTATTCCCATAGAGTTGTATGACCACAAGCAATCAGGTTACACGCCGGCCCATGTATTTCGGAGCCGCTTAGCGTCGAATTTACAGCTTGCAATGGGCTGCCGGCGAGAATTAACGGATGTGCCGCCCGGGCCCGATTTTCAAGCGTTCCGACGCGCACCGGCGGAGAGGAAATAGGTGATCGCGAGAGCCGTAACCACCACCACTGCCGTGCCGATCACGTTGTACCAGAGCCACGAAACATCCGTCCACAGGAATGTCGCCAGCACCACCGCTTCGCCCGCCAGCATTCCCGCGAATGCCGCCGTCCCACGGACCCGCGAAAATCCCAGCGCCAGCACGAAGCAGCCGAGCAGCGTACCGTAAAACAGCGATCCTACCTGGTTCACCGCCACGATCAACGACCCGAGCCGCCCCGCCACCCCCGCGAACGCCACCGCGTACGCGCCCCAGAACAGCGTGGCCCAGCGCGACGCCAACAGGTAATGCCGGTCGCTCGCATTCTTCCGGATGTGCCGCCGGTACACATCCACCACGGTCACCGTTGCCAGCGAATTGATCTCTCCCGAACTCGCCGACATGGTCGCTGCAAAGATCACCGCGATCACCAGCCCCACGATCCCCACCGGGAGATAGCGGGTCACGAACGACAGAAAGATGTAGTTGGTGTCCGTGAATCCCTTCTCGCCGCCCGCCTGCACCACCAGTTCCGCGGCCCGCGCGCGCGCCCCGTCCATCTCCTTCTGCGCCGCGCGGTATTCCGCCACCCGCCGCCCCTCGTCCGCGTCGCTCCCTTTCCGGTGCGCCTCCACCAACCCTAGCGCCGAGTCCCTGCGGTGCGCGAACGCCTGTCCGTATTCCGCCTCCACCTGCCGGTATTCGGCCGACTGCGCGATCCGCTCGAGCTCGGTGTGCTGGAACAATACGGGTGGCTGCACGAACAGATAGAACACATACACCATGGCCCCGATGAACAGAATGAAAAACTGCATCGGGATCTTCGCCACTGCATTGACCAGCAAACTGATGCGGCTCGCGGAAATCGACTTACCCGTCAAATAGCGCTGCACCTGCGACTGGTCGCACCCGAAATACGACAGGAACAGAAACGTGCCGCCGACGAGGCCGCTCCACAAGTTGAACCGGTCGGCCCAGTCGAACCGTGTCGTCACCGCGTTCAACCTTCCCGCCGCGCCCGCCAGGTACACCGCGTCCGGAATCGACACCTCCTTCGGCAGCAGCACGAACACGGTAACCAGCGCCAGCACCAGCCCCAGCATGATTACCGCCATCTGTTGCACGTCCGACCAGGTCACCGCCTTGATCCCGCCCGCCACCGTGTACGAAATGACCAGCATCCCCATCAGCGACGTCGTAATCCGCTCCGGCCATCCCAGAATCACCGAGAGCACGATGGCCGGCGCGTAGATCGTCAGGCCCGTCGAAAGCCCGCGCTGGCAAAGGAACACCACGCTCGCCAGTGCTCGCGTCTTGCTGTCGAAGCGCTGCTCCAGGTATTCATATGCGGTGTAGACCTTGGCGCGATGAAATAGCGGTACCACGGTCGCGCAGATCACCACCATCGCAATCGGCAGCCCGAAATAAAACTGCACGAACCGCATGCCGTCCACATACGCCTGTCCGGTCGTAGAGATGAAGGTGATCGCGCTCGCCTGTGTGGCCATGATGGAGAGCGCCATCGCATACCACGGCATCGTCTTGCCGGCCAACAGATACCGGTCCACCGTGTTGCTGCCGCGGCTGCGGTAGAGGCCGTAGCTGATGATGGTGACCAGGGTGGTCGCCAGCACCGCCCAATCGAGCGGCTTCATCGATAAGCCCGGGTGAACAGGTAGAAGACGGCGATGAGCACGCAGAGGTAGATCAGAATGGCCGCGTACACGCGTTTCCACGTGCGCAGAAACGGCGGTGGATCGTCGGGAACCTCGCGAAGCTCCGGCATGCGTTTATAGTGGCACGCGACGGTGCCGTCACGCCAGCAGTTCGCCCGTCATGACTGTGACCGCCTGCCCGCCCAGTATCACCCGGTCGCCTTCCAGGCGTACCTTCACCACCCCGCCGCGCTCCGACGCCTGAAATGCCGTGAACTCCAGCTTCCCCAGCCGCTCCGCCCAGTACGGCCCCAGCGCGGTGTGCGCCGAGCCCGTAACCGGATCCTCGTTCACCCCCGCCCCCGGCGCGAAAAAGCGCGACACGAAGTCGTACTCGCCGCCCTCCGGCCGCGCAGTCACAATTACGCCCCGAACCGGCAGCTTCCCCAGCGCGGTGAAGTCGGGCGCCAGTTCGCGAAGCGTTTTCTCCGCATCCACCTCCACCAGGTAATCAAACGCGTTTCGCCCCACGAAGCGCGCCGCATCCAACCCCAGTGCCGGGAGCAGTGACTCCGGAGGCGCCTCCGCCACCGCGACCTTGGCCGGAAAATTCAGCTCGATCCACTCGCCCTGCCGGTCTGCCGTAAGCAGGCCGCTGCGCGTGTGGAAGCGCGCCTGCGTGCCTTCCGCAAGATGACCGTCTTCCCAGAGCACGTGCGCCGCCGCTACGGTGGCGTGCCCGCACAGATCCACTTCCACTGCCGGCGTCAGCCAGCGCAGCTTATACCCACCGTCGTGTGGGTATAGAAAGGCCGTTTCCGAGAGGTTCATCTCCCGCGCTACGTCTTTCAGCCACTGCTCAGGCATTTCCCGCTGCAACACGCACACCGCCGCGGGGTTGCCCGCGAACGGACGGTTTGTGAAGGCATCCACCTGAACCACCCGAATAGGCATGATTTGTCAGGTTAGCGCACTTGAATCCAACGGCGGAAAGGTGGAGTCTAAAGTATAGTGCTGTTCCGATTCTCGAGCTTGTGGATCGCACTGGGCCTCCTGCTGGCGATGTGGGGACTCGGTTCGTTCCGGCAGACGGCGGGCACCGGCGCCCCGCGTCCTGTGGGCTTGCCCCCGGGTCCGGTCAAGATCTTGCAGTTCTACGCCAGCGTGGGCCGTCTCCTGCCCGGCGAAAAAGCGCTGCTTTGCTACGGTGTTGAAAATGCCCGCACCGTTCGCATCGCGCCGGCGCTTCCCAACGTCTACCCCGCCCACAGCCGCTGCGTCGAAATCGTGCCGCAGCAGACCACGCACTACACGATCCTGGCCGAAGGCTTCGACGGACGAGTGGCCACGCAATCGTTCACCCTGCCGGTTGTCGATGTTCCGCGCCCGCGCCTCCGCGTGAATGTGGCCGTCGTCAGCTTTCCCGGCGGGCAGTAACCCGAGCCCGATCGCCAACGGAACCACCGCCCTCGGACTGGTTCCCTGGTTGGCATCATGACAGCACGTGAAGTGGTGCTATGATGTCGAGGTGCGGACGACAATTACCTTAGACCCCGATGTGCAGGCTCTCATCCGGACTGTGATGAAGGAGCGGGGGATCTCCTTCAAGGAAGCGCTCAACTCAGCCGTCAGAACGGGTCTGACACAAGGGAAACCCAAGCGTCGCAACTTCGTCCAGAAATCCTATTCTCTTGGCGTGGATCGGAATTTCAGGTGGGACAAGGCGCTGGAAACCGCAGCCGCTATAGAAGATGAAGAGTTGAGCCGGAAGTTCTCTTTGCGCAAATGATTCTCGTCGACGTCAATCTACTCATCTATGCAGTCAACCAGGATTCTCCAGATCATTACAAGGCAAAGTCCTGGCTGGAAACTGCCGTTTCAGGAACGGAAACCGTTGGGCTGCCGTGGATCGTTCTCCTGGCATTTCTCCGGTTGACCACGAGATCGGGACTCTTTCAGAGGACGCTGAGCGTAGATGTGGCATTCGACATGGTCGATGCCTGGCTGCAGCAACCCTCGGTGACCGTCCCCGAACCGACCGCGCGACACCTGCAAACGATGCGTGATTTGATTTCGCCGCTCGGTACCGGGGGCAACCTCACCTCGGATGCTTATCTTGCGGCTCTGGCGATTGAGCACGGCGCCGAGCTTTGCTCCACGGACAACGACTTTGCAAGATTCAACCGTCTCCGCTGGCGCAATCCTCTGGCTCGATGAGCATGGCAGAGTCCTCGAGCGCGAGCATGTTCGAGTTCGCGATGTTATTTGGCTCCCGAAGACGGTTCTGTTTTCAACGCCTGGTAAACGCGCACATAGTCCACCAGCATCTGCTGTGGGAAGTGAGTGGTGCTGTCGGGATTGCCTGGCCAGTTGCCGCCCACCGCCACGTTCATCAGGAGGAAGAAGGGATGGTCGTACACCCACTTCGTGCCTTCAGGCAGGCTGGCCGGTGTGACCTTGAAATACGCGTTCCCGTCCACTGACCACTCGATGCTTTCAGGCTTCCATTCGATGGCGTACACGTGATAGTCGTCGGCGAACCGCTTTCCGTCCGGCAGCGAATACGGCTTGCCGATGCCCTTGCCACCCGAGTAGCCCGGTCCGTGAATGGTGCCGTGGACCAGGAGCGGCTCCTTGCCGATATTCTCCAGAATGTCGATTTCTCCGCAGCGCGGCCAGCCGCTGGTCTTAATGTCATCCCCCAGCATCCAAAACGCCGGCCAGATGCCCTGCCCGAAGGGAATGCGAATACGGGCTTCGATCCGGCCGTAGGTCATCGAGAACAGGCCGGTGGTCTTGAGCCGCGCCGATGTATACCCGCCGCCGGGCTTGGCCAGGACGCGGATTACCAGGTGGCCTTCGCCATCCTGGAAAACGTTATCGGTGGAGCGCGTGTATTCCTGCAGTTCGCGGTTCCCCCAACCGGTGGCGCCCACGTCATAAGTCCAGCGGGAAGTGTCCGGAGCGGTCCCGGCGGGGGAGATGAACTCGTCGGACCAGACAAGTTTGCGGCCGTTCTGCGCGGCGGCGGGCAGGACGGTGAACACCGCCAAGCCCAGTACCAGCGGCAATCTCATACAACTGAGATGGTAGCTAACGTTGCGCGCGGAAGCACGTTAATGTAATCGTATGCCCGCCATCGCGCGGGACCTCCGCGGGGCTTTCCGGGCGTTGAACCGGAATCGCGGGGTCACGCTTCTCGCCGTTGCTTCGCTGTCTCTTGCCATAGGGTTCAGCACGGCTGCTTTCAGTGTTCTCGACGCCTATTCCCTGCGCGACCTGCCGGTGCGCGAACCTCAACAACTGGCACACGTTGCCGTAACCACCCGCGAGCAGCGGGGGGATATTCTGAGCTGGCCGGAATACCAGGCACTGGCGGCCCGGTCCCGCCTGTTCAGCGGATTCATCGCGGAAAACCGCCGCGGTCCGCGCGTCCGGCTGCCAGACCGCGACGACTTCCCGATCACCGCGGGGGTCTCGGATAACTACTTCGACGAATTGGGTGTCAGGGCAGCCGCCGGAGATGTTTTCCACGCCGGCAAAGGCGCGGACGGGGTGGTCGTGCTCTCGGACCGCTACGCGAAGCAGGCCTTTGGAGGAAGAAGCGGAGTGGTCGGGCGAGTGCTGCCGGTCGGGAGCGCGCAGCCTGGCGGTGGTGGGTGTCCTTCCTCCCGGTTTCACCGGCACCCGGCGGGGCATCGCGGTGGATTTGTTTGTGCCCTCGCAGGCCTTTTTTGGAAGCCTGGCCATGGCGAGCCCGAATGACGTTCGTTTCACCGATTACGAGGTGATGGGCAGGCTGCGCCCGAACGTCACGATGGAGCAGGCGCGCGCCGAACTGGATGCCATCCTGCGCGACCTCGAGCGTGAGGGCCGGGAGCCTGCGCCGGGCCGAAAAGCGTTGCTGGCTGCCTTCACAGAAGCCGGACTGGCGGCCAAGCTTCGCGCCAATGCCATCATTTTGGGAGTCATGGTGCTGCTCGTGCTGATCGCGGCGGCGAACCTGGCGAACCTGCGGCTTGTGGACAACGAGAGGCGCCGGCACGAAACCGGGATCCGGCTGGCGCTGGGTGCCGGCGGCAGCGATCTGGCCCGGCAGCACGTCTCGGAGAGCCTGCTGCTGGCGGCGCTCGGAACGGCCGGAGGGCTGCTGATCGCGGCATGGCTGATCCGCCTTTCGCCGGCACTGTTCTACGGCGGCCGGGCTTACATCGACTACGGAATCCGGCTGGATGGGCGCACTTTCGGCTTCAGTTCGGCAGCGCTCCTGGCGATTGCGCTGGCGGGCTCGCTGATTCCGCTGAGCGACGCCTGGAAGGGGCGTATTCAGCCGGCTCTGCGAACAGCGCGGACCACCGGGTCGTCGCGCTGGCTGGGCGCCCTGGTGATTGGGCAAATGGCCCTGGTGACTGGGGTGACGGCTTCCGCCGGACTGCTCTGGCGGAGTCTCGACAATGTGGCTGCTATTCGGCCCGCCATGGATCCGGATGCCGCGGTTCTTCTCGCGGCCGGCTTCTGGGATGGGAACGGTCCTAAGCGCACGGCGGAATTGGGAGAACGGCTGGCCGGGTTGCCGGGCGTCGTGCGTGTAGCGTGGGCGCGCCGGGCACTGCTCAGCGGTTCGCTGGGCGGCGCCACGATCGCGGTGGAACTTCCCGGGCAGCCCAAACTCAGGTTTCGCTACAACCAGGTCAACCCATCGTATTTCGAAACCACGGGAGCGCGCGTACTGAATGGCCGCCCGTTCGCCGAGGGTGACGGTCGCGAGGCCACCGCGGTGGTCATGGTCAACCAGGCGTTCACGCGCCAGTTTCCCGACACGCAGCTCGGCGAATGGATCCGGATCGGCGGAAGAGACCGGCAGGTGGTCGGGATTGTCGAAAACGGACCGACGATCAATCTGAGGGAACCGGATCAGCCCTACCTGTACCTTCCGTTCGCACAGGAGCCCGTCGGCGAGCTGACGTTTTTTATCAAAACAGGCAGGGATCCCGGTTTGCTGGCGGATTCGGTGCGGAGCGCGATTCGCGGCTTCGACCCGTCGTTCACCCTGCTGACGACCCTCTCCATGCAACAGCACATGAGGGATGCCCGTTCGGGCGAGCAACTGGCGGCGGAGGTGACGGGAGGGCTGGCACTGATTGGACTGCTGCTTGCGGCCGCGGGTCTGTTCGGCGTGACACTGTTTTCGGTAGCGCGGCGAACGCCGGAGTTCGGCGTCCGCACGGCGATGGGCGCGACTCCCGGTAATTTGGCGCGGCAGGTACTGCGGGAGGCCGCCGTGCGCGTGGCGATCGCGCTGCCCATCGGCTGGGCGCTCGCTTATGCGGGCCGGAGCGCGATTGCGAAGATGCTATACGGTGTAGCGGCGGACGATCCCTGGACACTCGGCGGGGCCAGCGCGGTGGTTGCGCTGGTAGCCGCGGCGGCGGCCCTCAATCCCGCCCTCCGGGCCGCCCGCGTGGATCCGATGACGGCTTTGCGGCACGATTGACGTCGAGCGGGTCTTACAATCGAAGCATGCTGATCGTCCATGTACATGTTAAGGTGCTGCCCGAATTTATCGAGGAATTCAAGCAGGCCACGGTTGTCAACGCCGCGGCCAGTCTCAGGGAACCCGGCATCGCCCGGTTCGACGTCCTCCAGGTGACGGACGATCCAACGGGGTTTGTGCTGGCGGAGGTCTATCGCGACCGGCCCGCGACGCTGGCGCACAAGGAGACGGCGCACTATCTGGCCTGGGCCGAGAAAGTGACGCCGATGCTTGCCGAACCGCGGACGCGGGTCTGGTTCGACAATGTGTACCCGGACGATCGAGGCTGGTAAACGATGGCCTTCGAGTTCGCCACCGCCGCACGCATCGTTTTCGGCGAAGGCAAGCTTGTCGAAGCCGCGCCCGCCGCTGCCGCAATGGGCGGCCGCGCGTTGCTGGTGACCGGGTCTTCCGGCGAGCGGGCCGGAGTCCTGGCTGCCGCGGTGCCCGAAGCGGTGCTGTTTCCGGTTGCGGGCGAGCCCACCGTGGACCTGATCCGGCAGGGCGCCGAACTCGCGCGGCAGGAGCGCTGCGAGGTGGTGATTGCGATCGGGGGCGGCAGCGTCATCGATGCCGGCAAGGCGCTCGCCGCCATGCTGGCGAACCCGGGGGAGCCGCTCGATTACCTGGAGGTGGTAGGGCGGGGGAAGCCGCTGACCAAGCCCGCCGCGCCCTGCATCGCCATCCCGACGACGGCGGGTACCGGCTCGGAAGTGACCCGCAATGCCGTGCTCGCCTCTCCCGCCCATCGCGTCAAGGCGAGCCTGCGGAGCG
Organism: uncultured Solibacteraceae bacterium; assembly: GCA_963836405.1. Lineage (GTDB taxonomy): Bacteria > Acidobacteriota > Terriglobia > Bryobacterales > Bryobacteraceae > CAWIJJ01. Next base: position 192,084 of record CAWIJL010000006.1, read on the forward strand.
CGGGCATGCTGCCGCGGCTTGCCATCGTGGATCCAAACCTGACGCTCGGATTGCCCCGGGCGCTCACCGCCTCCACCGGACTCGATGCGCTCACACAACTGATCGAGCCGTACGTTTCGGCGAGGGCCAATGTCATGACGGACCTGTACTGCGTGGAAGGGATCCGCCGCGCCGCCGGGGCTTTGGCGCGCGCCTTCGATTCGCCGCAGGATCGCGCCGCGCGGACGGACATGGCGTGGGCGAGCCTGCTGGGAGGGCTGGCGCTGGCCAATGCCGGCCTCGGCGCGGTGCATGGGTTTGCAGCACCGCTGGGAGGGATGTTTCCGGCGCCCCACGGAGCCGCCTGCGCGGCGTTACTGCCGCACGCCATGGAGGTGAACGTCCGCGCACTGCGGGAGCGCGCACCGGAGAGCCGCGCGCTCGAGCGCTACGGGGAGATCTCGCGCCTGCTGACCGGGGAACCCCACGCCACCGCGGACGATGGCGCGCGATGGGTCGCGGCGTTGTGCCGGCGGCTGGAGATCCCGCCGCTAGCCGCCTGGGGGGTTACGGCCGCGGATTTCGAAAGCCTCGTGGAGAAGGCGTCTCAAGCAAGCAGCATGAAAGCGAATCCGATCGTCCTCACCCGCGCCGAGCTGCGCGAAATTCTCACCCGGGCGTCAACAGGTTGAGCCCTCCGCAGCCGGGGCAGCGGTACCAGGTAAGCCGTCTCGGCCGTGGCGGGATGGCGCCCGTCTTCCGCAGCCAGGCCTCGGAGGCGCCGGCGCCGCACCGGACGCAGACATTGATCCACTCTTCGGTTTGGTGGGGCGGGACGGCAGCTCCGAAGTAGAATGCCCATCCATAATGACTGAGGCACGTTCCGAACTTCCGGTCGGAAGCGCGTAGAAGCCAGACGAAAACGGCCAGGAATCTCTCGTTGCCCCATGCGAACAGGGCAATTTTCCGCGGCGGCCGTGCCACGGCGTTTTTGGCGTTTAGAAAAGACAGGGAACTAAACAGGGTCCGGGTGGCGCGGTGCGGCAGCTTGGTCAGATTTTCGATCCGGACCGCAAGTTCAACCGAGGAAAAAAATGGATTGATGTGGCCGCCTCCCTTTCCGAGCCACCGGTAGATTCGGTCAGTCAGAGTACTGGTATCTGGTACGGCGGCATAGAACGTACCATCTCTTCGGATAACGCGGCCTACCTCTCGAAGTGCAACGTCGAGCCCGGCGATGTGCTCGAGGGTGTGATTGCCGATGACCAGGTCGAATACCCTGTCCCGGAAGGGCATGCCGGCCGCGGTGCCGCAAACATAATCGTTCTTTGGCGTTGCGGCCGCAATCTGGAGGTCCAGCCGGACGATTTGAATGTCGTTCCGCGTTGTGCGGAAACTGCCGGAGCCGGCACCCAGGTCCAGTACCCGGCTGCCCGGCGGCAGGTTCTCCAGCAGATCGAGCATACGAAATTTCAGTATGACGAATGTTAACAATCGTTAGTACGTGTCGTTCATACGGGCACAAAAAGGGCTGGACGTACCAAACCAAAACGCCTGAATCCTTATTGGCCGCGGGGCCGTCCATGATACTAAGGTTGTTTCAGATCCGGAAAGGACTTGCACCGTGATCTCCAACCATTTAAGATAACGAAGTAACGTTACTCCGATTTCGCGGGGGAATACCGGATGATTTATTCTCGATCGGCCGAATATGCGATCCGTGCCTTTGTCCACCTTGCGCAGGTGCAAGAAGGCAAGTACGCGATGGTCAAGAACATCGCGGAGCAGGAGGACATTCCGGCTCACTTTTTGGCAAAGATTTTGCAACAACTGGCGCGGAAGGGCCTCCTCCGGTCCAGCAAGGGGCCGACGGGCGGATTTGCGCTCCGAGTGGATCCCGGCGAAATTCGCCTTCTGGATATCGTCGAAGCCCTGGATGGTCTTGCGCCCTACCAGCAGTGCGCCAGCGGACTTTCCGAGTGTTCGGACGACATGCCGTGCTCCATGCACGATAGCTGGATCAATCTCCGTTCGCGTATCATGGATTATCTAGGGCGGAACACGATTGCGGATCTGGCTAAGGCGCTGGAGCAGAAAAAGAAATCTCTGGCTCTCTCCAAGCAGCGCAAGTCCAGACGGGCCGTCTCCGCCAAGCGAGCTTAGCTCGAAGATCAAAACTGAACCGGAGGCACGATGGGACAATCAGTCCTGGTCCCCATGGTGGTCGAACAGACTTCCCGTGGCGAACGCGCGTACGACATTTATTCCCGGCTGCTCAAAGAGAACATCATCTTCCTGGGAACGCCGATTGACGATCAGGTGGCTAATCTGGTCATCGCCCAATTGTTGTTCCTGGAGGCGGAAGATCCTGAAAAAGACATCTCGATCTACGTAAACTCGCCGGGCGGTTCCATCACCGCCGGTCTGGCGATTCTGGACACCATGGCCTTCATCCGGCCGGATATTGTCACTATTTGTGTCGGCCAGGCGGCCTCGATGGCGGCGGTGCTGCTTGCTAAGGGTACGAAGGGAAAACGGTTCAGCCTGCCGAATTCCCGCATCATGATCCACCAGCCGTCTATGCAGGGGCTCGCCGGGCAAGCGGCGGATATCGACATCTACGCCCGCGAGATTCTCCGTATGCGGGAGATTTTGAACAAGATGCTGGCCGAAGCCACGGGCCAGCCGGTGGAGCGGGTAGCCAAAGACGTGGATCGCGACTACATCATGGAGCCCGATGGGGCCGTGGAGTACGGAATGATCGACCGCGTGATTTCCAGCCGTGATTTGGCTCCGGTAGCGGTTAAGGGTTAGACTGCTGGTTTCCGCCGGGAGGCCGGACCAGCAGATGAAATCTCCCTTCCTTCATCGTGCCGTAACTTGCCTGTTCAGGGGCGTACGTCTGTCGTGCGCCCTTTTTCTCCTTTCCTCCTGCTCCCTGAGCGCTGAGTTATGGTATCGGGCGCCCGCCAAAATGTGGGTGGAAGCGCTCCCGGTCGGCAATGGCAAACTCGGCGGCATGGTGTTCGGAGGCACCGTCCGCGAGCGCATCCAATTCAATGAGAGCACCGTCTGGACCGGTGAGCCGCACGACTACGCGCATCCGGGAGCCTATCGCTATCTAGGGAAAATCCGAGAACTGCTTTGGGCGGGCCGTCAGAAGGAGGCCGAGGACCTGGCGATGGCGGAATTCATGAGCGTTCCGCTGCGCCAAAAAGCTTACCAGTCGTTCGGCGACCTGATCCTCACCTTTCCGGACATCTCCGAGAGCGAGGTGACCGGCTACCGGCGCTCTCTGGACCTCGACACCGCGGTTGCCAGCGTCGAGTACACTCACGCCGGCGTCACCTACCGCCGCGAAGTATTCGCCTCCTACCCCGCCAACGTGCTGGTAGTCCGGCTTACGGCAAGCCGTCCAGGCAGTATCAGTCTCGAAACCTCGCTCCGGTCCGGCCACGAAGAGGGAAGCACGACCATTGAGTCGTCGGGCGACCTGACCCTGTCGGGCCGGGTGAAAGATTCAGCCATTCGCTTCGAAGCCCGGCTGCTGGTTCAGGCAAGCGGCGGCCAGCGCGAGGCCCGTGAGGGAAAGATCGCGATCCGCCACGCCGACTCCGCCACGTTGATCCTGGCCGGAGCTACCAATTTCAGGAACTACCAGGACGTTTCCGCCGATCCCTCGGCGCGCAATGGCGCAACCCTGACCGCAGTGCGGTCCGTTTCGTTCGACAGGATGAAGGCGCGCCATATCGCCGATTACCAGGTCCTGTTCCGCCGTGTGTCCCTCGATTTAGGAAGTACTCCCGCCGCAGCGCTGCCCACCGACGAGCGCATTGCCCGCTTCGATACGGAAGGGGATCCGGCGCTGGTAGCGCTGTTGTTCCAGTACGGCCGGTATCTTCTGATCGCTTCCAGCCGGCCCGGTGGGCAGCCGGCGAACCTCCAGGGGATCTGGAACGAATCGAACGCGCCGGCCTGGGACAGCAAATACACCGACAACATCAACACCGAAATGAACTACTGGCCGGCGGACGTAACCAACTTGCCAGAATGCCAGTTGCCGCTTTTCGACGCATTGCGCGATCTGGCGAAATCGGGCGCGATCACCGCGCGGGAGCAATACAACGCCGGAGGGTGGGTTCTGCACCACAATTTCGATTTGTGGCGCGGCACGGCTCCGATCAATGCCTCCAACCACGGCATCTGGGAAACGGGAGGCGCCTGGCTCTCCACGCATCTTTGGGAGCAATACCTGTTCACTGGGGATCGCGCTTTCCTGAAAGACACCGCCTATCCGCTGATGAAGGGCGCCGCGCAGTTTTTCGTCGATGCGCTCGTCGAAGATCCGAAGACCGGCAAGCTGGTCACCGGCCCCAGCAATTCGCCGGAGCAGGGCGGGTTGGTGATGGGGCCCACGATGGACCGCCAGATCGTGAGGGCGCTGTTCGGAGATGTTATTGCCGCCTCGAACCTGCTGGGTGTAGACTCTGCATTTCGCGACCGGCTGTCGGCGATGCGGGCGCGTATCGCACCCAACCAGATCGGCAAGCACGGGCAATTGCAGGAGTGGCTCGAGGATAAAGACGACCCGGCCAATCAGCACCGGCATGTCTCCCACCTGTGGGGCGTCTATCCGGGTTACGAAATCACCCCCTACGGCACGCCGGAGCTGTTCCGGGCGGCGCGGCAGTCGCTGATTTATCGCGGCGATGCCGCCACTGGCTGGTCCATGGGCTGGAAGATTAATCTTTGGGCGCGGTTTCTCGACGGCGATCATGCCTACCTGATTCTCAAAAACCTGATTCAACCCGCCTCCGACAAACCGTCGCGAGCCGGCCTCTATGCGAACCTTTTCGACGCCCATCCGCCGTTCCAGATCGATGGGAATTTCGGGGCCGCGGCGGGAATCGCCGAGATGCTGCTGCAAAGCCAGGACCCGTACGGCAAGCCGGGGGAACTGACGAAGGTGCAAACGGGTGAGGCGGCGTTCGTGCACCTGCTTCCGGCTCTGCCTTCGGCGCTGCCGGATGGTCAGGTTCGCGGATTGCTGGCGCGCGGCGGACTCGAAGTTTCGATCGAGTGGAAGACGGGCAAACTGGTGCGGGCCACCCTCCGCGCCCGTCAGTCAAAGCCGGTGAAGGTGCGCTATGCGGGACGCGAGGTCGAATTGCAGGCGCAGTCCGGCCGCGAAATCGTTCTCGGTCCCGATCTGCGGTAGATGACGCACGCGCGGCGTGTGCCGCATCGCCCCAAAGTGTCGCCCGTGCGCGGCAAAACATTTCCTGCCGGCTGAACAGGTGGCATATGAACTGCTCCTTCCTCCACGGAAGGACTTTGATGATGAGAACCGAATACCTGATCAGTCTGATTGCGATTTCAATCGTTGCGGCAATCGCTGTCTGGGTCTTCCTCCAGAAGCGGCGGAGCACGCATCTTCGCGGTCGCTTTGGCTCGGAATACGACCGTGCGGTGCACGAGCACGGCGACCGTTCCAAGGCTGAGAGGGCTCTGGAGCAGCGCGCGGAACGGACCGAAAAGTACCACATCCGTCCGCTCAACCCGGAAGAACAGCACCGTTTTAGCGAGGATTGGCGCAAGGCCCAGGCGCGTTTCGTGGATGACCCGCTTCTGGCGATTGGTGAGGCCGACCACCTGGTGTGCGACGTGATGCGGACGCGGGGCTATCCGATGTCCGATTTCGACCACCGGGCCGAGGACCTCTCGGTCGATCATCCGCATGTAGTTCGTAATTATCGGAACGCGCACCGGATCGCGTCCCATGCCGAAGATGGCCGCGCCAGTACCGAAGATCTGCGGCAGGCCATGGTTTACTATCGCGAGCTGTTCGATGAACTGCTTGAAACCCATCCGGCCGGAATGCCGGAAAGAAGGAGCTAATAATGCCTCATACAGAATCCGAACAATTGACTACGGCCGACCTGGCCAACATTGCGAATCCGAAGGAGCGCCGCGAGATGGATACTCCGCAGAATCCTGGAAATGGAGCTGAAATGCGCCGGTCCGAAGAGCAGTATTCCGGACCTCTGCTTCCTCAGGACTCTTCCGACGACATGCGCTCCCGGTGGGAAGATATTCAGACCGGGTTCGTGGACGACCCTCGCGTGGCGGTCCAACACGCGGACGAACTGGTTGCCAACGCGATCAAGAAGCTGGCCGAGTCCTTCGCCGAGGAACGCGGCCGCCTGGAACAGCAGTGGTCGCGGGGCAATGACGTTTCGACCGAAGACCTGCGGCAGGCGTTACGCCGCTACCGAGCCTTCTTTCAGAGACTGCTCTCGCTCTGATTCGCGGCGGCGATGGCGCGCTCTGCCTGCCAGATGTGCCGGCGCTCGTGCGCCCCCGTTAGCCGGAAACTCGACCAGACCGAGTACTTCACTTTCCGATTGAATGGTGAGGCCAAACGGATGCGGTCGAGCGCGAGCCCCTCGGATTCGGATATCGCGGACAGAATCTGTTGCTGGCAGTCGAGAAAGTCGGGCAGAACCGAGGCGGGGTTTTGGATGGGAACCGGCGCGAAGTTTGGCGGCGTTGGGAACCGCATTCTTGGCGGCGGCTCGAGCATCCAGATCAAAACCTTGCCCATGAAGTCGGTCTTGAACGGTTTGCCCGTGTCCGCGACGCCATTGCGGCGCGCTTCGTCACAGAGGCGTTTCCACTCGGGCAGGAACGCGCGGGCGCTGATGTTCAGGTGCTCCAGGCATTCGGCCGCGGACCAGGATTCGGCCGACGGACGCCGGAGCAGTCGTTCAGGTCCCGCCTGAGCCACCAGTCGCTCCGCCCGCCGGCCGATCTCCTCGATTTCGGCCGCAACCGCGGCAAGCTGCGCCTTCATTTCGGCTATCGTGCTCCGGTAACGATGTGCAGCGTCCAATAACAAAGCCACGCGATGATTGCGGAGGCAGGGATGGTGAGCACCCAGGCCCAAACGATGTTGGTGGCCACACCCCACCGCACGGCCTTCAGGCGATTGATGCTGCCGACGCCGGCAATCGCTCCGGCGATGGCATGCGTTGTCGAAACGGGAAGTCCCCAGTGGGTGGCGAGCAAAACCGCTCCGGCCGCTCCGGTTTCCGCGCAGAATCCGCTGCGCGGTTTCAGCCGGGTCAGCCGCGCCCCCATGGTCTTCACGATGCGCCACCCGCCGCTGAGAGTGCCGAGCGCAATGGCCGCGTGGGCGGCGAGGATGACCCAGATGTGAACTTCGAAATTTTTCTGATACCCGGCAGTCACGAGCACACCCGTGATCAGCCCCATGGTCTTTTGCGCATCGTTCGCACCGTGGGAAAGGCTGAACGCTGCCGCCGAAAGGAGCTGGAACTTTCGGAAATAGACGTCCATTCTTGAAGGGCTGGAGTTGCGGAATAGCCAGTAGACGGCGACCATCAGGACGTATGCCGACACCATCCCGATGAGCGGGGCCAGAACAATGAATTCCAGAGTGATGGGCCATTTTCCATCCGCTCCGACATTCAACGCATCGAAACTGTGGCTGAATCCGCGGACCATGCCGACATGTGCGATGGCCGCACCGGCATAGCCGCCGATCAGTGCGTGGGAGGAACTGGTGGGAAGACCGAGCCACCAGGTGATCAAATCCCAGACAATCGCACCGGCCAGTCCGGCCATGATGACGTACTCGGTAACCAGACCTAATTCGACGAATCCGGTGCCCACCGACCTGGCTACCGCGGTCCCAAACAGAAACGCGGCAACGAAATTGAAGAAAGCGGCCCAGATTACAGCCTGAAACGGCGTGAGGACACGCGTGGCGACGATGGTGGCGATGGAGTTCGCAGCATCGTGGAACCCGTTGATGTAGTCAAACAGCAGAGCTACGGAGATGATCAGCGAGACCAGCGCCAGTTCCGACATTGCCTAGCTGTTCTTGACTACGACGTTTTGCAGAACGTCCGCAACGTCCTCGCAGCTGTCGATGGTGGCCTCGAAGAAGTCGTAAACTTCCTTGAGCTTGATCAGCCGGATCGGATCCGATTCGTTCTCGAAAAGGTCCACAACCGCGGAACGCCCGACCCCGTCCGCTTCGTTTTCGAGGCGGTTGATCTCGATGCAATGCACCATCGTGGGTCCGCCCTTCTCCAATGCGGACATGGCGGACTCCAGAGAGGCGGCGCACTTGGCCACGAGTTCGGCCAGAACGACCATCTTTGGGGGAACGGGATCGATCTTGTAGGACACCAGACGATGGGAGGTATCCTCGATTCCGTCCATGACGTCGTCCAGCGCGGAAGAGATGTTGTGAATATCTTCCGGGTCGATGGGCGTGATGAAGGTTTGATTCAGGCGGGTGAAGATCTCGTGAATGACTTCGTCACCACGATGCTCGAGATCGGAAATTTGCTTGGATGCTCCGTTCAGCCTTGAATTTCCCGAGCGCACTCCGTCCAGCAGCAGTCTGGATGCCTCAGAGATGATCTCCACCTGTTTTTGGAACAGGTGGTAAAACTTCTCCTCGCGTGGAAGCAGTCTCATATTGAAGAGCGGTTAACAGAGAACTTTAGAGTAATCGGTTTCCCTCGGGGGGTCAAACTCCGATGCGTCAAGTTTCGGTTAAGAATCAGTTACAATCGGCAGCAATTCGTTTTCCTCCGCGGCCGCGCCATCCACGTTGAGCAACCTTGGGTCCAGAAGCCTGGACGGATCCACATTTCCCATGGCGGAGAGAATATTCTCCTTGAGATGGGGGAACTCGGTTTCGAGGCCCGCAAACAGGTCGCGGAGAGCCCGGCGCACCGTTCCGGTTTTTTGCGAACACCCGCAGGGAACCACCGGGACGCCCAAGGCCGCGGCATACGCCGTCGTGATGTCCTCGGTGACGAAGACCAGGGGGCGGATCAGCCGGAAATCGCGCTTGCGGGAGGTGGTGACGGGCGGAAGTGCGCTGAGCTTGCCGGTGAACATCGTATTTCGCAGCAGAGCTTCGCAGAAGTCGTCGGCGGTGTGGCCGAAGGCGATGACGTTCGCGCCCAACGAATGGACGATTTCGTAAACGGCGCGGCGCCGGTAGCGGCTGCACAGGTCGCAGCCGTGCCCCGGCTGTTCTTCAAGCAGCCGGAACGAGGGTTCGTCCCGGAAATAGGTCCATTCGACGCCGCGCTGGCGGAGGTATTCCCCGAGCGGTTCGATGGGCCGCAGAAACTTGCCTTGCTCCACGGTGAAAGCGCACACCGAAAAATCGATCGGGGCGCGTTTCTCGAGCAGTAGCAGGGCTTCGAGCAGCGTTGCCGAGTCCTTGCCCCCGGACAGGGCCACGGCCACACGGTCGCCGTCCCGAATCATTTGAAACCGGTGAATGGCTTCCCCTACCTTGCGCAACAGCGTTTTTTCAAGATCCACTGTTATCGATTATAAGGGGAGTTCCGCTGGGGCCTGGCAGCTTGCGCGCGGAGGTCGGATGCGATACTTGTCAGTGGGACCTTATGCGCGGCATCTTGATTCTGGCAGTTTTCTGCATCCCCCTTGCGGCGGACGTGACCATCACCATGAAGACGGATTTCAAGACGTCTGTGCCGCTGCCTCCGCAGGTGAACGGTCAGATGCGGGCGCAGCTTCCCGGCAACATAGTCATGCGGGTGAAGGGCACCAGGTGCTACACCGAATCGGGGAACATGATCTATATCGGCGATTCGGGGAAGAAAGAGGTCATTCTTCTCGACCCCGCCGCCAAGCGCTATGCGCAGGCGCCGGTGGACCAGTATCTACAGTCGGTGCAGGAGGCGATGCAGAAATTGCCGGCCAATGCGTCGGCGCCTGCGGTCCACGTGGAGGGTGGGACAAGACTGACGGGCCGCACCGCGAGTATCCAGGGAATTCTCGCCGAGGAGCGGGAACTGGTGATGACGATGGATCCGCCTGCCGGCGTCCCGCCGACGGGGGGGCCATTCATCCGCATGGTGCTGCAGATCTGGAGCGCCCGGCCGGAGGAAGAGGCTCGCGTACCGGCGGTGCGCGAGATGGCGGCCTATAGCCAGTGGGCAGTGGGTGAACTGAATCCGGCGGAATTCCTCTCGAAATCTATGGCCCAGATGCCTGGTTTGGGTGAGAGCTTGGGAAAACTCCTCGGCGAACTCGGCGGCAAGGGGTCGATGGTGATGCGGGTTCACGGCGACATCTTTATGCCGGCCCTGGCCGCCATGCTCAAGAATCTGCCCCCGGGAGCGAGCCCGATCGGCGGAAACATCTCCCCGGATACGCCGGTCATGGAGATGAACCAGGAAGTATCGGAGATCTCGACGGCGCCGCTGCCGGACTCGAGTTTCGCCATTCCCCCGGACTACCGGAAAACCGAATTGGCCGAGATTCTCAAGGATGTGATCGGCCGCACGCCGGCGCCGCCGCGCCCGCAGCAGTAGCGTGCCGCAGCGGATCAGCCCTGCCCGAATCGCCGCGTTCGACATCCTGCGCAAGGTGCAGTCAGGCGGATACGCCTCCGACCTGCTGCACGAACAGACCGCAGCCATGGACTCGCGGGACGCAGGCCTGGCGGCGGAGATCGTTTTTGGCGTGCTGCGCTTTCAGGCGCAACTCGATTACCTTATCGATTTGTATTCCGGCAAGCCGCGCCGGCTCGACCCGGAAGTCCGCATCGCGCTGCGCATGGGCATATTCCAGCTTCGATATCTGGAGCGCATCCCTCCGCACGCCGCCGTGGCTGAATCCGTGGACCTGGTCAAACGTGCCCGGAAGAGTTCGGCGGCCAGCCTGGTGAATGCCATCTTGCGGAAGGTGAACCGCGACGAAGTCGAATGGCCGAGTCGCGAAGTGGAGCTATCCTGTCCCGAATGGCTACTGACCCGATGGGAACAGCACTACGGCAGGGACGCGGCGGAGGCGATTGCGCGGGCGGCTCTCGAAGAGCCGGTGAAATACTTCCGCGGCGGCCGCATGATGGACGTGGGCTCGCAATCCATCGTGCCCATGCTCGGTCTCGAACCGGGGCACCTCTTTCTCGACCTTTGCGCGGCCCCGGGCAATAAAACCGCGCAGGCGCTCGAGCAGGGCGTCCGAACCGTAGCTTGCGATCTTCACTTCCACCGCATCGCCGGGATGCGTGGAATCACGGAGAACCTGCTGGTGCTGGACGGAACGCGTCGGCTTCCGTTCGGCGTTCGATTCGACCGGATTCTGCTGGATGCGCCCTGCTGCGGGACGGGCACGCTGGGCCGAAACCCGGAAATCAAATGGCGGCTGCGGCCCGAGGATCTGGTGGACCTGCAGGGCCGGCAGGTGGCGCTGCTCCGGAACGCTCTCGATGCGCTCGTGCCCGGCGGCACCCTGGTCTATTCCACATGCTCGCTGGAACCGGAAGAAAACGAGGGGGTCGTGGAACCGGTGGCGGCCTCTCTTGTGGCGGAAACATGCCGCCGTCTGCCGGGGCGGGACGCCGGGGACGGCTTCTTCTCTGCTGTGATAAAATCACAATAGCCCGCAAATGGTTGAAATCGTTCCTTCAATCCTCTCCGCGGACTTCGCCCGCCTGGCAGACGAGATCGCCGGCGTCGAACGGGGCGGAGCCTCCATGCTGCACCTCGACGTGATGGACGGCCATTTCGTGCCGAACCTTACGATCGGGCCGCCGGTTGTGGCTTCGATCCGCAAATCCACACGGCTCCACCTGGACGTGCACCTGATGATCGAAAATCCGGAACGGTATGTCGAGGCGTTTGCGAAGGCAGGCGCCAATTCGGTGTCTGTCCACTGGGAGGCCTGCCGCCACCTGGATGGCGTGCTGGGACTGATTCGCGGCGCCGGTGCCATGGCCGGAGTGGTGCTCAACCCGGCGACGCCCGTTGCCGTTCTCGAGGATGTGCTGGAAGTGGCGGATTACGTGCTACTCATGAGCGTCAACCCTGGATTTGGCGGACAGAAGATGATTCCGTATGTGCTCGATAAAGTGCGGAAACTGTGTGCGATGCGGCGCGACAGGGGTTTAGGGCTGCCGATCGAGATCGACGGCGGCGTACATTCCGAGAACCTGGCGGAAGTGGTGAGGGCCGGGTGTGACTGGGTCGTCACAGGGTCGGCGGTGTTTCACAGCCCCGATCCGGAAGCGACCGTGCGCCAGATGCGAGAGATTGCGGCCAATGCCACCGCGATCCGGTGTTGATAAGTTAGGGTGAGTGGATTCATGACTTTTTCTAAAGCTTCCCAGATTGTTCTGTTCGCGTCGGTTGTGGTGGTGCTGCCGGGGTGCCGGCACAAATACGCCAACACGATCGATAAGGACACCCAGCAGCCCGACAAGGTGCTGTTCGACATCGCGATCAAGGATCTCGAAAAGAGCCGGTTCGAGCGGGCGCGCCTGACGCTGCAAACGCTGATGAACACCTACGACACGAGCGAATACATGGCGAAAGCCAAGCTCGCTGTGGCGGATAGCTGGTACCGGCAGGGCGGAAGCTTGGGCTACGCGCAGGCCGAGGCGGAATACAAGGATTTCATCCTGTTCTATCCGAACATGGAAGAGGCGGCCGAAGCGCAGGGCAAAATTTGTCAGATGCAGTTCAAGCAGATGGAAAAGGCGGACCGCGACCCCACCCACGCGCTGCGGGCGGAAGACGAATGCCGGCAGCTCGTGACCCAGTTCCCCAACAGCAAGTTCGCTCCGGAAGCGCAACAGATGCTTCGCGACATTCAGGAAGTGCTGGCGGAGAAGGAATTCAAGGTCGGCGCCTTCTATCACACGAAGGGGAGCTTCCCGGCGGCGGCCAACCGTTTGCAGGGCGTTTCCGACCAGTACCCGCTGTACAGCAAGGCGGACGAGGCATTGTGGCTGCAAGCGGATGCGTATCGCAAGATGGGCGACCGGTTTGAGCCGCAGCAGGCGTCGGCGTATATGCGGATCGTGCGCGACTACCCCCTGAGCATTCACGTGGATGAGGCCAAGGCGCGTCTGCAAGCGATGAACAGGGCGATTCCGGAGAGCGATCCCGTGGCCGAGGCGCGGATGAAGTACGAGCAGGAAAACCGCGAGCGGCGCGGGTTGATGAGCAAGATTTGGGGACCGTTCAGCGGCAGCCCCGATATGACAGCCGCCGCCAAGTCCGGCAGTCCGCAAATGACGGGATTCCGGCCCACGATTCCGGTGACCGTTCCGCCGAGCGCGGGCGGAACGCTGGGCGTCACAGACGTCGGCGTTGCAGTCGCCGCAGACCCGAGCGCGATCGATAGCAGCCCGGATGCGCGCGCCAATCCTCCCGCCGGGGCTGCCACTACTCCCGAAGCCGCGCCTGCCGACGGCGCCAAACCCGAAGCCGCGCCGTCCAAGAACGACAGCAAGAAGAAGGCGCCGGCCAAGAACTCCAAGAAGGACTCGAAAGACAAGAATCCGCCCGCCAAACCATGAGCCGCATCCTGCTGGTTGACGACAGTACGCATGCGCAAAGGATGGGAGAACGCATCCTGGCCGACGAAGGGTACGAGGTCGTCACCGTCAGCAACGCCGAGTCCGCGTTGATCCGCCTGGAGGACGTGGACCCGGACCTGGTTCTCGCCGATACGGTAATGCCGGGCCGGACCGGGTTCGAGCTCTGCCAGTACATCAAGATGAATCCCAGGCACCGCCACGTTCGGGTGGTGCTCACTGCCGGTGTCCTGGAGCCGCTCGAAGACGAGCAGGTTTCGCGGGTTCAGGCGGACGGCGCGCTGAAGAAGCCGTTCGAAGCCAGCGTGCTGCTGGCCACCGTGAAGCCACTGGCGGAAGCCGCGACCCGGGAACGGGCGGAGAATCCCGATGCCGGCAGGAAGGGTACGGCAGCCGCAACGGAAAACCGGGAAGCCGTCATCCCGTTCGTGGCAGTGGTGGACCGGGAGCAGATCCGCGCCGCGGTGACCGTCGCTTTGGATGCGGCCATGGATTCGCTGGTGGATGAGATTGCCCGGCGCGTCGTCACCGTGCTCGCGATCGCAAAAATCCGCGCCGCCCGAGGCGCCCGCCATTCCCGACCTGCCTGCCGCAAGGCCGGCGGCGGAACCTCGTCCGCCGCGGGTTGTCGACAACGTACGCCGGGTGAATCCGCTGCGCGTCCGCTCCAGTTCCGTCCTGGGGCTGGACATCGGCCATGACGATCCGTCATCCTCTTCCTGAAGAATATGCCCGACAACAGTTTTGACGTCGTTTCGAAAATTGAAATACCGGAAGTGCTAAACGCCGTGCAACAGGCGCTCAAGGAGATTCACCAGCGGTACGATCTCAAGGACTCGCACTCCAATATCGAGCTGAAGGAGAAGGAGAACAAGATCCTTCTTGCCAGCAAGGACGAGTTCAAGCTCAAGGCGGTGGTGGACATCCTGGAATCGAAGCTGGTGAAGCGCCAGGTGCCCTTGAAGGGCCTGTCGTACGGAGAGATCACGCCCGCGGCGTCGTCCACGGTGCGGCAGGAGATCTCATTGCAGCAGGGCATCACCACGGAAAAAGCGCGCGAGATCGTGAAGCGGATCAAGGATAGCAAACTCAAGGTGCAGGCCTCGATTCAGGGAGATTTCGTGCGCGTGTCCGGGCGCGACCGGGACACGCTGCAATCGGCGATCAAGCTGCTGCGCGAGAACGATTTCGGCATCGACATGCAGTTCACCAACTACCGCACGAACTGACGGTGGCGCGACGCATCGAATCGCTGGAGATCGCCGGTCCGGCCGGGCGGCTCGAAGCACTGCTCGAAGAGCCCGACGACCGCCCGGCTCACACGGCGGCGGTTCTCTGCCATCCGCACCCCCTGTTCGGCGGAACGATGCACAACAAGGTGGTCTTCCGCATGGCGCGCGGCCTGCGGAGGGCGGGCATCGTGGTGCTGCGCTTCAATTTCCGCGGGGTTGGGTTGAGCCAGGGCGAGCACGGCCACCTCGAAGGCGAAATCGAGGATGCGCGCGCGGCACTCGACTGGGTTCGTCAACGGTACGCCGCCCTCCCCTATGCGCTGGCCGGGTTCTCGTTCGGAGCGCGCGCCATTACGCGGCTCGGATGCAAGGCGGAAGACGCGCGTTTTCTTCTGGCGGCCGGATTTCCCACGCGTCATGGACCGGTCGAGTATCTGGAAGGAATGCGTCGCGCCGAAGATATTCATTCAGAGCACGCACGATCAATACGGTCCGCGCGCGGAACTGGAATCGCAGTTCGCCCGGTTTGCGCAGCCGAAGCGGATCGAATGGATTGAGGCGAGCGGACCACTTCTTCGCCGGAGCGCTCCCGGAGGTGGAAGAGCGTACGCTGGCGGTGGCAGGCGGTCTCCCTGGCGGGGCCTCCTAGCTCGCTATTTTTCGCGCGTGAGCCTGACTTCGCCGCGTGCATCGATCTGGCCAGAGTCTTCGTGAAAATCCGCCTCGCCGGCGCGCAGGACAAGGTATCCGTCGCAGCTTTGGGCGTTGTTTCCGCCGGTAGCGACGCAAATCGGCGTCCTGATTTCGACGCTCCCTTTCAGGTGGACGATCGCGGGAAATTGCGCGGCGCGTTCGATTTCGAAGGCGGCGAGGGAAATGGGCCGGACGCCGGTCAGGGTGGCAACAGACAGAACTTTGCGTTGAGTATCCGCCCGGTCCTGGGCGGCGAGGCAGAACGCGAAAGTCACAATCGCGGCGAGAAGCGGTTTCATCGCGAATTCTCCTTGTACGGCTGTGGTGACGCGGCGACAGCGGGACGCGTTTCAAGGTTCCATGATTTACCTGGGTGCTGCACGGACCCCCTGCTCCAGTCCATACTGTTCTGAAGGCGGATCCTGAGAAATGGCGACAACGAAGACGGTATTGCTTTGCGCGGCGTGGTCGGCGCTGATGAGGGCGCAGCCGGCTCCGGCTCCTACACCGGCGCCCACCCCGACCCCCACGATCGCGACCCGCACGGCGGCGATGCGCAAAATGCCTGGCTATTTCCCCCTGTACTGGGACGAGAAGACGGGCAAGATGTGGCTGGAGATCGACAAGTTCGATACCGAGTTTCTGTACGTCGATTCCCTGCCGGCGGGCATGGGGTCCAACGATATCGGCCTCGACCGGGGACAGATCGGCGACTCCCGCGTCGTCAAATTTCAGCGCAGCGGGCCGAAAATCCTGATGGTCGAGCCGAACTACCGGTTCCGCGCGATCGGCGGCAGTGCCGATGAGAAGCGCGCCGTCGAGGAGTCGTTTGCGCAGTCGGTGCTGTGGGGCTTCGACGTGCAGGCGGAGGAGGGCGGGCGCGTGCTGGTGGATGCGACCGCATTCTACATGCGCGACGCGCACGATGTGCCCCGGTCGATCCAGCGCGCGCAACCCGTGGGAGGCGCGCCCCAGCTTGCTTCCGGGGGACCGCCGTTTCACCTCGACCCTACGCGCAGCGCGTTCTATCTGGAGCAAACCAAGAATTTTCCGAAGAATACTGAAGTCGAGACCACGCTGACGTTCACGGGCGATAATCCCAACTCCTTTGTGCGGGAGGTGACGCCCACGCCCGAGTCGGTCACCGTGCGCGAGCATCACTCGTTTATCGAACTGCCGGGACCCGGATTTCAGCCGCGGGCGTTCGACCCGCGCGCGGGTTACTTCGGGACCTCGTTTGTAGACTATTCGAAACCGCTTACCGAGCAGATCGGCCAGCGGCTGATCAACCGTCACCGCCTCCAGAAGAAGGACCCGGCCGCGGCGGTGAGCGAACCCGTGGAGCCGATTGTCTATTATCTGGATCGCGCCGCTCCCGAGCCGGTGCGGTCCGCCCTGCTCGAAGGCGCGCGCTGGTGGAACCAGGCGTTCGAAGCCGCGGGTTACAAGGACGCTTTTCGCGTGGAGCTGCTGCCCGAGGGAGCCGACCCGATGGACGTCCGCTACAACCTGATCCAGTGGGTGCACCGTTATTCGCGCGGCTGGTCGTATGGTTCGTCCATTTCCGACCCGCGCACCGGCGAGATCATCAAGGGGCAGGTTACTCTCGGCTCGCTGCGCGCCCGCCAGGACTACATGATCATGGAAGGCGTGCTCGCTCCCTACGAGGAAGGCAAACCGGCATCGCCCGAAATGGAGCGTGTGGCCCTGGCGCGGCTCAGGCAACTCGCCGCGCACGAAGTGGGGCACACGCTGGGACTCGCGCACAACTACGCCGCCAGCATCCGGAACCGCTCCAGCGTGATGGACTACCCGCCTCCGGTGATGAGCCTGAACGGCCCGGGCGCTCCGGACCTTTCGCAGGCGTACGCGGTGGGAATCGGCGAATGGGACAAGGTCGCGATCGAATACGGTTACCGCGAATATCCCAAAGGGGGCCAATGAGAAGAAGGAGCTGGATGCACTCCTGCGCGGCGCCACCTCGCGCGGCCTGCTGTTTCTTTCCGATTCCGATGCCCGTCCCGAAGGCAGTGCGAGTCCCGTAGCGCACCTCTGGGATTCGGGCACAAACGCGGTGGACGAATTGAACCGCATCATGGAAGTGCGCGCGCGCGTGCTCGGCCGGTTCTCGGCAAATAATATCCGCGAAGGCGAGCCGATGAGCCGGCTGGAAGACGTGCTGGTCCCGGTGTACCTGCTGCACCGCTACCAGACGGAGGCGGCGGCGAAGGTGCTGGGAGGCGTGAATTACACCTACGCCTTGCGCGGCGACGGGCAGAAGGTGCTCGAACGGGTTCCGGGCGCCGAGCAGCGGCGCGCCATGCAGGCGCTGCTGCGGACGGTCAGCCCGGGAGTCCTCACGGTGCCCGCCAGCGTGCTTGCCCTGATTCCGCCCACTGCCTTCGGGTATTCGCGCTCGCGGGAGAATTTTCGTAACCATACCGGCCTGACGTTCGACCCGTTGGGAGCGGCCGAATCCGCCGCATCTATCACCGTCGGGCTGATTCTCAATCCGGAACGCGCCGCGCGCCTGGTCCAGTATCACGCCGAAGATGCCACCCAGCCGGGGCTGGACGAGGTGCTGGACAGCCTGCTCGCGGCGACCTGGAAAGCGCAGCCGGCGGCGGGTCTTTCCGGCCAGGTGCAGCGGTCCGTGGATACGGTTGTTCTTTATGAACTGATGGTGCTGGCCGCGAACGACCGGGCCGCGCCGCAGGCACGCGCCACGGCGCTCGGCAAATTGAGCAGGCTGCGGGAGTGGCTGACGGCGCAGGCGCCGGCGGATGCCGGGCTGCGGGCGTTCTATCAGTTCGGCGCGGCGCATATCAAGCGCTTTGAGACCAACCCCAAAGAGATCACGATTCCGCGTCCCGCCGAGCCGCCCCCAGGGCAGCCGATCGGCGCGGACGATTGCATTTTTATCGCAAACTGAGGAGGTGCCATGAGCCACGCCGGAAACGATCGCAGAATCGACTACCTGGAGTTTCCCGCCACCGATATCGCCGGAACCAAGAAATTCTATGGCGATGTGTTCGGATGGGAGTTCCAAGACTGGGGCCCGGATTACACCAGCTTCAAGGACGGCCGCCTGAAGGGAGGTTTTTGGAAGGTCGACAAACCGCCCGCGCATGGTGTGCTGGTGGTGCTGTATGCCGCCGACCTGGAGGCCATAGAAAGCCAAATTCAGAAGGCGGGCGGAACTATTGTGAAGCCTACGTTCTCCTTTCCGGGCGGCCGCCGGTTCCACTTCAGCGACCCGAACGGCAATGAACTCGCGGTGTGGTCCGAATAGCGTTAGCGCTTCGAGAGCACGTCCTTTTCGTACTGCCGGACGCAGCCGAACCAGGCCGCGCCGGCGGGTGCGTTGTTGCGGGCGCAGTAGTGGTCCCACACGGCCATCCACGGCAGGCTCTTCTGCTCTTCGAGCATCATCAGCCGCTCTGTATAGTCGAGCCGGCGCTCGGCGTCCTGAAGCGCCTGCGCCGGTTCCAGCAGGGCGATGAGAAGCGCCTTGAGCATGTTGCGCGTGCCGATCACCCACGCGGCCACGCGATTGATGCTGGCATCGAAGTAGTCGAGCCCCACGTGGATGTCGCTGCCCAGCTTGCCGCTGCGCACCAGTTCGCGGGCGATGTTCATGAGTTCGTCGTCCAGGATCACCACGTGGTCGCTGTCCCACCGAACGGGCCGGCTGACGTGCAGCAGCAATCCCGGGCAGAACAGCAGCACCGAGGAGATTTTCTCGGAGATCATCTCCGTGGGGTGGTAGTGTCCGGCATCGAGCGTCAACAGTTTCCCGCGAGAGACGGCGTAGCCCAGGTAGAACTCGGCGGAACCGGCCGTGTAACTCTCGGCTCCGATGCCAAACAGCTTGGCCTCCACGGCGTCCAGGTGGAGGGCGGGGTCGATCGGTTCGAGAAAGATGCGGTCGAGCGAATCGATGAGCCGCTCGCGGGGTCCGGTCCGGTCTGCCGGGATGTCTTTGTACCCGTCCGGGATCCAGACATTGGTGACGGCGGCAGTGCCCAACTGGCGGCCCATTTCCGCGCCGATTCTCCGGCAGGCCCTACCGTGTTCGATCCAGAATTCGCGGATGGCCGGGTCCGTGTGGGTAAGGGTGAAACCGTCGGCCGCTTTCGGATGGGAAAAATAGGTCGGATTGAAGTCCATCCCGAGCCCGTTCTGTTTCGCCCAGTCGATCCAGCTCTGAAAATGTTTCGGCTCGATCCGGTCGCGCTCCACGTACACGCCGCCGTTGTCCAGATATGAAGCGTGCAGGTTGAGGCGGTGCTTTCCCGGCACCATGCTCAAGGCCATCTCGATGTCGGCGCGCAGTTCGGCGATGGTGCGGGCCTTGCCGGGATAGTTGCCGGTGGCCTGAATGCCGCCTCCGGAAAGCTGAGCGCCCGGCGTTTCGAAGCCGCCCACGTCGTCGCCCTGCCAGCAGTGCAGGGAGATGGGAATGCCGGCCAGTTGCTGAAGCGCGCGCTCGGTATCGACGCCGGCCTGCGCGTACATATCCCTGGCGATCTCGTATGCCTGTAACACGGAGTTTTCGGTCATCGCAGTCTCAATCCGATTGTATACCGGGGCGGTCCCGGAGTACTCTGAGTCTTACCAGGCCATGAGTTCAAATCTCAGCGATTCCAACGTTCTCGCGTTCGACCTCGGAGCCACCAGCGGTCGCGCCATTCTCGGCCGTGTTGCCGGGGCAAGACTGGAAATTCGAGAGGTCCACCGGTTCCCGAACGAACCGGTACGGTACAACGGCGAACTTCACTGGGACGCGCCGCGCCTCTGGCATGAAATGCAGACAGGGCTGCGGATGGGGCGGCAAGGCGGGGAACTGGCCAGCATCGGAGTAGACACCTGGGGCGTCGATTATGCGCTGCTCGGCGAATCGGGCGTTCTGCTGGAGAATCCCTACCACTATCGCGATGCGCGCACGCAGGGCATGGTGGAGAAGGCCTGCGCCGCGGTAGGAGCCGACCGCATCTACGACGTGACCGGCATCCAGTTCATGGCGCTGAACACGCTGTTCCAGCTCTATGCGGCTGCGCAGCGGACACCCAGGCTGCTCGAACTCGCCGAGTCGATGGTGACCATTCCAGACCTGCTGAACTTCTGGCTGACCGGCACACTGCGCTGCGAATATACCAACGCCACAACCACTCAGTTCCTGGACCGTCGCACGCGCACCTGGGCCGCGGATCTGCTGCGCGAACTGGGCATTCCGACCCACTTCCTGAAACCGCTGATCGAACCCGGCACCATACTGGGGACGCTCCGGCCGGAAGTAGCGAGCGCCGCCGGGTTGCCGGCGATTCCGGTAACGGTTCCGGCGTGCCACGATACCGGGTCGGCTGTGGCCGCGGTGCGGGCAGCGGGCCGAACCGCATTCTTGAGTTCGGGGACCTGGTCGCTGCTCGGTACCGAGATACCCGAAGCCATCGTGACCGAGGAGAGCCGCCGCCTGAATTTCACCAACGAAGGCGGCGTGGGCAGGACGTACCGGCTGCTCAAGAACATCACGGGCATGTGGCTGCTCGAAGGTTGCAAGAAGGTCTGGGACCTGGCCGGTGAGAAATACTCGTACGAGGAGTTGTTGTGGCTGGCTGCTTCGGAGCCGGCGCTCGAATCGTTGATCGAGCCCGACCATTCTTCTTTCGCTGCGCCGGACAATATGCCGAAAGCCATCGAGGACTATTGCGCGGCCACCGGGCAGCGCGTCCCGCGCACTCCGGGCGCCTTCACCCGGACGATTCTGGAGAGCCTCGCGCTCAAGTACAGCTCAGTACTGCAGCAGTTGGAAGCCGTCACCGGTGAGCACTTCGACACGATCCGCGTGGTTGGAGGAGGCTGCCGAAATGCGACGCTGAACCAGTACACCGCGGATGCGACGGGCTGCCGGGTTCTCGCCGGTCCCGCCGAAGCCACGGCACTCGGCAACGTGGCCATGCAGCTGGTGGGTATCGGCGGCGTCCGGTCGATCGACGATGCCCGCGAACTAATCGAACTCTCCTTTCCGGTTGAAACATTCGAGCCCGCGCCCGGCGCGTCATGGGATCGGGCGAAGGGCCGGTTCCGGGAAATCGCAACGGCCGCGCCGCGGTAACGGTTCCGGACCGTTGCCCAAAAGGGCCGCGTTTCGGGCCTATGCCGGCTCTTTTTGCTGCCTGCGCGCGCGAACGAAGTCCAGTTCCGTCTGCTTGGGGATGCCGGGCTCGAAACAGCGCCGGCAGCGCGCTTCATACATGTCGGAGGCGCCGACGACGATGAGGTCGTCGGACCCGCGAAGCCTTTGCGTGTGCTTGGCGGGATTGCCGCAGCGCACGCAGATGGCCAGCGTCTTGGCGATCGATTCGGCGTGCGCCAGCAGGTCCGGAATGGGCGCGAACGGGCGGCCCAGGTAGTCGGTGTCGAGGCCGGCGACGATCACCTGTTTGCCGCTGTCGGCCAGCCGTTGGGCCACCGCCACAAGCTGTTCGCCCATGAAATTCGCTTCGTCGATGCCCACCACTTCCGAACGCCAGTCGATGCGATCGGTAATTTCCCCGGCGTGAGCCACCACCTGCGAGTTCATCCGTAGGTCGCCATGGGAAACGATTTCATCGTCGGAATAACGGGTGTCGATGGCCGGCTTGAAAACCTCAACCCTCTTGCGCGCAATCATGGCGCGGCGCAGACGCCGGATCAGTTCTTCGCTTTTGCCGGAGAACATCGGGCCGCAGATTACTTCGATCCAACCCACATTGCCGGTGATGATATCCATACGAACCGTTCAGGATGGCACAAAATCCGGCTTCGAATCCACCATGACTATTGGACGCTGTTCGCGTCTATACTGGAAGCACTTTTAAGGAGGTCCTTTGAAAACACTGTTCGCGACGCTCTTCGCGTTTGCGGCGCTGATCTGGGCCCAACCAGGGGCCGGCAAGCTCGCGCCCGTCAAATTTACAGACACTACCCTCGATAACGGTCTCCGCGTTCTGATTTCGGAAGAACACTACGCACCGGTGTTCGCCATCGCCGTCAGTTACAAGGTCGGTTCGCGGGATGAACGGAAGGGCCGCACGGGCTTTGCTCATCTCTTCGAGCACATGATGTTCAAGGGCTCGGAAAACGTGGGACCCGGCGAGCACTTCTACACCATCTTCACCAAGGGCGGCAACATGAACGGCACAACCAACAACGACCGCACGTTGTATTACGAGGTGCTGCCCAAGAACCAGTTGGACCTCGGGCTGTTCCTGGAAGCCGACCGCATGAAGTCACTGCGCATCACCAAGGAAAATCTGGAGAACCAGCGTCAGGCGGTCAAGGAGGAACGGCGGCTGGGCGTGGACAACCAGCCTTACGGCCAGACCTACGAAAAGATGGAGGAACTCGCCTACGATAACTTCGCCTACCAGCATTCGGTGATCGGCTCGATGACGGATCTGGACGCGGCGTCGGTGGACGACGTGACCCAATTCTTCAAGACCTACTACGCGCCCAACAATGCCGTAATCGCCCTGGTGGGCGACCTGGACACGAAGGAGGCGCTGGCCAAGGTGAAAAAGTACTTCGGATCGATCCCGCACCAGCCCGCGCCGGAGCCGGTTAACCTCACCGAGCCCGAGAAAACAGCCGAGAGGCGCCTGACCATCGACGATAAGCTGGCACGACTCACCCGGCTGGACATTGCCTATCGGGTTCCCGAAATCACCAGCGACGACACACGCGCCATGTCGGTGGCCGCCAGCATTCTGGGCAGTGGAGAGAGTTCACGCCTCTACCAGAAGCTGGTGAAGGAGAAAGAGGTGGCCGCATCCGTCTCGGCCGGAGTGGACGGCCGGGACGGTCCATCCAAGCTTCAGATTTTCGCCATGGTGCGGCCCGGCAAGAGCGCGCAGGAGGTCGAAGGCCTGATTTCCGAGGAAATCGCCCGCCTGGTGTCAGCGCCCGTTACCGACCAGGAATTGAATCGGGTTCGCGTCGCCACCAGGCGAAGCGCGTTGTTCCCGCGGGAGAGCGTCCTTTCCACAGCCGTCTCGCTGGCCGACGGCGCCGCTCTTTATGACGATCCCAACCGGATGAACACCGAACCGGACAAGCGCATGGCGGTCACCGCGGCCGACATTCAGAAAGCGGCGCAGAAGTATTTGCGAACTGCGAATCGTGTGGTCATCGTCACCCAACCGGCAGCGGCTCCCGCTGCTGCCAGGAAAAATTAGGAGGCCGGAGCCATGAATCGAATCACGATTGCTGCATCGGCGCTGTTTGGCGTGGCCGCCCTGGCGACGGCGCAAACCCCGGCGGCCCAGCCGGCAACCTCGCTTGCGGGCGTGGTGAAACTGAACCGGGCGCCCGTGTCGAACGAGGTGCTGAAGGTCAAACTTCCGCGGCCGGTGGAACGCAAGTTGTCGAACGGCCTCAAACTGCTGGTGGTCGAGAGCCATCGCGTGCCCTCCATTACCCTTCAGATTTCCATCCCTTCGGGCAACGTAAGGGATGGCGATATCGCCGGGCTGTCGGACGCCACGGCCGCGCTGATCCGGCTCGGAACAAAGACGCGGTCGTCGAAGGAAATCGCGGACGCCATGGCCGCACTCGGAGCGAGCGTCAGTTTCGGCGCGGGCTTACAGGACGGCACGATTTTCGTCAGCGCGCTGACCGAGAATTTCGATGCCGCCCTGGCCCTGCTCACGGACATGCTGATGAACCCGACCTTCCCGCAAGACGAACTGGACAAGTGGAAGGTGCGCCAGCGCGCCCAGATCGAGCAGATGAAAACCAGTCCGGGGGTGCTGGCCAACGAACTGCTGATGAAGACCCTGTACCCGGACGACATCCGGCACTCCACCCGGCCGACCGCGGACTCGCTCAACCAGATCACGCGGGAAAAGATCGTCGAGCACTACAAAACGTGGTACGTTCCTTCCGGGCAATGGGCCGGAATCGCGGGAGATATTACGCCCGCGCAGGCGTCCGCCAAGCTCGAAAAGGCGCTCGCCGGCTGGAAAGGCGGACCCGTGAAGAAGGTGGCGCTTCCATTTCCGCCGGCCATCGCTGAGAAGAAGGTGCTGCTTATCCCGCGTCCCAACTCGGTGCAGACTTTCCTGCTGATCGCCAATCTCGCTTTGGACCGCATGAATCCCGACTACATTGACGTGCAGGTTATGAACCGCGTTCTGGGCAACGGACCCTCGTCCCGCCTCTTCCGAAACATCCGGGAAGAAAAAGGATACACGTACGGCATCGGCTCCGGGTTCAGCGCGAGCCACGTGTCGAATTATTTTCAGGCCAGCACATCCGTGCGTACGGAGGTGACCGAGCCGGCGCTGGCCGAACTGCTCAAAGAGTTTCGGAGCATCCGCGAGGTGCCTGTTCCCGCCGACGAGTTGTCCGACGCCAAAAGCGCGGTGGTGGCCGGCTTCGTCCTTGCGCTCGAGAGCCCTTCCCAGGTGATGGCTCGCTGGCTCGAGCAGCGCGACTACGGCTTGCCCGAGGATTACTGGGACACCTACGCGCAGAAAGTGTCGGCGGTCAAGGCGGAAGACGTCCAGCGGGTAGCAAAGAAGTACGTGCCGCTCGACAACGCGCAGATCATCGCGGTGGGCGATGCATCTAAAATCGCCGGCCTGCTGAAGAAATTCGGACCCGTTACGGAGGTCCCGCCGGACGACAAGTAGCGCCGTCGCCTCAGGGCTCGAATCGGTAGCCGACGCCGCGAACCGTGTGAATGTGCCGCGGAGTCTGTGGATTCGGTTCGAGCTTCTGCCGCAACCAGGCCACGTGAACGTCAATCGTTCGGGAGGAAACGCCGGGCTGGTATTGCCACACGCCTTCGAGCAGCTCCTCCCGTGACACCACAGTGCCCCGGTGATTCACCAGGTATCGCAGCAATTCCAATTCTTTGAGCGCCAGCGGCACCGTGGCGCCGCCGTTCTTTACCTCGTCCCGTTCAAAGTCGATCTCCACCGCGCCGAACTGGAATCGCGCTACCGGCGACAGGTTCTCGCGCTTCACGCGGCGCAGCAGGGCTTCGATTCGTGCCAGCAGCTCCGGCGGTTCGAACGGTTTGCCCACATAATCGTCGGCGCCAAGCTTCAGCCCCACAACGCGGTCGGTAACCTGCGACTTGGCGGTCAGCATCAGAATCGCCACGTCCTTGCCCTGCTGCCGCAATTCGCGGCATACGTCGAAACCGTTCATGCCAGGCAACATGACGTCGAGAATGACAAGGTCATATTTGCCCTTGGCGGCCCTTTCGAGTCCAGCCCGGCCGTCGCCCGCGCTGTCCACCTCGTACCCCTCCGACGTCAGCAGGTCGGTGAGAGTCAAGACCAGACCGGGTTCGTCTTCAACCAGCAGTATTCGCAAGCTCATCCTGATATTCGGGAGGGGCCGCCGGAATTCGGATCATGAATTCCGTCCCCTCCGTGGGGCGGCTCTTGACCTGGATCTGACCGCCGTGCGCTTCCACAATCTGCTTGACCAGGCTCAGGCCCAGGCCGGTGCCATGAATCTGGTCCTGGAGAGCGCGGCGCCCTCGAAAAAACGCGTCGAAAATCTGGTCCTGTTCGTCGGCGGGAATGCCAGGACCGCGGTCTGCAATCCGAATCTCGACCATCCTGTGGCCCGCATCACCTCCGGCCGACGCAAAGACGCCAATCCAGTTGCCCTCCGTTCCGTACTTTACCGCGTTTGCCAGAAGGTTCTGTATGGCGTGGCGCAGGGTGATCGCGTCGCCCAGCACCAGCGGGAGCCGCGGGTCGATTCCCGTTTCCACCTGGCAGTGGGCGCCATTCAGCAGCGTGGCACTCGATTGCATCGCCTCTTCGATCACCGCTTCCACCGCGACCGGCTCTTTCTTTTGCGGAACGTTGCCGGCCTTCGTGCCGGCAAAGGTCAACACCTGTTCCACCAGGTCCTTCAGCCGTCCGCTTTCCTGCTGGATCAGCGCGCCGTACCGCTCGACGTGCGCCGGATTTTCCGCGAGCCTGCCGCGAAGGTTGTAGGCGGCCGTGTGGATGACGGTGAGTGGCGTTCGCAACTCGTGCGAAACGCCGGCCACGAAATCCATCTGCAACTCCGCCAGGCGTTGAGCCCGTCGCGTGTAGTGAACCAGTGCCCCCACGCTCGCCAGCATCAGGAGCAGCACTCCTGCGGTCACTCCGAAATTCCGCCGGCGCGCCTGCGTCACCACTGCTTCCAGCGACCCCGCCCGGTGACGCACAAACAGTATCCAGCGGGTCGGTTCGCCGGGGCCGCCCCTGCCGCGGCCGCCGAACTCCGGACCCCGGCCGCCCCGGACGCGGCCATCGCGTCCCTGCGGTCCCCCCCGGCCGAAGAATGAATCGGCAACCGAACCGAGAAGGCCGATCGATGCGTCCGGATTCGCGGAAACAGGCTTGGGAGCCTGGGGGTCGGACTGATAAATGACGGTACCCGGATCGCTCCGGCTGACCACTTCCACCATGTAGTCCAGTTCGCCGCCGGTGCCAAGATGGCTGTGCAGCACCTCGGCAAGGAGCGTGCCGCGAATATAGGTGCGGTTCAGCGCCACCAGCAGCCAGCCCAACTCGACCCGTTCTCCCCGCCCAAAAGGACCGCCTCCCGGGGCGTAGTCTTCGCGCCGCACCAGCACCGGCACTTCGAAGCGTGGTCCGCCTGTCTGCGACGGTGCGATCCACCCCGGTGGAGGTCCGCTTGGGCCACGGTTCGGGCCGTCTTGCGGATCCAGACGGGATTCGCTCCACTCCCGGAAACCCTGCCACTCAGGCGGCCATTCGGCCGGGGCTTCCGAACCTGTTTGCAGATCGATGCGATGGAGAAGGATCTTTGCGGACCCGATCTCGGCGAAATAGAGTTGATCGATGAGCGCGGCCCTGCGGTCCGAGTTAGCCCACGAGCGGTATCTGGCCCCAATCTCGGCTGCGACCTGCGGCCCGGCCGCCGAGTCCGCCGGCAACACGTTGCGAATCGCCGCGCCGATCTGGGCGTTGAAGTCCGCACTGAGCCTTTCAAGATTCGCCTGGAGAGTGCCTTTCAGCCGCTCCCTGGCGGCTTCACTCACCTCTCCAAGCCATTGATATTGCAGCACGCCCAGCACTCCGCACAGAACCAGCATGGCAATTACAAAAACCCATGAAAGCGTGGCGCGGCGCCGGTTGCTGTCGAGTCTCATCCGCCTGTCTCCACATTACGCCCTCGCGGGAGGCGCGTGCCACAAGTCTCGCGTAAAGAACGTGTTAAGGAGCGAGAGCTAGCGGGGGAGGGTCGTGCCTTCGCGGATCTCATCTGAGCCCCGGCGCACCACGCGGTCCCCGGCTTTGAGGTTGCCCGAGACCTCAACCAGCTCGCCGTCGGCGGCGCCCTTACGGACATCCACCCACTCGGCCCGGCCGTCGTTTTCCCGAATCACGAAGGTCCGTTCGGTCGTGGTCACTACGCTGGTCCGGGGCACGTACAACGACGGCTGTGAGCGGCGGACCGGCCATTTCACCGCCGGATACATGCCAGGCGCCAGCGATCCATCGCCGTTCTGCACATCCAGCTCGACCGGCATAGTACGCGTCTTGGGATCGAGAGCCCGTGAGATCCGCGCGATCGCGCCCGAATAGAGGCGGTCCGGATTTGCGGGTACGTGAAAAACTACGGTTGCGCCCCGCGGGATCGCCGCTGTGTAGGATTCCGGAACGGCCACCACCAGCCGCAGACGGGAAACCTGCTGCAGCACGAGCAACGGAGGATTGGCCCCGGTCCCCACCAGCGCGCCGGGATGAACCAGACGCTCGGTCACCACGCCTTCGAACGGAGCCGTGATGCGAAGGTACTTCTCCAGATCCTTCTGGGCATCGGCCGCGGACTGCGCGGCGCGGCTGGCCTCGCGTCGCGAAGCTACCAGCGCGGTCGCAGCCTCCACCTGCTTTTCGGCCAGTATCAACTCGTTGCCCGCCACTGCGCCCGCTGTTTCAGAGGCTTTGCGCAGCCGGTCGAACGTGCTCTGCGACCCCGCGAGTCGTGCCTCCGCCTGCGCGCGCTCGGCCTCCGCGGCCTGAACCCGGGACTCTGCCGCGGCCAGTTGCGCGCGCAGTTCCGGGGCACTCAGTTCTACCAACAGGTCGCCCTTCTTCACCAGGCTGCCTCGGTCTACCAGCACTCCTTCGACGAATCCCGGCAGTTTGGCGTGCAGTGTCACAGACTGATACGGCAGCAATTCGCCGGGCAAATCCAACGTCCGCGAAACTGTCTTTGCCACAACTGGCGCTAGATTCTCGCTCTGGCTCTGCGCCGGCCAGGCGGCAATCGCAATCATGGCCAATAGTTCAACGCGCATCATAATAATGGCTCTCAGGGTCTTCCGGATTGAGCGAGGGCGAAGTAGCGGCAGCGGACGGCTGCAGGATCGCATAGATGGAGGGCAGGATTGTCAGGGTCGCAAAGGTGGAAACCAGGAGCCCGCCCACTACGGCACGCCCGAGCGGGGCCGCCTGCGCGCCGCCTTCGCCCGCACCGATCGCCATGGGGAGCATGCCCGAAATCATGGCGGCTGCCGTCATCAGCACGGCCCGCAAGCGGCCGCCCGCGCCTTCCCGCGCCGCGTCGAGTAACGGAATACCCGCGCGCCGTTCCCGCTCCGCGAACGTGACCAGCAGAATCGAATTAGCCACTGCTATCCCGATCGCCATGATCGCGCCCATGAACGACTGCACATTCAGCGTGGTGCCGGTGAACAACAGCATCAGAACCACACCGCAGATGACCGCCGGTATGGTCAACACGATCGCCATCGCCAGCCGGATGGATTGAAAGTTCGCCGCCAGCAGCAGGAAGATAGCCACCACTGCGAGCAGCAGCCCCACTCGCAAACCGGACAGCGTGTCCTGAAGCGGAGGCACCTGGCCGCGCATCCGAACCGTGATGCCGCGGGGAGGAGCGCCGGCCGCCGCCATCGCCTCTTCCACGCGCCGCGCCGCTTCGCCCAATGCCAGGCCGTGCACGTTCGCCGTCAGGCTCACCACGTGCTGGCCGTTGTACCGTTCGATGAGCCCCGGCATGGTGCCCGCCTTGATCCCAGCCACGTCCGCGAGCCACGTCTGGGAACCGCGCGCCACCGGGATGGCGCCCACCTGTTCGGTGCTCTGCATCCGATTCTGCGGCAACTGCACCTGGATCTGAAACGCGTTTCCCGAGTTTGGATCGCGCCAGTAATTCGGTTCGGTAAAGCGCGAGGAGGAAGTGGCCGGCACGACCGAACGAACCACGTCGGACATGGTCAGGCCAAACTGTCCCGCGCGCTCCCGGTCGATCGCTATGTCCACGGTCGGGAAGCCGGCCTCCTGCGCGATCTGAAGGTCGCGTAGAAAATCGAGTTTCTCGAGCTGCGTCCGCAATTTTCGAGCATGCGCATAGTCGTCTGCCAGGCTGATGCCCTGCACGGCCACTTCGATCGGAGTGGGGGAGCCGAAGCTCATCACCTGGCTGACAATGTCGCCTGCTTCGAAGCCCACCTGCACGCCGGCGAGATCGTGGTGGAAGGCTTTTCGCAATCGCTCCCGCAAGGCTTCGCCGCGCGGCGCGGAGGGTTGGAGAGCAACCTGCAATATCGCCTCCTGCGGGCCACTGGTGAACAGGTGAATCAGGTTCACCGGGTAGCTCGAAGGCACTACGCCGACGAAGTCGCTGGTGATGGCCACATTTCCAGGGCCCGCCTCACGCCGGATGATGTCGAGCGCGCGCAGGACGATCCGCTCGGTTTCCTCGATTCTCGTCCCGGCCGGAGCCCGTAACCGAAGGCGCATTAGCGGGGGGTTCGCATCCGGGAAAAGTTCCGTGCCGGTGCGCGGCACGAGCAGTACTACAAGGCCGACGGAGGTGACCAGGTACGTGAGCGCGACCGGCCACCGGAACCGCAGGACCACGCGGAGGTAGCCGTCATAGAACCGCCGTAAGAGGCTCCGCTCTTCGCCGCGATGCGCTTCGCGCATCAGCCAGGTGGAGAACACCGGAACCAGCGTGCTCGAAAGCAGGTAGGACGCAATCATCGAAAAGCCCACCGCCATCGACAAGGGAACGAAGAGCTGCCGTCCGATTCCGACCATGAAGAAGGATGGGACAAACACCGCCAGGACGGCCAACATCGACAGCAACCGGGCCGCGGCGGTGCGGCTGCATGCTTCTACCACGGCTCGCGCCCGCGAGACTCCCGGCAGCATGCGGGTGTGGATGTTCTCGATTTCCACCGTAGCCTCGTCAACCAGTACGCCCACTGCCAGCGCCAGCCCGCCCAGGGTCATGATGTTGATGGTCTGTCCCGTGACCCACAACAGCACCACCGCCGAGAGCAGCGCAAACGGAATATTGAGAATTACGATCAGCGCGCTCCGCCAGTCGCGCAGAAAGACCAGCACCATCAACCCCGTGAGCACCGCTCCCAGCAGGCCCTCGAGCACCAGGCCACGTATGGCATTGGTGACGTACGATGACTGGTCGAACTCGAGCCGGACGTCCACGTCCTCGGGAACCACCTTCTTGAAATCGGGAATCGCCGCCTTGACGCTTCGGATGACGTCCAGCGTGGAGGCGTCGGCCCGCTTGGTCACTGGAATATACACCGTCCGCTTCCCGTTGACGTGCGCGTACGCCGTGACCAGGTCGGTGGAGCTTTCAATCGTTCCGATGTCCCGGAGGTAAACGGCGGTGCCTGAGCCGGGACGAATCGGCGTGGACAGCAACTCGGCCAGATTGCCGCCCAGGGCCGAGTTAGTGCGCGCGATACGTTGCTGCTTACCCGTCCACATATAGCCGGACGGCATCACGACGCTGGACTTACTGACCGCGGCGATCGCTTCTTCGGGAGAGACGCGGTACTGGTGGAGCTTGTCGGGATCGAGGGTGACGACGATCGTGCGCTGGTTCCCGCCGAAGGGTGGCGGCGCCGAAACACCGGGGAGCGTCGCAAACAGCGGCCGCACGCGGTTCAATGCGAAATCCTGCATCTCGCCCTGGCTCCGGGTGGGGCTGCTGAAGATGAGCTGGCCCACCGCCACGCTGCCCGCGTCGAACCGGGTAATGAAGGGAGGCACCGTTCCTGGCGGCATGAAAGAGCGCGCCCGGTTGACGTACCCCACGGTCTCCGACATAGCCTGGCTCATGTTCGTGTTCTGATGAAACACCAGCTTCATAAGGGCCGCGCCCTGAATGCTCTTACTCTCCACGTGGTCGATGCCCGTGATATAGAGAAAGTGATACTCGTAATAGTAGGTGAGATACCCTTCCATCTGCGCGGGATCCATGCCGCCGTACGGCTGCGCGACGTAAATGGCGGGATCGCCAACTTGCGGAAAGATGTCCACAGGCATTCGACTCAAGGCGAGCGCAGCGCACAGCGCAATCGCCAGAAGCGCCACCACCACGGTCAACGGGCGGCTCAGGGCGGCAAAAACCAAACGCATTTACTGGCTCACCTCCGCAAGAAACGGCCGGATGTCGCCGGCCGCCGCCGCCACGGCGAGCAGATTTCGCCATACCGAGAGGCGGGCTAGTGCCTCATCGATTTCGGCCTGCGTCAGCAATCTCTGCGCTTCCGCCACTGAGTCGATCGTTCCCAGTCCGGCCTGGTATCTCGCCGATGCCTGCTGGGCCGCGGCGCGCGCGGCGGAGACCTGCACCGGAGTATTTGCCGCCACCCGGCGTGAGCCGTTCAATCCGGCAATGGCCACGTTCCAGCGGGCGCGCAGTTCTGTGGCGATTTGTTGGGAGCGCGCCTGCTGCGCCCGGAGAGTAGCCGCCTGCCGTACTTCCCGGGCCTGCAACGCGCTGAAATCGAAAACCGGGAACGAAACGCTGAAACCGAGAGCGTAGTTTTGTGTGTTCGGCGCCAGGCCGTTGAGCCCTCCCAGTATTTTTCCGTCCGGCTCCGCTCCGCTGCCGCGCGCATAGGCCGCGCCCTGCAAATAGAATCGCGGGAAATAGGTTCGTTCGAGAGCATGCAACTCGGCGCGGGCCTGCTCGATGGTGGCGTTCTGCATGACCAGCAGAGGGTTGCCCGCGGGGTCGAAAGCGGGTGTCGGGTGTTCCACCGGAAGCCGTGCCAGGCCGGGCGCGGCGATAGCGGTCTGCGCCGGTTCCGTGCCCAGAAACTGCGACAACGTGGCGCGGGCGACTTCGACGGCCTGTTCCGCCTGAATCGTCTGTGTTTGGGCGGCGGCCATCTCCGCTTCGGCCCGCGATGCTTCCGCGCCGGGCCGAAGGTCGGCCTGGACGAGAGCCTGAATGCTTCGTAGCACCGTTTGCGCGCGTTCCACGCCCGCCTGCGCGGCGCGAACTGTTTCCTGCGCCGCGGCCAGCGTGAGGCAGGCGTCCGCCGTCGCAACCGCGACTTCATATTCGGTCCAGCGCTGCGTCGCTTCCGACTGAGCCCGGGCGGCCTCCGCTGCGAGCACGCCCGCCCGCCGCTGACCGAAATCGAACGGCTCCCAGGTTACGAGCGTTCCGATCGCGCTGCCCCATGCCGTCCCTGCGTTATTGCTGCCGATAACGGGACCGGTTAGTGAAGGCAGGACACTCTGAGGCAACAGCATTCCGAAAACATTGTTGCGGGTGGCGCGGTTCACCTGCGCCACGGCGTCGACGCGCGGCAGATAGGCCGTGCGCGCGAGTTGAATGCCTGCCGATGCGGCGGCCGTCTGCTCCTCTGTCACGCGAATCGAGGGGTAATTTCGAACCGCTTTTTCCACGGCCTCCGCGATCGTCGGTGTCTGCTGCCCGGCAAGATGCGCCGAGCAGGCAAGAAGCAGCAGTGTGCGGAGTGTCAAACCAAGAAGTCTACGCTCACTGTCTCGGGCTCGTCAATCTTCGGTACAATTCAGGTAATCAGCCCTCAGGAGTCCATTCGTTCGTATTCGCACGATCACCGCTTCAATTCTCTTGTCGGATTTGATCGCGTGCTGCACAGCAGCGCAACGGAGCATTTCTTAAATGACACTACGTGGATTATTAATAGCTTGCCTGTTCGCCGCCAGCGCGCTCGGGCAGACATCCGGAATGGAAAGGGTTCTCATCCGGACTTCGAAGCCGTACACCAAAGTTGTGGCAAATGTCCAGTCGCAGGGAGGCAAGGTCACCTATCAGTACAAGTACGTGAATGCGATCGCCGCTGAGATTCCGCAAAGCAAGATCTCGGGACTGCTGGCGGCGGGGGGCATCGCCTCGGTTTCTAAGGACCTGATCGTGGAATCGCCCTCGAGCGTCGATGTAAATCGCGGCCGATTTGTAGCCGCGCCCGCCAGCACGAACATTGTCCCGGATTCGGTCAATCCTCTGAGTGGCCAAGAAATCGCCAGCCTGTCTGCTCAGCCATCAGCCTACATTGTGAATAACAGTCTGATGGGACTTGATTCCCTTTTCGCGGCCGGCAAAACGGGAGCCGGGATTGTTGTGGCCCTTATCGACAGCGGCATTCGACCGGGGTTTCCGCACATTTCCGGCAGCGTAATCGGGGGTGAGGATTTCGTCAAGGACGGCCTCGAGTTCTCCAACGTCGCCAATGAGGGCCATGGAACCTTTGTTGCCGGAATGGTCGCGGCGCACGTGAATCTGCTGTTCGCGAGCACCAGTTCGTTGGTTCAGGCGGTGAACCGGTACGCTCCAGGCGCGGTGTTTGGCGGTACACCTACCAGTGCCATCCCCATGATCGGTACGGCTCCGTCTGCGAACATCTACGCTTTGCGGGTCTTCGGCCCAACCGGAGGCGCACCGACCTCGCGGATCCTTGCGGCCATGGAACGTGCCGTGGACCTGCGCGAAATGTACAACGCCGGTCAAACCGGGGGCGTGAATATCCGCGTCTGCAATATGAGTCTTGGCGGAGCGACGATCGCCGCGGGAATCGATCTCGAAGATGAAATGGTCGACGCAATGCTCCAGCATGACATCGTAACCGTGGTTGCGGCAGGAAACGCCGGCCCCGCGGCACTGACCCTGGGCTCGCCCTCCAGTTCCCGCAGCGCGCTTTCCGTGGGCGCCGCCAGCCTCCCCCACAATGAACGGATCCTCCGCGACCTTCAGTATGGACCCGGAATCGGCGCCCTGTACCGTCCGTTCGGCGGAATCGAAATGTCGTACTTCAGTTCGCGCGGGCCTGACGCCGATGGCCGTGTGCAGCCCAACGTCGTCGCGAACGGATTCGCGAACTTCGGAATGGGCTTGGGATCCGCGTCCTCAATCAGCATCGGCAGCGGAACCAGTTTTGCGACGCCCAGTGTCTCGGGCATCGCGGCAGTGCTTCGCCAGGCGTATCCGAATGCCACCGCGCGCCAGATCCGCAATGCCATCGTCCTCTCCGCGAATCCGTCGCTTGTCACCGGCGCTACCAACCTCGATCAGGGCAACGGCTATGTTAATGCCGGCGCGGCGGCGGCGTTGCTGGCTGCCGGCAAGGCGCCCGACTCCGTGGACGCGCTTCCGAAAGCCAACGAGTCGGTGAAGGTCAACGTTGAAAAGGGAACGGCCCTCAATGTGGTGAACGGATTTGTGACGCAGTCGTTGAGCGGGTTGCGGCCTTCCGAGCGGCGGGACATCGTCTATCGTGTGAACCCGAATACGAGCCAGGTGGTCATCGCATTAACGAATTTCGCCGCGGCCCTGCCCGCGGTGCAGCAGAACCCCTTTTTCGGCGACGACCTGATGGTAGCCGTCCACAGCGCCAAAACCTCTTCCATCGGCGAGGGCGATTACAAGTCTTTCGACTTCGCTAAGAATGGAACGATCGTGATCGACAACCCGGAGACCGGGCTGTTGCGCCTGAGTATCAGCGGCGACTGGACAAACGCCGGGACGGTCTCCGTAAAGGCATCGGTCTTCTCCACGGTCGATCCCATCCCGCAGTTCACTTCCCAGAGCAAAATCTCCAACACGCAGACGCTGGTCGTTCCCTTTTCGGTGCCTCCCGGCGCGCAAAGCCTGCAAGCGCGTCTCAGTTGGCGCGCCGACTGGGGAAGTTATCCCTCTGCCGATCTCGACCTGATTTTGATCAGCCCTACAGGTGGGGTGAACGTCGATGGCGCGCAGCTCAACAACCCGGAAAGTGCGGCGATCGCCAATCCCGCACCGGGACAGTGGATTGCGCTGGTGGACGGATACAATATTCCCGCGGGAAGCGACAAATATGAACTCCGAATCGCCGTCGACGGGAAGGTGCTGAAATAGCCTCCGCGTTCTAAGGCATCCGGGTGCCTGCGGCGGTAGTATCGTAGCCGCCCAGGCACTCGAGCGGAACGGTTCTGGACGCCTCCGGATTGCACGCCGGCAAATACAGGCTCCGTGGCCAGGATGCCATTTAACTCAGAAGGCCTGCTGTTCGGTGCGCGCGATGATCTCGTTCTGAAGCGCGGGCGTGAGATCGCAGAAGTAGTCGCTGTAGCCGGCCACCCGCACGATCAGGTCGCGATACTTATCGGGGTGCGTCTGTGCCTCGCGAAGCGTCTCCGCGGTCACCACGTTGAATTGAATGTGATGGCCGTCCAGCTTGAAGTACGTGCGGACCAGCCTCGTCAGGTGCTCCAGGCCCCGTTCGCCCTCGACCGTCTGCGGTGTGAACTTCTGGTTGAGCAGCGTGCCGCCGGTGCGCGCGTGGTCGATTTTCGCCGCCGAGCGTATTACCGCCGTCGGACCCAGCCGGTCCACACCTTGCACCGGCGATATTCCGTCCGAATGCGGCTCTCCGGCCTTTCTGCCGTCCGGCGTCGCTCCCGTCACCGATCCGAAGTAGACGTGGCACGTCGTCGAAAGGTAGTTCACCCGATAAGTGCCGCCCTTGGTGTTGGGCCGCCCGTTGATGGCTTCGAAGAACGCATCGAATACTTCCTTGAGGATGCCGTCAGCGGCCTCGTCGTCGTTGCCGAATTTCGGCGTCTTGTTCCAGAGCACCAGCCTCTGCGTCTCGGAGCCTTCGAAGTTCGAATCGAGCGCGGCCAGCATCTCTTCCATGCTCAACGACCGGTTCTCGAAGACGTGGTGGCGGATTGCCGAAAGGCTGTCGGTACAGGTCGCCGGACCCACGGCCATGATGTAGGTCGAATTGTAACGCGGCCCTCCATCGTGGTAGTCCCTGCCGTTCCGGATGCAGTCGTCTACCACCACGGAAAGGAACGGAGCCGGCATGTAGCGGGCGTAAAGCCGCTCGATCACGTTGTTGCCCCGGATCTTGATGTCGATGAAATGGCGCAGTTGCCGCCGGAAAGCGCCGAACAGTTCCTCGTAGCTGCTGAAACGGCGCGCGTCCCCTGTGCGAAGTCCGATTTCGGCCCCAGTGCGCGGATCGCATCCGTTGTTGAGCGTCACCTCCAGCACTTTCGGCAGGTTGAAATAGCCCGTCAGAATATACGCTTCCTTGCCGAACGCCCCAGTTTCCACGCATCCCGACGTTCCGCCCTGCCGCGCGTCTTCGATCGACTTACCCTGCCGCAGCAGCTCCTCCACCACCATATCGGCGTTGAAGATGGAAGGCTGCCCCCACCCTTTGCGTACGATCTCCAGACCGCGCTTCAAGAAACGGTCCGGATTCTTCCTGCTCAATTGCAGGTTCGAAGAGGGCTGCAGGAGCCGCATCTCGTCGATCACGTCCAGCAGCAGATAGGTCACCTCGTTGACCGCGGAGGATCCGTCCGCCGTGAGTCCGCCGGTATTGATGTTACAGAAATCGGTATAAGTCCCGCTTTCCGCCGCCGTAACTCCAACCTTGGGGGGCGCGGGCTGGTTATTGAATTTTACCCAGAAGCATTCCAGCAGCTCTTGCGCCTGCTCGCGAGTCATTGTGCCGCGCTCGAGGTCCCGTTCGTAAAACGGGAAAAGATGCTGGTCCAGGTGTCCGGGGCAGAACGAGTCCCAGGTGTTCAATTCCGTTACGACGCCCAGGTGCACGAACCAGTAGGCTTGCAGCGCTTCGTGAAAATCGCGCGGGGCATTTGCCGGAACGTGACGGCAGACATCCGCGATTTTTTCGAGTTCTCTTCGCCGCTGGTCATCCGTTTCGCGCGCGGCCATGCTCTCCGCGGCCTCGGCATGCCGTTCGGCGAAGCGGATCACCGCATCCGCCGCCACATTCATCGCCAGCAATTGCTGCTGCCGGTCCCAGGCATGCGGGTCGCCGAAGAAGTCGAGCACGGCCAGGCTCGCCGCAATCTCGCGCTTGAGCTCGAGGAGGCCCCTGCGGTAGATGACATCCCCCAGCACCGTGTGGCCGGGGGAGCGCTGTTCCATGAATTCGGTGAACACCCCGGCGTCGTAGGCCTGCTTCCACTCGGGTTCCATGGCGGCGAAGAGCCGGTCTCGCATGCTGTGGCCCTGCCAGTACGGGATGATCTCATCCTGCTGAATGCGTCGCGCCTCCTCATCCACCGCGTAGGAAATCTTCTCGCGGCTGTGCAGAACCTCGAAATCCTCGAGCGAATGGCAGCACAGTTCGGGAAACGTGGGAGTGGCCTTCGGCGCGGGTCCCCGTTCTCCGACAATCAGTTCGTCCCTGCCGATCGAAATCGACCGGTGTTCCAGGATGTGGCGTAGCGCCCCGGCCCGCAGCATAGGCACGGACAGCGCCCCAGCCTCCCGGTAAAACTCCGTCAGAAGCGAAGCCCGCTCCAGTGATAAAAAGGGCTTGGTGTTCAGGCTGCATTCGCGCAGCCGGGCAACTCTCCCGGTCATTTCATCCTCCGATAACGACGTCCAGCCCGGCCCGCTCCAACGCGTCGACAAACCGCCCCACGTCGTTGGCCGTGGCTTGCGGCGTATCTCGCAAGCGGTAGGAAGCTCCGAGCCGTTGGTACTTTCCCATGCCGGCCAGATGGTATGCCAGCAGTTCGATCCGCGGAGGATGCAGCGGAGCGAGGTACTGCACGAATCGTTCGATCTCCTCGTCGCTGTCGTTCACCCCCGGCACCACGGGAATGCGTACGACGGGCGGCCGGCCGTGCGCGATCAGCGCTTCCAGGTTGCGCTGAATCGACCCGTTCGATACCCCCGTATAGTAGCGGTGGAGTTGCGCATCCATGATCTTCAGGTCGAAGAGCACCAGGTCCGCGGCCAGGGCAACCTGCAAAAACACTTCCTCCCGTGCGAAGCCGCAGGTTTCGAGCGTGGTGTGGATGCGCCTTCGGCGGCATTCGGCTAGCAGCGCCGCGGTGAATCGCGACTGGCAGACCGGCTCGCCGCCCGACAACGTCACGCCGCCCCCCGATTCCTCGAAAAACACCAGGTCCCGCTCGATCTCCTGCATCAGTTCGCGCAATTTCACGCGCCGCCCGGCGATCTGCCGCGCCTCCGTACCGCAAAACGGAATGCAGGTGCCGCAGCGCGTGCAAGCCGAACTGGTGCGGACTCCGCGTTCGGTGGGCTCGATGGCCTTCGACGGGCATGCCCCCACGCACGCCAGGCATCGCCGGCAGCGGTCTTCCGAATACAGGACCTCGGGTTGGAACTTCTGGCTTTCCGGGTTGTGGCACCACCAGCACTCGAGCGGGCAGCCTTTGAAAAACACGGCAGTCCGGATGCCCGGTCCGTCGTGCGTCGCGAACCGCATCACGTTGAAGATGGTCGCTTGCGGGTCCTCGGATGGGACGAAAGTCGGGATCGCACCAGGGAGAGTAGCCAACATAGGTCCAATTAGTATTATAAGACCCGAAATATCAATTTGCCAAAATCTTTCTACAACTCGCCGTCGGGAATTTTCCCAGCCTGCAATTGCCGCACCTGGTCCGCCGTGAGAGGCGCTTCGCACAGCTCGGAATTCAGGTGGAACGAGCGGAACAGGTGGAGGATATAGTGCATGCGCTCGTCGAGGTTCGCCCAATCCTCCGCTCCGCAGCGGTCGCACGCCGTGTCGGGTTCGTAGCCCCGCACGAGCTCGATAAGCTGCGCGTCCGAAAGGTCGCGAAAGACCTCGGGGCAGGGAGCATCCAGGTTGCTGCCAAGCTGGAGCACGGCGCCCGGAAGGCGCAGAACCATCAGTGAATCGGTAATCGCCAGGCGTGTTACCAGCCGGGCGAAACGGCGGAACCGGCGGGCGGCAAATGCGAGCGGGCGCAGCAGCAGCGGCAGCAACCGGCTGCCCGGCCCGAGCGCATCCACCAGCCGCCGCGTCAGGTCCTCCGCCGTTTCCGGGCCCACCTCCAGCGCCGACTGAATCTGCGGCTGAAGCCTCGTCTGTTCGTGCAGGCCGATCCACAGGTTCGCCAGCAGAATGCGCTGTGCCAGCCCGGTGCCTTCGAGGCCAGCGGCCTGGTGGTAGCAGGCAAAGGCGCGACGCAGCAGGTCCTGACCGCCCGGCGGCGGACCTTCGCGCAATTCCAGCGTGCCCTCCAGGTACTGCGTGAAGGCCAGTGCGATCTCCTCGAACACCTTCAGGTTGCCATCGGCCACCGCCGCGCTGGCTCGCTCGAAGGCATCGAAGGGCGTATGGATGGCTCCCACCACCCGGCCCAGCCGCGTTGACGGGTTGAAGATCCCGGCGCGCAGTGATGCCCGCCACGCCGATTTCACCGGGTGAAGAATGGTCCACCCCTCCCTCGCCTGGCCCGTGAAACGCGCCATCAGGTCCTCACCGCGAATGGTGCTGCCCGCCTGTCGTGAGGCCCATGTCGCGAACGTACACCAGTTGGCGCACGGTCCTGTGCGCGCCGCCATGGCCGCCGAGAGACGGGAATAGCATTCCGTGATGCGCAAGTTCCGCAGCACACTATCCGGAATCGCGGCGATAGCCCGCACTTCATTGCTGGTCGGATACGGATCGGGTCGGGGAGCGGCAGCCACCACTCAAACCTATCCCATGTCCGCTTCGATACACAACGCGAAGGTGCGGCCGCGCTTCGGTGCGAAGATGATGGGTAGTGGTGTGGGTTCAGTCTTCAGGAGGGCATAGCAATACCTGACGAAATTAATAGGCGGACCGCGATCTTCGCCTGTTCCGTCCTGTGCCTTCTGCTCCCTGTTGTCGCCCCGGGGCAGGTGTGCCGGATTTCTGTTGCCGGGCTGAACCAATCGCGGCGGGTCGTCGGAGCCATCCACGCCGAGTGCCCCGACGAGCCGGTCCACAGCGCACCCTTTGGCAACTGGGGCGTCACCTCGAATTTCGGGCAGAAGGGCAATTCACACCAGTTCGACGGCTGGTGCCACGATATCACCGTGTGCGACAACTCCGGCGCTTGCAAGCCGGTCTGCGCCGACGGCTGGTATGAATGGAACACCTGCACCGATATCCCCCAGTTCAGCGCCCCCAACTGTTCGCTCTACAATTCCGCTTCATGTACCGAACAGGTAACCACCACCGGAATTAATGTTCACGGCACGCGACTCGTAGACATGCCGGTCAGCTGCCCGCGCGACACCGACGGCGATGGCTTTCCGGATTCGGGCGGATGCCGGGACGTGGCGCAATACGCGAGCGGCACCAACTTCATGTCGCTGTACGAACTGGACCCGGTCTGCTGCGATCAGCTCGTGCAGACTGTCTATTTTCCAGCCGTGACTCTCCCGCTTTTCTGCGACCCGCTGGGCTGTGCCCCGGTGGCCAGCAACTGGCTCGCGCCCTCATTTTGGGACAGTCCCAGCACGCCCGCTAAGGTGTACGCCCAACTGGCGGTTCTGGTGAATTGGGGCGAGTTTGTCAACACTGGAGGCAATTGCAGTGTCGCCGCGGCCTCGGCCAGCGTCGTGTCGGCTGCAAGTTTCACCGGCCCGGCAGTAGCGCCGGACTCCATCGCCACCTTGTTCGGCACGCAGCTTGCGCCAACCACGGCGGAGGCTTCCTCGATTCCGCTTCCACCCGAGTTGGCGGGGGTTTCCGTGTCAATTGCAGATGCGACCGGAGTCACACGCCCGGCCTCGCTCTTCTATGTTTCGCCGCAGCAGATCAATCTCGCGATGCCGCCGGGTCTCGCCGCTGGAACAGCCACCGTGACGGTCCGGAGCGCGGGTGTGACACGGGCTGTCGGTCAGTTGCGGGTGGAACCGGTGGCGCCCGGAATTTTCACGCAAAACATGGACGGCAAAGGCGTGCCCGCCGCCCTTGTGGTCCGCTACGCAAGCGACGGTTCCAGCCAGGTCGAGCCGGTCTTCGACTGTAGCGCCGGGGCGGGGAAGTGCGTGCCCGTACCCATCGATCTCGGTTCAGCCGAAGACCAGGTCTACCTCCTTTTGTTCGGCACCGGGATCCGCCATTCTTCCCTGAACCAGGTCAGCGTGACCATTGGCGGGGCAACCGTCCCGGTTGAGTATGCCGGGGCGCAGGGACAGTTCGTAGGCCTCGATCAGGTCAATGTGCGCCTGTCCCCCGACCTCCCGGCGCATGGGACGGTCGATCTTCAGCTCACCGTGGCCAGCAAGCCGGCCAACGTAGTTCAACTCAATTTCCGCTGATAGCGCGGCCTGCCGAGCGCGGCGGCTTAATGAAGAGCCACGAGATGCTCGCCATGAGATAAAGAGCCGAGAGCACGTGCAGGGGCATGCTCCAGTCGCCGGTCCGCTCCACGATCTGCGCCAGCACGATAGGGCTCAGAATCCCGCCTACCTGGCCCGCCGTGTTCATCACCGCTCCCATTGTGGCCGCATTGCTTCCGCCGAGTTCGATGGCCGTGGCCCAGCTTGGGGCCAGCGTGAACATCGAGAGTGCGCCGGCTACGGCGATCATGGTGCCGGCCATCATCGGGCTGGGTGAAAGCGTCCCGGCGAGCAAAATGACCGATGCCACCAGGTACCCGCCAAAACCCACCGCCGTGCGGCCCACGCGGATTCCGAAGCGCGCCGAGAGCGCGTCCGTCGTCATCCCGCCTGAGATGTCTGCAGCCACGCTGAACAGCAGCGGCAAGCCCGAAAAGATCGCCAGTTCGGCAGTCTCCATGTGGCGCGCTTTGGCGAGGTAAGTAGGCAGCCAGGTGATAAAGAAATAGAACCCGTACGTGTTGGCGAAATACTGCGTGCACAGCGGCAGCAGGCTGGGCGTCCGCATAACGGCGCCCCAGCCGCCGTGCGCATGCGCGCCGGAGATGCCGCGTCCCTGTTCGATGAAGTCGCGCTCGCCGGGCGTCACCGACGGGTGGTCGCGCGGTTCGTCCCGGAACCAGCGATACCACCCGGCGGCCCACGTCAACCCGATGAAGCCGAACAACAGGAAGACCGCGCGCCAGGGGAGATACAGCGCGATCCACGCCACCAGCGGAGGGGTTAGCCCGCCGGCCAGGTGCGCGCCCGCGAAGAACACACCCTGCACGCGCCCCCTCTCCCGCGCCGGCACCCATCGCGAGAACACCCGCCCCGCGTTGGGCCACGCCCCGGCTTCCCCGGCTCCGAACAGGAACCGGACCGCGAGCAGGCTTCCATAGTTGAAGGCTGCCGCCGTGAGCATGGTAAACGCAGACCACCACACCACGATGCGAGTGAGCACGCTGCGACTGCCGATCCGGTCGGCCCACAGCGCCGTCGGAATTTCAAAGATGGCGTAGGCGAAGGTGAAGGCGCTGAAGACGTAGCTCATCTCCACCGGCGTCAGTCCGAATTCGCGCATGATGGCCGGCGCGAGAATGGAGATGCAGACGCGATCGAGATAGGTGACGCCCGCCAGCGCAACCGTGAAAGCCACGACGCGGTAGCGGACACGCGCCAGCGGCGGGGGTTGGAACAGCTTCCGATCGGTTTCCAAGGTCCTTCGAGTTTACAGCGGAACGGCTCGCGCCAGCCCGGCGCCGACCGATTGCTCAGTGGGTACTGCGGCGCCAGAAGGTGTACGAGAGCCCCCAGAGCACGCAGGTGACCGCCGCCCAGCCCCACGCCTCCGGTCCGTCGCCGACTGAGAAATGGGCGATAAGTGCCGAGGCGAGGTTGATAGCGAAGCCGGCGTAGGCCCACTCCTTGAGCCGCGCCGGCACCGGCGCAAGCAGCAGGACTACGCCGAGGAGCTTGGCCCACGACAGTTCCACCCGAAAATAGGCGGGGAAGCCGAGATGGGTGAACATCTCCGCCACCTGCGGCAGGCGTAGTTGCGCATACGCGGTGAAGCCCATCTGCAGGCAGAAGAGCGCGGTGGCGATCCAAAACACGATGGTTGCGGCCTTGGGGATGGACTTGCCGGCGACGCAGGCCGGTTGCTGCAGGGTCGATTCCATTGACTTCCTCGATTCAAGCTTTCGGGGCGTTGGGCGGCCAATTAGGGGTCTCAACGCCGAACTGGTTTGCGTACTCGGCGTTCAATCGCTGCCAGCCCGCGAACTTCATCGCCTCACCACCAGCGATGCGGCCGATGGGAGTTCCGCCGAGCAGGTGTTCCAGAACATCGAGAGCGATATGCCAGCCGGCGGCACCCATGGAGATGAAGCGGCGATCGAGTTTGGTCCACAGCGTCAGGCGGGTGCCGCCATCGGAGGGTTCAAGTTCCCAGCGGAAATCGCTGTACTCGAGCAGCTTCGGAGCGTCAGCCCGCGTCACTGTTGCTTCCATCGAGTTGGACGTCCCCACCCATGTAAGCTTGACTGGGGTTCCGACCGTACCCAGGCTCCTGTCGGCTTCAAAGGGCGCCCACTCGCGCAGATGCGCAGGGTCGGTCAACGCC
Source organism: uncultured Solibacteraceae bacterium (assembly GCA_963836405.1). Classification (GTDB taxonomy): domain Bacteria; phylum Acidobacteriota; class Terriglobia; order Bryobacterales; family Bryobacteraceae; genus CAWIJJ01. The sequence goes on from CAWIJL010000006.1 coordinate 235,972, forward strand.
TGCCAGACTTTTTCCGGTGAATGGCGCAGTTCTCTGACGAGAACCAGCGTCCATTTCTCTCCGTCCTTCTGTACCTGCGCCCCGCGGGCCGGTCCCGGTTCGTACTGTTCGCGGTTGGTCATCTCTTTTTCCTTGTCTTCTTTTTCTTTGGTGCGGCTTGATCCATGCGGTCGAGGTGGCGTTCGAGAGCGTCTAAGTGAGCGGACCAGAACCGGCGGAACGGAGCCAGCCAGTCATCCACCTCCTGAAGCGGTTCAGGTTTCAGCCGGTAAAGACGGCGCTGGGCGGCCACCGTGGATTCCACGAAACCGGCATCCCGCAGCACCCGCAGGTGTTTTGACACGGTCGGCTGCGGCATGCGAAGCTGACGCTCGATCTCTCCCACCGACTGTTGTGACGAGACCAGGAGGCTTAATATTGCCCGGCGGTTCGGCTCCGCGATGATTTCGAAAACAGATTCCACTCTTCTGATATACTCTGTCGGGTATATGCGTGTCAAGGCATATAATGAACTCGCGAACACGCGGTTTCGGCCGCGGTGCGGGGAAGCACCCTGGGGCCGGGCGTGAGACGAAAGCCACTGCTTTTTGGCGACAAACGTGCGACCTTTAATCACCCGACATGCCCGGGCTGGTACGACAGGAGACGAGCGAAATGAAGATCATCGATCTGTCTATTGCTGAATTCGACAGGGAAGTGGAACGTAGCAGGCGCGTTTTGCAAATGACGCCCGATGATAAGCGAAGTTGGAAGCCTCACGAGAAATCGATGGAGTTCGGCTATCTGGCTGACATGGTCGCGACCATTCCCACGTGGTTTGGCATGATCATCAAGCAAGATGAACTGGACGTCGCCCCCAAGAGTGGCGAGCGGCCGCAGCGACCCCAACCGAAAAACGCCGCCGAGTATGTCGCGGCGCTCGAGAAGGCCGCCGCCGACGCGAAAGAGACCCTGAAAGGCACTACGGAAGCTCATCTGGAAACGCGCTGGAAACTCCTGGCCGGTGGGCAGGTTGTGGCCGACACGCCTCGCCAGGAAATGCTTCGCGACACCTTTAACCACTGGGCTCGCCACCGCGGACAGATGACCGTCTATCTTCGATTGTTGGGGGCAAAAGTGCCGGCGCTTTATGGCCCATCCGCCGACGATAAGCGCTTCGATTGAGCCGGCTGCCGGCGTCGCACCGGCAGCGTTCCCGGCCGTGCGCCGCCGCCTATTCGCTCACGGCCAGAACGGCTCGGTTGCTGTCTACGCTGCCCAGGCGGAACACAACCCGCGGAGTTCCCGACGGTGCGGATGCCGGCACCTCGAAGTTGACCTGCGTCACTCCCGGCAACCCCGGCGCGGGCCCGGCGTAGGTGACCGTCGCTTTCTCGCCGCCCACCAAAACGACCGGCTCGGGAGTCAGGATCTTCAAGCTCGGATCGACGAATCCCAGGCCGGTTCCGTACATCTGGATCACCTCGCCACGCCGTGCCGGCCGGCCCTTGTCGATCGTCGTTCCCCCGGCGTGCTGAGCGGCCGCCGGGCCCTCCGGAAAACTGTCCAGCGTGAAAATGCCCGGCGCCCAGATTGTCGCCTCCACGTGAAAGGGGGCCGATCCAGCCTGGTTCCGGAAGACCACCAGGGACTCGCCGCCCGTGACGGGCATCACGAAGTTGATCTGTCCGGGCGAAACATAATAGAGGAGAGCCGCAACGCCATCCACCTCCACCCGCGTTTCGCCCAACTCATACGGCAGCGGCATTCCTGCCGCCTCCTCGGCCGAACCGGCCAGGCCTGAGCCGTAAATCACCGCCGCGGACCCGGTGGCCACCGCCGTGCCGTAGCCCGCCGCATTCACGACCGCTCCCACCTGCGGCGCCAGCACCGCTTGGGGCGCCACGTACCACACGCGCGCGGTCGAATCGCTGTGCAGGAAATCGAGCAGCAGCCGCGCCACTTTCTCCCGGGCCGCCGGTCCGGGGTGAGTGCCGTCCGACTCGCGCAATTCCGTGCATGCCCACGTCAATCCGTCCGCTCGCGGTTTCAGGCCGTCGGCCCATAGATAAGGACCCCACGCCAGCCACGGAAAGGCGCCCTTAGACGCCTCCATTTCGGGTGCCGCTTTTATCTGCCGTTCGATCAGCCATTTCACGGCGAACGCGCTCTCGTACGCGTAGGGTTCCGGGTTCAGGCTGGAGGTGGCGTACCCCGCATAAATCCGGCTCGAAAGATAAACCAGCTTTAAGTTGGGAAAGCGCGCCCGCGCCTGCCCGATCACGGTTTGAATCTCCGACTGCAAGGCTTGCGCGTGCTCGGGGAAGGGAAGCGTCGGACCCGCGTCCGCCTCCTTCAGCCACACCACCTGAACCTGCGCGGCGGAGACCTGAGCGGCTTCGATCCGGCGGTCCACCTCCGGCCAATACTGGTCCGGCTGGCCGGCAATCAGCGCGGCGGTCTTGCCCCCGATCGCGCCGTCCACAGCCTGCACGCGGGGATTTCGCAGCGGGTCCGCCTTCGCCAATGCCAAAAACGCGGTGAACTCTTGGGTCGTGTTCGACATACCCACGGAAAGGAAAACGACCTTGCCGTTCGGGTCCGCCTGGCCGGCCGCATTGCGCGGAATCACCTGCGCCGCCAGCGAAAGCCCCAATTTTTCATGAGCCGCCGGACGCACATTTCCTTCCGGATAGAGTCCCAGTGGCTGACCTTTGTAGACTGGCGGATCAGGATCCGTCAACGGAGTGAAACCCACGGATGTGCGGCTGCAATCCGATCCCCAGGCGAGACTCGCGAAAGCGATCAGTAATAACGGACGCATATATCTGGATTGGCAAACACCAGATCCGGCAAAAAGTTGTGCCGCGGGCGTTTAATCGCCACCCCCCAAGGTGTTACGCTCAGATTTAAAACTCCTATGTCTTATCTCTCCATACGCGACCTCGATCTGAACGGAAAGACCGTCTTCATCCGGGTGGATTTCAATGTGCCGCTGCAAAAGAACGAGCAGGGCGCCATGGAAATCACGAGCGACAAGCGCATCAAGGCGTCGCTGCCCACGATTCAATACGCACTCGATCACGGAGCGGGCGTCATCCTCGCTTCGCACCTCGGGCGCCCAAAAGGCAAGCCGAATCCGGAAATGAGCCTGAAGCCGGCCGCGGCGCGCCTGGAGCAATTGCTCGGACGGCCCGTCAAGATGGCGCCCGACTGCATCGGGCCCGAAGTACAAGCCATGAAGCCGGCTCCGGGCGAGGTGCTGCTGCTCGAGAACCTGCGCTATCACGCCGAAGAGGAGAAGAACGATCCGGAGTTCGCCAAACAGCTCGCCTCCCTCGCCGACGTTTACGTGAACGACGCTTTCGGCTCCGCGCACCGCGCGCACGCCTCCACCGAAGGCATGATCCGCTTCATGCCAAAAGCCGCCGCCGGACTGCTAATGGAGCAGGAGCTTAAATACCTGGGCAAGGCCACCACGAATCCGGACCGGCCCTGCGTGGCCATTCTGGGCGGCGCCAAGGTATCCGATAAGATCGAAGTCATCGCAAATCTTGGCAAGGTCGTCGATAAGCTGCTGATCGGCGGCGCGATGGCTTATACCTTCCTGCGCGCCCAAAGCCAACCTACCGGAAACTCGCTCGTAGAAGAGGACAAGGTGGATTTGGCCAAGCGGCTGCTCGAATCGCTCGGATCTAAACTGATGCTCCCCGTCGATCACGTGGTGGTCGCGGAGATCGCGCCGGGCGCCGCCAACGAGGTCGTCACGACGATTCCAGCGGACAAGATCGGCGTGGACATCGGTCCCGCCACGATCCGCGCCTATGCCGAAGTCATTGCCGGCGCCAAGACGGTAATCTGGAACGGACCCATGGGTATCTTCGAAAAGCCGCCCTTCGACCAGGGCACCGTCGCGCTTGCCAAAGCGGTTGCGGATTCGGGCGCGACCTCGGTGGTCGGCGGCGGCGACTCCGAAAAGGCGATCAAGGCCGCGGGCGTCACCAGCAAGATCTCGCACGTCTCTACCGGCGGCGGCGCCTCCCTCGAATTCCTCGCCGGCATCAAGCTGCCGGGCGTGGCGGCGCTGGAGCAATAGAAGCGCGGGATCAGCGCACCGTCGGGTACCTGATGCCCAACTGCTCCAGGTAGGTGTCGTACTTGGACGGGTCGTAGTAGAACTTCTTCATCTGCTCGCGATACTGGTTCATCGGCTTGGTGTTGAGCCAGATCGCGGGCTGATCGTCGGCCCGCAGAAAACTTTTGTACTTTGTCGTCTTGGTCTGGACATCGGTGAAATAAGTCCACGCGTTCTTCACCAGCTCCGGACGCAGCAGAATATCCAGTATCGTCATCGCCTGCACCTTCGCGCCCGCAACTACGCCCTTGTGCGCGATCGGCGTAGCCATGGCGATGGCATCGGCCCAGTTGTGGCCAGGCCCGGCCGGGATATTCGCCGGATAACGCAGCGTCACCGTGGGCACGTTCCACGATACATCTCCGATGTCGTCCGACCCGCCGCCGGTGGGCACCTGTCCCTGGCCGCCCGCCCCGTCGGCATTCTCGCCTGCCGCCTGCGGCTGGCGCATCCCGGTCAGCCGGGTCGCCAGGCCCCGCTCGTTGCCCTTCAGCTCTTTTTGCAGCGCCCGCGCCAGCTTCTGATCGTCCTCCGACCACTGCGGCAGCCCGACTTTCTTGATGTTTTCGTACATGGCCTCGGCTACGGGCCGGTTGAAGTGGCCCGGCCACGCGCTTCCCAGCAGCCGCGAAGTAAATGTTGTGTCGGTCATCAGCGCCGCCGCCTGCGCCATCTTGTCCCCGATCTTCCACATCTCCATGATGTGGTTGTAATCGGCCTCGCGGAAGTAATACCAGACGGCGGCCGTCGGCGGCACCACGTTCGGCTGGTCTCCCCCATCCGTGATCACGTAGTGGGAACGCTGCGCCAGGCGTAGGTGCTCACGCCGAAAGTTCCAACCGACGTCCATCAGTTCCACCGCGTCCAGCGCGCTGTGGCCGCGCCACGGCGCTCCCGCGGCATGGGCACTCTCGCCTTTGAACTGATACTCGACCGAAACCAGGCCGTTCTGATTCTGCGCCGGGCCCCACGTGACGCTCAGGTTGTTCGAGACGTGCGTAAACAGGCACACGTCCACGTCCTTGAACAGGCCCGCGCGCACGAAGTAGGCCTTGGTGGCCACCAGTTCCTCCGCCACTCCCGGCCAGAGTTGAATCGTGCCCGGCAGTCTTTCCCGCTCCATGACCTTCTTCACCGCCACAGCCGCGAGGATGTTCAATGGCACGCCCGAGTTGTGCCCCTCGCCGTGCCCCGGCGCGCCTGCGATCATCGGCTCGTGCCATGCCACGCCCGGCTTCTGGGAAGCCTGCGGAATGTCGTCGATGTCCGATCCGAGCGAGATCACGGGCTTGCCCGAGCCCCACGTTGCCACCCACGCCGTCGGAATGCCGGCCACCCCGCGCTCCACCCGGAAGCCCTCCTTTTCCAGAATGCCGCTCAGGTACTTCGATGTTTCGATCTCCTGAAAACCCAGTTCGGCGAAGCTGAAGACGCTGTCCACCATCACCTGCGCCTGTTTCTTCATTCCATCGATCTGGCCGGCGAGGTCGGCTTTGAGAGCGGCCTCCTTGTCGGGACTGACGTTGTTCTGCGCCAGGATGCAGAGACAGGCCGCGAGAAGCAGAAGAACCGTCTTGAACATTGCAATAGTGTACACTGGCGCCCGGCCCGCGCTTGTGTGGGGCGGGGCACCTCCTATAGAATGTCTGTACGAGCAATGCCGCCCAACGTCAACACCAGCCTTTTACAAGGCACTCTCGATGTTCTGATCCTGAAAGTAGTGGCGCTGCAGCCAATGCACGGCCTCGGAATTTCGCGCCGCATCGCGCAGGTTACGCGAGACACGTTCCAAGTGAAGCCGGGGTCGCTGTTTCCGGCGCTGCACCGCATGGAGGAGGCGGGGTGGCTCGCTTCCGAGTGGGGCGAATCGGAGAATAAACGCCGGGCAAAGTTCTACCGGATAACCGCGGCCGGGCGGCGGCAGCTCAAGGAAGAGACGGCGCAGTGGGCGCGCATCTCCTCGGCGATGGCGAGCGCGCTCGAAACAATGTAGCCCACACCAGGAGGAGTATGCCGTTCTGGCATCGGGCAAAAACACTTTGGCGGAATCTCACGCGCAAGCAGCGTGTGGAGAATGACCTCGACGCCGAGATTCGCGCCTACCGGGAGATGCTCGAGGACGAAAAGCGGGCGGCGGGTGTGGATGCGGCGGCTGCGAGACGGGAAGCGCTGCTGGATCTCGGGGGCGCGGAGCAGATCAAAGAGGAGGTACGCGCGGTGAGGCTGGGATTCACACTCGAATCGATTGCGATCGAGGTTCGGCAAGCCGTTCGGGGCTTGGGGCGCAACTCGGGGCTGACCGCGCTGGGAACGGCCATGCTCGCGCTCGGTATCGGGGCGAGCACGGTGGTATTCAGCATCTTCTATGCGGCGTTGGTGCAACCGCTGCCGTTCCGGGACTCGGAGCGGCTGGTACAGGTGTGGGAAACGCGGCTCTACCGCGATATCGATCGCGCCCCGTTTGCCGAAGCCAATTTCTGGGATGTGCGGAGCCGCAACCGCTCGTTTCTGGAGATGGCAGCCTGTCACGACGGTGACGCCAATCTCACCGGCCTCGGACAAGCGGAGAAAGTGACCCTGGCGGCGGTGACGGCCGGCTTCTTCCGCACCCTCGGGGTGCGGCCGGTGTTAGGTCGCGATTTCACGGACGATGACGGTCGCCTCGGGCCGGACAGCGCGGTGGTGATCGCGGGGTACAGGTTTTGGCAGACACACTTCGGCGGCGACCCAAAGATTCTGGGCAAAACCCTGCGGCTGGATGACAAGGCCTATACGGTAATTGGTGTGCTGCCGCCGGGAGAGCCCTGGCTCAACCAGCAGTTGTACCAGCCGTTCGGCTACCGTCCCTCCACAGACCGCGGGAGTTGGGAGTATCCCGTAATCGGGCGCCTGAAGCCTGGTGTAACGATGGCGGCGGCGATGGCGGATGTCGAGGGTATCGCCAAACAGATCGAGCGTGACCATCCCCGGGAGACGAAGGGCATCGGCTTCCGCATGGAGCCCGCGAGCAAGTGGGTGGCGTCGGACGCGACTCGCCGGGCCTTGTGGGTGCTGCTGGGCGCGGTGACGTTCCTGCTATTGATCGCGTGTCTCAATCTGGCAAACCTGTTGCTCGCGCGTGGCATGTCACGGCAGCGGGAGATAGCGGTGCGGACCGCGCTCGGGGCCGGGCGGGCGCGGCTCGTGCGATTCGTGATGCTGGAATCGCTGCTGATCGGCGGTTTTGGAGCGTCCCTCGGAACGGCGCTCGCATTTGCCGGTCTGCGCGCTATCCACGCGTGGGAGGTTCAGGGGGTGCCTCGGCTCGCGGATGCCGGACTGAACCCCTGGGTGCTTGGATTCACTGCCCTGTTGGCGCTGCTGACCGGGCTGCTCTCCGGCTGGGCGCCGGCGTGGCAGGTGAACGCGGGAAGCATCATCGCCACTCTTCGCGATTCGGACCGGCAGACTGGCAGCCGCAAACAGGCGCGGTTACGCTCGGTGCTGGTGGCGGGCGAGGTGGCGCTATCGTTCGTGCTGCTGGTGGGGGCCGGGCTGTTGATCCGCAGCTTCAGCGAACTGCTGCACGTGGATCGCGGGTTCGACACGCAGAACCGGCTCCTGTTTTCGGTCGGCATGCCGCAGGCGTACTGGAATGACGGCGTCGGGAAAAATTTTCTCGACCGATTTCTGGAGCGGCTGCGCGCGATGCCAGAGGTGGTCGCCGCCGGGGCGGTGAGCCAGCGGCCGATCGAGGGGGGTGACCCCGGTATGGGCATTGACGCCGCCTCTCCGACCCAGCACCTCAACACGATCCCGTGGGCGGGCTGGCGAATTGTCTCCCCGGGCTATTTTCAGGCCGCCGGGTTGCGATTGCTGCGCGGCCGGTATCTGGACGAGCACGACCCGTCGATCTGGGCGGATCGCGGGCAACCGCAACCGCCACGCCGTGTCATGATCAGCGAGCGCCTGGCGAAGCTGGTTTTTCCGGAGGGAAATGCGGTCGGCAAGCACGCGCTCCTATGGAAGGGGCAGAGCAATCGGGAGGCGGAGGTGGTTGGGGTGGTGGCGGATAGCCGCGAGCGCGGGCCGGCCAACCAACCGACGTTGACGGTCTACCTGCCCTTCGGCAGCAATGCGCTGACCGGTGAGTTCGTGGTTCACACGCACGGCAACCCGAAGGCGTTGCTCCCGACCGTGCGCGCGATCGTCAACAGCCTGGACGCGAACCTGCCGATCTCCGACGTCCGCTCGTTTGAGGAAGTGGTGCACCGCTCGGTCGCGCCGCAGCAACTCAATGCGGTGCTGCTCGGGATCTTCAGCGGCCTGGCGCTGCTGCTCGCCACCACCGGGATTTACGGCGTGATCTCCTACTCGATGAGCCGGCGCACGTCCGAAATCGGGCTGAGGGTGGCGCTGGGAGCGAGCGCGGGCAGCATTCTCGGAATGGCGATCCGGCAGGGGATGCGGCCGGCACTCATCGGGATCGCATTGGGCGCGGCCGGCGCGTGGTGGCTGTCCAGTTATTTCGCGACGCTGCTGTTCGAAATCCAGCCGTTCGACGCAATCACGTATGCCGGGGTGGCGGTGCTGCTCCTGGCGACGGCGCTGCTGGCCTGTTACGTTCCGGGCCGGCGTGCGATGCGGACCGATCCGGCAGTGGCGCTGCGCGTCGAGTAGGCGCCAACGGCTGTATCCTATAACTATGGATGCACTCAGCTCGTTGGGACAATGGGATGACTTCGTGGAATCCCGCTACGATCCGAACAAGAAAGCGGAGGATTTCCGCCGCTACGACGATTCGGCGCCGAGCGGCGTGCGCGAATTCTACCGCCTGAACCACACCCACCAGACGCGCGATTTCGTGCTCGCGAAAAAGGCGCAGTACGGCGCCAAAACCCGCGGCGACATGGGAATCTGGGAAGCTCTCGACTACCTCAACACCCTGGTTGACGACAGCGACCCCGACACCGACCTCACCCAGATCGAACACAACCTCCAGACCGCCGAGGCCATCCGCAAAGACGGCCATCCGCGGTGGATGATCCTCACGGGCTTGGTTCACGACCTCGGCAAGGTCCTGTGCCTTTACGGCGAGCCGCAGTGGGCCGTCGTGGGCGACACGTTCCCGGTTGGCTGCGCCTGGTCGAACCGCATCGTCTTCCCGGAATTCTTCGAGCAGAACCCCGACGCGCGCGTGCCGGAGTACCAGACCCGCCTCGGCATTTACCGGGAAGGCTGCGGCCTGGACAATGTGGACCTGTCCTGGGGGCACGACGAGTACCTCTACCACGTGGTCAAAGACTACCTGCCGCGGGAAGCGCTGTACATGATCCGCTATCACTCCTTCTACCCGTGGCACCGCGAGGGGCAGTACTCCTACCTGCTCGACGATACGGACCGCGCCATGCTCCCGTGGGTGCAGAAGTTCAACCCGTACGACCTGTACTCGAAGAGCGCCGACCGGCCCAAACTCGCCGACGTCAAGCCGTTCTACGACGAGCTGGTGAACGAGTATTTCCCTGCGCGCATCGCCTGGTAAAAAGTGGAGAATGGGGTTGAGCCCCGCTCCGCTTATGCCGGTCTTCCAGGAAACGTTTCGCATTTCGACCAAAGGGCACACCGACATCCTCGATATCACTTCCCGCGTGGAGCGCATTGTCGCGGACAGCGGGATCAGCCGCGGAATCGTCAACATTTCCGGACTTGGATCCACGCTCGCCGTGACCACCATCGAGTTCGAGCCTGGTGCCGTCGCCGACCTGCGCCGGGCCCTCGACCAGGTCGCACCCGCGAACGACGACTACCGCCACAATGCCCGCTGGGGCGACCGCAACGGCTACGCCCATCTCCGCAGCGCCCTGATGGGAACTGCGAGGAGCTTTCCGGTATCGAACGGCGCCCTGTGCATCGGCACCTGGCAGCAAATCGTCCTGTGCGATTTCGACGACCGCCCGCGCGAGCGCGAAATTACCGTGACCATTGTGGGCTGAAGGCGCATCACCGCCACACGGCGGCGGGAGGTGCGGCCTTCCCGGAACTGGCGTTGGCCGGCCGCGTGGCCGTGGATCGGATGGCGCGGGTCAACTCCTGTTCGGTCACCTGCACGGGCTCGCGTACCAGTTCCGGACGATTGAAGGTCATCAGGCACCTTCCATAGAAGTCCGGGTCCTCTTGCGGCATCAGGAGCGGCTTGGAAAACCGGCCGTCCGGTTCGAGGTGGGTCAGGTAGAAGCGCGCGAACATGCCATCTTCGCGCTTGGAAGAGAAGATCGCCCACTTCCCGTTGCTCGACCACGTGTGATACGAATCCGTGCGGTTGGAGTTGATCTCGTCCAGCCGCCGCACCGCGAAAGCGCTGCCGCCGACGTCCACTACGTACAGATCGCTGCTCGGCTGAAAAATGGGGAAGCTGCCGTAATCGTGTCCGCAGAACATCACCAGCCGGCCGTCAGGCGAGACCTGCGCCAGCGAAATGCTCTTGCCCAGCTGCTCGGACGAGACCACCGTCTCCAGTTCCCCCCAGCGATTCGACCCTTCGTCGTAAGAGATCCGCACAAGGTCGTACTGGATTTTGTCGTATTGCAGCGGGACGTGGTTTTTGTCGGCAAGTCTCTGGGCGGAGCTGAAGTATAGATAGCGGCCGTCCTGTGACCAGGCCGGAAACGTCTCCCACCGGTCCGGCCGTGCGATCTGCGGCACCGTCACCAGTTCGTTGGTGTCCACGCGGTACGCGCTCAAGTCGGAATCCCGGTCCACCACTTCGCGCGTCTCCATGCCGGCCGTGTGGAACATCTGCATCAGGCTGTTCCGCGAAAACACCAGCAGCTTTCCCGAGGGATGCCAGCTGATATACGCCGCCGGAGCGTTGCCGTCGCGCGTATCGAGCTTCCGCGCGGTGCCGTTTTGCACCAGTAGCATGGCCGGCGATTCCCCCGGCCTGCCAGGACGCGTGTGCACCAGCATCTGAGCCGTGCCGTGATTCAGGAATGTATGGCAGTTGACGCAGGTGCCTTCGATTCCGTTGCCCTTCTCATCCTTGCTGCGCTTGGTATCCAGGATGACCCGCTCGTCGAAACTGCGCAGGTCCCGCTGCCGGATGGAAATCTCATCCCAGCGGTCGTAGATCGGCGGGATGTAGCGGTACTCGACGTACGGGTCCACCGGCTCGGCCGCCACCCGGTTGCGTACCGTTTCAAAGTGCATCCAGCCGGAATCGCCCTTCGCAAACAGGTCGAACCGGAGTTCGCCCCCGCGATTCGCCTCGAGCAGCTTGTGCCAGGGCTCCAGCGGAATTGCCAGCCGGGCGCCCCCGCTGAAGATTTCGAGCGCGGGTCCGCCGTCCCCGGAAATTCGCAGGCAGAACTTGCGGCCGGATTCCAGAATTTTGAAATTCAGGGGAGCAATGTTCGGCGGCATCGCCACCCCGGAGTAGTCCGGGTAGGTTGCCGCTCGCCTCCCGGCTTCGGCCGGATTCTCGATCCGCTCGGCGCCGGAGCGGAGGCCGGCCAGCGCCGCGACCGCAACCGGCAGCAGGCCGAGTCCGAAAATCCACTGTTTCCTGTGTTTCACCGGTAGTCTCCGGGCCCAAAGGTGGCGTAGAAGAAGTAGCTGTCGCGGAAGCTGTTCCAGGCCAGTTGCATCCCCGCCTCGCGCGTGGGCGCCTGGAGCATCAGTTGACGGAACGCCGCCATCCGGTCCATCGTCTGCTGGTCGATGTGGAAACCCTCCGCTGCGATGGCATTCCCGCTCATTGCCGTATAGAGCGCCATCGCCTCCTGGAAGTAGCGCGGCGTGCGGCGGGTGCCGTCGGGATTAATGTAGGCCGGCCCGCTCATGTCGCGGATGTGGGCCATCAGGGCGCTGGCGGCCGGCAGGTTCCGGTCCAGCAGATACGATCCCATCAGGAACTCGAAGGCCATGCGGTTGGCAGGATCCTGTTCCAACTGGTCCAGCAGCAGCCGCTCCATATCGCCCTCCGGCTGGTCGGCCCGCTGCCAGACCTGAATGGCGTCGTCCTTCCGCAGCATGCGGCGCCGCAGCACGGCAAGATATTCATCGTTTGCCAGCGACGGGTCCTGGTCCAGTTCGGTCAGGCGCCTTTTGGCCCACGCGCTCGAAACCGGGTCGAAGGTCAGGACGTTCAGAAACTTCCGGGCTGCGGCCGTCTGGCCCTTCACCAGGTTGACATCGGACATGATCCGGTACACGCGCGGATCGGAATGGCCCAATACCATCGCCTCGCTGCCGTACCGTTCCGCTTCGTTCACGCGGCCGAGGCGCAGGCACAAATCCGTCAGCCGGAGCATGTAGGGCACGAAGGAGTCCACGCGAAACTTCAGCAGCATTGAACCGGTTTGCGGATAGCGAAACATCTCATCGCCCAGCCGGTTCGTCTCGTGCAGCGCGAGGTTGATCTCGTAGCGGCTCAGGCTGTTGAATTCGCCCTCGGCGAGGTGCCCGGCGGCATCGAGAACCGCCGGCCAATTGGCCTGCGCAATTTCATAGTCGAGCGCGATGAGGCGGCGGTCGCGGCCCGTGTAGTGAAACGCCGCTGCCGCAACCCCGGCAAGAGCCAGGACCGGTGCCGCCGTGGCCGCCGCCATCGCAAGGCGCCGCCGCCAGACCGGAATCTTGCGAGCCCCGGTTGACCGGCTCCGGCGGACCGCGAACGCAGTCCCCACCGCAAAAAAGGCAAACAGACCCCAGCAGAGCGCCGTCCGCGGAAAATCTCCGGTGAACCAGGTTCGCGCGGGCGCTGCGACCTCCGCCAGTCGCAACGCTTCCACCGTCCAGGGCATCGCCGCGGCCAGGGGCAGATATGCGGCCCACATCGGGAAGCGAGGGCGCCTCGAGAATCGGAGGATCGCCGCTCCGGGGGCCAGGAATACGAGCGCCATCCCCCCGAGGTAGTAGGTGATTCCAGCCAGGGCGGCGAATATCCCGAGCAGCGCGGCCTCATTTCGCCATCGCCCGGAGACTCGTGCAAATACAACGGCGGCCGCGATCCCGGCGAGAGCAGCCAGCGCCAGCGGAGTGTGGTCGTAATAAAGGTTGAAGAAGTAGAGCAGGAACAGCGGCGGCGCATAGCGCACCAGCGCGATGGGCCGGCCGGCGACGGCGCGGAAGTAGAGGTCCGTCATGCCGGCCACCGCAGCGGCCTGAACCGTGAAGACCAGGGCGCCGGCCCACTGGAATGCATAGGCCTGGGCGATCAGCGCGTAAAGGTAGTCGGCCGCTCCGCCGGGGTAGCGCAGGAATTGCGAGGCGAAGCCCGGAACCGTGGAGAACACCGGACCTTGCCAGTGGAAAACCAGGCGGGGGTTCAGTCCGGCGCCAACGTACACCAGAAACGCGGCGAAGAAGGCGATGTCCCGCCACCTGGCCGCGTCCGGCCGGGGAAAACTCATAACGACCGCATTTTAACAGGTGTCGAGGCGTTGTGGAGTTTTTAGGGTCTAAAGCTCCACTATTCCGGTTTGGGGGGCTGGGTGGCCCTCCGAGGGGCCTACCGAACTTTGTAGGCGGGAATTCGCCGGGGCCCGGTCCGTTCCCAGAAATACGTCGGCGCAAACCCGCTTTTCGGCCCCTGTCGGGCCTTTTGGCAGAGTCGGAATCGTGTTTTTCACTCCCGATTTCAGAAGCAGAAAACTCCCGGAAACCATAATCGACAATTAACGTTTTTTAATGCGTTCTTGCCGTGACTTTCCGTTTGTAAGGGTGCTACATCCATAACAGATTCACAGGTATGAAACGGTAGTACAGCAACCGGGCGTCGCCGTGGGACGCCGCAAAGAGAAAGGTCGGTCTCGTGTTTGCAAGACGTCTGTTATACCTCTGTGCCGCGTTAGCTCTCCTGGTGGGAAGCGCGTTCGGCCAGGTAACTTCCGGAACTATCACTGGTATTGTTGTGGACCCTGGCGATGCCAGCGTCCCTGGTGTCGAGGTCACGATTAAGGACACCGGCACCGGGACACCCCGCACATTCACCACATCGCAGGAAGGTATCTTCCGCTTCAACAATATCCCGCCTGGGACGTATCTCCTGACCGCGAAAGTTCAGGGATTCAAAACCTACACGCAGCAAGACATCAATCTGGCCAGCGCTGAAGTCCGCGATTTGGGAAGGATCCGGCTCGTCATCGGCGCCCTGACGGAGGAAGTGTCGGTCGTCGCAACGGCAACGTCCGTACAGACTGCTTCCAGCGAAAAGTCGTCCCTGGTGGACGGCAATCAGCTCAACCAGATCGCCATTAAAGGCCGCGACCTGATGGCCATGTTAAACCTGGTTCCCGGCGTGGTCAGCACCAGCGCCGGCGAAGTGACCAGTGAGAATTCGATCGGCGGCGTCAACGTGAACGGCGGCGGCACCAGCCGCACCAACTTCACGGTGGACGGCATCGTCGACCTCGACACCGGTTCGAATGGCACCACTCACTTCAACCCCAACATGGACTCGGTGGCCGAAGTTCGCGTCCTGACCTCCAATTTCCAGGCGGAGTTTGGACGCATGGCCAGCGGCTCGGTCAGCATCATCACCAAGGGCGGCGGCCAACAGTTCCATGGCAGCGGCTGGTGGCAATGGCGCCACGAGCAGTTCAACGCCAAGAGCTTCTTCGACAACTACAACAACCAGCCGAAGAGCATCTACCGTTATCACGTCCGCGGTTTCAGCGTGGGCGGCCCCGTATACATTCCGGGCAAGTGGAACACGGACAAATCGAAGCTGTTCTTCTTCATTTCCCAGGAGTACACCAAGCAGCGCCCGGCGACGCAGATCTGGTACGCCAACGTTCCGACCTTGCTCGAGCGCGGCGGCGACTTCTCGCAGAGCGTTGACCAGAACGGCAAGCTGATCCAGTTGCTGGATCCGACCACCCGTGCGGCGATCCCTGGCAACCTGGTTCCTCAAAGCCAGATCAATCAGGCTGGTTTGGGTTTCCTGAACTACATGGCGCTGCCGAACCGCTGCGGCGCGAGCGGCGCGTCCTCCGACTGCTACACCGAGGGCGACCAGAGCTACAACACCCGCCGCAACTACCGCAGCATCTTCAACGAGCAGCATCCCCGCCGCAACGACGTGTTCCGCATGGATTTCAACCCCACCCCCAAGCTCCTCACCTGGATTCGCTACGTCAACGACTACGATCTTCAAGTCACCAACAACGGCAACGGCTTGGGACTCAAGGGATCGGACGGAAACTTCTCGCCATATGCCGAGGACCATCCGAATCCGGGACATGGCTACGGTATCGGCATCACTTACACCCTCAGCCCGACCTCGGTGAACGAATTCAACTTCGGCAAGAGCTACAACACCTGGAGCTGGTACCCGCACGATCCCGAGCAGCTCAATCGCGCCAATGTCGGCAACCCGCCGCACTGGTTCGACGAGAACGATAAGAGCTTCACCGAAGACAACAACCTGAAGCGGCCCAACCTGACGCCCGGCAACCAGAACTTTGCAGTTTGGGCGCCCGGCATGTCGTTCGGCGGCGGTTCTACGGTAGGCCAGGTTTCCTTCAACCCCAACCGGCCCTACACCAACTACAACGACATTTACAGCTTCAACGATAACTTCAGCTACATCCGCGGAGCGCACAGCTTCAAGGCGGGTCTGGCGTATGAGCGGACCGGCAAGGTGCAGCAGGCCGGCACGGGCAGCTATCTCGGCTACTACACGTTCAACAGCAGTTCTTCCATGCCGACAGACAGCAATAACGGCTATGCCAACGCGTTGATGGGCAACTTCCAGAACTATGCGGAAGGCAAGCGCGTGATCGGCGATTACTGGTTCACCAACATCGAGTTCTATCTCCAGGATAGCTGGAGGGTCAACCGCCGGCTGACGCTGGATATCGGCGCCCGGTTCTACCACTCGCCGTCGCAGGAAAACCTGAACGACAACTCGGCCGTGTTCCTGCAAGATGCGTACGATTCCTCTGTCGTGCCTCGCCTGTACTATCCCTCCTGCAAGACCGCTCCGGCCGCTGGCGCGGCCTGCTCGTCAGCCAACCAGATCGCCCTGGATCCGGTTACCGGCTACACCACCTATCCGGCCCTGGTCGGCACCTTCGTGCCGTACTCGGTGGGCGGGTATTCCAAGCAGCCGAACTACTTCAACGGCATGGTCGTGGCAGACGGCACCGATCCGCGCGTGCCGAAAACCCTGTTCACCGTTCCGGCCCTCCAGCCGGCGTTTCGTGTTGGTCTCGCCTGGGACGTGTTCGGTACCGGCAAGACGGCCATTCGTACCGGTTTTGGAACCTTCTACAACCGCGGCGACGGCAACATCATCATGGGCTTCGGCGGCGCACCGCCCATCGCCTATAACCGGACCATTTACTACTCCCAGATCGGCACCGTTCCGAACTTCGCCAACAGCGCGGCGGTTTCGCCGATCGGCAATGGCGGCACCACCGGCAAGCAACCGCTCGAGACCGTAATGAACGGCAGCTTCGGCATCCAGCAGTCGGTCGGCTTCGGCACGATCGTGGACGCTTCCTATGTGCTCTCGCTCCACCGCCACATGATCCAGACTTCGGGATCGAGCACCGGCGGCGTCGGACAGCAGTTTGTGAACGCCGTCGGTATGTACTCGCAATACGACCCGGCGAACTACAGCCCCTGGACCGGCAACCTGTACAGCAACGCGTCCGGCAGGAACCTGAACGACAACTACTACCGTCCGATGATGGGACTGGGCAACGTCTGGGTAGGAAGCTTCCGCGGGAGCAGCAACTATCACTCCCTCCAGGTTTCCATCCGGCGCGCAAACCGCCACGGGCTCTCCTACGGTGTGGCGTATACCTGGTCGAAGACCATGATGTACACCGGCAACTCTGTTTACCCGACAGAGTCCTACTTCAAATACCGGTTCTACGGGCCGACCTTCAGCGGCGCCCCGCACGTGCTCGTCGCCAACTACGTTTACGACATCCCCGGCCTCGGCAAGAAGTTCAACAAGAAGCCGCTCGGCTGGGTGACGGACAACTGGACCGTTTCTGGTATCACGTCATGGCAGAGCAACGGGATGTACGGCGTCCCCGGCGTCTCCCTCACGGGAACCAGCAGCAGCAACCCCGCCCCGAACTGGACCGGTTCGGCGGAAGGCGCGCGGCTGTTCGTGATTGGCAATCCGACCATGGCGAACCCCACGTTCGACCACAACATCGATGCCAGCGCGTTCCAGCTTCCGGTGGCGTGCAGCCAGACCCGCCAGACGCTCGATTGCTTCGGCAACGCCGGCTCCGGCAGCACCATGTCGGTTCCGATCTGGATGAACAACTGGGACCTGACCCTCGCCAAGAACATCCCGCTCGGCGGCGAACGCCGCATGTTGACCTTCCGCGCGGAGATGTATAACCTGCCGAACCACACCCAGTTCAGCGGCATCAACAACACCCTCCAGTACGATCTCGGTTCTTACCAGAAGTGGATCGCTGGAACGGGCAGCCTGGTGCAGAGCAACTCTCAATTCGGACGCTACACCAGCGCCCGTAGTCCTCGTCAGATGGCGATGAGCCTGCGCTTCCAGTTCTAATTCAGAAGCGCAACATCTTAGCCTCGTAACCAAAAGGGCCGTCCGCGATTCTCGCGGACGGCCCTTTTGCTTTTCAGTATTCCGTTTTGCCGGTGTTCTTGCGCCACGCTTCGAACGGCGTCTGCGCGTCAATATGGGGCACCCGCCGCATCGGAATCGCGCGCGCCTCCGGCGCCACCTCGATTTGCCGGTAAATCAGCGAATCGTCAAAGCCCGCCTCGGCAGCATCGTCCCGGGTCGCCGCGAAATAGACGATCGACGGCCGCGCCCAGAAAATCGCCCCCAGGCACATCGGACACGGCTCGCACGAGCAGTACACCTCGCAGCCGCGAAGCTGAAAATCGCCAAGTACCCGGCAAGCCTCGCGAATCGCCACGATCTCCGCGTGTGCCGTGGGATCGTTCGTGCGCGCTACCTGGTTCGCACCGGAGGCGATCACAATTGCGTCCTTCACCACCAATGCCGCGAACGGTCCACCCTCGCGCAGCACGTTGTCGCGCGCCATGGCAATCGCCTGCTCGAGAAAAGTCTTTTCCATGATTGAATTGGCTCGCCGGTCCGCCAACCAGATTACAACTTCCTGAACCCGGCGATCGATCCAGTAAATTCATCACAGTCACGGGTTGGATGCGTCTGGAGGCAAACCTCCCAAGTGAGGTCTAAAACCGCTCTATCACCAACGATGTATTTACGCGCACATTCGTGGTCCGTACGATTGGGACTAGCGCCATGAAAATTAAAGGCCCTTGCAATTGCGTTCCTGCGTTGTCGCGGCCGTCGCGCCCGCACAGCAATCCAAGCAGTTCGCCCATGTCCCTGGACAGATTATCGTCCAGGAGCGGCGCGGCGCCGACCCGGATGCGGTCCAACTCGCCCTGGGACGCGGCAACGCCCGTCTGCTGACCCGGCTGAACCAGACCCGCCACAGCGTCCTGCGCGTGCCGGAGGCCCAAGCCGAGGCGATCATGCAGCAGTTGCGCGATACCGGCCTGTTTTCCGTGGTGGAGCGTGACGGCTATGCTCAGGGAGCGGCCACACCCAGCGATACGTCTTTTACCAGTCAGTGGCACCTGGCCGCGATCCAGGCTGCCGCGGCCTGGGACAACACCACCGGGAACCCGGGACAGTTGATCGCCGTGGTTGATTCAGGCATCGATGCCTCGCATCCGGACCTGGCGGGCCGTGTCGTGGCCGGCTACAACTTCGTCAACAGGAATACGAACACGCAGCGACGTTCTCGGTCACGGCACGGCCGTCGGCGGGAACCATAGCCGCCGCCACGAACAACGCGTACGGTGTGGCCGGCGTGACCTGGCAAAACCCCCTTCTGCCGGTGCTGGTACTGGACTCGAGCGACTATGCCAGCTATTCCAATATTGCTTCCGGAATCATATACGCCGCCGACCGGGGCGCCCGCATTATCAACGTGAGCATCGGCGGTTCCAGCGCCTCCAGTACCCTGCAAAGCGCGGTGGACTATGCCTGGAACAAAGGCGCCGTGGTCTTCGCCGCCGCCATGAACAACCGCACGTCCGCGCCCTTACTATCCCGCCGCCTGCAACCACGCGGTTTCAGTGAGCGCAACCGACAAGAACGGTGTGTTCGCCTCCTTTTCCAACTACGGCAGCACGATCGACCTGTCCGCGCCGGGAAACAACATCCTGACCACCACCCGGGGCGGCGGCTTCGGTTACTGGTACGGCACGTCGTTCTCGTCTCCCATCGCGGCCGGTGTGGCCGCCCTGGCGCTCTCGCTGCGGCCCGATCTCTCGCCAGCCGGCCTGGTGGACCTGTTGCAGCGCAACACGGACGACCTCGGTGCCGCCGGCTACGATCAGTATTTCGGCTGGGGCCAGGTGAATGCCGCCAAGACCGTGGCGGCCGCCGGTTCGACCGTGATTACCGCTCCCGCGGCGTCGATCGTCAGTCCTACATCCAACTCCACCGTTACCGGCGATGTCATGGTCTCCGGCTCGGCGACCGGCAATATCGCCAGGTCGAGCTGTTCTGCGACGACCAGTCCGTCAGTAACACCACCTCGAGCAACTTCTCCCTGCCGTGGAGCACTTCCAGCGTCGCCTCGGGACCTCATGTCCTGAAGGTGAAAGCCACGGACACGGCAGGCGGCGTGGGTTACTCGAGCGTCGCGGTGACTGTGCCGGTCTTGCCCGTACCAGCGGACACCACCGCCCCCACAGTCCGCATCACCTTGCCCACGGGCGGCGCTCAAAGGAAGAACGTCGTTCCCATCGCCGGCACCGCCGAGGACAACATCGGGATCGCGCAGGTATCCGTCTTTATCGACAACGCGCAGGTCTGACGAAGGCGCCGCATCTTCCTTCTCTTACAACTGGAATGTCAGGAAAGCAGCCTCCGGCAGCCACACAATCACCGTGAAGGCCTGGGATGCCGCCGGCAACGTCGGATCGATGTCCGTCTCCGTGATGCTGTAAAACCCTTTGTCGGGCATGGCATCCGGCGCGGCCCCCACACGGACCCGGGGGCAAGCCGGCCGTTATTTATTTGGCTTCCTTCCAGCTCGCCCAGTATTCCTGCCACTCCACTTGTTCCCCTGCGGGTAGCACATGGATCGGGTTCAAGCCGTCCAGCATCACCGCGCATTCGTCCGTTTCCGTTTTCTTGTGCTGGTTCGCCAGCGCTTTTGGATGCGGCCCGTGATGGATGCCGCGCGGATGCAACGTGGCGTAGCCGGCCTTCACGTTGTCCCGGCTGAAAAAGTCGCCGTCGTGATAAAACAGAAACTCGTCGTAGTCGGTGTTGCGGTGGAAGAACGGCACCCGCAGCGCCTCCGGGTCCTGTTCGAGCGGCCGGGGCAGGAAGGTGCAGACCACCGCGCCTTCTGTCAGAAACGTGGTATGGGCACTGGGAGGCAGGTGCGCGCGCGGGCTCATGATCGGCCGTATGTCGCGGATGTTAATCTTCCAGACTGTCAGATCGCCCTTCCAGCCCACCACGTCCATCGGATTGAACGGGTAGAAGACTTTGGAAATCTCGTCGTCTACCTTGATCCGGACTTCCCACTCGCCGTCGTCGTCCAACCGGGGCGCGGGCTCCGGGGTCGTGATCATCCCCGGGTCGTAAAGCGCATGCTGCCCGATCAGCCCTTTCTCCGGCTGGTTGAACTCACTTCTCGACTGGACGATGAGGAAGAAATTGTCTTCCGTTTCTGGCATCAATCGGTAGGTCACCGCTCGCGGGATCACCAGGTAGTCGCCCTTTTCGAAGCGCAGCGGCCCGAAATCCGTTTCGATGGTGCCGGCGCCGCGATGCACGAACAGTAGCTCGTCCCCGTCGGCATTGCGGTAGTAGAAAGGCATCGGCCGGCTTCTGCGGGAAACGGACAACATCACGTCCTGGTTGCCCAGAAAGGCTACAGGAGCGCCCTGCGGGTCGGAACAGTCGCTGGGCGCCAGCCGGTTCAGGTCAAAAAGATGCGGACGGAGTTTGCCTTCGAAACGCGTCCAGCCGGTTGGCGGATGTGCGTGATAGAGGTGCGCGCTCTTGCCGAAAAAGCCCTTTCGCCCGTGTTCTTCCTCGAAGGTACCCTCAGGGAGCCCCACGTGCGCCTGGGAGGCGAACCTGCCTTTCTTGAGCGGATACATAAATCCCTCCTGAACTTCAGGATAGCGGGGCTGGTGGGAGAAGAGGACCGAAGGTGGGAAGGGAATGAGGGGGAACATCACAATCGGAGGTCCCCCGACTTCAGTCATAACAGGCTATCTACAGGTTTCCCCGCCGCTCCTGCTCCCGCTCGATCGCTTCGAAAAGCGCCTTGAAATTTCCCTTCCCGAAGCTCCGGCTGCCCTTCCGCTGGATGATCTCGTAAAACACCGTCGGACGGTCTTCCACCGGACGCGTGAAGATCTGGAGCATGTAACCCTCGTCGTCGCGGTCCACCAGGATCCCCAACTCGCGCAGGGCCCCCATGGGCTCGTCGATCGGCCCCACCCTCGCCGCCAAATCGTCGTAATACGTTCCCGGCACGCGCAGAAAATCCACGCCCTGCTGCCGCAATGCCCCCACCGTGGCAATGATGTCCGGCGTCGCCATCGCAATATGCTGCACACCCGGCCCGTGGTAGAACTCCAGGTATTCCTCGATCTGCGACTTGCGCTTGCCCTCCGCCGGTTCGTTGATCGGGAATTTCACCCGTTCGTTGCCATTCGACATCACCTTCGACATCAGCGCCGAGTATTCCGTCGAAATGTCCTTATCGTCGAAATGCTTGAACATCCGGAAGCCCATGACGTCCCGGTAGAAATCCACCCACCGGTTCATCTCGCCCCAGCCGACGTTCCCCACCATGTGATCCACATATTGCAGTCCCACGGGACGGGCCAGCGGGTCGGGGCGCGCCACCGGCTCGAAGCCGGGTAGAAACACCCCCCGGTATTTTCCCCGCTCCACGAAGGTGTGGATGGTGTCCCCGTAGGTCGCAATCGCAGAAAGCCGTACCTCGCCGCTTTCATCCGACAGGGTCTCCGGCGGCCGCACGCTGCGGGCGCCCCGCTCCACCGTCGCCGACCACGCCGCCTCCGCATCGTCCACCCACAGCGCGATGTCTCGCACCCCATCGCCGTGCTCCCGGACGTGGTCCTGAATCGGGTGATCGGGATGCAGCGCGGTGGTCAGCACGAACCGGATCTTGTTCTGCGTCAGCAGATAGGACGCCCGGTCGCGCGTGCCGGTCTCCGGCCCCCGGTAGGCGGCCAGTTCGAAGCCGAACGCGGTGCGGTAGAAATGTGCCGCCTGGCGCGCGTTGCCCACCCAGAATTCGACATAATCGGTGCCGTTCAACGGCAGGAAGTCGCGCTCAACCGGCGCCGTTCGTTCCATGGTTTCCGGCATAGGTTCTCCTCATTGCCTCCACACACATCTGGTTGTCTTCATCCGTTCCGGTGGAGATGCGAATGCACGCTGGCAGTCCGAAAGCCTTCAGCGGCCGCACCACCACCCCCATTTTCAGCGTCTCCTCGAAAATCCGGCCGGCCTCCCGTTCGGATGGCAGCACCACCATCACGAAATTCGCTTCCGACGGCACCACCGTAAAGCCCGCCCCGGCCAGCCCTTCGGCCAGATACCGCAGTCCCCGCGCGTTCAGCTCGAGCGACCGGTGCAGAAATTCCTTATCTGCCAGCGCGGCGATTCCCGCCGCCTGCGCGGGCGTCGAGGGTTCGAACGGCAGCTTCACCTTGAGCAGGTTGCGAATCAGTTCCTCGTGCGCGAAGCCGTACCCGATACGCGCCCCCGCCAGGCCGTAGATCTTGGAAAACGTGCGCAGCGTGATCACGTTGTCGTAGCGGTAGTGCATCGAGTCCGGATACTTCGGGTTGTCCTTGGCGTACTCGAAGTAAGCCTCGTCCAGGATGATCAGCACGCGCTCGGGTACGTGCTTGTAGAAAGCGTCGAACTGCTGCTTGCTGAAGATCGTCCCCGTGGGATTGTTGGGATTCGCGAGATAAATGATTTTGGTGTTTTCGTTGATTGCCCCGGCCAGCGCCGGTAGGTCGTAATGCCAGTCGCGGTAGGGCACCGTGCGGTACTTCACCCCGCGGGACCGCGCCAGCACCTGAAAACCGATGAACGCGGCCTCCGTGGTGAGCACCTCGTCCTCGTCGCAGAGGAAGGCGCGGATGATGTTCGACATGATCCCTTCCGACCCGCTGCCGGCGATCACGTTCTCCACCTTCAGTTCGAACTCCGCCGCCAGCACCTCGCGCAGTTGCAGTCCGCCATTCGGGTACAGGTGCAGCCCGCCCAGCGTGCGCGTCATGGCCTCCACAGCCTTCGGCGAAGCCCCTGAAGGGTTTTCATTCGACGCGAGCTTGGCGATCCGCTCCAGGTGGTACTCTTGCCGGACCGATTCCACAGTGCGGCCCGCTTCGTAGGGGCGGAGCGACTCGATGTAGGGAGGTACAAGCGGCACTACGGATATTGTACAGAAACACCACGCCGCGGTTGTGTCTTCCTCCGTCCGTTACCCGATCGAATCAGCGGAAGGAGGAGACGTCCACGGTCATGCCGCGGCCGCTCGCCAGATTGTGGTCGTCCAGCACCCTGCGAGCTTCCGCTGCCAATGTCTTGGCGCGCCGCTTGTCGCCCTGGGCCTTGATGCAATCCGAATAGTTCAGCAGTACCTGTGCATACAGAGGATGCTCGGTCCCGAGTCTCTTTTCGGCGATAGCCAGGGCCCGTTCGAAGAAGGGCGCGGCCGTTTCCGGCTTGCCCATCAAATCGTAAGTCGTACCCAGGTTGTTGAGCGGACGGATCAGCCGCGGATGATCGGGCCCCGTCTCGTCTTCCATCAGGCGAACGCCTCGGAGCAGCAGGTCGATGGCCTCCTGCTCTCGTCCCTGCGCGCGCCGGACCCCGGCCAGGTTGTTGACGGCCGCCCCCAGTTTGCCACTCTCGTTCGGATCCTTGGCGAAAGCCTCCATCGCCTGCTTCAGCAGCACCTCGGCCTCGGACAGGCGGCTCGAGTGCAGCAGCAGTTCACCGAGCGAATTGCGGGCGGACGCCAGCCGCTGCTCCGGTACCGCGGGCAGGGACTTGTAGATGCCGATCGCCTCACGAATCATCCCCTCCGCCGCTTTCACCTGCCGTCCCTCTTCGGCCAAATCGGTTCCTAAGTTGGCCAGCACGACGGCGTACTCCTCGTTGTTCTTGCCTTGCACCTTCTCGATCACCGCCAGCGACCGCCGGTATTGGTGGATCGCCTGCGGAAACTGTCCCAGGTCTTTGCAGACGATGGCCAGAGCGTTGTAGATGGAGCCCAGGTCCAAGGTCGGCGGACCGGCTTCGGCGGCTCGAGCTGCCTGCAGAAATGCATCCCGCGCCGCCTGAAAATTCCCGGTACGTTCCGCCTCCACCCCCTGTTGTGCGAGCCGTTGCCACTCCGCTTCCTGAGCCAGCCCCGACATCGCCCAGGTCCCTGCCACAACGCACACTACCAACGCTCGTCTCATATGTCGCACTCCGGAAAAAGCAAAAGGCCGCCGCCGGTAGTTAGCCGGCGGCGGCCTCCAATTGTTTTGGTCAGCCGCGCAGTCCCTGTGGAGTGTTTGCTGCGGAAGCGCCTTGTTATCGCTCCCGGCTGAATCTCACCTTCCGGCGCGTCACTTCAGCCAGCACAGGCACCCCGTCCTGAATGCTCAACCGCTCGATTTCTCCAAACTTCAGCTCCCGGCAGTAGCGAATCAATTCCTGCCACGCCGCCGGCAACTGATCTTCGCGATCGGATGCTGGCGGCATCGAAATCGGCTGCCGCCGTTCCTCTCTCCCGGCCATCGGCCCACCCTTTTTTTGAAGCGCCGTCCCCTCTTGCTCATGGCGCTATTGCATAGACGCGATGTCCTCCGCAAGGTTAGCAAGCGCTCTGTGCGTCCGGGTCCACTGACGCTCGCCAGCACTGGCGCTTCGCCAGCCTTGCGTCGCGGTGTGCCGGGGGTTATGCTGAATCCGGACTCAATAATCCGGAACGGAGCTTGGAATGACGATCTGGCTTCTTCTCCTCATGGCGCAAACCGCGGCGCCTTCTCAAATCGAACGTGGCGAAGCGCTGTTTATGGATCCGGCTGCCGGGTGTGCCTCCTGTCACGCTTTGAAAGGAAAAGGCACGGCGGTCGGTCCCGACCTCCGCGATATCGCCCGGCTCAGCGCCAAAGGCATTGCCATGGCGATACGCTCCACCGTGACCCAATACGTCCAGGCTGCCAAACTGAAAACGGGAGAGTCCTTCCCCGCTTACGTGGACAAGGGGGACGGCACCACGCTGACGGTTTGGGATCTCTCGAAGAACCCGCCCGAAGCCCACAAGGTTGCCAAAGAGGATGTGACCCTCTCTTCCAATCAAAGCTGGAAGCACCCGCCGGCTGCCCACAACTTCACCGACGAGCAGATGGCGGACATCGTCGCCTATGTCAAGTTCGCCGGCGCCAACAGCCGCGCCGCGGTGACGCCCGAAGAGATCCGCTAGCCGGCAACGCCGCCCTCCCGCTATGATCGTCTGAGGGGGGCCATGGCGGAGGCGCACTTTCGTTTCTACGCGGAGCTGAACGATTTTCTTCCGGCCGGCCGCCGCGGCATCGAGTTCGCGCACCGCTTTCTCGAAGGCGCAACAGTGATGGACCGCATCGAATCGCTCGGTGTGCCGCACACCGAGGTGGACCTCATCCTGATCGACGGCGTTTCAGCCGAACCCTCGCGTCGCCTCGCCGGTGGCGATCGCGTCAGCGTCTATCCCGTTTTCGAAGCGTTCGACCTCGCCGGCGTGACCCGCATCCGCCCCGAGCCCCTGCGCGATCCGAAATTCGTTCTCGACGTTCACCTCGGCCGGCTCGCCACCTACCTGCGCGTCGCGGGATTCGACACGCTCTACCGCAACTGCTATACCGACGAAGATCTCGCCGCCACCTCCCGCACCACCGGGCGCGTCCTGCTCACGCGCGACGTCGGCCTGCTGAAGCGCGGCGAAGTGACCCACGGTTACTTCGTGCGCGAAACCGACGCGCGCCGCCAGTTCGCCGAAGTCATACGGCGGTTTCATTTGCAGAGGCTCGTCAAGCCCTTCTGCCGCTGCTCGCGCTGCAACGGCATGCTCGAGCCGCGGTCCAAAGAAGATGTGCGGCAACGCCTGCCTGCTCGCACCGCGGCCCTGTTCGACGACTTCCTCGAATGCCCAGGCTGCGGCCGCATTTTCTGGAAAGGCAGCCACTACCGGCACATGCGGCAATTTCTGGAGTCTCAGGGCTTATACTGAAAGCGACCGTGACCCGGAAATTGCTTCTGGCCGTGGCCTGCCTCCTCGCATTGTGCGCGCCGTCCCGCGCGCTCGATCCCCGCAAGAGCCTCACCCAATATTCCCGCACGAACTGGACCCAGGAACACGGACTGCCCCAGGACACCATCCGCGCCATCGCCCAGACCTCGGATGGGTACCTGTGGCTCGGCACGGATGAAGGTTTGGCCCGCTTCGACGGTTACGAGTTCCGCGTCTATAACAAGGCGAAAGGCGACCTGCCCGCCGACTCGATCACCGCACTCGCTCCCGGTAAAGACGGCTCGCTGTGGATCGGCACGCCCAACGGGCTGGTGCAGCTTCGGGACCAGCGCTTCCGAACCTTCCGTGTCAAGGACGGACTGCCGGACGATGCCATCACCGATCTCGAGGAGGATAGCAACGGCGCGCTCTGGATCGTAGCCGGCGTGAGCCTGTGCCGCTTTCAAGACGGCGCCTTTCGCATCATGGAGCCGGGGGAAGATTTGCCGATGGCCTCGGCGCGCGTCGTCCGTGAGGATCGGAACCACACGCTGTGGGTTGCGGGACTGGGCGCGGTGGGCAAAATCGAGGACGGCAGGGTAGTCACCGTCCTGGATGAGCGAACGCTCAACGGCCTGATCGTCAGCAGCATGGTGGAGGACGCCGCCGGCAACATGTGGTTCGGCGGCAACCGGGGCCTGCTCGAACGCACGCCCGGCGGAGCCCTGCGCCGCTACGACACCCGCCACGGACTGCCCGACCTGTTCGTGCGCGCCCTTTGGGTGGATCGCGACGGCAACCTGTGGGTGGGGACCAATGCAGGTATCGCGCGCCTCGAAAACGGCCGGTTCGTCACGCCGCCCGAGGACCAGCACAATAACCGCGAACTGGTGCGCTGCATTTTCGAAGATCGCGACGGCAACCTGTGGGTTGGCGCCAACAGCGGTTTAAGCCGTTTTCGGGAGGCCACCTTCATCGCCTATGGCCAAAGCGAAGGGCTGCCGAGCGACGAAGCCAACGCCGTCTTTCAGGACCGCGACGGCCGCATCTGGATCGGCTTCCACGATAGCGGCCTGGTGCTTTTTGCCGGCAGCGAATGCCGCCGTTATACCACCCATGACGGCCTCCCGAACGACGAGATCTTCGCCATCCGCCAGGCACCCAACGGCGACCTCCTCATTGCCGCGCGCAACGGTATGGCCCGTCTGCACGAGGGCCGGTTCAGCGTGTTCGTGCCCCCCGATCCGCTCGGGCGCGTCAACGTTTTCGACGTGCTCGAGGATTCGGCCGGAAACGTCTGGATGGCTACCGCCGGCGGATTGCTCGAAAAGACCGGCGCTTCCACGCGAAAGATCGTTCCTGCCGGTCCGCTTCTGGTCAACGCCATCGTGACGTTGTGTGAGGCCCGCGACGGCGCCATCTGGGCCGGAACCTTCGGCCGCGGGCTGTGGCGCGTCCAGGGTCCCGACGTGCGGCAGTTCACCACGTCCGAGGGACTGCCGAACGATCAGATCCGGTCCATTTACCAGGATGCGGACGGCACCTTGTGGATCGGCACTTTCGGAGGCGGCCTCGCCTCTTACCGCGACGGCGTGTTCCACACCTATTCCGCGCATGACGGCCTGCTCAGCGACAACATCGCCGATGTGGCGGACGACGGCGAATCCCTCTGGCTCAGTACTACGCGCGGAATCTGCCGCGTCTCCAAGCGGCAGCTTCGGGACTTCTCGAACAAACGCCGTACACGCCTGGCGCCGGTCAACTACGGAGTCGCCGACGGACTGCGCAGCGCCCAATGCGCTCCCAGCTATCCCATCGGGGGCGGCGGCCACTCCACCCGCGACGGCCGGATCTGGTTCACCACCAGCCGCGGTCTGGCGGTGTGGGATCCCCGCGCGCGCAAGCGGGCTCTCACCGCTCCGCCCGTCCAACTCGTGGAAGCTACGGTGGACGGAGAGCCAGTCGACCTGGCGCGTACCGGCCGCCTGGAAGCCAACAGCACCCGCATTCAGTTTCGCTACGCCGCCATATTCCTGAGCGCTCCCGAACGCGTCCGCTACTCTTATAAACTCACCGGCGTGGACCGTGACTGGGTAGATGCGGGCACGCGCCGGACCATCAACTACAACAGTCTCGATCACGGCCGCTATGTTTTCTCGGTGCGCGCCGAAGTCCCCGGAGGGCCATCCAGCGAACGCGCGTACGCTTTCGACGTGATGCCGCGTTATTACGAGACGGTGTGGTTCCGTCTGTTCGCCGTGGTCGCTTTCCTGGCTATGGTGTGGGCCGCCATCCGCTTCCGGCTCAGCCAGATTCGCAGCCGCTTCGCCCTGGTGCTGGAAGAGCGCGCGCGCCTGGCCCGCGAGATCCACGACACTCTGGCCCAGGGCTTCGTCGGCATCTCCTCGCAGCTCGATGCCGTCGCCATGTGCCTCCCCGATGAGACCTCCGCCGCGCGCAAATACCTGGACCTGGCGCGGAAAATGGCGCGCCATAGCCTTACCGAGGCGCGACGCAGCGTTATGGACTTGCGCGCGTCCGCGCTCGACGGCCAGGCGCTGCCCGCGGCCCTCGCCTCCGGAACCCGCGTCTGGACGGCAGGTTCGGGCGTGACTGTGGACGTTGCCGTGACCGGCGAGCCGGGCCACCTGCCCGAAGAGATGGAGCAGCACCTGCTCCGTATCGCGCAGGAGGCGGTTACCAACGTGGTCAAGCACGCGGGCGCGCGGCGCATCTGGATCAAGTTGCACACCGAAGCGCGCAAGTTGTATCTGCGGGTCAAGGACGATGGCCGCGGTTTCGAACCCTCCGGGGCCTTCGCCGCTCTCGGCGGCCATTTCGGGCTGCTCGGAATGCGTGAGCGCGCCGAGCGCCTGGGCGGCGAACTGTTTCTGGACAGCCATCCGGGAGAAGGAACCGAGGTCGAGGTGAGGGTGCCTTTGCCGTGAGTGAACCAATCCGAATTCTGGTTGCCGAAGATCACCTGGTGGCGCGGGTTGGCGTGATGACCATCGTCAACCTTCAGCCCGATATGGTGGTGGTTGCCGAAGCCTCCAACGGCTTGCAGGCGGTCGAAATGTATCGCGAGCATCTGCCCGATGTGGCGCTGCTCGATATGCGCATGCCCGGCATGAGCGGCGTCGAAGCGGCTACCCGCATCCGCGCCGAATTTTCCAAAGCGCGCATGATCGCCCTCACCACCTACGGAGGCGATGAAGATATCCGGCGGGCCCTCGCCGCCGGCGTCCAGGCCTACCTGACCAAGGACGTGCTCCACGACGAGTTGCTGAAAGCGATCCGGGCCGTGTACGCCGGCAACAGCTACCTGCCGGCCTCCGTCGCGGCGGCGCTTGCCGCGCAGACCTCACGCTCCGATTTGAGCGCGCGCGAAATCCAGGTGCTGCAGCTTATCGTGCAAGGATTGGCCAACAAGCAGATCGCCTATTCGTTGAGCATCGCCGAGCACACCGTGAAGAATCACGTAAAAAACATCCTCAGCAAGCTCGGGGTGCAGGACCGCACACAGGCCGCTACCGCCGCCATCCAGCGCGGCATTGTGCACCTGTAAGGGCGGCGCGGCGAACGTTTACTGCGTGGGCGGCTCGAAATACAATTGCGCGAGCTCGGCTTTTTCGCGAATGGCCTTGCGCCAGGATGAGCGCGCCTCCTCTTCCTGCCCCATCGCCATCTGGGCGTGCCCCATGTTGAGCAGGGCCTCTGCGAATTGCGGGTCCTCGTGCAGGGCCTGCTGGTAGAGGAGCACGGCATCGGCCGGCTGGCCGCGCTTCTGGCAGATGAGTCCGGCGTTGTAGTAGAGTTCGGGACCCTTCTCGCCGAGGTCGATGAGGCGCCGGTGCAACTGGTACGCCTCTTCGTAGTTCTGCTGCTCGAGAGCCAGCGCCGCCAGGCCGCGAACCGCGTCGGAGGAATCCGGCCGCAGGATCAGCGCCTCCTCGAAGGACCGGCGCCCAGCATCCGGATTGCCGGAGCGGGCATAGGCAATTCCCGCATTCAGGTGGGCTTCGGGCCAGTCCGGACGGCGCGCCACACAGTTCTGGAAGGCGTCGGCGCTCTCGGCGTATTCGGCGCGCATGAGCCTCAGGTAGCCGAGCCGGAACTGCGCGTCGCACCACTCGAAAGCCCCTTCCGGGACCATCATGTAGAGGCGTTCGGCGCGGCCCCGTTCACCCTGTTGTTCGAGCACCAAAGCCAGGTTCCAAAGCACGTCGGGCTGGTTGGCGTCGATTTCGAGCGCGCGTTCGTAAGCCGTGCGTGCCGAGGGCAGGTCGCTCAATTCCTGGTGTGCCACCCCCAGATTCAGGAATGTCTGCGAGGAGTTCGGTTGGATGCTGCCGGCCTGCTGGTAGGCCTGTGCCGCTTTGGCATGGTTTCCCATCTTGTGGTACGCCACGCCCAGGTTGAACCAGCTTTCGAAGCGATCCGGCGATTGTTCGGTGAGGTTGCGGCAGTAACGCGCGGCGGTGAGGTAGTCGCCGTCGGTGAAGGCCAGCGACGCCAGCGCTTCCATCGCGACCGGCGAATCCGGCTGCAGTTCCACCAGCATTTCGGCGTACCGGCGCACGGACTCGGGGTCCTTTTTCTCGAGGAACACGGCCACCAGGTTCGACAGCGCCTCTTCGCACCGGGGATTGCGCGCGAGCACCTTGCGGTAGTGTTCCACCGCCTCGGCATGTTTCCCGGTCTGTTGCAGAAGGACGGCCTTGCCGAACAGGGCCTGCTGATCGTCGGGAAATAGCGCGAGATAGCGTTCCAGCGGTTCCTGGGCTTCGGCGGGTTTTCCGAGGTGAATCAGGGCGATGCCGAGTCCAACCAGCGCGTCGGACCGGCCCGGATCCACTTCGAGCGCGTTTCTGAACGCCTCCGCGGCGTTTTTCCAATCCTGCTGGTGCCCCTGGCAGACGCCCAGGTTGAACCAGGCGGTGCGATGGAGTGCATCCAGTTCAACCAGTTGCTCATAGGTGCGGACGGCGGCGGAATAGTCCCGCATTTCGTATTGGATATGGCCCAGCGCCGAATAGATGCCTGCTTCCTTCTCGCCGGATTCGAGGGCTTTTACGAGCAGGCGCGCGGCGCTCTCCAGCTTGCCTTCCAGGTGCAGGGATACGGCTTTAGAGAGCGTCTTGCTGACGCGCTTTTGCTGGCGCAATTCCGTGATCGGAGTAACTCCGGGCGGCAATGCCTGGCTCGCGCCGGATTCGGATGTATTCAGGAACGACATAAGCGGACTCTCCTCAAATTCGAACTGACTTGCCGGAACCGGCCGGGCAATCCGCCCAGCACCACGGCTCCGAAGAGCATTTCGGGATTGCGCTGCCGCCGCTCCGGCGCCGGCACGTCGGTCGGAAACGCGGGCGGCCAGAACTCGGCGATCGTTTTGGGGCCGTCATCCGGCGTTCCCGAAATGAAAGCGCAGACGCGGCCGATCCAATCCTGGTTCTTCGAAACCCGCATCCAGTACACCCGGGCTCGCTCTCCGGCTTCGCTGAAGAAACCGACTCCGCCGGCCAGCAGGGTGTTGTCCGTCCAGCTTTCCACCGGCTCACCCTCGATCGAAGCGGTGTAGCGGCTGCCCTTGACGTCCACCGTCACGTGATACGGCCGGTTGTTGTGAATCATGACGTTCAACGGCGTTTCCACCCGGTGGCCGGCCTTGCCGCCGACTACCGGATAATGCACCATGGCGATCACCGGCCGAATGCCCGGGGCGACCACCTTGAACTTCATCGCGTAGTAGTTTTCTTTGTCGCTGGCGCGCACCACCCAGTCCATGCTCTTCTGCTCGATTTGGCCGTAGAACTCCATGCGGTAGTCCTTGTAGGTGAGCGAAGGATGGAACAAGGCCAGATCGCCGGGGTGCACATAGCCGTCCGGGTGCCGCGACCAGCCCTTGGCCCAGGACTTCGGTTCGGCTCCCCAGGCTTCCATGCCGCCGCGGAAATTGTCCGCGGCTTCCGTCGCGGCCCGGCTTGCAAGCACACGGCGCACGGTAGCGAGCGCCCCGCCCTGGCTTCGGGCGGGAGCGGCGGCGGCAGGGCCGCGCGCGGTGACATCGACAGCGGCTATGGCCGGAGCCTGAATGGAAGGCCGGCCGAAATTGACCACGCGGGCGCCGAGCCACAGTGACCCCGCAACCATCAGACAGGCGGCGATCTTCCCGTACCGGCCGAGCTTGCGGTTGCGAGCGCGGAGGGCAATTGCCTCGGGGTGCGACAGAATCTCCGCGATCTGCCCCTTTACGCGAGCCTCGGGCTTGAGCGGCTGCACCTCTTCCGCCCGTTCCCTGGCGGGCGCCAGGGAGAAGGGAAGGGGGGTTGCGGAAGCCGCTCCCGGGGCGCTCCAGGTCAGCCGGGCCATCGGCCGCGCCGAAATCCGCTGGCAGTAAAACTCGAGATGAACCAGTCCGGGCGCCGGAATCGCGGGATGCGGGCGTTCGGGCTGCCCGGATACCCGCGGGGTAACCGTGGAGATCGGCGAACTCCCGGCCCGCAGCCGGCGAATCGCGGGCGAGTGCGGAATCGCCGCGCCCGGCGTCAGGGCGTTGAACTCCGCCGCGCCCAGTTCCGGTGTCTCATGGGACCGGATCGGCGGGATAGCCAGGGCTGCCGGGCGAATCGCCGGCACGGCGACGAATGGCGGAACGTGGGGCAGCGATTCGGCGGCTTCGGCGGCTGGCGCCTGCACCGGTTCTGCGATCCATGGATTGGCCGAAGCCGGGAATTCGCGCAAAACCGGCAGGGCGAGCATGTGTGGACTTGCCAGAGCCGCGGGTTCGAAACGATCTCGCGCCGGCATCGCCTCGAGCGCATCCGCCTGCGGCCCCCCGGCCCGTCCGCCGACCTCCGGACTCGCCGCGGACAGTGCGGGAATCGTCAGGCCCAGGCTCGCCGTGCGCGACGGAAACGCCGCGCGCTGCTCGCGCCAAAGGGCCTCTGCGTCCACCAGGGCCGGTTCTGCCGGTTCCGGACGGGCGGTAGCCGGAATGCTCGGGACGAATGGAACCGGCACGTCCGCCAGCCTGCCCAACGCCGGCAGCACAAGCGCGGGAATCGGTGACGGCGCAAACGTGCCGAGCGCGTCGGCGGCCACAACCATACTTTCCGCGGGTTCGGCGCTGAATCCCTGTTGCAGGTCGGCGGCAACGATACCGGCGTTCCGCACACCCTGCACCCTGAACGACGGGAGCTGTACCGGCACCGGGAAGGCGACTTCCGCCGCCGTGCAGATCGCGCGGGCCATCCGTTCGGCGGCTTCGGCGGCAGCAGACGGCAACCAGACCTCCGCCAGCCGCGGCGGAACCGCGAATTCCATCTCGGGCGACAACTCGTCCGGCTCGTCCGCCGCGAGCTGCAGGGCCGGCAGGGACGCGAATGCCGCCGGTACCGCAAACTCGTGAGCGGCGGCCGGAACCACCTCGCGCGCCGCCGGTTCCGCCCGCGGGGAGGGAACCGCCGGGGCCGAGCCGAGGGTCGTTGTGCCGCTGATGGAATCGAAGGCGGGCAGGCGCAGCGATCCGGCGAACGGTTTCGCAACCGCACTTACCGCCGCGAAAACCATCCGTTCGGCGGGTGCGGCGGCGAGCGCCGCGGCCCATTCCGCACGCCCCATCTCCGCGCCGGAAACCACGGTCAGGCCGGCGACGCCCAACCGGGCGGACAGCTTGAACGAAGCGACGGCCGCGGTCTGCCGCGGCGTGCATCATGCGCTCGGCAGGTTCGGCGCCGGGGGCCGGAATCCGGTCCGCGAACTCCAGTCGCAGCGCGAAGACGCAGTTCAGGGCCGGAGCGAGGACGTGCGTCCGGACCACCGGCGGAGCGGCAGCCAGCGCCGTCACCGCGTGTACCATGCGCTCGGCCGGCTCGGCGGAAGCCGCCGGCTTCCATCCGGCCACCACCGGCACTACGGCGCCCGGCGAAGCCGCCAGCATGCCGATTCGCACAGTGAGCCCGGCTGTGGACGCGTCCGGCGCGGATGCCGCGGGAACAACACTTTCGCGCGGCTGCGGATGGACGGCGGCCGCGGGCTGTTCCGGCAATGCGCTGAAACTGCCGAGTCCCGCCGGATCGGCCCCGATCTCGAGTTGCGGAACACGGAGCTTGGCGTTGGCGTGCGACAACTCGGCTCCGAAACGCGGCGCATGCGTTCCCAGAGTGTGGACACGAAATACCGCCGTAGTCGCGGGGGCGGCTTGCGAGGCGTGGTCCGGCAGGGGCTGGAACGGCCGCAGCCGCAGGGAGGGTGCCAGCGGATCGGTTTCTCCGGCGCCAACGGGGAGCGGGCTTTTGGCTGCCGGGCGGCAGGCCAGAGCGCCGGGCCGGAACGTCGAACCGAGAACCGGATGGGGGCTCATACGCCAAGGCTCGACCAGCCGCGGGAATTCGGTCCTCGGCTCGTAATTCGGGTTCGAATAGTAAGGCGATTGGATCAAAACCGGTCGAAATTCGTAGATAAAATCCGCCGTTTTTGTGGGTGCCGGCTCCGGCGCTGCCAGATCTTGGAGTGCCTTGCCGAGCCGATCGCCGTACTGTTTGCGGTGCACGGAACTGCAGAATTCCGCATCTCTGAGGATTCGAAAGGCGCCGATCTCTTTGCCGCAATAAAGACAAGCCACAGTCTGTGCGCTTCGGGTACGGATAGTACTGGTAGTATTTTACTCGACATATCGCCGGGCTAAATCGGGTTTAATGGAAGGAAATCTCTCATAAACTCCGATAGTAATCAGAGGATAGGGATAAGTTAAATTAACCCGGGAGCTTCCCATCGACGGCGGTGGGTGGAGCCGGTCCGGTTGTGGGAGACTAGAGGCCGTGGGACGCTGCATCGCGCTGTGCCTGTTCGCTTTACCTCTCTTGGCCGCCCGGCCGCCCATCGTCGCGGCGGATGTCTGGAACTGGCGCACGGTCTCCGACCCGCGGATCAGCCCGGACGGTTCCTGGGTGGCGTGGGTGGAAAGCTGGAACGACCGCGAGTCGAAAACGGTCTTTTCGAACCTCTGGCTGTCCTCCGCCGACGGCCGCGAGCGAAAGGCGTTCACCGAAGGCAGGTGGAACGACCGGTTGCCGCGCTGGTCGCCGGACAGCGCCCGTGTGGCGTGGGTTTCCGACCGCAGCGGCAAGTTCCAGATCCGCATCCGCGGTGTGAACGGCGGCGCCGAAGCCGGCTTCGACGTCGAAACGGCTCCGCGGTCGCTGGCGTGGTCGCCGGAAGGAGACCGGCTGGCGTTCGTGGCGCCGTCCCCCGTCCCGCGTGCCGCTCCGTCCTGGGCTCCGCCCGAAATTCTCGAATTCCTGCGGATGCCGCCGGCTCCCGAGCGCCTCTTCGTGGTGAGCGTACAGGGTGCCGCGCCGCGGGTGCTTTCCGCAGCCACGGCGGAGATTCGCGGTGAGCCCACCTGGACCCCGGACGGGAAAACCATCGTGATTGCCCGAGCGGGCGGCATCGACGCCGTGCGCGTGGCGGATGGCGCCGTCCGCACGATTACCTCCG
The DNA here is from genome assembly GCA_963836405.1 of uncultured Solibacteraceae bacterium. Classification (GTDB taxonomy): domain Bacteria; phylum Acidobacteriota; class Terriglobia; order Bryobacterales; family Bryobacteraceae; genus CAWIJJ01. The sequence goes on from CAWIJL010000006.1 coordinate 271,891, forward strand.
CGCCGGCGCGGTATGTCACCGCCCTGGTATCCCCGGACGGGGGCAAGATCGCTTACGTAGCGGCCGACCCGCAGCCGCAAAGCTATGCGGTGCAACGTCTTTCCGTGATGAACTTCGACGGCAGCCGCGTCCGGGAACTCGCCGGACAACTGGACCGCGACGTCGAGGACCCGCAATGGAGCCCGGATTCGCGCACCGTCTATTTTGTTGCGCAGGACCGCGGCAACAGCCGCATTTTCGCCGCCCGCAACGAGGGGACCGCTCGCCAGGTCACGAAAGGAACGGAACGGTTTCACGGCTTTTCGCTGGCCGACAACGGGCGGGCCGCCACCGTCCGGTCCACGCCGGCCGCCATGGGCGAGGTGTATACGCTCACGGTGGACATCGTGACGCAGCCGGTCACGTTGAGCGCGGCCAACCAGCGCATCGAAGCGGAGCGGGAGATCGCGCCCGTCGAGGAGGTCGAAATTCCTTCCGAAGGGCGCACGATCCAGGCTTGGCTGGTGAAGCCCCCGGACTTCGATGCGGCCCGCAAGTACCCGCTGCTGCTGGACATCGCGGATGCCCCCCGGCGCATGTACGGGCCGGAATTCAACCTCCGCGCGCAGGTTTTTGCAGCGCAGGGTTACCTGGTTCTGCTGGCTAATCCGCGGGGCACGCCGGGGTACGGCGAGGAGTTCGGCAACCTGCTGCGCACCCGCTATCCCGGGGACGATTTCGACGACCTGCTGCGTGCGGTTGAGGCAGTTGCGGTCCGTCCCTACGTGGATGGAACCCGCCTGTACGTGGCGGGAGGGCTGGTGGCGGCCTGGGCCATCGGGCATACGGACCGGTTCCGCGCGGCGGTGGCGCGCCGCCCCGTCATGAATTGGACGACCTGGGTGGCCACAGACCCGGCGGGGATGGAGCGGGCGGCGGACCTGATGGGCGGCATGCCGTGGGACGATCCTCAACAGTATGCGGGCCGCTCGCCGATCGCCTACGCGGCGAACTTCAAAACCCCCACACTGGTGCTCGCCGGGCCGGACGACCCCGGCAGCGATGAGCTCTATTTCGCGTTGCGGGCGCGCAAGGTGGACACCGCCCTGGTGCGCCTGCCCGGCAGCGGGCCTGCCGAGCGCGTGCTCGAGTTGGAGGCGGCCCTCGGATGGCTGAACCGGTAAATCGGGAGCCGTTTATTTGAGGCGGAGGCTGTTGGTCACCACGGTCACGCTGGATAGCGCCATGGCACCCGAGGCTAGCATCGGGGAAAGCAGCCCCAGCGCGGCAATCGGAATCCCCAGCGTGTTGTAAGCAAAGGCCCAGAAGAGGTTCTGGCGGATTACCCGCATGGTGCGCCGGGAAAGGGCGATGGCGTCCGCGACTCCTTGCAGGCTGTCGCGCATCAGGGTGATGTCGCCGGCCTCCATCGCGACGCCCGTGCCGGAACCCATGGCAATGCCGAGATCGGCCTGGGCGAGGGCGGGCGCGTCGTTGACGCCGTCGCCGACCATGGCCACCCGTTTTCCGGACGCTTGGAGCTTGCGAATCGCTTCCACCTTCTGATCCGGCAGCACCTCGGCCAGAACATGCTCGATGCCGGCCTCGCGGGCGATGGCGTCGGCAACCTCCCGGCGGTCTCCCGTGATCATCCAGACGTCGAGGCCCATCGCCCGCAGGGACCGAACAGCCGCGGCGGCTTCCGGTTTCAGACTGTCGGCCACCTCGATCGATCCCGCTGGTTTGCCGTCCACCGTGACGGTAATGCCCGGCCGGCCGATCACGACCTCACGCCCGCCCGCACTGGCGCGTACGCCGTGTCCCGGCAAAGCGCTGAAGGCGGACGGCGGCTCGATTTCGAGGCCTCGCCGCCGGGCTTCCTCCACCACGGCTTTGGCCAAAGGATGTTCGGAATACCACTCGGCGGCCGCGGCCAGGCGGAGCAGGTCCTCTTCGGAGAAGCCGGGCGCGGGCGAAACCGCCGCCACCTGGGGACGGCCGTGCGTCAGCGTGCCGGTCTTATCCAGCACCACCGTGTCGATCCGGTGGGCCATTTCGAGAGCCTCGCCGCCCTTGATCAGAATGCCGTGCTCGGCGCCCCGCCCGGTACCCACCATGATCGCGGTCGGCGTGGCCAGTCCGAGGGCGCAGGGACAGGCGATGATCAGGACCGCCACCGCGTTGACCATGGCGGTCGGGAAGGGCGCGAAGAAGAGCCACACAACGAACGTGATAGCGGCCGCCGCCAGCACGCCGACGGTGAAATAGCCGCTGACCACGTCCGCAAGCCGCGCCACCGGAGCCCGCGACCCCTGCGCCTGCTTCACCATCTCGATCATCTGCTGGAGCACCGTGCCGCGCCCAACCTCCCGGGCCTGGTAGCGGATGCTGCCGGAGCGGTTCATGGTGCCGGCGAAAACACGCGAGTTGGCCGCCTTATCGACCGGAAGGCTCTCGCCGGTGAGCATGGATTCGTCCACCGCGGATTCTCCGTCCGTCACCAGCCCGTCCACCGGGATCCGCTCGCCGGGCCGCAGGACGATGGTGTCGCCGGGGTGAACCTGTTCGAGCGGAAGTTCCTGTTCGACGCCGTTTCGCAGCACCCTGGCAGTGGGAGGTTGCAGGTCCATTAGCCGGCGGATGGCCTCGGAGGCGCGGCCGCGGGCGCGGGCTTCCAGCGTCCGGCCGAGCAGAATCAGCGCGATGATCGCGGCGGCGGCTTCGAAATAGACATGGTGGCCCCCGCGGAACGTGTCCACCACCGAAAACAGAAACGCCGCCCCCGTGCCCAGCGCGATGAGCGTGTTCATGTTGGCCGAACCGTGACGCAGGGCTTTCCAGGCGCCGGAATAGAAAGGCGCGCCTGCATAGCCGATTACCGGAATGGTGAGAATAAGCTGCAGCCACGGCAGGCGGTGCGCCATTCCCAGTACCACCACGGGCAGGGCCAGCGCCAGCGCTGCATACAGGCGGCGCCGGTAGCCGGCTTCGGCGGCGTCGGGCTGGGCAGCCTCTTTCGGAACGCCGAAGCCCAGATCTTCGATTGCCGCCACAAAATCAAAGGGTTTCGCCCGCGTGGGGTCGTACTCGATGGTGGCGGTGTTGGTGGCCAGGTTCACCCGCGCGCGGTCCACGCCGGCGGCGGCCGAGAGGGTCCGCTCGATGGAACGCGCGCACGCCGCGCACGTCATGCCGGAGACAGGCAGGTCCAGCCTCTCGGGAACGGCTTTCATGCAGCCACTTCGTAACCGAGTTCCCGCACGGCGTTTACCAGGACTTCGGGCTTCACCAGGTCGGAGTCGTATTCGACGGCAGCCTGGGCGCCTTGCAGGTCTACAGTCGCTTTCGTCACGCCCGGAGTCCCCGCGAGTTTCTTCTCCACGCTCCGCGCGCAATTCCCGCAGGTCATGCCCTGCACGGTCAGGTTGAGGGTCTTACTAGCCATACCTATATGATGCAATGAGGGAAAAAGAGTGGCAGGGTTAGTTGTGGGCCTGAATCCATGATGCACGCGGGAAAAGAGCTGGCACGCAGGATTGAAGCGGCCGAGGCGATCAATGCCCGGGGCTGCAGCCGGCAGCCGGGCGCGGCGGTACTCGAGGTGGCCGGAGGCTGCGCCATCTTCATGGGCGTGGATTCTCCCCTCACGCAGGCGGTGGGAATCGGGCTGAACGGCCCGGTCAGCGGAGCCGACGTGGGGGACCTCGAGTGGTTTTTCGGCTCCCGCGGCGCCCGCGTCACCATCGACCTGTGCCCGCTGGCGGATCCGGGACTGTTGTCGGAACTCTCCGAACGCGGCTACCGCGTGCGCGAGTTCAACAATGTGCTGGTGAAGCGGCTGCAAGGCACGGAGGTGCTGATGACGCCCAGGGTACGGCCGGCCCTCGCCGGCGAGTGCGACCGCTGGTCTCACACTGTCGGTTGCGGCTTTTTCGAGCAGTCGGAGTTGAGCAGCGACGAGATGGAGGTGGGGCGGGCCATCTTTTCGATGCCCGGAGCCATGTGCTACCTGGCTGCCACCGAGTCCGGCGATCCGGCGGGCGGCGGGGCAGCCGCGATCCACGACGGACTGGTCACCCTGTTCGCCGACAGCACTCTGCCCGTACACCGGCGCGCCGGGTTGCATCGCGAACTGATCGCGGCTAGGCTCAACGAGGCGCTGGCGCTCGGCTGCGACCTGGCCACCGCCTCCACCCTGCCCGGCAGCGGTTCGCAACGCAATTACGAACGCATGGGGTTCGAGGTGGCCTACACCAAGGTCACGCTGACCCGCTAGCCGCCGGCCGTCAACGGAATTTTGAGAGGAACGGCGGTGGAGCCCTACTACGCTTACTTCTAGAGGACTGACCGTGTGGACAAACGATTGGATCGGACTATGCCTCGGCATTCTGGCGCTCTGGATTCTGGCCAGCGGCTTCGATGACCTGTTTGTGAGCCTGGTTCAGCTACGAACCCGTCATCAACCATTTCCGTGGCCCCACGACGAGGACCTGGAAGCGCTTCCCGAACGCCAGATCGCCATCCTTGTTCCGCTCTGGCACGAACATGAAGTGATCGGCTCCATGCTCGAGCGCAACTTGGCGGCCATCGCTTACGAAAACTACGACATCTTCGTGGGTGTCTACCCCAACGACGAACTCACGCGGCGGGTGGTGGCCGAAGTGGTGCGGAAGCACTCCCGCGTGCACATTGTCCGCTGCCCGCACGACGGCCCCACCTCCAAAGGCGACTGCCTGAACCAGATCTACCGCGCCCTGGCCGTTTACGAATCGCGGCACGACGTGCGCTTCGACGTGGTGGTGACGCACGATGCCGAGGATCTGGTGCACAGGCAGGAACTGCGGTTGATCAACTGGTTTTCGCGCCGGAACGAGATGGTCCAGGTCCCGGTTCTGCCCCTGCCCACCCGCTTTCGGGAGTTCCTCCACGGCCTGTACTGCGACGAATTCGCGGAATATCAGAACAAAGATATTCCGGTGCGGCAGAAACTGGGCGGCTTTCTGCCGTCCAACGGTGTGGGCACCGGATTCGCGCGCGAAGCTCTGGACCGCCTCGCGGCAAGCCGCAACGGGCTGGCCTGGGATCCGGAGTGCCTGACGGAAGACTACGAGAACGGCTTCTGCCTGCACCAGTTGGGCTATCGCCAAATCTTCGTGCCCGTGGCATTCGACACGTCCGGGCCGATCGCCACCCGCGAGTACTTTCCACGCACCATGCGCGCGGCAGTACGCCAGCGCAGCCGGTGGGTGGCGGGCATCTGTCTGCAAGGCTGGCAGAGACACGGGTGGCGAGTGCCGCTCGACCAGAAGTACTGGCTGTGGCGCGATCGCAAGGGAGTGTTCGGCAACCTGCTGGCGCCTTTCACCATGATCTTTCTGCCGTGGTGTGCGTGGGCCGGGCTTATCGAGCCGCAGCACGCTCCCGGCTGGTTGGTCCAGGCGTGCATTCTCAATCTCACCATCGCCGCCGTGCAGACCGCACTGCGCATGCTGTACAGCGCGCGCATCTACGGCGCCGGGTTTGCGATGGGCGTTCCGGTCCGGATGCTGCTTGGCAACCTGGTGAACTCCCTGGCCACTTTCGAGGCGTTGCGGCAGTTCACCGTAGCCGCTTTCACCGGCAGGAGCCTCGCCTGGCGCAAGACTACGCACGATTATCCGCTACACGCGCGCGAAGCGGAGCGCCGTCCTCGCATCGGCGAAGTGTTGGTGAAAATGCAGTGCATCTCCACCGCTGAACTCGAGGAAGCCTTGCGAACCTGTCCTCCGGGCACGCGTCTCGGCGAGCACCTCAGGGAACTGCGGAAGCTCAGCGAAGACCATCTGTACCAGGCGTTGAGTTCGCAGGCGGGGGTGCCGCTGGGTCTGCAGCACGGGTTGCCGACGCGTGCCGCGTCCCGCACACTGCCCGTCCGCGCCGTGCGCCAGTGGAAGGTCATGCCGTACCGCGTTTCGGTGGGACAATTGACCGTCTTGACGCCGGAGATCCCTTCCGACAACGTCACCCGCCAGCTTCAGGCCGTCTCGGGACTGGACATCCGTTTTCAGTTGGTGCGGCAGAGCGAGTTCGACAACCTGACGCGGGAGTACATTCCGGCCCGCGTGCGGCCCGCCGGGAAGTCGTAATAGCATGGGTGAATGGAAGCGGAGGCGCTGGCACGCACGGTAGTCGCGACCTTGCGGTCGGCGGGACATCGGGCGTACCTGGTGGGCGGGTGCGTGCGCGATTCCCTGATGGGAATCCAGCCCAAGGATTTCGACATTTCCACCGACGCGCGTCCGGACCGCATTATGGACCTGTTCCCCCGGTCCGGCAGGGTGGGGGCCCATTTCGGCGTGATCCTGGTGCGGGATGTTTTCGCGCAAGTGGAAGTGGCCACCTTCCGCAGCGACCACGAGTACCTTGACGGCCGCCGCCCGGTCGCCGTGCACTTCGAAACCGACCCCCGCCAGGACGTGCTCCGGCGCGATTTCACCATCAACGGCTTGATGATGGACCCGGACAGCCGGACAGTACTGGATTTCGTGGACGGGCGCGCCGACCTGGAGCGGCGCCTGGTCCGCGCTATCGGCGACCCGGCGCAGCGCTTCGCGGAAGATCATCTGCGTATGCTGCGCGCTGTGCGCTTCGCGGCGCGGCTGGGATTCGAAATCGAGACCTCCACCTTCCAGGCAATCCGCGGCAATCCGGAGCCGATCCGCCGCGTCTCCGCGGAGCGCATTCGCGACGAACTGGTGCGCATCCTCACCGAAGGCGGCGCGCGCCGCGGTTTTGAAATGCTGGACGCAAGCGGCCTTCTGCAAATCGTTCTGCCGGAGATCGCGGCCATGAAAGGCGTGGAGCAGCCGCCCGAGTTTCATCCCGAGGGCGACGTCTGGACCCACACCCTGCTGCTCCTCGAACAGCTCGACCACCCCACGGCCACGCTGGCCCTGGGCGCGCTCCTGCACGACGTGGGGAAGCCGCCCACGTTTCGCGTGGCCGACCGCATCCGCTTCGACGGCCACGTGGAAGAGGGCGTCGCGCTGGCGCACGGAATCCTCCACCGGCTGCGGTTTTCCCGCGAGGACGCCGAGCAGGTGGAAGCGCTGGTGGCGAACCACATGCGCTTCAAGGATGTGCGGCAGATGAAAGAGAGCACCCTGAAGCGCTTTCTCCGTTTGCCCGCTTTCGACGAGCATTTGGAACTGCACCGGCTGGATGTGCTTTCAAGCAACCGCAGGCTCGAGAACTACGAATTCCTCAAGCAAAAATCGGAAGCGATTTCCGGGGAGCAGTTGAAGCCGCAGCGCCTGCTTACCGGGGCGGACCTGATTGCTGCCGGTTACGAACCCGGGCCGCGATTTACCGAGATCCTGGAAACGGTGGAGGACGCGCAGCTCGAGGGCCGGGTTCATACCGCCGGCGAGGCTATCGAACTGGTGCGGGAGCGTTTTCCGCCTCCCGAGGGTGAGGCGTGATACCGTGTTTCCCATGCCGGTTTTTGTGGGTCCGCACGGGCTCCGCTCGGGTTGGCGGGTACTCCTTTTCATCCTGCTGACGATCGCCCTCACCGGGGTGGCTGCGGTGGCGCTACGGGGCCGGGGGTTCGGCTCGGACACGGCAATGCTCCTCCAGCAGGCGACCGGTGTGGCGGCTGCCGGGCTGGCCACGTGGATCGCTTCCCGGCTCGAGCGGAGGGGATGGCCGGATTACGGATTCGGACCGGTGTTCCGGTGGCGCAATCTGGTTTCCGGAATGGCAACCGGTTTCACGGCGCTGGCGCTGCTGATGGCGCTGCTCTACGGCGCGGGCTTCTACCGGCTGGCACGGGGGCCGTTGCAGGGCGGCGAGCTGGCGAAGTGGGCCCTCTACTGGGCGGCTGTGTTCGTCTGCGTCGGCCTGGCCGAAGAATCCGTGATGCGCGGCTACCCGATGCACACCCTGGCGCGCGGGATCGGCTTCTGGCCGGCGGCCCTGATCGTGGCCGTTCTCTTCGGCATGGGACACATCGGCAATAGCGGAGAAGAAGTTGTCGGCATCGCCAATGCCTGTCTGGCCGGAGCGGTGTTTGCATACAGCGTGCGCTGGACCGGTTCGCTCTGGTGGGCCATCGGCTGTCACATCTCCTGGGACTGGGCGGAGACGTTCTTCTTCGGCGTGGCCGACAGCGGCGTGCCCGCGCGCCACTCCTGGATGTTGGGAACACCCGCGGGTCCGGCGTGGCTGTCGGGCGGCACGGTAGGACCGGAAGGCAGCCTGTTCGCGGCCGCGGCGCTGCTCGCCCTGGCCGTGGCGGTGCGCTACACCGCTCCCCGGCACCACTCCGAGGCGCTCGACCGCCTGGTTACTCCACCCGTTTTCTCGCCTTCCGAAATACCGCCGCCAGCATCGGAAGAGTCAGCTTCCCGGTCGATGTATTCTGCTGACTCGGATGATAGGAACTGATCAGCAGCGGCTCTCCGGCGGCGATCCGGAACTCGCGGTTATGCCCGAAAGCGAAGGCGGCACGCGAGCGGATGACGCCGTGGGCCTTCAGAATTTCCAGATAGGTGTCGAACGCAATTTTGCCCAGCGCCACCACCACGCGCAAATTTGGCAGCAGATCCAGTTCGCGTTCGAGGAACGGGCGGCAGTTGCGCAGTTCCGCGGGCGCCGGCTTGTTTCCCGGCGGCGCGCACCGGGCCGCCGCGGTGATCCACGCGTCGCGCAGCACCAGCCCGTCGTCTCGCGCGGTGCTGTCGGGGCGTGAGGCAAAGCCGGTATCGAACAGCGCACGATAAAGGAAATCGCCCGAGCGGTCGCCGGTGAACATGCGGCCCGTGCGGTTGGAGCCGTGCGCTCCGGGAGCGAGACCGAGAATCAGGAGCCGCGCCAGGGGATCGCCGAACGCGGGCACCGGCCGCCCCCAATATTCGAAGTCGCGAAAGGCCCGCCGTTTTACGGTCGCGATGCGCGCGCAATGTTCGCGCAGCCGCGTGCACTGCGCGCAGCTCACGATTTCGTCCTGTAGAATTTGGAGCACAAAATTTCAAATTTATTATCTTACTGATCGCAGGCGCACGAAAAAGCGTCGAACGCGCAGCCGGATGTTAGAATGAAAGAAAAATTACTTGACGTGCCCCAGGTCGGGTGTTCACAATGGCCTTTAGTCCGGTAGCTCCGACTGGACTAGTTGTTTGCTGGATTGCTCTGGCGCGAACTAACCCCCCAGTACCACGCTCTTGGTGTGCTTATGAACAGGCTACTTACCCCTTCGATTTCCACCCTCGTACGGATCGCGCTTGCATTCGTTCTCATCACCGGCAGCGTTTTTAGCGCCACGCCAAAAAAGAAGAAGACAGTCGCAAAAACGACGGCAAAAAAGACGGCGGTGAAAAAACCCGCGGTGAAGAAGGCGGCTACAAGGAAGCCCACCGCAAAGAAGCCCGCCGCCAAGAAGTCCACCAGAAAGGCGCCTGTTCGCAAGGTCGTCAGCCGGACGCCATCCGCGGCCGCGCCGATTGTGCGCGGCGGTCCGTGGACCGAGCCGACTTATGCCGATTCCACCGAGGGCGATTGGGTGGATGGCGAGGACCTGACGATCCGCCGTGCAGCCGTGGACGCGCTGGGGCCGTTCAACGGGTCTATCGTCGTGGTAAATCCGAACAACGGGCGCATTCTCAGCATGGTGAACCAGAAGATCGCGTTGGGAACCGGATTTCAGCCATGCTCCACGGTGAAGGTGTCCGTTGCGCTGGCGGCGTTGAGCGAGAAAGCCGTGAACCCGACCGAGAAAATACGGCTCGGCGGCGCCCGCATGGATATGACCTACGCGCTCGCCCATTCGAGTAACCTCTACTTCGCCAGGCTGGGTGTAAAGCTCGGATTCGAAAAGGTGCGTCATTATGCGCAACTGTTCGGATACGGCGAGAAGGCAGGTCTGAATATCCAGGGAGAACAACCGGGCCGCTACCCGTCCGCGCCGCCCAAGAACGGCGGTGTGGGAATGCTGACAAGCTTCGGCGAGGAAATCTCGCAGACACCCCTGCAACTGGCCGCGCTGTTGAGCGCTGTGGCGAACGGCGGGACGCTGTACTACCTGCAATATCCGCGCAGCCCGGCCGAAGCGGAAAACTTTGTGCCGCAGGTGAAACGCCGGCTGGAAATAGGAAGTCTCATCCCGCTTGTGACTCCGGGAATGCGTGGCGCGGTGGAGTTCGGAACCGCCCACAGGGCCCGCGAAGATGGACCGATCGCGGGCAAGACCGGCACGTGCAGCGAGAACCGCACGCACCTCGGTTGGTTCGGCTCGTTCAATGACGTGGGACACAACAAACTGGTGGTCGTGGTGCTGCTCACCGGCGGGCGTCCGGCAATCGGCCCGATGGCGGCCGGGATCGCCGGCGAATTTTACCGCCGCCTGAACGAGAAGAGCTACTTCGCGGGACCGCCGGCTGGCGCGGCAATGCCGCTGATGGCCACCCAGGTGTGTTGCTCGCGGTAACTCTTCGCCGCGCTGTCCGTCAATCGGTAGCGGGACGCGGCGGATTCGCCCAATGGCCTGAAGCGTCGATGCCGCTGTATTCCAGCCCAGGCCCGCGCGCACTTCCGCCGGACAATAGCGCAGCGTCAAGCCGCAGCGGCGCTTCGCCGAATGGTGGTCGTGGCGCTGCTCACCGGCGGGCGTCCCGCGATCGGCCCAATGGCGGCCGGGACCGCCGGGGGGGTACGGCAATGCCGCTGATAGCCACGCAGGTGTGTTGCTCGCGGTAGCCCTTCGCCGGGCTGTCCATCAATCGGTAGCGGGACGCGGCGGATTCGCCCGGTGGCCCGACGCGTCGGTGCCGCTGACCACCACGCGAGCAAGACCGGCACGTGCAGCGAGAACCGCACGCACCTGGGTTGGTTCGGCTCGTTCAACGATATGGGACACAACAAACTGGTGGTCGTGGTGCTGCTCACCGGCGGGCGTCCGGCGATCGGCCCGCGCCAATGCCGCTGATGGCCACGCAGGTGTGTTGCTCGCGGTAGCCGTTCGCCGGGCTGTCCATCAATCGGTAGCGGGACGCGGCGGATTCGCCCAGTGGCCCGAAGCATCGGTGCCGCTGACCACCACGCCTTTCATATTCCAGCCCAGGCCTGCGCGCACTTCCGCCGGACAATAGCGGAGCGTCAGGCCGCAGCGGCGCTTCGCCGAACTATTCGCTTCCGACCCGTGGAGCAGCAGGTCGCTATGAATCGAGATTTCACCGGCCGCGAGTTCCACATCCACCGGCGCGCCGAACTTTTCGGCGCCGGGTACGGTCTGGTCGAGGACGTTGGCTTCGTCGCTTTCGCTGAGCGTGTAGGTCAGGTGGCCGAAAAGATGGGTTCCCGGTATGAAGCGCATACAGGCGTTCTCGACCGTTGCGTCATCGATCGCCAGCCACACGGTGACGGCCTTGGAAGGGGAAAGCGGCCAGTAGCTCGAATCCTGGTGCCAGGAAACGCGTTTGCCGTCGCCCGGCATTTTGCAGAAGAAATGCGATCCCCAGCCGATCACATCCGGCCCGAGCAGGTCTTTGACGAGGGCCACGATTCGCGGATGCGTCAGTAGATCGTAGACTCGGCCGTAGCTCAGGTGCGCCGTGCTGATGGAGTAGCTGTCGCCACCTGCGGCGAGCGTGCGTGCCAGCAGGCCGTCGAAGTAGCCCCGTACCTCGCCGATCTCCGGCGCGCTGAAGATGCGAATGCGCTTGAGGTAACCGCACCGGTTGAACTCCCCGATCTGCGCCGCGCTCAGCGCCTCCGGGTTCTTCACGCCGGCGGGATGAAAACGCAGTTCGCGATGGAGCCGCTGCAGTTCGTCGGCGGTGGGGATAAAACGCGGGGATTGGTTCATGGCGATGGCAGGTGGGCGAAGACCTCGCGGTAAAACTCCGGGTGTGCGCGCCAGGACTGCCCGGTAATCAGGTTGCCGTCGCACACCGCGAGCTTCTCCGAGTAGGTTCCGCCGTTACGCTCGACTTCGATACGGACATGCGGGTGGGAGGCCACGGTTCTACCCTGCGTCAGGCCCGCCGCCACCAGTACCTGAATGCCATGTCCGATGGCGCAGATCATCTTGTTCTGGTGCGCGAATTCCCGAACCAGGGACAGCAGGCTGGCATCGTTGCGCAGATATTCGGGGGCGCGGCCGCCCGGAATCAGAAGCCCTGCGAATTCCCTCGCGGCCACCGCCGTTATGGCCACATCGGCCTGAATGCAGTGGCCCGGATGCTCGACGTAAGTCTCCCATCCCGGTTCGTAATCGTGCACAACCATGTGCAGCCGCCGCCGGGAGGTGGCGGCCACCACGGGCTCCCAGCGGGCTTCCTTGAATCGATGGCAGGCATACAGCGCTTCGTAGCTGTCGCCTGCGTCGCCGGTGACAATCAGAATCTTTCTGCTCATCGCGGCCTTTCGCGTCTAGGACAGCATAGCAGGGCTGGCAGAATATAGGGGTGCCGTCACAGCGCGCGGACGCAATCGTTATCGGGGGCGGGGCGGCCGGCCTGTTCTGCGCGATGGAGGCGGGCCGCCGCGGCCGGCGAGTAACCCTCCTCGAACACAACGGGCAGACCGGCAGGAAGATCCTGATCAGCGGGGGCGGACGGTGCAACTTCACCAACCTGGACACCCGGCCGGAACATTTCTTCTCGGCCAACCCCCACTTTGCCAAATCGGCCCTGGCGCGCTACACCCCCCGCGATTTTCTCCTCCTGGTGGAGCGCCACGGCATCCGATACCACGAGAAGGAGGCCGGACAGTTGTTCTGCGACGGCACGGCCGCGCAAATCGTCGCCATGCTGGAAAAAGAGTGCGCCGCGGCGGGAGTCCAGATTGTGACCGGCTGCGCCGTACGGCGCGTTTCGCGCGCCTCCGCGTTCCGGGTCGAAACCTCGCAGGGCGAATGGGAATCCGGCGCCCTGGTGATTGCCACCGGGGGTCTGTCTATCCCGAAAATCGGCGCCACGGATTTTGGCTTCAGCCTGGCGCGGCAATTCGGACTCCGCGTCACGGAATGCCGCCCGGCACTGGTTCCGCTGACCTTCGGCCGCGAAGACATGGCCAGGTTCGGCTCGCTGGCGGGTGTTTCGGCGGATGTGCTGGTGGCCGCCAGGCGCGCTAGTTTCCGGGGCAAGCTGCTGTTCACTCACTGGGGCCTGAGCGGGCCCGCGGTGTTGCAGGCATCCAGCTATTGGAAGGGCGGGGAAACGCTGCGCATCGATCTGCTGCCGGGCCTCGATTTCGAGGAGGTGCTGAAGCAGAGCCGGGCGCAGAAAGAACGCGCGGAGGCGCGAACCGTGGCTGGCCGGTACCTGCCCCGCCGGCTGGCGGAGCGGTGGTTTGAAGTACATGCTTCGTCCAAACCGGCGGCGGCACTCTCCGACAGGGAGATCCAGGCCATCGCGGCCGCCTTTCACCGCTGGACCGTACAGCCGGATGGAACCGAAGGCTTCGCGAAGGCGGAGGTGACCGCCGGCGGCGTGGATACTGCCGGACTTTCCTCGAGAACCATGGAAGCGCGGGATGTGCCGGGGCTGTACTTCATCGGGGAAGTGGTGGACGTGACCGGGCAACTGGGCGGCTTCAATTTTCAGTGGGCGTGGGCATCGGGCTATTCGGCAGGGCAGGCCGTCTAGCGGCTGTCTTGGCGAGGATGGCCTTCACGTATTCGCGGGTTTCCGCGAAATCGGGAATTCCGCCCGCCTGCTCCACCGCCCCCGGACCCGCGTTGTAGGCGCTAAGCGCGAGGCTGAGATCCCCGTTGAACCGGTCCAGAAGCTGTTTCAGGTACTTGGCGCCGGTGGCCACATTCTGCGCCGGGTCGAAAGGATCGTCCACGCCGAACCGGGTGGCGGTGGCCGGCATGAGCTGCATCAACCCCTGGGCGCCCTTGGGCGAGACGGCGCACGGGCGGAAGCCGGACTCGCGCTCGATCACCGCCCGCACCAGTTCCGGCTGCAGTTCCTGGGCTTGCGCCGCTTTCAGGATGAGCGGATTGACGGCGGCGTCATCGAGGGGGTCGCAAGGCGCCGAGACGGCCGGAGCAGATGTCGCGCCGGATTGCCCCGCCGGCGCCGGGTAGGCCTCCTCGTAACGGGCACGTGTGGTTTGGCGCTGAATTTCCGCGGCGGCCCGCTGTTTTTCAACCGCCTGGCGCTGTAAGTCGGCAGGCGTCTGGGCGAACCCGCACACACAGATACCAAGCATGAGGATCCATCTCATCTGGTGACCTTATCGGTAGAAGCAGGCGGAAACTTTAGGTTCGCTTCGGCGCGCCTTCCGAGAGGCTGGCGGCGGCCAGCAGCACCAGCGCGATCCACGCGGCGTCGGCCACAAAAAGGTGCACAATCTGCATCCAGATGGGCGCGAGCAGAAGCAGGTTCGCCAGGCCGCAGAATATTTGCAGCGCCAGCAGGCCCGCGGCCGCAAATGCGTAGCGGCGCAGGCGCTCGAAGCGCATGTGCACCGTCGCATAGAGCAGCAGCCAGCATCCGCCCAGCACGGCCGCGGCGGGATGCAGCCAGCGCAACCGTACGAACAGGTTGGCGGCGGGATCGAAGTCCTGGGCCAGTCCTTCGGCCAGGGTGCGTACCGGAAACAGCGTATCGCCCAAAGCCGCGATGGCGCCCGTGACGCCCAGCAGAACGAACACGCCCAGGCTCGTAAGAGCTGTTGCGACCCCCGGTCCGCGTAGCCGGACGCGCCCGTTTCCCATGCCCCACCATGCCGTCAGTGTGAGGCAGGCCAGCAGGGTCAACGTATTAACCAGGTGGGTGGATAACGACCAGGCGCGCGCATGGGAGGCGTTCATGGCCACGTGTTCCAGCAGAACGAGGGCCGCGCCAATCAGCGCTTCCGTCATCAGGAAAACGAAGGAAAGGGTGGCGCCCAGCCGCACGGCGTGCCCCCGCGGAAAAGCGCGAAACGCCCAATAAAGCAGCCCGGCCACCAGCAGCATATCGATGCCGCTCGAGAACCGGTGGGTGAACTCGATAAGCGTTTGGATGGAGGGAGCCCGCAGCGCGACCACGCCGTTGCACAAGGGCCAGTTGGGACCGCATCCGGCGCCCGAACCGGTGGCACGGACATACGCGCCCCAAAGAACAACCGCAATGTTGTACCCAAGAACCGACCAGGCAAAAACCGGGAAACGCGAGCGGGGCGCCTCCGCCGCAGCCGTGCCGGTCTCCTGTTCCGTGCTGAGGGACAAGTCTCATTGTAGTCTGCGCAAACCGGCTCGGGCTGGGTGATTCGGCGCAGTGCAGGAGGGCAACCGCGGAGGATTCCCGCGGGCCGGGGTTGCGGAGTGTTGAGCATTCCAATATCCTGTTTATTCCGCTATGCCCACGAAAACACCCATCACCGTCGCCCACGGCGACGGCATCGGCCCGGAAATCATGAACGCCACGCTCCAGATCCTGGAGGCGTCCGGCGCGGCTCTCGACATAGAGACCATAGAGATCGGTGAAAAGGTCTATCTGCGGGGAAACAGCGCCGGCATCGATCCGAGCTCCTGGGAATCGCTGCTGCGCACCAGGGTTTTTCTGAAGGCGCCCATCACCACGCCACAGGGAGGCGGGTTCAAAAGCCTCAACGTGACCACGCGGAAGACGCTCGGGCAGTATGCCAACGTGCGCCCCTGCGTTTCCTATCACCCGTTCATCGATACCAAGCATCCCGGCATGGATGTGGTGATCGTGCGCGAGAACGAGGAAGACCTGTACGCCGGGATCGAGTATCAACTGACGCCGGAAGTCACTTCCTGCGTAAAGCTGATCTCCCGGCCGGGCAGCGAAAAGATCGTGCGCTACGCATTCGAGTACGCGCGGCGTCACAACCGGAAAAAGGTCACCTGCTTCATGAAAGACAACATCATGAAGATGACCGACGGCCTGTTCCACAAGGTGTTCGACGAGATCGCGGCCGCCTACCCTGACATTCAGAAAGAGGCCTGGATCGTCGATATCGGCGCGGCCAAGATGGCGGACACCCCGGAAACCTTCGACGTCATCGTGATGCCGAACCTCTATGGCGATATTCTCTCGGACGTGGCCGCCCAGATCGCGGGCTCTGTGGGCCTGGCCGGGTCCGCCAATGTCGGCGACAAGTGCGCCATGTTCGAGGCGATCCACGGGTCGGCGCCGCGCCGCGCGAACCAGAATCTGGCGAATCCCTCGGGACTGCTGCTGGGCGCGGTGCTCATGCTGGTGCACATCAATCAGCCGGACGCCGCCGCGCGCGTTCACAACGGCTGGCTGAGGACGATCGAGGACGGCGTCCATACCTACGACGTCTTCACCGAAGGCGTAAGCACGCAGAAAGTGGGAACCAAAGAGTTCGCCTGCGCCGTGATCGCCAGGCTGGGACAGAAACCGAACCGCCTCAAGCCGGTGACCTACGCCGAGCGGCCGCCCCAAACTGCCGCCGCGCCCCAGGCGGAACGGCCCGCCACCGCCATGGAACTCAAGGGCCTCGACCTGTTCGTGTACTGGCCGTCGCGCAATGCCGTGGAGTTATCGCAGCGCATGGCGCCGCTCGCCGGCGACGGGTTGACGCTTCAGATGATCGACAACCGCGGCGTCAAAGTCTGGCCGGCGGGAAGCGCCGAGACTTTCTGCACCGATAGTTTCCGGTGCCGCTTCATGGCTGACGGCGCCGTGGATATGGGCCGCCTGCTCGACCTTCAAAAGCGCGTGGTCGAGGCCGGTATCGATGTGGCCCAGACCCAAACGCTGCGCACTTTCGACGGACAGCCCGGCTTCACGCTGGCGCAGGGCCAGTAAAAACAGAACCGGCGGCGTACGGCATTCGGCCGCCCGCCGCCGGTGTCCCGATAACTCACATTACTGAGCGATCAACTGACCGGTTACCACCGTGTTCTGGTCGGTTTGCACCGAAACCAGACCCGATTGATTGTTGACCAGCAGGCCCCGGAAGAACACCGGGGGCGTGAACGCGCCCGTCGTGCCGCCGCTCGTCTGCGTGCCGGACACAAACGACAGGCGCAGGCTGCAATCCGTGCCGATGGTGTAGGTGCCGCTGACGTTGGCGGTGCGGTTGGTTCCGTTCTGGAAGATCCACTGGCGCATGCTGAAAGTGCCGTCGTTGCTCAGCGAGACCGAACCGATGGCCGCGTACGGAGCCACCTGAGTCGTCGCCGTGGTAGTGGTTCCGCCGGTGGTTCCCGTACCCGTGCCGGTTCCCGTACCCTGTGCCGGTTCCCGTACCTGTGCCAGTCCCGGTGCCCGTGCCCGTTCCGGTCCCGTCACCCGTGCTCGTGGTCGTAGTCTGGCCCCCGTAATAGCTGAAGGCGAAGCTTTGCGGTGCGTCGTTGGCGCTCAGGCAGGCATTGGTGGAGCGCACCAGCGTTCCCAGCGCCCCCTGGCCATTCGCGTCCGTTTCGAGGAACAACACGCGCGCGCCGCCATCGGACAACACCGCGTTGAACGTTTCGCCGGTGCCGAGGCGCATCGTCGCGCTGCAGTCGCTGTTCACCGTGTAAGATCCCACCGATACGTTGCTATTGCCGCTGGTCGCCGAGAGACCTATGATGTTGCCGTCACCGTCGAAGTAATAACGGCCTATGCCCGCGACCTTGCCGGAGAGGCTCGCCGCGTTATTGCCAAATCCGCCGAAATTGGCAGCCGTCGCGCCTGTGGTTCCGCCGGTTGTGGTTCCGCCGGTTGTGGTTCCACCGGTTGTGCCCGTGCCGTTGCCGTTGCCGTTGCCGTTTCCGGTTCCGTTGCCGTTTCCGGTTCCGTTGTTCGCGCTGTTATTGATGGTCGTAACTAAATTCAGGAAATTCAGGCTCGAAACCTGTGCGTTGTAGGTTCCCGTGAGGTACGCGTTGGTACAACCGGTTATCCCGTAAGATACTCTTGGCATGGCCAGTCCGCATAGCATCAGGCCGCCCACAAACATAGTGGCTTGCAATGTTCTCATCGAATCCTTCTCCCCTTGTACAAAAATGAAGGCGAAACAAACCGCTCTGCGGCGGCTGCGATCTCAAATATAGGAAAAAGGACTCGCTAACTGCGGTGCGCGGCAGCACCACAGAATTCACGAGAGTCCGATAGCAGACTTTGCAGGCCTAGGCGCCGGATAGTTTCAGACGATCCACGGCGGTCGCCAGCCTCTTGCGGACCGATTGCAGCTCGTCCTCTCCGTGGTATTTCATACGCGGCCAGAAAAAACCGCGCAGTCCGTCCTTGCGACGCCGCGGCACGATGTGGACGTGAAGGTGCGGGACGCTCTGGCTCACCCGGTTATTGATCGCCACGAACGATCCCTCCGCCGACAGTCCTTCCTCCACCGCGATCGCGAGCAGCCGGGCGTTTTCGAACAGCGCCGGGAGAAGTTCGGCCGGCAGCTCCGCCAGGGTCTCCACGTGGATCTTCGGGATCAGCAGGACGTGTCCGGGAAACAGCGGACGATGATCCAGAAAGCCGAGGCACCCGGAGTCCTCGACCACAACGGAAGCGGGAACCTCGCCGCTCACGATGGCACAGAACGCGCAACCCGTCATCTCCTTATCATGCGGCATGGTGCGTCCTGAAAGACGCGTTGTTCTAGCAGGTGCAAGTCCTGTCCGGGTAAGCGCCGGAGCGCCCGGTAGCAGACTTCAGCCGGGAGGAGAGATCCTCTCGAGCGGAGCGGAGTGTCAAAAGCCCTTGAGAAAGAGGGGAGCAAACCGGCGGGCCGCAACAATCAGTGAACGCGATAGCCTCGTCACATTATCAGCCGACGGGTGTTTGGGAGGGCCGAGCCGCTCATGTCACGGCGAAGGCAACAGACAGCATTCTGGACCGGAACGAATGCTGGACCTCCCCGGGGTCGCAGGCGGCGGCACGTTGGGAAAGAACGATGCGGAACAGGAGAGACCCTACCTGGCAGCCGAGTCGGGCAAAGACCGGGCGTATAAAGCCGGAAGGCAGAAAGCGCACGGAGCCGGGAGGGAGTCCGAGGGGTCCATAGTACCGGTGAAGGCGTGCAGCAAAACGCGCTGGAGGGAAGGGGCCCTGCTTTGATCGGGCTGGCGAGGAGGTAAGTGCGAGGGCATGCTGGAAACGGCCAAAAACCCCCATAGATAAAGTACGACAACTCCAACGCAAGCTATATGTGTGTGCCAAGCAGAGTAGGACGCGGCGTTTCCATGCGTTGTACGACCGGATCTACAGGAGTGACGTTCTGTGGGAAGCATGGAGGCGGGTGCGCAGCAAAGGTGGCGCGGCAGGGATAGACGGGGAGACGATTCGGGCCATCGAACAACGAGGGCCGGGGGAGTTTCTGGCGGAGATCAGGCGGCGCTGCGTGCAGGCCAATATCGTCCTTCCCCGGTGAAGCGGCGATACATACCGAAAGCAGATGGGAAGCAGCGGCCATTGGGGATCCCGACGGTGAGTTGGTGAGGGAGCGGATCTCGGATCGAAGGGTATTGAAGTTAATCCGGCAATGGTTGGAAGCGGGAGTGATGGAAGACGGGACGGTGAGAGAAACGCTGGCGGGGATCGTACGCGATCACGAAGTTTCTTCGTAGCCTTCGGGCTCGGCCACCGCTGCAGAAAATGCCAGCGGGGATTTTCGCCCAATGCGGCTGCGCCCGGGCGGCACGCGGGTGCCGGCGAGCGGAAGGTGACACGGAATACGCGTGTTATCATGAGTCAGAAACACTTTCAAGGGAGGAAAAACGAAGATGGGTCCGCTGGGCTGGCAGGAGACGGTAGCTATATTTCTCCTTGCGCTGCTCCTTTTCGGCCCTAAGAAGCTGCCGGAACTGGGGCGGACAATCGGGAAAGCAATCACCGAATTCCGCCGCGCGTCAACCGAGCTCAAGGCGACGTTCGACCGCGAAATGAAAACCCTGGAGCAGGAAACCGAATCGATCAAACAGGCGACTGCCGAGTATCAGTACGACACGTATAACTACGACTACTCCTCATACGAAAGCGGATACGAGGGGTCGTATGGTTCAGAAACGGCCGATTCCACTGCTTCCAACCCATCCAATTTAAGCGCATCCGCAACTGAGGGCGCTGAATCTCCAACAGTCGTCGCTCCGGAGGGCACTGTCCCTTACGGCACGGATACGGCCGAATTCAACGGCGCTCCCGAGCAACCTACGGGGGAGCCGGTCCCAGCCGATTCGCAGCAATACGCACCGACGACTGAAAAAAACGCATAAAGCATGAGCTCATCGGAAGAACTGCAGGGAGCCGGCGCTTCCTCTGGGTCCGGCATACCTGCGAACGAATCCACGCTCGAAAAGGTGAGACGCAAGCTGGGGGGCGGGAGCATGCCGCCCCCTCCGCCCCCTCCGGACGGCGACGAAAGCGACGCGGACGACGAGGGCATGCTGCGGATGTCCTTCATGGGGCACCTGGAAGAGCTGCGCTCCCGCATCATCAAAATGGTCGTTGGGGTGGTGGTCGCGGCAGCCCTCAGCCTCACCTTCAGCAACCAGCTGTGGAACTTCGTCAGCCAGCCCGCCGTGCAGGCGCTGACCAGTCTTGGCCTCAAAGACCCGCACCTGACCATGATCACTCCCATGGAAGCCTTCAACGTGATCTGGTTCAAGCTGCCGCTGCTGTGCGCGATTTTCATCGCGTCACCATGGATTCTCTACCAGGTTTGGGCCTTTATCTCGCCGGGACTGTACCGTCGAGAACGTCGCTGGGCGGCCCCGTTTATTCTCTGCTCGGCGGGACTGTTCATCCTGGGGGGAGTATTTGCGTACTTCGTAGTTTTCCGTTTCGGCCTAACCTTTCTTCTGAGTATTGGCCAAGGAAATTACGTGATTCCGATGGTCACGATTTCCAATTATTTCGAATTATTCGTCAACGTCGTTCTCGGCGTCGGGTTGGTTTTTGAACTTCCCGTAATTATATTTTTCCTGACGCTGATTCGAATTCTCAATCCCGCCTTTCTCGTCCGGCACAGCAGGTATGCCATTCTGGCCATTTTTGTGCTGGCCGCAATCATCACGCCGACGCCCGATGTATTCAATCTAATGCTGTTCGCCACGCCCATGTGCCTTTTGTTTTACGTCGGCGTGTTCGCGTCTTACCTCCTCGTACTGCAGCGCGAAAATCGCAGGTTCCCATGGAAAACTGCAGGTATCGTCGTAATCGCCGTACTACTTCTGCTATCGGCAGTAATATACCTTGCCATTACCAAATACGGCTACAAAGTGGTACCGGCATGGCCCTTTTTGATGCATTAAAGGGTCTGAATTCGTAGAAACAAATCGCGCTTCCGGTGTACCATCAGGTGACTGTGCGGCAATTGTTTACCGCACCGGAACCACGATGGACCTGTATAAAGCTATTCAGGATTTATACGCCGAAAAGGAGAAGCTGGAGCGCGTCATCGCTTCTCTCGAGGAACTGCAGCGGACCGCTAATCCCGCGCCCTCCCTGGCGGCGGGCGGAAAGCGGCGGGGACGGAAATCCATGAACGCCAAAGAGCGTCTGGACGTCTCCGCGCGAATGAAGAAGTATTGGGAAACCCGCCGTAAGGCGGTCGAATAGGACTCCTCGCAGCAGCCGCGAAACCCACCGCTCGCGCTCTTGGAACTGAGGCGGCGGCCTTCATTCTGGTATACTCACAGTATCTATTGAAATTGAACGGGCGAGTAGCTCAGCTGGGAGAGCACGGCGTTCGCAACGCCGGGGTCGTGGGTTCGAATCCCATCTCGTCCACCATCCCGTCTTGACGCTCCGCCCCCTCCTCAATACTGCTATTCCGGCCTCAATTCAAAGCGGTGCGGCTTGGGCTGGGCAGCCGCCCGTTGCTGCGCGATCAGGTCGCTTTCGAGTGCGTCCATCGCCGCCAGCGCCGCTGCCAGGTGCGGCGTCACGTCCTTTTCGAGGGGCACCTGTACCTGCCGCCAGCGCGCGGTATGCACGTTGTTGTGGCGTAGCGTCAGTGCATGAACTTCCGCCGCCTGGCGCACCATGGGAGTCGGCAGCTCCGCCAGATTGATTCCGGCGGCCAGTTGGGCCGGCGTAAAGCTGCCCACCGTTTCGCCGTCGATCCGCAGCGCGTAGTTCCGGCCGGACGCGAGGCCCCTCACCTTGAGCGGCTGCTGGTTGAGGGTTGCCACAACGTCCGAGGAGCGAACCGCCAGCGCCACCACCGGGTCGCGCAGGTCGATCGGCATCGGGAGGGCCGCGTCCGTCTGCACCCAAGCGATCTCCCGGCCCGTGCGCAGTTCGGAAATCCGCGTGTTGGTCTGGTGAACCGGCTCGCGCCGCGCCGCATCGAGTTCCACCGCAGTGACCAGCGACGGTGCGTTCCACGCCTTCAACAGACTCGCGGTCATCACCAGGTGGCCGCCCGCCGACGGATGAACCCGGTCCGCGAGGATGCGCGCGGCGAGCGTGGCATCGGCCGCCTTGGCCTTGGTGAGCGCCGCTACCAGCGAGGTGTTCAGGTCGGCCAGCGTCAGCTTTTCGGTCCCCGCCAACTCCTTCAGAAAATCGGAGTAGCGCACCAGTACCTTGTTGTACCCGCCTTCGAAAGTGGGCTCGCGCGTCACATCGTCATAGGCCGAGGGCTGAATCGCCGTTATCCGGATATCCGGAAACTGCCGCTTCATCGTGCTGACAATGTGCCGGAAGCCGTTCGCGAATTCATCGAAAATCGCCTGGTCGAAGGCGCGGTAGCGTCCGTCGTTCATGCCCAGCATAATCGTCATCACCGTGGGATTGTACGGGAATACGTCGCGCCACAGCCGTACGTCGATGGGCCCGCCGCCACCGCCCGTCACACGGTCGCCGCCCCAGCCCGAATGCACGAACGTGACGTCCAGCTTCGGGAATCGCGTCACCACGTACGTCTCGGTGAACGTGGTGTAAAGGCGTTGATCGGTGATGCTGTCGCCGTAGAACACCACGCGGTCGCCGTCGTGGAGCGCAAAGGGTTCCTGGCCAACTGCCGCAAAACTGATAAGAGTGAGTAACGCCGGGGTCAATAGCCGCATGCGACGAGTATATATTGTTCAATATTGTTCCGGTTCAGATGGAATGGAGAAAGAGTTCCTTGAGAACAGGGCTGCTGCCTTCCGCGCGAAGCGGCCACCCAACCACTCCGCCGGAATCGTCATGGGAAAGGACAGCACGATGCAGATCCTGTTCTGCCGAGTTCCCGCTCTACACCTTCCGGCACACCTGCCTGACGCGATGGGCGGCGCACATGGACCCGTACACCTTTTGGCTACCTTGCTGGGCACAGCGACTTCTCCACGACCCGGCGCTACGTTCATCCGCAGGTGCAGACCGTCAGGGACGCCATCGAGCGTGCGCAACGGCCAGTCCCGCGCGGCACACGCCCCGTAGCTGTGGCGCGGGGTGGGCACAAAGTTGGCCACAATAGCAAAAACGGCGGTCGGGCCGAGTGGATTCGAACCACCGACCTCCTGGTCCCGAACTAGGAAACATCAACAACATACGAGGATCGTTTACTGAAAGCACAAGAGTTGCGCGCCTGCTGCTTGGACCCTACTTGGACCTAAATGGCGAAGGTGTCGCGAACCGGACGCCCGTTGGACCCTACTTGGACCCTGGTTTCCACGTTGGTAATCCCGTTGCTCTCGCGCACGCGCGTGATCGCGTCGCCATCCCAAAAACCTGACCAAAATATGTTGGTCAGATAGGATTTGAAACCGCCACATAGGACCACCAGACCAGCACGCTTATGGACGGGAACAACTGAAGCACGTCGCCTCTGGTGACAACTACGCCATACGCCCGACACCCGAGCTTTCAGGAACCGTGCGAGGATGTTTGGTGTCGATCATGGTAGTGATTAGAACTCCGCCAATTTTGCTTTTCATCGGCGCAGTCGCGACCGGGTGCTTCGCGCAATCACCTCGGCTGGGCTCTCCTCTCATCTAACCCAAGCAATCGAGCGTCTACATCGCCTTCAGAAGAATGGGTCCGGGCCTGCCCCTGAGCGACGATGAACCGAAGGAGCGGATGTGGCTATCTCTGAGGAATAACACTCGTTGGCCGATTTCCTTGGCTACGTTTGGGCTCCCGGATGAATACAGTCAAAGCGAGACAGGATTGATGTACACGGTCGAAGCGCCCGGCGCCTATGCGCCGGATGCTCCCCTTCGATAGGCTACGAGTTCGACGTGGGCACAGCGACAGAAATCGGGCCGGGCCAAGAACTACGGTTCAGTGTCCCCCGCAATCATCTCGGTCCCGCCGGCTTGGGGATCAGGGTCAACTTCGCGTTCAAGCGGGAGTCCAATCAGCGGTACACGAGATACGCGACTGTGTTCAGTTATTGGGACCTCCCCGACAAACTCAGGGACAAGGTTGCCGAGAAGAACTTAAAACTTCGGTATGGCGCGAGTGGAGGAGGGGCACCTCCGGAGGCCCAGCCTTCGCCGCTTCCAACCAAACTCGACCCTCCGATGCACCCTGTACCCACAAAGAAGTAGAGTTGAACGCAAGCTCCGGATTACGGTGCGGCAGCGGGATGACCGGGCAACGGAGGAGGTATGCGTAGCTCTCGGCAAGGCCGTTTGCCACCGTGACTTTCAGACTCGGCACGGTCCGAGTGCATCGCCAGACCTCCTGGTCGGGGCGCAAGAGGTCGTCGAAGTCGTCGGTCTACAAGTCGATAGAGCGCCCTCTCTCCACTTCAGGCTGAACCAACACAATATCGCTTGTGCCCCCCGTCACCCGGTCGTTCCGCTGCCGCGCTGCGATACCATGAGGTGCGATGAGACTGACTTTTTGGGGCGCCGCGGGACAGGTAACCGGTTCGATGCACCTGGTGGAGTCCGGGGGCAAGCGCATTCTGCTCGATTGCGGAATGAATCAGGGCAGGCGCAAGGAAACCGACCACAAGAATCGCCATCTCCCGTTCGACGCGTCCAAAATCGACGCCGTGGTGCTCTCTCACGCCCACATCGACCACAGCGGCAACCTGCCGGGCCTGGTCAAAAACGGCTTCCGCGGGCCCATCTACGCGACGCCGGCCACCGCCGACCTGTGTGAGTGGATGCTGCGGGATACGGCCCACATCCAGGAAAAGGACGCCGAGTTTCTGAACAAGCGCCTGGAGCGGCGAAAATCCATGGGCCTCGAGAACGGCCTCGTGGAGCCCCTCTACACCATGGAGGATGCGGAAAGGACCCTCCCCCTGTTTCATCGCGTGGACTACCACCGCTCGGAAAAGTTGAGCGACGACCTCAGCTACATGGCCTACGACGCCGGCCATATCCTCGGCTCCTCCTCGGTAGTGCTCGAAGAAAAATCGACCGGCGTGCGGCTGGCTTTTTCCGGAGATGTCGGCCGGCCCGGGCTGCCGATCATTCGCGATCCGGAGACGCTCAGCGCGGCCGACTACCTGATCTTGGAGAGCACCTACGGCGGGAGGCTCCACAAAGACGTCGGGCATGTGATCAACAAACTGGAGAACGTCGTCAAACGGACCGCGGCCCGGGGCGGACGGATCATCGTTCCAGCCTTCGCCGTGGGCCGCACGCAGCAACTGGTCTTGCTGCTGCACCAGCTTGCCAACGAAAAGCGGATTCCCAATATCCCCATCTTCGTCGATAGCCCGCTGGCCGTGAACGTGACCGACGTGCATCGCAATCACCCCGAATGCTTCGACCCGCAAACCCGCGAATACCTCCAGAATGGAGGCGACCCGTTCGGGTTCCGGCGGCTCCAATATATCCGCGAGGCGTCGGAATCGAAGAAGCTGAACGATCTGCACGGCCCCTTTGTGGTCATCTCGGCGTCGGGAATGGCCGAGCAGGGGCGCATTCTCCACCACTTGAGAAACAACATCGAAGACCCGCGCAACACCGTGCTGATCACCGGTTTTCAGGCGCAGGACACGCTCGGGCGAAAACTGGTGGAGAAGTGGCAGGAGGTCCGGATTTTCGGCGAACCCATGCGAGTCCGCGCCGAGATCTCGAGCCTTGACGAGCTGAGCGCTCACGCCGACCAGGGCGAATTGATCGACTGGATCAAGCCGCTGGCCGGATCGCTGCGGCAGGTCTTCCTGGTGCACGGAGAGCCGCAGCAATCCGAGACCCTGGGCAAACTGCTCCAGACCACCTACGGCTTGAAGGCCGCCGCCGTCACCCCGGGAGCCACCTTCGAGCTAAGTTCCCGGTAACGAAATGGGGGTCTGAGTCCATCTATACTGGATAGAAGTGCAAAGGAGTACCTCTACGTGAGTTCACCGATTTACCAACCCGAACCCCCCCAACCGCGGTCGGGTCTTTTGACAGCACTGGTTGCGGGCGCCCTGATCGCGCTGATTGCAGCCAACATTTATTTGTATGTTCAGATCGACCACGTTCGGACTGATATCGCCAAGGTTCGGGAATCGATGATGACGGAAGTCAGCAATCTTCGCGATGCCTCTTCCGTCAATACCGCTGCCCAAATGCGGCATATCGAGACCTTGAAGGAGGAGCTTGAGTCCGCGCGGTCGGCGGCCCGCTCGGTGGCCAGCCAGGGTAAGGCGGAAGCCCAGGCTTACGCCGAGAAGCTTGCCCGGCAGCTCGAAGCCGAACAGGCCAAAGTGGCCCAGCAGATGGGCTCGGAAATCAGCAACGTTCGCCAGCAGGCCAGCGCCGCCACGGCCAAGGTGGAAGAAAAGGTGGCCAACGTTTCCACCGACGTGGGTTCGGTAAAGTCTCAGGTGACCGCAACCCAGGAAGAGCTGAACAAGACCATAGCCGACCTTAAGTCGGTGCGCGGCGACATGGGAGTCCAAAGCGGGCTCATCGCTACCAACTCCACCGAACTAAACGCCCTGAGGCTGCGCGGTGAGCGGAACTACCTCGATATCAAGCTCGCCAAAACCAAGCAGCCCCAGCGCTTCGGCGATATCACCCTGCTGCTGAAGAACGCCGATACCAAGCGCAACCGCTATACAGTCCAGGTGATGGCGGACGACAAGATGACCGAAAAGAAGGACAAGACCATCAATGAGCCCGTTCAGTTCTATACGGGCCGGGGCGGGCGGATCCCGTATGAGATGGTCATCAATACGGTGCAGAAGAACATGATCGTCGGATACCTCTCCACCCCCAAGGAATCCGCTTCCCGCTGACCCGTATTGCAATCCGGTTACGCGCCCGCAGCGGCGCGTAGCCGGACGCCCTTTAAACCGTGTTCCCGCTGTGACGTTTGAAAATAACCGGCATGTTCTGGGAAAATGCAGACCGCGCCAGAACCATGTCGCAACCGGCCTCCTGCGCCTGCTGTTTCAACTCGCCTTGAACGTGCGACAGGTATCCGATCAGGCTGATGCTTCGCGTTTCGCTGCTGCCCTTCAGGGTCGCGATCAGCCCGAGCGGATCCACCGCCTCGAAATTCAAGTCGAAGATAATCAGCGCCGGCTTTTCCTTCGCCTTGTCTAAAACCTCGGTCGATTCCTTGATGAACTCCAGCGCCATTCCCGAGCGCCTGGCCGCCTCGGTCAGCTTCACCGAGAAAAACAGATCGTTCACCACAGCGAAGACTCTCTTGGATTCCTGCTTCGGCATAGAGATGTGCTATTTGTTTTCAGTTGCCCTGTTTTGAATCACTAGTGGGAGGGGACGACTGAATTCTATCATGAAACGTATGGATGTCCATTCATGGTCGCGGCCCGATTGCGCGCGCGTCCGTCACATCGACCTCGACCTCGATGTCGATTTCGCACGCCGCGTAGTCTCGGGATCGGCCCTCATCGCCTACGATCGATTCTCGTCCGACGAATTGATTCTCGATACGCGCGGGCTTCTTATCCACTCCGTGGACAACGCCGCCGGCTTCGAACTCGGGGAACCCGATCCCATTTTCGGCGCGCCGCTGCGGATCCGCCTGAACGGCTCGGGCGACCCCGTGAAGGTGAACTATTCCACCAGCCCCGGCGCCTCCGGGCTGCAATGGCTGGAGCCGCCCCAGACTGCCGGCCGGCAGCACCCCTTCCTCTACACGCAATCGCAGGCCATCCACGCGCGCAGTTGGATCCCGCTCCAGGACTCGCCCGGCGTCCGCATCACCTACACCGCGCGCATCGGAACGCCTCCCGGAATCCGCGCCGTGATGGGCGCCGAAACGCTTGCCGCCGGCCGCTTCCGCATGGACCAGCCCATTCCCTCCTACCTCATCGCGCTGGCGGCGGGCGACCTCGATTTTCGACCCCTCGGGCCTCGTTCCGGTGTGTACGCCGAACCGTCCCTGGTGGAAGCGGCCGCGGCCGAGTTCAGCGACACCGAGGCCATGATCGCCGCCGTGGAGTCGCTCTACGGCCCCTATCGCTGGGGACGCTACGACCTGCTCGTGCTCCCGCCCAGCTTTCCCTTCGGCGGAATGGAAAATCCGCGTCTCACCTTCGCCACCCCCACCATCATCGCCGGCGACCGCAGCCTGGTCTCCCTGGTGGCGCACGAACTGGCGCATTCCTGGTCCGGCAACCTGGTGACTAACGCCACCTGGAGCGACTTCTGGCTCAACGAAGGCTTCACCGTCTACGTCGAACGCCGCGTTCTCGAGCGGGTGTTCGGGGCGGAGCGCGCCGAAATGGAAGCCGTGCTCGGACGGCGCGAACTCGACCGCGAAATGGCCGGCCTGCCGGAACCGGATCGCGTCCTGCACCTGGAACTTGGCGGCCGCGATCCGGACGACGGCTGCACCCTCGTCCCGTACGAGAAAGGCGCGCTGCTGCTCCGCACCATCGAAAAGGCCGTCGGCCGCGAACGCTTCGACGCCTGGCTGCGCGGCTACTTCGAACACTTCGCCTTTCAAAGCATTACCACCGCGCAGTTCCTCGATTACATCCGCCGCGAACTTCCGAACCCGGTTCCGCTCGATGAGTGGATCTTCCGGCCGGGCGTTCCGGAAGGCGCCGCGGACCCGCATTCGGACGCTTTCTCGCGCATCGAAAACGTCTGGCCCGCCGACACCAGCGGCTGGACCACGCACCAGTGGTTGCACTTTCTCCGCACCTTGAACGAACCCGACATGGCGCGCCTCGACCGCGAATTCCGCTTGAGCGATTCGGGCAACTCGGAAATTCTTCACCAGTTTCTCCTCATGGCCGTGAAGGCGGACTACGCCCCCGCTCTGCCCAAAGTGGACCGGTTCCTGAATTCGGTGGGACGGCGCAAATTCCTGAAGCCGATGTATTCGGAATTGATGAAGACTCCCGAAGGCGCCGGGCGCGCGCAAGACATTTATGCGCGGGCGCGTGCCGGCTATCATCCCATCGCGCAGGCCACCATCGACGCACTGGTGAACCCCCGGTCTTGATCCCCGCCGCGGCTCAGGCCAGCTTCCACGGCCCGCGATAAGGACGGGCGAGCATGCCATTGGCCTCCGAGTCGCCGGTAACCTGCTCCTTGGCCGCATCCCACTTGAGCGAGCGGCCCAGCCGCGTCGATATGTTGCCCAGGTGGCACATCACCGCCGAGCGGTGGCCTTCCTCCACGTCCGCCGTCGGCTTTTGCCGGCTCTTCACGCAATCGAGGAAGCTGCGGACGTGCGCCACGTCGAGGTCGTTGCCCTTCATCGTCAGCGGTTCCATCGCCGCCGTCTTTGTCCTTCCCGGTCTTCTCCGGCGTGACGGTGTAGCCGCCGCGCGTCAGGCTGAGCATCCCTTTCGTGCCGAAAACATCCAGCGTGAAGCCCTTGCCTTCCGCGATTTCGCTGACCGTCCAGGTGACGACAGTCTTGCCGAACTGGTAGGTCACCTCCTGAAGGTCCGGCGTCTCGCCCCCGTCGGTGAGGGCGTACCGCCCGCCGAACCCCGCCACCACCGACGGCGCGCTTCGGCGCCCACAATCCAGCGCGCGATGTCCAGGTGATGCGCGCCCCAGTTGGTCATCTGCCCGCCCGAGTAATCCCAGAACCAGCGAAAATTGTAAATGCAGCGGAACGGGTCGAACGGCCGCTGCGGCGCGGGGCCCAGCCACATGTCCCAGTCGAAAGTGGGAATCGGCACCCTTCGCCATTTCGGTGGGCTGGAGGCCGGGAAAAATGTTGCGCTGCATGCCGGCGCGGATGCGATGAACCTCGCCGATGCCGCCGTCCCGAATCAGTTTCACCGCGGCCGCATAATGCGTTCCCGAGCGCTGCTGCGAGCCCGTTTGCACCACGCGGCGGTTGCGTCGCGCCGCTTCCACCATCCGCCGCCCTTCCACCACCGTCAGCGAAAGAGGCTTCTCGCAATAAACGTCCTTGCCGGCATCGCACGCGGCGATGGTCATGATGGCGTGCCAGTGATCCGGCACTGCCACGATGACCGCGTCGATATCCTTGTCGTCGATCAGCTTGCGGAAATCCGTGAATGCTTTCGCCTTTCCGCCCGCCATCTCGACGCCTTTCTCGCGAAACGGATCGTACAGGTCGCACACCGCGGCGGGATCGACTTCGGGTTGTTTGAGGAAGGTGGCCCAGTCCTGCTTGCCGCGGCCGCCGCTGCCGATCAACCCCATGCGCACGCGCTCGTTGGCGCCCATCACGCGCGAGGCGCTCCAGGCCGTCAGCGCGCCTAATGCAAAGCTTCGTCGATTCATTGGCCTCCTCAACTTGTACAAAGGCCGGGACCATCCAGGCCCGCCGTTTTCAGCCATCCGTCCCGTACATCGAAAATGCCGGGAAATTTCTTCTCCCACCCCGCGCTGGCCGACGGCACGTATTCGCGTGCATTGGCTTCCAGCGCCGAGGTGCCGGGAATGTGCGCAGCGATCCCCACCGAATGCACCAGGGCCGCGCCCGGACAGGTCAGATCCTGCACGCACCGGAACATGCCGTACTTCTGCGCCGCCGCGGCCAGCAGCAGGGTTTGCGATTGGCCCTTGCAGGCCTTCAGCGCCACGCCGGTGTAGCCCATTTCGCGCGCCAGCAGCAGCGTGTCCAGTCCGGTGAGCGATTCGTCGATGACCACGGGCCGCAGCTTGGCCGCTTCAAACATCGTGTTATCGCGGTGCGCCGCCAGGTCGCGCGCAGTCGGCTGCTCGATGTACTGCGCGCGGTCGAACGCATCGGGCGCGCTGACCTTGATCCTGCGTACGAACTCCAGCAGGTATTCGACATTCGGGCAGCGCTCGTTGAAGTCGAGCGAATAGATCCAATCCTTGTAACCGCGTTTGGTCTGTGCGGCGATGGTGACCCGGTCGATTGCTGTGACGCGCTCCACGTCCGCCGCCAGGTCCCCGCCGTTGAGCTTGAGCTTGAGAGCGGTCACGCCGCTGTACGGAATCCACGCTTCTAACGATTCGGGCAGCCCGTCGCCGATCGGTTTCTTCACCTCCCCTGCCGTCAGCGGATCCGAGGCGCCCACCGAGTGATACATGCGCACGCGCGGCGCTAGCTTGGGCGCGATGTAGCGGTCCAGGTACTCGCCCTTGAAACTCGCGTCCAGGTAGTGGGCCAGGTCGTAGCGGACAAAATCGCGCCCCGACGTGTAGAACGCGTTGCGCCCGTGCAGCTTGCCGAACGCGTCGTGGATGGCGGCGTCCACCGGGCTGGCCACCACCAGCGTGCACAGCTTGGGAACGGGGACCGGAAGCTTCAACTCGCGGGCGGTCTCCACCGCGGCCTTCAAATATTCGGGCTCCAGCGTGAAGTTGACGTCCAGCGGATGCGCGTACTCCTTATAGCGAGCGGGTGATCTCCGCGACTTTCGCCGCCAGCCTCTTCATCGCGCCGAGCGTCGTATCGTATGCGACGCCCGGGGCGGGGAAGGCCCACACGTTACCCATCGGCATCGACGCCGCGCCCTCCGCCGACTTGCCCGCGCGCGTGCTCAGCCGGCAGCGCACTTCCAGCATGGTGACGCGGTCCACTTCCCGGCCGCCGAACATGTAGGGCGCGCGGTAGAGGTAGTCGCGAAAATTCGTCTTCAGATCGTCGATGCGTGCGTCGGTCGAAGGTGCGGCAAGCAGGGCGGGCACCGCGGGCATCGCCAGAAATTCCCGGCGTTTCATAATCCGGCCTGTGCCAGGAAGCCCCGAACCTTGACCAGGTCCTTCTTCATCGCCGCCAACACTTCCTCGCGCGGCATCGTCAGTTTGGCCGACCCGCTGTTCGCGCCCCCCAGCGGGTATTCGTAGTGAATCTGAACCGGGCCGTCGAAATCGCTCTTTGCCACCAGCGCGAAAAACTGGTCGAACTTGACCATGCCGTCGCCGATCGGCTTCCAGGTGTTCCTCCACGCCCCCTTGGCGTCCTTTTCCCAGATGAAATCCTTCACCGCAATGCCGCGCGCATGCTTGCCGGAGATCCGCCAACTGGCGATCCAGCCGCCCAGGCCGCCCTCCACCGTGGCATGGCCCACGTCGTAATTGATCCCTACCAGCTTAGGGTCCAGATCGCGCATGAGCAGGTGCAGGTCCCAGATGGAGGCGCCCACCAGGCCCACTCCCGAATGCGTGTGATACATGGCGCACATGTTGTAGCGGCGGTTCAGATCGGCCAGTTTTGCAAGCCGCGGCCGAAAGCCGTCCATCTGCGCTTCGAGCGGCTGGTTGGCCTCCCACTTGAACCCGCCGAAGCGGTAGTTCCGGATGCCCAGCGCCGACGCCGTCTTGAGCAGGTCCTCGGTGTAGGGCGTGTCCGCGTCCACCACGTCGGTCGTGATCATCGAAATTTCGACCCCGTTCTTGCGTGCGGCGGCGGCCAGCGGCGGCAGATCGCGTGCCACCGTGGCGGGCTCCACGTGTCCTCCCTTGCGCACCGTCAGGTCCAGCGCGTCGAACCCTATCGCGGCTGCGGCCCGCGCCATCTCTTCACCCTGAAGAAATTGCAGGTGCTTCGAGAAGATGGATACCTGGAGCTTCGGCCGCGCCGCCGCCGGTCCGGCAAACAGCAGCGCTCCGCCCGCGATGAGCGAACGGCGGGAAATCGGATGTTCGGGCACGGTTCCATAATAACGGGAATGCCCGTAATGGAGCGATAACGCAAATTCTCTCGTTGACATTCTAAACTGAACCGTTTAGTATTGCTTGCATGATTCGCGTAGAGCACCTGGTGAAGAAATTCGGCGATTACGCGGCCGTGAATGACGTCTCCTTCTCGGTCGCCGCCGGCGAAATTTTTGCTTTCCTGGGGCCCAACGGCGCCGGAAAAACCACCACCATCAAAATGCTGACCACGCTCCTCAAACCGACGGCGGGGAGGCTGGAAGTGGACGGGCTCGACCTCGCGTCGCACGGCAACAGCGTTCGCCAGCGGTTCGGCATCGTGTTTCAGGATCCGAGCCTGGATGGCGACATGACCGCGCTCGAAAACATGGAACTGCACGGCGTCCTGTACCACGTGCCGCGCAAGGTACGGCACGAGCGCACGGAGCGCCTGATGCGCCTGTTCGAACTCTGGGAGCGGCGCAATGAGCAGGTCAAGGTGTTTTCGGGAGGCATGAAGCGGCGCCTCGAAATCGCGCGCGGCCTGCTCCACACTCCCAAGATCCTGTTCCTGGACGAACCCACGCTGGGCCTCGATCCCCAAACCCGCAAACAGCTCTGGACCCACGTGCGGAAACTGAACCAGGAAGAAGGGGTGACCGTGTTTCTCACCACGCACTACATGGACGAAGCGGAGCGGGTGGCGCAGCGCATCGCGATCATCGACCACGGCCGGATCGTGGCCCTCGGGACGCCCGGCGAATTGAAACAGCAGACCGGCAAGGACTCCCTCGAGGAAGCGTTCCTGGCGCTCACCGGCGCCAGCATTCGCGACGAGGGCGCCCCGGCCGGAGATCAGATGCGCCAGATGGCGCGGCTATGGAGCAACCGGCGATGAGTGTCATTTACATTCTTTGGCTGCGGGAATTGCGCCGCTATGTGCGGTCGCGCGTGCAGATCGTGGCGTCGCTGGGCCAGCCGGTTCTTTACCTGGTTGCGCTGGGGTTCGGCCTGGGGCCGGTCTTCCAGCGTGCCGGGCAGGGCAGCTACGTGCAGTTCGTGGCCCCCGGCATCATCGCCATGACGGTGCTCTTCAGCTCCGTCTTCTCCGGCATGGGCCTGCTGTGGGACCGGCAGTTCGGGTTCCTCAAAGAGACGCTGGTGGCGCCCGTTCCGCGCTTCCAGGTCATGCTCGGCCGCACGCTGGGAGCGGCCACCGTGGCCATGTGCCAGGGGCTGCTGGTGCGGTGGTGTCCGCGGTCGCCGGGTTCCGCGTGGTGGACGCGCGCATGCTCCCGCTCGCCTTCCTGTTCATGGCGCTGATCGCGTGTGTCTTCGCGGCGCTCGGCACCGCCATCGGTTCGGCGCTCGAAAACATGCAGGGCTTCCAGATGATCATGAACTTCCTGGTGATGCCGATCTTCTTCCTCTCGGGGGCCCTGTTTCCGTTGAGCAACCTGCCGGCCGCGCTGTCGGTGATCACCACGCTCGATCCGCTCACCTACGGCGTGGACGGCCTGCGCGCCACGCTCATCGGCATCTCCCATTTCGGCCTGGCGCGGGACGCCGCCGTCCTGTTTGTCGTTGCCACGGTGCTAGTCTGGTTTGGTAGCCGCTTATTTTCGAAGATCCAGGTCTGAAATGCCGCGAACCCGCAGCGCCAGCGCCCACCGCAGGGTCCTGGACGCCGCTACTCAACTGATCGCCGAACACGGTGTGGATGGCACCAGCATGGATGCCATCGCACACCGCTCCGGCGTCAGCAAGGCCACCATCTACAAGCACTGGGCCGACAAGGACGCCCTGTTGCTGGAGGTCCTTTCCGACATCAACGGCCTGCACACCCGGCCCGTTTTCGACACCGGCGACACGCGGGCGGATATGGTGGCCGTCCTGGCTTACCGCCCTCCCGAAGAGAGCGGCATGCGGCAGCGGATCCTGCCGCACCTGGTGGCCTATTCGGCGCGCAACGCGGAGTTCGGGAAGGCCTGGCGGAACCGCGTAATGGAACCGCCGCGCTCCGAACTGAAGGGGCTGATGGCGAAGGGAGCGGCCAAAGGCGAGTTGCGCGGGGATCTGGATTTGGAACTGTCCCTCGCCGTGCTGCTTGGCCCCATCATGTACTGGTATATTTTTCTGCGCCGCAGCGACGAGAACCCCATCGAACTGGCCGAAGGCGTGGTGGATACGTTCTGGAAGGCCTTCGGCATACCGGCAACCCGCCACAAAGCGCGTCCGCGCTTGCATCCCGAAGAACCGCGCGATACACTGCCCCGGTCTGGAGCGCGGTAACCTTCAATCATGAAATTCGGAGTCAATACTTTCATTTGGACGGCGGCGTTCAGCCGTGCCGACCTTCCCATTCTTCCCGAAATCAAAGCGAACGGATTCGACGGCGTGGAGGTTCCCCTCTTCCGGCCGGCGGAGTTTCAGGCCGCCGATATCCGCCGCGGAGTGGAAGCCAATGGTCTCGAATGCACGGTCTGTTCGGTGCTGGTGGATGGCCTCAACCTGATCGGCGATGAGGCATCGGTTCGCCGGAAGACGCGCAACCATTTGCGGGACTGCATCGCCGCCGTGGCCGAGGTCGGGTCGAAACTCTTCGTGGGGCCCTTTTACTCGCCCGTCGGTTACCTGCCCGGGCGCCGCCGCACCGCCGACGAATGGAAGTGGGCGGTGGAGGGCCTGCAATCGCTGGGCGACACCCTGGCGGCGCACCAGGTCACGCTGGCAGTGGAGCCTCTGAACCGCTTCGAGACCTACTTTCTGAACACGGCGGCGGATGCGGCCGCGCTGTGCGATGAGGTGAATCATCCCAACGTGGGGATCCTCTTCGATACCTTTCACGCCAACATCGAGGAGAAGGATATCGCCGCCGGCTATCGCACCGTGGCCCGCCACCTCAAGCATGTGCATACCTGCGAAAACGATCGCGGAACGCCCGGCAGCGGCCATGTCGAATGGGACGCCGTTTTCGCGGCCCTCCGCGAAATCGGCTACGACGGCTGGCTCACCATCGAGAGCTTCGGCTTCGCCCTCGGCGAAATTTCTTCGGCCGCCGCCATCTGGCGGGACATCGAGCGCACCCCGGAATCGATCGCCTATGAAGGCGTGCGCTTCCTGAAGAAGCACTTCGCCGCCGCCGCTAAATCGGTGTGATGCTCGCGCCGGCGAAATCCAAATCGACTATGATCTCCCCATGAGCTTCTCCCGACGAACGCTTCTCGCCGGCATCGCGGCGGCGCCCTTTGTGCTGCGTGCGCAGGAAGGCCCGCTTCGCGCCCGCGTCAAAATCGACACCGAGCGCGTCATCGGCGATATCGACCCGATGATCTACGGGAATTTCATCGAACATCTCGGCCGCTGCATCGACGGCGGCGTTTTCGAGGAGAATTCGCCGCTCTCCGACCGCAACGGTTTCCGCCGCGATGTCTTCGACGCCGCTAGGAAGCTCAATGTGACCAACCTGCGCTGGCCGGGCGGCAATTTCTCCTCGAACTATCACTGGATGGACGGGATCGGCCCTCGCGACAAGCGTCCTCCGCGCCTCGAAATGGCCTGGGGCACGGTGGAAAGCAACCGCTTCGGCACCCACGAGTTTCTCGACTACGCGGAACAATTGGGCACCACGCCCTATGTCTGCTGCAATCTCGGCACCGGATCGTGGGTCGAGGCGCAGCAGTGGGTCGAATACTGCAACTCCTCCGAGGACACCGCCATGACCCGCCTGCGCAAACAGAACGGGCGGCAGGCTCCCTGGAAAGTGCCCATCTGGGGCCTCGGCAACGAAATGGACGGCCCCTGGCAGATGGGCCACCGCAGCGCCTCCGACTACGGCGACTTCGCCCTCGAAGCCGCCAAGCTGATGAAGTGGACCGATCCCAACGTGAAGCTCATTGCCGCCGGCTCTTCCAACTTCCGTCCCGGATCCGACTGGGTCGGCTGGAACCGCACCGTGCTCGAGTTCCTGCGCCGTCACGCCGACTATCTCTCCATCCACCTCTACGTCGGCAATGCGGATAACAATTACGAGGATTTCGTTGCCAGTTCCCTCGAACTCGACCAGCGCACCCGGACCGCCGAAGGCATCATCGACGCCGCCATGTGGGAGGACCGCGACCGCAAAATTTACCTGGCCTGGGACGAATACAACGTCTGGTATCGCGCCCGCGGGGCCACCCAGCGCGGCCGCCGCATTCTCGAGGAGCGCTACAACCTCGAGGACGCGCTGGTGATCGCCACCTTCCTCAGTTCGTTTGTGAACCATGCCCACATCGTCAAAATGGCCAACATGGCGCAACTGGTGAACGTGATCGCGCCCATCTTCACCAATGAGAAGGGCATGTTCCTCCAAACCATCTACTACCCGCTCCAACTGTTCGCCTCGCATACCCGCGGCAAGGCGCTCCAGTTATTCGTGGACAGCCCGAAGTATAAATCGAAGCGTTTCGACGACGTGCCGTGCCTCGACGTCTCAGCCGCCCACGATAACGGCGCCCTGGTGCTGAACGTCGTGAACCGCCATCGCACCCAGCCCGTCGAAACCGTGTTTGAAGCCGAAGACAAGAAGTTTCAGGGCCCGGTCGAAGGCGCGGAAGTCAACGGCCCCGACATCAAGTCGGAAAACGATTTCGGCAAGACAACCGTGCAGGCGGCTCCCAAGACCGCACGCGCCGAAGGAAACCAACTGCGCTACCGGTTCCCACCCCACTCCTACACGCAGCTACGGGCTCCGCTGGCGTAAACCTCGCGCCCCCTTTGGTCTATAGTGGGGAGAAGCCCGGGGGGGAAATGGCAAGACCGGTTCTGTTGGCCGTCGATGACGATTCGAATGTGCTGAGCGCGGTGGAGCGCGACTTGCGCAGCCGCTACAGCGAACATTACCGGATCCTCTCCGCCGGATCGGGAAACGCGGCCCTGGACCTGTTGCGCCGGCTCGCCAAACGCAACGAGCCGGTCGCCCTTCTCGTGGTGGATCACCGTATGCCGCAGATGAACGGCATCGAGTTCCTGTCCGCTGCCATCGTCGACTTTCCCGATGTCCGGCGCGTGCTGCTCACCGCCTACGCGGACACCGAGGCCGCCATCCGCGCCATCAACGAGGTCAAACTCGACCACTACCTGCTCAAACCCTGGGAACCGGCGGAGCGCAATCTTTACCCGGTGCTCGACGACTTGCTCGAGGAATGGTCCGCCTCCTACCGGCCGCCGTTTGAGGGTATCCGCGTGGTGGGCACGCGCTGGTCCGCCCGCTGTTACGAGGTGCGCGAGTTCCTCGCCCGCAATCAAATCCCTTACCAGTGGATCAACGTCGAAATGACAGAGGGGCAACCGGACGTGGCCCGAATTCTCGACGGCCTCGGTGAGCAGCGCGACCATTTGCCGGTCGTGCTCTTTCCCGATGGAAGCACCCTGGCCGATGCCACCCCGGCGCAGCTCGCCGGCCGTCTGGGGCTCCACACCCGCACCGAAACCGCCTTCTTCGATGTGGCCATCGTCGGCGGCGGGCCCGCCGGCCTTGCCGCCGCCGTGTATGCCGCTTCCGAAGGGCTGAAGACCGTCATCGTGGAGCGCGAAGCGCCCGGCGGTCAGGCCGGCCTCAGCTCGCGAATCGAAAACTATCTCGGATTCCCTTCCGGCCTGAGCGGCAACGACCTGGCACGCCGCGCGGTGGCCCAGGCGCGCCGTTTCGGAGCCGAGATTGTCGCTCCGCAGGAGGTCACGCGGGCCCGCGCCGAAGGTCCTTACCGCATCCTCACCCTGGCCGACGGATCGGAGATCTCCTGCCACGCGCTCGTCGTTTCCACCGGCGTGCAGTGGCGCAAACTCGGCGTGCCCGGCGCAGACCGTTTGCAGGGCGCGGGCCTCTATTACGGCGCCGGCTCCACCGAATCGATGTCCTGCCGCGATGAGGATGTGTACGTCATCGGCGGAGCGAATTCGGCGGGGCAGGCCGCCATGAATTTCTCGCGCTACGCCCGCCGTGTCGTCATGCTGGTCCGCGGCGACGGCTTGAGCGCCACCATGTCGCAATACCTGATCAACGACATCGCGCAGACCCCCAACATCGTTGTGCAGCCGAAGACCCACCTTGTCGAACTGCATGGTGAGGAAAAGCTGGAGGCGATCACCATCGCCTGCGGCCGCACCAGCACCACCGAGCGCGTGCCGGCCAGTTCCCTGTTTGTCTTCATCGGCGCCGAACCGCGCACGGACTGGCTCGACGGCTTCGTTATGCGCGACGGCCGCGGCTTCATCCTCACCGGCCCGGACCTGAAGCAGGACGGCCAGCCACCCTCCGGCTGGACCGAGGAGCGCGATCCGTTTCTGCTCGAAACCAACGTCGCCGGCGTCTTCGCCGTGGGTGACGTGCGCCACGGCTCCATCAAACGCGTGGCGTCGGGCGTGGGCGAAGGTTCCATCGCCATTCAGTTCGTGCACAACTATCTCGCAAAGGTTTGACATGGACGGCGCCCGAACGGCTACGGATAACCTTGACGCGCGGCTTCGCAGCATCCCGATTTTCGCGGACCTCGAGGAAGACCACCTCAACTGGCTCGTGTCCCGCATGGAAGTGGGCCATTTCGAGCCCGGCGCGCTGATCAGCGAGGAGGGTTCGGTTGCCGACCGCCTGATGGTGATCCTCGAAGGCGAGATCGTGGGCCGCCGGGAAAAGGTCCCCGACGACGGCCGCGTCTACTCCGCGCGCACCGGACAGGTCACCGGAATGCTGCCCTACTCGCGCCTGACCCACTATCCGCTCACCACCCGCGCCGTAGCGCCCACCACCGCCGCGTTCCTCAACGTTTCCTGGTTTCCCGAAATGCTGGAACGCGTGCCGGTGCTCGGCGGACGCCTCGTCGGCGTCATGGCGGACCGCATCCGGGAGTCGGCCAAGAACGACCAGCAGCGCGAGAAGCTGATCTCGCTCGGCAAACTCTCCGCCGGGCTCGCGCACGAGCTGAATAATCCCGCCTCCGCCGTTCGCAATGCGGCCGGCGCGTTGCAGCAGGCGGTCGCGGCAATGCGCAGCGCCGCCCTGCATCTGGATAAACGCGACCTCTCCACGGCCGACCGCACCTTTCTCGCCAGGCTCGAGTGCGACTGGCAGGCCGCTCATCCGCAGCAGGCCCTCGATTCACTCGACCGCAGCGACCGCGAAGAGGAAATCGGCTCCTGGCTGGAGACGCACCGCGTCGCCGAAGCCCGCATCCTCGCGTCTGCGCTGGTGGACGCCGGCTGCGACCTCGAAACGCTGCGCACGCTGGCGGCGAAGTTCGACGACGACACCCTGGCGCTTGTGGTCACGCGCCTCGCCAGTTCCTTCACCATCACCCACCTGGTGCAGCAGATCGAAAGCGGGACGGCGCGCATCTCGAACCTGGTCAAAGCCGTGAAGCAGTACTCCTACATGGACCAGGCTCCGGAGCAGGAGATCGACGTGCACGACGGGATCGAGAACACGTTGATCATGCTGCACTACCGCCTCAAACACGGGATCCGCGTAATTCGCCGGTACGACCGCGCCATTCCGCGAGTCTGCGCCTACGCGAGCGAGCTCAACCAGGTGTGGACGAATCTGATCGACAACGCTATCGACGCCATGGGCGGAAATGGCGAACTGACCGTACGCACCGCGCCCGAGGGCGCCACCGTGCTGGTGGAGATCCGCGATAACGGTCCGGGCATTCCCGCCGAAATTCAGGACCGCATCTTCGATCCGTTCTTCACCACCAAAGGCGTCGGCGAGGGCACGGGGCTGGGGCTCGACGCGGTCTTCCGCATCGTGCAGAAACATCATGGAAGCGTCCGCGTGAATTCGCAGCCGGGAAGAACGTCTTTCGAAGTGCGGCTGCCGGTCGCCGGCGCGGGAAGGGGAGAAAATGGAAGTCTGTAAACATCTGAATGAGGTGAAGGAACAGCATCCGGCCAGGCACGTCTGCGAAGATTGCATCAAGACCGGGGACTCGTGGGTGCACCTTCGCGTCTGCCTGAGCTGCGGCCACGTCGGCTGCTGCGATTCCTCGAAGAACAAGCACGCCACCAAACACTTCCACAGCACCGGGCATCCGGTTATTCGCTCGTTCGAACCTGGTGAATCGTGGGGCTGGTGCTACGCCGACGAAATGACCTTCGATCTCTCGCGCGGCATCGCCCACGCCACCGTCCTCGAATAGGGAATACCCTGGCGTCAGGCACGGCCAGGAGTTATTCTTGGGCAAGCCATGACACGCAGAAACTTTATCGCCAGTGCCGCCGCCGGCGCCGCGTACGCCCAGACGCGCACGGCAAAGCCCAACATTGTTTTCATCCTGTCGGACGACCTCGGTTACGGAGACCTCGGCTGCTACGGGCAGCAGAAAATCCAGACCCCCGTTTTGGACCGGCTGGCAGCCGGCGGAATGCGATTTACCCAGGCCTACGCCGGAAGCACGGTCTGCGCGCCCTCGCGCTGCTGCCTGATGACCGGGCGCCACACCGGACACGCCACCGTGCGCGGCAATAAATCGCCCGAACTCGGGCTGCGCAAAGACGAAGTGACCGTGGCCTCCATGCTGCGCGCCGCCGGCTACCGGACGGCGCTCTTCGGCAAATGGGGCCTGGGTGCCTTCGACGTGGATAGCCACCCCAACGACAAAGGTTTTCAGCAGTTCTTCGGATACCTGAACCAGGGCCACGCCCACAACTCTTTCCCCGACTATCTTTGGGACAACAAGAGCGAGCATTTCCTCAAGGAAAACTGGTTCGACCGCAAGAAAACCTTCAGCAACGATCTGTTCACCGAGCGGGCGCTGAAGTTCATCGGCGAGCAGGGGCAGGACCCCTTCTTCCTCTACCTTTCCTACACCATCCCGCACGCCGACAACGAACGCGGCAATTACAACAAGATGGGGATCGACTCGCCGGACGTGGGCCCCTACGGCAGCCGCGACTGGCCCGATGTCGAAAAGAACTTCGCCGCCACCGTCACCCGCCTGGACACGCAGGTCGGCCAGGTGCTGGCGGCCCTCGACTCCAAGGGCCTTCGCGAAAACACGCTCGTCATCTTCACCAGCGACAACGGGCCCCATAAAGAGGGCGGCCACAACCCCGACTTCTTCGAGAGTTCCGGGGCCGTGCGCGGCATCAAGCGCGACCTGTACGAGGGCGGCGTCCGGGTCCCGACAATCGCCGACTGGAAAGGCCGC
This sequence comes from uncultured Solibacteraceae bacterium, assembly GCA_963836405.1. Classification (GTDB taxonomy): domain Bacteria; phylum Acidobacteriota; class Terriglobia; order Bryobacterales; family Bryobacteraceae; genus CAWIJJ01. The sequence goes on from CAWIJL010000006.1 coordinate 313,912, forward strand.
ATCCGGCCCGGCCAGGTGAGCGATCACGCCTGGGCCTTCTGGGATTTCCTGCCCACCGCGGCGGAGCTCGCCGGGGTCAAGGCTCCCGGTCAGATCGACGGCCTCTCCTTCGTGCCCGCCATGCTGGGCGGCCGCCAGGCGGCGCACGACTACCTCTACTGGGAATTCCACGAGGGCGGTTTCCAGCAGGCCGTGCGCCAGGGCGACTGGAAACTGGTCCGGCAGAAGCCGAAGAATCAGTTGGAGCTGTTCGACCTCAAAAAGGACCTCAAAGAGATCCACAACCTCGCGGCCGAGCAGCCCCAGGTTCTGGCCAAAATGCAGGCGCTGTTCCGCTCCGCACGCACCGAGCATCCGCAGTTCCCGACCAACCTCAAGGATCCGGGAGTGCCGTTCTAGGAGTGCACTATGCGGCGCAGAACGTTTCTTCAGGTCGCTGCCGCGGCTCCGCTGGCCGCGCAATCCGGCGCGCGGCGCACGCACGTGTCCATCGACGCCGACCGCTTTCTCATCAATGGCAAGCCCACCTACCCGGGCCGCGCCTACAAAGGCATGAAGATCGAAGGCCTGCTGATGAACTGCCGCACCGTGCAGGCCATCTTCGACGACGCCAACCCGGAGACCCGCGGAAAATGGGCCTATCCCGATACTGGCAAATGGGATCCGGAGCGCAACACCCGCGAGTTCATTGCCGCCCTGCCGGAGTGGCGCCGGCACGGACTCCTCGCCTTCACCGTCAACCTCCAGGGCGGCAGCCCCGAGGGCTACTCCCAGGGCCAGCCCTGGGACAACTCCGCCATCGACTCCGAAGGCAATCTCAAGCCCGCCTACATGGCGCGTCTGAAGCGCGTGCTGGACCGCGCCGACGAGCTCGGCATGGTCGCCATCGTCGGCTACTTCTACTTCGGCCAGGACCAGCGCGTGAAAGACGAAGCCGCCGTCAAACGAGCGGTCGCGAATGCCACCAACTGGCTGCTCGACGGGGGCTATCGCAACGTGCTCGTGGAGGTGGACAACGAGACCAACGTGCGCGCCTACGATCATGACATCCTGAAACCGGCCCGCGTCCACGAGCTGATCGAACAGGTGAAGGGGATGAGCCGCGCCGGCAGGCGGCTGCTCGCCGGCACCAGTTACGGCGGCGGAACTCCCGCCAGCGCCAACGTCGTCAAGGCCTCCGACTTTCTCCTGCTGCACGGCAACGGCGCGGACGATCCCTCCCGGATTCGCAAAATGGTCGAAACGTCGCGCGCAGCCGCCGGATACCGCCCCATGCCCGTGCTCATCAACGAAGACGATCATTTCCGTTTCGGCGATCCGGAAAACCACATGATGGCGGCGCTCGGCCTGTATGTTTCCTGGGGCTACTTCGATCCGGGCAAGAGCGACTATTCGGACGGTTACCAGTGTCCGCCGGTAAACTGGGGCATCAATACGGCCCGCAAAAAGGAATTCTTCGCGAAACTAAAAGAGGTGACGGGCGCGTGAGCATGCGGGCGATAACAAGGCGGGGATTTCTGGCCACCCCGGCGGCCGCGGCCCTCGCGGCGGCCGAACGGCGCAACGTCGTCGTCCTCATCGCCGACGAACATAATCCCCGGTACAGCGAGCCCTACGGCCACCCGTTCGTCCAGACTCCCAACATGACCCGCCTGGCGCGAATGGGCACGGTCTTCACCAACGCTTACTGTCCGTCGCCGCTCTGCATGCCGTCGCGCTCCGCGTTTCTCTCCGGCCGGCGCGTGTTCGACCTCCAGACTTACGGCAACTGCAACGTCTTCTACCAGGAGACCCCGAGTTACGGCGAAGTTCTTGCCGGCCAGGGCGTGCACACCGTCCACATCGGCAAGACCGACGTTTACAACCACTCCTCCAAGCTCGGCTTCAGTGAAATGCTGCTCCCCGGCAACCGCGCCCAGCCCGGCGACACCGTCATCCGCCGCCACCCCCTGGACGTCCAGCACGACTCCGAGGCTCGCGCCGGCGGGTACGGTCCGCGCCCTAATCCGTTCGCGGGCGACGAGCGCGTGATGGCCGAGGCGCTCCGCTGGCTCTCGTCTACCGCGCCCGGACTGCGTCAGCCCTGGACCCTCGCCATCAACCTGGTCAAGCCGCACTTCCCGCACCTGGTGACGCCCGACCTTTGGGAGCGGTATGCCAACCACGCGGACCTCCCCGAGCACGGCAGGGAAGCCGCGGCCGCCAGCCATCCCTATTCCGAAGACCTCCGCCGCTTCTTCGGCACCGGCGATTTCAACGAAGAGCAGATTCGCAATCTTCGCCGCGGCTACTATGGCTGCGTCACCTACATGGACCGCCAGGTCGGCCGTTTGCTCGACGTCCTCGAATCCTCGGGCCGCCTCGCCGACACGGTGGTTGCCTACACCTCGGACCACGGCGAAATGCTCGGCAACTTCGGCTTGTGGTGGAAGCGCAGCCTCTTCGAGGACTCCGTGCGCATTCCCATGATCGTGGCCGGTCCCGGATTCCGCGCCGGCGCCCGCGTCCAAACACCGGTGGACCTGCACGACCTGCAGGCCGCCCTCTTCCAGGCAACCGGCTCCGCCCGTCCGGACAAATGGGTGGGCACGCCGCTCCAGCGCATCGCCGCCAACGACAACCGGCGGGTCGTGTTCTCCGAATTTCAGGGAGGGGGCACTCGCGCCAGCGCGTTTCTGGTGCGCCAGGGCCGCTGGAAGCTGCTGCACCACTGCGAGGCGCCGCACCTGCTCTACGACCTCCAATCCGACCCCCACGAGCTGAACAACCTGGCGGCGAAGCGGCCGGATATGGTCCGGCGGCTCCAGGGCGAACTGCGTCGCATCTGCAATCCGGAGCGGGAAAACGAGCGCGCCGAACAGTACGCCCTGCGCCAGCTTCGCGCCCTGGGACGCGAGGCGTGAACCGCCGCCCGCTGCCTGTTGCGCTGCTCCTGGCCGGCGCGGCAATGCTGCCGGCGCAGGATTCCGGAGTCAGTTTCACCGACGCCTGCACTCGGGGAAGCGAAGACCTGGTGCTCGAAATCGGCCTGCGCAATCCCGCGCTCGCCCTGCGCGAATCGGCGAGATATCTCCATCTCGACTTCGGCAGCCGCGTGCTCGAACGGCTGGCGCGCGCCGCGCCCGATGAGGCCGTGGACGTTCTCTCGGGCCAGGGCCGCGCCGCGGTTGCCGCCCGCGAGACCCTGCTCGAAGCCTCGGCCTCCGACCTCCGCCTCCTGGCACGCCTTTCCGCCGATCGCTCCCTCGCCCCGCCCACACGCCGCCGCGTGGCCGTGCTCTTCGGCCCGATCGCGGGCGGACGCCTCACCGAGGCCGCTGCCGTGAAACTGGCCGGCGATACGCCGCGCTATTTCGCCGCCCTCGCCGACGCCCGCGTAAATGCGGCGCCCGCCGATACCCCCGCCTTCGATCGCGCCATCGAAATCGAGTCGCGCCTGTTGTGCCGTGCCGCCGCGGATTCCGGCGGACGAGCGCCGCCCCGCGAAATGACCTCCTTGCGCGCCCGCGATCTCTACCTCGTGCTGGCCTTCGGACGCACGGAGCTCGAAGGCCCCGTATTCGCCGCCATCTTCGACCGGCTGCTGCTTCCTGCATTGCGCGCGGAAAAGCCCGCGGCCGCATCGCTCCGTTCCTTTCTCGCGAAGAGTAAGGATTGGGCCTTGCGCGATTTCGCCGCAGCGTCGGCCGCCGCGCATCGCCTGGACGCATTCCTTCCCTTGGCCGGAGCCGGCGCCGTCGCCAGGCTGGCGCTCGGCATCGACGCGGCCGCCGATCCTCCCAGGGAGGCCGTGCGGGTGGCCGAAGCGATCGCCTCCAGCAAGAACGCCGCCTTCCTCCGCGCCCTCTCCACGGGAGTGCTCTCCGAATTCGACCGCTGCTCGCGTTCCGTTAACGCGCAAGGGCGGTTGCTCTATGGCCTGCTGGCCGCCCGCCTCTCGCAGATCCCCGGCACTCCGCCCCCGCTCAGAAACGCCGGTTCCGCCTACCTGCCGTTCCTCGCCTCGGCCGAACACCTCGACCTCGACGCGCTCTTCGGCGAGAACGGCGATTGCTTCCAGCGCTACTTCTTCTACGACGACGAAGACGGCGTCAACTCCTTCAACTCCTTCCTCGACAGCTACCGGGGAGATCCCAAGTGGACCATCGAAGACCACCGCGACTACGTGCGGGTCTTCGCCGCCGCGCCCTCGGGAAGGCGCATCGAGATCTTCGCCAACCGCCCATTGGACTCCCACCTTCCCGCCAATCGCGGCCGCGAATTCGAAGCCGAGGAGCGGCAGCGGACCATCTCCGCCGTCCTCGACGCCCGCGGTGCAACCCCGGCGATCTTCGTGCATCGCGGCCACAGCTTTTATGTCTCCCGCACCGTCAAACAGATCGCCAACTCGGCGCGCCTCGTGGTCCTCGGCAGTTGCGGAGGCGTCACCGATATCGCCGCAGTCATCCAGGCTTCCCACGACGCGCAGGTGATCGCTACCCGCGGCGTCGGAGCGGCCGAGATCAACGACCCGCTTCTCAAGAGCCTCAACGATCGCCTGCTCTCGCCCGGCGCCCGCCTCGAATGGTCGGCGTTCTGGCAGCAGCAGAAGGGCCGCTTCGGCGGCAGCCGCCTCTTTCAGGATTACATCGCCCCCAACCGCGAACCCGCCGCCGTGTTTCTCCGCGCTTATTACCTGCTGCTCGACGCGCCCCGATAGCCAACCCGCACCCCGGCTTTGCAGCCTGATACATTCGAGTCATGCTCCGCAACCGGCTTCCCGCCCTGGCCGTCTTGCTGCTCGTTCCCGCCCTCGCCCAGGTCACCTGGACCCGCCTCTCGAGCAGCAAGGGGGAACTGCCCGATCCCGGCGGTTCCAATCAACAAACCGGCGTCCTGGTGGCGAACCTCGATAAGGCTCCAGGCGACGACTTCGTCATCGGCCACCGCGTAAAAGCGCCCGCCCTCGTCTGGTTCCGTCACACCCCGCAGGGCTGGAACCGCTCCGTCATCGACCCCGATTTCCTCACCGTCGAGGCCGGAGGCGCCGCCTTCGATATCGATGGCGACGGCGACCTCGACATCGTCTTCGGCGCCGACTCGCAGGGAAGCCAGATGTGGTGGTGGGAGAATCCCTATCCGGTATTCAACCCTGACGTGCCCTGGAAGCGCCGCCTCATCAAGGACTCCGGCGCCAAACAACATCACGACCAGATCTTCGCCGACTTCAAAGGAACCGGCAAGCCCCAACTGGTCTTCTGGAACCAGGCCGCCAAAACCCTGTTCATCGCCGATATCCCAAAAGACCCGAAGAACACCCAGCCCTGGAAGTACGAAGTGCTCTACTCCGGCCAGGCGGGCCAGGCGGTCCGGAACGCAGCCCAATACGCCGAAGGGATCGATGCCTTCGACGTCGATGGCGACGGTCGCCCCGACCTGCTCGCCGGCAACTCCTGGTTCAAATATCGCGGCGGTAACCGCTTCGACCCCATCCGCGTGGGCACCATCGGCGGCCGCATCCGGGCCGGCCGCTTCATCAAAGGAAGCAAGGCCGCGCAGGTCGTGATCGCGCCCGGCGACGGCAGCGGCCCGCTACGCTTCTACCAGGCCAACGGCGATCCCGCCAAGCCCGAATCGTGGTCCGGCCGCGACCTGCTCGACCGCGATATGGTCCACGGCCACACCCTCGACCTTGGCGACGTGGACGGCGACGGCAACCTCGATATCTTTGCCGCCGAAATGGCTAAGTGGACCAACGGCCCCGCCGTCGATAACCCCTCCGCCACCGCCTGGATTCTCTACGGCGACGGAAAAGGCGGGTTCCGCCGCACCGTCCTCGTTACCGGAGACGGCTGGCACGAAGGAAAACTCGCCGACCTCGATGGCGACGGCCGCCTCGATATCCTGAATAAGCCGTATACGTGGCAAGCGCCGCGCGTCGATATCTGGCTCAATCGTGCCCCGAATCGCGGGCTTCACTAACTTTCTCCCCTGGCGTGTTTTATTGAACCGGAAACGTCAAAGATAGAGTCTATCTACCAGGGCTCATTCATACAGTCCGATGCTATACTGAACCGCAAGAAAGAGTCGCATTTACTCGACTCCGGAGGTGGGCTTATGTCAATCAAGCGCTTTCGACTTCTCATTTTGCTGGTCTTTTGTTTCTCTCTCGCCGCACAGTCGCCGATGAACAACGAGGGTGTCGTCAAGCTGGTTAAGTCCGGTATGACGGAAGACCTGATCCTCAACGTGATTCAGCAGCAGCCGGGCTCCTATTCGTTCGGCGCGGAAGATCTGGTCGCCCTCAAAGACGCGGGTGTTTCGGAAAAAATCATCGAAGCCATGCTCGCCAAGAGCAGCGGCCAGACCGGAACCGCCGCTCCCGGTACCGACCCTGCCGCTCCCGGTGCCGACCGCCTGCGTTCCTCCATCTCTGAACCGGGAATTTACTATAAGAAAGGCAGCGAATATTTCGAGCTGCTTCCCGAAATCGTGGAGTGGAAGACCGGTGGCGCGTTAAAAAATATCGTCAGCGCCGGCATCCTGAAGAAAGATCTCAAAGGCGACATCCCGGGAACCAGCAGTCCGAACTTCCTCACCAACCCTTTGGAAATCCTGCTTCACCCGCCGGCTGGGACCGGCGTGAACTCGTACCTGCTTCTTCCTTTGAAACAGGATGACAACAGCCGCGAATTCAATGTCGGTCCGGTTAACCGGAAAAGCGGCGTGGCCAAGGGCGCCATTCCGTTCGGCGTCGAAAAGGTCGGTGACGATCTCTATCGCGTGGTTCTCCCAACCCAGCTCGGTCCCGGCGAATACGGCTTCCTCACCGCCATTCCGGCGCAGGATTCCGAGACCGGCAAGATGCGCACCTTCCGCGTGCTGTTGTAGGCTGCTATTGCCGTGAGCCCGGGCTCGCCACCATCGCGGCTTTCTCCCATACCGCGTCGCTCACGGCATCGACGAAAAGCTGAAGGTGCGGGAACGGAATTTCGATGCCCGCTTCGTCCAGTGCCTTCTTCACGGCTTCCATGATTCGGAAGAAAATCGGCTTCTCCTGCTCCGCATCGGCAATCCAGGCGTGCACGATCAGGTCCACGCTCGAATCTCCCAGCCCGTTCACCACCACCGCCGGAGCCGGCTCCTTCAGGACGCCCTCCACAGACGACAGGCGCTCCAGAATAACGCGCCGCGCCTCCGCCACCGATTCCTTATAAGCGATCCCCACCGGCACTTCCAACCGCGTGATCCCGTGCGTCGAGTGGTTGATCAACACGCGGTTGATCACCGCCTCGTTGGGCACGATCACCCACGTGTTGTTGCGCGTTCGCAGCCGCGTGGTGCGCATCGTGATTTCCGCCACCTGCCCGTATTTGTCGTCCAGCGTCACCCAGTCCCCCACCCGGAATGGCTTGTCCCAGAAAATCAGAAAGCCGGCCATGATATTGCCGAGCGAGTCCTTGGCCGCAAACCCGATCGTCAACCCCACCACCCCGAGCCCCGCCAGCGCCGCGCCCACGTTGATCCCCAACTGGCTCGCCGCCATCACCAGTGCGAACGCGACCAGCGCGAACCGGTACACGTTCAGCAGCATGTTACGCAGCGCCGGATCGAATCCGGCGCGTGCCAGCACTCCCCCCACCGCCGGCCGCGTCAGCCGGAAGAGAATCCAAAAAGCCAGCAGCAACAGCAGGGCGGCGAAAAACGAAGGGAGCCATGCCACCAGGTTCGTGATGAGCTGCTCCACATTCAGGCGATCCCAAACGGCGTTCATAGTTCCTAGGATGCACGCACACGCGATGGCGGGTGGTTCTCTGCCGTACACTTCGTAACGTTGCGCCGCCGCTACCCTTTAATCGCGCCCATCGGCCGCAGTCTCGCCACCTTCCCGGCAAGCCCCGCGGCGCACACCACCTCGATCACCTCGTCCACATCCTTGTAGGCCTCGGGCAGTTCTTCGAGAATGCCGTCGCGCGATTAGCTCCGCACCAGATTGCCGCGATCTTCCAGCTTCTGCTGTTCCGCGCGCGCGTCCCGCCCCGCGCCGTGGCAGACGCTGCCGAACGTTTCCCGCATCGCGCCGTCCCTGCCGGCCAGCTCCCAGGACGCCGTCCCCATGCTTCCGGGCACAAACACCGGCTGCCCCGCCGCCCGGTACTCCGCCGGAATCTCGCGGTGTCCCGGCGGAAACGCGCGCGTCGCGCCCTTGCGGTGCACCAGCACGTCGCGCTTGCGGCCCTCCACTTCGTGTCGCTCGCGCTTGGCGATGTTGTGGCAAACGTCGTAAATGAGTTCCAGCCGCGCTTCGCCGCCGAAGACCCGCCGGAACGCGGCCCGCAGCAGGCCCGCACGCCAGTTGCCTGTCCGGCAGCGCGATCTTGTACTTCGCCATGGACCGGTTCATCAGCGCAACGAAATCCGTGCACACCTGGTGCCCCAGCCCGCGCGATCCCGAGTGGATCCGCACCACCACCTAGCCCGCCTCGATACGAAACGCGCGCATCGGCCCCTTCGAGCGCGCCCCCCGCTTCGGCGAACTCCGCATCGCGCTTCTCGCCGTAACCGTTCTCCACCATCCAGCGCGCGCCGCCCGTCAGAACGCGGTTCAAAATCGCGCGGCCCGATCTTGATGTGACCGCTCCCGCCGGCGCCGCACGGCACCTCGCGAAAAATCTGGTTCACCAGGTCGCGCAGCCGGCTCCGCACGTCCCCTTCATGCAGCGTCGTCCGCACCAGTCGCACCCCGCAGTTGATGTCGAACCCCACGCCCCCCGGTGATACAACCCCCGCATCCCAATCCATCGCCGCCACCCCGCCGATCGGAAAGCCGTAGCCCTGGTGAATGTCCGGCATCGCCAGGCTCGAGCCCACGATGCCTGGCAGCGTGGCCACGTTCATCGCCCGTTCGAGCCCCAGGTCCTTGCGGATCTGCTCGATCAGCCGGGAGCTCGCGTACACCTTCACATCCGTGCGCATGCCCCGCGCCGCATCGCGCCCAATCCGGTGCCGCACCGCGTCGATCGCTTCGATCTGCATGTCAGATCTCCAGGTAAACCTCCGCAATCCAGGCGCCGTCCCGCTCTTCGATCTTCAACTGGTGCCAGGTCGCCGCCTTCACCATCAGCCGCGAGCGATGCTGCGTCCGGATCGCCCGCAATCGAGAGCAGCGCGACGGCCGCGTTCGCGAACAACTCCGCCAGGGTCGTGCCGAATGCGCGGAAGCCGGTGTCGGCCGGGTGCTCCAGTACATCGAAGCCGCGCGGGTCCATGTCTCATCGTAAACTAGAGGGTTCATGGATAACGGCTTCCGCCACTCGACCTGCAACGAAGCGTTCGAAAAGTGGCCATTCGACGAGACCTGCCGGGCAATCCGCAAGGCCGGATACACGGGAATCGAAATCGCTCCCTTCACCCTTGCCGAATCGCCCGCCGGCGTCTCCGCCGCGCGCCGCGCGGAGTTACGCGACATCATGGCCTCGGAGGGATTGCAGTTCGCCGGCCTCCACTGGCTCATGGTCAGCCCCAAAGGACTCCACGTCACCACCCCCGACGCCGCCCTGCGCCGCCAAAGCTGGGACCACATCCGTCAACTGATCGACCTCGGCGCCGACCTCGGTGGCGGCGTGCTCGTTTTCGGCTCCCCCAAACAGCGCGGCACCACCGGAGGCCTCACCCGCGAGCAGGCCACCCGCAATTTCGTGGACGGCCTCGCCGAAGTCGCGCCGCAGGCCGCGCAGCGCGGCGTCACCGTCCTCGTCGAGGCCCTGCCCCACGACCAGTGCGATGTCGTCGGTACCCTCGCCGAAGCCGTCGCCATCGTGGATGAGATCGGCAGCCCCGCCGTCCGCACCATGTTCGACGTCCACAATACGCTCGACGAAACCGAACCGCACGACGTCCTCGTCGATCGCTACTTCGACTACATCCGTCACGTGCACGTCCAGGAGATGGACGGCTCCCACTGCGGCGCCGGTAACTACGACTTCAAACCGGTGCTGCGCGCGCTCCGCCGCCGCGGCTATCGGGGCTGGATTTCGCTTGAAGCCTTCGACTTCACCCTCGGCGCCGAACGGCTGGTCAACGACTCTCTGCGGCACCTCGAACGCGAAATCGCGAAACTCATATGAATGGACACTACGTGGTAACCGGAGGCGCGGGTTTCATCGGCTCCGCCATCGTGCGGCGCCTGCTCGACCAGGGCGCATCCAAGATCCTCGTGATCGACAATCTCTTATCCGGCTACGAGCGGAACCTCGAAGAAATTCGCGGCGCCATCGATTTCGAGCGCGCCGACGTTTGCAATTACGACCAGATCGCCCCGCTCCTCCGCGGCGCCGCCGTCGTCTTTCACCAGGCCGCGATTCCTTCCGTGCCCCGCTCCATCGAGGCCCCTCAGCCCTCCCACGATGCCAACATCAACGGCACCTTCAACGTCCTCAGGGCCGCTCACGAGGGCGGCGCGGGACGCGTCGTCTACGCCGCTTCGTCGTCGGCCTACGGCGATACCGCCGTGCTGCCGAAGGTCGAGTCCATGCAGCCGGATCCAAAATCGCCTTACGCTCTGCAAAAACTGGTGGGCGAGCAGTACTGCCGCATCTTCTCGACGGTCTACGGCCTCGAGACAGTAGCGCTGCGCTACTTCAATGTGTACGGCCCCCGCCAGGATCCCTCGAGCCAATACTCCGGCGTCCTCTCCCTCTTCATGCGCGCCGTGCTGGAAGGCACCGCCCCGACGATTTTCGGCGACGGCGAACAATCGCGCGACTTCACCTACGTCGAAGATGTGGCCGAACTAAACCTGAAAGCAGCCCGCGCTCCGCATGTCGCCGGAAAAATGTACAACGGCGGCAATGGCGGCCGCATCACCCTCAACCAGGCCTGGGCCCTCCTCCAGCAAAACGAGGGTGTGGCCATTGCTCCGAAGTTCGGCCCGCCCCGCGCCGGCGACGTCCGCGATTCGCAGGCCGACACCACCCTCGCCGTCCGCGACCTCGGCCACGCTCCCCGCTTCACCTTCGAACAGGGCATGCGCCTCACCCTCGAGTGGTACCGCACCGCCAAAGCTGCCGGCGTCGTCTAGTCCCTGACGGCCAATCGCTCGGCGCGCATGGGTTCCCGGCCCGCCCGGCGCATAATCAGGCTCGTGGCTCGGCCGTCGGGGCCGGTTGCAAAGGTGATCTGTGAATCGATCGCCTTAACCACGAAGTTCGTTTCGGTTTCCGCAAACATTTCGAACATCGGCCCGCAAATAGCCTGTGCGAAAACCTGTGCGAAGAGGCGGTCGCCCTCGCGGCTGATTTCGACGATACGGTCCGGCGTCAATTGATAGCGCCCCGTGTAGTTATCGAGAAGCTTGGGATCCATTCGACTCTCGATGCGCTGCTCGGGAGGCTCGGGATCGGCGAGCGGCGCCTTCGGGTTCCAGATATGACCACCGAGATCATCGACACCGGTGGGCGTAAAAGCATTGGACAGCACCACAACCCCCGTACGCGCTTTCGGATCGTATCCGGCGAACGAGCAGAATCCCCCGGTGCCTCCTTGATGCCAGGCGCTCTCTCCCAGAAGAAACCACCCCAAGCCGATCGTCGCCTGGCCCGCGGGACGGCGAACCTCGAGCATGGCTTTCATCGCGGGTGCGAGAGGCGTTTCCCTGTAGCCGAGGAATGCTTCGAGCAGCGTCAGCATGTCATTGGCGGACGAGCGCAGCGCGCCCGCGCCGGCCAGCGCCGGAAGGTCCCAGTTGGCGACGGGCGCGAGCATCGCGTTGTGACCCGTAGCCATCCGCTGCTTCATGGAGGAAGAAAGCGTAATACCCGTGTCCTGCATGCCGAGCGGTTGCGTGATGCGGGTCCCGATCAGGCCCTCATAATCCGTTCCGGCGCGATTCGCGAGGACGTGGCCCAGGAGTCCCGCGCCCAGGTTTGAATATTCGAATTCGGAACCGGGGTCGCGCGGCAGCTCATAGCCCGAAAGGAACTGGTACAAATCGTCCACGCTGTAGTCGGCGTAAGGATTGCGTGCCTCCTTCGGCTTCAGGTTGCCGGGAAGGCGTGGGAGCCCCGAGCTGTGCGTCGCAAGATCGAGCAGCGTGATCGATTTGCCGCTTCGTTCAGGCATCCTGACATGTTCCGGAAGATATTTCGCCGCCGGATCGTCCAGGCTGACCTCTTGCCGGTCCACCATGTCCGCCAATACCAGCGAAGTGAAAACTTTCGAGACGGATCCGATTTCAAAGATCGTATCTCCGTCGACCGTGCGTGGATCGCCCTTGCCCAGGTTTCCATAAGCGACGAAGCGGCGTCCGGCAGGTTCGACAACACCCACAACAATCCCGGTCGCCTGCCTCTGTCGATCGACGCGCTTAACGAGGATCTCGCGAATCTCGCCGCTGCTGAGAACCGGAACGGGTTCGATGGTATTCGGATTCATGCCTCCCAACAATCTATACCCGAAAATTCCGCCCTCGATCCCGACTTGCAACACACCCGGGATTGGGTCGTCCCTACCTCCGCGGTCGTCGCGCGCAAGCGGCTCGCCGAATACTACCAGCATTCCGAACCCGAGACCCTTGCGCGTGATACAAGCCAGGTGGCAGGGCGGCGCAACTCTCTTTGGTTCAGGCTGGGCAGCTACTCACGACCACTTCACCGTCATTGCGTAAATCTCCTGTGTGCCGATATCCCGGACGAATACCACGGAACCGTCTGGGGCAACGCTCATTCGGGTAAGAGGGGCACGGCGCAAGCCCCTCAGGCCGCAGATGGTCTCGATTTTGCGATTGGCTAAGCGTACACGGAACAGCATGGGGTTTGGGCCGCCGGTACTGTAGTCCACAGACTGGTAATCTGGCGTGTTGGCCCAGTCGACGAGGTAGCCGGGTGCCGTGAACGAAACCAGTTCGGACCATTGCTGGGCCCTGAGATCGAAAACCAGCAGCTTCGTGTGGTCCGGTGTACCGGCAACCAGCCGCTCTCCGCCCACCCATTGTGGATTCAACAGGCCTGCCGGTCCGGGGACCGGGGTAGTTTTGCCGGTCCGGAGATCGAGAATATGGATCTGGGAGGAGGAAGCGTCGCGATCGCTGAACACCAGCCGGGTTCCGTCCGGCGACCAGCGCGGCCTGGCCCCGTCCTGCTCCACGACTGCCGGAGGCGATCCTCCGTCCATACCGATCACGCAAACCGCGCCAACAGAGTTGATGTAGACGACCTGCTTCCCATCCGGGGAGATGGAAGGAGCGTTGGCCAGCCCAGGCGGAAACGTACGCTGCAAGGCTTCCGTTCCGTCGCTGCGGCTTCGCCACAACGCGTGATCGGGGTAGGCGCTGTAGGCGACCCATTTGCCGTCCGCCGACCAGGAGGGATCGGAAGCGAGGACTCCGGGAAGCAGAGGCAGGAACTGCCCGGAACCGGCGTCGTGGCGGACCAGTTCTCCGCGCGGCTCCAGGCCCACCGCGAAAATCTCCTTCCCATCGCGGCTGGAGACGGCCGATCGGTAAGAGATCGGACCATTGGTGAGCCGAACCGGCGATGCCGGGCGACGGCGGAGAAACCCGGATTGCATCGGCAGGACCCAGACGTCGGTCTGCCTTCGTGTCTGTTTTGGTAGACAAGGTAGCGCCCATCGGACGTCCATCGGGCGCAGCAAACACGTTCAGAAGCGCTGCTCTTAAGGAGGACGGGGGATCGGATCCGTCGGTGTTCGCTTCGTCGATCGAGATCGGGGTGCGGTTGCGCGACCAGACCGTGAAGACGAACCGCTTTCCGTCCGCCGAGACGCTCGGTTCCGCGGTTAGGCCGTCCACACTGAGCAGTTTATGCGGCTGCGAGCCGTCTTTCTCGGCTAGATTGATGTCGCTTCCCAGGCAGAAGAGAATGTGCCCGTCCGGGAGTAAGTCGGCATCCTGCGAAACCATGGATCCGAGGCGCCGCGGTTCTCCACTGGGCAGCGGGACTGCCCACAAAGGAAGCACGAGCCCGTCGCCGGCGGCGCCGAGTAGGTACGACCCGTCCTGGCTCAGTGCGGTGAACTGGAAATTGGGGAGTCGGCTGGGGACGATGGTCGTGGGGCCGCCGGTGGCAGCGACCTGCATGATTCTGTAGCTTCCCAGCGTGCCTTCGCCGAAGTAAATGCGCGACCCGTCAGTCACCAATCGGCCTGAGCTGGCTTTGACCCCGCCGTCGTTGGTGAGCCGGACAATGCGTTCGACGACCGGTACCGCGGGGGCCTGCCTCCACCACAAAAACAGGGCCATTGCCACCACGATTGCCAGCCCCGCGCCGATCCAGTTCCACCCGGCGCGCGCTCCTCCCTTGATAGGCTTGGCGTTTCCGGTGATACTCGCGCCCGAGAGAGCTTCGAGCGCGAACACGAGATCGGACACATGCTGAAAACGGCGCTCCGGCTTCTTCTCCAGACACCGGCTCAAAATCCGCTGAAGCGCGGCCGAAGCATCCGGCGCAGACTGCGCCAGCGGGGGCGGTTCTTCATTCAGAATCGCGCTCAGAGTTTCAGCGGAGGTGTCCTTCCGGAAGGCGCGTGTGCCGGTGAGCATCTCGTACAGGACCACGCCGAAAGCAAAGATATCGCTGCGCGGGTCCGCAGCCTGTCCCCGCACCTGTTCCGGCGCCATGTAGCCGACTGTGCCTAAGACATGGCCGGGCTCGGTCTGCTGCGAAATCGTCACGGTAACGCCATCGTCCACGGCGGGTCCGGCCTCGGTGAGCTTCGCCAGCCCGAAATCCAGGATCTTGACGCGTTCGTCGTTCGTAAGGAACAGGTTTTCCGGTTTGAGGTCACGATGAACAATTCCGGCCTCGTGCGCGGCGGCCAGCCCGTGGGCAATCTCGACGCCGCAACGGCAGCCCTCCGCGGGCGCATCGGAGGCACCCATCGTGCTGACCGACGTGGAAAATCGAAACTATATTGGGATGGTTGAGAGCGGCGGTGGCCTGTGCCTCCAGCTCGAACCGGCGAAGACGTCCAACGTCCCGCGACCAATGCTCCGGGAGCACCTTTATCGCCACGTCGCGTTTCAGCGTAGATTGACCCGTCATCCCGGCGTACCGTCCCCCATTCACCCTTCTGCTACGTGGACCGGCGGCGGCCTCTTACATTGACGCTATGTCGAGTTTCACAATCTGGCCGGTCTGCACAAATTCAATTGCGGTGGCGATCCGCGCTGCTATTCGCCGCAAGGTAGGCCAGTGATTCGAGGAGAGGACGACAAGAGCCAGCCCAGCTCATCCGCTCGCATCGCGTCGTGCCCCCGCAGGAATCGGGCGAGCGGAGCCGGGGTGTTGGCGTCGAAGAGAATCTTCACGCAACGGCCGCGGGTTGCTCGAGAGAACTCTTGGCAAAGGCCGGAACCTCATGCACCTGTTCTCGACTGACGGACGGAAACCACTCCAGGAACTCGTCTATCGTTGACCCCTGGTCGAGATGCTCGAACAGAGCGGCAACCGCTGTCGGGTCTCGGTTCCCTGCATGCGCGAAAAGTCCCCTCTGCTGAGTTTGGCCCGATACGGCGTTGGAGCACCGCGCCAGGAACCCGTCGACGCAATCGTCTCCTACCCTTCCGTCATGCGATTCGCGTAACCCATTGGCTCCGCCATGCCGGCGCCTCGAAGGGATCCGCAAAATACTGCGTCTCGTGCACGACCTTGCCGTTGCGGAATTCCATGATGCTCACTGTATATGCCGGTCGACCCTCGTAGGTGATTGTGTATTCCGTGATCCAGAGATTGCCCCCTCCGAGAATTCGCCTGACCTCGAACCCCGACGGCTTGCCCGGATGATGACTCCGCAACGCCTGCAAATTGCTCCGCCCCAGGATTCGCTCCCCCGACTGGGGATAATCGCAAATGGCATCGTCATCGTAAATTTCGTGTTCCCCGTTTATATCGCCGGCCGCCGAAGCCTGCCAGTGCTTATTCAGGACCTCGCGTATTTCTTCGTCTTGCATCGACTGCTCCAGATCCACCGGCCACTCCCCGCTACTCCGCCCGCAGCGCCTGCACCGGATCGATGCGGGCCGCGCGCCGCGCCGGAAACATCGCCGCCACCGCCGCTACCGCCACCAGCGCCGCAACCGTGCCCGCGAGCACCCGCGCGTCGTTCGGCCGCACACCGAACAACAGCCCCGACGCCAATTTCGACAGCCACAGGCACAGCGGCAGCCCCGCCGCGATTCCCCCCACCGCCACCAGCAGCGAACCGCGCATCACCGTCCACACCACCGAACCGCGCCCCGCCCCCAGCGACATGCGAATCCCGATTTCCCGCGTGCGCCGCACCGCCCCGTAAGAAACCACCCCGTATAGTCCGATCCCCGCCAGCAGCAGTCCCACCGCTCCGAAGAACCCCGCAATCGTCGCCGTGAACCGCTCGCGCACCATCGCTTCCGCCTTCTGGTCGGCCAGCGTCTTGATGTTGGTCAGCGGCACGTTCGCGTCGAGTTCGCGAACCACCCGGCGCAGCGTCCGGCGTGAGCCGCGCCGGGTCGCCGGCCGTCCGCAAATAATAAACACGGCTCTCGGCAGGGCGCTCGTCCTGGTCTTCATCCGTGTAAACCGTCGCCATCGGCGGGTCGTGAATTCCTCGCATGCGCGTATCGCGCGCCACCCCTACCACTTCGTTATCGGGCGTGTACCGCTTGAATCGCCGCCCGATCGGATCCATCCCGGCGAAATCCCGCCGCGCCAGGGCTTCATTGATCACCAGGATTTTCTTGGAACTGTGCGCGTCGCTCGGGACAAACCCGCGGCCGCGAACCATAGGATTGCCGATGGCTGCAAAGAAGTCGCCTCCCCCGCCGCTGAACGCCAGGCTCTCCGGACTCGCCGGCGCCTTGCGCCCGTATTGATTGAACCCGCCGGCGAGCAGCGCTCCGCCCGCATAACCGACCGCGCCGATCCCCGGCAGCGCGCCAAGACGGGCGTCCAGTTCGCGATAATAATCGGCGCGCCGCTCCACCCCATAGCCCGCGTCCCCCGGGCTCACCGTCGCCGTCAGCACGTGATCCGTCTCCATGCCAAGGTCCACCGAAGCCGTGTAGCGCAGGCTCTCGAAGAACAGGCCCGCCCCCGCCACCAGCGAAAGCGACAGCGCCACCTGCAAGCCCGCCATCGCGCGCCCCATCTCCCAGCCGGCCCTGCCTCCCGATGAGGGAACCGGCGCCCTCACCGCCGCCAGCGGACCGCTCCCGCTCGCGTGCAGCGCCGGCGCAAGTCCAAACAGCAGCCCGCAGAGAATCGATCCCGCCAGCGTGATCCCCAGCACTCGCGCGTCGCTCGAAACGTTCAGCACCAGCGCGATCTGGCCCGCCGGCAGAAATCCCAGCAGAAACCGCACCCCCCACGCCGCAAAGACCAGCCCCAGCACTCCACCCATCAGGCTCAGCACCAGGCTCTCGGTGAGCAGTTGCCGCATCACCCGGCCGCGGCCCGCGCCCAGGGCAATCCGCATCCCGATCTCCGCGCGCCGCGCCGCTGCCCGCGCCGTCAGCAGCCCCGCCACATTCGCGCACGCCACCAGCAGCACCAGTCCCACCAGCGCCGACAGGATCAGCAGCGGCTCTTCCAACCTCTCCCGCACCAGCGACAAGCCGCGCCGCGCGCTTTCCAGCCGCAGCGTCGGCAACACCCGGTACCTGCGCGACGCGCCCTCGCTAAGAAATCGCGCGAACACCACGTTCAGTTCCGCCTGCGCCTGTTCCCGCGTCACGCCCGGAGCGCGGCGTGCCAGCGCGTTCATCCACAATTGCCCCATGAATTCCAAATAGGCATTCGAGCCGTTGCGCGCCGGATAGAACTGGTTGACCATCGTGATCGGGATCCACGCGTCCGGCGCCGTCCCCACCTCCACGCCGAAGAACGGCGCCGGCGCCACGCCCACCACCGCATAAGAAACTCCGCCGATCCGCACCCCTGCCCGCAACGCCTCCGCATCCGCCTTCAGCGCCTCGCGCCAGTAACGCTCGCTGATCACTGCCACCCGGTGCGCCATCGGAGCGCTGTCCTCCTCGGCCGTCAGCAGGCGGCCGCGCACCGGCTTCACTCCCAGCACCTCGAAGTAATTGCCGGAAACCAGTTCCACCACCGCCCGCTGCGCCCCGCCGCCCGCCGCCGCGATGCTGGTGAAAACCCGCGCCCGCCCGATCACTCCCGAAAGCGTCCGCATGCCCCGCTGCAGCTCGCGAAAAATGGGATAGCTGATCGTCGTGATGGTCTGCGAATCCTGCACGTACGCGATCCGCTCCAGCTGCTCCGGCGACTGCACCGGCAGCGGCCGCCGCAGCACCGCATTCGCCAAACTGAAGATGGCCGTGTTGGCGCCGATTCCCAAAGCCAGCGATAGCAAAGCCGCGGCCGTCAACGCCGGGCTCCGCCGCATGATCCGCAGCCCGTAGCGCGCGTCCCACCACGCCTGCCGCCACAGCCCGCCGCCCCACGCCTCGCGCACGCTTTCCTTCGCCAGTCCCACATTGCCGAATGCGCGTCGCGCCGCCGCCCGCGCATCCGCCGGCGCTAGCCCCCCGTCGCGCGCTTCTTCGGCTTCCAGGTCCAGGTGTGCCCGGAGTTCCCGCTCCAGGTCGTCTTCACGATTCCGGCGCCATCTCATATTTCCTCCCGCCCGTTCACAGCAGACATTCTACCTTCACAGGGGTAGCGTGTCTACCGTGGCTCAGGACGAGCCGCAGGGAATGCCGCCGGCCCACGCCCGCGAACGCCGGAAATATCGCTGCGCGCCGCCCACGTCGCGCAGAATCTGGCTGCGCAGCGCCTCCGGACTGTCGAAGCGCCGCTCGTCCCGCACCCGCCACAGAAACTCCACCCGGATGCGCCGCGGCGCGTCTCCCGCTAGCGGATCCAGCAGGAACGTCTCGATGCTGCGCTCCTCGCTCGCGCCGAACGTGGGCCGGAAGCCGATGTTCGTGATCGAGTTCCAGGTCCGCCCGTCGTCGCGGTCGCGGGTGCGCGTCACATACACCCCGTTGCCCGGTACCACTTCGGCCGTCGTCGCCAGGTTGAGCGTGGGGACCGTCTGCTTCGATCCGACCCCCCGGCCCGCCACCACTTCCCCTTCGAGCGCGTACGCCCGTTCGAGCAGCCGCGCCGCGATGTGAACCATCCCGCCGCGGATCAGGTCCCGGATGTTGCTGCTGCTCACCAGCCGGTTGCGCAGCCGCACAGCGGGAACAATCTCCGTCTCGAATCCGAGCGTCCGCCCCAGTTCGCTCAGCACCCCGACGTCGCCCGCCTGCCGGTGTCCGAAGCGGAAATTGTCGCCCACCAGCACGGCGCGCGCTTGCAGCCTCCCCGCCAGCAGGTCCCGCGCAAACTCCTCCGGCGTGAGCTGCGCCACCTCCGCCGTAAACGGCAGGATCAGCACCTGGTCGATCCCTTCCTGCGCGATCAGCGCCGCCCTCTGCTCGGGTGTCGTCATCAGTGCCGGAGTCCGCTGCGGCGCCACAATGCACGTGGGATGCGGGTGGAAAGTGAGTACCGACGATTTCCATCCGCGCTCCCTCGCCACCGCCCCCAGCCGCCGCAGCAGCCGCCGGTGGCCGTGATGCACACCGTCGAAATTGCCGATGGTCAGCGCGCTCGGCCCGAAATCGGCCGGCGCCTCCTCGAGCGAACGGTAGATCTTCATACCAGGATTTCCAGCCCGTCGTAAGCCAGCCGGATGTGCGGCGGCAGCAGGCTCTCCGCGCGCTCGTGGCCCAGGTCGTGGCAGATGTGCGTCAGGTAAGTCCGCCGCGGCTGAAGCTGCTCCACCGTGCGTATCGACTGCTCCACCGTCGAATGCGTCGGGTGCGGTTTGTAGCGCAGCGCGTCCAGGAACAGCACGTCCAGCCCGCGCAGAAGGTCCATCGACGCATCCGGAATGTCGCTGTGATCCGTGAGATAGGCGGCCTCCCCGAACCGGAATCCCAGGATCTTCTGCGACCCGTGCATCACCGGCACCGGCACGAACGTCAGTCCGTGAATTTCGAACGCGCCCTCGATCGCGCGCGCGTCAAGCTGCGGAATATTCGTGTTCCGCTGCGCGCCGTCGAAAACATACGGAAACGAGCGCCGGATCGAGTCGAGCGTCCCCGCCGCCCCGAAAATCGGGATCGGTTCCTTCTGCCGGAAATTGAACGGCCTCACGTCGTCGAGCCCCATAATGTGGTCGGCGTGCGCGTGCGTGAAGATCACCGCGTCCAGCCGCCGCAGCCCCGCGCGCAGCGCCTGCGTGCGAAAATCCGGCGTCGTGTCGATCAGAATGTTGCGCCCGTCGAACGAAACCAGGATCGACGGGCGTAGACGGTTATCCCGCGGATCGCTCGACGTGCATACCTTGCAGTCGCAGCCGATGGTCGGCACCCCAACGCTCGTTCCCGATCCGAGTACCGTGATCTTCAGGGGCGTCTCCGGCATTCAGGCTTTCTGCTGATCCGCCTTGCCGGCACCCTCGGAGACCTGTACGAAACGGAAGCGCAGTTCGGTAAGTGAGTTTTCCACCAGCCGCTGTTCCTCGAGCGACAGGTTGCCCTTCGTCTTCTCGAGCAGGATCGCGAGCATGTCGATGGTATGCCGCGCCAGAGGCAGATTGGGCTCCGTATTCTCCTCGTCGCCGAACGGCATGATGCCAAGGTGCACCTCCGCCTGCGCCCGCATGGAGAGCACCAGGAAGCTGAAAGACGCTGGAGGCAGCGGAAAGTCAAATGTCTCGGGTTCCGATTCCGGTTTCTCGATGTCGCTCATCTCCCCTATTTTAACGGCAGACGCGCACCCGTGAGGCGGCCCGCCCAAAGACCCCCGGGCGTGCCTGTTCAACTACACCTGCATTACGGCTATTATTCAGACCCTGAGCATGCCCCGGAACGCCCGGCCGGCATAGTAGGATTCCGCGCCGTTGTGATACACGAAAACCGTGTCGTAGCGGCGATCGCAGAAAAGCGCCCCGCCGAGCTTTCTGATGGCGGAAGGCGTCTTCACCCAGTTCGACGTTTTCGTGTCGAACGGTCCGAGTTTCTGCAACTCTCGATATTGTTCTTCCGTCAGAAGCTCGATGCCCATTCCAGCCGCCATACTAACCGCGTCATTTTCCGGCTTATGTTCTTTCCTGGCCTCCAACGCTTCACGGTCGTAACAAATACTTCTGCGGCCCCTCGGACTTTCCGCCGAGCAATCGCAAAAGATGTATTCGCCCGTCTTACTATCATGTCCGATAACATCCGGTTCGCCGCCGGTCCTTTCCATTTCACTTACTGACCACAGTTTGTCGGCGCTAGCTTCCAGCTTTGCCCGCACTTGAGTCCATTCAAGACCTTTGTGCCGGTTGCCGTTCTGATCGAAGCGGGCCTTCAACACTCCGAGTAACTTCTCGCGTTGTTCCGGTGACAGACCTTTCTTACTGCTATCTGCCGTTTTTGCCCCTTTCATCGTGGTCGCTCCCTCGCCTTTCTCATTTGTTGCCCGGCCGCACGGGACTTCTTAGCTTAGCAGCCCTGGCTTACTGACGTGCGCCGCTCCGTAGATTCAGCGACTTACCGGGCCGCGACCGTGAGGGAGCGACATCTCAAAATCCTGCCTGAGGACGCCCTTTGATCCGGCTACTCGCCCCGCAAAGCCCGAACAGGCTCGATTTGCGTCGCCCGGTACGCGGGAATTACACAGGCAACCAGCGCCACTACCACCAGCAGCAGGACGACCGCCAGGAAAGTCAATGGGTCGCTCGGGCTGACGCCATAGATCAGCTTGGATAGCAACCCTCCCAGCGCATAGGCGCCGCCTGCACCCAGAAGCATGCCGGTCAAAGCGGGCTTCATCCCCTGGGCGATCACCAGTCGTAACACGCCGGCCGGCGTGGCCCCGAGCGCCATCCGTATACTGATCTCGGTCGCCCGGTTCCGGACACTGTAGGCCAGGACGCTGTAGATGCCGACCGACGCGAGCAGAAACGCCAGCCCGGCGAGCGCCGCGAACAGCCACATGCTGTACCGCTGCTGCGAGAGCGTCGTGCCCACGATTTCCTCCATCGTTTGAATATCGCGAATGGGGAGTTCGGGGGCCATCTCCCCAAGAACCTTCGTAATCCCCGGAGTCAGTCGAGTCGCGTCGCCATGGCCTCGCGCTACCAGCGACACCTCGTTTGTGTCGTCCTGGAGGATCGGAATATAAAGCGTGGTGACCGGTTCCAGTATCTGGAGCCCGCGATCCCGGATGTCGTCGACGACGCCAACCACTTCCCGCACGATCTCCGGAGTGAACGAGATCCGAAAGCGTTTCCCCAGCGGATCTTCGCCGGGCCAGAACAGGTTCGCCATCGAACGGCTGATCACCGCGACCGCCCGTTCGCCGCCCGTATCCGCGAGGCGGAAGTCCCGGCCCTTGAGTACCGGAATTCCCATCGTCCTGAAATAACCCGGTGTCGCTCGCCGGACCGAGACGTTGCGCTGCAGCGCGAACACCTCGGCTGGACGTCCCTCGACGGCGATGGGCTGCTCGGATCCACCCTGCATCGGAAGCGTGTCGATCGCGGCCACGGAGCGAACTCCGGGAAGCGCCGCAACGCGCGGAAGAAACTCGTCGTAGAAGCGGGTGCGCTGCGCTTTGTCCGAAGACCTCGGAATGGGCACGGTCATGGTGAGAACGTTTTGCGGCAGGAAGCCGGGATCGGCTTCCTGCAGCGCCCACAGGCTGCGAGTCATGAGTCCGGCGCCCACCAGGAGAATCACCGACAGTGTCACTTCCGAAACGACCAGCGCATTGCGCGTCCGCTTGCCGCCCGCGTAGCTGTCCGACTTGCCAAGTCCCTGCTTCAACGACTCGTTGAGATCGCCCCGCATGAGTCGCGCTCCCGCGATCAGGCCGGTCGCGAGGCCGGTAACGACGGAAGCCACCGCCGTGAAGGCCAGCACAAATCCGTCCAACTGTACTTCAGTCGCGCGTGGTAGAAGATCGCCCAGAGCGCGCGTGACCAGCGACTCGCCGAAACTGGCGACGACGAGTCCGAGCGCGCCGCCCGCGATCGCCAGCATGGTCGTCTCCATCGGCACCGGGCGGAGCACCTGCGTTCGCCCGGCGCCCATGGCCGCGCGGATCGCCAGTTCCTTGCGGCGGGCGATCGTTCGCGCCAGCACCAGATTGGCAGTGTTCGCACAGGCGATCGGCAGAACGAAACCAACCGCCCCAAGTAGCATCAGTAGCGGCAGGCGGGCATCGCCCACCAGGTCTTCGCGCAAGGGATTGACGATGGCCCCCCATCCCTTGTCCTCTTCCGGATAAGATTGCGCCAGGCGATCGGAAATAACCGTCATCGCCGACTGAGCTGCCGCCACGCTGACCCCGGGGCGAAGCCGGGCGATCACCTGAAAGTTGTGGTTGCCCCGGACCTTCCGCTGCTCCTCGGTCAACGCCAGCGGGACCCAGGCCTCCGTCGCTGCGGGAAACCACGATTTGACATAGAACCGTCGCGGCATGACGCCGATGACCTCGTAACTCCTATCGTTCAGCACCAGCCGTTTGCCAAGCGCATTGTCGGGCGAGCCGAACTGACTCTCTGCGAAAGCGTGGCTGAGGACAATGACGTCGTCCCGCCCGGGCTGGCATTCCGATGCGGTAAAGACTCGACCAATTGCAGGTTTGGCGCGAAGCACGGTAAAGAAATCCGCGTCTGACCTCGTCGCGAAAATAGACTGGGGCCGGCTACCCCCGCCAATGCGGAACGTGCGGCCGCCGATCGCGGACATCGATTCGAAGACGTCGTTCTGTGCCCGCCAGTCGAAGTAATTCGCAGCCGATACTGAGAACCGTTTGAGTCCGGGAAATGCGGCGGCGGGCGGGACGTGAAACACGGTCACAATGGAATCCGAATCCTAAAAGGAAGCGGCTTCAGCAGGACCGCATTGACGACGCTGAAGATCGCGGTGTTCGCGCCAATCCCCAGCGTAAGCACGGCCAGCGCCGACAGAGTGAAACCCGGATTCCTGCGAAGCACGCGAAGTGAGTGTCTCGCTGAGTGCAGAAAATCGCGCATGTCGAGACCAGTTGCACTTCTCCCGCCAGTTTTAGATCCAAACTTGTCAACAACTTATGTTTTTACCTCGGCGGGGCGGGTGTCCGGGGTTGGCACGCCGCTGTTCGCAGCGGGACAGGTTCGGTCCGCGACAACTTTCATAAAGATGGATGCGCCTCTTGTCCACAAACCGCCGCTGTCGGGCGTTTCCTTCAGTGAGAGCAATAATAAACATGGCTACTTTCTGTGCGAGCTTCCACGAAAGACGGACTCCATGAACGATCGGCAGGAGGAGTACCAGCGGCTGATTGCCCCCATTGAGGACCGCATGATGCGCGCGGTATGGCGCATTGTTCGAGATCCCCACGATACCGAAGACGCTTTCCAGGAGGCCCTGTTAACGGTCTGGAAGCGCTGGGATCGCATCTCCGCTCACCCCAATCCACACGCCCTGGTCCTGCAAATCTGCATTCACGCGGCACACGATGTGCTTCGCCGAAAACTACGGCGCGGTAGGTGGCTCGACGCGGTCGCCATTCCGGAGGAGATCCCCGATCCCGCCGTTTCCGGCATTCAGAGCCTCTCCGCGGCCGAGCAGGACGCCGCCGTATTTCGCGCCATCGGCAGTTTGTCGAAAAACCAGGCCCGCGCTATTCTCATGCACGCCGTGGAGGAAGTCCCATACAATGCCATCGCCGCGGCAATGGACTGCCGCGAATCGACTGTTCGAAAACATGTGGCACGCGCTCGTACGAAGTTGCGGGTTCTGCTCTCCCAACTCATTCCCGCACTACACAAGGAGGAACGTACTCATGCATGACGATATCGACGAGTTGATTCGAAGCAGAACAAGCGGCGAGCTTCCGGCCGATGTGGAAGACCGCCTGCGCCGGCAACTGGTGGAGTTCCGGACCAAAGTGGAACAGCGTCCGCCGAGCCGTTTGCGGGCGTTCGCATATTCCTTGAGAGCCCAGCCGGCCTGGCGGGTTATGGCGATGACTGCTGGCCTGCTGGTGGCTGTGGCGATGGGCCTGGTGCTGATGCCGCGCGAATCCCCCGCCAGCCAGGTGTTCGCCGCCGCGGCGGCCCAGCTCAGGGATTCTCAATCGCTGGAATACACGATTGTCCTGAATGAGCAACCTTATGTGGCAGTCGACTTCAGCTACCTGGCTCCCGGATACCGGAGAATCCACTGCTCGTGGGGAATCGAAATCAGAACCGACGGGACTACCGGCAACCAGATCGTTCTGATGCACGCTGCCCGCGCCTACTTGACCGAGAGCGGCAAAACCGTGGAGAGCGAGTCGAACATAGACGATTTTTCCGCACAGCTCCGGTCATTGCCCAATCAGGCCGACGCGTTCCTCGGCGAGCAATGGATCGGCCAGCGGAAGCTCGTGGGCTACCGTCTGAGCAAAGCGCCGCCGAACGGCTCAATCCCCAACCTGAAGGCCCTGGACATCTGGATCGACGCGGCCACACGCGAAGTCCATCACGTGGACATTACCGTTCAAGAACCGGGCAAACCCGAACACCGGATGCACATCCGAAACATTCTTGTCGGCCAGGCGGTGGATCGCTCAATCTTCGATCTGGCTCCGCCCGCCGGCTACAGTGCCATCGCCGTCCCGCAGAACGCCATCGCCTTACAAGCGGAGATTCGACAAACCGGCGAACTGGTCGCGGTGGTGGTTCCCATGACAGGGCCGTACGCGCAGACCACAGCCGCGTTGAGCACGGTCGAGGCCTACTTGCAGCGTCAGGGAACGACGCCTGTCGGTCCTCCGCTGGGGCGCTATTGGTCTGAAGACCGCTGGGAGGCCGGCTATCCGGTGCAGCCGGGAACCTCGGTCGAAGCCCCATTCCATCTGGTGTCTCTACCTGCGGGCCTGACGGCATCGGTGGTGGTGAACGGACCATGGAGTCAGGACACAGACATGCGCTGGGGATCGTTCCTGAAATCGGTTGTGGAGCAGGGCTATGTGCCCGCCGGCCCGACCATGGAGATCTGGTCCGGCGACGCCGCCCAGGGGACTCAATCTACTGAAATGCGCATCCCGGTGACCAAGGCGAACTAGACGCGGCGAAGTGCCGCTGCCGCGACTTCCATTCCTTGATCGAGAATCTGTCGCCAATGTTCAGGGATTGGGATCTCTACCAACCGTGCGTCCTGAACGCAGGATTGGCAGGGTTTCCGCGGGGACAATAGAGCAACTCGAGGACGCGCTGGCCTTTGC
The DNA here is from genome assembly GCA_963836405.1 of uncultured Solibacteraceae bacterium. Taxonomy (GTDB): domain Bacteria; phylum Acidobacteriota; class Terriglobia; order Bryobacterales; family Bryobacteraceae; genus CAWIJJ01. The sequence goes on from CAWIJL010000006.1 coordinate 340,140, forward strand.
CCTGGATCTTGACCGGGCTTCCGGATGAGCAGCTCAGACCACCCCTTCCGCGGCGCTCCGTCCAATTTGCCTAACGGAGCGGTCTGCACTCGGTGTCCCCCAACTGCGCTATCATCGCAGTCCAGGAAGCCATCCTCGCCACGCCGCCGGTTGCGCTCCTGGCACACCGGAACCGGGCTCGCGACCGCTATCTACAGGAACGGAGCTGACTTGAAAAGCACAACCGATGGCTTCCGATGCTGCCGCCCGGTTTCTGCGCGACTCGGGACTGGTGCAAGGCTCTCGCGCCGCGAGCTGCTGGCCCTCGCAACCGCCCTCCCAATCGCGGCTGGCAGCTCACCCTGGAACAAGCCTGCTCCGCTCGGCAAGTCCGGTCTGATCGTGACGCCGCTCGGGCTCGGATGCGAGGACGTGCGCGACCCGGTCGTGATTCGCAGGGCTGCGGACCTGGGCATTGCGTATTTCAACTCCTTGCCGCCCCGGCGCGAGAGCGATTACTGGGCGGCCGCCGCGGTTGGTGAAGCGCTGACAAACCTGCGCGGGCGCGTGGTTCTTTCCTCCGGAACCAGTCAACGGTCGCGCTCTGCGATCTCGGCAGATCTCGACCGCCAATTGCGCGCTTTCCGAACCGATTATTTCGATCTCTTCTACCTTGTTGCGGTAAGCGGAACCGAGCATCTCAGCGACGACGTCCTCGAGGGATTGAGCGCCGCCAGGCAATCGGGCAAAATCCGCGCGTGCGGAATCAGCACCCACCGCCTCGACGCGGTGCTGCCGAGAGTGCTCGACTCTGGCGCGATCGACGCCGTCATGCTGGCTTTCAATTTCACCCTCGCGGACAGGCGTCCCACTCTTTTCGAAGAAGTCGTCGGAGGCCCCGCCAGAGTGGCAGCGATCGCGCGGCTACGCAAGGCCGGCATCGGCATTGTGGCTATGAAGCCGCTGATGGCAGGCTTGTCGAAAGATGTCGTGCCCCCCGAACGCCGCGCATGGCACGAGTCCCTCGATACCGAGCCCAAGCGCCGGGCTGTATTTTCGGCGGCGCTGAAATGGGTCGTGCGGAGCGAACACGCCGACACGGCCCCGGTGATGATGTCGAGCCTCGAGCAAGTTGAAGCCAACGTCAAAGCCGCTTCCGAACCCTTCACCGAATCGGACAAGAGGGTCCTCGCGCCCCTCTAGTTTGGAAGGGTCGGATTCTCCAGGCGCGGCGCGACTGAGACAACTTGCCAGAAGAGGCGGCTTCGACTACCAGCGGATCGCCCGTGCCCGGCGTCCTTGCCCGCCTGCGGCCGCCACCCTGGCGTTCACGATCGCAGGACTGTGGAATTTGCTGTGGAGAGGTAGTCTCGATGCAAAGCTCCTGAAAGCTGCCGGTATCGCGGCCAAGCGGCAAAAAGTCAATCGATCTGCTCTAATTCGCAAAGCCCTTCAGGAACACCTCAGACGCCTCCATGAGAGAGACCTTGAGGAGCGCGACAGGCGCGGTTATCGAGCTCCGGCTTGGCCGGAAGACTGATCCGCGATATTCACCTTTGCCGCTTTGCCCCACCCCACAAGCGGCGGCCGGTTCTCATACTCACGCGCGACCGCGCAATTGTGCACCTTTCCACGGTAACGGTTGCGCCGATTACTTCCACGTCCGGGATGTGCCCTCCGAGGTGATACTGGACGTGGGTGACGGGATGAAACGCCGGTGCGTGGTAGACCTGCACAATGCTGTCACGGTCTCACAGGAACGCCTCGCCAACCGCATCACCAGCCTGAGTGAAGAACGGATGCACGAGGTTTGCATCGCGCTACGGTTCTCGGCGGCCCGTCTCCTCTCATCCCCCCTTGATCAAATACTCTTCAAAATTCGGACCAGCCACCAGAATCGATTCCGGCCGTACCCAAAGCCGGTTCACCGCCGGAAGCCATGCGCCGCCCGCGAAATGCGCGAGTACCGCCTCCACCGGAATCGGTCCCGTAACTTCCGCGGCTTCGACTACCAGCGGATCGCCCGTGCCCGGCGTCCAACCCTTCCGCAGGCCCAGGCCCGCCTTGAGAACGAATTCCAGCACGTGGTGCGCGGCGTCCTTCCCCGCCTGCGGCCGCGCATCCTCCATCCCCAGCCACGCCGTGATCAGCCGGTACGTGAAGCCCCAGAGCGGTGTGGCCGTCAGGTTCACGGCCGGGTAGAGCATATCCTCCGATATGCCGGGCACCGCGCGCAGGCAGTGGCGCGCGGGGTCGCGCAGAATCGCCAGCGGAACCCACAGCGCTTCCACCGCCTCCCCCGGTGATAGCGACGTTTTCAGTTGGCACTTCACCCGGAAGTGAAACGGAGCCACCGGGATGAATCGTCCCGCCCGCCGCCGCGCCGGCCGCACCGGCAGGGCCGCCACCATCTGCCCCGGCAGCAGCCGGATTCCGCACTCCTCTTCCAGTTCCCGCAGCGCCGTGTGCAGCGGGCCGCTGTCCTCCGCATCCTTCCGCCCTCCCGGAAACGACCAGTGCCCCGACCACGAATCGCCCTGCCGCTCCGTGCGGCGGATGAGAAGCACCGAAGGTTCTGGAGCTTCGGCCTCCACTATGGCGACGGCGGCTTCCGGTAGCGTCATCCTTTTCACTATAAAAGGTTGCTCCCGCGCGCATCGCGGAACCCGGCGTGCATACTCCAATCCCGGGGGTGAAAAGATGTTTCGATTCGCAATAGTCATCTTCTCCATAGGAGCCATGATCTTGCCCGCCAGTGCGCAACAGTACCAGCGCCGCGCCTCCATCATGCGCGGCGGTTCGGGCGGCGAAGGCAAGTGCACCATCGAAGTCGAAGTGGACGGCGCGGCGCAGGTCGAGATCCGCGGCGACCAGGGCACCGTCCGCAATCTCTCCGGCCAGCCGGCCCGCTGGCGCCGGTTCGAATGTACCGGTCCCATCCCCACCAATGCCACCAGTTTCCGTTTTCAGGGCATCGATGGACGCGGCCGCATGGACTTGGTTCAGGACCCGCGCCAGGGCGGCGCCGCCGTGGTCCGCATCGAGGATTCCAAAGGCGGCAGTGAAGGCTACACTTTCGACCTGCTCTGGAACGGCCGCGGTCCCGCGTATACCGGCGGCCCCGGCTTCTATCCCGGGCGCGATAACGACCCCCGCGACAACAACGGGCGCGATTACGACCGCCGCGACAACGACCGGGGCGGCAACGCCGACCGTATCGGCAACGGCCGTTACAACTCTGTCTGGGCCGTGCGAACCTGCCAGCAGGCAGTCCGCGAACGCGCCGAGCGCCAGTTCCGCCCTCACGGCATCCAATTCCTCGATACCCGGATGGACGATAACCCGGGCCGCAACGACTGGGTCGTCGGCCGCCTCGATATCCTCCACGGTCCGGGCCAGCCCGAGGAGCGCTTGAGCTTCTCCTGCTCCGTGAACTTCAACAACGGCCGCGTCCGTTCCGTCAATCTCGAACGTGCCTCCGGCGCCTACCCCCACAATGAACAGGGACGCTGGTACGGCAACGACCGCGTCTTCTCCGCCTGCGAACAGGCCGTGGAATCCCGCATCCGCCAGGACGGCTTTAACCGCGTGGATTTCCTGTCCACCCGCACCGACGATAACCCCGGCCGCCGTGATTGGATCGTCGGAAATGTCCGGGCGAACCGCGGCCGCAACGACGAGCTGTTTTCCTATTCCTGCTCGGTGGACCTCGACCGCGGCACCGTCCGTTCGGTGGACGTTCGCCGCCATTAAACCGTCCAAACTGTAAATTTCGGCGTTCCCGCCTTCCGTCATGGCGGACTTGAAGTATTCTGTTCGCCATGACGAAAGTAGCCTGCTGTCTGTTCGTGATGTCCGCCGCGCTCACGGCGCAAACCGCCGAAACCGCGTATTTTCGCGGCGTGATGCTGCCCGGCAACGAGGTCCCCGCCACCACGGCCAATGCTACCGGCGTGGCCGACCTCGTAGCCCACGTCGTTCGCGACAGCTCCGGGCAGATCGTGAACGGCACGGTCGATTTCCTGCTTCACGTGAACTTCGCCTCGGCCGCGACGGCTACCGGCCTTCACATCCACGAAGGCGCCGCCGGCGCCAATGGCAGCGTCCGCATCGGCACTGACCTGAGCGCCGCCAACAGCGTGCCGCTCGCCGCCGGCGCAACCGTCGTGCAGCGCTCCGTGCAGGTTCCCGGAGATAATGCCGCGGCGCTCGCCGCCTTGCGCGGTATGTTCGACAATCCCTCCGGTTACTACGTCAACATCCACACCACCGATTTCCCCGGCGGCGCCATCCGCGGCCAGCTTCAACGCGCCGTCGGAACCGTCCTCATGGGCCAGATGAGTTCCAGCAACGAGGTGCCGCCCGTCAGCCCGCCCTCCGCCGGAACCGCCGTCGTCCTTGCCGTCGGTACGATCGATGATTCCGGCAACCTCACCTCCGGCGAAGTCTACCAGCAGACTACCTACGATACCGGCGACCGCGGCACATTCACCGGGTTCCACATCCACCTCGGCGGCGCCGGTGCCAACGGTCCCGTCCTCATCAACTCGCAGATCCCCGCCGGCACCGCCATCGCCGATAACGGCACCGGCAGCGTGGGACCGTTCTATACCGAGATCGATCCCAAAAATCCGCAGCAGGTCCTCGCCTTCGCCAACCTGTTCTTCAATCCCGGCGCCGACTACATCAATATCCACACCAGCCAGCACGGCGGCGGCGTCATGCGCGCGCAACTCCGCCCCACCGAGGCCCTCACCTTCCCGGTCCTGATGAGCTCCGCCAATGAGCCCAACGGCACTACCGTTGCGGCCACCGCCCCGGCGGAGATCACCGCCCGCGTGCTCCGCAATGAAGACGGGAGCATCGCCGCCGGCGCCGTGTTCTTCGACATCGACTATCGCCTCCCCGGCGCGGCGCAGATTACCGGCCTCCACATTCACGACGGAGCCGCCGGAGGCAACGGCCCCGTCACCATCGGCATGATCCCGCAGAATGCGCCCGGGTTTTCGACTGCCACCGGCTTCGGCAACTTCTACAACTGGACCCAAGCCGTTTCCAACGTCGCCATCCTCGAGGACATCAGCAAGAACCCCGAGAATCACTACGTCAATCTCCACATCGCCACCGACCCCGGCGGTGTCGCTCGCGCACAGCTTGCAACGGACGCCGGTTCGGTTCCCTCCGTGGCCGCCGCCATCGCCGCCAACCTCGACTCCAACGCCACCACCGTCGCCCCCGGCGGCTTGATCACCATCTTCGGCGACAGCATCGCCAAAGTTACCGGCGGCTTGAGCGGCTGGCAGGGACGCAACCTGCCCCGCTCCCTCAACGGCGTCAGCGTCACCGTTGCCGGCCGGCCCGCCCCCCTGCTGTACGTTTCCAAGACCCAGATCAACGCCCAGGTGCCTGTGGACGTGCCCGCCGGAACACAGCAGGTGGTGGTCGCCAACGGCGCCGGAGCAAGCTCGTCATTCAACGTAACGGTGGCGCCGGCAGCCCCCGCCATCTTCTTCTATCCTTCGCCGGCGCTGCTTAAAAACGCCGACTTCTCGCTCATCGACGACAACAACAAGGTGGGCCCCGGCGACGTGGTGCTGGTCTATGCCACCGGCCTCGGCGCCACCACCCCCGCCATTACCACCGGCGGTCTCGTGCAGCCGTCGTCCACCCTGCCGTCCGTTTCCGGCGTCACCCTCACCGTGAACGGGCAGAACGTTCCGGTCATGTCCGCCGTCGCCGCTCCCGGCTACGCCGGCGTCTACCAGGTAGCGTTTGCCGTGCCGTCCGGCGTAACCGGCAGCGTGCCCGTCGTCCTTCAGCAGGGCGATAGCCGCTCCAACGCCGTAAACCTGGCCGTAAAATGATCGCTGTGCCGGAGAAGGGAAGAGCTTCTAGTCAGTTCGGAGAACTTCCACAATGTCGAGGCGGGAAAGGGGGCGCGTCGCCGCCCAGATAGCTGCCGCCGAGATCGACGCGATTGAGAGAATTGTGCCCACATAGGTAGCGGCGTGCAGAAACTCCGTCGCGCTGGCGCTTTGAACTCCGGGAAGCCGTCGCACGCGCCCTAGCGCCTCCTCGAAATATGCAAGACTGCGCCCGCCGCCCTGATGAGTCGTGCCTTGCAACGATACGTTTACCGTCAGCAGATCTTTCGGGACAAATCCCCGATTGATGTGCATCAAATCGATGAAAGCCCGACCGGCTGACAGAGAAGACGTTAGAAGGACAACAGCGAGTACCACCTGCACCACCACGAGTATTTCGCGAACCGCCCGCGCACCCCGGTTGTCGTGAGAACCGCGCGTCCCGAACGCATGGACCCGGCCGGCATATAACAATGGCAGCACGCCGAAGAGCAGTCCGCTGAGAACCGCGATCCCGATCGCAAAACCCAGGACGCGTCCATCCAGGATCGAGTACGTTTGGGAGGCAATCGGTGCCGGTTGAACCTTGGCTGCAATGGATGTTGTCCAGAATGCGACAAAAACGCCGGCGATGGAGGCAGCCAAAGCCAGAAGCACGCATTCGGTCAGCAGTTGCTGGGAAAGTCGTTCTCGGCTAGCTCCCAGGGCGGAACGAATGGACAACTCCGCAGCGCGATCGGCGGTACGGGCCAATAACAGGTTCGCGACGTTCGTGCAAGCGATCGGCAGGATCAATCCCACCGAGGCCAGCAGTATGAGCGCAACCACTTCCCAGCCGTTGTTGCCGCGGCTGAACGCTGCCGGCTTCCAGAGAACGGTCTTGCCGGGATAATCGAAGCCCGGTGGCGCGATACCGACGAGGGTAAGCGGAGTTCCGTCGATCCGAACTGTGGCCCCAAGTGCTTTCGGATCGCCTCCCCATGAGCGAACCCGCGCCCCAGAAGCGGCTGCGCGCCAAGAACTGAGAAGAAATTCGACGACACCTGGGCGATATGAGCCCTCCGCCATTCGCTGGAGCTGCCCAGATTGACATCGAAAGGTTCGAACAACGCAGTATCCGCGAGATACGAGCTCTGCCGCCGCCATTCGTGAAATTGGGCCGCGCTGTCGTGGGGCGCGACGGGCCGGCGGCTCCAGAGTCGAACCGTGTGCCTGGCATCTTCAGCTATTTCACGGATAAGTTGAAGGGGAACGGAGATCGCCAGGTCCACAATCAGGCGAATCCAAAGCATGCATACAGCGGCGGTCCCAATCGACTCCCGCAACTCGTCTCGAAATTCACTTTCCAGAAGTTCCGCATAATTCTCCCGGAAGGACGTCATGCATGTCTGGGCACTCCGAATCTTGCCGCCGCCAGCTCCACCAAGTCGCGCATGCGCGCCGCTTCCGCCTTTGCTACTTTGCGCCCATAGGCGGTGATTCGGTAATAACGGCGGCGCTCGTCGTCAAGGTGTGGGTCGGGGCGGTCATCCGACTCCTCGATCAACCCAAGCTCGAGCATCTTGTTGATGGATCCGTAGAGCACGCCGGGACCAAGCTTCAGCTTGCCGCCGGTACGCAGCGAAATCTCGCGCTTCACGGCATAGCCATGCCGTTCTCCCTCCCCGAGGGACAAAAGGATGTGAAACACGGCTGGCGAAAGGGGTGTCAGACTCGTCGCAGGGGGTTGATCCTTTGAATACATGACTAGTACAAAACCAGATATAGTATGTCGCCATCCGATCAGGCTGTCAAGGGGGCATGCAATGGACGTAAATTGCTTTCCCACATTTTCCAAAAATATTTTGCCCGTGTTTTCAAAGCCCTGACGCCCCTTCCCCACTTCAGCCCTCCGAACGCCTGCTACCGTGTAACTGAGATTTCGCGCCGCGCCTCACCAGCGCCGGCCGCAACACGTTTTTCTGCCGGGCCCGGTAGCGTTGCATCTTCGGTGAAACTGAACTTCCCGTAGGAGCCGTAAACTCCTAACGGCCTCTACCCAGTGGGATGGGGGTCGGCGGGGAGATCTTGGGTTCGAACCCATAACTTCTGGTGGATTGCGGATAGCGCCTATTGCCGTGCCATCGGAAATCAGAGAGGCCGTCTCGAAACGGCAACGATATGCCCGCTTGAATGGGCGGGCCTAGATCATCGTAGAGACTCCTCGATTCACTGGCGGCCGGAAACGGACGGCGAACACCCGCACCCCCGGCCGCCGCAACGCCCGAATTTCCTCCCCCTCGCGGCACACGTGTGCCCGCAATCCGCCCGCACAAGCCTCCACCAAGTTGCGGCACAATAGATGAGATGCCCAACTCCCGATTTGCCCTTGGGTGTGCCGCCCTCTTTGCCATGTCCATGCAAGCCCAAACCTCGCCGGCGCCGCCCGTCGCCCCGGCCCATGACCACCGCGAAACACGTCATGGCGCCATCGTCACGGACAACTATTTCTGGCTTCGCGAGAAAGAAAATCCCGAGGTCGTCAAATACCTCGAGGCCGAGAATGCCTACACCGCAGCCCTCACCTCCGGCCTCAAGCCGTTCCAGGATTCGCTCTACACGGAAATGCTGGCCCGCATCAAGCAGACCGACCTGGAAGTGCCCGTCCGCCGCGGCGGCTATCTCTATTACAACCGCACCGAGGAAGGCAAGCAGTATCCCATCCGCTGCCGCCGCAAGGGCGACATGCAGGCGCCCGAGGAAATTGTGCTCGATCCCAACGAGCTCGCCAAAACCCATAAGTTCGTGGGCATTGGCGGCACCTCCCTCAGCGACGACGGCAACCTCATCGCCTACGCCGTCGATTTCACCGGCTTCCGCCAGTACTCGCTCCAGGTCAAGGACCTGCGCACCGGCGCCACCCTGCCCGACACCACCGAGCGCGTCACCAGCCTCGAATTCGCCGCCGACAACCGCACCCTCTTTCTCACCACCGAGGATGCCGTCACCAAGCGTTCCGACAAGCTCTGGCGTCACGTCCTCGGCAGCGGCTCCTTCGAGCCCATCTACGAAGAAAAGGACGAGCTCTACGACATCGGCGTCGGTAAGACGCGCGACAAAAAATACCTGCTCCTGGGCATCGAGGCCAAAGACACCACCGAGTGGCGCTACCTCTCCGCCGCCAGCCCGCAATCGGCCTTCACCCTGTTCCTGCCGCGTAAGAAGGACCACCGCTACTACATCGATCACCGCGAAGGCCTCTTCTACATCCGCACCAATCGCGACGGCGTCAACTTCTCCATCATGACCGCGCCCGAATCCGACCCCGCCCCCAAAAACTGGAATACCTTCCTCGCCCACCGCAAGAACGTCCTGGTCGCCGACATGGACCTGTTCCGCGACTTCGCCGTCTCGGTGGAAAAATCCGATGCCGTCAACCGGCTCCGCATTTATAACTTCCAGAAAAAAAACTGGAGCGACATCGCCTTCCCCGAAACCGTTTATGCGGCCACGCCCGGCGCCACCCCGGAATACGACTCCACCACCTACCGCTACAACTACCAGAGCTTCGTCACCCCCTCGAGCGTCTACGATTACGACGTGACCACCGGCAAGTCGCAGTTGCTGAAACAGCAGGAAGTGCTCGGCGGCTATGATCCGTCGCAATACGCGACCGAGCGCCTCTGGGCCACCGCGCGCGACGGCACCAAGGTCCCCGTTTCCATCGTCTACAAGAAAGGCTTCCCCCGCGACGGCAAGGGCGCCCTCCTGCTCTACGGCTACGGCTCCTACGGCATCGGCACGCAGCCCGGCTTTTCGAGCGCCCGCCTCAGCCTGCTCGACCGCGGCATGGCCTTCGCCGTGGCCCACATCCGCGGCGGCGACGAAATGGGCTGGCAATGGCGCCTCGACGGAATGCTCATGAAGAAGAAGAATACCTTCTTCGATTTCGTCGATACCGCCGAGTACCTCGTGAAGGAGAAGTGGACCTCCAAGGAACGCCTCGTCATTGAAGGCGGAAGCGCCGGCGGGCTGCTCATGGGCGCCGTCGTCAATCTCCGCCCCGACCTGTTCCGCGCCGTGCACCTGGCCGTCCCGTTCGTCGACGTGATGAACACCATGATGGACGCCACCCTCCCGCTTACCGTCGGCGAGTATCTCGAATGGGGCAACCCCAATGAAAAGGCCGCCTACGATTACATGAAGACTTACAGCCCCTACGATAACCTGGAGAAGCGCAGTTACCCGGCCATGTTAGTCACCACCAGCTTCAACGACAGCCAGGTCATGTACTGGGAGCCGTCCAAGTATGTGGCGCGCCTGCGCACCCTCAAGACCGACCACAACCCGCTGCTCCTCAAAATCAAGATGGAGCCCGCGGGCCACGGCGGCGCCTCCGGCCGCTACGACCGCCTGCACGACACGGCCTTCGAGTACGCCTGGATGCTCTCCGAGGTCGGAATTACGAAATAGGCCGTCGCCCGGCCATGCCGAACGGGTACGAGGCGCGCGGGCGGCATCAACGCCACTCTGGATCAGTACGAACGGTTTCTCGGAGAACCGACATCGTCTTGTCAGAAATACCTCAGCATCTGTGAACCAGTCACCGGCCTGGCATCAATGGTGGCGAAGCCCGGATCGAGCAGGAGGGGGTTGCCGGTTTGTCAGGCCCGCTCAGCCGAACCCTTGTCCATGGCCAGCTTCACCGTCTGCGCCAGCGTGCGCGCGGCGTACGGTTTCTGAATGAACGCCGCCAGTCCCTTGCCCGTGAAGTGTCTCACCGCCTCCACTTCGTTGAAGCCGCTCGAGAGCACCACCCGCAATTGCGGGCGCAGGAGGCGCAGACGGCGCAGCGTTTCCTCTCCGTCCATTACCGGCATGGTCAGGTCCAGCAGCACCAGGTCGATGCCGCCACTCGCGCGCACCACATCCAGCGCTTCACTGCCGTTCGTCGCCGTCAACACGGTGTATCCGAAGCGCTCCAGCGTGCCCTTGGCCGCATCGCGCACCAGTTTCTCGTCGTCCACCACCAGCACCACCCCGTCGCCGCGCAGCCGGGCGAGCGACGATTCCAGTTCCGGCACCGGCGCCGTCTGCAGGTTCGAGGCCGGAAAGAAAATCTTGAAGGTGCTGCCCTGCCCGGGGGTCGAGTACACGCGGATCGCCCCGCCATGGCTCCGCACGATGCCCAGCACCGCGGAAAGCCCGAGTCCGCGGCCCTGAAATTTCGTCGAAAAGAACGGGTCGAAAATCCTGGCGATGGTCTCTTCGTCCATCCCCTCGCCCGTGTCGTGGACCTGAAGGGTCACGAACATTCCCGGCTTCACCGCGAAACCGGGCGCCACCGTGGCAAGATAATGCTCGTCCACTTCCTGCGCCGCCGTGGTCACCACCACCGAGCCCTGCTTCTGCCCGATCGCCTCCGCGCCGTTGATCACCAGGTTCATGATCACCTGCTGAAGCTGCGCGGTATCCGCTTCCACCAGCGGAAGATCCGGCTTCAATTCCAGCCGCAGGTGAACGTTCTTCCCGATTGCCGACTGCACCAGCGCCGAAATCTCGCTCGCCATGTCGGAAAGACTCACCGCCTGCACCACGAAGCGCCCTTTGCCGGCATAGGCCAGCATCTGGCGCGTCAGGTCTGCCGCGCGCTCCGCCGCTTTGATCACCTGCTCGACCAGAGGCTGCACCGGATGAGCCGGGGGCAGGCTGTCGGAAGCGAGCGACGCGTTGCCCATCACCCCCACCAGCAGATTGTTGAAGTCGTGCGCGATGCCCCCCGCCAGCACGCCCAGGCTCTCCAGTTTCGCCGTCTGCCGCAGCTTGTCTTCGAGCCGCTTCCGCTCCGAAACGTCGCGGTTGATCTCGAGAAACCCCTGCGGTGCGTCGCCCACATACCGCGCCGCCCACCGGCTCGAGACGGTCAGCCGGCTGCCGTCCTTGCGTGTGTGCGTCAGTTCCCCCTCCCACATGCCGTCCTTCTCCACCTGGTCCGCGATTTCCAGCGGCGACCGGGGAAACTCCGTCGCCAGCAGATTGTGGCTCACTCTCCCCACCGCTTCCGCGGCGGTCCAGCCGTACATCGCTTCCGCCCCGCGGTTCCAGAATTGGATCGTGCCATCCGGCATCGTGGAGAAAATAGCATCGGTGGCAAAGTCGAGCAGCGCCGCCTGTTGCCGCATGGCTTCCACCAGGCGCAGCCGTTCCAGCGAAATCTCGACGTAATGCGAGAGAGTGCGGAGAAACTCGAGTTCGTCTTCTCCCAGCGGATCCCGCGAGTGCGATGCGAATACCAGGCATCCGAACAGGCGGGCGCCCGCCATCAGCGGATGGGACACGAACACCCGCAACCCCGGAGTAGATCCCGCGACCTCGCCCGCCACCAGGGATAGACAGGGTGACTCTTCCGAGGCGGCGATGCCGCCGGCCGTCTCGCCGAATCGCAGAACCTGCACGGCCGCCGCGGCCTCTTCGGAGAGCCCTTCGACCCCGGCTAAAATCATTCCTCCTCCGGCCGGATCGAGTTCGTAAAAAAGATACGTATCGAGTCCCAGCGGCTCTTTCGCCACGCCGAAGACCGATTGCACCACCTGTTTCGCCGACGCCGAATGCAGCAGCCGTTCCGCCGCCGAAGAAAGCAGGCGCAGCAGTTCGTTGCGCTTCTGGATGCGCCGCTCCGCCAGTTTTCGTTCTGTGACGTTGCGCAGGAAAACCGTCAGGCCGCCCTCCGGCACCGGGTACATGGCGGCGTGGAACCACTCTCCATGCGGCGCGTAGCAGAATTCGTATGTGGCCGGGCGCGCTTCGCTCATCGCCAGCTTCGCAACCTGTTCGAACTCGCCTCCGCGGAGTTCCGGAAAAGCATCCCAGAGTGTCCGCAGTTCTTCCCGCGGCCGCCGGGCGTATTCGCTGCCCGTCGCGTTCACGTAAGCGATGCCAAAGTCCGGGTTCACCAGGTAGAACGCGTCGCTGACGCTCTCCACCAGCCGGCGCCGCTCCTCGCCCACTTCTGCGATACGCGCCGCCTGTTGCTCGAGCCGCTCCATCTGGCTGGCCACCGTAGCGCGGGCCCGCCGCAATTGCGCGATCAGCAGGCTGATCAGGTAGCCGTTGACCAGGAAAAGGATCAGCCCCACCCAATCCGAGAGAGTGGGCGGGAGCCCCAGGCGATGCGGATCCTCCAGGTAGTAGAGGCCTACCGCGGCGCTCAGAATCGTCGCGGCCACTCCCGGTCCCAAGCCTCCGAACCAGGCCGAAAACACGACCGCCAGAGAAAATGTGATATACGGCAGGGACGAGCCCAGTACCGCGCTGAACGCCATCCGGAACCAGAAGCACGCCAGCACAGCCGCAATCGCAGCACCGTATTGAATCAGTGGCGAGCGGCTCGCAAGTTGTCGCATCAGATGAGGAAGCTCTTTTGTTTGGTGTCCTGTTTCATATTATCTTATCGCCTCCCCGCTCCCCCGCCGCACTCTTTCGGTTATAGAATGCCCGTATGCTTTGCCGCCCCGTTTCTCTGATGGCCGCGGCCCTGTTGTGCGGCGTTGCCGCCGGCCAGACCGCGCCTCCGCCACCCGCGGCCAAGAAAGCGGCGGCGCCTCCGCCGTCCGTGATAGCCGGCATTCCGGTCAACTACGACGAATCGGCGGTCGGGACGTACACGCTGCCCGATCCGCTGGTGATGCAGGACGGCACCCGCGTCCGCGATGCCAAAACCTGGACCGAAAAGCGCCGGCCCGAAATCGTTCGCCTCTTTGAAGAAAACGAATACGGCCGCGCTCCCGGCACGCCGCGCGACATGAGCTTCGACGTGTTCGACAAAGGCACGCCCGCCTATAACGGCAAGGCCATCCGCAAGCAGGTGACCATCTACTTCTCCGCCGACAAGAACGGCCCCCGCGAGGACCTGGTGGTGTACGTTCCCGCCAACGCGGGCAAGGCGGTGCCGCTGCTGCTGTGCATCAATTTTTCCCCCAACGCCTCCAGCTTCGCCGATCCCGGAATTCGCGCCGGCGAAATGTGGAACGCGCGCGAAAAGAAGAAAGTGCCCGCCACGCGCACCGGCGGTTTCGGCCGCATCGACGTGGAGAAGATCGTCGCGCACGGCTTCGGTGTGGCCGGAATCTATTACGGCGACATCGATCCCGACTTCCTCGGCGGCGTCTCGCTCGGCGTGCGCGCCAAATATCTTAAGGCCGGGCAGACGGAGCCCGCGCCGGATGAGTGGGGAGCCATTTCCGCCTGGGCCTGGGGCTTGAGCCGCGCCGTCGATTACCTGGAAACCGACAAGGCCGTGGACGGCCAAAAGATCGCGATATTCGGCGTCTCGCGCCTGGGCAAGACGGTGATGTGGGCCGGCGCCCACGATACCCGCATCGCCATGGTGATCGCCAGTTGTTCGGGAGAGGGCGGCGCCGCTCTCAGCCGGCGCAATTACGGCGAGACCATCGCGCACCTCACCGCGCCCAGCCGCTATCCCTACCAGTTCGCCGCCAACTATGGCAAATACGGCGACCGCGTCTCCGAATTTCCAGTGGACGCCAACCTGCTCGTCGCGCTCATGGCGCCGCGCCCGGTGCTGCTACAGACCGGCAGCACGGACAACTGGTCCGATCCCAAAGGGGAATTCCTCGCCGCCGTCGCCGCCGAGCCCGTCTACCGCCTGTTCGGCAAGCAGGGACTCGGCACCACCGAATGGCCGGCGGCCGGCGAGCCGATCCTTCATACCATCGGCTACTTCATGCATGCGGGCGGTCACGGAACGCTGCCCGCGGACTGGGACGTCTTTCTGAAGTTCATGGAGATGCATTTCAATGAGGGGCGCTGAGGCCCGCGGAGCGGCGCGCCGCAGACATCAGGTACAATACCTTCGCATGCGAAAATTAGTTATTCTATCGGCACTGGCCTGCCTGGGAGCCCTCTCCGCAGGCGCGCAGTCCGCAAAGAACTACCTTGGCCGGTGGGACGTGACCGTGACGTCGCCCAACCGCACCTGGGGGCAATGGTTCGAAATCGTCGAGCAGGATGGCAAACTCGGCGGGCGCATTCAGCCTTCGGGCGGCGCGGTCCGCAACATCATCGACGCCAAAGTGGAAGACGGCAACCTGGTGATCACGACCGCGGCCGCGGTCAACAACGCCAAGGGCAACCGTCCGGCGCAAACCTGGGTGCTCTCGGGCGACTCAGGCAAGCTCACCGGAACCCAGAAGAACGGCGACAATGTCACCGCGCAGATCGCCGCCGTGCGCGCTCCGGAACTCAAACGGCCCATGCCCAAGGCGTGGACGAATCCCGAACCGCTCTTCAATGGCAAGGACCTGACCGGCTGGGAACCGATCGGCCAGAACACCAGCTATTGGGTGGCGCGCGACGGTGAACTGGTAAACGACAATCCCGGCGACCGGCAGAAGCCCGGCGCCAACATCAAGACCACGCGCAAGTTCGACGACTTCAAACTGCACATCGAAGTCAACTGTCCCGAGCACGGCAATAGCGGCATTTACCTGCGCGGCCGTTACGAAATTCAGGTGGGAACCGAAGGCGGCTCCAACCCCAAGAACGAAATGGGCGCGGTGTACGGGTATTACCCCGCCGGCGGCAACGTTCCCCTGAACCTCGGCAACTGGTCGGTCTTCGACATCACGCTGGTGGGCCGCTATGTGACTGTGGTCCGCGACGGCGTGAAGATCCATGACAACGTCGAGATTCCCGGTATCACCGGTGGCGTGCTCGACTCCAACGAAAGCGAGCCCGGGCCGTTCTTCCTCCAGGGAGACCACCAGGGCGTGATCCGTTTCCGCAACATTACGATCTCGGTGCCGAAGCAATAGCACCACTGGAGGGAAACCAACGTGTCGGATTTTAATTTTTCAAGACGTCATTTCTTCTATGGCGCCCTGTTAGCGGGCGCAGTGCCGGTGGGCGGGTTCGGCAGCGCCGTGTCTCTCAAAGGCGCGGGCTACAAATCGCCGAATGAGAAGCTGAACGTGGCTTCGGTGGGCGCGGGCGGCAAGGCCGCCAGCGACATTCAGGGAGTGGCCGCGCTCGGGCAGAACATCGTGGCTTTGACCGACGTGGACGACAAGCGCGCCGCGGCCACCTACGCGCGCTTTCCCAACGCCAAAACCTACAAAGATTTCCGCAAAATGCTGGATGCGCAGGAAAAGGAAATCGATGCGGTCATCGTCACCATTCCGGATTTCATGCACGCTACCGTGGCCCTTGCGGCCATGGAGCGCGGCAAGCACGTCTACGTGCAAAAACCGCTGGCGCGCACGGTGTGGGAAACCCGCGTGCTGCGGGAAGCGGCGCAGAAATACAATGTAGCCAGCCAGATGGGCAACCAGGGCTACGCGCAGGAAGGCTCGCGCGTCGCTTCGGAGATGATCTGGAACGGCGACATCGGGGATGTGACCGAGGTCCACGCCTGGACCAACCGTCCCATCTGGCCGCAAGGCCTGACCGAGCCGCCCAAGGAAGAGCCGGTTCCCGATACCCTCGATTGGGACCTGTGGCTCGGCATCCAGAGCATGCGTCCGTACAGCTCGGCCTACATGCCCTTCAACTGGCGCGGCTTCTACGATTTCGGCTGCGGCGCGCTGGGCGATATGGCGTGCCACGTTCTGGGAGCGCCCAACATGGCGCTGCTGCTGGGGCCGCCCACCAGCGTGGAATGCACCACCATCGAAGGCAAGAGCGACTTCACGTTCCCCAAGAAGTCCGTCATCCGGTATGACTTCCCGGCGCGCGGCACCTTCCCGCCGGTGAAGATCTTCTGGCACGACGGCGTGCCTCCCGGAAAGGCTCCTTACCGCCCGGCGGACATTCCCGACGACGAACCCCTGGGCGATGCTCCTCGCGGCACCGGCGGCGGCGGACGCGGAGCGGCGGGTGGGCGCGGCGGACGCGGCAATGCGGCCAATGCGGCGGCTCCCGCGGCGGGCCAGCAGGCTCCGGCCGATCCCAGGACTCCTGGCCGGATGGAGAGTGTCAGCGGCGCCGGCCGCGACAGCCAGAGCGGCGTGCTCTTCGTCGGCAGCAAAGGCTACATCACCTGCGGCGAGTACGGCGGCGGAACACGCATTGTGCCGGAGTCCAAGGCGGTCGATTACAAGTACCCGCCACCGATCCTCAACCGGTCGCCCGGAACTTACGCCGACTGGGTGCGCGCCTGCAAGGGCGGCGACGAAGCCTGCTCCAATTTCAACGTGTCCGCTCCCTTCACCGAGTGGATCGCTTTGGGCGTGGTGGCATTGCGATTCCCGAACACCAAGCTCGAATACGACGCCACGAAAATGCGCGTGACCAATGTGGCCGACGCCAACCAGTACCTGCGTCCGGCCAAGATTCGTCCCGGCTACAAGCTGGCCTGGAAACTGTAGTTCGTACGGGGGCGGGCAGGGATGCCCGCCCCCGCCGTGCGGCTTCACACACAACCGGTAGCGGTCCACCCTCAGCGCGCGTACAGTAGAGAGAGCGGGTGTCTCGCGCTGTTTACAGCCGATGGGGAATTCCAATCAAACCGTGCTGGTGCTGGAAGACGATCCGTCCAGCCGTTTCGTGCTGAATGCGGTCCTCGATTCGGCCGGCTTCGAAGTGCTGGAGAGTAGCCGCGCAACCGAAGCGATCGAGATCTGCCGCAGCCATCCGGCACCCATTCACCTCCTGCTCTCCGACGTGGTGCTGCGGGGTGACGGTGGTCCGGAAATCGTCCGCGAACTACAGGCGCTGCAACCCGGGATGGCGATTTTGTTCGTCAGCGGGTACCCGCTCGAAGTGCTGGAGCACCGCGGGATGCTGGAACCGGAGGACACCGCGGCCACCCGCAGAGGGTTCCTGCAAAAGCCGTTCACGGCGCAATCCCTGCTCGCGGCGATTCGCGGACTGCTGGGCGCCGGGCCCGCGGAATAGCAAGCCTTACGGGAGTTTCTCCCAGACCCTCACAATCGGATAGCGGCCCGCGTCGTTTGGCTGGTACTTCGACTGCTCGTACCACCATTTCAGCCGCGCCCGCGCATCGGCTGCGAACTGCGGATCGGCCGCCAGGCGCGCTTCGAACTGCTTGCGCAGCACGGGGGATTCGGCCATCATGCGGCGGGCGATGGGTTCGGAGAGGTACTCCCCGATGCCCTCGCCGCCTCCGAAAACCGCATACAGGAATCCCCAGCGCATCAGCGAATCGGGCGCCTGCGGTTCCAGCATCGACAGGATCAGGCGCGCGCGCCGCTGCTTCACCGGCACCCACCAGGCTCCGGCCGGAATGGCGATGGTTTCGTTCACCAATTTCGAATCGAAGCTCACGGCGATGTGCCCCTCGCTGGGCGAAGGCGCATAGCGGACGTTGGTGAAGCGGTAGGTTTCGAACTCGCGCTCGACGCGCTTTGAGGTCCGCTCCATTTCGACGCCGTGCAGTTTTAGAATTTCAGCGATCCCGCTCCACGACGGCGGGATGAGGTACCCGAGCGGCATCTGCGCCTCGGCGGCCGTGTCGAACTGGTCGTGAATCACGGTGTCGAAATTGTCGGGCTCGGCGGTGTACCGGTTGACGCTCGCTCCCGTCACTTCGCTCTGGAACGGACCGTTTTTGAGGCCTTTGTAGGATACGGGGCGGGTCCGGTCGCTGAGCTTGCCGGCGAGGTACACAGGGGCGGCCGAGCGGTCGCCGGCGCGCGCTGCCATCTGCCGGTCCGCCTCGCGGACGGCCAGCCTCAGGGCTTCCGGATCGCGGAGAACAATTTCGATGGCGTGCCGGTTGATGTCGTAAGTGGCCCAGGCGCGCGTTTTGGCGGCCTTCAGGCTGTGGGTTTCCACCAGCAGCCCGGGGCGGTTCAGCGCCGCGGTATACAGGTGCGAATAGCGCGGTGAGAAGACCTCGGAGAAGAACTCGCGCTTGCCGCCCGCGTTGCGCATCATGCCGTAGGGCGCCACCAGGTGGCCGTCGGCGACCATGCGCTTTTCGAGCTCCGGCACGAAAAGGTCGCGCACCCAGCCGCGGACCGGTTCGGCGATGTCGTCGTTGCGCGCCATGTCCCAGGTGACGTCGTACTGGAAATCGGCGCCGTCGGTGACGTGGTTATCGATGAAGAAGTCCGGGTTCCAGGCATGGAAGAGGCGCAGCCAGGCGCGCATTTCCGGGGTGTCGGCCTTGATGTAATCGCGGTTGAGGTTGAGCCGCTGCGCGTTGGCGCGCAGCCCGGTGGTGTTGGGGCCGTTCTGGCTGGGCCGGTGATAGGGGCTGAGGTGCTCGTGGCCGTCCACATTGAATACCGGGACGATCACGAAGATGGCGCGGTCGAGCCAGGCGGCATAGCGGCGGCTGACGGTCATGTCGCGCACGAGCATGAGCGAGGTATCCTTGCCTTCGATTTCGCCCGAGTGGATGCCGCTCTGGATGAAGACGACCGCCTTGCCGGTGCGCGCGGCCGCCTCGGGGGTGAACGCGCGATCCTTCGAAACCACCAGCGCGATCATGGTGCGGCCTTCCGGCGTGACGCCGATGTTCAGCGCTTTGACGAAGCGCGAAGCCTGTTCGAGCCGGTGCGCGATCTCCACGGTTTCGGCATACGGGCCGGTTTGGTTCCATTCCGTGCGTTCGCCGGTGGTCAGCAGTTCCCGCGGCGAATCCCTGGTGCTGGCGGCCAAGGACGGCGCCGTCTTGCCGGCCGCCGGTTCGAAAGCCGAATGCGGCGCGATCGGGTCCTGGGCGAGGCAGCTCCAGACGGCGGCGAAAAACAGCAACGGGCGGCGATCCATGGGTTTGATGCTAACGCGCCGCGCCGCTTATGTCTAAAGCCCGGGATGTTTTCGGACGATTTGTAGAATGTGACAGTGAAAGAGGAATTGATCCGGGAGGCGCTGTTCCGCAGCGCTCCCGGCGATCTGGAAAGAATTCTGACGGCGATCGAAGGCTACCGGACCTGCGTCATCACCGCGGAACGGCTGCGCCGTTCGCCGGAACTCGAGGAGCAAAGGATCCAGGCGCTGGAGTGTGCCGGCTATTGCGAGTCCACGCTGCGCGAATTCGTGGAAACGGGCCAGCTGCCGAAATCCGAGTCCCTCTATCCGGAATTCGTCAGCTCGCATTTGCGATTATCGTTGCGCTGGTGACAGTGAGAGGCCCGCGATGCGGGCTAGATGAACGGGTGGGCGGATCCGGCAGCGGCTTTACGGGGGAGTGCCGGTGCCGGTTCGGCGGCATCATTCTCGCCGGCGAGCAACAGATGAATCAGGCGGGCGGCCAGTTCCGGCGGACAAATGCAATCCGCCTCGGTGACTTCCCGGGCGCGGGCGGGGCTCTCCCAGGCGAACTCGACCTGCACCGCTTCGCAGTCGTCGGTAATCCAGAATCCGTTTCTGCGGACGAGGTCGGTAACGTCGTCCGATCCCTGGATCGCCACGCGCATCGCGCTTGCCGTTCGCGAGAGAAGTACCGCTTCTCTTTGTGTGCCGTCGCTGAATCGGATGAGCATTTTCTTCTCCTTGCATCTGCATCATGCGATATCGGCGAAGACTTCACAAGTCCTTCATGTACCGGGACTTAATGGCCACTCGTACAGTGTACGTTAACTTTGGATATGAAACTGGCACTAACCCATCGCGAACGGGGGGATAATCGCTGAGATGAAGCTGAGCTTGTGGCTACTATTTTTTAATGGCGTGGCAATTTTCGGCGCCGACTGCACCGCGCGGTCGGTAGCGTCTTTCGCGGTTCCGGGGGTCACGATCGAGGCAGCCGCAGAGGTTCCGGCATCGGCCGCGGCACCCGCCTACTGCCGGATCACAGGCACGGTGGTGACCTCCGGCGGCGGCGCGCCCGAGGGCTCCGCGCGCTTCGATGTGCGCCTTCCCGCCACCTGGAACGGCAAATTCTTTTTCTACGGCGTGGGCGGGCTCGCCGGCTCGATTCCCGCGCAGTACGATTCGGAGGGCGGCTTGGCCCGGGGCTACGCCGTGGCTGTCACGGACGCCGGGCACCAGGGAGGCAATACGGACGCGCGCTGGGCACTGACGCCTTCGGGCAAGCCCGATACCGCCAAGGTTGTGGATTATTACCACCGCGCGGCCCACAGCGCCACCGTGGCGGCCAAACAGCTCGTTGAAAAATACTACAACGCCGGTTCCATTCAAAAGGCCTATTTCGGCGGCTGCTCGAATGGCGGCCGGATGGCGCTTCAGGAAGCGGAGCGCTACCCCGGCGATTACGACGGAATTGTTTCCGGCGCGCCGTTCCTGAGCATTCGCGAGGTGCTGCTGCAGATCAAACTCCAGAAAGCCTCGGTGGATGCTTCGTATCTTGCGCCGGGCCAAATGCAGGCTATCGACCGCGCAGTCTATGCGAGTTGCGATGCCGTGGATGGGGTCAAAGACGGACTTATCGTGGATCCGGGCCGCTGTTCTTTCGATCCGGCAGCGCTGGTCTGCAAGCCGGGGGCGGCTTCCGGCGAATGCCTCTCACGGGAACAGGCCGATTTCCTGCGGCGGTATATGGAACCGCTGCGCGACAGCCGCGGACGCGCGATCGTTCCCGGCTTCGCCATCACCGACCTTGCCGGGGGCCCGGGCGCCGCCCTTTGGACCACAGGCATGACCCCGCCGGACCGCAGCAAGCCCGACCTTTGGGCTGCGGGCGCACCGCTGGGATGGCAGTTCGCCAGCCACATCCTGCAATACCTGGTGCAGCAGGACGCTGGGTATCAGCCTTTGCGTTTCGACATCAGTCCCCAGGGCACGGTCGCCCCGGAGGCGCTCGCCCTCTTCGACCAGCGCACCGGGGAAGGGAGCCCGGACAATCCGGCCAAGCTCCTGCCGTTCCTGGCAAAAGGGGGAAAACTGCTCCTGTATCACGGCTGGAGCGACCCGGCGCTGCCTCCCTACGAGACCGTGCTGTTTTACGAGCGGCTGGCCGCGTTGAAAGGCAATCGGTACCCGGCGCTACAGGAGTCCGCCCGTCTATTCATGGTTCCGGGCATGCAGCATTGCGGCGGCGGACCCGGCCCGGACCGGTTCGACCTGCTCGGCGCTATTGACGACTGGGTGGCCAAAAAGCAGCCTCCGGACCGGATTTTAGCAACCAAATATGCGAACGGGAGTTCGGGAACGGTGGTACGTACCATGCCGCTGTGCAAGTTTCCGGAAATGCCGCGGTACCGGGGCACGGGCGATGTCAACCAGGCGGAGAACTGGGTCTGTTCGGAGCGGCCCTCGCTGCTCGAGACAGGTCCCAACGGGGTCACTGCGGGCCTGAGCCGCAACGGACGCCCGGAACCCAGATAAAACGGGCCGAATTACCGTTGTAGAAATTTCTGTGATAATCCTGTGGCGATCCTCCACACTAGATCTACAGGTCTGTTAGTCTGATTAAAGGTACTATGCTGAGTCAACTCGAGGGGCCAGGAAGCAGGAGGGCGGGGCCGGTTCCGCCTACCCGCAGGCCGTACGAGCTGATCCTTTTGCTCTTCCTTTCCGTGGCCGCGATCGTTCTGGTGGTCTGGCGGTTCCAGGTGGCGCAGACGGAAGCCGCCCGCCAGCAGGCTGCCAACCAGTTGCTCACCATCGCCGACCTGCGTGTCAGGCAGATCGCCGACTGGCGCGCCAGCCAGGTGGGACGGGCCGCCTCGATCCAGGCCGATTCATTCAAGATGGCGGCATTCCACGAGTATGTGGCCGGGCGGCGCACGGAAGCCGACAGGTCCGCGATCTTGCGCTGGATGGAGGCGCTGGCGCGGGGAATGCGCTATGCCGGAATCTCGCTGGTGGACACAAACGGTACCGTTGTCCTTTCCGTAGGGCGCAAATTCGGCGATGAGGGCCACTTTCGGGAACTCACAGGCGAGGTTCTCCGTGACGGCGGCATCCTTCTGCGCGACATGCACAAGGAGTCTTCCGGAATCGTTCACCTCGGTTTGAACATCGCGTTGCGAAGCGACGACGGGAAACCGCCGTTCGGAGCCCTGCTCATCAGCATCGATCCAAAGGACTACCTGTACCCCACGCTGCAAACCCTGCCGGTACCGAGCCGCAGCGGAGAAACCTTGCTGGTGAAGCGCGACGGAGACGCGGCGGTCTTTCTGAATTCCCTCCGCCGCAGCCCCGATGCCGCCCTGCGATTGCGAATCCCGTTGACGCGGCGCGACGTTCCGGCGGTACGGGCGGTCCTCGGCGAGGAAGGAGCGATGGAAGGGCAAGATTATACCGGCACGCCAGTGCTGGCCGAAGCCCGGCAGGTACCCGATTCCAACTGGTTCCTGGTTACCAAGCTCGACACGGATGAGGTTCTCGGGCCGGCGTTGCGGCAGGCGCGGTTCCTGGGCGGAATGGCGGTCGCTCTGATTGTGGCCAGCCTGATCTGTGTGGCGGCCTTATGGCGCCGGCAGCAGCTTGGATTCTACCGCGCGCAGTATGAAGCCGAACAACAACGGCGTGCCCTGCACGGCCATTACGACTATCTCACGCGTTTCGCTAACGACATCATTCTGCTGATGGATGGCAAGGACCGGATTGTGGAGGTCAATGACCGCGCCGTCAGCACGTACGGCTATTCGCGGGCAGAACTGACCGGCATGCACGCCACGGAGTTGATGGAGCCGTCGCTGCGCGGGGCGCATAACGCTCAGCGCAAGCAACTGCTCCAGACGGGCTCGATGGTTTTGGAGACCGTGCACCGCCGGAAAGACGGCAGCGTTTTCCAGGCCGAATCGAGTGTCCGGTCCATTGTCGTGGAAGACCAGGTATTCTTTCAGAGCATCGTGCGGGACATCAGCGAGCGCAAGGCGATCATGGAGGAACTGCGGCGGACGGCAGAGACCCTGAGCGCCGTGATCGATGCGTCGCCGGCCGGCATCGTGACCCTGGATCGGGAGCTGACGGTGTCCACCTGGAATCCCGCGGCTGAATCGATCTTCGGCTGGCCGGCGGCCGAAATGCTGGGCAAGCCGCTTCAGCCCGGAGCCGCAGCGGCCGCGTGTGCCCGCGCGGTAGCCGGAGAGCGGCTGACGGCCCAGGTGGTGCGCGAGGGGACGAGAGACGGCCGGGAAATTGTGCTCAGCCTGTCCGCCGCCCCGCTCATGGGGCCAGACGGCAAAACCGCCGGTGTGGTGGCGAGCATCCTCGACATCACACAACAGCAACATGCCGAGGAAGCGCTGGCTGCCAGCGAGGAGCGATTCCGAGCCGCGTTCGAACAGGCGGCTGTGGGGATGGTGCTTACCGATCTGGACGGGCGCTACCTGCGTGTGAACCAGCGCTACTGCGAAATCACCGGCTACGCGGAGGCGGAACTACTCAGCATGACCTGGGCGGACGTCACCCACCCCGACGACCTGCCCGCCGGCATCGAATCCGCCGCAGTCCTCATTGGCGGTGCGAAGAGCACAGACGCGTTTCAGAAGCGATATCGCCGTAAGGATGGTTCCACCGTTTGGGCCTGGATCACGGTTTCGGTGATGCACGGGCCCGACGGCCGGCCGCTTCAATCGGTGGCGGTGGTGGAGGACATATCGGAGCGGCGCCAGGTTCAGGAGGCGCTGCGAGAGAGCGAGGAGCGATTCCGGCTGCTGGTGGAACATGCACCCGACGGCATCGCGGTGGTTGCCGGGACCACCTTCCGTTACCTGAATCCCGCCGCCCTGCGATTCATGGGCGCAACGAGCATTGTGGAAGTGGCCGGGACCGACATCAGCGCGTGGATTCCGCCCGCGCGCGCGGCCGCCGGCCGCACCATCCCGCCGAATGCGGCGATCGACCGGATGGAAGTAAGCTATCTGCGCCGGGACGGCACCGAATATCCGGCCGAAGTTTCCGCCGCTCCCATCGAGTGGAACGGAGAGACCGCGCAGCTTTTCTTTTTTCAGGACATCTCCAGCCGGAAACGGGCGCAGGCGGAACAGGCGCGGCTCGAACAGCAGCTCCTGCAGTCGCAGAAAATGGAGAGCGTGGGGCGGCTGGCGGGGGGCGTGGCCCACGACTTCAACAACCTGCTGACGGTAATCAACGGCTACTCGGACATGTTGCTGCAACGTTTCGACCGGAGGGATCCCGCGTATGAGGAGATCGAAGAGATCTGCGCCGCGGGACACCGCGCGGCATCGCTGACGCAGCAGCTACTGGCCTTCAGCCGCAAACAGATCGCCGAGCTCAAACCGACGAATCTGAACCAGGTAGTGGAAGACGACAGCAAGATGCTGCGCCGCCTGATCAGCGAGGATACGCGCATCGAAACCCGCCTCGCGTCAAGCGTCAGCCCGGTGCTGGCGGACACCAGCCATCTGCACCAAGTGCTCATGAACCTTACGCTCAATGCCAGGGACGCCATGCCGGAGGGCGGTGTGGTCACGATCGCCACCTCGGAGGTGCAGGTGGAAGGCGGCGGCGTGCCCGGCGGGGAGTCGCGGCAGGGTGCCCACGTTTGCCTGTCGGTGCGGGACACGGGGATCGGCATGGATGAGGCTACGCGGGAGAAGGTGTTCGAGCCATTCTTTACCACCAAGGCTCCCGGCATGGGCACGGGGCTCGGGCTCTCCACGGTTTATGGCATCGTCAAGCAAAGCGGCGGATGGATCGATGTGGAGAGCCGGCCGGGCGCAGGCAGCGTGTTCTCGGTGTATCTGCCGGTGGCAGAGCCGGCGCCCGAGGAAGCGAAGGAAGCGAAAGTCGTCCCGGTGGGAACCTGCGGCGGCGAGACGGTCCTGGTGGTGGAAGACCAGGCCGACGTCCGCAGGCTCGCCGCCGGCATTCTGGCGGGCCGCGGCTATCGCGTCTTCCAGGCTGCCCACGGAGAGGAAGCCCTGAAAGTAGCCGCCGGTCTCGGAAAGATCGATCTGCTGCTTACCGATGTGGTGATGCCGGGCATCGCCGGACCGGAACTGGCCCGCCAGATGCGGTCCCTGATGCCCGAGCTTAAAGTGCTTTTCATTTCCGGCTATACGGCCGACGCCTTTCCCCTCGGCAAGGTGATGGAGGCGAACCTGGCACTGCTGGCCAAACCGTTCACTCCGGAGGCGCTCTGCGAGAAGGTGCAGCAGGTGTTGTCGGATCCGGGACGCCGTTGCAGGATCCTGATCATCGACGACGAGGAGCCGGTCCGCCGGGTGCTACGCCACGTGCTGGAGACGGCGGGTTACGAAATCCTGGAGGCGCCGCACGGCAAGGTGGGCACGCGCATGGCTGCCAGCGAAAAGCTGGACCTGGTGATTACGGATCTGGTGATGCCGGAGCAGGAGGGGATAGAAACCGTGCGTTTCTTCCACGAGCATCATCCAAATCTGCCGGTGATCGCCATCTCCGGCGCGCTTCAGGGAGAGTTTTTGAAGCCGGCATCGTTGCTGGGGGCGCACGCCACGCTACGGAAGCCGATCCGTCCGGACGACCTCCTGAACGAGGTTCGCCGCCTCATCCGCGCGTAGCGGGCGGCTCGATGGGGGGTGCGCGACGTCTGAAGCGCCGTGCCAGATGCGGCGTCAGGGTGGGCACGATGGCGTCCGGCGGGATGGCCCGGGCGTTGGCGGCGCGGGATGCGGAGGGTGCCCCTTGGGGGCGGCGGGATTTACCAAAGACTGCTGGCAGTTGCGCGAATACGCGTTATCCGATTCGTCTGAAGCGCCGTGCCAGCGGGTGGGCACGATGCCGTCCGGCGGATGGCCGGAATGCAGTCTGTCGGAAGCGCAGGCGCGACCACGGGCATTGACGGCGTCGGGATGCAGAGGGCCCTTTGAGGGGCGGCGAGATTTACCGAAGACTGCCGGTAGTTGCGCGAATACGCGTTATCGGATTCGTTTGAAGCGGCGTGCCAGACCAATGGCCAGGAAGCCGCCAGCCAGCATCAAAAGCGTGCCGGGTTCCGGATTCGGCACAGGAACGTATGGCACAATCGCCGTCGTAATCACATCTATCTCCGGCGTCAGGGTGGGCACGATGGCGTCCGGCGGGATGGTCAGATCGGCAGAGGTAGCGTCTGGCGGGACGACAGGGATGCAGTTTGTTGTCGGTGCAGGCGCAGGCGCGGGCGCGACCACAGGCGCCGGCGGCGGCGGCGGGGGCGGGGTGGGAGGAACTACCACCGGAGTGCCTGCCCCGCGCGACCTTGAGGACGGTCGAGCCACTGGCGCTGGGGTTGGAGCAACGACAACGGGGGCGGCAACGGGTGGGGGTGCCACCGGTGCGGGAATGACGACCGGGCTGCTGACGCAGGGAACAGCACTCGGGGCGGCCGGCGTCGTAGGCTGGAACACCGGTATGGCTATGGGCATCGGCTCAGGAGTAGTTACGGTCAACGCCGCATAGTTGAAGCTAGAATTCCGCGACGTCCGGCCGGTCTGAGGCGTCGTCGTCCCGGAAGCCAAAGTATTCGCTGCGGCGCAACTCGGCGCGTAGCCGTAGCTGTTAGCCGGTGTACAGCCACCAGCCGCGCCTACAGCTGCCTGCGACGTGATGATTTCGTTCGCCGATAATAAGCCGCAACCTGCAACGATCAGCAGGAACTGCCTTGATACGCCCACTCAATCCTCCGAACTGGAGAGAAGTCCGCCTACGCTCGTCAACGGCGCAGTTTGGGACCCATCAACCGGCTTTCAGTATATGGAAAATCGATAAACTCAGGCAATAGCCAAGCGTTAACTTTATGTACTGAAAACGATACTACCGAGGGTAACTGCCGAAAAACAGCACAGTTACAAGTACTGCTAGGACCATGTCGCACCGCGTGGGGCGATCCGCGACGGAGCGCCCCGCGCCGCAGTGCGTATTTCCCAGCCCGAACACGAAATGCTGGAAAAAACCCTTATTTCGTCTTGCTTTTCGCGGGTTTGACCGTGAGCTGGCTGGTCACATTTTCACTTCCGGCGGCTTCACTGGCGATTTTTTCCACGGCTTGTTTTTCCTCGGCGGTCCGCACCGGCCCCTTCAGCGTCACTTTGCCGTTCTGAGCGACGACTTTCACGTTATGTGCGTATGTAGACAAATCCTTATCGTCCAGTAGGGATTTGCGGATGTTTTGCATGAGCGCGCGATCGGCCGCGCCGTTGCCGGCCTGGTCCGCAGTGGGTTCCTTCTTCGCGCGGTCGCGCTGGTTGATTTTGGTGTTATCCGTTGCCGGAGCCTTCGTCTGGGCTGGCAACGGGCTGATGCAAGCGGCGGCAAGGGCCGCTCCGAATGTAATCGAGGTCGCTAATTCGCGTAATTTCACGATGGGTTACCTCCCCGACGGCTGAGCAGAGCACTTCACAAGCCTCAGGGAGATCCCCCACAGGGCGAGAATTTGCGGCCTATTTCACGGTTTCGGGCAGCTCGCGGTACTCGATATTCCGCAAACCGCCGACTGTGGAATAGGAGGCAATTCCGAGCGGAATCGACAGGTCGATCTGGCTGCCCGCGCGAAGGCCGATGGTCCGCCCGGCGGTTGCGAGTTCGATGATCAGGTCGTCGTCGATCCACGCCTGAATCAAGCCGTCCGCCACGCGCAGGCGCAGCTTATACCACTGTCCGCGCTTGAATTCCTTGAAGCTGGACGTCTCGTTTTCCGAGGCGTCCATGTCATCGACGCTGGAGAGCCCCACGAGGCCGCCTCCCCAGCCGCCGTTGATCCAGGAGCAGTAGGCATCGCCTACCGGAAAGGTGATGCCGGCGAAGAAATCGTACCCGTCCAGCCGCGCCGCTTCGAGGCGTAATTCGTAGTTATATTTTGGAAATGGCTTGACGTAATTGACGCCCGTCATCACGCCATTGCCGAGCACAATCATTCCATCCTGCACCGACACCTTGCCCTTGCCGATGAACGGCGCTTCCTTCCAGCCGTCCAGTGACTTGCCGTCGAACATCTTCCGCCACTCCGCGGCGGGGGGCTGTTTCGCTTCCTGGGAAAATGAGGGCAGCACGCCCGCTACCGCCAGCACCAGCCCCAACGCCGTTCTGCCAAGTCCGCGCATCATCGAAGTTCTCCCTGTTTTCCTAACTCGAGCGCCGCCCGGATTCCCGCGGAAAGCCGCGCTATTGCCCACCTGTCCAGTGTGTCACCAACAGGAGCCGGATGTCCTGTATCGGCCCGGGTTCGGCGGTTTCATCGCAGTCCCGTGATCTTGAAGGTGTAGGCGGGGCTGGCCGGAAGAGCGGCCGAGAGCGCTTCCGGAACGATCGCGGTGAGCCGGTCTCCCAGCCGCCTGGTTTCGAGCGGCCGTCCGTCCGGCAGGAGCGTGACTTTCACGTCCGAGGCGGGCCGGATGGATTCGAAGGCGAACGCTTCCCGCGGACGGCGCGGCACGATCGCATATACGGCATCGCCCTTGGCCGTGTAGAAGGCCTCCACGCGGGCGAATCCGGCCGGCGGCGAATCCACCATTTTGGCGATGTCGTAATCCGCCATGAACTCCTTCTGCTCGAGCTTCGGAACCGAGCCCGCGCTCCACTGCCGGGGCTGCTTCCAGGCGCGGGTTCCATAGATGGCCTCTCCATTGGCACGCAGCCAGTCGCCGATCTCCACCAGGCGCTGCTGCATGATCACGGGAATGGTCCCGTCGGACGCCGGTCCGATGTCCAGCAGCAGGTTTCCGCCGCGGCTGACAATGTCGATCAGCATCAGCAGCAGTTCGCGTCCGGAGTGATAGTCCGCGATCTTCTCCGCCCGGTTATATCCGTAGGAGAATCCCATTCCGCGGCTCTCTTCCCAGGGGTGGGCCGCCTGCTCCATGCCCGAGGTGTACTCGGTGGTGAAGTAGCCGCCGTGCTTGTGCCGGGTCTCTTTGCCCCAGCGGTCGTTAATCACGACTTTGTCGCGCACCGGCGACTCGTTGAACAGCCATTGCAGCAGTTCGGTAGAGTGCCACTCGTCGCTCGGCAGGTCCCATTCGCCGTCGGAGAAGATGATGCTCGGTTTGGCGTGGGTGACCACGTCCTTGAACTGCGGCATCATGTGTTCGGTCACGTAGCGCTTCTTGTCGGAAAGCCAGATGGGGTTGTACCACTCGTAGAGCGAATAATAAATTCCCATTTCCAGGCTGCGGCGGCGGCCGGCCTCCATCAGGTCGAGAAGCAGGTCGCGCTTTGGTCCGATGTCCACCGCATTCCAGGGGCGGCCCCAGGAGCGGTTGGCCTGCGCGTTGCGCCAGAGGGTGTAGCCTTCGTGGTGCTTGGAGGTGAGCGCCACGTATTTGGCGCCGGCGCGCACGAAGAGGTCCGCCCAATAGTCCGGGTCGTAGAGTTCGGCGCGGAACATCGGCGCGAAATCGAAATAGGGAAAGTTCGGGCCGTAGACGCGGTCGTGAAAGCGCTTCGTCACCGCGCCTCCGCCGGTAGGTCCGGTGGCGCGGGCGCCCTTGGTGAGCGAATTCCAGTACCACTCCGCGTACGAGGTCTCGCCCTTCACCTGGACGGCGCCGAATGCGGGCACCGAGTAAACGCCCCAGTGAATGAAGATCCCGAATTTAGCATCTGTAAACCAGTCCGGAGTGGGACGGCTGTCGATGGAGGGCCAGGTGGATTCGTAGCGGTCCGCCGCCGTGGCGCGGCTGGCGATGGCGGCCGCCAGGGGTGCGGCGGCGCAGGTTCGGAGCAGGTCTCTTCGGCGCATACGGCCTGATGGTATCACCCTGGTTTGCGGAAGTGCGGGCGGCGCGTTGTATGATATCTCGCATGCGCTATTTAGCAACGATGCTGCTCTGCCTGGTTCCGGCTCTCGCTCAGGGACCGCCCGCACCCAAGAACCTGAAGATTCTGAAGCCGGAAGAGGTACGCGCCACCATGGGAGCCTTCCGGGTGGGTTTGGGCGTGATGTGCACCCATTGCCACGTCCCGGGCGACAACGCGAGCGACGAAAATCCCAAGAAGGTAGTCGCGCGGACTATGCTGGCGATGACGAGGGAGATCAACGCGGGGTTCCCGGACACCACTAAGGAGCACGTCACCTGCTACACGTGCCATCGCGGCGCGGTGGCTCCGCTCACGGCGCCGGCGGCACAGTAATTACTTGGCCACGATGCCGCTCTGTCTGGTTCCGGCTCTCGCTCAGGACCGCCCGCACCCAAGACCTTGAAGACTTTGAAGCCGAGGAGGTGCGCGCCACGATGGGAGCCTTCCGGGTGGGTTTGGGCGTGATGTGCACCCGGACTTCGCGAGCAAGAGTTCTGGAGAACAGCGAGGCGGGAAAAAGGCCATCATCAATTGATGGCAACGGTTCGCGTCACAGAAGCCGAACTCGCCCGCGATATCCACTCCGTCCTTGCCAAATTTGATCCGCCGGCATGGATTAGTCCTCGACTCCGGAATGCTTATCGCCGCCGAGCGGGACGTGAAGCCGGTCAGTGAGTTATTGGCGTTACTCGAACACAAGCACGGAGAGACTGAGATCGTTCTCTCCTCTATCACAGCGATCGAACTGGAGCACGGCCTGCATCGCGCCCGAACCGCGGCACAGGCGGCAAAACGGCGTGCGTACCTGGAGACAGTTTACGCCGCGATCCCGGTGGAACCGTTCACCAGGGAAATGGCCCAGCTTGCCGCGAAAATCGATGCCGAATCTCGGCAGATCGGCTGCACCATCCCGTTTGCGGACCTGATGATCGGCGCCACCGCCTTCCACCTCGGTTACGCGGTCGGCACGCGGAATCTCCGTCACTTTCGGATGGTTCCCAACCTGATCGCGCTGGGGCCTTCGTTCTGGGGACCCCGGTCCGCATTTCGCCGAATCCCGATAGCATGGCAGCTCGTGCCTTGTCGTTCTGTGATTTATAAGTTACAACCATGATCGAGGTCCACTGGTTGGCAAGCCTGGCGGACCTGAAGGCACGGGCAAGGATCGCGGCGCGTCTCGATCGGTTGTGTCTTGGAAATTTTGGCCGACTGCAAGCCGCTGCGTGATGGAGTGTCCGAACTCCGGATCGATTGGGAGCCGGGATACCGGGTGTACTACGCGATGGTGGGCAAGACTTGCGTGCTTCTATTGTGCGGGGGCGACAAGCGCCGGCAGCCGGTCGACATAAAAAGGGCGATCGAATACCTGCAAGACTTCAAGGAAAGGAGATGGGGCGAATGAAACACAAGACCAGCATTTCGCATGACGAATCCATGGCTCGGGAATTGCGCGAGAACCCGGAGTTCGCCGCGGAATACCTGAGAGCGGCGATGGAAGACGAAGACGAACCTCGCGTGCTGCTGGTCGCATTGCGCCACGTAGCGGAGGCCCGCGGCCTTGCGAAAGTTGCCAAGACTGCCGGCATCGAGCGCGAGAGCCTGTATCGGGCGCTTTCGCCGCGCGGCAATCCTCGCTTTTCCACGCTTGTCGCCGTCGCCAAAGCAATGGGGTTGAGGCTGACGTTCGAATCGGGACGATAGGCAAGCTCGTGCAACCGGC
This sequence comes from uncultured Solibacteraceae bacterium, assembly GCA_963836405.1. Lineage (GTDB taxonomy): Bacteria > Acidobacteriota > Terriglobia > Bryobacterales > Bryobacteraceae > CAWIJJ01. The sequence goes on from CAWIJL010000006.1 coordinate 372,297, forward strand.
GTGCAACCATGCCGGGAAAACACGCCGATCTCTCACTTACCCAAAGCGCTTGACAAGCCCCCGCCGCTCGTGATTCACTCAGATTGCTACCCTAGAGAGCTACGTATATGGCCGCTCCCAATTCCGCCCAGAATGCGCTCGACGTGCTCGTCCTCACCATCCTTCACCGCCGCGGCCCCTCTCACGGCTACGGCATCGCCGGCGCCATTCAGGAGCTCTCCCAGGAGGCGCTCCGCGTGGAGGAAGGCTCGCTCTATCCCGCCCTCCACCGCATGGAGGAGGCGGGCTGGATCGCGGCCCAATGGAAAGTCACCGAAAACAAACGCCGCGCGCGCCTCTACCGGCTCACCGCCGCCGGAGAGAAACAGCTCACCCGCGAACGCGAATATTGGGACCGCTTCGCCGGCGGCGTGGCCCGCGTGCTCCGGCACGCCTGAGCGGCTCGTCAAGGAGGATTTGCCGTGTCCTGGATCACCAGACTCAAAAACGCCATCGACCCGCGCCGCCTCGACCGCGACCTGGCCGACGAAATCCGCGACCACATCGAACGCCGCGCGGCCGATCTCGAACAGCAGGGCCTCCCTCCCGCCGAGGCCCGCCGCCGTGCCGCCCTCGCCTTCGGCAATTCGGCCCGCATCGAGGAGCAGAGCCGCGACCTCAAACTCTGGTCCACCCTCGCCGATACCCGCCAGGACCTCAGCTACGCCTGGCGCGGCCTCCTCCGCAACCCGCTCTTCGCTTCCGCCGCCGTGCTCTCCCTCGGCCTCGCCATCGGCGCCAACACCGCCATCTTCTCCATCGTGGACGCTGTCGTTCTGCGCCCCCTGCCCGTGCCCGGCCCCGGGCGCCTGTTCACCCTCGCCACCACCGCCGAAACCGGCAGCGGCCTGTTCAGCTATCCCCTCTACGAAGAACTTCGCGATGCCGCCGGAGCTCAGGCCCGCATCGCCCTCTTCGATGCGCCGGAGCGCGTTGAAGCCCAGCTCGGCAGTGCCGCCGCGCCCCGCGAAGAGTTGATCCAGCAGCCCGTCTCCGCGGACGCTTTCGAAATCCTGGGTGTGGCGCCGTCGCTCGGCCGCCTGCTCTCCGCCGCCGAGGACAGCTCCGCCGCCTCGCGCCCGTCGGTCGTCCTGAGCGACGATTGTTGGCGCCGCCATTTCGGCGCCGACCCCGCCATCGCCGGCAAGCCCCTGATCGTCAACGGACGCACTCTGTTCGTCGCCGGTGTGACCCGGCCCGGCTTCACCGGCGTCGAGCCGGGCAAATTCGTGGACATCTGGACTTCCATCGCCATCAGCGACCCCGGCATCTTCTCGAACTCCGGTTACCGCCCCTTCCGCCTGCTCGGCCGCCTCGCCCCCGGTGTCGCCCGCGCGCAGCTTGCGGCCCGCTTGCAGCCCACGTTCCACCGCCACCAGGAATCGCGAATCGGACTCGCCATGCCCGAGCCCATGCAGAAACAGCTTCGCGAAATGACCATCCTCGCGCCGTCGGGCTCGAGCGGCATCTCCGCGTTCCGCCGCACCATGGCGCGTCCGCTCTGGATCCTCATGGCAGTGGCCGCCTGCATCCTGCTCATCGCCTGCGCCAACGTCGCCGGCCTGCTGCTTGCCCGCGCCGCCGCGCGTTCCGCCGAAATGTCCTTGCGCGTCGCCCTGGGCGCCAGCCGCGCGCGCCTCATTCGCCAGCTTCTTACCGAGAGCCTGGCGATCGCCGCGCTGGCCGTCCTCGCCGGCTGGCTGCTCGCCCGCGCCGCCGCCCCCGCCCTCGTCGCCATGGTGTCCACCGCCGCTAACCCCGTACGCCTCGACCTCCCTCTCGACCTCCGCCTGCTCCTGTTCTCGGCCTCCATCTGTGCCTTGTCCGCCCTCGCTTTCGGCTCCCTCCCCGCCTGGCAGGCAACGCGCGGCCAGGCCATGCTTGCGCTCCGCCACGCCGCTGGCCAGAAAGGCCGCCTGCGCCTCGGCCGCATCTTCGTCGGACTCCAGGTCGCCTTCGCCTTCGCCCTGGTCGCCTGCGGAGCCGGCTTCCTGTTCAGCCTGCGCAACCTCGTTGCCGTCGATCCCGGCTTCGATTCCAAAGGCGTCGCCGTGCTGACCGTCACCAGCGACCTCGGCTATCTCCAACGCGATCGTCAATTGGCCCTCATGCAGCAGATGAGGATTCGCGCCGCCGCCCTCCCGCAAGTGCAGGGCGCCGCCGCCGCGTGGATGGCCATGTTTTCCGGAAGCCCCCGCTCCGAGCGCGTCGTTCTGCCCGGCAAGCCGCCCTCCGAACAGGAAGAGGTCTTCTATCGCATTTCGCCCGGCTATTTCTCGACCCTGCGCACTCCGCTCCTGAGCGGCCGCGACTTTGAGCTTCGCGACAACGACGACGAGCCCGTGCCCACCATCGTGAACCGCGCCTTCGCCCGCAAGTATTACGGCACTGAATCGGTGCTCGGCCGCCAATTTCAGCGCACAGACGGCGTCCGCCATCGGATCGTCGGCATCGCCGCCAACTCGCATTTCGGCGACCTCCACCACGGACCTGAACCCATCGCCTACATGCCCATGAAGCCGCCGCGCGGATTTACCCTGTACGTGCGCTCCACGCTCAACGCCGGCCCGGTTTCCAGGATGGTGGACCGCGAAGCCGCCGCGCTCGGCTCCGGCATGCGCGTCCGCGACGTCACCACCCTCGACGCCCTCGTCGGCGGCACCATCCTCACCGAGCGCCTGCTCGCCGCCCTCGGCGGAGCCTTCGCCCTGCTCGGCCTCGTCCTGGCCGCCATCGGCCTGTTCGGACTGCTCAATTATTCGGTGGCCCGCCGCACCCGCGAAATCGGCATTCGCGCCGCGCTCGGCGCACGCCGCTGGCCGCTTTGCGGCCTCGTGCTGAAGGACTTGGCAGGCGCGCTCGCCGCGGGCCTCGCGGCCGGACTCGCCGGGTCGCTCGCGTTCCTGCGCCTCGCGCGCTCGCTGCTCTTCGAAATCGGCCCCGCCGACCCGGTCGTGCTCGGCACCGCCCTCGCCGTCTTCCTCGCCGCCGCCGCCCTCGCCGCCGGCTTGCCCGCCCGCCGCGCCGCTTCCGTCGATCCCATCATCGCCCTCCGCGAAGAGTGAGCAGACCATGCGTCTATCCCGCATTCTCCTCTTCGTCTGCGCGATCCCCCTCCACGCGGCCAATCCGGCATACACGATTCCCGCCAGGGCCCGCAGCGGCTTCCGTCTCGAAGTCTCTGTTCGGGTAACGATCCGGCGCCGGCGGCGGGCGTCGAGCCGCGCAAAATGGCTGGCCTGTATCCTGCCGCCGCGGGCCAGAGCTTCGGCGAGGGCCCGGGCGCGGTCCAGGACGAGCGCGTGCCTGACGCCACCCTGCAGCTCGACAACCTCCGCCTTCCCCATCGAACCGTGGTCATGCGGCCGATCTACGACGCCTGCGTGATCGGAACTGTGACCTTCAATCGCTTCGTGGTGGAGATCGACTATCTTGCGCCCGCGATCCGGCTGCATCCGCCCGGGATGGCGATGGCGTTGAGGTGATCGCGCGCCTCCGGTCCGGTGTTCCGATTGAAGAAGCCCGCACCGAAATGCATCTGATCGCTACCCGCTTGCGACAGGAGTACTCCGTTAACCGCGATCTCGGCATCCAGGTGATTTCCCTGTTCGATTACGTGGTTGGCGCCCGCACAAGTCGGGGCGTCTGGCTCGGTTTTGCCGCAGTGATGTCGTTACTCGCCATCGCGTGTGCAAACGTAGGCGGCATGCTGACCGCACGAGCCGCGAAAAGGCGCCACGAATTCGCCGTGCGGTCCGCGCTCGGCGCCGGGAGGTCGAGACTCGTTCGACAGCTCATCGCGGAAGGTATCGGTCTCTGGGCAGTTGCCAGTGTCATGGGCATTCTGCTGGCTTACGGATCGATTCGCCTATCGCTCCTCTACGGCCCTCCCGCTTTTCCAAGAATGGAGCAGGTACGGCTCGATTCGGCCGGTCTGGCGGCGGCCTTCCTGGGAGGGCTTGCTGTCGTCCTGCTCGCCGGTACGATACCCGCGCTACTGGCGGCGAAAGCGGACGCCCGAGCGGCGGCAGGCGCGCGGCAGCTGTCAAAATTCGCTCGCTATCCTTCGCAGGATCTGCTGGTCGCCGGGCAGATCGCCGGTGCCCTTTTCCTGCTGGTTGGCGCCCTTCTTTTTGCGAAGAGTTTCCTCCGTGCCCAAAGCGAAGACCCGGGATATGCAGCGGCCAATTTGCTGCTTGTTCGTATTGGCCGGCCTTCGGTTGCGTCGTTCTTTCGTGAAGCGCAGGATCGCATCAGCCGTTTGCCCGGCGTGGTTGCAGTCGGTGGAATCAAACAATTCTTCCTCCGGCGTGTTGCCGACCAGCAAGTCACCATCGAGGGACTCGAGACTGCATCAGCCGGAGCGCAACCCCGGCTGGCCATCGATTCCGTCACGCCGCGGTATTTCCGCTCGATGGGAATCGAGGTGATCGAGGGGCGCGACTTCGATGACCGGGACCTGAAGGCAGGCGCGCGCGCATCGATCGTCAGCCAAACGATGGCACGTCGATTCTGGCCCGGCGAGAGTGCGGTCGGCAAGCGCTGGACGGGCGGCAGCGGACCGCCAGGGGACGGCCGGTGGAATACGGTCGTCGGCGTCGTCGGAGATATGCGACGCGAAGCTTTCGACCTCGCTCCTATCGCCTCGGCGTTCCTTCCCGACATGTTCTCGGCGAATTTCGACATGTCGATCCGTGCGTCCACTAGCGTCGATACGCTCATCCCGGCCGTCCGGCGTGAGATTCGCGCGATTGATGGCTCCCTTCCCGTCCCGGAAATCGGATCGGCAAATGGGCGCCTTTCCGAGCGGCTCGGTGGACGTCGCTTCGAGACGCAGTTGCTCGTCGTGTTCGCCGCAATCGCGTTGCTCTTGTCGGCGGCGGGCGTGTACGCATCGCTCGCTTACCAGGTGGCCTTACGAACGCGGGAGATCGGGATCCGCTCGGCGTTGGGAGCCGGCCGGAAATCGATCGTTACAATGATCGTCGGAAAAGGATTGCGTCTGGCTCTGGCCGGTTCAGCGGTCGGTCTGGCGAGCGCGGCATCGGTCGCGAAAGTCGTGCAAAGCCTGCTATACGAAACCAGTGCCTTGAGTGCGGCGACTTACTCCGCGGCAATGTTGCTGGTACTTCTGGTGGCTGGCGCGGCCGCATGGGTGCCGGCAAGGCGCGCATCGACAATCAGCCCGATGAGCGCATTGCGCGAAGAATAGCGGAAGTAGCGGTGTTCGGAGCATCTCGGACAGCTCGAAGCTCCAAGGGCAATACGACACCGCCCCAACCGGCCTCGCCGTCGCATGGGGCGGAACAGCGCTGCTGGTCAGCCCTGCCGCGCGCGGCCTCGGGGACCCATCGGGACTGACACTCGCCCTCGTCGGACAGGCGCTGTTCTGGGCACTCACGGCAGCAGTCGTAGCAAGCGTGTTGCTGTGGGAAAGCAGCCGCTTCGGTCGTGGTCCCCCTCGCCGGGTTTTTCGTGCTGCACGTGCCACTGTGGGGATGGGGATTTGCCCGTGGTTGCGCCGGCGGTGTTCTGACCGCAGCCAATCGAAATAGCCCCATTGCACGCGGATCCCGATTCTGTTACCGTTGGTAACGTTACGGGCGGTAACAAATATGGAGCGCCAGAAACCGCTGGGCGAGCTCGAACAACGTGTGATGGATTTCCTCTGGTCCAAAGGGGCCGCCACCGCCGAGGCGGTTCGTGAAGGCCTCGCCGGACCCCGCCCGCTCGCCGATTCCACCATCCGTACCGTCCTGCGCCGCCTCGAAACCAAGCGCTACGTCGAACATAAAACCGAAGGCCGGCAATTCTTCTATTCGGTTGTGCGCCAGCCGCGCAAGGTGGCGGCCGAGGCTGTGCGCGACATTCTCAAACGCGTCTGCCGCGGGTCCATGGAGGAACTGCTTGCAGGCATGGTCGACCATCGCGTGGTCAAAAGCTCCGAACTGCGCCGCCTGGCGGAGAAGATCGAGGAGCGCGACCGTGAGAGGAGGCAGCGATGATAACAATCTCCGATCTGCTGGTGCGCCCGCTGGCCCTGGCTGCGCTGGCCGCGCTCCTGCTGCGTCTCTTCCGTATTCGCCATCCGGCGTCGCAGCATGCAGTCTGGCTTTTGGTCCTGGCATCGATGATCGTCCTTCCGGTGGCCCGGCTGGCCGCGCCGCGGTGGAGCGTTCCAGTGCTGCCGTCCCATCCGGTGGTGCGGTCGCACGCCTCCGAATCTGCGCAGTCGCCTGAAGGTCTCGCGCGCCGCTCGCCGGGAGTCCCGCCGGCTGCCGCTCATCCACTGTCTCGCTCGATTGCATCGCCCGTTTCCGCCCCCTGGACCACCACCGTTCCCGTCTGGATCTACCTGCTCGGCGTCGCGATTCTCGCGGCGCGTCAAGCCATCGGCTGGCTTCTTTCGCGGCGACTCGTGCGGCGGTCGCTTCATGTGTCCGGATGCGCCTATGAATCGGCCGACGTGGTGGTTCCCCTGACGGCCTGCATTCTGAAGCCGGTCGTGATTCTGCCGGCAGGGTGGCGCGAATGGCCGCCCGCAATCCGCCACGCCGTGCTCTCCCACGAGCATGCTCATATCCGCAGGCGCGATCCCTTGACCAGAGCCCTCTCCGGCGCGATCCGCTGCCTGTTCTGGTTCCATCCGCTTGCCTGGTGGCTCTATCGCCGCGTGCAGACGCTGGCCGAAATGGCGTGCGACGCAGCCGCGGTGGAGCGGTGTTCGAATCCCGCAGCGTATTGCCGCATTCTGCTGCAATTTGCGGCAACGGTGAGCGCCGCCGGATCGCGCACACTGCTGCCGGGCCTCGCCATCGCCGGAGCGGGCGCGCTTGACCGCCGTATCGATCGCATCTTCGCAGCGTCTCAAGGCGGTTTGCGGCGGCTCGCCCGGCCCGGACCTGTTTTGGCACTGGCAGGCGTGCCCGCATTGTGCCTGGCTGCTTCGGTCGATTTCACAACGGCGCCCACCCGCCTGTTGTTCTTCTTCCAGGGCGAGCGCATCGGCAGGCTGGAGCCGGAACTGGCGCCCAGCGCGGTGCGGCGTCAGACCGCTCCGTTGAAGCCGGCCACGGCCGCCGAACGCCTGGCATTGCCGGTTACACTCGCGCCCGGCGACGCGTTGTTCACCGAGACGACGTTTGTCGACGCGAAGCAGCGGATCAAACTGGCATTGATCGAACCGGCCTCCGGCGCCGCGCCTTACGTCTTCGTGGACGTCAATCGCGATGGCGTTTTCGAAGCCGGCGAGCGCTTCGCGTTCGAAGGACCGGATCGAAACGTAACGGTGCGGATTCCGATGTCCGAGGGTCCGTTCCGCACCTACCCGATCAAACTCTGGCTGCCCGACGATCTGTTTTACCGCGACGATCGTCCCTATCCGGGCGGACGGACACTCATGCGGTCACCCTTCGCCTACGTGGAAGGCCAAGTGGACGTGGGGGGCCGTCCGGTGCTGGCCCGGTATCTCTTCGATGCCGAAAAGCACAACGCCTATCCGGACTATGGGTGGATTGGAATGGACACGAACGGCGACGGCAGGATCGACGAGATCGCCAATAGCGACGAGTTCACCTTCGCCAAGGACGAGGGCGTGATCTTCCACGTCAACGGACACGATGTATCCACCGTTTCTCTCGATCTCAAAGCGAAGACCTTCGTCATCCGCGACCATCCCGCGGGCGGCAACCCGCGCATCCCGCTGCGCCTGGGCGAGCAGATTCCCGACTTCCAGTTCACGGACCTGGACGGCAAGACCCATCAATTTCGAGAGTTCAAAGGCCGGTACGTGCTGCTGGACTTCTGGGGAACCTGGTGTGGCCCGTGCCGCGCCGAGTTGCCGAATCTCGAGAAGGCGTACCAGCAGTTCCGCGGCCGTAAATTCGTCGTGCTCGGAATGGACGACGATCGCGACGTAGCCAAAGCGCGCGCTCTGCTCCAGGAGAAGGGCGTCACCTTCCCGCAATCCACCGGCGACATGGGCAACGACCTCGTCTATAAGCGGTTCCGGGTGAATCGTTTTCCGACCGCGGTGCTGATCGACCCATCCGGGAAAATCGTCAGCCTGGATTTCGAGGACCAGTTTCGCGGCGAGAACACTGCCAGGACGCTCGATCGGTTTCTGCCGCCGGCGACCCGGCGATAGAGCCGCGGCTACTGCTTCAGCGCCTCGTCGATCTTCAGCTTCGCCAGCGTGCCGGTCATGCGCATCTCTTTCAACCCGCTGTTGAGCTGGATCACCAGCCGCCCGTCATCCTGCGTCGAACCCCGGCCCGTATACAGCTCATCGCCGGTCTTCAGGTTCAGCACCGTGAAACGCAGGCGCGGCCCCATCGCCAGCGCGTACGCCCCCGATACCGCACGCCACGGCGCCGCCGAGCCGAAGTCCAGCGCTGACCCGGTGAAGGTGCCCTGCGAAGTCAGGTTGGCCAACAACTGCTCCCCCGTGCCGCTGGTCTCGGCGGTGCCCTCCGCGTCGATCGTTCCCGATTGCCACTCGAGGCCCTTGAAACTGCCGGCCAGCCTGTAGACCGGCCGCTCGGCCCGCACGCTCACCGTCATCGTCGCGGAAAGCTGCGCTTCCTCGAGGCGTGCCGTAATCGAATCGATATCGATGCGCGCCAGGTCCCACACCATGTGGGCCCGCACCCCTTCGAGGTGCGCCTCCCCCACCGCCAGGTCGCCGATCTGGATCGTTCCCTCTACCGCCCGGTCCTTGAGCCATCCGGGCAGGGAAGGGCGCCCCAGTGCGCGCGCCAGCAAACTGCTCGTTCGTTTCAACGTGGGCAGTAGTGCCGCTTCCAGGTCGGCCGCATCCACCGCGGCGGCGCGCAGCCGGACCCGGTGCGGACGCGCCGCTTTCGGTTCGTACCGGTAGTCGCCCGTGAAAGCCACCTCACCCACGTGCGCATCCAAGCGGTCCAGCACCACCCGCGCGCCGTCGATCTGCGCCCGCGCCGACGCGAGCTGAAGCGGTTGCGCCAGCCCCGGCACCGCCACTTCCGCGTCCCGCACCTGCAACTGCCCGCTCCATCCCGCGCCGGCCGGCGAATGCCGGTATCGCAGCAGCCCCGACCAGGAGCCCGAGCGCACCTGCTCGAGCCACGGCACCGCCGCCAGCGAAACCTGCTCCCGTAACGACGCCACGTTCATGGCATCGGTGCGTATCGCCAGGTCCAGCGCCTCATCGTCGATATCGTAGTCGGCCTCCACCAGGGCCTGGTCCTCGGTCGCCGTGCTCACTTCCGCCGGCGAGAGCCGCACGTGCCCGCCGCCCACCACGAAGTAGGCCGCCTTCACACGTAAGGGCGGGGATTCGGGAATCGTCATCGCCGCATCGTGGAATCCGAGTTCGCCCTGCCATCCGCCCTGTCCCGAATATCCGATGGCCCCGTCCATGCTGCCGCTGAGTTTGAGCCGGGAAGGGAACTGGGCCCCCATGTGCGCGGCAAGCTGCATCAAGGGCTCCACCGGAAATCGGTTCCAATTTGCCGCCACCGCCCAGCGCGGCTGCGTCAGGTAATCGGTGGCGCGGAACCGCACTGTCAACGGCAGCGTCCCGCTTCCCGTCGAGTTCGATTGCAGTTCCAGTTCCTGCTTGAGCAGGTCCAGCCGCCCGCGCATTTCGAAAGGCCAGCCCTGCCCGTGCGGCGGCAGCAGGTCCCAGCGGTGCACGTCCTCTACCCGCAGTTGTCCTTGAATCCCGATATTCCCGATGGGCCCGCCCAGGTGCAGGTCCGACGACACCGAACCGTGTATGTTTCCCGCCTGGCCTCGCAGCAGCGCCGTCAACTCGGCCAGGCCCGCGCGCTCGATGTTGAGATCCATGTCCACGCGCTCCGGAGAAAGATACCAGCGGCCGTTCAGCGTAAAAGAGCCGAGCCCCAGCCCCGAACGGTCCGTGCGTGCCGGGTGCGCCGAGCAACTGAGCTTTCCAGGAACTGCCGCCCGGGCCCGGCGGCGTGATGTCCAGGTCGGTATCGGTCAGATAGAAACCCGATTTGGTGTCGCCGAATTTGAAATTCACACGGCTGTTGCGCACGTGGATCGCGATCGGATTCCGCAACACCGAACGATCCACGAACGACGCGAAATTCCACCGCCCCGGTTCGGACGCCGGTCCCGATTTGGTCAGGTTGATGCTGGCTCCGTCCAGGCTGATGGAGGAGATGACGAACCGCCCCACGGCCAGCGACAGCAGGCTGGGCGCGATGGTGAGGCTGCCCGGATCCTGCACGTACGCCACCGGCTCGATCCCGATCGACGGATCTTCGTGGATGATGACGCTGTCCACCGTGAACGCCGGCCCTTCCAGCAGGCTGAAATGCACGCGTCCCAGCTCCACCTTGCGGCCCAGCGCCCGTTCGAGCGATGCCTGCAGCCGCCGCGCGTACTGGTCCACCGTGAAGTAGGGAGCCGCCAGCACCGCCGCTAGCATCAGAAACAGCGCCAGCCCCGCCAGCTTGAACAGCGTCCGCGTGCGTACCGGGAGCTTCATGCCCGCTCTCCGGTCAGCGCCCGGTAAGCTTCCGGATCGTCGATGTCGGCCACGATGCCGGGATCGTCCAGGTCGGCAAATTCCGTTTCCGCCGCATGGCGGTGTACCACGTCCCGCGCCGCGCCGTCTTCGGGAAGCGCCAGAAATTCCGGAATGAGCCGCGCCCCGAACCACACCGGATGCCCGCGCTTTCCCTGGTATCGCGGAACGCGCAGCAGCGCGCCGGCGGAGCCGTCGAGCAGCCGGTCGAGGGTTGCGGGCAGCACCGCGGGATGGTCCACCAGCGTGAACAGCACTCCATCCGCCGCCGCGGGCACCGCGCGCAGCCCGCACTGCATCGACCCTGTCTGCCCGGTCCGGTAGTTTGCGTTCACCACGAACTGCGCGGGCCCGGTGGCGCGTGCCCGGATCTCCTCCGCCTCGTGCCCAAGCACCACGATCACCGGCGAGCAGCGCGCCCGGAACAGCCGCACCAAGCGGTCCAGAAAGGTTTCGTCGCGATAAGCAAGCAGCGCCTTGGGGATCCCCATGCGCCGCGATTCGCCGGCCGCCAGAATGAGCCCGGCGCAGCTCACTTTTCGAGCACGGCCCGCGGCGCTTCGCCGGCAAGAATGGACATCGAAAGCGACCGCCAGTTGGAAGCGGCATTGCGGCGCACGGCGATCATCTCCGCCGTTACCGCGATGGCGATCTCCTCCGGAGAAATGGCGCCGATATCCAGGCCCATGGGAGCGTGCACCCGCTCGAAAGTGCTGCGCGGAGTCCCCTCCTTTTCGAGTTCGCGCACCACGTTGAGCACCTTCCGTTTGCTCCCGATCATGGCGATGTACCGCGCCGGCGTCGCCACCGCCAGCTTCAGCACCCGCATATCGTCGCGATGCCCGCGCGTCACGATAATGATGTAGCTGGTTTCGTTGATCTCCAGTTTCGGGAAGATCTCCTCGTACTCGGCGGCGTGCACCGCGCCGGCCTCCGGAAAGCGTTCGCGGCTCGCGAAGGTTTCCCGGTCGTCCACCACGACGCTCGTGAAACCGGCCAGCGTGGCCACCTTCGACAGGCTCTTCGAAATGTGGCCGGCGCCGAAAATATAGGCGTGCGGCACGGGCATCACCGGTTCCACGAACACGTCCAGTTGCCCTCCGCAGATCAGGCCGTTGTCGTAGGCGGCATCCTGCCCCAGGTTGAAGGTCAGGTGGCGCGGCTTTTCGGTGGCGATCACCTCGCGCGCCGCTTCCCACACCTCCGCCTCCACGCACCCGCCCCCGATGGTGCCGATCATCGACCCGTCCTCGCGGACCAGGATCTTGGCGCTCTCGTAGCTCGGGATGGACCCGCGCACCTGCACGATAGTGGCTAAGGCACATTTCTGGCCCGAATTGCGCAGCCGCACCAGTTCCGCGTAAACATCCATTACGATGCGATTATATCGTGGCGCGCGACCCGATATCGCCGGGACGCAAGCACCCGCAGGTACCTCCTGGCATCGATAACCGCGATAAGCGGCACCGTCCGGCCGCACCAGAGTCCGAGACGGCGACTTCTTGGGAGTAATCACCCGGCCCCGGGCGCGGCGGCACCGCCTTGCCTAGTAGTGGTAGCGGGCCTGCAAGAAGTCGATCGCTTGGTCACTGACGCGATACACCAGCCGGTGTTCCTGTGTGACGCGGCGCGACCAGCACCCGGCAAGCACGTGCTTTAGCGGTTCGGGCTTCCCAGGACCTTCGAAAGGATCTCGCATGACAGCGTCAACCAGATCGAGAATCCGGATTGCAGCGGCGCGCTCCGTCTTCACCCAAAACCTGAGGTCCTGAAGGAACTCCGGCTGGAACAGGGCTACCCGCTTAGGCTGTCGCTTCACCAAGCATCTCTTTGCGCAATGAAGCCACTGTTCCAGGTTTGACTTTGCCTGCTTTTGCGCGACGAAGCGCCGACATGAGCCGGCGCGCGTTGCGAGGGGAACGCAATAAATGCGCTGTTTCCATCAGCCCGGCGAGTTCGGATGCCGGAATCAGCGCAACGTCACGCGCCCCTCTCCGTCGTACGATGACGGTGTCCTGCTGATCTACTACCTGGTCGAGCACGGTAGCCAAGTTCTCGCGCAGGCTGCTATACGTCGTTTCGCTCGGCATGAATCCCTCGCCTCAATTGTACAGGATTCCTGTACGTTGTTGCGCGCACCTCTCCCGGCCTCAGTTCGCTCAGGCCGCACGCTGGCCGTACGGGTCTCAAGCGCCATGCCGACTTCTGGGGAGTAATCGCGTTGATACCTGTCTGCGGCTTTCAATCGAAAAAACTGAGTTCCTTCATTGGGTAGTGTTTGCGATTTCGCGTCCACAGCATGGCGTCGTGGGCGGCCGCGGTTGCCGCAATCAGCGCATCACCCAACTCGAGATTGTGGCTCTTGCGATATCGTCGCAGGTAGTCTCCGGCGGACCGTCCCACTGCAGCGTCGGCGGGAGCGCACGCCAGCGCGCCGAATAACGCTTCCAGGCTGCTGAATTCGCTCGGGCGCGCTCCCGCCCAAAGTTCGGCCTCGTTCACGGGGGAGAACAGGATAAGCGCGTCGGACGTGCTCAAATCAGCCCACTTGGATAGGATCGACTCGTCCCGCCCTCGGCAGACCTCGATCAGGATGTCGGAATCTATGAGAACGGTCACCGCTCAGCGAGCCTCTCGAGTCGGCTGCCTCGGCGCAGGCGGCGGACCTCCCTACCTGCGTCATCGTCGTCACCCTGAACCTTGCGGATTCCTACGACGCTCTGCATCGCTGCCCTCCGCCGGTCGAGGTCGCCGAGATAGCGTTCCCGGACAGCCTGCCGGACCAGTTCGGAGACGCTGGTCTTCTCGCTCCGCGCTCGGGCGTGTAGCGCGCCCCAGAGCTGGTCGTCCAGATAAAGTTGCGTACGCCTCATGATGTACATTATACATCGGAGGCGCTGGCAGGGCTGCGTCAGACCCCGCTCAGCGCTAGCGATGAGAAACCGACTTGCGGGAGTAATGCGGCCGGCTTGCGCCAATGGTCGTAAGAAAACGGTTGGAGCGGGCAGATCGGTGAGTCGGCGACCATACGGACGGGTGGGATGGAAAAACGACACGGCGTCGGAAGGCCTTTTGCGACCCGAGTGCCCGGCGCCGTGCGCAGCGAGGTTGTGCCGCCGATCGTGGTGTCGTTAGCGCGCGGGGTTTTTGTACGGCCTCGTTCTGCGCTGATCGCTACCGCCGTTCTGGAACAGCTTCAATTCGATGCCTTCGGCCATCGCTCGGTAGCCGGCGTCGTTCGGGTGGAGGTGATCGCCGCTGTCGTACCGGGGAAGCAGCCGAGCGGGGGAAGCCGGGTCGCGCAACACTTCATCAAAATCGATCACGGCGTCGTACTCGGTGCTGTTGCGAATCCAATCGTTGACCGTCTGGCGCAGCTCAGTCTTAGCCGCGGAGGCAAACGCGAATCCTTCGAATGGCGTAAGCGTTCCGCCAAAGATCTTCAGGCCACGAGCATGGGCACGGTCAATGATCTGCTTGTGACCCTGGATAATCTGTTCGGCGGTAACGAGGTCGGCGGGGCTGAATACGAACAGGAGGTCATTGTTCCCTATTAGCGTGATCACGTGCGAGACTCCTGTCTGCGCGAGCACGTCGCGCTCGAATCGTGCCAGCCCGTTCGGGCCAACGATGTCATTGAGAAGTTTATTGCCGGTGATCGCGCCGTTCAGGACGCCCATCTTGTGATTGCCCGATTGCACGGACAACCGGCGGGCAAGGTAGTCCGGCCAACGAGTATTGGCGTCAACGGTCGATTGTATCCCGTCCGTAACCGAGTCGCCGAAGGTCACAACCGCGCCCGTTTGCTTGGAGGCGATAACCTCCACGCCGGCCAGCCAGAACCAGGCGTTGTGCTCTGCACCCGCAGCATCTCGCCAATGCGCTGTCGAGATGAACGGCATATCGGCGGCGCCGGTGAAGTCTCCTTCCGGCGAGACATACGACGTCTGCAACGACTCAAAGTGCCATGCCGCCGGAGTGGTGGCGCCGGGCAAAAAAATGCTAACCGCGAGATCGCTGAGCGCGGGCACATCCAAATCCACCGGGTCGCTCACTACGATCGCGCCCGGCGGGATTCTAATGGACTCGTGACCGCCGAAGGTCAGCTTCCTGTCGGAAATGGGATCGATCGCGGAACCCGAGCCGCGACGCGCGATGTGCGCTGCTCCGACAACCAAAGCGCCGCTCCCGAAGGTTGAAAGCCGGATACGCACGCGATCGCCACCGATACTGGTGCGCACGATCTGGCGCAGCGTCTGGTTCTTAAAGGTTGGGCTGCCGGGCTGCCCCGGGATTGTCTCCGGCCCGTGCACCGCGGTGCTCCAGGTTCCTGCCCACTGTTCATCAGGTTTCTGTGGAGAGGCAATGGCGGCGGTGGTCAGCGCCGAGGCGGCCAAAAGAACGCCGGGCACGAGAAAGCGGGTTGCGAATCTGTAATTCATGTCGGATCTCCTTTTCGATCTCACCCTCAGTAGGCGCGAACCGGTCGAGCGACTCCGCAAAAAAAGCTATAGAATCTCGACAATGGCTACCAGCGGACAGTCCCGGCCGGAAGTCACGGCGCTGCTGATGGCATGGGCCGGCGGCGATCAGGACGCGTTGTCCCGCCTCACACCGCTGGTTCATGCCGAACTGCACCGCCTGGCAACCGCCTACATGCGTCGCGAACGGGACGGACACACTCTCCAGACCACAGCCTTGGTGAACGAGGCATATCTCAAGCTCGTCGATTCGAGCCGGGTCAACTGGCAGAACCGCGCCCACTTCTTCGCCGTCGCGGCTCAACTGATGCGCCGTATCCTGGTAGACTTCGCTCGCAAGCGTGGTTATCAAAAGCGCGGCGGGGCCTGGAGGAGGATCACGCTTGTGGATGGATTGGCCGCCGCAAGAGACGCGGATTCGGGACTGATCGAGATCGATGAGGCGCTGCAGCGACTGGCCCAGCTCGATTCGCGCAAGGCGCAGGTCGTTGAATTGCGTTTCTTCGGCGGATTGAGCTTGGAAGAGACCGCCGACGCCCTGCAGGTTTCTACCGACACTGTCGGCAGGGAATGGCGAGCAGCCAAGGCCTGGCTGAAGCGCGAGTTACAGCGATGACACCAGAGCGCTGGGCTGACGTGGAGCGGATCTTTCAGGCCGCCTTGGATCGGGCGCCCTCGGCGAGACCCGGATTTCTCGACGGGGCGTGCGCCGGCGATGGCGAATTGCGACGCGAAGTGCTGTGCTTGCTGGAGGCGCACGACTCCGAGGATCGATTTCTGGAGACGCCCGCCCTGGAGAAGACGGCCCGCACGCTAAGCGCCGCGGTCACGCCCCTTGGGCGTGGTCAGCGGATGGGCTCTTACGAGCTGATTGCGCCGCTCGGCGCCGGCGGCATGGGCGAAGTCTGGCAGGCACGAGACCCGGCTCTTGACCGCCACGTAGCAATCAAAGTTGTGTCTCCGCAATACTCCCGAGATCCGGAACGCCTTCGCCGCTTCGAACAGGAGGCCCGGGCGGCAGGCATGCTGAACCACCCGAATATCCTGGCGATCTATGCGATCGGGGAGGAAAGCGGCTCGCCTTATCTTGTAACCGAGCTGCTCGAGGGAGCCACCCTGCGCCAGCGACTCGCAGGCGGCACGATTCAGGAGTCCAAAGCTATCGAATACGCCGTGCAGATTTCCCAAGGCCTGGCTGCCGCGCACAACAAGGGCATAGTGCATCGTGACCTGAAACCGGAGAACATCTTCGTCAGCAACGATGGACACGTAAAGATTCTCGATTTCGGCCTGGCTAAACTAGTGCAACCCGAGGGGAAGCGGCCGGACGAACTCGAGACGGCGACGGGAACCGTGCTGGGCACGCCCGCTTACATGTCACCTGAACAGGTGCGGGCGCAACGGTTAGATCACCGTTCGGATATTTTCTCGCTAGGGGCAGTGCTTTACGAGATGTTGACGGGGGCGCGCGCCTTTTCCGGCAGCACAAGCGTCGAAACTATGAACGCCATTCTGAAGGACGATCCGCCGCCGATTGCAAACGTTTCACCGCAGGTGGCGGAGATCGTACGGCATTGCCTCGAGAAGGCGCCTGGGGAACGCTTTCAATCCGCGCGAGACCTGAGTTTTCAACTGCACCTTACCCGGCACCCGTCATCTCAAACTACCGCACCGCGATCAACCAGGATTTCGCGCCGCCATATCGCCACGGCAATCGCGGGCGCGGCTTTAGTGGGAATTGGGGGTCTTATGTGGCTCAAGCCCACACCGGCGCCGGGACCCACCAGCATCGTCGTGCGGGTGACTTCGGACTCGGGATTAACTACGGATCCAGCTCTTTCGCCCGATGGCAAGCTGATCGCGTATGCCTCCGACCGGAGTGGAGACGGCAACCTGGATATTTGGAGGCGGCAACTTGCTACGGGTGAGGCCGTCCGTCTAACCAGCGATCCGGCGGACGAATCCGAACCGGAATTTTCGCCGGACGGCGGCCGGCTCCTGTTTCGCTCCGAGCTGGCCGGTGGGGGCATCTACGCGATCTCCGCATTCGGCGGCGGCGATCCGCATCTGGTTGCGAAGCAGGGCCGCCGGCCGCGGTTCTCGCCGGATGGCAGGCACGTGGCGTATTGGACCGGAACTTGGTATATGGGCAAAGCCTTCATCCTGCCCTGGGGCGGAGGATCTCCTCCCATACCAGTCCAGCCCGAATTCACCTCGGTTCTCTATCCGACCTGGTCGCCGGATGGGAAGCGATTGCTTTTCCTGGGAGCGCGCAGCCCCCGGGATTTGACGACGGAGGGGTTCGACTGGTGGGTGGCGCCAATTGAGGGCGGACCAGCCATCAAGAGCGAAGCGTCGGCCGTTTTCCGGCGGGAGGGCCTCAGCGACGGCCGACCCTCCCTGGTCGCACCGGCGGCCTGGCTTGACGATCGAGTGTTGTTCTCTGCCAAGGCAGGCGACCTCACCAGCTTGTGGCAACTTCTCGTCTCTCCACGTACGGGGAAGGCGAGTGGTAGTCCCCAGCGGATCACCCTGGGGACTTCGGTTGAAGGAAAGCCTTCCTCCGCCGGCGGTGACGTGGCATTTGCGAGTCTCACTCAAAACCTGAACATCTGGAGCTTGGCCATAGACGCGAATCGAGGCAGGGGGGTAGGTGAGCTGCAGCAAATCACTCAAGGCGTTTTCGACGCACATACCAGTCTTTCCGCGGACGGCAGCAAATTAGTTTTCATTTCCAGCCGATCTGGAAACCCGGAGGTGTGGTTGAAAGACCTGACAACAGGCAAGGAGAGGGCTTTGACGAACTCTCCATCGATCGAGGAGCAACCGGAGATTACCGCAGACGGTACTCGGGTCTGCTACTTGGTCTACGGAGAAAAACCGAGTATTTACGAAATTAGCGTGAACGGCGGCGTTCCCGAAAAGATTTGCGACGATTGCATACGGCCATGGGATTGGTCTCCCGACGGCAAAAAGCTACTCTACCTTCTGGGCGAAGGCCGGCCGAATCAGCCACGCGGTAGTATGGCGCTCGGACTGGTCGATGTTGCTGCGCGCGAAAAAATCGATTACCTCGAACATTCCAGTCGCGGTCTCGCGCGTGCCCGCTTTTCGCCGGATGGGCGTTGGATCAGTTTCGTGGAAATGGAGAGACCGGGCGTCAGTCGCATCATGATCGCGCCATTCGACTTCCCCGGACCGGCTGAGGACAAGTGGATTGCGATCACGGGCAATACAACTTTCCACGACAAACCCCGATGGTCTCCGGACGGCAACCTCCTCTACTTCCTCGCCGACCTCGACGGATACCGCTGCATCTACGCCCGCCGCCTGGAGCCGTCGACAAAACGTCCGTTAGGAGATGCCTTCGACGTGTATCATTCCCATAGCGCCAGGCGCTCCTTGATGAACATGGGTTTTCAATTCCTGGAAATCTCTCTCAGTCGCGATCGACTGGTTTCCAACTTCGGCGAGGTCAGCGGCAATATCTGGATTGCGAAAATGAACGGACAAAAATAGGCCGATGGCGCGCCCCGCCGCCGTTCGGTGGTGTCCGGCTCCCAGCAGATCGTCATTGCCCCTGG
Source organism: uncultured Solibacteraceae bacterium (assembly GCA_963836405.1). Lineage (GTDB taxonomy): Bacteria > Acidobacteriota > Terriglobia > Bryobacterales > Bryobacteraceae > CAWIJJ01. The sequence continues at coordinate 390,938 of CAWIJL010000006.1, forward strand.
TGCTTCGCGTTTGGACGTCGAGATCGGCAGCTTGCCGGATAACGCGCAAACCACTGAACTGGAAGTGGGTGACAGTCGAGCATTCGGATTAGGAACGAGAAACGCGCTACGCACAGCCGATTGCTCTGGTAAGGATAATCCAGCCACCGAGACGCCGGTCCCGGTAATCCCGCTACAATCTGCTGGTGCCGTATCGTTTCTTCGCCCACACGCCCCTGCCGGTGCGTTGGCCATTTCCCCTGGGCGGCTTAACCCGCGACATTCGGATAGTGGAGAGCCCGACCTTCAACGAAGACAACTGGCGGTTCTGGAACCTGCGTGCATCAGAGGAAAGGGAGTTGGAGCGCCCGCATTGGCTTGCCATCGAAACCGAGTGCGAACTTCATGAAAAGGACGAGGCGGTAAGTCGTATGGCGGGCATGCTGCGGACAGCCATGCTTGGTTTCCAGCTATGGCTGCCCAAAGGCTGGGACGGGCTCATTATCGCGTCTGATGCGTCCAGGCGCATCCAGGATGTCTTTATCCCGGAAGCGTACCCGGATTCCATGTGGGGCCGGATGATGGATGCCAACAAGCTTGATCCGACTGTATTGGGCCGAGTGGTGGAGGGAACACTGGAGGCGTTTGAGAGCGGGTCGGTGCCGGTCATGAATCCCTTCCAATTTTTGGAGATCGGCCTACAAACCGCGTTCAACCATCGTCGCGCCGGAGCGCTGTTATGGATCACGGGTTTGGACGGCCTGCTCGCGGCAGAGAAGCGCGACGTGTTCACGGCGAGGCTCACGCGTCTCTTGGGCAAGGACGCGGCGGTATTTCCCCAGGATTGGATCGGGCGCGAGCCGGTCTATACGGTGGGACAGGTGGCCGGCAGAATCTTTGAGTGGCGCGGGTTGATTTCGCACGGCAAGAAGATTCTTGACAAGTTCCGGGAACGGATCGAGTTTGAGTTCGAGCCCAAGGAACTGGAATACCTCCGGGTTGAGGACTGGACCGAGGAAAGGCTGCTGCATGAGAGTGCGCTTTTCTGCCTTATTGCGGCGCTTCGGAAGATCATTGACGAAGGGTTGATGACGCTGGTAAGGGACAAGCGTGCTTGGGAGCGATGGCTGGATGGCCACCAGAATACTTCTGAGCAGAGCGCCCCGGTCAACGACAGGGATAGAGACCCATAAACGCGCTTATCGCGGATTGCCCGCGCTGGATCATTAACGGATGTCAGATTTATTTCGTTGGCAGCAGATGAAGCAGGGTCCCCCAGTTAACGTGATAATCCGTTTTCTCGCGCGTAAGTACTCGTTTTTGCAGCGCGAGCTGCGCTGTAGTCCCTGATAATTTCCCCATCCTTGCAAGGCGCGCCCACCTGCGCCACCGCCGCTGCGAAGACAGGTCGAAGAAGAGTTCCATCCACGTCACGCGGCGCTTGCTGTGGGAAGCGGGGAGCCAACGGCGGGGAGGCTGCGCCATACCGCAAAGCATCATGTCGCCAGTGTAAGGACGCCGGGGGCACGGAATACTCGCGCCTTTCAGGCGATGCGCACGGTCTTCACGTTGACGAATTCGCGGATGCCCCAGGCGCTCAGTTCACGGCCGTAGCCGGAGCGCTTCACGCCGCCGAACGGCAGGCGAGCGTCCGAGGCCACCATGCCGTTGACGAACACCATGCCGGCCTCCATCTCGTCGATGAACCGCCGCTGTTCGGCGTCGTCCCGGGTCCAGGCGCTCGCGCCCAGGCCGAATTCGGTGTCGTTCGCCAGGCGGATGGCGTGGTCGATGCCGTCCGCACGCAGCAGCACCGCCACCGGGCCGAACAGTTCCTCGCGGTATGCCGGCGCGCTCTCCGGCACATCGGCGAGCACGGTGGGGGCGTAGTAGTTGCCCTTGCGGTCCAGGCGCTTGCCGCCGGTCAGCACGCGCGCGCCCATCTCCACCGAGCGGCGCACCTGCTGCGTCGAGCCCCTCCAGGATATCGGGCGTCGCCAGCGGACCCACCTGCGTGCTCTCGTCGAGCGGGTCGCCCACGCGCAGGGCTGCCATCGCCGCCACGAAGCGCGTTTCGAAATCCGCCGCCACCCGCGCGTCCACGATGAAGCGCTTGGCGGCGATGCAGGATTGTCCGTTGTTGATGGTGCGCGCCTCGACGGCGACCGCGGCCGCGCGCTCCAGGTCGGCGCTCGGCATCACCACGAACGGGTCGCTGCCCCCGAGTTCCAGCACCGTTTTCTTAATCTGCTTCCCCGCCTGAGCCGCCACCTGTGCGCCCGCCGGCTCGCTGCCCGTGAGGGTGGCGGCCTTCACGCGCGCGTCGTCGATGACGCGCGCGACCTGCGCGGACCCGATCAGCAGCGTTTGAAAAACATCCGCCGGGAAGCCCGCGCGACGGATTACGTCTTCGATGGCGAGCGCGCACTGCGGCACATTGGAGGCGTGTTTGAGCAGCCCCACGTTGCCCGCCATCAGCGCCGGAGCGGCGAACCGGAACACCTGCCAGAATGGAAAATTCCACGGCATCACGGCCAGCACCGGACCGATTGGCTGATAGCGGATGAAACTGCGGCCGGCGCCGGCATCCACCTCTTCATCGGCCAGCAGGCGCTCGCCGTGTTCCACGTAGTAGCGGCAGGCGGTGGCGCATTTCGCCGCCTCCGCCCGCGCCGCCGCGATCGGCTTGCCCATCTCCAGCGTCATAGTCCGGCCCAGCGCGTCCCGCTCCGCTTCGAGGATCTCGGCCGCTTTCTGAAGCCAGCCCGCGCGCTCGGCAAAGCGGGTCCGGCGGTAGCTTTGGTAAGCCCGTTCGGCGCGGGCGAGCCGGTCTTCCACCTGCGCTTCGGTGAGTTCGTCGAAGGTGGACAGGGTCTCGCCCGTCGCGGGATTGATAGAGGCGATCATGCTCTCATTGTAGGTTCGCTCCGGGGCGGGAAGCCGATCTGCGCATCCACTTCGCGAAGGCTCGCTTTCATCGAACGCAGCAGGTTCATCAACTGCCGGCGCCTTACGAACGCTTCCTCCCCGGTGAGTTTCACCAGGTTGTCGCGAAGGCTGTTCCAGCGGTCGCGGATCTCGACCAGGGTATCGCGCGGTTCGGCGCCCGCCGCCGGACGGCTGCGGCGCATTTCCACCACCGCGGTCGAGAGCTTCTCCGCGTTGCCGGCGGTGAGGGCGATGGCTTCGCCCTGAAACGAGAGGCCGTCCGCGCCGACGGCAGGCGCGATGGCACGGTAGGTTTCCGGCGAAACCCGGGTCAGTTGCGAGAGTTCGAAGTAAGCCGGCCCGAACTCGTCGAGCAGGCGGATGATACGGTCGGCGTTCGACCGGCTGATGTGCAGGTAGCGCGTGCAGAATTCGTCCCAACTGGGCGCGAACGAGGTGTACTGCCGGGTCTGCCGGATCTGCCGGATGCAGGCGGCTTCGGCGGCCGAACAGCGTCCGGCCACGATGCTCAGCGCTTCGCGGCGGCCGAGAATCTTGCCGAGGTCGAAGGCGTCCTTGGGATCGGGCGTGGGGGTCAATTCAGAATCGTCCATGGGTGTCTCCAAAACACGAAGGCCGCCAACATTGGCGGTTTGGCGGGGATCGGCTCCACAAAACAAAGGAGTTGCTCCGCTACCGCCGCCAATGTTGGCGGCCTCTCTATTTCGAGCATCGCAGACGCCGCTCGAAAATCGGCGGCGGAGAGACGTCTTTGCGACGCTAAGCGGCTGCCGCAACAAGGGCTTAGAAATATTTTGCGGATGCGTGAACGCGCAACCGGCGTGATAGCATGGTTCTTTCCAAACACCTTGATTAAAGCCGTCAAAGGAACCAGGGATTTACTGCCTCCAGCCACCGAAGTTTGGAACCGGGTGGAGGCCGCCGCGCGCGCGATCTTTCGCGCCTACAACTACCACGAAATCCGTACGCCCATTCTCGAGGAAACGCAGTTGTTCGCCCGCGGGGTCGGCGAAGAAACCGACATCGTCACCAAGGAGATGTACACGTTCACGGACCGGGACGACACCTCGCTCACGCTGCGTCCGGAGAACACCGCATCGGTCATCCGCGCCTACATCGAGCACCGGCTGGACCAACGGCCGGGCGTGCAGAAGCTCTATTACATGGGTCCGATGTTCCGCCGCGAACGGCCGCAGAAGGGCCGCTACCGGCAGTTCTTCCAGATCGGCGCGGAGGCCATCGGGTCGGAGTCGCCGGCGGTGGACGCGGAAGTGATCGAAATGGTGGTGGAGATCCTCAAAGGCGTGGGCCTCAAAGGATTCCAACTGCTGATCAACTCGGTGGGCGACCAGAACTGCCGTCCCGCGTACGTGGAGCGGCTGCGCCGGGAACTGGAGCCGGTGGCGCCGTCGATGTGCGGCGACTGCCAGCGCCGGGCCACGACCAATCCGCTGCGCGTGCTCGACTGCAAAGTGGAAGCCGACCAGGCCATCATCGACCGGCTGCCCCACATCACCGATTGCCTCTGCGATGCCTGCCGCGCCCACTTCGAGGCGGTGCAGCGGTATCTGACCGACGCGGGCATCGAATTCGAAGTGCGGCCGCGCATGGTGCGGGGCCTCGACTACTACATGCGCACGACGTTCGAAGTGGTGCACGGCGCGCTGGGCGCGCAGAATTCCGTGTTGGGCGGCGGACGGTACGACGGCCTGGCCGAATCGCTGGGCTCCAAGGTGCACTCGCCCGGAATCGGATTTTCGATCGGCGAAGACCGGCTCGTGATGAGCGTCGAAGCCGAACAGGCGCCGGCTCCGCTGGATCTTTATATCGCGCCGTTGGGCGAGGCGGCGCTGCGCCCGGCGGCGGGCATGGCCCGAGAGCTGCGCCGCCGCGGTGTCGCGGTGGAACTGGCCGAAGGGAAACTCAAGCGGGCGATGGAACTTGCCAATAAGCTGGGCGCGCGCTATACCCTCATCGTGGGCGACGACGAAATCGCCGAGGGCCGCTTCGCGCTCAAGAACATGGCCACCGGGGAGCAGCGGAAGCTGACGCCGGACGAAATTGCGGCCGAGCTTTGCGATAACCGGAACTGATAACATTCAATATGGAAACCTCCGTTCGACTGGATTTTCTGGGCGACCTTCGCCGCACCCACATGTGCGGCTCCCTCCGCGCCTCCGATGAAGGCGCTACCGTTCTGCTGATGGGTTGGGTGCACCGCCGCCGCGATCATGGCGGCGTGATCTTCGTCGATCTGCGCGACCGCGAAGGCATCACCCAGGTGGTTTTCCATGAGGACGTCGATCCCGCCGTGCACGCGCGCGCCGAAGAGGTGCGGCCCGAGTACGTGATCGCCGTCGAGGGCAAGGTGGCGCTGCGCGGCCCCGGCGCCGTCAATCCGAAGATGCCCACCGGCGAAATCGAAGTGGTGGCGAACACCATCTGGATTCTCAACGAATCGCGCACGCCGCCGTTCCCCATGGAAGACCAGGTGGACGTGGCCGAAGACGTGCGCCTCAAATACCGCTACGTGGACCTGCGCCGCCCGCACATGCAGGCCAACATCATCCTGCGCTCGAAGATCGCGTTTGCGGTGCGCGAATATCTCCACGGGCAGGGCTTCCTCGAAATCGAAACGCCGTTCATGACGCGCTCCACGCCGGAAGGCGCGCGCGATTACCTCGTGCCCAGCCGCGTGCAGCCGGGCAACTTCTACGCGCTGCCGCAGTCGCCGCAGATTTTCAAGCAACTGCTGATGGTGGCGGGCTACGAGAAGTATTTTCAAATCGTGCGCTGCTTCCGCGACGAAGACCTGCGCGCGGACCGTCAGCCCGAATTCACGCAGATCGACCTGGAGATGTCGTTCCCGCAACAGGAACGCATCTTCGAGGTGATCGAGCCGATGGTGCAGCGCGTGTGCGAAGTGGCCGGACACAGCGTGGCCGCGCCGTTTCCGCGAATCACGTATGCCGAGGCCATGCGGCACTACGGCAGCGACAAGCCCGACCGCCGCATTCCTCCGATGCAGCCGGTGGAGGACCTGCTTCCGGAACTGGCCAATGCCGGCCTGCCGCTGGTGGCGATTCCCATTCCGAAGACCGGAGCGCCCAGCCGCAAGGAGCGCGATGAATTCAAGGCCTTCGGACAGGAGCGCGGCCTGCGCGTGTACGACGATCCCAAGCGCCTGGACCGCGATTATCCGGACCAGATGGCGAAAGGTGCGGGAGCGCTGCTCGGCGGGCGAAAACGACCTGCTGGTGCTGGCCACCTGGGCGGGCGAGCCGAAAGGTCATCGCCCCGAGGAGACCGTGTACCAGGCTTGCGGCCAGTTGCGCCTGAACCTCGCGCAGAAGTTCAACGACCGCAACAAGCTGCTGGACCGGGAGAATTTCCAGTTCCTCTGGGTAGTGGATTTCCCGATGTTCGAATGGAACGAGGAGGAGAACCGCTGGGATGCCGCGCACCATCCGTTCACCTCGGTGCATGACGAGGACATCGAGAAGCTCACCTCGGATCCGGCGCGCTGCCGCGCCAAATCCTACGACCTGGTGCTCAACGGAACCGAACTCGGCTCGGGCTCGATTCGTATCCACCGGCGCGACGTGCAGGCCAAGGTTTTCGGAGCGCTGGGCATGTCCGACGAGGAAGCGAAGCGTCGTTTCTTCTTCCTGCTCGAAGCTCTGGAGTACGGCGCTCCGCCGCACGGCGGCATCGCTCTCGGGTTCGACCGGCTGGTGATGATCCTGGCCGGAGAAACCTCGATTCGCGACGTGATTCCGTTCCCCAAGACGGCGCGCGGCACCGACCTGATGTGCGACGCGCCGTCGCCGGTGCCCGAGCGCCAGATGAAGGAACTCGGCATCGCTTTTCGCAAGTAGCAAACCCGTTTGGCACTTATCCCTTGGACTTCGGCGGGAAGTGCTCGAACATCTCCTCGGCTACACGATCGAGCTTCTTGTCGTTCTTCTCGGGTTTGGATGAAAGCGTATCCGACGCGACGCCGCGCCAGATCATTTTTTTGGTGGACGAATCGAACATGTTCACGGTGAGGCTGCCGACGCGTTCGGGAACCACGGTGGTGGTTGCCGTGCCGGCGGCGCCCCAGCCGCCCCATCCCCAACCCGGGAAGCCGCTCGAGAAGGTTTGCAGGGTGTCGCGTTCGTCGGTCATCCCGAACGCCGCCACGGAGATGTCGCCGCCGGAGGCCACGCGCGTGAATCCCTTGGCCGCCAGTTGGCTGTCGATGGCGCCGGCGATGCGGTCCTGCCAGAGCGAATTGCTCGCTTTCACGCCGATCCAGGAATAGGTGTGATAGCGGCTGAAATCCACCTTGTGGTCGAAGTCGGTGGAAACGTCGGCCGCGAAGGCGATGCACATCGCGCCGATGGCGTCGGGCAGAACGAACCTTGCCAGTTTTCTCATATGGGGACAGTTCTCCCTTCGCCTTTATGTGTTGCATCCCGCACGCCAACGTGAGAAATGCCGCGTTACCATCAGAATTGATGAAGCCGATCCTTGTTTTGTTGGCGGCTGCCGCCGTTATGCCCGACTTAACCCAACTCAAAGAGATGAGCGCGCGATTCGCGCCCGTGAAACTGCAATACGACGAGTCCGTCCTTTCCGCCGGGGACCGCCAGGCACTGGCGAAACTGGTGGAGGCTGCCAAGGTGCTGAACTACCTCTTTATGGACCAGCTCTGGAGCGGCGACCGCGCGTTGTACGAAAAGCTCCAGAAAGACACGACGCCGCTCGGCCAGGCACGGCAGCACTACTTCTGGCTGAACAAGGGACCGTGGTCGGACCTCGACGCCCACACCGCCTTCATACCGGGGGTTCCCGAACGCAAGCCCCTGGGCGCCAACTTTTATCCCGAGCAGATGAAGCGCGAGGAGTTCGAGGAGTGGGTGAAGGGCATGACGCCGCAGGCGCGGGCGCAGGCGGAGGGGTTCTTCACGGTTATCCGGCGCGAAGGCGGGAAGCTCACGGCGGTTCCGTACAGCAAGGTGTACGCGGCGGACCTGAATCGAGCGGCATCGCTGCTGCGCGAGGCGGCGGCCCTCACCGGGAACGCATCGCTCAAGAAGTTTCTGACGCTGCGCGCGGATGCGTTTCTGTCGAACGACTACTACGCGAGCGACATCGCCTGGATGGACCTGGACGCTCCGCTCGACATCACCATCGGTCCCTACGAAACTTATAACGACGAACTGTTCGGCTACAAGGCGGCCTTCGAGGCCTACATCACGATTCGCGACGACCGCGAGACGGACCGGTTAAAGTCGTTTTCGGGCCGCTTGCAGGAGGTGGAGAACAACCTGCCGATCGACCCGAAGTATCGCAACCCGAAACTGGGAGCCGCCGCGCCGATCCGCGTGGTGAACGAGGTCTTCGCTTCGGGCGACGGCGCGCACGGGGTGCGCACGGCCGCGTTCAATCTGCCCAACGACGAGCGCGTGGTGCACGAGAAGGGCTCCAAGCGCGTGATGCTCAAGAACGTTCAGGAGGCGAAGTTCGAGAGCAACCTGAAACCGATCGCCGGACGGGTGCTGCCCAAGGCGGCGCAGGGCGATCTCAGCTTCGACTCGTTCTTCACGCACATTCTGGCGCACGAGCTGAGCCACGGAATCGGCCCGCACCAGATCCAGGTGAACGGGCGCTCCACCACGCCGCGGCAGGAAATGAAGGAGCTGTACAGCGCGATCGAAGAGGCCAAGGCGGATGTGACGGGGCTGTTCATGCTCCAGTACCTGTTCGATCACGGCCTGGCGCACGGACCCGCCGCCGAACGGCAGTTGTACACAACGTTCCTGGCGTCGTCGTTCCGCTCGCTGCGCTTCGGCCTGACGGAGGCCCACGGCAAGGGCATGGCGCTGCAGTTCAATTACCTCACGGATAAGGGCGCGTTTGTCGCGCATCCGGACGGCACGTTCACGGTGGACTTCGCCAAAATCAAGAATGCCGTGCGCGACCTGACGCACGATCTGCTCACGCTGGAAGCGACGGGCGATTATGCGGGCGCAAAAAAGATGCTGGATACCCTGGGCGTGGTGCGCCCGGCGATGCAGCGCGCCATCGACGGGCTCAAAGGCATCCCGACCGATATCGACCCGACCAACGAATAATCAGGCGTGCGCGGCGGCCGCGCCGGTGCGCAGCGCCTTTTCGTAGCCCTCCACAAGCTGGACCGTGAGGACGTCGAAGAACAGTCCGAGACGGCGGTCGAGTTCCTCTTCGGCGTACAGTTCCATGGTGGTTTTCGAAACCACCTGTTCTTCGACGAAATCCAGCACCTGTTCGCGGATCAGGCAGAGCGCGCGCACGCACTCGTGCAGCGGAACGTTCTGCTGGAAGCGGAGCTTGCCGATCTGCTCGTAGCGGCGTCCGACCTCCTCTTCGTTGCCGGCAGTTAGCCAGGTTCCCAGATTTTCGAGCAGGACCATGCCGCGGTCCCGCAGTTCGGATTCGAGTTGCGATTGAGTGTGAGGCATCCGCGGATCCCGGTGAATGCGGGACATGACGCGGGCCATAATCTGCGGAGTGTGCTGTTCGATCAGACGGATGAACTGTGCAGATAGCATCTTCCCCCTCGCCCCGATGTATCTTACATCGAAAAAGGTCCGGCGTTAAGCGAAATCGGAAGCGCGGACGGCGGACGAATTGACACCCTCGTGCCGGATGCCATATTCTCGGAGGCACTCGCGGAGATTAACGATGAATACAGCCGAACGCAGGATTTTTCTCGCCTCCATGTTGGGGGGCCTGGCGCTGCCGGCCGCGATGCGCGCGCAGGATGCGGCGCAGGGCTATGTGCCGAAACAGAGCGACCGTCCCGAGGCGGTGACCGGAGACGAGCCCGGGTTCGAGCCGATCTTCAACGGCAAGACGCTGGAGGGTTGGGAGGGCGATCCTAAATACTGGCGCGTGGAAGACGGCATGATGGTGGGCGAGGTGACGCCGGAGACGCTGCTCAAAGCCAACACGTTCATCATCTGGCGCGGCGGACGGCCCGGGGATTTCGAACTCAAAGTGGACTACCGCATCGCCACCGCCGGCAACAGCGGCATCAATTACCGCAGCGCGATGGTGCCGGGGACGATGTACGCGCTGCGCGGATACCAGTGCGACATCGACGGCCGCAACAACTACACCGGCCAGAACTACGAGGAGCGCGGGCGGCTGTTCCTTTCCGTGCGCGGCGAAATGACGCACGTGGTGGGCGGGCGGAAGCCGGTGATCCTCTCGTCGCTGGGCGATCCGAAGGAGCTGGCTACGTTCATCACGCCGGATTGGAATTCGGTGCACCTGACCATTCGCGGTAACATTCTGATCCACGCAATCAACGGGCACGTGCTGAGCGTGGTGGTGGACGACGACGCTCCCAACCGGGCGATGGAAGGGCTGCTCGGCGTGCAGGTGCACGTGGGGCCGCCGATGAAGGTGGAATACCGCAAGTTCCGCCTGAAGAGTTACTGAAGGCCGCGATGCGACGCAGAACGTTTCTAAGATCGACCGTCGTGGCCGCGGCCGCGCTCGCGCTGCTGGTTTCGTTTGCCTGGGCGCAAGGTGTGCACCCGGTCACCGGGCGCAGATATGCGGGGGTGATGAGCGCGGAAGGGGCGGGGTGGCTGGTGCGGCCGGAGCGCGAGGCGGAGGAGGCCCCGGACGCGGCGCTGAACGCGATCGGCATCGCGAAGGGCTCGACGGTGGCGGATGTGGGCGCCGGGGCGGGTTACATGACCTGGCGGATGGCGGAGCGCACCGGTCCTTCGGGCAAGGTTTACGCGAACGATATTCAGCCGCGCATGCTGGAGATTCTGCGCGACAACATGGCGAAGCGCGGGTTGACGAACGTGGTGACGGTGCTGGGCGCGGTGGACGATCCGAAGCTTCCGGCGGGCGCGCTGGACCTGGTGTTGCTGGCCGATGTCTACCACGAATTCTCCGAACCGCAGAAGATGTTGCGCGGCATCCGCGCGGCGCTCAAGCCGGGGGGCCGGCTGGTGCTGCTCGAATACCGGGGCGAGGATCCCGCCATCCCGATTCAGCCGCTGCACAAGATGACCGTCGCGCAAGTGAAGGCGGAACTGGGGCCCGAGGGATTCGCCTTCGATAAGGCGCTCGAGACGCTGCCCCGCCAGCACATTCTGATTTTTCGCAAAACCCCTTGACCTGTCTACAGCTTCAGGGTTGAAACTCAAGAACAGGAGCCGATGACGTGACCGTGACCGAGTTGGCGCGGGCGTGCGGGCTGAGCCGCGCGACCGTGCTGTACTACGAATCCCGCGGCCTGCTAGCGCCGCCGCGCCGGAGCGGCGGCAATTACCGCCTGTATGGCGAAAAGGACCTGGCCCGCCTGCGCCAGGTGTGTTCGTACCGCGATTCGGGGCTCACCCTGACGGACATCCGCTCGCTGCTCGAGAAACCGCGGGGCGACGCGGCCGGCGTGCTCGAACGACGGCTGAGGGAGATCGCCGGCGAAATCGAAAAACTGCGCGAGCACCAGCGGGCCATCGCCCGCCTGCTCAAAGACACAGACCGGTTAAGGAGATTGAAGATGGTGACGAAGGAGAAGTGGGTGGAGATCATGCGTGCGACGGGGTTCAGCGAGGAAGACATGCGCCGCTGGCACGCGCAATTCGAACAGGCGGCCCCGGAGGAGCACCAGGAGTTTCTGGAGTTCCTGCACATTCCGGCCGAGGAAGTGAAGTCGATCCGCAAGTGGAGCCGCGAGGCCAAATAGGCGGGCGAGACGATGCCGCTCCGCCCGGCCGGAAGGGGAGCGATCCGAAGCCGGTTCCGGGTGCTCAAAGAACACCATGAAGGGAACGGTGTCACTCACCCGGTTGCCGGCCTTGAATGCGGCCGACTTCTCAGCAGCCGCCAGGAAGCATGAATTCTGGCGGCGTCCCTTTTCGGGCGCTTGGTGGGATGGTTCCGTACGCGCGAGCAAACCCGTTGGGACGAGCAGATGGACCAGGACTCGGCGACCGGCAAATTGGACTTCCTATTCAGCGAGGCGGAATGCGAAGCCGGGCAAGGGCAGGTCCGGTGCTGGCCGCCCTCGAGGTGAACTCGGTCGCAACCCGCCGTTTCTGGGCCTTGTTCCGCGCACTCGCCCAGTGAAGTTCAAGAACTCGCCCCATCGCGCGCCTGAAGTCAAGGTGTTCGAGCACAATGCCGCGGTCACCTACAACTTCTTGCTCAACAGCGCCAAGAATGCCCAGCCGGTGCGCAGCTTGGGTGACAAGGCCTTCTTCGACAACGACGGGACGATGTACGTGCTCGCCGGGAGCAACTTGATCCAGGTCAACGGGCTAAAGACGGCCGACCAGTGCGTGGCGCTGGCCCGTCCGATTCTCGCCGCGCTCTGAGTCCGTCGACGCGACGGCGGAGGGGCGACGCGCTAGATCTCGGCCGCAACCCACCCGGCGTCGGCCACTTCTCAGCAAGCGTGATTCGGCCAAGTGAATGTCGCTCGTTCCTAAACGCTGGGCGACCTAGCGGCGGGTTATGCCACCTTCGGGCGACTCAGATGCCACCTCGATCCGCCTTGGGGAGACTCCGAAGAATACCACTCTCTTCGAGCGGAATCCGCATGGCGCGGCCTTTGTCCCTAGCCTACCCAGTCGCGCGAAAAGCCGCCACCGGGAGACCTCGGCCGCACGCCACCGTTTCCGGCCTGCCTCCAGCGATCCGCGTAGCGCCAGTTCCTTGCGGCGTGCCGCGGCCCGCGCCAACAGCAGGTTGGCCACGTTCACGCAAGCCACCAGCAGCACCATCCCGATGGTTCCCGGCAACGCCAGGAGTGTCCGCAAAGCACGTGTTGCCATGGATGCTTCCCGGAACGCGCTCACTCGTGCCGTAACGTCGAGAGCGGATTCACACTCGCGGCCCGGCTTGCCGGCAAGTAACACGCCAGCGCCGCGACCAGCAGGACCGCTGCAGGCGCGATTACTAGCGAAGCCAGGTCCGCATCCGCCATTCCTGCCAATCGCGCCGAAAGCACCCCGCGCGCCGGGATCACAAGCGCCAGCCCTAAGGCTACGCCAATACCTGCTAGCGCAACCCCCTGCCGCAGTACCATCCCAACCACCGCGCCAGGGCTCGCACCGATCGCCATGCGCACGCCGATTTCCCGCGTTCGCCGGCTGACTGCATACGAAATCACGCCATACAGACCGGTCACCGCCAGGCACAACCCGGTCAGCCCCATCGCCGAGACCAATTGCGCAAGCCGCAACGGCATGACGAAGGAACGCTGGCGGTAGTAGGTGCGGAGGGTGCGGACCTGAAATACCGGCTGCGCCGCATCCACCGACCGCATTAGTTCACGGAGCGGACCCGCCAACAATGCCGCATCCCGCTCAGCCGAGACGACAAGCGACATGCGCGCCGAATAGCTTTGTGAGGCTGGCAAATACAGATGCGTCATGGGCGGCTCAGTCGGGAAAACGTACTTAGTCTGGCGCGCAACGCCTACCACTTCATGCCACTCGCCGGTCTGCTCGATACGCATCCGTTTACCGAGCGGATTTTGATTCGGCCAGTACCTGCGCGCCAATTCCTCGTTGATCACCACGACACGCGGCGACTTCTCCGTATCTGTGAGCGCGAGCCCACGGCCAGTGACGATCCCGATCCCCATCACGCCGAGGTACTCCGGGGTTACCGAGTTCCCGAACGAGAACACGGACGTCTTATGGGCCGCCATCGTAAACCCTTCCGGCACAAAGTCCACCCAGAACCGCTGATCCATCCCAAAGGGCAACGTATGGGCAAGCGCCGCGCTACGCACACCAGGAATCTGCTTGGCCCTTTCCAGCAAATGGCGTTGAAAGTCCAAGGTCTTGTCCTTGCCGTAGTTGAGCACACTTGGATCGATGGTCATCGCGACCGTGCGGTCCAGATCGAAGCCGGGATCGTAGCGCAAAGCCTTTCGAAAGCCCTGCACCATCATGGCGGACGCCATCAAAAGCGTCACTGACAATGCCACTTGCAGAACCACTAGCATGTTGCGGCCCCAAAGGCGTTCGCGCTGCCCGGTGTCGGATGCCCGGAGGGCGGAAGGAGATCGCTCTTCGAAGAACGTAGCGCGGGAAGGGACCCGACAACCAACGCGCTCATCATTGATGCGATGGCGGTGAAGAGCAGCACGCGCCCGTCCACGCGGATGTCGAGGTGAATCGGATTGTCCGACACGAGTGGGCTTTGCCGCATAAGCCAAAGGCCGCCATAGCCGGCCAACAAACCGAGAAGTCCGCCGGCGAGCGCCACCAATAGGCTTTCTGTGAGTATTTGCCTGACCAGCGTCGCTCGAGGAGCTCCGATCGCGAGCCGCACAGCCACCTCGCGCATCCGCGCGCGGCCGCGAACGAGGAACAGGTTCGCCACATTGGTGCAAGCAATCAGCAAGACTGCGATTGCCAAGGCCATCAGCATCGAACTCAGCAAGGCGTCGGAAGGGGATTCGCTTAACCGCCTCTGAATCTCCGTGCGGAGGAGAAGTGTCAGATCTTTATTCGTTTCCGGGTATGCGTGCTCTAGCGCCTTGGCGATGGTCTGCAGCTCTGCGGTGGCTTGCGCGGCGGAGACTCCATCGTGCAAGCGTGCTATGGCCTGAAAGGATCGCGCTTCGCGGTTTTCCAATACGGGTTTACTGGATGGCATCAGCAGCGGCGCCGCGCCCATGGGAACGAAGGCCGCATAGTGAATGAACGGCTCGAAGCCGGTGAACGACTCCGGAGCCACGCCAACCACCGTGAACTCTGCAGTGCCTATACGAATGCGCCGCCCCAACACATTCGGATCACCATTGAACTCACCGAGCCAAAGGCGGTGGGACAACACCGCCACGGGTTCGCCGCCTTGTTTGTCTTCAGACGGCAGAAAGCCGCGGCCTAAAGCTGGTCTCACACCGGCCAATTCGAATAGATTTGCGCTCGCCACCAAGCCCATTTGAACCTTCGGAAGCGCCTCAGGCGTGGGCCGCAGACTGAACGCGGTGGGCGCATAGATGACTACCGATTGCAGACTGGACGCCCTGTCCCGCAGGTCGGCCAAATCGCGATATGAGATCTGAGACGTGGATCTCACCGGATGCCTCGGCGTTACCGCGAACACGCGCGAGGGTTCCACGACCGGCAACGGCCGCAAGAGCATAGCGTCCAAGACACTGAACATCGCCGTGTTCGCGCCTATGCCAAGGGTGAGCGAGGCAACCGCCGTGAACAGAAACGCCGGACTCTTCGCCAGGGTCCGAAAGGCGTAACGGAGGTCCTGCATCAGCATATGAAAATGCTCCTTTGGTGCGGACGAAAGAAGATCCGCGACGATCTTGCGATCATAGTACTCAAGACGCGCGTTCCAGCCAGATATCACATGTCGCAGAGTGCGCTTGCGTGCGGATACCGGCCCCTTCGAGTTCGATTGCCCGGGCATTGCGGAGCAAGTCGCGATCAAACGGCGCAGCGTTTACCAATCGATGTTGACGCGTTGTCGCCGCACCGCGCCCTTAGCGGCGTACGCGCTATGGTTCGATGCCGATTCGGTCGTTTACCGCTCCGCGAATTCGCTGCTTGCAACCGAGATAACGCTCCGTCGTCTGGACGGAGACATGACCCAAAAGGAATTGGATTTGGTCCAGATCCCCTCCGGCTTCGCGACACAGGCGGGCGCAGGTCCGACGCAAGTCATGCGGCGCCAGATTCTCAACAGCAGCTCTTTTCGCGCAGTCACCACGTGCCATACGACTCGCTCCGTTACGCCGGTCCCCCAAGTCTTGCCCGCTCGACAAACGCAGCGAAACACGCGGCCTTCGCTCACCCCAGCAGATCCAAGCCAGGAATCTATAGCGCTCTTTACCCAATCCGGAACAGGTAGTGTCCGAATATGCCGGGCCTTGCCGACCATATCAACAATGGCCCAGTGGTCCTCCCGCCGCTGAAGGTGTGCAAGGTCGAGTTCTGCCGCTTCTTTCCGGCGCAGCCCGCATCCCAAGAGGATCCCGAGCAGCGCCCGATCTCGTTTGCCTTTGAGGGTGCTGGGATCGGGCACCTGCAAGAGCGCTCTCGCCTGATCGGCCGTGAGCCAGTTGCCCAGACGAACACCGAGGTCCTTCGGACCTTTGACTCGCCGAATGCCAGCCGCGAGATCTGGGCTGAGCAGGCCGGAATCAGCAGCTTCGTACGCAAGCCGGCGGACGGCCGCAAGCCTACCGTTAATGGTGCCCGGCGCGAGCTCACGTGATTCCAGGTGAATTCGGTAGCGAGTGACGACGGTTTTGTTGAGCGATAATCTGGGTTCGGAGCAGTACCAGGCAATAAACTCGTCTATCGCGTGCCGGTATCCGCGCTGCGATTCCTTCGAGGGCAGGCTGTTGAGGACTGCCCACCTTGCCTGGTCGAGATCAGGCAGCTGAGACTTTCCTTGGGAGAAAACTTACGACTGCGGCCGCGTTTGCCACGTCTCATGAACGGGGGCCTCCATGTCCCCGTAATGGAGTACGTGGCGATATCGTCGAGGGCCGATGGCGCTACACTAGGAACGAGAGCAGGAGACTATCGTGGACGCCTTGGCGGAAAAACTGGACGCTCGCTTGCGCGAGTGGAAGCCGGAGACGGCGGCCGAGGCGAGGGAGCGCATCGCCGAGGTGATTGACCTCGCCGATCACGACGTCCTTGACGTCGCGCGCTCGCGCGCCGCCGAACAGGAGGTCCTCGACCTGCTCGATGAACCCCCAACCCGGTGAGATCTGGCTGGCGGACCTGGGACTCGCTGCCAAGACGCGTCCCGTCGTCATCGTTTCTCGCCAAGACTCCGACCCGCCACGAGCCCTCGTCTTGTATGTGCCTCTCACGACGCAGCGGAGAGACAGTCCGTATGAAGTGCCGCTGCCGCGGCTTCCGTTCCTTGACCGTGAATCAGTAGCCAACGTTCAAGGATTGGGATCTCTACCAACCGTGCGTCTTGAACGCAGAATTGGCAGGCTTTCCGCCGAAATCATGGAGCGACTCAAAGACGCGTTGGCGTTCGCCCTGGATCTTTACCGCAATTCCGAATAACGCTTAGCCACCCCAACGCATCCACATGGCCGTGTAGTCGTCTATGGTGAGGTTGGCCCAAACGGGAGGGCGGCTTGGCGGAGGTCCACGGCGCCGTTTTCGCAGGCGCCCGTCGCGGCGGACGGGCGGGACGCGGAGGGTGGCGGCGGTGCCGCGCTACTGTTTGGCCTCGCGGCTCCATTGGCGGATGGACTTCACTTCTTCGGAGGGAATGTGCGGGAACTCCAGAAACTCCGGGTGCTCCTCCGGCGTGGCCTTTTCGAACTGCGCCCGGCAGCGCCGCATGTCCTCCCCGCTGAACCTCGTCGGAGGCGCACGCCGCTCCGCCCGGCGGGATTGCCCGCGTACACTGGAGGGGATGTCTTCCCCCGCCATAGTGGTGCGAGGTTTGCAGAAGTTCTACGGCAACAAGGCCGCGGTGGACGGCGTGGACCTGGAGGTCCCGCGGGGCAGTTTTTTCGGTTTCCTGGGGCCGAACGGGGCGGGGAAATCGACCACCATCCGAATGCTGACGGGGCTGATTCCGCCGGATCGCGGGACGATCGAGATACTGGGATTTGCGATGCCGCGGCAGGAACTCGAGATCAAGCAGCGGATCGGCCTGGTGCCCGATGAGTCGCTGCTGTTCGACCGCCTGACGGGCCTCGAATTTCTGGAATTCGTGGGCCGCATGTACGGCCTGGAGCGGGCGGTGGCGATCGAACGCGCGGGCAAATTGCTCGATCTTTTTCAACTTCAGCGGGACCGCAAAATCATCGGCGAATATTCCAAGGGCATGCGCAAGCGCGTGGCGATGGCGGCGTCGCTGATCCACCACCCGGAGCTGTTCCTGATGGACGAACCGTTCGAAGGGGTGGATGCAATGGGCGCGCGGCTGATGAAAGACATCCTGGTGGACCAGGTGACGCGGCGCCACCATTTTCCTGACGAGCCATGTGCTGGAAGTGGTGGAGCGGCTTTGCGACCGCATCGCGATTATCGACGAAGGCCGGATTGCCACCTCGGGCACGATCGAAGACCTGCGCGCGGGCGGCGAGTCGCTGGAGGATGCGTTCGTGCGTGTTGTGGGCGCGGGGCAGCCGGTGGAGCGCCTGGACTGGCTATGATCGCGGCGATTCTCAGGGCGCAATGGTTGAGCATGCGGCTGGGTTCGCGGCGCGGGTCGGCGCTTTCGATCTTCACGGCCGTGGCCTGGTACGGCGCGTGGACGGCGGTGGGGATTGCGGCGGCGTTCGCGATGGCGCATCTGCCGCAGAGCGAGCTGAACCGTTGGGTGCCGTTGGGCCTGCTGGCGGTGTTCGGGTACTGGCAACTGGCTCCGATTCTCACGGCCAGTATGGGCTCCTCTCTCGACCTGCGGAAGCTGCTGCTTTTTCCGATCCCGCACCGGCAGCTTTTCGCGATCGAAGTGCTGCTGCGGCTGGCCACCGCGGCCGAGGTATTCCTGGTGCTGGCGGGCGGCGCGGCCGGGCTGCTGCTGAATCCGGCGGCGGGCGGGTGGCGGATGGCGCCACGGCTGGCGGTGGCGCTGCTGGTTTTTATCCTCTTCAACTTGTTTCTCTCGTCGGGAGTGCGCAGCGTTCTGGAGCGGCTGCTGTCGCGGCGGCGGGTGCGGGAAGTGCTGGTTCTGGCGATGACCCTGCTGTGGATCGTGCCGCGTCTCCTGATGCAACTCGGGTATCAGCCGGCGGGCATGGACAAGCTGGCGGATCGGATGGGCGGCACGGGCTATCCGTGGGCGGCGGCATCGCAGGTCATTCTGGGCGGCGCAGCGGCTGAGGGCCTTCTGTTCCTGGCGGGCTGGACGGTGCTGGCGTGGTGGTTCGGCCGGGCGCAGTTCGAGCGCAGTCTTCGCTACGACCCGCTGGCGGCGCAGGCGACGGCGGCTCCGGACCGGCCGCGTTCCTCCTGGCTCGACCGCCTTTACCGTTTGCCGTCGCTGTTGCTGCGCGACCCGCTGGCCGGGCTGGTGGAGAAGGAACTGCGGTCGTTGGCGCGAACGCCGCGCTTTCGCATGGTGTTCGTGATGGGCTTCACGTTCGGGACGGTGGTGTGGCTGCCGCTGATCCTGGGGCGGGGAGGCCGGAATGCGGGAGGCTCCAGCTACTTCCTGGTGATCGTTTCCACGTATGCTCTGACGCTGCTTGGGCAGGTCTCCTACTGGAACTGCCTGGGGTTCGACCGCTCCGCGGCGGCCTTTTATTTTGCCGCGCCGCCGCCGTTCCGCACGGTGCTGCTGGGGAAGAACCTGGCTTCGCTGTGCTTCGTATACCTGGAAGTGGCGATCGTGGGCGCGGTGACGCTGGTCTTCGGGCTCGGCAGCGGGTTGCCGGGCGTGGTGGAGGCGCTGGGGGTGATGGGGGTGTGCGCGTTGTACCTGCTGGGGCTGGGCAATCTCAGCTCGATTCACTATCCGCGCGGCCTGCACCCGGAGCGTGTTTCGCAGGGCGAGGCCTCGGGACGGTTCCAGGGCCTGCTGTTCGTGTTGTACCCGCTGGCGCTGCTTCCGGTGGGGCTCGCGTACCTGGCGCGGTATGCGCTGGACAGCCAGTTGGCGTTTCTGGCGATGCTGGCCATCGCGGCGATCATGGGCGGGGTGTTTTACTGGACGGCGACGCAATCCGCGGTTGCCACGGCGATCGCGCGGCGCGAGCAGATCGTACAGGAACTCTCGCGCAGCGACGGTCCGGTGGCCTCGAATTAGGCGGTTGGGGCCGCTGCCGCCGTTAGAATGAGTTATGTCCAAAGCGTTTTTGCTGCTGGTGTGGCCCTGCCTGCTGGCCGCGGAGGTTCACACGATGAAGCTTCGCGAAGCCGTGGAGGCGGCGCTGAAGCAGAATCCGGATATCACGATGGCGCGGCTGGATGAAGAAAAGGCGCGCCAGGCGGTGCGGGTGGCGCGGGATCCGTTCGCGCCGAAGATCGGAGTGGGGAGCGGGCTAGCGTACACGCAGGGATTTCCGATGAGCATCGAGGGCTCGGCGCCGAGCGTGTTCCAGGCGCAGGCGAGCCAGTACCTTTTCAATCGCCCGCAGAGCTACGCGGTGGCGGCGGCGCGGGAGGATGCGCGCGGGGCCGCGATCGGGGTGACGGCCAAGCGCGACGAAGTGGCATACCGGGTGGCGGCGCTGTACCTGGATGCGGAGCGCGCGGTACGCATCGGGGAGATGGCGCGCAAGGATGCGGAGAGCCTGCAGAAGGTGCTCGAGTCGGTGCAGGCGCAGGTGCGCGAGGGCCGGGCGCTGCCGCTCGCCGAGAAGACGGCATCGCTGCAACTGGCGAAGGCTCGGCAGACGGCTGCCGCGCTCGAGGCGGAACGGGACACCGCGGAAACCGCGCTGGCGCTGGCGGTGGGACTGCCGGCCGAGGATCGCGTGCAGCCGGTGAGGAAACGCGTCCCGCCCCGCCCCTGCCTGCGTCCGAGGAGGCGGCGGTGGACAGCGCATTGCAGAACAGCAAGGACCTGCGGCGCATCGAATCGCAGGTGGCGGCGCGGCAACTGGATGTGAAGGGCCAGAAAGCGGCGTGGCTGCCGCGGGTGGACCTGGTGGCGCAGTACGGGCTGTTCGCCAAGTTCAACAACTACGAAGAGTACTTCAACAAGTTCCAGCGCAACAACGGGCAGATCGGCGTGTCGTTTCAGATTCCGATTTTGACCGGACCGGGGAGCAGCGCGCAGGCGGCGCAGAGCCAGGGTGAAGTGACGCGGCTGAAGCTGGAGCTTACGGGCACGCGGAACCGGATCATTTCGGATTTGCAGCGGTCGTACCGCGACCTGAAGACGGCGGAATCGGCGTCGGAGGTGGCGCGGCTGGATCTGGAGGTGGCGCGCGAGCAGCTTTCGGTGAACCTGGCACAGATGGAAGAGGGCCGGATGGCGCTGCGGCAGGTGGAAGAGGCGCGGGTGGTGGAGAACCAGAAGTGGATTGCGTTCTATGACGCGCAGTACACGGTGGAGCGGGCGCGGTGGGCGGTGTTGCGGATCACGGGCGATTTGACGGCGGCGATCCAGGCGCTACCTTGAGATGGTGCGGGCGGACTGCTTCCGGGTTGCGCACTTACCAAACTGACTAATACCCGCGGCCGGGATCGATTTCCTGCCAGCCGCACGGTGTTAGGATTTGGTTGCATGTTCAGGTTTCTTTTTGTACTTCTCTCCGCCGCAGCGGTAGCTTCCGCTCAACCTCCAAGGCTCGAGTTCAAGGTGC
>CAWIJL010000007.1:0-848771 GCA_963836405.1 uncultured Solibacteraceae bacterium
GAAGTCGATCATCTTGCCGTCCAGCCCGTAGCGCGCCGCACGCCACTTGTTCTCCATGATCAGCGCCCGGTGATAGTGCCGGAACGAGAGATTCTGCTCGTGCAGCTTATAGAGCTTGGCAATGATCGCCTGGCACATCGCCGCGATGGCGATGGTCTCTTCGAGGCGCATCGGAATATCGCAGATCCGGAATTCCAGCGTGGGAAAATGCGGATGCGGCCGGATGTCCCACCAGATCTTCTTCGCGTTGTCGATGCAGTTGGTGTGGATCAGCAGATTGACGTAATTCTCGAACTCCGACCAGCTCGCGAAAAGGTCCGGAATATTGGTGCGCGGGAACTTGTCGAACACCTTGCAGCGGTACGACCGCAGGCCGGTATCCATCCCCAGCCAGAACGGTGAATTCGCCGACAGTGCCAGGAGGTGGGGCAGAAAATAGCGCGCCCCGTTCATCAGTTGGATCGCCGTCTCCCGGTCCTCCACGCCCACGTGCACGTGCAGTCCGAAAATCAGGTTCGCCCTCGCCACCATCTTCAGGTCTTCCACGATCGTGCGGTAGCGCTCGTCGGGATAGATCTCCTGCTTGTGCCACAGCGCGAAGGGATGCGTCCCGCCCGCCGCCAGCAGCAGCCCGTTGTCCCGCGCCAGCCGGATCATCTCCCGGCGGATGGAACGGATCTCCTCCTTCGCCTCCTGAATGTTCCGGCAGACCCCGGTGCCGATTTCGACAACCGACTGGTGCATCTCCGGCTTGATCCGCTCCTTCAGCACCAGCCGCCCTTTCTCCAGAATTTCCGAGTGGATGTGCGAGCGCAGGTCGCGCGTGTCGTGGTCGATGGTCTGGTACTCTTCCTCGATCCCGATGCTGAAACTGGGAGGTGTGACGGCCATTTCTAAATGTTAGCCCGGGCGGGTGCCAGGAACTTCGCCCAGTGGTACGGCAGTTCTTCGGGCGGGGACAGCGCCCGCTCCACCGCCATCCGCGCCACCTCGTCCACGATCCAGCGAAAATTCTCCAGGCCGACCGATTCGATGCCCGCATCGGGCGCGGGGTTCATGAAGTCGATGGCGTACGGAATCCCCTCCTCCACCGCGAACTCCACCGTGTTCAGGTCGTAGCCGAGCGCACGGCACAGCTTCAGCGCATCGCCCACAATGCGATCGTTCAACGCCGGTGCCGGCGGCGGATTGCCCGCCACATAACGCAGATGAAACGGCTGCCCGGGATCGTACCGCATCACGTGGACCTTCTTCTGGTCCACCACGTAGCAGCGGAAGTACTCGGTGAATCGCACCGCCCGTTGCAGCGTCATGCACAGTTCGCCGCTCTCGTCGTAGGCGCGGAAAAACTCCTCGGCCGAATTGACCTTGTACACGTCCTTCCAGCCCCCACCGTCGTGCGGCTTCAGGAACGCCGGGAATCCCACATAGTCGAAGATCCGCTCCCAGTTCAACGGGAAAACCAGGTTCCGCATCGACCTCTCGGCGGTGCCCTTCGGATGTTTCTTGTGCGGCAGCAAAACCGTCGGCGGCACCGCCACCCCCAGTTCGCTCGCCAGCGAGTAGTTGAAAAATTTATCGTCCGCGCTCCACCAAAACGGGTTGTTGATCACCCGGACTCCCGTCAGCACTGCATTCTTGAGAAAGGCGCGGTAGAACGGTATGTCATGCGAGATGCGGTCCACAATCACGTCGTAGCCGCTCGGGCCCGCCATCTCCACCCCGCCGACCTTCAGGTGTTCGCCGGAAACGCCGGGCACCCCCATGGCGTTGATCCGCTCCACCAGCGCCGGCGGGAACGATTCCTCCATCCCGTAAAGTACGCCGATTCTCTTCATCCATGCCTCCGTCGCGCGCGTCCTACCGCAAGAATTTCTCCGCCATCTGGTGCCACCACGGCCAATCGTGGCCGAAACCTTCCCACACGTCAAGCGAATGGGGAATCCCCTTGCGTCCCAGCTCTTGCGCCAGTTTCACGTTCTGGTCGAAAAGAGGATCGCCGTTGCCCGCCGCCAGCACGTGGAAGTTGCGCCGCATGCGCGACAGCAGGTCGCCATCGTTCAGGTTCGGCAGGTAATCGAGCGGGCAATGGAAGTAGGCGTCTTCGTTGTAGAAGCCGTTCAGAAACCGCTTCGGGATATCGAACGCGCCGGACATGCTCACCGCATACGTCACCAGGTCCGGATGACGCAGCGCGAAATTGATGGCGTGATAGCCGCCGAGGCTGCACCCCGTGGCGCCCATTTGCGGCCAGCTCGTGCGGTCGCGGACGAACGGAGCCAGTTCGCGCGCGAAGTACGCGTCATACGCGTTCTGGCGGTGTAGGCGGTCCTGCGGCTGCGCCCACTCGTTGTACCAGGATTCCCGATCCACCGTATCGACGCAGACCAGTTGCAGTTCGCCGCGCTCGATCTTCGGCCGCACCGCCTCCACGATCCCGCGATCTTCGTATTCGTAGAAGCGCCCGCCCGAGGTGGGAAACACGACTACCGGAAACCCCCGCTCGCCGAACGCGAGCAGTTCCATGTCGCGGTGGAGCGAAGGGCTGTGCCACTTCACGTATTCTCTGCGCATTCCGTCTGGCCATCGTACCAGACCGAACGCGGATTCTACGCGCGCCGCCGTTCGAAAGACGCGGGAGTGATCGGCAAGCGCCTGATGCGCTGCCCGGTGGCCGCGAAAATCGCGTTCGCCACCGCCGGCGCAACGTGCGGCACCGCGTGCTCGCCGAAGCCCCCGGGATACTCCGCACTGGGCAGAATGTGCGTTTCGACCACCGGCATTTCGTTCATTCCGAGCACCCGGAAATCCGAGAAGTTGCGCTCCACCGCCTGCCCCTGCCGGAAATGCAGGTTGCCCATCAGCGTGGCGCTCAGCCCCCAGACGACCGCGCTCTCCACCTGCCCCTCGATGCCCGCCGGGTTGATAGCGAGACCGCAATCCACCACGCACACGATGCGGTGAACGCGAAGGTCGCTGAAGTCCGGCGCCACCGAAAGTTCCGCCACCTGCGCCATGAAGCTGCCGCCGTGATATACGCTGGCCGCAATGCCCCGCCCCGTGAGCCGCCCGCCCGCCGACGCCAGTGGCTTACCCCAGCCGGAGCGCTCCCGCGCCGACTCCAGCACGCGGATCATCCGACCCAGGTCCAGCTTCATTTCGCCGATTGCCATCACCCCCGCCGGTCGCAGCAGCTCGATGCGATATTCGAGCGGGTCCTTGCCGAGCGCGTGCGCCACCTCGTCCAGGAACGACTCGCGGGCGAACACGCGCGCCGGGTACATCACCGCCCGCCATGCCCCCGTCGGCACCGGCGAGTCCACCGGCACGTAATCCACCTGCATCGCCGGGAAGCGGTAGAACGTGTCGAACGCGCCCCACGGCGATTCGTCCTTCGCGAACCGCTGCCGGTCCTTCTTTTCTTCCTCCGTCGGCAGCCCGAACATGGAAAGTTCCGAGCTCACCGAATGATGCGCCCACGCGACCAGCCGCGTTCCATCGAGACCCGCCTGCATGCTTTCCACCGCCGCCGGATGGAAGAAGCCGTTCCGCATGTCGTCATCCCGCGTCCACACCACCTTCACCGGCTTCCCGATCGCCTTCGAAATCTCCACCGCCTCTTCCACATAATCGGTGACCAGCCGCCGTCCGAAGCCGCCGCCAAGCAGCGTGGTGTGCACTTTCACCGACTCGGGCGCGAGCCCCAGCGTCTTCACGATCCACTGCTGGGCCGTCTCCGGAGTCTGCGTGGAAACCCACACCTCGCACGAGTCCGCGCGCACGTCCGCCGTGCAATTCATCGGCTCCAGCGGCGCGTGCGCCTGGAACGGATACTCGTAGACGGCTTCGAGCTTGCGTGTCGCTGTCCGCATCGCCGCCCCGGCATCGCCTTCCGCGCGCACCGGGTAGGGCTCCTCCTTGCGGCCGCGCAAGCCCGCGATGAAGCGATCGGAATCGAACTCCCGGTTCGGTCCCGCATCCCACTCGACACTCAACGCGTCGCGTCCTTTGATCGACGCCCAGGTGTTGTCCGCGACCACCGCCACGCCGCCGAAGATTCCGCTCGTCACCGGCACCACGTGCCGCACGCCGCGCACCGCCAGCGCCTTCGACCCGTCGAACCGCGCCAGCTTGCCGCCCAGGTAAGGGCAGCGCGCCAGCACCGCCACCAGCGCGTCGGGCCGCTGCACGTCCAGTCCGTAAACCGCCTGCCCGCGCACGATCGCCTGCGCGTCGATCCGCCTCTGCGGCTTGCCGATCAGCCGGAAACTCGCCGCATCGCGCAGCGCGGGCGTTGCGGGGACCGGCTGCTTCGCCGCTGCCGCCGCCAGGTCGCCGTATCGCAGCCGCTTTCCCGATCCCTTGTGCGTCACCGCGCCGTCGGCGGCCTCGCACTCCGCCGCATCCACCTTCCAGGTTTCGGCGGCCGCCGCCACCAGCATGTGCCGCGCCGCCGCGCCCGCACGCCGCAGGGCCATGAAGCTCCCGGAAGCGCTGCCGCTGCCGCTCGTGCGCAGCCGGATGCCCCGGAAGCGCGCCCCCGGCATCGCCTGTTCCAGCCGCACCTGCCCGAGGTCCACACCCAATTCCTCGCACAGAATGGTGGCCAGCGTGGTGCGCACTCCCTGCCCCATTTCCGACCGCGTCATCCACAGCGTCACACCATCGTCCGGCGCGATCCGGATGTATGCGTTCGGCTCGAACGCCGCCGTCTGCGCCCCCGCGCGCTCCGGCAGATGGAACGCCACCGCCAACGCCGCCCCGGAACCGAGGAACGCCCGCCGCGTCGGCTTCATGCCGGCCTCGCCGCGCGATGAATCGCTTTCCGCAACCGCTGATACGTTCCGCACCGGCAGATCGACCCCGCCATGGCTTCGTCGATCTGCGCATCGGTGGGATCGGGATGCCTGTAGAGCAGCGCCGCCGCATTCATGATCATCCCGGGCTGGCAATACCCGCATTGCGAGACGTCTTCCTCTAACCATGCCCGCTGGCACGGATGCTCGCCGCCGCCCGGCAGTCCTTCGATGGTGGTGAAGCTTCGCCCCGCCGCGCGCGCCACCGGCACCTGGCAGGAGCGCACCGCCGCGCGCCCGTCGTGCACCGTGCAGGCGCCGCAGATTCCCTCGCCGCATCCGTACTTCGTGCCGTTCAGGCCGAGCCCGTCGCGCAACACCCACAGCAGCGGAGTGTCAGGCTCCGCTTCCACGGTGTGCGATTTCCCGTTGACCCTCAGAGTGTATCTACCCATGATGACTGGAGAAATAGACGGCCCCCCGCTGCAATCGTGAGCACGGCAATCGTACACTCGAAAGTTGCCCGACACTCGCGCCAAAGACGACGGCCGCCTGCGCTTGCACACCCGCTTCCCCACGCGCTACCTCTCGACGCCGCGCGATATTGCCGTCTACCTCCCCCCCGGCTACGATTCCGGCGAGTTCCGCTGCCCAGTCATGTACCTTCAGGACGGCCAGAACCTGTTCGACCCCGCCACCGCCTTCGGCGGCAACGACTGGCAGGCCGACCTCACCGCCGACTCCCTCATCCGCGCCGGCGCCGTGCAGCCCCTGATCCTGGTCGGCGTCTACAACACCGGCCCGCGCCGCATTTCGGAGTACACCCCCACCCGCGATCCCGCCCGCCGCAAAGGCGGCAAGGGCGACCGCTACGCCGAGATGCTGGCCCGCGAGCTCAAGCCCTTCATCGACGCCACCTACCGCACCCGCCGCGACGCCGCCTCCACCGCCGCCGGAGGCAGCTCGCTGGGCGCGCTGGTTTCGCTCGAAGCCGGCCTCCTGTTTCCCCGCGTCTTCGGCAATCTCGCGATTCTCTCGCCGTCGGTGTGGTGGGACGGCCGCGCCATTCTCGAAATGGTCAACGACTATCGCCGCGCCGCGCGCCCGCGCATCTGGCTCGACACCGGCACCGCCGAAGGCGATAACCCCGAACAAGTGGTGTCCGACGCCCGCGCCCTCCGCGACGCGCTCGCCGCCAAAGGCTGGCGCGAAGGCTGCGACCTGCTCTACCGCGAAGACGAAGGGGCCGGCCACAACGAGCACGCCTGGGGCGCCCGCTTCGGCGACGTGCTCCAATGGCTCTTTCCCGCCGAAAAAAACTGAACGGCGGCGGCGGCGCGCCGGTCATACCTGGTGAACGTGATCGAGTCAGCCCAAAGCGTCGCAATCGAGGAGGCTGCGTTGGCCGGGAAACGGGATGCCGCCGCCTGGGACAACGAGTTCGCCCAACTGGTGAATCGCCACTCCCGCTTTGTTTTCCGCGTGGCCTATTCGGTGCTGCGCAACCTCCACGACGCCGAGGATGCCGTGCAGGAGACGTTCCTTAAGCTCTATCGCTTGCGCCGCTGGGACAACGTGGAGAACGAAAAGGCGTTCCTGGCCCGAGCGGCCTGGCGCGTTGCCGTGGGCCGGATTCCCAAACCCCGAAGTGAAGTCCAGGATTTCGACATGACCGCGCCCGGCGCAAACCCCGAAGAAGCGGCCATCTCGGCCAACCGCAGCGCGCTCGTGGCCCGGTTGATCGACACCCTTCCCGAGGAGCTTCGCCAGCCGCTGGCCCTCTCCACGGTGGAGGAAATGAATTCGCACCAAATCGCGGCCGTCATGGATATCCCGGAGGCGACCGTGCGCGGGCGGCTCATGCGTGCCCGCCAGATTCTGAGAGAAAAGTTGGCAGCATATGCAAGATGATCTGGACAAATTGATCGACCGTACCCTGGCCGGATACTCGAACGCGGAACCGCTCGCCGGACTCGAGGACCGGATCCTCGAGCGCGTTCGTATCGACCGAGCCGCGCGCAAACGGCGGCGTCTCTGGTGGATGCTGGCGCTGGCCGTTCCCGAAGTGGCAGTCATCCTGTTCGCCGTGTGGATGCAGAAGCCCGCGCCGAAGATACAGCCTGTGGCCCACGTGGCGCCGCCCCCCATCGTCCAACCGGCGCCGCCCGTCGTCACCGCCAAAGCCGTCAGGCAGCCTCGCACCGCGCCGCGCCCACCGCGCGTGGAACTGCCCAAACAGGCCGTGTTCCCCACCCCCTCCCCGCTTACCCCCGAGGAGCGGATGCTGGTGGCCTTGGCCCAATCTCACCCGCAGGCGTTAGTGATGAATCCGGTGGAGCAGATCGAAATCGAACCCATTGAAATCGCGCCATTGCCACTCGATGGCGGTCAAACAAAGGAGCAATAAAATGCAGAAAACGAAGAAGTGGCTTCTCCCCCTCTTGGGGCTCGCCTTCGCCGGTGCCGCCCTCGCGCAGACCGCCGAGCCGGCCAAATTCTACAAGCTGGATTTCGCAGTCAAAGAATTAGAAGGTGGGAAGGTGGTGAATTCCCGGTCGTACTCCACCATGATTTCCCCTCAAGCGGGCGACCGGAGCACGATACGCACCGGAAGCAGGGTGCCGGTAACAGGCAGCGACGGCAAGGTCACTTACATCGACCTGGGAGTGAACATCGACTGCTCGAATCTGAAGGAGGTGCAGAGCGACCTCACGGTTTTCGTCACCGCTGATATCAGTTCCGCGCTCGACCCCTCCACCGCGCCCACTCCGGTGATCCGCCAAAACCGTTGGTCGTCGAATGTCTCGGTACCGCTCAAGAAGCCCACCGTCATCTTTTCGTCGGATGACGTGTCGTCCAAGCGCCAACTTCAGCTCGAACTCACCGCGACGCCGGTCAAATAAAGCCTGTCCGGATCGCCGTTTTGCCGGCCGGCCGCCAACATTGGCGGCCAAGCCCCAATCGAACAAAGAAAACAAACGACTTGCAGCCAGGCCACCGCCAATGTTGGCGGTCCCCCCTTTACTTCACCGTCAACTCAAAATCGATCGACAGCACCAACGAGTCGGCGCTCACGCGAATCGCCGACACGCTGAAGTTCCGCACCTCGCGCTTGTATGCCGGCTGGCTGCCCGGATCTTCCAGGGTGGCCTTCGCCGCCTCTGCCAGCGGGTATTTGAAGTCCCGCGTCAGGCTCTCCGTCATGGCGGCGCAAACGCGGCGTATGTAGAATCCGTTCTTGCCGTCGCTCCCGACGCGCACGTCCTGAAGCCGCAGGTTGCCGTCCTTGAACTGGGGCGACGCCGTGATCGCCACGTTGAAAGCGTCCCCCATTCCCACACACTGCCCGAACATGTTCAGCGCCGAGCGGCCCGTGAACCGCGCCGTGATCCGCAACCGCCCCGCTTCGCCCGTCACTTTCGGCGCTTCCAGATACGCGAAGTTGCACCGCGTCTTCTTGTCGCCCTTGACGTAGCGCCGCCCCTCTTCCGTGAAGGCCTGCTCCGCCATCATCCGTTCCAGGGCGTTGAAGCGGATGTGCAGTTCCACCGCGCGCACCGCCGTGCACGCCAGCAGTATCAGCAGCAGAGATTTTTGGAGCGACCGGAGCAAACCACTAGCTTACAGCCAATACCCGCTCCATCACGCCCGCCGAAACGTTGCGCCCGCAGATCACGATGGCTGCGCGCCGCCCCTCGTATCGCCGCTTCTCTTTGAGGAACGCCGCCACCGCCACTCCCGCCGCGCCCTCGATCACCCAGTGCTCCGACCGCAGCACCAGCCGCATCGCCGCCAGGATCTCCTCTTCGGAGACCATCACCGCCCGGTCGATCACCCGCCGGCAAACCTCCAGCGTCACCGATTCCGGTTCGAGGCCACCCGCCGTGCTCTCGGACAATGTCGGCAACTCGGGCACGTCCACAATCCGCCCCGCGCGCATGCATTCGTACATCACCGGCGAGTTCTCCGGCCAGCAGCCCACCACTTCCACCTGCGGCGCCGCGGCCTTCAAATACCCGCCGATCCCTCCGATCAACCCGCCTCCCCCCACCGCCACAAACACCGCGTCCAGCCCCGGAACCTGGCGCTCCAATTCCACCGCGATGGTGCCCTGCCCGGCCATCACGTCCGCGTCGTTGTAGGGTGAAATGAAAGGCCGTCCCGACCGGGCGCCCTCCTCGCGCGCGGCCAGTTCCGCCGTCAGCGGATCCTCGCCCGCGCATCGTATCGTCGCCCCATAGCTTTCGATGCGGCGCGCCTTCTCGGGTGACACCTGGGAAGAAACGAAAACTTCCGCCGCGATTCCGCGCGCCTGCGCCGCCGCCGCAACCCCCAGCCCGTGATTGCCGTTCGACGCCGTGACCACGCTGCGCGCGCCATCGAGCAGCGCAATCTTATTGCACCCACCGCGGAACTTGAACGATCCGGTGTGCTGCAAATGCTCCAGCTTCAAAAATGCGCCGAGCGCCGGCGAATACTCCACCGGCGTCTCGCGCACCAGGCTCTCGATCCGCGCGTGGGCCGCGGCCACCGCCTCTCGCATTCCTCCATTGTCAAACAGCGGTTGTCAGAATACGATCTTGCCCCACAGCACCACGCTCCGGCCTCCGCCGATGGTGGTGTTCCTGTTCAAGAAGTCTCCGCTCAGCACGTCCCCGAAAGTCGGGCTCGAGACCAGCCCGTAGTTCGGATGGTTGAAGGCGTTGAAGAAATCCGCCCGGATTTGAAAATACTGGTTCTCCCGGAACAGCGCAAAATTCTTCATCGCGCTCAGGTTCCAATACTGCTGTCCCGGCAGGTAGTAGGTGTTGCGGCCCACGTTGCCGTGCACGCCGCTGCCCTGCGGGTAGACCAGGTAACGGAACTGGTCGAACGAAGTGCCGGGCGCGCCGGTGTTGAAGTCGATCAGACCGTCCGTCGGATCCAGATACCCCACGCCCGAGATGCAGGTCGCATCGTTCACGCAGGCCGGCGAGTAATTGAGGGCGGCATTCGGGTTCAGCAGCGTCGGCCGGTCGTTGAACGCTTCACCGTCTCCGTTCTGGTCCCAGCCGCCCAGGTAAATCGTCTGCGGCGCGCCGGTCTGGAAGCTGATGTTGCCGCTCGTTTGCCATCCGCCCAGCACCGTAGTGAGCAGTCCGCGATTGCGGAACAGCGGCAACTGGTAAACGTAGGCAATCGAAACCCGGTGCCGCCGGTCGAATGCCGACGGGCCGCGGTCGCTGCGCGGATCGAACACGTTCTCCCAACGGCTGGCCGCGCCGGACGTGGAGAATACCTCGGACTGGTTGTCGATCGCCTTGGACCACGTCCAACTCGCCCGCAGCGAAAGATTCCGCGAGTTGCGCGTCAGCGAAGTCTGCAGCCCGTGATAATTCGAGTCCCCGCGATTGTCGCGCAACACCACCGATCCGCGCGATGGATAAATGCGCCTTCCGTTCGGCGTCGACCCGCCCCACGTGTTGGGGTCTTTCGGGTTCACCTGCGTGTTGACGAAAAGGTGCTGTCCGCGCGTGCCCACATACGCCGCTTCCGCCACCATCCTTCCCGGCAGTTCGCGCTGAACGTTGAAGTTCCACTGCTGAATCATCGGATTGAAAAGCGAGGTAGTCTCCGACGTGATCGAGTTCAGCGGATTCGCCGCCGCGGAAATGGTGTTGATGAAATCGGTTGCGTTCGGCTGCCCGCGCTTCGAGGGATCGTCGCCCCCCGTCTGCTGGAATCCGAGCGTGTTGGGCGAGGAGGCCGCCGAGTTGTCGGCGATGTTGGTGAAGAACTGGTCGTAGAAAATCCCGTATCCCGCGCGGATCACGGTTTTCGCGTTGCCGAAGATTCCCGCTCCGAATCCCGGCGTGTAAGCGAAGCTGATGCGCGGCCCAAAGTTGTTGCGGTCCGGCTTGACTTCGCGGCGCACCAGCAGTTGGTCCGTAGCCAGCCGGCCAGGGTCGATCGCGGGATATTGCAGAATGTTGAACATGTCGGGCGGCTGGTATTCGTAGCGCACCCCGAAATCCACGGTCAGGTTTGGCCTCGCCTTCCAACTGTCCTGCACGTAATAGGCCTGCGAAGCCGTGGGCACCGACACGCGCGGGTTCCCGAACTGCCGGCTCACCGAGCCCGATCCGCCCGTGAAGTTGTCGATATAGTTGGCGAGATCGGTGCACGTGGTGAGTCCGATCGCCGAGCAGTCGCCACCGGCCGAAAAATTGATGATCCCGTTCGCGTTGAACGGAATCTGGTCGCGCACCAGCAGCACCGTGATGTCCGCGCCCAACCGGATCGCGTGGCTCCCCGCCATCATCGATACCGCGTCCTGGAGTTGGAAAGTGCGGTGGCCGCGTCCCTGCGGGAAAGTGCCCTGCGAATAGCCGCCCCAGAATGTGCTGCCCAGCGACGAACTCACTGAGAACGTGGGCTGGTCGGCCAGCGGATTCGACAGCGTCGCGGCCAGCGGCACGAAACCGAAATCGATCTGTTGACCGGAGAACCGGAACTCGTTCAGAGCCCGCGGACCGAAGGTGTGCAGCCACATCGTGCCGAAAATCCGCGAGGGCCCGCTCTGCTGCGTGTCCGCATACGGCAGCGCCGCCGAATTCGCATAAAGATCCGGGGAAAAGCTGCTGTAGCTATCCGTATACCGCGCATAAAAAGTGTCGTTCATCCCCGCCACGTAATCGGCCCGGACCGTCCAATCCCGGGACTTCGATTTCGTCGCGTCGAACCGCTGAAACGCGCCCACCTCGATCAGGCAGGGCGATCCGCACCCCGCCCGGTTGCCGATGTTGACTGGAGCGAATCCCTGCGGCACGCCGCGAAGGCTCCCCAGCGAATCGAGCAGCACCTGCACGTTCTGGTTGCTTCCCAGCGATTGCAGCGCGGCGATGCCGGCATCGGTCGGCAGCCGCAGTTGCGAAGCGTAGGTGCTGGCGCCGAAATTCCGGTTCCACTGCGACGTGCCGAACAGAAACAGTTTGTTCCTGACCAGCGGACCGCCGGCCCGGAAGCCATAGGTGTGGTTTACATAGTGCGGCACCGAAGTTAGTCCGCTCTGTTGTTGCTCCGCCGACACCGCATCC
The DNA here is from genome assembly GCA_963836405.1 of uncultured Solibacteraceae bacterium. Lineage (GTDB taxonomy): Bacteria > Acidobacteriota > Terriglobia > Bryobacterales > Bryobacteraceae > CAWIJJ01. The sequence continues at coordinate 11,873 of CAWIJL010000007.1, forward strand.
AGCCACGCGCCTCCGAACGAATACCAGCCCGCTCCGTGATACTCGTTCGTGCCGCTGCGGAAAGTCAGGTTCGAAACCGAAGCGCCGCCCCTTCCGTATTCGGCTGCGTACGCGTTGGTCAGCACGGTAACTTCCTGCACGGCCTCCTGGTTTGTCGGCTGGTAAGCCTGTCCGCCAATGCCGTTATCGTTGTTATCGAAACCGTCGATCAGAAAGTTATTCGAACGCGGCCGCAGTCCATTTACCGAAAACGACGCGCCATTGGTAAAATCGTCACGGCTTTCCACCGTCACCACACCCGGCAGAGTCGGAGCCAGCGCAAACGGATTGCCCGAGGGGATCGGCAGGTCGCGGATCTGCTCGGTAGGCACCGTGCCGGAGATCGCGCCCGTGTCCGTCTGGACCTGTTCCGGCGCTTCCGACACCACCACAGTCTGTGTCGAAGTTGGCAGCTTCAGCGTCACGTTCAGCGAACTTACAGTGGACGTCTGCACTTGAAGGTTGTTTACCTTGGCTTGCGCGAAACCCGGTGCGTCCACCGTGACGTTATAAGGCCCCGGACTCAGCGACTCGATCCGGTACTCGCCCAAACCGCCGGATGTTACGGTTCGGGTTTCTCCTCCCCCCGCCGCCGTCGCCGTCACTTTCGCCGACGGAACTACGTTGCCGGACGGATCGGTGACCACTCCGGCAATGGTGCCGCGCGTAGTTTGGCCGTAAAGGGCGGCCGCTAACAACACAAACAAAAACGCAGTACGCTGCATATTAGCCCCCAAGCTCCTATCAGCAACGTTAACAACGGCAGCCCTCGGAGGTGGGTTTCAAACCGCACAAGGTAAACTGCACTTGTGTGCTAAGGTGCATTCACCTAAAATGCGGTAACCTTGAGGCTCCAGGGCCTTCGTATGAAAAACTCCCAATACCTCCTGATTGCGGGATTAGCGTGTCTGTTTCCGTGCCTCTCACCGGCTGCCGCCGGCGATCGCATCCGCATGCCTCTCGACTCCTCGCGCCTGACCCGCCTGGCGGGACAGCGTGCGCCCGGAGGCGAACCGGCGCGCGGACCGCGGACCGCTCCCGGCCTCCACCGGCTTAAGCGATCTGGCCCTCCTCATCAAGCCCGGTCCCGGGCTCGACCGCCTGTTAGCCGAACAGCGCGACCCCTTGTCGCCGAACTTCCGCCGCTGGCTCTCGCCCGAAGAGTTCGGTGCCCGCTTCGGTCTCAGCGACAACGATTGGAATCAAGTTGCGGCCTGGATGCGGTCGCAGGGCCTTACCGTCGAACCGCCCTCCCGCGGCCGGAACTGGCTCCGATTCAGCGGGACCGCCGGACGCGTGGGCCGCGCCTTTCGCACCGAAATCCGCCGCTATGAAGCCGATGGAAAACTGCACTTCGCCAACGCGGACGCCCCTTCTCTTCCCGAAGCCCTCGCCGGAATCGTGGAGGCTGTCCACGGCCTCGACGATTTCGCACCTAAGCCCACCCTGGTCCGGCCCCAGTTGAACTCCGGAAGCGCTCACTTTCTCTCGCCCGAGGATTTCGCCACCATTTACAACCTGAAGCCGCTGTTCGATGCGGGCTTCGACGGCACCGGCCAGTCTGTCGTCGTCATCGGTCAAACCAGCATCGACCTCGCCGACATTCGTGCCTTCCGCACCCGCTTCGGCCTTCCCGCCGCCGATCCGCAACTCGTGCTCTACGGAACCAACCCCGGCCGCAGCGAGAACGACCTGGACGAAGCGGCGCTCGATATCGAGTGGGCAGGCGCCACCGCGCCCGGCGCGAAAATCGTCTACGCTTACGCGCGCAGCGTCACCACCGCGCTCCTTAACGCCATCGACCAGAATCTCGGACCCGTTATCACCTTCAGCTACGGAGGTTGCGAGCAGGCCTTCCCGCTGCTGTGGCGATACGTGGTGCAGCAGGCCAACGCGCAGGGCATCACCATGCTGGTTTCATCCGGCGATGGAGGCGCGGCCAGTTGCGATTTCACGGCCGACACCCCGCAGGCATCCAAAGGCGCCACCGTCACCTGGCCCGCCGGAATTCCCGAGATCACGGCGGTTGGCGGCACGCAGTTCAACGATGCCTCCGGCACCTTCTGGGCCTCGTCCAACAGCGCTCGCGGCGGCTCGGCTCTCTCCTATATTCCCGAGATCGCCTGGAACGATTCCCTCGCCCGCAACGACCTCTCCGCCACCGCCGGAGGCGCCAGCGCCTGGTACCCCAAACCCGCCTGGCAATTCGGCCCCGGCGTGCCCGACGACAATGCGCGCGACGTGCCCGACATCTCCTTTTCGTCGGCCGTGCAGCACGTGGCCTACACCGTTATCTCTCAAGGCCGCAACATTGCGGTGGGCGGCACCTCCGCGGCCAGCCCCGCCTTCGCTGGAGCAGTGGCGGTGCTGAACCATTACCTCACTGCCAACGGCGCCATCTCCACGCCCGGTCTCGGCAATATCAATCCCATGCTGTACCGCTTGGCGCAGGCCGCACCCGACGCCTTTCATGACGTCACCAGCGGCGATAACAAGGTTCCCTGCGCGCAGGGGACGCCGCGATGCGTCAATGGGCTCGTCGGTTTCGACGCCGGTCCCGGCTACGACCTCGCCACCGGCCTCGGCTCGGCCGACCTGCACAAGCTCATCAGTTCCTGGAATACCGCCACCTCCACCGGCGTCGCCGTGACCGCATCCGCCGGCAGCCCGGCGCTCGACGACACCATCCAGCTCACCGCCACCGTCAAGCCGGCCGGTACCGGCGTTCCCACCGGCACCGTCACCTTCTCCACCGGCTTCGGCCTGATCGGCAATGCCACCCTCGAGCCCGCAACCGGCGCCGCTACCGCCACGGTTTCCGTCAAGGCGATCCAGATTGCAGGCGGCACGGGCCAAATCGTTGCCACTTACTCCGGCGATCGCGTTTTCGACAGCGCCTCCGGCTCCACTTCGGTCCATGTCGTGCTGCCGGCCAGCGGGTCAGCCGTGGTTCCGCTCATTACGCCAAATCCAGTTCACCAGATCGGAGCCAACTGGCCCTACTCCATTCAGCTCACCGAAAAGAACGGTGTCGCCACCCGCCTGACCGGCTTCACCGTTAACGGCGTCAGCAATCCGGTCTCGTTCTTCGGCACCGGCGCCATTGCCGCCAACGGGACTGTGGGCGCGTCACTAGCCGCCAGCCTCTCCACGTTCCCCGTCGATCGAACATTCGTTTTCACCGGTGAGGATGCAAACGGCACCGCCTGGATGCGCCAGATTACCGTGCCCTTCCTCGGACCCGCCGGCCCGCAGGTTTTCCCCGCCATCACCCTCGTCACCACCCCGTCGTCGGTGCAGCAGGATCCCCAGGCTGCCGCGGATTGCCAGTGGAGCCACGCTCTCACCGTTACCGAAACCGGCGGCTTCTCTGTGCTGCTCACCGGCCTCACCGCGGGCTCCGTGAACCTCACCAGCCGCCTGCAGCAGATTTTTGGAACCACCCGCCTCGCCCCCTATGGCAGCCTCAGTGGAACGGTCTGCTGGGACACGCCCGCCAGCTCCCGAACTTACGAGATCGCCGGGTCCCCCGAAACCGGCGCTTCCCTCACCGCTTCCGCCACCACTCAGTTCCGCGAGGCGGCTGTGGCGCCGGCATCCATGTCCGTCGATACCGCGTCCATTGCGATGCAGCCTGCCGCCTCCGCCGGTGCCGCTGCGGCCCTGAAGCTCGCGTTCGAAGGCGGCGCGCCGCAATGGAGCGCGCAAGTGCTGCCCGCCGGCCGCCTCACCGAGTGGCTCACCGTCACTCCCGTCTCGGGCGCCGGTCCTGCCGAACTCCAGGTGCGCGCCGCCGTCGAGGGCCTCTCCCCGGGTGCCTACATGGCCACCATCGCCATCCAGGCAGCCGAGGCGCTCCCGCAACTCATCCGCGTCCCCGTGACGCTGGTCGTGGGTTCGGATCCCGCCACTGCCATCGGCGGAGTGAGCAACTCCTTTTCAGGGGTGGCCACATTCGCTCCCGGAATGCTGACCAGCGTCTATGGCACGGGCCTCGCGCAGGGAACGCAACAGGCGGGACGCCTGCCCCTGCCGCTGCTCGTGCAGGGATCTTCCGCCACCGTCAACGGCGTCACCGCGCCCCTCTACTACGTGTCCCCCGCGCAGATGAACATTCAAATCCCTTACGAGACCGCCGCCGGCCCGGCCGTCGTCGCCATTAATAATGGAGGAAAGGTGGCGGCCTTCCCGATCCGCGTCGACGTGAATGCTCCCGGCGTTTTCGCTCCCGCCAACATCCTCCCCGTGAGCGGCAAATCGGGCGACATCCTGGTCATCTACAGCACCGGCGAGGGCGACGTCACCCCCACGCTTCCCACCGGCGCCACGCCCGAGTCGGGGACGGCCGTCTCGCGCCTGCCCGTGCCCCGCCAGCCGGTGAACGTCACCGTGGCCGGAGTTTCCGCCCAGCTTGCCTTTGCCGGAGTTCCCATCGGCGTGGCCGGTGTCACCCAGATCAATTTCATCGTCCCGTCCGGCATACCCACCGGCCCGCAGCCGCTGGTCGTCACCGTCGGCGGAGTGCCGTCACAAACCGTCACCCTGAACGTGCTGCCCTGAGCCGCACCGGTGCGCGCAGCCTCCGATCGTGGTACACAGGATCCGTCATGCAATCAGCGGCGGCTCGCGACTTTTCCCAGCCCACGAAAAAGTGCGACATCGTGATGAAGGGCGGCATCACCAGCGGTGTCGTCTACCCCGGCGCCATCTGCGCCCTCGCCGAAACCTACCGCTTCATGAACATCGGCGGCACCTCGGCGGGCGCCATCGCCGCAGCCGCTGCTGCCGCCGCCGAATACCGGCGCGCCAACGGCAGCGCTGAAGGCTTCGAGCTCCTCGCCGACCTCCCCCGCTTTCTCTGCGGCCACTCCGGAAGGCGGCAGCCATACCAATCTCTACTCGCTGTTCCAGCCGGACCCCGCCATGCGGATGTTGTTCGAAGCCGCGGTGAGCTTTACCCGGCGCGGCGCCGCACGATACACCGCGCTCGCGTCGGCCCTTCTGCGGGGCGCCCCGCTGCTCTGGATCCTGTCCCTCGCGGCCGCCCTGCTGTTCTTCCTCCTGCCGCAATTCGCGGGTCTCCGCCGTACCTTCTTCGGCGTCTCGTCCTTCTTCCTGTGGCTGAGCGTTCTGTCTCTGGCAGGCCTGGTCGCCGTGATTGCGAGGAAACTCGCCCGGCTCCCGCAAGTCGGTTTCGGACTCTGCTCCGGAATGCCGCACTCCGCCAACGGCCATCCCGCGCTGACCCAGTGGTTCCACGGCTTCCTTTCCCAACTCTCCGGAAAACCTCCGGAACAGCCGCTGACATTCGGCGATCTCCAGGAAAAGGAGATCCAGCTCCGCATGATCTCCACCTGCCTCACCCACCGCCGCCCCTATGGGCTGCCCATCGACGCGAAGAATTTCTATTTCCGCGAAAACGAGTTCCGGGAATATTTTCCCGCGGCCGTCGTGGACTGGATGGTGAGCCATCCGGCCCCGGAAGCGCACCCGCGCGACGCCAATGAGGTCGCGACGGCCGGGTACTGCCGCCTTCCGCAGCCCAGCGACATGCCCGTGCTGGTGGCGGCCCGTATGAGCCTCAGCTTTCCCCTCCTGTTTCGAGCCGTTCCCCTCTACTCGATCGATTACACTCTCCGCCGCAAGAAAGAAGACGAACCGCCTGCGCCGTCCGTGCCCGGCGGAGCCCTCAACTACGGCGAACCCCGCAAGCCCGAGTGCTGCTGGTTCCTCGACGGCGGTATTTGCAGCAATTTCCCCGTCTACATGTTCGACGCGCCCCTGCCCCGCTGGCCCACCTTCGGCATCGACCTCCAGGCGGCGCGCAGGGACCGGCCGGATAGCGCCGTGTGGATGCCCGAACGCAACGAAGAAGGACTCGGAGAGCTCTGGGACCGCATTCCGGCTCAACCTTCCCTCACCTCTATCGGCCAATACGTCGCCGGCATAATCGACGCCGCGAGGAATTGGACCGAGAACCGCCAGATGACCGTCCCCGGCTACCGCGACCGCATCGTGCACATCCGCCTGGACGAATCGAAGGAGGGCGGGCTCAGCCTGGATATGCCGCCCGAACTCGTCCAGTCGGTAAGTGACCGCGGGCGCGCCGCCGGCGAACTTCTCCTGGAGCATTTCGCCGATCCCGCTCCCGGCATCACCCTGACCTGGGACAATCACCGCTGGATCCGCCTGCGATCCTTCCTCGGCCGCCTCGAAGAAACGCTCATGGAATTCCAGCACGGCTTCCTCTATCAGGAACCCGGCGACCGCGGTTATTCCCAACTGCTCGACCGCGGCAGGGCCGATCCGCCCGACAGCTATCGCCTCACCGGCCGGCAGCGGACCTTTCTCGAAGAGTGGGTGGCGCGGCTTCTCGAAATCGCGGGACAGTCGCTGGCCGCTCCCGAAGACGAGCGGGCGACCCAGGGCGAACCGCGTCCCACACCTGTTATGCGGCTGATGCCCCGAACCGTGCCCAAAGCCGGCGTGGACGATCGCGGCACGCCCATGATCGAACCGCAGAATGAAGGAGCGCGCGCCGTCGGCGATGTGGTCGCGGGCGACTGAGACGGCCCTTCTATGGATGGCCCGTGGCGGCAGTTGCAGCCGCCGGGCGTGCCTGCCGGGGCGCCGCCGGGGCGAACATCTCCGTCAGCACCCGCCCGAACGCCCCGGCCGGAGGTTCGATCTCCAGAATCGTGGCCAGCGTCGGCGCGATGTCGTTGACCGCGACGTTGTCGTAATAGGCGCCCGCCCGAATGCCTGGGCCCATGAAGATCACCGGCACGTGAGTATCGTATCCGAACGGCGTTCCGTGAGTTGCCACGCTGCTGCCCAGCATCCAGAACGGCTCCGGCATGAACAGCAGGTCCGCGCCGCGCTTCACGTTGAATCCGTTCATCACCAACCGGCTCACGTCGTCGCGCGGCACCGCTCCCGAGAGCAGTTGCTCGCGCGTGTACACGCGGAAAATGTGCTCCAGGCCCAGCGCCGCTTTCGCCGCCTCCCGCTCGCACTTCCGCCAGATCCAGGTTGCGTGCCCGCACCAGGTTCCGGTTCAGGTAGAGCGCCAGGTCCAGGCTGGCCGCCACCCAGTTGCCGCGCCCGTACTTGTTGTCGAGCGCCCCCTGGACCGCGATCGCGACCGTGCTCCCCGGCATACGCCCGCCCGGCATGCGATTTGCCGCCGACTCCTCGGCCGACGGGGCAACCCCGTGGTCGCCGGTCAGCACCACCAGCACATTGCTCAGCCCGACCTGCTTGTCCACCGCCCGGAAAAGCTGCTCCAGCAACTGGTCCGTCCGCAGCGTCACCGCGTGTTCCTCCGGCGAATAGGTGCCGAAATCGTGCCCCACCTTGTCGTTCGAGGAAAAGCTGACGGCCAGAAGGTCCGTCACGTCCCGCTTGCCCAGTTGGGCGGCATCGAGCGCCTTCTCCGCCAGCATCTCTACCAGGTCGTTGCCGAACGGGCTGCTTTCGATCGGGCTCGACGAGGTGGTCCCGTACAGTTCTTTCAACCCTTCCGGAAGCTTGTGGTTGAGCCAGGTGACGCCGCGGAACTTGTCGCCCGGCCGCGTGGCGTTGAACTCCTTCACCCACCCGGGCAGCTCTTGGAAGTAATACGTGCTGCTCACGAAATTCCCGCTGGTCACGTCGAACCAGTAAGCGCCGTCCGCCATGTGCCCCACCGGCAGAATCGCCGCGCGGTCTTTGAGCGAGATGCCAATTACCCGCGACCTGCGGCCGTTCGACATCTTCAGTTCGTCCCCGATCGTGCTCACCAGCATCCGCCGCGGCGATGCCCCCGGCGCGTCCGATCCACCCAGCAGGCGCGTGTGCGCATCCTCCACGCTCGTGACTTTGCGATTCTCACCGTAGTCGAACCACTCGTTCCCTACAATCCCGCTCACGCTGGGTGTCGCGCCCGAAAGGAAGGTGCTGTGCCCGACCGCGGTCACAGTGGGAAAGTGGATGAACCGGGCGTTCGTGAAGACCGCGCCTTTGTTGAGCAGCCGGTCGAACCCGGCCTTGTACTCGCCTCTCAGACGGGTCAGGTAATCGTAGCGGAACTGGTCGATCACGATGGCCAGCACCAGCTTGGGTTTGGGCGGCGCGGCTCCAAGCGCGCAAACTACCGCCAGCAGACCGGTCAGAATTCGTCTCATGGGAGCGGTGTTTTTCAGCCTATCATGGCCAGTCTCTTGACGCCTGTCAAGGTGGTTGACACGGAAACTGTCCACAACCTGTACGCCCAGGCCGCGTCTGTTTCGCAAACCATTCATTTTAAAGCCGTGTTGAAACGGAATGGGCCGTGCATTCACCAGTCATAGGTGTTGGAGGAAATTGGATACCATGCAACAGGCAAAACTGGCGGTTGTGGCCGAGAAGGAACGACGTGGAAAGGTCCGCTTTCCTTTCGAGCGCGAAATCCGCTACAAGCTTCTGAAAGATAACGCCGTCGTCGAGTCCGGTGTCGGCAGGACGGTCAACATGTCCAGCAACGGCATCGCTTTCTCAACCGAGCGAAATCTCGAGTCCGGACACTATATCGAACTGGCGGTCAGCTGGCCGGTCCTGCTCGAAAACTCGACTCCGATGCGACTCATCGTGTTCGGCCGCGTCATCCGTTCCACGAGCCGCACCACCGTCTGCACCATCGAGAAGTACGAATACCGCACGCAGGCTCGCGGTCTGCACGCTCTCCCCGCAATCCGCACAGACTCCAAGCTACAACGCTGGGCAGACGGATTAAAACGGGAAACGATGCGTGCTTCCTTCGCCCGCGCGTGAGCGTTGGGCACCGGGTGGGGCAGTCTCGGAGGTCTGCCCTACTCGGATTTTGTTGTTGCCGCCGGCTTGGATTCCGATTTCGATTTCGATTCCGATTTCGATTCCGATTTCGATTCCGTCTTCGGCTTGCCTTCCGAGGTCTCTTTCTTGCTTTCGTGGCTCCCGCTCGAATCCCTGGAGGCCGATTTGCCGTTCTTGCCGTAATCGGTTACGTACCAGCCGGTCCCTTTGAACTGCAGAGTCGGGGCCGACAGCAATCTCTCCACTTGGCCCCCGCACACTTCGTGTACCGTCAACGGCTCATCGGAGAACTTTTGAATGATCTCGAAGTTGTCTCCGCACTTCTCACAGTGGTACTCGTAAAGCGGCATAAGTCCCTAACTGCCTTTTATTGTAGCGCATTTGCGTAAAGTCTTCTTAACAAACGCGGGGTCGCTAACCTTCGGTACCCTTCCAGCGTCTTTAGCAATAGGATGATACGGAAATACAAATCCGGAATGATGGTAGCGGCCCTGGTGCTCACAGCCGCCGTCTACGTCCCCGGGTATTGCCGGATCGTCGCCTCCGCCCAGAGAATTCAGCAATCCTTCCGAGAACTGGAAACCTCCGGAAGCTCCCTGAGCACGGTGGAACGGTTCGTATTCAGCCTGGTACTGGCCAACTCCGGCGCGGACCGCCCGCAGCCCGCTCAACCCGCACGCAACCGCGGTTGACCCGCCCGCTAGTCCTGCTTCTTTCCCGCGCTCTCGCAAGGTGCCAGCAACAGTCCCGTAATCCTGGTCCGCGGCACATCCATGGTCAACATGAACGGCGACCGGGTGAACAGCTTGGGCACGCCGTCCCACTCGATCTCGTCGCCGGCCACCGGTCTACCTGCAATCGGCGTGTCCAGCCGGAGCGTAATCTCCGCTATCGCCGCACCCGGCCGGCCTGGTTCGGGAACAGCCACCAGGATCTCTTTCGAACGGCATGCCGGCCGCCCCTCCACCACCGTGCCCTTCAGCGCCCGCGCGCCCTGCCCGGCCACGTCCAGGTCCTTTAACTGTCCTTCGAAGTATTGCTGCCCGTTGACATCCGCCAGTTGCGCCTTGATCCGCAGCCACAGCGACAGTTGCGGATACTGTTCCGCGAATTCCTTTTCCTTCCGGCTCGCCACCTCCGTGGCGGTGTCGATGGTGAACCCCTGCGGCGGAAACGGCGCCAACTTCACCTGCTCCCGCAGCGACGCGAGCCCGTCCTCGCTCCCGTGATACTGCACGTACGCCGCCGCCGCATAGTCGGCGATCTTCTTCTGCTCGGCGGTTCCTCCCAGCGATGGATCGAGCACTGCTGCCCGCACAAACTGATAGATGGCCCTGGGCGCGATTTCTGTCGCCTGGTCCGGCTGGTTGCGCGCCAGGCAGTTCAGCGCCGTGCCCAGATTGTAGGAGACCGCCGCCTCGGAGGGATACTTGTGGAGGGCATCGGAAAATACTTTTTCCGCCGCCGCGCAATCCTTTGGCGTTCGCTCCATCGCCTGCCTGCCTGGCGAAATCGCGATCGCCACCAGCGCCGTCCGCGCCCGTTTCTCGATGTCTGCCCTGGCGGCCGCCCACTCCTTTTCGGGCGTCGTCGACGGCCGGTGGTCCTCCACGAAGTAGCGGGGCGCAACCTCCAACAGGTCGTGCGCCGCCTTCTCACCTGCCTCGAGTTGCTCCGGGGTGGCGTGGGGCAGCGCCGCCACATTCCAGCAAACCTGGTACAGAACGTTCAACACATTCAACAACCCGGCCGGCCCCGGAAACGCCGTGGTCAGGCCGCGCGCGATCAACTGCCTGCCGTACTCCACCACCTTCAACGGCTGCGGCGGCGCCAGCTTGGCGTACGCCTGCATGAACAGGTACAGCCGCTCGTCCTTGTATTCGGAATCCGGATAGCGCTGCGTCCAGACTTCCAGATCCTGAATCTGCCTGGAGGGGTTGTTGGCGTCGTGAACCGCTTCGTTGTAGATTTCGAATTCGCCCTGGTCTTTGACCTTCTTTTGCGACTCGGGCTGGGCTGCGGCCGGGAAAACGGCAACGGCGGCCAAAGCCGCCGTTGCCATCCCGATTCGGGTTTGAAACACGATTATGCCTGCATGCCTGGGTAATTACTTCTTCTTGGTGCCGCCTTTTTTCGGTGCGGCCCGCGGTGCCGGAGTGCAGCGTGCTTCCTGCAATCCGGTGATATCCGTCTTTTCGAGGTCCATCGTCAACAGGAACGGATCCGATGAAAACTCCGTGGGCACGCCCTTGAATTCAATCTCGCCCGGTTCCACTTTCCCCGTCAGCGGCTTATCCAGTTTCAGGCTGATCACTACCGGCGCATTCTGCTCTTCCGGCCGCGGAACGCTCACCATAATCTCCTTCACGCGGCACTCCGGCTTGCCTTCCACTACCATGCCCTTGAGCTTCGGAAAGTCCGCGTTCTTCACTGTCGATTCGAAGTACGAGGGTCCATTCGGTCCGGCGAGTTCCTTCTTGACGCCCAGCCAGATCGCCAGTTGCGGGTACTTTTCCCGGAATTCGTTCTCTTCGCGGGCCGCGATCGCCGCCGCGTTCTCGATGGCGAAACCGGCCGGCGGAAGCGGCGACGCCTTCGCCTGCTGCTTCACCTGCTCCAGTCCCTCATCGCTGCCGTGGAGGTTCACATACGCCTTATTGGCGAAATCGACGATCGTCTTGGGATCCTTCTGCGTGCCGCCCAGCGTCGGGTCGATCGCTACCGCCCGCAAGAACTCGTAGACCGCTTTCGGAACCAGTTCCGCGGCTTTCGATGAATCCGCGCGCGCCATGCGATACCACGCAGTCCCCAACTGGTATGCGATGAAGGCGTTGTCGGGATACTCCTGGATCGCTTTCTCGTATGCCGTTGCGGCCGCCGGCCAGTCCTGGTTGACCACCGCTTTGTTGCCCGGAATCAGCGCCGCCATGAGCAGCGTGTTCTTGGCCGCCGTCTGGAGCTGCGTGTTGGCGGTCTTCCAATCCGCATCCGCAATTCCTTCAGGCTTGCGGTCAAAGGCAATCAACTTGTTGGCCGCTTGCACTGCTGTATCGATCTGCGCCTGGGTAGGCTGGGGAATCTGCTGTAGGCTCGTGGTTGCCGTGAACAACACCGTCAGCGCATCGCGCGCACTGAACTTGTCGAGGTTGCTGTTCATGATTTCGCCAGCGAGTTCCAGCACCTTGGGAAATTGTTTGGCTCCGCTGTAGGCCTGAATGTAGAGCGCCTGGCGCTCGTTTTTGTAGTCCGTCTCGGGATACTTGGACTGCCAGGTGTCCAGGTCGGTCACCATTTTCGTGAAATTCTTGGCTGTGAAGTCCTTGGTGACTTCGTTGTAAATCTCGTACTCGGCGTTGTCTTTGTACTTTTTTTCCGTTGCCGGTGCCGTTGCCTGTGCGCTGGCCTGCACAACGGCCCCAGCGAAAAACATGGCCCCCACCGCGACCGCGACCGCAATCCGCTCGATCTTTCCATCTAAAAATTGCATTTGCGCCTCCTGCCTGTACCGGCTATTTGCTGCAATGGGTTTGCTGATCCGCTTCCGTGAACCGGCGACGGCGACTCGCGGCCAACGCCCCGAGACACTGCGGAGTATAGCCAAACCGCAAGGCCGCTGCAACTTCATTCGACTCCGCTTCTGCTCACCCGGTTCCGAATCACAAATCATAGCAGATCAACGCTATGCTAAGAAGGCGCCGTTTGCATGCACTACCTCGATCTGGCAGTCATCCTGGCTTACCTTGCGGCCATCACCTGGTTCGGCGCCCGCTTCCGTAGTGGACAGAAAACACTGCGCGATTACTTCCTCGGCGGCCGGACCGCACCCTGGTGGGCCATCTCGCTATCCATTGTATCGGCCGAAACCAGTACTCTCACTATCGTTGGTACACCCGCTCTTGCCTTCACCGGCAATCTCGGCTTCCTTCAACTTGTCTTCGGGTACCTGCTCGCGCGAATCGTGATTTCACTGCTGCTGCTTCCCCACTACTTCCGCGGCGAAATGTTCACCGCCTACGAACTCATGCGCCGCAGGTTCGGCGAACGGATCCGCAAACTCACCGCCTCAATATTCCTTGTGACGCGGGCCCTCGCCGAAGGGGTACGCGTCTTCGCCATCTCCCTGGTCATTTCCGTCGTCCTCGGCACGGGAGACGTCGCTTCTATTGCGATTATCACAGTCCTTACACTCTTTTACACTTTCGAGGGCGGCATGACCGCCGTGATCTGGACCGACGTCGTCCAGATGTCCCTCTACGTCCTCGGCGCCGTCCTCAGTTTCTTCGTGATCCTTTCGCATATCCCCGGCGGATGGCCCCACGTGGCCGCCGTCGCCGCAGCCGCTGGAAAATTCACCGTTTTCAACTTCAGCTTGGATGCCTCCCAGCCCTACACCTTCTGGGCCGGCATCCTGGGCGGCTGCTTTCTCACAACCGCCAGTCACGGCACCGACCAGCTCATGGTGCAGCGCCTCCTCAGCGCCCGCGACGAACGCCAGAGCCGCACCGCCCTGATCGCCAGTTGGCTCGTTATCTTCGTCCAGTTCTCCCTGTTCCTCCTGATTGGGGTCCTTTTGTACGTCTACTACCTCGACACCGGGACTCCTCCCCCCGCCAAGACCGACCAGATCTACCCCCGCTTCATCTGGGAAAACCTGCCCCCGGGACTCGCCGGCCTCCTCATCGCCGCCATCCTCGCCGCCGCCATGGCCAACCTCAGCGCCGCGCTCAATTCGCTAGCCTCCACCACCGTGGTCGATTTCCTGCGCGCCCGCTCGCGCGGTCTCACCGAGGCCCGGTCCATGCGGATCGCCCGCTGGGCCACCGTCGGCTGGGGCGCGGTTCTGCTCGCGATTGCAATCGCCGCCCGCCAGTCCAAATCCGTGCTCGAGGTCGGCCTCACCATCGGTTCCATCCCCTTGGGCGCCCTCCTCGGCGTCTTCCTCCTGGGCGTTCTCACCAGCAAGCCGCGGGAAACCGCCGCCATGGCGGGCGTCGTCGCCGGACTTGCCGCGGTCCTCACCGTGCACTGGCTCAAACTCACCGCGTTTACGTGGTACGTGCTCATCGGAACCGCCGTCACTTTCGGTGTGGCCCTGGTCGCATCCCTCTTTGAAGGGCCGCCGCCGGCCGAAGAAAGCGGCGTGCGCGTCCCGGTCGGACGGCTTCCGCACCTGCCGTCCCGCCATTCGGAATCGGAGGAATAAGATGGAATTAAGGCAGATTCGTCCGGAATTAAAGCGGGAATTAGGTCCCTGGGCGGCGGCATCCATTGTTGTCGGCACCGTAATTGGGAGCGGGATTTTCCTGGTTCCCCGCGCCATGGTGCAGCGCGTCGGCACCCCCGAGATGGTGTTCGCCGTATGGATTTTCGGCGGCCTGCTCTCGCTTGCCGGAGCCTTGACCTATGCCGAACTGGCCGCTGCCCTGCCCGAAGCCGGAGGCGAATACGCTTATCTCCGCGAGGCTTATGGCCCAATGTGGGGATTTTTGTATAGCTGGACACAAATGTGGGTGGCGAAAAGCGGTTCTATTGCTACTTTGGCGACCGCCTTTTTTTATTATTTAACGACCTTTTTCCCCCAATTAGACTCCGTGTTTTACCACATCCCGCTGCCCCTCGGACCCGGCGGCGGTCCGCTCGAGTTTCGCTGGGGACAACTCCTCGCCATGGCGCTCATCCTCGCACTCGCCTGGCTCAACTTCTACGGCGTCAAAGTCGGCGGCGATGTCCAGGTCGCCGTCACTGCCGTCAAAGTGGGACTGATCGCGGCCATCATCGTCGCCGGCCTCTTCTTCGGCACGGCCCATGCCCCCGCCGCCGCCCCCGTCGCGCCTCTCACCACCGCCGGATTCTTCGCCGCCCTCGTGGCCGCCCTCTGGGCTTACGACGGATGGAACAACGTCAGCATGGTGGCCTCCGAAGTTCGCGACCCGCAGCGCAACCTGCCGCGTTCGCTGATCTGGGGCACCGCCGGCGTCATCGGCATCTACCTGCTCGCGAATGCCGCCTATTTTCATGTGCTTTCCGCCCCCGAAGTGGCCTCCAGCCCGCGCGTCGCCGCGGAAATGATGCAACGGCTCTTCGCCGCGCCGGGCGCCGGAGCCGTCTCCATCGCCGCCATGATCAGTATCTTCGCGGCACTCAACGGCTCCATTCTCTCCGGTTCCCGCGTCCCCTATGCCGCAGCCCGCGACGGCTACTTCTTCCCGGCACTCGCCAAGGTACATCCCCACCACCACACCCCCAGCGTCTCCATTCTCGCCCTCTGCGCCTGGGCAGCCCTGCTGGTTCTCTCCGGCCGCTATGAGCAGCTTTTTACCTATGTCATCTTCTCGAGTTGGATCCTCTATGGCATGACAACAGCCTCCGTAATCGTCCTGCGCAGAAAGCGGCCCGACCTCCCCAGACCCTATCGGACCCTCGGTTATCCGGTGGTTCCCGTATTATTTGTCGGCGTAGCGTTCGTTTTAATACTTTCCACGTTGATGGATTCACCCCGTGAATCGATCATGGGAATCGTCCTTATTCTTTTAGGCTTGCCCTTTTATTTCTTTTGGAAGAAGCAACTTACGCACCGTTCCGGCAGTACTAGAACCCGCGTTTGAAGGCGCGGAAACGCTTTTTCCCTAATTATCTGTCGTTCTATTGTAATTCACGCATTTTAGGGGGAAAATTGTCTTGGATACGTGAATCGCTCGGCGAATACACGTTTTAGGGGAGGGCGGGATCGATGGATGTCAGCAAAATACTTGCGGAATTGAAAGAAGAACGCCAGCAGATCGAAGAGGCCATCGTCAGCCTCGAGCGGTTGGCACGGGGCCGGGGCCGCCGACGCGGTCGTCCCCCATCGTGGCTCGCAGAGGCTGCTCCGAAGCGCCGCGGTCGTCCGCCGGGCAGTAAAAATAAGGTGGCCGCCGCCAGCGCCGCGACCGTTAAAAACTCGGCAGTCGCTTAACAGAAGCCGCGCACGTTCATAATCGGTGTTTCGGCTTCTGCCACGCTCTCCTACAGGCGTCGCGGAGCCGACCCGAGTTTCAGCTTCACTACTTCGTTCCGCCCGTTTCGAACCACCGTCAGGTTCAGCCAGTCCCCGCCGCGCTTGCTGCTCATTACTTTCTGCAGGGTCTCGGTGCCATCCACCGGCTTGCCTTCCACCGCCACAATCAGGTCGCCCCCGATGCCCAGCGGATAGTTGCTGACGATCACCCGCCGTGTCGGCCCCCGCAATCCGTATTCCTCGGCGGGAGACCCGGGCTCCACGCGCTGGATCAGCAATCCGCCGCTGGTCGGCAGATTCAGCAATTCCGCCAGCCCGCCCGACACAGGCACCGTCGTAATTCCCAGAGTCGGCCGGGAAATATTCCCCGTTTTCGTGAATTCGTCCAGCATCGCCTTGGCGCGGTTCACCGGCATGGCGAAACCCAGCCCCACATTTCCCTGCCCGAAAATTGCCGTGTTGATCCCGATCACATTTCCGTGCGAATCGAGCAGCGGCCCGCCGCTGTTGCCCGGATTAATCGCCGCGTCGGTCTGCAGCATTCCCTCAAGCTTTTCCTCGGCCCCCTGATCGCCGTCTGAATGGACCGGTCGAGCGAGCTGATAACTCCCGTCGTCAGCGTGCCGCCGAAACCGAACGGGTTGCCGATCGCCAGCACCTTCTGTCCCACCAGAATATTGTCCGAATCCCCCAGTTCAGCGCCGGCAGTTTTCGCCCTGCGTCGATTTTGATCAGCGCCAGGTCGTTGCGGTCTGTCCACTCCCAATACGCGCGCCTTGTACGATTTCTTGTCCGACAGCGTCACCGTCAACTGCGCCGTGCCGTTCACCACGTGGTTATTGGTCAGAATCTGGCCGTCCGGATTGATAATAAATCCGGACCCCGCGCCCTCTTCCGGAAAAGTCTGGAAAAAGAAGGTTTCCCGGTACACCACCGACGTAATATTGACCGTCGCCTCGTGCGCGGCCCTGTAAATGTCGATATTGTTCTGTTCGTCGGCGTCGAAATTGCCGGCCGTCTGTGCCGCCGCCGGCTCGGACCACAACCGTCCCACACTCCTGACCGGCTGCCACAGCCCCCGGAAATCAAAACCCGACGTGACGTAAAGAAATGCCGCCACCAGAATGACGGCCCATGCGAATGGCCGCAGAGCTTTCATGTATCGATTCTCCGTAATTCGTCGTAAACCGCCCGGGTCTGCCGGAGCGTGTCCACCTTTTCGCCGGATGTATCTATGACGAAATCGGCAAACTTCCGTTTCTCTTCGAGCGGCATTTGCCGGCTTAACCGCGCCCGCACATCCCCCTCGACCGCCCCTTCACGCCGCATCGCCCGCTCGATCTGTTGTTCCTGCGCGCAGGTAACCAGGATAATCCGGTCGAACCGGCGAAAGCTCCCGGTTTCGATCAGGATCGCGGCCTCCACCACGGCGATTCCGTGCGGCTCCCGCGCCGCATATTCGTCGATCAGCTCGTTTTCCCGGCGCACCACGTGCGGATGCACCAGCGCGTTCAGCCGCGCCAGCCGCTCGGGATTCCCGAAGACTTTCCAACCCAGGGTCCGCCGGTCGATCTCACCGTTCTCCGTCACGATCTCCGGGCCGAATTCGCTGACGACATTATTGTACGCTTCCCCCCCCGGCGCGAGCACCTGGTGCCCCAGTTCGTCGGCCCCGATCACCAGGCATCCCAACCCGGCCAGGGCCTGCCCGACGTAGCTCTTCCCGCACGCAATCCCGCCAGTGAGCCCAACTCTCAACATGCAGCGGCTCGCCGCTCGGCCGACGCCACCGTGTTGGCCATCAGCATCGCGATCGTCAGCGGCCCCACGCCTCCCGGCACGGGCGTGTACGCGCCCGCCACCGCCGGAGTGTCCACCGGGTCGCAGTCGCCCACCAGCAGCGATCCTTTCCGGTCGAACCCCGCCATTCGTTCCGGCGCGCCCCGCACCAGCCGCTCGGCCTCCGCCCGCGACTCCACGCGGTTGGTGCCCACATCCACCACCGTCGCCCCCGGTTTGATGTAGTCCCGCGTGATCATCCCCGCGCGCCCGATCGCCGCTACGAGGATATCCGCCTCGCGGCACACCCCGGCCAGGTCCGGCGTCTTCGAATGGCAGATCGTCACCGTCGCGTGCTCGTGCAGCAGCAGCATCGATACCGGCTTGCCCACGATGTCGCTGCGCCCCACCACCACCGCGCGCTTGCCCGCCATCGCGATCCCGTACCGCTTCAGCATTTCGACGATCCCCGCCGGAGTGCACGCCCGGGGAGCCGGCAGCCCGGCCACCAGGCACCCGACGTTGTAAGGGTGAAACCCATCCACGTCTTTTTCCGGAGCCACCGCCAGCAGAATGCGCTTGCTGTCCACCTGTTTCGGCAGCGGCAACTGCACCAGGATTCCGTCGATGTCCCGCCGCGCGTTGAGCTCCTCCACGCGGGCCAGCAGTTCTTCGCTCGAAATCGTATCCGGCGGCGTCACCGCCTCGGAGTAAATGCCGAGTTCACCGCACGTCTTGATCTTGTTGCGGACGTAAATCTCGGAAGCCGGATTATTCCCCACCAGGACTACGGCCAGCCCGGGAGGACGTCCCTTTGCCGCGAGCGCCTCCACGCGAGGCTGCAACTCGCGCTTGATTTCGTCGCGTATGCGATTGCCGTCGAGCACTAACGCCATGCCTTTTCATAATAGTGGGATAGCGGGGCGGAATGGGAACAGCGCGAGGAACATCGCGCACGCGTGTGGTGTCCAACCGAGCGAGGTGCCATGAGATATCTGGAATGCTATGGTGCGGGCGTGGACCGCCGGATCGGTCTCATGAAGCGGTCTGCGATTTCGCTGGCGGCGCTGGCCGTCGCGAGCCTCATTTTGTTTTTCGTTCTCCACAATTTCCGCCAGGAGCAACAGGCCCGGCGTTTCTTCGAACGGCTCGGCGCGCGCGATTATCACGGCGCCTATGCGTTGTGGGTACGCACCGCGTCCGATCGCGAGGCCTACCCGATGGAGGCCTTCCTCGAAGATTGGGGACCTGGAACTCGAAGCCAGTATCGGATCGTGAAGAGCCGGTCGTGCGGCTCCGGCGTGATTCTGACCATTGACGACCGCGGGCCGCGGCGAGAGCGGCTCTGGGTTCAGCGCGACAGCCTGCTTATCGGTTTCGCGCCCCCGCCGGATCTGCTGCCGAAGGTGTGCAGTTTCTGAGAACCGCGCGTTGCTAGCGGGAGGCTTTGCGGCGCGCAGGCGCCAGACGCGCCGATTCCGGCCCGTGCCGCCGGATCTTGCCGGGCTCGACTTGGGCGCGCAACGTCTTCGCCACCGCCTGCGCCCCTTCCGCCTCGAGCAGCGCGTGCAGCTCGCCGGCCACCTCCAAAAACTTCCGGTAGCGGGGCTCCCAGATCTTCAGAAACGGGCGCGGATCCAGCCTGCCTTCCACCCCGCCCCGCTGGTGCAGCCGCTCTTCGAAAGCCTGGCTCACCAGGTTCTTCTCGAGCCTTTCCCGGCAGGCATCTTTCAGGATGCCCGCCAGCCACAACAGTTCCTGGCGGTCCAAACGGGAGAGCGGGTTCTTCGGATCCGGCATGGCGGCTCTTGAAAATATAACACCCCTCAGATGGAACGTACCGGCATGGACACGATATCGGCGATTTCGATCGCTTCCTTCACCACGAACGGCTCCCCGTAGCGCACGCCGATCTGGTTTCCGTAGAACCGCGCAATCGCGCCCAGCCGTTCGCGAATCTCCGCTTCGTTCGGAAACAACGCGCCGCCTTCCTGCGTTTCCCCGTACTGCGAGCGGTAGCTGAACAGCGCCTCCATCCTGCGTTCGAATTGCGCCGAAATGTCCACGATGAACGACGGCTTCACATCCGCATACAGGCTCGCGTACAGAATCTTCGACGGCCGGTGCGGCGCCGTCTGCTCGTCCAGCTTCTTCAGGCCGGAAAGAAAACAGGCCTCCGCGCCCATTTCCGAACACCGGTAGTGGTCCGGATGACGCGCCTGCCAGTACGGCAGAATCACCACCCGCGGTTTCAATTCCCGCAGCTTCAGCGCCAGCGCCGTCCGCGCCGCCAGCGAATTTTCCAGGCGCGCATCCGGCATGCGCATGTTGCCGCGATACTTGAGCAGCATGCATTCGCCGGCGGCCTCGGATTCCGCGATCCTGGTTTCCGGCGTCCCGCGCGTCCCCATGTCTCCCGCCGTCAGGTCCAGCGCCCCCGTGCGGTAGCCCATCTCCGCCATGCGGATCAGCGTTCCCCCGCACGTCTGCTCGATATCGTCGGGATGCGCCGCGATCGCCAGCACGTCCAGGCTCATGGGCGGCGCTACCATTGCAGGTCGCGGCGGCGCGAGTAGGGCTTCTTGGCGCCCATCAGATAGATCAGCCCGATACCCGCGACGAATCCGCCGATGTGCGCGAAGAATGCCGTCCCGCCCTGGTTCAACTGCGTGTAGCCGATGCTTCCCACGCCGCTGAGCAACTGCGTGGCAAACCAGTAAATCAGCATCACGAAAGCGGGCACGTCGATCCGCGTGATGAACAAAAATACGAAGACTATGGTCTCGACGCGCGAGTGCGGAAACTTCACCATGTACGCGCCCATCACCCCCGCAATCGCGCCGCTCGCGCCCACCATCGGGACGCGCGACTCCGGACCGATGGCCACCTGCGCCAGCGCCGCCAGCCCGCCGCACAGCAGGTAAAACGCGACAAATTTTCCGTGCCCCAGGATGTCCTCGATGTTGTCGCCGAAAATCCACAGGAACCACATATTCCCCAACACGTGCATCCAGCCGCCGTGCATGAACATGGAGGTCAGCACGTTCACCCAGGCGAAGGAGGCCGGAATCAGCGCGAAGGCGGCGATGAAATCGTTTCGCGTGAACTCGTCGAGCGACAGCTCGTAAAGGAAGATCAGCAGGTTCAGGACGATGATGGTTACCGTCACCACCGGCGCCGTGTAGCTCTTCTGAGTGTCGCGAATCGGAAACATTCAGTTGCCGGCCGCCGCGCGCGCCGCAAACTCCGGGTGCGACCGCCGTTCCGCGCGCACCGTCAGGCTGCGCACTTCTTCCAGGCCGTAAATGCCGCCGCGGGCGCCAAGCGCGGTGCAGTTCAGCGCGGCCATGGCGTTTGCAAACTCCAGTGCGTCGTGCATCGCCATTTCCTTGAGAACAGCATAACAGAAGGCCCCGTGAAACACGTCTCCCGCACCTGTCGTATCTACGCAATTCACCACGTATGCCGGCGAGTAATAGTACACTCCGTTCATCCGCGCCAGCGAGCCGTGCGCCCCCAGGGTCATCGCCGCCACCTTCATGCCGAACTCGCTCTGAATCGCCTCCAGCGCGCGAAACGGATCCGTCACGCCCGTCCAGCCCGAGGGAAATTCCGAGCTCGCCACCAGGTAGTCCACGTACGGCAGCACTTTGTCGAAGCCGTGGTAAATCGTATCGACATCCACCGAAACGGGGATGCCGTTCTCCCTCGCAATCCTCGCCGCGCGCCCCACCGCCGCCGTATTGTGCCCGTCGATATGCAGCATGCGCGCGCACACGATCTGTTCTTCGGCGATTTCATCCGGGTCGAGTTGTAAGCACTCGTCGTGGCGCCACAAAACCGTCCGCTCCCCTGTGCTTCGATCGATGATGATATACGCCGACTGGTTCGGGCAGTTGCGCCGCACCCGCACATGATCGAGGTTGATCCCGGTGCCGCGCAGGCTCTCCATCTGTACACGCCCCCGTTCGTCGTCGCCCACCGCCCCGATGTATTTGGCGCGGAGCCCCAGGCGGGAGCACGCCACCATCGCGCTCGCCACCTGCCCGCCCGGCGAAGTAATCTCATCGAGGTACGGAACTTTTCCCGCGTACGCCGGAAAATGGGGAACCACCAGCAGGGTGTCGGTCGCATTCAGCCCGACCCCTACGATGTCGAAAGTTTTCACTTTCTCCATTCTAGTCGGACGACCTGTCGCCTCAGCCCCGGCGGGCGCAAACGGTTGATCGAGGCCCGCGCGAGAGTACACTCGAATTAGAGGTTTTCAGGTGTCAAATTCGTTGTTCGCCGGTATTCTTTTGGCTGCCGCGATCGCCTGCGCCCAACCCGCTCGTCCAGGACTGAGCGATGTCGTTCCCATCTCCGATCCTGTCGCCGGTGACATCCTGGTGACCAGCCCCGATCATCAGGTTTTTGCCAGTCGTCTCTCCTATTGCAGCGAGTTCTCGCAGATTCCCTCTTTCTCCTTCACCGTGTTTCGGGACGACGGCCAAGTCCAGTCGCACGGGGAGAACTTCCGTATCCCGGGAGAATTCGCCGCCGTCGGCAATCAGGGAGAGCTTTGGGTTGCCGGGATACTCTGTAACGAGGGCAAACCCCTGGCGAAGATCCGCGCCTCCGGAGAACTGGCGTGGCGAGCCCCTCTGGACGCGGCGCCACGCGCTATTGCGGTGGATGGAGCCGGGAGAGGCATCGTGGCCGGCGTAGCCTCAGGTGCCGCCGTAGTGGAGGCGATCGAACCGGAAACCGGCGCGCCACAGTTCACGGTCCGGTTTGGTGGGGAAAAAACGGCCTGTGCGGGCGCCGTCGCCTGTGAGGCATCCACCGCGCCGGCGGCGCTAGCGGTCGGCGGCGACGGGACGATCTACGTCGCCGGCACCACCAATGCAATCGATTTTCCGGTGACGTCGAACGCCGCGCATTCGGCGTGCCCCGATTGCTCGACGGAAGCATCACGCGCTTTTCTGGTCCGGGTGAGCCCCGCAGGCCAGATTTTGTATGCGACGTATCTGCCCTTCGCACCTGGCGTGATTTCGCTCGCGGTCGATCCTCGAGGTGGCGCGTACGTGGCCGTCTCGGCACAGATCATCAGCGGTAACGCCAGTGTGGAGGCGATCGGCCCAACCGGCGCCGCGATGTACCGCGTCACCATCCCGTTTACGGTGACCTCGATCTCGGCCGATAGCGATGGGCGCGTCACCGGACTGAAGCCGATGTTCTCGCCCAATCCGCCGGTGGCGTTCCGCCTCAGCCCCTCCGGCGAACTGGAGGCGTACGGTAACCTTTACACCAGGTCGGACCACACGGCCGTGCCGTTGGGCGATTCGGTCGTGGCAATCGCAAACGTGGACCCGCCGTTCTTATACCGCTGGGCGATGGCTCCGGCTCCCGCGCCTGCTGTGACTCACGTGGCCAGTTCTACCGGGCAGCGCGCGATCGATCGAGTCGCACCCGGAGAGTTCTTGAGCTTTTACGGCTCGGCGCTGGGACCTCTCGTGAGCCAGGCCGCCGCATTCGATTCCAACGGGCGTTTGCCCTTGGAGTTGGGCGGAGTCAGGGTGTTGATCGATGGTAAGCCCGCACCCCTGCTTTATGTCAGCGACCAGCAAGTCAACGCGGTTGTGCCGTGGGGCGTAGTGGACGCGGCACGGGTCCAGTTGTGCGCGGAGGGCTGTGCGCCCGCGATCGATCTGCTGGTGGTTCCATCCCAGCCAAACTGGTTCACAGAGGCGCCGCCGGCGGATACCAGCTTCCTGGGCCGCGTGGCGGTCGCGTTTAACAGCGATGGCAGCCGCAACTCGGAACAGAATCCTGTCCGGCCCGGCTCGGTCCTGATGCTGTTTGTTTCGGGCGCGGGAGAAGCACAGGACGGGCTGCGGGATGGGGCCGCCGGCATTCCCGGGCAGGGCAGGCCCCTGTTGCCCATCCAGCTCACGATGGACGTGGATCTATTGTGGCGGGGCGTCGTATACAGCGGTCCGTCAACTGTGGTCCCGGATATTCTTTATGCGGGCTCGCTCGCGCAAACAGCGAACGAGGTGGTGCAAATAAATGTCCGGTTGCCTGAATTCGATGTGCCGGCGGTCCACTCCGCCCAGTTGTCGCTGAAGATAGGCGGCGCGAGCGCGCCTGCCGCAGCCATCTTCGTATCGAACGGAGGCCGCTAATAGCCGATAGCTGTCGGCGATCGGCGATCGGCGGTCAGCTAAAGCGCCATCGAGTTGCCGCAAATCTAAAAGCCGATAGCCGACAGCCGATAGCTGATAGCCGACAGCCCCCTACGATGCCCCGATGCCAAACTCTTTCGTTCCGTATTCCTTCAGCTTGTTGTGCAGCGTCTTCAGGCTGATGCCCAGTATCTCGGCGGCGCGCGTCTTGTTGTTGCGCGTGTGTTCCAGCGTGCGCAGAATCAGCCCCTTCTCCGCCTCTTCCACGGTCGTGCCGATGTGGAACTTCACACCCTCCGGCTCGTCGGAGGCAGGCGCCGCCGGAACCGCCGCCGACTGAATCGACAGACCCGGGGCCATCGGCGCCCGGCCCTGTAAAAACGCCGGCAGGTGTTTCAATTCCACCGTGCCTTCACCGGAAAGAATTACCGCACGCTCCAGCACGTTGCGCAATTCGCGCACGTTGCCCGGCCAGTTGTGCCGTTGCAGCGATTCGAGCACCGCCGGCGCCAGGTCCGATACGCGGCAATCGTGCTTGCGGTTGAGGTCTACCATCAGCGCTTCGGCAATGGCCGCGATGTCTTCGGGCCGCTCCCGCAGCGGCGGCAAATGAATGTGAAAAACATTCAGCCGGTAAAACAGATCCTCCCGAAGATGGCCCCCGCGAACCGCCTCCTCGGGCACCTTGTTGGTGGCCGCGACCACCCGCACGTCCACTTCGAACTCCGTCTTGCCGCCCAGCCGCCGGACCTTCGAGTCCTCCAGAATGCGCAGCAGTTTGGCCTGCGTCTGCATCGGCATCTCGCCGATCTCGTCCAGCAGCAGCGTCCCGCGCTGCGCCACTTCGAAGCAGCCCGCGCGCCGCTCGGACGCGCCCGTGAACGAACCTTTTTCGTGTCCGAACAGTTCGCTTTCGATCAGCGTTTCCGGCAGTGCCGCGCAATTGATCGCGAAAAACGGACCCTGCCGGCGCGGGCTCAGCGCGTGTACCGTGCGCGCCACCAGTTCTTTGCCCGTGCCGCTCTCACCGGTGATCAGCACGCAGGCTTTGCTGGGCCCCGCCTGCTGCAGCAGCGAAAAAATCTCCTGCATCTTGGACGAAGTCCCCACCAGTTCCCCGAGCGATCCCTTGTAGCTTAGTTGCCGCTCCAGGTTTCGCTTCTCCACGCGCAGCCCGGCGTGCGTCCCGGCGCGCCGGATCAGCACTTCCAGGGTTGCGGGCTGAATCGGTTTTTCCAGAGAACCAGTACGCACCCAGTTCGTGTACCGTCTTCACGGCCGTTTCAATATTGCCGAATGCCGTGAGCACGACCGTCGGCGGCATTTCGCCGGAATCGCGCAGGCGCTGCAGGAAACCGAAGCCGTCCAGGCCCGGCATGTTGAGGTCCGTGATGATGACGTCCGCCGGAAAACTTGCGAGCTTGAGGAGAGCCTCGTTGCCTTCGCCTGCCGTCTCCGGGGTCATGCCCCAGGCCGATACCATGGCTGCCATGCCGCTCCGCTGGCTGGCTTCGTCATCCACGATTAAAACTTTGATGGGTTGATTCAACGGATATCCTTCCGAGGGGGGAGTACATACCTATTGTACGATGGCACGTCCATTGCGGAGGGTAGCTTGCAAGGTTGAACCCGTAGGAATGTGCGGGCCGAACGGGCTTCCGCTTAAAAATGATAATATTAGGACGAATTCCCGCTTCGGCGGGACGGGCCTGAGATATCGCGGGAGAGTGTGCGCATCCGCACAGGGGAGGATTGTGTTCGAGTTGGTTCAAAGGGCTAGACGGCGGCTGTTTCGAAACGAATTGTTGTCCCAGGGCGCCAACACGGGCAGCGTTGCCCTGCTCGTCTTCATTCTGCTCTTGTTACTGGGCACCGAAATCCTGAACTGGCAGTTGCTCGCCGCGCTGCCGCTTGCCGCCGCAATCGCCGGATTCGTACTGGCCCGGCGCCGCCTGCCCTCGGCCTATTCCACCGCCCAGATCGTCGATCGCCGCATGGGGCTGTACGACGCCATCTCCACCGCCGTCTTCTTCCGCGCGCACCCGCCGGCCGATAGCGTGCGAGCCGGAATCTGCGCCGCGCAGCAGGCCAAAGCCGAGCAGGTATCCCGCACCGTCGATCTCCGCCTGGCGATCCCTTACCGCGTGCCGCGCGCGGCCTATATCATGGCGGGCCTTCTGCTCGTCGCATCCAGCCTCTTCGGTTTGCGCTACGGCCTCACCCGCCGTCTCGACCTGCGCACGCCTCTCGCACGCATGATCCAGCAGCGCCTCGGCTACCCGCTCAAATCCGACGTCGCTAAAAACAACCCGCGCGTGCGCCCGCCCCAACCCGGCCAGAACGAAGACGCCGAAGACGGAGCCAAGGCCGAAGATCGCTCCGCCACCGAGCGCGACCCGGAAGCCGAATCGCAGGAACCCGAGGGCCAGACCGAAATGCCGGCCGCCGCCAATAAACAGGACGGCAAGAAAAACGGCCTCGAGAACAGTCCCGACGTCAAGCCTATCAATGTGGAAGGGCAGGAGTCCGAGGATTCCGAAGATGGCGAGCCGGAAGGCAACCCGGGCACTCCCGGCAACGCCAAGGGCGATTCGCCGAAAGATGGCTCCGCCAAACCGGAGGGCAGTAACTCCAACGAAAATTCCAGCCTGCTCAGCAAGATCAAGGATGCCATGCAGAACCTGCTCTCCAAGATCAAGCCTCAGCAGGGCGGCCAGCAACAGGCTTCCGACCAGGGTGGACAGCAGAAGAATCAGCCCGGCAAGAAGCAGCAGGCTTCGAAAGACGGCCAGCAGCAGCAGGGCGCCGGCCAGCAGTCCGAAGGCCAGGAAGGCGAATCCGGCGAGGAATCCAAGAGCTCGCAGGATTCCGACGGCAAGAGCGCCAGCAAGAGCGATTCACCGCAGACCAACAAACAGCCGGGCAGCGGAATGGGCAGCCAGGAGGGCGATAAGAGCATCAAGCTGGCCGAGCAGCTCGCCGCTATGGGCAAGATCAGCGAAATCATCGGCAAGCGCACCGCCACGCTTTCCGGCGAAGCAACCGTCGAGGTGCAGTCCACCAAGCAGACCCTGCATACCCCCTACGCCCAGCGCGGCGCGCAGCACACGCAGGCCGGGGCCGAGATCAACCGGGACGAAATCCCCGTCGCTCTCCAGGGTTACGTTCAGCAGTATTTCGAGCAGGTCCGCAAACAGGCGCCGCCGGTCAAAAAATAACCCTGCGCGCGCGTCCGTGCCGCTATTCCCAGATGCGCTTCGGAACGCCCCGGTCGCGGTCTTTCACGCGATCGTACAGGTACAGCGTCGAAACCGTTCCCAGCGATTCGTTGTACAGGCTGGTTCGGCCCAGCGCCTCTTTGAGGTCCTCTTCGAAATCGTGCAGCGCCTTGAGTTCCGCCGCCAGCGCGGGCCGCTTCCGCCCCGAAGGCGTGCTGAAGAACTTTTGGTAGCCGCCATCCACCAGCACCGCGATCTCGTTGCCCATTTTCACGCCGGCACGCCCGACACTTCGCAGTTCGCCGCCCGCGTCCTTCATGTCCACCGCCAGGTCGCCGCGGCTGATGCGAACGGCCCCGTCGGTTGCCGTCACGACGAAACCGGCCGCGCGGAGCTGATCCAGGCGCTCGGACGTCGTGTAGGTTTTCGGGCGCTCTCTGCGAAAGAACATAAGCTTCATTATAGGGTCTCGGCGCCCGGTTAACGTTCCGCGCAGACCCGCCGTCATACGGGCAACCCTGGGAGGGGTAACCGGTGCAGATTTTCAAACTGGCGCTGCCGCTGGTGGCGTTTGCGTCTTTTTCCGCCGAAACCATTCCGCCCGCCGGAGTCCTGGTTCACGAATGGGGCACGTTCACCTCCGTCGCGGACCGAAACGGCGCGCCCGTCATCTGGAACGCGAATTCCGATCCCGGAGACCTGCCCTGCTTTGTGGTGCGCTCCGGCCGCGCCATCAAGAGCGCCCTTTCAACCATCGTCCGCATGGAGACTCCCGTCATCTACTTCTATTCGCCGCGCCCCGCCGCCGCCTCGGTCAAGGTTGCCTACCCGAAGGCACATTCACGGAATGGTACCCGCAGGCCGCCGGCGAAGGAAACCGGCTCGCCTGGGATCCGGTCGAGATTCTGCCCGGCACCGATCCCGAATTGCCCACAGGCTCTGCCACCAGCCACTACTATGCCGCCCGCGAAACCGGCGCCGCGCCTCTTCGCGTGGGCTCCCAATCCGAAAAGCTCCTGTTCTATCGCGGCGCCGGCTATTTCCCCGTCCCGCTCCGCCCCCGCTTCACCTCCGCGGGGCGCATCGAGATCGCCAACGCCTCGGCGTTCCCCGTTCCGCTCGTCCTCGTCTTCGACAACCACGACGGCCAAACCGCCTTCCGCGCCATCGC
Organism: uncultured Solibacteraceae bacterium; assembly: GCA_963836405.1. GTDB lineage: Bacteria > Acidobacteriota > Terriglobia > Bryobacterales > Bryobacteraceae > CAWIJJ01. Next base: position 40,055 of record CAWIJL010000007.1, read on the forward strand.
GAATCTCTCGGAAACAGTGGTCGTGGACCCGCCCGCGCCCGCACCCAATCTGGAAGCCGCCCTGATCGACGCCCTCACCGGCCAGGGCCTGTACCTCCGCGAAGCACGGGCCATGGTCGCAACCTGGCGCGACAGTTGGTTTGAGGAAGGCACCCGCGTCTTCTACCTGGTTCCGCGACCGCTCGTCGATGCTGCCCTGCCGCTCGAAATTTCCCCCGGCCCGAAACCACCGCCCGCGTCTTCGTCGGCCGTATCGAAATGCTGTCGCCCTGGCTCGAACAGCGCCTCCGCGCCGCCTTCCAAAACGGCGATACCCTGCCGCTGGCTGACCAGGAGCGCTTCCTGTCCGCGTTTCAATACCTCATGCGCATCGCGCCCTTCGCCATGGCCCCTTCGGCCGCCCAATTCGTTAAGGAGGCAGGCGCCCGCACCGTCCGCGAGACTTCCCGCCCGTCCTGCGCGAACTGACGATACCCTGGTAGAGGATGCGCCGTCTCTTCCTCTGGCTGGCCGCGGCTTCGCTGTTCGCCTCCGCGCCGCCTTACCGCCAGGCTCTCCCCGGGTACCGGTTTCAGTTTCCCCGGGATCATTTCGACCACCCCGATTTCCGCACCGAGTGGTGGTATTACACCGGCAACCTGCACACCGCCTCCGGCCGCCGCTACGGATTCGAGCTCGTGTTCTTCCGCCAGGGGCAGGACGCCGAAAACCGCGACAATCCCTCCGTCTGGCGCGTTGACGATCTCTACCTCGCCCACCTCGCCCTCACCGATGTCGATGCGGGCCGCTTCCGGTATTACAAGCGGCTGAACCGCGCCGGGCCCGGCATCGCGGGCGTTTCGTTCGACGCCCGCCGCATCTGGAACGGAAACTGGGCCGCCTCCTGGGACGCCGGCACCGATGTCCAGACCCTCACCGCAGTCGCCGAAGGCATCCGTTTCGCGTTGCGCCTCACCCCCCAAAAACCGCCCGTCATTCACGGTGAAAACGGCATCAGCCAAAAAGCCGAAGGCCCAGGCAAGGCTTCCTATTACGTTTCGTTGCCCCGGCTGGCAGTCCAGGGCACGCTCAATGGCGATGAGGTCACCGGCGCCGCCTGGATGGATCACGAGTGGTTCACGCACCAGCTCGAAAGCTACCAGCGCGGCTGGGACTGGTTCAGCGCGCAGCTCGAAAACGGCGTGGACCTGATGATCTTCCAACTTCGCCGCCTCGACGGCTCCATCGATCCCTACTCATCCGGAACGTTCATCGGCCCCGACGGCCGCGCCCTCCACCTCCGCCGCCAGGACTTCACCCTGCAACCGCTTCAGTTCTGGACCAGCCCGCAAACCGGCGCCCGTTACCCCGTCAAGTGGCGCGTCCGCGTGCCCTCGCGCGGCGTGGACCTCGAATGTTCCGCCGCCATCCCCGCCCAGGAACTGGTCTCCGAAGACCAGGCGGGACCCACCTACTGGGAGGGTGCGGTCTCCTACTCCGGCACTTCCCGCGGCGCCGGCTATCTCGAGATGACCGGCTACGGCAAGCCGGTGCGCCTGTGATCGCGGGATAATGGATCCCATGCGAATCTCCGAGGGAAAACTGAAGCGGATGAAAGCCCTGTCGAATGAACGGGGCATTATTGCGGCAGCCGCAATGGATCAGCGCGGCAGTTTGCAGAAGTCGCTCGCCGTGGCACGCGGTGTCGATGTGAAGGAAATCACGCCGGAAATGATGAGCGAGTTCAAATCCGCCGTCAGCCGCGTCCTCACCCCACATGCCACCGCCATCCTGCTCGATCCCGAATTCGGACTTCCCGCGGCGCGCACCCGCAGCCGCAACGCCGGTCTTTTGCTGGCATACGAAATGAGCGGCTACGACAATACCCGCCCCGGCCGCCTCCCGGACCTTCTTCCCCATGTCTCGGTGAAACGCCTGCTCGATTGGGGCGCCGACGCCGTCAAAATTCTGATCTACTACACGCCCTTCGACGAGCACGGCATCAACGAGGTGAAGCACGCCTTCATCGAACGTATCGGCGCCGAATGCGAGGCCTGGCAAATTCCGTTCTTCCTCGAGTTCGTCGGATACGACCCCCGCGGCGGCGACGAAAAAGGACCGGAGTATGCCAAAGTGAAACCCGAAATCGTCCGCCGCAGCATGGAGGAGTTTTCCAAGCCCCAGTACAACGTGGACATCCTCAAGGTCGAAGTGCCCGTCAATGCCGAGTACGTCGAAGGCTCCAGCGTGTTCCGCGGCCAGAAGGTCTACACCCGGGAGGAGGCGCTGCGCCATTTCCGCGAAGCCGCCCAGGTCGCGCGCAAGCCTTTTATCTATCTCAGCGCCGGTGTCGGCAATGCCCAGTTCACCGAGTCCCTGCGCATGGCCGCCGAGGCCGGTACCGATTTCTCCGGCGTGCTCTGCGGGCGCGCCACCTGGAAGGAAGGCATCCCGGTGTATGCCCGCCAGGGCGCGAGCGCGCTCGAGGACTGGCTGGAACGCGATGGAGTAAAAAATATCAATGCCGTCAACCAGGCCATCGGCTCCGCCACTCCCTGGTTCGTCAAGATGGGAATGGAGGCATTGCCCGCCTGATCAGGCAGCCGGCGCGCGCGCGCCCATCGCGTAGAGCAGGATCGCCCCCGTCAGCAGCAGAATCGATAGCGCCGTCACAAGTCGCAGTTTGCCCGCTCCGCCCGCAAATTCATTCCGGAAAACCACGGCCAGCACCGCGGCCAGCATCGGTCCGCACCAGGCGAGGAAGGTGAACATAAAACGGTTGATCGGAAATTCTCCCGACCCGTCCGATGCCACCAGCAGCCCCAGCAGGCCCGAGCACCAGGTCGCCCCCGCCAGAAACCCGAACAGGTGATTCCGCAGCTTGGACTTCACGTAGTCGAAAATGTCCACGGGCTCGCCTTCCACCGGAAGGTTCATGAACACCAGGCTGTAGACGACCGTCGAGGCCATCACGGCCGCACTCACTAGCCCGATCAGCGCGTACGGCCCCAAGCCGACTTCCGGATACCGCGCCCGCCCCAGGAATGCATAGGTAAGCGCCAGAAGGGGTCCGGAGGTCGCGCACAGAAGCACCGGTTTGAGTACCGAAAGCCGGTAGGCGGGCCGGCCCTTGGCGTCTTTAGGAATCGACTTGCGCCGGTGCCGCACGAACCGGGCGTACGCCATACCAATCGTCCCTGCCGCAATCAGCACCAGCACGATGCTCCCGAGCAGCCATGAGGTCCTGTTTGGTTGCTGCCTCACGAGCACAATCATTGCGCTCACCCCAACTGCCACGGCGGTGCTCGTCGTGAAAGCAACTGCGATGCCCGACACAGAAAGCGCCGCGGTCAGCAACACCGTTCCCAGGTTCAGGAGAACTCCCGCCGCCAGTGCGGATAACACACTCCGGGAATCGGCGTGTCGCAGGTCATCCACAAAAGAAAAACTGTCAAAACCGAGACTGCCCACCGTAAATGCGTAAATCAGGCCCGCCACCGCGAAGCCAACCGAGAAGTCGATGTAAAACAGTTCGAAGCGCCACCGGCCGGAGAATTTATAGATGTGTGCCCATAGCGCAAGGCACACCATTCCCAGAATGGCAATCAGCAGCGATTGCAGTTGCGAATGCGGCAGTATCATACAGGGGTTCCGATTCGTTTGGGAAGCCAACAAACGTAAAACAACGCTTAACAGGCTAACATGCTGAAACGCTTTTCATCCCCACTGGTGGTACTAGATCAGTGGTACCTAAAATCAAAGAGCCGCGGGCGATCTATCGACCGCTCGCGGCTCTGCCGGCTCGAATCGACTGTCTTACCGGTTGAAAATCAGCTTGGTCTTGGTTCCCCCTACCCGGATCTCGGAAATCACAGCCTTGCCGTTTTCCTCGGTGTAGCGGATCGCCGTGTGCTGGAACTTCTCTTCGGCGTTCTCCATTTTCACACCGACTTCAACCGACTGCTTCGCGCTCGATAGCGTCATCTTGTCCGATACGACGTTCAGTTTGTATTCGCCCGGCTTCAGTTCCGTGCCGTTTACCATCGCGGCCTTAGTCAGCGTCACGCGGTAGGTCGGACCCCCACCGGGAAATGTTCCCGCCATGGCGACGACGGCCAGTGCCAGAACTGCAAGTATGAGAACTACTTTCTTTATCATGATGTCTCCTGAACCGGTTGGTTCGCTTCTCTCGGGCCGGTCGGCCCTATTCAGGAGTTTAACACCACTTTATCGTGGAGCCAAGATCGGCGCGCGCCGGATCGCCGGAATTCCGCCTGATTTCACCCTCGGCTTCGCCTTAGCGCGGTTCCCCGCCCACCGGCGCGTGGATCGCCGTAATCAGGTCCTCCGGCCGCGTCGTCTGCGGCGAATTCAGGTACACCTCGAAACACGGCGCCTCCCGCAACTCCCTGCCGCTCTGCGGAAGCCACACGCCCAGCAGCATCTGGTAGGAACGGCTCAGGGTCGCGTAGGGCCCCGTGTGCCGGATGGTGGCGTATTCGCCCGCCGCCAGTTCGGTCACCCCGAACTCGCCTTCCGGTTCAACCGGCCGCGTCAAAGTAATCGCTGCGTCGTAGCGCAGTTTGTCTCCCGGCGTGACGTCCGGATCGTCCCACGAAATGCCGATAAACCGCGTCGCCGGCCCGATCAGGCCCCGCCGGCCCGCCCACGCGCCTAGCTTGGACCAAGTGGCGCCCACCTCGTCGTAAGCCCCCACGTGGCGCAAAAACAGGATTCGTTGCGGCGGAAGCGTGACAACCTCCACCGGCGGCAAATTGCCGTACTCGGGTGTGTGGTAGCCGGAGGCATCGCTGTAGTGCACACCGGAAGGACTGTCGGGCGCGGCGCGGCGGCTCGCCCGGAACTCGGATGGAGAAGTTTCAAACATGGCGTGAAAGGCCCTCGTAAACGCTTCGTGAGACTCATATCCGGCGTCCAACGCGACGTCGGTGACAGCTTCGTCCTGCAGTTTCAGCCGGCCGGCCGCCCTTTCTAGACGCAGCCGGCGTACATGCTCGTGCACCGGTTCGCCCACCATTCCGCGAAAAATTCGATGAAAATGATAGGGCGAAAAACAGGCGATCCGCGCCAGGTCCTGAAGTTCCAGCGGCCGGTCCAGGTTCGCCTGGATATGCAGCAACACCCGCAGAATTCGCTCGTGGTATTCGGCCCGTGTGGCCGGTTTCATGGCAACTCTCATGGCAACGAGTCGATGTTACTCCCCCGCGCCGCAGCGCGCTTGACCGCGTTTGCGCTATTCCGGAGACTATTCATGCCGCAGAGCCATCGTCGGATCGATGCTCGCTGCGCGCCGCGCCGGGAGATATCCTGCGACCAAGACTGCCCCCAGCAGCATCACCGCGCATGCCGACAGTACCAATGGATCGTTCGGCCGGATTCCATACAGGAAAACCGCCAGGTACCGCCCTCCGGAAAGTGCGGCGGCCACACCCACCGCCAGCCCGATAACGCCCAGCAGGAAGACCTCGCGCAGCACCAGCCAGACGATTCCGCGGCGCTGCGCTCCCAGCGCCGTGCGGATTCCGATCTCGTTTGTCCTCCGCGAGACGTGAAAGGCAGCAGTGCCATACAGGCCGACGCAAGCGACGATCGGCGCCAGGCATCCAAACGCCGTGGACAGCCGGGCAAGCGTGACCTCCTGGCCGATCGCGCGGTCGATCCGCGTGGAGTAAGTCTCCAGACCCGCCGGCGCCAGCCGCGAATCGACCCGGCGCACGATCTCCCGCACCGCATGGGCGTGCTCGAGTGGATTCGCGAGGGCGCGCACCGCAAACGTGACCTGGCGCGGCGGCTGGCTGGTGAGCGGAAAATACAGCATCGGATGCCGTTCCTCCTTGAGCGCCATGAACAGGGCGTCCCCCACCACTCCGACGATCCGATAACTGCGCGGCTTCAAATTCACGATGCGGCCGATCGGATCCTCCAGACCGAACAGGCGGGCAAACCGCCGATTGACGATCACCGGCGGAACACTGCCGTCGTCATCCCTTGGCTCGAACTCGCGGCCGGCCAGGATCGGAATGCGCATCGTCCGGAAAAACTCCGGTCCGGCCCTGAAGATCCCCACCAGGTTCGCGGGTCCCCTTGGCGGCTGGGCGGCGCCCACCACTTGCGCCGCCGTGGTCAGGCTCCCCGAGCCCGAGAGCAGGGGCGCATTCGACAGGCTGGCTCCTTGCACGCCGGGAATCCGCTCGAGCCCCTCGCGCACCTCGCGGTATACCCGTTTCAGAGCGGCCCCCTCGTATGCCGCCGGCGGCTTCAGCGAGAACAGCAGGACGTTCTCCGGATGGAAGCCAAGGTCTATCGAGTGCAGGTTCGTCAGCGTCCGCCCGAACAGACCGGCGGCCACCAGCAGAAGGAGCGAGAGAGCGATCTGCCCCGCCAGGAGGAATCGGCCCATGTGGAGGCGGCCAAGCGGATATCGCGCATTCCGGAGTTCTTTCAACGCAGGGATCAGGGCTCCGCGCGTGGCCTGAAGCGCCGGCGCGAGACCGAACAGCAGGCCGGTAAACACCGATAGTGCGAAGGCCACCGACAGGACGTGCCAGTTCAATTCGGCGCGCAGCGTGAAGTTCGGTTGCCCTGCGCCCAGCAGCACGGTCAGAAAGCGGATGCCCGAAAAGGCGACAGGCAGCCCTAGCGCACCGCCCACGCAGGCCAGCAGAATACTCTCGGTCAGCAGTTGACGGACAATGCGCATCCGGCCCGCGCCCAGGCTGAGCCGCACCGCCACTTCGCGCCTCCGCGCCATGGCCCTTCCCAACAGCAGATTCGAGATATTCGCGCACGCAATCAGCAGGATCAGCCCGGCCATCGCCACCATGACGAACAGCGGCCGCGAATACGACTGCGACAGGCTGTCCATCCCGGTTGCGCCGTTGGTCACCATCAGCCGCGGGAGAGGCTCCAACTCGGCGCTGCTCGTCGCGGAAGCTTCCACGAACCGCCGGAACTGGGGCTCCAAGGTGGCTTGCGCCTGCGCCACACTCACGCCCGGCCGGAGACGGCCCATCATCACCGTCCAGTAGAAATTGCGGTCCAGGAACTTCGCGCCGGCATTCGTGGCGCCCGCATCCAGCAGCAGGTTGGCATGCATCGGCAGCCATACATCCGGCGCCGCTGCCGGATCGGCTCCGAAGAAGCCCCGCGGCGCAACCCCGACCACCATGAACGGCTTATCGTTGATGCGGATGGTCTCGCCAAGCCCTCGGGCGGCTTCTCCGAACCGCTGCCCGCTGTACCGGTAGTTCAGAACCACAACCGCCGCGGCCCCCGGCCGGTCGTCGCCTGGAACAAGCAGGCGTCCGGCCTCCGGAACCACTCCCATTCCGGGAAAGTACTCGCCGGAAACATACTGGCCGTCGAGGACTTCGGTCTGCTCCCGGATCGTGACGTTGAGCCCCGCGGCCTGGGTGTAGCAGAACATGCTGGCCAGGATCCCCGGGTTGCTCTGGAATACGCGGAGAGCGGGGTACGGGAAGACGCTGCTCATGGTCCCCGAATCGGCCCTGTTGGTCATCGTGCCCACCATGGAGAAGCCTTTGACGACCGGCGGAAACACCGGCGCCCGCCACTTCATCAGCACCAGCGATTCGGGATCCGCCGCCGGCAACGGGCGCAGCAACATCGACTCTACGAAACTGTACAGCGCCGTGTTCGCGCCGATGCCCAGCGCCAGCGAAATCACCGCCGTCGCCGTGAACAGGCGATTGGCCCCCATGCTTCGCGCCGCGTATCGCATGTCCTGGACGAACTGCTCCGCGAGAGGCCAACCCCAGGCTTCTCGTGTATTTTCCTGCACGGCCGTGAAATTCCCGAGGTCGACGCACGCCGCCCGCCGCGCCGCGGCCTTCGGCAGTCCTTCCGCTTGACGCTGCTCCGCTTCCTCTTCCAGATGGTGCTCGAGTTCCTCGCGCAGTTCGGATTCTCTCCGGCCGCGCTGCCGCAACCACGACAGTTTGCGAAAGAACGGGATCATTGCCCCTCCTGATCGAGAGGCTTCAAAAGAAGCCGCATGGCGCGGGAGAATGCCTCCCAGTTAGAGCGTTCGGTCGCCAGATGCTTGCGCCCGAGTGGCGTGAGGCGGTAGTAGCGGGCGCGCTTGCCCTTATCCGAAATCTGCCACGAAGCGGCCACCCACCCCTTTGCTTCCAGGCGATGCAGCGCGGGGTACAGCGACCCGGTTTCCACCTGGAGCAGATCTTCCGAGGTCCTCTGAATGTATTTGGCGATCGCGTGGCCGTGATTGGGACCGGCAAGCAACGTTCGCAGAATAACCACCTCGAGCGTGCCCTGAAGAAGCGCGACGCGGGAAACCGGTACGTTTCGCATTGTGTAGCCAGTCTACCCTTTATTCTGTAGAGGGTCTACTATATTGCTCGCGGGCATTCCGTCGATTGCCGCGAATCTCGCCTTGCGCTATCGTCGGATCGAATGAGACTTGGTGGGTTAGGCATCGCAGTGGTGTTGGCGGCGCGCGTGGCGGCCGCCTCACCGCAGGAGGAGTGGTCCTCCATCATTCAGAAAGCGCGCCTCGATCTGGCGCATGGCGAATACACCCAGGCCCTCGATAGCCTGCGCAAGGCGTTCGCCGATGTCGAACAGCAGCCCGGACAGGAGCCGGCGAAGCTCGAATGCCTGCGCCTCCTTTCCGCCGCCGCCCGCGCCACCGGAAACCGCGAGGAAGCGCTCGCGCTCCTCGCTTCGGCCGTCAAGCTCGACGAAGAGTCCCAGGCCGCCCGCGACGATTTTGCCAAAGACCTCACCCGGCTCGCCTCCTTCAAAATCGAAGCGGGCGATCGCAAGACCGGCAAAGAGACGCTGCTGCGCGTCATGGACCTCTGGCGGGAAGCCGCACCGTCCGAAGGAATCCAGGAACTCGCCCCCCTCGACGCCCTCGCCGGCCTTCACCGCGACGACGCCGAATATCCCGAAGCCGAAGCCCTCCTCCTCCGCGCCATGCGCATTCGCGAGGTGGCCTACGGCCCCAACTCCTCCGAACTCATCTCTACCGTGGATTCGCTCGCCTACGTTCTGTTCGGCCAAAAGAAATTCGCCGAAGCCGAGCCTTACTATAAGCGCCTGCTGGGGCTGTGGGAAGCCAGCGCCGGCCCCGAACACCCCATGGTCGCCCTGACTCTCGATAAAACCGCCGAGTTCTACGCCTTCCAGCAGCGCTACGCCGAGGCCGAACCCCTCGTCCAGCGCTCACTCACCCTGCGCACCAACCTGCTGATGTCCAGCTTCAACCAGACCGGCCGCATCGCCCTCATGCAGGCCAAGCTCGACAAATCCCGGGAGCTCTACACCCGCGCCATCCGCATCGGCGACGACTGCAAAGTGGACGACGAGGCGATGGACCCCCTCCTCCGCATTCAGTCGAAACTGCTGCGCCAAATGGGCGACGAGGAAGCCGCCAATGCGCTGGACGAGCGTATCAAAGCCGCCCTCCTTCGCAAGGCCGACCGCGAAGGACGGCTCCCTTCTCCGGTCAAATAACCCGTTTCAGCCCCGTCCGGCCGCCGCCCTCGCCAGCGCGAGCAGCGGCGCCGGCCTCGCCCCCGCCTCCCGGTTCTTCGCCCCGATCTCGAACGCCAGCCGCCATTGCCGGAACATGACGCGATACGCCTCCCGCAGCCGGACCGCCGGATCGTAAATGTGCGTCGCTTCCGCCGAGACGCCGTTCAACTCGAGCACCGCGACCCGCCCGGCGCGAAACTCCGCCACCGAATCCGCGCGTACGTCGAACCGCCCGAAATAGAAGCCCGGGTGGCCCTTCGCAATCCCGTCGATCGACCGCCGCAATTCCTCCGTCTCCAGGTACCCCGCATCCAGAAAAATGGCGCCCTTGCAGTGCGACCCGATTTCCGCGATCTCGACCTCTTCCCCGCGCGCCGGAACTTCCGCTGCGCCCCGGCGAAGCCGCGCGATATACGTCTCCGCCAGCAGCGACGCCCTCCGATCCCTGCCGATCAACTCCGCAATCGTGCTGCGCCCGTCGCCTCGCACCGCCGGAAAACGCTTCTCCGTGATCGAAAAAATCCGCCCTTCCGGCTCCCCTGGTATCCGGTAATAGAACACGCCGAACTCGAGTCCGCCCGCATACCGCTGCACGATCGTGTCTCGCGTGGCGGCGCTCAGGTAAGCCGCGGCGTCCGCTTCCGAACGGGCGATCGCGACGCCGTTGCCCCGTTCCCCCGCGTCCGGTTTCAGCACCAGCGGATAGGCCAGCCCCGCGCGCGCGGTAAATTCGGCGGCGGCCTTGACTCGTTCCGCCGCCGGCAGGGATGCCGGAACCACCGTGTACTCCGGGACGCACGCCAGATGCCGCAGAATCTCCGCCTTCGACTCGCCCGCGAATCCGCCTGTCGGAATCCCCGGGTTCGCCGCCGTGAACAGCGTCAGCGACCTGTGCCTGATGCCTAAGTAAAGGATCCACGGAATCACCGGCAGGTACGCGAGCCACGGCGGCCAGAACTCCCACCGCACCAGGCGCCGCCATGCCGGACTGCGCCGCAGGCTGACCAGCGCCACCCCCACTTGCCCGCCCCCAGCGCCGCGCGCAGCAGGCCATCGCCGGCCAGCGCCGTTCCGCCCACCAGCAGCGGCGTCCACACGGCCGCCGCCAGCAGGAAATAGCCGGCGAAGGTCCAGAAGCGCGTCTTCAGCAGCCCTGCCGCAAGGTAAGTCGGCAGCCGCAGCCCCGGCGTAAACCGGCTGGCGAGCACCACCCGCGCGCCCCGCGCCGACAGCCATGCCGATGCCCGCTCCACCTTTTCCGCCGTCAACATCCTGCCGAGCGGCCGCCACCGCATCGCCGCCCGCCCGAAGCAACGGCCGGCAAGGTAAAGCAGCATATCGCCGCAAAAGATGCCCAGCGTGCACGCGAGGATTCCCTCCGCGAGGCTCATCGTTCCCGCCGCCACCAGCGCCCCCGCGGCGATACAGGTAAGGTCTTCGCTGACCAGAGTGGCAGCCGCAAGAAACAGAAATTGACCCATTCAACCCCCTCCGAAAAATCAGGCGGCCCGCGCCAGGACCTGCTGCTCGCCCGGCACGGGACGGCACAGCGCGGCGGGCGAGTACAAGAAGCGGATCTCCGCCTCCGTAACCACCACCCAGCTGAAGCTCACCGTCTCGGCGTCCGCCCGGTGCATGCACGGCCAGTATGCGTCCGGCCCCGCGCCGTGGCTCGCGTGGAACCAGTACAGGTCCGCCGGGAGCACGCGGTCCGCATCCGGCACGCGCCGCGCAAACTCCTCGAGCCGCGTCCGCTTTACCCCTTCGGCGTCGAATGAAGACGAGGTCAGCGGCCTCGCAGCCTCCGCGTCCGGCGCCCATTCGAGCGTACAGCCGTTCCAGGCCGCCACCGCCGTGCGCGCGCCGGGCGCAAGAAAGAGCAGTGTGAACGGCGCATACCGCGCGAGGTCCAGTCGCGTCAGACAGAGCGCGGCGTCATCGAGCGTCCCGGCCCCGATCAGATCGCGCATCGGCAATCCCCGGCTTCGCGTCGCGGCCCGTGGACCCGCCGCCGCGCCGTTCAGCAGGCACAGCGAGATTCCGAATTCGTTGGCAGCAAGCCAGGTGCCCCCGTGGTCGCTGTCCGCCGGCGCGACGAAGCGCACGCCGCCCCGTTCCCCGATCCGCGGGCCCACGCCCGCGCCGCGCGTCCGTTTCTCGTCGCGGTTGCAAAGCAGGTGGTACCCGCTCCCCTCGTGTACCCAACTCACCGTGCACATTCCGTGTCGTCCAGCCGGGAGAGCAGCGAAAGCGCCTGACGGAGCCACCGCACGTTCATCTGGGTCAATGCCGCCTGCCGGGTGATTTTTTGGGTCTGCATTCTGTCAGGGAAATCCGCGGTCCCCGGTGAATTATTCCCTGTGTCGGCGCTGCCCGGCGCTCGCCCGCGGGAATAAATCGTCCCCACCGAAACCTCTACGCTTGTATGGAAGTTCCGGACAGAACGATAGCCTGGACCGGGAGCGCCCCTCCCGCCGTCGTCGGGTGCCAGGGCAATGACGATGCTGCAGCCCGCTTTGAAAGCGAAGCCATGCCGCACCTGAACGATCTGTTCCGCACCGCCCTGCGCATGACCGGCGAGCGGGGCAACGCGGAGGACGTGCTTCAAGAGGTCTACCTCCAGGCGTGGCGGTCGTTCGGGCGCTTCGAGGCGGGCACCAACTGCCGGGCCTGGCTCTATAAGATTCTGTTCCACTGCGTCAGCCACCATCGCCGCAAGTGGTTCCGCTTTCCGTTGCTGAAGGAGACGGAGGAGTTTCTCGAAGCCAGCCTGGTGGCGCCCGCGGCCATAGCCGAAAACGTGACCGACGAGCAGATCCTCCGGGCGCTCGATGAGATTCCCTCCGAGTTCCGCTCGGTGGTGCTGCTGGTGGACGTGGAGGAATTCGCGTACAAAGAGGTCGCGCAGATCCTGTCGATTCCCATCGGCACGGTGATGTCGCGCCTCAGTCGCGGGCGGGGATTGCTGCGCAAGCGCCTCGCGGACGTGGCGCGTTCTTACGGAATCGGGAAACAGGACGAATCAAGATGACTGAATTACGATTTGACGAACAGGCTTGCCGGCAGGTGATGGCCAGGCTCGACGCCTACGTCGATGGCGAGTTGGAGACCGGAGCCGGCCTCGAGATCGACGGCCATCTCCGCACCTGCGCCGCCTGCGCCGCAGAGGCGGAAGCCCGCCGCGCCGCCCGCGAACGGCTGCGCCTCGCGGTCCGCGAGGTTCGCATTCCGGCGGGCCTCGAAGACCGGATCCGCGTCACCCTGCGCGGCCAGAACGAAGCCGCCAACTGGAGCCGCCATCTGATGGCCATTGCCGCCGCGCTCGCCGTTTGCGTGGGCTCCTGGCTCAGCTACCGGTTCGTGGAATCGAAGCCGGGCCCGCTCATGCGCGCCGCCCTGGAAAATCACGTTCGCTGCGCCGTCTCCCGCACCTATCCGCCGGAGGGCCTTCCCGCCGCAATGCTCGCGCTACCCGCCCCGTTCGACCGGGTGGAACCGGCGATCGAACAGAGCGTCGGCGGCGACATGGCACTGGTGATCGCCCACGAGTGCCGTCTTCACGGCCGTCGCTTCGTTCACCTGACATTCAACAAGGATACCCAGCTTCTCTCCGTGATCTTTGTCCGCAAGGAAGATGGCGAATCGCTCTCCGGCGCGAGGCTCCTGCCCGCGCTCACGCGTTCCGGTGTGCCCCTGTACACGGACGGCGTGCAGCGTTTTCAGTTGGCTGCCTTCGAAAGCCGCGACTATCTCGTGTACGCGATCTCGGACCTGACGCCTGGGAAGAATCTCGGGCTGCTGGCCGATATGGCGCCGGCGCTGCAATCGTTCCTCCGCGGAATCCAAGCTTCGTAAGTAGCGCTCGCCGGCTAGCGATCATAGCCGCCATACAGGATGAAACGGACCTTGTCGCGCGTGCGTTGCGAACAGGTTGGGTCGTCCAGCATCGCCGCTTGACGCTGCCGATGGCGCGCCCAAGCATTCCACGATCCACCGGAGAGAAACTGCCTTCACATCCCCGGCGCTGCGCCCTCAACAGTCGTTGAACGTCGCCAGGCCCTGCCGCTCGCGATTGACTTCCAGCCTGGTCACGTCGGGACGGGAGTAGTGCCCGGCCGGGTCGAAGTTATGCCGCTCCTCGGCTACACGGCGGTGTTCGAGCGCGACCACGATCAGTTTTTCCTCGCCCGCCGCGGGAGCCACCACCCATTCGCCATCCGGCCCCGCCACGCACGAGCCTCCGTTGGCCAGTACCTCGGGACTCGAGGCGGTGAAGGTTTCGCGCCAGGGCTTGCCCGCGCCGATGCCGCCGCGGTCCATCAGGCCCGAGACCGACAGGACATAGGAGCGCGATTCGAGGGCGATGAAACGCGTGATGTCGCGCGTGTTGTCGACGCTGCCGGGCCAGACCGCAACGTGCAGGTCCTCCCCCTGGGCGTAAAGCGACGCGCGCGAAAGCGGCATCCAGTTTTCCCAGCAGTTGAGGCCGCCCGCGGTAAACGGACCTACGCGGTGCGTGCGCAAGCCGTGGCCGTCGCCGGTAGCCCAGACCAGCCGCTCTTCGTAGGTCGGCATCAGCTTGCGGTGAATCGAGGCGATCTCGCCGCGTGCGTCGATGAACACGAGCGAGCAGTACAGACTGTGGCCTCCGCGGTCGGCGGCGCGCTCGATGGTGCCGAGATAGACGGCGATCCGGTGGCGTTTGGCAGCGGCGCGTACCGGGTCCAGGTCGCCCGCCTCGGGCTGAACGGCTTGCGCGGCGTAGTCCGCGAAGATCTCTTTTTGCAGGGCGGAATTGAAGCTCGCGCCACCGGTATGCCCGACCCAGAACGGGTAGCCGGGCACCAGACCTTCGCCGAACGCCACCAGCCCGCATCCGCTGCGGCCGGCCTCGTCCACGCAGGCAGCCACCTTCTCTACAGTCCGGTTCCGGTCCAGCCAGACGGGCGCGATCTGGGCCAGACCCACGGTAAGGCGCCCGTCAAAATCGGGATTCATGCCCCATTTATGCACACTTCCGCCAACATTGGCGGCCAGGGCCAAATTTGGTGAACAAAACAAGGGACTTCCAAGACTGAGGCCGCCAATGTTGGCGGCCTGGGTCCTACAATAGGATTTCGCCCCGCTATGCAGACGCTCCGCGCCGCGCGACACCTACGCACTCCCGGGTTGCAGAGTGCCGTTGCCCTGATCGGAATCCTGCTGCTCGCGCTGGCCATCAGCCCCTCCGCGTCCGACGGCTCTCGGATCTTTTTACAGGCCGGGAACCTGACCGATATTTTGCGCCAGGTTTCTGTCATCGGGATTATCGCCCTGCCCATGACCCTGGTGATACTCACCGGCGGCATCGACCTCAGCGTGGGCAGCATTCTCGCGCTCTCCACCGTGGTCGGCTCGGTCGCGCTCACGCGGATGTGGAGTTCGACGCCGTACGCGCTGCATATCGCGGCCGCGATGGCGGCCGCCTGCGCCGTTTCGACGGCGGTCGGCGCGTTGAACGGCGCGGTCATCGCCACCCTGCGCATTCAGCCTTTCGTGGTGACCCTGGCTTCCATGATCGGTATTCGCGGCCTGGCCAAGTGGCTGGCCGCCAATGAGAACATCGATATCGGTTTTGGCACGGACGTGGCCGCGCAGTTCGCCTCGATCTTCCGCCAGAAAGCCGCCGTGATCGCCACTTACGCCGCGCTCGCCGGCATTTTTTGGGTGCTGCTGGGGAAAACGGTTTTCGGCCGTTATGTTCGCGCCGTGGGAGACAACGAACTGGCGTCCGAGTATGCCGGGCTGCCGATCCGAATCACCAAGCTGACGGTGTACGCGCTGAGCGGGCTGCTTTCCGGAATTGCGGGGCTGCTCTATGCGGCGGAGAATCACCAGGGCAATCCGAACGCGGGCGTGGCGTACGAACTGGATGCCATCGCGGCGGTGGTGATCGGCGGCACCAGGCTGTCCGGCGGCCGGGGATCGATGGCAGGAACCGTTACCGGCACGCTCATCATGGGAGTGCTGACCAACATGCTGCGCCTCAAAAACGTGGACAGCAACGTGGAGATGATGATCAAGGCGGTGATCATCGTGCTCGCAGTGGTGGTGCAGCGCCGGGCCGCGCGGGAATAGCGGTAAACGGAGATTGATAGGTCCAATAGAAATTTTTCGTGCTCGGCTCCATATTCGCTCTGCCATACTGAACCACGACGTGCTTCTCCCGACTCCAGCACCGGACCACCATGCCAAGATTTCGCTGGAGGTCTTTCTTCGCCTGACCGCGATGGACGTCTGCTGCGGTCCTCCTCCGTCCGCCTGATTTTTCCAACTACCGGTCAATAGAAAGGAAAGCGGAGATGAGCGAAACCTCTATCTTGTGGGAGGAGACTGTCCAGCCGGGCGCCACATGGTCGCATGTGCTGAAGCGGGGCACAGCGCTTCGGATTACGGACACCGAAGGCGGCCTGAATGCGGGCGCGATGTTTTACAATGCGGAGTTCCCGGTGGAACGCTACAACATGCCGGACACGCTCAAGGCGCAGCACATCGCGCGGCTCACCACCGGATGCGTGTTGTACTCGGACATGGGCCGCATTCTGTGCTCGATCACGGAGGACACCGTAGGATGGCACGACCCGATCGGCGGCTGTTCGAGCGCGCCGGCGGTAGCGCGGAAATACGGGCCCTCGAGTTACCAGGAATGCGGCAACGCGTATCACCGGAACGCCCTCGACAGCTTTCTGGTGGAACTCGGAAAGTGGGGGCTGGGACGCCGCGACCTGGTGCCGAACGTCAACTTCTTCAGCCGCGTCGACGTGGCGGAAGAAGGCGCGATGAGCTTCCATGCCGGCAACTCGCGCGCCGGCGATTTTGTGGAGTTGCGCGCGGAGATGAACGTGTTGACGATTCTGAACACGTGCCCGCATCCGCTCGATCCGAATCCCCAATACCAGCCGAGACCCGCCGCGCTTTCGATCCGGCGCGTGCCGGCGCCGGGCCCGGACGATGCCTGCCGACTTTCACGGCCGGAAAACGGGCGCGGATTCACGCTGACGGAGCGGTACTTCCTGTGAGAAGAACAATCATGGTGGAAAGCCAACTCGACCCCACCGCCGCAACTTACAGCCACGTGATTCCCGCCGGAGAGCCGTGGATGCACGAAATCCGCGCCGGGCAATATTTCCGCATCGTGGATTTGAAGGGCAACCAGGCGGTGGACACGCTGTTCTATAACGCCCACGATTACGCGGATCGCTACAGCGCGCAGGACACCATCCGCGAGCAGGGCAACATTTATCTGACTACGGGCACGCGGCTGCTTTCGACCGGCGGCACGGTGCTGTTGACCATCGCGGCCGATACCTGCGGGCGCCACGATACGCTGGGCGGGGCCTGCGCCAACGAGAGCAACATGGTGCGCTACGCCATCGAAAAGCGGCACATGCACGCCTGCCGCAGCAGCTTTTTGAAAGGTCTGATGGACTGGGATCGCGGCATGGAGAAGCGCGACATCACCAGCAACATCAATTTCTTCATGAACGTGCCGGTGACGCCCGAGGGCGAGACTGACATTCGAAGACGGCATCTCCGAACCGGGCAAATATGTGGAGATGCGCGCGGAGACCGACGTGCTGGCGGCCATCAGCAACTGCCCGCAACTCAACAATCCGTGCAACGCCTACAACCCCACGCCGGTTCAGGTGCTGATCTGGGACGCGCCGGAGGCATGATTGTTCGCTAAGGTGCTCATTGCCAACCGCGGCGTGATTGCGTGCCGCATCATTCGCACGCTGCGGCGCATGGGAATCGGGGCGGTGGCGGTCTACTCGGAAGCGGACCGCTGGTCGCTGCACGTGAGGCAGGCGGACGAAGCGGTGGCGATCGGTCCGGCGCCGGCGGCGCAAAGCTACCTTTCGGCGGAGGCGCTGCTCGATGCGGCGCGGCGCAGCGGGGCGGAGGCGATCCATCCGGGCTATGGTTTCCTGAGCGAGAACGCGGACGTTCGCGCAAGCCTGCGAAGCGAGCGGCATTGCGTTCATCGGCCCGACGCCGGAACAGATGCGGCTGTTCGGGCTGAAGCACACGGCGCGGGCGATCGCGGCGGAAAACGGAGTGCCGCTGCTGCCGGGCACGGGGCTGCTCGCGTCCGCGCAAGAAGCGCGCGGACGCGGCCGCAAGTATCGGCTATCCGGTGATGCTCAAGAGCACGGCGGGCGGCGGCGGGATCGGCATGCGTCTGTGCCGCAGCACGGCGGAACTGCACGAGGCCTTCGAAGCGGTGGAGCGGTTGAGCCGTGCGAACTTCGGGAGCAGCGGCATGTACCTTGAGAAATTCGTGGAACAGGCGCGGCACATCGAGGTGCAGATTTTCGGCGATGGCCGGGGCGGCGTGATGGCGCTGGGCGAACGCGACTGCTCGGCGCAGCGGCGCAACCAGAAGGTGATCGAAGAGACGCCCGCCCCGGGGATCGGCGAAGACGTGCGGCGGCGGCTGTTCGATGCGGCCGTCAGACTGGGCCGCGCCGTGCAGCTACCGGTCGGCCGGGACGGTCGAGTTTCATTTACGACAATGCGCGCGCGCGAGTTCTATTTTCTGGAAGTGAACACGCGCCTTCAGGTGGAGCACGGCGTCACCGAAGAGGTGACCGGCGTCGACCTGGTGGAGTGGATGGTGCGGCTGGCGGCGGGAGAGGCGGTGCCGCTGGATCGGGCGGCAAGCGCGCCTCGCGGCTGCTCGCATCCAGGTGCGCGTCTACGCCGAGGATCCGGCGAAGACTTTCCAGCCGGGCGCGGGCCGGATCTCGCACGTCGCATGGCCGGGCGAGGCGCGCATCGAGACGTGGGTGGAAGCGGGCACGGAGGTGACGCCGTACTACGATCCGATGCTGGCGAAGATGATCGTGCACGGCGCGGACCGCGCGGAGGCGCTCGCGAAGATGCGCACGGCGCTGGCGCGATGCGCGGCTGGCCGGCATCGAAACCAACCTCGCCTATCTGCGCCAGGTCTGGCGATGCGCCGGGTTTCGCGGCGGGCGGCATCACGACGTCGTTCCTGCGCGACTTCGCGTACCGGCGCACGGCGATCGAAGTGGTGGAGCCGGGCACGCAAACCACGGTGCAGGATTTCCCGGGCCGCCTGGGCTACTGGCACGTGGGCGTGCCGCCATCCGGGCCCATGGATTCGCTTGCGTTCCGGCTCGCGAACCGTCTGGTGGGCAACGCGGAGGATGCGGCGGGCCTGGAGATCGCGGTCACCGGGCCGGCGCTGCGGTTCAGCGTGCGACACGACGATCGCGGTGACGGGCGCGGATTTCGGCGCGCGCTCGACGGCAGCGCCATTCCGCGCTGGACCGCGGTCGCGGTGCAGGCCGGGTCGCTGCTCGAGATGGGAACGGTGGGCGAGGCGGGCAGCCGCGCCTACCTGGCGGTCGCGGGCGGCATCGACGTGCCGAGTATCTCGGCAGCCGCAGCACGTTCATCCTGGGCGGGTTCGGCGGCCATGCGGGCCGGCGCTTTGCGCGCCGGCGACGTGCTGCACATCGGGCGAAGCCCGGAAGCGGCGCGCGGACCTCGGAAGCGCCCGCCGGAATACGGCGCACCAGTGGGAGATCGGCGTCCTGTACGGGCCGCACGGCGCGCCCGACTTCTTCACGGCGGCAGGACATCGAGCATGTTCTTCTCGACGGCGTGGAAGGTGCACTACAATTCCGACCGCACCGGTATGCGGCTGATCGGCCCGAAGCCGCAATGGGCGCGCAAGGACGGCGGCGAAGCCGGCCTGCATCCTTCGAACATCCACGACAACGCCTACGCGGTCGGCACGGTCGACTTCACCGGCGACATGCCGGTGATTCTCGGACCGGACGGGCCGAGCCTGGGCGGTTTCGTCTGCCCCGCGACCATCGTGCACGCCGAGCTGTGGAAGATCGGCCAGCTGAGGCCGGGCGACCTGGTGCGCTTCCATGCGATGTCGCTGGACGAGGCGCAGCGGCTCGAACGCGAGATGGACGCGGCGATCGAAGCTCGACGGCGCCTGCCGCGGATTGCCGGAGCGCCGCAGCCGAGCGATTCGCCGGTGCTCGGATCGCGCGCCGGGCGTGGTGTGCCGCGCCGACGGCGACCGGTACCTGCTGGTCGAGTACGGCCCCAACGTTCTCGATCTGAACCTGCGGTTCCGCGTGCACGCGCTCGAGAGCGAGCTGCGCGCGCGCGGCGCTGCCGGGCATCCTCGACATCACGCCGGGAGTCCGGTCGCTGCACATCCACTACGACACGGCGCGCTTGTCGACGCGAGGCGCTGCTCGAAGCGCTGGAGGCGTGCGAGCGCGAGATTCCGGACCTCGACGACATCGACGCGCCGTCGCGGGTGGTGCACTTGCCGCTGTCGTGGGACGATCCGGCGACGCAGCTCGCGATCCGCAAATACATGCAGTCGGTGCGGCCGGATGCGCCCTGGTGCCCGAGCAACATCGAGTTCATCCGCCGCATCAACGGCCTGGACTCGCATCGACGAAGTGCAGCGGATCGTGTTCGACGCGAGCTACCTGGTGCTGGGGCTGGGCGACGTCTACCTGGGAGCGCCGGTGGCGACGCCGGTCGATCCGCGCCATCGCCTGGTGACGACGAAATACAATCCGGCGCGCACCTGGACTCCGGAGAACGCGGTGGGCATCGGCGGCGCGTATCTTTGCGTGTACGGCATGGAAGGGCCGGGCGGCTATCAGTTCGTGGGGCGGACGGTGCAGATGTGGAACACGTTCGCTCGACGCCGAGTTCGAGCCGGGCACGCCGTGGCTGCTGCGCTTCTTCGATCAGATTCGTTTTTATCCGGTGACCGCGGACGGAGCTGCTGGAAATCCGCGCGGCCTTTCCCCACGGCCGGTACCCGCTGCGCATCGAAGAAGGGCGGTTCCGGATCAGGGAATATCACGCGTTTCTCGGCTCGGTGGAAAGCGACGCGAAGGCGTTCAAGCAGCGGCAGCAGGCCGCATTCGAAGCGGAGCGGGAGCGCTGGGCGGCAGCGGGAGTGGACCAGTTCACGACCGCGCCGGAAGATGCCGTCGCTGGAAATTGCGGCCGACGGCATTCCGGAAGGGCTGCCGCCCGTGCTGCTCTCCGATGACGGCGAGCGTGTGGAACATCGCGGTGGAAGCCGGAGAGCGGGTGGAGGCGGGGCAGAAATTGATCGTGCTGGAGGCGATGAAGATGGAGATCGCCGTCGTCGGCGCCGAGCGCCGGGGTGGTGGAGAAGTTGCACTGTGTGCCGGGAGCGCTCGTGTCTGCCGGCCAGCACTTGGTGACGCTGCGGCAGGAGGGTGAAGTGCGGCCGGAGATTCGACTCGACCTCGGTTCCTTGAGGCAACTGTACAAGTCCGGAGCGGCGACGCCGACGGACGTGGTGAGCGAGGTGTACCAACGCATCGCCGAACAGGGGGACGCGGCAACGTGGATTTCGCTGGTGCCGCGGGAGAAGTCGCTGGCCCGCGCGCGCAAGCTGGAGCAGGCGCCGCTGGCGACGGCACGGCCGCTGTACGGCGTACCGTTCGCGATCAAGGACAATATCGACGTGGCGGGGATGCCGACCACAGCGGCATGCCCGGCGTTTTCTTATTCTCCGCCGCGAAGCGCGGCCGTGGTGCAGGCGCTGGTGGATGCGGGCGCGATCCCGATCGGGAAAACGAACATGGACCAGTTCGCCACGGGCCTGGTGGGAACGCGATAGCCCGCACGGCGCCTGTTCGAGCGTTTTCGACAAGCGCTACATTTCGGGCGGGTCGAGCTCCGGCTCGGCGGTAGCGGTGGCCTCGGGGGTGGCGAGTTTCGCTTTGGGCACGGACACGGCGGGTTCGGGGCGGGTGCCCGCGGCTTTCAACAACCTGGTGGGGATGAAGCCGACACGGGGCGCTGCTGAGCACGCGCGGCGTGGTTCCGGCGTGCCGCACGCTCGATTGCGTTTCGATCTTCGCCTCCACCTGCGACGATGCGCATACGGTGTGGATGGCGGCGCGCGGCTTCGATCCGGACGACAGTTTTTCGCGGGCGCCGAGGCCGGGCGATGGCGCGGCTCCGTGGGCCACGGGGAGTTTTTCATTCGGCGTCCCGGCGGCGGGGCAGCTCGAGTTTTTCGGCGACGAGGAGGCGGCACAACTCTTTGCGGGGGCGATAGCAGCGCTTGAAAGCGTGGGCGGGCGGAAGGTTGAGATCGACTTCTCCGTGTTTCGCGCCGCTGCCGCCCTGCTCTACGGCGGGCCGTGGGTGGTGGAACGCTACGCGGCGCTGCATGGTTTTCTCGATTCGCACGCGGGGGAACTGGACCCGGTGGTGCGCTCGATTCTCGAAACCGCGCCGAAGCTACACGGCCGAGGATTGTTTTGCGGCGCAATACCGGCTGCGCGGATTTGCGGCGTGCGGCGGAGAACCAGTGGGAGCGCATCGACGTGATGGTGCTGCCGACGACGGGGACTATCTACACGCACGAAGCGGTGGCGGCGGATCCCATCGGGCTCAATTCGAATCTCGGGTATTACACGAACTTCGTGAATCTGTTGGACCTGGCCGCAGCGGCGGTGCCGGCCGGTTTCCGGCCCAACGGGCTGCCGTTCGGAATTTCGCTGATCGGCCCGGCGTTCAGCGAAGAGGCGCTGCTGGCCCTGGGGGACCGATTCCACCGCGCGCACGGCGGTGGTGCCGGGACCGGCACTGGACCTTTCCGACTGCGCGCCGGGATGCATTCCGGTGGCGGTGGTGGGCGCGCACCTTTCCGGCCAGCCGTTGAATTCGCAGCTCACCGAGCGCGGGGCCAAGATGGTGCGCGCATGCCGCACCGCGCCCGGGTACCGGCTGTATGCGCTGGAAGGGACGATGCCGCCGAAACCCGGCCTGGTGCGCGAGGATGGATTCCGGGGCGCGGGCATCGAGGTGGAGGTGTGGGCGGTGCCGGAGGATCAGTTCGGAAGTTTCGTGGCCGCAGTGCCGCCGCCGCTGGGCATCGGGAACGTGGTGCTGGATGACGGCTCGACGGTGAAGTGCTTCATTTGCGAACCGTACGCGTTGCGAGACGCCACCGACATCACGCGGTTCGGCGGCTGGAAGGGGTACCTGTCGCAGCCGCTATTAACAAGGTGAATCGGCCCTATAAAAGATTCAAGGTGGCCGCGCCCGCCGCCTTTGATAGAATTCAACAAGATCCAGCGGCCTCGTCGCCACTGAGTTTACAACTACAGGAACGACGATGCTTTGGCGCTTCTTCACAATACTTGTCTTTGCCATCAGTGCATTCGCACAGAAACCTTCTTTCACGGTGGGCTGGTCGGTGTATGCCGGGTGGACGCCTTACTACTACATGCACAAGTCCGGCATGCTGCGCAAGTGGGCGGATAAATACGGCATCACGATCAAGGTGAAACGGTTCGACTACGCGCCCTCGCTGGACGCCTTCGTAGCCAAGAACATCGACGCCTGCACCATGACGAACATGGAGGCGCTGGACATGCCGGCGGCTTCGGGCGTTCCGACCACGGCCATCCTGGTGGGCGATTACTCCAACGGCAACGACGCGCTGCTGGTGCGCGGCGGCTTGCAACTGAAGGACATGCCGGGGAAGAAAACTGCTGCTGGTGCAGAAGACGGTTTCCGAATACCTGCTCGACCGCGCCATGACGATGAACGGACTGCGCGACCAGATCAAGCGCGTGCGGATCATGAACACGAGCGATGCCGATATCGCGACGGCATTCATCGGCGACCGCGGGGCGTCAGCGGTGGTGACGTGGAAGCCGATGGTTTCGCAACTGGCGCAGCAGAAGGGCGTGACGGCCTTGTTCGACTCTTCGAAAATTCCGGGCGAGATTCTGGACCTGACGGTGGTGCGCACCGATGTGCTGACGCGGCCGGACGGGGCGGGAAAGAAGTTTGCGAAGGCTCTGACGGGGGCCTGGTACGAGATGCTCGGGATGATGTCGGCGCCGGCGCCGGCGAGCGATAAGGTGCTGGCGGCGATCGCGGCAGGGTCGCAGGATACGCTCGCTTCGTACAAGGAACAGCTCAGCACGACCAAGATGTTTTATTCGCCCAGGGACGCGGCGGCTTTTACGGCGTCCGCACAGATGAAGGACAAGATGGCGCTGGTGCGGCAGTTCTGCTTCGACCACGGGCTGCTGGGATCGAATACGAAGTCGGTGGACGACGTGGCCATCCGGTATCCGGACGGCAGCGTGCAAGGCAAGCCGGACCGCGTGCGGCTGGTGTTCGACGCCACTTACATGCAGATGGCGGCGCAGGGGAAGCTGTAATGTCGGCCGGATTCCTGCTGATTCACGCGCGTCCGAACCGCTTGTGGACCGGCATACTCTCCTGGACGCTGTTCGCATTGGGAATCGGCGCGTATTTGTGGGTGGCGCAGGCGCGGCATCGCGAAAATCCGGAAGACCGCGTGACTCCCACGGTCAGCGCGATGGCGCGGGGCATGTACAACGCGGTGATGCAGCCGGCGGAGGAAGACGAAATACTCGAGACGGAGCCGCGCTCTTTCCTGGAGCGATTTTCGCGAAGCATGCTGTGGAAGGACACGCGCGCCACCTCGCGCCGGTTCGCGTACAGCCTGCTGCTGCTGATTCCGGCGGTACTGCTAGGGCTGCACATGGGACTGTTCCCGTATGCCGGCGTGTTCTTTTTGCGCTTCGTGCTGTTCTTCGACAAGATCGTGGCGCTCTCGCTGCTGCCGATTCTGTTCATCGCCTTCGGCATCGACGAACTGTCGAAGATCATGCTGATCGCGATCGGGGTGACGCCGACGATCATCCTGGACTGCTTCAACCTGACGCGCAGCGTGCCGCCGGAGCAGGTGGTGAAGGGGTTCACGCTGGGCGCGGGGGATTTCGACGTGGCGTACCGGGTGGTGCTGAAACAGATCGCGCCGCGGGTGCTCAATTCCATCCGGCTCAATTTGAAGTCGGTGATGCTGTTTCTGTTCGCGGGGGAGATGATCGCGTCCAACGACGGACTGGCGTACCGCATCGCGCTGCTGCGGCGGCACATGGGCATGGACGTGATTATTCCGTATGTGCTGTGGGTAGCGCTGCTGCTGTTCCTGGTGGATCTGGCGATGCGGCTGGTCAACCGGAAACTCCATCCCTGGTTCCGGGAGGCCTGAATCATGCCGCTGATCCGCATTGAAGACACATTCGTGGCGTACGGTTCGCCTTCGCGGGCGGTGCTGGCGGGAATCGATCTGGAGATCGAAGAGGGCGAATTCGTGTGCCTGCTGGGGCAGACGGGCTGCGGGAAATCGACGCTGCTGCGGCTGATTCTGGGCAGCGAGCGGCCGCTGCGGGGGCGGATTCTGGTGGACGGGCGGGAACATCGCCAGCCGGACCGGACGCGCGGCTACGTGCCGCAGAAGTACTCGCTGTTCCCGGATAAAACGGTGCTGGACAACATCACGTTCGGTCCGGAGGTGTGCGAGTTCGGATTGCTGGGACGGTTCACGCCGGCGTTTTACCGGCGGCGGCGGCAACTGCGGGAAGAGGCTTACGATTACCTGCGGCGCACCGGATTGCGGGAAAGCGACGGGAAGAAATATCCGGACCAGCTTTCCGGAGGCATGCAGCAGCGGGTGGCGATTGCGCAGGCGCTGATGGCGCAACCGCGCATCCTGCTGATGGACGAGGCGTTCAGCGCGCTCGATTCGGGCACGCGGCGCGAGATGCAGCAACTGGTGCGCGCGCTGTGGCGAACGACGCGCACGACGATACTGTTCGTCACGCACAACACGGACGAGGCGCTGCGGATGGGGACGCGGATCGTGGTGCTTGCGAAGGAAGGTCCGGATTCAGGGTCGCGGGTGGCGATGGACATGGCGGTACCGGAAGCGCGGTCGGAGGACGACCTGCCGCGGTTGACGCGGCAACTGGAGAACGAGCTGAGCCCGATCGGAGGGTGAGGCGGCGGATCTAATTGGCTTCGCCAACCCTGGTGCGCGTGGCCGGCGAAATCCAGAGCCAGACGACGCTGGCCGCGAGGATTGTGTAGAACGCGGCGAGATTCGATGTTACGGCGAAAGTCAGCACGGCGGCGGCGAAGCCCCAGCACCAGGACTCCGCTTTGAATCCCCGGGCCCACGCCGGCTGCTCTCCGGCCGAAGCGACGCGCGGCCACGGGGAGGGCGAGAGTCTGGGCACCGAGTGAAGGTAGGCCCGGTACGGCTTACCCTGGATCGCGCCGAGCTCGGCCTCTTCCCGCAGGATGAGGCGGTAAGAGAAGACCACCGTCGCCAGGATTGCCAGCGGGAAACCGATCCGGTTCATCATCAGGCCCAGGCCAGCCGCCATGATCGTGTTACCCAGATAGAGAGGATTGCGGACTCTCCGATAGGGCCCACCGGCCACCAGCGCTTCGGTTTTTACGCCGGCAGCGTACACAACTTCCGCGCGCAGGTAGGACGAGGCCCACGTGCGCAGAAACGCCGCGGCAGCGAGCAGGGCGGCGGCGATAAAAAACACGAAGCGAGACACGAGATTTGCGTTCATTCGCAGCACCGGGCCAATCCAGTTGGCAATGGCAACCCCCGCGTTGTGGGGATCGAGCGCGTATAGCGGAAAGGTAAAACCGAAGATCAGTCCGAAAATCAGGGCCCTGTTTCTGAACTCCCAATCCGTCGCCTTCATGCCGTTAGTTTACCGGGTGGCGGTGGACACCGGGTTCTCTGGCCGCTTGGCAAGCCCGGCTGTTCGCTATAACCTTCCTAACGAGCTTAGGAGAGCGACCCGGAGCGCGCCCGGTGACGCCGCAAGACGATATCTGCCGGCGGGGTATGACGCGCGCCGAGGCAAGAAGAAAAGCACGACTGGAATTCGGAGCACCAGAACGCTACAAGGACGAATGCCGTGAATCGTCCGGGCTACGACTGTTCGACGAATTGCGGGCCGACTTACTGTACACCGCACGCACTCTGCGGAAGAGCCCGGGCTTCGCCGGCGTCGTGGTACTTTCGCTGGCGCTTGGAATTGGCGCCAACACAGCAATTTTCAGTGTTCTGAATGGCATTCTCCTGCGCCCACTGCCTTTCCGGGATCAAGACCGCCTCGTCTCCATTGACGAGGAAATGCCGCGATCAACGGCTTCGATACGGGCCTTTCGCGCCCTGCCGCTGATGAACGTCCTCTTACAGCGCGAGCACGTCCACAGCGTGGAAGACATGGCGGCCCTGCAGTACGCGGTGTATCAGCTGATCGATGTTACTGAGCCGGAGGAGTTACGGGCAGGATGGGTGACGGCAAATATGTGCCCGTTTCTGGGAATTCAACCCGTGATTGGCAGGTGCTTCACATCGGAGGACGAGAAAAATAAGGCACCGGTCACGATGCCGACTTACGGCCTGTGGCGACGACAGTTCGGGGGTGATCCGGGCATTGTTGGGAAGCCGGTTGCCTTGCGGGACTTCGAAGGGAACAAGCGGTTTACGGTTATCGGAGTCATTCCACAGAGCTTCCAACTCATACAGAGCGTGGACCTCCTGATGCCGCTGTCGGAATCCCGAAACTATCGCGAGCGCAATTCGAGTTGGAGTCCAAGCGTCCTTATCGCAAGATTAAAGCCGCGAATCCAGCCCGCACAGGCGCGAGCCGAACTGTTGGCCATGCAGCGCCGGATGTTTCCCAGTGAGCACGAAGGCGCCGGCGGCCTCAGAATCGTGGTCCTGCCGGTGGCGGAGTACCTGGCCAGACAGGTGAAGACCGGCCTCCTGGTTTTGTTCTGCGTGGTCACGCTGGTGCTGCTCATCACATGCGCGAACGTCGCCAACCTGATACTGAGCAGGGATGCAGGACGACTGCGCGAGATCGCCGTACGGACATCGCTGGGAGCAGCACGGCTCCGGATCTGCCGCCAGTTGATGACGGAAGCTTTAACACTTTCTTTAGGGGGCGGACTGGCCGGGCTGGCCGGCTCCTATTGGATGGTGAAAGGCGTGAAAGAGCTGGCGTTCGCGCGGCTTCCAAGAGTGGATGACATCAGCATTGACTGGATGGTGTTGGCGTTCACGGCGTTGATTTCGGTGGCGAGCGGATTACTGTTTGGGCTGCTGCCGGCGATCCGACTGTCGCGGGTGGACCTGGCAACTGCGATGAAAGCCGGGGGTGCGGGTGCAATCGGAGGAAGGCATCACCAGAGAGTGATGAACGGGTTGGTCGTCTTCGAGGTGGCACTCTGCGCAGCCGCCTTGATGAGCGCGGGCCTGCTCATCAACACATTTATCCGGCTGAAGGGAATTGATCCTGGTTTTCGATCCGACCGACTGCTGGTGGCGAGCCTCAATAGCCAGGGAATGAGCCTGCCATCGACCAATAGCCTCTACAACGACGTGTTGGTCCGCGTACGTTCCATTCCGGGTGTAGAGGCGGCCACACTAACCAACTATCCCCCGCCGTACCACATCCGGAGTATCCAGAATTTCCGGCGGCCGGAGAAGTCCGACGTAGCGGGAACCGGGGGACCGCGGGCGAACGCGCGGGTGGTCAGTCCGGGATATTTTCGGACGATGGGGATTCGACTCCTACGTGGCAGAGATCTCGAGGCGGGAGACGCCGGCACTTCACGCCGCGCCGTGGTAATCAGCTCGGCGATGGCGCATCACTACTGGCCGGGCGAGGAGCCGATCGGCAGGACAATCCTCCTTCAGGAGTACCGCAAAGAAGTGGCGGCGGAAATTGTGGGAGTGGTCAGCGACGTACGGCAAGTGGGGCTGCGGGACGAGCCCGAAGACCAGATGTATTTCAGCTACGCGCAGGTGGTTGCACCTGGCGGCCAAACACTGATCGTAAGAGCGGCGGGGAATCCCCAGACTTTGGCCGAGGTTGTGAAGCGGGAAATCCGCGCCGTCGACCGGAACCAGTCACCCCGGATGACGACGATGGATAAATTGCTCGCCGCCGAGGTAGCGGAGCCGCGATTTTACATGATTATGCTGGGGGCCTATGGCGGCCTTGCATTGACGCTGACGACACTGGGAATCGGGGGGCTGGTAGTATTCTCAGTCACTCGGCGGAGGCGGGAGATCGGTCTTCGGATATCGTTCGGGGCGACTCGCCGAGGCCTGTTGCGAATGTTTGCGACCGCCAATCTGAAGTTAGTCGTCGCCGGTCTGATGATTGGTATGCCAGTATCCTGGGGGTTAAGCCGGTACGCGAGAACATTGCTTTTTGAGGTCACCCCGACCGATCCAACGACAATCGCCTTGGTTTTGGCCTTGTTGGCCGGCGTGTCGTTAGCAGTCTCGGTAGCGACAGCATTGAGAGCCACAACAATCGAACCAGCCAGCGTCTTGCGCCACGAATAATCCAGAGCCGCGATCTATTCGCCAGTGCGCCGGGGCTCGCGCGGCCAGATGGTGAAATCGCGGAAGAAGGCGCGCACGGGCTTGCCGCGCATCGCTTCCAAACCTTCGAGCAGTTCGAGCAGGTGGGCGCGGCCGAGTTCGAGAGTGTGCTCGCGGGGCTGGTACGCCGTGCCGACGGGGTAATCGACGAAGGGCGTGGACGATTGCTCGATGTGGCATCCGAGGATATGAGCGACGGGACGGCTATCTGTGAAGCGAACGAGGCGGCGGGTGCTGGCGAGGTACGCGTCGAAATCGGAGACGTAAAGGCGGCCGGGATAAAGGTGGTCGCCGGTGAGCAGGATTCCGGTGGCGCGGTCGTAGTAAGCAACGTGGGCGGGCTCGTGGCCGGGGATGGGAACGACGTCCAGGACGCGGCCGCCGAGGTCGAGGGAGCCGGTGTCCTCGGGCCAGTTGTCGATGCCGAAGGCCTGCTTGACGGCGTCCACGTTGGCGGGGATGAAGGTGACGGCGGGATCGGCGAGGAAAGCTTTGTCGCCGGCGATGTGGTCGCCGTGACCGTGGGAGTGGGCGACGACGAGGTCGATGGCGGCGAGGCCCGCGCGCTTCGACCACTTGCCCAGGAGGTCGCGCACGATGGCGGCTGCGTCGCTCGCACCGGCACCGGTATCGACCAGGAGGGCGCGCTGCTTGCCCGCGATCAGGTACAGGAACGGCTTTTCGTAATGCGCGCAGCCGGACTCGCGGAGGATGAAGAAATTGGGATTGTATTCGTGAATCTGCCAGGCGGGCAACTCGAGGCAATCGGGACCGCCGGTGGCCCAGGCGGCAGGCAGGACGCCGGTTTCGAGGGAGGCGGGAGCGGCGGACAGCAGGGTAATGGACACGGCGAGACAGATCCCGGCGAACGGATGCGGCCCGCCACCGGAGTGGCGAGCCGCGAACCTTCGAGGATACCCGATTTTGGCGGAGCGCTTCAGAACTCGTACCGGAGCGCGAACTGCATGACGCGCGCCGCCGCCGTGGAGCTCAGCTCGCCGAAGGTATTGGGGGTAGCGAGACTGAGGCTGGAGGTAGTGAAGTTGACGTGGTTGAAGGCGTTGAACGCCTCACCGCGAACCGAAACGCTGTGGCCTTCGAAGGGCAGCCGGAACGTCTTGCTGACGGCCATATCGAAGTTCACGAAACCGGGGACGCGCACGATGCCGCGGGTGCCCACCATGCCGGGATTCTGGCCGGTGAAGGATTGAATCGCGGTGGTGCTCTCAAAGATGCTGGGGATGCCCTTCTCGTCGAAGTACATTCCGTTGGCGGGCAGTTCGGCGCCCGGTTTCAGGACGGCGATGGCGGAGGTGAGGTAATTGGTCGGATAGATGCCGCCGTTGCCGATGTTCACGGGGGTGCCGGTACGCATGGTGGTGAGCAGCGCAATCTGCCAGCCGCCGAGCACGGAATCGACGATGCCGGGAGCGTTCGAAAGGTAGCGCTTCTTTCTGCCGAAGGGGAGCTCGACCACGGCGTTGGCGGTGACCGAGTGGCGGATGTCGAAGGTGGAGGGTCCACGATAGCCGTCGGGATTGAAGGCGTCCTGGACTCCGGCGCCGTCGCTCTCGGCGCCCGAGACGTTATCGAGCGAGTGCGACCAGGTGTAATTGAAGTCGAAGCCCCAGCCGTTCGAGACGGGCCGGCGGAGAACGAGCTGGAGACCGTTGTAACCGCTTTTGCCGCTGTTGGTCCAGGAGACGATGCCGGCGGCCTGGTTGGCGAAAAACGTGTTGCAGCCGAAGGCGGAGATGCAGCCGCCGCCCGGCTGGCGCACGCGGTCCATGTCGTTGAGGGCGTCGAGATCGCTGCCGGCGTAAGTCTGGTAGACGGTGTAGTAGTAATTGGCCGTGGCGCTGCCGTTGAACTTATAGTTCGCCGCGCCGGGGAAGATGTTTTCAAAGAACGGCTGCGTGGGCAGCAGGGAGGGGTTGGCGCGCACAGCCGCGGGGGTCACGCCGGAATCGAAGGCCGCTTTGAGGAGGGTGCTGGCCTGCGACCAGGTCTGGCCGCTCTTATTGTCCTTGAAGAGCGTGAGCGGCTGACCGAAATCCTGCTGCATGAGGCCCTTGTGGCTGAGGCGGCCGATGTAACCGACTTCGAGCGCGAGACGCTTGGGCAGGGGGCGCGAGTAAGTGAAGTTGAGGAGATACTCGTAGGGCGCAACCAGGTCGGACGCAACGCCGCTGAGGGAGGTGAAACCGCCGACGACGACCGGGGGCGTGAAGGGAAAACCGCCCGTGCGAGCGGGAGGCAGGGCCGGCAGCGCGCCGCCGTTATAGCGGAAGGCGGTGGTGAAGTCGGTGTTGGTCAACTGCGAAATGGTGCTGGCGAGGCCGGGGGAACCGGAGGAGGCGAAGCTTGTCACCATGCTGTTGCCGTAGTGGTCATAGACCATTCCGGCTCCGGCGCGTACGGCGCTTCCTTTGCCCAGCAGGCGCGTCAGGAGGCCGTCGCCTCCGGGCGCGTAGGCGATGGCGAGGCGCGGCGCGAAGTTCTTGTTGTCGCGCGGATACCAGTCCTGGCCGCCGTTGACGGGGCCGCCGAGATCATACGTCAGTGTCGCGCTGGGCAGCCAGGAGCCGGCGATGCCGAGGGCCTGACCGCCGACGCGCTCGGCGAAGAAGTCACTCAGAGACTGGCGGGGCAGGACCTGGACGCCGTTGCGTTCGTAGGGGACGCGATCGTTGGAGTAGCGAATGCCGTAAGTGATGGTGACGTTCGGGCGCCACTTGAAGCTGTCCTGCGCGTAGAACTCGTATTCTCGGGTGCCAAAGGATTTCACGACCGGGTCGCCGAAGGGAATGGCGTTTCCGTCGCCGCCGAAGTTGTAAGTGGCGCTGTACTGGTTGATCATGCCGTAAATGGGACCGAGGGCGTTAGTCACGTTGGTTCCCGAAGAGAGCTTGACGGCCGATCCATAGCGCTGCTGCATCAGGGAGAGCACGCCGGCGGTGATATCGCCGCCGAGTCCGAGCAAGGTATTACGGCTGAAGCTGTAACTCGGCTGGTTGTTCCAGGAGGTGCGGGTGTTCACGATCAGGCGGGTATTGCCGCCGAATTGAAGGGTGTGGCGGTCCTTGGTCCAGGTGAGGTCGTCCACGATGTTGGTGGTAGGGGCGATGCGGGAGGAGGCGCGCGGCGTGGCCGCAAGGTTGGCGAAGTAGAACGTGGGGATCACGGTGCCGATACCGGTGGAGGAACTGCCGAGCCGGGTGTAGCCGTAGCTGAGCATGTTGACCACGCTGGGGGAGATTACGGTTGTGTAGCGGACCGCGATGCCGCGGGAATTGTCGAGGCTCTTAGCGGCGGCGGGCTGTCCGGGGAACTGCGAGAGGCTCGCGTCCTGGGCGTTATCGGCGAGCGTGCCGCGCAGCATCAGGGTGTGCCGCCCGGCGGAATCGAGGTTGAAATCCATGCGGCCCACGTAGGCACGGTTATCGAGATTGTTGGGGGCGTTGAAGCGAAGCACGGAGAAGTTCAGCCCGCCGTCGGCAGCGGCCTTGGGATCGTTTCCGGCGGGGTACTGCTTGAACAGGTCGAGCATGTACTGGCTGGCGCCGAGGTGGAGCGGGTCCACGGCCATGACGTCTGCCGGGCTAAGTTGCGCGACCGTGCCGTTGTTGAGGGCAACCTGCACGATGCCCTGCTTATAAGTTTCACTGGGGACGGTGCGGGTGGTGGCGCTGCCGCTGCGATCTTTGCGGTCCTCCCAATTGAAGAAGAAGAAGGCGCGATCGCGAATCATGCGGCCGCCGATGGCCGCGCCGTACTGATTGCGGACGAGGGGGGCGCGGGCGACGCCGGCGCGGTTATTGAACCAGGAATTGGCCGCGGTGAGGGTGTTGCGCATGTATTCGTAGGCCGAGCCGTGGAACGCGTTGGATCCGCCCTTGGTGACGAGAGAGACCTGGCCGCCGGCGGAGCGGCCCTGGTCGGCGCCGAGTCCCGCGACGGTGGTGCGGAATTCCTGGACGGAATCGAGGGGAATGGGCAGGACGGCGTTGAAGCCGGAATCGCCCTGGGCGTCATTAACGTCGACGCCGTCGAGGGTGACGTTGTTCTGATCGGCCTTGGCGCCGATGACCTGGCCGCCGGGGGCGACGCCGGGCTGGAGGCTGAGGAGCGCTACCACGTTGCGGGTTTGCAACGGAAGGGCTTTGATCTGGGTTTCAGTGAATGGATTTCCGATGGAAGCGTTTTGTGTGTTGACCGAAGCAGCCTCGGCCACAACGCTGACCGACTCGGTGACCTGTCCAATTTCGAGCGCGACGTTCAAGGTTGCGGGCGTATCGATCTGGAGCTGCACGCTGGCGGCATAGGTTCGGAAGCCCGGCTTCTCCACAACCATTTTGTAAGTGCCGGGCGCCACCTGCACGAAGGCGTAACTGCCATTTTCGGCTGTCAGGGCCTTGCGCGAGGAAGAGGTGCTCTGGTTGGTGATCGTGACCACTGCATCCGGTATGGATCCTGCCTGCGCGTCCGCAACCACCCCTTGAAGCGAACTGGTCTGCGCGAGAACGGGAAGCGCACCCAGGGCGAGCACGAGAAGTAATCGATTCGACAATCTATTCTCCATTCTGTAGGAAACAAGTGAAATTTGCGAGACAGATCGGACGGGGAAAACCGGGCTCGACTGGGAGGTAACAACCTCTGCGGGGCGCCCCCACTGTGGCGCGTTCTTAGCAGTCTAAGCGATGGCCCGGAGGAAGTCCAATTAATAACTGCTATCTAATGGATAAACGACGAGAACCGCTCAAGCTGCCGCGCCGACGGGGCGCCGAGGCGGGAGCGGTTCCGGGGGAGTTATGCGATGAGGTCGTGCAAGACGTTGCCTGCGACGTCGGTCAAGCGGAAGTCGCGGCCGCTGTAACGGTAAGTGAGTTTTGTGTGCTCGATGCCGAATAAGTAAAGGATGGTGGCGTGAATGTCATGGACGTGCACCGGCTTCTCGACGGCTTTGAAGCCGAAATCGTCGGTGGCTCCGTAGATGGTGCCGCCCTTGACGGCGCCTCCGGCGAGCCACATGGTGAAACCGAAGGGGTTGTGATCGCGGCCGCGCTTGATGGAGCCGCCGGCGCCGCCGACCTCGCGGACGGGCGTGCGGCCGAACTCGGAGCCGCAGACGACCAGGGTATCTTTCCACATGCCCCGCGCCTTGAGGTCTTTGACTACGGCGGCGAATGCCTGGTCGGAGTTCTTGGCGTTCACTTTGTGGGCGAGGATATCGCCGTGGGCGTCCCACGGGTCGCCCTTGGAGTAGTAGACCTGAGTCATGCGGACGCCCTTTTCGGCGAGGCGGACGGCCGTGAGTGCGCCTCTCGCCACGGGGCCGGGACCGTACATGTCGAGGGTGGCCTGAGACTCTTTGCGAACGTCGAAGACTTCGGGTGCCTCCGTCTGCATGCGGTAGGCAACCTCCATGGACTTGATCACGGCTTCGACCTGCGGGTCCGTGCCGGTCTCGACGTCGCGGATTTTCTCTAACTGCTGGAGGAGGTCGAGCTCGCGGCGTTGCTGGACGAGGGAGAACTTCGGGTTGTTGACGTAGCTTACTAACTTTTTGGGGTCGAAGCTGCGCTCGATGACGACCTTGACGGGCTTCTCTTTGCCGTCCTTGTCTTTCTCCTTACGCATGGCGTCGGGCCTGTCATCGGGCCTTTCCATTTCCATGCCATCCATCCCGTTGGCGCCGCCGGCCTGGACGCGGTTGGAGATAAAGGTGCCCTGGTTGATGGCGGGCAGGAAGCCATTGCTCCAGAGTGGCGGCCCGACGGTGGTGGGGACGTCCGGACAAAGCACGACATAGCCGGGCAGGTTTTGATTCTCGGTGCCGAGGCCGTAAGTGAGCCAGGCGCCCATGGAGGGACGTCCGGCCTGGTTGGCGCCGGTATTGACCATGAGGCAGGAGGGCTCGTGATTCGGGATGTCGGTATAGACGGAACGAACCCAGCAGATATCGTCGGCGACTTCGCCGAGGTGGGGCCATAACTCGCTGACTTCCATTCCGCACTGGCCGTATTTCTTGAACTTGAAGGGCGACTTCATGAGCTCGCCGGTGCGCCGTTCGGTTTTGACGGTGCCGCCGGGCAGCGGCTGGCCGTCGTATTTTTCAAGGGCGGGCTTGGGGTCGAAACTATCGACGTGGGAGCAGCCGCCGTTCATGAACAGGAAGATGACACGCTTGACGCGCTGGGGATAGTCGAGCGCGGCCACGCCGGAGGTGCCGTCCGCCTTGACGCCGGCGGCGGCGCGGGCGAGGGACTGGCCCACCATGCCGGCGAAGGCCATCATGCCGAAGCCGCTGCCGACGCGGCGGAGAGCCTCCCGGCGCGTAAAAGGATTTCTCGATTTGTGGTCGGTCATAGGTCGCCTTAGTTAATGAAGAGAAACTCGCTGGAGCTGAGCAACACTTTGAGATATCGGCCCCAGGCAGTGGGTTCATACTTGACCGGGGGAGGGCCGGCGGGTCTCTGCCCGCGGCCACCGAAAACTCCGGCCATCATGCCCATACCCATGGGAGCGGCTTCAGGAGCGGCCGCGACGCCATCGGGGGCGGGCTTGGCGGCATCGGTCATGGGCGCGCCGCCGCCGCGTCCGCCGCGTCCGCCCTCGGGGGGAGCGGCTTTCAATTCTTCGTATTCGCGCATGGGCTCGGCGTGCAGGTACTCGATGCCGAGCTTGACTTCCTGCTCGCTGGGGTCGCGGTTGTAGACGAGCTGGTAGGCCTTACGAATGCGGGCGCGGTTGTCGGGCTCGGCGGCAATGCGTTTGGCCAGGGCTTCGGATTCCACCTGGATGAAATCGCTGTTCATCAGGAACAGGCGCTGCAAGGGGACGGTGGTGGTGAAACGCTTTTCGGCGCTGATATTGGGCGCGGGGAAATCGAAGAGCTGGAGGTATTCGTCGAGCTTGTAGCGGCTGACCTTGCCGTAGACGGTGCGGCGGGTGAAACCTGGGGTCAGGTCGGCGGAGGGGCCGCCGGGCGAATCGTCCAGGTTGCCGGCGACGAACAGGACGGAGTCGCGCAACTGTTCGGCTTCCATGCGTTTCCGGTTGAAGCGCCAGTAGAGGCGGTCGCCGGAATCCTTGGCTTCGGCGGCCGAATCGGATTCGGTTCCGAGCCGATAGACCGAACTCAACATGATTTCCCGGTGCAGCTTCTTTATGGACATTCCGTTTTTGACGAAGAAGGTGGCCAGGTATTCGAGTAAGTCGGGATTGGTGGGGCGCTCGCCGGTAACGCCGAAGTTACTCGGAGTATCGACGAGGCCGGTGCCGAAGTGGCCTTTCCAGATGCGGTTGACGATGACCCGCATGGCGATGGGCTGTTTGAGGATATCGTCCGCGAGTTCCAGCCGGCCGCTGCCCTTGGCGAACGGCGCCGGCTCGCCGGGAGTGAGCATGCTGAGGAAGTGGCGCGGCACTTCCTGGCCGAGATTTTCGGGGTTGCCGCGAATGGCGAGCGGCAGGTTCACGGGTTTTTCGACATCGGTCACGCCGTGAATAAAGGGATAGGCTGGGTCCAGTTTCTTGCGGGCTGCCTCGATGTCGGTGCGGACGGCGGCCATTTGCGCCTGGGCTTCGCTGCCGATGCGGCTTTCGAGGCCCCAACCGCGGAAGAGCAGGACTCCGGGCTTACCGGCGCGGCCGCCCGCGGCCATCATGGCGGCGGGATCCTCGGCGTCGCGAAGTTCGCGCTGGAAGATCTCGGTCCAGAAATTGTTCTCCTCCTCGGGAAGGTTTTTGAGGCGCAGGCCGCAGTTCGGACAGAAATCGTCGTTGGTGACAAATTCGTTGGGCTTGCTGGCGCGCTTCTTTTTCTTGGTCCCTTCGAGGGATTTGGCTATGATGATGTCGTTTTCGTCGTTGAGTTCATTGCGGAGAAGCATGACGCGAACGACATTGGCCTGAAACTCGTCGGCCAGGCGTTTGGCTTCCTGGTTGCCTCCGCCTCCGGCTCCACCGCCGCGGCGTCCCATGCCGCCGCCAGGAACAGCGGGGGCTGCAGGATTGGCGAGTCCGCCGGCGGCCGCGGTCGCGGACGGGCCCATGGCTCCGGCCGTACCCCTGCCGCCCCCACCGGGAGCTGCGAGGTTGCGCTTGACGAGCGCCTGCCATGCCTGCTTGTATTTGTACTTGTCGGTGGGCTTTTGGAGGTACTTGACCCAGCGTTCGAGCAGTTCGTAATCGAGTTTCCGGGATTCGACCACGGTTTCGGCGTCGCGTTTCTGGGCTACCACTTCGAAGGCGCCCTGCACATAGTCCGAGGTTTTGAAAGCCAGGGATTCGGAAAGCTGGGTGCTGAAGTTGGTCTGCATTTCCTGCAAGACCTTCTGTTTCTTTTCGACTTCCTCTTCGATCTTAGTGTACTGGTCGAGGACGGTCTTGGGCACGCGCGGATACTCGTGATAGCTGGTGTTCAGAAAGACGCCGGCAAGGGAGTAATAGTCCGTTTGCGGGATGGGGTCGTACTTATGGTCATGGCAGCGGGCGCAGGCGACGGTGAGACCCAGGAACCCCCGGGTGACCACATCGACGCGGTCGTGGCGCTCGTCGGCGCGGGTCACTTCCACGGCACCGTTGTCGTAATACCAGGGGCCGAGGCCGAGAAAGCCGGTGGCGGGAATCGTTTTATATCGGGTCTTTTCCTCGAGCAGGTCGCCGGCAAGCTGGGCTTTGAGGAAGGCGTCATAGGGCATGTCGTCGTTAAAAGCCTGAATGACCCAGTCGCGGTACATGTAGGCGTTGGGGTAAGGGCGATAACCGCGGGGATTGGGATTCAGACTGCGGTAGTCGTCCTCGCCGTAACGGGCGACGTCCAGCCAGACGCGACCCCAGCGCTCCCCATAACGGGGGGAGGCGAGGAGGCGATCGACAACTTTTGCGAAAGCTCCGGGCGATGCATCTTTCAAGAAGGCGTCGGTTTCTTCGGGCGTAGGGGGCAGGCCGTTAAGATCGAGGGTCGCGCGGCGGAGTAAGTCGCGCTTACTGGCGGCCTTCACCGGTTTCAGGCCTTCCTGTTCGAGGTGGGCGAGGATGAAGTTATCGACGCCGGTGCGCGGCCAGCGCGCGTCTTTGACGGCGGGGGGCTCAGGAGCCTCGAGGGGGAGGAGCGACCAAAAATTGCGGCGCTCGGCGGAAATGGTGTATTTGCCGTCCTGCGCGGCGGGGGCCGGAGCGGCTGATTGAGGCCAGTTAGCGCCGGCCTTTACCCACTCGACCAGCGCTTCGATCTCGGCATCCTTAAGCTTCCCGCCCATTGGCATCTTGAGCTTGTCGTCGGTCTGGCGGACGGCGCGGATGAGAAGACTGTTGTCGGGATCACCGGGCACCAGGGAGGGGCCGCTCTTGCCGCCTTTGAGCATGGCCTGGCGGCTGTCGAGGCGAAGGCCGCCGAGCATGGAGCCGGTATGGCAGGCGTAACAGCTATTGGCGAGGACGGGGCGGACTTTGGACTCGAAGAACTCGGGAGACGCCGCCGGACCTTGCGCGGAAGCGGTTACTCCGGATAGCAGGAGCATCGGAACGAGTGAGAACGCAGAATGGTGCTTGGCAGTTGGCATCAGGTTGGCATCCAAGTTAGGACGGTTTACTTAAGTCCGAGCCGCGACAAAGGGACTTAGATGCCAGACAGGGGCGAGAACGCGGTTGAGTGCGGGAACCGCTTGTAAAAACTCCGTTGGCCAGTTTTATCATTTGCCCGGGGGATTTGTCAACAAATCACTTTCCGGGGTATACTGACTCGGCAGCAGACACTGTCCGTCTGCGCATCCTTCCCACGTCGGGGCTCCACGCAAAAAACTTAAGAGGAACAAACACGTGATGCGTGTATTTATCGGAACCGGTTTACTTATTGCCTGGTCGCTTTGGGCGGCGCCGCCGGGCGAGCCGCGCACGAAGGGGGCGAAGACCGCGGTGGCGGGAGCGCCGGCAGCGGGCGTGAAAGTGCCGGGCATTCAGATTTCGTTTTCGAGCCTGAAGGCGGACATGGAGTTCGAGGGCGCCGCGGCCGCATCCTTCATCGGCGTGACGGACGGCGTCGCAATTCAGAATGCGGCGAAGGACGGTCTGCTGAAGATCGACACCAAGGCTAAGGAGAAGACGCCCGGCGTGCCGATTGCGGGGATCAAAGAACCGTGTGGGGGCGTGGTGAGCGCATTCGGCAGCTTGTGGGTCGCATCGTGCGGGAGCGGGTCGCTGGTCCGGTTGGATGGCAAGACACTGAAGCCGACGGCGACGTTGGCTACGGGCACCGGGAGTTCACGGATCGGCCTGGCCGCCACGGCGGACAGCGTCTGGATGCTGACGGACGACCGGGGCACGCTTTCGCGCATCGATCCGCAGCAGAACGAGGTAGTGGCCGAGTTTCGGCTGCCGCCGGGATGCGGTTCGCTGGTTTTCGGCGAGACGGCGCTGTGGGTGGCTTGTCCGGCGGAGAACCGGGTCATGCGAATCAACCCGCAGACGAACCTGCCGGAGAAGTCGATCGAGGTTTCGGCGCGGCCGGAAGCACTGGCTATCGGCAATTCGTCGGTCTGGGTGCTGTGCGCGAAAGAAGGCAAGGTGGAACGCATCGACCCGAAGACGAACAAGGTAATCAAGACGATCGAAACGCTGGCGCCGGCCGAGGGCGGAACGATTGCGGCAGGCGAGGGATCAGTATGGGTAAGTTCGGCGGGATTTCCGCTGACGCGGATCGACCCGGAGAGCGACAAGGTGGTGCAACAGTTTTACGGGGCGGGCGCCGGTGTGGTGCAGGCGGGCCTCGGGTCGGTGTGGTTGGCGGGCGCGCATGGAAAACTGCTGCGCCTGGACCCGAAGCGGATTGCGGCCACGCTGGCCGAATAGGAGCCGTAATGAGACGGGAAATAGTTCAGGGGTTGCCGGCGTTGGCGCTGGCGATGTGGGTGCCGCTGCTCTTGCTGAGCCAGGATCAGGCGGCGGGGCCGTCGGAGAAAAAGGAGCGTCCGAAGCGGGCGCCGCGGACGGGCGTGACGACGCCGGGAGTGAAGCGGGAGATGTCGGCGATCAAGCCGGCGGCGGTGTTTTCGATTCCCGGCACGCCGGACTGGCAGGCGATTACGGAGGAGGCGGTCTGGGTATCGAACGGGCCGCGGAATACGATCCACCGACTGGACCCGAAGACCAACGAGGTAGTGGCGGCGATCGAAGTGGGCAAGCGGCCGTGCTCGGGGCTGGCGGCGGGTTTCGGGAGCGTGTGGGTGCCGCTGTGCGGCGACCGGCCGCAGGTGGAGAATCCCGCCAAGCCCGCGCTGGCGCGCGTGGACGCAAAGACCAACCAGGTGGTGGCGACGATTGCGGCGGGTCCGGCGAACAGCGAAGGAGGGATTGCGGCCAGTCCGGAGGCGATCTGGATCTTGACGGATATGAAGGGCGTGCTGTCGCGGGTGGACCCGGCGACGAACCAGGTGGCGGCGGAGATCACGGTGGCGCCGGGCTCGGTTTCGTGCGTGTACGGGGGCGGCGCGATCTGGGTGGGGAGTCCGGAGAAGAGCGTGCTGACGCGCGTGGATCCGAAAACGAACACGGCGACGGATACGATTCCGGTGGGCCCGCAGCCGCGCTTTCTGACGGCGGGCGCAGGGGCGGTGTGGACGCTGAACCAGGGCGACGGCACGGTATCGCGGGTGGATATCGCCCTACGGAAAGTGGTGGCGACGATCGAAGTGGGGATTCCGGGGACGGGCGGCGAACTCGCGTTCGGCGAGGGGCACGTGTGGGCCACGGTGTTCCAGATTCCGCTCTCGGAGATCGATCCGGCGAACAACCAGGTCGTGAGGCAGTGGGCCGGCGCCGGCGGCGATTCGGTGCGCGTGGGACACGGCTCGGTCTGGCTCTCGAATTTGCGCGAGCAAAATGTCTGGCGGATCGAACTGAAGGGACTGTAAGGAGCGGCACGGCAGACCGGCCCGTGGACGGCAACCTTCCCCATGCAGGACAATGTGGGGACGGAGGGTTTCGATGAACGCGGCTTCCACGTCCACGGGTTACGCATTCCGGCCTCAGCTCCTCGAAAGGCGCGCCCGCTTGCAGGCGGCGACCGGGTCGGTTCCCGCGGGCTACCTCGACGAACTGATTGCGGAGATCGACGCCGCTTTGGGTCGAATCGACACGGGCTCGTTCGGCCTCTGCGAAACCTGCCGCGACCCGATCGAAGCGGACCGCCTGGAAGGCAATCCGCTGGTACGTTTTTGCCTCGACCATCTCAGCCAGGCTGAACTGCACGCTCACCAGCAGGACCTGGACCTGGCCACCGAGATCCAGTCGAAGCTGCTGCCGCCGTGCGACATCGCGCTCGAAAGCTGGCAGGCGCGGTACCTCTATCGGCCCGTCGGAGCAGTGGGCGGCGACTATTGCGAGCTGGTGGTTCCGGGCGACGGCAAGCCGCTGTTTTTCGCCGTCGGGGATGTTGCCGGAAAGGGAGTGGCGGCCTCGCTGCTGATGACTCACCTCAGCGCGATCTTCCGCAGCCTGTTATCGCTGGATTTGCCGCTGGCGGAGGTGGTTGCGCGCGCCAACCGGCTGTTTTCGGAGAGCACCGCGCCGGCCCATTACGCCACGCTGGCGTGCGGGCGCACCACGCCGTCAGGGGTGGAACTTTGCAATGCGGGGCACTGTCCCCCGCTGCTGTTGCTGCGGAACGACACGCGAAAGTTGGATTCGACGGGTTTGCCGCTGGGGCTTTTCTGCGGAGGCGCGTATACGGTGCAGCAAGTGCCGCTCGGCGCCGGAGAAAGTCTCGTCCTGTATTCGGACGGGATCACGGAGGCACAGGATCCGGCGGGCGAGGAATACGCCGAGCAACGGCTGATCCGGGCGCTGCGCGACAGCCTCGACGAGGGTGCGGACGCGATGGCGGACAGCGTGTTCCGGGACGTCGGGCGGTTTCGACAGAACGGCCCACAGGCCGACGATATGACCCTGCTGGTTTTGCGCCGCCGCCGCTGACGCGGAAGAGGCTCGCTGCCTGCTACCTCACATGATGGCGGTGGGCGGCGCCGGTTCGTTGGGGTCGCCGGCGTTGGAAAGCGGAACGCGAATCAGGATCAGCGCGATGATGGCGATAACGACCACGCCGACCAGATACGACGGGTTGTGCAGGTTCGGCAGAGGCCAGTCCTGGAAGTTGAACGTGGCGGTCACCAGGCCGGCCAGCGCTTCGCCTGCAATCAGTCCCGAAGCGGCCAGGATGCCGATATTTTCGATGCGCGCGCTCTGGGCCGCGTTGTAGCCTTTTCGCTTGCGCAGCGTGTCCATCCCCCAACGGATCATGCCGCCGACGAAGATGGCGGAGGTTGTGCCGATGGAAAGATACATCCCAATGGCCACCAGCATCGGGCTCTTCACCTTGAACATGATCATGGCCACGCCCATCAGAATGCCCGCGATCACCAGCGGCCACGCCATGTCTCCGCCCACGATTCCCTGCGCCAGGGAGGCCATCAGGCCCGCCTGCGGCGCGGGAAGAGCGCGATCCCCGAAACCGGTTCCGCCGCGATTCAGGTTGCCCTGGAGCAGAATCATCAGGGGGAAGTACATGACCATGCTCGAAACCACCACCGCGATCAATTCTACGATTTGAATCGTGCGCGGCGTGCCTCCCAGAATGTACCCCACTTTGAAATCCTGCAATAACTCGCCGGCCACCGCCGACGAGACGCACACCACTGCGGCCACGCCCAGCACCGCCAGCACGCCGGACATGCCGGAGACGCCCATCGAAACCATCAGCAGCGCGGCGATCACGAGGGTCGAGAGCGTCAATCCCGAAATCGGGTTATTGGACGATCCGATGACCCCGACCAGGTAGCCCGAGACGGTGGCAAAGAAAAAACCGACGATCAGCATCACTACCGCCGCGGCCACTCCGCCGGACACCAGGCCGGAGAGGTACACGTAGAGAACGCACATCACCGCGAAGGTGACTCCGATCAGGCCGAAGACGGTTTTCGAGCTCATGTACCGCTCGGTCCGGCCCACCG
The DNA here is from genome assembly GCA_963836405.1 of uncultured Solibacteraceae bacterium. Classification (GTDB taxonomy): domain Bacteria; phylum Acidobacteriota; class Terriglobia; order Bryobacterales; family Bryobacteraceae; genus CAWIJJ01. The sequence goes on from CAWIJL010000007.1 coordinate 82,940, forward strand.
ATGCGGGGGGCGCTGAACTGCCGCGCAGTTCGCCGAAGGCCTTCCCGAGGCCAGCCGCCAGGTTCCGGCGCATGCGGAACAGCGTGTAGACGGTGCCCACCATCATTCCGCCCACGGCGATGGGGCGCACGATGTAGAGCCAAACCGACGTGGCCAGGCCGAGCCAGTTTTCTTCGGTTGCGCCCGCCGGCAGGAATGCCTGCAACTGCGGTCCGAGGAAATAGACGAGGATGGGAATCAGAAGCCCCCAGGCGATCACGCTGCCCGAGAAATTCAACGCCGCCAGTTCCGGCCCGATGACGTAGCCGACACCGATCAAGGCCGGGCTCACGGTGGGCGCACCGAAGGTGGAAATGCCGCCGGTGGTCACGGTGTTTGTGGAACCCAGGGGACCCAGCCGCAGCGCGCTGCGCCCCAGTTGTCCCACGCGGAAGAAGAAATCGCGGTCCGGCGCGAACAGGTTGAACTGTCCACCGAGAAAAATGGCCGCGCCGGTGGCCATGTTGTAGAACAGGTATTTCGCCGACTTGGCCGCGGACTGTCCCGCTTTGTGGATCTCCGACGCCGCCAGGGACTCCGGGTAGGGCAGTTCGGGATCCTCCACCATCACGCGCCGGATCAGGGAAACGAACAGAACTCCCAGCACCGATCCCACAACCATGAGCGACGTAGCTTTGAAGTAGGAGGGATCCATCGCGAGGGCCCACATGCTGCCCCAGAATCCGAGGTTTTTCGGGATCACCGGCGGCGTCCAGGCGTGCGCGATGTAGAAGGCCGGAATGGTAAACACGGCGCCCGCCGCAACCGACTCCCCGATGGAGCCGGCGGTTCGCGACAGGTTTTCTTCGAGCAGCGATCCCTTCCACAGCCGCAGCACGGCCATGGAAATGACCGCCGCCGGATAGGTGGCGGCGATGGTCTGGCCGGCACGCAGGCCGAGGTAGGCGTTGGCCGCCCCCAGAACAACGCTCAGCACAAGCCCCAGCAGGACCGCCCGCAGGGTGAACTCCGGCATCTTCATGTTTTCCGGCACGTACGGCTGGTGCCTGGGCGTCGTTTCGCTCGGGGGCGTCATGAAAGCTTGGACCTCACTTTTTCGCTGAGCGCTTTTCCATCCACGGTTTTTCCTTTGAGCTTCGCCTGCGTGGCTTTCATCACCACTCCCATCTGCTTGAGCGAAGCGATGCCGGTCTCGGCCATGGCTTCGGCGATGGCCGCGTCGATCTCGGCCTCGCCGGCGGCCGCCGGGAGATACGCCTCGATGAGCACGCGTTCCGCCTCTTCCTTGTCGGCCTGCTCGACGCGTCCGGCCTTGCGGAACATGTCCGCGGAATCGGAGCGCTGCTTCATGAGCGATTTCAAAATCTGCATTTCCGCCGCTTCGTCCAGCGGTTTGGGCGAATCCACCTTCGCCTTCATGAGGGCGGCTTTGATCATTCGGAGGGCGCTCAAACGCGCCTCCTGCCTGGCTTTCATGGCCGCCACCATGTCCTGCTGCACCTGGTCTATGAGGGGCATGTGTCTGCTATTCTAAAAGACTAAACCTCACGATGTACATCAAAAAACAACGCTTACTCACTCCCGGTCCGACGCCGCTTTATCCGCCCGCACTGCACGCGATGATGGCGTCGGATATTCACCACCGTACCGAAGATTTCCGCAAGGCTTATCGCTCGTGCCTGAGCGACCTCAAGGAAGTCATGGGTACCCGAAACGACGTTCTGATGTTCTGCGCATCCGGCACCGGCGCCATGGATGCCTCGGTGTCGAACCTGTTCTCGCGCGGCGACAAGGCGATTGTCTGTTCGGCGGGGAAGTTCGGCGAGCGTTGGGCGGAGATCGCCAAGGCTTACGGCCTGGACGCCAACGTACTCACCGTTCCCTATGGCCAGACCGTGCAGCCCGCTGCCATAGCCGAGGCGCTCGCGAAAGAACCTGCCACCAAAGGCGTGTTTCTTCAGGCTTCGGAAACCTCCACGGGCGCGGTGCACGATGTGCAGGCGATCGCCGCCCTGGTGGCGAAGACGGAGGCGATCCTGGTGGTGGATGCGATTACCGGTCTGGGCACGATGCCGCTGGATATCGACGGCTGGGGCCTGGACGTGGTGATCGGCGGCTCGCAAAAGGCCTTCATGATTCCGCCCGGACTTGCGTTCGTCTCGATTTCGCCGAAGGCGTGGAAGTTCGCCGAGACGTCGAATCTGCCCCATTACTATTTCAACTTCAAGAAGGAAAAGAAGAGCGGCGACGCCGGCGAATCGAGCTGGACGCCCTCCACGGCGCTCATCCTGGCGATGGCGGAAGCGCTGAAGTATGTCCGGCAGGTGGGCATGGCGCAACTGGTGGAGAACGCACAGATGCTGGCCGCGGCCGCCCGGGCGGCGATGCAGGCGCTGGGCCTGGAGCTGTTTTCCGCCGCGTCGCCGGGCTCGTCGGTGACCGCTGTCAAGGCCCCGGCAGGACTCGACTCCGGCGTGATCGTGAAGGAATTCCGCAGCCGGTTCGGCGCCATCATTGCGAACGGACAGGGCTCGATGAAGGGCCAGATTTTCCGCATCGCGCATCTTGGCTACTTCGATTTCGCCGACCTTTTCGCCGTGGTGGCGGGCCTGGAAATCATTCTGAACGCCAACGGATATCCGGTGCAGTATGGTTCGGGCGTTGCCGCCGTGCAAGAGTACTACGCCCGCGCCGCGGTGAAACCCGAAACCGTGAACGCGTAATAGCCGGGCAGGCGTTGAACCTGCCCCCGACGACTCATATGAACATCCTGATCGCTGAGCCTCTAGCTCCGGCCGGGGTCGAGTTGTTTAGAGCTCAACCCGGCTGGAACGTCATTATTTCGAACCCGAAGGAATACGCGCAGCATTTACCCGAAGCCGACGCGCTTCTGGTCCGCAGTGTTGTGCAGGTGAACCAGCAGGTGCTCGAAAAAGCGCCCAAGCTTCGCGTCATCGGACGCGCCGGCGTGGGTGTGGACAACGTAGACCTGGATGCCGCAACAGCCGCCGGCGTTCTGGTGATGAACACGCCGGGCGGCAACGCGATTTCGGTGGCGGAGCACACGCTGGCGCTGATGCTGTCGATGGCCCGGCATGTGCCGCAAGCCAACGCCTCCACGCGCTCGGGCAAGTGGGAGAAGAAGAAATTTCTGGGCAACGAGCTGCGCGGCAAGACTCTGGGGATCATCGGGCTGGGCAGCATCGGGCGCGAGGTGGTGAAGCGCGCGCGCGCGTTTGAAATGCGGATTGTCGCGCACGATCCGTACGTGACCGCTCTGATTGCCGAAGATCTCAACGTGGAACTGGGCGATCTGCCGTCGCTATACGCCCGGAGCGACTACATCACGCTGCACGTGGCGGCCACACCGGAAACTGAGGGCATGCTTTCGCGCGCGGCATTCGCACAGATGAAGAACGGCGTCCGCGTGATCAACTGCGCCCGCGGCGAACTGGTGGATGAGGCCGCGCTGGCCGAAGCGCTGGCGTCGGGCAAGGTGGCCGATGCGGCGCTGGACGTGTTTGCCGTGGAGCCGCCTCCCGCGGGTTATCCGCTCTTCACCGGGGAAAACGTTCTGGCCACACCGCACATCGGCGGCTCCACCGAGGAAGCGCAGGAGATCGTCGGCGTGCGCATCGCCGAACAGGTAGTGGAATACCTGAACAACGCCGTGGCCATCAGCGCCGTCAACATGCCGGCACTGACGCCCGCCCAATACCGCACGCTGGGTCCGTATGCCGATTTGGCCGAGCGGCTCGGCAATTTCGCCGCCCACATCGCGGTGGGCAATCCCGATAACGTACGGCTCACGTATTTCGGCAAGATTGCGGAGAGCAATACCAGCCTGCTGCGCAACGCCGCGCTGGCCGGACTGCTCACCCGCTCCACGGCCACCAAGGTAAACCTGGTGAATGCCGGGCCCATCGCCCGCCAGCGCGGCTGGACGGTGGCCGAAGCGCAGGAACAGCGGTCGGTCCACACCGATTCGATCCGCGTGGAACTGGTGACCGATAAGGGCGTCACCGCGGTGGAAGGCGCGGTTCTTCTGGGCAAGCCGCGACTCACCCAGGTGGACGGAATCTTCTGCGAGGCGGCGCTGGCCGGTCCGCTGATCTTCATGATGAACCGCGACGTGCCCGGGGTCATCGGCCACGTGGGCATGGTGCTCGGGCGGAATTCCATCAATATTGCCAATTTCTCGCTGGGGCGACGCGAGGCTCCGCTGGGGCCGGGCGAAGACCGCGAGGCGGTGGCGCTGGTTTCAACCGACGGGCTGGTGGCCGAGGCGGTGCTGGCGCAGCTCCGGGAGAATCCGGCCGTGAAGATGGCGCGTTCGGTGGAACTGCATTAGAGCAGCGCGGCCAGTTCCGCGAGGTCCAGGCGGCCGGTGTAGATTGCCATTCCGAGGGCGGCGCGGACGTTCATGGCGAGGAGGGCCCTCACGTCTTCCATGGTGGTAATGCCGCCGGCGGCGGTGAGTTCCAGGCTCGTGGCCGCGCGGAGGCGGCGGAACCAGTCGAGGTCGGTGCCCTGCATCATGCCTTCCTTGTCCACGTAGGTGCACAGAAAACCGGAGCAGTAGGGCGCGAGCGATTCGAGGACGTCTTCGGCGCGGAGCGAGGTTGCCTCCTGCCAGCCTTTCACGACGATGCGGCCGTCCTTGGAATCGAGCGCGACGATAACGCGGTCGCGTCCGACGGCGGCGCAAATTTCTTCGAGCAGCGGCGTGTTGATGCCGGTTGTGTGGAAGGCGGAGGTGCCGACGATGACTTTGCGGGCTCCCTGCGCGACCAGTTTGCGGGCGCGTCCGGCGGTGCGCACGCCGCCGCCCACGCGCGTGGCGGCGCGGGAGGCGAGCATTTCCACGAGCGCGTCGTTGGAGCCGCGGCCCAGGGCGGCATCGAGATCGATCACCTGAATTTCCGGGAACGCGGCGAAACGGCTGAGCATCCGCTCGGGGGAATCGCCTTCGAGCGCTTTCTCGCGGCCTTGCACGAGCTGCACGACTTTGCCGTCCATCAGGTCGATGCAGGGGACGATCATGCGGCGCTCCGCACGGGGATGCCGCGGCGGTCGAGTTCCTCTTTGAGCGCGTTCACAGTGTAAGCGCCGTAGTGGAAGATGGATGCGGCGAGAGCGGCATCGGCGCAGCCCTCGGTGAGGACACGGACGAAGTGCTCGGGTGTTCCGGCGCCGCCGCTGGCGATGATCGGGATGTGGGTGGCGCGCGAAATGGCCTTGGTCAACGGGCAGTCGAAACCGTCCTGCACACCGTCGCTGTCCATGGAGGTGAGCAGAATCTCACCGGCGCCCAACTCTTCGCCGCGGGCGGCCCAGGCGACGGCGTCGATCCCCTCGTCGTCGCGGCCCCCGCGCGTGTAGACGTGCCAGCCGTCGGGTCCATGACGCCGGGCGTCGATGGCGAGCACGACGGCCTGCGCGCCGAATTCGCGGGAAAGCTCGGTGATCAGTTCCGGGCGGCGGACGGCGGCGGTGTTGACTGAGACCTTGTCGGCGCCCGAATGCAGGATGCGGCGCGCGTCTTCCACGGAGCGGATGCCGCCGCCCACGGCGAGGGGGATGAAGACCTTGCGCGCGGTGCGGGCAACCACGTCGGCCATAATCTCGCGGGCGTCGCTGGAGGCGGTGATGTCGAGGAAGACGACTTCGTCGGCGCCTTCGCGGTTGTAGCGGTCGGCGAGTTCCACCGGGTCGCCGGCATCGCGCAGGTTGACGAAGTTGACGCCTTTGACGACGCGGCCGGCGGTGACGTCGAGGCAGGGGATGATGCGCTTGGCTAGCATGGCAGATTGACGAAATTTCGGACGATGCCGAGCCCCACGGCGGCCGATTTTTCGGGGTGGAACTGGACTCCGAAAATGTTGTCTTTCTCAAAGGCCGCCGTATAGCGGAGTTCGTAATGGCAGGCCGCGGCGGCATGTTCGTGCTCGGGCACGTAATAGCTGTGCGCGAAATAGACGAACGGCCGGGGACCGAGTCCGGCGAGCAGGCGGGAGTCCGGCCTCACCTCCAGTTCGTTCCAGCCCATGTGCGGCACGCGCGCGTCAAGGGGGAAGCGCACCACGCGTCCGGCGAAGAGACCGAGGCCGCGCTCCTCCGGCGCCTCTTCGCTCGAATCGAAGAGGGCCTGCATGCCGAGACAGATGCCGAGAAAGGGCACGCCGCCGGCGATGCGATCGCGCAGCGTTGCACGGACGCCGAGGGCGTCGAGCGAGCGCATCATCTGGCCGAAGTGGCCGACGCCGGGAAGCAGAATCTTCGATGCGGCGCGCAGCCCGGCGGCATCGCGAACCAGGGTGTACCCGCTGCCGATCTCGTCCAGCGTGTTGGCCACCGAACGCAGGTTCCCTGCCCCGTAATCGAAAACGGCGATCACAGCAACCCCTTGGTGGAAGGCAACTGGTCCTTCAGGCGCGCATCTTTGGAACAGGCGTACTTCATGGCGCGGGCGAAGCATTTGAAGATGGCTTCGAGCTTGTGGTGGTTGGACCGCCCGTACAGGACTTTGGCGTGCAGGTTGGCGCCGGCGTGGTTCACGAAGCCGCCGAAGAAGTCCTCCACCAGTTCGGTTTGCAAGTCGCCGACGAGGCGGACCTTGAGCAGATCCTTGTAGACGAGCGCGGGGCGGCCGCCGAGATCGAGCGCCACGACGGCCAGCGTTTCGTCCATGGGGAGGACGAAGTAGCCGGCGCGATTGATGCCTTTGCGATCGGCGAGAGCCTTGGAAAAAAGCTGGCCGAGCACGATGCCCACGTCTTCCACGGTGTGGTGCTGGTCGACATCGAGATCGCCGTCCGCTTTCAGGGTGAGATCGAAGCCGCCGTGTTTGGCGAACAGCTCGAGCATGTGATCGAGGAAGCGGATGCCGGTGGAGATCTCATAACGGCCGCGGCCCTCGATGCGGAGGCTGCCGGCGATGCGCGTCTCTTTGGTATTGCGCTCGATGGCCGAGTTCCTCACGATGCGAACACCTCTTCGAGATAGTTGATGTCGTCCACGATGGCGTAAGCGCCCTCTTCCTGGAACAGGAAGACGAGATCGATATAGAGCGGATTGGACGGAGCGGCGATGCCGATGAACGGCACCTTGGCGGCGCGCGCGGCGCGGGCATCGTCCACCGTGTCGCCGACGTAGAAGACCTGGCAATCGCAATTGTCGCGGAGGATCTGGAGCAGGCCATCGGGCGCGGGCTTGTGGTTTTCCACTTCGTACATGCCGAGGACGGGCTGAAACTGGAGTTCGGGCGCGAACCGGTCGAGGGTCAACTGCGCCTCCTCGCGCGGGCGGCCGGTGAAGACGGCGAAGCGGAAATTGCGATTGAGTTTTTCGAGCGTGCCCGGCCGGGCCACCCACTTTTCACGCAGCATCAGGGCCTGGCCGCCGTTGCCGCGGAACAGATGCTGAAAATGGTCCTTGACGTCTTCAAACGGAACATCCACGCCGGCGGCGGTGACGATGTGGTGGGAGAGTTTCCAATCGTCGTTCAAACCGCCCTGGTTCTTATATTCCTGGATCTTTTCGGGGCTGAGCCGGATGGAGGTGAAGTGCTCCACGGTGCGGGCGATGGTCTCGCGGTAGGACTCGGTCACATCCACGAGCACGCCATCCATGTCGAAAACGAGTATGGGCTTGTTCATCGGTTCCAGATTTCCTCGAGAGCGGAGAGCAGGCGGCGGGTCTGATCGCGCGTCCCCACGGTGATGCGGACGCAGCCGGGCGCTTCGTAGCTGCGGTCGCGGACCAGGATGGCCTGGGAGCGGAGGGCGTCGCGGACCTCGACGGCGCGGCGGCCGAAGTGCCCCAGCACGAAGTTTGCGGAGCTGGGAACGTATCGGATGCCGAGCTTTTCGAGGCCCACGCACAGCAGTTCGCGCGCCGCCAGCACCTCGGCCACATAGGTTTCGATGTAAGGGACGTCCTCGACGGCCGCGGCCGCCGCGATAACGGCCAGGGAATTCACGCTGTAGGGCGACTGCGCTTTGTGGAGATAGGCGATGTTGGACGGATGAGAGAAGAGGCAGCCGAGCCGCATGGCGGCCATGCCGAACACCTTGGAAAACGTGCGGCACACAAACAGATTCGGCACGCGGGAAATTTCGGTGAGGGCGGTGACGCCGGAGAACTCGTAGTAGGCTTCGTCCACCAGCACCGCGGCCCTGCGGGCACGCTTCAGAATGCGCTCGATGCCGAGCAGCGAAACCCCGGTGCCGGTCGGGTTGTTGGGATTGGCAAGCAGCACGGCGCGGGTTTCCGGCGTGATGGCGTCGAGCAGTTCCTGGAGCGGGAACTCCATGTCGGGCTGCGCGTACTCGACCTCGCGGATCTTCGCTCCCGCCACCTCGGCGTAGAAGCGGTACATGGCATAGGCGGGCTTGAGCACCACCACTTCCTGCCCGTCGTCCACGTAGGTGTTGACGAAGACCTGAATGGCCTCGTCGGTGCCGTTGGTGAAAACGAACTGGTTGGGATCGACGCGGAAGTAGCGGGCGATGGCGGCTTTGGCGTCGCCGTATTCGGGGTAGACCGCCAGCGCCGCCGCATCCACTCCGTCCTTGAGGGCCTGGACCACGCGCGGCGAGCAGCCCACGGTGTTCTCATTGAAATCGAGCCGCAGCTTGTCCGTGCGTCCGGCGGTGGGGGGCGAGTACGGGACCATGGCCACGACGGCGGGCCGGGGCCGGATGGCGCCCTTGGGAAGCTTGGGCTGCCTAGCGGCCATCGATCCGGACCTCCACGGAACGCGCGTGCGCCTCCAGGCCCTCGGCGCGGGCCAGAGTGGTGATGGACGGAGCGAGCGCGCGCAGCGCCTTTTCGGAAAGCTGCTGCACCGAGATGACCTTGAGGTAGTCGGTGACGGAGAGGCCGCCGCGAACGCGGGCGGCGCCGCTGGTGGGCAGCACGTGATTGGGACCAGAGGCATAATCGCCTGCCGCTTCCGGACTGAACGGGCCGATGAACACGCTGCCCGCATGGCGCACGGCGGGAAGAAACGAGGCGTCGGGAATGCTGAGGTGCTCGGGCGCGAAGCGGTTGGAAATCTCGAGCGCCTCTTCGAGTGAGCGCACCAGCACGATGGCCGAATTGCGCGCGATGGCTTTGGAAGCGACGGCGGCGGTGGGCAGGACGGCTAGCTGGCGGTCCACCTCACGGGCCACGGCGGAAGCGAGACGCTTCGACGTGGTGAGCAGCACGGCGGAAGCATCCACATCGTGCTCGGCCTGGGCAAGCATGTCGGCGGCGAGGTGGCGCGGGTCGCCTTCGGCGGCGACGATCATGATTTCGGTGGGCCCAGCGACGAAGTCGATGCCCACTTCGCCGGCGAGGAGTTTCTTGGCGGCGGCCACGTAGATGTTGCCGGGGCCGACGATGCGGTCGGCACGCGGAACGGTGCGCGTTCCGTAGGCGAAAGCGGCGATGGCCTGCGCGCCGCCCATTTCGAAGACGTGGGTCACGGCGAGCAGCGAGGCCGTGCCGAAAACTTCGGTGACGGCGTGCGGAGAGGCCACGCAAACGGTGGGCACGCCGGCCACCTGCGCGGGCACCACCGTCATCAGGATCGTGGAAGGGAGCGGGTAGCGGCCCGAAGGAATGTAGGCGGCGACGGTATCGAGCGGTCGAACGACCTGCCCGAGCTCGAGGCCGGCGCGAAAGGCGCGCGACCACTCGCGCGGCATTTGCCGTACGGCATAGGCGCGGATATTGGCCGCGGCGGTTGCGACGGCTGCGCGGAAATCGGGGGTGAGCCGGGCGGCGGCGGCGCGGAGTTCGCGTTCCGGCACGCTCACGGACTTCCGTTCCAGCCGGTCGAACCGGCGCGCGTATTCGATGAGGGCGCGGTCGCCGCGCTTGCGCACGTCTTCGAGGATGGGCCGGACCACGGCTTCGGCTTCTTCGAAGCGCGCGCGCCGGCGTGCGAGCAGGCGACCCACCTGGTTGGCTGCGATTATGCGGATCACAGGACGATTTTATTGAGCGGGTATTCGACGATTCCCTGGGCGCCCGCCTGCTTCAACCGAGGGATGATGTCGCGGACCGTCGATTCGTCCAGAATGGTGTTCACCGCGAGCCACTCGTCGTCGCTCAGGTGGGAAATCGTCGGCCGCTTGAGGGCGGGCAGCACGGAGAGCACCGCCGCGATGTCGTTTTTGTGCACGTTCAGCATCAACCCGACTTTGCCCAAGGCATTGATGGCGCCTTCGAGCAGCATTTTAATGTCTTCGAGTTTGCGCCGCTTCTCCGGGTCGCGCCAGGAGGCCCGGTTGGCAATCAACTGGGTGTTCGATTCGAGCACGGTATCGATGATCTTGAGCTTGTTGGCGCGCAGGGACGAGCCGGTTTCCGTCACTTCCACGATGGCGTCGGCGAGCACCGGCGGCTTCACTTCGGTGGCGCCCCAACTGAACTCCACCTTAGCCTGGACGCCGTGGGCGGCGAGATAGCGTTTGGTGGTTGCCACCAGTTCGGTGGCGATGATGCGGCCTTCCAGGTCCTTCACGGTGTGCCAGTTGGAGGCATCGGGAACAGCCAGCACCCAACGCACTTTGCCGAAGCTCTGCTTGGCGTAAATCAGGTCGGCGACGGCCACCACGTCGGCCTCGTTCTCTTCGATCCAGTCGCGGCCGGTAAGGCCGGCGTCGAGAATGCCGTCTTCCACGTAGCGCGCCATCTCCTGCGCGCGAATCAGCATGCACTCGATGGCGGGGTCGTCGATGCCGGGGAAATAGGAGCGGCTGCTGGTGGTGATGATATAGCCGGCGCGGCGGAACAGGTCGATGGTGGCGTTTTCAAGGCTCCCCTTGGGAAGTCCGAGCTTGAGCATCAGGCTTTGCCTCCGTAGACCACGCCGGGATCGTAGGTGGGGTTCTCGCTCACCCTCCATTCGCCGGCCTCGAGTTTGCGAAAGAAGCAGCTCTGGTAACCTTCATGGCAGACGCCGGGTCCCACGGCTTCTACCTTGACGAGGACGGCATCGGCATCGCAGTCGGTGGAGATCTCCTTGACTACGAGGCGGTGTCCGGAGCTTTCGCCCTTCAGCCAGAGTTTGCGGCGCGACCGGCTATAAAAAGTGGCGAAGCCGGATTCGACGGTCTGGCGGAACGCCTCTTCGTTCATGTAGCCGACCATGAGGACGCGGCCCGAAAGGTGGTCCTGGATCACCGCCGTGACAAGGCCGTCCGATTTCTGAAAGTCCAGTTGCATTTCGAATGAAAACAAAAAAGCCCGCCGATTTCGCGGCGGGCGTCCTTTCTTTTTCCGGCTAGGATTCCAATTAGAACTTTGCCCGTCGCGTGCCGGCATGCGTGTGGCGATGGTGATGCCGGGCGACGGTAAAGAATGCCATAAAGCGCCAGTTTAGCACATACTGGTGGAGATGCGCGTCGTCGTCGACGCCGTTCCTCTGCTCGTTCGCAGCGCCGGTGTCAAGAACTACCTCTACTATTGGATCGAGCACCTGCGCCGCCAGGCGGGGCGAGACTCGATCGTCACGTTTCCGCGGATGGACCCGCTGCCGCCGCTGAATCACGAAGGATCGGTTCTTGGCAGGGCGGCAACGTTCGCCACGTTGGCGCGGCTGGCGCTCGGGAATCGCACGCCGCTTCCCGTGCTCGACTGGGCGGCATCCGGCGCGCAGGTGTTTCACGCAAGCAGCCTGGTATGGCACCCGCCGCGGAGGTGCCGGCTGACGGCGACGATCCACGACATGACCTCATGGCTGATGCCGGAGCTGCACGCGCGGGGCAACCGGCTGGCGGACGAACATTTCGCAGGGATCGCGCGCCGCGCCAGCGGGCTCATTGCGGTTTCGGCGTGCACGCGCGACGATGCCGCGCGCGTGTTGAAGCTCGACGCGTCGAAGATCACGGTGATTCACTCGGGTGTGGCGGCGGCGTTTTTCGGTCCGCCGGCCGCGGCGGTGGACTCGGTTCGCGAACGGTACCGGCTGCACAAACCGTTCGTGCTGTTCACGGGAACGATCGAGCCGCGGAAGAATCTGGACACGCTATTCAACGCGTTCGAGCAATTGCCGGCCTCGACGCGCGAGGCGCACGATCTGGTTTTAGCCGGACCCGTGGGGTGGGCAGCGGAATCGACGCGGGCGCGCCTGGCTCGCTGCCGGTACCTGGGGTACGTGCCGGAGGCCGACCTTGCGCCCCTCACCGCGGCGGCGACGGTGTTCGCTTACCCATCGCTCTACGAGGGGTTCGGATTCCCCGTGGTTCAGGCCATGGCGGCGGGAGTTCCGGTGATCACGTCCAATGTTTCGTCGCTGCCCGAGATTGCCGGAGATGCGGCGATGCTGGTGGATCCGCGCAGCGTTTCGGAGCTGTGCTCGGGGCTGGACAGGCTGCTTGGCTCGGCCAGCCTGCGTACGCAACTGGCCGCGGCGGGGCGGAAGCGCGCACGAGCGTTTCACTGGGACGAATGCGCCCGCAAGTCTCTCGTCTTCTTTAGGGAGATCGCCTGATGTATACTTCGGCGGCAGAGGCGTACCAATGGTACCGGAATAAAACTCTTATCTCCAACGACAGGATTGAGAAAAGCTCAGGGAAACTGTTTTACTGTGACCGATTCGAGAATTTACTATGACGCTTTCGTCCATCGATTCGATTCCGCTCGCCGAGCGGCTGAAATCCGGAAAGCTTCCCGCACCCGAAGCATTGCGATATGCCATGTTGCTGGCCGATTGGCTGCGCCGAATGCACGAGGCGGGAAGGGTTCACGGAGGCCTGACGCCGTCCCACATTCTGATTGGCGAAGGGGGATTGGAATTGCTCCCGGCGCACGAAGCGCCGGAACCGGGGCCGTACACGCCGCCGGAAGCGCTGCGGGGGCAACCCGTGGACGCTCGCGGCGACACGTTTTCGCTGGGCACCATCCTATTTGAAATGTTGACGGGACGGCAGGCTTTCGAAGACGGCAATACGGACGCTCCGACACCTTCGTCGGGCAGCCCGATGGTGGACAAGTTGCTGCGGGGCTGCCTCATGCGCGACCCGGCGGCACGGTATCAGCGCTTGCAGAAGCTCATGATGGAGCTTAAGCTGCTCTCCGGCGCGGTGCGGCGCGCGGAGAAACCGTCCTCCGCCCGCGCCGAGGCGGCCGACGCCGGGTTGCGCGCCGAGATCGCGCAGCTGGAGTCACGGCTCTCCGGCCGCCTGCAGGCGCAGGAAGCGGGATTGACCCTACTCGAACAGGGCGCAACGGGAGCCCTGGGCGGCTTCCGGAATCAGTTGACGGGCATCAGCGTGCAACTCGACGCGGTGCAGGCGCGCCTGGACTCCCAGGACGACGGCGCCAGCGTGCGGGCGGCAATCCAGCAGTTCGAAGTGCGGCTCACCGGAATGCAGCTTGCCGCCGCGACGGAAGCCAACTCGGCGGCGCAGGCGGCGATGCAGCAACTCGAAAGCCGCATCAACGCGCGGTTGCAGGCTTACGACCAGCGGATCGCCGCTGTCGAGCGAATGTCGGAGGCTCTCGCCGAGGTGCAGAGTCAGCTTTCGACGGCGCTCTCGCAAGCCACGGCCACGGCCGAACGGACCGCCACGCGGGTGGAAGAGGCGGCGGCCGGCATCCTGGAGAGGATGCAGAGCCTGGAACAGGCGCGCCAATCGGATAGCGAGTGGATGCGCAAGATGGAGTCGTCGCTCGAGGCGGCGGGCCGGGAAGGCGCCGCGTTGCGAGAGGGCATCAAGTCCGAAATGGAAGCGTGCGACCGGGCGCTCAAGGCGCAGTCCGCAGCGATCGAGTCGGCACGGATGGCCACGGCGCAGACGGACGACCTGGTGGAGCGGGTGGTGGAAGCGCTCGAATCGCTGCAAACCATCGTGCTCGATTCCTCGGAGCGGACGGCAAAGTAAGGCGGCGATTTTCGATTGCTGCTGGTGAAGGGCGCACGGGGCTACGCGCTGAACGTGGCGAGCCGCAGGGCGCAGGCCGGAGCTCTTTACCTGGCGGGACTGGCGGGGGTGTTTCTCTGGCTCGGACAGCCTTAGCTCAGGCGAGGATTTGGTTTCCGCCGGCGGCTGTAAATGCGCCGCGCGCCCCTTCCTCGCAGCGCTCCACCAACTCCAGCACGGAGGCGAAGCCGGGCACAGCGGCGAGCGGCCGGAGCCACTGATCGTGCCGCAAGGAAGCCGAACAGAAGAACCCCTCGCCGGCCAGTTCGCGGATGACGGCAAGCGCCTCGCCGAACGCGCCGCCGTGCGCCAGGTGCCGGGCAAGATAAAACTTGCATTCGGGATCGCGCGCCGGTTCGGTGAGCGCCTGCCGCGCCATCTGGAGCGCCTTGAACTCCGCACCGTCCAGCGAAGCCTGTAGGCAGGCGATCAGAGTACGGATCCAGCCTGCCCGCACACCGGAGTACTTGCGGCCGGCGAGCAGGCCACGCGCTTCGGCATTGCGGCCGGTCACCGCCAGGACGGCCGCATCCAGATAGTAGCCGGCCGTCGCACCATAGGATTCAAGCGTCCGGACGTAGTCGCCCAAAAGAAAAAACGTGTGGGGCACGCTGGTGACGACCTTGGAATCCAGGCGGCGCGCCCGCCGGTGGGCGGCGACAGAAGCATCCAGCAAGCCGCAAAACCGGCAGGCCTGAACGAGGCCGGCATAGAGTTCGGGGTCGTTCGGGTGCGACGCGGCATGTCCCAGCAGCCGCACCATCGCGGTCTGGGCATTTCCCAGGTCGGCTTCGATCTGGGTGAACAGGTTGTGCGCGAGCGGGAGATCCGGGTTCAGGGCAAAGGCGCGGTGAAACGCCCATTTCGCCATGTCGAGCGTTTCGGGACCTTCCTCGCCGAACTTCCCGAGAAAGCGGTAACAGCGTCCCAGCCGGGCCCAGGCCGGGGCGTAGTTGGGATCGTCCTCCACGCACTCGCGGTAGAGGTTCCGCGCGAGGAGCAGGTTCTCGACAGTCCGCTCACGCTCAACGTAGTTGCCGCGCAGGAAGAACTCGTAGGCCTTTGCCGAGGCCGGCACGTCATGCCGGAGGGTGCGTTTTTCGCGGTCGGAGAGGCGCAGCATCAGCACTTCCACGATGCGCTGAACCAGCGAGTCCTGGACTTCGAAGACGCTATCCCGCCGGGTCTGGCAAGCGTAGGACGCCAGCAGGGTTCCGGTGGGCGCTTCCACCAGTTCGGCAGCGACGCGCAGTTCTTCGCCGTCGCAAAGGATGGTGCCGGCCAGAAGGAGGTCCACGTCGGCTTCCCGCGCGATCAGCCTGGGATCCGCGTCGCTCTCGAAGCGCCCCGCCAGCAGGCTGCTGCGGACGGTCATGGAGCGTAGTGCGGCGAGCGATGCGGCGACCGCATCCGGGAGAGTGCGGCCGAGGAATTCGATTTGCCCGTCGCCGCGCAGGATGCGGAACGGCAATGCGATGAACCGGATCACCCGTTCGGCAGACATTTCCGCTGCGCCGCTTCCGGGCGCGACGGCGCGGTTCCAGATGCTGGTTACCGACGGCAGGAAGCGATATCCCAGCCTGGGTACGGTTTGGATCAGGCTGGACCCGGCAGCTTTGTCATCCAGTACCTTTCGGAGCAACGAGATGTTGTTGGCAAGATTCACCTCTTCGACGAAGCTATCGGGCCATAAAGCGGCGATCAGCTCCGTCTTGCTCATGAGGTGGCCGGGATTGCGCACCAATAACAGCAACGTCTCAAACGCTTTGGGCGGCAAAGGAATGGTCCGGTCGCCGTGCCGGAGAACCCGCTCGGCCGGCAGCAGGCGGAAGTGCATGAATCCATAGGCCTGCACCTCCGCCGAAGCCGTGTCTTGCCCCGGAGCTGTCAACAGCGGAGCAGGGCGATTTGCCGCCATGACGCCCCAACCTTTCCCTGAAGTTTCCGTGACCTTTCCCTAAGACTCCGTCCCCGCCGGCCCGCAATACTAATCCTGGAGTTTGGGACTACTTACTCCGGAATGATTCTAGCGCAAAGGAGCTATAGATGAAACCCATATCGCTTATCGCACTACTGCTGGGAGCCGCCGCGCTCGCCTCAGCTCAACCGGCCGACAAGGCCTGCACCCCGGTAGGGGGCGTGCTGTTTACGAATGTGGCGGCGATCGAAAACCGCATTAATTTCGGCGTGGTGTACGGGGACCTCGCCGGAGCGGTGGCCGCGGCCGTCATTGAGGGACCCGCCCTGATCGGCTTCCCGGGCCGGCAGCAGGTGCGCTTCACGGTGCAGCATTCCTGGGTGACGGACAAGGGTGAGATGATTTACTTCAAGCCGGCCGTAGCAACTGGCGATCAGACCAGTAAGTCGAATGTGGTGGCGATCGTGTACGACAACTATGTGGGAACCATCTCCGGCGGAACCGGGCGCTTCGTCAACGCTACCGGGACGGTCAAGTTCACGGGCACAGTGGACTTCAACGAGAATCACCTGGTGCTCCGGTACATGGGAGAAGTCTGCCTGGCAAAGACGCAGTAATCGGCCCTGCGAAGCGGAGGCGATCATGAGAGGTCTTCACCCGTTAATAGCGCCGTTCCTGGTACTTGCCGCGAGCTCCGCGAACGCTGAACGCATTCAATCCGGCGGCGGGGAGGCATGCGAGCTGATTTCCAGCATGGAAGTTCAGCAGGCCGGAGAAATGGCGGTTGCAGAAGTACGTGGATCGAGTCCGGGACCGGCGAGCAGGTGCTCGTTTGCGATCCAACACGGAGGCAGAGTAGAGCTGGTCCTTCGCCGGAATCCGGATCCGGCTTGGATCTCCGGCCAGATCGACAGGATGGGGGCGGGGGTCCGCCTGGGGACGTATCGTGAGGAACCCGCGATCGGCGCTCGCGCTTTTCTCCGAGACGAGCCCGGTGGGCATTACCTGTGCGTCTTCGGCAGCGGCTACTATCTGCAGATCTCTCTGTACAAGGTCGAAAGCGGCGGCCGGGCACGGGCGATTCTGACCGGACTCGCCAAGGCTGCCGTCAGGAGCGCCGACAGTAGACGTTGTCGATGAGACGGGCGGGCCGCGAGTAGGCTCGCTACCCCACAGGGACGGCGCGACTGACCAAATCAGTCGGAGGCCGCTGCCGGTTGACGCCGGTGGCGGCCTCTCGCGTTTTCAGGAGGTACAACCTATGAATCGAGCGTTCATAGCGTACGTTCTGGCAGGAAACCTAGGCGATGGCCGGATTCGCACAGGAAGCGGAGTGCCAGCGGTTCGCGCAACAGAGGGTGGCGGCGGAACGCACCGGGAACTTTCAGTGAAAGCGGCCGAGGCGATCGGCATCTACACTTCCCTGCCCGTAGTTTCCGAACGGCGGCTGGCGTTTGCCCGCAATTCGGTGGGTGAACTGCTGCTGCACTGAACGGCCTGTCCGAGGCCGAGGTGCTGCTGAAGCAGGCGATGGAGGCTTTCGCAAGGATCCTCAACAACGTGGGCGCGACCTACGATCTGATGGGCAAGCCGGAAGCGGCCGCGGCAATTCCATCCGTAGGGGATGGGTCAGGGACGCGGACAGTAGACGTTGTCGATGAGGCGGGTGCCTCCCAGCCAGGCCGCGGCGGCGACGATCACCGGTCCCGCGATGCGGTCCACGGGCGCCATCGTGGCGGGGTCCACCACTTCGAAGTACTCGACGCGGAACGACGGGTTCGTCTCGAGCAGGTGCAGGCCCGATGCGCGGGCTTCAGCGGCGGTGGCGCCGTCCGCGGCGATGCGCTCCCGGGCGGACAGCAAAGCGCGGTAGAGCAGCGGCGCCGCACGGCGCTCCTCCGCGGTCAGGCGGCGGTTTCGCGAACTCATGGCGAGACCGTCGGGTTCGCGGACCGTGGGCACGGGCACAATCTCGAGCGGCATGTCGAGGTCAACGACCATTCTCCGGATGACTGCCAGTTGCTGCGCGTCCTTTTCGCCGAAGTAGGCGCGGTCCGGCTGGACGATGTGAAACAGCTTGGCCACGACGGAGGCGACACCGCGGAAGTGGCCGGGACGGAAACGGCCGCAGAGGTGGTCGGCGAGTCCGGCGACGTCCACGAATACGGCCGGAGGGGCGGGATACATCTCGGCGGCGGAGGGAGCGAACACCAGGTCCGCGCCGAGCGAAGAACAGTAGTCGAGGTCGGCGCCGAGGTCGATGCGGTAGGCATCGAAATCCTCTTTGCGGTCGAACTGGATGGGGTTGACGAAGATGCTGACCGCGACGCAGCCGGTTTCGCGGCGCGCCCTTTCGATGAGCGCGCCGTGCCCGGCGTGGAGCGCACCCATGGTCGGCACCAGGCCGATGGTTTGGCCGGCGGCCCGCGCTTCGGCGACGCGGAGGCGGATGTCCGCGAGGGTGTCCACGCATTCGGCCGGCATGGTCAGGAGTCCTTGTTCGCAGGCGGGAAGCAGCCCTGCTCCACGTCGGCGATGTACTTCTTCGCCGCTTCCAGCATCAGAGCGCCGAGATTCGCGTACTGCCGGACGAAACGCGGAATGCGGCCGGGGTACAGGCCGAAGGCATCGTAGCTGACGAGGACCTGGCCGTCGCAGTGCGGTCCGGAGCCGATGCCGATCGTGGGTATTGCGAGTTCCGCGGTGATGGCCGCGGCGGTTTCCGAGGGGATGCACTCGAGCACGACCGAGAAGGCTCCGGCGCGTTCCAGAGCAACGGCGTCGGCCAGCAGGCGGCCGGCCTCCGCTTCGGTCTTGCCCATGCTTTTGTAGCCGCCCAACTGGTGGACCGATTGCGGCGTCAGTCCGATATGGCCCATGATGGGGATGCCGATTTCGACGAGGCGCGCCACCGTTTCCGCAATGACGGCGCCGCCTTCCAGTTTCACCGCCGCGACGCCGCCTTCCTGAATCAGGCGTCCGGCATTGCGAACCGCATCTTCGACGCTGGCCTGATAGGTGAGGAAAGGCATGTCCGCCACCACCAAAGCGCGGCGGGTTCCGGCTGCGACAGCGCGGGAGTGATGCACCATGGCGTCCAGGGTGACCGGGATGGTGGTGCCGGCGCCCATGATGACCATGCCGAGCGAATCGCCGACGAGGAGGACGTCAATGCCGGCCTGGTCCAGCACATTCGCCATGCTGGCATCGTAGGCGGTGAGCATGGTGATTTTGCGACCGGCGTTTTTCTTGGCCACGAGGTCCGGAACGCGGACCGGGGCGGAGTCGTTTGCCATTCCGCTTCACTCTTCCCGAAACATTCGTTCGATCTCGCCGGCGCGGGCGGGCGTCAGGCCTCGCACCCGCGCCATGGCAAGCGTTTGCAGACCCGCGGCGCGGTACAGTTCCCGGACGGCGCCGGGAACCGGAGCCAAAGCCTTCCAGTGCGCCGCAACGGTGGCCGCGTCGCCGCGTTCGATGGGGCCGGTGAGGGCCTCCACCGGGCCGAGACGCAGCGAGTTGTCGAGGCTGGCACGGGCGAGGGGCGCCAGGGCCTGCAGGGCGGCTTCGCGGCCGACGCCCGCGGCGCACATCAGTTCCTGCGCGGCGGAGAGCAGCGCGGCCAGGTAATTCGACGCCATCACGGCCGCGGCGTGATAGAGAGGGCGGGCACCGGCCGGGATGCGGAGCAGCTTGCCGCGGCCGGCAGCGGCAATTTCGGCGGCCCATTCGAGGGCGGCGTCATCGCCCGTAGCGGCGAACGAGATCCCGTGCAGCGCGGACGATCCGGCGCCCTCCGGAAAGGTTTGCAGCGGATGAATGGCGCCGCAGGCCACCGACCTTCGCCGGAGCGCGTCGAGCGCCTCGGGGCCGCGCGAACCGGAAGTATGCATTGCAATTCCGCCCATCATTTCGAGCGAAGCCGCGACCAGGTCGATGGCGGCATCCGGCACGCAGATCAGGATGCGGCGGGCGACGCGCGGCAGTTCGCGGAATTCGACGGCGGTGACGGGAGGTCCGATGAAGTCGGCGGCATCCCGGGAGCGCGCGGCGGAGCGGCCGGCGATACAGACCAGGGGCGCGCCGCTTTCCCGCAGCAGTCGTCCCAATGCGCGGGCGACGCGGCCCGTCCCGGCGATGCCGATGGGGGTAGACGACGGCTTTGGGCAGTCAGGCATCCGGGGAGTATTCAGTAGCCGTTCTCCCGCAGCTTTTCCACCGTGAGCGGCTGTTTCACGTCCAGCTTGCGAAGCAGCTTTTCCACGTGCTTGGCGAGGACGTCGCATTCGAGGTTGAGGCGTGCGCCGGCACGGTAGCCGGCGAGGGTGGTGTTGCGAAAGGTGTGGGGGATGATGGTGACGGACAGGACGTCGGCCTCGAGCGCCGCGATGGTGAGGCTGATGCCGTCGATGGCGATGGAGCCCTTGTAGACGAGGAAGGGATCGAGTTCGGCGGGCACGCGGATGCGCAGCCACCAGTTCTCGTCGCCCATAGCGTCGAGGGACAGGAATTCGCCCGTGCCATCCACGTGGCCCTGGACGATGTGGCCGCTGAGGCGGCCGGAGGGAGACAGGGGACGCTCCAGATTCACGCGCGAGCCGGCGCGCAGGGCGCCGAGATTGCTGCGCTTCAGGGTTTCGGGCGCGAGGTCGGCGGAAAAAGAGTCCGGCCGCAGGTCCACGGCGGTGAGGCAGACGCCGTTGACCGCGATGCTGACGCCTTCTTTGGCGTCTTCGAGCACGGTGGAGCAGCGGATTTTCAGGCGGGCGCCGGCGGTCCGGGATTCGACGGACTGCACGGTGCCGAGTTCTTCAATAATCCCCGTGAACATCGAGATATCCTTCCAGGGCGAACTCGTCGGGCGGAATCGCGTGGATGGTGATGCCGCGGACGCGGATGGCATCCGACCGGCGCCTGCGGCCGATGCCGCCGGCGAGGGGCAGCGCCTCGAGGCCGCCGAGAATTTTGGGGCCGTAATAGAAAAAGATGCGGTCCACGCAGCCGGATTCGAGCGCCGTCCAGTTGAGCTTGCTGCCCGCCTCGATCATGAGGGAGAGACAACGCTCGCCGCCGAGCCAGGCAATAGCGCCAATGAGGTCGGCGCGGCCGCCCGGACCGTCGAGGACGAGGACCCGAGCGCCGTGATCCTCCATCTGGCGGCGGCGATCGAGGGAGGATGCCGACGTAGTGACGACCACCAGGTCGGCCGCCGCGCCCCGTACCATTTTCGAATCGATGGGCAAACGCAATTGCGAATCCATGATGACGCGAAGCAGGGGCCGCGAGCGCTCGAGGCCGGTGCGGTCCGTGAGCTGGCAATCGTCGGCGAGGACCGTGCCGATGCCCGTCATAATGGCATCGTGCTCGTGCCGCAGTTCCTGGACGTGCGAGCGGGCGCGCTCACTGGTGATCCAGCCGCGATTGTCGTCGGGCGCGGAGATCTTGCCGTCGAGGGTGATGGCGGTTTTGAGCGTGACCAGGGGACGGCCGGTGCGCATGAAATGAGCAAACGGCTCGTTGAGTTTTTCGGCTTCGGCCGTGAACTCGGAGGCGACCTCCACCTCCACGCCGGCGTCGCGCAGCCGTTGCAGGCCCGATCCCCTGACGAGCGGATTGGGATCTTCCATGGCCACCACCACGCGGGCCACGCGGGCGGCGATGAGGGCGTCCACACACGGCGGTGTGCGGCCCTGGTGGGAGCAGGGCTCCAGGTTCAGGTAGACGGTGGCGCCGAGGGCGCGGCCACCCGCTTCGTCGAGCGCAATCACTTCCGCGTGGCGCAGTCCCGCCCAGGTGTGGAAGCCGCGGCCGGCCACCTCGCCATCTCGGACCACCACCGCGCCCACCATGGGGTTGGGGCTGGCCAGAGCCCGTCCGCGGCGCGCCAGATCCAGCGCTTCGCGCATGAATGTCGAAGTCATCTATTCAAAGATCGATTCAATGAACTTTTCGGCGTCGAACGGCAGCAGGTCTTCCATCTTTTCCCCCACGCCGACGTATCGGATAGGCAGGTTCAGCTCGCGCGCGATGGCCACCACGATGCCGCCCTTGGCGGTGCCGTCCAGCTTGGTGAGCACGATGCCGGTGACTCCCGAAGTTTCGGTAAATTTGCGCGCCTGTTCCAGGCCGTTCTGGCCGGTGGTTGCGTCCAGCACCAGCAGTACTTCGTGGGGCGCGTCCGGAATTACTTTTTTGGCGGTACGGCTCATCTTCTGCAGCTCCGCCATCAGGTATTCCTTGGTCTGGAGGCGGCCCGCGGTGTCCACGATGACATAGTCGGCTTTGCGGGCGCGGGCGGCGTTCAGGGCGTCGAAAAGAACCGCGCTGGGGTCGCTGCCGGCTTTCTGCCGTACGATGGGCGCGCCGCTGCGCTCTCCCCAGATCTCGAGCTGCTCGATGGCGGCGGCGCGAAAGGTATCGGCGGCGCACAGGATGACGGTCCGCTGCTCATTCTTGAAACGGCCGGCGAGCTTACCGATGGTGGTGGTTTTGCCCGAACCGTTGACTCCGACCACCAGCACAACCGCCGGGGGTTCCAGCACGCGTGCGGGCGCCCGCTCGCTGGCCTCGAGGATTTCCAGCAGGTGTTCGCGGATCAGGCCCTTGAGCTCGCTCGCATCGTTCAACTGGTGGCGGCCGACCCGCTCGCGGATGCGGTCTAGAATTTCCTCGGTGGTTTTGACCCCGATGTCGGCGGATATGAGGCTGTATTCCAGGTGATCCAGCAGATCGGCATCGATTTGTTTTCGGCCCTGAACCGCGTCCTCGAGAGCGGAAACCAAGCCATCGCGCGTCTTCTGAACGCCGCTTTTTAGTTTCTCGAGAAGCGTGGGCTCCTGCTCCACCGAGCCGAAAAGGGTTTGGATCATTTTGCCTCTATTTTAGCAGCCGTGTATACTCGACCCCGGATGAGTCTAATCGAAAAAGCAGCGATTTTCGGCGCGGCGGGAGCTATCGGCCCGTTTGTGGGCGAGGAATTCGAGCGCCGGGGAATTCCGTTTCGCGTGGTCGGACGCAATCGCGCCAGTCTCGAAAAGGCGTTCGGAAGCATGAGCCGCGCCGAGATATTCCCGGCCGACCTTTCCGAACTGCGCTCGGCGGCCGCGGCGGCGCGGGGCGTGGACACGATCGTGTACTCGGTGGGCTTGCCGTACCCGGCGCACAACCGCCATCCGGCGCTGATGCGCACCGCCATCGAAGCGGCGGTGAGCATGAAGGTGGCCCGCTTCGTTCTGGTTTCGAGCGTCTATTCCTACGGGGTGCCGCGAAGCGCCCGGGTGGCGGAGACGCATCAGCGCGTGCCGGTGGCGCGTAAGGGAGAGTACCGGAAAGAGCAGGAGGATATCCTGCTCGAAGCGCATGCCAAAGGCCAGATCGAGGCGCTGGTGGTGCGGCTCCCCGATTTCTATGGGCCGGGTGCGGACACTTCGCTGGCGAATCCGATTTTCCGGGCGGCGCTGGCGGGCAAAACCGCGAATTGGATCGGACCCGTCAACACGCCGCACGAATTCGTTTTTGTGCCGGACACGGGCCCGGTGATCGCATCCCTGGCCTCGACGCCCGACTGTTACGGAGAGGCGTGGAATTTCGGGGGGCCGGGGGAGATCAATACGCTCGACTTCATCACGCGGGTGTACCGCGCCGCTGGCCGGCAGCCGAAGTATCGCACGGCTGGGCGCGGCCTGCTCAAGATCATGGGCTGGTTCAGCCCGTTGATGGCCGAGTTGCCGGAGATGCTGTATCTCGAGGAAACGCCGGTCATTCTGGACGACAGCAAACTGACGGCCAAGTTCGCGGGCATCCGCAAGACGCCCTACGACGAAGGCATCCGCAGGACGCTCGATTGGATGAGGTTGGCGTGAGCCGGGGGAATCTCCTTACATCTACGGACATTGACCCATTCGGAGTATTGCGTCGATACCCCATGATGCGATTAGTCTAAGTATGGATAGCAAAGGTTCCAGACCCGAAATAAGTACTCCCGATTGCAAACTGTTGACGACCTTGCCGCTCGCTCCGCGGCTCTCGAAGCGTCGATCCGGGAGAACCCGCAGAAGCGTCTTTCTGTGGCGTTCTCCCCGGATGCGCCGGCGAGTGCGGCAGGCCGCCGCTCTCTACAGCGTCTCCAGTTCCTCTTCGAGCGTCTGCTTCTGCGAAAGCTCCGCGTAATACCCGCCTGCCTCCACCAGTTCGGCGTGCGTGCCCGTCTCTACCACCCTGCCCTTCTCCAGCACCACGATGAAATCCGCCTGCCGCACGGTGGATACGCGGTGCGAAATCAGGATCACAGTCCGGCCCGCCATCACGCCCGCCAGGTGCGTCAGAATCCGTTCCTCCGTCAACGTGTCCACGCTCGAGAGCGCATCGTCCAGGATCAGAATGCGCGGATCGCGCAGGATCGCGCGCGCGATGGCGGTGCGCTGCTTCTGCCCGCCCGACAGCGTGATTCCCCGCTCTCCGACCATGGTCTGGTAGCCGTGAGGAAAGGACTCGATATCGCCGGCCAGCCCGGCGATCTCCGCGGCCCGCCGGATCTGCTCCTCCGTCGCATGCTCGACGCCGAAGGCGATGTTGTCCGCAATCGTCGCGCTAAACAGGAACGTCTCCTGCGGTACGAACCCGATCTGGCGCCGCAGGTCGCCCGGATCGAACTCGCGCACATCGATTCCGTCCACCAGCACCGCTCCGGCAGTAGGATCCATCAGCCGCGGCACCAGTCCGGCCAGCGTGCTCTTCCCCGAACCCGTGTGACCGACCACCGCCACGGTGGCACCCGCCGGAATCAGCAGGTCCACTCCGGCCAAGGCCGGAAGGCCGTTCCCGAAATCCACGGCCGCGCCGCGAAACTCCACCTCGCCGCGGCAGTGGTCGAGCGAAACCGGACGCTCGGGAACGGGCAGGGCGGGCTTCTCCGCGAAGATTTGATTGATCCGGCTCAGTGAGGCGCTGCCGCGCTGCATCAGGTTCACAACCCAGCCCAACGCAATCATCGGCCACACCAGGGTTCCCATGTAGGTATTGAACATCACAAAGCTGCCGATCGAAATGCGCCTGCTCAGCACCTGCTGCCCGCCGATCCACAACACTACCAGGAACGTGGTCCCGATCAGCACTTCCAGCAGCGGCTGAAATACGCCTTGTATCCGCACGAGTCTGATGTTCTGGTGAATGTATTGCCGGTTCAGCTCTTCGAACCGCCGCAGTTCCGCCTTCTCCTGCGCGAACGCGCGGATCATGCGCACGCCCGAGAGGTTTTCCTGTACCCGGCTCGAAATGTCGGAAAACATCTCCTGAATGCGCTCGAAACGGCTATGAATGGCGCGCCCGAAGAAGATCACCGCAACGCTAACTACCGGGGCCGGCAGCAGCGCAGCAATCGCCAGCCTCCAGTCCACCGAAACCATGATGAGGATGGCCAGCGCAAACGTCAGGCCGGTTTCGAAGCAATACATGATGCCTGGGCCGAGCATCATGCGGACGGCGTTCAGATCGTTCGTCGCCCGCGCCATGATGTCGCCGGTTCGCGTGCGGCCGTAATACTCCGGCGAGAGACTGGCCAGGTGCCGGAACAGATCGTTGCGGAGATCGTACTCGATGTCGCGGGAAACGCCGATAATGGTTACCCGCATCCAGAACTGGAACAGCCCTTTCAACAGCGCCAGACCCACCAGGTAAAGGGCGTAGCGCACGAACGTATGCGACCGCAGGGCGCCCGAAAACGAATCCACGGCGCCCCGAATCATGAGCGGCTGCAGGGCCTGCGCGACGTCCTTCAAAATCAGGCAGGCGAATCCCAGCGCCATGCCGCGGCGATAGCGCCAGAGATATTTGCGGATAGTGCGGAAAACCTCCCCCATGATTACGCGGAGGCCCGGGTGAGGAATTTGCGGCGCACGGACTACTTCTCGTCCGAGGAGTTTTTCTGGTCCAGGAACCCGACCGTTTTGAGTCTCTGGTAGAGACGCTCGACTTCGGCTTCATCCTCCGGCCGCAGTACACGATAGCGGGGGGCCGCCGACTGCTTGCGATCCTGCGGCGCGGCCAGGACTTCGCCCCAATACTGGCGGTAAGGAATTCCGTCGATCAGCGCATCGCGGGAGAGACGGCGAAGATGGCGCAGGAGGCTGTTGCAGGAATCCAGGTCGCCGGCGTAAAGCAGCGTGAAGCGGGAATCGTCAAACAGGGTAATTCTCACAATCAGGGGCGAAATCCACCCGGTCCGGTCGAGACGGCGGATGTCCATCCAGGGGATAATCCTGCGGCCCACCGAGAGGTAGCCCTCGTGAATCTCCACCGGCGGCCGGAACGCCATCAGGAAAAGGAAGATAGAGGTTAGCAGGAAAAGGCCGGCGGGAATCAGCGCCGGGGCAAATGCCAGCCCGAAATAACCGCTCAGGAGCGCCAACACGACGGCGGCGACACCAAACCAAAGGTAATGTTGCGCCGGCAAATAGCGAGTCATGAAGCCCGTCCCATTTTTTAGACTACTCCCACGCAGCACACCCGTCAATGCGCACGCACAAGCCTAATTCCGCGCCAGGTGTAATGCAGGCCGCTCCACACCGTCAAAGCTGCGCTGGGCCACAGAATTGCGGAGGAGAACGCATCCACCACCCGAAGTTCCATAACCCCCCGCAACATCCAGCTCACCGCGGCCACAATCTGAAGAAAAGTGGATGCTTTGCCCCAAACGCTGGGGGGAAACTTCCGCAAGGGCGACATCAGCATCAGGATGCCGGCGGCAGCCAGAATATAGAGGTCGCGCCCGAAAACCACCACCACGAACCACCACGGCACCAGCCGTGCCCCGGCCAGCGCCAGAAACACCCCGCTTAGCAGGCATTTGTCCGCGATGGGGTCGAGAAACGCCCCTTCGGGGGATTCCTGGTGAAGACGGCGTGCCAGGTATCCGTCCACCACATCCGACCAGGCGGCCACGGCGAAAATGACGAAGGCGGTCCGGGGCTTGCCGTCCAAAATGGCAATCACAACGAAGGGGGTCAGCAGCAGTCGGAGAAGCGTAAATGAGGTTGCAAGGTTCAGCCAGCGGGGCATTCTCAATCACGAGTTTAACCCGTGTGAGAGAGTCCCTAAGCAGGGCAAACATACGCTCGCCCTGCCAGGAAGGACATTCGCTATATGGTTTGATTACGTAGTCCCCTGGCGGGCGGGATTGTCTCAAAATTCTTCGCTTTCCAGCCAACCTGGATTGCGCCATCACATACCGCTATGCTGTTTCCCAAGTGTCCGCCACACCCATTCTCGACCTCGAACGGGATCCGCCTTCGGCGGCTGCCGCCCGTTTTTCGCGGCCCCTCGTTCTCGTCCTGGGCGTGCTCCTGGGTGTGACGCTTTCCGCCTACGCCGACGGCTCACTGCCGCATTTCGGCGGCCCAGCCATCAATCTCTGGCTGCTGCTTCCCTGTCTGTATCTGACCATCGCGGTTCATGAGATGGGACACCTCATCGCGGGACGGATCGCCGGCCTCGAGAATGGAGGGATTTCGGTGGGCGCCTTCGTGTTCGCCCGGTCGGGCACGAAATGGGTGTTTCAATTCGATCCGCGGCGCTGGATGGGCGGATACTTCAGGCCGCTCGCCACCGTTCCCGAAGCCGCGCCGTCCCGTTACGTATGGCTGGTGGCGGGCGGACCGCTGGCCAGCGCGGTTTTTATCGCGGCATGCGCTTTTCTCTGGATTCGCTCCGGCAACGGCGCCACCAACTGGATCGGCACGCTGGCTTGGATGTCGCTATTCATCGCGGCCACGTCGATGATCCCGTACAACTCGGGTTTGGAGAAATCCGACGGCGCGCGCCTGTACCATCTGCTCCGCGATCCGACCCACGCCAGCACCTGGATCGCGCTGATCGAGATGACCAGCGAGGATGTGAACGGCGTGCGTCCGCGAGACTGGAGCAACGAAACTTTTGAGCGCATCCTGGCCGTCGATCCCGCCGCCCCCGAGTACCCGCATTGCCAGTTGCTCGCCTATTACCGGGCTTCCGACCGCGGCTTGCCGGACGAGCAGGTGCAGCACCTCGAGAATGCGCTGGCGAGGTCGGCGGAAGCCGGAGTCCTTCTGCGGCACGCGCTCTTTTTGGAGGCAGCCTGGAGCAGCGCCAGGATCCGGAACGAGGCAGCACATGCGCGTGTCTGGCTCGATCGCGCCACACGCCTCCGCAAACCCGAGTTGCGCTCCGTGGTGGAAGCGGTCATCGAGTTGTCCGAAGGCCGCTACCAGGAATCGTTACGGCATTGGGAAGCGGCGAACGCGTACGTTGAGCGCCGCGGGCTCGACGCCGGGACGATCCGGGCTGCGCGCGAAAGATGGGCGGAATGCGAGGCCGTCTGCCGGGCCGCGTTGAACGGTTAGCTCCGCGTCAATCCTTCGCCGGGATGCTTGCGAAATCCTTCACTTCGTTGGCGCCATCGGAAGGCCGGCAGGGATAGATCTCCGGCCGCTTGCCGAATTTACCCTCGTAAACCGCGCGGATCGCCTTCTCGAATCCAGCCACCGCGTCGGGCCGCAGCATGGTGACCGTGCAGCCGCCGAAGCCGCCGCCCGTCATGCGGGAACCGATCACGCCTTCGATCTTCAGAGACGCGTCCACCAGGAAATCCAGCTCTTCGCAGCTCACTTCGTAATCGTGCTGCAGGCTGCGGTGCGAAGCCACCATCAGCTTGCCCATCTCCTCCAGCCGTCCGGCCTCGGCCGCTGCGACGAAGCGGTTCACGCGGTCGTCTTCCGTGACCACGTGCCGTGCGCGCTTGCGCACCACATCGGGCAGCCGGTCCTCGGCGGCCGCGAACTGCTCCGGCGAGACATCGCGCAGGCTGGCGGCGCCCAGCAGGGCCGCGCCTTCCGCGCACTCGCGCACCCGGTCCTTATATGCCGACCCGGCCAGGGCGTGCTTCACCATGGTGTTGGTTGCCAGGAACGCGATCCCGTCCGGCAGCCGCACGTCGCGATGGTCCAGGCTGCGGCAGTCGATCTGCACCGCCGTGTGTTCCCGGCCGAAAATCGAGATGTACTGGTCCATGATGCCGCACGGCATCCCCACGAATTCCCGCTCCGCCCGCTGGCACAGCTTCGCGAGTTCGAGCGGCTCGATGGCCCTCCCGTTCAACAGCGCCAAGGCCGTCGAGACCTCGAGCGCCGCCGACGAGCTCAGGCCCGACCCTTCCGGCACCGTGCTTCGAATCAGCAGGTTCGCCGGCGCCAGCGCGAAGCCGGCGCGCAGCAGTTGTTGCGCCACGCCGACCGGATAGTCGGTCCAGTGCTTCTGCGGCGTGAGGGAACCCACCTCCGCCACGGGCCACTCGCGCATCTCTCCGCGGTCTTCCGAGTAAATCCGCAGCTTGCCGTCCGCAGCGGGCGCGGTGGCGATGTAAGTGGCCAGGTGCAGCGCCACCGGCATCACGAATCCGAGATTGTAATCGGTGTGCTCGCCGATCAGATTGGTGCGGCCCGGCGCGCGGAACACGCGCACCTCGCCCGCCGCGCCGAAGCGCTCGCGAAAGTCCCGGATCATGCCCGCCCGCGCGCTCCCCGGCGCGCCATCAGCAGCAGAAAAATCCCAAACGCGAGCATGGCGAGGCCGCTATACAGATTCACGTTGGAGTCGGTAAGTTCGGCGCGCGTTTCGGGCGCCAGAAACCCCATTGCCAGCAGGATCACGCCGAGCAGGGTGAAGAACCAGCCCGAAGGCACTCTTAAGTCCATATTATGCAAACCAGATATTGAGAAGGATCAGCACGATTACTACAATCACCGCCAGCGTCACCGGCTGTTCGTGCCACTTTGCGTTCGGATCGTGCGGGATCTTGGTAAGGCCGTACACCAGTCCTTCCAATTCCTTTTCCTTGCGGGGCGCGGTAAACATGCTCACCGCGATGGTCGCCACCAGGCAGGTGGTGAACGCCATGATTGCGATCCAGAAGTTCTGCGCCATCACCGACGGGAAGGTGGTCACTACTCCGAAAATGCCGCCCTTGCCTTCCGCCATCGTCAGTCCCCAGGTCAGCGTGGCCGCCAGCGTGCCGCTCACCAGTCCCGTGAAAGCCCCGTGGCCGGTGGCCCGCTTCCAGAACATGCCTAACAGGAACGTGGCAAACAGCGGCGCGTTCACGAACCCGAAAACCAGTTGCAGCAGGTCCATGATGTTGTTGTAAGACTGCGCCAGGTAAGCCGCGCCGATCGAAAGCACCACGCCCACGATCGTCGTCATCCGGCCCACCGTCAGGTAGTGGCTGTCGGGAGCCTGCTTCCGGATGTAGCTCTGGTAGATGTCGTACGTCCACACCGTGTTGAAGGCGGTGACGTTCCCCGCCATTCCCGACATGAACGAAGCCATCAGCCCGGTCAGCCCCACGCCCAGCATGCCCGCCGGGTAGAACTTGGCCATCAGGGTCGTGATCACCTGGTCGTAATCGTAGCCGCCGTTCTTCATGGGCAGGTCGTAGCCGAGTCCCATCTTCGAGAGGGCCAGCGCCGCCACGCCGGGCACGATCACGATGAACGGGATGAACATCTTCGGGAACGCGCCGATCAGCGGCGTCCGCCGCGCCGCCGACATCGACTCGGCAGCCATTGCCCGCTGCACCACCAGGAAGTTCGTGCACCAATAGCCGAAGGACAGCACGAAGCCGAGGCCCGCCACCATGCTGAACAGTTCCACGCCCATCGGATTCTCGCTCGCGCTCCCCATGTACTTCCAGGCGTGCGTCATCACCGGCTCCACGCGGCTCTCGATTCCCTGCCAGCCACCCGCCTTCATCACGGACATGATGGCGAGCGGTGCGAAGCCGGCCACGATCAGCAGGAATTGCAGTACCTCGTTGTAGATCGCACTGGTGAGGCCGCCCAGAAACGTATACGCCAGCACGATGGCCGCGGACACCAGCACCGACGTGGTGAAATCCCAGCCGAGCACCAGTTGCAGCAGCAATCCCAGCGCGTACATCGAAATTCCCGACGAGAAGATGGTCATGATCGCGAAGGTGAACGCGTTGTAAGCCCGCGTCTTCTCGTCGTAGCGCATCTTCAGGTATTCGGGCACGGACCGCGCTTTGCTGCCGTAATAAAACGGCATCATGAACAGGCCCATGAAGAGAATCGCCGGAATCGCGCCGATCCAGTAAAAGTGGGCCGTCATGATCCCGTACTTGGCGCCGGACGCCGACATTCCGATCAGTTCCTGCGCGCCCAGGTTGGCCGCGATGAACGCCAGGCTGGTGATCCAGACCGGCACGGAACGTCCGGAAAGCAGGAAGTCGCCGCTGGTCGAGACCGATTTTCGCAGTCTCCACCCGATGCCTAAGACAAAGGCGAAGTAAATGGCAAGAATTAGGTAATCAACAAGGGCGAGTTTCACTTGGGAGGCCTCGAAATCCCTTTAATTTCAGATTTGGAACTCCTGAGCATATCACAGCGAACGGCGCTCTGTAGTTAGCGCGCGTCCTGCACCCGGCCCTTCCAGCGCCCGCCCTTCCCCCGCCGGTAGGCAACGGCGGAGTGCACCGTCGCCGCCAGATAGAACGCTGCGGTGAGGGGCAGAAACGGTGCCCACAGCGGCGACAATCGGTAGAATTTCAGCACCGGCAGGAACACGGCTGTCATCAGCGCCCATGCCGCCATCGCCGCCATCGATCCGCCCAGCGCGAGGACCGGCGGCAACAGGTACGCCACCGCCATACCGGCCAC
The DNA here is from genome assembly GCA_963836405.1 of uncultured Solibacteraceae bacterium. Classification (GTDB taxonomy): domain Bacteria; phylum Acidobacteriota; class Terriglobia; order Bryobacterales; family Bryobacteraceae; genus CAWIJJ01. The sequence continues at coordinate 114,481 of CAWIJL010000007.1, forward strand.
CGTGCCACCCAGCAGCAGCCATGAATGGCGAAGCTGCGTGAAGGCGCTGCGCGAAATCATCGCGCCGATCGCGCCGAACTCCGCGTACGCGCGCAGCGACCGTGTCCCGCTGCTCGGCCCGAGCCATACGCGCCCTCCGCCCGACCGGATCGCGGACGCCAGCGCGCAATCGTCGATCAGCTCCCCCCGGATCGCTTCGACTCCCCCCGCCCGTTCGAGCGCCGCCCTTCTCACCAGCATGCATCCTCCCGCCGCGCCCGCCGTTCGCCGCCTCCTGTCGCGGATCCATCTGGGCGGATACAGCAGAAAAAAGAAAAACACGAAGGCGGGAATCAGCGCCCGCTCTGCAAAGCTCTCGCAGTGCAGCGTGGCCATGTACGAAACCAGGTCGTACGGTCCCGCGGCCGCGCGCGCCGCCAGGGCCGCAACGTTGCCGGCGGGATGCTCGATATCCGCGTCGCACAGCAGCAGGTAGTCCGGCCGGAAGCGCTGCGCTGCGCGGATGCCCTCGGAGACCGCCCACAGCTTGCCGGTCCAACCCGCCGGCAACGGCGCCGCCCGGATGACCGTCACGCGCGACGCGCCCACGGCCTCCGCGGCCGCAGCGGTGCCGTCCTCGCTCGCGTCGTCTACCACTACGATGTGGAACTCGCCCGGGTATTTTTGCGAGACCAGCGACGCTACGGCCCGCGCGATCACGTCCGCTTCGTTGCGCGCCGGAATCACCGCCGTCACTCGGGGCGCGGGGACCGGTAGCGCACCCTCGGCCTTCGCATCGCGCACGCGCCAGAACCAGCCCCGTCCCAACGCCAGGTACAGCCAGATGCCGAGGGTCAGCCACCCGGCCGCATCCGCCGCCGTCACCTCTTGGCGACGCGCGCGCGACGTTTCGCCGCCCAGCCTTCCTTCACCACCTGAAGTCCGCGTCCGATCGCCAGCGCGTCCGCCGGCACCTCGTTTGTGATTACGGAGCCCGCCCCCACGTACGCGCCTTCGCCGATTTCGAGCGGCGCCACCAGGGTCGAGTTGCTGCCGACGAACGCGCCCGCCCCAATTCGCGTCGGGTGCTTCAGCACGCCGTCGTAGTTGCACGTGATCGTGCCCGCGCCTACGTTCACCCTGGCGCCGATCTCCGCATCGCCCAGGTACGCCAGGTGGTTCGCCTTGGCTCCCGCCCCCATGTGCGTCTTCTTGAGCTCCACGAAGTTGCCGATATGCGCGCCCTCTTCCATGTGGTTGTCCATCCGCAGGCGCGCGAAGGGTCCGGCATGAACGCCCCTTTCCAGCCGGGATGCATTCACCATCGTAAACGCGCCGATCTCCACCTCATCCGCCAGCTCGGAATCGCGCACGATAGCGCAAGCCCCAATGCGGCAGTCTTCCCCGACCCGGGTCGCGCCCAGAATCTGCGCGAACGGCTCCACGATGGTATCTATCCCGATCGAGACGCCTGCGTCGATCGTCACCGTTTCCGGCTTCTCGATGGTCACCCCGGCCAGCATCAGATCCCGCACCTTGCGGCGGCGGAACAGTTGATCCACCTCCGCCAGTTCCACGCGCGTATTGATGCCCAGCGCCTCGCGCGCGTCGGCGATCCGCATCGCGTCCAGGTTGTGCCCCGCGCGTGTCAGGATCTCCACCATGTCGGTGAGATAGTATTCCTTCGCCGGATTGTCCGGCCGGATCTCGTCCACGTGCTGCCAGAAAAGGTCCGCGCGGTAGCAGTAGATGCCCATATTGGCTTCGCGGATTGCCAGTTGCTCCGGCGTCCCGGCCTTCTGTTCCACCACCGCGGTCACGCGGCCGTGCGAGTCCCGGATTACTCGCCCGTAGCCGGTCGGGTCCTCCATCTCCGCGCTCAGGATCACGCCCGCTCCGCCGCCGTTTTCCTGGGCGTCGATCAGCCTGCGCAGCGTCTCGCTCCGCAGCAGCGGGCAATCGCCGTAGAGCACCATGAGGTAGCCATCGAGGCCACCGAGCTCCTCCCGCCCAATGGCCACCGCGTGCCCCGTGCCCATTTGTTCGCGCTGTTCGATGAAACGGACGCCGGGCGTCGCCACCGCCTCCTTCACCGCCTCCGCCTGGTGTCCAACCACCACGAAAATCCGCTCCGGCGGCGTCAGCTCAAGCGACGTGTCCACCACGTGCCGAACCAGCGCCTTGCCTCCGGCGCGATGCAGCACCTTGGCCTTCCGGCTCTTCATGCGTGTGCCCAGCCCTGCGGCCAGGATAACGATCGTTACGGGGGTCATTTCTTCCATTATGCTTGTGCCAGCCTGCGGCGTCGCCCTTCCTGCGCCAGCCGCAGTATCACTGCGGCGGTGGCTGCCGGGTCGTGCCGCACCTTTTCGCCGCGGCTGACCAGGTTGCCCGCCATCACTTTCAATCCCATCTTGAACAGCGTGTCGATATCGTTTTCCACCGGCAGCGCCGCCTGCCGCGCGTACCGCTTTTTCACCGCCAGGGTGAGCGGGCGGATGTTGATAACGGCATAATCGAGCAACTTCCCTTTGGCGTGGCGGTGCAGCGCGAGCACGTGGTCCGACGCGCGAAAGTCGATCGTCTCCCCCGGCTGCCACATCAGGTTCACGAAATACGCCTTCACCGCGGGCGACCGCCGCACCGCCGCGGAAATTCCTTCCACCAGCAGGTTAGGAACTACGCTCGTGAATAGCGACCCCGGTCCGAACGTGATGACGTCCGCCTGCGCGATAGCATTCAATGTTTCGGCAAGCGGCAGCACCTTCCTCGGAATCAGCCGGATCTCCTTGATCCGCGCCTTGCTCCGGCTGATGCGGCTTTCCCCCACCACACGGCTTCCGTCCGACAGCCTTGCCTCCAGTTGCACGTTCGCGCTGGTGGATGGGTAGATGCGGCCGGCAATGTTCAATACTTCGGCCGAAACTTTGACGGCCTCCGAAAAATCGCCCATCACCTGCGTCAACGCCATCAGGAAGAGATTGCCGAAGCTGTGACCCTTTAGACCGCGCCCGGCCTCGAAGCGGTACTGGAACAGCCGCGACAGCAGCGTCGAGTCTTCGCTCAACGCCACCATGCAATTGCGAATGTCGCCGGGCGGCAGCACGTCGAACTCGCGCCGCAGCCGCCCCGAGCTTCCGCCGTCGTCGGTCACAGTCACTACCGCCGTGATGTCGGCGCTCTGCGTAATCCCGTCGGCGGGACGAGCGTGTTGCTTCAGTCCTTCGAGCAGGGCGGATAGTCCGGTCCCGCCTCCCACCGCCACCACACGCAGGGGCGCGTCAGCGTCCATTGGTGGAAGCGGAGTTACCAATTTTTCTTTTCGGGATGCAACAGCAGGTCGAACGGCGGCTGGTTGGCGAGCGGCGCGAAATCGACGTCCTGCCGCGCGATGATCCGGTTCCGGGGCTCGAGCTCGATGGCCCGGCGAAGATGTTCCGCCGCGCTGGTCACATCGCCACCCAACGCCTGCGCAAGCGCCAGCGCATAGTGCACGTGGTCGGCGTCCGGCGCCAGCTCGAGCGCCTTCTCGAGGTGCACCCGGGCCTCCGCCACTTTGCGCGTGTTCAGCATGGCGATGCCGTAGTTGTATAGATCTTCCGGCGTCCGCAGCGGCGGCCCGTCCTGTTGCAGCCGGCGGTCGCACATGGCGATGTGCAGCCGCGCCCGCTGCGCCACGTCCCGCTCCGGCCCCGCCTCGGCCGTTTCAAACAGGTCCCGCGCCTCCCGCATCTTGCGCGCGTGGAATAGTTTCATGGCCGCTTCAAAGCTGCTGAGCTGTTTTTGTGCGTTCAGCGGTTGGGCCACCACCGCCGCCGCCTCGTGCGAGCCGCCCGTTGTCCGGACCGCTTCCGGGGGTGCGGCAGGTTTGGGGGCCTGTGGTTTGCTCATGCGCCTTTCGATACTTTTTGCAGCGGCAGGTTTCTTTTTGTCAGACATGTTCGCCAGCCATACCCGGCACACGGAACGACTAGCGGTTATACCAGACCTGGCCATACGCGCGCAACCGCCCCTCCAGTATTTACCCCAGTCCTGCCTCCCGCAGAAAACGCGCCGATTCTTCCGGCGGCGTCGGATTGATGTAAAACCCCGTTCCCCATTCGAACCCCGCCACCTTGGTGAGCTTCGGAATAATCTCCAGGTGCCAGTGATAATGCTGCAGTTCCGGGTCCTGCACCGGCGCGCTGTGAATGATGAAGTTGTATGCCGGACGCTCCAGAACCTTTTCGATTTTGCGCATGGTCGAGCGCAGCACCCACGCCAAATTTTGCAGCAGCCCCGCGTCCGAGTCCTCGTAATGCGAATAGTGGCGCTTCGGCAGGATCCAGGTCTCGAACGGAAATCGCGGCGCGTACGGTTCGATTACCGAAAAGCGGTCCGTCTCCATCACCATCCGGACCCCCGCTGCCGCCTCCTGCTGGATGATGTCGCAAAAGATGCAGCGCTCTTTGTATTCGTAGAACTGCCGCGCCGAGTCCACTTCCTCCTTCACCCGCTTCGGGATCACGGGAAGCGCGATCAACTGGCAGTGCGGATGTTCGAGGGACGCGCCCGCCGCCTCTCCGTGATTCTTGAACAGCAGGATGTAGCGGAACCGGTGGTCCTTCTTGAGATCCAGAACCCGCTCCCTGAAGGCCCACAGGACCTCTTCGATCTGCCGCTCCGGCAGATCCGCAAGGGTCGCGTTGTGGTCCGGCGTCTCGATGATGATCTCGTGGGCGCCGATGCCGTTCATCTTGTCGTACATGCCCTCGCCCTGCCGCGCCAGGTCGCCTTCGATACCGAGCACCGGAAACTTGTTGGGCACCACCCGCACCCGCCATCCGGGCTCGTCGCGATTGCCGCTGTTCCGGTAAGACAACACCTCGGGCGGGGTTTTGTGCTCGTTTCCGTAGTCGAACGGGCAGATGGAACCGGCAGCCGGCGGCGCTACCGGCTGCCGGATGAAATCGGAGGGACGCTTGGCGCGGTCCGTGGCGATGATGACCCACCGCCTCGTCACAGGATCCTTACGCAGTTCGGGCAATTCACGATTATAACCTTGGGACCGGTTCCCTCATCCCCCGCAGCGGCACGCGGGCGGCGTGCGAACCATCACAGTGGTATCGAAACGGCATAAGTCGCCTATGCGTCCCTAAGGCCAAAGATCGTGATTCCCCAGCTTATCGGCAGTAACGAAGCTTCCCATTTTGTCTGGCGGGTGGAGGGCAAGAGCCCCACCGTTGAGTTTTCGACTGGCGTGCTTGCCGCCCTCCGGCGCAAGCTGGAAGGGGATCAGCAGCCGGTCCGCCTCGAATTCGGCGGCATTCTGCTCGGCACCATGGAAGAAGATGCCGGCTCGTGGCACACCGTGGTGGAGGATTGGGAGCGCTTCCCCATCGAACACCGTTTCGGCGACCAGTACGTGCTTACCCCGCGCGACCGCCGCCATTTTGCCCGCAAGATTCAACACTTTCGCCGCCGCCGCCTTCAGCCCGTCGGCCTCTTCCGGAGCCACGAGCGCCGCGGCCTTTACATGGACCAGCGCGATTTCGAACTGTTCCAGGCAGAGTTCAACCACCCCGGTTCCGTCTTCTTCCTGCTCTCCGGCGACCCCTTGCAGGGTGTCAAGGGCGCCGTTTTTATTTGGGAGGACGGGGACATTCGCCGCCACGTCAGCTACAAGGAATTCTCTCTGGACGAATTCGGCGCTCCACCCGAGAACAGGCCGCCCAAGCCGCTCCCCGCGCCCCCCGCCGAGCGGCGCGTCAGGTCAACACTCCCCCACCCTGTGTCAAAACCGCCCCACTCCGCTCCGCCGCCCCTGGTGGAGTCCGGCTTTGGATTGCGACCGCTGGCCCTCGGCTTTCTGGCTGTGGCACTGCCCCTGGGCGCGTTCTATCTCGGCCGCGAACTGGCCTCCAGCCGCTACAACAGCAGCGCGGGAACCGCCAGACCGGCCCACACCGCCGCCGCTCCCGCCGATACTTCCACCCCGCGCGGCGCCGCCTCCACCGGCGACATCGCCCTGCGAAGCCGCCCGGTTGGGCGCTACCTCGAGTTCGATTGGGATCCGGAGAGCGGCCCCGTGCAGCGCGCCCAACTCGGTCGCCTGACGGTCCACGACGGCGATTCCGACGTGCAGGTGTGGCTCTCGCTGTCCGATCTCAAAGCCGGCAGCTATCGCTACGTCCCCACCGATTCTGAGGTTAGCGCCCGTCTCGATCTATTCTCCCCGGTAGGCGGCCAGGCCGTCCCCTCTCCGGCGAACCGGTGAACCCGATGGCGGCGGAAAACCGCGGACCCCTGGTCAAATTCGAATCCCGCGTGCTGCAGGGCATCGAAGCCGAGGTGAGCGCGGCCCTGGCAGCGCCCGGCGGGGCCGAAGAGACGGGCGGCATCCTGCTCGGCCGCTGGACAGCCCGCAAAATCCTGATCGACGATTTCGAGCCGGTGCCCTCCGAACACCGTTTCGGACCGGCCTACGTCCTCTCGGGCGACGATTTGCGCCAGTTCCAGGAATCGGTCGAGTGGTTTCGCACGCAGCGCGAACCGGCCGGCGAAATCGTCGGTCTCTACCGCAGCCGCATCAGCCCCGGTTCGGACCGCGACAAGGAGGACCAGGGGTGGTTCGAACGTCTTCTTCCGGGCGCCGACTGCCTAGTGCTCGTCTTGCGCGAGGGCGTTTCCGGCGGTCTCGAGGCTGAACTGCAATTCTCCTCGAAGGGCTCGGAAATGGCCGCGTCGGCCACGCCGTTCCCCTTTCAGGCACCGTTCGGAATACCCCTCCTGCCCGTGGAACCGGCCGCTCCCGAGCCGCCGCCCGCACCCGGCACCCCTCCGCCTCCGCCTCCGTCGCCACCGGCTCGCGAGATGTTCGCCTCGCTCGGGGCCCCCCGCCGGCCAAAGCCGGAAGCCGGCCGCCCCTCTCGCCCGTGGGTGTGGCCAGCAATTCTTGGTGTAGCCACGCTTGCTGCCGGGCTGCTCGGTTACGCTTCCGTGGATCCGCCCATTCCCCCGCCTCGTCCACCCGTTCCCGGCGCTCGCAAGGCGGTCACTCCCGCTCCTCCCGCCGAGCCTGCGGCGGACGCGCCCGATCCCATTCCCCCGGTGGACTCGGTGCGGGGCACGCTCGACAACTGGGCGGAAGCCCTGACCAGTGGAGACGCCGACACCGTAGCCGCCTTTTACGCACCCCTGGTGACGCGCTATTTCAAGAAGCGCAACGTCACCACCGCAGAGGTCCGCCGCGCCGTTTCCGATTCCCTCTCGCGCTACGGCCGGCCCGTCATACTCCGGCTCTCCGGCGTGAGCATCAGCCCCGAGGGCAATGGCCGGGCCACAGCCACCTTTCTGAAACACTGGCAGACCCGCGGCCCGGGTGTTTTCGCCGGCGAAGAGGAGGAGCGGCTCGGCTTCGCGCGCGTGGGCGGCGAATGGAAAATCGATTCCGAGGAGGAACTCCGCGTCCTCTGGGTGCAGCGACCTGCTGCGCCGCGACGCGGCAGGCGCTAGTAACGCTCTATGCCACCGGCGTCAACGCGCGGATTCGGGTCACCGTTTCCACTACCCGCGTGGCGGCGTATTCGATCTCTTCGGCCGTCGTGAATCGACCCAGCCCGAAGCGCACCGACGATTGCGCCTGCTCATCGCTCCCGCACAGCGCCCGCACCACCGAACTGGTTTCCATCGCGCTCGAACTGCACGCCGATACCGTCGAAAGCGCCAGGTCCGGCAGGCTCATCAGCAGCGTCTCGCCGTCCACCCCGCTGAAACTCACGTTCAGGTTTCCCGGCAGCCGGTGCTCCATCGAGCCGTTGATCCGCAGATCCTCGAGCCCGGCTTCCAACCTCTCTTTCAGCCGGTCGCGCAGCATTCCGATGCGCTCCGCATCGGCGGCCATTTCCTCCTGCGCAATCGCGCATGCCGCGCCCGTCCCCACGATTCCCGGCACGTTCAACGTCCCCGAACGGTGGCCGTTTTCGTGGCCGCCGCCGTCCATCTGCGCCGCCAGTTGCACCCGCACCGGATGCCGCCGCACGTACAGCCCGCCCACGCCTTTCGGTCCGTAAAACTTGTGCGTGCTGAAAGAAAGCAGGTCGATCGGATCCTCGGCCAGGTTCACCGGCAGCTTGGCGAACGCCTGCGCCGCATCGCAGTGGTAAAGCACCCCCCGCTCGCGGCAGATGGCGCCGATCTCGCGCACCGGTTGCACGACGCCGATCTCATTGTTGGCGAACAGCACGCTCACCAGCACCGTGTCCGGCCGGATCGCCGCGCGCAGCGCATCCAGGTCGATCAGCCCGTCCGGCCGCGGGGTCAGGATCGTCGCCTCGGCGCCCTGCTGCTCCAGGTGATGAATCGGGTCGAGCACCGCCTTGTGCTCGGTGGACATCGTGATGAAGTGCCGGCCCTTGGCCCGGTACGCTTCGGCCACTCCTTTTATGGCTAGATTGTTGGATTCGGTGGCGCCGCTCGTGAACACGATGTCGCGTGGTTCGGCGCCGGCAAGGTCGGCAACGCGCTGGCGGGCGAGAGCCACGGCCTTCTCCGTTTCCCATCCGAAACTGTGGGTCCGGCTCGCCGGATTGCCGAACTTCGCTCCGAAGTAGGGCAACATTGCCTCCAGCACCCGGGGGTCGACCGGGGTAGTGGCGTGATAGTCCAGGTAGATGGTCTTGGGCATCTGGTACTACTCCATTCTGGCGCATAATGAAGCATACTGGACATACGCATGGCCAACCCTTCGATCAGCCCGGAACCGGAGACGATCGAACGGGATCGATTAGTTCCCCTGTATCGCGTGGTGCTGCTCGACGACAACGATCACACCTACGATTACGTTATCGAGATGCTCCAGCGCATCTTCATCTTTACCCTGGAGCAGGCTTACCGGCATGCCGAAGAGGTGGACCGCTGCGGCCGGACCGTGCTGATTACCTGCGAGCTCGGCGAGGCCGAATTTGCCCGCGATCAGATCCACGCCTACGGTCCCGACTGGCGCCTCGAACGGTCCAAAGGCTCGATGTCCGCCATCGTCGAGCCGGCGGCGTGAATTGGCCGCGGCGAGGTAAAATAGAGAACATATGATTTTTCTCCGTCCCCTGTTATTCGTGTGTCCGCTCGTATGCCTGATGGCGCAGACCCCTCCCCCCACCGCGGTTGCTACACCGGCGCCGGCCGGCACGCCCGCCGCAGTTGCCCCTGCACCCGCTCCTGAAGTCCCGCCGGACCGCGTCGTGATTACCGTCGGCGATCGCAAAGTCACAGCCGCCGAGTTTGAAGCCATGATCGCTGCCATGCCCGCCCAGTATCAGACTGCCGCCCGCGGGCCCGGACGCAAGCAGTTCGTCGACGGTGTGGTCCGCATGTTTGCCCTCGCCGAGGAAGGCAAGCGCCGCAAAATCGATCAGGAAACCATATTCAAAACCAAGGTCGCGTTCGACTCCGCCAATATTCTCGCAACCCTGACCGCCGAGCAGATCACCAAGGATCTGAAGCCCTCCGAGGCAGACATCAAGCAATACTACGACGAACATAAGTCCGACATGGAGCGTGTGCACGCCAGACACGTTCTCATCCGCATGCAGGGTTCGCCCGTGGTTTTGAAGCCCGGCCAGAAAGACCTCACGGACGCCGAGGCTCTCGCCAAGGCGCAGGAGATCCACAAGCGCCTTATGGCCGGTGAGGATTTCGCCACCGTCGCCCGCGCCGAATCGGACGACGGCGGCGCCGCTACCGACGCCGGCGACCTGGGAACCTTCGGGCACGGCCAGATGGTGCCGGCCTTCGAGGACGCCGCCTTTGCCCTCAAGGCCGGTGAAATCAGCGAGCCTGTCAAAACGCAGTTCGGCTATCACATCATCCGCTGCGAGGGCAAAGAAGCGAAAACATTCGCGCAGGCCAAGGACGATATCGAAAAGAAACTTCAGCCGGAGATGGCTCAGAAAGCCCTCAAGGCAGTCGAAGCGAACAAGGGCGTGAAACTCGATCCCGAATTCTTCAATTTTTCCAATCGGTAACGTGCGCACTCGAAAGCTGGAAATCCGCTGTCCCCAGTGCGGCAGCGGGGATGTCTTCTACAGTTGCACCCCCGGCTGTTGCTTCAATCACGTCTGTTCGAATTGCGGCACGACCTTCGAAACCCTGACCGCGGCCAAAGGCGGTAAGGTTTCGGGCGTCGTGCCGCCCGATCCGCTGCCCGAGGCTGCCGACCCCACCGCCGCCTGCGCCCGCTGCGATTCCATCAACGTGTACATGGTTGAAGATGGATCGCTCGTTTGCGCCAACTGCGGCACACTGCTCTCCCTGGAATTGACCGAAATCAGCCCCGGCAGCTAAGCCCTCACCAGGCCGCTCGAGGACGGGAGCACGCCAGGTGAGCGGCGGGAAGGCGGCTTCGGTGAAACGCCCACTATGATCGCGCCCCTTCCGGTTCAAAGCTGATTTTGAGCCGCGTCCCGGTCGCCTTGGCGTATTTCTCGAGGGTCCGGGTGGTGGGCATGCTCCCGCCGCCTTCCAGCCGTGCGATAACGGCCTGCGTGGTCTTCATGCGCTGGGCAACCTGCTCTTGCGTGAGGCCTGCGCGGGCGCGGGCTTCGATCAGCGCGGCGGCAAGCGAAAACTCTTCCTCCAGCGCCTCATATTCCCGCCGGTACTTCGGGTTCTTCATCCACTTCTTGTGGAGATCGTCTACCGTCGTGCGCTTCATTGACCCTGTACCTCCTGAGCCCTCTGCAACGCTATTTCAATCTCTCGCCGGGGTGTCTTTTGCGCTTTCTTGACGAACACGCGGACGACGACAACTCGGCGACCCTTGGCGATGACGTAGATTGCCCTTGAAATCCGTTCTTACCCTTTATTGCATTTTTGCAATACGGCCGGAGGGCGAACCGACGACAAGCACCTGAAATGGTCGGCCAGCATCGTCCTCCTTCTTTGATTCGGCCGGCAAGTCCTCCCTCAGGTCTTCCGGGCTTCCTCTTCCGGAGCGGGGATGCGAACGAACGCGCGGTACAGCAGCAGATCGTAGATTGTTTTCAGGCCGCCGGCGAGAAAGAACGGCCAATCGATCGTCGCCGGGTTGCCGAACATCCATCCGGCGAACAGCGGTCCGATGGCCGCTCCCGTCGTCTTGGCTACCCCGGTAATTCCGGCGGCCGCGGACCGTTCCGCGGGATGCACGATGGCCATGGTGTACGACTGCCGCGCGGGAACGTCCATCTGGCTGATACTGAAGCGCGCCAGAAGCACCAGGACGGCAAGTTCCACGTTAGGCATCAAGGGTACGCTCATCAGCAGAAGGTTCGATGGCAGGTGGGTGAACACCATCGTCTTCACCAGTCCGATGCGTGCCGCGATGCGTGAGGCGAGTAGGGCCGACAATCCCGCAAAGAGGTTGGCGCCGAAGAAAATGGCGCCCAGTGTGGCGGGCGCAACGCCAAAGCGCAGATAGAACCAGTAAGCCATGAAGCTCTGCAGGACGAAGCCGCCTCCGAACGAATCCAGCGCGTAGAGAGCCGAAAGGCGGGCCACCGTTCCGCGGGAGTGCGCCAGGCCAAACCGCGATTTGTGCAGTCCCCCTCCCGCGCCCCTGTGGGCCTCGGCGGCGGGCGAGAGGCGCGCGAAGAATCCGGTCAGCAGCAGGCCAAACAAACCGTAGAGCATCACCACCGTGCGCTGGCTGCCGGACTGGCTCACCGATGCCGCGCGCAGGCTTTGCGTGAGGAATCCGGCTGCGAGCGCGCCAAGGGCCGTCGCCACCGACCCGGTCAGCGCGTACCAGGCGAAAACCTCCGTACGGAGCCTGTCCGGCAGAAGTTCGGAAAGCGCTGCCTGCTCGATCGGGAGAAAGGGTCCGACCTCGTTGCCGCTGGGGCTGATTACCCCGATGGTCCCGGCAATCACCAGAAGGAGCAAGCGATCGGTGAAGGCGAAGGCCACCCCTGCGCCCGCCATCAGAAGCGCGCCGATCAGCAGCATGCGCCGCCGCCCCAGCCGGTCCGCGCGGGTGGTCAGCCACAGGGACATCGCGGTGTCTCCCAACAACGTGAGCGTCAGCAGAAGGCCGGTTTGCGATTCGCTCAGGCCAAGGCTCGTGAGGTACAGGACCAGAACAACCGAGAGGGCGCCGTAGGCGAACAAACGGACGAATCGCGTGGCGAACAGCAGGCGTCCGTCACGATCGAGTTCCCGAAGAGCTCCTGGCTGGAGGAAAGCGGCTGGCATGGAGTGCGTGATCGTGTCCGTCGGGACTTCCCGACGGTCGAGTCCATTTTAGTGTGTTACCATTCAAGTGGACTTCGCTCCGGCTCCGAAGCTTGTCCCTTCCCGAAGTGAACCACAAATAATCGATGAATCTACGGTCTCTTTTCAGTCTGTTTTCGTCAGACCTTGCCATAGACTTGGGAACTGCCAACACCCTTGTCTACGCGAAAGGCAAGGGGATTGTTGTCAACGAGCCGTCCATTGTCGCCATCAACAAGAACACCGGCGAAGTGGAGGCCGTCGGCAAGGAGGCCAAGGAGATGCTGGGGCGCACCCCAGGCAACATCGTGGCCATCAAGCCGATGAAGGACGGCGTCATCGCCGATTTCAAAGTCACCGAGCGCATGCTGAATTACTTCATTCAGAAGGCGCACGGGCGCAAAATGCTGGTTCATCCGCGCATCGTCATCGGCGTGCCCAGCGAAATCACACAGGTGGAAAAGCGGGCCGTCATGGATTCGGCCTACCGCGCCAAGGCGAGCGAAGTGCACCTGGTGGAACAGGCCATGGTTGCTGCCATCGGCGCCGGCCTGCCGATCACCGAACCCTCCGGCAACATGGTTGTGGATATTGGCGGCGGCACTACCGATGTGGCCGTGATTTCTCTTTCCGGTATCGTTTACTCCCGGTCCGTGCGCGTGGCGGGCAATGAGATGGACGACGCCGTGATGCAGTTTCTCAAGCGCAAGTACAACCTGCTCATCGGGGAGCGCACCGCCGAGGCGATCAAAATCGAGGTCGGATCGGCGTACCCGCTGGATAAGCCCATCACCATGGAGATCAAGGGCCGAAACCTGATCGAAGGCGTGCCCCGCACCATCACGGTGGACGATTCGGAGGTGCGCGAGTCCCTCGGCGAATGCGTGGCCACCATCGTCAATGCCATTCGCGTCGCCCTCGAACGGACGCCGCCCGAACTGAGCGCCGACATCAGCGACCGCGGAATCGTCCTTACGGGAGGTGGTGCGCTGCTCAAGAATCTGGACAAACGGATCCGCGAAGAGACCGGCTTGCCCGTATCCATCGCCGACGATCCGCTGGCCTCGGTAGTGCTCGGCACCGGCCGGATGCTGAGCGATTTCCGGCTGTTGCGTAAGATTTCGATAGACTAAAGGCAGCACGGCATGGAGTCGCTGCTCAACCGATACCGCAATATCACCATCCTTCTGCTGGTGATATTCGCCCAACTGCTGTTGCTGGGGTATCAGGTGAAGACCGACCAGGATGTGCGGATGATCCGCGTCTGGACGGTCACGGCGGTAACTCCGGTGGCGCGCGTCGTCGAGTTTTTGCGCGGCGGCAGCAGCGGGTTCATCCATAACTACATCACTCTCAAGGACACGTCCGCCGAGAACCGCCGTTTGCGTGAGGAGGTGGGGAAACTCCGCATCGAAAACACCTTCCTCAAGAACGAGCTGAACACAGCCGACCGCGCCAAGGCTCTCCAACTCTTTCAAGCCCGCACTCCCTCCAGGATGTTGGCCGCGAATATCATCGGCACCGGCGCCGGGTCCAATTCCAAGGTGGTCTTCGTCAACCGGGGGTCCGGCGAGGGAGTCATGCGCGGCATGGCCGTAATCACGCCGGAGGGCATTGTCGGCAAGGTCATCGCCGCATACCCCACGGCATCGGAAGTTCAGCTGGTCACCGATTCGGAATTTGCCGCTGGCGTGGTCACCCAGAAAACGCTGGTTCGGGGCACGCTGAAGGGACAGGGAACACCCCTTGCCAAAGTGGACTACGTGCCTTTCGAGGAAAAAGTGGATGCCGGGGAGATGTTCTACACTTCCGGAGACGACCGCGTCTTTCCTCGCGGGCTCCCCGTCGGGTTGGTGAAAGCCGTCCGGCCCGGCCAGCCCTTCAAGGAGATTCTGGTGGAGCCCTCGGCGCTCCAGCACGGGATCGAGGACGTGCTGATTCTGATTCAGGGCGTGCACCAGGACATCCCCGCGGCGCCCCCAGCGGATCAGCCCGTCTATATTGCTCCGCCTCCGCCCTCCGGAACGGCGCCGGCTCCCGGGACCGATGCCGCTCCGGCTGATGGTACCCCGCCACCATCGGGCGGCACCGAGGCAGACCGGCTCCGCTCCGTCTACAAGTCCGTCGGTGAGGCCCAGAAACACACCTTTGGAGAGGGCCTGCCGGGCAGCAAACCGCCCGATTTTACGAAACTTCCGCCGACCGGACAGCCGCCGGCCCAATCGGCCCCCGCCGGTAAGAATGGGCAGCCCCCGGCTTCTCCCGCGCCCGCCGGCCGTGGCGCCGCTTCCGCCACCCCGGTCGACCCTGCGCGCCGCAACAACCAGGCAGCCGGCGGTCCCGGAGGTCGCGGCGGCGAATGAGCTATTCCGGTGAGCGGATCCTCCTCAGCAGCCAGCGCGAAGGCCAGATCTCCCGCTTCCGCGCCTGGGTGCTGCTTGCAGTTCCTCTGGCCGCCATCCTGTTTCAGGTCTACGTTCCGCTCTTCTTCCGCTTTCTCGGCTTTGTGGAAATGCCGCTGCTGGTGGTGGTCTACTTCGCGGTCATGCGCAGAAGCCAGATCAGTGGACTCCTGATCGGCGCCGTTGTCGGACTCGCCCAGGATTCCCTTTCCAAGAATCTGCTCGGCATGTACGGCCTGGTGAATACCCTGGTCGGATATTTTGCCGCGTCCGTCGGATTGCGACTCGATGTCGATCATCCGCTCCTCCGGCTCATCCTCTGCTTCTTCTTCTATCAATTTCACCAGTTGTTCTACTGGGTGCTGGCGCGCGCCCTGCTCGGGCACAATCTGGCGTTCGAATGGCAGCGCGTGCTCGTCATGGGGGTCCTGAACGCCGTGGTAGGCGTGGCACTCTTCCATTTTCTCGACCGGTTGAGGGAAGGCGCGTGAACGCCGCGGGCTCCCTGCTCGCCGCGTGCCGTCCCCGGCAGTGGATCAAGAACGGCCTTGTCTTCGTCCCCCTGATTTCCTCGGCGAGTTTCCGCTCGTTGCCCGCGGTGGAGCGCACCTTGCTTGCGGCCGCGGCTTTTTGCCTGCTCGCGAGCGCCGCCTACCTGCTGAACGACGTCATGGACCGCGAGTACGACCGCGCCCATCCGGTGAAGAAATTGCGCCCCGTGGCATCCGGCGCGCTGCCCTCCCGCACCGCCGCTGCAGCCGCGTTGTTCCTCGGCTTGGCGGCTTTTCTGCTTGTCTGGCCGCTGGGAGTCAACGTACGAGCAGCCCTGGCCGTTTACGCGATCTTCAATGCGGCCTACTCTGCCGGATTGCGCCGCCAGCCGGTCCTCGACGTGCTCCTCGTCTCCTCGGGTTTTGTTCTGCGGCCGCTTGCCGGGGCCTTTGCCATCCCCGTCCGCGTATCGCCCTGGCTCTTTGTCGTGTCGCTGCTGCTGGCCCTCTCGCTCGCCCTCCTCAAACGGCGCGCCGAATTGACCGGCCTCGATCGTCTCGCCGTCGGCCACCGGCCCGCCCTCGGCGGTTACAGCGTCGCATTCCTCGACCAGTTGATCGCCATCACCGCCGGATCGGGAACCATCAGCTATTCCCTCTATACCTTCCAGTCCGAACACGGCGACCGCCTCATGGTGACCCTGCCCATTTTCCTTTACGGAGTTTTCCGCTACCTTTACCTGGTCTATGAACGTGGCCTCGGCGCCAGCCCGGAGGACGTCTTCCTGCGCGACCGTCCGCTCCAGTTGGCCGCCGCGCTCTACCTCACTGCCGTTTTGCTCATCCTGAGTGGGACAATCTGAAGGTCCATGACTTCCGGCGCCATCCTCCTGGTCCTCCTGCGTTTTGTCTTGTGGGAAGCGGCCCTGTTCGCTGCCGCCCGGCGGATCGCAGAAATTGCGGGCTTCGGCAAGCGCGATCCGGTTTCCAAGTTTCTGGCCGTGCTCTGCTGCCAAGTCACGCTGGAGGCTTCCGCCGGGGGCCTACTCTCCTTCACACGCATGAATTCCGCTCTCGGCTACCTGGTCATCGCCGCCCTTTGCACGGTCTCGCTCCACAAGGTGCGGCTGGGCCGTGCGGCTCTTGTGCGGGCGTGGCCGTTCGCCGTAGCCGCGGGTCTGGCTGTTCCCCTGTTCCTGCTTTCCTTCCGTCCCGTCGAGGAGATCGATTCCATCAACTACCTGCACTACCTGATCGACTGGATGGGCAACCGGGCAACGCCATTCACCTTTGCCACCAATTACGTCGCCTTCTGGGAATTGTCCTTTCTGCCGGTTTGGTGGGTGACGGGCGTGGACCTGTTCTTTCCCCTGCTGGCACTTAAAGCAGTAGCTATCCTTGGACTGGCTAGCTGGCAGATTGGGAAGGAGTTGGGCCTCTCGGGAGCCGTTCTCCCGGTCACCGTCGGCGGTAGCCTCGCCATGCGCCACTTCTGGTTCGAATACTCGGGAGTGCCCACACTCAAGAACGACGTGCTCCACGGAGCCGGCTTCGCCCTCCTGCTGCTGATCGTCCTGCGGGCCTCGCGCCATCGTCTCGCCCGGGCGGATGTTGCGCTGCTGGCATTTGCCGTGGCCTTCGTTTCGGTGAAGTACACAGGCCTGTTCCTCGCGCCCCTGGCGATTCTGGCGCTGGTCGTCATGCGCGCCCTCGATTGGCGGGGACTCGCCGCGGTGGCTGCCCTCTTCCTGTTCACCAGCGGCCCCTACTACCTTCGATCGCTCTTCCGCTACGGCAGCCCTTTCTATCCTTTCCAAATCAATTTAGGCCCCATCCACCTACCCGGCACGGCCGACCTCTCTTATTCCTCTATCCTCTACAATCTGCACGACCCGCGCTTATGGCGCGCCTTTTTCTTTCCCGCCGGCGGTGTGTCGCCTGCCGGCCTGCTGTTTCCCGCCATCCTTGCCGCGACCCTTCTTGCCGCCACCTGGCAGGTCGTCCGGTGGTTCGGCCACCGCCGCGCGCCCTCCCCGCTCGAGTGGTCCGCCGTATTCCTCCTTGCCGGCTGGCTTTTGTATTTCCGGTCCGTGTTCAGCGCCACCGGTGAGCCGGGAGCGCTCAGCTTCGTTCTCAACGGCCTCAATTCGCTGCGATATGTCGACGGCGTTCTTGCCGTGAGCGAGTTGTACCTGGCGGCGCTTCTTGGACGCTACGCCCTGCCCCTTGCCGGCCTCAACGGCGCCAGCCGCCTGCTGCTGCTCTACGCCAGAGTGCCGTTCCCCCTTGCGCTGGTGGCGATCGCGGCCGCCTGCGGAGGACTGCTCACCTGGCTTCTGGCCCGCCTCGGCGGCAGAATCCTGATACTGGGCGCGACTACGATCCTGGTCGTCGCCTGCCCCTTCCTCGTCGAGGCCAACCGGGTCCGCTGGACCACCTACTGGGATGACCTCAAGCCGGCACTCGCCCTCGCCCGTGAATCCGGTTTCGACCTGCTCGCCCTCGATGACGGCGGCTACTTCGCCGGCCATATCGTGGCTGCAGGCTCCCCGGTCAATCCCGCGATCGAGACGATTTCCCTCGCCCAACTCCAGCGCCTGCCCGACGCCGACCGTCCCGATATCCTGGCGGTTCTGGTCACGCCGGGCTCCGCCGTGTCCTCCGGGTGGCTCGAGCGTTACGGCCCCGTTCTGGCCGCTGCCGGCTACCACGCCCGCACGGTCTCGCGCTATGGCGGGCTGTTGACGCGCGGCGGACAGTGATTTCGGGTTAAGATAGGAACAGAGCCGCACTGGCGAGCTCAGTCTGTGATCCTACCGCCCGACGACCCCACCAACGAAATCACGGTATCCGATAAGCCACCCTTGCGCGACGATACCCACTTCGCCTCGGGAAAGATCGCGGTGTTTCAATACGCCGCCGTGATTATTTTTCTGTTTCTCATTTCCGGCTTTTGGCAGCTCCAGGTCCAGAATTCGGAAAAGTACGACGAGCGTGCGCAGCACAACAGCATCAAGTCGGTTCCGCTGCTCGCCCCGCGCGGTAGAATCCTCGACCGCGACGGTCGCGTCATTGTCGACAACCATTCTTCCTTTACATTAATTCTCGCTCGCGAATCACTGAAACAAGAGCACTTGGCTGATATTGCACAAGGGCTCGACCTGGACTATGACGATTTGGTCGCGCGCGTCCGCCGGTACAAGTCTCAACCCAAGTATGTGCCCATCGTGATCAAGGAGGAGTTGACGCCCGGCGACCTTGCCTTCGTCGATTCCCACCGCGATTTCTTCCCGGAACTGGTCCCCATTCAGGCGCAGCGCCGCCTCTATCCGCAGGACGGCATGATGGCCCACGTCATCGGCTACACCGGAGAAATCAGCGAGGCGGAACTGGACCTTCCCGAGTTCGCCAAGTACGATCCGGGCGATGTGGTCGGCAAGTTCGGCATCGAAAAGGAGTACAACGACTGGCTGACCGGCGTGGACGGGCAGCGCCAGCAGATCGTCGATAACCGCGGCAATGTGCGCCAAGTTCTGGCCACCAAGCCCGCCGTGCCCGGTAAGGATTTAACCCTGTCCATCGATCTCGACCTGCAGGTGGTGGCGGAGCTTGCTATGGAGGGCCGCAACGGGGCCGTGGTCGCGCTCGATCCCCGCACCGGCGAAGTGCTGGCCATGGTCAGCCGGCCGACTTTCGACCCCAATAAATTTGCCGTGCGGATCAAGAGCAAAGATTGGCGGGAAATTGCCGACAATCCCGACCACCCGTTGCTGAACCGCGCCATCCAGGCACAGCTTGCCCCGGGTTCCACTTTCAAACCGTTCGTGGCGCTCGCCGGGCTTGAATCCGGCGCCATCGACGACAAGTTTCCGGTGCATTGCTCGGGCGGAGTTTCCCTCTACGGCACCTATCAGCGCTGCTGGGAGAAGAAGGGGCACGGCACGGTTTCCCTCCACGGCGGCATCGTACACTCCTGCGACGTGTACTTCTACACGATCGGCGCCAAAATGGGCATCGATAATATCGCGTTCTATGGGGACATCGCCGGTTTCGGGCACCCCACCGGCATCGACCTGCCCCACGAGGCAT
Organism: uncultured Solibacteraceae bacterium; assembly: GCA_963836405.1. Lineage (GTDB taxonomy): Bacteria > Acidobacteriota > Terriglobia > Bryobacterales > Bryobacteraceae > CAWIJJ01. The sequence goes on from CAWIJL010000007.1 coordinate 133,667, forward strand.
CCGGGCTGATGCCTTCCGAGAAATGGAAACTCCGCGCCATGCGCCAGAAGTGGTACGCCGGTGAGACGCCGTCAGTGGCCATCGGACAGGGAGCGCTCACGGTCACTCCTCTGCAACTGGCGCGGGGGCTGGGAGGCATGGCGATCGGCGGAACCTGGCATCAGCCGCACCTGGTGAAGGCGCTGGCGAAACCGGAAAAGCCTGTGCAGTGGACGCTCAATCCGGATAACGTGCGCGACGTGGTCGACGGCATGTACGGCGTGGTCAACGAGGGCGGTACCGGAGGACGCGCGCGCCTGCCGAACGTCGAAGTCTGCGGCAAAACCGGCACCTCGCAACTCGCCTCCAACGATTTTCTGAGGAGCAGCGCTGCAGGCCGCAATATGAAAGACAACGCCTGGTTCGAAGGTTTTGCCCCGCGCAACAATCCGGAGATCGTAGTAGTGGCGCTCTTCGAGCACGGGGAACACGGGCAGTTTGCCGCGCCCATCGTTCGCGATGTGATCAAGGCCTATTTCGACAAGAAGACGCGGATCACCACGCTCCAGCAGGAAAAGCGCTCCATGGAGGCCCGCCTCGCCGGAATGTCCGGGCTTGGACTGCCCGCGGCCGGCGCCCCCGCCGCCGAGGTTCCCGCTGCAAGGAGCGCCGGACAGTAAATGGGGAGCCATTTTTCCTCGCGCGATATCGACTGGACCCTGCTGGTGATCATCCTGCTGATTTGCGGGATCGGCATTCTGCAAATCTATAGCGCAACGCTCGATACCGGCTTCGACAACGCATGGTGGCGGCAGATCGTCTACATCGCCGGCGGCCTCATGCTCATGCGCCTGCTCATGTCGGTGGACTATCATTCGCTTCTCCACTATGTGCCGGTGGCCTACGTCGGATCGGTTCTGGCCCTCCTCCTCACGGCTGTCATAGGAGCCACCGTGTTCGGCTCCAAGCGTTGGATTCCCCTTCCCGGAGGGATCCACCTTCAGGTATCGGAATTTGTAAAGCTGGTGATAATATTGTTAGTGGCTCGGTACCTGACTGAAATTAAGTCAGATGAATTAGAAATCTGGGAAATGTTGAAATTGGCCGGCCTGGTGGGCCTGCCCGCGGGCTTGGTGTTGTTGCAGCCGGATTTGGGCACGTCGCTCACCTACGGGTCAATCCTGATTACGGGAGCGTTTCTGGCTGGCCTGCGCTGGAAATATGTAGCCGCCATCGCTGTAATAGCGGTGTTGATTCTACCAGTTGGGTGGCACTTCTTAAAGGATTACCAGAAGGCGCGGCTGGTGAGTTTTATGGATCCCGAACGCGATCCGAGGGGCACGGGATATCAGTTGATTCAGTCCCAGATCGCAGTCGGGGCCGGCGGGATGTTCGGGAAAGGCGTTACCAAGGGAACTCAGACCCAGCTTCGCTTTTTGCCCGTGCCGCACACGGACTTTATCTTTTCGGCATTTGCCGAAGAGCACGGGTTCGTAGGCGTGATCGTGTTGTTGTCGTTGTATTTTGTGATGATCATGCGCATTGTCCAGAATGCGCAGACGGCCTCCGACAGGGCCGGCATGTATATATGTATGGGTGTAGCGGGGTTGTTACTCTTTCACATGCTGGTGAATGTCGGGATGGTGGTGGGACGGATGCCGGTAACCGGTATCCCGTTGCCCTTCATGAGTGCCGGCGGTTCAAGTGTCTGGTCGAATTTTTTGGCGCTGGGGCTGGTCAACAACGTCCGCCTCAGAAGGTTCATCAACTAGCCGGGCGTGCCGCCGGAAGGTAGCCGCTCGAAGAAGAAAGAAAGTTTCGGGAGCCTGAAGAGACTGGGGATGGCGGCGCTGAGGCGCTCCCCCAAGGGTGAGCAGTGGTTCCCGGCCGGGTGGTGTATGAGTAACACGACTCCGCCTCCGGCCAGCGTGGTTTCCGGCATCATCGGTTAGGACCGCCCGCAGCCTTGCCGCGGCGGCTCCGCACCCACGCAAGGGCGCCCACCTTCCACACCCCGGTCAACCTCTCTCGCTCCACGGGAGGTAATCGATGTCGAAGGAGTTAGTGATCTCCGCCAATCGCCACGAGACAAGAGTGGCGTTGATCGAGGACGATCAGGTAGTCGAGGTTTATCATCAGCGCGAGAATGAATACTCGCTCGCCGGCAGCATTCATAAAGGCCGGGTGACGCGCGTCCTGCCGGGGATGCAATCGGCATTCGTGGATATCGGCCTGGACCGCGACGCCTTTCTCTACGTCTCCGACTTTTTCGAAGATAACGACGAATACGACAAGATCGTGACCAGCGTGGAGGAGAAGGTCCTCAAACTGGATCGCGTTCCCGGTCAACAGCCGGCCGCTCCCGGTGGCGAGGCATCCGTGCCGGTGGCCGAAGCTGCCGGAATTCCCGAAGCTATTCCCACCCCGGAACCGGAATTGCCGGCCGTGCCTGCCGCGGTCCAGCCGGTCCAGTCCCTGGCCGCGCCGACGAACGGCCAGGCAAATCCCGATTCACGCCGCGGTGACCGCGACGGCCGCGGACGCCGCGGACGCCGGCGGCGCGGACAGAAGCCCTCCGGCGGCGGCGGACGTGGACTGCCGGAATCGAAATTCTATTCTCCCGGATCCCGCCCTGTTGAATCCCGTCCTGCGGAAGAGTATCCTGCCGCCGAGGAAGCGGCCGCTAGCGAACCGCGCGAGGCTGAAGCCGACGACTTCTTCGTGCTTCCCGGCGAGTCCCTGGCTAAGTACCGCGGCCCGGGCAGTGCGGAAGAGGAAGATCAAGCCGACGACAACCTCGATCGCGAGGCAGAATCCGAAGGCGCTTCCGCCGCGGTGGAGGCGGACGAAGCCGAACCGGTAGAGGAGCCTTACGCGGCGGCAGGCGAAGGGGCGACCGAACTTTCTTCCGAACCCGCTTCCGAACCGCTCCCCGAACTGTCCGTGGCCGCCGCCGAGGTTCTCGAAGACGTGGATATTGCGCCGGAAGCGGAGCCGGAACCCGAGCCGGAACCGGAGCCGGAACCCGAACCGGAGCCGGAACCGGAACCGGAGTTGGAACCGGCCGTGGCCACCGCGCCTGAGCCGGAAGCCGAAATTCCCGCCGCCGAGTCCTCCACCGGGCCCGCGGCGGCGGACGAATCCGCGGTTGAAACCGAGCCGATTCTATTCGATCCCGCCGAGCCGGTGGAGTCGACCGAACCGGAAGAGCCGGTCGAAGGCGCCGGCCCCGATGAATCCGACGAATCCGCGGCCGCCGCGGAATCCGGCGATGCCGGCGTGGCCACAGCCGAAGAGGAAGGGCCCGAACCGGCGCGGATTCCTACCAGCCTCACCGCCGCCCTGCGCGAACAGGGCCCCCGCTATCTTCACCGCGTTTCCCGGCGTACCCGCCGCCGCGGGCGCGATGGACGCGGCCAGCAGGAAGGACGTCCCTACGAATCCGTCCAGCCCCGGCCCGAGACCCGCGAGAACGCGCCCGTCCATCCTCGCCCCGAAGTCCGCACCGCGCCGGCTCCGCGGCCCGAGCCGCGCGCCGAAAAGCCCGGCGCTCCCTCCATCAGCGACCTGCTCAAGGAAGGCCAGGAGATCATCGTCCAGATCGCCAAAGAGCCGCTCGGCCAGAAGGGCGCCCGCATCACCTCCCACATCGCGCTCCCCGGCCGTTTCCTGGTGTACATGCCCACCGTCGATCACATCGGCGTTTCGCGGAAGATCCCGAGCGACGAGGAACGCAGCCGCCTCAAACGCGTCCTCCAGAACAATCGCGCCGGTGTCCCCGGCGGCTACATCGTTCGCACCGCGGGCGAAGGCCGCACCGAGGAGGAACTGCGCGCCGACATGATGTTCCTTTACAACCTCTGGCTGGACATGCGGCAGAAGGCCGAACGCCGTCCCGCCCCCATGCTCATCCATCACGACCTCAACGTGGTGGAGCGTATCCTGCGCGACCAGCTCACCTCTCAATTCAAGAGCATCTGGGTGGATAACGAGGAGGTTTACGAAGCCGTGCTCAGCTTCGTCCAGCGCTTCCAGCCCGCGCTGGTCGGCCGCGTGAAGATGTACACACGCGCGAATCCCGTGTTCGACGAGTTCAACATCACCTCCGAGCTCGAAAAGGCCCTGCGTCCCAAGGTGTGGCTCAAGTCCGGCGGCTACATCGTCATCAACCAGACCGAGGCCCTGGTGGCCATCGACATCAATACCGGCAAGTTCGTCGGCAAGTCCAATCGCCTGGAAGACACCATCGTCAAAACCAATACCGACGCCATCAAGGAGATCGTAAGGCAGATCCGCCTGCGCGACCTTGGCGGCATCATCGTGGTGGACTTCATCGACATGGACGAGCGCAAGAACCGGCAGAAGGTGATGCAGGCGCTTGAAGAGGCCATGCGCGTGGATCGCGCACCTTACAAGATTCTCCAGTTCAACGATTTCGGCCTGGTCGCCATCACCCGCAAGCGCGTCAAGCAGAGTCTGGAACGGACGCTGTGCACGCCCTGCCCCTATTGCGAGGCCGCGGGCTACGTCAAGAGCCCGCAAACCGTGATCGGCGAGATCCTCCAGGAGGCCAACAAGATCGCTCGCGCCGTGGAAGGCAAGGACGTGATGCTGCGCGTCAACTCCGAGGTCGCCCGGCTGCTCAAGTCGAACCAGAATACGTACCTGCAGGAAATCGAGGAGATCCTTGGGCGCACCGTCATCGTGAAGAGCGACCCGCAGCTTCACCAGGAGAAATTCGACCTCGCCTAAGCCGCGGACTACTGTTCGAAGCTGACCCGGAACCCCGTGGAGAGCAGCAGGTCGTTGCGCTGCCGCCCTAGCACGGGGTTGCTCAAATAACGGTCGCTGGCGGAAACCTGCCAGCCCAGCCACTTCTTGATTGCCGTGACTATGCCGACGTCCAGGTTCACGCGGTATTCTCCGGTCTGGCTGAGATTGGTGAAGAAGCGGAACGTCTGCGCGATGCTGGTGCCCCCGTTGATCTTCCACACCAGGTCGTTGCCGAAATTGGCTTCGGCGGAGTTGCGATCCAGGTCGCCCGTGAAATTCTCGCGCGAGTAGTTGGCGCCGCCCTGGAAACTGAGCGTGTGCGCCGGCATTTTTACGACGTTCGCCCCGAAGCCGGCCCCGCCCGCGAAGCGCAGGTCCAGTTGCTGGAACCGGTCCACCTCGTAGTCGTTGAAAGTGCTGATGAAGAACCGCGGCGTCACATCGCGGTTGTAGCTCCACCCGCCTCGGATCGCGCTGGCGATGGTGGAGGATTTGTTGTCCACCCGGGCCGTGCCCCGGATCTGGTTGAAGCGCAGCGCGAGCTTGTCCTTCCGTGTCACGCGGGTGGCCTCGAAGCCGCTGGTCAGCGTGTCGGTGCGGGCATTGCCCCGGGCGAGGGCCAGCCCGATATCCACAAAGCCCGTCCACAATTGCAGGATGCCCGGATTTTGCAACCGCTCCCAGCGATCCTGTTCCTCCGGGTTGCGGATGTCCCCCACCGCACCGAGAAGCGCCTCGCGCGTCCCTCCGGGCGTTTCGACGACCAGCCTGTTTTCCGCCGTTGAGACGCGGCCCGCCGCGCGCGACCCGTCCGGCAGCGTGACCGTCAGCGTCTCTTCCGATTCGAGGCTTTGCACCGCCTCCCAAGGCAGCGAAACCTGGCCCAGAAATTCGCTCTTGAGCGTCAGCTTCTTGCCGTCCTTTTTGATCACCGTGCCGGTAAGGATGTCGCCGTTTCTCAGCGTTAGCCGGTCCGCCCCTTCGGCCGCGCAGGCAAACAGAAGACACAACGGGAGCACCAGGGCGGATCGCATAAACCCAGTGTATCGGCAGCGGCCCGTGGGGGGTCGGCGGCCGGCCGTATTCATCGACGAAGTGCGCTATTTGTGCGACGAATACTGCTGCTGCGGCGGGTTCAGCTTGATTTCGATGGTTTTCTCCTCCTGCTCCACCTCGAAAATCTGGCCGAACGTCTGGTAGCCTTTGGCGATCACCTGGATACGGATCTTGCCCTGCGGAATCGTGGGAATCGTGGCCAAGCCTTCCTGGTTGGTCCGCAGTTCATAGGTGGTTCGCACGGTCTTGCCCAGTTTCACGATCGAACGCCCTTCGATGAATCGCACGACCACGCTGGCGCCGTTGATTGGCTTCCCACCCAGGGTAGTGACCGTGATCGTGAGCTTGGTCATGTCGGCGGCGAAAGCGGCCGCTGCGCAGAGCAGAACGGCGCACACAAACAGGGAGCGGCGGATGACCCGGTTACGCATACCTCCAGTATAACGGCGCGGGGCGGGTGGTAGAATGGGAACGTAGTACCTGCCATTGGCCGCGAAATTGGGGGCGCAACGGATTCGACGGGATCGAATCGTGGTGGGGAGGCGTGCCGGGTTCCGAGCTCCCGTAAAACGATCGGAAAAACATAACTGCCAACACGCAGTTTGCATACGCTGCCTAATTAATTAGGGAGCCGCTCCAGCCGGTGAGCCCGCGCGCCGGTGAGTGAGCGTCATCTTGCGGGATAGGTTGAAGGCTTCGGTCCGGAGCCCCAGGCCGAGATCAATCGGGCTAGGCCGCCGCCGCTCTCGCCGGTTCTGAAGCGGTGGCCGAAATTTCTGAGCCGGCTACGCACGTAGGCTCTTCATTGCGGGCTTTCTCGGACGGGGGTTCAACTCCCCCCGCCTCCACCACTCTATCTTCACCGCAAAACCTGACACCACCAGGGCGTAGAGCGGGCTTCTAGAAGACCGGTTGATCTTCGTACATAAGTGTACGACAATGAGGGCTTGAAGGGTTCGGAATTCCTGCGAAAGCCGCGAAGCGCGGCAAGGTCGAAAAAACTGAGATGCAAATGGGTTCCTTCTCACGGAAAAGGAAGCCACGGAACTTTGTATGTCGGTTGGGGCGGCAAGACAACCGTTCAGGACCTGAAGCGCGAAATTCCTACGGGAACTCTCCGCGCTATGATCGAGCAGCTGCAACTCAGACCCGGGGATTTCGGCCTGAAATAGGGAGCGCGCTATGAGTCAGTTTGCATACCCTGCCCAGTTTACCCGGGATGAAGGTGGAAGCTTCATGGTTCGTTTTCGGGATCTTCCGGAGGCGATCACCAGTGGTCGCGATTTGGCAGACGCCATCGAACAGGCGGCCGACTGCCTGCAAGAGGCACTTGCCGGCCGGCTCGTCCGACGTGACCTCATTCCACGTCCGTCCAAACAACTTCGCGGCGACCGGCGAATTCCGGTGGCAATGTATCTCGCCCCCAAATTGGCTCTGTTTAGCGCTATGAAGCGGGCCGGAATAAACAATTCCGAACTGGCGCGTCGCCTGGGCCTGACAGAGGTAGTTATCCGCAGGATGCTCAACCCGAAGCACGAGACGAAGGCTGGCAAGATCGAAGCCGCCCTGCGCGCGCTGGGCAAGGAAGCGGTGGTGCATATCGAGGACGCAGCGTGACGCTCACCTTACCACTTCACCAGTTCCACGCGGCGGTTTTTCGCGCGTCCCTCGTCGGATGCATTCGAAGCCACCGGCGCATACGGGCCGCATCCAAATGAGTCCACACGATTGGCGGCGACGCCGAATTTCGAGGTCAGAGCGCCGATTACGGCCGCGGCGCGACGGCGGCTGAGGTCCAGGTTGTAATCGGGCTTGCCCTGGTCGTCCGTGTGCCCCACCACGTGAATTCTCAATTGCGGATCGTCCGCCATCAGTTTTCCGATCTCCTTGAGCACCGGCTCCGAATCTGGACGCAGCGTGTCTTTATCGGTATCGAACTGGATTCCGTACAAGACAACCCTGCCTGAATCCGCGATCGCCTTCGACATGTCCGCCGCATTGAGCAGCGTCATGTTCTCTTCCATCGCCTCCGGCTCAATAATCGTGAGTTCGGCCAGTGCCCGCTCCTTGGCGACCGACTCCCTGAGGCGCTCCGGAATTACTCCGTCCCGATAGCTGGTTACGAACAGGTAATAGTAAGTTGGTTTTGCATCTTTCGTTTTCGCTACCAGCACACGTTCCTGGTTTTCGTTGTAAGCGAGTATCTGACCGATTCCATCCTCTCCCGCGACTTGGTCGAACGTCGGTCCGAACCATCCTTTTTCGCCGGCGCCCTTTTCATACAGCGTCGTCAAACCCAGCCTCTGAAACTCGAGCTGGTAGTTGCGGAACAGTTCGGCGGGCGTGCGGCCCGCGGGCGCCAGGTAGGTGTAGCGGGTGACCAGGCCTTCGAGTTTCTGACTCTTCTCGTAAGCCGGCGGAGAAAACGCGGTAGGCGGACCCAGCGGCAGCAGGAATTCGTCGAACTTGGGCGCATGATACCCGATGATCTCGCTTCCCGTGTAGCGCTTCATTCCTGCCGGATCCTTGGATCCGGGAATATCCGCCGCGCCTCCCGGCAACGCTAACGCCAGGGCGAGCAGACCAGGTGACAAACCGGTCCGAACGTTCATCAGTCCCCTCCGCCTGCCATTGTAGTCGAGTCCCGCCCGCCCCGCCGCCGCCTCGGCTTACAGCCTTCCGTCGCCTTGGGCGAGCAAACCGTGCAACCGATGGTTACCAGCAATAGGAATGGCGTAGCTTTCATGAATCCCCTTTCGGTGCGATGTCTCGGCGTCCGCGCGACTAATACACAGTTCATGGGTCAATCCCGGTCCGGCACAGACGCGCCTGACGAGGATATAATGCGGACTGAGCGGCGCCATGTTTGCGCGTCATTTGGCAGCGTTTTGCCTCATCTCCGTGCTTCCGGCCGTCTGGGCCCAGTCGCCCGAGACGAAGCTCGTGGTGTTCCTGGGCGCCGAGCCCGGGCAGCCCGGGATCCCGCTCGAGCAGATGAAGCGGGAGATGATTCCACTGATGCGCGCGGCGGGTTACGAGATCGAGTGGCGAAACCTGCGGGGCGGCAGCCGGGACGCGGCCGAATCGGCGCAACTCGTGGTCTTAGACCTGAATGGCGTGTGCGCTCCCGGGCGCGGGCTGGGACCGTCGCAGGACGCACTGCCGGCGGGCGCCAGCCTGGCCGCTACTTCGATCACGGACGGCCGCGTGCTGCCCTTCAGCACGGTAAACTGCGGGGCTCTCACGCGCGCTCTGGCCCCGGCGCTTGCCTCCGAACCTGGCGCCCGGCGCGACTTTCTCTATGGACGCGCGATGGCGCGGGTGGCGGCACACGAGTTTTATCACGCCCTGGCGGGTACGCGGGAGCACGCCGCTTCCGGGATCGCCCGCAGTTGCTTCACGCAGGCGGACCTGCTCAGCGAGCGGTTCCAGTTCGAAGCGGCGACACTGGCGAGGCTCAGGCCCGCGCCTGTCTACGTAGAAACGGACGAAGGCAGCGGGCGCTGACGGGCGACGCCCCGACCTATTTCACCACCCATTGACCGTCGCGCTTGAGGTAGTCGCCCGTCGCAAGGACGGCACGGTCGCGCGCCAGAACCCACGATGTCGGACCGTGAAACACGCCATTGATCCCGGTGACCACGGAGGCGTCGGTGCCGGTGTAGGCGACCGCGCCCAACTTGGGATTCTGCGGGTTGGGAAATGCGGCGATCAGGCGAAGCGGACCCTCACCTTTGCGGTCGGCAAGAACGGTTAGCGCGGGAATCTGTTCCCGGTGGCGTTCGAGCCAACGGTTGCCCGCCACTGTCCCGTAAGCCAGGACCGCTAATTGCGAAAGGTCTCGGCCCAGCGCTTCGATATCGGTGAGGACCGCGGCATCGGGGAAGAGGCGCGTTTGAACGGACCGGACAAACTCCGAAATCTTCTTGCTCTCCGCCGCGTCCGCCTCGCCGGTCGGCACGATGAAGACGGGCTTTGCCGACCGGATCGCTTCACTGAGCGTGAGCGGCACGTCGTACAAATCGGCAGGCAGTTTGGCGGCGGCGAGTTCCCCGAATACGGCGATCAGCCGCGGCGCGAAGCTGGCGAAATCGGGATAGCGGTCGCGGTGCTCCTCGTATTCCTTGAGCCGCTCAACCAGCGCCGGTACGTAGGCGAAGCCGTTCTTGCGCTCACTCGCGAGGGCCGTTTCTCCCGCGTCGGCGCCGAGTTCCCGTGCAGCCAGCCGGGTTGTCACCGCATGGACCACGTGTTCGATGACCGCGGTGTGCCAGTTGCTGTAGGCGAGCGGGCGCATCCGTGCCTCGATGGGCGCGAATAGCCGGGCGCTCTTCGCAACCTGGTCCTTGAGCCGGTCTACCTGGGGATTGGCAAACGAATGCCCGAACTCATGCCACACCAGATACCGCAAATTCTCGACGGATCCGAACTGGGGAATGCCGTCCCGCGAGCGTCCGGCGCCGAGGACGCCGTAGATGTCGTAGGTGCCATCCGGGTTTGCTTTGCGGGGACCGAAATTCCCTACCAGCAGCGGCGCAAGCACGATGTTGTAGGACGCCTGCCGGCCGCCGTAGTAGGCTTCCAGGTCCGCCGCATAGTCGTGGAACAGGTTGCGGCGCGTTGCCTCCTCCATCTGCGCGTACAGGCCGGCATGCTCCTCGAAGAAGGCCGGAAATCGGCTCTTTACCGCGAAATCGCGAAGCTGGGCGAGCCAGTCGCCGAGGCTGCGAGCCCCTCCGGCACGGTCCGCACCGCACGCGCCGGCGGCGCCGTCGAGCGCGAGCGCGGGCGGAGCCGTCAGGCACACCATCGTGCTCGCCGGACCGTCGAAGGTGTAGCCTTTTTTGGAGAGCGCGGCGAACCGCTGAACCGCGGGGTGCTGGCGGAAAGGGCCGAACCACGCATCCACGTCGCGCCGGTACTGGGTGTTCTCGGTATTGAGGAGTCCTGTCCAGCCGTAATCGGCGAGGATCTCAACCACCGCCATCAGTTCGATGCGGGGATCAACTTTCACGGTCAGCCGGGATTGCGCGCAGGCGCAGAACGCTGCCGCGACCAGGACCGCGGCCGCTTTCGCGCTACAGGACGACCTTTTCACCCGACCGGCAGGAACGATAGATCGCATCCACCACCTCCAGCGCCTGGTAGCCTTCTTCGCCGGCCACGAGCGGCTTCCGCTTCTGCGCGATGGCCTCTCCGAAATCACGAAATTGACGTTCAAAGGGCTCGAGCGAAATGGCCATCGGGTCGGAGGCTCCGGACGCGACTTCGCGGGTGACGGGGGCGGGGTCGCCGGCGTCGTTCTCGACGTCCCAGGTGGTGAGCTTGTCGCCGGTTATGACTGCGGTGCCTTTGGTGCCGTGGAATTCGGTCCGTTCGGGGTAGCCCGGCCACATGGCGGTGGATGCCTGGACAACGCCGGTAGCCCCGCTCGAATAGCGCAGGACGGCGCTGACGACGTCCTCCGATTCGATGCGGTGCAGCGCGCCCAATTGCCACATCGCGGACACTTCCTTAACGGGACCGGCGAGCCAGCGCAGGATATCGATCTGGTGGATGGCCTGGTTGATGAGAGCGCCGCCGCCTTCGGTCTGCCAGCTTCCCTTGATGGGCCGGGAATAGTATTCCGCCGAGCGATACCACTTCACGTAACAATCGCATTGCAGCAGCCGGCCCAGGCGGCCCTCGGCGAATGCCTTCGACAGGAACAATGAGGCATCGTCGAAGCGGTGCTGGCTCACGACGCCGAGCAGGATGCCGCTCTCGCGGGCGATCTCCATCATGCGGCGCGCGGTTTCGAGGTTGGTCGCGATGGGCTTTTGCACCTGGACGTGCTTGCCGGCTTCGGCGCAGGCCTGGATAGGTTCCAGGCGGAAGTCCGGAAAGGTGCAGACATCCACATAATCCACGTTGGGGTGCCGGCAGACGTCCTGGTAGGTGGGCACGAATTCGACGCCGTACTGTTCCGCGAAACGCCGGCCGGCCGCTTCGACCACGTCAGTGACCACCGTCAGGCGGTAGCCGATCTTCTTGTAGACCTGGGCGTGCTTGTGGGAGATGGCGCCCGTTCCGATCATTCCGACTTTCATAGGATGTTCAATTCTATCAACTGAAGACCGGGGGCGAATCGTTTGCGCGGGGCAGTACAATGGAATTTTCAGCATGAGAGTTATTTGCGTACTTCTCGTCTCCACCCTTGCCGTCACGCTCGGTGCATGCAGCAAGGCCCCTCCCCCCAATGTGGCGGCTACGGTGAACGGAAAGCCGATCACCAACGAGGACCTGGAGAAGTTCTACAAAGCGCAGTTTCCCGAGCCGGTGGAAGGCTCAAATGCCGACATGGTCATGTCGCAGAAGCTGGAACTGCTGGGCAGCCTGATCATCAACGAACTGTTGCAGCAGCGCGCCGAGAAGCTGGGGCTATCGGCGGTGGACGCGGACGTGGACGCGGAACTCAACAAGATGAGGTCCGGCTACACGACCGAGGCGTTCAACAAGCAACTCGAATCGCAACACCTGACACTGGACGATCTGCGCGCGCAGATCCGGCGGAAGCTGACGGCGGACAAGCTGATTAATAAGGAGATCCGGTCGCACATCGCCATCAGCGATGCGGATGTGACCGATTTCTACAACGCCAACAAACCGAGCTTCAACCTGGCCGAGCCGCAGATTCACATCGCGCAAATCCTGGTGACGCCGTTTCCCGATCCCAACGTGCGGAACCTGAAGAACAGCAAGGCGCAGAATACGGCCGAAGCGACGCAGAAGATCCGCGACATCGAGGCGCGCCTGGGGCGGGGCGAGGAGTTCGGGATGGTGGCGCAGAATTATTCGGAGGACCCTAATACGGCGCCCAACGGCGGCGATATGGGCTTCATTCCGGCCTCGAGTTTCGAGAAGGCCAGCCCGGAACTGCGGAAGCTGGTGGATTCGCTCCAGCCGGGAGTGGCATCCAAGCCGATCGCCACGCCGGACGGTTTCCGGATTCTGAAGGTCATTTCGCGGGAGCCGGCGGGGCAACGCGATTTGCAGGATCCGCGGGTGCAGCAGAGCATTCGCGAAACGCTGATGAACCGCAAGGACCAGTTGCTGACAGCCGCCTACTACGAAGTGGCGCGGAATAGCGCCAAGATCGAAAACTACCTGGCGCGCAACATCTTCGAAAGTGCGGGAAAGAAGTAAGACAGCCGCTACTGGCGGCCCATTTCGTACACGTAGATGACGTGTTCGATGGTCCCGATCTTGACGTGAGAGGTTTCCGTTGTCTTCCACCCGCGGATGGGGAACTGGTAAGAGACTACACGCGCGCCCGGTTTGAGGAATTTCTGGAGGTTCGGCTTCAGGCGGTCGTTGGAACTCGTGAGCAGGCACATGGTGACCACCGTGGCGGGGCTGAGATCCACGCGCAAGGCGCTGTCTTCCAGCATGGTGACCTTGTCCTGCAGCCCGAGGGCGTGAATCTTCTCTTTGGCCTTGCGGCAGAGGTCCGGCATGATCTCCACGCCCACGGCGCGGGCGCCGTATTTCTGGGCGGCCATGATAACAATGCGGCCGTCGCCGCTGCCGAGATCGTAGACTACGTCCGCCGGCTTGACACGGCCGAGCTCGAGCATCTTCTCAACAATGATCTGGGGCGTCGGAATATTGGGGGCAAGGTTCTCGGCGGCGCCGAATTTTTGCGCGGAAGGCGGGAAGCGCCAGGGTCGCAAGCAGCAGTGCGGTAATAGAAAGTCGCATGTTTATTGCGAGGACGCGCTGGCCGTGGCAGTCCTGCCGAACTTCGATTTTACGATACGACCGATGATCTCCGTCCAGGAGAAGAACACGTCCCGCGGCCGGCTGATGGTAAACTCGGCGCCCTTCATGGTGCGGACGGCCGCCCCGATGGCATCGCGCCACGGGTTCACCTGCGGGTTGAGATTGTAGTTCATGTAGAAGACGGGCGTTTTTACATCGGCGATCTGCTTCAGGGTGTCCTGGGGCAGCCCCTCTTCCAGCATGATTTTGGGCCCGGCGAAAATCACGGCATCGGGCGCCTGTTTCTCATCTTTCAGCTCGGTCGTAATGAGTTCGCTCAGGAAAGCGGCGTCGGCATGCTTCTGACTGAGCAGCCGCAAATCGACGGTGCCCAGATTGAGCGACTTCAGCGCATTTCCGAGCGCCGGAAAATCGATCTGGGATGCCGCTTCCTGCCGGTAGATCACGCGTTGCTCCTGCATGTTGTACGCGACGATGGAGAACCTGGTTATGCGAGGATCGCGGGCAATATTCCGCAGGATGGCGAGCAGCGCATCGGTATCGAGCGGCTGCAAAGCGGCAGCGGCCGAATCCTGTGGCGCGAAATTCATAACAACCTTTACATTCAACGGGTTGTCATGGGTGTCCCGCGCTACGGGGGCTTCCTGCTTGAAAACCTCGGCGTCGGACTGCTGAATGGCACCGGCGGCTATATCGAGCGACATCTCGCGGTCGCTTGTGGGGAGTTCCGCCTGGATATCCCAGTTAGAGGCGCAGACCCGTTCCGTCCGGTCGCGCATCAGCCAATCGACTTGTAGTTGCCTTCGCCGATGGAAAAGGCGCCTTGCAGGTAGGCGGGGCCGCCGGCGTCCTCTTCAATCGATGGGACGCTAATCTTCTGCGAGAAGTACACGCGGATCGTCCGGATGGCCGTCCGGCGTCACACGGAATAACATCGTGAGCTGGTTTTCCGATCCGGCAAGCTCTTTGAGGGGAATCACAAACCTCGTAACCGGAATGGAATTTCAGGTCGAAGCCGAGCACGGGTTTAATCGGAGTGACCGTAGCAGGGCAGGTCTTTGCGCACTTCCTGCGCTTCGAGAACGGCGGCATCGAGCGTCAGCAGACGTATCGAACTGCCGGGTCCGGAACCTGTCATGAGAACTTGAGCGGAGAGAAGGGAGGTCGCGGCTGAGAGACAGCCTACGGAGAGGAATCTACCTGCGCGACCGAATCGGAACCACCTGGAATTCGGCATCAGCATTGCCGTGAGCACCCATATTACCAATTCACAAGCAAGAGGACAGCTTGTCAGGAGTTATTATGGTCGCAATTTGCACCCGTCGCAATCAAGCATTGCCACCTTTTACCAGTGCTGAGTACTAGTGTAGGGAATTCCCGCGGCGTTTCGCGGCATCCAAGCTCTGGAGAGGTGCGAAAAGGACGATGTTTGGAATGGATCGAACCAAGACGCAG
The DNA here is from genome assembly GCA_963836405.1 of uncultured Solibacteraceae bacterium. Lineage (GTDB taxonomy): Bacteria > Acidobacteriota > Terriglobia > Bryobacterales > Bryobacteraceae > CAWIJJ01. Next base: position 148,691 of record CAWIJL010000007.1, read on the forward strand.
GGCGAGGCGGTTCCGGGGGCGGAGGGACTGCCGGCCGAAGTGATTGTCAGTCCCGACGCGAGGAAGCAGCGGAGGGTGCCGCCCGGACAGTCAAGAACCAGAAAATGGCCGGTTCTGGATGCCAGCGGGCCGCCAGCGGGGCTCGACCACCAGTCGTGGCGATTCCGATGTAGCGGGATGATAGGCAAAGAATTTGAATGGACGTGGGAACAATTTTCTCGCCTGCCGCGGACGCAAGGTTTTCGCGGATTTTCATTGCGTCACGCGGTGGTCGCGGCTGGGCAACCTGTGGGAGGGGGTCTCGACGCGGGAGATCATTCACCACGCGGGCGGGGTGCATCCTGAAGCACGTTACGTGATGGTTCACGGGCATGACCGCGGATGGAGCACGAACCTGCCGCTCGAGGATTTTCTCGGTGGGGATTGCCTGGTGGCGACCATGCACGATGGCGAGCCGTTGACGGTGGAGCATGGCGGGCCGGCGAGGCTGATCGTGCCCCGGCTGTACGCCTGGAAAAGCGCGAAGTGGATTTCCGGGATAGAGCTGATGCGGGAGAGACCGGCTCGGTTTCTGGGAGGCGAACGGGTATCACCGGCGCGGCGATCCGTGGCAGGAGGAGCGTACGGGTGAACCGCACGAGATACCCGCAGTCGAGGTATACCGGAGCGGAGATCCGTGGCGGAGGAGCAGTACGGGTCTGTCAGGGCTTAGTGAATGGCTGCCCGGCACTTGAGACGGTGTCCGGCGGGTCGGTCGGTGTGGATCTCGTCGAGCATGCTGGTGACCTGGAGCGAATCGGCGGAGAAGCCGGACGCGGCGAGGGCGCGGCGGACTTCCTCCACTCGGGAGGCCCAGGCGGGGAATTCCACGAGGGTGGCGGAAACGGTTTCTTCGTGGCGATCGGGGAAGACCGTAACCACGGTGGCATCGTGGTAGATCTCCGGGTTGATGGGGAAATGGATCTGCGCGAGAGATTCGAGCACGGATTCGAGATCGCAGGCATCCACCTGAATGGAGACGCACACTAGCGATCCTTCGCTGCCGCTCAGAGGGCGTAGCAGCGGGCAAAGCTTTTTGCCAGACGCTCACAGTTCCTCCAGCATCCGGCGAAGGGGCCTACTCGACCAACAAAAAACCCTGGTGCTCTAAAAGCGCCAGGGTCGAAATGTTCTCGAACAGACCGACTCGCCTTTAGCACTTTTTTTCGTGGTTGCAATTAGCCGGGCAAGCCAAAAAACCGCCCTAAATCAATCCACGTCGTACCTACGATAACACCGGGGTGCGGGAGAGCGCAATAGTTTTCCGTAACGCCCTGCGATGCCGCAACCAAAACGGTGCGCCTCAATCCCTCAATCGGCGCGCAGCGCAATGGCCGGGTCGATCCGCGAAGCACGGCGCGCCGGCAGGTACCCCGCGACGCCGGCCACCAGCGCCAGCAACACGGGCACGCCGATCACGGTCACCGGATCGCCCGGGGTCACCCCGAACAGCAATCCCTCGAATGCCCGTGCCAGTGCCCGCGATGCGATCGTCCCGATGGCCGCTCCCGACACGGCCAAGCCCAGCGTGCCCAGCACGATCCCCGCCTGAAGCCGTCCCACCGGAGCGCCGAGCGCCATGCGGATGCCGATCTCCTGCGTTCGCCGATTCACTCCGTAGGACACGACCCCGTATATCCCCAGGCTCGCCAGCAGCATCGCGAACAGGGCGAACCCGCCCAGCAGGATCGCCACGAACCGCCGCGGCGACACCGCCCGATCCACCAACTGCTGCAGCGTGCGGAAATCCTGTCCCGGCAGATTGGGCGCGATATCCTTCAGGGAAGCCCGCACGCTCGCCGCCACCTGGGACGGGGGCAGCGAACTGCGCACCACCAAGTCCAGCGAGGAAAAATCGCGGCATTGCCGGATCGGAATGTACATTTCCATCCCCGATCCCTGCTCCGGCGCCAAGTGACGCACATCCCCCACAACTCCCACCACGATCCGTTCGCCGCACGCTCGCATCACCTGTCCGAGTGCGCTTACTCCCGGCCACAGTTTGTGGGCCAGAGTCTCATTGACGAGAATCGCGTTCCGGCTCTCCGGCGTGTCATGCCCGCTGAGATCTCGTCCTTCAACCAGTGGGAATTCCCATGGCTCCGATGTAGCCGTCCGTCACCACGCGCACGAACGCAATCGGGAACTGGCCGCGCGGGTAGGTCTGTCCTTTCGCGGGAGCGCCCCAACTGCGATTCCGTCCCAGGGGCAGAAAATCCGAGAGGCCGGCGGTCTGCACGCCAGGCAGCGCGCGGACCCGGCGCAACACTTCATCGAAATACGCATTCTGCTGCGGCTGGGTCCGGTATTGCGAATCCGGGTCCACCCGCATGGCCATCGCGTGTTCCGGGTGGAACCCAAGGTTCACGTCCAGCACCCGCTGGAAACTCCGCACCAGCAGTCCTGCCGCTACCAGGAGGACGCACGCGAAGGAAATCTCGGACACCACCAACGCATTGCGTACCCACTGGCCGCCCTTCGCGGTGGATCCGCGCGAGGCGTCCTTCAAAATGTCGTGCAGGGCACTCGAGGGGGTTAGCAGCGCGGGCGCGAGGCCGAAGATCACACCCGTCGCCACCGCCGCCAGCAGGCTGAACCCAAGCACGCTCGCATCCAGGCGAACGTTCGCCAGCAGTGGGATCTTCAGGCCTTGCAGGCTCGACATCAGCCGGGTCCCTCCCCACGCCAGCGCCACTCCCAGTACCGCCCCGCACCCGGAGAGCGTTAGTCCCTCGGTCAGCATCTGGCGAAACAGGCGCCACCGGCCCGCACCCAGCGCGGTGCGCACCGCCAGTTCCTTCTGTCGCGTCGCGGTGCGCGCCAGCAGCAGGTTGGAGAGGTTCGCACATACGATCAACATCACCACCCCGACCGCAATTGCCAGTACCAGCAGCGCCGGACGGATCCGTCCGCTCACGCGCTCCTTGAGCGGCGTCACGAACCCCTCGAAATCATTGCGCTCCGGATGTGCCTCCGCCATCCGGGGGGCCAGCGTGCGGATCTCCGCCTGCGCGCTCTGTACAGTGACGCCCGGCTTCAGCCGGCCCACGATCGCCATGGTGTTGCCCCAGCGATTGGTCTCCGGACTCAGCGGAAACGGCATGTAGAGATCGAAGTGGCTCCCCGGTGCGAAAACGCCGGCCATGTCGAAGCCTTCCGGCAGCACCCCAACTACCGTGACCGGCTCTTCATTGATGGTGAGCGTCTTGCCCACGATTGCCGGATTCCCGGCGAACCGCCGCTCCCAGAACCCGTGGCTCAGCAACACCGCCTTCGGCCCGTTCCACTTGCACTCGTCCGCGGTGAACAGGCGCCCGATTTGTGGTTTGACCCCCAGCACCTGAAAAAAATTGTCGGAGACGGGCACGCCGCTCAACCGCTCCGGCTCGCCCTGTCCGCTGAGCAGGTTGTCGCCGACCCCGTAGAAGGCAAAGTATGCGCCCAGCGCCTGAAAGCTCCGGCTCTGTTCACGCAGATCCAGGAGGTAGCCCACCTGCGTGGTCTGTCCCGAAAGGCCGCTGGAGTCATGATTCGCCACCCACACCAGGCGTTCGGGTTGCGCGAAGGGCAGCGGCCGCAGGAGCAGCGCATCCACCACGCTGAACACGGTAGCGCTCGCTCCGATGCCTAGCGCCACGATCGCCACCGCGAAGGTAGTGAAGCCGGCATCCCGGCGCAGTCCGCGTAGCGCGTATTTCAAATCCTGCCACAGGTCCGACACACTTGCGGTTTTCGCCATGCTTCCTATACTAGCCGCGTGCGATTTGGTTACACAGGGGCCCAGCAGCGCCGAAAAAGCGGCGGTTGCGCGGGGGGAGGCGGGCGTGATAGCCTCGTCGCCACTGGAGGAAGAATGAGAACGTTGACGAACGCGCTGGCTATGGGTGCGCTTCTTGCGGCCTGCCTGTGCGCGCAGACGGTTCAGCCGCCGAAGACGCATTTGAAGGTAGGGGACATGGCTCCGGATTTTACCCTGCCTTCGACGCAAGGCGGCCGGGTGACCCTGTCCGATTTTCGCGGCAAGAACGTCGTGGTGCTTGCCTTTTTCCCGGCAGCCTTCACAGGCGGCTGAACGAAGGAGTTTCTGGCATACCAGGCTGGTATTGCCAAATTCGACCAGGCAGACACGAAGGTATTTGGAATCAGCACCGATAACACTCCCTCCCAACGCGAATTCGCGGCCAAGAATAACATTACGGTCCCTTTCCTGAGCGACTTCGTGAAGCGCGAAGTGGCCACCGCATATGGTGTCCTGGCGGCCTCGGCGGGGGTGGCGAACCGCTCCACGTTCGTGATCGACACGGAAGGAAAGATCACCTACATCGAAGAGGGGAACACGGCGATTGACCCGACCGGGGCGACCGACGCGTGCAGCCGGGCGGCGCACAAAGCGAAATGACTTAACTGAATATCCGCGATGCTGGTTGCGCGTTTTGTAGAACCGATTTAGAATCAAAGACGTAGAATGTCGGGGCGTAGCGCAGCCTGGTAGCGCACCTGCCTTGGGCGCAGGGGGTCGGGCGTTCAAATCGCCCCGCCCCGACCAATAAAATCAAGGGTTCCGTGAGATAAAGCAAATCAACCCGGACCCACCAGAAAGCCTTCCGAAAGCCAATCCACCCGAAAGCCAGCCGTTGGCCAATTCCCGAAAGCCCGGCGTGACCGCGCCCGGCCCGGCAACGCTCCGGCCGTCCGGCGCTCCTGTGGTGGCGCTGTGTGGGCGCGGCCGGTCCTAATCGCTGCCCGGTTTCCTGCCGATGAGTCCAGCAGGGAGGTTTCCAATAACCTCACGGGCAGTTGATGCCGGGCTTCTCTGGAGAATGCCACTTTCGGTCGAATTAAAGCAGATGCCCGCTTTCTGGCATAATGGAGAGTTCTCGTACACATTTTGGGGAGAGAAGTAAACGGACGCCCATGAAAAGCAAGGCGCTGAATCGAAGCATGCACGCTGCGAAGGAGACGAAGCAGGACGAGTTCTACACTCAGATTTCAGACATCGAGAAGGAACTCAAACACTACGCAGCGCACTTCAAGGGCAAGTCGGTGTACTGCAACTGCGACGATCCGCGCATCAGCAACTTCTTCCATTACTTCTCATACCGCTTCAAGCAGCTTGGCCTCAAGAAGCTCGTTGCTACCTGCTACAAGAATCAGGACCGTGATTTGTTCAGCCGGAATGATACTGAGCAGGCTATCTATCTCGAATACAGCGGAGGCAGCAATCAGTCCACCGTTCCTGACCCCGACAACATCGGTATCAAACACCTCAAGGGGGACGGTGATTTCCGAAGCGCGGAAACGGTAGCCCTTCTGAAGCAGGCTGACATTGTGATTACTAACCCTCCGTTTTCTCTATTTCGTGAGTACATTGCTCAACTGATTGAGCATGACAAGAAGTTCGTCATTGTCGGCAACCAAAACGCATTGAGCTATAAAGAAGTTTTCAAGCTCATCACTGAGAACAAGGTATGGCTCGGCCATCAGAGTGGCGACATGGCGTTCAAGGTGCCGGACTACTACGAAGCGCGAGAAACACGGTATTGGGTGGATGCCGACGGTCAGAAATGGAGAAGCATGGGCAATGCTTGCTGGTTTACAAATCTCGACATCGCCAAGCGCCACCAGGAACTGATCCTATACAAGAACTACCGCCCAGATGAGTATCCGACCTACGCAAACTATGATGCAATCGAAGTCGGCAAGATAAGTGATATCCCTGTAGATTATGACGGGGCTATGGGCGTGCCGTTCGACTTTCCTTGACAAATATAACCCGGATCAATTTGAACTCCTCGGCTCAAGTATGACGCTTGGAGGGTCGATGGCAGAAGTAGCTCAAAAGGGAACCTACCTACAGGGCGGTCCTCGTTTTTACCTTGCGAATGGAGACGGAAGCTACCGGCGTTTGTATGATCGAATCGTCATAAGACACCGTAAGAAGCCCACGAATTTGAACGATGAACATCGAGCTAAAGGAAATCACCGTCAGACAGCTGACAGACGGCTTCAAGGACAACGCTGAGGCTGGCGTTGTCGGCTATGGTGGCAAGCTTGATATACGGCCTCCTTATCAACGGGAGTTTATATATAAGGACAAGCAACGCGATGCGGTGATTGATACAGTCCGGAAGGATTATCCGCTAAACGTGATGTATTGGGCGGTGCGCGAAGACGACCATTACGAGGTGATCAACGGACAGCAGCGAACGCTCTCAGTGTGCCAGTACGTCAAGGGTGATTATTCGATTCAGGGCTTGGCATTTGACAATTTGCAGTCGGATCAGCGGGAGCAGATCATGGACTACAAGTTGATGATCTATTTCTGTTCCGGCACGGATAGCGAGAAGCTTGAGTGGTTCAAGACCATCAACATCGCGGGCGAGAAGCTCACAGATCAAGAACTGCGGAATGCCGTCTATGCAGGCCCCTGGACTGCTGACGCCAAACGGTACTTTAGTAAGAATGGCTGTGCGGCGTATGGGCTCGCGAAAGACTATCTCAAGGGAACGCCGATTAGGCAGGATTACCTCGAAACAGCTATCGCTTGGCAGGCGGATGGAAAGATCGTAGAGTATATGTCGGCGCATCAGCACGATGAGAATGCGTCACCGCTGTGGCATTATTTCCAGAGCGTTATCGGCTGGGTGAAAGCCACGTTTCCGAAGTACCGGAGGGAGATGAAGGGGGTCGCATGGGGTCCACTCTACAACAAGTTTAAAGACAAGCCATTCGACACGGATAAGCTGGAAACACGGGTCGCGCAATTGATGATGGACGAAGATGTGGGGAGCAAGCCGGGGATTTACTCATACGTCCTGGACGGAGAAGAAAGACACCTGAACATCCGCGCGTTCTCCGACAACATGAAACGAGAGGCGTACGAGAGGCAAAAGGGGAGTGCCCGAAGTGCGAGAAGCACTGGGAATTGAGTGAGATGGAAGGCGATCACATCAAGCCTTGGCATGAGGGCGGAAAGACTATCGCGGCGAACTGCCAAATGTTGTGTAAGGACGACAATCGGAAGAAATCAGGGAAATGAATTCTCCGACAAGGCTGTGCCCCCGTACTCCGCGCTCAGGCGCGAAAAATAACGGGCGCTGCGAGCCATAAAAAGAGGGTGCCCGGAATGCAAAACCGGACACCCTTGAGGTAAAGGAACCAACAGCAGCAGGAGGAAAGTCAGTTCACGTTGTGGAGCCGCGCCCTGCGCAACGTCCGGAGGAAGGCCCGGCGCTCCGCTGCGGCGTCCCACTCCGGCGCGGCCGTCACGCCATAGAGCTTCCGCAGCAACTCCCTGACAGAGACACGCGTCGCGCGGCCATTCCGGCACCGGCAGAAGATACCCGTCCCGACGCACCATGGCGAGTGCCGATCACTTTGCCGCCTTCTTCACGATCTTCAGCGCCACGAAGCTATAATAAGCTCGGAATTTCATGTTATTGCCCTGGGCGACGCTTCCCAACGGCACGCGTAGTTCCGATGACCGGCAATGCGCCGGATTAGTCTCCATGCATATGTGGTTTTTCGAGGTTCGATCATGAAGCTTCTTGTTCCCGCGGCATTTCTATTTGCGCTCCTCCTTACCCCCGGTGCCGGCCGCTCCCAAACTACCCCGCCAGATCCCAAACGCGCTGCGGAATTCATTACCAATGCCGCCGCCGGAGTCAAGGCGCTCCAGACCTGGTACGGCGAGGAGAAGGGCCTTTGGACAACCACGAACTGGTGGAATGCCGCAAACGGCGTGACGATGCTGGCCGAGTACGCCAAAATGAGCGACTCGCCGGATCTCCGCCCCATCCTGGCCAATACCTTCGAACGCAATTCCAGCAAGAATTTCCTGAACGAGTATTACGACGATCAAGGCTGGTGGGCGCTGGGCTGGGCAGGCACTTATGAATTGACCCACGATGCCCGCTATCTCGACATGGCGGAGACGATCTTTGCCGACATGGCTAAGGGCTGGGACGATACGTGCGGCGGCGGCATCTGGTGGAAGAAGCCGAAACAGTACAAGAACGCCATCGCCAACGAGCTATTCCTGTCGGTGGCCGCGAAGCTGGCGAGCCTGACATCCGATGCGCAAAAGCGCGCCACCTACCTGGATTGGGCGCAGCGCGAATGGAAGTGGTTTTCGGCATCCGGCATGATCAATGCCGACAACCTGGTGAACGACGGGCTGGATGCGTCGTGCAAGAACAACAAACGGACCACCTGGACATACAATCAAGGCGTGATTCTGGGCGGCCTGACGGTGTTGTCGAAACTCACCGGCGACACCAAGCCGCTGGAGGCAGCGCAGTCGATCGCATTGTCCGCCATCTCGCGCCTCACCGACCTGGATGGCGTGCTCCACGATCCCTGCGAGCCCGCGCGCTGCGGCAACGATGCTCCGCAGTTCAAGGGCATTTTCGTGCGCAACCTCGCGGTGCTGAATGCGGCCGCGCCGGCGCCGGGGTATCGCGCGTTTCTGCGCCGGAATGCCGAGAGCATCTGGAAGAACCGGGATGCGGAGAACCGCCTGGGATTGGTATGGTCCGGGCCTTCCGAATTGAAGACCGCCGCCACCCAGATATCCGCGCTGGACGCGCTGGTGGCCGCAGCCGCGGCGGAAGGCGCTGCCAGGAAATAGCGCGATAGCATCTCCCCACCCCAACCTTCACGGGTAAACCGTGACAATGACGCGCCGGTACCGGGTGAGCGGCGGCGCTCCCCGATCGGTTACCGCCAGTACAATGTGCATGGTTTCCGGCTTGGCGACCTTCGGCGCCGTGAACCACGCCTTCACCTGGGACGCACCGTCGATCGTCAGCGGAGCGCCTGTCCGTCCGTTCGATAAGGCCAGCGTGCCGGGCTCGCCGTAATAAAACCATTGGTAGGAGAGGGCGTTGCCATCAGGGTCGGAGGACCCCTCCGCGCTCAGATTCACACGCTCCCCGGAGCGGGCCTCGAGTTCGGCGGGATGAGCCAGCTTCACCAGAGGCGGGTGGTTGGCCTCCGCATACGGCTTGATCGTCCAATCCATGCGTGCGGAGAAATCGTTCTGGTACGCCGATCGCCAGCGCCAGATCGTGGCCTTGTTGCTCTGGTGCCACTCCCCGTCTGCGCCCGGCACCTCGTCCTCCGCATCGCTCCAGAACGGGCGAGTCTCCGGCTCTTGCAGCCACTTTCGGTAACGCGGCGTGTAGAACTCGTAGCGGCCGCCCCAACTTCCCCAGTCGGGATGCTCCGGACTCCCCAAGCCGTTGTCGATGAGATAGAGAAACGTCGGAGTGTCGCCCTCCATCAGGAACTTCGCCGCCGGATACTCCGCTCCGAGTGCTCCCTTGCTGCGGACGTTCTTCTCCAGCCATGGATTGTCTACAAGGCTGAAGTCCGCTCCGGTGAAACGGCCGTGGAACTTATCTCCGCTGATGCCGCTCCAGGTGGCCTGATGGTAGGCGCCGCCCGAATGGATGCCCGGGCTTGCGATGTAGAACAGTGCCGGAAATGTTTTGCGGATCCAGGGTCCGCTGTCGTCCTGGTCGGATATCGTATAGACGCGCAGCCGCGATGTGAACCGCTCGACATCGTCTGGCGAGCGTGTCGCCCGCACTTTCCAGAGCGCCTGCGCCAAAACGTTCGGCCCTCCCCAAACCAGCACCCACACCGGCCGGGGGTCGTTGCGATCTACCGCTTGAATCACGAGTTCCGAGCCAGGCGAGTCCTTCCCTTCCCCCACCGCCGCCATGCCGAAGGCCGGACGGCCTTCGCGCAAAACCGAAAGCAGGGCGGAAGCTTCCGGAAAACCCGGCTCGTGTTTCAGCAGGTTGTCACGCACCTTTCCGTAAGCTTCCACGGTCTGGCGGATGCGCCATACGGCTGTCTTGTCGCGCTGGTGCACGGAGGTCGTGGCCACCAACCCTTCCACGTCCCACTGGTTCGAGTACGCGAGGAACCGCACCATCGATTCGGCGTCGTCCGGTTCGTTTTCGATGTCGGTGAGGACGATCACCCGCGGCCGCGTCTGCGCCGTGATTGTGGAAGTGCCGCAAATGGCAGCCATGCCGAGCAGAACGAGCAGGTGTTTCATCGACTATCTTTCCTTGAGATTCGCGGTCAGGCAGCGCATCATGCGGGACGCAAAATCGCCCAGAAACTCCTCGCGCCAGCGGCTCACATGCCGGGCGCCGGGGTGTACGCCTTCGGAGGCGGCAGGGTCCGGATCGTCGATCCACCAGTCGGGGTGAATGGTGGAAGCGCGGCTCGTGCGCGAGGCCGGTGGCGCGACTGCGGTGAACTTCCCGGAGCGGCCGTCCAGGCCTGGAAAATCGCTGGCGATCGTGTACGGCCACACTTTGGCGTCACGCGGTGAAAAGCGAAAGCGCAGCGTCCGGCCGTCGTTGCGAACTTCCACGGGAATGCGGCCATCGAATGTGACGCGCGCGGTGTGGCTCCGGGTCATCCCCGCGGGCAGAGCGAGAGGAACTCCACCGCGCCAAAAACCTCCGCGATGTCGGCCTCGCCGGTGAGGCGGGTAAACACGGTCTTGCGCCCGTCCCAGATGCGGGCGAATCTTCCGCCCCATCCGCCGGCGGAGGGATCGTCTGGCGCGCCTTGCAGCAGATACCCGACCGAGGGACTATCGCCCATCTTCATGACACCCTTGAGCAGCGCCGCGAAGTAATCGCCCAGGGCGCCATGTCCGGCCACATGTGCCGCGACGAACCTGCTGTTGCCCCACTCCCCCGCCTGGTTCCCGCCCACGAACCAACCCCGGTAGGTGGCGTTCGCCTCTATCATCCAAAGCTTCGGATGGTGCTCCTCGATGTAGTTGTACGCATTCACGCTCCACATCTTGTTCGGGCCGCCGATAAAGTAAACTCGGAGCTTCGGCAGAATATCCGGCGCGTCGTGGAGCGCCTGGGCAAGATCGTCGATCCCGCCCCAAACCAGCACGTACAGCGGGCGCGGATCGGCCCGCCGCGCACACTTCACGATCCAATCGGAACCCTCGGTAGGAGACGCAAAACCCGCGTAGCCTGCACCCTCGATGGCGCCCTGCCTGGCGGTCGCGCGCAATTCATCCGGAGTGGGATAACTCGGGGAGTAAGTCCTCAGCTTAGGATAGTCTTTGGCGTAGGCGTCGATTACTTCGAGAATGTCCTTCTTGCGCCCCGGACCGTAGGGCGACGAAACAATCCCCTCGATATCCAGCACATCGGAATACAACAGCAGGTGAACCATCGATTGCTGGTCGTCGGGATCCGTCCCGCCGATATCCGAACTGACGATCACCCGCGGCCTGTCGCCGGACAGTGCGCCGCCTTCGAACGCCGGGGCAAGACCCGCCAGCGCCAGGATGGCCAGAACACCGATGCAGACCTTGGAGAGCATGCCACTGGCACCCTACCACCCTTGTCGACCATTGGTCAAGATGGAGGGCTGCCCCGGTCGGTCAATGCCCCGGTGTTGTCGACAGCCCGGCGCATTCCCCGTCCCGACGCGGACGGGGAAGCGCCGGCGCTCGGTTTAAAACGTGAAACGCGCCGAAATCTGCGTACGGCGGGCCTGCGTTCCATCGGGCGATCCGTAGGCCGCCGAGGGCACATACAGGTTCTGCGGCGTGGCGGTAATTACGCCCTTGGCCTCGGAATACGCGCGATTGCTGGTGTAGCTGGTGGCCGACCAGGTGTTCGCAACGTTGAACATCTCGAAATTCAGATACAGCGTGTACTTCTCGCCCATCGGAATCAGCTTGCTGACGCGCGCATCGGAGCGATAGGACGCCGGATAGTAATAGCCGTTCACTCCCTCCCACGGAACCCGCGAACTCAGGCCCGAGCCGTTGAGCGTGAAGCTGGAGAACATATTCGGTAACCGGCTTGTCCGTCATGTAGACGGTCGTGCTGCCGTAGGGATGCCCGCTCTGCAGCGTGGTGATAGACGAAAGCTGCCAGTTATTCACCAGGTATTTGGAGAGCGCATCGGTGCGCTTTGTGAAGGTTGGATTCCACACCCACGACAAAACGAAACGGTGGCGCTGGTCCAGTTTGCCGGTTCCCTTGTCGGCTTTGTAGTTGCCGTTGTAGAGCCAGTAGCTGGCGCTGGTCAGCCAGAGATTGTTAGTGCTCCCTCCGTAATCCTGCCCGTCGTCGATCTCGTGCGACCACGTATAGGACCCGAGAGCCTGAAAACCGTGGGAGAAGCGCTTATCCAATTGCACCGCCAAGCCGTTGTAGTAGCTGTTGACGCCGTTCTCGACGTACGCCACCGTGTTGTAGCGCTTATCCGGCCGCGACCCCGTGTAGACCGGCGTCGTATAAGTTCCCACCGGGTTGCCGGCCGCGTCGGCGATGGTGTAGGTGAAGTCGGTTGTGGCCATGGGAAAGTTCAGGTCGCGAACGCCGTAGAGTTGAAGGCCGCGGCTCCAGATGTACGAGACGGTCAGCGCCGAATCCAGGGGCAGTTGCCGCTGAATCCCGATATTTCCCTGCTCCGAGTAGGGCGTCTTCAGGTTTTGATCCACCATCTGCAGGTTCGTGGCGGAGACGTTGGCCGAAGAAGGGGGCGCGGAAAGAGTATTCGGGAACACAGGCCCGGCAGCCAGTTGCGCGCTCTGCGTCGCCGCAAGGGAAATGCTCGTCTGCACGTTTCCGTTTCCGGTCGTGAACAGGTTGTCGATCGTCCCGAACGCGAACCGTGCGTAGAACATTCCGAATCCCGCCTGCAACACGGTCTTGTCATTCAAACGGTAAGTGAGGCCCAGCCGCGGCGCCAGGTTGGTCGGCGAGGATGGAAGGTGGCAGGTCGCAGGGTAGTCCGGATTGCAGACTTTCGGCTGCGGCAGTTGCGCGTATTCATAACGCGCGCCGTAGCTCAGCGTCAGCCGGTCCGTGGCGCGCCACTGGTCCTGAAGATAGAAGCCGTAGTCGTTGATCTTATCGTCGACCACCGGATTTCCGAATGTTTGGGAATAGCTCTGCCAGTGCTTCTCGCCGCTTGTATTGCCGCTATAGTCCAGGGCGAATGCGTTCACCGTCTGATAAGTGTAGCTGCCGTAGTAATTGCTGATGTAATAAACGTAATCCTTCGTCGTCGCGATGTCGGTGCCGAACTTAATGGTGTGCGCGCCCTTTACCCACGTCCCGTTGTCCTGGAACTGGAAGCGCCGTTCCGCCGGTTCGATGCGGGGCAGATAGTTGGCCTGTCCGAGTGAGGTCCCGTTCACCGAAACCTGGCGGTATCCGAGCCCGCTGCCGAGCAGCGAGTCGTTAAATCGTCGGCCTGCCGGTCGGTGGCGAGGCCGAAGCGGAACTCGTTGACGAAAGTCGAGGTGGGGACGGAAGTCCAGACCAGCCGCCCGTTGCGCACGGTCACCGCGTCGTTGCCGTTGCCTGTAATCGCCGAGCCGTTGGTCAATGAAGCGGCGGTCTGAATGCCGTTGGGCGACATTGCGTGCAGGAAGTTGAAACTGGCGCTGAACGTATTGCGGTCGGACAGGTGATAGTCGAGCTTGCCGAAGTACAGTTCCTGGTCCAGACGCCGCGGAATCGAGCCGTAGAACCGCGGCAGCAGCGCGTTGATGGCGTTACACTGCGCTGAGGTCGCGGCCGGCACGCCCGAACTGGCGACGCCGCAGCTTTTCCACGTCTGCGTGGCAGCGTCTACCGCCGTCGTGTTCAAGCTGGAGGACACTGGGAAATTACGCCGTGTCACCTCGGTATTCAGGAAGTAGAACAGTCTGTCCTTCTGGATCGGGCCGCCCACCGAACCGCCGGTCTGTGTGCGCTTCTCCGAGGGCACGAATTGCGAAAAGGGGTCGCGCGCGTTGAATCCCGTACTGCGATAGAACGTGTAGGCCGTGCCGTGCACATCGTTTCCGCCGCTCTTGGTCACAGTGTTAACGATTCCGCCCATGGCGCGGCCGTATTCGGCCGAGTAGTTCGACGACACCACTTGGAATTCCTGCACCGCGTCCTGCGAGATCTGCGCCGCGATGCGCGTCCGCCCGGCGTTCTCGTTATAGAACTGGTCGGTAGTATCCGTTCCGTCTACCAGAAACGCGTTCTGGCCGGCCACGCCGCGGAAAGTGAGCAGCCCGTAGTTCCCATCGTTGCTGACGCCCGGCGTCAAGAGAACGAACGTATCCACGCGGCGGCCGTTGATCGGCAGGTCCCTGATCGACCTGGAATCCACCACTCCCGACACGTCCGTTTTCGTGTCTTGCACCAGCGGCTGCGACGCGGTCACTTCCACTCTGGTGGCGTCCGACGCAACCGTAAGGCCGATCCTCAAGTCCAGGTTCTGGCCAACTTGAAGAATGAGCTCCTTCGCTTGATATCCGGCGAACCCGGCTGCCGTGACCGAAACCTGGTACCCCGAACCCGGCGTGAGAGCCGGCGCGGAAAAGAGTCCCGCGTCATTGGTTTCGAGCGTGCGAAGCAATCCGCGCGATTCGCTGGAGATCACCACCTTGGCGTCTGGTATGACCGCTCCGGAGGGATCCCGGACAACGCCGGAAATTCCCGCCACGCCGCCGGACTGACCGAAGGCGGAAATGGAAACAAGCAGCATCGAGCAAAAGACGAGAAATGCCCTGAACGGCTGGTACACTTGACTAAACTCCTGGTTTGATGTGTTCCGGCAAAGCGGACCCGCAACCCCGGAAAAGCCACCATAGCAAGTCTCGGGTTTCATCGGCGAGAGCGTTTTGTTAAGGGAATGTTAAACGCGGTAAAACCGGAGAGTTTCCAAGTACCTGATTTGAAGGGAAATAGTCCTTTTTTGAACGCGCGATGGACATGCGCTGCCGCTCCCGCCGCGCACTTTTATTTTCGGCCGGGTACTACCAGGATTCCTAGCAGGAACGCCACGCCGAAAGCGGTGCCCAGGAACTTCCAGGGGTTGCGGTCGAACTGGACCCGCCAGTCGAACTCCCGCTTCACGCGATATTCCAGTTCGTTGAGGTTCCGCCCCAACCGGCTGCGCGCCTGCTCGATTTCCAACTCTATCTCACGCGGTGTTTCGCCCATTCGATATCTTCCTTCAGCGTTTGTACCGTCCGTTCCGGTTTGGGATTGATTTCGCCGAACTGGGTCCTGCCCATCGCATACATCGCGCCCGCACCCACCAGCAGAATCACCGCCACGATCAGCGAAGCCAGCCATACCGGCATAATCATCGCAAGCAATGCGATACCCGTCGCCGCCAGGCACATGCCCGCCAGCAGACCGCTAATCGCGGCGCCGCCCATCATGCCGGCCGCTTTTCCGGCCCTGCCCGCCGTCTCGACCAGTTCCGCCCGTGCCAGCCGCATTTCGGCGCGCACGATGTCTCCAAAGTCACGTACTACGTCCTGCATTATGTCGCCCGTCGAGCGGCCGCCGGTTTGAGTGTCTTCCATAGTCCCCTTCCCGGTCACCGGGACGATCGGTTGCTGCCCAACGCGCGTCCCAGTATGAAGCCCGCCAGCACCGCGACGGCAATGGATGAAGCGGGACGCCTGCGAATGACCCTGTCGAACCCGGTGACCACGTCCTTCATCGAATGGTCTTGCACGTAGTGTGCCGCTCGCTCGATGCGGTCCGTGGCGCCGCGTACCGCGCGCTTTGCCCCTATCTTTCGGGCCAGCGCGTCCAACAGGCGGGCCGAATGCTCCCGCGAGCGTTCCAGTTCAACCAGCATGTCCTGGCGTGTGCGAATGGTTTCGTCGGCCAAAGGTTCGCCTGCTCTTGACTATCATAACCGCGCACTGCCGCCTTCCACCGCGCGTTTCCGCACGCAAAAAGGCCGCCGCTGCGCGTGGCGCAGTCAGGCGGCCTCTCCTACCGTGAAACTGATTGCGAATATCAGCTGCAACCGCTGGTGCCGCCGCAGTTTCCGCACTTGTAGCAACTGCCGTTGCGGGTCATGATAGAGCCGCATTCGGCGCACAGCGGAGCGTCCGCCACCACCGGCGCGAAGGGCAACTGTTGCTGCGGATCGGCTTCCGTGGGCCGAAGGACTGTCGTCTCCCCGGCCTCGGACACCGCGTATTCGGGACCCAGGAACTTGGCGCCCAGCCACCGGAACATATAGTCCATGATCGACTTGGCGTAGGGAATCTGCTGATTTCCCGTCCATCCGCTGGGTTCGAAACGCACGTGTGCAAATTTGTCCACCAGGAACTTCAGCGGTACCCCGTATTGCAAGTTGAAACTCACCGCGGTGGCAAACGAGTCCATCAGCCCCGAGATGGTCGACCCTTCCTTCGCCATGGTGACAAAAATCTCACCGGGCGAACCGTCGTCGTACATCCCCACCGTGATGTATCCCTCATGCCCGCCGATCGAGAACTTATGCGTGATCGACCGCCGCTCGTCCGGCAGCTTTCGCCGCACAGGGCGGTAGACAATCTTTTCCACCGGGGCAGCCGCCGCTTGCGTAGCCGCCGCCTTTTTTTCACCCTTCCCCGAACCGGAACTCAGCGGCTGCACTTTTTTCGAGTTGTCGCGGTAGATGGCCACGGCTTTGAGGCCGAGCTTCCAACTCTCGGTGTAGGCCGTCATGATGTCGTCCACCGTGCACTCCTCGGGCATGTTGATGGTCTTCGAGATTGCCCCGGAAATAAACGGCTGCACCGCGGCCATCATCTTGACGTGCCCCATGTAATGGATGGAGCGGGTGCCGTTTTGCGGACGGAAGCTGCAATCGAAAACCGCCAGATGTTCCGGCTTCAGGTTGGGCGCGCCCTCGATCGTGCCCGTGGCATCGATGTGGGCTACGATCTGCTCCACCTGCGCCGGCGTGTAGCCGAGTTTCACCAGGGCGGCGGGAACCGTGTTGTTCACAATCTTGATCACACCGCCGCCCACCAGCTTCTTGTACTTGATCAGCGCCAGGTCCGGTTCGATCCCGGTCGTGTCGCAGTCCATCATGAACCCGATGGTTCCGGTCGGCGCAATCACCGTCACCTGGGCATTGCGGTACCCGTGAAGCCGCCCGAGCGCGTACGCATCGTCCCAACATTTTTGCGCGCCCTGGTGAAGCGCCGACGGCACGTTGGTGCGATTGATCCGGTCCACCGAGTCCCGATGCATCCGAATCACTTCCAGGAACGCCTGCTCGTTGGCGGCGTATCCCGCGAACGCGCCCGTTGATTCCGCTATCCGGGCGCTGGTCAGGTACGCCTGGCCGCACATCACCGCCGTGATCGCGCCCGCCAGGTCGCGTCCGTTTTCGCTGTCGTAGGGCACGCCCATGGACATCAGCAAAGCGCCCAGGTTCGCGAACCCCAGCCCGAGCGGACGGAAACTATGCGAATTCTCGCCGATCCGCTGCGTCGGATAGCTGGCGTTATCCACAATGATTTCCTGCGCCACGATCATCGTATCCACAGCGTGGCGGAGAGCTTCCACATCGAATTGCCCGTCCGGACCGACGAACTTCATCAGGTTCAGGCTGGACAGGTTGCAGGCCGAATCGTCCAGGAACATGTATTCCGAGCACGGGTTCGACGCGTTGATCCGCGCCGTGTTTTTGCACGGATGCCAGCGGTTCACGGTCGTGTCGAACTGCATCCCGGGATCCCCGCACTGATGCGTCGCCTCGGAAATCTGCCGCATGATATCCCGGGCCATGGCGCGCTTGACCGGCTGGCCCGTGCCCACCGATTTCGTCCACCACTCCCCGTCCCGCACCACCGCATCCATGAAATCGTCGGTCGCGCGAACCGAGTTGTTGGCGTTCTGGAAAAAGATCGAGCTATAGGCATCGCCGTCCAGCGAGGCGTCGTAACCCGCCTCCACCAGCGTGTACGCTTTCTTCTCTTCCTTCGCCTTGCACCAGATAAACTTTTCCACGTCCGGATGATCCACGTTGAGAATCACCATTTTGGCGGCGCGGCGGGTCTTGCCCCCGGATTTGATGACGCCGGCGAAAGCATCGAAACCTTTCATGAACGAAAGCGGACCCGACGCGCGGCCGCCTCCCGAAAGCGCCGCATCCTCCTCCCGCAGCGCGGACAGGTTCGTTCCCGTGCCGGATCCCCACTTGAACAGCATGCCCTCCGTCTTCGCCAGGTCCAGGATCGATTCGAGCGAGTCCTTGACCGATACGATAAAGCAGGCCGAACACTGCGGACGCATCACTCCGGATTCGAGTTTGGCCACCTTCCCCGCTGCCTGATCGAAAATCCAGCCGTACCCCCGCGTCTCCTTCACCCCCACGTTGAACCACACCGGCGAATTGAAGCAGGCCCTCTGCGTCAACATCAAATGCGCCAGTTCGAAGCGGAAATTCTGGCTGTCCTGTTCGCTTTGGAAGTACCCGTCCTTCCGGCCCCAGTCGGAAATCGTGTCGACAACCCGCTCTACCAGTTGCGCAACCGAGGTTTCCCTGTCCGGCGAACCCAATTTGCCATAGAAATATTTGCTCGCTACTATATTTGTCGCTGTCTGCGACCAGTCCACCGGAACTTCGACGTCTCGCTGTTCGAAGATGACGGACCCTTTATCGTTGCCGATCGAGGCTGTGCGGGTTTCCCACTGCACTTCGTCGTATGGGGTTTTTCCCGGTTCCAGCCGGGACGTGAAGTAGCGGGGAAACGAAATCCCGGTTTTGGATGCTGTGTTGGTCTTTGCTTTCAACACTTCTATTTTCGCACTCAGATCGACTGATAATTGGCCCATGCTTTCCTCCAGGTAATCGCTGCAGTTTGGAACACCCTCGTCATCTTGCCCCAATATGTAGTGTGTGGTCAAGGATTTTATCTATATGAAGGGTCTTATGTTTACGAATCGGACGTGGGAGAAGGCACACGAGGAACGTCGTAAACCGCTGCGGAAAGATTCAATTCTTTCTTCTTGCGTGGGGTTAGTCAGGCCAGGCCGGCCATGCGGTTGGATCCTGCCGCTTGGGCGGGCATACGGCGGGGCGCATCATAGTGACGGCGGGCTGCCGCGATGACCCGCTCGGTTTCGTCGCGCACCAGAGGCTGCGAGAGCACATCGAAGGCTCCTACGTTCAGCACTTCCGACCAAAGATAATTGTCGGCGTGCCGGGAGGTCACGATGAGCTGCGGCGGGTAAGGGAGCGTGTGCAGATCGCCTAGTACCATTCTCCAGTCCCACGCGGGTAGATCCGATTCCGCGATGACAACGTGAAAGCGGTGACGCCTCAAAAGGTCCAACGCCCTATCCCGGTCGCTGGTCTGCTCCAGACGCCCACCCGCTTTGCGGAGAACATCCGCAATCAGTGTCCGGTCCGCTTCGAATGCACCTACCAGGAGGGCATCCACTTTTAAAGTGTTGACTTTTCCAGTAGTCATTTACCCCTCGCAAGCGATTTTCGCGCCCAATTTATTGTAGAAGTACTATTACCGATTTTCGGTTACGATACGTACTCCCCTTGATGAATTATTCAGTTGCCCGGGGGGTCGGTATTTTTTCCCACGTGCCCTCGACAAACTTCCTTGTCTCCGGTCTAGGTCAGCCGTAAAATCTCGGCAGTATGGCACGTCCGAGCAGCAAACCTCCTCCCGCGGGGACCGAGACTGTTCTTCTCGTCGCACCGCAACCCGAGGCGCGCACACTTGGCGCTTTTATGTTGACCCGGCTGGGTTACAACGTGCTCGAGGCCCGCACCGGGGCGGACGCCCTCCGCATTTTCGACGAACACACCGGTCGCGTGGACCTCCTGCTCACCGAAGCATTGATGCCTCACATCAACGGCCACGAGCTTTGCGAAATGCTTGGACAGCGCGATCCGGCCCTTAAGACTCTATTTCTGTCGGATCGCGAATATGAGAGGCTCGCCCACCGGGTGGCGGTGCAAAAGGGATTCGCGTTTCTGGTCCGTCCCTACACCATGGCGGCGCTGGCTGCCCGCGTCCGTGAGGTACTGGACGGTCGCACTCCAACCCGCTGGGCGGCGGCATTCAGCTTCCTGGGCTGAATACCCTCCCAACCTTTGCCCTCCCGGCACGTCTCACCGCCATGCTCCTCTGGCACGATCTCCGCTTCGCCTTCCGCCAGCTTCGAAAGACCCCCGGCTTCACCGCCATCGTCCTGGCCACCCTGGGGCTGTGCATCGGAGCCAACACTGCCGTTTACAGCGTGCTCGATGCCGTGCTGCTCCGACCGGCGCCTTATCCCCAACCCGAACGCCTCGCCATGGTAGTTACCGAATGGCGCCGCGGGGGACAACAGGACGTCAACACATCCCAGACCGGCGGCCAGTTCGAAGTGGTGAGGGACGGCGTTCCGGAATTGGACGTGGCCGCCAGCGGCGGATCCAATGGCGCCAACTTCGCTTCGGGCGGCAGGCTGGAATATGTTCGCCAGCAGCGCGTCTCCGCCGGATTCTTCCGCGTGCTCGGCGTCGCCCCCCAAGTGGGCCGCGAGTTCACCCGCGCCGAAGATGTGGCCGGCGGCCCGGCTCTCGCCGTGATCAGCCACGACTTCTGGCAGCGCATCTTTCTCGGCGACCCGGCCGCGCTCGGCGCCGGAATGAACCTGCGCGGCGAACCCTACACCGTCATCGGCATCATGCCCGCCGGCTTCCGTTCATCCGTCCCGGCGGAGGTCTGGACTCCTTTGCGCCCCTCCCGAACCGGCGAAGGCGAGGGGTCGAACTACAGCGTGATCGCGCGCATCAAGCCGGGTGCCACCTGGGCAGCCGCCGCCCAGCGGCTCCAATCCCTCGGCCCAGCCCTGTTCGAAGTCTCCGACGTCCGCAAAGGCACCACCGTCGAGGAGCAGATCGTACCCTTGCAAAGCGGTATGACCGGTTCCATCCGAAACCAGCTTCTGGTCGCCGGCGCCGCCGTGCTGATGGTGCTTCTGATCGGTTGCGTCAACATCGCCGGATTGCTGCTGGCCCGTTCCGGCGCGCGCAGCCGCGAAATCGCCACCCGTATGGCGCTGGGGGGCGGGAGGGCCGCCATCGTCCGCCAGTTGCTTGTGGAGAGCCTGCTGCTGGCGCTTGGCGGCGGCGCCCTGGGAATGCTTACCGGCACGGCCGCACTCGCCGTGCTCAAGGACCTGGGGGCCAGCCGCTTCGAATCCTGGCACACCATTTCCGTGGATTACCGCGTGCTGCTGGCCATGGCGGGCATCACGCTGCTTACCAGCCTTCTATTTGGCCTCGCTCCCGCACTCGCCACGGCGCGCCTCGATTTGCGCTCGGTGCTGGTAGAGGGCGGGCGCGGCCTGTCGGGCGGGAGACGGCGCTGGACCGCCAAGGCGCTGGTCGCCGGCGAAGTCGCTCTCAGCCTGGTGCTGCTGGTGGGCGCGGGCCTGCTCGTGCGCACCCTTGAGCACCTCAACAGCCTCAACCCGGGTTTCGACGCCCGAAATATCCTGTCCGCCCAGGCCTCCCTCCAGGACGCCCGCTACAACACATCCGCCGCGGTCAACCGGCTCTACGACCGCTCGCTCGAACGCATCCGGCGTATCCCGGGAATCGCCAGTGCCTCGGTGGCGCTCACTCTGCCCTACGAGCGGCCGCTCAATCTCGGTTTCCGCCGCGCCGGCGGCGCCGATACCCAGGGTCACGGCATGGAGGCCGTCTACATCAAGCCGGATTATTTCGAGACCCTCCGCATCCCCCTGCTGCGGGGCCGGGCGCCACGGGAATCCGACAGCCGCGAAACTCCACCCGTGGTCGTGATCAGCGAGTCCTTCGCGAAGCGCTACTTCCCGTCCGAAGATCCGCTCGGAAAGCAGATTCTGATGGGACGCGATGCGAATACCATCGTCGGAATCGCGGGCGATGTCCAGCAACACAGCGGACTCGGGAATTTCGGGCCGGTCTCCATCAACCCCACCGTCTACGTGCCCGTCTCGCAGATGTCCGACGATATTCTCCAGGTGATTCACGTCTGGTTCACGCCGAAATGGGTGGTGCGCACCTCCCGCCCGGGTAACTACACCGCCCCCATTCAGGCCGCCATCGCCGGCGTCGACCCGCAGCTTCCGATCGCCCGCTTTGAATCCATGCAGGAGTTGAAAGCCGAGATCATGGGAGACGAGCGATACCACGCCGTACTCTTCTCCGTCCTCGCCGGATTGGCCCTCATCCTTGCCGCCATCGGCCTGTACGGGCTGATCGCGCAGTCGGTTGCCGAGCGCACACGGGAGTTCGGCATCCGCATGGCACTGGGCGCAACCGCCGGACAGGCCATCGCCAATGCGGCCGCTCCCGGCATCGCGCTGGCGCTGCTCGGGGTCGCTGCGGGAGCGATCCTGTCGCGCATCGGAGCCCGCCTGCTGGAGCACATGCTGTGGGGTGTGAAGCCCGGCGACACGGTCACATTTGCCGCGACCGCCGGCATCCTGGTCGCGGTGGCCGCCGTGGCCAGCCTCGTCCCGGCCTTTCGCATTCTGCGTCTGGACCCCGCACAGACACTCAGAAACGATTGACCGCGGCTATCCGCCCACCACTCCGATATCCAGGATGTTCGGATTGGAGGCGCGAATCCGGTCCAGCACTTCCGCTTCGGGCTCGCTTTCGAGGTGAATGCGCGCCACCGCCGCGGCCGCGCCATCGAACACCACGTTCTCCATTTCCTGCACGTTGATGCGGGCTTCGCTGATCGCGTCCAGCACGCTCGCCAGAACTCCCGGACGGTCCAGGTGCCGGACGATCAGCGCGCACACCGCCGGCGTCGCCTTGGCCAGGTTGACAACGTTGAGTGCCTTGCCGGTCTCCCGGAAGGCCCGTATCACGCGCACCGTTTCGCCCGCAATCGCTTCCTGCGCCTGCTCGGTGGACGCGCCGATGTGATGCGTGCCGTACACGTTCGGCAGCTTCACAATTTCGTCTTCGAAAACCCCTTTTCCGCCCGCCGGCTCGCCCGCGAAAACGTCCAGCGCCGCGCGGATCTGCTTCTGCTCCACCGCCCGCGCCAGCGCATTCTGGTCCACCACTTCCGCCCGCGCTGTGTTGACGAAATACGCGCCCGGCCGCATGGCTTCGAAAAAGCGCTCGCCCAGCAGCCCGTAAGTCTGGGAATGCAGCGCCACGTGCACGCTCACTACGTCCGAGTCGCCCGCCAGCGCTTCGGGCGAGGCCGCATAGCCCACGCCGAGTTCCCGCGCGCGCTCCGCCGTCAGGCTGCGGCTCCACGCTGCCACCTTCATCCCGAACGCCCGCGCCCGCGGCACCATTTCCCGTCCGATCTGCCCCAGGCCCAGCAATCCCAAAGTGCGCCCGGCAAGCCCGCGCGCCCGCGAATACTCGGACTTGTTCCATTGCCCGGCGCGCAGCGATGCGACGTTATCCGGAATGCGCCGGTCGAGCGAGAGAATCAGTCCGAACGCCAGTTCCGCCACGGCCACCGAATTCTTCCCGGGGCAGTTGGAAACGAAGATTCCACGGCGGGAGGCCGCCCGCACGTCGATCGTGTTGTAGCCCGCGCCCGCGCGCACCACCAGTTTCAGCGGCCCCGCCGCCAGTATGGGTTCGGTCACTTTGGTGGATCTCACCACCAGCACGTCCGGCGCGAAGGCGGACACCGCCTGCACCAGCGCATCTTCTTTGAGGCCCGGCTGGTAGGAAACGTCCAGTTCCGCCGCCGCGAGTTCGTCCAGTCCCGACTGCTCGAAGGTATCCGCAATCAATACGCGCACGGCTCCCATAATAACCGAGCGCGCATTTTCCGGCCTAGCGGCGGTAACGGTTGTTGTTGCGGGTCGTCTGGTCTACGATCAGGCCGCCGATTCCGCCGACGGCCGCTCCGATGGCCGCACCTTTGCCGCCGCCGCTGAGCCCGCCGATTATCGCGCCGGCCGCCGCGCCGCCGCCGATCAATGCGCCGCCGATTTGCCGGCCTGGCTGCGGCCGTAGCGGTAGTCGTCTCTGTAATAACGGTTGTCGGAGTAGCCGTAGGAGCGGCTATTGTAGTAGCCGTTGCTGTAATAGGCACGATCCGCGTAGCCGCCGCGGTTGTCATAGCCGTCGGTGTAGCGGCTGTTGTAGCTCTGGGTGTAGCGGTGGCTGTCACGGTCGCAACGGTCGTGGTCCCGGTCGCGGGCAAAGGCAGTTTGCGATGCTCCCATCAACGAGACCGCCATCACCGCGGCGATTCCGGTTCTCTTCCAGGCCGTTTGCTTTTTCATGCTCGAGTCCCCCTCGCTATGAGAGATGCCGGTCGCGCCCCAATCCGTTTCCCTGTTAAGCAAATCCTAATGTTTACCGGGGTTTTACGAAAGATTACGATCCGGATGGGATCAGGACAGCGTGCCCAAAGCGCGGCTCCCTTCAGAACTTGTACTGAATGGTAAAGTAGCCGCCGATCTTCGGCTGGCTGGCATAGCCGAGGTCCGCGTCGATCTCCGCCTGGTCCTTCACAATGCTTCCCTCTTTGAGTTTTTGCAGATCCTTGGGCCAGGCGAACATGGCGCCGCCGCCGATGGCGATGTCGCCCTTACCCACGCCGAACAGGCGAAGTCCGCCGCCCAGCAGCAAGGCCGGCAACGTCTTGGAGGTCGCGGCGCCGATTTGAAGCATGGGGGTGAGCGCACCAAGCCCGCACCGGCACACGAAATTCACCATCAGGGAGGGATTCACGGAAACCGTTCCCTCGGGGATCCTCACCACCTCGGTCTTGCCCTCGTCATTCTGTTTCGTGCTGTACGTGGGCCGTTTGACGGTGCCGAATACCGCGCCGATTCCGGGCTCCACGGCGAATCGCGAGAACTTTCTTACTGTCAGCGTGCCCGCGCCCTCTTCGGGATTGGCGGTGGAGATGGTGCCGGTCACAATGTTCACCGTCAGCTCTTCACGCACTACTTTGATCGTGGCGTTCTGGAGTTTCTCGAAGGTTGGCTCGATCACCGCACCAATGATGTAGTCGGTCTGCGAACGGCTGCGCCGCGCCGACACCCATTTTCGCGGGTTTGCGTAGTCGGATTCGAGCTGCTGCGCCAGTTTTCGCATGGCAGCGGCCGCGGATTGGATTTCGCGGATGCGGCGCTCCGGGTCGGCGAGCAGCGTTAATTGGTACGGAATATAGTTCTCGTATAAGTTAAGTTCCCTTAGATAGTCTTGATAGGTTTTCCACTTCGGTAGTTTCTCGGCGTACTCCAGAAGGTCGTTCTTGTACTTGTCGAGGGCTGCGGAATCGGTTGTCTTCGGCTTCTCCGGTAGTTTCGGCTCGCCGACGCGTTCCACCTCGGCCGGTCGGGCCGGGGAATTGTCGGGCGTGCATTCGCGAATTCGCGCCAGGAACGGAGCAGCAGACTTGATGGCCTCGTCCAGCAGTCTGGTGTCGACGTTGATCTGTTCGATCCCCTTGCGCACCGCCGCGGGGCCGCTTTCGCCGGCCGCGAAGGCGTTATCGATCGCGTCGGACCAGGACTTCACCGTCTCACTCAAACCTGCCGGTGAAGTCTCTGAACCATACAGGTACGTCACGACCCAAGTGATATTTTTGGAGGCCGAATCGGTTGCGTCGCAGGTCTCGGGAACAACCTTCTTTCCGCTCTCTGTGCCGGCCTTGGTCAACGGTTTGATGCCCAGGTTCTTCGCAACATCCGCGAGCGAAGCTGATGAAGGCGCAACCGTCACCAGCACCGACAGGATCTGCGCGATCAGACTGCCAATGGTGGCGTGCGATGGATCGTCCGCGCCCGTCGCGGAAGCCGTAGCACGGACCTTCAACGGATTGAGCAGCGGGTAGGTCACGTAGATGGAACCGTGCGTCAGGAATAGCTTTCCGTCAGGCAGCGGCCGGAACACCTCTCGTTTATTCTCGGGGATGTCCCACACCAGCTTTTTCGGATCGTCTCCCTGCCGCACGCGGATGTAAGAATCGGCGACCGGCGCATCCAGGTAAGGCCACGTCTGTCCCCACGTCGCCGAACAACCCGCCAGCAGCAGGCCTCTAAACAGCAACGAAGCTCTCGAATTCATCGATTTACCCTCCCGGCAACATGTGCCACCCGGGTAAGCGTCTTCGGCTGCAAATTGGGGACATACCCGCATCTCAGTGATGCGAAGGCATATTTTTCGTGAGTGTAATCACCAATTGCAAGATCTTTATACACTCTGTGATAGCAAGGCGATGACACCAGCGCGAAAAACTCCGGTACCTGCGGGAAGTGGAAGGAACGCTGCGCGGGCTCGACCGCAAGGGTCATTTCCTGGGTTCCTGCTCGTCCGCATTGCGACGCATCGCTCCACGGCCCAGTTGAACTGCCGCCGGCGCTTCGCCCCGGCCCACGGTCTGCCGCCGCCCGGCCCAGGCGCAAATGCCGGCACAGTCACTTGACCCCGCGCTTCTCGATTCAAGACCCCACACCCCCGAAGGCAAATATAACTTCATTACGAATGCGTAGTTTCGACCCAACTGATCCTCCGCACTCTCCTCCAATCCTGCCGCGATGGATGATCTCGATTCAGGACGAAAGCACGACAGCAACTCTGGTTGGACCGAGCCGTAGCGGAGGCGCGGATATCGCGAACTCCACCCAGAAATTACTAGGATTGAGAGGGCTTCTGTTATAGACTATTCGTATTTTCTATGAGGTCGCCCGAATGGCGCGCACCAGACTTACGTTTCTACTACTTACTTGGACGGCGATGGCCGCCGCGCAGGAAAAGCCAACGGATGTGCCTAAGGTGGAATCCTCCAGCGGGATTTGGAAGTTGGGGGCCGGCGATATCCCCGAGGACGGCGTGTTGCCCCTAGGCGCGCAAGTCGATGGTAAGCCATCGGCAAACGGCACGGCCGAGGTGCTCGTGCGCTGCCCCAATGATCTTTATTTGAACTATACCTGCACGCGCAACTGTAGGGTCCCTGTTTGTGACGAACATCTCGACGGCATCGCGGTGCATCGAATCGACCTCCAACAGAATACCCGCGGCAAGGTCACTACGCTCGGTAGTCTGTTCGAGAGTCTTTGGAAGCGGACGCCGGTCACAACTGTCATACCGCTCGCCCGTGCCGGTGGTAACCCGAACGACGCGGTGGTGCTTCTGAAATCAGCGACTCTCAACCTCGGACCCACATTGCGCCGCATCGTCGAGGGCAAATACTGCTTCTCACTCAAAGCCTTACCGTCCACCGGTTCGACCAGCACGGTCTTTCTCGATTGGGACCGCACGGTCGATCCGGCCGGCGCCGTTCCGGCTGGAAGTCTACGGCCGGGAACTTACGAACTGGCGAAAGGAACCCCCGGCGATGGGGGACTTTGCCAGTTGGATTCCGATGGGGTACCCGCCTGGGTCCTGGTGACCTCCGAGCGCAACTACACGTCCGCAAACGCTGCGTGGACTGCCTACTCGGCTTCGCTGCTCGAACTCGAAAAAACCGGGGTCAGCCAAGACATCCTCCGCACCTTGCGACACGCCGCGCTTTCCGGTATCGCGGACTCTATGGAGGCCCAGTGAACGAAGAGCCCGATCGCGAGGAAGAGTCTGTCGAGATTACCGTAAAGGCACGATTCACCGCCGGCGCGCCCGGAAAGCCGCCCTACTCACCTCGACGCGGATTCCGGCAAAGAGAGCTATTCTGGGGGCTTACCGTTGGCGACTTCGTCGTCGTCGTGCTGTTGGCGGTGGGAATGCAGTTTCTCGAGTATCACGGTGCCCTTAGCCAGTGGGAAGGACGGTTTCTCGACCGTGCTCTCCAAATCGTTCAAAGCCGCGAAGGCGAACACTTGATCGTCGCCGTGGAGATCGATCAGGAGGCTTACCAGAGCTGCTTCTGCGGAACGTCGCCGCTGGATCCAGCCACCGTAATGAAGCTGGTGGGATCGGTAGCCGGATTTAAGCCTGACCCCGCGGCTATCGGAGTCGATCTGGAGACCGAGGACTCCAAGTACGCTGAAGTCGCAAAGATGCCGTGGTTCGAGAAGTCGATTTGGGCAGCACAACCAATCCTCGCTCAATCGCCAACTGAACCCGGCTTCTTCTCGTGGCTTGCCGGTCAGGAGGCCCAATGGAAGTTCCGGCAACAGGTTGCATTGGGCGGCATCCAGCACCGGGACGACCGGATCGGGACAGCCATCTACCTGCAGGACCGCGATTTCGGAGTCCGTAAGCTGACTCGAAGGTTCCACCTGGAACCCGAGTCCGCGCCCGTAGCGGTATGGCCTACGAGGGTGGCCGAGACCGCAACCGGAAAAACTGACCACTCCGGCGAACATGAAGTCCTGGTTTCCTACACCGGAGCCGCTCCGCTGGAATTTCAGGTCAGTGATCTGTTCCAGTGTGCCGCGCACTCTTCCGGGGACGGCTGCAAAGCCGGCGTCGGGGAACCGAAACCTGCGATGCGGGAGATTTTGCGAGAACGCATCGAAAGAACCGGTAAGACGCCGATCTTCCTGATCGGCGGCACCTACAAAGAGTCTCGGGATTCTTACCCGACACCAATCGGGCGCCAACCGGGCATACTGGTCAACGCCTATGCAGTCCGCGCCGAGTTGCAGGGTAGCTTTGTCAGAGAGATTGCACCCGGCCTCCGCCTCATCCTCGACATTCTAAGCGGAATCGCGGTTGTGCTGATCTTCCACCGCTTGAAACGTGCGCGCCATGCGGTATGGGCAACCATTGGATTGGCATTCCTGATCCTTGCCGTGAATCTAATGCTGGTCCGCGGGGGATATTTGTGGTTCAGTTTCGCCGGAGTTGCCTTCGGCACGCTCGTTCACCAGTTGGTCGAGTTCTATACGGCCAATCCGAAACTCGAGCACCCCGCCTAACCCGACCCCATACAGCCGTTGCTCGCCGCCCCGGTCTCGACCCCCAAGATAATCTCGGCTGCACTATCGCTCTTGGCAAGGACCGGCCTCTGTTTACCCGCCGTCTCCCGGCTCACTTCCTGCTGTACTCGGGTGAACAGATCCCCCAGCCGGACGCACCCTTGCCGCTCGGCCAGATTCTTGATCAAGCTCGCCGTAAAGTAGCCGTGTCCGCCACCTTCGTATGCCTTCTGATCCACCTCGCAGGAAGTAACGATGTACCGGCCAGCCCCCTCCCGCAGACGGTCCATGTCCTCGGTGGATAACGCTTGGCTATCCGTGCCCGACCCGCTATGACAGGTATCCAGAAACACCACCGTGCGCTGCGCCACGCACCGGGTACTGATTATCCCTGAAACTTCGACCATCGGCAGCGCCGTCCCAAAGATCTGGTCGCGCCCGGAAACGTCCGTATCGTAGGTCATCAGGTAACTCACGCTACGAAGGTCCTGATCGCGCGCCGATCCGTGCGTCGCCAGGTACGTCACCACTAAGTCTTCCGGTTTGGCGCGGGTGGCAATCCGGTTCAGCGCCGCCTTGATCGCCGGAGTGGTCGCGCGTTCGTTGGTCAGTAGAATCACGTTCGATGGCGCGAATCGCCCGACGTTCGGATCGCGCAACAACTCGGCAAATGCCGACGCGTCCGCCTCCGCATATTGCAGCGGCTCGGCGCCGGTATCCGGATTGAAACGCGAAACTCCCACCACCAAGGCCCATTTCTGTCCGACGAGGGGCAGTTCATCGTAGAGCTTGGGCACCGCAAGCCGGAACGGATCGCGCTGATCGCGCAATGCTTCCGATTTGTGGGTCCGCGCTTTGGCGAGATCGGCCGACCCGTCCCGGCCGAGCCGCTTCTCGCAAAGGCTCCGGTAATAGTACGCATCGCCGAAGTTCGGATCCTGGTCGAGAGCGTTTCTCAGATGCCCGATGGCACGCTGCACCTGTGCCTCGGTAGCCTTCTCTGAGAGACGCTCCAGCGCCTGATACAGTAGGTCGTGCGCGGCCCCCGCGGTATCTCCGTCCTGACCGCGCAGACCCGCTGCTGCCGTCAACAAACCCAGAAATCCGCGCCGGTTCACTGTTTTTTCTTGGTCGCGCTCTTGGCCGGGTCCGTGGATTTCGCCGGCGCCGCTCCCCGGGTAACCGGCGCTTTCGCCTGAGTTACAGCCTGTACTGGCGCCGGTTCGGCGGCAGGTTCCGGCAACAGTGGAGCCCCAGTTTTCTTCCGCAATTCGTTCTGAATGGTACGCGGTACATTCGCCTTGGCGAAGGCAACCGCCGTGGCAGTGTCCAGATAGTCGAACATCACCGGCCGGTTCTGGATCATCACGATGATCTGTTCCTCCGGGACTTTACTTGCCACCAGCAACAGTACCTCGTCCACGGTCAGAGCTTTCTGGGCGGGCGCCGCCGAGGCAGGGTGGGCCGCTTCCGTGGGGGCAGGCGCCTTGGGAGTATTCACTTTGACGTCTTCACGCCGGCTCGCCTCGAGCGTTTTGTAGCGCGCCACCGAGTCCCGCGTGCGAGCCACCGTGTCGATGAAATACTTCTCCTTCGGGTTCAGTTCCAGAGCGTGGTCATAATATTCCTGTGCCTTGAAGAAGTTGGTCCGCTGATCGTCTGCACTCTTGGAGTCGTATGCAATCGACTCGTAAACCAGGCCCATGTCGTACTGCCGGAACGATTCGTCCTCGGGCCGCGCCATCGGTTCGCCCTTCTCGAGTTCTTCGAGCGCCCGCGTCCAGAGCCGCCGTTCCATGTAGTCCGAGGCCCGATCCAGCCGCTCTTCACCCGTAGCCACCTGCACGTCAATTGGCCGGCTGGTATTCCCGAGGCGCGCGGCGATCTGATTCACCACTTCTTTGATCATCGCCTGCTTCACTCCCTCGGCGCTGTTGATCGGCGGCTTTCCCTGTCCGGGGATCGGCATGCCTAACCAGGTCTTCTTGATATCATCTTGAAACACATAGTCGATGTTATCGGCATCATGCACTCGTCCCTCATGGTCCAGAATCCGGTAGGCCACGTTGAGATTTCCGCTCCAAATGAGGCTTGTGCCCTGAGTTCCGACATTTTGGGTGCGCGTTTGGGGCGGCGGAATCGCAAACCCGGTTACTTCCATGACAAACTGCCAGTTCGCACCCTCCGGCGTCGGCTTGGCTTGCAAGGTGTTCTCGTTGGAAAGCAACTCGGTCTGTAATGTAGCCAGCAAGCTGCCCTGTACGGGAACGTACTCCGGATTGGTCGAGGTTCCCGTAAATGCAACCGATGTATTCGCGAGCCGCACCAGCGCTGGCTGTCGCACCTCCAGCGATATCTTGTGTTTACGAATCGTCCCGAATCCTGGACCCGGTAGGGGCAGTGCGTAGGCACATAGTCCGAGAGTCAGGGCGCCGGCTGAAAGAACGCGCGCATGGAGTAATCCCATAGGGGCCCTCTTGAGTAATTTCAGTTAGTATACACGTACTGTCAACCGGACCTCCACCCGATTATTTCGCCGCTCCAGGTACCTGTCCCCTATTTGCTGTAGACCGCTGCCTGACCGTGTTTCGCAAGCCCTTTGTTTCATGCGCCGACATAGTTCCGGCAGGTGATCCAACCGACTATTTGATATTTTTCGGGCAGCAACCGAATGCGGCGGGGAAAACGTCCTGCTCCACACGCCCCTCCCGGAAGCTCTGCAATCCCGGATTCCCTTACCGTTCCCTTCAGCATTCGAAAATCCCGTACACATGGCCCCCCCGTAAGCCGAAGAAAACACTGCAAATTTTCCTCTTGATTGCGATCACAAATTGCAATATCATTATTTCAATCTGCGATAAAAGACGATGACACTAGGCGAAAAACTTCGGTACCTGCGGGAAGTGGAAGGAACGCTGCGCGGCCTCGACCGCGAGCTGACCCAGCAGGAAATGGCCCGCCTGATTCAGAAGGAGCTGGGCAAGTCTATCAGCCAGAGCTACCTGTCGCAGATCGAGATTGGCACGCGGCCGCATCTGACGAATTCGACCCGGATGTTGCTGGCACGGTTTTTTAAAGTTCACCCGGGATACCTGGTGGACGACCCGGAAGGATACCAGACCGAACTGGTGTCGGACGTGGTGGCGCTCGAGGACAAAGTGGACCTCTGGCTCATCTCCGGCGCCGAAAGGTTCTGTGTCGATCCGGACTTGCATCGCGCATTATTGACGGTCTCCCGGCACGGCGATTCGCGGATGTGCCTGGTGCTGTTGGGAGAAATTCTGGAAAATCCGGGGCTGGCGGAGCGGCTGATGGAGGTGCTCAAGACGCCGGCAACGAACCATCAACCGAAATCGAGGAGGCGTTCATGATTTGGGCCGACTTTTATCTCATCTGTTTCCTCGTAGGGTTTGGCCTGAGCGTGCTGGCGCTCCTGGCCGGAAGTGTGGACCTGCATCTGCCGCACATGCACGTCCATGACGGCATCCACCTCCCTCACGGCGACCTTTCGGGAGCCGGGGGGGATGGTGGCGCCGGAGGACCGGATGGAGATGTTCATGGCGCGCCGTCGTGGTTCAACTTCGGCACGATCGCGGCGTTTCTGGCCTGGTTTGGCGGTACCGGTTACCTGCTGAACCGGTTTTACAACATCTGGTTCGGAATGGCCCTGGGCGCAGCCACCCTGAGTGGGATCGGCGGCGCTTCGGTGGTCTTCTGGTTCCTCGCGAAAGTCCTGATGGCGCGGGAAGCGCAACTGGACCCCGCCGATTACGACATGACGGGCGTGCTCGGAAAGCTCAGCCTGCCCATTCGTTCCGGCGGCACCGGCGAACTGATTTATTCGCAGGAAGGCACCCGCCGGGTTACCGCGGCGCGCAGCGAGGACGGGCGTCCCATCGCCAGGGGTTCCGAGGTGATGGTGACGCGCTACGAGAGAGGCATTGCGTACGTTCGTACCTGGGAAGAAGCCCTGGGCGACGTGGAGTTCAAGTAGTACGGGTAGAGGACCCATTCAAAATGGAAAGCACAACGTTCGTGATCGCGGGGCTGATGCTCCTGGCGATCCTGTTCCTTATGGCTATGTTCGCTAAGCTGTTCCGCAAGGCGGGACCGCACGAGGCGATCATCGTTTACGGGTTCCGCGGAACGCGTGTGGTGAAGGGCCGCGGCACCGTGATCTTTCCCATGGTGGAAAGTTGCCGTGGGTTGTCGCTCGAGCTGATGTCGTTCGACGTCGCCCCGAAGCAGGACCTCTACACCCGCCAGGGTGTGGCGGTCACCGTGGAAGCGGTGGCGCAGATCAAGGTGAAATCCGACCCCGAGTCCATCCTGACGGCCGCCGAGCAGTTCCTGACCAAAGCCGCCGAGGAGCGCGAAGCTCTGATCCGGCTGGTGATGGAAGGACACTTGCGCGGCATTATCGGGCAGCTCACGGTGGAAGAGATCGTGAAGCAGCCGGAGATGGTGGGCGACCGCATGCGCTCCACCTGCGCCGACGACATGACCAAGATGGGGCTCGAAGTGATCAGCTTCACCATCAAGGAAGTTCGCGACAAGAACGAGTACATCACCAACATGGGCCGGCCGGACGTGGCGCGGATCAAGCGCGACGCGGACGTGGCGGCGGCCGAAGCGGAACGCGACACGGCCATCAGACGCGCCGTGGCATCGCGGGAATCTGCGGTGGCGAGAGCCCAGGCCGACCAGGAGCGCGTCCTGGCGGAGACCCTTTCGCAAGCTAAACAGGCCGAATCGCAGCGCGACCTCGAAGTGAAGAAGGCGGAGTACCTGGAACTCGTCAAGAAGCAGCAGGCGCAGGCCGATAAGGCGTACGAAATCCAGGGCAACATCATGCAGCAGCAGGTGCGCGCCGAGGAAGTCACCATTCACCAGGTGGAGAAGGAGCATGAGGTTCTGGTGCAGGAGGCCGAAATCAAGCGCCGCGAGCGCGAGCTGACGGCCACTGTGTTGAAGCAGGTGGAATTCGAACGGCGCCGCATCGAGACGCTGGCGGAGGCCGAAAAATCGCGCACCATCATGGAAGCCGACGGTAAAGCCGCGGCCATCCGCGCGCAGGGTGAAGCCGAAGCCGAAATCATCTTCAAGAAAGGTGACGCCGAGGCCCGCGCCATGAACGTGAAAGCGGCGGCGTACCAGGAATTCAACCAGGCGGCCATCGTGGATAAGCTGATCACCGGGCTGCCCGAAGTCGTGCGGGCTCTGGCGGCGCCTCTTGCCAACGTGGACAAGATCACCATCGTGTCCACCGGCAACGGCGATTCCGCCGGGATGCACAAGATCACCGGGGACATGACCCAGATGGCGGCGCAGATCCCGGCACTGTTCGAAACGCTCTCCGGCATGCCGCTTCATGACCTGTTCGCGAAAGTCCGGCTCATCGGCGAAAAGTCGTCGAAGGTGGACGACAAAGCCAAGGGCGCGGCTCAGTAAGGCAGCAGGGCAGGTCTCCGGGCCTGCCCCTTTTCTTCAAGTGAATTTCGAGTGTGCGGCGTAGCAAAGAAGGAGACCTCATCATGGCACTGTTAGAACGAGTAGCGACACTGATCCGGGCAAACATCAACGACCTGGTGGATAAAGCCGAAGATCCGGAGAAGATGATCAAACAGGTGATCCTCGATATGGAGAATCAACTGCTTCAGGTAAAAACACAAGTGGCCATCTCCATCGCCGACCAGCACGTGCTCGAGAAAAGGTGGAAGGAAAACCAGGAGAACGAGCGGCAGTGGATGCGCCGCGCCGAGATGGCTCTGGACAAAAGCGACGACGCCCTCGCACGGGCCGCGCTGGAGCGCTCCATGAGCTACAAGTCGATGACCGAAAGCTTTCGGATGCAGGTGGAAGACCAGAAGGTCCAGGTGGAAAACCTCAAGACCGCGCTGCTGAAGCTGCAACAGAAACTTGCCGAAGCGCAGGCGAAAAGCGAAACGCTGATCGCACAGCACCGCCGTTCCCGCGCGCTCAATAAAGCCACCGAGGCGGGCACCGCCATCGGCGACTCGTCCCACGGCGTGGCCTTCGACCGCATGAAGGACAAGGTGAACCATACCGAGGCCGTCGCCCAAGCCACCGCCGAACTGGCGGCGGACGATGTAGACGGCCGCTTCGAAGCCATGGAGAAGGAACGGGAAATCGACCGCCTGCTCCAGGAAATCAAGGCGAAGCGGCAGTAGTTATCGGACTATAACCAGGGGCGGCCTTGAGGCCGGTTGCGCGCTCGAAGACCGCCCCCACTCGAGAACAACGAAAAAACATGAGCTACAAATCGCGTATCGATTGGTGTGCCCTGGCGGGAATCGCGGTGGCTGTTGCGGCCATCGTCTTGCGCGCCAGCGTCTGGATCTCCGGTCCGGTGCTGCTGATCCTGATGCTCTGCGCCTTCCCCCAATCCTATGAGATCACCCCCGACGGCCTGGCTGTGCGGGATGCGCTCTCGCGGCGCATGATCCCTTATTCGGAAATCCGCCACGTCGCCCTGAGCCCGGGACGCGTGCGCGTGTTGCACGGCCGCGGCTCGGAACTGATGATGGCCCCCGCCATGCGGCAGCAACTGTTCGACGATCTCGAGGCCCGTCTCCCGCACCTGATGCGGGTCGGCTCGGAACTGCTGCCGCGCGACCGCTACGTGGAATATTCCTTCGAGCGCGTGCGGGGCGCATACCGCACCAGCTAAAATCAGTCGATGCGACGTCTGGCAGCTTGCTTGCTTTCTTCCTCACTGCTTTTTGCGGCGGACTCGGGTCCATTACGGGGTTACTCGGCCGAGTCCGCGCGCGTCCAGCGCGACTGGGAGGCCAAATTCCGCGCCATTCCGGATACCGCCAACCTGAAAGCTTACATGCAGCGGCTGGCCGCCCGCCCCCATCCGATCGGCTCGGCATACGGCAAACAGAACGCCGAGTGGATCCTCGGCAAGTTCCGCGAGTGGGGGCTCGACGCGAATATCGAAACCTTCGACGTTCTCTTCCCTACCCCAAAAGAGCGGCTGCTCGAGATGGTGGAGCCCACCCGCTTCACCGCCAAGCTCGCCGAGCCCGCGGTTGCGGTGGACCCGACCTCGGCGCAACAGCAGGAGCAGCTCCCGACCTATAACGCCTACTCGATCGACGGCGATGTCACCGCGCCGCTCGTGTACGTCAATTTCGGCGTGCCCGACGACTACGACACCCTGGAGCGGCTCGGCATCTCCGTCAAGGGCGCCATCGTGATCGCGCGTTATGGCGGATCCTGGCGCGGCATCAAGCCCAAAGTCGCGGCCGAGCACGGCGCGGTGGGTTGCCTCATCTACTCGGACCCGCACGAGGACGGCTACTTCCAGGGCGATGTGTTCCCAGCGGGTCCCTACCGGAATAAAGACGGCGTACAGCGGGGCAGCGTGATGGACATGCCGGTGTACCCGGGCGATCCGCTGACGCCGGGCGTGGGCGCCACGCCGGAAGCCAAGCGCCTGCCGCGCAATGAAGCCGTTACCCTGACCAAAATTCCGGTGATGCCGATTTCCTATGGCGACGCTCAGCCGATGCTCCAGGCCATGGGCGGCCCGGTGGCCCCGGCCGCGTGGCGCGGCTCGCTGCCGGTGACCTACCACGTCGGTCCGGGCCCCGCCAAGGTGCACCTCAAGCTCGCGTTTAACTGGGACACCAAGCCCGTTTACAACGTCATCGCCCGCATCCCCGGGTCCGCCTTTCCCGAGGAATGGGTGATTCGCGGCAATCATCACGACGCCTGGGTCAACGGCGCCGACGATCCGGTTTCCGGCGCCAATGCGCTGATGGAAGAGGCGCGCGCGCTGGCCGCGCTCGTGAAGCAGGGCTGGCGCCCGAAGCGCACCATCGTCTACTGCGTGTGGGACGGCGAGGAGCTCGGACTGCTCGGCTCCACCGAATGGGCCGAAGCCCACGCCGATGAACTGCGCGCCAAGGCCGTCGCCTACATCAACTCCGACAGCAACGCGCGCGGCTTTCTGGGCATGGAAGGCTCGCATACGCTCGAACGGTTCCTGAATGGAGTCGCGAAGGATATCGACGACCCGGAGACCGGCGGCACCGTCTGGAAACGTCTCCAGGCCAATCGCATCGCGAATGCCGGCGGCGCGGATGCGGCAAACGAATTGCGCGGGCGCGCCGACCTGCGCATCGCCGCGCTCGGCTCGGGCTCCGACTACAGCGCCTTTCTGGACCACCTCGGCGTGCCTTCGGTGAATCTCGGCTACGGCGGCCTCGATGGCGGCGGCATTTACCATTCCATCTACGACGACATTTTCTGGTACACCACCTTCTCCGATAAGGATTTCGTTTACGGCCGCGCCCTCGCACAAACCGCCGGGACGGCCGTGATGCGCCTCGCCGGAGCCGAACTCCTGCCCTTCGATTTCGAAAACTTCACCGATACGGTCCGGCGCTACGTGAGCGAAGTGGAGGACCTGGCCCGCGACAAACGCGCCCGGATCGTCGAACGCAACCGCCTGATCGACGACGGTATCTACAAGCTCACCGCGGACCCACGCCGCCCCATGAAGGCGCCGGAGACGGAACCCGTGCCGCCGTTCCTGAACTTCGCCCCGCTCCAGAACGGCGTCGCCGCCTTGCAGCGCGTCGCCGACGCTTACAACGACGCTGTGGCGCAGGCGAGCGAAAACGGCGGCTCGGCGCTGGCGCGCGCGGCGCTCAAGGACGTCAACGCCAGGCTGATTGCCGTGGAGCGTGCGCTCACGTTGAACGAAGGCTTGCCCAACCGTCCCTGGTTCAAACACCAGATCTATGCGCCCGGCTTTTATACCGGGTACGGGGTCAAAACGCTGCCCGCTGTCCGCGAGAGCATCGAACAGAAGGACTGGAAACTGGCCGAGGAATCGATCGCCAAAGTGGGCAAAGTTCTGGAGAACGCGGGCGAGGCGATTCAGAGCGCGACGGCCGAACTCACCCGCGCCGTCCGCTGAGATTTGCGGCGCGCCATCAATTGCTGGTTCAGGTGTCCGAGCGAGGCGAACTGCCCCGCATAATCCGCCAGTGCGGGCGTGCGCCGGCGGCGCGGGTTGAAGTCGCGCCGGCGAAACAGGTCGTTCGCGGAAATCACCGCGGTGCCCATCGGCCGGTATTCGTAGGTGCCCTGCGCCCACGCAAGATCGCCGTCGTACCAGAGGTAGAAGCCCACGCGGACATCATAGCGCGGATGCCAGCAACTCATTGACGGCAGTCACCAGTTCCCCGGGCAGGAACGGTTTGCGCAGCATGCGGCAGCACCGGAAAGGGCTGGCGATATCGGGATCGGGACAACCGGAGATATAGAGGATGCGCAGCCGGTCGCGATGAGGATGAAACAGGTCCGGGGCGTTGGTGATCACCAGTCTCACCGACCCGGCGTCATCCGCAAGAGCGCGCAGCGCCTGGTAAGGTTTGGCCTCGACTACCGCTAATCCCTGCCGTTCCAGTACCGTACGGACGAAATTTCGGACAAATGGATCCTCAACTAGCAGGATGGCCGCGTTTTCTCGTTCATCGGACATAGTTTTGAGCCTGCAGGCCCGACAGGCGGCGGCATCATACTTCTATTTTGAATGGTGGATTTTCAGGTAGCAATACCCGCAAAGGTGTGGATTTCGAGAATGAATTACGGGGAGTCGTGGAGCAGTACGGCCCAGCCTCCGAAGAGAGTTTCGGAAAGCGGTCGTTGACCGACATCGGGCCGCCCATGAAGATCAGCCCGCGCCCCCGGACACGTCGGGCATGGGCGCGCCCGCCGAGGGCCGCGCCATGTAAGCCGCTAAACCTACCGAGCCGCGCACGTCAGTAAGCGGTGTTTTGGGACTTTGGGTATGTGGCGGAAAGCGAAAACCCGCATCAATTCTTGGCCTGCGCCACCTGAAAGTGGCTCAAGCCGTCGGCGTAACTTTTCAGCCCTGCAAACAGCGCCTCCGCCACTTTCTGGCGGTATTCGGGCTTTTTGAGCAGCGCCTCCTCCCGCGAGTTGCTGAGGAAACCGATTTCGGCGAGAACCGAGGGAATGGTCGCGCCGATAAGCACGATGAAGGGGGCCTTGCGAACGCCGCGGTCTTTGATACCCGGAAAGTGGGCCCTCGAGAACTTGTACAGCGCGGTCTGGATTCGCGCGGCGAACTCCTTGGACTCCTCGGCTTTGTCGTGCAGCGTAATTTTCTTGACGATGTCCTGGAGTTCGAAAACCGACTTGCCGGAACTCGCATTTTCCCTGGAGGCCACTGCCATCGCGTCCTTGGCATCGGTGAAGTTCAGGTAGTACGTTTCGACGCCCGCGATGCGCGCCACCGGAGACGAGTTGGCGTGGATCGAAAGAAACAGGTCCGCCTTCTTGTCCGTGGCAAAAGCCGTGCGCTCTTCAAGCGGGATGAAGGTGTCGTCAGTACGGGTATAGACTACTTCCGCGCCCATCTTTTCTTCCACCAGTTTGCCCAGGCGCATGGAGACGTCCAGCACCAGTTCTTTCTCGAGCAGCCCCTTGGCGCCCTCGGTGCCCTGGTCGTGGCCGCCATGTCCCGGATCGATTACGATGCGTCCCACCTTCAGCCCCAGGGCGCGGACCAGCGAGGCGGAACCGCTGCTGGTGGTAGGCCGCGCGGCTTTGCCGGTTTCAGCCGGGAGAATCGGCGCTGGCTTGGGGGCTTCCGGCGGCTGCGCGGGTTTCTCCAGAGCCGCGATCTTGTCGGCCGTAGCGCCCTTTGCCATCTGCGACCGGGAAGGCTCGGCGGTAACGTCGGTGCTGCCCGGGAGCGGCGCCGCGGCTATGACGGACGGCGGCTCGCTCTTCGGCAACTCCGGTTTCGCAACCGCTGGCGGCGTCGCCAAAGCCGTCGTGGCGGTGCTGACTGCCGGAGCGCTTTTTGCGCGCCGCACTTCGATCATCAGCCGGTTCGGGTTGGCCAGTTGCGAGGTGGAGACCTCCAGTTCGCCGGAAAGATCCAGCACGATGCGCGTCACCGCGGGAGCGGTTTCCCGGACGCGAATTTGCGAGACCAGCGGATCCTTGAGCTGTGCGTCGAACTTCCGCTTTCCGCGGAAACTCGGCACCGCATCCACAATATCGAAGTAGACGCGCTCCGGATTGTGCAGGCGGTCGGTGCGGAAATGAAACTCGCGGGAGATCTGGACGGCAACGCGTGTGACTTCGCCGAGCGACCAGTGCCGGACGGCGGTGACGGCGCCCGGTGGCGTCCGCGCCGGCTGCGCCGCGAGGACGGACCCGAAAATGGCCAGCGAAGCGATCAGCTTCATAACCGAATTCTTAGCGTGAGACGTAGCGGACCGATCCGTCGGGCTCCACAATTTCGCGGATGTGCGGAGCATCGGCGGGTTCGGACTGCGCAAGTTGAGCTTCGGTCGGGGTTTTGGAAGGGATCGTGCCGATCCGCGCTTCCAGTTGTTTGCGCACCAGAGCCACATAGCTCTGGGTTTCGGCGTAAGGCGGAACGCCTCCATACCGGGCGACGGCCCCTTCGCCCGCATTGTAAGCGGCCAGGGCGAGCCGGTAATCGTCGTGATAAAGATCGAGAAGGTACCGCAGGTATTTCGCGCCGCCGGCGATGTTCTCCGACGGGTCGAATACGTCTTCCACTCCAAAGCGCCGGGCCGTGGCGGGTATCAACTGCATCAGGCCAAGAGCTCCCTTGCTGGAGACGGCGAACGGGTTGTAATTGCTCTCCACCTGGATGACGGAATGCAGCAGTTGCGGCGGGAGGGAGTTGCGGGCGGCGATCTCCTCCACCGTCCGGGTGAGTGCGCCGGCCATGGCGGCTGCGTGCACGGTCGAAGGCGGAGCCGCGGGCGCATTGACCCGAGGGGCGTTTTCGTTTCGTGAAGCTTTCTTCGCCGGCACAGCCTTGGGACTGACCACCACGCTCCTCACCAGCCTGCCGGTGCGGGGGTCGGGCCGGACGACGCTCTTCCAGGATCCGGAAGGCGAACCAGCCTCGGCCGCAGGCAGCAGGGCCGCAAACGTGAAAACCCATCCCAGTGTAAAACAAAAGCGCATCAGAATGTTCGACTCCCGACTGAAAACACACCGGGTGCGGCAGCGGCAGGATCCGCGAAACCCAATGGTATCATTTCTCTGTGGATGGGGCGGCGCGCAACGGCGGCGAAGCGGGATACGTTCTGGCCGGCGGAAACAGCTCGCGGATGGGCCAAAACAAGGCCCTTCTCCAATTCCGCGGCCAACCTCTGGCGCACCGTGCCGCTCTCGCTGTCGAGCAATCCACCGGCCGCGCCACCCTGGTCGGGAACCCGGAGATCTACGCCGGGTTGGGCTTCCCCGTCATTCCCGACCTGTACCCCGGGGAGGGTCCTCTCGGCGGCATCGTGACGGCCCTGCGCGATTCGGATCGGAACTGGAACCTGATCGCCGCCTGCGATATGCCCAACCTGAGCGCGGAATTCCTGCGAAGCCTGTTGCAGGCGGCGCGGGAAGCCGGCTGCGATGCGCTGATTCCCGAGAGCCCGCCCGGCAAACCACAGCCGCTCTGCGCGGTCTACCACAGCCGGGCGCTGGCTCATCTCCAGGCGGCCTTCGACAGGCGCATCCGCAAGGTCACAGCCGCGCTCGAAGGGTTGCGCCTGGCTTCCTTCCCTGTAGAAGAAGTGGCTTATTTTCAGAATCTTAACACCCCGGAAGAATGGGAAGCCTATGCCCCAAAGTGATCCCTACCCACACTACATCGAGTTCCGGCACGTTTATAAGACGTTCGACCGGCCGGTTTTGGTCGATTCCAACTTCCACGTGAATCCGGGGGAGACCGTCGCCATCATCGGGAGGAGCGGCGTGGGGAAGTCGGTAACTCTTTCCCACATGATGGGTTTCCTCAAGCCGGACAGCGGCCGGATCATCGTCGCGCACGAAGACGTCACCGACTTCAGCGAAACCCAGATGCGCAGCATCCGCCGCAGAGTGACCATGGTTTTTCAGAGCGGCGCCCTGTTCGATTCGATGACCGTGGGCGAGAACGTCCTGTTTTCGCTCGAGCTACGCGAAGATTACAACGCTCAAAACAAAGAAGAAGTGGTCCAGGGGCTACTCCAGATGGTGGACATCGCCGACGCCCGCGATGCGTTCCCGGCCGACCTGTCCACCGGCTACAAGCGCGCCGTGGCCATCGCCCGCGCCTTGGCCGCGCAGCCGCAGTGTATTTTGTACGATGAACCCACCACGATGGTCGACCCCATCATGTCCAACCACCTCGGCGACCTCATGCTCCGCCTGAAGCGCCAGTTGCAGTTGACGTCGGTGGTGGTGACACACGATCTGGACCTGATGTACAAGGTGGCCGACCGGGTCGTCTTCCTGTACGACGGTGGCGTGATCTATTTCGGCCCCGTGGATCAGTTGAAGAACTCGGAACACCCGCACATCCGCGAATTCCTGGAAATGGACCAGGTAGCCCGGGCCTGACGCCTCACGCGTGCGGCTTGTCCATGTTGAACATCCAGTTGATGCCGAATTTATCCGTGAGCATGCCGAATCGCGCCGCCCAGAACGTCTCCTGGAGCGGCATGGTGATCTTGCCTCCCTCGGCCATCGCCTGAAACATCGGGTCCATCTCGGCCTGGTTTTCGCAGTTCACGCTGACCGAGAAGTTGTTGCCTTTGTTGAAGGGCATGCCCGGCATGGTGTCGGACGCCATCAGGACGGCGGATCCCTTGGCAATCCTGGCGTGCATGATGCGGTCTTTGGCGTCCGGGGGATAATCGCCCGGCATATCGGAAAACGGCATCAAGGTCGCGTCGGCGCCCAGCCCCTTGGCGTAGAAGGTCATCGCCTCTCGGCAGTTGCCGTCAAAAATAAGGTAGGTATTGATCTCTTTCATCGGTCGGATCCTCGCCCGGTTGTCCCAGGTTCGATCAGGCTACCACGCCGGCAGGCTA
Source organism: uncultured Solibacteraceae bacterium (assembly GCA_963836405.1). Lineage (GTDB taxonomy): Bacteria > Acidobacteriota > Terriglobia > Bryobacterales > Bryobacteraceae > CAWIJJ01. Next base: position 191,301 of record CAWIJL010000007.1, read on the forward strand.
TCCAAGATTTATTTCCGACATCAAAGGAAAATGATCCGAGGCTTCGCGCACCCCATTTGTGTCTTGAACCACCTCGCACCGCTCGATGCGGTCGAGGAATGGTTTTGGAGCAAACAGGTAGTCCAGGCGGACGTGCGGATCGGAGGTAGGAAACGTGTAGCCCGGCCCTTCCCGGTGGAACGCCCGGTAAGCGTCCGAATACCCGCGCGCCAGCATCAGGGCGATGGTGCGCCAGCGGATTTTTCCGCCGCTCAGCCAGACAAACGGCCGCAGCCGCTTCGGCAGCCGGCCGATGTCGAGTTCTTCGCCCGGAGCCAGGGTGTTGAAATCGCCCGTGATCAGGTGAAACGCCTGCTGGTACTGCTCGATCTGTCCCAGCAGCGAGCGCAGTTCGTAGGTGCGGCGGCGCTCGGTGAGGCTGGAGTGAATGGCGGATAGATGCACTCCGAAAATGCGGAGGTCCGTGCCCCCGGGGACGATCTCCAGGTAGCGGCGTTTGCCGAACAGCACGCCGTGCCAGCGGTAGTGCGACACTTCGGTGCGGCTCAGAAAGGCGAGCGAATCGCCGGGATGGGCGCCCCACCCTTTCATGCCGCAGGCCGAGGCGAGATAACGGACGACCTCGGGCCGGGTCGCCTCCTCCAGCACCACCAGGTCGGGATCGCAGTTCTTGATCACGCCGGCCAGCGCCCTTTCCCGGCCGCTGCCGCCGAATCGAATGTTGTAACTGAGCAGGCGAAGGTTCACGGTTCCACGCTGCCGAACAGTGTCAGGTAGGGCTGCCCGAAGACGTCGCCCCGCAGGTACTGCACCCAGTCTCGCGTTCCCTGGATGTTGACGGGCCGCTGTACCATGTCCATCAAAGCCCGCCGCAGCGGGACCAGATCGGGCGCGATGTCGGGGTCCTCATCGCTGAGAGGCCGGGAATGAACCCCGGGGATCCAATAGCCGCCGATGGAATAGTAGCGCAGCACCTCCGAGCCGACCAAGGTCAGGTCCAGGTCGCTGGTTCCGGGGCCATCGGCATCGAAAGGCGCGCCGTCCTTCCACCGGAAGCCGGTAATCGCGCTGCCGCGCAGAACACCGGCGTCCGCCTCCGGAATGGACTGCCGCACGGTTTCGCAGAATCTCTGAAAGTGGGCCAGGCGCCCGCCGAAAGCAAGACGAATCGCGTTGGCCCGCATTTCTCCCTGGGTGAGTGCAGGGGCTTCCTCGCTGGGGTTCGCTCCGATGTTTTCCACGCCGCCGTAGATACAATCTGCGGGCCAGTATGAAAATCGATACGTTGAGTCAAAATCGGCGCGCGGGCAGCAGGCCGCCACACATTGGCGGCTTAGTCAATTTAAACGAAGCAAACAAATCATTTGCGCGACGCAGGCCGCCAATGTTGGCGGTCGGGCGACCGCCGAACCGCCGAGAAACGCTCCGCCCGGCAATCACCGCCTGGCGTCAGACCGCCCGCTCCTTCGCGTCCGCGGTATCGCCATACACCTCTTCCCGGATGATCCGTTCCGTGGCCTCGGCAAGATATGCGTGCAAGGCGGACTGAAGTTCCATGTATTCCGGCCACAGTGTTCTGTCGATGAAGGAACGTGGCGCGCGCACGATGACGGTGTTGTAGCGCTGTCCCTTATAGCGGTACGGTTCGAGACCGTAACGCCGGCAGAGCGCGGTGAACAGCCGTCTCTGCCACTGGTCGGCCATGGAGAACCGGGTCTCCGGCAGCGGTTCGGTTTTGCCCGCGGCTTTGAGCGCCTGGCGGATGCGCTCGATGGCGGCGGCCGCCGCCTGGCGCTCCCCTTCGGTCGATGCTCCTTCGAAGAGCGCGGTGATCTTGCGCAGCTTGTCGCGAAGCTGTTGTTCGGTCGTCATGGGACGAATAACAGGATGCCAGATTCAGCCGGCGTGGTGTGGGGCCGTTCGGCTACACCTTCGCGGCGGGATTGCGGTCCGGCCGGCCCTCCGGCAGCGAGAGCGCGATCAGTTCAGCCTCTTCCGCGGCATCGGAATCGCCGCCAAGCCTTGGCGAGGGAGGGGCGCCGCGCAAGCCGAATCGCAGGGACGCATTCAGAATCGCCGAGAGCGGAACCAGCCCGGCCAGTTTCAGGCGGCCCACGCCGTGCATCCCGGCGGATGCCATGCAGCCGCACTCGCTGCAGACTGGATTGCCGCCGAACTGGCAGGGGCTTACCCCGGTCTTGAGGTCGGCCGAGAGACAGGTGGTCAGCCTGGCGAAGGTGCACTCGGCGGGCGAACGGGGCGGATTGCGGTACCCGTCGAGCACCATTCGGGGCAAATGAACCTTCGGAAAGTGCTCGACGGTCGCAAGCTCCTCGAACAGGAGTTCCCGGTCGGCGGGGCGCAGACGCTCCGGCGAGTCGTCGCCCTCCTGGGGTGTATAAATGCTGAACCAGATCCTGTGGACCTCGGGCCGGTCCGACCAGAAGCGGCTGAACTCCGCCAGATATCCCGGCCTCCGCAGCATTTGGGCGGTGACCGTGCAGTGGACCGCAATTCGATGGCCGGCGATGTGCTTCAGAATCCGGTCGTAGGTTGCCGGAGTGCGGCGGCGGTCATGCTCCGGCGCCAGGCCGTCGATGGAAACCACCAGGTGAAGGTTGGCAATCGATCGCCATTCGCCGGGAATCGGGCGCACGGCGCTGGTCACCAGTTGCACTTCCACGCCCATCCGGTCGAGCATTGGCAGCAACTCCGAGAGCTCCCTGTAACGCACCAGCGGTTCTCCGCCGATGATAGAAACATGAACGGGGCGCACGCGGCGGACGACGGCAAGGACCGCCGAAACGAGCGCCTGCCCGCGATAGTCGGTGAGTTGGCGCAGCGTCGCGGCGGGGCCGAGATGTTCCGGTGAATATGCGTAACACCCAGGGCAGTGCAGCGGGCACTCCTTGGTAATTTCGATGGAGAGAAAAGGAGTGCGTCCGCGCAGGACGCGTCCCCATACTTGCAAGACGTCGGATTTCTTCACGAACCCTCTCTGGGCGCAACAGTCTGCCCGCGTACTCGGTCTGTCCCCCAATCGTACGTTGTGCAATCGCTTCGCGGAAAAAATGCGCGGCCGGTATGGTGCGTATGATTACTTTGGTCATGGCCCCGCTTCGGCGGGTATAAATAACGAGCATTGGCGGAACCGGTGCGTCGCCATCAAGGTAATGACCACGGTCGAAGACCAGGATTCGCTTCGGAGATTTCAATCCGAGGTCATGACCACCGGCAGGCTTCGCCACCCGAACATCGTTTCGGTGTTCGATACCACCGCGACATCAAGCCCGGGAATGCCATGGTGCTTCCGGACGGCACGGTCAAACTCATCGATTTCGGGATTGCCCGCCTGGCCGCTGCCACAACCAATTTGACCCAGGCCGGGTACATCATCGGAACGTTGCGATACATGGCGCCCGAGATTTTCACCGGGGCTGAAGCGGACGCCCGGACGGACCTGTTCGCATTCGGGTGCACGGCCTACGAATTCCTGTCGGGCAAGCACCCGTTCGGGGGCGCCAGGCCTTACGAAGCGCAGGAGAATCCCGAAGTCCGCAAGAAGAACTTCGCGCGCGGACCAGCGCCGGCTCATCGCGAAGCGGAGCGGAACGGGCGGGGAGCGCTGCCGGCCGCGATATCGGCGGTATTCGAAAAAGCGCTGGCGACTGTTCCAGACCAGCGGTACGAGTCACCCACGGAATCGCAGCGGCGCTCGAGAAGGCCTTCGTCCAACCGGATGCGGGAGGTCGCGCGGCTCCCCGGATCTTCATCAGCTATCAACGGGAAGCAAGTGCCGGGTGGGCCAACCTCTTCGCCGACAAACTCAGGGAGAAGCACGGCGTTGTCGCTTTCGTGGACGTACAAAGCATGGACTCGGCGGAGAGCTTCCCGGTGCGCATTCAGAAAGAGATTGAAAGCTGCGATTTCGTTGTGTGTTTCCTGGCGGAACCTACACTTCACTCGGTGTGGGTCCAGCGCGAGATCGAAATCGCGCACACGACAGCATGGGCGCCAGCCTGCGGGCGCTGCTCGAGTACCAGGGCGTTTACCTGTTCGACCGGCTCAACATACACATAGACCACTCGGTCGCGGACCTGGCGAACATTGTTTCTTCGCGATGACGGGCGCGATCCCGATCAGCGGCCGGTGTGCAGGTTGTTGTGAATTGCGTAGAGGGCGAGTTCCAGCCGGTCGGAGACGCCCAGTTTGTCGAAGATGTTGTGCAGGTGATTCTTCACCGTCTGCTCGCTGATGAACATCTTCTCGGCCATTTCCTTGTTTTTGAAGCCCTGTGCCACCAAGGCCACGATCTCGCGTTCACGCTGGCTCAGCGGCGAACGCTCGCGGTCGCGGGGCGCCGCCATCTGCGGAATCGGGTTCTCCTCGGCCGCCACGAACTGGCGGATGACAGCCGCCGTGGTATGCGAATCCAGCCAGATCTCCCCGGCGTGAACCTTGCGGATGCTCTTGATCAGCAGCTCGGTTGCGGTCTGCTTCAGAACGATGCCCGAGGTGCCGAGCTTCATGGCCTGCACGAATTCGTTCTTGTCGTCCGAAGCGGTGAGGACGATGACCCGGGTCCGGTTTCTCACGGCCTGGAGCCGCTGAAGAGTCGCCAGCCCATCCAGTCCGGGCATTTTCAAATCCAGCAGAAGGATGTCCGGTTCATGCTGTTGTAATACGTCCAGGACTTCCCGCCCATCGGATGCCTGCGCGACAACCTCGAAATCCTCCTCGAGCGCCAGCAGTTTACAAAGGCCGTCCCGGAAAATGGGGTGGTCATCCGCCACCACAATGCGGATCTTGGGCTTTGCCGGAACACTTTGAAGCGGCGTGAGTCCGTTCGGGTCTGTAATGTTCTCAGGCATACACGCTACTAGTTCATTTTAGAGTTCAGATAGTACCAAGTCAAATCTATTACCTACTACCTACGCACGTTCAGCCGAACGCCCACCGATGCGGGGAAGCCTCCACCTCCTCCAGGTGTTTTCCTTCTTCGAATTCTCGCTTCCCACCCCCAGCCTCTGGTAAGGTGAAGAGAATATGGGCGAAGAACTGGCCGAGGTTGATTTTCAGCGGTTTTGGCGCAGGCTGCAGCAACTCGGGCTGAACGCTTACGAGTCGCGTTCGTACCTGGTTCTGCTCGGACATCCGAAGTTCAAGGCACTCGAACTGGCGGCGCGCGCCCACGTACCACGCCAGAAGATATACGAAGTTCTGGATAGCCTGGTGGAAAAGGGCTTCGCCCAGGTTGTGCAGGAAAAGACCAAACTTTTCTCGGCCGTCGAGCCCAGCCTTGCCATTCCGGGGTATCTGGGCCGAAGGCGGCAAATCCTGGAACAGGAACTTACCGACAACGGGCGCGCGGGCGCGGGACTGGTCGACGACCTCAAATCCCTCTATTCGGAAGGACAGGGTGGCCGGGGCACGCTCGATTTCTTGAGAATCGTGACGGAACCGTCACAAACGGGGGCCGAATACCGCCGCATGCTTTCCGAGGTACGGACGGAGTATTGCGAATTCTCGCGTCCCCCGTATGCGGTGGATCCGCTCGACGAACGGCTGGTCAAACAGGCGGCCGGCACCGGGGTGGCTTGCCGGCTCCTGCTGGAAGCATCGAGCCTCGACGACGAGCACCGGCAGCGCCTCGCCGACTACGCCGCTGCGGGGGTGGAAGTCCGCCTGGCCGACTCACTGCCCATGAAACTGGCGGTTTTCGATGGCCAGTCCGGAATGATCGCCCTGCTCGACCCCGTGATTACCCGCCCCACCTGGACCTCCGTGGTTTTCCAGCACGAAGGCATGGGTGAAGCCATGAGAGGTTTATTCGAGGACCGCTGGCGGAGAGGCCGGAACCTGGAACCGCAAGGCTAGCGCTAGCCTGCACGCCCGCCGGCGACGCCGCGCTGTTTCCGGGTCAAAATCTCCCGGACGGCATAGATCCGGCGGTCCTGGCTTTCGAAGTATGTTCGCATCATCATCTCGCCAATCAGGCCCGTGCTGAACATCATCAATCCACCCAGCAGCAGGAGGCCGCCCGCAACCATCAGGGGCCCGTGCTCCACGATGATGTCGTAGCCCATGATTTTCTTCACCAGCAGATAACCCATCGTGCCGCCCCCGAGGGTGGTGGCAGCAAGACCGATGGAGCCGAAGAAGTGCATGGGCCGGGTGAAATACTTGAGCAGGAATTTGATGGTGAGAATGTCGAACAGCACCCGGAATGTGCGTCCGATGCCGTAGTGCGAGTCGCCCGTGGCCCGCGGCGTGTTTCGAATGGGCACTTCGGCGATTCGGGCGCCATAAAAGCTGGCCAGCGCCGGAATGAAGCGGTGCAGCTCGCCGTAAAGGTTGACGTCTTTCAGGACCTCGGTCTTATAGGCCTTAAAGGTGGTACCGAAATCGCGGAGCTGCACCCCGGATGCCTTCGCCATCATCCAGTTGGCGATGCGCGAGGGGATCTGGCGCATCAACGGGCTATCGACACGGCTCTTGCGCCATCCGCTGGCGATGTCGTATCCCTCGTCGATCTTTGCGAGCAGCGCCGGGATATCCTCCGGAGCGTGTTGGAGATCGCCGTCCATGGCCACTACCACCTCGCCCTTCGCCTCATGAAACCCGGCCGAAAGCGCGGCTGTCTGGCCGAAATTACGCCGCAGGCGAATCACCTTGAGATGGCCGTCGGTCTCCACCAGGTTGGCCAGCAATTCGAAGCTGCGGTCCGAGGATGCGTCGTCCACGAACAGAATTTCGTAAGGCTTTTGCAGCTGTTCCAATACGGCTGTCAAACGGTCGTAGAGCGGGAGGATGGAATGCTCCTCGTTGTGAATCGGAATCACAATGGACAGCATGAGCCTTCAGTTTAGCATCGGCGCGCCGTGTGCTATACTTCGCCCCTTTATGGAGCGTCTGCCGTTTCAGGCCACGGTCGCGGGTGCGGTATACGAGGGTTTCGAACGGCTGCCCGTCTCGGTGCTGCTGGAAAATGTTCGCAGCCTGTACAACGTCGGGTGCTTTCTTCCGAACGGCCGACGCCGCCGGAATCAAAAAGCTGCACCTGTGCGGCATTACCGGGTATCCGCCGAACCGGGCCATTGCGAAAACGGCGCTGGGAGCGGAAGAATCCGTGGCTTGGGAACACTCCTGGGACGCGGCTGGAACGCTCCGCCAGATGCGTAGCCGCGGCTCGGAAATCGCGGCCGTGGAAACCACGGTTCATGCACTCGACCTGTTCGACTGGAAGCCGCGGTTTCCCGTATGCGTGATTTTCGGCCACGAAGTGGACGGCATCCGGCCGGAGATTTCCGCGATGTGCGATACGCACGTCCGTATTCCCATGCTGGGCGCCAAACACTCGCTGAACGTGGCCACCGCGGGCGGCGTGGTGATCTACGAGCTGCTGCGCAAGTATCGCGACCTCCTTGCTGCGATACGATGAAGGTTGGCAAAGCCACTCTCCCGCCTCCGCCCGAATCTGGACTTCCTGCCTTCCCCCTCGGAGGAACATCCAGGGCTCTTCATCCGCGACCCGTTCCGCTACTCGGATGCCATGCTCATCATTCCGCCGCCCCTGGTGGAATCGCTGCAATGCTTCGATGGCGCCCACAGCGAACTGGATCTGCGCGCGTCCCTGGTACGGCTCACCGGCAGCCTGGAAGTGAGCGAGATTCAGGAACACCTCATCCAGACGCTCAGCAATTCGGGATTTCTCGAGGACGAGCGCTTCGCCGGAATGCGCGACCAGCGCCAGCAGGAGTTCACCGCCAGCCCGCATTGTGAATCGTCCCATGCCGGATCGGCATATCCATCGGACCCGGATGAGCTACGCCAGGTTTTCGGGGAGCGCATACCGGCCGGGCCGGAGCCCGCACCCGACGGCGCGGCTTTCGCCATCGCCGCCCCTCACGTGAGCCCCGATGGAGGCTGGGACTCGTACCGGGCGGCGTACAAAACCCTCCGTCCCGAACACCGGGACCGCACGTTCGTCATCCTGGCGACGTCCCACTACGGCGAACCGGAGCGGTTTGGCCTGACCCGGAAGAATTTCCGTACGCCCCTCGGAGAGGCTGTTACGGATACGGCGCTGGTGGACAGGCTGGCGGCCCGGGCGGGCAGCGGCGTCGCGATGGAGGACTACTGCTTTTCGTTCGAACATGCGGTCGAGTTTCAGGTGGTGTTTCTGCAACATATGCTCGGACCGGATATACGGATTCTTCCGGTTCTCTGCGGGCCGTTTGCGAAAAGCCTGTACGGCCAAGGAATGCCGGAGCAGGATGACGAGGTACGAGCGTTCTTCGATGCGCTGGGCGAGCTGGACGACAGGGAAAAGGGACGTCTTTTCTGGATCCTGGGCGTGGATATGGCGCATATGGGCGCGCGCTACGGCGACGGTTTTGGCGCTGTGGCAAACCGCGGAGAGATGTCGCGGGTTGCCGAAAGGGACCAGGCGCGGATCGAGTGCATCAACGCCTACGACGCGGGTGGTTTCTGGGACCTGGTGCGCGAGAATCACGACGACCTGAAGTGGTGCGGTTCGGCGCCGTTTTACACCTTCCTCAAGTCGCTGCCCAAGGCTCGCGGCGAACTCCGGCACTACGAGCAGTGGAACATCGACGAGCAAAGCGTGGTGAGTTTCGCGGGCATGTCGTTTTCCCGGTGATGCGATCCGGCGGACCTACTGGTTCGCTGTAGCCGTTCTACTCGAGGATCGCCAGCACTTCGCCGGCGGTGACGGCGGCCGCCTCCCTGGCGGGCAGCGCAGCCACCCTGCCGTCGCGCGGCGGCTTCAGTTCGTTTTGCATCTTCATGGCTTCCACCACCACCACCAGGCCCTGACCCGCGCGGACCTGGTCGCCGGCCGCAACCAGCACGCGCACTACCTTGCCCGGCGTCGGCGACGTCACCCTTTGGGGTCCCTCGCCAGAGCGCCCGCCCGTTTTTCGCGACCATCGCCGCGGGTCCTGCACGTCTATCTCGAAGCGCGCGCCGTCGATGATTACCACGAGGCGGTCCGGACGCTGCTCGACTCGAGCCTCATAACTAAGGCCGTCCATCAGCACGGAAAAAACGCACGGTTCCGCCAACTCCACCTGCGCCGCCCGCTCCCGGCTTGCGAAACGGAAGCGGCAGTCCGGGGCCGGCGAAAGGATCTCGATCTCCTCCTGACTTTCGCGGGCATCTCGTTTTCCCGATGCGATCCGGCGGACCTACTGGTTCGCTGTGGCCGTTCTACTCGAGGATCGCCAGCACTTCGCCGGCGGTGACGGCGGCCGCCTCCCTGGCGGGCAGCGCAGCCACCCTGCCGTCGCGCGGCGCCTTCAGTTCGTTTTGCATCTTCATGGCTTCCACCACCACCAGGCCCTGACCCGCGCGGACCTGGTCGCCGGCCGCAACCAGCACGCGCACTACCTTGCCCGGCATCGGCGACGTCACCCTTTGGGGTCCCTCGCCAGAGCGCCCGCCCGTTTTTCGCGACCATCGCCGCGGGTCCTGCACGTCTATCTCGAAGCGCGCGCCGTCGATGATTACCACGAGGCGGTCCGGACGCTGCTCGACCCGAGCCTCATAACTACGGCCGTCCATCAGCACGGAAAAAACGCACGGTTCCGCCAACTCCACCTGCGCCGCGCGCTCCCGGCTTGCGAAACGGAAGCGGCAGTCCGGGGCCGGCGCAAGGATCTCGACCTCCTCCTGCTTCCCGTCGATTTCGAGCCGCACTTTCATCGCAGCAAATCGCTCCTTCCTGCCGCCAGCCACGGGCTCGACGCCGGTTCAGGCTGCGGCTCGCGACCCTCGCGCGAGAGCGTGTACAACGCCGCCGTGAGCGCGGCCACGGCAGTCGTATCTGCGCTTGGCTCCGTGGCACGCCGCCGGGCAAAGAACTCTTCGATGAAGCCCGTGTGAAGGTTCCCGGCACGGAACTCCGGGTCTTCCAGAATCTGGCGGAAGAAACCGATATTCGTCCGGATCCCGCCCACATCGTATTCGCGAAGTGCGCGGATCGTCCGGTCCGTCGCCTCTTCACGCGTCGCGGCCCAAACAGCCAGTTTCGCCAGCAGGGGGTCGTACTCCATGGGAACGGTCCAGCCTTCGTACACACATCCGTCCAGCCGGATGCCCGGCCCGAGAGGCCGCGTCAATCGAGTCAGTTTCCCCGGGTAAGGCAGGAAGCCGTTGTAAGGGTCTTCAGCATAGATCCGGCACTCGATGGCCGAGCCCCTCAGCGCGACGCGGTCCTGTCCGAACGGCAGGCGCGCTCCGGCCGCCACTTCCACCTGCAGCCGCACCAGGTCGAGACCCGTCACCAGTTCCGTGACCGGATGCTCAACCTGCAAACGCGTATTCATTTCGAGGAAGTAGAACCGGCAGTCGCCGTCCACCAGGAATTCCACCGTCCCGGCGTTGTAATAGCCGGCCGCCTTCGCTGCCCGGATTGCCGCCTCCCCCATCGCTTCGCGCATGCCCGGCCGCGCGTTCACCAGCGGCGATGGACACTCCTCGATCACCTTTTGGTGACGCCGCTGGATGGAGCATTCCCGTTCACCGAGATGCACCATATTGCCGTGCCGGTCCCCGAGGATCTGAATTTCGATATGTCTGGGCCGCTCGATCAGCTTTTCGACATATATCTCCGCGTTCCGGAACGCACGCTCAGCCTCGCTGGCGGCGTCGCGCAGCGCGCTTTCGAGATCCGCCGCGCGATCCACGCGACGCATTCCCTTGCCTCCTCCGCCGGCTACGGCTTTGAGCAGGATGGGGTAGCCGAAGCGCCGCCCGAAATCGGCGGCTTCTTCGACGGTGGTGCCGTGGTCGATTCCGGGGGCTACAGGAGTGCCCGCGGCTTTGGCTGCCTGCCGGGCGGCCGTCTTCGATCCCATACGCCGGATGGATTCCGTCGAAGGGCCGATAAACACGATACCGGCATCCTCGCAAGCTGCGGCGAATTCGGCATTCTCGCTCAGGAAACCGTAGCCCGGATGGATGGCCTCGGCTCCGTGCCTCCGCGCCGCTTCGAGGATCCGATCGATGCGCAGGTAGCTGTCGGCCGAAGGGGATGGACCGACATGCTCCGCCTCGTCGGCCATGCGAACGTGCAGCGAGGTCCGGTCCGCATCGGAAAAAACGGCAACCGTGGCTATCCCCATTTCGCGCAGCGTGCGAATGACGCGAACGGCGATCTCGCCTCGATTGGCAATCAGCACCTTGCGGAACATATGCTTCAGAATTGTAGCAGGCCCGACTCTTGGCGTCGGCCGCAATCCGTGGTTGCATTTTGATCGTCGAAAAATGCGGCAAAAGGCACGTTCCGGGCCTGATAGAATTGGAACATCTTCACGTATGGCGCTTGACTCGATCGAAGGTTCGCTGAAAGAGCGGGGTGTCCGGCTGACGCGGCAGCGGCAGATCCTGCTCGAACTCATCGACAAGACAGGCGAGCACCTCGACGCCGAGCGTCTCTACAGCCTCGCCAAGGAAAAGGACCCGAAGATCAATCGCGTCACCGTTTATCGCACTTTGAAGATGCTGAAGGCGGGCGGGCTGGTGGACGAACTCGACCTGATGCATTACGGCGGCGACCAGCATTATTACGAGACGCGCCTGAAGCAGGAGCATGCTCACGTAATCTGCCTGCGCTGCGGAAAAGTGGAAGAATTTTTCGGTGAGCCTCTTCAGCGCCTGCGCAAGCAGGTGGAGAGTCACTTCGGTTTTCAGGTCCTGCTGGCACGGACCGAAGTAGGCGGTTATTGCGCCCATTGCCAGACCCTGCGCGCCAGGGAGGTGGAGCAGGCGCGCCGGGAGGCGGAGGCGCCTGCCGGCCGCAACCCGGCCGCGCCCGCCACGAAAACACGCCGCCCCCGCACGCGGCGCTCGTAATGGAACCGCCGCCCGCCTCTCCCGCCGCGGGGTCGGCATCGCTCCTGGTGATCGACCCGCAAGGGCATCGCACGCGCGTGCCGGTAAACACGTTGCCCTTTCACATCGGGCGGCAGCCGTCGAGCGATCTGATTCTGCGCGACAGCCGTGTGTCGCGTACGCACGCCCGCATCCTTTTCGAGGAAGGCCGGTACGTTCTCGAGGACGCGGGCAGCACGCACGGAACTTTTTTGAACGGCACGGCGGTAAAGCGCCATGTGCTGGTGAGCTCGGACAGGATCGAATTCGGCTCTCAGGATTCCTATCAACTCGTCTTCGCGGTAGACGGCGCGGAACTCAAACGACTGATCGACCAGGTAGGCGCCACGGAGGCCGCGCCGGCGCCGGGCATAGGCAGCAACCTTGCCAAGCTGCGCGCCATTCTGGACCTGGCCCGGACCGTGCAAAGCGGTTTCTCGACCGAAGATGTGCTTGCGTCGGTTGTGGACACCGCCCTGGCGATCACGGGCGCGGAGCGGGGTTTTCTGCTCCTGCGGGCCGGCCCGCAGCTCGAAACGCGGGTGGCGAGGCACCGTCTCGGCTATCGCCTGGATGAGAACCAATTGCGAGTTCCCCGCCAGGTGATTCATCGCGCACTGCAAAATCGCCGGGAACTTCTGGCGATGAACTTCGATCCGAACGAATCCGGAGACCCGCAGAGCAGCGTCGCCGATCTGGACCTGCGGAGCGTGATCTGCGTTCCCCTGGTACGCATCCGCACCGGCAGGGGCGATGCAACCAGCGTGCTGGCGGCGGGCAGTGAAACCGTGGGAGTGCTTTACATGGATTCGCGGGACGCCGCGGTCGACATGGCTGGAGGAAACCGCGAGCTTCTCCAGACGCTCGCGATCGAGACTTCGACCGTGCTCGAGAACGCGCGGCTGCTCGAGGAGGAGCGGGCCAAGCTGCACCTTGAAGAAGAGCTGAACCTGGCCCGTACGATTCAACAGAGTCTCCTTCCCGGCAAAATGCCGGTCTCGGGCTGGGTCTGCGCGCGCGGAAGCAGCATCGCGTCTCACCAGGTGGGCGGCGACTACTTCGATGCCACTGTCGTCGATCCGGCGCGATTCTCGGCGGTAGTGGCGGATGTTTCGGGCAAAGGCGTCGGTTCGGCGCTGCTCGCCTGCCTTCTTCAGGGCGCGCTGATCGCGTCGACCGGTACACCGGAAGGCCTGAGCCGGCGTGTAGCGCGGCTGAATACGTTTTTGCTCGACCGCACCGGCGGCGAGAAGTACGCGACCCTGTTCTATTGCCTGCTCGACGATGGCGGCGATCTTGCTTACATTAACGCCGCCCACTGTCCTCCTTACGTAGTGCGGCCCGGCGCCGAGCCCCTCCCGCTGGACACCAGCGCGGTGCCGGTTGGGCTGATCGAGGGCGCCGATTTTCCCGTGGAGACCTATCGCCTGGAGCAGGGCGACAAGCTCGTCATTTATACCGACGGCGTGACCGAGGCGCAGAATACGACCGGTGGCTTTTTCGGCAAGAAGCGGTTGCGGGCCGTGCTGTCCGACAACGCCTCGCGAGGCTGCGACGACATCCACGACGCGGTTCAGGACGCCGTGACGGCATTCACCGAGGGAGCGCCGCAGTCGGACGACATCACGGTTCTGGTTCTCGAATTCTGCGGAAGGTGAGCGGTCCGCCCTTCGACCGCGGCCGCCAGGGCTGCCAGCGATTCGGCCCGCTGGTGCGGCCCGGCGCCGAGCCCCTCCCGCTGGACACCAGTGCGGTGCCGGTTGGGCTGATCGAGGGCGCCGATTTTCCCGTGGAGATCTATCGCCTGGAGCACGGCGACAAGCTCGTCATTTATACCGACGGCGTGACCGAGGCGCAGAATACGACCGGTGGCTTTTTCGGCAAGAAGCGGTTGCGGGCCGTGCTGTCCGCCAACGCCTCGCGAGGCTGCGACGACATCCACGACGCGGTTCAGGACGCCGTGACGGCATTCACCGAGGGAGCGCCGCAGTCGGACGACATCACGGTTCTGGTTCTTGAATTCTGCGGAAGGTGAGCGGTCCGCCCTTCGACCGCGGCCGCCAGGGCTGCCAGCGATTCGGCCCGCTGTCCTCCCTACGTGGTGCGGCCCGGCGCCGAGCTCCTCCCGGTGGACACCAGCGCGGTGCCGGTTGGGCTGATCGACGGCGCCGATTTTCCCGTGGAGACCTATCGCCTGGAGCACGGCGACAAGCTCGTCATTTATACCGACGGCGTGACCGAGGCGCAGAATACGACCGGTGGCTTTTTCGGCAGGAAGCGGTTGCGGGCCGTGCTGTCCGCCAACGCCTCGCGAGGCTGCGACGACATCCACGACGCGGTTCAGGACGCCGTGACGGCATTCACCGAGGGAGCGCCGCAGTCGGACGACATCACGGTTCTGGTTCGCGAGTTCTGCGGAAGGTAAGCGGTCCGCCCTTCCACCGCGGCCGCCAGGGCTGCCAGCGATTCGGACACGGGTTCGCTGCCCGGTACCGGATTCCATTCGCCCAACTCGGCGAGTTTCAGCGGCAGAAGTCTCCGCACCATTTCGGCGAATGGGATTACCAGCGCCGGTTGTTCCGCTGTTTCCTCCCGCTGCGTGATGTTCACCCAACAGTTTCCGGACAAGTTCAGGCGCATCTGCCAGAATGCCTCGTTGCGGCTCCGTTCCGGCGCTGTCGAGAAGCGCTCGTCGCCGATTCGCCCCGTCATATGGCTATAGCCCAGTGCGCGTCCCGCACTCTCTATCGCCGACCAACAGTCGAACGTGCAGCGGGCGGAGGCAAGAGATCGCTCCAGAGTCTCCAGTTCCACGTGGGCCCGTAGCATCGGCCGGAGGCCCCCCCACAGAAACCTGCGCGCGGCCACGAACTCAACGTAACCGAGGTAGTGGATGCCGAGGCCCGCGGCAGCGGTGAAGAGGATGAGCACCAGACCCGAGAGGCCGGCGCGCAGAGCGCCCTGAAGAAGCGAGAGCCCGGCAGCGAACCCGCAGGCGCCGTACAACAGCAGCGCCACATGCCACGGTGCAAAGCCGCGGTCTAGCAGACGGTGGTGAATGTGCCCGCGATCGGCCGAAAAGATAGGCTCACTGCGCAGAAATCTCCGCGCAATGGAGAGAGCCACCTCCAGCAGCGGCAGCGCAAGCGCCAGTGCCGGAGCCGCCATTCCCAGCATCGTGACCGACTTCTGGCCCCAAATCACTGCGTAGCAGCCAAGCAGGAATCCGATCAGCAGGCTACCCGAGTCGCCCAAGAAGATCGACGCCGGATTGAAATTGTAGCGGAGGAACCCGGCCAGGCAACCGGCCAGGGGAGCGGTTGCGAGAGCCAGCATCACATCCCCGTGCAGGATGCCGGCCACAAAAATGGTCAGAGTGGCGGTCAGTCCCACTCCCGCGGCCAACCCGTCCACGCCGTCGATCAGATTGAAGGCATTGGAACAAAGGATGAGCCAGGCGACGGTCAACAACGGGCTCAGCCAAGGGGCCGTCTCAAAGCCGGCCACGCTCAGGACTCGAACCCCGGCAAAGTATGCCCAAACCGCGGCCGTGATCTGGCCTGCCAGTTTCTGCCACGGACGCAGAGAAAGCCAGTCGTCCAGCAACCCAGTCACAAAGATGACCGCGACGGGCGGAAGCAGGCTCCAGATGGCCGGCATGTGGGGCTCCATCAGGTCCCGGCCCCGCATCGGCAGCAGCAGGAAAATGCAGTATGCACCGGCGTACGAGAGCAGGATGGGAACGCCACCGGTCCGCGGCGTCGCCCGGCGGTGAAGCTTTCGCCCCTGGTCCGGCCGGTCCACCAGGCCCAAGGCGAGCGACCGGTCCCGAATCAACGGCGTCAGGGCCAGACTCAGCAGAAGGGCCGCGACACTCAAGAAGATCATCGAATACATACTGGTCTCCGATAGAAAAGTAATCGGCGGAAGGCGCACCGTCCATTAGGGACGGGCGGCGGAAACCGGCGATTCCACCATGCTCCGGAGCACGTCGCCCAGACGATTCAGATAAAAGGCATTGTCGAAGTGCTCGCCGACCAGTTTTCTGGCCGTCGCGCCCATCCGGGCTGCCATGGCGGGATCGTCGAGCAGCCGCCCGACGGCATGCGCCACGGCCTCCGCGTCGCCGACGGGTACCAGCAGTCCTGTCGTGCCGTCCACGACAATATCGACCACTCCCGTTGTGCGGGTGGAAACAACGGGTTTTCCCGCCGCCGCCGCTTCGAGCAGTACCATGCCCAGACCCTCCCGGTACGTAGGGAAAACGAGAATGTCCATCAATTCAAAGCAGGGCCCCGGGTCGGGCAAATATCCCGTCCAGTGAACGTCGTTTTGCGCTTGAAGCCACTCCATGGCTTCCGGCGCGACCGGATCCCCGGTTTCGAAAGCGCCGACCAGCAGCAGTTCCACGCGACGCCCTTCCTCGCGAAGCCTGCGGAAGGCCTGCGCCAGTTCTCCCACGCCCTTGTCGCGAGTCAAACGGCCGACAAAACCGAGCACCGTACTTTCGGGCCGCATGCCGAGCTGGTTGCGCATCGACCGGGCCGCTTCGGCTCGGCCTCCGACACTCATGCGTTGCCTGGAAAGCCCTTCGCTCACGCGCTCTCCCAATACCATCGCTTTCTCCGCGGTCACCACGCCGTCGCGAATCGCGGCCTGGCGGACGCTTCTGCTGATGCAAATTACCTGGTGGGCGCAGCCGCAGGCAATACGCTCACACCCGACCAGAAGGCGCCGTTTCCAGCCGCGCGCCGTTTCGTACCGCAGTCCTCGCAAGGTGTAGATCCGGTGCTGCACACCGGCAATCCATGCCGCCATACCGCCGAGCAGGGCCATCTTCGGCGTACTCATGTTCGCGACCTGAGGCTGTATCGCGCGCAACACGCGCCAGATTCGCCACAATGCCATCAGGTCCGCAAGGAGCGAGATTTCGCGTTTCAGGGAAACGCACCGAAGCTCAATGCCGCATTTCGCCAGGTCCGCCACATCCGCGGCGGTTCCCGGTGCGACGACCACCGGCCGCATGCCCCGTTGCCGCACCATCTCGAGAATCTCGGGGAGAAACATGCGCACGGCGAACATTGTGTTCATGCCGAAAACAATGCGAGGAGCGTTCACAGGACCGCCTCCACCTCGGGCTTGCGAAGCACCAGCGTGAAGGTCTCGGCGGCGCTTCCGGGAGAGAGCGTCCGGAACAACGCCACCCACAAACGCCAGATGGCATGGAGAGGAAAGCAGAACCGGAAATAGTCGCTGCGGTAATAGAGCAGTTCCCGCTCGCAAACCAGGCCATACAGCTCCCCAAGCCTTCGCATTCCAGCCGGCGTGCAACAGCGGTAGTATGCCGGAAAGCCGTGGTCGCGGCCCATTTCGGGAAAGACCGCAAAGAGAAGCAAGCGCTTCAGGGCCTGCGGTAGCAGCAGATTGAGCCGGGCGAACACTGCATTTCTCGAAGGCACGAAAAGCAGCGCTCTTCCGCCGGGCTTCAGAATGCTTGCGATAGCCCTGATCGCCCCGTCCGGATCTTCGACGTGCTCGAGCAGCGCCTGGCAAATCACGAGATCTCCGTCGCCTCCGCCCGTGTGCCGCGCGATGTCGACGCTGATGAGTTCGTCGTAGGCGCCCGGGGGCGCAGCTTCCAGCTCGGTCCGGCTCACATCGAGCCCCACAACATGCAGCCCCAGCCTCGACTTCAATTCCCCGGAAATCACCGGATTCTTGCCGCCGCCGACGTCGTAGGCGCGCAGACCGGATGTCAGGTACTCGCCGACAAGCCGGTCCAGGAAATCGCGGTTGCCGTCCAGTTGCAAAACGTCGGGTAAGCGGCGATCGAGCCACTCGCTGCAGGATTTCTGCCAATCGATCGCGCGGCGGAGAAGACCGCGACGCGGCTGTTTCGTCTTCAGGCCCGCGCCTTGCGGCAAAGCGATTTCGGTAACCGTCACTTCAACCCTCCACCGTGCTCGCAGCAAACTGCCGCACTTGGGCCCGTGAGTCCAGCCACGCCTGCGTGCAACCGTGAACGTGCCGGTAAAATGCGCGCCGCCGCGGCTCCAGGACCTCTTCGCAGTACTCCTGCGCTTTTTGCAGATTGCGAGCCGACATCCGGGTCATCCGGCCGGGCGCGGTCAGCACTTCGCGGATTCTGCGTGCGAGTGCGGCAACGTCCCCGGGCTCGACCAGGTCTTCCGGATCCAGCAGTTCCGGAATACCGCCAACGGCAGAACCAATGCAGGGCAGAGAACGGGCCATCGCCTCAATGACTGCCCGTGGGAGTCCTTCGCAACGCGAGGCGAGAACGAACAGGTCCGCGTTATCGAGCCTCTCGCGCACGGCGGCGCCTGCGGGCAGTTGTCCAAGAAAGTGCACCCTGCCGCCGACGCCAAGAGTCTGCGCAAGACGCTGCATCTCGCACCGGTACTTTCCTTCGCCGATCAATTCGAGCGAGAGATCCAGACCGCCGGCGGCACACTCCGCAACGGCACGGATGAGCACATCCGGCGCCTTGTACATCTGCGTCATCGATCCCACGCTGACCAGCCGGTTCTGGCAGAGCCGGTCGCCGGTCCGCCGATGAGTGGCGACGGAGTCCTCGCGCGATAGCTCAACGCTGGAGTAGTGCGTGGTGAACACGGTCGGGCAATCCCGAAGATCAGGCGGCGATTGCACATCCGACATGCCGGCCGGGTGTCCGCCGCCCGGATACCGGTTCTGTAGAGCCCTTTCGGTCACATACGCCACGGCAGAAGCCTGGCGGCACTGACGCCGGAGTTGCCGGGTGAACCACCAGCGAAAGAGCGGGCGGAGGCGATAACGTACGGCCTCCGGAGCATAGACGTCGTACGGGTCGTTCACGACCTCCAGCCCAAACGGATACCGATTTCGCCTTAGCCACGGCTCCAGACAGCCGGCCAGGTGTGAGCTGACCCGCATCACGACCGCGTCGCCAACGCTGCAGGAACTCCGAACCGCGCGGTCCACGGCACGGGCCTGCTGCCAGTACTGCCACGGCCCAAGATAGTTGGGAACCATATTGAATTCCACGCCCGCACCACTCGCCAGCCGGTAAGCCGGACCGGCAGTGGAGATATCGGCCACGCGAGCCGTGACCTTGACACGGTCGAACTCGGCCAGATATCGCGTCCAGAACGGGTACGCGTGCGATCCGTTGGTCCAGATCCGGCCGTCCGGCGTTCGATAGAATCGATGTTCAAGCGTTACTACTACATTCATGCGCGCACACTGTCCCTTTGCAGTTGATGCAGGATCGGGGAAGCAATCGGCCGCTGTCGCGGCTCTCTCGCCAAGGCATGGCCGCGAGCCAGGGCCAGCAGCCAGATCAGGATGAGAGGCGCGAAGGCGGCAACCTGAACCGCCATCAGCATGCAACTCACCAGAATTGTCAACAGGCGGAGGACGTGGTCGGCCTGCGCATCGCCTATCCGGCAGATCCAGCCGATCAGCAGGGGGCCGGCCAGCAGTCCCGCCCAGCTCAAGTTGGCCACGGCTTCTTCCAGCCAACTGGTGGTGACTCCCCACCCCAGATACCGCGCGGGCACACGAAATGCGGCCGAGGTTGCGTACACCGCGTACGGCCACGGTTTGCCGGGCCAGATGTTTCGCGGCACCAGCATCGTAGCGTCGAAGAGCAGGCTCTGCATGCGGTACTCGAGAATCTTCGGCGCATCCGGGTGCAATTCCGCATAGAGGGTGAGCCGGATCACATGGTCGCGGCCGTAGTCCAGCCGCATGTTGTTGTAGCGGCGGCCCCACTCTACCTGGTCCAAGCCGCGCACCTGGCTCTGATAAAAAGATGAGAACGCGAGGAACATCAGAGCCAGTGCCGGCCCGCCAACGAGAATCGTTCTTCGGGAAAGCACGCCGCGCGACCACAACGCGATAGCGAAGAGCGCGCACACAATCAACACCACCGCGCGCTTGCCGTCAATCCAGACGGCCAAAAATGCCAGCGGAACGACATAAGTGCAAGTCGCCTTCAAATTGCGTTGCGAGACGAGCAGGCAGGCGCCCGCGATGGCGCTGACGAGTGCACAAGCCGCCAGCACCGGGTGGTAGGCAAGCTCTTCAGCGGACAGGATGCCGCGCATTACGACGGCATATTCGCCGTAGACAAGCGGATTGGGCGCCAGGTAAAGCGCCGCCACAGGCGCGAGCAGAACCGCGTGCAACAGCAGCTTGGCCGGCCACCGCATGCGCCGGAGGACCGCCGCCGTGCCGCCGGAGGCAATCGCCCCCTTATCGCGCCGCCGCGTCCGGCCAAGCCACCACCACAATACGGGACATGCAGCCACGTACAGGCAGTACACGAGGCTGGTCAGCCCGTCGGCTGCTGCCAGATTGAAGCCTGGCCACCGCAGGTAATCGGTTTTCCCGACGACTTCATCGAGCAGCAACGGGAGACCGCACATCGCCAGGTGCACGAGGATCGCAAAACTGATGGAGTCGCGCCGGGAGGAGAGCAGATTGCCCAAGGCCTGTATCGCCCAACCCAGGAGCCACAGAAACGTGACCATATTCAATACCGCCTGGAATGTCTCGTCACCGAGCATCGACGGCCTCCGCACTCTCTTCAGGCTTGGTACAAAGCATAGATGTCCTCCGCGGATTTATCGATATTGAACCCGCCGTCTTCCACCGCGGCAACACAGTAGTGGCGGGCCGGAACTTCGGTCCTGCTTGCATTCAGGACAGCCTCCGCCCAGGGGCGTGGGCCTTCGCTCAGAGCCAGGCGGGAAATCAACCGTGGATTCACGTCCGCCTCCCCGCTGATGACGTCGGATATCACGCACGGCAGCCCCGCCGCCTGTGCCTCGACGAGGGACAGGGGCAGACCCTCGTGATGCGACGGAAACAGAAAGATGTCCATCGCCGCCATCTGCCGGGGCACATCCTGCCGGACGCCGGTGAGAATCACTCGCTCCTCGATGCCCAGTTGCCGCGCGCGCTCGAGGACAGGCAGGCGGAGCGGTCCGTCGCCAACCAGCAGTACCCGAGTGTCCGGCCGGCGGCGCGCTACCTCAGCCGCTACTTCGACCAGAAACAGGTGATTCTTCTGAGAAGCGAGGCGGCCGACATGCCCGATTACCAACTCCTGCTCCCCAAATCCCCACTCCTTTCGGACCTCGCTGCGCCGGGGTGTGCGCTGGAAAGCCGAAAGATCGATGCCGCAATGCATCAACTTGCTCCGCGGATCGCGCAGCCATCCGGCGCCGAACAGTGAATTGCCCGCAAGCCGGCTGACTCCGACCATGCGGCTTGCATAACAGCGGACTAGTCGCTCGGTGAGTTCCAGGTAAAGGCGACGCAGCCAGCCAGCGGAACTGTCGATATGGGAGGTGTCGTTATGACTGTGCGCAATCCGGATAGGCACATTGGCCGCGGCGGCCAGCGCCACCAGGTAGCCGCTGAAGTGATGCACGTGACTATGAACCGCATCGAAGCGGTGCTCGCGCAACAGGCTTCCCACGGCTCGTGCATACGCCAACGAGTGCAGGGGCTCACACACACGAAAGATTCGTCCGCCGAGAGACTCGATCTCGGCGTCATACGCACAGACGTCCTGGGTGTGAACCAGAAAGTCCATGCGAACCCGCCCCCGATCGATCCGCCTGAGCGTGTTCATCAGCCACGTCTCGGCGCCCCCGCGCATCATCGCGCGAAATACGTGAAGTACCCGACGTGGCTGTCCGCGCATCACGATAGGACCTCCTCGACACGCTCCGCTCTCCACTGACGCTCGGGTTGCAAAAAGCGGTGGCTCATCACCGGCAGTTCCCTAATGCTCCGTTCCCACCACGGTTCTCTCAACAGCTCCTCGACCCGTTCCGGACCAAAACGGTATCGCAACGGTCGCGCCGGTACGCCGGCGACAATCTGGTACGGCTCCACGTCTCGCGTGACCACCGCTCCGGCCGCAATTACCGCCCCATGACCGATCGTTACCCCTTGCAGCACCACCGCAAAAGCGCCGATCCAGACATCGCATCCAATTCGGGGAGGGGACGCGTAATCGGACCACGCGCGCGGAGCGCCAAACACGTTCTGCTGCCCGTACAACGTCGGCGATGTGGACAGAAAATCCAGCGGATGCTCGGCGAGCCCGATCATGGCGTAGGGCCCGATCGAGCAGTACCGTCCGATAACCCCCGAAGCCGCCTCTGCCCCGGCGTTCAGGTAGGAGTATTCCCCGATTTCGACGTTGTCACCCACCTCCACGTGACGGGCGATACGGCATCCGCGGCCGATGTGGACGTGACTCCCGATCAACGGCGAGCCGATGAAGGTGCCTGGGAAGCGAAGCTTGGCACGCACCAACTTGCAGTAGTCCTTGATGCACTCAGGAACAAATTCTTTGAGGTACCACATGATCTTTCCCTTTACGGTTCTGAACCCAGGCCGATTGCCCGTAGATCGCCGCCGTGCCAAACCACGCGAACAGATAGGCAAGCGCCAGTCCGGCGGCCCCCGCCGCCGGTACGGTGAATCGCGAGGCCGTGATCAAGACGGCGGCCCAAAAACTCAGGATTGCAAGGTTCTTCCAGATCCTTCCGGAACTGAAAAGCGCCTGAAACAGGCTGTTTCCGATAACCTCCAGTACGGAGGCGCCAAGCAGCGCGCCCAACAGCAGATTCGATCCGCGAAAATCGCGTCCGAACAGCCGCAGGACAAGCTGCCCGTTCACCATCAGGATTGTCCCGGCCACAGTGGCGACGAGAGCATTCAAAACAACTGCGCCGAGGAACGTGCGGCGATACGTGCCACGGCGGCCGTCCGACAGCAGATTATTCAGCAATGGCGACGTGACCCGGGCTACCATGGCCGGAACGAACAAGACCATCGATCGCATGGTGTTGGCCGCGGTAAACACGGCGAGTTCCGCGAACCCGCGTGTCTGGACAAGGTATACGTTGCACCACCAGATCGCCAGCGAAGCCACAATGCCGCAGGCGGCGCCGGGAACGGAGAACCGCCACAGCACGGAGCTTTCCCGCAGAGCGCCTTTGTAGTCGATGCGAACGCCGTGTTTCCGGCACTGCCGCCGAAGCGCAAAATGGTACATGATCCAAAGCAGACAGGCGGATGCGGCCTGTGCCGCCACAGCGCCCCGGAGGCCTGCGACTGTACCGAGAGCCCAACTCAGCAGCAGGTTGAAGGCCCCGTACGCCGTACTGATGCAGCCGGCGGTTTGAAACGCCTCGAAGCCCGCGATCGCGCCCAGTTGGTATCCGTTCATCGTGATGAAGAAGACGTACAGCGCGCCGATCCGCGCTCCCTCCAGCACGGTGCCCTCCGCTCCCGGGATCCAGTGCGCGGCGCCGGCAAATAGCGCGCAGGCAAAAACCAGCGCCGCCGCTGTCGCTACCGACGATGCCAGCCCGAGCACCCGCCCGGCCTTCTCCGGCTGCGAGCTTCGGTACTCGGAGACATACTTGGTGGCGGTGACGCCCAGGGCCAAACCGGCCACCGTAGTCATGGCGACCAGCGACGATTGGATCAGCGCGAATTGCCCGTATACCTCGCGACCCAGAATCCGGGCCAGCAGCACCGCCGCCGCGAACGATCCTCCCTGTTGCGCCACGCTGCCCAAAACAATCCACGCGATGCCGTGCAACAACCGAAAGCGCACCGAACCGCGCGGAACCCGGATTGCAAAGCGGGTTTGGCGTCGAACCGGAATGGCAACCTGGTCCCGGACGTTCAACCTTCGCTCTCCGCTTCAGTCTGATAATGTCTGTAGTACTTCGGGTGATAGTGATAGTAGTAGTAGTTGTCGCTGCTGTGCGCATGGACTTCGTTCAGGACGACGCCAACCAGGTTCACCCTGAGCCGCTTCAACGTGGTAAGCGTCGATCCCAGAGCCTTCCGGTTGGTGCGTCCCGCCAGCGCAACCGCAATCACGCCATCTACCGCCGCGGCCATCTGTAGCGGCTCGGGAAAGCCCAACAGCGGCGGCGTATCGAGAATCACCAGGTCGTACTCCGAACAAGCGTCCTCAAGAAGAGCCGTCAGCTTCGGCCCTACCATGTCGACAGCGCGCCTCATGGGCGTACCCGCAGGCAGGACATCCAACGGAACCCCTTCCTGTTTGACCAGCACATCACGCCACGCAACGTCCGACGTCAGCACGTTGGACAAGCCCGGCGTGCTCGCAATATCGAACCGGCGGTGAATGCTCGGCCTGCGCATGTCTCCGTCGATCAGCAGCGTGCGGCGCCCTTGCTGTGCATGTGCCATGGCCAGATGCGCGGCCGTGGTGGACTTGCCCTCCGAGGGCCCCGAACTGGTCACCATCAAGCTGCGAATCCGCCGGTCGAAGTCGGTAAGCAAAATGGAATTTCGCAAGGTACGGATCGCTTCCTGAAAGCTGTTCACTCCGGCCTGCTGGTGAGGGACCAGCGCCTTGCTGTCGGCCCCGGCGCCGAGCACGCTGCCCTGCCATTGTTTAACGGCCGGCAACGTTCCGATGACTTCTGTCGCCCAGGAACGGGACACCTGTTCGGGATCCCTAACCGTGTTGTTCAGGACGTCGCTGAGAACGGCCGCCCCTACGGCCAGAATTCCCGACAAAAGGAAGGCCAGCACGGCATTCAACGGCACGTTCGGGAACACCGGTTTCGCCGCGGGCCTCGCCAGGTCGGCGATACGGATGGCGCTGTTCTGAAATCCCGAGTTGATGGTGGCTTCCTTGATCTTCCGGACTAACTCCTCGTACAGGCTCTTGTCCGCTTCGGCCTCACGCTTGAGTGTCTGGTATTCAAAAGAGCGCGAATTCAGGCGGTCGAATTCCTTCTTCGTCTCGGCCACGGCTTTCTCCAGCATTGCCTCCCGATTCAAAGCTTCCCGGTATTCGACCTCCACCCGCTGGCCGATGTTCTGCCTGCCATTGATCACCTGCTTCTGCAGTTCCGCGACCTGCGCCGCGGCTTTGCGGAACTCAGGATGGTTCGGGCCGTAGTGCTCCCTCACCTCCGCGAGCTTCTGATTCGCTTCATCGAGCCGTTCGGAAAGCCGCTTGAGTGCGTCGCCCTGTGTCGAAACCTGAGCGGCCTCCAGGGTGCCCGCGGCGATCGACCGGTACCCCGCTTCCTTCCGCACGCGATCCGCCTGAGCGTTAGTGTATTCACTGTTGAGCTGGAGCAGGCGTGCCGAGATGATGCTGGTCTTCTCCTGGGGATCGATGACGTTCAACTCCCGTTCGAATTGCGCCAGGGCGCCGCCCGACCGCTCCATTTTCGCCTTCAGCTCCTCGAGTTGCCGTTCCATGAACGCGGACAGACTGGCTGAAGAGCGGTAGCGGATGTTATACGTGTGCTCCAGGTAGGAGCGCGCAATTCCGTTGGCCACGTTGGCCGCCAGCTTCGGATTGGCGGAGCGATAGCTGATGAGCAACAGGTACGTATTGGGAGGGCGGCTTACCTTCAGTTGCTTAAGCAGTACGGGCGCGTCTTTTGAATCTGGCGCGCCGGCAGCAGGTTCGGTATCGAAGAGGTTGTACTGCTGAGCCACCGGGCGAAGCACCGAGTCGGATTGAACCAGTTTGGCCTGCGTTGCCAGAAACTGGTCCGAGTCGTTCGTGACCGTCCGGGTCGCTTCCTGACCGATGATTGCACTTGGCATCTGCCGGTCGATATCTACCGTGGCGGTGGATTCGTACACGGGAATCAGCCGCGAGGAAATCACGACCGCGGCGGCTACCGAACAAGCCACGAACAAGAGTATCTTCCACCAGGCGCGGCGCAAGACCCAGAAGTAATGAGAAGTCGGAACCGACGGTTCCGAAGTCTCCATCTCCGGTGTCGGGCCTGTCGTCCGGTAGAAGTCGGCTGGAACGGGTAGGGTCCTTTCCGAGGAACCCTCCGAACGAGGCAGCATGGGGATCAGGTTGTTTTCTGTCATGAGAAGTTACCGAATCTGACCGTAAATCAGGGCAGTCGCCCCGGCGGTTGAACCGAAAGCCAGGATCTTTTCGAGCGCCGCGAACCCGAGACGCCGCCCGTGATTGTCGGGGACGTAGAGGACATCATCGGCGAGCAGCGGAGTATCTCCCGCCTTGCGCTTCATGATGTCGGCAAGCGGCACGCGGATTTCATTGCGCTTACCCGTGGCTTCGCGCCGGTAGATGTAGGCTTCCTTACCGGCAAAAGGCGCCAGTCCCTCTGCCAGCGCCAGTACCTTGAGCACACTCGTCTCGGCGCTGTCCTGGACCGGAAAAACCCCGGGACGTTTCACATTTCCTACGACGAAGACCCTGCCGGCCTCCGGAACCCGGACCTCTTCGCCGCCGGTGAGCGTGAGATTTGCTTCGGGATCCGCCGCGTCGATCAGGGCACGCACGGCAATTCGTTGGGTGAGGGTTGTTTGGGTGCCATCCGGTCCAGGTTGCGACTTGCTGATCAGGATCTCCGAACCGGCCGCGGCGGTGAGGCCACCGGCGCGGGTCACAGCCTCGAGTAGCGTCACCGGGGAACTGGCTTGAAACGTGGTCGGGGCCTTGACCGCGCCGGCCACGCTGATCGGATGGCTGGCGTATTCGGCAACGGTTACGGTGACGTAGGGCTGAACGATGAGACCTTCTTCGGCCAGCGCCAGACCGACCGCGGCTTCCAGTTCTTCGGGCATCATCCCCACGGCTTTGATTGCCTGTTTCAGCATCGGCAGGCGAACCAGACCTTCGGTGCTCACGCGCACGGTGCGGCTCAATTCCGGCGATCCGTATACCTGTACTGCGACCAGGTCGCGAGGGCCGATCTTCTGAGCTGGGAGATTGGGAACAGCCTGCGTTTGGCCAACCAGGGGCAACACGCAGGCAACGACGAGGCTGCAAATCTTATTCATGGCTTTTCTTTCGGGCTTGCGATCCAACAGAACTATCGTCGGTTTCGCGAAATCCTGTAGGTAGAATTCGGCACGACGCCGGTACGTACGAAATGACGTTTGGGAGTGAGGAACGCGCTAAGAATGTTCTGGTGGGAGTTGAATGCAGGTGGGCACTCGAAACAAAAAAAGGGCCCCAAACTTCGGGGCCCGAGACAACACGCCAAAGGAAACGCTACCGGCTTACTGAGGCAGGCTGTTCGCCCTGTCCGGGCAACCCGCCAACCGCAGCCAGCCCGCCCACCGTTGCCGCTGCCGCCACTCCGCCGATGACCACTATCGTCGCTGTCGAGCCGGACGACGCGCCAGCTCCAGCCGCCGCAGCACCCTTGCCGCCGGTGGTCGCGCCCGTAGTGCCCACCTCCGCCGCTGCCGCGCCTAGTTTCTTAGCGGACGTCGCGCAACCGCCCCTGGAGATCCGCTTAACGCCCGCCACCTGAACCGACTGGGACGCCGGAGGCGCGGGAGTCCGGTTCTCCGCAGTCCCGATGATTTCGACACGATTGCCCAACTCACCCGCGAGATTTTCGCCCCGCACCTCGAGAACGACATTGGTCACCTGTTCGGCCAGCAAAAATCGGCCCTGCTTCTCGACCAGGCAGCCAGCCGCACGTGTGGGCGCCGCTGCGCCGGCTTCCTGCGGCTCGAAATCAAGGCTGCGTCCGCCCTCGATATTCGCCACCACGACACCAGCTGCGTTGGCCACCTGCACGCCGCCTCGCAACGCGGCCACAGTCACTCGTCGGCCAGGCTCCAACCGGATGCGAGCTATCGTACCCGCCGCTGCGGGCGCGATTCGTAAGGTCTGCGCCTCCACCTCATAGCCCGTTCCTCCCTCCAACTGGCCATCGCCAGACTGGAGAACCAGCCTGCTGCCGTAGATTTGGGCCTTGGTCCGGGCGCCCAGCCGCATCCGCACACCGCCCCCGATCTGCAACTGCGAAACGGCGCTGCCAGTGCTGACCGTGCTTCCTTCGAAAATCGTCGAACTGCCACTCACACTGGCGCCGTCAACCTTAAAGTGACCGTCTGCGACGGCCATTCCAATTGCGGCTCCTGCAGCCCAACTTAGCCCCGCCGCCCCCACCAGCGCCAAGACCGCTCGTCCAAGTCGTCCAAATGTAGTTCGCGTGTTGTTCATAGCTGCTTGTTTTATCGGCGGAACGGGGAAATTCGTGAGACTGTGCAGATAATTTTTGTCCGATCGACTTGCATCACTGGAACCCAGCCGCGTCTCGCATTACTGTCTCCTTTTCGCCGGGCTCTTATGGAAACCTGCGTTCCAGTCGATATACGGGAGCAGGAACCGTTGCCGTCATGCTGCATGCCTCGGTGCACTATCCGATGAAGCAGCGTTCGGCTCTGGGGACATGGATTTCGCTTTTCGCCGGAGCGGCATTGGCTTGCCGGAGAGCGGGGCAGCAAGGATGATGGATCACTACGAAGAACTGGGCTTGAGCCGGACAGCGTCGATCGAGGAGGTTCGCCAGTCATACAAACGGCTGGTTCGCCTGCTGCACCCGGATCATTGCCGGGACGCGGCCTCCCGCCGGCTCGCCGAGATCCAGACGAAGCGACTCAACGGCATTCTGGCCGTCCTGACCCACCCGAAACGGCGGCGAGAATACGATCGCAGCCTGGAGACCGCGCCGCAGCAGCAGATGAATCCATGGCGGCCGAAGCGAACCGGTGCGCCGGAGTGGTTCTGGCCTGCCCTGGGCCTGATTCTGCTGGTCAGCCTTGCCTATCTCTTCGCACCCGAGCGTACCCGAACCGAGCCTGCTCCGGTGCTGGCGCAGCAATCGGCCGCACCGCCGGAAAGCACCGTTGTAGCCCGAGCCCGAAAACGGAAAAAAACAGCAAAGGTTGCCGACGGCCGGAAGGAATCTCCGCCCCCACCTCTCCCGTCCGGGCGCACCCCGCCGGACCTGATCCTGCCGGAGCCTCCGTCCGCGGGCGAACTGCTGCCGCCAGCCTCACCGCTGCGCTTATCGTTATCGGAGCCTCCTCCGCCTTTCTCCGGCAACTGGTTCTTCCTGCCAGCGGCTCACAATGACCGGCCCGGGCTTTACCCCCCCGAGTTTATCGAACTCCACCTGACGGAAGATGCTGCAGGTTTGCACGGGAGGTATCGTGCCCGGTACAGAGTCTCCGACCAAGCGATCTCGCCGGCCGTTTCTTTCGATTTTTCCGGTCCGCCGCCCCGGGGAAGCGAGGCCGTCCTTCCGTGGCGCGGGCCGGGCGGCGCGGCCGGAGAGGTAACCCTGCATCTTAAGGGATGTCGTTCGCTCGACATCTCCTGGACGGCACGCAGGGCCGGCGATTTAGATCTGATTTCCGGCAAGGCCAGCCTGGTACGCCGGGAACAGCCCGTGCCGCCGAGTTGCGGCGGACCTTAGTTCTCGGTGGGTATTTTTTCCACCTTATCGACAACGATCACTTCGGCGGGGGCCTTACGGCTTTCGATTCTGAGGCCCAGCTTTTTGATCGATGCGGCCAGCGACACGCCGGAAGGCTCTGGCGCCTCCTCGGCCGGCGAGCCATCCGCGCGCCGGTTAGGGACGATCACCCCATGCGCCCGTGCGCCCGCCCGCAACTCCTCTCCCGAGACATCGAATTCCAGGTCGTAGCTGTCCGAGAGGCCGGTCATATCGACAACGGGCCTGTCGTAATACCGGCCAATGTAGTTGGCGAATGCCGCCATCGTAATCTTCTTCGATTCCACGTGGAGGTTGCCATTCGCCCCGGGCGTGGTCCGGGACGTGCCGTTGGGCCCGATTGAGACCATGGCTCCGCCCCGCCCCAGCGCCACTCCGCCGCGAAGTTGGCCGGCCGGAGGGGCAGTCGGATCTTCGCCCGCGGCGGCTGCTTTCAGGTTTGGGCCATCCTTCGCCACAACCAGTGCGTAGACGTTGAATTCGCGGGTCTCGCGGTGGACCTGCATGCCGAAACGCTCGGCCAGCAGCGTTTGCAGCATCGCGGGCACCTGCCCGCGCTTGCCGCCCTCCGGAAGTTTGGCCTGTATATCGTACCGCTCGGTGGCCATCCAGCCCGGACCGGTGACCTGGTGAGGTTTCACCTGGTAGGCGAGAGTAGTCAAATCGAAAAGTGAGAATTTGGTGATACGCACATTCATCGCGTCGATCGTGACGCCGATCTGTGCCCGGCCGGACTGCACCAAGGCCGGTGTAATCGGTTCGGAAATTTTAACGCTCGCGACCTCGAAAGCCGGGGTCTGGGCCCATGCCGCGCATGCCAGCGCGAGGCCGAAGGAGAGTCTCCTCACGTCCTCATTATTACAGGATGGTTGCGCGGCGCAAGGGTGCTGAATCCGCGCGTCTCATCCGCGGCCGGCGGTGATCAGCCGCGCGCCGCGATTGCGCGTGATGTAGTTGTAAACCCACTCGATCAGCACCAGCAAACGGTTTTCGAACTCCACCAGGTACATGAGATGCACGAACACCCAGAGGAACCATGCCGGAAATCCGCTGATGTGCAAACCGGCGATCACCGCCACCGCCTTGTTGCGCCCGATTGTGGCCACATTGCCCTTGTCCACGTAGCGGAAGGCACCGGTTTTCTCTCCGCGCAGTTGAGCGGCAATCGACCGTGCGACATACCGCCCCTGCTGCATGGCCACCGGCGCCACCCCGGGCAGCGGCTTCTCCCCCTGATGGGTGAAGGTGGCCAGGTCGCCGATGACTCGGATTTCGGGATGCCCCGGGACGCTCAGGTCCGGCTCCACAATGACGCGCCCCACCTTGTCGAGCGGCGCGCCTGCCCGTTCCGCCAGCACCCGCCCCATCTTCGAGGCGCGTACGCCGGCCGCCCAGATCACTGTACGCGCCGGAATGCGTTCTTCGCGGCCCGAAATCCCGACCGTCACGCTTTCCGCGTCGATGCTGGTCACCATGGCGCCGGTCTTCGGCCGCACGCCCAGACGCAGCAATTGTTTTTCGGCTTTCGCGGACAGATCGTCGGGAAACGGCGGAAGCACGCGGTCCAAGCCTTCCACCAGGAGGATCTGCGCTTCGGCCGGATTGATGTGGCGGAAATCGTGCCGCAGCGTGTCATTGGCAATTTCGCCCAGCGCCCCGGCCAGTTCGACGCCCGTCGGCCCGGCGCCCACGATGACAAAGGTCAACCACGCGCGACGCCGGTCCGCGTCCGGCTCCCGCTCCGCGTGTTCGAACGCCATCAAAACGCGGCCGCGGATGTCGGTCGCATCCTCGATGGTCTTGAGCCCCGGCGCCAGCCGCGCCCATTCGTCGTGACCGAAGTAATGATGCGTCGCCCCGGTGGCAACGATGAGCGTGTCGTAACCGGCCTCACCGTCCTCCATCCGCACCAGGCGCCGTTCCACGTCGATATCCTTGACGTCCGCGAGAAGAACCCGGGTATTTCGATGGTTTCGTAGCACGTGGCGCAGCGGAGACGCTATCTCGCCGGGAGAAAGAGCCCCCGTCGCGACCTGGTAGAGAAGGGGCTGAAACAGGTGAAAATTCCGGCGGTCGATCAGAGTGAGATCTACCGGCACGCGCCCCAGTTCCTTGGCGGCATAAAGCCCCCCGAAGCCGCCGCCGATAATCACTACCCGGTGCGGCATCAGGCGTGTACTTTGGCCTGCGCCGAGGATGCCTGTTGGAGCAGGATGAATTCGGATAGATTTTCCGAAGTGACCATGCCGCGGAGGTGGCCTTCGTCGTCGATCACCAAGGCGCAGCCTTGCGGTCCGGAAACCATCCCGAAAGCCTGGTTGAGGGGCGTACCCGGCGGCACGCGCAGAAAATCGCGGGTCATGGCTCCGGCGACATACGCATCCGGACCTTCCGTGACCATCGCGCGCACGAGCGCCGAGCGCGTCAGCAGCCCCACCACCTGCTCCCCCACCACGACCGGAAAATCGTGTTGCGAAGTGGCCAGCAGCAGGTTGCCCGCATCGCGAATCGACTGGCCGTGGGTGAGCGTGCGAAAGTCCGTGATCATGGCCGCCTCCACCGGATGTCCGGTAGTCAGAATGCGTCCGCGGGCCGCCGCTCCCTCCTGGAAAGCCCCCAGGTACACGAACATCGCAATGAAGACCAACAGGAAGTTGCCCCCCAGAAGCCCCGCCAGGCCCATGACGATCGCCAGCATCTGACCAGCCCCGGCAGCGATGCGGGTCGCCTCTTCCTGAGGCCGCCGCAGCGCCAGCACGCCGCGCAAGACCCGCCCACCGTCCATGGGATAAGCGGGCAGCAGGTTGAACACGAACAGCACCAGATTGCCGATGGCAATTCGCTCGGCCAGGTTGGCGTCGGTGGGCTCCCGCAGTTGGTCCGGCATTACCAGCCCTCCCGCCATCGCAAGCCAGCCGAACAGAATCCCCGCGATGATCAGATTCACCAGGGGACCAGCGATCGCAATCCACAATTCTTCGTGCGCCTTGGGCTCCCGCTCCAGCCGCGACATGCCGCCGATGGGATACATTACGATCTCGCTGGTGCGGATGCCGAAGCGGCGCGCCACCAGCGCATGCCCAAGCTCGTGCAGGATCACGGAGCCGAACAGGGCGAGGATATACAACGCTGTGGTCGCTCCCGACTGTTTGGCGCCGACGCCGATAAACAGCAGGAACACCAGCAGGAGAAGAAACGTGAAATGAAGCCTTACCGGCACGCCGAAGACGCGGACCGTACCGATACTACCCGCAGCTGCATTGCGGGCGGGCTTATCCTCGTTGGGCATCCACCTGTTGGATGCGGTTTCGCCACATGAAGATTCCCGCGCCGGTCATCGCCAATCCGGCGGCAGCGCTCCACGCGATTTCCCTGCGATGACGGATCAGTTTGCGATACCGCCACAGGGGTTTCCTGTACTTCCAAGCGAATTTCAATTTTTTTATCGTCATACGGATGGATTCCAAACCAGTTTTCCGTCTTTGTTCACGTATCCCCACGCCGAACCGAGCTGCACAGGAGCCAGATTCAGCGAAAACGGACGAGCGTTGTCGAATCGAGGGTCGATCACCAGCTTCCCGCTCTTATCGATGTACCCCCAATGCTCTCCCAACCGCACCGGTGCGCGGCCGCCGGCAAAGTCGTTCGCGCCGTCGAACTGCGGCTTCACGACCATCTTGCCACCTTTGTCGATGAAACCGATCCTACCGCTCCGCGCCACCAGCGCCAAGCCGTCCGAGTACGCGCGCGCCGCATCGAACTGCGGTTTGACCACGATCTTACCGCTACGATCGATGTAACCCCATCTGCCCCCGAGGCGAACTGCCGCGCGGCCCTCGTAGAAACTGCTGGCGTCGTCGAACTGCGGTTTGATGGCGATCTTACCGTGCGTATCGATATAGCCGTAGCGCCCGCTCGTGCCGACTAGCGCCAGGCCTTCGGAAAAAGGCAAGGCGAAGTCGAACTGCGGCGCAATCGCCATTTTGCCGTGCTTGTCGATGAATCCTACCTGTGTGGCCTGTCCGGGAATGACGGCCGCGAGGCCGTTCGAGAATTGCGCCGTCATGTTCGGCGGCACGCGGAATTGGGGCTGGATCGCTATCTTGCCGTGCTTGTCGATGAACCCCCAGGAGTTGGCCATTCGCACCGCCGCGAGCCCTTCACTGAATGGCGCCCCGGCGTCGAACTGCGGATTCACGGCGAATTTTCCGTGCTCGTCGATATATCCGGCACGGCCGCCTGCCGAAACTACCGCCAAGCCGTCGGAGAACGTTCCGGCGTTGGCGAATTGCGGCGGGATCTTGAGGTTGCCATCTTTGTCCACATAGCCGGCTCTGCCGTTTTGCCAGATCAAAAACAGTCCACTGAGTTGCTGCCCCGGCCGTAAGGCCTCTTTGCGGCTGCATCCCGTAGCTGCCAGGGTGGCGAGCAGGACAATCGCACTCCAGCGCATGTTCCGCCTCCGCCGTTTCGCGGTGCAGACAGCGCACCATTGTGACGTTCAACCCGAAAACGGTTACAGCGAACCTGCGGGAATCCTGCTTACGCAGCCTTTTTGTCGGCCAGGCCGCTGTCCACGCTCGCTGGGTGAATCGCTCTGGCAAGTCCTACCGCGCGCACCAGCTTGATCAGCAGCCACGAGGGATCGAACTCATACCAGGCCAGCCCGTGACGCGCGGAAGTTGGGTGGGCGTGATGGTTGTTGTGCCAGCCTTCCCAAAACGAGAAAATGGCGGCCGACCAGGTGTTGCGCGAATCGTCGCGCGTTTCGAAGCGGCGCGCAACGCCGTGAGCGCCACGATCGGCACCCAATGATAGTTGTTCAGCCACACGTGGAAGGGGTTCCGGGCGAGATCCGGCGCGAATCGGGAATCCCTGCTTACGCAGCCTTCTTGTCGGCCAGGCCGCTGTCCACACTCGCCGCGTGAATCGCTCTGGCAAGTCCTACCGCGCGCAGCAGTTTGATCAGCAGCCACGAGGGATCGAACTCATACCAAGCCAGCCCGTGACGCGCGGAAGTAGGATGGGCATGATGGTTGTTGTGCCAGCCTTCCCCGAAAGAGAAAATGGCGACCCACCAGGTGTTGCGCGAATCGTCGCGCGTTTCGAAGCGGCGCACGCCGAACATATGAGTGGCGGAGTTCACTGCCCAGGTAACGTGAAGACCCACAATCACGCGCAGGCAGATGCCCCACAGCACCAGCGAAAGGCCGCCCAACGCGTAGAGCAGCACAGTGAGCGCCACGATCGGCACCCAATGATAGTTGTTCAGCCACACGTAGAAGGGGTGCCGGGCGAGATCCGGCGCGTACTTGGACATCATCCGCGTGTTGTTGTGATTGGTTTCGCCGAACAGGATCCAGCCCATATGCGACCAGAAAGCCCCGTCGCGCGGCGAGTGCGGGTCGCCCGGCTGGTCCGAAAGCTGATGGTGCACGCGGTGCACGGCCACCCAGAAAATCGGCCCTCCTTCCAGCGTCAACGCTCCGCAGACCGCGAAGAAGTATTCCAGCCAGCGTGGGACTTTGTAAGACCGGTGCGTGTGAAGCCGGTGGTATCCCATGCTGATACCTAGCCCGGTGCAGGCGCAATACAAAATCAACGCTGCGGCGAGATTGAACCAGGAAAACGTGAATAGCGCGGCGACGGCGCCAATGTGGAGCACCACAAGAACGAGGGTAGTGAACCAGTTCAGTCCGGTACGGTGATTAAAGTAGTAGATTTCGGTGGCCAAACAGCAACTCCAGATTGGGTCTCTAGTCCCAACCTACCAAGGCGTAGAGTTGTGTATTGTAAGACTTATGTAATTTCGGAGTACAGCCCCCGGCATCCATCAGAAACGATAGTCCACGCCGAATTGCAGGATGCGGGACGGGAAGAACGTGGACACGATCGCGCCGAAGTCGCTTGCATTGATGTTCTGGTCCCCGGACCAGAACGTGGCATGGTTCAATATGTTGAACGCGTCGCCCCGAAACTCGATGGAATGCTTTTCCGACAGCCGGAAATTTTTCATCAGGCTCAAATCCATATTGAATGTCCACGGCCCCGAAAACTGGCGGCGCTGCAACGTGCCGAGCGACCCCGCGTCCGGATTGTAGAAAACCTGGCCTTGAAATGCCGGCTCGCCATAGACACTCACGCCGGTTGTGTCGTTGGGGTTGATGGCTGTGGCGGCAACCATCGTCGGCCCGTTGCCGGTCATCTGGAACTTCACCACGTCGGCCAATTCGCTCATAGTCAGGGACGTCCTTGCGGTGTTGTAATAGGACCGCGCGTCGCGGTTCAGGGTGGCCAGGCCGGACAGAATGGAGAACGGCGCCCCCGACTGCCAAACCATCGTGCCTCCGAGCGCCCAGTCCCCGATCGCCAGGTCGAGAATCCTGTTATGCATCGCACCGGTGCGGCCCCACGGAAGGTCGAAAACGCCGTTCGCTTTGATCATGTGATTCAAATCGAAATTGGCGCGCGCGCGTTCCAGTTTCGGATTGTCGACGTCCAGAAAAGCCTGAAACCGAGTCTGTAAGTCGCCGTCCGCATCGCTGAGCACCTTCGAAAACGTGTAATTGGCATCCAGACTCAGGCCGCGGCTGAAGCGGTGCCGCGCCTCCACCTGGAGCGAGTTGTAAGTGGAATGGGAATAGTTCGTAATTACATCGGCGCCGAGAGCGTACGGATTCCTGTAGAACTGGACCGGGCCGTTGATGCCGTTGGTCTGATAATAGTTGGCAAGTTCCCCAACCTGCCCTGTCTGCAGATAATTCAGGCTCTATAGCAGAATCTGTGGGTAGGATTGGGAAGATTTGCGGGGGAATCGGCGGGAGCGGACCTTCTGCGTCCGACGGGAGTTCCTGCTGAAACCAAAACAAGAACTTTCTGAGAAGGAAAGACAAGAAGCATTCTGCGCCCGCCCCTGGTCTGGCGATCAGGACGCGTTAAAAGGAGACGGAACAGAGGCCTGAACTGGCGCTGGGCGAATAGCTGATCTCCAGCAGCTTGGATTAATCTGCAGTTGAAGAGACCGAGACTCATCGGCCACAGAGGAGATCAGCCATTCAACTACAGGTTAAGACCATCTTGAATCAGGTGCAACGATTCGTAGGGTTCGTATACCAAGGGGTCCGCATGCTTGGCGGCCCGGAGGGGCCGCCGTCGATCGAGATCACGGTAGAGCCACACGCGGGCATACGCAGGCGCTGTTCGCGTTGCCAGAAACCGGCCCCGGGCTATGACTGCTTGCCCCAGCGGCGCTGGCTCTTCGTGCCTTTGTGGGGGATCGCCACCTATTTTTGCTACGCTCCACGGAGAGTAGAGTGTGCCGAACACGGGGTTGTAGTCGAGCACATTCCGTGGAGCGACGGCAAGCGTCCGGTGACCTGCGCCATGATGGGATTTTTAGCGCGCTGGGCGCGACGGTTGAGTTGGCGGGAAACGGCGCGAGCGTTCCAGACCAGTTGGGAGGCGGTGTATCGGTCAGTGGAGTGGTTTGTCGAGTGGGGCTTGGCGCAGCGCCAACTGCACGGTGTCGACTCCATCGGTGTGGACGAAATCCATTGGGGACACGGCTTGAAAGCAGACAACTTCTTGACGGTGATCTACCAAATCGACGCCGGCTGCCGGCGTTTGCTATGGGTGGGACGCCGGCGTTCGCAGGCAACCCTGCGGCGAGGCCTGAAGGCATTGGGGCCGGGGGTCGCCGAAGGGCTGCGTTTTGTGTGCAGTGACATGTGGAAGCCTTACTTGAAAGTCATCGCAGCCGAGGCCGGTCAGGCTTTGCACGTGCTGGACCGATTCCATATCACGAGCCATTTGAATCAGGCGGTAGATCAGGTGCGCCGCGCCGCGCCGAGAGCACGCGCCTGGGAATCAAAAGCAAGAAAGCAGCGCAGCAGCTCAAGCATTTGCGCTGGCCCCTGCTACGCCGCGGCGGCCGGGTGCGCGGGCGAGCCAGGCAAAAGCTGAATGCCCTGCTTGCCAGCAAACTGGCCACCGCACGGGCCTGGGACTTAAAGGAGACCTTCTCCCATTTCTGGAAGTACAAATCCGAGATGTGGGCCGGAGCCTTTCTTGACTATTGGTGTTTCCGGGCCATGCGGAGCCGTCTGGAACCGATGAAAAAGGTGGCCCGGATGCTGCGCGCCCATGAGCCGCTGATACTGAATTGGTTTCGCGCCAGAGGAGAAATCTCCAACGGTGCTGTTGAGGGCCTCAACAACAAGATCCGAGTAGTCACCAGACGATCCTACGGCTTTCGCACCTTCAACGCGATGGAAATTGCCCTTTATCACAACCTGGGGCGGCTCCCGGAACCACAATCCCCCCACAGATTCTGCTGAGGAGGCAGAATTCAGAACGTCCCCGCCGCGCAACTCGCCGCCCGTGGCGAGCAACGGGAAGACTTGCAGCGGCACACTGCCCGGAATGCCCGGATTGAATTGCGGATTGTAGTTTCCCGTCAAAGCGTAAGCAAGGTCGCCGTTACTCTGCGCGCGGCGAAAGTCGTCGAGGAATCCGTTCTCCTTGATCTGCACCTGGTTGTAATCGAACGCGCGATAGGAGCCGACGGCGTGATTGCCTACGTAGCGCGCCTCGAAAACCGTTCCCTTGAAGTCGTGTTGGATACCGAAAGAATACTGCTGAACATATGGCCGTTTCAGATTCGGATCGACGATGCCCAGGGTGTTGAACGGGTTCAAGGCGTACTCGTCGGAGACCTTCATCGGCACCTGAAACGACGGCGCGGGAATCGGGCTGAGGCCGGTCGAGAGGCGCTCATTGATGCCGATGCCGGACGACAGGCCCTGAATCGCCGGATTCGCGAACAGCATGTTCTCTGGCGCCGCCAGTTCCTGGTCGTTGACTCGCGAGATCGAATAGCCGCCGCGAATGGCGGTGCGGCCATCGCCGAATACGTCCCAGGCGAAGCCGAAATTCGGCGAGAAACTGCTCCAGGAGCGATGGTACCAGGGACGCCCCACTGCCCCGCCGATCCAGTCCAGCGTGGCGTCGGAAAGCAGCGTGTCCTGAATCGAGCCTTGAACGACCGGCATCAATTCCAGCGCGTCGCGCTCGTCGCCGATCCCAGGTATCTCCCATTTGAGTCCCAAAGTCAAAGTGAGGCGGCTGGCGATACGCCACTTATCCTGTACGTAAAGCGGATAGTCGCCATAGCGCAGATGGCGCAGGTAGGGCGCGCCGGGCACATAGCCGGAACTGCGGCTGGTAATGTTGAAGACCTGGCTGTAACCATCCACGAATCCGCCCAGCGTCGCCAGCAAAGCGTTGGCTGTGGCAATGTCGCTGGTGCCCGCGCCCTGCAGGTTCGCTCGTGTCAGGGCCAGAGGATTGGATGTCATTCCCAGGCTGTAAGTGGGCACGGTTCCCGCCTCGTCATACGAGCGGACGCGTACTTTCTGGGCGTGAAACCCGAACTGCAGGTAGAGGGCTCCGTGCTGCCAGGCCGCATCGTCGGAGAACACGTAGGTGTTCGTGGTACGGCCCTGAGTCTGAAATTCGTTTACCGGGTTCGAGAAGATCGTCCCGGTCAGCAGGTACGGGCCGAAATCCTGGAAACTATTGAAATAGCCGTAAGTCAAATTGAATCCGGCGCGGAATTCATTAGTCAGCGTACCCGACGGAGTCCATCGCCAGGACGCGGAAATCAGGTGGGCGTGCGTCGGATTGTAAACCTTGGGAATTGCCGAGAAGTCGTTTTCGGCATCCGGCCGGTCGGAATCCTGCCGGTTCCACAAATACGAACCCGTCAGCACGTGGCGCGGCGACAGGTTGTAGTCGATCTTGCCGGTAACGTTGTCGCGCGTTTCGTTGTTGCGCTGGTTGAAGCGGTACCCGCTAACATTTCGG
Organism: uncultured Solibacteraceae bacterium; assembly: GCA_963836405.1. Taxonomy (GTDB): domain Bacteria; phylum Acidobacteriota; class Terriglobia; order Bryobacterales; family Bryobacteraceae; genus CAWIJJ01. Next base: position 230,393 of record CAWIJL010000007.1, read on the forward strand.
CCGTCGCCGATGTCTCCGTTGTTGATCTTATCCGCCAGCGGCACCTGGTCCAGAAGCTTCTGCATCGTTGGATCGACCCCGCTCAGATTTCTGAGCGCGAGCAGGTTGACTTCCCGCGGCGTCGCGCCGTTCAGGTAAGTGAAATACCCGGCGCGGGCGTGCCGTAAGTACCAGCGTGTCCACCGGGACCTGCTGGCGAGCCCTCACCGCTTCGTAGTTCGTGTAATAAAAGAGCTTGTCCTTGAGGATCGGTCCCCCGAGCGAGACGCCCAACTGGTTCTGGTTCAGCCGCGGCCTTTCCGTGCCGGATCGATTGTTGAATCAGTCGTTGGCGGAAAAGAAACTGTTGCGGTTATACCAGAGCCCTTCGCCATGCACCTGGTTCGTGCCCGAAGGCGTGGAGAAGGCGGTCTCGGTCGCGCCGCCGTAAGAGGCGGAACTGGCGTTGGACGAGACCAGCGTCATCTGGCGAGCCTGGCCCAGCAGCAGTTTGTTCGGCGTGTAATCCAGGGCATTATCGCGCAGGTAATTGTCCTGAATATTGATGCCGTCGAGCGTGACCGAAGAGTACGAAGTGCGCAGTCCGTCGATCACGGTCAACGAGTTGCCGTTGTACACGACGCCGGGTTGCGTTTGCAGCACCCCGAGCGGGTCCCGGTCCAGAATAGGCAGCCGCCGGATTTCGGATGTGCCGATGGTGCCCGAAATCTCGGAATTGGCCGTCTCCACACCCGCGGTGTCCGCTGTGACCTCCACCGTTTGCGCAACCACCGGCAATTGCAGCTTGATGCCGGGAACCGAGGTCTCGCGCGCGGCATCCACAACCAGCCTGCGAAGCGTCGTTTTCATGAAGCCCGTCGCGACCACGATCAGGTCGTAGTCGGCCGGCCGCACCGCGATGAAATGGTAGGCTCCATCGGTGGAAGTCTGGGAGGTCAGCAGCGGCTTGGCGCCTCCCGCCAGGTAGAGTTCCACGGTAGCGCCGGGTACGGGTGCGCCCGAAGCGTCTACCACTGTTCCGGTCACTCGCCCGGAGAACTGCCCGCTCAGCGGCAGCACCAGGAGCGTAGCGGCAACCAGCATCCTGAACATCATTTTGGGGGCCTATTTGTAATCGTCGAGATTCGGCGAGCAGCACGGAGTCTCAACCGGCTTCCGCACCATCATCTCCGTCCGGGTGAAGTTCTTGTCGTAGAGTTGCAGCAGCCAGCGGCCGTCGCGCGCGATGGCCGGTTCGCGCGGCGGCTTGTACCCTCGTTCCATCACGGTCTTGTACACATGTTGAATGTCGTCAGTCGCCAGCGCGTAGTGGTTCAGCACGCCCAGTTGCTGGGGCGTCGGCTGCGTCTCGCGCACCATGTATTCGATCCAGTCGTACCCGTCCGGAACCATCATCGAGATCCACTCGAAACGGTCGTCCCTGGGCCCGCCCTTCCATTGCAAACGGAAGCCGAGGATGTCCTTGTAAAAGCGGTCCGACTTCGCCGGATCCACCACCCGCACGCCGACATGGATCATCTTGTCCGATACCCGGTTGGGCGAAAGAAACTTGCCGAAGTTGCGGCTGTGGATGGAGCCCGGCATGTACTGAACGAACTGCACGGAGTGGCCGTCCGGATCCTTCACCGTGAAACTGCGGTTTCCGTTTAAGTCGGCGCCCACGGTGGCGGGGACCTGAACGCCTCTTTCGGCCAGGTAGTCGCGCAGTTTGCGCGCGTCGCTGGTCTCGAAACCGATGCGGATCAAACGGTCTTCCGCCGGATCGGCAAGCGTGGGGGAGACTTCCACATACTGCCGGTCGTTGACTTTGAAACAGGCCAGCTCACCTTTGACTTCCGGGTCCCTGGTGGAGAAGGCTTCCGCCATGCCGGCCACGCCCGAATAAAATCCGCGGGCCTCTTCGAGGTTGTCCACTTTCACCGCGATATTCGCGATACCCGTGATGCGGGGCCGTTCCGCCGCATGGACCGCCACAACCAGCAGCGCGCCCAGCCAAACCGATCTTCCAAGTGAAAACATCGGGTATCCCCTCCAACATTGTTGCCAAGCCGAATTAATGAGGCCATCATACCAGGAGCCGTGGGCCGACGGCGGTTCGCCGTGGCGCCGATCGGCCTTTCGTCGATTGAGCTCCGCGAAGAAGAGCATGGCGGACGCGGTTACCTGCCGTTCTTCCTCGCTACGCGCGCCCGGGAATACTCGGGCCGCCCCGCGATGTAAGTCAATTACCCGGATGGTATTCGCGTTCGGTGTGCCCTTTGAGTTGCGCGGGGTAAAAATAGACGTCGCGCAAATCTCCGGTGCTGTAGCGGCGCGCCTGGTCGTTGAAATGGGGCGAAGATGGATGCCCGCTCTCTCCGCCCGCGGTGACTGCGCGCGCCTTCACCGTTTTTCCGAATTCAACCACCGCGACGAAACTGTTGCCGCTCGTTCCATACCACTTCTTCGTGCCCGGATACGGGCGCGCCCCGAACGACGCCAGAGACCCCCAGACGGCTGAGGTGAAGCCCACCGGAATGCTGGGTCCGTCGTCGCGAAACGGTTGAACGATATCTCCGGTTAGGCGCTGAAAGCGATTGATGTCGCCCCAGGACGTCTTCCACGTGCCGAAATCGGACTGAAGACGGTCGGACGCCTCCGCCAGCGACTGCAGCAAAGCCGCGGCAGGCGCCTTTTCTCCCAGGTAGTCTTCCACCGAAAGGACGGCCGACCGGGCATCGCCCGCGACCCGGCGTCGCACGTCCTCGCCCCAGAATACGGCCAGCGAGGTGGGCACCGAATCTACAGCCCAGCGATGGTCCCATTTCCGCAGCGCCGCGATCTGCTCCGCCAACCCGGCCTTCACGGGATCGGCGGCAGGAGCCGCGTCCCACGCTTTCAGCAGCGCCGGCAGCGGCTTGTCGAACCAGGTGAGGTACGAATCGTAGGCCGCCGCGATCAGCGAGTCGACCGTGAAGCCGGTCTTACCCTCCAGCACGCGGATCGCATGCAGGCCGCGCGCCGATTCGCCGCCCGTCTCCACATAAGCCGGATAGTCCTGCCTGCGAGGACTCGATGCCCCGGCGGCCGACCATGGCCAGTTGTTGGAGTTGTACAGCCAGCCGGTTTTCGGATTGAGCAGTTGCGGAATCTCGTCCACCGAAAGCAGTCCCTCCCATTCGGTGGCCGGATCGCTTCCGTCCACCGGCCGCGTCCAATCGAATTTCGTGTTGCGCCGCGGAATGAAATCGCCGTGGAAGTAAGCGATGTTGCCGTCAGCATCGGCGAAGATCGTGTTGTTGGACGAGTTCGCAAGCAGGTCCATGGTCTTCCGGAATTCTTTGTAATTCTTCGCCTTCGTGCGCAGGTAGGACTGTTCCAGCGCTTTGATGGGCTCCTGCATCAGGCGCACCGCCACCCACTTTCCGTTGGCCTCGCGAACGATCGGACCGTGATGCGTGCGATACACGGTGAACTTCTTTTCGGCCATTCCTCGATCGGTCTTGTACGGCACGCGGATTTCCGACACGATCGTCGGACGCTGCCCGGAACCGTACTTATAGAAGTAGCGGTCGCCCCGCTTCTCCACCGTCTCCAGGTATTCGTCGATCGCATCCACACCGCTCGACGTGTGCATCCAGCCGGCACGGTCGTTGAAGCCCTGGTAGATGAAAAACTGCCCCCACGTGGCGGCGCCGTAGGCGTTCACCCCTTCGTCGCTCGACATCTGCAATTCCGAGCGGAAGAAGAAGGAAGTGTGCGGATTGATCAGCAGCAGGGCGTTGTGCGAGGCCGTGTTCGCCGGGCCGACAGCGATGCCGTTCGAACCCCTCGGCTCCGGCGCCGGGCCCTCTGCGGGTGCGGCGTATGCCGCCGCGGTTTTGCCGTAAAACTGCTGAAGCTGGTTGAGATTCACCCGCTCGATATCGCCGCCGATGGATCCTTCCGTGAAACTCAGCGCCATCCACGGCTCGAACCGTTGGATCACTCGCGGCTTGACCTCGGGGTGTTTGGCCAGATAGTAATTCAGCCCGTCGGCAAAAGCGTTCATCAGGCGTTGCAGCCATGCCGGGCTGGCCGCATAGTCCTTCTTCAGCGCCTCCGGATCGATGAACAGTTTCATGCGCAGATCCTGAATCGCCCGCGACTCGCCCTCCGCCTCGGCTAGGCGGCCCATGGCATTGATGTAGTTGGTTTCCACGCGGTTGAAATCGTCTTCGGCCTGCGCGTACACCATTCCGAAAACCGCGTCGGCATCGGTTTTGCCGTGGACGTGGGCGATGCCCCAATCGTCCCGCACGATGTCGATGTTCCGCGCCTGTTGCTCCCAGCGCGCCGCCTCGCGGTTCTGGAACCCGAAAGAAGCCGCCGCAATCGCCAGAACGAACCCGATCGTTTTGAACCAACCGCTGTTCCGCATGAAGGTCACCGTTCCTCGATTCTAGCCCGCGGCGCGCATTCGCCGAGACGCGCTGCCGCGCCCCGCCCCAACTTCCTTAGCAGCGCCGCGGCCATGTCCCGCTCCTCCGGCGAAAGAGCTTCCACCGCCTGCTCCATGGCTTTGGCATGCTCGGCGAAGGCACAGGAGATGAGCTTCTTTCCCGTCCCGGTCAGGTGCACGATCCGCGACCTTCGATCGGCCGGATCGTCCCGGCGCTCCACCATCCCCTTCCGTTCGAGCCGGTCGACCGCCGCCGTGATGGAACCGCTCGTCAGCCCCACTTTGCTGCCGATCGTGTTCACCGGCGTCGGGCCTTTATGCAGCAGCAGTTCGAGCACCGCGAAGTCGCTGAAGCCGAGGCCCAGCCTCTGAATGTCGCGCAGGGCGTGCCCGTACATGGCCTCATACGCCTTCCACAGAATCAGCCACAAGTGCACGCCGCTGGTTGGCATCTGGAATCCTTTTTCCCCATACTAGCATCAGATATCTTGAAGTCAAGATACTTCAGAAGGGATGCTGACTTTTATGACCGAACCAAAATCCAGAGCCGCCGCCAAAGTCTTCACCGCCCCCAGCACTCAGGATGGCGATGGTGTGGAATTGCGCCGGGCCTTTCCCGGGTCCGAGGCGATGGATCTCGATCCCTTTCTCCTGCTGGACCAGATGGGGCCGATGGACCTGGAGCCCGGCGCCGCCCGCGGCTTCCCGCCCCATCCGCACCGCGGCTTTGAAACCGTCACCTACCTGCTGAGCGGCGAAATGCAACATCACGATTCGTGGGGCAACCGCGGCGTCCTGCGCCCGGGCGACGTGCAGTGGATGACGGCGGGCTCCGGGCTCGTGCATTCCGAGCTTCCCGGCGAGTCGCTGGTCAGGGATGGTGGACGCCTGCAAGGTTATCAGCTCTGGATCAACCTGCCGCGCAAAGACAAGATGATCCCGCCGCGCTATCAGGACACGCTCTCCGAACGCATTCCGGTGGCTGAGTCCGATTCGGGCGCGGTGAAGGTGAAAGTGATCGCCGGCGAGAGCCTGGGTACTCGCGGCGTTATCGAGACCCGGATTCCGATTTTGTATCTGCACGTCACGATGCAGCCAGGCGCGGAGTTCCGCCAGGAGGTGCCCAAATCGCGCAATGCCTTCGCGTACGCGATCGAGGGCCGCGGCCGCTTCGGAGGGTCCGATGCGGGCTCCAATAGTGTCGTCTTCTTCGATCGCAGCGCGGACGATGTCGCGGTTCAAAACACCGGCGATACTCCTCTCGGTTTCCTGCTGGTGGCGGGCGAGCCGATCGGTGAACCGGTCGCGCGCTATGGTCCGTTCGTGATGAACTCCAAGGAAGAACTGGTTCAGGCCGTGGATGACTTCCGCGACGGAAAAATGGGCAGGATCTGAACGGCTATTGCCGGTCGGCCGCGGGAGTGGCGGCGTGGAGCGCGGCTCCGCGCCTCGCCCGTTCCCGCAATTCTCCAATGTTCAGGCCGGTGAGTGCGGTGGCTACGGCCCCGCCCAGCAACAGCGGCAGGGTCAACGCGAAAAACAGGATGAACGAGAATGTCTTCGCGTCGTTCCTTTCGACGTCGAAGAGACCCAGCCCCAGCACGCAGGCGAACTGAAACAGTCCGAGATTGCCGGGGGCGTTCGGTATCACGGTGCCGAAGCGGACGATGGTGAGCACCCCGCCCGCTACCCAGAAGTTCAGGTCCAGGCCGTACGCTTTCATCAATGCCCAGTAGGTCACCACCTGGAGGAAGAGGTAAAGCAGGCTGAGGCCGAAGGTCGCCAGCAGCGTGCGCGGATTGCCCATCAGGTGCAGTCCTTCGATTACGTGACGTAGGGTGGCGGCCCAACGGCTCTCGCTGATTGCCGCATGCGCGTGGTGTTTCCACAGCACGATCCAGAGCAGCAGAATCACGCCCACCAAAAGCAGCCCGCCAATCACCTGCACCAATACTACGAGCTCTTCCGGAATGCGCCTCACAAACGTCGCCGTCACCAGGAACGCAGCCACCATCAGAGAGCCGTCGAAGATCCGTTCGAGCGCCGCCGACGCGAAACCGAGCGACAGCCGCAACCCGTTCCAGTGCGCCAGCAGATAGCAGCGGATCAGTTCGCCGGTGCGTAGCGGCAGCACTTCGTTGGCGAACAGTCCGATGTAGACGGACTGCACCGTCCGCCAGATTCCCAGCCGCGCCACCGGACCAAGGAGTGTGTTCCAGCGCCACGCATGGCAGACGTAAACCGCCAGGTCCGCCGACACGCCCAGCAGCACCCATTTCCAATCGAGCGACCGGATCGTCGGAATCAGCTCATTGATGGGGTATCCGTGCAGCACCCAGAATAAGCACGCCGCGGAAAGGGTGTATCCCAGGGCTTGGGGAAGCCACGCTGGCAGTTTCCGGCGTGAGGGTGCGCGCACAGGGTCCATTTCGTTCAGGCCGGGCCCGGAATCTATGATAGCGTTCCTTCCACCGCCGGGCTCGGCGACTCGGCGCGATGCACTTCGAGATAGGCCTCGCGGCAGCGGCGGATCGTGTCCCGCGCCTCGCGCGGCCCGTGCCACCCGCGCATCTCCGTCCGCTTTTCTTCCAGCTCCTTGTATATCGCGAAGAAGTGCTCGATCTCGCGCAGCTTGTGCGGAAACACCTGGTCGATCGTGTGAATCTGGTCGAACCTGGGGTTCCGGTTCGGCACCGCCAGAATCTTCTGGTCCGGCTCGTTCTGGTCCACCATCTCCAGCAGGCCCACCGGCCGCACCGCAATCAGCACTCCGGGGTAGCTCGCCTCGTCGACGAGCACCAGCACGTCCAGCGGATCGTGATCCTCGGCCAGTGTCCCTGGAATAAATCCGTAGTCCCCGGGGTAGTGAAGCGGCGAATACAGGGCCCGGTCCAGCCGGAAAACGCCCAGTTCGCCGTCGTATTCGTACTTGTTGCTGGAGTTCTTCGGAATCTCCACGATCATCCGGACAATTTCGGGGCAGTCCGGTCCCGGAGGTAAGTCGTACAGTCGTTCCACCCTGCTATCGTACCCGTTTATCGGAGGCTCTCGATCTTCTCGACGACGATCTCACCGCCCCCCACGCGGCCAAGCACCTTCACCCGCGGCTTCAACGCAGGCCCGGCGCCGTTCAACATGGCACGCCCCGCCGCCGTCGATTGCACGGCCTGCGCCGCCAGGGTGTTGCCGCCCTGGTCCATGTTCAGCAGGCGGCCATCGTCCAGCAGGATTGCGTAATTCGTGGTGCCGCCGGTTACCGCGCAGGTCATATCTTCCTCTCTCGCCAGCGCGTCGGGAACCATCTGGGCGATCGCGCTTTGCCTCGCTTCGTCCGACGAATCCTGGGCCGGCGTCCTTCCGGCCGTGTTAGAACCCGGCGCCTTGTCCGATTCCTTCTGCCCGGCAATGTCGGTCACCGGCTTCTGCCGGAGGTTCAAATTGGTCCGGTCGCGGCACGATGCATCCACCAGCACGCCCGAGACGGTTTGCGCCGCGGTCGAACCGTGCGTTTGCACGCGCCCGCGCTCTCTTTCCTGCACCGTCATCTGAGTGGGGCGCGGCCCCTTCGGTCCTTCCTGCGCGGCCAGGATGGCGGCAGCGGCGCTGGCCAGGGCACACGTACGCAGTAGAGTCATACTCTACGATGTGCAATTGGGTTGCCATGCGGTGAGCCGCCGGTAAAGGGCGGCGAACTGCTCCAGCGTGAGTTGCTCGGCGCGCATGCCGGCCTCGGGCTGCTCCTCGATCGCTCCTTTGCCGTAAAACGCCGCCAGGTTGTTGCGCAGCGTCTTGCGCTTTTGCCGGAAACACCGGCCCACGAACTCGAGAAACGGCCCGCAGTCGGCGAACGGTCCGGGACGCGGCTCCAGCAGCACCACGGCGGAATCCACTTGAGGCGGCGGACGGAAAGCTCCGGGTTTTACGCCGAACAGCACCTTCGCCGTCGCCCGGCAGGCAGTCCGCACGCTCAGGTAGCCATAGTCGGGAGATCCCGGAGCGGCCGCGATCCGCTGGGCCACCTCCTTCTGCACCAGAAACACCGCGCGCTCGAAGCCGCTCTCGAGCACCCGTTCCACAATCGGCGACGTGATGTAGTAGGGGAGGTTCCCTGCGACGACAGCCGGTCCCCACTGCCGCAGATCGGTTTGCATCACGTCGGCGTGGACCACCTCGAGGGCGCTTACGGCGGCGTACTGGACACGCAGGCTGGCCGCAAGGTCCGCATCGATTTCAACCGCAATTACACGCTCCGCCCGCTCCAGCAGTTTTGCCGTGAGCGTGCCACGCCCCGGACCGATTTCGATGACGAGCCGTTCTCGCGACGGGCAGGCCGCCGCCGCGATCCGCTCCAGAATGGAGCTTTGAAAAAGAAAGTGCTGCCCGAGCCTCTGTCCCAGTCGGTTAGGCCTCCAGGCCTGACCCGTCGCGGACCGGAAACCTGGCAAACCGCTCCCGCACGGTCGCGGGTCCGTAATCGACTGAATCTAAAGAGCCGCGCACGTTAGTAAGCGTCCTCTTCGACTTCTGCCGCAGCCCCCGCCTAGCTCCGCAGGCTTCTGCCCGTTCCGCCGACCCGCTGTACCGCCTTCACCTTGCTCGATGTCGGCAACCCCAAAAACGTCGCCGGCTTGAACTGCGAGAACATGATGATGCTCTGCAGATCCGGAGTGAGCGTGCCTTGCGCTACCGACCAGTCGCTCACGCGTCCGTTCTGGTCGATGTACAGCACCACCACGTTGGCATCGTCCGGAGTGGCCACATCCACCCGATCGATGCGCAGGATGTTGTCGGGAATCTGCGTCTTGCGGTATGGCTGTTCGCCGGGAGCGCCGGGAAAGTACGTCCCGTTCGAACTCAACACCACCACTTCGCCGTCCGGACTGGTGAACAGTTCAGTATCTCCAAACCCGTGCTGGAACATCAGGTTGGGCACCAGTACGCTGAACGCCACCAGCGCCGAAAACAGCCCTCCTGCAAAGGGCAGGGCCACCGGACGCATGAGGTTGTCGAACAGTAGTTGCCAGGGTTGCAGCCACAACCGGATCCGGCCGGACACCGTGGAGCGTGCCACCCGGCGCGCGTGTTCGTGCGAGGCCATTACGCGCAATTCGGCGGCGAGTTTGCCCGGCACCTGGGTGCGGGACATGGACTTCATGGATACGCGGAGCTTTTGGGCCGTTTCCAGGGAAGAGCCGCACTGCCGGCAGGACTGCACATGTGCCGCCATTTTCTCCCGCTCCTGCACCGGAAGTTTCCCGTCGAGGAATGGAGAGATCGAATCTTGCACGAATTCACAGCTCATAATTTCACTCTGCCGTCTTCGGAACCAACCGGAGCGCCCGCGTTACTTGCAGGCTCCCGGAGAGTTCTTCCCGCAGCGCCTCGCGGCCGCGCAGGATCCTGGATTTCACCGTCCCAAGGGATACTCCCAAAACTTCCGCGATCTCGTCGTAACTCAGGTCCGTGATGTCCCGGAGCACCACAGCCTCGCGGAAGATAGGGTTGATCCGGTCCAGTGCCGCCTCGATCATCGCATGCTGCTCGTGATCGACGGCCTCTTCAAACGGCGACCGGCTGCCGTCCGCAATGATCTCCTTCCAACTCCGTGTCTCTTCCGGACTCGTGTCGAGTTCCACCTCCCGCCTGCGGTGCCGGAAAAACCACCGCCGCGCGTTGTGGGCCTCGTTTACCGTAATCCGGTACATCCAGGTTTTGAGGGTGCTTTGCCCGCGAAAGCTGTTGATGTTGCGAAAGACCTTCAGGAAGACTTCCTGCACCACGTCGCATGCATCGGAGGGATCGTTGAGAAGCCGCAGCGCCAATACGTAGACCGGCTGCTGGAATCGGCCGATCAGGTCCTCATATGCGCGCTCGGATCCCGCCCGCAGATTCTCGATCAGACAAAGATCGTCGAGTTCCGCGACCGCTTCCGCCGCCCGTTCCGGGCTCAGTTCGAGAATTGAAGTCGCCACTGGCAGCCTCACCTTCAGCCTGCATTAAACCTAGCAGAAAACTCCGCCCTACGCCAAACATAGACACCGCTGCCCCCTCGAAAGTTCCCGGCCGGCCGCAAGACCGCGCCCGCTGTCCGCCGAAGCGGCTAATTACGCCAATCTAAAGAAACTTTCCCGCGGATGGCCGACTTGATCGGCAGCTCTAGGGCGGGCGCGGCGGCCACCGCCCCATGTTGCGATCATGGTCGTGAGGGTCGTTCAAGCCCAATACGAGGACGGTGTGCTGCGCCCCGCGGAGAGACTGGGCCTTCGTCCCGGCGAGCAGGTGAGCTTGATCGTCGTGCGGCGTCCCGAAGCTCGTCGTTGGGATTTGGCGAGGCTTGCGAAGAACGCGAATGGAGAAGACCTTAGCCTTGCGGAGCAGGGACTTGCTGAGTGAGCCGGCGATCTCGACGCGACGGAGCGCGCTTGAAGCGAGGGGAGGTCTGGTGGGCAGACCTCGGAACGTACCGACCAAGGGAGCAGACGGGTGGTAGGCCAGTCGTGATTTGGCAGAGCGATACGTTGACGCGATTGCTCCAATCGGTTCTGGCAACCGATGAAGCCCTTGGAAGGGTCGAGCCGAAGTAGCGCCGCCGATTCGGATTACGCCTTTTGGGCCAACCCCACGGCAGCATCAATTCGCGGGAACAGGCAAGTTCTGGCGCCAATTCATAGACCAAGACAATTACTCCGATCGTGCCCCGCCGCGCGAACACACTCAGCAACTTTATTAAAATTAGGTGATGCCATGCTCAGCCGCCAAGCCGGACCGAGGTCGGAGCTGGGCCTCATACCCAGGAGGTGCGGCAATACGAATCCCAGTTGGCACCACAACTCGCTGGCCAGGAGCGAGATGAACCGTCGCTACGACGGCGGCCCGGATGTCCATTCCCGCAGCAGCGGCGGATTCATACGCTGGGAGCGGAATGTCCCCAAGCGGCTAATTGTCTGAATCTAAGAGAGCCTTCCCGCCGAGAGCCGACTTGATCGCCTGCCCCAGAGCGGCCGCCGTGAAAGGCTTGCGCAGAAAGCCCGAGAGCGACTTGCCGGAAAAACGGGCCTGCGCCTCGGTGTCGCTGTAACCCGAGGTAAGCACCACCGGCACATTGGGCAGCACCAGGCGGATCTTGCGGAAGACCTCCTCCCCGCTCATTCGCGGCATCACCAGGTCCAGCAGGACTGCATCGATCTCCCCGGCGCGCTGCTCCAATGTGCGGACGCCCTCTTCCCCGTTTTCGGCAAGCACTACCGTGTAGCCGTAGAGTTGCAGCGTCGTCTTCACCACCCGCCGGATCACTTCCTCGTCCTCTACTACCAGGATCGTTCCCCTGCCGCGCAAGTCCTCCCGGAAAGCCGGCACGTGCGGCTTGGCTTGCACATCCGCCGGAAATAATACCTTGAACGTGGTTCCTTGTCCCGGCTGGCTGTAGACCTTGACCATGCCGCGGTGACCGCGCACGATTCCCAGCACCGCTGCCAGACCCAATCCGCGGCCCTGAAGCTTGGTAGTAAAAAACGGATCGAAGATCTTCGACTGTGTCTCCGCCGGCATGCCTCTTCCGGTGTCGTGGACCTCCAGCCAGACGTACGGGCCGGGTTCCGCACCGCCCGAAGCGAACACCGTGCTCTCGATATAGGTTTTGTCGATTTGCTGAAACCCGGTCGTCACCAACACCGTTCCCGCATCCCCCGGCGGAATGGCCTCGGCGCCGTTGATGATCAGGTTCATTGCGATCTGTTGGATCTGGCTCGCGTCCGCCTTCACCAGCGGGATCTCGTCGTCGAGCGCCAGGCGCACAACCACATTCTTCGGAATCGATGCCTGGATCAGCGCGCTGATCTCCCGCACCAGCTCGGAAAGGTTGAGCGGCGCCAGGGACAGGCTGCCCCGGCCGGAGTACGCCAGCAGTTGCCGCGTCAGGTCGCTCAGCCGCTGTGCCGCCGAAGCGCCGTCTTTCAGCATCGCCTGCACCGGACTGCTCGCGGGCAGCACGTCGGACGAGAGCGAAATGTTCGCCAGAATTCCCGTCAGCAGGTTGTTGAAGTCGTGCGCGATGCCGCCCGCAAGAATGCCCAGGCTCTCCAGGCGCTGCGATTGCCGGAGTTGCTGCTCGAACTTCTTTTGCTCCGTGATATCTCTGGCCACGTGCGACGCTCCCAATATGGTGCCGTCCGGCGCGCGCACCGGAGAGATCGTCAGGGATACGTGGATGAGGCGGCCGTCTTTGCGGACGCGAGTGGTTTCGAAGTGGCTGACCCGCTCGCCGCGCCGCATCCGTTCCAGAATTTCCGCTTCTTCCGTGGCACGCTCCGGCGGCAGGAGAATCGTCATCGATTGGCCGATTACCTCCTCCGCCTTGTACCCGTAAACCCGCTCCGCTGCCGCATTCCAGGTGCGGACATACCCGTCCAGCCCTTTGCTGATAATGGCGTCTTCGGAGGATTCGACGATGGCCGCTAATTGAGCCGCGGCCTGGTCTTGGTCGGGGAGCATCGTAAATTCAGGTGCGCGTCGCAAACTCGGCATCGTACCACGTACTTTCAGGTCCAAAGGGTGGGCGGAATACAAACGCCCACCCAATTGTATTGCCTTTAACGGGCGGCGCGCGTTTTCGGTTCTTTCCCGGACGCGGTACCCCGTTTCACCAGCTTGTTAAAGTTACTCGTCTGGCCGCCGAGCGGTGGTTTCCTGCACCAGCAAAGCGAGCCCGTTCTCGTCGAACTTCTCGAACCAGTCGTCCCAGCCGATCTCTTCGAGCGAGTCCTCGCCGGAGTAGCCCGGGAAGTCCAGACGGATCATGCCCGTGTCTCCCTTGCCGCCGGTGCCGCGAACACAAGCGGGATGAGCGCCACGCTCCTCCGCCCACTGGCGGATCTCTTCGTGATCGGTCAAAGGCTCCGCCGAACCGCCCTTCTTCGCTCCCCCGGCGCGTCGCTTTCGCCGTCCCGCGGCCGCTCCGTCCCTGCTTCGCCTTCGACCCGCCGCCCGCGTCCGCTTGCCTTCTGCCCGATTCCTTCAGCAGACGCTTCGAAATCTGCGCCAGTTCCTTGTCCGCCTGCATTTCCTCGCGGAGCGTCTCATCCAGAAGCTGGGCCGCCTCACGCATTCCGAGTTGCGTGGCCAGCGCCCGCGCGCTCTCGTAGCCAACCATCTCGTAATGCTCCACCTTGCGGGCGGCGGCCGAGATGGCCGAGTCCATGATGCTCTCCTCATGGTCTTCCTGGAGCTGTTCGCTGCCCTCCTCGACGATGCCCTTCATTCCCTTGCAGGGCTTGCTCTTCGCCCGCATATCCATCGACTCGAAGATCTTCTCGAGCCGCTGCACCTGCCCCTTGGTCACTTCCAGATGATTGCGCAGGGCGCTGACCAGTTCCTCGTCCGCTGCCGCCTTCGCCATCTTCGGAATCGCGCGGACAAGCTGCTTCTCTGCGTCGAATAAATCCTGGAGGTCCTCTACCAGGAGTTGTTCCAGGCCTTCACGCTTCTTAGCCATATGGTTCTCCCCTCCCGCTTAGGGGTTGCACGGAGCGCACCATTTTCGAAGCCGCCGGTTCCCTCGATGTAATCCCGCACACAGCGGCCCGGCGACCTACAATGGAAGTAGCTTGCTGGTCTCCATTGCCCCCAAAAACGACCGCCCACACTGGTTGCGCGCTCCCGCGCCCGCCGGCGAAAACTATCGCGATCTCAAAAATCTCATCGAACGTTTGCGTCTGCACACTGTCTGCGAGAGCGCGGCCTGCCCGAATGTGGGGGAGTGCTGGAATCGTCGCACCGCAACTTTCATGATTCTGGGTAATGTCTGCACACGAAGGTGCGGATTTTGCGCGGTCGGCAAAGGAGCGCCCCTCCCGGTGGACTACGACGAGCCGCGGCGCGTCGCGGAAGCAGTCGCGGCCATGGGACTGCGTTTCGCGGTCATCACCAGCGTCAACCGGGACGACCGGCAGGACGGCGGCGCCGAACTCTTCGCGATGACGATCCGGGCGATTCGCGAACGCATCCCGGGCTGCGGCGTCGAGGTGCTGATCCCGGATTTCCAGGGAAATCGCGAAGCGCTCCGCACCGTCATGGAAGCCGCTCCGGATGTGCTGAACCACAACACGGAGACGGTGCCCAGGCTCTACCGTCAGGTGCGGCTCGGCGCCCGTTACGAACGCTCGCTCGAACTGCTGGACTGTGCCAAAACCCTTTCGCCGGCATCGCCCACCAAGAGCGGCCTGATGCTGGGCCTCGGCGAAACTCCGGCGGAGATTCTCCAAACCATGCGCGACCTGCGGGCCCATCGTGTGGACATTCTCACGCTTGGACAATACCTGCGGCCTTCTCCTCGTCATCTGCCGGTGATCCGTTACGTCGCGCCCGCGGAGTTCGATGAATTCCGGCAGGCGGGCCGCGAAATGGGATTCGGACACGTCGAGGCCGGCCCCCTGGTGCGCAGTTCCTACCACGCCGCCGACGCGATAGCCTGAAACACCACCGCCCTCGCGGTGATACGCTCAACAGAATGCCGCGAGCGATCGCCCTCGTCCTCCTCTGCGCCTCCGCCCATGCCGCCGGCCTGCGCTACTGGATTGAGCCCTGCCGGCCCGCCAACAATGCATGCCGCGAGGGCGACCCGCAGCTTGCCGAGTGGGCCCTCGCCGCCTGGCAGAAGGCTTCAGCCGGCACGCTCGTCCTGAGCCGGGCCGCGGACGAACAGAAAGCGCACCTGCGCATTTATTGGAGCGGAGGCCGCGACGGGCTCTACGGCGAGGCCCGGCCCATTATGGTGGACGGGATCCGGGGCGCGGAAATTTACGTCCTTCCCCCCGATCCCCGCGCCACCGGCGCCGACCTGCTGTTGCGCGATACGGTCGTCTATCTGACCTGCCTGCACGAGTCCGGGCACGCCCTCGGGCTCGAGCACACGGCCGAATTCGCCGACATCATGTACAATTTTCAGTTCGGCGGCGATATCGCCGAGTACTTCGGGCGCTACCGCCGCCAACTCTCATCCCGCAACGACATCCCGAAACATTCCGGAATGTCCGACGCAGACCGCAAACGCCTGGCGGAAATCTTTCGATGAGCTACGAGCGGTACCGGTCAGCGAGCGCCGGATCGTTGTCCATGCAAAGGCATTCGACGATGGAGTTGTGCGCCGGCGGTATCAGGTGAAGCGGTAGCCGTGTCCGGCTTCACCACTATCAAGAAGCCGTCGCTCTGCCCGCCCGCGAAACCGCCTTGCGTGGAGATTCCCGAAGTCGGCAGCCCGATGCCCGCGTACCCCGTCACATACGCCGTGCCATCCGCGCCGACCACCACATCCGACGGAACATACTGCCCTGTCTCTCCGATATAAGTGGAATATGCAATCGCGCCTCTCCCCGCCACGCCCGGCTTGAACTTGGTGAGGAAAATGTCGGTTCCACCCGGATAATTTGACTGCGGCACCCCGGAGGCGGAGGTCGGGAAATCGGCGGAGAGCGTGTAGCCGGTGACGAAAATATTGCCGTCCGCATCGTCGGTTACCCCGTAGCCCACGTCTCCGCTTTCGCCTCCCAGATAGGTTGAATAGACCAGCCCCCCGGCGTAAGGCTTGCGAACGTCGAACACGGTGACGAAAGCGTCTCCGTGGCCATTGTTGGTTGTCTGCATCGCGTCCGCGGTCAGCGGGAAGTCCGTCGAAAGCGTGTACCCGGTCAGCAGCAGCGCGCCGCTGCGGCTGAGTGTGAATCCGCGGATCTCGTCGTTCCCCGACCCGCCGAACAGCGTCGCATAGGGAATGGAAGCGTCCCCTGCTTTGCTGGCGTCCAGAACGCCGATGATCATATCTTGCGCGCCGCTTGGATTCGGGTTGTAGGCCGTGCCGGCCCATGGCGGAGTCTGCGATAACGTAGAGACGGCGAAATACGCCGTCCCGTCTTCCGCCACCGCGATGCCCCGGCCGTCGTCCAGGTCTTCACCCCCGAAGAAGCTGGCGTACAATACCGCCGGCGCCGCGGGATCGATCTTCACCAGAAACGCGTCCTGCGGCCCCCACCTTACGGCCAGGTAGGCGCTGCTGGTGACGGGGAAGTCGTCCGACTTGCTGGTCCCGACGACGTAGATCATGCCGCTCGCATCCACGGCGATGCCGTTGCCCGAATCGTCTCCCGTTGTCCCGCCCAGGTAGGTCGAGAACTGCAGCGCGTCACTGCCGTAAATCGACGGATCGAGTTTGGCCACAAACGCGTCCACGGCCGATGAGGCGCCGCTGCTTTGTGTCGCATTGACCATCGGAAAATCGGTGGACGTGGTGGTGCCCGTCAGGTACATGACGCCCGCCGGATCCACGTCGATCGCCAGCGGAATGTCGCTGTTCGTGCCGCCCAGATAGCTGAAGTAGAGAATGTGGTAGCCCGGATCGGTCGTGTCCACAATCGCGACGAAGATGTCGATGAACCCCGCATGCTTGCCGTTGTAGGCGCCGTCCACGAAGGGCTGCTGCCCCGAATCGCTCCAGCCGGCCAGGTACAGCCGCCCGTTCGGTCCCATCTTGGCCGCCGTGATGCGGTCGCTCCCGTCCCCCCCGAAGTAGGTGGCATAGGTGAGCACCGGGTCGATCACCAGTTCCCGCCCGCGATCGTAGGACCCCACCTTCAGGGCCACGCGATTCCCGCCGAGCAGACGGTACAGTCCCTCCACCGCACGCCGCTCGCCGGTGCCCGCGTCCTGCTGGTACAGCACGGGCCGGTGCTGAATCAGGCGCCTGCCGCCCGCCTCCACTTCAAGGTCGCCATTCCCGGTGAGCGCAACCTTCCCCGCCCCCGCGAATTCCATCTGGATCGCCGCCGGATCGCCGCCCGGAGCCACCACGAAGTCGTACTCGAGCTGGCTGCCGTTTCCGTAATACACCACATCGACGCCGGGATACACGCGCCGGTATCGCACCTTGGAGTAGCTCGGCACGCCGGAATGCCAGTTCCGCCTCGCGCCCACGAAATAGTCGGTCCGCGTGGCCATGGGTTCGAGCGGTTCGATGGACGCGGGCAGGGAGTGAAGCAGGCGAAGGTCGACGCGGCTTCCGCCGTTCATGACCACCGTGGCGCCCTGGTCCGTCAAATACAGGCCGGAAGCGCCGGACCGGGCCGCGAACCGGATCGGCGGGGCCATCTGGCCGCGGTTGGCTTCAAAGCGAAGCGGCAGATGCGCCAGCGCGGCCCGTCCCTGCGCCATGGCCGCCTCCGTTGTTGCCGGAGAGGCCGCCAGCAGGGGTGCCGAACACGCCAGGAGCGCAAAAGTTGACAGGCGAAGCATAGGTTTCCGTTTCACAAAAGACGGTGAATCTCTATTAAAACATGGGTTTACAGCGAGGAAAACTGGGCGCATTGTTCACAGGCGTGCGCGGCAGGCCCCGCCGCTGCGATATCGTGAAGGAGTGAAGACGCGCTTTCTCGGCATCGTGCTCGCTCTTGCCACGGTCGCTCTCGCCGCCGACCTCGCCCTGGTCGAACCTCCGGACCTCGTCAAACTCCTGACTTCCGCCCGCTCGAAACCGGTGGTCCTGATGGTCGGACCCAACGTGCTCTACCGCAGCAAACACATCCCCGGTTCGATCTTCGCCGGCCCGGGCGCTACGCCGCAAGGCATCGCCCTCCTCAAATTCACCGTCGCCAAAATAGGGAAAACCGCGGATATCGTGATCTATTGCGGCTGCTGCCCCTGGGATCACTGCCCCAATATCAAACCCGCCATGGCCGAACTGAAAGCCATGGGCTACACCCGCGCCCGCGCCCTGAACCTGCCGCAAAACTTCAAGTCCGACTGGATCGACAAAGGATATCCCATCGGCCAGTAGTCGCCCCGCGCCGTGCGTTATAGTCGAATCCATGCGACCGAATCGAACCAGGGAACGATTGTGCAACGGGGAAACCGTCTTCGGCAGCGGCCTCCAGGTCTATGCATCCGCCGAAGTGGCGCGGACCTTCGCGGCCGCCGGCTTCGACTACGTGTTCATCGACAGCGAACACGGGCCGTTCAACCTTGAAACCATCCACGCCATGATCAAGGCCGCGCACGATACCGGCATCACCCCCATCGTGCGCGTGGGCGAACTCGCTTACTCGCTGGTGGCCCGCCTGCTCGATTGCGGCGCGCACGGGATCATCCTGCCGCGCGTCGAGGATCCCAAAGTGCTCGAAGAGGCGCTGAGCTGGATGCGCTTCCCCCCGATCGGAAAGCGCGGGTACGGCGTGAACCCGACCATGGTGGATTACGAGACCCGGACCTTCAACGAAATCATCGGGCATCAGAACCGCGAGGTCCTCACCGTGTGCCAGTTCGAAACCGTAGCGGCCGTGGACCGCGCCGCCGAACTGCTGTCGGTCAAAGGCCTGGACGTGATGATGGTGGGGCCGGCCGATCTGTCTATCTCGCTCGGAATTCCCGGCGAGTTCGACAACCCCCTGCTGATCTCCACCGTGGAAGGGCTGATCGAAAAATGCAATCGCCATGGCGTGGTTCCGGGCATCCAGACCCGCAACCTCGCCATGGCCAAGACTTGGGCCGCACGCGGCATGCGCTTTGTCGGCGCATCCGCCGAGCACGGCCTGTTGCTCGAAAAAGCTAAAGAGACGGTGGCTGCGCTGCGCACCGTGCGCGCCCAGGGCGCCTGAACCCTACTTTGGTTTGGCCAGCAGAGTTTTCTGCCGTTCCGGAGCCAGTTTGGTTTCCGAAAAAACCGACTGTATCTCGTTCCGATCCGCCGCCGAAGACGTGTACCATCGCCCGATGAGCCGCTGCGCGGATTCGACGATGCGCTCTTCCAGTTCCCTGGCCAGAAACTGCACGCGACGGTCCGCCTTTTTCTTTTCGTTGGCCGCCACCGCCGCCTCGTACTGCTTGCGCGCCGCCGGCGTCGTCGCCTTGGGCGGGATCTGCGTGCCTCCCTGAAGCGGAGGCATCACGTTCAGCAGCGGGGCATCGTCCGGATCGAACTTAGGATCCTTCACCCGGTCCACCGCCGATAGCGCGCGGCACCACTCGCGCAGCAGTTCCCGCCGCGCGGCCAGCCGCTCTCCGGTTTGCTTGACGGAAAACAGGTCCACTTCTTCCAGGTTTTCCACGGCTTTTTGCAGGTGGGCGGCGCCACCGTTCTTTTCGAAGCCGTCGAGCTCGGCGGCCGCGATCCCGATCTTCTCCGGCATCCGCATTCCTTTCTCGCGTTCGGGTGCCCTTCGCTCCGGCTGCCGCTGCTGGGCCGCGGCTGCCAGGACCACTGCGAGGATAACTCCCGGAATTCGCGTCATAAAACCGTGGTCACACCCCCGAGCGTAACGCTTCCGGACGACGCCGTGGCCACCGTGGCGGTAGCCACTGCCCGCGCCTTGCTGGCCCTGAGGTTGCCCGCCGCTGTGCACGAGTGCACCTGGTGCACCGTCGTGAAACGCCGGAAAGTGCCGCCGTGCAGCGCGTAACTCCACGGGATGGACCACTCGCCGCGCCCCACCGCCGCAGCCGGCGGATTCGCCAGAAATCCCAGAATGCAGGTATCGATTCCGTCGATCTTGGTGCCGAAATCCTGCCGCCACGTCGTCGTCGCCGGTACCGCCGAACCCACGCCCGACGGCGGATTACGGATGTGGCCGTTGCCGTTCATCGGCGCGAACACCCCCGTCGCAACCAGGCCGATGTCGGTTTCCTGAATATCGATCGCATGGAAATTCACCGTGTCCGGCAGAATGAAAATATCGGTATGCATCCCGATCGACACCGTGTTCACGCGGTGCAAAACATCCCGCCGCCGCATCCTCACCTCCGAAGGGGCAATGATGTGGAAGGTGATATGGGCGGTGCACCCGCCCCCGGTAGCCGTCAGGGTCACATCCTGCGCCCGGCTGGGAGCGCGGTACACGATGGTCTGCCCCGTCTCGCTCGAAAGAAAGCCGTCGCCCGCCAGCGTCCAGTTGGCCTCCCCCAGCGAGAACGTCACACGCACCCGTTCGCCCACCCCGATATCCAGGCGGGCGCGGTCGGGTGGTTGGGTCATCACCGTTTCGGAAGTAATTTCGCAGGTGACACAAGGGGCCACCGGTGCGGGATCCGGCACCGCTGGCGCGGGATTCGTTCCGCCCGAACCCGGCGCGGTCGGAGTATCTGTTGGTGCCGCCTGCGGGGTCGGCGAAGGTGTGGAAGGTGCCGGATCGTCTGGACTTGAGCAACAGGACATGGTGGTGACGGTCGCGGTTTCAGTGTATTAAATCGCCAAGGCCCGCGCAAACCAGCATCCCGCACCTCGGGAATCGGCCCGATCGGCCGCCTCCGCGCGGATCTGCCAGCCGGCCCCACTTATTGGTTGGCCCGACCGAGCGATTCTCGGGTTTCCGGGGGGGCAGCAAGTCGCGCAACTTCGCGGCCACGGCTGCGTCCGGCAAATCGCCGAGATCGTCATCGGACTACCGTTGGGAAGTTCCTGCCAACAGTCCAGGACTTTCTCGCCAAGAGAAGGGCTGAGTTTAGTTTCGATGCCTCATCCAAGCATTTCGGCGAGCCAGTCGCTTGCCCTTCGCTTGTAAGCGTCCGACGAACCCATCGTGCAGCGTGTTTTTTGTGGAAGGCAGATGGCGACGGTCGCTAGCCGAGAGCCAGTAGCCAGTAGCCGATAGCTGATAGCCAAATGCCGTCACATCAGGAATGCCGCCAGAAGCAGCACCACGCCACCGGCCACCAGCGCGATCTGTCCAGCCAGAGGGAGGCAGTGGAGCGCGCGCATGCCGCGCACCACGGCCTGCGCCACCGGCGAATCGCCCACGACCTGCCGGGCCCCGGCCGAACCGAGCGTGAGCGCGGCCAGGAGCGCTGCGGCAAGCACCGCTCCGAAACCGCGGGCGATGTCGCCGCCGGTGGCGGGCTGGTCCCGCACGGTAGGCGGGTACGGGGCCTGTAAATCGAGGATGCGTTCGGCGTACCCCGCGCGGTCCTGTACGTGAATAGCCGCCGCCTCGGCCGCGCCCGTCAGGCGTGGCGCCAGGCCCGCTAGCGCGCCCAGGATCAGCAGGGCCGCTGCCGGCCCGTACATGGCTGCCGGCGTGTGGTGGTGAACTTTGACGTCGATGTGCTCAGGGGGACGGCTGCTTTCGGCAAACTCCTCCACCGGCGGTCCCCAGCGGAAGAAGGCGCGCCCGGCGAAGCGAAACAGCGAGCCCGCGGTCAGCACCGCCGCGGCGAACGCAACCGCCGGGATCCAGGGATAACCAAGCTGATTCGCGGAACCATCCAGCATGATCTGGCCCCAGAAGATTCCGAACGGCGGCAGCCCGGCAAGTCCCGCCGCCCCCACAAAGAAGATCGCGCCGGTCCAGCGCAGGTGCCGCGGCCGGCCGGTCAGTTCGATTTCGTCGTAGGTTGCGGTGCGGTAAAGCAGAATCCCGGAGGCGAGGAAGAGGCCGGAAACCAGCGTCGAGAAGCCCATGACGGCGATGCTGCTGCCCGCCAGTCCGGCGGGCGTGAACAGTGCGATTCCCATCAGCAAAATGCCCATCTGGGCCACGGTGGCGAAGGCGAGAATGCGCTTGAGATGACGCTCGGAGAAGCACATCAGCGCGCCCAGCAGCGCCGTGACTGCGCCGAAGCAGGCCAGCACATTCCTCAGGTGGTCCTGTTCCGGGGCGAGGGCGCCGGAATAGATTGCCCAGTAGATGCGTGCCGCGGTGTAGAGTCCGGTTTCCACCAGCACGCCCGCCAGCAGCGCCGAAACGGGCGCCGGCGCCAGCGCCACGGCTTCGGGAAACCAGAGGTGGAATGGCGCAATCCCGGCCTGAACGAACAGCGCCGCGACGATCAGCGCGAGCGAGATCCACACCATCGGCCCCGGCGATTGTGCCAGGGCGCGTCCCGCCTGCGCCATGTTGGTGGTGCCGGTTTCCGCAAACAGCAGGCCCGTTCCCGCCAGCAGCAAAGCGGCGGCCACGCCGTGAATGACGAAGAGGTTGCGCGCGGCCTGCGGCGGACCCGGTTCCTCGGCGCAGGCGCGGGACAGCGCGGCGGCGGAAAGCCCGAGCATTTCAAAAAACACCACCAGGTTCAGGAGATCGCCCGTCAGGCTTACACCGGAGGCGCCCGCCAGAAACAGCATTGCCGCCGCGTAAAATCGAGTATTGGTGGCCGGCAGGTAGCAGGTGGAAAAGATCAGCACCGCCAGCGTCAGCACGGCGGCAATCAGCGTCAGCATCCCTCCCGTGTTATCGATGACCAGAAACAGCGAGAGGGCAAACCCGTTGGTGGGAGGTGCGCTTCCGAGCGAAAAAAGATAGGGGTCGTAGCGCGTGTCCACCACCATGGAAAGCGCGGTTGCGGCCACCAGCAGCGCCGTCAGAATCGACGCGGCGGAGCCGATCGCGCGTGGCGCCCGCCGGCCGAGCGCGGCCAAAAATGCGGCCACGAGGACCGGGAACAGCACGGGAATGAGCGGAGCGATCAAACAGAACTATCCGGGAGAAAGATAGCACGCGCGTTGCCACCGCGTTTCGCCCTCACGGCGCGGTTGGCGATTCCACGTACGGTTTGTAGCCGTTCTCGCGCATGACTCGGCGGGCCGTTTCCACAGCGCCCGGAAGCACATAAAAGAACGCCCCCGCGCGCACAGACCGGAAGATGATGCCGCCGCGATACTCGTCGGCCTCCACGCCGTAGTCCAGGCCGGCACGCGTAAAGATTTCTTCGAGGCGCAACGCGTCTTTCAATCGCTTGGCAATGTAGATCAACGCCGCCTCGTGGCCTTCGAAGAAGGAGGGATCCTGTCGCATGCTTCCCTCCAGTTTAGCGGGTGGCTATCGGCGATCGGCTATCGGCGATCGGCTGAGCACAGCGAGCGTGCGCGTCAGCTTGAGAGCCGAAAGCCGACAGCTAAAAGCCGACGGCTAATTTCAGCTTTTCTTGCGTGGCGGCAGAATCCAGGCTGCGCCTGTTGTTTCGTGGCGCATGAAGTGGCGGGCAAGCGCGACTCCGCAGCCTAGAACGATGGCCGCGGGCAACATAAAGCGAAGAGCCGGAATGCCGATCAGAAAGATCAGCGTGCTGATGACGGCAAACAGGGCTCCCGCGATGCCCGCGCCGCCCGGTATGTGCGAAACGTTGATTTGCGGGTTCGGTGCCGTGTCCCTCATAAGTGCACCCCTGATCTCACCCTATCACGAGTTGCGGCGGGGGGCGCGCGGCTGTTAGCGTGGAGTCCGAAACCTCATGGATCCCCCTATCATCACCCGGGAAGAAGAACTCTACTGGCTCGCCCTCAAGTTGGTCCCGGGCCTGGGAACCCGCACCTCGGTCAGGCTGCTGGAGCGGTTCCGCACGCCGCAGGCGGTGTTTCGCGCATCGCGCACCGAGCTCGAGGGCGGCGGCGTCAGCGGATCG
The DNA here is from genome assembly GCA_963836405.1 of uncultured Solibacteraceae bacterium. Taxonomy (GTDB): domain Bacteria; phylum Acidobacteriota; class Terriglobia; order Bryobacterales; family Bryobacteraceae; genus CAWIJJ01. The sequence continues at coordinate 254,184 of CAWIJL010000007.1, forward strand.
GTGGCGCAGTCCATCGCCAGCGGCTGCACGTTCGAAGACGCCGCCACGCAGCAGGAGCGCATGGCGGAAGCGGGGGCCGTGTTGGTCACCATGGGGGACCGCCGCTATCCCGACCCGTTGCGCGGCATCTTCGATCCGCCGATTGTGCTGTTCGCGCGCGGACGGGTGGAACTGCTGGATACGCTCGCGCTTGGAGTGGTGGGAACGCGCCGCCCCACACCCTACGGAGTGGCCGCCGCCGAACGGCTTTCCGGAGACCTCGCCCAGGCCGGGCTGACCATCGTCAGCGGCATGGCGCGGGGCATCGATACCGCCGCGCACCGCGCTGCCCTGGCGGCGGGGGGGGACACGGTGGCGGTGCTCGGCTGCGGCGCCGACATCGTCTATCCTTCTGAGAACAAGAAGCTTGCGGCCGAAATCGAGGCCCGCGGGCTGATCGTTTCCGAGTTTCCCATGGGCGCCACGGCCTTCCCACAGAACTTCCCCATTCGAAACCGGATCATCAGCGGGCTGAGCCTCGGCGTGCTCGTCGTGGAGGGCGCCCAGTACAGCGGTTCCGCGATTACGGCGAAACTGGCGATCGACCAGGGTCGGGAACTGTTCGCCGTGCCCGGCAATATCACCTCCAAGCTGAGCTGGGGACCTAACTTGTTGATTAAACAGGGGGCAAAGCTGGTTCAGGACTGGAACGACGTGCTCGCCGACCTGCCCGCCGAATCGCGCCGCCTGTTGATCGAAAAGGGCCGGAAGCGGCTGCTCGGCGACGGCGATGCATCTTCCGGCGGAGAGCAGGCATCCTTATTAAGTGGGTCCCGGCCCGAGTTGGACGCTACATCACGAAAAGCCCTCGAAGTCCTGGCTGTAGACACTGCCATGCACCTCGACGACCTCGTTGAAAAAACGGAAAATATCTCTCCTTCCGAGTTAATCGCCGCACTTTTCGAGCTGGAGATGCTGGGGCTCGTAAAACAACTTCCGGGAAAGAACTTTATCAAAGTGTGGTAACGTCAACTGGGAAACCTGCAGTTCAATGCAACAGCGGCTTGGGCGCCGCATTCTGAATAATTCATATGCCGAAGGCTCTGGTAATCGTGGAGTCGCCTGCAAAGGCGAAGACTATTAATAAATATCTGGGTAAGCAATACGTCGTTAAAGCCTCACTGGGTCACATCAAAGATCTCCCCAAGCGCGACTTGGCAGTGGATGTCGAACACGGCTTCGAGCCGCGTTACGAAGTAATCGAAGGCAAAAAGAAGCTTATCTCCGAACTCAAACAGACCGCCAAAAAGGTGGATGACGTGTACCTGGCGGCCGACCCGGACCGCGAAGGCGAAGCCATCTGCTACCACCTCCAGGAAGAACTGCGCGACGGCAAAAAAGGATCGCCGCGCATCTACCGCGTGATGTTCAACGAGATCACCAAAAAGGCGATCGAGAAGGCATTCGAAAAACCCGGGCAGGTGAACGGCAGCCTGGTGGACGCGCAGCAGGCGCGGCGGGTGCTGGACCGGTTGGTGGGCTACAAGATCTCGCCCCTGCTTTGGGACAAAGTTCGCCGCGGCCTTTCCGCGGGCCGTGTGCAGACCGTGGCCCTGCGCCTGGTGGTGGAGCGCGAGCGCGAAATCCGCGCCTTCGTTCCCCGGGAATACTGGACCATCGACGCGGATTTCAACGCAAAGAAGCCGCCCTTGCTTACCGCCCGCCTGATCCGGCTGGGCGACCGCGCCGCCGACATCGGCGAGCAGGCGGGAGCGGACGATGTGGTGGCGCAACTCGAAGGCGCGGACTATGCCGTGAAGTCGGTGGCCACGCGCGAAAAGAAGCGCAATCCCGTCGCCCCGTTCATCACCTCCACCCTGCAACAGGAGGCGAGCCGCAAGCTGCGCTTCAGCGTGAAGCGGACCATGATGCTGGCACAGCGGCTCTACGAAGGCGTCGAAATCGGGAAGGAAGGCGCCGTGGGTCTGATCACCTACATGCGCACGGATTCGACGCGCGTTTCCGATGACGCCGTGCGCGACGTCCGCGACTACATCCTGGAGCGTTACGGCAAGCCCTTCCTGCCCGAATCGCCGATCGTATACCGCTCCAAAAAGGATGCGCAGGATGCGCACGAAGCCATTCGGCCCACCTCCATGGCCTTCACGCCGGAGGTGGTGGAGAAGTACCTCGCCGAAGACGAAATGAAGTTGTACCGGCTGGTCTGGAACCGCTTTCTGGCCAGCCAGATGCTGCCGGCGCTCTACGACCAGACCACCATCGATGTCTCCGCCACCGGCAGGAACAGCCTCGAGTACACCTTCCGCACCACCGGTTCGGTGCTGAAGTTCGAAGGCTTCCTCAAGGTCTACCAGGAAGGCAAGGATCAGGCCGACGAAGAGGACGAAGAGCTCCGCCACCGGCTTCCGGCGGTGACCGAAGGCGAGGTGCTGCGCTTCAAGGCCATCCGGCCCGATCAACATTTTACCGAGCCGCCGCCCCGCTACAACGAAGCCACCCTCGTCAAGCGCCTCGAAGCCGACGGCGTCGGCCGGCCCTCCACCTATGCCTCCATTCTCTCCACCATTCAGGAGCGCGAGTACGTCAGGAAGGATGGCGGGCGCTTCATTCCCACCGAGCTCGGCATGGTGGTGACGGATCTGCTGCTCGAGAGCTTCGACGATATTTTCGACGTGAAATACACGGCGAGAATGGAAGAGGAACTCGACGAGATCGAAGAAGGGAAGCTCGACTGGCGCACGGCCATGGGCGAGTTCTACGAACGCTTCGACCGCGACCTGAAACACGCCGAGGGGCACATGGTCGATGTCAAGCGGATGGAGAAGCCCACCGACCTGATCTGCGAGAGATGCGCTAAGCCACTCGTGATCAAGTGGGGCAAGCACGGCAGCTTTATTGCGTGCACCGGCTATCCCGAGTTCTCACCGCGAAGCGCCGAGGCCGACCTCGAAAACGTACGCAAGGAACTGGCCACGCGGCAGGCACGGGCGGCGAAAGACATCGAGAAGCGCCTGGAGAAGATTCGTGCCAGATATGCCGGCCTGAAGGTTTGGCTGGGGGACACGGGACGGGTGGAAATCGCCCCGACGGCTGCGGTGGATCCGCGCCGGGTCGCAGCCGACCTGAAGGTGCTGGACCGGGCCATCGCCGAGCGGCGGAAGAACGATAAGGAGCGGATCGGGCAGCGTCTCGAGAAGATCCGGGCGCGCTACCCGCAGATCGTCGATTACTACGATCTACGTTTGGAAGACGGAGCCGCGGGGCCGGTGTTTTCGTGGCAGAAGACGGGATATTTCTGCACCTACACCCGCGAGCTCACCGTGGATCTGCCCGATGTGGATAAGTCCGACCTTTCCGAGCAGGGCGACGAAGAGTATTGCGAGAACTGCGGCCGCCCCATGGTGCTCAAGAAGGGCCGCTTCGGAACGTTCTTCGCCTGCACCGGATACCCGGACTGCAAGACCACCAAACCCATCGGCGGCCAGCAAACGAAGGCCGACCAGCCCCTCGACGAGCTCTGCCCGCAGTGCGGCAGCAACCTGGTCATGAAGCACGGCCGTTTCGGCGAGTTCACCGCGTGCAGCAACTACCCCACCTGCAAGTTCGTCAAGCAGAAGACCATCGGGATGAAGTGCCCGCAGTGTTCGGAAGGCGAGATCATCGAGCGCCGTTCGAAAAAGGGCAAGACCTTCTACGGGTGCAACCGTTATCCGGACTGCAACTTCGTCGCCTGGGCCAAGCCCGTGCCGGAAAAGTGCCCGGAATGCAGCAACTCCTATTTGGTGGAGAAGTGGCTCAAGGCCGGCCCCGTCTGGCAATGCCCCAACCCCGAATGTAAATACAAGCAGCCCGCGCCGCAGGCTGTCGTCGCTTAGGGCGGGCCTCCAGGCCTGCCCATCCTGACAGAACCCGCCGTTTCTCCGCCTCGTTGTTGCGGCGCCCGGTTGACGAATGCCCCCGTCTTTGTTATCAAAGCTAGAAGGGTAGTAGTTCGCAAGTCGCCCGAGAGTGAGGTCTGTTGTCTGTGGTCGTCCTCACGAGCAATCACCGCAAGCTGTGGATCTTCGCGGCGTGGTATGTTCCCAGGACCCGACGGCGATTTGCGAACCTCAGCGCACCAAGACCCCTCCGGCCAATGCCGGCTAGTGGGGTAACTCATCAGAGAAGGCCAGAACCGGGCCGGACCGGCAGTTGTCGGGACGCCTGCCAACTTAGTGAGGTACCTCATGCAGCCGGTAGAAGTATTCCGTTTTGTTGCATCCCGCGCGCCGCGGCCCCGCCGCCCGCAGCTTGACCTTACACAGTTCGTCGCCGCGACACCGTTCTTCCGCCGGCTGATGGACGATCTCCGGTCCCCCAACCCACGGGCGAGTGTCTTCACCGCCGTTGACGACTTCCTGTCAGGCGACGAGTTCAATGCCGATCCCGGCCGGGTGGAGATGTTCCGTCTGCTCGAGGAACTGCACGCCTCGCTTCGGCGCGACGCTCCCCTTAATGCCGGCGAGGCGCGCGCCCGCGTGGCTGCGGTGTTCGGGGCCGATGCGAGGGCCTTGCTCGCCGATACAGCCTTCGTGCGAGCTCTGGGGACCGCTCGGGATGCGGTTCTCGCGCTGAAATTACGGTCCGAAGGACGCCCGGGCCTGCTCGGCCGCTATTCCCGGATCGTCCAAGCCGGGGAGTTCGTTCGCCGCCTGGCGACCGCCCCCGACCAGATCGAGTTCGGACGGCTCTCGTCATCTCTGTTGCTGCCCTTCCGGCTTCCCCCGGAGTTCGGCGTTCTCCGTCCGGGAGGCGAAACTGGCGAGGAGCCCGCCGCGCTGGTCACACCCCCCTCCGGCAGCGTGGCAACCGTTGCGCGAATGGCCACCCTGGAACGCGCCATCGCCGAATTGAGTGAAGGAGCGGGCGAACTGGAGCGGAGGACTGTTGGGGCCGATGCATCTGAACGGCTGGTCCTGTCCGAAGCCGCGACCCGCCGCCTGTCCGCTCCGACCCGGGCTTTCCTCGCCGAGGAGGAAATCCAACCTTCGACCACCTCCTATACGGCTGTTCTCGACGGACTGGAGAGCCGGCGCAGCGCCCTGATGACCGAATTGCCTGCTGAAACCGACGATGACGACGAACCATTGCGCGTAGTCCTCGGACGGCTGGTGCTGCCTTCCGCAACCGGGGCGCCCGCCCTGCCCCTGGATCCGGGCTTTCTGGATCCATCCACAGTTCCGCCTACCACGATCGGTCCCCTGACGCCGACCAGCGTGGGCAGCCTGCTGATCGTTCGCCAGCAGATCAAGCGTTACGAGGCGGGGGAGATCAGTCATACGCAGAACGTTTTGCGTTCCGAGCATCTGTCGCGCAGCACGCGCAGGCTGCGCCGGACCGAGGAGTCGTTCCTGGTGGAGGAGGAGCGGAGCACACAGGAGGAGCGCACGCATCAGACCACCGAACGCTTCGAGCTGCAAAGCGAGATCAAGAACACGCTCGAAAGTGCGCGGCAATTCAACGTCGGGGCGACAGTCTCGGCCGGGTACGGGCCGTTCGTGCAGGTGGAGGCATCTACCGGGTTTGAGACCAGCACCTCCAGCCAGCAGGCACAATCCACCGCGTCGGAGTTCGCGCGCGAGATGACGGAGCGCACGGCCAGCCGCATCACTCAGCGTGTCCGCACCGAACAGACCCGCGCGACCCTCGAGGAGTTCGAGGAGACCAATACCCAGGGTTTCGACAATACCAACGGCGACTCGCACGCCATCGGCGTCTATCAGTGGCTTGACCGAATCTATGAGATGCAGGTGTATGACTGTGGCGTCCGGGTCCTGTTCGAGTTCACGGTGCTGGAGCCGGCGGCCATGTACCTCAACGCGCTACAGGCCCAACTGGCAAAGCCGGAGGGGCTCAAGGCGCCGAAGAAGCTGACCATCAAGCCCAATCAGATCACGGCCAGCAACTACTCGACCTTTGTATCCCGATACCGCGCGGAGAGCGTGCAAGCGCCGCCGGCCGTCCGCATCACTATTGCCAAGTCCTTCGCGCACTCCTCCCCCGACGGGACGCCGATCGAGCACTCCTCGGAAGTCATGCTGACGGTGCCCGAGGGCTATCGGGCGGTCGAAGCCACGGCGGCAATTAAAATCGACGAGCCCGGTGGACCCGCGCTGCCCGGATCCTCGGGCCAGTCGAACCGGGTGGACATTCTGGTGGCAAACCAGCGCCTGTTCCGTTTCCAGCGCGATGGCGAGAACGACCAAACCGACCTGAATGATGTGCTGGATCATCCGGAAGGGGACCTGCCGGCGGCGGTGAGCGCCGTCAATGTCGTTTCTTACGCCGCCACCCTGACCGTGGAATGCGTCCGCACCACGCGAAAGTACGAGCAATGGCAGCTCGCAACGTATGAGGCGATCGCCCGGGCCTTCCTGGCCCGGCAACAGGAGCACGAGGAGAAGCTGGCCACCCTGGCATCCCAGCAGGGCGCCGTGCCGCAAGGCCGCAACCCGACGCTCAATCGGATCATCGAGCGCAACGAGATGAAGCGCCTGGCCATCACCATGCTCACCGGTCAGCGCTTCAAATCGACATCGGTGCCTCTGTCCCCACAGGCAGCCGAATTCGATTTTCAGCGCATGCTGCGTTCGGGCCGCTACGCTCATTTTTGGGAAACCGCGATTGAATGGCGCAACCTCGACTATGAGTTCCTCCCCTACTATTGGGCGCGGCAATCCACCTGGGGGCGACTGCTGACCGAGGACGCCGACCCCCTGCACGCGCAGTTCATCAGTGCCGGCGCCGCAACCGTGCGTCTGGCGGTGACTCCCGGATTTGAGCCGGCGATTCTTCATTTCCTCGAGACGGGCGAAATCTGGAACGGCGGAGAGCTGCCCGAGGTGACTCGCGAAGAATTCATCGGCTTCCTTGACGAGGTCGACGCGCGCCGTCTGGAGCCGGTGGATCCCAACGCCCCGGTCCCGCTGGGGGGCTTTGCTCCGGATGAGATCCCGTTCGGCGAGCCCTGGGAAGTGAAGCTGCCGACCACCCTGGTCCGCCTTCGGCCCGACGACTCGCTGCCGCGATGGGAGCGAGGTCCCGACGGCCAATGGCACGCGGTAGAAGAATGATTGGGCGCGCGCGCAGCTAGCGGAGGATTCGACCATGGGTGTGTTTCTGGATCCGGTCGAGGCGGACTCCCTGGAGTTTCGCGGACCCGTTCACGACGGCTGCAACCTGGAATGGCTGATCGACCGCAAAGGCGCCTTCCAGGCCATGGAGGCGGCGGTCGCGTCGGCGCGGAAGACCGTGCACATTACCGGCTGGCTCTTCCTGCCATCCACGCCGATTCTCGATCCGAAGGTCAAGTCGCTACTGGGATCCGGCGGCGAGAAGACGTGGCTGGACCTCATCCGCTTCACCGCCACGAAGGATCCTCCGGCGGTGGTTCGCATCCTGCCGACCGACTTCGACGCCTTCTTCTATACCAGCAACCACCGTTTGTGCTGGCGGACGATCCGTGACCTTGCGGACCTGTCGACGCGGCTGGGGTCTTCGCACGAGGACAATCTGCAGTTCTTTCCCACCCTGCATGGGTCGGTGACCGGTCTGTTGTCTTCGCCACTGCTGAAGCTGGTTGCTCCCACAGCCACCCTGGAGAGTCGAATTGCCCAGACCGTCGTGGAATACAACAAGCTCGACTTCCGCGCCGCGATGAAACTCTTCCAGGAGACGCCCGGCCATTGGTCGTCCATCGAGCCCGACACGAGCACGAAGACATTCGCAGTCCGGTCTACCGCGCGCGACATCGTCAATGTGGGCAGTCACCACCAGAAGACCGTCATCGTGGATGGCGAGACCGGGTTCTGCGGCGGGATGGATTTCACGCCGCTCGCGCTCAATGACCGCCGGCACAAGCTGCAGCGCCGTCACGGCAGCCGCAGGCGCATGGATCTGCTGTGGCACGATGTCCATTGCAAGCTGACCGGACCTGCCGTCTTCGACATGGAGCAGAGTTTTTTTCACCGCTGGCAGGCCGAGCGCGTACAGTTCTTCGATCGACTCAACAGCGAATTGATGCCAAATGCTCCCACGTCCGGCTTACCGGTCCTCTTCTTCCCGGTTCTGCGCGACGCACCCAAACCGAAGCCCGCGGCCAAGGGCCGGGTGAAGGCCCAGGTACACCGCACGGTCTCGATCGACGATCCATCCGCCACGTTCAAGACCCTGCGCCGCGATATCCTCGACAGTTATGAAAAGGCGATCGCAGAAGCCGAAAGCTTCGTCTATGTCGAGAACCAATATTTGCGTTCGCGCGATATGGCCCGCGCTCTGATCGCCCGGCGGAAGCAGAAGCCCCGTTTGCAGCTTGTGATCGTGATTCCCGTGGCTCCCGAGGAGTTCACCAAGGAATCCGCCGCCGACCCCCTGGTGCTACAGCCAATCGCCATCCAGAACGAGATTATCGACGAATTACAAGCCGCGTTCGGCGCCAGTCTCGGCATTTTCTCCCTGGTAGCCGGCTTCAAATCGTCTAAGGGACCGCCGTTGACGAAAGAGGCCGGCAGCCCGCAAATCTACGTCCACACCAAGATCCTGATTGTGGACGACAAGGTGGCAAGCATCGGGTCCGCCAATGCGAACGGCCGCAGCTTCTTCCTGGACTCGGAAATCAACATCGGCTGGCAGCATGACAGCGTGCGGCAGTTCCGTCTGGATCTTTGGCGCGAGTTGCTGGGGGTGGAGGGGGCGGAGCTTGCCGGGTGGAAGCCCGATACATTCGTGCTCCGCTGGAAGGAGATCGCCGAGCGGAACCTGCGCCTTCCCGCGGGACGGAGAAGTGGATTCGCGGTGCCCCACGATCATGAGAAGTTCAAGAAGATCGCCGCGAAGCTGCCGCTGCCGGAAGCCTTCGAGGCCTTTCTTTCGATCGCCAATCCGGCTGAGCCAGGCCTTCCGCCGGAGCTGCTCGATCCCGATCGGGAAGACCGCGCGGCGCCGGATGTGAGCCAGGGCATCAGCTGACGGTGCTCTGCAGACCCGAGCATTGTCGCCTCGCCCTGCCTTGCAATTCGGAGTGAAGTATCTTAACGTACGGGAAACAACATCGGGAGGTCTTGCTCGCGCTACGGGTTTTGCTCCGGCCCCCCGGGAAAGGAACCACGAGGTTTCCATGTCAGTTTCGAGACGACATTTCTTTTACGGTTCGCTGCTTGCAGGAGCCGTCCCCCTCGGCGGATTCGGCAGCACCCAATCGCTTCCCGCGCTCGGCTACAAATCGCCCAATGAAAAGATGAACATCGCTTCGATCGGCGCCGGCGGCCGCGCCGCGTCCGATATTCAGGGCTGTGCCGGCGAGAATTTCGTAGCGTTTGCGGACCCCGACCCGGCCTCGGCCGCGGCCATGTACCGGCAGCACGAGAGCGCTACCAAGTACACCGATTTCCGCAAGATGCTCGATAAGGAAGCGAAGAACATCGACGCGGTCATCGTCGGAATTCCGGATCACATGCACGGCACCGCCGCCATGTGGGCCATGGAGCGCGGCAAGCACGTTTACGTGGAAAAACCGCTCACCCGCACGGTGTGGGAAGCGCGCCAGTTGACCGAAGCCGCGGCCAAATACAAAGTGGCCACGCAGATGGGCAACCAGGGCTACTCCAATAACGGCGCCCGCATTGCCGCGGAAATCGTCTGGTCGGGCGAGATCGGCAACGTCACCGAAGTCCACGCCTGGACGACGCGTCCGATCTGGCCGCAAGGCATGACCGAGATTCCCCCGGCAGCCGATCCGCCGGCCGGCTTCGACTGGGATTCCTGGATCGGTATCCAGACCATGCGGCCCTACGCCGGTGCCCCTCCGCCCTCCGCGGCTGGTGGCGGCCGGGGCGGCGGCGGCTTTGGCGGCGGCGGCTCCAACCGCGGCTTCTACGCTCCCTTCAACTGGCGCGGCTTCTTCGATTTTGGTTGCGGCCCGCTGGGCGACATGGCGTGCCACCTGCTCGGCGCCGTCAACATGGCGCTGATGCTCGGCGCTCCCAAGAGCGTCGAGGTCATCAAGCAGGAAGGCAAGAGCCCGTTTGCGTTCCCGAAACAGTCGGTCACCGTGTTCGAGTTTCCGGCGCGCAAGAACATGGCGCCCGTCAAGGTCTACTGGTATGACGCGTCCACCGGCCCGCAATACCGGCCGGCGGGGATTCCGGAAAGCGAACCGCTGATTGGCGGCCCCGGGTCCTTCGGGCCACAGGCTGCCGCCGGGCGCGGTGGCGCCGGACGGGGTGGCGCAGCGGGTGCCGCCGGAGCCCCGGGTGCCGCTGCCCCCGCGGGTGCACGAGCAGGTGCCGCGGCCGGTCGTGCGGGTGCTGCCGGTGGTGGCGGATTCGGCGGCGGCAATCGCGAAGGCGTGGTGTTTGTCGGCGACAAGGGATTCATGACCACCGACACCTACGGCGCTTCCGTTCGCCTTCTGCCCGAGTCCCGCAATAACGAATACCGCCTGCCTCCCGAGCTCCTGACCCGGTCCCCCGGACACTATCGCGACTGGATCCGGGCCTGCAAGGGCGGCGATCCGGCCTGCTCCAATTTCAGCGTCGCCGGTCCCTTCACCGAGTGGATCGTCATGGGCGTGATCGCGCTGCACTTCGAAGGCAAGCTCGAGTGGGATGCGTCCAAAATGCAGTTCGCCAATAACAGGGAAGCGAACAACTTGATCAAGCCCACCTTCCGCAAAGGTTGGAGCTTTACATAGAAATCATCTCGGCCCGGCGGCGCTTTTTGCCGCCGGGCCGCACTTCCTAAACGATTCAACTCACCAGGAGCAGCATGCTTTATACCAGAAGAGATGCAGGCAAGATTGCGATCGCGGCTCTGCCGGCACTGCGAGCGTTCGGCGCACCCAGGATCAACTCGAAGGTCGGCGGCGTCCAGATTGGCGCCATCACCTACTCATACGGTCAGATGAATATCGACGAGATCGTCAAGAACACGGCGGAGATCGGGATCGGCGTGCTCGAATTGATGTCCAATCACGCCGAATCGGCAGTCGGCATGCCGGCTCCGGCCGGCGGCGGCTTCGGCCCGGGAGCGGCCCGGGGCGCGGGACAGGGACAAGCCCGAGGCGCGGGCGCACCCGGCGCACCCGGCGGACAAGCCCGTGGTGCCGGCGCACCCGGCGGCGCGGGAATGGCAGCGGGCCGTGGTCCCGCGGCTGCCGGCGCTCCCGGCGGCGGACGCATGCCCACCGCCCGTCCTCCCATGACCGAAGAACAGATCGCCACCGCCCGCAACGCGCCTCGCGCCAAAGAAATGCTCGCCTGGCGGATGGGGCTCGACCTCAACAAGTACAAGGCTCTGCGCAAGCGCTTCGACGACGCCGGCATAGATCTCCAGATCCTCTGCTACAACATGAACCAGGCCATCACCGACGAAGAAATCGACTACGCATTCCGTATGGCCAAAGCCCTCGGCTGCAAGTCGCTGTCGTCGAGCACCCAGGTGACCGTGGCCAAGCGCGTGGCGCCTTTCGCCGAGAAGCACAAGATGATCATCGGCTTCCACGGCCACGACAACAACGTGGATCCGAACGAATTCGGATCGCTCGAAAGCTACGCCCAGGGTCTCTCCTACGGCAAGTACAACGGCATCAACTTGGATGTCGGTCACTTCACCGCCGCCGGTTACGACGCGCTTGCCTACATCAAAGAGAACCACAAGCGCATCAGCAACCTTCATATTAAGGACCGCAAGAAGGACCACGGCCCCAACGTCCCCTGGGGCGAAGGCGATACTCCGCTCAAGGAAATCTTCGCGCTCATCCGCAAGGAGAAGTACCAGTTCCCGTGCGATATCGAGCTCGAATACCGCGTGCCGGAAGGCTCCACCCGCGTCGCGGAAATGAAGAAGTGCCTGGAGTACTGCAAGCAAAACCTCGGATAGCATTCAATACCCCGGGCGCGGCGTTTCGGCGCCGCGCCCGGGCTTCGGGAGAAAAACATCATGTCCGTTTCCAGAAGGCATTTCTTTTTCGGGTCCCTGCTCGCCGGAGCCGTTCCGGTGGGCGGCTTCGGCAGTGTCCAATCGCTGAAGGCCCTGGGCTTCAAACCTTTTAATGAGAAGTTGAACATTGCCGGCGTAGGCGTGGGCGGGCGCGGCGCGTCGGACATCTCGGGCTGCTCCACCGAGAACATCGTCGCCCTCTGCGACATCGATTCACGCCAGGCGGCGCCCACCTTCGCGCGCTACGAAAAGGCCACCCGGCACGTCGACTATCGCAAGATGCTCGACAAGGAAGACAAGAACATCGACGCGGTGGTGATCGCTTCTGCCGACCATATGCATGCCACCATCGCTTTGGCCTGCATGCAGCGCGGCAAGCACGTCTACGTCGAAAAACCTTTGACCCGCACCCCGTGGGAAGCCCGGCTGCTGACCGAGGCCGCGGCCAAATACAAGGTAGCCAGCCAGATGGGCAACCAGGGCTATTCGCATGAGGCCTGCCGCGTGGCTTGCGAAATCATCTGGTCCGGCGAAATCGGCGATGTCACCGAAGTGCATGCTTCCACCAACGCTCCGAGCTGGCCCCAGGGACTGCAGGAGATCCCGCCGCCAGAACCGGTCCCCGAAGGGCTCGATTGGGACCTGTGGCTCGGCGGCGCGCAGAATCGTCCGTACACTTCGGGCGGTTGGGATAAGGACCACAAGCCAACCGGATCGAGTTCCCCCGGCGGCTTCTACCTGCCCTTCAACTGGCGCGGATTCTACGACTTCGGCACCGGCTCTCTGGGCGATTGGGGCATTCACACGCTCGGCCCGGTCAACATGGCGCTTCAGGTGGGGTCGCCCATCAGCGTCGAGTGCATTCGCGCCGAAGGCCGCAGCAAATTCACGTTCCCCACGCGTTCCGTGCTCCGCTACGATTTTCCGGCGCGCGGCAACATGCCGGCCGTCTCGGTCTACTGGTATGACGGCGTGCGCAACGCCGACCTGCCCTATCTCTATCGTCCGAAAGGCATGGAAGAGGAGGTCATTCTGCCGCAGCCCAACAATCTCGCTGCCCTCGGGCGGCCCGATCTGGGCAGCAGCGGCGGGCGTGGCGGTCAGTTCGGCGCGGGTCGCGGACCGGGCGCCGCACCAGGCGGCCAGGCGGGCCGCGGACAAGGCGCAGCCGGCCAGGCGGGTCGCGGACAAGGCGCTCGCGGCCAGCAAGGCCAAGGAGGCCGCGGTCCGGCAAATGGCGTCCTCTCAGGCAGCGGCGCCGTCTTTGTCGGCAGCAAGGGCATGATGTCCACCGTTCAGCGCGGCGAAGGTGTGCAGCTTCTGCCGGCAGCCAAGTGGGCCGAATACCGGCTGCCCGCTGCCATTCTGCCCCGTTCCCCCGGCCATTACCGCGACTGGATTCGCGCCTGCAAGGGCGGCGAGCCCTCTTGCTCCAATTTCGGAATCGCGGGTCCGTTCGCCGAATGGGTCACGCTCGGCGCCATCGCCTACCGGTTCGAAGGCAAACTCGAATACGACGCCAAAACCCAACGCTTTACCAACAATCAGGAAGCCAACAAGTACCTCAAGCCCGAATTCCGCAAGGGCTGGGAACTGAAGCTGTAGTCGTGTCATTTAGGCGGCATTGAGGCGGGGTCGGGGCCGTGGCTCCCACCCCGCCGGCGTATGTTAAGTCGCGTTAAGGTTGGCGGGTGACGGGCCCGCATCGCGGCTTGATAGGATACCATAAGATCGAATGGCTGCCCCGCCCATCCCACCCTCCCTCGAGCATCTGGCTGAGAGGCCATTCTCGTTTTACCCGGCCATCCTGAACATCGAGCACAACGAGTGGCTCTTTTTGCAAGCCAGTTGGTCGGAAGTGCTGGTGGTCAACTGCAAGACGAAAGCCGAAATCTGGATTCCGCGCCGCTATATCGGCGAAGTCTCCACCGTGGAGGATCCGGTTTCGATCGTCGGTCTGAATCTTCAGCTCGAATACAAGGGCGGCACCCTGTGGCCCCACCAGAGACGAGTACTGAAGATGCCCGCCGCCCCGGTGGATGCCAACCGCGGGGCTACCGGGGAAGAGCCGCCCGAACCCAAGGGCATCATGGGAACCCGTTTCGATGCCAGCGATAAGCGCATCCTGAACCTGATCGGCGGGGTCATCGTGGTGATGCTCATCGCCTACATCCTGGTGGTCAACTGGAACCAGATCGGAGACCCGCAGCAAAAGCGCGTGGTGTTCACCAGCAAAGACCAGACTTTCCTCGAATTCACCCCGCGCGACGACTATTACCAGGTCGTCCAGAAACTCGGCCAGCCCGCCACCGACCGGTGGCAGAGCGAAACCGGGGCACTGCAATACCGGGCACTCGGTTATCCGGAACGCCATTACACCGTCATCCTTATGGGTTCCGACCGGCAGAGTGCCCGCTACATCGGCGCGCTCGACGATCAGTGGATCCCGATCCACACGGTGAACCTGCGCACGGGCGGCAATACCGGACCGCTGCTGCGCGCATTGAAACGGTTTTAGTAGACTCGTCAGGGTGAGGATCCTCGGACATCTGCTGTGGGCGGCGGTCGCCGTAGTAGCGGCTATCTGCTTGGGCGGCATTGCGATCGGCCGCGGCGAGCATATCAACAGCATCTGGCTGGTCCTGGCCGCCGCCTGCACTTATGCCGTGGCGTACCGGTTCTACGCCAAATTCATCGCCGCGCGCGTGATGGCCCTGAACGACAAGCGCGCCACTCCGGCCGAGCGCCTGCGCAACGGCCACGACTTCGAGCCCACTAACAAATGGATCGTCTTCGGCCACCACTTCGCCGCCATCGCCGGTCCGGGACCGCTGGTGGGGCCGGTGCTGGCGGCGCAATTCGGCTACCTGCCCGGCACGCTGTGGATCATTATCGGCGCCGTGCTGGGCGGCGCGGTGCAGGACTTCGTCATCCTGTTCGCCTCCATGCGGCGCGACGGCAAATCGCTGGGCAAGATGGCGCGCGAGGAGATCGGAAAAACGGGCGGGTTCATCGCGCTCGTGACCGTGCTGATTATCATGGTGATCCTGCTGGCGGTGGTGGCGCTGGTGGTGGTGAATGCGCTCAAGGGCAGCCCCTGGGGCACGTTCACCATCGCGGCCACCATGCCGATCGCGATCTTCATGGGGCTGTACCTGCGCTACTGGCGCCCGGGCAAGGTGCTGGAGTGTTCGGCGATCGGCTTCGTGCTGGTGCTGGCGAGCATCTTCGCCGGGCGCAGGCGGTGGCGGAATCGGCCGATGCTGGGCCCGGTGTTCACGCTGGGCGCGATGGCGCTGGCGATGGCCATCATCTTCTACGGGTTCCTCGCGAGCGCGCTGCCGGTGTGGCTGTTGCTGGCGCCGCGCGACTACCTGAGCACCTTCGTCAAGCTGGGCGTCGTGCTGATGCTGGGCGTCGGGAATCCTGTTCGTGCGCCCGGAACTGCAACTGCCGGCGTTCACGCGCTTCGCCGACGGCACCGGCCCGATCTTCGCCGGCAAGATCTTCCCGTTCTGCTTCATCACCATCGCCTGCGGCGCGATCTCCGGATTCCACTCGCTGATCTCCTCGGGCACCACGCCCAAGATGATCGCGCAAGGAATCGCACGCCTGGCCGGTGGGCTACGGCTCGATGCTGCTGGAAAGCTTCGTCGCCATCATGGCGATGATCGCCGCCTGCGTGCTGCAGCCGGGCGTGTACTTCGCCGTCAATTCGCCGGCCGGCATCGTGGGAGCAACGCCCGCCGCCGCGGTCGCGACGATCACGGCCTGGGGCTTTCCGGTGAGCGTCGGCGGACATGAACGCGCTGGCCGCGCAGCGTCGGCGAGCAGACGCTGTTCTACCGCACCGGCGGCGCGCCTTCGCTCGCGCTGGGCATGGCGCACATCTTCGCAAGAAGCGGAGGCGGGCAGGCGCTCATCGGCTTCTGGTATCACTTCGCCATCATGTTCGAGGCGCTGTTCATCCTGACCATCATCGACGCCGGCACGCGCGTCGGCCGGTTCATGCTGCAGGACCTGGTGGGAACATGTCCGCGCCGCTGGGCGGACCAGTTGGATGCCCGGGGTGATCGGCGCCAGCGCGCTGGTGGTGGCCGCCTGGGGCTACTTCCTGGTACAGGGCGTGCGCGATCCGCTGGGCGGAATCAACTCGCTGTGGCCGCTGTTCGGCATCGCCAATCAGCTGCTGGCGGCCATCGCGCTGTGCGTCGCCACCACCATCCTTGTGAAGATGCACGGCCCGAAATACATGTGGATCACCTGCGTGCCGCTGGCGTGGCTGGTGACCGTGACGTTTACCGCGGCCTGGCAGAAAATCTTCTCCCCCACGCCGGCCATCGGCTTTCTGGCGCAAGCCCTGAGGATTCAGGCCGACCTGGATCAGGGGTTCGTCGCGAACGCCGCCACTGCGCGGATCCTGATGTTCAACGCCCGGCTGGATGCAGCCGTGTGCGGCCTGCTGATGGTGCTGGTGGCCGCGATTCTGGCCGATTCGCTGCGAGTCTGGTACCGGCTCCTCACCGGCAGCGGCGAGCGGGAACTTCGCGAGGCGCCGTTCGTGACCTCGACCCTGAGGGCGGACGAGCTATGAGACGCGTGGGCCGGCTGTTATGGGCGCTGTTGCGCGAACTTTCCGATGAGAGCGCCTACCAGCGCCACCTGAAGGCTCACGGGCGCAGCCACTCGAGCGAGGAGTGGAGGCGGTTCAGCGAGGAGCGGATGAGCGCCAAATACTCCCGGCCGAAGTGCTGCTGAGCGAATTCGGCTGAGATATTTTCGGGCGCTCCGGCACTAGGTTCTCTCATTGCCATGTTTTTCTCCTTGCTGCGCCTCGCGGGCTGGCTGTTGCTGCCCCTGGTGCTGGTGGCGGCCGAGCCGGGCGTTCGCGCCGAATTCATTGGAGGTACGCTGAGCGGCATCGCTCCCCGCGCCGGAGGGCGCCTGGACCTGACGAGCGGCGAAATCCTGGTCTTCCGCACCGGGCGCACCGAAGTCCAAATCGACTGCCGGAAGGTACACACGCTCGAATACGGACAGACGGTGGGCCGCCGTTATGCCGCCGCCATCCTGATTTCTCCCGTGCTGCTGCTGAGCAAATCGCGCAAGCATTTCGTCACCATCGGGTACACGGACGCCGGGGGCGCCCAGCAGGCTCTGGTGTTGCGCATAGACAAAAAGGACATTCGCCCGGCGCTGGCCAGCCTGGAGGCGCGCACCGGACGGCGCGTCGAGTACCTGGACGACGAAGCGCGCAAGGGAGCGAAGTGATGAGGGTCCGCATCATTCTTCTGGCGGCGCTGGCGGCGGGCAGCGCGTTCGCGCAGGAGCCGGCCCTGGAGCAGGATTCGATCAAGCAACTGCTGACCATCCGCCGGGTGTACGTGGACCGGCTGACGGGCGGCGAGACCGCCGCGCAGATGCGCGATATCCTGATCAGCGCCATTCAGGAATCGAAGCTGTTCCTGGTGACCGAGAACCAGGACCGCGCGGACGCGGTGCTGCGTGGCGCCGCCGAAGACCTGGTCTTCACCGATTCGCATTCCTCCTCCGAGGGCCTGACCGCGCGCATGAACGCCGGCGCGGGCAAGACCTCGACCTCCCGCAGCCTTTCCGCCGGGGCGAGCATCGGCGAAAACGAGTCCGACCATTCCACCGAACGGCGGCATGAGGCGCTCGCCGCGGTGCGTCTGGTGAATAAGGATGGCGACGTGATCTGGGCGACCACACAGGAAAGCCTGGGCGCCAAGTTCCGGGGCGCCAGCGCCGACGTGGCCGACAAGATCACCGCCAACCTCCGCGAAGCTTTCGAACGGGCGCGAAAATCAACCGCCGCCCGGTGAGAGTACTCGTTGTCCATCCGGCCAATCCCTGGTACCGGTAACAGCGCGACACTAACTGCCTGTAGTATCGGCCGGTAATTCGCCGATGTTACTCTGCACACAGAGAATGAACCTCAGACCCCTCGGATTCGTCATTTTCCCGATCGCCCTCTTGCTCGCAGCCGCGCCGGCTGGGGCAAACCCGATCATTGTGACTTCTCCGAACAGCAGTTTCAATGTGGTTCCCTTTCCGAACCACAATGATTTTTTCAATGACCAGCAGACCGGTGGGAACGGCCATGCCAGCCAGGATATTGTCGGGGATGCGTCAAATCCCGGATTTCTGACAGCGTTCGATGGGACTTACGTGTATTACCGGGTGCGGTTAGGAGCCACAGACAAGAAAGACGAGTATTCGGGTGTCTTTTGGATCGGCATCGACGGCAACGGCGACGGCAAACTGGACCTGTTCCTGGGGGTGAACAATTCCGGAAGCCTTACGGAGATCGAATTGCGCGCGCCCGGCACCGGCCTGAACAACTCGCCGAATACAACGACCATCGCCAACGTGCTCGCAGCCAACAAGATCCAGGAGAATTCGACCAATTACAATTACCAGTCCGTCAATACCACTCTCCAGCCGGGAATCACAAACACCGACCTGAATGCCAAAGGCGGAATCGACGCATTCCTGACCATTCAGATCCCGTTCTTCGGCTTGCCCGGCACACCCACGTTGCAGGGTGCGATGGCATCTCTGGGCGGCATCGCGATCACATCGAATACCGCGTTGTCCTACGTCATCGCCACCTCCACCAACGGCAACAGCCTGAACCAGGACATCGGCGGAATCAACGACAAGACGGCCAATCTGGCGCGGACCTACGCGGAATTGGGCGCCATTACGCCCCTGCTTTACGTCTCCGGGCGGCTGTACGTGCCGCCCCTGCCCGTTCCCGAACCTGCGTCTCTTACTCTGGCCGCGCTCGGGCTGGCACTCCTGTCGGTCCAGCGGTTCCGGCGGCGCCGCCCCTAAGGCAGCGTTAAAAAATAACATTTCCACGCAAAGATGTTTCGGGTTATGCTGGGACCCATGGACAGCATGGCGGGAGTTCGACGGCGTTTCGCCACCTTGGAGAAGGTGTTGGACGAAAGGTCGAGGCGGCTTTTGGTCGCGGCGGAGTGTAAAGCGTGGGGGCCAGGCGGCATCTCATCGGTGTCGCAAGCAACCGGCGTCTCGCGCCAAGTGATCCGGCAAGGGTTGAAGGAGTTGGAACAACCGCCGGTCCGCCCAACTGGACGAATTCGCCGTCCTGGCGGCGGGCGCAAGAGAGCGAGACAAAAAGACGCGACGCTGGTCGAAGATCTGGAAAAGTTGGTGGAGTCGACCACGCGCGGTGACCCTGAATCCTGTCTGCGGTGGACATGCAAGAGCGTTCGCAAGTTGGCTGAGGAACTGGACGGGATGGGGCATCGGGTCAGCTACCCGGTGGTTGCGGGACTGCTCCACGAACTGGACTATAGCTTGCAGGCTAATCGCAAAACCAAAGAAGGGGAGGCGGATAACCCGGACCGAAACGCGCAGTTTGAACACATCAACAGCAAGGTGCAGCAGTATATTGTCCGCAAACAACCAGTGATTTCAGTGGATACCAAAAAGAAAGAATTGGTGGGCGACTTCAAGAATGCCGGGCAGGATTGGCGGCCAAAGGGAGAGCCGGAAAAGGTTCGAGTGCATGATTTCGTGATTCCCGAACTGCGACGTGCCGCGCCCTACGGCGTATATGATCTGGCCCAGAACATGGGGTGGGTGAGTGTGGGAGTGGATCACGATACGGCGTCGTTTGCAGTAGAAACGATCCGGCGGTGGTGGCAGGCAATGGGTAAAGAGAAATACCCGCAGGCGCAACAGTTGCTGATCACCGCCGATGGCGGGGGTAGCAACGGATCCCGTTTGCGGCTGTGGAAATTGGAATTACAGAGGTTGGCCGACGAAACGGGACTGGCCATCGCCGTGAGCCACTTTCCGCCGGGCACAAGCAAATGGAACAAGATTGAGCATCGCTTATTCTCCTTCATCAGCAAGAACTGGCGCGGGCAACCATTAACCAGTCTGAAGGTGATCGTGAGCCTGATTGCGGGAACCACGACACGCAAGGGCCTACAGGTCCACGCCGAGATCGATAGCCGGCCTTATCCGGCAGGCACCAAAGTTCCCGACGCGCAGATGGCAGAAATCCGCTTGAGGCGCGACGACTTTCACGGCGAATGGAACTACGAAATCTTGCCTCACAATGAAACTGTTATTTCTTAACCGTGCCTAAGATTGCAGCCAGGCCTGCGAGCGCGAGTGCAGCGGCGAAGTGACCGCACCTTTCAAAATCGGATCCGCGGTGCTTTCCATGTGCGCCCGCAATTTCCCGCGAAGGTCGCTGAGCGCTGCGGCGTAGGCAGGCTCGGCGGATACGTCCCTTTGCTCCCATGGGTCCTGCCGCAGGTCGTAAAGCTCATAGAGCGGATGATACGCCAGCGCTTGGTTGGGCGGAGTATTCGTGTCCGCGCGCGGACGCCAGGATTGCGACGGGTCCATGAAAGCCGGCGCGGCCGAGAAGTTGACGATGAGCTTGTGCGTTTCCGAGCGCACGCTGCGCCGTGGATCGTAGTAATCGTGGTACGTGATCTCGCCGAAAATCAGGTCGCGCGCCGTGTAGCCGCGGCCGTCCAGAAGCGGGGCCAGCGAGCGGCCCTGCACCTGCCCGGGCGCGGGCACTCCCGCGAGTTCCAGTATCGTAGGCAGGTAGTCCACGTTCGAGATCATGTTGGGGTGCTGAATGCCGCCATGCCAGCCCGCGCGCGACGGGTAGCGCAGGATGAACGATGTCTGGAGCCCCGGTTCATAAAGCGAACATTTCGCGCGCGGCATGGCGATACCGTGATCGGTGGTGAAGATCGCCAGCGTGGATTGGTCCAGTCCCAGACTGCGAATGGAATCGAAGACGCGGCCCATCTGCGCATCCATGTGCTTCACCGCGCCCTGCAATTCGGCCAGTTCGGCACGCGTGCCCTCGGTATCCCGCAGGTAGGGCGGCACGGTGACGCCATGCGAACGGTCGGGCTGGAGCCGGTCGCCGAGAAAGTTCTGGTCGAGCGTGCGGTCCTTCCGCCCCAGGCGGTGCGGCTCGATGCAGCCCGCCTGGATATAAAACGGCTTCCCGGGCTCGCGCGCGAAGCCCTGTAATTTCGCGATGACGGAGTCGGCCATTTCTTTGGCCGTCCCCGCGGCGGAGTACTCGTCGAGGCCGCACCGTTTGGCGCCCGAGTGGGTCTCGTGCAGAACACCGGCGCCGCAGGTCGAGTAACCCGCGCCGCCCAGGATCTGGCCCAGGTGGCGTTCGCTGTCGTTCAACTCCCAGGCGAAATTGGCGTGCGTCAGTCCCATGACGCCGTTCGAATGCGGGTACCGGCCGGTGAAAATGGAGGCCCGCGAAGGGCTGCATTGGGGCGCGGTCGCAAAACTGCGCTCGAAGCGCACACCCTCCGCGGCGAACCGATCCAGGTTCGGCGATTGTACGCCGTCTACGCCGTAGCAATGGAGGTGCTGGCCCAGGTCGTGGCAGTGCAGCACCACGATGTTGGGCCGCGTTTGTGCGGAGGCCACCCTCGAAAGCAAGGGCGCGGAAAGTGCGCCGGTGGCGGCGCGGCGGGTTAAAGTAGTCGGCTTCATTCGCTGTAGACCGTTTCTACTGTATCCTCGGGCGCGCGTTCCGGCAACGGACACCAGGCGGGCTCACGTGCGTTCTCGAAGCGGTCCGTGCAGGCGCAAAGGAAGCGATGCTCGTCCGCGCTCCACTGCTGGCGGTCCACCTGGATGGTGGTGCCGTCCAACCGGATCAGGTTGAAGGCGTTCGGCTCGCCGCGGCCGCGCGTGGAAGTGGCCGTTCCGGCCTGCACGAAGATGGCGGACCGTTCCTTCAGACGGTAGCGAACGGCCGTACGTCCGGCGTGGCTGATGTGCATGTGCCCGGCCAGTAGAAGGTCGATGCTCTTCGCGAACCGCCCCATGGCCATGCGGGCTCGTCCCACCAGTTCGCTGCGATGGTAGGTTCCCTTGAGGTCGAAGGGATGATGCGTGACCAGCACTTTCCATCGCCCGTCCCCCGCCGCGCACAGCCGGCGCTCCACTTCGCGCACCTGCCACTCGCTGATTCGTCCGCCGCGCAGGGGCAGCGTGCGGGCGGTGTTGACACCCAGGATCGCCAGTTCGTCGTCTTCGAAATGCGGGCTCAGGTCCGCGGCGATGAACTCGCGGTACCAGCGCAGGCCCACGATAAAGCGGCGCCAGATCTTGCCGAACGGCAGGTCGTGATTTCCGGGGACGAGAATTCGCGGCTCGGGCAGTTGCCGGACGAAGTCGCGCGCCTGCTCGAATTCGCGTCGGTTTCCCCACTGCACGAAGTCGCCGGAAACCACGGTCACGTCGGGACGCGCCGCATGCACCGCTTCCACCAGCGGCGCCACCGTCTCCAACGCCACCTTCCCGAAGTGCAGGTCCGAGAGATGCGCCAGCACCCTCATTCGCCGTCCCCGACGCGAGCGGGCTCCCGCGGCGCCCTGCGGCTTCCCCGCGGAACCACCAGCTTCAGAGCTTTCGGCACCGTCCGGTATTCGAGCGGCGATTGCAGGCGCTCGAATTCGCCCCGGTTTCCCCACGGCACGAAGTCGCCGGAAACCACGGTGACGTCGGGACGGGCCGCATGCACCGCTTCCACCAGCGGCGCCACCGTCTCCAACGCCACCTTCCCGAAGTGCAGGTCCGAGAGATGCGCCAGCACCCTCATTCGCCGTCCCCGACGCGAGCGGGCTCCCGCGGCGCCCTGCGGCTTCCCCGCGGAACCACCACCTTCAGAGCCTTCGGCAGCGTCCGGTATTCGAGCGGCGATTGCAGGCGCACCACCTCGCCGTCGAGCGAGACGCCGATCTGCCGGCGCCGCGTTTCGATCGCCACGCGGGTCGCGCGAATGCGCTCGAACTCGCGGCTGCCGTCAAAGCTTCCGGTGAGCACGCGCAAGATCAGCCGCGGCATGGCCAGGCGGCTCTGGTCCTTGAGCACGTAGACCCAGAGCGAACCTTCCGTCATGCTTGCGCGCTCCCACGGGCGGGAGCCCTCCATCGCGTGTTCGTTGTTGGCGATCAGTACCCAGGCGCTGCGCCTTTGCAGGTCGAGGCCGCCGCTCGACAGGCGGAGGGTCAGCAACGGATACCTCCGCAGCATGGCCAGACACGCGGCGAGAATCGCGGGAACGGCCTTCCAGCCGCGGTCTTCGCGTTTGTGGCGCTCGAAAAAATAAGCGGGGTAAAGGCCGATTACCGAATTGTTGATAAAGGTGAAGCCGTTCACCTCGGCCGCATCCGCTTCCACCGCCACTCCCCCGGCCGCCGCTTGCGCCGCTTCCTCGAAATCCAGCGGAATGTCCATGTCGCGCGCGAAATGGTTCAGCGTGCCCACCGGCAGCACGCCCATGGCCGCGCCGCTGCCGCTCAACGCCGCCGCCACCGCGCGTAAAGTGCCGTCGCCGCCGGCCGCCAGCACGAGATCCGCACCGCCGCGCACCGCTTCCGCCGCCAGCTCTCGCACATCGGACCCGGCCGACACGCGAACCACGCGGCACTCCACGCCCGACCGCGCCAGGATTTCCGTCAGCCACCGCGCCGCGCCGTCCTTGTCTTTCCAGCCCGCCGCATCGTTCAGAATGGCCACGGCCTTGGTTTGGTGGGTTTGCATACCGCGCGCGCTCGATGCTTTAACCTGCACGCGCGTTTCCAACCGATACTATGGCTCGTCGCAGCATCGCGTCCCAGTAGTCCCCTGCCAACGCAAGATTCGTTTATGCTTTGTGCATGAACGACAGATTCACGAGGGTTTGCCTGGTAACCGTGATCGTATTGCTCTCCGTGATCGCCTTCAGGCCGTATGTTCACCCTGATGAAGCGCACGCCGCCGCCCAAAAATGGCAATACAAAACCGCCATCGCAGAGTCCAGCGATGTCGCCGTAGACGAAGTGCTAAACAAGTACAGCAACGACGGGTGGGAGCTTGTTGCTTCCACCATCAATCCGCAATACGGGCCCTTTGGCGTAGTGTTGTTGATTTTTCGCAAGTGAGAAAATCGGACAGGCAAAGATGTAATGACACCAACCAACCCTCGCCCGTTGTATACTTCCGGAATCGTGACCAGACGAAGCCTGATCGGAATTGCCGCCGCCATGCCGCTTGCCGCCGCCTCACCCGCTGCCGCTCCGGCCAATGTGAAGCTCGGAATCGACCTGTTCAGCTTGCGTTCGCAGGGCTGGACTCCCATTCAGTTGCTCGAATACACCGCCAGGCAAAAGGCCACGGTGGTGCATTTCTCCGAGATCCGCTTTATCGGCGGGCTCGAGCCGGAGAACCTGCGCGCCGTCGGCCGGCGGGCGAAGGAACTGGGGATCGAAATCGAGATCGGGATGAAGTCCATCTGCCCGACGTCGAAGATGTTCGATGCGAGTGCGGGTACGGCGGAAGAACAACTCGCGAAGATGATCGATTCGGCCGGCATCGTCGGTTCGCATATCGTGCGCGCGGTGCTGGGCAGCGCGGAAGACCGGCGTCCCGGGCCCATCGAGCGGCATATCGAGAGTACCGTGAAGGTGCTCCGCGCGATGCGCTCGCGAGTCATGGATGCGAACCTGCACGTGGCCATCGAAAACCACGCCGGAGACATGCAGGCGCCCGAACTGAAGACGCTGATCGAAGAGGCCGGCAAGGATTTCGTCGGCGCCTGCATCGATTCCGGCAATCCGTTGTGGACCCTCGAGGACCCGCACGTGACCCTCGAGACGCTCGCGCCCTACGCGCTCACCAGTCACGTGCGCGACAGCGCCGTCTGGAAGGTGCCGGAGGGCGCCGCCGTTTCCTGGGTCCGCATGGGTGAAGGAAATGTGCGGATCGACGAATACGTAAGCAAATACGCGACGCTGTGTCCCGGGCGCGCGCTGTCCCTCGAATCCATCGTTATGGGTCCTCGGCTGTTCGCTTACCGCTCGCCGGCGTTCTGGGACGCCTACCGCGACGTGCCGGCCTGGGAATTCGCCCGCTTCCTCGATATCGCCGAGCGCGGCCAGCCCCGTCCCGCCGAACCGCGCCTGGCCCGCGATGCCGCCGTGCAAAAGGAGCGGGAGGATCTCGAAGCCAGCCTGCAATACACGCGCAAGCTGCTCGCGATGGAGTGAGGCCGCGCGCCGCCGCAACCGCCCGCCACCGGTTCCCAGTTGACACGGAGGCTCCCGATCATTTATTGTGGCCTCGAACTAAATACACTCGAGGTGTCCCATGCAGAATCGCTTCCGCGTCTCCGGGTGCTCTCTCGCGGCGCTGCTGATTTGTGGACTCCCGTCCGCCCTGTCCGCTCAAACGGACACTGCCGGTTGGACCACCGCCCAGGACCATCAAAACATGATGGACCAGCTCGGGATCCGCAAGCTGCGTTCGGGCCCAAGTGGAAACGAAAGCGCGCCGAATCACGCCAACTACGATCCGGCGCTTGCCAACCCCTTTCCCAATCTGCCCGACGTGCTGAAACTCAAAAACGGGAAGAAGGTCACCTCCGCCAAAATGTGGTGGGAGCAGCGGCGCCCGGAAATCGTCGAGGATTTCGATCGCGAAGTTCTCGGCCGCGTTCCCAAGGTGGTTCCCAAGGTCACCTGGACGGTAACCAAGACGGTCCAGGAAAAGGTCGGCGGGCTCCCTGTCACCGGCAGGCGCCTCGTCGGTCACGTCGATAACTCCGGCTTCCCGGGGATTAATGTGGACATTTCGCTGATCCTGGTCACGCCCGATAACGGCGCCGGCAAAGCTCCCGTCATGATGATGTTCCGCGGCGGCGGCCTCCCCGGCGAGCCTCCACCCGTCTTCCCGGGACGCGGCCCCGCCGGTGCCGGACGCGCCGGACGCGGCCCCGCCACCCCTCCGGCCCCCGCGGCTCCCGCCGACCCGCCCGCCACCGATCAACTGATTGCCGACGGCTGGGGCTACGCTTTCCTCAACCCGTCCAGCGTCCAGGCCGATAACGGCGCCGGCCTCACCAAAGGCATCATCGGCCTCGTCAACAAGGGCCAGCCCCGCAAGCCCGACGATTGGGGCTCCCTGCGCGCCTGGGCTTGGGGCGCCTCCCGCGCCTTGGATTACCTCGAGACCGACCCCGCCGTGGACGCGAAACACGTCGGCATCGACGGCGTCTCCCGCTATGGCAAGGCGGCCCTCGTCACCATGGCCTACGATCCGCGCTTCTACATGGTGCTGGTCGGATCGAGCGGTGAAGGCGGCGCCAAGCTCCATCGCCGCAACTGGGGCGAAGCGGTCGAGAATCTCACCGGCTCGGGCGAGTATCACTGGATGGCCGGCAATTTCCTCAAGTACGGCGCCGAAGAGGCCGATTTCGGCAGCAAGAACGCCGGCGACATCCCGGTGGACGCGCACGAACTGATCGCCCTCTGCGCGCCCCGCCTCACCTTCATCAGCTACGGCGTCCCCGAGAAGGGCGACGCGAAGTGGCTCGATCACCAGGGCAGCTACATGGCCGCCGTCGCCGCCGGGCCCGTCTTCCGCCTGCTCGGCGCCAAGGATCTGGGCACGTCCGACGACTACAACAAGGAAGCGATGCCCGCCGTCAACGTGAGCATGCTGAACGGTCAGCTCGCCTGGCGGCAGCATGACGGCGGCCACACCGACGGGCCCAACTGGAAGTACTTCATCCCCTGGGCCGACAAGTTCATGAAGCGGACTCCGCCGCGGAAGGCCCAATGAGCGCCGTGAAGAAGCTGCTGCTGCTTGCCGCGTTCGCCGGCGTTTGCATCGCGCAGCGGCCTGCGCCGGTTCCCGCCGACCAGCCCGCCGCCCGCACCGATGCCAATTCGGCAACCGCCCACGCGCAATTGCTCGAAAAGGCCAAAGCGGGCGGCATCGACCTCTACTTCGAAGGCGACTCCATCGCCCGACGCTGGGGCGGCACCGATTATCCCGCGCTGCTCGCCAACTGGAAGCAGAACTTCTTCGGCTGGAATGCCGCCGATTTTGCCTGGGGCGGAGACACCACGCAGAACATCCTCTGGCGTCTCGAAAATGGCGAGCTCGATGGCGTACACCCCAAGGTCATCGTGCTGCTTGCCGGCACCAATAACCTGGGCCGCATTCCGCCCGGCGCCGAGGACGCCAAAGTAGAGGACGTCACCCGCGGTGTCGCAGCCATTCTGCGCGTGATGCGCGAGAAGGCGCCCGAAGCCGCCATCGTCCTCACCGCCATCTTCCCCCGCAACGACAACATGGCCCTGGTGCCGGTGATCGACCGCATCAACGCCAACCTCGCGAAAATGGCGGACGCCCGCCGCATCCGCTACCTCGACATCAACGCGCGTCTCGCCGGCCCGGACGGCCGCTTATTCGAGGGAATGATGAACCCCGACAAGCTGCATCCCGCACTGCCCGGCTACCAGGTTTGGGCCGACGCCCTCAAGCCGCTCCTCATCGAGCTGCTCGGCCCCCCGGCCAAAGAAGATCATGCCCCGCCGCCAACCGGCGACCCCAGCGCGCGGCCGAAAAAGGCGGCGCAACCCTGATCCCGATACCCACCACCCTCGGGTGAGATGAACGTTCACGCACTCATCCAGCCCCTCTGTCCTGTGCGTCGTGCAACGTTGTTCCCTGCGCGGTCGTCCACCATAGTGTGACTCCAGGTCGCTACGGGTTTTTTGTCTCCATTCTCATCTTCATCTCGCTGGCTGGCGGGTGCGGGCAGAACGACCATGCCGCCGCCGCGCGTCCCCAAGTCGCTCCCGTCGTCGTCGCGGATGTGCGGCAGATGCCCGTGCCCCTGGAAATACGGGCCATCGGCAACGTGGAGGCGAATTCCACCGTCGAAGTGAAGTCTCAGGTAGCCGGTCAGCTTCAGAAAGTTTTTTTCACCGAAGGCGACGAGGTTCGCCAGGGTCAGGTGCTGTTCCAGATCGACCCGCGCCAGTTGGAGCAGGCCGTCAGCCAGGCCGAGGCGTCGCTCGAAAACGCCAACGCTACCGTGGGCCAGGCCCAGGCCAACTATGAGCGCGATCTCGCCCAGGCCAAGAACGCCCGCTCCCAGGCCGACCGCTACGCCCAGCTCGCCGGCCAAGGCATCGTCTCCCGCGAGGCGAACGAAAACTACCGCACCCAGGCCGACGCCGCCGAACGGGTGGCCGCCGCCTCCAAAGCTGCCATAGCCAGTGCCGAGTCCAACGTCCGCGCCGCCGCCGCCCGCCTCGCCGACGCGAAACTTCAGCTTGCGTATGCCACCATTGAGGCCCCCGTCTCCGGAAAAACCGGCAAGCTCGCGGTCAAGCCCGGCAACCTCGTCCCGGCCAATTCGCCCACTCCCCTGGTCGTGATCGCCCAGCTTGCGCCCGTCTTCGCCAACTTCACCATCCCCGAGCAGCAGTTCTCCCTGATCCGCTCCTACTCCTCCCGGGCCAAGCTCGCCGTTCAGGCCTACCCAGGCAGTAATTCGCCGGACGCGGGACCTTCAAGCACTCCCGTCATCGGAACCCTCGACTTTTTTGACAACCAGGTGGACACCAGCACCGGCACCATCCTGCTCCGCGCCCGCTTTCCGAATACCGACCACCGCCTCTGGCCCGGCCAGTTCGTCAATGTGGTCGTCCGACTCGACGTCCCCACCGCCACCGTGATCCCCACCGCCGCCGTCAGCAGCGGACAGAACGGCCGCTACGTCTTCGTAGTGAAGCCCGACCTCACCGCCGAGCAGCGCACCATTGAATCCACGCGCGACTACCAGGATCTGACCGTCGTGACGTCCGGCGTCGCTCCCGGCGAGCGTGTCATCGTCAGAGGCCAGTTGCGCGTTCAGCCTGGCTCCAAGGTCGAAATCGTCAAGGACAACCAGCAGCAAGGAGCGGCACAGACCCAATGAACATCACAGGTTTCTTCATCCGGCGTTCCATCACCACTCTGCTCGTCATGACTGCGGTCTGCGTCTTCGGCGTCCTCGGCTACATCGGCCTTCCCGTCAGCGACCTCCCCAATATCGACTTCCCCACCATTTCGGTGAGCGCCAGCCTGCCCGGCGCCTCGCCTGAGACCATGGCCAACACCGTGGCCACGCCTCTCGAACGCTCCTTCACGTCCATTCAGGGCATTTCGTCCATCAATTCCACCAGCAGCATCGGCCGCACCCAGATCACCCTCCAGTTCGACCTCAATCGCAATATCGACGCCGGCGCGCAGGACGTCCAGTCGGCCATCTCCTCAGCCGCCCGCAACCTCCCCCAGAACATGCCGCAGCCGCCATCCTTCCGCAAGGTCAACCCGGCCGAGTCGCCCATACTCTTTCTGGGCGTGAGCTCTTCCACCCTGCCTCTCTCGGAAGTGGACGAGTATGCCGAAATCACGATGGGGCAGCGAATTTCCACGGTGAGTGGCGTGGCCCAGGTTTCCGTCTACGGCTCGCAGAAATACGCTGTGCGCGTGCAGGCCGACCCCGATGCCCTCGCCGCCCGCCAGATCGGTATCGACGACCTTCGCGCCGCCATCGCCCAGGGCAATCCCAACCTTCCGTCCGGCACCCTTAGCGGCGCCAGCAAGGCTTACACCCTCGACACCACCGGCGCCATCTCCACCGCGGCCCAGTTCCGCCCCATGATCGTCGCCTACCGCCAGGGCCGCCCGGTGCGCCTGGACGAAGTGGCGCGCGTCTCCGATAGCGTCGAAAACGACAAGAACGCAAGCTGGTTCAACGGCGACCGGTCCATCATTCTGGCCGTGCAGCGGCAGCCCGGCACCAATACCGTGGAAATCGTCGATGGCATCCGCGACCTGCTCCCCATGCTCGAAGCGCAGATGCCCGCCGGCATGAAATTGGGCATTCTGTTCGACCGCTCGGTGCCTATCCGCGACTCCATCGCCGACGTCAAGTTCACCCTCCTCCTCGCCATCGTCCTGGTGGTCGCCGTCATCTTCGTCTTTCTTCGCAATCCTTCCGCGACCATCATTCCCAGCCTCGCCGTCCCTATTTCCATCCTGGGCACCTTCGCGGTCATGTCCCAGTTCGGCTACACGCTCGACAATCTCTCCGCCATGGCCCTTACCTTGTGCGTGGGCTTCGTGGTGGACGACGCCATCGTGGTGCTCGAGAACATCGTGCGCCATCGCGAAATGGGTAAGGACCGCATGCAGGCCGCCCTCGACGGCTCCCGCGAAATCACCTTCACCATCATTTCCATGACCGTCTCGCTGGTCGCCGTCTTCATCCCCGTGCTCTTCATGGGTGGAATCGTCGGACGCCTCCTGCGCGAGTTCGCCGTCGTCATTTCCTGCGCCATCCTGGTTTCCGGCGTCGTCTCCCTGACCCTCACACCCATGCTTGGCAGCCGCTTCCTGCGCCATCGGCACTCCCACGAAACCGGCCCCCTCTTCCGCTGGTCGGAACGCCAGTTCGACCGCCTCCTCCGCGGCTACGAATTCACTCTCCACGCCGTTCTGCGCCGCCGCTTCATCACCCTCCTCGCCGCCTTCGGCGTCCTCTTTCTGACCGGCTGGCTGTTCGTCAAAATTCCCAAAGGCTTCTTCCCCACTGAGGACCAGGGCTTCCTCACCGCCACCACCGAGGCCTCCGAAGATACCTCCTTCGACCAGATGGTGACCTATCAGAAGCAGGTGGCCGAAACCATCGCCCGCAATCCGAACGTCGCCGCCTATCAGTCGTCGGTCGGCGGCGGACCCAGCGCCGGAGGGTTCAACAGCGGCCGCGTCTTCATCCGCCTCAAAGACGCACGCGAGCGGCCCAAAGCCGAAGCTGTCGTGCAGCAGCTTCGCGCGAAGCTGAGCCGCATTCCCGGCGTCAACACCTTTATCCAGGTGCCGCCCGCCATCCGCATCGGCGGCTCGCTCAGCAAGAGCCTCTACCAGTTCACCCTTCAGGACGTCGAATTCCAGAACCTCTATGAGTGGGGTCCGCGCGTCGAAAAACGCGTGGAGCAGATTCCCGGTCTACAAGACGTCACCACAGACCTCCAGATCGCCAGCCCGCAGATCACCGTCCAGATCGACCGCGACCGCGCCCGCGTCCTCGGCGTCACCCCCACCGATATCGAGAACACCCTCTACAACGCCTACGGCCAGCGCCAGATCTCCACCATCTACAGCTCCAGCGATCAGTACTACGTCATCCTCGAGGTGCTCCCGCAATACCAGCGCGATCCGGTGGCCCTTTCCAGCCTCTACGTGCGCAGCAGTTCCGGCGGCACCGCGGCCAACGGCCCCGCCCTGGTTCCCCTGTCCACCGTCGCCACCCTGAAGCAGGATGTCGCGCCCGTCCAGGTATCGCACTACGGCCAGTTGCCCGCCGTTACCATCTCCTTTAATCTGGCTCCCGGCGTGTCCATCGGCGACGCCGTCCAGCGCATCAACGACGAACTGCGGCAGATGAACCTGCCCGCCACCATCAGCACCACCTTCCAGGGCACCGCCCAGGCTTTCGAAGAATCGCTGCGCAACACCTGGATCCTCCTCGGCGTCGCCATCTTCGTCATCTACCTGGTGCTCGGCATTCTTTACGAGAGCCTGATCCACCCCATCACCATCCTCTCCGGCCTGCCCTCCGCCGCCCTCGGCGCTCTCGTGACCCTGATGATTTTCGGCATCGACCTCAACATCTATGCCATTGTCGGAATCCTGCTCCTGATCGGCATCGTCAAGAAGAACGCCATCATGATGATCGACTTCGCGCTCGACGCCCAGCGCCGCGAGCGCAAGCCGCCCGAAGAAGCCATCTTCCAGGGCGCCGTGCTGCGCTTCCGCCCCATCATGATGACCACCCTGGCGGCAATGTTCGGAACCCTGCCCATCGCCCTCGGCCTCGGCGCCGGCGCCGATTCCCGCCGCCCCCTCGGCCTCGCCGTAGTCGGCGGCCTCATGGTCTCCCAGCTTGTGACGCTCTACCTGACGCCGGTTGTCTATCTCTATCTCGAGAGAGCCCAGGGCGGGTTCGGCCGCTGGCGCTCTGACCGCCGCAAGAAAATCGTCAAGGCGATGCCCGCTCCCGAGCCCGTGGCCCAATAAGCTACAGCCCCGGAATCCGCAGACGCAGCGACCGCGCCTGCCGCTCGCTCACCACGATTTGCGTCGCAGCCGCATCCGCCATCACCAGCAGAAACCCGCTCTTGAAGTACGGCTGGATCTCCCGGATTCTTTCCAGGTTCACCAGCACCTCCCGCCGCGCCCGGAAAAACTGCTCCCGCGGCAGCCCCGCTTCGAGTTCCCCCAACTGGTAATTCACCCAGTACGTCTCCGTCTCCGTGTGCGCCCGGACAATCCCGTCCTCCACCTGAAACCACAGCACCTGCTCCGGCGGCAGCAGCACGGACCGGTCGCGCTTCCGTCCCACAATCTGGCGCAGCACCCGCGGACCTTCCGCCGCCGCCCGCGCCAGCCGCTCCTGCTCCCGCTGCCGCTCGCCGCCCGAAGCCGCCAGCCTCACAGCGCGCTCCACCGCCTGCGCCAGCCGCTCCGGCTCCACCGGCTTCAACAGGTACGCCAGCGCGTTCGCCTCGAACGCCGCCAGCGCGTGCTGGTCGTACCCGGTCACAAAAATCACCAGCGGCGGCGTGGCCATCTCCGGCAGGCACCGCAGCAGTTCGAAACCCGTGAATCCCGGCATCTCGATATCCAGGAACAAGAGGTCCGGCCGCACTCGCTCCACCGCGTCCAGCGCCTCCGGGCCGTCCCGCGCCTCGCCCGCCACCTCGATTTCCCGGTGCGCCCCCAGCAGCCGCTTCAGCCGTGACCGTGCCGGCTCCTCGTCGTCGATAATCAGGCTCCTCAGCATCCGCTTCCCGCGCGCGGAATCCGCACCGTCACCCGCGTTCCCCCGCCTTCTCGCGCCTCCATCCGTACGCTCGCCCGGTCCCGATACAGCGTCTCCAGCCGCTCCGCCACATTCCGCAGCCCCGTCCCCTCGCTCTCCGCCGCGTCCCTCCCGCCCGATCCGATACCGTCGTCCTCCACCTCCATCCGTACTCCGTCCGCCTCCGCCTTCGCCGAAATCCAAAGCCGCCCCGGCCCCGTCTTCGGTCCCAGCCCGTGCTTCAACGCGTTCTCCACCAGCGGCTGCAGGATCAGCGAGGGCGCCATTTCGCCCTCCACCTCCGGCTCCACTTCGATCCGCACCTCCAGCCGGTCGCCGAACCGCGCCTCTTCGATGTGCAGGTACGCGCGCAGAAACTCCACCTCGTCCCGGATCGTAGTCAGCGGACGCGCCGAATGCGCCAGCAGGTGCCGGAAAACGTTCGCAAGCCGCAGCGTCATTGTTTCCGCCCGCTGCGGGTTGCGCACGATCTGGTCCGCCACCGTGTTCAGCGCGTTAAACAGGAAATGCGGATGGATCTGCGCCCGCAGCGCCCGCAACTCCGCTTCCGTGATCTGCTGCTCCAGCATCGCCTCCCGGCTCTGCCGTTCCGCCGCCTCCCGCTCCCTCCCCAGCGCGTCCAGCCGCGCGCCGCACAGCGCACCCGCCGACCGCAAATAATTCAAATCCTGCATCACCAGTCCCGGCCGCGAAGGCCCCGGCACCACGCGCAGCGCGTGCGTCACCTTGCCGCCCGTCGCCACCGGCGCCGCCACCTCCGCGTTCGCGAGTTCCACCACCTCTCCCTCCAGCAACTCGTGCGGCAGTCCCGGCTCCACCGCCTCCACCCGCGCCGACTCGAGTTCCATCGGTCCGCGCACCGCTTCCTCCACTGCCCTGAAGATTGCGCCCTCCGCGATCAACCCGGTCAGCCGCGCGGCCAGCTCGCGTCGCGCCCCGGCGTAGTCCGGCACACGGAACAGCCACTGATTCACGCGCGTGCTCAGCCGGTCGTCCACCAGCGTGAACGACAGCAGCAGCGCGTTCGCCAGCGCCATAATGGCAAGGATGTGGACCGCCTGCGGGTAGCTCGACCGCCTGGCCAGGTCCGATAGCCACGACGACTGCGTCGCCCCCACCAGGATCGACGCCCACGTCCCCGCCAGCAGAATCCGCACCCCGTACCGCACGAACACGTCCGCAAAGCGGAACCGCGCGAACAGAAAGAAGGAGCACAGGATCACCAGCACGATCAGGTGCGACAGCACGAATCCGAAGCCGTGCCCGGAGGCGTGCGCGGGCAGCATCGGCGCCGCCGTCATCATCGCCGAGGTTGCCGCCGCTGCCAGCACGATCGCCAGCGACGGCACCAGGATGGGCCGCGGAACCGCCTTCCGCAGCCCGGTCCACGCCCCCGCCGCCAGCCAAAAGGTGGCGTTGTAGGTCGCCAGCAGGCGCGTATGCGCCGGTCCCGCGGAATGCGCGTTGAGCAGCGACCCGCTCCATATCAGCGTTCCCAGCACCGCCGCCGCAGCCCGCGCTCCCCACGCCAGCCGCCGCGCCGACCGCGCCCGGCCCACCTTCTCCGCGTACGGCTGCCACACCGCCAGTACCGGAATCGGGAACACCACTACGCCCGTGTACTGAATCGCCTGTCCCAGCAGCGTCCAGCGCGAGCCGCCCCCCGCGCCCGCCACCGTCGCCGCCGCCAGTCCGCCCACGCTCCACAGTAGCCCGCATACCGCGAACACCACGTTCGCCGGCTGCGATCCGGGTAGCCGCGAGGCGCGCAGCGCCAGCGCCAGCAGCAGCACCGTCAGAAACAGCCCGGCGCTATAGCCGATCAGATCGCCCGTGAAATACGCGCCCGCCGTCGCCGCTCCGTGCAATGCACCCATCAGGATAGGCGAGCCCTGCCGCGGCAGTCCACTGCCCCCGTCCCGGCGCGGAATTTCGCCCCTGAGCGAAGATGCGGTGCGATGAGCGTGTGCGGCGGACTACTTCTTCGGCTCGCCGATGACGTAGACCTTCTCGTCCGGGCGGACGAGTTTCAAACGGTTGCGAATTTCCAGCTCCTGCTCTTCGGTGTTGTCGTTCAACCGGTGCAGGTGTTCCCGTTTTCGCTCGATCTCTTTCACGAGCGCCTCATTGCGCTGTTCCAGTTCGTGGATCTGCGCCTGCTTCTCGAGCAATGCGCCTACTCCGCGGGGACCGCGCAACTCGAACACTGCATAGCTGGCGAGAGCCAGAAACGCGATCACATAGACAAAGCGTGTTACATGTGCTTTCATCTTCCGCAGGGCCTGGAACATAATGGTAACATCGCATCCGGCCGACGCTCATCCATTTTTTCCGATGACCGATAAGATTGTTATTCTCTGTACCTGTGGCTCGGAAGCCGACGCCGGCCGCATCGCCCGCGCATTGGTGGAAGAACGCCTTGCGGCCTGTGTCAACGTGATCCCGCACATCGCCAGCACTTACCGCTGGAAGGAACAGGTGGAGACCGCCGCCGAGTGGCTCCTGGTCATCAAGTCTTCCCGCCCGCTGTTTGCCGCGCTTGGCGCCGCGGTGGCGCGGCTCCATCCCTACGTGGTTCCCGAACTGCTCGCACTCCCCGTCCTCGACGGCTCCGCTCCCTACCTCGCCTGGCTCGACGAAAGCCTCCAGGGTGCAACCGGGCAATGAGCCTTTCCTCCCGAGCCCTGGCCCTCATCTTCGACATGGATGGCGTCATCGTCCACTCCAACCCCGAGCACTGCGCCGCCTGGGCCGACTTCAACCGCCAATACGGCCTCGAAACCACCCCCGGCATGCTCACCCGCATGTACGGAAAGCGCAACGACGAGATTGTTCGGGACTATTTCGGCCCCCACCTGTCCGATGCCGAAATCGCCCGCCGCGGCCGCGAAAAAGAAACCCTCTACCGCCGGCGCATGGCAGGCCGCGTCCGGCAGACGCTCGTTCCCGGCCTCCGCGAGTTTCTCGATTCCTGCGGCCGGCTTCCCCTTGCCATCGCCACCAATGCCGAACCCGCCAACGTGGACTTCATCCTCGAGGAGTCCGGCCTTCGCCCGTATTTCAGCGTGGTTGTGGACGGCCATCAGGTGTCCCGCCCCAAGCCCCATCCCGATGTCTATTTGAAGGCCGCCTCCCTGCTCGGCGTGCAGGCCCGGAATTGCGTAGTTTTTGAGGATTCCGAGTCGGGTGTCGCCGCCGCCCTTGCCGCTGAAATGCGGGTTATCGGTCTCTGTACCACTCATGGCTACTTGCAGGGTACTAGTATTACCGTGGATAATTTCAAGAGCGAGAAGCTGCGCGAATGGATGAAAGCCCAAGTCGCTGCCGTTTGACCTGTGTCCCGTTGCTGGCAGTGTTGTTCCTGCTGGCCGGCACCGGCAGTGCCGCGCCCCCCGTCCGCACCCTCACCTTGCAGCAGTTGAACCAGCGCGACCCGGATGCCGGGTTCGCTCCCCTGCACCTCGGCGAGCAAGTTCAGATTCAAGGCGTTGTCAACAGCGCCATTCACAGCTTCCGGAATTACCAGATCGTCTCCATCCAGGATTCGGACTGGGGCGCGTTCCTTCTGCTGCCGGCCGGAGATTCACGCCTCGCCTCCACCCTGCCCGGCGACGAAATCCGCGTCACCGGCGAGGTCGCTCTCCAGGATGGCGTCGGCATGGTCAAGCCATCCGAAATCGAACGCGTCGGCCACCGCGCTCCACCGGTCCCCGTCTCGGTTTCCCTCCGCGAGCTTTCCGGATTCCGCAACCTCGGCCGGCTGGTTCGAACCAGTGGAAGAATCACCGCCACCGGGGAGACACCCAACGGCAGCTACGTGAAGCTCGAGCTGCCCGCCCCCATTACCGTTTTCCTGCCCCGCTCTTCGCTAAATCCGCCGTTGATCACCGGCCTCGACATCCACTCCCAGGTCATGGTCACCGGAGTAGGCTTTCAATATTGCACCAGCACGCCCTACGACCGTTACTTCCAGATTCTGGTGCACAACCCCTCGGAAGTCGCCGCTTCCGTTTCGGATTTCCGCTTAACCGCGGCGCTGATCGTCGCCGTGGCGGCCCTGGTTCTCTTGGGCATCTTCCTGTTCTGGAATCGCGAACGCCGTTCCGCCAGCCAACGCGAGCGGCTCCGCAAATCCTATCAGCTCGGCGAAGAGCTGTTGAGCGCTTCCTCCACCGGGATGATTCTGGAGCGGCTCTCCGAATCCCTGCCCGCCATCCTGGGCGTCAGCGGCGTCCAGCTCTACGTGCACAACCGGTCGGCCAAGTCCCTGGACGCGGTCCCTCACCCGAACCAGGAGATCGTCGCCATCTCGCTCTCCGCTCCCCCCGGCGGCCCCCGCTCCGGCGCCGTCGCCTGCTTCCACTACCGCACCCTGCTCGTCATCCCGGACCTCGACCGCAGCCCGTTTCCGGCCGGCAAAGGCGCGGGTCCGCTCCCCAAGTCCCTGCTCTTCGCGCCCATGATGGCGCAGGGCGAGGTCATCGGCGTTCTCGAACTCGACCAGAACGACCGCGTCCGCGATTTCGATGCCGCCGAGCAGGAACTGGCCCAGCACTTCGCCAATCAGGTCGCCGTCGCCGTCCGCCTGCTCGATCAGCGGCTGGTCCAGGAGCAGCTCTTCCGCACCGAAAAGATGGCCGCCGTCGGCCGCCTCATCTCGGGCGTCGTCAACGAGCTGCAGACCCCTCTCGCGTCCATTTCGGATCTCGCCGGCCGCGTCCTCGAATGGTCCCGCTCAAGTCCCGCCGAGCGCGACCTGCTCACCCTCGCCGCCGAGGCCCGCAAGGCCTCCGGCATCGTCGCGCGGCTCGTCTCGTTTGCCGCCGCCGAACAGTCCGAAGCCCGCCAGGTCGGCATCGGCACCCTCCTGCATAACCTGATCGAGTTCCGTGAAGGCGATTGGAAGGCATCCGGGATCCGCGTTAAGGACCTGACCCGCAGCGAGCAGGTCACCGTGCTCGGTTCCCACGGCCAGTTGGAGCAGGTCTTCCTCAATCTTCTGGTGCACGCCGAGCAGGCCCTGGCCGAGGCCTCACAGAAAGTCATCAGCATCCGCACCAGCGTGCTCGCCAAGCGGGTTATCGTCGAGATCTCCTTCACCGCTCCCCCGGGATGGCGGAAGGCCGAAGAGACCGCCGCCGTTCTGGGCGTTACGCGCAGCGTGATCGGCGGGCACGGCGGGGAGGTCCGGCTCATCGAAAAAGGCAACGCCGAGCCCCGCTTCGAAGTGGAACTGCCGGTAGCCGGCCGCGAACGGCAGGTGGGCGCCGCTTCCCGTAACGCCGCCGCGGGCGACCCCGGCCGCAAGAATACAGCCCTCCTGATCGAACCCGACGAGGCCGCCCAACGCCAATTGGTCGCCCTGCTGACCGCCCGCGGCTACCGCGCCGTGCCCATCGAAAACGCCGACAACGGCCTCGAACTCGCCCACCGCCTCCGCTTCGACCTAGCCTTCTGTTCGGTCCACGCTCCCGGCCTCAACTGGGTCGAGCTGTCCGAGCGCATGCATTCCCGCGTCGGCGGTTTCGTCCTGGTCAGCGACGCCTACAACTCCGAACTCGCCGCCGACTTCGAAGGCGACCACCGCTTCGTCCTGTCCAAGCCCTTTCAGGAAGCCGACCTGGACCGCATCCTGGGCAACATCGAACCCACCCTGCAGGCCATCCGGCACGGCGCCGCCTGAACGACGCGAGCACCGACAGTCTCCTCGGAGCCGCGACCGAAGAGAGCGGTCAACTCGCCGGCCAACCAGGCGAATAGCCCGAGCCGGTCGCTGACACCGTGTAGAATATCGTCACTCTCGGTTTCGAGAAGCGCGTGCGGGGCAGCCATCGCCTGTTCCGCAAGCAGCCGTACCAAACCATGATCAAATACGAACTCATTATCTATTGGAGCGCGGAAGACGAAGCGTTCATCGCCGAAGTGCCGGAACTCCCGGGATGCGCCGCGCATGGCGACACACAGGAAAGCGCCCTTGGCAGCGCCCAGGACGCTATTCGTCTCTGGATCGACACAGCCAAGGAGTTTGGGGATCCTGTTCCTGAACCCAAAGGGCGGCGCCTGATCTTCGCCTGACGGCTCAGGACTCGCGGCCGGCCAGTTTTCGGGCGCGCTCGCTACGAGTCGCGCGTGATCCGGGTGGGGCACACCAGAACGGGACTTCAGAGCATTTGCTTGCGGGAAGGGGATTTCGAAATAGCGACCCGCAAGCGAGTAGACAAAAACATGCCCATTTGCGGGAGTGCCACTACAGGTGCGTCAAGCCGCATACGCGAATTGCGTGTTCGCGGCTGCGCTCGGAGCCGCTAGGTTGCGTGCTGAAGGGTCTCACAACTCCTTCGAATTCCGCATAGAGGACGGGGGACATGCCGTCCGGAAATAAACGGGTCAACTTCGAGGATGGAGACTGTAGTTCCAATCGCCGTGGAACTTGTCTCTCGTGAGTTGCAGCTCTGCCATCTGCCGGTCGGAAACCTTCAACCCAGCAGGGTATAGATTGGTATCCATTTTACTCTGTACCGTCAAGCCGTTCGTCGTGGTGGTCGCGGCAATCAGGTTGATGATGACCTCATGACTAACCAGGGGCTTGCCCCGCCAGTTCTGGCTGATGAATGAGAACAGTCGGTGTTCGATTTTGTTCCACTTGCTGGTGCCTGGCGGGAAGTGGCAGACAGATATTTCCAGCCCGGTTTCGTCAGCGAGTTGCTGCAGTTCCCACTTCCACAGTCTCACGCGTGCGCCGTTGCTGCCGCCGCAATCCGCGGTAATGAGCAATCGTTTCGCCTGCGGATAGCTGTGGCTGCCCATCCAGCGCCACCAGCGCCGGATGCTCTCCACGGCAAAGGCCGACGTGTCATGATCCACGCCCACGCTCACCCAGCCGACATTCCTCCCCAAGTCGTAGACTCCATAAGGAGCGACCTTGCCTTTGTCCGGCTCGCGCATTTGGAAGTCGTGAACCCGAACTTCCTCGGGTTGCCCCTTCAACTCCCACTCCCGCCCGGCGTTCTTGAAATCGCCCACCAATTCCTTCTTCTTGGTGTCCACCGAAATCACCGGCTCCCCCTGCTTCAGATAGCGTTTAGCCTTGCGGTTGATGTGTTCAAACTGCGCGTCCCGATCCGCATGCTGGCTCCCTTCCAGCGTTTTCTGGTTCGCCTGCAGGCTATAGTCCAGCGCATGGAGCATCTCGGCTACCGTCTGATAACTGACGGCGTGGCCCTCACCTCGCAGTTCTTCCGCCAATCTGCGCACACTCTTGCACGTCCAGCGCAACGGAGACTCCGGATCTCCACGCGTCGTGGGATCCACCAGTCGATCCAGATCCTCCAGCACCGTCCGGTCCTTCTCGATAGTCCGCTTTCTTCCAGCACCCTTCCGCCGGATGCGGACTTGCGACGCTCCAATACCGCGCGTCAGCTTCCGCTGCTTGAGCTCTTTCATTCCTTCGGTGATCGCCCGGCGCGATACTCCCGTCGCCCGCGCTACCGCCGAAACTCCCCCGTAGCCGATAGCCTCGCTCTCGGCGGCCGCTACCAAACGGCGCATTCGCTCGTCCAGGAAGGCCGACAAAGAACGAAACCGGCGTCGAACGTCCTCGTGGTTCACCACGAGGACAAGTATAAAACATTCTTGCCTAAAGTTGTTCTACTAATTTCCTGACATGTCCTTAGGATAGTGGCCCAGGAATATGCGGGATTGAACCGCAGCAAGAGAAGCAAGTAAGTCGAAGCCACAACGGACAGCAAAGCTCCATCTCGCACGTCCGCGCCGTATCTAACATGGAACCCTCCGTCGCCGGTCGTGTCGGCTCGTTCGCCATGGAAAACGCTTTCCGCGCCGCCACAGACAAAAGGCGAAAAACGAAGTGCCGCACAACAGAAACGAGGAGGGCTCCGGGACCGTGCTGAATTGGCCTCCCGAAGCGGTCAGGTCGATGATCGTGTCGCCTCGTACCGGTGAATAATCCGGATAGAGAACACTGTCTCCGTTAATGTGGAACCCGACCGGCACCAGGGCAGGCGTCGGTCTTTTGGTATCGATGAAATGAAAATCGGCGATAGGCGCCGCCGCGTCCAGAACATCGGTGTCTACCACGGACGACAGGAAGCTCAGTTCGTCCATGACGACGGCTCCATTCGGAAATGCTCCGCCGCCGGCAGGAACGGCCCGGAAGATTTCGAATCCGTCATCGAATCCGATGCCCGTGGCAGCGTCTGCTTTCACCCCCAACGATCCGACGCCTGGCCCATCCAGGAAAATGGAAATTGTTCCGGTGCCCGGAACCAGGTCGTATAGGTTCGGTCCGGTCGTCGATACCGTAAAAGCGAGGCTGGCTACTATCGAAAATTCATAAGCCGTGGGATCGCTGAAATCCAGGCCGAGGCCCGCAGCCGCCGAGAGGGCATTGGAATTTTCATCCAGGAATCCGGCTAATGTGGATTGATACAGGTTCGAGAATGTCGAACCCGGCACTCCGGTAAATCCGATCGAGATATCGCTGCCGTCCTGCCAAACCAGCGTCTGAACGCCGGTCGCGATGGGAACTATCCCACCAGGCTTGAAGATGTTCACCGTGGTGATCGGGCCGGCTTTCAACGAAACCGCAGCCAGCATGACAAGAACCATCGACATCGCAACCGCCCTGCCTTGTGTCATTAGCCTCACCTTGATTGAAAACGGACCCAAGTCTAACACAACCCTCCGCCCCGGATTCAAGGGGATTGACTTCGGACAGGATTTATCCGACTATCGGGCACGCCCGGAGGTATGCCATGACGCCCATGAACGCCAACTTCCCCCCTCACGCCGACCAGAAACTCTCCGGTATCGGCGCCACCGAAGATCAGATGGATATGCGGGACACTATCCCGCAGCGCAACGACAAGTGGGGCACTAAAATCGAAGACATGGCCGGCACGGGCGAGGTGGATTCGGCCGGCGGCTAACCGCGCTCATTCAAAAGCCGACCGCCGATAGCCGATAGCCGACTGCCGCCCGCTCCGGTCCCCCGGCATTCTCAGCGATACAGCAGATACTTCGCGCGCGTCGCCAGGAACGGTTCGAGCGCTTCGGTAAGTGACGCCTGAATGCTTCGCGGATCTTCACCCGCCTGCATGCGCCGCACCACGTCGTCGCTGCCGATCAGCCGCTTGGACGCCGTATAGTCGATCTTCCCCGGATAAAGCTTTTCGAGCGCCACGGCCAGTTCGAGTCCCAGCCGCGAAGCGTCGAACAATTCCCGGTTGGTCAGTTGGAACCGGACGCCCTCCACCCGTTTTCCTTTGAGATTCGAATCCGCGGGCGTGAACGTGGTGGGATACAGGCGAACTCCCGGAATCATCCTCTTATTGAGATAGGCGGCCAGTTCCCGCCCGTCGATGAATTCCGCGCCCACCTGTTCGAAGGGTGAATCCGTGCCGCGGCCCACCGAATAGTTGGTCGAATATTCGAGCATCGCCAGCGCCGGATAGAGCGTGGCCGCCTTCAGGCTGCGGATATTCGGCGAAGGGTTGACCCAGGGCAGGTTGGTCGAATCCAGCCAGTCCCCGCGATTCCAATCCTGCATCGGAATCACGGTCAGCGCCGCGCCCATTCGGTTCTCGCCGTTGAACATGCCCGCCAGTTCTCCGATCGTCATGCCGTGGCGCAGCGGCAGTCCCGCAAAATACCCCACGAAACTCGTGTTGGCCGCATCGAGCAGCGGCCCTTCCACGTGCACGCCGGTAATCGGGTTGGGCCGGTCCAGAACGTAAAACGGAATCCGCGCTTTGGCCGCCTCCTCCATCGCGTAGGCCATGGTGCTGACATACGTGTAGAAGCGCGCGCCCACGTCCTGAATGTCGAAGACCAGCACGTCGATGCCTTGGAGCGCGCGCGCCGTGGGCCGGCGGCTGTCGCCGTACAGGCTGTAGATCCCGATGCCGGTGGAGGGATCCACCGCGTCGGCGATGCCGGAGCGGTCCTCGGTGCCGGCAATGCCGTGCTCGGGCGAGAACAGCGCGGCCACCTGTATACCCGCCTGCCGCATCGCGTCCACGTTGCGGCGGCCTTCGCGGTCGATTCCGGTCTGATTCGTAATCAGCCCCACGCGCTTGCCGGCCAGCGGCTGGAATTTCTTCGCTTCCAGCACATCGAGCCCCGTCTGCGTGTTGCCGTTGCGCGCCACCACGCGTCGCGCGCCTGGGCCCACCTGGGTTTCGTTATAGCCGGTGAGCGCGATCGTCTGCACGGTAGAACCCGTGCCGGCCGCCGCGATGGTGGCCACGTGCGCGCGCAGCGGAACCATCGACGGCAGCCCGTCGATATGCACGCTGTTGGCCAGCAGGATCACGAACGTGCGCGTGATCGGGTCGATCCAAATGGAGGTGC
The DNA here is from genome assembly GCA_963836405.1 of uncultured Solibacteraceae bacterium. Classification (GTDB taxonomy): domain Bacteria; phylum Acidobacteriota; class Terriglobia; order Bryobacterales; family Bryobacteraceae; genus CAWIJJ01. Next base: position 297,295 of record CAWIJL010000007.1, read on the forward strand.
CGGTGAACCCCGTGTGCCCGAACGACCCTATGGGAAACAGTTCGCCGCGGTTCGAGGAATGGGGCGAGTCGATATCCCAGCCGAGCCCGCGCAGAATCGGCTGGTCGGGCGGCGTCTGCGGCTCGGTGAACTTTCGGATGGTGAGCGGGCTGAAGACGCGCACGCCCTTCAGCTCGCCGCCGTTCAGCATCATCTGCGCGAACAGCGCCAGGTCGTCCGCCGTGGAGAACAGCCCCGCGTGCCCGGCCACGCCGCCCATGTTGCGGGCGGTGGGATCGTGCACCACGCCGCGCAACGGCAGCGAGCGTCGGTTCTCGCGCTCGGTGGGCGCAATGCGCGGGCGCAGCGAGGCCGGCGGCTGGAACATCGAATCCTTCATCCCCAGCGGGAGGAACACGTTTTCCCGGGCGTACTCGGAAACCAGCTTGCCGCTCAGACGGTGAACGATCTCGCCCAGCAGGATGAAATTGATGTCGCTGTAGACGTACCTCGTGCCCGGAGGCCCGCCGGGCGCGAACGTGCACGCGAGCTGGATGCCGCGCTGGTACCCGCTCCACGGAACCTTCAGCGGGACGTCCGGCTGGAGTCCGGAAAAATGCGTGAACAGGTTGCGCAGCGTGATATCCGACTTGCCGCCCATGAATTCCGGAATGTAGTCGGTGACTTTGTCGTTCAGCCGGAACCGTCCCTGCTCAAACAGCTTCATCATGGAGGAAGTGGTGGCGATGACCTTGGTGAGCGAGGCGATATCGAAAATCGTGTCCACCGTCATGGGTTCGCGCACCGGGTAGAGGGCGCGGCTGCCGTAGGCTTTGCGGTAGACGATATGGTCGTTGTGCCCGACGATCACGACCGCGCCGGGAAGCTTCTTGTCGGCGATCGCGCGGTTGATCTCTTCGTCGAGCGCCGGGCCGCCGGGAAACGGCTGGGCGCACAGCACCGCCCCGAAGAAAGCGGCGCAGCAGAAAACCTTCATATATCTCCCATCATACCCGCGGCTGCTTTGCCGACACCAATTCGCCCGCCTGGCGCAGGTCCGGGAACATCCAGGCCCACAGCGCGACCACGGCCAGCGTGCCGATCCCGCCCAGAATCACCGCCGGAACCGTGCCGAGCCACTGCGCCGTCAGCCCCGATTCGAATTGCCCCACTTCGTTCGAAGTGCCGATGAAAATTCCGTTGACCGCGCTCACCCGCCCGCGCATGCCGTCCGGCGTGCCCAGTTGCACCAGCGTGTGCCGCACAATGACGCTGACCATGTCGAACGCGCCGGCCGCCATCAGCGCGGCGAACGCCACTACCAGCGTGTGCGAAAAACCGAAAATGACGATCGACACCCCGAATCCCGCCACGCACCACAGCATCGCGGCGCCGGCGCGACGCCGCAGCGGATGGTGCGCCACCACGATGGCCGTTACCACCGCCCCGATACCCGGCCCGCTGCGCAGCACGCCCAGCGCAAACGCGCCCGCATGCAGAATCTCCCGCGCGTAAACCGGCAGCAGCGCCACCGCGCCGCCCAGCAGCACCGCGAACATATCCAGGCTGATCGCGCCCAGAATCAGCTTATGATTCCAGATGTAGCGCAGCCCGTCGAGGACCACGCCGATCGACGCCGTGCCCCGCGCCTGCTGCGCAACCTGCACGCGGATTCGCGACACCATGAAGAGAGCCGCCAGGTAGCACGCCGCCGCCGAAACGTACACCGGAATCGGACTCCCCGCCGCGCCGTACAGCAGCCCCCCGACCATCGGCCCCGCTACCATGGCGCCCTGAAATACCGACGAGCCCCAGGCCACTGCATTCGGGAAGTGCTCCACCGCCACGAGCTGCGGCAAAAAGGACTGGTTGGCCGGACCGTTGAACGCCCGCACCACGCCGTTCAGCAGCAGCACCGCGTAAATCGGCGCCACGCTCGCGACGCCGCGCCACGCAAACAGCAGCAGCATGGCCGAACAGAAGGCGTATCCGGCGCAGCAGAACAGAAGAATGACACGGCGCGGGAACCGGTCGGCGGCATGCCCGCCCACCAGGAACAGAAAGATGCCGGGGAGAAACTGGGCGAGCCCCACCAGCCCGAGGTCGAGCGGCCGGTGCGTCATGCCGTAGATTTGCCATGCCACCGCGACCGCCTGCATCTCGGAAGCGCCGGTTGAAAGCAGGCGCGCCAGCATGAAAAACCGGAATTGGGGATAGCGAAAGGCCGCCCGGCCTTCCGAAGCGCTAGCGGATATGGAGCACCCCGGCCATCAGGCTCCATTGTACGCAAGCGGCCCCGCGCTGAAAATCGCCGTGCACGTGTCAGACCGCCAATGATTGGCGGTCACCGCCATCCGAACCGCCGCGAAATGCGCCGCGGGAGGGGTGCTGACAGCCGATCGCCGATAGCCGATAGCCCACCTACAGCACGTGCCTGTAGCCGTCCCGCTCCAGCACTTCCACCGGAATTCCGAAGAGTTCGCCGAGCGGACCCGCCTGAAGCACCTGGTCCACCGGTCCGTCGCAGAAGACCCGCCCCTGGCGGAACAGCACGGCGCGCCGCATCTCCGGAAGGATGTCGGGCAGGTGATGGGTCACCATCACGATGCCGATGCCGCCGGCCGCGAGTTTGCGCAGGATCTCGCGCAATTCGTACGTTGCGCGCAGGTCCAGGCTGGTGGTCGGCTCGTCCAGCACCAGCGCCTGCGGGTCGTGCACCAGGGCGCGGGCGATCAAAATGCGGCGCGCTTCGCCGGAAGACATTTCGCTGGTGTTGCGCCCGGCCAGATAAGAGATCTCGAGCAGGTCCATCACCTCTTGCGTCTTCCGCTCCATCTCGGGCGTTACCTCGTGATACGGCCACACACCGACGCTGCCGAAGAAGCCGGAGAGCACGATCTCGTGCCCGGAATACGCGCGGGTGCACATCTGCATCCAATCGTTCGAAACCAGGCCGAGGTGGTTGCGCAGCTCGAACAAATGCCAGCGCTCGCGGCCCAGGATCCGCAGCGACCACGGCTCCGTTTTCAATACCGGGTACAGCTCGCGCGAGATGAGCTTGATCAGCGTCGATTTCCCGGAGCCGTTCGGCCCCAGGATGGCGATGTGCTCGCCTTGGGCAACTTCCAGCGTGACGCCGTCCAACACCACGGCGTCGCCCCGCTTCACGGTCACGTTACGCAATTCGATGAGGGGAACGGAGGACATGAAGCCTCCAGTATCCCCTAACGTCCGAGCAGAAATGAGAGCATCGACTGGTCGGTCTGCCCCATGGCGCGGGCCAGGGTGGCTTTGGCGAGGTTGTGCGCGTACAGGCTGGAAATGAAGTCCTGTTCGGCGGCCGCCACGGCCTCCTGCGCCTGCACCACCTCGATGGTATCGGCCACACCGGCGGCGAACCGGTCCTGCGCCTGCACGAGCGTGTCGCGGGCGAGTCCCCGGTTGCTCTCGGCAACGGCCACCTGGCTGGATGCGGTATTCAGGTCGAGGAAAGCCAAACGGATTTCGGCGTCCACGCGACCGCGCAGATCCTCGAGTTCGGCGCGCCGCTGCTGCAGCGCCGTGTCCGCCTGCAACACATCCGCCTGCACGCGCCCACCCTGGAAAATGGGCAACCTGACGCTTCCGGTTAATCCGAAGGTTCCGTGCGCATTGGTGGGCGAAGGCCCGATCACGCCATAGTTTCCGCTCACCGCCACAATGGGCAGGCGCTCCGCCTGCGCCGCGCTGCGCACCACCTCGGCCGCCCGCACCTGCGCCGCCGCGGCCTTGAGATCCGCGCGGTTCGCCGCCGCCCGCGCCAGGGCCTGATCGAGCGTCATGCCGCCCAAAGGAAGGTACGGAAACGTATCGGTGAGCGTAAACTCCTGCCCCGGAGGCAGCCCGATCAGCCGACCGAGGTAGATCCGCTGCTTGGCGAGATCGTTGGAGAGCGCACTGAGCCGCTGTTGCGCCACCTGCAACTCGACCTGGCTGCGGGTGACGTCGATGCGCGGCGACACGCCGGCTGTCAGCCGGTCGGAAGCCTGGCGGAAGGTGGCCTGCGCGGTGGCGACCTGCGCCCGCGCGGCTTCAACCCGCGCCGCCGAGGCGATCACCTGAAGGTAGCCGCCCGCGATTGCCAGCGCCACCAGGTCGCGCGAATCCTGGGCCGCGAGTCCGACGGCCCGTGCGTTTTCCTGGGCGGAACGGTAGTTACGGAGCTTGGTCAGGTCAAACACAGTCTGGCTCGCGCCCCCGCGCAAATCGAAATAATGAAAAGGCCCTACAACCGAGGGGACGCCCGGAAACCCGGAAAATCCGAGGGCGGCCAGGTTGGTCTGCTGGTCGGTGACTAGAAGTTGGGTGGAAACGGTGGGAAGCAGCGCGGCGCGCTCCACCTGCCGCGCCGCCTCGGCCTGGCGCACGACGTTCTGGTAGGAGACCGATCCCAGGTTGTATTGCAATCCGCGGCGCAGCGCCTCTTCCAGCGATAGCGAGAGGGGCGGGCCGGCGGTTTCCGCCGAACGGACACTCCCTTGGTAGGACCCCTGCACCTGCACTGTGCTGGTGATGGTGTTGACGCTTTGCAGTCCGCCCGGCAGCGGATTCTGCACGGTGGAAACGCCACCCGCCGCGCCGGTTCGGCCGGATAATGGCAGTTGCACGGCCCTGGTGGCCTGTGACCCCGCTTCGGGCGGCACGGTTTGTGCCTGGAGCAGGACGCCGGACAAAACGATGGCGCCCAAAACGAGCGCTCCTCTTCGATGCATTCATACCCCCGCCCTCTACTCCACCGGATGAGGCTGTTTCTGTCAACACCGGCGGGTGGTGGAATTCACCGTGGCCCGGCATGGCCCATGCGACAAATTCGGAGTCCCCCTTGCGTGGGAGCGTGAGATCGAAGAAAATCGATGTTTCGCGGACATTCAGGCCTGAAATCCGTGTCCGCGCCGATTAGGAGATTTGTCTATGAAGCTGTCTGTTCTCGCTCTCGCGGTGGCGCTCGCCGCTCCCGTTGCCGTCATGGGGCAGGACCTGAAAGAGGCATATGATGCTCTGCAGGCCGCCGAATCCAAAAAGGACCCCGCGCTCTTGAAAAAAGTCGCCGCCGAAGCTTGCGACCTGGCTGAGCAGGTCGTCAAATCCACCCCTCCGGATACCGAAGAGGGGAAGAAGAACTGGACCGCGCGTGTGGACTATGCCAAAGAAGTGACGACCCACGCCGAGTATGCCGTGTATGCCCTGGCGCTCGAGTCGCCCGCGGCCACGCAGATCGATCTGTTCGCGGCGCTCGAAGAGATGAGCCCCAAGAGCAAGTACCTCGACGATGGCTACGCCCGCTATTTCTACGCGCTCAACCAGAGCGGCGGCGCCGCCAAGGTGATCCCGATCGCCGAGAAGGCCCTGGCCAATTTTCCGGAAAACGAAGACATTCTGCTGTTGCTGGCCGACAACGCGCTGAGCAAACAGCAGACCGATAAGGCCCTCGGCTATGCCAACCGGCTGGTGGCGTCGATGAACAAACACGCCAAGCCGGAAAACATTTCGGCCGAGGACTGGAACAAAAAGAAGACCACCTGTCTCGGCCGCGGTTACTGGATCGCGGGAGTGATTTACGGCGAAAAGCAGCAGTATGTGAATACCGACAAGAATCTGCGCGCCGCGCTGCCGCATATTCAGGGCAACACCCAGTTGGTCGCGCCCGCCTATTACTATCTGGGCGTCGCCAACTACAACCTGGGTAAGATGACGAACAACAAGGCCAAGGTGCTCGAGGGCGCCAAGTTCAGCGACCAGGCCGCGGCCATTCAGGGTCCGCTCCAGCAGCAGGCCTGGAAAAACGCCCAGATCATGAAGACCGAAGCCGGGCAGATGCGCTGAAGATTGCGAAAACGCCGGCACAACCTATGAATCGCCGAACGTTTGTCGCCGTGGCGGGCGGGCTGGGCGCTTTGCCGCCGGCAGCCTCCGCACAGGCCAAAGCGCGCTGCTATGCGCTCGAGAGCTATACGCTCGCCGGAGGCCAGTTCCCGCGATTAAGCGAGTACCTGTCCACCGGCTACCTGCCCGCGCTTCAGAGGATTCATAAACGGTCGGCGCTGATCCTGAACGACACGGCCGCCTCCGACCCGCCGCAGGTTGCCGTCCTTACCGGCTATTCGTCGGTGGAGGAGATGTGGAGCGTGCGCGCGCGGCTGACCGCGGACAAAGCGCTGGAATCCGCGGCGGACACCTGGCAGGCGAAGGAGAAGCCGTTCGAGACGCTGACGACCACGCACCTCGAAGCCGCCCCCTATTCGCCCGAACTCGCGCCGCTCAACCCGCAGCCCGCCCGGCCGCGGCTGTTCGAGATGCGGGTTTACCACGCCAATACGTTCCGCGGCCATCGCGGACTGCACGAACGTTTCGCGGAGGCCGAAGTCAAGATCCTGGCCAAGTGCGGCGCGACACCCATCCTGTTCTCCTCCACGGTGGCCGGAAACGATATGCCGAACCTCACCTGGATGATCGCCTTTGCCGACGCGCCCGCGCGGGACGCGTTTTCCAAAGCCTTCAGCGCGGATCCGGACTGGCTCAAACTGCGGGCGCAATCGCTCGAACGCTACGGGCAAATACCGAATTCGCGCAAGATCACGCTGTTTCAAGCGGCGGCGTATTCGCCGGTCCGGTAAGCGCGCTCCCGATGCCCGGACGGGCCGCGGCGCGCCAGGGTTAACCTGCCGAGTGAGATATAGTAGCGCTTGAACCCGGTTCGAAAGGAGAAAACGAATGAAGCGTCAGGTTTTCCTGGCGGCGTTCGCGATGGCAGTCGTGGCGCCGCTGGTCGCACAGGCACCCCAAGGCTGGAAGATGCGCGTCGATAAGAGCACCAGCGCGTCCGACCCCGACGGAACAGGCGACATCCATTTCGTGACGCAGGGATCGGGATTCCACGCCACCAATCCGGCGGCGGCGGTGTACTGGAATCCGTCCAATACAGCGAGCGGAACATATACCCTGAAAGGCACATTCACCCTGATGAAGCCGAGCGGACACAACAATTATTACGGGCTGGTGTTCGGCGGCAAGGACCTGGAAGGGCCGCAGCAGCAATACCTTTATTTCCTGGTGGCGCAGAACGGGACCTGGCTGATCAAGCGCCGCAACGGCGATGCGACCGAGAACGTCGCGCCCAAAACTCCGAACGGCGCCGTGAAGAAACCGGACGAGAGCGGGAAATCGACGAACGCGCTGGAAGTGCGGGTGGGTGCCGACACCATCGACTACGTAGTCAACGGCGCGGTGGTCCATACGACGACCAAAACGGGCATGACCGCGCAGACAGACGGTATCTACGGGATTCGCGTGAATCACCTTCTGGAAGTGCAGATCGACGGGTTCGGCGTCTCGAAGTAACGGCGCCCCCGCGCGCTACTCTCTTTTCCAGACGATCTCGCCGTTGACAATGGTGGCGACCGGTCCGCCGTGGAAGGCCCTCCCGTGGAAAGGCGAATTGCGGCTGCGGGAGGCCGACTGGTTCACGTCGTAGGTCCAGGCATGGTCCGTGCCGAAAATGGTGACGTCGCCCGCCGCGCCGGGAGCAAGCGTGCCGCGTCCGAGCCGCACTACCGAGTCGGGACCTGTGGTGAAGAGTTCCACCAGGCGCGCCAGGCTGATTTTTCCCGTCTGGACCAGCAGTTCAAGCGAAAGCGCGATGGCCGTTTCGAGTCCGATGATGCCGAAGGGACAGCGCTCGAACTCCTGCATCTTTTCGCTGCCCGGGTGGGGCGCGTGGTCGGTGGCGATGGCGCCGATCGCGCCCGAGGCGAGGCCGTCGATCACGGCGCCCGAATCGCAGGGCGAGCGCAGCGGCGGCTTCATTTTGTAGTTGCTGTCGTAGGGCTGCATGCGATCGTCGCTGAGCGCGAAGTGGTGCGGGGTGGCTTCGCAGGTGACAGGCAGGCCCATGCGCTGAGCCTGCGCCACCATGGCTACGGCATTGTGCGTGGAAATGTGGGCCACGTGGTAGCGCGCGCCGGTAAGCTGCGCGAGAAGCAGGTCGCGCGCCACCATCACGTCCTCGCTGGCGGCGGGAATGCCGCGCAATCCCAGCCGGACCGAAGCCGCGCCCTCGTTCATGTCGCCGCCGGCGCTCAGGTTCAGGTCTTCGCAGTGCTGGATGATGGGAACGCCGTAGGAACGGGCGAATTCCATTGCGCGGCGCATGACGCGGGCGTTCATCACGGGCATGCCGTCGTCGGAAATGGCCACCGCTCCGGCAGCCTTCATGGCGCCGATGGCCGCGAGTTCTTCCCCGGCACTGCCCTTGGTGATGGCGCCGATGGGGAAAACGTTGACCACGGCCTTGCGGCGGGCGCGCTCCACGATGTAGCTGGTGACGGTAGCGCTGTCGTTCACCGGCTTGGTGTTGGGCATGCAGCAGATGGAGGTGAATCCGCCGGCGGCGGCAGCCCGCGAACCGCTCTCGATGGTCTCTGCGTGTTCGAACCCGGGCTCGCGCAGGTGCACGTGCATGTCGATGAAGCCGGGGGCGACGACCAGGCCGGAGGCGTCGAACACCTCGGCGCCGGGGGCAGCGATGTCCGGGTCCACGCCGGCGATTTTGCCGTCGACGATGAGCACGTCGGCGATGCCGTCCCTGCGGGAGGCGGGATCGATCACGCGGCCGTTCCTGATGACGATGGACATGGGTTATCCAATCACCTTTTCAAGCACCGCCATGCGCACGGCGATGCCGTTTTCCACCTGGTTGAGGATGACGGAGCGCTGGAAATCGGCCACTTCGCTGGATAGCTCGCGGCCGCGGTTGATGGGGCCCGGGTGCATGACGATCGCGTCCGGCCGGGCCAGGTCGAGGTGCTCCAGGCGCAGCCCGTAGAAGGTGAAATATTCGCTCGCCGGAAAAGACGCCTCGTGCTGGCGTTCGAGCTGCACGCGCAGCATCATGATCACGTCCGCGTCCTCGATGGCGTCGCGGATATCGGTGGTGAGCCGCACGCCCGGCGCCAGTTGCGACAGTTCGACGGGCAGCAGCGAGGCCGGCCCGCAGAGCACGATCGCGGCTCCGAACTTCGCGAGCAGGTGAACGTTGGAGCGCGCCACGCGGCTGTGCGCGATGTCGCCGATGATGGCCACGCGCAGTCCTTCCAGGCTTTCGCGCCGGTCCAGAATCGTGCGCGCGTCGAGCAGCGCCTGCGTGGGATGTTCGTGCGTGCCGTCGCCGGCATTGATGATGGGGGTTTCCAAATGGCGGGCGAGGAAGTGGGGCGCGCCGGAAGCGGCGTGGCGCATGACGATGGCGTCCGGCCGCATGGCGGCCAGCGTGTTCAGGGTATCTACCAGCGATTCCCCTTTGGTAACGCTGGAGCCCGAAGCGGTGATCGACACCGCGTCGGCGCCCAGGCGCTTGGCGGCAATCTCGAAGCTGGTGCGTGTGCGCGTGGAAGCCTCGTAAAAGAGGTTGACGATCATCTTCCCGCGAAGCGTATCGAGTTTCTTGAGCGACTGGCTTTGAATGGGCTGGAAATCCTTGGCGCGCGCCAGGATGGCTTCGATCTCGGCGCGGTCCAGCTCTTCGATTCCGAGCAGTCCGGCAGGCATGGTTGGTTAGGCGCTTTCGGTTGCGGCGGCTCTTTCCACCAGGAGAACTTTTTCCGTTTTGTCGATCTCCTGGAACTTCACTTCGATGATTTCAAGATCGGTGGTCTGCACGGTGCGGCCGATGAACCGGGCTTCGATGGGCAGCTCGCGGTGGCCGCGGTCGATCAGCACCAGCAGCGAAACGCGCGCCGGGCGGCCATGATCGAAGAGGGCGTCGAGCGCGGCGCGGATGGTGCGGCCGGTGTACAGCACGTCGTCCATCAGGATGATGTCTTTGCCTGCGACGGAGAACGGAATCTCGGTGTTGTTGACTACCGGCTTGATGTCCACGGTAGACAGGTCGTCCCGGTAAAGGTTGATATCGAGAATGCCCACGGGAATGGCGCGCGATTCGAGGGCTTCGATCTTGGCGGAGAGCCGCTGCGCCAGCGGAACGCCGCGCCGGCGAATGCCGATGAAGGCAAGCTTGTCCAGGTCTTTGGTTCTCTCGAGGATCTCATGGGCCAGGCGGACCAGCGTCCGGTCGATCTCGGACGCGCTCATGAGCTGAGCTTTTTCGCGCGTAAGGGACATAAGGCTCCGAAGGACAGGGTAACATGCGTAAGCCGCGCCGCTTCTCACCGCGCGGCTGGTCCCGGTGAGAATCGGCGCGCGGACCGCAAACCGCCAATGTTGGCGGCCTCCCTCGATCTCACCGAAGATAACAAGCCACTTAGCCGAGGCAGGCCGCCAATGTGTGGCGGTTACGGGAGGCCGAACCGCCGAGGAATGGGCCGCGGCGCAGGTCCGAGCGAGGGGGACTACAGAAGCGGCGGCGCTGCGAACAGGGGATAATAGAGGACGATGGCTACGGAGTCCGTTTGCTCGAAGTGCGGCGGCACGGGTTGGATCATTGTGGAACGTGCCAGCGTATCGGGCGCGGAGGCGTGCGATTGCCGCTTCCAGGGCCGTCCGGCCCGCATGGAAGAGAAGGCGCAGATTCCGCCGCTCTACCGCAATACCTCGTTCGACAATTTCGTGGTGCCGGGACCGGAGAACCCCATCGCTCGCCGGGAATTGACCAGCGTGCTGCTGGCGGTGAAGAACTTCGTGCGCGATTTTCCGAATGAATCGCGCCCCGGCCTGCTGCTCATCGGCGAACCGGGCACCGGGAAGACCCACCTGGCCGTTGCGGCCATGCGGAAAATCGTGGAGAAAGGGTTCGAGTGCCAGTTTTGCGACTACCAGAACCTGCTGGACCGGATCCGTTCGGGCTACGATCCGTCTTCGAACTCCGCCAACAAAGAGGCGTACCGCGTGGCGCTCGATAGCGAGGTTCTGCTGCTCGACGACCTGGGCGCGCATCGCGTAACCGACTGGGTGGAAGATACAGTCACATCCATCGTGACCTACCGCTGCAATCACCGGAAGGCTTTGATCGCCACTACCAACCTGCCGGACGCTGATGCGGGCAGCGCGACGGTGGAGAAATCCGCGCTGGGACGCCCCGAATATCGCACCACCCTCGGCGACCGGATCGGTCCGCGCGCCCGTTCCCGGCTGTTCGAGATGTGCACGGTGATTCGCATGCCCCTGCTCGAAGACTACCGGCTGCGAAAGGCGCGGACATTCTGATGCGGCGGCGGTTGGCGCGTGCGCTGCTGTTGGCGTTGGCGGCGGCGGCGGTGGCAGCCGGTCCGGCGCCCGAACCCGAATTCGTGCAGGCGGTGGAGTTTCCCTATTACCTCTGCCCGCGAACGTCGTGGGAGCGGGAACTGGTCTGGCTGAAAACCATCGGCATCCGCACGGTGGAGTTTTCGATTCCCTGGAACTGGCACCAGCTTGGACCCGGCGATTACGATTTCGCCGGGCGCACCAGCCCGCGGCGCGACCTGGTGACATTCATCCGGCTACTGCGCAAACTCGACATGCGCGCGTGGGTGCGCCCGCTGCCGCCGGTGAACGGATGGCGCAACGGGGGGACGCCCGCGGAAGCGAATGCGCGCTCGCGCGAGGAATGGTTGAAACAACTCTCGGCGCTGCTGGTTTCGCAAACGGCCAGTCATGGAGGGCCGGTCGCGTACGTGGAGGGCCGCGATTTGAGCATCGACGCGGGACCTCCGCCCGCTCCGCTCACCACCCTCTCCGCCGTCGATCCCGCGGCATTGGCGCGCAGCCGGGAGGCCATCGCCGCCACGCGCGGATCGCTGCTGTGGACGGACGTGGAGGACGCCTTGTACCCTGCCGGATGGTCCTCAACGGGGACGGTTTTGCGGCGCGGGGCGGTCGGTCTCAGCGGTGTGGAGGGTCCGGCCGTCACCGCCCTGCGGAGGGAAGCCGCGCTGCTTCGCAACTGGTCCCCTCTGATCGGCGGTTTTAAGCGTGTGCCGATGCCGAAGCCGGCCGCCGGCAAACTGCCGGAGGGTCTCACGGCGATGCAACTGGTGGGGCCCAAGGCGTCAATTGTGGCCGTCACGAATACCAGCCGCCAGCCGTTTGACGGGGAACTTCGGGTTCTCGATCCGGATACGCGAAAAAGCCTGCTTCTGCCCGGGGTTCACGTACCGGCGGGCGACTCGCTGTGGCTGCCGGTGGGGGTGACGATCGGACCGGGAGGACTGTGCCGCGAGTGCTCGAACTTCTCCGACGCGGAACACATCGTCTACGCGACGGCGGAACTGCTCTCCATCGAGTTCGAGAACGGCATCCTGGCAATGGAGTTCGCGGCGCCCCAGGCGGGTGAAGCGATTCTCCAGTTCGCAAGGCAGCCCGTCGGGCCGTTTCTCGGCGCCGGCAAGCCTCTGAAATTCGACTGGGACGAGAAGACCCTGCGCGCCCGCCTCATCATTCCGGCGGGCCAGGGCGCCGGCCATCGCGTTCGCATCGGGATTGCCATCGAGGAACCGGAAACATCGGCGTTTTTCAACGAAGTCCGGCGGTTGTCGATCGGCGAGAAGAACGTGGTGTCCACCATGTACTCGTCCGAGGAAGTGGCGAATCGCTCCAGGCTGCGCCTGCCGGAGGGGTTTACGGCGGAAGCGCAGCCGAAATCGCCGAACGAAATCAACTACCTGGTGGGGGTTCCCGCCGACGCGCTGCACGGCGACTTCGTCACCCTGACGATCGAAGCCGACGGAATGCCGCTCGGTCGGGCGCGGCCGCAACTGCTGCGGCCCCTCTCGGTGCGCCTGACCGAGGCGCTGCGGCTGCACCTGGGCCCGCAAACGGAGGTCGCGCCGGATCCGCCGATCGCTCTTGCGGAACCGAAGGCCGGCAGCAATGTCGAAATCGGCATCCGCAATAATTCCTCTGCGATTCACACCTACCATTTGGCCGCCGAAGGCGAGGATCTGGATTTCTTCCCGGCGAAGTCCGACTTGAGCGTGGGACCGGGGGACGAGCGACTGGTCAACCTGCGCGTATTCGGCGCGGATGGGGCGTCTGGTTTGAAAGACTGGCGTTTGCGCATCAGCGGTGCGGCCACGCTCGAAGCCGCGTTCCGCGTGCTGCTGCTGCCGCGGGGGCAGACCGCAGTCTGGAAGGCCGACCTGGACGGCGACGGCAACGACGAGTGGGTGATCGAATCGGCGAAATCGCGCGCCGTGTTCTCCACTCAGGATGGCGGACGCTGGCTGGAGTTCACCTGGAAAGAGACGGGCACCAACTTCCTCCCGGAGCAGGGCGCCTTCACCGCGGCGGGGCCGGTGGAAGTGCGCTCCGGAAGCGATTCCCTGGAGTTCACCGGGCGGGGTTGGAAGCGCACGGTGCGCCTGGCCGGCACGGCGCTCGAGGTGGAGCAGACGGCGGCGCTGCCGGCGGGCGCTCCATGGCCGGGAACGCGCGGAAACGTAAGCCTGCGAGTGGATCGCGACGGCGAACGCCGCGCAGTGTACACGCTCGCGCAGTAGCGCCCAGCCGTGTAACGGTACGATGGAAGCAGTGATCCGAACTCGAAGGCAATGGCTGCGGGCGGCGGCCACGCTGGCGGCAAGTTCCGCGCTGCGGGCCGAGCGAAAGGAATTCTGGGACAGCAAGGACCCCGGCGGTTGGAGCGAGGAGGAGAAGCAGGTTCTGCTACGGCACTCGCCCTGGGCGCAGGAAGGCGTGGCGAAGATGGAGGTTGGCAAGAAGCGCACCACGGCGGGCTACGGGAACAATGGGCGACAGGGGGTCGCCATGCCGGACACCAGGCCGGGGAGCGTCCCCGGCGGCGTGAAGAGCGTGCCCATCGGCGAGGACATACCGCCGGTTCCGGATCCCGATCCGATTCCAAAGGTGGATTTCCGGGTGCTGGCGCGGTGGGAGAGCGCGAAACCGGTGCGCCTGGCCGGCGGGCCGGAGGTCCCCGAGATGACGGGGCAGTTCTACGTGATCCGGCTGCGCGGGCTGCCGCTGATGCCGCTGCGGAAGCCCAAGCCCGGAGCCGCCGCGGTGAACCCGAACGAAGGCATGCTTCAGGCGATCAAAGCGGAAAGCCGCCTGGAGCGGAAGGGCAAGCCCGGAATTCCGTGTGCCCACCTGTTCACCGGGTCGGCGGATGCGGCCAACGATGTGCTGCTCTACTTCCCGCGCGGAGCGGACCCGATCACGGCGGCGGACAAGTCGGTGACGCTCGAAAGCCGGTTTGGCGTGTTTCACCTGACGGTCAAGTTTCCGCTGAAGGACATGACGTTCCAGGGCGCGCTGGCACTCTAAGCCCTTGCCGTTCGTCCGGCCGATCCCAGTTCTGAACACCGTTGGCCGCTTGCGATACGTGGAATCAGCAGGTTCCGGCTGGTGACCGCCGTGCAGCGATTCCTTCAGTGAGCTTCTGGAACGATCTGCGCTACGCCGCTCGCACGCTGCGCCACTCGCCCGGTTTCGCGTTGACGGCGATGTTTACGCTGGCGTTCGGGATCGGAGCCACCACCTCCACCTTCAGCGTGGCGGATGCGCTGCTGTGGAAGCCGGCTCCGCTGATCGACCTCCGACCGCTGGTGGCGGTGGTGGAGCGCGTGCCGGACGATCCGAACTCCTGGAATTCGCTCACGCCGGCGGATCTCGAGGACCTCCGCACTCGCAGCGCCAGTTTCTCGTCGATGACCTGGTGGACCAACGGGCTTGCCAACATTGCCGGTGCGGCCAGCGAACCGGAGCGCGTGAGCCAGTTCCTGGTGGCGCCGAATTTTTTCGACGTGGTGGGCGTGCATCCGTCGCTCGGCCGGGGGTTTCTGCCCGGCGAGGACGAACCAGGGCGCGAGCAGGTGGTGGTACTGAGTAACGCCCTGTGGCGGCGGCGTTTTGGCGGCGATGCGCGGGTGGTGGGAAAGAGCATCCGCCTGGACGATGCCAATTTTCTGGTGGCCGGGGTGATGCCGCCGAAGTTCGAGTTTCCGCCCTCGGCAGAGTTGTGGACGCCCATGGCGCAAACACCGGCGGAACGGAGCAGCCGCACTCGTTCCATGTTCGTGGGGTTCGGCAGGCTTGCGCCTGGGCGGAATGCGGCACAGGCACAGGCGGAGCTCGATTCGCTGGCCGCGCAACTGGCGCGGGAATACCCCTCCACCAACAAGAACCGGCGGTTTGCGGCCATGCCGGCGCACGATTTCCTGATCGGCGCGTACACGCACCAGTACGTCCTCCTGCTTTTCGGCGCGGTGCTGTTCGTTCTTCTGATCGCCTGCGCCAATGTCGCGAACCTGCAATTCGCCCGGGCGCTCGGGCGGACGCGGGAGATCGCGCTGCGTACGGCCCTGGGGGCGGGCAGGCGGCAGGTAGTGGCCCAATTGCTCACCGAAAGCACGCTGATCTCGCTTGCCGGCGCGCTGCTGGGGCTGCTGGTGGCACGCTGGAGCCTGGATCTGATCGTGGGCGGAATGCCTCCGGATGTGGAGCGGTTCGTGCCCGGCTGGGACCAGATTCACCTCGACTGGCGCGCGCTCGCGTTCACCTTGGCGGCGGCGCTGGCGGCGGGCGTTCTGGCCGGACTTGTGCCCGCCTGGCAGTGCTCGCGGCCCAACCTCCAGGCGATTTTGCGGGATGGCGGGCGCGGCACGTCCTCGGGCCGGGGGAAGCACCGGTTGCGGGGAGTACTGGTGGCGGCGGAGATCGCGATGAGCGTGGTCCTGCTGGTAGGTGCCAGCCTGATGGTGCGCGGATTCCAGCGGCTCGTGAGCGGAGGCGCGCAGATGGAGCCCGCCGGACTGTTGACGCTGCGGCTGGCCATCACCGCCACCAAATATGACGAGCCGCGGAAACAGGCGGGCTTTTACCGCGAGGTGCTGGACCGGATCTCGGCGGCGCCAGGGGTGAAGGACGCCGCCGCGGTCACGGCGCTCCCGTATTCGCAGCACTCGACCTACGAGCCGATCGAGATCGAAGGCCGCGCGCCGGAACCGGGTGAACAGCCCACAGCCATGCAGCAGTCGGTCAGCCCGCACTACTTTTCGACCCTGCGAATTGCGCTGAAACAGGGACGCCTGCTCGATTCCCATGACGGCCCGGATGCCCAGGCTGCCGCAGTTGTCAGCGAGCACATGGCGCAGCGCTACTGGCCGAACCAATCCCCGCTGGGCCGCCGCTTCCGCACCGTCACGCCGGCGGGAGCGAGGTCGTGGACGACGGTGGTCGGGGTGGTGGCGGACGTGCCGCACAGTATGTACGATCGCGGATTTCGCACCGTGGCCTACGTCCCCTTCGAGCAGGTCCCCCGCTTGTGGATGGACATCGGGATTCGCACGGCGGGCGATCCGATGGGCGCCGCTCCGGCGGTCCTGGCGGCGATCCGTTCGGTGGACGCCGAACAGCCGGTGGCGGACGTCCGCACGCTGGATACGACGATGCGGCACGAAGCCACAGGGCTGATCTATGTGGCCGTGATGATGGGAGCGTTCGGACTTCTGGCGCTGGCGCTTTCGACGGTGGGTGTGTACGGGGTGATGGCGTACCTGGTGGGAGAGCAGACGCACGAGATCGGGATCCGGGTCGCGCTCGGAGCGCCTCGAAGCAGCGTGCTGGCGATGGTGTTCCGCCGCGGTCTGGCCACCACGGCAGCCGGATTGGCGGTCGGGCTGGCGCTGGCTTTCGCCATGGCGCGAGTCATGGCCTCGCTGATTTGGGGAGTCACCGCGAGCGACATGGCCACTTTTGTGGGGATTCCCCTGGCGCTGCTGGCCGCTGCGACGGTGGCTATTTACCTCCCCGCCCGCCGCGCGATGAAAATGTTCAGTTGATCGCAGGCATCTGCTGGCAGTAGATCGTCTACCATCGAGGCAGTATTCATAGCAGACTATCTACCAGCGCCATGCCGAACGTTACCGCCTCACTCCCTCCGGCAGGAAGCAGTTGGTAGTCGCCGGCGGACTGACCTCGCGCAGAACTGCGCGTGTTGGTGGGGACTGGCGTGACATCACGGTCGCGATGGTCAGTTTCGACTTCTTTCACCCGATCGGCGCTCGCCCGGTGTTGGGCCGTTCTTTCTCGCGGGAAGACGACCAGGATGGCGCGGAGCCGGTGGCTGTACTGGACTACTCCTTTTGGCGACGAGCGTTTGGAGGCGATGCGGGGATCCTCGGGCACGAGATCTCGATTGACCAAAGGCCGCTCACCATCGTTGGCGTGCTGGCCCCTGAAGTCCAGTTCCCCGGCTCGGGTCGCCGCGATGTTTGGAGACCATTGAAGGCGCGGCTCAGTTTGGGCTGCGGCGGCATGGGAGGGATCCTTACGGTGGGGCGCCTCCGCCCCGGCATTACGCGTGCTGCCGCTCAAGCTGAGCTCGACGCGCTGAAAGAGCCAATCAGCCGGGAGATGAGCTGCATGAAGAACGACTCGGCGGTGGTGACGCCTTTCCGCGACTACTTTGTAGGAGGAGTTCGGGGAATACTTCTCACGCTGTTCGGCGGTGTCGTGTTCCAGCAGGATCTCGATGGCCTCGATTACTTCGGGCGTTTTTTTTCCACCGGCTTGCGCCCGGCGCCGGAGTGTCGGATCCGGCCGACCTCGACATCCCGATCCAGCAACTGGCGGCGGCCGCGGGCGATGGTGTGCGGATCCAGGCCGAGAAATCCGGCCAGCACGCTGTCGCCGCCGTGGCCAAGTTTCATGGACTCCAGACCGGCATACAAGCGGCGCTGCTGCTCATCCAGCAGGCTATAGAACAAGATGATAGCGGCCCTCATCTCATCGGGAGACACTTCCAGGCGGGTGGCATCGACAACAGTGGGAACCGACTGGTTGCTGCGGCGTGTCAGGCGCTGTCGCTGGCGAGTGACTGGATCGAGGGCCGTATAGAGGAACAGGCCGGAGATTAACTCCCGGGCAATCCTCTTCTGCTGGACAAGGTGACGCAAGGCGTCTTGTGCTCCAACGTGGAGGACCGCAGACAGTTCTTCCGCAAAATATCCGGCGACTGAACTGCGGACGAAAGCCTCGGCGGTCGCCAGCAGGGTACCGTAGCGTGAGAACCATGCCGGCGTGGAGGACCATAAACCATCGGCTCCGAAACGGGCGATCTCGCGGAGCGTGTAGAAACGGCCGCCATGCGAGTAGCTGGTTAAGTAGTCGAGTTGTTTGAGCTTTCGGAAAACGGTGAGGTCGACGTCCGTGCCGAGGGCCCGTTTGAGATCGGGAAGCGTTGCAATTTTGTCGTGAAGCAGCAGCTTTCGCAAAGAATCGGGCGAGAAGGCGAGAGGTCTCATAATGTTATAGTTGCGACTCAAAAGCCCACATGATCGACACTATAACATAAGTGGCGACGCGTTCGGGCAAAGCGTTGGCTTGGCCCTGGCTGCCGTTATTAATGGCCCGGTCGAGCAGGTCCCAAAACCTCCACAGCCTGTTCTCCTCCAGCCGCTCCAGCTCTCCGTCGCCATACTCCCGATACAAGACGCCCAGTGTAAAATCGTAAGACAAAGAGGATGCGCTCTCTGATCCAGTTCGTTGCCGCGTCCGTGCTTCTGGCGTCCCCTGCGGCCCCACCTCGGTTCCGGCTCACCGACACACAAGGCGCTATCCATACCGCGGCCGAGTGGAACGGCCGCCCCGCCGTGGTACTCTTCTTCGTCACCACCGATTGCCCGGTCGCCAACAGCTACGTGCCGGAGATGAACCGCCTCCGCCAAGCCTACTCGCCGCGCGGTGTGCTGTTCCTCGCCGTCCAGGCGGAGACCAGCGTGGCGGACGCGGCGGTCGCCAAATACGCAAACGAATACGGCTATACCTTTCCGCTCTTGCTCGACCCGGCTCAGATCCTCGTGCAACTGGCGGGAGCCACCGTGACGCCGCAAGCCGCCGTGCTCTCTCCGCAAGGCCAAGTCCTCTACCTCGGCCGCATCGACAACCGGGTGGTCGATTTCGGCAAGAGCCGCCTGCAAGCCACGGTGCCCGATCTGCGCAATGCCCTCGACTCCGTTCTCGACGGTAAACCGGTGGCCGAGCCCCGCACCAAGTCCATCGGCTGCGCCATCAACCGGGTGAAAGGAGCGTCGCGGTGAATCGCATCTTCGTCCTTCTGCTTCTTTCGATTCCCGCTGCCGCGGCCGTCCCCACCTTCAATCGCGACATCGCGCCCATCCTGTATCGGAATTGCGCCGAATGCCACCGTCCGGGCGAGGTCGCGCCGTTTTCGCTGCTCACCTATGAGGATGCCGCAAAACGCGCAAAGCTGATCGCCACCGTGACCGGCAGCCGCTACATGCCGCCCTGGAAAGCCGAGCCGGCCCATCGCAAATTCAAGGACGAGCGCCGCTTGACGGACGAGCAGATCGCGCTCATTCGCGAATGGGCCGGCCACGGAGCGCCGGAAGGCAATGCCGCCGAAAAGCCGGCCCCGCCGAAGTTCGCATCCGGCTGGATGGCGGGTCAGCCGGACGAAGTGCTGAAGACCGCGGAACAGTCATTCCCCATTCCGGCCGATGGCCCCGACCTGTTCCAGTGCTTCGTCGTGCCCCTTTACCTCGAGTACGACCACTACGTCAAAACCATGGAATTTCACCCCGGAAACCGCCGCGTCGTTCACCACGCGCTGGTTTTCGTCGATACCACCGGAGAAGCCAGGCAGTTGGATGCCGCGACTCCCGAACCGGGCTACCCGTGTTTCGGCGGACCCCGCGTCCTGGTGAGCGGCGGACTCGGCGGCTGGGCCCCGGGCGCCACCCCTCAACCGCTGCCGGCGGGCGTCGCCCAAACCCTCGAGAAGGGCTCTGACCTCATCGTCCAGATCCACTATCACCCGTCCGGGAAGCCGGAAACCGACCGCTCTTCGCTGGGGCTCGCCTACACCAGCCGGCCCGAAAAGGGGCTGGCCGGGATGATCGCCGGCAGCCGTGCCATCGACCTCGCCCCCGGCGACGCGCACGCCGTAGTCAAGGACGAGATCACCATTCCCCGCGACGTGGACCTGATCGGAATCACGCCCCACGCCCACTGGCTGTGCAAAGACATGCACGTCGTCGCGCATCTGCCCGACGGCACGGTCGAGCCCCTCATCCGGATCAAAGATTGGGACTTCAACTGGCAGGGCCAGTATCGCTACGCCTCCCCCGTGCGCCTTCCTAGAGGCACGCGCGTCGAAATGACCTACGTCTACGACAACTCCGCCGCCAACCCCCGCAATCCGTCAAGCCCGCCCAAACGCGTTCAATACGGCGAGCAGACAACCGACGAAATGGCGGTCTTGTTTCTCCAGGTCGTGCTGCCGCGCCCCGAAGACGTGCCCGGCTTCCGGCGCGAGATCGTGCTCAGCCGCATCGAGAGCGTGATCGACAACCGGGATCCGGTCGGACTCAGCCGCCTGACGATTCAGCGCATCCGGGCCGCGAAGAACATCTTCGACCGCAACCACGACGGCAATCTCGACCCCGATGAGCGCAAATCCATGCTCGACTACATGGCAGCCCACATTCGCTGAGCATACACCCTATTCTAGATAGACATTGACGTAATTGCTGTGGTAAGCTAGCCGGAAAGTGCCCCGACTCAGTTACCTCAAAACTCTGGAAGCCGAAAGTATCCACATCCTCCGCGAGGTGGCCAGCGAGTTTCAGAAGCCGGTCATGCTGTACTCCATCGGCAAAGACTCGTCCGTGATGCTGCGGCTGGCACAAAAAGCCTTCTATCCGGCGCCCATCCCGTTCCCGCTGCTGCACATCGACACCACGTACAAGTTCAAAGAAATGATCGAGTTCCGGGACTCTTACACGCGCGAAGTTGGGGCTCGGCTAATCGTTCACACCAACCGCGCCGCCATCGACGCCGGGGCCAATCCCTTCGTCCTCGGTACGGCCCGCTGCTGCGGCCTGCTGAAGACCCAGGCACTGCTCGATGCACTCCGCGAGGGTGGCTACGACGCGGCTTTCGGCGGCGCCCGCCGGGATGAAGAAAAATCGCGCGCCAAAGAGCGCATCTATTCCTTCCGCGACCGCCGCGGCCAGTGGGATCCCAAGAACCAGCGCCCGGAACTCTGGAATCTCTACAACGGCCGCGTCGAGCCGGGCGAGAGCATCCGCGTTTTCCCGCTCTCGAACTGGACCGAGTTGGACGTCTGGGAATATATCCACGCCGAAAGCATTCCCGTCGTGCCGCTCTATTTCGCCCGCGAGCGGTGGATGCTCGAGAGGGGCGAATCGCTGATTCCCGTCGAACAGGATTTCGTGCCGCGGCTGAGCGGAGAAAGGCCGAAGCTGGTGCGCTGCCGTATGCGGTCGCTGGGATGCTCACCTTGCACGGGCGCCATCCGCTCGGACGCGGATACCATTCCCGCCATCATTTCCGAGCTGGTTTCGTTCCGCCGCTCGGAGCGGGAAAACCGCGTCATCGATCACGACCAGGACGGCTCCATGGAGATTAAGAAGCGCGAGGGGTACTTCTAAATGGCGGCAATGCCGGAAACACGGCCGGACTTCGCCATCGAGCAGTTTCTGGCGGAGGAACGGAACAAGGACCTTCTGCGGTTCACCACGGCGGGCAGCGTGGACGACGGCAAATCGACGCTCATCGGCCGCCTCCTGTACGATTCCGCCAATGTTTACGAGGACCAGATCCGCTCGGTCGAAAAGGCGTCTGTCAACCGCTCCGCCGGGCCCATCGATTTCTCCCTGCTGACCGACGGTCTGCGCGCCGAGCGGGAGCAGGGCATCACCATCGACGTCGCCTACCGCTATTTCGCCACCGCGCGGCGGAAATTCATCATCGCCGATACCCCCGGCCACGAGCAGTACACCCGCAACATGGCCACGGGAGCCTCCACCGCGGATCTCGCCATCATCCTGATCGACGCCCGCAAAGGCGTGCTGCCGCAGTCGCGCCGGCATGCCTACATCGCCCGCCTGTTGGGAATCCGCAGGCTGGCGGTGGCGGTCAACAAGATGGACCTGGTCGATTACGACGAACGGGTGTTCCGCGCCATCCGGGACGATTTTCTCGCCTGGCAAAAAGCTCCGGAGGACTGCTACTTCGTCCCCATCAGCGCGCTTGCGGGCGATAACGTGGTGACGCGCAGCCGCAATATGCCGTGGTTCGATGGCCCCAGCCTGCTCGAGCATCTCGAGACGGTGCAGCCCGCCGACCGCCGCTCCGGATCGCCCTTCCGTTTCGCCGTGCAGCGGGTGATCCGTCCGAACCAGGACTTTCGCGGCTATGCCGGGCAGGTGGCATCC
Source organism: uncultured Solibacteraceae bacterium (assembly GCA_963836405.1). Taxonomy (GTDB): domain Bacteria; phylum Acidobacteriota; class Terriglobia; order Bryobacterales; family Bryobacteraceae; genus CAWIJJ01. Next base: position 319,467 of record CAWIJL010000007.1, read on the forward strand.
GGCATTCTGCGGCCGGGCGATGAGGTTGCGGCCCTGCCCTCCGGCCGCCGCACCCGCATCCGGTCCATCGGCACCTACGACGGCGATCTCGACGAAGCCTACGCGCCCATGTCGGTCACGCTGTCGCTCGAAGACGAGCTCGACCTGAGCCGTGGCGACATGCTCGCTTCGCCCCAGGGGCTCCCGGGCGTTTCGGCGCATATCGAAGCCAACCTGGTGTGGTTTAACGAGCGCCCGCTCGACGCTTCGCGCCGCTACCTGTTGAAACACACCACCCAGTTGGTTTCGGTGCGGATCCGGGACCTCCGCCACCGCGTCAACATCCAGACGCTCGAGCCGGAAGCGGCCGAGACGCTGGTTATGAACGAGATCGGCGTGGTGGAGTTCGAAACCGGGAAACCGTTGTTTTTCGATCCGTACGACGCCAACCGCATCACCGGAAGCCTGGTACTGATCGATGCCGAAAGCAACGCCACGGTGGCGGCCGGGATGATCATAGGGGCTTCGGCGGCGCACGTGCACCGGCACAGCGGCCCGGTCACCGCCGAAGAGAGGGTGGCCCATTTCGGTCACGGAGCGGCCGTGATTCCGGTGCCGCGCGCCTCGCTGGCCGAACTGCTGGAACGGCGCCTGTTCGACCGCGGTTACGGCGTAATCTGGCTCCGCAACGCGACCGTGGACGGGCTTCGGGCCGTGCAGGCGGCCGGGCTGATTGCCATCGTCGCGGGCGAGGGCTCGGCGGGCCTGCCCGAAAACGATTCGCGGGCCGTGGATGAAATTCTGGCGCGGCTGTTCGATGCCGCGCAGAACTGGGAATTGGGGGGAGGGATCTGATGAGTGTCGAAAAAGTAGCGGCAGCGCAGCGGGTGATCGTCGAGGCGCTCGACAGGGATGCAACAGCCTGCGTCACATCCAGTTTCCAGGCCGAATGTGTGGCCCTGGTCCACCTGGTCACCGGCTTCATCCCGGATGTGCCGGTTCTTTTCCTCGAAACCGGCTATCACTTTGCCGAAACCTACGCCTACCGGGACCGGATGGTTCAGCGCATGGGCTTGAACCTGGTGAACCTGGAGCCGCGCATCAGCGTCGCGGAGCAGGAAGGGCAGTTCGGCATCCTGCACCAGACTGCACCCGACCGCTGCTGCAAGCTGCGCAAGGTCGAGCCCTTGTTTGAGGGACTTGCCGGGTTCGGCATCTGGTTCACCGGTCTAAGGCGGGATCAATCGGCCACACGCGCCAACCTCAAGGAAATAGACGACTTTCCCCTACCCGGTGAAAAGAGCATCTTGAAGGTGAGCCCGCTCGCCTCCTGGACTTCCGCCGACGTGTGGGCCTATCTGAAGCGCTACGATCTGCCTGTCCTTCCGCTCTACGACCGCGGCTACACCAGCATCGGCTGCGAACCCTGCACAGCCCTTCCCTTCGACCCCGACAACCCGCGTTCGGGCCGCTGGAACGGGCAAAAGGTCGAGTGCGGCATCCACCTCAAAGAAGCCGCAGACGCAGCTTAATCCCGCAGGCACGAAAAAGGGCGCATCCGCAAGGATGCGCCCTTCACCAAAAACCATCCGCCGTGTCCGAAAGGACCCATAGATTCAACGACTTACAGAGCCGCGACCGTTAGGGAGCGACCCTAGACCTGGAACGAGCTGCCGCACCCGCAGGTCGATTTGACCTGTGGATTGTTGAACTTGAAGCCCGCGCCCTCGAGCGTCTCGACGTAATCGACTTCCGCGCCGTCCAGGTACAGCAGGCTGGCCTGATCGATGTAAACTTTGAGCCCGCCATACTCGTAGGTCTTATCCAGCATGTTGGGCTGGTTTTCGAACGCCATGGAGTAGCTGAAACCAGAGCATCCTCCGCCCACGACCGCAATCCGCAATCCGCCGGGAGCGGGTTCCTGGCTCGACATGATCTCTTTTACCTTGCCTACGGCTTTTTCCGTCAATTGCACCATTTCGTTTATCACTCCTGAGACTCGAGCTGTTTTCGGCCCTCATTATACCAGTGTCGCTGGCGATCGGCGGCCGATCCCGATTCTCTCTTTTAACATTTAGATGCCCGCTCCCGTCCGCAGGTCGCGCCGAAATGATGCTCGTGCTATCTTTCATTCAGTAAGGCCCGAACTCCACTGAAACCCGAAATCGGGCGGGCGCGTCGGAATCGGTGTATGGGAACACTGAGTGGCGCTCTCACACTCCCGGGCTTCGGTAGCAAGGTTGCGACGAAATCTAGAGTGGACTACGAGAATACCGCGGAAGGTTCCCTGGTCCGCCGCGCTCAAAGCGGCGACGAGGCGGCTTTTCGTGAGATCGTGGAACGATACCAATCCAAGGTTTTCTCCATCATTCACGGCATCGTCCGCCAGCGGAACGACGTGGAAGATATTGCACAGCAAGTATTTGCCAAAGTTTATCTCTCCATCCGGAACTTCGATTTCCGCAGTTCGCTGATCACCTGGATCTACAAAATCACGGTCAACGAGTGCTTCGATTATTTGCGTAAGCGGAAAGTCCGGAAGCTGGTTTATGAAAGCGACCTCAGCGAAGACGAGGTTCGCCGTGTGGAAAATACCGAACCCCATGTGGACCGGCAGGTTCCGGCGGATACTTCGCTGGCAAGCCGCGACTACGTAGTCAAACTCCTCTCGCGCGTTTCCGAGGAAGAGCGCATGCTGCTGATGATGAAAGAGGTGGAGGGGTTCAGCGTGGAAGAGCTGGCCGAGAAAACCGGCATGAACGAAAACACCATCAAGGTGAAACTCTTCCGCGCCCGGCAAAAACTGGTCAAGGCCGCGCAGCGCCTCGACCGCGCTCCCGGTCTGGTGGCCGGTTGAGCGCCGGCGGCTTTAGGCAACTGGTGTTCCCGAACCGGGCGGTCCGGCAGGCAAATAGACCCGGGATGGGATGGTTTTAGGCGTGGTACTTTACACTTGTAAGGGAAGAACGATATGCATGCGGTAGTGATCGATCGCCTCGAAGAGTATCTGGCCGGGGTATTGGATCCGGCCGCCCGGCGGGATATCGAAACCCACCTGAGCTCTTGTGGCATGTGCCGCGAGGAAGTTCGCGGTATGCAGGAAATCGGCACCCTGTTCGGCTCATTGCGAACGGACGAAGTGCCGGAGCCGTCGCCCGCTTTCTATCAGTCGGTGATCCAGCAGGTGGAACGGCAGGCTGCCGTGGAAACCCCTTCTGTTTTCGGCTTGTTTTCTCTCGATCTGCTTTTCGCCCGCCGCCTGGTGTTTGCTTCTCTACTCACCCTGGCGGTGATCGGCGGATACCTCGTCTCCCACGAGTCCGGCATGCGGCCGGCAATTTCGCCGGAAGCGGTCATGGCGCAGCAGGATCAGCCGGCGTTCGACTCCGGTTCCGCGCAGGCCAACATGCTGGTGACGCTGACCGCCTATGAACACTAATCTCCTCGAGCGGACTTCCGCTGTGTCGCGCGCGTGGAACCCCAAGACGGCCGGCGTCGTTGTGCTTTCTTTGGTTTTCCTCGTGGGTGCCGCCGCCGGGGCCGTTTTCATGGACCTGCGTGTGCACAACCGCCAGATTCCCGCCTTCGATACGGCGGAAGGCAAAATCGCCTACTTCGAGAAAATGCAGAAAGAACTCGATCTGACGCCGGAGCAGTCCGAACAGATTCAATCCGTGCTCAACGATTTCTGGCAGTACTATCGAACCGTCCTCAGCGACAGCAAACAGCGCGTGGAACAACTGCTTAACGAGGAACAGCGCAAGAAGTTCGAGCAACTCCTGCAACAGCAGTCGCGTTGACCTGCGCATCAGGGTTGACAACGCGTTGCACGGCATGACCAAAATGGGTTTCTCGGAGCATGCGCCACCATTCGTTGTCCCTATCGATTCCGGCCGTCGTTGCCGTGTTCAGCCTCCTCTCATGCGGCACGACCAAGACCTTCCCGGTTCGAACCTACAATATGGGGGACCCGGTGACGCTGGGCCGCCTGACTTATACCGTCTACGAGACCCGCTGGCTGTCGCGCCTCGGCGAAGATCCCGCTCCCCGCATTCCTCAACACCGTTTCTTCCTGATCCGGGCCAGCATCGGCAACGGCGCCTCTACGGACGTGATGGCCCCGAACCTCACCGTCGAGGACAGCAAGGGTACCGTGTACCAGGAAATCAGCAATGGCGAGGGTGTCCCCCAGTGGATCGGCTATCTGCGCCACATCAAGCCGGCCGACGCGGTGCAGGGCTACCTTCTGTTCGACGTTCCTCCGGGCGCTTACAACCTCCGCGTCTGGGACGAGAACAGCGAGCGGGCCGCCCTGGTCGCTATCCCGCTCTCGTTCAATTCGGAAACGCCGGAACCTTCACCCTTGCCGCCTGTTTTGCCCAAGGAATAAAGGTTCCCGGCACCACGCGAACGAATATCCGCCGCCCGGGCGGTAAAATCGAGGAGTAGCTCGTTATGCTTGCCTTTGCGGTCGCGTGGCTGTTTCTTCAGGCCGATCCCTATGCCGAGGGTCTCAAAGCGCTCGAAGAGGGCAAGTACGAGGCGGCGATCCCGGCGTTCCAAAAAGCCATCGAAGCCGACTCCAAGGACTACACCGCTTACTTCAACCTGGCCCTCGCCTATGGTTTCCTGAACCGCGACGCTGAAGGCATAGCCGCCTACGGCAAAGCGCTCGACCTCAAACCCAAGCTGTACGAGGCTGAACTGAACTGCGGCATTCTCCTCATGCGCCAGAAACAGCCCGCCGGGGCGCTCCCGCTGTTCGCCGACGCCGCCGCGCAGAAACCGGCCGAGTTCCGCCCGCACCATTATCTGGCCCGCGCCCAGTTGGAAACCGGCGCCTTCGGGCCGGCCGAAGCGAGTTTCCGCCGCGCGCTGGAGCTCGATCCCAAATCCGCGGAATCCGAATTGGGGCTCGCCCACGCCTTGGCGGGACAAGGCAAGCTTGCCGCCGCCGCGCCGCACTTCCGGCAGGCCGCGCAATTGGACCCGGAATACCGGGATTTCCTGCTCGAACTCGCGCAGCTCTACGAAAAGGAGCGCCAGCCCGCGGAAGCCATGGCGATTTACCGCGAGTTCCCCGATAATCCCGCCGCCCAGGAGCACCTCGGAGCCCTGCTGCTCGACACCCGCCAGTACGCCGAGGCCATTCCCCTACTGGAATCCGCTTACTCCAGGGACCCCACCAACGCCAACCGGGCGGCCCTGGCTGCGGCCTACCTGTTCGATAACCAGCTCGAAAAGGCCCTGCCGCTGCTCCAACAGGCTGTCGCCGCCGAACCGGACCAGCATGACCTCCGCATGATGTACGGCCGCGCGCTCCGCGATCGAAAGCAGTTTCCCGCCGCCGCGGCGCAGTTTGAACAGGCGGCGCGTCTGAAACCGTCCGACGCCAAGACCTGGAACGAGTTGGGAACCGTGCTCTACATGTCCGACGCCTTCGAGCAGGCTCTGGCCGCTTTCGACCGCGCCCGCGATCTCGGAGAGAACACCGCCGGCAACTGGTTTTTGCGCGCCATCATTCTGGATCGAATGAAACAGGCGAAGCCGGCCTTGGAGGCCTATCGGCACTTTCTCACACTGAGCGAGGGCAAGAGTCCCGACCAGGAGTTTCAGGCGCGCCAAAGGATTCGTATCCTCGAAAAAGAGGAGGCGAAACGATGATGGCTGCATTTTCCTCCACATGCCTGCTTGCGGTACTCCTGATTGCCGCTACGCCTGCCCGCGGCGATCTCAAGAAAGCCAGGGCCGAGCAGAATCTGGAAAAGCGCTCCGGCCTGGCCCTCGAGAATGCCGCTGACGTATTCAAAGCGATGCGCGCGGATTACAACGACGGCAACGCGCAGACACTGGCCGGCTCCATCGCCGAGATTCAGGAGTCCGTGGAACTGGCGGCCACGTCCCTGGCAGACACCGGCAAAAACCCCCGCAAGAGTCCCAAGTGGTTCAAGCGGGCCGAAATCGCCACGCGCGACCTGCTTCGCCGCCTCGACTCGTTCCAGCGTGAAATGGCCTTCGACGATCGGAGCAGGCTCGAGCCGCTCAAAGACAAGGTGCAGCAGATTCACGAGGATCTGCTGCTCGGATTAATGGAAGGAAAACGCTAATGACCCGAGCCGCCTGGATTCTGCTGCTCGCCGTTCCCTTACTGGCCCAGCCGCGCCGCGACTTCCTCACCACCGACGAGGCGGAACAGATTCGCGAAGCGCAGGAGCCGAATGCCCGCGTCACGTTGTACGCCAAATTCGCCAGCGATCGCGTGCAGCTTGTGAAGAGCCTGATCGCCAAGGACCGTGCCGGCCGCTCCACCATGGTCCACGATGCCCTCGACGATTACTCCCGCATTCTCGACGCCATCGACGAGGTCACCGACGAGGCTCTGGCGCGTGGGGCCGATCTCAAAGCCGGACTCACCGCCCTGGCCAAAGCCGAACGCGAGGCGCTCCCCATTCTGAAATCCATTGAGGATAGCCCGCCCAAAGACCTGGACCGTTACGAGTTCGCCCTCCACACTGCCATCGAAACCACCTCCGACAGCCTGGAACTGGCCGAGGGCGACCTGGGCCAGCGCACCAAAGACGCCGAAGCCCGCGAGGAACGGGAAAAGAAGGCCATGGAGCAGGCCATGACCCCCACCGAACTCGGAACCAGGAAGGCCGACGAAAAGCAGGCCGCCGAGAAGGCCGCCGAACAGGCCAAGCCGGCACGCAAGCCGCCAACCCTGCTGCGCCCCGGCGAAAAGCCCCCCGACAAGAAGAAGCAATAGCGCGCGCCGAACTCGCCCCTACTGCGCCGAGAACACGCGGTACGTGCCGTGCGTCAGCGGCGTCTCGAAGACGGTGGTGTTGCCCGCTTGCTGGCCGGTCAGATCCTGCCCCGTTTCCACGTCTCGAAGCCGCGTGATGCGCCGGTCCGTGACAATCCTCGCCTGCACGGGTTCTTCGGCAAACGACTCCACGATGAACCTATCGTTGTCATACGCGAACAGGCTGACCATCGCGGGCGCGTCCAGCCGGACGTACATGTCTTTTGCGAGCACGTCCCGGATCGCCCGCAGGACGGGCTGCGGATACCGGTACAGCTCGCCTTGCGCCTGCGGAATCGTCAGCACATACAGCACGCCCTTGGAATATTTTCCGGAGAGCAGAATCGGCGTGCCCGACGTCCGGTTGGGCGATGTGAAGGCGCTCACCACTTCCCACGAGTCGTTGGTGAAATAGCGGATCTCCGGAATCAGAATATCGGTGTCGAGCTTCTGCCCGCGCAGTCCCCTGCCGGTGAATTCGCGCGTGGCCACCGTCTGGCCCGTGTACTCGAGTTCGATGATGTCCTCGATGCCCTTCCCCTGCAGCGCCTTCAGCAGCCCCGAAGTGATTACCACCGTCTTGCCGTCCGTCAACTGCTTCTTGATTTTGGCCACAATGGCGGGATCGAACTTCGCCTGCTCGGTGAGCAGAACGGTCTTCTCCTCCGCCGGGAACTCCGGAACGATGTCCATCGGAATGCCGATCATCCCCAGATAGCTGGGTAGGTGATCTTCGCCCGAAGAGTGGTAGGGCTTGTAGGATTTCACTCCGACAGGCTTGCCCATCTCGCCCAGGAACTTGTCCACCCGTTCGAAGACCGGGCCCGCCAGTTTGGCCGCGCGGGAATCCGGAAGCGGCGTCCCATCCGGGTTCTTGCCCGGCGTGTAGATCGCGCCGATGTTGAAGATCGTAATTTCGGGCGCTTTGGCGAACAGGGTCAGCCAGAGTTGCTCCTCAAACCGGTTCGGCAGGTTCATGCCACCCTGGTCCACCCAGCCGCCCAGATTGCCGCCGGGCTTCAAATTTTCGAAATAACGGACCACCGAATAGCCGTGGTACTGCTGCAAGTGCTGATTCCCGCTCGGATCCCGGGTTTCGGTGCCGGTGTAGATGCCGCCGAAGATCCGCGGCTCGGTCTCCAGGTTGAAACCGAGATTCTGAAAGTGGTCGTACCAGTTCGGGTACTTGATCACGATCTTTACCTTGGGATTCACGGCTTTTGCCGGAGCGATCACCAGGTTGCGGGCCGCCTCGTCCATCTGCGCCAGCCGGAATTCGGTCCACGTGCGATTCCCCTTGGCGGCGATGTCGGAATCGGCCTTGCAGTCGGTAAAGAAGAAGTCGTCCAGGATGAACTCGTCGAAATTCCGCGCCGTGAACTCCACCACCTTCCGCAGCATCGCGCGGTGCTCGGGATTCGAGTAGCAGTAGGTTTCGAACTGGTTGCGTTCGCTGATCGTGACCGTAATGCCGCCCGCGACTTTGACGCCCTTCCCAATGAAAAACTTTTTAGCCTGGTCGAGCGTAGCCTGATCCACGACCACCGTATCGCGGTGCGTCTCGAGGTAGATCTTGTCCACCTTCATGTTCTTCGAGACCGCTGCCCAATGGCTCTCGAGCCACGCCGGATCCTTCATCTGCTGGGTTTCGTAGACCCGGCTGTAGAGCGCCACATCGAAGTTTTTGTAATTGTTGCCGCCCGCCAAGGCGACAGCCGCGCCCAGCGGGAGAAGACAGGCAAGGCGAAGCCGGATCGATCGTTTCATCCACATCCTCCTGGACTTCCGGCCCTGCGCGCCGGAGAATCGGGGCGAAAACACCGGTTTTGCCCCCTTCGGCGAGCGTATCTCAATTGCGCGGTGGAACTCCAGCGCCTGCTTGCCGCAGCACCGCGCTTGCTTCCGCCTCGGCCACCAACCGGTCCGCGTCCTTCCGCAGGAGCATCCGTTCCTTGACCGCCTGCTCCGCCGCGGCCCGAACCTTCTCCACCCAGGCTTCATGCGTGCCGTAGCGCTCTTCGAGCGACGGCCGCGGATCGCCCGCCGCCAGCCGTTCCGCCCGCGTCGATGCGAATGGGACGTACCCGCCGGAGAGCCCGCAAATCTTGCCGCGGTCGAAGCCCGCAGCCGTGACGTTCCAGCCCAGGTACGTGCCCAGCGGCGCCTGCCGCAGTACGGAAGGCACCCCGCCCAGGTCCGTGCCGTCCGCGTCCACCTTCGGCACCAGCATCGGGATTGCCTGCTTTACCACTCCCGGCTCCCGCGTGATGACGCCGGAAAGGTCGTTGGCGCGAAACCCGGGGCCGAAGTCCCGGTCGAGAACCACGTTCACCAGGCCGTCCGGCGAAGGGACGCCCGGAATCGCCGGAAACCCGATCGCCTGTGCCGTGGCCGGCGCCAGCTCACCGCGCTCGAGCGTCGGATAGCGGCTCGGCGGAGGTTCGATTCCGCGCGTCACCCAATCCACCAGCGCCACATTCAATGCGCGCATGGTGTCGGATTCCGGATTCGCGTTTGCCGCCAGCACGCAGCCTCGCGCCGGGCCGCTTTCGCTGCGAAATCCGCCTCCGCCGCCGCCATGGGTTGTGCCCGGAAAAAAATAGCGGCGCACGTTGGGCGGCAGCGGGATATCCGCCGCGGCATCCGTCCCGACCAGCCCTGGCGACTCCCACAGAAACCAGAATTCCACCCCCCCGAACGTTTCCATCACCTTCGGACACGTCTTCGATTTCGTGCACCGGTCCAGCAGGCCGGCCGTGGTCCGCCCGCGCCGCCGGTCCGTGTAGTCGCTCCACCACAGCACCGCTTCGCTCCCCATATCGTAGGGGCGCGAGTGCCCTCCGGCCACCGCGAAACGGAAGTTCAGGGCGAGTTGGCGGGCGGCGATGTGGGGCAGCACGCCATCCCAGACAATCCGCCCGCCCTCATCCTGGTTGAACCCCAGATGGATGAAGCTGCGGATGAAATTGCCGGACTGCGAATCTCCCCGGCTCACCGCCCACCGGATCGCTCCAGCCACCGGATTCGGCGTGCCGGTGTCGTCCTTTTCCGCATAGCGGAAGAAGGAATTCAGGTCGCGCGTGGCGGCGTACCCGATCCCCAGCACCAGCGGGTCTTTGGCGGTGAAGACCAGGATGTATTCCGAGCCCGGGTCGAAACCGCCCTCCAGGCACAGCTTGGAAGCGTCGGGCACTCCCGGAAACGGCTTGGCGGTGCAGTCTGCGAACGCCCATCCGGAGGCCGGGATCGTCGATGGCGCCGCATCCGGAGCGCTTCGCCGCGTCAGGCTGGCCTTGCGTGTATCGAGGGTCAAGGGCGTCTGGTAAGTCAGCCCGGCGAACTGGGTCTGCGCGAGCGGCACGGTATTCGTCCCCGAAGGGATATCGATCAGGCGCAGCAGCACCGGACCCGTCAAAGGCGAGCCGTCGCGCTTGCGGGCAACCGGCACCGTCAGGCTTTGCAGCCTGGAATCCGCCGGAATATCGCCCTGCCAGCCGCTCACTACGTTCACGTGCCCTTCTTCCCAACCCGTGGGAGCGCCGTTGCCGCGATTTGCGACGTTGTAGTAGAGCACCCCGCTCGCCTTGTTCATGTCCAGCGGCTTGGCCAAGTCGAAGGTGCCCGAATACTCCACCATTCCGCGCGCGTTCCGGGGCGCGAATTCGAGATCCGTGATCATCGTGTTTCGCGGATCGCGCGGGTCCAGTTCGCCGTAGAAGCGGCCGCTCAGCCGTTCGTATGCGCCGGCCTCGCCGAATGTGCGGCCGCGAAAGGCGGGAGATTCGCGCTGCCCGACGACGATCCTGGTCACTCGCGCCTGAATTCCAGCGGAGCACAGGAGAATCAGCGCACCGGTCACGCCGAGCCGTTTTGACATGGAGTTTATTGTAATGCGGATGGGAGCGGCCCCATCCGAGTATGGGGCCGTTTCCGGGAAACGCGCAAAATCGAGGTGCGGCCCCACCTCCCGAGAATCTTGGACGCGAACATGAGAACTGGAACCTGATCTGGGGCCGCAATACCAATATCGGCTGAATCCACTTCGGATAACAGTACCGAAATTTAAGATTAGTACTAGTTAGTTTCAGATTAGGTAATCACCCACGTTGGAGTGCGGCGATGGGATCCGAAATCCGCCATGTGCGCCCCCGCCGCTGAGGAGGCGCGTCCAGCCGTCACAGTCCTGACCCGTCACGGACCAGGACCGGTGCCGTTGGTCGCCTTTTTCGCGAGCCGCGCCGCGGGTAAAACGATGGCACGCTTGGCGCAGACAAGGCGCCGGAAAGGTGTCAGTTTGCCAGCTACAGGTCTTCGCGGCGCAGGCCGTTCTTCTTAGCCAGCACCCTCATCGCCGTGGGGCCGAGGGTCACGCGGTCGTCTAGGCGAATATAGCCGATCCGCAACAATGCCGCGAGCGCCGGCATCGCCTCGGTGGAGGGCCAGTCAGGGGCTCTTCCTTAGGTGTTCTGGTGATTCTAGCAAGCGCGGCACGCCTCAGCGGCTGAGCGGCTATTCGCGGGTAAAGTCGGGGTGGGCCTGCACCAGCCGGTAAATGGGCTTTGTGGTCTTCAGAAAGGCGTAGATCGCTTTGAGATCGCTTTCTTCCAGCGTGCTGTATGCCAGCCAGGGCATAACGGTGAAGTTCTCGGGGCCGACCTTCGGGGAGCCGTCGACGACGTAGTCGCGATAGAGATACATGCGGTCAAGAAATTCGCGTTCGGACCATCCGCCGAGGCCGCTGCGCGTGTCCGGTGTGATGTTCGCGCTGAATACCGTAAGGCCGTCCAAGGTGAACTGCCGGCCGCCGGCGAAACGCTGGTTTCTGCCGGGAGCGGCAGGCGCGGCCGTGTGGCATTGCTGGCAACCGGCCAGTGTCGAAAGATACTGGCCGTACTCGAGCGGGTCGCGGGTGTCGGGCGCGGGGACGCTTCCCGCGGGACGGGGACGGTCCTTCATGCGGATGGCGACCGGAAGGCTGACACGGGTTGGGTGATTTTGCCGGCGCACGGGAGCGAGGGTATTGAGGTAGGCCACCAGGCTGAATACGTCGTCGTCGCTCATGGCGCGATAGCGGCGGTACGGCATCAAGGGATAGAGAGCCCGGCCGTTGCGACCGATTCCTTCGCGGATGGCGCGAATCTTTTCGCCGTCGGTCCACGATCCGATACCAGTCTCGATGTCGCTCGTGATATTAGAAGCAACGATGCGGCCCGGGAGGTTCATGTCTTTCGGGAACTCGAAGCCGGCGCCGCGGGACGAGGCGATGACGGGACCGCCGAAACGGCTCCAGTCGCGTGGGGAGTGGCAGTTGTCGCAACCTGCGAGGCGGTACAGGTACTCTCCTCTTTGCACATGAGGCGGGGTCATGGCGACTTTGACCGTGGACGGAGCGGCCGAAACGGGAGGCCGGAAGGCCCGGTACCCTCCCGCAGCCAGACCCAGCATTATCAGTATCCCCAGGGCGCCCAAAACCAAGAACCGTTTCGTCATCAGTCTCCCTGCTATTAACGCGCAGAACGGTGTTCGGAAGGCTCATGAGTATGGCATAATGCCAACATCGATGACTTCCCAGCACGAGATCACCCGTTTGCTGGCGGACTGGAGCAGGGGGGACCAGCAGGCACTCGAGAAGCTCACGCCCATTGTCTACGAGGAGTTGCGCCGCCTCGCCGGACGATATCTGCGGCAGGAGCGTCACGGGCACACGCTGCAAAGCACTGCGCTGGTCCATGAGGCATACCTGAAGCTGGTGGGGCAACACAGCATCCACTGGCAGAATCGCGCCCAGTTCTTCGGCGTGGCCGCGCAGTTGATCCGCCGGATCCTGGTGGATTATGCGCGCAACCGGCACGCCGCCAAGCGGGGAGCCAACGCTCCCAAGCTGAGCCTGGACGAGGCGATCGCGGTGCCCGGGGAGCGCGACCTGGACCTGGTGGCGCTCGACGATGCCCTGGAGGGACTCGCCAAACTCGACCCGCGCCAGAGCCGCCTGGTGGAACTCCGGTTTTTTGCGGGCCTCACGATGGAAGAAACTGCCGAAGTACTGAACATGTCGCTGGCTACCGCCAAGCGCGACTGGACCGCCGCCAAAGCGTGGCTGTTCCGGGAAATCCGCAGGCAGACGGCAGATGCAACCTGACCGCTGGAAACAGATCAAGGAAATCCTCGATGTTACTTTGCGGCTGGAACCGGGTGAGCGCGACCGGTACCTGGGCCGGGTTTGCGAGACCGATCCCGAACTGCGCGACGAAGTCGAATCGTTGATCGAAGCTCATGACGACGCGGGAGAGCTGTTCGAAGCCCCTCCTCTGCCGATCGCCAAGGACCCGCTGCTGGGCGCGCGTGTGGGGCCCTACGAAGTGATCGAGCTCATCGGCACTGGCGGCATGGGTTCGGTTTATCGGGCGATTCGCGCGGACGCCGCGTTTCAGAAGGAAGTGGCCATTAAGGTGGTCCGGCGGGGCCTGGACCAGGATTACGTGGTGCGGCAATTCCGCCGCGAACTCCAGATTACAGCGATGCTGGAGCACCCGAATATCGCGACGCTGATCGACGGCGGCGCGACTCCCGACGGGGCGCCGTACTACGTGATGGAGTTTATCCGGGGCAAGCCCATCGACGCGTATTGCGACGAGGAGGCGCTGCCGCTCCGCGACCGGCTCAAGATCATGCGCACCATCTGCAACGTGGTGCAGTTCGCACACGACCGCGGCGTAATTCACCGGGACATCAAGCCGGGCAACATTCTGGTGACGCAGGGCGGAACTCCCAAACTGCTGGATTTCGGTATCGCCAAGCTGCTCGACCCGGAGACGCTCCCCTCGACGGGCGGTCCGATGATCACCATGGCGCCGGCCATGACTCCGGAATACGCCAGTCCGGAGCAGCTTTGTGGCGATCCGGTGACGCCCGCGTCGGACGTGTATTCGCTGGGCGTGCTGCTCTACGAACTGCTGACGGGCAGACGGCCGGAGCGCAGCACGACCCGGGGCATCCGCGACATGACGATGCCGGTGGCGCCCAGCCGGATTACTGGCAGGCGCGAGCTGGCCGGCGATCTCGACAACATCGTCCTGATGGCCATGAGGGTGGAGCCGGCGCGGCGGTACGCAGCGGCCGGGCAGCTTGGCGACGACATCTCGCGATACCTTAACGGGCAGCCCGTGCGGGCCAGGAAAGACACGCTGTTTTATCGCGCGGCGAAGCTGGCGAAACGACAGAAAACCGCAGTGGCGTCGGTGGCGGTCGCGGCTGCCCTGTTCGTGTGCGTACTGCTGATCGGCGGCATGCGCGAGCGTCTGGGAGAGGCCGAGGTACAGCCGGAGGTGAAGCCCATCACCAGCATTTCCGGACGCGAATACCAGCCGTACTTTTCACCCGACGGCAAGAGCATTGTGTACGCGTGGGACGGCGAAACGGGCGACGGGTCCGACATCTACACGATGTCGCTCGAAACCAATGAAGTCCGGCGCATCACCACGGATGTGGCCGACGATGTGAGCCCCATCTGGTCACCGGACGGGCAGCGGATCGCGTGGCTTCGCTCCAAGCGGGAGGAAACCGCCATCTTCGTCGCGCGCGTGGCGGGCGGCTTACACGGCAAGATTGCGGATGTTTCTCCGAACCGGCTGGAAGCGGTCGGGCGGCACCTGGACTGGTCGCCGGACGGCAAGTACATCGCCGCGGCGGACAAGAACTCACCGGACCGGCCCTTCCGCATCGTGTTGATCGACGCGGACACGGGCGCCAAGCGGGACACCGCATTGCCTCCCGAACGGATTCTGGGCGACCTGAGCCCCGCGTTTTCGCCGGACGGGAAGTCATTGGCCTTCATCCGGGCCATCTCGAGCGGCGTGAACGACGTGTATGTCGCTTCGATAAACGGGAGCAACGTCGAAAGGCTCACCAACGACAACCGGTATATCTCGTCGCTTGCCTGGACCAAGGATGGCCGCTCGATCGTCTTTTCGTCGGACAGGCGGGGCATCACCACGCTCTGGCGGGTTGCCGTTTCGGGCGGCACCCCGCAGCGGATTCCGCAGGTGGGGGACAACGTCGGGGATCCGATTTTCTCGGTGGATGGCAAGCGGATGCTGTACACGCAGTTTTTCCGCGACGGGAATATCTGGCGCATCGATACGGCCGGCCAGGGACCGGCCAAAAGAATGATCGCCTCCACGCAGTACGACTCGAGCCCGCAATACTCGCCGGACGGCACGCGCATCGCGTTTCGCTCCAGCCGCACCGGCGCCAACGAGGTTTGGATCTCGGATAGCGAAGGACGGACACCGGTGCGGCTGACGCACTTTTCGGGGCCGCTTGCGGGGACTCCGCACTGGTCGCCGGACGGCAAGGAGATCGCCTTCGACGGCCGGCCAAACCGCCAGGCGGACATCCTGGTGATCCCGGCGGCGGGCGGCGATTACCGGCACATCACCACCGACCCGAGCGAGGACGTGGTGCCGAACTGGTCGCGGGACGGCAAATGGATTTACTTCGCCTCCAACCGCAGCGGGGCTTTCCAGGTATGGCGCGCGAGTCCGGACGGCTCCGTGAACGAGCAGGTGACCCGGCTTGGAGGATTTGCGGCCATCGAAGCGGCGGACGGCAAGTATCTCTACTATGCCAAGGGACGGGATGCACAGGGGCTTTGGCGGAAGCGGTTGCCGGAGGGAGACGAAGAGCTTGTTCTCGATCAACTGAAACCGGGGTTCTGGGGATCCTGGGCGGTGGTCGAGGACGGTATTTACTTCGTAGACCGGCCGGAGCGCGGCCAGCCATTGGGCATTTTCTTCTTCCGGTTCTCCAACAAGAGCATCGCGAAGATCTGGAGCTTCGAGCGAATCGGAGCCATTTCCGATTCGGCGTTCGCGGTGTCTCCCGACCGGCGCTTCCTCCTGTTCACGCAGATCGATCAGAGCGGCAGCGACATCTTCATGATGGATCATTTCAGGTAATCCGATACTGGAATCCGTCACAAGGGGCTAAAAGCCGCAAGCTTCAGATTTGGTTGTTTTTCAGCAGCTTGCGTTGGTCCCTTCCGTGCAACGATTTCGCTCATGACGGGCGGCATCCGTATATCAACAGAGGACTTTCGGCATTTTTTCGAACTTGCCCCCATGCCATTTTGCGTCATTGGATACGATGGAACGATCCTGACCGCAAATCAGGCGTCGGATCGAATTCTCGGGCATGTCGGAAATTCACTGTCGGGCCTTGCATTTGAAGCTCTTGCGCATCCGGATGACCGGCCCGGGGTGATTCAGGCGCTGAGCCGCTGTGCGGATGGAGCACGGCACACCACCTCGAAAGCGCGTTTCCGCCTGGAAGACGGCACATACCGGCACCTGGTTTGGGACGCATCGCCCGCGCCCGGGGAGCGGATCTTTGTCGTGCTTTACGGCAATACTACGCCCGCCACCGACGAGGAGCGCTTCCGGGGCGTTTTCGAGCACTCGAAGGACGGGCTTCTGATCATTCACCCCGAAACCGGAATTCTGCTCGAAGCCAATCCAGAGGCGGGCCAAATGCTTTCGCTGGCGGAGGGCGCCATCGGGCAAATGGCGTTGTGGGAAGTGGAACACTTTGCCGCCGGCCTCGGCCGGGAAATTCTGGAAACGCTGAGAAACGCGGAGAGTTTTCGCCGCGAGGTGACGCTTCAGGGCGCCGGAAAGTCGCGGACGGTGGAACTGCTTTGCCACGCTCACCGGCACGGAGAGTCCCGCCTGATTCAATGCAGCCTCCGAGACACCACTGCGAGGACGGCTGCCGAAGCGGCGTTGCGCGAAAGCGAAGAGCGATTCCGCGTCCTGGTGGACGGCGTGCGCGATTATGCGCTCTTCATGATGGATCCGGCGGGCGTAATTGTCAGCTGGAATCCCGGCGCCGAGCGCATTCTGGGCTACTCGGAATCCGAAGCCCTGGGCCGCAGCGGCATCATGATTTTCACGCTGGAGGACCAGGTAGCGGGACAAGCCGAACGCGAATTCAGAACCGCCGAAAAGGAAGGACGGGCCGAGGACGAAAGGTGGCACGTGCGTAAAGACGGCAGCCGGTTCTTTGCGAGCGGCATTCTCACCTCCCTCCGGAACGGCGACGGCAGCCTGCGCGGTTTCGCCAAGGTGATGCAGGACATCACGGAACGGAAGAACAACGAAGAGGCCCTGCGGGAAACGCAGAAACTGGAAAGCATCGGCTTGCTCGCGGGAGGTGTGGCGCACGATTTCAACAATCTGCTGACGGGCATTCTGGGAAACGCCAGCCTGGCGCTCGAAGAGCTTCCGCGGGGGAATGCGGGCCGGCCGCTGCTGCAGAATGTGATCGCGGCCAGCAAGCGCGCAGGCGATCTCACGCGTCAGTTACTGGCGTATGCCGGCAAGAGCCGGTTCGCGCTGGAGACGCTGCGGATTTCGGATTCCGTTTCCGAAATCGTCGGGCTGATCCACGCCTCGATACCGGAGGCCGTCGCGCTGGACCTGGAACTCGATCCCGGTGTGCCCGCGATCGAGGCGGACCCGACGCAGATCCAGCAGGTGGCCATGAACCTGGTCATCAATGCGGCCGAGGCAATCGAAGGACAGGGCCACATCCGCATCGCGACAGGAAAGCGGAGGCTCACCGAACAGGAGATTCGCGACACGGACGGACTGCGCCACCTCGAGCCGGGCAACTATGTGTACCTGGAGGTGGAGGACAGCGGAGGCGGCATGGAAGACGAAACGCGGTACAAGATTTTCGACCCGTTCTTCACGACGAAATTCACCGGCCGCGGGCTGGGGCTGGCCGCCGTTTCGGGAATCGTTCGCGGGCACAAGGGCGGCATTCTGGTGGCGACCCATCCGGGCCGGGGAAGCCGCTTCCGCGTGTATCTGCCGGTGGCGGACGGTAAGCCGGGACGGAGTGCGCCCCAGGAGGCGGAGGGGCGGGAGGCCGGGTCGGGAACCATTCTGGTGGCCGATGACGAGAAACTGGTGCGCGAGGTCGCGCAGAGCGCCCTGGAGCGGAGCGGCTACCGGGTGCTGCTGGCGCGGAACGGCAAGGAAGCCGTGGATGTATTTCAGGCGCATGGGTCCGAGATCACCGCCGTGGTGCTGGACCTTGCCATGCCCGTGATGGGAGGGGACGATGCGCTTCCCCATTTGCGCGCGATACGCCAGGATGTGCCGGTGCTCATCACCAGCGGGTACGGCGAGATGATGATGACGCAGCGCATGCTCGATAGCGAGCCGTTTATCCAGAAACCGTTTACGGCGGACCAACTGACGCGCAGCGTGGCCGCCGCCATCAGGGCGCGTCGCGAAGACGGTACCAGGGAGTAGCGCGGCGGGCCGGGGCTCAACGCCCGGCATTCAGGAAGCGTGTCAGCCGTTCCATGGCGGGCTCCAGGATAGCGGGCTCGGCGGCATAGCAGATGCGGATCGAGCCCTCGCCTCCAGCCCCGAAGGCGATGCCCGGAGCGAGTCCGACGCGGGTTTCGACAAGCAGCCGCTTGCAGAAGGCGAAGGAATCCTCGAGACCGTCGATGCGCGGAAACAGGTAGAACGCTCCATCCGGCTCGGGCACGGTAAGGCCCGCAATTCCGGTCAGCGCGCCCAGGCACAGGTCGCGGTTCGCTTTCAGGCGCTGGAGCATCAGCAGCAGCTCCGATTCGCCTTCGGCGAGAGCGATTTCCCCGGCCTTTTGGGCGAAGGTGGGCGCGTGCGAAATAATGAATTCGTTGAGCTGGGTGGCCTTGGCGGCAAGATCGCGGCGCGCCACCAGCCAGCCCACGCGCCAGCCTGTCATGCAGTAGCTCTTCGATAGCGAGTGGACCACCAGGACGGCGTCGTCGCGAGTCGCCTTGCACAGAATCGAGGGCACCGGCTCGCCCAGGCGGGTCCCGCCGTAATAGAGCCGGTCGTACACCTCGTCGGCCATCAGCCAGATCTGGTGGCGGCGCGCGAAATTCAGCAACTGCTGCTGCTCGGCCTCGGTGGCGACCCACCCCAGGGGATTCGACGGCGAGGTGTAGAGCAGGAGGCGCGTGCGCGGCGTGACCGCGGCTTCGAGCGCATCGAAGTCGATCCGGTACCTCCCCTGGCAGAGCGGATGCGGAATCTGCCGGACGACGGCGTTGGCCATGGCGACGTTGGAAGAGCCGTTGGGCCACGCCGGGGTGAGGATGAGCGCCTCGTCCCCGGGATCGAGCACCGAGCGGATGCCGACGTTGATGGCCTGCACGCCGGAGGCGGTGACCACGATCTCAGATGCCGGGTCGAGGTCCACGCCTTGAAGCCTTCGGTAATTCTCGGCGATGGCGCGGCGCAGCGACGGCAGACCCGCATTCTCGGTATAGAAGGTGAACCCTTCCTCCAGGGCGCGGACGGCGGCGCGCTTGATGTAGTCCGGGGTGGGCAGGTTGGACTCGCCGAAATAGAGGCGCAGCACGCCATCCATGGACATGGCGATTTCGGCAAGCTCGCGGATGCGCGAATGGGGAACGCGCTCCACCGACCCGGCGACGTGGGGCATGAAATATTTTCGCACGGTCCTATAATGGAGCTTATTGGACCAACCATTCCGCACGGCGGCCATCACGGACGAATTTTCGCCGGATCTGGAAACGGCAGCGCGATCGATGGCCGAGGCGGGCATGACCGGCGCGGAGCTGCGTATGGTGGCCGGCAAGAACATACTGGACTTGACGGACGAGGAATTGGATAGCGCGATCGGCACTCTCCGCGCGCACGGCCTCGAGATTATTTCGCTATCGAGCCCCCTGCTCAAATGCGTGCTGCCGGACGCGCCGGACGTAGACGAGCGTTTCCAGAAAGACATGTTCGCGGCCACCTACACGTTCGCGGACCAGCCCAGGCTGGCGGCGCGCGCGTTCGAGATCGCCGCGCGCACCGGCGCCCGTATCGTCCGGGTCTTCTCCTACTGGCGCACGGTGCGGCCGGAAGAGTGTTTCAGCCGCATCGTGGAAGCGCTCGGCGCGCTGGCGGACCAGGCGGCCGGACGCGGCGTCACCATCGGTCTTGAAAACGAGCATGCCTGCAACATCGGAACGGGCGAAGAGACGGCGCGCGTGCTGGCGGCTCTCGATCATCCGAACCTGAAGGTCGTCTGGGATCCGGCAAACGCGCTGGTGGCGGGCGAGAAGGCGTTTCCGGACGGCTACCGGCGCCTGCCGCCGAACCGCATCGCGCACGTTCACGTCAAAGACTGCACGGTGGAGGAACATCGCCCCACGTGGGGGCCGCTCGGCGACGGGTGGGTCAATTGGCAGGGACAGATCGCTGCCCTGGCGGCGGACGGCTACCGCGGCTGGCTGAGCCTGGAAACCCATTGGGGCGGACCGGGCGGAGACAAGCTCCAGGCCAGCATGATTTGCGGCCGCCTCCTGAAGCAACTGGCCGCGGCAGGCTGAAGCTACTTTTTCTTCTCCTGGTTCCAGAGCGCGCGGGAAAGAATACGGCCGCAGAACGGACAGTAGTGCATCCCCACGAACTGGTGCCGCTCATCGCCGAAAACCAGGAAGTACTCGGTATCGATCTCGGTGACGATGGTGCCGTTGGTAAGCTGATGGGGCTGCGCGTGGCGCGCGAGGTCGCGGTCCATCAGGCGGTCGAGTTCGGGGCAGCAGGTCATGGTCGCTATCTCGCTATTGGATGGTGCTGGCGCCTTCCACGCCCATGTCGGAGGACAACACGTTGCGGTTCACGTGCTGGTCGAGATCGATGACGTAGGTATCGGCCGATTCGATCAGCACGGGAGAGTGCGTGGCGCAGACGATACGAAACTGCTTCTGGTCCGCCAGTTCCTTCAGCATCTTGAGGATGCGCCGCTGATTGGAGATGGAGAGCGCCATTTCCGGCTCGTCCAGCAGGAGCACGGTGCCGTCCGGCAGCTTCGGAAAACTCTCCTGGAAGAGCGACAGCATGACCTGTCCGTGGCTGGCGATGCGCAGGAACTCGAGCATCTGCGGGTGACCCTTGAAAAGCTCCAGTTGGGTGCGCGGGTTATGCTGCTCGGCGTCGAACAGGTAGCTGCGTCCTGGCGCCCGGCCTCCCGTTTCCAGCTTGTAGATGTACCCGTCCACCTGCTCGCCGCGCAACGCAAGGTGGAGGGACTGGAGCAGGGTGGATTTTCCCGAACCGTTCTCTCCGGTGAGCATGATCAGCGGATGGGAGAGATCCACCGTCATGGGCATGTGGAAATTGAGGGTTGGAAAGACCGGGTGCGCCAGAATTTTCAGGTACATAGGAGTTCAGCATAGCAGGCGGGTGAGGGGCAAATCGGCACCCGCTCGTGATAGGATAGGAAGTTCCGATATCACCTGAGGTTTTCGTGTCCAGAATCACCCGAAAAGAGTTAAAAAGCGACAAGTTCGCGCTGGAAGTCGAGCACTCCGTTACCTTTCTGGGGGACCATCAGAAAGAGATCATGCGTTACGGCGGAATCGTCGTAATCGTGGTTTTGCTGGCGCTCGGCTATTCGTGGTATTCCAAGCGCAAGCATACCGAACGGCAGGATGCCCTGGCCAAGGCGATTCAGGTGCAGGAGGCGCCGGTCGGGCCGCCCACTCCCGGACAGAATCTGAACTTTCCTACCGAGGACGCCAAGGAGCAGGCTGCGGTCCAGGCGTTCAATCTGGTTCGGACACAATACTCCGGCAGCGACGAAGCCATGATCGCGCAGTACTACCTCGGCTCCATTCAGGCGGACGAGGGGAAACTGGCGGAAGCTGAAGCGAATCTCAAGAACGTCGCGGACCATGCGGATGCCAACTACGCCGCTCTGGCCAAACTCTCCCTGGCCCAGATCTACTTCGCCGATGGACGGTCCGCCCAGGGTGAAGCGCTACTCCGTGAACTGATAGCGAAACCGAGCGCCTTCGTCTCGAAGGAACAGGCGACCATCACACTGGCACGATTCCTGGTCCACAGCAAACCCGCCGAGGCCAGGAAACTGCTGGATCCCTTGCGGACGCAGGAAGGCGTGGTCGGGCAGGTCGCGCTATCGCTGTACAGCGAGTTGCCGCCGCAATAAAGCACGGGACCATGCTGGCCTACCTGCGGTTTCCGGTGGAACGAAGCCGGGGGCGGGCATTTCCGGAGCCGAAACACCCCTATCGCAACGCCTTTCAGCGCGACCGCGACCGTGTTGTCCATTCCCGCGCCTTTCGCCGCCTCGAGGACAAGACGCAGGTATTCGCTCCCGACTTTTGCGATCATTTCCGGAACCGGCTGACCCATACCATCGAGGTGGCGCAGATGGCCCGGACCGTGGCGCACGTGCTCGAACTCGACGGGTATCTGACCGAAGCGCTCGCTCTGGCCCACGACATCGGGCATCCCCCTTTCGCGCACGCGGGCGAGGAGGAACTGAACCGGCAGATGCAACGGTTTGGGGAAAGCTTCGACCATAATCTGCACGCGCTGCGCATCGTCGAAAGCTTCGAGCAGCGTTACGCCCGTTTTCCGGGGTTGAACCTGACCTTCGAGGTGCGGGAAGGGATTGTCAAGCATTCCCGGGACTTTGCGCCCGGGGAATGCGCCGAGGCCGATTCGTACCTGCCCGGACTACGCCCTCCGCTCGAGGCGCAACTGATCGACCTGGCCGACGAAATCGCCTACAACACGGCAGACCTGGACGATGCCTGCTCGGCCGGGGTGGTGGATTCGGTGCAGATTTCGGCCAACGTGCCGGCGTATGCGGCCATTCATGAAACGGTCGAGTTCCAGTTTCCCGGGGCCGGGGCGCGGGAATTGTTTTACGAATCCCTGCGCCAACTGGTGGATGCGCTGGTGTCGGGCTTGATCGAAGGGACTGTGGAACGCGCCGGCGAAACGGGCGTGCGGGACGCAGAGGGCGTTCGAAGCGCGGCAATGCGCGTGGCCGCGTTCTCGCCGCGCGCGGCGGAAACCAGCGGGCAGCTCAAGAAGTTTCTTTACGACAATGTCTACGCGTCGGCGGCGCTCAACGAGGGGCGGCGGAAGTCGATGCGGATGATCGGCGGGCTGTTCGAGTTCTTTCTGGAATCGCCAGACCGCCTGCCGCCGGCCTACCGCGCGCGGACCGGGGAAGAGCCCGTTCACCGCGTGGTTTGCGACTACCTGGCGGGGATGACGGACGGCTTTTTCCGCCGCACGTTCGATGGCATTTTCGGCCGGGACGCTACTCCTCGAGCGTAGTGAAATTGGAAAGCTCCGCCTCCCGCACGCCGTAGATCTTGATCAATTGCCGCCGGATCTCCTCGGCGATACGCTCCGGCCTCTCTTCCGGGTCGTGCTCCAGTTCGACTTTGAAAAACAGGTTGGTGCGGCTCATGAACGGTGTTCGCTGACTCCTATACTAAAGGGAATGGCTTGCGCAATTTGTGAGACGCGGCGTCCGCGCCGGTTTTGTCCCGGCGTCGGAGGCGACATTTGCTCGATGTGCTGCGGCACGGAACGGGAAGTCAGTGTGGACTGCCCGCTCGATTGTGAATACCTTCAGGAGGCCCGCAAGCACGAGAAGCCCGCGGAGATCGATCCGGAGAGCATTCCCCACAAGGACATTCGCGTTTCCGAGAAGTTCCTCGCGGAAAATGAGCCGCTGCTTGTGTTTATCGGCCGTACGCTGCTGGCGTATGCCCTCGACATGCCCGGCACCGTGGATTTTGACGTCCGCGAGGCCCTGGACGCCCTGGCTCAAACGTACCGGACGCTCGAGAGCGGCTTGTATTATGAGTCGGTACCCGTCAATCCGCTCGCCGCCAACCTTTACCGCGGGTTGCAGGAGGGATTGCGTCAATACCGGGAGGAGGAACACGGCCGGCTCGGACTCACACGCACCCGCGATACCGATGTGCTGGGCCTGCTGGTTTTCCTGGCGCGCGTGGAGCGGGACCGGAATAACGGACGGCGGCGGGGCCGGTCGTTCATCGACGGCTTGCGCGCATTTTATGAAGAAGACGAGGGTCAACCGGAAGAACGCTCTCCTTCGTCGCTGCTTTTGCCTTGAGGCAACGAGCGGCGGATGGCTTCGATCACGCAGGCCCTCCTTTTGCCGGCAGCCGCCACCTGGGCTGTGAACTTGTTGACGCCATTCGCCTTGAGTTCGATCGAACGGTCCACGGAATAGTCGAAGCTCAGCACGTGTCCTTCTTCGAGGGCCAGCAGATCGCGGATGCGGATGGTGGGCCCTTCCATCCGGGCCTCGAGGAGGACGGACGCTTCCCGCATCAACCGCAGCACCCGTTCCTGTTCGCCCTGGCTGGCATGCGTCTTGCGAACCGACCATTGCTGGTCGAATTTCTGCCGCATCATTTTGATGACGATGGAGGGCAGCGCGATGTTCATCATTCCCACGGTGTCGCCGATGCGGATTTCAATTCCGATTGCGACCACGGCTTCATTTGGCGCCATCAGGTGAAGCAACTGGGGCTCGGTCTCCATCGATTCGATCGTGAAGTCGACCTCCGTCACCGATTTCCAGGCTTCACGGAGATCGTGCAGGATGATGCGGAACAGTCCGTCCAGCAACTTCTGCTCGATTTCCGTAATGTCGCGCTGAATCGAGGCCGAAGAGTTGCCGGTGCCCCCCAACAACATCTCGATGATGGGAAAGATCAGAGAGGAATTCAGTTCCAGAACGCCGCTTCCGTCGTAGGGACTCAGGCCGAGTGCCACCATGCAGGTGGGCGAGGGGAGCCCGTCGAGAAACTCCGCGTAGGAGAGCTGCTCGACGCTGACCAGATTGACCGTGAGGTAGGAACGCAGGTAGGCCGACAGACTGGAAACCAAGTTGCGGACAAAGGTGTCGTGCAGCAGGTGGATGGCACGGACCTGAGACTTCGGGATACGGTCGGGCCGTCGAAAGTCGAACTTGACGGCCGGCGCCTCCCGTTTGCGTTCCTGTCTACGGAATACCGCATCGATTTCTTGCTGCGATAGCTGCCGGCTCAATTCCGCGCTCCTGGTCAATCTATCGACCGGGCATGTCAAGGACTTTACCGCATCGCGGCGTAAAAAACCGCGTCTTTTTCGCCGGCGCTCTAAGGAATTTCTCCAGTCCACCGATAAATGGGTTGTAAGGAGTGCAATGGAATCAGACGTCCTGGTAGTTGACGATTCCGCCGCCATCCGTAAGATTCTTCAGCGCGTGCTGCGCCAGACCGGCATGGCGATTCGAAATATCTACGAGGCAGGCGACGGGCAGCAGGCCCTGGAGTTGCTTTCCAGCAACCCTGTATCGCTCGTGTTAACGGATATTAACATGCCGAAAATGGATGGCCTTCAGTTGCTCGGCGCCATGAAGGCGTCCGAGGCGTGGCGATCCATTGCCGTCGTGATGATCACAACCGAAGGCGGCGAAGCCAAGGTAGGCGAGGCTGTCAAGCTGGGCGCCGCCGGTTATGTGCGCAAGCCGTTTACGGCGGATCAGATCAAGGAAAAGCTGGTCGGCATCCTCGAACCGACGGTGAACTTATGAGCCTCGAAAATTTGGTCCTGGATTGCCTCTGCCGGTCCTCCGCGGAGGTTTTCACGACGATGCTCGGCGTGGAGTTGGAGCCGCCGTCCCGCAGCGTAGAACGGGGCGTGCCGGATGCCAATGACGGCGTCGTATCGTTCATCGGCCTGGCCGGATCGTGGGCGGGCACTGGGAGTATCTCCTGTTCCCCGGAGCTCGCTTGCCGGGTTTGCTCCCATTTGCTGATGACGGAGAGCACGGCGGTGAACGAAGAGGTGCTGGACGCCGTGGCCGAGCTGACCAACATGATCATCGGCAGCGCCAAAACCGAACTCGAAGGGCACCTGGGTCCGCTGGGGCTAAGCATTCCAACCGTTGTATTCGGCCGGAATTTCCGGACCAAGAGCGCCGGCACTACCGAATGGCTGGTGCTCCGGTATCCCTGGGACGATGACGTCCTGGTGATCAAGCTTTGTCTGACGCAAAGCGACCGTGTCCCTCACGCGCCCGCTCATGTGCCGAACGCTATTCACATCGATGTTTGAAAGGAAAAGAGAATGACCACCACCCAAACGGAACCGGCCGCCGGTGCCCAAGCCGATGTGCGCACGGGCAAATATCTGACATTTCAGCTGGCGAACGAAGAGTTCGGCATTCGCGTACTCAAGGTTCGGGAGATCATGGGGCTGCTCGAGATAACGGCCGTACCCCAGACGCCGCCGCATGTAAAAGGCGTCATTAATCTGCGCGGCAAAGTGATCCCGGTGATCGATCTTCGGCTGAAGTTCGGAATACCGGCGGTCGAGTACACACAACGAACCTGCATTATCGTCACCCAAGTGCAGGGAGAGAACGGGCCGAGCCTGATGGGCACCATCGTGGACGGCGTATCCGAGGTATTGAACCTGACCGCGTCGGAGATCGAGGACACCCCCGATTTCGGAGAGAACGTGACCGGCGGGTACCTGCTCGGGTTGGCAAAAGTCAAAGGAAAGGTAAAAATCCTGTTGGATATCGATCGTGTGCTGACTGCCCAGGAACTGCGGCATCTCCATGCAATCCTCCCCTAGCCGGATCAGGAGTTTACAGCGATGAACTTGAAGAACATGAGTTTTACTGCAAAAGTCGCGGCGAGCGCCGGGGTTCTGGCCAGCTTGCTGCTGTTGGCGGCCTGGTACGGCCTGCATACAGCCGGGAGTCTCCGCGAATCTTTTACGTATATCGTCGGCACCAAAGCAAAAGCTTTGGAACTGGCTGGAACGATCAACACCGCGGAATCCAACATGGCTGCCGGACAGCGTGGTCTTGTTGCGTTCACGTTTGGTAAAGAGGCCGACCACGCGGCTGGCGCCAAACAGACCTATCGCGCCAGTCTCGAGACTCTGCGAGCCGCGCTTTCCGAAATCAAGCCCCTCATCGATACCGATCACGGCAAGAAACTGCTCGAGACAATCACGTCCAATGTCAATACCTGGGACGGACTGTACACAGAAGTGCAGAGGGAGGCCGACGCGGGAGATGCGGAGGGAGCGATGAAAGGGCTCCTCGGGATAACGGCGACGTACAAGGCGATCGGTGACCAGTGCGACGAACTCAGCCAGCTACAACGGAGCGCTCTTGACGCGGCCAACAAGGAGGCCGGCGTGGAGTACCAATCGGCCCGCATGTTTCTGATCGGGTTTATTGTCCTGGGCGCATTAACCGCCATGGGGGCCCTGGCGATGGTCCGTTCGGCGTCGAGTCAGCTCCGGCAGGTTGCGGTGGAGATGTTCGAAGGTTCGCGCCAGGTGGCAGCAGCTTCGGGCCAGGTAGCGGCAGCCAGCCAGTCCCTGGCGCAGGGCACCAGCGAACAGGCGGCCACACTCGAAGAGACCTCTTCCTCCACTTCCGAGATCACGGCCATAACGCGAAAGAACGCCGAAAACACGCGCACCGTGGCCGGACACATGGACGAGACCGCGAAGCTGGTGCAGGAAGCCAACCAGAACCTCGGGGCCATGATGGAGTCGATGAAGGATATCAATAGCTCGAGCGAGCGCATCTCGAAGATCATCCGCGTCATCGACGAAATCGCGTTCCAGACAAACATCCTTGCGTTGAACGCGGCTGTGGAAGCCGCCCGCGCGGGAGAGGCCGGAATGGGCTTCGCAGTGGTGGCCGATGAGGTGCGGAATCTGGCCCAGAGAAGCGCCCAGGCAGCCAAAGACACGGCCGCCCTGATCGAGGAGTCGATCGGAAAGTCCGGAGAAGGCAGCCGCAAGCTGGAGTTGGTAGCCCGGTCGATTCAGCAGATCACCGGCAGTGCCAACCAGGTCAAGACGCTGGTGGACGAAGTTCATGTCGGGAGCCAGGAACAGGCCCGCGGAATCGAGCAGATCGGAACCGCCGTCGGGCAGATGGAGCAGGTGACGCAGCGCAGTGCCGCCAATGCGGAGGAGAGCGCCTCGGCCAGTGAGGAACTGGCAGGCCAGGCTCAAAGCCTGTACGCCAGCGTGGAGCGGCTCCGGCTGATCGTGGGCGGCCAGGCGGAGTCCGGCAGGAGCAATGCGGCCCCGGTCGGGATGAAGCCGGCGCCGACGCGGGGCCTCGCCGCGCTCGGATCCTCGCTGCGAGCGGCGAATGGACCGAACAAGGCCATGGTCGCCGCTCACCAGGCCTTTCCTCTGGATGAAAACGAGCAGTCGTTCTGAAGGTAAACAAACATGGTGCACTCCGCCGAATTGCGTGGCCGCGTCGAAGAGATGGCCCTGAAGCTGGTCATGGATCCGGCGGTGGAATCCGATCCATCCGGCTGGATGACTTTCCTCGAACAGGTTCGCCAAGCTGCTGTTCGGGACAACCTGCGATTGGTGGCCGGGGCCGTGGACACGGCCCTGGAACAAGTCCGGCGAGCCGGCGCGGTCGCCTCCGTCTTCCAGGACGGGATCGGCCTCATCCAGGAAGCTCTGGAGCGGGATGGGGCCGAAACGCCCAATCCCGCGGCCTCCCTGGCCGGTGATCCGGAGCTCATGTCCGACTTCGTGGTGGAGAGCCGCGAGCACCTGGGACTGATCGAAGCCGAGACCCTGACGCTCGAAAAAGATCCCGGAAATTCGGACGCGCTCCACGCCGTTTTTCGTGGTTTTCACACGATTAAGGGCCTGGCGGGATTTCTGGAGCTGGCTGACATCCAGAAGCACGCGCATGAAGTGGAAACGCTGCTGGACCGGGTCCGCAATGCGGAACTGACCCTCTCGCCCGCCGCGATCGACCTGATTCTCGAGAGCGCCGATTACCTAAAACGCTGGGTCGCCTGCGTGGACGACCAGTTGCGGAACCGGCCGGCCACCGTGCCGGCCGAAGATGCGGGGCTGATTGAAAGGATTCGAGCCGCGGCTGCGGGCCAGGAACAGCAGCCGGCGCCCGCGACCGGATTGGAGGCGCTGGCTTCGGCAGTGGAGGCGTCCGGCGCGCCGCAGGCGGCACCGCGGGAAGCGGCTCCCCCTGCCGTGGCGGTTCCGGCCCGGGCCGACTCCATCGCGGTGCGGGTGGACACGGCGAAACTGGACAGCCTGGTGGATATGGCCGGCGAACTGGTGATCGCCGAATCCCTGGTGCGGCACGACCCCGAATTGGTGCAAGTGAAGAGCCAGAGCCTGCAACGGAAGATAGCGCACCTGACCCGCATCACCGCCGAGCTTCAGAAGACAGCGATGGCGATGCGGCTCATCCCGGTGGGTCCGCTGTTTCGGCGCATGGCGCGGCTGGTCCGCGACCTTTCCCGACAGTTTGACAAGCGCGTCGAAATGGAGACATCGGGCGATGAAATCGAGCTCGACCGCAATATCGTGGAACAGCTCGGCGATCCGCTGATGCATATGGTCCGCAACGCTCTCGACCACGGGATCGAGGGCCCGGAGGCCAGGCAGAGTGCGGGAAAAAATGCGGCCGCGCGCCTGCTTCTGCGCGCATCGCACCAGGCAGGGCAGGTAGTGGTCGAGGTGTCCGACGACGGACGCGGACTGGACAGGGAACGGATCCGTGCCAAGGCCCTCGAGCGAAACCTGATCCAGCCGGACGACGTGTTGTCCGACAGCGAGATCTGCAATCTGATCTTCGAGCCCGGCTTCACCACAGCCGCGCAGGTGACCAATGTCTCCGGCCGCGGCGTGGGGATGGATGTCGTCCGGAAACACGTGGAGCGATTGCGCGGCCGAATCGAATTGCGCTCCACGGTGGGACAGGGCACGACTTTTCTGATCAAGCTGCCGCTGACGCTGGCAATCATCGACGGCCTTGTGGTCGGCGTCGGGCAGGAACGGTATATCGTTCCCATGTTCGCCGTGCGGGAAATGTTTCGGCCGGCGGAGGACTGCATCTGGAGTATCCAGAATCGGGCCGAGACGGCCCTGGTGCGCGGAATGCTGCTGCCGGTCCTGCGGCTCTACCGGCGCTTCGGTGTCACGCCGGTTTCCGAGGATCCGAAGCAATCCGTTCTGATAGTGGCGGAGGCCGGTGACCGCCGTTTCTGCATCGTGGTGGATGAGCTGATCGGCAAGCAGGAGGTAGTGATCAAGTCGCTGGGGGACATGTTCAACCGGGTGGAAGGTATCGCCGGTGGGGCCATCCTGGGCGATGGACGGGTCGGATTGATCCTCGATGTGGAGCGGTTGTACAAGGATGGAACCAGTGAGCCTGGGCACTGATAAATCGATTTTGAATTGGGCCGACCCGCACCTGCTGCCGCGGCTTGGGGGAAACGATTTCGAGCAACTTCGCCAGCTCGCGTATCGTGAGTTCGGGCTGGACCTGAAGCCTGGAAAAGAGGAGCTGGTGACGGCCAGGCTGCGCAAGCTGGTTCAGGCCGGAGGGTTTGCCAGCTTCCGCGCCTACCACCGGCACGTCGTCGAAGACCGGACCGGGCAATCGCTCTGCCGCTTGATCGACGCGCTGGTCACCAACCATACCTCGTTTTATCGGGAACCGGATCATTTTGAATTCCTGAAGGCGGAGGTGCTCCCGCGCTTCGTCCAAAAGGACGGAATAGAAGTATGGAGCGCCGCCTGCTCCACGGGCGAAGAGGTCTGGACGCTCGCCTGCATCCTCAATGAAGGGCTGCCCGGGCGCCGGATTCATGTGGCGGCATCGGATATCTCCTACCGGGTGCTGCGGTTTGCTTCCGAGGCCCTTTACCCGCTGGAACGCTTCCAGGGCATTCCGACGGGATGGCTCTCGCGGTATTTCGTCGCCGAAAAGGGCTCCCCGCAGAGTTACCGGGTGCTTCCCAGAATCCGCGCGCAGGCCACCTTTCAACGCATCAATCTGATTGCGCCGCCGCACGACTCCAAGTGCTATCCCGTTATCTTCTGCCGCAACGTGATGATCTATTTCGATCGGGCCACGCAGGAAAAAGTGATTCAGTACCTTTCCGGGCGGCTGGCGCCGGGCGGCTACCTGTTCGTAGGTCACGCCGAGAGCCTGGCGCGCGTTTCGCACGACCTCGAGTACGTTCGTCCCGCGGTTTA
This sequence comes from uncultured Solibacteraceae bacterium, assembly GCA_963836405.1. Taxonomy (GTDB): domain Bacteria; phylum Acidobacteriota; class Terriglobia; order Bryobacterales; family Bryobacteraceae; genus CAWIJJ01. The sequence goes on from CAWIJL010000007.1 coordinate 350,190, forward strand.
TCGCAAGGCTGGAGCGAGGGAACGCTAGTGGCGCAACTGGTGATTGGGATGGCCGACTGCGGAATTGCCGACAGCCCGGGACAAGTGCTCACGACGTACGCCCTGGGCTCGTGCATCGGAGTGGCGATGCACGACGCCAGGAGCGGATTGGGCGGTCTGCTGCACTTCATGCTTCCCGATTCAACCATGGACCCTGCGAAGGCCCGTCAGAACCCGTATATGTTCGCAGACACCGGCATCCCGCTGCTGCTGGAAAACCTGCGCTCGCGGGGAGCCGTAACCAAGCGGCTGGTGGTGCGCGCGGCGGGTGGGGCGCAGATGATGGACCCCGGAGGCATTTTCGAAATCGGCAAACGGAATTGCCTGGCGATGCGCAAACTGCTTTGGAAGGCTGGCGTCCTTATCGACGCGGAGGCGGTCGGCGGCTCGCAGTCCCGCACCATGCGCCTCGAGGTCGGAAGCGGCAGGGTGTGGCTGCACGAAGGCGGCGAGGTTCGGGAACTCCCGGCCGGGCGCCGCGTGAAAGGAGTGGCCTGATGGCGTACCGGATTCTGATCGTGGACGATTCTCCGGCGATGCGCGCTTTTGTCCGGCGCACGGTGAATTTGTGCGGCTTCGACGTGGCGGAATGCCTGGAAGCGGGCAACGGACGCGAAGCGCTGGAGCTTCTCGGTCACGAATGGGTGGACGTGATTCTGACCGATATCAACATGCCGCTGATGAACGGAGAGGAACTGGCGCGGGCGCTCGATGGGGATGAGATGCTGCGGACCATTCCGGTGGTGGTCGTCTCCACCGACTCGACCTCGTGCCGCATCCGGCAGATGACTTCCCTCGGCGCGCGGGGCTATCTTCCCAAGCCGTTTCTGCCGCAGGAACTGCGGGCGGAACTCGATCGGATACTGGGAGAAGTCCATGCCTGACTCCTCGTGGACGCAATCATTGGCCCTGGCCGCGCAACGGGTGCTCGAAACGATGTTCTTCACCGTGGCCGGCGAGCCCGTGGATGGCGGGGTCTTCGATCCCGGCGCATCGGTCGGCGCCCGGCTCGCTTTCGAAGGAAGTGCGACCGGCACACTTTCGGTCCGGCTCACCAGGGCATCGGCGCGGGCGCTGGCCGCCGATTTTTTGGGCTACGATGCCGAATCGGTGTCCGACCCGCAGATGGTGGAGGTGGTCTGTGAGTTCGCAAACATGGTCTGCGGATCGATGGTGAGCGAACTCGAGGACCAGGAACTCGTCCGGTTATCGCCGGCGGTTCCATGGGACGACCCACCGAACGCGAATGCGGAGGGAATCTACACGGCGGAACTTCCGGATGGAGCATTATTAGCGACCGTGGAGTTGCCCGAAAGGCGCTTGCCGAATGCTTGAGGCCCGGCGCATTCGAGTGCTGATTGTGGACGATTCGGCAATCGTCCGCAAGATTCTGGCGGAAGCGCTCGACGGCGAGCCGGATATCGAAGTTGTGGGTACGGCTCCCGATCCCTACGTTGCGCGCGATAAGATCTTCGCCCTGAACCCGGATGTGCTGACGCTCGATATCGAGATGCCGCGCATGGACGGGCTCACGTTTCTCAAAAAACTCATGCGCTTCCGCCCGCTCCCGACTGTCGTGATCAGTTCACTGGCGCAGCCCTCCTGCCGGGCGGCGATGCAGGCGCTGGAAGCGGGAGCTGTGGAAGTGCTGGCGAAACCCGGCGGACCCTACTCGGTGGGCGAGTTGCGCAGAAGCCTCGCCTCCAAAATCCGGGCCGCGGGCCGCGCCATGATCCGCGTTCCGCAGCCAGCAGGCCCCGCGCCAAACCAGCCCTGCGAGGCAACCACGCTGCCTGCGGGGACGGTCATCGCCATCGGCGCTTCCACGGGCGGCACCGAGGCCATCACCTCGATTCTGCAATGCCTGCCGGCGACGCTTCCGGGGATTGTGATTGCCCAACATATTCCGCCGGGGTTCTCGCGCGCCTTCGCCAACCGGCTGAACGAGACCTGCGCGGTTCGCGTCCACGAAGCCGAAGACGGCGATCAGGTTCTTCCGGGCACCGCCCTCGTCGCTCCGGGGGACCTGCACATGCTGCTCAGAAAAAACGGGCCGAATTATCACGTCAACGTAAAAACCGGTCCCAGGGTCTGCTACCAGCGGCCTTCCGTCGATGTGCTCTTTTCCTCAGTGGCTGAGGCGGCGGGACAAAAGGCGGTGGGTGTAATTCTAACCGGTATGGGCGACGACGGCGCGCGCGGGCTGCTGCGGATGCGGCAGGCCGGAGCGCAAACCATTGCGCAAGACGAGAATTCATGTGTCGTTTACGGGATGCCGAGGGAAGCGGTCGAACTGGGCGCCGTGGAACAGGTTCTCCCCCTCTCTTCCATCGCTTCCGCCATCGCCGGGCACCGTCGCCGCAGCGCGGCCGCGCCGGCAGGAATTCTCGCATCCAGTTGACTCGCGGGCACTTCGCTGGTTAAATTAATAGGAGTCCACCTGCACCGGCCATTTTGCCCGTCCCCATCGTCTAGCCCGGCCTAGGACATCGCCCTTTCACGGCGGTAACGGGGGTTCGAATCCCCCTGGGGACGCCACTCGCCCTCCGGCAGTCTTTTTTCGTACCGCCGCTTCGATCGCGCTGCCCCTCTCTCCAGCCTCAAAGCTCTCCTTTGGAAACCCGCTTGCAACTCCAGATGTCATAGTTTACCGGCCACGATAGCCGGCAAGTGAACGGAACATGCGCCCTTCGACGAGACCACAGAGGAGTTGCAAAAGGTATGAGAATCCGAACATTCGCAATCGCGGCGGGCGTTGTGGCCCTGGGGCTCGCTGCATTGAATACACCCAGCAAAGCCCAGGGCCCGCTATGGGACCGGGTCAACGTCAATCTTCCCTACACCGTAACCATCGGGGACAAGACCCTACAGCCCGGCCAATACGTCATCCAGCAGTTGTCGAGTAACAGCGGCAGCAGCCGGGTACTACTCATCTACTCCGACCAGGGAATGAAGTTTGAAACCTCGGCCATGACTATTCCGGCCCTCGACCAGAGCACAGCCGAAGACACGAAAGTTATCCTGCATCATTTCGGGCCCGACTACTATTTCGATAAGATCTGGATCCAGGGAAAAGACTATGGATACGAATTTCCGCTACCCGACAGCGTGAAGTCCCGCGAACGGGAGCGTCTGCAGCCGATCTCGGTTGCGGCCACCTATCAGACGGTTCCAGCGGAAACCAACACCGCCGCCACGTCTCAGTCGACAACCGTCGGCCAGGCCACCACGTCTCAGTCGACAACCATCGGCCAAGCCACCACGAATCAGGCGACTACCACCAATCAGGCGACTACCACGACTCAACCGGCCCAGGTAACCGGCCAAGCTACGACCACCGAGTCCACCACGAGCCAGAACACGACGATGGCGCAGAACACCACTCCGCCGGCCACCACGGCTCCGTCCACCCCGGCTCCGTATAACCAGACCCCGAGCACGTCTCGAGACTACTCGACTCCTGACTCGGCAGCCATGAACCGCAGCACGATGAACACCGCCGACCGCAGCATGCCGGATACTTCCGCAGGCTGGCTGATGATGCTGCTCAGCGGCGGAGTCCTCTCCGGCGCGGGTATGGTCATTCGCCGCAAGCGGTAATTGTTTCGCACCAATCGGGCGCCCACGGGAGGCAATCATGCGACGAGCTCCGTCGATATCCAGAAGCTGGATTTCGTACCTGCTGATACTCGGCGGAGCCGCGCTGCTCTACCTGGGCGCCCGCGATTTTCTGGACTCCCGAATCGGCCAGCGGGAAGCAGCCCGTGAATTCGCCGGGCAAGCCGCACAATCCGAGCCTGTGCCCCCCGCGGTACGGCCCCGCGTTCCGGCGCCACTTGCGCCTGCCACCGAAGTTGGGAGATCCATTGGCCAAACTGATCATTCCGCGCCTCGACGCCGAATTATACGTCGTCGAGGGCGACGGACCGCGCGAACTGCGGCGGGGTCCCGGCCATCTCGCGGGCAGTGCCATGCCCGGCGAAAACGGAAACTGCATCATCGCGGGGCATCGGGACACGCATTTTCGCGTACTCAAGGATATCCGGCCGGGCGACGACATCTTCCTCAAGGCCCACGGCGCGACGTTCATCTACCGGGTGAAGAAGACGCAAGTTATCTCTCCGGACAACACCAAGTGCCTGCGCTCCACGCCGGACGCAGCAGTTGCACCTCATCACTTGTTATCCCTTCTATTACGTAGGTTCAGCACCAAAGCGATTCATTGTCCAGGCCAGCCTGACGGGGAGCACGCCTCCCGCATCGTAGAATGGGCAGAGATGCCCGACTCATCGCAGGATTTCTACCGCATACAGAAGCTGCCTCCTTACGTCTTTGCCGTCATCAACGAGATGCGCGCGAAGGCCCGCTCCGCGCAGATCGACGTTATCGATCTCGGCATGGGCAACCCGGACGGAGCAACACCGCGCGCCGTGGTCAACAAGCTGATCGAAGCGGCCAAGAACCCGCGCAACCACCGCTACTCCCTTTCCCGGGGTATTCCCAAACTTCGCGAAGAAATCGCACGCCGCTATCGACAGAACTACGGTGTGGAACTGGACCCCGAAAAGGAAGCAATCGTCACGATCGGCGCCAAAGACGCGCTGGCTCATCTGCTCTTTGCCACCATCGGCCCGGGCGACATGGTGGTCTCGCCCAATCCGGCCTACCCGATTCATCAGTATGGCGTTCTCATGGCCGAGGGCCAGGCCTGCATTCTGCCCATGCCGGATGCGCCGACTTTTCTGGAACGTCTCGAAGAGCTTTATCGCACCGCGCCGCGCAAGCCCAAGATGCTCCTGATCTCCTTCCCGCACAATCCGACCACTACCTGCGTGGACCTGGATTACCTGCGCGAGATCGTGCGGCTCGCGCGCGAGCACGACACCATGATCGTGCACGATTTTGCCTACGCGGACCTCGGGTTCGACGGTTACAAACCCCCCAGCATTCTCCAGATCGAAGGCGCCCGGGAGGTGGCGGTTGAAATCTTCTCCATGTCGAAGAGCTATAACATGGCCGGCTGGCGCGTCGGGTTTTGTGTCGGCAACCCGAAGATGATCGCGGCGCTGGCGCGCATCAAGAGTTACCTTGACTACGGCGTATTTCAGCCCATTCAGATCGCTTCCATCATCGCCTTGCGGGAATGTGAAGAAGATACTCGCAAGATCTGCACGATTTATCAGAAGCGGCGCGATGCGCTGATTCAGGGCTTGAAACGCAGCGGTTGGATTGTCGAGCCGCCGAAAGGGACCATGTTCGTATGGGCGCCGCTACCGGAACGGTTCCGTGCCGCCGGTTCGCTCGAGTTCGCCAAGTTGCTGCTCGAGAAGGCCCAGGTGGCAGTGTCCCCGGGAATCGGATTCGGGCCCATGGGCGAAGGGCACGTCCGCTTCGCACTCATCGAAAACGAGCAGCGGATCCGGCAGGCTGCCCGCAGCATCGGCCAGTTCCTGAAGAGCTGACCTGGCGGCGCGCGCCGGAGTTGCTTACTGCACCTGGTAAGGAATGGATACTTCGATGTTCTTGGGAGGATAGCACGCCTTGTCGCTGCACGCCTGATAGCGAAGCTGCCCAACGGCGACGCCGGGACCCGCGGGCGCATTGGCGGCCACTTTGAAATTCGCCAGGATGTCGAAGCTCCCGGTGAATACGGAAAGCGGCTTTTCGGAGAACTCGTACTTCTCGAGGGACGGCTTCGGGTAAGTCAACTGGCCGCCTTCCAGCGCGCCGGTGGCCTTCCAGGTGAGCTTCAAGGGTATCAGGTACTCGTCCGACGGAGTATTGCTGTTGACGTGGTAACCAGCCCGGACCACGCACGGCAGTTTCACCTGCACCACCGCGCCGCGTTTGCCGGCAACCTTAGGCAGTTGACCGAGCGTCAGGTAGCCGCTACTTTGGGGAAGCGCCGGGAGGCAAAGCGCCGCGGTCAGCGCCGCCACCGGCAGCACCTTGTAGAAGTTGTTCAACGCCATCTTCGAAATCCTTTTTGCTGGTGAGGCCAATATGCACCGCGGCGATTTTGCCGGCGCGGTCGATCAGAAACGTCGTGGGCAGAGCATCCACGCCGCCGTAGCTTTGAGCGGTCATGTCATCGCCGATCACAACGCGGTAATTCACGCCGATGTCGGAGATGAAAGGCTTCACCACTTCCCATCCTTCATCGTCCATGGCAACGCCGAGCACTTCAAACCCGCGATCTTTGTTCTTGCGCTGCATCTCCACGAACCAGGGAATTTCGATTTTGCAGGGGCCGCACCAGGTGGCCCAGAAATCCAGCAGCACTACTTTGCCCCGGTAATCGGAAAGGCGGACAGTCTTGCCATTGGCGTCCTTCAGAGTAAAATCCGGCGCTTGCTTTCTCTCGCTGTCGGGCTTTACGGACGCAGCTTTCACCTCCAGCGGGTTCGACGAGCACCCCGTAAGCAGGCACCCAAGCATCCCGGCCGTAGCGAGTGCCATTGAGACTTGCAGGAACTTCACAATCATTCTCTAACTCGATTATATCGACAATACCGGGCCGCCCAGAGATTCAGAAAACCACTGGCGTCTCCGGCGGCGGCTGGCGGCTGGAAGCGTAAACTCGCCGTGACCGCAGGTTCCGGAGAAAAGCCACGCGGCCGTATCGCAGAAGCTCTCGCAACAATACTCACGCCACCGGCGGCTGCGCTTGTTCACGTCCCGCTCGCCAAGCTGCTCTTTGCGCCACTCGGCGGACCAGCCCAGTTCGCCGCCGATCCCCCCGGACCATTCCAGCAAGACGACGTCCCCGTACGAACGGCGCCGAGCGTTTCCGGCCCGCAGCCAGACAAAATGAAAAACCTCGTGCACGAAGATGCGGGGAAACTCGGCGCGGGTGCAATTCAGGGCGATGCGCCTCTCGCGCAGAAACGAACCTGCGTGGACCTCGCGTCCGTGCTCGCGCAGCCCCGGGCGACGCTCCAGCCGTATCGTAGCCCCGTCCAGTTGCGGCATGCGCCGCAGCAGCCGTCTTGCGAGCGCGCCGTCGCGCGCGTTGTCCGAAACAAAAGAGGGGGAGGCGCCCACGCCCTTCAGCGTAGCGCCTCCCCGATCCGCGGAAAAATAACCCCCAGGCACAACTGGGGGCTTCCCGATTTCAGCCGCTCAAAGTGGCTCGGGGTCGGCCCCGAACAGTAACTATCCCGGGTAAAGCCGGGGGCTTTATGCGGTGAGCCGCTCAAAGCGGCTCGGGGACGCTGGCGCGGCCCCGAAAACCACGCGTGCGGCTCTACGGTATTTCGCTTCCTGCTGGCGATGCCGTATCGTTGCGCCGAGCCTTCGCCACGCCGATCATTTGCCGCTGAAGCAGAACCTGATAATGCGCCCGCGTCAAATGCGCAAAGCGACTGCCGGCCTGCCAGACTTCTACTGCCACCGCGGCATCCCCCGGGGATCTCCCGCAATGATTCAGAAATTCAGGCGAAGAGAAAGCTGTACCTGGCGGTTGGTGCCCAACCCAATCTGGTTCGACACGGTGGAGGTCAGCACTCCGAAGTTGCCGCCCGCATTGGAGGCGCTGAAAGGTTGGCCGGGCTGGACGCCGGTGCCGTTCGGACCGGACGGCAGGCCCTGCGCCAGGCGTACATTGCTGGGATTGGAAAAATTGGCGCGATTGACGATGTTGTAGAATTCCGACCGGAATTCGACATTCATGGCCTCGCTGACCTGAAATTTCTTGCTGAGTGTAAGGTCGAGTTGGGCGAGGCCCGGGCCGGTGAGGCCGTTCCGCATCGAGTTTCCGAACGTGCCTGCCGCCGGGATGGAGAAGGCCGCGGGATTCAGCCACTGCAGCTTGTTGCCCGTGTGCAGGTACGGATCGACACCGGCCACGATGTCGGGACGTCGGATATTGCGGCTGCTGCCGCCGCCGAGCGTGTTGATGACCGGGGTGGTCGCCACGTGGCCGGAGGCATCGACCACGGGCGCCGAATAGATGTTGCCGTTGCGGGAGTCGCGATAGGCGATATCCGGGCGCACGATCAGGACGTCGATGGGAACGCCGGTGCGGGCGTTCACAATGCCGCCGAGCTGCCACCCGCCCAGAGCCGCGTCCACCACGCGGTTCGCACCGCCAAGATACCTGCGGCCTTCGCCGAACGGCAGATCGTAGAGTGCCGACGCATTGAAGCTGTGGCGGATATCGAAGTTATTGTTGCCGCGGTCGGCGTTGAAGTTGTAAGGGTTGCCGGCGGTGTTCGCTTCGTTTGACCCGGCCGAAGTCCCGATGCTGTGGCCCCAGGTATATTGCATACCCAGCGAGAGGCCGGAGCTGTAGCGGCGGTTCAGAGTGGTTTGCAGCGCGTTGTAATTGTCCCGGCCGCCGCTCGTCTTGTAGTCGATCTCGGCGAAGCGGCCGCCGAATTCACGCACCGCGGTTCCGGCGCCGGTTACCGGATTCGTGGTCACGTCCACAATCTTGTTGGTGATGCTGCGCAGGAACAGGTTCCGCCCCTGGCTGCCCACATACGCTACCGTCAAAACGCCGTTGCCCGGCAGCTCCTGCTGCACGGAGGCCGTGTACGACAGAATGCGCTCCGGAATCCGGTAACCCGGGCCATAGGCACGCGGCTGAAATCCGAGCATCGGACTGTTGATGTCGTACGACGAATAGATCTGGTCCACGTTCAGCGGGTAGGCCAGCAGCGAACCGGACGAGATGGTCCTGCCGATGCGATCGTTGGCCGCCGGCTGCAACTGGTCTTCGGTCTGGCCCGGTCCGTAATAGAAGCCGGATCCCACGCGCACCACCGTCTTGTTCTTGAGAAAGGCCGGAGCCCACGAGATTGCCAGGCGCGGTCCGAAATTCTTCTTCGAAGAGGCGTACCAATTGCGCGTATCCTGGGGAACGATCGTGCCCGCGGCCATGTCGAACACCACGTCCTTGTTGCGGACCTCGTGCAACGGCTCGTAATATTCCCAACGCAGGCCGTAGCTCAAGGTGATGGTGGGGCGCAGCTTGAATTCGTCCTGCGCGTAGGCGATGTAATAGTTCTGCCGCAGGTGCGCCTCGCCGCTCAGCCCGGTGAACGGACTCAGTGCGCTCAGGTCGCCGTTGAACGCGATGGAGGTAGGGGTGTTGGCCAGGAACGCGGCGACGTTGGCGAACGAATACGTAGTGCCGCCGAGCTGGTCGTTGTACAACGTCAGAGGCCGCACTTCCACACCGAACTTGAAACTGTGGTTCCCGGAGAGCAGGCTCAGGTTGTCGATGAACGACAGGGAATAGTTGGTATAGGGCGCGCCGCGGCCGTTGAAGGAACTGCTGAGCCGGATCAGTCCCGTCGGTATGGCGATGCCGGCCGAGCCGCTCTGGCCGGCGATCCCGCCAAGCGCCACGCTGCCGCTGAGGTTGAGGGTGACGCCATTGATGTTGGCGTTGGGACTGGATCCCGGAACGCCGGCCACACGGGTCTTGTAAGCGTTGTAGCCGATCTTGGTCTCGTTAATCGCGGTGGAGGTCAGAAGCTGCGTCAGGCTCACCACGGCATTTTGCGGCACGATGCTGGTGGTGTACTGGCTCAACGTGGAGTTCTGAGTTTGCGCGGACTCGCCTTGATCGCGGAAATAGCGCGCGTACAAACGGTACCGGGAGCTGAGATTGTAATCCAGCCGGATGCCGCCCGCGTTCTCGCCCACGTGCGCGGGAGCGTTGACGTTGACAATGTCCAGCAGGGGGTCGGCGGAAGGCGTCTGGCCCAGGGGAAACGCTCCCAGCAGCGGCCGGATGGCGGGTGAGATGCAGTTGGTGGTCACGCCGTTTCCGCAGTCCGGCCGCGCGCGTACGGCGGCGCTCAAGGTGCTTTCGACGATCGGGGAACTGGTGTGCTGCCGCAAGCCTTCGTAGCTCGCAAAAAAGAACAGCTTGTCTTTCCAGACGGGCCCGCCCAGCGACGCGCCGAACTGGTTCAGCCGGAGCTTGGATTTTTCCGCCGCGTCGAAAAAGTTGCGCGCGTCCAGCTTGTCGTTGCGCAGGTAGTCAAACGCGGAGCCGTGAAAATCGTTGGTGCCGGATTTGGTGATGAAGCTGATCTGGCCGCCTGTGCCGGTTCCATACTCGGCCGGGTAATTGCTGCTGTCCACGCGGAATTCCTGGACGTTTTCAAGGCTCTGCTCCAGCCGGAAGCTGGATGTGGATTCGCCGTTCAAGTTGCCGGGAGAACTGTCGACGATCGAGGAACCCTCCACGCCGTCGAACCGGATCACGTTCTGCTGGTTGGACCGTCCGCTGAAGCGGATATTGTCGAAGCTGCCGCTGCCGTTGTTCACCGCGCCGGGGGCCATCAGGTAAAGCTGCGATACCTGCCTGCCGTTCATCGGCAGGTCGGAAACTTCGCGCGTCGAAATGTTGGCGCCGATGCGCGCCGAACTGAAATCGACCACGGTCAGTTCGCCGCCCGATACGTTCACTTCCGTGGTAACCGCCGAGGGTTGCAGCGTGACGTCGAGCATCCGCTCCTGTCCAACCTGAAGCCGGATCCCTTCGTATTTGGCCGGCGACATACCCGGAGCGTCCACGCTTACGGTGTAGGCAGCCGGCAGCAGTTGGTTCACGGCAAACCGCCCCTGCTCATTGGACTGCACCTGGCGATTCTGGCTGGTGCTTTCGTTCTTGACTGTTACGGTGGCGCCGGGTATCACGGCGTTGGTCGAATCCTTCACGGTTCCGACAATCCTGCCCGCATCGCTCTGCGCCCACACAAGGGGCGCGCACAGCACAACTGCAATCAGAAATTTGTTGAGCATTCGCCCTAAGGTAACGGGAGGCGAGTTACAAACACATGACTAGGCGGTGAAGGATTTGAAAAACGACTACCGCGCATGAGCAGGCGGACGCTCTTCCGCGGCAAGCTCGTCCGCGTACTTGCGGAGGTCCGCGGGATGAACCGTTACCAGGTCCTTTTCCAGGTCTTCCCCCGTGGAAATCAGGTGCACCAGGTGGCGTGTGGCCAGCCGGGCGCACCAGGGATCGTCGAGTTTACGGCCCGTTTCGCGGCTCAACCGCACCAGGTCGGCGTGCGGCAGAGCGACCGTTTTCTCAACCGCCGCGCCGGTTTCGTCCGTCAGAATGTACTTCACATCTACCGTGTCGGCATGGCGGATGGAAATGGCGGTCTGAAGCCACTTGAACAGGACGTTATATTTGCGGCCGAACGGATCGGGGCCGGCCTCAAATTCGCGATAGTTGAGCATCTCTATCGCTATCTTACAATGGGGCGAGATGCGAATTGCCGAGTTGACCTCTCCCCGCACGTTTCGGCTGGGAGAACAGACGATAGAGGATCCGGGACCGGGCGAAATTCAGTTCCGCGTTTCCGCCGTCGGGATCTGCGGATCCGACGTGCACTCGTATGCCGAAGGGGCCGTCGGCGACACGCCCTGTGAATTCCCGATGGTGCTTGGACACGAGCCGGCGGGGACGGTGGTGAAGACCGGCGCCGGAGTGACAGGTTGGGCTCCCGGGGACCGGGCGGCGCTCGAACCGGCCCTCTACTGCTACCACTGCGAGTTCTGCCGGACGGGTCACTACAACATTTGCGCCAACATTCGTTTTTTGAGCACGCCCGGCCATCCCGGGTTCTTCCGCGAGTTCGTCAATCTGCCGGCCGGGAATGCGTTCGCGCTGCCGCCGCAGCTCTCGCTTGAGGAAGCCGCCCTTTTCGAACCTCTGGCGGTGGCGATGCATTCGCTGCACGTGGCGCCGATCCAGCCGGGCGAGACCGCGGCTCTGTTCGGCGCCGGCCCGATCGGGCTGCTCACTCTGGCCTATCTGAAGATTACAGGCGCGGGCCGCATCTGGGTTGTGGAACCGGTGGCGCACCGCCGCGAGATGGCCAGACAGATGGGCGCCGACGAGGCGCTGGACCCCCGTGAAATCGACTGCCCGCGCCAGATCTACGCGGACACGGGCGGACGGGGCGTGGACTGCGCCATCGATTGCGCGGCCAAAGAGCACACCACCAATGAGGCCATCCGGGCGGCCCGCAACGGCGGCCGGGTCGTGCTCACGGGCATCCACTCCGCTGCCATGGTCCCTTTCGAGGTCTCACCGATGCGCCGGAAGGAACTGGCCATATTCAACGTGCGCCGGTCCAATCACGAATCGCCCGGCGCGTTGAACCTGCTCACCGAGCGCACCGCGTATTTTGCGCCCATGCTGACCCATCGCCGACCGCTCGAAAAAATCCAGGAGGCGTTCTCCATCGTGGAGAACTACGCCGACGGCGTGGTGAAGATGACGATCATCTGAGCGCGTTGCGCGGAATGGGCGTGGGCGCCGGCTCCACGTGCACCAACACATCGGCAACCCAATCCAGGGTTTCCAGAATCCGCAGCCGCACTTCGTGCGCGATCTCGTGGGACTGGCGCACCGTCATGTCCGGATCGACTTCCAGGTGCAGGTCCACGTGGTAGCGCAGGCCGGTCTTGCGCGCGAAGCATTTTTCGATGCCGCAGGCGCCGGGCACGCCGGCCGCCACCTCCCGGATCTGGTTCATCAGGTTGTCGTCGGGCATGGTGTCCATCAACTGCATGGCGGTATCGTAGGAGACCTTCATACCTGCCGCGACCACGATCAGGCCCACCACGAACCCGCCATATCGATCGGCATCGAGATACTTCACCGGGTTGTTCAACGTGAGCCCAACCGCGATCATGGCCACGGTAGCGGAGAGCGTATCCATGGCGTCGTTCCAGGCATCGGCTGAAAGCGACTGGCTTTTCAGCTTGCGGGCAAAGTGGAATTTGAAGCCCGCGAGCAGGCTCTTGGCCACCAGGGAGAGCAGCAGCGGCCAGACCACGAAGGAGGCCAGCGCATCGCGGGCATGGCCCAACCGCTGCAGCGATGCGCCCGAGATCAACACACCGCCGCCGGTCAGCACCAGGCCGATCAGCAGTCCGGTCAGCGTCTCTACGCGACCGTGGCCGTAGGGGTGATTCTCATCGGCGGGCTTGGACGCAAGCGTAAGCCCAAGGAAGACGAATCCCGACGCAATCACGTCGCTGGCGGATTCGAGACCATCGGCAACAACCGCTGTGGAGTGGCCTGCCAGTCCGGCGGAGATTTTGATCGCGGCGAGCATGCCGCTCACCAACATTCCGCCTGCTGCGACGCGCTGTCCTGTCTGCATCGCCTGTCGAACTGCTTACGCGCGCGCCGGGTCGGACCTCTCGGTGTCGATTCCCAGTTCGGCGAACGCCGCGCGGGCGCGGGCTCCGTCGAAACCGCCCTCCCGCACAAGACGGGAAAGCGCCGCCGCGACGATCGATTCCGCGTTGATCTCGAAATGCTTCCGCAGGTACTCGCGGTTGTCGCTGCGGCCGAATCCGTCCGTGCCCAGCGTTTCCAGCCGCTGGCCAAGCCACGGCGCCAGTTGGTCCGCCACGACTTTCATGTAATCGCTGGCCGCAACGATCGGTCCTTCGGCGCCATCGATCGCCTGCAGGATGTAAGGAACGCGCGCCGGTTCTTCGGGATGGAGACGGTTCCACCGTTCCACCTGCAGCGCATCGCGCCGCAATTCGTTGTAGCTGGTGACGCTCCACACATCCGCGGCCACGCCGTATTTCTCCGCCAGCATGTCTTGCGCGCGCAGGGCTTCGTTCAGTATGGGACCGCTGCCGAACAATTGCGCCTGCCCCTTGCCCTGCCCCGCCGCCCGAAAGCGGTAGATGCCGCGCAGCACGGCCTCGGGTTCGAGCCCCTCCGGCATCGGAGGCATCGGGTAGTTCTCGTTGTACAGTGTGAGGTAGTAAAAACGATCCTCGTTCAACTGGTACATGCGCCGGATGCCGTCTTGTACGATGATCGCGATCTCGTAAGCGTAGGCCGGATCGTAAGTGACGCAGGTGGGCACCGTGCTGGCGTGCACGATGCTGTGCCCGTCCTGGTGCTGCAATCCCTCGCCCGAAAGCGTCGTGCGCCCGGCCGTCCCTCCGCAAAGGAAGCCCTTTCCGCGCGCGTCGGCGAAAGCCCAGATCAGGTCTCCGATACGCTGGAATCCGAACATCGAGTAGTAGATGAAGAACGGAATCATCTCCACCTGGTAGTTCACATAGGCCGTCCCTGCCGCCGCGAACGACGCCATGGAGCCCGCCTCCGTGATGCCTTCCTCCAGGATTTGTCCGTCCTTGGATTCCTTGTAGTAGAGGAACATCTCGGCATCGTGCGGTTTGTAAAGCTGGCCCTGGCTGGCATAGATGCCGAACTGCCGGAACAGCGACTCCATACCGAACGTGCGCGCCTCGTCGGGAATGATCGGCACGATGTGCTTGCCGATTTGCGGGTGCTTCATCAGCAGCGTGAGCACGCGGACGAAAGCCATGGTGCTCGAAACCTCGCGCCCGCCCGAGCCCTCCAGCGACTCTTTCAGGTGCTCGAGAGGCGGCGCTTCGATCGAGTTCGGCACCGGTTTCCGGCTCGGCAGGTAACCGCCCAACTGGCGGCGGCGTTCGTGGAGATAGGCGATTTCCGGGCTGTCGGCGGGAGGGCGATAGAAGGCCGCGTTGCGCGCCGCCTCATCGGGAATCGGAATTTCGAACCGCGAGCGGAAATGGGCGATCTCCTGCTCGTTGAGCTTTTTCTGCTGGTGCGTGATGTTGCGCCCCTCCCCGGCCTCGCCCAATCCGTAGCCTTTGATCGTGTGCGCCAGAATCACCGTGGGCTGTCCCTTGGTCTGAAGCGCCACGCGGTACGCATTGTAGACCTTGCGCGGATCGTGCCCGCCGCGGCGCAGCCGCATCAGCTCGTCGTCGCTGAGGTGCGCTACCAGGTCCAACAGCTCGGGATATTTGCCGAAGAAATTCTTGCGGATGTACGCGCCGTCTTTGGTGATATACGTCTGGAACTCGCCATCCACCACTTCGCCCATTCGCCGTTGCAGCAGGCCGGTCTTGTCGCGCTCGAGCAGGGTATCCCAATCCTCGCCCCAAATCACCTTGAGAACGCTCCAACCCGCGCCGCGGAATGCCGCTTCCAGTTCCTGAATGACCTTGCCGTTGCCGCGCACCGGACCGTCCAGCCGCTGCAGGTTGCAATTGATCACGAACACCAGGTTGTCGAGCCTCTCGCGGGAAGCCAGCGTCAGCGAACCCATCGATTCCGGCTCGTCCATCTCGCCGTCTCCGAGGAAGGCCCAGATGTGCCGCGGCGTGACCGGAATGATGTGGCGGTTTTCGAGGTACCGCATGAAGCGCGCCTGGTAAATCGCGTTGATCGGACCGAGCCCCATCGAGACGGTGGGGAAGCTCCAGAAGTCCGGCATCAACCAGGGATGCGGATAGGAGGAGAGTCCCGGATGCTCCCTGAGTTCGTGGCGAAAGTTCTTCAGGTGCTCTTCGCTCAGCCGGCCCTCCAGAAAGGCCCGGGCATACACGCCCGGGGAAGCGTGGCCCTGGAAGTAAATCAGGTCGCCGGGCTGCCCGTCGTAGGACCCGCGGAAGAAGTGGTTGAATCCCACCTCCAGCAGGGTGGCGAGGGAGGCGTAGGTGGAAATGTGGCCTCCGATACCGGCGTCGTATTTGTTCTGCCGGACCACCATCGCCATGGCGTTCCAGCGAAGCAGGCTTTTAATGCGCCGTTCCATGGCCCGATCACCGGGGTACGGAACTTCGTTTTCCGGACGGATGCTGTTGATGTAGGGTGTGTTGAGACGGATGGGGAGGTCGTTACCGTTCACCCGCGCATGGCTGGCGAGCTGCTCCAGCAGGTACGCGGCGCGGTCGGGTCCAGACTCGTCGATCACCTGATCGAGCGCTTCCATCCATTCCGACGTCTCCTGGGGATCCAGGTCTACTACCCTCTCGCTCAGTTTCTGGTGCATGGATACATCCATTATAGTGAACCGGGCCTGGAACCGACTGCTCCTGCGGGTACAATGTGGTCATGGTCAGAGTGGAGCACGTTCTCGAATCCTGGCGCGCGATCCGGCAGGACACGGTCGAGGCAGTTCGCGATTTCCCGGCGGCCGAGTTGGACTTCCGCCCCGCGCCGGAACTGATGACGTTCCGGGAAACCGCCCGGCACATTCTGGACGCGGGGGACGGACTGGCGGCCATGTTACTGGCCGGAGAAGAAAGCTTCGTTGGTCCGGATTTTCGCGACCGGCTGGTTAAACACATGCGTACGGTCCCCGCGGATGCAAGTATCGACGATATCGTGGCGGCGCTCGCGAGTTCCGTCCGCGACCGGACTGCGGCCCTAGCGGAACAGCCCGCCGGGTTCTGGAGTCACATCATTACGCGGTTCGATGGCGTCCCGGTGACCCGCCTGGAGATGCTCCAGACCATCAAAGAGCACGAACTCACGCACCGGGCGCAGTTGTTTTTTTGCCTGCGGCTGAAGTCGATCGTACCCTCGACAACGCGGCGACGGCTGGCCAAACAGGCGGCCGGGTAGAGGAGTTGCAAAGGGGGCCATCAGTCGTATAACAGTAGAGTTTTGGGAGGAAAGTGTCATGGTCGAGTGTCCGGTTTGCGAAGGCAAGATCGATGTCGACGAAGAAGATGTAGACGAGGGCGACACGATCAGTTGCGATGAATGCGGTGCCGCGCTGAAGGTTGTGAGCACCGATCCGCTGGAACTTGAGTCGGCCGAAGAACTGGAAGAGGAAGACGAAGACGACGAGGAGTTTCTCGAGGAAGAGGAAGAAGAATCCGACGAGGAATGGCGTTGAACCTGCGCCCGGTTTCGCCTGGTGAAACGGATGAACCGGGCCCTGCGTCCAAATCCATGAGGAGAAGCCTATGCGCGCATTGATAGCTGTTCTGGCAGTCGTGCTTCTGACATCCAGCGTGGGTCTCGCCCAGAAGAAAGGCGACGATCCGAACCGTAGCGTGCAGGGCGTGGTAACCTCGCCGGAGGATTCGCCGGTGGTGGGCGCCGTGGTGCAATTGAAAAACACGAAAACGCTTCAGATCCGGTCGTTCATCACTCAGGAAAAGGGGGGCTACTACTTCCACGGCCTGAGCCCCGACATCGACTACGAATTGAAGGCCGATTATCAAGGCGCGAGCAGCGGGTCGAAGACCCTGAGCGCCTTCGATTCGCGGAAGCAGGCCGTCATCAACCTCAAGCTCGACAAGAAATAACCTCGCGCGGCCCGGCCGCGCTACCCGGCTTTCCTTACCTGCACGATACCGTGGTCCACCACGACCGCCGCATCGTTCGCGATTGTGCCGTAGTCCCGTCCGTTCACCGTCAGCCTGTCGCCGCGAATCCACACGTCCGCATCGCGGCACGGCGCGTAGTGATACTCGCGCGCTCCGGCCGTTTCGGGCGGAGGCACGCTGAGGCGGTAGCAGTCCGTCACCACCACCTTGTGCGATCCCACCGTCGCTTCCAGGCGCCCCAGCAGGAGGTTGTTTGAACGGCTGCACCCGCTGAGCAGGAGCAGCGCCGCAGCCGCCGAAAGAATGCCAGGCTTCATACTTCGAATCATAATGTACTTTGAATAGAAAAGCACCTGGAACCGCTAACGGCCGCGCAGCCGCCGGATTTCCTCCAGCCGTTCGGCAATCCGCTTCTCGAGGCCCCGGTCGGCCGGAAAATAGTATCGCCGCCCCGCGAGCGACGGCGGCAGACACTCCATCCCGGGCACGCCGCCTTCGACGTCGTGCGCGTGCTGGTATCCCTCCCCGTACCCCCACTCTTTCATCGAGCGCGTAGGGGCATTCCGCAGATTCATCGGAACCGGCTCGGCGGAGGTGCTCTCCACATCGGACCGAACCGCGCCCATGGCACGGTAGGCGGCGTCCGATTTCTGCGCCATGCAAAGGTAGATCGCCACCTGTCCCAGCGCCAGGTCTCCCTCGGGAATCCCCAGAAAATGAACGGCCTGCATCGCCGCCACAGCCTGCTCGAGCGCGCGCGGATCCGCCAGCCCGATATCCTCGATGGCCATGCGGATCAACCGCCGGGCGATGTAAAGCCGGTCCTCTCCCGCCTCCAGCATGCGCACCAGCCAATAGAGCGCCGCATCCACATCGCTCGACCGCACCGACTTGTGCAGCGCCGAAATCAGGTTGAAGTGCTCTTCGCCGCTTTTGTCGTAGAGCAGCAGTTTGCGCTGCATGGAGTCCTGCACGGCGGATTCGGTCAACGTCCCGGATGCCGCCGCGGCGGAGGCGGCCTCCAGCGTATTGTAGGCCTGCCGCGCATCGCCGTTCGAGTAAATCGCGATCTGCTCGAGCAACTCGTCCGGCGCCTCCAGGCCGAGCACCGGCAGCGCCCGCCGCAGCAGCACCAGCAGTTCGGGAACCGTCAGCCCCCGCAGCGCGTACACGCGCGACCGCGAGAGCAGCGCCGAAATAACCTCGAAGGACGGGTTTTCCGTGGTGGCGCCGATCAGGATGATATCGCCCCGTTCCACGTAGGGCAGGAACGCGTCCTGCTGCGCCTTGTTGAAGCGGTGAATCTCGTCGATGAAAAGGATCGTGCGCCGGCCGAGCCTCCGCAACTTCTCGGCGTCCGCCATCACGGCTTTGATCTCTTTGATGCCGCTCAACACCGCGCTGAACGGAATGAATTCGCAACGCGTGACGCGGGCGATCAGTTTGGCCAGGGTGGTCTTCCCTACCCCGGGCGGCCCCCACAGAATGATCGAGGTGAGCTCGTCGCGCTCGATCTGGCGGCGCAGCGGCTTGCCCGGCCCCAGGATGTGCTCCTGCCCGATGTAGTCTTCGAGCCTCTCCGGCCGCATCCTTTCCGCGAGCGGCCGCTTGGCGCTTCCCGGCCCCTCCGGTTCGGGCGGCGCGGTATTGTCGAAAAGGCTCACTCCCGCAGAGTCCTCTGCCGCCGCGCCTCGTAGAGCAGAATACCCGCCGCCACGGCCGCATTCAGCGACTCCACACCCACGGTGGGAATCGAGATATCGAGCGCCGCCGACCGTAACTCATCGCTCACTCCGTGGGCTTCGTTCCCGACAATCAGTCCGGCGGGCACGGTCAGGTCGGTCTCGCCCAACATCTTTACCGCGGCGCCGGTGCGCGCCGGCACGGCGGCGTACAGGTGGACCCGCTTCTGCTGCAAGGCCGCGCGCACCAGGGCCGCATCCACCCCGAAAAGGAAAGGCACCCGGAACAGGGATCCCGCCGACGCCCGCAGCGTCTTGGCGTTGTACGGGCTCACGCTGCCTTTGAGAAATAGCACGCCGCTGGCCCCGAAAGCCTCCGCCGAGCGAACGATCGTACCCGCGTTTCCCGGGTCCTGCAACCCGTCCAGCACCACCAGCAGCGGCCGCCCCCGAAACAACTGCTCCAGGTTCCACTGCCGCGGCTTCACCAGCGACATCACGCCCTGCGTCGATTCGGTCCCCGAAATCGCGCGCAGCAGCGGGTCGGGAAGCACCAGCACCTTGACCCCGTTCAGGCCGCGCACATGAGTTTCAGCGGCGCTCTTCACAGACTCCGCCGCCAGAACGGCCTTCACCTCGCAATCGCTGCGCAGCGCATCCTCGAGCAGATGAAACGTCTCCGCCACCACCCAACCCTCCGAGGTCAGGCATCCGCGCACGATTGCGCGCCGCACGTCTTTCAGAAGCGGGTTCGCCGGGCTGCTGATCTTCTCCGCCTTCGCCATCTGACTACAATAAGGGTTTCTGAACGAACAGAATAGCGCAGATGAAAAGGACCGTCTGGAATGCGATCGTCTCGGCAGGCACCGCGGTCATCCTTATCGTCGCCTACCTGGCCGTGCGCATCGAGCAGCAGTCCACGCGCGATGAGGCGCAGCCGGCAGACGTCATCCTGGTGCTCGGGGCTGCCGAATACCGCGGCCGACCCTCGCCCGTCCTGCGCGCCCGCCTCGATCACGCTTACGACCTTTTCCGGCGGCACCTCGCGCCCCACATCCTGACCACCGGAGGCGCCGGAGGCGATCCCGTCTTCACCGAGGGCGGCGTCGGCCGCTCGTACCTGATGAGCCGCGGGGTTCCCTCTGAGGCCATCATCGTGGAAAGCGAATCCGAAAGCACGGTGGAGTCCACCGCCATGGCCGCCGAGATCATGGGTCGCATGGGTTTGCGTTCCGTCATCGTGGTGAGTGACGGCTATCACGTTTACCGGGTCAAGAAAATGCTTCAGTCGCGCGGCCTGAAGGTCTACGGATCTCCGCGTAAGGAGCTGGAAACAAACGCCTTCCATGATCGTTGGAACTTCGTCAAGCAGGCCATAGGGTACCTTCTGTGGCGCACTGGCCTGGCCGTCTAGGGATTTCTCTTGACATTGAAGTAAGTACTTACTTACACTGGCAGGGTGATGGAAACAAAACCGGCGCCCAGCCGGATGCAGGCCGGCGAGCGGCGGAATCAACTTCTGGACAAGGCCCTGGAGATCTTTTCGAGGAAGGGATTCGGCGGGACCACCACCAAAGAGATCGCTTCGGCGGCTGGAATCAACGAAGCGGTGATTTTCCGCCATTTTCCGACTAAACAGGCCCTCTACGACGCCGTCCTGGAATATAAGCACCAGTCTTCGGGTTTCGACGAGTGGATAGCCGAACTTCGGCAGAAAATGGCGGGGGATGACGATGAAGCTGTGTTCCGGTCGATCGGAAACAGAATCCTCGCATCTTATCGAACCGATCCCTCGTGCCAGCGTCTTTGGATGTATGCAGCATTGGAAGGACACGAGCAGGGGCTGGAGTTCAATCGCCAGTTAACGGCAAATGTCGTGCAGTTGGTAATCGAGTACATCATGAGGCGTCAGCAGTCGGGTGCAATGCGGGATTTTCCGCCCCGGGCAATCCTCGGCATGATTGGGGGGACGTCGCAGCACTACGGGATGATGACCAGTATGTTCGGGTACCCCGCCGAGGCCCCGGATGAGCGGGTTGTGGACGCTTTCACGCGTATTATTTTGTCGGGTGTTCGTGTTGCTTAACCGGTAAAAGTCTTCGAGGTCTTAAATTACGATGTTACGAGCCGCACTATTTTTCGCTGTCTTTCTATCTTTCTTTGCAGCCGGCTGCGGAACCCAGAAGGAGGCCGCCGCGGCGGCGCCTAATGGGCCGCGTACTGTGACGGTGACCACGGCCACGGCCACGGTTCGAAACGTGCCCGCGGGCTTTGAGGAGACCGGCAGCTTCGCCGCCGACGAAACCTCCGACATCGCACCCGTGGTGGCGGGCCGGGTGGCGGCCACGCCGGTGCATGTGGGCGATTTCGTGGCCGAGGGTCAGGTGGTTTGCGAGCTCGACCATCGCGACGCCCAGCTTCGGGTGGATCAGGTCAAGGCTCAGCTCCAACAGGCTACGGCCTCGCTGGGACAGGCGCAATCGCGAATCGGGTGGAACGGCAGCGGCAAATTCGACCCGGCACAGTTGCCGGAAGCGGTGGCGGCGCGCGCCAGTTACGAATCCGCTTTGGCCCAAGCCCGCCAGGCGGCCGCCGATGCCAAGCGTTATGAAAATCTGGTAGCCACCGGCGATGTGTCCCGCAGCGCCTTCGAAAAGGCCCGCACCCAGCAGGAGACCGCCGAAGCCCAGGCCAACGCCGCGCGCCAGCAATACGAAGCGTCGCTCAACGCCTCCCGGCAGAGCTGGGGCGCCGTAGAAACTTCACAGGCCGGCCTGGAGGCCGTTCGCGCGCAACTGGCACAGGCCGAAAAAGCCCTCGCCGACACCACGATTCGCGCTCCCTTCGCCGGCTTCATCACCGCGCGTCCGGTGGCCGTGGGAGAGTACGTCGCGGTGGGCAATAAGATCGCCACCATCGTCCGCATCAACACGCTGAAGCTCGAATTGCAGACGCCCGAGCAGCGCGCCTCCCGCGTGAAGACCGGCATGGCGGTACGCGCCCAGGTGGCGGCCTATCCCGGCCGGGATTTCCTCGGCAAGGTGACGGCGATCAATCCTTCGGTCGATCCCACCTCGCGCATGTTCATCGTGGAGGCCCATTTCGTGAACTCGGAGTCGCTCCTGCGGCCGGGCATGTTCTCCACCGCCAAGGTCCTGCTGCCGGGCGGCGAGGACGCCGTGTTCATCCCGCGCACGGCGGTGCTTCGCGATAAAACCACCGACTCCTACCAGGTCTTCATTATCGATGGCGGGACCGCCCGCCTGCGCGTCGTGGTGCCGGGCGAAACCGAAGGCGATTCCATCCGGATCAACTCGGGCTTGACCGGGACCGAAACGGTTGCCACCAGCAACCTCAGCGAGCTTTTTGACGGCGCCCCCGTCCAGAAGCGGTAGTCAGGACGAGGACTTCATAATCTCATGCATGCGCTAGCACGACTTTGCGTCAAACGCCCTGTGTTCGCGACGATGCTGATCCTTTCGCTCGTCGTGGTCGGCATTTTTTCTTACTTCAGCCTCGGGGTGGATCTGTTCCCGAAGGTCGATATCCCCACAGTGGTGGTTATCGTGGCGAACCCGGGCGCATCGCCCGAAGAGGTGGAAACGGAAATCACCAAGAAGGTGGAAGACGCCGTCAACACCATCAGCCAGGTGGACGAGGTTCGTTCCACATCCTCCGAGGGGCAATCCATGGTGATTGTCCAGTTCCTGCTGTCCAAGAACGGCGACGTGGCCGCGCAGGAGGTCCAGAACAAAGTTAACCTGGTTGTTCCCGATCTTCCCGAAACCGCCAAGCAGCCGGTGGTGCAGAAGTTCGATCCCGATGCCGCGCCCGTGCTGCAAATCGCGGTGTCCGCCCCGCGTTCGCTGCGCGACGTCACCCTCATCGCGGACAAACTGCTCAAGCAGAAGATCGAAAACGTCAAGGGCGTTGGCGAGATCACGATCCGCGGCGGCGCCCGGCGCGAAATTCACGTCATCGTCGATCCCGACCGCCTGCGCGCCTACAATCTCACCGTCAACAACGTGTTCAGCGCCGTGCGCTCGCAAAATATGGAACTGCCCGGCGGCAACCTGAATGCCGGCTCGCGCGAATTCACCGTGCGCACCACGGGGCGCATCGAAGAGGTCCCGGACTTCAATGACCTGACCATCGCTAACCGTGGAGCGTCCGTGATCCGGCTGAAGGACGTCGGACACGCCGAGGACAGCTACGAAGAGCCGCGAAGCGCCGCCCGCCTGGACGGCACCCCCGCGGTCACTTTGATCGTGGCCAAGCAATCGGGAGAGAACACCGTTGCCACCGCCGACGCCGTCAAGGAGCGCATCGCGGAAATCTCCGGCACGCTTCCGAAGGACGTGAAGGTGCAGGTGATCGGCGACCAGTCCACCTTCATCAAGGCGGCCGTCGAGAACATCCGGCGCCACCTGATCGAGGGCAGTGTTCTGGCCGCGATCATCATCTTCATCTTCCTGGCCAATATCCGCACCACCCTGATCGCCGCCGTCGCCATTCCCATTTCCATCATCTCCACGTTCGCCCTGATGGCGGCCATGAATTTCACCCTCAACCAGATCACCATGCTGGCGCTGACCCTGATGGTGGGTATCGTTATCGACGACGCGATTATCGTGCTCGAGAACATTTATCGCTTCATCGAGGAGAAGAACATGCCGCCGTTCGAGGCGGCCATTCAGGGCACGCGCGAGATCGGCCTCGCGGTCATGGCCACCACGCTGTCGCTGCTCGCGGTGTTCCTGCCGGTCGGATTTATGGGCGGCATCGTCGGGCGCTTCATGAGCGGCTTCGGCTTCACGTCCGCATTTGCGATCGCCGTCTCCCTGCTCGTCTCCTTCACCCTCACCCCGATGCTCTGCTCCCGCTTCCTCAAGCGGCCGGAAAAACAGACGGGCGATCATTCCTCCAAAGAGTCCCGGCTTTTCCGCTTCCTCGATACGCATTACACGCGCATGCTGCACTGGTCGCTGGGCCATCGCAAAGCCATGGTTGGCTTCAGCGGGCTGGTGATCCTCAGTATCGTGCCGCTCTTCATGTTCGTGGGCAAGAACTTCCTGCCCCAGGACGACCAGTCGCAATACAACGTTCTCATCCGCACCCCGGAAGGCAGTTCCCTCGCCGCAACCACCAACGTCGCCGAGCGGATTGCGCAGGAAGTCCGCAAGCTGCCGGGCGTCACCCATACGCTGATGACCGCCGGAGGCAGCGCCGACAGATCCGTCAACAATGCGTCCATTTATGTCAAGCTGACGGATGCGTCGGAGCCGGTCCGTTTCGCAGCAGCAGTTGATGCAGCAGACCCGCGCCCTTCTCAAGTCTTACCCGCAGGAGATTCACACCGGCGTCGAGCAGATCAGCCAGGTGGGCGGAAACCAGAGCAATGCCGAAGTCCAATTCTTCATTCAAGGTCCGGACCTCGACAAGCTCGCCCAGTATTCCGACGCTCTCATGAAGAAGATGCGCGCCAACCCTGCGCTCGTGGACGTGGATACCACGCTGCGCAGCGGCAAGCCCGAGGTGCGGCTGGATATCGACCGGCCGCGCGCGGCGGACCTCGGCGTCTCCGTTCTCGACATCGAGCAGGCGCTGAACACCCTGGTGGCCGGGCAGGTGGCCTCAACGTTCAAAGCCGGTGAAGACCAGTACGACGTGCGCGTCCGTGCGCAGGAATCGTCCCGCTCCAGCGCCGAGTCGCTCTCGCGCATCACGGTTCCCTCTTCCAAGGTCGGGTCGGTCGGCCTGGACGAGGTCGTGCATATCAGCTCGGGCACCGGCCCGTCGTCCATCAATCGCATCAACCGCCAGCGTCAGGTCAGCCTCATGGCCAACCTGGTTCCGGGCGGATCGCAGACCACCGTCATTGAACAGTTGCAGCAGGACGCCGGCAACCTCGGCATGGACCCGGGCTACACCTCGGGCCTGACCGGGGCATCCAAGGAACTCACGCGAACCGGGTTCTACTTCGCGCTGGCGTTTTCCCTGACGTTCATCTTCATGTACATCGTTCTGGCGGCGCAGTTCGAATCGTTCATTCACCCGATCACGATTCTGTTGACGCTGCCGCTGGCGGTTCCCTTCGGCATCGTGTCGCTGCTGATCGCCGGACAGACCGTGAATATCTTCTCGGGCCTCGGCCTGCTGCTGTTGTTCGGCATCGTGAAGAAGAACGCGATTCTCCAGATCGACCACACCAACGGCCTCCGCGCCTCCGGCCTGCCGCGCTATGAAGCCATTGTGCAAGCCAACCGCGACCGTCTGCGCCCCATCCTCATGACCACCATCGCGCTGGTTGCGGGCATGGCGCCGCTGGTGGTTTCGAGCGGCACCGGTGCGGCCACCAACCGCTCCATCGGCGTGCTGGTGGTGGGTGGGCAGACGCTGTGCCTGCTGCTTACGCTGCTGGCGGTCCCCGTGTTCTACTCGCTGTGGGAAGACATCGGCGAGAAGCTCGCCAACGGACGAATCGCGCGCCTGTTCCGCGGCGTTCGTTCGCGGTTCAAGAAGGCCGGCGCGCTGGCCACCGCGCTCATCTCCTCAGCCTTCGGGCAGACGGCGATCGCGCCCAATCCGGCGCAGTTCGCTCCCGTGAAGGAAGTGGCGGTGCAGCCGCGCGTCGGCGTGTACGGCCAATCCGAGCTCACGCTCGACGAGACGATTCGCCGCGTGTTGGCGAACGATCCGGATGTGCGCGTACAGCGCATTCTCGAAGAGGAAGCCGGCTACGGGATTAATGCGGCGCTCGGAGCCTACGACCCCGTATTGTCCTTCCGTGCTTATCACACCAAGGCGGTCACGCCGGTGGCATCCATCTTCGGCGGCACCGCCAGCGGCAAACTGACCCAGAAGGAATGGGCGGCCACCCCGCAAATCACCGGGCTGTCGCCCTGGGGCGGCGGTTCGTACACGTTTGGTTTCGCCAATGCCAGGCAATCTACCGACAACCTCTTCAACACACTCAACCCGCAATACCCGACGGCCGCGACCCTGAACCTCACCCAGCCGCTGCTCCGCGGCCTCCGTTTCGACCCGAACCGACACCGTGTGGAAGTCAGCCGCAAGAACCAGCAGCTCAGCCGTGAACAATTGCGGCAGCGCCTGATCGATGTGGTCACGCAGGCCACCTCCGCATACTGGGAGCTCGACTACGCCGTGCGCAATCTCCAGGTGCAGACCGAAGCCGTCGGCCTGGCCGAGCGACAGTACCAAAGCAATCGGCGGCAGGCCGAACAGGGCGTGCTGGCGCCGGTGGACGTGGTGGCTGCGCAAACCCAGGTGGCTACTTTCCAGCAAGGGCTCTTCGCCGCGCAGTCCGCCGTAACGCAGGCGGAGAACCGGCTGAAATCCATGATGCTGCCGGACCGCGCCGACGACCTGTGGGGCAAGGCGCTGATTCCGGTTACCGACCCGAAGACCGACCTGCTGCTGCCGGCGCTGAGCGATGCCGTGCAAGTGGCGCTACGGTCCCGGCCGGAACTCGAGCAGACCCAGATCTCGCTCGACGTGAACGCGCTCGACGCCCGGCTCAGTAAGGAGCAGGCCAGGCCCCGCGTGGACGCCTTCGCCAACCTGACCGCCACCGGTCTTTCCGGCATCCGGAACCCGCTTCCAGGCGGCCTCTCCGCGCTGCTGCCCGGCGGCGGGACGGTGGCCCCCCTGCTGGTGGGCAGCTACGGGCAGTCGCTCAGCAACCTGATGGGCGGCAGTTTCAACACCGCGCAATTCGGCGTTCAGATCTCGATGCCGCTGCGCAACCGGACCGCGGAAGCGCAGATCGCCACCACCGCGGCGGAAGGCCGCCGCCTGCGCGTGCTCCGCGACCAGGTAGGAATGGCCGTCGAAACCGACGTCCGCAACTCGCTGCAAATGGCCAGTTCGGCTCAATCGCGCCTCGAAGCCGCGGCCGTAGCCCGCCAGTCGGCCGAAGAGCAGTACGCGAGCGAGCAGCGGCAGTTTCAGGCGGGAACCTCCACCGTGTTTCTGGTGCTGCAGCGTCAGACCGAACTGATCAACGCGCGCAGCCGGGAAGTTCGCGCGCGTGCCGACGCGGCTACCGCGCTTGCCAATCTCGACCGGGCCACCGCCCAAACGCTGGACGTCCGAAACATCGACGTGAAGTAACATCGCGCGAAACTACAGCCAGTGGAAATGCTTGATCGCCCATAGCAGCACCAGGGTGGACGCGGCCATCAGCGCCCCCACCACCGCCAGCGCATGCACCGAATCGGCCGCCGGCAGCCCTTTCACATTCATGCCGTAAATGCTGCTGATCAACAAAGCGGGCAACGCCACGGTGCCCAGTACCGTCAACACCTTCATCACGCGGTTGGTCCGGTTGGCGACACTCGAGAGATAAATATCGAGCGCGCCCGCAAGCAGGTCGCGCTCCATCTCCACCGTATCGAGATTTCGCGCCACATGATCGTAGATGTCGCGCAAGTAGGCCCACAGGTCTTTGTTGATGAACGGCGACTCGGTCCGTTGCAGGTGACTGGCCACATCCCGGGTATTCGCCAGCACGCGCCGCAGAACAATCAGCCCCCGCTTGGTATCGAAAATCCGCGCCAGGGTGTCGGGGGTGGCCAGGTGCAGTGCCTGATCCTGAATGGCGTCTAGAACCTCGTCGTAGTGATCGAGCACTGCGTGATAGGAATCCACGACCTGGTCGACGATGCGGTAGTACACCTGGTCCGAGCGCGTGTTCGCGTCCACCGCATTGCGCACCCGCTCGATCACATCGCGCATCTCCGGGCAGTCGTCCTCCACCACGCTCACCACAAAATCGCGACCGAGAAAGATATCCAGATCGGCCACCCGGAGTCCGGTGGCGCCGTCCAGCCGCACGCCCTTCAATACCGTGAACAGGTAGCCTTCGTTCTCCTCGATCTTGGCGCGCTGGTTCCGGTGCCGGCAGTCCTCAATGTGCAGCGGATGCAGATGATACCGCTCGGCCAGTCTGTCCAGTTCGGGACTGTCGGGATCGAGGATGTTGTGCCAGTCCATTTACGCGGCGCCCAGTTCGAAGAGGTAATCGACGTACGAACGGACAGCCCCGTCGAGGCCCTGGATATTCGGATTCTGCGATTCGATCACGTAATATTCATTCGGTGCGTGCGCACCGCCGCCATGGCCCATGCCGAAATGCGTGGCGGGCAGTTTCAGCGTGCCGCCCGTGAAGATGTAGCCGGGCCACGAGCCCGCCATCCTCGGCCAGAGAACCGGTTCGATGCCCGCGCGCCGGTATACCGCCTGCGCGGCAGTCACCACGCTGCGCGTCTTTCGGCGTGGAGGTGGGGTCGTAGCCGCCCGTCATGTTGACCTCGATGTCCCCGAACCCTCTCTTGGCAAGGTGCGCCTTCAGCTTCGCCAAGGCGGTCTTGGCGGTCATGTCGGGCACCAGCCGCAGGTCCAGTTTGGCTACCGCGCGGTGCGGCAGCACCGTCTTTCCGCCCGGGCCCGTGTGGCCGCCCACCAGCCCCTCGATGTTTACCGTGGGCCTGCCGGCGAGCAGTTCGCGCGACTCCAGCCAGTCCACATCGTGCACCCAGTGGGAAACCCCGAGACCCTGCTTCGCCAGCGCCTCGCTCTGCCGGCCCGAGGCGGCGCGAATCATGGCCTTTTCTTCGTCGTTGAGCGGCCGCGCGTCGTCGAGAAAGCCTTCGATGGCCGGCGTATGCCCGTCCGCTGCCACCAGCGTGTTCAGCGCCTGCACCAGGTGCCATGCCGGACTGTCCACCGTCGCTTCGTAACTCGAGTGGATATCCAGCTTCGGCCCGCGCCCCCATTTCTCGCCGCTCGACACGAGCTCCAGTTCGATTACTCCCTTGGCGCCCAAATTGATCGTGATGGTGCCGTCCGGCGACTGCATCGGCATGGGCATAAACACCCCGGAGCACTTCCGGAACGCCGCCAGCACCTCCGGCCGCTGCATGATCTCCGGGAAGTGCGGCGAGCCGATCTCCTCTTCGCCCTCTGCGATGAACACCAGGTTGACGGGCAGCTTCCGCCCGGCGCTCCGAAACGCGTGCAGCGCCGCCAGCAGCGTCGCTTCAGGCCCCTTCTGATTGACGGCTCCGCGGCCCACCAGCACCGTTCCCAGCCCGGGACGGTCCGCCAATGCCGCGTCGAACGGCGGCGAGGACCATTCCGAAGGATCCACCTGCTTCACGTCGTACATGAAGTAGATGCCGAAGGTGCGCGCCGCGCCCGCATCGAGCGTCGCGAACACACCTGGATGTCCGCTGCTCGGAATCCTGTTCACCTGCCCGAATCCGGCCTCGCGCAGCATCCGCATCATCAGCTCGCAACCCTCCTGCATGCCGCGGTTTTCGGCAGCGATGGAGGGTTGGCGGATCCAGTTCTGCAACCTTTGCAGATTTTCCTGGTGGTGCTTTTCGATTTCGTTTTTGACGGCATCGCCGGCGGCCCCTTGCGCGCCGGCCACCGCCGCTGTCGCCGTCGCTGCCTTCAGAAAGCTCCGCCGCGACCCCGTCCACTCGCGTCCGCTCATAGTGGAATGCATTATCTCAGGCTTGGGGCGCGGCCGGATGGCGCTTCCTCGCCGTGACTTCGATTTCAATCTTCATTCGCGGGTCCGTCAGTCCGGCCGCAATCATCGTGGCTGCCGGTCGAACCTCGGCGAAGTACCGGCGGAGCACCGGCCAGCAGGGCTCGAAGTCCTCTGCCCGCGGCAGAATGTACCGCACCCGGACCACATCCGCGAGGCTGCTGCCGGCTTCGTTCAGCGCCCGGTCGATGTTCAACATGCACTGCTCCGCCTGCTCCACCACATCCTCCGCGATGGTCATGGTGGCGTAGTCGAATCCGGTGGTTCCCGACACAAAAATCCAGTCGCCGTCCACCACCGCCCGCGAGTATCCGATTTCCCGTTCGAACCGCGATCCGGAAGAGATCAAACGTCTCAAGCCAACCTCCTGGCCTTGCCTCAAGCTCCCAGCATCTTGCGGAGAAACATCAACTGACCCACATGATAGGCGTTGTGATCGGCTATCAGCAGGGCCTCGCGCAGCAGGGTCTGCCCTTGGCCATGCGGGATGGGCGCCATCAGGTCGTGCTTCGTATCGGCGACCAGCGCCTGCATCTCTTTGAGGTCGGATTGAAACTGCTGCACGCTGGCGTCCCAGGCTTCTTCATTCGGAGGAGCCTCTTCGACGGGCCAGTAATCGTCGGGGAACTTCTTCTCCTGGTATCCCGGGTTGCGGCTGAAATCCAGAATGTCTTCCTGCGCGATGCGCATGTGCTCGAGCAGTTGCCACGCGGAGTGCGGGGCTCCCGCGGGCCTGGTTCCTCGAAGGTGTGCCGGAAAATCGGTGACGGTCGCGTGGAAGGTCGCATGCGCGCCCTTCATCCGGAGCAGATTGGCGAGATGCTCGCGCAGGGAGATGGTCGGTTGCTTGGCCATTCCCCTAGTTTCGCACCCGCTCTCCCGGTTGAACCCGCGAGCAAATGGAGTTTCGCTACTCCGTTACAAAAAGCAGCGACGCCACGGGAGGCAACACGAGCCTCAGAGTCGTAGCCGGCTGGCCCCCCGCTTCGCCCGCCGTGAACTCCGCCGCCTCCTGCGTCCCGGTGTGCGGATTCCAGATGCGCAGAGTCTTGCGGCCCCGCAGGACCACCTTCGTATCGATGGCGTTGGGGGACGAGTTGGCGAAGAAATAAATGTCGCGGCCATCCTTGACCTTGTGGATGTAGGTCAAGGCCCCGTCGTATTCGTTACCGAGGCGCAACTGCCCCATCGGCTCCTGGATGTCCACGTCGCGCTCGGGCAGCACCAGCTTCAGAGCATAGTCGATCAGCCAGGGGTGCACGGTGGGCAGAAACAGCGCCTGGCCGCCCGCCTTGTTCTTGTGCATGTAATACCAGAAGACGTAAAAGTTCTGCCGGTCCTGCGCGCGCCGCACGTCGGCGGTTAGCGGCTGATCCGGCGAAGCGCCGAACACGTCGGCCATGGCCTGCCGCACTTCCTTGTCTTTGCCGAACTCGGCGGAGCGCGTAGGCAGCGAGCCGGTGGCGATCACGGCGCCGCCTTTGTCGTAGAACTCTTTGATCTTCGCCGCCGCGGCTGCCGGGAGGATGTCTCCGGCGGGCAGCATCAGCACACGGTACGCCTCGCGGTTCTCGCGGTTGTTCAGGATCAGCGAGCCGCCGGCATCCACCGTGCACCGGTCCACCAGCACCTCGGGATGCAGATAGGTGTAATCCACACGCAAGCCGCGAAACAGCGCCTCGCCGATATCCTGGTAGTCCATGCCGAAGGCGTAGCCGCCCTCGCGCGCATAGGCCGTCTCCATGATCTGCGGAGGCTGCTCGCCTTCGCCCAGCGGAAACGTGACGCCTCCCAGGTTGCGGTACTGCGCGTGCAGCGAGGCGATGGGGTACAGCACGGCGATATCGGCCACGTGCCGCCCGTGCTGAAGCAGGTAGCTCAGACGTCCGACGTAGTCGTTCAGTTCGGCCCGCTTGGGCTGCACCGTGCGCGCCGGAACCTGGAAGTTGACGCCCATAGCGAACTGGTCCATGGCCACCTGAAACGCGATCTTGTCGGTGAGCCCGCGATAGGCGGCGTAGGTCTCCGCCCGCATGATGGGGTGATCGAAATTGAAGGCCGCCGACGTCACGATCTTGTACGCCTGATTGGTTCGGCCGTACCACCAGATGTCGTCGATGGTGGGCAGCGCCTGATGCTCGAACACCTTCATCAGGTCTCCATTGAGCGGCGTCGGATTGAGCGGTTCCTCCTGATCGAGGTGTCCGCCGAATTGCAGGTTGTGCGCGGCGCACCAGTCGTTCAGGCGCTTGATGAAGTTCTCGGCGAATAGCTGGCCGCGAAATCCGAACAGCGCGTTGCGCGCGGCCGCGGTTTGCGGGCCGATGTCGTACCACATCGCCGGATAGTATTTCATGGGCGAGTAGCCGTACCGCTTCTGAAACATCGCATTGAATTCCGGCGTCCACATGCGGTCCGCGTGGTGCATGGAAGGTTCGTCGTAGAACGTCTGCTTGATGAGCTTGCCGAATTCATTCCCGAAATTCTGTGCGTACTTCTCGTAGGTCATCGAGATGAAGGTGCTCATGGCTTTTTCATCCAGGTAATCGACGATGCGAGACTTCCCCTCGGTGAGATAGAAAGCCATTACCTTCCACTCGCCCGCCGGCACCGGGCAGACGATGCGGTTCTGTTGCCGCCGCGTGCCGATGTCCACCAGCTCGAAGCTGTCGCGGTTCATCATCACCGCGCCCATGTAGATGCCTGCCGGAATGTCGAGTTCGACAGTTGCCGGCCCGGCGGCGTTCTTTTCCGCCATGTTGAGATTGTGCGCGACATACTGCGGATACTGGGCCAGCAACTGCCCGCCGGCGGTGCCGCTGGGGAAAGCGTAGTCGTCGTACAGGATCAGTTCCAGACCCTGTTTCTTGGCCTCCTCGATAGCGATCTTGTACAGCCGGAAATATTCGTCGCTCAGGAACGGAACGCCCTGGCCCGGCTGCGGACGGCCGCCGGCTTCGATGAAGAAGCCCCCGTAGTTCAACTTCGCCATCTCCTGAATGCCGGAGACGACATCCTTCTCGTTCAGCGTGGCCAGGTTGAAGTTCCACATCGCGTGCCCGCGGTACGCGGCTGGCGGCGATTTGAAAATCGCGGGATCGAAGCTGTTTTGGGCCAAAGCCACAACCGGCAGGACCAACAATGCGGAAACGACAAAGTACCGGCAAGACATCGCATCTACCTCGCGTTCACAAAATTCGCCGCCATCCACTTCACGATCTCGTCCTGCGTACCGTTGGGAAGGCGGTTGTAGTCCCAGGGCTCCTCGAGAGCTAATTTCGCGCCTGCGCCGTACAGGCCGTAGATCTTGCGGGCCCGTTCAATGGCGGCGCGCACATCGTTTGGATTCGCGTCGCGATCTAACTGCGGCTGCACCACCAGCGCCGGCCGCGGCGCGATCGTTGCCAGCAGGTCGTCGAAATCGTACGGGATTTCCGCTTCGTGGCCGGCGAACAAGCCCAGCCGCGGAATCAGGCCGTGCTCCCGGCTGTCGCGCGCGATCGATTCGGCGCTGCTGCGCATCGGCGTGAAACCGCAGATGGAGACCAGCCCCTTGACGCGCGCGTCTAGCGCCGCCGTGTAGATGCCCACCGTCCCGCCCAGGGAATAGCCGAACAGGTAGATACGCTCGGGATCCACCAGCGCGTCCTTTTCGAGCGCGTCTATGGCGGCGCGGGCGTCTTCCACCAGCCGGCCCATGTGCGACCACCGCGGATACCGGTCGTAGAACGGGCCGGACTCGCTCATCCGGCTGCCGAACCCGCTCTGGTCGTACGCCAGAACGGCATAGCCGGCGCGAACCAGCGCCAGGATCGGATGCAGATCGTTGTGATAGACCCACATGTAGCCGAGCGGATAGCTGTAGCCGTGCAGCCAGATCACCGTCGGCAGCCGCGCGCCCTCGGGCGTTCCGGCGGGATAGTAGAGGTTCCCGCGGACGTTGTAGCCGAAGCTGATGGGGCGGGACGCCGTCTGACTCTTCTCGGGCTCCAGCCACCCGAACGAATTGCCGCCGCGCTGAATCACCCAGGCCACCAGGTCGGGCGTGGTCTGTCCCGGATTGCCGCGAGCCGCTTGTGGTGCGGGTGCGCCCCGGCCCGCCGCGCCCCGGCCCGCCGTGCCCCGGCCGCCCCGCCCCGGCCCGCGGCGGGCGGCATTCTGGGCGGCTCCTCGCCCAACATCCACTCCACCGATTGGCGAATCGCACGCGCTCTTCTTCTCCCACTCGGCCGTCGATGCAGCCGTGAGGCTAACGGGGCGCGGGGAAGCGCTCGGGTTTATCGCAGTCCCAGGCTTGGCGCGCCATTTCTCGTAATCCCAGGGGAACAGCCGATCGTTGGTCCAGACGCGCGAGGATCGCCCGAACTGGATGTCCAGCCAATCCAGGCAGGCTTCCTGATCGTTGGCGCCGTGAAAGCCGGGGACGCGCAGCAGGCCGAGCCTGGAGGGCTGGCCGAGCAGTTGGTAGACCTTCAGCGCGGAAGCGTAAGACTGCTCGTCGCCCCAGACGTTGGAAACCTCGTCGTTGAGACCGTACTCCATGAGCATGGCGCGCGGCGCCACCATCGCCACCAGCAGGTTCGCGTCGATAGGCAGGCGGTCTTCCCGGCCGGCGAAGAAACGCAGGCGGGGCACGAACCAGGTGGGAAAGCTGCGCGTAGTGCTTTCGACGCCCTCGCCAAATCCGCGCTCGCCCGCCGAGCGCCACGGCAGCACGCCGCCCACTCCGGTGCTGCCGGCGATCACGGCGGCGATGCGCTCGTCCATGGCGGCGGCGGTCGCGGCCATCTTGCCGTCGCGCGAATAACCGAACATGCCGACGCGCTTCATGTCGGCCTGGGGCAGCGTCTCCAAATAATCCAGCACCAGGCCGGCCGCCCAGGCGCGGCGCGGCAGCAGCGCGAAGTCGTAGTCAGGGTAAAGTTGGGCGAGCGCGGCGGCGTCGTCCATGCCGTCGTTGCCGGCGTATCCGGCGGAGATATACCGGCGCCGCAGCAGGGCCGGCGACCAGCCCGCCAGGTTCGGGCTGATCAGCGCCGGGAACGGACCCTTGCCATCCGGAATCATTACCTGCACGCGCAGGGAGCCCTTGCTCTGCGGGCCGAACTCGAGGCGCAGATTGCGCACCAGGTAGCCGCTGCCGCGCGTCTCGTCGAGCACCACGGCTCGATCCAGCTTCGGTTTGGGCGGGAACGTGCCCAACTGGTATTTCTCAAACAGTTGGCGGATTTCGGCGCGGCGGCGTCTCCAGTCCTGCGGAGTGCGCACCTTCAGCCCATCCAGGAATTTGAGCGGATCGGGCAGGCCGTTGACCCGCGGCAATGCGTCAAAATCGGGCGGCAACTCGCCGCTGGTCCGCAACCATTCGCGGAATGAGGGCACGTCGGGCAGTATCTGCTGAAGCTTTTCCAGATATTGGCGGCGCTCCTCGACGGTCATGGCGGAGGCCGGCAGCAGCAGCGCAAACGCGCACGCGAACGCGCAAAGGGCAGTTTTCCATCGTGACATGGCTCCTCAAACCATTTCACACTGCGGCCCGGGTTGCAAAGGGCGCCCGTCGCTGCGCACACTTCGAGGCGCGACGGACTATCCAGCGCTCTCCGCGAGTTGCGGCCGGTGGAATGCCCAGTGCGTGTGGACAATCCGCCAGCCTGCTCGGTGGTGCTCCTGCGCCTACTGCTTCTTGCCGGGCGGCGGCGGAGTGGTTTCGTTCTCCACCACATCGCCGTAACGGATCGTGGACTTGCCCTCGTATTTCTTGTAGTCCTGATACTTCACCGTCATGCGGATGCGCTGGTCGTTGGTCTTGAAGTGCAGCGTGTCGTCGGCGCGTGTATAAGTGGGGAACCAATACTTGCCGTCGATCTGCTCGCGATACGTCTCGAACTTCGGGAACTGGTTATCGGAGCTCTTCTTGATCACGCCCACGCCCTTGCCGTAGGTCTTGACGATCTGAAGGTCCCGGTCGTCCACCCAGATCTGGCCTTCGAAGTACCGCTTGCCCTGCACCATCTTCTTGGGCTTGACGGAGAAAACATAGCAGCCGATTTCGTCGATCTTCTCCCGGCCCAGGTAGTTGATGTCGTACTCGGGAATCTCCGCGGTCGTCAGCACGAACGGCTGAACATTGCGCAGGTCGGCCTCGTCCTCCGGGGTCAGCAGGATGTTCCGCAGCGTCTGCACGGGAGCGTAAACCACCTTCTCCACGCGCTTGCCTTCCGGCGAAAAGATGATGTCCTCCACCAGGTCCCATTTGCCGCCCGTGGGATTGCCGCTGGCGTCCAGTTCTTCCAGTTTCACCGTCTGGCGGTAGGTGTAATTGTTCCGCGCCTCGGCGAACTCGGCTTCTTTGGCGGCGAACTTCTGGATGATTTCTTCCGGTTTCAGCTCGTTGGCGGCCCAGACGGGCAGGGAAACAGCCGCTAGAAGGGCGGAAAGAACGATTCCACGCATCATTATCCTCATTGGTGAGACGGGCTTACTTGCCTAACAGTTTCTTCGCGATGGTAAGCAACTGGATGTTGCTGGTGCCTTCGTAGATTCGGCCGATTTTGGCGTCGCGGTACAGCTTCTCCACGGGGTAATCCTTGGTGATGCCCACGCCGCCATGTACCTCGATGGCCGTAGATGCCGCCTTTTCAGCGATTTCCGAGCTGTAGTACTTGGCCATCGCAGCCTCTGCCAGAAATGGCATGCCGGCGTCGCGCAGGCGCGCGGCGTTGTAAACCAGCAGCCGGGCGGCCTCCACTTCCACCGCCATCCGCGCCAGTTCGAACTGAACGGCTTGAAACTCCGCGATCGCCTTGCCGAACTGCTTCCGCTCCCTGGCATACGCAGTGGCGTGCTCGAGAGCGCCTCGGGCAAGACCGATCATCTGCGCCCCGATAGCGATCCGCCCCTCGTTCAGCGTCTCAATGGCGATTTTGTAGCCCTGCCCCACCTCGCCCATCACGTTTTCGCGCGGTACCCGGCAATTATCCAAAACCAGTTCGCAGGTGGACGACGCCCGCAGCCCGAGCTTGTCTTCCTTCTTCCCCACCTGAAATCCCGGGAAATTCCGCTCGATCAGGAATGCGGTGACCCCCCGATACCCGGCGTCGGGCCTGGCGTTGGCAAACAGCAGGAAAAAACCCGCTTCGGCAGCGTTCGTGATCCACAGTTTGCGCCCGGTGAGCAGGAAGTGGTCGCCGGCATCCTGGGCGCGCGTAGCCATGGCAAACGCATCCGAGCCGGAACCGGCTTCGCTGAGCGCATAGGAAGCGACCGTGTTCCCGGCCAGGCGCGGCAGGTACTTGGCCTTCTGTTCGGGAGTGGCCCAGCGCAGCAGGGCGTTGTTGCAGATGGTGTTCTGCACATCCACGATCACACCCGCCGAGGGATCCACCGCGGAAAGCTCCTCCACCGCCAGGATCGCCTGGAAAAAGCTTCCGCCCTGCCCCCCGAACTCCTCCGGGATTTCGATCGCCATCAGGCCCATTTCGAAGAACTGGGAGATGATGTCTTTGCGGAAGACGCCGGCCTCGTCCATTTCCCGGACGTGGGGCCGGATCTGCTCCCGTGCGAACTTGCGCACCGTGCTCTGGAAAAACCGCTCCTCTTCGCTGAGGGCGGTCAGCGGAAGGCGTCCCGCCTCCATCTGCTCCGCGGTCGGCATGTAATGGAGCTTACTCCACCCGGGCGAGCTGACGCCACTGCCGGCCTTGCGATTCGGCCACGCCGCTGTGCGTAACGTAGCCGTTATAGGTGTTTACACCCTCGCGCAGCGCGGAATGACGGTCGCACGCACCCTCCAGGCCGTGATTGGCCAGTTCCAGCAGGTAAGGGAACGTCGCATTGGTCAGCGCGAAGGTGGAGGTGTGGGGCACCGCCGCCGGCATGTTGGAGACGCAGTAGTGCAGCACGCCGTCCACGAAGTAAATCGGTTCGGTGTGGGTAGTGGCATGCGACGTCTCGAAGCAGCCGCCCTGGTCGATGGCCACGTCCACCACCACGGCCCCGCGCTTCATGGTGGCGATCATTTCGCGCCGCACCAGCTTCGGCGCCGAGGCGCCCGGAATCAGCACCGCGCCCACCACCAGGTCCGCCGTCTTCAGGTTCTCCCCGATGGTCCAGGTGTTCGACGCCAGCGTGACCATCTGCCCGTTGAAAATGTCATCGAGCGCGCGCAGGCGGTTCAGGTTCCGATCGATCATCACCACGTGGGCGCCAAGCCCGAGTGCCATCTTGGCCGCGTTCGTTCCCACGATGCCGCCCCCCAGGATCACCACGTTCGCCGGCGCCACTCCGGGCACACCGCCGAGAAGAATACCCCGGCCGCCGTTGGGCCGCTCCAGGTATTGCGCGCCCACCTGCACCGCCATGCGTCCCGCCACTTCGCTCATTGGTGTCAACAGCGGCAGCGACCCGTCCGCCTCCACGATGGTCTCGTAGGCCACGCCGTTCACCTTGGCTTGCAGCAGGCGCTCGGTCAATTCGGGCAGGGGCGCCAGGTGCAGGTAGGTGAACAAGGTGAGGCCCGCCCGGAAGTACGGGTATTCGCCCGATTGCGGCTCCTTGACCTTGACCACCAGGTCCGCCTTGCGCCAGACCTCGGCCGCGCTCGCTTCGATGTGCGCGCCGGCCTGCATGTATTCGCGGTCGGTGAGCGAGCTTCCCTCCCCCGCAAGTGTCTCGACAATGACGTCGTGGCCCGCCTCGCGCAGCGCGCTTACGCCGCTCGGGACCAGACCCACCCGGGTCTCGTGGTCCTTGATTTCCTTGGGTACGCCGATGATCATGATGCTCTCCGGTGATTAGCTTAACACCACGCGCGGGTGGCGCAATTCCGGACGCGTTGAATCGCACATTGCCCCGCATTGAGACTCTTTCATGTTGGTGCCCGGCAGCGGAAAATAGGGTTATGAATTCCTTGGGCCCCTCACCCAGCACTACGGTCGCCGTGGACATTACCAGCATCGTCACCCGGGTTACGACTGTGCAAGAAGCACGCGCTCTGCCGAGTGGCGTTGTGGTGGGAGATCCCCACGGCGGGCTTACCTTTACTGACGCCGTCGCCGCTGCGCTCGAGAATCGAAGCCTCGGCGGCTGGCAGGAAATCCGGACGGCCACCGGCGAGGTGTGGACGATTATTTCCGTAAGTCGGTAAACAGGTTCAACTTAGCTTGGTCCCGCAGTAGGCGCAATGTGTCCAGCCAGGCTGGCTGACGCGCTGGCAGGACGGGCAGGCGGGAGCCACGCCGAAACCGCAGCGCGGGCAGAAGGCGAAATCCCGGCCCATGCTACCGCCGCACCGGGCGCAAAACACGGGCATCGGGTCGCGCATGATGAAATACAACATGATGCCGAGCCCGTTCGGCACCAGAACCGCCAGCCAGGTCCACATCACATATCGCATGCCGCGCCGCTTGGCGTCGCCGTAGACATAGCCGGTGAGCACTACCCAGGTTGCCGTTAGCGAGGCAATGAGGATGGGCAAAAAGATGACGACCGGCGCCGGCGCCCGCCCTCGAACAGCGAGCAGGCTGAAGAAGAAAAAGGCCAGGACGAAGGCAACGCCGGCGATAACCCACGCTACGGTCGGAATGACGCTCTTGCGCTCCTCCATCATGCGGTCCTCCTTCCCTGCCGGGACCGCTGCAGTGCCGCGGCGGCGGGCGCAATCACGGTCGGCGGCAGGATCCACCACAGCAACCACGCCCAGGTTCCAGCCCCGCTCCATAGCGACCACAGGTATACGGCCGAGAGCGCGGCGGCCCCGCCGCAAAGGCCCGCAACTCCCGCCAATACTGCAGCTTGGCGCTGATCGGCGCGCGCCGCGAGCTCGGCCGCAAGCAGCATTTGGGTTTGTTTTGTCAAATCGGGTCGAGCCTGCGGGACCGGCAAACCCGGGAGATCGGCTACGATTGCAGCGAATTCGCGCAGCGCCCCGGCGCACGCCGGGCAGTTGCGGACGTGCTCGCGAAGCCGCCGTTCATCCTCCGGCTCCAGCGCCCCGGCAGCGCTGGTGGCAAGCAGCGCCACGATTTCCGGATCGCATTTCATAACAGGTCTTCCTTCCGCCACTTTCCGGCCATGGCTTGGCGGGCGCCCTCGAGCGCCCGCTGCAAGCGGCTTTTCACGGTCGAAAGCGGCGCCCCGGTCACATCGGCAATCTCCTCGAGCTTCATACCTTCCTCGAATCGCAGCGTGAGGACCTCCCGGTACGCAGCCGGCAGCGTCGAAACCGCCCGGTCCAGAATGGCATGCCGCTCCGCTTCCACGGCCGCGGAATACCCGTCCGGCGCGCCGGCATCTGCCACTGCCGCTTCCTCGAGCGGCTCGGCGCCCTTCCGCCGCAGGCGGTCCATGGCGGCGTTGTGGGCTATGGCAAAAAGCCATGTCCCGAAGGAGCTGCGCCCGTTATAGCGGCCGATTTCGCGCACCACGTTCAACCACGTCTGCTGAAACAGGTCTTCGGCGGCGGCTTCATCCCGGACCAGCCGGTAAAGGTAACGGAAAAGGCGATGCCGGTACTGTTCCACCGCGCTCGCAATCGCGTCGGCGTCCAGCCGGCGGATCCCTACGGTGTCGTCCTGTTCCATATCCGCCAGCGCATTCTGGAGGGCCGTTTCCAAGGTCATATCCGCACTCCGGTATACGCGCCGCCGGGCAAAAAAGACGCAGGGCGCGTCCGGCCGAACAGGTGCTACCATGAGGGGCTAATCCATAGCAGCCAATTATGGACCATATCCTCTCAATTGTCCTTTTCACGCCTCTGTTTGGGCTCCTGGTGTTGCTGTTCATTCCGTCATCGAATGATCGCGCCATCAAATGGTGGGCGAATATCGCCTCTTTTGCGGGCTTCCTGGTGTCGCTCCCCCTGGTGTACCGTTTCGACCGCACGCAGGACTTCCAGTTTGTGGAAAGGGCGCCCTGGATTCCGTCCATCGGCGCGTCCTACCATATCGGCATCGACGGGTTCGGGCTGCTGCTCGTCATGCTCACGACGCTGCTGGGCTTCCTGGCGATTCTTTCGAGTTGGACCTCCGTCAAGGACCGCCTGAAGGAATACTACGCCTTCTTCCTGCTGCTTCAGACCGGCATGCTGGGCGTCTTCATGGCCCGCGATTTCCTGCTGTTCTTCGTCTTCTGGGAAACGGTGCTGGTTCCGATGTACTTCATCATCGGCATCTGGGGCGGTCCCCGGCGCGTCTATGCGGCCATCAAGTTCATGATTTATACGCTCATCGGCTCGGTGCTGATGCTGCTCGGCATTCTGGTTCTCTATTCCCGCTACTACACGCAATTCCAGAGCTACAGCTTCGATATCACCGACCTGATGCGCCTGCAACTTTCCCCCGGCGTGCAGTGGTGGGTGTTCTGGGCCTTCTTCATCGGCTTCGCCGTAAAGGTGCCGATGTGGCCGTTCCACACCTGGCTGCCCGACGCGCACGTAGAGGCTCCCACGGCCGGTTCGGTGATCCTGGCCAGCGTCCTGCTGAAGATGGGGACCTACGGGTTCCTGCGCTTCTCCCTGCCCCTGCTCCCGGACGCAGCCCGCAACCACACCGTGATCACCATCGTGGCGGTGCTCTCGATTATCGGGATCGTCTACGGGGCGCTCGCCTCGCTGATGCAGAAGGACTGGAAGAAACTGGTGGCCTATTCTTCGGTGAGCCACCTCGGCTTCTGCACGCTCGGCATTATCGCGCTGAACCCGGCTGGGATCGCGGGTTCCATCATCCAGCAGATCAACCACGGCATCTCCACCGGAATGCTCTTCCTCATCGTGGGCGTGGTCTACGAACGGCGCCACACGCGCGAGATCTCCGAATACGGCGGTCTCATGAAAGTCATGCCGGTCTTCACCCTGGTATTCGGCATCGCCGCGCTCAGTTCCATGGGCATTCCGCCGTTGAACGGGTTCATCGGCGAAATCACCATTCTGAGCGGGGCGTTCCAGATGTCGAAAGTGTGGGCCTTCTGGTGCGCGGTAGGCATCGCGTTGGGCGCCGCTTACCTGCTGTGGCTGTTCCAACGAACGATGCTCGGCGAAGTGCGCGAGAAGAACCGCGGCTTGCACGACCTCACATGGCGCGAGCGCGCCGTGTTCGCGCCGCTGATCGTCTGGGCCTTCTGGATCGGACTCAACCCGCAGCCCTATTTCCGCGTCCTGGACCGCTCGGTGGCGCAGATCGTGGAGCGCGTGCGGCCGGGATACTACGCCGAACGCAATCTGCCGAACCCGCTCGAAGAGGGCATGCCGCGCGCCTCAGTCCGCTGACGGACGCCGGATCCGGTACAAAACGTGTCGCCGCAGCGGATGCCCTTCGGGGAGTCGCGGGTGATCGAAATCGTCGGCCGGATCGTGCGTCAGTCCGATTTTCTCCATTACCCGCCGCGAGGGCAGGTTCGCCGGCACGGTGAAGGATACGATCTCCGGCAGCCGCAACTCATCGAACGCGTAGCGCAGCACGGCGCGCGCGCCTTCCGTGGCCAGGCCTCGATTCCAGTACTCCGGCGCAAGACGCCAGCCGATCTCCACGCTGGGCGTGAAATGGGCTTCGAACGCGGGTACTGCGAGGCCGATAAAGCCGGTGAAGTCGCCGGTCTCGCGCAACTCGGCGGCAAACAGGCCGAAGCCGTGCAACTCGAAATGCGCCTCGATGCGCCCGGCGGCGAGGTTGCTCTCCGCTTCGGTGAGGCAGGCGGGAAAGTGCTCCATCACGCGCGGGTCGGCGTTCATGCGAGCGAACGGCGCGCGGTAGGTCTCGCGCCAGCGGCGCAGGACCAGGCGGGGAGTCCGGAGCGGCGGAGGCATGCGCCTGCCACGGTATCATATAAAGAGAAAGCACTCCACTCGGATGTCCGCGAAAACCGATCCAAACATGGGAATTAACAGTTGGCTGGAAGACGAGCTGTACCGGCAGTACCTGCACGACCGCAGCACGGTGGATGAGAGTTGGAAGCACGTTTTCGAGGGCAACGGAGGGTCCACGCCCTCCGCTGCAGCCGCTCCTGCCGGGCCGCCCGCCGAGCCCGCCGCTGCACCCGCCGCCCTCGCCGCGCCCGTACCCGAACCGCCCGACGGCGTCGCCTTGCAGCCCTTGCGCGGGGCCGCCGCGCGAATCGCGGGCAACATGGCGGCCTCCGTATCCATCCCCCTCGCCACGTCGCAGCGCACGATCGCCGTAAAGGTGATGGACGAGAACCGCCGCATGATCAACCAGCACCGCAGCCTGGTCGGCGGCAGCAAGGTTTCTTTCACCCACCTGATCGGCTGGGCGATCGTCAAAGCCCTCGAAGAGCAGCCCGCCCTCAACCATTCCTACGCCGAGAAAGACGGCCAGCCGTTCCGCGCGGTCAGCCCGCAGATCCACCTCGGAATCGCGGTGGACGTGGCCGGCAGGGACGGCGCGCGCAGCCTGATGGTGCCGAACATCAAGAATGCCGGAGCGCTAAATTTCCAGGAGTACCTCTCGGCCTTCGACGACCTGGTGGCCCGCGCGCGAAACGGCAAGATCACCCCCGCCGACTTCCAGGGCACCACCATCTCCCTGACCAATCCGGGGACCGTAGGCACCATGGCCTCCAACCCGCGCCTGATGCCGGGACAGGGCGCAATCCTCGCGGCGGGCGCTATCGACTACCCCGCCGAATATCGCGGCGCCGCCGAAGAGACGCGC
Source organism: uncultured Solibacteraceae bacterium (assembly GCA_963836405.1). GTDB lineage: Bacteria > Acidobacteriota > Terriglobia > Bryobacterales > Bryobacteraceae > CAWIJJ01. Next base: position 393,281 of record CAWIJL010000007.1, read on the forward strand.
GCCGTGCTCGGCATCAGCAAGGTGATGACCCTCACCTGCACCTACGACCACCGCATCATTCAAGGCGCGGAATCGGGCGCGTTCCTGGGCAAGGTGCAGGACCTGCTGGACGGCGGCGACGGCTTCTTCGAAGAGGTGTTCGAAAACCTTCGGATGCCGCACCAGCCCGTACGCTGGACGAGCGACCGGCAGCCCCAGCTTCCCGGCCTAACCGCCGCGCGCTACGCGGAAATCGCCAAGGAAGCGGGGATCATGCAGATGATCAACGCCTACCGTGTGCGCGGCCACCTCATCGCCGACCTGGACCCGCTCGGCGTCGAGCCCAGCTACCACGCCGAACTCGATCCGGAAACCTACGGACTCACCATCTGGGACCTGGATCGTGAGTTCCTCACCGGGTCGCTCGGCGAGGCGATCGGCGAAGGCGGGCCGCGGCCGGTGGCCACCCTGCGCGAGATTCTCGAGACCCTGCGCCAGACCTACTGCGGCAAAATCGGCTGCGAGTACATGAACATCCAGGTGCCGGAGCAGAAGCGCTGGCTTCAGCAGCGCATGGAGCCGGCCGCCAACAGTTGGCCGCTCGACCGCGAAACCCGCGTGCGCATTCTGCGCAACCTGATCGCGGCCGAGGAGTTCGAGCACTTCCTGCACTCCCGCTTCGTCGGGCAGAAACGCTTCGCGCTCGAAGGCGGCGAAGCGGCGATGGCCATCCTGGAGGAGATTCTGGAACGCGCCGGCGAAAACAACGTGCACGAGATCGTGATCGGCATGGCGCATCGCGGCCGGCTGAACATTCTGGCCAACGTGGTGGGCAAGGACGTCAAGCAGATCTTCTCGGAATTCGAAGGCGACATCGACCCGTCGAGCACGCAGGGGTCGGGCGACGTCAAGTACCACCTGGGCGCGCAGGCCGTGCGCACGACGGAGAGCGGCCGCGAAGTGATCGTCTCGGTCTCCCCGAATCCGAGCCACCTCGAAGCCGTCGATCCGGTGGTGGAGGGCATCGTCCGTCCCAAGCAGGACCGGCTGGGCGACACGGCCCGCGAGCGCGTGATTCCGGTCCTGGTGCACGGCGACGCGGCTTTCGCCGGCCAGGGCGTGGTGGCCGAAACGCTGAACCTTTCGCAGCTCGACGGCTACTCCACCGGCGGCACCCTGCACCTGATCATCAACAACCAGATCGGATTCACTACGCTGCCCGACGAATCGCGCTCGACGCCTTATTCGACCGACGTCGCCCGCGGCGTGCAGGCGCCGATCTTCCATGTCAACGGCGACGATCCCGAGGCCGCCATCCGCGTGGTGCAGATCGCCTTCGATTACCGCCAGCGGTTCAAGACCGACGTGGTGATCGACATGATCTGCTACCGCCGCCACGGCCACAACGAAGGCGACGATCCCAGCTACACCCAGCCGATTCTCTATCGCAAGATCAAGGCCCACCCGTCGGTGGCCAAAATGTACGCCGAGAGGCTGGTGCGCGAAGGCGTGCTCTTCGCCGATGAAGTGGCCGCCATGCGCAAGGGATTTTCGGCGCAACTCTCGGAGGCCTACGATGCCGTGCAGGAGCGCGCCGAGCGCTACGAACTGCAGGAGTTGAGCGCGGTTCCGACCGAGGATGTGGGCGGCTTCTGCCCGCGCACTGCGGTGAACCACCAGGTGGTCGAACGCGTGGTTCGCGGCATCACTCAGTTTCCGGAAAATTTCCACCTGCATCCCAAGCTGCGCGGCTTCGTGGAACGCCGGCGCGAGGTCATCGCCAAAGCGGCGCCCATCGACTGGGCCTACGCCGAAGCGCTGGCATTCGGAAGCCTCGTGCTGGAGGGCACGCCGGTGCGGCTGAGCGGGCAGGACTCGCGGACGCGGCACCTTCAGCCAGCGCCATCTCGCTTTCTACGATTCGGAGACCAGCCGACGCTACATCCCGATGCAGCACATCTCGCCGGACCAGGCGCGCTTCGACGTCTACGACAGCTCGCTCAGCGAGTACGCGGTCCTGGGCTTCGAATTCGGCTACAGCGTGGCGGACCCGCTGACGCTGGTGCATCTGGGAAGCGCAGTTCGGCGACTTCGCCAACGGCGCGCAGATCATGATCGACCAGTTCATCACCTGCGCCGAATCCAAGTGGGGGCAGCCGAGCGGGCTGGTGCTGCTGCTGCCGCACGGTTTCGAAGGACAGGGGCCGGAACATTCGAGCGCGCGCATCGAGCGCTTCCTGACGTTGTGCGCCGAGAACAACATGCTGGTGGCGAACGTCACCACTCCGGCACAGTACTTCCATCTGCTGCGCCGCCAGATGTACGGCGGCCACGACCGCCGGGGCATGCGCAAGCCGCTCATCGTCTTCACGCCGAAGAGCCTGCTGCGCCATCCACGGGCGGTTTCGCGCGTGGAGGACTTCACCACCGGCGGCTTCATGGAACTGCTGGGCGATACGGTGGACCCGGCCCAGGTGACGCGCATCGTGTTCTGCTCCGGCAAGGTCTACTACGACCTTCTGGCAGCCCGCGAAGAGCGCAAGGCCGAACACGTGGCGGTGATCCGCCTGGAGCAGATCTACCCGTTTGCGGCCGCGCAGGCGGCGGAAATTCTCGCCGCGTATCCCGACTCCGCGGAGATCGTGTGGGCGCAGGAAGAGCCTCGCAACATGGGACCGTGGCGGTACGTGCGTGAATACTTCGAGCCCCTGCTCGCACCCGGCAATCGCGTCATGCGGTACGTCGGCCGCGCGGAAAGCGCCAGCCCAGCCACCGGATCCGGCAAGCGCCACCAGCAGGAGCAGGCGGAAATCGTCAACGACGCATTTACGCCCGGCGCCATCTCCGAGACCCGGCGCGTGCGCGTGGTAGCGCGAAAAAAACGATAGACGGCGGCGGTAGCCCCACTTACCCTGGCGGGCTCCGCCGCGTAAGTTATTCGATCAAACGAAACGTATGCATCTTGCCGATAGAGGCGCCCTTCGACAGACTCACCGCCTCGGGAGGTAGAAATCCGTATTCCCCGGCTCCCAGGCTCGGCAGCACCACCTTATACATGCGGGTGGCGATCTTCTTGCCTTCGAAGGGAACCAGGTCGCGCGTCGCGCCGCCCGATTCGTGCATGACGCCACCGGTGATGGTGCGAAACTCGCGGTAATCCTGGTTCTCACGCAGATGGATGAGCTGATATTCGGTGATCGCAACTCCCTCGCGCGCGTAGATTAGTACCTCGATCGGCGACTTAACGGAATTTCGGCTATGGGGTCCCTGAATGTTCCCGTTCACATCCCCCTTAACTACACCCGCGGTGGCAAAATGCTTGAGCACCCCGCCGGTCTTCCAGTTAACGACCTCCGGCAGCATTTCCTCCCAGGCGTCGCCCTTCTTGTAATACACCCCGATTTCAAGCCCTTGAGGAACATCGGGGTTGGCCGCCGGTGCAGCGGCGGGTGCCGGCGCGGCGGACGGGCTCGCGCCGCCCGACCCTTTCGCGACCATCGCGGCCAGAACCTTCTCCGAAACTCCCGCCTCCTTGAGCTTCACCAGTTCGTCGGGTGTCAAGGTGTATTTGCCGGGCTGGTTCTGAACCATGCTGAGGATGAGGGACTCGCCAAGACCGGACTTCGCCATCTTCACAATGGCTTCATTCGTCAGAACATCCTGCGCAAATGCAACGAATAACAAGGCCGGCACAAACAGCCATCGCATTACTCTCATCGGTATCTTTCCTCCCCAATGATCGGTTCTAGTACTCGAAGTTTTCTGTTACCCACAAGGTTCTACCTCGGTAGGACCGCCCAGTCCTGAATAGTTTCCGGTATTTTGCGCCGCAACGCAAGAATAAATCGCGAGTCAGGCCCGAATAACTGGAGCTTAGAACGGCCCCCGCCCGGTGAGCGCACGCATCCCGTACTAAATTAGGATGAGCATGCCAAACAGCGTTCCGCATCGACGTTCCGGAGTTACTCGATGACACAGTCCTCGTACCCCGCGGCGCGGGCGGCCGCCGGACGCATCCTGGCTCATTTCACGAGCCATCGGGCGGCCGCATCGAGCCAGCCGGGCAGGAAGCCCGCGGAGTTGCCGGACATCGCGGCAATCGAAGCCATCATCGAAGCGGCATTCTGGGCCAGCCTTCGCCGCGAGGAAGGCTACATGCCGGCTATCTCCCTCGCCTTCGTTTCGAAGGACGAAGTAAAATGGCCGCTCACCTTCGAGCGCAAGCTACCCCTGGCCGCTCAACCGCTCACCCGGCTCGGGCCGGCGGTGGTGCGCCCGGGAATCCATCTTGGCGTGTGGCGGGAAGACGGGCAACTCTCGGTGTGGGGCGCCACGCGCAACCTGCCGCCCTTTTGCCTGGTACTCGAGGTGATTGCGCCCGGCCTTCTGGTGGTGAAGCACAGCCGCGGAGACGAATCCAAAAAGTTCGTGAATGTCGCCGTTCTTCAGGGCGACGAGGTCAAGATGATCGACGAACAGTCGGCGCGCCTGCCCGACTGTCCGGACCTGTTGACGTCCCTGTTGGGATTCGAAAGCCAGCACGCCTCCGCCGGGTGGGTGAGCGTCCTCATCCAACTGGCGGTGTCGATGCGCGCGCATGGCCGCGGCGGCTCCCTGCTCGTGGTTCCGGCGAACACGGAGCGGTGGCGGGAATCGGTGGTGCAGCCGGTCATGTATTCGCTCGCGCCGCCGTTCTCCGCGTTGGCCGAGCTCATACAGGACCGCTCCGCCTCGGACCCGGAGCCCGGCTGGATGGATGCCCTCCGCCGGGCGGTGGACGGGGTTGCCGGCCTCACAGCCGTCGATGGCGCCACGGTCATCACCGACACGTACGACGTGCTTGCGTTCGGCGCCAAGATTGTACGCCGCGCCAGGTCCCCGCAGATCGGCGAAATCATCCTCACCGAGCCGGTAGAGGGCGCAAGGGCGGAAGTGATAGAGCCGGGCCAACTCGGAGGAACGCGTCACCTTTCGGCGGCACAGTTCATCCGCGACCAGCACGATGCCGTGGCGCTTGTCGCCTCGCAGGATGGCCGCTTCACGGTCTTCGCCTGGTCGCAGTGCGAAAACATGGTGCACGCCCACCGCATCGAAAGCCTGCTGCTGTAACTTGCGCGAGATCGCTACTCGAGAATCACGGCGGTACCGCTGATGCTGACCATCAGCATGCCGTTGTGCTGGCCCAGCACTTCGTAGTCGAGATCGACTCCTACCACCGCGCTGGCTCCCAGCGCCTGCGCGTTTTCAATCAATTCCGCCATGGCCGTTTCGCGCGCCGTCCGGAGTTCCTTCTCGTAGGAGGCGGAACGGCCGCCCACAATGTCGCGGATTCCCGCGAACAGGTCTTTGAAAATATTGGCGCCCAGAATCGCTTCGCCGGTCACGATTCCGCGATATTCGCGAATGCGCCTGCCTTCAATACTGGGTGTCGTCGTAACGATCATGAGGCCTCCATAAGTGGATACGGATTCCTCGCGATCTTGTTCCCCTACGGTCGGCTTACCCGTTCAGCGCCAGGTTCAGGTTTTCGATGGCCTCGTCGATTTCGGCGGTGCTCTTGTAACCGATCGTCACCGAATCGACGGCCTTGGTGCCGAACGCGAACTTCAGGGCCGCCTGGCGATCTTCGCGGGTGGTGAACTGGCCTTCCCCGGCAAGTTTCATGCTGATCACGCCCATGCCCTCGCCGTGCACCTTCTTGGTGTGCGCCACTACCTCGTCAACGACGCCGCGCTCGTTGCTGTCCCGCATGTTCTCCGAGTCCATTTTGGTCCCGTTGTGGTTCATGCGGATCATGGCGATGTCGAGCCACTTGTTGCCCGGAAACGCGCGCAGCGCAGGCAGTCCGTGAACGGAGGCGCCGTGGCAATGAAGGATCTTCTTCGCCTTGGCTTCAGAGAATCCATCTTCAACCGGCTCGAGCTCCTTCGGCCACTCCGGGCTCCGCACGCAGTGCATCAGCAGGATGTCGAAGTAATCGGTATTCATGTCCTGGCGGAACTGCTCGATCTTGGCGTTGACGTCCGTGGTCGGCTGCACCGTCATCTTGGTCATGATCCGGTAGCTGTCGCGCGGCAGGCCCTTGAGCGCGACGCTCAGCATCTGCCCCATGCCGCGGTACGATTCGGCGGTTTCGAAGAAGCGGATGCCGTTGTCATAAGCGTGGCGCACCAGGCGATTGAAGCCTTCCTGTCCCAGGTCCCGCTGCACACGTCCGCTGAAGGTGCCGGTTCCAAACGCCAGGCGGGTCACTTTGACTCCCGACCTGCCCAGCGTCACCCAGTCGGTGGCGCTCTGTTTTGCGGCACGTGCCGGAAGTCCGCCCAGGCCGGCCAGTGTTGTCGCTGCAAAGCCGGTCTTCAGAAAATCGCGTCTGCTGTGATGAGCCATGAGCCCTCCGTTCCGCCCATGCTATCACACCCGCAGGGCGCGGAAAGGCAAACTTGGTTATCGTAGACAGATGGTTACCAGACGAGCCCTGCTCGCGGGTGCGGCGCTGGCGCCGCAGGCCTTGCGGGCCGCCGCCGAACCCGCGCCCTACGGTGCGATTCCATCCGCCCGCCAGTTGCACTGGCACGCGCTTGAAACCACCGCATTTCTGCATTTCACCATCAACACCTTCACGGATAAGGAGTGGGGATACGGCGACGAGGACCCGAACCTGTTTCAGCCTGCCCGGTTCGACGCCGACGCCATCGTTTCCGCACTCGCCGATGCGGGAATGCGCGGCGTGATCCTCACCTGCAAGCACCACGATGGTTTCTGCCTGTGGCCGACCGCGACCACCGAACATTCCGTCCGCAAAAGTACGTGGCGGAACGGCAAGGGCGATGTGGTGCGCGAGATCGCCGAGGCCGCGCGGCGCCGCAAGCTCGAGTTCGGCGTCTACCTCTCGCCCTGGGACCGCAATGCCGCCAGCTATGGATCTCCCGAATACGTCGACCTGTACCGTCGCCAACTGCGCGAACTGCTGACCGGGTACGGCCCCATCTTCGAGGTCTGGCACGATGGCGCCAACGGCGGCGACGGCTACTACGGCGGTGCCCGCGAGAAGCGCACTATCGACAAGCGCACCTATTACGACTGGCCGCGCACCTGGGACCTGGTGCGGTCGCTGCAGCCCGGCGCAGTGATCTTCAGCGACGTGGGGCCGGACGTGCGCTGGGTGGGGAACGAGCGCGGCATCGCGGGCGACCCCTGCTGGGCCACCTACGATCCGGTCGCCGCAAACGGCGGGCCCGCATCGCCGGGCGACGTTCGCGAAAAGGAATCGCCCACCGGCCACCGGCACGGTTCCCGCTGGCTGCCCGCCGAATGCGATGTCTCCATCCGCCCCGGCTGGTTCTGGCACGAACGCGAGAACGCGCGCGTCAAGACCCCGGCACAGTTGATCGACCTGTACTACAAATCGGTTGGCCGCGGCGCCAATTTCCTGCTCAACGTGCCGCCTAACCGCGACGGCCTGCTCAACGGCGAGGACATCGCATCGCTCAAGGGGTTCGGAGATTACCGCCGCGCCACTTTCTCCCGCAGCCTCGCGGCCGGCGCCAAGGTGTCGGCGTCGAGCGCTCGCGGCGGCTTCGCGGCATCCAACCTGGTGGATGGACGCGCGGGTACGTTCTGGGCAAGCGAGGATTCCGCCCTGACCCCGGAAGCCGTCATCGACCTCAGGCAGCCCGCTACGTTTCACGCGATCCGCCTGCGGGAGGAGATCCGCCTGGGCCAGCGCGTGGATGCCGTAGCCGTGGAGCGCTGGGATTCGGGCGCGTGGGCGCCGCTCGCTACCGCCACGAGCATCGGCCCGCAACGTCTGATCCGTCTCGAAAGCCCCGTGCGGGCGGCGCGGCTGCGCCTCCGCGTCACGCAGGCATCCGCCGCGCCCTTGCTTTCCGAATTCGCCCTGTTCGCGGAGTAGGGCTAATCGCCCAGTGCGGCAGGAAGGGGTTCGTGCCGGGCCGCCCGCCCGCGGCCGCGCCAGCCCTGAACGCGCGCCTGCAGCGCCGACATGTATATGTAAAACACCGGCGTCAGGTACAGCGTCACAAGCTGGGAAAAGAGCAATCCGCCCACAACCACCAGGCCGAGCGGCTGCCGCGCCTCCCCACCGGCGCCGTAGCCGAGCGCGATCGGCACCGCGCCGAGCAGCGCCGCCATGGTCGTCATCATGATCGGCCGGAAGCGGATCAGGCAGCCTTCATAAATTGCCCGCTCCGGCGAGATGCCCTGCCGCCGCTCGGCTTCCAGAGCGAAATCGATCTGCATGATGGCGTTCTTCTCCACGATGCCGATCAGCATGATCAACCCGACGAACGCGTAGATATTCAGGTCGATGTGGAACAGGAACAGGGTGGCCAGAGCGCCGAATCCCGCCGACGGCAGGCCGGAAAGAATCGTGATTGGGTGGATGTAGCTCTCGTACAGGATTCCGAGAACGATGTAGACCACCATAATCGCGATGATCAGCAGCACCCAAAGATTCCCGAGCGAGCTCTGGAAAGCCTCCGCCGCGCCCTGGAACTGCGTGCCGATGGTATCCGGCAACTCGCCGGCAGCCAGGTTCTGGATCGACTCGACCACCGAGCCGAGCGACGCTCCCTTTTGCAGATTGAAGGAGATGGTGGCGGACGTCAACTGCCCGTAATGGTTGATCGTCTGCGGCCCCGTTTGCTCTTCGACGCTCGCCAGCGTGTCGAGCGGAATCAGGCGGCCGCCCGGGCTTTTGAAGTAGAGCAGCGAGAGCGCAGCCGGATCGGCCTGGTATTTCGGTTCGAGTTCCAGCAGAACCTTGTACTCGTTCACCGAGCCGTAAATGGTGGATACCCAGCGCGGGCCGTACGCGTCGTAGAGCGCGTTCTCGATCTGGTTCACGTTGATCTGCATGGCCGCGGCTTTGTCCCGATCGATGCTCAGGTTCACCTGCGGCGTCTGCACCGCTACGTCTGAAGTGACGTCGGCAACGCCCGGAATTCCCGCGATCTGCTCTTCCATCTTCGCGGCCGCATCGTACAACTCCGCCTTATCGGGCGAGTGCATTGAGAACTGGTACAAGCTCTTGGTGACCTTGCCGCCGATGCGAATCGTGGGCGGGTTTTGCAGGTACACCTTCATTCCCGGGAAATTGGCCACCTTGGGCCGCAGGCTCTGAATGATCTGGTCCACGCTCATGTCCCGCTCGTGCCGCGGTTTCAGGTGCACCACCAGCTCGCCGTAATTCGGACCGCCGAGGTTGGACGACGTTGCGCCGCCTACGCTCGACATCAGCGAAACTACGTTCGGATCTTTCGACACCAGGTCGGCAATGCCCTTCTGGTACTCCACCATCTGATAGTAGGAGGTGCCCTGGGCGGCCTCGGTATACACCTGCAACTGGTCGGTATCCTGATCCGGAATGAAGCCTTTCGGAATGCGCACGAACATGAACAGCGTCGCCGCCAGCACCAGCACGGAGGCCGCCATGGTGACGGGCCGGAAACGCAGCGCCCATTGCAGGGTCACATCGTAGGCGCGCAGCAGCGCCTCGAAAAACCGCTCGGTCACGCGATAGAACCAGCCGTGCTTTTGCTCGCTGGCCGGACGCAGAAACCGGCTGCATAACATCGGCGTGAGCGTCACGGAAACCACGCCCGAGATCAGAATGGCCACGCAAATGGTGACCGCGAACTCCTTGAACAGCCGGCCGAGCACGCCGCCCATGAACAGCACGGGGATGAACACGGCCGCCAGCGACAGGGTCATGGAGACAATTGTGAAGGCGATCTCGCCCGAGCCCTTGAGCGCCGCCGCCAGCGGCTGCTCGCCCTCTTCGATGTGCCGCACGATGTTCTCGAGCATCACGATGGCGTCGTCCACCACGAAGCCGATGGAGAGAATCAGCGCCATCATGGACAGATTGTCCAGGCTGAAATCGAGCAGGTACATCACCGCGAACGTGCCCACGATGGAGAACGGCAGCGCCAGGCTGGGGATGATGGTCGCGGAGAAGTTGCGCAGAAACAGGAAGATCACCATCACCACCAGTCCCAACGTCAGAATCATGGTGAAGACCACGTCGCTGTAGGATTCGCGAATCGTCTCGGACCGGTCGTAAAGGATATCCATGTGGACCGACGGAGGCATCTCCGTGCGGAAGACCGGCAGCAGGTTCTTGACGCCGTCGGTCACTTCCATGGTGTTGGTGCCGGGCTGCCGCTGGATCGCCAGTACGATCGCGCGTCCATTGCCGTTGTGGGTGTAGAACCAGGAAGCCGTTTTATCGTCCTCGACGCTGTCGATGATGGTGCCGAGCTCCTCCAGGCGCACCGGAGAACCGCGGCGATAGGCCACCACCACGGGCCGGTATTGCGCCGCCGTCAGCAACTGCCCGCTCGCCTGCAGCGTAAAGGCGCGCTGCGGCCCGATGATGGAGCCGGTGGGCAGGTTCACGTTCCAGTTCTTGAGCGAGCTCTCCACCTCGTTGATGCCCACCTGCCGCGAGGCCATGGCGTGGGGATCCATCTGCACGTGCACGGCGTACTTCTGCGCGCCCAGCACCTGCACCTGGGCCACGCCGCCGATCATCGAAATGCGCTGCGCAATGCGCGTCTCCGCATATTCGTTGAGCGTCCAGAGCGGCAGGGTGGGCGAGGTGAGCGCCAGGTAAAGAATCGGCTGGTCAGCCGGGTTGACCTTGGTGAAAGTCGGGGGCGTGGGCATGCCCTGCGGCAGCATGCGCGAGGATTGAGTGATGGCGGCCTGCACGTCCACGGCGGCGCCGTCGAGCTTGCGGTTCAGATCGAATTCGAGGGTGATCTGAGTGTTGCCGAGCGAATTCGATGAGGTCATCGAGCTGAGGCCGGCGATAGTCGAGAACTGGTTTTCGAGCGGCGTGGCCACGGCGGCCGCCATCGTCTCCGGACTCGCGCCCGGCAGGCTGGCCGTCACCAGCAGGGTGGGCAGGTCCACGTTGGGCAGATCGCTGACCGGCAGGCCGCGGTAGGCCACTCCGCCAAACAAAGCGATAGCCGCCATCAGCAGGCTGGTAGCGATAGGGCGTTCGATGAAGGACCGGGAGATATTCATGGATCAGTCTCCCGCCTGCATCACCGGCTTCAAAGCCTTGCGGGGACTGTGCGACACCCGCCACTTTTGCACGATCGATGCCATATACGTGTAGACCACCGGGGTCAGATACAAAGTCATGAGTTGCGAAAACGCGAGGCCCCCCACCACCGAAAGCCCCAGCGGGCGCCGTGCCTCTCCGCCCGATCCCCAGCCGAGCGCGATCGGCAACCCGCCGAGCAGCGCGGCCATCGTGGTCATCATGATCGGGCGAAACCGGATCAGACAGCCTTCGTAGATAGCTTCGCGAGGCGGCTTCCCTTCCCGCCGCTCCACTTCGAGGGCGAAGTCGATCTGCATGATGGCATTCTTCTTCACGATGCCGATCAGCATGATGAGCCCCACGAAGGCGTAGATACTGAGTTCCACCTTGAAGATCAGGAGCGTGAGCAGCGCTCCGAAACCGGCGGACGGGAGGCCCGACAGAATCGTCAGCGGGTGCACGTAGCTCTCGTACAACACGCCCAGCACGATGTAGACGACCAGGATCGCGATGGTGAGCAGGATCCCCATGTTCTGGAGCGAGTCCTGAAATACTTTCGCCGTGCCCTGGAAGCTTCCCGTGATGGTGGCGGGAAGGTTGTCTCTGGCCGCCGCTTCAATGGCCTCGGTGGCCTGCCCCAGCGATGTGCCGGGCCGCAACCCAAAGGAAATAGTTACCGACGGCAACTGTCCGGAGTGCGGAATGCTCTGCGGGCCGGCGTCCGTCTTGAGACTGGCCACGGCGTCCAGCGGCACCAGGCTGCCCGTTTCCGACTTCAGGTACACCATGGACAGTCCGTCGGTGTGCTGTTGATAGGTGGGCAGCATCTCGAGCAGCACGCGATATTGGTTGGTGGGCGCGTAGATCGTGGAGGCCATGCGCGGTCCGAACGCATCGTAGAGCGTGTTGGATATACCGATCCAGTTCAGGTTCAGCGCCGCGGTGCGGTCGCGATCGATGGTGATGTTGACGCGCGGGGTGCGCATCTGGAGGTCGCTCGAAACGTCGAGCAGCCCCGGAATCCGGCTCACCACCCGTTCGAATTTCGGCGCCTCCGCGTACAGTTCCTGCGTGTCGGGGCCGGAAAGGGTGTAATCGTAACTGCTCTTCGACATGCGGCCGCCGACGCGGATGGCCTGTGGGATCGAGAGGAACACGCGCAGCCCCGGAATGTTCGACACCTTGGGACGCATCCGGTTCACGACCTCGGCAACCGAGGCCTCCCGTTCCCGCCGCGGCTTGAGATTGACCATGATCCGCCCGCTGCTGCCGCCGCCCCCAAAACCACCGCCGCCGCCCGTTCTCGAATAGAAGCTCTCGACATCCGGATCCTGCACCACAATCGACGAGACCCGCTCCTGGTATTTCACCATCTGGTAATACGAGGTGCCCTGCGCGGCCTCCGTCTGCACGCTGAAGTTGTCGTTGTCGGTTTCCGGAATGAAGCCTTTGGGAACCACCTGGTAGAGATATGCGGTCGTGCCCAGGACGGCCACGAACATGGCCAGCATCACCGGGCGGTGTCCCAACACCCACCGCAGTGAAACCGCGTAGGTCTTCAGCATCCCCTGGAAAATGCCTTCCATGAACCGGTACACGAAGCCGTGGCCCGTCCGCCGCAGATCCTTCAGAAAGCGGCTGCACAGCATCGGGGTCAGGCTGATGGACACCATCCCCGATATCAGAATGGCAGTGCAGATGCTGACCGCGAATTCACGGAAGAGCCGGCCCAGGATGCCGGACATAAACACGATCGGAATGAAGACCGCGGCCAGCGACAGCGTCATCGAGATGATGGTGAAGCCGATCTCGCGCGAGCCCGCCAGCGCCGCCTGGAGCGGTGTCTCGCCGCGCTCCATGTGCCGGACGACATTTTCCAGCATCACGATGGCGTCATCCACCACGAACCCGATGGATAGGATGAGCGCCATCATCGAAATGTTGTTCAGGCTGAAGTTCAGCAGGTACATCATGGAGAACGTGCCCACGATGGAGAACGGCAGCGCCATAGCGGGGATCAGGGTGGCGCGCACGTTCTTGAGGAACGCGAAGATCACCAGGATTACCAGGCCGAGCGTGGCCGCCATGGTGAACTGAATATCTTCGAAGGCCTGCCGGATGTTCTTGGACCGGTCGCCGCGAACCGCCAGGTTCACCGAGGGCGGCAGTTGCGCCTGGAAGGAAGGCAGCAGCGCCGACACGGCGTCGGTGACCTCGATGGTGTTGCTGCCCGGCTGGCGCATCACCGCCAGGCTGATGCCGCGCGTCCCCTCCATGCCGTATTCGCCGCCATAGATTTTGGAGAAGTTTTTGTCGTCCTCCAGGCTGTCCATGACGTTCGCAACCTCGTCCAGCCGGACGGCGGCGCCGTTCTTGTAAGTGACGATCAACTGCTTGTAGTCGATCGCCCTCATCAACTGCCCGTTGGCTTTGATGTTGTAGGAGCGGTGCGCTCCGTTCAGCGTCCCGGTTGGGATGTTGACATTCCAGTCGCGCAGGGCCTGGTCCACCTCGTTCAACCCGATGCCCCGCGAGGCCAGGATATTCGGGTCCACCTGAACGCGGACAGCATACTTGGTGGAGCCGAAAACCTGCACTTGCGCCACGCCCTCCACCATCGAGATGCGTTGCGCGATCATGGTCTCCGCATACTCGTTCAGGTCCGATAGCCGCAGGGTGGGCGAGGTGATGAACAGCATCATGATCGGCGAGTCGCCGGGATTGACTCTCCGGAACGAGGGCGGTGTGGGCATGCCGGGCGGCAGCAGAGGCATGGCCGCGGCGATCGCCGTTTCAACGTCCACCGTGGCGCCGTCGATGTCCCGGCTGAGATCGAACTGGAGCGTGATGTTACTGCTGCTCTGGCCGCTGGTCGACGTCATCGAATCCAGGCCGGCGATAGAGGTGAACTGCCGTTCGAGCGGCGTCGCGACGGCTGACGCCATGGTCTCCGGGTTCGCCCCCGGCAAGCCGGCGGAGACTGTGATGGTGGGGTAATCGACCTGGGGCAAGTCGCTGACCGGAAGCGCGTGGTAAGCGATCACTCCGAACATCGCGATGGCAGCCATGATGAGACTGGTCGCGATGGGACGACGAATGAAAGTCTCCGAAAAGTTCATGCCCAGCCCCTCTTTGCAACATCCCCAACCGGATCGGCCCCTCAGCACGACCCGGCGCTGCGCAACTCGCGGCCCCTACTGACCGCCCCGTCCTTCTCCCTTTCGGCCGCCACGGCGCCCTTCACCGCCGCCGCGCCCTTCACCGGCACCGCGACCTTCGCCGCCCCGTCCGCCACGCCCGTCGCGAACAACGATCCGGCTACCCGGCGCCAGCCGGAGTTGGCCCTCGGTGACCACCGTTTCGCCCGGTTCCAGGCCGGACTCGATCACCATGTCCTCCTCCACGCGCGCGCCCACCGTGACAGGGCGCGATTCCACCGTACGGTCTTCTTTTACCACGTAAATAAAAGATCCGTTCTGCCCGGTTTGCACCGCCTGGTTCGGCACCACCGTGGCGTTCTGACGGGTAGTCAGGCGAAGCGTGACGCGGACAAACTGGCCCGGCCAAAGCTGATGGTCCTTGTTCTGAAAGGTTCCTTTGAGTTTGATGGTGCCGGTGGTGGTATCGACGGCATTATCGATGAAAGAGAGAACGCCCGTCTCTTCGGCTCCCGTTTCGTCCTGCGGCTTGACCCGGACCGGCAGTTTCCCCTGTGCCATATAGGTCTTGATGGCCGTCAACTGTGCTTCCGGCACGGCGAAGGTCACGTAAATCGGCTCCACCTGGTTGATGGTCATCAGTTCCTGGTTGTTGGCCGTCACCACATTGCCCGCCTTTACGGTCAGATTGCCGGTCCTGCCGTCGATGGGAGAGCGGATGCTGGTGAAACCGAGGCTCACGGTGGCGTTTTCCACCGCGGCACGGGTGGCGCCGATGGACGCCTTGGCACTCTCGATCGTCGCACGGTCGGCGGCAACCGCCTGTCCGATGGCATCGGCCGAGGCGCGGGTCTGTTCCGCCTGGTCCCGCGAAATAATCTTCTGGTCGAAAAGCTGGGCGTAGCGGTTGGCCTGCGCTTCGGCGTAGCGCGCCTGGGCGGAGTCCCGGGCAAGCAGGGCCTCTGCCTGGCCGAGCACGGCTTGGTCCTTAGCGAGATTTGCCTTTGCCTGGTTCAATGCCGCTTCGAGCGGACGCGGGTCGATGCTGAAAAGCATGTCGTCCTTTTTCACGAAGTCGCCCTCGTGGAAGAACGCGGCCGTGAGTTGGCCGGTGACCTGCGCGCGGACGGAAATCGTGGCGTAAGCCTCCACGTTGCCGATGACCTGGATTTCCACAGGCACGTTACGCTGGGCCACCTTAGCGACCAGCACCGGCACGTCGCCTCCCCCGCCCTTGCGGCCGCCGCCTTTTCCGCCGGCGCCCGGAGGACTACCCGCGGCCGCATCCGAACCTCCGCAAGCGGCCAAGGCTAAAATAAGCCAGCTAAGTATCACAATCCAAACGGTGTTGCGGCGAACCTGGCACACCCTGGAATGAGTAGGCACACGAATCGGCATAAGAGTACGTATTGTACTGGCGCTTACCTTTGGAGTCTAGTTACGCCCCGACCCGCAGATGGCCCCAAAGGGCCAAAGAATTGGAACTCTTTCACACTTTGGGTATGGGCGGCGGCAGTTGTCGCGCTACCACCGGGTCCATAAAACCCGTCCGGTTGTGGCTGCCGTCGCAGAACGGCTTGTTTGCCGACTGGCCGCAGCGGCACAGGGAAATGACCGTGCGGCCGGCCAGGCCGAATGCTGCGCCGGTGGGATCGAGGATTTCGAAATTGCCTTCAATGCGAATCGGGCCGTTGTTCAGGCACGTGATCTTGGTGTCAGCCATGTATTTGGATCGTAGCACGCCCGGCGGAGCGGCCTAGATCGCGTGGTCCACGGGAGCGTCGTCGCCGCGCCAGAGACGTTTTGCGGTCCAATCTTCCCCCGGTCCTGCCCAGAACGGGTCGGACGGTGGCAGGCCCAGCGGCAGCAGGGCGGCCGCGCAAAGGTAGAGGCTCCCCGTGGAAATATAGCCTTCCCCGAGATGCGGTTGGTGGCCGCAAAGCCCTACCGTCAGCCACCCGCCCGAATCGAAGGTTCCCGGCGCATCCAGTGTCCGCCGGATGACGGCGGTGAGCGCGGAGCGCACCCGCGGTCCCGTAAGCGGCGGCGGCAGGTCCCGCAACAGTGCCATCTGGGCGAGCAACTGGAAAGCGCCGCAGCGATACGCGATCGAGCGGCCGATCGCCGGAAAGGTGCCTTCCGGCGAGACCAGGCGTTCCTGGATGGCCGCGTAGCGCCGGGCGCGAACGGTCGCGTCGGGAAGGAAGCGGTCCCAATTGCGGGCATGGGCCCCCATCCCGCGCAGCACGTCCAGCAGCATCGGCTGAATCACGTAACTGTTGTAGTAGTCCCAGTGGAACTGCGGCCCGTCGCCGTAGAGTCCATCCCCCACGTACCACTGCTGGTGCTGGCGAACGGCATAATCGATGCGCATGGCGTCGAATTGCTCGCCCATCAGCGCCAGCGCCGCTTCCACCGTGGCGGCAAACAACAGCCAGTTGTTGAAGCCCGGAGTGATTACGCGAGACGAGAGGAGCCCCGCCGCGAGCCGCTTCTGTACAGCCGGATCGAGCTTTTTCCACAGCTCTCCGGGGGCGCGCAGCACCGCCTGAGCCAGAAACCCGCAGTCCACCAGGGGCTGGCTTCCCTGGCTGAAGTTGAGGTAATCGGGGGCGGCGGGATCCGTTCCGGTGGCAATCGCCTGGCGGGCCAAGGCAGCCAGGCGCTGCTGCACGTCGCGTTCGGGTCCGGGATCGAGCGTGAGTTCGAGCCAGGGCGCGATTCCGGCCAGCAGCCTGCCCAGCGCTTCCAGGTGCGAATAGCGCCGGCGTTCCGCGGGATTGCCGGTTACACATTCAACCGGCATGTTCTGTTTGAGGGTACCGGCCGCCAGGTTGCGAAGCACCGGATCCGCCAGTTTCCCGGCCGTTTGCACCCAATACTGCCGGTCGCCGGCCTCCGCCTGGGCGGGAGCGTTCTGCGCGGATGCCGCCAAACCGAGACCGGCCATGGTTTGGAAAAAGTTGCGGCGATGGTTCATCGGCAGCCTCCGGTTTCAGTTCAAACGCGAAAGTAGCTCTTTGATTCTATTACTGTTTTCGTTCGATGGCGGGGCCTTCAACAGGACCTTCAGATCCTCCCCGGCCTGCCCGCGGGCCTTCAGGTCCAGGGCTTCCACCATGTGCTTCCGCGTGTTTTCGTTGGCCGGCTCCTTGAGCAGCGAAGACTTCAGAAGAACCACCGCCACGTCCGCCCACCCTTTGCGGGCATAGATATAGCCCAGGGTATCCGCCACTTCGGACGATTCGGGAAGCCTGTCGCGCGCCCGTTTGGCCATATCGAGCGCCGCTTCCAAGTCGCCGCCGGAATCCACGATGAGATAGGCCAGATTATTGAGGGCCTGGGGAAAATTCGGCTGCAACCGGAGTGCCTCCCGGTAGCTGGACATGGCGGCTTCCTTTTGGCCAACGGCTTCCAGGTAAACTCCTTTCGCCGCGGCCACCATCGCGTTGTCCTTCACGATCGCCGCCGTGTCTTCCAAGGCCTTGCCCCACAACTGGTTGTCGCCTTTGCGGTGGTACACGTCGGCCAGCCGAAAGTACAGGCCTCCGGCCATTTCGGACTTCTTATCCGTCAATTCCAGGGCCTCCTGAAATGCGGATGCGGCGCGGTCGAGGTCGGCATTCGCCAGAAGTTCGACATCGCCCAGCGCCTGGAGCGCGTCTGGATTTCGCGGGCACTTTTCGTTCTGCTGTTCGGCAAGCTGAACAGCCTCGGCAGGCTTCTGCTGCGCCAGGCGAACGCGCGCAAGGCCGACAATCGCGGTGGCGTTGCAGGGCTGCAGATCGAGCAGCTTGCGAAAGGCCATGTCCGCGTCGTCATATCTGCCCATGTTCAGGGTCGCGTTGCCGACGCGCATCATCATTTCCACCTGCTCGGCCTCCGCGTTCTGGGCGCGCAGGGAAACCCCGAACAGCATGACGCAGAAACCCACCGCCAGTGCCGGAACATGGCGCCGCCGGATCCAACAGTTCTTCTGCGCAGGCATGATGTCTATTTGTTTTAGCAGGTTCGCGAGGCGGCGGAAAGTACCGGACGGTCCTGCAACCCCACAACATCCCCCCAGGGCACCCTCATCTGCGCCTCCGGAAAGGCAAACCCTTGCGAGATATACTGGAATTTAAGACTAAGACTTCCGGATCGCCCCATGGCTGAAATGAGCGTCATCTGGTTGCGCGTGGCCGCCGCGCTTTACTCGCTCGGTCTCCTGCATTCCATCCTCACCCTCGTCCGCCGCCGCGAACACCTCTTCGGCGTCGCACTCGGTGCGTTCAGCCTCGGCGCGGTTTTCCACTTCGTCTCTATCGTGGAAGAAGGTATCATCAATAACCGTTGCCCGATCGCCAATTTCTACGAAACGCTCTCCATGTGCGCGTTCTTGGTAGTGGTGCTTTTTCTGTTTGTTTACTGGCGGTACCGCGCCGAAAGTCTCAGCGCCTTTATTTTCCCCCTGGTTTTCGTGATGACGATGGTGGCCACGCTGGGCAATCCGGTAAGCGCCTGGGCCAGCCCGGTGGTCCGGAATGCCTGGCTGACCGTGCATATCGTCCTGGTGCTCCTCGGCTACGCGGCGCTGCTGTTCACCGCCGTCGGCTCGGTCCTGTACCTGTTCCAGGAGCGGGAGCTCAAAAATAAGAAGCCGCGAAAATTCTACTACCGCCTTCCCCCGCTCGGCACGCTGGACGATCTGATTTCCAAGTCGATGGCGATCGGCTTCGTTTTGATCACGCTGGCGGTAGTCGCCGGAAGCACGTGGGCCTTCATCGAGCTCAAGTCCGACTGGATCGGCCAGCCCAAAATCGCCATTTCGTTCTTCACCTGGGGCATTTACCTCGCCTTGGTCTGCCTCCGTGTCACCGCCGGGTGGCGCGGGAGGAAGGCAGCCATCATGA
Organism: uncultured Solibacteraceae bacterium; assembly: GCA_963836405.1. Taxonomy (GTDB): domain Bacteria; phylum Acidobacteriota; class Terriglobia; order Bryobacterales; family Bryobacteraceae; genus CAWIJJ01. The sequence goes on from CAWIJL010000007.1 coordinate 412,390, forward strand.
CCGTGACCGTGCTCGGCTTCTCGGCGCTGACGTGGGCGGCGCATGCGCGTCTGGGGGCGATGCTTCTGAAGCAATGAAACTGCTGACCACAGGCGTGAGCCACAAAACCGCACCCGTGGAAATTCGGGAGCGGCTGGCGTTTCGCGAAGAGTCGCTGACCGCCGCGCTGGCCGATCTCAAAGCCCGTCCGGGCGTCTCGGAAGCCTTCATCCTTTCCACCTGCAACCGGGTGGAGATCATGGTCACCACGGAGGATACAGCCGAACCCTCCGCCATCGTGGATGCCTTTCTCGCCGGGCACAAGAACGCGGATATCGACCGCCTCGTGCCTCATCTCTACCGGCACGAGGGCCGCGATGCCGTCCATCACCTCTTCCGCGTCGCCGCAAGCCTCGATTCCATGGTGGTCGGCGAACCCCAGATCCTGGGCCAGCTCAAGGCTGCCTACAACGCGGCCAAGGCGTGCGGGTCGGTCTGCGGCTGGATGGATGGCCTGCTGACCAGGGCCTTCAGCGTCGCCAAACGCGTGCGGACCGAAACGGGAATCGGGCAAATGGCCGTGTCCGTCAGCTTCGCGGCGGTGGAACTGGCGCGTAAGATTTTCGGCAGCCTGAACCAGCGCACCGTGATGATCGCGGGCGCCGGCAAAATGTCCGAACTGGCCGCGCGCCATCTGCGCCGGTGCGGCGCTTCCCACGTCTTCGTCACCAACCGGACCTACGAGAAGGCCGTCGAACTCGCCGCGCTTTTCCAGGGCACACCCGTGGAGTACTCCCGCTTCCTTGGCATGCTGCCGGAAGTGGACATCCTGATCACGTCGTCGGGCGCGCCGCACTACATCCTGCACAAGGAAGAGATGCACAAGGTGATCGGCGCCCGGCGCAACAAGCCGATGTTCCTGATCGACATCGCCGTGCCGCGCAATATCGATCCTGCCGTAAACGACCTGGATAACGTCTTCCTCTACGACATCGACGACCTTCAGGAGGTCGTCAACGCCAATTTGCGCGAGCGGATGAAGGAGGCCGACCACGCCGAAGCGCTGGTGAAGGAAGAGGTGGAGCGCATGATGGCGCGCCTCAAAGTAGCCGAAGTCGCGCCCATGATCGTCGGCTTGCAGGAACAGCTCGAACAGATCCGCGCGGGCGAACTCGAAAAAGTCCGGCGTAAGTTCGGCCCGTTCACCCGCGAGCAGGAGCAGGCGATGGAGGCCCTGACCCGCGGCATCGTTAACAAGATCGCGCACGGCCCGATTTCCGAGCTACGGCACCACGCGGGCCGGCCCGACGGCATCCACGTAGTGGCGGCCATCAAGAAAGCGTTCCAGATTCAGGACTGATCATGCTCGTCATCGCGTCGCGCGGTTCCCAACTCGCTCTTTGGCAGGCCCGCTGGGTGGAGGCGCAGTTGACCGCCGCCGGACACGCCTGCCGCATCGAAATCATCAAAACAACCGGCGACAGGATCACTGACGTCCCGCTCGCGAAAGTGGGCAGCAAGGGCCTTTTCACCAAGGAGATCGAGGAGGCTCTGCTGAACGGCACGGCCGACCTGGCGGTGCACAGCCTCAAAGACCTTCCCACCGAACTGCCGGCCGGCCTCGTGCTGGCAGCGGTGCCGGAGCGCGAGGACCCGAGCGACGCGGTGGTGGGCCGGACGCTGGACGAACTGCGCCACGGCGCCATCGTCGGCACGAGTTCCCTGCGCCGCTCCGCCCAACTGCGGCGCATCCGCCCCGACCTCGCCATCGAATCGGTGCGGGGCAACGTCGATACCCGCCTGCGCAAACTGGACGAGGGCCGTTATGACGCCATTCTCCTGGCCGCCGCTGGCTTGAAGCGGTTGGGATGGGGCGAGCGAATCAGCCAGATTCTTGCACCCGAAATCATGTGCCCGGCGGTCGGACAGGGCGCGCTCGCCATCGAGACCCGCGCCGCGGGTGATGCGCGCGATGTCTGTTCGGCATTGAACCACGCGGCTACCCATGCGGCCGTGGCGGCCGAGCGTGCCGTGCTTGCCGCCCTCGGGGGAGGATGCCAGGTGCCCATCGGCGCCCACGCGCGCATCCGCGGCGACCGGCTGCACCTGTTCGGGGTGGTCGCCTCGCCGGATGGTTCGGAGCTGGTGCGGGCGGAAACCGAAACTGCGGTTGCCGGCGGTCCGGAAGCCGGCCGCCGCCTGGGCGAGCAACTGCTCGAGGATGGCGCCCGCAGGATACTCGAGGCCGTCTACCAGTGACGCCTGGCCGGGTCTTCCTCGTGGGCGCCGGCCCCGGCGACCCGGACCTGATCACCTGCAAGGGACGCCGGGCGCTCGAACAGGCCGATTCCATTCTTTACGACCACCTGGCGCCGGAAGCGCTGCTCGATTTCGCGCCCCCTGGCGCGGAGCGGCTCTACGTCGGGAAGAAACGTTCCGCGCACGCCTTTACCCAGGACGAAATCTGCAACATGTTGATCGAGCGGGCGCGGCGCGGCCTCACCGTCGTACGCCTTAAAGGCGGCGACCCGCTGATTTTCGGCAGGGGCGCCGAAGAGGCCGAAGCGCTGTTCGATGCCGGCATCCATTTTGAGATTGTTCCCGGCGTGACCACGCCGCTGGGCCTGGCCGCCTACACCGGCGTTCCCATGACCCACCGCGAGCACACCTCCGCGGTGACGTTCGTGACCGGCCACGCGGTGGAGGCGATCGATTGGGCCAAAGCCGGACAGTCGGAGACCCTGGTCGTCTTCATGGGCCTGACGTCGTTTTCAGCCATCGCGGAACAACTGATTGCCAACGGCCGCTCCCCCGATACTCCGGCCATGGCCGTGCGCTGGGCCACGCGCCCGGAGCAGGACTCCATCGCCGGGACGCTGTCCACCCTGCCCGGTTTGATCGCCGCGCGCGGCATGAAACCGCCGGCCACCATTGTCGTGGGCGAAGTGGTGCGGCTGCGCCAGAAACTGGACTGGTACGAGCGGCTTCCGCTTTTCGGCAAGCGAATCCTGGTAACCCGTGCCAGGGAGCAATCCCGCGGCCTCGCGCAGCGCCTTCACGACCTCGGCGCCGCGGCGATCGAGATCCCCACCATCGAAATACGTCCTGCCGGCGATTACGCACCCCTCGACCAGGCAATCGCCTCACTTTCCGAATACGACTGGCTGGTCTTCACCAGCGTCAACGGCGTGCGGTTCTTCGTGGAGCGGCTCGACCGCTCGGGCACAGACTGGCGCCGGCTGCGGGCGAAAATCTGCGCCATCGGCCCGGCAACCCGAAGCGCCGTCGAGGCCCTTCACCTCAAGGTGGATCTGATAGGCAAAGAGTACGTTGCCGAATCGCTGGTGGAGGCCTTTGCCGGCCAACCCATGGCAGGCAAGCGCGTGCTGATTCCGCGCGCGGCCGTCGCGCGGGACCTGGTCCCTTCGGCGCTTGCGGCGCGCGACGCCCGTGTGGACGTGGTCGAGGCCTACCGCACCGTAATTCCCGAAAATACCGGCGCGCGCCTTGCCGAGGTGTTGGGCACCGCCGCTGGAAGACCGGATTGCGTGACCTTTACCAGTTCCTCCACCGTGGAGAACCTGGTGGCCGCCGCCGGCAGCGAAGCGCTCCGGGGCGTCCGGGCCGTTTCCATCGGACCGGTGACCACGGAGACCGCGCGGCGGCTCGGCATCGAGATCGCTGCGCAGGCCCGCGTGTTCACGATGGAAGGGCTTCTCGAAGCGGTGATCGAGACCTGCGGCGCCGGGATACCTTCCGTGAAACCCGGATGAAACCACATCTCATCGGCATCGCGGGGCCGTCGAGCTCCGGGAAAACCGAATTGGCGAATCGCCTGGTTCGCATGTTGCCCGGCTGCGGGCTTGTCTCGCTCGATTCGTATTATCGCGGCATGGAGAATATCCCTCTCGAGCAGCGCAAGCTGGTCAATTTCGACCATCCCGACGCGCTCGACTGGAGGCTGCTGCACGAGCATTTACAGGAGATCGCAGCCGGAAGAGGATTCGCGGAGCCGGAATATTCGTTCGCGGATTACGCCCGCACCGGCGTCACGCGGTGGATCTCACCCGGCGAGTTCCTGATCGTCGAAGGTCTGTTCGTTCTGCTTTGGCCCGAACTCCGCGACGTGCTGGATACGAAAGTCTACGTCGAAACTGCGCCCGGTGTCTGTTTTGCGCGGCGGCTTCGGCGCGACGTGGAGGAACGGGGGCGAACGCCCGAATCGGTGCGGCTGCAATACGAGACGACGGTCCTGCCAGGCGCCCAACGATTCGTCGTCCCGACCCGCGCCTTCGCCGGCATGGTAGTTTCCGGAGAACAATCGGTGGACGCCTCGGCCAACGCCGTGCTGAACGCGCTGCGGAACGCGGCCGCGGCGGCTGCCTCCCGGTAAGCGTCGCCCATTTGTGTAGCGCACTTATAATGTAACCACCCATCGGCGGACTCGTCTATAATGGTGAGTCAGCGGAGGTGGGTCTTCTCGAGTAGTAAGCGAGCCACGAGCTCCAGAATCGGTCCCTCAGCAGTTCGATCAGCCTCCCGCGCCCTTTTTTCCCTCCTGTTTCCAGACGATTGCCGGATTTGCGGCGAGCCTTTGCGCGAAATTTCGAGAATTCCGGTTTGCCCCGCCTGCCTGAGAGTGCCGAAGCCTCTCGAAGCCGAGTTTTTCTGTTGCAGTTGCCGCACTCCATTTCAGAATGGCTTTCCACTGGACCACGAAGGCCGCTGCGCTCTGTGCCGCAGCGGCCTTCGCGGTTTTGACGCGGCCTACTGCTTCGGATCCTACGAGGGAGTTCTCCGGCAACTCATCCAGCTTTTCAAGTACGCGCGCGTCCGCACTCTGTTCCGGCCGCTGGCGGGTTTTCTGATCGATGCGATGCCCCGCGATGAGCGCTTTGACTGCGTCACGGCCGTGCCCTTGCACTGGCGCAGGCGATGGCGGCGCGGGTTCAATCAATCCGAACTCCTGGCGCGGGCGCTCGCCCGGCGAACGGGCATCCCGTTTGCGCCGGCATTGCGCCGCCTGCGCTCCACCGAGACACAAGCCGGGCTGAGCAATACCGCGCGCCGGCGGAACGTGTCCGCGGCATTCCGGTGCAAGCTGCCGCTGGCCGTGCGCGGAAAGCGCGTGCTTCTGATCGACGATGTGATGACGACGGGTTCCACGGGAGCCGCATGCGCACTGGCCTTGAAGCGGGCCGGCGCCATGCGCGTCGCGCTGATGACCGTGGCCCGGGTAGACCGTAGACTGAGCCGTTTTCCCGAAATGCAACCAAGTGCGAGTGGAGGGAATGACTGAATGCCGAGCGATCGACTACAGAGACCGGTGCTGGTGCTGAACGCGAGCTATGAGCCCATCAATATTTGTGCGGCCCGGCGCGCCTTGGTGCTGGTGCTGAAGGGAGTGGCGTCCGCCGAGGAGGAATCGCTCAACGCGATCCATTCGGCGCGCGCCGCCATCCGGCTTCCCTCCGTCATCCGGCTGCTGGAATACCGGCGCATCCCGCACCAGACGAGGGCGCTCTCCCGGAAAAACATTCTGATGCGGGACCGGTTCACCTGCCAGTATTGCCACCGCACGATGCCTTCGGGCGAACTGACCCTGGACCACGTAGTTCCGCGTTCGCGCGCCGGCGAGTCGGCTTGGGAAAACCTGGTGGCCTGCTGCCATCCGTGCAACAACCGGAAGGGAAACCGGACGCCGGACGAAGCGGGCATGAAGTTGGCCCGGCAGCCGCGGCCCTTCAGCCTGCATACCAGCCGTCACCTGATGAGGATGCTGGGCAAAGGGGATGCTCAGTGGCGGAAATACCTGTTTTATTAACACGCGTTGTCCGTTAGCTCACCTTTCGAAGGGTGATGCTCAGTTGCTAAAGCGCGCCACCCGCTGTATAGTCGTTCGAGTACGCACTCAAAGAGGAGACCAAATGAAGAAGTCGCTAGCTGTGTTCGCGCTGTCCATGGGATTGACGGTTTGCGCCAGTGCAGCCGATGTAACCGGTTATATCGTGGACAAGAACTGCGCCAATAACAAGGCGATGCTGGGTGACGAAGCCTGCGCTAAGCGCTGCATGGAGCGAGGGGCTCCCGCGGTGCTCGCTACGGAAGACGGAAAAGTCTACCAGATCGCAGAGCAGGATAAGGTCAAAGAGGCCGCCGGCAAGAAGGTCACCATCACGGGCAAGATCGACGGCGACAAGATCAACGTCGAGTCCGTAAAAGTAATGTAATCGGGCGTCCGGGGCACTTAGCCGTGCCCCGGCGCTATTTCCTCAGTCCACTCCGACCAGTTCGCGCATTTGTTCAACAAGGGTGCGTAGATTGACCGCGTAGTGGTCGAGTTCGGAACCTGCCGATGCGCTCTCCTGCGCTCCCGCGGCGGTTCGTTGTGTCACTTTTTCCATTTCCAGAACGGCCCGCGAAATCTGCTCCATGCCGCGTGCCTGCTCCTGGCTGCCCAGGCTTACCTCACCCACCAGCTGCTTAACCCGTGTCGAATTATTCGTGAGCGCCCGGATGGCGCCGGCCATCTGGTCCAACCTCGAGTTGCCGTCCCGCGAGGTCCCGATCGACTCTTCAATCAGTCCGGCTGTGTCTCCCGCCGCCTGGGCGCAGCGCTGCGCGAGGTTCCGGACCTCGTCCGCTACCACCGCGAACCCAAGCCCCGCCTCTCCGGCACGCGCCGCCTCCACTGCCGCGTTCAGGGCCAGAATGTTGGTCTGAAACGCGATCTCATCGATAACCTTGATGATCCGTGCGATTTTGTTGCTGGAGGCGTCGATCTCCCGCATCTTCTCGATCATCCGGTCCAGTGTCTCGTTCACCGCAGAGGCGCCTTCCGCGGATTGCTCCGTCAGTTGCGCCACCTGGAGCGTATGATCCGCGTTCTTGCGCGTGATGGACGCAATCTCCTCGGTCGAAGCCGAGGTCTGCTCCAGCGAAGCGGCCTGCTCCGAAGCCCCCTGTGCCAGTGACTGGCTGGCTCCCGATACCTGCGAAGCCGCATTCTTCACCTGGTGCGCGCTTTCCGCTAACCTCGCCGCCAAAGTGCGGAGCGACTTGTCCGCCCCGCGGACAACCCAAAGCACACCCAGGCCGATGCCCACCGCCAGCAACGCCAGCGCAATCAGACCGTTCCGGCTCTGGCTCGCTTTTCGGGCCGACGCCGCCGAGGCTTCCGCCAGTTGCCGGTTCTCCTGCTCCACCAGCAGCGCCGCCTGCTTTCCGATCTCTTCGAGACGCGGCTGCACCTTCTGCGAGAAAATCGTCAGGGCGGCGTCCATCTGCTGGTTGGCCATCGCCGCTTTCAACTCCTGCTGCCCCGCCTTCATGGCCGTGGTTTCTTTGTCGATCGCCTGGATCAGCGACGAAGACTGAGTTCCCGCCAGTTTGGCGATTTCCGCGAGGCTCTGACGCAGTTCCGCATCCGCCTGGTTGAAGCGCTGCTCGTAACTCGCCGCCTGTTGAGAATTGCCGATCACCGATTCGAGGACGCCTCCCCGCAGAAGACTGGCAAGATCCGCCGCCGCGGAATGAATCGAACCGGCCAGATATTGGCTGCGAGCCGTAGTGTTCGCCGCCCTGTCCATGTCCTGGTTGAAACTGCGGATCACGTACCACCCGCCCAGGCTGAACACCAGGACCAGTCCCATCATGGCCGTAAATCCACCGAGTAGTTTTCTGCCCAAACTCATTGTTGTTATACCTCCAGACCGCCTGGGTTCTTGATCCTTTAGGGCTTGAAATCGAAGTTCAGCTTCGTCACGGCCTTCACCGGCGCGCCGTTTGCCGTGAACGGCTTGAACTTCCACTTGCTCACCGCGGTCGAGGCCGCTTTGGTCAGCACCGGGTTCCCGCTCACGATTTTGACGCTCTCCACGGAGCCGTCTTCGGCGATGTTCGCTTCTACCTCTACCGAACCCACCAGCCTGAGTTGCTTCGCGATCGCCGGATATTCCGGGCTGACCTTGGAAACACAGGCGCTCGCAGCTTCCGCGGGAGTGACCATTTTCCTGGAGTCCTCGCAAAGCGCAGGCAGGGCCAACAGGCCAGCTAAACTCAATAGAAAAACAAGTCGGATTGACGTCATTTTGCTTGATCGTGACCTCTAGAATCTTTCATCGGCCTGCTTGCGGCAAACTTTAGGAAGAATGCCACGCCGCCGTCATGTATGGGAATGCACTTCCCGCTTTCCCTTCGGTTCACGCACGCCGCAAAGACGGTTACAATTTGTAGTTACTTCGCACGAACCTCACATGTCCGAAACAATGGACTTGCCCATCCGCGTTGCGGTCCTGGTTGTGGATGATGAACCGATGGTGCTGAATTTGGTTGCCTGCGTTCTCGAACGCGCCGGCTTCCGGGTCCTGCGCGCGTCGGGCGCCGCCGAGGCGATGCGTCTTGCGGGCGAACATGCCGGCCCCATCCACCTGCTGGTGACCGATGTCGTCATGCCGGGGCTGAGCGGTCCCATGCTCGCCGAAAAGCTGCTCGAAGGGCGGCCGGAAATCCGATGCCTGTTCATGGCCGGACTGCCGGATACCCACGAAGTGCAACATTGGATTGTGCGGCCGGGCCATCCTTTCCTCGCCAAACCTTTCTTTCCGGACGCTCTGCTAGGCAAGGTGAGACAAGTGCTGATCGGATCCGGGAACGGCGCCCTGGCTGCCGGCGTCTGACGTGCCGGCCGTAATCGACTGCGCTCCCCCTATAATCGGGAGTAGGCCATCTCTATGAAAAAGCGCCTGCTGCTCGGCATCGGCATCGTCGCGCTCGTCTTTTCCGTACTGCTGCTCGTCGCCCAGGGCTCCTTCAACCTGGGCCGCTTCAACCCCTCCGATCCGCAGCAGGCGTTCATTTTCTGGGCAGTCACCATCCTGATTTTCGTGCTCATGGTGACCCTCGGCTTCATCCTGTTCCGCGAATTGGTCAAGCTGTACTTCGCGCGCCAGGCCAGCCGCCAGGGGTCGCGCATCCGCACCAAACTGGTCCTGGGCGCCTTGGCGCTCAGTTGCGTTCCCGTGTTCTTCCTGGTCGTCTTCAGTTTCGAGGTCCTGAACCTCAGCCTGAACCGCTGGTTCACCAACCCGGTAAAAGACCAGGTCACCGTCTTCGTGGATGCGGCAAGGCTGCTCGGACGCGAGGTCGAAGAGCAGTTGAAAGCCCAGGCCGCACTGCTCGCTTCCCGAATGGAGGCCCGGCACGCCAACACCGGAAAACTGGTGGACACAGCCCTGCTCGACGAGTTTGCCAAATCGCGCAACATCGATTCGGCCGTGATCTGGTCGGCCTCGCGCGACCGGCATTGGCCTCATGGAGGCGCCCTGGCCCACCCCCGTCCGGCGGGCAGCAGGAGAAGGTGGCCGCAGCCCCGGTCATGTCCGGCTCCAAAATCGCCGCCTACGTCGAACTGACGGCGCGGCCTCCCCTCGATGTCAGCGAGCGGTTGGCCACCATCGACAAGTACAACACCGACTGGATTCAACTGAAAGACGGGCTCAAGGGGGCAAAGCTGATTTACTCCCTGTTGATGGTCCTGATTACCCTCTTCGTCCTCTTCTTCACCACCTGGGTGGCGTTCTTCCTGGCCAAACAGATCAGCGTGCCGATCGTCGCCCTCCTCGACGGCGCCAGCGAGGTGCGCAAGGGCAACCTGCGCTACCGCGTCAACGTGCGCGCGGCCGATGAGCTGCGTCGCTGGTGCGCGCCTTCAACCAGATGACCGAGACGCTCGAAGCCAGCAGCCAGGAGCTCGACCGCCGCCGCCGCTTCACCGAGGCCATCCTCGAAAGCATTCCCACCGGCGTCATCTCGGTCGGCCCCGACGGCGCCATCCAGCACGTGAACCGGGCCCTCTCGAAAATTCTTTCGCCCGACGCCATCGCCGCCGCCACCCGCCTCGAGGATCTGTTTTCGCGGGAGGATACCGCCGAGATCAAGTACATGATGAAGCGCGCCCGCCGCACCGGCACTGCTTTCCGGCAGATGGAACTGCGTACCGACAGCCGCACCCTGCAACTGGCGGTCACCGTTTCCGCGCTCGAAGAGAAGCTGACCAGCGGCTACGTGGTCGTGCTCGAGGATACCAGCGAACTGCTGCGCGCCCAAAAGGCGGCGGCCTGGCGCGAGGTGGCCCGGCGCGTCGCCCACGAGATCAAGAATCCGCTCACCCCGATCGCCCTTTCCGCCGAACGAATTGCGCGCCAGGTGGACCGGCTGGAGCTTCCCGCGGCGCCCAGCCGCATCCTGCACGAGTGCGCCGCCACCATTTCCAAGTCCGTCGATTCGGTCAAAACCCTGGTGGACGAATTCTCCGACTTCGCCCGCTTTCCCGCCGCGCAGCCCGTCCGCAGCGACTTCAACGAGGTCGTGCGCGAGGCTCTCGACGTGTTTAAAGACCGCCTGGACGGCATCGGCATCCAGACCAGCTTCGCGCCCGGCCTGCCGCCCGCCAATCTCGACCGCGAACAGTTCGCGCGCGCCGTGGTCAACCTGGTGGACAACGCCGCCGAAGCCATGCAGGATTCGCTGGTGAAGAAGCTGTTCATCGGCACGCAGCCGGGCGCCGCCGACACGCTCGAGCTGGTGATTGCCGATTCGGGCTGCGGCGTCAGCCAGGACGAAAAGGAGAGGCTCTTTCTGCCCTATTTTTCGACCAAGAATCGCGGCACCGGCCTCGGTCTCGCCATCGTCAGCCATATCGTGGCCGAACACAATGGACAAATCCGGGTGGAGGATAACCAGCCGGTTGGCGCCCGCTTCACAGTCGAGATTCCGGCCCTGATCGATGCCGAAAGATCCGGAAGCCGCGGCGCGGCCGTCCGCCGTCAAAGTATGAGACCGCGCAAGATTCTGGTGGTCGACGATGAGCCCGGCATCCGCCAGTCTCTATGCGGCGTGCTCGAGGACGAAGGCTACACGGCGGCTGCCGTGGGAAGCGGCGAGGAGTGTCTCGAAGCCCTGCCTGCCGGCGAGTTCGAGCTGGTGCTGCTCGATATCTGGCTGCCCGGGATCGACGGGATGGAGGTGCTGGGCCGAATCCAGGAGATCCCCATGACCGACCGGCCCATGGTGGTCGTCATTTCCGGGCACGGCAGCGTCGAAGCGGCCGTCCGCGCCACCAAGCTCGGGGCCTTCGATTTTCTGGAGAAGCCGCTCTCCATCGACAAGGTCTCGGTGACCGTGAAAAACGCCCTGGCGCACCGCGTGCTGGCCATCGAGAACAGCCGCCTTCGCGCCGACAGCGGCTCCCGCTACCACATCATCGGCGAGAGCGTGCCCATGAAGGCCCTGCGGCAGCAGCTCGGGCTCATGGCCGGAACCAACGGGCGCGTCCTCATCTACGGCGAAAGCGGTACGGGCAAGGAACTGGTGGCCCACGCCCTCCACGCCATGAGCCCGCGCGCCGCCGAGCCTTTCGTCGAAGTGAACTGCGCCGCCATCCCGGAAGAGCTGATCGAAAGCGAGCTGTTCGGCCACAGCCGCGGCAGTTTCGCCGGCGCGCAGGAGGCCAAAGCCGGCAAGTTTCAAAAGGCCAATGGCGGCACGGTTTTCCTGGACGAAGTGGGCGACATGAGCCTGCGCACGCAGGCCAAGGTGCTGCGAGCCCTCGAAGAGCAGCGGTTCGAACCGGTGGGCGCAGTCGAATCCGTGCAGGTGGATGTGCGCGTCGTGGCCTCCACCAACAAGAATCTCGAGGAGGAAATCGAGCGCGGCAACTTCCGCGAGGACCTGTTCTATCGCCTCAACGTCATCCCCTTCTTTGTGCCGCCGCTCCGCGACCGCCGCGAAGACATCGCCCTCCTGGCCGATCATTTCCTGCGTGAGTTCACCACCGCCTACGGCCGCAAGCCGAAAGAGCTGACTCCCGAGGCCTACCTGGTTCTAACCGAATATCACTGGCCGGGCAACGTTCGCGAGCTCAAGAACCTGATCGAGCGCATCGTGATCCTCAACCCGCAGGTGCGCGTGGATGCGCGGCATATTCCGCTGAGCGCCTCGCGCCGCCAGCAGGACCGGCCGCTCGACCGCTTCGGCAGCCTCCAGGAAGTCCGCGAGGCCGCCGAACGCGAATACATCCTCAAGAAACTCGACGAGACCAACGGCAACGTCACCCGTACCGCGGAACTTCTGGGCCTCGAACGCAGTAATCTCTACCGCAAGATGAAAACTCTCGGGATAGGACCGAAGGAGTAGGTATTTCGGCCGATAAGGAACCTGGCGGACGAATTTCCGGCCGCCGCGCCGATCGGGCAGAGGACTTCGGGGGCTTCTGCCCCGGCGTTTAATTCTACCGGCCTGCCGGGGCTCTTCCGGCCCAGGTCTCGACTTCCACCACCGGCGTCGAGCGGCCCAGGTCCCGCGCCGCATACAACGCCTCCACGGTCCGGGACTCTCCCGGCGTCAGCGCAAAGTAGTTGTCCTGCCACAGCACCGGCAGCACTTCATCCCCGTCCGCCCCCTTCAACACCTTCAGCCGAATCCCGAATGCCAGCGACTTCCCGGTGTTCTTCACGGTCACCGCCGTCACCCGGTCCGCGCCTCGCTGGCCGTGCGTCGATCCCACCTGCAAGGAGGGCGCCGGCAGCGTATTCAAAGCGGTGAAATCGGCGAAGGTCTTGGTAGCGGTCATGTAGAAGGTATTCTTCTCCCAGTCCAGCGTTTCCGGAGTGGTGGAGAGCCAGTAGAAGTTCCGGCTCGCCACTTTGCCGGCCGGATCCCGCAGTTCGAGCTTCACGAAATACGTGCCGCTCAGCCCGCCGATTTCCGGAATGGTCAGCACGCGCGCGCTGCTGTCCGGCCCGGCGTCCACCGCCGCTTCCCGCGAAAACTTCTCCGTCATGTCCAGGTTCAATACCCGCGCCGCAACCGTCAGGCCCGGGTGGGAGTCGTAATCCGAATTCACCACCACCACCGAGCGGTCGTCATACGAATACTGCACGTGCATCGGCTCGTTCGCCTTTTTCGCCCCGAAGTAGGAGCCGCCCGGCCGCAGGTACCAGTCGTAGAGGTGCCAGATCAGACCCGGCCAGGCGTTGTTCAACATCCACTGGATCACCCCGGTCGAGGTGTACTTGTTCCGGCCGAAGGCCTCGAACATAGCGCGATGCCCTTCATACGCCATCAACTGGGCCTTGCGCGCGTATTCCTCCACCGATGCGGAGGGCCCGTAGCGCTTATCCAGCGCTTCGGTGAATACGTGGATGTCTTTGAACGATCCGCCGCCCGCGTGGTAGTCCCACTCCGGATTGATGGGCCATAGCTTGTCGGCGGGAAGCATGCGGCGCAGGCTCTCCACCGGAGGCGGAGCCGGACCGGAACTGGTTTCCGTATTGAAACCGTGCGCGCCGCCGCGCGTCTGGTCCAGCAGCCAGTAAGAGGGGGCGATGTATTCGTATGGACCGGTCATCTTGACCCCGGTCGGGCCCCCGGCCGCCGTCGGACGCGCGGTCGCCGACGAGTGATAGGGATTCGGCCAGCCCACCTCCTTCAAAATGCCCAGGTACATCTCCTCCACCTTGGGGGGCGGCGGGTTGTCGCTGCCGTACATCCAGTCGATCACCGCGGGGTGGCGCTGCAGCCGCCGCAGTTGATCGCGCAGGGATTCGGCAGCCACCACGTAGTCCTCCTCGTCCCATGTCTGCCACCGCTCCCAGTGATCGCAGCAGCACCAGCCCGCCAGCACCATGATTCCGTAGCGGTCGCACAACTCGAGAAAGCGATCGTCCTCCATCTTGCCTTCGAGCCGCAGGGCGTTCAGGTTCATGTCGCGCACGTACCGGAGTTCGGCCTCCTGCCGCTCCGGCGTGCCCGCCAGCATCATGTCGAAGGTGTAGCCCGCGCCGCGAATCAGAATATTCCTGCCGTTCACGCGGAAGATACGATGCCCCTTCGTGTCCACCTCGGACGCGATCTCGCGAATCCCGAAATCGATGTGCCTCGTGTCCGATACCGCGCCGCCGGTTTCAAACCGCAGGTCCAGCGGATAGAGCGCCTGCGCCCCGGTATGGAGCGGCCACCACAGCCGCGGATTCTCCACCCGTACCGGCACCTGCACCAGGCGCGTTTCGTGCGGATTCAGGCGAACCGCCTGGGAAAAGGCGAGCTTCTCGATGCTGCCCGCGAGCGTTCCTTCCACCGGCCGGTCGGACGCGTTCTTCACCTCCGCCCGCACCGTCAGGTCCGCCGCGCCGCCCGCCAGTTTGGTGGCGACGCTCGGATTGCGCAGCGCCACGGGACCGGTAGCCGACACCCACACGTCGCGCCACAGTCCCATGTTCTTATCCGGCGGCAGCGGGTTCCAATCGACGAACGTGATGGCCAGGTCCTCGGGCAGCGGCGGGAAGACCTCGACCGCCAGTTGGTTCGCCTCGCCCGGCCGGGCCACGGCGGTCACGTCGAATTCGAACAGCCGCCAGGAGCCCGCCATTTTCGACGCATCCGCCACCTGCCGCCCGTTCAGCCAGACGTTGGCGCGAAAATTGATCCCGTCGAAACCCAGCCACACCGTCTTGCCCCGGTAGGATGCGTCGAGCTTGAACTCGGTGCGGTACCACCACGACCGCCGGAACGGGCTCTCCGGCGGCATCGGCGCGTTCGAGAAGTTGGACCCGATGGGGTACGTGGTCCCGGCAATGGAGCGTAGGTTCGTTGCGAAATACGGATCGGCGTAGACACGCCCCTGCACCAGCGCGCGCACCACCGTGGACGGCAGCGTGGCGCGATACCAGCCGCGCGTGTCGAACGCGGCGGTGGAGACGACATTCCCAGGCTCACGCACTTCGGCGGAAGACTGCAGGGACCAGTTGGCGCGAATCGGAACGGGCGCAATCGCGTTGGAATCCGCCGCCGCGGCCAGCGTGGCGGCGGCGATCAGGACCGGCACAGCGCGGAACATATCGCATACCCTAGCACCGTTCGCGACCCACGGGTGCGCTTGGTATACTTCTAGCCACGTCATGCTCCGTGTCAGCGAACTGAAGAAACGCTACGGCGCCGTTACCGCGGTGGACGGCGTGAGCTTCCACATCCCCGCGGGTCTGACGCTTGGGTTGCTGGGACCGAATGGCGCGGGAAAGACCACTACGGTTTCGATGATCGCGGGACTCGTCCGGCCGGATTCGGGCGAAGTGCTGATCGACGGCAAGGCGCTCCAGGGCGATACCGATCCGATGAAGCGCAAGATCGGGCTCGTGCCGCAGGATTTGGCGCTGTATGAGGAGCTGCCGGCACGGGAGAATCTCCGGTTCTTCGCGGCGCTGTACGATCTTGCGGGCAAGGCGGCGGAAAAGAAGATCGCGGAAGCGCTGGAACTGGTCGGGCTGAGCGACCGGGCCAATGACAAGGCGGGAACTTTCAGCGGTGGCATGAAGAGACGGCTGAATCTGGCCGCGGCGTTGCTGCACGATCCGCAGATCCTGCTGCTCGATGAACCCACCGTGGGCGTCGATCCGCAAAGCCGGAATGCGATTTTCGATAATCTCGAAACGCTCAAGGCGCAAGGAAAAACGCTGGTCTACACGACCCACTACATGGAAGAAGCCGAGCGGCTCTGCGACCGCCTGGTGGTGATCGATCACGGCCGGGTGATTGCCGACAATACGCTGCACGAACTCTACAAACTGCTCCCGGTTGCAAACCTGCTCTCGATCGAACTCGCCGACGGCGCCGGCGACGTACCCCTCGACGAACTCCGCGGACTGGGCGCGGTGAAGTCGGCGTCCATGGAGGAACGGGTCCTCAAGGTAGGGCTGCACGACCTTTCCGCCGATGCGGCCGATGTGATGCGGTGGCTTGCCGATCGCAGGTTCCCTTTCCAGCATGTGACCAGTGAACGGCCCGATCTCGAAACGGTGTTTTTGTCCCTCACGGGCAGGAGTTTGCGCGACTCATGATGACGGCATTCCGGGCATTGGTGCGTAAGGATCTGCAGATTTTCTTCGGCGACCGCCGCGCGGTGATCATGAGCTTCGTCGCGCCGATTGCGATCGGTGCGTTTTTCGGGTACATCTTCGGCGGTCAGGGCGGGCAGACCGAGACGAGCAGGATTCCGGTTCTGGTGGCGGATCTCGACAGCAGCGCAATTTCCCGCGATATTGTCACGCGGTTGCAGGCGGAGAAGAGCCTGGCCGTCCAGGCTTCCGGCGTGGAAGAGGCGCGGGCCGCGGTGCGCAAGGGTTCGGTTACGGCCGCCATCGTGATCCCGAAGAATTTTGGCGACATGGCCGGCAATGCGTTCTTTTCGACAGCGGCCAAGCCTGAGATCACCGTGTTGTACGACCCTTCGCACGGCGCGGAACAGGGAATGGTGCAGGGGATTCTGACCGGGACCGTGATGCAATCCGTGAGCAAGGAGATGTTCACGGGCAAATCCGGGCAGCGGCAACTGGAAACTGCTATGGACCAGGTGGAGACGAGCAACGAAGTTTCCGCCGGCGACAAGAAGATCCTCCGCGATCTGTTTCAGAGCGTGCGCAACTGGAATCAACGTGCCGCCACCGATACGTCCGTGGCCGCGAACGCTCCCGGGATGACCGTACCTTACCAGGTGAAGGAAGAGGCCGTTACCGCGCGGACCGGCGTTCAGTACAACGGGTATGCGCACTCGTTTGGCGGGATGGGCGTGCAGTTCATCATGTTCATGGGGATCAACATGGGGATCGAGGTGCTGCTTGCGCGAGAGAGGGGTTTGTGGAAGCGGCTTCGCGCGGCGCCGCTTTCACGCGCCATGCTTCTGGGTAGCCGGGCCGTGAGCGGCACGCTGATCGGGATGATTATTCTATTCGTGATCTTCGCGTTCGCGCGCGCAGTATTCAACGTGCGAATCGAAGGCAGCATGGCCGGCTTTGCTCTGGTGTGTCTTGCGTTCTCGCTGTGGACGGCGACGTTCGGGTTGATGATCGCGGCGCTGGGCAAGACCGTCGAAGCGACCCGCGGACTTTCGATTCTCGCGGTGCTGCTGATGTCGATGCTCGGTGGCGCGTGGGTGCCGACGTTCGTTTTCCCGGCGTGGCTGCAGAAACTCACCGTGGTCGTTCCGACGCGCTGGGCGGTTGACGGGCTCGACAGTACGGTGTGGCGCGGGCTGGGATTCGGCGAGGCACTCATGCCGGTGGCGGTGCTGTTGCTGTACGCCGCCGCCTTCGGCGCTGTCACGGTGACTCAGTTCAAATGGGAAGCCAAGAGCTAACGGAATACTGTTCGCCCAAGCCGGTGACAGAATCGGAAAAGTATCGTGGCGTTCCGCAGACGGCCCCGTATTCTGGGCATGGCATTTAGCTGGTGGCTCGGGTGGATTCCACGAAATCGGCGGCACTCTCAGTCGGACGCGACATCCGGTTGATCGTGGCGGTTGACGAGGATCCCGTGTTCGGCCAAACGCTGGTAACGCTCTTTCGGGCCGTCCACCACAACGAACTGGATCGAGCGTATCGCTCCGTTGCCAATGCCCTATATCCCAACCAGATCCAAAGGAACGGTAGGTCTCTATACTGGCGCGCACCAGCACTCTCCTGGATGCCTGGGGAGTGATCTACCAAGCCGAAAAGACGCTTCCGACGGATCTGAAGATCGGGTTTCTTGAAGCGGCAGAACTGGAAAATCATGAGTGTCACCGCACACGAAAATTCCCGGGGACCCCGCTACAGTTTCAATTCCCTCGAAGGTGTGTGTCGACGTTTTCTCTGCTGCGCACCAGGATACACCCCGCCGATTTGGGAATACCCCGTTCAATTTTGACGTATCAGGCGAAACCCGCTGCCGTGCCGGCCGGCGTGCCTCCGAAGTGCGGCTCCACGGAGTCTCCGCGTCGACGCCGATATTTCCGGAACAGCCCTTCACCAGGCTTCTGGGCGTCGGTATGCCACTCCTTAAGTGAACAGCATTGAGCTAACCCGATCAGTCGCTGATTTCCATCGTTGGTCCCGGCTCCTGGGCCACTTCTACCGCGCGCGCGACGGCGTTTCTCGCAAGTTCCAGGAAAGGCTCGCCCTCCCCGGGAACCAGCGCCACCGGCCTTCCGGTATCGCCGCCGATCCGGATCTTCGGATCGAGCGGCAGCTCGGCCAGGAAGTGAACCTGCATCTCTTTCGCCGTCCGCCGTCCGCCCCCGTAGCTGAACACATCGATGCGTTCGTTGCAGTGCGGGCAGTTCAGAAAACTCATGTTCTCCACGATCCCCAGGATCGGCACCTTCACCTGGTGGAACATGAAAATGGCTTTACGCGCGTCTTCGAGCGAAACGTCGGAAGGCGTGGTCACCACGATCGCACCCGAAATCGGCGCCGTCTGGATCAGCGATAACTGGACGTCCCCCGTGCCCGGAGGCAGGTCGATGATCAGGTAGTCCAGGTCGCCCCAGTCCACACCGCGCAGAAACTGCTGGATCACGCTGTGCAGCATGGGCCCGCGCCACACCAGGGGCTTGTCCCCAGGGTTCAAAAAGCCCATCGACATGAGCTTCACCCCGAACTGCTCGAGCGGTTGGATCCGCTCTCCGTGAGCCATCGGAGTGCGGTTGATGCCCATCATGAGGGGCACGTTCGGGCCGTACACGTCGGCGTCCATCAGACCCGTCCGGTAACCCAGCGCGGCCAGCGCCACCGCCAGGTTCACCGAAACCGTGGTCTTTCCCACGCCGCCCTTTCCGGAACCCACCGCGATCAGGTTCTTGACACCGGTTATGGGCAGCTTGGGCGCTTGGCCCGGTTGGTTGGGATTCATCGACTCTATCCTAGCAGCAACGCTTTTTTGAGCGCCGACTGATAGGCTTCGAAAGCTGCGCGGCCGCGCGCGGTAAGGCGGCAGATCGTGAGCGGGATCTTGCCGCGAAAACTCTTCTCGATCTCCACGTACCCGGCCTGCTCCAGCTTCGAAAGATGGCTCGAAAGGTTGCCCTTGGTGAGTTCGGTCTGCCGCTGGAGAAACAGAAAATCGGCCTCAACCACCGAATAAAGCAGCGCCGCGATAGCCAGCCGGCCCGGCTCGTGAATGTTTCGGTCGAGATCGGCCAGCGCGCCCAGCGGATTCTCGCCCATCACTCCTCCACCGGCTCGGGCGCAATCCGCAAATACCGCCGCAGGGTCAGCCCGCCGGAAAGCAACAGGACCACACCCATCACGGCATAGTAGACAGACATCCCCGGCGTAATCCCTAGGCCGGCCAAGCCGATTGCGCCCCCGGCCCCTACCGAGGCCGCGCCCACCCACAGGAACCGCCGTGTGCCGCCGGCCCAGCCGATCCGGGCCATAAACAGGCCCAGCAGCAAGCCGATGCCGGGAACCCAAACCAAGTCCAGGTTATCTATACCCCGCTTCGCTACGAGCAACGCCAGCAGTGCGGCCACCAGCGCGCCCATCACACCCGAGAGCACCCGCTTGCGGCGCGACGGCGCGCGGAATTCGACGAAGCCCGTCCGCCGGTATCCCATCCTGTCGCGGATGGCGCGAACCGCCCGGCCTTCGATCAGAATGCCGCCGCAGAGCACAATCGGAAACCCGATGCTGAACACGGCCTTCCACAAGGACCCGTGCGGAACCGCGTCACCGCCCGCCGACCAGCCGGCAGTCCACAGAAACAGGATCGCAATCGCGATCTCGTGCAGCCCGTCTACATTCCAGTAGCGCTGCACGCGGCTTTTCGCCTGCGTAAGCACATCCGTCATTTTGTCTTCTGCGTCAAGACACAAATTTCGGTCGCTTGCGAATTATGGACGCGTTCCGTTATTGGCGAGCGCGCACCCCGCCCCGGTCGTCACGACACCCGCCGGCCCATTCGTGACGATGGTGTTGCCGACAATACTACTCGGACACGAGGCCGAGATTCCGGCGCCCTGGTTCAGGAACAGAGTATTGGCGGTTGCCGTGCCGAGTTGCACGGCCATTCCAAAGCCGCCATTGAACGAGGAGAGGTTGCCGGTCGCCACTCCGCCGTTAATGCCCAGGATAATTCCGTCACCGGCGTTCTGCGTGGCCGTGGAGTCCCGGACCGTGTCCGCAATGATTCCGAAAGATCCGTTTTGGGTAGCCGCGCTTTGGATGACGGTGCCCACCACAGTCATTCCGCCGCCTGCGTTGCTGTCGACCACCGCTCTTTCGACGATACTGCCAGCGCCGTTCAAGAGAATGCCGATAAGACCCATGCCGCGCACAGAACCGTTCAGAATCCTGATTCCGCGCGGTGAGTGAGCCTGGTCACTGCCTGCCCGCACGCCGACTCCCGTACCGGGAGCGGGGCAGGTCGTCGCTGTGCCGGTTGTACAGACCGCTGGTCCGATAATGCCGAAGCCGTTCAGATCGAGAGTCACGAAGTCGGCGGTGATCTGAATCGCTGTCGTATTCAAGTCGGCGACAGTGAGATTCCCGGACAAACGATAGCTCCCGGATTGCGAGATTGTCACCGGAAATCCGGCGATATCGTCCGGCGTGACCCCGCCTATCAACGCACGCTTCTGATCGATGGAAACAACGCCATCCGACGGGTGAAGAGTACCCGCGGAGGTAGGCCTCTGGTCCGCGGGAGCGGCGCCGCTGGCTGCATAGAAACTGCTCGGGATGGCGGCAATAACCCAGCACCAGAGCATTCGATTTGACAGGAAGTGCGACATAGTCATGATCCGTTGGTTGAAACGGTGCGACGCGCGATCAAGGGCGAGGTGCGTTGTTGGCCAGTGTGCAGCTTGAATCGGCGGTATTGATCGCGCCGGACGCATTGGAAAACCCGGTATTGCCGGTGACGCTACTGGGACATTTGATATCGAAACCGAACAAGCCATTTTGGAAAGCGCTGTTACCCTCCACAACGCCTTGCCCACTGATCCCTGTACCGCCGTTCGAACTGGCGGCGTTGCCGGTCGCTATTTGCCCAAACACGATGCCGCCGAAACCATTCTCCTCCGCGGTGCACCCCCGGACAATTCCACCCGCGATTCCGGTGCCTCGGATCCGCCTTGCCACGCTGTCAATCGCCCTGCCGTTTACAAGTATTCCGAAACTGCCGCCGGAGTTCTCCACCGTGACACCCTCCACGACGCCGCCAGGACCCGTTATCCGAACCCCGTCATACCCCGTTCCGCGAATCGTGCCATTAAGAATTCTGATACCGCTGGGCCCTGGGACTCCACCCACTTCTCCGGCTTGCACTCCAACGCCGCTACCCGGCAGTTCACAGCTCGTCGGATTGGGAGTACATACCACCGGCCCGATAATGCTGAAGCCGTTCAGATCGATCGTGACGAGATCGGCAGTTATTACAATCGCGGTAGTGTCCCGGTCCGGTAGAGTAAGGTTGCCGGAGAGGCGGTAGCTTCCAGGTTGGGAAATTGTCACCGGAAACCCGGGCGCATCGCCGGGAGTGACTCCGCCGGCCGTCACACGGTTCTGATCGATGTAAGTGGCGCCGTCCACCGCGTGAAAACGGCCCAGCGGGAGCAGACCGTCGGCGGCATAGATACCGCTCGGGATAATAACTATAACGCACCACCACAGCATTCGATTAGACAGGAAAGGTAAGATCATCGAAATCCTTTGTATCCTTGGAGGCGCAGATCCAGACACATTGCGTCACCTTGCTAGTAGACGCACTAAGGCGCCGAAGGATGCGAATCAAAAGTAAACAAATCGGGAGTTTGCCCGTGCCATAGAGCGGCTTCAAAGCGAATACAAATGAAACACGTAAACGTAGGCCGGGGGCGAGCCCGGAGTCGCGCCCCGCAGGAACCCTCCAGGGTGCAGGTATCCGAAACCGGCGCCGAACTGGAGACGACCGTGGCGGTACACGCCGAAAACGTCGCCTTCCTGGCCGATATGGGTGCCCGCCGATCCGTCCGCCACCCGGGCTACCGGCCTTCCCGAGGAGTTGTAGAGAGAATCCGCCGCGCTCGCCAGCCAGGAATCGTCGAACATCGCATTCACTACCAGGTTCTTCGCCAGGCCGTACGATGCCGCAATCCGCACGTTGCGGATGTTGCGCCAGCCGAAAAGGTCCATGTGCCCGAACTTGTCATGGTTGGCGGGGTACAACTGATCGAACGTCCGGCTGGCGCCCGCATTGCCGGGATCCGGCGAACCGGAAGCGAATTTGTACTCCGCGGAAATATCCAGCCCGCGCCCCGCGAGATTCCAGTGTTTCCCGAGCAGCGAATACCAGGCCTTGCCGCGATGCGCGGCCGCTCCCACCCGCCCGTTCTGCAACGCGCCCTCCAGACTGTAGCGGAAGTTCCTGCGGAGTGCGCCGGCCAGCCGGAAACCCAGCGTATTCACACGCAGGCGGTCGGTGCCGGCCGCGGCGCTGCCGCCCGCAAAGCCTCCAGGCCGGTTCTGTTCATGGCGTAACAGGTACGCTTCGAGCAAGGCCCCTTTCCATATCTCCGGAAAGGAATTGTAAGTGCCCCAGACCCGGTCTCCAGGCACGGGGTAATTGAAACCGTCCGTCCTCACCTTGACGGGCGAAACGGCCAGAAACTCGAGTCGCGCCCGCCGCAGAGCGTACCAGGCGCGCACGTGGTCGAAAGTGCGGGACACGTTGCTCCATTGGGGCGACCCAAGCAGCCTGGCCTCGCCGTAATTCAGCATCTCGCGGCCGGCGGAGAGGCCGAATCCGCTCTTCCGGCCCGGGAATAGTTCGATGTAGGCCTCCTGCAGGTCCGCCGGGTCGCGAACATTGCCGGGCGCACCGTGGCCGTACCAGGGCGCCCGCGAATCCTGAAGCATGGCGGAAATCTTGACCCACTTTCGCGGGTATACGCTCAGGGAGAGCCGGGTACGCGCGAGGCCCGTAAACAGGTCGGGATCCCGGCCGAATCCATTGCCGGTCCGCGACTCGTACCGCACCCTCTGCTCGAACCCGAATTTCAACTTTCCGCCGGTTTCGGAGGCGAGGTATGCGGCGGCGCGTCCGGGGATGTCCCAGGATTGAGCGCCGGCCTCGCGCGCGCCCATGATCGAGAGTAGAATTCCCACGGGTATCCACCGCATAAGTCGGTTATTTCAGCATGTTTGAGGCTCGACCCAAGTATCATGGCATAGCCGCCATCGGCGAACCCTGGAGGGGGTGCCCGGGCCCGGTTCGGATTTGCATGGAAGCGGACCGAATCCTGATAAAATCGGCTTCCCGGGTCCGCAACCGTGCGTCAATTCCTTTACTTTCAGTACTGCGGAATGGTAGGCTAAGTGTCTCATAATGCGTACAGTTGACTTGATCCAGCGGAAACGTGACGGTGAAGAGCTCGCTCCAGAGGAGATCGAGTTTCTCGTGGAAGGCTACACCCGCGGCGATATTCCCGATTATCAGATGGCGTCGTTCCTGATGGCCACGTTCTTTTCGGGCATGTCGGATCGGGAAGTCGGCAGGCTGACCGAATGCATGCTGCGCTCCGGCGAGACCGTCGATCTTTCGTCGATTCCCGGCCTGAAAGTGGATAAACATTCCACCGGCGGCGTGGGCGACAAGACCAGCCTGATCGTGGCGCCGCTGGCTGCCGCCGCGGGCGTGGTCGTCCCCATGATGTCGGGCCGTGCCTTGGGCCACACCGGCGGCACGCTCGATAAACTCGAATCCATCCCCGGCTTCCGTACCAGCCTCACTGCCGACGAGTTCCGCGCGCAACTCGCCGAACTGGGGCTCTGCTTCATCGGCCAGACGGATCAACTCGCTCCGGCGGACCGCAAGCTGTACGCATTGCGCGACGTCACCGCCACGGTTGAGTCCATTCCGCTGATCTCCTCTTCCATCATGTCGAAGAAGTTGGCCGAGGGCGTCGATGCCCTCATCCTCGACGTGAAGGTGGGCACCGGCGCGTTCATGAAGAAACAGGTGGATGCGCGGCGCCTCGCGCAGATGATGGTGGCCATCGGCCGGCGCATGGACAAGAAGGTCCGCGCCCTGATTACCGACATGAACCAGCCGCTCGGTTTCGCTATCGGCAACGCGCTCGAAGTGATGGAGGCTTCGCAAACCCTCCAGAACGCCGGCCCCGACGACCTCACCAAGCTTTCGCTCGAGCTGGCCGCGCACATGATCCACCTGGGCAAGAAAACAGCCAGCCTGGACGAAGCCCGGCGCGCCGCCGAGAGCCACCTTGTCGACGGCTCCGCCTACCGGAAATTCAAGCAGGTGGTGGCGGCGCAGGGCGGCAATGCGCAGGCCCTCGACAGGTTCGAACTGCTCCCCAACGCCACCGGCATGCGCGAAATCACCTCCCCGCGCGCCGGATACGTCACCTCCATCGACGCGGAAGACATCGGCCTCGCCTCCAACATGATTGGCGCCGGCCGCGAGAAGAAGGAAGACTCGATCGATCCGGCCGTGGGCATCATCCTCGAAGTAAAGGTGGGCGAGAAAGTGGACGCGGGCTCTGTCCTCTGCCGCCTCTATTACACGCGCGAGGACCGCGTGGACGAGGCCGCCGACATGGTGGAGGATGCTTTCCGGATCTCCGGCCAGAAACCCGACGAGCGCAACCTGATTCTCGAGGTTGTCGGAGTCTGATGGGCCGCTTTACCGGTCTGCTCGGACTGGTCGTCATCCTCGCCGCAGCGTGGCTTTTCTCGAGCCGTAAATCGGCTATCAAGCTGCGCCTCATTGCCTGGGGCATGGGGCTGCAGATCGTTTTTGCCCTGCTGGTTCTCAAGACCGATTTCGGTAAACTCTTTCAGGCTATCGGCGTGGGCGTCAACGCCATGCTCGGGTACGCGGAAGCGGGCAGCGAGTTCGTTTTCGGACCGCTCGGAACCGCCACCGGTCCGTTCGGCGTGGTCTTCGCCTTTCAGGTTCTCCCCATCGTCATCTTCATCGCTTCGTTCTTCTCCGTCCTCTACTACCTCGGGATCATGCAGTGGGTGGTGCGCGGCATGGCCATCGGGATGCAAAGGGTGATGGGGGTGAGCGGCGCCGAATCGCTGAACGTGGCCGCCAGCATTTTCATGGGGCAGACCGAAGCGCCCTTGACCATCCGGCCCTTTATCGCCGGGCTCACCGAATCGGAACTGTTCACGATCATGGTCAGCGGCATGGCGCACGTTTCCGGCGCCGTCATGGCCGCGTACGTCAAGATCGCCGGCGTGCAGATCCAGCATCTGCTCACAGCCGTGATCATGACGGCGCCGGCCACCATCATGCTTGCCAAGATCTTCATCCCCGAAACCGAAAAGCCCGCTACCGCCGGCAGGGTCGAAGTGAAGATCGAGAAGTCGGCGGTCAACGTGATCGACGCCGCGGCGCAGGGCGCGGGCGACGGCCTGCACCTGGCGCTCAATATCGCGGGCATGCTGATCGCTTTTCTGGCCCTGATCGCCATGGTCAACGGGATCCTCGGATGGGTCCACGGGCTGCCTCTGTTGGGCTGGGTGCCGCCGTCGCTTGAAAGGATCTTCGGCATCGTCTTCGCGCCGCTCGCCTGGCTCATGGGCGTGCCCTGGAAAGACGCTTCCACCATCGGGGACCTGCTGGGCACGCGCCTGGTGCTCAACGAGTTCGTCGCCTTCCTCAAGCTGGGGCCCATGAAGGGATCGCTCGATCCGCGCTCCTTCACCATCGCCACGTACGCGCTCTGCGGCTTCGCCAATTTCAGCTCCATCGCCATTCAGATCGGCGGCATCGGCGCGCTCGCTCCCAACCGCAAGTCGGACCTGGCGCGCCTGGGCCTGCGCGCGGTGGCCGCCGGATCCATGGCCAACTTCATGTCCGCCTGCATTGCCGGGATGCTGCTGTGATTGCCGAAGCCCGGGAGTACATCGCCGCCCGGACCGACCTCCGCCCGCACGTTGGCGTGGTCCTCGGCAGCGGCCTTGGGGCCTTCGCCGAAGAACTGGCGGATGCCGTCGAAATCCCTTATTCCGGCATTCCCGGCTGGCCCGCGGCCACTGCGGTCGGGCACGCCGGCAAACTGGTTACCGGCAGACTGGACCAACTGCCGGTAGCCGTGCTTTCCGGACGCGCCCACCTGTACGAAGGCAACACCGCTGCCCAGGCGGCGTTCGGCGTTCGCGTTCTGGGCGGCCTGGGCGTTCGCTCCATGGTGTTCACCAACGCCGCCGGCGGCATCAACCTGTCCCTCGAGCGCGGCGGGCTGGTGCTGATTTCCGACCACATCAACCTGCAAGGCTGCAATCCGCTGTGCGGGCCCAACGACGATTCGCTCGGCCCCCGCTTCCCCGACATGTCCGAGGCCTATTCCCGCCAATATCGCGATATCGCCAAGGACGTGGCGATGGAACTTTGCATTCCCATGCCGGAAGGCGTGTACGCCGCCATGCTCGGGCCGTCCTACGAAACGCCCGCCGAGATCCGCTTCCTGCGCACCATCGGCGCCGACGTGGTGGGCATGTCCACGGTACCCGAAGTGATCGCGGCCAACCACATGGGCATGAAGGTACTCGGCATTTCCTGCGTCACCAATATGGCCGCGGGCATCCTGCCGCAGAAAATCAATCACGAGGAAGTGCTGGAGACCGGGGCCATGGTACGCGATACGCTGCTCCGTTTCCTTCGCGCGCTGCTGCCGCGCCTGGAGGCCTAGCATGCCGGATGTCCTCGCCGAGGCAGCGCTTTCCGCCCGAAAACACGCCTTCGCTCCGTTCTCCAAATTCAAAGTCGGCGCCGCCATCGAAGATTCCGAAGGACACATCCACACCGGCTGCAACGTAGAAAACGCGACCTACGGGCTCACCGTCTGCGCCGAGCGCGTGGCCGTCTTCAAAGCCATCTCCGAAGGCGTGCGCGCGTTCCGCCGCGTGGCCGTGGCCGCCGATACGCGATGTGCTCACGCCGCCCTGCGGCGCCTGCCGCCAGATCCTGTGGGAGTTCTGCGGAGATGTCGAGATCCTCCTCGTCAACCTGCAAGGCAAAACCGAGACGTACCGTCTCAAAGATCTCTTCCCGAAGCCCTTCGATGTTTCGTATCTTTAGTTTTCTTCTCTTCGCCGTCTCGCTTTTCGCCCAGCAGGCGGACTGGATCTGGAGCGCCCGCTACGTCATCACCGAGGATCCGCAGCGCCGCGTGATCGAGAACGGCGCGGTGGCCATCCAGGGCGACCGCATCGCCGCCGTCGGCACGCGCGCCGAGATCGACGCGAAGTTCCGCGCGCGCCACCGCCTCGACCGTCCCGACGCCATCCTCGCCCCCGGCCTGGTCAACACCCACACCCACGCCGCCATGTCGCTGTTCCGCGGCATCGCCGACGACCGCAAGCTTCAGGACTGGCTCGAGAAATTCATCTTTCCCGCCGAAGCCAAAAACGTCGACGCCGAATTCGTGCGCTGGGGAACCCGCCTGGGCTGCCTCGAAATGCTGCTCGGGGGCACCACCACCTTCACCGACATGTATTACTTCGAGGACGTGGTGGCCGAAGTCGCGAAGGAGGCGGGCATGCGCGGCGTGCTCGGCGAAACCATCATCGGCTTCCCCGTGGCCGACGCCAAGACCCCCGCCGACGCCCTGCGCTTCACCGAAAAATACCTGGCCCGGTTCCGCAACGATCCCCTGGTAGTGCCCGCTGTCGCGCCGCATGCCCTCTACACCAACACCGCCGAAACCCTGAAGGCGTCGCGCGCGCTGGCCGACAAGTACAACGCGCCCCTCATCATTCATCTTTCCGAAACCAGGAAAGAAAATGACGACGCCATCGCCCAACACGGCATGTCTCCCACCCGCTTCCTCGATTCGCTCGGCGTGCTGACCGGACGGACCGTTGCCGCGCACGGCGTCTGGCTCGACGACGCCGATCTCGCCATTCTCGAGCGACGCGGAACCGGAATCGCCCACTGCCCTTCGAGCAACATGAAACTGGCGAGCGGCGTTGCCCCGGTTCTGAAGATGCTGGCTCTCGGCATCGCCGTCGGCCTCGGTCCGGACGGACCCGCCGGCAGCAACAACGACTTCAACATGTTCGAGGAAATGGACCTCGCCGCCAAATTGCAGAAGGTGATCTCCGGCGATCCGCAGGCCCTGCCCGCCTCGACGGCGCTCGAAATCGCGACCATCCGCGGCGCCCGCGCGCTCGGCATGGAGAAGGAGATCGGCTCGCTCGAAACGGGCAAGCGCGCCGACCTGATCATGGTCCGCATCGACCGGCCCCACGCCGTGCCGCTGTTCGACCCCATCTCCCAGATGGTCTACGCCCTCAAAGCCAGCGACGTCCGCGACGTGATGGTGAACGGCAAGCCGGTGGTCGGCGACGCCCGCATCCTCACGCTCGATGCAGCCGCGATCCTGCGCAAGGCCGCCGAGTACCGCCTGAAAATCTCCGCGTCGCTGCGATAAGTCTCGCCGCGTGACGTAGACCATCACTTTGGCCCTAACTGTGGGAGTCCGGGCGCGGCCCAACCGCGCCCTTCGATCACTGGAGCTCGCAGCTTACCCGATTCCAATCGACCAAGGCGCGGTTGGGATTGTCGCGCCAGGCCCAGACATGCAGTTCGAAGAAAGCGGCCAAGCCATATCTCGCCATCGCCCACCAGTGTTGTGTTGCTGTAATGGACGCCCATGGCGCCAATGAGGACGGCTCGTTGGCGAATAGGATCGTATCCGAGGGCTGAACCGAACGTTCCGCCTGGCGAATCTGCAGGAAACCGTTGAATCCAGTTCTGTGCAAAGAGTGACGTGGTGCTCAAGAGCAGGATAACCGTTGTGGTTCGCATAGGTCGGGCGGCCAGAAAAACGGATCGTAGAACGGCGTGATGCCGATTCGAAGCACCAAGATGCGCTGCGGTGCGACGAAGCCTGGTTGGCGTCAACGAGACAATACGCTAAACATCCGAGCCAGTCCCGAGCACAGCGTAAAGATGCGCAAACGTGCAAAGTGCTGACCTTGCTTATAACCGGGGAGGCTTGCTACGGTATGGGAGGCTTGCTTAACAATGGCTGAGTCAGCTAGTCCCGACCAACTGAATACGTGGCAGGAAATCGCCGAGTTTCTCGGCGTCAGTATCCGGACGGCGCAGAATTACGAGCAGAAGGCCGGCCTGCCGGTTTACCGCCTCCCCGGAGAAAAGGCCCGCGTATGGGCGTCCCGCGCCGAGTTGCTGGCGTGGAGGACACGTTCGTCACAGCAGGCGCAACCGGTCAGCGCCTCAACGCTGCGTGGTCCTGTCGACGTCCTTCCGACACGCCGAGCAGGCCGGCTGATTGTCATTCCTATCGTTATCGTCGTGGTCTTCGGGACGGTTCTCGCCTCCTGGATGTTCCGGCAGCGACGAGCGTCACCCGCTACCTTCTCCGTCAAGGCGAATGACTTGATCGTGTCGGACGTCCACGGGCGAGAGATTTGGCGGCACACGTTCCCGTCTCCGCTCCTCGAACCTGTTTATAACGACTCCACGGAAAGGCCGCGGATGTGTCGATTCGTCGACCTGGATGGCGATGGACGCTCCGAAGTGCTGTTCCAGTATCGGCCAGTAGACTACGAGACGAACGGAACGGCGCTCTTCTGCTTTTCCAGTACAGGCTCCGTCAAGTGGCAGTTCGTGCCCCGAGGTTCTGCTAGAGACCTTCAGGAGCAGTTGCAACCCCCTTTCTTTTGCACCGAGGCTCTCTTTCTGCCGGGGACGCGCTCGTTTGAGCCGCGCATCATCACAACCAGCATTCACGCCCGCAGCCATCCAGGATACGTGGTGCTCCTTGATACTGCCGGCAAAGTGAAAGCAGAGTATTGGCATTCCGGGCACGTGGCCCATTTAGCCAGCACGGACATGGACGGCGATGGCGTACCCGAAGTATTACTCGGGGGAGTCAATAACGGCTACCAGCGCGCCACGCTTGTGGTGCTCGATCCAAGGCGAATGTTCGGAGCTTCTACCCAGCCACCCGGTGATCACCGCCAAATCCAGGGTGTAGGCCAGGGGGCTGAAAAAGCTGTCCTTCTGTTTCGCAAGACCTGCATCGCAACACGACACGCCGAGTACAACCGCGTCTACAGCGTGCGGGTGGTTGGCGAAACCATTCAGGTTTTTGTGATGGAAGACGTTTCCGAGCACCACCCGCGGCATCCGTACGTAGTATACGAATTCGATCGACAGCTGAGACTATTGCACATAACGATCTCGGACCAGTTCGTGAGCTGGCACAAAACTCTGCAGTCGGACGGCCGGCTGGATCACGCGTACTCCGAGGCCGAAGTCAAGGATCTGTATACCATTGAGGTGCTCCGTCCCGCGGCAAGCGCGTCCCGGCAGTAGTGTGCCGGTTGCAGGCCAGATCTCACACTCGGGCGTGACGCGTCCGGGGACGCGCAGCGACGTCTCACGAGCGTCGTTTGTGCGACCTGGCTTTGAGCGCATTCCGGGGCTGCGCACCGCACCATGATGAGAACATCAAGCCCCCTCTTCTTGTAATCAGCCGTTCGAACGGCGAGGAATGACGGAGCGGTCGAAACGGGGCAGGTGTGGGGGGCGCATCGCCGTACAGTGACACCGGAGCGGCTCTCGCGAGGACCTCGTCGCTCAGCGCCCGCATCGCGGCTGCGGCCGCTCCGCTGTTGCGAGTACGTATTTCATCGTTACGCCCGTAATTGGCTGGCCGGCGGCAATCTTCTGGGCCAGCTCGATCCCCGGGGGGTAAACACTCGCGACGTGATGCACGATCACGCCGACGCTTCGGCCATCTTTCAGGACGCGCGTGCGCCACTGAGCTTCGGTGTGCGTGTTTGCGAACGCGGCAAGGGCTCGCGCCCCTGTTCCAGTCGATCCGTCAGGTTGTCCGCGCGGGCGCAGGCGCACTCTGGAACGCAACTTCGCAAATGACCACTGACGTTTCTTTCGGATGTGTTGCGTGCGGTTCGCTTATCGGGAGCGGTGTATTTCGAATTCAATGTAAGTCCGCCATGGGCGTTCGCCGCGCCTCCGCTGGCTCGCCGGTCTGCGAGACCCAATGGTTGGACGAGCCCTGACGGCACTCCATAGCGACGCCGGCAAGCAGTGGACTGTGGAGGGCCTGGCCCGACTGGCTGGACGTGCGGTGGCTGCAGTGGCGGAGGCGGTTGGCTACGAGTCCGAAGCTGAATTCCGCCGTGCATTCAAGAAGCTCGTAGCCGGGGCCCCGGGGATGTGGCGGCGGCAATCGAGCCCCTTGCAAGCAAATCGTCCGGTATAAAAACGGGTTCGCGTCCAGAATGCATCTCGACGAAGGTTACATAGGCCTGGCTGTTGCTACCGCCGGCGCAATGCGGAACTCGCCGCGCTCGAATTGACACTCGGACCCACCGGCAGTCCGTTCGACGAAACGCGTTCTGTTGTCAGAAAAAGAAAACGCGGGACCGGCCGGAAAGGAGAAACGGCCCGTCCCGCGTGTGGGGAAAAGTTAGAACACGAACCGCAGGCTCAGCTGAATGCGCCGCGGATAGTTGTCCTGGTTCGATGCGTTGATCTGGCCGAAGCCGGTGTCCGACGCGCTCTGGGCCGTCGTCACCGTCATGATCGGCGAGGGGAAGTACGGGTGGTTAGCGGCGTTGAGGGCCTCGGCACGGAATTGCACGTTTTTGCCTTCGCCAATCCGTGTGTCCTTAATCAACGCGATATCGAGGTTGTTGATCCGCTGCCGCCTGATCTGCGAGAAGCGCAGCGGCCAGGTGCGAACCTGATTGCCCAGCAACTGATTGCTCGACGCGGTCTCGAAGTCCGCTATGTTGAACCAGTGGTCCGGCGACCGCTCGCCCATCGGCAACAGAATATTGGCCGGATCGCCGTAATAGATGCTGTTGCCGAAAGCCAGCGGGAAACCGCTCTGTAAACTCCAGATGCCGGAAAGCTGCCAGCCCCCCACGATCCGGCTGGCGATCGGGTTGGAGCCCGTCAGCATCCGCTTGCCCGGTCCGAAGGGAAGTTCCCACACCGCGCTCAGGTTGAACCGGTGCGGCGCGTCGGCGTCGGAGATCTCTTCAATGGGTCTGGGATCCGAAGCGTTCAGCAGGTTCACCGCCTGCATCCACTTCTGCAGCGTATAGCTACCCTGGATCGTGTAGCCCTGCGCAAAGCGCTTTTGCACGCTCAATTGCAAGCTGTGGAACCAGGAATAGCCGCTGTTCTCCGTTGTGTTGAGTGCGCTCGAGCCGAACGCCCGGTACGGCGAAAGCAGCGTCTGCCGCGAGATGTTCGAGCTGGTGTAAGTTCCCTGCGTGTTGCCCGGAACCAGGTTGACCATCGGGTTGGCGATGCTCGCCGTCAGGTAGTTGTTCCAGGTATTGTCGCGGGTCCGCAGCGTGCTCAGGTACTGCGCCGGCAGCGCGTTGATGTTGCGCGTGACTTCCATGTGGGTCGTCTTGCTGCCCACATAATTCGTCTCGATCACGAATCCCTTCAACTGCTGCTGCAAACTGAGCTCCCAGCGCGCCGTGGTCGGGATCTCGGGATTCTGGTTAAAGAACGTGAAACCCTGGCCCAGGTACGTCCGCGGGCCGTCGTCCGCTCCCTTGGGCTCGGCAATGCCGTCCGGAAAGGGATTCGAAAGTGTAGTCAGGAAGTGCAGGCCGCTGTCGCGCGTCAGCACCATATTGGTGTTCTGCGTGAACCCGTTCTGCTGCACGTCGCCGCGCCGCTCGCCCAGGAACCCGGCGAACAGTCCGACGCCGGAACGGACAACCGTGGTCGGCGTCAGTTGATATGCGAAACCCACGCGCGGCAGGAACACGGTCTTCGGCGTGTTGTAGAGGCCCCGCGGGTTGCCGTTGATGCCAGCGAATGTCATGCCGCCCATAACCGTGAAGTCGCTCGGCTGAAGCTGTGTGAAGCCGCCGTTGTAGGCCGGAAAAAGCTTGGCGTAGGCTGCCTGCGCCGCGCCCTGAATCTCCTGCACATAGGTCGGATCGAAGCTCTGCGTGCTGCGGTTGTACCGCTCCACCAGCGGCGTTTCGAATTCGTAGCGCAGTCCCAGGTTCAGGGTCAGGCGGGAGGTGAGTTTCCAGTCGTCCTGAATAAAGAAACCCCACGATGTGTTCTGCTCGATATAGTCGGCCTGGCGGGTGATGCTGCCGGAATCGGGCAAGCCGAGCAGGAGTTCCGCCACGGACTGGCCGCGACTGCTGGGGGCCGTCGCCGAATTATCGAGCGGGCCCCTGGTCCAGGTGGAGCCGAACGTGAACTGGCCGCTCTGCTGGTTGCTCAGGAACCGGTCCGCCTCCTGGTAGACGCGGAACTCGTACCCGCCGCGCAGCGAATGGCGGCCGAGCGACTTGGTCAGCGTCTGGGCCGCGGTATGGTTCATGACCGGACGGTTCTCGTTGGTGGCGCCGTTGCTGATGTACCCGGTGAGGTTGACTCGCGGAAAACGCGCCGCGTCTCCCTGCGGAGCCTGGCTCACGAACAACGGGGAGAACCCGAGCGTCGATAGATCGAAGCCCACCGCGGAAGGCGGTTGATCGCCACCGCGGATAAACCGGTTGTAGCTGTACCGGCTGTTCAGGATCATGGTCGGCGAAATCGTGTAGACGTGGTCGAGTGCCGCCACCGGCGCGGACTTGAACCAGAACTGGGAACCCACAAACGCGTTGTCGAAGTAGTTGTTGTAGGTGCTGTTCCGGATGTACCGGCTGTAGCGGAAGAACATGCGCTGGCGGTCGCCGATGTTCTGGTCCACGCGTGCAGTCAGGTTGTAATATTTAAGCGCTTCGATGGTGCTCGAGTCGCGGTAGTTTCCAACGCCCGCGGCATCGCCCTGGCTCTTCTCGGTAGTCGGGTAGTAGGAGAGGATGGCCGCGCCCACCGGGTCGAACCTGTCCTTCGGAATGGTGTTGTTTGGAAAGGGACTCTGCGTGTAGCGGCCGTTCACCGGGCCTGTGCGCGTGCCAGGATCGTAGATCGCGTAGGACGACCCCGCTTTCAGCAGCGCCGAAAAGTCGCCGTTGTGCATGGCGGGCGTCGGCACCGTGTTGCTCGTATCGTCGTGCCGCGGCCGCGCGTCGTGAATTCCCTCGTAGCCGAAGAGGAAGAAGGTCTTGTTCTTGCCGTTGTAAACCTTCGGCAGCAT
The DNA here is from genome assembly GCA_963836405.1 of uncultured Solibacteraceae bacterium. Taxonomy (GTDB): domain Bacteria; phylum Acidobacteriota; class Terriglobia; order Bryobacterales; family Bryobacteraceae; genus CAWIJJ01. The sequence goes on from CAWIJL010000007.1 coordinate 446,318, forward strand.
GACGGGTCCGCTGAACGATCCGCCCCAGCGGTCGAACTTGAAGTTCGGCACCGGCAGCCCGGATTTGTTATTGAAGAAGTCGTTGGACCACAGGCTGGGACGATAGAAGCTATACCCCGCGCTGCCGTGGAAACTATTGGTGCCGCTCTTGATGCTGATGTTCGTGACGCCGCCTTGGGTCTGGCCGAACTGGGCATCGAAGGTCGCCGTCTGCACCTTGAACTCCTGCACGATATCGGTTGGCGGCACGTACGATGCGATCACTTCGTTGGCATTAGCCGTGGCCGTCGTCGGAGCGCCGTCAATCGTAATGTCGTTCAGGTTGCCGCGCGTCCCGCCCATCGAATAGTTCACAATGTGCGTCGGTTCGAAAGGACGGTCCAGCCGCACGCTGCCGTTAAACGTGACGCCGGCGGTCAGGCCGATCAGCAGAAACGGATTGCCGTAGGAAAGCGGCAGGTTGGCGACACGCCGGGAATCGATCACGGTGCCGAGCGAAGCGCTCTCCGAATTGAGCAGCGGCAGTTCCGCCGTCACCGTCACCTGCTGGTCCGAAGCCCCTACTTCCAGCGTGAAACTAATATCCAGACGGTCGGCTACGCGGACTTCGACCGCGTTGCGAACAGCCTTCTTGAATCCCTGGGAAGTGACTTCCACCTGGTAGCTTCCAGGTTGCAGAAGGGGTGCCACATACAGCCCTTCCGCGTTTGACGTCAGCGACAGTTTGGTGCCCATCGCCGGGTTGGAGACTGTTACCTGGGCACCGGGAACTACGGCGCCGCTCGGGTCGGTCACTTTGCCGACGATTGTGCCTCTGGTGTCCTGCGACCAGGCAGCGGAGCCGGCCAGCAAGCATATAATCGCGATCAACGAGGAAATGCGGTTTTGCATATCTTTCTTCTTCCGTTCAGTTGCCGGCAGGCTGCCGAAACGCCGCTAAGCGCGGCATAGCGAGAAGCCCGGGCGGAAAACACCACCCATTGTTCGGACACACCCGTGCCCACACACGAAACGCTCCACACAGAAATTGGTTGCGACGCAGCCGCGAGACGGATTGCGCCCAGAACGGACTATACCCCACATTCACGTAAAAAGGGAGCCAAATGTGCTAAACGCATCGTTTAGACAGGCTAAAACGATGAGCCCGAAGTGCGACAAAACCCGACCTTTTGTCCGGGAGCGGCAAACGTCGTTTTCGGGCGGGCCGAAGATTTTGCATCCGCAACGAAGGCTGCCGATCGCGGTGCCCGAAAAAGCGTTTCGTGCCAACCTGTTTGCAATCTTTATTAGCACCTGATACCATCTAGTTGGCGATCGGAATCCTCTCCTTGAAGTGCCGCAAATCCAACCAACGGAGTCAGAAATCAACTGAATGAGCTTTACCGTTTTTCTTGGCAACCTCCCAACCTGGGTCACCGCCGATGACATCAAGCAATGGCTAGCCGCCGAAGATTTGGTGGCCGATGCAGTTAAGGTGATCCGCAACCACGAAACACAGGAATCCAAGGGCTTCGCTTTCGTCGAAGCACCGACAGCAGACGAGATGCAGGCGATCATTCGCCGCTTTGACCGGGCGCCCCTCGAGGACCGGTTGTTGCGCGCGAACCCGGCGCAGCCGCCGAAGGGCAAAGATGCCCCGCGGGGGGCCCAGCAGGCGATCGCTCCCAATGCCAATCGTAACCAGCAGCCGCGGCCGGACCGGAAAAAACGCGGCGGACGAGATCGGGATCAAACCCCGCGCAGCGCTTTCGCGGCCGAACTCGCGAAGGTCCTGTAAAGGGCCAGGCAGGCGCGTCGAAAGCGTGCCGCGCACTTTTTCTTTCGACCTGCACACCTGTGAACCGCAGTCACATCCAACCGGATATTATTTCCCTCATAATCAATGGTTTAACAATGGCACAGGGCGTGCCATTTGCAGCCGCATGAAATACGCCTGGCTTGCCTGCCTGCTCCTCGGCAGCCTGCTTTCCGCCGGTACTCAGGACTCTGAGTTCAACGTCAATTCCCGCTACACGGTGGAAAATGTCGTCATCTCGGGCGACGGCTGGACCCTCAGCCTGGACCCGCGGGCGGACCGTGACGGCAGGATCAGCAAAGGCCTTCGCAACGACATCGCCAGCCTGGTCGGAGCCAAGTTGAACCCGTCCGCCCTCGACGATTTTGCCAGGCGCATCCAGAAGGAACTGCACGCCCGGAGGGTGGAACACCGCGTTCTGCGCGGCGCCAGCCCCGATTTCGTGCAGGTCATCTTCGAAGTGAAACTGCCGCCCACCCGCTTCGACGTTTCCGTACCCAAATTCCTCTACAACTCCAAGCAGGGCTGGAGCGGCGCCGTCGAGGGGACCGTTTCCGTCCGGCAGAACGGCTTCACTTTCGGCTTGGTCAGCGACGGCGATGAACTCGCCGAACGTTATGCCGGCCTGGTGGCCCGCTACGAAAACACCCGCCTCGGTTCGGATCGGGTGCGTCTGCGTTTTCAATTCGAAAGCTACCATGAGCAGTGGAACCTCGCCACGCTCGAGGCCCTGAATTCGGATTCCCAGGCCTTCGACGCGGAGGCGTTCTCCCGCACCTCGGCCCCCTATCGTACCCGGCAGAATTTCGAGCCCGTGGTCACGGTCGCCATCGCCCGGCCCCTGAGTGTGAGCGCCGGCGCCAGCTTCGAGCGCTTCCAGAACCAATACCCCAACCCGCACACCGAAGCGGCCAACGCAGCTGTCGCGGCCGTCCGTTTCCAGCGCCGCTTCGAAGGGGCGGACAACCAGCAGGACGTGGACGCCAGCTACAGGCTGCGCGCCGCCAACCGGGCTCTCGACAGCGATTTCGTCTACGCCCGCCACCTGGCCGAAATGCGCTATATGCTCACCCACGGAAAGAACGTCCTCATCGACGACGTCTCGCTGGGCGCCATCTCCGGCCGCGCTCCCCTGTTCGAGCGCTTCTACCTGGGCAATACCAGCACCCTGCGCGGCTGGAACAAATACGAACTGGACCCGGTCGGAGGAAACCGGATGGTCCATAACACCGTCGAGTATCGATATGGAGTTTTCCAGGTGTTCTACGACACCGGATCGGTGTGGAATTCCACCGAAACGGCAACGGTTCGCCATGCGGCCGGGGTGGGCTTGAGGCAGGGATCGTTTTCCCTGGCGCTGGCATTTCCGATTCGCGATGGCCGGGTCGACCCGATCCTGATGGTCGGCATGAATTATTAATAATTAATGGCGCAAAAGGCGCGGAGCATCGAAGGGATCAGCCGAAGACGCTGGCTTCTGGCCGGCCTCACTGCCCCTCTGTTCCGGCTCCAGGCCGCCTCTGCCTCACTGTCCGTCTCCTTTGACGGGGACAACGTGCACGTCTCCGCCCCGGACCTGCATTTTCTCAGCGGCAAACCCTTACAAAGGCTCAAAGACGCTGTCACGGTGGTTTTCCTGTCCAAAATCACGATCTTCAGCGACGATCGGGGCACAATCTTCCGGCAGGCGCCCGAACGCCTGATCGTCAGCTACGACCTGTGGGAGGAGAAGTTCGCCGTCACCATGCCGGGAGCCGGGCCGCGCTCCCAGTCCAACCTGAGCGCCGCCCAGGCGGAGGCCTGGTGCATGGAAAACCTGGCAGTCAATGCCGCCGGCCTCGCACCCGACCGCCCCTTCTGGCTGCGGCTCGAACTGCGCTCGACTAGCCAGCGGGAACTGGCGCACGTGGTTGGCGACAGCGGCATCAGCATCAGCGGGCTGATCGAAATCGTCAGCCGGAAACCCGGCGCTGACGATACGTACTGGACGCGGAGTGCGGGCCCCTTCCGCCTGTCGAACCTGCCCCGCATCACGGCCGGCCGCGGACGAAACGGGTGAACCGCCTCCGCAACAGGCTCATACTGGTCTTTCTGGCCGCCACCCTGGCGCCGCTGGCAGCCACCGTTTGGATCACCACCACGCTGCTCGAATGGAGCCGCGACTTCTCCCCCACCTCCCAGCTGGAAAGCACCGCCAGCCTGCTCGAACGCACCGGCCGCGAGTTTTACCAGCGCGAAAGGGAGGCCCTCCGCCGCGGCGCCCACGACGGTTCCCTGCTCCCCAGAAAGTATCTGCCGTGGGAGCGGGCAAGCTGGCCCGAATCCGTCAAATCCTTCGCCGCCGGCGCGCATGCCGACCAGTTCACCCAGGCCGGCACGCAGGGCGACCGGCTCGACTACCTGGTGCGCCACGGCAACGAAGTCTGGCTGTATTCCGCCGATTTGGGCGAAGTGGCCATGGCGCGCCTCACCGACGAGATCCGCGCCGCCCGCGAACTGGTTGAATTCGAAAAAGCCCACGACCTGCGCCGCGGCCTCAAGCTCACCTACATTCTGCTGGCCGCCTCCGTCTGGCTGGTTTCGCTCGCCCTGCTCATCTACCTGGCCCACCGCATCAGCCGGCCGATTCACCGCCTTACGGCAGGCTTGACGGACCTTGCGGGCGGCGACCTGGCAGCGCGCGTCACCCCCGGCCGGGACGATGAGATCGGGCGCGCCATCCAGGCCTTCAACCACATGGCCGGCCGGCTCCAGGAGAGCACCGAGCGGCTCGTCTACCTGCGCCAGGTGGAGAGCTGGCAGATGCTGGCGCGCAAGATGGCCCACGAGGTGAAGAACTCCCTCACGCCCATCCGCCTGACGGTGGAGGAGATGCTGGCGCGCTACGACGAAGCCGACCGACCCTTCATGGAGCAGGCCACGCAGATCGTGGTGGACGAGATCGAGACTTTGGAGCGGCGCGTGCGCGCGTTCTCCCGCTTCGCCACCGAACCGGACGTCGCCTCGGCGGACATCGACGTCAATTCGCTGCTGCAGGAGCGCATCGCGTTTCTCAAATCGGCACACCCGGAGGTGGCCTACGACTGCCGCCTGGACGACGAACTGCCGCCCGTGATGGCCGACCTCGACCTGCTCAAGGGCATTCTCACGAACCTGCTCGAGAACGCCGCCGAAGCCGCGGGCGAGGGCGGCCGCATCCTGGGCAAGACTGCCGCCGACGGCCGCCACGTTGCCATCGAGGTCCACGATTCCGGGCCTGGACTGAGCGAGCAGGCGCGCGCGTCGCTGTTTCAACCGACCATTTCTTTCAAGAAGCGGGGCATGGGATTGGGGCTGTCCATCGCGCGTAAAAGCGCGGTCCTGTTCGGCGGAGACATCGTACTGGTGAAAGGAGAGCTGGGCGGCGCCGGATTCCGCGTGCTGCTGCCTGTCGCTACCAATGGCATCCAAGCGCATCCTGATCGTGGATGACGAAGAGAATATCGGCCGCTCGCTGCGCATGATCCTCGAGCGGGAGGGCTACGGCGTGAGCGTGTGCCGCTCCGTGGCGGAGTTTCGCCGCCATCCCGAGTCGCAGCGGGCAGACGCCTACCTGCTGGATATGAAGCTGCCGGACGGCAACGGCATCGATCTGCTCAAGGTGGTGCGGCAGAACGGCGCCGCCGCCCCGGCCGTGATGATTTCGGGCCACGGCACGATCGCGGATGCCGTGGAGGCCACCCGCGCCGGCGCTTTCGACTTCCTCGAAAAGCCGCTCAGCCGCGACCGCGTCCTGCTGGCCGTCAAGAACGCCCTCGAACACAATACCCTGCGCCAGGAAAACGAGCGGCTGCGCGAACTGGTGGGCAGCTCGCCCAAAATGATCGGCTCGAGCCCGGCCTGGCAGCGCACCGTGGAACAGGCGTCCATGGCCGCACGCTCGGACGCGCGCGTGCTCCTGATCGGCGAATCCGGCACCGGCAAGGAGCTGCTCGCGGCCCACATCCATAACTCCAGCCCGTTCGCGTCCGGCCCGTTCGTCAAGGTGAACTGCGCCGCCATCCCAACCGAGCTGATCGAGACCGAGCTGTTCGGCCACGAAAAGGGATCCTTCACGGGCGCCACCGCCTCGCGGCGCGGCAAGTTCGAACTGGCCGACGGTGGCACCATTTTCCTCGACGAAGTGGGCGACCTGCACGGCGCATCGCAGGCCAAGCTGCTCCGCGTGCTGCAGGAGGGCGAGTTCCACCGCGTCGGCGGCGAGCAGATCATCCACGTCAGCGTGCGCGTGGTCTCGGCCACCAACCGCGACCTCAGCGGCATGGTGGCACAGGATAAATTCCGCGAGGATCTGTACTACCGCCTCAGCGTCGTGCCCATCCGCGTTCCTGCCCTGCGCGAGCGGCCGCACGATATCCGGCTGCTGGCCGAATACTTCCTCGAGGACTTCTGCACCCGCAATAACTTCAAGCGCAAGGTGCTCGACGAATCCGTGATCCCGATGCTGGAAAGCTACGCCTGGCCGGGCAACGCGCGCGAGCTGCGCAACGTGGTGGAGCGCATGGCCATCCTGACGCCTGGAGAGCGCATCACCCGCGACTCCATCCCGGTCGAGATCCGTGTGCAGCGCGAGACCGGACCCAAGTCCACCATTCAGGAAGCCCGCGAATCGGCCGAACGGGAGCATATTTTGCGCGCCCTCGAAGAGACCAACTGGAACGTTTCCGGCGCCGCCCGGGTGCTCGGCATGGAGCGCACCAACCTGCACAAAAGAATCCGCGCCCTTGGCCTGGCGCGCGAGCGGTAACGGGCGCTGCCGTCTAAAGACGCGTGGCGCGATCGTCGGGCTGCGTTTGCGCGGCTGCGGGTCTGAAGCGATTCCGGCTGGATGCCATCAGGACTTCGCCCTGGAAGTCGATCATTTCGAGAGCGCGCTTCACAGCTTCCGCTTCTACGTCGACTTGGCTTTGTTTTGACAATTCGTGAATGTCGGTCATCGCGGGCACCGTCTCCCCGGATTCCTGGTCCAGCGTGGAGGCACGAAGGGCGCGGTTGGTTTGCAGCACGCGCAGTTCCTGCAGGCCGCGGTACCAGGCGCGCTGGGCGCGGGCCTGATAGCGGGACAGGCGGTCGAGAAGGGCGACGGCCGCGGGATCGGCGAGGGGATCGGAGCTGGTGGTGAAAGATTCGGCTTCGATCCGGCGGAAGCGTCGCAGGTTCCAGGCGGCGTGCAGAATTTCATCGAAGGTAATGTTCTCGACCGCTCCCTGGGGGTCGAGTTCGGCGAGGAGGGAGTGGTGGAACTCCTCGAACTCCGCTTGCTCGTCGGGACGGACGATGAGGTGTTTGGCGGTGAGGCCATGGCGGACGGCGTTGTGCGCAACGCGCGCTTTGCCCTCGGGGGTGCGGGGTCCGGTGGAAAGCTTTGCGTTCGCGTGATTGGCGGTGAATTGAGCGGCGGTGGCCATACGATACTCCTTCAGAACTCGCGACGGTAGCATGCGAGCATAGGGGAGTCCGAAATTGGGAGACGTAAGTGTGTGAGGGGAAAGAGAAGAAAGTTGGGAATGTCGTGAACTGACCCCTTCTGGCGATCGCGGCTTCCGTTAGCGCATGAGCCGGTCAGGACTTCGGGACATGCAGCTTCTTTAGAACGCCTTTCAAGAGCCTCTCGGTCCAGACGCCAAAGGGCTGGTCGGTGGTCAGGTAGGTCCAGACGGCGCCGCGGTCGGCGAGACTGGCGCCGCCGTCCGCCTCGGCTTTGGCCAGGCGGCGCGCGACCTCTTCGGGTATGGCAGCCTCCAGTTTGGGGAACCATTCATCGATTTGCCGCAGAAATGTGAAATGCGGATCACGGTAGTCGGTACCGACGAAGAAACCGGGGACCGCGGCGTAGGATTGCCAGGGGATGCCCGCCCGGAAGTCCTCGAGGCGGGCAAGGTAGTCGGCCCACAGATCGTCTATCACGCGCAACGCGATCTGCCGCTCCAGCTCAGACCGGCACGGAGCCGTGCCCGCAAGTATTGCCTGGCGGTAAGTATGGATCCTGTTTCGTTGGCCTTCGACGGGCAGGTCATATCGATGGAGGAACTCGCGCTGGTCCAGATGCCGGCCCTCTACGAGGCGCTGTATCGATTCCGGATCATTGCGGTAGCGTGGATCGAGGTCGCCGTACCTCACCATCAAAGGGTCCTCCAGGGAGACAAAGAAGCGGGAGCAGCCCGGGTCGCCCTGGCGGCCCGCGCGGCCTCGCAACTGGTTGTCGATCCTCCGGCTCTCGTGCCGGTTGGTCCCAATTACGTAGAGGCCGCCGAGGGCAGCGACGCCCTCGCCGAGGCGAATATCGGTCCCTCGCCCTGCCATATTCGTGGATATGGTCACGGCGCCCCTCTGCGCGGCCTGCGCAACGATGGCGGCTTCCACTTCGTCATGGCGCGCGTTCAACACGCTGTGGGGCACGTCCGACAGGTTTCGGCTGAGCCGCTCGGACTCCTCGACACTGGCTGTTCCTACGAGGATGGGCTGCCCGGTGGCGTGTACGCGCCGTATTTCTTCGACGACGGCTCTTTCCTTTTCGGTTTTCGTCTCGAACAGGCAGTCCGGCCGATCTTCGCGGATGACGGGCCGGTTGGTGGGTATGGTTTCAACGTGGAGCCCGTACACCCTCTGGAATTCCATGGCCTGCGTGGCCGCGGTTCCGGTCATCCCGCAAACCCGCGGATAGAGAGCGATGAGGTTTTGGATGGTGGTAGATCCCAGCACCATTCCCTGAGGTTTGGGGACGACTCCTTCCTTGGTTTCCACGGCGGTCTGAAGTCCCGCCGGCCAGCGGCGGTTCAGAGCGACACGTCCTTTGAATTCGTCCACCATCTCGATGCCACCGCTCTTGACCAGGTAGTCCACGTCGCGGTGGAGCAGGGCATGCGCTTCGAGGGCATCCTGCACGGCGGTGTGAAGGGAGAGGTTTCGTTCGTCAAAAAGGTTGCCGCAACTGAAGGCGTGCTCCACGTCGTGAATGCCGACGTCAGTAAGGGCGGCATTGTGGGCGCCCGGGTCGAGGGTGTAATGCACACCCGAGTGGAAGCGGCGGACCACCTGATCGGCTACGTATGCCATGGCAGCGCCATCTGTATCGCCGCCGGCAATGACGAGCGGGATGCGCGCCTCATCGATCAGAATGGAATCGACCTCGTCGATCGCGGTTGCGTAGAAAGGACGGTGCACCTGTTCGTCGAGACGGAGCGCCAGCCGGTCGCGCAAGACGTCGAAGCCGATTTCGTTGGCGGTCGCGTAGGTAATGTCACAGCCATAAGCGGCGCGGCGTTCGGCGGGCGTCATGCCCTGCTGCACGTAGCCCACGGAGAGACCGAGCAGGCGGTAGATGTCCCCCATCCAGCAGGCGTCGCGGCATGCCAGATAGTCGTTGACGGTCATGACGTGGACGCCTTTTCGTTCTCTCGCGATCCACGCTATTGCCGGCACGGCGGCAAGTGTTTTGCCCTCTCCCGTCTGCATCTCCGCGATATTGCCGCGAACGAGGGCCAGGGCGCCGCAAAGCTGTACATCGAAGACTTGCTGTCCCAGCACGCGGGATGCGGCTACTGCGGCAGCGGCTATGAACTCGAGTAAGCCGGCGCGCGCGGCGACGTCGCGCAGTGGGTCGTCGTCCAAACGGGCGAGTTCCGCGCGCTTTGTGTTAATCCGCTGGATGGCGGACCGGTCACGATCAAAGGACGCCGATAAGGAACGCAAAAATTTCAACACCACACCCTCCCCACTGCACAAGAGATCAAGACGAAACGGTCTGGGATCGAAGCGCCGGCTGTTTACAGTTGGCGCGACGCGTGAAGGGGGGAATGGCCCGGTGGTGGGCGTTGAAAGATCGAGCGGAGCAGGAAGGCTGTCCAGCGAGGTGAATCAGGCAGCCACACCGCAGTGGTTCGCTCCACGCGTGGCGGTATGGCGTATTCAGAACCCTCCGTCAGGCGTTGGGGCGCGCGGGGGGCTCGTCGACGCGCTGAAACGACGGTCTTCGCAACAACGGAGACCGGGAAAGAGTTCGAACCGGCGGCGCCGAATGGCGATAGGGCGAACAGAAGTGCCGCCACGAGCCGTGCTGTAAAGCGCGATCGCACCTGCGATCAGTATGGCATAGGGACTGGGGCCTGAGGCTACGGACGGCGGACGCCGCTGGCTGCCCATCGACGCGGAGACAGTCTGGCAGGGAGGCATTCCCGGCGTGGACCTGGATCAGTCCGGCGACGGACACCACGAAGCGCGCTGGAACCGAACGTCAATGCCGTCAATACTCGCGCCTCTGCACGGCCCGGATCGTAACAAGTAACAGAGTGACAGCCAGAAGAACGCCGGTCGCCAATTGGGAGACCGGCAGCCGATGGGTCACCAGCGGGGACGCCGCGCCGAAAACGCGGACCACGTCCACCGCGGGCGATATCTTGTGGAGAAGCCACAGGAGCAGCACCAGCCCGTAACCCGCGGGTAAGAATGACAACGGCTCAACCACGAACGCCTGGGAGAGGACTGCCGCGCAGTATGGGATGGGCAGCCAGAGGATTAATGTCACAACAAGTCTCGCGAAGTCCACCGGCGTCACAGTGCCTGATATCGACGGGAATAACTGCCACACGGTCAACGCTGCGATCAGGGTGGCGGCATACAGTTCGACGAGGCCGATGCCCACCCGCAAGACAATCAGCCAGGCGCGGCTTACCGGCAGGGAGACGGTGAACTGTGTGGATCCTGCCAGGCCCTCAGGAAAGCTGATGTGTGTCGGCGCCTGCGATTTCACCCCTGACCCTGCAAGCATCACCGTCGAGCAGGTTAGAATGAGCCCCATCCAGAAGAACACTTTGCTTGGCGCCGGTGCGTTGTACCGGCCCGGGTAGGTCATGGCGATGACGATTGCCGGCCAGACAATGAGAGGGAGCAGACGCCAGCGGGTTTCCAGCCAGCCCTTCATTGCAAGCGCCTCAGCTATTTGCCAGTTCATCACGAATCCTCCAGGATCAGTACTCGCGCAATCGCACAACCATACCGGAGCCGAGCAGCAGAACGGCCCCCGCAATCACCGGGGGCGCCAATTGAGACCAGGGCATATGGTGAGTCTGCAATGGCGACGCTTCGCCAAACGCGCGAATCACATCCACTCCGGGAGCCAGGCGATGACAGAGCAGAAGCAGCAGGATGAGGGTGCAGCCCGCGTATCCGAGCGAAAACGGTTCGGCCGCCCAGGTGGAAAAGAACACATGGGCGCAGTAAGGCGCAATTAAGAATAGGATCGTGCCCAGGACAAGCCTCGCGAAGTCGGAGGGGCTTGCGGTTTGCCGCGTCGCCGGAAGCAGGGCCCAAATGAGCAACGCCGCAAGGGCCGTCGCAGCCGCCATTTCGGCCAGTCCGACTGCGGCCCTGACGGCGAGCAGCCGAAGCCTGGTTACGGGAAGCGAAATCGTGAATTGGGTTGAGCCCGCAACGCCCTCCGAAAAGCCCAGCGGCGCCTGGGAGTTCACGCCCGAGCCGCCGAGCAGGATCGCAAGGAAGGTCAGCATGAACCACGCCGTTGTCAGGACGCTCGTGCCCGTGGGGTTCCGAAAGTTCAACGCCAGTGCGATCAACAGGTAGGCGGCCACGATCAGCAGCCGCCATCGCGTTTCCATCCACGCTTTCATCAGCAACACTTCAGTTACTCCGCACGTGTTCGAGAAAGATCTCTTTGAGGCTGACGGGGAACCGTTCCACGGAAGCACCCGGATAAGAACGAGCCTGTTCTACGATTACCTCCACGTTGCGGCTAGCCAGGATCGAAACCGTTCTCCCTTCCTGGCGCACGTGGTCCGCCCCCGGCGCCCAGGCGATCGGGGCGGGCTCGCTTTCGAAGACGACGCGCAGCCGTTGATAGTGCACCTTCAAATCGTCAAGCGCACCATCCACTACTTTGCGTCCGCAATCGACGATAGCAACGCGATCGGCAATCTGTTCGACTTCCGCGAGCTGATGGGAAGAGAAGAAGATCGTGGTGCCCTCAGTCGCAGGGAGGGCAACGAGTTCCTTCAACAACGTCTCGATCACGGCTGGGTCGAGCCCTTCGATCGGCTCGTCCAGAATCAGGAGTTCAGCTCCGTTCGACATTGCCAGCAGGAGCATCAGACTTGTCCGCATGCCCTTGGAGAGAGCCGATATTTTGCGATTGGGCGGCAGATTGAACATATCCATGTAGCGCTGTTCCAGGTCACGGCGCCACTTGGGAAAGAATGGGCGCGTGAAGCGGATGATCTGCTGCACGGTCATGTATGGATACATGTACTTGTTTTCGGAGACATAGCCGATGCGCCGCCGAAGGCCGGCATCACATTCGGGTCCAGTCACCACCTTATTGAAGACGCGCACCTCACCGCTGCCGGACTTGAGAAAGCCGAGCAGCAGCCGAATCGTGGTGGTCTTGCCGGCACCGTTTCGGCCGAGAAAGCCAAAGATGCTGCCCGCCGGCACCTGCAGGTCGAGGCCATCGACGGCCGCATGGCTGCCGAACAACCTGCGCAGTCCAATCGTCTCGATGATGAAGTCGCTCATTGTCTCCTCGCAGTCGGGTGGTTTGCCGTAGCGGCAAGCTCACTCTCAAAAAGCCGGCGCATCTCCTGCTCCGTCACGCCGAGCGCGCGGAGGCGTTCGACGGAAGATTGCACGACATTCTGTGCCTGCCGCATCAACTTACTCTTGGCCGCCACGGACGGACTGATGAAAGCGCCCAGCCCGTGGCGGAGTTCCACGAGGCCCTCGTGTTCCAGTTCGCGGTAGGCTCGCACGACGGTATTCAAGTTCATGACCAATTCCTGGGCCAACGCACGGATAGTCGGCAGCTGGTCGCCTGGCCGCAACGCGCCCGTCTCCACCGCGTGCTTCACCTGTTCCATGAGCTGGAGGTAAAGGGGGACGCCGGACGAGGCATTCACACGGAAAAATGTCATGTATTCTGTAATAGTTCACTATTACAGTAGACCCGTGAGGGTTATCTGTCAAGATCGAGAGTTTTCCCGGACGCTTGGCTGACGCGTGTTCGACGCGGGGGCAACGGATGGATGACGAGGATACACCAACCATACCCAACGCCGCACAACCAGGGGCTATCGCGCAACCAGACTGCCGATGTGCACGCCCCTCCGTGCCAACATCGATCCGGGTGAGTGTGCTTGTGACGTTCCGATGAACGTACTGTTAAGATTCCGGTTGGTCGGTGGCTCCGGGTCGATGCCGGCGTAGATGCCGCCGGCCGGTAATGTGAAACCGAGAAAAGTCCACGCCGAACCTGCCTCGTTTCCAGACCGATACCGTGGCACTTGGAGCGTCACCGGCAGGCCGGACGGGTTTCCGACGACCAGGTAGTTGTACATGCCAAAGTTACCGGAATGCCGGATCTCACAGCCGGCATCCTCGAGCGCTGCCGTCACCTGGGCGATGGAGACGCGGCGGTCGAACGGCGGTCCCGGCGGCCGCGTGACGTCGTGGCGCCAGTCCAGAATGGCAATCGATCCGCCGGATTTCAGGATCCGCGCGGTTTCCAGCAGCACGGCGGCGTGTTCGTCCAATTCGTGCCAAATATTTGCCAGAAAGACGAGGTCGCAGGTAGAGGCGGGCACTCCGCCCGAAGGTTAGACCTTGCTCTCACGCTCGCTGGTACGGAAAATCGGGGCAGGTGCTTCAGCCAGGCGACGATCGTTTGCCCGCGGAGTACGGCCTACCCGCGGTCGTGAACGTGCGAGGGATCCTGCAGGCGCTGGGAGACGCGGCGGCGCGAGAGTGAGGAGAGTGGCGACCCGGGCCGGCTATTCGAATTTTCGAAGCCAGATGTTGCGAACCGAAATCTTGCAGGGCTGGCTCTCGATCTCGAAACCGATGAGGCCCGGTTGGTTATTGACCGAATCCCTGGTGTCGTCGATAAAGATCGACATCAGCTGGCCGTTCATGATGTGCATCATGACCGGTCCGCGCGCGATGATCTCGTAGTCGTTCCAGTCATTGACCTTCACGTAGCCGCCCAGCGCCTGCTTGTCGCCGATGGTCGCGACGAGGCGGTTGGTCTGTCCGGGCAGCGCCTGGGTCACCTGACCTCGATAGGCGAGGATGCCCTGCATCGTGTTTTCGGAGTACCACTGTCCGGTGTGATTAGCGCTCCTCGGGTTGACGGGGAACCAGAAATCCGCCTGCGGGCCGGTCATCATGAACTTGAGGTCGTAAGGCGGCAGGCCCGCCGGCTGCTGCCGCGTCCACGGCACGCCGGTGACGCTGCGGTATTGGATTCCGCCGCCGCCGCCCTTCTCAATCTTCATCTGCAGCTTGAGATCGAAGTCGCGCGGCCTCTCGCCCCGGTAAACGATATAGTTATTGCCGCGGGGCTTCCCTTCGACCGTCTCTCCGATCATGACGCCATTCTCGACGCGCCAGATCGTGGAGTCGGCATCCCACCCCGTGAAGGTCTTGCCGTCGAAGATCTGCGAATAGCCCGGGTGGTCGTCGATATCGTAAGGCGCTGGGTCGTGGAACTTCGGCATACCGATGAACTTCTCCCCGTTAGGACCGGTCCGCGGCGGACCGGTGGGGGCCGACTCCAACGCCGCCGGCACCGACTGCGGCAGCATGACGGAGGGACAGGCCAGGACGATAAAACCGAGCGCAGTTCCCTGAAGAAGAAGCGATCGAACGAAGCGGGTATCGGCGATTAAGGCTGCAGGCATGAGCGGTAGCACCTCGAATGTACTATCGCATGTTCACGACTGCGATGGCTGGCGTCCTGACGCGCGGCAAGTGAACCCGGCGCTCTCCCGCCCTCGGGAAAGCGCAGGAGCAACTGGCAGGCCGCCGCGTCTGCCGCTCCATGCCTCGATGTCGAAACTGGCACTCAGGAAAGAACCGAACCCGGACAAAGGTGGCGCACAGTTCGGTAGCGGCTGGTTAAAGCGTTCGGATATGGGAAACCTGTCCGAGCAGGTCGCTTCCAGTTTGCCGACGATCCACCCGAGGAGAGCGGGCCGCCACTTCGGCGGGTCGGGCGTTTTCCGTCAAGTTGTGGGAATACCAGTCTCCGGTCCTGGAGGGTGTTTGGACCAAAACGCCGGTTGAGACTATTCTCAGATCCAGAACAGGCGTATGTGCAATGCGACTCAGTTCGGACGCCGACCATCCTGAGCTCAGAGTGTCCGGAGAAATGCGAGCAGCGCAGCCTTGTCCTCCTTGTTTAGATGAAGCCCGAACTCGTGTCCCGGGACCGCGCGCTTATCCACACCGTATCCCTTGAACCCTGTGGGCGTGTAATCATCGCGAAGGCGTCGCGGGTCAAACCAATCCTCCAGCGTCGCGCAGGAGCCGTCGTGCGGAAACATGCCGCGATACCACAGGCCCTTCAACGAAGGAACCTTGTAATAGCCGGTGCCTCGGCGGGTTTGGAGCGTCAGCGCCGGATCCGTGCCCACGGAAATCGGCATGACCGCGTACAGCTTCCGATGTTCCGCCGGGACTTCGAACCCTTTGGCAGGCGTCAGCATGTTGTTCGTATACAGCGGCGGCGTGTGGCAGCCGCCACATCCTTCGCGATCAAACACCTTCCGCCCTTTGGCCGCGACCGCATCGAACTGGTTGGGGTTCGCGGGGGGCTTCAGCGAGTATAGCCACAGCGCCAGCGCATAAAGCTGCTCGTCGCTGTACCGCCTCCGGCTTTCCGGAGAGGGCGGTTTGCTGAAATCGTGAGTACCGGCCGGAATGAACCCGGCGAAACTCGCCAAACTGTCTCCGCCCTGGTTCATCGCCGCGTACCGCATCAGATCACCTATATCCCGGTGCATCTCAAGACCGGTGCGGTCCAGGTATCGACGGTCCTGGACTCCGATCAGGTCGGGCACCTGGATGGGGAGGAACGAATTGCCGCGTGTCCGAAGACTGGCGCCTGGCGGCACCGCTTCGAAAACCGACGCAATTTCGTCCACCGACATGCGGCCGATCCGCTCCTGCGTGTCGGGACGAAGCCACGGCGCCCCGTGCAACTGCTTCACAAACCTGCGAAGCTGCTCGAGGTACTGTTGCCTGTCGGGAGCGGCCGCCGCCGCGGTGCGAAAACCCCAAGCGGCTGCTCGATTTACCGGGAAGCTGCTCTGAGCGCCCTTGACGACGGCGCCATCCGGCATAACTCGCGAGTGACAGTGAGAGCAGGAGACACTGCCCACCTCCAGGACACCCTTGGTGCGGATGACATATCGGTGCTCCGGGAGTATGCCGCTCTTCGGTATGGGAATCCGTAGCTGCTTGTACCACTCGGGATTGCGGACGTCCTGGACAATAAGGCCGGTGGAGTTGAAGGTGATGGGCGCATCGAAGACGATTTCGCCGGCCCTCCGCCAATCCTCCTCGGTCTGTAGAGGCGGCTTGTGCGCCTTGTCGTCCCAGACGATGACGGGCTCGCGCTGTTTCAGCCATTCGAGGTAGCCGGGCGGCTCGTGGCCGGGCGCATAAATCGGGTAGCTCTGGAAGATTGGCTGCACCGGGATACGGTAGTAGTATTCCGAGGACACATGTTTCGGCGAGGCCGCGACGCTCGCGAGCGGGACCTCGTGGGCGGCGATCGCCGCGTCATCCCAGGTTCGGGGGATGGTCGGTTTCCAGTCGGCCGCCAGAGCGATGGTTGCGAGAAGTACCGTAGATATCCGAATCATCACGATCATGAATGCTTGTCTCATATTCCTCGCGAGGAGCACAATGGCGCGCCGGTGAAATCATGTCCCCGGCCATCCTGTTGCAAATGCGGGGCTTTTGCAGGTTGTTCCAGGAGCGTATACACTGGTGGCGCGGAGTCAGCAGTAAAGCGATGACGGACGAGAAGTCGACTGCACGCCCGATCCGCTTCGGCCCATTCGAAGTTGACATCGAGGCTAGAGAAGTACGAAAGCGCGGCGTCAGGCTCCGGCTACCAGACCAGCCGTTCACATTGCTGGTAGAACTCCTGCAGAGGGCCGGCGAGGTAGTGACACGGGAGGAACTCCAGGGGAAGCTTTGGCCCTCCGATACGTTCGTGGACTTCGACCGGGGCCTGAACAAGGCGATGAATCGGGTCCGTGAGGCGTTGAACGACTCCGCCGAAGAGCCCAGGTACATCGAGACCGTTCCCCGGTGCGGCTACCGTTTCATCGGCGAGGTTGAACCGGCCGCGCCCACGCCCGCGGTCCAGCTTCAGCCTGTGAGCCCTGTGCCGCCTGTGCCGCCTGAATCCGGTCGGCGTCGGAGACATTGGCTGGCATTCGCGGCGCTCACCGGGACCTTGCTGGCCGTGTCGGTGGCCGTGTTGATTTTCGATTCCCGGCATTCCGCAGTATCGCGGGTCTTTCGATCGTCGCTGCTTCCGCCACCCGAAACCTCGTTCCAGCCGCGGAACTTCGCTGTTTCGCCCGACGGAACCCGGCTGGTCTTTTCCGCTCTCGGAACGGACGGAAAGAGCAGGCTGTGGGTCCGCGCGCTGTCGGCAGCGGAAGCATCCCGCCTGGACAACACTGACGATGGGAGCTATCCATTCTGGTCTCCCGACAGCAGTCGTATCGGGTTTTTTGCCGGTGGAAAGCTGAAAACAATCCACCTCGAGACGGCGGCCGTGAAGGTGTTGGCGGACGCGCCTTTGCCGACTGGCGGATCGTGGAGTAAGCGCGGCGTGATCGTTTTCGGCGCAGGAGTCGGACAACCTCTTTACCGTGTCGCAGAGGATGGCGGGGAGCGTACTGCCGCAACGCGCCTGCCTGGCGAAAACACAGCGGCCACTTCCTGGTGGCCCTGCTTCCTTCCCGACGGAGAAAGATTCCTTTACTCCGTTCAGTGGACCACCGCGGGCGCGGGGTCGGGAGCGGGACTTTATGCGGGCACACTGGAGAGCCCGCACAGCGCGCCAGTCTCATCCGAGATTACGGGCAACGTCGCGTTTGTTCCCGGGCGGCTGCTGTTTGTCCGCAAAGGACGAATCGTGGCGCAGCGCTTCGATGCAGAGCGGCTCCGGCCGAGCGGACCGCCAGTCGCTTTAACGGAATCGGAAATCGAGCAGGATCCGGTGTCCCTGCGATCGGGCTTCTCGCCGATACAGGCCGACGGCTTGGTTTTTGAATCGGCCACGGAATTTCGATCGCGCCTGACCTGGCTTGATCCGGACGGGAGGGAACTCGGTTCGATCGCCGCAACCGGATACCGCAGTCCGAACCTGTCGCCGGACGGCCGGTCTGTCGCGGTCGCATGTGACGACTGGAATCACGAGGGCAGGCCGGGGATTTGCGTGTACGATCTCGCTCGCGGCGTTTCGATGCGACTCGGTGACGGCAGCAGCGACGCCGCGCCCATCTGGTCCCGGGACGGGAAGGACATTACGTACGAATGGCGCGACGACCAGTTTGCCTACCTCAAGCGCATGACGGTCGATGGACGAGGCACTGCGCAGATCCTGCAGAAGGGAGGACGAATGAGTCCGCGGGGTTGGTTGGCTGATGGCAGGCTGCTGTTCGCGAGCGTCGATGGCGGCGGGCCGAAGATGTATCTGACGTCCCACGAACAGCCTGTGTTGCTGTGGCCTGGATCAGAGGGCCAGATTTCTCCCGATGGCAAGTGGATCGCGCAGGCGTTCAGGGGCATCATGGTGAAATCGGTCGAGGAGCCGCGGACGCACGTGCAGATCGCCAATTCGGGCGCACAGCCAAGATGGAGGCACGACGGCCGGCAACTGTATTACATCGCTGCCGATAAGAAGCTGATGGCGGCAACGTTCGATCCGGCGACGGGCAGGGCTGGAGCGCCGCAGCCTCTGTTTCAGACTCGAATTGTCGCCGCGAGCGTCGCAGGCTTTCAGTACGACGTGTCCGCTGATGGACGCTTTCTGGTCAACTCGCTGCCCTCCGTCCCGCCGCCGCTCACGTTGGTGACCGGATTGGACCGAATGTCGAGATGATGCAGTTTGGCGACGGATTGCAGCAGCTGGTGCGGATTCCGAGAGATGTCGATCACCGTTCCGAAGTGATGCCGATCAGCATTCCAAACTGACCACCCGGTCGTGTAGTCGCCATCTCGCCGATTGGGCCGCTCCGGTCGGATGACGCCCAAACCGGAAGTTGGCCAGTCGATATTCCTGAATTACTCCTCGCTGAATCCAGTGGGACTTGGAGTGTCACCGGAGGCCGGACGGGTTCCGACGACCAGGTAGTTGTACATGCCGAAGTTACCCGCATGACGGATCTCACAGCCGGCATCCTCGAGCGCCGCCGTGACCTGGGCGATGGAGACGCGGTGGTCGAACGGGGGTCCCGGCGGGCGCGTGACGTCGTGGCGCCAGTCCAGAATGGCAATCGATCCGCCGGATTTGAGGATCCGCGCGGCCTCCTGCAGCACGGCGGCGTGATCGTCCAATTCGTGCCAGATATTCGCCAGAAAGACCACGTCGCAGGTAGAGGCGGGGACTCCGGTATTTTCGGCGGAGCCTTCCAGGAGGCCAATATTCCGCGGCGCGTCCGGTGAACCGAGCTTCTCGCGAATGATGGCCAACATGCCGGGTTGGAAATCGACGGCCAAGACGGTGCCCGATGGCTCGACGGCGCGGGCAAACGGAATCGCGAAGTAACCGGTACCGGCACCGATGTCGGCTACCGTCATGCCGGGAGAAAGGGCAAGCGCGTCGATCGCTTCCTGAACGGGCAGCGACTTCTGCCGCTCGGGATCTTCCAGACGCTGGGCGTCAGCCGCTTTGAATGTGCGCGAATTCATGTCGTCCTTTCAGGATGCCTCACTCGACGCCGCTACCTGCCCATGGCCAGGCGGTCGGCGAGGAAGCCGGGGAGCCCTACGTCGCGAATTTTTTGCGAGGCTTTGGCGACGTCGTATTCGACGCGAAGGTAAGTCAGCATGGAGGCATCGGAATCGTAGAGAGCGCAAGCGGCGCGGGGATCCCCGTCTCTGGGCTGCCCGATGGATCCGGGATTCACCAGATATCCGCAATCTCCGTCGATGTCGATGACCTGGCGGTCGGTCCGCGGCGATGTCCGGGAGATGGTTTCGACGCGCGACTGGTTCCAGATGAAGCCGCCTTGCAGGTGGGTGTGACCGAAGAAAGCCAGCTTGCGTTCGAGGTAACCGAAGGCCTGAATGGCTTCGTCCGGAGTCACCAGGTACTCGTCTTCATCGAAGGGAGAGCCGTGCACGACCTGGAAGCCATCGAGCAGCACCGGGCCCTTTTCCAGGTTGCGGGTCCAGGAGGCGTTTTCCGGCGTGAGCTGCTCCTGGGTCCACACGGCCGCCATGCGTGCCACCGGGTTGAACCATTCCAGGTCATCGAGGCCGGTGCAGGCGCGGTCGTGATTGCCGCGGACACAAACCTCGCAATTGGCGCGCGCCCATTCGACGACGGGATTCGGGTCCGCACCGTATCCGATCAGGTCGCCGCAGCAGAGCACCTTGTCGTATGCGCCGTGCGCGTACCGCACCACGGCCTCTAACGCTTCGAGGTTGGCATGAAGGTCACTCAGGACAAGGTATCGCACGCTGGGATTCTAAGCCTTTCTCAGCCGCAGGACCGCGATCTCCGGCGGCGCGCCAATGCGGGCGGGGATGCCGATGGTGCCGATTCCGCGTGTGACATACGCGCTCGCGCGCCCCTCCCGGTAAAGCCCGTAGATGAAGGGTGTAATGAAGCGCGCCGGATTAATGGACTGGTCCAGAAGTTCGATCGCCACCTGCCCGCCATGTGTGTGACCCGCAAGCAGCAGATTATAACCTTGGCGGGCCGCCACGGGGAAGACGTCGGGATTGTGCGACAGGAGAAGATTGACGGCTTCAGGATCGACCAGATGTCCGGCGCCGCGCAAATACCGGTCGCGCTCGCTCGATGGCTGATAATCGACGCCCGCGATGTTGAGCACAGCGTTGCCGAAGCGCAGCGGCACGGCCTGGCGCCGCAGAAAGCGGATGCCGTGGCGCGCGGCGGTCCGGGTGGTGTAGTCTTCCGCCTTGGCGTACCGCTCGTGATTGCCCAGGCAGCCGAACACGCCTGCATCCGCCTTGAGCCGGCTCAACTGCCGGATGCAGGCATCGAGAGGGTCGCCATAGGCGGTGATCAGATCGCCGGTCACCACGGCCAGGTGCGGGCGCACTTCGAGCGCGGTGTCGATAACCCGCGCCAGTTCGTTCTCGCTCAGGAAAGCGCTGAGGTGGATGTCGCTCAGTTGAAGAATGCGGATGCCTTCCAGATCTTCAGGAAGGCCTTCTACCGGGAGGTCCATTTCGCGCACTTGAAAGCGCAGGCGTTCCACCAGGCCGCCATAAGCCAGCACGGCGAAGGGCGCCGCCATGAGAACGTTTCCCGACGCGGTAAGGAGCCGGCGCCGGCGGGGATCGGCATCGTTCTCGACAGCCTTTCTCAAGGGATGCATGACGGCCTGCACGACTACGAACATGAGGGCGCAGCCGAGGTACATCATCCAGGCGGCACCTAAAACGGCCGCCAGGTGTGCGGGAAGGCGCATTGCGGAGGTATGTTCGGAAAGGGTGCAGAAGTAGCCGAGCGCAAGCAGGACATCGACGGCAAGGACGGCGTTTCGCACGCTGCGGTAAGCCTTCCCGGATAGCCTCTTCCCCGCGGCCGCCAGCAGCAGAAAGGTGATCCGCCACTGTACCAGGAGAAAAATGGCGACTATGTAGATGTCGAGAGAACGATACACCGTGGGTCCTGTCTTCATTGTAAGCGCCGCTCAGCGCATTCCCGCGTTCATGACGATGGCAAGCGCGGCGGCAGCGGCAGTTTCGGCCCGCAGAATGAGTGGGGAAAGAGACACGGGATGCCAGCCGGCGTTTCGGGCGGCCGCACGCTCCTCGTCTGTCCAGCCGCCCTCGGGACCGACGAGCAGCGCGATACGGCCGACGGCGCCGCCCGATTCCTGGAGCGTGCGCAGCAGGGGGGGCGCCTCGGCCTCTTCGAGGAAGAGACGGCAGTCTGCATCGAGCGCCAGGCCGGCGCTGAAGCGTGCCGCCGGCAGGATTTGCGGCGCTTGCAGACGGCGAGACTGCTGGCCGGCCTCGCGCGCGATGCGCACCCAGCGCTCCGACCGTTTTTCCGAGGCTTGCAGGAGTCCTTTTTCGCTGCGAGCCGCTTCCACGGGAACGATGCGGGACACGCCGAGTTCGGTGGCCTTCTCCACCATCCACTCAAAGCGGTCGAACTTGATCAGGGCGGCGTAGAGGTCCATGCACACGGGCAGGTTCACACTGGAGAGCGGCTCGACGATTCGAAAGACCACACGGTCGGGACGGGATTCCACGATCTCCGCGAGATAGGCGGAGGTGTGGTCCGAAATCTCGTAGAGCTGGCCAGGTGCGGCGCGGAGGACGCGGGCCAGGTGGCGGGCCTCCTCGCCATGCAGCTCGGCCACGCCCTGGCCGATTGTGTCCACAAAGAATCGTCGTCGTGCCAAGATACTATTTTATGATCGCCCTGCTGCGCGGCACTCTGATCGAAAAACATCCGAACCAGGCGGTGGTGGACACGGGAGGAGTGGGTTACGACGTTATCATCCCGGTTTCCACATTCACGCAACTACCGGATGCGGGGGCGGAAGTGCGCCTGCGCATCCACACCCACGTACGCGAGGACGCCCTGGCGCTCTACGGGTTCCTGACGCAGGACGAGAAGGCGATGTTCGAACGGCTGATCGGCGTCAGCGGCATCGGTCCGAAGCTGGCGGTGACGATCCTCTCGGGGCTGGCCGCGCCCGACCTGGTGCGCGCCATCCGGCGGGGGGAGGTGGAGCGGCTGGTGCGCATTCCCGGCATTGGGAAGAAGACTGCCGAACGCATGGTGCTGGAACTGCGGGACAAGCTGCCGGCGCCGGCCGGCGAAGAACCCGAGACGCCTGCGGCGGCGGCGCTCTCTGCGGTAGACCAGGATGTTCTTTCGGCGCTGCTGAACCTCGGCTGCGGCCGGCCACAGGCGGAAGCCGCGGTACGCAAAGCGAAAGCGGCGGGCGGCCCCGGCGAGTTCGAACCGCTCTTCCGGCGAGCCCTGGAACTGGTACGGTAAGCTGGTAGCACATGCCCAACCGGGAACTGATTTCCGGCGCTCCGCAGGCCGAAGATCTCCAGTTTGAAGCCGGGCTCCGGCCGCGCCGCCTGGCCGATTTCACCGGGCAGAGCAAGCTGAAAGAGAATCTCTCGATCGCCATCGAGGCCGCACGGATGCGCGGCGAGGCGATGGACCATGTACTCCTTTACGGGCCGCCGGGATTGGGGAAGACGACGCTCGCCTCGATTATCGCCGAGGAGCTCGAGGTGCAGTTCACCACCACCAGCGGGCCGGTGCTGCAAAAGAAGCTGGACCTCACCGGAATTCTGAGCAACATCCGGCAAAACCAGGTGTTTTTCATCGACGAGATTCACCGGCTGTTCCCGGACGTGGAAGAAATGCTGTATTCGGCGCTCGAGGATTTCCGCGTAGACATTCTGGTGGGCGCGGGACCGGGCGCGCGCACGGTTTCGCTGCCGATGCCCAGGTTTACCGCCATCGGCGCAACCACGAGGCAGGGGCTGGTGAGCGCTCCGCTGCGCGGCCGGTTCGGACTGGTGTTGCGGCTCGATCCGTACAACGTGGACGAACTCCAGAGCATCGTGAACCGCTCCGCGCGACTGCTGAACGTCGTGATCGAAGAGGGGGCCGCCGAGGAGATCGCGCGGCGCTGCCGGGGCACGCCGCGCATCGCCAACCGCCTGCTGCGCCGTGTCCGCGATTACGCTCAGGTGCGCGCCGACGGGGTGATTACGCAACCGGTTTCGCAGACCGCCCTCAATCTGCTGGACGTGGACCGCTACGGCCTGGACGAGATCGACCAGAAGATCATGATGACGATTCTGGACAAATATCGCGGCGGGCCGGTGGGGGTGAACACGATTGCGGCATCGATCTCCGAGGAAGCCGAAACGATCGAAGAAGTGTACGAGCCGTATCTGATTCAGCTCGGGTTCCTGAACCGCACGCCCCGCGGCCGGATGGCTACCGAACGGGCGTACGATTATTTCAACGTAAAACGCAAGCTGCGGAACGACGACCAGCCCGCACTGTTTTGACCGTTTATCTCAGCCTCGGCTCCAATCTGGGCGACCGCGAAGCGAACCTCCGCGCGGCCATTGCGGGCCTGGAGGCGCCGAAGTTTACGGTACTGCGCGAATCGAGCCTGTACGAAACCGAGCCTGTGGATTACCTGAACCAGGGATGGTTCCTCAACCTGGCGCTCGAAGCCGAGACCAGCCTGTTCCCGCTGCAGTTGCTCGGTCATACCTCGCGCGTGGAACAGGCGCTGGGCCGCATCCGCACCGTGCCGAAGGGGCCCAGGAAGATCGACATCGACATCCTCCTCTATGGCCGCGCGGTGATCCGCACTCTTCGGTTGGAGGTGCCGCACCCGAGGATGGGGGAGCGGCGATTCGTGCTGGCGCCGCTCGCCGATCTTGCGCCGGACTTGCGGCACCCCGTAACGCACCGCACCGTGCGGCAGATGCTGGAAAGCGCGCCCGAGCAGCGGGTGCGGCCGTGGCGATCGTGATTTGCGGATTCGCCTCCCTGTTACACTCGAAAGTCTACAGTGCAAGACATCCACGCAGCCCTGAAGCGATATTGGGGCTACGATTCGTTCCGGCCCTTGCAGGAGCGGATCATCCACAGCCTGATGACCGGCAACGACGTTGCCGTGGTCATGCCCACCGGCGGCGGCAAGTCGCTGTGCTACCAGTTGCCGGCGCTGGTTTCCGGAAAGATGGTGGTTGTCATTTCGCCGCTGATCGCGCTGATGCAGGACCAAGTGGCGCAGCTTGCGGACATGGGAATTCCGGCCGCCCTGCTCAACAGCACGCAATCGCCCGCCGAGCAGCGCGACGTGATGCGGGCGGCGGCGCAGGGGGCCTTCCGCCTGCTTTACCTCTCGCCGGAGCGGCTGGCACGGCAGGACACGGCGGACTGGCTGGCGCAGACGCCGCTGGCGTTTTTTGCGATCGACGAGGCGCACTGCATCTCGGAATGGGGACACGAATTCCGTCCCGAGTACCGCCAGCTCAGCTCGCTTCGCCAGAACTTTCCGGATAAACCGCTGGCCGCATTCACCGCCAGCGCCACGAGGCAGGTGCGGCAGGACATTCTCGACCAGTTACAGCTTCGCGAGCCGCACAAATACATCGCGAGCTTCCACCGCGCCAACCTGCGCTATATCGTGCATCGGTGCGACAAGACGAATCACCAGCGGCTGCTGGTGCAGTCGCTCAGAAACTATGAAGGCGAAAGCGCGATTGTCTACGCTCCGACCGTCGCCGAAGTGGAGGGGTTGGTGGACACGCTCGAGGAGTGCGGGATCCCGTCGGTTGCCTACCACGGCCAGATGGACACGCCCACGCGGCGGCGGAACCAGGAGCGCTGGATGAACGACGAAGTGCGCGTGCTGGTGGGCACCATCGCGTTCGGACTGGGTATCAACAAGCCGGCCGTGCGAGCGGTGATTCACACTTCCCTGCCGAAGTCGATCGAGCAGTATTACCAGGAGGCCGGACGCGCCGGGAGGGACGGACTGCCAGCCGACTGCCTGCTGCTGTGGCGGCCCAAGGACGCCGGCCTGCTCGCCTACTTCATCGACAAACTGCGGGACCGCGACGAGAAGGAGCGGGCGTGGACGCGGTACCACACCATCCGCGGTTTTGTGGAAGATCGTCGCTGCCGCCACCTTCAGGTGTGCCGGCATTTCGGGCAGACTCCGAAATGGGAGCGGTGCGAAATGTGCGATGTGTGCGGCAATCTGCCTGCGTGGCTGACGGCAGCGGATGAAGTGGGGCCGGCGCCGAAACGGAAGCGGTCGCGCAGAGAGGCCGCACGACCGGAAGCGGCGGCTCGAATTGAAGAAGGCGGCGAACCGCAGCCGAGGCGCGACCGGAAGCCCGCGGCGCAGGATAGCGAACTGGTCCGGTTCTTCAAAGAGTGGCGGTCGAAAATCGCACAGCGCACGGCGGTGCCCGCGTACGTGGTGCTCAGCGACGCGGCGCTCGAAGACCTGTGCGCGAAACAGCCGGGAAGCCACGGAGAACTGCTGGCGGTCAACGGCTTCGGGCAGCGCAAGGCGGAACTTTACGGCAAGGAGATCTTCGCGGCCTTCGAGGCGTTCCGGCAGGGAGCACGCGCGGCAGCGGCCGCCACACCACGCCTGACGCCTGCGGAGGAGACTCTGCGACTGCTGGCCGAAGGCAAGTCCTTCGCGGAGATCGCCGAGATTCGCGTGCGCCAACCGTCTACCGTAGTGCACATGGTGGCCGACCTGGTAGAGAAGGGACGGCTCGAATACCGTTTGGAGTGGGTCGGCGAAACCGCTCACCGGCAGATCGAAGAAGTTATCGGCCGGATCGGTTCGCAGTGGCTGCGGCCGCTGCGGGAGGCGCTGCCGCCGGAGATAACCTACGAACAGATTCGGCTGGTGGTGGCCGCGGTTCGCAGCCGCGGCGCTCCTACAGAATCTCCTTGAGGTGGTCCAGCAGCTTGGTGGTGTATTCCTTGTTCACGCGGGCGGGCGACTTCTCGTCCACGATGGGGAGGGCGGCAATCTGCTCCTTCCACGGAGACGCGGTTTTGCCAAGGGCCACGAGTGAATTCAGCGCCTGGATGGCCACGTAGCTGCCGTACTGCTGGCAATTGGCGAGTTTCACCAAAAGCGGGACAACGCGCTTGACGTCGTCAGCCGATCCGTGGGTGGCGATCGCCTCGGCGGCGGCAACCCGCACGCTCGGCGACGAGTCCTCGAGCGCCTTGTCGAGTTCTTGCCTGCGTTCCCGCACCTGGTCTGCGCCGCGCATCAAGACGCCCATCACGCCCCAGTAGCGCACGCCGCTGTCGGAATCTTCCATGTTCGTCTTCAGCCGTTCCGTGTCGCCGGTGCGGGAGATGGCGAGGTCGGCGGCCGCGAGCACGCGTTCGAAGGGGTACTTACGCGTATCGTGACCCATTTCGTAAGGCGTGGAATTCGTGGACCGCGCATGAATCTCGGCCTCCGGCAGCAGGCCCACATCCCGAACGCTGCGCTCGTGGGCCGTGTGCGCTTCGCGGAACCGTTGCAGGGTCGCGCGATGCTCGGAAGAGTTGGCGAGATTGTTGACCTCGTCGCGGTCTGTTTCCAGGTCGTAAAGCTCTTCGGAAGGCTTTGTTTCCCAAAAGTACGTCTGCGGCGGTTTCAGTTTGCCTTCCGTGTAGAGCCGGTTCCAGGTCTCCAGCGTGGCGTTCTGGTAGGCGTAGGTGACGTATTGACCGTAGACCTTGTGGGGATTGTAATTGCGCAGGTATACATACCGGCGGTCGCGAACGGAGCGTATCAAGTCGTAACTTTCGTCCATGCGGCCGCGAAATCCGAACGAGTAGGTGCGGGGCGGCGCTTCGTAGGAGCCTGCAAAGGCCTGGCCCTGATAGTAGTCGGGCGCCTTGCGGCCGACCAGGCTCAGCATGGTGGGGGCAAGGTCGATGAAACCGAGCAACCGCGGGCTGGTCGCTCCGGGCGAGTAGTCGGGCGGGGCAAGGTGCCTGTACTTTTCGGGAAAGGCCGCCACCAGGGAAGTGCGCAGCCCGGAATCGTAGGGGAAGCGCTTGTTGCGAGGCATGCCCGCGCCGTGATCGCCGTAGAAGAAAACGATGGTGTCGTCGAGCAGCCCGTCGGCTTCCAGTTCGTCCAGGCGCGCCTGGATCTGGGTATCGGCGGTGGTGATGTTGTCGTAGTACTGCGCCCAGTCCTTTCGCACCTCGGGAGTGTCCGGATGGTAGGCCGGGACGCGCGCGCGCGCCGGATCGTGCAGGAATTTCTGGTTCGTCCTGCTTTTCCAGATCTGGCTTTCGTGCGTGGTTTCGTTGTTGAACACGGCGAAGAAGGGCTGCCCGTCTTTGCGGTTGCGCCAGTGGCCGTTGCGGCTCGATTCGTCCCATGTGCCGGGGGGCTTTTCCAGGTTGTAATCTTCCTTGGCGTTATTGGTGCAGTAGTAGCCTTCTTCGCGCAGATAACCGGGAAACATTTTCCAGTTCGCGGGCATGCGGGCGATGGACCGCATGTGCTCGGAGCCGGTTGCGGTGGGGAAGACGCCCGAGATGATGGTGGTCCGCGCCGGCGCGCAGACCGGGGCATTCGACCAGAGGTTATTGAAGACGCAGCCGCGCTTCGCGAGCCGGTCGATATTCGGTGTGATGCTGTAGTCGTCGCCGGAGCAGTGGAAGTGGGGTCCGGTGTCCTCGATCACGAGCCAAAGAATGTTGGGCCGCTGCGCCTGGGCCTTCAAAAGGATGGGGCTGGCCGCCGCTCCCGCGGTTGTTTCGAGAAACCTGCGTCGGTTGATCACAGCAAAAGCGTACCGCGATTCACCGGCAACGGCCAGTCGGGGGACTCTAGATAAACATTTCTTCGTCTTGGGTGGCCGCGTCGACGCTGGATCTGCGGGGCCGCTTGACGAGGGTGGAGACGGCGGCGGAAATTCCGGCGGCGATGCCGTTTACTTCTTTGACCGGCCGCATGACGGCGCGTTTCACGTTGTCGCCGACCTCCTCGACCTGACCCACGGTGGAGGAGACGGTGCTGTCGATCTGCTCGAGGCGATTGCGGGCGCGGTCGCTGGCGTCGTGCAGCAGGTCGCCGAGACGCTCCACCTGTTCCCGCCCCGTCTTGCCGATGGAGACCACTTCGTCCGATATCTCGGTTACGCGGGGACGCACATCGGTCAAGATATCGTTGGCTGTGGCCAGCAGGGTGGCACCTCGCTTGGCCATGACTTGGGCCTGGTCGACCACCGGCCCCGCTTTCTCGAGCAGCGGAGTGACTTTTTGCACCACCGTTTCAATGGCCGGGCCGGCCTTATCCACAACCGGCCCAGCCTTATCCAGCAAAACGCCCGCCTTCGCCATCAATGGTACCGAGCGCGAAGAGAGATCTTCCACCTTACCCTGCATTTTGCGCGCGGTGCGGTATAACCCGACCACCACGACAGCCTGCACCAGAAAAGCAATGGTCGCCAGAGCAACGGCCACCGTGATAACGATGCGAAAGAGGTCGTCGGACATGAAGATTCCCCTACCAAATTCGGCGAGTGGCTACCCGGCTCAGCCTTGCGATTCCACCGGCCCCTGCCCGCTGACTACGTCGCGGTAGGCCTGCTTGCCGGCTTCCACGGCATCCGTCAGGTTCTCCTTCTGCCGCCCCAGGGCACCCTTACCTTTATCCACCCAGGTGGACGCATTGGTGCGCAGTTCCGAGCCCCGTTGCTTGATGTACTCGGTGCTCTCGCCGGCTTTGTCTTTGATGATCTGGCGGGTCTCCGGACCGGACTTCGGCGCAAACAACATGCCGATCCCGACGCCCACGCCCAACCCCAGTAAGAAAGCGGAAAGTCCATTCTTGTCCATAAGTTTCTCCAAGTTCCAACACGTTTGCTGCGCGGGAAAAGCGTCAGCTTGACCCAGTTTTCAGTATACTCCGCAGTAGAAAATGGATTATGGAGGAACGTAAGGTACGCCCCTTAGATAGCCAGGCATTGTGGGGATACGCACTCAAAGTCCTGGCCGGTCGCGCCCAATCGACGGGCGAGTTGCGCGAGAAACTCCGCCGGCGTGCCGCGCGCGCCGAAGACGTGGACGATGTGCTTGCGCGGCTCAAGGAGCTCGGCTACCTCGACGACCGCCGCTATGCGGAGAGTTTCGCGGCCGCGCGCCTGGCCAACGAAAAATTCGGCAGGGGCCGGGTACTGCGCGACCTGAGGCAGCGCCGCGTAGCTCCACCGGTAGCCGAAAGAACGGTGGAAAGCGTGTACCGCGACGTGGACGAGAACGCATTGATCGAGGAGTGGATCCGGCGCAAGTACCGCATGGCCGACCGCGAGTCGCTTTTTGAGAGCGATGCCGAGTTGGCTTCGGCTTACCGCCGCCTTCTTCGCGCCGGGTTCCGCACGAGCGACATTATCCGGGCTCTGAAACGGTTCGCCAAAAACCCGGATCTGCTGGATGCCATCGAATAGTTCGATCTGACTCATTTTGGGTCCAGCCTTTGCGCAATGGGCGCGACGCGCGGTAGCGGGTAACCTCGTCGGGTGGCAGTTCGTCAGAGAAGTATCGGCGACGGGATGCCGCAAAACTGATGAAACTATTAAGTTTGTTAAGCCTGAGCCTGATTTTTTTCTGCGCAGCCGCACAGGCGCAGCAGTTTCAACGGGACCAGTTTGGCCGCGGTCCCGGACGCGGCGGATTCATGCCCAGCGCCGGATTCAACGCGCTCGATACGAACCGCGACGGTGTTCTCTCCGCCGAGGAACTGGACGGCGCCGGGGCGTCGCTGAAGAAACTGGACACCAACGGCGACGGAAAAATCACCGAAGAAGAGATCCGCGCCGCAATGCCGCAGGGTTTCGGGCGGGGCGGACGGGAAGGCGGGCGGCGCGAGGGAGGACGGGAAGAAGGGCCGCGGGGCGCCAGTGCAGACGACACCGTGCAGACGCTGATGGCGTTTGACCGCAACGGCGACGGGAAGATTTCCAAAGACGAATTGCCCGAACGCATGCAGGGCATGCTCGATCGTGGCGATGAAAACAAGGACGGCGTGCTGAACGCGGACGAGGTTCGCAAGCTCGCCGCCGCTCAGGCGCCCTCCGCCGGGCCCGAAGGACGGGGCGGCCGCGGTCCGGAAGGGGCGGAGTTTGCCATGATGCGCATGGATCGCGTTCTGGCCGCCGTGGATAGCGATGGCGACGGAACGATTTCTTCCGAAGAAATTCGGAACTCCGCGGCCTCCCTGCGGAAATTAGATCAGGACTCCGACGGCAGGATCGCTCAGGAAGAAGTTCGCCCCGCGATGGGCGGGCGCCGGGGACGGTTCGAATAGCATCCACGCCGGCTACGTTGCACGGCAATCAACAAACATATGAAAGTTCCTCTTGCAATCGCCGCCGCGATGGCGGCAGCCATAGCTTTCGGCAGCGTCGGGTCGCGCCTCGCGCGGCAGCCGATGTACACGTTCTACTACGAGAACGTTCTAGGCACCTCGATGGAAGTGCGGATCGGCGCGCCTTCGCCCGAACAGGCCGAGGCCGCAGCTGCCGCGGCGCTCGACGAGATCCAGCGCCAGTCCGACATCCTGAGCGGTTACGACCCGCAGAGCGAGTTCAGCCGGTGGACTCGTACGCGCGATCGGGCTGTTCCGGTTTCGCCGGAATTATTCGAAGTGCTGGGGATGTGGGATGAATGGCGCGACCGCAGCGGAGGCGCGCTCGACGCCTCGGCGGAAACCGTGGGCGCCTTGTGGAAGAAGGCGGAGGCCGAAGGCAGAATTCCTTCCGCCGCCGCAATACGGGCCGCGGCAGATACCGTCCGGCAGCAGCACTGGACGCTGGACGCAGCGGCGCGCACGGCTACCCACACCAGCGACGCTCCCCTGATGTTGAACTCGTTCACCAAGAGCTGGGTGGTGGATCGCGCGGCCGAAGCGGCAGCCGGAAGCGACGGGGTCGGCGCGGTGGTTCTGAATATCGGCGGCGACCTGGTGGTCCGCGGCAGTACCGAGGAGCCGGTCAATATCGCCGACCCGCTCTCGGATTCGGAAAACTCCCGGCCGGCAGCGCGCATCCTGGTTCGCGACCGCGCCGTGGCCACCAGCGGCAACTACCGGCGCGGCTTTGAAATCGGCGGCAGGCACTACTCGCACATCGTGGATCCTCGAACCGGGAGGCCGGTGGAGGAAGTCGTATCCGCCACGGTGGTGGCTCCGGCCGCGGAGGATGCCGGCGCGCTGGCTACGGCGTTTTCCGTACTCACTCCGCAAGAAAGCCGCAAGCTGGCGGAATCGGTTCCGGGGGCCGAGTATCTGCTCATCCGACGCAACGGCAGCCGCATCGCCAGCCCGGGGTGGCACGCGATGGAACTGCCCCTGGCCTCCGAAACCGCAGCCGCGGCGCCGGTTGCGTTCGCCAGTTCCTTCGCCGCCGCTCCGCAGGCCGCAGGCGCCTGGAACTCCAATTTCGAACTCTCGATCGAGCTCGAGCTGGCCCGCATTCAGGGATTCGGCGCGCGCCGTCCTTACGTGGCAATCTGGGTGGAAGACAAGGATCGCTTCCCGCTCCGCACCCTGGCGCTGTGGTTCGACAAGACGCGCTGGCTTCCGGAAATGCACGCCTGGTATCGCAGCGACCGGCTGCGCGGGATGGCCGAGGGAACAGATATCACCTCCACGGTTTCGAGCGCCACCCGCCCGCCCGGCAAGTACACGTTTAAATGGGACGGCAAGGATAATGCCGGCAAGACCGTGAAGCCGGGCAAGTACACCGTCTTCATCGAAGTCTCGCGGGAACACGGTTCTTACCAGTTGCTCAAGCAGGAAATCGATTTCAACGGCCAGCCGTTCCAGATGCAGTTCCCGCCGAATCCGGAAATTGCGGCGGCTTCGCTCGATTATCACAAGGCGGCTCACTGACATGGTCCGGTACCCCGAAGAAGGCGGCATCGCCACTCTGGCGCTTCCCGAACGGCAAACGCACCGCAATCCGGCGTGGAAGCGTCGGCTCATGATCCTCTCGCGCTGGCTGCACATTTATCTCTCGATGGTCAGTTTCGCGATCCTGTTCTTTTTCGCCGTCACGGGTTTGACTCTGAACCACGTGGAGTGGTTTACGAATCAGCAGAGAACGGTTCAGGTGCGCGGCAAGATGAATGGGGACTGGCTGAAGAAAGATGTCGCGCGGCTGGAGATTGTGGAGTACCTGCGCAATACGCACGGCATCAAGGGGGCGCTCAAAGACTTCCGCATCGACGACACCCAGTGCTCGGTTTCGTTCAAAGGGCCGGGTTATGCGGCCGATACGTTCATCGACCGGGACACGGGAAACTACGACCTGACCGAGACACGCATGGGCTTCTTCGCCGTGATGAACGACCTGCACAAGGGGAGGGACAGCGGGAAGGCCTGGTCCGCCATGATTGACATTTCGGCCGGGTTGATGACGCTGGTATCCTTCAGCGGGCTGCTGCTGATCTTCTTCCTCCAGAAGAAACGCTTCTCGGGGCTGATGGCGGCAGCGGCCGGGGCTGCGCTCTGTTACCTGGTGTATGTAATTTGGGTGCCTTAGCGCATTGGCCGGATAACTGCCGGAGTCCGGGTGGAGGGAACTCACATGAAGTTTCCGTTTGTTCTCGGACGCCTGGCGTTCGGCGGTTTCTTTCTGTACAACGGCATCCGCCATTTCCGTAATCGCGACGCGATGGCGCAGTACACCGCGTCCAAGCACGTACCGATGCCCGGCGCGGCTGTGGAGGCGACCGGCGCGCTGCTGATCGCGGGCGGCGTCAGTATGATGACCGGACTGGCACCGACCCTCGGAGCAGCGGCGATCGTAACTTTTCTGGCCGGCGTCTCGCCCGTGATGCACAACTTCTGGCGACACTCCGATCCCAACGAGCGCCAGAACCAGATAGCGCATTTCAGCAAGAACATGGCACTCGTGGGGGCGGCGGTGGCATTGGGCTTCGCCGCCGAGCGTCGGGAGTCCGGCGCGAACAGGCGTCTGCTGGAAGCGCCCGCCAGCGAGGAGGTCGAAGTCGAGCAGTTGGTCTGAAGGGCCTCAGGCTAGAATTGAGTGTCGGGAACGCACCCGGCGCAATGATCGACATTCACAGCCATATTCTGTGGGGACTGGACGACGGAGCGGCGACGCTGGACGACTCGCTCGCCATGCTGGCCGCTGCCGCAGCCGCCGGAACCACGGATATCGTGGCCACGCCGCACTCGGATCTCGAATACCGTTTCGATCCCGCGCTCACCAAAGAGCGGATTGCCGATCTCCATGCGCGCACTGGCGGACATCCGCGCGTTCACTACGGCTGCGACTTCCACCTGAGCTACGACAATCTCCAGGACGCGCTCAAGCACCCCGCCCGCTACACGATCAACGAAGGGCGGTACCTGATGATCGAATTTCCGCCCGCGTCCGCGCCCCCGGGGCTGCGGGAACCGGTTGCGGCGCTCATCCGGCTGGGGCTGATTCCGGTGATCACGCATCCCGAACGCAATGCGGTCCTCAGCCGCGGCGGCGAGATTCTGGATGCCTGGCTGCGCATGGGATGCCTCGCCCAGGTGACCGCGGTTTCGCTCGCCGGACGATTCGGCGTGGAGGCGGAACGTTCCGGTTGGGAGATGTTGAAGCGCGGACAGGCTCACTTCGTGGCCAGCGACGCACACGGCACGAGCGACCGGACGACGGCTCTGGACGCTGCTTTCGCAGCCGTAGCCAAACGGTTGGGACAGGACCTGGCCTGCCGCGTCTTCGAAACGAACCCGGGCGCCGTCATCCGGAACCATCCGCTGCCCGAAGCGGCGGCGCCGCCGGCACGCAAGCGCTGGTTCGGATTGCTGCGCTGACCCGCGGCCGGGGGCGCGCGCGGCTACGATACTTTCTTCGCGTTCCACTCGATGGTTTGGCCGCCCACGCCGTCTACCGTGAACTTGATCCGATCGCCCTCGATCTTCCCCTTGTAGTTCAGCTTCATTTCGTTTTCCTGAAACTTCACGGTGATGGTGAAAGAGACGGTGTCGCCCTCCACCTTGCCGTCCGCGATGGTGGATTTGCCCATCATGGAACTGGTGGTCTCACCGGTCAGCGTGCTGCCGTCCTGCTTGAAGGTGAACGTCCGCTCCATGGATCCGGCCGGACCGCCCTCCGAGGTGGCTTTCCAGTTTCCCGAAATATCGGCCGCCGCGGCGGCAAATGCAAAAAGCGCAATACACGTCAGCAGTCGCTTCATAGGGGTGCTCCTGTCCGAGCCAGTTTATCGCAACGCGGCGGGTGTGGAAGCTGGCACCGCGGGCTCACCGGCGAGTGGTCGGTTCGAAGGTCAGGCCGAGAGTCTGCACCGCGGGTGGCATGGCCTCTTCGAAGCGCACATCGGCTTCGGCGGACCTGGCCAGGTGTTGTGCGCGGAACCGGGCCAGCAGGGCGACAGCGGACAGGACGGCGATCATCGCGGTATAGCGAGCCGCGTCGTTCAGAACGCGGCTTTCCCAAGCTACGCCCATGGCGGAAAACGCCAGCAACGGCCAGACGCCCATTACGGCCATGTGCATTCGCGATTTGCCCGGCAGGTACGAACAGGTGAACGGAAGCTTTTGGAAGTTCTGCAAGCACACCTCGGATAGGATGACGCCGAGCAACGCAAGCACCAGGAGGTGCTCCAGGACAGGCCGCCACGGTCCGAGCCAGAAATAGACCACGGCAGCGAGGGCGCAGAGCGGAACGACCGAGAGGGCCAGCAACGCGCGCCGGCCGGCTCTCAGACACTCGGGGACGCCGCCGATCGGAATGATGCGGAAGATCCAGTTGGCACGCAACTCCAGGGGCAGAGCGAAGACAGCGCGCGTGCCCGCCACCCAAAACGCGAGCAGCAGGACGCCGGCCAGCAACAGGGGCACGCTCAGCGGAACAGGCGGCTGAGGTACCGCGGAATACGGCTGCGGTCCGGCTCCGATGCGCGTCAGAAGAATCAGGATGGCAAATCCAATGCCCAGATAGAACGACAGGATAATGCGATGCTGGCGGCTTCGCAGCAGCGTGCGGATGCTGAACTGCACCACGGCGGTATCCATCGAATTGCCGAAGCGCGGCAGCCAGACGCCGCCGCGTGCGCCCGGGATAATATCCGGCTCTTCCACGATCTTGCGCAGGCTGCGGAAATAGGCCAGCAGGTACGCAGTGCTCGCGCCCACAGCCGCCGCCAGCAAGCCAACCACGGCGCGCCACGCCGCGGCCGTCACGCCGGGAATCGCATCGCCGTTGAGTGCATGGAACAGCCCCAAAAACCAATAGGAAGGCAGCCAGGCCAGCGCATGCCGATTTCGCGGCGAGGCGAAGGCTTGCGGATTCGAAAGCGGCGGCTCTAGAAAGTAGGTGCCCAGAATCAGGCAGAATACTGCGATTTGCAGCAACGCCGAAAGCCGGAGATACCAGCGGCGCGGCAGTTGGCCGGCTGTCCCTTGCGCTGCCAGAATGGCGCAGAAGACGAACGCCGCCCCAGCCAGCGCCGCGATCCAATAGGCGGCGAGCGCGCGGACGGCACCAAGCAGGCCGCTGTGCGGGGGAGCGAAATGAATCAGCCCCCAGGCAATCCCGGGGAGGCCATTGAGAGCGGCGGTGGTCAGCCCGAGGGTGGCGCCGAGGGCTGCGGCCTTGGCCAGGAAGATGGTGCGCGGACGCACCGGGAGAGGCGCCAGCACCAGTACATCGCGGCGGTCGAGGAAAGTGGAATCCCAGCTCAGCACGGCGAACAGGCCCATGACCAGCATGGTGGTGGCAATCAGGAAGTGTTGAATGCTCCACAGGGATGCCACGACGGCCGCGGCCGTCATATGGCGGGGATCGAAGAACATCGCTCCGAGCGCCACCAACGCGCTGAAGAAGATCAGGATGCTGCCAAACTGGCCGAGCAGTTGCTTGATATCGCCCTGCGCGGACAGGACCTCCAGATCCACCATGCGAAAGAGGAACTCGCGGTAGAGGACGTGAAACTGCTGGCGGTTCATGACGCGCTATGCCCCTCAGGCAAGGATGAGATCGGCGATCTGCCGCGAGACGGCGGCGGTGTCCTGCTCTACGGCGAGTTGCGAGAAGATGTCCTCCAGAGTAGGCAGCGACATCAGCGCGCGCAGGTTCTCGATGGAATCGTCGGCTTTTACTTTGCCGCGGTGCAGGATGACTACGTGTGAGCAGACGCGCTCCACGGTTTCGAGTTCATGCGAGCTGAAGAGCACCACCTTGCCGCGCGCCGCCAGTTCCTGGATGAGGCTGCGCAGAACGAGGCCGGTGGCCACGTCGAGGCCGGAGAAGGGTTCGTCCAGCAGGATCAGGTCGGGATTGTGCAACAGGGCGGCCGAAAGCAGCACTTTCTGGCGCATGCCCTTGGAGTAGGACGAAATCGGTACGTGACGATCGCCGTGCAGCGAAAGGAGGCGCAGGAGGCCGTCGATGCGCTCGGCGGTGGCCTTTTCGGGCAGGTTTCGCAACTGGCCCACCATGACGAGGTATTCGAGGCCGCTCAGGTGTAGATAGAGGCGCGGCTCTTCGGGCACGTAGCCCATGCGCCGCTTGTACGCGATCAGGTCGCGGTGGATGGGCTCGCCGTCAAAAAGGATCTGGCCGGCGGACATTTCGATGAGGGCGGTGATCATCTTCATGGTGGTGGACTTGCCCGAGCCGTTAGGGCCCAGGTAGCCAGTCACCTCGCCGGCGCGGGCGGTGAAGCTGACATTTTCTACCGCGGCGATGCCGGCGAATCGCTTGGAGACGTTCCGCAACTCCAGCATGAGGATGAGACTCCGGTCGGTGGCGTGAAGTTCCCGCGCGATGACCAACGCCAGAAATTGGGATCTGCCGCTGGTTGAGAATTTCCGTGGGGACGTGGTTCAAGTTACACGGGCGGTCAAGGCGCCGGCATCCCGCACTTGGGGCGCCGGCAATTCGAGAATTGTTCGCATGCCGCGCTCGAACGGCGCCGGCCCGAAGCGCTCCGCCCAGTTCTGCAGTTCCACCGGGCGGATCACGGGCTCCAGCGCCTCAAAACGCTTCAGTGCCGCCTGCAAACCGTCCTCTCCGGGTTCTTCGAAAAAGACCCCGCCGAACGGCGGCACGGTTTCGAGCGCGCCACCCCTGCCCAGGGCGATGACCGGTTTCCCGCTTGCCAGCGCCTCCACCGGCGTCATTCCGAAATCCTCCTCGCCGGGCAGCAGAAGGGCGCGGCAACCCGCGTACAGCTCGCGCAATACGCTATCCGTCACCCGGCCTGTGAATTCGATATTCTTTCCCGCGATTCGCCGTAGCGCGCCGGATTCGGGACCGGAACCGACGATCCGCAGGTTTGCGCCCGTCCGCGTGAAGAGCCTCACGGCGGCATCCAGCCGCTTGTAGGCAACCAGTTCCGAAACGATGAGGAAGTAGTCCTCCGCCGGCCGCCAGTAGAAGGACCCGACGTCTACGGGAGGATGCACCACTTCCGCTTCGCGCCGGTACGTCTTCCAGATCCGCCGCCGCACGTTTTGGCTGTTGGCCACAAAGACGTCTACGCGCGCCGCCGAAGCCTGGTCCCACAGGCGCAGATAATTGGAAAGCGGCGCCATGGCCGCGCGCTTCCAGGCGGACCGCGTCCACTCGTTCCGGTAAGCGGGATAGAGATCCCACAGGTAGCGCATGGGCGTGTGGCAGTAACACACGTGGTGCGTCGTAGACGATGTGATCACGCCCTTCGCCGGTCCCGATTCGCTGCTTACCACCAGGTCGTAGCCGCGCAGGTCGAAGCTCTCGAGAGCCATCGGCATGAGCGGCAGCAGCGAACGGTAGCCGCGCCGAAGCGGATTCAGAAACGAAGCGCTGATCTTGTGGCGTTGTAGTTCGGGACTGAGGGTGGACCGGTCGCAGAACAGCGTGAAAACATCGGCGCCGGGCAGAATGCGGCAGAGGGCATCGACGACCTTCTCCCCGCCTCGCCGATTCGTCAGCCAATAGTGCACGATTGCCGCACGCATGGCCTTCAGCTTACCGCCGATGGGTCTGGCGGCAGCAGATCGCGAACATAGTTTTACGCCTGTAAAGGGTACCCGCGTGTTATCCAGGTCTTGTGAGCATTGGGACCCTGAAGAAGAGAC
Source organism: uncultured Solibacteraceae bacterium (assembly GCA_963836405.1). Lineage (GTDB taxonomy): Bacteria > Acidobacteriota > Terriglobia > Bryobacterales > Bryobacteraceae > CAWIJJ01. Next base: position 484,817 of record CAWIJL010000007.1, read on the forward strand.
TGGATCCGCTGCTCCACGACGCAGGCCTGCCGCTTACCGCCACCTTTTTTCCGCTCGGGTTTCGTCTGGAGATCGCCACCAACTCGCGGGAGGTTTTGCAGGCCGCGGGCGAATCGTGGGGCGCCTGGACGCAAGGGTTCGACCGGCCGCCGCTGCGGGTCGGCATTCTGGTGGAGCCTGGCGGCGACGAACCGCGGGAGCCTGTGTTCCGCGCACGCGGCAGACAGTTCGCCATCGTGTCGGGCCCCACAGACTTCGCCATGTACGAATCCCGTTCCCTTGAAGGGTGCTGCTTCGTAACCGAGCGAACCGCCGCCGATCGTGCCTGGTTCCGCTGGTATTTCCTGGAAGCGCTGGTCTACATGCTGCTGGCGCAGCGTTATGTGGTTCCGGTGCACGCCGCCTGCGTCGCGCGCGGGGGACGGGGAGTCCTGCTGTGCGGGGCTTCCGGGGCGGGCAAGAGCAGCCTGGCTTGGGCTTGCGCGCGTGCCGGCTGGGCATTCCTTTCCGACGACGCGTGTTTCCTGCTATCCGACGCGCCGGGGCGGCGCGTCATCGGCAAACCGTACCAGGCGCGGTTTCGCATGGACGCGCCGGCACTCTTTCCCGAACTGGCGGGCTTCGCAGCCAGCGCACACCCGGGCGGCAAGCTTTCGATGGAGGTGCCTCTCGCGGCATTTCCGGAGCTGCAATCCGCGCAGGAATGCGAGCCTGCCTCAGTGGTCTTTCTGAAGCGCGCAGCAGCGCCGGCGCGTTTCCTGCGCGTCGAGGCAAGCGACGCCGTGGAGCGGTTGTTGCGCGACATGCCTTCGTATGGCGATGAAGTCAACGCGATCCACGAGCGCGCCGTCGAGCGGCTCTCCGCCCAGCCTGCGTGTGAACTGCATTACAACGACCTGACGCAGGCTGCGCGCCTGCTGGAGGAATTGATTTCGTGATTCGTTTCGTACTCTTGCTGGCCTTGCCGGCTGGCGCCCTCTTTGGCCAGTCGTCCGCGCTTTCCGGCACCGTCTCAGACTCGTCGTCGGGGGTTGTTTCCGGGGCGCGCGTAACGATCGCCAGCGCAGCCACGGGCATTACCCGGGCAGCCATAAGCGGCGCGCGCGGCGAATACGCCTTCGAGCAGATTCCCGCCGGCGAGTATACGCTTTCGGTTCTGAAGCCAGGATTCCGCCCATTCACGGCCGAAGGCCTTACGATCGAGGCGAACCAGAAAGCCCGTCAGGACGTCAGCCTGACGGTTGGCGGCGCGGACGAGCGCATTACCGTCACCGGCACCGTATCGCCGTTGCAGACCGGGGACGCCGCCGCGGGCTACCGGATGGATCGTTCGCGCATCGCCGGCCTGCCGCTGGCTACGCGCAATGTAACGGCACTGGTGACGCTCGGTCCGGGAGCCATCCCGCGGCAACTCGGCGGATTCGTGCACGATGTCAACAACGACATGCAGGAGGGCTCGCGCGGGTCTGTGGCGCTAAACCCGCCAGTCAACGGAAGCCGCTCCACGCAGAATGTTTTCACGCTGGATGGCGCGTACGATACGGACCGGAACACCTTCGCGATCGCCGTCTACCCGCCCATGGACTCGGTGCAGGAATTCCAGATACAGTCGTCGCTCGCGCCCGCCGAATTCGCGCAGGGGGGCGGGGCTGCCATCGCGGTGGTGACCAAATCCGGCACGCGGGACCTGCACGGCAGCGCGTTTGAGTACTTCCGCAACGAAGCCACCGACGCCCGCAACTACTTCGACGATCGGGCCTTGACCCGTCCCATATTCCGCCAGAACGCGTTCGGGGCTTCGCTCGGCGGTCCGGTGCCTGCGACCGGCCAGACCTTTTTTTACGGCATCTACGAAGGCCGGCGGCAGAAGTCCGGAACCTCCGCGGGCGCCATCGTTCCCGACGCTGCCGTGCGCTCCGGCGATTTCGGCGGGCAGCACGCGATCTACGATCCACTCGACCGGGACAGCCAGGGCATGCGCGGGATTTTTCCGGGCAACATCATCCCGGCGGAGCGCATCGACCCGGTGGCCACCGCTTTTCTGAACCGCTATGAGCCGCTGCCCAACCGGGCAGGCGCGGCCGGAAATTACCTGGATGCGTCGCCCAAGTCGAATCGCAACGACGCAACGTCCGGACGCATCGATCGCAACTTCGGCAATAATCGCATGCTGGCCGTGCGCTACACGCTGAACAGCGAGCGAAACCGCATCGCCGGCTCGTTTCCGCTGCTGCCCTTTTCCGAGCAGGTGCGGGCGCAACAGGCGTCGGCCGCCTACACGGCGTCAGCCGCCCGCCTGGTGGCCGAATCGCGCCTGGCCTTCACGCGACTGCGTCTCTACGACGTTCCCGAGACCGCGTTTCAGGAGAACGTCGCCCAGTCTCTGGGGCTGAAGGATCCGCCCGCCGACCCGTTCAGCTATGGTCTGCCCTACTTCAATGCAACCAACTACACCATGGTGACGGACTCGCCCTCGCTGCCGCAGGTGCAGCGCGACAATCTCTGGCAGGTCTCGCAGAGCGTGGCCGTGTTGCGCAACGGCCACACGCTGAAATTCGGCGGCGCCTGGCTGCATTTTCAGATGGGCTACCTGCGCAGCAACCTGAGCCGCGGGCAGTATACCTACACCGGCGTGTTCACCAGCCGGGACGGATCCGGCGTTGGCAGCGGGGATCCGTTCGCCGATTTTCTACTCGGCTTTCCTCAGTTCACCACTCGCACCACCGGCTCCGGTCAGGCTTACCTGAGGCAAGACGTCTTCGCGGGCTATGCCCAGGACGAGTGGCGGGCGACGCGGCGGCTCACGCTGCATTTCGGCGTGCGGTACGAGTACGCCGCTCCCTATTCGGAAGGCCGCGGGCGTCTTCTGAACCTGGACTACTCTTCCCTTCCCGCGCCGCCTCGCCTTCAAGCCGTCTCCAGCGCGGCCTCTCCGGACCGCAACAATTTCGCACCGCGAATCGGTCTCGCCTGGCAGATTCCCGGCGGAGTGCTGCGCGCGGGCTATGGTGTGTACTTCAACCCGGAGATCGCCGCCGAGACGTACGATCTGGTGGTCAACAACCTGCTCAACGAGCAGAATGAAACGCAAGGCGACCGACTGCCGGTACTGACCACGCGCGACGGCTTTCCCAAAACCGCGGCCAGCGGATTCCCCGGCTATTTCGGCGTGGACCCCGGCGCGCGCACTCCCTACGTGCAGCAGTGGAACTTCGGCCTTCAGCACGAATTCCGGGGACGATTGCTGGTGGAGGCTGCTTACCTCGGCTCCAAAGGAACCAAACTCGGCCGCTACCGTCAGTTCAATACGCCGGCCCACGTCGAAACCGGCGAGAATCTGCCACCCCGCCCGGGCGACCTGCAACTGCTCCGCACATTTCCCGCGCTCGGAAAGATCACGCAGCGCCAACACATCGCCAACTCGTCCTACAATTCGCTCCAGGTGAAGGCGGAGAAAAACCTATCGAGCCGCCTTTCGTTTCTTGCCAGCTTTGTCTGGTCCAAGTCAATCGACGATGCCGACAGCGTGATCCCCGGCCTGTTCGACAGCGCCGGGGCGCAGGACGAGCGGAACCTGCGGCTGGAGCGCGGCCTGTCGTTCTTCAACCCGGGCCGGCGCGTCAGCGCGGGCTACGTGTACCGTCTGCCGGAAATCGTCCGGATGGGTCCGCTGCTGCGCGACTGGACCGTGAGCGGCGCCGTCACCTTGCAGGACGGCACGCCTGTCAACCCGTTCTACTTCGCGCTCGATTTTGCCAATTCCGGCACGCCCAACCGTCCCGATATCGTGCCCGGCCAGAGCGTCACACTGCCGCGCGCGGAACGTACCGCGGAGCACTTCTTCAACACCGATGCCTTCGCCGCGCCCGCTCCGTTCACCTTCGGCAACGCGGGCCGCAATACCATTCCAGGCCCCGGCAACAATATTTTCGACTTCGCCCTTTCCAGGCAGTTCCGCGTCGCCGAGTCGCACACCATCGAGTTTCGCGCCGAGAGCTTCAATGTCTTCAATCACCCCAACTGGGGAATTCCGGGACCCTATCCGGACTTCGGACCCTTCTTCGGAAAGATCTTCACCTCCGGCGAGCCCCGGCGCATGCAGTTCGCGGTGCGATACGATTTCTGATCAACCGAACCCGTGGACGGGTTGTCGCAATATTCCCGCCGGACCCGCCGCTGCGCTGGCCGCGCTGCACCTGGGGGCGCCGTGCCTCGATCCGCTCGCGCAGTCGGACGACGACGGGTGGCAGGCCGCGCTCGATTTCTGCGACTGTTCACAACTGACGCTGGCGCTCCGCGGTGCCGCGCGCGCCGTAATGCCCGGCTGGGTCCGCGCGCGAACGGATGAAGACTTCGCCAAGAACCAGCGGCGCCTCGAGTCTACGGAGCGCAGCTACCGTCAAATCGCTGCGTGCCTGGAGGCTGCCGGCGTCGAGTTTCTCGCGCTGAAAGGACTGACGCAATGTCCCGCCTTCGGCTGCGAAGCCGCGCACCGCGTGCAATACGATATCGACCTCTACATACCCGGCCAGGCGGTGTTCCGGGCCCGCGATGCACTGCGCGATCTCGGCCTCGAGCCGATTGCGGGGATGGATGGCTTTCCGACGGATCACCTCCCGGTGATGATCCGTAAGACGGGGTGGGAATGGCGCGGTGACTTCTTCGACCCCGAAATTCCCGATGCCGTGGAGTTGCACTTTCAGTTTTGGAACGAGGGCCTGGACCGTCTGCCGGCGCCCGGCGTGAACGATTTCTGGGCCCGCCGCGAATTCCGCACGGTAGCGGGCGTGCGGCTCGCCTGCCTGCGCCGCTCCGACGCCGTGGCGTACAGTTCGCTCCACCTGCTCAAGCATCTGCTCCGCGGCAGCGTCAAGCCGTTTCACGTATTGGAACTGGCACGGTTTCTCCACCTGCATGCGGAAGATTTCGCGTTGTGGCAGGAGTGGAACGAATCGCACTCCGTGGAAGTGCGCCGGTTGCAGGCGGTCTCTTTCGGGCTTGCCGAGAGGTGGTTCGGTTGCGAACTCCCGCCGCCGGCGCGCGCGCAGATTGCGGCGCTGCCCGCGCCTGCCCACGCGTGGTTCCAACAATTCGCGTACTCCCCGGCGGCGGCGCCCTTCCAGGCCAACAAGGACGAGTTGTGGCTACACCTGGCGCTGCTCGAAACCTTGCCCGACCGAATCGCGGTGCTTCGCCGCCGCCTGTTTCCCGGCCGCCTGCCCGGTCCGGTGGATGCCGTCCATATACCGGAAGACCGCATGACGCCCTGGCGCCGTTTACGCCGGCGCCTGCGCTACACCGCCTATGTAGCGGGACGCGTCCGCCACCACGCCTCGGCCCTGCCGAGGACGGCACTCACCGGGGCGCGATGGTGGTTGCGAGGCACGGGACTGGGGAGCCGGTTTTGGACATTTCTTGCCGCCGGGGTGCTTTTCAACTTCGCGCTGTTCATCTTCGTGTTGCTCTACAACCTGCACCTGCTCGACCTGGGTTTTCGGGAAGACCTGATGGGCACGCTGAACGGGTTTTCCACCGCGGGAACGGTAGCCGGCACGCTGCCGGCAGCGTGGGTGGCGCGACGTTTCGGATTGCGGCGCAGCCTGCTTGCCGCCTTTTCCGCGGCGGCCGTGCTGGTGGTGCTGCGATCGCTGGCCGTCACCCCCGTGCCCCTTACCGCACTGGCTTTTCTCTGGGGCCTCGTCTTCGCCGTGTGGGCCGTGGTGTTTCCGCCGATCGTGGCAGGGTCGGTGGAAGAACGCCGGCGTCCTGCCGCCTTCAGTCTGTTTTTCGGCGCGATGTTCGCGGTCGGTGTCGTGGCCGACTGGGTGGCGGGCCAACTGCCCCGCCTCCTCCACGGCAAGCAGCCCGCATTACTGCTTTCGGGCGCCCTGGTCACGCTCGCTCTGATTCCGGCATGGCGGATCAAACCCGCCGCGGCCCCTCCGGCGCGGGCCCGGATCTATCCCCGTAGCGGGTTCCTGTTTCGCTACCTGGGCATTTTCGCCGTCTGGAATCTCGCCACCGGCAGCTTCAATCCGTTTGCCAATGCCTTTTTCGCGCGCCAGCATCTGCCCGTGGAACAAATCGGCGCAGTGTTCTCGCTTTCGCAACTCGCCCAGGTGGCGGGCGTGCTCGCGGCTCCGCTGGTGTTCCGCCGCGCGGGAATTGCCGGAGGCGTGGCGTGGATGATGGCAGCCACAGCGCTGGGGCTCGCGGGGCTTGCCTCGGGACCCGCGGGTCAGCTGCTGGCGGGCGGCTACATCGCCTACATGGTGTGCCAGTGGATGAGCGAGCCGGGCCTTTCCACCCTGCTCATGAACCGTGTAGCCGAGCAGGAGCGGGAAGGGGCGTCGGCACTCAATTACCTGGTGGCGTTCTCTGCTCAGGCTGCGGCGTCCTTTGCCGCCGGGCACCTGCTCACCCGTTTCGGCTACGGCACGGTGCTCTCGGGCGCGGCCGTAATTGCGGCGCTGTCCGCGCTGCTCATGCGCATGTGGCTGGCGCCCGTAGCCCCACCGCTTCCTCGATTCGCTCAAGCATCCGCCGGCGATAACGCTCCAGGGTAAAGCGCCGTTCCCAGGCTTCTCGGGCGGCGCGCGAAATGGCGTCCGCATGCTCGCGATCGCGGAGCAGGTCGATGGCACAGCGCGCCATCGCGGCCACGGATTCGGCCAGCATTCCGGTGCGCCCGTGTTCCACTATTTCCGGAATTCCGCCCGAAGGAAACGCGATGACGGGAACGCCGCAAGCGAAGGCCTCCGGAATCACCCGCGTGGTCGCCTCGTGCCCAGCGCTCGGCACCAGCAGGATATCGAGTTCCGCCAGCGCCGTTTGGACATCCTCCACCCATCCGGAAAACTCGAGCGGCAGGCCGGCCGCGCGTATCCGCACCTGCTCCCCATAGCGAAGGGCGCTGCGATCGGAAAACAACGGTGCTCCGATCAGCCGGAACCGGCAGCCCGGCAGATTCTCCACAATAATGGACGCAGCTTCCACAAACGCGAGCTGTCCCTTCTCCGGCGCGATTCTTCCGATGCAGCCCGCGATGGGCGGGCGCGCCCGCGGCGGGGTTCGCCGCGACGGCGGGCCTGCAACGCCATTAAACACAACCTCCGCGCGTTCGCCGCGCACATAAGGACGCCACGGGGCCAACACGAACTCGCAGCAACCGACGATCGATGCGTCCAGCCTCCGCAAGGCGCTCCCTGCCAGCCGCCGCACGGCTCCCGGACCAATGAGGCTGTGGATGTGGAACAGCACGGGCGCGCGAAAACCCGCGAGGGCGGCCGCGGGCAACAGGCGCGGTCCGTTCAGGTAGACCAAGTCCGGCCTGTAACGGCGCGACAGCGAACCCATCTGCGACGCCAGCACGGGCGTGCTCCACGCGAAGCGTACCAGATCTGCCGCCGATTTACGGCCCGATGTGTAAGGCCCGCACGATACGCGCGCCGTCTCACAGCCAAAGGCGCGCAAACGGTCGAACAGCGGGCCGCGTCCGGGCAGGCCCGCCAGAACGCTCCATCCGCCGGCGGCCAGAGCGGGCACCAGGTCCACTAATCCCTGCTGGGCTCCGCCCGGATCGCTGAACTGATCGAAGATGAGGAGCTTCATACGCGGGCCGTCAGCGCCAGCACCCAGAAGTAGACGGGCAGCACCCTCCAGTACGTGAGCAGGTCCCCGGAGGCCATCTGCAATGTCTGGCCGGCCCAGAAGCAGAGCATCCACATGCCGAAAAAGGAGGTGGCAGGATCGGCGGACTTGGACGCCCGGCGCGCCTGCCGCAAAACGGCGACGTTCAACCAAAGCAGCGCCGCCAGGCCCGCCACACCCGTTTCCACCAGCAGGCTCAGGTACATGTTGTCAGCCACGACGGGCCTGCCGATGTAGCTGCTGTAGGGCAGCGTTTTGTAGCCGATGCCTGCCAGGGCGTCGAGCGGGTTGTCCGCCACCCAGGCGGACAGCGTGCGCCAGCTCTCGAGGCGCCCCGAAAGCACTCCGTTGGTGGCCGTGAACAGGTATTCCGCCGTGGCCGACAGCCGCAGCCAGTACATCTCCGCGAACTGCGGAAAGGCGAGCCAGGTGGCGAACGCGGCGGCTCCCGCGAGCGGCACCAGGCGCGACCAGCGAAGGCGGTCGCGATTGTACCAGGCGAGCACAGCCAGACCCGCCGCGAGATTCACGAGCGAGGCCCGGGAATAGGAAAGCACGAGCGCGGCGAACAGGACGGCGCCTCCGGCCATCATCCATGGGCGGGATACCGGAGACTGATAGCGCGGCCGGGAGAGGGCGACGGCGATCATCGTCAGAAAAAACGCACAGAAATTCCCCAGCGTGCTGGCTTCGTAAAAAAGGCCTTGGGCCCGCCGGTAGACGCCCGAATCGAGCCACACGAATTGCGGGCCGAAGCCGGCCGGCGCCGGAAATTGAAAGTAGAAATCGACGCAGGCGAACAGCGCCGCGACCACCGCCGCCGCGAACAACCAGCACAGGCCGCGAAGTGGGAACTCGGATGCGCCCGGGACACCGGCCGTATAGAAGTACACGTACACGGCGATACCGAACAGCAGCACACGTGCGAGGCTCGCACTGGCTATGGACAGCCCGGAGTGCAGCACGGCCGGCGCCGCGCTGGCCAGCAGGACCGCGAACAACGCCGCCAGTGCCATTTCCACGGCCCGAGCGTGCAGATGCCAACCGCGCAGCCGCAGGGCGCCGGCGAAAAGCCCGATGGCCGCAACCGCGAGAGACGGGTGCGGTCCGGAATCGCCGAGCGCAATCGGCAAGGGCGGCAGCAACAGCGCCGCGCCGAAGAAAAGCGCGATCCAGCGGTGCGGCCGCTGAACGGTCCACCACACCACCGGCAACAGAATGGCCGGACCGAGTAACGCCAGTTTGACGGCCGCCGAGGGCGCCAGCACGATGGCCGCCGCCCAGACGCCCAGGAGCGCTGGAACCAGTGAGAGCCGCGGTTGCGCCGCCGCGCTACTCATCGCGGGCCCGCGACAGTGCCCGCACGAAGGTCCGGCGCTCCGCCGCATTGCGGCGTTCGAAGTTCATCGCGATGGTCAGGTACAACACGGACAGCACCAGCGCCATGAGGACGGCGGCAATCAGGTTCAGCGGCAGGTTCGGAGACGAAGGCCGCTCCGGCACCACACCGGGATCGATCACACGCAGACGTTCGCCGCGATAGCCGGCGCCGCCACGCACGTCGCGCATGTGGGCATCGGCCGCAACCAGCGCCTCCTGCGCAGCCTTCCGCTCCGCCTGGGCGGCTTCCCTTCGCGCCGTCCGGTCCGCGAGAAGCTTCTCTCGTTCCGCACTCTGCCGCTCCAGCACGGCGATCTGCTTGCGCAGTTCATCCAGCCGCACCCGTGAGCTCGCCTGCTGTTTCCCGATCAGCGCGCGCTCTTCGGCCGACGCCTGTTTGGCGCGCTGTCCCTCCTCGGACATATCCAGTTCCACGGTGAGCGCCTGCTCGCGCATTCGCGAGAGAAGCTGCGAGGAACTGGCGAGGTCGCTCTCGATCTCCCTGACCGGGTCTTTGGACAGGAGTTGCGCCCATTGAATCTCGAGTTGCTCCAGGCGCGCGCGTGCGTCCTCGGCCTGATTTTCCGCAGCGCGCAGCAGGTCCCGATCGCCTTCCGACAGCACTGCGCGATTCATGGCTACGGTGGACTCGGCGACATACTGCGCCATCGCTTGCGCCTTGCGGGCCTCCGGCAGCGTGGCGGACACTTCCAGAATGCGCGTATTCCGCACGATCCCGACCTTCAGGATGCGCCGCTTGAGTGCTTCGAGCGCGCCGTTTCCCGCGAGCGCACGGATTCCGAGTTGGTCCACGGCATTTCGAAACAGGCTGTCGCTGGTGGCGAAGTGCTCGAACGTCCGCAGCGACTCGAAATAAATGGGACTCACCGCCATGGCGGAGCGCAGGTCGGCTCCGGCGGGCGGTTCCACGACGATGCGGGCGGTGGCGGTGTACTGCTTCGCCATCGTCAGGCTTACCGCGACCGCCAGGATTGCGGCCACTCCCGCGGAGACTGCAATCCATCGCCACCGAACCTTCAGGTAACCGATGTAACGAATTGCGTCGAATGGTTCCGCCATGCGAATTACTGAGCTAGTGTAGCCGATATGCCGGTTTTCCAGGCCGCGGCACTCGCTCTGATCGCGTTAATTATTTCGCCTGGGCTGTTTTTTTACTTTGATGTCACGCCGAAGGTAATTGTGCTCCTGGCTGCGGCCGCGGCCTGTCTCGCGGCGCTGCCATGGACACCTGCCGGGCGCGCCGCACGGCGCTTCGGTTTGCTCGCAAGTCTCACTCTGCTGTCGTTGGCCTCATCCGCCGCCTTCTCCTCGAATCCGGCGCTCTCATTGTTCGGCACCAACTGGAGGCGCTTCGGCGCTGTGGGGCAGGCGGCGGTGCTGGTGCTCGCCTGGAGCGTGGCGGCGCACGCGGCGGGCAGGCCGGATCGCGCGCGCGCCGTGCTGCGTGCCATCGCCGCCGCCACCGCGCTCATGGCAGCATACGGCATTCTTCAGTACGCCGGCTTCGACCCGCTGCTCCCGGCCGGCGCCTACCACGTGGGCGAAGGCATCTGGACAATCGTGCGGCCACCCGGCACTCTCGGCTACGTCAGTTACTTCGCCACATGGCTCGCCGGGGCGGCCTTTATATGCCTCGCGCTCGCCGAGATCGAAGCGCACGCGCTGCCCCGCCGCCTGGCTCTCGCCGGTTCGGCGCTGGCCCTGCTCGCGATGGCTCTCACGGGCACGCGAGCCGCATTTCTCGGGGTAGCGGCCGGCGCACTCTACGCCCTCGCACGGGGCCGCATTCGCTTCTCGCGCCGCCGGGGCGCCGTCGTGCTGGTGGGGACAATCGCCGCCGCCGGATTTCTTTTCTCGCCGCTCGGCTGGCAGTTGCGCAGCCGCGCGCGGTGGTTTCGCGAAGACGCCTGGGGCGGGGCTCGCCTGGCGCTGTGGCGGGATGGCGTCCGCATGGGTATACGGCGCCTGCCCGCCGGCCATGGACCCGAGGTCTTCACCGCGGAATTCCCGCACTTCGAATCGCCGCAACTGGCTCGGGCTTACCCGGATTTCGCCCACGAATCGCCGCACAATATTTTCCTCGATGCGCTGGTGGCGCAAGGACTCGCCGGTCCGCTGCTGCTCGGAGCCTTTGCCGTCGCCGGCTTGCGCAGCCGAAACCGGTGGCTCGGCGCAGCGTTGAGCGCCATCCTGGTTAGCCAGCAGTTCACCGTATTCACCGTTCCCACGGCGCTGTTGTTCTACTGCACTATCGCGCTCGCCATGTCGCTCGCTTCCGGCGCCGCTGAAGACGAGCGGAAAACAAGATTCGCCTGGGCAGCCGCACCCGCTGCACTGGCGCTGCTCTATTGCGCGGCACGGTTCGGCGTGGCGGATGCGGCACTCGCTTCCGCACAGAAGAATCTTCAGCAGGGCAGGCTGGAAGCTTCCTTGGGAAGTTGGAAGCAGTACGTGGCGTGGCGGCTGCCCGGTTCGAGTTCCGGCATCTGGTATTCGCGCGCGCTGCTCAACGCCAAGGCGATTCGCCAAGCCGGCGCTCCGTCGATCGATGCTGCGCGATTCGCCGAAGATCCCTTTAACGCCTGGTATAACCGGGCGCAGGTCTGCGCAGCCGGCGGCGACGCCTCGTGCGTCGAGAGCAGCCTGCGGGCAGCTATCGCGGCCCACCCCAACTGGTTCAAACCGCATCTGGCGCTGGCCGGCTTCCTTCGCCTCGAGGAGCGAATGGAGGAGGCCGAGAGCGAAGCCTCGCAGGCGGCATTCCTGAATAACGGCAAGGACGCAGAGGTGGCCGGCGCGCTCCATGAGATACGCCTCCGCCGCGCCGCAACCGCCGCACATTTGCACTAGTTAATTTTTGATCTGAACTGCCGGCAGATCGCCGGCTGTCCCATAAGATTGAGGCATGCGTCTCCTGCTTTTCGGTCTGGCAACGGTTCTGCTCGCCGGCGCCCAGACACCCGTGATCGCTCCCGGCGGCGTACTTAACGGCGCCAGCTTCGATAAAACCGGACAACCCGTCGCGCCAGGCTCACTGGTCTCGATTTTCGGAACGGAGTTGACGGCGGCAACGGCTTCCGCCGATTCGATTCCGCTCTCCACGGAATTGTCGGGCGTGAGCGTAACTTTCAACGGGGTGGCCGCTCCGATGAAGGACGTGGTGCATGCCAGTCCGGACCAGCTCAACACGCAGGTGCCCTGGGAAGTGCTGCCCGCGGGAACCCAGGACGGAACCGCGCAGGTGATCGTGACGCGCAACGGTGTCGCCTCCGAGCCGCTGACGGTCTCGATCGGCGCCGCTCCCGGCATCTTCACATTTCCCGGCGGTGTCGGACAGGCCGTAGCTTACGGCAACAGCGACGGCGCAATCGCCGCACCGTCCAGCGCCGCGTTGCCCTTTCCCTCGCATCCGGCGGCCATCAACGACCCCACTACCCTGGTGATTCTCGCCACCGGCTTGGGCGCCGTGGATCCGCCCCTTCTTGCCGGCCATGATGCCAACGACGGCCAGTTGCACAACACCGTAGTGAAACCGAGAGTGATGGTTGGAGGTGTGGATGCGCAGGTGGTATTCGCGGGCATGACGCCGCAATTCGTCGGCGTCTACCAGCTCAACATCGTCATCGCGCCCGGTACGCCTACCGGCGACGCGGTGCCGCTCCAGATCGTGATGAACGGCGTCACCAGCCGCGCGGAAGTGACGATCGCGGTAACGCAGTAGTCACGCGCTCCCGGTTTGATCGAGGATGGTTTCGCGCAGGTCCAGGTCCCTTTCGAGGCGGCCCAGGGCATAGTCGCCGATCTCTCCGCCATCGCGCAATTCGAGCAGGCGCTTTCGCTCCGCTTCGAGGAGCCTGGCGCGCACCTTTCCGTTGGAATGCCCGGTCTCCGAGCGCGCGGTCTGCCGCTCAATGCGGTATTCCTGGCGCAGCCGTTCGGCCAGTTCCTCCGGGACTGAACCCTCGCTTTCCATGCGATCGAGGCATTCGATGGCGGCATCCGCGGCTTCCGTCATCCCTCGCGCCTCCTCCTCGGCCACCTCTTCTTCGGCGCGGCGGCTGTCAGCGTCGACGCCGAGCAGCCGCACCAGCGGCGTCAGCAGAGTTCCTTGCAGGATCAGCGTGAAGGCAATCGCCGCGGCGGTGATGGAGATGATCTCCCCCCGGTGCGGGAAGGGTGCCTCCGATCCTATCGGTATCGACAGCGCGGCCGCCAGCGAGATCGGTCCGCGCATGCCGGACCACGCCAGCACCGCCAGGTGGCGCCCGGGCAGGATCGTTTTGCTCCACCTCGAGAACCGCAGCGCAATCCAGACGGCGGTGCACCAGAACAGGCGCACCACCGCCAGTCCCGCACCCACCGCCAACCCCCACAGCAGCACCTGCATCCCGGAGGGGTCGAGTATCTGTCGCAATTCGATACCGACCGCGAGAAAGAAGGTCCCGTTCAGAAGAAAAACCAGGATGTTCCAGAAGGACACCGCGTGCAGCCGCGTTCCGGCCGGGACGAACGTGGAGCGGCGCTCGCCGATGTACATTCCCGCTGCCACCGTCGCCAGAATGCCGGAACCACCCAATAACTCCGGCAACAGGTAAGCGAGGAACGGCGTGAGGACGGAGATGGCAATTTCAATTCTCGAATCGTCGATTTTTTTCCGGATCCACGAAACCCCAATTGCCACCAGCCACCCATAGAGCGGTTCTCCAACCAGAATCAGCGCGAACCGGAGCAACCCACTGCCAATCGAAAAGCTCCCGGCGAGCACCGCCGCCGTGGCCAGCCGCAGCAGCGTTAACGATACGGCATCGTTGACCAGCGACTCCCCTTCGAGAATCGCCATCAGCCGGTGCGGGATGCCGACCTTGCTGGCTATCGAATTTGCCGCCACCGGGTCGGTCGGCGCCGTTAAAGCGCCCAGGGTGAACCCGACAGCCCAAGGCAGATCCACCAGGTAGTGGGCTAAGGCGGCAATGGCAACCGTGGAGATCCCCACGAGGCCGAGAGCCAGCATTCCGATGGGCCGCAGGTTCGACCGAAACTCCGGCCAGGGCAATTCCACCGCGGCCGCGTAGATCAACGGCGGCAGTAGTACATATAATGCTACCTTCGGGTCGAACCGCAGCGTGGGAAATCCCGGAATGAACGCAACTGCCAGCCCGAGAGCGCACCAGATGACAGCGTCGGCGACCGGCCAGCGGTTCGCGAGCAGGCTGCCAACGATGATAAGCACGAGGATGGCAAGCCCGACAAGTCCCATGTTTCCAGCTACTCAACTTCGCTACAGGTCCGTCCCCATTGTTAGAGGGTTTACTGTCCAGACGGATTGAGCGGGTACCAATACTAGCACCCGCTTATTCGGCGCTGGTACCCATTCGAGAGCAGGCAGTACACGTGCGATTGCTCACAATACAGATCGGAACAAACATTCAATCGCGCGGTGCGGCGCGGGTGGTATTCGAAGATTATTCAGAAGGTGGCGCGAGTCCGCGTTCCAGCAAACCCCAGGCAGTTAAACGGTTGAAGGACGTTAAGTTGCGGTCCTCCCGCCGGGTTACGCGGCCATCCGCCACAAGCTTCCAGCGTGTTCGCCGAAGCGGTGAGCGCCGGATACACGAAAGAAAACCGCAGAGGTTTTCAACACGGCGATCTCGGTCCCAGAGGAGGGTTGCCAACCGAGAAATGCCGTATCGCATTGCCAAAAGATGGTAGTACACTTGACGAAGGTTTCTGAGAGGATCAACACTCTCTACAGAGGGAAACCACCACAGGAGGCCCAATGGGCAGGGAAAGTACACAACACAAACTGGATAGGGTGCGATCGCCTAGAGTTCAGATCACCTATGACGTCGAAGTAGGCGGCGCCATCGAGCTGAAGGAACTCCCGTTTGTCATCGGCGTTTTGGGCGACTTCACAGGCCAGCCGGAGACGCCGCTGGCGAGATTAAAAGACCGCAAGTTCGTTGAAGTGAATCCGGATAATTTCGACACGGTGCTGGAAGGCATGAAGCCGCATGTGTCGTTTTCCGTGGAGAACAAACTGAGCGAGGAGCCGGATGCCCCCAACCTGAAGGTGGATCTGCGTTTCTCGAAGATGGACGACTTCGAACCCCAGAATGTCGCCAGGCAGGTCAAGCCGCTCAAAGAGCTGCTGGACCTCCGAACCCGCCTGTCCGATCTTCGTGGGAGCCTGCAAGGAAACGACAAGCTCGAGGAATTGTTGCTCGAATCGGTGGGCAACCAGGACAAGCTGAACAAGTTGAAGGGCGAAATGGGTAAAGGAGAATCCAATGGCTGATCCGCAAGCCGCACAACCGCAGGCACAGGGCGCGGAAGTTGAGGAAAGAGGTCTACTCGACCAGATCGTTGAAGAAGGACGTTTCGGTATCGAGCCGGCCTCCAAGGAACGCGGAAAAAATCTGGTCAAGGAGTTCGTCGCCCAGGTCCTCGAAGGTTCGATGACCATCGCCCGCGACGCCGAAATGATGATCAACTCGCGCATCGCGCAGATCGATCATCTAATCTCCATTCAACTGAACGAAATCATGCACCATCCCTCGTTCCAAAAGCTGGAAGGAACGTGGCGCGGCGTGAAGTACCTGATGGACCAGAGCGAGACCGGAGTGATGTTGAAGATCCGGATCCTGAACTGCTCCAAAAAGGAAATGTTGAAGGACTTGCAGCGGGCTCCGGAATTCGACCAGAGCGCGCTGTTTAAAAAGGTCTACGAAGAGGAGTATGGCGTTTTCGGCGGCGCTCCCTTCGGCGCCCTGGTCGGCGATTACGAATTCGGAAAACATCCCGAGGACATGGAACTGCTCGAGCAGGTTTCCCACGTCGCCGCGGCGGCGCATGCCCCCTTCTGCACGGCGGCCAGCGCGGATATGCTCAATCTGCCTTCATGGACCCAACTGGGCGCCCCGCGCGACCTCGCCAAGGTGTTCGACACCACCGAGTACGCGAAGTGGAAGAGCTTCCGGCAGTCGGAAGATTCCCGTTACGTATCGCTGACCTGCCCGCGGGTTTTGGGCCGGCTGCCTTACGGAAAAGACACCAAGCCGGTGGAAGAGTTCTCCTATGAGGAGCACGTGGACGGCACGGATCACTCCAAGTATCTCTGGATGAACGCGGCCTTCACGCTCGCCACCCGCATGACCAACTCGTTCTCGAAGTACGGCATGTGCGTGGCCATGCGCGGTGTGGAAGGCGGCGGACTGGTGGAAGGTCTCCCGGTCCACAATTTCTATACCGACGATGGCGACGTCACCATGAAGTGCCCGACGGAAGTGCCCATCACGGATCGCCGCGAGAAAGAACTCGCCGACCTGGGCTTCGCCCCGATCGTGCACTGCAAGGACACCGACTACGCGGCGTTCTTCAGCGTCCAGTCC
Source organism: uncultured Solibacteraceae bacterium (assembly GCA_963836405.1). GTDB lineage: Bacteria > Acidobacteriota > Terriglobia > Bryobacterales > Bryobacteraceae > CAWIJJ01. The sequence goes on from CAWIJL010000007.1 coordinate 501,256, forward strand.
GCGCAAAAGCCGAAGCTGTACGACACCGATTCGGCCAATGCCAACGCCCGTCTGTCCACCCAGATCCCGTACATCATGGCGGTGTCGCGCTTCGCCCATTATTTGAAGGCGATGATGCGCGACAAGATCGGCAGCTTCATGTCCCGGCAGGATGCCGAAATCTTCCTGAACCGCTGGATCACAAGATATGTCATTCCTGACGACACCGCGTCCCCGCAGATGAAAGCACGTTGTCCGCTGCGGGAAGCGCGCGTGGACGTCACGGAAGTTCCCGGAAAGCCCGGATCGTACCGGGCCGTTGCGTTCCTAAGGCCGCACTTCCAGTTGGAGGAACTATCCGTATCACTACGGCTGGTTGCGGATTTGCCGGCCCCGGCGAAGTAAACTCGTTCGTGGCCTAAACCAAAACAATAAAAACAAAAAAAAGACGAGGAGAAACCAATGGCAGTAAATGCGTATCTGTTTATCGAAGGCGTGGATGGTCCCAGCACCAGCAAGACGAACCACATCGATGTCCTTTCGTTCAGCTGGGGTGTGAGCCAGACGTCCACTTACGGCGCCGGCGCATCCGGCAAGGAAGCCAAGGCGGGCCGGGCGGACTTTTCCAACCTCACCATCATGAAGGTTCTGGACAAGACGTCTCCGTTGCTCTGCGATCACTGCGCTTCCGGCGACATCCTGAAGAAGGTGTATATCCTGTACGACAAGCCGGTCGGAACCGAGCAGCAGGATTACTTCCGCATCTATCTGAAGGACGCCCTGATCACGTCGGTTCAGCTCTCGGGCAGCAACGAGAATCCGACCGAGTCGGTGAGCTTCGCCTTCCAGGCGGTCGAAGTCGCCTACAAGCCGGAGAAGGACGACGGTTCTCTCGACGCCGCCATTCGCAAGGGCTACGATCTGGAGACGCTGAAGTCCGACTACGCCGCCGAAGAGGCGATGGCCTAAGGTCTGCGCCGATGACACCTAAGGAACTTCTCGCCACGGGGAAGGTCCGGGAAGCGGAGGGGGCGTTAACCGCCTTCCTCCGCGACAATCCGGCCGATGCCGCGCGGCGCACATTTCTCTTCGAACTGCTTTGTTTTTCCGGCCAGTACGAGCGTGCCGGCAAGCAGCTGAGTGTTTTGTCGCAAGGCAGCAAGGAAGCTGAAATGGGGGCGACACTGTACTACTCGGCATTGCACGCCGAGAAACTGCGCCACCAGATGTTTCAAAAGCAGGAGTTCCCTGCCACCGCTCCCGCCAAATCCCCGCCGGGCACGCTGAATGGCAAGCCCTTCGAGAGCATCAGCGACGCCGACCCCGATATCGGCGCGCGCCTCGAGTTGTACGCAGCCGGCGCCTACCTCTGGATCCCTTTCGAACACATCGCCTCGGTCACCATCGAGCAGCCCAAACTTCTGCGGGACACGCTCTGGACTCCGGCGTTCGTACTTACCGGCCCCTCCTTTCAAGGCATGGATATCGGGCAGGTGATCATTCCTGCCATCTATCCCTACTCGTGGAAATCCGACGACCAGACGTTATGGCTGGGCCGATCCACCGATTGGGTGGCGGACGACGAAGGCAAAGAGTTCCCCGTGGGACATAAGGTGTTCATCGTGGATGGCGAGGAAGTGCCGCTGCTGGAAATCCGGTCGCTGGAGTTCGCTTCCAATGCCGCTGCGTGAAGACATTCTCAAGCCCATACCCGGCGAAAACCCGTCCGGCCGGCACCTCCGCACCGATCCCGTCTACGACAAGGTCAGAGAGGCCCGGCGCGAGGACGACGAACTGCCTCAGGGCGTCTGGCAGCATGAACGGAAGGTCGCCGATTACGCCGAGGTAGTGAAACTCGCCGGCGACGCGATCGCCACCCAGAGCAAAGACCTGCAACTGGCGGCGTGGCTTTGCGAAGCGCTCCTCAAACGGGAGGGATTGCGCGGGTTCAGCGAGGGGCTCACTCTCTGCGGCAAGCTGATAACCGACTTTTGGGACACCTTCTACCCGGAGGTCGAAGACGGCGAACTCGAAGATCGCGCCGCGCCGTTCGAATGGATCAACTCCCGTCTTGTGCCGGCGGTCAAGGGCCTGCCGCTCACAATCGAGGGACACGATTTCTTCGGTTATAAGCAGTCGCGCACCATTCAATACGAAGACCAGGCCAAATCCAAGGAAGAGAAGGCTGCCCGCGAAAAGCAGCTCAAGGAAGGCAAACTGGCGCCGGAAGCGTTCGACAAGGCCTTCGTCGAAACACCCAAACTCTTCTATTCGGGCCTGGAAAAATCGATTGACGAAACGCTCGAAACCATCGAGACTCTGAACCGGACCTGCCACGAAAAATTCGCTGATGCCGCCCCTTCCTTCACTACTCTCAAGGAAGGCATCCTCGAGTTCCGGCAGGTGGTTCACAGCCTGCTTCAGAAGAAGCGCGAGACCGAGCCCGATCCGGTAGAGGAAAAGCCGCCGGAGCCCGAGGAGGCAGCGGAAGGCGGCGAAGCTCCACAGGGCGAAGCCACGGAAGGCTCGTGGGGCGGAGGCCCGCAAGGGCTGCTTTCGTTCCGCGCCGCGGCCGAGCCCGCGGGACGTCGCGAAGCCGTGGCCAGCGTGGTGGCTGCCGCCTCTTACCTTCGTAAACAGGAGCCGCACAGCCCGGCATCTTATATGATGCTGCGCGGCCTCCGTTGGGGAGAGCTTCGCGGGTCGAGCGATCCGTCGGTGCTCGAAGCTCCGCCCAGCGATCTTCGCCAGCAGGTGAAAACGCTGGCTCTGCGCAGCCGTTGGACCGAACTGCTCGACCTGGCCGAAAACATCATGGCCCTGCCCTGTAGCCGCGCCTGGCTGGACCTGCAGCGCTTCGTGGTGGAAGCGTGCGTGGCTCTCGGCGACGATTACAGCCCGATCGCCATCGCCATCCGCTCCGAACTGCGCGCGCTATTACGCGATCTCCCGCACCTGATGGAGGCCATGCTCAGCGACGATACCCCGGCCGCCAACCCGCAAACGCAGGCCTGGCTGCGCGAGATTCTCGGCGAACCGGCCGGCGCCGCCCCCCAGCCGGGTCCGCCGCACCTGCCCGTGATGGACGGCATCACCCCGGGCTGGCAGAAGAAATACGTGGACGCCCACGCCCTCGCCCTGGAAGCCATGCGCAGCGGCCAGGCGCAAAAAGCGGTCGCGATCCTGCAAAAGGAGGTGGAGCGCCAGTTGTCCGGCCGCGGCCGCTTCCTGCGCAAATTGCAACTTTCCCAGATCTGTATTCAGGCCGGCAAAGACGTGATCGCCCAACCGCTGTTGGACGACCTGGCGGCCGCTATCGACCTTTACAAACTGGAGGAGTGGGAAGACCGGGAAACGGTAGCCGGCGCCCTCACTTTTCTCGCGCAGAACAGCAAGAAGATTCAGGGGGATCCCAAGCTGAAACAGGCGATCTTCGAACGCATCTGCCGGCTCGATCCGGTGCAGGCGCTCTCCATCTGACGATATGGCCCACTCGGTTCCAGACTCCGCCGTCACGCTTTCGGTCTTCGACAGGCTCATCGATAGCGAGCCGCGCAATTCGAAGGAAGCGCCGCTGACGCGCGCGCAGTCCGTGCGCATGCTGCGCGACGCCGTGCGCCGCGACCTCGAGTGGCTGCTCAACACGCGGCGCATCGCCATCCCGCCGGACGAGGGCTTTCGCGAGCTGAACCGTTCCGTTTACGTATTCGGGCTCCCGGATTTCACGGGCATCAGCCTGTCGAACCTGTCGGATCGCACCAAGCTGATCCGGCAGCTTCAAAGCACCGTCAGGCTCTTCGAGCCGCGCATCGCGAAGGTTCGCATCGTCCCGCTCGAAGCGGACGGAAAAGGCAGCCGTACGCTGCGATTTCGGATCGAGGGGCTGCTGCTGATGGACCCGGAACCCGAGCACGTCTCCTTCGACACCGTCCTGCAACTGACCAGCGGCCAGTATGAGGTTCAGAATGCGGGATGACCTCAAGCTCTATTACGAACGGGAACTCGGGTTTCTGCGGGACCGCGGCAGCGAGTTCGCGGAAAAATATCCGAAGATTGCCGCGCGCCTTGCGCTCGATCCTTCGAATGAGGGCGGCGACCCTCACGTCGAACGGTTGATTCAGGCCTTCGCCCTGCTCGCCGCGCGCGTGCATGTCAAACTCGACGACGATTTCCCGGAAATTACGGAGGCGCTCCTCAGCATCGTCTATCCGCACCTGATCCGCCCCATTCCGGCCATGGCGATCGTGGAATTTACGGTGGACCTGGAACAGGGAAAGCTCACCACCGGGCTCCCCATTCCGCGCGAGACGATGCTCTATTCCCGTCCTGTCGCCGGCGTTCCCTGCAAGTTCCGAACCTGCTACGACACGACGCTCTGGCCTATTGGAGTGAGCGCGGCGGAATGGAAGACGCCCGACCGGCTCCGTTTCCCGCTTAAGGCGTCGGAGCCTTTTGTGCTGCGGCTGGAACTCACTTCGATGCCGGATGCGCCGCTGCCCAAACTCGAGATCGGGCATCTTCGCTTCCATCTTGCGGGCGAGTCGGCGCTGGTCCACCTGCTCTACGAACTGCTTTGCTCCCGTGTGACGCGAATCCTGGTGCGCGACCCGGCGAATCCGCGAAATGCGGTCACGCTACCGCCTGCCTCCATCCGGCCGGTCGGGTTCGCCGAAGACGAGAGCATGCTGCCGTACCCCAAGCGTTCCTTCCCGGGCTACCGCACCTTGCAGGAGTTCTTCACGCTACCGGCCAAGTTCCTCTTCCTGGACCTGCAAGGACCGCCGGGAGAAGATGGCAAGCCGAGGCCGCTCGGCGACGTTTTGGAGAACTTCAAAAACCAGGTGGAGGTCCTGTTCCTCTTTTCGGGTGCGGGCGACGGCGACCGGCGGGAGCGGCTGGAACTCGGCGTCGGACCCAAGGTTTTCCGGCTGGGCTGCGTTCCGGTCATTAATCTGTTTCCGCAGTCGGCCGAACCCATCCTGTTCGATCAGCACAAGTACGAATACCCGGTGCGGCCGGACATCAAGCGTCCCAACGCGCTCGAGGTGTTTTCGGTGGACGAAGTGGCCACCCTCGACGAAGCCACCCGGCAGGTGATCCAATACCGGCCGTTCTATTCATTTCGCCATGAGACCGGAGCCAGGCAGGAATGCTTCTGGATCGCCAACCGCCGCATGTCTAACCGGGCCAACGACGAGGGGTCGGAGATTTATCTTTCTCTGGTGGACCGCACCATGCGGCCGATGCTTCCCAAAACAGACACCCTCACGATCCATACCACCTGCACCAACCGCAACCTGCCCGTGCGCCTTCCCTTCGGCAACGAGGACGGCGATTTCGAACTGGAGGGCAATGCGCCCGTCAAGCGCATCATCGCCATCACCAAGCCCACGACGCCGCTGCATCCCCCTCTCGCCAAAATGGCGCTGTGGCAACTGATCTCGCACCTCTCCTTGAATTACCTGTCGATCGTCGAAGAGGGGCGCTCGGCCTTGCAGCAGATCCTGCGGCTCTACGATTTCACCCAATCGCCGTTCGCGCAGAAAATGATCGAAGGCATCGCGGAACTCGAGAGCCGTCCGCATTTCGCACGAGTGGTCTCGGAGAACGGCATCACCTTCGCGCGGGGAACGCGCGTGGAAATGACGCTCGACGAGGAACAGTTCGTCGGCGCCGGCGTCTACCTGTTCGCCAGCGTCATCGAACATTTTCTGGCGCTGTACGCCACGATGAACAGCTTCACCCAGCTCACGGTCCACACACGTCAAAGAAAGGAGGCCCTTCAGGAATGGCCGCCCAGGGCAGGACACCGGATTCTGCTGTAGCCGATTCAGCGGCGCCGGCGATTCCCGATCACCTCCTCGAGGTGCGGGAAGAACTGCGCGAGCACCCGGGCCAGTTCGATTTTTTCCAGGCCGTGCGCCTGCTCACCCGCATGATGCCCGCGCTCGAGCCGGTGGGCAGATTTGGAAAACCGGGAGGCGAGGCTCTCCGTTTCCACACCAATAACAGCCTGGCTTTTCCCCCATCCGAAATTCACTCGATGGAATGGGACCGGACAGTGCCCGAGATGACCGTCAACTTCATGGGTCTCAACGGCCCGGCGGGCGTTCTGCCGTACTGCTATTCGGAATTGATCGAAGGCCGTGTGCGCGAGCGCGATCGCACCCTGCTCACATTCTTCGATATTTTCAATCACCGGATCATTTCGCTGTTCTACCAGGCGTGGGAGAAGTACCGCTCCGGGGTTGCCTACGAACGCGACGGCCAGGACCGGCTTTCGCAGTACCTGCGCTGCCTGATCGGCATCGGAACATCCGGTCTCGAAAACCGCCTGGTAGTGCGCGACGAATCGCTCCTTTTCTATACCGGCCTGCTCGGGCTCCAGCCCCGCTCGGCCTCGGCGCTGCGCCGGATGCTCGAGGACTATTTCGAAATCCCCGCCGCCGTGGAGCAGTTTGTGGGCGCATGGCAGCGCCTCGGCGTTTCCGATCAATGCGAGTTCGATACCGGCAGTTCCTTCTCCGAACAGCTCGGAGTCGGGGCCGTGGTGGGCGACGAGATCTGGGACCAGCAGTCGCGAGTGCGGCTGCGGCTCGGCCCGCTTACCGAGGATCAGTACCTTTCGTTTCTTCCCGGCGGAAGCGCATTCCGCCCTTTGCGGGACCTGACGCGATTCTTCTGCGGGCAGCATCTGGAAGTGGAGGTTCAACTGGTGCTGCAGCGCGAAGAAGTTCCGCGTTGCGATTTGGGGAAGGAAGACGAAGCCGGGCCGAGGCTCGGCTGGCTCACTTGGATGAAATCGGCAAACGAGTTTGACCGCTCGCCGGCCGACACGATTTTGCATTTGGATTAGAGAATGGTCTGTGTCAAGCTGAGGGCTTCATTATGAGACTGAACGATCGATCGCTCATCGGAAAACTGAATGAATCCGCGCGCGCCGCCCTGGAAGCCGCACTCGGATTGAGTTTGTCTCGCACGCATTACGACGTCGAGATCGAACATTACCTTATGAAATTGCTCGACGCGAGCGACGGCGACTTCGCTCTCATTGCGCGGCATTTCGACATTAACAAATCACGGCTGGCGGCCGAGCTCACGCGCAGCCTGGACAAGCTGAAGACCGGCAACGCGCGCACGCCGGCGGTCAGCCCGACGGTACGCGACATGCTCGTCAAGGGGTGGACCCTGGGCTCCATCGATTTCGGCGCAACCAAGGTCCGCACCGGCTTCACCGTGCTCGCGCTGGCGCATGACGAAGACCTCGCGCGCCTTATGCGCGAAGCCTCCCGCGAATTCCAAAAGGTGCAGGCCGACGCCCTGCGCGCGGACTTCATGAAGATCGTCGGCAACTCAGTCGAAAACGAGCAGGAGCCCGAGCCCGAAGCCGCCGGCCCCGGGGCCGCGCCAGGCGCCGGACGGCCGGTTGGCGGCAAGACGCCCAATCTCGACCAGTACACCGTCAACGTCACCGAAAATGCCAAGCTGGGAAAAATCGATCCGGTGTTGGCCCGCGATTTCGAAATCCGCCAGGTGGTGGATATTCTTACCCGCCGCCGCCAGAATAATCCCATTCTTGTGGGAGAGGCCGGCGTCGGCAAGACGGCGGTGGTGGAAGGCTTCGCCGCCCGCATCGCCCAGGGCGATGTGCCGCCGGTGCTTAAGAACGTTACCCTGCGCTCGCTCGACCTGGCCCTGTTACAGGCCGGCGCCGGCGTCAAAGGCGAATTTGAAAACAGGCTCAAGGGATTGATCAACGAAGTGAAGTCCTCCCCCACGCCTATTATTCTTTTCATCGATGAAGCCCACACCATGATCGGCGCGGGCGGGCAGGCAGGACAGGGAGATGCCGCCAACCTGCTCAAGCCGGCCCTGGCGCGCGGCGAACTGCGCACCATCGCCGCCACGACCTGGTCGGAATACAAGAAGTATTTTGAAAAGGATCCGGCCCTGGCGCGCCGGTTCCAGCTCGTCAAAGTGGACGAGCCCAGCGAGCAGCAGTGCGCGCTGATGTTGCGCGGCGTCACCCAGACGCTCGAAAAGCATCACAAAGTCCGCATCCTGGACGAGGGCTTGCTCGCCGCCGTGAAACTGTCTCATCGCTACCTGGCCGACCGCCAGTTGCCCGACAAGGCCGTCAGCGTGCTCGATACGGCGTGCGCCCGCCTCGCCCTGGGACAGAACTCGATTCCGCCCCCCATCGAGGATGCTACGCGCACGATCGAGGATCTCGCCGTACAAACCCGGGTGCTCGAACGCGAATCGGCCGTCGGCACCGACCACAGCGAACGGCTTACGGCGATCGCCGCCCAGCGCGAAAAAACGCAGGCGCGGCTGGCCGAGTTGAGCGGCCGCTGGGAAGCGGAGCGCGACCTGATCAACCGCATCCGCGAACTGCGGCTGCAACTCGAAGGCATCGCCGACCCGCAGGCGCAGGCGGAGCCCCAGGCACAGGCGGCTGGCGGACAGGTGCAGGCGGCGGCCGGCGCGGCCCAGCCGCAGGCCGGCGCGGCTGCAGGGGCCGCGACAGCGGGCGCCACCGCGCCCCAAACCGCGCCCGATCCCGAACAACTGCGGGCCCAGCTTGCCGGGCTCAACCAGGAGCTCGAGGTGATGCAGGGCGAGACGCCGCTGATGCGCGTCTGCGTCGATGCCCAGATCATCGGAGAGGTGGTTTCCGGGTGGACCGGGATTCCGGTGGGCAAGATGCTCAAGGACGAAATCGCCACGGTGCTGAACCTGGAATCGCACCTCGGCGGGCGCGTCATCGGCCAGGACCATTCGCTTGCCATGATCAGCCAGCGCATTCGCACCGCGCGCGCCGGGCTGGACGATCCCAGCAAACCCATCGGCGTCTTCCTGCTGGTGGGTCCCAGCGGCGTCGGCAAAACCGAAACCGCGCTGGCGCTTTCCGACCTTCTCTACGGCGGCGAGCGAAACATGATCAGCATCAATATGTCGGAGTTCCAGGAGGCGCATACCGTTTCCACGCTCAAGGGTTCGCCTCCCGGATATGTCGGCTACGGCGAGGGCGGCGTGCTCACCGAAGCGGTACGCCGCAGGCCCTACTCGGTGGTCCTCCTCGATGAAGTCGAGAAGGCGCATCCCGACGTGCTCGAGCTGTTCTTCCAGGTTTTCGACAAAGGGCAGATGGAGGACGGCGAAGGACGCGAGATCGATTTCAAGAACACGATCATCATCCTGACCTCCAACGCCGCCACCGACAGCATGATGAAGCTGCTGGCCGATCCGGAAACGGCGCCGTCGCCGGCGGGACTGGTAAAGGCCATCAAGCCGGAACTCGATAAGGTCTTCAAGCCGGCGTTCCTGGGCCGCCTCGTGATCATTCCGTATTACCCGATTCGCGACGAGGCGATGAAGACCATCATCAAGCTGAAGCTCGGCAAGATCCAACGCCGCCTTCAGGAAAGCCACCGCATTGCGCTGACGTACGACGACGGCCTGGTGGACGAGGTCGGCCGCCGCTGTACCGAAGTCGAGAGCGGCGCCAGAAACGTAGATAATATTTTGACGAACACGATGCTGCCGGAGATCTCGAAGCAGATCCTGGGCGCCATCGCCGAAGGGCAGCGTCCCAATTCCGTGCACGTCACTATTGCCGAGGACGGCTCTTTCCTGTACTCGTAGACCGGTCCGTTTCGGTAAAACATAACAGGCGGGCACGGTTGGGGAACCGGCGCCCGCACAATCGGAGAAAAACCCCGTGCCCGCAACACAGACTTACCGGCCGTTTCGTTTGAAAACGCCCCTCGGCGACGATGCGCTTCTGCTCGAGAGCTTCTCGGGTAGCGAACGCATTTCGACGCCGTTCCGGTTTCTCCTGCGCGTGCTTACGAAGGACGCCAATATCGACCTCGGAGGGCTGCTCACCAAGCCCGGCGTGCTTACGTTCAAGCTGGACGAGGACGAAACCGAGCGCCACATTCACGGCAATTTCAGCCGGGCGACGCTCCTCGAAATGGGCGACGACGGGATGGCTGCCTACGAACTCGAGATGGTGCCGTGGTTCTGGTTCATGCACCATTTTTTCGATTCCCGCATCTTCCAGCACAAGACCGTCCCCGAAATCGTCGAGCAGGTATTCGCCGACCGCGGCTTCACCGACTACAAGCTCTCCTTGCAAGGTTCGTTTCCGCAGCGCGAGTATTGCGTTCAATTCCGGGAAACGGATTTCAACTTCATTTCCCGCCTGTTGGAAGACGAGGGCATCGGCTATTACTTCGAACAGAGCCAGTCCAAGCACATTATGGTGCTGGTCAACGCCCCGACTTCCTTCCCGACCTGCCCCCACAAAGCGACTGCCGACTTCACGCCCGCTACGGGCGGGGTTCTGGATGAAGACACGGTCTCCAGCATCGAGACGGAATTTGCCATCGGCACCAAAAAGGCTTCCGTCAACGACTACGATTTTGAGAAGCCCAAGACCGGCCTGCACGCAACCCTCAGCGGCAGCACCCCCGGGGAACTCGGCGAGTGGTACGACCATCCGGGCAAGTACACCACTAAGGGCGACGGCGACCGCTACGCGCGCATCCGCCTCGAGGAACGGGAGGCGGCCAACATCTCGGTACGCGGCCATGGCAACTGCCTGGGCTTCGAGTGCGGTAGCCGCTTCACGCTCGCGGAGCACTTCCGGACCACCGTTAACCAGGAATACCTGATAACTGCCATCGAGCACTATGGACGCAACACCAGCTACCGCTCAGGCCCGGAAACCCCGTACGACTATCAGAACGACTTCGAAGCGATCCCTTTCTCCGTGCCTTACCGGCCTCCGAGGCTGGCCCGCAAGCCTGTCGTGCACGGCAACGAGACGGCCCTGGTGGTGGGTAAGTCCGGCGAGGAAATCTGGACCGACAAGTACGGCCGCGTCGTCGTGCAGTTCTACTGGGATCGCGAGGGCAGGAAAGACGAGAAGAGCTCCTGCTGGATCCGCGTAGCTTCCGGATGGGCTGGAAAAGGGTGGGGGATGTTGAACATTCCCCGCATCGGGCAGGAGGTGGTAGTCAGTTTCCTTGAAGGGGATCCCGACAGGCCGCTGATCGTCGGCTCGGTGTACAACGCCGATCAGACCGTGCCTTACACCTTGCCCGACGAACAGGCAAAGTGCCTGCTCAAATCCATGAGCACGAAGGGCGGCGGCGGATTCAACGAAATCCGCATGGACGACACCAAGGGCAGCGAGCAGTTTTTCGTGCATGCGGAAAAGGACATGCACGAGCGCGTCAAGGACAGCAGCTACGAGATCGTCGTCGCTGGTTCCAAGCACCTGATCGTGGGGACGGACCAACTCACCAAGGTCAAGGGCGACGAACACTTTCACGTCATGGGCGACCAGAACGAAAAAGTGGGTGGAACGCTGTCGCAGAACATGGGAATGGACCTTCAACAGAAGGTCGGCATGAATCACGCCGTGGACGCCGGCATGGAGATTCACCTCAAGGCGGGCATGACCGTGGTTATCGAAGCCGGCATGTCCCTGACCTTAAAGGTGGGCGGCAACTTCGTGAACATCGGCCCCACCGGTGTAACGATCGTCGGCACTATGGTGCTGATCAACAGCGGCGGCGCCGCCGGCAGTGGTTCCGGCTGTAGCCCTACGGCCCCCAAGGATCCGACCGAAGCCGTCAACGCCGATCCTGGAGCGCAAACGGAAGTTGCGCCACCCGAAAATGTGACGCCCGCGAGCACGTCTATCTCGCATGTTGGACCGGCCGCGGCGGCCCTGATGGCGGCGGCGCAGTCGGGGGCGCCGTTCTGCGATACTTGACCACGCTAAACCGCGAGCCCGTGAGGCTCGCACGATAAGAATAAAAGAAGATGACGAACGTAGCGGAAACTTTGACGAAAGCGATTTTCCGGGACGGGATGACGTCCTATGCGATCCTGGATGGCGCCTCCGTGTCCGACCTGCTGCCGCAACTCGACAAGACACGGCCGGAGTTTATCTGCCTGTATCGGGGCGAGTTGACGCCCGACCTGGCCACGGCGGCGCCCTACCTGGTGAAACTCGAGCCGGACTCCGAATTCGCGCAGTGGGTCCTGTCCTCCGGATGGGGGAAACATTGGGGAGTGTTCGCGATCTCGCCTTCCGGACTGACTGCCATGCGGCAGCATTTCCGGAAGTTTCTCACGGTGCACAACGAGGCCGGGAAGCCGCTGCTCTTCCGCTATTACGACCCGCGGGTGATGCGGACCTTCCTTCCCACCTGCGAGCCCGGTGAACTCACCGAATTTTTCGGAGACGTCGAGGCGTTCGTGCTGGAAGGCGAGGATCCCGCCAAGATGCTGCAGTTCGCGCTGCGCGCATCGGCGCTCGCCAAAAGCGAGAGCGCGGTTTAAGGCACGTTAACGGTGAACTCGCCCGCGGTAGTGAACGTGATGACGCCGCCCCAGACGCAGAACAACTGCGAGATATTATCGAGGGTCGGAAAGTTGCCGAGTAACACCGTCGGCGCTCCGGTCACCCACGGCGCCGGGGTATTGGGTACGCAGGGCATCGGGGTAAGTACGCCCAGGGCCGCCGCGGTAGCAGCCGCTACCGTTGGGTTCGCGGGCGAAGTGCACATCCCGAACGGCATGATGTTGGTCAGCGGAATGTGGTCCATGATATTCGCGTCCGGCACCATGTTGGTGTTCACCCGATTGGGCGGCAACACTACCAGCGAACTGGGCGCGAGCCCGAAGGTGCACATCATCATTGCGCCCATGCAGCATTGTAACGGCATCCGTTTCTTTGCTCCTGGCGGATATTGTATCGGATCGGAACCCCTGCGGAGCGGCTTCCGGCGCGCTCCGGTACTAGACCCGCCGGATTCCCGCCACATCTGCTAATGTGATTCCAAATGAAGCGACTCCAACAGGTTATCTGGACCAAAGGCACATTCCTGACGCCGCAGCACCTTCAGATCCAGGACCGGTTCCTCGAGAACCTTCTGCAGTTTCAGCTCGAATGCCTCAGTTTCCGTCCCTGGGGGTTTCGCACGCTCCAGATCAGCCAGGAAGCGCTTACCGGCGGCGCCCTCGGAATCGCCTCGGCTTCCGGAATCTTCGCCGACGGCCTCCTGTTCGACATTCCCGATTCGGACGAGGCGCCCCCACCCAGGCAGCTCGCCGAATGCTTCGACCCGGACCAGGACAGCCTGGATCTGTACCTGGCCGTTCCGCAGTACCGGGACCGCGGCATGAACGTAGCCACCTCGTCGCGCGACGCCGGCGCCCGGTTCCGCGCCGAGATCAAGCTGTTCCGCGACGAAAATACAGGCCAGGCGGAGAAGCCCGTGCATGTGGCCCGCAAGAACTTCCGGCTGCTCACCGAGACCGAGGCCCGGGAGGGGTTCTCCACTCTTCGCGTCGCACGCGTGCTGCGCAGTAAAGCCGGCGCGTTTCATCTCGACCCGCGCTTCGTGCCCCCGCTGGTCGAGTTTAATGCCAACGACCATCTGGTGGCCATCGCACGCCGCCTGGTGGAAATCCTCGCCGCCCGTTCTACCGCCATTTCCGCCATGCGCCGGCAGAAGAATCAGAGCCTGGCCGATTTCACCGCCGCCGACATCGCGAATTTCTGGCTGCTATACACCGTCAACACATTTTTCCCCTCGTTCCGGCACCTGTTCGAATCGCGTGGCGGACATCCCGAAGAGCTCTACTCCGCCATGCTGTCGCTGGCGGGCGCGCTCACCACTTTTTCGGGAAGCATCCATCCCCGCGACCTGCCCGTCTACGACCACGACGATCTCGGCGGCTGTTTCACCGAGCTCGACGAGAAGCTGCGGCTGCTGCTCGATACGGTGGTTCCGGCGAATTTCGTCTCGCTGCCGCTCAAGCTGGTGCAGCCCTCCATCTACGCCACCGCCATCGACAACGACAAGTATTTCGCCAATACGAAGATGTACCTGGCCGTCAGCGCCGAGGTCAGCCAGTCCGAACTGGTGTCCAAAACGCCCAATCTTGTCAAGGTGACTTCGGCCAGCCGCGCCGACCACATCGTGCAATACGCGCTGCCGGGCGTGGGTTTAAATTATCTCTCGGCGGTTCCGAACGCCATTCCCATGAAATTGAATTACACCTACTTCAGCCTGGCCCAGTCGGGACAGGAGTGGGAGGCCATCCAGCGCTCGCGCAACCTGGCCGCCTACGTGCCGGGCGATCTCGCCAATCCGCAATTGGAGTTGATTATCCTGCTGCCACAGGCCGGCTGATCACTTCTTCATCACGAAAATCATCACCACGATTCCAAGCAGGAACGCCGCCACGCAACAGATCGCGATCAGCAGCGTGTTCGTGCCCGCAGCCTTGGCCGCCTTGATGGGCGCGCCCGCGGCCGCACCCGCCGCCGATACGCCGCTCGGCACGCGCGGCATATGAGGCATGTGCGGCTGTGACACGCGAGGCAACTGCGGCGACCTCACGCCCGGGACGACCTGCGGTATGTGCGGAGGCTGCGGGACACGCGGCATATGCGGCATATGCGGCATGTGCGGCATGCCGCCACCCTTGGCGCCGCCTCCCGCCGGTGCTCCCGGCGCGGGCCCTCCGGCCCCGGTGCCGCCGCTCGGCAACGAAATCATCCGCGTGTATTCGCTGGGTCCCGCCGGTTCGGCAGGCCCCTGCGGCGTCGACGGCGCGGAAAAAACGCCGGTGGCTCCGCTGCCCCCGGCGTCTGGCCGGTACGGCGGAGCGGGCGCGTCCGGCCGGTATGAACCCTTCGAGATCATCTGTGTAAATCCGCCCGGTTCGGGTGCGGCCGGTTTGGCCGGCGCTTTCGGTGTTCCCGGCGGTGCGGGCTTGTTGAAGAACCGGCTGAAATCGCTGTCGTGCTGCACCTCGGGCTCCGGCTCGTTGACCGGCGACTTCGACTCGAACATGTCGAGGAACGGTTCCTGTTTTGCCGCCTTGGGGGGCGGCGCCGGCCATCCCTGACCGGGCAGCGGCGTGGACTGCGGAGCCTCGAACATCCGCGTGAACTCTCCGGGGCCGGAACCTGCTTCCGGGCGCGGCTCGGGCGCCTGCATCGGCATCGGTTTGGAGCGCTGCGGCTCGAAAATGCGGTTGAAGGCCCCAGGCGCCTCGGTACGTTCCGACTGCGGCAGATCTGTTGGAGGAGCCGAGGCCCACGATGGCGGAACTTCCCCCGCGGGCTCTTTGGATGGCGTCTGAAACAGCCGCGTGAACTCGCCGGGCGGGGAGGCACTCGAGGGCTGTTGGGGCGCCGGAGGTGGTGTGCTTGCGGGTTCCTGGACCGGAGCGCGGAATAGCCGAGTGAAGTCGCCCGGCTGGCCAGCGGGTTTGCCCGGCGGTGTTGGAGCGGCAGGAGCGGCCGGCTCCCGGGCAGGCGGCGAGGCCGGCGGCAACGGCTCGCTTTTGAACATTCTCGTGAACTCCCCCGATTGGCTTGCGCTCCGTTGAGGAGGCGGCTCGGCCGGCGGCGAACCCCGGAACTCCCCAGGCCCTGCAGCCGGCTTCGCAGGCGTAGGCGGTACGGGAGGCGCAGGCGGAGGCTGGGCGGGCATCTCCGCGGTGGGTAGTTCGGAGGCAGGGATAGGCTCGGTTTCGGCCTCCGAGGTCGGCGGGTTCTGCGCCGCCTGGAACATCATCGTGAACGCACCCGGCGTCTTGGTGGAGGGCTTGTCGGGACTCGGAGGCGGATCGTCGGAGCGGGGAGATGGGGGCGCTGCCGCGGGTTTCTTGGGCGGCTGAAAGGCCATCGTGAACGCACCCGGCCCGGTTTTCGCCGGCTCCGCGGGAGGAGGTTCGGGTGGCGGCGCGGACTCCTGCTTCGCCTGGAACATCCTCGTGAACGGTCCGGGTTCAGTCGCAGGTTGCTCCACGGCCGGTGGCGCAGGAGGTTCGGGTGGCGGCGCGGACTCCTGCTTCGCCTGAAACATCTTCGTGAACGCGCCCGGCTCACTCGCGGGCGGCTGCGGCGGAGGCGGAGGAGGTTCGGGTGGCGGCGCGGGCTCCTGCTTCGCCCGGAACATCTTCGTAAACGCGCCAGGCTCACTCGCGGGCGGCTGCACCGCGGGTGAAGGCGCAGGAGGTTCAGGTGGCGGCGCGGGCTCCTGCTTCGCCTGAAACATCTTCGTAAACGTTCCAGGCTCACTCGCAGGCGGCTGCACCGGCGGCGGAGGCGGAGCAGGTTCAGGTGGCGGCGCGGACTCCTGCTTCGCCTGAAACATCTTCGTAAACGCTCCAGGCTCACTCGCGGGCGGCTGCACCGCGGGTGAAGGCGCAGGAGGTTCAGGTGGCGGCGCGGGCTCCTGCTTCGCCTGAAACATCTTTGTAAACGTTCCAGGCTCACTCGCAGGCGGCGGCACTGGCGGCGCCGGAGGTTCCGGCGGCGCGGACTCCTGCTTCGCCCGAAACATCTTCGTAAACGTTCCAGGCTCACTCGCAGGCGGCGGCACTGGCGGCGCCGGAGGTTCCGGCGGCGCGGACTCCTGCTTCGCCCGAAACATCTTCGTAAACGTTCCAGGCTCACTCGCAGGCGGCTGCACTGACGGCGCTAGGAGGTGCCGGCGGCTGCGCTGCCTGTTCGCCCGTCTGAAACATCTTCGTGAACGCTCCAGGCTCTGCCGGCGCCGCCGGTTCCTGCTTTCCTCCAAACATCGCCGTGAACGCCCCGGATGCGGTTCCCCCCGGTCCCGCCTCCTGCCCCACCGACGGCGATTGCATCGTCCGCGTGGCATCCGAAAGCGGCGGACCGCTCCGGGATGCCAGCGATTCCGGTACCTTCCATGCACCGGCCCGCGAAAACCGGTCCGGATCTTTCGGCGGTGGCGGCGCTTCGTGCTGCTTCATCCAGTCCATCAGCGCCAGGTGCGGCGGCGCCACGGTGATGAGGTAGGCGAACCCCTCGTGCTCCCCGACCTCGATCAGTTGCGCCAGCGCGTCCACCGACAAGGCGCGCAACCGAGCTTTGAACGGCTCGTGCGCGGGAGCCCACGGCCCCGGAAGTACATGTACCGTTACCGCCCGTCCGGACAAGGTCTGCGCGCGAAAACTGCGCGCCCCCTCGCCCGGGATTTCCTCAATCAGTTCAAAACCCTTCAGTCCCGCCATGTCGCACCCGGCCTTGTCACATCGTACCGCGTACTGCTCAGACACATGGGTCCTTGTCCGCCTATGCTACGCTAAACCGGACAGACGTATGAAATTGCTTTCTCGAGTTGTCTGGTCGGAAGGCATGTACCTGGGTCCGCACCACTTCCAGGTGCAGAGCCGCTACTTCGAGGATTCCATCCGGTTCGCGGTTTCCTCCCTGTGGTTCGCCTCCTATGGCCTCTCCGGGATCGAGGTGGATGCCGACGCGCTGCACAACGGCACGTTCTCGCTGTTGCACGCCCGTGGCATTTTCCGCGATGGCCTCGCCTTCAACATGCCGGAGAGCGACCCCGCACCCGACCCGCGCCCCGTGGCCGACGCGTTTCCTCCCACTCGCGACGGCGTCACCGTTTTGCTTGCCATTCCGCCTC
Organism: uncultured Solibacteraceae bacterium; assembly: GCA_963836405.1. GTDB lineage: Bacteria > Acidobacteriota > Terriglobia > Bryobacterales > Bryobacteraceae > CAWIJJ01. The sequence continues at coordinate 518,730 of CAWIJL010000007.1, forward strand.
ACTCCCAGGACGGCATGAACTGTTCCATGGACAACGGCGTCCCCGCCCGCTACGTGGCCGAGGCCCGCACTTTGCACGACGAAAATACCGGCGTCGACGAGCGGCCCGTTCGCCTCGGACGCAAAAACCTGCGCCTCCTGTTCGATACCGAGCCCGATGCCGGTATGGTCACCCTCCCGCTGGCGCGAATCGTGCGCGACGGCTCGGGCCACTTCGCCCAGGACGCAGCGTTCGTTCCGCCGGTTCTTTCGATTATCGCCAGCGCCCGCCTGATGCAGTTGCTGGACCGCCTGATCGACATCCTGAGCGAAAAGGCCGCCGGCATTCAGAAAGGGGCCGACGGCGCGCGGACCGATTACTCCCCGCGCGAAATCGCCAATTTCTGGCTGGCGCACTCCGTCAACTCCGCCCTCGTGCCGCTGCGCCATCACCTCATTTCCAAGAGGCCCCACCCGGAAGAACTGTACACGGAAATGGCGCGCCTCGCCGGAGCGCTCTGCACCTTTGCGCTCGATTCTCATCCCCGCGATCTGCCGCTCTACGACCACGACGAGCTCGGCGACTGTTTCGAAAAGCTCGACCGCCACATCCGGCTGCACCTGGAAACCATCGTCCCCACGACCTGCCTTTCCATTCCGCTGCATGCGGCCGGCGACTACTTCTACGAAGGCGAGATTACCGATCAGCGCGTGCTCGGACGCTCGCGCTGGGTCTTCTCGATTCGCGCCCGCACCGCCGAAGCGGAACTGATGGCGCGGGTTCCCCAGGTGGTCAAAGTATGCACCCCGCCATTCGTGCGGGAACTGGTGAAGCGCGCCTTGCCCGGGATGGAACTGGTCCATCTCGCCCATCCGCCGCAGGCCATACAGGTCCGCTCCGAAGCGCAGTATTTCGGAATCACCCGCAGCGGTCCCTGCTGGGACCACATGTTGCAGACCCGGCGGATCGGCGTGTACGTCCCCGGCGAATTCCCGTCCCCTGAAGTCGAAATCCTGGTTGCGCTGGACAACTGATCATGGCAGCTACCGACACGCGACGCCCCGAAAGCCTCGCCCTCATTTTTCAGGAAGTGCTCACCGCGGTTGAGAGACTGCGGGCCAACCGGCAGGGCGTTACCGACCCGAAAGCCTTCCGCCATCACACCCGCGACGCCCTCAAGACCGCGGCGAACCAGGCGCTCGCCGGCGGGTACCCCTCGGACTACGTCAAATTCGCGACCTTCGTGTGCGTGGCGTTTCTCGATGAGTCCGTGCTCAAGTCGCAGAATCCGATCTTCGCCGACTGGGTCCGTGAACCGTTGCAGCACGAGCTGTTCGGCACGGCTATAGCGGGAGAAGTGGTATTTCAGAATCTCGATTTCCTTCTCGGCCAGAGCGACTCTAACGATTTGGCCGACGTCCTCGAGGTTCATTACCTGTGCCTGCTGCTGGGCTTTTGGGGCCGCTACAGCGCCGTGAATCGCGGCGAACTGGCCCAGAAGATGAACCTCACTGCCGAAAAAATCCGCCGCATCCGCGGACGCTTCGCCGGCCTGTCGCCTGGCTGGGCGCTGCCGCAGGAAACCGTGCGCGTGGCGCGCGACCCGTGGGTGCGCCGCGCCGGCATTATCGCCGCGGTGATGGCGGTTCTCATGATCGTCCTGTTCGCCGGCTACAAGCTGAGCCTCAATTCCGGCATCGGCGAAGTGCGTGCCATCGGCGGGCAGACGAAGAGCTAGGAAGACAACGATATGAGTTCGACACTGTACATCATTTTGGGTGTCACGCTGGTCGCGCTGATCGTGCTTGTCGTCCTGTTCCTGATCAAAAGGAAAAAGGCCAAGGCCGAGGCGGCGGGTGAAGAGGCCACCGCGCCGGGCGGCGACGAGATTTCGATCCTGATCCGCGAGGCGGAGGCACGGCTGGCCGCGGCCCGCATCGAAAAGGGCGCCAAGGTCGCCAACCTCCCCGCGTTCCTCCTGATGGGCGACTCGGGCAGCACCAAGACCAGCATCATGATCCACTCGGGGCTCGATCCCGAACTGCTGGCAGGGCAGGTCTACGTCAACAGCGACGTGGCCCCCACCCGCACCGCCAACATCTGGTTCTCGCGCCGCACGGTCTTCGTCGAAGCCGCCGGCGCCCTCCCTGCCGACGCCGGCAAGTGGAAAAAACTCGTCAAGAGGCTTCAGCCCAAGACCTCCGTGGTGGGCAAGGGCGAACAGGCACCGCGGGCCGCCATCGTCTGCTTCGACGCCGAAAACTTCACCAGGCCCGGAGCGCAGGAAGCCGCCTCCGCGAGCGCCCGAACGCTGCGGGCGCGCCTCGGCGAAATCTCGCAATCGCTGGGCATCAACCTGCCGGTGTACGTGATCTTTACCCGCATGGATCGCGTCCCGTTCTTTCTCGATTACGTCCGCAACCTGAGCGAAGCCGAGGCCGGCCAGGTGCTCGGCGTCACTCTTGCCATGGTCAAAGGCCGCACCGAAGGCGTCTACGCCGAACAGGAAACCGCGCGGCTGACCGGCGATTTCGAGCGGCTCTTTCACTCCCTCGCCGATGCCCGCCCCGAATTTCTCGCCCGCGAATCCGACGATGCCAAACTGCCCGGCGCCTACGAGTTCCCCCGCGAGTTCCGCAAGGTGCGTCCCGTGCTGGTGCAGTTCCTGGTGGATCTGTGCCGGCCCAGCCAGTTGACGGTCGGTCCGTTTCTGCGCGGGTTCTATTTCACCGGCGTCCGGCCCGTAATCGTCAACGAGGCGGCGCCCATCGTCGCGGCGGCGCCCCGGCAGGCCGCACAGGAAGCCATGGGCGGCGCTACCGGCATCTTCGCCATGAACCCGGCCGCGCCCGCGGGCCAGCAGCGCCAGGCGGCGCCCGTAGCCAGCTCGAAAAAGGTGCCGCAATGGGTTTTCCTGACGCAGCTTTTCTCGAGCGTCCTGCTGGCCGACTCCACCGCGCTCGGCGCCAGCGGGGCCAGCACAAAAACCAGCGTGGGACGCCGCATGCTGTTCTTTGCCGCGGCTTCGCTCTGCCTGCTGGCCTCCATCTTCTTCACGGTTTCGTACTTCAAAAACCGCGCCCTCGAAGCGCAGGTGACGGACGCCGCCAAAGCTATTTCGCTCGCGCCCATCGCCGGCGGCGACCTTGCGCCCATCGAACCGCTGCGAAATCTCGAGACCCTGCGCGTCGCGCTCGAACGCCTCGGCTCCTATGAGCGCGCCGGCGCCCCGTGGAGCTACCACTTCGGCCTGTATACCGGGCACAAGCTCTATCCCGAAGCGCGCCGCGTGTACTTCAGCCGGTTCCGCCAGTTGCTCCTCGGCCAGACCCAGGCGGCCATTCTTCATTTCATGCAGACCCTGCCGGTCAAGCCCGGTCCGGATTACAATCCCACCTACGAATCGCTCAAGGCCTATCTGATCACCACGTCGAATCCGGACAAGAGCACCCGCGAGTTTCTCTCCCCGGTCCTGATGCGCTGGTGGACCAACGGACGCACCGTGGACGTGCCACGCTCCTCGCTAGCCCAGAAGCAGTTCGATTTCTATGCCGACGAACTGCGGATCGAGAATCCCTTTTCGAGCAACCAGGACTCCGGCGGCGTGGCCCACGCGCGCAAATACCTGGAGCAGTTTGCGGGTGTCCAGCGCGTCTATGCCTTCATGCTCTCCGAGGCGAATCGCCGGAACCAGCCCATCAATTTCCACAAGCAATTCCCGGAGGCCGCCAAAGTGGTGCTGGACCGTCATGAAGTGCCGGGCGCCTTTTCCAAAGGCGGCTGGGAATTCATGACCAAGGACGCCATCCCCAACGCTGCCAAATATTTCGCCGGTGAGGAGTGGGTTCTCGGAAAACAGTCCGGCGGCGCGCTCGACGACGCCGAGCTCCAACGCGCAATCCGGTCGCTCTATTACGCGGACTTCCTCAACGAATGGCGAGCGTATCTGAAGGCCGGAAACGTGCTGAAGTACAGCGGAATTCCCGACGCGGCGGAGAAGCTCTCGATCACCGCCGGGGCGCAATCGCCGCTGCTCGCCCTCATGTGCCTCGCCTCGGAAAACACCGCGGTGGACGACCCGGCAGTGGCCGCGCCATTCCAGCCGGTGCAGGCGGTTGTGCCGCCGGGATGCCTGGCGCGGTACGCCAACCCCACCAATCAGCCTTACATGACGGCGCTGCTGAACCTCCAGGCTTCGCTCGAGAGCCTCGGGCCGAATCCGCCCGACGCGGCTGCCGCCGCCCCTACCCTGGACAATGCCCGTCAGGCGAAAGTGGCCACCCGCCAGGTTTCCCAATCGTTCCGTTCCGACGCTGACCTGGGAGGCACCGTGCAGGGCCTTCTCGAAGACCCGATCACCAACGCCGAGGGCGTCCTGCGCGGGCTCGGACCGGCCGCCCTCAACGCCAAAGGCAAGGGCCTGTGTACTCAGATTTCGCCCATCCTGGCGAAGTACCCGTTCGCCCCGGCCGCCCAGAAAGAGGCCACGCTCCAGGAAGTGAACTCGGTCTACCATCCCAAGGACGGCGCCATCTGGCAGTTCTATGAGACCAATCTTTCCAAGTTCGTGACCCGCCAGGGAACTCCCGTCGAGAATGCCGCCATCGCGGTCACACCCGCGTTCCGCCAGTTCCTTGCACGCTCAGCCGCCTTCACCGATGCGGCCTACCCGCCCAACTCCGCCGATCCCCGGCTGACCTACGCGGTGAAACCGGACGCCGCCGACGATAACGAGCGCATCCGGGTGAACATCGACGGCCAGTCGGCGGAATTCGTCGGTGCCGCCGCGCCGGCCAAGAATTTCGTGTGGCCCGGCAACGCCAGCGGTGCGGATGTCGTGGTGCGCGCCAAGGGCGGCACCGAGTACCAGTTCCCCCACTACGACGGATTGTGGGCCGCCTTCCGCTTCGTGGCCGACGCCGACCGGCGCGCCGGCGCTTTGATGGAGATGACTCTCCGCGCCGGCCGCAGCGGCCAGGCCGTGACCAATCGCGCTACCGGCCTCCCGGTTACTTTGCGGCTGGACATCACCGCCAACCCGCCGGTCTTCGACAAGGGTTACTTCGCCACGCTCGGCTGCGTCTCAGAAGTGGCTAAACCTTAGCGGCTCCCTCCGGGTATACTGGTTCCGCTGCCCGGAGGGAACCATGCGGCTTCCGATGCTCGCTGTTGCGTGCCTGATCGCGCTTCCCGTGGGGGCGGATGACGGCAACCGCGTGCTGACGCTCGATCATTTTGTGCGCGTCCGCTCCACCGTGCCCTCTCTCAATGGCCAGGACGCGCAGATCTATGTGCGCGAGCGCGTGCAGCCGAAAACCGTTCTGCGGGGCGGGCCGGCCGCCGACCGCGTGGTGCTGTTCGTACACGGCTCGGGAACGCCCGCCGAGGTCGCATTCGACGTTCCCTATCGCGACTACAGTTGGATGGCCTACCTGGCCGCCGCGGGCTTCGACGTATTTTCGATGGACATGACCGGCTACGGCCAATCCACCCGTCCGCCGGCGATGAACGACCCTTGCAATCTGTCCGCAAATCAGCAGGCCACTTTCGTTCCCGGCCTGATCGCCGCACCCTGCGCCGCCGGGTATCCGCATCCGCTCACCACGATTGCTTCGGACTGGAACGACCTCGACGCCGTGGTGAACTACCTGTGCGGACTGCGCCGCGTCGAGCGGCTGAACCTGGTGGGCTGGTCTTTGGGTGCTCCCCGCGCCGGAGGCTATGCGGCCCAGCATCCCGACAAAGTGCTGAAACTCGTCCTGCTGGCGCCGGCTTATGGAAGAGGTTCTTCGGCCGGACCACCCGCGCAGATTCCAGCCGCCGGCACCGCCATGAACACGCAGTCGCGGCAGGAATTCTTCGCCAACTGGGACCGCCAGGCAGGCTGCGCGGACCAGTACGACAAAGACGCCGCGGAGTCGGTCTGGTCCGAAATGCTCGCGTCCGACCCGGTGGGCTCCACGTGGGGCGCCGGCGTCCGCCGCGCGCCACAGGTGACCACGTGGGGTTGGAATCGGGCGGTCGTCTCGCAGCTTCAGACCCCCACCCTGCTGGTGACCGGAGCGAACGACAAGCAGGTGGCGCCGGAACGCGTAAAAGAACTGTTTGCCGACCTGGGAGGACGCCAAAAGATTCTGGTAGACCTGGCCTGCTCCTCCCACAACGCGATGTGGGAGCGGAATCGCGTGGCGCTGTTCGACGCTTCAGTCGAATGGTTGCTGCGCACCTCCGTCAACGGAAACACGGAGGGAACCGTCCGGATCGGCTACTAACGCAAGATCTGCTGTGGGGAAGAAATTCGCGTTACCGAGGAGCATGCCATGAGAGTAAGCCTGTTACCGTTGCTGGTCCTGTGCTCGGTTCTGCCAGCGCAGACCAAGAAGGTCCTGGCCAACCTGCCTCCGGATATGGTGAAGGAACTGGCCGTGTCGGCGCCCAACGTGCGGATCGTGCCCGCCACCGGCGCAGCGGTCGCAAAGGAAATCGTGGATGCCGACGCAATGGTCGGAATCACGCTCACGCCGGAACTGCTCCAGCTCGCCAAAAAACTGCAGTGGCTGCACATCTCGAGCGCCGGCGTGGAGGCACACGGGCGCCAGGTCGGAATTTTTCCAGCGCTCGCGGAAAGCGACATCGTGGTCACCAACGCGAAGCAGGTCTACGGGCCGCAGATCGCGGATCACGCATTCGCGTTCCTGCTGGCCCTGACGCGCAAGCTCAACGTGACCATCCCGCGCCAGCACTTGGAAGAGTGGCCCCCCGGAAGGGACGGCATGTTCGAGCTCAATGGAAAAACGGCGGTGATCATCGGCGTGGGAGGCATCGGCAGCCAGATCGCCCAGCGTGCGTTCGGATTCGGCATGAAGACCATCGGCGTCGATATCCGCGATATCCCGGTCGGCAATGTCATTCAACGGGTGGTGCCGCCGGACATGCTCGATTCGGTGCTCCCGCTGGCGGACGTCGTTTTCGTCTCCGTGCCCCACACCGCCAAGAGCGAGGGAATGATGGGCGCCCGCGAGTTCGAGTTGATGAAGCAGGGGTCGTACTTCATCGCCATGTCCCGCGGAAAGATCTTCGATCACCAGGCCTTGGTGAAGGCGCTCGACAGCCAGCGCCTGGCGGGCGCCGGGCTGGATGTAACGGATCCCGAGCCCCTGCCCAAGGGACATCCGCTCTGGAAATTTCCGAACGTGATCATCACGCCCCATGTTTCCGGCGGGTCCGATCAGTTGGAAGCGCGGTTGACGTCGCTCGTAAAAGAAAACATCCGTCGCTTCGGCGCCGGCCTGCCGCTGCTCAACGTGGTGAACAAAAAGGAAGGATTCTGATCTCGCCGTCCACGGCGCGAAGAAAATGAAATCCGCACTGATTCTCGTCGCTCTGAGCCTTACGGCTATTGCGCAAACCGAAACTCCACCCAGAACCTTTAGACTTCTTACTCCCACACTGGGATGGGTGTGGACCGCAGACGGACGACTGCTGATTAGTACGGACGCTCGTTCGCTCCATGAGATAGCACCGCCTAAGGATCCCGATCGGACTATCGAAGCTGTGACATTCGTGCCCGACGGCTCTGGGTGGGTACTGCTCCGAGGTGCCGAAGGAGGCTTATCGCTTCAGATAACTAAGAATGGGGGCACAACCTGGGAGGAAGTACAGATACCGCTCGACCAGGCGACTCTGGACTCCTTTGCGGGAGCGAATCTGTCGTTCGGCGACAACCGGAATGGTTGGCTAATCGTCTCATGGCTAACCACAACTGTGCCGTTTGGCCAAATGTGGCACACGGTTGATGGAGGCATGACGTGGGCGAAATTGCCCCGGCCGCCAACGTACGGGCCGATTCGGTTCGATTCCGCGACACACGGCATTCTGATTGGGGGCGCTACTCGCGACCTCCTTTGGGGCACGTCAGACTCCGGGAAATCATGGTCTCCCAACGGACGGGCGCCGGAAGGTCTTCTCACTGGACTGAACTTCGACCAGGCGAAGGTATTGAGCCTCCCATCAGATGCCTTGGCCCGCTTAACACTTGGTTCTAGCCGGAATATTGCCACGCGAGTCAGCTTTGCCGATCCGATGCACGGATGGGTGGAAATTCACAACACCAGCGACCAGCAGACTTCTTGGGCACTCGCGAACACCGAAGACGGCGGCAGCACCTATCAGATCTTGCTCCGGGGAACGCAGACCAGGCATGCCCGCTAATCGATCAACCCATTGCGGACCGCGAAGCGCACCAGTTCGTTGATGCTGTGCAGGTTCAGTTTTTCCATGATGCGCCCGCGGTGCGCGTCCACCGTATAGACGCTCAAATTCAGAATCACGGCGATCTCTTTGTTGGTCTTGCCCTCGGCCAGCATTTGCAGCACCTCGCGCTCGCGGCTCGAGAGCAGGTCGATGGGGTCGGTGACGTGCTTCCGGTAGTCGTCGAGCACCGCATTGGAAACAGCGGGGCTGAGGAAGCCTTCGCCGGACGCCACGGCGCGGACCGCGGAAACCAGGTCGGGCGCAGGCGAATCCTTCAGCAGGTAGCCGCGGGCTCCGGCGCGCAGGATCTCCCGCACATAGACCGAGTCCTTGTGCATGCTCAGCGCCACCACGCGCGTACGCGGCGAGGCGGCCGTCAGCCGGCGAGTGGCCTCGATTCCGTTGAGTTCGGGCATGGCCACATCCATCACCACGACATCCGGCTGAAGCTCGGTCGCTAATTGCACGGCTTCCCGGCCATTGCCCGCCTCCCCGACAATCTCCATGTCGGTTTGCGCGGCCAGGATCATCTTGAACCCCTGGCGCACCACCGCGTGATCGTCAGCCAGCAGAATTCGTATGCGCTTCATATCGGATTGGTGCGCGCACCTCGATCAACACGCCTTCACCGGGCCTCGACCGCACCTCCAGGTCGCCTCCGGCGCTGCGGGCCCGTGCGCGCATACCGATCATCCCATGCCCGCGCGGCCGGGCGGCGGCCGGCGGCGTGGTGGGCATGCCGGAGCCGTCGTCGGCGATGCGCAGCACGATCTCTTCGCCCAGCGATTGCAGCGTGATGTCCACGTGCTTCGCACCCGCGTGCCGCGCAATATTGGTGAGCGCCTCCTGCGCGATGCGGAACAGGTGCGTCTCCGTCTCGTCGGACAGGCGCCCCGAATAGCTCGAGTTGAATCGGACATCGACGCCCGTCCGCGCCGAAAAGCCCTCGCACAGCCAGCGCAGGCTCGCCTCCAGGCCGAAATCGTCCAGGATGATCGGCCGCAGCAGTTGCGACATCTGGCGCACGTTGCCGATGGCTTCGTCCACCACGCGCAGGCAGTCGTCCACACGCCGTGAGTGCCCGTTCTGCTCGAGCGCGGACAGGTTCGCCTTGATGGCCGTGAGCGATTGCCCCAGTTCGTCGTGCAGCTCGTGCGAGAACCGGCGCGCGGTGGCCTCCTGGTCCTGCAGCATGTGCCACGAAACGCGGCCCAGTTCGGCCGTCTGCCACTCCAGGCCCCGGATCAGTTGCGTCACCAGCCGCACGGTGAGAATCGCGAACAGCAGGGCCAGGGCCAGGCTCGCGCCGCCGAACAGTTGCGTTGTGGCAAACACCCGTGAGGAGTGGGCGTCGATTTCCTTCTGGGCTTCGGCCACGGTGCGGTATTCGTTCTCGATCAGTCGCGCCACCACCGAAATAAACGCTTCGTGAAGCCGGAAGAGGTCCACCGAGGCGTACGTCTCCACGTTATCCGTGTCCAGCAGGCGGCGGGCTTCGCGCGAAAAATCGTCCGACGCCTGTTTGAGCCGCGCCCACAGCGGGCTGTCTTCCGCCTTGGCGCCTTCGGCGGAAATCCGGTCGATTTCTTTGCCGGCGGAATCGAGCTGGCTGACGATCCGGTCGTAGTCCACCGAGTCCGGATCGCGGGCCAAAAGAGAAAATACTTCCGCCAGACTGGTCTGCTGCCGGTGCAGTTCGTCGATCAGCCGGTTGGTAACCGCCTGCTCGCGCACCATGCTGGCGGCGCTCTCCCGGATGGACCGGATGTTCTGCGTGGCAATCAGCGCCGCGGCCACAAGCAGCAGGATGACCAGGCTGAAGCCGCCGATGAGCACGCGCAGGATATTCTGGTGGGTGATCTGCCGCGAGGACATCTCGATATCCAGTATCACACCCGAGGTGAAGATGGAGATATCCCAAAGGCGGGCTAATCGCCAGGATGAATTCCCGTTAAGCGGGGGTGACCCGAATTCGTCAGCCGAATTAGCCTGCGCGGGCTATCGAGCTTTCTCACGGTCTGCCGCAGAATGGGAACTGTGAGCGGGCCATGAGGCCCCCCAGGAGATCAGAAGCAAATGAAGAAACTCGTAATCGCGCTCGCGCTGGCTATGGCCGTCGTCCCCATGACCTTCGCACAGACCACGCCCACCGCCCCTGCCGCTACGGCCAAGGCCAAGAAAGTCAAGAAGGCGAAGACCCCCAAGAAACCGAAGGCCAAAAAGGGCGAGCCCAAGGGCACCAACTAAGCTTTTCACGTCAGACGACCGCAGCAGCAGCAGCGCCCGGGGATGTGGCTACTAACGGGGAGCCGCACCCCCGGGCAAAACCGAAAACGACATATCTCGCGCCTGCCGCAACCCCCACCTCGCGGCAGGCTTTTTTAATGGCTGAAACGCATGCGGGCCGCCCAGCGCAGGTATCGCAACAGGTCGCGGCGGCGGAGCCAGACAAACTTCCAGAACTCCCGGAAGCCGATGTCGCCGACGTGCAATCCCCAATAAGTTTCAATTCTCCAGAGCAGGTAAGGACTGCGCCACGGGCACAGGCGATAACCCCGCGCGAGCCGCCAGAGGATCGAAAGCATCAGCGAGAGCCGGACGCCGTCTTGGGAGCGGATTGATCCGGCGTGGCGTAGTAGCCGCTCCGGGTGCGCACCGTTAGGCCCTTTTGATTGACCGTGATCTTCACCGTACGGAACGACCCGTCCATGGCGGTGTTGGTCGGCGAGTAGACGATGGTGTACTGGTTCCGGATATCGCGCGCCACCTGGCTGGCAATCCGGTCCACCTCGCCCAGTTCCTTGGGGAAGAAGGACGCGCCGCCGGTGGCCTCCGCCAGGTCGTTCAGCGCGCGCTCGGCGCGTTTCGCCTGGCGCCGTTCTTCCTCTCCCAACAATCCCACGCCGTAGATCAGAACTTCGCTTTGCTGCGCCGCCTTCACCAGGTTCTCGATCGAAATCAGGGAAGAGTTGTCGTTGCCGTCCGAAATGGCTACAAGCACCCGCTTGTCCTTATGCGCCTTTTCCTTGAGATGGTCGATGGACATCCGGATGGCGTCCCGCATGGCGGTGCCGCCGCGCGAGTCGATGCGGGTGAGGGCCTCCTCGAGTTCCTTGGTGTCGTTGGTGAAATCCTTGCCGTGCGGATTGTCGAGAAACGCTTCGTCGTTGAAATTGACGACGAATACCTCGTCGTCCTTGTTCGAGGCTTTCACCAAGGCCAGCGCTGCCGCTTCCACCTTGGCGCGTTTATCGCGCATGCTGCCGCTGTTGTCAATAATGAGGCCGAGCGAAACCGGAATGTCCTCGCGACGGAAACTGCGAATTGGCTGAACGACGTTGTTCTCGTAAACCGTGAAGGCTTCCTTTGGCAGGTCTGTTACCAGGTGCCCGCTCTTGTCCAGCACCGTGGTGTGGCAAACCACCACCCGGGTGTCGGAACGGAATACCGTCAGACCATCGTCCGGAGGCGCCGTCTGGGGCTTCTGTTGCGGCGCTTGCTGGCCGCGCAGTGCGAGTGCCGACAGCCAACCCGCTGCGCTCAGTAAAGCGATTCGTCTACTGGGAGGGAGCATAGTAACCCATTCGGAAAAAGGCCCGGAGCGACGGGAGGCCGCGCGGTTGAATCAGCTTTACCTGCACCTTGCGGTATTTGCCGTCCCGTTCCTGGTTTAGCGGCGAGTAGCCGATCACGTATTGATTTCGGAGTTCCACTCCAACTTTGGCGGCGATGTCCGGCAATTCGTTGATGTTCTCTACCGGGTAGTGCCGGCCACCGGTCTGTTCGGCGATTTCCGTCAGCAAACCTTGTCCCGAGGCCTCTTCCGGCGTCCGCCCGCGGGCCGACATCGGTTCGTAAATTCCAATGCCGTAGATTTGGACGTCCGCTTCCTTGACCAGGTTTTTAATTTCTCCTTCCGAATAGCGGCTATTATTATCGCCACCGTCGGAAATCACCAGCAAAGCCCGGCGCGGATTGCGCGCCTTTTTCATTTCGTGGAGGCCGAAGTAAAGAGCGTCGAGCAGCGCCGTCCGCCCCTTGGACTGCGTGAAGGTCAAGCGGTTCTGAATCTCTTCGAGATTATGTGTGAACCCCTGAACCATATCCGCGGTATCTCCGAACTGCACCAGGAAAAACTCGTCCTCCGGGTTGGCCGTTCTGAAAAATTGCGATACCGCCTGGCGCGATTTTTCCAGCTTTTTTCCCATGCTCCCGCTGCAATCGAAGATCACACCGATGGATAGCGGCGCGTCCTCGCTCGAAAACGAGGCGATCATCTGCTCTTTTTTGTCCTCTAAGACCTTGAAATTCTCTCGTTCAAGTCCCGTGACAAACCGGTTCATCGGGTCGGTGACCGTAACCGGGATCAGGACGAGGTTGGTATCGACGCGGATATTTGCCCGGGGACCACCCAATTCGGCTTCGGGCGTTTTGGCCCTCGGCACAATGCTCACCTGTGCGCCCACAATGAGACAAATTCCGGGCGCCGCACACAACGCTATGAACCCAAACAGCTTATGGCAGGACGGCAGCATAAGTGGCTTGCCAGCCTTTCTTTACCCAAGAATAGCATAGCGATTTTATGGTAAGATCGCCTGTGCCGCGTAAAATCTTGGGCGTCATCCCTGCGCGCTACAATTCCTCTCGTTTTCCTGGAAAAGTCCTCGTCCCCATTCACTCCAAAAGCATGTTGCAGCACGTCTACGAGCGCGCATCGCAGGCGCGATATCTCACCAGCACGATCATTGCCACCGACGACGAGCGCATCTACGAAACCGCGCGCGCCTTCGGAGCTCGCGTGCGCATGACCCGTCCGGACCACCCTACCGGGACCGACCGGGTGGCTGAAGTCGCTGCCTCCGATAACGCCGAGATCATCGTCAACATCCAGGGTGACGAGCCCCTGATCGATCCCGACGCCATCGATGCCGCCATCCTGCCCATGGTGCACGATCCCGAAATCCCCATGGGCACCTTGAAGAAGCGAATCGAAAATCTGCGCGAGATTGACGACCCCAACGTGGTCAAGGTGGTCACCGGGCTCTCGGGCGACGCCATCTATTTTTCGCGCCATCCCATTCCCTACGTGCGGAGCGATGGGGCAACAAGGCCGTCAACCGGCCACTACAAACACATCGGCCTCTACGTTTACCAGAGGGATCTGCTGCTCGAGTATTCGAGCCTGCCGGTGGGACCGCTCGAACAGGCCGAGCGGCTGGAACAATTGCGCGCGCTCGAGAACGGTTACCGGATCCGCGTGGTCGAAACCGAATACGAGTCGCTCGGGGTGGATACGCCGCAGGACCTGGAGCGCGTCCTGGCGTTGCATGAAGCATCTTTGCGGGGGTTGGAGCAGAATGGCTAAGTTCATTTTCGTGACGGGGGGAGTGGTTTCGTCACTGGGTAAAGGGATCGCCGCGGCATCGATCGGTTGCTTGCTCGAGAGTCGCGGGCTCAAGGTGACGTGCCAGAAATTCGATCCGTACCTCAACGTCGATCCGGGCACCATGAGCCCGTTCCAGCACGGCGAGGTGTTTGTCACCGACGATGGGGCGGAAACCGACCTCGACCTGGGTCACTACGAGCGGTTCACGCACGCCCGGCTGACGCAGGCCAACAATCTCACCTCCGGCCGGATCTACGAGCAGATCATCGCCCGTGAGCGCCGCGGCGATTATCTCGGCAAGACGGTGCAGGTGATTCCGCACGTCACCAACGAAATCAAATCCGCGCTGAAGAAGGTGGCACAGGACGTGGACGTGGTGATCGCCGAGATTGGCGGCACAGTGGGCGATATCGAGTCCCTGCCGTTTCTCGAAGCCATCCGCCAGATGCGACACGAGCAGGGGCGCGCCAATTCCCTCTTCGTGCACGTGACGCTGGTCCCCTGGATCGCCGCCGCACAGGAGCTGAAGACCAAGCCCACCCAGCATAGCGTGAAGGAACTGCGCGCCATCGGTATCCAGCCCGATATCCTGCTCTGCCGCTCCGAGCGTTTCATTCCGCAGGAGATGAAGGAAAAGATCGCGTTGTTCTGCGACGTGGACATCGACGCCGTGGTCACCGCGCGCGACGTCAAGTCGGTCTACGAGGCGCCGCTCATGTTCGCCGGCGAAGGCGTGGACGACATTGTGGTGCGCCTGCTCGGAATCGCCGCTCCCCCCCGCGACCTGACGCGCTGGAAAGCCATGATCGAGCGCATGCAGAACCCGCGCGACGAGGTCTCCATCGCCATTGTCGGCAAGTACGTCGAATATGAGGATTCCTACAAGAGCCTGAAGGAAGCCCTGCTGCACGGCGGCATGGCCCACCAACTCAAGGTCAATATCCACTGGGTGGAGGCCGAGGGCATTCACGGCGATGGCTGGGAGCGGCAACTCGAAGGCTACGACGCCATCCTGGTGCCGGGCGGCTTCGGCAAGCGCGGCATCGATGGCATGTTGAACGCCATCCGTTTCGCCCGCGAACGCAAGGTTCCCTACTTCGGCATCTGCCTGGGAATGCAAACCCTGGTGATCGAATTCGCGCGCCACGTGTGCGGCCTGGAGGAGGCCGATTCAAGCGAGTTCAACCCCGGCACCCCGCACCGCGTCATCTACAAACTGCGCGAGCTCAAGGGCGTGGAGGAGTTGGGCGGCACCATGCGACTCGGAAGCTGGCCCTGCCGGTTGGTTTCCGACAGCGCCGCGTACCGCGCCTACGGAGCCAAAGAGATCCAGGAGCGTCACCGCCACCGCTACGAGTTCAACCGGGAATACGAGGACCGTCTGAAAGCCGCTGGTCTCCGCATTACGGGCGAAACGCCCGACAACACGTACGTGGAGATCTGCGAAATCGCCGATCACCCCTGGTTCCTGGGCTGCCAGTTCCATCCGGAGTTCAAGTCGAAGCCGATGGAGCCGCACCCGCTGTTCAAAGCGTTCGTGGGAGCCGCCTACGAGCACCGTTCACAGCGCTCCGCCCGCGGAATCGACGAGCAGATGCGGGAGGAGCCGCAGTACTCGCGTGGGGATTGAGTTCGCTGCATTCGCCGCGGGCCGTCCCCTGGTGTTGATCGCCGGTCCGTGCGTCATCGAAAGCGAGGAGCACGTCCATTTCATGGCGGACGGGATTCGCCGCGCGGTGGGCGAGTTCGTCTTCAAGGCGTCGTTCGATAAGGCCAACCGCACCAGCGGCAATGCCTACCGCGGTCCCGGCCTCCAGGAAGGATTGCGCATCCTGGCCGGCGTCAAGGCGCGAGGCTACCCGATTCTGACCGACATTCACGAACCGGCGCAAGCCGAACCCGCCGCCGAGGTAGCCGACATTGTCCAGATCCCCGCCTTCCTCTGCCGGCAGACCGACCTGCTCGAAGCAGCCGGACGGACCGACCGGATCGTCAACATTAAAAAGGGGCAGTTCGTTGCGCCGCACGACATCCACCGGGCCGCCGAAAAGGTGGCGTCAACCGGAAATCGTCAGGTGATCCTCACCGAACGCGGGTCCAGCTTCGGCTACAACAATCTGGTGGTGGACATGCGGGGTCTGAAAATCATGCGCGACGCCGGGTGGCCCGTAGTCTTCGATGCCACCCACTCGGTCCAGGTGCCGGGCGGCGCCGGCGCGGCGTCGGGCGGCCAGCCCGAATTTATCGAACCGCTGGCGCGCGCGGCGGTGGCGGCCGGAGTGAACGGCGTCTTCGTCGAAGTGCATGACCAGCCCGAAAAGGCCCTCTCCGACGGCGCCAACGCCCTCCGTCTGGATCTTCTCGCCGACTTCTGGCGCAAACTCAAAGAAATACACGCAGTAGTGGGTCTGCACGAAAAGCCCAACTGACACGTCATAGAATACAGGTAAACGTATGTTCAACCGCAGCAAGCGCCGCCTCGGCTTCTCCCTTATCGAGCTTCTGATCGTGATCACGATTATTCTCATCATCATCACGATTGCGGTCCCGAAGTATAACAATACACAGAAGTTCGTTCGCGAGACGGCGGCCATCAAGGCCATTCAGACGATCCACCAGATGCAGGTGCAGTATCAATCGCAGTACGGCCGGTACGCGACGTCGCTCGCCGAACTCGGCCCGCCCACCGGCGGCGCACCTTCGCCTGCGGCTGCCGACCTGATCGGCAGGGATCTGTCGGAAGGCACCAAGCAGGGATACAAGTTCACCGTGGCCGGAAACCAAAGCAGCTATACCGTCAACGCCGTGCCGGTGACCTACGGCAGCGATGGAAACCGCACATTCTTCTCGGACCAAAGCATGGTTATCCGGGAGAATTACGGTCCGGAGCCCGCGACGCCCGCCAGCAAAGAACTGCGCTAACTCTTAGGGAGGACAGGCCGGAGGCGTGTCCTACAGGGTCTTGAGATAAGCGATGAGGTCGTCTTTTTCTTTGTCGCTCAGCATGTCCTTATAGCCCGGCATGCCGTTGCCACCCTCGTCGATCTTGGCGCGGACCGTGGCCTCGGTGGGCTTCTTGCCGTTGGTCAGCTTGTCTTTCTGGAACAATCCCTTAAGGCCCGGCCCCATCTTTTTGTCTTCGCCCGTACTGTGGCAAACTCCACACTGCTCGAAAACCTGTTTGCCCTTGGCTGCGTCGCCGGCCGCCAGCGCCACGTTCGATCCGGCTGCCAGAGCCGCGCAGAGCGCCATAATCTGCAATCGCTGCATTTTGCCTGTACCCTCCATATGGTCCGACTTGACCATCTTACAATTCCCGATGCCCGAGTTGAACCCCGCGTTCCCCGTTTAACGAAAGCTACATCTGTTTGAGCAGTTCCCGGACGGCCTCATCGAGCTGCGAATCGACCGCGGTATAGCTCTCTCCCACCGGCCGCGAAACCGGAATATCCACCGTCCGCGGGTGCAACTCCATATCGTCTCCGGCCGCCCCGCGGATACGCGAGTGCGGGAGCCGGAACGTGGTGCCGTCGATCAGCGTCGTGTTCCACGTGTAGATGATCCATCCCGCCGTCGGCTCGCCCACCACTTTTCCGAGTTTCAGCGTTTTGTAGCCTTCCGTGAAATCCTCGGCGTCGGAGAGCGAGTGCTGGTTCGTTACCAGAATCGTCGGCGCTTCGAGCGCCCTCTGCCCCAAAACCGCGCGCGCCGGAGCTTCCGGGCGGTCCCGCTCCGTCATCCGCAGATACGGCCGCCGCGAAAACACGTCCAGCGCATAGGCGTTAACGAAGCCGCCGTTATTGTTCCGAATGTCGATCACCACTCCCTGCCTCGCCTGGTTTTCGGCATCCAGATCCAGATGCAGCCGGTTCAACGAGCCTTCCGACATATCCAGCATATGGACGTAGCCGAGCTTCCCACCGCTAACCTTGGCCACGTAATCGCGATTCTGGTTCACCCATTCGCGGTACAGCAGCGCTTTCTCGGTGGTGAGATTGCAGGGCAGCACCGGGACGTCCCGCCCCGAAACGCGCAGCAGCACCCGCTTGCCGATTTTGTGGTCGAGCTGTTCGTCCAGGTTGGTCCTGCCGTCGACCGGCACTCCGTCAACGGCCTCGACGATCTCCCCCGCCTTGATGCCGGCCACCGCCGCCGGACCCAGCGGGATCGCCGAGGCGACCTTCAGCCTTCCCGCGCTCTCGAATTCCGCGCGGTCGAAACGCAGTCCCAGGCGGCCCGTTACCGTCTGCGCCGCGCCTCCCGGAGGATTCGCGCCCAGGTGCGACGCATTCAATTCCCCAACCATCAAGCTCAAGAGCCGGCGCATCTCGTCGGCAGTGGCCGCGCCCGCGATCAACGGCTCGTAGGTGGCCCGCACCGCGTTCCAGTCGGCGCCGTTGAACCCGGGGTCGAAGAACTGATCGCGCAGATAGCTCCACGCCTGCGTGAAGACTTCCAGCTTCTCCGTCCCGAAATCCACAGCCATTTCGGCGGTGACGGCCACAGCCTTGGGCTGCCGCGTTTCCAGCGCTACCGAATAAATGGAGCCGCGATCGAGGTAGAAGGCCTCCTTGCTGTCCGGCGAAAAGTGGACCTCCTCCTTCCGCCCCGGCGTGGAGGTGAGTTGCCGGGCGACGCGCGGGTCGCGCGCCAGTTCGTCCAGCGAGTACGCATAGAGGTTCTGCTGGCCGGCCGCCGACGCCACCATCACCGCCCATTTCCCGTCCGGACTGATGACTGCCGAACCCACGTTCAGGCCCACCGGGAGCAATGAGAGCCTCTCCCGAATCCCGTCGAACACGATTGAAACCGGAGCGGGTGCGCCGGGGGCGGATTTAGCAGGCTCGGCCGGCTTGCTCTCGCCCGTGCCCGTGCCCGTCGGTGTACGCGGCGGGTCCTCCTTGAACAGATCGCGGAACTGGTCCTCGCGGAAACGCGGCGTTCGCGGAACCAGGTCTATCCGCGCCACCTGCCCGTCCTCGGTTCTCTGCGAGGTGGTAAACAACAGGAATTTGCCGTCCGGGCTCCAGGCCAGCTCGCGGCTGCTGGTATTCGCCAGGAAGCTCAGCGGTCGCGCCTGCCCACCCTTGGCCGGCACCGCGAAAACGTTGTTAAAGGCTTTGCTGCCCACGTCCATGTACGCCAGCCACTGGTTGTCGGGCGACCAGACGAACGGATGATCCTCGAGCAGCGGCGGCCGGTCGAAGTACCCGCTGGCGGCGGTCCGCTCCTCCTTGCTTGTCATGTCCAGGATGCGCAGTTCGCGCCCGTTGCGAATAAACGCCAGCAGCTTGCCGTCGGGAGAGAATCGCGGCGCATAGTCGGGTCCAGAAGCGGTGAGACAGGTCTCCTTGGCGCTGGTGAAGTCGTATAGGTAAAGGCGGCTGGCGCCATCGCGGTCGGAAGCGTATACCAGGCGCCGGCTGTCCGGAGCCCAGGCGAGCTGCGATTCCTGCGCCGCGGTGCGGGTCAGCCGCTGCGCCTCGCCACCGTCCTTGGCGGACGCGGCGAACACTTCGCCATGACTGGTGAAGGCTACCTTTTTGCCGTCTGGCGAGAGCGCCAGTTCCTGAAACTGCCCGGCCAGCGAGACGTGCTGCACGGCCGGCCCGGAAGGCACGCCGCGGCGCACGATTTCGACGGCCGCTGCCTGGCCGGACTCCGTGTCCAGCTTCCAGATGTGGAAATCGCGCTCGAATACGATGGTGCGGCCGCCGGTCGAGATGGAGGGCCACAGCACCCGGCCGCCGGTAAACTTCGTCACCTGCCGCGGCGCACCGTTGAGCGGCTTCTGCCAGATATTCTGCGCCCCGCCGCGGTCCGACATGTAGAAGAGCGCGCGGCCGTCCTTGCTCCACATCGGCCACGCCTCCTTGGCCCCGCCCGCCGTGACACGCTCGTAGCGGGGAGGGTCGCCGTCGCGGCGCAGCCAGATCTCGGATTCGTCGATGTGGCTGTGCCCTTTGCGCCACCACTGGCTGCCCGCCAGGCCGCGAGCCGTCAAGGCCAGCGTTTGGCCATCAGGGGAAGGCGCGCTGAAATACTCGGTGGTGTACCGGTCCGCGCTGACCGGCATGGGCGTTCCGCCTTCTTTGGACACGCGGCATACGTCGGTCATGCCGGCGATGTCGCGGGCGTTCGACGAAAAGTACACCCAGCGGCTGTCCGGCGACCACGATTCCGCCAGTTCAGCAGCGTCGTCGAAGGTCAGGCGTTTCAGTTCCCCCGTACCCAGCGTCAGCACATAGACATCGCCATTGCCGGTGCGGGTGGAGGTGAAGGCCAGGTATTTGCCGTCCGGCGAGTAGCGCGGCGCGCTTTCCGTGGCGGGGTGGGAGATCAGCAGCCGCGCTTCCCCGCCCCGGGACGGCACGGTCCAGATGTCGCCTCCGGAAACGAAGGCGATTTCGGCGCCGTCGGGCGAAATGCCGGGATCGCCGAAGTACGGCTGCGGCTGCACAGCGGAATAGGCCGCCGCCACGCCAATCCAAAGCAAACTAACCTGCTTCCACATGCAGGTATGGTATTACGATTGCCCTTGCTTCAGGCCAGTTGCTTTCGCTGCGGCTGGAAGTCGGCGATGCTGATCACGGCCTTGTCGAAAATGGTCATATCCTGCACCAGGCGCCCGACGTCCGCACCCTCGTCCATGACGATTTCGTGCTCGATCCAGTCCGACAGCGGGATATTGCGGAAGAACATGCGCTCCTGGAGCACCAGGCTCTTGCGGTTGTGCAGCAGCATGCGGTTTTCGCGCGTATAGTGCCGCTGTTCCACCTTGATTTCGCTCAGGAACGCGTCGAACGCCTTGCGGCGGGCCGTCTCCTCCGCCGCACGCAGAGCGGTGGGGAGCGACTCCTGCAAAGCGGTGCGCTGCGCATCCAACGAGCCCCGCGCGGCGGCCAGCTCGGCGCGCTGGTCGGCCAGTTTCACCTCCATGCGGGACTGCATCACGAACCAGGACAGCACACCGGAGGCGATGGCCACAAAGCCTGGCAATAGGACCCACAGTACGGCTTCCATGGGGTTAATGTTAACCACTCCGCAGAGGCCCGGAAAAGATCTCAATGGTAAGCAACGGGAGGTTACCTGGGGTGAATGGGCGCGCTCTTTTCCCGGGCGATATAATGGCTTTGTATGCAACGGTTTATTCTCTTTTTTGGGTTCGTTTGTTTACTTTCCTGCAACAAACAGGCCCCCGCACCCGCGGCGGCCGACGCCCCTCATGCCACCGTCGTCATGCGCGACGGCAGCCAGGTTCCCGGTAAAGTTCTGGAGAGCTCGGCCACGGAATTGAAATTGGCGGGCGACGACGGCATCGCGCGCACGATTCCCATGTCTCAGGTTCGCGCCGTGGACTATGGCGAAGCCGCGGCCGCCGCGCCGGCCCCGGCCGAGACGCCTGCTCCCGCGCCCGCCCAGCAACCGCATCGGGCTCACCGGCGCCGTCTGCTCCTCCGTCCCGCGCGGCCGAGTCGCCGCCCGAATCCCACATTCACCCGAAAGCCGCTGCAGTTACTACCAAGACCTATGAACTGCCCGCCGGCACGCAGGTTTCGGTCCGGGTCGAAGAAACCATCGATTCAGCCAAAGCCGTGGAAGGCCAGACATTCGCCGCCGACGTCACGAGCGACGTGCACGACGCCGCTGGAGCGGTCGTCATTCCCCGTGGAGCCAATGCCAAAATCGTCATCCGTTCGTCTTCGCAAGGTGGAAAAATCCGCGGCGCCGCCGATCTGTCCCTGGACCTCGCCTCGGTTTCGATCGACGGCCGCCGCTATCACCTGAGCACCACCGACGTGGTCAAGCGCGGTAAAGAGGGTGTGGGCGCAAACAAGCGCACCGCGGAATACTCCGGCGGCGGCGCTGCCATTGGCGCCATTATCGGAGCGATCGCCGGCGGAGGCAAAGGGGCGGCCATCGGAGCGGGAGCCGGAGCCGGAGCAGGCGCAGTCGGCCAAATCCTGACCAAGGGCGGATCCATCAAGATCCCCGTCGAAACCGTACTCACGTTCCAATTGGATCGGCCGCTGCGCGTCCAAGCGCAGTAGTTCACCGGGGAAGCCGTCAGACCCAGGTCTACGGGCGTTACTGGCGCATCGCGAAGCCGAACAGCGTATCGCCCGCGCCCACCGCCAGGTACTGTGTGCCATCGAGCTCGTAGGTGATCGGGCCGTTGCTCACACTGTTCCCCAGATTGGCGTGCCAAAGCGCGTTGCCGTTGGCGGGGTCGAGGGCCACCAGGTTTCCGGCGCCGTCCCCCGCGAACAGCAGGCGCCCGGCCGTGGAGAGCAGGCCGGAGCGTCCGCCATTTTCCCATTTGTGGCTCCACTTCACTTTGCCCGTCTTATAGTCGATGGCCTGGATCATCGATTCGCCCCAGCCGCCGCGGTCGTTGCCGCCCCACCCTTCGGGCTTGTCGCTCGGATCGTAGATGTAATAAACGCTGAAGGCTCGCGAAGCGCTCACGTAGAACAGGCCGGTGTCGGGGTTGAAAGTCGGAGGCGGCCAGTTGGTTCCGCCACCCTGGTTCGGACTGACCAGCGCGCCGTCGAGCTGCGGCTCCTTGGCAGGATCCGGTATCGGCGAGCCCTTGGCATCCACGCCCTTGGACCAGTTCACTTTCACGTATTCGTTGCTGGAAATATTCTTGCCCGTCGCGCGGTCCAGCACGAAGAAGTAGCCGTTGCGGCTGGCCTGCGCCACCAGTTTGCGCCGCTGGCCATTGATCTCGCCCTCGAAAAGAACGGGCGTCTGCGTGGCGTCCCAATCGTGCGTGTCATGCGGCGAAGACTGGAAATACCACTGCATCTTGCCCGTGTCGGGATTGAGTGCGACCACCGAGGCGGTGAAGAGATTCGCGCCCGGCCGCGCCTTACCCGCGATTACCGGCTGCGGATTACCGGTGGGCACGTAGATCATGTTCAATTCGGGGTCATACGTGGGGGTGAGCCAAGTCATTCCGCCGCCGTGCTTCATCGCTTCCAGGCTCGGCCAGGTTTCCGAACCCGGGTCGCCCATTTTCTGCGGCACGGTGTACCAGCGCCATTGCAGCTCGCCCGTTTCCGGATCGTGGGATTCGATATAGCCGGGACGGTCCAGATCGTCGCCGCTAACCCCCGTGATGATGTGGTTCTTGAGCACCAGCGGCGCCATGGAGCCGAAGTAATACTGATCCAGGTCGCAGATGGGTTTGTGCCAGCGCTCCTTGCCGTCCTTGAGGTTGAGGGAGACCAGGTGGCAATCGGGAGTCTCGAAGTACAGCCAGTTGCCGTAGACGCCGACGCCGCGGTTGCCGATGTGGTCGCCACCCTGCGATGTCCACTGGAAACGCCAGACTTCGCGGCCGGTCCGCGCATCCACGGCCCAGACATTATCCGGCATGGTGAAGTACAGGATGCCGTTCACCTGGACCGGAGTGGCCGAGATGCGGCTGCCTCCGCCCGGCCCGGGCGTCGCGCGGTAGACCCAGGCCAAGCTCAGCGACTTGATATTGGACTGGTTGATTTTGGCGAGCGTACTGTAGCGCCGGCCGGAGTAGTCGCCGTTGTAGGTGGGCCAGGAATCGGTGGGCGGCGCCCCCAGTTTGGCGGGGTCGAGCCCGCTTTGCGCCAGCAGCGCGGAAACGAATACCAGCGGGACGAGTGCCTTCATTTCAGGGTCTCCAGGTAAGCGACGATGTCGTGCATGTTCTTGTCCGAGTAGTGGTCGAGCAGCTCGTGATGGGCCTGGAGGGGATCGTTCTTGACCACCTTCATCGCGGGCGTCCGCTTGAACGAACGGTACTCGCCCGACGCGTCGCGGAGCGCCACGTTGAAATCGTCCATGTGCACCAGCGCGCCCGTGACCGGCGCGCCGGATGCCGGAGTCACGGTGACCGTCACCTGGCTCGGCGATGCGCCGCCCCGCCCCCGGCCACCTCCCCGGCCGCCGGGAAAGAGAAACCGCTGCTGCAGTGCCGCCGGATCCATGCGCGACCCGATTTTCGCCAGGTCGCCGGTGGGCGAGTGGCAGGTGGAACATTTTCCTTCGCCGTTGAAGTACGCCTCGCCGGCCTTAGGATCGCCGGTCAGCACGTCTTGAATCCTGAGGGCCGCGCGCAGGGTATTGTAGACCTCCTGATGGATGGTGTGCGAGAGGTCTGCGATTTGCGCATCGGTGAGTTGCGCCACCGGCGTCGTCTGGGTCGGGTGGCCCTTTTTGAGAAACGGCCCGATAGTGCTGCCGTAGCGGTCGTGAAGCACGACTTCCGAGCGGATCAGGTCTGCGCCGCG
Organism: uncultured Solibacteraceae bacterium; assembly: GCA_963836405.1. Taxonomy (GTDB): domain Bacteria; phylum Acidobacteriota; class Terriglobia; order Bryobacterales; family Bryobacteraceae; genus CAWIJJ01. Next base: position 542,622 of record CAWIJL010000007.1, read on the forward strand.
CTCGGTGCCGCGGGCATGCGTTCCGTGACACGTGATGCATTCGGCCGCATAGACGCTGCGTCCGCGATTGGCGGCGGCTTCGTCCACAACGTGCTTGTCCGCCGAGCCGGGCGAAAAAGCGGGGCCGCGTCCGCGTCCGCCGGTGGGCGGCGCAACCGGCGCGGACGGCCCATGTTGCGTCGCCAGGTAGTCCAGAATCAGCGCCAGTTCCGCGTCTGTCCCCTTGGCGCCGCGAGCCACCATCGAATTGATATTCTCCTGCCATTGCGCGCGGGTGCGCCGCTGCGACGTCACCGTTTCCACTGCGTGACAGGCCCCGCAGACTTTCTGTAGCGCTTCCCTCGCTCCGGCCGGTTGCGCGACGCCCGCCACGGGGGCAAGCAGCAACGCGGCCGCAAAAAAGCCGTATCGCATTCCCGATTTCCCTCCCAATTGCCCAGACCGGCAAACACCGGCATTCGACCAGTGTACTAGGTCGGCCGGCTCACGCGATCCGTTGGCGGGGACCTGTTCGAGCCAGCAAACGTACTCGACTGGCGCCTGGCGGCACATCCAGCGTCCTGGAAAAGACCAGGCCGGTGCGCATTCCCGCCCGGTACTTCGGCTCACCCAGGTTGAACTGGATTCGTTTCAGGGAGGGGGGTTCCCGCCAGGTGCTAGACCGCTTACCGCGGCGGGTCAACGAAAAAGCAGCGAACGGAGACCCCCCACGGCCCTGGCGAGCGCCGCGATCAGGCGCGGGCGGTCCGCCGTGGGTTCCGCGGCGACGTGCAAACCGCCGGCATCGAGTGCGTTCAGGCCGACTCGCTCGCTGGCGCCAAGCCCGCCTATTACCTTAACGGCTCTCTGCCGCGCTCGGCCGTGTTGCGGAATCCCGTGTTTGCACAATCCAGAAGAATGACGGAACTGCCGGCGCGGGCCTGGAAAGTCGCACTCAACTGCTTCGAGAAGAGGCCGCGAGACAGGCTCTGTCCGCGCCCGGCACCAGGCTCGGTCGATCGCTCCGAACCGGCGGTTTCAATCTACTCGCAGCGAAGGGCTTCCACGGCGTCCACTCGCGCGGCCCGGCGGGTGGGTATCCAGCAGGCGAGCATGGCGACTGCCGCAAACAGCACGCCCACGCCAATCAATGTATATGGATCGAGGGGATCCACGCCGTAAAGAAAAGTCTTCACCGCGCGCGCGAGCAGCACGGCCGCGGCCACTCCGGAGATCACGCCGCCCGCGATCAGGCGGAAGGCTTCGGTAAAAACCAGCCGGGCAAGGTCCCCCCTGCCGGCGCCCACGGCGGCACGGATGGCCAGTTCCCGGCGGCGCGACGCCACCGAAAGCGAAAGCACGCCGTAGATGCCGACCAGCGTCAGAACGCTGCCCAGTATGGCGAACCCCACTAGCAATCGCATCGCGAAAATACGGGAGGCCAGCGAATCGTCGCGGATCTGGTCCAGGGTCCGAATATTCTCCACCGCGGCGGTCGGATCTACCGAGTGAAGTTCGCGGCTCACCGAAGCGATCGCCGATCTCGGGTCCCCGGCCGTGCGAACCACCAGGTGCTTGGAAAATGCCGATGCCTGCCACAGCGAAAGGTACACTTCCGGTTCTGGCGCCTGCGTCAGGTCTCCCGTGCGGCTGTTCGACACCACGCCCACGATCTCGGCGGGCGGGCGGTCGCGCCCGCGCAGCCACAGTTTTCTGCCGATGGCGCCGTTCGGGAAGTAGCGGGCAACCAGCGCCTGATTCACCACCGCCACTATCGGCCTGTCCCGCCAGTCCGTGATCCGGAAATCGCGACCATCCAGGATTCTGAGTCCGAGCAGCTTGAAGTAATCGGTCGTCACGGAGCGCAATGGCAGCGTGATCCGTTCGCCGGCGCTGGCTGCAACCGGTTGCCCTTCGATGTCCACCGCCGCCGGCCAATCGTTGCCCGTCAGAGGCACTCCCCAGGCGAACGCAGCATATTGCACCCCCGGCAGCGCGGAGACGCGTTCTAGCGCCTTGCGGTGAAAGTCGAGCCAGTCGCCCTGCACCGCCGTGACGCTCATCGTCAGAATTCGATTGGTGCGAAATCCGGATTGCACATCGGCGAGGTTGATCATCGTCCGGATGAGCAGTCCGGCGCCCACCAGCAGAGCTAGCGTCAAGGCGGTCTGAACCATGGCGACTCCGCGAAGCAGCCGGCTTTCCCCTCGTCCCGCGCTGCTCTTGGGGCCGGCGCTTTTGAGCACCGTCATGGGATCGTTGCGTGAAGCCCGCAGCGCCGGCAGCAGGCCCGCCAGGACGGAGGCGGCGACAGCTGCGCCAAGGCCCCACAGCAGCACCGGCCAACCGGTTTGGACGGCGTCCAGACGCGGCACGGCGCGACTGCCGATCGTCTGAAAGACCCGAACGGCGCCCAACGCGAGCGCCACACCGGCGGCCCCGCCCAGCAGCGCGAGCATCAGGTTCTCCGTCAGGATCTGCCGGAACAGTCCCGCGCGTCCCACTCCCAGCGCGGTGCGCACGGCGTATTCCTGCTGCCGTTGCAGCCCTCGAACCAGCAGAAGGGCCGCGGTATTCCCGCAGGCAATCAGGAGCACCAGGATGGCCGCGCCCAGCAGGGGAAACAGAATGCGCCGGCCGTCGCGGTTCATCTCGTCGGCCACCGATTCGAGCGTGGGAACAATTCCGGCGAAGGCCCGCTCCGCCTCACCCTGGCGCCTGGCGATGGCCGCAAGTTCCTGTTGCGCCTGCTGAACCGTCACGCCGTCGCGCAACCGGCCCACCACGTCCGACGACTCATCGTTCAGGCGTGCCGGGTTGGGCGCGAACGGGGCCCAGAAATCCACCAGCGCGTTGACGTTGTAGTTCGGCTCCTGGGAATTCGCCAGCGATGGCAGAAAGCGGATCCCCGGCGGCATGACGCCGACGATCGTCACGGGGACGTCCCGCCGGCTGATCTTCATGGTTTTGCCGAGAATGTGCGGATCGCCGTTAAATTTCGTCCGCCAGACCTCGTAGCCGAGGATGGCAACGGTGGGCGCCGTGGCTCCGTTGTCCGAGTCGAGAAAAGTCCTGCCCATCAGCGGCTTGAGCCCGGCCACGCGGAAATAATCCTTCGTTACCGCCATGCCCTCCAGCGATTCGCTGCCATCCCGGGTGATGAGAAAGTTGAAGGTCCAGCTATATGCGGCGATGGCTTCGAAAGATTTTGACTGCTTTTGCCACTCCATCCATCGCGCGGCCGGCCAGCCTCGCGGGCGGATGATCGGCTGTCCGTCCGTGCGCGAAGCAGGGAAAAGCATCAGCCGGTCCGGCTGTCGGTAAGGCGGCGGCGTCAACAGCGCGCCCTGAATGAGGCTGAACACCGCGGACGTGGCTCCGATCCCCAATGCGAGTGTGACCACAGCGATCCATGTGAACGCCGGCTGTTTGGACAGCATTCGGGCACCGAACCGCACATCTTTCCACATCCGTTCCTCCTCCACCGGCCGGGCCGATAAGCCTTGGACGACCGAAATCCCGAGTGGTTACCTTGCAGTAGAATAGCGGTTCACGGACAATCTCATGCGAATGCGTTATCTCACACCCGTCCTCACATTCGGTTTGGCCTGGTTTGGCGCGCCGGTATTCGGCCAAACTGCTGCGCCGGCGCGGCCTGTTGCCAAAGCCGGAACCGCATCGTCTGCCGCGGTCTCGCCGGAACGGGTCCAGCGGATCGACCGCCTGCTTCAGAAGTATGTGGACGACAACCAGGTGGCTGGAGTGGTGGCTCTCGTCCTCCGCGACGGCAAGCCGGTTTACGAGCGCGCCTTTGGCTGGAGCGACAAGGAAGCGGGGCGCAAGATGACTACCGATACCATCTTCCGCATCGCGTCGCAGAGCAAGGCCATCACCAGCGCTGCCGTGCTGTCGCTTGTGGAGGAGGGCAAAATCGGGATCGCCGAGCCGGTGAGCGATTTCATTCCGACCTTCGCCCATACCACCGTGGCGGTGAAGGCCGGTGCGGGCGTCAACATGGTGCCGGCCAAGCGCGCCATCGCCATCCAGGATCTGCTGACACACACCGCCGGAATCTCGTACGGCACCGATTCCCTGGTGGCGTCGTTTTATCAGGGGAAGGGGCTGGGGCCGGCCGCCGGAAACGGCTGGTACACGGCGGACAAGAACGAACCCATCTGCCTGACCATGGAACGTCTGGGGAGGCTGCCGTTTGTCGCACAGCCGGGCGAGGCGTTCGTCTACGGCTATAACATCGACATCCTGGGCTGCGTGGTCGAGAAAGCATCGGGTATGAAGCTCGACGAATTTATTCGAACTCGCATCACCGGTCCTTTGGGGATGAAGGACACGCACTTTTTCCTGCCCGCCGGCCAGAGCTCGCGGCTCGCCGCCGTGTACGGAAGTTCGAACGGCGGCACCTACGTCCGGGCTCCCGAAGGCCCCAAAGGCCAAGGGGATTACGTGGAAGGGCCCAGGGTGAGTTTCGCGGGCGGAGCCGGACTGCTTTCGACGGCACGCGACTATGCGCGATTTCTGGAGACCATTCGCCGCGGCGGCGCCATCGACGGCGTCCGCATCCTGGCGCCCCGCACCGTGGAGTTGATGACGACCAATCAGTCGGGTACACTCCATTCGACGACCGGTCTCGGCTTCGGCTTCGGATTCGAGACGGTGGATCGATACGGCGCCAAAGGCATGGCTGAAGTCGGGGCATTCGGCTGGGGAGGCGCTTACGGGACGACTTACGAGGTGGATCCAGCCGGCCGCCTGGTGATCGTTTTGATGATGCAGTTGATGCCCAATCGAACGGACATCCAGCAGAAGTTTTCCAATGTTGTTTACCAGGCTTTCGTGAATTAGCGCGCGACCGTTGGTGTATTGTTTAGGGAGGACCGGAGGGGGTCCGGAAACACTTATGAAATTCAACGCAACCGCTGTCGTCGCGCTGCTTGCCGGTGCGATGTTCACTGCTACTGTCGCCGTTGCGGCCGACCTGCCACAGGTCGGACAGCAGGCGCCGGAGTTTTCGCTTCCTTCGCAGGAAGGAGGGCCCGTCAGCCTGAACCAGTTTCGGGGTAAATGGGTGGTGCTGTACTTCTACCCCAAAGACATGACGCAGGGCTGCACCATCGAAGCCCACAATTTCCAGCAGGACTTGCCGAAGTACGACAAGGCGAATGCGGTCATCGTCGGCGTCAGCGTAGACTCCACCGACAGTCACAAGGAATTCTGCGCCAAAGAGAGCCTGACCTTCAAGCTCCTCTCGGACACCGACAAAAAGGTTGTGGCCGAGTATGGCTCGCTCGGAACCCGTGGCGTAGCCTCGCGCAATACTTTTCTGATCGACCCGAACGGCAAAATCGTCAAGGTCTGGACCGGCGTCAATCCTTCCAAACACAGCGAAGAAGTTCTGGCTGCTCTCGCCTCCACCAACTGAAGAATCCGTGTGTGATCGGCCGTTCTTCGGCCCTTGAGGTGCTCCCTCGCCATCGGGTGACTTATGGACGAGAAGGACTTCAAAAAGCACCTCAAGGACTTGGCGCACGGCAATCATCACCCGGAAGAGCATGACTGGGAGACTCCCGCAGTGACGACTGCATCCGGTGCAAAACCGGCCCGCAAGAAGGCGGTGGCCAAGTCGCGCCGCCAAGCCAAACGCAGCGGGAAGCGGGCATCCGGCTAGCGAGGAGGGTGAAGCACATGTCTAAAGTGGTGCGGTGCCGCGAAGTCGGGGTTGACTGCGATTTCGTGGTGCGAACAGATTCCGCCTGAGATGGTCGCGAAAGTTCAGGCTGCCATTAGGGACGAGTAAGCCATCCGGGTGAACAAAAAGCGACAAACGTTCTCGGGTGGGAACTTACTGCGCAACCAAACACTCCCTTTGGGTGTTTTGGCTACTTTCTCATAGACGTAAACCGTACCCAAGCGTAAAATAGTTCGATACGTATGGGATTTCCCTACACTCAAGGGTTGGCGTCCCGGGCCCACGTGCGTCAAATTACGCTTGTACTCGGCACTTGTCTCCTGGCGGGCTGGATCATCGGCGGAAACATGCGCGCTGCCGGTGAGCCGGCGCCCAATCCAACCCCCACCTTCAAACAGTACTGCTTCACCTGTCACGGCAACGGCGCCGCGATGGGCGGAATCAGCCTGGAGCAACTCACCGCTAAAGTCTCCGTAGGCCATGACTTTCAGGCTTGGGAGAAGGTCGCGGCTGCGCTCGAATCCGGCCGCATGCCCCCCAAAGGCATGCCCCAACCGAGTGACACCGACCGGCAACACGCCGCCGCCTGGATCCGCGCCGAAATGGAAGCGTTCGCCAGGAAGAACGCGGGCGACCCGGGACGCGTCACCGTTCGACGCCTGACCAGCGGCGAATATGACTACGCCGTCCAGGATCTGACCGGCTACAACCTGGAAGTCGGCGTCGATGCGACCAGCGATTCAGTGGGAGGCGAGGGATTCTCCAATTTCGGCGACGTTCAGTTCATGCAGGACGCCAATCTGGAGCGTTATCTGGAGGCTGCCAAACTGGTGGCCGACCATGCCGTGATCGGTGCCGGTCCCGTTGAATTCTATTCCGATCCCGGCAAGACAGGCTTGGAGCTTTCCGCCGTTCACCGCATCCAGGAGATCTACCACGCCAACGGTTTCCGCACGGTTTCGGGCGAAGGCGGCCGACCTTTCGGGCTGGAGAAATATGGCAAGGCCTTTTACGTCGCCTGGCGCTACCGTCATCGCAAGGCGTTGGGCGAGCCGCAGACCACCGACGATCGCCTCGCTCGCAAAAGAGGAGGCCGTCACGCCCGCTTTCGTCGAGCACATCTGCAAGGTGATGAACACGCCCGGCTTGGGGTATCCTTCGTCGGAAGTGGCGGCCCGGTGGAAGCAACTCCCGGTCCCGGCCGGCCCGAATGCCGCGGAAACACTCGCCACGGCACGAAAAGCCTGTGAGGATCTCCAGAAATGGGTCACCACCTGGCCGAGCTGGCTGTTTGCCCGCGGCGACGTGGCGGCCGGCGGCGCAGGCGACGAGAGCCCCCTCGAGTTCTCCGACCGCACCCTGAAGGCCGAAGCGAAGCACACGTTTCAATACGGCGGCGGCCGCGGCTGGACGCGGCGGCGGCCGTTTGGCCGGGGACCCGCGAACAGTCCTGTCCCGCCCGCCAAAGTCTATTTCCTGGTTGAGGCCGTGAATCCTCACGCCCCGGCCCGGCTGATCGTCAATCTGGCACAACCCGACGGTCTCTTTCCGCAAGGCGCCCGTCGGAGGCCGCGGACCCGCTACAGCCGCGGCGGCTGAGGCAGGCAGCCCGGCAACGGCGGATGCAACAACGGCAGGCGCAGCCGGTCAGGGACGGAGAGGCCAGGCGGGACCGCCCCCGCCGCGCGTGCCGCTTCGCTCCGTGGTCAGCGCCGAGACGGCGGCACGGCTCAATTTCGGCAAGAGTCTCGACGGCACCGAACTCGGGCCCGACGATTTCGCCTCCGAAGGCAACGGTCTTCATTCGAAATTCCGCATGCCCCGAAGGGTTCGCCGGCGTCGGATATCCACGTCGATGCCGAACTCGGCGGCACGCGGGACCAGGTGTTCCGCATCATCGTCTCCGACCGCGAAGATGGCGGCGCGCGAGGCATGCCCACGCGCGCTCTGCTCGGCGACCCGCAGAGCGCCGGCTACAAGACGTTCAAGCGCCGGCGTGATGGAACTCGCCACCATTGTTGCCGCCGAATTCCCATAGCGAGCCCACTCCGGCCGACAAGGACCCGGTTCCCGCAGCCCTTCGACAACACCTACAACGTCCCCGAGCACGACGAGTTCGTCATCACGGTGAAGTACATCCGCGACGACCGGTTCGTCTACGAGAACATGATCGACGAGGCCACCCGCAAGCGCGTCGGACCAGGCCTGGAACGACCTGTACGCGTCGTTCGGCTACCACGACACCTACCTGCGCCTGCTCGCCGAGCACTACAAGTGCGACCTGAAAGGCAAGACGCATCGCGCAGACTGGACAGAGCCGGCCATCGAGGCGCTGCCCGCCGAAGTGCGCCAGTACGTGACGCCGCTGCGCGCGCGACTACGACGACAGTGATGGCCGCCGAAGCCGCCGCCCGCGCCGCGGCCATGTCGACGACTGCCTCGAGTTCGCCAGCCGCGCCTGGCGCCGGCCGCTCACCGAGAAGGAAAAGCAGCGCCTGCGCTCGTTCTACGACAAGGACTGCTCACGGAGAATCCGGATCACGACAAGGCCATCCGCGCCCTGATCGCCCGCATCCTGGTCGCGCCCGCGTTCCTCTATCGCGTGGAGCGGCCGTCGAGCGGCTGCTCCGCTCAAGCCGCTGACCGAGTTGGGAGATGGCCAGCCGGCTGAGCTTCTTCCTGTGGTCGTCCATGCCCGACGACGAACTGCGCCGCGCCGCCGCCGCCGGCGAGTTGAGCAATCCGCGGGAACTCCAGCGGCAGGTGAAGCGCATGCTCGCCGATCCCAAGGCGCGCCGCCTCTCCACCGAGTTCTTCGGCCAGTGGCTCGGCTTCTACCACTTCGACCAGCATTCGCGGCGTGGACACCGTCGCGCTTCCCCGAGTTCACCGACGAAGTGAAGGAGGCGATGTACGACGAGGCGGTCTCGTTCTTCGAGTACATCATCCGCAAGGACCGGCCGGTGCGCGAGATGCTCTTCGCCGACTACACCTTCCTGAACCAGCCGCTGGCCAAGTATCTACGGCGTGAAGAAGGAGGTCAAGTCCAAGGACGACGTGGAGAATGGTGGACGGCGCGAACGGCTTCCATCGCGGCGGCCTGCTGCGGCTGGGCGCGGTGCTCACGGCGACCTCGGCGCCGCTGCGCACCAGCCCGGTGAAGCGCGGCGACTGGGTGCTGCGCCGCATCCTGGGCACGCCCGTTCCGCCGCCGCCCGCCGATGCCGGCATCGATTCCGGCCGACGACAAGCTGTTCGGCGGGCTGACGCGTCAAGCAGAAGCTGGAGGCCCACAAGCGCAACGCCACTTGCGCCAACGTGCCATGTGCGCATCGACCCGCTGGGCTTCCCGCTCGAGAAGTTACGATTCCACCGGCCGCTGGCGCGAGCAAGTACTCCGACGGCAAGCCGATCGACGACACCAGCGAGCTCGCCGACAAGACGCGAGATCGACGGCGTCGACGGGCTGCTCGAATTATCTCGGACCAAAGACGACGCAGGTGCGCCGCACACTGTCGCACAAGCTGATCGGCTACGCGCTGGGCCGCACCGTCCAGGCTTCCGACCAGCCGCTGATCGACCGGATGGTGGCAAGCCGGCGGCGATGCCGACATTCTCGCAGACTCGTCGCCGAGATCGTGACCAGCCGGCAGTTCCGCAACCGCGTCGGGCGCGAAGACGCGGTGCCCGCCAAGACTGCGGCCGCGACCCAGGCAAGGGCCGCCGTGCAGCCCGTCCCCAACATTCTCCGAGAAGGCAGGTAGCAACGATGAAGACTCCGAAAAGCACGTTCGCCGAGCTCCGCAGCTTCCCGGCGTCACTTTCTGCGAGGCGCGGGCGTGGCGCTGGCGCTGCCCTGGATGGAATCGCTGCCGCTTCTGGCGCAGGAGGCAACCCGGCGGCGGCCAGGCGCGGATCCGAACAAGCCGCCCCTGCGCTTCGCGTGCGTCTTCTTCTCGAACGGCGTGGAGCCCATCCACTGGTGGGCCAAAGGGCAGCGGCGCCGACATGGAGTTCGGCCCCGCCGCCCTGCCGCTCGACGCCCACCGCGAGGACCTGGTCTTCATCCGCGGCCTCTACAACCACCAGGCCGTCTACTCCTCCACCAGCCCGCACCTCGGCCGCATGAACATGCTCTCGGGCGCGACGGTGAGCCTCGACCCGAACGAGATCCGCGTCGGCACCACCATGGACCAGGTGATCGCGCGCGAATCGGCGCGCATACGCCGGTGCCCAGCCTGGCGCTCGGCATCGAGCCCAACGAGCTGCGCCTCGAAGACGGCCTGTCGATGATTTACGGCTCGTCGATCTCCTGGGTGTCGCCCACCAAGCCCGCCACCAAGGAAATCTACCCCGCGCGCACGTTCGACCAGCTGGTGGGCGACGGCAAAGGGCGGCAGCCTCGACCAGAGCATCCTCGACGCCGTGCTCCAGGAGACTCACGCCCTCCAGCCCAAGGTCAGCAGCGGCGACCGCAAGAAACTCGACGAGTACCTCGAATCGGTCCGCGACATCGAGAAGCGCATCGATCGCGCATCGAAGCGAGGAGCGGCTGGAAGGCTGGCGGCCGACGCTCAGCAAGCCCAACATGCCGCGCCCGGCCGACGCGCTGCCGCAGGACGTCCCCGACGCACATGAAGCTGATGCTCGACCTGATCGTGCTCGCGTTCCAGATGGACAAGACGCGCATCGCCACCTGCATGCTGAACAACGATCTTTCGCAGATGAACTTCAAGTTCCTCGAAGGCGTCCACGGCGCGCTGCACCTCGACCTGACGCACAACGGCCACGCCCCGGACCTCGAGGCGATGTACCTGAAGACCAATCAGTTCCACATGCAGCAGTTCGCCTACCTGGTGGAGCGGCTGAAGGAGATCGACGAGGGCGGATCGTCACTGCTCGACAACTCGATGCTGATGCTGATGTCCAGCCTGTTCGACGGCGACGCGCACAGCGCCGAGCAGATGCCGATCGTGCTCGCGGGCAAGGCCGGCGGAACCCTGAAAACGGGGCGGGTTCTCGACTACTTCGAAAAGGGCAACGACAACCGCCGCGCGTGCAGCCTGTACCTTTCGATGATGGACCGCATGGGCGTGGAGACCGAACGTTTCGGCGATACGGACAAGCGCCTGGAAGGTCTCTGGGGATAGGGACCCGCCGGTCTCGACCCAAATCGGCGAGAATTGCGGAAGGGCTTGTTATGCAAATCCGAACTGCAATCATTCTCGCCGCCCTCCTTCACCCGGGTCTGGCGCCCGCTCAGACTTCCGGCGGCACGGAGCATTGGGTGGCAACTTGGGGGACCGCGCAGCTCACGTATCGAGCCTCCGGGCGCGGTGCGGCGGCGGCCGCGCCTCGTCCCACTCCACCACCGGCGGCGTCCCCGGCGCAGGTTGCGGGCCCCGCCCGCCGGTTTCCCATTCCGCCCAGCCTGCCGGGCCTCGATAACCAGACGGTGCGAATGATCGTGCGCACGAGCATCGGCGGCGACACCGTGCGGGTGCGGCTTGCAAACGCGTACGGAAGCAATGCGGTTCGCATCGGCGCGGCGCACATTGCCGTGGTCGCAAAAGACTCGGCCGTGGCCGCGGGCACGGATCATGTTTTGACCTTCAGCGGCCAGCCTTCCGCCATGCTCTATGCGGGACAGGTGCTCGTCAGCGATCCGGTTCGCCTCAAAATATCGTCGCTATCCGACGTGGCCGTGAGCCTCTATTTCCCCGAAACGACGGGCCCGCCCACCAGCCATACCTTCGGGCTGCGGTCCACTTACATCTCGCAGACAGGCGACTTCAGCGGCGCGCCCGACATCGCCGATCCCGCTGCCACCACGGAGTCTTATTACTGGCTTGCCGGCCTGGACGTGCTCGCGCCGGCCGATGCCGGAACGCTGGTGACCTTTGGCGACTCCATCACCGATGGCGATCAATCGACGCCCGGCGCGTACGCCATGTGGCCGGCGATTCTGGCTGCCCGGCTGACTGCCAACCGGTCAACCGCGCGCATCGGCGTAGTCAACGCCGGAATTGCGGGGAACCGGATCCTGGGAGATAACAACAGCGGGCTGGCGCGTCTGATGCGCGATGCGTTGTCAGTCCCCGGCGTCAAGTGGATCAGCCTGCTGGAGGGCATCAACGACATCACCGGCGCAACTCGCAACGGTCAAGCCGGCTTCGGCGCGGGCGACCTGATTGCCGCCTACCGGCAGGTCATCGACTCCGCGCACCTCCACGGCGTCAAAGTGATCGGCTGCACGCTGACGCCCTTCGGCGGATCGAACGTGTTTACCGAACGCGGGGAAGCCATCCGCACTGCGGCCAACGAATGGATCCGTAACAGCCGGGCTTTCGATGCAGTCGTAGATTTCGATGCCGCAACGCGCGACCGCCAGGATCCGCGCCAATTCCGCGCCGAGGCCGATTCGCCGGACATGCTGCACCCTGGCGATGCCGGCTACAAAATCATGGCCGCAGCTTTCGATCCCGCCATCTTCAGCAGCAGGCCCCGGCCGGCAGCGAAGAAGAAATCGAAATAGAAGTATCCCGCTACTGCCGCGGCAGGGTCTCCCGCTTCGCCTGAGCCTGCCCGGCCAGGTCGGAAACTTTCATGACACGCGCCGCGCGCGCCACCTGCTGCCACATCGCGGGATCGGACTGCGCCGATGCGAGATCGAACATCCTTTCGACCACCGGCCTCGCGTCTTCTTTGTTGACCGGATAATGAACCACGTAGTCCGTCAACTCGTCGAATGAGGCCGCCTTGATCATTTTGGCCGCAACAATGGAATGAATTTCGCGTTGTGCACGCCCCGCCCCGGGGCTTGCATTGGCGGGAAACACGCCGGTTTCCGCCCGCATCACCAACAGAAGTTCCTTTCCGCTGGATGCCTTGTCTGCCATCTGCCGGATGATGCTTTGCTGCTGCGCGGATTGCGGCGGAGCTGCGCTGCAATCCATGTAAAGGCGCTGCAACTCGGAACTGATCGATTGCTGTGCGCCGGAGGACTTTTCGTTCGGCGAACTCTGGCACGACGCCAGCGCAAGGACCATCGGCATGGTCAGCAGAGCAAATCGAAACTGCTGCATATTGGAGAGCGTACATCCAAAGTGCAGATTTTCAACAAATATTTTTCACAGCTTGACGCAGGATTCAACACGTAATAGGATTTAAGGGTCTGAATCGATAAATTAAACTTTCCGATCAGATTGACGATGTGCTTTGGCTAGAAACCGGGATCCGGCCGTGTAGTTGTGTGCGCGGGGTCTTTGATGGTTCTTCCTGACCCGATCCGTCTCACGTTCGCGGCCGTGATGCTGGCCGCGAGCCTCTTCGGCAGCCAGACCGGAGCGCCCAAAAACGAGGACTGCGCGGGCTGTCACGACGGCGCCCCCCAGGCAGGACGCCGTGAATCCGGCGTGCCCCCAAACTTCAACGCGGCAGCCCTCAAGGCTTCGCCCCATGCGGCGCTCGATTGCACCAATTGTCACGCCGATATCGCGGAGATTCCGCACCCCGAGAAACTGGCGCGCGTCGATTGCTCCCAGTGCCACCCGGACGAGCAGGCGCAGTATGCCGCCAGCCTCCACGGAGTCGCCGCGGCCCGGGGCGACCAATACGCGCCCGGATGCAAGGTTTGCCACGGAACGCACAACGTGCTGCGTGCCGGCGCTCCGAATTCGCCCACGTCTATCATGGAGATCCCCAAATTGTGCGGGACGTGTCACCGGGAGGGCACGGCGGTCAGCGTGACCCGGAAGATCGGGCAGACCAACATCCTCGAGAACTACCGCGACTCCATTCACGGCCAGGGATTATTCGAAAAAGGCCTGACGGTGACGGCCGTGTGCACCAGTTGCCACACCGCGCACTCCGTCCTGCGCCACACCGATCCCGCCTCCTCGATTGCTAAGGCCAATATCGGTACGACCTGCATGAAGTGCCACGGGCAGATTGAACGCGTGCACCGGCAGGTCATCCGCGGGGAACTCTGGGAAAAAACACCGCATCTGATTCCGGCCTGCGTCGATTGCCACGAACCTCACAAAGTGCGCAAGGTCTTCTACAGTCAGGGCATGGCGGACCAGGACTGCATGCGCTGCCACGGCGACCGCGACCTGAAGACCACCCGCGGCGGCCAGACGGTTTCTCTGTATGTGGACGCAGCGGCGGCGGCCGCGTCGCGCCACTCGCGCACCGCCTGCGTGCAGTGCCACACCGGCGGCGATCCGGCGCAGGTACGGGCTTGCGCCACCATGACCCAGAAGGTGGACTGCTCCATCTGCCACGCCGAAGTGGTGACCCAGTATCGGGAAAGCGCGCACGGCACACTCGCCGCGAAGGGCAGTCCCGATGCGCCCGGCTGCTCGGATTGCCACAAGACCCATGCCACGTTGGGGAAGAACGATTCCGCCTCGCCCACCTTTTCGCGCAACGTTCCGACTTTGTGCGCCAAGTGTCACCAGTCCGGGCAAAAGGCCGCCTTGCGGTACAGGGGCAAGCAGGACCACGTCGTCGAACGCTATCGGGAAAGCATTCACGGTAAGGGCCTGCTCGAAAGCGGACTGACCGTCACCGCCAACTGCGCCGACTGCCACACCGCGCACCACGAACTCCCATCCAGCGATCCGCGCTCCAGCGTCAACCGGGCCAACATTGCGCGCACCTGCGCCCAATGCCACCGCGGCATTTTCGAACTGTTCAACGCCAGCATCCACAGCCCGGAGGTCGATCGCTCGGGCAAGCCGCTCCCCGTCTGCGCGGACTGCCATTCCGCGCACAGCATTCAACGCACGGACCTCTCCGATTTCCGGCTCCACATCATGGACCAGTGCGGCCGCTGCCACAAGGAGATCAGCGAAGCCTACTTCGAAACGTTTCACGGCAAGGTTTCGAAACTCGGCTACCTGAAGACGGCCAAGTGCTACGACTGCCACGGCGCGCACGACATCCTTCCCGTCACCGACCCGCGCTCTCACCTGAGCCGCGCCAACATCGTGGGCACGTGCGCCAAGTGCCATACCGGCTCTCACCGTCAGTTCGCCGGATATCTGACACACGCCACACATCACGACCCAGTTAAATACCCGTTCCTGTTCTGGACGTTCTGGGGCATGAGCACCCTCTTGATCGGCACACTGGTTATTTCCGGGGCCCACACTGCCCTCTGGCTGCCGCGAGCTTTCGAGCACCGCAAGACGATCGGCAACGGCCACTCACGCTCGGGCACCTACGTTCGCCGCTTCCGGCGATTCCAGCGTAACCTGCACCTGATGGTGGTTACCAGTTTCCTCGGCCTCGCGCTGACGGGCATGATTCTCAAGTTCTCCTATGCGGCGTGGGCCAGCGTGCTGGCGCGGCTGCTGGGTGGCTTTGAGGCCGCGGGCCTGATCCACCGCTGCTGCGCCATCCTGACGTTCACGTATTTCGGACTGCACCTGTTCGACCTCGCGCGGGACCGGAAGAAGAGCGGAAAGACCTGGCGGCAGTTCATCGCCGGCCCCGAGAGTTTGCTCCTGAACAAAACCGACTGGCGGGAGTTCGTGGCTTCCCTGAGCTGGTTCTTCAAGCGGGGTCCGCGGCCCGACTTCGGACGCTGGACATACTGGGAGAAGTTCGACTATTTCGCGGTGTTCTGGGGCGTGGCGGTAATCGGCGGCACAGGCCTCCTGCTATGGTTTCCGACGCTGTTCACGCGCTTCATGCCCGGTTGGGCCGTCAATGTGGCCACCACCATCCATAGCGACGAGGCGCTGCTTGCGGTCTCTTTCATCTTCGTCGTCCACTTCTTCAACACGCACTTCCGTCCCGATAAGTTCCCGATGGACACCGTGATTTTCACCGAGGGCATGCCGCTCGAGGAGTTCAAGCGAGACCGCCCGCGTGAGTACCGGGAACTGGTGGACAAGGGAGAATTGGAGAACTGGCTCATGCCCGAACCCGCGCCGCGGGACCTGAAGAACTGGCGGCGTCTCGGTTTCACGGCGCTCGCCATCGGGCTCTCGATGATCCTCCTGATCGTCTACTCTATGCTGTTCTCCTATCGATAGCTCCGAAGCGCCAGGCCGGAGGCGCCCAGCGCATCAGTGGCGGCCCGCGACCTACTCGTAGCGAAGCGCGATCAACGGATCCACCCTCGTCGCACGCCGGGCAGGGACGTAGCAGGCAAACAGCGCCACCACGGCAAGTAGCACCGCTACCCCCGCCAGGGTCCCCGGGTCGCGCGCTCCGACGCCGAAGAGCAGGCTCCCCAACAGCCTGGTTAATCCGAATGCACCGGCAATGCCGATCGCCAGGCCGGTCCCGGCCATCAGCATGCCGTTGCGCAGAATCAGCCGCAGCAGGTCGCTCCGCGATGCTCCGAGCGCCGCCCGAATGCCGATCTCATGCGTGCGCTGTTCGACGGAATAGGAGATGACGCCGTAAATGCCGATGGCCGCCAGCAGGACCGCGATCGCGGCGAATACGGTGAGCAGCATCGACTGCAGCCGGTTCGACGCCATCGACTCGTCCTTGATCTTTTCGAGGGTTTTCACGTCCACCAGAGTCTGGTCCTTGTTGACCTCGTGGACCGCACGGCTCAACGCGCGGGTCAGGTTAGTCGGGTCCATGGCCGCACGCACGACCAGAGCCTGAAAGTACACCGGGCTCTGTTCGTTGGAGACGTACATGCCCGGATTGTCGCGTCGGTTATCGATATTGGTGACTTTCTCATCGGCCACGACACCAACGACCTCCCAGGGAATCTCGTCCCCCAGTTGCGTCTTGCCGGGGACAATCTCCTGCACCAGAATTCGTTTCCCGACCGGTTCTTCATCCTTGAAGTACATTCGCGCCATGGTTTCGTTGATTACCGTCACCGCAGGCGCGCCCTGGGTATCGCGGTCCGAAAGAGGCCGGCCTTTTTTCACCGTCATGCCCAGCGTCCGAAAGTAGGATGCGCTCACTATCTTGAAGAAGCTGGCTTTGCGGTTGGCGCGGTCCACAATCGGTTTGTCCGCCCGCTGAAAAGGCATGCCGTATCCCCAGCCTTCCATCGGCAGCGCCGAGGTCAGCGCGACGTCGCGCACGCCGGGCAGCGCCTGCACGCCGGCAGCCAGTTGCCGGAGATACACGTTCAACTGCGCGGCGTCCGGGTAGCGCTTGTCGGGGATCGGCAATTGGGCCGTGAGCACGTTGGTGGAGTCGAATCCTGTGTCCACTTGCTGCATCGCGAAGAAGCTTCGGATCAGCAGTCCCGCCCCCGTCAGCAGCACAAAGGCCAGGGCCACCTCGGTCATCACGAGGGCGCTGCGGAGCTTGTGCCGGTTGCCCGAACTGGCGCCGCGGCCTCCTTCTTTCATGCAGGCGGCCAGGTTGGGTCGTGTTGCCTGAAGAGCCGGAGCCAGGCCAAACACGATACCCGTGAGGATCGCGAGCAGCAGGGTGAAAAGCAGCACCCGCCCGTCGATGGAGATGTCCGCTTCCGCCGGAAGAGAAAATGGCGGTACGGCCATTTCCAGCGCGCGCTTCAACACTACTCCCAATACCATCCCGAGAATGCCGCCGCACACCGAGAGCAGCACGTTCTCGGTGAGGAATTGCCGGACCAGCCTCCACCTGCCCGCGCCAACGGAGGCGCGAATGGCCACTTCGCGCTCGCGGGAGGTTCCGCGAGACAGCGTCAGGTTGGCGAGGTTGGCGCAGCCGATTAACAGAACCATGCCCACCGCGGAGAGTAGAACCAGCAGCGACTGGCGCAGCCCGGTGCCTACAACCGTATCGGCGAACTCGTCGATGCCCACCCCCCACCCTTTATTCGAGTCGGGGTAATCCTGGGCAATGCGTGCGCCGATGGCGTCCAATTCAGCCCGCGCCTTCTCGACCGTCACTCCCCGCTTCAGTTTCGCGAGCGAGCCGAACCAGTGGAAGTTGCGGGTCATGTTCTCCGGCTCAAACGCCAGAGGCAGCCAGATCTGCGCAAACCCGCGGTCGAACGCCCCGCCCGCGGGCAGCACGCCGATCACCTTGTAAGGCTCGCCATCGAGCAGGATCGACCGCCCGATCACACCCGGTTCGGCGCCGAACTGAGAACTCCACAGCGCATGGCTCAGAACCGCCACGTGCTGCTTGCCCAACTGATCCTCATCGGCGGCAAACGTCCGGCCGAGGGTCGCCCCGATGCCGAAAATGTCGAAGTAGTGGGCGGAAACGCGGGATCCGCGTAACTGCACCGGTTCCGTGACTCCGGTCAGCGTCACCGACCCGCCCCTCTCGGCAGCCATATACTCGAAAACCGTGTTCTGCTTCTGCCAGTCCAGATAGTTCAGAGTCGAGATGCCGTTGCGGCCTCCGCCCGGCGGCTTCTCGAGAACCCGCACAATCCGGTCCGGTTCACCGTATGGTAATGGCTTCAACATGACGCCATTCACGAAGCTGAAAATGGCCGTGTTGGCGCCAATTCCGATGGCCAGCGTCAACAGCGCGACCGTCGTAAAGCCGGGACTCTTGCGGAGGGTCCTCACCGCGTAACGAAGATCCCGCAGCAGTTCGCTCATATGCACATAGACGACCCTCGGCTCGAAATGTTCGGGAAATCCGTTCCGTGCGCGAAGGGGGGCTTGAACCTTGAAGCGAAACGTGAGAAAAAGGACACGGACCACTGAATAGGAAGAGGAGATTCCATGCGATTATTTCCCGCTCCGGCTTGCCTCGCTCTCTCGGTCGCGTTTGCCGCACTCCTGCCGGCGGCCGATACGCTGGATATCTACGCCATCGACGTCGAAGGCGGCAAAGCCATGATCGTCCGGAATCCCGCCGGCCAGACGATGCTGATCGACGGCGGAATGCCGGTGGAACGCGACCTGGCAAGAGTGGCGGCGGTCGCCGACATGCTGGGCATCAAGAGCTTCGACGTCTTCCTGATCACTCACTACGACGTCGATCACGTGGGCAACATTCCTGCCATCTACGCTCGATACCCGGCCCGGCTACTGGTCGATCACGGACCGCTGCTTCCCAATCCCGGTCTCGCCCGGGTCAACCGCAAGGCGGCGGATGCCTACGTGGCGCTCCTGCCGGGAAAAAAGCGCCTGTCGGTGAAGCCCGGAGACCGGATTCCCTTCGGTGACGTGAATATTACCGTGGTTGCGTCGAACGAGGAGGTGATCAAGGCTCCTCTCCCCGGCGCCGGAAAGCCCAACGGCGCCTGTCCCGCCGTGGCGCCGGAGCCATTTCGCAACGATGATAACGGCTCTTCCATCGGCACGGTGTGGCAGTTCGGGAAGTTCCGCATGGCCGATTTCGGCGACCTGCTTCAATGGGCGGAGATCAAGCTCATGTGTCCGAACAACCCCATCGGGCAGGTGGACCTTTACATGGTGAACCATCATGGCCTGGATCGTTCCAATTCGCCCGCGTTGGTGCACGGCTTGCAACCGAAAGTTGCCATCGTAAACAACGGCGAACGCAAAGGCGTTTCCCCCGAGGTGGCCCGGACCCTCCGCAGTTCGCCCGGCATTCAGGACATCTGGCAGCTTCACTATTCGTCGTCCGCAGGAGCCGAATTGAACGCTCCGGAGCAGTTCTTAGCCAACATGAAGGCGCAGGACTGCCAGGGAAGCTGGATCAAAGTGTCGGCGCGTCGCGACGGAAGCTTCACGGTGACCAACGGCCGCAACAACTTCGCGAAGACGTATAAACCGTAGTCGAGGAATCGCCATGCTGTTCCGGACTTTGCTTCCCGCATGTTTTCTGATTCTGGCCGCTTCGGCCGCCCGGGCGCAGGACGATCTCGACGCGGCCATCGCCCGAAGCCGTATGGGGACGCTGGTGATCCGCACGGCGCCCGGCGCGAAAATTACGGTCGAACAGGTCCGTCACGAGTTCTGGTTCGGCGCAACCCTTCCCGACGGCGTCTTCACCGGCCGGACGAATCCGGAAGACGCGGCGAAGTTCAAAGAGGTCTTTCTGAACCACTTCAACGCCGGAGTACCCGAGAACGCCTTCAAATGGCACTCCATGGAACCGGAGGCGGGCCGCGTCAACTACTCGGTCGTGGATAGCATGCTCGCCTGGGCCGACAAGGAAGGCATCCCGCTTCGCGGCCATTGCATTTTTTGGGGTATTCCGAACCGCGTCCAGGACTGGCTCAAGATGCTGGGGGACGAGGAGTTGCGGACGGCGCTACGGCAGCGCGGGACTGCTGTGGCCTCGCGCTACAGGGGACGCTTCGCCGAGTACGATCTCAACAACGAGATGATCCACGCCAACTATTACGAGCAGAGGCTCGGGCCGGAAGCGATCCGGCAAATGGCGCTATCGGTAAAGGAGGGCGATCCCGATTCCAAGCTGTTCGTCAACGACTACGACATCCTGACGGGCAACCGGCTCGCAGACTACGTGAAACACATCCGCGGACTGCTCGATATGGGCGTCCCCATTTCCGGCATCGGCGTGCAGGGACACCTGCACGGCGACACGTTCGATGCCGCCGCCCTCCGGCAGGCTCTCGACGAACTGGCGAAGTTCAATCTGCCAATCCGCATCACCGAGTTCAATATGCCCGGGCAGCATTCCCGCTACTACCAGCAGGCCAACCGCAGGGCAACGCTGGCCGCGGAGGAGGAGGCGGAAAAGGCCGCCAACCTGCGGCAGTATTTCCGGATCTGCTTCGCCCATCCGGCCGTCACCGGAATCATGATGTGGGGCTTTTGGGAAGGCGCGAACTGGATCCCGCAGTCGTCGCTTTACCGGCGCGATTGGACCCCGACAGCCTCGGCCGAAGCGTACCAGGATCTGGTGCGGAACAAGTGGTGGACTCGCTGGACCGGCACCGCCGGTGCGGATGGGCTGGCCAACGTGCGCATCTTCTACGGCAAACACAAGGTGACTGTGAACGGCAAGGAGTCGCTCATCGAACTCAGAAAGGTGGATGGCAGCAAGCGGACAGACCTTCGGTAGCTCGCCGCTACGGCAGATTGCCCTGCGCAGCGGTTTGCGCCGGAGATGTCACGCCCGGCGGCAGTTCCATAATCCGGATATTGCGAAAGAAGATTTTCGCCCCTTCCGACTCCATGCAGATGTATCCCTTCTTCTGTGTGGCTCCGCTGATGCCGTTGACGAACTTGCCATTGACGGAGAGTTTGATCACCCCGTCCACTGCCACCACGTCGTACGTGTTCCATTCCCCCCGGCCCTTGCAGCGGTTCTCTATCGACATGCTGCGCTCGCCCCGGGGATTGTCCGGAATCGTCTTCAGCTTGCCGACGCCGAACAGTTCGCCATGAACATAGGCCACCGGAGGAGTCACTCCATTCTGTTTGTGCAGGTTGGGCCACTCGAGTTCGAGCATTTGCACTTCGACACCGTCGGGGAACGGGGTTCCCGGGTTTGGGCGAGGCCCACTCCACAGAAACATGCCGGAGTTGCCGCCCGGCTCGGTATGCATCCACTCCACATGGAGAACGAAGTTCTCGTACTGCCTCACGGTGCGCATCACACCGGTAGGTCGACCCGAGCAGACCAGCATTCCGTCCTGAACTTTCCAGGTGTCCGCGGCGGTGTTGACATTGACCCAGCCGGTGAGATCCCTGCCGTTGAACAAATCGCGAAATTCGGGAATATCGGCCGCCCGGCCGCCCCGCGCCGCCAGGACGATCCACGCCATCAGAATCACGGCGAACGCTCGCTTCATGTTCATTCGACCTCCGGATGCTCATTCTATCTTGCACCACGGCGTGCCGCGGTAGCCTGCCGGCGGTAGAATGAGCGGTGTCCCAGGAGAGACAACGGATGGTCAACCGACGAATGTTTCTACTCGGCTCGGCAGCCGGTGCGGCATGGTCGCAAACCGGTGGACGGCAGGTCGCTACGGCCATGATCGGCGTCGGCGGCCGCGGAACCTATCTGCTCGGCGCGGCGCTCGCCCAACCCGTCGCCAAGGTGGTGGCCTTGTGCGACATCAAACCGGAGCGCGTGGATAGGGCGGCTACGCTCGCCGCCAAACAGAGCCCGGCTACGTACTCCGACTGGCGGGCCGTCATCGACCGCAAGGATGTGGACGCCGTCTTCATCGCCACCCCGCCCGATCTGCACTCCGAAATGGCGGTAGCGGCTCTCGAGGCGGGAAAGAACGTCTATTGCGAGAAGCCCATCGGAATCACCCCGGCACAGGTTCGAGCGGTGGTGGAAGCTGTCGGGAGATCGAAAAAGGTCTTTGTGCCGGGCCAGCAACTGCGGTCGATGAAGGAATACATGGAGGCCGTGGGCAAGATTCGGGACGGCATCATCGGCGACGTCATCATGGTGAAGGCGCAGCGGCACGCCACCTCGGATCTTCCCCACGATGGCACGTCGGCGGACTGGTATTTCGATGTAAACCGGTCCGGGGGCTACCTCATCGAACAGTCCGTTCACAACCTGGACCTCTGCAACTGGGCGATCGGAGCCCATCCCTCGCGGGCGTCCGGATTCGGCGAAATCCTGCTCTACAAGGACGATCCGCCCGGCCGGACCATCTTCGATTGCGGAACCATCAGCTACGAATACCCAAAGGGCGTCATAATGTCGTTCACGCAGAACGTTTTCCACCCGCGCGGCCTGCCGAACGGCAATCAGTACATCTATGTTTACGGGACAAAGGGTGCCGTCGATCTGATGGGCACGCCCACACTTTACTCCCGGACGGGCGACGCCAAGCCGGTGGTGATCGGCGAGAAAGCGCAACCCGACAATCCGCACGCCCATATCGCGGCCTTCTATGACTCGGTAGTGAACGGAGCGAAGCTGCCTGCCGATATCACCATCGGCGCGACCGCCGCTCTCACAGCGATTCTCGGCCATCAGGCCATGACCCGGGGGCAGAACGTGGATTGGAGCAGCCTGGGAGTGGCGCTGTAGGCGCGGCGGGCGCTTAAGCAGCCACGCCGTTGTCCGGCGCCAGACGGCGGTTTCGCGCCGCGAAGAATTTTCGCGCGGCCTTCACCACTTCCGCCGCAGCCACTATCAGTGCGAGAGCCGCGATCACCTGGATGCCCTGGTTCAAGCCCGCAACCTGGTCGCGGTAGTCCGGCGCGTCCGGCCGGGCCGCGAGCGTGAAGTACTCGCCCGCCCGCAGAAACAGCGCGATTCCGGCGACACTCACCGTGTGCAGTACGAGTTCCGCCGTCGGACGGTATTCGCGAAAACCCGTCCAGAATGCGTTAACAAACTCCACCGCCGTTCTCGCCACGAAGAACAGCAAAACCGGCCAGTAGGCCGCCGTCCATACCGGAGCGAGCACGATCGGCGAACGGCTGAGGTAGGCGGCGCCGGGCCCGAGAAGCATCCACGGGAATCGGGGTATGGCCGCGATCCAGCAGGTCAACAGCAAACTCGCGGCAAATCCGCAGATCGCGTCGAAACGTCGTTCACGAACCGGTTTGGCGGAGGGTAGATCGCGCGGGTTCCAGTCGCGCAACTCCTTGATTGGGCCGCGGTGTTTCGCGGTGGCGAATTCCAGAAACGCGAACACCAGCGTAACCCAGGCGGCCACCTGGAACATCGCCCACGGCCATCGGAGGAATACTCCGACGATATCGGAACTTGCATGAGCTCCGGCTGCCAGCGCCGCCGCCGATGCAATCGCGTAGACGAACGTGGCAATCGGCAAGGCACGCCACAAGATATACGTGTAGATGGGAAAGAGCGCCGGTCCAATCAAAGATCGCTGTGGGACATAACGCCCCGCTACTACCATGGGATGCCCATGCCGCTTGAGAATCGCGGCGATTTCCTCCTCCGTCAGACCTCGGTCCAGTTCAGCCTCCCGGTCTTCGATCTGCGCGGTGAGGTTGGCCGAGAGCTCCTGCAGGATGTCAGCGCGGTGCCGCGCCGGCAGGTATTTTCCGACGGCTTGCAGATAATTGTTTAAGAGATGCATTGCGACTCCTCGAGAATTCGATTGAGTGACGAGTGGATCCTGTCCCACTCCGCCAGCAGTTGTTCCAGCATCGCGCGACCGGCATCCGACAGGCGGTAGAAACGCTTGTTCCGCTTCTCCTCTTCGCGCCATTCGCTCGCCAGCAGGCCCTGAGTTTCCAGCCGCCGGAGCAGAGGATAGAGAGTGCTCTCGTCAATCGCCATGCCGCGATCGGCAAGGCTCCTGCGCAGGGTGTAACCGTAGTGTTCGGCGCGAAGCTGGGAGAGTACGGCAAGCACCAGACAGCCGCGTCGAAGCTCGAGCTTGAGATTGTCCAGCAAATCCGGGTTCACTGCCTGAATACTGTCTGCCATATACTGTACGTAATACAGTATGCGACAACTAGTATGCGCTCGTCAAGGCTTGGCGGTGGAGATCTGTTTTGAAACCAGCTTCGGGAAGACGGAAGGTGTCCAGGAAACGACGGCGCCGAGCGGTATGCGAACCGCAAGCCCTGAGCATGTCGGGCTACGGCGTCGGCTCTGGAGCGGGACTCGGGCTGACCATTGGGAAGTGGATTGCCGAAGCGGACGGGGGCTCACTGGCGGTGGCCATCAAGCTCCCAGCCGCATGACACCTAATCGGGAGGGGCAGGCGAAAGCCCGCCCCTGTTACTGTTTCTTGGTCGCTGGCGGCGTAACCGGTTTCGCCCCGGCCGGCGGTTTCGCAGCGGCGGGCGCCGGGCCTACCTGCGGCGGATGCGCCTGGTCGTAAAGCCGGATGATCTCCTGCGTGATGTCAACGGCGGGATCGGCCCACAACACCGGCGTCTGCTGATCGCTCACGTTGATCACCAGGCCAATTCCATTCTGCTGCGAATATTTGGAAATCACGGCCATCAGCTTTTCGCCGACGTCACCCATGATCTTGTTCTCTTCCTGCTGCACGTCCGCGTCGAAATCCTCGCTGTCGCGCTGTAAGATCTTCTGCGCCGCCTCGATGTCCCTACCCAGCTTGGCCTTCGCATCTTCACTCAGCGTGGCGCCGCCTTTGCGAAGCTGGTCCTGCATCGTCTGGATGTCGGCCTGTTTCTTTTCGAGAACCGAGCGCTTCGGCGTGAACTTCGCCGTCAGCTCCGCGGAAGCCTTCTTGCCGTCCGCAGTGCTCAGGATTGCGCCTTGCACGTTAATGATCGCCACCTTGTTCGGGATCGCGGCAGGAGCCGCTGGAGGGGGAGCCGCCGCGGCGGGCGCCTGTGCGTGCGCGAGCGCCGCGAGGCCCATAACGAGGGCGGGAAACACGAGAGAATTCTTCGTCAAGCTTAAAACTCCTAAGTGTGAGGATACTACCTTTTGGCTGTCGGAACTGCTAAAACGTCCTGCCGATCGTGAACCGGAAAACAGTCCGCTTCTCGAAGAAAGGCAGAGGCTGCAAACCGGAACTCAGCAGCGCCCCGGCAAACGTAGCGGCATTCGGGAACGACGCCCGGTCCGCCACCACCGGCGGAATCAGGTACTGGCGCACGATCGATGGGTTATAGGCCCAATACAGCCGGAACGGCGCATTCACCACCGGCAGCATCACTTGCAACTCGATGCCCGTGGACGCACGCATCTTTTGCGTCCCGGGTGCGATCTTCACCCTGCCGTCGAAACCGGCCTGCGGAAACAGTTGGTTCAAGTCGCCGACTCGCCCGGGCTCCATGGTGAGCTGGTTCGATCGCAGGATCTTGTTCACGCCCGCATCCACAAACGGCGCCAGAATGACCGGCCCGACGATCGGGATGCGGTATTCGAAATTAACCAGCAACTGCGTGTCGCCGCCGGGCGTGATGAGCTGATAGCTCGGAATGCTCATGGTCACCGGCGCCAACTGAATCTGTCCGCCGCTCACCACCTTCTGGGTGCGTGGGGTGCCATCCGCGTTCAGAATGTTCACTCCGGCGGATGACGGAATATAGGAGATAGGCGTGATGCCCCAGATCTCGAACCCTCGGATGTCCTGCTCGCCGCCCATAAAGGTCCGCGAGTAAGGCGGAACGTACTTGCCGCCGAACCCGGTGATGGTCGTCCCCATTCCATGGAACGCCAGAATGTGACTCCTGTGCCACGGCGCCGCCTTGAAATACTTGAGGTCCAGCGTGGGTCGCACGGTATTGACGTTGCCGCCCAGAATGCTGCCGGCAAAATCGAGGGAAGCGAAGATGCTGCGGCCTGCCGTCGGCGTGATCGGATGGTTGACCGTATTGTAGGAATACGACGGCACGATGTGGCTGGTACGAATCCCGTTCAGCGAATTCGGCCCCGCTACGCCGCTGAAATTGATGTACTGGAAATAATTCTGCGCAGCCGTGGTTTCGGTCACCACGTTGGAAATATCGTATCCGTACGTCAATCCGAGGCGCGCAAAACTGCGCCGCAGCGGATAACTGGCCGAAAGCGAAAATCCATGGCTGTTCTGCACGTAATTCAGCAGGTTCTGCGAGCCCAGGTTGTTGTACAGCGGAATCAGGTTCTGCCCCGCCAGAATCGAAGCCTCGCGGCCCTGGTCGAAGTTGAACCGCCGCAGATACAAAACGAACCCGAGTTGCAGCGGGCGGTCCAGAAAGTACGGCTCCGTGAATCCGAAGCTCACATCGCGCATGCGCGTGCCGAGTTGCGTCTCGATGGACAGCGTCTCGCCCAGCCCCAGGAAGTTATTTGTGGAGTAGTTGAACCCCATGAAGCTGCCGGCGATTCCGGAGACGCCGCCGTTCAGTCCGATCGAGTTCTTGCCCCGCTCCTTCACTTTCAGTGTGATGTCGACCGTGTCCGAACCCGGGTTCCGCTTGAGGTCCGCCGCGTCTTCCTTCTTCAGCATCTCGAAATAGCCGAGCTGGTTCAGTCGCAGAATGCTGTAGTCCCACAACTGGCTATTGAACAGATCGCCCTCATCCAGCAGCAGTTCGCGCCGGATGACCTTGTCGCGCGTGGTGGTGTTGCCGGCGAAATCGATGCGCCGCACGAAGAACTGCTTGCCCTCATCCGCGGTGATGGTCAGATCGATTTCGTTCGTCCCCGGAATGGGATCGAAGCTCGGCTCAGGCACGAAATCGATAAACCCGAACTGCCCGTAAACCTTGCGCAGCTCTTCAATTCCCTTGCGCAGTTTGTCGGTCGAAAAGATGTCGCCCTTCTGCATCCGGAAAACATTCAGCAGCAGGGATGGCTCGCGGAAGAACTTCACGCCCATGAAATTGGCGTTACGGAGGTGGTATTGCCGCCCTTCCTCGATCGGAATCTTCACGTCCGCGTAGATGCCGGGGTTGTTGGGCTTGATCAGCGGCAGGCGCCAGCCGCGGCCGCCTTTCGGGATGATGCGGACAGTCTCGTCCAGCACCTTCACCGTAAAGTAGCCCTCGTCCTGGTAAGCCTGCGCGATCCGCTGTTTGTCTTCGTCCAGCTTGGCCTGGTCGTAGGTCTTCGCGAACAGATCCTCAAAAATGATGGAGTGCGGAATCCCGATCGGGTGCAACTGCTTCATCGCCCGCTCCACCCACCGGTCGTTGTACGCCTGGTTGCCCTCGACGTCGATGTTCCCCACCTTCACCTTGGGACCTTCGTTCACCGCGAACGTCACCTTCAACGACGATGGCGGGATCTGTTCCACCTGGGGCTCCACGGTGGCGTACTGCCGCCCGCGCTCCGCCAGAAAATCCTTAAGCGCCACCGCGGCGCGCTGTACCTTGTCCGGGTCGTACTGCGACTCGACCGACAGACCCACCTTTCGCTCTTTGAAGCGGTCCAGAATCTCCGAGACGGTTACCGATTTGATCCCTTCGTAGTTGATGGACCGGATGACGCGGCGCTCGGTCAGTTCGAACCGCACGATTACGCCCGTCCGCCCCGGTTCGGTTTCCAGCCGGATGTCGTCGAACCGCCCGGAGTTCCACAGCAACATGTAGTCGCGGCGCAAGGCGTCCTCGTTGAGGACGTCGCCCGCCTTGGTAAAGATCATGGCGCGCAGCGTATCCTGCGGCACCCGGCGCGCCCCGCGGAATTCGATCGCCTCGATCACCTCTGCGCCTGCCGGCTTGGGTGCTTCGGCCGGACGCGGAGGAGTCTGCAACTGGGGCTTGGCCTCCGCCGGGGGCGGCGGCGTTTGCAGGGGCGTTTGCGGCCGCTGCGTCTGGGGTACGGTCTCGAACGGATTGGCGGGGCGTTGCGGCGGCGGCTGCGTCTGCGGAGCAGTCTGCCGCGCCGGAGGCTGCTGGGGCGGCTGCGCGGGCGGAGTCTGCGGCGGAGTCTGCGCCCCCATCGGCGCAAGGCATCCCGCGCAGAGACCTGCCAAAACCATCATCAGGCGGACACGCCTGCGGAGCTTCATGCAAACATACCTTTCCACGCTGCGCAAATCTGGAGACATCGAGTCAAGACGGCAATTCCAGTAGCAAGTTGATCGCAATGCCGGTAAGCCATTATTTTAGCGGATCTTGGGAACGCCCGCCAACGAGTGCCCGGTGCACAGGTGTGAACCTGCGGCACGCGATTTTCGCCACCCTAGGCCGCCACCGACGAACGGATGAAGCTCACGATCGAATCGAGCGACGCCCCGGGCTGGAAGACCGCGGCGACGCCTTTGCTCTTCAAGGCTTCGGCGTCCTCGTCCGGGATAATGCCGCCCACCACCACCTTTACGTCCCCCATCTCCTTTTCGTGAAGCAGTTCCATCACCCGCGGCACGATCGCGTTATGCGCGCCGGAGAGGATGGAAAGTCCGATCACCTGCACGTCCTCTTGCAGCGCCGCATTCACGATCATTTCCGGTGTCTGGCGCAACCCGGTGTAAATCACTTCCATTCCGGCATCCCGCAAAGCCCGTGCGATCACCTTGGCGCCGCGGTCGTGCCCGTCCAGGCCCGGCTTGGCCACCAGAACTCGAATCGGCCGAGACATGTTCATTTTCTACAGGTGCGTCGTTTCCTGGTACGTTCCGAAGACCCCGCGCAGGGCGTCGCAAATCTCGCCCAGCGTCGCATATGCCCGCACCGCATCCAGCAGAAACGGCATCGTATTCACCGTTCCCGCGGCGGCCCGCTTCAGGGCATCCAGCGTTTTTTGTACTTCCCCATTATCGCGCCGCTTGCGCAAGCGCCGCCAGTTTCTCCACCTGGTGCCGGCCCGCCGATTCGTCGATCTGGAGCAGCTCGATCGGCTGCTCTTCGGACTGGAACCGGTTGACCCCCACCTGGACGCGTTCTCCGCTCTCGAGTTCCCGCTGGTAACGATAGCTGGCGGCAGCGATCTCGCTCTGCGGGAAGCCGGCTTCGATGGCCGGGATCATGCCGCCCATCCCGTCGATCCGCCGGATGTACTCGTTGGCCGCCTGCTCGGACTCGAGCGTCAGCTTTTCCAGAAAATAGCTGCCCCCGAGTGGATCCGGCGTGTTCGCCACGCCGCTCTCGTAAGCCAGCACCTGCTGCGTCCGCAGCGCGATCGTGACCGCATGCTCGCTCGGCAGCGCATAGGCCTCGTCGAGCGAATTGGTATGCAAGGACTGCGCCCCGCCCAGCACCGCCGAGAGCGCCTGCAAAGCCGTCCGCACCACGTTGTTGTAGGGCTGCTGCCAAGTTAGCGAGCAGCCGGCAGTCTGCGCGTGGAACCGCAACTTCAGGCTGCGTTCGGCCTGGGCGCCGTAACGGTCGCGCATGACGTAGGCCCAGATCTTCCGCGCCGCGCGGTATTTGGCGATTTCTTCGAAGAAGTCGCTGTGGGCGTTGAAAAAGAAGCTCAGCCGCGGCGCGAAATCGTCGATCGCCAGCCCGCGCCTGAGGCCCCAATCCACATATTCGATGCCATCCCGCAGCGTGAACGCCAGTTCCTGCACCGCGGTGGACCCGGCTTCCCGGATGTGATACCCGCTGATCGAGATCGGGTTGAAGCGGGGCGTGTACCGCGTGCCGAACTCAATGGTGTCGGTCACCAGCCGCATCGAGGGCTGCGGCGGAAAGATGTACTCCTTCTGCGCGATGTATTCCTTGAGGATGTCGTTCTGGAGCGTGCCCGAGAGCCGGTCCATGGGCACCCCCTGCTGCTCCCCCACCGCCAGGTACATGGCCCACAGCACCGCCGCCGGCGAGTTGATGGTCATGGACACGGTGACCTGGTCGAGCGGTATGCCGCGGAACAGAATCTCCATGTCTTCGAGCGAGCAGACCGAGGCGCCGCATTTGCCCACTTCGCCCTCGCTCATGACGTGGTCGGCATCGTAGCCCATGAGGGTCGGAAGGTCGAAGGCCACCGAGAGCCCGGTTTGCCCCTGCTCCAGCAGATAGAGGTACCGGCGGTTGGTTTCTTCCGGCGTCGCGAACCCGGAAAACTGGCGCATGGTCCAGAGCCGGGAGCGATACATGTCGCGATGAATGCCGCGGGTGTAGGGAAATTCGCCAGGTTCCCCCAGATCGCGGGCGCGGTCGAGGTCCCGCAAATCCTCCGGTCCGTAAAGCTCCCGGACCGGAACCCCGCTGATGGTCGAAAACACCCGTGCAGCCGTCTTCATGAACAGGAAACCGCTAAAGCTATCTTACCCCGGCCGGGTGGTGCTTTCCGCGGCACAAAAAAGCCGGCCCCGAAGAGCCGGCCGAATACGAGGCGCCGGAAAAGGCCGTTCCCCCCGAAATCGGTCTTCCCGTGGAGCCTCAGACCTATCGATTCACTGTGAATTGGGTTCGTTTCGCAAAACGGTACCGGGGCGGGTGCCGCCGCTCACAACTAATTGCGGGAACCCACGCTTTCCGTACGTCCGGCCAGAGGCTGGACGACACCATTGCCGCAAACTGCCACACCGGTCTTCATCAGGGCGTTCAGAAACGTGAAGAGCAGTGCGTAGAACGTCTGTTCGTTCAACGGCTGGCGTCCGGGCAGGCGGAAGTTGGCGGGAAGTTCCTTGGAAATGCCCAGGCGGACGGAATTGCGATGCGCCTTGCCGCCGCGGTCGCGCTTGTTCGCCAGCGTCATCGGCGTCTGCATCACGGCTCCCGAGCGGCCATCCACGTAAAACTGGCAGCGCGAGAACCACCCCAGGTTGGCCGGATCGGCGGCATCGAAAAGCAGCAGCGGCGCCTCGGTGCCGGGCGTGCTCAAGTCCAGTTGGATGATGCGCGACCCGTCCTTCGCCCGGGTTTCGAAGCCCGCGTCGCGCGCGATCTTCGTAACCATTTCGGGTTGAAGCTCGAGGTAAATGAACTTATGCTGCCCCGCCTGGAGTACTTGCATGGCGAAGGCTTATTGTAGCATCGGCGGTCCTGCGCCCTTAGCCGACCTTGGCTTCCTCGGCGCCCCCGCTCACGACCCAGCCGTCCGCCAGTTGGACCACGCGGTGGCTGTAGGCGGCGTTGGCTTCGGAATGCGTCACCTGCACGATGGTGGCGCCCTCGTCGTTCAAGCGCTTGAAGAGTTCCATGATCTCTTTGCCCTGGCTCGAGTGCAGGTTGCCGGTGGGTTCGTCGGCCAGAATCAGCTTGGGATTCGCGATCACGGCGCGCGCCACGGCCACCAGTTGCTGCTGTCCGCCGGAGAGCTGGCTCGGGTACAAGTCGCGTTTTCCTACAATGTGAAACCGGTCCAGGGCGTCGCACACCATGGCCGCGCGCTCGGATCCTTTGATATTCCGGTACGACAAGGGGATATCCAGGTTCTCGTATACGGTCAGGTTGTCGATCAGGTGATAGCTCTGAAAAACGAACCCGATGTATTTCTTGTTCAACTCCACCCGGTCCTTGGGCTTCATGCGCTGGACCTGGTGGCCGAAGAACTCGAATTCGCCCGTCCAGGCGCCGTCCAGCATCCCCAGGATGCTCAGCAGCGTGGACTTCCCGGCCCCGGACGGCCCCATGATCGTAACAAACTCACCTTCCCGGATATCGACGTTGATGCGGCGCAGGACATAACTCCGTCCATAGCCGCCTTCGTAGAACTTCTCTACGTTGCGAAGTGTGATCATGATTTGTCCTGGCGTCCCCGCCCGGAGACGCCGGGCCTGCCGGCCCTACGACCAGGGACGCTCGCCCTTGTTCATCGCGGCCCGTATGGAAATGCCGCCATTCACATTATGTAACTGAATTCGGGGGCCGCCGCTGCGCACCACCGTCCGCAGCCGGTTTCCGTTGGCCTCGCGGACAGTGCGCCCGAATTCCGAATCGATCCCGCCGCTGCGATTGCGCGCGTCTACGCAGGCGCCCGACCCGCTTGGGATGGAGAGCCGGATGGGCCCGTTCACCGATTTCAGCAGAATCGGATTATCGGCGCTGATCTGTTCGAAATCGGCGTCCACCTGCCCGTTGACCGTGGACAGGTCAGCCTGCCCCGCGAGTTTCTCCGCCTTGATGCTGCCATTGACCGAGAAGGCTTTCACCGGCCCGGCCACGCCGGTAATCCACAGAACCCCGTTCATCAGCCGGACGTTCTCGAGGTTCACGGCGCGCGGGACCATGATGCGGTAGTCCACCGAAGCCGGATGTTCGGCGTCCGCCCCTGCGTATTGCGTGGAAATGGTGAGCGAATCCTCGGCGGAGGCCACAACGATCCGGGCGTCGTTCAGTCGTCGTGCGTCGCGCGACTTCTTCACCGCCAGAACCTGCACCTCGTCCCGGTCCCATGCAATGATCCGCACGTCGCCGTAGAGGTTGTGGACCACCACCCGCCCGTTCGGGTTCAATGCGTAGGTCTGACGGAATTCCGCCTGGGGAACTCCGACCACATACGCGGACAAACTGGCTCCGGCACATACCGCCAGCACGGCAACCCGGCTGATTCCTGCCACCATTCCCGACATCGCGTTTCCCCCCTCCTACCGCAACCCGTTGGCCGCCGGCCGCCCCACGGCCGGATTCCCCCTTCGACTATTGCTTCATGGCTTCCGTGCTCTCTTCGACGATGCGGCCGTCGAACAGGCGGATGGTCCGGTCGGCAAACTCCGCGTACCGCGGGTCGTGCGTCACCATGCAAACGGTCGACCCCTGCGAGTGCAGTTCCCGCAGCAGGTTCATCACTGCCTCGCCGTTGGCCGAATCCAGGTTGCCGGTAGGCTCATCGGCGAGCAGGATCAGCGGATCCCCGCTCAAGGCGCGCGCCACTGCCACACGCTGCTGTTGGCCGCCCGAAAGCTGCGAGGGGTAGTGCTTCATGCGGTGCGACATCCCCACCCGCTCCAGAGCTTCCTGCACACGGCGCTTCCGTTCCGAAGACGGCATGCCGCGATAAGTCAACGGCAATTCCACGTTCTCGTAGACGGTGAGGTCGCCGATTAAGTTGAACGCCTGAAAAATGAACCCGATCTCGCGGTTCCGAATGCGGGCGCGCTCGGAGAGCTTGAGCCCCGTCACGGGCTTGCCGTTCAGGTAATACGTGCCGTCGCTGGGCGTGTCCAGAAGTCCCAGGATCGCCAGGAGGGTCGACTTGCCGCAGCCGGACGGCCCCGCAATCGACAGGTATTCTCCTTTCTTGACATCGAAGTGGATGCCCGAGAGCGCGTGCGTTTCCACTTCGTCCGTCACGAACACTTTGCTGACGTTATCCAGTCGGATCAGGGATTGAGAGCCGTTTTCCATGGTCATTGCTCCTGTGTACGAAGATCGCGAAACGTTAGTTCAACTTAATCCGGTCGTAGCTGTCGTAGGCGGACATGTCGGAAAGGATCACCTTGTCTCCTACCTGAAGACCGTCCTTCACCTCGATAGTGCTCACCGAACTTCGTCCGAAAGTCACTTTTGTTTTGTTGGCGTACTTGCCGTCCGGCTCCACCTTGAAGAGCTGCACGGTGCCGTCCTGCTGGCCGAAGACCGGGCGGCCGACGAAGACCACGTCGTCCAGTTTTTCGAGCTGGATGTTGCCGTCCACGCTCAGGTCCGGCCGGGCGCCGGGCGGCAGTTGACCCTTGAGCGCCACATCCACCGTGACCGTGCCGTTCAAAATGCTGGGGTCGATTCGCGCAACGCGCCCTTCGATGATGCCGCTCGACCCGCCGCCGGCCAGGCGCGTATCGATGGTGGCGTACTGCCCGATCGCGATGTCCTTCACCTGCGTTTCGGCGATCTTCAGCTCGGCCTTGAGCTTGGAGGGCTGCGCGACCTTGCCGAGCGGGGTGCCCGCGGCCACGCGCTGGCCCTCTTCCACCGGGGTCAGGGGTGGGGGCAGCGCCTGCAACATGCCGTCAAAGCCGGCCCGAATCTTGAGTTGATCCACCTGCGCCTTCTTCAGGTTCAGTTCGGCGCGCAACTGTTCCACCTTCACCTGCTGCGCGTCCAACTGGGCCTTTTCTGCCGCCGAGTGCATGGCCAGGCGCCGCTTCTCGAGCTCGAAGCGCTCGTTCAACTGGGCGGCCTTGGTCTCCGAAATCTTGGCGTCCACGTTCGGCAGCAGGCTTTCCTTCGCCAGGGCCGCGTCGCGGTCGGCTTCCAGCCGCGAGGTAGTGGCATCCGCGCCGACCTGTGCCGCCTGAGCCTGCATGTCGAGGTACGCCTTCTCGAGCGTGACCTTCAGGTTGGCGTAGTCCGCTTCCGCCGCCTTGAGATTGAACTCTGCAGTCAACAACTGGGTTTCGAGCTCCGGGCTGGTCAGGATCATGACCACCGATTCCGCCCTGACAGGGGTACCCGGCCGGATCAGGATGCGTTCCACGCGGCCGTCGGTGCGCGCCGTGATCAACATGGTATCTTCGGGAACCAACGTCCCGAGCCCGTGAACCTCGCGCAGCATAGGCCCGCGCCGGACCGTATCCGGCCACAGCGTGGACATATCGACTCCGGGCGCCGCAGGCTTCAGCCTCGCGAGCCCCATGGTCACTCCGACCCCGGCCGCCACCACTACAACGATGGTGACGATCAACCGGATCATCTTCTTTTTGCTCGCGTCCTTGCGTGGTATATCCATTTTGCTACCCGCATGGGAATCGCACGGCGCCTGCCACTTGCATTTTTCGCGTAACACTATGACGTTCAAAGAGAAAGATTGGATAGGACAAAAACTCCGGTGTCCGCTTCTGGGACACCCTGATCGGTTGTGGGGCGTATCCGTCAGTACCGAAACCAGCCGGGACCGACCGCCAGATGGTGGCTGATTCGGTCCGGAACTACAAGGAACAAAACAAACCCAATTGTCCCGTGGGCCAGCCCCAGGAAATATAAGTTCTTGTGTCTCCGATAGATATAGACACTGGCCCAGCCTGCGAGGAGGCCCACCGCCATCAGGAACCAGTTTGGCGTGTGAACTCCGGCGAACAGCGCCGCCGTGACCAACAACGCCGCACGGGGGGAAAGGACCCCCTCGAAACGCTTCAGGAAGTACCCGTTCATCAGGTATTGCTGGAAGAGGCCCCAGGGGACGTACGCGATCCACGCCAGCATCGCGTCTTCGAACCGGATCGGCCGGGTGGTATCCAGCATGAACCCGCAGGACAGCATCCCCATGCCTGCGCATCAGAAAAAGAAGTGCTTGGTCCAGTCCACCAGGGTGTGGAGCAGGGCGGAGGAAACCACGGTCCCGGATTTCTGGAAAACCCGGCCGTACGCATACCCGGCGATGGTGGCCAGAATCATGTATCGCCAGTTCGGAAGGGCCTGCGGGCCGTTATCGAGGTGGGCCGCGCCGAAGATCACGCTCGACACCACCAGCACGGAGGTGGTAGCTCCGAAACGCAGCATGAGCAGGTTCTGGAGCAGCGAACGGAACAGGATTTCCTCGGGCAGCGCAGTGCCGGCGAAGATAATGCCCAATGCTCCGGCCATCGTTCCCGCGGTTCTTACCGGCCAGTGCGGGGCGGGCAGGAAGCCGATCGCGATTCCGAGCGCCGCCAGGACAGGCGCCAGCAGGAGGAAAGCGGCCAGCGGAAGGCGGATGTCCCGCACGGCGGACGGCAGGTTGTACTTCAACCCTTCGAAGGAGCGGTAGCCGGTGAAGACGATCAGCCCGAGCAGGATCGCGATACCGTACGCCACGCTGTGCAGAAAGCCCTGGGCCGCCCGCGGCACCCCGGCCGCTCCCGCCGCAAACTCGAGCGGCAGCCACAGCAGGAGAATAACGGCAAAATCGAGCCAGCCGGGCCGCTTCGGGAATCCGGAACCCGCCCGGGCGGCGCAAATCACGGGAGCGGCCGTGTATGCCAGAACCATCAGGATGAGCCGAGTGGTAAGGGCGCCGG
The DNA here is from genome assembly GCA_963836405.1 of uncultured Solibacteraceae bacterium. Lineage (GTDB taxonomy): Bacteria > Acidobacteriota > Terriglobia > Bryobacterales > Bryobacteraceae > CAWIJJ01. Next base: position 578,354 of record CAWIJL010000007.1, read on the forward strand.
CAAGCAGCGCGGCGGCGGCGAAGATTCCGGTCAGCAAAAAAGGTACGGCCCGGATCAGCCCGGGTCTGCCGTGAAGCAGATCCCTGAGCCCGATCCGGGCCGGAGTTATCAAAAGGCCGAAGATGGCCGCCAGCAGCAGCGCGACAAAGAGTACCTGCGTCCGGTCCATGTCGTCCCGTCGCCTTACAGGCTACAGGGCGGGCAGGCCGGGAGGCAAGCCGCGCCGCACCCGGCTATTGGATGACGATGCCGCGCTCGTCGAGCAGCTCGCCGGTCTGCGTGAGCAGCGTGGTCATGTTGCGCCGCAACGAAACCTGCTGCTGCACCACCGAGTTCTGAGCCTGCGTCAGGTCCTGCTGGGCGCGGATCACGTTGGTCGGGATTTCCGTGCCGAGCGCGTACTTCTGATTCATGGCGTCCAGGTTCAACTGTGCGAAGTGCTCCTGAGTGCGGGCCAGCTTGAGCTGCTCCTTGGAACCGTTCACGTTGGTGATGGCCTGGAGAACCGAGAGGCGGACGTTCTGCTGGCTATTGCGAAGGTTCAACGCATCCTGCTTCTTGGAGACCAGCGCGTCAGCCAACTGCATGGCGGCCACCCGCGACTTGAGCGGAAGGTTGAGCGTGAGGCCGACCTGGTAGGTCGGGTAGTTGAACCCGAACATCTGGCTCAAGGCGTCGCTGAAACCGCCGGGGATGACGTTCAGGATCGGCGTCGGGTCGAATCCGCTCGTCGTGCGCTGAATGTAGGTGCCGCCGATACCATTACTGGTGTAGCGGCCCGTCAGGTTCAGTTGCGGCAGCAAGCCGTTGCGGGCGTTGGCGATGCTGAGGTCGTCGTTGTCGAGCCGCATGGCGGTCGCCTTGAGATCGGGCCGGTTCGCGATGGCCTTGGCCACCGTCTCCTCGGAATCGAAACTCAGGGCATCGATGTTCGCGATGTCCACTGTTTCGGTGAGAACCAGGGGCAGCTTGCGGACGTCGGGATCGAGATCCGCCCCGATTTGCAGGCGCAGCGCGTCTTCCGCCGTCAACAGGTTAAACCGGGCGTTGGCCAGATTCAGGTCGGCTGAGGCGAGCTGGGTCTGGGGATTATAGATGTCCAGAGGCGACAGGGCTCCCAGATCGAGCTGTTTTTGCATGTAATCGAGGTAATCGGAAGCCACCTTGCGCGCCCCCTCCGCAACTTTCAGGCTGGCGCTGGCCTGAATCACGGCCCAGTAGGCGTTCTCAGCCTGCTGAACCACGTTGGTCAGCGTCTGGCGCAGGTTGTATTCGGAAATCCGCAGGTTGCTCCGGGCGGTCATGAGCTGGATCCGGTTCACGAACCGGCCCCGGCCACGAAGCAGCGGCTGGGTGACATCCAACTGAATGTTGGAGGAAATCTGCGGATTGAAGCTGTTCAGCGAATTGTTCGACGCACTCTTGGCGGCCCCGAACTGAGCGGTGTACTGCGTACCGGTGTCGAGCGTCTGGCGCACTTGCGCGGAGAACGGCTGGCTCAGACTGGAGGAAACGTCTCGCGCGCCGTCCGTTACGTTCGTCGGCACGCGCTTGCTCCGCTGGCTCGTGAAGCTGGCCGTGCCCGTCGGATCCCACGCCCCGTACGCGCGCTGGATGGCGTTCTTGGGCGTCTCGATCGAGAGCATCTGGATCTGGATGTTGGTGTTATTCGACATTACCAGCTCCAGGTAGCTCTTGAGCGACAGTTCCAGCTTGTCGCCCACGACAAAATCCTTGAGGCGGACCGGATCCTTGAGTTCGACCTTGGCTTCCGGTTTGCGGAAGATCGTCTCGCGAAAGTACTGCGGCTTGGGGAAGGACGACAGCTGCGCAAACGCGCCGGTCGTCAAAACGGTGCCTGCAACTAAAGTTCTGAACAGCATAATTTTACTCGTAGCGAATCGCCTCGATGGGATCCAGTTTTGCGGCCTGAACGGCCGGGTAAATTCCAAACAACAGGCCAATAAACACCGATACACCAAAGGCGACAACAATAGACGATGTGGTTACAACCGTGGACCAACCGGCGACCCCGGAAATGATTCGCGAGAGCGAAAAACCGAAAACAATGCCGATCAATCCGCCGACGATCGAAATCAGGACGGCCTCCGTCATGAACTGACGCACGATGTCGGCCTGCCGTGCACCGATAGCGCGGCGGATGCCGATCTCACGGGTTCTTTCGAGAACCGTGGCCAGCATGATGTTCATAATGCCGATGCCGCCGACCAGGAGCGAGATACCGGCGATACAGATCATGACGATCTTGAAGATGAACTGCGTCTGCTGCCTCTGCTCGAGCAGGCCGGCCGGCACGATGATGTCGAAGTCGCCCGCGTCCTTGTGGGTGGTGGCGAGAATCGCGCGCACCACGTCGGAGGTTTCGATGGAATCGACGCCGGTGCCAACCTTCATATAGATGCCGTCGATCTCATCCTTCAGAAAGCTGGTGTTGTCCTCAAACCGGCGCATCACCGTATTGAGGGGCGAGATCACCATATTGTTGCGGTTGCCGCTGGCCGCCGCCACCTCGGCGTCACCGCCGCCGGCGGACGGCGTCAGGACGCCGATCACCTGGAGCCAGGTATCGTTCACTTTCACGAACTTGCCGACAGCATCGTCGTAGCCGAGAAGATTGACCTTGGCGGTTTCGCCCAGTACGCACACCGGGGCGGAGGCGTTGTTCTCCTCGTCGGTGAAGAAACGGCCGGAAATCAGCTTCAGGCTGTTGATCTCCACGAAGTTCGGCAGCACGCCGATAAGCTGGGGCTGTTCCTGGTTCGTTTTTGGCAGTACCTTCTGGGGTTTGAAGCGCTTCCGCGGGGATATAGCCACGAGGCCGGAAACGTTCTCCGCGATCGCGCGAAAGTCCCGGAATGTCAGGCCGGGGGAGGTCGTCCGTACCAGCTGCAGCTCGTTCCGGTCTACCGCTTCGCGCGCTTCCACAATGATGTTGTTCACACCGAGCTGGTCGATGAAACTCATCATCTCTTTCTGCGCGCCCTCGGTGATGGAGAGCATGGCTACCACTGCGCCCACACCGAAGATCATGCCGAGCATCGTCAGCAGGCTCCGCAGTTTGTGGGCGAAGAGGCTTGCCAGCCCCATCTTCAGTTCTGGAATGATGTGTGAAATACCCATGTGATTACTTCCCCGCGGGCATGACGCCCATTGCGCCGCCGCTGCCGCCGGACTTGCTGTCGCTCTTCTTGACACTGTTCGGATCCTTGGTGGGATCCACCAGGGAGACCACTTCGCCGGGCTGCACGCCGCCGGACAGCACCATGGTCGACTCGCTGCGCTTTACGATCTGCACGGTGCGAGGCTCAAACCTTTTGCCAGTCTTCACGAACACCGTGGGCTGGCCGCCTTTTTCGAAGATCGCCGTTGCCGGCAGGTGCAGTGCATTCGGGATCCTCTCGACGATGATCTCTACATCGGCGAGCAGCCCGGGACGCAGCAGCGTCTGCACGTCGGAATCCTGCTCGGGAGGCAGCGGCAGCTTTGCGTTCTTACGTTCTTCTTCGGTGAACCCGCCGGTGGTGCGTCCGCCGAACCTGATCGGATTCGCGCCACCCGGGAATCCACCGGCGTCGCCGCCGCGTCCGCCGCCCGCGGCCTGACCGCCGCCCTGGCCGCCCTGGCCGCGCTGCCGGCCGCCGAAACCGCCGGCTGCTTCTCCGCCCTGGGCCTGGCCTTCACCGCCGCGTCCGCCGCGCCCGCCGATTCCGGCGCGCTGCATCATGGCTTGCATCTCTTGCATGAGCTTGTCGCGATCCTCGCCGGTGGCATTCTGCATCTTGGTCCGGAGCTCGGTCAGTTTGGCGCGATCTTCCTCGGACATGTTGCCGAAATTGCGCCCGCCGCGTCCGCCGGCGGCCTGATCGCCGCCTTGGCCACCCTGGCCGCCTTGGCGTCCGCCGCCCGCAGCCTGATCGCCATTCTGGCCGCCCTGGCCGCGCTGCCGTCCGCCGCCGGCAGCCTGATCGCCGCCCTGGCCGCCCTGCCCGCGCTGGCGCCCGCCGCCATTACCGCCGCGCCCGCCGCCGTTATCGTCCTGGCCGGCGTCGCCAGCCTGCTGGTCGTCCCCGCCCTGCAAGGCCGCAAAGAAGTTGGAGCCGGTATTGTTGCCCAGCTTCTTGGCATTAGCCGCGGCCGTTGCCATGATCCGTTCGATATCCGCCGGCTTCATCTTCAGCCCGGTCAGCAACTCGCGCATATCGATCGAGAAGACAACGTCGAATTTCTTGGAGGGATCGCCCGAGTAGACGTCGGCCGAGGCCGTGCCGCTCATCGCCTTGATCTTGCCGTGGAACCGCTTTTCCGGAATGGCGTCGAGCTGCAACAGGGCTTCCTGCCCTTCCTGGAGGTTGGCGCGATCAAGCTCGCCGATCTTGGTCCAAACCTCGAGTTCGGAAAGATCGAGCAGTTCGGCAACGGGCATTCCGGGCTGGAGCGTGTCGCCTTCGCGAATGTCGGGAACCTGCTGGCCGAAATTCACGTTCCCGGCGCGGTTCTGACGGATGCTGACCAGACCTGTGATCGGCGCCAGCGCCCGCGTTTCCGCGATACGGCCCAGTTCGCGCTGCACTTCCTGGAGGTTGCGCTGCCGGTTCAGGTTCAACTGGTTCAACTGCGATTGCGCCGTCTCCTTTTGCGCCGCAATGTCGGTCTCGGTCTGCAGCAGCGCCTGACGTGCGGCTTCCAGGTTCAGGACGTTCTTCTTACGGTCGATTTCCGCCGTGACGTCCGCCTTTTTGACCTCGAGTTCGGCGCGCCGAACGTCGTACTTGGCGCGCAGCAGGTTGACCTGGTCCTTGCTGTCCTGGATCGCCTGCTCCGCCTTGGCCCGCTTGATCTGCTCGTCTGTGGACTGCACATTGAGCTGGACTTCCTCGAGCGCTGCTATGCGTTCGGAATCGTCATACTCGACGATCAGATCCTTTTCCCGCGCCAGCGCGCCGACCGGCGCCAGGGCGGTTACCTGCACCGTACCGTTCAGGTTGGGCGCATACAGAATCTGCGAGCGGACCGCGCGCAGTTCGCCGCGCGAGAACGCCCGGATGATCACGTCGCTGCGCTGCACCTTGGTGGTAGGCGAGGTGTCCTGACGGGACGGCAGGTTCTTGTAGTATTTGTAGCCGTACCAGCCGCCCGTACCGAGGGCCCCCAGCAGAATGATTCGAACAATTACTTTCTTCATTTCAGATCAATCTCCCGACGGCTAGAACTTCTTTTTCGCCCTTTTCGCGGCATCCGCTGGGTTCTCCAGCGTGACGATCTCGCCTTCGTTCAACCCGCTCTTCACGATGATGTCTTCTTCGTTTTTCTTACCGACCTGGATCGGCCGGATGACGAAGTTCTTGCCCACTTGCACATAGACGGCCGGCTTGCCGCCCCGGTCGAAACTGGCGCGGGTGGGAATGAGCAACTGGTTGACGTCCTTTTCGATGATTACTTCCGCCGTGGAACTCATGCCAGGACGCAGCCGCGGATCCAGGTTCTTCAGCGTGGCGCGAGCCGGGAAAGTCTTCTCCGACTGCTGCCCTCCGCGAAACACCAGGTTTGCGATAGGGCTGATGTAATCGATCTGGGCCAGGAATTCCTTGTCCGGGATAGCATCCACGCGAATCTTGACCTGTTGCCCGAGTTCGAGCTTGCCGCGGTCTACCTCTTCGAGCTTCAACTCGATGTACATCTCGGACAGGTCCGGAATTTCGACGATGGCCGCACCCGTGAACACGTTGTCGCCTTCTTTATAAGGCGGCTGGTTCTGCCCGAACTGACCCTGCGAACGGAAGTTCGAAAGCACATTGACGATGCCGTCCACCGGAGCCTTCAACTGCATCATCGAGAGGTAGCCTTCGGTGGTCTTGAGATCGCGGTAGGCCTTATCGCGGTTCTGCGTGAGGCGGTTCAGGTCCGCTTCGTAGCCCACTTCGTGGGCGTTGATGACGGCCTTGATCCGCTGCAGGCTGCCCTCGGAAACGCCAACCTGGATGCGCGACTTCTCGCCCTCGATGGCCGACACCACTTCCGCCTTGCTGGCGTCCAGCTTGGCGCGCTCGAGCGCGTATTCGGATTCCGTCTTGTCCATGGAATCCGATTCTTGCGACATTCGCTGCTGCGCCCTCTGCTGGATGATCTGGTTTTCCTGGTTCTGCACGTTGTTGCGGCGGCTCAGGAGCAACATATCCTGGCTGGAGCCGTCGAACTCCACGATGACGTCGCCCTTGTGGACCGTGCTGCCATTGGCCGCCAACTTGACGATCCGCAATCCCGGAGCGGGAGGCGCCGAAAGAATAATCGACTTGGCGCTGCGAATGGCGCCGCGAGTCCGGACGCTGATCACGAAGTCCGCCTTACGCGCCCGCGCCACGGCGACTTCTACCTCCGTGGTCCCGGTGTACTTGTAGGCCGCATACACGCCGCCGCCGCCCACCAGCAGCGTCAGAGTCCAGACAATCGCCTTGAACCGGCCCGGGTGCGACTTACCCAAACGAGTTTTGGGTTTTACGTCTTTCGATGACATAGTTCTCCTACCAAAATGATTGCAACCACTACAGGCTGCGCACCGTTTACAACGGCCGCCGGAGGGCGATCACATCGCCCTTTTGGAGGCCCGAACGGACGCCTACCGCGGTAAAGCTGGAAAGTCCGAGGTCCACCTTCCTGCGGGCCCAACCCTCCGGACCTTTTACGAATACGTACTGGCCGTCGGCCTCCTGGAATACGGCTTGGCGCGGCGCAACGATCGTATCGAGGGCCGTATCCAGAACGATTTCGGCGCTTCCCGTAAGATCCGGGATCATGCGCGTATCGGATTTGAGAATCTTGACGCGGATCGGAATCTGGCTGACATAGCCGGCACGGAAGGTGCTGATCTTAGCCATGGCGCCGATACCTTCGACCACCGCCGGCATGCGGATGTCCGAATAAGCGTCCAGCCGGACCGTGGCCTTCATGCCAAGCCGCAGCTTTTCGGCATCCACCTGGTTCACGGTTGCGTTCAGAACCATCGAGGTCGGATCCACAATCTGCATAAACGGCTGGCCGGCGGCAACCTGGTCGCCTTCCCGGATCTGTCCGAATTCGCCGTTGCGCACGATGCTCTGCATGACCACGATGCCGTCCATCGGAGTCTTGATGGTCATCCTCGATACATTGCCGGCGGTCCGCTCCAGTTCGAGGCGCGAAGATTCGCGGGTGAGTTCCGCCGAGCGGACCGAAGCACGCTGCGATTCGTCCACCAGGTCGAGCTGCTTGAGAAGCTGCTTGTAGCGAAGCTCCGCTTCTTCCGCGGAGAGCTTGTACTTCTCCTTGTCGATCACCGACCGGACTTCAGAGGCCTTGACGTCGAGCAGCGCGCGGTCCCACTCCGCCTTGGTGCTGCGGATCTGCTGTTCCTGCGACTCGCGCTGGGCAACCAGGTTGGCGAGTTGCTTCCGAACGGTATTTTCCTGACTGATCAGCGAGTCGCGATAGTCGTCCAGCCGCTCCTTCTGAAGCTGCGGATCGAACTGCGCCACCTCGTCGCCCGTCTTCACCTTGGCGCCCGGACTGGCGAGGTGCAGCAACACCAGGCTGAAATCGTTCTGAGGCCCGCCGCCGCCGCCCATGTCGCGTCCGCCGCCCTGCATGCCACCACCGCCACCGCCGCCGCCCGGGCCGCCGCGTCCGCCGCCCATGCTGCCGCCGTCGCCGCCACGGTTGAGACCGGTCCGGCTACCCCGGATGCGCGGAGCCGTCAAGGCGACGAATTTCTGCGCGCCGATGGTGCCGTTCACCCGGATGGTACGGTTAACCTGGCCGAGTGAGACGGTTATCGTCGGAACGGAAACCGCAGCGCCACCACCCGTGGTGAGCGCACTCTGCTGATTCATGTAGTATGCCGCGGCCCCGGCCGCTCCCAACAAAACCAGCATGATGCCCCAAAGGGCCCGTTTCCGCTTGGCGGGTTGCCGCGGCGGAACAATTGCCGGCCCGGGAGCTGGTTGATTAGGAGAAATTTGTGGCCCGCCGGGATTCGGCGCGGGCGCGCTGCTCATAGTCGACATGTAAAACCCTTCCAGCCTGAGTAGGCCCCGTCTCAACAACGGTGACTTTTTCGGTTCAACAAAATGACGCCGCAAAATTCCCAAAGGTTATGCCCTACCGGGAAAAATCGGCTATGGAAACCTGGAGATACTTTATTTCCGCATGCTTGCCACTCCCTTGTCAATCGTATTTGGCTATTGTTTTCAATGGGTAAACAGCGTCTGGACAGACTGCCCGGACGGGCGGGGGAGGGGTGCCCGGGGCGTGTTATCGTGAAGGACGGTGTCCTCGCCTCTCAACGTCCATTTGGAACATTACGACGGCCCGCTCGACCTCCTTCTGGACCTGATCCGCAAGCAGCAGATCGACATCAAGGACATCCCGATCGCCACTATCACCTCACAGTACCTGGCGTACATGGACAAGGCGAGAGAGATGGATATCGACCTCGGTGCCGAATTTGTCTACATGGCCGCAACGCTGATTCACATCAAGTCGAAAATGCTGCTTCCCCGCGATCCGGCCCTCGAGACGGCCGGCGATGGGGCCGACGATCCCCGGCAGGAACTGGTGGACCGCCTGCTCGAGCACGAGCGCTTCAAGAACGCCGCCGAAATGTTGCAACAAAAGCGGTTAATCGAAGAAAACGTGTGGTCGAACCCGCAGATCAAGGCCTTCGTCACGGAGGACGACGATCCCGGCCTGGCGATCACGCTGTTCGACCTGGTGAAGGCCTTCGGCGACCTTCTCGATCGCGCCAAAAACCGTCCCGTCTATGAGGTGGAATCGGCGGATGTCACCGTTTCCGATATGATCCGTTACCTGAAGGAGCAGTTTCTCGGGGCATCCCCCGAGCAGCCGGTCTTCATTCTGCGGATCTTCGAGCAGCAGCGCACGCGGCGCGCCATGGTGGCCCTGTTCCTGGCCGTGCTGGAGATGGTCCGCATGCAGGCTGTGGTAGTGACACAAAAGGACTTATTCGGCGAGATCGCCCTTCAGCGGCACGGCAACTTCGATGCCGTGTTTGCATCCGACCAGCCCATCGCGGCGATTGAAAAAGACTATCTCTGATGGAAATCGAGGAGCCAGAACCCCAGAACACGGCGACGAACGAGGGCCCGCCGGAGGCCGCGGGAGACAATCCGCCGGCGCAGGAGTCCGTGCAATTCGAAGAACTTCTGGGCAGCCGCGAACCGGCCGAGAACCAGGCCGGGAATCAGGTCGAGGACCCCACTTTGCGGGCAGTACTCGAAGCCATCGTCTACGTGGCCGAGGAGCCGCTGACGATTCTGCAACTCGCCACTGCCCTCGAGCAGCCGGCGGAGCGGATCGAGAGCCTCATGCTTCAGCTCATGGCCGAGTTCGAGAAGCCGGAGCACGGGGTGACGATCCGCGAGGTCGCCGGGGGCTACAAAATGGCGACCAAGGCGGAACACCACGACGCCGTCCGAAGCTTCGTCAAGAGCCTGAAGCCGCCGCTGAAACTGTCGCTCCCGGCGCTTGAAACGCTGGCGGTGATTGCTTACAAGCAGCCTGTCACCGCCCCGGAAATCATGGAGATCCGCGGGGTGCAGGGGGCCGGCGTGCTGAAAACGCTGCTCGACCGCAAGTTGATCGCAGTGGCCGGCCGAAAGAACGTTATCGGCAAACCGATTCTTTATAAGACCACGCGGGACTTCATGGTTCAGTTCGGACTCAAAGACCTGTCCGAGTTGCCTTCCCTCAAGGAATTCGAGGAGATCCGCCGGATGGCGTTGAGCGAACCCGAGCCGCCGCCAGCCGAGGGTCCGGCGGCCGAAGCGGCCCCGCCGAGTGCCGCGCCCGAGCCTGAGCCCGTGGCGGCGTTGGAGCCGGAGCCTGCTCCGGCCGGATCCTCACCGGGCGAGGAGAACTGATGGCCGAGGAGCGCCTTCAGAAGATACTGGCCCACGCTGGAATCGCCTCGCGGCGGCAGGCGGAGCAGTTTATCGTGGAGGGCCGCGTCACCGTCAACGGGTCGACCATCACCGAACTGGGCTCCAAGGCCGACCTCGAGCGCGATCATATCAAGGTGGACGGGCGCCTGATTCGTGCCCCAAAACAACTCATTTATATCGTCCTCCACAAGCCCGACAGCACCGTAACCACGGTCAGCGACCCGGAAGGGCGGGCGACGGTAATGGACTTGCTGCGGGGCGTCAAGGAGCGGGTATACCCGGTGGGCCGGCTCGACTACCACAGCGAAGGGCTGCTGCTGCTGACAAACGATGGAGACGTGGCGAACGCGATCACCTCCGCCTCAACCCACCTGCCCAAGACCTACGTGGTTAAGGTAAACGGAACGCTCAGCAGCGATCAGGAGCAGCAGTTCCGCACGGGACTCCCGATTTCCGGGCGGCGCACCCTGGCCGCGGGGCTGAAGCTGATTCACGCCGCCAACAATCCCTGGTACGAGGTGCGGCTTTTCGAGGGGCGCAACAACCAGATCCGGCTCATGTTCAAGCATCTGGGCTTCCTGGTGGAGAAATTGCGCCGCGTGCGCATCGGACCCGTCGAATTGGGTCCATTAAAGCCGGGCCAGTTTCGCTATCTTTCGACCGAGGAAGTGGAAAAACTGAAGCGGACGCTTAGCCGGGCCCGTCAAAAAGAAGCGGTATGAATCGAATTGCCGAGATTCTCCGGTCGGCGCGGACGATCGCCGTGGTGGGGCTTTCCGGAAAGCGCTTCCGCCCCAGTTACGGGGTGGCCGACTACCTGAAGCGGGCCGGCTATCGCATCATCCCGGTGAATCCCAAGGAGCGGGAAGTGCTGGGCAACGAGTGTTATCCCGATCTCGACTCGGTACCTGGGGCCGTGGATATCGTCGACATCTTCCGCCGCTCCGAGTTCGTGCCGGAAATCGTGGATGCAGCCATTCGGAAGGGCGCCAAGCTGATTTGGATGCAGGAAGGGGTGTACGACCCCGAAGCCGCGCGGCGCGCGGAGGCCGCGGGTGTGGCGGTGGTCATGGACCGCTGCATCCTGAAAGACCACCGCCGCCTGGAACAGGCCTCCTGACAGCCCGTGGTAGATGTCGCTCCCTGACGGTCGCGGCTCTGTAAGTTGCTGAATCTACGGAGCCGCGCACGTCAGCGGCTGACCCCGGCGTGCGGCGGGCGACGGGTTCGTTTTACACCTGAACGTCCCACTCTTCGCCCGGCGCGAGCCGGCGCGCCCGATCGAAGTCGGCGAGGGCCCGCTCCGTTTCGCCCTCTTCGAGCAGGTACAACTGTCCGCGATACCGGTATGCCTGCCAAAGGCGCGGACTTAGGCGGATGGCTTCGGTCAGCTTGTCGATGGCTTTCCGGCGCTCGCCGGCCAGGGCGAGTTCGTTGGCTTCCGCCATCATGCTGGCCGGGTCGGGCAAAGAGCGGAAGCGCCGGCTCATCAGGTACAGATAGACGCCGCCCATGGCGAAGAGGACCGCGATGCCGGCGGCCTCGGCGAAACTCCAGGTCCCCAGAAACAGGCGGCTGGCCACGGGCAGGCTGCCGAAGAGGGCCGCAAGGGCGAAGGCGGTGCGGCTCCACTGAGCGGCACGCGCGGCGCGCTTCATACGCCGCAACCGTTCACTTCGCACAACCCGCGTAGCGCAGCGCCAGCAGGTTGGCCTGGTTCGGTCCGGTCAGCGTCACCACGAACATCCGATCGTATTCGTCGTCGGCGATGGCGGGTGCCTTGCCGGCGCCCAGGCGCTCCACGACCTGGGGCAGAGTGTTGGAATGCCCGACCACGAGTGCGACGTCGCCGGGACCACCGGCGCGCAGTTTCGCGACCAGTCCATCCACGTCCTTGGCGGGCACCGTTTCGGGGCGGATGCCTTGCATCTTCGCGACCGGCTCCGAAGTTTCGCGGGTACGGGCGACCTCGGTGGTGAACACGCGCTTCACGCCCGCATCGGCCAGGACCCTGGCCAGCGCCTCCGCGCGGCAGCGGCCCACTGCGCTGATGCCCTCTTCGCCGGCCATGGTACCGGCCCGTTCGGCATGCCGCACCAGAATCACGGTAGCGGCAGGATTGGCGGCAGGCACCGGCGATGCCACAGCCAACAGCACGGCCGCTCGCAGAAGAGTCCTCATGCCTGATACTCTACCCCAAGCCCACGGCGCGAGCCTCTGATACGATAATCGCAAGGTAAACTCCATGTCACGAAACGCGATTTCCCGCCGCCACTTCTTCTTTGGCACGGTGCTGGCCGGCGCGGTGCCCACCGGTGGTTTCGGCAGTACCGCTTCGCTTTCACAACTCGGCTTCAAGTCGCCGAACGAGAAGCTGAACATTGCCGCGATCGGAGCCGGCGGCAAGGGCGCGAGCGACATCGCCGGATGCTCCACGGAAAACATCGTCGCCATGGCCGACCCGGATTCCAAGCGCGCCGAAAAGACTTTCGCCGCATTTCCGAACGTCCCCAAATATACCGACTTCCGGCGCATGTTCGACAAAGAGACGTCGCACATCGACGGCGTGCTGGTCTCCTGCCCCGACCACATGCATGCCACTGCCGCCATGTGGGCCATGGAGCGCGGCAAACATGTTTACTGCCAGAAGCCGCTCACCCGCACCGTTTGGGAGGCGCAGCAGTTGACCGAGGCGGCGCAAAAGTACGGCGTGGCCACGCAGATGGGCAACCAGGGGTATTCGCAGCCGGGCGCGCGCGAATGCTGCGAAATCATCTGGAACGGCGACATCGGCAACGTGACCGAAGTACACGCATGGACGAACCGGCCGGACCCGTACTGGCCGCAAGGGCCCAACGTTGTGCCGAAGGAAGCGGCGGTGCCGTCCACGCTCGACTGGGATGCCTGGCTGGGCGGCAGCGAGATGCGGCCCTACAGCCCCGCCTACGCTCCCCACAACTGGCGCGCGTTTCCCGATTTCGGCGCCGGCGCCATCGGCGACATGGCCTGCCACATCCTCGGCACACCGAACATGGCCTTACGGCTTGCCAATCCCACCAGCGTCGAGTGCATCCAGCTCGAGGGCAAAGCCAAGTACACGTTCCCGTACCGGACGGCGATCCGTTTCGACTTTCCCGCGCGCGGCGCGATGCCGCCGGTCCAACTGTTCTGGCACGACCGCATGCCGGCGCAACCGAAGTTCGAAGGCGTGCCGGAGGGCGAACTGATCGGCGACAAGGACATCAACGGCAGCCTCTTTATCGGCGACAAGGGCATGGTCACCACCGGTTGCTACGGCGAGAATACGCGCCTGGTGCCGGCCGCGAAGATGGCGGATTACAAGAAGCCTCCGCAGATTCTGCCGCGCTGCCCGACCGACGGGGATTGGGTGCGCAGCCACTACAAGGACTGGATCCGCGCTTCCAAGGGCGGAGAGGCCGCCTGCTCCAACTTCAGCATCTCCGGACCGTTCGTGCAGTGGATGCTGCTGGGCGTCATCGCGATGCAGGTGGAAGGCAAGCTGCTTTGGGACTCCCAGAAATCGCGGTTCACGAACAATAACGAAGCCAACAGTTACCTGACGCCCAAATTCAGGAAGGGCTGGAAATTCTCCTGATAGCGGGGCCCGACATAGCTCCGCCGCAAAAGCCGTAGTAACATGACGGTCGATGACTTTCGGGAGAACCGCTCTACTTTTGGGCGCGCTTGCCTGCGCCGCGCAGGCGGCGGGCGACCGCCTGGTGCTTCCGGGTAAGAACGGGCCCGGCAAAGGCAAGAGAATCGTGCTGGTGAGCGGGGACGAGGAATACCGCTCCGAGCAGGCGCTGCCGCAACTCGCGCGCATTCTTTCCGAGCGCCACGGCTTCGACTGCACCGTGCTGTATGCGATCGATCCGAAGGACGGCACCATCAACCCCGACGTCGCCGACAACATTCCCGGCCTGGAAACGCTCGATTCGGCGGACCTGATGGTGATCTTCACGCGGTTCCGCAACCTGCCGGACGAGCAGATGAAGCACATTGTGGACTACATCGAATCCGGCCGTCCTATCGTGGGCATCCGCACGGCGACCCACGCCTTCGACGTCAAGACCAGCAAGACTTACCAGCGGTACAGCTGGAACAGCAAAGAATGGGACGGCGGTTTCGGACGGCAGGTGCTGGGCGAGACCTGGATTGCGCACCACGGCCGGCACGCCGTACAGAGCACGCGGGGACTGGCGGCCAAGGGCCAGGAGAGAAATCCGATCCTGCGCGGCATCGAGTCCGGCTCCATCTGGGTGCCGTCGGACGTTTATAAAGTGCGCGACCTACCCGATAACGCCGTGCCTCTCGTGCTGGGTGCGGTGCTCGAGGGCATGAACCCCGGGGATGCTCCGGTTGAAGGCGCGCTGAACGAGCCCATGATGCCGGTGGCGTGGACCCGGACGTATACGGGCACGGCCGGCAAAGCGGCCCGCATCTTCACTACCACCATGGGGTCTGCGCAGGACCTGCTCAACGAACCGTTCCGGCGCCTTCTGGTGAATGCAGTCTATTGGGCGGTGGGCCTGGAGAGTCGTATCCCGGCGCGGGCCGACGTGGACCTGGTAGGGACGTACGATCCCCTGCCCTTCAAGTTTGGCGGGGCGGCGAAAGGTTTGAAGCCGCAATAGGAGGTCGAGGCTCGATATGACGGCTACCGATTTTCGCCGGATCGCTTTGGCCCTGGAGGGCGCCGAGGAGGGATCGCACATGGGCTCGGCGGATTTCCGGGTAGGCGGGCGCATCTTCGCGACTCTGGCCGCGGAGAAACTGGGCTACGGAAACCTGATGCTCACACCCGAGCAGCAGGCTCATTTTGTTGCGGACCGGCCGGATCTGTTCGTTGCCATCGCCGGCGGCTGGGGAAGAATGGGAGCGACCCACATCAGACTGTCCCCGGCCACCGAAGACGTAGTGGCGGGCGCGCTTCGAACCGCCTGGCAATTGCGCCTTGAAAAGAACGCCAAGACCGGCAGGAAACGCGCCACGACACGCACGCGGGCAGCCGGGAAGCCGCATTCACGGATGTGAAGCCGCGCG
Organism: uncultured Solibacteraceae bacterium; assembly: GCA_963836405.1. Lineage (GTDB taxonomy): Bacteria > Acidobacteriota > Terriglobia > Bryobacterales > Bryobacteraceae > CAWIJJ01. Next base: position 593,371 of record CAWIJL010000007.1, read on the forward strand.
GGTTCGAGGCCCTGCTAAACCTTCATCTCCCATCCCTTGCGGATGAACGGCTTGAGATACTTGTTGGCTTCTTCGTTATTGGAGAAGCGCAGGTTCTTCGCGTCCCACATCAGCTTGCCGGGGACGCGAAGGGCGATAGCGCCCAGAGCTAGCCATTCGATGTACTTGGAGGCCACATTGAACTCCGAGACACCGGGAGCGCCGCCTTTGCAGGCGCGGATCCAATCCTGTTGGTGGTTGATACCGCGCTGCAGCAGTTGCGGAGGCAGCCGGTATTCGGCCCAACGCGAGGCCGGCAGCAGCCAAACGCCCTCGCCACGAGAGGTGGTGGCCATATATCCCTTGGAACCGACGAACACCGAGCCGTTGCCGGGCGCCCGCAGGGCGGGATCCTGCTGCGCGCGGCCGCCCGGTCCGCCGGGTCCAAATGGCGCGCCGCCGCGGGCTGCGCCAGCCGGAAAGGCGCCGCGGCCCGCTCCCGGAGCGCCCGCGCGTCCTCCGGCAAAGCCGGCCGGCGGACCACCGCCGCGTCCCGCCGGTTTGCCGTCCACGGTCAACTGGTTTCCGACCAGCATCATGCCGTCGCCGCTGCCGACAAAAGGCCGGCCTTTATCCGCCAGGTTGTTCATGGGCGGGAACAGCCGCTCGTTTTCTTCCATGCCCTCCGGGTTTTTGAAGTCGCCGCGCATATTCTGGTAGGCGTGGATGGTGACCGCGGGCATGTTCGCGCGCGCGGGAAATTCAAAGACGATGTGCGAACGGAGCGGCCACAGCCACTGGTTCTTCCCTTCCACGGTGACGCATTCGACGCTGATGGGAGAGGCCTTGTCGAGTTCCAGCGCCAGATGTGCCGGACCGAGGTTGTGCACCAGCCAGTCGCCCAGCGAACCGCCGGTGGAAAAATCGATGAACGCGCGCCACTGGTTGGTCATCAGCGGATTGAAGGGACGCGGGGCGGCGGGCCCCTGCCAGAGATCCCAATCGAGCGTGGGCGGCACTTCGACGGCTTCCGGCCCGGTTGCCGGAAGATTCGGCTGTCCGCCGTAGATCCCGCCGGTCCATGCGTGGACCTCTTTCACCTCGCCGATGTCGCCGGACCAGAGGATTTCGCAGGCGGTCTTGGTGCCCTCGTGATTGAAGCCCTGGTTCCCCATCTGAGTCGCGACTTTGTACTTGTTGGCCGCTTCCGTCAGCAGCCTCGCTTCCCACACGGTCCGGGTCAGCGGTTTTTCACAATAGACGTGCTTACCCATTTGCATGGCCAGCAGCGCCACCGGCGTGTGCATGTGGTCTGGAGTGGCAATCATCACGGCGTCGATGTTCTTGCCTTCGGCGTCGAACATCTTGCGGTAGTCCTTGTACTTCTTGGCATCGGGATACGCCTGAAAGCCGCGCGCGGCCCGCTGCTCATCGACATCGCAGAGCGCCACGATGTTTTCGGTTGCGGCCGCTCCTACCAGGATCGCCGGGCCCCGTGTGCCAACGCCAACGGCGGCGATGTTCAACTTTTCGTTGAACGACTTATAACCCAAGCTGGATAGTGCCGGGGTGCTGCCAAAGCCCCCCGTGGGAACCGCACCCGCGAGCAGGGTTCCATAAAAGAAGTAGCGTCTGGAGAAGCGATAGTCATTCATGGCAAGCTCCTGGAAATTGCACAATCATTTTAGTTCAACACGACAACAATGGGAACCGGTTTATTCCGCGTGACCGCAAGCTGCTGGTAATCTGCTCTTCAGAACCGCATGAACGCAACCTTGTCGATCGTCGAGGCTCGGCGGCTGGCCCTGGCTGCACAGGGATTGGCGGAACCGCGCCCGCGCCGCGCCACGGCGCGCCACCTGCGAACCACGATTCGACGCCTGGGCCTGCTGCAGATCGATTGCGTCAACGTAGTTTGCCCGGCGCATCAGATGGTCCCTTTTTCGCGCGTGGGGCCGTACGATCGCGCGGCCCTGGACGGGCTGGTGTACCGCAGCGGCGAATTCGCCGAACACTGGGCGCACGAGATTTCGATCGTTCCGGCGGAGACCTGGCCTTTGTTGCGCTACCGGCGCGAGACGGATCGCGTGCGCCCCTGGGGCTTCGCCAAGGTGCTGGAGGAGCGTGCCGAGTATGCAGCTTGGGTAGTCGAGGAAGTGCGGCGGCGCGGGCCGATCGCGGCGGACGAACTCGAACCCCCTGAAGGCGGCGACCCCGGGGTTCCCGGCGCCTGGATCGGCACCATCCGCCGCGGTATCCTCGAAGCGCACTTTCTTCGTGGCGCACTTGCGGCGGCGGGACGGCGCACCGACTTCTCGCGCGTTTACGATCTTGCGGAGCGGCTGATTCCGGAGGAGCATCGGTGCCGCGTCGTGGACTACGACGAAAGCCGCCGGCAACTTCTGCTCCAGGCGGCCCGCGCCCATGCCGTGGGGACGGCGAAGGACCTGGCGGACTACTTTCGCATGTCGGTGGCAGAGGCACGGCCGCGCCTGCGCGAACTGGTGGAGTCCGGAAGACTCGACGAGGTGCGGGTGGAGGGTTGGCGCGAGCCGGCGTACCTGCACCCCGAATCGGCGGCGCCCAGGCGAATAGAGGCCTCGGCGCTGCTTTCGCCCTTCGATCCCTTGATCTGGTGCCGGCCGCGCGTTTCGCGGCTCTTCGGTTTCGAATACCGGGTGGAGATTTTCGTTCCACCCGCAAAACGGACTCATGGGTTTTACGTACTGCCTTTCCTGCTTGGCGACAGGCTGGCGGCGCGGGTGGATCTCAAGGCCGACCGGAATAACGGGCGCCTGCTGGTGCTCGGCAAGTGGTTCGAGGGACGCAGGACCGCGGCCGTCGCGGACGCGCTTGCGGCCGAGATCCGCCTATTGGGAGAATGGCTGGGCTTGCGCGTCCGATGACGGTGAACGCTCAATTCCTGAAAACCGTCCTGGTGCTGGGTCTCAGCGCAAGCGGTTGCTGGACATCGCGCCTGACCGACGAAGCCGCGCGAAATCTGATCCGGAAGTCGGAGTGGTTCGCACCCCGGCCGGTGGAATTTGCGTTGAGCAGGGAAGAAGTCGAAGCCGGAGCAGATGCCGGCTATTGGACATGGCAGCGCGAAAAAGGCGCGGTAAGCTACAGCGTTTTTCAACTGACGGAGCGCGGCATGACTATTTTCGAGAGCGAAGGCCGGGACATGGTAGACGGCCGCACCGAGTTCTCGCTTCCGGTTCTTAAGACCCGGGCCGCCCTCGGCCGCCGCATCGTCCGCGTCATTCGCGCCTCCGCTTCGGAAATTGCCTTCGACTGGAAGTGGGATCTCTCCGCGCTTCCAGAGGACCTTGCCGCCGTGCTGTTGAATCCCGAACGTGCCGCAACCCTGGCTCTTCATCGCGACAGATAGGTATATGCTCTTACCTATGACTGAAGCTCCCGGCAGAGCCAAAAACGTGCCTGTCCCTCCAACCTTCACCAGCGTCAAGGAAGAGCGCCGGTATCGGAAGGAGCGGCTTGCCGCTGCTTTCCGCCTGTTTTCGCGGTTCGGATTCGACGAGGGTGTGGCCGGCCACATCACCGTCAGGGATCCGGAACTTCGCGACCATTTCTGGGTGAATCCGTTCGGCGTTCACTTCGGACAGATCCGCGTGTCGGACCTGATCCTGGTGGACGAAAACGGCGAGGTGGTGGAGGGCAACTACCCGGTCAATACGTCCGCGTTTGCCATCCATTCCCGGGTCCATGCGGCGCGCCCGGAAGTGGTGGCCGCGGCACACGCGCATTCGATGTACGGCAAAGCGTGGTCGTCTCTCGGCCGGCTGCTCGATCCGATCACGCAGGATGCCTGCGCGTTCTACGAGGACCATGCGCTGTTCGATGACTACACCGGCGTTGTGTACGAAACTTCGGAGGGCGACCGGATCGCGCAGGCCCTCGGCGGCGCGAAGGCGGTGATCCTGCGCAACCACGGCCTGCTGACCGTCGGCAAGAGCGTGGACGAAGCGGCGTGGTGGTTCGTGACCATGGATCGAAGCTGCCACGCACAGTTGCTGGCCGAAGCGGCCGGGACCCCGGTCAAAATCGCTCACGAACACGCCGTAGTGGCGAGGAACCAGGTGGGCAACGAAAGGGGCGGCTGGTTCCAGTTTCAATCGCTATGGCAGATGATCGCGCGGCAGGAGCCCGATCTGTTCGAATAGGCGCGCCCGCTGTCAATGCGCTTCGACCAGGCCAGGTACGATCTGCGTTGTGAATGGGGCCTGGCGGGGCTGCACGAGATCTCACCCGGCAGCGACGCCGTGGTCGTCGTGGATATTCTGTCGTTCTCGACTACCGTGGATATCGCGGTTTCGAACGGAGCGCACGTTCTACCGTACCAATGGAAGGACGCTTCGGCGGCGCGATTTGCGGAGGAAAGACAGGCGGCGCTTGCTGCGTTCCGCCGTTCCCGGAATGAGTATTCACTTTCACCCGAGTCGGTTCGGGAAATACCAGCCGGCACCCGCCTGGTCTTGCCGAGTCCCAACGGGAGCACGCTGTGCCTGAGTGCCGGCAGTGTCCCGGCCTACACGGCGTGCTTGCGGAATGCGCCTGCGGTGGCGGCGCACCTGGCGAGATCGGCCGCGCGGATCGCCTTGATTCCGGCAGGAGAGCGCTGGGGCGATGGCACGCTCCGCCCGTGTGTCGAGGATTGGATAGGCGCCGGAGCCGTTCTCTCTTCGCTCAGCGGCACACGGTCGCCGGAGGCTGAGATGGCGGTTGCGGCGTTCGAGCGGTTTCGCGGCGATCTGGCCGGAGCGTTGTCCGGTTGCGGGTCGGGTAGGGAACTGATCGAAAAAGGCTTCCGCCGCGATATCGAACTGGCCGCCGAGTACGCGGTCAGTTCCGCCGTGCCGGTCCTTGCGGCTGGGTGGTTTATCGATGGTGCGTCTGATAAAGGAAGCGGTCTCGGGTCTAGTCGCGGATGACGATAAACCACGCGGCGACAATCTGCCCTTGCGGACCGCGCCCGCGCCCGCCGGCTGCCGGCGGCTGCGTCCCGGCGGGCGGCTGCGGAGCCGGACCGCGCTCGGGCTGGAACAGGTATGCGTTGTGGGTTTTCGGATCGACCGCAATGGTTTTCGCGCCGGGAAAGGTGTCTACGGTGGCAACCGTGGTGTACTTGTCGGGCGAATCCTGATGCACCACGGTGACGTTGCCCTGCCCGCCATTCGGGATGTAAATCAGTTTTTTCGATGGATCCCAACCGAGAGCGTCAACGCGCGTTCCGTTCTTGATTTCGGCCACGACCTTGCCCGTGTTTGGATCGACGACGACGGAGGTGTTGCTGCAACCCGAGAAGATGCGATTCGAGGCTTTGTCGTAGGCGATGCCGGTGGGGCCTTCACACGGCGCAAGCGGCCAGGAGGCGGTCGCCTTCCAGGTCTTGACATCGATCACCTGGATCGTGTTCTTGCCCTCGTTGTTGACGAAGATGTGTCCTTTACCATCGGCCGCAGCGCCTTCGGGCGCCGTATCTTCGAGTTCGACGGTGGCGACGATGTTGCCGTTGTGCGGGTCGATCGCGGTGAGGGTGCCGATCGGCCGGCTGTGATTGGTCAGAATGATCTTGTCATCGGGCTCGTCGTACATGATGCCATCGAGACCGGGACCGACCTTGATTTGTTTGATCGCGGCCAGCGTCTTCAGATCGAACATGGTGACCGTCTGGTCGCCGCTGTCGGTGGTGAAACCGTGGCCCGCTTTGGTATCGATTCCGGCGCCATGCACGCCCGGCGTGTTGGGAATGTCGCCGAGGACTTTGCCGGTGGCCCCGTCGACCACCATCATGTGTGTGGAGCGCGAAACGAACACGCGTCCCGTGGCGGATTCGACGGTGACGTAGTCGGTGCCACCGTCTCCTTTGATGTCATGCTTTTCAACTTTGAACGTCTGCGCGAAACCCGCGTTCGACGCGGCAAGGGTTGCAACGAACAGAATCGCAAGTGAGGTCGGCAAGCGTCTGGTCATGGGGCTCGATTGTATCAGGTCCGGTCAGAAACAGACTGTTCGACGCGTCGCGCCGGGAATCAGAACACCTTGCGAAACGTGAGATTGATGCGAACGGCTCCGGTGAGCGGATGTTCGCCCGGCTTGAGCGGAGCGACGCCATGGTAGATGAAGCGCGCCGGTCCGCCCCACACCGCCACGTCTCCACTTTCGACGCGCAGCCGGCGCACCGGGTCCGAGCGCTTTTTTCCGCCCCAGATGAAGACGGCGGGGAGGCCGAGCGAAACCGAGACGATAGGCGCCCACGGATCCTTCTCGTCGCGATCCTGGTGCATGCCGAGCTTCGCGCCCGCGGCATATCGATTGATCAGGCACGCGTCGGGATCGTAGCCGGCGAACCCCGCTTCGGAAGCGGCACGGGCTGCCAGGTCGAGGAACGTTTCAGGCATCGCCGGCCAGGGTTTGCCGGTGTCGGGATCGTTGGCATCGTAGCGATAACCCTTGCGGTCGGAAACCCAGCCGACGCGGCCGCAGTTGGTCATGGCCACCGACATCGCGTAGCCGCCAGGGGTCACCAGGTGACGGAAGGGCGCCTCCGCGGCGATCCGCTCCACTTCTTCGACCAGCGCGGACGCTCCGGCAACTGCGAATCCGCGAAGCAGAACGGCGCCTTCTTCAAGCGGTTCGCGGGACGGGAGCGGCGGAGGATCGTCGAACAGTGGGGTCATGACGCCTGAAGCTAGAATAGTCAGTCGAAGCCCGATTCGCCAGTCCCGGGAGGTAACCATGACTCGCGCGCTCTTTCTGCTGGTGCTTTCATCCGCCCTTCTGCCGGCGGCCGAACCGATTCGCCTGCATCCGGAAAACCCTCACTACTTCCTCTTCCGCGGCAAACCCACCGTGCTGGTCACTTCCGGCGAGCATTATGGCGCGGTCCTCAATCTCGATTTCGATTACCGGAAGTATCTCAAGACGCTGGCGGCCGACCGGCTGAACCTCACCCGCACTTTTTCGGGCGCGTACCGGGAAGCGCCGGGCTCCTTCAATATCAGCGCGAACACGCTGGCTCCAAAGCCCGACAGTTTCATCGCGCCCTGGCCGCGCACAGACACGGCCGGCGCCGCCGACGGTCTGGGCAAGTTCGACCTGAGCCGCTGGAACGAGGCGTACTTTACCCGCCTGAAGGACTTCGTGCGCGAAGCGGGCGCGCAAGGCATCGTCGTCGAGTTCGCGCTCTTCTGCCCGTTCTACCGGGACGAGATGTGGGATCTCAGCCCCATGAATGCGCGCAACAACATCAACGGCATCGGCGACATGGCCCGCGGCGAAGTATACCGGCTCAAGGACGCGAAGCTCCAACAGGTTCAGGACGAGATGGCGCGGAAGATCGTCGCCGAGCTGCGCGCCTTCGAAAACGTCATGTACGAGATCTGCAACGAACCCTACTCGTTCGACATGGTTCCCGCGGAGTGGGAGCGGCATATGGCGGAAGTGATTGCGGAGGCCGAATCGGGCGCGGGTCCGCGGCATCTCATCACCCAAAACGTGGCCAACGGGTCGAAGAAGGTACCGAATCCGGATCCGCGCGTGTCGGTGTTCAATTTCCATTACTCGCGTCCGCCGGCCAGCGTGGCGCTCAACCGGGACCTGGCACGGCCCATCGGCAATAACGAGACGGGTTTCGACGGCCAGGAAGACGCGACGTACCGCGTGCAGGGATGGCAGTTCATCCTGGCCGGCGGAGCGCTCTACAACAATCTGGACTACTCATTTTCGCCGGGCCGGGAAGACGGCACGTATGCCTATCCGGCGCAGCAGCCCGGGGGAGGCAGCGTGGCCCTGCGGGCGCAGTTGCGCGTGCTGCGCGACTTCATGGACTCGATCGGATTCGTGCGCATGTCTCCGGCCGCGGAGGTTCTGCTTTCCGGGACACCGGAAGGCGCGTCGGCCCTGATTCTGGCCGCGCCGGGGCGGGAATATGCGATCTATCTGCACCACGGGCGGCAGCCCGCCGGCCGCGGCGCGAAGTATGCGGTGGATGCCGCGCAGCAGACAGCCAGACTCGCGCTCGACTTACCACAGGGCCGGTATCGCGCCGAGTGGATCGACACGAAATCGGGCAAGGTAGCGAAGCGGGAAGACATCACGCACCGGGGCGGTTCCGCGACTCTTGTGTCGCCCCCTTACTCCCAGGACATCGCGCTGCGGGTACGGGCCCGCTAAGCCGCTACCGATCCGCCGCGAAGGCATCGAAGAGCGGCCGGATGGACTCGGGCTGCAATCCGCCGTGGATCAGCACGCGAAAACGGAAGCGCAAGGGCTGGCCGGGACGAATGGTCAGGCTGCCGTCCCGCGTCTTGTCATTCTCGAAATCGTGCACGCCGAAAATGTTGGTGGCAAACAGGCCGTAGGCGCGCGCATGCCAGTAGGTGGGGTAGCGCGGATTGGAGGGATGGTCGAAGATCGCCACCCCTACCGGCTGTCCGTCGATGGTGCCCGAGTAGTCGGCCCATTCCGAACGTTTGCCCCAGACGTTCTTTTCGCCAATCTTGTTCTGCGCGTTCAAAAGGCGGCCGCCGCGGTCTTCCTGAAGCGGCGCGGCCAGGCGGATGGCGAACATCCCTTCCTTGGTATCGCCGAACGTCACCTCCTGTTCGGGGGAAAGCGTGGCGTCCACATCGATAATGCGGAGCTGCGGGTCCGAGTAGAAGGTCATCAGGCGGCGCTCCGTGAGCAGGCCATTTCCTACTGGTGCCTGCCACTCGAAGATCGCCTCGATGGTCCCTTTCGACTTACCGCTGGTCACCTTTTCGATGCTCTTCAGCACCACTTTGCCCTTGCCCTTGTTGGCGCCGGGTTGGGAATCTTCGTTGCCCCAGAAATCGTAGCCGTTCACATCGCCGTGCGCGAACCACAGTCCCCGGTGGTGCGGATGGTCGGTGGGCTCACCGGCGATGCCTGTGACCATGGGGTATCCACGCGTGACGATCAGACCGGTGGCGGTGCGTAGCGGGCTCAGATACGGCTTGTTGACGTCCGGCCCGACGAAGAATTCGGTGAACGGCCGGCCATCGATCTCCACCGTCACTTTCCGGTTTCCCTGCTGCGTAATCTTCACCTGCGCGAAGAGGGGGAGGCAAAGCGCGGCAATCGGCAATAAGCGCGTCATAGACACCATTATCGGCTCACCCTGGCGCCCAGCGCCGCAACTATGTCCGGAAGATCAAAATCGGACAGTACGCCCGGGACGATCAAGTCCATCACGGCGTCGTGCATCTTCATGTTCGCCAGTTCGAGGTACGAGGGTGGCATTTCGCGAATCGTGACTTTCTGGATCCGCGGCTCGAGCAGCGCAGCGAAGAGCGACAACACTGCGGCAGTGCCCTGCCCCGAGAGCGCGATCCGTCGCGGATCGACGTCGCGCCGCGAGGCCAGATAATCGAAGGCGCGCAGCACGTCGCCGGTCTGCATGCCCGGCATCGTTTTGCCCACCAGCAGGGCTCGCATGGCGGTCTGGTACGCCTTGGAGTAGCCGCCGCGGGGGCCGCCCGTCTCACCCCACCCGCGCGGCGCAAACGACAGTACGACGTTGCCGGCCTGCACGAGGTCCTCGACATTTTTCCCGTCGGAGTTCCCGACGAGCAGCACGGCGGCCTTCCGCGCCGGACCGTTCGGCGGCACCCGGATTTCGGCCGCGAGCGTGATGCCGGGCTCGGTTTCGAGGTCGATGATTTGGCCGCGCTGGACGGCCCGCGGGACGCCGCGCTGTTCCGGAACACCAAGCCGGGCGCGCACGAGCGCCGCCAGATTCGCGCCCGCCGCCGCCGCGGCCCGCTTGGGATACATCTGGGCGGCCAGCGATGCGTTCAGAGACTGGATCGTCCGGGCATCCGGGAAGGCCGTGGACACCTGCCCGGTTGCCGTAACCTGCAGTTCGGCAGGGGGGAGGAGTTGCAGGTCCGCCGGTTCCGCGCCATCGTCCTGCCGGTCCCCAAGCCATCGCCCAAGCCAGCGGTAGGTTGCTTCGCGCCGCGGCTTCGACCAGCCGTGTGTGTCGTCGAACTCGAAATAGCCGGCATGATCGGCAGCGCCGAGGATATTGAAGATCGAACCCGCCTCGGCGTAAGCGGCACGCGCACCTTCGATCGGAAAGAAGTCGCGAACGGCCACGGCCATCTGGACCGGCTTGGGGGCGAAGGCGATCAGGAAGTCGGAAAAATCCAGGCCGTCGCGGAGGAAGTTGGCGAACACCTGTTCGGCATCCTGAGGGCCGGGGTCAGACCATAGATTCCGCCAGGAGGTGATGTAGCAGGAGGGCGCGGCGGCGGCGAACCGGCCTTCGAGTGCCGCCAGGTAGGACGACTGCGTGCCTCCACCCGAGTTGCCGGCCACGGCGATACGCGCACCGTCCACGTCGGCCCGCGTCAGCAGGTAGTCCACCGCGCGCATTCCGTCCCAGATGAAATAGCGCGCGATGTTGGTGCCGGTGAGCAGGCACTGGATTCCGGCCATGATGTGCTCGCCGGTGCCGCCGCCGCTCAATCGCGATTTGCCGGTAGCCGGGTCGAGGTATTCGAAGCGCTCGCCCTGTCCGGGAGGATCGAAGGCGAGCACCACCCACCCGCGACGGGCCAGAGAGATCCAGACGTTCTGGTAGGTCGGCTCCGCCTTGCCGTCGAGGCTGTGGCCGGCCGTGCCCACCAGCGCGGGGAACGGCCCGGCCCCGGAGGCGGGCACGTACACGTTGGCGGTCACGTAGTAGTGCGGCAGGCTCTCGTAGACCAGCTTTTCGATGCGGTAACCGCCGCGATCGATGGTGCCGGTGACGCGAGCGTTGAGCGGGGTACGTTCCGGTAAGCCGCCGATCTCTTCCAGCAACTTCCTGCGTATGTACTCCTGCCGGGTCTTCACGTCCGCCGGCGTTCGGATGCGCGCAATCGCCGCTGTGCGGGCTGCGAACTGGCGTTCGGCAATCGCGGTGAGGTAGCGGTCCACCATGCCTTCGGCGGGCGTTTGGGCGTGCAAGCCGGTGAGCGCACAGAGTGGCAGGGTCAGCAACCAAAAAAGAACGCGCATGAGATTTCTTGCCTTTCGCCGCTATGTTACCGCTTTGCGGCCACGGCCCCGGTCCGGTGCGAACCGGAGTGGCCTGCGGCGGAGTCTCGCGGTAAGATCGAGCCGTGACGCGAAGAGAAATGATTTCGGCATCCGCGGCCGCGTGGGCCGCTGTTCCCGCGCGGGCCGCCGGCATTCCTTCCGAGGTTGTGGCCCGGCACGATGCCGGTGTCGAGCGCCTCATGCGAACTCAGATCGCCGATCCGAAGAGCCGCTTCGCCGGCACCATGGAGGACGCAAGCGGCCTGCACAGTCCCGGCGCCGCCGGATCCGTAGTCAGCGCATGCACCACGGCATTTCTTCACCCGGCGTCGAAATTCTATCGAGCGCCCCTGATGATCGAGCGCGCCCGGCTGGCCGCTGGATTTCTCGAGAAAGCGCAGACCAGCGACGGCAACATCGACCTGCTTATCACGAACTTCAACTCGCCGCCCGATACCGGTTTCGTTGTGCACGGCGTCGCGTCGGCGGCGTGCCTGGCGCAGCGGGCCGGGAACCGCGAACTCCTCGGGCTGATGGAGAATTTTCTGAAGCGCGCTGGAGCGGGCATGGCCAAGGGCGGTGTGCACACCCCCAACCATCGGTGGGTGGTCTCCTCCGCGCTCGCGCAAATCAACGAAGTATTCCCGAACCCCGAGTACGTGCGGCGCATCGACCAGTGGCTTGCCGAAGGCGTGGACATCGACGACGACGGGCAGTTCACCGAACGCAGCACGGGTGTTTACAATCCGATTTGCGACCGCGCCTTCACCGTCCTGGCCGTGAAGCTGAAACGGCCCGAATTGCTCGAATTCGTGCGCCGCAACCTGGATTCGATGATGTACCTGCTGCACCCGGGCTACGAGGTGGTAACGGAAATTTCGCGCCGCCAGGACCAGTACGAGCGGCGGGACATGAGCGGCTACTGGTTTCCCTTGCAATATCTCGCTGTGCACGAGCGCAACCCGCGCTATTCGACGCTCGCCCGCTACTTCGCGCCGCAATCGGCCAGCCTGAGCGTCCTGATGGAATATCCGGAACTCCAGGCGGACGCAGATACCGCGCCGGTTCCCGACGACTACGTCAAGATGCTGCCGGCACTGGAGGCACTACGGATCCGTCACGGCGCTTTGAGCGCGACCGTTCTGCTGCGGGACGACAGCCATTTCCTCGGTTTCCGGCGGGGCGGCGCGGTGATCCACGCGGTGCGTTTTTCGAGCGCGTTCTTCGGAAAGGGTCAGTTCGTGCCGGCAGCGTGGAAGAAAGATGGCGACGCCTACGAACTGACGCAGATGCTCGAGGCTGGATATTATCAGCCGCTCGATCCGCCGCGCCGCGTCCGTGCCGGAGAATGGACGGGGATCCGGCCGCAGCGCCGCCAGACTGAAGTCTGCCGCCTGACGCAGAGCGCCCGAATCTCGGAGACCAGGAACGGCGTGCGCGTCCGCATGCGCGCGGAGGGTACGCGCAACGTGCCGGTCGCGGTGGAAATCGGACTACGCGAAGGCGGGAAACTCGAGGGCTGCGTGGACGCCAACGGGTCGTGGATCCTACCCGAAGGATACGCCACGTACCGGGCCGGCGACGACGTGGTGCGCTTCGGTCCGGGGCTTCGCGAGCACTCCTATACGCAGGTGCGGGGCTCGCTGCCACCGCTGCCCGGGACGAGAGTGTACCTGTGCGGATACACGCCGTTCGACCACGAAATCGAGATTACGTAGCGTTCAGCGCGCGAGCCCGGCGCGAAACAGCACCAGTCGCAGCAGTTTCAAGTCGATTGCCAGCCGGCCCAGGCGTCCACACCCCAAACCTTGGCGTGAGGTTTGCCGGTGTATTCCGCCTGCCGCAAGACCGACACAGTGACGGCGTAGAGGATCGCGAGAATGGCCAGAGCCAATGCAAGAATGAGCACCGCACTCGCGGGGAGGACACTGGCGAGCCGCACGAGAGCATCGTGAAGCGGATTGACGGCCCACGATTGAAATAGAGGTGGCAGGATCCCGAGGACAACCGGTATCACCACCACCGCGCCTAAACCCACGGCGCGCACACGCGCGGGAATCCGTTTCAGGCGCCGCCAGTCAAACAGTACACAGCACAGCATGGCAAGCAGCACCAGACCGGCGAAACCCGCGAGTTCCACGATCATCACCCGCGGCTCGGGAACCGGTACCGGCTTGCGCCCGGAGTGGAAACGGGCATAATATCCGGCGACCATGACAAGAAACTGAGGAACCAGAAATACGGGAAGCAGGGTCGCCGGGTCTACCGGCAGATTCCACAGCCAGCGCATCCGCTGGCGCGACAACTGCCACATGAAGGCGACGAAGAGACACGTGAGGAGCCATTGGCCGGTCCAGCTTCCCAAAAAGAATTGCGGCAGCAAGAAGAAGTACTGCCACGAGAATACGGTCCGCACTGCCGCATACCACGGTAGCGGTTCGCGGGTAACGGCCGGAAGGGCGCCGCTTCCGGTCAGCACCGCCCCTTTTCGCGCGGCGGGCGCAAGCTGGAAGCAAGGCGGAAGCTCGAACCACGTGCGGACAAACAACGCTGCGGTTGCCAGTCCGCTCACCAGGGCCATCGCTTCCAGGCCCCCTGTTGCCACGGCCAGCCAGGAGAGTGCCCAGAACGGAACGTAAAGCACGCCCCAAACCCACCGCGGCGACGCGAGTTGTGTGGGCCTCAGAGATTGCAGTGTGACAAGAAAGAACGTGCTGATGACCGCGACCTCAACGGGAATGATCGCCATATCGCGGTAGCCGGGGCAGAGCGCGAGAATCGCGAGCGAACCGGATGCCGCCGGCAGCCAAACGGACAAAGCGAGGGCGAGAAAGCGGCCCAGGAAGAGTTCGCGGACCTCGAGCGGCAAACTCGCTTCAAAGCGTGTGGCGCGGACCTGAGCCTGGTGCTGGAGCAGGCTCATGTAGCCGAGGAACAGGTGCAAGATGGCGGTATGATTCAGGGACGGCGCCGCCAGCGGACTGAGCACCACCGCGGTCACCGCGGCCCACGGCGTCACGATCCATGCCGGGTCGCGACGGACCAGTCTTTGGATCACCCCGGTTCTCATTGTTCGCCACCCAGCAGCTCGATGAAGAGTTCCTCGAGCGCCACTCGCTGGCATGAAACACCGTTTGCGTGGAGCGAATCGGCGATTCGACGCCGCGCCGTTTCCGGGGCGCCTTCGATGACGGCGTGCCAGTCGCCCGCAACCTGCCGGACACGGAGACAGCCCGGAACGCGTTCGATCGCCGCGGCATCAGCCGCTGACGCGCCGGGCACGATCGCGATGCAGATCTCTTCGCGCACCGCGTCCAGATCGCGGTCGAGACGGACCGTTCCGGCATCCAGCAGGACAATGCGGCCGCCGATCCGCTCAACGTCGTTCATCTGGTGCGAGGAGAACAGGATCGATGTGCCCTCGCGATTCAGCAGTTGAATGGATGTCTCGAGGAACTCGCGCCGCGCCGCCGGATCCAGTCCCCCGGCCGGTTCGTCGAGAATCAGGAGTTCGGGCCGGTGGCAGACTGCGCACAGCAACGCCACCTGCCGGGCCTGGCCCTTGCTGAGACGCTTGATTTTGCATCGACCCGCGAGGGCGAAACGGTCCAGCAGCATGCGCTCCAGTTGGCTGTCCCAGCGCGGAAAGAGATACCGGTGGAATGCAATCAATTCCCCAACAGACGAACCAGGTGGCAACACCTGATCTTCGGAAAGGAAACCGATCCGCCGTTTGATTTCCACGGGGTGCTCGAAAGGCGACTGGCCGAACACCCGGACGCGGCCGGAATCAGGGGAAAGCAATCCCATGGCGGTGTGGATCAGCGTCGTTTTGCCGGCGCCGTTGCGTCCCAGCAGACCCACCACCTCGCCTTTGCCAACGTGAAAACTCACGCGGCTCAGCACCGGAACACCTTTGGTAAAGGATCTGGTTACGTCGTCGAATTCCAATACCGGGTTCATACGTTTTCCTTTTCCGGGATCGCTCCACGTGCGAGCTCGGCATCGGCTTCGCGAAGGATTTCGATAAAGTCCGCGAATCCGAGGCCGGCGAGGTACGCCTGCGAGAGCAAGCGGCGGGCATCCACACGGATGCGGTTGATCTGCGCGGTGCGGTTGCCGCGCGGCAACTCGGGGCGGACAAACGTTCCGCGCCCACGCTGGGTTTCGAGGAAGCCGAGCGCTTCGAGCTCATCGTAGGCCTTCTTCACCGTCAGCGGCGCTACCGCGATGGACTCGCTGAGCTCACGGTGCGACGGTAACTTGTCGCCCGGTTTGAGCCGCCCACCCGCCACCGCTTCTGTGATCTGCCGCATGATCTGCCGGTAGATCGGAAGCTCGTCGGACGGGCTCACGACGAGGTACATAAGTGATATATAACTCTATATCACTTCGATGTCAAGCGGGTCGGGCGCAGTAGTCAAAGAGCAGTTGCCATTCGGCGCGCTGCACGGCCAGAGCGCGGCTTTCGGCGTCCGAACCGGGAGCCGTGCGCGCCTGCTCGCAATAGTCGATGAAAGCCAGCGGGTTCCATCGCGCGCCGAAGTTGAGGCCCAGGGCAGCGGCGGCAGTGCGCAGTTCCGGAAAGATCGGGTGCGCGCCCACCTGGCGAAACCAGTAGCCGGCATTCCCGGCATCGGGTTCCTGGCGGTGCATGATGGCGTGCCAGAAACTGCCCTCTTTCGAGGTCACCTCCTGGGCCACCTGGTGGGCGTCGTCGAGGCAGGAAAAGTACAGGAACAGGCCGCTCAAGGCAGCCTCAGGCGCACGGGCGCCGCGAATCAGCGACCTGGCCGAGGCGGTGCGCAGGATTGCGCGGGCGTCCTCGGAGGAGCAGGTCCCGCCTGCAAGAGGCATCAACCGCTCGCCTCCGCCATCGAGGGCCAGGATGGCGGCCACGGTTTCACCGTACAGATTGGGGTCGAAAGCCATTTTCGCCAATTTCTCCTTCTCCGCCGATTTTCTCACTGTCGCGCCGGGTGCGCCCGCCTACCATAGGAGCATGGACCCGGCACTGGTGCTCTCAGCCGGCGGAATGTTCGCGGCCTGGGAGCTGGGCGCATGGAGAAGCCTCTCGCGCGAAATGCGGCCGTCTCTGATTGTGGGCGCCTCGGCGGGCGCGTGGATCGGATGGGGGATCGCAGGCGGCGTGCCTCTCGACTTCCTCGAGCGCGAGTGGCTGGATCCCTCAACGGCCGAAATCCTCCGCTTCGGCATGCACCGCGCCGGCATCATGCGCCCGGAAGGGCTCTATCGCGCGGCGCAACGGATCTTCGAATACAGCCGCCCTTCCATTCCCTTCGCGCTGACGCTGGTGGAGGTGCCGAATTTGCGCATGCATATCGTGCGCGACCGCGAGATCACCTGGAGACACCTGGCCGCCACCTGCTCGATTCCGTTCTGCTTCCCGCCTGTGGAGATCGATGGCCGCCGGTATGTGGACGGCGGCTTCCGCGGCGCGCTGCCGCTGTGGGTGGCCGAGGAACTGGGAGCCGAGCGGGCGCTGGCGCTGAACGTGCTGACCGGCATGCCCTGGCGTCTGCTACGCACCGTGATGCGCCCGAGGCAGCCTGCCCGCCTGCAGGCCACGATCCTCGAGCCGTCCGTACCGCTGGGACCGCTGCGGGATGGCGTAATATGGTCCGCAGCCAGGGTGCGGGGCTGGATCGATCTGGGCGAACGGGACGCGAATCGCGCGCTTACTTCGATTAGAATGTAGATCTATGCCGCTCTTCCGGATCTATCGGATGAAGGATTTGCCACGGCAGCAGTTCCGCTGGGCGCCGCACGTTTCCGGATGTGCCTCCCTCAAACCGAAGGACTACGAGCAGCGCGGCGAGGTGGAGGCGCACAACGAGTACGAGGCCTGGCAGGCCCTGCGCGATGCGGCCGAACCTCTTGCCGTCGGAGATCTGCTGGAAAGCGAACGCGGGGAATTGCGCATCTGCAAGTACGTCGGCATCGAACCCGCGCAATGGGTGCTGCCCGAGCCGAAACATCCGGCAACGCTTCCGGAGAACGAGCAGGCCGGCCAGCCGGCAGCGTCTTAGGAGACCTTATGCGCGACGTTCGTTTGGGCGACGATATCGATGACTTTTGCGTTCGCTGCAAGCGCATCATGAACCATGCGGTGGTGTCGGTGATCGACGCCGCTCCGGCGAAAGTGCGGTGCCGCACCTGCCATAGCGACCACGACTACCGGCATGAGCAGGCTCCTCCGCCCAAGGTGGATCTGCGCAAGCAGGCGCTGTTTACGGAAGTTCTGAAGAAGGTGGATCCCACCGCCGCCGCACCCGCCGCGCTCGATCCCGACGAGCCCGCACTCGAGGAGGTGGACGCACTCGAGTCCGCGGCCGAGCCCGGCGAGGATGGCGCCGAGCCGGAACCGGCCCCCGGTGGAGGAGAAACCGAAAAAGGGTAAGGGCCGCGCCCGAAAGTAGCGGTGGCCTGGTTTGACTGGATTGCCGCACCCGCCGTTGCGCTCGCGCTGCTCTCTTTGCGGGGAGCGGGCCGGCAGGCCGAATACATAGCCCGGCGCCTCGCGGAAAAATCCGAATACACTCCTCCAGCCACCGTTATCGTCACTGTGAAGGGCGAAGACGAAGGGTTGCGTGCCAACCTCGAGGCGCTCGCCTCCCTGGACTATCCCGACTATGAACTGATCGTCGCGGCGCACAGTGCCGCCGATATTCCGGGCGGCGTGCTGCCGAGGCGCGCGCGCGTGGTGCTGGCGCACAGCGAAGATCCGGGCCGCGGCGAGAAAGTGCAGAATCTTCAGGCCGCGGTGCGGGTGGTGCGGCAGCGAAGCCAGATTCTCGCGTTTTGCGATTCGGACGCGCGCGTCCCGCCGGGTTGGCTGCGCGCGCTGGCGGCGCCCCTCGCCGAAGAGGCCGTCGGCGCATCCACCGGGTTCCGCTGGTTCGTCCCTGGCGGCGGCTTGTGGGCGCTTCTTCGCGGCGTGTGGGATGCGGTCTCGGCGGGCACGCTCGGCCCGGGCGATAACGGATTCCTGTGGGGTGGCGGCATGGCCCTCCGCAAAGAAGTGTTCTACGCCTGCAAAATCCAGAAATTCTGGGAATACACGGTCACTGACGACTACCCCGTGGTGCACGCGATCCACGGTGCGGGTCTCACCATCGCCTATGCGCCCGGCGCCCTCGTCCCGACTTATGGGACCACCACCGCGGCAGGCCTGTTTGCCTGGATGCGCCGGCAGATGATCCTCACGCGGGTTTACTGCCCGCGGCTCTGGTGGCCGGCCCTGGCCGCCCACGTGGTTTATTGTGCGGGGATGGCCGCTTCCACGGCGGCCCTGGCCGCCGGCCACACGCGCGCGGGAGCGCTGCTCGCCGCCCAGTTATTGCCGGGCATGTGGAAGGGCCTCCGCCGCGCGCGGCTGGCGCGCGACTCGATGCCGCAATGCGCCTCCTGGTTTCGCCGGTACCTCTGGATTCATGCGGCGGCAGTGCCTTTGGCAACCTGGCTATGGCTCATCGCCCTGCTCTCGTCGGCCGCCGGCAGCACCTTCGAGTGGCGCGGCTACCGGTACACCTTGAAGCGCCGCGCCGAATAGGACCGGCCTGCCTCTTTTTTCCGGCGCCGCCACCACAAGCGGTTATAATCTCAACGTAAGGGAGGATTCCGTGGCCAAAGACAGAAGTCCCAAGAAGGAAACGAAAAAGCCCAAGAAACAGAAATAGGGGCGCTCACAGATCCGGCCTGGGCGGCCCCGGCGCAAGACGCATTCCGGCCGCCCACACCACTCAGGATTACCGACCTAGGGGGGACCTTGATATGCGAACAGATTGGGTTTCAAAACGCCAGAACGACGGGAATCGCACGCAGATGCACTATGCCCGCCAGGGCATCGTCACCGAGGAAATGCACTTCGTCGCGAAACGGGAACGGATCGCGCCCGAACTGGTACGGGGGGAGGTTGCGCGCGGGCGCATGATCATTCCGGCGAACGTGAACCATCCCAATCTGGAGCCGATGGCCATCGGTGTCGCTTCCAAGTGCAAGATTAACGCGAACATCGGAAACTCCGCGGTCACTTCGAATATCGAAGAGGAACTGGCCAAACTGGCCTATTCGGTCAAGTACGGGGCCGACACGGTCATGGACCTTTCCACGGGGGGCGACATCGCCGCCATCCGGAAGGCGATCATCGCGGCATCGCCCGTGCCCATCGGCACCGTGCCCATCTATGAAGCGCTCTCCCGCGTGCGCCGCGTGGAAGACCTGAACCGGCAGGTGATGCTGGAAGTCATCGAAGAGCAGGCCGAGCAGGGCGTGGACTACATGACCATCCATGCCGGCGTCCTGGTGCAGTACATCCCGCTCACTACGCGCCGCATCACCGGCATCGTCAGCCGCGGCGGTTCCATTCTGGCCGAGTGGATGGTGAAGAACCACAAGCAGAACATGCTCTACGAGTGCTTCGAAGACATTTGCAAGATCTTCCAGAAGCACGACGTCAGCTTCTCGCTCGGCGACGGCCTGCGGCCGGGGAGCCTCGCCGACGCCAGCGACGAGGCCCAGTTCGCGGAATTGAAGACGCTGGGCGAATTGACGAAAAAGGCGTGGGAGTACGACGTTCAGGTCATGATCGAAGGTCCGGGACACATTCCCATGGACCAGATCGAGATGCAGGTCCAGAAGGAAAACGAAATGTGTTACGAGGCCCCGTTCTACACGCTGGGGCCGCTGGTAACGGACATCGCGCCCGGCTACGATCACATCACCTCGGCCATCGGCGCGGCCATGATCGGCTGGTACGGCGCATCCATGCTGTGTTACGTGACGCCCAAGGAGCACCTGGGCCTGCCCAACCGCGAGGATGTCAAGGCGGGCATCATCGCGTACAAGATCGCGGCCCACGCCGCCGACGTGGCGCGCCACCGGCCGGGCGTTCGCGACCGGGACGACGAGCTGTCCCGCGCCCGCTACACGCTTCGACTGGAACCGACAGTTCGATCTGTCGCTGGACCCGGAGACGGCGCGCGCGATGCACGACGAAACGCTTCCCGAGGACGGCTTCAAGGATGCGCACTTCTGCTCGATGTGCGGTCCCAAATTCTGCTCCATGAACATCTCCGCCAAGGTGGAGTCGTTCACGATGGAAGAGGCCGAAGCCGCGGCCAACGGCACTGCCGCCGCGCCGCTCGTCAACCTCTCGGGCAACGATTAGCAGTTTATTCAGGTATCCGTTATTCCTCGAGACGGCCACGTCTCAGGCAAGTATAGCATAGCTACGGCAACTGTTATCGAACACTCCCTTCGGCCGAACCCTCCAAGGCGATTACGTTGCCGGACCGATAACTGGTGAGAAGATTGCTCTATCGGAGCGTGGAAGGAGATCTGAATGAAACTGATTCTCTCAGCGTGTGCTTTGTCACTAGTTTTGGTATCGGCCCCGGTTTTCGCGCAAAACGCGCGGTCCGCCGACCGTTCAGTCCGGAGCGGTGACCGGCTGGCGCACGAAGTGCGCCATGAACTCGTGATGCTCCCCTATTATGGCGTGTTCGACAATCTGACGTACCGCGTGGATGGCAGCACCGTGACCCTGATGGGCGAGGTGACCCGTCCGACTCTGAAGAGCGATGCCGAAAACGTCGTCAAGAACGTCGAAGGCGTGGAACGCGTGGACAACCAGATCAAGGTGCTGCCGCTTTCCCCGAACGACGACAAAATCCGGATCGCGACCTATCGCGCTATTTACGGCCATCCCGGCCTGGACCGGTATGCTTTGCAGGCCGTTCCGCCGATCCACATCATCGTGGAAAACGGTAAGGTGACACTGGAAGGCGTAGTGGCGAACCAGGCCGACAAAGATCAGGCCAAGCTCTATGCAAGTGGCGTGCCGGGAGTCTTTTCTGTAACCAACAACCTGCGGGTCGAGAAGTAAACCCGGGAGCAAGGCCCGCAAATCGCTTTAGAGGCAGGTCAGGTTCTCGCCCGACCTGCCGGATCTTTCCCCAAAAGCATCATTGCCCCGCCGGCTTGGGAGCCAGCCAATATCCCGGCCGCGCCCGCACGCTCTTCACGTCCGGCCGCCCGACCACATCCACCACGATTTCGTGAAATCCCATCTCCTCGCGGTTGTTCGGCGAATAGCTGATCGTGTAGTCGCTGTGCAACTCTTCGCCCACCTTCGAGATCGCATCTTCCAACGTTCGCTGGCTGTGAAATCCGAATTCGGCTCCGCCGGTACCCTTCGTGAAGACCTCGATCGGGTTGCTCTTGAAGATCGCCTTCACGTCGCGGAAGATCTCCAGCATGAGGGGGACGAACTCGGCGCGTCCGCCGTTGGTTCCGTATGTCTGGGCTACCGTGGTGGGGGTGGCCGGCACCCCCGGAGGCAGGGGCCGCATGGCCGGCGGCAGGGTGTCGGGACGGCCCACCGGCGTCGGCGCAGTCAACGTGGTGACGAACCGCGACATGTCCACCGCATAAAACAGCACGTTATTCAACTGCAGGTTGATCAGCGCCTCGCGGCCGCGATTCTCGCTGGCCACATCCCTGGTTTCGCCGATCACCAGCATGATGCGCCGGCGGTTGCGCGGCCGGCTGCGCAACATGCGCGTGCCCTCCACCACCGCGTCGATCATCCTGCTGGAACTGCTGCCCGGTGTGATCGTCTTCACCCGCTCAGTGATCAGAGCGGCGTCTGAGGTGAAATCCTGAAGCACGCGAATGCGGTGATCGTAGGCGATCAGCGCCACTTCGCCTTGTTCCCCCACTACCAGCGGCGTGATCAGGTTGCCGATCTTCTTCACCTGCGGCAGCAGCCCCTCGACCTTGGCGTTGGCCTGAACGCAGATTACCAGCGAAATGGGCGTGAAGGTCACGTCCACGTTGATGTTCTGCTCCTTGCCGTTGTCGAACAGCCGGAACTGGTCGGGCCGGATGCCGGCCACGTAGTCGCCGTTACGATCGAAGACCAGCACCGGGGTGGACACGTAATCGGCGCCCACGGTGAAGGTGGGCAACTGCTCCTCCTGCTCCTGTCCGGCTGTTTTGGCGGGAGCTTGAGCGGGCGGCGTTTGTTGCGCGGGTTGTTGCGCGAGAAGGAAACCGGAAATCAGCGAAAAAAGAACAATTCGGCGCATTTCACTCCTGGCGGGCAGGCCTGTGCTCGGTCTGCCCATCTAGCAATTCCAGCACGTGGGGCACCAGTTCCACGATAGCATCGAGGGATTCGACCGCCCCTTTGGGCGAACCCGGCAGGTTCACGATGAGCACGCGTCCGCGAGTGCCGGCGAGCGACCGCGACAGCACGGCCAGCGGCGTGGATTCGCGGCCCCGAGCCCGCATGAGTTCGCCGAAACCGGTGATTTCGCGATCCAGAATGGCACGTGTCGCTTCCGGCGTATTGTCCCGCCGGGACACGCCCGTGCCGCCGGTGGTGAAGATTGCCGAGATCTGTCCGCCGTCGGCAAGGGTCGCGAGGCGCGCGCCGATTTCATCGGTCTCGTCGGAGAGTGTCTCCATCACAGTGACACGCCAGCCCAGTTGTTCCAGGCGGTCACGGACAGCCGGACCCGAACGGTCGGAGCGGGTACCGGCGCTTACCGAATCGCTGATTGTCACCACCGCGGCGTTCGTCATGCTCCCCCCTGTCGGCGGAAAGTACCGCTTTTCCCGCCCGTCTTTTCGATCAGGTAGAGGTCCTGGATCTCGATTGACTTATCGAGGGCCTTCACCATGTCGTAAACCGTGAGCGCGGCTACCGACGCGGCGGTCAGCGCTTCCATCTCGACTCCAGTCGGGCCGGTCGTCGTGGCGCTCGATACAATTCGCAGCCCGCCGCTCTCCACGCCGATCTCCACGTCGGCATGCGAGAGCATGAGCGGGTGGCATAGCGGAATGAGATCGGCGGTCTTCTTGGCGGCGGCGATCCCGGCAATGCGCGCGATTTCGAGCGGATTGCCCTTGGGATTGGCCGGCAGCCGTTCCAGCACCTCGGGCGCGATGCGTACGAAGGCGTGTGCGCGGGCCGTACGGCGCGTGTCCGGCTTGGCGGAAACATCCACCATGCGCGGCGTGCCCGCGTCGTCGAAATGCGACAGCTTGCTCATTTCGCCATCACTCGAATCCAATCTCCGGCGGCGTATTGGGGGCGGTCGGGATCCGCTACCAGGAACGCATTCGCGCGGGTCAGAGCCGGGATGTCTCCCGACCCGTGCCAGCCCGCGGGCGTGATTTCGGCACCGTCCGCGCTCAGTTGAGCGGGCAGGAAGCGCGTGAGCCCCGGGCGATGCTTGAAGTCCCGCGTCAGCCGGGCGAAAGGCAAGTGCAGTTGCGGCGATTCGAGGCCGCCCAGCAGCTCGAGCGCGGCGCGCGCGAAGATCTCAAACGTGACCATGGTGGAAGAGGGGTTCCCGGGCAGCCCGAAAAAGAATTTGCCGCCGGAGCGTCCGAACACCAACGGCTGCCCCGGCTGGATCAGAACGCGGTCAAAGTAAAACTCGGCTCCAAACTCCGACAACACCGGCTCGACCACGTCGTACTTACCGGCCGAGACGCCGCCGGAAAGAAGCAGCAGATCGGCTTCGAGCCCTTGCGCCACGCAGGCCCGCGTGTGCTCGATGGTATCGCGCGCAACCGGGAGAACGCGGGCGTCTCCGCCCGCCCGCGCCACCTGCGCCGCCAGCGAGTACGCGTTGGAATTGCGCACCTGAAATTCGGCGGGAGTGTCCTCCACCGCCACGATCTCGTCTCCGGTGGCGATAATGGCAACCACCGGCCGGCGAAACACCTGCACCCTGGCCCTGCCGAAAGCCGCGAGCGCCGCCACGCACGTGTAGTCGAGACGCTGCCCGGCGTGCAGCACCACTTCGCCGGCGGCCGCCTCGCAACCTCGCGGATTGATGAACTGGTTCGCCTCCGCGGTCCGGTCCGTCTGCACGTTTCCATTCTCGCGGCGCGTGTGCTCCACCATCACCACGGAGTCGGCGCCGTCCGGCATCGGCGCGCCGGTCATGATCTCCACCGCTTCGCCCTTGCCTACCGCGCCGGTGAAGCGCGTGCCGGCCCGCACTTCGCCGATGACGCGCAGCGTGCCGGGAACATCCTGAGCGCGCACGGCGAACCCGTCCCGTACCGAACGCGCCAGGGCCGGCGTATCGCGATCGGCCGCGACATTCTCCGCGAGCACCCGCGCCGCCGCGCATTCGAGCGCAACTTCCTCGATCTCGGGCCACGCGCGAGCGGACCGCACTGTACGCAGCACAAGCTCCCGCGCCTCGGAAAATGTCAGCGGCTCCACATCTTTATTCTAGCGAGGCGCTTCCCCGGGCGATTCCATCCAAAGCGCCGTCTGGCCGCCTGCGCCTAAAATGGTAGAGATGGTACCGAAACTCCTCTGCGCCGGGATGGTTGCAGCGGCGCTGGCAATCGCCGCGGACGCTCCCGCGAAAATTTTTCCTTATTCTTATACGCAGGAAGATCTGCCCAACGGCTTACGCCTGGTGGTGGTTCCCACCGATTACCCGAACATCGTCGCCAGTTACATCGTCGTGCAGGCAGGGTCCCGCAATGAAATCGAGCCGGGGCACACCGGGTTCGCGCACCTGTTCGAACACATCATGTTCAAAGGCACGGAGAAATATCCGCAGGCCAAGTACAACGAGACGCTCAAGCGCATCGGTGCCGCCTCCAACGCCTTCACCTCCGACGACCTCACCTGCTTCTACACCGTCTTTTCGAAGGAGGACCTGGAAACCGTGCTCGGCATGGAGGCGGACCGCTTCCAGAACCTCAAGTACGCCGAGCCGGAGTTCAAGACCGAAAGCCTGGCCGTGCTCGGCGAATACAACAAGAACAGTTCCAGCCCATTCTCGAAACTGGACGAGGTGTTGAGCGACACCGCCTATGACCGCAGCACCTACAAGCACACCACCATGGGCTTCCTCAAAGACATCCAGGACATGCCCAACCAGTACGACTACAG
Source organism: uncultured Solibacteraceae bacterium (assembly GCA_963836405.1). Lineage (GTDB taxonomy): Bacteria > Acidobacteriota > Terriglobia > Bryobacterales > Bryobacteraceae > CAWIJJ01. The sequence goes on from CAWIJL010000007.1 coordinate 618,374, forward strand.
CCTGAAATTTTTCGACCGCTACTACCGGCCGGAGTACACCACGATCGTGATCGTGGGCGACGTGAAACCCAAGGACGTCCGGGAAATGGCGACCAAATACTGGGGCGAATGGAAGAAGGGCAGCTACAACCCGGATATCCCCAAAGAGCCGGAGCAGAAGGAATCCCGAACGGCGCACATCGATTGGCCCAGCCCCACTCTGCCCATCGTCACGGTGGCCTACAAGGCTCCCGCTTACGACGACTCCACGCGTGAGACAGCGGCGCTCGACGCACTGGCCTACCTCGCCTTCTCCGACAGTTCGGACCTGTATCAGAAACTCGTCGTCAAGGAACAGAAAGTGGATGCACTGGCCGGATCGGCGCCGCGCTCGGTCGACGCCGGCCTGTTCGACATCACCGCGCGGGTGAAGAACGAAGCGGACATTCCCTACGTGCAGGAGCAGATTCTTGCGACCGTGAAACAGTTCAGCGAAAAGCCGGTGGACGCGGAACGCCTGGACGCTGTGCGCAAGCACTTGCGCTACTCCGCCGCGCTCGCCATGCAAAGCAGCGATGCCATTGCCGGCATGCTTGCCCGCTACATCTCCCTGCGCCGCACACCGGAAACTATGAACAAGCTTTTCGACCAGTACGCCGCGCTCACGCCCGAAGACGTGCAGAACGCGGCAGCGAAATATCTGACGGAGAATAACCGCACCGTGGTCACGCTGACGGCCGCGAAGGGAGAGGCCCGGTGAAGCCGCTCGCCCTGTTCTTACTGGCCGCGGCGGCGCTGCCCGCCCAGATGCGCGTGGCCTCGCTGCCCGGCAATTCGCCCCTGGTCACCTTCCGCATCGTTTTCACAACCGGCGCCGCTTCCGATCCCGAAACCAAGCCCGGTCTCGCCGCCCTCACCGCCATGGTCCTGTCCGACAGCGGCAGCAAGGATCTCACCTACCAGCAGATCACCGATGCCCTGTTCCCCATGGCGGCCTCGTTCGGCGCGCAGGTTGACAAAGAGATGACCACGTTCTCCGGCGCCACCCACGTGGACAACCTGGACGCGTATTACAAGATCGTCCGCGGCCTGCTGCTCGCCCCCGGTTGGCGCCAGGAGGATTTCGACCGCGTCAAAGACCAGGCGATCAACGCAATCCGGGTGGGCCTGCGCAACAACGACGAGGAACTCGGGAAGGAAGTCTTGTACGCCGAGATCTTCAAGGGCACGCCGTACGGGCACTACAATTTGGGAACCGTCAGCTCGCTCCAGAAACTGACGCTCGAGGATGTGCAGGATTTCTACAAGGCGCACTACTGCCAGGCGAACCTGATCCTGGGCATCGCCGGCGGTTACCCGGCTTCGTTTCTTCCGGCCATGCAGAAGGACTTCCGCTCCCTGCCCGCCGGCGGAGGATTTCACCCGCGATTCAAATCGGCACCTTTGATCGAGAAGAACCACGCGGTGATTGTGGAGCGCGACACACGTTCGGTCGCGTTCTCGTTCGGTTTCCCCATCAGCGCGACCCGGCGAACCGCCGACTACCCGGCACTGCTTGTGGCCTCCACTTACCTGGGCCAGCATCGCATGAGCGGCGGCGTTCTCTACGATCAGTTGCGCGAAGCCCGCGGCCTGAACTACGGCGACTATTCCTACATCGAATACTTCCCGCGCGGCATGTACCTGATGGAGCCGTCGCCAAACCTCGCCCGGAAACAGCAGATCTTCCAGATTTGGATCCGCCCGGTGGAGCCGCCGACGGCGAAGTTCGCCCTGCGGATGGCTTTTTACCAGCTCGACAAGCTCATCAAGGACGGCATTCCGGAAGATGCCTTTGAACGTACTCGCGCCTTCCTGAGCAAATATATCAACGTGCTTACCCGGACCAAAAGCGCGGAACTTGGCTACACCATCGACAGCATGTGGTACGGCACGGCGCTTTACAACACACAACTGCGTGGCGCGCTCGCCAAGATGACGCGTGCGGACGTGAACCGCGCCATCCGCCGTTATTTGCGGACCGATAAGCTGGTGGTGGTCGCGGTTTCGAAGAACGCCGAAGACCTGAAAAACCAGCTTGCGAGCGACGACCCTTCTCCCATGACCTACAATTCGGCCAAGCCGGCGGAGATTACCGAACTGGACAAGGTGGTGGAGAAATGGCCGTTGAAACTCGAGGCGGCGCAGATCCGCATCGTGCCCGCCGCGAGCGTTTTCGAGTAGCGTCGCGCGCTATCCTGAGTCTCTTATGGAACTGAAACTCGTGCCGCTCGAGATACCGGATGGCGCCAACATCATCCTCGGCCAGTCGCATTTCATCAAGACGGTGGAGGACATTTACGAAGCGCTGGTGAACACCGTACCGCAGATGAAGTTCGGCATCGCCTTCAACGAGGCGTCGGGACCGTGTCTGACCCGCGCCGACGGCAACGACGACGCGCTCAAAGCCGCGGCTGTGCGCAACGCTTCCGCGATCGCGGCGGGCCACACGTTCGTAGTGGTCATGCGAGACGGCTACCCCATCAATGTGCTGGGGCGCATCAAGGATGTTCCCGAGGTATGCTCCATCTTCTGCGCCACCGCCAACGCGGCACAGGCGGTGGTGGCGGAGGACGGCGGCGGCCGGGGCGTGCTCGGCGTTATCGACGGTTCCTCGCCCAAGGGGATCGAAACCCCGGAGGACGCCGAAAAGCGGCGGTCGTTCCTGCGCGCCATCGGGTACAAGCGCTAGAATCGCGTGCGTTCGCGTGAGCGACGGCCCCGGCGGGCGATATAATTAATCCATGCCCTCCGTAGCGCCGGAGGTGTCCCATTGAAGGAGCGGTTTTCCCATGCAATCCAGACGTAATTTCATCGGTAAAGTGGCGACGGGCCTGGCAGGTACGCTAGCCTCCGGCAACGTGCTCGGAGCCAACGAGCGGCTTCGCATTGGAATCATCGGTCCTGGCGATCGCGGCAAAGAGATTCTTCGCGACGCCCTCGCCATCGAAAATGTGGAATGCGTGGGCGCGGCCGATGTCTATTCACGGCGTCTCGATGAAGTGAAAACCATCGCGCCCAACGCCAGGATCTACAAGGACTATCGCGCTCTGCTCGACGACAAGTCGATCGATGCCGTCCTGATCGCCACCCCGCAGCACCTTCACTGCGAACATTTCACCGCATCGCTCGACGCCGGAAAGCATGTCTACCAGGAGAAGACCATGGCCTTCACCGTGGAGCATGCGAAAAGGATGCGCGCGGCCGTGGAGCGCGCCAGGGGCCGCGCCGTGCAGGTGGGCCACCAGTGGACCAGCTTCGGCCACGTGCCCGATGCGCTCACATTCCTCAAGCCCGAACTTATCGGCAAGGTGACCTCCATCGAGGCCCACATGTACAGGAACACACCGCACGGCAAGCCGCAGTGGTCCCGCCAGGTGTATCCCGACATGACGCCCGAGAACATCGTGTGGAACGCGTTTCTGGGCGAGGCGCCCAAGCGCGAATTCGATGCCAACCGCTACATCAACTGGCGGTTCTTCTGGGACTATTCCGGCGGCAACGTCTTTGAAAACCTGTGCCACCAGCTCGCGTTCTGGTACAAGGTGATGGACCTGAAGATTCCGCGCCAGGTGACCATGACCGGCGGACTTTTCCTGTGGAAAGACGGCCGCGAAGTGCCGGACACGATGAACGTCTCCATGGTGCACGACGAAGAGATGTTGTTCAACTGGACCTCAGGCTTCGGCAACGACAGGCTGGGCATTTCGGAAGAGGCGCTGGGCGACAACGGCACCATCGTCCACACCATGCAGAGCATCAAATACGTGCCTCAAAAGGTTAACCGCAAAGATGGCAATGAAATGGCCGGCACCACGCCGAATCCGCGCGGCGGCCACATGATCAACTTCGTCGATCATATCCGCGATTCGTCCAAGCCGCTGGCATGCCCGTTTTCGCTGGGCTACCGGGTGGCCGTCGCTTGCCGCATGGCTGTGGAAAGTTACCGGCAGCAGCGCACGGTTCGATGGGATGCCGCGCGCGAAGAGATCGTCTAAGGCGCGCTGTGGACTTCTCCTATACGCCCGAACAGATCCAGCTCCGCAAGGCTGTTCGGGAATTCGCAGAAGCGGAAATCGCGCCGCACGTGATGGAATGGGACGAAGCCCAGACCTTCCCACTGGACGTCATCCGTAAGCTGGGCGAACTCGGCTACATGGGTTCCATCTTCCCGGAAGAGCTCGGCGGCGCGGGTCTCGGATACATCGATTACTCAATCATCATCGAGGAACTCTCGCGCGTGGACGGTTCGGTGGGCATCATCGTCGCCGCCCACACCTCGCTCTGCTCGAATCACATTTACAAGATGGGCACCGACGAGCAGCGCCGGCGCTACCTCCCGAAGCTCGCTTCGGGCGAATGGCTCGGCTGCTGGTCGCTCACCGAACCCGAAGCGGGTTCGGACGCGGCGGGAACTCGCACCACGGCGGTGCAGGACGACGGCTGCTGGGTATTGAACGGCGCCAAAACCTTCACCACCAACGCGCACTATGCCGACGTCTGTGTGGCCATGGCGGTCACCGACCGCGCCGCCGCCCAGCACGGCATCTCCGCGTTCCTGGTGGAGCGGGAAACTCCCGGGTTTCGTTTGGGCAAAAAAGAAAACAAGCTCGGCCTCCGCGCCAGCGCCACCGGGGAAGTGATTTTCGAAAACTGCCGCCTGGGAAGCGGGCAACTGCTCGGCGGGCTCAACGAAGGCTTCGTGGACAGCCTGCGCGTGCTCGATGGCGGACGCATCTCCATCGCTGCCCTCTCCATCGGGATGGCCCAGGGCGCTTACGACGCGGCCCTGCGCTATTCCAAGCTGCGCAAGCAGTTCGGGCGTCCGATCTCCGAATTCCAGGCCATCCAGCACAAGCTCGTCGACATGGCGGTAGACCTCGATGCCGCCCGCCTGCTGAATTACCGCGCCGCCTTCCTGCTCAACCAGGGACAGCGCGTCACGCGCGAATCCTCCATGGCAAAGCTGTTCGCTTCCGAAGCCGCCGTGCGCATAGCCAACGAGGCGGTGCAAATCCATGGGGGCTACGGCTTCATCAAAGACTATCCGGTGGAGAAGTTTTACCGGGACGTCAAGCTCTGTACCATTGGCGAGGGCACCAGCGAAATCCAGCGCCTGGTCATCGCGCGCCAGCTACTCAAAACCTGATGAGCGACTGGTCCCGCAAGATCCTCGCAGGTGACACGCGCGCGCTCGCCCGCGCCGCAACGGGAGTGGAAAACCGCGATCCCGGGGCGCTGGCGTTGCTGCGCGAACTGCCCCCCGGAAATGCGCGCATCGTCGGCATCACTGGACCCCCGGGCGCCGGCAAGAGCACGCTCGTCGACGCCCTTGCGGCCGCCCTTCGCGCGCGCGGCCAATCGGTCGCGATCCTGGCCGTGGACCCCAGCAGCCGTTCTACCGGCGGCGCCATTCTGGGCGACCGCATCCGTATGCAGCGGCATCATGCCGACACCGGCATCTTCATCCGCTCCATGGCCACCCGCGGTACCACCGGCGGCTTGGCGCGGGCCACCGCCGACCTCGCCCGCCTGATGGCCGGCGCTGGCCGCGACTGCGTCCTCATCGAAACCGTCGGCGTCGGGCAGGCCGAGGTGGAAATCGCCGGCCTTGCCGAAGTGACCGTGGTCGTCCTGGTGCCGGGCCTGGGCGACGACATCCAGGCTATCAAAGCCGGAATCCTCGAAATCGCCGACATCTTCGTGATCAACAAGTCCGACCTTCCGGGCGCCGGTCGCGTGGAGCAGGAACTGAACGCTATGCTGAGCCTTGCGGATGGGACGCGCCCGCCCATCCTGCATACCGTGGCTACCGACAAAGCGGGCATTGAAGAACTGCTCGACGGCATCTTGTCCGTTTCGCCCCGCGCCCGCTCCGCAACCGCGCCCCGCATTTCCATCGACCACCTGGGAATCGCGGTGACGAACCTGGACGAATCGGAGGCCTTCTACCGCAGTCTGGGCCTTGAAGTCACGCATCGCGAAACGGTGGAGAAGGAAAAGGTCCACGTCGCCATGCTTCCGGCAGGCGATGCCCGCATCGAGTTACTGGAGCCATCCGGCCCCGAGTCCCCCATTGCGCGTTTCCTTGAAAAGCGCGGGCCTGGATTGCATCACGTGGCCCTGAAGGTGCCGGACCTGGCAGCCGCCGTCGACCGGTTGCGCGCCTCGGGCGCCCGGCTTCTGGGCGAGCCCGGTTCGGGCGCGGGCGGCCACCTCTACGTTTTCGTGCACCCAGCCTCCACGGGAGGCGTCTTGTTGGAATTGATCCAGGAGAGCTGAATTTGAAAGCGGAAATCGGCATCATCGGCGGCAGCGGGCTGTATTCCATGCCCGGTTTTGAAGCGCAGGAAGAAGTGAATATGAAGACGCCCTTCGGCGCGCCTTCGGACAACTACGTGCTCGGCCGCCTGGCCGGCCGGGAGGTGGCATTCCTCGCGCGGCACGGGCGGGGACATCGCATCTCGCCGTCGGAGCTGAACTTCCGCGCGAATATCTACGGGATGAAGTCGCTCGGCGTGGAACGTATCGTTTCGTTGAGCGCTGTCGGGTCGCTCAAAGAGGAGCATCGCCCGCTCGACTTCATCATTCCGGACCAGTTTTTCGACCGCACCCGCGGCCGGGCCAGCACCTTCTTCGGGGATGGACTCGTCGCCCACATCAGCTTCGCAGACCCGGTCTGCCCCGAACTGGCCCGCACCGTCACCGCGGCCTGCGCCACTGCCGGGGTCCACGCGAAACAGGGCGGCACCTACCTGTGCATGGAAGGCCCGGCGTTTTCCACCAAGGCCGAATCGAATGTCTACCGCACCTGGGGCATGGACGTGATCGGGATGACCAACCTCCAGGAAGCCAAACTGGCCCGGGAGGCCGAAATCTGCTACGTCACCGTCGCCATGGTGACCGACTATGACTGCTGGCACGAAGACCACGATGCCGTGACCGTTAACGAGATCATCGGGAACCTGACCCAGAATGCGGAGAACGCCTGCAAGGTTGTGGCCGAGGCCGTCGCTTCCATGCCCGCCGCTCGAGGCTGCAAGTGCGGGTCGGCTTTATCGCACGCCATCCTGACCGACCGCGCCGCGGTTCCCGATTCCGTCCGCCAGAAGCTGGGGATTTTGATTGCGAAGTACTTCTTGTAAACAGGTCGCGCAGACGCTCCTCGAAAGCTGCCTCGCCGGGAAACCCCCGCAAAAGCTCCCTCCGGTGCTGGTGGAGGATCCGTGCGCCGCGGCTCTGTTCGGCATTTTCGTGGAGGGTTTGGCCGACCGTTTCGAACCCGCGCTATGCGATGCCTACGCGCGTCTGTTTTCGCAGGCCATCGAGCGCGCCTCGGGCGCGGTGGACGCCTTCAGCCTGATTGCACGCTACGAGCGCGTACGCAGGCCCCGTCGGATCCTTTCCAAGCCCCACACCATTTTCGTTCTTTCCCGGGTTACTCTCGGCGCCGACGTCGCCGTTACCAGCGTGCTGCTCGCCGCCGCCAAACGCCGCTTCCCGCATGCCAAGCTGGTCTTTCTGGGTCCGGCCAAGAACTACGAACTCTTTGGCGCCGACCCGCACATTCACCACGTGCCGGTCGAATACCGCCGCGGCGGCCTGCGCGCCCGCCTCGGCGTTTGGGAGCAGCTGAAATCGATTCTCGACAAGCCCGATTCGGTCGTCATCGATCCCGATTCCCGCCTGACGCAGCTTGGCCTCCTGCCGGTCTGCCCCGAGGAGAGATACCACCTGTTCGAAAGCCGCCTCTACGGCGGTGACTCCGCTTCCGCCCTGCCCGAACTTGCCGCCGCCTGGGCTGCCGATACCTTCGACGTCAAGGGCTCGAAACCGTACGTCGCGCTCGGCCCAGCGCCCGCCCGCGCGCCTTACATCGCCCTCAGCCTGGGTGTGGGAGAGAATCCCGCCAAGCGCCTGCCCGACCCCTTCGAAGAGCGCCTGCTGGCCCTGCTGGCCACCCGCGGCATGCCGCTCTGCATCGATTCCGGAGCGGGCGGCGAAGAGGCTGAACGCGTGGCACGCGCGGTGGAGCGCTCCGGGGTCGCGGCCACTCTCTGGAACGGATCCTTCGCCGGGTTCGCCCGCATCATCTCCGGCGCCAGCCTCTACGTCGGCTACGATTCCGCCGGACAGCATGTGGCCGCCGCCTGCGGCGTTCCATTGATCAGCATCTTTGCGGGCTTTCCGGTCGAGCGCATGTTCCACCGCTGGCGCCCCGCCGGCCAGGTGATCAAAGTGGATGCCCCGGATATCGAACGCGTCCTGGCCCAGGTGGGTTAAGGCGGTCTACTTGCCCAGCGCGTCGTGCGCCTTCACGTAGCGCGCCGTCTTTGGATTCTCCGCGTTCCACTTCGGCACCTCCGTGCTGTCGGCCACCATGTAGATTCCGAGCGCCACCGTTTGCGCCACCTTGGCCATGTTGCCGTAGTCAAGCTTCTGCCATTCGTCTCCGGCACGATGATAGTCGGGGAACATGTACGTCACCGATAGCGTGTGCGAGGGCACTCCGGCATCCGCGAACGCCTGGTTGTCGCTCCGGCTGAAATACGGATCGCTGTTCTGTTCGTCCTTCACCAGCTTGATCCCGTACTCCGCCCCCGCCTTCGCCAGAATCGCCGTCAGGTTGGTGAAATCGAATCCGGTGGCATTGATCTGCCCCACCCGCGGCCCGCTGTTTTCGTCCGTCCTGCCCATCTGTTCCAGGTTGATGTCGGCCACCGTTTTCGTCAGTGGGAAGATCGGATGCGCCCCGTAGTAGCGCGATCCCACCAGTCCCATCTCCTCACCGAAAAGCCCGACGAAAACCACCGTCCGCCTAGGTCTCTGCGGCAGGGCGGCCAGCGCGCTCGCGATCTCGATTACGCACGATGTGCCGCTCGCGTTGTCGTTGGCGCCGTTGAAGATGCCGTCGCCGTCCACATCCCGCACGCCCAGATGGTCGTAGTGGGCCGTCACCAGCACGTACGTGTCTTTCAGCACCGGGTCGGACCCGCGCAGCGCGCCGACCACGTTCCGCAGTTTCACCGGTTCCAGCCTGGGCGCCGGAATGTGAACCGCGACCGCCCCTTCGAGCGGCCCGTTCGTGGCCGCTGCCACGGCCGTGCGCAGCCCCGAATCCCACACCAGCATGGTGGGCACCGGAGCCGCGGCCGCCGCTTCACGCAGACGTGCCGCTGTGTTTACCGCCTGGTTGCCCGTGGCCCGGAGCAGCACCACCAGCGCTGGTTGCAGGTCGGCCAGCATCGCCGGGGAAAGACCGATCTGCCCCGCCCCCCGACCGCCGCCCGGAGGGGTGCCTGCCGGAGCATCCAGAAATAGAACCTTGCCCTTCACCTGTTCGGGAGTCAGCGCCTGGAGCGATACCTGATCCAGGGTGGACTTCACCGCCCCGGTCCTCAGATCCATCCCCACCGGATTCTGAATCGCGAACGACGCCTTATCGAGGCGCAGGGACTGACCGCCGAGTTCCAGAGTCAATTCCAGGCCCTCCACATCCGGCGTGACCCGCACGTATCTCGCGGTCTGAAAATATCCATCGTCGCCCACCGGATCGAGACCGGCACGGCGGAACTCGGAGGCGATATACTCCGCCGCGATCTCCTGCTCGGGCGACGGCGTCGCGCGCCCCTTCATCGCATCCGACGCCAGAAACGAGACGTCCGCCTTCAGGCCATCTGCGGTGACCATCGAGGCGATTTTCTGCGCGGGGGTGACCTGTGCCAGCGCGGCCGCGGCCAACAAAAGCGCGGCGCAAAGCGCGCGGAGGACTGGGCGCATGTTCATTTCTCCTTCAGGTTGATAGTGCCGCGGCAGGTTCGCGCCCCGCAGCGGCAGCGCACATCGTCGATCTTGTCCGAAAACCGGTAATCCACCGTCAGTTCTTCGCCTGCACGAATCGTCCGTTTACTCATGTAGAGGATGTGGCCCCGCATGATGCAGGAGTTGAGGTTCGGATTGCAGCTATGATTGATGATCTCGGCGCCGCTGCCGTTCACCGACCCGTCGATCGTCCAATAGTCGTCCAGCGTGAACAGATACGTCAGGTGGCCGTCTCCCCGGCGCTTCGTCTCCCGCCGGCTGATCCGCTCGCCGGTGTACTCGATAACCTTCCTGCGCGCCGGGATACGCTCGAGCGCATACACTCCGCGCCCATGAATTCCGGACGTCCGGATTTCCAGTTTGAAGGGGGTGTGCCGCGGGTCGATCTTCGGCCGCTTCACCAGGAAGGAAGGCATTCGATTAGAAATTGTAACCCGTCCACTGTGGCGCTACAGCAGTGAATCGATGTACCGCGTCAGGTCGGGATTGTTCCAGTCCGCTCCCTCGGCAATCTTCTTCACTACTTTTCCCCTGGCGTCGATGATGTACGTCTCGGGGTAGATGAACGTGCCGTATTGTTCGTGCACTTCGCGGTCGCGCGCCGTCAGGAATGCGGGCTTGAAGCGCTCCAGAAACTTGCGGTAGGCCTTCTCGTCCTGGTCGACGCTCAGCGCCAGCACGACCACTCCCTTCTTCGAGTAGTCCGCCGCGAACCGGCTCAACGAAGGCGTCTCCTGGACGCAGGGCGGACACCAACTGGCCCAGAAATTCAGTACCAGCACCTTGCCGCCGAAATTGTCCAGGGACACGGTCTGGCCCGTGTCGGTCCGCACTTTGAAGTCCGGAGCTGAATCGCCCGCAACGACCACGCGTTCATGAATGGCGATGGAAATTACATACACGAGGGCTATCGAAAGAACCACGATGGCAGCCCTCAGGATCCTGTCGGTTTTGACGCTTTGCATGTGGAAAATCTATAATTTAATTGTATCGCTGGTGCGGCCTCGATAGTCGAAGAAAAGGTCGATGCTTATTACCCGCAAAGTGGAGTTTTCGGCCTCCCACATATGCAGGAGTCCCCAACTCTCGGATGAGGAAAACGAGCGGCTTTACGGACCCTCGGCCAACCCCCGGGGGCACGGCCACAACTTCGTCGTCGAGGTCAGCCTTCGCGGCGACCCGGATCCACTCACCGGCATGGTCTTCGACCTCAAAGAAATGAAGGCCGTTCTCAACCGCGAAGTCGTCGAGCTCTACGATCACCGCTTTCTGAATTACGAGGTGCCGCCCTTCGACCGTATCGTCCCAACAACCGAGAATATCGCGCGCGATATCTGGCGCCGCATCGAGCCCCATCTGTCGGGACAGGGCCGCACCCTGCATTCGGTCCGTGTTTACGAAACGCCCGATCTGTTTGTCGATTACTTCGGAGAGGTGCCGTGTTCCGCGTGACGCGGCAGTACCGCTTCGCGGCCTCCCACCGCCTGCATGCCGCACAACTGGGCGAGGCGGAAAATCGCGCGCTCTACGGCAAGTGCAATAATCCCTACGGGCACGGGCACAACTATGTGGTCGAGATCTCCGCCCGCGGACCGGCCGATCCGGTAACGGGCAGAGCCCTCGATACCGCCCGCCTCGACCGTCTGGTGGCGCGCGAGGTGCTTGCACCGTTCGACCACCGCAATCTCAACGATGGCGTGGAGGCCTTCTCCTCCGCCGTCCCAACCTCGGAAAACCTGGCCGTCGAAATCTGCCGGCGGCTCAAAAGAAATTGGAATTCGGAGTTTCCGGGCTCCTGGCCCCGGCTCGAAAAAGTAAGGATCGCCGAGACCGCCCGGAACATCTTTGAAATCGAAACCGATGAAATCGAATAAAGCGATTGTGAAAGTAATGCCGCCCACCGTGGAAGACGCCGGCATGGCGCCCCACATCAAGGAAATTCTCCGCGCGATCGGCGAAGACCCGCTCCGCGAAGGATTGCAGCGCACGCCGCAGCGCGTGGACCAGGCACTCCGCTTCCTCACCAGCGGCTACAGGATGGACGTGCAGAAGATCGTCAACGGCGCGCTCTACGAAGTGAAGTACGACGAAATGGTGGTGGTGCGCGACATCGAGTTCTTCAGCCTCTGCGAGCACCACATGCTGCCATTTTTCGGCAAGATGCACGTGGCCTACCTGCCGCGCACGCGCGTCATCGGGCTGAGCAAAATTCCGCGCATCGTGGACGTGTTTGCCCGGCGCCTCCAGATCCAGGAGCGGCTAACCCAGGAAGTGGCGCAAACCATCCAGGAAATCATCGACCCGGTGGGCGTGGGCGTGATCTGCGAAGCGCGCCACTTCTGCATGATGATGCGCGGCGTCGAAAAACAGCACTCGGGCGCCATGACCAGCGCCATGCTGGGCGCGTTCCGCTCCCGCAAGAAAACCCGCGATGAGTTTTTGGCGCTGGTGAATCATCGCGTCTGAACACCGGTTGCGGCCGATTTAAACTGGTAGCTTGATCACCATCGAGCAGGCCAGAACCTGGATTGCCGAAGCCGCTTCCGTCGCCGTGCTGACCGGCGCCGGAATATCCGCCGAAAGCGGCGTGCCCACCTTCCGCGGTGCGGGAGGACTTTGGAAGGACTTCAAACCCGAGGAGCTCGCCACCCCCGAGGCCTTTGCCAGGGATCCGCGCCTGGTCTGGGAATGGTACGACTACCGCCGCCAGCTCATCGCCAAAGTTCAGCCCAACCCCGGCCACAAAGCGCTCGTTCAGCTCGAGATCCGCAAGCCCGGCTTCACCCTCATCACCCAGAACGTGGACGGCCTTCACGATCTTGCCGGAAGCGGAAAGATTCTCAAGCTCCATGGCGACATCTGGCGCATGCGCTGCACCGCCTGCGGTGCCAATTTCCCGAACCGCCGCGTGCCCCTGCCCAAGATCCCGCCTCACTGCGCCTGCGGCGGAATGGCCCGCCCCGGAGTCGTCTGGTTCGGTGAAGCGCTGCCCGAGGGCATGATGAAAGAGGCCGAACACGCCGCCTCGGCGGCCCAGGTGTTTCTCGTTATCGGCACCTCCGCCGTGGTGCATCCCGCCGCCAGCCTAGTCCCCTACGCAAAACAATCCGGCGCCCGCGTGATCGAGATCAATACCGAACCGACTGCGGTTTCCGCTTTGGTCGATTGCTCCCTTCAGGGTCCCGCAGGGGAGATTCTCCCGCAGTTGCTGTAACGGACTGCGCTTGTTTTAACGAAGTCTTGACGTGGCCCTTTCGGATAGCCCGTAACTCCCGATCGCTTCGTGAGCGCCTTTCAAGTCAGACGCTCGTTTGCAATTTGGGGAGTCCGGATGCAGTCCGGTGCCACCGCCCCGCGGGACGCCGAGGCTACAGGTGTGTGCACCCGGCCTCCCTGAAGAAGGAGGTTCCGAGAAATGCGCCCGCTGCCCAGGATTTCGAGCCGCAAGGTTTGGGTGATGCTCGCCGTCGCGCTCACCGCCGTTGCCGGCTTTTCTTTGGAATGGAAACATACAACCGGTCTCCGGAATGAGTCTCCGCGAGACGCTTCGATCCGCAAAGTAACTGCGCCTGCACTGCGCCCGGCGCTGCGCCTCACCGGTTCGGTTGCCGCCCTGAAAAGCGCTACCCTCACCGCACCGCGCGTGCACGGCAGCCGCTCCGCCTTGAACCGTGGAGGCGACTTCAACGCCGGCGGCAGCGGTCCCATGGGTGGAGCCGCAGCCGACTTCAACCTGGTGCTCCTCTCCGTCGCCACGCCCGGCGGCCGGGTCAAGGCCGGAGACGTGGTCGCCCGGTTCGATCCGCAAAATCAGCTTCAGCGGCTGGACGATTATAAGGACGCCGTCGTGCAAGGCGAGAATAACCTTCGCAGCTTGAACGCCAGTCTGGCGGCCGCTCTCGAAGCGGAGCAGCAAAACGCGCGCGCCGCCAAGTCGCTGTGGGACCAGGCGGTCCTCGACCTGCGATCGGTTCCCGTGCTCTCCCAAATTGACGGCGAGAAGGCCCGTCTCGCGGTGGAAGAAGACGAGGCCGCTTACAACCAGTTGGCGAAAGAGGTGGCTCTCGTCGAAGAGTCGCAGCGTGCCCAGTTGCGCGCAGCGGAGCTGAACCTGTCCCAGGTCCGCCTCGAACTTCAGAGCGCCCGGGAGAACGTGGAAAGGATGACCTTGAAAGCGCCCATCGACGGCATTGTGGTCATGGCCACCATCGTCCGCAATGGTGAATTCGGTCAGGTCCGCGAAGGCGACCAGGTTTATGCCGGCCAGCCTGTGCTCACCATCGTCGATCCCGATTCCATGGTTCTCAACGCCAGCATCAACCAGGTGGATGCCGAACGGCTTTCTTTGGGCATGCACGCGGCCGTGAGGCTCGATGCGTATCCCGAGGTCCTTCTGCCGGGTATCATCGACGGCATCGGCGCCATGTCGGTCGAAAGCGCCATGCGCGGCAGCTTCGTGGGCGAGATCCCCGTGCGGATTCAGATTCACGGCACCGATCCACACCTCATCCCCGACCTCAGCGGAAGCGCCGAGATCTCCACCTCCGGTTCCCACGCCTGACGGCTTTCTCGCCGTCAGGGCGCCGCGGGTTCGAGCGCGAGATCCACTACTTCCTCCATGGACTTTCACGTAGTGGATCTTCATTTCACCGATCTGCTCGCTCTTGAGGTCCTCCCGCACGTTGACCTCGTTCTCGTGCGGGAGGATCACTTCACGCACACCGCCGCGCTTGGCGGCAAGCACCTTCTCCTTGATGCCGCCGACCGGCAGAACCTGTCCGGTCAGCGTGATCTCGCCGGTCATTGCCAGGTTCGGCCGCACGCGACGGTCGGTCAGCATGGAAACCAGGGCCGCTGCCATCGTGATGCCCGCCGAGGGACCATCCTTCGGGATCGCACCCGCCGGAACGTGAATGTGGATGTCGCTCACTTTGAACAGGTCGGGATCGATCCCGTACTTACCCGCATTCCCGCGCACCCAGGTGAGCGCCGCCTGCACGGACTCCTGCATCACCGGGCCTAGCTGCCCCGTCATGATGAGCCCCTTGCTGCCGCCCGGCATGCGTCCGGCTTCGATAAACAGCACGTCGCCGCCCACCGGCGTCCAGGCCAGGCCCACCGCTACACCCGCGCGGCGCGTCCGTTCGGCTACTTCCGTATCGGTCCGGAAACGGGGCGCTCCCAGGTGCTTCTCCACCGCTTCGGTGGTGACGCTCAACTTCTCCCGCGTACCCTCCGCGATCGCCCTCGCCTGCTTCCGGCAGATCGTGCCGATCTCACGCTCGAGGTTGCGCACTCCCGCTTCCCGCGTATAACGGCGAACCAGGAACCGTACCGCCTCGTCCGCAAATTCGACGTCCTCGCCGGTCAGCCCGTTCTCCTGTATCTGGCGCGGGATGAGGTAGCGGAAAGCGATGACCACTTTTTCCTGCTCCGTATACCCCTCGAGCGGAATGATCTCCATGCGGTCCCGCAGAGCGTCGGGTATCGGATCGAGAACGTTCGCCGTGGTGATGAACAGGACCTTGGAAAGATCGAACGGCACGTCCAGGTAGTTGTCGCGAAAACTGACGTTCTGCTCGGGGTCGAGAACCTCCAGCAGCGCCGAAGCCGGATCGCCCCGAAAATCCCGCCCCAGCTTATCCACTTCATCCAGCATGAATACCGGATCGTTCACACCCGCCCGGCGCAACGCCTGAATGACTTGTCCCGGCAGGGCCCCGATGTACGTCCGCCGGTGTCCGCGAATTTCGGCTTCGTCATGCATCCCGCCCATCGAGATGCGCGCGAACTTGCGTCCCAGCGAGCGCGCGATGGACTTCCCCAGCGACGTTTTGCCCACGCCCGGCGGCCCCACGAAACACAGAATCGGCCCCTTTAATACCGGCCGGAGCTGCAGCACGGATAAATAGTCGAGAATCCGGTTTTTGACCTTCTCGAGATCGTAGTGGTCCTCATCGAGGATTTCCGCGGCACGCTTCACGTCCACCTGAGAACCGGTAGAGACCGCCCATGGCAGGTTCGCCATCCACTCCAGATAGCTGCGCGTAACTCCGTATTCGGGCGAGGCCGGCGACATCCGCGACAGGCGGCCCAATTCCCGCAGAGCCTCCGTCCGGACCTCTTCCGGCAGTCCCGCCGACTCCAGCTTCTGCCTCAATTCATCGGTGTCGCGCGTGGTTTCGTCGCCCTCGCCCAGCTCCTTTTGAATCGCCTTCAACTGCTCCCGGAGGTAGAACTCGCGCTGGCTCTGGGAAAGCTGGCCCTGCACCTGCGATTGAATCCGCCCGCGCAGTTCGATCAGTTCCAGTTCCCGCGTCAACTGCCGGTGCATTTCGGCGAGCCGCGCCTTGGCGTCCAACTGTTCCAGCAGCCGTTGCCGCTCAATGGCGCTGAGCGTGGGCAGGTTGCCCGCGATAAAGTCCGCCAGCCGCCCCGGCTCGCTGATTTGCGCGCCGCTGCTGGCCACATCGTCGGAGACATTCGGCGTGGCTGCGATAATTTGCGTGAACAGGCTTACCGAGTTCTGCCGCAGCGCTTCGATTTCCGGCGTAACCTCCGGCTCCACCTCGGTAATCCGCTCCACCCGCGCGCGCAGATAAGGATCGGTCGAGGTGTATTCTTTCACCCGAATCCGCGCGATCCCCTCGCAAAACAGCAACAGGTTCTCGCGCGCCACGCGCACCGCCTTGTGCATCACGCAGACGGTGCCGGTCTGGTAAAGGTCCTCCGGCGTCGGCGCATCCACCCGCGGGTCGAGCTGCGAGACCACCACGATGGTGCGGTTTTCGCCCATCGAATTCACCAGCGCGACCGAACTCGGGCGGCCCACCGTGATGGGCAGCAGGGCGCCGGGGAAAACCACCGTGTCCCGCACAGCCAGCACGGGAAGTTCTTCGAGCGTTGTCTGTTCAGGTTCCGCAGTTTCGGGCGTAACGAGAGGTTCCGATTCGGTGGCCATGGCAACTACCCACAGTGTACCCTCATGCCCCCTTGGGGTAGCATCCCAGGATCCCCAGAAAGTCTGCGATTTCTCGCAAATGGTTCAGCGCGTTCTGCGCGTTGGGTGAATCCACACGACCCAGAAAATCCAGATAAAAGAGATATTCCCATGGCTTACCCCGCAAAGGACGGGATTCGATTTTCGTAAGGTTCAGGTCGCGCAGCGCAAATGCGCTCAAGGCGCGGAAAAGAGCGCCCGGCATGTTGCGCGTGCTGAACACCAGCGACGTCTTCCAGACGGTTTGTTTCGTTGCCGCCACGGGATGGAGACGGGCGTATTCCGGCTTCCGGAGCAGAAAGAATCGGGTGAAATTCCGCCGGTCGCTTTCAATCGATCGCCGCAGAATCCGGGCGTCGTATATTTCTGCAGCCACTTGTGACGCAATCCCTGCGGCATCGCTAAGTCCTTCTTCAACAATCATTTTGACGCTGCCGGCGGTATCGTAGAAGGGAATTCGCTCCAGTTGCGGGTTGTGGGCGAAAAAGTCCAGGCATTGATTCAGCGCGACAGGATGGGAAAATACGCGACGAATTCGGGCAAAGGGCACCCCCTTTGGCGCGATAAGATTGTGGATAATTCGCACACTTGTCTCCGCCACGATGGGTAATTCGAATTTCTGGAGATGGTCGTAATTTTCGTGTACGGACCCGGCTAGGGTGTTTTCGATGGGGATAACCGCGCCCGAGACGCGGCCGCCTTTCAAATTCCGGAATACGTCTTCGAACCGCTCGCATGGCATTACCGCCACATCCGGACCGAGCAATTTCCGCGCGGCTTCCTCGCTAAATGCGCCGCGCGCGCCTTGAAAAGCCGCCGGTTTCCCACGGGCTTTTCTCATTTGGGCCCCTCCCAGCGGCGCACGTCCGGGTCGTCCACACCCAGCAAGTCGAGGAGTCGGTCCACCGTGTGATCGACCAGTTCGCCGACGGTTTGAGGATTGTGGTAAAACGCGGGCACCGGCGGGGCGATAATCGCCCCCATCTCGGCCAGCGAAGTCATGTTCCGTAAATGCCCTAGATGGAGCGGTGTTTCCCTTACTACCAAGATCAGTTTTCTCCGCTCTTTTAACGTCACATCCGCAGCCCGGACCATCAGGTTTCCACTTATTCCATTGGCAATTGCCGACATAGTATGAATGGAGCACGGAGCGATTATCATCGCATCGACAGGATAAGATCCGCTGGCCAGACGGCAGGCAATATCTTCCAGGGGATAGGAAAAACTCGCCGTTTTTCGCACATCCAGGGCTGTTTTGCCGGTTTCGAGAAAGAGAGTTTTCTCTCCGGAACGCGTCATGACCAGGTGGGACTCAATCTCCGGATGATGCTGCAGGCGCTCCAGAAGACGCACGCCGTAGATTGCGCCGCTCGCCCCGGAAATTCCTAAGATCAACCGCATGCTCGGCCACGCTTTCCCGGCCTCGTTCCGGATTCAGAACAAAAATGCATAATTCCGGTTGTGCGCGGCGCGTCCGGAAAGCTATAATTAGGCGCGGGACGCGCATGCTGCACAGCGAGGATCATAGCACGGACCGGCCGGGGGAACGGCTCAAGCGCGCCCGTGTTCGCCTCAAGCTGACCTACCGGGATGTGGAGCTCGCCAGCCAGAAGATCGCCGCCCGCCGCAACAATCCCTCGTTTGCCATCGCGCTGAGCCGCCTGGCCGATATTGAAAACAAGGGCACACTTCCTTCCATCTTCCGCGTTTACACGCTTTCCGCGATTTACCGGCTCGATTTCGACGAGGTTCTGCGCTGGTACGGCATTCCCCGTAGTGCCCTTGCCCGCGATGCTTTACAGGTTCAGCACGGCGAAACTCATGCCGTCCAAATACCGCTTGGCGGTGCCGCCGGGCCCTTCGCCGGACCCGATCTGGAGCTGAGAAGAACTACCTTTCTCGGCACTTCGGCTAAGGCCGGCAGCCTGCCCTTACAATTGCTCGACGGCCTGGACGTGCGCCGGCACCGCTATGGATTGATCGGCACCGAAGACTGGTCGATGTACCCGATTCTGCATCCGGGTTCGCTCATCCTGATCGACGATCGGCGCCGGAAAATCGTACCCGATGGATGGACAAATGAGCACGACCGGCCGATCTATTTTCTGGAGCACCGCACGGGTTTCTTTTGTGGCTGGTGCAATATCGAAAATCAGCACCTGATTTTGCAGACACATCCCGCTTCGCGGCAGCAGCCCCGCGTCTTTGGATTACCGGAAATCGACGTGGTGGGGCAGGTGGTCGGAGTCGCTATGATTCTGGCTGGTGGAAACCGCCGGTCAGGCCGAGCCGCATCAACTCAAGCACCGTCTCCAGATCTGTGACATAAAGTTGCCGTTCAACCGGCCGCGCTGTCCGCGGAATCAGGTCCTCATAATTCGCGGGAAGGACGGATATTCCCATCGAATTCAAATAGTCGTTGAGATCATTCATCTGCTCTTCCAGCCCGAAATTGAGCCAGCGCGAAAAGACCTGATGATGAGTGTGGCACAAAGCGCGGTCGGCATCGTCGGCGTCTAAGACGCCTTCGAGCGAGGTATGAGAGTACCGGCCGCTAACGTTATCCCTCAATGAGGCTAAGTAAGCCAGTTGTCCGAAGGTAGTCGGTATTCGCGAGAGGATACGCTGCAGGCTTCGCTCTGCCGGATCGTTGCGCGACCGTGACTCGTGTCCCAACCCGACTAGTATAATCCCTCCAAGATTGTGCAAATGCTGGACCTGTTCCGGAGGGCAGGCCGCGACCCGAGGCCCTGCAAGAGCCTCGGGTCGCCTCGTTTAATCCATCCGAGCTAAGCATAAATCCCTATGCATTTCTTATGCGCATGGCCCATTCGTCCCAAAACTGCCGTTCTACTTTCGGAATGTTTTTAGGGAAATTACCTTATGACGGTAGGGTCCGCTCTAGTATAGTACCCGAAGCTCAGCAGAAAAAAAGAGCTGAAAGGACATTCAAATGAAAAAGCTCGTCGTGCTCGCTCTCCTCGCCTTCTCTTTCCTGGCTGCCAAGCCGACCAACAAACAGGACATCCCGTCGCCGCAGTGCGATCCGTGCCCGTGGGTCCGTTGATTACGACTGCGCGCGAATTTGAAGGACGAGAGAGCGGCCCGGTGCTAAAATCGGACCTGAGATACCTCTATGGCCGCTCCATCGTTCGTCTACCTGACGCTGCTTTCGTTGGTGGGCACGTCTCTGGTTGTGGCCAAGTTGGTCCGCACAAAGCTCCATCGGCATTACCGGGTCTTCTTTCTCTATTTTGCGTTCCGCATCGTCAACCTCTCCGTCGCCACCGTCGCGGACGTCACTAAAGATTGGTATGCCTGGTATTTCCTATTTAGCACCCTTATAGTCTGGTCCTTCTATCTGCTCGTTGTCAGGGAACTGGTCGGATTGATCCTGGAAAAATACGTCGGGCTCCGGACCTTCGGCCGGTGGTTCCTATACGTCGCCATCATCGTTTCGGCGATTATTTCGTTCGCCTCTCTCCTCCCGAAGATCACCCCCGCCACGCCGCTCAAATCCAAAGGGTTCATTTACGTTTTGGCGATTGATCGAGGCGTAACCTTCAGCCTGGTGGTCTTTTTGCTGCTCCTGCTCATCTTCCTCAGCCGTTACCCGGTTCCTCTCGGCCGCAATGTTCTCGTCCACGCCGGCCTTTTCACGGCGTTCTTCCTCACCAGCACGTTCACCAGTCTTTTAAAAAGCGTATTCGGCCAGTCCGTGCTGACTCAGGTAGACCTGGCTCTTGTCGGCTTCGGCGCCGCCTGCACCTTCGGCTGGTTCTTTCTTTTGAGCGCAAAAGGCGAAGAAGTGAAAATGAGCCTCCCCCATTTCAGCCCGGAACAGGAAGAGCGCATCCTATATAAACTCGACGCCCTTAACGCCACCCTTCTGAAGGTTGGCGGGAAATAGGGGA
The DNA here is from genome assembly GCA_963836405.1 of uncultured Solibacteraceae bacterium. GTDB lineage: Bacteria > Acidobacteriota > Terriglobia > Bryobacterales > Bryobacteraceae > CAWIJJ01. The sequence goes on from CAWIJL010000007.1 coordinate 639,128, forward strand.
TATTGACTTTGGTTAATAGGTACCAATATTACTGGGCCTGCCTTGCTTTCGGTCCTCAATCCGTTTATGCTCAACGTTGAGCGACTATGGACTACGTCATTCTCATCGCTGGGGCGTTAACTCTCGCATTGATTGCGGCACTCTGGGCGGTCTTCCGTAGAATCGGATCCGCCGGCCGGACTCTTCCGGTCACCGCCGAGTGGATCGACGATCTCTCGATGGAGCGGTATCGTCCGATGCTGCGGTTGCTTGATGGAAAAGACCTCACGTTCCTAAAGTCCCAGCCCGGCTTCACTCCGGCAATGGCCACCCGTCTGCGCACCCAGCGGTGCCAGATTTTCAGCGGCTACCTCCGCTGCTTGAGCTCCGATTTCGGCCGTATCTGCACCGCAGTAAAGCTGCTGATGATCCAGTCCCGTCGCGACCGGCCTGAACTCGCTGCCATCCTCGTCCGCAGCCAGATGACCTTCGCCAGCGCCCTGCTCCTGGTTTACGCCCGCTTGTTCTTCTACCGCTTGGGCATCTGCGGCGTCGATGCCTCCGTCCTGGTCCGCACCTTCGATGTGATGCGTCTGGAATTGCGGCATCTGGTACCCGTAGCCATGCCCATCGGAGCCTGACGGGCGCTCAAAGACGCTTTAAAAGCTCTTTCGCCTCCCGAAGCCCTGGAAACCTTTTTTCCGCTTCCCGGAACTCCCGCGTGTGCACCCGCCGGCGCTTTCCTCCGTGCTCGACGGGGAACTGTAAGTGCAGCATTTCGTGGAACATCACGTAATCGAGGGCTGCCAGCGGCGCTTCCGCACGATCAAAGATCCGGTTGATGATGATCGCATTATGCGACGGGTCGAAATGCCCCAGCATACTTCGTGACGCTCTCCGGCTCCAGCCGAGCTGCGGCCTCCCCATCAGCCCGTTGAAAAATAGGCCGTTCAAACGCTCAAAAACTTCTTCGAGATTGTAGTGCGCCCCTTCGGGCCCCGAAATAAACTTCCGTCCGCGGATCTGTTTGACCAATTGCGCCTGCCGCCGCACATCCCGCCTGTTTAAATACAAGCGGTACCGTTGCGCAAAAACCTTGCCCACCGGCTTACGGTACAGCTTGCCGAGCAAAATGTGGGCCAGGGCTTCCATGACGGGCCCGGGAGCGCCCGCCAGCAGGTCGGAAATGCGCACGTGCAGTTCCCCCTGCTCCAGGCGCACAAAACAGTCCGCGTTCGCGAATTCCCGAAATTCCACCCGCAGCCTCGGCACCGCCGTGCGCGGCTTCAGTTCACGAAAAACGCGCGCGAACATCTCTTCCGGCGTCTCGAAAAACAGGGAACTCTGGTATTCGGAAAGCATCCGTTTCTCCAATTTACCGCGCCAGTGGCCCACGCGCCGGGCCTGCCTCCCAGCGGCGCGAATCGCGCGTTCTTCAGTTTCCACAGCCGGATGCGTTACTCTGAATTCTTAAGAGGACAACCATCCACTTGCCCAAGGCAAAAATCACTGCACTCGGATGCTACACTCCACCCGGCGTACTGACCAATAAGGACCTCGAAAAACTGGTCGAGACCTCCGATCAGTGGATCATGGATCGCGTCGGCATCCGCGAGCGCCACATTGCGGCGCCGGATGTCGCCACTTCGGACATGGCCATTGAAGCGGCCCGCTGCGCGCTCGCCCAGCGAGGCATCGACGCTTCCGATCTCGCCACGATTATCGTTTGCACCGTCACTCCGGACATGATGTTCCCGTCCACAGCCTGCCTGGTGCAGAACGGCCTCGGCGCCCGCGGCGCCTGGGGGTTCGACCTCATCGCGGCCTGTTCCGGCTTCGTCTACGGCCTCACTACCGGCGCTCACCTGGTGGCCGGAGGTTCGGCGCGGAAGGTGCTGGTCATCGGCGCCGACACCATGAGCCGCATCATCGACTACACCGACCGCGCCACCTGCGTGCTCTTCGGCGACGGCGCCGGCGCCATGCTCCTCGAACCTTGTGTCGATGGCGAGGATTGCGGCTTCATCGATTTCATCGGCGAGGTGGATGGCTCTGGCGGCGATTTCCTCAAAATGCCCGCCGGCGGCAGCCGCCTCCCCGCATCCCGCGAAACCGTCGACCAGCGACTTCACTTCGTCAAGCAGGAAGGACAGCAGGTTTTCAAATACGCCGTGAGGAAGATGTACGAAGCGTCCCGCGACCTGCTCGCGCGCAATGGCCTCACCGTGGACGACGTTTCGGTGATGATCCCCCACCAGGCGAACCTCCGCATCATCAACGCCGCCTCCGAGCGGCTCGGCATTCCGCGCGAACGTGTGCTGGTCAATATCGACCGCTACGGCAACACCACCGCCGGCACGATCCCTCTTGCCACACGCGACGCGATCGAGCAGGGCAGGCTGAAGAAGGGCGACATCGTCCTGTTTGCCGCCGTGGGCGCTGGTTACACGGTCGGTGCCAGCATCTGGCGCTGGGCTTTCTGACCCGGCCTCTACTGCGAAACCGACTCGCGGATGCGGACGCCCACTTCCCGCTGCCTTGGCACGTCCAGCAGCGCCAGGATCCCACCACGGTCGGTTTCGAGTTCGAAGAGCTCTTCGTCGTCGATCTCCACCTCGTAGGCCGAATTCGGATGCAGTCCGAGCACGAACACGCCCTGCTCCTCGTCCAGTTTCAGCCGGAATTGCCTGCCGGTCTGGCCAAAACAGACTACCGCTTCGGTTAGCGTCAGCGGTGCGCCCATCTGCTGCGGCCCCACCGGCCCCAGTTTTCCGTCCTCAAAAAGCTGCATCGTGCCGTCGAAGAATCCGAACCACCGCGCGGTTTCATCCCATGTGGACCGGATGTACAGAGCGCCGAAGTCCGGGTTGTAGTAAACCAGCGGCACGTGATAATAGCTGAGACCCGGTTGGTAGGGATTGGCCCACAGGAACTCGTAGGGCGTTCCGAAGGTGCTCTTCAGGATGAAGCGGTCGTGCATCAGCCATCCCTGCAAGACCTGGCTCTCCGCACCGTTGGTGTCGAAAGCAACCATTGCCAGTTCAGCGGCACGAGACAACGACGCGGCCTGCAGGTCGGGTTCAGCGATCTTGCTTTGCGCCCCGATGCGGTATTCGGTTTCCGGGCCGGGATACGCCGCGGGGTAGTGGCTCAGCAGGTGTTCGATGGGGTACTCCTTGAAGAACTGCCCATCCGACTCGCGAAGGTCCAAATTGGTATTGTCCCGGATGACGTGCAACAGTTCGTAGAGCGGGTAGGCATCGTCCCTCTTCAATACCGCCTTCCCGGCCTTGAGGTTTTTAACGATGTCGCTGCGCCACCACGTTCTCACCAGCCGTTCCAGTTCGCGTTGAGGACCGTCCGGAACGTGGTCGAACAGGGCTATGGCGGCGAAGGCCCTTCCGCGCGCGGTGGCCACGCTGTTATCGCGGGGCGGTTGCGCGATGCCCCCGATCAGGCGCGCGGTCAGTTCGCGACGCTGGGGCTCGGTCAGCACATCCTGGCACCAGTCGAACACCAGCGCTCTCTGGCGCAGGTCCGCCGCAGGCCCGAGGGCCCACTCCACCGCTCTGCGGCCCGCCGCCGCATCTCCACTCACCTGATGGTAGAGAGCGTAAGCCAAGCCCGGTTCCGGCATCGGCGCGTTGCCCTGGAGGAGGGCGTCGAACTGCTGCCAGCGCATCGACGTCCGTTCGCGTTCGCGCCGGAGAAGGCGCAGGCGGGAGGGCCGGAGCAGCAGGCGCGGATGGTCCGTGGAGAGCGTCACCGGATCGTCCGCGGCTTCCTGCGCCGCCAGGGGAATGCAGCATGCTACCGCCAACAGCGCCCGGAACAGCGTCATGGGACGATTGTGTCATAGCGACACACCGCTTGCCCACAGCTCCACACGTTCGCCACTTCTATTCCGCAGAAAATATTTGATTCAAAAGGACCTTTTCGTTATTGACACGTGGATATCCGATTGCTATTTATGGTGGTGAATTGGCGAAGTAACCTTTTAAACCTGCCCTCTGCTGCAACAGGCAGGCGGAAGAAGAGTGAGCCGAAGGGACAGCGTGCTTGCGGGAGCCGGTGTTTGCAACAGATTTTGCTCACTACTCTTCCCTTGTTGGTTGCTGCAGAGGGGTTTTTTTGTAGAACGGTTTCATATGGTCTCTCCGGGGATCATGGTAGCGGTAGTTGTCTGGCCTTTCTGGTAAGGGAACAATAGGACGCGGACCTGACCAGGATTGAACCGATTCCGTTGAATACCAGGCAGCCCGACGCCGGATCCCAAGCCCAACTTGGGCGAGCCGCATCGGATCGGCCCCGTAAGTCTCGGGTGCCCGGTCCGGTGCGGTTTTTCTTTTCCCCCTTGGGATAAAAAGTTTCAATCCCTTCCATAGAAAGTTCCGCTTTGGTCCCTCCAACCCCTCGCGGGACAATAGCCTAGTCACCACATCGTGAAAGGTCCCCTAGCATGAAAACGCCAGCTCCACGTGTAGTAGCTCTGTTTTCACTGTTCGCGTCCGCCTTGTTCGCGCAGTCCGCTCCGGACATTTCCGCTCGCCTCGATGCCGCGGAGTCCGCGGCCAAAGCCGCCCAGAGCGCCGGCGATAACGCCTGGATGCTGGTGAGTTCGGCCTTGGTTCTCATGATGACCGGCCCCGGCCTAGCCTTGTTCTATGGAGGTCTGGTCAGACGGAAGAACGTACTCGGTACGATGATGCAAAGCTTCATCCTAATGGCGGTAGTGACCGTGCTGTGGGCAGTGGTCGGCTACAGTCTGGCCTTCGGCGAGGGCACTCCGTTCATCGGGGACCTCCGGTACATGTTTCTCAACAACGTGGGCAGCGCTCCCAATCCGGACTACGCCGCCACGATCCCGCAGCAGACTTTCATGGTCTATCAGCTCATGTTCGCCATCATCACTCCGGCCCTTATCTCGGGTGCATTCGCGGAACGGATGAAGTTCAGCGCCATGCTGTTGTTCACGATCCTGTGGAGCCTGCTGGTCTACTTCCCCATGGCGCACATGGTGTGGGGGAAGGGCGGATTTCTCAACGCCTTCTCCGGCGGCACCATTCCCAGTTTCGATTTCGCGGGCGGAACCGTCGTCCATATCACCTCGGGAGTTTCCGCCCTCGTCTCCGCGCTGTACCTGGGCCACCGCCTGGGGTTTCCCCACGCTTCCATGAAGCCGCACAACCTGGTGATCAGTTTCATCGGCGCCTGCCTGCTCTGGGTGGGCTGGTTCGGGTTCAACGCGGGCAGCGCGCTCGCCGCGTCCGGACTCGCTACCAGCGCCTTCGTGGCCACCCACTTCGGCGCCGCGGCGGCGACCCTCGGCTGGATCGCGGCGGAATGGATCCGCAACGGGAAGCCCAGTCGTCCTGGGCGGCATCTCCGGATGCGTGGCCGGCCTCGTCGCCATCACCCCAGCCTCCGGGTTCGTCAAGCCCATGCCCGCCATGGCGATCGGATTCTCCGCCGGCGTGGTCTGCTATTTCATGGTCACTAAAATCAAATCTCGCTTCGGCTACGACGATTCCCTCGACGCTTTCGGCGTGCACGGCGCGGGCGGTACGCTCGGCGCCATCCTGACCGGCGTCTTCGCCACCAACGCGGTCAACGACGCACTGAAGGATTCCGCCGGCCGCCCCGCGCCCTGGGCCTGGTGGACGGCAACGGCGCGCAGGTGCTCAACCAGTTGATCGGCGTCGGCATCGCGTGGATTCTGGCCATCGTCGGCACTCTGGTCATCCTGAAGATCTGCGACGCCGCCGTCGGCCTGCGCGTCACCAAGGAACAGGAAGTCGAGGGACTCGACCTCAGCATGCACGGCGAGGAGGGCTACATATTCGAATCCTAGTCCGGCGCGTGGTGCCACACAGTCTCAAGGAGAAACATGAAGAAAATCGAAGCGATCATTCAGCCGTTCAAGCTGGATGAAGTGAAGGAAGCGCTGAAAGCCATCGGCATCGACGGCATGACCATCACCGAAGTCCGCGGCCACGGCCGCCAAAAGGGCCACAAGGAGGTCTACCGCGGGCAGGAATACAACGTGGACCTGCTGCCCAAGGTCAAACTCGAAATGGTGGTGCCCGCCGCCCGCTCCGAAGAGGTCGTTCGCGCCCTTGCATCCGCCGCCCGCACCGGCAAAATCGGAGATGGCAAGATCTTCGTCTACGATGTCGCCGAAGCCATTCGCATCCGGAACGACGATCGTGGCGAATCGGCTCTCTAGCTTTCTCGAAACCGGAGATCGCCGTCACCGCTCTGGCCGAGCGTACTCACCAGGTGGACGGGCTTGTGATGGAGGCCTCCGAGGCCTTGCTGCGCCAGCCCGGCGTCGCCCTGCTGGCCGTGGGTGGCTACGGCCGCCGCCACTTGTTTCCCTACTCCGATGTCGACCTTCTGCTGCTGTTCGAGACCGACCGGCTGCGCTCGCCGTCGAAGGAACTCATCTCCGTATTTCTCCAGAGACTCTGGGACGCCGGACTGCGCGTCAGCCAGTCCGTGCGCACGCCTGCCGAGTGCGCCCAGGTGCACGATCGGAATATCGAGCTCAACGTCAGCCTGCTCGATCAGCGTTTCCTTGCCGGCGACCGCACGCTCTATGCCGACCTCGCCCGCCGCCTGCCTCGCTTCATCCAGGCCGACCGCGAGACGCTGATCCGCAACCTCGCCCGACTGACGCGGGAGCGCCACGCCAAGTTCGCCGGCACCTTCTATCACCTGGAGCCCAATATCAAGGAGACTCCCGGCGGTCTCCGCGACTTCCAGTTGGTCGGCTGGCTCCAGCAGATCAACTCCACCGATCAAACCCGCCTCGGTGCCGCCGAACCAACCGCGGATCTGCAGTACTCCTTCCGTTATCTGGCGCGCCTGCGCTGCTACCTTCACTGCCAGTCCGGCCGCGACAACAACAGCTCTGACATTCGACGCGCAGGATGCCATCGCCGAGGAATGGAACTCGCCCGACCCGGCCCAGTGGATGCGCGAGTACTTCCGCCACGCGCGAACCATCTACCGCGCCGCCATCCGCGCCCTCGAAGCCAACGAAGGCGCAGTCCAGCTCGCTGTTCTCCCAGTTTCGCGACTGGCGCTCGCGTCTCTCCAACACCGATTTCAGCGTGCACCGGGACCGCATCCATTTCCGCGCTCCGCAGAATCTCGAGTCGGATTCCGAACTGTCCCTGCGCCTGTTCGAATTTGTGGCCCGGCACGGCGTCCGTCCCTCGTTCGAAGCCGAGCAGCGCATCGCCGCCCGGCTGGACCAACTGCGCGCCTACTTCGCCGAGTCCGCGCCGGTGTGGCCGCGCCTTCAGCGAGATTCTCGCGCTGCCCCACGCGCCGCTGGCCCTGCGCGGGATGCACGAAACCGGCATGCTCACCGCCCTGTTCCCCGAACTCGAACAGATCGAGTGCCTGGTGGTCCGCGACTTCTTTCACCGCTACACGGTGGACGAGCACACGCTGGTGGCGATCGAGAACCTATGCGCGCCATCGAGCGGCCCTACGCCGACCTGCTTGCCGAAGTAAGAACCGCGCCCGCTGCTCTTGGCTCTGTTGTTCCACGATGCCGGCAAGGGCTCGCCGGACGAAGGACACGTGGAGGCCTCCGCGCGCCTGGCCGAACAGCGCCATGCTCCGCATCGGCATGCCGCAGCCGGACCGCGAGACGGTTCTGTTCCTGATCGCGCCGCCACCTGGACCTGTCGAGCGCCATGCAGTCGCGCGACGTTTTCGACCCGCAGACCATCCGCGACGTGGCCCACCAGATGGGCACGGTGGAACGGCTGAAGGCGCTCACACTGCTCACTTACGCCGACATCAGCGCCGTCAATCCGCGGCACCATGACGCCCTGGCGCGCCGAGCAGCTCTGGCAGCTTTACCTGATGGTCTACAACGAGCTCACCCGCGAGCTGGAAGCCGAGCGCATCGAGTCGGTCCTCGCCGGACCGCCCGAGCGCGTGGACTTTCTGCAGGGCTTTCCCACCCGCTACCTGCGCACCCACACCGAGAGCTGAAATCTCGGACCACATGGCGCTCGAGGCGAAGAGCCGGAAACGCGGCGTGGCGGTGGATGTCCGGCGGCTCGAAGCCGCCTGGCAGTTGACCCTGATCGCCCCCGACCGTCCCGGCCTGTTTGCCGCCGCCGCCGGCACGCTCTCCGGCTTCGGCATGAACATCCTGAACGCGGAGGCCTTCGCCAATCGCGAGCGGCCTGGTGCTCGACACCTTCACCTTCGCCGATCCGTCCCGCACGCTGGACCTGAACCCCACCGAAGTGGACCGCCTGCGCGTCACCCTGGAACGCGTCATCGCCGGCAAGACGGACGTCCGCGAACTGCTGCGCAACCGCCCCAAGCCGGGGCTGCCCAGCCGGAAAGCGCAGGATGCCCGCAAAGTGTCGCTTCAATTCCGAGGCCAGCAACACCGCCACCCTGATCGAAATCGTCGCCGAGGACCGTCCCGGCCTGCTGTACGATCTGGCGTCCGCCATCTCCGCCGCACGGCGCCAACATCGAAGTGGTCCTGATCGACACCCAGGCGCATAAAGCGATCGACGTGTTCTACGTCACCGTGGGCGGCCGGAAGCTCGACGCGCCCACCCAGGCCACACTCGGGCAGGCGCTCGAAAAAGCCGTTACCGGTTGACCACTTTCGCGAGTTCCTCGTACTGATCGGTGGCGATCAGATCGACTCCGGCCGCGATCGCCGCCTTCCACCGCTTCTCCGCGGCCTCCCGTGTTCCAAAGTTATACCCGCGGCTCCAGCCCTTGTTCTCCGCCGGCGCGAAACCGTCCAGGGTGTAAAAGCGGATCCAGTAGCCCAGCTTGTGCGCGTGATCCACCAGAGCGCGCAGCCGGCGATCGTCCGCCACAGTCCAATCTCCCGCTTGGTTTTGCCCGTTGAGTTCCACGTTGTGCCAGGAGAGATTCCACCAGCGCCGATAATTGGTCGCCGGCGTCGAGAGCAGTTCTTCCGGCGTCAAGGTGGCCATCAGCAGTTCCTGCTCCTCTTTGGGTTCCGAGGGGATCGGACGCGTGTTCGCCGACCCGAAAATCCTCATCGGGCTTCCCACTGGCTGCCTGGCGTAGAAAATCTCCTCCTGGATATCCGGATTCTCGGTTAGCACAAGCAGCGGCTTCGAGTCGAACGGCGAGAGCCGGTGCGGATCGGCCGTCTTCTCGGCCGTCGTAATCCAGCCCTGATACTCTCCGAGCAGGTCCCAGACGGCGTTCAGCAGGGCTGGCCGATTGTCTTTGAAATCGAAATGGACGACGATCAGGGGCCACCGGTCGCGGTGATTCTCGCGCAGCGCCCGCTCCACAATGGGCCGCACCCGTTCGAAAAAATATTGCTTGAGGGTAGGCTCGGTCCCCACCGTCTTATCGGTATGGGACACCACCGCCTTGCCTCCGTACCAGGCCACATCCTGCTCGATCCCCACCGGAAACCCTACGCTCAAGGCCCGCTCGATCCGGTCCCCCCATTCGCCCTTCTCCGGATAGCAGTTGTGCGCATCCACCAGCGGCCGTTTCAAAAACGAATCAGACGCATTGATGCAACACGTTCCCAGCAGCAATATCAGCACCAGGGCCGCCGCCCTAGCTCGAGTGGTCATGGATTATCTTCCATCCCTTCGCCGTCTTTTTCAAAACCAGGGTGAATCGACCGGATGCAGGACCTCCGCCCGCCGCCGTCCGCTCCAGCGACCATTTGCCCGTCGCCAGGGCGTACTCCCCGCCGAGCCCCCGCACCGCGATTTCGGAAAACGTCAGCGTTCCCATCCGCTCCCGTGTCGGATACCCGCGCCGGTAGCGCTCCAGAATCGCCTGTGTCCCACCCCGCGTCACCTCCCGGCCGACAAACGTAGTCTCCGGGGCATCTTCGTAATAGGAAGCGAATTGCGCCAGATCGCCGCGATTCCATGCGGCTTCGGAGTCTTTCAGCAGCTTTTCCACCGGTCCCGATTGGCCCAGCAGGAGGGATCCACACGCCAGCAACAGCAGACTACGCCACATCAGACATCACTGGTTTAGCGCCTTCTGGATCGTCTCGATGTTCTTCCTCGCCCAATCCGATTCGACCATGTCGGGGTTCAGTTCGATCGTCTCGCGGAAATGCTTGAGCGCGGGCGCCAGATCCGCCACACCGCTCATGTTCGCTTTGCTCATGTACGACAGACCCAGAGCCCAATGCGTGTACGGGTCCTTGCCGTCGTAGGTCAGCGCCGTCTGGCAATTGCGGATGGCCGCGTCGTAGTTGTTGAGCTTCCGTTCGCAATCGCAGATTCCGAAATAGGCAGTGCTGCGCAGTTCCTTCCAAATGTCCCGCGTAGCCGCGCGTTTCCGTTTTCCCAGCCCGATCAGGTATCCCACCACATAATAGTTCAGCTGGCCGGCCAGTTTGCTGTCGAAATCGCTCAGCCGCAGATAAGACTGGTACGCCGGCTGCGCTGCGGCAAATTTCCCGCTCAGCCGCAAGCTGTCGCCCAGCCAGAGGTACGGCTCGGCGTTATTGGGAATCAGCTTGATCGCCTTCCGCGCCGCCTCGATGGAGTCCGCGTACAGTTCTTTTCTCCGGTACGCCTGCGACAGCATCGTCAGCGCCACCGCATGATTGGGATTCCTCGTCAGCACCGTATCGATCTGCCGGATCGATTCATCCACGCCACCGATATCGAGCAGCATCCCGGCGTAGGCTGCGCGCGCCTCCAGGTAGTCCGGGTCGATCTCGAGGGCCTTCTTAAAATTCGCTTCCGCCTTCTCCTGCTCGAACATCGCGTTGTAGGTCAGCCCCAGGTAGTACGCCGCCTGGCTGTACGTGGGGTCGATCGCCAGCGCGCGTTCGAACGACTCAGCCGCCTTCGCATAGTTCTGGCCCGCGCTCTTGAGGTACAGCTCGATCCCTTTATCCAGCGCATCGCTCGCCGCCTTAGCCCGTCTGCGCGGAATCAGGATCTTGATACTGACCGTCGTATCCTGCCCGGGGTACACCGTCTCCTGCCGCGGCCCGTCCGGCTCGTAGCCCTGGCGGACCGCCTTGATCGTGTGCTCGCCCGGCGGAAGTCCCGGCACCGTCAGCGGCTTCGACTTGGAGATCACTCCGTGGGACTTGTTATCGATGAACACCTCCACCCCGTCCATGTTCGATTCGAATACGAACGTGCCGAATTTCGGCGCGGGTGGATTGGCCGGGGGCGCGTTGGAAGGCACGTAGGAAAGCAGCATCTCCGAATCGAAGCTGCCGCGGTCCGAGGTCGGATTCTGCTGCCCGCCCGTCGCCTCGCGCACCTGCGTGCGCACGTAGTCGGCCAGTTCGTCGGCAGTCACGATTCCGTCGTTCGGGGAGTTGTCCGCCGCCCCTTCCAGGCCACGCACGACGTAGTATGTGAACACGCCGTGGCCGCCTTGGAGGTCGGGGCTCTCGAAAGAGCGCTCCCGGTCGCGGCTGGCCGTCAGCGAAAACAGCGACTGGTTCAACGTGGCCAGATTCTTGTTTAAACTGGCCGTGTCCTCCGGCGAAATGGCGCCGCTATGGCAAGCGTCGGTGAGCAGAATCTTATTCGTCGCCTGGATCTTCCCGCCCATGATGGCGCCCAGTTCGTCCATTGGATAGCCGGTGGCGGCAACGTGAGCCAAGTCGAAATCGTAGGGCGCCAGATAGCCCTTCCCCTGGTCGATGAAGCCGTGGCCGGCAAAGTAGATCAGCACCCGGTCCCCCGGCTTTGCAACCGACGGCAGCCAGGTTCCGATCTCCCTGCGGACGGCCGCCAGTGTGGCCTTGCTCCCGTAGAGCAGCTTCACATTTTCGGCCTTGAAATTCCCGCCTTCCGGGCTAATCAAGACCGTGTGAATTGCCTGCGCGTCGCGCTCGGCGAAGGCGAGCTGGAGTTTTTCGGGCAGATTCTGGTAGCGGGAAATGCCGACCACCACCGCATAACTGCGCGGGATGGTCGGGATCTTCGGCGGCGCAGGCTCCCCGATTTTTTCGAGTTTCAGGTCGCGCGTCTGCTTGGGCGCTTGCGCCGGTTGCTGCGCGGCCGCAACGGCGGCCAGGGCCAGAAGAAAACTGATGCGCATTCTCATGCCGATCACCGGTGGGCCAGCCGAAACTCGTAAATGACCGGACCCGACAAGGGGTCCGGCGAGGAAATGACCGACTTATCCTGCTGGCGTAGGAAAAGCAGGTCCCGCCTCGTTTGTTCCGCGGCATCGGAAAGCGATTGCGGAAGGTCCGATCCCCGCGGCACCAGTTTCGGTCCCGCCGAGTTGTCGATACAATCGCCGCGCGCCTTCAGAACCGCATCGTCGCACCGCGGCATCAGCCTGATCGGCTTCGATTTGTACCCCGGGGGAACCCCCACGTGCGGCGCCCCCTCCGTCACCTTCGCCGGCGTCACCAGCCAGTACACCGTCTCGAACCCCGCCGGACCCGAGATCCGGAAAGCCGCCGACGTTGCCGGCACCTGGTACTCCTTGTTTCCCGTAATCCGGTTTTCCTGGCCGGTCTCGGCGCGCGGGAATAGCTGTTCGTAGTTCCCCGACGAATTCAGATTTGTCACGTACAGAAAACCATCGAAGTTCATGCGGAACCGGAAACGCACACGGTCGCCCTGCGCCAGCACCAGGGCCGGGTCGATGGTGCGCCACGTCTGGCCGTCGAGCCGCTCCAGCAGGATTTCCATCCGGTGCGTACCCTGGGTCATCGTCCGGCTCTGCGAAAATGCCAGAGCGGCCAGGCAGGCGCCGGTCATCAGGAGTCGCCGTATCATTCGTGTGCCAGCGTGAGATCGGCCACCACGCGAGAATCGTTGCCGCCGCTCGGATTCACCACGTAGACTGCCGTCTCCTTCCGCTCTCCCGGAGTTTGCGGAGTGACCTTCTCAATGATCAGGTCGCGCGCGTAAGCCGACCGCAGCCGTCCCACCATCGTGTCGGGAATGTTCAGGCTCGCAAACGTCACCATCTGCTTGGGTTTGGCCGCCGGCTCGGAAACCGGAACCGGCTTGCCGGCTTGCAGCGAATAAATCAATTTCTCCAGGTCCGGTTCCGGCTCGCGCGAAAGCACGATGAAAATCTTCTCGGTGCCCTTTTGCTCATCGAAAACCATCCGCGCTTTCGGCGGCAAGGTGTAGCTGGCCCAACCGTCCACGCGGTTGTTGCCGTCTTCCACTTCCGAAGAAGGAAACATCGGCTTCCACATGCCGCTCGATCCCTGGTTGATGATGTACAGGTAGCCCGGCCCGTTGGTCTGGACCGAGAACTGAATCTTGTCGCCCGCATGGAAGACCGTGGACGGGGGAACCTCCACCATGTCTCCGCCCACCAGCTTGAGAATCGTATATTTCAGGCCGAGGGCCGGACCGCTCACTGGCTCCGGCGCCGTCTGCGCCATCGCGGTGATAATCTTCGCCCCATTTGGCGGCGGGTTGGAGGTGTTCACGGCCCGCGGCGGCTTGGGCATTTCACCCGCGTCGGAAACGATCGTTTCCGCGACCTTCGGGGCGGATTTCTTCCGGGCCGTTGGAGCCGCCGGTTTCGCTGCCGCGACGGCAGGCGTCTCCGCTGCTTTGTAGAACAGTTCCCGCGCCGTGAACTGCGGCTTGCTGCTGGTTTGGGCCGCAGCAAGGGAGAGTAATCCCGCGGCAGCGCTGAGTCGAATCACAAAACCGGGGGTAATGGACATCGGTCCCTTCCTTCTTGATCTACGATATCACCGGAGTCGGCGCCCGGCACGCTACAAGTACTAGGCCCGCCTGTTATCCTCAGTTTGTTCCGATGTCCGGCCCCGTCCAATCCGCGCCGCGAATCCTCATCGTGCGCCTCGGCGCGATGGGAGATCTGATTCATGCCCTGCCCGCCGCAGCTTCGCTCAAAGAGGCCTTCCCCCAATCGCGAGTGACCTGGCTCGTGGAGGCGCGTTGGGCGCCGTTGCTCGAAGACAATCCGTACCTGGACCGCGTGGCCTTGCTGCACCGGGGCTCGGCGCGCAACCTCCTGCGCAGCCTGCGCGATCTGCGCGCCGAACCCTATGACTTCGCAGTCGATTTGCAGGGCCTTCTCAAATCGGCCGCGGCCGCCCGCGCCGCCCGCCCGCGCCGGATATTCGGATTTGACCGCTCCCAGGTCCGCGAACGCGCCGCCGCTCTCTTTTACACGGACACCGTGATAGCGGATAGCGTCCACGTCGTTGATCGCAACCTGGATCTGGCACGCGCCGCGGGCGCCGCCGCCAGTCTACGAGTCTTCTCCCTGCCCCCAGGGCGCTGCGAGGCCTTGTTGCCCGCCGGCGACTTCGTCCTCGCTTCGCCCTTCGCCGGGTGGCGCGCCAAACAATGGCCGCTCGAGCACTACCGCGCGCTCGCCCGACGTTTGAAAGCGGAACTCGGGATTCCCCTGGTACTGGACGGTCCGCCCGGCTCCGCCCTCTCCGAAATACAGGAGGCGGTACTTCATCCTTCCACCATTCCCGGCCTGGTCTTCGCCACTCGCCGCGCCGCCGCCGTGGTGGGCGTCGATAGCGGCCCCCTCCACCTGGCCGCCGCTCTCGCCAAACCAGGCGTTGCCATCTTCGGCCCCACAGACCCCGCCCGCAACGGCCCCTACGGAGGCAGTCTCACCGTGCTTCGAAACGCCCAGGCCTCCACCACGTACAAGAGGGGCACGGAAATCGACCCGGCCATGCGCGCCATCTCGCCCGACCAGGTATTCGCCGCTCTCCGCGCGTCTCTCGGATGCCCCGCCCGATGATCCAATTTCCCAAACCCTACGCCGACGCCGTCGCGCGACTCCGCGTCCCCAGCGGTTTTCTCATCGCCCTCGTCTTCGCGTGGTTCTCCAATCCGACCGCTGCGTCGCTCGCCGCCGGCCTGCCGGTTTCGCTTCTCGGACTCGCCTTGCGCGCGTGGGCCGCGGGCTGCCTCGCGAAAAATCGGAATCTCGCCACCGCCGGCCCCTATGCCCACTTGCGCAATCCGCTCTATGCCGGCACGCTGCTGGTGGCGGCCGGACTGGTGGTCGCCGCGCGCAGCCCCCTCCTCGCCGTCATTACCGCCGCCGTTTTTCTGCTGGTGTACCTGCCCGTGATCCAACTCGAAGAGCAGCATCTTCGCCGCCTCTTCCCCGAATTCGCGGCCTACGCGGAAACCGTGCCGGCACTATGGCCGCGCTGGCGCGTTCCCGGCCGAAAAAACTCGAATCCTTTCCAGTGGAAGCTGTATCTGAAGAACCAGGAATATAATGCCGGAGCGGGATTCGCTGCCGGGATGCTGTATCTGTTTTGGAAGGTGTTCGCATAACGCCGGCGGTTGGGCCCGCCGGCGTTCGTGCGTTCAGATCATCTCGTTGAGCAGTTCGGGGCGCGGCGAAGGAATCACCACCTTGTTCACCAGCATGCCCTTCTGCCCCACCACTTGGGCCCCGCTGTCCACCGCGCTCTGCACCGCGGCCACATCCCCGGTCATCGTGACGAACGCTTTTCCACCCAACGCCATCGCCAGCCGGATCTCGATCAGCTTCACGTTGGCCGCCTTCACCGCGGCGTCCGCGCCTTCGATCAGCGCCGCCACCGAGAACGACTCCACCACTCCCAGCGCCTGCAATTCCTCCACCTTCGACGACCCCGCGATGGCCGGGAAGACCGCCTCGTGCAGATTCGCGATCACGAACGAATCGATCACCGAGAAACTGCCCGCGTGAATCCCCGCCGAGACCGAGGCCTGCACGGCGGCCACGTCGCCCCGCACCATCACCATGTATTTGCCCGAGCAGATGGACCGGGAGAGCAGCAGGTCCACGTCCGACGCCTTCAACATCGCGTCGCAGGACTGGAAGCCCGCCGCAATGCTCGTCAGTTCGATCAGTCCGATTGAGTTTTTTGCCATGGCTATGCCGTAATCTCCACGCTTTCGGGCGACACCGCCGTTACCTTGCCGTCGATGCTCGCGTGGACGTGCGCGCCCAGCCTCCCTTCTTCCACGCGCCCCACCACCTGCCCCTTCTTGACTTTCTTACCCGCCTGCACAACTGGCGCCGCGGTCTCTCCCGCGTGCTGGCGCATCTTGATCCGCACCTTGGCCGGACGGCACTCCAGGTTCTCGAACGGCGTCTCCCGCTCGTACTCCTCGACTTGCAGCCGACGCCGCAACTGCGAGAGCGGCACCCGCCGATACTCTTTCATGGGGTGCACCTGCACCGGTTTCTGCTGCACGAATTTAAGGCCCGCCGCCTTGCGGTCGCGCTTACCGTCGTCGCACGCTTCCTTCGGATAGAGATCCTCCGGACAGGCGTACAGCGTACAGAGTCCGCACGCGCAGCACAGCTCCGACCACTGGTTCCAGATGTCGCCGCCGGTCAGCGTGAAGCCCAGGCTTCGCATCACCTTGTGCGGCTGAACCTCGTAGCCCAGCAGGTAGCGCGGGCAGAACTCGGTGCAGTAGCTGCACTGGTCGCACGCCGACTTCCCGATCTGGTTCATTTCCGCCTGCGTGCGCGTGCGCCGCGTCATCAGGTAATGATCGCGCGGCAGCACGATCAGACCGCCGGTGGTCTTGGTCACCACATCGTCCACATCAAAGGTCAGCGTGCCCATCATGATGCCGCTGATAAAGACGCCGTAGTCTTCCATCGTGGGCCCGCCCGCCAGCGCGATCAGGTCGCGAAACGGAGTGCCCACCGGCGCCCAGAACGATTTCGGCTCCTTCACCGCGCCGCACACCGACAGAAATTTCTGCGTCACCGGCGAGCCTTGCTCCGCCAGGTTCACGTTGTACAGCGTTTCCACGTTGTTCACCACGCAGCCCACGTTGAGCGGGATGCCGGCCGGCGGAATCAGGCGTCCCGTGGCCGTGTAGACCAGCTCGTACTCGTCGCCCGACGGGTAGAAGTCGCCCAGCGTCACGAACTCGATCCGCTGCGAAGTGAGATTCTGCTGCAGCGCCTCGAGCGCCTCCGCGTTCTTGGTCTTGATGCCGAATTTCCCCGTCTTCGCCTGGGTGGCGTCCATCATGGACTCCATGCCCTGTAAAATCGGCTTGGGGAAATGCTTCATCAACTCGGCATCCTTGTGGATCAACGGTTCGCATTCCGCCCCGTTCGCGATCAGAAACTCCACCTGGGACTGGGCCTTCACGTAGGTGGGAAATCCGGCGCCCCCCGCTCCCACGACGCCGCACTCGCGCAACCTCTCGTTCAACATATGACTCAGGATATCATCGAGGTATCCGGATGATCGCCCTCACCGCGGTTTCCAAACACTACGATGGCAAGCGCCAGGTTGTCGCGCTCGATTCGGTGGACCTCGACATCGCACGCGGCGAGATGGTCTCCATCGTCGGCCCGTCCGGTTCCGGCAAGTCCACGTTGTTGAATCTCATCGGAGGCCTTGACCGCCCCAGTTCGGGCGAAATCCGCATCGACGGCCAAACCGTCGGCGCCTTATCGGACGACGAGCTCACCCGGCTGCGCCGCGACAAGATCGGTTTCGTTTTCCAGTTCTTCAACCTGCTGCCCAGCCTCAGTTGCCTGGAGAACGTGGCCCTGCCCCTGCACCTCAAGGGCCTCGGACGCCGCGAAATCGAAAAGCGCGCCCGCGAGTTACTCGGCTTGGTCCAGCTTGACTCGCGCGTCGACCACCTCCCCGACGAGCTTTCGGGCGGCGAGCGCCAGCGCGTCGCCATCGCCCGCGCCCTCGCCTTCTATCCGCCCGTGCTGCTCGCCGATGAGCCCACCGGCAATCTCGACTCCCGCACCGGCGCCGAGATCCTCAAACTCATTCACGACCTGCACAAGAGCCTTAACTCCACCGTCCTGATCGTTACCCACGATCTCAACGTGGCCGAAAGCTGCGAACGCACGGTGACCCTGCGCGATGCCCGCATCGCTGGAGACATGCGCCGGTGATCCTGCTCCGCCTCATCAGCTGGCCGTACCTGCGCAAGCACCTGCTGCGCTCCGTGCTCACCACCTGCGGAATTGTGCTCGGAGTCGCATTGCTGGTGGGCATGAAGACCGCCAACCAGTCCGTGCTTACCGCCTTCAGCTCCACGGTGGACAAGATCGCCGGCAAGGCTCAGTTGCAGGTCACCGCGGGGGACTCCGGCTTCCCTGAAGAGGTGCTGGAGCGCGTGCAGGCGGTGCCGGAGATCCGCGCCGCCGCGCCCGTCATCGAAGCTTCCGCCGATCCCGGCCTTCGCGGGCAGGGCCGGCTCCTCATCCTCGCCGTAGACCTGACCGGCGACCGCGCGCTCCGCGATTACGATATGGACAGCGCCGAAGAGGAGGTCATCGACGACCCGCTGGTGTTCCTCGCCCAGCCCGATTCGATCATCCTCACCCGCGAATTCGCCGGCCGTAACGGGCTGCACACCGGCAGCGCGATCGCGCTCGATACCATGGAGGGCCGCAAGCATTTCACCGTGCGCGGCATTCTGAAAGCCGGCGGCATGGCCAGCGCCTTCGGCGGCAATCTTGCCGTCATGGACATCTACGCCGCGCAAATGATCTTCGGCCGCGGCCGCCGCTTCGATCGCATCGACATCGGGCTGCGCGAAGGCGTGCCCCTCGAACAGGGCACGGCAGCGCTGCAAAAGGCCCTCGGTCCCGGTTTCCGCGTGGAACCGCCGTCCGGCCGCGGCAAGCAGTTCGAGTCGCTGCTCGGCGTTTACACCCTGGCAGTGAGCATCTCCAGCATGTTCGCGCTGTTCATCGGCATGTTCATCATCTACAATTCCTTCTCCATCGCCGTCACGCAGCGCCGCTCGGAAATCGGAATCCTGCGCGCGCTGGGCGCCACGCGCGCCCAGATCCGCGCCCTGTTTCTCGGGGAAAGCGCGCTGGCCGGGCTGATCGGCTCCGTCGTCGGGGTGGGGGTAGGACTCGCGTTCGCCCGCAGCCTCACGGGCATGACCGGGCAGTTGATGGATTCGATCTTCGGCGTGCCGCAAAACGCCAAAGCTGTCGTGATCGATCCCTGGTTTCTCGCCGGAGCGCTCCTGGTGGGGATTCTGACCAGCATGTTCGCCGCGTGGATTCCGGCGCGAAACGCCTCGCGCGTCGAACCGGTCCAGGCTCTCCAAAAGGGGAAATACCAGGTGATCGGCGCCGGCGAAAACCGCTTCCGCCGCATCGCCGCGCTCGGCGCTGTCGCCATCGCCGTCGTGTGCCTGGCCTTCAGCGCCTACCGGCCGGCTTTTTATCTCGGATATCTGTTGACGGTTTTGGCCGCGCTGCTCCTCACGCCTTTCCTGTCGCTCGAAATCGCGCGCCTTCTCCGTTATCCGTTGCGCTGGCTTAGACCCGTGGAAGGATCGCTCGCCGCCGACAGCCTGATTCAGGCGCCGCGCCGCACCTCCGCCACCGTGGCTGCGCTCATGCTGTCCCTCGCCCTGGTGATGGGTCACGGCGGCATTGCCGCCGCCAGCCTGGAGTCCATCGACGAATGGGTCACCCACACCCTCGACCCCGACCTGTTCGTCACCGCCTCCGAGACGCTCTCCCAGCGCGACTACCACTTTCAGCCGGCCGTGGGCGAGGAACTCGAAAAACTGCCCGGGATAAGGGAAATCCAGGCGGTCCGCACCATCCGCGTCCAATTCCACGGCAAGCCGGTCATGATCGTCGGAGTGGACATGGGGCACGCACGCCACCGCGTCCTGCGCGACCTCGACGGCGACAGCGACGGCATGTATCGCAAGGCCTCCGCCGGCCAGGGCTTGGTCGTCGCCGAAATGCTGGCCCGCCTGGAAAACTTTAAAAAGGGCGATATCGTCGAACTCGATACGCCGGGCGGCGTGCTTCGCCTGCCCGTGGTCGGAATCATCCGCGACTACTCCAACCAGCTCGGGTCGATTTACCTCGATCGCGCGGTTTTCGTCCGCGGCTATCAGGACGATACCGTGGACGTCTTCCGTGTGTACCTCGACAAAGGCGTCGATGCCGAGGCCATGCGCGCGCAAATCCTCGAACGCGTTGGCAGCGGGCGCCGCATGTTCGTCATGCTCAACCGCGAGGCCCGCAAATTCGTGATGGACGTGAGCAATCAATGGCTTGGCATGACCTATATTCAGGTCATCGTGGCCGTGCTGGTAGCCGTGCTCGGCATTGTCAACACCCTTACCGTCTCCATCGCCGACCGGCGCCGCGAACTCGGCATCCTCCGCGCCGTCGGCGGTTTCCGCCGCCAGATTCGCCACACTATCTGGCTCGAGGCGGTCGCCATTGGAATCATCGGGCTTCTGCTCGGCGTGGGCGTGGGCGCGCTAAACCTTTACTACGAACTCCAGGCCATCCGGAACGACCTGACCGGAATGGTGCTGGACTACCGGTTTCCCCTTGGCGTGGTCATGCTGCTCATTCCCGTCATTCTCGGCGCTGCCTTCGCCTCCGCCATTCTCCCGGGTGAAACCGCCGTGCGCAGTTCTCTTGTCGAGGCTCTCGAGTATGAGTAAGATTGTCCTGGCCATTCTCCTGGCCGCGCCCCTGGCTGCGCAGGACGCCCGGCAGATCGTGGAAGAATCGCAGAAGCGCGGCCGCTCGAATTCGCAGCGCTACGAGGGCGTGCTGGAGGTCATCGCTTCCAATTCCAGAGTTTCCAAAAAATCGTGGGTGTCGCGCCGCCTGGGAGCTTACGGCAACAGCAAAACCATCATCTCGTTCACCGCTCCCGCCGAGGTGAAAGGCGTCGCCCTGCTGGTGGTCAACCACCCGGACCGCGCGTCGGACCAGTGGATGTGGACTCCGGCCATCGGGCGGGAACGGCGCATCGCGCTCCAGGATCGCTCCACCCGCTTCTTCGGCACCGACTTCAGCTTCGAAGATCTCGAAGAGCGCGACGTGGACCAGTACGATTACAAGCTCACCGGCGAAGAGCCCATCGACGGCGCCGCCTGCTGGCGCATCGAGTCGCGGCCGCGCCAGGAGAAATCTTCGCAGTACACTCTGACCCGGCTGTGGATCCGCAAAGACAACTACGTGGCCGCGAGGTTCGACAACTACATCAAGGACCAGCTCGTGCGCCGCCTGCTCCAGACGGACATCCAGAACGTGCAGGGCATCTGGACGCCGCGGACCCTCGAGATGACCGACCTCCGCCGCAAAAGCCGCACCGTGCTCCGCATCGAAAAGCTCGAGTATAACCTGCCCCTCAAGGACGAGGAATTCACGGTGCAGGCGCTCCGTAATCTCCAGTAAGAGTACACTGGAAGTTTCCTATGCCTTTGAAGAGCCACACCATCACCCAGGGACGAGACCGCGCGCCGGCGCGGGCCATGTTGAAAGGCATCGGCTTCACCGACGAAGATCTGGCCAAGCCGATTATTGGCGTCGCCAATACCTGGATCGAAACCATGCCCTGCAATTACAACCTGCGGGAGCTTGCCGTCAAGGTCAAAGAGGGCATCCGCGCCGCCGGCGGCACGCCCATGGAATTTAATACCATCGCCATTTCCGACGGCGTCACCATGGGCACGGAAGGCATGAAGACTTCGCTGATCTCGCGCGAGGTGATTGCCGATTCGATCGAGCTTCTGGTGCGCGGCCACATGTTCGACGGCATCGTGGCCCTGGTGGCATGCGACAAGACCATTCCCGGCGCGGCCATGGCCCTGCTGCGTCTGAACGTTCCCGGCGTCGTGATGTACGGCGGAACAATCATGCCGGGGAAGCACAACGGCCACGACATCACCATCCAGGATGTGTTCGAGGCGGTGGGCGCGCACGCGCGCGGCCGCATGTCGGACGAGGAACTGCGCGATATCGAAGATCACGCCTGTCCCGGCGCCGGAGCCTGCGGCGGCCAGTTCACGGCCAACACCATGGCCACCGTGATGGAACTCATCGGCCTTTCCCCAATGGGCACCGCGGCCGTGCCGCAGGTGGACAAACGCAAGGACGCGGTGGCCCGCCGCTGCGGCGAGATCGTGATGAACGCGGTGCGCAACAACATCCTGCCGCGCGATATCTGCACCCGCAAAGCTTTCGATAATGCCATCGCCGGCGTAGCCGC
This sequence comes from uncultured Solibacteraceae bacterium, assembly GCA_963836405.1. Lineage (GTDB taxonomy): Bacteria > Acidobacteriota > Terriglobia > Bryobacterales > Bryobacteraceae > CAWIJJ01. The sequence goes on from CAWIJL010000007.1 coordinate 661,104, forward strand.
CACGGCCGGTTCCACCAACGCCGTGCTGCACCTGCTGGCCATGGCGCGCGAGGCCGAACTGCCCCTCACCATCGACGACTTCGAACCGGTTCTCGCCCGCACCCCCGTCTTCGTGGACATCAAGCCGGGCGGCCGCTTCATGGCCGCCGACGTGGACACCGCCGGCGGCATCCCGGTCATCGCCAAGCGCCTTGTCGACGGAAATTTCGTGGATGGCTCCGCCCTCACGGTCACGGGCCGGACCTTCGCGGAAGAGGCCGCCGAGGCCCGCGAAAACCCGGCGCAGGAAGTGATCCGCCCCCTCGAAAAGGCGCTCAAGCCGCGCGGCGGCATCGCCATCCTTCGCGGCAGCCTCGCTCCCGACGGCTGCGTGATCAAACTGGCCGGGCACGATAAGAAAGTTCATCACGGGCCGGCGCGCGTCTTCGAGCGCGAGGAAGACGCCATGCAGGCCGTGATACAGGGAAAGATTGCCGCCGGAGACGTAGTGGTGATCCGCTACGAAGGGCCGCGCGGCGGACCCGGCATGCGGGAAATGCTGGGCGTGACCGGGGCCATCGTCGGCGCCGGCCTTTCCGACAGCGTGGCGCTGGTCACCGACGGCCGCTTCAGCGGCGCCACCCACGGCTTCATGATCGCCCACGTGGCCCCCGAGGCTTTTAACGGCGGGCCCATCGCCGCCGTGCAGGAGGGCGACGCCATCACCGTGGACGCCAACCGGGGCGTGCTCGACCTGGAAGTGCCCGCCGCCGAAATCGCCCGCCGCCTCGCCGCCTGGAAAGCCCCCGCGCCCCACTATACGACCGGAGTGATGGCAAAGTACTGCAAGCTGGTATCCAGCGCTTCGGAAGGTGCGATCACCAGCCGCTAACAGTCAACGCCAATGAAAGGGGGTCGCGGCTCCTATCCGGAGCGGCGACCCCCTTAACACCCGCATTTTCCGTTCTTACTTCATGACTTCGAGGGCCTTCTTCACGGTGGGATCGTTTTCCGTCTTTTTCTGCGGCTCCGGCTCGGGCTCGGCCGTGATCGGCTCGCCGTTGTCGTCGAAATCGACCGGCGCCTCGAACTCCGCCACCAGCGTCGCGGGCACGACCAGGCTGTCCTGAATCGACTTGCCGTCGGGCGAGTAGTATTTCGCCACCGAAAGAATCACGGCCGCTCCGTCGTCCATGGTGATGGCCTTCCGAACCGCGGCATCGCCGAACGTCCGCTCGCCCACCACCTTTCCCCGCTTATTGTCCTGCACCGCCGCCGCCAGAATCTCCGCGCCGCCGGCGGTCGCCCGGTTGGTCAGCACTGCCACGGGAAGCGTGGTAACCGCCTTGGCCGGGTCCGCATCGAAATTCTGTCGCGGATAGCGCTGCCCCTGCACGTAGGTAATGTGCCCCTCTTTGAGGAAGAGGTTGGCAAGCGCGATACCGTCTTCCGGCGTGCCCACCGAACAGCCGCGGACGTCGACCAGCAACTTCTGCGCCCCGTCCTTCTGGAGCTTCTGAATGGCCGCCGCGGTCTCCTTCACATTGGCTGCGGACAGAGCATCGATGTTGATGTAGCCGGTCTGATTCTCGAGCATCTTGCTCTCGACCGGCGGAACCGGCACGGTCGACCGCGTTAGTTTGATCGTCTGCGGCTCCTGGCGCCGCACCCGGATGACCGTCAGGTCCACCGTGGTGGCGTTCTCGCCTTGCAGCAGAAGCGTGGCGTAGGCGAGCGGCATGTCCCGGGTGCTGATTCCCTTAATGCTCTCGATCATGTCGCCGGTGGAAAGCCCGGCCTTCGCCGCGGATGAACCCGGCAGGGTTCCGACAACGCCAAGGTAGCCGCTCTTCTTGGACAGGATCAATCCTACGTCCGGACGCTTGACGTCCTTGAACTTGGAGTACTCTTTGTACTGTTCCGCGTTGAGGTAGCTGGCAAACGGATCGACGGCCTCGAGAAGCCCATTGAGCGCGCCCAGGGTGACGCTCTTCATATCGGGTTCTTCGACGTACTCGCTTTTGATATGGGCGACGACGTCGCTGAAAACGCCGATGTGCTTGAGGGTGTCGTCAGCCGAGGTTCCCTGCCCCAGCACGCTCCCGATCAGAAGCGTGAGCGCGAGACACGTCGACGAACCCACGACGAGGTACTTCATGCGGCTACTCATAGTGAATGGAATACTCCAGGCGGCCTTTGGCCATTATAGCGTTAGACGCGCGACCAGCCCATCCGTTGCAACAGAGACGTGATGTGGGCCAGGTGGTGGCGTCCGTGCCAGGCGTACAGTGCCAGGTTCACCTCCAGGCTCATCGGCCCCCGTTCCGGATGCGTGAAAGTCCGCGTAAACTGTTGAGGAGAAAGGCTTCGAAGCAGGAGCACCCAGCGCGCGTGGAGCCGCTCCAGCAGGTCCAGCGAGAGCGCCGCATCGGCCGTCCGGGCGTCGTCGAGTTCCGCCCAGCGGGCCTCCTCGTACGGTTTGATGGTCGGATTGTCCTCGGTCAGCGCCAGCCGGAACCGCACGTAGCTGTTGATGTGGCTGTCGGCAACGTGATGGATCGCCTGCCTGACCGTCCACCCCTCAGGCCGGTACGGCGTATCGAGCTGCTCGCCGGAAAGCCCGCGCACCGCCTCGCGAAACTTCGCCGGCGCCTCCGCAATCTGACCGATCCACTCCTCCCGCATCTCCGCCGTCACATCCCCGGGCCGTTCAAACCGCCCAATCGGATATCGCATAAACAGGTCAGACGTCATTGAATCGCCGTCAGGTCCGGAATCTCCGGCGTGCGAGGAAGACCGCGACCAGTGGAAATGCGCCGATCCACGTCCCCGGCTCGGGAACGATCTGGACCTGGACGGCGAACGGCGCACTGCTCACAACGTCGAAGGAGCCCGGGCTGTCCCCGCCGAGAATCGAAAAGACGCCGGGGTATAGCCCCACCGGGGTTCCCGGTCCGGGCAGGACGTCAAATAGTGGTCCCGCGAACGACTCGGCCGGGTCCAAGGAAAGCGGGGCGCCCAACAGGAACGCCGTGTCGTCGAATGGCAGGGCCGAAGTCACGTTGTCGCCGTTGATATAGACAGTGGTCGCCCCGGCGTTGGTTACCGTGCCCACGAAGGTCACGGGAACACCGGCCTGGGTGTACAGGAGCGACGACGCGAAAGTGAAGTCCAGCGAGGCCGCGTTTGCAACCGCGGCGGTAAGTACGAGTAGAATCACAAGAAGTCGAGACATTGGCTGCTCCTTTCGTTTACGGAATGGTGACGCGCAAACTGCCACCGAACGTGCCGGTGTCGTACGTGCCGGAGATCCTCAGCACCGATGCGGAGCCGGCGGCGCCGGCGCTCGCAGGAAAGCGTACCACCGCCGAGGCGGAAGCGCCAGGCGCGATCGAACCCAGCGAGGGAAGCGGACTGGTGGTCGCCACGGTCGTGCCGAGCACGGCCGACGTCAGCTTCACGTTCGGAGCGGTTGCTGTTCCGCCGTTCGTGACGACGATGGTGGAAACGATGTTGCCGGACGCATCGCGCGAGAGAGTTTGGGTCCAGGTGAGATTCACGGTGGGTGGCGGAACCGCCCGAAGACTTCGGACAACGAAATTATCGACCGCGACTCCGCACGTGTGGCCGGGCCGCAGATCGGCGCAGGTCGCGATCGAATCCTGCGTAAACTCGAACCGGAACTGAACCCTCGTGCCGCCCATGCCCGGCAGCTTCATGCGAACGTGCTGCATTCCGCCCGAATCGCCCGCCCAAACGGACATATCCGAAAAGTAGTCGGGGTGGGGGTTGCGCGGAAGATGCCGCGGGTAATGTTTGATGGGCCCCGTGGTAAATTCCTCTTCAAAAGCCTCGGCCAGCACGCTGCGAACCGTATGTCCCGGAGTAAGGTCCGTCACTCGCAGGAAGAAACCATCGTACGCCAGAATGCGCAGGTTTGGGTCGTTTTCGGTGTCGTAGCAGACGTCGAATTCGACTTCCACGGACTGCGAATCGGAGGGAATCGTAATGGTGGGCGAAAACAGGCGTTCCCACCGGGTGGGGTCCGCCGCGTCGTCGGCATTCGGGTGGAAGGCCTTATTCGAGCCGCCGCAGAACGTGCTCGAAGTGCGCCACGGAACAATGTTCTCCCCCGCGCCGTGGGCGGCAACCCAACCGGCAGGCAGCGCGCCCGGCGCCACTCCGTCGAAATTTTCGGAAAGCAGCGTGGTTCGCAGAACCGTTCCGGAAGGCACGGTATAGAGTAGCTTCGTCAAGCCGGCGCTCGATCCGACCGCGAGTTGCAGTTCTATCGGCGTTCCCGGAACGAAGGCGGACGAGAGAGTCAGGATGTAATCGGAGGTGTTCTGCCCGCTGGCCCCGGGGTTCAGGTTGCCGTAGCCGGACGAACCCTGGGTGACCGTGACCCCGGGGGTCGTCGAAGAGAGTACGCCCGTTATCGCCGACACGATGGACGCATGCAATGGATTGCTATCGGCGTTTACCAGCGTGATTTTAAAATGAGCGGTGTCGCCGGGATCGAGGTTGCCGTCGGCCCCCGTCTCGGTAAAAGTGACTGCGCCCAAGCGCAACGGCAGCGACAACGCTGTTTGAGAGACTCTCTTCGAATACACGTCAGGCGTGATGAATTCCGTGGATGGCTGGCCATCGGTGAACCTCTGCGGGCTCGTCGCCGCAAAAGCAGCCCAGAAGATCCCGGATTGCGCGACCGATTGATTGTAGTCGCCCAAATTCGGCTCCGAGGTGCTGTTCCCCCAGCCCGCTTTGAACGGCCTGTCCGACAGCGGCGATGGCCGGCTCCAGCTGGCGCCGCCATCGTCCGAAGTAAGGTACGTGACTTCCGTCTCGTCGCCGCTCGTTGCAACGCCCTGGTCATAGTAGAACACCCAAAGCCGCCCCGTCGTTTTGTCGACAGTAACGAAAGGAAACCACTGCGCGCGGTCGGCGCCCGGCCTGCTGTTGAGCGCGATCGCCGCACTGAACGTGACGCCCCCATCCGTGCTTCGCCGGAAGTAGACATCCGCCCCGTCGAGCGTGTTGTTGTTGGAATACACCATGTACACATAGCCCGAGAAGGGGCTCGTTGATTTGTCGACCGCAATCGAAGGATTTTCGTTGACCCGGTCATTTCCCAGCACCTCATCCATTCCAATGAAGGTGGGGGCCGCATCGAAGGGCGCCGACCACGTGAGTCCGTTGTCGGTCGATCGGGCGAAGCCGATCCGCCTCGTGTAATAGCCTGTGAATCGACTCCAGGAGACATAGACGTTTGGGCTGCCATTTCCCGCGAAACGCACCGAGGTCCCCTGGCCGTCGGTCGGACTGGCAGCGATCACCCGGCGCGGCGCGAAGGTGGGAGCCGAATCCAATATGTTATCGGTGAAGGTTGCCGAGATTTCGACTCCACCGGCAGCAAACCGCGTGAAGTTACTCCACGCGAACATGACGCGGCCGGTATCCGGATCCACGTCCACCACTTCCTTGTCCGCGGCATCCAAAGCATCCGAGTTCACGTCCACTTGCCCGTTTGGGTTTGTGGCCGGACCGACTTCGATCGGCCCTGTCCACGTGTGTCCACAATCCGTCGAACGATGCACTCCTAGCGTCTGCGCCAGCCCGCCTCCGGCGACCTTAACGATTAACGACGTGTAGATAAAATTGCATGCGCCGAGGTATTTTACGTCGGGGTCGCCGAAAATCCACGGAAACAGCGCTCCGCCGAGCGACTGGTTCCCCGGTGAAGGAAGTTGGCCTCCATCGTGGAACGTGACGCCGCCGTCATCGGAGTACATGAACCCTGACACCGAGAGCGGGTTCCGCGCAAAGCCCCGAAAATCATTGAAGCCAATCACGACATGTTGGCCTGTGCTGTCAACCGCAATCGAGGTCTCGGCCTGTGTCCCGGCGAGCCCGGCGGTAAGGCCGGTGGGCTGGCATGCCTGGTTTCCGTCGGCGCAGTTTAGCGACAGGCTCCCTTCTTCCTCACCGCCGCCGCCAGCGAAGCCGAAAACCCGGACGGATCGCAATGCTTTCGCTTTAGCGCGTGCCAACTCGCCCATGCCGGACATCGTGCCTTGAGTGGTGGATACCGGAGTGGCGGCGGGTAAAAGATGAATACCGCCGAGCACAGCCAGGAGTAGTGCAATAACCAACCTCGTCATGGATTCCTCCGAGGGGGCGATTCTATCAGACAACTAACAAGTATGTTAGGAAGTCATGGACATCCCCCGCCCTAAAATAGGACGATTTGGTACCTCTGCGAAAATTGAAAGAATCCGCGTCCCCCAGTTTGCGTCCGGCCGCTTTTTGCAACAGGATGGAGGTATGAGGTGGTGCTGCATCGCCGGACTGGCACTGGCAGGGACGCTCGCGGCGGCGGAACTCAAGCCGCAGACCAACCAGGCCTTCGAACGATACATCGCGGAAACCGAGCGCCGCCTCGACAACCGCAAGAACTTCCTGTGGACCGACGATTCTCCGGATCGCGCCCGCCGCGCCCGGCAAGGCGAAATCGTGGTCGAACCCGCCAATGGCAAAGCCGTTCACGACGTCCCAAACGGGCTCATCCACGATTGGACCGGCGCCATCTTCATCCCCGGCGCCACCCTCCGCGACACCCTTGCCTTCGTCCAGGACTACAACCGCCACAAGGATTTCTACAAGCCCGAAGTCATCGAGTCCAGGCTGGTATCCCGCGAGGGCAACGACTTCCATATCTTCCTCCGCCTGCTCAAGAAAGAAGTCATCACCGTAGTCCTCGATACCGAGCACGATGTCCGCTACTTCCCCATTGACGCCACGCACGCGCGTAGCGTGTCCCGCACCACGCGCATTTCCGAGGTGGAAAAGGCCGGCAAGCCCGACGAAAAAGTGCTGCCTGCGGGCACTGGCAACGGCTTCCTGTGGCGCCTCAATTCCTATTGGCGTTTTGAAGAGCGCGATGGCGGCACGTGGGTCGAATGCGAGGCGGTTTCGCTCACCCGCGACATCCCCTTCGGCCTCAACTGGATCATCCAGCCTATCATCCGCAATCTGCCGAAGGACAGCCTGCAAAATACCCTGCGCGCCACCCGCGCCGGGCTTGCGAAGTAGCTACTCCCCCGCTTCGTCCTGCTGCTTCACCAGTTCCCAGTGCCCCCGCCCGCACATGTTCCGGCATTCGGGGAACGCCTGTCCCTCGCGAAACTTTTCCGGCAGCTTGCACACGCTGCACCAGTAAATACCGCTTGTGGGCACCGTTGCCCCCGGTCGATAGGTCATTTCCAGTCTCCTTCGAGCAGCCGGTCCGCCAGCTCCTCCATCCGGTCCACCAGCAGGTCCGGCGCCGGGTCCGCCAGCGTCTCCGGCTGGAACCCGTACGTCACGCCGCAGCAGCGGATGCCCGCATTCCGCGCCGTAAGCACGTCCACCGAGCTGTCCCCCACCATCAGCGTCGCCGAAGCGTCCACCCCGGCTTCCCGCATTAACGCTTCCACGCCCATCGCATGCGGTTTCTTCTGCTCGAAACTGTTGCCGCCATAGACGGCGAAAAAATACTGCGCAACGCCGAGTCCTTCCACGATATGCCGGCTCATCCGCACCGGCTTGTTGGTGAGCACCGCCATGCGCTTCCCGCCGGCGGCCAGGCGCTCCAGCGATTCCGTAACGCCCGGATACAGCACCGTGTGGTCCAGGTCGTGCTCCCGGTAGTATTCGAGGAAGAACTCGAGCGCCTCGTCCACTTCGGCCTTGGTCGCCGAATCCCCCATGGCGCGGCGCACCAGCACCGGCGCACCGTTGCCGACGTACGAATACACGCGCTCGTTCGTCAGCGGGTCCATCCCCATGTGGCTGCGCGTTGCGTTCACCGCCTGGGCCAGGTCCAGCCTGGAATCGATCAGCGTGCCGTCGAGATCGAAGATCAGCAGATCCATGCGTTACGCGGCGCCCGTCTTGCGATTCTTCAGCGGCTTGCCCGCACGGGCCGCCGGCTTGCGCCGCGCCCGCCCGCGCCCCGGGCCCATCTCATACGCCGTCAGTTTTCTTTGCAATGTGTTGCGATGAATCCCGAGCTGTTTGGCCGCGGCGCATTGATTGCCGCCGTTACGCTCCAATACCAGCCGGATCATCCCCCGTTCCAGAATCTCCGTGGCCTGCTCCAGATAAACCCCCGCCCCCACCAGGTGCTCCACAAGGCCATCAAATTTTTCTTTCATGAATTCGTTTTCCTTCTGGCAGCTTGCGAATACCGTCTTCGAGCGCGCGCCCCCACACGCCCTTCACCTGCGCATATGTCTTCTGAAATCCCGTCTTCAGCTCGTGCGGAGCCAGCGCCGTCACCACCCTGGCCGCATCCACGACGTAAGGCGCTACGCGCGAGTTCAATACGGCCGACGGCGCCTTTTCGTCCGCCGAAAATGCCATCGCCGCCATCACCAGCGCCACCGCCACCACCAGGCCGCGCACCAGCCCGAACAGCCCGCCGAGCAGACGGTCCGGAATCGACAGGCCCGTAGCCTTCAAGAAACGGCCCGTCACTGCGCTCACGATGCCGCCCGCCACCATCACGCCGCCGAACACCAGCAGAAAGCCCGTGAAATTCGCGAGACCGCGCGAGCTCACGTACGGCAGCAGAAACGAACCCGCGGTGCCGTAAAACCAGAGCCCCAGCAACAGCCCGGCAAACACCGACACCAAGCCGATCACTTCCCGCGAAAAGCCCTTCCGGAAACTCACGAACACCGACGTGCCGAGTATCAGGAGCAGCAGGACGTCGAACCAGTTCATAGTTCGCGGCCCGTCAGGACATGGTATGCCTGGCGGTACTTCTCGCTCGTCCGCGCCGCGACCTCATCGGGCAGCGGCGGCGCCGGCGGTTGTTTCGCCCAGTGAATCTCTTCGAGGTAATCGCGCACGAACTGCTTGTCGTAGGAAAGCTGCGGGCCGCCCGGCTGGTAGCTGTCTGCCGGCCAGAATCGCGACGAATCGGGCGTCAGCACTTCGTCTCCCAGCACCAGATCTCCGTTCACGAACCCAAATTCGAACTTGGTGTCCGCGATGATCACGCCCCGCGTCTCCGCGTACCTGGCGGCACGCCTATAAATTTCGAGCGTCAGGTCGCGAAGCCGGGCAGCCAACTCCTCGCCTATCAGCTCGGAGACACGCTCGAACGAGACATTCTCGTCGTGGCCCGACTGCGCCTTCGTGGCCGGCGTGAAAATCGGCTCCGGAAGTTTGTCGCTCTCGCGGAGCCCCGCCGGCAGCGGGATGCCGCACACGGTGCCCTGCTCGCGGTATTCTTTCCAGCCCGAGCCCGCCAGGTAGCCGCGCGCCACGCACTCCACTTCGATCATCTCGGCGCGCTTCACCAGCATCGAGCGGCCCTCGAGCTGCTCGCGGTACGGCGCCAGCGCCGCCGGATAGGCATCCACATCCGCCGTCAGAAAATGCGTCGGCGTCAAATCGCGCACAAAATCGAACCAGAAGATAGAGAGTTGCGTGAGCACCCTCCCTTTGTCCGGAATGCCGGTGGGAAGGATGTAATCGAAGGCCGAAATGCGATCCGTGGCGACAATCAACAACTTGCCGTCCACGCGATAAACATCGCGCACCTTTCCTCGACCGTGGCGTTCAATCCCCGCCAGGTCGGTTTCCTGAATCACTGGTCGTTTGGTGGAGTTCACGTTTCCTCGAGCGGTGCGATCGGGGGAGTCACTAAAAATAATAACCCCTGTCGCGCGATTGTCAATGCTCCATCGCTCAACTCATGCAATCAAGTTACCGAATGCAGAATAATGCCTCACGGATGCGCACGTAGATGACGCCGATCGGCGGCGAAGAGATCAACGGCTCGTATTCGCTGCGAGGACCCGTACTTCCCTCACATTTTCACTGCCACTACATCTCGGCAGACGGTGCTGAGCGTAATAGGCCGTCCACCACCGGCAAGTTGGAGGGCGCTCCTCCAAGAGCATTCCGAATAGTACGGTGTTACCATCTGCCCAGGAGTCCCATGCCCCTCGAGAGGCTTCGGCGGGACTTGCTCTATGCGCTCCGCGGCTTTCGCCGGAATCCCGAGTTTGCCGCGACCGTGGTGTTGACCTTCGGCCTCGGAATCGGAGCCACTACCGCCATCTTCACCGTCGTCAGCGGCGTTCTGCTTCGTCCGCTGCCATTCCCGCAGCCGGACCGCCTGGTCTCCATCAAAGAACAATTCAACGGCCCCCCCAATGTATTTGTCGGCTCCACGGAAATCGTCGAATGGATGCGCCGCAGCACCGCGATGAGCCATGTCGGCGCGTACTTTGACTGCTCCGTCAACCTGCTTGGCGCGGACGTAGCCGAACGCCTCGAGTGCGGCAGCATCACGCAGTCGCTTCTGCCGCTGCTGGGCGTGCAGCCCGCCCTCGGCCGCAACTTTCTCCCCGAAGAAGACCGTCCCGGCGGACAACCGGCGGTCATTCTGAGCTACGCCCTTTGGAAGCGTCGTTTTCGAGCCGACCGCGCGATCCTCGGTAAAACGCTCGCTCTCGACGACAAGGCGTACTCCGTGGTGGGCGTGCTGCCCGAGGATTTCCGGATTCCTGGAGAATTCCGCATCCCGCAGGACCTGTGGCTTCCCTTTCAACTGGAACCGGGCCGCGCCCACTGGAAGCTGGCCTGGGCCGTAGGCCGCCTCCGCCCGGGCGTCGCCCTCGAATCGGCACGCGCCGAACTCGACACCATTTTTCAAGCCACTCGGCGCACTCGCACAAGCCGCGTGGTTCTCGTGCCTTGGCAGGAGCAGATCACTGCCGGCGTCAGGAACACGCTCTGGATCCTGCTGGCTGCCGTCGGACTCGTGCTGCTGGTGGCCTGCGTCAACGTGGCCAACCTTCTGCTCGCGCGCGGTGCGGCGCGCGAACGCGAGATTGCCATCCGCCGCGCTCTTGGTGCGGGCAGCGGCGCCATCCTGCGGCAGATGCTCGCCGAAAGCGCACTGGTGGCGGTTGGCGGAGCCGCGGCGGGCCTGCTGGTGACGTTCTGGGCACGAGGCCTTCTGGTCGCTTTCCTTGCGCGCAGCCTTCCCACCGTCCCACCCATTCCGCTCGATTTCCGCGTGCTCGCCTTCGCCCTCTCTCTGGCGCTGCTCTGCGGCTTCGGCTTCGGTCTCGCTCCGGCCTTACGCGCCGCCCGCGTCAGCGTCGCAGACCGTCTCAAGGCCGCCTCGCACGGTGCGGGAACTGGCCGGCTCCGCGACCTCCTCGTGGTCGTCGAGGTCGCTCTCGCCACCGCCCTGATGGTCTCCGCCGGCCTGCTCTTCAACAGCTTCCTGCGCCTGCGCGGACAGGAATCCGGCATCCCGGCGGACCGCGTGCTCACCATGTACGTTCAGCTCAAGGGCGCCCGCTATGCGAACCCGGATGCACAGAGCGACTTCTTCAGCCGTCTTCTGGAACAGGCGCGAAACCTGCCTGGCGTGGAAGGCGCGACCGTGGCCGCCAACGGCTTCATCACCGTAGGGACCGGTGAGGGCGACATCAAAGCCGAGTGGACCAGCACCGGTCCCGACTACCTGCGAATTATGGGAATTCCGCTGCTGAGCGGCCGCAACCTCGCCGCCTCCGATACAGCCGGTGCGCCCGATACGATCCTGGTGAACCGGACCTTCGCGGGCAAGTACTGTCCGGACGGCCCCTGCCTCGGCAAGCAGATCGCCAACCCGTTCCGCAAAGGAAGCCGGCTCACCATCGCCGGCATCGTCGGCGACCAGCGGCGCTCGCTTGAAGAAGAGCCGTCCCCCACCGCTTACGGCTCCTATCTTCAGAACCCGACTGATTTCGGCAAGACGGTGCTGCTGCGGACGCCGGGCGACCCGGCCGGCCTCGCGCGCGCATTGCGTGGCATTCTCGCTTCCATCGACAACACACAGGCTCCCGCGCTCGTCCAGACCCTCGAGGAGAGCATGGCGCGGGAAATCGCGCCGCGCCGCATCAACATGCTCCTGCTCGTCGCTTTCGCCGCGCTGGCGGCGATGCTCGGCGCGGCAGGCATCTACGGAGTCACCGCCCACGCCGTCAGCCGGCGCACGCACGAACTCGGCGTGCGCATCGCTCTGGGAGCCGGACGCCGTCAGATCGCCGTCATGATCGCGGGCCGCGCGCTGGCGCTGGTTGCCGCGGGAGAAGTTGCCGGCCTGGCGGCGAGCGTCGGCCTCAGTCGCGTGATCGCGGGCCTGCTCTTTGAGGTGAAGACTACCGATCCCGCTACCCACGCCGCCGTCGCCATTCTCTGGCTGGTGGCGGGAGCCGCTGCATGCCTGATGCCGACACTGCGCGCCATGCGCCTCGAGGCGTCGTCCGTCCTACGTTCCGAATAGAATTCGTCGCCGTCCCAATTGCGACACTACCCCGCCGCCACACGGAAGCCGTAGTCGGCATAACGGAACTCGGGCGGAATGCTGCTGCGCGCGGCGCAACGCGCAATCTTGATGTGGTGCCGCCACGCCCCTCCACGCGATGCCTTGCGCGTTCCCTGCTCGGGACCGCGCGGATCTTCGGCGGGCGACACCGCGTAATACCGCGGGTCGTACCAGTCCGAACACCACTCGTGAACGTTCTCGCACATGTCGAACAGGCCGTATCCGTTCGGCGCGGACGTGGCCACCCGCTCCGGGCCGCGCAGCCACCGCCCCCCGTACCCTTCGCGTGACTGGGGCGGCGCGTCTCCCCACGGATAGAGCGCGCCTTCGAGCCCTCCGCGCGCGGCGAACTCCCACTCGGCCTCCGTGGGCAGTCGCACCGCGAAACCCCACTTCGCGGACAGCCACTCGCAGAACGCCACCGCATCGAACCAGTTCACGCCGGTTACGGGCAGCGCGCCATCTTCGAAAGCCGTCGCGCGGAATCCCGAGAAGTCCGCGGCGGTTACCTGATACCGGGACAGACGAAAGGAAGCCAGCAGCACGCGATGCGCCGGACGCTCCTCATCGCGCCCGTTTTCCTGACCCATGAGAAACTCGCCGCCGGGAATGGGAACCAGATCTTCGGGTGTCATCTTCGAGTAGAGAAAACTGGAGCTTGCGTTCGCTCGCGTCCACGCGGTCCAGAACGACCCGCACCTTGTCTCCGATGGAAAATTCGCGGCGCGTGCGCTTGCCGACCACTTTGCGGACGTTCTCCTGATAAGTGTACTCATCGCCCGGCAGGGTGTCGATGGGGATCAGCCCTTCGATGAACAGTTCCGTGAGTTCGACGAACAGGCCGTACCGCGCGGTGCTGATGATGAGCGCGTCGAAGTCCTCGCCCACCCGCTCCGCCATGAACTTCACCTTCTTCCACTCCACCAGTTCCCGCTCCGCGTCCGCCGCGCGCCGCTCGGATTGCGAGCAGTCGTCTGCGATGCGGTCGAGTCCAGGAATTTCGTGCCTGTCGCTCAACGCGGAGCGCAGCAGGCGATGGACCACCAGGTCCGGATAGCGGCGGATGGGCGAAGTGAAATGCGTGTAGGTGGGCGCAGCCAGCGCGAAGTGGCCCACATTGTCGATGCTGTAGCGCGCCTGCCGCAACGACCGCAGCATCAGGTAGCTGAGGATGCGCTCTTCGGGCTTGCCTTCGATCTTCGCCACCAGTTTCTGGTAGTGCACCGAGGAGATGCGCAGGTCGTCCCCGGCGAGCACGACCTCTTTCCGTTTCTTACCTCCGTCGCGCCGCTTGTCGGTATAGGCGAATTTCTTCACCGGAATCGCGCCCACTCCCAGCGAATAGCCGAAGTGCGCCGCCACCTCCTCGAATTCCATCACCCGCTTGGGGTCGGGCTTTTCGTGAATGCGGTAGATCGAGGCTTCAAGCGTCTGCTCCAGGTGCGACGCCACCGCTTCATTGGCCGACAGCATGAACTCCTCGATGATCTTGTGCGCGATGTTACGAGGCGCGCGCGCCACGCCGGTCATCGCGCCCCACTCGTCGAACTCGATCAGCGGCTCGGGCAGGTCGAAGTCGATAGAGCCGCGCCGCACGCGTTTCCGGTTCAGCACCAGCGCCAGCTTCCCGCATCAGCTCGAAGCGGGAAACCAGCGGACCGTAGCGCTCGCGCAGTCCGGCATCGCCTTCGAGCAGCAGGTGGACGTTGGTGTACGTCATCCGCTCCACGCTGCGGATCACGCCCGGCATGAACTCCTGCGATACGATTTCACCGCGGTGGTCGATCTCGAGCAGCGCCGACATCACCAGCCGGTCCACGTTGGGATTGAGCGAACAGATGTTGGTGGAAAGCTCGAAGGGCAGCATCGGCACGGCGCGGTCCGGGAAGTAGACGCTGGTGCCGCGCAGCAGTGCCTCGCCGTCGATGGGCGTCCCCGGACGCACATAGTGGCTCACGTCCGCGATGTGCACGTGCAGCGCGTAGTTGCCGTTGTCGAGCCGGTCCACCCATACGGCATCGTCGAAATCGCGGGCCGTCTCGCCGTCGATGGTGACGATCTGCATCGCTCGAAAATCGCGGCGGCCTTCGAGTTCGCTTGCAGAGATCGTTTCCGGAACTGCCTGCGCCTGCTCCACCACTTCCGGCGGAAAGCGGTGCGGCAGATGATGCTTGCGAATCACGATTTCGACGTCCACTCCGAAATCGTCAGGATGGCCGAGGATCTCGACAACGCGGCCCACCGGGCTGCTGCCCTTCTCCGGGTACTCCAGCAGCTCGACGTTCACGATCATGCCGGCCAGTTCCGCCACCGAGTCGACCTGCGGCGCGGTGACGCCGATGCGGTCCACCACCTGTCCGGCCTCGGGAAATTCCAGCCCGTCGGGAATTTCGATCCACTGTTGGATGCGTTCGTCGTGCGGCACCACGTACTGCCCGCGCCGGCCGATGCGGAATTCGCCCACCACCGTGGGATGCGCTCGCTTCAGCACCTTGACGATCTCGCCGTCCGCCTTGCCGTCGCTTTCGATGCGGGCGATCCGCACTACCACGCGGTCTCCGTGCATCGCCTTGGCGGCCGAGTCCGGCGGAATGAAGATGTCCCCGGCGAGCCCCTCGATGGCGCGGTCGGCGATCAGGAAGCCGTAACCGTCGCGGTGCATGGACAGGCGGCCCACGGCGAATTCGCGGCTCATTGAAGTCACGGCGTACTGGCCGGAGCGCAGTTCAATCAGGTCGCCGCGCGCCGCCATGCGGGCCAGCGCGGTCTCGAGTTCGGCCCGCGCGTCTCCTTTCACCCCGAGCTCGCGCACAAGCTGCTTGAAATTGGCGCGCGCGTGGGGCAAACTGCCGATGTGACGCAGAATGGCCGCATCTGTCATAACCCGATTTTACTTTCAACGCGGTGCGGGCACCCGGCGTCACACTTTTAAGAACCACGCGGGAGGTCTCATGCGGTACCTTGCGCTGTTGACGGTTGCCGGAACGCTCGCCGCCGGCGATGTTCGTTATGCCCGCCTGGGCGAATCGGAAGGCGCCGTCGAAGTGCAGCTACGCGCCGGGCGGCCGTGGGTGGCCGCGGAGCGGAATCTGCCGCTTATCGAATCCACATGGCTCCGCACCGGGCCCGCATCGCGCCTCGAAGTCGAATTCGACGAGGGCAGCGCCTGGCGCCTGGGCCCGCAGACCCGCGCCGCCATCGCCGACTACACGCGGCTCTCCACCGGCCAGCGCATCACCACGCTTTCGCTCGACGAAGGAACCGCCTGGTTCACCGGCCGGCCCGAGGGCGCCGATTCGATCGTGCTCTCCGTGCCCGGAGCGCAAGTCACGGTCACGCGCGCGGCGCAAATCCGCCTCGACGTCGGCCTGCAAACGGCTTCCATCGCGGTGCTGAGCGGCGCGGTTCGCTTCTCATCCCCCGCCGCCGACATGGACCTGCACGAAGGACAGACCACGCGCGTCGAAGCGGCCAACCCCTCGCGCTTCTTCCTCTTCAAAGAGGTGGCCGCCGAAGAACTCGACGAGTGGAGCGCGAACCGCGATGAGGTTCTGGCGGGCTCCATTTCGGCCGGCCACACTTCGCACCGCTACGGCCGCCAGGACCTCGATACTGCCGGCGAATGGGTGGAAACCGGCGAGCTGGGACCTATGTGGAAGCCTCACGTGCCCGAAGGCTGGACGCCTTTTCGCGCCGGTCGCTGGCAGTGGTATGACACTCTTGGCTATACCTGGGTCAGCAGCGAGCCGTGGGGCTGGCTGCCGTATCACTACGGGCGCTGGGCTCTGACCAAGCCTTCCGGCTGGGTCTGGGTTCCCGGCAGCGGCGCAATTTTCAAGCCCGGCGAAGTCTACTGGCGGCGCGGGGAGAACGTCGCCGGCTGGGGACCGCTCGCGCCGGGCGAACTCTATCCCTCCCCCGATCCCGACCATCCCGAACCGCAGCAGTTCCTGAATGCCAACACTACGTGGGCGGAGTTTTCGCCGGACTCGGATTCCGTCGATCCCACCGGGTTCAAGGATGCTCCCAAAGATCCGCTGGCCGAAAGCGCCCTGGTTGCGGCGCTGCCCTCGCCCGCATTCATCGCGTCGCGGCTCGACGCCTTCCGCCCGCCGCTCGAAGCCGGACGCGTCCGCATTGTGCCGGTGCTCGATTCGGTGACGTTCGAAACCGTACCGGTGCGCATCGTGCCGCCCCCGCCGCCCCAGCCCGTGGTGATCGTCACGCAGGCGGCGCCGCCGCCCGCACCCGACCCGATCCTGGTCGCGGTTCCCTACGCGGTCCCGATCGGCATCCCGATTCCCGCCGGACCGGCCGCCAAACCGTCCAAGCCGCCGGTCAGTCCGCCCAAGCCTCCCGCGGCGGCACCCCCCGCTCCGAATCGCCGCGTCCCCAGCGTGCGCGACGTCAACATCACCGGCCGCCGTCCGTCCCCGCGCCGCAACCCCACTGAATCCGAGCTGCGCACGACCGTTGCGGCGGCGATCGGCGCCCGCGACTTTGAAGGCGCGCTCGCCGCGCTTGAACTCTGGACCGCGCGCTTCCCCGGCACCTCACTCGCCGACGTGCGCCAGCTTTGCTATATGCAGGCCTACGACGGGCTGAATCGGTCCGCGCAAGTGATCGACGCGGGAGCGCCCCTGCTCGACCACAACCTGCCGCAAACCCTGCCGGATCCGGCCCAGATCGTGGGGGTCTTCTCCCTGTTGGTGACACACGTAAATCGCCTGCCATCGCCGCGCAGGGCCCAAGTCGGCACCGGCGTCCGCGCCGCCACCGCACTGCTGTCGATTGTCCCCGTCTACTTCACCGAGAAGAACCGCCCCGGCAGCATTTCTTCCGAGGATTGGATGCGCGCGCGAAGCGGCCTCGAAGAACTGGCGCGGCAGACGCTCGCCGCTCTTCAGAAACGGTCCGCCGCGCTTCGGTAGGGTTGTGGGCGATGAGTTATTTCGCCCGCGTCAGATCGAGAGTCCCCTTCATGGGTTCGCCTTCGGGACTGGTGGCATCCACATTGCCCTTCAGTGTATCGGCGGACACCGTCAGCACAAACTTGTAAACCATTCCGTTCGGATTCTTCACTTCCCCGGTCAGCTTGTTCCCTTCGATCTTGCCGGTCAGCGGCCATTGCTCCGCGTCGTCCGGGCCGGCCGTCCCCGTCACCGTGGTCCCGCTCTGTTTCAAAACGATGAGAGCCGACGACGTGTCCCCGCCGGCCACAGTGAAACTCCCCGACCATTTGCCGTTCACGTCGGCAGCGGGCATAGCCACCGCCAACAGCACCAGCATCGTAAGACAAACAAGTATTCGCATCGGACCTCCAGTAGGCAGACGCATTGGAACTCCAAACGTTCGAAATATTATGCCGTGTGCTAATAATTTCTTCATGCGGCTGGCCATGCTGTGCCTTCTGGTTCTGCCCGTGCAAGCGGCGGTTTCCGGCACTGTCGTCAATTCGGCCAGCGGCGCTCCCGTCAGAAAAGCGCTGGTCACCTTCCGAACGGCAGGCGCCGCCGCCCTCACCGCCCGCACCGATGCAAACGGCCGCTTCGACCTGCCGGATTTGCCTCCCGGCGACTACGCGGTTTTGCTCGAGGCCCAGGGCTTCTCCCCGCTGAATCCCGCCACCACGCTGCACGTCGCGGACGAAGCCATGGCTGGAATCGCACTCCGCATGACGCCTCTCTCCGTCATCTCCGGCAGAGTGCTGGATGAAGAAGGCGAGCCCGCTGTCTCGGCCACCCTGCTGGCTTTTCGTTATGACTACACGCGCCCCTCCAGGCCGCTGGTCGAGACCAACTCCGCCTCAACCGACGACCGCGGCGAATACCGCATTTTCGACCTCAAGCCCGGCCGCTACTATGTCTTGCTGGTTAGGTCGAATCCCTCCGGGCCGCTACCGCCGCCGAACCTCGCGGCAAACGAAGGCTACCCTTTCCGCTTCTATCCCAATGCTTTCGAACCCGGTCAGGCATCGCCCGTCACCCTTGCGCCGGGCGCGGAGGCCGGCCACATCGATTTCGAGTTGCGCAAAACGCGCCTGTTCCATGTCACCGGGACGGCCCTGGGAGAGGGACAGCCGGTTCGCGCCGTGGCGGTGGCCAAATCCTGCACGGCGAATCTGCCTGCCTACTCCGCGCCCGTGCTGGCGGACGGGTCATTTGACCTCGCGGCGGTGCAGCCCGGCACCTACTGCCTCTCTATCCAGGAAGTCCGGGGTCAGCGGGCGCTCTACGCCTTCCGCGTTGTGACCGTGTCGGACCGGGATGTGGAGGGCGTCGCGCTGGCCGCTTACCCGGGCGTGAACCTCACGGCGGAGGTTCTTCTCGACGGAGCGCCGCTCGTCCCGCCCGCTAACATACGCGTGAACCTACTGCCCCTCGACGTGACGGACCTTGGAATCTCCAAGTTCATTCAAAAGGACGGCAGCGCCGTGTTCCAGGATCTGATTCCCGCGGCATACGCTATCGGCGTGGACGCGCTGCCCCCGGATGTGTACGTGCGGGACATACGTTACGGCGGGACCGACGTATCCGGCGGCCGGATTGACGTGCAGGCCCCCGCACCCCTCTCCATTTCACTTGCGCGCGGCACCGGGCGGGTTCAGGTTACGGTCCTGGACGCTTCCGGCAACCCCGCTCCCGGAGTGCCGGTCACCCTGGCTCCCACTGGCGCGTATTCGGCACGGCTCGACCTGGTGCGCACCGTATCCACCAATTCCGAGGGCTCGGTCCAGTTCGCGCAGGCTCCCGGCGACTACCAGGTCGCCGCCTGGGAAACTTCCGAACCCGAACTGGTCCGCTGGCCCGAGTTCCGCGCGCTTCTGATGGACGGCGCCGCGAAGGTGACGGCGACCGCCGGCCGCGTCGAATCGGTGCGCGTCAAAGCCATTCCCGCCGCCCAGGTGGATCTGCTGCGGAGCCGGCTGCCGTGACTCGAACCTTCCTCCTCGCTGCAATCCTGGTGGTGCAACCGCTCGCCGCCCAGACCGGCATGCTGGAAGGCCGGGTATTGAATTCGGCCAGCGGACAGGGCGTCAGCCGCGCGCGCGTAGCCGTCCGCAACCGGACCGAATCTTACGCCGCCACCACCGATTCGAACGGCGTGTTCCGCATCCTCGGCGTAGAGCCCGGCGAATACGCGCTGGCGGCGGAGCGGAGCGGATGGGTTCCCGACGCCGCCGCACCCGCCGGACTCGTGAAGGTCGCGCCACGCCAGCAGGTGACCGGGATCGAGATCCGCCTGGTTGCCACCGGCGTCATCGCCGGGCGCGTGCTGGACGAGGACGGAGACCCGATCTCCCGCGCCACCGTGGAAGCCCTCCAATACCGCTGGCTCAGGGGGCGCAAAACGCTGCGCAGCACCGCCACCAGGCTTACTAACGACCGCGGAGAGTTCCGCGTTTTCGGCCTTCTGCCCGGCTCCTACTACGTCCGCGGCTCGCGCACTTCCTATACCGCCGAGCCCACCGTTCCCGTCTTCTACCCTGCCGCCACCACCGTTACCCGCGCCGCTCTCCTCGATCTGCCGCCGGGCGCCGAACTCGGTTCGCTCGAGATCCGCCTGGTGAAGCCCGTGGCGTATTCCCTTCGCGTGCGCTTCCCGGACGGTTTCACGGCCTCGGACTTTGGGAAAAGGATTTCCATCATGCCGTTGGTCACCCCCACCGGCCCCGAGTTGGTGCCCTCCAGCGGGGTTCTCATTAGTTCCTTCACGGACAGCGGCTTCCTGATCCGCAATTTGATCCCGCGGCGCTATTCCATCACGATGTCGATGTCGGACCCCGAGATCGCCGGGCGCCGCCTGCTCTTCCACACCTACGTGGATATCGCCGACCACGATGTCGAGATCCAGCCGGCATTCCGTCCCGGCTTCGAGCTGTCGGGAAGCGTAGAAGGCGCCTCCGCCAGGGTGTCGCGCTTGGACCTGCTGCCGCTCGAACTTCCTGCGGCTACGGGGATGACGGCGCTACCGGAGGACCGGACCTTTACCTTCCGCGACCTCCTGCCCGATACCTACGACCTCCGCCTGACCGTGGCCGGGGCCTACCTGAAACAGATCCTCCTGGAAGGCCGGAAACTCCCCTCGCAACAGTTGGACCTGGCCGCAAACCCCGGCCGCCTCACCATCGTGCTGGGAGACGATGGCGGCGAAATCGCCGGTCTCGCCGTAGATTCGGACGGCAAGCCAATCCCCCGCGCTGCCGTTGCGCTCGCCCCCGTTCGTCCCGGTTGGCCGGACCTGATGCGCACCGCCGCCGCCGACCCGAACGGAAACTTCCGCCTCGAGAATATCGCCCCCGGCGACTACCGCCTGTTCGCCTGGCGATCCGTCCCGCAGGGGGCCTCCGAAGACCCAGAGTTCCGCCTGCCCTATGAATCCAAAGCGCAAACCATCCGCGTCGCCTCCGGTTCCGAACAGACCATGACCGTCACCGCGTTCAATTAAAAGGATTGTCAGAGGAGCATGCCTTCCAAGGTAAACGGTACGGTGTTGGGAGGATCGATCCCTCTCTGGGGTAAACTCAGCAAATGCCGTTGTCCACAGCAGATGACGCCAACCTGTGCCAAGTCTATTCGCCGATGGTCAACGACGGGATGGGACGGAGCGTCCCTTGTTAGATTCGGCGCGGATCGTGCGAGATGGAGCAGTGCTGTCCGTTGTGGCTTCGACTTACTTGCTTCTCTTGCTGCGGTTCAACCCCCGCATATTCTTAGGCCATTATCCCAAAGAGATCCGAGAGAGCGTCCCGCCCAAATCGGAGAAGGAGCGGCGGATGTCTATCTTGCTCGGACTGCTCATCGGGGTTCCCTGTGCTTCGGCATTGCTTTGGCGAACCGCGACTCTGGGAAGTCACTCCTTCCGGGAACTCTTCGCCTACGCCTTCGGCGTGCTTTTCATCTTCAATCTCATTGACTTGCTGATCCTCGATTGGCTCATCGTGTGCTGGATCAAGCCACACTGGGTGACCCTCCCCGGCACGGCGCATATCGCGATTCCGAATCCCTGGGTCCATCACTTCAAGGAGTTTTTGATGGGAACGGTCGGATTAGGGATTGTAGGTCTTGGCGTCGCTGCTCTTCTGAGTATCCAGTTCTAAGCTGGTGGCTCGAGTCCTGCCGACCGGCCACCACCCATATCAGCCGCTGGCGATTGAGCATTCCGATGAAGACGATCACTCATTTCCAAACTGCCCGAGCCTGAATCCACCATCGATTCGAGTCTTAAAGAAGGGCGCGATCCCCGTATGAGAAAATAGTCGTCAGTGATCGTTAAGGACGGCATTTACTATGCCGGCGGCCTGGTCGTCGCCGGTCTGCTCGTAACCTGGCTCGCGGGAGCATGGTTCGCCGCTCCACTTTGGATCCTGGCCCTCTTCTGCCTTTACTTCTTTCGCGACCCCGAGCGCGCTATTCCCTCCGGACCAGTGGCCGTTTCGCCCGCCGACGGCAGAGTGGTGGCCGTCAAGCCGGAAAGCGGCTCGTTGAACCGCATCAGCATCTTTCTCAATATTTTCGACGTCCACGTGAACCGCACCCCCATTGCCGGCACCATTTCCAGCGTGAAATATCAGGAAGGCAGTTTTCACGTGGCCAGCCGCGAAGAGTGCTCGACCGTGAATGAGCAGAACGTCGTCACGGTCAACGGCGACGGCAGCAGCGTGACCTTCAAGCAGATCGCCGGCCTGATCGCCCGGCGAATCGTGTTCACCAAGAGACTGGGAGACCGTGTAGGAATCGGTGAACGGATCGGGCTCATCAAGTTCGGCTCCCGTGTGGACGTGCTGCTCGGCCCCGAATGGGAGATCGCCGTGCGCCCGGGGATGCGTGTTTCCGCCGGCTCCAGCGTTATCGCCCGCCGCATCGACGGAGGTCCACATGGGTCTTAAAGAGAGGCTCGCGGACCCGCGCTACAAGGACCGCCGGCCACGCCGCGCCGCCTACGCGCTGCCCACGCTGTTCACCGCGGGCAACATCTTCCTCGGCTATCTCTCTATTCTACGTTCCATCCATGGAGCCATGATGGCCGGGACCGACCCGGTGGGCGCGGCCGCCAACTTCGCCATCGCCGCGAAAGCCATCGGCGCCGCCGTCTTTCTGGACGGACTCGACGGCCGCATCGCCCGAATGACCAACACCACCAGTGATTTCGGCCGGGAGATGGATTCGCTGGCCGACGTGATCAGCTTCGGCCTCGCGCCCGCCGTTCTGGCCTTCACCTGGGGCGTGCAGTTCGTGGATGCGTCGCTGAGCATGGCGGTCCGTCGCCAGATTTTTAATGCCGGCTATTTCATCGCCTTCCTGTTCCTGCTTTGCGGAGCCGCCCGGCTGGCCCGCTTCAACGTTCAGAAGAATCCGATCCCCAAAAATCCCGGGCGCCCCGACCGAAAATATTTTGTCGGCCTTCCCATCCCCGCCGCCGCCGCCATGGTGGCTGCCGTCGTATTCGCCTTCGACGCCGAGCCCATCGCCTGGCTTCCGCTCACCGTGACGTGGCTGGCGCTGCTGGGACTCCTCGGTTTCCTCATGGTGAGCACCTGGCGATATTACAGCTTTAAGGGGATCAATCTCTCCAAGCCCCACACTCCCCTGCTGATTATCGTGCTGGGTGGCCTCATTTACTCCATTTGGAACTGGCCGCAGCCGGTTTTGCTGGGGATGGCCACCGCTTACGTCGCCAGTGGCATCATTACCCGTATCGGCGGTATCGTGCGGCGGCGATTGCGGCCCGCGCCCCGCCCCCCTTCTCCGGAGCATCAAATTGGCTGAAAACCAAACCGCCGCGCTGGTAGGCAGCGATTCCCTGCTCGGCCGCGAAATCCGCGACCTGGTGGCCACTTCCGACAGCGGGCTCACCCTGCGCCTGCTGGCCGGGGGCCAGGAGAAGCCCGGCACCCTCACCCGGTTGGGCGACGAGCCGGCCATCGTCGGGGCGCTCGACGCCCAAGGGTTGAGCGATGCGCGCGTGATCCTGCTGGCCGGCTCCGCCGATTCGAGCCGCAAAGCGCTCGAGTTCGCGGGCGACCCGCCCGACGCCGCCATCGTGGACCTGACATTCGCCGCCGAGGAACGGCCCGACGCCCGCCTGCGTGCGCCCTTCGTCGAATCCGAATCCGTCGATGACGACGCCGCCGTCCACGTGATCGCGCACCCCGCCGCCATCGCCATGGCCATCTTTCTTCGCCGGCTCCAGGCGAGCGAGCCGCTCCGCCGTTCCCTGGTGCACGTCTTCGCTCCCGCCAGCGAGCACGGCGCATCCGGCGTGGACGAACTCCAGCAACAGACCATCAGCCTGCTGTCGTTCAAGAACATGCCTCGCGCGATCTTCGACACGCAACTCAGCTTCAACCTGCTGGCCCGCTATGGCGAAGAGGCCCCCGTTTCGCTCGAGGAATCCGAACTGCGCATTGAGCGCCACCTTGCCAGTCTTCTGGACCTGCCCGGCGAAGGTGAGGGCGCACCCATGCCCTCGCTCCGCCTGATACAGACCCCCGTGTTTCACGGCTACAGCTTTTCCGTATGGGCCGAATTCGAGAACGACCCCGGCCTCGATACCCTCGAAAACGTTCTCGCCTTCGACCAAATCGACGTACGCGGCGCCGATTCCGAGCCCCCCACCAACGTCGGCCAGGCGGGCCAGAGCGGAATTTCCGTGGGCGCCATCGCGCCCGACCGTAACCGCGCCGAAGCCTACTGGTTCTGGGTGGTCGCGGATAACCTGCGTCTCCAGGCCGAGAATGCGGTTGCGGTGGCGCGCCGCCTGGCATGAAGGCGCTACTCGCATTCGCACTGCTGGCGGCCACCGGCTGCGGCTATCACGTCTCCGGGCGCGGAGACCTGATGCCGAAAAGCGTCAAAACCATCTGTATTCCGGCCTTCGGAAACGGCACCCCGCGCTACAAACTCCCCGTCCTGCTCACCGCCGGGTTGACCCGCGAGTTCATCACTCGTACCCGCTACCGCATCGTCCCCGATCCGGACCAGGCCGACGCCATCCTCACCGGCGCGGTGGTCAACTTTGTCAACTACCCGACCGTCATCGATCCGAAGACCAATCGCGCCACCGGGGTGCAGGCCGTGGTCACCATGAACATCCGGCTCACCGACCGGCACACGGGAGCGGTCCTTTTCAACCGCGCCGGCACGGAATTTCGCGAGCGCTACGAAATCGCCACCGACCCCCAGGCTTACTTCGACGAGAGCGGTACGGGCATGCAGCGCCTGAGCCGCGACGTGGCGCGCAGCGTCGTCTCCGCCATCCTCGAGAGTTTCTAGAACATCCGATGACTCCCGCCCAACTGCTTGCGCGAATTTCGAAAAATACGCTTCCTCCCGCCCTGCTGCTGCTCGGCCCCGAGGCCTACGAGCGCCGGCGCATCAAGGACGCCCTTTTCGCCACCCTGCCCCAGGACGCGGTGGCGCAGCACGACCTGGTCGAAATTTCGCTGGCCGCGGTGCTGGACGACGCGCGTGCGCTTTCCCTGTTCGCCTCCGAGCGCCTCATCTGGGTGGTGAACGCCGAAGCCGCGCTTCCCCGGGGCCGGGCCGCCGCCGCGGACGAGGATGGAGGCGAGGGCGAAGGCGGCGCGGGCGATACCGGCGCGCTCCAGGCGTACCTCCGCGATCCGACTCCCGGCGTGGTGCTGGTTTTCGAGGCCAGCCGCTTCGACTTCGAAGGGGACGACAAGCGCCGCCAGGATCGCGTCCGTAAATTCTACTCCGGCATCGCCGACGTGGTCGAATTGCGCCGCTATTCGAGCGCCGACGCTCGCCGCGAAGCGGAGGCGCTGATGCGCCGCGCCGGCCTGAAACTTGCACCCGACGCGTTAGACCTGCTGGTGGAAGCGCTCGCCGCGGACATAGCCCGCATCGCCGTGGAAATCGAAAAACTGGCGCTGTATGCCGCCGGCCGCACGGTGACAGCGGAAGATATCGTGGCCCTCGTTCCCGATGCCCGGTCGAACAACGTCTTCGCCCTGGTCAATGCCTTGGGCCGCCGCGACCGGGGAAGGGCGCTCGAAATCCTCGATACCCTGACCCGCGAGGGCGAATACATGCCGCTCGCGCTCACGTTCCTCTCGACGCAATTCCGCATGGCGCTGGCGGCGCGCGAAGCCAATCTCAAGTCCGTCGGTCAGGTGCAGGGCCATTTCACCCGCGCCGGAATTCCCATGTGGGGATCGCGGGCGGAACAGGTTCATGCCACTGCAACCAAATTCAACAAACCGCAGATCGAGCGTGCGATGCGGCTGATTTTCGAGGCGGACAGAGGGCTGCGCGACGCGCGTCCGGACGACCGCATCGTGATGGAAAGGTTTATTCTGAAGCTTGTGGAATAGATGCCAGGGACCCGCCGCGGCTACGCGGACAGGGCCTTGACCCGCAGGTTCAGCTTGGATTTATACCGCGCCGCGGTATTCTTCTTGATTACGCCGGTCTTCACCGCGCGGTCAACCAGCGAAAAGGTCTTCGGCAGCAGTTTCGCCGCCGCGTCCGCATCCTTGGCAGTGATCGCCCGCCGCATGGAACGGATCTGGTGGCGCAGCCGGCTCTTGTTCTTGCGATTGTATTCCGTGCGCCGTTCCGTTTGACGCACCCGCTTGAGGGCGGAATAAGTGTTGGCCATCTTTGCTGAAGCTAATCCTTACAAAGTATTCGAGTTCTCAGGATACCGCATGTAGCGGGGACGGGCAACCGCCATGAACCCTACGAAGTAGCCGCGGCGCTCGCGTCGAAGCTGATAAAACGGCGCTCGGCCAGTTTGCGGATCACCGCGCAGCATTGCTGGCGCACCGGGTCGGGCGGCGCTTTCACCTTCGCGGCCAGATCGCGGGCCAGTTCGGCCAGCGTATGAGATCCGTCGCATCGGGTCAGGAACTCGGCCACCTGCGGCTCGATGGCCAGCGAGGACGGAAGCCCGTGCACCAGCGCCAGCTTGAAGGACGTCGTTCGCCAGTTCCCCTCGTCCAGGCTCAATTGCTGCTCGATGGCGACAGAGGCGCAAAGACGGGGGCGGAGCTGCAGCAGGCGGGCGTCGTCGGGATCCGAGCGGAGCTCATCCTGGGTTGCGAACAGCTCCCGCACCAGGTGGTCGAAGCGGAGGTTCGGAGCAATGCGGCCCTCCTCGATGCGGGCCCAGTTTGCGCCGGAACGCTTGCGCAGTGCCAGCAGCCCGCCATGGATCGACTTCACCTGCTTCTCCCGATAGTAATCTACGCAGCCTCGGTACCTGGAGAGGGCCGTTTCCGGAAGCTCCGAGTAGAGATTGCAGGTCCGCTCGTGCGCATACGCCGCGGGGTCGGTGGCATACGTGCTGAGCACCCAAAGGTCGCAGCCGGTCGCGCGCGCCCATTCCTCCACCCGCTCCTGCCAGGGCTGTCCGGCGAGTTCCACCCATTCGAAGGTCATTTGCAGGAACCCGCCTTCCTTCAGACGGGCCGCACCCTGGCGCACGACCTGCCGGCAAAACCCATCCAGTTCCAGCGGGTTTTCGCAATACATCACGCCGGACGACGGCATGACGAAGAATGGCGGGTTGGCAAGAATCCGGTCGAACGCAACGTCCGCCACCGGCTCGAAGCCGTCGCCCGTTCGCGCCTCGATGTTCTCGAGTCCGTTCAGCCAGGCATTGAAGCGCACAAACTCCTCGCCGCGAGGGTTCAGGTCGGTGGCAATCACCCGCTCGCTGAATGGAGAGGCCAGCACGGCAACCACGCCGCAGCCCGCCCCAAAGTCGAGCAGCGTGCCGCAGCGTTCTCGCAGGGCGAAGTTCTGCAGCACACGCGTGCTCTGGTTAGGCCATAGGATCAGGTCCGGGGGGGCTTCGGGATGCATGCGATGCACCGGGTCGGCGGCAATCACCCAGCCCTCGGTTGGGGTCAGCATCGCTTGCGGCACGATCTCGCCTCCCGCCGCCGTGGCCAGACCCGACTCGAGCAGGAAGGAGCCCACGGCTTGAGGAAACACGGCCGCCACCGCTTCCGAAGGCTGCGCCAGCCCGAAGACGAACAGCCGCGCCAGCATGTTGAATGGGGTCGGCTCGGCGGTCGATTCCACCAGCCAGGGCAGGTTGCCGGCATGGCGCGAAGGCAACTGTTGCATGGACGGGCGGCGATGAAAACCCGCCTCGGTGAAGTCGGAATCCGCCAATAGGTCCAGGAAGCGCTCGGCCTCGGTGCGGGACGTGGGGCGTAACATGCGCCTTCAATATAGCGCGGCCCCGGAGGTGGCGGAATTGCGTCGCCGGCGCGCGGTTAGTGAAACGACTTTGTGACGCCGCCGTAATCGCAAATTCAAAATCGCATGGTACCTTGCGAGGACCCGCGCCGAACCTGAGGCTCGGCACGGAATCTTGCTTGAAGGAGTATTGATGCACGTGTTGCGCAACGCAATTCCCGCAGCTCTCTTCATGACCGTGGGCGGACCTACTCGGGCACAGGCATCCTCTTCGTGATGGTGAACGACCGCGGCTATTCCGACGGCGTCACCGTACCGCCCTACGCCAACCGGATGCAGATTTTTGAGATCGTGGTGGACGCCGCCGCCGGGCCGGCGATTTCAACGCGCCGGCGGTTCGATCCGGAAGGGGTGCGCGTTGGCAGGAACGGTCACATCTTCATTTCCGACGAATACGGGCCCTACATCTGCGAATTCGACCAGACCGGCCGGCGAATCCCCAAAATCGACGTGCCCGCCAAATTCCAGATTGCCAATCCGGACGCCAACGAACCCTGGAAATTACCGGAAACAAATCGGGCCGCCAAGCCAATCGCGGGATGGAGGGTCTGGCGATCAGTCCGGACGGCAGCACCCTCTTCGGCCTGATGCAGAACGCGCTGATCCAGGACGGCGCACTCACGGGAACCAGCCGAGACGGCATCCAGTTGGAGAACGGCAAGAACAACGGACTCAACGAGATCCTGGCGGCAAAGCTGATACGGCCGCCGCCATCAAACAAATTTACCGCGTGGATATCACCGGCGCGACGGACGTCAGCGACCGCGGTCTGGCGGGCGCAACCTTCCCGGAGAAGATCGAGGGTCTGGCCTGGGCTCCGGACCTCAAAGACGGAACCCACGTTCTGCTGATCGGTTCGGATAACGACCCTGAACACGCCGGTCTTCAACCAGAGCACGCACACCTCTACCGGATCCATCACGATCGCCAACATGGGGCCGGCCATTGGCGGTCGCGTGCAAATGGGGGGGGCTTGTGAATGTCCGGTTGATGAACACGTCCGGCGATATCGGCGAGACGCCGTACATCACGATTTCGACCGGCACGCTGGCGGCGGAAGCGCCGGTCACGGGGCCGCTTAAGTTTCAGAACCCCGCGAATTTCGGCATCAGTTTCGAGCCGGTATTCTACTCGGGAAGCGTGCACTAGCCAGTGCTCCGTAACCCGCTGAATCTAAAGAGCCGCTAACGTAAGTGAGCGGTGTTTTTCCGACTTCTGCCACGCCCAGGGCGCGGGGGCCGCGCCGCTAGATCAGGCCTCCCTCGCGCGCGACCTTCAGTGCTTCGATGGCGGCGCCCCGCGCGCCGGCGGTGTCGCCGTTTGGCATGATATAGATCGGAATGTCCGCCTGCTCTTCCCGCTGGACCGGCATTCCGGCGCGGATCTCGTCCACAAACCATTTCTGGAACGCGGCGCCGGTTTCGATCGCACCGCCGCCCACGATCAGGGCATCGGGGTCGAAGGTGTTGATCATTTCGTCGAAGAACAGCCCCAAGCCGTGGGCTTGCACGCGGAAGATCTCCTTGCTCATCGGGTCGCCCTTTTCCGCCAGTCCGCGGACCAGTTTGGCGGCCTTGGAGATGTCCATCTTCCCCAGATCGTGCTCCGGGAAACGCGGCAGGAAATACGGCAGGAAGGTCTTGGCGATCGCGGTCAGCGAGCAGACCGATTCCAGGTCGCCCGTGCGCCCGCAGTTGCATTCGGGTACCAAGCCCTCGGTTCCCCGGATGCTCTGGTAGGGGAGGAGGACGTGGCCGAGTTCGCCGCCGAAGCCCTTGCGCCCCTTGAGCACGTTGTCTTCAATAATGACGCCGCCCCCCAGGCCGGTGCCGATGATGGCCGAAATGCTGGTGGCGCGCCGGCTCGCTCCGAACAGCGAGAAGTGGCCCCACAGCGCGCCGGCATTCCCGTCGTTGAGGTACGTGACGGGCTTGCCGAGCTTTCGCGCCAGACCGTCGCGAATATCGAAGCCCGCCCAGTCGGCATGCACAAAATTGGTGGACCCCCTGGCGCTCAGCACGCCGCCCGCGCTGGCCGGACCGGGAGTGTCCAGCCCTACCATCACCAACTCATCGAGCGAAACCCCCGCCAGGTCCACCGCCACGCGCAGACCTTCGGCAATCTGTTGCAGGCAAACCTCGGGGCCTTCCTTCGATAAAGCGGGGTGCTCGCACAGCTCCTCGATCAGGAACTGCTCCCGGGCATTCACCAGGGTATAGTTGATGGCGGTTCCGCCAAGGTCCACACCGGCTACCAGTGCCACTCTTCTTACCTCTTTGCAGGGATTTGGGTACGACGTTCAGAATAACATCGTGCCCGGCCGGATCATTGGCGGACGAGAGGAATCTCCTGCACATGCGCCCGGGTGCGCGCGCTCTGGTCCTTCGGCGGACCCGCCAGCCGCGAAACGTCCAGCAGATGTCTCGGGTGGTAGCGGCGGCGGCTCCACCGGGAGTCGCTGTCAAATCGCACACCCACGAAATAGCCGATCTCGCGGTACTCGCAGTAACACACCGACCCGTGAAACTCGCCCGCCTCGCATCGCCAGCGGAGTTCCGCGCCAGGAGGCACCGGCGCTTCCAGTTGAAGGCAGGCGCCCGAAGCCGATATGTCTTCGAGTAGTGCCGCCGTGTGGCGCCGCCGTACGCCTTCCTTCCAGGAAACATCCACCATATCGGCGCACAACATGCGTAATTCGATACGCCTTTCCTGCATGAGAACCTTATCGGCAGAGCCCGCCGGAAACTTTATACTCCCGCCAACGCAACGGTTTTTCGTGCCGCGCCGTGCGACGAAATTAAAGTTTGCCGCCCGTCTGCCGATCATCCGGGGGAAGCGAGGTGGAATGCCAGTACTCGAAACGAAACACTTTGGTCCGGTTGCCTACGAAGAGGAAACGCAGCTCGAGTTCCCGTGCGGCGTGCCAGGATTTGAGAGCCGCAGGCGCTTTCTGGCGCTGCGGTTCGCCCACAGCGACCCGGTCGTTTATCTGCAAAGCATGGAGGTGCCCGAACTCTGCTTCCTGACGGTTCCGGTGCTGGTCGTCGACCGGGACTACCGGCTGGATATCGCCGCCGAAGACCTGGAATCCATCGGGCTCGATCCCGGGCGGCAGCCGCGCATCGGCGCCGAAGTGCTCTGCCTGTCCGTTCTGTCCGTGCGGGAGGAGGGCGGAACTACGGCCAATCTCCTGGCTCCGCTCGTGGTGAACATCGCCTCGCGACGGGGCGTGCAGGCCCTCATGCCGGACTCCGGCTACTCGCACCAGCATTCGCTGGTCGCCCTGGAGGAAACGGTATGCTCATGATGTCGCGCCGCGAGGGGGAAACTATCCTCATCGGAGACGACATCGAAATCGTGATCGCGCAGATCGGCCGGTCGCGCGTGCGGGTAGGAATCCGCGCGCCCCGCGAAGTGGCGATCGTCGCCAAAGAGGCCCGCCTGGTGCGCGAAGAGAATTTGGCGGCCGCGTCGGTCAATCCCGGCGCGGTTCGCAATTTGTTGTCGCGCTGGCGGCCCGGCGCCTCAAATTTTCCGTCCGGCTGCCGATGAGGGAATTGTCCGGCAAGAAGCCGGCACCCAGAAACGAAAGGATTTCCAATGGCATTCTCGATTCAGACCAACGTAACCTCTCTCATCGCGCAGGAGAATCTGCGCGTCAACGGCAATTTCCAGAGCATGACGATCACGCGGTTGACCTCGGGCTTCCGCATCAACGCGTCCGGAGACGACGCGGCAGGCCTGGCCATGGCCAACAAATTCCGCAGCGACACCAGCGAGCTGACCCAGGGCGTGCGCAACGCCAACGACGGCATCAGCACGCTGCAGATCGTCGACGGCGGCATGAACAACGTTTCCAAAATGCTGGACCGGCTGCGCACCCTGGCCACGCAATCCGCGTCGGACACCTTCACCGGCGACCGCAGCGTGCTCAATAGCGAATTCCAGAGCCTGCTGACGGAAATCGACCGCCAGTCGCAGTCCATCGGCTTGAACCAGGGCGGCCAGTTCGCCAAGTCGCTGCAAGTCTTCATCGGCGGCGGCAAGGATGCGGTCACCGGCGGACTCAACACCTCCAACGGCACCGTGACCGTGGATCTGCGCACCTCGACCGTGGATACCCAGAGCCTGGGGCTCAAAGGCATGCAGGTTGTGGCCGGCAGTGTGGATATCGGCGGCGGCTCCGCCAGCTCGGTAGCCAACATCAAGGCCGACAGTGGCAATACCACTGGCGAGCTCCGGCTTCACCGATTTCTATTTCGGCGGGCCGGGTTTCTCGGACGGCAGCAAGCTGAAAGTGTCGGTCAATCTGCAAAGCGTTACCGATGTGGACACCCTGGCGGCGGCGATCAACAGCGCCATTGCCAATGCGGGCAACAGCGGCACGCAGGCGGCGACGGCGTTCAAGAACGCCGGCGTCCTGGCTTCGGTGCACACCGATAACGCCGGCGGCAAACAACTGGCGTTCAGTTCCAGCACCACCGCTTTTCAGGTGGAAGCGGGCGACCGCATGGCCAATGCCTTTATGGGCAATCTGTCGGGCACCACCGGGACGGCGATGTCTTCTTCGGTAGCGGGCGCCAACACCACCGCCGGCTCCTTCACCCCCACCGGCGTCACCGTGCGGATTTCGGGAGCCGGAATGAGCAGTCCGGTGGACCTGACCTTCGATTCGGGTTCCAACACGACGGCCCTGGCCCTCACCGACCTGGCGGCGAAGGTTGCTGGCAGCAGCGCGCTGGCCGGAGCTGGAATCACGGCCTCGGGCACGGCCGGCGGTGCCCTTACCTTCACCAGCACGCGCGGCGAGAAGTTCAGCGTCGAAGTGACGGGAGACACGGCGAACAGGCTGGGGTTCGGGTCTTTTGTGGCCGGCGCGGAGCAATGCCGTCGACTACACGACCATCGACGGGCGGAGCCGCCTACGACAATACCGTCGGCGTTCGGAGTGGCGAACCTGGACATCAGCCTGAACGGTGGCGGATCGAACTCAAACAGCATTGTTGTGGACCTCGACGCCGGCGACGCGCTGGGCGCGACCATCACGGGCAGCGGCGCTACCGGGCGATGCGTCCGGGCCAAACCCTGACCTTCGCCATCGACGGCAACCCGGCGGTCAATATCAATATCACAGGTGCAACCGCGGCGCTCGCGGCAGCCAACATCAACAGGGCGAGCGCGGGCCTCTCGGCCACCGTGAATTCAGCCGGGAGTCTGGTGCATCGAAACAACGCAAAAAGGGGCGCATACGTTCACTGCTCGGCGGCGCTGCGGGCAACGACACTGGACCTGGCCGGCGATTATAACGGGTACCAGCCGGACGGCGGCGAGCGTCGTGGAAGCCATGAACGACTCCATCAGCGCGGATGCCGAACTGGTGACAGCCGGACTGAAAGCGACCCAGTCGGGCGGCACCATCACCCTCGCGTCCACTAACAACAGCTATTTCCGCGTCAATGCGGGCGTCGGACCGAAGCCACCGCGGATATCGGATTCGGAGTGGCCGGCGCAGGCTTTGCCGGGCCGACCGTGAGCAGCGCCGCCAACAGCGTGTTGGACGCTAACGGCGCAACCAACACCGGCGCGCTGGCGTTCGCCGCGATGAACTACGGCAGCGACGACCAGGCGATCACCTTCTCGGCCAACGACGCGACGGGCGCACTGCAATCGAAGACCATCACCCTTCGCAACGACAACACGGCGCGGACGGGACAATCGATCGACGAGGCCATCGAGTACATCAACTCCCAGTTGCAGGCCACCAATAACACGACCCTGCAGAAGATCGTGGCCGTCAAGGAGAACTCGGGCGGCACCGAAAAGATCAACTTCCTCAGCTCGCTTTCCGGCTTCAGTCTGAGTGTAGGGACTTCGGCCAACGGCGACGGGTTCAACGGCGCCGCGGTGGCGGGCAACACGGTCGCCGCCACAACGCTTGGAACGGCGGCCAACGTGGCCATCGACACCAAGAACGGGGCGGTCCAGGCGGT
Organism: uncultured Solibacteraceae bacterium; assembly: GCA_963836405.1. Lineage (GTDB taxonomy): Bacteria > Acidobacteriota > Terriglobia > Bryobacterales > Bryobacteraceae > CAWIJJ01. The sequence goes on from CAWIJL010000007.1 coordinate 694,688, forward strand.
CAGCGCCATCGCCAACGCGATCACCAAACTGGGTGTCGCTCAGGCGGCGGTCGGCAAAGGCCAGAACCAGCTCAACTACGCCATCACCCTGGCGCAGTCGCAGATTTCCAACTTCTCGGCAGCCGAATCGCGCATCCGCGATGCCGACGTGGCTTCCGAAGCGGCCAACCTCACTAAGGCCCAGGTGTTGCAGCAGGCTTCCATCGCCGCAATGGCCCAGGCCAATTCCGCTCCCCAGGCGGTTCTCTCACTCCTCCGGGGCTAGTCGTTAACCTGACCCGGCGCGTCGTCTGAAAGGGCGGCGCGCCGGCTGTACCAGCAAACGTCTCGGGCCGGGCCGGATGCGAATCCGGACCGGCCCTGGAGCATTTTATGGCGGACACAAGCGGCATCTTCAAAGGCGCGAGCGCCTACTCGAGCGACTTCAGCCAGGTGGTGGAGCGGGCCGTCAGCATCGCCGGATTACCCATCCGGCAGCTTACCGCCCAAAAGACGGACCTCACCGCGCAGAAGACCGAGATGAAAACGGTCCAGACCAGCTTTGCGGCGCTGCAGGCTGCGGTGGACGGAATCGCCCAGGCTCTGGACGGCTCCTCGTTCCTGACATCGGTGGAGGACGCTTCGGTAGCGGCGGCGCACGTTTCGCCGGGTGTTGTCGAAGGCAATTACTCGCTGCGCGTGCAGGATGTCGGCGCCTATGCGAGCAGCCTGACCTCCGCCGCATGGGTGACCGCCGGCGGGCAGGCCCACACCTATCAGCTGACCCTGGGCGCAAACAGTTATTTCCTCACACCCGCGGACAACAGCGCCGCCAGCGTGGCCTCTGCCATCAATATGCAGTACGGGGACAAGGTGCGCGCCAGCGTAATGAACGTCGGCTCGTCTTCCACCCCGGACTACCGCATTTCCTTGCAGAGCGTTAAGCTCGGCAACACCCCGGTCAACCTCAAGGACGGCGGCCAGAGCCTGCAAACCGAACAGACCGTCGGCCGGCTCGCCGCTTACGAAGTGAACAGTTCGGGCACCACCGTTACCAGCGATACCCGTACCGTATCGATCGCCACCGGACTCTCGATCACCATGCTGTCGAGCAGCGCCACCCCGGCCAATATTACCGTGACGCGGTCCACCTCCGCACTCAGCGAAGCGCTGACGGCGTTCGCGGACGCCTACAATACGGCCGCCGCCGAAGTGGATAGCCAGCGCGGGCAAAGCGGCGGCACGCTCCAGGGACAGGCGCTGATCCAGGAACTCTCCGCGGCGCTGAGCGCAATGGGCACGTTTACGGCGTCCGGCTCACCGGTGAGCGGCCTGTCGGCGCTCGGCCTCGAACTCGGGCGCGAAGGGCGGATGACGTTCAGCCCGTTTGTTCTGCTCGGCGCGGACATGTTGAATTCCAACGGTGTCACTTCGTTTCTAGGCTCGAAATCGAGCGGCGGCTTCCTCAAGATGGCCAGCACCCGCCTCAATGCGCTGGAGGATTCCAAAACGGGAAGCATAACCACCGCCCTCGCCAGCCTGGACCGGAGGATCGCCGGCGCCGATGAAACGATCGCCGTCAAACAGGAAGCCGTGGACCGTTTGCAGGAACATCTGTTGCAGCAGATGGCGGCGGCCGACGCCCTCATTGCCACCATGGAGCAACAGTACAGCTATCTGTCGAGCATGTTCCAGGCAATGACGGCCGCCAACCAAAGCTATCAATAAACAACCATGGAGCACACGCTCGTTGAACAGTTTCGGACCGCGGTGGGTTCGGGCGAGTTTCCGAAAGCGCAGTCTCTGTGGGAAGAATTCGCCCGGCGCCTCCGCGGAGAAATCGAGCGCGGTGAAATTGGCGCCGACGATATGGCCGCCGCGGCCGAACTGGTGCGTTGGGCGGCCCACGTGGCAGCCGCCACACGCGCCCAGGCCGCCGAGCAACTGAGCGCCAGCCGCGGATCGGCCCGCGTCAGCCAGGCCTACGGCGAGCGGGAAAAACGCGGAGCGTCCATCCTTCGCAAAAACCTTTAGGTGTCCGCCTTAGCGGGCGCCGCCTCCGGGGACCCGGTTGGCCCTGGCCGGTTCCACCGCCATGGGATGGCTCAAGGCGATCTCTACGGCGGTCCCGGTCTCGAATCGTACGTCGCTGCCTCTCGCCAGCAGCCCGATCAACGTTCCGGCCGCAATGCCGGACAGTCCGCCGACACCGAACCCGCGCGCGCTGGGACGCGCCGCGGTTCCGGCAATCGCGCCGATCTGCCCACCCTTGGATGCCGCGTCGCCTACCCGTTCCAGATCTTTTCCCTTCTCCGGATTGTGCGTCACCGTGGCCGGTTCCTTCACCGCGGACGATTCGTCGCCGGGAACCCGGTCGATCGCCGCCGCGATGTCCACCGTGTACCCGTTGGCATAAATCAGCGAGGTCAGATGAAACTGCAGCTCGGCGGTACCTTTCAAACGGCCCGCCCGCTTCACGTTGTCCACTTTGCCCTGTACCCACGTGCCCGCGGGCACCACGATTTCCGAATCCACTACGATCGGAAAGGTGGTTTGCGCGTAAACCGGATCGCCGGGCTGCGCGGATTTCGTGGATATCGGTTGCCGCAGCGCAATCGGAATCCGCGTGCCGGCCGGAAGCACCCAGAGGTCCTTTGGCTCGCCTGCTGGGCGCGGAGCCGTCACCTCGTCCCGCGTTTTCAGGCGCGGGACCTCGCCCTGAGTTTCCTGCGCAAGCAAACATCCGCCGGCGGCTGCCGTCAGCAACAAGAGTCGCATATGGTTTTCCTTGAACGTCTAGACGGCTGCTCCGCCCGGCAGGTGTCAACATAATTGCACTGCCTGAACTCCGTCAGGATCAGCACAACGCGCTCACTTTGGCGCTTGACCTGGCGATAGTTCCAGAACTACCATTACTCCCTGAAGGTTGTCTGTAAACACCCAAATCCGGCAGGAGGGAGATGCCGGGGGAGGGTGGCAGCGTCTGTGTAACAGTCAAGCGGCCCCCGTTTTGTGGGCGGGGGCCGCCTTTGCCTCGGAATCCGGCGGGGACTCCAAGGGCCTGAACAATCCTGATCCTACCAGATTAAGACTGGCATAGCTGTAAATACCCACACCGATTCAGGTCCGATTTTAGCCCAAAAGGGGCCAAGGTCCAGGCCTGCCACGAGGTGAGGCATGTCGAGCTGTATTTGCACGCAAACGATAAAACCTTTTGCAATCAGCGTGTTCTTTGGGATTTCGATGATCGCGGCCGCACAAACCGATCCGGGCATCCGCGCTGGGGGCATCAGCGCAACCTCGGCCAGCGCGGGAACGGCCGGCGCAGGAGCCGCCATCCCCGGCCTTACAGTCAAAGAGGCTAAGTTCTTTTCGGCCGGCCGGGATGCATTCGCCGAAGTGGCCTCCGTGAGGGGGACTATTTCCGGCACCGAACCCGGTCTCGGTCCGCGGTTTAATCTCACCAGTTGCGCCGGCTGCCATGCCTTTCCGGCGATTGGCGGAGCGAGTCCCAAAGACAACCCGCAGGTGGTGGGCGACGTGGCGCCTGCCAACCAGGTGGCTCTGCTGACGGGCCTCGGCATGATTGCAGCCAACGGTCCAGTGCGGGAGGCGCGCTTTGTTTTCAACGATCCGGTTGCCAAAACCAGCCGCGACGGAGGGGTGCACGACCTGTTCACCATCATGGGCAGGCCCGACACCCCGCGCGGCTGCAACATCTCCCAGCCCGATTTCTCCACCCACATCCTCGCCAACAACGTGATCTTCCGCATCCCGACTCCGACCTTCGGCCTGGGGCTGATCGAAGCCATCGCCGACTCGACCATTCTGTCCCGCGAAGGCATCGCCAAACCCTTCGGCATCGGCGGACACGCCAACCGCAACGGCAATGACGGGTCGGTGAGCCGCTACGGCTGGAAGGCGCAGAACAAGTCGCTGGTGATCTTCTCCGGAGAAGCCTATAACGTGGAACAGGGCGTTTCGAACGATCTGTTTCCCGACGAGAGAGGCGAGGGCGGCGTGCAGGATCCAACGGCCTGCCGCGTCAATCCGACCCCTGAAGACAAGACCCACTACGACGAGACGCAGCCGCAATCGGTGCCGAGCGATGCCGTTGCCTTCGCCAATTTCATGAAATTCCTGGCGCCGCCGCAGCCCGTCCCGGCCTACACATCGGCGACGGTCGGCGCGGTCAGCGCAACTTCCATCAATAACGGGCGGATTCAGTTCAGCGTGATCGGCTGCGCGGTTTGTCATACGCCGTCGATCAGCACCGGCACCCACTCCTCGCCCGCCCTGGCGAATAAAACCGTCAACCTCTACTCGGATCTGCTGGTTCACGATATGGGGCGTGCCCTGGCCGACGGCGTCGCGCAGGGCAACGCGGGCTTCAGCGAGTTCCGCACGGCCCCGCTGTGGGGACTCGGCGAGCGCATTTTCCTGCTGCACGATGGGCGCACCTCCGAGCTCGGGGCGGCCATAGCGGCGCACGGAGGCGAGGCCGCTAGGGTAGCCGGCAACTTCGCCGGCCTCAGCGCTGCCCAGAAGCAGGATCTGCTCAATTTCCTGCGATCTCTCTGATTGAAGGGAGTTGCGGCCGCTTTCATTGCCGCGGCGGGACGGGAACGCACCTTCCTCCCGACAGCAGGCCCCCACCCGGCTCCTGCAACGCCTTCCCGCGATCTATCCTAGGGCCATGCGGATCGCGGTGATTTCGGACGTTCACGGCAACCGTACCGCCCTCGAAGCCGTCATCCGGGATCTCGGCGACGTTGCTCCCGACCTGACGCTGGACGGCGGGGATCTCGCGGACGGCTCGCCCGGCGGGCCGGACGTGGTGGACCGGATCCGCGGGCTCGGCTGGCCGGGCGTCGTAGGCAACACCGACGAAATGCTCTTCCGTCCGGAGTCGCTCGCGGAATTCGCGGGGGCCGTACCGCAAATGGCGGCGATGTTCGCGGCCATCGGCGAAATGGCGGCGGCATCGCGCGAACTGCTCGGTGAAGAGAGGCTGAACTGGTTGCGCGGACTGGCTCGTTATCAGACGCATGGTCCGGTGGCCCTGGTCCACGCGAGCCCGGACGATCTATGGCGGGCGCCGGGCCCTGACGCGCCGGATGCGGAACTCGAAGCAACCTTCGTCCCGCTCGTGCGGGCGGTGGCGGTTTACGGCCACATCCACCGGCCGTTCGTGCGCACGATAGCGGGTCTGACCGTCGCCAACTCAGGCAGCGTGGGCTTGCCCTACGATGGCGACAACAGGGCCTCCTACCTGCTCGTGGACGATGGACACCCGGCTATCCGGCGAGTCGAATACAACGTCGATAAGGAGCGGAAAACCGTCCTCGAGTCCGGCTTTCCGCACGCCGGATGGGTCGCCGCCATGCTGGCCTCCGGCTCGTTCCAGCCGCTGCCCGCCTGAAGTCCGCCGCGTTACGGCAAAGCCGTCGTCTTGGCGCTCCCGTAGTACAGGCCGTTGAACAGCAGCTTGAAGGTCCCGTGAGGCTGTGCGCGGAACGCAACTTCCGGTCCCAGCAGAACGACTTTGCCCTCGCCTACGCTCGCTTCCGCCATGGCCACACCGCCGTCCAGGTACTGCTGGCCCCATGCCCAGCCGCTGTCGAGCACCTCCTTGCCATCGAACCAGCTCACCCGGTTGGGCACATGACTTCCGGAGCCGATTCGAAAGACGGGACTGCTGTCGAAGAACACATCCACCTGCTTCGGCATGCCGTAGGCGAGCGGATTGGTGTTGTCTACATTGACCTTCAACAGCGAGCCGGGAATGTAGAACTTGTCGCGGCTGAGCGGGCGCTCCGATCCATCCGATCCCTTTTCTGTCAGGAAGCTCTTCACCGGAATACCGAACACCTCCGCCACGGAGGTCGAACTGCCGATGGTGACCACAGAGCCTCCGGACTCCACGAACTTCTGCAGCGCGGGTATGGTTTTCTCATCCGTGATGCGCCCCATTTGCGCGCTGTATTCGGGCGGGGTCGTAGCCGCCGCGCCCCCGCGTCCGCCGCCTCCGCCTCCGCGTCCCCCGGCGCCGCCCCGCCGGATCGTGCCGTCCGGAAAGACGATCACGTCGAATTTGGCCTTGAGGTCGCCGGCATCGAGGGCGGGCGCGAAAACCCGCTCGAAAGGCATCTCGTACTGCTCGAATAGCCAGCGGGTCCAGCCCGAAGGCATGGAGCCGCCATACTGATCGTAAAGACCGATGCGAACCGGTTTCAGCTTCAGCGCCTCGCCCGCCGGAGCTTTGGCCACCGCAATGACGGGGACGCCCAGTTCGCGCGCACCCCGCTCCAGCACCGTGCGCGCACTGCCCGCGGCAGGCACCCAAATCGCACCCGTTCCCAGGTCGTTTCCCTCGGCCACGGCCTGCCCCTTGAGCCAGTACACGTCCGCTCCGGCCTTGAGAAGCCGGTTGATTATTTTGAAAGAATTGTTGATCTGGTGGCTGATCAGGTATCCGGCCGGGTTGGCCGGCCCTTTGATCGCTCCGGCGGGCGGCGGCAGCAGGACGCCCAGCGGCAGTTTGGCGAACGGCCCGTCGAACGCATCCCGGACGCGGTCGTACTCGACCCCCATCTGCATCGCCAGCGTCCACCCGGTGACGTCGTACGGAGGTACCGGCGGTCCGCCCGGATATTGAAAGTCGTTCGGATGGTCCTGCGGTTCGAACATGTCCATCACGTGCGGACGGAAGGGCTGCGCCGCCTTGACCACGTATGAACCGGCCGGGTAGCTCTTGCCCGCCACGGTGAAGGCGGCGGTGGCGCGGTGGACCGTGATCCCGGTCTTGATCAGGGCGTTGATGAACTCGGTGGCCGTGGCAAAATCGGGTTGGCCCGCGGAAATGATGTAGCCGCGAGGATCCCGGGCCTTGGGGTCGTGGAGCACGGTGTTGTACAGTTCGGCGTTCATGCCGCCGCGTCCTCCGCCCGCGAAAGCCGCGGGAGAATCGCCCCCGGTTGGTGCCGCCGCCGGTGCGCCGCGACCGCCGCGGCCGTTGCCCTCCGGCACGGCAGCCTGCAAGGCCGCGATCCGCTTGGGCGTGACCGTCCAGTTGTCCTTGCTTCCCCGTTCGATCGAGTTCATGCCCATACGCCAGATGTTGAACAGGAAGGTCTCGCGGTAGCGCGACGCCAGGTCCAGAATGGCCCGGTTGTTCGATATCTCGTATTCGATCGACTGCCGGTAGTGCCATGGCTGGGGCGCGATAGGCAGCGGCCAGTCGCCTTGCGGCAACTGCTTGCCCGCTACCAGCGGAATGCTGGTGGGCGTCGGATTGCCGATGATCTCGGTGAGGATGCCGATCATGTTATGGAAATACGTGATGGTGCGGAGGCCGCCGTTCCACCAGGTGGAGTAACTGGCGCCGCTGCGCATCGCGCTACCGCCTTTGCCGTCGGCCACCAGGCGGCTGTGCATGGCCGTGCCCACCATTTCCACGCCGAGCGGAATCAGCGGATCGAAATTGTAATTGAACGGATCGCGGAACGGCGGCATGAAAATCACTGCGCCCGCCGGGCCCGTCTGGTGGTGGTTGTACATGATCTGCGGATACCACTCGAGAAACAGCTGGCGGTTCATGTTGGTGGTTTCCTTCATGGCAGACATGTAGAAATCGCGGTTGTCGTCGTGGCCGATGTATTTCGCATACAGGCGCGGCAGGCTGCTCATGCTGCGCTGCGCTTGCGGCTTCAACGGCGCCTTGAGATCCTCCGACCCGCGCATGTACCAGTTCGCCACCAGTTCCTGGCCGTCCGGGTTAGCCAGCACGTAGAGCTGAATCGTGTCGTTCAGCAGCCGCATGGTCTCTTCGTCGGTGCGGCTCACCATCTGGTACACCATTTCCATCAGTTGCTGCGATCCGACCGTCTCGGTGGCATGCAGCCCGCCGTCGATCCAGACCACCGCCTTGCCCTCTTTTGCCAGCGCGCGCGCCTGCGCCCCGGTCAAGCCTTCGGCCCGCGCCAGCCGCTGGGAAATTTCCTTGTAGCGGTCGAGTTTTTTGATGTTTTCCGGAGACGAAATCACGGCCATGTATTGCCTGCGGCCCTCTTCGGTCGGGCCGATATCCACCAGTTTCATGCGATCCGATTCGGCGGCCAGCTTCTTCCAGTACGCTTCCAGTTGCGTGTAGTTGGCGACCGAATAATCGTCGCCGAGGTTGAATCCCAGCGCCTCTTTGGGGCCGGTGACTTTAGGTGCGGGCTGCGCAAACAGGGAGCAGACGCTGAGAGACAGGGCGAGCAGAACCGCCCGCCTGCCGATGGGTCTGGGGATCATGAGTGAGAGTGTACTACGCTGCCACTCACAACGGGGCCGGATGCCCGGAGTCCCGCTGACGTTATACTCAGGCATGGCCCAGGGTCTGCGCTTCGAGTGCCAGCCCGGCTGCACCGAATGCTGCCGGCAGAAGGGTTTCGTCTACCTCACCGAATCGGACCTCGCCAATATCGCCGGTTACCTCGGCATGCCGCCGGCTGAGTTCGAGAGGCGCTACGTGTTTCGCACCGCTCGGCGCATGCGTCTGCGCGTCCCGCGTGACGCCGGCTGTAGTTTCCTGCGCGAGGACGGGTGTTCCATCCACGCCGTCAAGCCGGCGCAGTGCCGCATCTTTCCGTTCTGGCCGGAACTGGTGGAGAGCCGGAGGGAGTGGCTGAAAACGGCACGCTATTGCCCGGGCCTCGGCAACGGTCCGCTGATTCAAATCGAGTCGGCGCGCGCGCAGGCCCGCGAAATGCGCGAGAGCTACCCAGCCCTGTACTGACGCGGAAACCGGGGTTTTACACGAGCCGCAGCTCTTTGGGCGTCGGCGTCAGAATCTCGCATCCGTTCGCGGTCACTACCACGGTGTCTTCGATGCGAATCCCGCCCCAGCCCTCGATGTACACGCCCGGCTCGATGGTGACGGCCATGCCGGCTTGAAGCTTGTGCTTGTCCCGCTTGCCGATCCGCGGCGGTTCGTGAATTTCCAGGCCGAGCCCGTGCCCCGTCGAGTGGACGAAGGCGCGGTCCAGTCCGTAGCCCGCCAGCACCCGCCGGGCCGCGCCGTCCACCCGCGCGGTGGCGGCCCCCGCGCGAACCTGGTCGATGGCCGCCAGTTGCGCCTCCAGCACCGCCTTGTAGGCCCGCTTCACCTTCGGCGTCGGACGGCCCAGGAACAGCATGCGGGTCATGTCGCTCGCGTAGCCTTCCTGAAATGCGCCCATGTCCACGATGGCGAGCTGCCCCTGTTCGAGGCGCGCTTCGGTGGGCTGCGCGTGGGGCAATGCCGAACGCGCCCCGCCCGCCACGATCGTCTCGAAGCTCGGCCTTTCCGCGCCGAGGCGGCGCATCCGGTATTCGAGTTCGGCCGCCAGCTCCGATTCCTTCATTCCCGGGCGCACCTTGGCCACCGCCTGTTCGAAAGCGCGCGAGTTGGTCTCGACCGAGCGCCGGATCAGCGCGAGTTCCTGCGCGGACTTGATCATGCGCAACTCCTCGATCCAGCCCGCCACCGCCTGCAGCGAAGCGCGCGCCGGCAGCCGCGAATCGAGGGCGTCGAACGCATCGCAGTTCATGCGCGCCGGCTCGTAGCCGATGCGCTTTATCTGCAGCCGGCGAATGGCCGCGAGCACATCGATCGCCAGCGGCCCTTTGGCGATGCGGATACGGCAACTCGCTTCCTGCGAGGCCTGGATTTCAAAGCGCGGATCCGTAAACAGAATGGCGCGATCGGCGAGCACCAGCAGGTTGGCGTTGTCGCCCGTAAAGCCAGTGAGATAGCGCAGGTTGGGACCGCCCGAAATCAGCATCGCGTCCAGCTTGCGAGCGGCCAGCCCGGAGGCGACCGCCTCCCGCCGCTGCTCGTATTGGCTCGAACTCACTGTTGCAGCTCCCGTGCCAGGACCAGTCCCAGTCGGGCCAATTCTCTTGCCTGCCGCATATCGCCGCGCAACTGCGCCTCGTCGGATTGCTTGACGAAAGAGTTGACGCGATCGCGAAGGCTGATCTGGTGCCGCGTCAGCTTGTGCGTGGGGGTCTCCTCGATCACCTTGCGGATCTGCCGTTTGAAATCGTCCGCTTCATCCTGGAAACGTTTCTGGTCGGCCGCCGAAACCGCTTCCTGCACAGGCCCCCTGTCGCTTTCAGGCGGGGGCGCCTGCGGCGCCTGCTGCGCTTCCACCGGTTTGGGCGCCGCGGCGGGGGGCGGGCGCCGGGGCGCGGGGCGCGTCGGCATCGGCGGAAGCACCGGTTCATCCGGCGGTTGGGTGGTGGCCAGCGCCTCGGGACTCACGGTTTGTTCGGGAGGCAATTTCACATTTGTCTGCGGAGTGGAGAGAGGGGCCGGCGGAGGCTTCGGCTGGGTTTCGCTGGCCACCGGAGCCGGAGCCGGAGCCACCGGGGTGACGCTGGCGGCCGGAGGCTTGCCCCGGAGTAGGCAGCCGGCCAACGGTATTGTCAGCAGGACGGTGATTACTGCCTTCGCGCTCCGCATCACGTTCGCCTTCTCTTACACCGCAATCGGCAGGCGGATGAAGAAAGTCGTTCCCTTGCCCGGTTCGCTGGTGAAATCGATTGTACCATCGTGGAGTTGCACAATCCGGAAACTCATCGCCAGCCCGATGCCGGAGCCCTCCTTGCGGGTGGTGAAATACAATCGGAAAATCTTCTCACGAAGCTCCGGCGGAATTCCCATCCCGGTATCGGTGATGCGTATCTCCACCGTGTCGTCGTCCGGTATGGCCTCAAAGGTGAGGTCGCCTCCCGAGGGCATCGCTTCGATGGCGTTCACCACCAGGTTGAGCATGGCCTGTTTGAGCAGGTCGCGGTCCACCCGAACTTCGAGTCCTTCCGCCTGCTGGTCCACATGCACCCGGATTTGACCTGCGTCCGCCTGCGGCCGGGCCAGGTCCACCACCTCGTCCAGCAGTTCCCGTACCGTAACGATCGCCAGGTTGAGCTCCACCGGGCGGGTGAAATCCAGAAACGTCTTCACCACCCGGTCCAGCCGCAAAATCTCGCGGCCGATAATCTCCATCTGCGGTTGCACGTCCGTGTCGCCACGCGACAGTTTCGCTTTCGCCACTTCGATGTGCAGCAGGATGGCGTTGAGCGGATTCTTCACTTCGTGCGCCACTCCGCTCGAAACGCGGCTGATGGCGGCCAGCCGGTCGGCCGTCTGTAACTCACGCCCTATCTTCCGCTCGGCTTCCGGATCGCGCAGCCGGACCAGCAGCCCGGAGCCCGAGCCGGTGGCGCCCGGCAGGGTCTCTAAAGTGTCCACCGAAAGCAGGACCACGGCCAGCATTGAGTCCGGATCGGCGAACGACCGCACCGGCACGCGCCGGCTGCGGAGGGCGCGTCCCGTCTGCGATGCCTGCGCGATCAGCAGCCCCAGTGTATCGCCGGGTGGAAAGATGTCGGCAATGCTTTGGCCCGCCAGTCCGCTCCGTTCGCGACCCAGAAACTTCTCCACCGATCCGGAAGCAAAAACCAGGTTTCGCTCGCGGTTGAAGATCAGGACCGCGTCTTCCAGGTCCTGGAGCAGCCGGTCGATATTCCCGCGCAGGTCCGATACCTCGAACTGCGCCCCGCGCAACCGCTGTCCGATGAGGCTCACCTTGGAGGCCATCATCGAAAGCTCGTCGGTGGCCACCTTGGCGCCGGCGGCGTTCTCCGGCTCGAACTCTCCCTTGGTGATCAGGTCGAGCTGTTTCCGCAGCAGGCCCAAGGGGCCGGAAAGCCACCGTGGAAAACAGGAAGGTGATGGCAAAGGCTCCCAGCATCGAGGCGCCGGCAACTTCCAGATTGCGCGTCAGCCCCGGCATGATATCGTTGCGGATCAGCGCGGGGTGAATGATGACCCGCACCAGCAGTACCGGTTGCCCGGTCGCGGTTGCCAGCGGAGAGCGCTGCAACTGGTAGTACGACGGATCGCGCGAAAGCAGCAGCATGACTTTCTTGTACAGGCCGCCGGTGACTACCTGCCGGAAATCGTCGTACGGGCCCGACTTATCTCCCAGCCGCCCCGGATCGCTGTCCGCCAGCACTTCGTTGGTGGAAGGGTCCACCACCGCGATTTCGAGGATGGCGTGAGCGTCGGTGACCAGTTCGAGCAGGCTGGCGGCCAGGTTCGGATCGTGGAGGGCCTCCCGCAGCGGCGTGCTGAGCTGCGAGTTCAGCGTCTGCTGCACGTACTTGGTGGCGACCGGGTTGAGCACCTCGGCCCGTTCCAGCGTGGATTCGAACTGCTGCTGAATGTTATTTCCCAGGTCCACCGCGGAAATAACCGCGACCATGAACACGGCCAGCAGCACGTACCCAAGGGTTAGCTTGGCCTGTAAGGTCATGCGTTCAGGAAACCGTCAGCAATAGTTTTCCCGCGGTTTTCCGTCCTTCCAGGTCCCGGTGCGCCGCCGCCGCATCCGCGAGGGGATACGTTTTGTCGATCCTCAGCTTCAGATGGCCGGAGGCAACCTGGTCGAGAACGTCTCCCGCCCGCCAGAGCAACTCCTCGCGGTTCAGGAGGTAGTGCCCGAGGCTGGGCCGGGTCAGGTACAGCGACCCTTTTCCATTCAGGATGCCCGGGTCGAACGGCGCCACCGGCCCGCTCGATTGTCCGAACAGCACAATAACTCCGCGAGGCCGCAGCGAGTTGAGGCTCTTCTCGAAAGTGGTCTTGCCAACCGAATCGTAGACCACGTCCACGCCGCGCCCATCCGTCAGCCGCCGGACCTCCACGTCGAACTCGCACTCCGTATAGAGGATCACTTCGTCGACGCCGTTCTTGCGGGCAATCGCCGCCTTCTCCTGGTTGGAAACGGTTCCGAAAACCCGCGCGCCCAGCGCCTTTGCCATCTGCACCGTCAACCCGCCGGCGCCGCCCGCCGCCGCGTGCACCAGGCAGGACTCTCCGCTTTTGAGCGGGTACGTGGAATGGGTCAGGTAATGCGCGGTCATCCCTTGCAGCATGGCCGCCGCGGCGGTGTTGAAATCGAGCGAGTCCGGGATCTTCACCAGTTGCGCCGCGGGCACCACCGCAAACTCCGCATAGGATCCGCGGGTCATGGCCCAGGCCACCCGGTCTCCCGGCGCCACTTCGGTCACCTCCGGTCCGACCGCTTCCACAACGCCTGCGCCCTCGCTGCCCAGCGTGACCGGCAGATCGGCCTTGTATAGCCCGCTTCGAAAGTAGACATCGATGAAATTAACGCCGCTGGCGGCGATCCGCACCAGCGCCTGCCGCGGCCCCGCGGCCGGCGTTCCCGTTTCGACGAGCTGCATGCTTTCCGGCCCGCCTGGCGTTGCAACATGGATGGCTTTCATATTTCAACCTCTGCGAAGGGCTCTTCGGGCATGGACGGTCGTTGCATAGAGTAGCAGATAGGCCAAAGTGAACGGGAAAGAAAACACTCGCGCGAGTGTGCGAACCGCCCCGGCCCCCGCCAGCCCTGCGCGTAATATCACAAACTGCCGCAAGGGATCCAGGTGCCCGCGGTCCAACCAGAAATAGTCGCCGTTTTCGTTGATAATGAATACCTTGGCGGGAAGCCGCGCGGCCAGGGCCCACTTCCATTTGGTCATCAGCGGCTCACCCGAACACACGATCCCCACCAAGGGCGTAGCGGTTGCGCGCCAGTTCCCGGTAGAGTCTCCCGCGCGCCTCGCGTCCGCGGTAATCGGTCACGCAGTAGACGCGGGTATTGCGCTCGTCGAAGCCGGCAGGCAGTTTCGAGTAGCAGGTGAGCAGATCGATGTACACTTCCTCGCCCCAGGTTTCCCGAAGACCCGGAATCACGCGCTCTACCAGCGAGCGGGATCCGCTTTCCACCAGGAGAATGGAGTCGGCGGCCGGGATTCTGCGGCTCAGAAAGTAACGCACTAATTCGAATATAGCGTGGTGTTAGGCTGGAGTAGCGCCTTTCGCACACCGCCTGACAATGCTCGAAAAACTCCTGACGGAACAGCCGAATCCCGCCTCGTCGGCAATTGACGCCGTATCCACCGAAGAGGCCCTGCGGATCATCAACACCGAGGACCAGAAAGTGGCCGATGCCGTCGGCCGGGAAATCCCTGCCATCGCGCGGGCCGTAGACGCCATCGTGGATGCTTTTCGCGCCGGCGGCCGTCTCTTCTATATCGGCGCCGGAACCAGCGGCCGGCTGGGGGTTCTGGACGCGTCCGAATGTCCGCCCACGTTCGGCGTTCCCGCCGACCTGGTGCAGGGAATCATCGCCGGCGGCGAGGGTGCCCTCAGCCGTTCCACCGAGGTGACGGAGGACGATCCTGCCATCGGCGTCCTCGACCTGAAACTGCGGGGCTTCTCCTCAGGCGACGTTTTGGTGGGGCTCGCCGCCAGTGGCCGCACCCCTTACGTCCTCGGCGCCATGGCCGAAGCCCGCCGTATGGGCGCGCTCACGATCGGGATCAGTTGCACGCCCGATTCGGAACTTGCCCGCACCGTCAAAATCCCCATCACTCTGCTGGTCGGACCCGAAGTGGTGGCCGGTTCCACCCGGATGAAGTCCGGCACCGCCCAGAAACTGGTCCTTAACATGCTCTCTACGGGAGCGTTCATTCGCTTGGGATACGTTTTCGGAAACCTCATGGTCAACGTGCAACCGAAAAATACCAAGCTGCAGGACCGTGCGCGGCGCATTGTGGCGCAGGCGACCGGGGTGTCCTACGAACGCGCCGGCGAATTGCTGGAGGCCGGTGGAAATCACGTCAGAATCGCCATACTGATGGCCAAGACAGGCGCCGGGCGCGAGCAGGCGGAATACCGGCTGGCCGCCGCCGGCGGAAGCTTAACGAGAGCGCTCAATGGATAAGTTCGTCATTCAGGGCGGCACCGCCCTCCACGGCAGTATCGAAACCAGCGGTTCGAAGAATTCCGCGCTGCCCGCGCTGGCGGCCGCGCTGCTGACCGAAGAGACCGTAACCCTGCACCGGATCCCGCGCGTGCGCGATATCCGCACCATGCAGCGCCTGCTGGTGGATATCGGCACCCGCACCGACGTCCAGGGTGGAACGGTGAGGCTGGAAACCCGGAACATCGTCTGCCCGGAGGCTCCCTACGAGCTGGTGAAGACCATGCGTGCCTCCAGCCTGGTGCTGGGCCCGCTGGTGGCGCGCTGCGGGCGGGCCCGTGTGTCCATGCCCGGCGGCTGCGCCATCGGCGCCCGGCCCATCAACCTCCACATTTTCGGCCTGGAACAGCTTGGCGCCCGCATCGAGCAGGCGCACGGGTACATCGAGGCGATCGCCCCCGAGGGTCTTCGCGGCGGCACCATCCACTTCGACCGGATTACCGTCACCGGAACCGAGGACCTGATGATGGCCGCCACGCTGGCAAGCGGCGAAACCATTCTCCGCAATGCCGCGCGCGAACCCGAAGTCGTGGACCTCGCCGAACTGCTGCTCGCCATGGGCGCGCAGATCGAAGGCGCCGGCACCTCCACCATCCGGATTCAGGGCGTGGAGCGGCTTCACGGCGCGGAACACACCATCATCCCCGACCGCATCGAAGCCGGCACATTCCTGGTGGCCGGAGCCATCACCGGCGGCGACCTTACCGTCTCCCATTGCAATCCCGAACACGTCTCCGCGCTCGTGTCCAAGCTGCAACAATGCGGCGTGGAGGTGACACAGCCCGAGCCCCGATACTCTTCGCGTGCGCGGCGGCGGACGACTCCGCTCGGTGGACATGACCACCGAAGAGTACCCGGGCTTCGCCACCGACCTCCAGGCGCAGTACATGGCCCTGATGACTCAGGGCGACGGGATCGCGATCGTCGTGGAGACCATCTTCGAAAACCGCTTCATGCATGCCCAGGAGTTGGTCCGCATGGGCGCCAATATCCGGCTCGACGGCAAGCAGGCCATCGTGGCCGGGCCGCGGACGCTCACCGGCGCCGGCGTCATCGCCTCGGACCTGCGCGCCAGCGCTTCGCTCGTCCTGGCGGGGCTGGTAGCCCAGGGCGAGACCGTCATCGACCGCGTTTACCACATCGACCGGGGCTATGAGAAAATCGAGGCGAAACTGGCGCGGGCCGGAGCGCATATCCGCCGCGTGGAATAGGAGCACCACAGCCCGATGGCCCACAACCCCGGTTTTCTGTCCCTGGTGAACGAAGCCAAATCGCGCATCCGGCAGATCGACGTAGACGAGTACCGCCGCATGCTGGCCGCCGGCGAGTCCCACATACTGGTCGATACCCGCGAAGAAAGCGAGTATGCCGCGGGGCATGTCTCAGGCGCCATTCACATGAGCAAAGGGGTTATCGAGCGCGATATCGAGACCAAGGTGCCAGACCAGTCCGCCACTCTCGTGCTCTACTGCGGCGGCGGGTACCGTTCGGCCCTGACGGCGGATAACCTCCAGAAAATGGGGTACAGCAACGCCATCTCCCTCGACGGAGGCTGGCGAGCCCTGAAAAATTCCGGCCTCAAGCTCGAGTAGGACCGGCCCGCCGGCCGACCCTGAAACGATCGCGCTACTTCTGTTCCGGCGGCTTCGGCTCCGTCACACCCAGCTCGGTCAGGATCTTCGGATCCGTCTCGTCCATGGCCAGCAGGTTGTGGCACGTGCCGCAATCCTGCGTGATCGTCACGCCGCCCTGCGCCTTGTGCGCGTCGTCATGGCAGCGGAAGCAGCCCGGGAAATCGGTATGTCCGATGTTGATCGGATATCGGCCCCAGGTGACATTCATGGCCGGGAAGATATTGCGGTTCCAGATGTCCAGCACGCCCAGCGCCGGAGGCCTTCACCTCGGCCTGCCGTTGCGCCCAGATCTGCGGATATTTCTCCTGGTAATACTTTTCAAAGGCCGCCGGAATCCGCTGCGCCGCCTCCTCGCGCGATGCGTACTGCGTCTTCAGAATTTCCAGGCCCTCCTTCTTGGCGAAGGGCAGCGCGGCCGAAACCTGTCCCGCGTTCATGGCGCGGTCCAGGCCGCGATCGGGAAGTTCGTAGGCATGAGACGGACGGTTGTGGCAGTCCATGCAGTCCATCTCGCGGATGGTCAGCCCGGCGCCGTCCGGCTTCGCGCCCTCGGCCGCGTAGACCGTCTTCTTGCCGTTCACGTCGTACTCCACCCAGGGGATCGTTTGCCGGGCCTCGTCCGAGTGTCCGTAGCGGATGCGCACGCCGACGCCGAGGTGGGTGCCGTGAATTCCCACACCGTGGTTGCCGCCGCCGATCTTCAGCAGCAGCACGGTCTTGGTGGCGCTGTTGGTTTCATCCTCGCGCGAACTTGGTGATCACGCGCACCCGGTCCTCGCCGTACTTCTGCGGCCAGTGGCACGCTTCGCAGGTTTCGCGCGCCGGGCGCAGGTTGTGCACCGGGGCGGGAATCGGCCGCGGATAGGTGTTGAAGGCGACCGCCAACACCTGTCCGGCGCCGGAAAGCTTGCTCTTCACAAACCATCCCGCGCCCGGGCCGATGTGGCATTTGACGCATTCCACGCGCGAGTGCGGCGAGTTCTGGTAGGCCGTGTACTCGGGCTGCATCACGGTGTGGCAGGTTTGCCCGCAAAAGGTCACCGAGTCCATGTAGCTCACCGCGCCGTAGCCGAGCTGGCTCGCGATCGCCAGGTTGATCAGGGTGGCGCCTCCGAAAAAGTACACCAGCTTGCGCAATTCGTGATTCTGCCAGTTGAGCGGCGGAAAGTTCGGCGGGTACACGGCCGCCCGCCCTTCCCGCTTCCGCTTCACCCACATGCCCAGCGGAATCATTACCAGCCCGGAGAAAAAGGGCGCCGGGATCACCAAAAATGCCAGAATCCCCAGGTACGGATTGTCGGTCTCCCCGTGAATCGTGATCGGCAACAGAAAGATCCAGAGAATGGTAGCGGTGGTCACCAGCACCACCCCCGCCAGGCTGATCCAGTTGTTGCTACAGGTGGATGACAGGCGACAGCCATCCGCCTGCCCTGCGTTCGGAATTTGCGCTCATTTTTGGTTTGTCAGTCCCCTGATTTGGCCGCGCTTTGGGCCGGCTCGTGGTGCGCGTGCTCTTCCTTCTTCACGCTGAATCCGGTGAGAAACGCCGTGTTCAGCGGGTATACGTCCGGATCGAAGATGACGGAGTAGAAGTGCCACACCACGATCGCCAGGGTGGCGAGTACCGCTTCGTAGAAGTGGATCGAGGTAGCGACGTCCAGCCACATTTTCGGCAGGAAACGCATCGCCAGATTGTTCGCCCAGAGCAGCCCCCCGCTTGCGATCATCACGATGGAACCCCAGATTACGGCCCAGTACTCCGCTTTCTCGATGTAGCTGTGCGCCGAGCGGTACGGCTGCTTGGCGCCCAAACCGAGATTATAGGCGAAGTTGGACATGGCTTCGCGAGGATCGTTCACATTCGGGAGCATTTCTTTCCAATGCTTGCGAAGCTGGCGGTTCACGAACAGGGAAATCATGTGCACCACGCTGATCGCGATGAAGACGCCCGCCGCCACCCGGTGGATCAGGCCGCGAAGGTTCTGGCTCACCAGCAAGGGACGCGCCCACCACTGGTCCGGGTATTTCAACGCGAAGCCGGTCCAGATCAGGACCAGGAACGAAAGCGCCGTCACCGCGTGCTGCAACCGCTCGAACGGCAGCATACGCAGTTCTTTGTGCACCAGCAGTTCCGCCGAGCGCGAAACGGGCGACGTGCGCCGGGCCTGGAAGCGCAGGCGCGCCAGTTTGCGCAGCCAGTCGCCCAGATTGTGCAGCAGCATCAGGCCGATGGTCACCGGGATCACCAGCAGATAGAAGTCGCGCACCCACTTTATCGCCGCCGGCTCCGCCCGCCCCTCCGTAACGTGCACCTGGCTGATGGCGAACCGTTCCCCCGCGCCCGGGTGGCACTGGCCGCACGTGTTGGGCAGGTTCTTGGCGTTGATCATCGACTTCGGATCGGAGGAAGGCAGAATGTTGTGAACGCCGTGGCAACTGGCGCAGTTGGCGACGCTCTGCGAACCCGCCTTCGCCGCCAGGCCGTGGTAGGACGAGTCGAAGCTCACCAGCCGGTCGTTCGGCAGGCCGAACTTGCTCGTCAGCCGCACGTTGCCGTGGCAGCTTCCGCAGGTGTCGCGGATGTGCGTCGCGTTCACCGGCGAGGCTTCGTTGGTGTGCTTGATAATCTTGTGCTCTCCGTGGCAATCCGTGCACAGCGGAGCCTGCGTGATGCCCTGCGCCAGGGCTTGGCCGTGAACGCTGGCGCTATACTGCTCCACCACGTCGGTGTGGCACATGCCGCAGGTCTCGGGAACCGAGGTGCGGAACGCCTGCGACTTCGGCGGCAGCAGTTCGTGGGCGCTGCCGTGGCACAACCCGCAATCCGGGGCGCCTTCGTTTCCGCTCTTGCGCGCCAGTCCGTGTACGCCGCTGGCGTAGTCTCCCGCCTGGCTCTCATGACAGGTACTGCAAACCGGCTTCGGAACATTCGCCGGATGGGGGTATTTCTCGTGCGAGTCGTGACAGGTTTCGCAGGGCAGCCCCGTGTGTGCGCTCTTCTCGAGTTTCTGCCCCTGGTCGTGGCAGGAACTGCACTCCGCGGGTGGCGCGGCATCCGCCGCTTGCAGATGCTCACCCGCTGCCCCGAGAAACAGACCGATCAGGACAGAACCGAGCTGTAGTCCGAGCGATTGGAAAGCCCGGTTCAGCATATCTTAAGCTCCTGTTTGCGTCGTTGTCGCCGTGATTGCGAAACTCTGATAAACAAAGGCTGCCGCGAGCAGCAGACCTAGTACGACGGTTGCCACCGTCATCGTTTTGCCCCACTTATCGATAACCTCGAGTTTGTGGGCGATCGCCACCTGCTGGGGAACTACATCGCCCCCCATAACATGAAGGGAGTCATCCTCATGGCTGGCCACCGACTTCCGCCAGACGATCAGCGCGAGAACGGAAGCCGCAAGGATACCCCAAAGGACATAAAACGGTCGCAAGTCAATCATGATTCACCTCCTGTAGAGATTTGTCGAAACAAAGCCAATTCTCTCGGCCGATATCGCGCCGCGCCCAGAAGCGCAGTGCGGTGAGCCGGTGCGCCGGCAAAACGAGGCCTGCCGATTTCCAGACCTCTTTATGCCTTATTTCCACGCCTTGCATCATCGCACTTTCCTGCTCGACTGAGAAGTAGTGCACGTCGCGGTCCACGACCGCATCGTTCTAACCTATTGGATTTTGCAACGTTTGGGACCTGAAGCTCGACTATGTGGGGGTAATGGCCCAGCGATTGAACGCTCGCTGGGGGAAAATCCGCTCGAAATACGCAGCGCGGCGGACATGATGGCAAGCAGAACCGTGCTCACGGGATCTTCCATGGAAACCACCGAAACAATGCCCGCGTCCCATGCCTGCGCCAGTTGTTGAGGGTCCTTGCGGGTGACCAGGACCACCCGCTCGGGATTGAACAAGGGAGGGAGAAGACGGGCAAACGAGGCTTCGTCCAGAACCACCACACAGGCTTGCGAAAGGTCCGGAACAGCCACCGTTTCGACGTGCCAGGCGCAGTTCCGCGTAAGCGCTTCCCGCACCGTGGCCGCGTAGGCGGCGTCAACAAAAGCAAGTTGGACCGTTTGCATCATGTACTGCTCCGCGTGTTTCTACCCGCCCTTCGAAAACTTACTTACTTCCCGGTATAGCCGTCCAGGGTCTTGTGCTCTTTGTAGTATTTCCCGGCGTCGGTGAGGTTTTCGGCCATGACGTCTTTCTTGGCCGGTACATTCGTCTTATGGCAGAACGTGCAGGCTTTCTTGGTGGCCTTCGTGTACTCCGCTTTGCCGAACGAAGCCGTCGAACAGACCAGAAACCCGCCCATCAAAATAGCGGCGGGCAGAATAATTTTAAGGTTGGACATAGGATGCCTCCGTGCTACCGGCTTGCAATTGCATCGCCAAGGGCTATCTTCAAGCGCGCCATTCATTTGGCGTGGCGCTATTTCCGCCTGATTGGGGGAGTTGCCCCCCGCCGGCGCGGTGCTGGGCCAATTGACGCAGATCGGCTGCTATAATCTTGCTTGAGCACCACATTTCAGCGCATGTCGAAACTCACACCAGGCTGGCAGAAGACCGCTGTTCTAGAGTCTGTCTTCGACCAGCTTTCGGATTCCCTGGTCCTTTACGACCCCGATTTTCGGATTACCGGCGTCAACCGCGCCGCGGAAAAGCTCTTCGGCATGGCCGCCGACGAGATGCTAGGCAAGCATTGCCAGGAAATCTTCAAGTGCTCGCTCTGCGAGCCCGGATGCGGAGTGCTGGTGGGGCTGAATCAAACGCCCTCGGCGCCGAACTGCACCGTCCGGCTGAATACCGGCAACGGCCTCGAGCGACTGGTGGTCATGCGGACCAACCAGATGTTCGACGACGACGGCACGCTGACGGGCGTGGTGGCCACCATCAAGGACATCACGGAGGAAGCCGCCCCGCAGAAGCGCGAGGTCATCGGGGAGTCCGCCTGCATGCGCGAGGTGATGAACTTCGTGCGCCGCGTGGCAGCCAGCGAAGCCACCACCATCCTGCTCGAAGGGGAGAACGGCACCGGTAAGGACCTCGTCGCGAAAACCCTGCACTATCAGAGCCTGCGTCAGGCCGAGCCCTTCATCGCGATCAACTGCGCCGCCATTCCCGATACGCTCCTTGAAAGCGAGTTGTTCGGCTACGAAAAGGGCGCCTTCACCGACGCGCGCGCGCAGAAACGCGGCATTTTCGAGCTGGCCGACAAGGGAACCCTGTTCCTGGACGAAATCGGCGAAATCCCCCTGATGCTTCAGGCCAAACTGCTGCGGGTGCTGGAAGACCAGAGCTTCCGCCGCCTCGGCGGCCTCAAGGACATCAACCTGGACCTGCGCGTGGTAGCGGCCACCAACAAGAACCTGCGCGAAGCGGTGAAGGAAGGCGCGTTTCGCCAGGACCTGTACTTCCGCCTCAATGTCATCCAGATCCTGATTCCGCCCCTGCGCGAACGCACCGAGGACATCGTCCCGCTGACCCAGTTTTTCATCGAGCACTACAATCGCAAGTTCAAACGCAACATCGAAGGCGTTACCGAAGCCTCCGCCAAACTGCTGCTCACCCACGATTGGCCGGGGAACGTCCGCGAGTTGCGAAACGCCATCGAGCGCGCCATGATTCTGGAAGAGTCCGCGCTCATCACGCCCCCGTCCTTGCCTATCGCCATCACCCGGCCCGAACCGGGGTCCGGCGCGGCCGTGCCCGCCAGCGTGGACATACCGAGCGACGGTCTTTCGCTCGAGGACAACGAGCGCACGCTGCTGGCGCGGGCCCTCGAAAAGACCAGCGGAAACCAGACGCAGGCCGCCCGCCTGCTGCGCATCACGCGCGACACCCTGCGTTACAAAATGAAAAAGTTCAATCTGCGCTGACGCCCGGGCCGGTCAGTTCCCGGCGACCGCGGGCACGAACACGGTGCGCGGTTCGGCCGCGGCCGCGTCCAGCAGCCACAGCGGTCCCGTGCCCGCTTCGTTCAAGCGGTACACTCTGCCCATGCGGTAAAGTCCGGTCGGAACGCACTCGCACGGAACGGTTTTGCGATCTCCCGACGCCACGTCGAACGAGAGGACGCCCCGTTCGTCGTTGGTCAGCATCAGGCCCGCGCCGTCCGCCGTAAATTCCAGGCCCGATGCCGCCGCCACCGTCTCTTTCGGCGCCAGAATACGGCGCACGGGCGCTCCCGCCGCGTTGCGGAACAGCAGCAGCCCGGATTGGGGATCCGCCACCGCCGCGTCGCGACCGCCGGGCGCAAACGCAACCAGGCTGCCGTTGGCCGCTTCCGTCAGGTTGCGGTCCTCGCCGCCCGAACCGAGCAGGCGCACCGACGACGCACCCGCGAAAAGCACGTATTCGCCGTCGTCGCTCACCGCCAGCGACAGACGCCGCAGCTGCGGCCGGCTGCTCGTGACGCCGGCCACGCTCCGGCCCGGCTGCGCACCCAGGCTGATCGTGCTGCGCACTTTGGGCGAGTCCGGCAAGCCGGTCACCACCTGCATGGTCCGATTCGAAAACAGCGCCGCCGCGCTTCCGCCCGGGCTGAAAACGGCAGCTTGCGCGGGATCGAGGCCGCTGGCCGCCACCTCCGACACAGCGCCGTCCGCGATCCGCAGAAAGTGCACCGCCCCGTCGCTCCCGATGGCAATGGCCGAATCGAGCAACGGCGAAACCGTCACCGAGCGCGTCTCGTACGCGAGCGGAATCCGGTCACCCAGAATCGAGGCCCCGGGCACGCCCAGCACTGCACGGAACGCCTTGGACGCGCCATCGAAAACATAACCGGTCACGGGCCCGGAAAGCCGGCCCTGCTGCGCCGTAGCCGCCGCCGCGGCGGCGCAAAGGAAAGTCAGAATTCTAGTCGCCTGTCGCATGATATTTACCTCGGAGGGCCAACCGTGCCGGTGCCCGCGGAAATCGTTACCGCCGCAACCGGCGGCGTATTCGGCGTGTTGTTTCCGTTGCGCGTCACCGCGATCACCGTGCCCGCAGCCGCGGCCGCACCCACACCGATCAGGATGCCGATCAGTTTTCCGGAAATGCCCGCCGCCCCGGCCGTCGCTGCCGCCGCCCCCAGCACGTTCGCCTGGCTGATCGTGGCGCTCGCAGTCTGCCCGTTTCGCGATGCCGTCACGCGAATCTGGAAATTGCCCTGCACCTGGTTTGGTTGCAAGCCCCGCGCCACCACCTGACCCGCATCGTTAGTCGTCGTCGTCAGCGTGGTGACCCCGCCCGGGAAGGTAGCGCTCGGGCCGCTCGAGGGAAGCGTGAAAACCACCGCCACGCCCGCTATCGGCCGGTGATTCTCGTCCTCCACCTGCACGATCGGCTCGCGGGCGGTCCGCTGCCGGATATTGTTGATCGCTCCTTCTCCCTGCACGATCACCAAATTCAATCCCCCCGCCGTTTGACCGTTCAAGGTTAATGCCATCGCCAATACCGTAACAAGGTAGCGCATGCGCAGAGCTCCGTACCGAACATTATCGACCCGGGAGAACGCAAACACAATAAAACATTTGCCTTCACTCCGCGCCCACCGGCCCCTTCAACGCCGCAGGGGATCTTCCACCCAGGGTGGAGTAGCCTGAATCAGCCGCCCCAGTTCCGGCTCCAGTTCATCCATCCGGCATTTCATCTCCCAGGCGATCTCCCGATAGCTGAAATGGCCTTTGACGCCGCTCCGCAGACACGAAATGTATTCCGCCTCCGCGAAGTCCATTTTGAAAAGGAACCGCGACCGCGCCCCGAAAGGCAGCAGATATTCCGCCGCGGGCCAGGGTAGCCGGTTCATCGTCGCCAGTCCTGCCGAGAGCGCGGACGCGTAGAGTTCCGCGCCGCCCGCTTCCACCAGCAGGCGCGGCGTGTCGAAGCCGAGCCGGCCGCTGTATGCCTGCCGGAATTTCTGGCAGCGCCGGTGCCGGTGCAGGTCCCTGTAGGCGCCCACGTCGATTGCCATGTCGTAGGCGTACAGCCCGCCCCGAAATCCGGCCAGGATCTCGTCGCGCCGGGTTCGCGATTGAAGGGCAACGTCGATCGCTTCGGCCCGCCGCGCCGGACTCCAGCCGCGCGCCAGTTCGTAGAGGTCGCGGAACGGCCAGTCAGTCACGGGGTAGAGCAGCGTGGCGGCTATATCGGCGGGAACGTCCAGGGGATGCACCAGGGTTACGCGCTGCGGCTCTCCGGCAGGCGCCGGAGGCAGGTTTTGCGACGCCCACAGGCGAAGGTCCGCCGCCGCCCGCGCGCCGTGTTCGTCGGGGTCGGCGTGCCGCGCCAGCGTGGGAGCGAGCGCCTCGGCGGCCGCTCCCGGTTCCCAACGGCAGTCCGGCTCGGCCGCGCAGGCCAACGCGATTTCCTCCCCCAGCGAGCGCAACTCGCCGTAGGCCGAGGATCTGAGGCGCCGTATCTGCTTTTCCAGCGTCCGTATGCTGCACACCTGCCCGACGTTCGTCGGAACCCCCCAGAAGAGCAGGTAGCGCGCTACATCGAAGGCGCGGGCCTCCAGATTCCGCCGGTAGGTCTCCGGCTTCATCTCTTCGGGACGCGGCAGCCGCTCCTGGAGCGCCGCGAAGGCTAGTTCCTTCACCTTTCCGTAGGCGTCCAGCAGGGCCCTGCCGGCGGTTTCGTACTCCTCCGCCGCGGCGCCCGAAAGCTCGGGAGGAGTGATGAACCCGGACCGCGAGAAGTCCTGGTAGCGCGACGACTTGGCTTGCCCGTCCCAGAGGGGCTCCTCTTCGATCTCGGTCGCCGCCAGCTCGGAAATGCCTTCGAAACACAGGACCGTGTGGCCCAGGTCGGCAATGGAGGCGTGTCCGTACTGAAAATAAAAGCTTTCGAGGAACTTCTGCGAGTCGTGGGTGCGCACCCACTCGATCGACTCCCGGATGGAGTCCGGCGAGCGGCTGTAGCGAGCCAGGGCGTAGGCACTTTTCTCCGGCGGCATCGGAGCCACCGTGAGCACGCGTTTCGTGGTCAAGAGGCTATCATAACGGGGAATGCAGATCCGTATCCAGAAGATCCATCCGGCGGCCGTCCTGCCCGCCTACGCGCACGGTCCCCACGAGGACGCCGGGATGGATCTCTGCGCCGTGGACGAGGTGACCCTGGAGCCCGGCATGCCCGCGGCGGTCCCCACCGGGTTGACCATCGAGCTTCCCGCCGGCTTCGAAGGTCAGGTGAGGCCTCGAAGCGGCCTCGCCCTGAAACACGCGATTACCATTCCCAATGCCCCCGGCACCATCGATCCCGGGTATCGCGGCGAGCTCCGGGTGATCCTGATCAACCTCGGCCGCGAGCCCTACACGATCCGCCCCGGCGACCGCATCGCGCAACTGGTGGTCGCCCGATACGAGCCGGTCGAGTGGCAGGAACAGGGTCTGGCCGAATCGCAGCGCGGCACCGGCGGTTTCGGCTCCTCCGGCCGGTGAGGCCCGTTGAGCCCGTTGGGGCGCGGCTTGACTTTGGTGTCAGTTTAGACTTAATCTAAACGGTTGCGAGGCCCATGCTGAACACCGAACTTGCCGATGCATTCCGCGCCGTAACCCTGCGTGCCACACCGCAGCGCTACGCCGTCCTCGAGTACCTGCTGCGCAAGCCGGTCCATGCCACGGCCGATGAGATTTTCGCGGCCGTCAACCGCGACGACCCGCGGGCATCGCGAGCCACCGTTTACAACAACCTGCGCTCCCTCGCCCGCGCCGGGCTGGTGCACGAGGTTCCCTCCGACGGCAAGGCCCAGCGCTTCGAAGCCAGCCTCCGCCGCCACCACCACTTCGTGTGCGACTGCTGTGCTGCGGTCGAGGACATCGCTTGGTTCGACCTGCCTGAGGAGGCCGGCCGCAAGGCGCTCGGCGTCCGCTCGGTGCGGGAGTACGAAATCATATTTCGCGGCGTGTGCCGCGCCTGCCGGAAACGGGGAGCCGGACTATGAACCTGACCGAAAAACGTTGCGTACCCTGCCGCGGAGGCGTCCCTCCGCTGGCCGGCGCCGAACTCAACCGTCTCAGCGCCCAGGTGCCCGGCTGGCAGGTGGTGGATGGCCATCATCTGCTGAAGGCATTCACCTTTCCCGACTTTCGATTGGCCCTCGATTTCGTCAACCGCGCCGGCGCCATCGCCGAGAGCGAAGGGCATCATCCCGACCTGTACCTGTCGTGGGGCAAAGTCGAAGTCAAGATCTGGACCCATAAGATCGACGGCCTGACCGAGAGCGATTTCATCCTGGCAGCCAAGATCGACCAGTTAGTGTATTAATCCTTTGGAGCAAACGACGACCATGTTAGGTGTTGGACAGAAGTTCCCCGCTTATTCACTGCAGGCGACAGTAAGCCTGGACAAGGGAAAAGCGTTTCAGACCATTACGGACTCCGATTACAAAGACCAGTGGAAAGTCTACTTTTTCTGGCCCAAGGACTTTACGTTTGTATGTCCGACGGAGATCGCCGCGTTCGGGAAGCTCAACCGTGAGTTCCAGGATCGCGACACCCAGGTGCTCGGCGGCAGCACCGATTCGGAGTTCGTGCACCTCGCCTGGCGGCAGAACCATCCGGACCTCAAAGACCTTCCCTTCCCGATGCTGGCCGATGTGAAGCGCGAGCTTTGCACACATCTCGGCATTCTGGACCCGCAGGAAGGCGTGGCCCAGCGCGCCACCTTCGTCGTGGACCCGCACAACGTCATCCGCTTCGTTTCCGTGAACGACCTGTCGGTCGGCCGCAACCCGCAGGAAGTCCTGCGCGTGCTGGACGCCCTGCAAACCGACGAACTCTGCCCCTGTAACTGGCAGAAAGGCGAAGCCGTCCTTACTCCCGCCCTTTAATTGAGTTAGCCGAGTCCAGCCACAGTAAAAAAGCGAACCATGGTCAGGGGGATAGGGCCTCGATGATGCGGCAATTGGCAATAATCCCCTTCCCGCCGCAACAGGCGCTCAGACGGCGCAACTCGCTCGCGAGCCGGGTGAGGTCGGCGAGCTTCTCTTCGACCGTACGACGGCGCTGCTCCGCGATACGATCGACTTCGGCGCATGCCTCGCGCCGAGCTTGCCGCAGCAGCCGCATGAGGTATACCGTCACATCGCTCCTTCCTACGGTCTTCGCGATTGCAGCCTTCGGACAACAACCGCAAGCCTCGATCCGGGTGGAGGTCACGGCTGAATCGGTTCCGGTCCAAGGCGCCGACGTCGTCGTCAACGGCAGCTCCGTTCGGACCGGCCAGGATGGATCGGCAACCACCCTTGTGCCGCTCGGAGATACGAAGGTCAGCGTGACGAAGGACGGATACTTTCCGGCGAATACCTCGCTCGTGGTTGAGGCCGCGCGGGAATGGGTGGTGCACGTCGAACTGGAGCCCCGGAAAACCGTCGAGGAAGAAATCAGGGTTTATGCGACGCGCAACGATGTAAGAATTCAGGATTCGCCTTTGCACGTCGAAGTTCTTCAACGCGACGAAATCGAAGAAAAGATGCTCATGACCCCGGGCGATATCGTCATGATGCTGAATGAAATGGGCGGTATGCGCGTTCAAACCACCTCGCCCTCGCTGGGCGCTGCGAGCGTGCGTGTTCAGGGGATGCGCGGCCGTTATACCAGCTTTCTGTCCGACGGCCTGCCGCTATTCGGGCAACAGGGCGCGGGGCTGGGCCTGCTGCAAATCCCACCGATGGATCTCGCGCAGGTCGAAGTCGTCAAAGGCAACGCCTCGGCGCTCTATGGCAGTGCGGCGATGGCTGGTGTCGTCAACTTGATTTCGCGCCGTCCTCCCGCGACCGGCATCCACGAGTTCCTCGTCAACCGTACGACGCTCGGAGGCACTGATGCTTCGATGTTCCTGGCTGCGCCGCTATCCTCGCATTGGAGTGCCTCGCTGCTAGGAGGCGCGGATTGGCAAGAGCACCGCGACATCGATGGCGATGGCTGGGCTGATCTGGCTGGTTACCGCCGCGGACTGGTCCGGCCGCGTTTCTTCTGGGATGACAAGACGGGCCGCACAGCCCTGCTGACGGGTGGCATCACGTACGAAAACCGCTCGGGCGGGACTCTGTCGGGGGCCGCGCTCCCGGCGACGGGCGCGCCTTATACCGAGGGATTGAACACGCGGAGGTATGAGCTGGGGAGCAATGTGCAATGGTTAGTTGCCGAACGCTACGTTGTGACCACCCGGTTTTCGGCAACAGAACAGCAGCACCGGCATCGATTTGGGGAAGTGATCGAACATGACCGGCACGAACTTGTGTTCGGCGAGCTTTCGGTTAAAGGCAGCGCCGGCCGGAACACATGGGTGGCAGGTGCAGCCGTGCAGCGCGATGCCTATCGCCCGCACGACGTTTCGCGTTTCGCCTATACCTATGTCGTTCCAGGCGTGTTCGTACAGGACGATTTCAACCTAACTCCCTGGTTTACAGTTTCGGCAAGCGCCCGCGCGGATTTTCACAATCGATACGGAATCTTTGTGAGCCCTCGGCTCTCGGCGCTGCTGCGTTGGGCCGGATTCACGACTCGACTGTCGGCGGGCCAGGGATTCTTCGCACCCACACCGCTGACTGAGGAAACCGAGGCCGCCGGCCTGTCCCGGCTCTCCCTTCCGGCTCCTCTGGTAGCTGAACGCGGCCGGACCGCATCCGTCGATCTGACGCGCACTATTGGTTTTTTCTCCTTTACAACGACACTGTTCGGCTCGACGATCGGCCATCCGGTTTACGTGGATCGCGCGAGCGTCTATCGGATCGTCAACTTGCCCGCCCCGACCCGCAACCTCGGTACGGAACTCCTGGCGACATGGCGCAAGGCGCCATTCTCTGCGACTGCCTCGTACACCTATGTTCGATCCAGTGAGCTTGATCCGGTGGCGGGCCGCACCGATATTCCGTTAACGCCGCGTCACAGCTTCGGGCTCGTTGGCATGTGGGAGAAGGAAGGCGTTGCTCGGTTCGGCGTCGAATACTATTACACCGGCCAACAGCGGCTCGAGTACAACCCGTATCGTGCATTCTCGGTCCCGTACGTTCTTTTTGGCGCTATGGGCGAGCGCAAAGTGGCCGCGCACGTCAAGCTTTTCGTGAACGCGGAGAACCTCGGGAATGTCCGACAGAGCCACTGGGACCCGATGCTCTTGCCGGGTCGCGCGGCCGATGGGCGGTGGAACGTCGATGCTTGGGCACCGTTGGACGGCAGGGTCGTCAATGGCGGCATCCGGTTCGCGTTCTGACTAGCTCGGGTTATTTAGCGTTCACTTACCTCGCGATCCGGGACGGCGCGATCAAGCCGGCGGTCGCCGCCGCCATCGCGGCCCGCAATTGCCGGTTATGCGAAGCGGTGCTCGCGGAAGCCCCCCGTCACTTATCGCCCGAAGCGCGGTTTGCCCCTAAAGGCGCCGCCGCAGTGATGAACATGTTGAGCGCCCCGGATGGATTGCTTAGAGTCGTTAAACAGCTTCGCGGCGTTCTCGGCGCGCCGACTGGACGCGTCGCTTCCGCCTCGGAGCCGCGGTGAATCTTCCTATTCCATCGCTTCCCTGGACGAGTTCCAAACCTTCAGAGGATTGCCTTCTCCACCGCGCCCCGCAGCTCTTTTTCGGAGGTGAAGCCCTCGAAACGTTTTACCTGCCTGCCGCTGCGGTCGAATATCAGCGTCACTGGCAGTTGCTCCAGTTTGTACGGTTCGTTGAGCGACTCCGCACCCAAGGCCACGGTGTACTCCATCGGATGCTTCTTGAGGAACGGCTGCACCCGCGCCAGTCCTTCTTCGTCCATGGAGACGCCCACCACGGCCAGACCCTTGTCGCCGTACTCTTTGTGGAGCTTGTTGAAACCCGGGATCTCCTGAATGCAAGGCACGCACCAGGTGGCCCAGAAGTTCACCACCACCACCTTGCCGGCAAACGCGGCCAGGTCGAGGGGAGAGCCGTCCAGTCTGGTCGCGCGCGGCAGGCCGGGACTTTCCGCTGCCGCGGCAGCGTCGAGAGCGGCCGGCGCCGGAGCGGGAGCGGCCGCCATTGTCTCGGTGGCCGATGCCGGGCGATCGGGCGCCTGCCCCTTCTGGAGAAACGCCATGAATTCGGCCGGATTCTTGGTCAGCCCCGGGAACGTCGCAATCACGTTCTCGTCGGCGTCCATGATGGCGTAATAAGGCTCCGCGATAGTGCCGAATTTGGCCAGTTGCAGCTTCTGGTTCTCTTCCGATGCCGCATCGTTGCCGTCGCCGTAAAGGTCCACCAGCACGAAGCCCTGCATGAGCGCGGCAATCTCCGGCCGTGTGAACATGTTGGCCTTCATCCAGTGGCAGTTGGCGCAGGCATACCCGGTGAAATTGACGAAAATCAGTTTGCCTTCGCGACGCCCGCGCGCCAGGGCCTCGCGATACTGGTCCTTCATCCACACCAGGCCGGAACTCGCTGATCCGCCGCCCCCCGCGGCCGCCGCGGGCTGGGGCACGAACGCGTCCAGGTCACCCAATCGCCCGCCGGACATGCCCGGAAAAAGGCTGATCGCAAATACCAGAAAGGCAATCCCCGTCAGCAGCCGGCCAAGGCCCAGCCGGTCGTCCGGCTTGATACCCTCCAGGCGCAGAAAGCCCAGCAGGTACAGCCCGGCCATCGCGAACAGCACGATCCACACCGCCAGAAAGCGCTCCCGCGTCAGGAACTCCCAGCGCATCACCTGGTCCACGCTGGCCAGGTATTTGAGACTTGCCGCCAGGATCACGAAACCCATCACCACCTTCACCCGCGCCATCCAGCCCCCGCTGCGCGGCATGCGCTGAAGATAGGAGGGAAACAGAGCCAGCAGGAAGAACGGTAGCGCCAACCCCGAGGCGAAACTCGCCATGCCCAGCAGCGGCCGCGACCCGCCGCCGGAAACCGAAGCGGCCAGCAGCGTGCCCACGAACGGACCCACGCACGCAAACGACGCGAGTGAAAACGTCAGCCCCATCAACAGGGTCCCCGCGAAGCCGCCCTTTTCCGAGGACCGGTTGAGCCGCGTCAGAATCGACGACGGGATGGTGATCTCGAAGGCTCCCAGCAGGCTCAGTCCGAAAGCGATGAAGAGCGCCGCGATGAACCCGTTGACCCACGGATTCGATCCCAACTGCACCACGCCGAACGGTCCCAGCAGCGCCGTCGCCGCCAGGCCCAGCCCGGAGAACAGCACGACGATTCCCAGGCAGAACACCACCGCCTGCGCCACGCTGTCGGCCTTGCCGCCCGACTGCCGGTTCAGAAAGTACGACATCGTGATGGGGATCATCGGGAACACGCACGGGGTGAAGATCGAGGCCAGGCCGAACCCGAATGCCACCAGCAGAAACCCGCCGAGACCCTGGCTGGTCTGCGCCGTGGCGGGCGTCGCGCCCGGCGTTGGAGCCTTCGCCTCGGCAAACCCCGCCGGTATGGCCGCTGCCGCCGGCGCCGCGGGATCGATTGAGAGCGCCACCGTCCCGCTCCACCGCGAGGGCACGCATTGCGTCTCGGTGCAGGTCTGGAACCGGGACTTCAACTCGATCTGCGCCGGACCGGCGGTCGCGTCCTTGCTTACCGCGATCTCCAGCAGCAGCGTGACTTCGCCTTCGTAGGTTTCAGTGTCCGTTTCGAAGTTCGCGTCGTAAGCCCGTTTCGGGGGTGGCTGAAACAACCGCACGCCCTCCACCAATTCGGGCGGACCCGCCTGGAACGACGTGGGAATGCCCGCCGCTGTGCTTCCGGAGTAGAGATGCCAGCCCGGGTCGATACGGCCCACCGCTTTGAGCAGTGCCGTGCCGCCTGGCCGCGCCGCGGGTTGCTCAGCCGTAACCGTCCAGGCCACGTGGGCCGTTTGCGCCGGTGCGGCCGCCGCCGCCAACGCCGCCAGCAATATCGCCCTGAAAATGAGTCTCATCCGCGCCTCCCGCAAGAGGTGAAGCTACTCTTCCCGGGCGGCGGCCACCCGCTCGGCCCTGGACTGCTTCAGTTCATCTTCGATCCGCTGGTTGATCTGCCCTTCGGAAAACTCCGCCGCCACGCGGATCGCGTTCTTGATCGCGTTCGCGTTCGACCGCCCGTGGCAGATGATGCACACGCCGCGCACGCCCAGCAGGGGCGCCCCGCCGTACTCGGAATAGTCCAGCCGCTTCTTGAAATCGCCGAATGCGTTCTTCGCCAGCACGTAGCCGATCTTGCCGGAGATCGTCGCTTCAAGCGATTCGCGCAGCATGTGGCGGAACATGTCCACCAGGCCCTCGCTGACCTTCAGCGCCACGTTCCCGATAAAGCCGTCGCAGACCACCACGTCTACTTCGCCGCCGTAAATGTCGCGCCCCTCCACGTTGCCGATGAAGTTGAGGTTCAGGCTTTTCAGCAGCGGCGCCGCCGAGCGCGTCATCTCGTTGCCCTTGTGGTCTTCTTCCCCGATGGAGAGGATGCCGACGCGCGGCTTGGGACGCCCCAGAATGGTTCGCGAATAGATCTCCCCCATCACCGCGAACTGCGCCAGCATGCGGGAAGAGCAATCGACATTGGCGCCGACATCGACCACCACTACCGGCGAACCCTTCACCACCGTGGGAAAGACGCCGGCCAGCGCCGGACGGTCCACTCCCGGAATCACGCCCTGCACCATCTTGGCGGTGGCCATCAGGGCGCCGGTATTGCCGGCGGACACGAAACCCTGCGCCGTGCCGTCACGCACCAGGCGCGAGGCGATCCGCATGGAGCTTTCGCGTTTGGTGCGCACCGCCTTGGCGGCGCTGTCCTCCATGGTGATCCGCTCCCGGGCATGGACCACGTCGATGGGCAGCAGACGCGCCCCGTCGTGCTGTGCGAGTTCGCGGCGAACCAGTTCCTCCTGGCCTACCAGAATCACTTTGACCCCAAGCGTCCTGGCGGCTCGGACGGCCCCTTCGACTTCCGCTTTGGGGGCGTGGTCCCCGCCCATTGCGTCTACGGCAATGGTCAGCATGTGGGGATGAGTTTACTCCTGCTCGACTTCGACAACTTCGCGGCCCTTGTATTGTCCGCAGTGCGGGCATACGCGGTGCGGCAGTTTCGGCTCGTGGCAGTTGGGACACTCGGAAAGGCCGGCGGCCTTCAGCGCATCGTGCGCCCGGCGATTGCTCGTCCGCCGCTGGGAGTGTCTACGTTTGGGATTCGGCATATCTCTTCCTTCGCTCTTGTTCGCGTCCGCGTTTCCGGACCGCAACTAACAAATTCTACTTGCTTTGCAGATTCTTCAGGGCGTTCCACCGGTCGCCGCCGTCTACGGGACGGCATTCACAGTCGGTCTCGTTCCGATTCTTGCCGCATACCGGGCATATCCCTTTGCAGGTCTCGCTGCAAACCCGCTGCATGGGCAGCGCCAGCAGCACCTGCTCGCGAAGCACGTCCTCAAGTTCGAGGCCGCCGTCTTCATAAAATCCGATCTCCGCTTCGCCTTCGTCGATCGCCACCTCTTCATCGCGCGCGATCGCCGAAGCAGGCCGGTAAAACAGGTCGAAGCGGGCGTCGAGCGGAAAACGTGCCCGTCCCAGGCAGCGGTCGCACTGCGCCGTCATCTCGACGGTATACCGCCCCTCAATCCGCAGTTCCCCTTCTGCGTGCGCTATCAATTCCGCGGAACCCTGCGCGTGCAGCGGAGTAGCCTGCTCCAGCTCTTCTACCGAAAAATCGATCCCACCCGGAGCCAGGGTTTCGTCGAAGCGAACCTTCCGCCGCTCCATCTCTTTGACACTGAGGAACATAAGGACACACCTGGAATGTCGGGCAGAACCACTACATTATAGCAGCGCCGGAAGCGGACGCGCACGTTCGTTCAGCTGGCCGAGCCTGCCCGCCGGGCCTCGTCGATCTCCACGATCTCCTCCGCGGTCAAACGGTATTCGAGCGCGCCCAGCACGCCCCGGGCCTGCTCTGCCGACCGCATGCCCACAATCGCCGCCGTCACCGCCGGGTGCCGCAAAACCCAGGCGATCGCGGTCTCTCCCGCCGACCTGCCGTGCCGCGCGCCGATTCGCCGCATTACCTCCGCCAATTCCAGGTTGCGCGAAAGGTTCGGCTCCTGGAAGGCGAGCGCGCGCTTCCGGAAATCGTCCTGCGGGAATGCCGCCACCCGCTCCCGCGTCATGCCTCCCGAGAGCAGTCCCGATTTCATCGGCGAATACGCGATCGCTCCGATGCCGTGCTGTTGGCAATATGGCAGAAGTTCCCGTTCAATCTCCGGCGAAACGGCGGAATATGGCGGCTGGAGCGAGGTGATGGGCGCGATTTTCCGGCAGC
The DNA here is from genome assembly GCA_963836405.1 of uncultured Solibacteraceae bacterium. Lineage (GTDB taxonomy): Bacteria > Acidobacteriota > Terriglobia > Bryobacterales > Bryobacteraceae > CAWIJJ01. Next base: position 729,398 of record CAWIJL010000007.1, read on the forward strand.
GCTCCAGTTGCCCGGTGTTGAAATTGGAAACGCCGATCCACCGCACTTTGCCCTGTTCCCGCAGTTTGGCCAGCTCCGTCCAGCCCTCCTCGATATCCTCGTCCGGCTCGGGCCAGTGGATCTGGTACAGGTCGATGGCGTCCACGTGCAGCCGCCGCAGGCTGTTCTCGCACTCCCGGCGCACCGAATCCGCCTTCAGCGATTTGCCGATCTCCCGCTTTTCGTTCCATACGCGCTCACACTTGGTAAACACAAAGGGCTTACGGCTGCGGCCCTCCAACGCCCGCGCTACGACCTCCTCGGAATGGCCGAGCCCGTACACGGCCGCCGTATCGATCCAGTTCACCCCGCCATCCAGCGCCTCGCGGATGGCCGCCACGGACTCGTCATCGTCCTGCGGTCCCCAGGCGAAGGCCCATCCGCCGCCGCCCATCGCCCACGCTCCGACGCCTATGGGAGTGAGTTCCATATCACTGTTTCCAAGCCGTTTGATCTGCATCTCTTCTACAATATCCAAAGGTTGTGCCCACGTCGAAGGAACGCGCGGTGGTCATCGGCTCCGGCCCGAACGGCCTGAGTGCGGCCATCCTGCTGGCCCGCGCCGGCCGTTCGGTGGAGATTCTCGAACAGTCCGCGCAATCGGGCGGCGGCCTGCGCTCCGCCGAGCTGACGCTGCCCGGCTTCGTTCACGACGTATGTTCCGCCATCCACCCCCTGGCCGCCTGCTCGCCCTGTTTCGAGCTGTTTCCCCTGCGCGACTTCGGTCTCGAATGGGTGCACTCGGATGCGCCCCTGGCCCATCCCCTGGACGACGGTAGCGCGATCGTGCTCGAGCGTTCCCTGGGCGCCACCGCCGCCAATCTCGGGCCCGACGGCGAAGCCTGGCGCGCCCTCTTCGAACCGCTCGCCGCTTCCTGGGACAAACTCCGCCACGACGTGCTTGCGCCCATCCGCATTCCGCGCCACCCGGTCCTGCTGGCGCGCTTCGGCCTCAGCGCCATCCGTTCGGCGCGCGGCGTCGCCGAGTCGCGTTTCCGCGGCCCGCGCGCCCGCGCCCTGTTCGCGGGCATGGCGGCGCATTCCATCATGCCGCTCGATTCGGTTGCCAGCGCCGCCATAGGCCTGGTTATGGGCGTCGCCGCGCACACTCGCGGCTGGCCCTTCCCGCGGGGCGGCGCGCAGAAACTCGCCGGAGCACTGGCCGGCTACTTCGAATCGCTCGGCGGCGCGATCCGTACCGGCGCCCGCGCCGCCGCTCTCCCGGACGCGCCCATCGTCCTTTGCGACGTGACTCCCCGGCAGTTCGCGGCACTCGCGGGCGACCGCCTGCCCGCCGCCTACCGACGCTCTCTGGCGCGCTACCGCTACGGCTCCGGCGTCTTCAAAATGGACTGGGCGCTCGACGGTCCCGTCCCCTGGCGCGCCCGCGAATGCGACCGGGCCGCTACCCTGCACCTGGGCGGAACGCTCGAAGAGATCGCCGCCTGGGAAGGCGGTTTTCGCGGACGCCCCTTCGTCCTTTTTGCCCAGCACACCCCGTTCGACCCCACGCGGGCTCCCGCCGGCAAACACACCGCCTGGGCATATTGCCACGTCCCCAACGGCTCCACCGTGGACATGTCCGGCGCCATCGAAGCGCAGGTGGAACGCTTCGCGCCCCGCTTCGCCTCCCGCATCCTCGCTCGCCACGCCATGGGACCCGCCGAACTCGAAAGGCGCAACCCCAACCTGGTCGGCGGCGATGTAGGCGGCGGCGCTCTCACGCTCTCTCAGATCCTTTTCCGGCCCACTCCACGCCTCTATCGCACGCCGCTTCCCGGAGTTCTGCTCTGTTCGGCTTCCACTCCGCCCGGCGGCGGCGTGCACGGCATGTGCGGCTACCACGCCGTCCGCTCGCTCGGGTAATTTTGAGACCGCGTGCTATCCTCAAGCCAAGGCACCTCGGATGCGCTGGGTAAAAGTTGGCTTCTTTGCGGCGGCACTTCTCTGCCTGCCGCTCCTCCTGGCCTGGCAGAACTTCCAGAAGCCCTGGCGCGAATATCCCGCCTTCGAATACAACACCTTCCCCATCCCGCCCGACTACCAGGAGAAAACGGAATTCGTTTTCGCGCGTCTGATGTATCCGAACGTGCAGTCCGGCTTCGGGTTTGGCGGACGGCGCCGCGGCGGCGGCTACGGCGCCGACTGGCGGCAGGGCTACACGCACTGGACTATGGACTACCCGCGCTCGGACCGTCACCTGATGCTGGCGCTGCGGCGACTCTCCCGCATTCACGCCCGTTCCGTCGAGCAGGCCATCAACGTGGAGGACGGCGACCATTACGACTGGCCCTGGCTCTACGCCGTCGAGGTCGGCCACTGGGATCTCACCGACCAGCAGACCGCCGCGCTGCGCGAATACCTCCTCCGCGGCGGATTTCTCATGGTGGACGATTTCCACGGCAACTACGAGTGGGAAATTTTCCAACGCGGCTTGAAGAAGATCTTCCCGGACCGCGACATCGTGGAATTGCCCAATTCCGACCAGATCTTCCATGTCGTCTACGACCTGGACGACCGCTACCAGGTGCCCGGCGCTCAAATCCTTTATTCCGGCCGGCCCTGCGAGCAGTGCGAGGACGGGGGCGCGGTGGAACACTGGCGGGCCGTTTACGACGACAAAGGCCGCGTCATGGTTGCCATATGCTTCAATATGGACTTGGGCGACTCCTGGGAACACGCAGATAATCCCGAGTACCCGCAGAAGTACTCGGCTCTGGGCATACGCATCGCCGTAAACTACATTACTTACGCGATGACACATTGATGCGCCGCGCACTAATTCTTATTCCCGCGGGGCTTGCGCTCTTGAGCGTCGTTTTCGCTCTCCAGCGCCCCTTCCGGGAATTTCAGCCGGTGGAATACTACAGCGTTCCGCGCCCGCCGGACTGGAACGAAAAAACCGAGTTCGTGTTCGCCCGGCTCATGTATCCGTGGAACGGCTGGGGCATCCGCTACGGCGACGACTGGCGCGAAGGCGCCTCCCACTGGGCCATCGACTACCCCCGTTCGGACCGCCACGTGGCCGTCGCCATTAGGCGGCTTACCCGCCTGCACGTGCGCTCCGTCGAGCAACCCGTCAATCTCGACGAGGGTGACCAGTTCGACTGGCCGTGGCTCTACGGCGTCGAAGTCGGGCACTGGGCGCTGACCGACCAGCAGGCGCGCGCCCTGCGCGAATACCTCCTGCGCGGCGGATTCTTCATGGTCGACGATTTCCACGGCCAGCAGGAATGGGACTTCTTCATGGACGGGATGAAGAAAGTGTTCCCCGACCGGCCCGTCGTCGACATCCCGGACGACGATCCCATCTTCCACGCGATCTTCGATCTCGACAATCGCTATCAGGTGCCAGGTGCCCAATACCTGTATTCCGGCCGGGTTTACGAAAAAGGCGGCGTCGGGGCCAAGTGGCGCGCCATCTACGACGACTACGGACGGATCATGGTCGCCATCTGCTTCAATGTGGACCTCGGCGATTCCTGGGAATGGGCCGACCGCCCGCAGTACCCGGCGCGCTTTTCCGATATGGGCCTGCGCATTGCGGTCAACTATATCGCCTACGCGTTCACTCACTGAATATTTGTGATAGGATCTACCAAAGTTTTGTTCCACAGGAAACGCGTGTGCAAAAGGTTCTGCTCTTCACTGCGTTTGGGATACTTCTTCCGGCAACGCCCGCCCTCTGCCAACCTGCGGCGCCTATAGCCGTCTTCATGCGCTTCGACGCGGTTCCCGGGACGGCGGCTGTCGCCAGCATGAAACGGGAAGTGGAGAAGCTGCTCCGGCCAGCCGGTGTCACGCTCGCCTGGCAAATGGAGAGTGAGAACCGGGGCGATCTGTCCTTCGCCGACCTGGTGGTCCTGCGCTTCAAGGGAAAATGCCGGGCCGAAGGCTGGCGGTGGGCCGTGAGCAACCTGGCAATCCCCGGGGAGAGCACCGCGCTCGGAGTAACGCGCGTCTCCCGCGGCCGTGTTCTGCCCTACAGCGAGATCGAATGCGATGAAGTGCGGCAGGCGCTCGCGTACCTTCCGGCCGGCAGCCACGACATCCAGCAGGTGCTGGGCCTGGCGCTGGGACGAGTGGTGGCGCACGAACTGTATCACGTTTTCGCGCACACCACCGAGCATGGTCGCGCCGGCCTGGCGCGCGCGTCCGAATCGCTGAAGGATCTCGTATCCACGCGCGAAACTACCTTCCGCGAGGAGGATGCGCAGGCCATTCGTAACGGTCTGCGGCACCGGCAAAGTCCGGACTAGCGCTGGCTCGCCTCCCCGGCGGCAACCTTCGCATTGAAATCGGCGGAACGATTCCGCGGAATGCTGAGGGATTTCCAGCTTGCGCCCGACAAGTGTTTGGCCAACAGGACGATCTGTCCGACGTGGTAGGCGTAGTGCGCGATCTGGCGGTGGATCGCCTGGGTCACGGAGTGCGCCTCTCCGCGGATGTAAACGGTGCGGCCGAGATCCGCGTCGTTCAGCGGTTCGAGCGCGCCGAACACGAGCCCCCAGCCTTCGTTCCACATCGCGAGCACCGCCTCCCGGGTTGGCGGCGGTTCCACGAATTCGGAATCGCGCATGCGATCCGGCTTTTCGCCGTCCGAATTCAGAAAATCGGTCCAGCGGGAGCGCATGTTGCCGGCCATGTGTTTCACGATCTGCGCGATCGAGTTCATCTCCGGGTCGAGCACCGCAAACAGTTGTTCGTCGGAAAGCTGGTCGATGGCGCGCTCGCCCAGTTTCTTGTAGTGGCGGAAAATGGCCAGCGAGTCGGTGAGGCAGGATTGGGTGAATTCGAGTGCCATCCCTCTATTTTCGCTTGCGCCAGACCGCGAACGACATGCCCTGCGGGTCGTGCAGGACCGCGATCTCGTCGCCTTCCGGAAGCGTCACCGGCGCGATCAGCACCTTCCCTCCCAGTTCCTGCGCGCGCTCGACGGCCGCCGCAACATCGTCCACCGCGATGAAGAGCTGCACGAAGTCGGGCGCCTGCGGGGGCGCCGGGCCGTCATGCCGAGCTTCTTTGCCCACGCGCGAATGCTGGGGCCGCGAAGGCGCGCAACGAGTAGCGCTGGTTTTGGGCGCGCCGCGCGGCAAATTCCTCTTCGAGTCGCTCCCGGAACATGTTCCCAATGCTAAAGGCTGCGGCCGCCCGCTGACAATCGGCAGGGCCGAGGCAGCGGGGCAAGGATACTGCCCCGGTTTGGAACTTCCGCCGCGTGCGCGGTGTCATACCACCCGGAGGTCCGATGCGCTGGTGGATTATTCTAGTGTGCGGTGCGGCCGTGCTGGGCCAGACGGCGGACTACCCCCTGACCGGCGAGAACGCCCTTCACCTCTCCCGTCCAGGACGGCAACTGAATAAGGAGGACGTGACCTGCGGCCGCTATCTTTGGAAATCGGAGAAACTGCCCAAGGTCGGGCCGGTGGTGATTTATTACTTTTTCGGCAGCCAGGAATACGGCAAGGGCAAGTTGGGAATCTATCGGCCGGGCCAGTTCACCCTGGTCGTCAACAATGCCAAGGACCCGCCCACTGCGCAGGTGATCCTGGACGCGCAGGGCAAGTTCCAGTCGGTTCGTTTGCAGTTGACCGCCGCCGAGTATGACGCGGCCAAAGGCTGCTTTCCATAGCGCGCCGATTTACAATGTCGCTCGGATATGGTTCTGGCGAATCACGCGTCGGAATTCGGCGCCGCGTACGATCGGACCTCCAAGATCATTTCGGCCGTCCTCTGCGGCATGTTGGTGGTTGTCTCGGCGGCGACCGGGAATGCTTGGGTGCTCGGCGCGAGCGTGCTGCTCGTACTCTTCTGTTTTGCGTTCTCCCCACGCGGTTACCAGGTCCTGCCCGATGCGCTGCGGGTGCGGCGGCTCGCAGGCGCAGTGCGCATTCCGCGATCCGTCATCCGTTCGGCGCGGAAGGCGCAGGGCGACGATCTTGCCGGGGCCATCCGTCTGTGGGGCAATGGCGGCCTGTTCGGCTACTACGGCATCTTCCGCACTACCGGGCTGGGTACGTGCCGATGGTATGTGACCAACCGGAGCAATGCGGTCGTGCTGCTTACCGACTCACGCCCGGTGGTCATAAGTCCCGACGATCCGGAGAGCTTTCTCGAGGCGCTCGCGGTCCCCGCTTCGAGCGGCGGTGAACCACCGGCGGGATCGACGCGGGCCCGCAACGCCATTTTCCTGGCGGTGGCGGCTCTCGCGATTCTGGGAATCGGAGTGGCCGCATTCGCCATGCTCTACGCCCCGGGGCCGCCCGGCTACACGCTGAGCCGCGCATCGCTCCGCATCGACGACCGCTTCTATCCGGTGACTCTTCCGGCCGGCTCGGTCGACCTTGCGGGAGTGAGAATTGTGGATCTCTCCTCCGACCCGGATTGGCGTCCCGTAGATCGCACCAACGGTTTCGCCAACACGCACTACCAGTCCGGCTGGTTCCGCGTGCAGGGCGGGCAAACGGTCCGCCTCTACCGCGCAGGCGGCACGCGGCTGGTTCTCCTGCCGCGTGCCAATGGCGCCGAGCCGGTTCTGCTCCAGGTGGACGACGCGCCCGGGTTCATGGCTCGCCTGCGGCAGGAGTGGTCGGGCTAACTACCGGGCGGGTTTCGGTTTGATGAATCAGATCCGCTCTTGGATGCGGTCCAGTCCGGTCTGGAGGCGGACCAGGATTTCGGCGAGTTCGTGACGCAGCGGCCGGGCTCCGGCGAGGCTGCCAAACCGCTCGAGCACATCCGCGCAAATTTGTTCAAGTTGCGCGAGGCGTTCCCGGTCGGTCAATTTGGGCGGCTGCGGACGCCCGGCTTTGCGCATGGCGGCGACGGCGGCCGCCACACGCGCGGTGTTGGCCGGGATCAAGCCGATGGCTTCGCCGTCCAGGTGCAGGGAACCATCCTGGATGGAAGGCCGGATGGCGCGGTAAGTCTCGGGCGAGACGCGGGTAAGTTGGGCTAACTCGAAGTAGCCGGGCCCGAATTCGTCGAGCAGGCCAATGATGTGATGCACGTGGCTGCGGGCCATGTGCAGGTACTCGGTGCAGAACCGGTCCCAGTCCGGGCAACGGTTTTTGTACAGCTTTTTGTCGCGAATCTCGCGAAGACAAGTGGCCTGTGCCGCCGAGCATCGTCCGGCGACCAGGCCGAACGCTCGCTGCTGTCCTAAGAACATTCCGATTTCCAGATCGCCTTCCGCGGCACCGGTCAACTGCAGATCTATGTTCGCCATTTTCGTCTCACTCAGACGGGATTCCTTTGGATATCGATGTAAATACGGAGGGGCACCCGTCCGACTCAGACGGGTGCCCGCGATCCGAGCATGACATACAGGGCCAGGAAACCGGCCTCAAGAATTCTGGTTAACGAGTGATAACTCGCTTTATTTCAATAATTTAAAATATTTCGGATGATGTGAACCGGTTCGCCCGCGGTTGGGGTTGCTGTTTTTGACGCAATGCGTTATAAACGGGACGGGACTGAAAACGTTGCCCCGGACCGTCAAACGCTACGAAAACCGAAAGCTCTATGACGGGACGCTGAGCCGCTACGTGGGACTGGAGGAAATCGCCGCGTGGATCCGGGGTGGCGAGGAGATCTGCGTCATCGACAATGCCACGGGGGCCGATGTGACTGCGCAAACGCTGGCCAGGGTGGTTTCGGAAGAAAGTCATACGCCGAAATCGCTGCCGTCGGACTTACTGCATTACCTTATACGGATCGGCGGAAAGGTGGTTACGGGGAGCCTCGAACAGCTTGGACACGGCTTAGACCGCGCTATCGAAAGCGTGGTGGAGCGGCTTCCGGTGGTTCGGCAGACCCGTGCGGAGGTGGCGGCGCTTCGTCGCCGGCTGGAGGAGATCGAGTCCTCAATGAAGTCGTTGGAGGAGTGAAATGGGAACAAGCGCGATGGATCACCCGCTGGAATCTCCGGCGGAAACCACAACTGAGGCAGCAACTGAAGCGGCATCGCCGGTACGCGAGGTGGTGAGCGGCATCTGGTATATGGGCGTCGGTTTGGTGGCAGTTGCCGGCGAACAGACCGGACGGATGGTCAAGGCCCTTGTAGACAAAGGCCGGGAAGTCCAACCGATGCTCCGCGAACAAGGTAAAAAGGCCGCCGAAGAGGTGAGTGACGCTGTCGGCGGGGTTGGAGACAAGCTAAAAGGCTTAACCCACAGGGTGGCGCAAGCACCGGAGGCGGCTGAAGCCGCGCTGGATGACAAAGTGGTTGGCGCACTGCAACGGCTGGGATTTCCTACACGGGACGAGATCGCAGCGATGTCCGCAAAACTGGACTCCATTACCGAACGGCTGGAATCACTGCAGGCAGCGCGAAAGCCGGGCAAGAGGCAGGGTAACGAAGAAGGTTAGATCAGCGGCCGGGTTCGAAGACGAGAGATACCGGGGGCGTGTAAGATGGCTGTAGGAAGAACCCAGCATCTCATAACTGGCCCGTGCGCGATGGTGGCGAATCCCGGTTTCTCGATGGTTATTGAGTAACTGGCCGGATCGAGGTTGGGCGCTGTAATCGATTGGCCTGCCGCGGCTCCCGCGAGTGTGGCGAGAGACACGACCAACTGCAAGTTCTTCCCCGGCCAAAAATACGTGGACGTGGTGAGCTACGACAACTACCGTTCACTCGACGACCGCTGTTATTCCGAGATCCTGACGATTGCCAACGGCAAGCCGGCCGCCTCGGGAGCTGCAATCGCAGCCCAAGTGGACGTTCTTCATGATCTGGGGCGGTATGGCCAACGATCGCATCAAAGCGGTTTACGGCGATCCCTACGCGATCAGTCGCGGCGACCCGCTGCCCCAGTAGTCGGGCCGGCGTCCTCGGATACTCCCTTCTCGCGAAGGACCTTCTCGTGGGAGGCGACGCGGGCGCGCAGGCGTTGACCGCGGAAACGGCCAGGCACCAGAGTTCGAAATCCACGGGTCGCCGCCGTGCCGGGCTATGATCTGCATGCGCAGGCGGGCCGGCATGGACGAGTAATTCTGGTTTCGGTGCCGTCAATGTACTGAAGGGTTGACAAATAGTCCGGCAAGTGCGCTTTAGGCCCCGGATCGACGATATAGGGGATGACCCTCTTCCCTGCTTCCAAAAACGCCAGGCATTCTTTCCGGACCCATTCAGAAACGGCCGCTTCGGACGTGAGCACCAGAACCATTGCGTCCGTGATCTGAAGAGCGCCGCTGATGGCGGACGCCCAATCGTCTCCGCCAACTATGTTGGTCTCATCTCGCCATGCGTGGATATCTTCAGATCGCAACTGCCGCTGAAACTGTATCATCGGTACGAACGAACGGGAAAAGATACAGTCCTGCCTCTTGGGCCCATTCGAATTCATATTCCATAATGAGTTTATCCGGGGCAAGCAATAGTTCGGGATGTTGCTTCCGCAACCCTGGATGGCTAGCGGGCTGTGTCACGGTTCATTTCGAAGATTGTTCTGTTGCCCTGGGTGAATCCTGCGCCGCCAGAATCGTTGTAGTTCTTGTGACGCATTCCAAGATTGTGGATTGCGCTAATCGCAGCATCGCGGTACAGTTCCATTTCCTTCGTTGCGCTGCTAATAAACACCTGCAACGAAGGGCCGAGACTCATTTCGGGGAGGGGCATTTCAGTTCTCCTGTTTCATTACCATACTCCGCACGCACATCGTTTGCGAGTGTGGCGGCGGCCCATCGACGAACGATTCCTGTCGAAAACAGCCCTTCTCACGAGCCAATGCGCTCAAGTGACTTGGAAGACGACCGTCGGAGACGTGGCCGGGCACTCGTGCATTGGTCGGCGAACAAGAAGTTGGCCGGCCAATGAACGCAAGAGCCTCTAAGGCTCTTCAGGTCAGATGAAACACCGCGTGACTTATTCGTCGACTCGCGATGGGCGTTGCCCAGTAACTACTGTTCATTCGCGTCCTTACCGTGAGGCGGCCTTCCCTTGGCCGCATCATTCGGCCCGAAAACGGCTATTTTTCCTTTTCCGGTCCGAACGTGATTGTCGATTCGCCGGAGTACTTGTGGTAGTTCCGGAAATCGATGGTGTTGCGGAAGCAGGCGTCGCTGCCGCGCTGGCAACTTAGCGTCTCGGCGTGCACCGGGAGCAGGTACTGTTTCGCGTCTCCCAGGCGCGTGTACTGGTACTCGGTGGCGGACTCCACGTGATCGGTCGGGAAAGCTTCGGGGAAGCCATAGCCCTGCATTTCGATGCGCAGGACGCGGGCCGTAGCCGGGTCGATCCAGATCGAGCCTTTGTAAGCCGGCATGTACGATTGAGACTCGACGCGGATCGCCCAGTTGGAACGTTCGCGGGCAACCGTGAAGTCGTAAACCTTGGCGTCGATGCCGGCGATGCGGGAATCCTTGCGGTACTGGAAGTCGGCCGCGGTGGCCGGGGAGAACAGATTGATGAGGACGGTGCCAAACTCGCCGGTGGACCAGGCGCCGCCAATCTCCTCGATCTTCTTATTGACCCGTTTCCCGCCGACCGTGATATCGCGATAGTCTTCTTTGCCGTTCTCGTAGACCAGGCTGGTGGTGACCACATCGAGCGGTTCCCAGCGCGCGGGCCGCGTGAGGCTCTGGTAGCGGGTCATGACTTCGTGACAAACGTAGGCGGGCAGGGTCTCGGTGAAGTCCATGGCCGCGACGGCGGCGCGGCGGATCAGGTCCGCGGTCTTGGGCAGGGCGGGAGACTTATCTTCTTCCACCATGGGCGGCGCGGCAGCAATCTTCGGCGGGTTCACCGGCAGATCGCCCAGGGGCAGCGGCGGGGGCTCGGCGGGAACCTTGCCGGCACGTTCCCGCGACGGATTGGCGGCCCGCCCGCGTACAAGTTTGGGCGGCCCGGGATCGTCGGGATCGGGTTTGGCGGGGGGAGGCGTATACTCAGGCCGACGGGGCGCCGGGGCGGCTTCTTCGGTCTTCGGAGGTTCGGCCCGGGCGGTTTCGGTTTTGGCCGGCTCGTCCTTGGCGTCCGTTCCGGCAGGCTTGGCACGGACCAGGCGGGGCCGGTCCGGATCGTCTTGCTTTCCCGGACCGTCAGCCCAGGTATCCACGGTTCCGTCTTTGTCGCGCGCCGTGTCCCCGGCCGCCATCTCCCAATAAACGTTGACGGCGATCAGGTCATTGGCGGGATCGTGCTCGCCTTCCACGGAAATCCGATCGCCTTGGGCGAACTTCGGCGACTTCAACTCCTTGCCTTCTTTGAAGAACTTCGTCTTGGAGTTGCGTTTGAAATCGAGCACGCGGTGATCGCCCAGTTCGAGGGTGATGGTCTTGTCGTCCATCTGCTTGAGGAAACCGCGGAAGTTGGGGAGGGGCTCTCCGGCTTTTGTTGAAGTATCGGGTTTGCCGCGCCTGCCCGGGATCGGAATGGAAGGCCCGTTTTGTCCGGGATACTGGCCGGGATATCCGCCGGGATAGGTCTGCGGATAGCCGCCGCCTGGAGGGTAGCCGCCGCCGGGTGGATAGCCCCCGGGCGGATAGGTTTGCGCGCATGCCAGGCCTGAGCCAAGCAGAATCCAGGCGAACGATCGCAGATGCACCATCAGTGGGGTAGATGCGCGCCTGCCTGCAAAAGTTACCGTGAGCGCGGATGCTCCCCTACCGTGATATGCTGATGCTGGCGTGTGAACTCCCATTCCCTGCTTGTAGTTGACTCCGACCCTGCAATCCACGACCAGCTCAACACGCTTTTGAGTCGCGGCGATCGCACCATTGAAAACGTCTTTGACGGCAGCGAAGCGCTGCAGCGCTTACGGCAGACCCATTGGGACGTGGTGTTTGCCGGCCCGGGCCGGAACGGCATGGGCGGGCTCAATTTGTTGCGTAAAATTCGCCTAAAACAGCCGGACGCGAAGGTTTTCGTCACCGGCGAGGCGGATCCGGAACTGGCGGCCAAGGCCATCCGGCACCGCGCGTATGCCTACTTCCACAAGCCGCTGCCGGCGACTGCCGTGGGGGAGCTGGTCCAGCAGGCGCTCGAAGCTTCGTCCTGGGAGGACGACATCCGCGTCCTCTCGGTGCGTCCCGAGTGGGTCACCCTGGACGTGCGCTGCAAACTTCAGGCGGCGGAGCGTACCGCCCACACGCTGCGTGAGTTCCAGCACAACCTTCCCTCGTCGGTGCGCGAAGACGTGTGCGTGGCATTTCGTGAACTGCTGATGAATGCCATCGAGCACGGCGGGCTCTCCGATCCGCGCAAGCGTGTGCGCGTCTCGGTGCTGCGGATTTCGCGCGCTCTGATCGTGCACATTCACGACCCCGGCACGGGCTTCTCGATGGACCTGCTTCCGCACGCGGCCATCTCCAATCCAGAAGATTCGCCGACGCACCACGTCGAGGTCCGGGCGGAAGCCGGCAAGCGGCCGGGGGGCTTCGGCATCCTGATGACGCGCAACCTGGTGGACGACCTGCTCTACAACGAGCGCGGCAATTCCGTAATGTTCGTAAAGTACCTTTCCTGAGCGGCAGCGTGGCATCATGAAGATGCCCGCATGACCGAATTGAAGACCCTCCCCACCCCGGTATTGCTTCACATTGCCAAACTGCTCAACATCTCCCTGAAAAGCCTGACGGCGGCGATCGCGCTGCTGGAGGAAGGCGCCACCGTGCCTTTTATCGCGCGGTATCGCAAGGAGGCCACGGGCAACCTGGACGAGGTCCAGATCCGCGACATCCAGGAGAAGCTCGAGTATTTCCGCGATCTCGAAGAACGCCGGGAAACCGTGCTCGGGTCCATCGCGGAACAGGGCAAGCTCACGCCGGCATTGAAGGCGCGGATCGAGGCGACACTCGAAAAAGCGGAACTCGAAGACCTGTACCTTCCTTTCAAGCCGAAGCGGCGCACCAAGGCCTCCATGGCGCGCGACAAGGGACTCGAACCGCTGGCGCAATACCTGTGGAAACAGGAAGCGGGCGAGGCGCCGCTGGACGCGCTGGCCGCCTCCTTCGTGGATGCGGAGAAGGGCGTGGAGTCGGCGGAGGCGGCGCTCGAAGGCGCACGCTACATCGTGGCGGAATGGGTGAGCGAGAACGCCGGGTTCCGCAAAGCGGTGCGCGGCATGATGATGGCGGAAGGGCTGGTGGTAAGCCGCGCCATCGAAGGCGTGCCGGATCCGGAAGGCAAGTTTCAGATGTACGCGCAGTATAGCGAGCCGGCATCGAAGATCCCCTCGCACCGCATGCTGGCCATCCGGCGCGGCGCCAAGGAAGGCGTGCTCAGCTTCGAGATCGAACTGGACGAAGCGAAGCCGCTCGAGTTTCTGCGGGCACGGGTGGTGCGCGCGCCCGGCGAGTGGACACCGCACCTCGAAGCGGCCACGGCCGATTCCTACCAGCGGCTCATGAACCCGTCGATCCAGACCGAGGTGCGGCTCGACCTCAAGGACCGCTCGGACGAAGAAGCCATCAAGGTATTTCGCGAAAATTTGGAGAACCTGCTGCTCTCGCCGCCCGCGGGTTTGCTGACGGTTCTGGCGATCGACCCCGGTATTCGCACGGGCTGCAAAATCGCAGTGGTGGACGACACGGGGAAGTTTCTGGAGCACGCCGTGATCTACCCATTCGAGCCGAAGAAGGATACGGCGGGAGCGGTGAAGACGCTGGCTTCGCTGGTGGCGAAGCACAACGTGCAGGCGATCGCGACCGGCAACGGAACGGCCTCGCGGGAGACGGCGTCGCTGGTCCAGGATTTTCTACGGCAGGCGCGGCTCGAAAAGATCTTCAGCGTGACGGTGAGCGAATCCGGAGCTTCGGTGTATTCGGCCTCGGAGATCGCGCGACAGGAGTTTCCGGACCTGGACCTGACGGTGCGGGGCGCGATTTCGATCGCGCGGCGGCTACAGGATCCCCTGTCGGAACTGGTGAAGGTGGACCCGAAATCGATCGGCGTGGGGCAGTACCAGCACGACGTGGACCAGCGGAGGCTGAAGCAGAGCCTGGAAGCGACGGTGGAATCGTGCGTGAACCGCGTGGGCGTTGACCTGAACACGGCGTCGTGGGCGCTGCTGCGGTACGTGGCGGGGATCAACGAGCGGACGGCGCAAAGGATCGTGGAATACCGGAATACGAAGGGCAGGTTCCGGTCGCGGGTGCAACTCACGGCGGTGCCTGGCTTCGGCCCCAAAACCTTCGAGCAGGCGGCGGGCTTTCTGCGCATCCGCGGGGGCGAAAATCCGCTGGACATGACGGCGGTGCATCCGGAGTCATACGGCGTGGTCGAGAAAATGGCGGCGTCTCTGGGCGTGTCGGTACCCGAACTGATCACCCGTCCCGACCTGGTGGAGCGGGTGAAACTGGAGGGCTTTGCCACCGAAACGGTGGGGATGTACACGCTCGGGGATATTCGCGAGGAATTGCGAAAGCCGGGGCGCGACCCGCGCGACAAGTTCGTGGCGCCGAAATGGCGGGACGACATCAAGGAGATCGCGGACCTCAAGCCGGGGATGAAACTGGAAGGCGTGGTGACCAACGTTACCCGTTTTGGCGCGTTCGTGGATGTGGGTGTGCACCAGGATGGGCTGGTGCACGTGAGCGAACTGGCCAACCGCTTCGTCAAAGAGGCCAGCGACGTGGTGAAGGTCGGGCAGATCGTGCAGGTGCAGGTGCTGAATGCCGACCCGAAAGCGAAACGGATCGCGCTGTCGATGAAGGCGCTGGAAGCGGCGGCACCCGAGCCCAAGCGCAGGCACTTCGAGAAGGCGCCGGAAAAGAAGCAGGCGTCGTTGAACGACCAGTTGTCCACGCTTTCCTCCAAATTCAAGGTGAGGTAGGACATCGGGAAATACCCCTAGCCCGTACCTAACGGTTACTAACCTGCCTTCAAAGTTAACTACGCCATGGCGCATTATCGACTTGCGGTCCTGGCTGTTCCCTGCTCATGCTCTTTCGCACACCATCCTGTTGTCGGAGGGCCGGGGCCGCACCACGGCCAGAAATGTAAATGACCGCCTCTCCCCAAGCCGTCACCATCCTCCTGGTTGAGGACGATGAACCTCTGCGGCGCATGGCGAGCAAAATCCTTCAAGACCAGAAATTTAACGTCGTCGAGGCGGCCGATGGGGCGGCCGCGCTGGAGATCGCGGCCACCATCCAGGGACCGGTTCACGTTCTGCTGACCGATATCATCATGCCCAACCTGAACGGATTGCTCCTGGCGGAAGATCTGGCGGCGCACCGGCCCGAAACCGCAGTGGTCTTCATGTCGGGCTATGTCGAAGGAAACATCGTTTCGGTAAAGCATCCGGAGGCCATTTTCCTGCGTAAACCCTTTTCGGCCGATCGCCTCCTCGAAGCGGTGCGCGCCGCCCTGGCTTCCCGGCAGCCCTGAATACCTGGGCGCCGTATGTTTTTGCGGCGCGGGTGTGATACTACTAAGTGCCAGGAGCCATCATGCGACGTTTACTTTGCCTCGCTGCCATTTTGTCCTCGATGTCCCTCCACGCTCAGCCATCCGGCGGGGAGTGGATCCAGCTTTTCAACGGGCGCAACCTGGATAACTGGATCGTGAAGATCGCGGGTTATCCAGTGGGCGAGAATTTCGGGAACACCTTTCGCGTCGAGAACGGCCTGATGAAGGTGGGATACGAGGCCTACGACAAGTTCAACAACCGGTTCGGGCACATCTTCTACAACAAAAAATTCTCCAATTACGTGATTGCGGTGGAGTACCGGTTTGTTGGCGAGCAGGCGCCCGAAGGACCTGCCTGGGCGCGGCGCAACAACGGCATCATGGTGCACTGCCAGCCTCCGGAAACAATGGGGAAGGACCAGGACTTTCCGATCTCGATCGAGGTGCAGTTGTTGGGCGGGTTGGGCGCCGGGAAGCGGACCACGGCCAACTTGTGCACTCCGGGAACGAACGTCGTGATGGACGGAAAGCTGGTGACGACGCATTGCATCAACTCGACTTCGGACACGTTTGACGGCGACCAGTGGGTGCGGGTGGAGGCGGAGGTGCGCGGCGGCGAGGCGATCCGGCACTTCGTAAATGGTAAGAAGGTGCTGGAATACGAAAAGCCGCAGGTGGGCGGCGGCAGCGTGACCAACTTCGACCCGGCCGTGAAGAAGGACGGGACGATTCTGACGGAGGGCTACATCTCGCTCCAGGCGGAGAGCGCCCCGGTGGAGTTTCGCAAGGTGGAGTTGAAGGAATTGAAGTAGGCGAACAGGGTCAGCCGGCCGCTTGCGGGCGGAGTTTCTGGTAGACGTCTTTGGCTACGGCGGCGGTGTTGGCGTGAATCGTGATGGTGTCTTCGACGCTTTGGGCGTAGCCTCCGGCGAGCACGATGGCGACCGGTATGGCGTGTGTCAGCGCGCTCCACAGCACCAGGCGGTCGCGCTCCATGAGTCCTTCGAAAGTGATGGCGAGGCCGCCTAGCTGGTCTTCGAAGAACGGGTCGGCGCCGGCCACATAGACCACCAGTTCCGGCTGAAACATGGACAAAGCCGCGCGATAGCCGTTTCCGAGCCGGTGGAGGTACTCCGAGTCACCAATGCCGTCGGCCAGGTGGATATCCAGGCTGGAAGGCGGTTTTTCGCTCGGGTAGTTGTTGAACTGATGGATGGAGAGAGTGAAGACGGAGGGGTCTCCGGCGAAGATGGCGGCCGTCCCGTTGCCGTGGTGAACGTCGCAATCGACGACCATGGCGCGGTGGATCAAGCCGTCCTTTTGCATGCGGCGGATGGCGATGGCGATGTCGTTGACCGCGCAGAAGCCCTCGCCGTGAGCCTGAAAGGCGTGGTGAAACCCGCCGCCGACGTTGAATCCGATGCCGCTGGAAAGGGCCTGGCGGGCGGCCAGGATGGTGCCGCCGGCGGCCAGCCAGAAGGCCTCCACCATCTGTCGCGAGTAGGGAATCTCCAGGCGCAGCACGTCCTGGTAGGTGAGCGTGGCGTTGCGCAGTTTGGCAACCCAGGCGGGGTCGTGAACCAGCAGCACGTCCTCGTCGGTGGCCGGCTCGGGCGCGATGAAGTCCTCGGCCGTCGCAAAGCGGCTGCGCAGCATGCGGTCGTGCAGCCACTTGTATTTTTTCGACGGGAAGACGTGCGCGCCGAGATGCAGGTCGTACAGTTCGTGGTAGACCAGGCGGAAGGGCAGCATCAGTCAAGCTCCGTTTGCAGCGCCGTCACCAGGGCAACGGCAAAGATGTCGTCTGCCGAGCAGCCGCGCGACAGGTCGTTGGCCGGGCGCGCGAGTCCCTGCAGAAAGGGGCCGAGAGCCATTGCGCCGCCGAGCCGCTCCACCAGCTTATAGCCGATGTTCCCCGCCGCGAGATTGGGAAAGATCAGGGTATTGGCCCGTCCGCCGACGCAGGAGCCCGGGGCCTTGACCGCGCAGATCTCCCGGCACACGGCGGCGTCCAGTTGCAGTTCGCCGTCGGCGATCAGTTGCGGTTCGCGGGCACGGATGAGGCGCACGGCCTCGACGATCTTATCCACCTCCCTATGCCGCGCGCTCCCCATGGTGGAGAAGCTCAGCAGCGCCACCACCGGCTCAGTTTCGAGCAGCGCGCGGGTGCTGGCGGCGGTGGAGATGGCGATGCCGGCGAGTTCCCCGGCCGAAGGGTCGATGACCACGCCGCAATCGGCGAACAGCATGAGCCCGCCGTGGCCCAAATCCGGATCGCGAAGGCCCATCACGAAGAAGCTGGAGACGAGAGGGGTGCGCGGGTCCGGACCGATGGCGTGAAGGGCCGCGCGCACCGTCTCGGCGGTGCTGTTGACGGCGCCCCCCACGAAGCCGTCCACATCGCCGGAGCCGGCCATGAGTGCCGCGAAATACAGGGGCGAGCGGGCAATGGCGACGGCCTCGGGCTCGCTGACACCTTTGGCGCGGCGCCGCTCGTGGTAGAGCGCGGCGTAGCGGGGGAGCGCGGGCGAACTCTCCGGATCGACGAAGCGAACGCCGGCGGGCGCGGAGGCGGGCGGCCGGCCCACGAGCACGGGACTGACGAAGTGGCCGGCGGCCAGTTGCGCCGCGGCCGCGAGGACGCGCGGGTCGTTGCCCTCCGGGAAGACGACGGCGGCTTTGCGGCGGCGGGCCCTTTCCTTCAGCTTCTCGAGGAAAATGCGGCGGGGCTCCGGGATTTCGCTCATGCGCTCAGTCGCCGAGAAACTTGCCGATCGGCCGCAGCCCTTTCACGTTGTCGCACACGGCCTTGAGCCCGGCGGTCAGCGGGATTGCCAGCAGCAGCCCCGCCGCGTCCCAAAGAAACCCCCACAACATCAGCGAAAAAGTCACCACCAGCGGGTTCAGGTGGACGCGCGAACCCACCACTTTGGGATACAGCAGGTTCATGGCGACGAGGTGGAGCACCGACACCACGGCCATGACGAGCACGTAGGTGGACACCTGGTTGATGCCGAGCGCCGTAAACAGCGGCGGGATCATGGCCATGGGCAGGCCGACATAGGGTACCAGGCTGAGGAATCCGCTCAGCGGCCCGACCAGCAGCGGGTACGGAAGGCGCATCAGCCAGAAGGCGGTGGAACTGAGAAGAGCCAGCAGCAGCCCGAGGAGGAAATTGCCGACCACGAAGGCGCGCACCATCTCGGCGATCCCCTGCAGGCTGCGCGCGGCCACCAGCCGGTCCTCGCCGTGGAAGAATTGCAGAAAACTACGATTGATGTGGTCGCGCCAGCTCAGCATGAAGTAGACCAGAAAGGGGACGAAACTGACCATCAGCAGGATCTGGTAGAAGGAGCTCAGGCGCGAGGCAATGTAGTCCGCGATCGGCGTGTTTTCCTCGTGAATGCGCACTTCCGGGATGGGGGCGGGCAATTCGGGCGTCACTGCGGGGGATGGAGCGGCACGGCGGTTCTTTTTGCGCGCCTGTTCGGCGGCCTGTTGCTGGGCGCGAATGCGTTCTTCCTCCTGCTGGCGCTGGCGCGCCGGCACTACCAGTTGGTACGTTCGTTCCTCGGTAGCCTGGACCTTCTGCTGGATCGTATCGACGATGTCGCCGATGCGCTCGCCGTACTTCGGCAGTTGCTCGTAGATGGCCAACAGTTGCGAGTAGGCGCCCATGCCCATCATGTAGATGAAGAGCAGCGCGAGCGTGCACACTACGAAGCTGGCCAGGCTGCGGGGCATGCGGATCTGCACGAGGAGTGCGACAAAAGGCTCCAGGATAAAGGCGATGGTGACGGCCAGAATGGACGTGATGAAGAAGACGCGCCCGAAGTACAGGATCGCGATAATCACCCCCAGCGCGACGATGGGGATCGCCAGGTGCCGCGCCTGTTGTGCGGCTGCGGCTGTATTGGAAGTTGGATTGGTAACTAGCGCCACGGCCTTAGACGGCCCTTTCCCCGAATGTAGCATGGCGGCGTGGCTATAATGAAATGAACCTTTGACGCCTTTGAAGCCCCGCATCCTCGCCCTGGACCTCGGAAAGAAACGTGTTGGACTCGCCATCAGCGATCCTCTGGGCATCACGGCGCAAGGCCTGCCAAACCTGGTGCGCACCAATAAGCGGGCGGACCTGGACGCGCTGGGGCGGTTGGCGCGGGAGTACGAGGTGCATCTGGTCCTGCTGGGAAACCCGGTGAATATGGGCGGAAACGAAGGCCGGCAATCGCGGTGGGTACACGAGTTCGCCGAAGCCATCGAACACCGGTTGAAGCTGCCGGTGAGGTTCTGGGACGAGCGCCTGACCAGCGTGCAGGCGGGCCGCGTTTTGCGGGAGAGCGGCATCAGCATCGAGAAACGGGCGGCAGCCGTGGACCGGCTTTCCGCCGTCATCCTGCTCCAGAGTTATCTGGATTCGCTATGAAGAAGATCCTCCGGCTTTTCGGCTTTCTCCTGCTTGCCGGTCTGGCGCTGGCTGCTTATCTGGGCTACCGGCTGATGTCTCCGTACCGTGGATTCGGCAGCGAGATTTTCGTGGAGATCCCGCGTGGCTCGCCCGCGCGTTCCATCGCGCAGCGGCTGGCAGCCGCCGGCGTGGTGCGCAGCGAGTGGGATTTCCTGCTGGCGCGCGCCGTCAGGCGGGGCAGGCTCCTGCAAGCGGGAGAGTACCGGTTTACGGGGGCCGCCACCCCGGTGGAGGTTCTGAGCCGGATCGCGCGCGGCGACATCTTCTATTACGAACTGGTGGTGCCCGAAGGCAAGAACATGTTCGATATCGGGGCGGAGGCGGAGCATCTGGGGCTCTTCAAAGCCGACGAGTTCGTGGCCGCCGCGCGGAACACGGAACTGATCCGCGACCTGGACGCGCGGGCCCCGAGCCTCGAGGGTTATCTGTTTCCGAATACCTACCGCCTGACGCGCTCCACCACACCGCGAGAGCTGTGCGAGCTGATGACCGCGAAATTCCGCCAGGTCTGGACCGGGCTGAAAACGGACGCCGACCCGCACGACACGATCACGCTCGCCTCGCTGGTGGAAAAGGAGGGAAAGCGGCCGGAGGAGCGCCCGCGGATCGCGGCCGTATTTCGCAACCGCCTCGAGATCGGCATGAAGCTCGACTGCGATCCGACCACCATTTATGCCGCACTGCTGGCCCATCGCTACCGCGGCACGATCTACAAGTCGGACCTGAACAGCCAGGACCCGTACAACACCTACCGTCACGCCGGGCTGCCGCCGGGACCGATCGCCAATCCGGGAGTGGAATCGATTCGCGCGGCGCTGGACCCGGCGGAGACCGACGCGCTGTATTTCGTGCTCAAGCCGGATGGCTCGGGCACGCACGAATTCTCGAGCAGCCTCGAGGCGCATGAGGCCGCCACCGCCAGGTATCGCAGTGGGCGCGCGAAGTAAGTCCGTCAAGCAGGGTTTGCGCGATTACCTGGCCGCGGCGCAACCGGCGGCCATCACCGAAAAAGTGTGGGGCGACCTGATGATGCGGCTGGCGCCCGTATCGGAAAGCTATCTGCGCGACCTGCTGCGCGCCACCGGCCTGCCGTTCGAGCAGCCGTTCGCGGGAATCCGGCAGCATACTTTCGAGGAACTGGAGCAGTCGCTGCGGGAACTCGCGAAGGTCTACGAAGAGGCGTCGGCCGCGGGCGAGCGGGACCGCGCGCGCTATTGCCGGCGGCAAGCGATCGGCGCGCGCGAGCGGGCGCAGTTTCTGGCGCGCAATCCGCGAACGCCTCCCGAACGGGCGGCGGACAAGGAGGAGATGGCGCAGTGGATGCTGGTGTGGCTCGAAAATCCCGCCGTGTTCCCCGCCTGGGTGGACGCGCGCAAGCGCGCGCTTACGCCTTCCCCCCAAAACGATAGCCCAGAATCGCCTTAATCAGCAGGTGGTCGGTATTGTGGGTGACGCCCACGCCCACGCCGAAGTTGAACTCCCAGCGCGGACCGAAATCGAAGTCCAGGGCGGGAAGAAACATCTGCTCGCTCTGGTTGACGGGCTCCCAATGCCGGAACGAAGCGAAAGCGCCGTAATATTCCAGGCCCACCGCGACGCGCTTCAGCAGGTCGTAACTCACCTTGGCGTTAGGGCTGAATTCATAGCCCGCGCTTCGGGAGGGGCCATGAAACGTTTTTTCGAAGGTCGGATTGAAGGCGCCGTACCACTTGCCGATCTGCTTGTCGACGATGGGGCGGATTTCCCAGGTCCAGGTGTTTGGATCGAAGCTGGCCTGCTGATAGCCGATCTCCGTAGAAAGGCTGAGGCCGACGGGAAGGCCGTAGCGCTCGGGTATCGCGATGCGCGGCCGGATATGGGTGCCGACGAATTTCCAGGAGCCGTCCGGCTGGATGCTGCTGAACAGGTAAAACCCGGTTTCGAACCACTCGTTGAACCCGTGGGTCACCTCCAGCGTTTCGTGAAAGGCGTGGTGCGTAGCGAGCGTGCCGCCGGGCAGTTCGAGGGCGCCTTTCGCCGTGAAATTCGAGTGGCTCTCCACCATGGTGGCGCCGATGGGCACCAGTGCAGATCCGTATACCTGCACTTCGTAATTTCCCTGAGCGCGCATTCCGGTGGCGCACACACCCAGAAACAGAGTCACGTACAGAACGTTCCGCAAACGATCCCCCTCTCCCAAAAAAAGCCAGGCGCAAGCAGCCACCCGCTGGTTACCTTTTCACCGCCTCATGGTAGATTTCGAGCACCTGGCGGGCAGTGCGCTCCCAACTGAACCGGCGCGTCTGCTCGTGCCCGCGGCGGATGAGTTCGCTTCGCAAGGCGTCGTCGAGCAGCACTTCCTTGATGCCGCGCGCGATATCGAAAACATTTTCCGGATTCACCAGCACGGCGGCATCCCCCACCACTTCGGGGAGCGAACTGACGTTGGAGGTGATGACGGGCGCGCCGCAGGCCATGGCTTCGAGCGGCGGCAGGCCGAAGCCCTCATGGCGCGAGGGAAAGACGAAGGCGGCGGCGTGCTGGTAGAAGCAACGCAATGTTTCAAAGGGAACGAAGCCCAGGAAACGCACCAGTTGCTCCACGCGGCTCTTGATGACCGTGTGCCGCACCACCGGATATTCGGAAATGGTGTCGCCGATGATCACCAGGCGCAGGTCGCGATAAACGGGGTGCAGCGCCAGTTGATTGTGAACCACTGCGAAGGCTTCGATCAGCCGCGGCACGTTTTTGTGCTTGCGAATGTTGCCGGCGTAGAGGAGGAACGGGTAATTGATCTGGTAGCGCTCCATGATGCGTTCCTGCTCCTCCGGTCCCTCGGCGGGAGGCGCCAGAAACCCGGGATCGGGCGCATTGTAGACGCGGCAGATACGTTCCGGCGGCACGCCCATCATGTTCTCGACATCGCGGCGGGTAGCGTCGGAAACGGCGATGACGCGGTTGGCACGGCGCAGGCCGCGGCGGTAGCGATACCGTCGCAGCATCATGCGCAACGCCGAGATCTTCTTCTCCTCGTAGAGGAGGGTGGTCATGTCGTGAATGGTGACCACATAAGGGCGCGGCATCAGCAGGGGCACGCGGTTCAGCGGAATATGGACGAGGTCCGGGGAAAGGCTCTGAAGGAAGGCCGGAAAGGTGAAGTGGTCGAGATAGTTGTGGTCGTCGCGCGAGTAGACGGCGGTGCGGAAGCGCTCGGGCAGTCCGGCGAGGGTGCGCACGTCGGCGAAGGCGCTCACCAGTGTGAAGCGGTCCTCGGTGTCGATCGCGCTCAGCGCATGCGCCAGGCTCCGGATGTAGGTTCCGATGCCGAAGTCGCGAATACGCCGGGCGTCGATGACGATGTGGAGGGACATTCCTACGCTCGAACCGGTTCGAGCTTCCACCGATAGAGCGGAAACCGCGAAGTCAGGGTTTCCACTTTCTGTCGCACGGCGGCGAGGGCCGGTTCGCTGGAAATATTATTCAGCACCTCGGCGATGAGTTCGCCGACCAGGCGCATCTCCGGCTCGCCGAAGCCGCGCGTGGTGACCGCCGGAGAGCCCAGCCGGATGCCGCTCGGATTAAGCGGCGGATTCACATCGAACGGGATGGCGTTCTTGTTGACGGTGATGCGGGCGCGGTCGAGGGCCTGCTCCGCCTCCTTGCCGCGCAACCCTTTGGAGAACACGTCGAGCAGCAGCACGTGCGTGTCGGTGCCGCCGGATACGATGCGGAAGCCGGCGTCGGCGAGGCTCGCGGCCAGCGCCTGCGCGTTGCGCACGACACGCTTCTGGTAATCGACAAATCCAGGCTGCATGGCTTCGAGAAAGCACACGGCCTTAGCGGCGACGACGTGCACCAGCGGACCGCCCTGCACTCCGGGAAATACGGTTTTGTCGATGTCCTTGGCGAATTTCTCTTTGGCGAGAATGAGACCCGAGCGGGGCCCGCGGAGCGTCTTGTGCGTGGTAGAGGTGACGATGTCGGCGTGTTCGCAGGGGTTGGGGTGGACGCCGGCGGCGACGAGGCCGGAAATGTGGGCCATGTCCACCAGGAAGATGGCGCCCACGGCATCGGCAATCTGGCGGAACCGGGCGAAATCGAGGATGCGGGGATAGGCGCTGGCGCCGGCGATGATCATCTTCGGCTTGTGTTCGTGGGCCAGGCGCTCGACTTCGTCGTAATCGATGCGCTCGTCTTCCCGGCTCACGCTATAGGGGATTACGTGGTAGGTCTTGCCGGAGAAGTTGAGCTGGTGCCCGTGGGTAAGGTGGCCCCCGTGCGACAGGTTCAGCCCCATAATGGTGTCGCCCGGCTGCAGGACCGCCGCGTAAGCCGCCTGGTTCGCCTGCGATCCCGAGTGAGGCTGCACGTTGGCGTATTCCGCGTTGAAGAGTTTTTTGGCGCGGTCGCGCGCCAGGTTCTCCACCACGTCCGTGTACTCGCAGCCGCCGTAGTAACGCCTGCCTGGATAGCCCTCCGCGTACTTGTTCGTGAATACGCTGGAAGTGGCTTCAAGCACCGCCTCGGAGGTAAAGTTTTCACTGGCGATGAGTTCGAGCTGCGAGTGCTGGCGCTCCACCTCGTGCTGGATAGCCTGGTGAATTTCGGGATCGACCTGGGCCAGGGGCCGCGCCATAATGTCCGCCGTCGTCATTATCGAGTTTCTCCTTGTTCCCGGCTTCCCTGCTCGAGTTGCCCGATCTTTGCGATTCGCCGGGCGTGCCTGCCGCCCGAAAACCCGGTGTTCAGAAACAGGTCCACCAGGCTGGCAGCGCACGCTTCGTCCAGGTATTTGGCGCCCAGCGTGAGCACGTTGGCGTCGTTATGTTCACGGGTAAGCCGCACTTCATCCTCGGAAATGGCCGGCGCGGCGCGCACGCCGTCGATCTTGTTGGCGGCGATGGACATGCCGATTCCCGTGGAGCAGACCAGGATACCTCGCTCCACGCGTCCCTCGGCTACCTCGCTGCCCACCACGCGGGCGAAATCGGGGTAGTCGCAAGACTCAGCCGAACCGGTTCCGGCGTCGGTGATTTCATGGCCGGCAGCCGCCAGTTTCTCGCGCAGTTTTTCTTTGAGTGCAAACCCCGCATGGTCGGCGCCGATGGCAATTCTCATAAAGGGGGAACTAAATTCTACCATGCTAGAATCGGGTTTTCCTTCAAACCTATGCTGTGGAGCAAGTTGTACATTCCTACGCTGCGCGAAACTCCGGCCGAAGCGGAAGTGGCGAGCCACCGGCTGCTGCTGCGCGCCGGCTACATCCGCCAGCTTTCGGCGGGCATTTACAGCTACCTGTTCCTGGCTCAGCGGTCGCTACAAAAGATCCAGCAGATTGTGCGGGAAGAGATGAACGCGATCGGCGCGCAGGAGGTTTTGCTGCCGGCGCTTAATCCGGCGGAGATCTGGCAGGAATCGGGACGCTGGGACATCATGGGCGACAACCTGTTCCGGCTGAAGGACCGCTTCGGCCGCGACCTGTGCCTGGCGATGACCCACGAGGAAGTGGTTACCGCGATCGCCCGCGGCGAACTGAGAAGTTACAAACAACTGCCGCAGATCTGGTACCAGATCCAGACCAAGTTCCGCGACGAGCCGCGACCCAAGAGCGGGTTGCTGCGGGTGCGGCAGTTCCTGATGAAGGATTCCTACTCGTTCGACATCGACCATGCCGGCCTGGATGCCGCCTACGAGAAGCACTATCGGGCGTACTGCAAGATTTTCGACCGCTGCGGGCTGCAGTACACGGCGGTGGAGGCGCACTCGGGAGCAATGGGGGGAAGCCAGTCGCACGAATTCATGGTGGTGTCGGACGCGGGCGAGGACCTGGTGGCCTTCTGCGACGGCTGCGGGTACTCCGCCAATCTCGAGAAGGCGACATCGCTGCCGGTGGCTCCGGCGGGCGCCGACCCGGAGGGCGATCTTTCACCGGAAGAGTTTCACACGCCGGGGCGCAAGACGATCGCGGAGGTGGCGGAGTTCACCGGTCTGCCGGAGAGTTCCCAGATGAAGAGCCTGGTGCTGGTGGCGGACGGCAAGCCGGTGCTCGTCCTGCTGCGCGGCGATCATCAGTTGAGTGAAACGAAATTCGCGTCGGCCGCGGGCGATCCCGAATTCCGCGCGGCGCACCCGGAGGAGATCCGGCAGTGGTTCGGCGCCGAGGCCGGTTCGCTGGGCCCGGTAGGCGTGAACAACATGACGATCCTGGCGGACCGCGCCCTGGAGGGCCGGCGCAACATGATCGCCGGCGCGAACCGGACGGACTACCATCTGCGCCATGTGACGCCGGGCGAGGATTTCGAAGCCGAGATCCAGGAGCTGCGCCAGGTGGAAGCTGGGGACCGGTGCGCACGCTGCGGCGCGACGCTACAGGTTCGCAAGACGGTGGAACTCGGCCACATCTTCAAGCTCGGCTACAAGTATTCCGAGTCGATGGGGCTGCGCGTGCTCGGCCCGGACGGCAAAGAAGTGACGCCCATCATGGGCTCTTACGGCATCGGCATCGAACGCGTGCTGTGCTGTGCACTGGAGTTGTTTCACGATAAGGACGGGATGATCCTGCCGTCCGCGATAGCGCCTTTCGACGTGATCGTGACGCCCGCCAACAGTTCCGACGAAGCGCAGGCGGAGGCCGCGCGTGCGATTTACGACGACTGCAGATCGCTGGGGCTGGATGCGCTGCTGGACGACCGCGACGAGCGGCCGGGAGTGAAGTTCAAAGACGCGGACCTGATCGGAGTGCCGTTCCGAATCACGGTGGGCAGGAAACTCGCCAACGACGTCGTGGAGGTTGTGGAGCGCAAGACGCGGCAGAGCGTCGACATCGCACCGTCCGAAGCGGCACGCATGGTAAAGGCGCGGCTCAGTTCGAACTAGCGCCAGGCCGCAGAAGCCGGCTCTGCATGTCGCGCAGCGCGGAGCCAAGGTCGCGCGGCCGCGTGATGGAATAATGCAGGCCGCGGAAAATCTTGAGCACGCCGGCGATGGTATCGCGCCATGGATTGGAAACCGGATCGGGGTTGTAGTTGAGATAAAAGACCGGCGGCGACTCGGGAGTTACCGACGCGAACAGTTCCTTGGACGGTTTGTCGTCGAGCATTACCTGCGGGCTGACAATGACGACGGCGTCCACCGGGGGCTGGCCGGTGAGATTGTTCCGCAGCAAGGCGGCAAGAAAGCGGGTGGCGCTATTCGGGTCGCGAAGCTGGGTATAGCTGATCGTGCCGATCTGAAGCTCCTTCACCGCCTTGCCGAGAGCGGGGAAGTCGATCCCGGCCGCGGCATTCTGGGTGTGAAACACGCGTTCCTGAGTGCTGCTGAAGGCGACCAGGCTGAACCGGCCGAAGCGGGGTTCACGGGCGACGGCGCGGAGAATCGCCGTCAGCGCGCGGACGTCGCGAGAGGTGAGCGCGGAAGCTCTCGGATCGCCCGGCGCAAAGTTCACGAGCACGCGGACGTGGAGCGGTCCTCCGTCCCGGGACACTTCGGGCAGCGCGGCAAAGTTATCGTTCGTCGCTTCGCGCACCGAATTGGCGGGGGCGGCGAGCAGGTGAAGCGGAAAGTCTTTGCGCAGTTTGGCTTTGATATCCCAGTCCTTCGAACAGGTCCGGCCGGATTCGTCCCGAATCATCCAGTCCACGCGGTACTTGCCCGGGCCGACGATGAAGTCGCCGGGCAACTCGACGTCGCCGCGGGCTCCGGAGTCGATGGGCGGCACCGAGACCTCGGTGGCGAAATAGACGGGCCCGGCGGATTTGTCGTCGGGAGTGACCTTGACTAGAGAATGCAGACGGTTGCCGTCTCCCGCAAGTTGCTTTAGCGGAACCGCGATCACATAACCGGTGTGGAAACCGAGGTCGAGCCCCATTTTAGGCTTGACGACGTCGACACGGCACTTTAAACCGCCCTTGTCATTCCCTTTGGCGAGTCCGGCCTGTTCGGCCGTGGTGATGCGGTCCGAGTCGATCCGTTGCAAATGGGACTCGGCGGCCGCCAGCGGCGTTTCTCCGATGGCCGCCAGCAGAAGTAAACCTCCGAGCACTGCCCTCATGATTTCACTCTAGCCGCCGGCCCGCGACGGCAATATCCCCTAATCGCACGGAAAACGGTCCGGAAAAGGCAGCGGTGTGAGCATTCGCGCCAAACTACTGAGGAGTTGGTGTTTGGCTGCCATTTCATGACTTTTTGGGATGTTGGTTTCAGCCGCACCCTGAAAAGATAGGTACTGGAAGGAGCGCAAAGGCTAACATGCACAGATTCGCGCTGGCTTTGATTATTATTGTGGGTGCAAGCCTGCTGTGGAGCGCGTCCAAACCAAACTACAGCGGCACCTGGAAACTGGATCCACTGCGCAGCAGATTGGCTCACGACGAGGATAGTAAGCTCGTCTTCAAGATGGAGCACAACGAGCCGGCGATCCGGATCGTGGTCACCGACGCGAAGGCGGAAAATCAGCCGCTCGAACTGACCACGGACGGAGTGGAGCACGAAGCTCAACTCGATGGCGAGCCGGCGAAGGTGAGCGCTTCCTGGGACGAGTACGGGGAAGATCGGCTGATACTCAAGATCGCACAGAAGGACGGCTCCGGTGAGAGGACCCTTATTCGGGAATTCAAGCTGGGCGACAAAGGCAGAATCCTAACCACTGTGATGCGCGAGAAGGACGGGTCGGGCGAAAAGCGAGCCTACGAATTCTTCGTTAAACAATAGGCAAGTCGAGTAATCCGAGGCTCCTCAGAAGGAGGGTGCGCAGTCCGGCCCAGGCGCGCCTCGCCGTGGTTACGGTTGATTCGCGTGGCATACTGGGACCGTGACCGCAGACCCCCACGGACTTGCGGGCCGCCTGGCTGAAGTGCGCCGCCGGATCGCGCATGCCTGCGAACGCGCCCGGCGCGATCCGACCCGTATCACGCTTCTGGCGGTGACCAAAGTGTTTCCGGCCGAAGCGATCCGCGACGCCTACGCTCTCGGGATGCGCGAGTTCGGCGAGAATTACGTGCAGGAATTCGAGACCAAAGCGCCGCTGGTGGCGGACCTCCCGGATGCACGATTTCACCTGATCGGACACCTGCAGTCGAATAAAGCGCGGAAGGCGGCGGAACTCTTTCACACGATTCAGACGGTGGATTCGGCGCGCCTGGCGCGGCGGCTCAACGAGGCAGGAAAGCAACTCGACGCGATGCTGGAAGTAAAACTGGCGAATGAGGAAGCCAAGAGCGGCGCCGGCCCCGCCGAACTCAGGACGCTCATCGGCGCGGTGCGGGAATGTCCGAACCTGCGCCTGCTCGGGTTGATGACGATGCCGCCCTGGTCGGACGATCCGGAGGCGTCGCGGCCCTACTTCCGCCGCCTGCGCGAACTGGCGGCCGAACACGGGGTCGAGCAGCTTTCCATGGGCATGTCGCACGATTTGGAAACGGCCATCGAAGAAGGCTCCACTTGTGTACGGGTGGGAACGGCCCTGTTCGGAAAACGGAAAAAGGCGTGAAGGCTGGTTTCTTTTCTCCGCTGCCGCCGGCCCGAACCGGCGTAGCGGATTACGCCGCGGCCCTTCTCCCGCAGTTGCGGAAGCACGGCACGGTGGAGGTTTCGCCGGACGGTTGCGATGCGCCGTTGTACCATCTGGGCAACAACCGCCTGCACGCCGCGATTTACCGCCGGGCGCTGCAGCAACCCGGAGTGGTCGTGCTGCACGATGCGGTGCTGCATCATTTCCTCCTCGGGCAATTGAGCGAAGAGGCGTACATCGAGGAGTTTGTCTTCAACTACGGGGAATGGAACCGCGGACTGGCAGATGAGCTGTGGAAGGGTAGGGCGGCCTCCGCTTCCGACCCGCGCTACTTCGAATATCCGCTGCTGCGGCGAATGGCACAAGTTGCGCGAACCGTGGTGGTGCACAATCCGGCGGCGGCGCGGACGGTGGCGGCGCACGCTCCGGGTGCGCGGATTGTGGAGATCCCGCACCTGTTCGTCGCGCCCGCGCTGCCGTCGTTTGCCGAGGCGATGCGTTTTCGCGCATCCCTGGGGCTCGCCCCGGACCAGTACGTCTTCGGCCTTTTCGGATATCTGCGCGAGTCCAAGCGTCTGATCGCGGTCCTGGAGGCATTCGGGCGCCTGCGCCGCGAATGCAAGAAGGCGTCGCTCCTGGTGGCCGGCGAGTTCGTTGCGAGCGACCTGGAGCGGTGCGCCTCGCCCCTGCTCGAAGCGCCAGGCATTGTCCGGCTGCCCTTCCTCGAAGAGCGGGCATTCTGGATGGCGGCAAGTGCCGTGGACGCCTGCATCAATGTGCGGTATCCGGCGGCGGGCGAAACCTCCGGCATCGGCATTCGGCTGATGGGAATCGGCAAGCCGGTGATGGTAACCGAATCCGCGGAATGGGCCCGTCTCCCCGAGGACGCGTGTATCCGCATCCCGGCCGGACCCGCCGAGCGCGCTTCGCTCTTCGAGCACATGATTTTGCTAACATCGATGGAAGCGGTGGGCAGGGCTGTTGGACAACGGGGGGCCGCACACGTAGGCGCGCATCACCGCCTGGAAGAATCGGGGTCCCGGTTTTGGAAGGTTCTGTGCGATTCGCTTGGCTGATCCTTGCGTGCTGTGCCAGTGTGTCCGGCGCGGGCAAGGATTCGTTCCGCGTCATCCACGTGCAGATTCCGATGCGCGACGGGGTGCGCCTGGCCGCCAACGTATTCCTGCCGCCCGGCCAATCGCGTTTGCCGGCGATTCTGGAGCGCACCCCTTACGGCAAGCCCTCGGCGCCCGGACCCTACCTGGAATTTCTCACGCACGGTTACGCCGTGGTCGCTCAGGACGTACGCGGCCGCTACGAGTCGGAGGGCCTGTTCAACCCCCTGATGCAGGAGCCCGAGGACGGATCGGACACGCTCGACTGGATCGCGCGGCAGCCCTGGTCGGACGGGAAGGTCGGGATGATCGGCGGATCGTACAGGGGCATCGTGCAATGGAAAGCGGCGCTCACGAACAACCCGCACCTGAAGGCGATCTTTCCGGTGGTCTCCGGTTACGACGACTACCGCGACCGCTTTTACTCGACCGGTGGAGCGATGAAACTGGGAGGCCGCCTGCTCTGGATGGCGGAGAACCTGAAGGCACCCGGATACATTCCGAACTTCTCCCGATTCGTGCTGCACCTGCCCCTGCGCAACGCGGACGTGGCGGCGACCGGATGGCCGTCGGAGATGTTCCGGGCCGCGGTCGCGCATCCGTCGTTCGATGCGTTCTGGCGCCGGATCAGCGTGAAGGAGGCGATCGACAAAATCCGCATTCCGGTGTTCAGCGTAGGCGGCTGGTACGACAATTTCGCGCAGAGCGACCTGGAGGCGTTCGCGGCGCTGCGGCGAACTTCCGGCAGCAACCGGACCATCGTCGGGCCGTGGCCGCACAACATGTCCTACGTGTTTCCGAATACCGACTTTGGACCGGATGCGAAGATTCCCATCCGGCGGTTGCAGCTCGAGTGGTTCGACCAGTGGCTTCACGGTAAGGATAGCGAGCTCGAGCAGACCGCGCCGCTGCGCGTTTTCGTGATGGGCGCCAACCGCTGGCATGAAGACACGGACTGGCCGCCGCGCGACGCGAGGCCGAAGCAGTTCTATTTGGACAGCGGGGCGCACGCAAATTCGCTGGCGGGCGACGGCTTGTTGAGCGAGCGGCCGCCGCACTCCGCCGCCGTGGACCAGTACGTCTTCGATCCGAAGGACCCCGTCCCGACGGTGGGCGGCGCCGTCTGCTGTAACCCGAGGATTTTTCCCTGGGGGCCGATGGACCAGCGCAAGGTGGAGCAGCGCAAAGACGTGTTGGTATACACGACGCGTCCCCTGCATCGGGACCTGGATGTGATCGGTCCCGTGCAGGTGGTGTTGTACGTGGCCAGCAGCGCAAGGGACACCGATTTCACCGCCAAGCTGGTGGACGTCGCCCCGGACGGCTCCGCGCGCAACCTGACGGACGGCATCCTCCGGCTGCGTTACCGCAACTCACTCGAAAAACCGGAACTCGCGCGGCCCGGCGAGGTCTACCAGATTCAGATCGACGCCGGCGTGACGGCCAATGCATTTCTGAAGGGCCACTCGATCCGCCTGGAGATTTCGAGCGGCAATTTTCCGCGCTTCGACCGGAACACGAATACGGGCGGCAACATCGCCTCCGACACCCGGTTACTGAAGGCGTCGCAAACCGTGTTCCATGACCGCGACCGGCAGTCGCGGCTGGTGCTGCTCACGATGCCGGCACGAACGGCGTTCACCACATCGAGCAGCCGCTCCCGGCGTGTCCGTGCGCTGAAACCGGGAAGCGGCCGCCATGATTAGTTGAGGCTGCCTGCCGGAGCCCCCGCGTTCTTCACGTACTTGTCAAACCAGTTGAACTTCTCCCACACGACGTGTTCTATCGTTTCCTTGGCGCGGTAGCCGTGCGCCTCGGCCGGAAGGAAAACCAGCCGCACGGTACCGCCGTTGCCGCGCACGGCCTGGTACATGCGGTCGGACTGGATGGGGAAGGTGCCGTCGTTGTCGTCGGCCTCGCCGTGAATCAGCAGCAGGGGCGTCTTGATTTTGTCGGCATACATGAAAGGCGACATCTTCAGGTAAACGTCGGGCGCCTGCCAGATGGTGCGCCGCTCGCTCTGGAATCCGAACGGGGTGAGAGTTCGGTTGTGGGCACCGCTTTCGGCCACGCCGGCTTTGAAGAGGTTTGAGTGAGCCAGCAGGTTGCCGGTCATGAATGCGCCATAGCTGTGGCCGCCCACGCCGACACGCGCCGGATCGGTAACGCCCATTTCCGCCGCCTTATCGATTGCGGCCTTGGCATCCGCCACGATCTGGTCGATGTAGGTGTTGTTGACCAGGTCGGGATCGCTTCCCACCACCGGCATCGCAGCATTGGCGAGCACCGCAAATCCGTCCAGCACGTGCCAGATCTCCGAATAGCCCGCCACCTCCGTGAAGCGTTTGGTCGAGCCGCTGACCTGGCCGGCGGTATCGGCATCTCCGTATTCGCGCGGATACGCCCACACGATCGTCGGCAGACGCGTGCCCGGTTTGTAATCGGGCGGCAGGTAGAGGATGAACGAGAGGGGCACGCCGTCGGGCCGCTTATAGACGACGAGTTGCTTGCTGACTTTGCGGAACACCGGTTGCGGGTCCGGGAAGTTCGTCATGGCAGTCATGCGGCCGCCGGCGGCGCGGACGACGTAATTGGGCGGCTCGCCAGGACTCTCGCGGCGCGTGAGGAAACGGCCGGCTTTGTCGTCGAGCAGCGCCACCACGGATTCGTAATGGTCGGCGTCGCACTCGAAAATCCGCTCGGCCTTGAGACTGGACAGACTGAAGCGGTCCAGGAACGGGTGATCGCCGGTGGGCGACGCGCCCGCGCCGGTGAGGTAGACGAAATCGCCATCCACCAGAACGCCGGAATGTCCGGACGGCAGAACCTGGTCGAGAGGACGTCCCGGATCGCGGTAGCGGTCCTGGCTGTTGCGGCTCCAGATCAGTTTGGCCGGTTTGGCAGGGTTGTCGATATCGATCTGGAAGGTCCGCACGCGTCGGGTTTTGCGCTCCGAATCCGAGACCAGGGCGAGCCCGCTGGCGGCGGCGATTTCAATTCCGCCGAAGCGCTGCTCGGTCCTGAAGAACTCGACCGGCTGTCCGGTAAAGGGAGCCTTGAGCGCCAGCAGGCGGTCGCGATGGGGAACGATATTCTTGAGGTCGCCGCCGTCGAGCGCCTCCACCCAGACCAGCGTGGCGGGCGCGCTCGGCCGCCATTGCACGCTGCGCGGGCCGGTGCTGACGCCGTTGATCGGGATCTTGTCCTGAAGCGGCAGGCTGGCCACCTTGTGAATCGCTTTGCCGCTGCGGTCCCAGACTTCGATACCGCGCGGGAAGTCGCGGTACTGGTGCAGGTAGGAGAACGGCTTGTGAATGGTGCTCACAAGAAGGCTCTTGCCGTCCGGCGAAAAGCGGGCCGACGCCACGATCGCGGGCTTGCCGAGGAGCGCCGGCTTACCGGTGGCGAGGTCCACGATAGCGAGTTGCGAGGTGGTGTAGTATTCCCAGAGGTCCTCGTCATGGGGATTCTGGAGCATGTCTTCGTGCGTGGCTTCCGGAGCTGCGCCGCCCAGGCTTTCCTGCACGTGCGGCCCGGCGGGAACGACGGGTTCCCGCGGCGCGGGCCCGCGATTCGGCTTGATCAGGTTCACGAGCAGCCCTTTGCTGTCGGGTGTCCATTGCACCCCGCCGCCCAGCACCGCGTTGATGCGCACGCCCTCGACTCTGTGCGCCGACCCCGTAGCCGTATCGCCGACCCAGAGTTCGTAGCCTGAATTGGTGGCATTGGTGAAGGCGAAGTGCAGGCCGTTGGGACTCCAGTAAGCGCCGCTCAGCTTCGGGTTCAGCGGGAGCGTGACCTTGATTTCGGTACCCTCGGGAATCTTGCGCAGCGTCAGGGAACTGTTAAAAGTGGAATTGTGCAGGCCGTTGGTGCGCGGATTGATGCGCTGGCCGGCGAGGCGCAGCATGGGTTGGGAAAGTTCGGCGATGGGAGGATAACGGACGGGGTTCCCCTGCATGGCGTAAGTCCGTGCCGGGCTGATGCTGAGCGTGGGCGTCGGGGGCGCATTCAGCAAATCCAGGACGGGTTGAGGAGGCTTGCGGTAGGGCTCCGCGCCGGAAAGGCCGAGAGCGCCCGCAAGCAGCAAAAGAGATACGCGTTTCATAGATTAGGGACGATGGTAAGAGAGCGCTCGGGTGAAGTCAACGTGGGTGGGAGGCGGCAGGAGTTTGACTTGGACCCGCCCCGCGCGGTATTTATCAAGACAGACCTTCAACCGGGGCGCGGTAGCCAAGTGGTAAGGCAAAGGTCTGCAAAACCTTTATTCGTCGGTTCGATTCCGACCCGCGCCTCCAACTAATATATAGACAAGCCGCACGATTTCAATCGTTTGCGGGAAAGAGTGGGCCTCCCGCATGTTCCGCCCTTATCACTCATTTTCCTCATTTTGCCCGGTGTCAACCGGGCAGGAACCGGGCAGAACAGTCGCTTCGAACATCCTCATCCCATCGTCCATGTGAGTTTGGTTCATGTGAACGTATTTCATGATCGACCGAAGGTTGCTATGCCCGAGGATTGCCATCAGCTTCGGGAGTTCGATCCCGCGTTCGACCGCGCGGGTAGCGAAAGTATGACGACAATCGTAAAGGACAAAGTGAAGACCGCTCATCTTTAATGCCGCAGAGTGGAGACGTTGGCACTGTCCGATGTGCTGGCCCACCTTCTTCGCACTGGGGAATACCCACCGACCCGGAGTTTGCAGTCGGCGCCGCAGAATCTCGCGGCTGCCAGTCGTCAGAAGAAGAGATCGGCGAGCTGCATTGCTCTTCCCGCCTTTGATCGTGACGTACCCACGCTCCAAGTCAACGTCAGTTTGGTAGAGCGCACGCAGTTCTTCAGGGCGGCACCCTTGGTTCAGCATGAGTGTCACGAGATCTTTCAGATCTTCAAGCCCGCGAGTCTGAAACGGTAATTTGTGCAACTTCTCCTGCCTAAGCAGCTCAAGAGCCGCAAAATATCTTGCCTCTTCGGCGGGACTCAGAACATGCATCCGCACAGCATCACGGTCACTCGGCATTTCTACCTCACGAGTTGGATTTGTTCTGCACCAGTTGTGCTTCTGACCGTACTGAAACAGGAGCGAAAGGGCGTGAAGATCATGCCGGAGCGTCACTTCTCTCACCTCGTGAGTTGTCCGTCGCCAAGTTTTGAAATCTTCGATATCGCCCCGCGTTATCGACGATAGAGGGCGCTTGCCGAAGAACAGTTTGGCTCCGGTCATACTCACGCAGATTCGTTTCCAGGAGTTAGGGTGTAGAGAGTATTCGCCTTGGGTCCAGGTTTGGAAAGCGAGAGCGGCGCTAGTGAAGGGCTGGACTTGGATTTTCAGTTCGGCGGCGCGGCCGTCCAGGACCAGGTGACGTGCTTCTGCTTCCAGTCGCTGTGCTTTGATCCTGTTGCGTGCGGTGTCTTCCAAGTCGGTGATGCGACTGAATTCGTGGCCGTTGATTTCGAAGCGCCACTCCAACTTCCCGTTTCGTGCTCGAATCGGCATCTGGTCTGCACTCCTGCGCCTTCACCCAGGCGCGCAATTCTGGGGGATCGTATCGAACGGCTCCCCCCACGCGACACCAAGGCGGACCAAAGCCGGATGCCCGCCAGTTCGCCAGCGTCTTGGGGGAGATGGCAAGCAGTGCGCCGGCCTCATGGGGTTTCAGGAGTCGAGTGCTCATGGCGTGTCGGCACTCCCGCCGGTGGGCCGGATTGTTGCGGCGGATTTCGATGCTACACCCGATGGACCGCCGCCGTTCAGAATTGGAACAATTTCCCCCATTGGGCCACCATCTTTGGTTTATTTCCCAGATGGCTGTCGTTCTCGTCCGACATCAACGGGATAAACAGCCAGGATTGCGGTTCGGCCGGGAGGGGCCGGGGTTCCTAGCGCGACGGCGTGTCAGCCATCCCCCCAACAGAGCGGAGAGGGGGTGCGGCAGCCGATCCGGTATCTGCCAGGAAAACTCCGGCGAGGCTGCTAGAAGCAGGATATCAAGCCCTTAATGACATGTCAATAGGCATGTCATTTGTGTCATATTCACCCGTCTGCCCGCCCCGCCGGTCAGCGATTACTCGCCTCCGCAGTGCTGCACCCTACTTCGGATTCAATAAAACAGCAGTCCTGCAGGTATGCGTGGGGCAGGCCAAGCAATGCTCCCCCACTCTGGGGTAGGGCGGCCCGGTGATGGCGCTCACCGCGCCGCGCAGCGCCTGGCCGACGAAGCCAGTATCCGGCTGGTGCAGGGCCGCCAGATTCTGGCTGACCCAGTAATGCATGATATAGATTCGGCTCACCCGCCACTGATCCAGCGGCAGGCGATCGGCGGCGTCCAACCAGCGTGCGTACGTCACCACGTCCGGGATGACAGGCCGCAGTTTCACGCCCCCGTGCCGCAGGTAGGGGATAAAGGCTTCGAGTTTTCGTCGCGAGGACCGCAGCACCGCGTATTCGCCGGTGATCGCTACGCCATCGACGAGCAGTTCGTACTGGGCGAGGGGCTGCAGGATCTCATGGGGCCAGAGCAAGGAGCGAAGCCGGGCACATGCCCGCACGCCTTGCATGACCAAGCGCCCGTATTGCTTCGCCGGGATGGCGGCACGGTTTTGGAACAGCTTGGTCTGCTGCCATTGCGCTTCGTAGTATTCGCGGGTCGCACCGGCGGTAGGCTGGCGCCCGGCAACGATTTCGGAGATGAGCCATCGGTATACGCTCTCGGCGCACGCCAAGACCGGCACCTCCGGCCCTGAGCTGGTTCCGTCCGAGCGGAGCGGACACTCAATCTGATACAGCAGCGCTTTTTCGGTAATCGATCTTTTCTGATTCATGGGTATGCTCTTTCTTGAAATCACAGCCAGTAGTGTTCGGAAATCTGCTGCGCCAACGTCTCCAGCGACAAAAACCGCCAACCACAGTCCTTGAATTGCCGCAGGCGGCGCAGCAACGCCCCAGGTTTGTACGGCAGGCGCTGCCAGGGTTCGCGCGGATGGGCCCCCACCGCCCGGCGGACGATGAGCATGGTGTGATCGTCGGCAGTCTTGGAGATCTGGAGCAACCAGGTGACGAGCTGCCGTTCTTCAATTTCCTCGGCGGTCTCCGGTTTCGGCGGCGGGGGAGGCGGCGGGAGAGGTGGGAGAGATGGGAGCGGTGGTGGCGGCGGAGGATCCAGTGGTAAATGCAGATTGGGATCCGGTATTAGCTTCACCACCCGGCGCCTTCCCGGATACCGAACCATGCGGAGCAGGGGCTCCTTGGATGAGATATTCTGAAACAGCTGCAGCGTGGCCTGTTCCCGGCCCTTGGTGATCTTGGCCTGCAGAATCCCCCCGGGCACCTCGACTTCTTCGCCGCACCAGAGGGCGTGCTTCCACGCATCGAGGATGGTGTTCAACGCTTGAGCGGCCTTCCTGGCGGAGAGCCCTTTGTCCCGGAGGACCTGGATGAGCGCGCGCTTATCTACATTCTTCTTTGTTTTCATGTTCTTATGTGACCTTCCTTCTGGGGGTGGCCCGGGACCCGGACTGTGAGTGGCCGTTCGACGACGGTCAGGGAGGGAATTTCAATCAGCGTTCAAGACCGCAACGATACCGCTGGGCAGATCATCTCTCGAAGAATCTTGCACTTGCCGCAGAAGCCGGCTAACTTCCCGAGGTCTTCTGTCATTTCAGTGGTAGCCGCTGGCCACCGGCTCTGTTTGATCGGTTGGCCTCAGTTTCTCCTTGAAGCGCAGGAAGCGCCTCCACGAGGTTGATAGTATAGAACTTTGGAACTGCAGCGACTCTTTCCAGCGGTTCTGGCTCGCTTCGGGGGTGGCGGAACCTTCGAATACGTGGCGCGCGCGACGCTTTTTCCATCTTCCGTCTCACACCATTAACCCCGTCCAGGATTCCTGAAATCCGGCCCGCACTCCTCGACGCTAGAGGTAATCCTGGCCGCGGCCACCTCAACTCCAGTCATCAGCGTGGAATTCCCATGCAGAGCGATGAAGGAAAACGGGACGTCCGGGATTATGTCGAGTCACGGTAATCGGCATGAACAGGGGGACGAAAGAGGCTTCGGACATGGAAAAAAGGTGGAAAGCGCGTCGCGATACCAGGGGTTTTCACATAAACACCACGGCTTGCGAAACACCACCGAGCCATCAACTTCTGTATGATCGGCCAGACCATGCTTGGATGGCGCGAGCCGGACAATGCCGCGCAGCGCGCCGTCACAGCCGACCTTCTCGAATCGAAAGTGAAGGCATCCAGGAAGAAAAGACTCCCCAAGGCCGCATAGACGGCCCGGGGTTGATAGCAGCACCGCAGACTCGATCACGTGGGGCACGCGAGGAGGTCTGCTTATGATTGGAATCAAACTACCGCCGGAGCATTACACCTCCGGCTGGAAGACAGACGGCTCCATCCGGCCGGCGGCCGAAGTGAACGAACTGGGACGCCGTTACGCGGTGTCGCGGGATCACGATACGCTGCTCGAGATCTGCCGGTGTTTTCATCCCTACCTGATGAAGTACCTGGTGATGATCTGTCGCGGGCACCTGCCCGTGATCGGGGTGGGGGCCAGGCCGAGCCACGTGAATAGCGACTCCAAGCAGTTCATCCGTTATTTCATGCCCAAGGGGTCGCCGTCCAACAAAGGCGCGATGTTGAAGGCAGTGCGCCACTTCCACCTGGCCTTCAAGGGCATGGAGCCAGAGGAAGTCTACGACGTCCTGATGGAGCAGCTGGTGACCGCCATCAACGGTTACGACCCGGAATACAAACTGAAGATCCGGCGAGTCGCAGAAAAGATCGACCATGAGCTATCGAAACGGAAGCAGTTCTCGGGGGATGACCTCAACCGGCACCTGGACTTTAATTGTCATCGCCATCTCAAGCTGTTGCGTCGCGTTGGCTTCCTCGAGAGGATGTCGGGGCCGAACGAATAGAATGCGCCCGCCCGGACGCATCCTGTGTTTAGCGGCGGACTTGGTCGGGGGCGTCTGTCAGCATCCGAAAGGCCGCGAGATCTGATGCGGCAGCTTGTGCCAGCGCGTAAAGCTTGGCGAACAGGTCTTCCAAGTTGGTGTAATCCACGATCATCTGAGCGTTGGCGAATGCCACGCCAGAAGGTACCGCCGAGACGCAGGAAGGGATGTTAGGAATCACGAACGAAGCGGCGGGATGCTGCTGGCGCATGCTCGCCAATCGCTCGCTGAGCCGCATTTTTCGCTCCCGCTCTTGCTGAAACTCCGGGTTCGATCTCAGCCCCTCCAAACGTCGGATCAGATCCGTCCTGTCGAGGACAATGGTATTGCCAGACTGGTAGCCGCCGAAGAAGTGCATCAGTTCGATCGCGCGGCGTCTTCGAACGCCGAACAGCTGCTCGCACAGGGAACGATCGATGACTGGGACATCGATGGCTCTCACTTGCTCGAGGACGCCTTGGATCTGCAACAACCAGCTGGACTTGGCCGGCACTGGAAGAGGTTACCTCCCATCTTTATGTTACTGCACATTCGCGCACTTACACCCCGTTTTTCACTTATGATAATACCCACTAGCAAAAGCTATCGTCGATGATGCCGGCCTGTTGGCGCTCTCTATCATGCCAGTTGGGGACGCCTGCACTTTCACTTACTGTTAGTGAATGGTACTAATCCTTGTTACGGTCCATTGGCAAACATAGGCGGGTCGTTAGATGATCGAGATAGCGGGGGAGCCGACGTGAACGAATATCCGGATCCGGTTTCGACGGCGTGCCCGACCAATGTGGATGAAGCCTGGAGTAGACTCAAGGGGTTCGTGCTCGATTCCGTATCCGCCAAGAACTCCAAGCGCCTCTACGGGGCAGCCTTAGATGCTTTCTTCGTGTGGTATTTCGCTGAACCACGACTCCCGTTCAGCAAAGCGATCGTGCAGGAATATCGGACCAGTCTCGAGCGCCGCAACTACGCGCCCTCCACGATAGCGCTGAACCTCTCCGCCCTTCGGAAGTTGGCAACCGAGGCAGCGGACAACGGCCTGCTCGATCCGCAGATTGCCGCCGGAATCCGCCGGATCCGTGGCCCGCGGCTTTTGGGACGTCGCGTGGGATATTGGCTGACGCCTGCGCAATCGGCCGCGCTGATCCAAGCTCCAAAGGACAATACCCTAAAGTGCCTTCGTGACCAGGCCATCCTTGCCATGGCGATTGGGTGCGGCCTTCGGCGCAGTGAGATTGCGGCTTTGGCCGTGGAGCACCTGCAAATTCGTGACGGGAGATGGATCATCGCGGATCTAATCGGAAAGAATGGCCGGATACGGACAGTTCCAATTCCCGAGTGGGTGAAGTCTCGCCTGGACACCTACCTGGCCAGGACGAAGGTGGCCACCGGACACGTGTTTCGCCCCATTAACAAATCCGATGCGATGAGCGGACAGAGTATGACAGGCCAAGCCGTGTACGGCGTCGTCAAGGCGTACGGCGCTGGACTGGATTTGCCCGTTTGCGCCTCATGACCTTCGACGCACGTTCGCCAGGCTCGCCCACGTCGGCGAGGCGCCAATTGAACAGATTCAGTACAGCCTCGGGCACGCCTCCCTAATGACGACAGAGCGCTACCTTGGGCTGAAACAGAATCTCGTCGATGCTCCCGGTGACCGCATAACCCTCGCACTCGAACCGCCAGTCCGAACCCGTTGATTCGCCTCGCGAGTGCTCGCGCTCGCCAGCATTTCCTAATCGGCAACTCGGACGCGGGAGTAGGTTTGGTCAACTCGGCCAAGGGGGCGCACACCGCCTCGGCCTGGACCCGGAAGCGTCGAATCCAGACCTGGCCGGGTTGGTAGGACATGGGAGGCGGCGCGGAGCGGGCTGCGGCCTCGATGGTTTGCCCATACAGCAGACGGGCTACCAGGAAGAGCGCAATCACAATCAGGCTCGACCGCAGGTAGAGCAAGATGAGCTCGGGCAATAGAGAGACGGTGCGCCGGCAGGCCCTGCACAAGTAGCGGCGCACGCGAATGACTGCGGGGCGGGGTGCCACCCTATAACGGTACCTAGTGTAGTGTCCCACAAATAGCTGGACAATACTTTGGCCGCCGGGCATAATGGGTCATGCCCCGCGCGATTGATCCTCTCGTCCTCTCACCGGACCAGCGCAGCGAACTCCAAGGCTGGGTAGTAGCATTGGGAACTCCACAGCAGGTAGCGCTACGTTGTCGCATTATCCTGGCTGTTGCCGCTGGTAACACGGAGATGATGATCGCGGCTGAGAACGGCGTGAATCGGAAAACGGTTCGCCTGTGGCGCGAGCGCTTCCGGAGCAACGGTCCCCAGGCGCTTTGGGACATTGCTCCCGGCCGGGGCCGGAAACCCACTTACGATGTGACTCGCATCAAGGCCCTGATTGACACCACTTTGCAGACCAAGCCCAAAGGAACCACGCATTGGAGTTGCCGCACCATGTCAGCGGCTCAGGGGATCAGCAAGTCCAGCGTGAGCAGGATCTGGCGTAGCCATCACATCAAACCGCATCTCACCAAGCCGTTCAAGCTGTCACGCGATCCGAAGTTTCTCGAGAAACTCACGGACGTGATCGGTCTCTATCTGAATCCACCCGATCGGGCGATTGTGCTTTGTGTGGACGAGAAGAGCCAAATTCAGGCTCTGCAACGCACCCAACCCGGGCTGCCATTGAAGAAAGGGCGTTGCGGCACCATGACCCATGACTACAAGCGACACGGAACGACGACTCTGTTTGCGGCGCTGGACGTGCTCGCCGGCAAGGTCATCGGCGACTGTTATAAGCGTCATCGCCACCAGGAGTTTCTGAGGTTCCTGCGCCGCATCAATCGCGAGTTCCCCGGCAACAGTCCGCTACACCTGGTGATGGACAATTACGGCACCCATGGCACGCCGGAGGTGAAGGACTGGCTCAACCGCCATCCCCGGTTCACAGTGCACTACGTTCCCACCAGTTCCAGTTGGTTGAATCTGATTGAACGTTGGTTCGGCGAGCTCACCAGCAAGCGAATCCGCCGCGACTCCTTCCTCAGCGTCGATGACCTGATCGCGGCTATCAATGAGTTTCTCGCCGCCTGGAACGAGAAACCCAAACCGTTTGTCTGGACGGCGACCGTCGAATCGATCGTGGCCAAACTCGCCCGCTGCCGCCAAACTCTTGAACAGATTCAGCCCGGTTGCACCGCCCGAAAAGCCCGCAAACGAAAGGCCAGCTAATTCAGGGACACTACACTAGCACTCAAGGAGTACCTTTTGGACTGTTGCGGGCCGAGTTAGCGACGGCAATATTGAATGGCGGCTCATCTTTACCGCTCAAACCGAGGCACTAGTTGGAGGCTTTGTGAATCGAGTTCTCTCGACGAGCCGCGGCGGCAACAGATTGCGACGATGAAACGGAGGGCGAAAATGAAGCGTTTTGAATCCAGTGCTTTCCAAACCTTACACGCCGTAGCGCAAGTGGTCCCGCTCCCACGGCTCGTAGCCTACCAACGCTGCACGTGCGGAAACTGCCGGGAATGCATTGACAATGCGAAATGGGACTACGTCTTCGCGAAATTCGAGGCAAAGGAGCCGGACGTGCGCGGGGTGTTTCAAAGCGCACTGAAGGATCTCTGAGTTAACAGCCTCTGGTTTTGGTCGCCAAACGTGTGACCTTGGGAATGTTTTGGCGTCCCATACGACATGGCCATGGGAACACGTCAGAAACGGCAGCGGCAAGAGGAGTTTTGGATCGCCGCTCAGGATATCGTTCGCTCGCCAGCGCATGCCTTTTACGATCGGCTGAACCAGATTCTCGACGACCATTAATTCTACCGCAGGGTCGAGCACTTGTGCCGCCGTTTCTATAAAGGGCCGCTGGGGCAGCCCAGTGTGGCGCCCGGCGTGTATTTTCGAGCGCTGCTGCTGGGGTATGTCGAGGGGATCGATTCGGAGCGTGGGACTGCCTGGCGACTAGCTACTTTCCCACTTAAAATTCGGCACGCAAGCCCCTCGTTTTCAAGAGGGCGATGCGCGGCTGGTTGCTGATCCAGACGCAGTCCTCGTCCCGAGATGCCGCACCAATCAGGCTCCGACTCGCGGAGTCATTAAAAACATTTTGTTCGAAAAATGTGTTGACCTGCTTTTGGCGAGAATGTATCATCTATACTGATGACACGAGAGCAGGCCATCCGCAAGCGGGAAGAACTGGCGGGGCAACTCTCTTCCGCCGGTGACGTCCTCCGCGGCTCGCTACTCCAGCGCACCATCCATCACTCCTCGGGATGTCAAAAATGCGCCCGCGGTGAGGGCCATCCGCTTTGGGTCCTCACAGTGGGTTATCCCGGCGGAAAGACTCGCCAGGTGAGCGTGCGTCCCGAGCAGGTTCCTCTGGTTCGTAAGGCGATCGAAGACTATCGTGATTGCAAGCAGACGCTGGAGGACATCAGCGAACTGAATCAATTTCTGCTCCGTCTGGATCGCGACGAATCCAGAGAACAGGAGCGCCAGCCGTGATCGCCGCACGTCGCCTGCAGCGCAATTTCGCC
Organism: uncultured Solibacteraceae bacterium; assembly: GCA_963836405.1. Lineage (GTDB taxonomy): Bacteria > Acidobacteriota > Terriglobia > Bryobacterales > Bryobacteraceae > CAWIJJ01. The sequence continues at coordinate 773,368 of CAWIJL010000007.1, forward strand.
GATGGCTTCATCGCCGAGGCAGTGGAGGATCTCTGGGAACCCTGGATGCGCCACGCCGATAAAGCCCTGGAAGATGACGCCCTGCTGGTTATCATCCAGCAAGAGTTGGCGAAACGCTGCAAGAAGAGCAAGACCCGTGGCCGCAAGGCAACGCCGGCCGAGGTAGTGCTCAGAATGCTGCTGTTGAAGCACGTGCGCGATTGGAGTTACGAAGTGCTATCGCGGGAAGTGCGCGCCAATCTGGTCTATCGCGAGTTCACCCGGATCGGCGGAGACAAGGTTCCGGATGACAGGACAATGGGGAACCTGGCTCGTCAACTGGGGCCGCAGGTGATCGAAAAGTTGCATCGGCGGGTAGTGGAGATCGCCCAGGAAAACAAGATCGCAACGGGTCGTAAGATGCGGGTCGATACGACGGTGGTGGAGACCGACATCCACTATCCAACCGATAGCTCATTGCTGGGTGACGGGGTGCGCGTGCTGACGCGCATCATGAAGAAAGTCACCGCGGTGGCGGGCAAGGTAGGCACGCAGATGCGCGACCGCAGCCGGTCCGCCAAGTTGAAAGTCTTGGCGATTGCTCGCGCCAGCCGGAACAAGACGGATCAAGGGCGGCAGAAGATGAAGAACGCCTGTCTCCAACTTCTGGAAATCACCAGCCGGGTTACCGGGCAAGCGAAGAAGTTTTCGCACGAGATTGCCAAGCGGGTCAAGCGGGGCAATCTGTCCGTAATGCACAAAGCCAAAAAGCAACTCGATGAGATGATTCCTCGCGTCCAGCAGGTGCTGCTCCAGACACGGGAGCGAGTGCTGCGCGGCAACACCAAGGCCGAAGGAAAGCTACTCAGCATTTTCGAGACACACACCGAGGTGATCCGCAAGGGCAAGGCGCATAAGCCCAATGAGTTCGGCAAACTGGTCCTGATTCAGGAGGCGGAGAACCAGATCATTACGCACTACAAAGTGTGTGAGCAACGCCCGGCCGACGCGACATTGTTAGAGGGATGCCTGGAGCAGCACGTTGAACAGTTCGGACGCGCCCCGGAACGCGTGACGGCGGACCCCGGATTCTTTTCAGCCGCTAACGAATCCAAAGCGCACCAAATGGGAGTCAAGCGAGTCTCGATTCCGAGCCACGACACCAAGAGCTCCGTGCGCAAACAGCGACAGAAGCAGCGTTGGTTTAAAGAACTTCAGAAGTGGCGTACCGGCTGCGAAGGCCGCATCAGCATCCTCAAACGGCGGCACGGGTTGCGGCGATCGCTCTACCGAGGACCGGACGGCATCCAGCGCTGGGTCGGCCTTGGCGTGATCGCCGACAATGTCATTCATATCGGAACCAACTTGGCCGAGCAAGCACGCCAGCGGTAAAAATACCGTTACGCCAGGTGCCCCGCTGCGGATCTCTTCCCCCAACACCCAACCGAAACACGCTTCTGAATCCACCGCCCGCTCTCCGCCCATGCCTGAACATCACCCCATCCGGTCACAGCAGATGCGTCCATGCCAACTTTCCGAATTTTAAGTGGGAAAGTAGCTAGCTAGCCGACTCGTTGTCCATGCGCCGGTTCATCGATTACGCGCTGAACAAAGAGACGTCTGACACTCCACCCTATCGCGGACGCGGCGGTTGTACGCGCTGGAAACTCATAAGGCGGTATTCCGATGGGTGCTCAAGATGCGACCGAGCAAGGGCTGGTGCACGAAATGACGGTGTCCATCGACGCCACGATGTTTGGAAGCCAATGCCGCCTTGCGGTCGCTGGTGCGACGAAATAACGGACAATCTATAACGACTTCCTGAAGGCATTGGCCGAAGCGGCGGGGATCGAGAACCCCACGCGCGAGCAACTGGCGCGGTTGGACCGAAAGCGCAAGAAGAAGGGGTCCAATAAGGAATGGAAGAACCCGTATGATCCTGACGCCCGAATCGCCAAGATGAAGGACGGCAGTACCCACATGGCAAGCCTGTCCAGCGGCGCTCTTTTGGCAGCCACGCTGCAAGGGGCCGATGAAGGCGGCACGACGACGATACACGAGACGCTGTCGGAGGCGGGTGACGCGGTGGCGGAGATGATCGAACACGAAGCAGTGACGGCCCCGTCAGAAGAACCGAAGGTCAATTTGGGCGGCATCGAGGAGGACGTATCCGACAAGGGGTATCACAGCGGCGGTACGCTGAAGGCGTTGAATGCCAGTCCCCTTCCATTCGAACTCGGGGTCCGCATAAAAATGCACTTCGCGTTAAACCTCGGTTATGACAAATGGCCCAACTTCCTGGGCAACCGGGCAACCCTGACGTTTCACCGAAAAACCGCTTCTCGAGGTCGGAACGCGGCCCTGCTACGACCCGGCGGGCGATGAACCGGCAAACCGCGGCTCTGCTCCCACAATTGGGCGGTGCGCACAGTTCCGAGAGATGTGGGCGATGGCTTTCCAGGACGTCAGATCACATGCGGATCTGTGTCGACAAGTTCAACACTCTAGTATCTGAATCTCTGAATTATCGGCCCTCGTTACAAACCACTGGACCGCGCAGTCTGTGTTTCACGGCTTTTCGCATGATTTCGCCTGATTACGCTTGGCGTTGAGAGATCAATGGCGTTATCATTCCTCTGCTCAGTAGTTACCGCGATGAACTGTTGCGATTCGCAACGTGTAACGGGTCACATTATTTCCGCTGGAAGTTCTCACGTTAGTTCCGTGCCGATTTCTCAGACTCAGACGGGTCTGGCCGTCAGGTTTGAGCCGGCGGTGGGATAGGATACTGGTCCGTGTAGGCAGAACGCGTATCCCAACCTAGAAACCAGTTAGAAACGCCCGGCAAAGGCGGCCGGGCGCGCGTTTTAATGCCCAGGGCCTCCGCTCGGGAGTTTCACCAAAGAAAGGGGGGGGTTGTTTGGTCGGTCGGGAAAGTAGGGAGCCCTCCCGCGCCCCGATTTGGGGACTGCAGGAGGGCCCTGGTGAGCCGATTTCTTCGGAGCCAACTCCGTCGCATCGGCCCTGGGCATCCACCCAGGCGCGACCCCGAGCGGACTTCGATGCGGCCAAGCGCAGCTACAGCGGTAGGCGGTATTGGCCGTCAACTGGAACAATCAAACCTTCGCGGCAGGCTTCGCCGATGGCCAGTTGAGCGGTGCGTTTGGAACACTCGGTTTGCTCCATGACTTGCTGGCGAAGTTGGTTGTACCGAGCCTGTCGGCCCAGACCGGCCAGCGCCTGAGTCACATGCTCCTGGTCTACTTTCTTGCGTGCCACCGCTGCGCGCGCGGGCGCCGCTCCAGCAGCAGAAAAGCACAACGTCTGCGGATCGAGTTGGAGCAACCGGGGCGCGGGCGGGGCGGCGTAACGAAACTGGAAGCGCAACTCGATGGTGGCGGTGAGATGGGCCGAGGGGCGCGTGAGCAGCAGATAGGAGTCGCCCACCGCATGCAGCGCCAACAAGTTGCAATGTTGATTCCTCCGCTACACCTGTGCCACGCTCTTCTTTATCCTCCGCTGGGCACCGCAATTCCAAGCTGTCGTTGGTTATCATGCCTTCCAACATTCTTCCATTCACCGCTATCGAAACATCCGCGTCCGCCTGGTGCAGGTTCGTCCACTACTGCTTCTCGCCCGCCGGATCGTTCGTATAGGCATTCTGCCATTCCAGCTCGCCGGCGCCACCGCAAACGCCACGTCGTCGTAATTAACTGCCGGAGCCGCGGCTTGGAATCGCCTCTCACACGAGTTATCTGGCAGAAAACAAGCAGCTTCCCTGCCGATATTCCGGGTCAATGTTGTATTGTGAAAATGATGGCTCTTTTCCCGCGGACTCTCCCTCCATGGCCACGGCCGATACCGGGAATACCAAACCAACCCAGTCCGATTTCCGGACACCTGAACCCCGCCGCCCCTGCCGGGTGGTCTGCATGACGCCCAAACGGGTTGTAGTCACCGGCGGAGCAGGCTTCCTGGGAAGCCACCTGTGTGACCGCCTGGTCGGAGCCGGTGCCGAAGTGATCTGCCTGGACAACTTCTTTACCGGCTCCAAAATCAACGTCGCCTGTCTGCTTTCCTGCCCGCGCTTCGAAGTCCTTATGGCGTCCAACCGTCCAACCGGATCAGTTGCCGGCGGAAGAGATCAGAAGCGTCGTGCAGCCGTCCGCCAACGACGATTGGCCGTTCGGTAACATACTTAATTGAGGCAACACGCCGGGAGTTCTAATTGTCGCCGAACACGCGTGTCCTAAAACTGCACGGTTCTGGCACAATGCGGTGACCCTGAAACGCGAAGCTATTCGGACATCCCCAATCACATTTCCCGCCTCTCCTCCTCTGGTTCTCTGCTGCCCCAGCGATCGCGCTCCGGACGCCCGTGGATCACGCAGATTTGACGGTTTTTGTAGCGTTGAACCGCCCTTGGCGCAGATTGACGAACCGAGATGTCGCAGACGACCGTGCGGGCTTCTTGCGAGGCGCAGATGACCAAGTGGGGTTGTTGCGGAGGCGTTCCAATTCTTCGAGTGCCTGAATTGCGCTCGACACTTGAGTATGGCGGAAGTAGAGATCCTCGAGCTGCTGGCTGTGGGAAGGGTTGGTTCGCGTTCTCATTGGTAGCAATTAGAAATTTCGTGGCAAGAATAAGAAAGCAATTCAAATTAAAACAAATATTATTCACGAAAGGAATCCCCGCAAATGCAGGCACGCTCTCGCTATTGAGTGGGGAGCAAATCCACACTTTGTGCATTGTCATCGGTCGGGGAGCCGCCAGCAGCTTCCACACCGGAAACTCGCGTATTGCCCATTCAGCCGGAGGGCCACTGTGATCGCGACCGCCGGTACAGGGGAGCGCCACCGGAGGAAAGAAGCGTTTCCGGCAGCGCGGCTCTGGACGTACTGCGGCGGCAAGTCGTTCAGCATCACTGATTTTTTGAAGTGCAGCCAGACTGAACCTGCACAACAGTTTGGCGGCAGCGTGCGAGTTGGGCCAGGATCGATTCGACGGTGGCGGTCCAGACAAACGTCTGACTACTTTCTTCCAAGCGGCGACGAACTCGTCCATGGCCGCGATTAGGTCAACGACGTCCAAGAAGGAATCGGGGCGGAATTTCTTGCATCAACAATTTGGACGAAGCATGCGTTTCAGCCTCGGACGGCAGTGACGGTTCGAAGCGCCTTGAGAATGCCGCGACGCAGGTGAGCCGGGGCAAGACGAGATCGTCCGCCCTTCCTGGGAGGAACCATGTGGAGAATCTGCTCCGGTGTTCTTGTCTTGCAGCCGGGGACATCTCCGAAGCCCAAAGCCGATGCCAACTCACATGCAAAGGCTACTAAGGCGGGCGGTCCGGTCCAGGAAGATTCACGCTGATCGTGATGCTGGCGAATGCAGTCACACAACTGTGGGGGGAAGCCCCAGTGTTCGGCCATCATGCCTCCGGCGGCAAAATGCGTCACGCGCATGAACTCGGCCTCACACTCGATAAACTCGTCGACATTCGCATATTCACGCGCGGAGATCTCCTCGTATTCTGCACCCCCTATCATCATGAGTCCCAAACGGCCGATTTCGTGGACCAGCGCAGCTGTGTGGAGTCCGCGCTGCGGCATTTCACACACATCGGCGAGGGCCTCGGCGATCACTGTGGTGGCGATACTGTGCGCCAATATCGTGTACACGTATCGCATACCAGGTAGTCTCTGGATGTAGAATTGTATTGAGAGATCGAAGGCTAAAGAACTCACGCGCTCCATGCCAAGCAGCATCAGAGCGTGTGGAACGCTTTCAATCCTCGCTCGGAGTCCGAATTCAGCGGAGTTGGCCGTGCGCAAGAGGCTACTCGCGAATGCAGGATCAGATTGAAACACGGCTTCATACTGCTCGATGGCGGACTCAGATTCTGTCGAGATTCCCAAAAGCGCCACCACGGTCGGGTGATAGGCGGGTAGTGCTTTCAGACTTGCGACGACTTGAGGCCACTCAGCGGGGTGTAGCGTTCCCGGACGGCGGCATGACGACGTTTCGCAGGTAGTCGGCGCCCCAGATTTCTTTCGGCATCGCTCTTTTCGTTGCCTCAAAGATCCTCTACTGCCGGCTGATGCTGGAGACGCGTGATTAATTCATTTCTGCATTTCCCAGGCCAAAAGTCTTCACTCCCACTGGTTAACCTCTGATTTACATCGATTTAGCGGACCGAGGATACATTTCCGGCGTGTTCCATGAACAAAGCAGGTCACGCCAAGGCAATATCTTCCCCGCCCAAGTACTTTTTCTCGATTTCTCCAGTACGAATGGTTCTATACAAACGGAAAAATCAGCCGATGATTGGTTCTAGGAACCGATGGAGATCATTCACGGAGACCGGCGGGGGTTTGCGAGATATGAGCTGTCTCTTCCCTTGAAACTTCGATACGTGGACATCGATGGGAACCGGCGGATCAGTTCCGGAAGTACCGTGGACCTGAGCCGTGGCGGCATTCGATTTGTCAGCGACGAGGTACCAAAGCGGAACACGCGGGCTGAGTTACGGATCGCGTGGCCGTTCAAGCTGCAAAACGTCGTTGATTTGGAGCTTGTAGTGCAGGGAACCATTGTATCGAATACGGAGCGCGGGACAGTTCTGCGCATGCGAAGCTACGAGTTTCTGACGTGTGGCACTAGGGCCTTCTGCCCAGGGGACCAGTTAGTGAGTGGGTGCCTGATCGCATAGATGGACAAGGCGTGCGGGAGTTCGCGCTGGAGCACGCAGTTTTCGTTTAACGACCATGCTTCGACGCGGACTTTTGAGCCGCGGCGCTCGACGCGGAACACGGCGGACGCGCCGACATCGGCGGCTAGGGCGGGCAGGGCCCAGCCGTCGTGGGAGGTCAGAATGCGAATTGCGCCCAATTCCGAAATGCAAATCGTGCAATCCTGAAAATCGCCGGGTTCCGCGGCGGTGGCGGTCTCGAGAACTTGTTCGGCCCTGCGCAGGAAGTGCGTCACAGGAATCTTATCGGCTGAGAAGCCTTAATTTTCCTGGGAATTTCCTTCGCTTCGCCCGAACGAGATTTATCGCGGGATGGGAAAAGGGAGGCCTGAAAGGACTCTTTGTATGTATTCGATCGTCTCCGGAATGTTGGGAACTCCTCCAGACTGGCTAACCCTCCCCGGGCCCGCGTTATAGGCGCCCAACGCCATCGGCAAATCGCCGTAGATAGTCAGCAACTGCTTCAAGAACTTCGCACCGGCTTCCACGTTCTCTTTGGCGTCGAATGGATTCTTGACGCCCAATTGAGCGGCCGTGGCGGGCATCAACTGCATCAGGCCCATGGCTCCCTTAGGTGAGACGGCACAAGGACGGAATGCCGATTCCTGCCTCATAACCCCTCGCAGCAACTCCGGTTGCAGATCTAAGCGGAGGGCGGTATCGCCAACGAGCCGGGCAATTTCGGCAGGGCTCAAAGGATCGCAATCGACGGGAGGGGAGGAAGATGGCGGAATCATCTCGCCGGAGGCCGGCTCCTGCACGAAGAGATTGCCCAGGGACCGGACGGCGGTCTCCTGTCTGGCGATCGACTCACGCTGTTTAGCAACGGAGCGCTGTTGTCGTTCGAGAGACATTTTGGCCGCGGACTCTCCAGGATCAGCAGCAAAGCTAACCGAGGATAGCACGAGTAGCAGCAATGATTTCACAATCATACTCTAGAATTCCGGAACCTTTTTGCCGATCTGAGATACAGGTGAGGCAATCGGCCCGCCGAGGAATCGAGAATGGCCATGGAAATCAACTCGTTGCAAAGAGTCAATTCGGCTGTCGCATACGATCCCTTCGCAAGGATGTTTGCCCAGTCAGAAGTCCCGGACACGGTGATAAGGGCTGTTCGAGCCTTGAACAGATCGGAGTTGCTGGGAAACGACCGAGAACTGCATTTTGCTCGCGACCGCAACAGCCATGCAGTTGTCATCAGAATCCTCGATCGGAAAACGGGCGAAGTGTTAGACCAGATCCCACCCGAACAGGTACTGCATATACTGGCAGACCTGAACCAAGAGCCGAAGGAAGAGTAACGACTGCAATGTGGAAGACAGCTTATCTCGAGTCCCAAGTGCTTTCTGCAAATCCCCTGGAGTTGATCCGGCTGCTGTATCAGCATGCCATCGAGTCTGTACAATCGGCAAGATGCCACCTGAGGGACGGTGAGATCGTGCGACGATCGAAGGCGGTCTGCCGGGCAATCGACTCTGTCTCGGAATTGGATGTGGCGCTGAATCATTCCGTGGGCGGAGAAGTCAGCCAGAACCTGGCCCAGTTGTACGGCTACATCCGCCAGCGGCTGACCGAAGGAAACATGCGGCAACTCGACGGCCCCTTGATGGAAGCGGAGTCTCTGCTGACTACGCTTGCAGAAGGCTGGAATGGTGTACGGGCCGAGTCTCCAGATTGCGAAAGCTGCGTTGAGTTCGCTCCGCCGGCGCAATCCGGATTGTGGCAACAAACTCAAGCTGGCGCCGAACATCGATGGGAAGCCTAGGGCTTGACAGGCTGTTCGAGCCCAGCGACGACCAGCTTAGCCAACCCGAGCCCGCCATTTGCTGACAGGGACTGAGCGAATACTTCTTCGCCATATTCCATTGCAGAGGAAGAGGCTTCATCCTCACCTGTCCCAAGCCAGCCACCTTCCGCGTTCCGCATTCCTTTCAGCATCTGGCCGATCAGAAGCGCCTCGAATTGTTGGGCGGCTTCGCCTACCTTTTTCTGATCCCTGGAATCTCCTGGAACGTCGCTGCCGGATCCGCCTACTCGAGAGATCATCATTTTCGTACCTCCTAGTTGACCAATAACTCCGCTTCAAGAGCGCCAGCGCTCTTGAGGGCCTGAAGGATCGCAATAATGTCACGCGGGGTCGAGCCAATCGAGGCCATCGCACGAACTAGTTCTTCCACGGTCGCTCCCTGTTTGAGAATCAAATTATGTGCCGGCTGATCTTTTACGCCAACCGACGTTTGCGGCGTGACCTGCGTGGACCCGCTCGATAGCGGATTCGGTTGGGATACGGCCAGGGTGGTTTGAATCTGCACAGTGAGATTGCCCTGCATGATCGCGACGGGCGCGATGCGAACGTCCTGTCCCATGACTATGGTGCCGGTTCGCTCATTGACAACGATCTTTTCGGTGGAATCGGGTTCCACGGACAAGCGTTCGATCTCGGAAACGAACTCGATGGGCGTTTTCTGGTATTCCAATGGCAGGACGACCGCCACCACGGCAGAACTTTCGGCGTGCGCCACCTCGCCGAACCGTTTATTGAGAGCACTCGCAATCCGGGCGGCGGTGGTGAAGTCGGCCTGTCGCAACTGCAACCGGAGATCGCCGGTCAGCTTAGCCGTAGGGGAAGCGCGCTCGACAATCGCCCCGTTCGGGATGCGTCCGACAGTCGGATGGTTTACGACCTGTCCGTTAGAACTGCCCCCCGCGACGAAGCCGCCCACCACCAGTGGGCCCTGCGCCACGGCATAGACCTGTCCGTCGGGTCCTTTTAATCCCGTCATCAACACGATTCCGCCCTGGAGGCTGGACGCGTCGCCGATCGCGGCGGCCGTCACGTCGATGCGGGAACCAGGCTGCCCATACGGAGGCAGTGTGCCGGTGATCATCACGGCAGCAGTGTTCTTCACCTGGATAGCGGTGGCGGGCACCGACAGCCCCATTCTTTCGAGAAGGTTCGTAAGACTCTGGGCGGAGAACAGGGTCTGGCGGCGGTCGCCGGTGCCCGCTAATCCAACCACCAGTCCGTAGCCCATGAGTTGATTGTCGCGAACGCCTTCCAGCGCCACCAAATCCTTGAGTCGCGTGCCGCCAGCCCCACTGAGGGGGAAGCTGAAAAGGAGGGTCGCGAGGGTGGCAAGGATCTTCTTCATAACTTTAGAAAGGAAGCAAGCCCAATAGAATCCGATAAAGAACAAATGGCCGCCGGACGGCGTCTCCAATGACGCCCTTACCGTTTACCTTGACCTCGAATTGTGCGATCTGTTCGGACCGGACCGCATTTCCTGCGCTAAGGTCAGCCGGGCGAACCACGCCGCGGACGTTCACGATCTGCCGCTCCGAATTAATGACAACTTCCTTGTTTCCTTCCACAACGAGATTGCCGTTCGGCAGAACGTGGGTCACGCGGGCGCTCAGTGTGGTGGTGAGTTGCGTGGAGCGGGAGGTGGCGCCTTGGCCCTCGAGTCCGGTGCCGCCCGCAACTTTCGCAAGGTTCTGGAAGGGGCCGGCAGCGCGAGTAATCCCTCCCAAAGCCCCGATCGACGCTTTTGCAGAGGACTGCCTCTGCGTTTTCGTGGTCCCTTGGGCGACGGCCGAAGCGCTTTCCTCCACAACGATCGTAACGATGTCGTCCACCTGTGAGGCCCGGACGTCGCTGCCGAGGTCCGTCAGACGAGAAGAGGAAGCCCACAACGAACCCGGCGAGGCAGCCGATGCGGCGGCACCGCCGTGCCCCATTGCCTCCTGGATGTAACGGTCCAGCGGCGTGAGTTCGGATGGCTCCTTATTCTTGTCCGCGCCGACAGCTTCGGCGGAGAAAAACAACGTTAGCGAAACGAGAATCCGCAGCGAGTACATATTAGTTTCCCGATACCGGATCAGTGTCGATCCGGGCCTTGCCCCTGGCGGCGATACGTGCCTGGAATATCTTATTGCTGGAGAGATTACGGATTGGGATAACGTCTCCCAACCGGCCGGCGCTTTCCGCCCTGCCGGTTATGGAAAGCCGAGTGGCCCCGCTTTCCACCTCCACCTCCACCGAATCCCCACGGCGCACTTCAAGGGGAGCCGCGGTTTGGGAGAGATGAAGTTCGCGTCCCGCCGGAATTGTCCGCCAGGGAATTCGGCCAACAACCTGGTCCGGGCTTTGGGCGACATCATCATCAACTGGAAACATTTCGGTGGACTCCATACGCACCTGGGATGCAGCCACCGGTTCTCCGCCCGGCAGGCCTTGCGCCGCCACCACACGATCTACCGTGGCCGTAATAATCACTCGCGCCCAAATTGAGAATCGACGATTGCGGTCATAAATGATGTTGCCCCGCCATTCGACGGGGGTTCGGGCCGTGAGTAACGCCGGACGGCGGAGCGATTCTCTGCGAAATTCGATGCGACCCTCGGGCACGGGATACCGGCTGGTTTCGACAATCTCGAAACGGGCATCCGGGATATCCAAAGCGGCGCGCATGGCCCCAAGCAGTTTTTCTGGCTCGAGGGTGACCATCCGCCGTTCGACACAAACTCCCGTGGCGGCATCCACGGCGACGCCGTGACGGCGGCCTAATGACGCCAGTTCGGCGGGTCTGAACACACGGCGGACCCCCGGAAGGGGACCCGCCGCGAGGACTGTCTCGGGCGCAAGCGCTTGAAAGCCGGGTAGCATGGAACCCAAGTCGCGTGCCAGGACAGCGCTTCCATCCACTGACAGGCAGGCGGTTTGCGCGGGAGCGAAGCGCGCTAGACACACAAGCCCGAAAAGGATTCGGAAGTTCATCTGGTGATGTTGTTGACCTGCGAGTACATGTCGTCCGCTGCTTTCACCACTTTGGAGTTCGCCTCATAAGCCCTTTGGGCCACGATGAGATTGATGAACTCTTCTACGATGTTGACGTTGGACTGCTCCGTATATCCCTGAAGGAGGGTGCCCAGTCCTTCCTGTCCCCCCGGATTGGCGACTACGGGCTCTCCCGAGGCATCGGTCGCCAAATAGAGGCTGCGACCCACGCTGTTCAAGCCGGCCGGATTCTGGAAATTCGCCAACTGGAACTGTCCCGCCCGCTGCGCGGCGGTCTGGCCGGCCATCACGTAGCTGACCGTGCCGTCAGGTGCAATGGTGATGGATTGGGCGCCCGAGGGGATTGTGACCTGCGGCTCGACGGGATCGCCATCTGAGGTCACCACGCTGCCCTCTTTATCCAGGTGAAAGGTGCCGGCACGGGTGTAGGCGATTTCTCCCGAAGCCCGGCGGACCTGGAAGAACCCACTTCCCTGAATGACCAGGTCGAGCGGATTTTCCGTGGCCGAGAAATTCCCTTGTGTAAAGATGATCTCGTTAGATGAAGCCCGCGTGCCAAGCCCTAGCTGCAACCCGGTAGGCACGGTTGTCTGCTGGCTGGCCGAAGCTCCGGGCTGGACAATGCTCTGATAGAGGAGGTCCTGGAACTGGGCGCGCCGCATTTTATACCCGGCCGTGTTCGCGTTTGCCAGGTTGTTGGCTATATTGTCGACGTTAAGTTGCTGGGCCGTCATTCCGCTGGCAGCGCTGTAAAGGGCGCGGATCATGATTCCGCCCCTCGGATTTCGGCTTGAATCATCCGATCGATATAGGATTGGGGATAGCCGTGATTATAGAAGTCGGCGATCAATCCGGGATTGACGACCTTCCCGTCCGGGAGGCGGACCATCAGATTCGGAACCGACTGCTGGAACGGGCCATTGGGCGCCATCGAGTTCTGCTCGAAGACAGTACCGCCGACCATTGCCGCAACCGCTGTCGCCGTGCTCGGGGTCGCGAAGTAGATGGGGTTGTAACCGTAGGTCAGCCCGCCAATCGTTCCCGTAGGCGTTTCAACCCACGGCTTTTCGCCAAACACGGACTGAGCGGTAGGTGCTTCCCTCGGCGCCGGAGCAGCAGCATTCACTTGCGCTGCCGGTTGGGGCACGCCGGAGAAAACCGCTTTTAGGTCGGTGGTCGTGTTGGGATTTACTTTGACATCACCGAAAGGCGTGTGGATGATTGTCTCGCTGTTGCCGGATGTGACCGTAGGCGCGGAATTTGCCGCAGCGCCGGTGTTAATCGGAATGGTGGACGCAACGCCGCCGGAAGTTGGTCCTCTCTGGGCGGAAGTCGAAGCGGCTGCGTTCGACGGCGCGGTACCGGTTGTCCGTGCCTGCGTCGAGAGTTCTCTGGCCATCAGAGCCCCGAAAGCTGGGGCGCCGCCCCGCGTTGCCGGTTTCGTGGATGGCGTCCGGCCTGTTGCCGCGACGCCCGTGTTAAGTGGTAATCGATGAATCATTTGCCTTCCTCACACAGATTGCCTGATTGCCTACGAGTTAACTCGGGCAACCTCCTGAATCGCTTTGGCGTTCATTTCAACACCCATAGAGACCGCCTTCTGCAGCATTTCAAATTGCCGCATGACCCCCACCAGCCGCATCGCGGCTTCTGGTACCGCCACATTCGACGTTTCCAGCTTGCCTTGCATCATTTCGACGTCTGTCGCTTCGAAAACTGCGTTCGTGGGATCGGTGTTCTCAAAGCAGGATCCGCTCACCTTTCTGAGCGAAGCGTTCGTTTTGAAATCCACCACTGCCATCCGCCCGATCGTGCGCCCATCCTGTACGACGCTGCCGTCGCTTGCGATCTCAACGGGACGGTTGGACGTCAACTGGATGTTGCCGCCGCCCACAGCGCGCAGCTTGTAGCCATCGCCATTTACGAGTTCGCCAGAGCTCGAAATCTGAAGACTTCCGTTTCTCGAGTAGAGGACGCCACCAGGACCGTCAACTGCCAGCAGGCCCTTGCCGGAAAGCGCCACATCCAGCGGGTTACCCGTAGACTGAACGGTCCCTTGGGAGAAGTCGGTCCACCCACGTTCGATGACCGGAAGCGTGGCGACGCCGAGCGGGCTCTCGGCTTGCTCGGAAACATAGAGGCCGTACGATTCACGGTCTGTCTTGTAACCGCTGGTTGTCGCGTTCGCAAGATTGTTGGCGAGCAGCGAAAGCGATTCAAGGCGTGATCGCAGTCCACTGGCGGCGGCTACAGTTAACGGATCCATATTTCCTGGGTGCTCTTGCAAATTGATGGCCCAAAGATTTTTCGCAAAAAAACCTGAAAATCTAAAGGGAATCTGCCGATATGGCAATTGAGCGGGATCGCAGACGTCAATCTCTTGACGAATAGGATTTGACTGTCAAAACTACGACGGCATTTTTGCGACGTATCCCGTTGAAATCGCAGTGACGGGATTTGGCTGTCGATCTGCTTTTTTCCCGGCGAGTGACCTCTGCCATCCATACGCCGGGCTCCACCGCGATCTCTGAGATCGGACTCACGTCCGACGCGTTCCCCCGTCCGGCAGATGAAGGTAGCTTCTCGGCTGAACTCCAACAGCTGCATCAGACCCTCGGATTCGCCCGCACGTACTCCCGACTACTGTCATCTGACTCGAACGTCGTCTCACCGGCCGGAAGCCCGGAACTGATTTGCGGATGCGACGCCGCGCTCGGCGTGCAGGGCCAATCCCCTGATGATTCCCCTATCGAAGAACCGTCCGCCAGCCCGATGGACTTGCTCGACAACTCGCTTTCAGTTCAGAAATTATCTGGGGAAACGTTGGGCACAACTGATGCGGACCTTCCCGCCTGGCTTAGATATTCCGGCGCAATGGTGTCGCACCTTGGGGCGCAACTCATCCCCAATTCGGCGATTCCTCCGGTCCCTGTGAACAAGGCACCATCTGCGGAGGTAAAGTCGTCTTCTTCGGGCCAAGAGGCGGACACAGATGGAGGACACTCGCCCGCAACCAATGTTATGGGGGATGTGCCGTCCACCAGCCATCAATCTCTCCAGGTAGATCTCCCTGAAGCTGTCGAAACGGCGCGGCGGCAGCCGGCCGGCATTCTGCCTGAGCCCGCGACTCCGATTCTCCGGAATGATGCTTTCGATGCGGCGGGGTCTGCTCCGGCGGTCAGTGACCGGAGCGTGCGCATGAATTCGACCCAGCCGGGAAGTTTTAAGGATACAGAGGATTTCCAAATCGCAGTGGGCCAGCTTCCTGCCGGCACCAGTCCGGCATTTTCGCGAAGTCGAGATATAGGGGCAGGGCAGATGATGCTGCCACAGCCGGCGCCCACCGGGTCATCAGCGGAATGGAATCCGGGAACGGGATCGGATAACGCGGCGCCATTCACCAGTGAACTTCCTGCGGGTCGAATCCCCGGCTGCGTCATGGACCAGAGCCGCGCCGCAGTTCCTGTCGAGACGTCTCAAGATGCGGAAAGTCCGACCCCCGAAGGTGCCCCAGCGAAGCCCCGGGGCGCTTCGGCCGATCGCGCCGGCCGCCCGACAGCTCACCAGAAGGGCCGTCCGCAGCCGGTATTCAATGATCTGCAAAACAGCATTTTCATGAACACTTCTGTGCTTGCGGACCGGCAGACCATCGAGAGCGCGGCGGATTCCGTACCGGAGACGATCACTCCGCGCCAAATTGACCCTGGCCTCGAGAATGGCGGCCGCGCCGTAGTATCGGGTCCGGGGGAAGAAGACGTGGCGGCCGGCCGCCGCGCCGCAGAGCGCCCGGAGCGGGACGACGGCAAAAATAGGGACGTTCCGGCCGAATTGACACTGGCGCTGAAGGTACGAACCAAATTGCCCGCTGCGTTAGCCACCGCTCGTGCAGTTGGACGAGTCACCGTGGCCGATAAGTTGGTCGCAACCGACACGCGCGCACCGCAAGCTCCGCCGGCTCAACTGATCGCCGTTCCGGACTCCCGGCCAGCCACCCTGAGCACCGGCGGCGAACGGTACCAACGGCCGGCGCAAGCCTCCGCACCACTCACTGAACCAGTAGAAGTTCGCTTGCGGCAAACACCGGAAAAGCCAATCATGCCGCTCAAGCGGCTTGATCTGGAGATCAATCGTCCGGGCGATGAACGACTGCAACTCCGCGTCCTGGACCGCGCCGGAGAATTGCACGTCGCTGTGCGTGCCGGTGATTCAGATCTTTCCACGACTCTCCAGGAGGGTCTGCCCGCGCTGATGGAGCGGTTGGAGCAGACTGGCTATCGCGCCGAGGCCTGGCGTCCCACGCTAACAGGTGTTGCACAAAATGCCGAAAAGTCACCTGGTCCCGCCTCGCCACAGGCGGGCGATAATTCCTCGAATTCGCAGGGCTGGGCTCAGTCAGATCGCGGCGGGCAGGAACAGGGCAGTCGGGATCGTCCTCAATGGGTTGAGGAGTTGGAAGACAGCACCAAAGAAAGAAGATGGAAAGGAGTAAATCATGGCGAGCAGCGTTAATGCCATCGGCAGTTACAACAGTACCGGTGACGCGGCCGGCAATTCCTCGGCGCTCACTGGGACTGTCCCGAATCAGGAGCTCTTCTTGCAGCTGCTGGTGGCGCAAATCAAAAATCAGGACCCGCTAAACCCAACCGATAGTGTTCAATTCGTTTCGCAATTGGCGCAGTTCAGCGAACTGGAGCAGGTGATCGCCATCCGCGGCGTTCTCGAAGCAAAACAAACCGAAGCCGCAACGGCTTAGATTCAAGGAGCACTAGACCATGTTCAATTCGTTTACGACAGCCCTCTCGGCCCTGAATGCGACATCGACTGCGGTCGATATCGTTGGAAACAACCTGGCAAATCTCAATACGGTTGGCTACAAAGCCAACAATGTGCAGTTTGCCGATCTCATGACCCAACAACTGGGTGGATCGGCAACTCTGACGGAGACAGCCTTTGGAGTAGGTCCGGCTCAAGCCGTCCGGCAATTCACCCAGGGCGCCATTCAACAGACCGCCGGCGGGCTGAATGCTGCCATCCAGGGCAACGGGTTCTTCGTCGTCACCAATTCCGACAATCAAACTCTGTACACCAGAGCGGGTAATTTCTCCCTTGATGCCAGCGGCACCCTGAGAACTGCCAGCGGTGCTTATGTGCAAGGTTGGAATGCGACCGGCGGTGTCGTGAATACGAATGCCGCGGTCGGCAACATCCTTGTGCCAATGAACGGCGTATTACCCGCCATCGCTACAACGAGCATGTCGGTGACTGTGAACCTTAACGCTGCCGGCGAAGTCGGCAAAGACAGCGGCACGTTCTCCGCCCCCATTCAGATTGTCGACTCGCTGGGCGGTATCCACACGCTGACCGCTACGTTTACAAAGACCGCGGCCAACCAATGGGACTACGAAGTGACAATTCCGGATGAAGATCTGGGAATAGCGGCCACCACGCCTCCGACCCCACCTACTCCGCTGGTAACGGGAAGCGTGGAGTTTGATGGTACTGGAAAGCTGACGTCACCGGCACCCGGTTCCGCGCCGATCGACATCGACATTTCCGGCCTAGTGGATGGCGCCAACGACATGAATGTGCAGTGGACCCTGTTCGACGGGAACGCTGGTTTGATCACGCAGTTCGGGCAGGGCAGCGGCGTCTCGGGAGCGTCGCAGGACGGCACGCCCGCCGGACAGATTACGAACGTCGGAATCGCGGATGGCGGCCTCATCATGGCGAACTTCTCCAACGGTCAACAAACGGTGGTGGGTATGCTCGCGGTAGCCTCCATTCAGAACCCGGAGACGCTCGTCGCGGTGGGGAACAACAATCTGCAGCCAACTTCGGAGACCGCGGCAGCCGC
This sequence comes from uncultured Solibacteraceae bacterium, assembly GCA_963836405.1. Taxonomy (GTDB): domain Bacteria; phylum Acidobacteriota; class Terriglobia; order Bryobacterales; family Bryobacteraceae; genus CAWIJJ01. The sequence continues at coordinate 790,748 of CAWIJL010000007.1, forward strand.
CATCGGCATCGCGGGAACAACCGGAAGAGGACAAATTCGGGGAAGCGCGCTTGAGTCGTCCACTGTGGATATCGCCACCGAATTCACTCATCTGATTACGTATCAACGAAGCTATCAGGCGAACTCCCGGGTGATCTCCACGTCGGATCAGATGGTTCAAGACGTCATGAATCTGATTCGTTAAGGCAGGCCATGAACGAATCCGAGACATCGGTGCTAAATGACGTGCCGCTCGAAGTGGAAGTCGCAGTGCCGGGCGTGAATATGCGTCTGGCGGACGTGCTCGAACTTGCACCCGGCCTGGTAATCGCGACTGTCCGAAGGAACGGCGACGTCGTCGACGTGTTCGCAGGCGGCGTCCGGATCGGCTGCGGCGAACTGTCTGTCAGCAAGCGGGGAGCGCAATTGAGAATGACTCGGTTGGGAGCAGCGGACTGATGGACTCCTTCGGTCAGCTTTCCGCAGTTGTTCTGGTGCTTGGGCTTCTCGGTGTGGGCCTGTGGGGCCTCAGGCGAATGGGGATCGCCAAGATCGGCATGTCTGGCGGCGGTAGGGGTCGATCCCTGCGGGTAGTGGAGCGTCTCGCCCTCACGCCGCAGCATTCCCTGCACCTTGTCCAGGTTGCGGATCGCACGATGCTGATCGCGACTTCGCCGGCCGGTTGTGCGATTTTGGCGAATGATGCTGCCAGACAGGGAGCGGAGATCCGATGATCCGGAAGGCAAGCACGGTTCCCGCCCTGTTGTTCGTTGCGTGCCGCACGGTTTGTGCGGCATCTGCCCCGGCCCAGGCCAACACTCTGTTTGGCATCAACTTGAGCAAGGGCGGCGACAGCCTTGGCGTGCCGCTTCAGATTGTCCTGCTCCTGACCGTCCTCACGCTGCTGCCTGCCGTAGTGATGACGATAACGCCCTTCCTGCGGATCACGATCGTCCTGCATTTTCTCCGGCAGGCCCTGGGCACACAATCCGCTCCTTCCAACCAGGTTTTGCTTGGCATCTCTCTGTTCCTCACGATCCTGGTCGTCCAACCGATGGCGATGGACATGTACCACCAGGGTTGGGAGCCGCTGCAAAACAACACCCTCACGGCCGAACAGGCCCTGGACACGGGGACTAAGCCGCTCAAAGCTTTCATGGTGCGCTTCGCACGGGAAAAAGACGTGGCCTTATTCCTGGAAATATCGCGATCCCCGAGGCCGAAGAGTCCCGATGACGTTTCCCTCCGTATCCTGATTCCGGCCTACATTCTTTCCGAACTCAAAGCGGGATTTCAGATGGGGCTGTGCTCTTTCTGCCGTTCCTGATAATCGATCTCGTAGTTGCATCGGTAACTCTGTCGATCGGCATGATTCAATTGCCGCCGGTCATGATATCGGCTCCATTCAAGATTCTCCTCTTCGTTCTCGCCGATGGATGGAACTTGCTCATCGGCTCACTGATGAAAGGGTTTTACTCATGACGCCGGAATTTGTAATTCAGATCATCCGTCAGGCGCTAATGATGGCATTCTGGCTTGCCGCCCCGCTGCTGGCCGTTGGATTTGTAGTGGGCATTGTGATCAGTCTGGTTCAGATCGCAACATCAATTCAGGATAGCGGCTTCAGCACCATCCCGCGGCTGGCTGCATTCCTGCTCACCTTCATTCTCGCGCTGCCCTGGATGGTGCAGAAGTTGACTTCGTACACCGTTGTGATCCTGGGGGACATCAGCCGATATGGCGCGGTGAACTGCAAATCCCGGTCGCAACATTGCTGGCATTTTTGGTTACCTTGGCGCGGGTCGCAGGGATTTTTGTGTTCCTTCCGCTGCCGGGCCTCAAGTCCGGCGTCGAGATGGCTCGGATCGTTTTGGCTGTGACGCTTACAATTGCTCTGTTTCCTGTCTGGCCACACGTCGCAACGGAAGATTTCAGCCGGCCAGTCGGCGCTTTGGATGATCTCTGAAGCAGGACTGGGCATTGGCATCGGCCTGGCTGTGTCCTTCGTGCTGGAGGCGGCAGGGGTTGCCGCACAGATTCTGGGCCTCCAGGCAGGCTACGCATTTTCATCGACGATAGACCCAACCACGCAAGCCGATTCCGGCATTTTGGTGATTCTCGCGCAACTCACTGCCGGACTTGTTTTCTTTGCCAGCGGCTTGGATAGGGAAGTGTTGCGGATCTTCGCACTCAGTGTGGAACAAACGCCACCGGGGTCGTTCGTGCTGTCCAGGGGCGCGGCCGAACAGTTGCTCGCGGCAGCCGGATCGATGTTCTCCACCGGTCTCCGGCTGGCTTTCCCGGTTGTGGCGGTATTGGTGATGGTAGACATATCGCTGGCCTTGCTCGGCCGGATCAATTCACAGTTGCAGTTGCTGACGATCGCGTTCCCGATCAAGATGTTGGTTGCACTTTCCATCCTGGGCTTTGTCCTGAGCTCTTCTTCCACGCTGATGCGAATGGACAGTGAAGCCGCTTTCGGGGCTGCCCGAGGGCTGCTGGCTCATTGACATGGCGGAGAAAGATCAAAAGACAGAGCAACCCACACAACGTCGCGTCCAAAAGGCGCGCGAAGAGGGCGATTTCCCGAGTGCGCGGATCTTTATCGGCGCCCTGCAGTTTCTCGCGTTTGTAGCGATGTTGCGATCCTGGGGCGCCGCCTGGATCGATGGAACCCACCAGGCGCTTACTCAATTATTGAACCATGCCCTGTCGCCCACTCTGGATTCATCGTATCTGTTGCGAGTAAGCCTGGATCTTGTGAGCAAGACATTCCTTCCCCTAGCCGTACTCGGGGGAGTGTTGATGGGCATCACCCTGGCGGCACAACTCTTCGTCACTCAATTCGGACTTAGCCTCAAGAAGCTCGCCCCGGACCCAAAGCGACTGAATCCGCTTTCGCGCCTTCGCGAAATTCCCCGGCAGAATCTGTCCGCGCTGATGCAGGCCATGATCATGCTGCCGGTATTTGGCTGGATCTATTTACGGGCTGGTAAAGACCAATTTCGACGAGTTCCTGTCGCTGCCTCTAAAAAGCGTATCGGCAGGCGCGGCCCAGGTCGGAACCTCCATCCAGTCGTTGCTCTGGAAGGCGTCGTTTCTCTTTGTCGTGTTTGGTGCGGTCGACCTTTTGCGGCAGAAGCGGCGGTACCAGAAAGACCTCCGGATGAGCAAGCAGGAAATCCGCGACGAAATCAAGGAAGTGGAAGGCAATCCTATGATGAAGTCGCGAATTCGACGGCTGCGGAGGGACTTGGCCCGCCGGCGCATGATGCACGAGATTCCTGGCGCCACGGCCGTCATCGTGAATCCAACTCACTATGCGGTCGCCCTCAAGTACAGCATGGATCGGCCGGGGCTCCCAAAGTTGTCGCGAAAGGTAAGAACTACCTGGCGTTGCGAATCCGGCAGAAAGCAATCGATAACCAGGTGCCATTGATCGAAAACCCGCCGCTTGCGCAGGCGCTTTACAAATCCGCCGACGTTGGCCAGGAGATTCCCGCACAATTCTACAGAGCGGTGGCCGAAATTTTGGCCTATATTTACCGGCTTATGAACGGAAAGGTCCCGGCGTGAGGAACGTGTCGAAAGGAGCATAAAACTTGGCGCAAACAAAAACAGTTGCAATGACTCAGCCGCCGGCGATGGAATCGATTGGTTGGCGCGATATCGGAGTCCCACTGGCGGTCCTTGGGATCGTTATCGCGCTCATTGCGCCCGTGCCGGGCTTTCTGTTGGACATCCTGATCGTGACCGACATCATGCTGTCCGTCGTCATGATGATGGTGGCGATGTACATCAAGCGGCCGGTGGAGTTCAGCGTCTTTCCCACCGCGCTCCTGCTGTTGACGCTGTTCCGGCTGGCACTGAATATCTCATCCACGCGCCTGATCCTGATGAACGGCAACACCGGCACGTCGGCGGCCGGTGACGTGATCGAGGCGTTCGGAAATTTCGTCGTCGGCGGCAACTACATTATCGGTGCGGTGATCTTCCTGGTGCTGATCGCCATTCAATACGTAGTGATCAACCATGGCGCGGTGCGCATATCCGAAGTGACGGCTCGTTTTACGTTGGACGCCCTGCCGGGCAAACAGATGTCCATCGACTCCGACCTGAACGCGGGCCTGATCGATGAGCACGAAGCGCGGCGGCGGCGCAAGCAACTCGCAAACGAAGCCGAGTTCTACGGCGCCATGGACGGCGCCTCGCGCTTCACTCAAAGGGATGCTGTGGCGAGCATCCTCATCACGAGCATCAATATCATTGCCGGTTTCCTGATCGGAGTTTTCCAGCACGGCATGGACCTGCGTCGCGCGCTGGAGACATACACCGTGTTGACAATCGGAGATGGGCTGGTAACCGTGATCCCCGCCCTGATGATTTCGATCTCCGGGGGTCTCATCGTGACCCGTGCCAGCACGGACGAGCGCCTGGGTACTGACGTCCAGAAACAGGTCTTCGGCAGCCCGCAGCCCTTGTTCCTGTCGAGTGGCGTAATGCTGGTGCTCTCGGCCTTTCCTGGCCTGCCGATGCTGCCCTTTCTGGCGATGGGCTCAGGTTTGGGAATCGTAGCCTGGCGCATGCAACGCGGCCGGGCCGCAACGCGAAAAACCGAGGCTGCGGCGAAACCGTCGGCAGCCGGCGACACGCTGGAGAGTGTCCTTCGTGTGGAGCCGATTGCCGTCGAAATGGGACTGGGCCTGGTCAAATTTGTCGCAGGGGGCCAGGAGTCTCCGCTCATCAAGCGGATCGGCGGGATCCGCCGCCAACTGGCATCCGAACTGGGTTTCCTGCTGGGGCCGGTGCGCATCATCGACAGTATGGCCCTGAAGGCTCACGAGTACACAATCTTGCTGAAGGGAGCCGAAATCGCCCGATATGAGCTTCCAGGCGGATGTGAACTGGCCATACCTGTCGGAAATAGCGGACCTCCGGCCGGAAGGACGCCAGACCCGCGAACCGGCGTTCGGGATGACCGGCTGGTGGATACCGGCGGACAACGTGGAGCGCGCCAAGCGATCCGGTTACACCGTGGTGGACAACGTGAGCGTGCTCGGCACGCATCTGGCGGAGGTCGTCAGGCGTCACTCGCACGAGCTGCTCTCCCGCCAGGACACGAAGAAGATCTTGGATCGCGCGGCTGCCGAGCAGCCAAAACTCGTCGAGGATCTGGTACCAAAACTGCTCCCCCTTGCAGGAGTGCAGCGAGTCCTTCAAAACCTGCTCCGCGAACGCGTATCGATCCGCGACACGGTCACTATTCTCGAGGCCCTCGGCGAAGCTGCTCCCACCACCAGAAATCCGATCCTGCTCACCGAATACGTGCGACAGGCGCTGCGGCGACTGGTAGTCAAGCCCTACCTGAATTCTAAAGGCGAATTGCCGGCTTACATTCTGGAAGCCGGGCTGGAGCAAACGCGTGGAGGGTGCCGTGGAACACGGCGAGCAAAACAGTCATCTTACTTTGAGCCCGGCCGTGATCCGGGACGTGATCCGGCGAATCAACCTGAAAACCGGGAATCCGGAGACGGCCATTGTCGTGATCGCCAGCTCCGCATCCCGGCACTTCTTCCGTCAAATTGTGGAACCGACCATGCGCAACGTGATATTCATTTCTCATAACGAAATACCAACCGAGACCCGGATTCTCTCCCTGGGGGTAATTCAATAATGGCTGCGTCCAACGAAGACCGACCACAACTCTTTGTCAAATCATATTTCGGCGATTCGGTAGAGGACGCAATGCAGCGCGCTCGTGCCGAACTCGGCCCGGACGCCCTGCTTCTGAACATGCGGGACGCGCCTCCCGAGGCACTACATCTTGGTACGTGCGAGGTGGTGTTCGGTCTCCAACCGCCGGCCAGGAACGAAGCGGCGCCGCCCACGCCGAATTCCGGCTCTCTGTCGGATCTTCGACGAACCGTGGAGGAACTGAAAGACGTCGTCGTCAAGATCGGGAGTGCCGTGGACCGGGACGGCGGGCTGGCAGCCCTCAGGCAGATAGTGCCCGAGTTGTCTGCCCAGATTACGACGGACATCGACGCTGCAGTCCGGCAGCGGCTTGTCATATAGCGGTGTGGTGCCGCTGAGTCGCAAGAGCGCGCCGGATCCCGGGATGCTGACCCAGGAACTGAAGGTTGAAGTCTCAAGGCGCTTTGAGTGCGATCCCCGAAATTGGCAGGGTGACGGCATTGATCGGCCCTCCAGGCACTGGCAAAACAACAACCCTCATAAAACTCGCAGTTACCAAGGGGTTGATGATGCAAAGACCGGTTCGGATCATCTCGGCCGATCACCACCGTATAGCAGCCGCGGATCAGCTTCGAACATATGCAGCCATTCTGGGTGTTCCCTTTAGCCTCGTTGAAACCACGACTGCCCTGGCCCAAGCGGTGGACGGCGCACCAACCGACGCGCTGCTCCTGATCGATACGCCGGGACTCACAGCCGTTTCCGTCAGAGAATTGGGCACGGACCTGGCATCATTTCTCCGAGATCGTCAAGATATTGACACCCATCTGGTCTTGACAGCCAGCACCCGGCAGCCGAGCCTTCAACGGAGTGTGGAACTATTTGGAGGATTCCGCCCGGACAAACTGCTGTTTACCCGGCTCGACGAAGTTGAAACAACCAGCTCAATTGTTTGCGAGGCGGCAAGGAGCCGGCTGCCGCTGTCTTTCTTTTCGACCGGCCAGAGTATTCCCGAAGATCTGGAACCGGCGGCGAAGGAGCGGGTACTCGCCGGTTTGGTTAGGGAATTGCCTACGTCGTTAGAAGCAGTCGCTTAACACACATGGGACTCGGGGCAACGCAATACAGGCCGGCATTGGATGAAGACTACGCGTCGCACAGAGAAGCTCTGGTGCTGGAGCATCTGCCTCAGGTCCGTCTGATCGCCCGGCGAATTCACGATTGGCTTCCGCCGAACGTTAGCCTGGACGACTTGATATCGACTGGCGTCGTGGGCCTTCTGGCGGCAATCGACAACTTCGATCCGTCCATGAACGTGCAGCTGAATACCTATGCCGAACGGCGGATCAGCGGGGCGATCATGGACAGCCTCCGAGAGATGGATTGGGCTCCCCGCGAGACACGAAAACGGTCGAAACTGATTGAAGCCGCAATACGCAGAGCGAAACAGAAATACTCGCGGGAACCTTCCGAGGAAGAAATCGCTGCGGAGTTAAACATCTCCCATTCGGACTATCAGCGCTGGCTGACCGACATACAAGCCATCGACCTACAACCACTCGAATACACCACCGGCAATGGCGACACTCTCAGTTTGCTCCAATTTGTTCCGGATGACTTGGACAATTCGCCGTCTCAGGTGGTCGAGCGGTCCGAACTCGAACGGATTTTGGCATCTGGCGATCGATAGAATGCCAAAACAGGAGCGGACGGTCCTGAGTCTCTACTACTATGAGGAACTGACGCTGGCCGAGACAGCCCAGGTAATGAGACTTCACCTTTCCCGTGTTGCGCAGTTGAGGGTCCAGGGGATCCTCAGATTACGAAGTCACATGCAGCGGGTCTGGCCGGTAGACTCCAGGAGAAGACAGTGAGTACCTTGACGGACGACGGATTGGGGAGAAATGAGCGGCAAGTGAGCCACGTTGAGAATCGCCAGCCGGGCGGTGCTCTCGATCTGCTGATGGAGATGGAGGTGCCGGTGATGGTGCGATTCGGAAGTGCCCGAATGCCCCTCGGTAAGCTGACCAGACTCTCGGCAGGCTCTGTTCTCGAATTCGGAGTTCAAACTGAGAACCCGGTAGAACTTCTGGTAAACGGACGACTCGTGGCTCGTGGCTCGGCAGTCGTCGTCCATGGACACTACGGCATCCGCATCGCGGAGGTGGTGCCCGGACGCGATGGATTCACAGCTCGCGCCGGGCTTCCCGCTACCTCAGTTGAAAGGAGCAGCAACTCATGACCCTCGACTGGCTGACTGCACCGCTTTTTCAGTACGCCCTGCTGGCAGTCGCGATGACCGCGTGCCTCGTACTCTTTCTCTCCTCCAAGTTTGAAGTCAGCGCCGTGAGGCGCAGGGCGGAGGAGAACGGGTCGGCGCTCCACCTTCAGATCCGGGAAATGGAGCAGGCAATGGCCGAACTCGGAGAGAGGATTACCGAAGTAGCCGAACGTCCGGCGCCTGCCGGATGGTCCCAGCATGAACCTGACCAGGCGTGCGCAGGCAATCCGAATGCAACAGCGCGGGGAATCGGTTGAAACGATTGCGGCTGCGCTGCGAGCTCCCCGGAACGAAGTGAAACTTTTGATCAAGCTCCAGCGGCAGCTATCGGCTCCGCTTCCCGCAAACGGCCCGCAAATTGACGACGGTCTCAGCTAAATAGCTAAAAACAAGGCGCTTATTCGCCCTCTCCCAGAGAGCCGCGATCAAGCCCTCCGCAAGTCAGCTTGCCGCCTGCAGGACTCCCGCCTCCTGAAGGCCGCGCAGCTTCATAATCAGCGTGGTCCGCTTTAAGCCTAGCAATTCTGCGGCGGCCGTCTTGTTTCCATTCGTTCGACGCAGGGCCTGCTCAAGCATCGTCAGCTTAAAGCGGCTCACTGCAGTCTCAAAGTGGACCGATTCTGCAAGCTCGAATGGCACCTCTGTGGGTTTAACGATCGGCAAGGTAGGCTTGAGACCAAAGTCGACGTGACTCAAGACTTCCCTGTCCCCACACATTGCAAGCGCCATTTCAACAGAATTCTCCAATTGCCGGACATTACCAGGCCAGGGCAAAGCACGGAGTCGCTCCTTGGTTTCCCAGGCAATTGCTTTCAATTGAATGCCTTCCGCGTGACAATGTTTGGCGATGAAGTGGTCCACCAACGGAATGATGTCGTCGCGCCGTTCGCGAAGCGCCGGCATTTGCAGTGGAACCACGTTGAGGCGATAGTACAGGTCCTCCCGGAACTTCCCCTGACGGATTCGCTCAGGCAGGTTGGCGTTGGTGGCGGCGATGACTCGCACATCGACCCGTGTCACTTCTGTGCTGCCTAGCCGCTGGATCTCCCGCTCCTGAAGCACGCGTAGCAGCTTGGCCTGCAGATCGAGTGGCATGTCCCCAATCTCGTCCAGGAACAGCGAGCCCTTGTCCGCTTGCTCGACGCGGCCGGTGCGGTTCGAGATAGCGCCCGTGAAGGCTCCCTTCACATGACCGAAAAGCTCCGCCTCCAACAGGTTTTCCGGCAACGCGCTGCAGTTGACCGCGACCATCGGATGCTTGGCGCGGGCTCCTGCGGCGTGAAGGGCTCGTGCCGCCATTTCCTTGCCGGTGCCGGTCTCGCCCATAATCAAGACGGTGCAGCGGCGCGGTCCGACCAGGCCGATGGTGTTAAGAACATCCTGCATGGCACGGCTCTCCCCAATCAGAAATTGCCGCCACCCATCGTTTAACGGGCGTTTTGTCCGGCGGTGCCCTTCACAGGCGCGACGAACCGAGTCAACAAGTGCACTCGAGATTTGGCATTCGCCGAAGCAGTCATAAGCTCCGTGGCGGACCAGTCTTACGGCTTCCGCGGCGCCCATATCCGGTTCGGCCATAATTACAGGTATCGCGGAATCCGCCGCCCGGATCGTTGCCAGAAGGTCAAAAGAACTGTGCCCGTCAACCGGCCCGCTCACCAGCGCACAATCGAAATCTTCCTGCTGGAGACGAAACAGAGCATTTTCCGCGTGCGCAGACTGAACAACATGAAATTCCCCCGGCGCCTCGTTCCAGATCTCCGCAGAATGAGCAGAAGCCAGCCACAACAATTTAAGGGATGTCATATTGTCTATACAATTGATGCCACGAGTCGGCAGTATTTTGACTGACCTTTTTGGATAATATAGTCTTATTAACCTTGGACAATATTCGAGGGGTTGACCATCGGGATATTGCTCTCATGAACTGGAAGTGTGATCCTGCCAAGGCGGAGATCTAGATGTGTCACGGAACCGGAGATTGCGATGAAAATTCAACCTGATGGCCTTACGGGGGCATCCGGAACCAACCCCTCGCCCCCAAACGAGGCCCTGTCCAGGACCGCGGGCAACAGGTACCAGCCCACGAGCGTGGCTATCCACGGCGACGATTCCGTTAACCTGTCGAGTTTTTCCATACGCATTTCGGATCGAATGGCAACCGAAGCACTCCGGACTTCAGATCGAGTTGCCACTTTGGCCGCCTTATACGAACGCGGGGATTACCAACTGGATTCGACGGCGCTCACAGGTGCCCTGCTTGCCGATGCCTTGAACCGGGGTGGGCAGTGAACCCGGGCCATTTCTCTGGACGACACCTCGATGTAGAGATCCCCGCCGCCCGCGCTTCCGTGCAGGCAGCACTTGAAACTTTGAATACGGCGGATCTCAGCCGATGTGCACAGTGCTGCGAACTGCTAAAGATGGCCGTGGAGCATCTCTCAGCGGCTCAGAGCATCGCGATGCGCTTTCCAGGAACGGCTACTGCCGAGACCCGCCTCGACTTAAATCGACTCCGCGCGGACGTCAAGCTGCTCGGCCGCCTAGCCGACAGCTCGTCGGCGTTTTGCCGGGCAGTACTCTCAACTACCGGACTGCCGGCCCCCGACCTGACGTCGCCCGGCAGGGTGGATGCCTGATGTCCAATCTTCTCGCTTCCATGAGCACCGCAGGAAACGCACTGGGCGTTTATCAACAGGCTCTGGAGGTCATTCAAAACAACATCAGCAACTCGGCGACTCCGGGATATGCAAAGCAGACCGTCAACCTGCTGGCGTTGCCGTTCGACGTGGCGAGCGGGCTCGCCGGCGGTGTTTACGCGAAAGGGCTAGACAGCGCTCGCGACGAATATGCCGAAGCGGAGGTCCGCAGACAGCTGCAGTCTTTGGGACGCTTCGAAGGCCAGACACAGGGCCTGAGTGCAATCGAGAATCTTTTCGACGTCACCGGCGACACGGGGATCTCGGCAAGCTTGGATCGACTGTTTGCGAGCTTCTCAGCCTGGAGCGTTACACCCGCTAGCGTTCCTGCCAGGCAAACCGTGCTCGCCAGCGCCGCACAGCTAGCTGACGATGTTCGCCGTCTCGCGTCATCACTCTCGGCCCAGAGCCGGAGTATCGAGAGCCAAATCGATTCCACGGTAGACCGGCTCAACGAACTGACCTCATCACTTCAACAGCTTAATGTCGAGCGACTACGTCGGAACGCTCCCGATCCCGGCCTGGATGCTCAAATGCATGCGGCCCTCGAGGAACTCTCTGGACTGGTCGATATCAGCACCCTGGCGCAGGCCGACGGCACGGTCACCGTCCTCCTGAATGGAGGCTCGCCGCTTGTGATTGGACCGGAGCAATACCCGGTGCGGTCTCAACTCGGTGTTGCCGCCGCCGCATCGAATCCCCAGTCTCCGCCGTTGGTCGGACTGGTGAGTTCGGACGGCGTGAACATCACCGGCCAGATCGACGGCGGAAAGCTGGCCGGCCTCCTTGATGTGCACAATAGGGTTCTGAGCTCCATGATGGGAGACGGCGAACAGGCGGGATCCTTGAACGAGTTTGCCGGCAAGCTCGCGGATACGATCAACGGAATTCTGCAATCCGGATACCTGAGCACGGATCCCGCCTCGCCAAATGGGTACGCACTCTTCAAATACGATTCCACGGATCCCACGGCAGCGGCCCGGAGTCTTACCATCGACCCCAACATGACTCCGGATAGACTCGCAGCGGTGGACCCGGACCGCAACTCCAACGGGAACGCGATTCTTCTCGCAGGGTTAGCGGCTTCGTCTGCGAACGGCGGCATCAACGGCGCGACGTTTGCAGATTTCTTCGGCCAGATCACCGCATCGGTTGGAAGGGAAAGCGCAACTGCCGCCGAAAGCCGCACCGCCCAGGAAGAAGTTGCGGGACAAGTTCGCCAGCTCCGTGACCAAATATCCGGTGTTTCACTCGATGAGCAGGCTGTTTTGCTTCTACAGTTCCAGAAGAGCTATCAGGCCGCGGCCCGCCTGCTGACCACCTTGAACGACCTGGCGGATACAACCATCAATCTCATCAGGCTATGAGGAACTACGAATGCAACCCATCGCAACCGCGTCCAATAATCAGTTCCTGAACGGGCTCGAACGGATTGACTCTGCGCTGCTCGAAGCGCAGCAACGCATCACTTCCGGTCTGCGCGTGTCAAAGCCTTCGGATGATCCGGCGGCGCTGCGGGAGATTATCAGCACTCAATCTCATATCACGCAGACAACCCAAATGCAGGCCAATTACGGCATGGTGAAGACTGAGCTCCAGGTCGGGGACTCCGCGCTCCAGCAGGCCATTAAGTCCCTCGAGCAAGCGGTATCGTTGGCCATGAAGAGCGCCGGTACACTGAGCGATGAACCCGCGAACGTCCTGCTCAGCCAGGTAAAAGATATCCAGGAGCAACTGGTAGGCCTGAGTCGAACAGTAGTCGCCGGCCGTTACATTTTCAGCGGGGATCTGGACCAGGAACCTCTCTACGAGCTGGATTCCTCAACTCCGGCAGGAGTGAGCCGACTGGCCACCGCCTCCACTACCTATTCGGTTCAAGACGCGACAGGCAGCAAAATCTGGCAGTCGAAAACGGCTCAGGAAATCTTCGACAAACGCAATCCCGACGGGACCCCGGCGGAGGGCAACGTCTTTGCGGCTGTAGCCGGTTTGGCCGAGGCGATCGCGAACCGTGACGGACCGGCTGCGCAGCTTGCGGCGGAGGGCCTGAAAGCAGCCGAGGATCACTTGAATGTCCAACTCGGTCTCTACGGCATCGCCGAGAACCGGCTGGAGGAGGCCACCGCCCTCGCAGCCAATTCCGTGATTTGGGATCAGCAACGGTTGAGTGAACTGAGAGACACCGACGTTCCCGCCGAAGCGATTCGCATGAATCAGGCGACACTTCAGCAACAGGCGGCGATGAGTGCCAAGGCGAAAGCGTCGCAAGTCAGCCTTTTCGATTTTCTAGCGTGAGATATGGAACCGGACACTTTTCCGCAGACCCCTCGATTTCAGCGGCTTCCAAGTGCTCAGGGCGAGTTCTGCCCGGAGCTCTTGTCCGAAGCGCAGGTGGAGATTGCACAAGCGCCCTTTGAGCAGTTCCTGGCGAGCCTTGCAACGTCAATTTCCGAATGTTTATATACAACAGCCGAGATCCGTCTCACTGGTGTGCGCCAGCAGTCGATTTCCGCAGCCCTCCAAAATGTCCATACCTCCTGTCATCGGCATTGCATGAATCTTCCACCCTATCCCGGAAACGCGATGCTCGGTTTGGGGTACAAGTTCCTGGATACTGCGTTGCAGATCCTGCTCGGCGCCACTGGTGCTGCGGAGGAGTCCTCGCGTGAATCTCTTACGGAAGTGGAGCTGACAATTTTGCAGAGCCTGATCGAACAGGCCGAGCGCGACCTCCGCAATGCTTTCGAACCCAGATTTGGGGCCAACTTCCAAAGAGTGAATCGCAACCCCGTCCAGACTGAACAATTGAATGCGTCGGAACAGGCGGCAATCGTACTCACGGCCGACATCGCCATCTGCGAGGTCACCGATATCCTGATCTTAGTCATTCCGTCTATACTGATTCGACTTGTCGCAGAGCCTGCGCGCAGCGACGGAACAACTCCCGCGAGGGAGGCACTCCTGCAGGCACTAGAGTTGGCAACGGTTCAGGTTGACGCAGCCCTGCCGAACGCAACCATGAGATTGGGGGATTTGATGCTGATGGAGACAGGGATGGTCCTGGAACTGCCCCATCCGATCAACACACCCCTTGAGTGCCGCCTCAACGGAGTAGCGAAGTTGCGAGGAGAACTCGTGCGGGGCGAGAAATCGCTAGGGCTTCAAATCGACAGTTGGCTTTCGAGTGACCACGGTATTTCGGCTTCGACAGGTTGATTTGCAACGTGTGACAGAAGGTTTATGCAAAGGCGGAGGACTGGATCGGTGAAGTCGTCGGTTAGCGGATCGGGGCAGGTGCGCAATCGAGTGGAGACAGCGCACAGCAGCTCGGCTCGCTCCTGTTCGAGTTGCGACGTCCGAGGGGATGTGGGAATCTGCAGGGCCTGCTGGAGTTCCCGATGAAAGGTCTCGTGATCGGAGCGAACCCACGCGCTCAGGATGATACCGGCCTGCTTGGCCGGAGTGAGGGAGGAGTTTACCATTGCATGCTGCATCTCTTCTCACTTATCGGCAGTTTCGGTACAAGTTTTAGTAATTTTGAGTGTCTTGGTCTTTTCGTATGGCCAATTCACTAGAAAACCTAAGCCGCTCTACCGATGTGAGGAGATAGCTACACCAATGATCTATGTAACCCGGCTCAACCACACAACGTTGCTGCTGAACAGCGATCTCATCGAATACGTCGAGACAACGCCGGATACTGTAATCAGCCTGACCACAGGTGAGAAGCTGCTGGTGCTCGAGTCGCCCCAACAGATCGCAGACCGCGCGCGTCAGTACCGCCGGTCCATACTGGCAGGTTACGAAACTACCATGAATCCGTCAGCACCACGAGGAAACGACAAGCATGGCAGAGTCTAAGCAGGGACGGGGGCAAAAACCTGGAGTGCGGCCAGATCTGGCCACCATCCTCGGACTAGTTGTCGCAGTCGGAGGGATAGTGACCGGCCTGATCTTCGACGGAGGCAAGGTCCAGGATATTATCCAGTTCAATGCTGCTCTCATCGTTTTTGGCGGGACACTGGGCGCAGTCATGGTAACCACGCCCGGCCACATTCTTCTGGGCGCAGCCCGCCGCACAATCGAAGTGGTACTTCCCAAGAAACAGACGGCCGGCGTGGTTATCGACGAGATCATCGAGTACGCCTCACAGGCGCGGAAACAAGGCATCCTTTCCCTGGAAACTCAAGCTCAGTCAATCCAGGACCCGTTTCTGCGCAAGGCCCTGAATCTGGCTATCGATGGTGTGGAGATGAGCGCCATCCGGGACATCATGGAGCGCGAGATCGAGATTCTCGAACATGAGGGTGAGTCCGAGGCCAAGGTGTTTGAAGCGGCCGGAGGCTATGCGCCAACCATCGGAATTATCGGTGCCGTCCTGGGTCTGATGCAAGTGATGAAACACCTTGCCGATATCGATGAAGTGGGTAGAGGAATTGCGTCTGCGTTCGTAGCCACGGTCTACGGGGTGGGAATAGCGAACCTCCTGTTTCTGCCCGCCGGGAACAAGCTGCGCGCTCTTACGAAGGAGACCATTCACATTCGCGAGGCTGCACTCGAAGGGGTGCTGTCTATCGTCGAAGGACTCAATCCGAAGTTGATCCGCCAGAAACTGGAAGCCTATGACCGGGGTTCGAAGAAGAAAACCAAGGCGGCGAAGTCGGCGAGCGGAGTAGACGCACGATCGCCAGTCTCGGCGGAGGGATAGAGTGGCGCGCAAACGGCACAGCGGAGGTCACGAGAACCACGAGCGCTGGCTCGTATCGTATGCCGACTTCATCACTTTGCTGTTCGCCTTTTTCGTAGTGATGTTCGCCTCTTCCCAGACCGACACGGCGCGGGCCAAGCAAATCTCGGATTCGGTCACCGACGCGCTGAACAAGGGGGGCGTTACCGCCACCGTTCGTGAAGTGCTCGGCGGTACAGTGGACGACAAAGGAAGAGGGAATGCGCAGATGAAAGGGCCAGGTGGCGCCACGAAGGCGGAACCCCCGCCTCAGGAAGTTTTGGCGGAACTGTATCCCTCACTTCAGCACCTTACCAAGGCTCTCGAGGACGAGATCCGGCTTGGAAAGGTGGAACTCCATCTCGAGCCGCGCGGCCTGGTTGTCAGCCTCAGACAGGCTACCTTTTTTCCTTCAGGAAACGATTCTATCGAGCCAAAAACCTACCCGAGCATCGAAAAGATCGCAGAAGTAATCGGGCCTCTGTCCAATTCGGTGCGGCTGGAAGGGCACACTGATTCGGTTCCTATCCATACCTCCAGATTCCGCAGTAATTGGGAACTATCGGCTTCCCGTGCCATCTCCATGATGCAACTGCTGACGGAACAGTTCGGAATACGGCGGGAAAGAATGGCCATTGCTGGCTACGCGGACACGATGCCGCTTGGTTCGAACGACTCCGACGCCGGACGGGCGCAAAACCGCCGTGTAGATATCGTCATTCTGAACCAGATGGCCCTGGTAACCGAGCCGGGTGCCCCCGCAACCGCTCGCCTGTCGAATGACGCCGAAAAATAGGCCGTCAACGTGCTCCAAGATTATTCCGCCTATGTCACTATTCTTGAGCCAACACTTCGGGGAACTCGACTACGCACCCGAAGCAGTATTTCAGTTTCCAGCCGGAATTCCCGGGTTCGAGAATCAACGGGAATTTCTCTTCATCGACCAGAAGCATACCGACCCTCTCGTGTTTATGCACAGCATGGAGGATCGCTCGCTCTGTTTCATTACACTTCCGGTGGCCGTTGTGTGCCCCGATTACAAGCTGGAGTTGCCGCCGGACGTACGGGAACAGCTCGGCCTGGGTATGAAGTCGCCCCAACCCGGCACGGACATACTGTGCTTAGTGATCGTCACTGTCGTTCCGGCGGCGGACCCGACAGTGAACCTTGCGGCACCGGTCGTACTCAATCTGCATAATCGCCTGGGCATACAGGTGATTCCGAATAACAGCGAATATGGATTCCGCCACCCCCTGCCGGCTGTCGAGGATCTGGCTCTATGCTCGTGATGCGACGGCGTGCCGGCGAAAGCTTTCTGATCGGTCCTGATATCAAAATCGAGGTTCTGGAGGTCGGTCCGACACGGGTCAAGATTGGGATCTCCGCACCTGCTGCAATGCCAGTAGTGCGGAACGAAATCGTTCTTACCCGCGAGGAGAACCTCCTCGCCTCGCGCACAAATCCCATCCAAGCTCTAAGCTGGCTTTCACGGTCGAAATCCGAGGAAAAGTAGCCAAGTGCCTGATTGCTCCTGGTGTCAAACAATTGACAATCACTTCTGTTACTAATGCCAAGTTATCTAAGCTAATCAACTAGTTCCACTCCGAAAAAACACTAGAAACAGGCGTTGTTTTTCCGATATGCACTACTGAACGGAAGATACCTCGGGCATCCGGAACCTCGGAGAACCTGAGCTCGGGCAAGATGCCCGGGATGTATCCCGAACAGGACGTTTTAATGCTTTCCATTCAGACGAATTTTGCCTCCCTTGTCGCCCAGAATAACCTTCGGGTGAACAGTGATTTCCAAACGACGACCATCGGACGACTCACGTCCGGATTCCGCATCAACCAGTCCGGGGATGATGCTGCGGGTCTGGCCGTGGCGAACGGCTATCGGAGCGACGTCGCCGAACTCGTTCAAGGCGTACGGAACGCCAATGACGGCGTCAGCATGCTTCAGATTGTAGACGGCGGTATGAACAACATCACCAAGATGCTGGACCGCCTCAAGACGCTGGCCACGGAAGCCGCCACCGACACTTTCGAGGGCGACCGAACCATCCTCGACGCCGAATTCCAGGACCTGGTTGGCGAAATCGACCGGCAGGCGGAGAATATCAACATGAACTCGGGCGGCAAGTGGGCCGCCGACCTGAGCGTCTACATTGGAGGCGGTGCGGGATCCACGGTAGCGATCGCCCTGTCCGGAGCCGAGGTCGATTCGGCCGGTCTCGGTGTTGATTCCGAAGACATCAGCACGGCTGGCGGTGCTTCGACCGCGATTGGCGACATTGATGCGGCGCTAACAACCCTTGGTGGCTTCCAGGGAACGGTCGGTTCCGCGCAGAACAAGCTCTACTACGCTACCCAGTTGGCGGAGTCGCAGATCTCCAGCTTCTCGGCTGCCGAATCCCGGCTGAGGGATGCGGATATGGCAGCGGAGGCTGCGAATCTGACCAAGGCTCAGGTCCTGCAGCAGGCCTCGCTAGCCGCCATGGCCCAGGCCAATGCGGCACCCCAGGGGGTGTTGTCGCTGTTGAAGGGTTAATCGAGGAGAGCGCGACGTAAACGTGATTAGATTGCGTCGATTCGGGCCGAAGTCAGTCTTCGGCCCCTTTTTTGCTGGAGTGAAACCTTCATGAGCATCAGTCCGGTCTCCACGGGCCTCAGCACGTATGCCACCGATTTCCAGTCGGTGATTGATCGTTCCATTGCCATCGCGTCCTTACCCCTGAACCAATTGCAGAACCAGCTGTCCACGATGAACAGCCAGACAACGGCCATTGAGGCTCTGGATACAAAGTTCGCGGACCTGCTCACAGCGATTCAAAATATCGGGTCGACCGTAGGCTCGGGGTCCTATGCGGCAGTGTCGTCGAACCCAGCCGCCCTCTCTGCAACCATTGGGCCCGGGGCAATCGAGGGGGCCTACAGCTTGAATATCCAAAACGTCGGCTCCTACACGACCTCTATCAGCGACCCTTCCTTGCCGGCGGTCACCGACCCGTACGAATCTTCCATCAGCTCATCCACTAGTTTCACCCTTACTGTCAATGGCAGCGCCTACCAAGTCAATGCCGGAGGAGGCAGCCTGATGGACCTGGCCAGCGCGATCAATGAATCGTCGTCGCCTGTCAAGGCACTTGTTATCAACACCGGTGGGTCCGACGCGCCCCAATACCGCCTGATCCTGCGCGGCACGAAGCTCGGCGCCGACACCATTCAGCTGAGCGACGGCACCACGGACCTGCTTAGCGTCTTGAGCGTGGGAGAGCAGGCCGCTTACACAGTCAACGGGATACCCACACCGGTTTACAGCTCCTCCCGGACGGTGACCCTGGCGCCAGGGGTAACTGTAGACCTTCTTCAGACGACGCCGGAACAGCCGGTAACGGTCACCGTTTCGCGTAACGGCGATTCGATTCGTGACGCCATCGCCACATTCGCTGACGCATACAACGCTGCTGTCGATGAGCTTGACAAGCACGTTGGCGAAAACGCAGGAATCCTGGCGGGGCAGAGCGTTCTGAGGGATCTGCGCGCGGTGCTTCGAAGGATCGTGCAATACTCGGCAACAAACGGGCCGATCAACTCGCTACGGCAGGCTGGACTGGATCTGGACAAGCTCGGGCACCTTACGTTCAACGCCGCGACGCTGTCAGACGATACCTTCAACGCTCTGGAGTCGTTCCTCGGATCCAGCATCGCAAACGGTTTCCTGAAGGGTGCCGTCGACGCTCTTGATGCTATTGAGGATCCCTTTTCCGGCTCGATCGCGACGGCCCTCCAGCGGATGAAGGACGGAGTCACACGCCAGAACGACCGTATCCAAACCGAGCGGGAGCGCATCGCAGCGCTTTCCGACCGGCTTCAGGAGCAGATGGCCGCTGCCGACGCTCTGATTGCTTCACTGCAAGCTCAGCGCAACTACATTACGAATCTGTTCACGGCAATGATGAACAGCGGCAACGCCAGTGGAGTGAAATCCTACTAGCGATGTTCGATCCGGAGACATTGAATCAGATGGAAAGCACCCTCAGGGTGGCGATCAAGTCCGAAATGTTCGCCGAATCGCGGGTTTTGCTTGAACGATACGCGCTCGCGCTCGAGGAGCACCTCAAACACCTCAGTTCAGAACCAGAGCAGCTTGCTTGTGTGGCGAAACCCGCGTACCGGCTGCTCGACTGGGCCATGGCCATGACGCTGTCCGCACGTGAGCATTCCGCTTCGGCCTCGCGGACCGTGCACCTTGTCGGCAGCTTCCACATCCCGGCGTCCTCGAACTCGGCCCTCCAGGGGTGATCTTCGTCAACAGCCTGACGCGTCACAAACTTGACGCTTGAACCGGCTCCGAATTCCCTTCTTTTCAAGCCTTGCGATAACAAAAGATTTGGCATCTGGGATGCTGCTGCCAGTTCGTCATGTTGGATCAGATCAGCGGCAGTCTCGAGCACTACATGGATCTGCTTAGCGTGCGGCAGAAAATCGTTGCCTCCAATATCGCCAATGCGGACACTCCCGGATATAAGACCAAGGACCTGAACTTTCAGGGGGAATTTCGCTCGGCTCTCTCGGAGGCTGCTCCACACATCACGGAAGTGGCGGACTTGCCGGTGAAGAACGACGGCAACAACGTCAGTCTGGACCGCGAAGCACGCTTGCTGGCCGAAAACGCCCTACGATTCAATCTGGCCTCGAGCCTGATGCGGGAGCAAATTCGGCTTGTGAAGGAAGCCATCGAGGAAGGTAAAAGCGCATGAGCCTGTTTTCGGTTTTGTCAGTCAGCGCATCCGGCATGTCCGCCCAGCGCAGCCGCGCCGAGTTGCTAGTGGAGAATATCGCGAACTCCGAGACCACCCGCACACCTGAGGGCGGCCCCTACCGTCGGAAGGATGTGGTCTTCTCAAGCGACTCGGTTGCTTCACCCTTCGCCTCCGAACTAGAGGCCCAGCTGAGCGGATCGATGGTTGGCGTGAAGGTAGCCGGAGTTACGGTGGATACGCGTGAGCCGGAGCGCCGTTACATGCCGGGGCATCCGGATGCCGATGCGGATGGTTATGTTTCCTTGCCGAACCTCAACCCGGCCGAAGACATGGTGGATCTGATGAGTGCCTCACGAAGCTATCAGGCCAATGTCTCGGCCATGACCGCCATCAAAGATATGATCCACCATTCCATCGATCTGCTGCGCTAATTGAGGAGAGAGAGAGAGAGAGATGTCCAATCCCATATCCGCAGTTCAGTCCATTTCCGGACTCGAGCAACTCCAGCTTTTGAAAGCTCCCGGCCAGAGCTCCAGCCCAGGAGACTTTCAGAGTCTATTGAAGGGGACGATGCAGAACCTTCAGGGCGTTGGGAATAGCGCCTCAGAGGCGGTGCAACAATTTTTGAACGGTGAGAACGAGGAACTCCATTCAACGGTCCTCGCGGTTCAGAAGGCGGCCCTCACATTCGATCTTGGGCTCCAGATCCGAAACAAAGTGGTTGCCGCGTACCAGGAAATCATGCGGATGCAGATGTAGCCAGCCAGATCCATGGACCAGCTAACCAAGCTCCTGAACGGGCTCTCCACACGACAGCGAATTTCCATAGTGCTGATGGCGCTTCTCACAGGCGTCGGAATCTTCTCGTTTTCCAGATGGAGGACGGAAAGCGATTTTCGTCCCCTGTATACTGCGATGGCTCCTGAAGACGCCGCGGGCGTCGTGCAGAAGCTTCGTGAAACAGGGGTGGATTACCGGCTTTCGGAGAATGGCGGAACCGTACTGGTGCCCTCGACGAAACTGGCCGAATCGCGTTTGGCGCTCGCAGCGGCGGGGCTACCGAAGAGCGGCCGGATCGGATTCGAACTGTTCGACAAGAACAGCTTCGGCGCAACCGATTTTGTAGAACATATCAACTATAAGCGTGCGTTGGAAGGTGAGTTGGAAAGGTCGGTTACCTCGCTTGGCGAGGTGGAGCAGGCGCGGGTTCACCTCACACTTGCCAAGGAATCCATTTTTCTGGACAAGGAGCAGCCCGCCAAGGCCAGCGTAGTTCTCAAACTCCGCGGCCGCGCACAGATCTCCCAACAGAACGTTCTGGCGATTACGAATCTGGTTGCGAATGCTGTGGAGGGGTTATCGCCGGATTCGGTATCGATCGTCGACATGGACGGCAACCTGCTCAGCCGGCCGAGACGGGCTGGCGATCAGGATGGCACCCAGGCAACATCCGAAGCCTTGGAAGTACGCCATCAGCTTGAACGTGACCTGGTGGCCAAAATTCGCACGACACTTGAACCCCTCATCGGGCCGGACCGCTTCAGGGCCGGCGCTTCAGTGGAATTCGACCTCACCAGCGGCGAGCAGCAGGAAGAAACCTTCGATCCGACGCGATCCGT
Organism: uncultured Solibacteraceae bacterium; assembly: GCA_963836405.1. Taxonomy (GTDB): domain Bacteria; phylum Acidobacteriota; class Terriglobia; order Bryobacterales; family Bryobacteraceae; genus CAWIJJ01. The sequence goes on from CAWIJL010000007.1 coordinate 812,511, forward strand.
GATGGTAAGTTCCCAGAAGAGTGAAGATGCGACCGACCGCGCGGCCTCTTCTGGCGGCATCCCCGGGACCACGGCGAATCTCCCCAATAGCGCACCTCCCGTGCGCACGGCCGCCGGAGGTCTTTCCCGCCGAACCGAGAGTGCTACGTACCAGACGAGCCGGATTGTGCGCCACACTCGCATTCCCCAAGGCGTCGTCAGGCGGATCTCGCTTTCTGTTCTGGTTGATCACACGGTGCGATGGGAAGGTGACGGGGCCAACCGGCATCCCATTCTCGAACCACCGGCTCCGGAAACATTGAAAACGATTAAGGACCTTGTGGCGGCAGCGACTGGATTTGATGCGCAGCGCGGCGACCAGTTGATCGTTGAGAGTCTGCCTTTTGAGATCAGTCGGAACGCTGAGCAGCCAACGCAGCCGGCCACCCCGGCAAAACCGCCAAACCCGGCCCCGCAGGATCCAGCTTGGCTGGTCTTCGTGAAAAATAACCGGGTGATAGTCGGCGCTTCCGCGGCCGGCGCGTTGGTGCTGATGTTGGCTCTGGGATCCTTGCTGCATCGCGTCCGCACCAGGAAACGGAAACGAAAGCTGGGGCTTGCAGTGGCTTCGCCCGCTGCGCTCGAGCAGGCTGACTCTCGTGCGGAACTTTCCGGAGAGCCTCTCCCGGCACTGGGTTTGGCGGCTTCGCGAATGGCTCTCGAGAGCGGAGAGCATGCCGAAGTTGCCGAACGAGTGCGTCAATTTGCACGCGGAGATGCCGTTGTGGCAGCCAACGTGATCCGGTTGTGGCTGCAGGAAAGTGAAGCACAGACGAAATGACATCCGAGACCACTCTCGCTAAACCCAGAATGCCGGGGGTCCACAAGGCTGCCGCATTGCTCATGGGTCTTGGCGATGAACTCAGCCCACAGATATTAAGGCAACTCACGGCGGACGAGGTCCGCGATGTTACCGCGGCCATTGCCAATATCCGCACAGTAGCTCCCGAAGACATGATGTCCGTGTTCCGAGAATTCGAGTCGTTGACCGAATCGGGGAAGTTCTTCGCCAAAGGCGGCGCGGACTGCGCGCGACGCATGGTAGAACAGGCATTCGGTTCGGAATCCGCGGAAAAGATGCTGTCATCAATCTTGGATGCCGAGGCAATGAAACCGGCCATGAACACCATTGAGGATGCTGAACCGAGGCAGCTTGCCGGCTTCCTGAAACAGGAACATCCGCAGACAATCGCTGTTGTCCTTGCGAGTGTTTCGCCTGAACGCGCCGGCACGTTGATGAAGTCTCTCCCGGATGAAGTACAGATGCAGGTGGCCATCCGCATGGCGACCCTGGACCGGATCTCACCGGAAGCATTTCAAAAGTTGACCGAAGTGATCGGGAGCAAGCTGAAAAGCATGCGTCCGGTTGCACAGAAAGACGGGCCCCGGACATTGGCCGCGGTCCTGAATCATGTGGACGCGGAACAGTCGAATGCGATCTTAAGCCGGCTCGAGGAACAGAATCGGCCCATGGCAGACTCCGTTCGTAGCCTCTTGTTCGTTTTCGAAGACGTTCTCCGGATTGACAAGGAAGGCATCCGGGCGTTGGTTGCCGCTTCCGACCGTGCCGTTTTGACGACAGCCCTCAAGGGCACCCGACCGGCGATTCGGTCGCACTTCACCCAGTGCATGTCGCAACGCGCTGCCGAGATGCTCATGGAAGACATGGAGGCGATGGGACCGATTCGCATCCGGGACGTGGAGGCGGCCCAACGGCAGACCATCGCCGCGATTCGTCAATTGGAGCAAGCCGGGAAGATTTCTTTGCAAGGGGGCGGTGACCAATATGTTGACTAAGCTGCACCCGGCAAGTCTCCTGGAAGTAACCCCCCTGGTATTTCGTGACAGAACGAATAAATTCCTGCCTGCTCCGCGTCCAAAGATGGCCCAAGAGCCCAGTCCGGCGCCGACTGAGCGGATGGAGGAGTTCAACGCCCGCCTTGAAAAGAGCGCTCGCGAGGCGTATGAAACGGGGGTGAGGGATGGCGTTGCGCAAGTCAAGGCGGAAACAGAACAGCAATTGCGCGAAGTCGCTCAACGGCTCGCCGACTCTATAGCAGAGATCACGAACATGCGCGGTGATGCAATTCGCGAGGCAGAGGCCGACGTCGTGAAACTCTCTCTGGCGATCGCTCATCGGATCCTGCACCGGGAAGTTTCCATCGATTCTTCGGCGCTTGAGGCGCTGGTGAGAAGCGCCCTTGAAAAACTTCGATCGCAGGAAGTCCATCGAGTCCGCATTCACCCGGATCATGAGCAGCTAATTCGAAGTTGCCTGGCACAGACTGGCCGGCATCCCGGCATCGAAGTAGTCCCTGATCCATCACTTTTGCGCGGCGGAATCATTTTCGATCTGTCGCGCGGTTCGATGGATGCCTCGGTCGAAACCCAGCTGGCGGAGATCGAGCGCGGATTCGCTGATCAAATCGGTGCAAGAACATGATCGCTTCGGCGAAGCTCAACTTGCGGCCAATCATCGGTCGGGTCATCAAAACTGACCTAATGCCCTGGGTTGGCGAGATCGTTGAAGTAGTGGGCATGCTCATCGCCTCACGCGGCCCTGCGGCCGCCGTAGGCGATTTTTGCGAGGTTACCACATCCGCCGGCCGGTGCGTCCGGACACAGGTAATCGGATTTCGGAATGGTCACGTCTTGTCGATGCCGCTTGAGGAAATCGACGGCATCCAGTTAAATGACCGGATCGTCGCACGCCAGGACGACGCCAGTGTAGCCGTCGGGCCGAACCTGATTGGAAGAGTTCTGGACGGCTTCGGCAGACCGATCGACCGGGGCCCGCGCATTCAAGCCGAGGCCCAGTATCGGCTCTACCAGCCCCCCGGCAGCCCGCTCGACAGAGAACACATCACCGAACCAATCACCACGGGAATTCGAGCCATTGACGGTCTGGCTCTCTGCGGCAAAGGACAGCGCATGGGCATCTTCGGCGGCAGCGGTGTGGGGAAGAGCACGCTGCTTGGCTCGATGGCCCGGCATAATTCCGCAGATGTCACTGTGATCGCCCTGATTGGGGAACGAAATCGTGAAGTTCGGGCGTTCCTCGAACACGAAATGGGACCGGAAGGAGCGTGCCGCTCGACGGTAGTCTGCGCCACCTCGGACCAGCCGGCGCCGCTGCGCGTGCGGGCTTGTTTTGTTGCGCTCGCAGTCGCTGAATACTTCCGCGATCAGGGTGCGGATGTGCTATTAATCATGGACTCAGTCACCCGGCTGGCAATGGCACAGCGGGAGATAGGCCTTGCAGCCGGTGAACCGCCGAGCCAGAAGGGTTATCCGCCCTCCGTTTTTAATCTCCTTCCCAAGATTCTGGAGCGCGCCGGACGATTTCAGAATGGTTCCATCACTGGCTTTTTCACGGTGCTGGTGGAAGGAGACGATTTCAACGAGCCAATCTGCGACGCCACCCGCGCCATTCTCGACGGGCACGTCGCCCTGTCCAGGCGCCTTGCCTCATCCGCGCACTATCCGGCGATCGACGTGTTGGATTCTCTGAGCCGGCTCTTCTCTCAACTGAGCACCGGCGAGCATGCCTCCTTTGCGCGTAAGCTCAGAGAGGCGATGGCGCTGTTCCGCGATTCGAAGGACTTGATCGACCTCGGAGCGTACGTTCCCGGCAGGAACCCTGCTCTTGATACGGCCATCCGGATGCAACCGGAGATCAGCGCTTTTCTGCGCCAACCCACCTCCTTGAAATCCGATTTCCATGAAACTTACTCTCAACTGAAGGCCATTGCGGAGAGGCTCTAACGCGCCATGCGGCATTTTCGCTTCAAGTTGGTCCGTGTTCTGGAATGGCAACAGCGGGTCTGTCAGGAGGAGGAAGAGAAGCTGCACGCGCATCAGCTTGCTCTTTTACAGACCGATCAACACATCGAGCAGGCCAAAGCCGACAGCACCGCGGCGGAACTGGATGCTCTGACCCGAAGCGTAATGAGCGCAAGTGAGATCAGGGCTCTCGCCCGTTATCGAACCCGCGTGGCCGCGGACGTTCGGGCGCTCGCTCGGAAGAGGGATGAGCAGCAAAAGGCGGTCAACGAACAGCGCCAGCGCGTGAACGCTGAGAGGCAGCGGGCCAAAACGTTAGAACGGATTAGAGATCGAGCTCTTGAGGAGCATGTGGTGGCGGCCGATCGGGAAATGGAGGCCATTTCCCTCGAGTCCTACCTCTCGACTTGGCCGAGCCGTCAGGTGGAGGGTGGTCCGCAAAAGTGGAACTGACAGGTAGCGGGTTTCTATTCGCTCGAGCACTCGCCTCAAAGGGCACTCAGTTCCGAATGTGTTGACGTTCTCTATAGATATGAGACGTCCACTTCAGTGGGATCTTAAAGTCAATTAGAAATCCGGCACTGATGAGCCGATACGTCCTATTATGAGATCGCCGCAATTGAGCCGTGTCGGACTGTGCTAACGTCGTTACTGGTAATAGGTGGATCTGCATGGTGCCAGAATCGCTCGGCAACCGATGCGCTGGGAAATGGCTGGCGTACAAAATGAGGAAGCAGCAAATATGAATATCGTATCAGACGCAAATTTGCCACGCTCGTCGGAGACGGATTTTCAGTCCAAAGCATCCGCACCCGGCTGCCCAGCTCGGCTGCGGGAGGCGCTGGACTCGGCCACTTCAGATTTCGAACGCCTGGGCTTGATCTCCTACCTTCGCGATTCCCGTGGCGGCCGCAGGACTCGTGGATTAAGTGGCGGATTGTCAGACGCCGAATTCCAGGGCGCTCTGAAACAACTTCACCTGGAGCGCTTTAGAGACTGGTTGAGTCACACCACGGCACAGCACCTTGAAGATATCCGCAAGTACGTCTTCGATCCGGAAGACTCAAGGCTGGCGATGAACTGTCTGCTCATTACGGGAAAACACGCAGCTCCGCCTGAAGCAGAGCAGCACGAAATCGAACTATTCCTGCACAGCTTGGAAGTGACTCAAGAGGTCCTGAAGGGCATGCACCGCCCATTGAGGCGCCGGCCAAACATGCGATGCCTACAGAATGGTTTCCGGTTCTGGGGAGATAGAACCCGGGGAGGTCAGCGAGCCAACCGGGTGCAGCCGAAGAACAAGAGAACCCCGCGGAGGCCGTTACGCTCGGGCTGGGCGAAGTACGCGGGAACGTAGTAATGTTCATCTGTTCCGCGCTGATTATGGTAGCAAGCGGTCATTAGTAAAGCCTAATTTGACGGAGCTTGGTAGCGCCGGTAGGATCAGTTCATGGCCGAGAAGAATTCCGCTGCCGTGAGCCTAGGCTTAGGCTTAGGCTAGGCAAGAGGCGAATGGCAAAATTGTCGGCTGAGTAGCGTAAACAGCTGGTGACACAGGCGGAAAATCCAGCCTGACGAAAATCACTCCAGAGGAGCGGAGCGAGATCGCTCGCAAGGCCGGGATGGCGGGTGGCCGTGGGGCGAAAGAAGAAGGCATACCCCTGAGTTTCACAGCCTTTGCTACGGGTGACACGGGGCCTTTCAGGAACGCATTCTCGCTACCCAGCGGAGCTGTTGCCAGATAGCTCTAGATTGTTCCGCCTCCCGGCAGTCTGACGCCAGTCCGGGCGGGGCGCCAGCACAGCTATTATAGAGTAGTCGACCGATATGGGTACCCTATGGCAGGCGAGACCATCCTCGTCGTAGAAGATGCAGCGATCAGTTTGAAGCTCACTGCCGCAATTCTGCGTGCGGAGGGTTACAAGGTGCATATCGCTTCCACCGGGGAGCAGGCTCTCTCCACACTTCGGTTTATGCGGCCGGACCTGATTCTCGCGGATCTCATGCTGCCCGGCATGAGTGGGCTGGAACTGGCGGCCAGAATCAGGCTGGATTCTCGCTTGAGCGGATGTCTGGTGATTGCCCTAACCGCGTGCGTGGTGGAGGGTGACGAGCAACGCGCGCGCGAAGCCGGTTGCGATGGCTATATTCCCAAGCCGATCGAACCCGCGGACCTGGTAGCCAAAACGCGCCAGTACCTGGAGCACGGCGGCGAACCCGAGACGGCCGAGCCCGTAGCTGAACCTGAACCGGTGCCCTTAGCTGCCGCCCCCGACCCCGAGCCGGCAGCCGATCTTCTGACACAACTGCTACCGGAAGCGGAGATGGAGGATCTGCGTCGATCCTTCGTCACCGATGGAGCGGAGCAGAGCCATCAATTGCTGTCGAGTCTCGAAACCGGATTCGACGCAGTAAAGGCAGCCCGAACCGTACACCAGTGGAGCGGCACCGGGGGCCTGCTCGGTTTACCTGAAGTTTCCCGGCAGGCGCGCGACGCCGAGATCGGGCTGCGCAGTTCTCCGTTGAATCGGGAACGTCTGCGCGCGTGTTTGATGAACCTGGTGCGCGAATTCGAAGGTGCGGGGAACCACCACCCGGCGCTGCAGATCCCAAGCTGCATCGTGGAGCAACTCACTCGGAAGAGAGTGGCGCTGGTCGGCTTTGCCGAAAAGGAGGCCGAGCGGCTCTGCGCTGCGTGTGAAATGGCCGGGGCGAAGGCGCGGCTGTTCCAGGCCGACGATCCGGCGGGGGCGCCTATCCTGGACTGCAATGTGGTGCTGATCCACGTTAGGGCGGAAACACTGAGCAGTCGTTGGCTGGGGGCTGATTTCGTCCCACTTGCCGAACCGCCCGTCATCTTTGCGGGGAATCGAAAGCAGCTTTACGGCCTCGAAACCGAGGTGCAGTCGCGGGCCAGCGAGTTCCTGATCGACGGCTGGCAACCGGAGGAGGCGCTGATGCGGATTAGCTTCGCTCTTTCGCGCACGGCTGCGGCAGTGGCTGCGCGGAAACCTTCGCTTGTTCCAGCCACAGCCGTGGAACCAGCGGATCCGATCATCGCCGAAGTCCTCGTTGCCGATGACGACAGCACGGTGCGCGCTCTCGTGAACGCCACCCTCCAGCAATATGGCTTTCGTTGCCACCTGGCTGCCACGGGTTCGGAAGCTTTGACGCTGATTCGCCGGCAACGGCCACACGCGGTATTGCTGGATGTGAACATGCCGGTGATCGACGGTTTCGAGGTGTTGACGACTGTTCGGGCGGAGAAAATTCCAACTCGCGTGATCATGCTAACTGCCAGAGAGCAGGAAAAAGACGTACTTCTCGGCTTCAGCCTGGGAGCGGATGACTACGTGGTCAAGCCGTTCAGTCCATTGCAACTGGTCGCCCGCCTGAAACGAGCGCTGGGCTATACTCCTGCCAGGTAACGTGGTTCGAAGGAGTAGGGCTGCGGTATTCAGCTGTTCGTCACGCGGGACTCTACGTCTGGACCGAGAGTGCAAATTTCTCCCGCTTCAATTAGCCCGGTGACACCCACCCTATCTACCCTATCAGTACCCCCAGCACTAGCACCCAGCAAAGGTGGTGCGCGACGCTGAATCAGAAAGAGCCCTATGATTACCCTCGTTATCGCGGTAACGCTGCTGGGCGTTATCTCAATTCTCGCTGGCATGGCCTTCTGCCACATCTTCAGAGCGACGCCACCGCTTCCACTAACACTTACGGCTGAGTGGATTGCGGAGGGTCTCCTGTGACCGCTACCGGCCAATGCAGAGGTTGCTCGGTGTAGAGGACCTGCAGTTCTTACGATCCCAACCGAATTTCAAGCCTTGTATGGAAAGGAAGCTCCGACAGCAGCGCTACGCCATCTTCGCCGCGTACCTGCTGGACCTTCAGAGTGATTTCCAGCGCGCCGCCTTGGCTCTGAAGTTGGTGATGCTGCAATCGCGGCATGACCGTCCTGAATTGGCCGGGGTGTTGTTACGGGCTCAGCAACAGTTCGCGATGAGCATAGTTTCAATCAAGATTCGCATGCTCATGCATCGGTGGGGTATCGGCACGGTAGAGGCTGGCTGCCTTCTGCGGGTGTTCGACTCGGTCGGTGGCGAGTTGCAAAGGTCCGTACCTGCAACGATAGCGACACCTGCATAGACACTTGCGCGGAGATTCCCGCGGCCGACTTCGGATCGGCGGCACCTGTTTTTCAAATAACTTACGACGCCTTGGACTTGCTAGGTTCCGTTCGGCTTCGGCTGATCGGGATTGCGACCCCGGTGGTACGTCAACTGCTGCCGGGGTTTTTCTAATCCGTTCTCATATTCCGATTATACTTGAGCGGTCAGGTACCAAGTCAACGACGGCCTTGACTTGTTCATGAACGCTCAAGTCTCCTAAGAGCATGGCACAACGCAAGAATCCCGCCGCCGTCGCTCTTGGGAAGAAAGGCGGCAAGAAGGGCGGTCCAGCACGGGCAGCGGCGTTATCACCAGCACGCCGCACCGAAATCGCACGGGCGGCGGTTCAAGCACGGTGGGACAAAGCCAAAGAAGGCACGGACTACATAGTTCTAAAGAGACGAAAAATGAAAACCACCTCCGTGTTGCCGCTGGTGAAGCGCATCAAGCAAAATGAAACCATGAAGACGTTCAGGGGGGTTGTAGCGGATTCCGAAGGCGAAGCTCTGTACGAATTGGCGAATCTCTTTCCGAAGCACACTGGCTTGCCCTTTGTCGCGTGGATGTCCTACAAAGGCGGCGCACAACACGACCTTCATGTAAAAGTGTCTCGTGGACCCAAGGCCATCCCGTCTGAGATGGTTTCCGTCGCCATTCGCCCGAACGTCCATGTTGTCGAAGGCAGAATGAACGCTTCTGACTTGGCGGCGCTGGCAAAGTGGATCGAATTGAACCATGCCGTTCTCCTGAAATATTGGGAAGGCGAGATCGACACGAAGGATGCCCTTGATGGGATTCGACCGGTTAAGAGGTTAAGAAGTAGCCGGGAGCGCCGTTCAAGTTGAGCGCTCCCGGCCAGTCCCCCGGCGTTGGTATCCTTGATTTGCTTCCGGGTGACTGGCCCATGACCTTTCACCCAATCCCACAACTGGCGGGCTTTGGGCGGCAGGCTGGACGGCGAGAAGTGGGAATCGACCTGTTGATGATTTTCAGCGGCGGGAGCGGTGCCGTTACCGTTCTTGGCGGTCAGAAATTCCCGGATCTGGCGAAGCTCTCGATGTGCTCCTCGTGATCCCGGAATTTGTAGTCGATTAGTGAAACCGCCTGAACGGACCCAGATTCATTGATGCCGTTCATGCTGGTATTCTCGTTTGAAATTACGTTACGGTCAAGATCGCATGAAAACGGATGGAGATGAAACTAACACCTGAAGATGTGGTGGCAGGATGGTTAAATATTCATGTCCCGATCAGCAACACATGAAATAGCTGACTACCCGCTAATCGTGATGCTTGCCTCCCTGAATGAGCCTCAGCATTGTCGCATGATCCTCTCCCCCGTCTGTATCCAACAGAACGGCGGCAGCCCTGATGCAGTCGATGTATTCCTCGGCTTCCTTCGCACGCGTTAGGCACTGCTCGCACCAAAGAAGGTGTTCTTCCATAGGCGCAAGCTCTTCCTCGCCCCGGATCATTCCCAAGTAGTAGCGTTCAAGTTGGGTGTCAGTGAGATGCACGTACCGATTTTACCACTCCAATTCCGCCAGAGCTCCTGCTCTGCGCTCCGACATCTTGAAACAGACTACAAACCCGGGCGGCTATCGCGGCCAGCGACCCGATGCAGGCCATGGCAAGAAATCGGACCCCGCGGTTCGGCAACGGCGATGCCGCGCGGCACACAGGCCGGACGATGCTGCCGATGAACACGGCGAGCATCGCCAAGCCGCCGATGCCGAGTTCGATCAGGAACTGAAGTCAACCGTTGTGCACCGCGAGGTCTCTTTTCACAGCGTGACGCGGCCCTCGGCGATGATCTCACCCACTGCCAGATTCCGCGAACCCGGCGATGAGGGCAATACCGATTCCGCGCGTAGGTCAAATGATAAGCGACTGAGCAGGGACCGTGCTGTATTTTTCAGCATCGTCGATGCCACCAGTTCCTTGCCTCTTTGTCCAGACGAATCGTCTGGTATCCCACTGGTGGCGACGAACCCGTTCTCCCACGGGCTCGCTTTGTGACTCATGCGGATCTGGCAGCCCCGCGCGTTCAGAAGATCGGTGTAGTCGTGGGAAGCCTACTGGCTGCCGAGATCGGAATGATGGACCAGGGCGGGAGCTTGTTGTCGGTGTTCCAACGCTATGCGAAGCGCCTCCAGCGGCTTCGGTGTCGCACCAACCGGTCTTGTAGGAATCGTCCTACACCGGCATACCGAGGTGAGAGATTTTGTTCATTTCGCTAAAGAACCAGGACTGGAAGTTTAAGGCAATCGTATCTTAAACTTAGCGCGAGTGCTGTGATACTGCCATCGGCATAAGTACTCCGCCGTAATACAAAACTTCTTGACGTATATGTGTCCATTTGGACTTGCCCCCAATTTTGAGACAGATGGTTAAGACTCATTTTTCATTGAATGCGGTGGACCCCAAGGCTGAGACAACCAGTTAACCCACTGTTCGCCGTCCGCCGAGAATTCATTGTATGGCGGCTTGCTTCGATTCCAAAATTGGGTCCATGTTCGACCTCGGACTCAATCTCACCTCGCAGGCCATACGCCGCCAACTCACGGCGATGCCTCACGATCTTTACCTGATCCGCTTGATCCACCACCCAACCAAGAGGGCTTTCCCGGGTGAGAGGCTGTGGACCGCGGACCAACTGAGCCATCCGGTTACCGTTAGATTTCTGCGTGTGCGCAACCGCGAGGGTTGCGACGTTTACATCCAACCCTACGCCACGAAACGGAATCCGGGTTATATCCTCGTTGATCTGGATCACGCCAGCCCCGCCATGGTGGAAAGCATGCGAGCCGTTGGTCACGATCCCTGTGTGGTGCTCCAGACCAGCCCCGGTAATCTCCAGGCTTGGGTGCAAGTCAGCGTCGCGCCCATCGAACCCGCCGTGGCCACTTGGATCGGAAAACGGTTGGCCGATCTCTATGGCGGCGATACGGCGAGCACCGACTGGCGCCATCTCGGCCGCTTGGCCGGCTTCACCAATCAGAAACCACAGCGCCGCAACTGGCGCGGCCACTCTCCCTGGGTGAAGGTGATGTATGCCCGCACCGGTTTGGCCCCCCAAGGCGCCGCCCTCCTGCAAGCGGCCGAGCAGCACCTGCACACCCCATCGCTTCCGGCGCCGCTTCCACATCTGCCAACCATCGCAGAACCCAATACGGCCGCCCCGGCAGCAGCCCAAATCTATGCCAGTTGGTTGCGCCGGCTGCGCATTCTGGAACGCTTCCCCCAACCCGACTGGAGCATCGCCGATAAGTGGATCGCCAAGCAACTGCTGCAGCGTGGCACGCCCGCTCCACAAGTCGCAGCGATCCTGCGCGGCGGCAGTCCGGGTTTTCCGCGACAGCACTCCCACCCGGATGACTACCTCCGCCGCACCCTCACACGTGCCACGCGGGAACTGGCAGCCGTCGCTTTTCCTGGGCGCGATCCTCTCCTCTACCGCTATGACCCGGACCATGCGCCTGGCGCCTGATCGCGCCCCGCGCGCGCCCGTGTGTGGAAGATTCATGCGCAAACCCTCACCGCTTCCGCCGTCCCCAGCGTACGCTCGAACTCGATCGGCGAACGATAGTCCAGTGCAGAGTGCAGGCGCTTTTCGTTGTAGACCTTCTCCAGAAAATCGCCGATCGCGGCGCGAGCATGAACCATATTCCGATATTCAGTTCGGTATACCTCTTCATGCTTGAGAGTCTTCATGAACGACTCACACTTGGCGTTGTCCCAAGGGTTCGCCTTGCGGCTCATGCTGATGTCGATCCCGTTGTCCTTCAGTAAGTCCGTATAATCGCCGCTGGCGTACTGCACCCCGCGATCGGAATGATGCACCAATCCCGGCCGCACGCTTCTCTCTCGCAGCGCCATCCGTAGCGCCGTCAGCGTCAAGGAATCGTCCAATCCGTCACTCAAGTGCCATCCAATCACCCGCCGCGAATACGCGTCCAGGATCACCGCCAGGTAGACGAACTCCTCCTCCAGCCGGATGTACGTGATATCCGCTACCCAGAGCTGATCGACGCCCGTGAGTTCCATCCCGGCCGCCCGATTGGGATACACCTTCAACCCGTGCGCCGAATCGGTCGTCACCACGAACTTCCGTTTCGCCACGCACAATAGATTGTCTTCCCGCATCAGCCGCTGCACCCGTTTGCGATTGACGTCCCAGCCACGGTTTTTCAATTCCCGCTTCATCCGCCGGCTCCCATAGCTGGGCCATTCCAACGCGACCTTCTGGATCGCGTCACGCAGATCCATGTCCGCAGCCGCCGGGGCGACCTGCTCCAGAGAGCGGTAGTAGCCGGCCCGGCTGAACCCGGCCACTCCGCACATCCGTTTCACGCTCAACCTCGTCCCGGTCTTCACTTCTTCTTGGACTTGCCCATAGAAGGCGCGCCGTTGTTCACTGCCCGCAGCAGGCGCTGCTCCTCGACATGCTGCAAGGCTCGTTCTAAAAAATCGATTTCCATGGCCTGCCGGCCGACCTTTCGTTCCAGTTCGGCCACGCGGCTCTCTTCAGCGCGTTTCTTGCCCGCGCCCGGAATGCGCGCTCGCCGTGATCCTGTAACTCCCGCCGCCACCGGTGCAGGTCACTGGGATGCACCTCCAGCGCGCGAGCCACCTCGGCCACACTCTGTCCGCTGTTCAGGCGGCGCACTGCCGTCTGCTTGAAATCCTTGGTGAACTTCCTTCGAGACTTCATTGTCCGATTTACCTCTTTCGCTGATTTTTAGAGGTTAACCGGTTGTCTCAAAAATGGGGTCCACTCCAGAATGGAGAATTGAGTCATGGGGTTATCGCGTAGGCAATTCACGAAGGAGTTCAAACTGGCCGCCGTACGGCGGTTGGAACAAGGGGTGTCCATCGGCGAAGCGGCGCGGGCGTTGGAGGTAGACCCCAACGTGCTGCACCGCTGGCGGCGGGAGTTCCGTCAGGGTGCGGGCAATGTGTTTCCGGGCAACGGGAAGCAGCGTTGGTCGGAGGGCCGGATCGCTGAGTTGGAGCGCAAAGTCGGTCAGCAGGCGCTGGAGATCGATTTTTTGAAGGGGTGCTTGCAGCGCATCGAGGAGCAGCGGATGCTGCAGGCACTGACTGGAAGTCCGCGGTCTACCGGAAGGTCCAAGAAGAAGTGAAAGCCGACCGGGGACTGACGATTGCGCGGATGGTAGAGCTGGGCGGCGTGGGCCGCGCCAGCTTCTACCGCTATGACGAAGACGCCGCGCCGCGGCCGGATCGTGACATGGATCTGCGCGACGCCATCCAGCGAATCGCGCTGGAATGGCCGAGCTACGGCCGGCCGCGTATCACGGCGGCGCTCCGCCGAGAAGGGTGGACCGTCAATCCCAAACGGGTTTACCGATTACTGCGTGAGGACAACCTGCTGTGCATCCGGAAGCGGAAGTTCGTGGTGACCACCGATTCCAATCATAATCGACGTGTTTATCCGAATCTGGCCGAGCAGATGACGCTCAGCGGCATCAACCAACTCTGGGTGGCCGATATCACTTATATCCGGCTGGAGGCGGAGTTCGTCTACCTGGCCGTGGTCATCGACGCCTTCTCGCGTCGCGTGATTGGCTGGGCGCTGGACAGGAGGGTGGAGGACGACCTGACCCTGGCAGCGCTCCGCATGGCGTTGGAGTTGCGGCGGCCGCCAGCGGGGTGGGTACATCATTCCGATCGCGGCAGTCAGTATGCATCGGGAGATTACACGGACCTGTTGAAGACCCACGGTTGTGAAATCAGCATGAGCCACAAGTCGAGCCCTTGGGAAAATGCGGGCTGCGAATCGTGGATGAAGACCCTGAAATACGAAGAGGTATATCGGCAGGAATACCGAGACTTGTCCGAAGCGCGGGCCTCGTTGGCGTGCTTCATCGACAAAGTCTATAACCAGAAGCGACTGCACTCGGCGCTGGGTTACCGGCCACCGGTGGAGTTCGAAGAAGCGCTGCTGACGCGTGCGGCGGAGGGTGGATCATGATGCGGGCACACAGCGCGCCCTGGGGAGGGAAACGCTGCGTGCGCGACGGTGCGTCGCAGATAGTCATCGGGATCACCGTGTCGGCGGGGAAAATCCGGACTGGCGAGGCGAAGGATGGCTTGAATCTGAACAGCGGGCTTGCCCTGCGAGAGCAGGTGTCTGGCGACCCAAAAATCCACGATGCTCCAATCCGGCTGCGGAAAGCGTTCCTGAATATGCCATCGCTGCATACAGCTCCGGTAGATCGTGACCGCCTCCGCGGCGCTGGCTGGGCCAGGGTCTGTGGTGGTCCAGGCGACTGGCAACGACGAGTCCGGCGGTTGTATCGATTGCCGGACGGACTCCAACAACGACGCGCCGCACGGCGCCAAACCCGCACGGGCGTGGACAAGTCTCACCCACGGGGCGTAGCGGTCGGGCGTGCGTCGTGCCGGCTTTTGATTGGTGAATCCCGCGAGCCGTCCCAAGTGACGCCAGTCGGTGCTGGCCCAATCGCCACCATAGAGGTGTGCCAAATGCCTGCCGGCCGCGGTCGCCAGGGCCGGTTCCAGCGGAGAGGAACTGAGGCGAATCCAAGCCTGCAGATGGCCGGGGCTGGTCTGTACCACCAAACAGGGGTCATGCCCGTTGGCACGCATGAGGTCCACGGCCGTGGGATCGGCACGATCCAGATCGACCAGGATATAGCCTGCGTTTTGGTTTCCGGCGTAGGGGTGAATGTACACATCACACCCCTGGCAGTTGCGAGCGCGCAGAAAGCGGATGGTAGCGGCACCCGCCAACTGGGCTGCTGTCCAAAGCCGTTCTCCAGGGAACGGGCGACCTGTTTGCTGGTGAATCAAACGGACCAGGTACAGTTCGTTGGGCATCGCCGCGAGATGTCTGCGGACGGCCTGCCAGGTCAGAAAGAATCCACGGTTGTCCACGACAGCAATTGTGCAATCGAAGCAACACGCCGTACAATGAATCCTCAGCGGACGGCTAACAGTGTCTTAACTGTTTGTCTCACCTCAGGGGGCAGGCGCAATTCGCTATGCTCTGGTTTCTCTATTAGGGGCAGCCTTGGGCTGGTCAGCAATCCAGCAACAAAAGCAAATAGGAGTTTAGGGGAAGCCTGCCCCACGGAATGCCATGAGTGCGTTACTCGTACCACTGTCGTTCGGCGCGCCCGAGTACGGCCGGTATGCCGCCACAGTCCGGCGCAACTACAAAAGGGTGGCCTCGGGGCCGCTCACATCGGAGGACAACGAGCCGTGTGTTCGCTGTGTCTGGTGGCGGCGGCGTTGGTCCGACCGGACGAAGAAAGTAGAAACACCACTATTCCAGGTTACTTTCTGCCGCTTAGGACCGCAGCACAAGATACCCATTCTGGAGTGCACCGGGGTAGAGGGCATCGTCGGATTCGGGAATCGTCCGCCGACGATCGACGAAGAAGAGACTCGACACATCCAAAACCATGTTGGCGGCGTGTCTGCACGTGGTGCCTTATCCATTCCTGCGCAGCGGACAGAAGATCCGCGTGGAACACGGGCCACTCGCGGATGTGGAAGGCGGGATCGTGGCGGTGAAGAACGGTTTCCGGCTGGTGGCCTCGGTAACCATGTTGCAGCGATCGTTTCCGTGGAGATCGACCGCGAGTGGGTATCCCCGACGACGACTACCCTCCGATAGCGGCTCCTCCATGCCAGAAACGCTCCGCAAAAACCGAACGATCAGCATACGACTTTCCGAACGCGAGTTCCAGGCACTCAGAGCGCTGCACAGCGTGCACGGCGCGCGCAGCATATCGGAATTCATCCGGGCCACGATGCACAGCGTGATCGGGGAGTCGTCGCACGAGACGGACGCCCTGGAACGGCGGGTTCAGGAGATGGACGAAAAGCTCACCATTCTGGACGGCGAGCTCGCGCGATTGGCGCGACTTCTGGAGAACCGGCATGAACCCGAATGAATTTCTGCTGGCGCCCGCTGCCGACGCCGCTGTGCGCCGGCGTGGTCCGGCCAAGAGCAAACGGCGCCGGCGCGAACGTGCTAAATCCAGCCGATCAAGGTCGTCGTCCGGGTGGTGGGCATCGATGAAGTGCCGGACAAGCTGTCGGTGTTGTCGGTCATCAGAAAACGTAGTTTTCTGAGTCTTTCGCCGGTGTAAAGGGGACCAGCGACATCTTCCGCGCCGAAGGCGCGATCATCTGTCCGTCATCCGCATGGCGTATTGTGGTGGAGGTGACGGGACGACTCGCGGCTCATGGATGCCCAGATGGCCATCGCCTGCAGAGGTGTTGTGACCCCAGTTATAACGCCGTCTTTGCGATCTGTCGAAGCTGCGACCACGGGCAGCGATATTGCAGCGCCGCTTGCAGGAAGCGACGGCGGCAACAACAAATGCGAGCAGCGGGCCGACGCTACCAAGCCACAGAAGAAGGCAAACTGACCCACCGCTGCCGTCAGCGTGCGTACCGCAGACGAATCGGCCAAGCCGACGTGACGCATCAAGGTGTGTCTTCCGTCAACGAGCCGGCGCGACCAACATCGAACCTCTCGCAGTGTGCGATCTGCGGGTGCAGAGCGACTGGAAGGATCCGTTTGACCGTCTGCCTCGCTCATGCTGTGCCCCGCGTCGAAGGCGACGCCGGCGAGATGCCCAGATTTCTACGTTTTTACATGACCGGTAACAGTCGGTGAAGGTGTCGGATTAAATGGTCGCGCGCCGCGCCGCCCAGGCTATGCCGTTTTCCTTTTGGAACGGCGCTTCACTTCACATCTCAGCCCACTAGTGTCCGGCTACAAGTCGAACAGAATCAACTGGTTGCCGGAGTCGATAAGTCGTTCTCGGAGTCAGATGCTTGAAGTGCCCGTAAAATGGGCGTTTTCTCAAAAAGCGTCACGCTCAAAATCTGTAGAATTTGGTAGAGGCTCGCCTCCAGTCCCAGGCGCTTGCGGACGATGGCCACCAGCACGTAGACCGAGACCGCAATCCAGATTTGGGTCTTCACCGCGTTCTCGCTGGTGCCGTAGAAGGCCTTGATCCGCAGGTGCTGCTTGATCCATTTGAACGACTGAACGACATACTGCCCATCAACAGCGTCCTGCTGAAGTGACAATCTATTACCCCTACCATCCGTTGCGCCGGCAGCGCCTCCCCGTGGTCAGGGTCTACGAGTTTCACGACGAGGTCCACTATGTAGTGCGACAAACTGACGGCTCGCCATTAGCCGTGCCGGGCTGGATGACTGATCCCGAGGCCGTGTATGTCAACGTGGTCTCCAGAGCGCGCCTGCCGCTCTGCGTGCTGCGCGAACTGCGGCGCATCGCAGTAACGCAGCGACCCTCCAGCGTGCACAATGTGCACGAGGAGGATCACGATGCAGCGGTCCCGAGCAAAATACCAACGACACCTGTTCGAGGAGACGCGCGCCGTTCCCACCGTACGATTTCCACGGGACGTGCAAGAGGCACTGCGCCAAGCGCTGGTGCAGTGGCTTCAGGCAGTGGCGAAGAGGATGCGCAAGGAGGCCGGCGATGAACAAGATCACCGCTGACCATTTGGCCCGGCGGGCTTGTGTGTACATCCGTCAGTCGACGCCAGAGCAGGTGCGGCACAATCTGGAAAGCAAGCGGCGCCAATATGCCCTTGCCGATCGTGCACGCACCCTGGGCTGGCAGGAGATCGACGTCATTGACGACGATCTGGGAATGTCGGGATCCGGAACCCGTCGCCCCGGCTTTGAACGTCTTTTGTCGGCGGTCTGCGATAAGCAAGTCGGCGCCGTCTTCAGCATCGAGGCGTCGCGGTTGGCGCGCACGAATCGGGAGTGGCATACGCTGCTGGAGTTTTGCAGCATCGTCGGTGTCCTCCTGATCGATGCCGAAGCGGTGTATGACCCCAGGCTTACTAATGATCGATTGTTGTTAGGCATGAAGGGCACCATTAGCGAGATGGAAGTGGCGGGCTTCCGGGAGCGCGCACAGGCGGCGATTCTACAGAAGGCGCAGCGGGGCGCCTTGGTGCGACGGGTTCCGATCGGATATAGCAAAAGAGCCGAAGACCGCATCGAGAAGGATCCGGATGCCAGGATCGGGGCCGCCATCGATCTGATCTTCCGCAAGTTTGCGGAGTTGGGCAGCGTGCGACAGGTCTTTTTCTGGCTGGAGCGGCAGCAGATTCAGTTGCCCATCGCGAGGGGGCCGGAAGAGACACAGGAGATCGTCTGGCGACCTGCTCGGTATCACGCAGTGTTGAGCGTGCTGAAGAATCCGATCTACGCGGGAGCGTACGCGTATGGGCGAAGCAAGACCGTCATCGGACTTGAGGGCGGGCAGAAGCGGGTCCGTCGACAGGTGCAGCGGCGCCGGGAGGACTGGAAGGTATTGATTCGGGATCATCACGAGGGTTACATTGACTGGGAGGTCTATCAGAGCAATCAAACGATGATTGCCCAGAACGACAATGCGAAAGGAAGCGCGGTGCGCGGCGCGATCAAACAGGGTGATGCGCTGCTCGCTGGTCTGCTGCGATGCGGTCATTGTGGCGCCAAATTGCTGGCGCAATATCCGCGCCCCGGCGTGATTCGGTATCAGTGCTCCGGATATCTCCTCAATCGCGATCGGGCATGTTGCGTCATGTTCGGTGGGCTGCGTGCGGATCGGTTGGTGTCGGAGCAGCTCATGCAATCTCTGGCGCCAATGGGTATGGAAGCTGCCATCGAGGCGATCGAATCCCTCGAAGGCGCCAGCGATGAGAGGCTTCAGCAAAGGGCATTGGCATTAGAACAGGCGCACTATGAAGTGACACGCGCTCGGCGCCAGTACGATGCGGTAGACCCGTCGAATCGACTTGTGGCTGCGGAACTCGAACGCCGCTGGAACCAAGCTCTCACCACAGAGGCGCAACTGGAGGCCGAGTTAGTAACATTGCAACAGAATCGGGAAGAACCTATTACTGAGGGAGTAAAGCGTGAGTTATTGTCTTTCGCACGGGATCTGCCTAAGCTATGGGATGATTCACATAGTTTGCCGGGGTACAAGAAACGCCTCCTTCGTGTTGCTCTGAAAGAGATCATCGCCACGAGTGAAGGCGAGACCCTACGCTTGGTATTGCATTGGCAAGGTGGGGATCACACGCAGGTAGAGTTTGAAAAGATTCGCACCGGTCGACATCGGTATGTCACCGGCGATGACCTGGTAGAGATCGTTCGCAAACTGGCGCGGGTCGAATCGGATGCGCGGATCGCTTCGATTCTCAATCGCAATCAACGCCGCACGGCGCACCAACAGACTTGGACTGCAAAGCGCGTCTGCTCGCTGCGCAACAACCATGCGATTCCGGTTTACTGTGAGGGGGAGCGGCAAGCCCGCGGCGAGATGTCGGTCAGTGATGCCGCCTCCGCCCTCGGCGTCACGCCGACCAGTGTTTTGCGGTTGATTCGGCTGAAGCAGTTGCCGGCGGCGCAGGCCTGTGGGGGTGCGCCCTGGATTCTGCGCAGCGCTGACGTCGAGCAATGCGTGGCCGAACGGCGTCATCCAGCAACCCCACCAACGCTGGAGTCGGGGCAATTGAACCTTGAAATTCCATAGACATCCGAAGGAGTGCACCATGTCGAGTAATCGAAGAACAGTTCCACCTGCCAGCGGCACTTGTAGATCTGGGCGATAGTAAGTGCCGGAAGCGTGAAGTTGTTGGTCAGGAATTTGAGCCGATTGTTGGTCTCCACATCGTAGATAACTCATGCGCCGCAAAGCATCCGGATACGCCGTTGCCGAGTCGATGGTGGTCAGGATGACGGTGTGATCGGAGCGAACGCCGGTGGCCTTGTCCACCGGATGGGAGTAGCGGCGCTGGAGCAAGACGTTTTCTTTGGTGCGCACCACGAAGAAGGCGGCCGAGAGCGTGAAGACGTAGAGTCGCTCGAAATCGACGTAGCCGCGATCCATCACGTAGAAGGCGCCGGCCTCGGGGATGATCTCGTCGAGGATATTGACGTCGTGCACCTTGCCATCGGTGATGCGGATAAACGTGGGGATATTGCCGTGCAGGTCGAGCAGGGTGTGCATCTTGACGGCGGCTTTGTGCTTCCGGAACTTCGCCCAAGGGAACAGCGCCAGACACAGATCGATGGTCGTGGAATCCAGCGCGTAGAGGCTGTGGTCGAGATCCACACCGATGGGATCGGGGGCATAGAGGGGCCGCGCGATGCGGATCAACACGTGCGCGAAGTCGGCGAAGATGCGCCAGTCATGAGACTCGTTGGCGTCGGCCAACGTCGAACGCGCCACCTTTCCACGGAAGCCCAAGTGATACAGCTTGGCACTCAGAGCACGAAGGCATGCCTCGATATCGCGCAAGCTCTCGCGATAAGTCAACTGAGCAAAAGCCATTGCCAGATACTGGTCCCAGCAAGAGAAGCCGCGCAAGCGGGCGGCGCCATCGTAACGAGCTACGCAACGACGAAATTCCCGATCCGGCAGGAAGCCGATCAACTGCGAGAACACCGTGCGACCCTGGTTCACAGACCATTGTCGATTGCCTCAAGACCGGCCATCGAGCCGGCCGCCATTCAAATCGCGGCAAGGCATAAATCGTCGCAAGAGACTGAAATTGCGAGCGTTACAGGATCCTGCAAAGCACTTTGCCGGACACTAGTGATCTCAGCCATTCGACAGCACGGAAGACGATTGCGGCAACGCCAGTACTGGCAACAAGAGTAACGGTGGAAGGCTCCATGCATTCTAATAAACTCCGGCATCTGCAACAAAGAAATGCTGTCTTTGGTTATCAGCAGCCCGACGGGCTGAAGTATGCGGCATTCGGCTGCGGGTCTCAAGGAGATTCGCAGTGATCTGCCATACGTGTGAAATCGAATGCAAGCGCTTTGGGAAGGACCGACACGGGGCTTAGCGATTCCGTTGCCGCCAGTGCTCCAAGACGTACCTGAAGCCTCACAAACCCCACCAGCGACCGCTTAGCCCCATGTACACGAAGCTGGAAATGCCGTGGCGGTCCCGAAACTCCTCATCGAAGGAATGAGCATTAGCAGCGTCGAGCGGATCACGGAAGTCACCAATGCACCACGAAACGATCCTGGCGTTGATCGTACTGGCCGGTGAGCAGTGCCAGCGATTGCTTGCCAGCCGGGTCCGCAACATTCCTTGCCAAGACGTACAGTGTGACGAAATCTGGGGATTCGTCCAGAAGAAGGAAGCCCACAATTGGCCGTGGGAATCGCACGACACGAAGGTGGGGGACGCCTACTGCTTCGTCGCCATTGAGCGAAACACCAAACTTGTCCTGGCATACCGGCTAGGCCGCCGCACCGATGATTGACACGGAGAAGTTTGCGGAAAACCTTCGGAGAGCCACTTCACGCACAGGCGCTTCCAAATTACAACGGATGGGTCTAAACCCCACGTCATGCCTTCGCCCTGGTGTTCTCCACCAGACGTTATAGAAGCTGTCCCCAATACGGTCCGAATGGGAGATCCCTGCGGACAAGATTTGTACCTCCCATGTCGAGCGGCAGAACTTGACCATCCGAATGCACATGCGGCGCATGACGGGGCTGACGAACGGATTCAACAAGAAGAGGGAGAACTTGTAGGCCGCTTACGCACTTCATTTCGCCTACCGCAATTTCTGCCGGGTCCACTCAATTTTGCGGGTCACACCAGCTATGGCCGCTGGCATTACCGATCATGTCTGGAGTATCGATGAACTGTTGCTGGCGGTGTGACGCTTCATTCCACCGGATAAAGTTGTGAGGCCGTGTGAATTGCCTGGAATTGCCTCAACGACAACTTTGGGGATAAACGGCTTCGAGGCACGTTCTTCCTGTGTCCGTTGAGGGGATAGAACAGTTTCTCCTCCGCTGGTTCTCCGAACTGCTCCACCGGCCACAGTGACCCCTTTCCGCGGGACGAAGTCTGATGACGGCCAGACACGAAGCTAGTTGACGCGGGCGCCCACCAAACTGTTGAATTGCCGCACAGCATCGACCTCTCGCGGAGCATCCCCGTTGAACAACGTGCAAAACAATTGGGCTGCAAGCTCTTTAGAGAAGATGCAATCACGCACGGACGGAATGGGGCCGGTTGCAGTCCGCTCGCAGGCGAACTCTATCCGCACCACCTCACAATCGTCCGATACCCAGGCCTCTTGGATCTTGGAAAACTCCTGGACATCCTCAGCGCCAGCAAGCGAGGCACGAATAGTGGTATCGGTCCGAGCGAGGATGACAGCTTCGACTGTGGTTCCGTCGCGGAAGGTGATGTACATCGGTGATCTCCGTTTCCGCAACTAGTTTGACGTAGTCGAGTGCTGTTGAACCAGTTCATGGCGTACTATCACCGCCCAAAACCTTGGCTAGGTACGGCTAGGTAGCTGATAACCCGGGTAGTTGAATCCGGATGGGAGCTGTCCCCTTTTCCAACGATTGTAGCGTTCGACCGATCAACACGCCGCTGCGAAAAAGCATCCCCGTGCGGACCTTCGGCGATCTCAATGATCCTTCCCCGGGACCCGCGCCTCCGCGCGGTTCTTCAGTAAGCGTCTCGTAAACCGCGGTCGCGGACAGTACTGGATCGCGGCGGATTACTCGAGCTTGGGCTGGAGCCGTCGTGGATTCCCAGTTATGGGGAAGCGACTCGCTCAGGAGCGTGATGGAGTGCGCCAGGATGCGCGAGAGCACATCGGGAGCAGGCAAACGGCCCTACGCCGCACGGTGAGCTTCCGGCAAGGCTGCGTAACGGAAGCGGGCCGACCTATTCCTGGGAGGAATGGGCCCCCAAAGACACGGCGAACCGAGGTGCGGCCGATGTCCAATCGCCGGGCGATCTCGGATTTGCTGACGCCGGCGCGATGGAGTTTTCCAATTTCCGCAGCGTGTGCGGCGGCGGTTGCCGGCCGACCCAGCTGTTTGCCGTTCTGCCGAGCGTAAGCCTGGCCAGCCCGGGTGCGTTCGAGCAGGATCTCCCGCTCGAATTCGGCAAAGATCGCCAGCAGGCCGGCCATGGCTCGACCGGCCGGCGTGGTCAGGTCCAGTGCCTCCGTCAGCGACACGAACCCGACGCCGAGGTTTTCGAGTTCCTGAAGCGTCACCAGCAGGTCCTCACCGACCGGTCCCACCGTTCAAGCCGCCAGACCAGTACGACATGGATGTGCCGGCGGCGGGCGGCTTCCAGCAACTTCTCCCGCCGTTCCCGTCCCCGTCCCCGGAGTTCACCTCGCGCACTTCCACGGCGATCATCCAACCACGCCGCGCGGCGTACTCCCGCATCGCCCGATGCTGCATCGCCTGCGTCTGCTGATCATTCGTCGAGACACGGGCATACAGGCCGGCGCGAAACATTTTCGCCGAAGCCTGCAAGCCTGGCCAAAAACTTGGTCTGATTGGCCTTCTCGGAGCGTGCGTTTGGCGGGCACTTGAGAGCGATGCTCCTCGCCGGCCGCAGTCGATCCTTTTCGGCGAGGAAGGATTCATCATATTACGCAGCGGCGGGGAGGGCCAGTCGCGCCAGCGTGTCGCGGTAGTTCCAGGGCATCCACTCCGACCGTTGCCGTTTCAAGACCTCGGCGTGGCGCTGCAGCTCGGTGAGATAGTCGAAGGGATTGGCGCCGTTGAGCTCGCACTCTCGAAAGCCCTTACGCCGTGGCCTCCGCTGCTTTTATTGTGACCTTGAAGCCGAGAGACTCCAATCCCTTCACACACTTCAACATACGGCGACGGATGGTCTCTGGAGATAGCTGGCAACCGCAGTCGGAATAGGTTTCGCCCTCGTGCAGCAACTTCCAGATTACGAGAAGCATGCGATGGGCAACTGCAGTAATCGCCTTTCGCGCGCCTATCTGCGCTCGCCACCGCTGAAATAGCCGAAAGAACTGGCTCTTCTTGTTTCGCACCGCTGCCCATGCGCACTGGGTTAAGACGCGCTTCAGCATTCGATTTCCCCTGGCGCATCGATTGCTGACCGAGACCCCCGCGCTTTCTTCGCGCCCAGGACACAGGCCCGCCCAGGAAGACAGTTTTCCCGGAGTGGCGAACGTTTTGGCCTGGGGGCCGACTTCCGCTACAACCTGGAATGCTGCAGTCAGGCTAATGCCCGGTACCGCACACAACCGGCTGATCGCGTCGTGGTGTTCTTTGAACAACCGCGCAATTTCTTCATCCAACTCCGCGACCTGTTTGCGCTGTTGCTCAATTTGCTCCAACGATTGTTTCAGCAACAGGCGGTGCGCGCTCTCCATTCGGCCATCCAGCGCCTCCCGCAACTGTTCCTGGCTGGCGCGCACGTGCTCATGCGCTAGTTTAGCCAATATCTCAGGATCACTCTCCCCATTGGAAAGCGCCTGCAACATTCTCCAACCGCTCAAACCCAGAAGGTCGCTCAAGAGTCCTGAAATCTTGATCTGGCCGTCCTCCAACAGCCCTTCGATTTGATTCCGTAACCTGGTAATCTGCTGCATCGCTGTCGTACGGGCGCGGGTCAGCAATCGCCATCGACGCTGCTCCGCCTCTGGCACGAAACTGATGGTCAGATCATCCGCCAGCAGTCGGCGGACGATTCTCTTGGCGTCTGCGAAATCCATCTTCCGCCCCCGCGGCGCTGCCGTTGAACGAGGCTGGGCCAAGATCAGCTGAAAGTAAGGCTCCAGGGCATACCACACCGGCTTCCAATATTGTGCTGTCGATTCCATGGCTACCCGCCGTACCCCCACTTGCAGCAGCCAGTCAACCAACTCCTTCAATTGCCAACGTCCCGCACCGAACTTCCGTGACACGTACTCCGTTTCAGTCTGATCGGGCCGTGCAACCACCACAGCCAGCATCGCCTTGTGCACATCGATGCCGGCCACCGCTTCGTTATTCATTGACGACATCGGATCCTCCTCGATGCCGTGCGGCGAGCGCGCTGATTAGTTATGCACTCTCACGTACTCCCGTAACCTCAAACGAGACCACGGGGCACAGTTATCGGTTCGAACGTGGCGCTCGCGACCAAACAAGTGTGCGGTCTCAAAATCTCCATTGCGAACTCGGCCTGAACCGCTCGGCACCACCACGACTCTAACCCGCTTTCATCCGCTTCGGTGAGCGGAAACTCATCCCAACAGGTGTGAATCAGACTAAATCAGACTCATGAACAGATCCCCTACCGCGGCTCCGTTCATCGTCTTATTAGAACGGCGAGTTTTTCCGGTGCAGAATCGGCTTCTTCAGGGCCCTTTCAACGAGGTTATGCCGCCTTCCGGATTATGCCGTGTGCTCTGCTCGTTATGCGGGTTTTCGCTGGGGGATCTCTCGCTTTGGGCAGCGCGGCTATCGGCATAATCAGAGACTCTCCAGAAACGCCAGCAGGGCGTCCTTCGGCCGGAACCGGGCCGGCTTGAGGCCACTTGGACTGGCGTGGGCTAAGGCTCGTTCTTTGAGCTGCATGTCTGCGTGCAGATAAATCTGAGTGGTCTCCGACGATTCATGGCCGAGCCAGAGAGCGATCACGGTCAGATCCACACCGCGGCGGAGCATGGCCATTGCCGCGCCGTGCCGGAGGGTATGTGGTGTCACGGTTTTGGATGCCAGAGAGGGACAGCGCTTGCGTGCCGTGGCAATGTGCCGGGCCACAAGTTGCTGTAAGCCATCGGCGCTGAGTCGTCCGCCGTTGGAACTCGGGAAGACAGGATCTTCCGGCTTTCCGTCCTGTTGCCGCATCCATTCCCGCAGAACCTTAGCGACATCCGGGCGGAGCGGCGTACACCGCATCTTGCGGCCTTTCCCGAGACAACGAACATGAGTTCCTGGCCCGAGTTCCACGTCTTGGCAGCACAGTGAAGTGATCTCGCTATTGCGAAGGCCGGTTTGAACGGCGACCAGGAGCAACGCCCGGTCCCGTTGGCCGATCCAGGTTTTCGGATTGGGCGCTGCCACAAGAGCGGCGGCTTCCTCCTCCGTCAGGAACGCCACCGGGCCGCGATCATAACGCTTCGAAGGTATGGCCAGAACGCGTTGGCAGTGCAGCGCCAATGCGGGTTCGCTGACCGCCACGTATCGGAAGAAGGCGTGTAAGGCCGCTAAGCGATTGTTGCGCGTTCTGGCGCCGTTACCGCGTGTGAGCTCAAGGTCTCCCAGGAACTTCCCCAGGAAGGTCGCATCGATATCTTCCGTCCGCAGTTGGGATGGCGCGCGTCGAAGATTCGTTGCGGCGAACCGGAGCAACAAGCGAAAGGTGTCCCGGTATGCCGCAATCGTGTGTGGACTCACCCCCAGCTGTGTTCGCAAACGGTCGGTGAAGAAAAGCTGAACCAGAGACTGAAGACTGGAGGCGCTCACTGTTGATCTCCGAGCCTGTGCGCTCCCAGGCGGTCGGTGGCCAGTTGAAGTAACTCGGGAACGGCTTCGAGATACCAGTAGGTGTGGGCGACATCCACATGCCCCAGGTATGTGGCGAGCTTCGGCAGTTCACGCCCAACATCGAGGCCGGCGCGATACCATTCGATGAGCTTCCGCGTGGCGAAACAGTGACGAAAATCCTGAAGCCTGGGCCCCCGGCCAATGCGCCGGGTTCCAGTTGCCGGTCGTACTCCAACTGCGCAGGAGATCCGGGCGAAGGTGCGGCGTGCGGCGCAACCCTGTAAGCGCTGGCCGCGCTCGGAAATCAGAAAAGCTTCACTCCTCGGATGCACACAGAGTTTGTCCCGCTGCTTGGCATACTTCACCAGAGCCGCGCGTGTTGAGTCCGCCAGCGGGACGAAACGGGATTTTCCGAATTTGCTCTGTCGAATCGACAAGATCCCGTTGTTGAGATCAACATCGGAATTGTTCAAGGCCAAAGCCTCTCCTGGGCGGAGGCCTGTAGCCGTGAGGAGCCCGATGAGAGTTGTGTAGGTCAACGCTCGCAGTCTCGTTGGCGAAGCGAGTCGACTGGCCTCTTTCATCAATCGGCCAATCTCCTGCGGGCTGAAGATGTGCGGCTTATTGCGCCGTCGGCGCGACGGCAGGAGCCGATGTGGTGGAACCTGAGTGCGCGAGTCGATCGTGCTGAGCCACGAAGCAAATCCTCTTACCATGCCCAACCGGCGAGCCCATGTGCCCTGTTGTACACCTTGCGGTTGCATCGCCCAGCGGAGCGCGAGTTCAGAGGTGATGAACTGCGCCTTCTCGCGTTCCAGGAGATCGAGGAACCGTTCGAGGGTCGCGGCTGGTTCCTGTAGTCTTGTCCCAAGGGCCCGTCGAAGCGCTATGTACTGCCTGAGTTCCCTGCGCAAGGCTGTCATCGCGCACCTCCCGGGGACGGCCACGGTTGAGCAACCTCGCGCAATGCCTCGAAGGCCACTTGGGAATAGGCGGAGGTGGTCATTTGAGAGCGATGACGAAGTACTTCCGCAATCTCCGGTAGAGAGGCTCCATGGCGAATCATCCGCGTTGCTAAGCCGTGGCGGAACAAGTGGGCGGCGCCGCGCCCGGAGCGGCGAATCCCCGCTCGCGCGAGCGCAAGGCGAACAATGTGCCCCACCGCCGCCGGCCCCGTCAGACCGATACGCGGCGCCCACATTCGCAAGAAAATTCGTCGTGATTGACTGCCGCCACGATCCTTGCGGAGGTAGGCGGTCAAGGCTTCGCCAATCTCCCGCAGCAGGGGTAAGCGCTCTACCGTGCGGCCCTTCCCATGGATGACGATCTCGGCGGTCCGCCAGCAGATATCTTCCAGTTCCAACGAAACGACCTCGCCCGCGCGCAGACCAAGTCTTGCGAGGAGGAGCAGGATCGCATAGTCCCGACGTCCCCGGGGCGTCGATCGATCGGTTGCCGCCAGAGCACGCGTTACTTCTTCCGGCGCGAGAAAGGCGGGCGGAGTAGATTGGCGGTATTTGCAGACTCTGGGCACGGAAGAAGCGAGGTCAACTGCCAGATGGCCGGAGAGAAAGAGGAAGCGGCAAAACGACCGCAGCGCTGTCGCTAGCAGCCGGACATATTCCGCAGACCGATTACGCGTCTGCGCCATGACGAAGTCCCGAATCGAGAGGGCTTTCAGTGATTGCGGGAAACCACGGTCCGCGATTTTGGAGGCCAGAAGGGCCCGCTTGAGAGTACCGATTTGTGAGGGCGGACTCTCAGGCCGCCAAGCTGGTTCCTTCAGCTCTGGATAGGTCCAGGCGGTCGCGGAGGAATTTCACAAGGATTACGGTTTTTGCGGCAGTTGCGAGAAACTCCGGTAAGGTATGGCGGAGGGCAATGGCGACGACCTGTTCGGAGGGGGCCAGTCCTGGCCGAATCGGTTCGGATCCAGGAGCCGAATGACTGCCACACCAGAGTGGGTTTGGTCGCGGAGAGGATCTGAAGCAGGCCCTGGGCGATGAGTCCGAGTTGGATGTGGCGATGATAGGCCGCGATCTTTCGGCGGACGGCATTGCGGTAGTCCTCGGACTTGCGGTGCAGATACTGGTTGCCGCTGACGCGGCGTAGTGGTGTCATGGCCGCCATCCAGAAGTGATAGGCATACGCGCCGATGACGCGGAGGGCCTGTTTGAAAGACACTTCGATTTTGAATCGCAGGCCATAGATGCGGATGATGTCCAGTGGGAACAGGGTGAGGTCGGTGCACATGAGCAGGATGGCGCCGCGCTGAGGATGGAGTACCACGACGAAGCGGACGAGGATGCCGACCGGGCGCCACAATAGGTCGGCGGCCCGGAACCTCAGGATCACCCCCTTCTCGCCATAGACGGGGCTGGGCGCCTCCTGGAGTTGGCCGGTCTGATTGAGCAGCGCAGCGACCTTGATCTTCTTGCCATACTTTGCAGGCCTGCCCTTGGGCCGCGGCCGGTGCGGCGGTGGGGGTGTTGCCGGGAAGAAAGCCACGCTGTTGCTCTTGACCCGCGTGACCAGAGTGGTTTCCGTGGGCCAGTAACCCGCGAACGATGTTACCGGTTGCGTAGTAGGCGTCGGCCACGAAGTAGAACGGCTCCTTGATTTCCAGTGAGTCGATCAGCAGGATCATCTTGTCCAGGAGGGTTCGGTGGTCGCGGTTGGAAAAGACCGTGCCCTCGTGGATGCGACAAGCCAAAGGCAAGGCGAATACGCTGGACAAGGCTTGGGTGAGTACGGCGACGGCCTGGCAGGAGTGGCCGAAGATGTACTCCGGCTTGGTGTTGGACTCGGATTGTTGATGGAGTTTCTTGACTCCGGGCATCTTGCGTCCGGCCTTGGCGACCTTGATGCCGTCGCCGGCGAGGACGGGCTTGCCGTTCACGCGTAGGATGCCGGGGTGGACGCGGAAGACCAAGGCACACCAGGCACGGGTGAGCTTGTTCAGATCCAGGGCCGGGCTGTGGAAGAAGTCCAGTAGCCGGTCGTAGCAGGCGGGCTCCAAACCCAGGGCGCGCACGATGCTGGTGACCCCCAGCAGTTCCTTGCGGGTAGCCATACCTGCCAGGCAGAGCGCCATCCACAGGAAGGTTCGGGTCCGGGCGCAGGCGGACCGCAAATCGCACACCAGATTCCACCAGTGATTCCAGAGCATGAGCGGCCTCCTGGCCGGGTGGTGCGAAGCTTCGGTATTGAATGGGCTTGACAATTGTCCGGAGCATAGTATAGCATATATATGCTATACTAGCAACGTCAAAAGGAGACCCATGAGTGAAAAACGAATGCAGCAGATCGAACAGAGGATAGAAGGGATCAAGAAGGCGCTGCTGGAGATCGGCCCGATGCGCCCGGGTTCGCTAACCCGCCAGTACAAGGACCCCAAACAACACACCGGGGCCTACTGGCAGATCAGCTATACCCGTCAGATGAAGAGCCGCACGGAGTACGTCCGCAAGGAATACGTAAAGGAGGTACGCCGCCAGACCGCAACCCACAAGCGGTTCAAACGTCTGGTTGACCAGTGGATCGACCTGAGTATCGAGCACTCACGGCTGACCATGCGGATTGCGGAACCGAGGGCAAGCCGATAGGCTGGAATTCGATACTCGCAAGGAGAATCCAGAATGGCAAAGTTGGGATCCGACAAACGACCTGCGGTAGTTCGCGTGCGGACGATGCCCAAAGGCGAAGAGATCGTCGCGCTTTGTGAAAGACACCACTGGAAGGTAATCGTCGGCATAGAGCCGGATCAACCCGAAGATCTCTCGGACATCGATCTTCTCCTGCGCGGTCCCGCCGGGAAGCCCCCGGCACCTCGCGCGGAGCCCAAGATCGGCCGCAATGATTATTGCCCTTGCCGGAGCGGCAAGAAGTTCAAGAACTGCTCGGTGCAACCCCTTGAACGCAGGGAAGCGCAATCACTTGGCCATACAACTCGCGAACCCTAAAGCTGACTGACGGGCTGGAACTCGGTACTCTCAAGGGCCCGCACTAGCGGCAAATAAACACGGATCGAATTCTCTGCGAGTCCACGATCCCTACGCAAGTGATTCTCGTACTGTTGAAGAAGGCTGGCCGTGGACGAGACGGGCACTTCCGCAGGTGCGCACTGCAGACCGACAGTCGCGCGTAGATAGCCCAAGAACAGTCGCACCTCTGCAAGCTCGAACTTCCGCCGGGACTTCCCTACCCGAGCCAACCGCAGTACGAACGCGTCTACGTGACCGTCGTTGAGGTCAATGGTGGCGATTCCTTTCCCATGCGCCCATCGGGCAAAAGCTCGAGCAACGGTTCGCTTCTTTCGAAGCGTCCGCTCGGCGTAACCAGCGTCGCGAAGGTGTTGAAGGCAAGATTCGATCTGATCATCCAGCAGGCGCTGCACCCTGCCGGAGTTGGTTTTGGACATAAAGCATCTCCTTGTGCTGGCATCGCTGCCAGTCCGGGAGAGGCGATACGATTATGCCGCGTCAGAAACAGTCAAAAACCATGCGGGCTGCGTTAGAAGTGGGAGCACACGGCATAATCCGGAAGGCGGCATAATCTTTGCACTGCCGCTAACGGCAGTGACCAGATTATTGTCCAGGGCCGCGCCCGCTTGGCGCAGAAAAAGGTCAGCGGCTTCCAGTGACGCAGCATTTACTGGATGGCCTTGCCCAGCCCGGAGTTGGCCGACTCAACCGGCGGCACAACGACCCTAACATCTATGCCCGCTGGAGTTCACGCAAGCTTGCCGAAGGCTCACAAAGCAAGGTTTCGGGCGACTTCTGGTCCGACATCGCGAATTGTGCACGTGTCACACCCAGTCCGGTCGTTCGGTTGGTCTCGAAGGTCTAGAAGGGACCGCGATCAAACATCCAATCGACGCCACCTGTCGCCACGTTAACAATCCTAACGCTCAAGTCTCCTGCGATGATGATTCCCGCGGCAGGCAACGGCTCGAGCTTTGACCAAGGCATATACGTCGTTGAGCAGGTCGCTCCTGAACAGGGCACGTGCCGTTAATTAGCAACCTAGCACAAAAGACCGCCTCGTCCGGTGTATCTGTGCGGTTTACCTCTGACCATAGAATATCCCGACATCTCACCTGAACAGAGCACCGTGCTGTCTTATTGCTGCAGTTCGTGACTTCTCCAGAGGCTGGCGGGCACATACGCAACAGAAATCTTCCTTCCGTTCAGCAGGAGGTGGCCAAGCCAGTGTCAACAAACACTGGATCACTCAGGCGCGCCATGATGGGCCGCTGGATCGCTACTCTCCTCTGGTCGCGTATCATAGCACAATGCTAGTGTGAATTAAGTGGGTTCCCAATCTGGATTCGAATACGCAGCGACGCTGGTCAGGGAGCAACACGCCAACGGCATATATCACCGCGCGGCGAGATCGTGCAGTTCAGCACTACGGAAATGCTGGCGAGCGCGAGCACTCGCGAGGCGAATCAACGGGTTCGGACTGGCGGTTCGAGTGCGAGGGTTATGCGGTCACCGGGAGCATCGACGAGATTCTGTTTCAGCCCAAGGTAGCGCTCTGTCGTCATTAGGGAGGCGTGCCCGAGGCTGTACTGAATCTGTTCAATTGGCGCCTCGCCGACGTGGGCGAGCCTGGCGAACGTGCGTCGAAGGTCATGAGGCGCAACGGGCAAATCCAGTCCAGCGCCGTACGCCTTGACGACGCCGTACACGGCTTGGCCTGTCATACTCTGTCCGCTCATCGCATCGGATTTGTTAATGGGGCGAAACACGTGTCCGGTGGCCACCTTCGTCCTGGCCAGGTAGGTGTCCAGGCGAGACTTCACCCACTCGGGAATTGGAACTGTCCGTATCCGGCCATTCTTTCCGATTAGATCCGCGATGATCCATCTCCCGTCACGAATTTGCAGGTGCTCCACGGCCAAAGCCGCAATCTCACTGCGCCGAAGGCCGCACCCAATCGCCATGGCAAGGATGGCCTGGTCACGAAGGCACTTTAGGGTATTGTCCTTTGGAGCTTGGATCAGCGCGGCCGATTGCGCAGGCGTCAGCCAATATCCCACGCGACGTCCCAAAAGCCGCGGGCCACGGATCCGGCGGATTCCGGCGGCAATCTGCGGATCGAGCAGGCCGTTGTCCGCTGCCTCGGTTGCCAACTTCCGAAGGGCGGAGAGGTTCAGCGCTATCGTGGAGGGCGCGTAGTTGCGGCGCTCGAGACTGGTCCGATATTCCTGCACGATCGCTTTGCTGAACGGGAGTCGTGGTTCAGCGAAATACCACACGAAGAAAGCATCTAAGGCTGCCCCGTAGAGGCGCTTGGAGTTCTTGGCGGATACGGAATCGAGCACGAACCCCTTGAGTCTACTCCAGGCTTCATCCACATTGGTCGGGCACGCCGTCGAAACCGGATCCGGATATTCGTTCACGTCGGCTCCCCCGCTATCTCGATCATCTAACGACCCGCCTATGTTTGCCAATGGACCGTAACAAGGATTAGTACCATTCACTAACAGTAAGTGAAAGTGCAGGCGTCCCCAACTGGCATGATAGAGAGCGCCAACAGGCCGGCATCATCGACGATAGCTTTTGCTAGTGGGTATTATCATAAGTGAAAAACGGGGTGTAAGTGCGCGAATGTGCAGTAACATAAAGATGGGAGGTAACCTCTTCCAGTGCCGGCCAAGTCCAGCTGGTTGTTGCAGATCCAAGGCGTCCTCGAGCAAGTGAGAGCCATCGATGTCCCAGTCATCGATCGTTCCCTGTGCGAGCAGCTGTTCGGCGTTCGAAGACGCCGCGCGATCGAACTGATGCACTTCTTCGGCGGCTACCAGTCTGGCAATACCATTGTCCTCGACAGGACGGATCTGATCCGACGTTTGGAGGGGCTGAGATCGAACCCGGAGTTTCAGCAAGAGCGGGAGCGAAAAATGCGGCTCAGCGAGCGATTGGCGAGCATGCGCCAGCAGCATCCCGCCGCTTCGTTCGTGATTCCTAACATCCCTTCCTGCGTCTCGGCGGTACCTTCTGGCGTGGCATTCGCCAACGCTCAGATGATCGTGGATTACACCAACTTGGAAGACCTGTTCGCCAAGCTTTACGCGCTGGCACAAGCTGCCGCATCAGATCTCGCGGCCTTTCGGATGCTGACAGACGCCCCCGACCAAGTCCGCCGCTAAACACAGGATGCGTCCGGGCGGGCGCATTCTATTCGTTCGGCCCCGACATCCTCTCGAGGAAGCCAACGCGACGCAACAGCTTGAGATGGCGATGACAATTAAGGTCCAGGTGCCGGTTGATTTCATCCCCCGAGCACTGCTTCCGTTTCGATAGCTCATGGTCGATCTTTTCTGCGACTCGCCGGATCTTCAGCTTGTATTCCGGGTCGTAACCGTTGATGGCGGGCACCAGCTGCTCCATCAGGACGTCGTAGACTTCCTCTGGCTCCATGCCCTTGAAGGCCAGGTGGAAGTGGCGCACTGCCTTCAACATCGCGCCTTTGTTGGACGGCGACCCCTTGGGCATGAAATAACGGATGAACTGCTTGGAGTCGCTATTCACGTGGCTCGGCCTGGCCCCCACCCCGATCACGGGCAGGTGCCCGTGACAGATCATCACCAGGTACTTCATCAGGTAGGGATGAAAACACCGGCAGATCTCGAGCAGCGTATCGTGATCCCGCGACACCGCGTAACGGCGTCCCAGTTCGTTCACTTCGGCCGCCGGCCGGATGGAGCCGTCTGTCTTCCAGCCGGAGGTGTAATGCTCCGGCGGTAGTTTGATTCCAATCATAAGCAGACCTCCTCGCGTGCCCCACGTGATCGAGTCTGCGGTGCTGCTATCAACCCCGGGCCGTCTATGCGGCCTTGGGGAGTCTTTTCTTCCTGGATGCCTTCACTTTCGATTCGAGAAGGTCGGCTGTGACGGCGCGCTGCGCGGCATTGTCCGGTTCGCGCCATCCAAGCATGGTCTGGCCGATCATACAGAAGTTGATGGCTCGGTGGTGTTTCGCAAGCCGTGGTGTTTATGTGAAAACCCCTGGTATCGCGACGCGCTTTCCACCTTTTTTCCATGTCCGAAGCCTCTTTCGTCCCCCTGTTCATCCCGATTACCGTGACTCGACATAATCCCGGACGTCCCGTTTTCCTTCATCGCTCTGCATGGGAATTCCACGCTGATGACTGGAGTTGAGGTGGCCGCGGCCAGGATTACCTCTAGCGTCGAGGAGTGCGGGCCGGATTTCAGGAATCCTGGACGGGGTTAATGGTGTGAGACGGAAGATGGAAAAAGCGTCGCGCGCGCCACGTATTCGAAGGTTCCGCCATCCCCGAAGCGAGCCAGAACCGCTGGAAAGAGTCGCTGCAGTTCCAAAGTTCTATACTATCAACCTCTTGGAGGCGCTTCCTGCGCTTCAAGGAGAAACTGAGGCCAACCGATCAAACAGAGCCGGTGGCCAGCGGCTACCACTGAAATGACAGAAGACCTCGGGAAGTTAGCCGGCTTCTGCGGCAAGTGCAAGATTCTTCGAGAGATGATCTGCCCAGCGGTATCGTTGCGGTCTTGAACGCTGATTGAAATTCCCTCCCTGACCGTCGTCGAACGGCCACTCACAGTCCGGGTCCCGGGCCACCCCCAGAAGGAAGGTCACATAAGAACATGAAAACAAAGAAGAATGTAGATAAGCGCGCGCTCATACAGGTCCTCCGGGACAAAGGGCTCTCCGCCAGGAAGGCCGCTCAAGCGTTGAACACCATCCTCGATGCGTGGAAGCACGCCCTATGGTGCGGCGAAGAAGTCGAGGTGCCCGGGGGGATTCTGCAGGCCAAGATCACCAAGGGCCGGGAACAGGCCACGCTGCAGCTGTTTCAGAATATCTCATCCAAGGAGCCCCTGCTCCGCATGGTTCGGTATCCGGGAAGGCGCCGGGTGGTGAAGCTAATACCGGATCCCAATCTGCATTTACCACTGGATCCTCCGCCGCCACCACCGCTCCCATCTCTCCCACCTCTCCCGCCGCCTCCCCCGCCGCCGAAACCGGAGACCGCCGAGGAAATTGAAGAACGGCAGCTCGTCACCTGGTTGCTCCAGATCTCCAAGACTGCCGACGATCACACCATGCTCATCGTCCGCCGGGCGGTGGGGGCCCATCCGCGCGAACCTGGCAGCGCCTGCCGTACAAACCTGGGGCGTTGCTGCGCCGCCTGCGGCAATTCAAGGACTGTGGTTGGCGGTTTTTGTCGCTGGAGACGTTGGCGCAGCAGATTTCCGAACACTACTGGCTGTGATTTCAAGAAAGGAATGACATTCCCATGAAACAGAAGACATCCATCAACGAAAAAGCGCTGCTGTATCAGATTGAGTGTCCGCTCCGCTCGGACGGAACCAGCTCAGGGCCGGAGGTGCCGGTCTTGGCGTGCGCCGAGAGCGTATACCGATGGCTCATCTCCGAAATCGTTGCCGGGCGCCAGCCTACCGCCGGTGCGACCCGCGAATACTACGAAGCGCAATGGCAGCAGACCAAGGTGTTCCAAAACCGTGCCGCCATCCCGGCGAAGCAATACGGGCGCTTGGTCATGCAAGGCGTGCGGGCATGTGCCCGGCTTCGCTCCTTGCTCTGGCCCCATGAGATCCTGCAGCCCCTCGCCCAGTACGAACTGCTCGTCGATGGCGTAGCGATCACCGGCGAATACGCGGTGCTGCGGTCCTCGCGACGAAAACTAGAAGCCTTTATCCCCTACCTGCGGCACGGGGGCGTGAAACTGCGGCCTGTCATCCCGGACGTGGTGACGTATGCACGCTGGTTGGACGCCGCCGATCGCCTGCCGCTGGATCAGTGGCGGGTGAGCCGAATCTATATCATGCATTACTGGGTCAGCCAGAATCTGGCGGCCCTGCACCAGCCGGATACTGGCTTCGTCGGCCAGGCGCTGCGCGGCGCGGTGAGCGCCATCACCG
>CAWIJL010000008.1:0-104637 GCA_963836405.1 uncultured Solibacteraceae bacterium
GTGCGCTACAAACTGAAAGCCGAAGTGCTCGCCAAAGGCGGCCATCTCCGGCACCGGCACCATGTCGCGTCCGCTGCCGCGCAGCACCACCACGTGCGTGTTATCGATCATGGTGCGGGCTGCCGCGCCGCCGAAGTAGCGCAGCGCTTCGGTGAGAAACACCTTGCAGTCGAAACGCCGGAAGGTGGGATAGCACTGGAAGAACAGCATCCGCGAATAGCACAGCACCGCAGACGCGGTCTGCACTCTGCGCTTCTTGCCGCCCAGTTCCAGATCGTGGGGAGACGTGTCGTGCTGAAGCTCCTCGCCAGGCGAAAAACATAGCGCCCCGCCGGCACTGGCGGTGCGTAGCCGATTCCGCGCCGCCGGCAGAACGCCGTTACTGCCTGATACGACATCTCCGCGCCTGCAGCCACCAACTCCTCATGGACTCGCACGAGGTTCCCCTTGCACTTGTCGAAAAGCTCCAGGATCTGTTGCCGGTAGGGTTCGGCCTTTTCGGTTCGGTGTAACTCCGGCAGGGCGGTCGAGTTGGAGCGCAGGACTTTGCGCACCGCCACGCGCGAGATCCCCATCACCCGCGCGATCTCCCGTTTGCTCACGTGCTGCGCATTCAGTTCCAGAATCGTGGTGCGTTGCGCTTGACTCAACATGCGGTTTCTTCTCCGTCAAAACTTCTTCGTCGATGCGATGGAGTTGCTTTTGAATCCGATCGATCTGGTGCCGCGCGGCTTTCGATTGCTGGTCATCCAACTCTGCGGCAGCGGCGCCAGCCAGTCGCCGCTGCGCGCGGTTGACGATCGCCACTACCATCTCCAGATCGCGTAACAGTTCCGCGCCAGCCCCGGCTGGAGCTTTCTCCTGCGCCTGCCGCTGCGTTTTAAAAAACAGCTCGGGGTCATCCAGAATGCGTTTGCGGATCGCCGGCGAACCCTTGCGCCACGCAGCATAAAGTTGGCCCGCCTCACGCGTATCGCAGTGATACTGGGCGAAGATCACCGCTATCCGCTGGCAATCCTCCAGGCTTTGACGGGCCACCGGCACCAGAAATTTCAACGCCACCTGTGCCGGGATCTTGCCCTCGCGCACCTGCTGTTGGATCGCCTCCGGCAGAACCTCCACCAGAGCCAGCCGCCGGGATACCCAGCTCACGCTACGGTCGAAACGACGCGCTAACTCGTCGAGCCCATAGTCGAAGCGCCGCTCCAACTCCGCCAGTAACCAGCCAACCTCCAGCGCCGTCTCGTGTTCGCTCAGTCTCAGCGAGCGGTCCAGCAGCACTGCCGCAGCCTCGCTCATTGGCCATACCACTGCGTCCACCGTGTCTCGGCCCAGTTGCCCCAAAGCCGTGATCCGCTTATAGCCGTCGATGATCACGAAACGATCCGTTTGGCCTTCGGCTGCCACCACCACGATGGGCGTTTGCTGCCCGCTCTCTGCCAGCGACGCCAATAATCGCCGCTGCCGCCCCGGATGGTGTACTCGCAAGTGCTCCCAACGACGGTCGAGTTGATGAAACTCCAGTTGCATCAGACAGCCTGAATGTACGGCCGGCCCGCCTCCCGATCAATATCTACGCCTTTAAACCCGCGCCTGCTTCCAGCGGCGCTCCCTTTGGCGGACGCGCTCCACGGCCTGACGGCAAGCGTGCGAGCAATAATGCTGCAAGGGACTTCGCCGCTGGCGTGCGAACCCCTCGTAGCAGCCCGGCCGGTCGCAGGAATGATCGAAAAAAATGTTCCGGAGTGATTACCCTCGCGGCCCTGTTATCCGCCCCTTGCGCCGTTGGTTTGCGGTTCTTGACGCGCTGCCGATAACGCCGGCTTTGATCGGTCCGCTTCTCTTTGCCGGCCTTCGTCGCCCGATATCTCTGCTGCGCCTTCCATCTGGACCATTTCCGCGCCGCCTTCTGGCATTCCGCGCTGCAGTAGCGCTGGTTCGCCTGGCGTGGATGGAAGCGCTGCTCGCATCCTTTCAACAAACACAGGCGTGCCCGCGGGCGGCGTGCCGATCGCTTCGGCCGACCCTCTTGATTTTCGGGATGGCCTGTTAGATTCTCGGAAGGGCCCATGGGAGGTGATGACTCCCAGAAGCTCCAGCCCTGGAGGGGAATCCACTCCTCTCCGGGGCGCAAACCTCCGGCTCAGTTACGAATCAACACTCTAACCCAAAAGGGTCATCTGGCTAATTTGGAGTCTCCGACTTTCCGCCTGTTCGGAACGTCAGAACTGAAGACCATGCAGGTACTCGTCACGGATGGTGATCTTCTCGATCAACCCGTAGAAGTAATTGTCAACGCCTGGAACAGAAACATCATCCCTTGGTGGCTGTTGTTGCCGCAGGGCGTCTCGGGCGCGATTAAACGCCGCGGGGGAATCAAGCCGTTTCGTGAGGTCGCTCGCCATGGCCCGATTCCACTGGGAGGTGCGGTCCTGACGTCATCTGGTCGTCTTCCTTTTCGAGGCATTATTCACGTCTCGGGTATTAACATGCTGTGGCGCTCGTCTGAGTACTCGGTGCGTCACTCCGTTCGGAACGCAATGAAACTGGTCTCCCAACAGAACTTCTCCTCGGTAGCGTTTCCACTCATCGGAGCCGGCTCCGGCGGCGGTGCCCCTGAGCAAATTCAAGGATTCATGCTCGACGAGCTCTCGCGCATCGACTACGAGGGATCGGTCTATATTGTTCGATTTCGTGGCTGAGGATTCGGCCTGGGTCAGTTTTGGCGAGCAGAGCCGGGCCACTTTTCCCGAGCGCCGAAGGAATGGGGCTGATCGGGAAATTTCAAATATGTTTGGCTAGATTTGGTGCGCACGACAAAGAAGGCCGAGCTGAGGGTGAAGCGGTAGAGGCGCTCGAAATCGACGTAGCCGCGGTCCATCACGTAGAACGCTCCGGCCTCCGCAAAGATCTCGTCGAGGATGTTGACGTCGTGCACTTTGCCGTCGGTAATGCTAATAAACGTGGGGATATTGCCGTGCAGGTCCAGCAACGTGTGCATCTTGACGGCGGCTTTGTGCGCGCGGAACTTGGCCCACGGAAACAGCGTCAGGCATAGGTCGATGGTCGTGGAATCCAATGCGTAGAGACTGTGCGCCAACTCCACTCCGATGGGATCGTGGGCATAAAGTGGCCGGGCGATGCCAATCAACACCTGCGGGAAGTCGGCGTAGATCCGCCAGTCATGGCTCTCGTTAGCATCGGCCAGCGTGGTGCGTGCCACTCGGCCACGGAAGCCCATGTGGTATAGCTTGCCGCTCATCGACCGCAAGCAGGCCTCGATGTCGCGCAAGCTCTCGCGGTAAGTCAACTGAGCGAAAGACATCGCCAAATATTGGTCCCGACAGGAGAAGCCTCTCCCGTGAGCATCGCCGCGATAACGAGCGACACACTTCCGAAACTCGTAGGATGGCAAGTGGTCCATGAGCTGAGCAAAAACAGTCTGGCCGGTATTCACCCCTCATTGTCGGCTAACGGCGGAGGGGGCGCCGCAGTGGAGTTTTGCCCCTGCGCGCCAGAAAAAGTTGAAATCGAAAACTCCGACTTCGCCCCTATCACACTGATTCAGAGACGGTTCTCGTGATCGGAAAACATTTAGCCGGACAGCAGTGATTTTGTGCAATTGAGAAAAGAGAGGACGGGGTGCAGTTTCGGCGACCAAGGGGAGAGATCGCCGTAGACGTTGATCGCGCGGAGGACCAGGAAAGCGAGGGTGAGTGCGGCTCCGGTACGGAGGAGCATTCGGCGCCGGGCATCGGGCGGGAGCAGGAAGACCTGGCCGAAGCAGTAGCCTGCCGCCATGACAGCGATCCAGGGGATGAGGGGATAGGCAAAGAACACGGGCGCGCCGCCCACCATGACGACGCCAGGGCGATGGAGAATGGTCCAGAGCGCGCCGCTCCGGACAGGGTCGAGCGTGTTGTGGAGGACGATGGTGACCGCCGATACGATTGCAAGGGCGCGGATGGGAAGCTTACTGAGAAACGCGAGCGCGATCATGCAGGCACCGAGGGCCCAGAGAACGACCATAACGACCGGGTACCGAAGACTGAGGCTGAAATAGTAGGCGACGCGCATTACGACCAGTTCAAGGAATATCAACCAGAGGCCGCGAGTCCATAGGAAGCGGGAGATCTTTTGCGGAGCTCTTTGCGCCAGGAGGAAGGCGCCTATGCCGCTGGCGAACATGAATGTTGGGGCGCAGAAGTGGGTGACCCAGCGGGTGAAGAAGAGAATCGACGTGGTGCGGGTGAGATCCTCGGGCGGAAAGCTCATGGCGCCGTTGTGTATGAAATCGCGCACATGGTCGAGGGCCATGATGATCATGACGAGGCCGCGGAGCGCGTCCAGCGAGGGGACGCGGGTGGGCTTTGGTTGAACGCTCATCGCAAGTCTTACATATGCTTCGGCAATAGGAAATCGACCACTCGTCCATCAGACATCAGGACGTCCTGCAGAATCTTTGAATTCGTCAGTGACGCGTCGAGCGTTCGGAAGTTGAACATCGAGCGATTCTCGATATCGCAAACAACCTCGCAAGAACTGCGGCCACTCCGGCACGTCCAAATCAGGCTCGACCTTTTCTGGAAGGAGATTCCATAACTGGGGATGGTGCCAGCAGAGCTCGTGTCTGGTGCTATCCCGATGTCGGCGGATTCCGACACGGAGCCTTCTTATCTCCGCAATGAGTTCGTGCCTGGTAAGTTGTTCTAGGTCCTCGTCCATATCTTGTGGTCAGCTTACGATTTCTGTATGCCACTGTTACACGGCTCGAGCCTGCTTGTCTTGCCGGCGAGTCGGCTTCATTTAACCGCCCGCCGAAGCCGGCATTGCGACCACTACTTCTGTGTGTAGCAGTTGAGCATCCACTGAATGCCAAACTGATCGGTGAGCATTCCGAAGCGCGCGCCCCACGGCATGTCGCCGAGCGGAAGCCGCACTGATCCCTTCTCGCCGATTCCGGCGAACACACGTTCGATCTCTTCGAGCGATTCGCATTCCACCGAGATAGAGAAGTTGTTTCCAGGCTTCACCGGTCCGTCTGGCGAGGAATCCGATGCCATCAGCATCGGTGCGCCTCCCCGGGATAGCTGCGAGTGCATGATCGGAGCGTTGGTATCATTCGAGCGTTCGCCGGTCGGGTCCGGATAGGTCTGCAAGTCCAACTTACCTCCCAGGGTCTTCTGGTAGAAGGACATCGCTTTCCGGCAGTTGCCATTGAAATGGATGTACGTGGTGACCCTTTTCAGTGAGGGTGTTCTCCTCGTGTTGGATTTGAAGTGGTCCACAGGATTGCTGCTAGGTCTTAGACCGCCTGAAGAAGTGCGTTATCTGACAGATCACTCCCGATAGGACGCTCTTCAGGTGATTAGCGAACAAGAACTCGGACGTACACCCTTGCCGTCGCCCAGTTCTGGGCGAGCCCGACGTGTTGGCTTGTTCGGACATCGGCGTTGGAGCGGTTTCCGACGCAACTCCGCCGCGGAGTTGGTTCTTCGACTCGAAGGGGAACTGCCCGGCGTACTATCGCGGGCGGTGCCGCGGCGGCTTTTCGTAGTGGAAGGTCTTTCGGGCCTTGCGGCGTGTGAACCGCCAGTTGATGG
The DNA here is from genome assembly GCA_963836405.1 of uncultured Solibacteraceae bacterium. Taxonomy (GTDB): domain Bacteria; phylum Acidobacteriota; class Terriglobia; order Bryobacterales; family Bryobacteraceae; genus CAWIJJ01. The sequence continues at coordinate 5,604 of CAWIJL010000008.1, forward strand.
TCGTTCGCTGCCGATTGGCTTCGCGGTTCCAGGCTCTGGTCTCCCGCTGCAATAGGCGCAGCTCCGGAATTCTTCGGCTGCCCAGGCATTGCCGGGAGAACATACTGAGCTCGATCTCCGCCTGGTCAAGCCAACTGCCATGTTTGGGAGTGTAGTGGATCGTGAATCGGTCCCAAATCTCGCCGCCGATCTCGGCGCCGTACAGATCCGTTAACGACTTGCGGCAGTGAATGTTCAAGTTGTCCATCACCAAGTGGATCGTCTCGGCTTCCGGATACGCCAGGGCCAGGCGGTAGACGACTTGGGCGAACTGAAACGCCGAACGATCCGGGGTGGCCGTGGTGAAGTGCCGGCCCGCTTTCGGTTCCACCACCCCAAATACATTCGCAGTCCCGCATCGTCCGTACTCGTTGTCCCGTTTGGCCACCGCACCCGGCTTGGCGGGAATCGGCGCTCGCACGTCGGCGTGCAGAGAGATCGGCTTCTCGTCCAGGCAAACCACCGGTTCGGCCGGATTATAGGGCTTCTCGTACACCGCCAACACGTCTTCCATCTTTGCGATGTAGTCGGCGTTCAGTTCGGCCACGGTCGCGGTAGGGATGCCAGTTGCCCGGCACCCCCCGCACAGATCCCCACGAGCGGCACTACCGCATGAGGCTCCTATCTTGGATGGATGGCGTCAAAGCGAACTCGGGGGTATGGATGGAGAACACGCGGTTGCGGAATCCACTGATCAGCGAGCTTACGCATCTGCTCCCAAGTGAGGTTGTGCTTCTGGCCCCGATGGATCAACATGTTCCGCCAGAGCCGGATCACCCGATAGCGAAATGCGGACAGGCTGTCGATGTTCCCCGGTATTGCGTGGTAGTTGAAGTAACCCTGGACGACCGATCGAAGCCATTGGCCGGTCTGCGCTACTCGCTCATGCATGCGCCTGCGTAACTGCTGCTTGATTTCCAGCAACTTGGCCCGCATCCGCTTGCCGATCGTTTTGCGCTTCACGGCGTAACTCCCATTCCGGTCCTTCCCGCTGATGTGCGTGAATCCCAGAAAATCGAACGCCTCGGGCTTCCCTTCTCCTCTCTTGTTCCGGTTGACCTCGGCAAACCGCCCGAACTCAATCCGGCGCGTTTTATCTGGGTGCAGTTCCAGCCCGAACTTCCGCAGCCGTTCCCGAAAGTCACCCAGGAAGCAATCTGCGTCATCCAGATGCTGGAAACCGATGACATTATCGTCGGCGTACCGGACGACAACCACGTCGCCTCGCGCACACTTCTTGCGCCAAGCGTCCACCCACAGGTCGAACACATAATGGAGATAGATGTTCGCAAGCAACGGCGAAGCCACCGAACCTTGCGGAGTACCCACCTCCGTGTCCTTCCATTCGCCCTCCTCCATCACTCCCGACTTCAACCATTTCTGGATCAGCCGAAGAATGCGGCGGTCGGCAACGCGATGTTGGACGAACTTTAGGAGCCAATCGTGCGACAAATTATCGAAAAAGCCCCGAATGTCACAGTCCAAAATCCAGTTCACCTTCTTCCGCGTGATCGCGACGTACAGCGCATCCAGCGCTTGATGCTGACTGCGCCTTGGCCGGAAACCATACGAGAACCCCAGAAAATCCTCCTCGTAAATCTGATTGAGGATTTCGACCACGGCGTATTGGACAATTTTGTCTTCTAGCGCCGCAACCCCGAGCGGCCGTTGCCGACCATCCGGTTTCGGGATGTACACTCTTCTTGATGGTTGCGCTCGGTAAGCGCCGCGGTGAACCCGGCTGTGCAGATCAGCGAGCCGACCCTCCAACCCGGTCTCATACTCCTGCCAAGTGACGCCGTCCACCCCTGGAGCAGCTTTCCGCTTCAGCGCGTAAAAGCCGTATCGGAGCAGTTCGACTGTCAAATGATGGAGCAAGGCGGTGAACTTCATCTCCTTCCGTTCCCTTGCTGCCCTGCGCACACCCGTCAACCCTTGGGACACGCGTGTCTCGCTCTGTGTCGAGTGCGTGCTAGATTGATGAGTGTTCTCCTTGATCAGCGGCCTTCCCTCCTCATTCTCCGCCGGCGGTTTCCCGCTCTTGTTCGAATGATTCATCGGTACTATTCCGCTGTCCGACTCCTCGAAGGCGTGCACGTGGGCCGTGCGGCTTTCGCCTTTGCCCACCGGCCTGTCGCGAAAGATCGCTGCAGGCGTCTCCGAGGTCTCCCGGTTCTCGTGCATGGAGTTTCCAGACGTGCATGGGGTCTGCGACTACGCAGGGCCGCCCAGCAACTCGCGTTGGCGCTGCTGGTCGTGTCGCCTTCCGCAGTGGTGACGGCGTCGGCGCCCTGATTGCAAATTTTCGAAGCTCGATACCCAGCCCATCTTTTCCCCTGTTTACGCTTCACTGGACACTTCGCAGCGCCCAGCGCAAAACTCGGGGCCGAGCGGATCGCTACTCCTTTCTCGTGAGGCTCTTGCATCCTCAACTCCATGCCGGTTCATCCCGGCGCACCACCACATTTTTTTCCCGCCACGGCTTCAAGTCGTGGCTTTCGAGCAGGACGCGAATAGTCTCCCGACCAACGCGGGGGACCAACTTACGCTTGACGGCCTCTTGAACGATGAGACGTACCGTCCAACGAGCCCGGCCTTGCGGCGGATCACTGCACACCATTGCGATAATCCGCTGCTTCTGGGAGGGATCAAGAACTTGCTTGGCCCCAGGCCGCTGCTTCTCGTACAGCGCCAAGTCCAGGCCACCGTCGTTGTAGCGATGGGCAATCTCGCGGATCGCCTTCGCGGTTAAGGGAACCGTCTCCGCAACGTGGGGTGCCGTGACCTGACCGGCCAGCAGCCGCAGAGCCAGCGCCCGGAGAACCACGCGCACTTGCTGCACTCCACCTCGTAATAACTGTCCGAGTTCGTCGAGATCCTTGGCCTTGACATGGATTGGGACAGGGCGACGCGCCATGCCTCAAGTATGCACCAGAACATTTCCAGATGGAAGTGTTTTATAGAACTTCTTCAGACGGTCTAAGACCTAGTTCGGGTCTGGCTCGACCAGTTGCGCGGAGAAGCGCAAGCAGTTCCTGCCAGCTGCCAGTCAACATTCCAAGTTTAGGCGAGGGAAAGGACCACAACCAGATCCAATTCCGCCGCACTCGACCAGTCCAATCAGCCGGTGTGGCCGGATACACTGAAAGAGTGGACGTCCATGTCAGTCTTCTCGGTCGCAAGGATCTGAGCGGGGAGATCTATCGGCAACTCCGCCGGGCGATCCTGGAGGGCCGGCTCCGGCCTGGCGAATTCCTACCCCCTACGCGGGAACTGGCGCAGCGCCTGAATGTGGCTCGTATGACCGTGACGGTCGCGTATGATCGCCTGGTGGCTGAGGGATTTGTCTCATCTCGTGTGGGTTCTGGAACTTTCGTATCCGAGCATGCCGCCCCCCCTGTCGGGAACCGGCAAGACGTCAGCCTGACGGCGCGATCCGGCCCCGGCCCGTCTGGAATTCAATCCCATTGTCCACGGCCTTCGCTCGCCCTGCTCAATTCGATTTTCGGACCGGCCTTCCGGACGCATCGCTTTTTCCCCATGACAAGTGGCGGAGGCTGGTTTCTGCGGCGCTGCGATCGGACGCGGTGGGCGCAGGCGTCTACGGCGAACCGGCAGGATATCTGCCCCTTCGCGAAGCGATTGCCCGGCACCTCGGAGTCGCCCGCGGTATGGAAATCACGGCGGAAGATATCACGATTGTAAATGGCACCCAGCAAGGGCTCGATGTCGTTGCGCGAACGCTGCTCGCTCCGGGCGACCGCGTAGCCGTGGAAGACCCAGGGTACCGGATGGTGCGATGGTTGTTCGAATCGATGGGAACTCGCATCCGCTCTGTTCCGGTCGATGAGAATGGTCTCGTAGTAGACGCACTGCCACGGCGCGCCCAGTTTGTGTACGTGACGCCGTCTCACCAATATCCCTTGGGCGTGTCCATGAGCTTCGAGCGGCGGCGCGCACTCCTGCAATGGGCGGAGCGGAACCACGCCGCGATCATTGAGGACGACTACGACAGCGAGTTCCGGTTCCGCGACCGTCCGAGTGAGCCGTTACAGACCCTTGATGCAAGCGGTCGTGTGATATATATCGGCTCTTTTTCGAAAACGATGCTGCCGGCGATCCGCCTTGGGTTTGTAGTAGCTCCTCCATCGCTACGTGCGGCCGTGCATCGGGCCAAAGAGGTGACGGATTGGCACACGCCGCTGCCGCTCCAGGTCGCACTGGCTCAATTCATCGAGAGCGGCGCGTTCTCAGGCCACGTCCGCAAGATGCGAGAGGTTTACCGAGCTCGCCGCGAGATGGTCATTGAAAGTTTAACGCGCCAGTTCGGCGATTGTTTGGAGGTAGTGCCTTCGATCGCGGGACTTCACATCGCCGCGCTGGCGCGCAAGGCCACGGCGGAGGAAATCAAAGCCATCGTTGAAAAGGCATCGCAACTCGGGGTGGCGGTTCAGGAACTGTCGGCACTTACGGTAGGTCCATCTGGTCGGCCTGGCATCATGTTGGGGTACGGGGCGATTCCCACTGCCAATATCAGCGAAGGGTTACGCCGCCTCAGGAGTTGCTTTAAGCCTCGCCACAACGGCATTTCCATGGCGTGAAACACGCATCGTTTCGGACGAGTGCGACAGGGCGTACGTCTTGCCGCGATGATAGGGCCGATGGAATGGTATAGTCGACCACCTCAGAATTGGCTCTGGTCCAACGGCAGATCTCCCGCTACAATCGCCGTAGCTATGAGATCACGTATCGCTGCCGCCACCGGAGTCGTAGCTGCCGCGTCGCTATTATTCGCGCTCATCCAGACGCCTTCGCTGCGCGCCGAAGATGGGTCCGTCTCCTATCCCGAGGGATACCGTAGCTGGACTTTCCTTCACGGTTCGCTTGTTCCTGCCGGGTTCCCAGGGTTCGCCAAGTCTCCATGCGTCAAACCCTGCACCAATGGCATCTTCTATTTCTACGCGAACGATCTGGCAATGAAGGCACTACGCAGTGGCGCCTATGCGGACGGCGCCATCATTGCGGAAGAAATGCTTGAGTTCGCGGTTAACGATAAGGGCAACGGCGGAGAGGGGCGGCGCGTGCTAACTGCGGTCATGGTCAAGGATAGCCGCCGTTACGCCGAAACCGGCGGTTGGGGCTTCGGAAATTTCGACGAAGGCAGCAAGGCCAATACCCTCGACGCCAAAGCCCAGCAGGCGTGCTATCAGTGCCACACCGCCCGCAAAGATCACGGTTACGTCTTCACCCAATACGCCGGGCGCTGACCTGTCCGGAATTTGTGGAGACGCCCATCCCCTCGGCGACGTAATCGGTCATGAAGACTGAGACAATCTGCGAAACCGAGGCCATCGCCCTCCCGTCAGAATCGACAACTGAGAGAACCCAAGGAGACACATGCGAAAGCTGACACTGCAAATGCAGATCACCGCCGACGGCTTTATGGCTGAGCCGGACGGTCAACTATGACGTGGAAGATGGGTGAAAAGCTCCGCGGATTCATCCAGCACCTGATGGACACGAGTGAAGCAATCCTGATGGGTAGGAAGAGCGCATGCTCACGCCGGGAGGTTTTCGGATGTCGGTGGCGATACGATTGCGGAGCGGCGGGCTGGGCCTCGGACCGGCGGAGGTATCGTTACGACGCGACGATCCGGACACCTGGGCGGCCCGCGGTGTTTCAGTTCCGCGGCATGTCGCGAACGGATCGTCCTCGGCGAATTGAAGGTAGAGAGCGGTGATGTCGTCGTGTGGCGATGACGCGGCTCGCCTACGACGGAGCCAATCCGCTGAGGGCTCGTCGGTCGAGACGGCGTCGGACGGTTGACTTTAGCGCCGGGCTGAAGGGAGATTGCTCGGCCGCTCCGCCATAAATAGGGATAGCAAATGCAAAGCCAGAAGCCTTTACAGGTCGCGATTCTTCTCTACCCCGGTGTGACGGCGCTGGACGCCGTAGGCCCATTGGAAGTCCTATCTCGCATGCCCAATACCGAGGTACGATTGGTCGGCAAAGAAACCGGGCCAATCGTCACGGAGGGGGACACTTTGCTTCTCGGCATCACGCATACACTTGCCGATACCCCGTCACCTGACGTTCTCGTTGTGCCGGGCGGGTCGACAACTCCGGGCGAGATGGTTGATGACGAGGTCCTCGACTGGTTGCGCCGGGTTCATCAAACCACGATCTGGACGGTTTCAGTCTGCACAGGCGCGCTGATCCTGGGCGCTGCCGGCATCTTGAAGGGACTACCCGCCACGACCCACTGGTACAAGATGGGCGTATTGCGAATCATGGGCGCGAGCCCCAAACCCCAAGAAAGAATCGTGCAAGCCGGGAGGATCGTTACAGCGGCCGGCGTTTCGGCAGGCATTGACTTGGCCCTGTGGCTGGCCGGGGAGATCGCCGGCCAGGAACGTGCTGAAGCGATTCAGTTGACCATCGAGTATGACCCTCATCCGACATTTGATGCCGGGCATACCAGCAAAGCATCGGAGCGCGTGCGCAAACTGGCCAGAACGATGATGGATGAGCGAATGCCCGCCGACCAGCGCCGCCTCGTGCCGAAAATCGCGTGGCGGCGCATCGCCGACCTTATCCGCACAGGTAAATGAGAATCCACGTGCGCCAGCAGAGCGCAGCGCCCGGCGTCGATAGCCTCCCCGCGGCCGTGCCCGAACGTCTCCGACCGCGAGAACCTTTCCCTGAGCGATTCGGAGCCATCCATGGTCTTGCGGCGGGGCCTGGCAAATCCCCGGGAGTCCTCCTCACATCAGGCGTTAAAATGAATCTCGGAAGCGAGTAGCACAGACATATACAGAGAGTGCGAGTTGCGGGTTTTGGTGTTTCGCTGGATGGTTTCAGCGCGGGAGCGGAGCAAAGCCTGAACGATCCGCTGGGCAAGCGCGGTCCGGAAATCTTTCAGTGGTTCTTCCATACGAAGACATTCTGCGCGATGCATGGACAGGACGGTGGATCAATCGATCTTGATGATGAGTTCGCACGGCGTTCGATGGAGAACTTTGGGGCCTTCATCCTTGGTCGCAACATGTTCGGTCCGGTGCGGGGTCTTTGGCCCGACGGTTCATGGAAGGGATGGTGGGGCGACAACCCGCCGTACCACGCGCAAACCTTTGTCCTGACGCATTACGAGCGGGAGCCGCTCGTGATGGAGGGCGGGACGACGTTCCACTTTGTCACCGGCGGAATCGAAGAGGCGTTGAGGCTCGCGATGCAGGCAGCCGGCGACAAGGACGTCAAAATCGGAGGTGGAGTTTCCACAGTGCGGCAATATCTGCAAGCGGGCTTGATAGACTCCTTGCACTTTGCACTGGCACCTATCGTACTCGGTCAGGGGGAAGCATTGTTTACCGGTCTCGACCTGCCAGCTCTTGGATTCTCTGTAACGGAGCATAAGGCAACTGAGCAAGCGACCCACTTTGTGCTGGAGAAAGGGTAGAAGGAAAGCCAACTTTGGGGATGAAGGGAACAGCGGCGGAAAAGGAAAGCGGCAACAGCAACAACAAAAGACTGTCGCCAGAACAGCGCGAACAACTACTCGGAATGTTGAAGGCCCGTTTCGAGAAAAACAGGAATCGTCACGAAGGCCTGGGATGGGATCGAGTGCAAACGAAGCTGGACGCCAGCCCTGAAAAGCTCTGGTCTCTGAGTGAAATGGAGCAAACTGGCGGCGAACCGGACGTTGTGGGGCGCGATGAATCGACGGGCGAATTCATCTTTTACGATTGTTCGGCAGAGAGCCCGAAGGGGCGGAGAAGCCTCTGCTATGACCGTGAAGCGCTCGAGTCGAGAAAGCAGCACAAGCCAGAGAACAGTGCGCTCGATATGGCAGCCGCTATGGGCATCGAGATCCTGACGGAGGATCAGTATCGAGAGTTACAGGGACTTGAAGCATTCGACACGAAGACCTCGAGCTGGATCAGAACACCTTCGAGAATCAGAAGACTCGCTATGAGGAACATCTATATCGCCCTCGCCGTTACAACGGGTATGTTGGGTGTGGCTTCCCGCTTCGCGATGCCGCTTCCAGCTTTCGCTCAGTCTGCGACTCCTTCGCCCATCGAAGTCGCCTCGCTGAAGCCACAGAGCGTTCCTCTGACATTTACTGGCCCCATTGGTTGTCGCCGAACCAATCCGAGTCTGTTTGAGTGTAGCCAGGCGACTCTCAGGGTTATGCTGATGGCGGCCTACGACCTGAAGCCCTATCAGATCAACGGACCAAGCTGGATTGTCGATGAGCGCTACAACCTGACTGCCGGAATTCAGCAGGGCGCCTCAGATTCGCAGGTCTCAACTGCCCTGCAAAGTCTGCTCGAGCAACGCTTCAATTTGGCGCTTCACAGGGAGGCTGAACTATTGCCGGCTTATGAATTGACGGTCGGCAAGAACGGTCCGAAGCTGAAGGAGGTCGATCCCGCCGAAGTGGCGGCAGCGACGGCGCGCGCGGCAAGCCCAGACGCCAAGGCAGGTGCCGGCGCGGCCGGAGCCACGGCCCGAAGGGGCGCAACGCCCCCGATTGGGGCGATCCGCGCCACGTTCGGGGCCAACGGCGCTCGCACGATGCAGGCTAAGATTACGATCCCACGGCTCATCGACATCTTGAGCAATCAGTTGGGCAAACCTGTTATCGACATGACTGGCCTGAAAGGAACGTATGAGATTAGCCTGACATACGCGGCGGACGAATTCGATCCCTCTCAGGCACAAGTCCGGGATGCGCTTGCGGCTACAAGGGCGTCTCCTCTCCCACCGGTCGATGCGGACACCAGTCTGCCTAAGCTTCCTCGAGCGGTTAAAGAGAGCCTGGGCCTAGAACTGAATGCCAAGCAACTACCCATCGACGTTCTTGTCATCGATCGGGCAGAAAAGGTCCCAATCGAGAATTGATGGGCAGTCGCCGGAGCACATCACGATGTGTGAGCCGCGGGCGAAACTCCGACAAGGCCAACCGGCGATCGAAGTACTTTTCGGCAACCCGGATGATAAGATGTGCGAAGTCCCGCCGGGGGGCCGGGCGCAGTGACGATGATCCAGGGCGGAAGTCAGGCAGGGGGAGCAACGCCGGCCGAGCGATGGCTCGGCTACGTCGAGGCGATTCGCGACCACCGCGCCGAAGCCCTTGCGCGGCTCTACGACGAGAGTTCCCGGCTGGTGTACGGGTTGGCGTCGCGGATTTTGGACGACCCGGCCGACGCCGAGGAGGTACTGCTGGATATTTATCAGCAGGTCTGGAACACGGCATCCAGTTTCGATTCGCATCGCGGCAGCGTGCTGGCCTGGCTGGCGTCGATGACCCGCAGCCGCGCGATTGACCGCCTACGGCAGGCCTCGAGCCGGCGCTTGCGGGAATTGCCCTGGGAACCGGAACACGGCGAAGTCGGCCAGAGTCCCGCGGCCGAGACGGAAATCTGGTACCGGCAGGAAAAGGCGCTGATCCGGGCGGCGCTGGCGACGCTCGCACCCGAACAGAAGCAGGCCATCGAGCTGGCGTTCTTCCGCGGCCTCACACACGTTCAGGTGGCGGAAACACTGAACGCGCCCTTGGGTACAATCAAGAGTAGGATTCGCACCGGAATACAGAAGCTCCGGGAAGTCCTGCCGGCGGAGATGTTTTAACACATGCACGACCAGGCGCATTTCGACGAAGTGGAAGAGCAGGCGGCGCTATACGCACTGGGCGCGCTGGGCGGAGGCGAAGGTGAGCAGTTCCGTCAACGCGTCGATGCCGGCTGTCCGCTCTGCCGCGGGTTGATTTCGCGTTATGCAAACCTGCCCGTGGCGCTCGCCCTATCGGTGCCGGAAGCCGAGCCGCCGGAAGATCTGCGCAAGCGGCTGCTGGAGCGAATCGGTGGCGGCGTCCCTTCCCGGCGCAGGCAGCCGGGAGCGAAGCTCTTGCGGGCGGGCCAGACTCCCTGGGTGGACGCCGGTTCGCCGGGAATCGAGAAGCGGGAACTTCGCGGCGGCAACACGATCCTCCTGCGCATGGCGCCTGGCACCCGGTTTCCCGCCCACGAACATACGGATGCCGAGGAGTGCCTGATCCTCGAAGGCAGCGTGGAATCGGAAGGCGTCACCGCCTACGCCGGCGATTACATCTACATGCCGAAGGGCTCTCGCCACGCCGCCCTCTACAGCCAGGCCGGCTGCACCATGTTGCTCGCGTACACGGCCTAGCATCGCGCGCGGCAAATCCCTTTTGTTCCCTTGGCGCGAAACGATTACTTGGCGCGCCACAGATTGGGCAGAAGCTTGGCGTAAAGCAGGTGGCGCCATGTGGCCCAATCGTGCGCTCCTCCACCGCCTACGTAGTAATCGTGCTTCACGTTGTGCTTCTCGAGAACCTGGTGGAACTGGACGCTGCGGTTGGTGGGCTGATCTTCGTAAGTACCGAGTCCGACCAGCAGGTAATCCACCTTCTTATTGATTTGCGGATCGTTGAGAAACTCGGGCGTGGACTTCTCGGAGTCCGGATCGCCGGCGCTGAGGATGCCGAACGAGGCAAACAGGTCCAGGCACTTGAACCCCACCAGTTGCGCGTGCCGTCCGCCCATCGAAAGTCCGGCGATGGCGCGGCCCTTGCGGTTGGCCTGGACGCTGTAGTTCTTCTCCACCAGAGGGATGATGCTGCCGCGAAGCTCGGCTTCAAATAGCTTGAAAGTGAGTTCGGTATGCTTCGGGTCGCTGCGGTGGACCACCTGGTTGTTTGGCATCGCGATAATCATGGGGAGCGCCTTGCCTTCGGCGATCAGGTTGTCCGCGATGAAGTTGGCCCGTCCGTCGTACATCCACGTCGAGGCCAGTTCGCCGCTCCCTCCCAGCAGGTACAGCACCGGGTACTTCTTGGAACGGTCGTAGTTCGGCGGCGTGTATACGTACATCTCGCGCTCGCCGCCCAGCGACTCCGAATGATACACGTGCCGGGTCACGTTTCCGTGCGGCACGTTTTTTGCGTCGTAATAGGCCGGTCCTTGACCATGCACCACCAGCACGCTGTAGCCCGGCTGGTCCGAGAAGCCGGTCAGCGTGTTGTTCGGGTCCGGCACGGTGACGCCGTCGACGATCAGCTTGTAAACGTAGATATTCGGTTTCACCGGACCGATGGTGAGCGTCCAGAGGCCTTTCTCGTCCTTCGTGAAGGCGGGTGGGCGCGTTCCGCCGAGGCCCGGCACGATCGGGCCGGCGGCGAGTTGCACGCTGTTCGCCTGTGGCGCGCGCACGCGGAACGTGACCGTGCCGTCGTCGTGGACCTCCGGCGAAATCACGTTCGCCCCGAAGGGCACCAGGTTCTGCGTGTTCTTCTGCGGGTTCCAGTCCAGGTTGACGTGCGCCTGTTGGGCGAAGGCGCAGCCGGCCGCCGCCAACAGCAAAAGTGCGGATTTCATGCCTTCAATCTTAGCGGCTTGTAAGCGTGGCCGAAACCGGGGTATTGCGCGAGGAACCGCCGGCGAAGAACTTGTACTCCCCGGGAAGCAGTTCCCAGGCATCCTTGTCCGCGTTGAAGATCGATAGCAGTTGCGGATCGAGCGCCACGGTGACGGTCTTGGATTGTCCCGGTCCCAATGCAATCTTCTCCCACGCCACCAGGCGGCGGGGAGGCTCGTTCGCGGCGGCCGGAAGCCCGGCATAAATCTGCGCCACCTCGGAACCGGACCGGCGGCCGCTGTTAGTCACCGTGAAGGTGACGCTCTTCATCGTCGCCGTCATGCCGGAGTAAGTGAAGGTAGTGTAAGAGAGTCCGTGGCCGAATGGAAAAAGCGGCTGCTTGTTTTCCGCGTCGTACCATTTATACCCGACCTTCAGGCCTTCGGTGTAGTGGATGTCGAACGGCGGCGGCTGCGGAAGATCGAAAAGGCCGCCGATCCTGTGCGGCTCGAGCTTGAAGCCGGGGGGTGGACCCGGAATCCGCGGGTGCGGGAGGTCGGCCTCGCTGCGTGGGAAGGTGACGGGAAGGCGCCCGGAAGGATTGATGTCGCCGAACAGCACGCTGGCGATGGCTTCGCCGCCGCGGATGCCGGGATACCAGGCCTGCACGATAGCGGCAGCCTGGTCGGCCCAGGGCATGAGAATCGGCCCGCCGGTTTCGAGGACCACAATCGTGCGCGGATTGGCGGCCGTCACCGCTTTGACCACTTCATCCTGGTTTCCCGGTAACTTGAGAGGGGGGTCGTCGCCCTCCGTGGAGGGCTGGTTCACGAAGACGATGACGGCCTCCGCGGATTTCGCCATGGCCGCGGCGGCAGCGGGATTGGTCCCGGCGTTGAATTCAATTCGCGCATTGGGCGCCTGCGCGCGGATCGCGGCAAGAGGCGAGGAGGGAAACCACACGGCCCCCCCGAAAATAGCCGCCGCTTCGCTCTGCGACGCTCCCGGAGCGGGCGGGGGCGTACTCACCGCGCTGCCGCCCGGCGCATCCACCTGCGCCGAACCGCCTCCCGACAGCACTCCCGCGTCCGCGTGCGAACCGATGACCGCGATGCTCTGAATATTGATGGCGTTCAACGGCAGGATCGCGCGGGTATTCTTCAGCAGCACCATGCTCTGCTCGGCGACGCGCTGCGCGAATTCGAGTCCGCCGAACACATCCACCACCTTTGTCGGCGTTGGATAATCGACGATGCCCGTCGCGAACTCGGAGCGCAAGATGCGGCGTACCATGTCGTCCAGCCGCGAGGCGGGAACCTCGCCGCCTTCCACGGCCTTCTTCAAGGCCTCGCCGAAATACACCGCGGCCGGCTGTTCCTGGTCCATGCCGGCCAGCGCCGCTTTGACGGTGCTGTTGGCGCCCCCCCAATCGGAGATCACGAACCCTGGAAATCCCCACGCCTTCTTCAGCACATCGTTCAGCAGATAGCTGTTCTCGCAAGCGTAGTCGCCGTTGACCCGGTTGTAAGAGCACATCACCGCGCCGGGGCTTCCTTCCCGTACGGCAATTTCAAACGCCAGCAGGTCCGTCTCCCTCATCACCCGCTTGTCCATGATGACGTTGGCCACGTGCCGGCCGCTCTCCTGGTCGTTGAGCGCGAAATGCTTGACGTTGGCGATCACGTTCTGCGCCTGTACGCCGCGGACATACTGGGCGGCCATCTTCCCGGCCAGGATGGGATCCTCACCGAAATACTCGAAATTGCGGCCGTTGCGGGGTTCCCGGACTAAGGTTGATGCCACCGCCCAGCCCCATGTTGTAGCCTTGCTCGCGCAGTTCGCGTCCGATCAGGGCGCCGTAGCGCTGCGCCAGGCGAAGGTCCCAGGTGGCAGCGGCGGCCAGGTTCGAGGGCAGCGCGGTCGAGTAGCGGCTGCGCGCCGCTCCGCGAGTGACCCCGTAGGAGGAGTCCACCATGTTGAGGTCTGGAAGGCCCAGTCGGGGAATGCCCGGAACGTAACCGGCGCCGCCGTTGGAGCGTAGAAGCAGGGTTTCGGCCGCGGCGTCGGGCGCCGGCATCCCCGGCATGCCGTACCCGTGCACCAGCGCGATCTTCTCGTCCAGAGTCATCTCCGCCAGCACCAGTTCCGCGCGGCGATCCGGGGAGAGAGTGCGGTCGCGCCACGGCAAGGGCTGTTGGGCTGCCACGGTCATCGCCAGGAGCCCGGCCGCCGCGGCGGCAAAGGATTTATGCATAGAAAGGAGTAGGCGACGGAGAAGCCGAATCGGTAACCCTCGCCGCACGTACTGGGCTGCCCTTAGTACGCGAGCCGGTTGACTGCGCCGCCGGCGACTTTACAATAGTATGCAAAGTAAGCAATAATAAGGTGCTTACGCCTTCAGGGCATTCGCGGGATCTTTCAGACTCTGCCAGTGCATCGCTCTGTCAGCCGTCGATGATCGTCTGATTATCGGGCACGGGGAACCGGCCGGTTCCGCCCAGGAAGATTAAATTTCATTGCAGGAGAGCTATGTCTCGATTACGAAGAATTGTCGCAGCTGCGTCTACGCACCTGGCGATATTGCTGGCAGCCACGGCCTTGGCTACCGCGGGACCGATTCAATCTACACCAGTCGGAGACTTTACCGCTACCGGCAACAGCACTTGGTTCAACATGTCCTTTCAGGCCAGTTCCTTCACGATTCCGGAAGCCGGGTCGCTCGATATCGTCCTCGGCACGTTCAGCCACCCAGTCGCCTCCGGCCAGAGCATCGCGGCCGGCGGCCCCGAAGGACTTTTCGTTGATGCTGACGTTGCCGGGAGGAGCATCCCAAACGTTTCTGTATGACGTTTCCGGGTCGATCTACAATGCATGGGGCTGGCGCGGCGGTTATGACATCTTTTCCTCTGACACGGGCATCATCCCCATGAGCTACACCACCGACGACGGCACGGGATCCTTCAACCTGCAACTCAGGGGTATTTCGAATCCGGCATACCCTGGATTCGTGCGCTTGGGACCAGGCGGGACGAGTGCCGTCGGCGCGCGGATCACGAACGCGACCTTCACCCTCAACCCGGTTCAGGACGCCACCGAAGCCCCGGAGCCGGCCACCTATGCCACGTTGGGTGCAGCCCTGGTTGTACTCGGGGTCTTCCGCCGCCGCCCAATCAGCGAAGCTCCAACACCGCATCGTCGTAAAGCAGGTCCAGCTTCTTGATGGACTTGGGCTTGCCCTTCCAGGGGAAATACAAGAACCCGCTGACCGGCCCCTTGAACGATCCTTCCGGCAAGGCCGTGCGGATCATCAGGTCCGAGCGCGGAGACCGGTGGCGGTTTTTCGATGCCGCTCCGGTCGACCGGGTCGGGCGCCCGCGGCGGCCGGGGTCCGCTGACCGGAGGTCCGCCGGGCGTCTGGCCCGGGACCGGACGGCCCAGAATGACCCCGATATTTCCCATTCCGCCGCCGGCCTCGAGGTTCGGGCGGCCGCTCCATTCGGGGCGGCTCATCGAGGCCGAAGCGAATTGCGGGCTGATCGGCGAGATTCGCTTGCCGTTCACGCGTAGCGCGAAATCGCCGGTCGCCACCGTCACCGCCGAGTTCTTAGGCGGATAGAGGGCGACTTCCACCACCAGAAAATCCTCGACGATGAACGTCTGATCCTCCCCTGAAAAGCTGTGAACCATGAACTCGGCGCCCAGCGCGGCCGCACGCGATTGAGCGTGCGCATCGTACTCTTCCGGTTTAGGCTTCGGCTCCGTACCCTGGCCGAAAGCCGCGCATACGCAGAGGAATGGGAGAAACCGTAGCACAATTCATCATACTCCCGCGCTAACCTGGGAACTTTCCGCTACGTCTGAACCAATGAAACAGTAGGAGGTCCAGCAATGAGGTCAGTCTGGCTGTTACCGGTGTGGCTGGCGGCCGCCGCTTCAGCCCCGGCGTTTCAGGCGACGACCACGACCGCCGCGTCGGGAGCCATCGAAGGGCAGATCTTTAGCGCATCCACGGGTGCGCCGCTCAAAAAGGCGACGGTCCGGCTGACTGCGGTCATGTCGGGCGGAGCGCGCGGGATGGCAATGGGCCAGGGACAGGGCCAGAACCAAAGCCAAGGCGGCCGCGGCCAAGCGCAGGGCGGGCGGGCCGTGGCGGGACAGCCCGGACAGCCCGGACAGCCCGGAACGGCGCGGCAGCCCCAGCAGGGCGCGGCCCAGGGCGGAACCCAGACCCAGATTCAAGCGCTGCAAGGCCAGTTGCAGACCATGGCTGCCGGGATTCAAGCCTCAATCGGCACGAGCAACGCCACCCGCCAGACCGACGAAACCGGCCGCTTCTCGTTCACCGGCCTCGCCGCCGGCCAATACCGCATCTCCGTCGAGCGCCAGGGTTACCTGCGGCAATCCTACGGGGCCCGCAAATACAACACCTCCGGCACGCCCATCACCCTCAAAGAGAATCAGCAGATGCGGGATGTCGTCATCCGCATGAACCCGCAATCGGTGATCGTCGGCAAAGTGCTGGACGAGGACGGCGACCCGGTGGTAGGGCTTAACGTCCGCGCCATGAAAACCGTGTATCGCAACGGGCAGAAGCAGTGGGCGCCGGTGAACAGCGGAGAAACCAACGATATCGGGGTCTACCGCATTCCGGAACTGGACCCGGGGCAGTACATCGTGGCTACGGCGGCACAGAACCCGGGCCGCGGCGGCCTCGTTCCCATGGGCCGCGGCGGCGCGGTGACCGGGCCGCTGCCGGACACCCCGGAGTCGATCTACGTGGCCACCTACTTTCCGAATGGAGCGGACACAACTTCGGCCGTGCCCGTGGACTTGACCGCCGGCAGCGAAATGAGCGGCATCGATATTCACCTGCGCAAAACACGCGTCTACCGGATCCGCGGCAAGGTGGCCAATGTGCCTGACATCGCCTCCTCCGGCGGGGGCGGCGGCCGGGGCGCCCGGGGCGGGGGAATGGGCGGCAGCGTCATGGTCATCCTGATGTCCGCCGAAGGCGGCGCACGCCAGACGGGAAGCGCGGCTCGCGGCCCGGATTACGCCTTCGAGATTCGAGGCGTGCCGCCGGGAACCTACACGCTGATGGCGTCAACCAATAACCTCGCCGGGGGCAGGGGACCCGGAGGCCGCGGCGGCAGCACCGGGGGCGTGACCGGAATGATGGCGATTCAACACATCAACGTCGGCAGCAGCCACGTGGATGGAATCGTGCTGCAACTCGCCGCCGGCGCCGAGATCCAGGGCACCGTTAAGGTCGAAGGCTCGAACACGCCGGTCGCGCTTCAGAACGTGAATGTGACGCTGCGCGGCACCATGCCTATGGGGGGTACGCCCCGGGTGCGTGTGGCCGAGGACTCGACCTTCGCCTTGAGCGGCGTAAGCCCGCTGCCCTACACCGTGTCCGTTTCCGGTGTGCCGGAAAACTGCTACGTGAAATCCATCCGCTACGGCGGCCAGGAAGTGCCGGAAACCGGGACGAGCATGGCGTCGGGCGGAGTGATGGAAATTATCCTGAGCGCGACCGCCGGCAGCGTCTCGGCCACCGTCGCGGATTCCAACGGCAACCCCACTCAAAACGTGACGGTGGCCCTCTATCCCAAGGACGGCCCGATTGCCGCGGCCAAAAGCGCCACCACCAACGAGAGCGGCGGTGTGACCTTCAAGGGCCTGAAGCCGGGCGATTACCAGGTGATCGCGTGGGAGGATATCCCCTCGGGCGCCTACCTCGATCCGCTGTTCCTGAAACCCTTCGAAGGGCGCGGCGAATCGGTGAAGGTCGGGGAGAGCGGCCAGGCCACCGTCCAGCTCAAGGTCATTCCGGTTTCCGAAACAGACCGGTAAAGCGGAGAACCCGGTCCAGACACTCGCGCGGGTCGAGAGCTTCGGTGTCGAGCTCGAGCCCCGCGCCCCTGTACGGAAACGTCGCCACCATCTCGCGCACCACTTCTTCGGTCAAGTCCAGCCGGACGGAGTCCGGGCCACGGGCGAGAAACCGGCGGACTGCCGTTTCGGGCGATACACGGCATTCGATCCAATTCACGGGACGGTGGCGCGCTGCGAGCGCGAGGTCGTCGCGGTCTTCCTGGTGCCTGTAGGACGCATCGAGGATGGCGCCCGAGCCGGCATCGAGCAGCAGTCCCGCCGCCATGTGCATGGCGCGATAAGCGGCCCGGTGGTCCGCGCGCGTGTGCGGCGCATCCGGCAGAATGCGGCACCGGGTTGCGTCCATGGACAGGTGCGGCAGGCCCGAGCGCGGCGAGACGTCGGCCGCCAGTGTGCTCTTGCCGGAGCACGGCGGGCCGGAGAAAACGATCAGGTGCGGATCACTCAATGACTTTTTTCTTGCGGAACCAGTCCACCAGGATGTCCCGCAGCATGCCGGCCTCGTTCGGAAATTTGAGGCCCGTGGCCTTGAGCCCTTCGCTCGACGGGTTGGCCGCCGTAAAGTCGGAAACCGCAAACGTGTAATCGCGGTCGGGATCCACCTCGCGCCCGGCCGTCACGATAGCGGGAAGCTGGCGTCCTTTGAACGTGCCCACCACCACCATGTTGTCGAACGGCATGATGTTCCAGATGTGCCGCACCAGCAGCGGCCCTTCCGGTAGAATGTCGCGCACGCCCCCCAGGTTCATGAACGCGAAGTCCGCGCCCGTCTCATCCCGCATGGCGCGCTCGATCAGCACTTTCACTTCGGCCTTGCTGAACACTTTCGCCGAGATGGCCAGCGGCTTGTCCACGCGCGCCGTCACCTCCTCCTCCCAGTGCTTCACTTCTTTGGCCACGGCAGGGTCGGGCTGGATCTTCGTGGAGTCCACCGCAATCCGCTTCCAGTTCCATTCCACGGCGGCCTTCTTCTCCGTATCCACCTTGAGCTCCAGACGCCCGAGTTCCTCGCCGTAGCCGCGCACCCGCACCAGCACCCGCCCGTCCTTGGTTGCGGCTTCGGGCATTCCCTTGTGGACGTGGCCGGTCACCAGCACGGGAATCTCCGGCACCGTTTCGAGAATTGTCCGCTCCTCGTTGTCGGTGATGTGCCCCAGAAGCACAATCAGGTCGGATTGCGGGCGCAATTCGGCTGCGTAACGCCGGACGGTCTTCACCAGCGGCAGCGTGTGCCACTCCCCCAGCAGCTTCGGCGTAGTCAGTGTGTCCAGATGGTCGGTCATCGCGCCCAGCACCGCCACTCGCAGCCCGTTGACCTTCAAAATAATATATGGCGCCGAGGTCATCAGCTTCCCTTGCGCGTTCACCACGTTCGCGGTGACCACCGGGAATTTTGCCGTCGCCAGGAACTTCTGCGTCTGCGGCCACCCGTAATCGAATTCGTGATTGCCCAGCGTCGAAACGTCGAACCCGAGCAGGTTGCCGATCTCGTAGACCGGCAGGCCGTGGAAAATCGTCGAAACCGGAGTGCCCTGTACCAGGTCTCCCGCGTTCAAATAGATGCAATCGGTGCAGCCGGCGCGCTGTTGCTTCACCAGCGCCGCCAGGTAGGCGAAGCCGCCGTTGCGGTTCTCGAGCGGCGTCAGGCGCGCGTGCAAATCGTTGGAATGCAGGATGGTCAGCAACCGTATCTCCGCGGGCAGCGTGGCCGCAAAGAGAAGGCAGAGAACCGGCAGGCGCCGGGCCCAGGAAGGCATATTTACCAGTCTAGCGTGCCGCGGCGTGAGATCATGAACTTTCCATGCCGCTAGAACCCGCCGCGCAGGAGTGGCTAGCCGTCGCCCAAAAGGCCCTGGAGATCGAAGCGCAGGCCATCGCCGGAGCCGCGCGGCGGCTGGATGGCGAGCTGGTTCGAGCCGTCGATTTGATCCTGACGCACCCGGGCAAAGTGGTCGTCACTGGCATCGGCAAGTCCGGCCACATCGCGCGAACTGTGGTGGCGACCCTGTGCGGCACCGGCACCTCCGCGGTGTTCCTCCATCCTTCCGAAGCCGTCCACGGCGACCTCGGCATCTACACGCCGGGCGATCCCACCGTCTTGATTTCAAATCACGGCAGCTCGGCCGAGCTCCTGGCGCTGGTTCCCCTGCTCCGCGACTTTCATTCTCCCCTCATCGGCATCGTAGGGATGACCACGTCCCCGCTGGCGGCTGCCGTCGACGTGCTGCTGGACGCCTCGGTCGAGCGTGAGGCGGACCCCAACAACCTCGCGCCCACCGCGAGCGCGGTCACCGCCCTGGCGCTGGGGCACGCCCTCGCCATCGCGCTCATGCAGGCTCGCAACTTCACCCGCGAGGATTTCGGGCGATTCCATCCCGGCGGCCAACTGGGCCGCAACCTGCGGCTGCGCGTCGCCGAGGTCATGCACCCGCTTCAGGAAACCGCCACCGTTGGCCCGGCCGTGGCCCTGCGCGACGTGATCATCGCCATGACCCGCCGCCCCCTCGGTGCCGCCTGCGTCGTGGCGGCCGACGGCACGCTGTCCGGTTTCATCACCGACGGCGACCTGCGGCGGGCGCTGACCCACCACGATGACATCCGCAGCCTCCGCGCCGAAGACGCCATGACCCGCCGCCCCGTCACGGTACCGCCGGAAGCCACCTTGGGAGAGGCGCTCGAACTCATGGAGCGCCGGCCGTCCCAGATATCCGCGCTGCCGGTGGTGGACGCCGCGGGACGTGCGCTTGGACTCATCCGCCTCCACGACGTTTTCCGGGGACGGCGTACAATCGGAGGGTGAACCCCTACCAAAAATTCCTCGAAGGCCGGGATGCGCGCACAGTCGTCTCCGAAACCCCGCAGAAGCTCGCTGCGCTCGCCCACAAGCTCGGGCCCGCGGGACTGAAACGCAGGCTGGCGCCCGGCAAGTGGAGCGCGGGCGAAATCCTCTGCCACCTGGCCGATTGCGAGGTCGCCTTCGCCTTTCGCCTGCGCCAGGCGCTGGCCGAGGAGCACCACGTCATTCAGCCCTTCGATCAGGATCGGTGGGCGAAGTATTATTCGGCGCTCGAACCCGCCATCGCCTTGCACACTTTCACCGTGCTGCGAAGTTGGAATCTCTGCCTGCTCGACGCCATCCAACCGGAGGAGTTCGCCAAAAAGATCAGTCATCCCGAGCGCGGGGAGATGACGTTTCAGGCGGTGGTGGAGACCATGGGCGGGCACGATCTCAACCACCAGCGCCAAATCGAAGCGTTGGCCGCCGCCGAAACGCAGCCCGCCGCCGACTGACATGAAGCGCTCGGGCCACGCCGATCTGCCCCTGCACGGCGGCCGCGTGCCGCCCTGGCTCGCGCAGCGCATGACCGCCCTCGGCACGGCCATCGCCGAAGCCGTCCTCCATCACTACGGCACCCCGGCTTTTCTTTCCCGGTTGAGCGACCCCTTCTGGTTTCAGGCTCTCGGCTGCGTGATGGGCATGGACTGGCACTCCAGCGGCATCACCACCTCCGTGCTCGGCGCTCTGAAGCGCGGACTCAATCCGCGCGCCGCCGAGCTCGGACTCTATGTCTGCGGCGGAAAAGGGAGCCAGTCGCGGCGCACGCCGGATGAACTGCGCGCCGTCGCGGATGCCCGCGGCCTCGACGGCGACGCGCTGGTGCGCGCCAGCCGCCTCACCGCCCGCGTGGACAACAACGCCATCGGCGACGGCTTCCAGATCTACCTCCACGGCTTCGTGGTTTCGGCCGCGGGCGAGTGGGCCGTGGTGCAACAAGGTATGAACGAAGCGAGCGGCATGGCCCGCCGCTATCACTGGCATTCGGCTGCGGTGCGCGACTTTACCGTGGAACCCCACACCGCCATCGTCGGCCAGCCCCAGGGCGCCATCCTCAACCTGGTCGACGGCGCGGCCCTTCCCGCCCAGAAGGCAATGCTCGAGATCGTGCGCGAGCGGCCCGAAACCACGCTCGCCGAAGTCCGCAAACTCGTCATGCCCGCCCATCACGACGTCCGCGTCGAGGACGTGGACCTGAAACGGCTCGGCGCCGTCTTGGCGACTGCGTACGAACGCGACTTCCGCGATTTCGCCGGCCTGCTGCTGCACGAAAACCTGGGCCCGCGCACCCTCCAGTCTCTCGCTCTCGTCGCCGAAGTGGTACACGGCGCACCTGGCCGCTTCGCCGACCCGGCCCGCTTCTCCTTCGCCCACGGCGGCAAGGACGGGCATCCTTTTCCGGTGCCGCTGAAGACGTACGACGAATCCATCGGCGTGCTCAGGGGAGCGCTGGACCGGGCCCGCATCGGGGACACCGAGAAGCTCGAAAGCCTCCGGCGCCTCGACCGCTTTGTGAGCGCGGTGGAGCGCGGGGCCGAGCCCGAGGCCAGGTTCGACGCGGCCCTCGCTCACGAACGCCGGATTTCCCCCGCGCTCGGCGGGCGCACCGTGTTCGACAACCGCAAGAAGCGCCGGGCCGCGGAGCAGTTGAAGCTGTTCGAAGGCTGAGCCGCGGCCGAAACGCGACGCCGCCCCCCGTCCCACCGCTACAATAGAAGCTCTATGCCCATTCAGGAAGTGGTCGAAGCCGAAGGCCACCTCATCGACTCCCACGTAATGGAGAACATCTTCGATAAGGTCGTGGAATACCATGGCCGCTTCGAAGTGGAGCAATTCCGGATCGGACGCACCAACAGCGACCCGTCCTACCTCCGCCTCAAGGTGGAAACGCCCGACGAAGCGGTCATGCAGCGGCTGCTCAACGGCCTCCTGGAACTGGGCTGCTCGCCCGGTCGACAGCAGCGACGCCATTCTGCGGCCCGTCGATCGCGACCGCTGCGCTCCGGAAGATTTCTACTCGACGACCAATCACCGCACCTTCGTCCGCCACGGCCAGAAGTGGCTGGAAGTGGAAAACCAGCGCATGGACGCCATGATCGTGGTCAGCGGCGGACGGGCCGTTTGCCGCCGCCTGCGCGACCTGCGCGCGGGCGACCAGATCGTCGCGGGGCTGCGCGGAATCCGCGTGATTCCCGAATCCAAGGAGCGCGACCGCCTTTCCTTCGCCTTCATGTCCAACGGCATCTCTTCCGAGCGGCAGGTGGAGACGGCCGTGCGGCAGACCGCGGCCCTGGTGCGCAGCGCCGTCGAGCAGAAGCTCAAAGTGATCGTGGTGGCCGGGCCAGTGGTGGTGCATACGGGCGGCGTCGGCGGGCTCTCCACCCTCATCCGCACCGGCTGGGTGCAGGGGCTGCTGAGCGGCAACGCGCTGGGCGTCCACGATATCGAAGCCGCGCTGTTCGGCACCTCGCTCGGCGTGCGGCTCTCCGACGGCCGTCAGGAAGAGCACGGCCACCGCAACCACATGCGCGCCATCAACGCCGTCTACCACGCCGGGTGCGTGAAGGCGGCGGTCGAATCGGGCCGGCTCGCTTCGGGCATCCTTTATGAGTGTGTCAAGGCGGATATCCCGTTCGTCCTGGCGGGCAGCCTCCGCGACGACGGTCCGCTGCCCGACACCATCACCGACATGAACACCGCCCAGGACGCTTACGCCGAAGTGCTCCGCGGCGCCGGCCTCGTGATCTGCCTCGGCTCCATGCTGCACTCCATCGCCACCGGCAACATGCTGCCCGGCTGGGTCAAGATCGTGTGCGTCGATATCAATCCCGCCGTCGCCACCAAGGTCAGCGACCGCGGCACCGGACAGGCAGTGGGCGTAGTCGCCGACGTCGGCCTGTTCCTGGACCTGCTCTCCAAATCTTTGACATGAAACGAGCCTATACAGACGAACACGCCGCCGCCGGCGTCGATGCCAAGCTGCCCGAGATCGAAACCTGGCCCAACCAGTACCCGGACTACGCGATCGAGATCCTGACGCCCGAGTTCACCAGCGTCTGCCCCAAAACCGGGCTCCCGGATTTCGGCGAGATCGTGCTCCGCTACGTGCCGGACAAGAGCTGCCTCGAACTCAAGTCGTACAAAATGTACCTGCTGGAATATCGCAATCTGGGGATCTTCCAGGAGAACGCGGTGAACCGTATCCTCCGGGACGTCGTCAAAGCGGCGAATCCCAAGGAGGCCACGGTGGTGGGCGACTTCTCCCCGCGCGGCGGACTCGGCACCATCGTCACCGCCTCCTGGAGCCGGAAACGTGGAAAGCGCTGAGCTCATAGCCATACTGCGCGAGGTGCGCGACCGCGTGCGCGCGCGCCACCCGCAAACCTCGGCCGGCGATCCCGGCATCGCCCTCCCCGACCTGCTCCCGCTGGTGCATGCGCGCGACGCCGCTCTCGGCAAGGTGGCGGCCATCGGCACCGTGAACCCGCGTCCCGGCGGCGTTGTCAACACGCTGGTGCAGGGGTGGAAGCGCTTTGTCGCGCGGGTGCTCGATTGGCACGTGCGCGAGCAGGTCGAGTTCAACCGCTTGGCGATTACCTGCATCGACGCCTCCCTCGAAGCGCTCAACGACACCAACCGCGCCATTTCCGAACTGGCCGGCCGGATCTCGGTAGCCGAGGAGCTGAAGGACATCCGCAATCACTGGGCCGACTGGCGCCTCGAATGGGAGCGGAAGCTGGCGCAGAACGAGATGCAATTCCTGCGCAGCGTCGCGGATCTGCAAGGCGCATTCCAGCACCGCTCCGACCTGATGGATGCCGGCTACCGCGACGCGCTGCGCGGCCAGCACCAGGAGTATATGGCGGCTCTCGACCGCACCAATATCGACATTCAGCGGCGGCTCTGGTCCGACCTCGAGCGCATGCGCGCCGAGTACGACCGCATGATCCACACCGAACTGCGGCTCATCCGCCAGAGGCTGGGCAGTATGGATTCGAGAACCGCACCCGCCGAGGCCGTTGCCGCCCCGGCCGCGCCCGCGCTGCCGTCGTTCGACGCCGCCCGGTTCGCGGAGCGGTTTCGCGGAAGCGAAGAACACATTCGCGCGGGACAGGCGATCTACCGGCCCTCCTTTGAAGGCCGCCGCAACGTGCTCGATATCGGCTGCGGGCGCGGCGAGTTCCTGGAGACGATGAGAGACCTCGGCGTTCCCGCCAAGGGCATCGACCTTGCCGCGGAATCGGTGGCGGCGTGCCACAAGAAGGGACTCGACGTGGAGGCCGCGGACCTGTTCGACTACCTGGCCGCGCTTCCGGAGGATTCGCTCGACGGCATCTTCTGCTCCCAGGTGGTGGAGCACCTGCCCCCACAAAGTCTGCCCCGGATGATCCGGCTATGCTGCACGCGCCTCCAGCGCGGTGGCGTGATCGCGATCGAAACGCCCAACCCGGAGTGCCTGGCCATCTTCGCCACCCACTTCTACCTCGACCCGACGCATACCCGTCCGGTTCCGCCGCCTTTGCTTACGTACTATCTGGAGGAGTTCGGGGCAGGCCACATCGAGGTGCGCAGGCTGTCCCCTGCCGTGGAGACAATGCCTTCGCTGACCTCTCTGCCGGAGGAATTCCGGGAGGCTTTCTTCGGAGGCCTAGATTACGCGATAACTGCGCGGCGTCTCTAGGATCGCGCGCGGCCGCATCCGGCGCATCGTCATTACCTGCGGCCGCGTGCGCATCACGCCGGCGCGCACCGAGCTGGTGCTGGCCGTTTCCACTGTCACGGTGATGGGCATCTCCTTCTTGTTGCGCATCACCGTCACCGTCACCGTCTTCTTCGAACGCGCCGCCCGCAGCGCGCTGCTGATATCGCTCGCGTTGCCGACCTTGGAGTCCTCCACCTTCACGATCACGTCGCCCGCTTTGATGCCGGCCTTCTCCGCGGCCGAATTCTTGCTCACGCTCTTCACCAGGACGCCCTCCTTGACTCCGAAGAAGTCGGCAAGCTGTTCCTGCTGCCCCAGCGATTCGCCGTAGATGCCCAGCATCGGGCTCTGGTACAACATCTGGAAGCGCGGGATCTCGATGTTCGGCATGGGAACCGACATTTCCGGAAGCCGCATTTCGGGCAACACCATGAAGTTCTCGCCGTTGCCGATGGTGATGCTCCGTCCGCCTTCCATCGTGGCCGCCAGGGTCTGCATCGAGCCGTTGCGCCACACTCCGATCTTCACCTGCCGCCCGGCCGGCGTCTCACGGACGAAGCGGGCCAGTTGCGCGCCGCCCTCCACGGGCTGCCCGTTCCATTCCAGCACCACGTCGCCGTCTTTGATTCCCGCCTTGGCCGCCGGACTGTCCTCGGTGACGCTCGTGACCTCGGCGCCGCGCACATCCCTCAGCTTCAGCGCCCGGGCTCGTTCCGTGTCGATGTCCTGCACGCCGATTCCCAGGTAGGTTCCGCCCGTAGCAATCGTGGCGGCGGTGCGCGCGCGGGGAGCCGCGCGGACCGTAGGCGCGGGCTGCGCCGGAGGAGGCGGAGGAGCCGGGGCCGGCGTCTGAGCCGACGCCTCGAGACCCGCTATCGTAACTGCCAGAATCGCGCTGCCAATCGCCAGATTCGTTCTCATTGCTAAATCCTCGAATTATCGTTGTCGTCTGATGTAAATGGTGCCGCCCATACCCGTGATTTGCAGAAGTGGGCCGCCGCCATTCACTGCGCCTTCGGCCACCAGCCTGGTGCCCAGCCTCCGCACCCGCATTCCGGGAAAATCGGAGACGATGCGCCGTAGCGTGTCCGCCCTGTCGTTCTGCGCCTGGATCGTCACACCGAGGTTGGACGGAATCAGCACCGTAATGTCACCACTCCCGGTTGCCAGGAAGGAATCCGCCAGCTTGCTACCCATTAGATTCGCGACGATGTTGCCCATCGAAGTGGACACGCGCATGGGACCGTTGATGCGGGCCAGGCTGATGCCGCCGCTTCCCGATTCGCACCGCACTCCGGCCGCCGATCCCACCTGTACCGCGCCAGCCAGGTTGCGCAGGGTTACCGTGCCGCCGGCCTTCTCCACCACGATCTGGCCGCCTCCCGAAACAGCCGCCACCGACCCGCCCGCGCTCGCGATGCGGATTCCCCCACCCCCGGTCTCGGCGCGAACCGAACCCCCCACCTTCCCGGCCACGATGTCCCCGCCGTTGGTTTCGAGCACCGCCTGCCCGCCCACCGCTTTGACGCGGATGGCGCCCGCTCCGGTCGTACATTGCAGCCCGCCCCGAATGGTTCCGATTTCGACATCGCCCGCGCCTGTGAATAGACGGCTGTCGCCGGCAATGCCGTCGATCGTCAGCTCGCCGCCCCCCGTTTCGACATCCAGGTCTCCGTCCACTCCGGTGGCCCGCACCGGTCCGTCCGTGGTAGATAGGATCGCCGCCGACAGGCTGGGGGACTCCACCGTAACGTGCGTCTCCACCGGTCCGCCCGGCGTGGTCAGAACCAGCCAGCCGCTTTGCGGTTCGGCGCGAATCGCGTACAGTTGCAGCAGCCGGCGAGCCGCGGCTTCGCTGCGCGCCGTCACGCTGACCTTCACTTCGTAGGAGAAATCCCCCCGGCCTCCGCCCGACAGCGTCACTGGGCCGTGGGCATTCACCCGCAGCCTTGGTGCTGCCGGCGCGGTTCCCTTAAAGGTCCGCGTCCACCTGCCGTTTTCAAACGTCACCGGCGCCTGGGCTCCCCCCGGATACGGAAGGGCCAGCAGCACGGCGACGCTAAAAAGTCCCAATCGACGCATTCATTTCCTTGAGCGCCTTCTCCAGCTTCAGGCGCACTGAATTATCGCTCTCGCGCTGCACCAGGCCTTGCATCATCCCGACCACCCGGTCGTCCCGATGCGCCACCAGCATGTCCACAACCTGCATCCGCACCGCCGCATTATCGTCGGCCATCAGTACGCCTGCCAGCACGCGCCGCACTTCGTCGTCTCCCGCCAGCGGCTTCAAGCCTTCCAGAGCTTTCATCCTCACTCCCGCGTTGGCATCGTGGGATACGGCGTTCAACAGCGCGTCCCGGACCTCGGTGGAATTCGCTTGTTCCTTGAGCAGGTTCATCGACCCGAGCCGTACCGCCGGGTTGTCTTCGTGGGCCGCCGCCAGCAGCAGTCTCTGAATGGCCTGGTCCTCCATGGCGCCGGAGACTACGCGGTGGCGCGTCTCGTCAAACGCGATCTGCACCCGCCCCTGCGCGTCCGGTTGCACGGAGCGCACGGTGGCGAACACATCGTCGGACGGAACCGCGCTGCCCAAAACCGGCGTGGGAGGAGGTCCGCCGGTCCACCGGGCCGCAAAGAAGCCCAACGCCAGCAGCGCGAGCGCGCCCACCGGCTGGCGGTATCGTTCGAATCCCGAAAAGGTCGAGCCCACCGCCTCGAGAAAGAGCCGCCATGCGCCCTTGGCTTGCTTGGTTTCGAGCCGGGGCGCGCCGCCCTGAATCGCCATCCTCAGATCCGCGCGGCAGTCCTCCAAAAGGAACATCGGCGTTTCCACCTGGCGCCGGTCGAGTTCCGCCGCCAGCTTCCGCTGCCTCTCCATCTCGCGCGTACAATCGGCGCACTGGTGCAGATGCTCCTCCACGCGGTCTTCCTCGCCGGGATTCAACTCGCCGTAAAAGTAGAGTGGGATCAGCTTCGATACCGAATCGCAAGTCATGCAAAATCTCCCAACACAGAACGCATCTTCTGGGTTGCCCGGAACAGGCAGTTCTTGGCCGCCTCTTCCGTCGTCCCCAGCACTTCGCCGATATTGCGCAAACGAAGCCCCTGGTAGTGCCTCAACTCAAAAACCATCCGCTCCCTCGGTGTCAGGTCCTGCAACGCGTCCTCAATCCTTTGCTTCAACTGCCGGTTCCACATGCTGCGCTCGGGATCGGACTCGGCGGCATCCTCTTCGAAACTCTCCATCCGGTCCACCGGCCCTTCGCTGGTTTCCACCACCGAAGACTCCTCCTTTCGGACCTTCCGCTTGCGCAGTTGATCCAGGCAGATATTGGTCACGATCCGATACAGCCAGGTGTGGAAACTACAGTCGAACCGGAAGGAATGGAGGTTTCGATAAACCCTGAGAAAAGCCTCCTGGTATACATCGCGCGCATCCTCCGGCGACCTCAACAGATTCATGGCAAGCCGGAGCACACTTTGGTCGTATGCGCGGACCAGTTGCTCGAAAGCATCCTGATCGCCGCGCTGTGCCGCCCGAATTAAAGCCTCGACCTGGGGACCCACTCGGGCGCCTATCGCTCCGGCTGCATCCTGGGCCATATCTGCCGTGTTGGCGTTTCTACCCTACTCCCAATCGTATCTGCCTGTCCTTATGGACGCGCGGGGTAACAATTTGTCACGGTTCCGGACACTGTAAAAACAATTTACAAAATCTGTGGCTTCCGGGACACACCCGCCGGAATCCCGTACAGGCCGTGATGCCGAATGTAATCAAAGACTTTCGGAGGAATTTCGGGCGGGTTCTGCCCGCCTGCGAGGGCGCGCCGGATTTCCGAGGACGAAACCGGCAGGTGGACCGTATCGAGGCGCGCGGCGTTCACCCCCGGGGGCACGTCATACTGCGTTCCCGGACGGCTGACGACCAGGAAACGGACGGCCTGCACGACGTCCTGCCACCGATACCAGGTTCGGATCTCGGCAAACGCGTCGGCTCCGATAAGAAAGGATAGCGCCACCCCCGGCAGGGCCGCCCGGAGCTTCTCGATGGTGTCGATGGAATAGCTGCGGACGGTGTTTTCTTCGAGGCGCGAAACGGCGAACCGGGGCTCGTCCTCACAAGCCAATTCCACCATGCGCACGCGATGATGGTAAGCGGCATGGGTGAACCCCGCCTTGTGGGGCGGCCGGGCCGCGGGGATGAACAGCACCTGGTCCAGTGCGAACCCGTTCGCCGCCTCCCGCGCCACGGTCAGGTGTGCGCAGTGGATGGGGTCGAAGGTTCCTCCGAAAATCGCCAGTTGCAAGGGGTCGGTTCCGCTTCAGCTCCGTTCGATGGTCAGGGATTCGATCTTCACTTCTTTGACCGGCCGGTCCTGGGCGCCGCGCGGCACTTCGGAGATCTTCTTGACCACGTCATAGCCCTCGGTGACTTCGCCGAACACGCTGTGCTTGTTGTCCAGCCAGGGAGTGGCCGCCACCGTCACGAAGAACTGGCTGCCGTTGGTGTTGGGTCCGGCGTTGGCCATCGAGAGGATGCCGGGCTTGGTATGCCGCAGGGAAGGATCGAACTCGTCCTCAAACCGGTAACCGGGGCCGCCGCGTCCGGTGCCCTCGGGGTCGCCGCCCTGAATCATGAAATCCGGAATCACGCGATGAAAGACGGTCCCGTCGTAGAAGGGCTTGCCGGTCTTGGTGCCGTCGGCCAGCGAAACAAAGTTCTCCACCGTCTTCGGTACCTGGTCGGCAAACAGCCGGACCTTGAAGCGGCCTTCGGTGGTTTGAAATATGGCGTAGATCTCGTTGGGCATCACAGCGATTGTAGCAACTCGGCCTCGACCGGGCTGTCGCCGTGTACTCGCGCGAAGGCTGGCAAAAACCGGAGCAATGTGTATACTTGGCAATAGAAGTACACATCATGCGAACAAACATCGTGATCGACGATAAGTTGATGCGGGACACTCTCCGGGCAACGGGTCTAAAAACCAAACGCGAGGCCGTCGAGGAGGGCCTGCGGAGCCTGCTGAGATTAAAACGACAGGCCGAGATCCGAAAGCTTCGCGGAAAGCTGAACTGGCAGGGTGATTTGGACGCGATGAGGAGAGACAGTTGATCCTCGTCGATTCCAGCGTCTGGGTCGACTATTTCAAGGGGACGATTACGCCGCAGACTACGACACTCGACGGGCTGCTTGGCAATGAACCGTTGGCGATCGGTGACTTGACTCTGACTGAGGTCCTGCAAGGCTTCCATGACGACCGGGATTTCAATCAGGCCCGGAGAATGCTCACTGCACTGACGGTGGTGGAGTTGGGCGGACAGGACGTTGCGATTCAAGCGGCAAAGAATTTTCGCACCCTGCGCAGGAAGGAAGTAACAGTCCGCAAGACCATCGATACGGTGATTGCAACCCGATGCATCCAGAGCCGCCATGAGCTGTTGCACAACAAGCGGGATTTTGATCCGTTCGCCAAGCACCTCGGTTTGCGAGTAGTCGCCCGCCGACTTGCCGGCGAGTAAACCGGCCGAATGTTAAAATCACCGTCGCCCAATACCGGCGGTTTGAAGAGAACGTTCCGCGGCTTTGCTAGAACACCTTCGGCATGGATTTCGACATGAGTTAATCGGCTATTCGGAAGGGCGCATACGGGTGTCTCGGAAAACCGATCCGCCGCACAGGAACGGCACCAGAAGCCCCGCTCGCGGAGATCGGTCTCCACAAACACCCTGGGGTCAGCGTATCGGCGGAATACCGGGTTGTTCGCAGATCTTTCGAGCAAGGCGATTGTCGATTTCTCCGTGGCGCGGCACCGGCGCCTTCGCGCCGGTCTGCGGGTTGGAGAAGATCGAATGACGGCCGCCCTCTCGGGAAAGCGTGCATCCGTGCCGGCGCAGGTGCTCCAGCAATTCGTGCCGTTTCACTTCAGAGCGTCCCTGCGTGAACGGACAGCGGAAGCAACTCGACTAAATCGGCATCGGAGCTTTGCGCGTCCTGCGATGGCACGGGAAGGGGCTTACCCTCTTCGAGCAGCGCCTGCGCGAGGTCCTCGAGCGCACTTGCAATCATCAGACGGGCGTCCGGCAGGTCGAAGCCTTGCGTGACTGCGCCGGGAAAATCAAGCGCCTCCGCTACGACCATTTCACCCGAGGTTTGCGGAAGGTAGAATGCGACGTGGTAGCGGAGCATAGACCCATGATAGTACGGGACTTGAAGCAATCGGCAGCGCGCTTGACATCCCGACCTCGCCGACATGGACGCAGTCGTATCCGAGGTCGCGTAATCTGCCGGCCGCGTCGCGTGGGACGCCCTGGCCCAGCACCAGTGTGATCGGCATCGGATTACGCTGCGTCGGTCTCGGCGGCGCTGTCCTCGAGATGCTGAATGTCCTCGGGCTCCAGTTCCGGATAGTTGCGCAGAAGGTCCTGCCGGTTCGGATAAAGCGCAACCGCCTCTACAACCCGACGCACCGCCAGTCTCATCCCGCGGACGCACGGCTGGCCATTCATCTGTGTCGGGCTCCAGGTGATTCGATCGAAGTGCTGCATCGTTTCTATTCTGCTACATCGCCGGCGCTATTGGCCCGCCGCGGGATTCATAACGAGAAACTGGTTGTGTCTGGGGGGCGATTCATAGCTCGATCCAGGCTGGAACCACTTCCGCTTGCCAAACTACCTGCCCCGCCTCGGCCATAGAAGCGCGCGAAGTCCGCCGGCCGGAGTGCTTTGGGGGCATTGGCGATGCTCCTGAAGTAGCGGCGTCTCACATCGCCGTCCGGAACAAAATGTCACCACGGTCCGAGCGGTACCGAACGCGCGCGATGCATCTTTCCGGGTTGTCCATGGCGATAAACACGAACTGTACCCATGGGCCTTGGCCTTGCGCAGGAGATCGACTCGACCCGGGCTGGACAGTGTTGTCTCGACGGCGAAACTCGCGCCCTGAATGAGATACGCCGCCGTGCGGTTGAGAACATGTTTTGCGGCGGCGATGGCTGCGGCGGACGGATTGACCGGGTTCAGTTGAATTGCAATTGCATCCGGATCCAATGGCCGGTCGTGGCCCTCGAAAACCACGGATCGGGTAAGCGTGGATTTCCCGCAGCCGTTTGGGCCTGCAATCACGGTGAGCGTGGGCACGCTGTGCTACGCCGCGTGCGCAGTCAATTCGTGGATGACTTCGTAGTTTTCCCCGGAAGGGGCTCCCGGGAGCCAGCGAAACCTCAAACCTCCGGCCATCATTGCGCTCCATTACATTGACACCGTCCGCGTCGATATAGAAGACGGGGTTTCCGGAGGCAAGTGCTTCCTCGAAGGCATTGCGGCCCGCGGCGCGCACGGCTCCGTCGAACTCGGCGCTGCCGAAATCGTATGCCACAGGCATGATTCATTGTAGATATTGCCGACCTCGTGAATGAAGCGGCGCACCAGAATCGCCGCGCTATGGACGAAAAGCCATACGGGACAGACCGCGGATCGGACGGAAGTGTTTCGCGTTCCCCGTGCAAAGCGGAAGACCGGACTCCATCGCTGTGGCTGCAATCGGAGCATCGGCCAGTTGAATGCCATGAGCGAGCCCGTGCTGTTCGATCAGCGAGGCTGCCATAGCGCCGATTCCTTCTGTAAGGGGCAGAATTCGGAATTGGAGTTCACGCAGCGATTGGTGGATTTGACGCGCCTCCAGCTTCGATCGGGCGCCCTGCAGAAGTTCAATGAGGGAGACGATAGCCAAGGCGCGCTTCGGTGCGGCATCGATCGCACGGGCCGCCCTTTCGCTGCCGCGGGACGCCCAGATCAGAACATCGGTATCGAAGATCATTTCGACTTTCGCACACGCCGTTGCTTCTTGATACCGGATCGAGCGGCTGCCCGGCGGGGAATCCGCAACTGGCGAACGTAGGAAGCCGGATCGCCTATGTCCTCGCGGTCTTTCCAGAGGCCAAACAGCGGCTGATCCTTGGTCTTTGGTGTGCCACTGCCCTCAGTCGGCGCGATAGGCGTCAGCTTCGCCCGCTCCTTTCCGCGATAGAGGACCGTAACCGTTTCTCCTCGGTCGATGGCGCGGAGCACCTGCTTCATGTGATACCGCAGGTCAACTATGGTTGCGTTCATGGAGTGTCTCCCTACAAGTATACATTTGGCGGAAGGTACTTTGAGGGCACCGCCCCGGGCAACACATGGACCCCGGGCCTCACCCTCACCGGGTTCGCCGCGCCCGTGGGAAGCACGTTTGCTATCCTCTCGGTAACGAAGACCTTCCATGGAAGTCGAACCCCCGGCTGAGGTGGAGGAGGTGGACCCTTGAAGCGAACGATCCTTCCGCTGTTGTTCCTGCCCCTGGCGGGCCTCGCCCAGATCGATCGACAGCGCGCCACGGAGGCTTTCAACCTGGCCAGCTCCCTGTGCGAGCGCGAGGGCGGCAAATTGTGGAACATCTCCTTGTGCGGTCCAATCGTGATCGCCGATCCCGCCACCAGGACGATCGCCACCAACCAGCCGGCTCCCGAGGGCCCGCGGCCGGCCGTTCTCGGATACGCTAACTCTGCGATGGACTGGGGCGGCACTCGCTGGACCACCATTTCCTGGCCGTTACTGGTAGCTCTGCACGATGTGCAAGGCCTGCTCCTGATCCACGAGCTGTTCCACCGGATTCAGCCGCAACTGGGTCTGTTAGTCGCGGAGTCGCCCAGCGATCATCTCGACACCCCGGAAGGCCGCTATTGGTTGCAACTGGAATGGAAAGCGCTGGGCCGGGCGCTCGGCTCCTCGGGCGAGACACGCCTGGCGGCAGTGGGAGACGCTTTGGCCTTTCGCGCCGCGCGCCGGGACCGGTTCCCCGGCGCGGCGGAGAGCGAGCGGGCATTCGAAATCAATGAAGGTCTTGCGCAGTACACCGCCACAGTCGTGGCCGCCGGCTCCCGCCCGGAGGCCATGCGGAGTGCCGTCGAACAGGTCGCCAAGGCTCCCGGCGAGCCCAGCTATGTTCGCCAGTTCGCCTACCCGCTCGGCGCTGCATATGGAGTCCTGCTCGATGAATACGCTCCGGGTTGGACACACCGGATCAAGTCCGCCGACGATCTCGGAAAGCTGATCGAGCCCTTCGCTCCCGCCCGTCCCGCCAAGGATTTGGAAGCGGCCGCTGCGTCTTATGGCGGCCCGGAGATCCGCGAGCGGGAAACCAGGCGCGAGGTGGAGCAAAAGGCCCGCGTTGCGGAGTTGCGCCGTCGTTTTGTCGAAGGCCCCATCCTCATCCTGCCCCGTGGGCGCGGCGCTTCCTTCCAGTCGGCCGGGATGACTCCCATTCCCGGCGAAGGCACCGTCTATTCCACGTATCGTACGAGTGCGGAGTGGGGCACGCTAGAGGCTTCGACTGTTCTCGTCTCCCCCGATCGCGGACTCACTGTTCCCGCGCCGCCCATGCTCGAGGGCAGGACGCTCCAAGGCGATGGCTGGACCGTCACCCTTGCCGAGGGTTGGGTCGTCCGGCCCGGCCCGAGAGCGGGTGACTTCCATTTGGTTCGCGAGCAGTAAGTAAGTTAGTTAGTTCACACGAACCAACTTTTTTTGCGCTCCGTTTTGAACCACTTACACGCCCAGCCCCCCGCCGGCCCTTCCCCCGTCTGCTACTGTCTTATCGGAAGGTGCCGCCCACCGCGGTCCTTCTCAACAAAGCTCTTCTTCGTGGCCACGAAGCGTTGCATGTCCGGTGGAACTGAGCTTCCTGTAAGCCCGTCAACGGCTGAACGGCTGCCACTCCTGTAGATGGAGCCGGCGGGGAGACCTTGGGTTCGAACCCATCACATCCTTTGGAGTGCGGATAGCGGTCATCGCCGTCCCATCGGGTTTCAGAGAGCGAGTCATCGAATCGATAGCGTAAGAGTAACGCCATCCAGCTATTCCAATGCGCAATGAAGATGCCGCTCGATTCACTGGCGGCCGGATACGCACGGCGAAAAGTCCGATTGCCCCGGCCGCCGCAACGTCAGTTTCTCCTCCCCCTCGCGGCACACGTGTGCCCGCTTCAAATCAACTCCACCTGCTGAATCCGTTCTTACACCGTTAAGCGCCAGCCGACCACGCGGCAAGCATTCCACGCCGCAGAAATTCGGCTTTGGCGCGCGCCGTGATGTCGCTCTGCATGCGCGGCTCCAACCGGTGATCGTAAACGTAGGCCTTGATGCGTAACCGTAGGTACGGCTGCCGGTCGAAGCCGTCGTTCACCAGCGCTACCACCGGCTTGGCCAGATACACATAGGGTGAGGTGTTGGCGGCTTCGTAGCCGATGCGGAGAGCCTCGTCCGGATCCGTGTCCGCCGGCAGATAAAGATCGGTGACCACCTGGCAATCGGGGACGCCGGAGTTGGCGTTGTAGGCCATGCCGGTCAGCAGGTTGGCGTTGGGGATGGTGATACGGGTGTCGTCCGGCGTGGTCAGCTTCGTGCTTCGCAGACCGATGTAGTCGATCTCCCCGTAGGCATCGCCGATGCGGACGCGGTCGCCCAGTTGATAAGGCCGGTCCACCAGAATCACCAGCCCGCCGACGACGTTCTTCACCAGGTCCTGCGCGCCCAACCCAACCGCGATCGCCACCGAGCCGATGGTGGCGAAGAACGTCTCCCTCGACGGCGCCAGCAGTTCGAAGGAGACAAACAGGGCCGCGAACCAGACGGTGATGCGCAGAATCGGCTCGATCCATTTGACGACGAACCGGGCGCGCGGGCCGCGGGCGCCGATGACCCCCAGCAGCCTGGAGGAATACCGAATCAGCACCCAGGCGGCGATCAACACCAGCGCTACCGAGGCGATTCTCACCGGGGTAAAGAACTGGAGCACATCCAGCGTCGGAGTGCTGCCGTTCACTGCGGTCTGGAACATGGATTACCTCTCACCATAGGTTCTGCCTGTGCAGCGCTTCGCGCACCAGAAGACCGGCTTCGGGGCGCACGCGGAAGCCGTCGCACTCCGGCTCGGGCTGCAGGATCTCGAGAAATCGCAATCGCTTCACGTACCGTCCCGTTTCTTCCAGGCCCAGACGAAGCGATTCCGCCACTTCCTCCACTGTCAATCCGCCATGCTGCAGGATGGCCTGAAGGATCTGGTGATCGCGAAGATCGAGTTCCGCCAGCAGCGGCTCGTATTGCGGAACCAGCGGCTGCCGCATGTAGACCACCCCGCCTTCCACCCGCACGATCGAACTCTGCCATAGCTCGAACGCCGCCCGGAAGATGCCCTCGGATTGGTGGTAAAGGGACGCGAAAAAATTCTGTTCCGGATTCTGTTCCAGCCCAACGAGCCGGCGCGCGCGGTTGATCCGCCGGTCCTCTCCGGCGACCGGCGCGAATTCCAGGCGCAGGCCGGAAAGATCGTGGCGCTGCAGGATGGCGCCGGTCAGGTCCTCAACCTTCACCGACATGGCGTTGATACGGTGCGAGAAGTGATTGCCCAACCCGGCCACCGCGGCGAGATACCGGAAAGCGGTTTCGTTGATGCTGAAAATCCACAGCGTGCTGTCGGAAGTTTCGTAAACGAAGTCGAGCAGTTCCTGGAGCGCCTCGAATCCATTGATGGTGCGCAGAAAGGAACGCTCGAGTTCTTCGATGATGACAATCCTTCGCTCGTCCGAAAGGGCCTGGGACGGGTCGGCGCCGGACGCGATGCCGAGGATGTCGCGGAGCACGGCGCGCATCTGATCGCGGGTAGTCGCGCGCCCTGAAAGCTGCCCCCGGATGACGTTCATCCCGCCAAAGAGCTGCGACGCCGCGCAGTTCAAGAGGCTGGTTTTGCCGCTGCCGCGAGCGCCCACCAGGATTACCGAGGCGCGCATGCCTGCCTGCCACTGCGCCAGGGCTTCCGCGAGGCCGGCCATCTCCGCTTCCCGCCCAACCAGGAAACGCGGATCTTCAATAGGAGTGAGGCGGAACAGGCGCCGGTAGATGGCAGGCAGATCGCATGCATTATCCTGCAGGTCGAGCAGATGCCGGAGATGGGCGCGGCGGCTGACGGCTTCGAGTTGCGGACGGGGCGGCGTCATCCACCCGAGGAGAACCAGCGCGTGCTCCGAGGCGCGGCGGGCCAGCGTCCAGCCTTTTCGCGAACCCGTGCGGACGCCGGAAAGGAAGATATCCTGCGAACGGTCGAATGCGGCGAGACCGCGCTGGCGCGTGAGATGGGCCAGCAGGCCCACTCGCCCCTTTTCCAGCGCAACATAGCAATCGAGGAGCATGGAGGCTTCAGCCCGGACCATGCCGGCCTCCGCGGCGGCGGCCACTTCAGGCGTTGTCTCGCGCTGGTATTGCAGCAGCGATAGCCCGTTTTGAACGGCCTGGAAAGCCACCTCGCGGCCGGCTTCGCCCTCGGTCCTGGCGGCTTCCTCACCGTAGGAGACCACCTCACGCACGCGCTCGATTTCCCGCACCGCAACCTGGTGCGGAGGCAGCGCGGTACTCAGGCTTTCGATGAGGGCCGGCATTCCGAGTCGCCGCAGCGCGCTCCGAAACGCGTTCTCGGGCTCCACCTCACGCCACGAACTGCCGCGTCCCGGAAGTCCGTGGTGGGGATCGGCCACTTCCACCGTGGCGGGCAGCCGTGATCGGGCAGTATGGAGCACACGCCGCGCCCACTCCCTGGCCCGTTCCTCGGCCGACATGAGCCGCACCTGGGGCGGCGGAAAATCGCTCCTCCCCAGCGACCAGCCCTCCAGCCATTCGATAGCGAGGCCCAACTCGGAGAGGAGCTGTTCGTGCTCGAAATGAAGCGATTCGAGAGAGCCGCGGCAGTCTCTGGTAGTCTCCATGCCGAGTTCCGCCAGCGAGATTTCGAGGTCGAGCACAGCCTGCACCGCGCGCTGTTGGCGCGCCCAGTGGCCCATCCGCCGGCCCGCGATTTCCGAACGGCGTTCGCGACTCTGCCGCGAGGGCTCCGAAGGGCTGCGAACCAGCGCGGCGGTCACCCTGGCGGCAGCCGATCCGGCCCAGGCGGCGTAGGTTTCGAGGATGCGCCGCATCGTCTGCGCCTGCTGTTCCGCCTGCGTGACCCAGCGCTGCCGTTCCGATTCCACGGCAGCCGGAGCGCGCGCGCCCGAGAGGGTCGCCAGCCCGTGTTCGCGATGCATCTGCCAGGGTCCCAGCAGGTGCAGGCAGGCCCTGGCCATTTCGAGTTGGAAAGCGCCATCGAGTTTGCCCCGCTGCAGCAGGTGCTTCTGGAGGTGGCCGGATGCCGCCGCGCGGAGGGGCATCGCTCTGGGGACATTTCGCCTCGCCATGGAGCGCCAGCGGTCGAAGGCGGAGCCCTGCGCGCCGGCAAGACCGGGCAGATCGCGCGGCGAATAATCGCAGGAGACGGGAAGCCGCTGCACCACTCCATCGAGGCTGGCTTCGTACTCTCGAATCGCCGTGACGACCGACAGCAACGGCCGTTTCTTCTTGAAGATCGCAACCGGTTCAAAGAGCAACTGTGCCGCCAGCGGAGCGAACAGGGTCTCCAGGGAATCGAGCGAAGGGGCCTGGGGCGTCCACGCTTCCAGGCTGTCCAGGCGCTCGCGCAGCATCGCGCCGAGCGCTTGTACATGAGTCCAGGCATCCGCCATTTCCGATGCGAGGTTCCGGCTGCGCACCTCGATCTCCTCGCGAAGTGTGGTCCACGAGTCTGCCAGCTTTGCCATATGCCGATCCTCCCCATTATGGCGGTGGAATCGTGCATTTGGAGTGAATGATATTTCTACGGCAGATTGCCGTGACCTGGAAGCAGCTCCGGACTGCCGCTGAGATCCCCGATGTCGAGTTTGGCCGCCAGGAAGTTCAACAGGTCTCTCATGGAGACGATCGCCAATAACCGGCCGCGATCGGCAACCAACAGGCGTCCCAACCCTGTCTGTCGCATCTTGGTCAGCACCTGCAAGGCATCCGCATCGGGTGTGACTGTGTTCTGGTCCGAGCACGGTTTGACGACATCTTCGACAGTTCGATCATTCCATTCGTTGGAAGAAAGCTCTTTCACGTCGCGCGCCGTTACGCATCCCACCAGTTCGTCGGAATCGCCGACCACCGGGAACAGCTTGAAGTCGTACCGGTAAATGTAGCCTTCCACCAATTCCCGGATGGGCGTGTGAGCAGGCACCCGTACAGGGTCCGGATGCATGAACCGGCTGACCGGTTCCCCGGCGAGCATGGTCCGCAATAAGACTTGCTCGTAAGAAGCGCGCGAAATGCCGCGCAAGAACATGCCGATCGGGAAATACCAGACGGCGGAAATGAAGTCTCCGACGAACAGCCGGTAGACGGCCCAGATCATCAGAAGCAACCCGAAGCCGCTGCCTATCCCCGAAGCGATCCGCGTGGCGCGCCGCAGGTCACCCTGGAAATGCCACAACGCGGCGCGCAGCACGCGCCCGCCGTCGAGTGGGAATGCCGGGACCATGTTGAATACCGCGAGCACGAAATTCAGCCAGCCCAAATAGGCGAGGACGCCGACGATTGTCACCGGCCACGCACCCGAGGTCGCCGCGGCAATGAAGTGAAAAACGACTCCCGCGACAACGCTGGCAATCGGACCGGCGATCGCCATCAGGAATTCCGTCTTCGGGCTTTCCGGTTCCCCGGCCATTTCCGCCACGCCTCCAAAAAGGAAAAGCGTGATGCCGCTCATGCGAAGGCCGTAACGGCGGGCGGCCAACGAGTGAAACAGTTCGTGAAAGACGATGGATCCGAAGAGCCCCAGCACACCCGCCACAGCCATCCACCAGTAACTGCCGCGGTTCAGGCCCGGATAGGTACTTGGGAACACGCCGACGGCCAGCGACCAGGTCCACAGCGCCGCCACCAGCGCCCAACTGGAATCGACACGAATGTCAAAACCGAGAATTGTGAAAAGCTTTATTCTGCGTCCAAACATCACTCACTCCAGTGGGCGCCAATGGACGGCCTTAATGGCCTAGCGTCCGTATCCGACCAATCGAATGGGGCGGTCGAGGCGGAACGTCAGGAGCGTTTCAACGGGAACCCGGACCCGATCGCCCTTTGTCAGCACCTGTACCGCCGCGCCGCCCGCCGCTCCCGCGGCTGCGCCGATGGCAGCACCCGTACCGCCGCCTGCAATTGCGCCGATCAGAGTGCCGAGGATCGCTCCGCCGCCGACGGTTTCGGCCGTACGGCGATTCGCCCCCAACCCCTCCAGCGCGGCTTGCTGCTCGGAGATGTCGCTTGTCACGTTGTATGTGCGGCCGTTCACGGTGAGCGATCGCACCGCCAGTTCAAGCTGCGCCGTCTGAAGAGCGCCGCCGGAGTTCGAGCTAACCACCTCCAACTGCGCCGGGGCGCCGGCCGGGACGATCGAATTGCCGCGTACATCCACCACCGGTCGGTCCACCTGCGCTGAATACAAACGGCCTTGGACCGCGCGATCGGTATCGATAGTCTCATTGGTCCGCAGCACGAGTTCGGTACCGGACGGAATTACACCGGGAGGCGCAGCCGAGGTGTAAACGGGCCCGGCGGGGACCCCGCGCGAAGCGCTCCCGCGATGAGACGCGCATCCCGTTGCGGCCACGGTAGCGAATGCGAGTAATATAACGAAATAGTGTCGGTAGTTCATAAAAGACTTCCTCAGCTAACGTAAGTACCCGTGGCGCGTGGCGCTTCCAACTAACTCTTCACTTACTATTTTAAGGCTGCCGCGCTCTTGCCGGGGGTCTGGTTGGAGACGATTCGTTAGCGCTGCCGGAACGCCGCGGCCGGGTTGTCCACCATCAGCGGTCGAATCCAGGCTGGATCAAGCGCGGGCAGGAACCCTGTGTAGAGGAATGTATAGCCTCGATAATCCCCGCCGCCCGGCTCGCCCACGCGATACCAGCCCGAATCCTGTGAAATCAGCGTCCTCGCCAGGAGTTTTTCGGAGGCCATGAACTGCACGCACTGGCGGTGCCAATCCACGGATCGCTCGGCGATGCCGTCGAACTCCACCCAGGCTCCGGCGAGTGCGGCGCGCCGGTGGAAGCTGTGGTCCTTCTCATTTTGCGCGTGAACCCACACGAACTGCGATGGAGAGGCTTTGGCGTTCACGAAGATCCCGATCTGTTCGAGTGCGCCGGCGCCGTCGCCCGTGTGGGAAGCCACGGTCAGCCCGGTTTCGCGCGCCGTGATGGCTGCCGCGCGGGCCAGCTTGCGATCCCATTCGTGAAGGGGCGCGCGGTTGACCCCGATCTTCACGAATCGCGGCCTGATCCCATCCACGCCCGTCCGAACCTCCCCGATCCACCGCCGCGCCAGTTGTTCCGCCGTCTCTTGGCGGGCGAACGCGGGCAGATACTTGTGATCCGCCGCTCCGTACAGCCCGGTGTTCGTCCAGATTTCGATGCCGGTCGCACCGGCGAGGCGCGCCATCAGGCGAGGATCGCGGCCAAGGTAATTCGGCGTGCATTCCAGCAGCCGGCGGCAGCCAAAGGGCTTCAGGGCCTCCAGTTTCGGCCGGGCGGCGCGAAAGACTTCGTCCGCGTCATAACGTCCGGGCCGGATCAGATCCGCGCCGACAAAATCCACAAGCACATGTTCGTGGACCAGGACGGAGCCGGGAATTTCCTGTGCCCAGGCGGCGCGTGAGGCCGCGACGGCGGCAAGAAACCGGCGCCGCGAGGTGGTTGACGCCCGCGTCTTCGGTGGCATGTTTCTATTGTGTGAGATTGCCGGCGGTTTTCGGTATGCTTGTTCGGAGGTAATTTATGCCCGATCGTTCCGCGAAAAGCTCAGTTCACCTGGATGTCGATCCCGGAGCGAATCCGGCGACCCAGGTCCTCGACCCCGACGCGCCTTTTCGAATTCTGCTGTTGGGCGACTTCAGCGGCAGGGTCAGCCGCGGCGTGCAGGCGCCGATAGCGGGCCGCAGGGCGGTTCCGGTCGACCTCGATAATTTCGACGAAGTCATGCAGGGCATGGGTGTGGCGCTGCGGCTGCCGCGGGCGGAACTCGCCTTCGCCAGCCTGGACGATTTCCATCCCGACGCGATCTACGCCAAAGCCGGCGTGTTCCAGCAACTCGCCGAACTGCGCGGGAAGCCGCCGGCTGTCGCGCAGGAGGCCGCTGCGCCCGCCGCTGCCGGCGCCGCTCCGAACGCGACGGTCTCGGGCGCGGGGCTGTTCGACAGTATGCTCTCGGAGACCGAGCAGCGGCACGGCTCGGCGCGTGAGGATCCCAGCGACCTGGCGGCGTTCGTGAAGCGGGTGATGGCGCCGCACCTCGAGGAGCGTCCCGACAAACGGAAGCTGGAGTGGGCGGCGCGCGTGGATGCGATCGGCGCGGAGCAGATGCGCGCGATCCTGCATCATCCGCAGTTTCAGTCGGTGGAGGCGGCATGGCGGTCGGCGTGGCTGCTGGTGCAGAAGCTGGATCCGGACAACGAGTTGAAGATCTACCTGCTGGACGCAACGCTGGACGAACTCATCGATGCCGAGGCGGAGGAGTTGCAGCCGCTGTTTTCGGGCCCAAGGGCTTCGTGGGCGGTGATCGCCGCGAATTTCGAATTCGGCCAGAACGCCGACGACGCGGGCAGGCTGCTGCGTTTCGGCCGGCTGGCCGCGGCCGCCGGAGCGCCCTTCCTGGCAGGCGCGCTGCCGCCGGCCGAGAACGTAGCGCCGGAATGGAAGGTCCTGCGCCAGATGGCCGAGGCGAGCTGGATCGGCCTGGTGCAGCCGCGATTTCTTCTCCGGCTGCCTTACGGAAAGAAGACGTCCGCCGTCGAGACCTTCGAATTCGAGGAGATGCCCGAGAGCCGCCACACCGATTATCTGTGGGGCAACGGCGCCATGGTGGGCGCCTACCTCCTGGGGTACGCTTTCCGCAAGCAGGGCTGGGAGATGCGCCCGGGCAGCTTCCGGCAACTCACCGGGCTTCCCCTCCACGTCTACACGGAGAATGGGCAGACGGAACTGAAGCCCTGCGCGGAAATCCTGATGTCGGAAACCGACGCCGAGACGCTGATGGAAAGCGGTTTCATGCCGCTGGCCTCGTTGAAGGAGCAGGACGCGGTGTTGTTGGTGCGCTTTCAGTCGATGGCGGATCCGCCCAAGGCCCTGCCCGGCCGCTGGACCAACTGAAGACCGGTGAACATTGAAATCGACCGCCAGTACGTGACGGACACGCTCGTCCGGCTGGTCCAGATCAATTCGGTGAATCCGTCACTCGCGCCCGGGGCGCCGGGAGAGAAAGCGATCGCGGGGTTCATCGCCGAGTCGTTGACGGAAAGCGGCCTGACCGTGGAGACACGGGAACCGGAGCCGGGTCGTACCTCGGTGGTAGCGCGCCTGAGCGGGACGGGCGGAGGCCGGAGCCTGCTGCTCAACGGCCATTCCGATACGGTGGATGTGGCCGGAATGCCGGAACCCTTTTCCGGCGCCATCCGGGACGGGCGCGTTTACGGGCGGGGCAGCTTCGACATGAAGGGGAGTCTGGCCGCTTGCATGGGCGCTGCCCGGGCGCTCGCCGGGGCCGGAACGCGCCTGCGCGGCGACCTGCTGGTGGCTGCGGTTGCGGACGAAGAATACGGCAGCCTGGGAACGCAGGATCTGCTGCGCGACCTTCATCCCGATGCCGCGATCGTCACCGAGCCGACGGCGCTGGACGTCTGCCTGGCGCACAAGGGCTACCTCTGGATCGAGGTGGAGGTGGCGGGCAGGGCCGCCCACGGCAGCCGGTTCGAACTGGGCGTGGACGCCAACATGAAGATGGGTTCGTTTCTGCACGAACTCGCGGAACTCGAACGCGAGCTGCGAGCGCGGCCCGCGCATCCGCTGGTGGGGCCGCCTTCGCTGCACGCCGCCATGTTGCAGGGTGGAAGCGGGTTGAGCACCTATGCCGCGCAATCGGTGGCGCACATCGAACGCCGCACCGTGCCCGGCGAAACGGGCGCGCAGGCGGTGGCCGAAATTCAGCGCATCGTGGACCGCCTGCAGGCGCGCGATGCGGATTTTCGCGCGACTGTTCGTCCTTACTTCGAGCGGAATCCATTCGAGGTGCGGCGGGACGCGGACATCGTGCAGGCGGTGGCGCGCGCGGCGGCGGATGTGCGCGGCCGGCAGCCCGCATTCATCGGGGATACTCCGTGGATGGACGCGGCCCTGCTGCAGGCGGCGGGGATTGAGACCGTGGTCTTCGGCGCGGCCGGCGCGGGCGCGCACGCCGCGGAGGAGTGGGTGGATCTGGAATCCGTGCTCCAGCTTGCGCGCAT
The DNA here is from genome assembly GCA_963836405.1 of uncultured Solibacteraceae bacterium. Taxonomy (GTDB): domain Bacteria; phylum Acidobacteriota; class Terriglobia; order Bryobacterales; family Bryobacteraceae; genus CAWIJJ01. The sequence continues at coordinate 49,668 of CAWIJL010000008.1, forward strand.
CCTGGTGGGAACCGCCGCCCAATACTGCGGCTGACGCCGATCATACATCGGCATCCCGGCTGCTATCCGAGTTACAGCGGAAGTCTCCGCAGGAGCTTGGAATGGAAAACGTGATGAACCAGGAACCGGAAACCTCCCCGAGGATGGAACACCGGGAGGGGCGAGTAGCCAGGACCATCGAACAGCGGACGGCGAAGCTGCCGAGCGACACTTTCTTGTGGGCGGCAGTGGGCGCCATGGCGGCGGCAGCAGTTCTCCAGATTGCCGGCAAGAAACACCTGAGCCTGTTCTTCGGCCAGTGGCCGGCGCCCTTTCTGCTGCTCGGCGTGTACAACAAGATGGTGAAGCAGCGCGGCTCGGACGGCCGGTAATCCCGGCGCGGCCGGTGCAGGTCCTATCCCTCGCCGGCCCGCAGCCTGGTGTTCGTACGAGCACGGCGGCATCGCCCGTGCTCTAATTTGACTGATGCCCGCCACTGTATGGAGAGGCCGCCTCGCCTTCGGAATGGTTTCGATTCCGGTGCGGATGTACAAGGCCGCAAGGCGCGAGCGGGTTCGCTTTCACCACGTCTACCGGCCCGCGGAAGCCGCATCCGAAAAGCCCGTACTGGACGAGCCCGAGTTCGAGCCGGAACCGCCGGCTCCCATCACAGGCCGGGGAGGCGCCGCGCCGCAACGGTCCGCTCCGCCGCCCATCGATGAGGAAGAACCGGTGGCGCGGGTTCGGAACGCGCCGGTTTCCGAACCGGGCGGCGGCCGCATCGAAGCGTCCGAAATAATGAAAGGCTTCGAAGTGGAAAAGGGGCAGTACGTAGTGATGGAGCCGCGCGAAGTGGCCGCCCTGCGTCCCCGCACTTCGACCGAAGTGGAAATCGCCAGGTTTGTCCGCATGGAAGAAGTGGATCCTCTGTTCCTGGACGTGTCGTATTTTTTGCAGCCGGATGGCAAGGTGGAAAAGCCGTATGCGCTGCTCTATCGCGCGCTCGAAAGCACCGGCTACGCCGCTATGGGTTCGATAGCCATGCACGGCCGCGAGCATCCGGTGCTGATCCGGCCGGGAAAGCGCGGCCTGGTGCTGCACACGCTGTTCCACGCGAGCGAGGTTCGTCTCGAGGAAGAACATGCGCCCGATACCGCCGAGGTGACAGAGAAGGAACTGCGCCTTGCCACGACGCTGGTGCGGGCCTTGGCCGAGCCGTTCGACGCCTCCATCCTTACCGATCGCTTCGAGGAGAAACTGCACGCGCTGATCGAGAGCCGCACACCGGTGCCCGAAGCGGGTTCAGGGAAGGACACGGAGAAGCGCGCTCCCGTAATGGACATCATGGAAGCTTTGCGGCGGAGCCTGGAAGCGGCGCGGAAGCCGCCCGCCAGCGAAGCAGCGCCCAAGCGTAGAACGCGCAAAGCCTAAGCGGTTTTTGGCGGCCGCAATACCGTACACACACTGGCGCAAATCGGTCCGCCGATATTGAAGGTGGCGGCGAGCTTCGGATCTTTCACCTGCAATTCGGCGGGGGCTTTGCCTGCCAGTTGCAACGCCGACCAGCCGATCATCGCGATGCCGGTGGCTCCGATGGGGTGGCCCTTGGCAATCAGGCCTCCCGACGTGTTGATGCCGCATTCGCCCTCGGGAGACGCTTTGCCGTCCACCCAATACTGCGCGCCTTTGCCAGGGTCGGCCTTGCCGATCACCTCCGTGCCGATGGCGCCCATGACGCTGAAGCAGTCGTGGATTTCGGCCACGTTGACGTCGGCCGGTTCGGCGCCGGCCATCTGATACGCGGTTTGCATGGCCCGGTAGGCGCCCTTGGGGCGAAGCACGTCGCGCCCCTCCTTGCGAAGCGGATCGGTGGCCTGTCCCCACCCGGCAATTTCCACGCACTCCGCCTTGCCGATGCCCAGCCTGTCCAGCCCTTCTTCGGTGGCGAGCACGAGCGCGGCGTAGCCATCGGTGATCTGCGAGCAATCGTAAGTCTTGAGCGGAAGACCCTCCACCACGTAGCGGTTGATGCCTTCGATGGAGGTGGCCTGGTCCAGCGTGATCTGCACCTTGCTCATCTGGGCGCAGGAGTTGTACTTTGCGTTGGCGTACTCCTGCACTGGGATCGCGGCCAGGTCCTGTTCGGTCACGCCGTACTCATTCATGTAGTCGCGCATCACTTCGGCAAAGAGGTGCGGGAAAACGAACAGCTTGCCGCTGCGCTCTTCGGGGTGGGAAAAATATCCGAGCACTTTGCCGATCAGCTTGCCATCCATTTTGCCTTCGGCGTCGCGCATCTTTTCAAAGCCGACGGCGATACCGGTTTCGCCCATGCCGAGCTGCAGCTTCTGAATCACGGAAAGCACGGCCTGCCCGCCGGACGCGCACGCATTCTCCACCGCCTCAATGGGCTTGCTTTCCAGGCCCGGCGAGGAGGCCATGAGACCGGCGAGCAATCCCTGTTCGTTCAACGAAAAATTGCAGGCGGCGGCGATGCTGGCGACATCCATCGCGGAGGCCTCCGCGTCGATCTGGCGGCAGGCTCCCTGCACGGCGGCGTCGATGATGGCAGGCACAGTCATGCCCATCAGCTTGCCGAATTTCGATTGATGGTAGCTGGCGATGTAAATCGGTTTCAAGGCGGTTCTCCAGGCGGCGAACATGGCTTCCTCCGCTCTTATTCCCATTGTCGCAATTTCGGCGCGGCGGTTATGTTCCGGTTACCACGCCGCCGTCCACGCTCAGCACCGTGCCGGTGATGAACGACGCCCCGTCGGAAGCGAGCCACAGATAGGCATTCGCGATGTCTTCCGGCTGCCCCATGCGTCCGAGCGGCGTGTGTCCCACCATCCCCTGAAGGATTTTCTCCGGCATGCCCTGCACCATCTCGGTGGCGATGAAGCCGGGCGCGACGGCATTGACCCGAATGTTGTGCCTGCCGAGCTCGCGCGCCCAGACGCGGGTCATCCCGATCAGCCCGGCCTTGCTGGCCACATAGTTGGTCTGGCCGAAATTGCCGTAGAGACCGACCACGCTGGACGCATTCAGAATGACGCCGCCGCCGCCCGCGATCATGTGGGGGGCGACGGCTCGCGTGCAGTGGAACACGCCCTTGAGGTTGACGGAGATCACCGCATCGAACTGCTCGTCGCTCATAACGGAAGCGAGCGCGCCCTCCTTGTATTTGAGGAGCTGGCCGTCTCGCAGAATTCCGGCATTGTTCACCAGGACGTAGACCGGTCCCCAAAGATCGACGATTTCGCGGACCGCCGCCTCCACCGAAGCGGTGTCGCTCACGTCCACCTTCTGGAAGATACCTTCCGGCAGCGCATCGCCCTGCTTGACGTCCCAGGACGCGACGCGGCAGCCTTCTTCGGCGAAGCGGCGCGCCGTTGCTTTTCCGATGCCGCCGGCAGCGCCGGTGACGATCGCCACTTTCCCTGTCAATCCGGTTTCGATCATAGGAGTCTCGGAGTTTGTAGGATGTCAGAAAGCTGACAACCGTCAGTTTGATGCTAAACCACATCCAAACGCATTTGCCAGAATCCTTGACAATGTGTGCCACGATTCCTGGCATGATCCTGGACTGGCGGGGATCGGAAGGAGCGGCGCGACAGATCGTGCGGTTGCCGAAGGGCAACCAGAGGGACGTGCTGGAAGCGATCCGGCGCGAGGCGCTGTCGAGCGCGGAGTTAGGCGGCGTAGTGGACCTCTGGCTGCGATGCTCCGAACGCCGCCAGCAAGAGTATCTTCTGGCGCATCCTCGCGAAGCGCTCTCGCAGGCCAAGGTAGTACTCCCGGCGGTGCGCGACCCGCGGCTGAGCGAAGCCGGAAACCAGGTGTGGAAGCGTGTCGGAATGCTGCTGGATGTGCTGGGGCGCATGGAAGTGTGGCTGGCGCACCAGGGGCGCAACGCAGCTCACGAACTGGTTGCTTACGCGGGTAGGGCGATTGTAGGGGAGGACCCCCCGCGAAGGTCTGGCAGGGCCGGATACCGCAACGTCGTGGCGCTGATGGGCTCGAGCCTGTCGGACACCCAGGCTGGTCTGCTACAGAAGCATTTTCGTAAAGCGGTACTGATGCTGGACGGTGACACCGCATGAATGTCGAGGCGATTTACTTGAGGCCGGGTGTCCAGCCGGACCAACTGGCTTCAAGAGAAATAAAGGAAGCTCTGTCTGGCCATTTACGACCTGGAAGAGGCCTGGAGCGTTGAATTCAGAAAGTGCACCACTGTGGTGTACATCAACTATAATTGATCAATGCAGACTCGACGCAAACCAGCGACCAAAAGGAAGGCTGCTTCCGTACGTCAAAGCGTAACGATGCCGGCCGTCCTCGCGCGTGAAGTTCGGCGTGTGGCGAAAGAACGCAAGATTACCATGAGCCGGGCCTTGGTGACTCTTGCCGAGCGGGGCGTGGAAGCGGAAGCGGCGGCCCGGGCCAGGCTGACGGCGGCGTATGACCAGTTCATGACCGAGGGAGATCCGGCCAAAAAGAGCGAGGTTGGTGAAGATCTGATCCGAAGCATCTTCGGGAGAGCCGCGATTGCCGAAGATCCGATTCATTAACCTGCCTCGCCCATTGTGGGAACACATTCTGGAACGCGTTGCCGAGCGGGCAATCACCCTCGACGATTTGCAACGGCTGCGGGCTTGGGTGGTCACCGAACCGCAGGCGCCGGAAGGCGACTGGTACAAGGATTTTGGCTCCTTCGTGCTTTGTGGCACGGGAGAATACCCGAAGACGGTCCTCAAGAAGGGGATGAAGCCATTCGGGACGCCTCTTTAGAAAAGTGCGGTATATAGGGGAGCGCCGCAAATCCAAATCGCGTTCAGATATGATCGGGGCTCGAAACTGCGAACTTTCGTAGAAACAATCAAAAACCGGCACGACGCACTCGCGACCGCTATGCCCCGTGGGTGAGACTCGTCCACGGCTCCAGACGCCGAGGTTCTTGAAGAGCCGCCTACCGCCTACCGCCTACCGTAAGTAGAGCATTCAAGGCACCGGTCGTCCCAAAAACGGACAGTCGGCGGCCGCTCGGTTCTTCTAAGTCCCTGATAATAAGGCAGCTAAATGCTGGCCCAGCAAATGCCAGAAGGTTTGCGCTATCAATAGGACTGAATGAAATCATCCGATTCTCGAACGCCCTGCATCCTGATCGCCGACGATCAGACCGATGTGCTGGAAGCGTTGCGCTTCCTGGTTAAGGGCGAAGGGTATTCCGCCGAGGCCGTCACGTCTCCGGGCGGGGCAATCGACGCGGTCGAATCGCGCGACTTCGACGCCGTCCTCATGGACCTGAATTACACCCGGGACACCACATCCGGCCAGGAAGGGTTGGACCTTCTGAACCGGATTCAGACGCTGGACTCGACGCTGCCGGTGATCGTGATGACCGCGTGGGGATCGGTGGAACTGGCGGTGGAGGCGATGCGGCGCGGGGCCCGCGACTTCATTCAGAAGCCGTGGGACAACGCGCGGCTGTCGGCGATCCTGAAGACGCAGATCGAACTGGGCCGGGCGTTGCGCAAAGGGCAGCGGCTGGAGGCGGAGAACCGCGCGCTGCGCGCGGAGCGCTTTCCGCAGTTGATTGCGGGGTCGGCGGCGATGCGCCCGGTGCTGGACGTGATTTCGCGCGTCGGGCCGTCGGATGCGAACGTGCTGATCACCGGCGAGAACGGCACGGGCAAGGGACTGGTGGCGCAGACGCTGCACTCGGTTTCGCTGCGCTCGACGCGCCCGCTGGTGACGGTGAACACGGGCGGGCTGGCGGAGGGCGTGTTCGAGAGCGAGCTGTTCGGGCACGTCAAGGGCGCCTTCACGGACGCCAAGGCGGACCGGGTGGGGCGCTTTGAAATGGCCGACGGCGGAACCCTGTTTCTGGATGAGATCGGGAACATCTCGCAGGGGCTTCAGTCCAAGCTGCTGCGCACCATCGAAACGGGCGAGTTCGAGCGCGTGGGCTCGTCGAAAACCCGGCGCGTGGATGTGCGCGCTTTTTCGGCGACCAATTCGGACCTCAACGTGGCCGTGGCGGAGGGCCGCTTCCGGCAGGACCTGCTGTTCCGGTTGAACACCATCGAAATCCGGCTGCCGCCTTTGCGCGACCGGCGGGAAGACATTCCGGTGCTGGGCGCGCATTTTCTACGCCAGCATGCCGAACATTACCGCAAGCCGCTGACCGGCTTCGACGAGGGAGCCGTCAAAGCGCTGCTGGCGCACGCCTGGCCGGGCAACGTGCGCGAACTGGACCACGCTGTGGAGCGCGCCGTGCTGATGGCGCAGGGCGACACGATTCGCGCCGTGGACCTGGGGCTCCGGACGGGCCGCGAAGGGCCGCCGCGTCTCGAGGAAATGAGCCTGGAAGACGTGGAGGCGCTGCTGATCAAGAAGGCGCTGTCGCGATTCAACGGCAACGTCAGCCACGCCGCCAACGCCCTGGGCTTGAGCCGTAGCGCGCTGTACCGCAGGCTTCAGCGCTACGGCCTTTGAGAATTTCCCGTGGACACCATCCATGAACCCGGCGAGAAAATCGCCAAGATCGGTTTCGAAGGACGCATCGTCCTGCTGGCGCTGCTGGCGGGGCTGCCGGGCTCGGCGACGGCGCTGTGGATCCTTTGGACGATGTCTTTTGAAGCCCGCACGCAGTGGACGCTGACCGTTCTGATTTTAGGAGCCTGGCTGGGGTTCGCGTTCGCGGCGCGGGAGCGTGTGGTTTTCCCGCTGCAAACGCTGTCGAACCTGCTGGGAGCGCTGCGCGAAGGGGATTTTTCGGTGCGCGGGCGGGCGCCGCGTCCGGACGATGCGCTGGGCGAGGTGATGCGCGAGATCAACACGCTGGGCCGCACATTGCGGGAGCAGCGGCTGGGGGCGCTGGAAGCGACGACGCTGCTGCGCACGGTGATGCGGGAAATCGACGTGGCGATCTTCGCCTTCGACGAACACCGGCGGCTGCGGCTGGTGAACCGGGCCGGAGAGCGGCTGCTGGCTGCGGCGCCGGAACGGCTGCTGGGCGAAACGGCTGAGCAGCTACAGCTTCAGGCCAGCCTGGACGGTCCGGCGCAGAGCACGATTCAGGCCGTGTTTCCGGGCGGCGCCGGAAGGTTCGGGGTGCGGCGAACGCGCATCCGCGAGCGTGGATTGCCGCTGGAACTGGTGGTGATCAGCGACCTGACCCAGGCCTTGAGCGAACAGGAATTGCAGGCGTGGCAGCGGCTGGTGCGGGTGCTGGGGCACGAGCTGAACAACTCGCTGGCGCCGATCAAGTCGATTGCCGGAAGCCTGGTGAGCATCCTGGGACGCGAGCCGCTGCCGGACGACTGGCGGGACGACATGCGGCGGGGATTGAGCGTGATCACGTCGCGGTCGGAAAGCCTGAGCCGGTTCATTGGCGCTTATGCGCGGCTGGCCAAGCTGCCGCGTCCGCAGTTGCAGCCGTTGGACGTGGGGCCGTGCATCGGCCGCGCGGCGACGTTCGAGACCAGGCTGCCGGTTGTGATCGTCCCGGGGCCGGACCTGGTGGTGCAGGCGGATCCCGACCAGCTCGAGCAGGTGCTGATCAATCTGCTGCGCAACGCGGCGGACGCGTCGCTGACCACCAACGGCGTGGTCTCGATCGGTTGGCGTCCGGACGGTTCCATGCTGGAGATCTGGATCAAGGACGAGGGGCCGGGCCTGTCCAGCACGGCGAACCTCTTCGTTCCATTTTTTACTACGAAGCCTGGAGGCTCCGGGATCGGGCTGGTGCTGAGCCGGCAGATTGCCGAAGGGCACGGGGGCGCGCTGATGCTGGAGAACCGCGCGGACCGGACGGGCTGCGTGGCGCGGCTGCGGCTGCCCGCTTGAGATCTCCCCCGTTCTCCGAACGGCCGCTACCGCTCTTTCACTTCACAGCCAATGCTTCTCGCTCCAGAGTTTGAATCCCGCTTCGGTGAGCTGCGCGAGATCATCGAGCAATTCCGGTTCCGGCGGGGTTTTGAAGTTGAAACACGACTTGCCCTGCATACGTTTCTTCAACGCGGGCGTGATTCTGCTTTCGAGCGGCGGGCACATATAGACCGGCATCAGGTGAAAGCTCGTGTACGCCTTGCCCACGCGGACGGAAGCGAAAGACATCGGTTGGCCTTTATGCTGCGGGAAGGGTGAGGCTGTTTTCGCGACCAGCCCGTAGGCAGCGGGCGTATCGATTGCGACTTTGAGGCGATCCGCGTACTTCGCGAGCACCGGCTTTAGCGAGGCGAAGGCGGATGAATAGTCGGCGGGCATAGAGGAAAGTGTATCCCACCAGAGCCTGTGCTCCTGGGGTATTGTAGGCGTATGGCTGCTACCGAATCGACGATGCTTGCGCTCGGAACGCGGGCTCCACTGTTCGAACTGCCGGATGCGATTTCGGGAAAGACGGTTTCCCTGCGCGACTTCGATAACAAGAAAGCGCTGCTGGTGATGTTTCTTTCGCCGCACTGCCCGTACGTGCAGCACCTGCAGCGAGGTCTGGCCGCGATGACCAGCGAGTACGCCGCGAAGGATGTGGCGATGGTCGCGATCAGTTCCAACGATGCGCAGCAATATCCCGACGACGCGCCCGAAGGTTTGCGCCGTATGGCGTCGGAATTAGGCTTCACCTTTCCGTTCCTGTACGACGAAGGGCAGGAGGCGGCGAAAGCTTATCGCGCCGCCTGCACGCCGGACTTTTTCGTCTTCGACGGCGACCGGCGCCTCGTTTATCGCGGGCAGTTCGACGACAGCCGGCGGCGAAACGATATTCCGGTGACCGGCACGACGTTGCGGGCGGCCATCGACGCGGTGCTGGCCGGAAAGAGTGTGGACGAGCGCCAGATCCCGAGCATCGGGTGCAACATCAAGTGGAAGCGTGGTAACGAGCCCGACTATTACAGGTAATGAAATGCGACTGGCGCTGCCCATCCTACTGTTCGGTTCTGTCTGGGTATCCGCGGCGCAGCAGGACTTCGAAGTGGCCTCCGTGCGGCAGCGCGAAGGGCCGTTTCAGCGCATGTACGACGTTTCGACGTCCGGGCCGCGGTTTACGTGCGGGGCGTGCGCGGTTCCGGAACTGATCCTGTACGCATATAACCTGAAGCGGTACGAGTTGGCGTTCGCGAACCCTTCGCCGGAGCTGGAGACGCGCTACGACATCGTGGCGAAGGCTGCGGGGGATACTCCGCGCACCAGGGAAGAATTCCGGCAGATGGTGCAAAGGCTTCTGGCCGAGCGCTTCGGACTCGCGAGCCACCGCGAAGCGAAAGAGATGCCGGTGTATGCGCTGACGGCCGGCAAGTCCGGGCCGAAAATCAAGGAGAGCCCGCCGGATTCGCCACATCAGTGGAGCCTGGGCGTCGTCGGCCGCAATTACAAAGTGACCATGCGCAAGGTTGCGATGGAAGAAATCTGCTCGGCGATCGGCAATGCCTTTCTGGACCGTCCGATTGTGGACCAGACCGGCCTGACGGGCTTCTATGACGCCACCCTGGCGTACACTCCCCAGACGCGGGCGATCCGGGAGGGCGAGCCCGATTTGAACGATATGAGCATCTTCATCGCGGTGCAGGAACAGCTCGGCCTCAAACTGGAGCCGACGAAAGCGACGATTCAGGTTCTGGTGGTGGACCGGGTGGCGAAGCCCTCCGCAAACTGATGGCTACGTTTCGGCGAGCAATGCCAGGGCGACGAGCGTTTCGCCGGTAGCGGGCAGTTCGGCAAGAAGGCGTGCTTCCAGGTTTTCCGGATCGGCCTCGACCTCGCAGGCGGCAACCTCCTCGGGGGTCGCGCCTTCGAAACAGAGTTCGCAGACGGCGTAGGACCGGCCGTTGAAGCGTACGGGCGGACCGAAGGTGCGGCAGGTGATGGGGCGCGCGGCGTAGAGGTCGCAGGTTCCCGTTTCGGGATCGAGCGCGGGGCACGGTTGCTCGTCGGCGGCTCCGTCTTCTTCGAGCACACGGGCAAGGGTGTCGCCAGGGTACTCGCGCTGGATGAGCTGGACGTAGCTCCGTGCGCGTTCGAGAACCTGGGCGCGGCGCTCGGGTTCGAGGGCGGCGAGACCCTGGCGGAGGCGTTGGGCGTCGAGCGGCGTGATGGCGAACGGACCGATGCAGCAGGCGGTACACCCCGGGCGGCAGACAAGCCACGGACCCGCCTTTTGCGCGGCTTCGAGGAGCGCGGCATCCACGATTTGGATCAGTTTCCGGTCATCCTCCATGCTTCATGTTACTATCGCAGTTTGCGCAAGGTACCCCTTGTCGAATCCCTCCGGATCATCGGGCGAGGGTCGCTGAACTGGCTCGCCGAACGTCCCATTGTCGTTTCCTTCGAAGTCACGGATGCGTGCACGTGTTATTGCAAGCATTGCGACCACGGAGGTCCGCGCGACGAATCGCGCAATCTCGAGCCGTCCGATTATCGCCGCTACATGGAGGAGTTGAAACCGTGCGTGGTGCAGGTTTCGGGCGGCGAGCCGCTGATGCGCGAGGATGTGGTGGAGATTGTCCGCAACATCAAAGGCGGATCGCGGGTCCCGTACACCATCCTGGTTTCGAACTGGTCCGAGATGACCGAGGCGAAATACCTGGCCCTGCGCGACGCGGGCGTGGACCAGTTTTCGGTGAGCCTCGATTTTCCGGACGCGCGCCACGATTCTTTCCGGGGCTACCCGGGCCTGTACAGCCACCTGGAAGCGTTGATTCCGGGCCTGGCGAAGCTGGGGCATGACGACATCGTGCTGAATAGCTGCATCACCAGCGAAAACCTGCACGAGATCGTTCCGATTGCGGACAAGGCGCGGGAGTGGGGGGTGAACCTCTGCTACAGCGCGTACTCGGCGCGGCGGACGGGCTGCCGCGATTATTTCCTGAGTTCGAGCGAACAGATTGCCGTGCTGAACCGGGAACTGGACAAAGTGGAAGCGCGGCGCGATGCGACCAACTGGATCGTGAACTCGCCGAGCACGCTCCAGGCCACGCGGAAGTACTTCGAAAACGGCGGGGCGCCGGGCTGCAAGGCCGGGCTGCGATTCCTGGTGGTGACGGCCCAGGGCCAGCTTCAGCCCTGCTCCATGCAGTTCCAGCGCTACCCGCTCGAAGAGCGCGCACGGATGGTGGAGGAGTTCACCCGCACCAACCAGTGCGACGAATGCTACGTCTCCATCCGCTCTTACCTCGACAAGAGTTTCCCGCAGTTGCTATGGGAAAACGTGAGCGGATTCCTGTCGGTCAGTTCAGCCGGAAAGTGACATTGATCGGGCAGATCACTTCCACCGCATCGCCATTCAGCGTGGTCGGACGGTAGAGCCATTGGCGGACCGCATCCACGGCGGACTGCACCAGGAGGGGATGGCCGGAGATCACGCGCAATTCGCGGATACGGCCGTCGGTGCCGATCACTCCTTCGAGGCGGACGGTGCCGGCGACGCGCATTCGGATGGCGAGGGGCGGAAAGACGGGGTCGACACGCCTGACCGGCTCGGCGGGATCGACCACACCGCCGACGCGCACGCGGGGCGGGGCGGCGGGTGCCTTAGGGTGCGGTTCTGGGCTCCAACGCCGCGCGCGCGGGCAAGGGAGGGGCGGGATGGGCGAAATGAGAATGCTGTCCAGGACTCCACCTGGAATGCCGCCTTCGATGCCGCCGGGAATGCCGCCGGGCGCGGCGGCGGCTGCGAAATCGGCAGGGATTATCCACCAGGATCTGCGCGCTCGCCGGAGGCCTCACCGGCGCGAACAGCACGTTGCCGCGAAACTGACGGTTGCTCCAGGCGCGCAGCGTGCGCGGCTGTACGGAAGGGCTTGGGGGCGGAGGCGGCGGATCGGGGGCAGGGAAGACGAGGTGCGTCAGGACAGGCAGCTTCGGAGCCGCCTGCGGGAGCATCATGGGCGTGAGCGCGGCGACTGTAACCAGCAACGCTTCGCCGGCAAGACCGGCGCCGGTGCTCCACAGCCGGCCGGCGATGGGAGCGTGGGTGAGAGTGGACTGTTCGAACATGTGCTGCCTCCTTTTTCGATGGCGCTTTCGCCGCCAGACACACCACTCCTCCGCCGATGGAAGGAGTGGTTGAAGCAATCAGTTGCGAAAGCGTCCGGATGTTGACATGTGGGGTCAACCTCCACCTACATAGACACCGGAGATGGATTGAAGTTCCTATGATGGATGAGGACGGGGAACAGTGTGCAGTTGCCGGATGGAGTGAAGCGGCTGATTGAAGAGCGCGTGGACGCGGTGGGATTCGCGCCGGTGAAACGGGCCGCCGAAGCGATGTCGGATTCGTATCGTGCCGGCCGCCCCACGGCAGGGACGCGCGCCGACAGCCTCGCGGCCTACCTGGTGACGCGCATGCCCGCGACGTTCGCCGCGGCGCACCGGGTGCTCGCGGAAGTGCGCGAGCGGCTGGGCGCGGTGTCGAGCGTGCTGGACGTGGGGGCGGGAAGCGGCGCGGCTTCGCTGGCGGCGCGCGCGCACTTCCCCGAGGCGGCGCTCACGATGTTGGAGCGGGATGCGGGACTCGCCGGCGCGGCGCGGACATGGCTGCCGGAGGCGGAACTGGTTTGCGCCGACGCGCGCGATGCGTTGCCGCAGCGCGACCTGGTGGTGGCGGCGTACGCTTATGGCGAGTTCGGCGGCGGCATCGAACGGCTCTGGAAAGCGGCGCGAACAGCGCTGGTGGTGATCGAGCCGGGCACGCCGGGCGGTTTCGCGGTGGTGCGGGAAGCGCGCGACGCGCTGCTGCGGCTGGGCGCGCAGATGATCGCACCCTGTCCCGGCGCGGTGTCGTTGCCCGATGGCTGCGCCGGATTGGTGTCACTTTGCGGCGCGCGCGGAACGGTCGTCGCTGCACCGGCGCATGAAGGGCGGGGAACTCGGCTACGAAGACGAGAAGTTCAGCTATGTGGCGGTGGCGCGCGAACCCGTGCCTGCGGCGGCGGCCCGGGTGGTGCGCCGGCCGCTGCACCGGCCCGGGCTGGTGTTGCTCGAAACATGTACGGCCTCGGGATTCGAGACGCGGCGGGTAACGAAGCGCGACCGCGAGGCATTCCGGGCGGCGCGGCAGGCCGGTTGGGGCAGCGGGCTCTAGGCGGCTGGATCTCGGGCGGACACCGTGGTATCCTCTTGTGGGAATCCCAACAGAGGAGCACGCCATGCGGGAAAAGAAAGAGGTCTGGCAGGGCACGCTCGCCATCATGGTGCTCAAGACGCTGGATGCGATGGGGCCGCTGCACGGCTACGGGATCGCGCGCCGTATCGACCAGATCAGCGAGAACCTGCTTTCGGTGAATCACGGCACGCTGTACCCGGTGCTGCTCAAACTGGAGCAGGAGGGCTCGATCGCTTCCAAATGGGGCATTTCGGAGAACAACCGGAAGGCCCGGTTTTACCAGATCACGAAAGCGGGCAGGAAGGCGCTGCTTGCCGAGAAACGGCAGTGGCAGCAGACCACGGAAATCATGGCCCGCTTCTTCGCGATGGAGGGTGAACGATGAAGGCGCTGCGCCGCGTGTGGAACCGTCTTGCCGGCAGCCTGGCCGGCAGGCGGCGCGAAGCCGATCTGGCCGAGGAATTCGAATCGCACATCGAGATGCTCACCGCCGAGAACCTGCGGCGGGGGATGTCTCCCGCCGAGGCGCGCCGGGAGGCGTTGCTCACCTTCGGCGGCGTGGAGAAATCGAAGGACGACTACCGCGACCAGCGCGGCCTGCCGTGGCTCGATTCGCTCCGACAGGACGTGCGCTACGGGCTTCGCGGAATGCGGAAGCGTCCGGCGTTTACGGCTGTGGCCCTGACTTGCCTGACGCTCGGCATCGGCGCCAACACGGCGGTCTTCAGTTTGTTCAACGCCGTGATGCTGCGCTCGCTCCCGGTGAGTCATCCCGAGCAGTTGGTGTTCTTCGAATACACAAGTCCGGGCGGCAGCCTCGGGGCGCTGCGGAGAACGTCGAGCGGGTATCGGACCTCACTCCCCTATGCCACGTATGAGGCGTTTCGAGACCAGGCGCGGAGCCTTGCCGGCGTGTTCGTGTTTGTGTCGTCAGGGATCGAGGGCCATGCCGCCACGGTGAATGTCGGAGGGCGTGCGGTGGCGGCCGATGCGGAAATGGTAACCGGGAATTACTTCTCCGTGCTTGGCGTTTCACCGATGCTCGGGCGGACGATCGAGGACGGCGATCTCGACGCCGGAGCCGGCAACGTCACGGTGCTCAGCCACTCTTTCTGGTCGCGCGAGTTCGGTGGAGACGTCTCGGCTCTCGGCCGGAGCATCGGCGTGAACGGGACTTCATTCCGGATTGTGGGGGTCTCGCCTCCCGGATTTGTGGGCCTGCACGGCGCCGTGCCCGACCTGTGGGTTCCCTTGCGACCTACCGACGACATGCGTCCCTGGGGCTCACGGGCCGGTTCCGCCCAGGTCTTCTTTTCCGACCGCCGATGGTGGTGGTGTACGATTGGCGCTCGCCTCAAACCCGGGGTGTCGCGCGCACAGGCACAGGCCGAAACCGATTACCTGTTCCGGCAGAGCATCACCGCGGGGTTGAGCAGCGTTCCACCGAGCCTGCCGCGGATCGAACTCTCGCAGGCGAGCCCGGTTTTCGAATCGATGCGGCTGAAGCTCGCCGCGCCGCTTCAGATCCTGATGGTCACGGCCGGGCTGGTGCTGCTGATCGCCTGCGCCAACCTGGCGGCGCTGCTGGTGTCGCGCGCGCAGTCCAGGCAGAGGGAAATCGGAGTGCGGCTGGCTATCGGCGCCTCACGCGCGCGGCTGGCGCGGCAACTGCTGACCGAAAGCCTGCTCCTGTCGCTGTCCGGCGGCGCGTTCGGGTTGCTGGCGGCACGCTGGGGCGGAGCCGCGCTGCTCGGATTGATCGCCGGCGATTCGCAGACGGCACTGCTGAATGTGAGTCCGGACTGCAGGGTGCTGGCGTTCGCCGCAGTCGTTTCCGTCGCGACGGGCGTGCTGTTCGGCCTGGCGCCGGCCTGGCGCGCGACCCGGATGGACCTGGCGCCGAGGTTGAAGGAATCGGCTGCGTCCACGACTCCTCACCGCGGCGCGGCCCGGCTGCTGGTGGCCTCGCAAATCGCAATCTCCGTGGTGCTGCTGTTCGGCGCGGGACTCTTCGTGCGCACGCTGCGCAACCTGGACGGCCAGGACCTGGGGTTCACCCGCGAGAACCTGCTGCTGTTCGAAGTGGATCCGGAGCGGAGCGGCTACAAAGGGGCGAGCGGCATCGCGCTGAACGGCCGGCTGCTCGAGGAAATGCAGCGACTGCCGGGCGTGCGCTCCGCGACATTCTCTCAAATGGCGCTGCTCTCCGGATGGCGCAATACGTCGCCCACCGGGACGGATGGTCCGCCGCTTCCCGCCGGTCAGCCGAACGAGATCTACTACAATCGCGTGGGCCCCCGGTTTTTCGAGACGATGGGCATGCGGGTGGTGCTCGGCCGCGGCATCGGACTGCGCGATACGGAGCAGGGCCGCACGGCAGCGGTCGTGAACGAAGCCTGGGCGCGCGCGTTTTTTCCCGGAGAAAGCCCGGTAGGCCACCGCGTTTCGGTTGGCGGGGACCGCTTGAAACCCGACCAGGCTTACGAGATTGTGGGCGTGGCCGAAGATGCCAAATACGACCAGATCCGCGGGGCTCCGCCGCGCACGGTTTTCCTCTCCTATGGCGCGGCGTGGGACCGCTCGCGACGCCTGTGTTTCGCGCTGCGCTCCGCCGGCGACCCGCTCGCGCTGGCGGGATCGGTTCGCGCGGCCATTCGCCGGATCGAACCCAACCTGCCGGTGTTCAATATGAAGACGCAACGGCAGCAAATTGACGAAGCCCTGGGACAGGAGCGGATGCTGGCGCGAATTTCGGCCTTCTTCGGCGGACTGGCGCTGTTGCTGGTGGCCGTCGGGATCTACGGGACGCTATCGTACGCGGTAACCCAGCGCACCGGGGAAGTGGGGATCCGGATGGCTCTGGGCGCGGGCCGGCCGGAAGTCGTTTGGATGATTCTGCGGGAATCGCTGGTGGTGGCCGGGATCGGACTGGCCGGAGGGTTGCCGGCGGCGCTCGGCTTATCGCGCCTGGCATCGAGCAGCCTCTACGGCGTCACCACGTACGACGGCTTCACGATAGCGGCAACTGTGGCGCTGCTATCCGGAATCGCGGCGGCGGCTGGCTTCGTGCCTGCGTACCGGGCGGCGCGCATCGATCCCATCCGGGCCTTGCGGCACGATTGAGCTAGCCTACCAAAAGCCATTGCTGAAGACCGACTTGCGGCAGGCCTTGCAGAAGTCCGCGCCCTTGATGTCCAGCCGCTCCACGGCGTGGCTGGAGGCCATGACGCAGCGCCAGTCCTGGCAATGGCGCAGCCCGAAGGTGTGACCGAGTTCGTGCACGGCCTCCTTGACCAGGCGCTCGCGCAGGAGATCCTCACGGGTGGGGAGGCCGTAGAATTCGTCTTTGAGGCGCGCCATGCTCACCACGGCGCAATTTCCATCGAGCTGCGCTTCGCCGAACACGAAGGTCAGCACGGGCACGAACAGATCGCAGGAGGTAACGCCGAGAATCCGAGCGTCGGGGTCGGACACCCGCTCGAGTTTTTGCAGGATGGCCGTCGAATGGTACTGCTGACGCTGCTGGTCCCAGGCGAAGGTCACCTCCAGGGTTTCGGGGCGAATCCGGCAAGGCGTCCGGAACGCTTTGGCCAGAGCCGCGGCGAGGTGTTCCAACGTATCGAGCCCGGGCGGAGGACCGTTGCCGTTGCGCGCGCCGTACGGCTCCCCGAGCGGAATCAGGTGAACCGGTTTCACCTCAGACCATAGCGCCGCAGTTTGTTGTACAGCGTGGTCCGGTCGATATCGAGGATGCGAGCGGCTCGCGACAGATTGTGCTGCGTCTCGCGAAGGATGCGCTCGATGTGGACCCGTTCGATATCCTCGAGCGTCTTGCCGCCTTTGGGATCGTCGGCCTGAAACTGGAAGGAGAAGTCGGCGGGCCGGATTTCGGTGCCGCGGCCGACCACCAGGGCCCGCTCGACGGCGTTTTCGAGTTCGCGCACGTTGCCCGGCCAGTCGTGCCGCATGAGCAGTTCGAGCGAGTCCGGCGAGATCTGGGGCACCGGACGGCTGGTGGCGAGGCAGAATTTGTTGAGGAAATGGTTCACCAGCAGCGGAATGTCCTCGCGGCGGTCGCGCAGCGGGGGCAGGTCGATGCAGAAAACGTGCAGGCGGTAATAGAGGTCGGGCCGGAAATTCCCGGCTTTGACCAGAGTTTCCAGGTTCTTGTTAGTGGCCGCGATGCAGCGGAAATCCACCTTGATCTGCTGGTTGCCGCCGACGCGCACGATCTCTTTTTCCTGCAAAACGCGCAGGAGGTCGGTCTGCGTCTTGAGGCTGATGTCGCTGATCTCGTCGAGGAAGACGCTGCCGCCGTCGGCCACTTCGAACTTGCCCTTCTTGCGGTACTGGGCCCCGGTGAAGGCGCCCTTCTCGTGGCCGAACAGCTCGCTTTCGAGCAGCGTTTCGGTGAGCGCGCCGCAGTGGATCGTGACCATGGGCATGTACCGGCGCGGTCCGCCGGCGTGGATGGCGCGCGCCACCACCTCTTTGCCGGTGCCGCTTTCGCCGGTGATTAGCACGGTGGCTTCGGTAGGCGCCACCATTTCGATCAGCTCGGTCACCTTCTTCATCGCCGGGCTCTTGCCGATCAGCTCGGTGGAGGGGAAGGCCTCGTTCAGGTTTTCGCGCAGGCGAACCACTTCGCGGCGTGCCAGCTTGTGCTCCAGCGCCTTGGAAACCAGGTGGGACAGCTCGTCGGGATCGACCGGTTTGGTGATGTAGTCGTAGGCTCCCTGCTTCAACGCCTGCACGGCGGTGTCCACGGAGGCATAGCCGGTCATGACCACCACCGTCAGTTCGGGATCGGCTTCGCGCAGACGCGCCTGCAACTCCATCCCGTCCATACCCGGCATCTTGATATCGATCAGCGCGATATCGAACTGCATCTGCTGGATCGTCTCCAGCGCTTCGCGCGCGCCGCCCGCCGGCCGGGCCGTGTAGCCCTCGCTCACGAACCACTTGCCGAGCGAATCGCGCACCACCAGTTCGTCGTCGACGATCAGAATCCTGCCTTTGGTTCGTACTGCTGACGTGGGTTCCGTTGCCGTTGCCATTCCATTCTCCCGGGGCCCCAAGCCCCTCTCCGGCCATTCGAAACAGCCGGTGTTGTTACCGCCTGCCCGCTACCGGTATCGCCGCCGTAACCGGCAGCGTAATCGTAAACTCAGTGCCCTCGCCCGGCGTGGAGTGGACCGAGATCTCTCCCGCGTGCTGCTCCACGATGCTGTGCGCAACTGCCAGGCCGAGGCCGGTCCGGCTCTTGTCTTCCTTGGTCGTAAAAAAGGGGTCGAATATTTGCGGCAGAACTTCCGCCGGAATGCCGGTGCCGGTATCCTTTACCCGCACCACGTTGACATCGCTTTTGGTGTCGAAGCCGGTGGCGATTTCGAGGCGCCCGCCTTTGGGCATGGCTTCCGAGGCGTTAACCAGCAGCACCAGGACCACCTGCTGCATCTGGTTTCCGTCGCATTCGACGGCCGGCAGGTCCGGCGCCAGCGATTCCACCAGCTCGATGTTCTGCATTTCGAGCTTGTGCTTCACCAGCATCACCGCGCGGTGGATCACCGTATTCAGGTCGTTCGGTTCGCGATGGCTGGGCGCCTGGCGCGAAAAGGCCAGAAGGTTTTTCACGAGGTCGCCGCAGCGCTTGCTTTCGCGTTCGATGGTCTGCAACTGCTCGCACATTTCGTCGCGGGCGGGAAGGTCGTGCTTCATCAATTCCCGCATTACCAGCCGCGCGTACGTGAGAATGCCGAAAAGCGGGTTGTTGATTTCGTGCGCCACCGTAGCCGCCAGTTTCCCGATGGACACCATCTTTTCCGAGCTCAGCAGGGTCTTGTGGACGCGCTCGAGTTCGGCGGTCTTGCGCCGCACCTGCTCCTCGATATGCGCCTGAACGCCCGCCACCTCCTCGGTCATCTGGTTGAAGGACGCGGCCAGGTCCCCCAGTTCATCGTCGGTGCGGACGGGCAGCCGGTAACTCAGGTCGCCTTCGCGCACGCGGTGGGTACCGTCGATCAGTTCTTTCACGGGCCGGTAGACCGCCACCCACATGAACAGCACGGCGGCCGCGCAGCCGAACAGGATGGCGCCGGCGAGGAACCATTTCATGGTGCTCTGGTGCCGGGCAAGCTGTTGGTCGACGAGGGCGAGCGAGAGGTCGGCATCGACCGCGCCGAGCACTTTCTGGCCTGCCGGGTGAACATGGCAGCTCGCTTCCGAACAGGATCTGGAGTTTTCGATCTGCCGGACCACCGCCATGATGCGGTTGCCGTTTTTGTCCTGGAGGATGCGGGCGCCGGGCGCGGCATCGGCCGCCTCCAGGGTTTTGCCGAGTTCCTGGGCGTCGCTCGAGATGGTGATGCGGCCGTGCTGGTCCGAGATGCGGATGCGCCGGATGCCCGACTGGGAGCCGATTTCCTGAATGGTGTGTTCGAGCGCCTCGCGGTTGTTGTGCAGCATCTCGTAACGGGTGCTGCGCAGAATGGTTTCCGAGACGCGCGCCGCGCTCTGCCTCACCAGTTCCTCGGAATGGCTACGTTCCATCCGCAGGTTGAGGAAGCCGAACAACATGAAGAAGGCCGCCGTGCTCGCAATCACGCAGACGGCGAGCTTGGCGGCCAGGCCCAATCGAAACTTGGTTCGGAAGCTCATCCCACGGGGACTGCGTCCTCCTCCTTTGCCGCTTCAAGCTGCGCGGATTCGTCATGCGAAACTTCCTCGAAGATGGGGAAGTAGCCCGCGATGAAGCGGAACAGGGCGAAACCCACCGCCACGATGGAAAGGGTTACGGCCACCTCGCTCCACTTCGGGATGTAATGAGTGCCGGAGCCGGCCTCGAGGCCCGTGGTGCCGACGTTCAAGCGGTTGGCGATGAAGCTGAACACGACCATCACGGCGCAGGCGTAGAGCGCGCCCGGCCGGGTGCGGATGCGGTGCTGGAAGAGCAGCACGGTGGGAACCAACATCAAGCCGATTTCCAGAACGAACAGCCAGGTCTCGACGCGGTTCACGCCCAGCAGGCGGAGCGCATCGCGGTGAAACAGATCGAGGAAGCGGATCCACAGGTAGACGCTCATGACCACCGCCAGCACTCGCGCCATGCTGGCCAGCAGCGGCAGTTCGAGCGCGCGCCCGAAGGCGCGGCTGCTGTGCCAGCTTTCGAAAATCGTCATGGCCAGGCCGGCGGCGATGGCCGAGATGTAGAACATCAGCGGCAGCAGCGGTGTGTACCAGAGCGGATAGAGCTTGGAGGGCACGATGAGGAAAAGCGTACCGAGCGAACTCTGATGGAGCGTGGAAAGCAGCACGCCGAGAATCATCAGGGGCACGGAAATGCGGTGAATCCATTCCATCGGTTTGTGCCAGCCGAATTTTTCGAAGACCACCGGAAGAAATTCGAGGAACAGGACGGTGGTGTACAGGGTGACGCACCAGGCCACCTCGAACATGACGGAGTGCGGATTCCACATCACCAGCGGGTGCCAGAGCCGGTCCGGCCGGCCCAGGTCGAACATCAACCCGACCACCACCAGCACGTAGCCGAGAAAAGCGGTGAGCACCGCCGGGCGCAGAACCGGCTTGTATTTCTCGATATTGAAAATGTGAACGATGGCGACCAGGGTGAAGCCGCCCGCCGCCAGGCCCACGCCACACATCACGTCGAAGGAAATCCAGAGGCCCCAGGGGAACTTGTCGCTGAGATTGGTGGCGCCGCCTAAACCATAGACAATCCTCAGGTAAGTGGCATACAGCCCGCTTGCCAGGATGGCCGCGAAGATTACGCGCCACACCGTCAGTTTCGGCATTCGCACCGTCATTTGTGCCCGCCCTCCGCCTTCGAGACTTCCGCCCTACGGTTGGTAATCCAGTAGATGCCGCCCAGCAGGACGGTTCCGGTGGAGACCACGTCAGGCAGCATTTCGAGGACGCGCCACGTGGTTTCGGGCAGCGGTTCCTGCGGAACGCCGGTGCGCAACCCGATCTGTTCGAACGGCACCGCCGAGAGATAGAACACGGAGGTACCGCCGACTTCGGAAATCCCGTAAATCCTGTTGAAATACTGGTCCGGTTGTGCCGCGATCCGCTGGCGCGCTTCCGCGATCAATGCATCGCGGTCGCCCGTTTTGGTCGCCCCAACCGGGCAGGCCTCGGAGCAGGCAGTATCCTTGCCCTGCTTCTGGCGGTCGTAGCACATATCGCACTTCTTCATTTGAGGAAGGCGGCTCGACCATTCGTACGACGGTACCTGGAAGGGGCACGCCTGCATACAGTAGCGGCACCCCATACACCGGTCTGCGTGGTAAACGACCGGTCCCAGGGAGGTTTTTTCGATGGCACCCACCGGGCATACCGATGCGCAGGCCGGCTGCGTGCAGTTCATGCAAAGCCGGCGGGAGAACCTCTCGCCGTGCGTTTCAATGGTGGTCAGCTTGTGCGCGGAAATTATTTCTTCCGCGGCAATTTTGTCGTCGTAGGGAAGGCCCCAACGCTCGGCACAAGCTGCTTCGCATGCTTTGCATCCGACGCAGAGGGTACTGTCGTATAAAATCGCTTTCGACATATAAAGACCCTCAACTCTTGTTTTAGCAAAAATGAACCACAAAGTGTAGCAAAACTTTACAGTCCGGACCTAGGAGGTCAAGAAAAATTCACCGGTTACTTCTTTCCAGTTCTGGCCGGGGAGGCCGGCAAGCAGGTCTTCGGCAGGGGTGCCGCCGTCGGCGGCTACGGCTCCGGCGAGCGCGGGCTGGCGGGCATACAGCCGTTCCACGGATTCGCGCATCCATCCACGCACCAGGCTCTTGGGGACCAGGTTGCGGTTGGTATTCTCCTCGTCGGGAACATTGACGGACACGAGCCAGCCCTTTCCGTACGGATCCTTGCGGACGGCTGTGGGGTTGGACAACAGGTCGGAATTGACTCCAATCACTTCGCCCTCGGTCGGAGAGACCATTTCGGTCTTTTCGCCGTTGCGGTAGAAGGTCAGGACCTTCTGCCCCTGGCGAATCCAGGTGCCGGGCTTGGGCAACTCGATCTTTTCGATCTTACCGAGCAGGGCAGCGGCGAACTCGTCGGCGCCGATGCGGACCACATTCTTGCGTTCGCGGACAAGCCAGCTGTGTCCGGGGTGAAAAGAAACGGTTTCGGGAACCTGGAATCCGTCCACATAGTCGCCGCCGAAGATGGCCGGGACTGCTTTTGGGGCCTCCGCCGAAACGGTCTGGATGACCTTGCGCCGGTTCAGGAAATAGTCCAGAACGATGAAAACCAGGAACGTCGCGAGTACGAGTGGGACTGTCATTTGATGCCTTCCTTTCCTCGCCTCCTGTAAGGGCACGGGAAGTGCCAAAAAGTGGTGTTTTGCATCTTTTTATCTGTTGTAGAATCAAGCGGTTGGGGAGGGGCATTTTTCGACAGTGGGGGTCGCGTTGAAATTGTCAACGGCCGCATAGAGGGAAATTCCACAACGGCTAATCGAATCAAGGACTTGGACTGGTGTTGCGATTTCCGACGGGACTGTCCGCATTTCCGACAGTCGGCCGCCAGCAGCCGCTTACGATTCCCCTTGACGGCCGCTATCAAAGTGATATCATCGTGACATCACAAGGAGAAAAACATGATCATCCAGGAAAAAGAAATCAAGGGCCTGCCCGGTATTCTGATGCTCCTGTTCCTTATCGCCCTCTCGATCCTGTCGATTGTGATGCTCATTCAGGCCGCGAAAGACGCGAACGGTTGGGCGGCGGCGGCCTGGGTACTGGTGCTGGCCGTCGCGGTGTTTTGCTGCTTCGGGGTGACGATCGTCAATCCGAACCAGGCCCGCGTGGTCCAGTTGTTCGGCACCTATAAAGGTTCGTTGAAGCAGCAGGGGTTGTGGTGGGTGAATCCCTTCAGCACGCGCAGGCGGGTGTCGTTGCGCATCCGCAACTTCGAAAGCAGCAAGCTCAAGGTGAACGATCAGGACGGGAATCCTATCGAGATCGCCTCGGTAGTGGTCTGGCGCGTGATCGACTCCGCCGAAGCCGTCTTTCAGGTGGACGACTACGAACACTTCGTGCATGTGCAGAGCGAAGCCGCGGTGCGCATCCTCGCCACCAGCTATCCCTATGATTCGCATGGGGAAAACGAGATGTCCCTGCGCATGTCCGTGCTCGACATCGCGCACCGGCTGCGGGACGAGATCCAGGAGCGGCTGGCGAAGGCCGGGGTGGAAGTGATCGAGGCCCGCATCAGCCACCTGGCGTACGCTCCGGAGATCGCCAACGCCATGCTGCGCCGCCAGCAGGCCAGCGCCATTATCGCCGCCCGCCAGAAGATCGTGGAAGGCGCGGTGGGAATGGTGGAGATGGCCCTGGAACAGCTCAGCGCCAAGAACGTGGTATCGCTCGACGAGGAGCGTAAGGCCAGCATGGTCAGCAATCTGCTTGTGGTTCTTTGCAGCGACCGGGACGCCCAGCCGATCGTCAACACGGGCACGCTCTATCAATAGAAGGTGAAGCCGGCGTTCCCCGCCGGCCTGGGACCAGGCGCGCGTATGGCCGAAAGAAAGGCATTTCTGCTGCGGCTCGACCCGGCGACGCACGAAGCGTTGCAGCGCTGGGCGGACGCGGACTTGCGCAGCCTCAACGCGCAGATCGAGTTCCTGCTGCGCCGTGCTTTAATCGAATGCGGCCGGCTTCCGGAGGGCGGAGGCCGGCCTGGCCGTGGAAACGACAATGAACCGTTATGAAGAATTGGCGGAACGTCTCCGCCACTGGAAACCGCCGGCCGAACTGGCGAACCCGGGCCCGCGGGAGGTAGAGATCGCCGCCGGGGGAATCGCCCTGCTGGTTTTGTCGGGGCTGCTGGTTCTGGGCGGCATCGCGGCCGGTATTTTCCTGTGGCGGGACGGGACCGGACGCGCGGCGTTTCAGCAGCGCCTGGCCGGGGAGGGTGTTACAGCGGAAGCCGTAGTCACGCGGCTCTACCGCGGCGGCGGAAAGGACAGCAGCCGGTTTGCCGCGTACCAGTTCGAGTTCGACGGCAGCATCTACCGGTCGAGCACGAGGGTGCCGCGCAGCATCTGGAACACGCTGAAGGAAGGGCAGCCGCTGACCGTCCGGTTCGTACCGTCCGACCCGGCGCGCAGCCGTCCGGTGGACTGGAGCACGGCCGGGCCCCCGGCCTGGGTGGCCTTGCTCCCGGCTAGCGGCCTGATCGCGCTGGCCGGCGTTTTCGTCTGGGCGGTCCGGAGGGCGCACCGGCTGCTCTCCGAAGGACGGCCGGCGCCGGGAATCGTCGTGCGCCACTCCAGAGCCAAGCACGGACAGTATCTGCACTACGAATTTCCGCTGCTGAACGGCTCCATCGGAACCGGCAAGAGCGACCCGTCGCGGAATCCGGTACCGGTGGGCGATGCCATCTGCATCGTTTACGACCGCGACAATCCGAAGCGGAACAGCACGTACCCCATGCAGCTTTTCCGGGTGCGCGGGGCCTCTTCCCGCCGCGCGCGGCTATAGTAGGACGATGGCCCCACAGAATTATGCCAATCACCGCCGCTTCGTCACCGCGTACCACCGGATTCTGATTCCCATCCTGCTCCTCACTTTCATCGGCTCCTGCGTCAACCTGTGGCTCTCGCTTGGCGACCACCAGCGGCTGTACAGCGCGGCTCTCCTGGTGGTTCTTTCGGCCGCCGCCATCGCGATTGCGCTGTTTGCCCGCATCTTCGCGTTGAAGGCTCAGGACCGCGCCATTCGCGCCGATGAAAATCTGAGGCACTACGCGCTCACCGGCCAAGTGCTTCCGGAACGGCTGTCCGTCGGGCAGGTGGTGGCGCTGCGCTTCGCTTCCGACCAGGAGTTCCCGGCTTTGGCGGAGCGCGCGGCCAAGGACAACCTGGAGCCCGATGCCATTAAGCGCGCGGTGCAGAACTGGCGCGCGGACAATTACCGGGCTTGACTCCGGCGCGCCCGCCTACGAGACTTACGGGCATGAAGGGTCTTTGCCTGGCGCTTCTGTTTTCCGCCGCCGCCGTGGCGCAGCAGAGCGGAATCGAAGGCGTCGCGATCCAATCGGTAACCCGGCAGCCGCTTGCGCGGCGTGCATATGCGGCTGTTGTTCATCGATCCGGATCAGCGTCAGGGACCAACGGCGGTGTACGGGTCGATGAGCGATCGCGAGGGCCGGTTCTCCATCGATCCGATGCCCGCCGGCAGCTACCTGATGCTTTGCGAGCGCGCCGGCTTTGTACAGGTTTCTGCACCGGACCGCATCGGTCGCAAGGCCGGCGGTTTCTCTCAAGGCCGGGGCAGCGGATTTCAGGCTACAGCATCGAGATGGCGCCGGTGGCAATCATTTCCGGACGCGCGCTGGACGAATTCGGCGATCCGGTTCCCAAGGTTTCAATTTCGGCCGCGCCCGTTTCCGGCGGTGCGATGCAAAGGGTCACGCTTCGGTCCCCTTTCACGGCGACCGACGACCGCGGAGAGTACCGGCTGGGGGTGGCGCCGGGCAAGTACTACATCCAGGCGCAGTCTCGCAGCTTCTCTTCGAATGGGCCGGCGGAAATCCGAACCGATGGCACCTCCGATGCCGCCTATGGAACCACCTATTTCCCGGACACGGCCGTGAAGGAGCGCGCCGCCCCTGTGGAGGCGGTGGCCGGCCGCGAGCTTTCGGGCGTCGATATCCGGCTGGTGCGTCAGAGGATTCTCTCGGTCAACGGTACGGTGAGCGGCAACACGGAAGGCGCCCCTGTGCGCGTGATGCTGGAATCGGCGGAGGGGGGCATCCGAGGCATGGCGGGCGTACAGAACGGCCACTTCACCATCCCGCGCGTGGAGCCTGGAAAATATCGTCTCTCCGCACGCTCCGGGCCGCCCGCCGAACTTAGCAGCCAGACCGAAACGATCACGGTCGAATCCGGCGACGTCTCCAATATCGAACTGCGGCTGGCGCGGCCGGAGGATCTTGCGGGTACGTTCGAAATCGCCGGATCTCCTCCCGATCCTTCGCGAAAATGGGTCGTGCGGCTTTCCAACGTAAGCCCCATCGACGGCCGCGCGTACACCGGGGAGACAGACCGGAACGGCGCTTTCCGGGTCGCGGCTTTGCCGGCCGGGCGCTACAGGGTGGGTGTGGATGGCCTGCCCGAAGACGGCTACGTCGCCTCCATTCAACTGGACGGCGTGGACGTTCCGGAACGCGTGCTCGATCTCGGCCGCGGGGCCAAAGGCGCGCGGGTCCGCGTGGTAGTGAGCCGCAATGGCGCGCGCATCACGGGAAGGGTCCTCGATGCGGAGGGGCAGCCGCTCAAAGACGCAAGAGCGTTTGTGATTCTCTCGAACGATCCGCAGATGATGGTGAGGGAGGAACCGCCGAGGGCGGCCGCCGACGGAACCTTCACCATCAAGGCCGTCCGGCCCGGCAGGTACCGGTTGTTCGCGGTGAATATTCTCGATATTTCGAGCAACCCGGAAGAAGCGATCAAATTGCTCTTCGAGCACGCTCCGGAGCTCGAGATTCATGAGGGAGACCGCATCACGCGCGATCTCCGAGTGGCTGGAGGGGAGGCCGCCAATGGGAAATAGCCGCTGGCTCATTTTGATTGCGGTTTCCGCCTTCGCGCAGAATTCGGCTGAAATCAAGCCTGCCGCCGTGCAGGGTGTCGTGACCAACGCTATAACAGGCGAACCGGTGCTGCGCGCGCACGTCAGCCTGCGAGGCGCAACGCCGGTGGCGGGCGGCCAGCCCAGGAATTACGGCGCGCTCACCGATGCGGAGGGCAAGTTTGCCATAACCGGCATGGACCCTGGCGGGTACGGCTTTGCGGCGGAGAAGCCCGGCTTTCTGATGCCGGTGGAAAACGCCGCGGGAGGCAGGGGAACGTTCCTCACCCTACGGCCCGGGGACAGCAAAAGCGACTTCACGTTCAAACTGCTTCCTGCCGGAGCGATCACCGGCCGCGTGTTCGATGGCGCCGGCGAGCCTGCCGAGGGCATCACCGTTTCGGCGAACGGCGCCACGGCCAATGGGCAAGCCACCACGGACGAGCAGGGCCGCTTTCGCGTCGGCGGTCTCGCGCCCGGGCGGTACCGGCTGTGCACGGCGCAAACGGCCGGGATGTCTTTTCCACCCGAAGTACGCACCGATGGCACGAAGGAGGCGCACTATTCACCCACCTGTTATCCCAACGTGCTTGCCGGAAAAGCTACGCCCGCCGTCGAAGTGCGGGCAGGGGCCGAATCGAGCGGGATGGAGATCCGGCTCATCGAGACTCCGCTGGTTCGGGTGAGCGGCCGGATCCACGGGGCCATGCCGGGATACCGGGCCACCGTAATTCTCGGGCAGCCGCAAAGCTCGCGCAGCGGCGGGATGGTCAAGGCGGACGGAACCTACGAAGTTTGGGGGGTGGACCCTGGCCATTACAGCGTCCGCGCCACCGCCTACCCTTCTTCCGGCGCTGGGATGGTTGGCGGGGACATGCAAGCCATGCCGCGGTCGGCGCCGGTCGAGATCGACGTGGATACGGCCAACGTGGACCACGTGGACCTGACGCTGATGGCTCCGTTCGATATTACCGGCCAGGTGGTCTATGAAGACGAGGGCGCGCGGCCGCCCGTACCGCAAATGCCCCGCACCGGTACCGGCGGCGCGCCACGGCCCGCGCCGACGATGATGCCTCGCATGATTTCGCTCATGGCAATGGACGGAGGAATGGGAGTGCGCCCGGCGCAGATGAAGGAGGACGGCACGTTCGTACTCCAGAACGTCGCGCCCGACCGATACACGGTCAATATTAATTGGCCCAATGCTTACGTGAAGTCCACGGTGCTGGGCCCGGTGCCGATGGATGGCGCTGTCCTGGACGTGCGCAGCGGCGCCGCGGGGATGCCCCTCACCTTGCAACTCAGCTCGGGCCTTGCCGAGATCTCCGGCAAGATCCAAGGGGAGGTGGCCGACATCGTGGGCAAGCTGGCGGTGCTCGCTTCGCAGGAGCGTAGCGGGTTTCAACCCCATTTCGCTCAATCGCCCAATGGAACGTTCATGTTCCGAGTCCCGCCAGGAAAATATCTGCTGTTCCTGATCGACGAATCCGAGCGGAACGGCGTCTTCCTCGCGCGCAATTCCGGGTACGAGGCGTACGCGGAGCGCGCGGAGGCGCTGGTCCTCAAGCCCCGGGACAAGATCGTCAAAGACCTGAAGTGAAGCACCATTGCCTCAAGTGATAGCCTGACGAGTGAAGGAAGGCCCGTTGCCATTTCGTCTACAGAGGCTCATCCGGATTCTGCCGCTGGCGGCGCTGGCGGCGGCGCTGCTTCTCGCGCAACGACGCGGCGAGCGGCCCGCGCCCACGCCCGGACCGATGCTGGCCGCCGGGACCATGGAGTTCGAAACGCCCGGACTTCCGGCTGAAGCTGGTCCGATCTTCGCAGACGGTAGCCGCGCTCGAACCGAAATCGGCGCCGGGGTTCGACTTCACCCCCGCGGACCTGCTGGTGGAGCGCTCGCAGAACGGCTACTACCATCTGGGCGACCTCGACCTGCGCCTGCGAAAGGGCGGCGCGGGGCCGTGGACGGACTACTCGACGGCGCAATCCCGCACCGCGGTGACGGAACTTGCCGGCGCCGGCGGCGTGCTGGCGGCGGCCGACCTCGCGCCCACGCTGCCAGCCGACATCCCGCTGAAGGTCACCCGCTCGTGGCTGCTCGATCGCGGCGCGCTGGTGCTGCGCTTCGATATCGCCAACCGCGCCTCCGAAGCGGTGCAGGTGGGCGCGCTCGGGCTCCCCATGGTGTTCAACAACGTGCTTACCGGCCGTTCGCTCGACCAGGCGCACGCCGTGTGCTCTTTCTCCGACCCGTACATCGGCATGGACGCGGGCTACCTTCAGGTGACGCGGCTGAGCGGGCACGGTCCGGCCCTGCTGGTGCTGCCCGACGGCCGGACGCCGTTCGAAGCTTACAATCCGATCGCCCAGGCTCCGCGCGGGGTGGCGATGCCCCGCATCTTCACCGATCCCACGCCGCGGTCGAACACCTTCGAGGGCTTCTTCGACTGGATGGTGCACAGCCGCGCGTGGGCCGAAAACGAATGGAAGAACGCGACCCCCTGGAACCCTCCGACGATGCTGACGCTGGCGCCGGGCGAGAGCCGGACCTACGGGTTGCGGTTCGTGCTCTCGCCCGGAATTCGCGAGATCGAGAGCACGCTGGCGGCGGCCGGGCGCCCGGTGGCCGAAGGCATTCCAGGCTACATCCTGCCCGAAGATGTCGAGGCCCGGCTGTTCCTGAAGTACGGCAAAAAAGTGGCATCGCTCGCAGTGGAGCCGCGCGACTCCATCGCCGTGACCGCCGCGGCGGCGGCGCCTGATGGGTGGAATGCCTACAACGTGCGCGGCAGGACGTGGGGCCGCGCCCGCCTGCTGGTGACTTACGAGGACGGAACCGAACAGGCCATCCACTACACGGTTACCAAGACCGAGTCCGAAGCCGTGCGCGACCTGGGCCGGTTCCTGACCACGAATCAGTGGTTCGTAGATCCGGACGATCCGTTCAAGCGCAGTCCTTCGGTGATGACTTACGACCGCGAAGAGAACCGGATCGTGACCCAGGATACGCGAGCCTGGGTAGCGGGACTCGGCGACGAAGGCGGTTCGATCTGGCTGGCCGGCGCGATGAAACTGCTCGGGCAGCCGGACAAAGGGCAGGTGGAGAAGTACGAGACCTTCATCGACAAGGTGCTGTGGGGCGGGCTGCAATATTCCGACGGGCCGCGCAAATTCGGCGTCCGCAAGAGCCTCTTCTATTACCAGCCGGATCGGATGCCTGAGGATTATTACCGTCCCGGCTGGAACTGGACCACGTGGACGAGCTGGAACAAAGCCGCGACGGAAGCCGTGGACCGCTCGTACGATTATCCGCACGTGGCGGCGCTGCATTGGGTCATGTACCGGCTGGCGCGGAATCACAGCGGCCTCGTGACCAATCGTCCGTGGGAGTGGTATCTCACCAACGCCTACGAAACGTCGGTGGCGATGACCACGCTGGCGCGGCAGTACGCGCAGTTCGGGCAGATGGAAGGCACGGTGTTTCAAGAGATCCTGCGCGATTTGCAGCGCGAGGGCTGGAAGGAGCAGGCGGCGGATCTCGAAGACCGGATGAAGAAGCGGGCCGAGGTGTGGAGCCGGCTGGCCTATCCGTTCGGCAGCGAGATGCCGTGGGATTCGACCGGGCAGGAAGAGGTCTACGCATGGACGAAATACTTCGGCGACGCGGCCAAAGCGCGGGTGACCCTGGACGCCATCCTGGCCTACATGCCGGCCGTTCCGCACTGGGGGTATAACGGCAGCGCCCGCCGCTATTGGGATTTCCAGTATGCGGGCAAGATCCGGCGGATCGAGCGGCAGTTGCATCATTATGGGTCGGGACTCAACGCGATTCCCGTGCTGAGCGAGTTCCGCGACCATCCCGACGATCTGTACCTGCTGCGCGTGGGCTTTGCGGGGCAGATGGGCGCGATCGCCAACATCGACAGGGAGGGTTTCGCGTCGGCGGCCTTTCACTCGTTCCCGGACACGCTGAAGCCGGATCCGATCTCCGGCGATTACGCGCAGAATTTCTTCGGGCACGCGTTGAATACGGCAGCCTACGTGGTGAACGACCCGGTGTTCGGATGGCTGGCCTTCGGCGCGAACCTGGAGACTGCGTCCGCAAAGGTGACGGTGACGCCCACCGACTCGTTCCATTCGCGCGTTTACCTGGCGCCCGCGGGGCTGTGGCTGACGCTCGACTCGGGCCGCATCGAACGCGTGGAATATCATCCCGGAACGGGCGCGATCCGGGTGGCGCTGGCGGCGGCCACGCGCTTCACGCGGTCGGCGCGCCTGCGCGTGGAGCAGCCGGCGGCGGTGAACGGCGTTGGAAAATATGCGCCGGCGAACAAGCTGGCGCTGGAGCGCGGGGCCTTTGTCGTGCCTCTCGGCTCGGCGGGAACTACGGTGGAGTTGGTGGCCGGGAAACGGTAGGATCGGGTCCGGCTATTCGTATTTCAGCGCGGCCAAAGGGTCCACGCGCGTGGCGCGGCGGGCGGGATACCAACTGGCCAGCATGGCGATCAGCACCCAGGCGAGGCTGGCGGTGGCGAAGGCGACGGGGTCGAAGGGGCTGAGGCCGTAGAGAAATCCGCGCAGCAGACGCACGGTGGCGGCGCTCAACAGCAGCCCGGCGCCCACCCCGAAAACGGTAATCCGCAAGCCGTGCGAGAGGATCATCCAGCGCACGTCTCCCGGCATTGCGCCCAGCGCCATCCTGACGCCGATCTCGTGCGTGCGCTGGGAAACCGCGTAGGCCACCACGCCATACAATCCGATGGTGGCGAGCACGATCGCCAGCAGGCCGAATACGGCGAGCAACGCCGCCTGCCATTTGATCAGCCAGAGAGATTTCCCCACGGCCTCGTCGAGCGTCTGCGCTTCGAAGTATTCGAGGTTGTGGTTGCGCTGCACGATGCGGAGCAGCGGGGTGGTCCAGGCGCGCGCATCGCCTTCGGTTTCGACGATCAGCGCGAAATAGGGGTGAGCGGGCTCCTGGAGGCGGGACACGTAGAAGACCGGAGCGGGATCTTCGTCGAGGGCCGAGGTCTTCGTGTTCGCGGCAACGCCGACGACCTCTCCCATCCTCCGGTCGGCAGTGCTGCACCCGAGCCATAGCCTCTTTCCGAGCGGCTCCCGTTCAGGCCAATAGAGCTCCGCCATGGTCCGATTGACGATCACGGCGGGGGTGGCGGTGGCGCCGCCGTTGACATCGAAGCCGCGGCCGCGAACGATGGGAACGCGCATCAGCGCGAAGTAGTTGGGCTCGACGATATCGATCCGGATGGTGCGGGCCTGATTGACGCTCACCGGGGCTTCGGCCTCCGCTTTGGCCGCGCAGCCCGCGCCCGTGGCGGGAAACGCGCCGTAAGCGAGTGTTGCGCCGCGGACTCCGGGAAGGGCGCGCGCCTGGTCGAGCGCGTCGGTCCACGCCTGGGCGGAAAGTTGAGGGTCCTTCGGGATGGCGCGGGCGGTGACGAAGAGGCGATGGTCGGTGGCGAAACCGGGATCGATGCGGCGGACGCGATCGAGCGCGCGGACCAGCAGCCCGGCCGCAATCAGCAACGCGAGGGAGAGAGCCACCTGCGCGAGCGAGTAGACTTCGCGCTGGCGGAATCGTCGCCGGGCCGCCTCTCCCTGCAACGCCGGATGAAGCTGCCGGGCGGCGGCCAATGCCGGGGGCAGGCTGAACAGAATCGCACACAGAGTTCCCGCGGCGCAAAGAAACAGCGCCACCCGCCAGTCGATGCCGAAATGGATGCCGCGATAGTAACTCACGGGCACCGACGGCAGCGCCAGTTCGATGGCGCGGCTGCTCCAATAGCCCGCGGCGATTCCCAGAACCAGGCCGCCCGAGGCCAGCACCAGCCCTTCCACCAGGGTCTCGCGGAAAAGGCGCCAGGAGCCGGCTCCGAGCGAGCGCCGCAGCGCCATTTCCCGCTGCCGGACTGCCGCGCGGGAGAGCAGGAGGTTGGCCACGTTCACGGAGGCAATCAACAGGACGGCGCCGCAGATGGCCGCCAGCAGGCGGGCCAGCGGCAGGAAGAGGTTGCGGTTGGCAATGAAGCCCTGCGCCGGCTTGACGACGGGGAGACTGGCGAGGTTGGCGTTGCGCGGCTCGGCGGTGCGGAGCGAAGCGGACAACACGCGCATTTCCGCCGCGACGGTGTCCGGCGTCGCGCCGGGCGCCAGGCGGGCGATCAGGTTCAGGCGCGGTCCGGCGCCGCTCGGAAAGATGCTGGCGGCCGGTGTCCACGAAGTCCACGGAGAAGGGAGGCAGAACGCCGTGAAAATCCGGTGGCGCCACGCCGATGATGCGGTAGTCGCGATCGTGAATCTAATTTTGCTGCCCACCGCGTCGGGGGCACCGTTCAGTTTCGATTGCCAGAATCGGTAGCCGATCACGGTCACGGGGTCCGCGCTGAAGGCGTCGTCGCCGGGCGAGAACCAGCGTCCCGCGGCGGCGCCCACGCGCAGCACGCCGGCGAAATTGGCCGTCACCATCTCGATGTTGGCGGGCACGCTCTGGCGTCCGATGACGGCCGCATCGGATGCGGTCAAGGCTCCGGCCGCTTCGACCGAGCGCAGGTTGTCGCTGAAAGCCGACGAACTGACGCAGATCGCAGAACGGCGCCGTTTGGCGCGTGATCTGCACCAGCCGTTCCGCGTCCGGCACCGGCAGCCGGCGCAGGTACATGCTGTCGAGGAAGCTGAACAGCGTGGTGTTGACCCCCATCGCCAGCGCCAGGCAGAGCATCGCGAGCAGGGAATAGCCGGGATTGCGGCGGATGCGCCGGATGGCCGACACGAAGTCCATGCCGAGCCCGGGGAGCAGGCGGCGGTGCGGCGAGAAGTGAATGAAGAAGCAACTCAACACCTGGCCCCAGTACCAGATCGGGCCGTGGGCGGAATATGTTTCGCGAAGGTCGCCCGCAACGGCGTCGGCATCGCGCCCTCCGACCAGCCGGCGCAGTAGCGCCTCGGCCAAACGCGGCGGCTCAGGCATCGGAACTCCCCTTCAGGCGGACGCCGCTCCACATGCGGTCCAGCATCGCGCGCGAGTCGGCCAAGGCCTGAAGGCCCGCCGCTGTGACCTCGAAGTAACGCCTGGAACGCCCCCCGCGCTGCGGCGTCGGATCGGCGAACCAGGAGTGCACCAGGGCTTTCGCTTCCAGCCGGTCGAGGGTCGCGTAGAGTGCGCCTACGGTCACCCGGCGTCCCGCGCGGCTTTCGATCTCGGCGCGGACCGGCACGCCGTAAGCCTCTTTTCCCAGCCGGACGATGGCCAGCAGGACCACCTGCTCGAATTCGCCAAGGTGCGTGGGCGGCATTTGTTCTATATCGTAGATCAAATGCTTAACGCGGGCAAGAAGAATTCTGAGCGACGGGCGTTACACTGTTCGGATGCTGAGACGAACCCTTTGGAGCGCCTGCCTGATTGCGCTGGCAGCGAGCGGCTTGGCCGCGGAGAATCTACGCGTGTTGACTTTTAACGTGCGCATGCCGGCAGCCTCGGACGGGCCGAATCGCTGGGAGGCGCGGCGCGACCTGATGGTAGCCACCATCAAAGAAAAAAATCCGGACGTGTTCGGCACGCAGGAGCTTTTCTACGAGCAGGGGCAGTACCTCGTCGAGAAGGCGCCCGAGTACACCTGGTTCGGGGTGAGCCGGCGCGGGGATAAGACGGACGAGCACATGGGCGTCTTTTATAAGCCCGCGGTGTTGCGGCTGGTCGAGTCGGGCAACTTCTGGCTGTCGGAGACTCCGGAAAAGGCCGGCAGCATGTCGTGGAATGTCAGCCTTCCGCGGATGGTGACCTGGGGGCTGTTCGAAGTGAAGGCGAGCGGCCGGAAGTTCTACCTATATAACACCCACTTTCCGCATCGTGCCGAGGACGCCGAGGCCCGGGTCCAGTGCGCGCGCCTGATCGCGGAGCGGATCGCGCAATTGCCGAAAGACGTGCCCTTCATTTTGATCGGCGATTTCAACACGGGCACCGGCACGGAACCCTACAAAATCCTGGCTCCGGGACTCGAGGATGCGTGGGCCACGGCGAAGTCGAAATCCGGTCCGGAAGGCACGTTCAACGGGTTCCGAGGGACCACCACGGGACCGCGCATCGACTGGATTTTCTTCCGCGGATTCGCACGCGCCGTGGAGGTGGAGACGATCGTGAAGAACCAGGACGGCCGCTATCCGTCGGATCATTTTCCGGTGCTTGCGGTGCTGGAGTTTTGAGGCTCCGGGCCTACCCTTCCGATTCCGTTTTCTCCACCATCTTTTCGATGTGCATGTCGTAGATGGCGGGTTTGCCGTCGCGGTCGCTCTGAAAATAGATCCGCTGGCTGTCGGGCGAAAAAATCGGTGCGACCGTTTCCGCGCTGCTGGCCTTGTGTTCGCACAGAGTCAACTCGCGGCGGGTGACCCGGAGCAGCAGCAGCACCGTGGGTGACGCTTTGTTCAGGCTCGCCCCGACGAAAACCGACGTATCGCGATTGAATCCGAAGCTGGCGAACTGGCTGGTCTTGGCCACCAGTTGGTCGGTATTGAAATCGGGCGTGTGTTCGCGGATGGCGTGAAGCTGCGTGCGGTCTTCCGGAAAATTCAGGTAGAGCAGAGTCTTGCCGTCGGAAGCCCAATTGGCGGGCCCGATGCGGCCGTCTTCGGTTTTGAGCTGCCGGTTCTGCTGGCCGTCGGAATTGACCAGCCAGAGTTCCTGGTCGCCGCGCCGGTAGAGGATCTGCGCGCGCATGGGACGGGGCACGGGGTCGGTGACGACGAACGGCACTTCGCACACGGTGCGGGCGGCGCCTTGTGAGAGCGTGACCATGCGGATGCGGGACTTTTCGTCCTGCCGTTCGGCGAACGTGGCATGGGTCCCGTCCGGGCCGACGCACATTCCCGGGCAGCGCTCCCATCCCTCCGGTATTCGGTAGAGTTCCCGCTCGCGCAGGCTGGAGGCGCTCGAAATGAATAGCGAGGAGCCGGCGAAGTAGCAGAAGGAGCGGTTGTCGGGCGTCCAGGTCAGGGAACTGGCATCGAGGTCCGTGGCGGAGGTCAATTGCCGGGTCTCGGCGCTTTTGAGATCCATGCGGAACGCCTGCAAACCGTCGCCTCGGTCCGACGAGAACAGCAGGGTGTTGCTGTTGCGCGTGATGGCGCGGCTGTAATAAGCCGGCAGAATGCTGCTGTAGGCCGGATCGGTGAGGCGGTAGACCTCGAGTTCAGTGGTCGGGTCGGCATAGCGGCGGGCGTCGGAAGGGTGGACTTCCCCTTTGGTGCCCTCGGCGAGGATCTGGCCGGCGGCGAGGGAGGTGAGCAGAAATGCGCGGCGCGAAACCCGGCGCGCCTTGGCCATCATGCATAGATAGTAGCAGGACGGCCAATGGCATGGTCCGTGCACAGTACTAATCGCCAGCGCGGGAGTTTTGCCTGTTGTGTCCCGCGGATTCCCGGCCGGAGGGAAAGGCCGTCAGGCCGGGGGCTGGCAAGCAGCAGTCCGCGGACGGATGGGCGGCGGCGGGAGTGGCGCGGCAGGGTTTTAGCCTTTTCCCCTGCCACGGGTCACCCACGGGGACGTGAAAGCGTTCGGCAGAACAGGCCCGTGGAACCGGCGCCGGGAGCTCTCCAACGCCGCCTTCCGTTCGCGGTGCCCCACCGCTAACTCGCTTCTCCGGTGCCCGTCTTCCCTTACAGAGTAAAATGGTACTTGCGGACTTACCCCGTAGCAGAGACTTTTCATGATTGTTGATGCCATTCTGGCGAAACTTTTCGGCACCAGGAACGAGCGCGAGATCAAAGCCATGCTGCCTACCGTGGCGGCGATCAACGATCTCGAGCCGGCCATACGCAACCTGTCGGATATCGACCTGGCCGCCAAGACGATTGAATTCAAAGAGAAACTCTCCCAGGGTGCGACGCTGGACGACCTTCTGATCGAAGCCTTCGCCGTAGTGCGGGAAGGCGGCCGGCGCTTCCTGAACATGCGCCATTTCGACGTGCAGTTGATCGGCGGCATGGTGCTGCATCGCGGCCGGATCGCCGAAATGAAGACCGGCGAAGGAAAAACGCTGGTGGCCACCCTGCCGTGCTACCTGAACGCGCTCGAGGGCAAGGGT
The DNA here is from genome assembly GCA_963836405.1 of uncultured Solibacteraceae bacterium. Classification (GTDB taxonomy): domain Bacteria; phylum Acidobacteriota; class Terriglobia; order Bryobacterales; family Bryobacteraceae; genus CAWIJJ01. The sequence continues at coordinate 86,453 of CAWIJL010000008.1, forward strand.
GTTCACGTCGTCACAGTCAACGACTACCTGGCCAAACGCGACTCGGAGTGGATGGGGCGGCTGTACAAATCGCTGGGACTTCAGGTGGGCGTCATCGTTCACGACCTGGACGACCAGGAGCGGCAGGAAGCTTACGCCGCCGACATCACTTACGGAACCAACAACGAATTCGGCTTCGATTATCTCCGGGACAACATGAAGTTCCGGATCGAAGACTGCGTCCAACGTGCGCACAGCTACGCCATCGTGGACGAGGTGGACTCGATCCTGATCGACGAAGCGCGCACGCCGCTGATCATTTCCGGCCCCAGCGAGGAGTCCACCGACAAGTATTACAAGGTCAACCGCATCATTCCGAAGCTGGTCCGCGGCGAGGTGATCGAGGGCCGCGAGCCGGGCGAGAAATACACCACCGGCGACTACACCATCGACGAGAAGCACAAGTCCGCGGCATTGACCGAGGAGGGCGTGCTCAAGGTCGAGAAGCTGCTGAATCTCGGCAACCTGTACGATCCGGCCAATATCGAGTTCAACCACCATGTGCAGCAGGCGTTGCGCGCGCACGTGCTCTACCAGCGCGACCGCGACTATGTGGTCAAGGACGGCGACGAAGGGCCCGAAGTCATCATCGTGGACGAGTTCACCGGGCGCCTGATGCCGGGACGCCGCTGGTCGGACGGCCTGCACCAGGCCGTCGAAGCCAAGGAAATGGTGAAGATCCAGCGTGAAAACCAGACGCTGGCCACCATCACTTTCCAGAACTACTTCCGCATGTACAAGAAGCTGTCCGGCATGACCGGTACGGCGGAAACCGAAGCGGCGGAATTCCAGAAGATCTACAATCTCGACGTGGTGGTGATCCCCACCAACCGGCCCCTGATCCGCAAGGAGAACCCGGACGTCGTTTACCGCACCGAGGACGAGAAGTTCCGCAACGCGGCCACGGAAATCAAGCGGCTGAACGAATCCGGACAGCCGGTGCTGGTGGGCACGATTTCGGTGGAGAAATCCGAGCGCCTCTCCGGGATCCTCAAGCGCATCGGCGTGCGGCACGAAGTACTGAACGCGAAGAATCACGAGCGGGAAGCATCGATCGTGGCGCAGGCGGGCAGGCGCGGGGCAGTGACTGTGTCCACCAACATGGCCGGCCGCGGTACCGACATTCTGCTTGGGGGCAACCCCGAGTTTATGACCAAGGACGAGTGTCTGAAGAAAAAGGTGGCGGAGCGCCTGAATCCGGCAGACATGAAATATGTCGCCGACGCCGATTTCTTCTACTTCTCGCATCACGACCAGTTTTACCGGGTGCGGCTGGACGTGTGGGAGGAGATCTTCAACGGGTTCAAGCAGCAGACCGATAAAGAACACGACCAGGTGACCGATACCGGCGGGCTGGTGATCGTGGCCACCGAGCGGCACGAATCGCGGCGCATCGACAACCAGTTGCGCGGGCGCGCGGGCCGCCAGGGCGACCCCGGCAGTTCGAAATTCTTCCTTTCCCTGCAGGACGACCTGCTGCGCATTTTCGGCGGCGAGCGGATGCAGAACCTGATGCTGCGGCTGGGCATGGAAGAGGATGTGCCGATCGAGTCCAAGCTGATCTCGCGGCGCATTCAAAAGGCCCAGGAGGCGGTGGAAGCGCAGAACTTCGAAGCCCGCAAACACCTGCTGGAATACGACGACGTCAACAATAAGCAGCGGCAGGCGGTGTACGGCCTGCGGCGGCAGCTTCTGGAGGGCATCGACCAGAAGGAGCACATCCTCGAAATGGTGCAGGGCATCGTGGCGCAGTTCCTCGATATGCGCTGTCCCGACGACAAGCACCCGGACTTGTGGGACCTCGCCACGCTGCGCAACGACGTCTTGAGCCAGTTCGGCGCCAAAATCGATCTTGCCGAACTCGGCGGCCTGACCCGGGACGAGATCTCGGACCACATTTTCGAGCACCTGAAGCAGAAGTACCAGGAAAAGGAAGACCTGGTGGGCGCGGACGTGATGCGCCAGACCGAGCGCATCGTGATGCTGCAGGTGATCGACAACCAGTGGAAAGACCACCTGCTGTCGATGGACGAATTGAAGCAGGGCATCGGCAACCGGGCTTACGGCCAGAAGGATCCGCTGGTCGAATACAAAAAGGAGTCTTACGAGCTGTTCACCGCCATGATGGACCGGATCGAGGACGAGACGGTCCGTTTCCTGTTCTTCCTTCAGGTGAGCGCGGGCGGGCCGCCGCCCATGCCGTTCCCCGATGAAGAACAGGAGGAGATGGAGGAGCCGGAGCGTCCCGACGCGTCCGAGCAGCAGAGGCAGGCGGCCAAAGCCAGCATGGAGGACTTCACGCGCAACATCCAGCGCAAGAAGGAGCGGGAACTGGCGGAACTTCACTTTGGCGGCGATGGCAGCGATGGGCCGAAGCAGGTGGTAGCCGGTCAGAAGGTGGGCCGCAACGATCCATGCCCGTGCGGCAGCGGAAAGAAGTACAAGAAGTGCCACGGGGCGTGAACCCGGCGATCTGTATCGACTCGCGCTCCGGCGGCGTCTAAATCGAAGAAGATCTATGAATTCCTTTCTTGCCGCCCTCCTTTTGCCCGGCTTGGCCTGCGCCGCGATTCTGCCCGATGCCATCGGCGCCTTCGAGCGGGGCCCCGTCTCATCCCCGTCCCTGTCCGACCGGCCGGTATGGGAAGAGATGGGCCTGAAGAACTCCGAATCGGCCGCTTACGCCGGAGGAAACTCCAAATTCACCGCCACCGTGTGGCAGTTGCAGGACACCACCGGCGGCCTGGCGGCGTTCCAATGGCAGCGGCCGGCCGACGCCCAGCCTTCCAGGGCGGGGAAGTACGCCGCCGAAACCAAGGACAGCCTGCTGGTGCTCCACGGCAACTACCTGCTCCGGTTCAGCGGCTACAAACCGTCCAAGGAAGAACTGGACGCGGTGGAAGGCTCGCTCAACCATGTGGACGTCACGTCGTTTCCGGTGCTGGCGGGGTATATTCCCGACACCGGACTGGTGGCCAACAGCGAGCGGTACATCCTGGGACCGGCGGCGCTGGCGCGGTTCGTGCCCGCCATCGCGCCCTCGATGGCCGCATTTCACATGGGCGCCGAGGCGCAGGCAGGCGTTTTTCACAACGACAAAGGCTACCTGACGCTGGCGATTTTCAACTATCCGACCCCGCAGATCGCCATGCAGCGGCTTCCCGAGTTCCAGAAAGTGCCTGGAGCGATGGTGAAACGGAGCGGCCCGCTGGTGGCGGTGGCGCTGGCTCCGCCGGATGCGGATTTCGCGGAACGGGTGCTGGGGCAGGTGCGGTACCAGGCGGAGATCACTCGCGACGAGTACGTTCCCACGCGCCGGGATAACATTGGGGACCTGATCATAAACGTCTTTGTTTTGATTGGGATACTGCTCGCGTTTTCAGCCGTGTCCGGGCTCGCGGTGGGCGGTGTGCGAGCCCTGCTGCGGCGCGGCCGGCCGGCCGGCGAGGCTGACGCCATGATCACCCTGCATCTCGAGAATCGCTAGGGTGATGACACAAACGTCCAATTTTGTTCGGGTTAGACTGAAATTCCGGGGTAAAAAAAGGGGTTTTAGGGGGTGCCGGCCCAGGTGTGCAAAAAACTACAGTCTCGCAAGTTACCCGATTGGAGCGGTTTACGGCGTCGCGGACGCTGCCGGATTTTTTCTTGACTTGAGAGCCGTAGGGAAATAATATCCAACTACAAAGTTTTGGCGGTTGCGATTCCGTCGAGACTGATTCTCCCATCGAACATCACCCTGGTAGAACAGGGAAAGAATGCTCACCTCTCGGGGTGAGCATTTCTATTTGATAGCAAAATAATACAGTTATACTGTACACTATGCACCCACCCGTGCCGCCGAAGCGCGCTCCGGAGCTGACATGGCGCACCCGGCTCTCGTCCATGCGCAACGTACGGCCGCTGCTCCGCATGGTGTGGGAAACCAGTCCCCCGCTGGTGGTGGCCAGCGTCGTGTTGCGGTTTCTGCGGGCTCTTTTGCCGCTGGCGCTCCTCTGGGTACCCAAGCTCATCCTGGATGCCGTGGTCGCCTCCGTTTCGCGAGGAAGCGGGAATCTGGGAGTCATCTGGAAGCTGGTTGCGCTGGAATTCGGGCTGGCTGTCGCGAGCGACGTACTGGGTCGGGTCAATACCTTATGTGACAGCCTGCTTGGCGATCGGTTTACCAACCAGGTAAGCGTTCGACTGATGGAGCATGCCACGGCGCTCGACTTGGCGTCGTTCGAAGACCCGGTGTTTTACGACAAGCTCGAGCGGGCGCGGCGGCAGACCACGGGACGCCTCGGGCTGCTCGCCTCGATCCTCAGCGTTGGACAGGACACGGTCAGTCTGCTGACGCTCTCGGCCGGGCTGATGGTCTATTCTCCGTGGCTGATGCTGCTGTTGTTCGCCGCGGTCCTGCCGGCTTTTCTCGGAGAAACGCATTTCAGTACCCTCGCTTATTCGGCCCTCTACCGCAAGACGCCGCACCGGCGGCAACTCGATTACTTGCGGGCGCTGGGAGCCAGCGTCGGCAGCGCGAAGGAAGTGAAGATCTTCGGGCTGGGGCCGCACCTGTCTAAACGGTATTATGAGATTTCCGAAGATATCTACCGGGAAAACAAGGGCCTTGCGGTGCACCGCGCGGTTGTCGGTTCGGGCCTGAACCTGATCTCGACGGGCGGCTACTACGGCGCCTACGTGCTGGTGGTAATGAAGGCCGTCACCGGGGCGATCACGATAGGGACGCTGACGTTTCTGACGGGCGCCTTCTCGCGGTCCCGCTCCTATATCGAGCGCCTGCTGTCCAGCTTCAACGACATTTCCGAACAGGCCGTCTTCTTCAAGGATCTGTTCGAGTTCTTCGAAATGCAGCCCACCATCCGCTCGAGCGCGGATTCCATTCCGGCACCCCGCCCCATCCGGCAGGGCTTTGAATTCCGGAACGTGTCGTTCGCGTACCCCGGCTCCGACCGGCAGGTCGTCCAAGGCATTAACTTTCGCCTGCATCCATCTGAGAAAGTGGCATTAATCGGCGAGAACGGAGCTGGAAAGACCACGCTCGTCAAGTTACTGGCGCGGCTTTACGATCCGACCGCCGGCCGAGCATCCTGCTGGATGGGGTGGATCTTCGGGAATACGATGTGGAGGACTTGCGTCGTGAGGTCGGCGTAATCTTCCAGGATTACATGCGGTATGACATGTTTGTTCGTGAGAACATTGGGTTTGGAAAAATCGAAGCTCTTTACGACGAGGCGCGCATCGAGAGCGCGGCGCGGAAGAGCCTGGCAAAATCGCTGGTGGACCGGCTGCCGCTATGGCTACGATCAGATGGTCGGCCGGCGGTTCGAAGGCGGAGTGGATCTTTCGGGCGGCGAGTGGCAGAAATTCGCGCTGGCCCGCGCCTACATGCGGGACGCCCAGGTTCTGATCCTGGATGAACCGACCGCGACCCTCGACGCCCGTGCCGAGTACGAGGTCTTCCGCCGTTTTGCCGACCTGACGCGGGGGCGCATGGCGGTTCTGATTTCCCACCGTTTTTCCACCGTTCGCATGGCCGACCGGATCCTGGTGCTTTCCGGGGGCGCCATACAAGAGCAGGGCACGCACCAGGAACTGTTGGCTTTGGGAGGCCGATACGCCGAGCTGTTCGAACTTCAAGCAGCAGGTTACCGTTAAGAGCGAAAACGAATGAGCGAAAACAAGTTGCAGATAATTCCGCTGGGCGGACTGGGTGAGTTCGGGATGAACATGATCGCCTTCCGCTATGCCGACGAGATACTGATCGTCGACTGCGGCATGATGTTCCCGGAACCCGAACTACTCGGACGTGGATCTGGTGATGCCGGACCTCACGTTCCTCAAAGAGAACCAGGCGCAGGTCCGCGGCGTAGTCCTGACGCACGGCCACGAAGACCACATCGGGGCGGTCCCCTATTTTCTGACCGAGATCGACGTGCCCGTGTACGGCACCGATTTCACCTTGGCGCTGGTGGACCGGCGCATCGAGGAGTACGACCTTCCGGAGGAGCCTCGATTCATCAAAGTCAAGCCGAAACAGATAGTTGAGGTCGGTCCCTTCAAGGTCGAGTTTATTCATGTTACCCACTCGATCGTGAGCGCGCTGGCGCTGGCGATCACTACGCCGCTGGGCGTCATCATCCACACCGGCGATTTCAAGGTGGATCCGACCCCGACCGATAACGAGCTCTTCGATCTGCACACCCTGGCCGAATACGGCAAGCGCGGGGTGCTGCTGCTGCTCTCGGATTCGACCAATTCGGACCGGCCTGGATATACCGAATCCGAGCGCGCCGTGCGGCCGCGGATGGAAGAGATCTTCAACCGCGCCGAGAAGCGTGTAGTGGTCTCCTGCTTCAGCTCGTCGATTCACCGCATTCAACTGGTGCTGGACCTGGCGCAGGAGTTCAACCGGCGCGTAGCGGTAATCGGCAGAAGCATGGTGTCGGTAACGGAGATCGCGCATTCGCTCGGGCTGCTGGAGATTCCCGACGGCATCCTGCTGCGGCCGCAGGACGCGATGGACCTCTCGCCGGATAAGGTGGCGTTCCTGATTTCCGGAACGCAAGGCGAGCCGATGTCGGCGCTGGCGCGCGTGGCGGTGGATAACCACAAGCACGTGTCGGTGGAAAAGGGCGATACGGTGGTTCTGAGCGCGCGCATCATTCCGGGCAACGAAAAGGCCATTTTCCGGATGATCGATCACATGGCCCGGCGCGGCGCGGACGTGCTGTACGGGTCCATGAATCCGCCCCTGCACGTCTCCGGGCACGGCAGCATCGAGGAGATGAAGCTGGTGCTGAACCTGGTGCGGCCGCGCTACTTCATGCCTATCCACGGCGAGTTCCGGCAGCTTTCCAAGCACGCGCGGCTTGCCGACCACCTGCGGTTCGCCGGACTCGAGGAGACCTTCGTGATGGAGTCGGGCGACGTGCTCGAAATCGACCGTCACGGTGCGCGCAAGGCGGGCAAGGTGCAGGTGGGCCGGGTGTGCATCGATTCCGGATCGATTGACGACGTGGTGCAGGAGGTGGTGATTCGGGACCGCAGGCACCTGTCCGAGGACGGCATCGTGCTGCCGATCATCGCCATCAACCGGCAAACCGGCCGGATGGAGAACGCGCCGGAGATCGTGAGCCGGGGCTTTGCGGGGGCGGAGGGGCCGGAGTTCACCGAGACGGCACGGCAGATCGTGGCCAAAACGCTCGAGAGTTCCAACCAGGAGGAGAAAACGGATTGGGGCGTGATGAAGGAAAAAATCCGCGCCGACCTGAAGCGGCACATCGTGAAGCAGACCGCGCGCAGGCCGCTGATCATGCCGGTGATTCTGGAGGTATAGCGCCCACCTACCTGGAAGACGCCTCCGGACTGCGCGGCTCGGCCGAGCGGGCGATCGTGCCGGCGGACGAGCAGGGTGTGGCGGCGGCGATTCGGGAAGCGGCGGCGGCCCGGGCCGCGGTCACCATCGCGGGAGCGGGCACGGGTGTCACCGGCGGCAAGGTCCCGCAAGGCGGATGGGTGGTGTCGCTCGAGAAACTGACGGACTTGCGCGTCGGGCCGGGGTACGCGGAAGTGGGGGCCGGCGTTTTGCTGCGGGACCTGCAAGCCGCGGCGGGCCAGTCCGGCCAGCTTTACCCGCCCGACCCCACCGAGACCGGCTCGTCGCTGGGCGGCAATATCGCGACCAACGCCAGCGGGTCCCGCAGTTTCCGCTACGGTTCCACCAGGCGCTGGGTGGAGCGGCTGCGCGTCGTGCTGGCCGGGGGCGAAATCCGTGAATTCCGCCGCGGCGAGGCGATCGATTTCGACCCCGGGACGGTTCCGCTTCCGGCGGTCACGAAGAATACGGCGGGCTACCTCTTACGACCCGGCATGGACTGGGTGGACCTGTTCGTCGGGTCGGAAGGAACGCTCGGAGCGATCACCGCGGCGCGCGTGAAACTGCTGCCGGCTCCTGAGGCCGTGCTGGCCGGCGTAATCTTTTTTCGTTCCAGCGATGCCGCCTTGGACGCCGCGGACGAATGGCGGGAACAGGCCCGGCCGCGCATGCTCGAATATATGGACCGGCCGTCGCTCGACCTGCTGCGCACCCGCTATTCCGAAATCCCGATGGAAGCGGACGCGGCGATCCTGGTGGACCAGGACCTCGAAAGCGAAGACGATCCGGAGATCGACCGCTGGCTGGAACGAATCGAAACCGCGGGCGCGCTGGCGGAAGCCTCCTGGTTCGCCCTCTCGGCGGCGGACCGCGAGCGGTTCCGCAAATTCCGGCACTCGCTGGCCGAACTGGTGAACGACCGGGTGCGCCGCAGCGGCGCCATGAAGATGAACACCGATTATGCCGTGCCGGTGGCGCGAAGCCGCGACATCCTGGGGTTCTACCGGCGCCGCCTGGAGCAGGAATTTCCCGGCCGGTACGTGATTTTCGGCCATCTCGGCGACGCGCACGTGCACATCAATCTTTTTTCGGACCCGGCCAATCCCGGGCATGCGACCGGCCTGCTCGAGGAATTCGCCCGCGAGGCGGTGCGCCTGGGCGGAACGGTTTCGGCCGAACACGGGCTGGGCAAACGGAAGGCCCACCTGCTGAAGCTGCAATACGCTCCCGAGCACCTGGAAGCGATGCGCGCGGTGAAGCGGCGTCTGGATCCGGAAAATCGATTCGGGCGGGGAACCCTTTTCACGGCTGAGGGGTAGTTTGTCCGGCGCCGCCGCTACCGGCTTCCGAGGCCGACGAAAAAGACGCCCAGGAGGATCAGGGCCAGGCCGACGAACTTGGTTCGCGTGAAGGGCTCCTTGAAAAAAATGCGGGACCAGAGCAGGGTCCAGATGTAGCCCAGCGAAACCATGGGGTACAGGACGGAAAGCTGCCCTCCGCGAATGCCGAACGCGTAGAACACCGAGGACGCCAGGAACAGCGCCACGCCCAGCGCCAGGCGCGCATTCAGGAAGCTGAGTATGGACGAGCCGGTGCGGGGCGCGCCCAGTTTCAGAAAAACAGCCCCGAACGAGCCGACTACGGAGGCGCCGAATACGAGCGCCATGGAACGTAGCATGAGCGGGCTCACTTGCGTCCACCCCGGCCGAGGACGGCCACTCCGATCACGATTACCGCGATGCCCAGGTTCTTGTAGCCGTTCTGGGGCTCGTCGAGAAGCGTGTAGGAGAGCAGAGTCACCCACACGTAGGTCAAGGCGATGATGGGGTACAGCATGGAGAGTTCTCCGTCGCGGAGGGCGAGCACCAGCAGCAGGGTGTTGATGCCGTAGAGAACGTATCCGGCGATCAGGGGATAGTTGGTCACCAGGGCGGGCAACGACGGGCTGAAATGGGCCATGCCGATTTTCAACAGCAATTGCGCGGCTGCTCCAAACAAAGTGCAACAAAACACAAGGAGAACTCCGCGGTTGCGGGTGGGCGCCGTGGAAACCGGAATTGTGGCGGGGGTGCTCAAGCAGGAACAGGATATCAGGCTTTCCGGTAGAATAAGTAGCTGTGGATCCAGAGCAAGACGCGGTACAACCGCCCGACACGATAGTGGTGGAAGAGGAGCGGGAAACCGAAGAGCCCCCAGAGTCCCATCACCAGCATTCGCAGCGCGGTTTCATCGCCGAGTGGACCGTCACCATCATCCTTCTGCTGTTCGGCACCACCAGCCTGGTGCAGGCCTTCGTGATCCCCACCGGTTCCATGGAGGATACGCTGCTGATCGGCGATCACCTGCTGGTGGATAAACTGGCCTATTCGCCGTACGGCCCGGTTTCCAGGCACATCCTGCCTTACCAGGACGTGAAGCGGGGCGACATCATCGTTTTCCGCTACCCGATCGACATCCGGCAGACGTTCGTCAAGCGGGCCATCGGGATCCCGGGCGACCATCTCAAACTGGTGGACAAGCAGTTGGTTCTGAACGGACACCCGGTGGACGAGCCGTACGTTTACCATAAGACCGAGTACCTGGACAGTTACCGCGACAACTTTCCGAGCGACCCCAACGTGCACGTTTCCGAGCCGGCGGTGGATATGCTGATGAACCACGTCAAGGAGGGGGAAGTGATTGTTCCTCCGGGGTTTGTGTTCGCCATGGGGGACAACCGCGACTCTTCGCTGGACAGCCGCTACTGGGGTTTCGTGCCGCGCCAGAACATTATCGGGAAGCCGCTGATCATCTACTGGTCGTACGACGCACCTACCGAGGAGCTGGCGAGTCCGACCGTCTCCATCCCCCACCTGATCGACCTGATCACGCATTTTCCCACCAAGACCCGCTGGAAGCGGACGTTCCAACTGATCCACGGATATCCGTTGAAATAATGAATCGACACCATTTCGGCCTCATCCTGGCAGGCGGACGGGGTACCCGATTCTGGCCGCGAAGCAGAAGACGGAGCGCCAAGCAGGTTTTGAATGTGGTGGGAGAGCGGTCGCTCATCCAAACCACGGTGGACCGGCTGGCTCCGGTAATTCCGCCGGAACGGCTCTGGGTGCTGACCAACGATCATTTGCGCGACACCATCGTGCGCCAGTTGCCCGAAGTACCCGGCCGGCAGATTCTGGCCGAACCGGCACAGCGCAACACGGCGGCTGCCATCGGGCTGGCGGCGTGCATTCTGCGCTCGATCGATCCGGATGCGGTGATGGGGGTGTTCCCGGCCGACCACGTCGTCAGCCGGCCGGTCGAATACCGCGCCGTGGTGAAGTCGGCGTTGAAGTTCGCGGCGGCGGGGGAGTTGATGGTGATAGGGATCGAGCCGCGCTGGCCGGAGACCGGGTATGGCTACGTGGAGTTTCCGCGCGGTACGCAGGCGGGCGGCAAGGCAGTTGCGCCGGTGCGGCGCTTCCACGAAAAACCGGACCGCCGCCGCGCCGCAAGGTATCTCCGGGCGGGTAATTTCTTTTGGAATTCGGGCATGTTTTTCTGGCGTGCGGAGGCGCTGCTCGAGCAGTTGCGCGAGCACCTGCCGAAGACCGCCACTCTGCTGGCTGCACTGCCGCGTTTTGGCACGCGCGGATTCGCCTCGCACCTGAAGCAGGCCTTTCCGCTGTGCGAGAACATCTCCATCGATTACGCGGTGCTCGAAAAGGCGAAAAGGGTCAGTGGGATTCCGGCGGGCGATTTCGGGTGGAACGACGTGGGCAGTTGGAACGCGGTGTTCGAACTGCTGCCGCGCGACGGCGCCGGCAATGCGGGAGCGGGCGGCGGCGTGGTCATCGACGCCTCCGGAAACTTCGTGGATGCCCGGGGCAAGATGGTGGCCCTGCTGGGTGTCCGGGACCTGATTGTGGTGGATACGCCGGACGCCCTGCTGATCGCCTCCAGGGACCGCGCGCAGAACGTGGGCGATGTGGTGCGGGCGCTCGAGGAACGCGGCCGCGAAGATCTGCTCTGACCCGGGCCCAAGCCGTTCTGTGACATAAGTCACGCGCGACGAGGTCGGATGCCGATAGAATTCTACTCAGTCTCCCAAGGAGGGTGAGTAATGAAGAAGCTGTGGCTCAGTTTCGCCGTCGTTCTGATTGGTTCCTTTGCGGTTCTGGGGTGGATCGGCACTCGCATCTATCAGCAGATGCCACCCCTACCCTCCCGGGTCGCCGACACCGCCGGTGCCGTGGTTGTCGCCGATGGCGACATCGGCCGCGGGCAGAATGTCTGGCAGGCGCTCGGCGGCATGGAAGTGGGCTCCATCTGGGGACACGGCAGCTATGTGGCTCCGGACTGGACCGCGGACTGGCTCCACCGCGAAGCCACGTTCATCCTGAATGAATGGGGCAACGGCGAATTCGGAAAGCCGTACGACCAGCTCTCGCCCGAAGATCAAGGCAAGCTCCGCGGCCGTCTCGAGCAGGAGTACCGGCATAACGGATACGATGCGGCCAGCAACACCATCCTCATCAGTCCCATCCGCGCCCGGGCCTTCGAATCCTGCCTGACCCACTTCTCCGGCGTTTTCATGAATGGTGCGCCGGCATATGCGATTCCCCCGGGCAGCGTTTCCACTCCCGAACGAATGCGCCAGTTCGCCGGCTTCATCTTCTGGACGGCCTGGTCCGCCGCCGCGCAAAGGCCCGGCGACACCGTCACATACACGAACAACTGGCCGTACGAGCCGCTGGTGGGCAACCGCCCCACCGGGGACGCGCTGATGTGGACCGGCGTGAGCATCATCATGCTGCTGGCGGGAATTTGCGCGATGGTGTGGTGGTATGCCTCGCAGAAGGCGGTCGAGTCCACCGACCCGGTTCCGGCCACGGATCCGCTGGGCGCCTGGGCTGCCACGCCCTCGCAGCGCGCCACCCTCAAATATTTCTGGGTGGTATCGGGATTAATTCTGGTGCAGATCATTATGGGAGTAGTTACGGCCCATTACGGCGTGGAGGGCGATGCGTTTTACGGCTTGAAGATTTCCGAGATTCTGCCCTACAGCGTCACCCGCACCTGGCACGTGCAAATCGGGATCTTCTGGATTGCCACCGCCTGGCTCGCCGCCGGCCTGTTCATCGGTCCGCTCATCAGCGGAAAGGAGCCGAAGTTCCAGGCCCTCGGCGTACACGTTCTTTTCGGCGCGCTGCTCCTGATCGTGGTGGGCTCGCTGGCAGGCGAGTGGATGAGCGTTCAAAACAAGCTCTCGGACTCCAACGCGTTCCTCTGGGGCCATCAGGGTTATGAGTATGTGGACCTGGGCCGCGGCTGGCAAATTCTGCTGTTTGCGGGGCTGCTGATCTGGCTCTTCCTGGTGATTCGGGCAACCCGGCCGGCCCTCAAAGTGGCCGGTGAACAAAAGCACCTGCTCTACCTGTTTCTGCTCTCCGCCGGGGCTATCGGCCTGTTTTACGGCGCCGGCCTCACCTGGGGCCGGCACACCCACCTGACCATCGTGGAGTATTGGCGGTGGTGGGTGGTCCATCTGTGGGTGGAGGGCTTCTTCGAAGTCTTCGCCACCACCGTGATCGCTTTCTTCTTCACGCGGCTCGGACTCATCCGTCCGGGTTTTGCCGCCAAATCGGCGCTGCTGTCGGCCACCATATTTCTTTCCGGCGGCATTATCGGAACCTGCCATCACCTGTACTTCTCGGGCACTCCGACCGTGGCCCTGGCGTGGGGATCGGTCTTCAGCGCGCTCGAAGTCGTGCCGCTCACCATGGTGGCCTATGCCGCCATGGAGGATCTGCGCCATGGAAATTCGAGCCCGTGGGTACGGCGGTACCGGTGGCCCATTTACTTCTTCGTGTCGGTGGCGTTTTGGAACATGGTGGGCGCGGGACTGTTCGGGTTCATGATCAATCCGCCCATCGCTCTGTACTTCATGCAAGGGCTGAATACCACGCCGCTGCACGGTCATGCCGCGCTTTTCGGCGTTTACGGCATGTTGGGCATGGGGCTGATGCTGGTCTGCCTGCGAGCCATGGAACCGCGCGCGCAATGGAAGGAAAACTGGCTGCGCTTCTCCTTCTGGGGCATGAACGGCGGGCTGTTTGCAATGTGCGTCGGAAGCCTTCTCCCGGTAGGACTGGCGCAAACCTGGGCTTCGGTGGATCACGGCTACTGGTATGCGCGCAGCACCGAGTTTCTCGGCCTGCCGTACATGCAGACCCTGCGCTGGCTGCGCGTCCCCGGCGATACGCTGTTTGCCATCGCCGCCCTGGTGCTGGTGGCGTTTGTTTTCGTGGGCCGGTCGGGAAGCGACAGGCCCTCGGAAGCTCCGGAACCCGGGGCTATCCGCGTGCCTTCCGGGGACTGACGCGTAACGGCGACGGGAAGCCGGCCGAAGCGAAGGTCGCCGGCTACCAGCCGACCGGTTTACCCTGGTTCTGCTCGTCGAGCCATTTCTGCAAAGGCGCGAAGTAGTCGCGGATGGCGGAAGCGTCCATTTCGCGGGTGCCCGCAATCTTCTCGAGAGCCTCCTGCCAGGGACGGCTGGCGCCCAGTTCCAGCATGGAATTCAGTTTGGCGCCCGCCTCCTTGTTGTCGTAGATGGAGCAGCGGTTGAGGGGGCCGGTGCAGCCCGCGGTTTGGGCGAGCGCGCGGTGAAACTGGAATTGCAGGATATCGGCCAGGAAGTACCGCATGTAGGGAACGCTGGCCGCCACGTGATACTTGGCGCCGGGGTCGAAATCGCTCTCGGTACGGCCGGGAGGCGGGGCGATGCCCTGGTAGTCCCGGCGCAACTGCCACCAGGTCTCGTTGTATTTGTCGGGTGTGATCTCACCGGAAAAGACTTTCCAGCGCCACTGGTCGATCACCAGGCCGAACGGCAGGAAGGCGATCTTTTCGAGGGCGCGGTGCAAGAGAAGCCCGATGTCCTTGGAGGGATCCGGGGCCTTGTCGAGCAGGCCGAGCTTGACCAGGTATTCGGGAGTGATGGAGAGGGCGATGGTATCGCCTACCGCCTCGTGGAAACCGTCGTTGGCGCTATCGCGGAAGGCCGGGGGCTGTTGATCGTAGGCGCGCTGGTAGAAGTTGTGCCCGAGTTCGTGATGGATGGTGTAAAAGTCCTCGCCTTTGACCTCGATGCACATCTTCAGGCGCAGGTCGTCCACCGCATCGATGTCCCAGGCGCTGGCGTGGCAGACGACTTCGCGGTCGCGCGGCTTGGTGAAGAGCGAGCGCTCCCAGAACGTCTGGGGCAGCGGACTGAACCCCAGTGACGTGAAGAAACCCTCCCCGTATTTCACCATCTGCTTCCAATCGACGTTCTTCCTCTTGAGCAGGGCCGTGAGGTCGTAGCCGGGGTCGGCGTTAGGGGGCTGCACCAGCGGGTAGATATTGTCCCAGTCCTGGGCCCACATGTTGCCGAGCAGGTAGGCGGGGATGGGGCCGCCGGCCGGCACGGCGTCGCCGTACTTGGCTCGCAGCCTGGCGCGGACATAGGCGTGGAGCGAAAGATAGAGCGGCTTGACCTGCTCCCAGAGGCGGTCGAGCTCTTTGGCAAAGGCGTCGGGGTCCATGTCGTACTTGGCGCGCCAGAGAGCGCCGGTATCCTTAAATCCGAGTTGGCGCGCGCCCTTGTCGGAGAGCTCGACGTAACGCACGAAGTCCTTCTTGATGGGGCGGGAGATGGCGTGCCATCCGGTCCAGGCGTCGAGCAACTGCTTGGGGTCGCGACTCTCGGCCATGATTTTGCTGAGCTGGTCGAGATCCTTGCAGGTCTCCGGGCCGCCGGGGCAATATTTGCCCTTGCCGTAGGTTCCCTCCATTCCGGCCATCAGGCGGGTGAGTTCGGAAGCTTCTTTGGCGTCGATGGGAGTGGCGATGACTAGCGACGTTTTCAGCCGCTTCAATTTGCGGGCGGTGACCGGATCGAGGTCGACGCCGTCGAAGCGCGTGGACTGCTTGGCGTAATCGACGTTGGTGGAGATGAAGGCCTCATTGGCCTTGGCGGACAGGATTTCGGAATCTTCGGTGATGTAGGTGGACTTGATCCAGTCGGCGCGGGAGGAGTCCACCCCCAGTTGTAGCAGCCTCTGCTCCGCGTCATCGATGAATTTCCTGGCCTCTTCGGGCGTGGCTTTGCGGCTCCCGGCACAGGCGGCCAAGGCGGCCAGCGAGACGGCGAGGGCAGCGGCGCGTATCCTCATGCCTACACCTTAGCAGGAGTTTTTTGACGGCGCCTTTGGCGGCGGGCTGTGGCTCGTGTTACATTCAAATCATCTGCGTGACAACGCGGGGACGTAGTTCAGTTGGTTAGAACGCCGGCCTGTCACGTCGGAGGTCGCGGGTTCGAGCCCCGTCGTCCCCGCCATTCCTTTTCAACGTTTTCCCAATTATTCCAGCCATTTGCGGTGATGCTGCCGGATACGGCGGCGACTCCAGCGACAGCAGACGTCACGAAAAGTCCCCAATACTCGGGTCGAACTGTAGCAGCTACTGTAGCACTTGAGGCCTGGGGTCGCAGGGAATCGATTAGCGCCGACAGAGATTGGCCACGTCTCCGGAATGCTCAGTTTAAGCGTATGGGCAATGATTCTCGGAATTTCCTTCGGGTGGCGATAAACCGTGCGCCGATACGAGCACTCCTTCCCGACTCGGAATTCCATCTTGCCCCGAGCGTCAACAGCAGGTAATGAGGGTGACCTCAGCCTCGATTGCCGACCCGTGCGGAAGCAACCATTCGCATCGTTTCCCCAACAAGGGCAGAATCTAAAGAGCAGCAACTTCATATGCAACTGAACCGTGGTCGCCCCGCGCGAGGAGGCAGAAGCTCTCGGAATTTCTGCTCCTTCCGCCTACCCGTAGCGGGCCGCCCGTCATTTATCGGTGCCCTGGGTTCACGAGTTCGGTTCCTTACCGCCGCCATGCGGAATGGCAACCCCGCTAGCTTGACGCAGGAGTTGAGCTGGCTAGCCCAGAGGGCGTATCATAGCGGCACTACGGGATGCTCGGCTCAAAGATGTTAAGGTGCGCGGGCGTTTGCGAAATTGGCAAACGTACAGCATTGAGGTTGGCTGTCGGGGCAACCCCGTGAGGTTCAAGTCCTCTAGCCCGGGCTCGATGAGGACCCGTTCTCCGCAGTTCTGAAATGAGCTGTAGCCAAACAGAATGACGACGCCGGGCCGCGGTATAACTTGCATTCGAAGTTTTCGTGAGAGACGATTTCACCAAACGAACCATTGATACGCTTGCGAAGCGTGCGGGATATCTTTGCTCGAATCCGGAGTGTAACAACCCAACCGTGGGCGCGGCGCACGGCGACGATGGGTTCGTAATTGTGGGTATCGCGGCGCACATAACGGCTGCCTCGCCGCGTGGTCCTCGTTTTGATTCCACCCTCACCAAAGACCAGCGGCGGCACCGGTCGAATGGCATTTGGCTCTGTGAGATACATGGGAAGCAAGTTGATGTGGACCATCGACATTTCAGCGTTGGAGATGCTCCGCAAATGGGAACAGACGGCAGAGGAGCGGTCTTTTCGCGACGTCCGCGCGCCCGACGCCGGGCCCGCAATCGGCGCGAGCCGGCCGCGCCTGACTCGGCGGAAAGCAAGCTAATCGAAGAAGCTCGGATTACCTGCGCAGGACGATCTTGAGTCCGTCACCGTGCGTTTGATCGCCGCGGCAATGGCCGATCTCAACGCCTTCAAAGGCGCTCCGGGATGGCCACGTCACGCGATTACTCTCAACCTCCAGAATGACCTCGGGCGACAGTATCCGCGCCTTCCATGCCTCCGCCCTTGCTGCTGCGATTCAAACGTTTAACGAAATCGTTGTCATCGCCCCTCCGGGGAGCGGCGAAGACAACGACACTGATTCAGGTGGCGGAAGCCATTCTTTCGGAGGGAAGCGCCGTTGCCGCGTTCGTCCCGCTAGGCGAATGGTCGTCACAATCGGACTCACTTTTACAATCCGTCTTGCGCCGTCGCGCGTTTAGTGAAGATCCGCGAGGAGCGCCTGAAGTTGCTGGCGCATTCTGGCCGCCTCGTTCTGGTCGTGGATGGTTGGAACGAGCTTGACGCCGCATCCCGCAAGCGTGCCACCAGCGAAATCAAATTGCTTCAGCGAGACTTTCCGCGTCTTGGCATCGTTCTCAGCACCCGGCGTCAGGTGTCGGATGTGCCGATTTCGGGGCCAGTGGTTGAGATCGACACGCTGGGCAGAAGGCCAGCAAATCGAGATCGCGCGCGCACTGCGCGGCGCGCAAGGCGAGACCATTCTGGATCACGCATGGCGAACGGCGGGCGTTCGTGAACTGGTCGCAATCCCTTTGTACCTGACAGCTCTGCTTGCTCGAATTCCAGGCGACGCCCTTCCGACGACCAAGGAAGAGGTGCTGCGTCTATTCATCGGCGAACATGAACGGGCGGCGGACAAAGCCGAGGCGTTGCGCGCGGTGATTTTTGGGTTTCACCCGGAAATGCTCACAGCTGTCGCTGTCGAAGCCACCCGCGCAGCGAATACGACGATCGGTAACCGCCGGGCGTGCGCCGCCCTCGAGCAGGTCGAGGATCACCTTTCCGCCGAGGGTCAGATCACGAACCCGCCCTGAGCCGACGACGATTCTGGACGCGCTAGTCAGTCATCATTTGCTCGTTCGGTCCGGCGCTGAGCCCGGAGGAAAAGACGGATCCCCGTTTCAACACCAGCGGCTTCAGGAGTGGTATGCGTCGTTCGAGGTTGAGCGGCTCATGCGGGCGGCGGGTGATCCGGCGGTC
>CAWIJL010000009.1:0-405719 GCA_963836405.1 uncultured Solibacteraceae bacterium
GGCCTCGTCGGTGGACAAGGGCGGAAGACGAACGGCGGCAATGTGGCGGCGGCCAAGACGATCGGCAAACTGGTGGCCGAGCGGGCCAAGGAAAAGGGAATCCAGAGCGTGGTATTCGACCGCGGCGGCTACGTGTATCACGGGCGGATCAAGGCCCTGGCGGATGCGGCGCGGGCCGCGGGACTGGAGTTTTAACTCATGGCAATCGTGAAACGGATCGATCCGGCGACGCTGAACCTGAAAGAGCAGGTGGTGGCGATCAACCGGGTGACCAAGGTAGTCAAAGGCGGCAAGAACCTGAGCTTTTCGGCGCTGGTGGTGATTGGCGATCCGTCGGCGAAGGTGGTGGGCTACGGCGTCGGCAAGGCGAAGGAAGTGCCGTCGGCGATCCGCAAGGGGATCGAAGCCGCCAAAAAGGGACTGCGCAAGGTTCACGTTCTGGAGACGACGATTCCGCACCGCGTGCTGGGCGAATTCGCCAGCAGCCAGGTGCTGCTGAAGCCGGCGCCGGAAGGCCGGGGGTAATCGCGGGCGGAGCGGTGCGGGCGGTGATCACGGCCTGCGGGATTCCGAACGTGCTGACCAAATCGATCGGGCGGCGCAATCCGCACAACGTGGTGAAGGCGACGATCGTGGCGCTGGAGTCGCTTCGGGACAGGAATGTCGTGGCTGAAATGCGCGGCGTGCCTGTGGAGAAGCTGTAATGGAAGGCAAGATCAAGATCAAACTGGTTCGCAGCCCGATCTGCACTCCGGAAAAGCACAAGCGGGTGGTGAAGGGGCTGGGGCTGCGCAAGCTCAACCAGGTGGTGGAGCGGCCGGATTCGCCCGAGTTCCGGGGCATGGTGAAGAAAGTTCCGCACCTGCTGGAGATTGTGGACTAGCCCGGCGCGGGCTGCTTTTCAGGAGACGAAATTATGAACCTCAGCGGATTGAGACCCCCGGCCGGGCAGAAGAAAGAGCGCAAGCGCATCGGCCGCGGCATGGGTTCGGGGCACGGTAAGACGGCGACGCGCGGCAGCAAGGGGCAGCACGCCGGCACCGGATTCAGCCAGAAGCGCGGCTTCGAGGGCGGCCAGATGCCGCTGCACCGGCGGCTTCCGAAGCGCGGATTCACCAACATTTTCAAGAAGCAGTTTGCCATTGTGAATCTCGGGCGGCTCGAGAAGCTCGAAGGCGACAGCTTCAATGCCGACCGTCTGATCGAGCTCGGCGTGATCAAGAAGACCGGCGACGGTCTGAAAATTCTGGGCACCGGCACGCTGACGCGGAAGATCACTGTGGAAGCGCACCAGTTCTCGAAATCGGCGATGGAAAAGATCCAGAAGGCCGGCGGCGTGGCGCAGGTGATCGGCGGCGCTGCGAGCGAGTAGCGCCGGGAATCGAAGGGAACCATGAAGTTTTTAGAAGCGTTCGCGAACATCTTTCGCGTCCCCGATCTTCGCAAACGGGTCTTCTTTACCCTGGGCCTGCTGGCTGTATACCGTTTGGGCAGCCAGATCCCCCACACCGGGCATCAATCTGACCGCATGGGCGCAGTTTTTCCAGGCCCAGGCAGGCTCGATCTTCGGATTTTTCGACCTGTTTGCGGGCGGCAATATCCGGCGGCTGACGGTGTTTGCGCTGGGCATCATGCCGTATATCACGGCATCGATCATTTTGCAGTTGATGACGGTGGTGGTGCCGACGCTCGAGAAGCTGCAAAAAGAGGGCGAGCTTGGCCGGCGCAAGATCACGCAGTGGACCCGGTACCTGACGGTGATTCTGTCGGTGATCCAGTCCTTTGGGATTGCGCAGGGGCTGATGGCCATGGGGCAGGGAATCGTGATCAATCCGGGCTTCGGATTCGTGTTTCTGACGATTCTTTCGCTAACCACCGGTTCGGCCTTCATCATGTGGCTGGGCGAGCAGATCAGCGAGCGCGGCGTGGGCAACGGCATGTCGCTGATCATCTTCGCGGGCATCGTGACGGGGCTGCCGCTGGCGATTCAGAACATCTACCAGAACGTGTTTGTGACGCACGAATGGGGCGCGATCACGCTGGTCGTGCTGCTGGTGATGATGATCGCGGTGGTGGCTTTCATCGTCCTGGTGGAGCGGGGCGAGCGGCGCATACCGGTGCAGTACGCCAAGCGCGTGGTGGGGCGGCGGGTGATGGGCGGGCAGTCGACGCACATGCCGCTCAAAGTGAACGCGGGCGGTGTGATCCCGGTGATTTTCGCCTCGTCGATCCTGGCGTTTCCACAGCAACTGGCGCTGATGGCGTGGGTGAAGAACACAAACTGGCTGTCGACGACCCTGAAATCGATCGCGCACGGCGAGCCGTTGTACTACGTGCTTTTCGTGGCGGGGATCATTTTCTTCTGTTTCTTCTACGTCTCGATCATTTTCAATCCGAATGAGGCGGCGGACAACATGCGCAAGTACGGCGGGTTCATCCCGGGCATCCGTCCGGGACGGAACACGGCCGACTACATGAACAACATCCTGACGAAGATCACGGTGGTGGGCGGGCTGTACCTGTCGATTCTGTGCCTGATCCCGGACATCATGATTTCGGGCATCAAGCTGAATCACCTGCCGCTGATCGGGAACTGGGTGGACCGGGTGGCTCCGCGCCCCCTGCTCGAAGGGTTGAACGTAAATTTCTACTTCGGCGGCACGTCGCTGCTGATCGTGGTGGGCGTCGCGATGGATACGATCAACCAGATCGAAGCGCAGCTCATCATGCGACATTATGAAGGGTTCACTCCGCGCTCCGGCCGTATCCGGGGACGCCGGAGCACATTCTAGATTTGTGAAGGCGATCGTTCTGTTTGGCTCACCCGGCTCCGGTAAAGGGACGCAGGCAAGGCTGCTGACGCAGTGCTGGAGCGTGCCGCACATCTCGAGCGGGGACATGCTGCGGGAGCGGATCCGGAAGGGATGCGAATCCGGCAGCGCGGTGGCGGCGACCATGCAGTCGGGCGCGCTGGTGTCGGACGAAGTGGTGAGCCGGATGGTGGAGGAGCGGCTGAGCCGGCCGGATGCGGCGCACGGTTTTGTGCTGGACGGGTATCCGCGGACGATGCAGCAGGCCGAGCATCTGGGCGGGTGGCTGGACGGGCGCGGGGTACGCGAAGTGGTGATTCACCTCGCGGTTGATTACAATGTAATTATTGCCAGGTTGACGGGACGCCGGCAGTGTCCCCGCTGCGGAACGTTGTACAACATCGCCTCCCAGCCGCCGAAGGTAGCCGGGCTGTGCGACCGTGACGGCGAACCGCTGATCATCCGGGAGGATGACAGCGAACCGGTGATCCGGGGGCGCCTCGATGCGTACGAGCGGCAGACGCGTCCGGTGCTCGATTACTACAGGGATGCGGGCAGGCCGCTGGTGGAAGTGGACGCCAGCTACGATCCGCCGCAAAAGGTATTTCAAAAGATTTGCCAGACGCTGGAAACGCATGATCGTTCGCAAAACGCCGGCTGAACTCGAAAAGATGCGCCGGAGCGGTCTGCTGGTCTGGCAGATCCTGCAAAAGATGAAGGAACTGGCGGTGGAAGGGGCCACGACGATGGACCTGGAAGTAGCCGCCGAGAGAATGATTGCGGACGCCGGGGCGCGGCCGGCCTTTAAAGGCTATTACGTTCCGGCGGCGGGCGAGGCTTACCGGTTTGTGTTGTGCACGTCGGTGAACGAGGAGATTGTGCACGGGATGCCGAACCCGAAGCGGGTATTGAAGGCGGGCGATATCGTGTCGATCGATACCGGGGTGAAGCTGGACGGGTATTACGGCGATTCGGCGATCACGGTTCCGGTGGGCGAAGTGAGCGAGGAGACGCGCAAGCTGCTGGCGGTGACGCAGGAGTCGCTGGAGCTGGCGATCGAGCAGGTGCGGGCAGGGAACCGGCTGTTCGATGTTTGCGGCACGGTGGAGCAGCACGTGAAGACGAACGGGTTTTCGGTGGTACGGGAATATGTGGGCCATGGCATCGGCACGCAGCTTCACGAAGAGCCGCAGGTTCCGAATTACGTAGACCGGAAGAACGAGAATCCGCGGCTGAAGGAAGGCATGGTGCTGGCGGTGGAGCCGATGGTCAACGCGGGGCGTCCGGAAGCGGTGGTATCGAAGGACCGCTGGACGGCGGTGACGCGGGACGGTTCCAATTCGGCGCACTTCGAGCACTGCATAGCGGTGACCGGGAATGGCCCGTGGGTACTGACAAGGCCGTAAAGGTTCAGGCCACGGTAGTGGAAGAGCGGCCCAGCGCGATCTATAAGGTTGTGCTCGAGACGCGCCAGGAAGTGTTGGCTCACCTGGTGGGGGTCGTGAAGAGGAATTTCGTCCGGTTGGTGCCGGGCGACCGGGTCGAAGTGGAATTGACCCCGCACGATCCGACCAGGGGAAGGATAACTCGCAAGGTTTAGATATGAAAGTTCGAGCGTCCGTCAAGAAAATTTGTGACAAGTGCAAGGTGATCCATCGCGAGGGAGTCGTGCGGGTCATCTGCGTCAATCCGAAACACAAACAGAGGCAGGGCTAAAATATGGCACGTATCGCCGGTGTGGATCTGCCGCCCGCCAAGAGGGCAGAGGTCGGGCTCACCTACATATATGGAATCGGCCGGACCCGGTCGAAGTCGCTGCTTCACCGGGCGGGGATCGATTTCGACAAGAAGGTGCGCGACCTGACGGAAGAGGAAGTCAGCCGCGTCCGCCAGATTCTGGAAGAGGAAGGCGCGGTGGAAGGGGATCTCCGCAAGGAGATCTCGATGAACATCAAGCGCCACATCGAGATGGGGTCGTACCGTGGGCTGCGGCACCGCCGCTCGCTGCCGGTCCGCGGCCAGCGCACCCATACCAACGCCCGCACCCGCAAGGGCCCGCGCCGCGGCACGGTTGCCAACAAGAAGAAGGCTACGGGTAAGACATAGAGGCGTATGGCGAAAGCACCAGCAAAAGCAGGCAAGAAGAAGAGCTTCAAGAAAAAGGAGAAGCGCGTTGTTCACCAGGGCATCGTGCACATCCAGGCTACCTTCAACAACACGATTGTGACCATCGCGGACCAGGAGGGCAACACGATCGCCTGGTCGAGCGCGGGCTCGCTGGGTTTCCGCGGGTCGCGCAAGGGCACTCCGTTTGCCGCGCAGCAGGCTGCGCTGACGGCGGCCAACAAGGCGACGGAAACGGGGCTGCGGACGGTGGAAGTGCGGGTGGCGGGACCCGGGTCGGGGCGCGAATCGGCGGTGAGAGCGTTGAGCACGGCGGGCATCGAAGTTCGGGCCATCCGGGACGTGACGCCGATTCCGCACAACGGGTGCCGGCCGCCGAAGAAGAGAAGAGTGTAGGGGATCGTCTTAATTTCTGCCGAAGGCGCGGAAATTACAACGGATCCAGTTGCACGGAAGAAGCGGGAGGAAGGCCTGCCATCGGCCGTAAACCGCACCTGAATTAACGAAGTAAGGTAAGGAGAAGAGACTTGGCAAGATATGTTGGTCCCGTTTGCCGGCTATGCCGGCGCGAGGGCATGAAGCTGTTCCTCAAAGGCGAGCGCTGCCACAGCGAGAAGTGCGCCATCGAAAAGCGCAATTTCGTTCCCGGACAACACGGCAAGGACCGCAAGGCGAAGATTGTGGGTTACGGTCTTCAGCTTCGCGAAAAGCAGAAGGTCCGCCGCGTGTACGGGTTGCTGGAAGGGCAGTTCCGGCTGACGTTCGAGAAGGCGGCGATGCAGAAGGGCATCACCGGCGAGAACCTGATGTCGGCGCTCGAGCGGCGCCTGGACAGCGTGATTTACCGCATGGGATTCGGCACAAGCCGCGCGCAGGCGCGGCAGGTTGTGCGGCACGGCCACGTTGAACTGAACGGCCGGAAGTGCGATATTCCCTCGGCGCAGGTGAAGGTCGGCGACGTGGTCGCCGTCCGCGAAGGCAGCAAGAACAACGCGACGATTTTGGCCGCACGCGACGCCACGGCCCACGCTCCGGCTCCGAACTGGATCGATGTGGACCGCGAAGCTCTGCGAGGCCGTGTAACGGGTCTGCCGAAACGCGACGAACTGGTGCAGATCCAAATGAACGAGCAGCTCATAGTCGAGCTTTACTCGAAGTAGTCACTGAGGATTCTTATGTTCAAGGGCTTCCAAAAACCCAAAAGACTGGTCGCAAATACCGAAACCCTCACGGAACGGTATGGTATGTTCACGGCCCAGCCGTTTCAACGCGGCTTCGGCACAACTATCGGAAACAGCCTGCGCCGCGTGCTCCTGAGCTCGATTGAAGGCGCGGCCATCACGGCGGTACGGATCGAAGGCGTGGAGCACGAGTTCAGCCCCATTCCGGGCGTGGTCGAAGACGCCACCGACATCATTCTCAACCTGAAACAGATTCCCTTCAAGATCATGGGCGAGGGGATCAAGACGGTCCGGCTGACGGTGGACCAGCCGGGCGATGTGCGCAGCGGGCAGATCGAGACCGACGCGGACGTGGAAGTTTTGGACCGCGATGTACACCTGGCCACGGTAAGCGAAGGCGGACGGCTGACGGTGGAGATGCGCCTGAAGAGCGGGCGCGGCTACGTCAGCGCGGACAAGAATTTCGACGAGGACCTGGCCCTGGGCTACATCCCCATCGATTCGGTGCATTCGCCGGTGCGGAAGGTGAATTTCCAGGTGGAAGCGGCGCGCCTGGGACAGATGACCGATTACGACAAGCTGACCCTGGAAGTGTGGACCAACGGGGCCGTATCGCCGCAGGACGCGATCGGCTACGCGGCCAAACTGCTCAAGGACCACATGTCGATCTTCATCAACTTCGAGGAAGTGCCGGAGCAGACCGAGGAAGTCTCCGAGCGCGGCCTGGACAAGATGAACGAGATTCTGAACCGCTCGGTGGAAGAGCTGGAACTCAGCGTTCGCTCGTACAACTGCCTGAAGAACGCGAACATCCAGACGATTGGGGAGCTGGTACAGAAGACCGAAGCCGAAATGCTGCGCACCAAGAATTTCGGCCGTAAATCGCTGAACGAGATCAAGGAAATTCTGGCAAATATGGGTCTGGCGCTGGGCATGCGCATCGATTCCCATGGCCGCCTGGTGGCGCCTCCGGCGCAGCCGGCCGGGATGGTGACGGACTACGGTCCGGACGATGACAACCCGCAGGACTCGATGGGGGAGTAGCAGATGAGACACAGGGTAGCCGGATACAAGTTGAAGCGGCCGGTAGACAGCCGCAATGCGCTCCTTCGCAATCTCACCACCAGCGTGGTGGAGCATGAACGGGTGATTACCACGGTCCCCAAGGCGAAGGCGGTGAAACCGCTGGTGGACAAGATGATCACGCTGGCGAAGAAGGACACGCTGCACGCGCGGCGCGAGGCGGCGGCATTCCTGCGCACGCCGGCGTCGGTAAAGAAGCTGTTCGAGACGCTGGGAACCAGGTTCGGCCAGCGCAACGGCGGATACACGCGCATTACGCGCCTGGGTCCGCGCAAGGGCGACGGGGCCGAACAGGCCATGCTGGAGCTGGTGGGTTCCGAGCTGGTGAAGCGCGCCGCGGACCGCGCCAAACGGCGTGAAGAACGGTTGAAGGCGCAGCGCGAAGGCCGGGAAGAAGGCGGGACCGAGGAATAGTCCCGATTACCACGGCGGCGGGAGACCACGGAGCGCGTGAAGTAAGCGCTATGATCCTGTGGTACCCGCGCGCCGCAGGTTGAAGTACGTGATTTCAGGCGACGCGTTGATGCGAACAGGTACGACGCTCGTACCCAAACCCCTGTTCACGTAAAGCCTGTTCCCCGCCGACCCATAATGCGGCTGCCATCCGTCGACGTGCACCTCTCCTTCCTTCTCGAACGTCAGCCAACTCCACTGCGGTGTAAATGGGATCCGGATCTGGCCGCCATGCGTATGGCCGCAGACTGCGAGCGGGGCCGAGTGCGGCGGCAAGGCGGCGAAGCTGTCGGGGTTGTGCATGAAGACGATCCGCGCGGCGCCCGCCGGGATGCCGGAGATCGACCGCACTGGATCGTCCTTACCAGCCCAGTGCGAGCCAACGCCGGTAACGTACAAGGGCTCGCCGCCAGCCTTCAGCACCACGGGCCGAGCTTCGTTCTGAAGCACGGGAATTCCCGCCGCTTCGAGTTGCTGTGCCAGGCGCCGTGCGGGCCCGGCGCGCACCGGATCCTCTCGCTCAACCATTGAGTAATCGTGGTTTCCGAGCACCGCGAAGGTCTGAAGTCCGGCCCGCGCCAGCGGCTCCACGATCCGGACGGCTTGTTCGATCTGCCCGGGGTGTTCCGCGGGATCTTCGGTGAAATCGCCGCCGAGAAGCACGATCGCGGGATGATCGTGAATCAGGGTCGAAACCGCCCGTTCGATCACACCCGTGTGATTCCACCACATCCCAACTTGAAAATCGGATATGAACGCGACGTTCTTCCCTTCCCACTCCGGCGGGAGGTGGGGAATGGAAACCGTCTCGTATGTTGACCCAAGCCGGCTCGGCCCGATGACAAAGCCCCACAAGCACACACCGACCGGGACCACTCCCAGACCGATTGCGATGCTCCTGTTCAGCTTCAATGCGCGCTGCCGCTCCTCACATGAACTTGATGCCCTGGGCGAGGGGCAGGTGGCGGGACCAGTTCAAGGTGTTGGTCTGGCGGCGCATGTAGGCTTTCCAGGCGTCGCTGCCCGATTCCCGGCCGCCTCCGGTCTCTTTTTCTCCGCCGAAGGCGCCGCCGACTTCGGCTCCACTGGTGCCGATGTTGATGTTGGCGATGCCGCAATCGCTGCCGCGGTGGCTGAGGAACGTCTCGGCGGAAATCAGGTTGGTGGTGAACATGGCGGAAGAGAGGCCCTGGGGGACGTTGTTGTGCCAGTGGATGGCCTGATCGAGGTCGTCGAACTCGATGAGGTAAAGGATGGGCGCGAAGATCTCCTCTTTGAGGATGGGCATCTCCGGCCGGGCGCGCACCAGGGCCGGCTGCACGAAGCAGCCGACGATGTGTTCGCCTCCGAAGAGCACCTCGCCGCCCTGCTCGCGGATGCGCCGCATGCCCTCGGCCATATCCTGCACCGCGCGGCGGTTGACCAGGGGGCCCATGACGGTTCCTTCCTCGAGGGGGTCGCCGATGCGGATCTGCTTATAGGCGTGGATGAGGGCCTCGACCACACGCGGCGCGATGCCCTTTTGGAGGAAGAGGCGGCGGGTGGTGGTGCAGCGCTGTCCGGCGGTACCGACGGCGCCGAACAGGACGGCGCGGACGACGAGGTCGGGATCGGCATCGTCCATGACGACGATGGCGTTGTTGCCGCCGAGTTCGAGGATGCTGCGGCCGAGGCGGTGGGCCACGCGTTCGGCGACGTGGCGTCCGACCTCGGTGGATCCGGTGAAGCTGATGAGAGGCACGCGGGCATCCTGGACGAGCGCTTCGCCGACGGGACGGCTGGGGCCGATGACGAGGTTGAAAACGGCCTTGAGGCCGTGCCGGTCCATGACGCGGTTGCAGATCTTCTGCACGGCGATGGCGGTGAGGGGCGTTTCCGAGGACGGGCGCCAGATGACGCAATCGCCGCACACGGCGGCGATCATGGCGTTCCAGGCCCAGACGGCCACGGGAAAATTGAAGGCGCTGATGACGCCGACCAGGCCGAGCGGATGCCACTGCTCGTACATGCGGTGTCCGGGGCGCTCGCTGTGCATGGTAAGTCCGTATAGCTGGCGGGAGAGACCGACGGCGAAATCGGCGATGTCGATCATCTCCTGCACTTCGCCCTGACCTTCGGCCACCACTTTGCCCATTTCGAGGCTGACGAGGGCGCCCAACTCGCCCTTATGCGCGCGGAGCTCGTTGGCGATTTCGCGCACCACCTCGCCGCGTTTGGGGGCGGGCGTCATCCGCCATTCGAGAAAAGTTTCCTGCGCGCGGGCGATGACGTATTCGTAGTCGTCGAGGCCGGCCATACGGACGCGGGCCAGCGGTTCGCCGTTGGAAGGATTGATGGAGACCAGTTCGGCGCCCGAGGGATTCGCAATCCAATCGCCCCAGCAGACCCCGGAATTCAAGGGCTCGATATGGAGCTGTTCGAGCAGGTCGGGAATTGCTTTGAGGGTAGCCACGACTTCATTGTAGGCCGCGGCCGGAGGGGGCCAGCGGAGACTTGTCCGGGGAAATACAGCGTGCGGGGAGTGGATTGAGCTAGGGAACGGCGGCTGCGGCGGCCTGCGCTACTTTCCGCGATTTGGGGGCCGCGAGATGGAATGCCTGCAGCCAGTCGCGACGCGTTTCGGGGGGCGCGAAACGCTCGTCCCAGACTTTGTGGAAGTCTTCCAGCCGCTTGCGCTGCTTTTTCTTGACGGCCTGGCGCAGCGAATCGTCCGCCCCAATTTCTTTCAGCAAGGCGTTGGCGGCGCGGCAGTCATTGATGTCGCCGAGCGCGGTCTGGAGGTCGCGCATGTTCTCGAGGCGCGTTTCGACGGCATCGCCGTACACGGGTTGGAACAGTTCCAGCGTGTACCGGAACTTCTTGGCTTCGATGCGGAAACGGTGCAGATTGCGGGCACTCTGGCCTGCGGAGGCGACGTCCTTTCCTTTCGAGAAGAAGTCGCGGACATCCTTTGCCAGGCGGGCGGCTGCGATCTCGGCCACCCGGATCGCCGGGGGATGCCCGGTGACGGGAAGGCTATCGCGCCGGAGAAGCCACTTGCGGATGCCGGCCTTCAATTCGCGAACGGCGACGGTGCGCCGGCGCAGCAGGTTTTGATGGACCGCGGCTGCGGCGGCAGCTTTTTTCGAAACCAGCTTGCCGGTGATGTCGAAGTCGCGGACGGCGCCTGCGAGGCGGAGAACCGCTTTGAGGCGCTTGCGCAGTTTAGCGGCATCGCGCGCGCGAAAGACATCCTGGTAGATGACCAGCGATTGGGTGAAGCGCCGGATGGCGACACGCAGATCGTGAACCGCGTCGGGATCTGGTGATTTCTGGGTTGCTTTAGCCTGGGCGACCAGGCTATCGAAGAGCGATTGGGCCTGTTCGATGGCTTCGGGCATAAAGAGCAGGGTCGCGGGGAAGCGGACCCTGCTCGAATTATCCCACTACTCCGGCTTGCGCTGGCCAGCCTTCGGTGTACTCTTATTCACCAATTTGGGCACGCCGAAGTGGCCGCTCAGTTCACCGAGCGAATCGAGGTCGATGGGGCCTACGATGTTGACGACGGTGAATTCGCGCGGTGCAGAGACAACAATTGCGAGGCCGGTCACCTTCTTGTTTTCGGTGCGGACGTGAACCTCAGCCGCTTCACCTTCGCCGGTGCTTTCGACGCCGACGATGCGGGACCACTCCGGGCCTTTGAGCTGTGAACGCACGCCCTCCAGGTCCGCCGGCGTCCACGCGTTGTCGCGGTCAAATTCGTAACTGCGGATATAGATACCATCGAGGCCGGCGACCAGCTTCTTGACCCTGGCTTCATCGGCGTCGCCGTCTTCGAGAAAGCGGGCGGCGAATTGGAGGGTCTGACTGGTAAGCGAGAGATCGACCTTATTGGAAGCTTTCGCCGCGAGACCATCGAGATTCAGTTTCAGTTGCTGTGCCGGCGCCTGTCCGGCAAGCAGACCGGCCGCGAGCGCGAGCACTCCAAAGATTTTCATTGGTGTACCTCCATGACCTGGGTTTGGATCTGGTGCAGCTTGCCGGCGGTGAGGCGCATGGCCTGCATCACCTGCGCCTTCGCCACCTCGCCCTGATGCCTGCGCCACGCCATGCTGCCGCCTCCGGCCATGATCACCACTGCCGCGGCCGGAGCCAGCCAGCGAGGCATCACCAGCAGCTTTGGCCGCTTCGCGCGAGCGATAACGCGCTCGGCGAACTCCGGCGGTGGCGGCTCCCGCCGGAGCGCCTTCCGGAGCTGCCGCTCCATCTCTTCTTCCCGATAATTCATCCATGTTCTCCCACGCCGCGCCGCTCCAGCTTTTCCCGGAGCAGGGCCAGCGAACGTTGCAGGTGACTCTTCACTGTTGCGACGGGCATCTCCAGCAGTCTGGAGATTTCCGACGGGTCCAGGTCTTCCTGGTACCGGAGGATCATCACCGCCCGCGGCGCTTCCGGCAAGGTAGCAACCAGCCGCCGCAGGACTTCTTCGAGCAAGGGGTCCCCGGTGGCGGCGGACGCGGACGGCTCTGCCACCGCGGACAACGCCACCTGCGGCCTGCGCCGCCGCTTTCTTCCTTCGTCGATCGACCTTTGCACCGCTACTCTGCGCAGCCAGAACCCGGCGTGCTCTGCCGACTGGATGGTGCCGAGGTTGCGGTGGAGGCTCAGGAAAACCTCCTGGGCGACTTCTTCCGCCACGTCGCGTTCGTGTAGGAAATGCCAGGCGACACTGAAGACCATCGACTGATGCTGGCGCACGAGTTCTTCGAAATCGAAAGCCGTATCCTGAACCGCCCGCAGTCCGGTCACTTTTCCTCGGTTGAGTACGCTACTTTGCTGTTGACGTCGGTCCGGCGGAAATCGTCGTTGGCCATGGAAATCGAGATAGTCCGCTTGTAAAAGAATACTGCCCGCACTTCGAACTCGCCGCCATAGCTGACCGGGAACCAGACGCCCTCGGCGAATTTTTTGTACGACACGGAGAAGCCGAGACCCTTGAGGTTGGTTCCGAGCAGCACCCTGACTGCGGCGGGTATTTTCGGCGCCATGGTGGTATTTACAAGAACAGGCTGAAACTCCGCGGCATCGATCAGCGCTTCACCCTTCCAGAAGGCGCTCCCTTCTTCGAGACCCTTGTGCTCCGGTTTGGGCTCAAAGGCGACACGGTACACCTTGCGGTCCTGAAACGTCTCGGTCTTCAGCAGCTTGAAGATGTACCTGGCCTGCTCGCCGCCCGTGAGGGGGAACAGGTTGGCGCCGAGGCCGTCGCGGGACTTTTCGTCATTGGTCATATCGTTCGACATGTCATCGATCAGTTCGCCGTCGATATCCATGTCTTTGTATTCGTAGCCGGGGCGGTAGTAAGGGACGAACTCGCCTTTGTGCTCGTATTTGCCTTCAAAGTGGAGCAGGTCCTTATCCACGCCGGTGTCTTTGGGGGTGACCGTATATTCGCGCTTCTCCTCGCGCGCGACCTTGCCGTTGCCGCGCACCATGCGCAGCAACTGGCGCTGATGGTAGACGAAGTCCTTGCGCTGTTCGAGAGCGCGGTTCTGGTTCTCCGCCACCCGCGACATAATCTCTTCCACCGTGGGCGTCTGCCCGAAGGCAACCCCGACCGCCGCCGCAATCAGCAAAAACCTCATTCGGCCTCTCTGCTATTTGAATACGCCCGGGGCGAGTGCGGGGATGCACAAAAATGGTGCGGGTGCCTGGGATATGATG
The DNA here is from genome assembly GCA_963836405.1 of uncultured Solibacteraceae bacterium. Lineage (GTDB taxonomy): Bacteria > Acidobacteriota > Terriglobia > Bryobacterales > Bryobacteraceae > CAWIJJ01. The sequence continues at coordinate 13,355 of CAWIJL010000009.1, forward strand.
GCCGGAATGGACCGCGTAGCCGAGCACTACGGCACGCCCGGGATGCTGGAAGCGATTCTGGCGGGACTGCGGGCGCAAGGCAAAGATCCGGAGCGGCTGACAGTGTCCGACCTGGCGCCGGTGGACGAGTTCCACATACGGGGCCGCCTGGCCACCATGGAACTGGCGCAACTGGCCGCCCCGCAGGCGGGGTGGCACGTGCTCGACGCCGGTTCGGGACTGGGCGGATCGACCCGCGTGCTGGCCACCGAATTCGGGTGCCGGGTGACGGGGGTCGACCTGACTCAGGAGTATTGCCGCACGGCGGCGGCGCTGTCGCGCCGGACCGGACTCGACGGGCGCAACCGCTACGTGTGCGGGAATACACTGGCGATGCCTTTCGCGGACGGGTGTTTCGACCTTGCGTGGACGCAGCACGTACAGATGAACGTCGAAGACAAGGCAGGTTTCTACCGGGAACTGGCGCGCGTTTTGCGGCCCGGCGGCCGCTTCGCGTTCCACGACCTGCTGGCTGGACCGGGAGGGGGCGTGCATTTCCCGGTGCATTGGGCGGAAGAGCCGTCGCTCAGTTTCATGATCGCGCCGGACGACCTGCGGGCGCTGCTCGAAAGCACCGGCTTCCGGGTGGTGACGTGGCGGGACGTGACGGATATTTCGCGGGACTGGTTCCTGGGGGTGGTGGCGGAGCGGCGGCAAGGCGGCTCCTCCTCCGCTGGGGCTTCACCTGCTGCTGCGCGAAACGGCGGCGGCGAAATTCGCGAATGTGGCGCGCAATCTCATCGAGCAGCGGATCACGGTTTTCCAGGGCGTCCTGGAGAAGGTCTGAACGGACTCCGTTCGCCCTGCTATCATTTGCCATAAATGCGAAAGCTGCTGATTCCCCTCAGCCTGGCTGCACTTCTGTTGCAGGCGCAGCCGGCCAATCGATTCGCCCTCACGGTGGACAACATCATGCGCGGTCCCGCGTTGACGGGCTACGAACCGGGACAGGTGCGATGGTCGCCCGACGGCGCGCACGTGTATTTCCAGTGGAAGCTGGCCTCGCAGAAAGAGGGCGAGCCCATGGACACGTATGTGGTGAACCGGGACGGCGGGGGACTGCGCAAACTCAGCGATGCGGAAGTCCGGCAGGCCCCGCCCAACGCGGGTGACGTTTCGAAGGACGAGCGCTTCACGACTTACAACCGCGACGGCGATTTGTTCATTTACGACAATGGCTCCGGCGCCATCCGGCAGATCACGAAGACGACGGAGGTGGAAGGCAGCCCGCGCTTCCTGCCGGACGGCAAGCGCATCTCGTTCACGCGGGGCGGCAATCTGTTCGTGCTTTCGCTGGATAACGGCGAGCTGGTACAGATGACCGACATCCGGGCCGCGGGAGCGCCGGCGGCTGCGGTGGGTCCGGCGGGGGGCGGCGGGCGCGGGCAGGGAGGCGGCCGTGGAGTGGGAGGCGGGCGCGGATCGGCGGGTGAAACGAGTTCAGGCTCCGCCCCGGCGCGCGGCAGCGACAGCCAGGAGTACCTCAAGAAAGAACAGAAGGAACTGCTCGAATTTATTCGCGACGAAACCGCCCGGCGGGAAGCCGCCGAGGCGCGCCGCAAGGCTTCGGCCGAGCCCGAGCGCAAGCCGTTCACGCTCCAGGCGCGGCAGTCGGTGGCGGGGATGCAGCTTTCTCCGGACGGCAAGTATGTGATCGCTTCAGTGATCGAGGCGGGGAACGCAAAGAGCAGCAGCGTGCACAACTTCATTACCGAGTCGGCGTATCCCGAGGATATTCCGGCGCGCTCGTTTGTGGGCGACACGCAGTCGCGCTTCCGGATGGTGGTGATCGACACGGCCACGGGCGACTTCAAATGGGTGGATCACGGGCAGAAGATCACCCCGCCGGCGACCGCGACCGAGCAGCGGACCGAGGGCGGGCCGCCGCCGGCGCGGGCCGCGACGCCGCAGGACCGGGACGTGCAAATCAGCCAGCCGGTGTGGAGCGAAGACGGGACCAAAGCGGTAATGCTGGCGCAGGCGGCAGACAACAAAGACCGCTGGGTGCTGGCGCTCGATCCGGCCACGGGCAAGACGCGGATTCTGGCCAGCGACCACGACAATGCGTGGATCGGCGGTCCCGGCAGCAGCACGCTGGGCTGGATGAAGAACGGCCGCGAGGTGTTTTTCCAGTCGGAGAGGACCGGATACTCGCACCTTTACGCGGTGGCGTTCGAGGGCGGCGAAGCGCGCGCGCTGACCAGCGGCAAGTGGGAAGTGCTGAACACACGACAGTCCCGGGATAAGTCGCATTTCTATCTGACGGCGAACAAAGAGACGCCTTACGAGCAGCACCTTTACAAGATGCCGTGGGACGGCGGGACGCTTACGCGTCTTACGGCGGCGCCGGGCAAGCACGCGGCGGTAGTTTCACCGGACGACCGGACGATTGCGGATATTTACTCGTATGTCAACAAACCGCCGGAGCTGTTTGTTCAGGAGAATCGCGCGGGCGCGGAGCCGCGGCGAGTTACAACATCGCCCACGGCGGAGTTCGGGCTCTATCCGTGGATGGATGTTCCCATCATCACCTTCACGGGGCGCGACGGGACGAAGATTCCGGCACGCCTTTTCAAACCGGCTAACTTCCGGAGAGGCGGTCCGGGCGTGGTCTTCGTGCACGGCTCGGGATATCTGCAAAATGTGGACAGGAAATGGTCCACTTACTCGCACGAGTATATGTTCCACCACATCCTGATGGAGCGCGGGTACACTGTCATCGACGTGGATTATCGCGGGTCTGCGGGTTACGGCCGCGACTGGCGCACGGCGGTGTACGAGCACATGGGGGGCAAGGACCTGGACGATGTGGTGGATGCGGCCAGGTACCTGGCCGGCGATCAGGGGGTGGACCCGAAAAAGATCGGAGTCTACGGCGGCAGTTACGGCGGATTCATCACGTTGATGGCGATGTTTACGACGCCCGACGTGTTCGCCGCCGGGGCGGCGCTCCGGCCGGTGACGGACTGGGCCATGTACAACCACGGTTACACGTCGGACATTCTGAACACGCCGCAGTCCGATCCGGAGGCGTACCGGCGGTCGTCACCGATCTATTTCGCGGAGGGTCTGAAAGGGGCGCTGCTGATCTGCCACGGAATGGTGGATACCAACGTTCATTTTCAGGACAGCATCAGGCTGGTGCAGCGGCTGATCGAGTTACATAAGGAGAACTGGGAACTGGCGGTGTTTCCGGTGGAAAACCACAGCTTCGTGCAGCCGTACAGTTGGGCGGATGAGTACAAACGCATTCTGAAGCTATTCGAGACAAACCTCAAGTAATGGTTCGACTTTCAATCCGGAAGCTGGTAATCTGATTGACCAGAAGTGGAGGGATAAATGGCACCACGTTTGACTGCCGTCCAGGAACGCGAGTTTGTCCGGCGGGGTTTTTCGCGACGCAATTTCGGCAGGATTGCGGCCATGATTACGGCGGGCGCGACGCTGCCTTTTTACAACGAACCGGCGCTGGCGCAACTTTCGGCGGCGGGTCCGATTCCGGCCGGCGCGGTGAAGATCGATGCCAACGAGAATCCGCTCGGGCCGTGCGCCGAAGCGGCGGCGGCGATCCACGGGATGGTAGCGAACGGCGGCCGCTACATGTACGACCTGACGAGCCAGTTCCAGCGCGTGATGGCGGAGCAGGAAGGGCTCCGGCCGGACTATCTGCGCGCCTATGCCGGGTCAAGCGCGCCGCTGCACCAGGCGGTGGTTGCGTTCACCTCGCCGGAGCGGCCGTTCGTCACCGCCGATCCGGGATACGAAGCCGGGGAGGTGGCCGCGCGTTTTATCGGGTCGAAGGTGTTGCGGGTGCCGCTGACGAAAAGCTATGCGCACGATGTGAAGGCGATGGCCGCCGCCAGTCCGGACGCGGGGCTGATCTACGTCTGCAACCCGAATAATCCAACCGGCACGCTGACTCCGCGATCGGAAATCGAGTGGCTGATCGAGAACAAGCCGAAGAACGCGGTGGTGCTGCTGGACGAGGCATACATTCACCTGACGACGGAGAAGATGGCCTCGGACCTGGTGGCGAAAGACAAGGACGTGGTGATTCTGCGAACCTTTTCGAAAATCTACGGCATGGCCGGCATCCGCGCGGGGGCGGCGCTGGGACGGCCGGACCTGATCGAGAAGATCGCCGGCTATTCGAATGGCGCGCTGCCGATCACCGCGATGGCGGCGGCAACGGCGAGCCTGCAATCGAAGAACGTGGTTCCCGAACGCCGCCAGATTATCGCGAGCATCCGCAAGGATGTTTTCGCGTTTCTCGACAAGCACAGGTTCGAGTACGTGCCGTCGGTGTCGAACAAATTTATGGTGAACGTGAAGCGTCCGGGCAGGGAAGTGATTGCGGCGATGCGGCAGGAGAACATCTATATCGGCCGGGTATGGCCGAGCTGGCCGACTTACGTGCGCGTGACCATCGGAACGCAAGACGAAATGAACAGGTTCAAGACGGCATTCGTGAAGGTGATGCAGGCGGGGTAGGCGTTATAGCGGCGGATAATAGCCGGCGCGCGACGCGATCCGCAGCTCCTTACCGGAATCGCCGTTCACGGTAACCCGGACTTTGCGCCACTTTCCCGGTTCGCCCTCCGGCGGCCGGTAGCTGATGACGTAGAGGTTCTTCATGGCGGTGGCAAGGCGCGCGGCCTGCCCGGGCAGCGCGGAACGGTCGCGCACGGTGAAATGGAGGCCGCCGGTGGAGGCGGCGAGGCTCTCGAGAAGCGAGAGGCCGCTGCGCGCGGAAGCGGAGCGCACGTCCTCGAAGATGGCCATCGTATAGATCTGCGCATCGGATTCGACGGCGAGCGTGCTGAGTTCCGAGGGGCTGTAGCGGCTCTGGTTGTCGCCGCCGTCGGTAATCACGATGAGGGCTTTGCGGGGGTTGGGCGCGGCTTTCAGTTGCTGCAGGCCCATATAGATCGCGTCCACCAGCGCGGTTCCGCCTGCCGCGGGCGTGAGGAGCACGCGTTCCGGCAGCGAATCCAGGTTGCTGGTGAAGCCGGAGCGGATTTCGGGCTGGTCGGAAAAAGTGACCAGGAAGGCGTTGTCCTCAGGTTCGGCGGCCTCGACGATGGCGCGCACGGCGGCGATAGCATCCGCACGTTTGGCGCGCATGCTGCCGCTGAGATCGAGCACGATGCCGAAGGAAACCGGCGCCTCCTCGCGGACCACGGAGACAATGGGGCAAAGCCGCGAGTCCTCAAACACCTGAAACCGGGCCGGGGCGAGGCCGGCGAGGGTCTTACCGTTGCGGTCGGTGACGGTGACCGGAAGGAGGACCAGTTGGGACTCGACGGAAATACGGAACGGGTCGCCGGCCCAGCCGGTAACGGGAAGGAGAATCGCAGCGGCGGCGGTTCCGGCTAACAGGGAACGGAACGGCATCTGATTTGAGGGTGACAGACGGCGCGGGGATAGGCAAGCGGAACTTCAGCGCCAATGAGGCGTAGCGTCCATCAGAACTGCTTGAGCAATTGCTGCGCGGCGATGAGGAGCGGATCCCAGACGGTGGCGAAAGGCGGGGAGTAGGCGAGGTCGAGGTGCTCGAAATCCTCGACGCGGAGGCGGGCGTGGAGGGCGGCGGCGATGACGTTGATGCGTCCGGCGGCGCCCTCCTCGCCGTAGACGGTTCCGCCGAGGAGGCGGCGGGTGGCGCGGGCGGCAACGAGTTCAACGGTGTTGGTGCCGCCGCCGAAATAGCGGGGCCGCGAGCGGGATTCGATGCGGGCGGAAACGGGATCGAATCCGGCGGCGCGGGCCTCTTCGACGGAAAGGCCGGTGACGGCAAAACCCATACCGAAGATGCCGACGATGGAGGTTCCGACGATGCCGGGAAAGCGTTCGCGGCCGCCGGCCGCATTGGCGCCGGCCACGCGTCCGGCTTTGTTGGCGGTGGTGCCGAGTGGAATCCAGGCCGGGCGGCCCGTGACCAGGTGCGCCACCTCGGCGCAGTCGCCGGCGGCATAGACGCCGCGGAGGCTGGTTTCCATGCGGTCGTCGGTGCGGATGGCTCCGTTCCGCGCGAGTTCGACGCCGGCCTCCCCGGCGAGTTCCGTGTTGGGCTTGAAGCCGGCCGCGAGGACGACCATGTCGCAGGGAATGCCGGCCACCTGGTCCGCGGCGATGGATTGCACGGCGACCTCGCAGCGCAGTTGCACGTGGTGCTCCTCGAGGCGGCGGCGCACAGCCGCGGTGAGGTCGGGGTCGTGACGGAGCAGAACGTTGCGGTCGCGCTCGAGCACGGTGACTTCGAGCCCATGGCGGCGGAGCGCATCGGCCGCTTCGAGGCCAATGTAACCGGCGCCGATCACCACGGCGCGGCGGGGATTTTTCTGGCGCAGAAAGCAGCGCATGCGGCCGGCGTCCTCGAGCGTGTGCAGGCGGAAAACGTGTTCCCGGTCCGCGCCCTCGATACCGGCGTCGATGCAGCGGGCCCCGGTGGAGATGACGAGGCGGCCGTAGCGGATGCGCTCGCCGGATTCGAGCTGAACCTCGCGGCGCGGATGGGAAATGGAGACGACGCGGGCGCCGGTCCGGACCTCGATGTTGCGTTCCTGGCGGAAGTAAGCGGGGGTGTAGACGACCAGGTCCTCGGGCTGCTGCACGCGTCCCTCCACCAGGTAGGGAAGGCCGCAGGCTCCGTACGAAACGACGGGACCTTTTTCGAGGACGAGAATTGGAAGCGAGGAATCGATGCGCCGGGCTCGGGCCGCCGCGCTGAGCCCCGCCGCGTTACCGCCGATTACGACCAGGGACACGGCGGGCTATTCCTCGTCTCTCATTTTCTGCACAAAGCTGAGGATGTCGAACGTTTTGCTTTCGCGGTCGGGAAAGTAGCTGTTGACGGCGCTCTGCTCATCGTTGAAGATCTCGAAGACGGTGGCCAGCTTGGTCATGACCAGAAGCTCGATGTTGCGCCGGTTGAGGTTGACGAGCTTCATGTTGCCTCCGGCCTTGCGCAGGCTGGTGGCGCAGATGACGAGCGCGCCCAGGCCGGTGGAATCGATGTAATCCACCTTGGCGAGATTGAGGACCAGGTTGCGCCCGCCACCGGACGTGATCTCGTTTACCTTCTCGCGAAGGGCGCCGGCCTCCGGTCCCACGGTGATGCGGCCATCCAAATCGAGAATATTGATGCCTTCGCGTTCACGCTGCTGAATTTCGAGAGCCATTACGAGCGGCGGACCTCCATCCTTTAATAGCTACCATGACCCGGCATGGACTAGAGCAGCTTTTGTTACCAGAACCGCTTCTTATAGAAGAAATCGAGATCGAACATGCCGTTCAGGTCGCGCTGGGCGATAGCGGAAAGGTTGGGATCGATAGCCCACTCGACGCGGATGATCTGCGGATTGCTTTGCGTCACATCCTGAATGTAGGTGAAAGTCAGCTCGCGGGTGATCTGCTGCTGGAGCGTGAGAGTTGCCGACGTTTGGTTGGAGCCGGTGATCTGGGGGTCGATCTTCAGCTTGGTCACACCGAATAAGCGCTGGAGGCGGCCGGAAACGGGATTGGCGATTGCCTGTCCGAGCAGGGTGGAGGCGCCCGCCTGGGCGAAGCTCTGTTCCGGGGCGACCGGCTGGCGCGCGGCCAGGACGGGGTCGGTGGTGCTTACCTTGCCGGATGCGAGCAGCGAGACGAGGTCGGAGAACAGCATCGGGGGGTCGGACCGGTAAGCCAGCTTGAGGCGGTCCATGGGGCCGGTGACGCTGATGGTGACGTCGATGCCCTGCACGGTTGTGGCGAGGTCGAGGTTGACGTAGGGGTTGATACGTTCCGGATCGTAGAAGGCTACCGTGCCGCGGTCGATGTCGTATTTGGAGCCGAAGAAGATGACTTCGCCGGAAGTCACCTGGACGCGCCCGAGCATGCCCGGATGATCGGGGCTGCCGCGGAGGGTGACGTTGGCGTCGGCGTGCAGGTCGCGCGTGAGCTGCGTGCGAACCTGGAGATCGGGCGCGGACTTGATGTCGATATCGAAGCGCATGCCGCCGAGCAGGCCGGTGCTGGCGGTGGGGGTGGCGGGGGGTGTGGCGGCGGATGTCAGGATGTTGCCGATATCGGTGTGGGAATGCATGGCCACGCTGCGGATGATGACATTGCCGGCGAGCAGGTTGCGGCTGGTAGTGCCGTTCAGGGTGAGGCGGGCATCGGCCTCTATGGTTACCGATTCGGCCTGGGTGTAGCGGACGCGGTCGGCGTTGGCCTGGATGCGGAAGGTCATTTCGGGGCCGCCGTAGGCTACGACGCCGTTCACGGAGAGTTTCCCTCCTCCGGTCTCCGCGGTCAGGTTCCGGATGACGGCTTCGGTGCCGGTAAAAACCACCGATCCGTTAGCGTTCGAGAGCCCGTTCGGCAGGCTCACCATATTGAAGGACGCCTTTTGCAGATCCAGGCGCCCGTTCACCACCGGCTTGGCGACGGTGCCGGTGACGGCGGCGTTGAGCGTGATGTTGCCTGAGGAAAAAATATCGGGATCAAAGGCCTCGAGGACACCCAGCTTCACGTCGCCCTTGGCATTCAGATTGAGCGATCGCGGTTGAGCGAGGGACGCGGTACCGGTCAGCGCCAGGTTGGTGAACGGGCCGGTAATGCGGGCGCTCTGAATGGTCACTTTCGAATGATCGAGCGATGCGACGATGGGGCCCGCATTGTGCAGTTCGAAGTCCACGCGAGGCTTCCGTCCTCCAGGAGCGGGGACCGAGTGAGCTTCGAGTTTGGTGAGCTGGAGCGTGCCGCGCAGCGCGCCGGTGTTCATGACGGGTCCGGCGACGGTGATCTGCCCGTCCACCGAGGCCTCCACGGGCTGGGGATTGGCGGAGAGAAGCGGCTGCAAGCCGGAGTAGGTCAAGTTGTTGAACGTGAGGCGCGCGTTGATGGGATAGTCGGCGGTAAGCTGCATCTGGCCGGTGCCCTGGATCTTGCTGCCCGCGAAGTCCGAGGCGAGGTTGAACTGGAGTTCGCGTCCGCTGGTGGAAGCGGTGGCGGTCAGGTCTCCGAGGGGCTTCCGATCGAGTGTCAGGTTAGCGGCCGAAATGTGGGCGTTCAAGGACGAGAACAGCGGTACGGCGTTGGGCCGTAGAGTTGCGGCGCCATCGGCGTTCAATTGCACCGTGCCGCCGAGGTTCTCTCCCTGCCGCTTGAGATACTCGATACGGCCGAGCTGAATCTGATTGCTGTGGACGCGGAAATTCACCTGGCCGGCCTGGAAATTGCCTTCGGGATGATGGAACGACCCGGCCAGTTCGAGATAGGCGGGTCCGCTGTCCACGCGGAAATCGGAGACGTCGATGGTGCGCGCGGTGTAGGCTACCGAGGCCTGGAGGCGATCGATGGGTTCCTGCCATGCCGAGCCTTTGACTACGGTGAAGGTTCCGTTGGCGCGGGGATCGGCCAGGGTTCCAGCGACGGTGGCGTTGGCCGAGAGGGTACCGCTGACGGGCAGGTCGCGGCGTCCGGCGATGGCGAGCACGCGGTCGATGGGCAGGTTGGCGATGGCGAGCGTGGCGTTCGTATCGTGATTTCCGGCGAGCAGCGAGCGCCCGTTCACGCGGATGGTGGAGCCGGCGAAATCGGAGTTGACCGCATACTGCACGTAGCCGGAGGAGGTGTTCAGCGTCGCGGTCAGATCCCCGAGTCTCTTTCCCTCCATCTCCAGGTTCCGCACGGCGAAATTGCCGGAGATGTTAGTGGGGGTCACCTCGGTGCCGGATGGCGAAGGCGCCACAGTGACGGCGGCATCCGCGTTCAGCGAAAGTTCGCCTTTCAATCCCGGGCGGTCCTTGACCAGCGATTGGAATTGCGCCAGTTGAACCTGGTTGCTGGCGACGTGAGCCTGGAGCTTACCGCTCGTCAGGTCGTTGGGGGCGTGCGTGTAAGTGGCGGTAGCATCCACGCGGGACGGGCCGGCGACGAACTGAAGCGAGGGCACCTGGATGGCCTGGGGCGTCATCACGGCGCGTCCGGAGAGAGAATCGAAATGCTCGCCTTCGAGCGTCCCGTTGACCACGTTGAACTCGGCCGAGCCGGTGGGGCTGCCGATGGTGCCGTTGATGTGGGCGTCGGCGGTCACGGCGCCGGTGGCCGGCACGGAGGACTTCCCGGCGAGCGCCAGGATGTCGGCGAGGTCGGCATTGCGGATCTGCATGTCGGCGCGGACCGGCTCGGCCTTGAGAGGCTTCCAGTTGCGCAATCCAACGCTGCCGGAGATTTGCGCCTGCAACGGTCCGCGGGAAAGGACGGCATTGGTGAGGTTGGCACCCGACTTGGTGGCATTCAGATTCGCCGAGAGGCGGGTAAAGGGCCGGCCGTCCACGGCGAAGTTGGTGACGTTTACCTGCCCGGTCACGCGGGGCGCGCTTCAGGCTGCCGGCGACGGTAGCGTCGACGGTGGCCACGCCGCCGTTTTCGAGCGTGACCGGAATCTTGCCGAGCGGCCGGAAATCGTCGAGGTTGCGGGACACGGCGTGCGCCTCAATCCGGCGGCCGAGCGTGCCGGAAAGATTGACGCGGGAGTGGGGCAACTGAAGATACGAGTTCGCCAGGCTGGCGGTTTCGGCGCGGCCGTTGTAGTCGAGGTTGAGGCGGCCGGAGACGGGAATTCCGCCCGTTCCCGGTGTGACGTTGAGATGGGCCGAGGCTACGATATCGGCAGTATTTTTGATGCTGCCTTGCACGTGGACGGGCCCGTTGATGATGCCCGCATAGCCCACCTGCTGCGGCGAGAAGGCGCGCGCGAGCTGGTCGATGTTGAAGCTGTGGAGGTTGCCGGAGAGGCGGAACCGGTCCATGTTCTGGATTTCGCCGGAGCCGGTGAACCCGCCGCCGAACGCGTTCAGGCGGATTCCGTTCAGCTCGATCTGCTGCGGGCCGGCGTTGACGGCGGCATCGAGGTTGATGCCGGTGAGGCGAGTGGAGCCCTGGCGCAGGGAGACGTTGCGCGCGTCCACGTTGGCCTGGACGCGATAGTCGTTGCCGCCCTGATAGGACGCGGTGCCGCCTGCTTTGACCACGCCCTCGGGCCGCGCCGCAACGCGAAACAGGCGGCCGATCTCGCCGAGAGCGAGGCTGGCGTTGAACTGAATCGCGTCGGGAGGTCCGGATGCCTCCAGGCTGCTATTGCCGAGCGTGACGTTCGCGTTACGGATGTTGATCTTGTTGTTCTCGTCGATGGCCGCGCTGATGTCTGCGTTCACTACGGAAGGCGCGTGCGCGGTATCGAGCGCCAGGTCCAGGCCCGCGGCGCGGCGAACTTCATCGAGCGCGACGTGGGCGTTGATGCGGGCGGACATGCGCGGATCCGCCAAATGTTCGACGCTTCCGGTGAGCACGATGCGCGACTCCGGCGTGCTGAGCACCGCATTCTCGAAGGCGATGCGGTCCTTTTCGAGGGTCACCGGCAGCTTCACATCCACGTGCACAGGCTGATTTGCGCCGGTTTTGAGAAACAGCGGACTCAGGTCAACTTCGCCCGAGTATGAAGTGGATACCGGATTGTAGGCGAGCTGCGCGCGAAGATTCTGGCCCGAGGCATTGAAGTCGGACTGGCGCTCGGCGAAGGCGAAGCTGCCGTTGCGCAGGTCGAACTTACCGATCGCCAGATCGACCACGGTTTCGAGGCCGGACTTCTGACTGGGCTTCTTGACTTTGGGAGCCGGGATATTGGTTTTGCCGTCCGGAAAAACGATGATGTTGGCCTGAGGCGTGTCGGCCAGCAGGTAGGCGATATCGGCGAAGCCGGAGAAGGGAGATGTCAGCTTCAGGTCCACCTGAAGAAGGTTGGTGCGGAACAGCGGCGCGGCGTCCGCGGGCTCGAGGCCGTGCAGGACGAAGTTGCGGATCTGGACGCGGAGATGCCGCCAGTCGAAGGAAAACGATCCGATCTCGGCGCGGCCGCCGGTTGCATCCTCCACCGCAGTGACTATCTTGGAGCGGACCGTGTTGCGGAACCAGTCGGTCTGCACAATGATCAACGCGGCGATGACGCCGATCACCAGGGGGACGACGATGACGCTGCCGACGATATAGAGAATTTTCCGGCGCCGCGTCATTGGAAGGCCTCTTTCTTGAACTGAATGCGGGTGGAGGCTCGCTTTTCTTTGAGCCACTCTTCCATCTGGTTTTCGACCGCATCATCGGGGGAGAGCGCGGCGGCGTCGCTGGAGCGGTTGGCGGATTGGCCGTCGGAAGGAATGGTCACGGCCGGGAGGAAGCGCGTGTCGGTGAATTTGAGAACGGCGGCCTGCCAGAGCAGGTGCTGGCGCAGTTGTTCTTCGGTGATCCCGTACTTGTCCAGGACGGCGTGGAAGGCGGCATCGTTGGGATAGTTTTCCTGCCGGAACTGGTGCAACAACTGATCGGCCACGGCGGGACCGGGCATCGGATATTGTCCGACCTCCATTTCCTGGCGCAGGAGCGCCTGGTCCACGAGGCGTTCAGCGGCGGCGCGCCGTTTTTCCGGAGTCGGTTCGAACGGCTGCTGGTTGAGGAACGCGGTGAGCCGCATTTCCCGAAGCACTTCGCTTTCGAGGATGACGGTCTTGTCCACTACGGCCGCGACGCGGTCCACCACGCCTGCGGAAAAGGCGGCGGTGATTATTCCGATGGCTAAGAGTAAGTTCATGTCAGAAAGCCTGCCCGATGGAAATAAAGAACTGGAAATGGCTAACGGTCTGCAACTGGCGCGTGGCGGTGCCTGCGATCAGGTCCTGATACGTGCCCTCGAGGCCGTTGAAGCTTGGGGGATTGATGCTGTAGGCCAGGTCCACGCGGATGGGTCCCACAGGCGTGCGGTAGCGAATGCCGAATCCGGCGGCGTGAACCATATAGTTGAAATCGGTGAGGCTTCGTTGGTGGACGCGGAAGGAGATGCTGCTGATGTCGGAATAGACATTGCCGAGGTCGTGAAACAGGACGCCGCCGATGTTATCGCCGATCAGCGGAAAGCGGAGCTCGGTGGAATGGAAGAGCAGGGCGTTTCCGCCCAGAGGGAAGCCGGTGGTTGCATCGCGCGGGCCTGCTCCGTTATCGGGAAACCCGCGGTGCGAGGTGCTGCCGCCGCCATATAAGCGCTCGGCGATGGGCACGTACTGTTGGGGATCCTCGCTGCCCACGCGGTAGGGTTTGATCCAACCGAACTGCGTGTTGCTGGCGAGGATCAGCTCGCCGTGCAGCGGCTTGTAGTAAGAATTACGGCCCAGGAAGCGCAAGAAATTCCGGTTGCCGCCGAAGGCGTGTTCCACCACCTGAAGGTCGCCGGTATTGTAGATGCCGCGGTGAGCGTTGACCGGGTCGTCGCGGCGGTCCTGCACTACATTGGCTCCGAAGCCCGCCACGCGCGCGGGCGCCGAAAGAATCGGGATCAGGAGCGGGTCGATTTTGAGCGTGTTTTTATCCACGCGGACATCACGCCAGAAGTAGCGGAACTGGGCGGTTGTGGGCTTGGAGATCTTTTGCGACAACTGGACGGAGCCTTCGAGGCGCCGGGCCGTGAAGGTGAGCACATCGCGGGTGTTTTCGTAGAGAGCGGTGACGGAGATGTTGCGGCCATCCACGTTGCGGTAGCGCGGCGCGAGGTAATTGAGGGAGACGCGGCGCGAGATGGTGGAGTAGCGGCTCTTGAAGTTGATGCTGTGACCGAGGCCGAGGAAGTTGAGGCGGCTGACCTCGAGACTGCCGCGCGGCGCGAAACCGGTGGAACCGGCGGGAGCATTCAAGCTGTTGGAGGCGCCGCCGATGCGCGCGATCTCCGCGCCCACGCCGACGGCAACGTAATACCGGTGGCCCTCGGTCAGGTGGTAGAGCACATATTTGTTCTGAATCTCGCCATCCGGATTCTGAATGGCCATATCCACTTTGTCGAAGACGCCGAGGTTATAGAGCCCCCGCTGCATGCGGCCCATTTCGGTCCAGGAAAGCGGGTCGCCGGCTTTCATTAAAATGGTCGGCTCCACCAGACGCATGCTGGTGTGGCGCAGGCCCGTAATCAAGACATTGCGCACGTAGCGCGGCTGGCCCTCCTCGACCTGGTATTCGAGCCTGACGCGGTGAGGATCGTCGCCCGGGTATGCCCTGTATTCGAACGATACGTCGGGATAGCCGGTGGACTGGTAATAATTCAGGATGTAATCGCGATCGGTGGCCACGGTGGTGTCGCTGTAAGGCTGACCGGGATTCGCGCTGAGGAGGGAGAGGATGGCTTCACGGTCCGGCCGGGTGATGCCGTTCACATTCAGGTCGGAAATGAGGTACTGCGGCCCCTCCACGATGTTGACACTGGCGGCGACATCGCCCTGCTCGCCCTGGTAGTTGTCGATTGTGGAGATGGTTACCTTGCAGTCGCGGAAGCCGCTGTCCTTATATAGCGCTTCGATGGCATCTTCGTCGCGGCGCGCGAAGCTGTCGCTGTAGCGGCCGTGGCGCAGGCGCAGGAAGCCGGCCGGCTGGAGAAACATCCGCTCGGTGATCTGATCGGTGGTGAAGTATTCATTGCCCTTCACGATCACGTCCACGAGCTTCTTGCGTTCCCCGGGAGTGATTACATAGGTAATGTTGCGCTGGTCGGGACCGGCCTCCACGTTCCGAAAGTCCACCTGAACGTTGAAGTAACCCTTGTTCTGGAAATAATCGCGCAGATTGCGGACGCCGCGCACGAGGAGGTCGCGATTGACGGTTTGTTCGTAAAAGACCGGAACGTACTGTTTGAGGTCGCTGCGGGAGACCTTGGCGCCCTCGGTGGAGATATCGATCTTGGGCCCGCCCTCCACGTGAATAAAGGGCTTGACGCGGCGGTCGGCGGGTAAGAATTCCACATGATCGAGAGTGATGTCGGCCGTCAGGCGATCTTCTTTGAAATATTTGTCACGGATATTTTGCAGGCCGCTTCGTGTGGCCGATTCGGTGGCTGGACGCCAGCGAAACCAACCTTTATAATTCGCTGCTTTGGCGACTGTTTCGGGATCGAGTTTCGGGTCGCCCGATATCTCGGGCAGGGAGAGCCGCGCGCGATGGCCCGCATCCACGCGGAAAGTGATGCCGATCTGCTGATGTTCGTCGTCGCGGTTGATGTTGGGCTCGACGCGCGAAAGGTACAAGCCGTTGCGTTCGAACAGATCGCGAATACCGCCGAGCGCGCTTTGCAGGTCCTCGCCTTCATAATAAGGGCGCCCGAGCTGAAGGCGCGTCGCGTTCGCAAGCTGGCCCGCGTTGGGCGGCAGGTTGAGGTCGCCGCGCACTTCTACGGGCCCCACAAAAAACTGCTCGTCGGTATGAAATACCAGGTCCACGGCCGTGCCGGAGGGCACGGCTTCGACCTCGATGTTCGAGTACTCGCCGGTGGCGAACAGGCGTTTAATGGCGGCCTGAACGTCGCCGAGGTGAATGGGAGTTCCCGATTCGAGTCCCATGATGCGGGTCAACTGGGCTTGCGAGACTGGTTGGGATTGGGGTTCGAAGCGTATTTGACCGACCGGCTTGCCTTCATATTCTGAACGGGAGAGCAAGTCTTCCGCGAACAAGTGGGCACAGACGGCAATAAGGAGTAGCGCAGCTCGCATTGCCATACTGGTCCCTGGAAGATGCACGTTTGGGACCGGAGTGAAGAACCGGACGGACTATTTGGCCGAGCCCGCAGGGCGCACGACATAACCGGTGCGCGCGCGCACGCGCGCTTTGGGATAGCGGTGCCCGGCGTCGCGCGTGAGTTCCACGCGGATGGAACGCGTGCTGCCGCTCTTGGCATCGGGCAGCGGGTAATACAAGCTGTAGCGGGTTCGAATGCGGCGCATGGCCTCGGGAAAAGAATCGGCGGGATCGTCGGCCGAGATCGCGTCGCCGCCGGTCTTGTGGGCGATCCCTTTCATGCCCGCCTGCATCAACAGATTTTGAGGTCCCATGATGATGCCCACGGTCCGCAGGGTCTTGAAGGCGCGGTTGGTTACGATTAGTCCGGAAAGGATGGCATCCGCCTCCCAGAAATCGCGGACCACGGAAGCTTCGCGGCGGGTGCGCTGGCCGATGTCGTCGGTAATGATGAGAACCGCGCGGCGGCGGTGGTTTCGCGGCTCCTTCATGAAACGCAGTGCGGCTTCGTCAACGGCCGATTGAATCAGGGTGCCGCCGCCGAACTCGAGGTTCAGCACATCGTGAATGGCGGTCTCCACTTTGGCCAGGTTCTCGGTGAAGTTCTGGATGAGGTGCGTGCGCGTGTTGAACGTCATGACGGAGACCCGGTCGCCGGTCCGCAATTCGTCAAGCCCTTCGCGGGCAGCGGCGGCCACCTCGGCGACTTTCGGCCGCATGCTGCCGCTGACATCGAAAAGCAGGATGAGGTCGAGCGGCTCTTCGCCGGCGGCAAAACCGGTGATGGGCTGCTCCTTGCGCTCATCGAAGACGCGGAAGTCCTCTTTGGTCAGGCCGTCCAGAATCCGGCCGTCGGCGGCGGTGACTTCGGCGTCCACGTGAACCAGTGAAACGCCGGTGCGGAAGAGGGGTTTCTCCTGGGCAGAAGCGAGAAGGGCGAAAAGCAACAATACCTGGGGCCGCATCTTAGGGTAGACTCCCCGGACGACTGCGCCGTTACGCGGCCGCCCGGCTCAATTCTTACGCAATTCGTTTTCGAGGTCGCTGAGGACTTCGTTGCCGCGGTCGCTCTTCAAATCTTTTTCAAGCCGCCGCAGCGCAACGCCGATCACATCGCGGTGGTGCAATCGCGAACCGAAACTCTCCTGAAGGCGCAGCCAGAGATCGTGCGCGCGATCCAGGTCCTCGGGCCAGAGGCGGGGCGGGTGCGGTCCGAGGTTGACGTACACGGAGGGGCGCCCGGGCGTGATAATTTCGAGCGAGAACGGGTGGCGCGGTTCGGGGAGGCGCTCCCAGGCGAGGCCGATGCGGCGGGCAAGCTCCTCGGAATCCATCTTCGAGGAAACGCCGGTGACCAGGCGGGAGGCCTTGAGTTTGGAGGCGGTCTGAACCATGGCGTCGAAGGGGTCGACGCCCGGCACAACCACCAGGTCGGCCGTCTTGCCCTGCTTCTCGGCAAGCGCGACCACACGGGTCAGCAGCTCTTTTTCGTAATCGGAGAAGAGCTGGGCTTCGGAAAGGTCGTATTCGGCGGCTCCCGAAGAAACCGGGCGGACCGTCATAACGACGATGTCGTGACGGCGAAGGTTGGTTTTCTCGAGAACGTTTTGGAGGTGCGACATGCGGTTGTAATCGCGGACGGCGACCAGCACGCATCCCGGACGGGCCTGAACGGTTTCGGCATCGATATCCGGGCGCATATCGAGATTGAACTGCTCCAGGCCCTGGCGCCGGTTCTGAAGGCGGCGCATGTTGATCTTTTCGGAAACCGTGAAGACGACGAAGAGAAAGACGGTGAAGCCGACGCCGTAGATGGTGGCAATCTGCTTGGTGAAGAGATTGGCGATGGCTACGAAAAAGAGGATCAGGGTGGTGGTGGCCAGGCCGACCGGAATTTCATAGCGGCCGAGCTTGATGTTGATGGGAAATTTATATTCCTGATCGTGCCGTTTGGCGCGCAGGACCAGCACCCCCAGCGATTTGAGGAAGAAACTCCAGACAACACCGAACGCGTAGGCTTCGCCGAGGAGAATCACGTTGCCGCGGCTCATCAGGATGGTGGCCACCTGAAGGGCGGCGATAGTGTTGATGAGCCGGTAGGTGGTGCCGAAGCGGCGCTGCGGCTTGCGGAACCAGTTCACCAGCACGCCGTCTTCGGCGAGCCGGTTCAACACGCCGTTGGCGCCGATCATGGAAGTATTGGTGGCGCCGGACAGAATCAGGACGCCCACCACGACGACGAAAACATGGAAGATCAAGCGCAAGGCCGGGGGACCGGCCAGGTGCATGGTAAGCCCGCCCAGCAGGTTGTCCACGTATTGCGGCCGCACGCTGTCCGGAATGATCATGCCGGCGAAGAGCGTGATGACGCCGGTGCAGAAAACCGCGTACACGCAAACGATCGTCCCGGTGATGCGGAGGTTCTTCATCTTGGGATAGGCGATCTCGCGGTAAACCTGCGCCAGCGTTTCAAAGCCGCTCATCGAAAGCAGGGAGTGTCCGAAGGCCACCACCATGGCGACGGCGCCGATCTGGGCCCAGATGGTGCCACGCAGCCAGCCAAGCGCTTCGGGGCTGAAGTCGAGATTTGCCGGAGTAGGCGCCGGCGGCAGATGCGCGGACGGCTGAAGCAGGATGGTGATGGGACACCAGATCGCGAACGCGACCACCATGACGGTGGTGACCTGCATGATGCGCAGGGCCTTGCCGCTGGATTCGTGGATGCCCTTGATGTTGCTCCACCAGAAGTAGCCGGTGACGAGAACGCCGAAGCCGGCGGCGAACAGGTTCGGAGGCAGGGCGATTCCGAGGTGGTTCATCTCGGAAATTTCATTGACGAGGCGGCCGAGATACTGGCCGGCGCTGACCACGCTGATGGGACCGGTGAGGATGTAATCGAAAATCAGGGCAGAGACCGAGAGGCGGGCCATGAAGTGGCCCATGGCGTCGCGGACCACGACGTACACGCCGCCGCGCACGAACATGCTGCACGATTCGAGGTAGACGGAACGGACCGCGAAGCTGAACAGCATCACGCCCAGAATGAACCATGGAGCGCTTTGGCCGATGGCATGTTCGGCAATGCCGCCGGCGTAAAATGCGGACGACGCGAGGTCGTTCAGAACGATCGCGGCGGCGCGCCAGAATGAAATGAAGGAAAGAGCAACCGTGGTCGCCACTACCACTTTTGCGGTAGTGGCGGACCGGCCTTTTTCCGCGTCCATAGGGTTTCCCGTCAACGCCCCCCGTCCAGCCTGTATCTTATCGTAGTGCAACCGGGCGGCAAGTGAATACACTGCGGCCGCGCCGCGACGCGGAGAACCTCAAACTTCTGCCTCACGTGAAAAACTCCTCGATCACCCTGCCGGTGACTTTCAACTTCGCCTGCGAGGTTAGCTGACGGGCTGGAGCTCGAAAGTACTCCGTCCGGTTTGGACTTCGCCCCAAATTCCTGGATCCCCCGCCCCCGGGTGGGGTTCGGCAAGCACAGTGTAGCACGGCGGCTGAGGGTGGGCGCGAGAGCCGATTCAAGGCGGAATTACGCTACAATTGACGAACTATGAAACGCGCTCTCGCCTTCGCGCTTCTGTGTGTAAGCGCCTACGCACAAACCTCGCATGAAGCTGCTTTAAGGAACCTCCGCTTCCGTTCGGTCGGGCCCGCCGTGATGGGCGGACGAGTGGATGACATCGCGGTGGTGGAATCCGATCCGAGAGTCATCTATGTCGGCCTGGCGGCCGGCGGCATCATGAAGACGGTGAACGGGGGCACCACCTGGACGCCTGTTTTCGACGCGGCGGGCAGCCCTTCGATCGGGGATATCGCGATTTCGCCGTCGAATCCTTCCATCATTTACGTAGGCACCGGAGAGGCCAATAACCGGCAGAGTTCGTCGTGGGGCAACGGCGTCTACAAATCGCTCGATGCCGGTAAGACCTGGCACAACGTCGGGTTGAAGGAGACGCGCCACATCGGGCGCGTGATCGTGCATCCCACCGATTCGAACATCGTGTACGTGGCCGGATTGGGCGACCTTTGGGGCCCGAGTGCGGACCGGGGAGTCTATAAGAGCATCGGACGGCGGGGCCACCTGGAACAAGGTGTTTTTCGTGGACGAGGACACCGGGATCTCGGACGTCATCATGGATCCGCAGAGCCCGAACATCCTTTACGCTTCCGCATACCAGCGGCGGCGGGCCGTTTACGGCTACAACGGCGGCGGACCCAAGGGCGGCGTTTTCCGGAGCTACGACGGCGGCGCCACCTGGGCCAAGGTGGCGGCGGGGCTTCCCACCCGCGGCGACATCGGGCGCTGCACGGTGGAAATTTATCCGAAGAACCCGAACATCGTCTACATCCTTTTCGAGCATCTGACCGGCGGCGGGATCTACCGCTCGGACAATCACGGTGAAACGTTCACCAAGATGAGCGACACCAATCCGCGCCCCTCGTATTACAGCCAGGTGCGCGTGGATCCGAGCAATGAGAACCGGGTTTGGGTGCTGGGCGCGCCGCTCTATCTGAGCCAGGACGGCGGCAAGACATTTACGCAGATGGACCGCGGAATCCACTCGGACTTCCACGGATTCTGGGTAGACCCGGCCAACGGCGACCACGTGGTGGCGGGTTCGGACGGCGGCGTGACCATCAGTTGGGACGGCGCGCGCTCCTGGGATTTCGTCAACAACATGGCCATTGGCCAGTTCTACGAAGTGCACTACGATTTCCAGCAGCCCTATCACCTGTGCGGAGGCTTGCAGGACAACAACACCTGGTGCGGGCCGAGTTCCACGCGGACGGCGCGCGGCGTTACGAACAACGACTGGATCAACATCTCGGGCGGCGACGGTTTTCACGCGCGCATCGATCCCAAGGATCCGGATATCGTGTACGCGGAATCGCAGGACGGCAACCTCTCGCGGCGGCAGTTGAGCACGGGCGTCACCAAGTCCATACGGCCGGGCGAAGACAGCGTGAAGGGCTCGCGGTATCGCTTCCAATGGAACTCGCCGCTGATCATTTCGCCGCACGACAACAAGACGATTTATTACGGCGGCAACTACCTGTTCAAGTCGACGGACCGGGGCGATACCTGGGAGCGGCTGGGCGACAAGGACCTGACCAATAACGGCGACCGCAACACGATGCCGATCCTGGGCAAGGTGGTGGGTCGCGACACGCTCTCGCGCAACGACGGTGTGGTTTCGTGGCCCGCCATCACGGCGATTGCCGAATCGCCGGTGAAGCCGGGCATCCTGTGGGCGGGCACGGACGACGGAAATCTACAGGTTTCCCGTGACGGCGGCAAGAGCTGGTTCAACGCCGCGGATCGCATCAACGGGGTCAAGGACCTCAAGAAGTACGCGTATGTGAGCCGCATCGAGACGTCGTACAAAGACGAGGGCACGGCTTACGTATCGTTCGACAACCACCGCACGTCGGACTTCTCGGTCTACATTTACATGACCAAGGACTTCGGCCAGACCTGGACGAAGATCACCGATGGCATTCCACCGGAAGCGGGCACGGTTCACGCGGTGCGCGAGGATCCGGTGAATCCGAACCTGCTGTTTGCGGGCACCGAGTTCGGCCTGTTCGTCAGTTTCAATAAAGGCGCACGTTGGGAACAGATGCACAACGGTCTTCCGCCCGTGCCGGTGTTCGACATTCAGATTCATCCGCGCGAGCACGACCTGATATTGGCTACCCACGGCCGATCGCTGTGGATCATGGACAACATCACGCCGCTCGAGCAGATGAACGACACGGTGCTGACCACGGACGCGACGTTCTTCAAGCCGCTGAACGGAATTCAGTGGAGGACGGCTAACTATTCGTCCACGTACATCGGGTCGCGCGAATTCTTCGGACAGCAGCCGCCCAACAGCGGCGTTGTGCTGGACTACTGGTCGAAGACGGCGGCCCCGGTGACCATTACGATCAAGAACAGCGCGGGCGCGACCGTGCGCACGCTGAACGCGCGCTCTACCGCCAACACCATCAACCGGATTCAGTGGGACATGCGCCTTGACAACCCGCTGGCCAGCATCATGGGCGGCGGACGCGGCGGCGCGGGTGGACGCGGCGGAGCGGCAACGGCTACGGGCGGACGCGGTGGTGCTGCAGGCGCTGGCGGTTTTGCCGGGCGCGGTGGTGCCGGTGGCGGCGGCCGGGCCGGAGGCGAACAGGGCGGGCAGGCTGCCGCGGGCGAAGCTGCGGGCGGCGAAGCGGGAGGAGAGGCCGAGCCAGGTGAAGCCGGCGCCGGCGGACGCGGAGGTGCATTCGGCGGCTTCGGCGGGGGCGGCGGACGCGGGGGCGGCGGCGCCATGTCCGTGGATCCGGGGGACTACACGATCACGCTCGCCATCGCGGGGAAAACCGAAACTCAGACCGTAAAGGTGGAGGACGACCCGCGCCTGGTGTTCTCGGCGGCCGACCGGGCCAGGCGGAAAGCCCTGGTGGACCGTGCCGTATCTCTTGCCAAGGACGCGGATGCCGGACGCCGCAAGATCATCGCTCTGCGCACCGCGCTGACTACCCTCACCGATGGATGGAAGCGGCCCGGCGCCGCTCCGGTTCCCGACGCCGTCAAGAAGTATGCGGACGACCTGCTGGCCAAAGCCAAATCCGCGGCCATCCCCGCCTTCGACACCGAACCGAGCGGCGAACCCCGTCTCCTCGGCTTTGCCGGCGCCCCGCTGCGGTACGTGGAGCCTACGGTGACCTCGCAAATTACGCGTGTGCTCCAGACCGTCGTGAACTACCCGTCGGCTCCGACCGCAAAGCAGGTGGCGGATCTCGACCAGGCGGAGGCGAATCTGAAGGCCGCGCTGGCGGAGGTCAACAAGCTCGACGGCGAGGTGCCGAAGCTGAATAAGATGATCACCGATGCCGCCGTGCCGTTCGTCACGCTGGATACGACCAACGTGCCGGCCGCTACCGGCGGACGCGGCGGAGGCAACTAAGGCTGCGCGACCGGATCGAGCGCTACTTCGAATTCGCAGCCCCCGGCACCGGCCGGCGGACCGAAATCCTGGCCGGATGACGGCCGGCCTTAATACTCGGCTGCGTATCGCGCTTTAAACTCCGACTTTTCCCGTGTGCTGAAAATCACAGTTCCGGACTGCCCTGTCCGGAAGATAGTTCAACGATAACGACGGACTCGCATAGGATAGGCGCCAGTTCACGCAGAGAAAAGGGGTGTCTCCGTGCCGAGAATCGTCTGTGCCTTCGTGTGTCTTCTCCTCGCCGCGTCCTCGAGCTATGGCCAGCAGGCCATGGGCAGCATCACAGGAACTGTAACCGATCCGCAAGCGGCCGTCGTGCCGGGAGCGGTCGTGGTTCTGACTCACGTCGAAGCGAACCGCGTTTCCCGTACTACCACCAATGCAACCGGCTATTTCGAAGTCAATCTCCTCACTCCCGGCACTTACACCGTAACGGTGGATTCGCCGGGGATGCGTAAGACAGTGCGAACCGGTCTCGTGCTGAACGTCGCCGGCCGGCTCGAGGTTACCATCCAGTTACAACTCGGCCAGGCAACGGAAACTGTCCAGGTTACGGCGGAGTCGCCGCTGCTCGATACCACCTCCGCCTCCGGAGGCCGTGTCATCGACCAGCGCCAGATCGTCCAGTTGCCCTTCTCCGATATGAACCCCTTCGCCCTCGCCACACTCACCGCGGGCATGCAGTGGACCGGCCAGCCGGAATACCGCCGCCCCTTCGATAACGGCGGCACCTCCTCCTTCAACACCGCCGGCGGCGTCGGGTCCAACGAGTACACCGTGGATGGCGCTTCCGTCACCGGAACCAGCCGCCGCGTTGGCTTCGTTCCGTCCTCCGACGCGGTGGAAGAGTTCAAGCTCGAAACCAGCAGCTTCAACGCCACCTCGGGCTTCACCTCCGGCGCCACGGTCAACGTCATGACCAAGGCCGGAACCAATTCCTACCATGGCTCGCTCTACGATCAGCACTGGCAGCAGCGCTGGAACGCGACCCCGCACTTCACCCGCCTGGCGTTTGAAAATCAGGTTGCACTGGGCCTGCTCAAGCCGGACGATCAGAAGCAGGCTACCGGCCGTTCCAACAACTTCGGCGGCAGCATCGGCGGGCCCGTCCGGATTCCCAAAATCTTCAACGGCAGGGACAAGCTCTTCTTCTTCTTCCAGTACAACGGCATCTACCAGAGCAAGGCCGAAACCACCGGCGAGATCAATAACACCGTGCCCAAGATGGCGTGGCGTCAGGGCGATTTCTCGGACCTGCTCGACATCGATCCCGTCCGTTTCACCGTCTATGACCCGCGCTCCGCGCAACTGGTGAACGGCCGCGTGACGCGCACCCCGTTCCCGGGCAACAAAGGCATCCCGGTCCTGAACCCGGTCTACGACACTTACGTCAAATTCTTCCCCGCTCCCAACGATGTGCCCGGCCTGGTCAGTCCCGAGGGCACCAATAACTACTACGCCTCGGCCATGCCGAAGAACGAGAAGTTCAATTCGCTCACCAATCGCGTCGATTACAACCTCGGCGAGCGGCACCGCGTGTTCGGCCGCTGGTACTGGAATCACCGGCTGGCCGACGAGTACGACTGGACTTACGAGACCCTCCGCGGCCTCCATTCCAACGGCCTCGTGCGCATCAACAAGGGAGGCGGCGGAGACTATATCTGGACCATCAGCAATAGCAAAATTCTGAACCTCAGCGTCAATCTGACTCGTTTCAACGAGGGCAACGAAGCCTCCGTGCGGACCTCCTTCAAGCCCAGCGACGTCGGCCTGCCCGCGTACATCGACGCCAAGGCAGACCAGTTCCACATGCTGCCCCAGATGGCCGTTTCAGGCGTTGAAACCGTGGGCGGCGGCTATCCCGCCATCGGCACGCGCGGCACCACCGGCGAAGCGCGCATTCAAATGACCGACGTGCGCGGCAGCCACTCCCTCACCTACGGCATCCAGGAACGCCGCTACTGGCGCACTTCCGGCTCGCCCGGCGATTCATCCGGCGTCTTCAGTTTCACCAACACCTACATGCGCGCCGCGGATAACACTACCACCGCCAGCAACACCGGCCTCGCCTGGGCCGCGTTCATGATGGGCCTCCCCAGCAGCATCTCCATCTCCGGCAACGATACCGCGTACTGGTCCACCCGCTACCGCGCTCTGTTCGTGCAGGACGAGTGGCGCCTCACCCGAAAGCTCAAGCTCTCTCTCGGGCTGCGCTATGAAAGGGGCGCCGGTTCCACCGAGCGGTTCAACCGCGGCCTTGCCGCAGGTTTCGATTTCAACTACCGGCCCGTGTTTGCCGACGCCGTGGAAGCCGCGTACGCCAAGAATCCGCTCCCAGAGGTTGCCGCTTCGCAGTTCAAGCTCATGGGCGGCTCGCAATATCTCGGCTTCCCCAGCAAGACCTTCACCAAGGGCGTCCACACCTTCATGCCCAAGTTTGGCGCAGTCTACCAGCTTGACCCGAAGACGGTGATCCGCGGCGGCTACGGCTGGTATTACGACGTGCTCAACGTCAGCAACGGCACGCCCAGCCAGGAGGGCTTCAGCCAGTCCACCGGCACCACCGTCAGTTCCGACCTCGGCCGCACCATCTGCTGCGGCGTGGGCGCGGTAGGCGGCCTTTCGGCCACCAATAACCCCATGGTCGATCCCTTCCCGGTGCGCGCCAACGGAACGCGCTTTGAAACTCCCTATGGCAATTCGCTCGGCTCCATGCTGCGCCAGGGCAGGGGATACTCCTTCACCCCCTACGATTTCGAGCCCGACTTCCAGCAGCGTTGGCGCATCGGCGTGCAGCGCGAGCTCCGCCCCGATGTCATGCTCGACATCTCCTACAACGGCGCCTTCTCCAAAATCTGGATCGCGCAAACCATCAACTACCTTCCGGAGCAGTATTGGGCCACCGGCAACGTGCGCCAGCAGGCGGTGGATGACGGTTTGAACCGCAACGTTCCCAACCCCTTCAACATCTCCAATTTTTCATCGCTGGCCGCCAGCGATCCGAAGCTCTATCAGTACCTCTCCACCAGTTCCTTCTTCACCAGTTCCACCATCCGCAAGGATGTTCTGCTCCGCGCCTACCCCAACATGAACGGCCTCACCGGACTGCGTCCCGAAAACAGCTTCAAGGACGCGCGCGGCAACAACGTCTACAACGACCTGCAACTGCTTGTCGAGAAGCGCTTCTCGCACGGCCTCCAGACCTCGTTCATCTACACCTACGCGACCGGTACCGACCAGTATTACGCCAACCAGTTCGATACCGAACTCAGCACCCGCGCCAACGCCAACCTGCGGCCGCACCGCTTCGTGTGGACCACCGTCTACGAACTCCCCTTCGGTAAAGGCCGCCGCTTCGTCACTGACAGCCCGTTGCAGCACATCGTCGGCGGCTGGCAGTTGAGCTGGGTCTACCAGCGCCAGAGCGGCCCGCCCACCGATTGGGGCAATCTCTTCTACTACGGCGACGTCAACGAGATCGCCGGCGTGCTCAATCACGACGAAGTGAACTCGAACGACATCCACACCTGGTTCGACCCGAACATCCGCTTCACCGGCACCGGCGCCGTGCCGTCCGGCTTCGTCGGTTTCGAAGGCCGCTCCGCCATGCAGCCCGGCAGCTACCACGTGCGTGTGTTCCCGAACCGCCTCACCTCCCTGCTGCAGGACGGCATCCGCAACTGGGACGTCAAGATCAAGCGCAACTTCCGCATCCACGAACAACTGCGAGCCAGCTTCGACGTGGACCTGCTGAACGCCACCAACCACACCAATTTCGCCGGACCCAACCTTAGCCCCACCAGCACCAATTTTGGTAAAGTGACCACCCAGAGGGGCTTGAGCCGCATCATTCAGATCAACCTCCGGGTCGACTTTTGAGCGCTCAGGCGGGAAACTGGATAACAGTCTTTGGCACGAGGAAAGGATCCATATGAATCGACGATATTTTCTGATGAGCGCGGCGGCGGCGGCCTCCAGCCAGGCGGTACGCGGAATGCAAAGTCCGAATGACACGATTCGCATCGCGGTCGTCGGGTGCGGCGGCCGCGGCAGCAGCCACGTCGGCGCATGGACCGGGATGCAGAATGTCGAACTGGCCGGGCTGGTGGATGTGGACGATACGCACGCCGAGCGGTACGTCGGAAACCTGGTCCGCCAGAACAAGAAGGCGGTCCCGACCTTTCGGGACGTGCGCAAGGTTCTCGACGACAAGAACATCGACGCCATCTCCATCGCGTCGCCGAATCACTGGCACACGCTGCAAACCATCTGGGCCTGCCAGGCCGGCAAGGACGTGTACGTCGAAAAGCCGGCCTCGCACAATGTGTTCGAATCCAAGCAGGTTGTGGCAGCCGCGCGCAAATACAACCGCATCGTCCAGATGGGCAGCCAGAGCCGTTCCTCGGCGGCGCTCCAGGAAGGTGTGAAGCGCATGCGCGATGGCGAGTTCGGCGAGATCTACATGACCCGCGGCCTGTGCTTCAAAAACCGCGATACCATCGGCAAAACGCCGCCTTCGCCCGTTCCTCCCGGGGTCGATTACGACATGTGGACCGGCCCCTCCCCCATGCATCCGTTCACCAAGAACCGCTTCCACTACAACTGGCACTGGTTCTGGGATACCGGCAACGGCGACCTCGGCAACCAGGGAATTCACGAGGTGGATATCTGCCGCTGGGGTCTCGGCGTAACCCATCCCACCAAGGTCAGCGCCATCGGCGGCAAGTTCATGTTCGATGACGACCAGGAGACGCCCAACACGCTCAGCGCCAACTATGAATTCAACGTGAACGGCAAGCCCAAAATGATGGAGTTCGAGGTGCGCCACTGGATCAGCAATCACGAGGCCGGCATCAGTGGGGAGCGACCCGGCAACACCATCGGCAACACGTTCTATGGCGCCAACGGTTACCTGGTGATCGACAACTACAACAAGTATTACAGCTTCGTCGGCAAGGAGCAGAAGCCCGGCCCGGCACGGACCGAACGCGAGCACCACTTCGAGAACTTCATCTCCGCCGTGCGCAGCCGCAAGCGCGAAGAGCTGAATGCCGAGATCGAAGAAGGGGCCCTCTCCTGCAACCTGGTGCACCTTGCCAACATCTCCTACCGCCTCGGCCGCACTCTCCACTGGGACGAAAAGACCTGGACCATCAAGAACGATCCGGAAGCGAACAAAATGCTGACGCGCGAGTACCGCAAGCCCTACGTGGTGCCCGAAAAGGTGTAAGACTCATGAAGATGAGAACGCTTCTTCTGTTGGCGGCCGTGGCCCTCTGGCCCGCGGCCGCGCAGGTCCAGCTCACACCCGGCAAAGACAAAATCGAGATCACCATCGCCGGCAAACCGTACGGCACGTTCTACATGATGGGCGAGGACGTGACCAAGCCGTATTTGTGGCCGGTCCGCGCCGCCACCGGAACCTACGTCACCCGCGCCTTCCCCATGGAAAACATCGAGGAGGAAGCCAAGGGGCCGAAAGATCATCCGCACCAGCGCGGCATCTGGTTCGCCCACGACAAGGTCAACGGCATCGATTTCTGGAACAACGAAGCCAGCTACAAAGAGCCTCCCAAGCGCGGCAAGATGGTCCTCAAGGGAACTCCGGAAGTGACCAGCGGTAAGGACAAAGGCACGCTCAAGGCGGTCTTCGACTGGACCGACCGGCAGGGCAACGTGGTCCTCACCGAAACCCGCGTCATGACCTTCTATTCGCAGCCCGACCTCCGCACCATCGATTTCGACATCACCCTGACCTCCGTCCAGAAGGTCGAATATGGCGACGGCAAGGACGGCGCGTTCGGCATCCGCCTGCGGCCGGTCCTCGACGAACAGGGCGGCACCGGCAAGATCACCAACGCCGATGGGTTGGTCGGTGAAAAAGAGGCCTGGGGCAAGCCCTCCGACTGGTGCGATTATTCAGGCGCCATCGGCGACGAGAAAGTCGGAGTCGCCATCTTCGACAATCCGGAAAATCCCCGTCATCCGGTTCGCTGGCACGTGCGCGGCTATGGCTTGTTCGCCGCCAATCCGTTCGGCGTCTCCGTCTTCACCAATGACAAATCGCAGAACGGCGCCATGACGGTGGACCCGGGCAAATCTTTGCGCTACCGCTATCGTGTGGTGGTTCATCCCGGCGACGTGAAGTCGGCCGACGTGGCCGGCCTGTACGCGAGGTACGCCGCCGGAAAGTAGTCCGCTCCGGTCCGGCTAGCGCGCGAAGTTCGCCATCGTCGTGATCACCAGGGCGTTGGCGAAGTCGATGAGAAACGCGCCTACCAGCGGTACCACCAGGTAAGCGCGCGGGGCCGGACCGAACTTCTCCGCCAGCACTCCCATGCAGGCCAGCGCGTTGGCGCTCGTGCCCAGCATGAAGCCGCAGAACCCTCCGCACATCACGGCCGCATCGTAGTCGCGGCCCATCAGGAAGAAGAGCGCGAAACGCGTGGCCAGGAAGACCAGCACCACCTCGAGCAGCAGGATCGCCATCAGCGGCAATGCCAGGTGTACCAGCGTCCATAACTGAAGCGTCATCAGGGCCATCACGATAAATATATTCAGCGCGATGTCCCCCACGCTGTCCACCGTGTGCTGCGAAATGCGGAACCAGCCCGTGGCATCATCCACGTTCCGAATGAGGCTCGCCGCCAGCATCGCCCCGATGTACGCAGGCAGCGCCAGGCCCCGCGCCTTCAGCCACGGGTCGAGATTCACGGTGATGAAGCTGCCGATTCCCATCGCCACCGCAATCAGGATCACCGTGCTCATCAGCCGCGTGCGTTCCGCCTCCGATTCGTCCTCCATCGGGCTTGCGGGCGATTCGATCGGGTCGCCTTCGTAGACCAGCGCCTTGGCATTCTCGAGATCGTTGCGGCGCACTCCCGGCGGTTTCAGGTGAAATCGTTTGATCAGCGCTCCGCCCACCGGTCCTCCAAGCAGTCCGCCCGCCACAATTCCGAACATCGCCGCCGCCAGTCCGATCGCGGGAGCGCCGGCCACGCCCCACTGTTCAAAGCTCGAACCAAAGGCGAGTGCCGTCGCCGGTCCTCCGGCCATGGAAACCGAGCCCGCCAGAATTCCGGTCAGCGGATTCAACCCGAACAGGCTCGCCGCTCCCATTCCGACCAGGTTTTGCAGCACCACCACGGATGCCGAAACCGCGAAGAACAGGCCCACCTGGATGCCTCCCTGTTTGAGCAGGCGCAGGCTCGCTCCCATGCCGATCGTGGTGAAGAAAGCGATCATCAGAATGTCGCGCAGCACCAGGTCCGGTTCCAGATTCAGGTAGCGGTCGCGAAGGATCAGCGCGGCCAGGGAAAACACCAGGCCGCCCACCACGGACGCAGGAATATTCAACCGGTCGAGGACCGGGAAGCGCCGTTTCAGCCAAATGCCGATGGCCAGGCCGAAACACGCGAATGCCAACACTTGTACCGCATTCAACTTCAAGATTGGGACATTCATACGGGGAGTGTTTTGCCGAAGCTAGCAGTTTTCACACGGATGTGTCAAATCTCGTAACCCCTTCTTTTCTGCCCGTTGTATACTCCTCCGTACTGGAGAGTTTTATGGGACATTCACCTGCACCAACTCGAGACGATTCGGCCATCGCCGCTCTTACTGCATCCGTACGGGGCCGGGTGATCCGGCCGGATGACGATTTGTATGAGACAGCGCGGCACGTTTACAACGGGAACATCGACCGCAGACCGGCACTGGTCGTCCAGTGCGCGGACGTGGCCGACGTGATCCATTGCGTCAACTTCGCGCGCGAACAGAAGCTCATGCCCGCCATCCGCGGCGGCGGCCACAGCGCGCCCGGTTTCGGCACCTGCGACGGCGGGATTGTGATCGATCTCGCACGCCTCAAGGGAATCCGCGTGGATGCCGCCGCGCGCACCGTGCGGGCCGAGGGAGGCTGCACCTGGGGCGACGTCGATCACGCCACGCACGCGTTCGGACTCGCCGCCGTGGGCGGCATCATTTCCACCACCGGCGTCGGCGGGCTGACCACCGGCGGCGGCTTCGGCTATCTCACCCGCCGCTACGGACTCGCCTGCGACAACCTTCTCTCGGCCGACGTGGTTACCGCCGATGGACAGTTGCGGCACGCCAGCCCGTCGGAGAATCCCGACCTGTTCTGGGCTATCCGCGGCGGCAGCGGCAACTTCGGCGTGGTCACTTCGCTCGAGTTTCGCCTTCATCCCATGAGCATGATTTACGCCGGCCCACTGCTGTTTCCCGTGGAGCGCGCCGCCGAAGTCATGCGCGCGTTCAACACATTCATGAAAACGGCGCCGCGCGAGCTCAACGCATTTTTCGCTTTCCTGATCGTGCCGCCCGGGCCGCCGTTCCCCGCCGAACTGCACATGAAAACCATGTGCGGCATGATCGTCACCTGGTCCGGCGACCTCGCCAAGGGCGACGCCGCCATAAAACCGCTGACCGATCTCAAACCCGTTTTCGCGCACACCGGACCGGTTCCTTATCCGATGCTGCAATCGCTTTTCGACCCGCTGCTGCCGCCCGGCCTGCACCAGTATTGGAAGGGCGACTTCACCGGCGACCTGACCGAAGAGATCATCGCCGCCCACGTCAAGCACGGGCCGCAAATCCCCAACTTCCATTCCGCCATGCACATCTACGCCATGGACGGCGCCGTCCACGACGTCGCCAAAGACGCCACCGCCTTCGGCTTCCGCGACATTCGGTTCACTCACGTGATCGTCGCCGTAACGCCCGATGCGAACGCTGTTCCAGCGCAGCGCGATTGGGTGCGCGCCTACTACAACGAACTCCACCCGCTGTCCGCCGGCGGGGCGTACGTCAATTTCCTGATGGAGGAAGGAGATGACCGGGTCGAAGCGAGCTTCGGCGGAAATTACAAGCGCCTTGCCACGGTGAAAGCAAAGTACGATCCCGGCAATCTGTTCCGCTGGAACCAGAACATCAAACCGGCGGCCTGAGACGCCGGTTCATTTGCGCTCGAAGGGGACCTTCAGCCGTTCCGCCACCCACTCCTTCGTGATCCGGAGGTTGTATTGGGAGTGTTGCAGGTTGAAGGTCCCGGGTACCTGCGCTGCCTCGGCGTAACGCTGGAGCGCTTCCTCCCGCCGGCCCAGCAGGTCCAGAATATGTCCCTGCCACACCAGGGCCATGAACCGGTCGTTCGCCTCGCCGCCGCGCAGCTTCTCGAAGGCATCCATCGCTTCGGTGTAGTGGCGTCCATCGTATAGGGTCAGCCCGAGTTTGCGCCACACTGCGGCGCCAGTTAGGTTCAATCTCAGCCCCTCACGATACGCGTCCAAGGCAGTTTGTCCCGCGCCGGTCCAGGGCAGCGCCGAAATCTTTTCCTGGAGGTCCCGAACCGGATTCGGCGGCGGCTCCGCCATCGCCACAGCGCCCTCCGGATCGAGCACCGCCTCCTTCAATCGCGTCTTCGACCGGAAGCGGATCTCGTCCATGTCCGCCAGCCGTTCCGTCTGCGCGCGCTGCTCGGTGCCATCCTCGAAGCGGGCCGCCACCATTACCGGCATACGCAGCGAGCCCGCCCGCTCCACCCGGACCGTACAGGTGAACTCTCCAGCCGCCGCAGCGCACTCCTGCCCGGCAATCCGGTATGAGACGTTTTTGGCGGAACGAACCCATTGCTCGAAGAACCAGTCCAGGCTCTGGGCGCTTGCGGCTTCCATCAGCTTCTGGAAATCGCGCCAGTCGAGCCGTTTCCCGCCATACTCCCGCAGCACGCCGCGGTAGACCGCGTCGAACGTGTCCGCGCTTACCAACGATTCGAGCGCGTCCAGCATCGCGGCACTCTTCCCGTGCTCCACCACGTTGTTGAAATCCCATTGAACGGCGTCCAGTTGCTCACCGGTCAGGTCCATCGTGGTGTCGATCCCCTTGCGGACGCCATTGATGAAGTTCGACTGCAAGCGGCCGACTCCATCCCCGATGCCCCGCGCCGCCCGGTACTCGCGGTCGGCATGAATGCCCAGCCCGATCATCAGCCAGGGAAGTGAATCCGAACCCGCCGCGAGCACGTGCTCGCTCCAATACTGGTGCCCGATCTCATGCGCCGTGATCCACCTCCAGAAGTTCTCCGGCGGCTGCGAAAAACGCTCCTGCCCGTGAACCACTACCAGAGCGGTTGCCACCGGATAACCGCCCTGCGGCGTATCCGACCCGGGCACGATCGATAACGATTTGTGGGGATAGAGGCCGAAGCGCCGGCGATAGAAGCCGACCGCATCCACCGCCGTCTTCAACAGGAGCTCCGCACACGGGCGACCCGCGGCGGTGAACACGGCGCGCACCCGCACTCCCTCCGCATCCACCTCGGCGGTTTCGTATGCCTTGCCCACGAACAGCCCGAAAGCGCGCACACCGTCGGCCCGGTATTCGCCTGTCGCCGGATCCAGCACTCCGCTGGTGGCGGCGGCGTATCCCTGAGGCAGGCGCAGTTTTACGGCGTAGTCGTCGTGCGTCCCAAACCCCCACCACAATTTCGGGCTGAGGTAGGACGTCACCGCGCTGCCGTTCTTCTCGTTCAGTTTCCAGGAGGTCCCGAACCGCACCTGCAACACGATTTCCTCGTCAGGCGCGAGATCGCGCGGCAGGTCGAACAGAGCGATGTTCTGCTTACCCGGCGCGCGCGGGCAATCGACGCCGTTGGCGCGCAGCGAAAGCACGTCACCGTACCATGCGAAGGCCAAACGGCCGAAGGGTTTGCCGGTGCTATTACGAAACCGGATGGTCTCGGTTCCTTCGAGGCGCGCGCTTGCTTCGGACCACGAGACATCCACGCTGTAACGGGCCCGCGGAGGTTCCGCCGGAGCCCAGAAACCGGTTCGCGCGAGCGCAGCGGCCGCCGTCAGGAAAACGGACAAACATATCCGCATATAAAGGGCAAGACGCTGGCCGGCGGGCAAACGTTCAGGCCAGGTTAAACGCGGTAGCCTGACGGAGTCTCAGCGGCGGGGAGCCAGGGCCATGAACAGCAGGATCGACACACCCATGGCCAGCCCCATCGCGAGCCAGCTATGGCGGTCGAGCTGCTTTCGCCAATCGAGCGCATCGTCGGCCCGCTGTTTCAGGTCCTCCAATTCGGCCGTCGCGCGTGCGCCGCTCTCGAGAGCGCTGCGCGATTGCTGCATGATATCCTCGACGACCTCTCCTACGGGCTTTTGATGGATATCTTCCGGATTTGAAGTATGCGGCATGGTCGAAAGGCCCTCCTTTTCTATGGTGACTCTTCGGGACGTGCGCTCACAAGCGGTTGCGGCGTTGATCTGTCGCTACCCATCCATTCGCGGCGAATTACAGGATGGCTTACCGCACTGGCACGGCAAGTGCACGCTCACTTTTTGGCCGGGAAACAAGTGGACACAACCAACTTAGCGGATGGCAAGGCGACTTCAGGCAGGCCCCCGATCGTCAAACCGCGGAACTGGGTGCGCGCTTCGATCCCGCTGGCCTTGAGCATCTTCATCGGTTTTGGCGCCCTGCTCACCGTGTATACGTTTGCCCGCTCGCTGGCCGTGCTGGTGCTCAGCATCACGCTCGCCGAGTCCCTGGCGCCTTTGGCCGGCTGGTTGTGCAAAAGGATGCGGCGGGTGTTTGCCGTTTCATTAATTTATCTGTCCCTGCTCGGAATAGTCGGCGTAGCCGGGTTCTTCGTCGTACCCCAGGTGATTGCGGAGGGCAACGAAATCGTGGCTCGCGCGCCCGACCTGATCGACGCGGCGGCATAGCCACCTGCGCAATTGGACGAAAGCCCTTCCCGATTCCATGGCACCGAACGCCGGCCGGATCCTTTCTTCGTTGATGGGACAATTAGCTTCGCTCCCCGTGAAGCTATTCAGGGCGGGATTGACCATCCTGCTGATGGTGTTTCTTTCGTTCTACTGGCTGCTGGCGCTGCCCACCATTGAGGAGTTCACCCTCTCAGTTTTTCCAGAGCAGCGGCGTGCGCGCGTTGCACGCGTACTCGCGAAGGTGGGAGCGGCGATGGGCGGCTACATTCGCGGCGCCGCATTGAACGCACTCGCAACCGGGACCCTGGCCGGCACGGCGCTGGCGATTGCCGGCGTCGATTACGCGTTTGCTCTCGGCGCGCTTACGGCGGCGGGCGAGTTCTTTCCGTATATCGGTCCCATCATTGCGGCCATTCCGGGCGTACTTACGGGACTGCTGCAATCGCCCTCCATGGCTTTGTGGACAGCGCTCATCTATCTCGGAGTGGAGCAGATCGAAGGTCACTTACTGACTCCGAACATTATGCGAAGCCAGACCGACATCCCCCAGTCCCTGGTTATCTTCGCGCTGTTCGCGGGCGGCGCTGTGGGCGGACTACTCGGTGCGGTCGTGGCCATCCCCATTGCCGGCGCGTGCAAAATATTGATCGAGGAAGTCGCAGCGCCGGTTGTGCGCGAGTGGATGCAGGAGGCATCCGCGCGAACAAGCCACCCGAACCGTGTTATCCAGTAAGACTGCGCGGCGCAAGCCGGGTTCGGAGGGTTAAGGATGGCACAGACGGGAAGGATCGCGTTGGTTACCGGAGCGGGCAGCGGAATCGGGCGGGCGTCGGCCCTGGCGCTCCACGGCGCCGGATACTCGGTGGTGCTGGCCGGGCGCCGCCTGGCGGAACTCGAAAAGACCGCGGCAATGGCGCAGGGCGGGGAAGGGCGTATGCTCCCGGTGCCCGCGGATGTGAGCAAGCCGGATTCGGTGACTGCTTTGTTCTCCGACGATGAAGCGGGAATTCGGCAGGCTGGACGTGCTCTTCAACAATGCCGGGATCAATGCGCCGGGCGTTGCGATTGAGGATCTGCCCTATGAAACCTGGTGCGCGATCGTGGACGTGAACCTGACCGGCTCATTCCTCTGCGCGCAGGCGGCCTTCCGCATGATGAAGGACCAGAGCCCGCGCGGAGGGCGCATCATCAATAACGGCTCCATCTCCGCGATTGCGCCCCGGCCCCACCAGGTGCCGTATACGGCCACGAAACACGCCATCACCGGCCTGACGAAGTGCCTTTCGCTGGACGGGCGCAAGTACGACATCGCATGCAGCCAGATCGACATCGGCAACGCCGCCACCGAGATGACGGAGCGGATGAGCGAAGGCGTGTTGCAGGCCAACGGCACCACCATGGTAGAGCCTCGCATGGCCCTCGCTCACGTTGCCGACGCCGTCGTTTTCATGGCCGGACTTCCACTCGATGCGAATGTCCAATTCATGACCCTGATGGCTACCAGGATGCCGCTGGTGGGCCGCGGCTGAGGGGTACTAAAATAGGGCTTTCACACGCATGAAGATCAATAAGACCCTGGTGGCGCTGCCGTTGTTTTTCGGCGCGACATTCATAGCCGCCGCGCCGCAGTCGATCAAGCCGGGCGAGATCTGGCCCGACGACCGCGGGCAGCACATCCAGGCGCACGGCGGAGGAATCCTCAAAGTAGGAGACACCTGGTACTGGTTTGGCGAAGACCGCTCGCAGGGACTCGACCCCGCGAAGCGATACGTCAGTTGCTACGCTTCGAAGGACCTGGCTCACTGGACGTTTCGCAACCAGGTGATGCAACAGGCCGACCCCGGCGATTTGGGAGCCCGCTTCGTACTCGAGCGGCCCAAGGTCTTTTACAACGCCAAGACTCGAAAGTACGTCATGTACATGCACATCGACGATGCGCGCTACGCGCTGGCGCGAGTCGGTGTAGCGGTCTCGGACACGGTGGACGGCGATTACCGCTTTCTGCGCAGTTTCCGGCCGCTGGGCCGGGAGAGCCGCGACATCGGGCAGTTCATCGACGATGACGGGTCAGCCTACCTGATTTTCGAAGACCGCCCGGCGCGGGGCTTTCATATCGCCAGCCTCTCGGACGATTATCTGGACGTGGAGAAGGACGTGGCGCTGATCAAGGCTCCGCTGGAAGGCGGCGCGGTGGTGCATTACAAGGGCCTGTACTACGCGCTCGGATCTGCGCTGACGGGCTGGAACCCGAACCCGAACAAGTATGCGACCGCGCCGAAGCTGGAAGGTCCGTGGTCGGAATTCGAAGACATCGCGCCGCCGGAGGCGAAGACGTACGGCTCGCAATCCACCATGCTGCTGAAGGTCACCGGGTCTAAGACTACTACCGTGATTTTCATGGGTGACATGTGGAAGCCGCGGACGCAGTGGGACTCGCGCTATCTCTGGATGCCGGTGGAGATCGGCGACGGCCGCCTGCGGCTTCCGGAACCGAGGGAGTGGTCGTTGGACGTGGCCACAGGCGAAGCCGCAGTCAGTAATTGATGTTCTTGAGCGTGGGGGAGGGTGTGCGTACGAGGAGGCGGACCAGGCCGGCGCCGGCTGCGATGCCGGCAGTATCGGCAAGCAGGTCGTGCCAGTCGCAGCTACGCCCGGCGCTGAAGAGTTGTCCGAGTTCGAGCGACGCGCCCATCGCGAAAAGAAACGCCAGCATGAGATGTAACCGGCGGCACCCGAACTTCGGAAGCGCGGGCAATGCGGCCAGCACGGCGTAAGCCAGGAAGTGCTCCGCCTTGTCGTTTACCGGCGCCTGCTCCAGCAGGCCCAGCACCGGACTCTGCGCCGGCACCAGGCTGCCGATGATCACGGCAGCGGTTCCGAGGAGCCACGCAAGACGCAGCATGAGCCTGGCGTGCGCGGGGAATCCGCCGGCCGGCGGCGATTTTTCGGTTTTCGCGGGAGTACGTCCGGTGCGCGTTTTCGGCATATGGCTCACTCCCTAGAGTAAGCCTTACGCCGGGCATTCCGGTCCGGTTCTACGCCGCCAGTGCCGCGGGAGCGGCGGCGCGCAGCTCGATCCGCATAGTGTCGAACACCCGCAGCAGAGAGCCGACCTGAACGGTGCCGAAGCCATACCGGTAGAGCAGCATTTGGACCCTGACCAGCAGGAGTCCGGCCGCAAACTGGAGCTGGGGCCGCAACAGCGCGGCGGCCAGTTCCGGCCGGTCATGCCGGGATTGCATCATGAGCATAGTGAGAGCCAGGACGGCGTGCTGGAAATCGGCCCGCAGATTCTCTACGTACCGGGCGAACACGGCGCATCGTTGCTGCCGGAGCTTCCACTCCATGCTGGGCTTGAACCCCGGTTGGGATCGCAGGAAACGCAGGTCTTCCCCGCTGAGCAAGCGCAGCATAGGACGATACCGGTCCACCGACAGTTCCTCCAACCATTCGGGCGTAACCGCGAATTGAGGCTTTGGACGGACCGATCGGCGGAGCGCCGCCAGGAGGAACATCACCGCGGCGAATAACAGCATGACGATGGTAACGAGAGTAGTCATTAGCCTGCCTCTGATTCAGTATCGAGCTACCAGATAACAAATGATAGTGCCATCGGTACTAAGGTTGAGTACCTTAACAAAATGGCCAGATCGCGATTTCTTTTGGTTCGTTAGAAGAAATCGTGGGTGGCATCAGGCTGGGGCAGCTTGCCAGGGGTGAGGCATTCCTCATGAGCGTTTACAATTGTGATGAGTGCGGACGAGGATTATTCGGCAACAGCTATGTCGCTTGGAGACGGTCGGCACCGAGACGGATCCCTCCAGGGGACCAGGAATACTTGTGGACCAGCGATGGGGCGCTTCCCGCGCTACCCGGGGACAGTCAGGAATATAGAGCCGGCAGGCTGCGCCCCGTAGGTTCAGGTGGTGAAGAACGTGTCTCGGCGAGGGTGAATCCAAAACACAGAACGATGGATGAGCGCACGATATGTCACTAGAATTAAACAGGCTTGATCGACGGACACAGGATAGCCTTACCGGGAGGAACGCGGCGAAGCTGAAACCCACGAAGAAGATAGCACTGGGAAGTGCCGCGACGGTAGCTCTGGCGGTACCCATTATAATTGCGATGCTGAATGGTCCAACCCCGGCACTGGCTCAGGGTTCGGCCCAGTTAACTCCTGGAGCCGCGCCGAGATTCGATGTAGCCTCGGTCAAGCTCTGTAAGGACGACGTGCCATTCGAGGCCAGGACGGGAGCCGGGATTTCGTCGCCTGAAATGCTGGACATTAATTGTCAGACTCTGAAGGGTCTAATTCAAATGGCCTACATTGCCTTCGCGAGTGGTGTTCGTGTAACGCCCAACCGTGTCGAAATCGAAGGCGGTCCCAAATGGATCAATTCGGAACGTTACAACATCAAGGCGAAGGCCGAAGGTGTAATCAGCCAGGTGATGATGCATGGTCCTATGCTTCAATCGCTCCTGGAAGATCGTTTTAAGGTCAAAGTCCACCACGAGACCAGAGAAGTACCAATCTACATCCTGAGCGTCACCAAAGGTGGTCCAAAGCTGCAACCGTTCAAGGACGGAACCTGCAACCCATACGACATAGCCGCCACCTTCCCACCGCCGCCTCCTCCGGAGAATCCGTGCTACGGACGGGCCATCATGAACGATGGCGTATTGATACTGGAAACACAGGCAATGACTCTCGACGATTTCGCCAAGTTCACCCTCGGTGTTATGGACCGCCCCGTCCTTAACAAGACCGGAATACAAGGGAGATTCAATTTCCATCTGGAGTACGCACCTGACGGGACTTCATCAGCCGGGCGACCACTACCTTCAGGGGTTGCGGAGATGGCAGGGCCATCGATCTTCAGTGCCGTCCAGCAACTGGGCCTGAAACTGGAGCGGGCCAAGGGGCCCGGTGACTATCTTGTGATTGACCGCGCAGAGAAGCCGTCAGAAAACTGAATAGGCGCGAACAGGCGGTGGTTCGGAAAAAATAAATCCCGCGAATCCAAATACGTTCATCCCGACCCGCACCGCCCACGTTTTGCTGGCGTTCGAATCCATCGGTTGTTCACCCACAGATTCCTCCGACGAGGCCTTTTGGGCTCTTGCAGGGTTCCTGGGACTCATGATAGTTTTTAGCAGGTTTCGGAAAGATGGTTGGCCGCCAATGAAAATGGATGAACGCCGACTCAACCAGCTGAAGGGTTTATCCTTGAATGACTTTTGACGAAATCCGCGAAATTCTCGTAAGACGCATCGATCATCAGAAGCAAGCGACCGGGATCGTCGTCGGTATCATCGAACCGAATGGCCGCCGCGTCGTCTCCTATGGTCACCTCGCCAAGGGCGAACCACGCACCGTCGATGGAGATACCACCTTCGAGATCGGATCCATTTCCAAGGTGTTCACTTCGCTGGTATTGGCGGACATGGTGAGCCGCAAAGAGGTCACGCTCGACGATCCGGCGGAGAAATATCTTCCCCAAAGTGTCAAGCTGCCGGAGCGAAGGGGCAAGTTCATCACGCTCCACGATCTTTCGACGCACAGCTCCGGGCTGCCACCCCTGCCCAGCAACTTTAGGCCGAAGGACCCACTTAATCCTTACGCCGACTACAGCGTGGACAATTTGTACCAGTTCCTTTCCGGCTATGAGCTGCCGCGCGACCCCGGTTCCGTATTCGAATACTCTAACCTGGGCGCGGGACTCCTCGGCCACCTCCTTGCGTATCGCGCGAAAACGGATTATGAGAGCTTGATCCGAACCCGCATCACGCAACCGCTCGGCATGCCGGACACGGGTATTACGCTTTCCTCCTCCATGAAGCAGCGCATGGCTACGGGTCACAACGCTATGCTTGCGCCCGTTCCCAACTGGGACCTTCCCACTCTTGCCGGTGCAGGCGCGCTGCGCTCCTCCGCCAAGGATATGCTGACATTCCTCGAAGCGTTCCTCGGCTACAAGGAATCGCCTCTCGCGCCCGCCATGAAAGCCATGCTCGAAGTTCGCCGTCCCGCGGGCCAGACAACCATCGGTTTAGGTTGGCTCATTCACTCGACTGACGGCCGGGAGATAGCCTGGCACAATGGGGGCACCGGCGGCTTCCACTCGTTTATCGGATACGATCTGAAAGCGCGGATCGGGGTGGTTGTTTTATCCAACGGTTGCGGCGTCGATGACATCGGTTTTCATCTCCTGAACCCGAAGGTGCCGCTCGCCGAACCCGAGATGCCAAAGCAACGCATGGAGGTTCCTATCGATCCTCAGCTCCTCGATCACTACACCGGGCGGTATCAGGTGACGCCGAACCTCATTCTCGAGATCACCCGCGAAGGCGACCGCATCTTCGCACAGGCTTTCGTACAGCTTCCTCACAACCGGTCCGCCGAGCCGACCGCAGCGCCCAGGTTTGAGCTGTTTGCCGAAGGCGAGAAGAACTTCTTCGCCAGGGTGACCGACAAACAGATCGCCTTTGAAACCGGGTCGGAGGGCCGGGCCACGAGCCTTATTCTGTACCAGGCGGGCGGCAAGCCCATGCCCGCGGCCCGAATGCCCTGATTCCCGCTTCGACCGGTCTGCCCAGAGCAGTCTCGATTCCTATTGCTTTCCAATTGAAGATGTGCCAGTCTGATATTGGATTCCAGTAGGAGTGTTGCATGGCTGCGAAATCGGATGTCTGGCAAGGCACTCTCGCCCTCATGGTTCTGAAGACCCTGGAGAGTCTGGGGCCGCTGCACGGGTATGGCATCGCACGGCGCATCGAGCAGACCAGTGGAGACCGGCTGGAGGTCCGCTACGGGACGCTGTATCCTGCTCTCCTCAAGCTGGAACAGGAAGGCTTCATTTCCGCGGAATGGGGCATTTCAGACAATAACCGCAGGGCCAAGTACTACGCCCTGACGCGCGCCGGGAAGAAGCAACTCGCGAAGGAAGCGCGCGAATGGGGTCAGACCGCCGACATCATCGCGCGGTTTCTCTCTCCATCGGAGGAGGCCTCATGACTGCGCTCCGCGTCTTTCTGCACCGCCTGTGGGGCCTGTTTGACAAGGAGCGTAGAGAGCGCGAGCTGGCGGAGGAACTGGAGTTCCACATCCAGATGCAGATCGAAGCCAACCTACGGACCGGCATGACGGCGGCCGAGGCCCGCCGTGCCGCGCTGCTGAAATCCGGAGGGGTGGAACTGGCGAAGGAAGAATACCGCGACCGCCGCGGCATGCGGTTATTGGACACGACCCTGCGGGATCTGCGTCACGCGTGGCGACTGCTCTCGCGCGGTCCGGCGTTCACCCTGGTAGCGGTGCTGTCGCTGGCGCTCGGCATCGGCGCCAACACGGCGATCTTCACGCTGCTCGACCAAATCGTGCTCCGGCCCCTTCCTGTCCAACATCCCGAGCAACTCCAGATGATCTGGACCACCGGACCGAGCTTGGGCAGCAACCAGGGATCGAGAGCATCGTCCTACCCGATGTATCAGGATTTCCAACGGGGAGCGCCGGCCTTCTCCTACGTCTTCTGCCGTTCCTTCACACCCCTCTCGCTCAGCGTGGCAAGCCAGACGGAGCGCGTGATGGGCGAGCTGGTCTCCGGGAATTACTTTCAGGCGCTCGGCATCGGGCCTGCACTCGGACGGGTGTTTACTCCAGAAGATGACCGGGTCTACAAAGGACATCCGGTTGTGGTGTTGAGCCACCCGTACTGGGTGACTCGCTTCGGGGCCGATCCCGGCGTGCTCGGCCGGAAGATCCTGCTC
The DNA here is from genome assembly GCA_963836405.1 of uncultured Solibacteraceae bacterium. Taxonomy (GTDB): domain Bacteria; phylum Acidobacteriota; class Terriglobia; order Bryobacterales; family Bryobacteraceae; genus CAWIJJ01. The sequence continues at coordinate 55,509 of CAWIJL010000009.1, forward strand.
AACAACTATCCGATGGTCATCGTGGGGGTGTCGGCAGCGGGATTCGCCGGTATCGACCCTGCGCGCTCACCGCAAGTCCGCATTCCCATCCAGATGAAGCCGCTCATGACGCCTGCTTCCGACAACCTGGGCGACCGGCGCAGACAGTGGATCCAGATATTCGCCCGCCGCAGACCGGGGTACACAATGGAGTCGGCACAGGCCTCGTTGCAGCCGCTGCTGACCCGGATTCTCAGCGCCGAATTGGAAAGCCCAGCCCTTCGTGACACATCCAGGCGCAATCGAGACCGGTTTCTGGCCAGGAGAGTCCTCACCGAGTCGGTAGCCAACGGCTACTCCTCTCTGCCGGCCAGTTATTCCAGGGCGCTGGTGGCGCTCATGTCAATGGTCGGAGTGGTGCTTCTCATTGCCTGCTTCAACGTGGCGAGCCTGCTGATTGCGCGGGCAGCGGTCCGGCAGAAGGAACTCGCCATGCGGCTGGCCGTTGGGGCATCGCGCGGACAGCTCTTACGGCAATTGTTGATGGAGAGCCTCGTGCTTTCCTTGTCGGGTGGAGCCTCAGGCCTGCTGCTCTCGGTGACGATGGTGCGCGGATTGCTGCGTTTCCTGCCCGACAATGGGATGCTGGCCACCCTGCAAACGGAGCCGGACTGGCGCATCCTCAGCTTCAATGCCGCGCTGTCGTTGACCACGGCCTTGCTATTTGGCCTGGCGCCGGCGTGGCAAGCTCTGAAGGCCGATCTGTGGAGCACGCTGAAGGATGCCGCGGGCCCGGTTGTCGGAAGCCGCGGCTCGGTAACCCTGCGCAAGAGCCTGGTGACGGCACAGGTGGCGTTTTCCTTTCTACTCGTCTCGGGCGCCCTGCTCTTCGGTAAGACACTGCTCAACCTGAAGGCGACGAACTCGGGATTTGGCGACATGGACAACCTCATTACCTTCCAGATCGATCCGGCGCGTAGCGGCTATTCACTGGCGCGCCTGACGGCCTTCTACCAGCAACTGCTGGAGAACCTCCGGTCCTTGCCCGAGGTGAGGTCGGGCGGCTTCGCGTGGGTACCGCTCCTGAGCGGCCGGGAAGCCGACTGGGACGTGCTGGTGGAGGGGCGGCCGACCGAAAATGGCGGAACGCAGTCGTATGTGAATGGCCTTTCCCCCGGCTACTGGGGAACCATGGGAGTGCCATTGCTGGAGGGCCGTGACTTCAAGGACGCCGATGCGAGGGGCCGCCCCAAGGTGGCCATTGTCAACCGCAAGTTCGCCCGTGATCTCTTCGGAGACGGTAGCCCTATCGGCAGGCGCATTGGATTGGACACCGGTCCGGGAGGAAAGGCCGACACCGAGATCGTGGGGCTGGTTGAGGACTCGCTGTACGAGGGCCCACGGCAAGGGGTGCGCCGCCAGGTCTTCTTTCCGTTCCCGCAAATGAACCAGTCGGTCGGCGTCGCGTTCTACGTGCGCACATCCGCCGATCCGGCCGGCATGTCTGCCACGCTACGGCGGAAGGTCGCGGAGTTGGACGCGACGATGCCGGTCTATGAAATGAAGACGCTCGAGCAGCAGCTCGATGAAACGCTCGGTACCGAGCGGCTGACGGCGACACTCTCGGCGGCTTTTGGAATCCTGGCGACTCTGCTGGCCGCGGTCGGTCTGTACGGCGTGATGGCTTTGACGGTGGCGCGCCGGACCAGGGAGATTGGCCTGCGCCTGGCGCTCGGTGCGCGTCCGGGCGGGCTGCTTTGGATGGTGATGCGGGAAGCCTGCGGTCTGTTGGGGGCGGGACTTGCCCTGGGAGTCCCTTGCGCGTACTTACTGGGGAGATATGCGTCGTCGCAACTTTTCGGTGTTGTGCCCGCAGACATGGGGGCGGCGGCGGTTGCGTCCGTCACTCTCGCGATGGTTGCTGCGGGCGCGGCCTTCCTGCCGGCGCGGCGGGCCAGCAGAATCGATCCGATTGAAGCTTTGCGGCATGAATAGGGGCTGGCGGGTGACCGCTGCTTTTGGTCGCGGCTTCGGTAACGCTGGCCGCGAGCCGCGTGAAGATTTATGATGTGAATGTCCTAATATGTCTGATCAGCGTTACTTCATTACCCGCCGCACATTCGGTATGTCCTTGTGCGCCGGCCCGCTTTCGCTGATGCTGAATGCGCAGGATGCGGAATCGATGCCCTGGAACCAGCCTGCCAGAGTGGCCAGGGTCTATCTTGCCGGCAAGGCTCACTGGCCGATGCCGGACCTGGATGTGGCCGCCGAGATGAAAGAAATCGAGGCGGGCCTGGCGGATGTGCAGAAAAAGCACCTGGACAATGTCCGGCTGGTGGGCGGAGAGTTGCTGGGGTCGGACGCCGAGGTGAAGCCGTGGCTCGACAAAATGGGCGACATCGACGGCGTGCTCATCATTCCGTTGACGCAACCCACGCCCGCGCTGGGGGCGCTGGTCAATGCAGCCGCCGTTCCTTCGCTGTTCTTTTACCGGCCGTATTCGACGCATGCCTGGTCGTCGATTGCGGGATACCAGAAGGCCGGCAGGAAGATCGATATCGTCGCCAGCAGCAGCTACGGCGAGCTTGATCCGTACATGCGCGCGTTCCGCACGATCCGGCATCTGCGGCGCAGCCGGATTTTGGTGGGCGTGGCCCGGCCGGAGTCGCGCAGCAGCGTGGCGGAGTCCTACGCGAAATGCTACGGCACCAGCTTTCAATATGTGGACGGGAAGGAGTTGCAGGCTGCGTTCGATTCAGCCGATGATCAACAGGCGCGCGTGGAAGCGGACGCATTTACGCGCGGCGCGCTGCGGGTAGTGGAGCCGAAGCAGGCCGAAATACAGAGCGGACTGCGGTTCTACCTGGGGCTCCGGAACTTGATGCGCGCGCGGCAGGCCAACGCCTTCAGCATCGATTGCTTCGGCACGCTGCCGGTGAGCACGCTGCCGGCATACCCGTGCATCGCCTGGTCGAAGCTGAACGATGCCGGCCTATACGGTGTGTGCGAGGCGGACCTGCATTCAACCATGACGCAACTGCTGGTGACTTCCTATGCCGGCGTGCCGGGATTTGTTTCCGACCCGGTGTTCGACGCGAGCCGGAACGAAGTGATTCACGCGCACTGTGTTGCGGCGACCAGGATGAAGGGGCCATCGCAGCCCGCCTCGCCGTACATTATCCGCAATCACCTGGAGACGAGCGAGGGAGCGGTGCTTCAGGTGCTGATGCCTGCCGGTGAAACAATTACGGTTGCGCGCTTTGCCGAACCGGCGCACATGCTGGTTTCGACCGCCGAAGTGATCGGGCCGGGGGACAATCAGCGAGGCTGCCGGAGTCAGATCCGCACGCGCGTGGCCGACGCGGACCGGTGGCTGCACAACTACAGCTCCGGACTGCATCGCGTGATTTTCTACGGCGACCATGTCCGGACCATCGAGATGTTGGGCCGCATGCTGGCGTTTCGCGTCACGCGGGAGGCATAAGACGGCCGGACACGCCATTCCGGGAAGTGGTTGCCGGCCGCCACCGCCACGGTAACGTGCTGCCCGCATTACAGCGCGTGGCGAAATGTTAAGCGAAGAGAATAGCCAACCGAGGCCGACCCTTCGGTGCTGGCACTTGTGCGGTCAGCGAGGCCGATGCGCTGGCCTTCAGACGCGAGCGCCGCCAAGAAATTAAGGAAGGGCTTCCCTCCTACACCGGCGTCACGGCCTGGGCCAATTGCTCGCCTCCGCAAACAGCCGGCGGCGCGACCGGTCTTCACCGGGATACGATCACCTTTATCCCGTAGGGCGATACGATCTTTCCCGTCTGCACCGCTGCGGGAGATGCTGCAAGCAGTACCACCGACTTGCCGCGCAAAGCGTCCAGCACTGTGAGTACCGTCTGGAATGGTACTCGAGCGTCGGCCTTCACGTACACGGTCTCCGCACTCAATTTGCTCAGCGCGGCGGGCTCGGCGCGTTCGATGCCGGCATACACTTTCCCGTCTGCCGTGATGGCTACCACCATTGCATTTGGTTCGTCGGCTGCCCGCATCTCCACTGCATGAGCCGCAGCGGGCATCTGAACGGAGACGCCTTTCTTTAGCGGAGGCTTGGCAGCTTCCTGAGCGCCGGCCACGCAGAGCAGGATTGATCCAACTGCACAGACTGCGATCAACAACTTCGTCGTCATACTTCATTCCTCCATCGGCGATATGCCGCTGATTTCATCGATCTCCTGCTCTAGTTCAGCCGCCTGCCTGAGGCGGCGCCTGATCCCGATTACGGCCCACCCGGCGAGCAGGAGAAGAACGGGTAGGGCATCCCAAAGGCGGCCGGGAACAATCCTTTTAGTGAGGGTCGCGGCGGAGAGGGCACAGGCCAGCAACAATGGGCCGTGCCATATCCACCCGCTTCGCAGGTGGTCCCGGCGGCGCAACAATTCCGCGCGGTAGTGCTCCAGGCCGGTGCTGGCAAGTGCGTTCGGTTGCGGCATGTGGCGCCGGATTGAGTAGCGAAACCGGAATATGGTTACGGCGGCCCATGCGATTACTCCGGCACAGCCAAACTGCACCAGCCGATCCCGTTCCGGCGCAAAACGCCAGGCCATTATAACGGCGAAGAACAGGGCTGCGCCGATACTGCTGATGATTTCGGAACGGGTGGTCGAAAACAATTCCCACGTTCGTCGACTGTGAATACGTTCGATGTCCACGGGAATTTCCTCTTCGGGTTGACTGAGCCACGCGGCCTTCACTTCCGCAAAGTCAGGATGCTCAAGCATGCGACTGCTCCTCTCGAATCCGGTGTGCCAGTATCTTCTTGACCCGGTGAATCTTCATGCCGATGTTGGCAGGTGTGAGACCCGTGATTTCCGCGATGGACGCGCCATCCATCCCTTCCAGGTAGGAAATGATGATCTGCCGGTCCAACGGTTTGAGTTTCAGGATGAGCTTCTGGATCTCCCGCAGCGCCCTTTCCCGGTCGATGTCCTTCGGCTGCTCGACGCTCTTCTCCAGGGTTCGTTCGATTTCCTCGAAACTGACCAGGTTCGCGTTCATGCGCCGTTCACGAATGACGTACGAAGCTGCCGTGTTGTGGGCTACACGGAGGATCCAGGTCTTGAGCGAGCATCGCCCGTCGAACGCTGCGAAGCTTCTCCAGAGCTGAAAATGGATCTCCTGCCTGAGATCGCGGCGCTTGTCGGGGTCTGCCTCATATCCGGCGGGAAGCCGGTCCAACATGCGGCCACACTCGGCGACCGCCCTCGTGTAGAGTTCGTTCTGGCCCGACGATTCGGAGCTTTTCGCGCCGCGCCCCATGATGTCTATAGTCGATGCTGCCCCGACTTTATAACACCTCTCGCGTTATTCGAATCGGTGGGGGGCGTGAGGCGACTCGTGGAACGCGCTGCCTGTTACGGCAGGCGCGAGTCGCCCGTCAGGAAAACATCGACGGCGCGGGCGGCTTTGCGGCCTTCCGAGATGGCCCAGACGACCAGGGACTGGCCGCGGCGCATGTCGCCTGCCGCGAAGACGCCGGGAACGCTGGACATGTACTTCTCGTCCGCCGCCAGGTTGCCGCGCGGGTCGAGCGCCACCCCGAACTGTTCGAGCATGCCGTTCTTCACCGGTCCGGTGAATCCCATGGCGAGCAGCACCAGGTCTGCGTCCAGGGTGAACCCGGTGCCGGGCAGCGCTTCGAACTTCGGCGCACCGCCCACGCGGATGCCGTGAAGCTGTTTCACGCGGCCCTGTTCGTCGCCGGTGAACTTCACCGTGGAGACGCTCCATTCGCGGATGCCGCCCTCTTCGTGGGAACTTTCCGTGCGCAGTTGCATGGGCCAGAGCGGCCACGGCGTGGCGGCGGCGCGCGTATCGGGCGGCTTAGGCAGCAGTTCGAACTGGTTCACGGAAGCGGCGCCCTGGCGGTGGCTCGTGCCCAGGCAGTCGGCGCCGGTGTCGCCGCCGCCGATGATCACCACGCGTTTGCCGGTGGCGAGGATCTGGTTTTCCACGCGGTCGCCTTCGCACACGCGATTCTGCTGCGGCAAAAACTCCATGGCGAAATGAATGCCCGTGAGCTCGCGTCCCGGCACGTTGAGGTTGCGCGGCTGTTCCGCCCCGCCGGCGAGCAGGATGGCATCGAAGTCCCGGCGCAGGTCCGCGACTGCAACGTTCACGCCTACGTGGGCGCCGGTCACGAAGCGCACGCCCTCGCCCGCCATCTGTTCCAGGCGGCGGTCGATGAGGTGCTTCTCCATCTTGAAATTCGGGATGCCGTAGCGAAGCAGGCCGCCGACGCGGTCGGCCTTTTCGAACACGGTGACATCGTGTCCGGCGCGCGCCAGTTGCTGCGCGGCGGCGAGGCCCGCGGGACCGGAACCGACCACCGCCACCCGTTTCCCGCTCCGCATTTCGGGCGGCTCGGGCCGGATCCAGCCCTCTTCAAAGGCGTGATCGATGATGGTCTTTTCAATCTGCTTGATGGTGACCGGCGGCTCGTTGATGCCGAGCACGCAGGAGGCTTCGCAAGGGGCCGGGCAGATGCGGCCGGTGAACTCGGGGAAGTTGTTGGTGGCGTGCAACTGGCGCACGGCCTCGCGCCAGCGGCCGTGATACACCAGGTCGTTCCAGTCGGGAATCAGGTTGGTGAGCGGGCAGCCGGTGTGGCAGAACGGGACGCCGCAATCCATGCAGCGCGCGCCCTGCGTCTGCACGCTTTCGTGGGCGTAGGGCTGGTAAATCTCGAACCAGTCCTTAATGCGTTCGGCGGGGTCGCGGCGGGCGGCGAGTTCCCGCGTGTATTCCATGAAGCCGGTAACTTTACCCACGGGCGACCTCCCCGGCGAATTCGCCCTGTTCGCCCGCCTGCGAGGCTGCGGCGGCGGCGCGGGCCAGCCGTTCCTCGAGAACGCGTTTGTACTCGCGCGGAAACACCTTGATGAAATTCGGCAGCATGGTTTCCCACGCCTCCAGCACCCATCGCGCGCGCGGGCTGCCGGTGGATTCGGCATGGCAGGAAATGAGGCGGTGAATCAGCGCGATGTCCTGGTCGTCCAGCGGATCGAGGTCCACCGAACCGGGGTTGCAGCGACGGTCCGCGAAGTCGCCTTTCTCATCGAGCACGTAGGCGATGCCGCCGCTCATGCCCGCGGCGAAATTGCGGCCGCACTTGCCGAGCACCACCACGGCGCCGCCGGTCATGTATTCGCAGCCGTGGTCGCCCAGGCCCTCCACCACGGCCGTCGCGCCGGAGTTGCGGACCGCGAAGCGCTCGCCGGCCATGCCGTTAAAGTACGCTTCGCCGCTGGTGGCGCCGTAGAGGGCCACGTTGCCGATGAGGATGTTCTCTTCCGGCAGGAAGGTGGAAGTGCGGGGCGGAAAGACGATCAGGCGGCCGCCCGACAGGCCCTTGCCGACATAATCGTTGGCATCGCCTTCGAGTTCCAGGGTGACGCCGCGCGCCAGAAACGCGCCGAAACTTTGACCCGCCGAGCCGGTGAAGCGGAAGCGGATGGTATCGTCGGGCAGGCCGGCCGCTCCGTAGCGGCGCGCGATTTCGCCGGAGAGCATGGCGCCCACCGTGCGGTGCACGTTGCGGATGGGCAGCTTGATCTCGACGGGCGACCCGTTTTCCAGCGCTTCGCCGGCGTGATCGATCAGCTTGTAATCGAGCGCCCGTTCGAGGCCGTGATCCTGCTTCTGCACGCAGCGGCGCGCGATGCGGCTGGGCATGCGCGGATTGTAAAGGATGGCGGAGAGGTCCAGGCCCTTGGCTTTCCAGTGGTCCACGGCCTTGCGCGCATCCAGCATGTCCACGCGGCCCACCATTTCGTCGAAGGTGCGGAAGCCGAGTTTCGACATGTACTGCCGCACCTGCTCCGCGATGAAGAAGAAGAAATTGATGACGTGCTCGGGAGCGCCCTGGAACTTGGCGCGCAGCGTTGGGTCCTGGGTGGCGATGCCCACCGGGCAGGTGTTCAGGTGGCACTTGCGCATCATGATGCAGCCCATGGCGATGAGGGGCGCGGTGGAGAAACCGAACTCCTCGGCGCCGAGCAGCGCGGCGATGGTCACGTCGCGGCCGGTCTGAAGCTTGCCGTCGGTCTGAACGCGGATGCGGCCGCGCAGGTCGTTCATCACCAGCACCTGGTGGGTTTCGGCGAGGCCGAGTTCCCAGGGAGCGCCGGCATGTTTGATGGAACTCAGCGGCGAAGCGCCGGTGCCGCCGGTGTCGCCCGAAATCAGCACCAGGTCGGCATGCGCCTTGGCCACGCCCGCGGCCACCGTGCCCACGCCCACTTCGGCCACCAGCTTGACGGAGATGCGCGCTTTCGGGTTGACGTTCTTGAGATCGTAGATGAGCTGCGCCAGGTCTTCGATGGAGTAGATGTCGTGATGCGGCGGTGGAGAGATGAGGCCCACGCCGGGCGTCGAATGGCGCACGCGCGCGATCACTTCGTCCACTTTGTGACCGGGCAACTGGCCGCCTTCGCCGGGCTTGGCGCCCTGCGCCATCTTGATCTGCAACTCGTCGGCGTTGACCAGGTAATTGGTGGTGACGCCGAAGCGGCCGGAGGCCACCTGCTTGATGGCGCTGCGGCGCTGGTCGTGCAGGCGGGCTTCGTCTTCGCCGCCCTCGCCGGTGTTGGACTTGCCGCCGATGCGGTTCATGGCGATGGCCAGCGTCTCGTGCGCTTCCTTCGAAATGGAACCGAACGACATGGCCCCGGTGGCGAAGCGCTTCACGATGTCCGCGGCGGGCTCCACTTCGTCGAGCGGCACCGCTTCGGCGGCGGACTTGAATTCGAGCAGGCCGCGCAGCGTGCAGAGCTGGCTGTTCTGGTTGTCGATCAGGTCCGTGTATTCCTGGAAGGTCTTCGGATTCTCCTGCCGCACAGCATGCTGGAGCTTGGAAATGGTGAGCGGGTTGTACAGATGGTATTCGCCGCGCGCGCGGAAATGGTAATTGCCGCCCACCGCCAGTTCGGTGTCGAACTCGGTGACCGGATGAAACGCGTGGCGATGTTTCTCGATGGCTTCTTGGGCGAGGACGTCCAGATCCACTCCTTCGATGCGGGATGAGGTGCCGGTGAAGTAGCGGTCCACCAGTTTCTTACTGAGTCCGATGGCCTCGAACACCTGCGCGCCGCGATAGCTTTGCAGGGTGGAGATGCCCATCTTCGAGAAGGTCTTGAGCAGGCCCTTATTGATGGCCTTGATGAACTTGGGCGCGGCCTCGGGGCCGACGGTTTCAAGCGCCAGGTAAGGATTGATGGCACTCGCGCCGTAGCCGATCAACAGGGCGAAGTGCATCACCTCGCGGGGCTCGCCGGACTCGATGATGAGCGCCACTTGCGTGCGCGTCTCTTCGCGCACCAGGTGGTTGTGCACGGCGGTGAGGGCCAGCAGGCTGGGGATGGGGGCGTAGTCGGTATCGGTGCCGCGGTCGGACAGAATCAGCAGCGTGTAGCCGGACTGGATGGCCTGGGAGGCGTGGCGGCAGAGCTGATTGAGCGCGCGCTCGAGGCCCTTGGCTCCGTCTTCGATGGGAAAAAGGCTGGGCAGGGTGGAGGCGAGGAAGTCACCCTGGGAGACGCGGCGCAGCTTCTCGAGATCGCGGTTGGTGAGGATGGGCTGGAGCAGCTTCAGGGTGTGGCAATGCGCCGGCGTTTCGGCGAGGATGTTGCGTTCGGTGCCGATGTAGCTGGTGAGCGACATCACCATCTCTTCGCGGATGGGATCGATAGGCGGATTGGTGACCTGCGCGAAGAGCTGCTTGAAATAGTTGAACAGCGGCTGCGGCTTATCGGAGAGGCAGGCGAGGGGCGTATCGGTGCCCATGGAGCCGATCGGCTCTTCGCCCTTTTCGGCCATCGGGGCCAGGATCATGCGCAAGTCTTCGTCGGTGTAGCCGAAGGCGCGCTGGCGGCGCAGGAGGGTGGCCGGGTTGCCGGTGATTTCGCGCGGCGGGTCGGCCAGTTTGTCGAGCGTGATCTGGTTTTCCTTGATCCAGAGCTGATACGGATTGCGGCTGTAGAGCTGCCGTTTGAGCTCCTTGTCGGAAACGATGCGGCCTTCCACGGTATCGACCAGCAGCATCTTGCCGGGCTGAAGGCGGCCCTTGTGCTTGACATCTTCGGGCTTCACCGGGAGGACGCCGGTTTCCGAGGCCATGACGATGAGGTCGTCACGGGTGACCAGGTAGCGCGCGGGGCGCAGGCCGTTGCGGTCGAGCGTGGCGCCGATGGAGCGGCCGTCGGTAAAAGCGATGGCGGCGGGCCCGTCCCACGGTTCCATCAGCGAGGCGTGATATTCGTAGAACGCCCGCTTCTGCGGATTCATGTGGGTGTTCTTGGACCAGGCTTCGGGAATCAGCATAGCCATGGCATGCGGGATGCCGCGGCCGGACATGACCAGCAGTTCGAGGGCGTTATCGAACGCCGCCGAATCGCTGCCGCTGGGCTGAATCACCGGAAACAACTTCTTGATGTCGTCACCGAAGAGCGGGGACGCCAGCACCGACTGGCGCGCGTGCATCCAGTTGACGTTGCCGCGCAGGGTATTGATTTCGCCGTTGTGCGCGATGTAGCGGAACGGGTGCGCGAGCTGCCAGGTGGGAAAGGTGTTGGTGGAGAAGCGCTGGTGCACCAGGCACAGTGCGCTGATCACTTCCGGGTCGCTCAGCTCAGGGTAGAAGTTGGCGATCTGGGGCGCGAGGAGCAGGCCTTTGTAGACGATGGTGCGCGCGGAGAGGGAGGGGATGTAGAAGAAGTTCTTCTCGACCAGGTCCGAAGCGGCCACTTCGGTTTCGGCGCGCTTGCGGACGACGTAGAGCTTGCGTTCGAGCTGGTCTTCGGTCATGCCGCGGCCGCGGCCGAGGAAGATCTGCTCGATGTACGGCTGGGAGACGCGCGCGACGCGGCCGATGGCGCCGCCCTCGATGGGGGTGTCGCGCCAGCCAAGCACGGTAAGGCCCTCTTCCTGGGCGATACGTTCCAGGACGCCTTCGGCCCGGAGGCGCGCATGCGGCTCGACGGGAAGGAAGGTCATGCCGACGCCGTACTCGCCGGCGGGCGGGAGCGTGAAGCCGAGTTTGGCGCACTCGCGGACGAAGAACTTGTGGGGAATCTGAATCAGCACCCCGGCGCCGTCGCCGGTTTCCGGATCGCAGCCGCAGGCGCCGCGGTGCGTCAGGTTGACCAGGAGTTGAATTCCCTTGGTGATGATGTCGTGCGACTTGTGGCCCTTGATGTGGGAGACGAAACCAATACCGCAGGCATCGTGCTCGTATCGGGGGTCATAGAGACCCTGGGCTGGAGGTAGACCGCGGGTGAGTGTTTGGTCTTCTTTCATGGCTTGCGTGGGGAGCCGGCGTTTCGGAGGGTAATCCTGAGACGCGGCATCAATCCTAACGGTGGTCGCCTTAGGCCTACAGTGTACCAGCAGCCCTAATATTAGGCAATAGAAAAATATTTCCCTTCCATTATCAGTAGAGCTTATGATAGTATGCCATCGTGGGTTCGTGGGAGCTGAAGCTTTTCAAAGAGATAGCGGCACATCGGAGCATGAGCAGGGGTGCCGCGCAGTGCCGTGTGAGCCAGTCCGCAGCTAGCCAGCACGTGCAGGAGGTGGAGCGCCGCCTGGGGCTGCCGCTCTTCGACCGCAGCAAGCGGCCCCTGGAACTGACGGAGGCGGGGCAGCTTTATGCCGAGTATTGCCGGGACGTGCTGCGGCGGGAAGAAGAGCTGGGGCTGGCGCTGGAGGGACTGCGCAAGGAGGTGAGCGGCACCTTGCGCGTGGCTTCGATCTACTCGGTGGGGCTTTCCGAGATGGGGCGGCTGCGGGAGGAGTTCAGCGCGCGTTATCCCGACGCGCAGTTCGAAGTGGAATTCATGCGTCCGGAAAAAGTTTACGAAGCGGTGCGCAACGACGATGCCGAACTCGGGATGGTGAGTTATCCGGAAGCGACGCGGGAGATCGCGGCGATTCCGTGGCGGCGGGAAGAGATGCTGGTGGCGGCGGCGCCCACGCATCCGCTGGCGTCGCGGGCCATGGTGCGGCCGGCGGACCTGGACGGGCAGGCGTTCATCGGGTTCGACGAAGACCTTTCGATCCGGCGCGAGACGGACCGGTTTCTGCGCGCGCAGGGGGTGGAGGTGCGGCTGGTGATGCACTTCGACAACATCCAGACGATCAAGGAAGCGGTGGCGCTGGGCACGGGCGTGAGTATCTTGCCCGCCTGCACCATGCAGGCCGAGATCGCGCAGGGGCGCCTGGTGGCGATTCCGCTGGAGGCGCCGGAACTGGCGCGGCCGGTGGGAGTGGTGCACCGGCGGCGGCGGAAGCTGGGGCGCGCGGCGCGAAGCGTTTCTGGAACTGCTGCGAGGAGCGTAGGTTGCTATAATCGGGCCGGAAAGTCCGATTATGCGCCAATTCTTTGCATTGATGCTGCTGGGGGCAGGCGCGGCCTGCTTCGCCCAGACGCCCAGCGCCCTGGAGTCCGACCCCAAGGGCTGGAAAGATATCCTGCCGTCTCCTTCGTTCGAAGGCTGGACCCGGCTTCCGTTCATGACGACGTCCCCGCTGGACGCGGTGACGCAGTGGAAGGTGGATACCGATTCCAAGACCCTGATCTGCGAGTGCAAGGGCGGCCACGAATGGCTGCGCTACGACCGGGAACTCGGGGATGCGATTTTTCACGTGGAGTTCCGGTTTACGCCCATCGACAGCGGCACCGGGTACAACAGCGGAATCTTTGTGCGGAACAGCGCCGATGGGTTGATCTATCACCAGGCGCAGGCGGGCGGTCCGGGGACGGGCTGGCTGTTCGCCAACACGCCGGTGGATGGCAAGCCGACGCGGATCAACCTGCGTTCGCAGCTGAAAGAGAGCCGGGTGAAGCAGGCGGGCGAGTGGAACGTGTTCGAAGTGCGCGCGGCGGGTCCGAAGGTCACGCTGTGGGTGAACGGCGACGTATCGAGCGAGATTCCGAACGTGGGCGCGTTGAAGGGACACCTCGGGCTCGAGGCCGAGGGATACCGGATCGAGTTCCGGAACATGAAAGTGAAGGAGATGTAGCGCGGGATTCGCGCTGCTCCTTATTGGGACAGTTATTCGTTGCGGCGGCCGGGCAAGCGGACTTATCGCCGTTGGTATCCGGCCGCCAGTGAATTGAGCGGCATCTTCATTGCGCATTGGAATCGCTGAATGGCGTTACTTTTACGCTGTTGATTCGATGACTCGCTCTCTGAAATCGCAATGGGACGGCGATCACCGCTATCCGCACTCCAAAGGATGTTATGGGTTCGAACCCAGGGTCTCCCCGCCGGCTCCATCTACGGGAGTGGCAGCCGTTGGGCCGTTCACGGGCCTACAGGGAGCTCAGTTCCACCTTACATGCAACGCTTCGTGGCCACGAAGAAGAGCTTTGTTGAGAAGGCGCGCGGTGGGCGGCACCCTCTAACTTTGACAGTAACATACGATGTCAAGTGTTTCGCTTGTAAGTGATTGATTCCTGGGAAAAGAAGTGCTGTGAACGGAAATTCGGCGATTCGCGAAATGCGATGGGGTGAAGCTTGGTTTTGAGCGCGGCGGCGGTCGCGGGGGCGGTGACGTTTGCGGCGCGGCAGCGGCGGATCTGCGCTGCCGGTGGCGAACGCAACGGGTTTCGGACCGCTTCAGATGGCGGATTTCGACGGCGAGGGTGAAGCTGGACCTCGCGCATGAGAGCTTGTTGTCCTCCTCGTCGCCTCGGCGGCTAAGGCTGACGCGGCCATTGCGGGGTGCGAAGACTAATCGTGGAGGGGTCAGCTAGTCGCGCGGTCTGGGACCTCATTCTTGCTGACATACGGGCAGCCGGCGCCGGTAGCAGCGCTCGTCTGAGGCTCTTTGGAGACCTTTCGACGAGTAAGGAGTGGCCGGCCGCCGGACGCCGTATTCGCTTTCTGCGACACTGACGGTTGGTGCGAGAAGAGGCGAGGACGGAACTGCGGGAATCGGGTGTAGCCCTGCTGCGGGGCTGCTTCCGCACGGATGCGGTCGGCCGGCTTGGCGGTGCGGCTTCGCGGTGCTTCGACGCAATCGGGGCAGGGAAGGCGATTCCCCCGCACTACCGCTTCAACCGCTTTTCGCACTCGCTGTTGGTGACCGCGCTGACGGACTTTGGCTGCGACACCGGGGAGCTGACGGCGCCGCTCTCCGCGCCCGGCCTGGGTGATCTGTTCGGAATGGCAATGGACGGCGAGTGGACGTGCAACCTGGAACAATCGTGGGTCCGGAAAAAGTTTGCGCCTGCCAACATTCCGGACCGGCAATACCATGCGCAGAACTGGCACCAGGACGGGGCGTTGGGAGTGCAGTTCCCGCCGGAGCCGGGACCCTTGGTGGCGATGACGCGGCTGCTCACCTGCTGGATCCCCCTGTCCGCGTGCGGGACCGACAGCCCCGGGCTGGAATTCGTGCGGCGCCGGCAGGAGGCGCTGCTGCACTTCACGGAACTCGATGACGCAGCGCTTCGACGGCGCTTCGCGGCGGAGGAATTCTGGGCGCCTTCGCTTGCGCCCGGGGACGGACTCGTATTCCTGAACGGCACCCTGCACCGGACCTGCGCCCTTCCCGGGATGCGCCGCGACCGCATGAGCGTGGAGTACCGGCTCTTTCCGCGATGAACAACGCTGACACGGACGGCGGCGTTTGAGAAGATAACTTCATCTGCCATGTCAATTACCAGGAGAGGCTTCTTAGCGAGTACTGCCGCCGGCCTCGGTACGGCCGCCGCGGCACCCGACCGGCCCAATCTCGTTTACGTGTTTGCCGATCAACTGCGCTATCAATCGTGCGGCTATGCCGGAGACGAATACGCGCGCACGCCGAACATCGACAGGCTGGCGGCGCAGGGCTGCAACTTCCACCAGGCCATCTCGAACACGCCGGTGTGCGCCCCGCATCGGGCTTCTCTCATGACCGGAAAGTGCCAGTCGAGCACGGGCATGGTGATTAACGAACTCAGGCTCAGCCCCGAGCACGAGACTCTCGGGCAGGCGCTGACGCGCGGCGGGTACAGGACGGCATATATCGGCAAATGGCATCTTTGGGCGAACGAGCTGGGCCATCACGAGGAGACGCGCAACGGCTTCGTCCCGCCGGGACCTTATCGTTTGGGTTTCGATAACCTGTGGGCCGCCTATAACTTCAATCACACTTATTACAAGTCGCCTTACTTTGAAAACGACACGACGCGCCACATTCGCAAGGAATACGAGCCGGACGGGCAGACTGGTGCGGCTATCGAGTTCCTGCAAAACCAGGAGAGATCCGGCCCGCCGTTCGCTCTCTTTCTTTCCTGGGGACCTCCGCACGATCCGTGGGATACGGCCAACGTGCCGCCGGCCTACTTGGATTTTTATCGCGGACTTACCTTGCCGAAGCGTCCCAATTACTCCGAAGTTTCCGACCCGTACGCGGACGACTGGGCGAAGCTGCCGGCAAACTATCCGCGGATGGTGGATGCCTTTCAGCGCGCTTACTACGCGCAGACGGCGAACATAGACTGGAATGTGGGCCGGATGATGGAGGCAGTGGACCGGTTGGGACTGGCGGACAACACGATATTCGTCTTCACCTCCGACCACGGCGAGATGTTCGGCTCGCACGGCCGCCGCGCCAAGTACATCTTTTACGAAGAGGCGGCGCGCGTTCCGTTCCTCATCCGCTGGCCGGGACGAATTCCGCCAAAGCTGACGTCGGATACGCTGCTGGGCACCACGGATATCATGCCCACGCTGCTGTCGATGCTGAACGTGCCCATACCGCGTTCGGTGGAAGGCATGGACCTGAGCGGCCATGCGCGCGGGGAAGGCGGCAGCGGGCCCGACTGCGCGCACATGCAGGGCATGGGCACCACCGCCGCCTGGACCGACGGCACGGAGTGGCGGGGAGTGCGCGACGCCGAGTACACGTACGCGATCTACCGGAGGGACGGGCGCGAGTTGCTCTTCCATCACCGTTCCGACCCGTTTCAGATGCGCGACCTTGCCGGGGAGTCGGCGGCCGCCGCAACGCTGCGGCACTATCGCGAAAAATCCCAAGCGTGGCGCAAGGAACGCGGCGATACGTTCGAATCCTGCACCTGGTATCGCGACCACTGGACCGAGGACCGCAATATCATCCAGACCGGCAGCGGCGTTAAACACGACCTGGCGGCGCTGCGGGAGATCCGGGAGCGCTGGTTCAGGCCCTGAGCGCGCTCAGCGCAGGTCCGCGCCGGGGGCGGTACAGTGTTAGCTGTTGAAAGGAGACGGCATGAAACCCTGGATGTGGCTGGTCGCCGGACTGGCGATTGGCATGGCGGCGGCTCCGTGGATTCACGAGTGGAAGCCCCGCGCGGTGCTGGCGCAGTCGGCGCCTCCTGCAAATGACGGAAAGCTCCGGATCATTGTTTTCGGCGCGCATCCCGACGACGCGGAATACCGCGCTGCCGGAGTGGCTATCAAATGGGCAAAGGCCGGACATCATGTGAAGCTGGTTTCGGCGACCAACGGCGACATCGGCCACTGGCAGATAGCGGGCGGCCCACTGGCGGACCGTCGGCGGCGCGAGGTGGAGGAAGTGGCGCGGCGGCTTGGCGTGGTCACGGAGGTGCTCGACATCCATGACGGCGAGATTCTTCCGACGCTCGAGAACCGGCGCACTTTCACCAAGCTGATCCGGCAGTGGAACGCGGACGTGGTGATCACGAACCGGCCGAACGACTATCACCCGGACCATCGCTACACGTCGATTCTGGTGCAGGATTCGGCGTACATGGTGACGGTGCCGTTCTTCGGACCGGACGTGCCGGCGCTCAAGAAGAATCCTGTTTTCCTCTATTCACCGGATCGATTTCAGAGGCCGAACCCGTTCCGCGCGGATGTGGCAATCGACATCGACGACGTGATGGAGCCGACGCTCGATGCGCTGCTGGTGATGGAATCGCAAATTCACGAAGGGGGCGCCAACGGGTACGAGGGACTGTATCCGAGCGACCCGGCAGGGCGGCAGAAGCGGCGCGACGAAGTCCGTCGCGATCTGGAGCGGCGGTATACCGGATACGCGAACTCCTATCGCGAGGCGCTGGTGCGGTCCTATGGCGAGAGCAAGGGACGGCAGGTCAAGCATGCGCAGGCGTTCGAACTGTGCGAGTACGGGCGGCAGCCCACGCGCGAAGAGCTGCGCGCATTGTTCCCGTTTTGACGCGACAGGCGGAGGGCTCAGAAGCCGGGCGGACGCTCGCCGGCCACGTTGAACGCGCGTTCCATGGCGATGCCCACGCTGCCGAGCCGGCCTTCGTCGAAGAGCCGGCCGATGAGAGTTACGCCGTGGGGAACGCGCCGCGGCGATGAAAAGCGGGGAAGTGGTTTGGCCGGGTCGGGCGCCCAGTCGCTTCTGGCGCTGGTGACCTCCACGAAGCCCGCGCGCAGCGTCAGGGAAGGATGCCCGGTGAAGTTGCTGATGGTGAGCATCTCGTCGCGCAGGGAGGGAACGAGGAGCACGTCAACGTCCGCGAAGATGCGCGCCATTTCCTGCGCGACGCGGCGCCGCAGCCGGTCGGTCTGCACGAAATCGACGGCCGAAAGGAAGCGGGCCTGCCGGAACAGGTTGGGCCACGCGTCGGGAACCTGGATTTTCATCTGATTTACGCCGCCGCCGAGCGTGAGTTCTTCGAAGGCCGCGGCAGCCTCGGCGAAGAGAATCAGGTTGAGCGAGCCGTAGGGCCAGTCGGGAAGCGAAACCGGCACCGGGACCATCCCCAGTTTGCCGGCCGTTTCCAATGCGGCGCGATCGACGTCTGTGGCGGGCGCCTGCTTCATCCAATCCGCCACATAACCGACGCGCAGCCCTCGCATGGGCGCGGCGGCATCGAAATCGAGCGGGGCCGGCAGGCTCGCGGTATCGCCGGGATCGGCGCCCGCGATCGCGTGGAGCACCAGCATGGTGTCCTCGACGCCGCGTGTCATCGGGCCCAGTTTGTCGAGCGACCAGCACAGAGTCATGGCGCCGGTTCGCGGCACGCGTCCGTAGGTGGGCCGAAGTCCGGTGATGCCGCAGCGCATGGTGGGGCTGACGATGCTGCCCTCAGTTTCGCTGCCGATAGCGAAGCCGACGAGTCCAGCGGCCGTAGCGGCTCCGGGCCCGGCGCTCGATCCCGAAGCGCCTTCCTCGATGAGCCACGGGTTCATGGTCTGGCCGCCGAACCAGACATCATTGAGGGCCAGCGCGCCCAGGCTCAATTTCGCGATCAGGACGGCGCCGGCATCGTGAAGGCGCTTGACGACGGCGGCATCCTGCGCGGGGATGCGATTGCGGTAGGGCTCGGCGCCGTAGGTGGTCGGGATGCCGGCCGTATCGAGCAGGTCTTTGGCGCCCCAGGGGATCCCGTGCAGGGGTCCGCGATATTGGCCCGCGGCAATCTCGCGGTCGGCCTGCTGGGCCTGGGCAATCGCGGGTTCGCGGATCAGCGTGATGACGCAGTGAAGGCGCGGGTCGAAACGTTGCAGGCGGTCGAGGTAGAGCCGGGTCAGCCGCTCCGAGGTGAGTTTCCGCGACTCGATCCAGGCGGCGAGCTGTGTCAGCGGGGCGAAGGCGATATCTTCATCGCGCGCAGGAAGCGGCCCGGGGTCCGCTTTGGAACGGACGAAGCGGCTGCGCGCCGGCACCGCCGCTTCGGCTGAGGACAGCGGGTGCCAGACCGACGCGGGCGAGGTGGATGCATCGAGGGGGACCTTGCGCGGCCCGGTCCGGCGCTCATAGAGCGGGGCCATCATTCGCCGCCAACTGCCCGCCGCTATCTCGCGCTCCGGTGCGGTCATCTGCACCTGCGCGAGCTTCTCCGCTTCGGCGAAGGTTGACACGGAGACGCCGGGTCCAACGCCCGGCGCCGTGCCGAATGCCGGCGGCGCGCCCGCAGGTGCATCCGCGGGCTTCTGCGACGGTTTGCTGCACGCCGCGGCCGAGGCCATCAAACTCGCGGACAGAAACTGCCGTCGCGATCGTGCCATCTGTTTTCTCCGATCCCACATTGTAGCGGCTGTGAAAAGGGCCGGAGCCGCTACCGTTGGCGATGACAGGAGCTAGTAGTCGACTGAACCGGTGAGGCGGATGTCGCGGGACGAGGCGCCCACCATGATGGAATACGCTCCGGGATATAGCTTAAAGGCGTGATCGCCGGAATCCCAGGCGGCGAGGCTGTCCTTGTTCAGGGTCATGGTCACGGTCTGGCTCTCGCCGGGTTTGAGATGGACCTTGTCGAAGCCGCGCAACTGTCTGGGCGGCTCCTCCGCGGCGGCGGGACAACCGACGTACAACTGCACGATTTCCGCGCCCGGCAGCTTTCCGCTGTTGGTGATCTTCACCTTGACGGTGGTTTCGTCGCCGGCTTTGGAAATTTGAAGGTCGGTGTACTTGAAGGTCGTGTAGGAGAGTCCGAAGCCGAAGGGAAAGAGCGGCTCCTGGCCTTTGGCATCGTACCAGCGGTAGCCCACCAGAACGCCTTCGTCGAAGTTAACGGTCATGCCATCGCCCGGGTACTGTGCGAAGTATGAGGCCGGCCCCTGATGCTGGTCTTTGGGAAAGGTCATGGCGAGACGGCCGGATGGATTGACATCGCCGAACAGGATGCGGGCAATGGAACTTCCGGCTTCCTGGCCAGGGTAGAGGGCTTCGACCACGCCGGCCACTTTGTCGAGCCAGGGCATCGAAACGGGGTTGGAAGTGTGCAGCACCACGATGGTGCGCGGGTTGGCCTGCGCTATGGCCTCGATCAGAGAGTCCTGGCCGCCGGGGAGTTCCAGGGTGACCTTGTCCTGGCCCTCGCCCATTTGCTCTGCCGCGAAAACGACGGCCACGTCTGCCTGCCTGGCAGCAGCGATGGCCTCGTTCATCATGCCGGGATTGGGCGGTTCCCAGCCGAGCGCGATGCCGGGGTTCATGAGGGAGGCGGCGCTGGAGAACTTCACCTCGATTGGCGCCGGAGTTCCCGCCTTTAGCTGAATGACGCCTTGCACGGTCTGGCCGAAGTCAGCCTTCATCATCGTGGCCACGGCCGCGTGATCGACGTACAGTTGGATGGTGCCGCCGCCGGTCACCGAGAAGCGATAGGTTCCGGTGGCAGGCGGAGTGAGTGTGCCGGTCCAGCGAGCCGACCACGCGGTCTGCGACAAGCCCATGCCGGCCCCACCGGCCCCGCGGCCTCCGCGCCCGGCGGCGCCGGGAGCAACCGGGGCGCCGGCTCCGCGCCCAGCGGGGGCGCCGCGGCCCGCGGGAACGGTGAGGCCCTGGTTTGTATAGAACTCGGCGGGAGGCGCGGTAACGTTCGTCAGACCGTCTTCCACACGGGAAACGACCGGCACTCCGGTCGAATCCGCGGTATTGAAATAGTTCGCGAGCAATCCCTGGCCGTCGCCGTGAGACGGCTTCAGAACGGATGGCGGCACGGCCGGCAGTTTGCCGATGCCCAGCGTGGCCCGTGCGTAGATTACCCTGGCGGCGCTGCCGGCGCGCGCCTTGATGGCCTCCACCGGCACGCTCAGATTCGCGACATGGGTGTGGCCGCTGCCGTTGAGCATCACGGTGGCACCGGGGCCGGCGTCGTCACCAATCACAGCGATCGTCTTCACCCTGGCGGTATCGATCGGCAGGACGGCATTTTTGTTTTTCAACAACACCGCGCCTTCTTCGGCCACCTGGCGGGAGAGCGCCTGATGCTCAGGCGTGTTGACCTTCGCATCGGGCTTGCCCTGGGAAGGCGAGTCATAGATACCCAGGCGGAAGAAGGGCAGGATGTTGTGGTACAGCATCCGGTCCATTTGCGCCTGGGTCAGTTTGCCTTGCTCCACCAGGTTGGCGACTCCGGTGACGCCGCGCGTGGTGCCAGCGAGGGCGGCGGTCAGCGGATCGCGCAGCGCGTACCCGGCGTCGGGCGAAAAGAAGCCGTCGAAGCCCCACGTCCGGGCCAAGGCCAGCAATTCGGGATTGTTGCAGGAGAAGAAGCCGTTGATCTGGTTGTAGGAACACATCATGGCACCGGTTTTGGCGCGCTGCACGGCGGCCTTGAAGGCCGGCAGGTAGATCTCATGCAGGGCTTTTTCGGTGATGCGCTCGTCGACGCCGGCCCTGTTCGGCAGAACGCCAATACGACCGTTCTCCTGGTTGTTGGCGGCGTAGTGCTTGAGGACGGTGAGGACCCCTTCATTCTGTAATGCTTTGATTTCGGGGACCGCGATTTCCGCGGTCAGGTAGGGATCCTCGCTGAATGTCTCGCCGTTGCGGCCCCAATGCCACGTGCGCATGATGTTGATGGTGGGCCCGAGGATGGAGTTCGAGCCCTTGCCAATGAACTCTTCGCCCATGGCTTTGCCGAACCTGGCGGCGAGTTCGCGATCCCACGTGGACGCCAGGGTGACGGCGTTGGCGAAGGCGGTCACGTCCGCGCCGCGGGTGCCGGGCGCGGGAACTCCGCGCATGGACGCAATACCTTCCGGACCGTCCGATCCGCCGCCCGCGATCAGGCCCAGGCGCGCATTACGGCTCTGGCCGGTGATGCCGTTCATCTCGGCGGCCTTTTCTTCAGGAGTCATGGCGGCGATGGCTTCCAAGGCGCGGCACTCAGGGGTCTGGTTCCGGTTACGCCACGGCTGCTCCTCCGGACCGGGACTGCACGGACCGGCATTGACACCGGGGATCTGCGCTACGCGCGCCGCGGGTGATTGTGAAAAGCCGGGCGCGAGGGCGAGAAGAAGCGCGGCGGCGGCGATTGCGGCCACGTAATTCGTGGTGACGGACATGGCAGGAGTCTCCTTCGCTTGAATGGCTGTTCTTCGCGTCGAAAGCTTGCTAACCGCGGCCGCCCGCGGGAGCGGCGCCACCGCGTCCGCCGCCGGGACCACCGCGCCCGCCGGTAGCCGGCAAGAGCGACACCAGCTTGTCGTCGTGCAGGGGGCGGGCTTCGCTGATCGTATCGAAGACCATGGCCTGCGGATTGTCCGCGGTATACGGCTTCCATTCCAGGCCGGGCCGGCCGGGGTTGCCCGTTTTGGCGAAGTTGACCCATGCTCCGGCAACCTTATCCTGAAGGGCCATGGCGACCGGGCCGCCGCCGGTTGCGGTTTTGATCTGCGGCACGTTCAGGGCATGGAAGCAAAACGCGAGCTCGGAGCAATGGAACGCCGTAATGCCGCCATTGATCGGGTATTCCCACGCGAACAGATAATTGTAGACGGGCGTTTTACCCTTCTCGAGTTTGCGCGCCAGCAGGCTCTTCGAGCCGGCACGCGAGGATCCCGCGTAATAGAGAACGTCCTGTATCTTCTTCCGCGGGAATGCCTGCTTGAATTCGGTGACGATGGCGTTCTTCTTGTCGCCATAGGCAGCCGTGAGTTGCTGGTCGATTTCCTTCTGCGTCCACTCGTTCTTGCGGCCATCGCCGCGGGTGAGCGTGCCCTGCATCTCGCTAAAGACGGTACCCGACATCACGGGAATGTTGTCCGCCCAGTCGCAGAACTCGCGCATCACATACTGGTCGTCCGCGATGGGATTCCAACCGGCGCTTCGGATGCCGAGTTCTCTTCCAATCGCCTGGCCCGCGGCGGTTCCGGCCTCCAGCAGTTCGAGGTATGGAACGGTCTTGAGCTTGTCAATCTGGCTGCCCGTGAGGTTCAGGTTCTTGAGTGTCGCGGCGGCAACCGCCTGCTGGGCCTTGATGCTCGCGGCCGGATCCGTGTTGCGGTAACTGGCACTGCCGCTTTGCGCGGAAACCTTATGGAACAGGCCCTTCGCGGCGGGCATGTGCATGAGGCGGACAACTTTTCCGCCGCCACCGGACTGCCCGAAGATCATGACATTGCCGGGATCTCCGCCGAATGCTTCGATGTTGCCGCGCACCCACTCGAGCGCCGCCACCAGGTCTGCCATTCCGGTGTGGCGCGAGTTTGCGTACTCGGGGCCGTATGCAGCGAGGTCGAGGGTTCCGATGATGTTCAGCCGGTGATTCATGCTGACCACGACGACATCGCCGAACTCGCTCAGGCTCCTGCCGTCATAGGCATAGGCTTCCATGGAAGCGCCGTTGGTGAAACCGCCGCCGTGCATCCACACCATGACGGGCTTCTTCACGGCCGGACGCAGGTTCTGGGTCCAAACGTTGAGGTACTGGCAGTTCTCGTTGGCCACCCAGTAGCGGTGCGGGAAGACGAGTTCGTCGGAGCTGACGGTGCTGGAGGGGGGATTCGGACATACCGGGCCCCACGCCTGTGCGTTCCTGGTTCCTTCCCACGGTTGAACCGGGCGGGGTTGACCGAATCGCTCCGCCTCGGCGTAGCGGACGCCCAGGAAGGAATAGGTTTTGCCTTCTCTTAAGCCGCGCAGCTTTCCGCCATTCACTGTAACCACTGGCGGGCTCAGGTTCACATTACCCGCCGGAGTGGCAGCCGCGGTGTTAGCCTGCGCAGCGGTTTTCGGTTTCTCCTGCCCGAAGGCAGTTCCGGGTTGCACCGCAACTCCGGCGACGGCGCCACCGAACAGGGTGGCGCTCAACATCTTCCTGCGATTCATCCTTTGTGGTTGCTGAATGTGCATATCCTCTCCCTGGAAGGTTGGTTGCGCTGTTCGCTGTTCCACTCGCGAAGACACTGCGCGGTATCTCCGGGTATCGCGATGACTCTGCGATCTGGTTGTCTGGTCCGGTCCAACTGGAATCCTTGTTCCACTAATCGTACCAAGCGAACCCAAGCGCGCTTCATTTTGCGCCGGCGGACACACCGGCGCCTGTGTCCGTGCCCGCCTGACGGCGGAATTCGGCACTCGCCTGGTAGGCGAGCCGGCGCGCGCGGTTCATGCTTCCCAGCGGCCGCAGAAAGTCATCCGTAATGTTGTTCCACGGATTGAAGTTCAGCGCATCCACCTGAGCGTCGTTGGCCTTCGCTTCCGCGGAGCCGAGGTCCTGCCGCGGGATAACCAGTTGCGCGATGCCGGCGAACGGCGAGTCCTCTTCATTCCACTCGGTACTCGAATCTTCGACCGGTGTGGTTTCTTCATCCACGAAGCGCTGCACCTGGAAGTCGAAAACGACCGGCTCCTTTTCAAGACGCCTCTGGAGGTCTTCGCGGAGAAGGCCTGGACCTGAAGGCTCCGGCTTCAGCCTTGTCCTGGTGGTGTGCTTCAGCTTGAACTGCACGGCGAACGGACCGAACTTCGCAGGCGGACGCCCCCAATAATCCTGCACGGCCAGGCTTTTGATGCCGGCTGAACGGATCACCTGCCCCCCCAGTGTGGTCAACATGCGCACCGCGTGGAACTGGCTCTTCAGCGGCTCGATCAGACCGGTTGCACCCGGATCCTGAAGTCTGCCCGCGATCTCCTGGATGTCCGAAATGAAATCCATTACGTCTCCCGCCAGGCTTGGCAACACTCCTTTTCTTGCCAGCGCGGTGGTGACGATCATGAATTCCACGGCATCCCGCACATGGCTGACGGGAGCGTTGACGAAAAGGAAATCGTGGGGCTTGCGGTTGTCGAAAAAGAGCCGGATGGCGATGCCGCGCAGGTCTAACTCGTTATCCGGCCGGTTCAGGCCGTCCGCATTGGAGAACCGGAGTGTGGCGGGATACGACTTTCCGGGTTGAAAGAAACCGGCCCGTAACTCTTGCGGGAGTTTTGGCGAGATGCGGAATTCCGCATTGCAGATACCCGCGTGAATCTTGGAATGCTGTCCACGCTGCGGACGCTCCCAGCCGGCGTGGTCCTTATTCAGTACCTGTACGGCCTTGACCTGATTGGCCAGCTCGGCGAAGATCTTGTTCTCCGCCTCCTCGCTGCCACCCAAATAGAATTCCCTCCAACCTGTGCCGGGCTCTGCTCGACTCACAGTAGTTACCTCCTATGTGAGTATGGATCATTTTGAGAGCGGCAACTCTTCGGCGACGGATGGCGCAGGTCACCCCCGTCACATCGTACGCGGTCGGGCGGCGATTGTCAGGGCTGTTCATCAGATCTTGATGTAGTTCGGCGGGAGCGCCTTCAGCGTACTCAATCCCCAGCACGTGAAGTTTTGCGGTCGCACCAGGATCGAGCGGACTTCAACTATCCGCCCATTTGGCAGCAGGAAGGAATTCGGCGTTGGCGTCTCGAACTCCGAGTTCGACGGTTTGATGAAGAATTCCTGCCCAAGTTCGCGTTGCCACCTGCGAATCGTGCCGACGAGGTTGCCTTCGTGAACCGGAGCGGCGACGGCGACGAGCCAAAAGCCGTCCGCGGCTTCGAGCACGAGATGACGTTGACCGCGATTGAGAAGGTCGATGATCGCGTCCTTCAACGGCTCGGGGGTAAGCTGCCCCACCGCAACGCTGTCGTCGCTATGAAACAAGTTCGCCAGTGGGTAGTCCGGTAGGCGTTGGAAGAACATACTCCATTCGACGGTTGGGTGAGGACGTGCGTTGCGCTCCAGTGGGCCGAGGCGAGAAAGAGCAAGTCTCAGCGCCCAGCCATCCGACTCGATCAGGACATCGTGGACCGGTACAGGAGTGTGGGAGAGAGCGCAAGATAGTAAAATACCGGGTCGGGCTGTCGATAGCTCCGTTTCCTGTTCCAGACGGATTCTGTTGTGAACGTCGCGTCGCACAGGTGGCCCTCGAACCAATTCTGGAGTGATTTATCCATGACGAAGAGGTATCCCGGAAGATTGCTGATCGCCGCACTGCTCGGCTTGCCATTCGTGGCGACGCCGGTGCCTGGAGCGGCTCCAGCGCAGGTAGCGTTCACGGTGCAGGGTCTCCGCTGCGAGTACCTCTCAAACCCGGCGGGCATCGACGTCTCGAAGCCGCGATTGAGCTGGATGCTCAGCCCGGCGCCAGGCGTTCGCGGTCAAAGCGCGTATCGTTTGCTGGTTGCGAGTTCGCCCGAGAACCTGCAAAGGGACCGGGGCGACCTGTGGGATTCGGGCCGCGTGACCTCGGAACAAACCACGTGGATCGAGTATAGCGGCAAGAACCTGGCTTCCGGCCAGCGGGTCTACTGGAAAGTGCGTGCATGGAGCGATGCCGGCAAGGGGACTCCGTGGAGTGCGCGGGCAACCTGGTCGATGGGGCTTCTGGAGCCTTCCGGCTGGCACGCGAAGTGGATTGGCGAACAGCGGCCGGCGGGCACGCCCGAAGGCACGCCCCTGCCGTCGCCCTGGCTGAGAAAGTCAGTGACGCTGGCGCAGAAGCCAAAGAGAGCGGTCGCGTACGTGAACCCTCTCGGCTACTACGAGCTGTACATCAACGGGAAGAAGGTTGACGATCACGTATTGAGTCCAGCGGTGAGCGACTACTCGAAGCGAAACCTTTACGTCGCGCATGAAGTGGCTGATTACCTGGTTCCCGGAAAGAATGTAGTGGCGCTCTGGCTGGGCCGCGGCTGGTACGTGAAGGGTCACCCGGGAGTGATTCACGATGGCCCGCTCGTACGAGCGCAGATTGAGATCACGACGGGAGATGGCAAGACGGCAGAGGTTGTTACCGACGAGACGTGGAAACTGCGGGAAAGCCCTCTTAGTCCTGTCGGCAGGGGGACAGCTTTTGGAGACTACGGCGGAGAGAAATACGATGCCACGCAGGAGGTGCCGGGCTGGAACAGCCTCAACCTCGACGATTCCGGGTGGCAGGCGGCGACGGTCTTCACGCCGCCCCAGACCGTGACGGCGGCGCAGATGGTGGAGCCGAACCGGATCATGGAGACGATCAAGGCGGCCGGCGTCGCGCCGTTTCCGGATGGCGGCTGGATCATCGACATGGGAAAGAACTTCACCGGTTGGCTGGAGATCAAATTACCGCGGATGGCGAAGGGATCGACGGTCAAGCTGGAGTTTTCCGATCAACTGGAGCGTGACAAGCCGGCTCCGGGCAGCGCCGGCAGAGGAGGCGGCGGCAATGCCGCGGGCCAGAGCGGAAGCCGGGGCGCCGGGGCAGGGCCGCAACCGGGAGCGGCTCCAGCGGCCGGCAGAGGCGCGGCTCCGGGGCGCGCGGGGACCGCTGCCGCCGCGGGCAGAGGCGGACGTGGGGGGAACCAGACTACCCTCCCCAACACAGCCAACCAGCGCGACGAAATCGTGAGCAATGGCGAAGCGCTGACGTTTCGCTCCCGCTTCAACTATCACGCCTTCCGCTATGTGCGTGTCATCGGGACGGACAAGGCGCCTGCCGTTTCCGATGCCACCGGTTACGCGATTCGTACCGCGTACGATCGGGCCGGCGAGTTCACCTCCTCCAACGAACTTCTGAACCAGATCTACCGAATGGTCACGTGGACGTATGAGGAACTTACTCTGGGCGGCTACGTTGTGGATTGTCCGACGCGCGAGCGACTCGGCTACGGTGGGGATGCCGGCACGTCCATGGAAACCGGGATGTACAACTTCGCGACCGGAGGCCTGTACAACCGCTGGCTCTCCAACTGGCGCGATTCGCAGGTGGAGAGCGGATCGCTGCCGCACACGGCTCCGAACTACCCGAATCAGGGAGGCGGCGGCCCGATGTGGGGCGGCTTTGTTGTAACTCTCCCCTGGCAGATGTACCTGCAATACGGCGACAGGGGCTTACTCGAAACGAATTATCCGATGATCCGTAAGTGGCTCGCCTATCTTGATTCGGAGACACAGGACAGTCTGCTGCTGACACACACCAGCCACGCGATCTCGGACACCTGGAACTTCCTGGGCGACTGGCTGACGCCGAAAGGGAGTTTCCGGGGGAACACTCCCCCCGCGCAGCAAATCAACAGCGTCCACTACGTTTACCAGCTTCAACTGGCCTCCAGGATCGCGGGCGTTCTCGGTAAACCGGCGGACGCCGCCGCCTATGAGACGCGGGCCGCGGCGGTTTCGAAGGCTATTCATGAACGCTTCTATAACGCCGCCGACTCGAGTTACACCAACGGCGATTCCGTGCAGGAAGCGTTCCCGCTACTTACGGGAATTGTCCCGCCTGAACTGCGCGCGGGAGTAATGAAGAAGCTGGAGGATACGATCCTTGTCCAGAACAAGGGCCACCTCGACACAGGAATGCACGGAACCTACTTCGTGATGAAATACCTGCTCGACGCCGGTCGCAACGACCTGGTTTTCGAGATGACTAACAAGAAGGACTATCCGGGCTGGGGTTACATGCTCGAAAACGGGGCCACCACGAGTTGGGAGGGGTGGACGGGACAGTCGCACATCCATGACACGCTGATCTCGATCGGCGCCTGGTTCACGCAGGGCCTGGCGGGGATTCGCAGTGACGGAAAGTCTCCCGGGTTTGCGCACTTCGTGATCAAACCCGCTCCGGTTGGCGATCTGACTTTTGCAAAGGCGAAATATCGCTCAATTCACGGCGACATCGCGAGCGACTGGCGCATCGAAGGCGGGCGGTTCAAGTTGAGCGTGACCGTGCCGCCCGGAACCACGGCTACGGTTTCCGTGCCGGGCGAAGGTCCTGTTCAAACGCAAGTGAAGCGGCCGGAGGAGTGGGGCGGGTAACCGCAATTTTGAAGTGACCGCGGGGACTTATTTGTTTGAAACGTCGCTGGGAGCGGGGCGGTAGGGTACGCGCGGGGAGCAGACTACGCGGCGGGTCGGCTTGCTGAAGCCCATGAGCGTGACCAGTACGAGGCAGAACGATGAAAGACCGATACGATTTCAGCAAAGGAAAACGGGGCCGGGTTGCCCCGGCGGAACCTGAGCCCGAGGGCAAGGTCAGCATAAGCATCCGGCTCGACCAAGACGTTGTGGACCGATTCTTCCGGCTGGCGGAAGCCTCGGGGGGTGCGACCGGGTATCAAGCACTCATCAATGCGGCGCTTCGAGAATACCTCGAAGGTAAGTCCCCGCAATTCGAGGACACGCTGCGAAGGATAATTCGCGAAGAACTGAAATCGAGCGCGGCGTAATGGCAGGCAGTCGCCGGATAGTCGAAGAACGGCGGTTTGAGTGTGGGTCCGCCGTAGGCACCAGTGGGACTGGCTACGCAGCTCCCACCTTGGCAATTGTTGGCGGAGTATCGTAGCCTGCCTGAGACCCGCCGAGGGTGTTCGTTCCTCGGGGTGCGACGTCATGCCATGCTTTCACGGCCGCTTGGAAACCGTCGAAAGAGTTCACCGTAATCAGCGGGACGGTTCTGGACCAGTGGCGCACTTAGCCAATGAGCGGGGCCATCGGATTTGAGTTCCGCGCGACGCGCAGACGGACGGCGGTTCGCCAGAATACCCCCCACTCCTACCACGGAGGTTGGAAATTGCAGATCCACACTCGGCGGTTGATTTCCGGTTTGGACGTCACTTGGACGCAGTTCGAGATTTCGAGTGATTTTCGAACTGCTGGAGTTTCGCTTAACTGCTTTGGTATTTAGGGTGGTGGCCAGGGACGGAATCGAACCGCCGACGCCAGCCTTTTCAGGGCTGCGCTCTACCAGCTGAGCTACCTGGCCGGGGAAACTTCAGTTTACCAGCCGGTCATACGTTCTGCAATGCGGCGAGGGCTTCTCCGGTGGCCTGTTCGACGTCGGCGTGGAGGCTGTTGCCGTGGGCGTCCATGGTGACGATGGCGGCGAAGTCCTTCACTTCCAGGTGCCACATCGCTTCCGGGATGCCGAAGTCCAGCAGGTGCACGCCCTTGACGTCCTGCACCGTGCGCGCGTAGTATTGCGCGGCGCCTCCGATCCCGTTCAGGTACACGGCGCCCACCTCTTTTAATGCCGCCAGCGTTTTCGCTCCCATTCCACCCTTTCCGATCACGGCGCGAACCCCGTATTTCCTGATCACGTCGCCCTGGTAGGGCTCTTCGCGAATGCTGGTCGTCGGACCGGCGGCTTTGACGCGCCACTTGCCGTCTTCCTGCAACATCACCGGGCCGCAGTGGTAGAGCGCCGCGCCGTTCAGGTCCACGGGCGGCGGGTTCTTCATGAGGTAGGCGTGCACGTTGTCGCGGCCGGTGAACATGTCGCCGCTGATCAGCACCACGTCCCCTACTTTGAGCGCGCGCATCTGCGCTTCGGTGAGCGGCGGAGTCAGGATGATCTCGCGGCCGGTCAGCGGGAAGCCTTCGCCGCGCGCCATTTTCTCCACCGGACGCGACGGGTCGCGATACAGCCATTCGGCGATCGCGCCGGTTTCCGCGTTCAGCCGCACTCCCAGGCGGCGGAAGGCCCAGCAGTCGTAGGCCACCGAGACGAAGAAACTCGCCGGCAGGCGGTTGGCGGCGGCGATCTTGCACCCGATCAGCGACGCCTTGCCGCCGAAGCCCATCGCGCCCACGCCCAGGCGATTGGCCTCATCCATGATTTCCGCTTCCAGTTTTGCCAGCGCCGGGTCCGGGTTCACGTCGTCGAGATGGCGGAGCAGTTGCCGCTTGGCGA
The DNA here is from genome assembly GCA_963836405.1 of uncultured Solibacteraceae bacterium. Classification (GTDB taxonomy): domain Bacteria; phylum Acidobacteriota; class Terriglobia; order Bryobacterales; family Bryobacteraceae; genus CAWIJJ01. The sequence goes on from CAWIJL010000009.1 coordinate 85,877, forward strand.
GGTCGTAGCCGTGGGCGCGGTCGCTGCCGATGCATACGCCGAGCGCTCCCGGCGCGCAGCCCTGTCCCTGCGCCTGCCAGACGGCGTGGAGCAGACATTTGCGCACGCCTTCGAGGTTCCGGTCCGCGCGCCCGAGGTGGTCGAGCGTGCAGGGGACGGAATACTGGATGTTCTTGTTCTCGCAGCCGCCGCCCTTGAGGATGAGCCGGACTTCGATGTCGTCCTGTTCCCACTGCTCGAAGTGGATGACGGGGGTTTCCGCGCCCAGGTTGTTGCCGCTGTTTTTGCCCGAAATCGAATCCACCGAATTGGGCCGGAGCTTCCCGCGCCTGGTGGCCTCGGCTACCGCTTGCACGATCGCCTGGCGGATACGGATCTGATTCACGCCCACGGGCGTGTGCACGAAGAACGTGGGCATCCCCGTATCCTGGCAGATGGGGCCCTCGTCGCCTTCGGCCATATCGATGTTCGACAGAATGATGTCGAGCGCCTGCGCGGACTGCGTGCCCGCGGTTTCCGTGTCCGTCACCGCGGACATGGCTGCGCGCACGTCGGGCGGCAGGTTGGTCGAAGTCTGGGTGATCAGTTCCAAGAGGCTGCTGGCTAAGAATTCCATTTTGTCGTTTCCTATTTCAGGCGCACTTCCGCGCGCATTCCCGGACGGATTGCGGGGGTGGTGCTGTTGAACGCCACCACCACCTGGCCGTCCTTGATTTCTTTCACTTCCCCGGGCATGCCGGAGCTTTGCAGGTCCAGCACCAGCACCGTCACCTGCTGCCCGGGGTAGATGTTCTTGAGCAGATCGGGCTTGGGTTCGACTACCACTTCCAACGAGTAGATATCGGTGGCCACGGTGAACATCTGGTCGCCGGCGTCGGCGGCGGGTTTGCCCACTTCGCCCTTGCGGGCCACCAGCATGCCGTCAACCGGGGACTTCACTTCCGCGTTTTCAAAAGCCTGTTCGATGGATTCGAGCGCCTCGGTCTTTTCGGCCACGCGCTTCTTGGCGGCTTCCACCTGCTGTTCGGCCTGGCGCACGCCATCCCGCGCGGCGCGCAGGGCGGCGTCCATGATCTGGTAATCCTTAGTGGCGGCATCGAAATCGGCCACCGCTTTCTCGTACACGAGGCGCGGGGTGGCGCCGGCGCGGAAAAGCGTGCTCTGGCGGTCCGCCACCTTCTGTGCCTTGTCGAGCGCCGCCCGGGAACGCAGTGCATCGGCCTCGGCGCGCGACATTTCCATCCGGGCCGTATTCACCGTGGCCTCCGCGCCGGAAACGTCATTTTGCGCTTTTTCGACGGCGAGCGTGGCGTTTTGCCGGTCCGTCTCGAGCTCACCCGCGCCGATTCTTGCCAGAACCTGGCCCTGAAACACGTCTTCTCCAACGTCCACCGTGAAAGCCTCGATGTCGCCGCTCAAACTCGAGCCGAACGTCACCACATGCTGAGGCCGTATAAGACCGGTGGGCATATTTTCCAGCGCCTTGGCGAGGGCCGCGCCCGGCTGCACCGGCACCTGGGCCGCGCGGTGCTTTCCGACCCAAAAGACCCCACCCAGGACGGCGGCGGAAATGACCACGGCAAGCAGGATGACGAGCCAGATCGCGCGCATCGTAAGAGCCTAGATTAGCACCCGTGCACGCACGCATCAGACCGCAACAGTGGAGCGGTCCGCGCCGAGCAGGCGGCTCGAGGTGGCGAACCGTTCGAGGTCATCGCGGAACCGCGGATCGGCGATGCGGATCATCGCCTCCGCGCGCTCCCGCAGGCTCTTGCCGTGCAGGTACGCGACGCCGAACTCGGTGATCACGTAATGCACATCGCCGCGGGAGGTGACCACTCCCGCTCCAGGCCGCAACTGCGGCACGATGCGCGAAACGGCGCCGCTTTTGGCGGTTGATGGCAGCGTGACGATGGGGAGCCCGCCTTTGGACCGGGCCGCGCCGCGCAGAAAATCGACCTGGCCGCCGATGCCGCTATACGGCGTGTGCCCCATGGAATCGGCGCACACCTGCCCGGTCAGGTCCACCTCGATGGCCGAGTTCAGGGCCACCATGCGCTCGTTCTGCGCGATCACGAAGGGGTCGTTGGCGTAGGCGGTGCGATGGAATTCGAAGCTGGGATTGTTGTCGATGAAGTCGAACAGGAGACGCGTGCCGAGCACAAAGCCGGCAATCACTTTCCGCGGATGTATGGTCTTCCGTTCGTTATTGATGACTCCGGCCTGCATGAGCTCCACCACGCTGTCGGGCACCATTTCCGAGTGGATCCCGAGGTCCTTGTGATCGTGGAGCAGCCCGAGGACGGCTTCGGGGATGCCGCCGATGCCGGTCTGGATGGTGGCGCCGTCGGGAATCAAGGGCGCGATGTGGCGCGCGATGGCGCGGTGGATGCCGGAGATTTCGTGGCTGGGATATTCCGACAGCTCGTGGGACGTTTCGATGAAGCGGTCCACCTGGTTGACGTGGAGAAAGGTGTCGCCCAGCGTGCGCGGCATGCGGTCGTTGATCTCGACAATCACGGACCTGGCGCATTGCGCCGCGGTCAGAGAGGCGTCGATACTGGGTCCGAGGCTCATGTAGCCGTAGTTGTCGGGCGGCGTGCATTGCAGCAGGCAGACATCGATGGGCAGGTCGCCGGCGGTAAAGAGATCCTCGATCTCGCTCAGGAATATGGGCGTGTAGTCGGCCCGGCCTTCCTGCACGGCCGTGCGCACATTGCCGCCGATGAAGAGCGCGTTATGCCGGAAATGGCCTTCATACTCCGGCAGGCTGTAATCGGCTATGCCCATGGTTGCCATGTGCAAGACTTCCACCTGCCGCAGGTCCGGGCCGCGCCGGGTGAGGGCCTTCACCAGTTCCACCGGTTCGGCGCAACCGTTATGAATATAGACGCGCTGCCCGGACTGCACCAGGGAAATGGCCTCGTCGGCGCCTGTGATCCGGTTTCGATAGTCGCTGGTCACAGGCGCCTCCCGTTCAGGATGTAGGTTCCGCGCCGCAGGTCCGCGCACCTGTCGAATGCGGCTTCCATTCCGCTTTCCGCGATGGCTATGAGGTACGGGAGCATGGCCTGGGAGATGGCGACGCTCGATGAGCAGCCCAGGTCGGCGGTGAAGTTAGGTACGCAGAAGTGGGTCACGCTTTTGTACACGAAAGTAGGCTCGGCGAGGGTGGTGGGGCGGCTGGTTTCGACGCAGCCTCCCTGGTCGATCGAGACGTCGATGATGGCGGAACCCGGTTTCATCTGTTCCACCATGGCCCTGGTTACGACCCGGGCCGAGCGCGTGCCCGCCACCAGCGTGGCGCCGATCACCACGTCGGCGGTGGCCAGGGCCTCAGCCACAGAGACCTCGTCGGCGAGGCAGGTTTCGACTCCGTTCACATGTTCGATGACGTGGCGCAGGCGGTCCGGATCGCGGTCGAAAGCGATGACCCTGGCGTTCGCCGCCGCCAGGCCGCGGATGGCGGCGAAGCCGACCGAGCCCGCGCCGATCACCACGACACGCGCCGGGGGCACGCCCGGGGTTCCGCCCAACAGAATGCCGCGGCCGCCCGAACTCGACCGCAGCAGGTGCGCGGCGATGGGTACCGTCATCTGGCCGGCGATTTCGCTGACGGCCGCCAGTACCGGCAGCCGGCCGTCCTCCTGCTGGATGATTTCGCAACCGATGGCGGTGAGGCAGCGTTCGGCCAGCCGCTCGAGAAGCGCCCGGTCCGCAACAGCCATGTGGTAGAACGCCATGACCGCGGTGCGGGGCATGCAGAAGCCGAGCTCCTCAGCGGTGGGCCTGGAGATCTTCGCCAGCAGGTCCACGCGCTGGATCACTTCCGCCGGGGAGTACCCGATCTGGGCGCCCGCGGAAAGGTATTCCGGATCGCTGAAACGCGCGCCCTCGCCTGCGCCGCTTTCCACCCAGACGGTGTGGCCGGCTCCGGCGAGGCGGCGCACGATGGCCGGCGTCAATGCCACCCGGCGGTCGAACGGCCCGCGTTCTTTGATCACCCCGATGTTCATCGGATTCATCCCGCCACGGGCGTGAAGATGTCGAGAAGTTGCGCCCGGGTGTCGTGCAGCCGTTCCGCCATGACCCTTAGCATCGCCCGCATGAATACGAAGCCGAAGGCGAAGTCGGACTCGCAGGCGTGGCAAAGGCGCGCTCCGTCGAAGGCCAGGGCATGTAGCGGCTCGAGCGCCCGCGCCTGAAACTGCTTGTCGGTATTGCCGGTCACCGAAGACCAGCCGAGCACCTCGCCCGCATACAGCGTCGAAATGCGCACCGGGCGTCCCGGTGAGACCACTTCCAGGGCGACGTTGCCCTCGATCAGAACGTAGAAAAGGCTCGAGTGATCGCCCTCGTGAAAGATGAGTTCACCGGGAGCGAAATGCGCTTCGCTGGCCAGGGCTGCCAGGCGCTCAATATGTTCCGGCCAAAAGGCCTTCGTAAACGGCTGCTGTTGCAAGAGACCACATATCCGGTCGGCCATCATGCACCTCTTGGGTGTGGTGGAAGCCCACAATCCTATATTCAGCCCTTTTGGTATGAAATGCAACGATGTGACACTCGTTGGATTTTTTGGGGAATGACGCTTCCTTGGCGCGGTGCTGAAAAAAAAGACCTTACAGAGCCGTGCGCGTTTGCCAGCGGTGAGGATTAGAGGACCTGGGGGGTTCCGGATGGTTTTGTTGCAAACTTGGTGGCGCGGGCGGCGAGCAGCACGTCCATGATCTCGTCGATTGCGGCTTCCCAGCGCTGCTGGGCAACTTTAAGATCGTGCATGTCGGCCAACAAGGCGGTCAGCGCGGCTTCCTGCGTGGCCAGGCGCGCGGCCATGCTCTTCCTGGATTCCGGACGCGGTCTGGGTGCCGCCGGCAAGACGACAAGTCTCGGTGCAAATTCGTTCAAGTGGTCTCCCTCTGCTGCAATTGTACGGAGAAGGCCACGCTTTTCCAAGAGATCTTCCGGTTGACCGGTAATGGAACTAATTTGATAACCTTCGACAGTTATCTACCAGAGCGCGGACTCACTTGGCGGCGGCGCGCTTCTTCTCGTAGGCGTCGAACTGGTCGCGGTAGGGTTCGAAGTTTTTCCGCCCCATCAACCCGTAGGTGAGCTTCTTGCCGAGCTCGACGCCTTCCTGATTGAAAGCGTCGATGTCGAGCAGTTCCCCCATGAACGCGGTTTGGAACTCCATCATCTGAAGGAACGCGCCGAGGTGCTCCTCGTCGATTCGGCCGAGGGTCACGCTGCAATTGGGCCGGCCGTTTGCCACCATCGCTGCGGCGGTGGAGCGGCGTTCCGCATCGAGCAACTGAGCGAGCGACTTGCCGGCGAGCGAATCGAACGCCTCCAGGCCGAGGCGCCGCGCCGGAATCCTGCCGGGCGAGCGGAATTTGTCTACCGCCCAGAAAGTGAACACTTTATCGTTGGGTCCTTCGATGTAAAGCTGCACCTGGGAGTGCTGATCCGTTGTGCCCAGCGCCGCCACCGGAGTCTGCCCCGTGTTGACCACCTCACCCTTGCGATTGCGGGCTTTGCCGAGCGATTCGGCCCACAGTTGCCGGAACCAGAACGCCGTGCCCCAGAGTTGGTTCGAATACGGAAAGGCCACCTGGATGGGTTTGGCTTTGCGGGTCCAGATCAGCCAGTGGTAGAGCGACGAACGCAACGCGATATTTTCTCCGAGGTCCGGCAGCCAGCAGGAATGGGTCATCTTGGCGGCGCCGCCGGTCAGCTTGCGGATGTCGATTCCGATGAGCGCGGCGGGCACCAATCCTACCGGCGACAGCACGCTGAAGCGGCCTCCGACGTTCTCCGGAATGGCGAATACCTGATATCCTTCCGTGGCGGCGAGGGTGAACAGGTCGCCTTTTCCTTCCGTGGTGACAGCCACGATGCGGCTGGGAGCTTTGCGGCCGATCGCGTTTTCCAGCCAGTCCAGCACGATCAGAAACGTGGCCACGGTCTCAGCGGTCCCGCCCGACTTTGCAATGACGACGACCAGCGTCTTGCGCGGGTTCATGGAAGCGAGCGCCGCTTCGGTGAACGACGGGTCCACGTTGTCCAGAACCACCAGGCGAGGATGCCCGGCTGTGAACGGTCCTTGCACCGGATGCGGCCCGCGCAGGCCGCAATCGAGCGCCCATGCGCCCAGCGCGCTGCCGCCTATGCCGACCACGCAAACCGTATCGTAGCTGCCGCGCGCGGAGGCGGCGAACCGGGTGATGCTCTGAACCACATCCTTCTGGAAAGGAAGATGCGGAAAACCGTACTTGCCGTCTTCGCTCTGTTTCTTGAACGATGCGAGCGCCTTGAGGGCTTTGGACTGAGAGCGTTCGACCTCGCTGCGCGTGAGTCCGTTCGCTTTACCGACAACGTCGGCCAGCAGGTTCTTCTCGTCGAATTGAATGAGCATGAAATCCGATTCTATCGCATACATTTTGCGCGGAACCGGCACGTGCTGGCGAGGCTGAGTGGAATCCTAACGGCGGCGGAAAACCTGTTCGTCGGATTCGACGGGCGTGGGGAATGTGCCTGAGATGTGGTCCTGCCAAGTCAGGTTTTCCTCATCCACCAGCGACCATAGCAGCCCCACGACCGTAATAATGCTCAGGGTGGAACCGAAGAAGCGCAGGATGCGATTCCGGTGTTCGGGTGGAAAACCGAGGAACGTTACAAGGCGCAACCCCATCCACTGCATGCCCGCGGTGTCGCGGTCCAGGATTGTCCAGATCAGCCCGTAGGCGATGCCGAGCAGCGGGAGCATGCCGCCGAACATCAGCACGTTCACGCGATTGGCCAGATAAAATTCCCCGCAGACGAGGCGAAACACGATGAGGAACAGCGCGTAGGCGCTGAGCACGATTGTCCAATCGTAGGCGGCGGCAAGGGCGCGATGCAGTTTCGTGGCCACGGGCGCGTCGCAGAAGATGACCGCTTCGACGGTCGTGCCGAGTTGTTTGCGCTTGGGAGGCGCCGCCGGCAGGAAGTCGAGTTTCTCTTGATTCTCCGGTGCGCGGGGACGCCGGGGCGCCGGTTTCGTGCCCGGCTTGGCGGCGGCAGGGCGGCTTCGAGCGGGGCGGGGCTCGAGGCGCGGCGGCGGTGCGTAGTCTTCGAACGAAATTACCTTGGATACGTGGAACAGCGACCCCTGCACCGGACCCGGGAGATTGGCTGAGCGCGCGGACAGCGTCTCGTGTTTTTCGGGCACCGGCGCGAGTTTCGTCGCCAGCGCTCCGTTGGTACGGAGCAGCGTGTCTTCCGGACGCCGGCCGCAGCGCCAGCACCGGCTTTCACCTGCCGAGTTCCTCGACCCACAAAACGAACAAGTCATTGCCCGCTCCAGCGATGTAAATGTGGTAACTTCGCGTCTTGAGGTTTAGCCCGCAAAGCTCTCTCCCGTTTTCTACCACAGGGATGAACGATTGTCACGAGAAATCTTCGAGTAATACGTCTGTTTTGCTGCTTACGGCATTGGGGGTAATGCTCTTAACCCTTCCGGCAGCGGCCCAGACGCCGCCCCCCGCGGAGCCGCCCCCCCGCGTGCCGCCGCAAAGCATCCCGGCGGGGGAATGGAACGTGGTCGGCGACCTGGAGATTCAAGGCAAAATTCGCAGAGTTCGGGGCCGCGAAGGGGAGCCCGCCGAACTCGAAGATGCGCGCCGATTATTTCGTGCCGACGAAATTGAGTACAACGAGGAAACCGGCGAGGTGGTTGCCATCGGCCACGTCTCGTTCCGCGACTTCACGCGCAACGACCGCCTCTGGGCCAGCCGCGTCGAGTACAACACCGACAAAGAGGAGGGGACGTTCTACGAGGTTCGCGGCGAAACGCAGCCGCGCATCGTGGTAAGGCAGGGCGTGCTCACTGGAAACAGCCCTTTCTACTTCGAGGGCGAATGGGCGGAGCGCACCGGCGACCGGTACGTTCTTTACAACGGCTGGATCACGAACTGCAAGCTCCCGAACCCCTGGTGGCGCATGCGCGGTCCGAAATTCGAGATCGTTCCCAACAGCCGCGCCGTCTCGCATCGCAGCGTATTCGTGCTGCGCGGGGTGCCGATATTCTACGCGCCGTACTTCTACCACTCGCTCGCGCGGGAGCCGCGCCGCAGCGGGTTCCTCATGCCCAATATAGGGGCGGGGCAGCGGGGCTTCATGTTCGGTTTGGGCTATTACTGGGCGTTCAGCCGCAGCGGAGACATGACCTACCGGATTCAGGATTACACGTCGCGAGGCTTCACCCACCACGCCGATTTCCGCACCAGGCCGCGCGACGGCACCGAATTCGGCGCCGTCATCTACGGTGTGCAAGACCGCGGGAAGCCGAATACGGGAGATCCGCCGCAGAAATTCAGCGGCGCCAGCGTCTACGCCGCCGGCGAATCGCAGATCGGCAAGGGTTGGACCGCGCGCGGTTACCTGACTTACATCACTTCTTTTCGCTTCCGCCAGGAATGGACTGAATCGTTTAACGAAGCGATCGGCTCGGAGATCCATTCCACCGGGTTCGTAAACAAGAACTGGTCCACTTACAGTTTTAACGGCGTATTCGCGCGGCTCCAGAATTTTCAGTCGGCGGAAATCGAAACCGTGAACAGGGACACCGGAGCGCGCGAATACACGCCGAACACGGTGACCATCCGCAAGCTCCCGGAGCTCGAACTGACGAGCGCAGACCGCCGCATTGATCGGAGCCTGCCGCTTTGGGTATCGTTCGATTCCACCGCCGGCCTGCTGTTCCGCTCCGAGCCGGTCTTCGACAGCGACCGCCGGCTGCTGGGCCACTTTGAAACGCGCCAGTTCACGAACCGCGTGCACTTTGCGCCGCATCTGACCAGTGCCCTGCACTTGGGAGATTTCCACCTGGTGCCGAGCATCGGCATCCTGGAGACGCTGTACGGAGAGAGCCAGACCACGCTCAACGGCATCAACCGGGTGGTGGGCACGAACATCGTGCGCAGCGCGCGCGATTTTTCCCTGGATCTGGTGTTCCCGTCGCTGGCGCGCGTTTTCGACCGGAAGACGGTGTTCGGCGACAAGCTCAAGCACGTAATCGAGCCCCGCGCGACGTACCGCTACGTCACCGGCGTGGGCTCGAATTTCAATCGCTTCATCCGGTTCGACGAGACCGACCTGATCTCCGACACCAATGAGCTGGAACTCTCCCTCACCAACCGCGTGTACGCCAAGCGGGGCGACTCGGTGCAGGAGATCTTCAGCTGGGAGCTGCTCCAGAAACGCTACTTCGATCCAACCTTCGGCGGCGCGCTTATCGCGGGCCAGCGGAATCTGTTCGAAAGCACGGCGGGGCTGACGGCGTACGCGTTTCTGATCGGGCCGCGCAGCGCCTCTCCAGTGGCCTCTACTTTTCGCGCCAGTCCGGTGAACGGTCTCGGCATTCAGTGGCAGGCCGATTTCGATCCGCGCACCCAAGCGGTGGTCGACAGCGCCTTCTCGGCCGACTACCGCTGGAAGAACTACTTTGTGGGCGCGGGTCACAACCAGGTTCACACTTCGCCGCTGCTCACCCCGTCGGCCAACCAGTTCCGCGGACGCATGGGCCTTGGGGACGCCAACCGGCGCGGCTGGAACACCGGCTTCGAGGCGGTTTACGATTACCGCCAGCATCAGCTGCAATACACGACCTCGCAACTCACTTACAACACCGATTGTTGCGGGTTGAGCGTGCAGTACCGGTATATTGCGATCCGTCAGAAGGGCGAATTCCGGATCGCCTTTTCGGTGGCCAACATTGGCTCGTTCGGCACGCTGCGCAAGCAGGACCGGCTGTTCTAGCAGCATGGCCGGAGACCGTGCTTACGCGCGCGTTTCGGAACGGCTACGCCAGGCGAAGGCCGCGGCCACGAGCATCGCGGCCAGGCTCAGGCTTCTGGTGGCGGCGTGCTCCCAGCCTCCGGTGAACCGCAGCACGATATCGCACGGGCCGTCGCAGGCCGGTTCCACCACCATCAGGCCGATGGCGTCGCCGCGCACCGGCTGCCGTTTGCCGCCGGCCCAGGCTTCCCAGCCGCGATCGTAGGTCACCTGCACGGCCACCACCTGACCGGGATGCACCGTGGCATGGATCCGCGCGGCGCTCTGCGAGAGCCATTCGAAGTCGGCTGGAGGAAGGGACGGATCGTCGAGCGCGTTCACGTAGGCCCGCACCGGCTCGATATCGAGGCCGTGAGCGGGCGTGCGCGAGGGCACGGCGGCAGCCGGAATTACATGCGCGAGTGAAAGCGAGCGCGAGGGCACCTCGTAAATGGAGTCGCCGCCCTCGCGCCAGAGCAGAGGCAGGACGCCATCGAACTTTCCGGGGTGCACGTACGGCTGGATCGGATCGGCCGACCCGGGTCCGGAAACGGAGATGGCATGCGCGCCGAAGGCCTTCAGCCAGAAGATGGAATACTCCGCCTCGCGGCCGTTGGTATTCATGTCGCGGTAGATGGTGAAGGCCACGATGGAGAGGAACGGGTTCACGGCGTGCTGCTCGTGCAGGCCGTGGAGTTGCGGATTCCCGGTCCACACGTTGTAGAGCAGGGAAGCCGACCCGCCGATGAACGCGCGCTCGCCCGGTCGGTTGCGATCCATCCATTGGGCGATCCGGTACTCGCCGAGACTTGCGGGATCGGCGGCGCGAATCAGGCGGTTGGCATAGACGATCGAATGCCCGATCTGGAAGGCGAAGAACGCGCCAGCGGCCGCGATCGAAAGCTTGCGAACGCGCGGTCCGAGGCGGTCCAGCACTGCCGCAGCGGCAAAGACGGCGGCGAGCGGGAGGTTCATGTCCATCTGCAACTGATATCGCGCCGGCTGCGGAATCACGGCCACGTGCGCGGCATACCAGGTGAGGGTGATGGCCGTGGGAACATAGGCCGCGTAAGCGAAGAATTGAAGGTACGGCGCGGCGCCCGCCCTGCGCATTCCGTACCAGAGAAGGACGAAGCCCGCCGCCAGCGCCGCCACCGCAATCCACGAAGCGCGCGTGTACCGGTAATCGCCGCCTACCACGAGCGCGCCGTTGCGAATGGCGCGGATCATAGCGGGGCTGAGCCAGGGCGAGATCCACGCAAAGCTCACCACGCCTATGGCCGCAACCGTGGCGGGACGCTTCCACCACGGCCGGGCAGGGAAGGCCAAGAGCAGCGCCAGCACCATCGTTCCCAGCGCGACGACGCCGAAGGCGTTGCTCAGCACCACCGCCGCCGACAGCACGCCCGCGCAGATCTTCCAACGAGCCCCGGGTGCGGTCAGCGCGCGCGCGAAACAGACCACCGCCAGCGGCAGAATCGCGAGTGCGACCGTATGGGGCGACTCCCCCCAGTAGACCAGCACGTGCAGCCGCCGCAACGCCAGCACGCCCGAAGCATCGTCTCGTATGGCCGGAATCAGCAGGCATGAAAGGGAGAGGCACGTATACGCGAGGCCGGCAAAGAAACTCGGCGCCAGCCTGCCGCTGATTTTCCACGCCATCCAGAACAGCGCCGGCGGCCCCAGCGCGTACACGGCCGCGGTGACGATGTGGAACGACCGCGCCGCGTCCACACCGCTCACCAGCGAGAACGCCGCCACCATCCAGTTGGAGAACGGCAGGTAGGCGGTCTCGAACGGCATGCCCGCGCCCCACAACGGCCACCAGTTCCACTGCCCCGGGTACCTGGCCATGTAGCGCGAGAGCGCGATAAACGTGCCCTCGATGGAACCGGTGTACGCGGAGATGCCGACGGTGAACAGTTTGGCGGCGACCGCCAGATTGGCGGCCGTGAGCGCCGCAACGCAGGCGAGCGCCCGGCGGTGCGAACCGGCGATCACGTTTTCTCCTCGTGATAGCCGGTTTCGGTGTTCACTTCCCACAGCGCGGCTTTGCCCGTCTCGCCAGCCAGGATGTTGTCTACCGCCATCATAGCGGTCAGCATGGAATGGTCCTGATTGTTGTAGCGGTGCATGCCGTTGCGGCCGATCAGGAAAAGATTTGCGAAGCGGTCCACGAAATTGCGGATCTCGGGGAAGCGTGCATACGTTCCGAAATAGGCGGGGTAGGTTTTCTCCATGCGGAGCACCGTCGCGTCCAGCACCTCGCCGGAATCGATAAAGCCGATGCGCTCCAACTCGGCAGTCGCCAGCGCGGCCATCGCCTCATCGGACAGGTTCCACATGGCATCGCCCTGGTTGCAGAAATATTCCAGGCCGAGCCAGACGGTGGCGGGGTCGGCTACCAGGGCCGGGCTCCAGTTGTTGAAGATCTGAAGCCGCCCCATTCGCACGTCCGGCTCCTGCACATAGATCCAGTTGTCGCGGATGAGGCGCTTTCCCTGCGGTGTGGACTCGTGCACGCGCAGGGAGCGGAGCAGCAGCCCGACCGTGATGAAGTCGCGGTAAACGAGTCCCCGCGCTACTTCGACCACGTTCGGCGGCGGCGCCGGATCGAAGGCCGGAATCAGCTCCTGAACCGGCGCCGAGGAGAAAAAGTAGTCGCCGGCGAAGGTTTCCCTGCGGCCGTCGTCGTGCAACGCCTCGACGGCGGTGACGCTCCCGCCAACCGTCAGCAGGCGCTCGAAGCGCAGACGCGTGTGAATCTCGCCACCCGACTCCAACACACGCCGCGCCACCTCGTCCCACATCTGGCCGGGCCCGAATTTCGGATAGAGGAAGCGTTCGATCAGCGACGTTTCCGTGTCCTTCTGGGCGATTCCGGCGCTGCTGCCGCGCACGGCCTTGCGCAGCGCGTGCGCCAGCGTGGCCCGCACGGAGAGTCCCTTGATACGCTGCGCCCCCCACTCGGCCCCGATGCGGCTGCACGGCACGCCCCACACTTTTTCCGTGTAGCTGCGGAAAAAGCGCAGGTACAGTTCGCGGCCGAAGCGGTTGATCAGGAAGTGCTCCAGGGTGGTTTCCGGCTTCACCGGAAACAGGGCGCTGCGCACGTAGCTCGCGCCGATGCAAAAGGTCCGCCACAGGCCGAGCTTGCGGACGGTGTCCGCGGTCAGGGAAATCGGATAGTCGAAGAATCTCCGCAAGTACAGGATGCGCGATTTGCGCTCGCGCAGCAGCATCACCCGGTCGCTATCCGCGACGGCCTGCTGCGGCGCCACTTCGCGTTCCATGCCGTGATAGCGGATGGAAGCCGCGCGTTCGGACTCGAGCGGGAGGATGCGGAGCCACCATTCCATGACGCGGTCGGACTTGGAAAAGAAACGGTGGCCGCCCACGTCCATGCGGTTGCCCTTGTAGTTCACGGTGCGGCAGATGCCGCCCACGACGCCGCTCTTTTCGAGAACCACGGGAAGGATATCGGTGCGGGTAAGCAACTCCAGGGCAGCCGTCAAACCGGCCGGTCCGGCCCCGATGATAATCGCGCGCTTCTGGCCCATTCGGTGGCGGAAAAAGTGCGGCTGCTCAAGAAGCTCTCATGGTAGCAGATGGCATTTTTTCCGAGAGATATAATGGGTCGCCATGAATCGACGTCAGTTCCTTGCATCGTCTGGCGGAGCGGGCGCGGCGCTGGGCGCCGCGGACCTGAAGGCGGCGGCTCCGGCGCCTCCCAAGCGCACGCTGATGAAACTCGGGTGCCAGAGTGCGCCCACTAACGAAGCGCATCTCAAGTACTTTGCGCGCTACGGCGTGCGCAACATCTGCGGCTATCCGGAGGCGCCCGCGGGACAGGTGTGGCCGGGTGTGGAGGATCTGCGCCGGATGGTGGACCTGGCTGCGAAAAACGGCATCAGCGTGGACTGCATCGCGCCCCCGATGCTGGCCTCATCCCACATCGACTCCGAGAAGCATCCGGCGATCATGCTGGCCCAGAGCCCCGAACGGGACCGGGACATTGAAGGACTGCAAAAGCTGATCAAAGATTGCGCAGCCGCCGGCATTCCGTCGATCAAGTACAACATGAGCATCCTGGGCGTGGTCCGCACCGAGCGGACGCAGGGACGGGGGGATGCGATGTACAGCACCTGGAAAGTGGCGGAGTCGAAGCCGAAGACGCCGCTCACGCGCGCCGGCGAGGTCAATGCCGACCGCTTCTGGGAGCGCATCACGTACTTCCTGGATCATGTCATTCCGGTGGCCGCCGAATACAAGATTCGAATGGCCTGCCACCCGCATGACCCCGGCATGCCGCCCGAAGGTTACCAGGGCGTGGACCGCGTTCTCGGCACCGTGGACGGCCTGAAGCGCTTCGTCTCGATTCACGAAAATCCCTATCATGGCCTGAATTTCTGCCAAGGTACCGTTTCGGAGATGTTGAAGGACCCGGGCAAGGAAATTTTCGACGTGATCCGCTATTTCGGCTCGCGCAAGAAGATTTTCAACGTGCACTTCCGCAATATCCGAGGGCACCGCGACGACTTTCAGGAGGTCTTTCCCGACGAGGGCGATATTGATTTCGTACAGGCCATCAAGGTTTATCGCGACGTCGAGTACCCGTACATGCTGATGCCCGACCACGTGCCCGCGGTGACCGCGGACCCCCGCGGCTTGCAGTCGTTCGCGTTCTGCTACGGGTACATTCGCGCCCTGATTCAGGCTCTGGACCAGATGGCCTGACGCTACTTCGCGAGCGAGACCGTTTTACCGGTCCGCGCCGATTCGCGCGCGGCATCTAGGATCTCCACGACGATCACGTTGTTTTCGAGCGAGTTCAATCCCGAGGGCTTGAACTTGCCGCGCGCGATACCGAGGAGATATGAGATCGAGTCGCGTTCGTCGGGCGCGAGTTCGCCGGGGGTGCGGGTCTGCTCGGCATTATCGCCGGGCAGCCGTACCTTCAGTTGGTTGCCGCCGGTAGTGGCGATGGCGTACCCCTTTTCGCCGTACACTTCCAGATCTTTGCGATTAAAGGGCCAGTTCCACGATGCCTCGATCACTCCCTGCGCGCCGGGATATTCGAGCAGCACGGATGCTTCGTCATCCACTCGCGGATAGATCTGGGGCTTGTTGGTCTGGGTGATTGCCGTCACCTTCAACGGGCGCTGATTGTCCATCAGCCAGGTCATCAGGTTGGCTCCGTAGCAGCCGAAATCGAAGAGGGCGCCGGCTCCGTTCTTCACCGGGTCGGTGAGCCAGGCGAAGAACTCGGGCTGGACGTTGATCTCTTTCGGCCCCTGGTGGCCGTCCATGGCCACCATGCGGCGGATGGCTCCCGCAGCTTTTTGATCCTTGATGAGCTTCCAAATTTCGCCGTGATTGCGGTACCAGGTGGTTTCGTAATTGACCATCACGGGCGTTCCGGTGCGTGCCGCGGCCTGCTGGATGGCGCGGGCTTGAGCCATGTTCACCGCCAGCGGCTTCTCCATCATCACGGGGATTCGCCGGCGCGCGCACGCCTCTACTACCATGGCGTGATCGTAGGTGCTGGTGAATGTGGCCACCGCCTCCGGTTTGACGGTGTCGAGCATCTTGTCGAGATTGGTGAAGAAGGCGTCCGCGCCCAGGTTGTAGCGCTTGAGATAGGC
Source organism: uncultured Solibacteraceae bacterium (assembly GCA_963836405.1). GTDB lineage: Bacteria > Acidobacteriota > Terriglobia > Bryobacterales > Bryobacteraceae > CAWIJJ01. The sequence goes on from CAWIJL010000009.1 coordinate 101,338, forward strand.
CGCGCCGAGCGCCGGATCGGCATCGAAGACAGCGGCAATCTGAACGTCTTTGCGGCGGGCGGCGTTATTCAGAAATCCGGAAACGTGGCCGTGCGCCAGGCCGGCGATGGCCAGGCGCAGCGGCTTGGAGCCGGAGGTTTCCGGAACCTGGGGCCAGGCGAGCAGCGGAAGAAACAGCACGGCACAAACCAGCATCGGTCGCAGCATGCTGTCACGTTATCAGAAACTAACGCGCCGGGGACATCAGTTCGTCCAGCAGTTTTTGTGCGCCGTACATTTTCCGCAGCGCCTCGGTCATGGCCGCCGTGTGCACGTTCACCGTCCGATTGGTTTCGCCGTCGTAGACGAAATCGCCCACCAGCGACTCGATGTTGCCGTCGAAGACCAGGCCCACGATCTCGCCATTGCGGTTGATGACGGGCGAGCCGGAGTTTCCGCCCACGACGTCGTTGGTGCTTACGAAATTCAGCGGGGTAGTCAGGTCGAGCTTGTCGCGGCCCTCTTTGTAGCGCGAGGGCAGGTCGAACCCGCCTTCGAAACCGAAGCTGTAGGCGCGATCGTACAGGCCGTAAAAAGTGGTCTTGGCCGGCGCCCTGGTGCCGTTCATCGCGTAGCCCTTCACCTGCCCGTACGAGAGCCGCAGGGTGAAGGTGGCATCGGGATACGTAGATTTTCCGTAAGCCGCGAACCGGGCTTTCCCGAGCTGTTCACCGGCCTGCTGGATGACACCTGACACGTTGTTTTCCACCCACAGGTTCAACTCGCGCTGCATCGGGTCGTACTTGCGCGCCAGCACGATCATGGCGTCATCGGAAGCGTCGATGGCCGCCTGCCCGCCGTCCAGCAGCTTTTTGCGGACCGCCGGGTCGGCCAGCTTGCTGCCGTTCACCAGTGCCGCCGCCACTTCCTTCGGCGAACGGCCGTTCAGCACCATCTTCATGAAGGCATCGTCGGGACCGAGTTCGGCCAGCGACTGTTCGAGGCCGCCGGCCAGGCGGGCGATTTCGAGCCCCGGGTAGATGGGCGCGGGCGAGAGCATCCGGTAGCGCAGGGACTCCAGTTGCGAATCCTGGAATGCTTCGAGCCGTTCGCCGTTCGGCTTCTTTATTTCCGCCGCGTACTGTACCAGGTTCATGGCCAGCGAGAACAATTGCGAGCTGACGCCGCGGTTGTATCGTTCCTTGTAGCGGGTGGCCATCTTCCGCTCGGCAGAGGCGATCGCGTCCCACGCTCCGCCCCAGGCCGCCTTCCATTCCGGGTTGGCCATCACGCGCGCCTGGAATGCCGCCTCGTCCGCACGCTTCTTCTCCATCACGTTGCGGTCCAGCAGGCCGCGGTAGCTGCCCTCGTACGACTTGAGGCCGTTTTCCAGGCCGAAAATCATGGAGGCGGCCTGCCGCGCCTGTTCGGGTCCCAACGCCGAGTACGCCTTCAACACGGCGATGCGTTCCTTGAGGCTCTTGATCGTATTCGGAGAAGCGAAGTCGCGTTGAAACTCGAGCTGCGCCATGGTTGCCAGCCGCTGGGTCGATCCGGGATGCCCGGCCACGAAGACGAGTTCGTCCTCCACGGCGCCCTTGGGATTCCAGCGCAGATAGTTGCGGCTCTCGAGGGGCCGGCCGTTTTCATAGACGCGGAATATCGCCATATCCAGGTCGTACCGCGGGTAAGTGAAATTGTCCGAATCGCCGCCGAAGAAAGCGATCTGCTGCTCGGGCGCAAAAACCAGCCGCACGTCGGTGTACTTCTTATACCGGTAGAGCCAGTATTCGCCGCCATGATAGAGGGAGACCACGTCCGAACGCAGGCCCGTCTTTTGCTGGCTCTCGCGTTCAATGCCGGCGATGGCCGCGCGCCGCGCAGTAACCTGTTCCGCCGGGGTCGCGGCGCTTCGCAAAGCGGCCGTAAGCCGGTCGGTCACATTTTCCATGGAGATGAGGACGTTCACCTCCAGGTCGGGCGACTTCATCTCCTGCTCCGGCGTTGCCGCATAGAAGCCGTCCCGGATGTAGTCGTGCTCGCGGGTCGAGTTCTTCTGTAGCTGGCCGCGCGCTACATGGTGGTTGGTGAGCAGCAGGCCGTTCGGGCTCACGAAAGAGCCGGACCCGCCGTCGTTCAGCCGCACGCAGGAGAGCCGCACGTGCTCCAGCCACTGTTCGGTGGGCGTGAAGTTATACTTCTGGCGGAGCAACTGGAGGGGCAGGTTGTCGAAGGTCCACATCCCTTCTTCGGCCCGTGCGGCGCCGCCCAGGAAGCCGCTGCACAGTGCGGCGATGATCAGTCGATACCGGAATTGCTTCATATATCGGTGTTTCCAGTCTTATTCTAACCAATCGAAACGCTTCTCGCGGAGCAGGCCCGAGGCGATTGCCGTGCGGCTGCCATTCCGGACAGTTGATTGACAAAGCGATGCCCGGCCACCGATAATTGTAGGTGCCTGAGCACTTTAGCTCATTCGAAGACTATCTGAACTAAGTCAAATAGTCCGCTTTGTACCCTGCCTTAGAGTATCGCGCGACATACTGTTCCGGCGGTCCGGTAAGAGATGACATACATGAAACGGATCAACCTTTCCTTGAGCGTTGAAGAACTCAGCCTGCTGGCCAGTCTGGCAGCGGATCAACTGTTCCGGAGACAGTTTATTGACCCCAAGATGCCCGGTTACAAGGGGAATCCCGAAGAAGTAGTGCAGGGCAAGGCGCTGGTTGGGCGTATGCGGCTGATGATCGAAGAAGAAACTCTCGTCCATTCGCGGGCTCCGAGGCCGGACTGAAGGGCGCGAGCGCGGATGCCCTTCGATATTCACGGTAATCGCTCGTTCACGGTCGTTTCGGTCAGCAGGAACGCCCCGCGGGTGTCGGGAGTCTACGGGCTTGCGGACGCCCGTGGATGGCTGTACATCGGAACAGCGGACGACATTCAGGCCGAACTGCTGAGGCATCTGCGAGAGCCCGACGAATTTCTCAGGGCGCACCCTCCGTCGGGCTTTACGTATGAGCTAAGTGCCGCACCGGGCCGGGTTGCGCGGCAGAACGAGCTTGTCGAGGAGTTGGAGCCGACCGGCAACCGCCGGGCCGGGCCGGCCGGCCGTCGCACATCGAGGCTCTGACACAGGCGCGGATTTGTCACAACGCGACAAAAATATTTCTGGATTTTTCTTTCTTCCGTGCTATCCTTATGGCGTAGTTTGTCAGTCTGCTAATTTAGGCTTCTCGCATAGCCCGGTCTAACCGCCTATCCTGTCCTCAATTCGCTGTCCTGCAAATTTCAGAAAGAAGAAGAGATGAAAAATATTTTTGTTGGGAACCTCAGCTTCGGTGCTACCGAAGATGCGATTCGGTCCCTGTTTGAGGCTTATGGTACGGTTGACCGCGTGAACGTGGTGACCGACCGCGATACGGGACGAGCCCGGGGATTCGGCTTCGTCGAAATGAGCAACGACAGCGAAGGTGACAAGGCGATTGCGGCCTTGAATGGCCGCGAACTCGACGGCCGGGCGTTGAACGTCAACGAAGCCCGCCCCAAAGAAGATCGCGGCGGCGGCGGCGGCTACCGCGGCGGCGGCGGTGGCGGCGGCAGACGTCAGAACCAGCGCTGGTAACAGCGCGGCGGCGGTTCTGCCACAATGGAATTTCCATGCAGGACCGCCTGTACTACACCGATTCCTACCTGCGCGAGTTCGCCGCCAGGGTGACGGGGCGTTCTCCCGATAGCGCCACCGTCTACCTCGATCGGACCGCCTTCTACCCGACTTCCGGCGGGCAGCCGTTCGATACGGGGAGTATCGCCGGCGTCCCGGTTACCGAAGTGGCCGAGGAAGAAGACGGACGGATCGCGCACCGCCTGGCGGCGCCTTTTGCCGGAAACGATGCGATCAGCGGGGCCATCGACTGGACCCGCCGCTTCGATCACATGCAGCAGCACACGGGACAGCACCTGCTTTCCGCCGTATTCGAGGAAACGTTCGGGCTGCACACGGTGAGCTTTCACCTCGGAACGGAAAGCTCCACCCTCGATCTCGACGGTGGTCCGCTCGATGCGGCCGGAGCGGCGGACGCGGAACGGCGCGCCAACGCGCTGATCGTGGAAAACCGGCCGGTCGCCGTGCAGTTCGAGGATGCCGCCGCCGTCGAGGGCTTACGCAAGGCTTCGCAGCGGCAGGGAACGCTGCGCATCGTATCCATCGAGGGGCTTGACCGCAGCGCGTGCGGCGGCACGCACGTTCGCGCCACCGGCGAAATCGGGTCGTTGCTGATCCGGAAAATCGAGAAGATAAGGCAATCGGTGCGGGTGGAGTTTCTGTGCGGCGGACGGGCCGTCCGCCGGGCGCGCGCCGATTTCGAGGCGCTTTCCAAAGCCGCACAGTCGTTCTCGGCGCCGCTCGACGAAGTTCCTGCCCTGATCGCTTCACAGCTCGAGACGGCACGCGCCGCCGAGAAGGCGAGGCACAAGCTCGAACTGGAACTGGCGGCTTTCCAGGGCAGGGAACTGTACCACGCGACCGTCCCCGGACCCGACGGATTCCGGCGCGTTACGCGGCGCACCGGTCGCGGCAATCTCGAAGAGATCCGCGCGGTTGCGCAAAACTTCACCAGTCTGTCCAAGGCCGTGTTTATCGCGGTTCTGGAAGAGCCGCCGTCGATTCTGGTGGCAACCTCCGGCGATTCGGACCTGGACGCAGGCAAGCTGCTGAAGGCGGCCTTGACGGAATGCGGCGGCCGGGGCGGCGGAACCGCGCGCGTGGCGCAGGGCAGCGTTGGGAACGCGTCGGCCCTCGACGGCGTGCTGGCCAGGATTTCGGGTTAGCCCTGCTTTTTGGATTTGGTTGGTGCTTTCCTGGCACCGCCTGACGCCGGCTTTCCGAGCAACGCCTCGATCTCCGCCTTCATGTTGTTGAGCTCGTTGGTCCAGAAGGTCGGGTCAGCGGCGTCGTGCTGCGTGCGGATCATGCCATTGCGGTCGATAAACGCGAGCATCGGCATCCGCGGTGTCAGCATGGTGGGATGCTGCATAAAATCCAGCCACGTTGTGGTGTTGGCGCGGGTGATGAATCCCACGGGAAAATTGGTGCCGAACTGTTTGGCGAAGTCCGCGGCGCTGCGGGCGTCGCTCTCCACCGCCGCCGCCACTACCTGGAGCCCGCGCGCGCCGTATTCCCGCTGCATGCCGGTCAGGTTCACCACCGTGTTCTGGCAGTGCGGACAAGTAGTTAGAATCAACGCCACCACCACCGGCTTGCCGGCGTACTGGCTTAATTGGATTGCCGGCCCGGAGGGCATCTCGATGCGCAGGTCCCTGGCTTTGCGGGGGAGGTTTGCGCTCACGGCCGGGAGCGCGGCCAAGGCAAGCGAAAGGCACAATACGAGCCGGGTTCGTCGCAGCATAAAGCTCAGTTTAACGCAGGCTCCATTCCTTCCACGCTGGTGACCACGGGGCCGCGGCGGCGCAACTCAAATCGTCCGTCGTCGCCTGTGCCCGTCACAGCGTCCGCAGAGCGGCTGGCGACGGCGAGGCTTTTCCACTTCTTGCCCAGCACTTCCTGGTACGCCGCGAAGTAATCGACGGCGGCCTGCTCGGTGTCCCATTCCACCGCGTAGAGCAGCACGGCGCGGCCGCGTTTCGCGTCTTCCAGCACCTCGAAGTTACAGCCCCGCCAGTGCGGGGAAAGCATGTCGGCGCGTTCCTTGCCGGCATACTGTTCCAGCAGGATGGCATGCTCCAGTTCGCCCAGGGTGCCGCCCACCAGGCTCTTATAATGCTTGCCGAGCTTCGGGTCCGGCAGTTGCGGATCTGACGGTTTGATGCCGGCGAAGTACTTGTCCGGGTGCAGGATCTGCTGTGTCGAAACCGGCGGCTTGCGGAAAACCACGGAGAAGCCTTCCATGCCGTACCTGGCCAGCAGCGCGTTCTGAAACAGCATGCCCTTGGTGTACGGGAAGATCAGCGACCGTCGCAGGTATAGCGGTGCGTTGTCGAACACGGGAAACTGCCCGGCGCCGCTCTCGCTGAGTCCGCTCATCATTTCCACAAGCGCGGGCGAGGTCTTGAGCGACTGCCCCATCTTTCGCGCCAGGTATTCGGACATCAGCCAGGTGGCCTGGCCTTCCATGACCGCCAGCCGGGCGCTCGAGCCGTCGTCGTTCTTCCGTCCCTGTTTGATGAACTTGTTCAGGTTGAAGTGCTGGTCCGCGAGCGCGTGGGAAAGCTCGTGCGCCAGCACTGGATCCTGGGTCTCGGAAGGCGTGGAGTCGGTAATGAAGAGCTTCTTCTTTTCGTAGTCGTAGAAGGCGGCGGCCTGCTCGGTCAGCAGTTCCACCGTGCTTTTTGCCAGGTTGAAATCCGGGGGCACGAGGCCGAATTTCTTGAGCGTGAGTTCCTCGGCGCGGATCTCTTCCGGCTTCGCGACCTCCTTGACCCGCTGCTCCAGAAACTGGGTGATCTTCTCTTTACTGATGAAGTCGCAGGGTACCGGATGCAGCAGCGTCATGCCCGAGATGACGGTGAGTTCCTGGGCGATCCGATTGGCCTCGCCGCAGAGCGCCTTTGCGCGCGGGTCGGTCTGAGCCGGCGCAATTCCGGCCAGAAACAGAGCCGCGGCCGCCAGCAACGGCCGTCTGAGCAATTCAAAACGCAATCGATTCCCTCCTGAGAGTCCATGCAAACCAGATAGCTCCGGCAACGGCCACCGCCCCGCCCATGGCCACCGTGATGCGCGCGCCGAACAGCCCCGCGAGCGCTCCCGCGGCCAGGCTGCCGAACGGTCCCAGCCCGACCACCGTCATCGAGTACAGAGCCATCACCCGTCCCCGGTACTCGTCGTGGACCTGGGTCTGAATCGTGGTGTTCGCCGCCGCCATCTGCCGCATGATGCCGAACCCGATCACCGGCATTACGGCCAGCGAGAGGCCGAAGGTCCGTGAAGAGGCGAACGTCAGGTACGCTCCGCCCACGGCCAGGCCGCTCCATACCATCAGCCGCGGCAGGCCGGCCACACGGGTCTGCCGGGCGAGGCCAAGTGTTCCGATCACCGCACCTATTCCCATCGCGCCCATCAGGAATCCGAGACCCTCGGAGCCGCGGTGGAACACGTCCGACGCGAACACCGGCATCAGCACGAACACGGGCATACCCGAAAGCGTCGCAACTGCCATCAGGCCCAGTACGCGCCGGAGGGAGCCGTCGCCCGCGGCGTAGCGGAAGCCGTCCACCAGGTGGCGCCAGGGCGAACTTTGCCGCTTCACCTCCGCCGGCGCCACCCGCATGGCCAGAAGGCTGCCGATCACCGCCAGAAAGCTCAGGCCATTCAGCAGGAAACACATGCCCTCACCCACCGCTGCGACCACGAGCCCAGCCACACCCGGGCCCACTACGCGCGCCGAATTGAATACGGCCGAGTTGAGAGAAATGGCATTCAGCAGGTCTTCCTTGCTGGTCATCTGAATGACGAGCGACTGCCTCCCCGGCATGTCGAAGGCGTTGATTACCCCCAGCACTCCGGCGAGCGCGAGGATGTGCCACACCTGCACGCGGCCGGTCAGAGTCAGGAATGCCAGGGCGAACGCCTGCAGCATGGCTGCGGTCTGCGTAAGAATCACCAGTTTGTGCCGGGGATACCGGTCGGCTGCCAGTCCACCCAGCGGTGCCAGCGCAAACACGGCAATTTGAGAACAGAACCAGCAGGCGCCCAAAAGGAATTCGGAGTGCGTCAGCCGGTAAACCAGCCAGCTTTGCGCCATGTTCTGCATGAAGGTGCCGGCCACCGAGACGATCTGCCCGCTGACGAACAGCCGGAAATTGCGGTGGCGGAGGGCGCGGAACGTGTGGCGAATTCCGGCACGGCCGGTTTCTGCCGGGGCAACGGGCGGCAAGGTGCCGCTGTTTTCACCACTCCACGGGGTTTCGCGCGCTGACATCCTGAATTCCAGAATAATGCGCGGTACAATGAGGGATCAAATTTACCTTTACCAGGAGAAATTCAGTTGGCGGATGAAAAACTGTATCAGGCGGAGTATCTGGGAAGCGGGACTTTCGTGATTTCCAAACCGAAAAGGAAAAAAACGAAAGTGCGGCAGTCGAACCTCAAGAACCCGCAACGCGGATCCAGGAAGTAAGGCTATTGCCGGGCGCGGCGATCCGCACCCATCACGCGGAGCAAACCCTCAAGCGCCACCTTCTGAATTGCAAAGGCTCCCAGGAAGCTTCCTGCTAGTGTCGCGGCAATCACGAAGGCGTCCATTTTGTTTTTTTCAACTCCTCCCGGCGTAATCAATAGCAATTGACGGGCCAAGCTTCACGATCTGGCGCCATGTGGTTCATGCTAAAGACCGGCGGCCGGCTCTCTTCGCTATAGATACGCGTCAATAAGACGTGGAGCGGCTCACATTTACCAGCCGGGAGTCCATTCCCAGCCGCCGGCGGCCAGCGGATGGACGCGACCCACACTCGGAAACGGGAAATGGAAGGCCATCAGCCGGAGATGTTCCGTGGCGGCACGGTGCGCGAGGCCGCTGCGTGTCACGATTGCAACATCCGGTTGCAAATCGAACCCGTTTTCCCACGCCGGGTGTTCCAGATGTAAGGGGTGTACGGCGGCATCTCCGATTGCCAGCAGCCGGTCCGGGCCGTCGTAAAGAAGCACGCCGGTATGCCCGGGCGTGTGGCCGGGACAGGGAACAAGCCGCACGCCGGCCGCCAGTTCCTCCTCGCCGCTGACTGTTTCCAGTTGGAAGCGCAACGCAGCAAGGCACCGGCAGGCGTTCCTTCGGATGCCCGCCTGAATGTCGCCGCACGGCGACATCGACACCGCGGGAACCCCGCGCGTCCAGTATTCCCACTCGGCCTCGGCAATTACGTGCCTGGCGTTTCGAAAGACGGGCTGTCCCCGCGGATCCACCGTGCCGCCGATATGGTCGGGGTGGGCATGTGTCAAAACCACGGTATCCACATCCGCCGGGCGGACGCCTTCCATTTCAAGACGGGCCCGAATCGCCCCGGTGGTGCTCGAACTTTCGCCGCCCCCAGCGTCCACCAGAATCACGTTGCGGCCCGTCTGCACCAGCAAACAGGTGTAGGGACAGAGAACGTTTTCCAGCGGCAGGTGGCGCTTTTCGAGCGCACTGGTCAACTCGGCGGCAGGGGCATTCGGAAACATGCTGCGGACGGGGTAGGAGAAGTAGCCGTCGCTGAGCACGACACATCCGATACCGCCGGCCTGGAAGCGGTACGACCCCGCTGGCATACTTACCACTTATCCCGTGGCACGCCAAATGTCAAAGTTGTTTTGGGAGAGGAATTCGGTTGGAAGGAAAGGAACGCTCCTTGATTGAGCGGTGGAGATGAGTGTGAGGCGCGGGGAGGACTGCCAGGTGAAATTTGACTGGGGCCGAATTCCTCTACGGATCTCACGTTACTCCCGGCGCATGCTGGACTCCGAAATTAGTACCTGGAAATCATTGACCTGTATCGGGAAATATTTTCCGCCGGGCCGTGACGGCATAATTCAGCTTGCTCCGTTTCCCTCCCAAACAGATGTTATTGTCTTCTTTATGCGGACCCTCCTGGCGCTGCTCGTTGTCCTCCCGGCGTTCGGGCAGCCCCTCTTCGTCGGGGCGGCCAAATTGGACATCACTCCCTCGCGGCCGGTGGCGTTGATGGGCTACTCCAATCCGGAGCAGCGCCTTTCCGAAGGGGTCCACGACCGGCTCTACGCCCGCGCTATCGCCTTCCGCAGCGGGTCCAAACGCCTGGTGCTGCTTTCCTGCGATCTCGCCGGCTTTCAGATCGTGCCGGTACTCTATTTTCAGAAGGACATCTTCTCGCGCTTCGGGCTGGCCGAGGACGAATTCATCTTCTGCGGAACCCACACGCACAGCGCGCCAATGGTGTTCCTCAACCGCACCTACCCCCATCCGAACAACTACGAATATCTCGAGAACCTCAAATCCAAGCTCGTGGAAGTGGTGGGCAAGGCTTTGCAGAACGCCGTGCCGGGCAGCATCGGAATTGGAGCCGGCGTTTCCGGCGTGGGCGCCAACCGCCGCCTCCCCGTCAACGGCCGCATCACGATGGCGCGGAATCCCGAGGGCGCCATGGACCGCGAGGTCCAGGTCCTGAAAGTGGCCGCCGCCGATGGGCGCCCGCTCGCTTCGCTGTTCGCCTACGCCTGTCACTCGCGCTCGCTGAACAAGCGCAACCGCCTGGTCAGCGGGGACGTGTTCGGCATTGCCGAGCAATTCGTGGAAGCGTCGCTCGGTGGCGGGGTGATCAGTCCGGCTTTTGCCGGCGCCTCGGGCGATATAGACCCCTGGTACGTGGTGGACGGCTTCGACTCCGAGCCGGGCCAACTGCCGAAGACCGTCGAACTCGGAAACCGACTGGGCGAAGAGGTCGTGCGAGTTTTCCGCGGCATTACCGGCATGACCCGGAACGGGCCCATCCGCACCCGCGCCGAGCGTGTGCCGGTGCCGGCAAAAGTGAAGGACGCGCCGAGAAGCGTGTGGATCGCCGCCGCGCGGGTTGGCGAGGCCGGTTTTCTGGCGCTCGATTGCGAGGCGCTGGTTGCCGTGGGGAGCGCCATTAAGGCGCGCTCGCCCTTCGCGAAGACCTTTTTGCTGACCAATTGCAATGGCGGATCGGGATACCTGCCCCCAGCCGAACTGTTTCCCGAAGGCGGATACGAGGTGGAACTGAGCGGCTTCGCGCCGGAGGCAGCGGCCAAGGTGGTGGACCGCGCCGTGGAACTGCTCAGGGAAGTGAAGCGGTAGCGTCCCGGCCGCCGATCACCGTCATGCGAACGCGGGCTTCGCGGATCCGAGTCACGGGCAGGCTGGTGAAATCGCGGTCGAAAAGGACGAAGTCGGCCAGTTTGCCGGGCTCGAGCGACCCTTTTTCCTTTTCCATGAACTCGGCCCAGGCGGCATCCACGGTGTAGGCGCGCAAGGCCTCGTCCGAGGGTCAGGCGCGTGCCGTCCGGCGCCGCGCGCTCGAGCGCCAGCTGCAAGGATTCGAGCGTGGGAAAGGCGCCGTTTAGCCATGGTGAGGAGTCGGTGCCGAACGCGATCCGTACGCCGGCCTGCAACAGCGCCCGGCAGGGAAACAGGTTCACCGGCGGGGGCTCGCCGCCCGCCGTGCGCTGGTCGGTATGCGCCAGCAACGGGGGCTGCCAGCTCGCCAGGGCGCCTGCCACGGCCATCAAAGGGATCTCGGAAGCCGGCATGTCGTGTGCGTGCTCCACGCGGAAGCGCGGGTCGCGCAGGCGCTGCTCGGTGCGCACCCGCTCGAAAACCTTAAGGAGCGTGTGCAGTTCCGCGGTGCTTCCGACGTGCACCATGACCTGCAACCCCGCTCGCGACGCCCCCGAGACCCAGCGGTAGTAATCCGCTTCCTGGATCACTCCGAAGCCCTTGACGGCGCCCCAGTGCAGCCAGTCGTCGCCGCGGCCGTGCGCCGCGATATAGTCGCGCAGCCGCTCCCAAGCGGGCAGAGGCGGCGACGCGTACACGCGCAGCGGCAGCCGTCCGGCGCGGTGGAGGCGGGCGAGCACGATCATGTCGTACCAGCTGTTGTTGTGATGGACTGACGTGATCCCCGCGCGCACCAGATCGCGCAGGCCTTTCTCCACGGCGGCGTCGTCGCGTTCTCGCGTCCGCTCCGCGATGGCCGCTTCGATTGCCCACATGGCATCGCCGCGGAGTTCGCCGTCCGGCGCGTTCCGGATGCCTGCGGCGCGCAGGGCGGCCGAGTTCGCCAGTCCCGCCGCGCCCTCCAGCCGGACCAGCCACACCGGGTGGTTTGGCGCGACGCGGTCCAGCCATTGCCGGGTGGGCGGCTCGCGTCCCCACAACGCGCCGGTCCAGTCGTAACCCAGGATCCAGGTGCCCGGCGGCAGGCTGCCCGCATAGCCTGAAATTCTGGAGGCGGCCTCTTCCCGCGTGCGCAGGTAGCGCATGAAGATGGCCCGTGCCGGAGTATTGCGGTCGAAGCTGAAGAGGTGAATATGGGAGTCGATGAAGCCCGGTGTGACCGTCCCTCCGCGGGCATCGACGATGCGCGTCCCGCTTCCCGCCAGCGCGCGGATTTCCTCGTCCGTTCCCACTGCCAGGATGCGGTCTCCCGCCGCGGCGATGGCCGTCGCCCAAGGCTGCTTCGGATTGCCGGTCCAGATGCGGGCGTTGACCACCGCCAGGGTGGCGGGCGTCGCGGCCCAGGTGGCGCTTGCCAAAAGCAGCAGGACAGGCAATCCGATCCGCATAAGAGATTCGACACCACCATATCCGAAATGTTTCCCGCCGCTGCTGCTCAGGGGGCGGTGACGGTGGCGCCCCGTTTCACCACCACACGGAACGGTTGGAACGCGTTGCCGCTGGCGGGCTTCATCGTGTAGGCACCCGCCTGCAACGCCTGCTTGCCGGACCCGCAACCCCACGCCGCTTTGGCTTCCTGACGATAGGCCTCCCAGCAATCCGGACCCGGCCAATGGAACTCCAACACGCCCCCCATAGCATCGATGGGCAGCACCTGGTCCGCTTTTACCGTGAAGGGCAACGGCAGAAAAACGCTGTTCGATACCGGCTTGATGGTGTACCTTCCGGTCTGCAAGGCCTGCTTGCCGGCACCGCAACCCCATGCCGCCTTGGCTTCCTGGCGATAGACCTCCCAGCAATCCGAACCCGGCCAGCGAAAGTCCGCCACACCAAAGGCGGCATCGACCTTTGCGACTTGATTCGGCTTCACGCTGAAACGCAACGGCAGAAAGGGGCTGTTAGACGCTGGCTTTATAGTGTAGTCGCCGGATTCGAGCGCCTGGCTGGCGGCGCCGCAGCCCCAGGCGGCTTTGTTCTCCCCGCGAAGTATTTCCCAGCAGTCCGATCCGGGCCACGGAAAATCGAGCACTCCTGCGCCGGCGGGCATGCCCGGCAGCGAGGCTTCCGGCTGCGAACCTCGATAGGCGCGCAGTCCCAGGTACGCACCGGCGGCAATCAGTCCGGCGAGAATGCCGAGACTCGCTATCTTGCGCTTTGTAAGCCGGACGGGTGTTTTCGGCTTAGCGGCAGCGGCCGGCACAAGCGCCGCCGCCGTACCGGTTATCCCGGCAATTCCGCCGCACAGGGCCTGGAATCCCGCCGCCGAAATATCCCCGTCCCAGCCGGTGAGGTTGGCCGTCTGCCGGCGCCGGAATTCGAGCGGCGGCCGGACATTGCCGATCAGGGCCGGCACCAGTACCCCGCGCTCGGCAGCGCTGGCAGCTTCGTTTTTCACCCACTCGGAAGCGATCGAAGCCGCGGACCACAGCACGACCACGCACCTTGCCGAATCGAGTTCGCGTTCGATGACCTGGTCGTAAGCCTGGCCCACGCGAATGTCCCGGTCCCACCAGACCGACCAGCCTTCCACTTGCAACGCCGCCGCCAAGGTGCGGGCGACTTCACGATCCCCGGTCGCGTAACTGAGAAATACATCCGACATTTGGTCTTTTTCCCGGAAGGGGGGACAGCAGCCTCTATGGGATTGTAATCGAAATGGGGGACCAAAAAACTTGCGGCAGACCGGAATGCAGTTCGACTGAAACGGTGGCTGGGGATTTTCCAATTTCAGGATAGCAAACTAAATCCTTGAAAACAAGACTAGATATCTACCGCGCATTCGAGTAGGATCAACTTACAAAACCGGCCTTCGCCGGGTGTGCCGCACTTTACTTCGATAACTTCGGGAGGACTGCATGATTCCGCAAGAAAAGACCGCCGCCGTGACTCGCGGAATGCGCGAGACCTTCGGTGTTACAGAGTTCGAAGACATCCGCTTGATGAGCGGGGGCAATTCCACCTCTCGCGTGTTTCGCATTGTGGTGGGTGGAACTGCTTACCTGTTAAAGACCATTCTGCGCCAGGACGATCCGGCGCGCCATTTTGCCTGTATGAGGGCGGCGGCCGACGCGGGTCTGGCGCCGCGGGTCTGGTACACCAGCGTCGAAGATCGCGTTCTCATCACAGATTTTGTGGAGGCGGTGCCCTTGCCGGTGGCCGAGGCCCTGTTGCGGACGGCCACAGTGCTGCACAAATTGCACGCGCTGCCCGCGTTTCCCCCGGTGCCCGATCCGATCAACACATCATGCATGTTCCTGCTGAACAAAGGTCCTGCCCTGGACGGGTTCCTCCAGAAAATTCGCGCGGCAAACATTCTCACGGCCGGCGAGAGCGAGGAACTTTTCGGCCTGTACGAGCGCCTGGCTGCCGCCTACCAGCGGCAGGAGGCGGACATGGTGTCGAGTCACAACGACTTACTCAAGCCGGATAACATCGTCTTCGATGGAGAGCGCGTTTGGTTAGTGGACTGGGAAGCGTCCTTCCTGAACGACAGGTATGCCGACCTGGCCGTAGCTGCCAACCACGTTGTGACGAACGAAGCCGAGGAAAGAGCTTATCTTCAGGAGTACTTCGGACAAGCGCCCGACGAATACCAGTCGGCCCGCTTTTTTCTGATGCAGCAGGTCGCGCATCTGTTTTACACCCTGGGGTTCCTGTTCCTGGGTTCTTTCGGGCCGCCGCTCACGGTGGCGGAGGGGAGCCCTGGTTTCAGAGATTTTCAGCGGCGCATGTGGGCGCGCGAGGTGGACCTGGCGGACCGCGGCACTAAGATCCTTTATGCCCGGGCTCACCGGGAACAGCTCTTACGGAACACGCGCCAGGAGCGGTTTAACGAATCGCTGCGAATTGTTACGGGCCGGAATTCGCACCCGTGAGGATGTGCCTGCGCGCCCGTTCTGCCGCAGAATCCGATCGGCGCGCTCGGCCAGGGCCGGCAGTACGTTGGCCGCAGACCACCAGCCGTGATGCTCCGCGCGCAGCACCCCCGCCCTGACCGCCGGATCGGCCGCCATCAATGCTCTGGCCTCCGCTTCCGGAATCCGCTGATACACGGCCAACTCTTCGAGACCCGCCGGGTTCGGGTCCACGCCGCCCCGCGCCGAGAGCTTTCCCTTCCGCCGCAGCGCCTCGAGGTACTCGGCGTGTTCCCGCAACAGCGGCGAATCCGGCAGCCACGACGGCCCGCGATACAACATCACCAGCGGGTGAATGCCCATGTCCTCCGGCGTCTTGGGGTCGGCCTTATGCAGCCGCACATATTCCTCGCCGATTCCCCGCGGACCATGCCAGGCATACGCATCCACGGTGTTGCGATGGGCGGCCACCGTGGGATCCTGGGCCGCGAGGCGGCGGGCATCTTCCGCCGATCCCAGTTTGCCGCCGCGCCGGAACACGAAGATCCCGCTGATTTTGGGTTGGGAGTCATCGAACGGACCCGCCGCCACCAGATCGCCGCTCGCCGCCATTGCCTGGATATTGGCCATGTGCGCGGACTGCAGACGCTCGGATTCTTCCGGCGCCAGGGCTTTTCGGTCCGGGTCCGGGCGGAGGAACACCAGGAAGTAGACGTCCGTTGCCGGCGCGGTCTGCGCGCCTATCGGAAGAGCCAGAGTGAGGCCGAAAAGAAAACGGGCGGCGTTCATAAGAGGTTCGATCCCTTCACCTCTTATACCGCGCCGCCCGCAATTCCTTTAATGGATCGTCCGCGTCTTGCGGTTCATGTAATCCATCAGCAAGTACTGTCCAAGTGTATAAGGCGTCGTGAAATATGCCTTGCCGCGACAGATCTCGGTCACCTTCTGGACAAAATTGATCAGCCCGTAATCGCTGGCCAGCATAAAGGTGTTGATCAGGATCCCCTGCTTTTTGCAGCGGTTCACTTCTTCGAGCGTCCGGCTGATCACCAGCGGGTCCAGGCCGAAGGCGTTCTTGTACATCCGCCCGTCTTCCAGTGTGAGGCAGCTCGGCTTGCCGTCGGTGATCATGACGATTTGCCGCATGTCCTTCCGCTCCTGGTTGAGCAGCTTCTGCGCCAGAATCAGGCCGTCGCGGGTGTTCGTATAATAAGGTCCCACCTGCACCCGCGCAAGCTGGCTGATGGCCAGTTCCTCGGCGCTATCGTGGAACAGCACGCACCGGAGGCTGTCGCCAGGATATTGCGTCCGGATCAGGTGGGAGAGCGCCAGCGCAACCTTCTTCGCCGGGGTGAAGCGGTCCTCGCCGTAGAGGATCATGCTGTGGCTGCAATCCAGCATCAGCACGGTCGCGCACGAGCTTTGGTATTCGCACTGGTGCACACGGAGGTCGCTGTAATCCATGTCCAGCGGAACCTTCGCGCCTTCCCGTCGAATCGCGGAAAATAAAGTTTCACTCACGTCCAGGTTGAGCGTGTCGCCGAATTCGTACTGTTTGGAAGAGCCGCAGGCTTCGATCCCGGTGGCCAGGTCGCGCGTGTCGTGGCGTCCGAAACTCGATTTGCCGAGCGAGCCCAGCAGGTCTTTCAGCGTTTTGAAACCAAGGAAGTCGAGCGACTTGTCGGTCACCTCGAACTTGACCCGGCTGTCCTTGCCGTCTCCCACCCCCGGGGACGATTCCGCCGGCTGGTGCGGGTCTTCGATTGTGATCTGGCCCTCATCCACCATCTTCTGGATCAGGTTATCCAGCAGCTTCTCCATCTGTTCCGGAGACATCTTCTGGAGTTGCTCCATCATCTGTTCCAGGCGCTCCTGGTCGAACAGCTTTCCCTGTTCCAGTGCCTGCTGGATGGCGTTTTTCAGGTCTTCGAGCGTGTGCTGGTTCCACTCGCTCATGGGCATGTACTGCGAGTGGAAACCGCTCTCCAGCAGGAAGTCGGAAAGCGCCTGGAGCAGTTCCTCGGCGCCGATGCCCATGTCCTCGCCGTTATAACGGGAATACCGTATCCACTTCATCAGGTTCCCCGCTCCTAGTTGAACTGCCTGCGGAAGTTAGGCCGTTCGCCCCGCCCGCCTTCTTCGCGTGCTGTCCGCTGTTTTTCCTCGGCCGCGAAGCCGCGTTCCTCGTTACGGCTGATGCGCCGGTGGGCGTGCAGGCCCTCGAGAATGAACTCAGCGGCTGCGGCCCGAACGGCGTCCGGTTCATTGTGCGTCAGCCCCAGGGCGGCGGTTTTTTCCATCAGCCCCTGAATGCCGCCGAGCTGCCGGACCATCGACGCCGAATCCACGTTCTCGTCCAGCTTCAACGATCCGCCAAGATCAAACCATTGGATGATATTGGCGACGTTAACACCCTCGAAATAGTGGTCATACACCTTTCCGACCGCGGTTCGAATGATCTCCCGCGCCACGGTATCTCCGCCTTTGAGCTCGCCCTCGTACTCCAGCTCGAGCTTGCCCGTGACCGCCGGCAGCGCAGAGTAAAGGTCGAGGATTCGAGGCACTGCCACATCTTCTTTGGCCCGCAGCGCCCGCCGTTCGGCGTTCGAGATCACGTTCTCCAGCGCCGAAATGGGCAGCCGCTGGGAGACGCCCGATCGCTTATCCACCCGCTTGTCCTCGCGCGCCAGGAAGGCCAGTTGTTCCACAACCTCCTTCATGTAACCGGGAACGCGAACCTCCACCGGCGAGGGCCGATTCACCCACGCCTCCTGGTCGGTGATGGCGATGCCCTGTTCGAGCGCCACCGGATAGTGCGTGCGGATTTCGCTCCCGATCCGGTCCTTGAGCGGCGTGATAATCTTGCCGCGCGCGGTGTAGTCTTCGGGATTGGCCGTGAACACCAGCATAAGGTCGAGCGGCAGGCGTATGGGGTAGCCTTTGATCTGCACATCCCCTTCCTGCATGATGTTGAACAGGCCAACCTGAATTTTGCCGGCCAGGTCGGGAAGCTCGTTGATGGCGAAGATGCCGCGGTTCGAGCGTGGCAGCAGGCCATAATGAACGGTGAGCTCGTCGGAAATGTCCTGGCCGCGCCGTGCGGCTTTGATCGGATCGATGTCCCCGATCATGTCCGCAATGGTCACGTCCGGTGTGGCCAGCTTTTCCACGTAGCGCTGTTCGCGGTGCAGCCACCCGATCGGCGTTTCGTCGCCCGCCTCCTCCATCAGGTCACGGCAGCGCCGGCAGATGGGATGGTAGGGATTGTCGTGGATTTCGCAACCCTGGACGTACGGCGTCACCTCATCGAGCAGCGCCGTGAGCTGGCGGATCAACTTCGTTTTGGCCTGGCCGCGCAAGCCCAGCAGAATGAAATTGTGGCGCGAAAGCAGTGCGTTCACTACCTGCGGAACGACCGTGTCTTCATACCCGATGATGCCCGGGAAGAGCGTGTCGCCGCGTTGAATTTTGCAGATCAGATTCCCGCGAAGCTCGTCTTTTACGGACCGGTTCGAAATTCTGGATTCGGAAAAGGAACTCTGGCGAAGTGCGCCGAAAGTGCGGGGTAACTCCTGAGTGGCTCTTGGCAAGCAATCCCCCCTCTGTGCGCGATTGTAGCATTGCCGTCCGGTGCGCCGGAGTTGTTTTGAGTACAATGACAAGGTGGAGACACAGGTAAAGAGCGCGCCGCCGCGCTTGTGGACCAGGGTCACTGAGATCAGCCGCGACGTGCGGCGCGGGTTCATCGCGGAATGGACCGTCACCGTAATTCTGCTGCTTTTCGCGACCACGACGCTCGTCCAGGCCTTCGTGATCCCCACCGCGTCCATGGAAAACACGCTCCTCATCGGGGACCACGTGCTGGTGGACAAGCTTGTCTACTCGCCGAGCGGAGCTCCGGCGCGCGCGGCGCTGCCCTATCGTGACGTGCACCGCGGCGACGTCATCGTGTTTCGTTTTCCCTTGAACATCAAGGAGGACTACGTCAAGCGCGCCATAGGCCTCCCGGGCGACCGCATCCGCCTTCAGGACAAGCAGCTCATTCTGAACGGTCATGCCGTCACCGAGCCGTACGTCATCCACCGCACCGATTTCATCAACGCCTATCGGGACAACTTTCCCTCGGCGCCCGATCCGGGGCTTCCGCCGAGCGCGCTGGATATGCTGCAGAATCACGTGCAAAACGGCGAACTGGTGGTCCCGCAAGGCTTCATTTTCGCCATGGGAGACAACCGCGACGATTCGCTGGACAGCCGCTATTGGGGCTTCGTTCCGCACGAAAATATCGTGGGAACGCCGCTGATCATTTATTGGTCGTTCGATGCGCCCACGCAGGATTTGACCAATCCGAACATCGGCATCGATCACATTATCGACGTGGTGACCAATTTTTTCAGCAAGACGCGCTGGTCCCGCACGTTTAAGCTGGTCCGCGGATACCCGCTTCAGTAAGGGCTACGACCCCGGATTGAATTCGAACGTATCGGTATTGGTCCGGACCACCAGCTTGCCCGGTCCCAGGGGTTTGCCTTCGGTCGCGAAGAAGACCGCGCCGTCCGTCGATTCTCCCGCATCCAGCTTGGTTTGCACGAGCGCGAGGGCGCTCGCCGTCGCCGCTGCCCGCACTTTTGCGCCGCTCATCAGCAGGGCCGCCTGGCGCCGCGTTTCGTAGCCGTTGGTGGAGCGCAGGTTCGGGTTTCCGTAGACCGACGTCTCATACGTGGTCACCAGCTTGATCACGTCGTTCCCGCTGCTTTTCTGGTAAAGCATGGAGATGACGGTGCGGGAGGGTGTTGCCGGGATCACTTCGCCGCCGCTGCGAATGAACCTGAAGTCTTCGGGCCGGATCACGTAGGGTGCACCCGAACCGTTCGAAACGGCTACCTGGACGATCGAGAAATCCCGCACGTGAGAGGGCAACTGCGCGAACATCACGGTCACGCCGGACCTGGTCAGGGTCTGGTACTTCAGTCCGTTTGCCTCGAATTCGATGACCTGGGAGAACGCCGCGGCCGCCAGCAGCGGGATAACCCCCAAAGTCCCGAAAACCCGTGTCATAAAACCATCTTACGATACCCGGCTCTGCGGTATGTCATGCCGTTTATGCGACCATATGAGGATATCGGGGCCACAGGCATTGGGGAAAACATGATCAGTGAGCAGAAACAGACTTCCGATGTCGGGAGTAGACCCAGCCGCTTCGGGCTGGAGCAGCAAGGGATTCGTAACATCAACATTGCCTACTGGAACCTGGGCGCCTCGCATCTGGTCGAGCATGCGATTCAACGGCGCGAGGGCAGGCTGGCGGCCAACGGGGCGCTGGTGGTGCGAACCGGACAGTTCACCGGGCGCTCCCCCAAGGACAAGTTTATTGTGCGCGATGAGGTGACCGACCGCACGGTATCGTGGGGCGCCGTGAATCAGCCCATGAACGAAGCCCACTTCGATCGTCTCTACGCGCGAATGCTCGTTTTCTGGCAAGGGCAGGACGTGTTTGTACAGGACTGCTTCGTGGGCGCCGATCGCGCCTATGCGGTCCCCCTTCGGGTGGTGACGCAACTCGCGTGGCACAACCTGTTTGCCCGCCAGTTGTTCATCCCCGCGCCGCCCGGCGAAACCGAGGGTCACCGCCCCGAGTTCACCATCCTGTTTGCGCCGGAGTTCCAGGCAAGCCCGGCGGAGGACGGCACCAACTCGGAGACCTGCATCGTGATCAATTTCAAAAAGCGGGTGGTGCTGATTTGTGGAACCAGTTACGCCGGTGAAATGAAGAAATCGGCATTCACCATCATGAACTACCTGCTTCCGGAGCAGGGGGTTTTCCCGATGCACTGCTCAGCCAATATCGGGGCGGGCGGCGACGTGGCGCTGTTCTTCGGGCTTTCCGGCACCGGCAAGACCACCCTCTCGGCCGATCCGCACCGCCGGCTGATCGGCGACGACGAACACGGCTGGAGCGACGCGGGCGTCTTCAATTTCGAAGGCGGCTGTTACGCCAAGTGCATCCGGCTGTCGCGCGAAAATGAGCCGCAGATCTGGAACGCGATCCGCTACGGGACGGTGCTTGAAAACGTCGCCATGGATGCCGAAACGCGAATCCTCGATTTTGATTCGGAAGTTGTTACTGAGAATACCCGCGCCGCCTATCCGCTCGAGTTCATCGATGGGGCTGTCATTCCGTCAGTGGGCGGCCATCCCGACAACGTGTTCTTTTTAACGGCGGATGCGTTCGGAGTGCTGCCTCCCATCTCCCGGCTCACGCCGGAGCAGGCCATGTACCACTTCCTCAGCGGGTACACCGCCAAGGTGGCGGGCACCGAGCGCGGACTGGGTAAGGAACCGCAGGCGACGTTCAGCGCCTGTTTCGGCTCGCCGTTTCTGCCCCGTCCGGAAGCCGCGTATGCGTCGCTCCTTGGTGAAAAACTCCGCCGCCACCAAGCCGCCTGCTGGCTGGTGAACACGGGCTGGGTGGGAGGGCCATACGGGGTCGGAAACCGCATGAAACTGCCGCACACCCGGGCGATGCTGGCGGCCGCCCTTGCCGGCGAACTGGGCGGCGTACCGACCGAGCCGCATCCGATTTTCCGCGTGGCCGTGCCCGTGTCGTGCCCCGGCGTTCCGCCGCAGTTTCTGAATGCGCGCGGCATGTGGACCGACAAGTCCGCGTACGACCGGGCGGCGCGCGACCTCAGCGCCCGCTTCAACCGGAATTTCGAACGCTTCAAAGACGTGAACCGCGAGATTGCGGACGCGGCGCCGGTTTTGTAGCGATTCCTTTCGCCGCCTCCCGGTAATACTGTTCAGATATGGACCGGGTCAAGGCAGCGCGAAAAGGCGACGAAGAAGCGTTTCTCAAGCTTTTCGACGAACACCATTTGCCCGTATTCCGCTTCGCCTTTCGAATGACCGGTTCGACGGCGGATGCGGAAGAGATCGTCCAGGAGTGCTTTCTCGCCCTGCTGCACCCCGGCTGCCGCTTCGATGAGTCGCGGACGCCGCTGCGCACATACCTCTTCGGCGCGGTTCGCAACCAGGCGCTGAAGCGGATGCGGCACCGCGACGAGCCCGTGGCGGACGGACCGGAACCTGCCGGCGATCTCTCGCCGGAAAGGGACCTGCTTCGGACCGAACTTCAGGATGTTGTGGCCGCAGCCGTGGCGCGCCTGCCGGAAACGCAGCGGGCGGTCCTGCTGCTTGCTCATTACGAACAGATGCCGCTTGCCGATATTGCCGCCACGCTCGAGATCGAGATCGGGGCGGTGAAGTCGAGGCTGCAACGTGCCCGCGCGGCGCTCAAAGAAATGCTCGCGGTGTATGCACCCGCCAGGAGAAGAATCGATGAATGACCAGGAACTCGATGAAACGTTGAACACGTGGGAAACGCCCGCCGCGCCGCCTTCGATGCGCGCGGGGCTGCGGATGAAATTTGCTTCAATGCAGGTGCGCAAGGTCTCCGGCGTGCCGTGGAAGTGGATCCTGGCGCTCGCACTCGGGGCTGGAGCGGTGGTGGGAGCCTCGCTGGTCTCCGATGGCGTCATCGGAGCCGATGGCGGGCCCTGGGACGATCACACTTTCGTGCGCCGCACCCAGATTGTGCAGCCGGCGATCGCCAAACTCAACTGGTGGCGGTTGATGAGCGGGAAGACCACCGGCCGGCGCTGGGAGGCGGGCCGCTTGACCGGATCGGTGTATGTCCACAACCGGCTTACGGGGAACAACTCCGGCTATACCTGGCAGGCGCTGCCCGCCGGCGGCGGCGAGTACCTGTTTACCGTTCTGCCGCTCGATCCGGCCGATGTGAAGGAGGGCGCAGTCGTGCCGCTAACGAAACTGCCGCCGCCGGTTCGCGTGAGGGCGGGGAAGAGCTTCGATGTACCCGTCTACGAAGGGGTCGGAATGCGCGTGATCGATCGCTACGAACTCACCGCCAACGCGGCGCGCCTCGCGCCACCGGTGGATGAAGCCCTGAGGGATTCCACAATCACGCTCACCAATCCGAAGCTTTACCGCAACGGAGCGTTCGCGGCGGACTCGGGCGGAGTCGTGGAAGCTTCCGGGCTTACGGCGAACCTGGAGGTGAAAGGCGTTGGCCGCTTCATCCTGGCAGTGGACCGGCAGACCAATACGAAATACGTCGCGGCCGGCAGGGTTACCGGCAACACGATGGAATTCGAGTTTGGTGGAGAGAGTTACCGCATCGTCTGCACCGCGCCCATCGCAACCGGCACGGAGAGACCGCTTTACGTCTACTTCCGCGGCGGCTCCGCAAGCGGCACCTCGTTCGGCAGCGGCGGTTCTGCCTCCGGATACAAGTGAAGTCAGGGCTCCATTCGCTTCGCGCATTCGGCCAGGTCCGCGGAAATCCGCCGGATACTGGCGTAAGGGGCCAGGGCGCCGAAGGAGAAGCGGCAGAGGACGTCGTTGAGCCTCGCGGGAAGATAGCCGTAGACCTTGCGCAGGTTCATCACCCGGTTGGGAAAAAAGACGGAAGCATCGGCGTCAAGCAGGCGCCCGGAGAGTTCGGGCCTGATACGGAGCGCGTCATGGAAGGTGAGGAAGCCTTTGGCGCAGACGCAGTGGAGGATGTTGCCGGCGCTCCAGATGTCGAACTCGGGCGAGTCCTGGGTGAGGTCGAAATCGATCCATTTGTAGAGACCGGTTTCGCGCTCGATCAGAAGGTGGTCGTTGCGGATGTCGCCGTGACAGAGGCCGGCGTCGTGGAGTTGCCCGATTGCGCCGAGGCTGTCGGCCACGCGGGCAAGGATGCCGGGCAGCAGGGTGCGGCAATACGCTTCGTGGCGAAGCGGCAGGGACTCGATGTAACTGAGCAGGTCGGTGCCGCGGACGAAATCAATGATGCGGACGAGATTGCCGGCGGCGTCGGTCACGGACTTGCCCTGCATGAAGCGACCGTCTTCGCGCACGAGGTCGAGTACCGCGGCCTCTTTGGCGGGGCTGCGATAACAGCGAATCTCGCGGTCTCCGATGTGCACCTTGAACTGTTCCTCGCAGCCGAGTTTCAATTCGACTGCGCGGCCGGTTTCGAGGGAGAGCGCGCGCTTGACCCAGAACTTGGGCTGATCGTCGATTCCGAACCGCCCTTCGTGTTCGTTGGAGCGCACCAGGAAATGCTCGCCGCCGAGGCGGACGATGTCGCCGCGTTCGATGGACATGCAGTTGGTGGTGTCGTCCCACACGCGGGGATGGGCGGGCGGCGCGTCGCCGGTGAGTGCGGCGGCCCTTTGCCGGATCCAGGCTTCGGTCTCGGAATCGACGGGCATCACGGAGGAGTCGAGTGGAGCTTATCTTAACGCGTCGACGGAGAATGGCGCCGCTTGAACCGTTACCGCGCTGACACCCGGGAGGGACTTGGCCACGCGTTCGATGGCGACGCGATCCTCCTCGCAATCGCCGCGGATCAGGATGGAGCCGTCGCGGGATTCCACCTCGACCTCCAGGTTTAGGGTGTAGGGATCCTGGACGAGGGCGGCGCGCACGGCGCAGGCCAGGGCGAAATCGTTCATCGCGTCGCGACCTTCGGCAGTGAACTCGAAGGCACCGGAGGCGACCAGGGAAGCTACCGCGGCGGAGGCCTGTTCGACGCTGATCCGTTCCAGGTTGATGATGAAGTCGTAGAGGGAGGGTTCGTTCCAATCCAGGCCGTAGAGGAACTGAGTCCATTTGCGGCGGTCGCGGTCGAGCGATTCGACGTGGTCGGCGGCCTCGGCGCGGCTCAAATGTAGGCGCTCCTCGGCCAGGCGCACGCGGTGCGCGGCGGGTGTGGTGATGCGCAGGCGGAGCAGGCCGGGCACGCCTTTGAGAAGCAGGTGCCCGGCGAGCCCGTGGTATACGGCACAGCCGGCGCGAACCTCCGCGGCGAGCGCGGCCTGGATGAGCGCGAGGTAGATGTAGCGGGTGTGGTTAAACCGGCCGGGGAAGGCGGGCGGCAATTCGAGCGCCGCCCGCAGGTCGTACTCGGAAACGCGTGAGGTGGCGGCTTTCCGCACGAGCATGTCGCGATCGATGCAGCGATAGTTCAGGCGTTTGGCAAGGCACTCGGCCAGCGCCTTACCGCCGGCGAAGGTTCCGCGCGAAATGGTGATGATAGCCACGGACGGTCAGACCGTCACTGCGGCGGCCAGCTTCGGCGCCATGATCTCGACCAATTCCCGGACGGCGGCGGCGCTGTTGTGGAGCGCGGCGAGTTCCGTTTCGGTCAGTTTGGCCTCGAAGATTTTCTCGACGCCGCGCGCGCCGAGTTTCACGGGCACTCCGGCGAACAGGTTCTGAATGCCGTACTCGCCTTCGAGCAGGACCGAGCACGGGAAGACGCGTTTGCGATCGTGCAGGATCGCTTCCACCATCTCGGCCACGGCCGCGGAGGGGGCGTAGTAGGCGCTGCCCGTCTTGAGATATTTGACGATCTCGGCGCCGCCGCTGCGGGTGCGCGCCACGAGGCGGTCAATGTCGGCCGCATCCATCAGGTCGGTCAAGGGCAGTCCGGCGACACTGCTGTAGCGGACCAGCGGCACCATGGTATCGCCGTGGCCGCCCATCACGAAGGCGGTGACATCCTCCGCCGAGACATCAAGCGCCTCGGCAATGAAGGTGCGGAAACGGGCCGTATCGAGGATACCGGCCATGCCGATGACGCGGTTCTTCGGGAAGCCGCTGACCGCGTGGGCCACGTGGCACATGGCATCGAGCGGGTTGGTGACTACGATGAGGATCGATTCCGGCGAGTATTTCACCACCTGTTCGACGGTGGCGCGGACGATATCGTAGTTGGCCCAGAGCAGGTCGTCGCGGCTCATCCCCGGTTTGCGCGCAAAACCGGCGGTGATCACGACGATGTCCGAGCCGGCGGTGGCGGCGTAGTCGTTGCAACCGCTCACGCGCACATCGAAGCCCGAGACGGGCACGGCTTCGAGGATATCCAGCGCTTTGCCCTGGGGAATGCCCTCCAGCACGTCCACCACAACGACGTCGGCCAACCCCTTGTCAGCCAGGCGGACGGCGCAACTGGCGCCCACGTTTCCGGCTCCCACTACGGTCACTTTCTTTCGCATGTCGACTCCTTTCTAAATTCGCATTACTGCCGGGCGATCCGATCCAGTTGCGCTCGAGCGAGCTGCATGTAACGGACTTCGCCGCAGGATTCGAAGGCCGCAACGGCCTTTTCGAGACAGGCCAACGCGCCTTCCGGAGCGGCGCCCGGCGATCCGGGTTGCAGGCGGTGAAACGCCAGGGCGCGGTTGTACTGGGTAATGCCGTAGGCGCGGCTGCCCGGGTCGCGGGACTGCAAACCAAGCGCGCGGTCAAAATGCCGGAGGGCGCGCCGGGCATTGCGGGCGGCGGAACCCTCGCCGGTCCCGGGCAGGGACAGGTAAGCGTTGCCGAGATTGCAATGCAGCGCCGCGCTTCGGCATGGCGGGCAGATCCGGAGCGCCCGCTGGTAGCAGCGAATACTCTGTTTGACGTTGTCCCCGGGGCCGCCGGAGGAGAGGCGGCGATAGGCGCTGCCCAGGTTTTCGAGCAGAGCCGCGTGCCGTTCCGGATCATGATCGCGAGTGCGCACGCGCAGCGCCTCCTCGTAGTGGCCGACCGCTTCGTGCCAGCGGTCTTCGCCGGCAATTTCGGAAACGTCGCAGAAGCAGTTCCCGAGATTGAACTGCGTGCGCGCCAGTTCACCGGGCATGCCGAGAGAGCGGTAAATGGCGGCGGCCTCGCGGAGGCAATCGATGGAAGCCTGGAGGGCCGTCACGGCCGTCACGGTGCGGCTGCGGCGGAGTACGTCGCCGAGGGCGTCGAGAATGACGGCGCGGGTCAGATCCGCATTGTCCCCGGACAGCCGGAGCGCCTGCCGGAAGTATTGCGCGGCAAGATCCGGGTGAACCTCCTGGTGCGGACGGCAAGCGCCGGCGTGGCAAATGCCGAGACGGTAGTACAAGGCGAAATCGCCCGGCCGGTTCTGCACGGCCTTTTCGAGCAGATGAACGGCATCCGCGCACCGGCCTTCCGCACATGCTTTTCCGACACCTTCGAGCCGTCGATCGAGCATTGCCGGACTTTCCGCGCGCATAAGGCGCGCCTTCGAGAAAACGCTACCTGAGGACGGCAACGGGCGCGGCGCTCTTACCGGGCAGACCGAGGCCGTCCTGAAACTTCCGTTGGTCCTTGTGGCACCAGGCACAGCCGGACATTTCGGCCGACATTTCCGCGTGGCACCCTACACATAAACGATGCATGGCGAAAGCGTAACCGGGTGCGGCGTATTGCTTCACCACGATTGCGGATCCGGCGGGGATGAGGTCATTGTGGCACTTGACGCAGCGGACGGAGGTGGCAGTTTGCCGGTCGCGCGCCGCCGGGTGGCAGTCCACGCACGTCTTTTTGCCTCCCGCGGGAGAGGCATGCCAGTCGTGAGGAAATGCCGCGGCCGGCCGGAACAGATCGCGATGGCATTCCGAACAGGCTGTATTGCGATCGCGGGGGAGATTCATGTGATGGCAACTCGCGCAGGAGTCCTTGCCTCCGCCCATGTCCTGGTGCTTCTCATGGGAGAAGCGGACGCCGCGGCCGTCGAGGCGCGCGTCGATGAGGAGGTCGCTGCCGCCGCGGGCGCGGTGGACGGGGGTGGGGCGGCCCTGCGAGGGGTCCCCGAAGAGGGCAAAGCCGGCAGCGGCGGCCAGAACGAAAGCGAGCGAATGCGTGGTGCGGGAAGCCACCCGGTGGACGCCCAGCCAGGTTCTGTCCACGGGGTTGAACTCGGGCATTCGCAGCGCCTCGTCGCGCTGTCCGCGCTGGTGCCACGTTTCGCGCAGAAACAGAAGCAGGACGGCGGCGAGGGCCAGCACGCCGCCTCCAACCACGATTTCGGCCCAGCGGGGCCAATCGAATTCGCCTCCGGGCTTGAGCAGGGCGAAGGCCCGCGTGACCGTGACCGAGAGGGCGAGGCCGCTCACCGCCCACAGCGCGAGTTTCAACCGGTGAATGTTCTTCATCGGGCAACCCCTTGCATTTCGGCGGAGTCCGGACGGGACGGCGGGTCGAGCCTGGCGTTAGGCACCCAGGAGGGACGGTCCGCATAGCCGAGGGTTGCGGCCACCCGATCTCCGGCTCCGGGGGGAAACTTCCAGGCCACCGCCGTAACGGCCTGCGAGAGGGGCGCCAGCACGCAGTGCGCGAGCTTGGTGAACGGGACCATCAACAGGATGGCGTCGGCCGAGTAGATATGCACGAACATCAGAACCTGGTACGTTCGCGGGTTCACGGTGAGGTTCGCGCAGACGTAGCCGGTGACGAAGGGAACCACCAGAAGCAGGGGCCACATGAAATCCTGGCCGCGGCTGATGAGGCGCGCTCCGGAATGGAACACTCGACCGCCGAGCAGGCCAAGACCGGTGACCACGACGATGATGGTGAGCCAGTTGGCGATTGACAGGGGAATGGCCGGCCAGGCAAAGCCGATGAAACGCTTCCACAGCAGGACGTGGGCGGTGAAGAAGAGCGGAACGCTGAGCAGCCCTACGTGAAACAGCAGCGAGAGGCCGCCGTAGACAGGCCGCCGGCGCCAGAAGCGGCCCACCGGCAGCAGCCACGCCGCAGTTTGCCGCGCGACCTGGCTCCAGGGAACGATCCGATCCGCGCTGCGCCGGTAGGACTGCGCAAGACCGGTGATGGTGAGCAGCAGGATCCGAAGCAGCCCCAGCACCATGAGGGAGAACGCCAGCCGGAACAACGGGCCGCGACCGAACTCAATCCATGCATCCACTTGGAATCCACCTCGCAAAAACGTCAATCGAAAACGATGGCTTTGTATAGCAGATCGTGCAGCCCGACGATTTGGCAGTCGATCTGGTGGTGCTCCATCAGCTCACGCAATTGTTTTTTGCAATTAGCGCACGGGGCCACGCAGTATTTGGCTCCGGTGGCGCGGATCTGGTCGGCCTTCATGCGGCCGCCGACCATCATGCGGTAAGGACGGATCTCGTCGATCGAGACCGTTCCGCCGCCGCCGCCGCAACAGATGTTGTTTCGGCCTCCGGGCGTCATCTCCACGAAGTTCTTGCAGAAGGCCTTGAGCAGCTCGCGAGGCTGATCGACGATCCAACCGTTGCGCGCCAGGTTGCACGGGTCGTGATAAGTGACCGGCTCGTCGATGGTATCCGGCGCGAGTTTCAGCCGGCCGGTCTTCCACGACTGGTAGGTATATTCGAGGAAGTTAACGGCGGGGATGGACTCGCGGCCGTCGCCGCTGAAAGCCGGATAGAACGTCTTGGCGGTGCGCGAGGCGTGGCCGCACTCGCCGATCAGAAGCTTCTTGACCTTGAGGCGGCGGGCCTCGGCGACCACCTTCCTGATGACGCTCTCAAGCATGTGATCGCTGTAAAAGAGGCCGTAGTTGATGCCATCGAAGTAGCCGGTGCCGACGGTCCAGGAGTCGCCCGTGGCGCGGAACACGGCGGCGTTGCCCATGAGGGTGTCGGCTTCCATGAGGAAGTCGGAGACGGCGGGGAGGAACAAATATTCGGCGCCTTCGCGGTCGATGGGGAAGGGGATGTCGATACCCTTTTCCTCCTGCATCTCGTCGCTGAGGAATTCGAGGCTGTCGAGGAGGGCCGCCACGGGCACGGCGGACGTATTGCCGGAGGCGCCGGTCAACTGCTCACGCCCGCTGACCACCAAGGCGCGGGGCGCGATTCCGATTTCCGAGAGGATGTAGCGTCCGAGGTGCGTGATGAGGCCGTGATCGACGCCGACCGGGCATTCGAGCGAGCAGCGGCGGCAGGCGGTGCAGTTGTAGAATGCCGCCGCCATTTCCTGGATCTTTTCGTCGGTGAGCCCGGGATCGCCGAGGAGGCGGCCGCGCAGAATGCCGGAGACGGTGAAATGGCGGCGATAGACGGAGAGAAGGAGTTCGGAGCGATAGCAGGGGACATCGCGGTCGTCGCCGGTGGCGAGATAGACCTGGCAGCTTGCGGCGCAGCGCGCGCACTTGGCGGAAACGCGGATGTAATGGTCGAGGGCCAGCCGGTAATTGGTGTGCTTCAGGATAGCCGCAAAGGCTTCGAGAAAGCGGCGCGGCCGGTCGTGCACATCGAAATCCTCGACATGATAGCGAACGGGGAGGCGCTGTTTGCGGACGACCTCCTCCTTTTTCGGAGTCGCGAACGCTTCCTGCCGTTCCTCTGTTGTTAGCGGCCGCATAGCTCTGCTCCTGATGACTGGAGGGGCGCCCCGCCGCGTAAGCGGAGCGCCCGATCAACTACTTTTTGTCTGCTCCTCCCGTGGCGAAGCCGTGGAGCTTCACTTCCACTTTCTCTTCCAGGCTGTCGTAGTACTCCTTGAGGATGGCGATGACTTCCGGCCGCGAGAACTCCGCCGGGACCGGTTTGCCTTCGCTCATGAGTTTCCGCAACAGCGTTCCGGAGAGCAGCAGGCGGGCGCCGCCTTTGTACTTGCCGTTCTCGTCGATGACGGCCTTGCTTTCGTGCGGGCAGGTCTTCATGGAAGCCATGGAGCCGCACTCGTAGCAGTAGAACGTCCAGTCCATGCAGAGGGGCTGGAGGAGCAGGGCTCCGGGCGGGACTTCGTTGAAGATCTTCTGCGCGTCGAAGGGGCCGTAGTAATCGCCGACGCCGGCGTGATCGCGCCCTACGATCAGGTGCGTGCAGCCATAATTCTGGCGGAACACGGCGTGCAGCAGGGCCTCGCGCGGACCGGCGTAGCGCATCTCCATGGGGTAGCCGCCCTGAATCACGCGGTCCTTGCGGAAATACTTGTTCACCAGCGCGTCGATGGCTTTCACGCGGGTCTCGGCGGGAATGTCGCCGGGTTTCAGCTTGCCGACGAGCTGATGGATGTAGACGCCGTCGCAGACTTCGATCGCGATCCACGCCAGGTAGGCATGGGAATTGTGCATGGGGTTGCGAAGCTGGAGTGCCGCCACGGTGGTCCAGCCGCGCTCGGCGAATGACTGCCGCGCCTCCGCCGGACGCTGGTAGATGCCCTTGAACATCTCGGGGTAGAAGGACTCGGAGACTACTTGTACGGGGCCGGCCAGATTAACGCCGCCCTGCTCCATTACCTTCTGCACGCCGGGATGGGCGGGATCCGCTGTCCGGAAGATCTGCTTGCACTCGAGTTCCTTGTCGATTGCGTATTTTTCGGCAATCTTCATGGTGCCCATGATGGACTCGGTCTCGACGTCCCACAGCGCCACCTCGTCACCCACGCTGACGGATTTGGCATAATCCTCCTCGGCGGAGAGGGTGATGGGAATGGGCCAGAAGAGTCCGTCCCTGGTGGGCATGCGGTACGACTCGCAGCAGCCGAGCCAGTCGTCGTGTCCCATGAAGCCGTCGAGGGGGGTGAAGGCGCCGATACCCATCATGATGAGGTCGCCGGTTTCACGGCTGGTCATCGGCACTTTCTTCAGTTGCCCGGCTTTGCGGATCTCCTCCTGCCGGGCTTCACCCTCCAGTAACAAGGGACGCAACTCACCGCCCCCATGTGGAAGAATCAGGTTGCTCATCGATTGCCTCCTGTCCGAAAGATCCTGTTTACCAGGTCTAAATTTTGGAGTTTCAGTTATTAACCTCCTCAATCATAGAGCGGGAAAAGCGAAAAGTCATCGAAATTCTGAGCTTGCAAATGTTGTTTAAATACTCAGAAACATTGGAGTTAGTTGTGGAGGATGGGGCAAATGCAGAAACCGCCGCGAGGCCGCACCCGCAACCGGAGAATCCAGAAAATCAGGCCGGAATATCATTGATCCCGACCCCCGAAGTGCGGATAATATGAACAGCAGACGGAGGCGATTCGATGGCCAGCGCGTTACTGACGACGGGCAAGGCTGCACGGCTCTGCTCGGTCAAACCGGACACAGTCCTCAAGTGGATCAAGCGCGGTATGCTTCCCGCCACCCGCACGGCTGGAGGCCACTACCGTGTGGAAGAGGACGACGTGCTGCACGTTCTCTGCCAGGACGATTGCCCAGCGGCGCGTTCCGAGTCGGTGACTCTGTGTGCCCGCCCGATGCGTTGTTGGGAATACATGAACCACAGTCCGGGAACGGAGTGCCGCGAATGCGTGGTGTACAAGGTCCACGCCTCCTGGTGTTTCCGGATGACCAGCGTGGTGAAGGGAAGCGGGCCGGCGAAGCGGTTCTGTAGCGGGCTGTGCCAGGATTGTCCCTACTACCGGCGGGTTCACGGACTTGAAACCAACGTGCTGGTGATCAGCCAGGACGAGGCATTGATTCACGATCTGGCAAAACGCGAGAACGAGTCACTGTCATTCCGCTTTGCGAGGCGCGGCTACGACGCCTCGGCGATCATAACGGTCTTCCGCCCGGCGTACATCGTGATCGACGAGGCCATTCTGGAACAGCTCGGGGTGGCGTTGCTGGATGCGCTGGCAAGCGACAACCGCACGATGGGCGCCAGGATCCTGGTGGCGGTCCGCAAGAGCGCGATCGGTTTGAGAATTCACAACCGGGCGGTCTACGCGACGATTCAGGAGCCGTTCGACGCCGATGAGATCGTGGCGCTGATCAATCGGATTCCCGTGGAGGCGGTCGAGGGGGAATAGGCTTCTGCGATCAGCTTTCAGCTCTTGGATTTCGGCCGCCGGTTGGCGTTCAGCTTTTGCATGAGAACGGTGAGCATGCTTCAAATTCGACGGTACGGGTCGTGAAGGCTTTCGTGGTCCTGAGGGTTGAGGAGCTTCAGGTCGCGGGCTAGCAAGAGGTGATACTTCAATTCGCTGGCTGAGCCCATGGCGATGGAGCAGAAGCGGGCGAATTCGGGATCTCCGTCGCGTCCGCATCCTGCTGCGAGATTCGCCGGGATGGATGCACAGGAGCGGCGGATCTAGCGCGTCAGGCCATATCACCGAGTTGCAAGCAACCGTGGGATGGCCCGCAAAACCCGCTCCGCGAGCGGAATTCCAATCGCATTGCCGTTCCATGGCGAGCGTCACAGGACGGATTGATACGCGCCAATATCTCTTCGACGGCGAGATCCGCGCTAAAGCGTTTGCCGGAGGGCGGGCTGGATGCATGCCGAGATTCTGTTCAGTCTGACGCCCGGCTGGAAGCTCAGGCTCGTACTAGCCTGAATTTTCGCGGCAAAGCGTGAGATAACGTTTCGTTCCTCGAATCCTCAGCCACGGCGTGGCGCACTACCGCAGCCGTTAAACAATCTGGTGAAGTTATCTACAGATATTGTGGAGTCTCTTTAAATCTACCGGAAATCGGTATTTGCAGGGCAAGTGTGGCCACTCGTACGCCGATCCCGGTTTCAGGCGATATTCATATCTGTAGCTCCGATGGAGATTGATTGTCGTTGACTCACTAAAACAGAAGTGTCATTATTTGTTCTATGGAGAGTTCACCAGATAAGCTAACCTCCGAATCCCGTTTCTTCCTCGAACCCACTTCCCCCGCCCAACGCCAGTACGAGGCCCTCCGGGCCTACTTTGTGGAAGGCCTTCCCTCTGCTGACGTCTCCGGCCGCTTTGGCTATACTCCAGGCTCTTTTCGCGTCTTGTGCCATCATTTCCGTCGCTCCAAGCCCGACTTCTTCCGTGAACTCAAGCATGGCCCCCACAGCCAGCCCAAGAAAGACGCCGTCCGCCAATTGATCCTGGGGATGCGCAAGCAGAACCTCTCCATCTACGACATCGAAAGCGCCCTCAAGTCCCAGCAGACTCCCTTGAGTACCACCGCTATCTGGGAGATCCTGCACGATGAAGGCTTTGCCCGCTTGCCTCGGCGTCAGGATGAAGAACGGCCGGCGACGCTCCTTCCCACGGCCGCTGCCGTAGCCGATTGCCGCGAGTTTTCTCTTGCGCCGCGCCGCTTCACGACTCAGCTCGGCGGCCTGTTCTTGTTTCTGCCCCTGCTGGTGGATTGCGACTTGCCCGGCCTGGTTCGGCAGGCCGGTTATCCCGGCAGCAAAATGATCCCGGCCGCTCAGGCATGGCTTTCCCTACTGGGACTGAAGCTCTCCAGCACCGAACGCAAAAACCATGTCATGGATCTGGTCTTCGATGAAGGACTGGCTCTGTTTGCCGGGCTGAACGTCGCGCCCAAGACGACCTACCTGGAGACCTACTCGCATAGCTTTTCACCCAAAACCAACGAGAAGCTCCGCAAACTCTGGATCGGCGCGTTGCGGCAGAAGAAATTGCTGAAGGGCGAGAGCTTCAATCTGGATTTCCACTCGATTCCGTTCTTCGGCGCCGACGAATTTGTGGAACGGCATTACCTCTCCAAACGCAGCCGCAGCCAAAAGTCGATTCTGGTTTTTCTGGCGCAGGATGCCGAAAGCCATGTGTTCTGTTACTCCAAAGCCGATTTGCTCAAACAGGACCAAGCCGATGCGGTTCTGGATTTCGTCAAGTTTTGGAAGAGGGCCTATGGCGAACTGCCTCCCGAGTTGGTCTTTGATTCCAAGCTGACTACGTACGCCAAGCTGAACCGCCTGAACCAGATGGGCATCACCTTCATGACCCTGCGCCGCCGATCGCCGGCGATCCTGCGCGAAGTGGCCAACACGCCACGGTCAGCCTGGCGCACGGTCCACCTGGATGTGCCGCATCGGATGTACCAGAATCCCAAGGTCGTCGACCAGCAGGTGAGCTTGCGCGATTATGAGGGTCCGATCCGGCAAATGTTGATCACCGACTTGGGACATGAGGAACCCACGGTGCTGCTCACCAACGATCTGCACACGTCGGCGGCGAAACGCATTACCCGCTACGCGCAACGGATGTTGATCGAGAACGGGCTGGCCGACGCCGTCCAGTTCTTTCATCTGGATGCGTTGAGCTCGGCGGTCCGCCTGAAGATCGATTTCGATGTCACTCTGACCGAAGTTGCCAGCGGACTATATCGAATGCTGGGCCGGCGACTGGCCGGATATGAAACGGCGCAATCCCGCCAACTGTTCCGCCATTTCCTGAATACCCCAGCCGAGGTCGAGATCACCGCGAAGCCGCGCGGTGAGGGGCTGAGGGAAGCTAGACGGCGAGGGCCGCGGAACGGACGGCCCCGACCATCGCTTGCGCCCACTCGGGCGAGGCGACGGCGTGCAGGTGGGTGTAGGCGGCCCACACGCTGCCCGAGACCACCGCATCCCGGCCACCCCCGCAGCCGGTGCCGCGCAGGACGGCGCAGGCGGTGGACGGCGCGTTCCCGCAGTCGACAATCTTCGAGTAGTGGAACTCGTGACCATTCAGCCGTGTGCCTACGGGGAAAAACGGATTCTGCCGGTCCACCAGCAACTCGACATAGCCGTGACCCTGCGGCGTGCCGCATACCTCGACCTCGAACGGCAGAACGCCAGCCATGGGATAGCGCCGGCCCTGCCATGTGAGAGCGCGGGAAAGATACATCAGGCCGCCGCACTCCGCGTAGACCGGCAGCCCGTCGCGAACGGCGGCGCGGACGGCAGCCAGAAAATCGTGGTTCTCTGACAACGACCGGGCGTGCGTTTCCGGAAAGCCGCCGCCGATGTAGAGCGCATCCACCGGGGGAAGGGAAGAGGCGGCGCGCGGCGAGATGGAAACCAGCTTTGCGCCTGCCAGGCCTAACGCCTCGAGGTTCTCCGGGTAGTAGAAGCTGAAGGCCGAATCGTGAAGATAGCCGATAGTGATGTCGCATTCGCGGCGCGGCGCGAGGACCGGTATGGGCGGCATGACGACGGGCGGCGCGAGGCTGGCGAGTTCGAACAGGCGGTCGAAATCGAGCGAGCCACCCACGAGTTCGAGCAGATGCCGGGAGAGAAGCTCACGGTCGCGGTACTCCTCGGGAGTGATCAGGCCCAGGTGGCGCGAGGGGAGAAACAGATCGGAGCGGACGCGGGGAATGGCTCCGAGCACGGGAACGCCGCACACGGCCTCGATGGCTTCCCGGACGATGCGTTCGTGGCGGCCGCCGCTCACCTGGTTGACGACGACGGCCGCGATTTTGACGGAGGGGTCGAGGCGCTGGCAGCCGAGCACCATGGCCGCGGTTGTGCGAGTCACCTTGGTGGCGTTGAGCACGAGCACCACAGGAGCTTCCAGGACTTTCGCCATTTCGGCGGTGCTGTGAGTTCCACGGGCATCCAGGCCGTCGTACAAACCACGGTTGCCCTCGATCACGTTGAGGCCGGCGGGCACGGCATGGCTCGCGAAGGATTCAGCCACGCGATCGAAACCCATCAGGTACGTGTCCAGGTTCCGGGCGGGCTTGCGCGAGGCCCAGGCAAGCCAGGCCGAGTCGATATAGTCCGGCCCCTTCTTGAACGCGCGGACCGGCAAACCGCGCCGCGCGGCTTCAAGCAGCAGCGCCAGGGAAACGAGAGTCTTGCCCGACTCTCCCGAAAGGCCGGCGACCACAAGGCGCGGCAAAACGGCCCAGGTCGCAGCGCTTTCGACGCCGCCTCAAGAAGCGGCGGGATCTTCTTTCGGGGGCAGCGTGATGTAGGAACCGCCAAGGTAGCTGTAGACGCAACGGCCCGAGTCGATGAGCAGACGAATGGCGTGTTTGCAGTCGTCTTTGGTGCACGCGGACTCGCCGTGCCGCGCGATCATCTCCTTGGTGAGATCGCCGGCCTTCAGATTTCTCTTGCCGGCGTACTGCGATACCATCGCGTACATTTCGTCGGCCAGAGCTTCAACGGTGATAGTCATGAATGACTCCAATTTCAGATATTAAGATCCAGTTCAATGCTAAGGCTGGCCGGGATTGCGGTCAAGTGCGAAAAGCGCGGAGGCGCGTGTCAGCGTGAGATCGGGTCGATGCGGCGGATCTCGAGGACGCCGGTGGATTCGTGGAGGAGGCCGGACACGTGCACCCTACGTCCAGCCCATGTCCTGGCCCTGTCCTGATCGTCCAGGATGTAAGACGTATGTCCGTCGGCGAGCGTGAGCGGCCTGCCGGAGCGGACTGAGGCGATGACGCCGGTGACATTCACCTGCTTCCTGTCAAGGGCCTGGAGCGCGGCGTCTCCCGCGGGCGAAAACATTCTTTCGATGACGAACGAGAAAAGGAGGACGCCCGCGAACACGGCGGTCATGATGCGCCACGGATGGGGATGGCCTGGCATTCCGGAAGCGAAGTCTCCAGCGACAACTCTATTGTAATTCAGAGGGTTGGCTGGTTGCCTGGAAGGAGTAGTTGCCTTCGAGGAACTGCTGGACGAACCAGTTCATGACCTCGCGGCTGGTCATGTACATGTCGAGCTGGCTGGAGCACGCGAGGAGGCGGCCGAGGATGTTGAGGCGCTCCGCGGTCTGGTCGGCTGGGGCCTTGCGGAACCAGGCGTTGACCAGATCCGTGCGGCGGTCCACCTGGAAACCGTAGCGCTGGAGGCAGGATTCGAGAAAACAGGCGCGCAGGCTGCGGCGCTGGCGGGTGGCGCCGCCGCCTTCGAATCGAAACGAGATGTAGTTGTTGCCGGGATTCTCCGAGAGGCAGGTATCGACCAGACTGTAGTGGTAGGCGAGGCGCGAGTTGAGGTTCATGTACTCGTCCGCCACCAAAAGGTAGCTGCGCTCGCCAAGCGGGCGCATGCCGCTGTCTTTGGGGCCGAGCGAACTGCCCAGCACGGACGCGAGGTCGCTGAAACTGGCCGGCATGTCGCGGGTCCAGGAGACGCCCGGGTGCGTGATCCCGCTCCACAAAGCGCGAAACGGGCGCGACACGATCTGTTCCGGCTTGACGGAGCGGGCATCGGCGAGACCGGGATCGATGCCGCCTCCAAGGTCCATGACCAGCACGTTCAGCGGAAGGGCGGATTGGAGTTTGCGGGAGGAATGCGGTCCGTGCTCGAGCTCGGCGTCGTTCACCTCAAACATCGCCTCGATGGCTTTTTCATGACAGAAGCGGAGCACATCATGGGCGGACTTGCAGCCGGAGGGACGAAAGTTGGTGGCGGAGGGATCGAGCAGGTTCAGCGTCAGCAGACGGGTGCCGATGGGGTCAGCGCTTTTCTGGCCGTAGCGTTCGATGATCTCGGCTTCGCGGCGCACAGGAGGCCACAGCGTGCCGCGGTAGAGGCAGCACTGCACGGCGTCCAGGCTGACAGGCTCGCCGTTCGCCAGGCGGCTGAAGATGCCGGGCATCTGGAAGACGGAAGGGATGCGGAATTCGCGCAGCAGGGCGGCGGCATGGCCGGTGACGTTGCCCCACTCGGCGACGAGGCCGGCGATGCGCGGGAAAACCTCTACGATTTCCGGCGAAGGCTTGCGCAGGAAGACGATGGCACCGGAGGGGACGGCGGCGATGCTCTGGCCGTCGTCCACCAGGAACACGTTTCCCGACGTTCGCCCGGGACAGACGCTCCGGCCGCCCTCGACGACGGGTTCAGTCTTCGGCCGGGAGCGAGGCTTGGCGGGGGCGATCTCGGCGTTTACCAGCGCGCGGGTCTGGATAACCCAGAGGCGGCGGTTCTGGTCGAGCACCCACTCGA
The DNA here is from genome assembly GCA_963836405.1 of uncultured Solibacteraceae bacterium. GTDB lineage: Bacteria > Acidobacteriota > Terriglobia > Bryobacterales > Bryobacteraceae > CAWIJJ01. The sequence goes on from CAWIJL010000009.1 coordinate 139,519, forward strand.
TGTCCTGGGGAGCCTGAAAGTGTTCCTCGATGTTCACGCCCCATTCGGCGAGCGTATGCAGTTCGCCCTCCTGCAGGCTGGGCTCATCCTGCGCGCCCGGCAGCAGAGGGATGGAGGCCACGCCGCCTTTCTCGTCGAGAACGAACTGCTCGTCCTTGTGGACGATGTTGCGCTCCAGCACGGAGTGGGGCCGGGCGCGGGAAACGACGAAGAGGTCGGCGGGCAGGCGGCCGCTGGCGATTTCCAGGCCAAGGCCGCGGGTGGCGGTGATCCACAAACCCCTGCTTTTCGGGTCGGCCGGGTCGCGGGTGTACATGATTCCGGCGGCGCGCGCGGGAATCATGGGGATGAACAGGACGGCCATGGGGTTGTCCACTTCGCGCTGTCCGGTGGAGAGTCGATAGAAGAGCGCGCGTTCGTGGAAGCGCGCCGCCACCACGCGGCGGAAGGCATCGATGGCCTGTTCGGGGCGAACATTGAGGAGGCTGAGGTACTGGCCGGCGCCGGAGCGTTCCCCGCCTTCGCCTTTCGCGCTGGAGCGCACCGCCAGGGTGCCGCCATGCTTGAGGAGCGTCTCGACGCGTCCGGTGATCGCGACCTCAACGGTTCGCGGCAGCGGACATTCCATGGCCTTGCGGGTCAGCTCCTGGGAAACTCGGCGCAGGTTCTCGAGATCGTTGAGATCGAGATTATGGATGGCGTCGCGGATCTCGGTCCAGAGCGGGATTCCGCAGTATTGACGGTAGGATTCGGTGGTGAGCACAAAGCCGTCCGGAACCGGCAGGCCGAGCTTGTTGCGGACCTCGCCGAGCATGGCCGCCTTGCTGCCGGTGTCGTTCTCGGAACGGGCATTGACTTCGGAAAGCCAGGTGGAGAGGCGCGGGTGCACGAGTTCTTCCAGGGCGGCGGAGTAGCGTTCGATCTCGTGCTGCTGGCCGTTCAGGGCGGAGGTGAGGGTTTCGAACCGAACACCGGTCAGCCGCTGGAGCGCGGCGACGACTTCGCGAACGCGGTCGAAGATGGTGGGGACGCGGTCGCCGAGAACGTCGCGGCGGGGCGGGACGTATTGGAGGTCCTCTTGGAGGCGCGCCATCAATTCGAGCGACTCGTTGTTGAGGGCGAGGAGGTCGCGGAAGCTTGCGTACCTGGCCCGAACACGGCCGGCCACCGTCTCGGGAGTCTCGATGGTTTTGTTACCGCGCCTGAACCACATAAGCGTCCGAACGCGAATATAACTGAATTGCAGGGCGCTCAGTGAGCGACAGTGCGTTTCTTGCCGAACAAAAGGGTCGAAAGGCGGTCTATGCCGAAGCCGGCCAGAGCGCCGAACAGGACCGCGGCTATGCCGTAGGTCGGCGCGCTGTTGGAGGCCAGGTTCGCGAGCCAGGCGGGAAAGCCGGTCCGTACGACGGAGAGGCCACTCGAAGCCTGGCGGGAGACAACGCCGTCCTGGACCTCGTAGACATTGACCTGATACTCGGCGGGAGGGGCGCGTTTTGGCCATTGCAGGTCGAGCGAGTAGGAGGTGCAATCGCCGCGGGCGTCGGTGACGACTCCGCCATCCCCAAAGCGATAGGCGGCATAGGACGCCTTCAGCGCGAGGTAGTTCTTGCGGATGGCCGCGTCGTCGCGATCCGGGGACGCGGGCTCGACGCGGATCCGGGAGGTCAAGGATTCCTGATCGAGGTGATGTCCGGCAATCTCGCCGGAGCCGAGCATGGAGGTGACGCTACCGGTGCTGAATCGGAGAAACAGCGAAGGCGCTCCCGAGATCCGCACTTTCCCCGAGTTGATCCAGATGGGCCCGAAGCGGACCTTGCGGTTGAAGACTTCGGCGTGATCCGATCCGGTTATGGTGACGATCAGTTTCGCGCCGGGAGAGGCGCTGCCCGCCACTTTGAGGCTGGCGCCGTTGTACCAGGCGCCTATTTTGATCACCTGCGGAGTGACCGTGCAGGTCAGGGGTGGAACCGGCGTGACACCGGCGAGCAAGAGGGCGGGGAGGAGCGCGGTGATGATCATTTCCCGACCTTGCTGAAGTCCGTCTGGCTGATGTTCATGAGGCGCAGGGCGCGGCCGGGCTGCTTGTAGTAATAGCGGACTTCATCGCCGAACTTCCAGGATTCGGCGGGGAGGCCGGTGTCGCGCGGCGCGATGGTAGCGAGGACGTGGTCGCGCGGCGAGTAGACGGTGATGTTGCGGCTGGCTGGGTCGACGAGCGGAAAGCGGCTGCCGCGCACGAGCGGATCGGACGGGGCAACGCCGGTCTTTTCCGAGACGAGGTTGAAACCGGCGGTCCGGATGGTGCTCGTGGCGGGATCGAAAATGGCGGCCTCGCCGCGCGCGCAATCGAGGCGGAGCAGGCGGCCGGTTTCGGGTTGCGGACCCATTTCCAGCGGATCGTCGGGGACGGCTACTGTGACCGGTGGGAGGACGTCGAAGCGGGGATTCGCGGGATCGCGGAAGTTGGAGTCCTCAATCACGGTGAGGACGCCCGTGCTTCGGTCGTATTCCACAACCCGGCCCTGTTGCACGCGGCCGGTTGCGCCGCAGCCTGAAAGGAGGCCGATTCCGGCGAGGAGGATGACCTGCAACTGAAGTGGTCGTTTCATGACGGCACGCTCCTTAGACTGCCGTTTGGACCAGGTGCTTTTTGGCAGCGCGCTCGCCCCTGACGCCCTGGAGGAAGCGCAGGAAAATGTAGAGCGAGAGCGAGCCGACGAGGCCCAGGATCAGGATGGCGGCGGCGGTGTTCATGGCCGGAGCCAGCCCCGGGTAAGCGCCGCCGATCAGCTTCATGATGATCGAGATACCGCAGCCGATGACCGCGATACCGAAGAAGAGGCGGATTCCGTAGCCTTTGACGTACTTGGTGGCCACCGAACCGATCTGCGCGCCGACCGAAGCGCCCAGCACCATGATTACGGCGGCGAGAAGTTCGGTGCGGCCCTTATAGCTGTAGGATCCGGCGCCGTACAGGCCGGAGATGGCAACTTCGAACAGGTCGGTGCCGACGGCGATGTGGGTGGGACAGCCCACCAGGTAAATGAGGGCGGGCATGCGGATGAGACCGCCGCCGATACCCAGCACGCCCGCCAGCAGGCCGGTGACGAAACTGACGGACATGGGCAGCCACGCCGAGCAGCGGATTCCGGCCTTGCGGAAATGCACCACGGGGGGGATTTTGATTTTGTGGAGGGTCTTATGCCACTCGATGCCCGTGGTCAGGGCGTCGAGTTTCCGGCCGGAGGCGAGCGCCTCACGCTCCTTCCTGCGCTTTTTGGCAAGATCGGCAAAAACCAGCCAGGCGATTAAAGTGAGCAGGACCAGGTACCCGGAACGGACGTACACGTCCACTTTGCCGATGCGTTCGAGCCACATGATCATCTGCGCGCCGCATTCGAAGCCGGCCACCGTGCCGCCCACCATGATCAGGCCCAGCCTGTAATCGATATTGCCGAATTTAGAATGGCGGATGCTGGAAATGAGGGACGGGCCGGCCATCTGCGTGATGTCCGTACCGATGGCGAAAGCCATGGGGAAGCCGAGGATATTCAATCCCGGCGTCACCATCCAGCCTCCACCCATACCGAAGAAGCCGCCGATCATGCCGACTCCCAAGCCGAGGATGATCAAGCCGGGCCAGAAGATCGAAACTCCGGCCACCGGCATCGTAATATTTAGCCAGTCCATCAGACAGGTCTCCTTAAGGAAAAACCAGCCATACGGTTATTAGTGCTCCGCCAGCACCCGGCTTTTGAGATTGATTCCCAGGCGCAGCAGAACCAGTTCCGTGAGCCGGCCCGTTAGCAGCGCCAGCAGCGGAATGGTGATGATCGTCGTCAACGCGAACAGGAGGTGGCTTTCGTTGTAAAGGTTCATCCACCACGCGATCCAGGCGGGGAAACGGCGGCTGTCGGCAACCAGGACGATGTGCTCGCCGCCGCCCTCGGCCGCACGGAGCGGCAGGGCGGTGAGGAACCAGAGCGCGCAGAACAGCACGTTGAAAAATCGTGTATGCATGGTTTCAAACGCTCCAAAGACGAGGCGCCGATGCGGGCGGGAATATCACGCTCGCGTGGGCCGCCGGACTCAACAGGTTGGCTGGTTCCACCAGGAGGCCGATCACCATTTTGACTACGACGATGAGGGCCAGAGAAGCGAGGATGATCAGCAACTGGTCGCCGCGCATGAAGCGCGTCATGCGCGCGCCGAGCTGGGCGCCGATGGTGGAGCCGAGGGCCAAAAGCAGCGCGAGGACCAGATCCACGGTATGGTTGGCGGTGGCCTGCATGTAGGTGACTCCGGCGCAGGTGAAGAGGATCTGGAACAGGTCAGTGCCTACAGCCACGTGGGCGGGCATGCGCAGCAGGTAGACCATCATAGGGACCATCATGAAACCGCCGCCGACGCCCATTATGGAGGCGAGGATTCCCACGATGACGCAGAGAAAGAACGGAGCGAGGAGGGAATGGCGCACTCCGGAGCGCTGAAAATCGACCTGCCAGGGAAGTCGCTTGAGCCAACTTCCACCGGCCGCGGGTCGATGCGACTTCGCGGCCATGGGCCCGCGCCGCAGGTTCTTGAGGCTGGCCACGAACATGGTGCCGCCGACGCAGCCCAGTACGATGATGTAGGTGAATGTAATCAGGAGGTCGGCGTTGCCGAGCGACCGCAGGACACGAATGACCTGGACGCCGAGGCCGGCCCCGAACAGGCCGCCGCCGAGCAGGGTGAGCCCCATTTTGAAATCGACGTTGCCGAGACGGAAGTGGGCGGCGACGGCGGAAGAGGAGGCGGCCACGATCTGGCAGGAATCGGAGGCGGCTGCGACGGTAGGCGGAATGCCCACCATCATGAGAATTGGGGTGAGGAGAAACCCGCCTCCCACACCGAGCAGGCCGGATAGAAATCCCACCAGGCTGCCTGCTCCGACAAGAATCCAGACGTTGATGCTGATACCGGCGACGGGCAGAAATATGTCCATTCGCAACGCTCCAACCCAACGCCGGATCATCAGGTCTGAAAAGACTTGTTTACAGCTCGGATCACTTATAGCATACTTTTTTCATCGGGACCAGAGGTTTGAAATTTCCGGCAAAAGAGCCTGGCCCCGCAACTAAGGTGACAACAATGGAGAACAAAGTCTTAACCTTAAGCGACGGCCGTACAGACAAGGTCTATTCCGTCCCCATAGACCATGACACGATCCGCGCGATGGACCTGCGGCAGATCAAAGAGAACGCGGACGACTTCGGGATGATGACCTACGATCCCGCGTTCATGAACACCGCTTCCTGTCGCAGCAGCATCACGTTCATCGACGGGGATCGCGGCATTCTGCGTTATCGCGGCTATCCGATCGAGGAACTGGCGGAGAAATGCACATTTCTCGAGGTCGCCTATCTGCTGCTCAATGGCGAGCTGCCGAACGCAACGGAGCTCGACAACTGGGTGGATCTGGTCAAGCACCACACCATGCTGCACGAGACGACCAAGAAGTTTCTCGAAGGCTTCCGCTACAACGCGCATCCGATGGGGATGCTGGTCAGCACGGTAGCCGCGCTGTCCACGGTTTATCCGGAGGCGCGCAACGTGCTCGATGCGAAGAACCGGCAGCTCCAGACCGTGCGCCTGATCGCCAAGATGCCGACGATCGCGGCCTACACATATCGCCACAGCCTGGGGCTTCCCTACGTGTATCCGGACAACGATTTGCGCTACACGGCCAATTTCATGAATATGCTCTGGAAAATGCTGGAGCCGAAATATGTGGCCAATCCGGTGCTGTCGCGGGCGCTGTCGATCCTGTTCATCCTGCATGCCGACCACGAGCAGAATTGCAGCACGAACGCGATGCGGGCGGTGGGCAGCTCGCAGGCGGATCCGTACCTGGCGACAGCGGCGGCGGCGGCGGCCCTTTCCGGTCCGCTGCACGGCGGGGCCAACGAGCAGGTGCTCCGCATGCTGGACCAGATCGGCACGAAGGACCGCATTCCGGAGTACATCGAGCAGGTGAAGGCGGGCAAGCTGAAACTGATGGGCTTCGGCCACCGCGTCTACAAGAATTACGATCCGCGGGCGCGTATCATCAAGTGGACGGCCGAGCAGGTGTTTGGGGTCACGGGCCGCAACCCGAAGCTGGATATCGCGCTGGAACTCGAGAAGATCGCGCTCGAAGACGAGTACTTCGTGAAGCGCAAACTGTATCCCAACGTGGACTTCTATTCGGGGATCATTTACCAGGCGATGGGCTTCAAGCCGGACATGTTCACGGTGCTGTTCGCGATTCCGAGAACGGTGGGCTGGCTGGCGCACTGGGACGAACTGCTGCGCGATCCGGAACAGAAGATCGCCCGCCCGCGGCAGGTGTATGTCGGTTCCGACGTACGCCACTTGCCGGCGGAGAAGCCGATGATCGAGGTGGCAGCGAACGCGTAAAAGGTCCGGCGTCCGGTTGTCCCGGGCGCCGGAGCGTTTACGAACGGACGGGTGAAGCCATCTGATCCACGTTGACGCTTGCGACGCCCGGGACGGAAGCGGCGATTTGCCGCACCTCGTCCACTTCGCGCATATTGGCGGCCGAGCCTAGCACCGTGATGGTGTCTTCGTGCGCGTCGACATCCACTTCTAGGTGCGCGGTTGCGTCATTGAGCGCGAGCTCGACACGCACGCGTGAGGCGAGGGCCATTTCGTCCATGCGGGCCTGGCAGCAGGGCGTGAATTGAAAGCACCGCTGCCGCGCCAGAGTGGTGACCGCCTGGCACGCCTCGGCGATGTCCATGAATTCCAGATTCAACACGATGTCGTAGTTAGAGGGATCGCCCCAGTCGACGCCGTAGAGATACTGCGTCCACTTGCGGCGATCCTGGTCCATTCCGGAAATGTAGTCGAGGGCTTCGGCGCGGCTCAACTTCAGCCGATCCTGCGCCATTTTCACGCGCAGTTCGATGGGGGCGATGATGCGCACGCGAACGATGTGCGGGCCGCCCCGGAGCAGCAGGTGGCCGGCGTTGCCGTGGTACACGGCCTGGCCCGTGCGGACCTCCTCAACCAGCGCCGCCTGAATCAGCACCATGTACAGGTACTTCTTGTGGCGGAGGCGTTCGAGGAACGTCGGCGGCTTCTGCAGCGCTTCGCTCAGTTCTTCCTGCGAGACCCCGTGGGCCGCGGCGCGTTCCACGATGATTTCGCGATCGATGCAGCGGTATCCGAGGGATTGGGAGAGACACTCGGCCAGCATCTTGCCGCCGCTGAAGGATCCTCTGGAAATCGTAATTACCGACATGCTCCGCCTTCCTGCCGCCCGTTTGAATGAATTTCGGAGTTGCGGCTCATGTTATCATCGTATTCGGTCTTCAGCCGAACGCAAGAGAATCTTGCAAGAGAATTTGTGCCGCCTGGAAAAGTGTACTTGGTGGGCGCCGGCCCAGGCCACCCCGAGTTGCTGACTGTCAAAGCTGCAAAGCTTCTGCAGGCCGGCGACGTAATCATCTACGACCGTTTGATTCAGGAGGAGATTCTCGCGCTGGCGAAACCGTCGGCGGAGCGGATCTACCTCGGCAAGTCGGTCGGACTCCACGAATCGCGGCAGGAAGAGATTTTTGAAGTGCTGCTGCGCAAGGCGCAGGAGGGCAAGATCGTTGTCCGGCTTAAAGGCGGAGATCCGTTTCTGTTCGGACGGGGCGGGGAAGAGGCCGAGTTCCTGGCCGAACACGGTGTGGCTTTCGAAGTGGTGCCGGGCGTTTCGTCGGCGCTGGCCGCGCCGGCCAGTGCGGGAATCGCGGTCACGCACCGGGACACGGCTTCGTCGGTGGCGATCGTAACGGGCCATGAAGCGAATCGCGATCACAGCCGGCTGAACTGGGCGGCGCTCGCAGGCATCGACACGCTCGTCTTCCTGATGGCGGTGCGCTCTGTGGGCCGGGTGGCCGGGGAGCTGATCGCGCATGGACGGGATCCGGAGACGCCGGCGGCCATGATCCAGATGGCGTTTTGGCACGGCGAAAGGGTGGTCACCGGAACGCTGGCCACAATCGCGGAAGAAGTGGAGCGCGGAGGAATCGAGCCTCCGGCCACACTGGTGGTGGGAGAAGCGGTGCGGCTGCGCGAGAAGCTCAAGACGGCCCATCGCGATCTGCGCCGGCGGCCCGATGCGGCGCCGCACTTCGAACCGGCGCCGGTGCCGGACGAACTGCTGCGCATGGCGTCGGCCGGCACCGGCAGCCAGGTTCTCCGCGTGGCTTTGGCAACTTCTCTGTTCGACCGGCTGGAGGAGTGGCGGACATCGTCGCAGCTCGCGGCCGGTCTGGGACTCAACCGCAGCGGCCTCGCCGAACTGCTGGAGTGTCTGGTGGCGATGGGGCTGCTCGAGGGCGGGCCGGATGGATACCGCAACCTCGAACTCGCATCGCGCTACCTGCGCGAAAGCTCACCCCATTCGCTGCGGCCGGCGCTGTTGTACCAGGCGGCGCATCTTGCGCCGTTGACCGCCGTGGGTCGCTACCTGCTTGACGGCCGGGGTGAGGAGTCGCGCGCGGAAATGCAGGAACTGCACCGGCAGTCGTGCGAATGTCTGGCACGCTACGCCGCTCCGTTTGTGCTGGACAAGCTGGAGCTGGCGCCGCACGGGCCGGCATTGCTGGTTGGGTGGGGCGGCAGTACGTACCGGGAAATCGCATCGCGACGGTGGCCGGAACTGGCATTCGAGGAGCGGAACCCGTTTGGCGCGGACGGGTGGGGCGATCCGGCGAAGGCGATCGGCAACGGAGGCGGCGCTTACGGAAGCGTGCTGCTTTCCGGCCTGCTGCCCGCTTGCGACCGTCAGCAGTTCGGCCCGGCTCTCGAGAGTGCGGCGCGCCTGGTGAGGCCCGGCGGCCTGCTGGTGCTGCACGATTCCTTCGTGTGTTCGGAAGCGACGCCGCCGCCCGAGATCCTGCTGTTCGCGCTGGGCCGGCACGTCATGAGCGGAGGCAGCCGGAACTGGACGGTCTCGCGGTTGGAGAGCGAACTGGCCAGGCTCGGATGGCGCATGCTCCAAAGGCAGACCATTCCCGGCGGAACTCAGCTTGTAACCGCCGTCTCCGCGTAGAGTTATTCCTCGCATAGCGCAATCGCCAAATCCACCCGCGGCGAAATATGGGTTTTCCATCACAGCAATCCGGACTTTCCGCATGCGGGAGAGTTCCGCGGCCGGGGTGGGCGGCCAGGTGAAGAGGAACTCGACAAGGAGCTGAACCTGCACGACGGGCGGAGCCTCCGATCGAAGCAAAACGGGCGCTGAAATTCGACTTTCAAGTAAATAAGACCTGAATCTCTGCATCTAAAGATATCCGTCTTGTATCGATTGTTGACCAGGTTTAAATTCGATTTGGTCAAACATCCATGACAAGGTGAAGCCGATGCAGTCTGGCGAAGAAAACGTCGTCGGTGCAGGTGTCACAGCCGATCTCAGCAACGAGTTTCTCAGCAGCGCGCGCGTCCTGGCATGGTCGGTACGCGAGGTGATCGAGCGCACCGTGCTGCGCGAGGTATCCGCGGACAAGCTGACATTTGCGCAGCTCAAGCTGCTCTACCTGGTGGCGCACACCGACGTCATCAGCATCGGTGACGCGGCGGCGTTCCTGGGGGTGACCTGCGGCGCGGTGAGCAGGACGGTGGAGAAGTTGGTGCGCCGGCGCCTTCTGCGCCGGGTGGCCCCGCAGGAAGACCGGCGGCTGATCCGGCTGGCACTGACCGAAACCAGCCGCAAGCTGATCGAGGCATACCAGATCGCGCGGGACCATCGCGCGAGAATGGCCTTCCGCCAGTTCGCCCCGGAAGACCTCCGAAGAACATCCGAGCTGCTGGACCGGCTGGCGGGGGCGATCGTCAGCGACGGCTCGGATCCGAATGCCGTCTGCATGCAGTGCGAGATCTACGTTCGCGATCAGTGCAGGTTTGGCGAATACGGTCACCGCAACTGTTTTTATCAACGACACAAGAAGCAGGCCCAAACCAACCGGTACGACCGGGGTCCTGCGGAAGGAAAGGTGGACTAATGCCGAGCTACGTCAATCCGGACAAGTGCGATGGATGCAAAGCGCTGGACAAAACCGCATGCCAGCACATTTGCCCCAACGACCTGATGGTCCTGGACAAAGACAAGATGAAGGCTTACAACCGGGACGTTTCGATGTGCTGGGAGTGCTACAACTGCGTCAAGATCTGTCCCACGCAAGCCGTTGAAGTCCGCAGCTACGCTGATTTCGTGCCACTGGGCGCTTCGGCGACGCCGATGCGTTCCACGGATACGATCCTGTGGACGGTCAAGTTCCGGAACGGAACGATTAAGCGTTTCAAGTTCCCGATTCGCACGACACCGGAAGGGAAGGCCGTTCCGGATGGCGGATTCGAAACCAAGGGCGGCCTGGACAGCCCGTTGCTATTCACCGAGCCGGCGTCGATCGGAATGGACGACGTATTCCGGTTGAACAACTGAGAGGAGAAGGATTGCAATGGCCGAATTCGAAACTGTAGTTGTTGAAACCGATCTGCTGATTCTCGGCGGCGGTATGGCCGCGTGCGGAGCCGCCGTGGAAGCCGCCCACTGGGCGATGCAGAACGGCCTCAAAGTTGCGCTCGTGGACAAGGCGGCGATGGACCGCTCCGGCGCGGTGGCCATGGGGCTGTCCGCAATCAACCAGTACGTGGGGTTGAAGGACGGCGCCAACACCATCAAGGATTACGTGGACTACGTGCGCAACGACCTGATGGGCGTGACGCGCGAAGACCTGGTGGCGAACATTGCCCGGCACGTGGATTCGACGGTCCACCTGTTTGAGAAGTGGGGGCTGCCGATCTGGAAAGACGAGAAAGGCGCCTTTGTGCACGAAGGCCGCTGGCAGCTCATGATCAACGGCGAATCGTACAAGGTGATTGTGGCCGAAGCGGCCAAGAACGCGCTGTTGCAGACCGGTGTGGGCCAGATTTTCGAGCGCGTGTTCATCGTGGGTCCGCTGATGGACGGCGAACGCTGCGCCGGCGCGGTGGGCTTCTCGGTGCGCGAGAACAAGTTCTACATCTTCAAATCGAAAGCGACCCTGGTAGCCATGGGCGGCGCGGTGCACGTGTTCAAGCCGCGAAGCTCCGGCGAAGGCATGGGGCGCGCCTGGTATCCGCCATGGAATTCGGGCTCTTCGGCTTACTTCACGCTGAAGGCCGGCGCGGAAATGACCTGTCAGGAAGTGCGCTTCATCCCGGTCCGCTTCAAGGACGCGTACGGTCCGGTGGGCGCGTGGTTCCTGCTGTTCAAGTCGCGCGCGACCAACGCCGCGGGTGGAAACTACATGATCGAGCGCAAGGGCGAGCTGGACAAGTGGGGCCCCTACGGCCGCGTCAAACCGGTCCCGGCGAACCTGCGCAACTACCTCGGCATGCTGGACGTGATGGACGGCAAGGGCCCGATCTCGATGCGCACGGAAGAAGCGATCCAGCAGATCGCCGAAACCTACAAAGGCGACGAGAAGGCCTACAAGAAGAAGATGAAGGAGCTCGAGTCCGAGGCTTGGGAAGACTTCCTCGACATGACGATCTCCCAGGCTCTGCTCTGGGCCGCCACCAATGTGCAGCCCGAAGAGAAGAGTTCGGAAATCGCCGCGGCCGAGCCGTACTTCATCGGCTCTCACTCCGGCGCTTCGGGCGCGTGGGTCAGCGGTCCGGAGGACTTGCAGACCGACGAAACCAAGGGGCAGTACTTCTGGGGCTACGCCCACATGTCCACCGTGAAGGGGCTGTTCTGCGCGGGCGACGCTTCGGGCGCCTCCAGCCACAAGTTCTCTTCCGGTTCGCACGCCGAAGGCCGCATCGCCGCCAAAGCCGCGATCAAGTTCATCGTGGAAAACAACCAGGCGCCGGCCCTCGATGACGCCGCGATCGAAGCCATCAAGTCCGAAATCCTGCGCCCGCTGGGCACCTTCGAGCAGTTCGAGAAGGCGACCACGGATCCGGAAGTCAACCCGAATTACATCAAGCCGCGCATGTTCATGTTCCGTTTGCAGAAGATCATGGACGAATACGCCGGCGGCATCACCGCTCAGTTCACCACCAACGAGGCCCTCCTCAAGAAGGCGCTGGACCTGCTTGCTTATCTCAAGGAGGACGCGGAGAAACTCGCCGCCGCCAATCTTCACGAGCTGATGCGGTGCTGGGAGAACACGCATCGCATGTGGCAGGCCGAAGCGCATGTCCGGACGCTGCTGTTCCGCCAGGAAACGCGCTGGCCCGGATATTACTTCCGCGCCGACAAGCCGCAGCTCGACGAGGAGAATTGGCACGTTTTTGCGAATTGCCGGTTCGATCCCAAGACCAACACTTGGGAAACCATGGCCCGGCCGATTCTGCATGTCTTCAGTTCGCAGCCTAAAGGTACCGCCGTAGTGGGTGCCTGAGACTGCCGAGCAGGGGCGGGAGGCACCGGAAACCTCCCGTCCCAAAGGTTTCCCATGGCCACCACAGATCCTCGATGTCCTCATTGCGGCAGCCCAATGCCGCGTTGGGCTATCCCCCAGGGCTCCAGTTGGGGGAGCGAGTTCCAGCATGTCTGTTTTGACGACCAGTGCCCGTATTACGTGCGCGGCTGGGAGTGGATGCGGACACATTACAACGTAGCGGCGTCCTACCGCTACCGCCTGGATCCTGCGACGGGCGAGTGCGGCCCCTTGCCGGTTTGGTCCCCGTACGCTCTCAGAAACGCCATTGTCCCCAACGCCCAGGAGGGCTCCACCCATGTCGAGTGATCCCGTCACCCCCGAAAGCATCCTCAAGGAAAGCCCCCGTCTCGGGCTCGACGACCGCTTCACGTTTGCGTGCAGCCCGCAGTTGAGCTGCTTTGGCCACTGCTGCCACGACGTCACTATCGTGCTCACCCCGTATGACGTGCTGCGCATGAAGCGCTCGCTCGGCATGGACTCTTCCGAATTTCTGGAGCAGTACACGCTCCGAATGCAGAGCGTGGAGCAGCGGTTTCCCCTCGTGATTCTGCGGATGGAAGAGGGAACCAAGCGCTGCCAGTTTCTCAACGAGCAGGGCTGCTCGATTTACAAGAACCGGCCGTGGGCCTGCCGCATGTACCCGCTGGGCCTGGCCGAACCGAAGACTTCCACGCCGAACGACACCCCGTTTCACTTCCTGGTGCGCGAGGACATCTGCCAGGGACACACGGAGGGCGTGTCGATCTCGGTCCGCGAATGGATCGAGTGCCAGGGAATCGAAGAATTCGAAATGATGTCCACCGGATTTAAGGAACTCACGCTTCACGACTACTGGAACAGCAACCGCCCGCTGACGCCGCAACAGTCGGACATGTTTTACATGGCCTGCTACGACCTGGACCGTTACCGCCGCTTCGTGTTCGAAACCCGTTTCCTGCAACTGTTCGACGTGGACGAAGCGCGTGTCGAGGCGCTCCGCACCGACGACCAGGAGTTGATGGATTTCGGCATGCAGTGGCTGCGCTATTCGATTTTCGGGGAACGCTCGATGAAACTTCGGCCCGGGGCCTCCGCACGAGGGAAAGAAGAATGAGCGGCAATACTTCCAAGCCGGTGCTGGTGATCGGCGGCGGCATCGCCGGCCTGACGGCGGCGGTGGAACTCGCGGACGCGGGCTGCCAGGTGATTCTGGTGGAAAAGTCGGCCAGCCTGGGCGGGCGCGTCGCGCGCATGCACCAGTATTTTCCCAAGCTGTGCCCGCCGGCCTGCGGACTGGAGATGCACTACCGGCGGCTGCGCGACAACCCGGATATCACGGTGCTGACGCTGGCCGATGTGGCGCGGGTATCAGGCAAAGCAGGCGATTTCGAGGTGCAGGTGGAAATCCGGCCGCGTTTTGTGGCGGAGTCCTGCACGTTGTGCGGCGACTGCGCGCGCGCCTGCCCGGTGGAACGCAAAGACGATTTCAATTACGGCCTGGCCGCAACGCGCGCCGCCTATCTGCCGCACGGCATGGCGTATCCGGCCCTGTACGCGATCGACCGGGCTGTGTGCCCGAGCGGCTGCAAGACCTGCGCGGAGGCCTGCCAGTACGGTGCGATCCGCCTGGACCAGCGGCCCGAGATCAAAACGTTCAACGTCTCGGCGATCGTAGCAGCCACCGGTTGGAAGCCTTATGACGCGGCGAAGCTCGATCACTTAGGTTTCGGCACGTGCCGGAACGTGGTCACCAACGTGATGCTGGAGAGGATGGCGGCGGTGGATGGACCCACCGCCGGACGCATCCTCCGGCCGTTCGATGGCAAGGAGCCGCGCACGGTTGCGTTCGTGCAATGCGCCGGATCGCGCGACGAAAATCACCTTCCGTATTGCTCGGCAGTCTGCTGCGCGGCCTCGATCAAGCATGCCGCTTACATTCGGGCGCTTTATCCGGAGACGGCGATCACCATCTTCTATATAGATATCCGCACGCCGGGGCGCCTGGAGGAGTTCTCCGCCCAGGTGCAGCGCGACGCGGGCATCCACCTGGTGAAGGGCAAGGTGGCGCGGGTGGAGGAGAACCCGGCTACCGGAGACCTGCTGGTGACGGCGGAAGATGCGCTGGCGGGGCGGAAGAGCACACAGCATTTCGAACTGGTGGTGCTGGCCACGGGCATCGTCCCGCAGACGAATGACCTGCTGGTGGCGATCGGCCGCGACGAATTCGGATTCCTGAACGCGCCCGGAAAGGACCAGGGCCTCTACGCGGCGGGCTGCGTTAAGCGGCCGGCGGAGGTTTCCTCAACCGTGCAGGACGCCACCGGCACCGCAATCAAAGCGCTCCAGTGCGCAAAGGAGAGCGTCTGCCATGCCGGCTAAACTAGGCGTTTACGTCTGCACCGGATGCACGATCGGTGAATCGATCGACATCGCGAAACTGGCAAAGGTGGCGGGCGGCGAATGCCACGCCGCGGTTTGCCGGACTCACGCGGTGTTGTGCGGCAGCGAAGGCGGCGCCCAGATTCGCGAGGACGTGGCGGCGGGCGCGGTGGACACGGTGGTGGTGGCGGCCTGCTCGCCGCGCTTCAAGGCGGAGGCGTTCACCCTCGGGCAAGCCGCGGTGGTGGAGCGCGTCAACCTGCGCGAACACGTCGCCTGGTGCCACGTGCCGAAGGACGAAGACACGCAGATGCTGGCCGAGGACTACCTGCGGATCGGCGTCGCGCGTGCTCTGAAGATGGAACCGGCGAAACCGCTGGCGGAGGAGATTTCGAAGACCCTGCTGGTGGTGGGCGGCGGAGTGACCGGGTTAAACGCGGCGCTCGAGGCCGCGGGCGCGGGATACGATGTGCTGCTGGTCGAAAAGGAGAAATCCCTCGGCGGTCATGCGGCAAGCGTGCGGAGGCACTTTCCGGCCGTGCCGCCCTACACGGAGCTGGCGCAGGACGGGATCCAGGCCAACATCGAAGCGGTACTCTACAATCCGCGAATTCGCGTCTTCTGTTCCGCCCGCGTGGAGAGAATCGAAGGCCAGCCGGGCATGTTCGACGTCACCATCGGCGTGGAATCGCAGCAGCACGTCATTCGCGCGGGGGCGATCGTTGTGGCCACCGGATGGACGCCGTACGATGCGTCGCGGCTGGTGCATCTGGGCTACGGGATCAGCCCGAACGTGATGACCAGCGTGGAATTCGAGCAGATGGCCGCGGCGGGGAAGATCGCCCGCCGTTCCGACGGAATGCCGGCGCGGCGCGTGCTGTTCATTCAGTGCGCCGGGTCGCGCGACGCGGAGCATCTTCCGTACTGCTCGTCCACTTGCTGCATGACGACGCTGGCGCAGACCACGTACATCCACGAGCAGGATCCGGAAGCGGAAGTCTACGTGGTGTACAAGGATATCCGCACGCCGGGACAGTACGAGCGCTTTTACCGCGCGGCCCAGGATCAGCCGCTGAATTTCTTCACCAAGGGCGAAGTGGCTTCGGTAAAGCCGGGCGCGGACGGGCAACTCTCGGTGGCGGTGGACCACACGCTGCTGGGCGAATCGATCGTCCTCAACGTGGACCTGGTGGTGCTGGCGACCGGCATGGTCCCCAACGGCACGGACCAGGTTCTGAACCTGACATACCGGCAGGGTCCGGAACTGCCCGTGCTGCGCGACGGCTTCGTGGATTCGCATTTCGTGTGCTTTCCTTACGAGACGCGGCGCACCGGAATCTATGCCGCGGGCGCGGCGCGCGCCGCCATGGACGAGGTACAGGCGCGAACCGATGCCGGTGGCGCGGCGCTCAAGGCCATTCAATGCGTGGAGATGGCGGCGCGCGGCTGCGCCGTTCATCCGCGCGGCGGCGACCTGTCGTACCCTTCGTTTTTCCTGCAGCGCTGCACACAGTGCAAGCGGTGCACCGAGGAATGCCCGTTCGGCGCGCTGGACGAAGACGTGAAGGGCACGCCTAAACCGAACCTCTACCGCTGCCGCCGCTGCGGAGTCTGCATGGGCGCGTGCCCGGAGCGAATCGTTTCCTTCCACAACTACTCGGTGGACATGATCGCCTCCATGATCAAGGCGATCGACGTACCGGACGAGACGGAAGAGAAACCGCGAGTGCTCGCGCTTGTATGCGAGAACGACGCGTATCCGGCGATGGACCTGGCCGGGCTGAACCGGCGGCAGTACGATCCGAACGTGCGGGTGATCCCGCTGCGCTGCCTGGGGTCGCTCAATATCGTGTGGGTGGCCGAAGCCCTTTCCCGCGGTATCGACGGCGTGATCATGGTGGGCTGCAAATACGGCGACGATTACCAGTGCCACTTCACGAAAGGCAGCGAGTTGGCGCAAAAGCGTCTTGAGAACGTCAAGGAGACGCTGCAACGGCTTCAGCTCGAACCGGAGCGGCTGCAACTGACGCAGCTTGCCATCAACGAATGGGACAAGCTGCCGGATGTCTTCGACAGCTTCGTGAACCGGATCCGCGAACTTGGCCCGAATCCGTACAAGGGATTTTGAAAAATGGGAGAAGCCATCGTAGTCCAGCCCGATCGAGCGTTTCTGCGACGCGTCCTGGCCTCCGGCGGCCAGGACCTGAAGAAGTGTTATCAGTGTGCCACCTGCTCGGTAGCCTGTGACCTGGCGGGCGACGACTCGCCGTTTCCGCGGAAGCAGATGCTGGAGGCGCAGTGGGGCCTGAGCGACCGTCTGGCAGCGGATCCGGCGGTGTGGCTTTGCTACAACTGCGGCAAGTGTACGGAGCGGTGCCCGCGGGGTGCGCGGCCCGGCGACGTGTTGGGCGCGGTCCGCGGCGAGACTATCCGGCGGTTCGCATTTCCCGGTTTTCTCGGTGCGATGGTGGCGGAGCCGAAAGCGTTGGCGCTCCTGCTTCTCCTGCCCGTGCTGATCTTCGCGGCCGTGGTGCTGTGGGCGCCAAAGCCCGCGGCGGGCGCGGAGTTTGAGTTCGGCAGCGTGTTCCCGGCGGCCGTATTGGAGCCGCTGTTCTTCGCCGTTTCGGGATTCGCGCTGATCGCGTTCGCGTTGGGTGTGGCGCGCTTTGCCCGCGGCCTGGCTCGCGAGTCGCTGGCCGGCGGGGTTCCAAATGCGCTTCGGGATATTGTCCTGCACGACCGGTTCGCCAAGTGCGATGAACCCGCGATGCGCCGGGCGCACCTGCTGACCTTTTGGGGTTTCGCCGGACTGGCGGCAGTGGGCACCGATTACGGGGATCGGGACGATGGCGGGGCTGATGCGGACGCCGCTGGCGCTGTGGAGCCCGCTCAAGATCTTCGCCAACGTAAGCGCCGCCCTGGCGCTGGCGGGCGTGGTCCTGCTGCTGGTGAGGCGTGCCGGAAATCGCGAGCGGCGCCTGGCCAGCACGTATTTCGACTGGTTCTTTCTGACCGCCCTGGGCGGCGTCGTCATCACGGGAATCGCGGCGGAACTTCTGCGCCTGGCCGAAACCGGGGCGATGTACGCGGTGTACTTCGTCCACCTGGTGCTGGTCTTTTCGCTGCTGCTCTACGCACCCTATTCGAAGTTTGCACACCTGGCCTACCGCACGGTGGCGCTGGCAAGCATAAAGAAATCCAACAGACGTTCATAGGAGAAAACATGTCGGAAAACGGAAAGCCGAACACGAAGTTGCTGGACGAGCTGGAAAAGGGTCCCTGGCCAAGCTTCGTGACGGAGATCAAGAAGACCAGCGACGTCAGCCCGATGTGCGACGACCTGCTGGGGCAACTGGAACTCTCCTACGAGGAGAAGAAAGGTCACTGGAAACACGGCGGCATCGTGGGCGTGCTCGGCTATGGGGGCGGAGTCATCGGCCGCTACAGCGACGTCCCCGAGCAGTTCCCGGAAGTGGCCCATTTCCACACCATGCGCATCAACCAGCCGTCGGGCTGGTTTTACACGAGCGACTCGCTGCGCACCCTCTGCGACATCTGGGAGAGGCACGGTTCCGGGCTGACCAACATGCACGGTTCCACCGGGGACATCATCTTCCTCGGCACCAAGACCAGTGAACTGGAACCGGCATTCGCCGAACTCACCGCCGCGGGTTTTGACCTGGGCGGCTCCGGATCGTGCATGCGGACGCCTTCGGCGTGCGTGGGTCCGGCGCGCTGCGAATGGGCCTGTTACGACACGCTGAAGCTGTGCAACGACCTGACGCAGGCGTATCAGGACGAACTGCACCGGCCTCCATTTCCCTACAAGTTCAAGATCAAGTGCGCCGGCTGCCCCAACGACTGCGTGGCGGCGGCGGCGCGCGCGGACCTCTCGGTAATCGGTATCTGGAAGGACGAGATCCAGCAGGATGACGCGGCCGTGTCCGAGTACGCCGCGGCGGGATTGGATATCCAGAAGGACGTCTGTGACCGCTGTCCGACGCGCATGCATGAGCTGGGACGGCAAGAAACTCAAAATCGAAAACAAAGAATGCGTGCGCTGCATGCACTGCATCAACGTCATGCCCAAAGCGCTGCGGCCGGGCAAAGAGCGCGGCGCGGCGTTATTGATCGGCGCCAAGGCCCCCATCGTGAACGGGGCGCTGCTGTCGAGCGTGCTGGTTCCCTTCGTTCCCGAAGCGGAACTGCTGGAGACGATGCAGGAGCTGATCAAGCGCGTGTGGGAGTTCTGGGACGAGTACGGCAAGAACCGCGAGCGTGTGGGCGAACTGGTGCAGCGCGTCGGGATGGCCAATTTCCTGGATGCGATCGGCCTGGAGCCGGCGCCGGAAATGGTGTCGGCACCGCGCGACAACCCGTATATCTTCTTCCAAAACAAACCAAGCACCGAGGAGGTGAGCAAATGACAACCCCGACAGCGAAACGCATCACCGATATTGGACCGCCGAATTACGAAAAGTTCCTGCCGCCGGTCATCAAGAGGAATTACGGACAGTGGAAGTCCCACGAAACCCTTTCGCCCGGCGTTCTTTGCCACGTCGGCGAGTCCGGCGAAAAGCTGTATACGGTGCGTGCGGCCTCGCCGCGCCTGCTGAGCGTGCACACCATCCGGCTCTTCGCCGAGCTGGCGGATAAGTATTGCGGCGGCTATCTCCGCTTCACCAGCCGCAACAACGTGGAGTTTCTGCTTTCCGAGTTCTGCCAATATCGAGCCGCTGAAGGAGGACCTCGCCAAGGCCGGGCTACCCGGTGGGCGGCACCAACAACAGCATCAGCAACATCGTGCACACGCAGGGCTGGGTGCATTGCCACTCGTCGGCCACCGACGCCTCGGGCCTGGTGAAGAGCATGATGGACGCGCTGTTCCCGTACTTCGTGGAAGAGAAGCTGCCGGCGAAGCTGCGGCTGGCGGTGGCCTGCTGCCTGAACATGTGCGGCGCCGTGCATTGCTCGGATATCGCCGTGCTCGGCGTTCACCGCAAACCGCCAAAGGTCCGGCACGACATCCTGCCGAAAGTGTGCGAGGTGCCCACGCTGATCGCTTCGTGCCCGACGGGCGCCATCCGGCCGGCATCGGTGGGCGGCAAACCCTCGGTGGAAGTGATCGAGGAACAGTGCATGTACTGCGGCAACTGCTACACGGTCTGCCCGGCCATGCCGATGAACGATCCGGAAAACGACGGCATTTCGATCTGGGTGGGCGGCAAGGTGAGCAACGCGCGCAGTACGCCCAAGTTCACCAAGCTGGCGATTCCGTTCCTGCCCAACAATCCGCCGCGCTGGCCGGAAGTGGTCAACGCGGTGGTGAACATCGTGGAAGTTTACGCGGCTCACGCCGCCGCTACGAGCGGGTCGGCGAGTGGATCGAACGGATCGGCTGGCCCCGGTTCTTCGAGCTGACGGGAATCGAGTTCACCCGCTATCACATCGACGATTTCAAGAACGCCGGACTGACCTTCGCGCGGTCCGCGCACATTCGCTTTTAAACGAAAAGGAGAATGCAGATGTCCACCACAACCGCGGCCAAAGCGAAGGAGCTGACCGAAATTCTCGAGACCTGGCAGGGTCTTGAAACCGCCACAATCTCGCACACCACGGAAGTCATCGCCAAGACCAAAAACCCGCTGATCCGCCTGCTCATGGAAATCATCCGGCAGGATTCGGTGATGCACCATCGCGTGCAGCAGGTGCTGCTGGACGGGATGGAGCGCCAGGCCTTCACCCTCACTCCCGAAGAACTGGGAGACATCTGGGACATGGTGGAGAAGCACGCCGAGATGGAGAAGCAGACCATCGAGCTGGCGGAAAAGGCGCTCAAAGACTGCCGGCTGTTCGTGCAGCGCCATCTGCTCACTTACCTGATCGAGGACGAGAAGAAGCACGACCGGCTTCTCTCGCAGCTCGAAGATTTCAAACGCAACATTTATCCATACGCATAAGGTCGTCCCATGCCGCTTTTCAAGGAAGTGAAGAAACCCGTGATCAAGGCGGCCGCTCCGGCCGGCGGGGAAATCAGCCCGCAGCGGCCGGTTTACGTGGCGAAAGCGCCGCCTTGCAGCGGCGGATGTCCCAGCGGCGCGGACATCCGCGGCTGGCTCACCACCATCGCCCAGGCCGAAGCGTATGGCCGCACGATGGAAGAAGCGTACCGGATCGCATGGGGCATCATCACGGACCGCAATCCGTTTCCCGCGGTGTGCGGCCGTGTATGCCCCCACCCGTGCGAGGACGCCTGCAACCGGCGCCTGAAGGACGGCGCCATCGCGATCAACGCATTGGAACGGTACATCGGCGATTTCGGAATCGAGCAGGGGCTTACCCTCACCCGGCTTACCAGCGAGAAGCGCACCGAGCGGATCGCGGTGGTCGGCGCCGGGCCGGCGGGGCTTTCCTGCGCCTACCAGCTGGCCCGCCGCGGCTACCCGGTGACGGTCTTCGAGGCATTCAGCCGGCCCGGCGGGATGCTTCGCTACGGCATCCCGGAGTACCGGCTGCCGCGCGAGGTGCTGGATGCCGAGATCGATCGCATCCTGGACCTCGGCGTCGCGCTGCAATGCAACGCCGTGATCGGTTCCAATGTTTCGCTCCAGCAGTTGCGCGGCGAATTCAAGGCGGTGTTCGTCGGCATCGGCGCGCATCAGGGGATCCGGCTGCGGATTCCCGGCGACGATGCGCCGAACGTCTTCACCGGAACCGAATTCCTAAACCGCGTCAACAGCGGTGAGGAGGTCCGGCTGGGCGGAAAGGTGCTCGTGATCGGCGGCGGCGACACTGCCATCGACTCGGCCCGCGTCAGCAAGCGGCTGGGCGCGGACGTCACCATCGTGTACCGCCGCTCGCGGTCCGAAATGCCCGCCATCAAACCGGAAGTGGACGGCGCGCTCGAGGAGGGTATCGACATCCGCTTCCTGACCGCGCCCGTCGAGGTCCTTCGGGAGAACGGCGTGGCTACGGGTCTTCGCTGCGTCCAGATGGACCTGGGCGCGCCGGATGCCTCCGGCCGGCCGCGGCCGGTGGCGCGCCCGGGTTCCGAATTCGACCTGGAAGCGACCACCATCATCGCCGCCATCAGCCAGCAGCCGCAGTTGAACGGCCTGGACGTGGTGCGCAGCGGGGCGCAATGGATCCAGACGGACAATGCCGCCGTTCCCGGCATGGAAGGCGTGTTCGCTGGAGGCGACGGGGTGGAATTGGGACTGGTGACAATCGCCATCGCCCAGGGCCGGTTTGCCGCCGAGGCCATCGACGCGTGGGTGCACGGCAAGACCCTCGACAAGCCCGCTCCCGTCCCCTGCATCGGCGCCGACCGCGTGAAACTCGACTGGTACCAGCCGGCCGAGCGTCACGAGCGCGCGCAGGTGCCGGTGGCGGAACGCGCTCCTGAGACCGAAGTCGAATCAGGTCTGGATGAAACCGCGGCGCTCGAAGAGGCCAAGCGGTGCATGTCCTGCGGGATGTGCATGGACTGCGAAACCTGTTGGATGTACTGCACCAACAACTGCTTCGCAAAGCTTCCCAAGGGAGAGCATTACAAAGTGAAGCTGGAGCTGTGCAACGGCTGCAAGAAGTGCGCCGACGCATGCCCCTGTGGCTATATCGAAATGAATTGACAAGATCGGGAGGTAACGTACAGTGCCAGTATTTGAAGCCAACGGCAAGACATACGACGTGGACGAAGACGGTTTCCTGCAGGAGCCGGGAATCTGGAACCAGACGGTCGCTTGTGATTTCGCGATCTCGGAGGGAGTGGCGGAACTTACCGAGAACCACTGGAAGGTCATCAACTACCTGAGGAACTACTATCTCCAGTTCGGCATCGCCCCCATGATCCGGAAGCTGTGCAAGGAGACGGGGTTCAAGCTGAACGAGATTTACCAGTTGTTTCCCTCGGGTCCCGCCAAGGGAGCCTGCAAATTGGCCGGGCTGCCGAAACCGACCGGCTGCGTCTAGCCGGCCGCCTGGGGGGCACATGCAGACCAGGGAAGCCATCGCATCGCAGTGGCTCGAGCGGGTGCTGCGCACGTACCCGGTGGAGACCGCCACGTTTTTGGCGCACGAAAGGGACCCCTTCCGCAACCCGGTGGGCCACGCTCTGAAGCGGGGACTGCAGACGCTCCTCGATGAAGTTCTGCTGACCATGAATGCGGAGCGCCTGTCGGACGCGCTGGAATCCATCATTCAGATCCGGGCCGTGCAGGATTGCTCCCCAGCGAAGGCCCTGGAATTTCTGTTCCAGCTCAAGCCCATCCTGCGGCAATTCGATTCGGCGGGCGAGTGCGACCTGCTCTGCTCCCGGGTCGACGAAGTGGCCCTGCGGGCTTTCGACATTTACATGAAGTGCCGCGAGCGGATTTTTCAGGCCAGGGCCAACGAGGCCCGGCGCCGTGTGTACGTGCTGGAACGCCGGTTCGGAGAGTGCGAACCGGCGGTCTGGCAGGAGCGAGGTGCAAAGTGACAAAGCTGTTCGGAGCGGCGGCCGGCGTGGCGGCCATCGCGGCGCTGGCGGCGGCCGCTGGAAGCCTGCAGGGTGGCGACACTGCCATTGCCATCTGGCTTCCGTACTTTGCCTTCGCGGCCCTGCTGCTCGGCCTGAGCTGGCGGGTGATCCGGTGGGCGCGGGCGCCGGTGCCGTTTCGGATTCCCACCGTGTGCGGACAGCAGAAGTCGCTGCCCTGGATCAAGACCTCGTGGCTCGAGAGCCCTTATACGACGGCGGGCGCCGCGGCGCGGATGGCGCTCGAGGTCCTGACATTCCGCAGCCTCTTCCGCAATACACGGTCGCGCCTGGAGGACGGGCCGCGCGTCATTCAGCGTGAGGCGAAGTGGCTGTGGCTGGGGGCCATCGCGTTTCACTGGTCGCTGCTCATCGTGATCCTGCGCCACCTTCGCTTCTTCGTCGAACCGGTGCCGGCGGTGGCGCGATGGCTGGATCAACTGGACGGATTCTTCCAGGTCGGCGCGCCGGTGCTCTACCTGACCGACATCGCGCTGCTGGCGGCCCTGACTTTCCTGTTGCAACGAAGGCTGAGGGAGCCGGCCATTCGCATCATCTCGCTTTTCACCGATTACTTCGCCCTGCTTCTGCTGCTCGGAATCGCGGGTTCGGGCGTATGGATGCGATATTTCGCGAGGGCCGATGCCGTGGCGGTGAAGCAGCTCGCGATCTCGCTCACCGTCTTTTCTCCAACCCTGCCACAGAACCTGTCGCCCTGGTTCTTCGCTCACCTGGGACTGGTCTGCGCGCTGGCGATTTACCTGCCGTTCAGCAAGCTGGTGCACATGGGCGGCATTTTCCTGAGCCCCACGCGCAACCTGGCCAACAACAATCGCATGCAGCGGCACGTCAACCCGTGGAACTACCCGGTCAAGGTCCACACCTACGAAGAATGGGAGGACGAATTCCGGGAAAAGATCGAGGCGGCCGGACTGCCGGTCGAAAGGCGCTGATTCATGTCCAACCCGAAACCGGAAGAGCTCGTACAGATCCAATATGAACCACCGCCGCAAGATTGGATGAACCCGGCGGTCGAGTTCCGCAAGGGCACCTTCTGCTACAGCGCGCTTCCCAAGAACCTGAACTACCTGGGCCTGCCCAACCCGCGGGAGTGGCAGCCGTTCGACACCGACTGGAAACTGCCGCCGGACTGGAAGCAGATCATCCTGAACGGAATGGAAGAACGGCTGCGGAAGTTCCGCTCCTTCCGCCTGTTCATGGACATTTGCGTGCGTTGCGGCGCCTGCGCCGACAAATGCCACTTCTATATCGGGTCGGGCGATCCCAAGAACATGCCGGTGCTGCGCGCCGAACTGGTCCGCTCCGTCTACCGCCGCTACTTCACCACCAGCGGGCGGCTTCTAGGCAGCCTGGCCGGGGCGCGCGACCTCACCGAGGACGTCATCAAGGAGTGGTTCTACTACTTCCACCAGTGCACCGAGTGCCGGCGCTGCTCCGTGTTTTGTCCGTACGGGATCGACACCGCGGAGATCACGATGATTGTCCGCGAGCTGCTGAACCTGATCGGGTGCAACATCAACTGGGTTTTGGAACCCGCGGCCAACTGTTTCCGCACAGGCAACCATCTGGGCGTGCAGCCGCACGGTTTCAAGGACAGCGTGGATTTTGCAGTGGACGAACTGGAGGAGCTGACCGGCATCCGCGTGGATGCTTCCATCAACCGCAAGGGCGCCGAAGTCCTCTTCATCGTGCCGTCGGCAGACTATTTCGGCACGCCGCATTATTACACCTTCCTCGGCTACCTGGCGCTGCTGCACGAGGTGGGCGTGGACTACACCTTCAGCGCGTATGCTTCCGAGGGCGGCAATTTCGGCCTGTTCAATTCCCACGAAATGATCAAGCGCCTCAACGCGAAGATCTATGCCGAAGCGAAACGCCTGGGGGTGAAGTGGATTCTCGGCGGAGAGTGCGGCCACATGTGGCGCGTGCTGCACCAGTACATGGACACGATGAACGGTCCGGCCGACTTTCTGGAAGTGCCCGTTTCGCCGGTGACCGGAACGCGCTTTGAAAACACGCGATCCACCAAAATGGTGCATATCTGCGAATTCACGGCGGACCTGATCCATCATGGCAAGCTTCGCCTCAATCCCGCCCGCAACGACCGCTGGAACGTGACCTTCCACGATTCCTGCAATCCCGCGCGCGCCATGGGCCTGCTCGAAGAGCCGCGCTACATCCTGCGCAACGTCTGCAATCAATTCCACGAGATGCCGGAGAACACGATCCGCGAACAGACCTTCTGCTGCGGCAGCGGCTCGGGACTGGGCACGGACGAGAATTTCGAAATGCGCATGCGCGGGCGGCCTGCCGCGCGCCAACGCCGTCAAATACGTTCACGACAAGCACGGGGTGAACCTGCTCACCTGCATCTGCGCCATCGACAAAGCCACCCTGCCGCCGCTGCTCGAGTACTGGGTGCCGGGCGTGGAGGTGGCCGGAATTCATGAGCTGGTGGGCAATGCGCTGGTGATGCGCGGTGAAAACGAGCGGACCACAGACCTGCGCGGCGAACCGATCGCGGAGATGGAGGCAGCTCATGCGTGACCGCATCCCAATCTATTCCGGCCTGGCCATCTTTCTGGCGCTGATGACGTTTCCGGCCTGGCACAACCTCTCCGCGCGCGTCTCGGCGAAGGGTCCCGAGGTGCGCCTGCCGGTGCGCGAAAAGCAATGCGTCGCCTCGCGAGAGTACATGCGCGCCTCCCACATGGACCTGCTGCTCGGCTGGCGCGAGAAGGTGGTGCGCACCGGCGTCCGCGACTACGTTGCCCCGGGCGGCACTCATTACAACATGAGCCTGACCCCCACATGCCTCGAACAATGCCACGCGGGCCAAAGCCGATTTCTGCGACCGCTGCCACACCTACGCGGCCGTCTCGCTTTCCTGTTGGGATTGCCACCTCGATAACAAGCCGGTGCTGAGGGTATCGCGATGATCATCTCCAGGCAGGTCTTCTTGCGCATGAGCGGCCTTTCGTGTCTCGCCGCCGTGGCCCGGAAGGCGATCGGCGCCATCACCGGCCCGCGCTGGGCCATGGCCATCGACGTGGCCAAGTGCGCTCAGCAGGGCGACTGCACCAAGCTGCATCGCGGCCTGCCACCAAGACGCATAACGTTCCCGCCATTGACGTGCGCGCGCACGAGGTGCGGTGGATCTGGAAAGAGCCGGTGGCGCGCGCGTTCCCCGCGCAGGTGGACCAATACTCTTCCCTGCGCGCAGCCCCCGCCATGATGCTGTGCAACCAGTGCGACGATCCGCCGTGCGTGCGGGTCTGCCCCACCGGGGCCACTTTGAAACGCGAAGACGGCATCGTGGCCATGGACTGGCACCGCTGTATCGGCTGCCGCTACTGCATGGCCGCCTGCCCGTACGGCTCGCGCAGCTTCAACTGGACGGACCCGCGCCCGTATATCAGGAACCCCGAGCCCGAGTTTCCGACGCGCACCAAGGGCGTGGTGGAAAAGTGCACCTTCTGCACGGAGCGTCTTGCCAGGGGCCAGCGTGCCGGCGTGCGTCGAGGTCTGTCCCGCCAAGGCGCTGGTCTTCGGAAATCTCGCCGATCCCCATTCTCCGATTCGCCAACTGCTCGCGTCGCGGCGGCACATCCGGCGGCGGCCGGAACTGGGGACTGGCCCGGCCGTCTATTACATCGTTTAAGGACCCGCCATGTTCATGATTGAAAAGGCACTCGCGGGCAGCCGGAGATACTGGTTCTGGATCGCCGGACTGGCGGTCGTCCTGGCCATCGGCTTCGCCTGTTACTTTCGCCAGTTGCAGGAAGGACTGGCGATCACCGGCCTCAGCCGGGATGTTACCTGGGGCCTGTACATCGCGCAGTTCACATTTCTGGTGGGAGTTGCGGCGTCGGCCGTGATGGTCGTGCTTCCTTATTACCTGCACAATTTCAAGGCATTCGCGCGTGTAACCATACTCGGCGAGTTCCTGGCCGTCGCCGCCGTGATCATGTGCATGCTGTTCATCTTCGTGGATATGGGGCAGCCTACGCGCGTGCTCAACGTGCTGCTCTATCCCACGCCTCACTCCATGATGTTCTGGGACATGATCTCGCTGGGCGGATACCTGGTGTTGAACGCGGTGATCGCGCTGGTGACGCTCCGCGCCGAACGGGAAGGCGTGGTGCCGCCGCGATGGATCAGGCCCATCATCTTCCTTTCCATCCCATGGGCGGTCAGCATCCACACCGTGACCGCTTTCCTCTATAGCGGTCTGCCGGGCCGCCCGCTCTGGCTCACCGCCATCCTGGCCCCTCGCTTCCTCGCTTCCGCCTTCGCCTCCGGTCCGGCGCTGCTGATCCTGCTGTGCCTGCTGATCGGGCGCGTCACACGCTTCTCCGTCGCCCGCGAAGCCGATTCAGAAGCTCGCGATCATCGTCACCTACGCGATGGTGATCAGCGTCTTCTTCGTGCTCATGGAGTTCTTTACCGCCTTCTATAGCCGGATACCCGATCACACCGAATCGCTGCGCTACATGTTTGCCGGCCTGGACGGGCACACGGGGCTGGCGCCGTGGATGTGGTCCTCCATGCTGCTGGGCGGCGCGTCGCTGGTCCTGCTGCTGGTTCCCCGCTACCGTCAGAACGAAAAACTGCTGGCGGTCGGCGTGCGGAATGGTGTTTCTTTCGCTCTGGATCGACAAGGGAATCGGTCTCATCGTGGCAGGCTTCGTCCCCTCGCCGGTGGGCGCCGTCACCGAGTACGCACCCTCGCTGCCGGAGGCGCTCATCGCCCTGGCTATCTGGGCGGCAGGGTCGCTGATCCTGACGGTGCTGTACAAGATCGCGCTTTCGGTTCGCGAGCAGCCGGTGCTCTCGCCAGCAGGCGCGGCAAGGTCGGGAGCATCCATGAAACCCCGGCTCAACGAAGACTGGCTGGCGGTCTGGCTCGGCCTGTTCGATTTTCGCGTTGTCACTGGCCACTTTCTTCGGCGTGGACTACTCGGGTGGGCGGTCACCACCTCCGTCTGGACCAGTCCGTGGAAGTCGCTGGCGCCGGCCTCCAAGACGTACGGCCTGTCCGGGGCTCGTCTCGCTGCTGCTGACGTATGTGTTCCTGCTGGCCGTCACCGGCATCGGTGCCCGGTCGCTCGGCCTGCCGCTCAAACGATTCGCCGAAGGGTTTCACGGCCGTCTTCGCCGCTTCCTATCTTTCCTGGATTCGTCGGCAGTTGGGCGTACATCGCCGCAACTCCGGATAAACGCGCCGCGTTTCATATCGGCTGGTCCATGAACCTGACCAACGAAGCGGGCTTCATCGTGGCCCTGCTCGTCGGGCTGGTGGTCGGCAATTTCTTTCCCGCGCTCGCGGGCGCGATGAAGGACGCGATCCGCCCGGAACTCTACATCAAGACCGCGATCGTCATCCTGGGCGGGTTCCTGGGCGTCACCGCGGCCGAACAGCTCGGACTCGCCACCAGCGTGATGTTCCGCGGGATTTGCGCGATCGTCGAAGCCTACCTCATTTATTGGGCGGTGGTGTACTACATCGCGCGCCGGTACTTCCGCTTCAGCCGGGAGTGGTCCGCTGCCGCTCGCCTCCGGCATTTCCATCTGCGGCGTCTCGGCGGCCATCGCCACCGGCTCCGCCATCGCGCCCGGCCTGTCGTTCCGGTGATGGTCTCTTCGCTGGTGGTCGTGTTCGCCGTGATGGAATTGCTGCTGCTGCCGTTCCTGGCCCAGACGTTCCTGTCGGGCGAGCCGATGGTGGCCGGAGCCTGGATGGGCCTGGCAGTCAAGACCGACGGCGCCGCCGTCACCAGCGGCGCGGTGGCCGACGCGCTGATCCGCGCCAAAGCGCTGGCCGATTTCGGCATCGAATACAAGCCCGGCTGGATCATGGGCGTCACCACCACCGTCAAGGTCTTCATCGACGTCTTCATCGGCATCTGGGCCTTCGTGCTGGCCTGGATCTGGTCGGCCAAAATCGATCCCAAGCGCGGCGAGAAAGTGAAGGCCATCGAGATCTGGGAGCGTTTTCCGAAATTCGTCCTGGGCTACATCGCCACCTTCGGTTTCGTCCTGGCGATCGGCCTTCTGGCGCCCGCGCTGGTGCCCAAGGCGAAGGCTGCCATGTCGCAGGCCAACGTTTTCCGCGGCATTTTTTTCGTGATGACCTTCTTCACCATCGGCGTGGTTTCCGACTTCCGCAAGCTGTGGCAGGAGGGAATCGGCAGGCTCGCCCTGGTTTACGTTCTTTGCCTGTTCGGGTTTATCATCTGGATCGGACTGGCAATTTCGTGGATCTTCTTCCACGGCGTGAAACCGCCGGTCGTATAAGGATGTGCGATGCAACAGAAGCAGCCCGAAAAAGCGCCGAAACTCTCCGAAGAACTCCAGAAGATGGAATACGAGCCCCTGCTCCCGATCGAAAAGAAGCTGGTGACGTGGAGCGTGCTGCTGGGCCTGTTCCTGCTCGCGACCCTGGTGTGGATCGACCACGCCTTCTTCCGCACTTAACCGAGGCGGACCCATGCGTTTCCCGATCTCCGGCGTCGAGTGCCCCGTCTGGCTGCCCCCGGGCGTAGCCTTCCTGGTGGCGCTGCTGGCGACCCCGGCGGGAATATCGGGAGCTTTTCTCCTCATCCCTTTCCAGATGACCGTCCTCGGTTTTGTGAGCCCCGCGGTCACGCCCACGAACCTGCTCTATAACATCGTTGCGGTCCCGGGCGGTGTGGCAGGATATATCAGGGACCATCGCGTGGTCTGGCCCATCGCCTGGACGATTTGCGCCGGATCCGTGCCGGGTGTCGTGCTGGGAGCGATTATCCGTATCCGCTACCTGCCCGATCCGCACTACTGGCGTCTCTTTGTGGGATGCGTGCTTCTGTACCTTGGCGCGAGTCTGCTGCGCGATGGCTGGCGAAGGCGCGGCGCGCGGCGCGCCCCGGTTGCGGCCCTATCCACAGAGACCCTGCGCGCATCCGCTAGCCGGATCGATTTCGAGTTTCAGGAAAGGCGCTACGCATTCAAGCCGGCGGTGCTCGCCGCCGTCGCGCTGCTGGTCGGGGTGGCGGGCGGGATTTACGGAGTGGGCGGGGGCGCTATGATTGCACCCTTCGCCCTGACGATTCTGGAGCTCCCGGTTCACAGCGTGGCCGGGGCGGCGCTGGTGGGCACGCTGGCCACGTCGATTGCGGGAGTCGCCACCTTCGCGGTTATCGGCGCTTCGGCTGCCATTGCCGGCGTGGGCCCGGACTGGACGCTCGGGCTGCTGTTCGGCGCCGGCGGGCTGGCCGGAAGCTATTTCGGGGCGCGCATTCAGAAACGCATTCCGGAACAATGGATTCGGCTGTTCCTGGGAATTCTGCTGACCGCGCTGGCGGCGAACTACATCGGGCGATCCGTGCTGGAAGGCAGGTCATGAACCCGTTCTGCGGCCGTATCCTCTGGCGTGCCGCCGCATGCATTGCGATCCTGATGTGCGCTGTTCCGGCCGCGGCGCAGTGCATCGTGGATAATCCCGGGGGCAGCAAGGCCAACAGCAACCGGCCCGCGGAGGCCGACGTTCCATCCGCCCGTTTCTCGCCTCTCACCCGCTTCAACCAGGAACTGCCGCGCTGGCTCTGCTTCACCATGGGTTACCGCGCGAGGCTCGAAAGCTACTCGGCCGGCAACTTCCAGGAAGGCAATTCCGATGGATACCTGTTGACGCGGTTCCGGATGGGGATGGCGTTTCGGCCGGCGACATGGGTGAGGGTCTATACGGAACTCCAGGATGCCACGGCCTTCTGGAAGACTCCGCCCCTGGCGCCGCCGTATCAGTCTACCTGGGATTTGCGGCGCGCGTACCTCGACCTCGGCAACGTGGAGCAGGGAAAGTTTGCCCTTCGCGTCGGCCGCCAGGATCTTGCCTTCGGACATCTTCGGCTGCTCGGCACTGCCTACTGGCGCAACGCTTCGCGTGGCTACGATGCCGCCATGGCGGTGGTTAATCTCGACTGGATTCGCATCAACGCTTTTTCGGCGTCGCAGGTGGTCGCCCGTTTGAACGGGCTCTCCCACCACCAGCCGGGAAACAACATCCACGGCATTTACAGCAGCCTTAAGAAGCTTGTGCCCAACTCGACTATCGACCCGTATGTTTTCTGGCGCCTCGCGCCTTCGGCCCGGAATGAGGCCGGAACCCTGGCAAAACTCGACCAGAAGACCCTGGGCGCGCGCTGGGCCGGGACCGCATCCCGTATCGACTACGACGTCGAGGCCGTCGGGCAGACCGGCCACATCGGCACCGAGCCGGTCCGCGCCTACGCCTGGAGCGCCGTCACCGGCTACAACTTCCTGGCGCGTCAGCGGAAGGTCCGCGTCTTCGTCAAATTCGATTACGCCTCCGGGGACTCGCAGCCGCATGACGGCGTGCACCGGACATTCGACCAGCTTTTTCCCAACGTTCACGACCACCGGGGCCTCGCCGACCAGGTGGGCTGGCAGAACGTAGCGTGCGTCCGGACCGGCGGCAGAATCTCCCTCCGCCGCAACTGGATACTCGCCGCCGCGTTTCACAGCTTCTGGCTCGCCAGCGCCGAAGACGGATTCTATAACGGCTCGGGGACGGTGCTGGCGCGCGATCCGCTCGGCCTTTCGGGCACGCACATCGGCAACGAGTATGATGTCCAGACTTCGTACCGGCTCGACCGGAACCTGGAGTTCGGCGCCGGCATCGGGTACCTTCATTCGGGAGAGTTCCTGATTCGCACCAATCGCGCAGCGTCTTATACGTATCCGTACGTGATGATTAACTACAACCTGTTTTAGGAGAAGCGCCATGACAGCCACGCCTGAATCCAAAACCCGGGAGTTGATCTGGCAATATCCCGACCACGAGGGCGACCCGTTCGTTTTGTGGGACGAAGGCGCCAAGGCAGGCTGCCTCCGGTTTCAGCCGGAGCCGGGCGAATCCACGGGCGAGCTCAGGGGCCAGCGCTGGCGGTTCCGCTACAGCATCCGGATGCATCCCCGGGTCACCATCTACCGGGGCGATTCCGACGAGATCTTTGCCGAGTACGTGCCCTGCTTCACCGGGGGAGGCCTGGTCTCATTCGAATCCGGCGTGCGCTACCGCTGGAAACGAACCGACATCTGGGGAAAGCACTGGTGTTTCCGTAGTGCCGGAGCAGAAATCGGCGGTGTGCCTGTCGCAGGAGACCGGCCCGCTGAGCCACGGCGGACGGGTCACACTATGCTGCGGGGCGGTGGGGCAGCCCGAGACCCCGGTCCTTCTGCTGCTGGCCTGGTTCCTGCGGATCCTGGATTTCGAGATGCTGGTGGAAGGAATTTTTCAGGTGGGATGAGGCGTGCGCAAGACCCGGTACCGATGCTAAGATGTAGAGGCAATGGACGGCACGCGAAAGTTGGCGGAGCCCCAAAGCAACCTGTAGGTGTGCGCGCCCGTAGCTCAGTTGGATAGAGCGTCTGGCTACGAACCAGAAGGTCGCATGTTCGAGTCATGCCGGGCGCACCACAAAATCAACAACATACAGATCAAGACACCAGCCGGGAGACGGGTTTGGTAGCAACCGTGGTAGCAACGGGCTTCGGCGCGAGAATCTCATCCATCTTGTAGCAACCTGCTTCTGAATCTCGGGCAGAACGTGTGCGTAGGTCTGCATCGTGGAATGAACATTCGGCGGCGGCTGAAGCTGTGGTGGGAAAGGATGCAAACCTAGTGCAATCTGCGTTGAAGAATAGATCTCAACGTTAGCGGTGGAACCGTGACCCGCCTGCATGATCCTTTCGAGGATCATGCTCTTTCCGCCGCCATTTGGTCCAATAAGTATTACGACGCGCGCGGCTTCCGGAATGTTCTGAACCTCGATTGTGATCGGCGGCTCAGCGAACGAGCTTCGAACGGCTTTGATCTTTGCCATAGTGTGAACTCGAATTGTAGCGCCGTAGTCGGCTGCGGTTTGTCGGCTGCATAAATGTCGCGGCGAGCGCTCGTCAGGCTCGCGAACTGTCCGGATGGTCGAACGCGGAATTGCAGCCGCGCGGGCGGCATCGGTTCGAAGGGAGGAAACAGCTTTACGGAAAGGACAGACATGGAACACGTACTCACCCCGGGCGAATGGGAAAGCGCTGTTGTACCAGGCGCCGGACCAAATTCGGCATTTGGCCTTTCGCCCGGCCATTCACCACGGAGTAGTTGAACGGCCGCACCCGCAGAGTGTCCGCTATGCCTCGAACCTAAAGGGCAAGGACTGCTGAAGTATGGCCCGCTTCTGCCGGACGGACGAGTATGATAAGAGGCCCATGGGGATGGAATGCGGCTATGTCACTAAACGTACACATCGCGTCCTTTGAGTTCGAAGCTTGGCCGATAGATGCGTTTCCGGAGGGAAAACCTAGCGGGAGTTTACTGTGGCGCGAGTAAAGAAGCCGATAACCTGCTGAACTGATTGCAGATTTCGGTTGCAACGTTGTATTACCTACGTGGGGTACGACAGAGCTGATCCAGGCCCAGGACGTCGGCCAATGCCTGCTGGGAAAGAGTCTGTTTGGAAAGTACGGTAGCCGTACGTTGCGGACCTTTCTGGCCTTGCGTCGGGTAGAGCAGGACGAACTGCTGGATCTGCCCTAACTCTTCCAGCAGTTGTTCCGTGGACAGACCTGGCCAGACGGTGTCAGCCTGTTTGTGGATGTACTGCAGAAGCGAGATGCCGAGCATGCAGTAGAACGCATGCACGCAAATCTTGCTGTCCGTCCAGTGGTGCATCGGTCCCCAGCCCAGCCACTCGCCGTCCTTCAAACCGCGGAAGACCTGCTCGACCTGTTGTTGGCCGGAGTAGCCGGCGACAATCTGTTCGGCGGTCCAATCCATCCGGTTGCTCAGCAGCACCGTGCGACCCAAGCGATGCGAGAGCAGGCGTAACCAGGCGGCGTGATCGAATTCGAATTGCAGATGCCAGTGCCCGTCTTGGCTTTCCAACTGGTAGCGGATCAACTCGGAAACGAAGTCTGGAGCAAGCCAGCGCGCGATCTTGCGCCGGATGCCGCTTTCGGTAAATCGCGCAGCCGGCTTCGCCAATTCGATCGACAGCCGTCGCATGGATTGCAGAACCTTGCTCACCGTGGTGGTCACGCTGTGTAGTTGCTCGCCCGCAAAGGAAGCCGAGTACTTCAACACGCACAGATACTCTTGGCCATGCACCAGCAACTTCTCGGCGGCAGCGCGGACGCCGGGGTGCGCACTACTCAAGGCCGGCAACTGCTCTGCTGGCCGCTCCCGCAACTCTGCCGGTGCCTGATTCCAAGGCAACGCCGAAATCCAGCCGATGCCGGCCTGTTGCAGTTCCGCAGTGTTGGCCAGTGCAGCCGATCCTTTATCCATCACCAACGTAACGGATTCGTGTGCGATCCCGTTACGGTCGAGCAAGGCGAGGATCCGGCTCAAAGCCGGGGCCAACTCTTCGGCATCCGCCACATTACCGGGATAGACGTGGTGGCACAGGCTGAGTCCGCTTTCGGCGTCGCGCACGTAACTGAGTCCAACCTGCCGCAGATTATGCCGCCCCTGCTTGTTCTGGCCGCGTTGCGCCAGATGGTTGCGCGTGTTGGTGCTGGCTACGTAGGTGTAAAAGTTGGTAGTGTCATAGGCCAACAGGCGGCGGCTGACCAGCCGCTTTTCCTTCCACACCTGCAGCAGTTGCGATTGCGCCTGATACAACTGATCGGCTGCATCGGTGGGGTCCTGGTTGTCGGCGATGAGAATCCGATCAAAGCAATCCCAAAAGGCTTGGGAAGTAAATCGTTCGGGAGGAAAGCCCCAGAGGTGGTGGAGGATCGAGCGGCGATACCAATCGGCGACCTCGGTTTTGGGACCCGGCTGGCAGATGCGGTGAATGGCGGCCAACAACAGGTAATGGGCGGTGGAGGGACCGGAGCGAGGGGCTGGCCAGATGGATTCCAAGACGGCAAAGGCGCCGGAGTTTTGAGCCGCTAACCAGAGCGACCCGGGCAGCCCGAACTCGATGGCGGAAGCGGCAATGGGAATTGGAGCGGTGCGGTCCTGGACGAGTTGGGCGACACGCTCGGCAGTACCGAGGTAGGTTTGCTGAACGATCCGGGGCTTGCCGTCGACGCGAGCGCTGTGGACGACGTAGTAGTAGAGCTGGTTGGCCTTTTTCTTGGCCACGATGGAGGCCATATAGGGTAATACAAGTATACGCCTCTGTGGGACGAAGTCAATAGGAGCCGCCAATTATTTCATACAAACGGATCCGTAACAGGGTAATACAGAAAATCGGAAAAGGGAGGAGTAGCTAAGACCAACGAGCAGAAAGACTTATGCGGGCGGGGTCAACGGAGAAAGCGCTCTTCGCAGTAAACTCCCGCTAGGAAGATACCGCCTCGCGAATGTTTGACGGATATCGAGTACCAGGCTGCTGCCGGCACGGTGACGTTTCGGCATGACGGCGGAGTCTGGAAGACAACCATCGACAGGTTTGGTCACGAGCAAGGATTTGTCATCGGCCCAGACACGCAAGGCTAAGAAACCGCGCGCCGTTGACCCTGGGAGATGACCAGACGGCGCGCGGGGCGCGAGCCCGGCGCTTCCGGCGGAGCGAAGCCGCGGGCAGTATCCTCACTTTCTACCGGCACACTCCAGCATCAGCGCGTCGCGGTGCATCCTCCCACTCTCTTTCGAGGCGCTCGAGTCTTTCCCGCATTGCTCTTAGTTTCTGCTGCCTTTCGAGCAGTATCGTCCAGGTGGGCATCCGTCTCTTCCTGGGAGCGTTCCCGTGCATGACGACGAGCCGTGCTCGAGGCGCCGTATTGGACGTGGCTGTAGTTTTCTGTTCACCGCGATTGTTCATTCGAATCTCCTCTTCGGCCAGGGGATCTCAGCGCCCAGCATATGTCCTGAGCTCAGCATGTCAGGCCGGGAGTTGCGCTTGTCTCGCTGAGCGCTTAGCATAGTCTTTAATGGCAAAGCGAAAGAATCCGGCCGCAGTCGCCCTCGGGAAGCGCGGGGCAAAGGCTCGCATGACGAAAATGACCGAGGAACAGCGGGCTGAAGTCGCCAAGAAAGCCGCGGCCGCGCGCTGGAAGGACAAGCCGAAGGGCAAGTGATGGAACGTGAGATGAATTTAGTCCGCGAACTGCTGATGCAAATGGAAAAGCATCCTCATGGCCACGCACCGCACACCTTAGGGGTAGAATGCTATTCAAAGGAACAGATTGGTTATCATTTGTTTTTGATGAAGCAAGCACGCCTGATCGATGGATCAGACGTCACTTCCCACGGGGACAGCAGCCCTCAAGTGATTGCCTATTGCATGACGTGGGAGGGCCACGAGTTTTTGGCGAATAGCAAGGATGAGCCCACATGGAGAAGGGCCACGGCGTCAGTGCTCGCCAGAACGGGTGCTGTTGGCTTCGAGCTCCTTAAGGCCGTGCTGATCGCCGAAGCCAAAAAGCAAATGGGTTTGCCATGAACCGCAATTCTCAACCGCTCGCCAATGACATTGTGCTCGACTGGGCGTTAAGCCAGAAACCCACGCCACAGGGGAGTGATGCCGCCTGATCCACTATTGATGCCGAGTCTCGGTCGGCTGATTGTTGTCACCGCGTCGCTTGACGAGTATCTTAGTGAAATCCTGATACTGCTTATTGGGAGTCGGGAGCGGGCACTAGTTGAGCACTTCATTTACCCTTTGACACTGCAGCCTAAATTGGACAAGATTGACACGCTGGCGAGGATTTGCGTCGACCACTCTTTGCTGCCACCCGAGGCAGGAAATCACATTAAGTCTTTCGTCGAAAAGTGCCGCCCGCTGATCGCCCATCGAAACGACCTGATTCATGGTCATCTCAGGTCGGGTGAATTTGTCAACCCCGCCAAGCCATCGAGGCGCCGGTCAATCGCTGGCGAGGACATTGAGGCATTGGCCAATTCAATGTTGGAAGTGGTCTTAGCCGCGATTGAGATCGAGCGGTCGCTGTACAACACTTTTTCATAGGCGACGATAACCCCCGTGCAAACATCCTGCAAACATCCCAGTAAGACACGACCTTTCCGGTAGCAACCGTGGTAGCAACGCCGTTCGTCTAGCACCGTCTACGGCGTGTTTCAGTGTCCATGCTTGTTACTAAGTCGTTGATAATAGACACCAGCGAAAACAGTAGACGACTTACTTTCGAACTACGAACCAGAAGATCGCATGTTCGAGTCATGCCGGGCGCACCATAAAATACATCACGTTAGCACTGTGACCTGATGGGCCGCAGCGTAGTCCTGCGCGGGCTCTACGTCAATCCAAGCCCCCCGCCGCCTTCAAACCCGATTCGACTTTTTCCCGTGGCCGCCGGCCAAGCGCCCCCACTTGACAGGATAACTTCCCGCAACGCATACTCGTATCGATTGCCGATGCTATCGATAGCCGATGGGAATAGAAAAACCAACCAATACTGACGCCGATTTTCTGCCCGGCACGCTGGACATGCTGATTTTGAAGACGCTGAGCCGCGGGGAGAACCACGGCTTCGGTATCGCGCACCATATTCAGCAGGTCTCGCGCAGCGCCCTGCGCATCGGGGAGGGGTCGCTCTACCCCGCGCTCCAGCGCCTCTTGCTCAACGACTTTGTGAAAGCCGAATGGGGTGTGACCGAGAACAACCGCCGCGCCCGTTATTACCGGATCACGGCGGCAGGGCGGAAGAAGTTGGCAGAGGAGAAACGGTCGTTCGATTCCCTGCTTGCGGGGATTGCGAGGGTAATGGAAGCATGAAGCTGCTCAAGAGGATGAGGATGTGGGGAGCGCGCCGGCGCTTCGAGGCCGATCTCGCCGAGGAAGTCCGAATTCACCGCGAGTTGTCCGGCGCAGCGGCGTTCGGGAGTGAGGCGCTGATTCTGGAACAGTCGCGCGAGGTGTGGGGCTTCGTATGGCTGGATGGATGGAGGCGGGACATCCGCTACGCGATCCGGAATCTGCGGCTCCAACCGGGGTTCGCCATCGCGGTGATTGCAGCCATCGGGCTCGGCATCGGCCTGAATACGACGTTCTTCACGGTGTTCAACGCCTACGTCCTGCGGCCGTACGCGGTGCGAGATCCGCAGTCGCTGCATGCATTCGTGCAATTCGAAAAGCGCGGCGACGGGCGGGCACTCACCCAGTCGGAGTATGAGCAACTTCGGCAGCAGCACGCAGTCTTCTCCGATGTGCTTGCATTCGATAGCTTCGGGGCCGACCTCGCAGGCCGGACCGTGTTCGTGAACGTGGTCTCGGAGAACTACTTCGCAATGCTCGGGGTTGGCATGGAACTGGGCAGGCCGCTGCTGTCCGGCGATACGGACGCCATGACGATCAGCTACGACACGTGGCGCAACAAGTTCGGTGCCGATCCATCCGTAGTCGGCCGAAAGCTGTACATGCGCGGTCAGCCGTTCGAGGTGGTCGGCATTGTGGACCGGCAATTCGCAGGCCTCGAGAGCTACCCGACGGCGGTTTGGATTCCCATAAGCAAGGCCGGCGCGATGAAGGACGGCGCGCCGAGGTTCCGCACCGTCGGGCGCCTCCAAGCGGGCACAACGGCGGAGCGGGCCAAAGCGGTTCTATTACCGTGGGCCCGCCGGATGTGGCCGGAGACAGTTGGGGTGGTCCTGTGGCCGCAATCGACTACGGTGCCGCTCACGGGCGATGCCATCGTCACTTTTCTGCCGTTGTTCGTCGCGTTCACCCTGGTGCTGCTGATCGCGTGCGCCAACGTCTCCAACATGATGTTGGCGCGTGCCCTGGCGCGACAGCGGGAGATCGCGATCCGTATGTCGCTGGGCGCGGGACGGTGGAGGCTGGTTCGGCAACTTC
Source organism: uncultured Solibacteraceae bacterium (assembly GCA_963836405.1). Lineage (GTDB taxonomy): Bacteria > Acidobacteriota > Terriglobia > Bryobacterales > Bryobacteraceae > CAWIJJ01. Next base: position 178,704 of record CAWIJL010000009.1, read on the forward strand.
TGACGGAGAGCGTTATCCTCGCAGTGCCGGCCGCCGCGGCAGGGTTCCTTCTCTCAGAGGCCACCATCGCGGGCGCGCGGCGCCTCCTGTTTCTCACCATACCGCCGGCGTTCGGCCGCGTTCTGGGCCTGGTCGATCTAAGGCCCGATTGGCGCGTCTTCGGGTACGTGCTGGCCGCGTCACTGGTGACGGCGCTGGCGTTCGGGCTTGTACCAGCGATACAAACGACGCGCTCGCGAATCGTGGAGGTTAACCGCGCCGATTTCTCGGCCGACCGCCGGCCCGCCCGGCTGCGCAGCGTGCTGGTAGTGGGGCAAGTAGCGGTTTGCGCGCTACTGCTGATCTCGAGCGCAATCGTGTTGCGGAGCACGCAGCGCATGAGCCGCCAGGAAAGCGGGCTGGATACGGCCGGCGTTTGGGACATTCGGGCGATGGCGCGATACCGCGCGGCCGTGGCCTCGCGATTGCGCGAGACGCCGGGGGTTGCAAGCGTGGCGACGTGCTGGCGCGTGCCGCTGTACGGCTTGCCGAGGCGTCTATCCGTGACGCCGTCGGGGAGCGCCCAGCCGGCGACCTCGGGATACAACTACGTATCGCGCGAGTTCTTCGACGTCTTTCGGATCCCGCTGCTTCGCGGCCGCACCTTCTCGGAGAGCGAAGCCGAGGGGGAGGCGCCGCTGGCGGTGATCAGCGAGAGCGCCGCGAGGCGATTCTGGCCGGGAGGGGATGCGTTGGGGCAGACCATTGCGATTCCTCCGGAGCCGCAGCCTGGTTTGGGATACCACCGTTCGCCGGCCTACGCTTCAGCCCGAGTGATTGGCGTGGTGAAGGACGTCGCGGCCGGCGGCGCCGACAACGCCGGCATCTATTTTCCGACCGGCTTCCGGTCTAGCGGGAACGACTCGGTGCTGGTGCGGTTCAAGGGCGCCCCGGTCGACGGCCGCAGGCGCATAGATGCTGCGCTGGAGCAGATCGGGCCGAGCCTCCCGGATTTCATCAACCCGATGGACGATGTCCAGGCGCTTAACCTGTACCCGTTCCGCGCGATTTCGTGTATTGCGGCATTTCTCGGTGGCGTAGCGCTACTGCTGGCCGTCAGCGGGATCTACGGTGTCATGTCATACGTGGTCAGTCAGCGGACGAAGGAGATCGGTATCCGCATGGCGCTGGGCGCGGGCAGTCCCGCGATTTTGTGGATGGTGGCGCGCCAGGCGGGAAGACTGGCCGCCATCGGTGCGGTGATCGGCGTCGGGCTGACGATGGCGGTGGCCCCCATCTTCGCCAATCAGATCGGGGCTATCAAGCCTTATGAAGGACTGCCGTATCTCGCGGCGGTGGCGGTGGTCTTCACAGCCGCACTGGCTGCCACTCTCGCGCCGTCCCGGCGGGCAATGCGGATCAACCCGGTGGAGACCCTTCGATGCGACTGACGGCACGCCCCCCCTGCGATGCTGATTCGAACCCGGGCGCGCTCTGGTGCTACAATCCGATTTAAACACCCCTCGGGAGAATCGTGTGGCGTCGTTGATTCAAAACCAGTTTGAACGGAACTTCATCACTACCTCGGTGGATCACGTGTTCAACTGGGCGCGGGAGTCGTCGCTCTGGCCGCTGACGTTCGGGCTGGCCTGCTGCGCCATCGAAATGATTGCGTCCAGCACTTCGCGGTTCGATATTGCCCGTTTCGGCGCCGAAGTGTTCCGTCCCAGCCCCCGGCAGTCGGACCTGATGATCGTTGCAGGCACCGTCACTTTGAAAATGGCTCCGGTGCTGAAGCGCATCTGGGACCAGATGCCGGATCCGAAATGGTGCATCTCCATGGGCGCCTGCTCGAGCGTCGGCGGCCCGTTCAACACCTACGCCGTGCTGCAAGGCGTCGACAGGATCGTCCCGGTGGACGTATACATTACCGGTTGCCCGCCGCGTCCGGAGAACCTGTTCTACGGGCTCATGAAGCTACAGGACAAGATCGACCAGATGACCACGCTGGTCAAACGCCCGACTGAAGTCCGGTTGGACGAAAGCATGCTCGAAAGCTTCAAACAGCAGGTGCGCATCGCCCAGGTGCAGAACCCGGTCTAGCGTGTTTTACCGGGATTCGTCGCACATCTACCGCGTTTCGGAACTCGACGCTTTCGCTTGGCTGGTGCACGGCTTCGGGACCCGCCTCTCGGACATTCCGTCCCTGTTCGGAAATCTCGCCACCCTGAAACAGATCCACTCAAGCGAGTGCGTGGCCGCCGCGGGCCGGGCGGGAATGCTGGGCGAAGGAGATGCCCTGCTCGAAGACAAGCCCGGTTCGGTGGTGGCGGTGAAGACGGCGGATTGCATCCCCGTGCTGCTGGCGGACGAACAGCATCGCGCCGTGGCCGCCGTGCATGCCGGCTGGCGGGGCACGGTGGCGGGCATCGCGGCGCGGGCCGTCTCCGCGATGCGGGAACGCTTCGGCACCCGGCCGGAGGACCTGCACGCCGCCATCGGGCCCGGCATCGGACCGTGCTGTTACGAGGTGGGGCCGGAAGTGTCGGTGCATTTCGGAGGGCAGGGAAGGGGGCGGATCGACCTTCCCGCTGCGAACCGGCGGCAACTCGAGGGTGCCGGACTGGCGCCGGGCCGCATCTACGAATCCGGCCTGTGCACGATGTGCCGGGCCGGGGAATTCCATTCATACCGCCGCGACCGGGACGCGGCCGGCCGCCTGCATTCCTTCGCCGGCATTCGGCTCGCGATAGAGTAGAGATGAGGCCGGTCATTCATGTTCACGTGGATATGCCCGCAATGCGGGCGAGAAGTTCCTCCCTCCTATAACGATTGCCCCGACTGCACGAAGGTTCAGGGCGGAGAGGCGGCTGGGCCGGTGCCGCCGCCCGCCGCCTCCCCGCAAGCGGCGCCCCCCGTGGCTTACGCGCAGCCTCCGGCGCCGGTCCGGCCGCGGCCGGCCGCGCAAACGCCTCTTCCCACCTGGCTTCTCACCATTTTGTTCGCGTTTGCCTTTCTTGGGTTGGGCGCCGGCATCTACTGGGCCGTCGGCTACTTCCGCAGTGCCGGCGCTCCGGCTGCCATCGTCGAGAGTCCGGCCGCGAAGCCTGGCACTTCGGTCAGCCCATTTCAGAAATACATCGAAATCTCCGGCGTGAGGTTTACCGAGAATTCCAGGAAGAAACTGGAAGTGAAGTACGTGATCACCAATCACTCGGGCGCCGAAATCGCCGGGCTGGCGGGAAACGTGACGATCTGGGGACGCACCCAGAGGTCGGAAGAGGACGCCGCCGGATCGTTTGCCTTTTCCACGGACCTGCACCCCTTCGAGTCCAAAGAGCTGGTGGCGGCGTTGAACACCAAGCACTCGGCCATCGAACTGCCGGACTGGCAGAACATCAGCACGGACGTACAGATTACGGCCCCGACCACGCCGCCGCCGGGCGCCACCGTGGCCCGCTGAAACGAGCCGCGATCACTGGCCGGGAATTTTGGCCAGGTTCTGTCTGGCTTCGTTGAGCTTCGGATCGATCTCCAAGGCGCGCTGGAAGTCGGCGCGCGCGGCATCCAGTTGGCCGAGTTCCAGCAGGGCGACGCCGCGGTTGTTGAAGTTGCGCGCATCGGTAGGGTCGAGCGCCAGGGCCCGTCCGAACTCGGTGAGCGCCGCGTCCGGTTGTTCCTGCGAAAGCAGGATCTTGCCGATCTCGGCCGGAATCCGGGGGTCGTTCGGCGCGGTCTCGCGCGCCCGTTCCAGCAAATCGAGTCCTTGGCCCGCCGGCAGGGCGCGGGCCAGTTGGATCTTGGGGCGTAGCTTGCCGGGAGCCCGCTCGACGGCTTCGGTCCAGAGGGACTTGTCTCAACGCCGCCGCCGGGCGCCACCGTGGCCCGCTGAAACGAGCCGCGATCACTGGCCGGGAATTTTGGCCAGGTTCTGTCTGGCTTCGTTGAGCTTCGGGTCAATCTCCAGGGCGCGCTGGAAGTCGGCGCGCGCGGCATCCAGTTGGCCGAGTTCCAGCAGGGCGACGCCGCGGTTGTTGAAGTTGCGCGCATCGGTAGGGTCGAGCGCCAGGGCCCGTCCGAACTCGGTGAGCGCCGCGTCCGGTTGCTCCTGCGAAAGCAGGATCTTGCCGATCTCGGCCGGAATCCGGGGGTCGTTCGGCGCGGTCTCGCGCGCCCGTTCCAGCAAATCGAGTCCTTGGCCCGCCGGCAGGGCGCGGGCCAGTTGGATCTTGGGGCGTAGCTTGCCGGGAGCCCGCTCGACGGCTTCGGTCCAGAGGGACTTGTCATTCATCCAGACCAGGGTTCTCGAAAAGCTCAACGCCACCAGCAGCGCTACCAGGACAATTCCCACCGGTTTAATGTCGATTCGGATCCAAAGCAGGCCTGCCGCAGCGGCAAAGGCGAACATGGCCAGGTACATACGGCGGTCGGCTGCCAGGTCCGCTGCGGGAAAAATGCTGGAACTGGGCAACAGGAGGATCAGTCCCGCCAGTAGCCAGCGCCCGGCACCCGTCGCGGTTGCGGCGCCACAGGACAATGGCGGACGCCAGGAGCACCGCCCAGAGGGCTGCACCCAGCCACATGGGAGGAACCTGAACGTCCGGGTCCACCGTGAAACCGTAGGGCAGGAGCAGGAGCCGGATGTATCGCCAGATCGCGATGCCCTGCGCCAGCAGGTAGTTCCACGGAGAAATTCCGGCGTTGAGCCCTGCCGGCGCGCCGGGAGTCAGCGAAAGCGCGTAGAAGACGCGTGCCGCGGCGGCGCAGGAAAGCGCCAGCATGGCCGCCACCGGCGCCCAGCGCTTCCGGTCCAGGAGCAGCAGCAACAAGGGGAACGCGGCCACCTCTTCCTTGGCCAGCAGGGCGGCCGCAAACCATGCCACCGCTACCCATGGCCGTCCTTTGAGCCACTCGAGCAGGGCGGCGAAGCAGAGTAGCGACGCCAGCACGATGCTCCGCCCCCAGATATAGTTCACGGCCTCCGCCTGGAGCGGGTGCACGGCGAAGACGAAGGCTGCAGCTATTGCGGCGGTTTCGGGCAGCAGGCGCCTGAGACATTCCCAGGCAAGCAGAACAGCGCCCAGGTGCAAGAGGAGGTTGAACAGATGATATCCAAGCGGATCACCGCCGCCCACCTGAAAATTCAACCAGAATGTCAGGTATGTGAGGGGCCGCGTCTGGCCGAGCGACCAGATTTCCCGAATTCCGGCGGCAGAGGTCAGGGAAGGGTCGGAGAAGATGGCATAATCGTCAAAATGAAAGCCCGAACCAAGCGACGCCCCGAAGGCAATCAGAGCGGCGGCGAGCAAAAAGAGGCGCGTCCGCATGATCTCCTACGAGCTTACGTGAAACGGCCGAAGACCGCAGCCGAAAGACGGGCGCGGGTTGATGAAATCCTGCGCCGCCTGGATAAGATGTACCCCGGCGCGACCTGCGCCTTGCTTCACCGCAATCCCTGGGAACTGCTGGTGGCCACCATCCTGTCGGCTCAATGCACCGACAAGCGGGTTAACGAAGTGACGCCGACGTTATTCAAGAAGTACCCGAAGATCGAGGACTTCGCAGCGGTTCGTCCCGAAGTGCTTGCGGAGGATATACGTAGCACGGGTTTCTTTAACAATAAGGCGAGGTCGATCACGGGCGCTGCAAAATTGGTGGTTACAAAATACGGAGGGAAGGTGCCGCGCACTATGGAGGAGCTGCTGACCGTCCCCGGCGCGGCGCGGAAGACGGCCAACGTGGTGCTCGGAACGGCCTACGGAATCGCCTCGGGTATCGTGGTCGACACGCATGTGCAGCGGCTCTCCCACCGGCTGGACCTCAGCCGGCAAACCGAACCGGTGAAGATCGAACAGGACCTCATGCGGATCATTCCGAAGGAGAAGTGGATCCTGTTCTCGCACCAGTTGATTCTTCACGGGCGGGCGTTGTGCGTCGCGCGCAGTCCGAAGTGCGTGGCGTGCGACCTGAACTCGGTCTGCTACGCCAAAGACAAGACTCGGGGGCCGGAGGGCGGGACACCGCCGCAAGCGCTTTCATGATTTCTCGTGAAATCGCTTACACGCTTGCACCTCAAGGTCGTCGATGTGCTTCAGGCGCTCCGCCGTGGGTTCTACAAATCCTTACATTTTGTTTACATAGCAACAAAAACCGGGGAGCCGCCGCGCACGTTGATAGTAGTGGGGGATGAAACAAATGAGATCACGGTTTTTAAGCGGGCTGGCCGTTGCCGGAGCGCTTTGTCTGGGCACTTTTGCCGCGCAAGCCAGTACCAACACGGTCCGCACGGATGCGGAAATCGCAAAACAGATCACTCACGAGGTCCGGATGTACGCGCGGTATACGATCTGGGACGACGTGGAGTTCCGGGTGAACGACGGCCAGGTGGCCCTGCTGGGAGCAGTGAGCCAGCCGTTCAAGAAGAGCGACCTGCAACGCATTGTGCAGCATGTGCCCGGCGTCACCAGCGTGACCAACGACCTCAGAGTTTTGCCGCTATCGAACTTCGACGACCGGCTGCGGATTCAGGTCGCGCGGGCCGTGTACGGCGACCCGGTCCTGACCCGCTACGCCATTCAGCCGCTGCCGTCCATCCATATCATTGTGGATAACGGGCGGGTGACGCTCACCGGCGTGGTGAGCACCGAGATGGAGAAGAACGTTGCCGGAATCAGGGCATCGGGAGCCGGCCTGGGGTTTGGGCCGGTGAATAACCAGCTTCGGGTTGAACATCCTGCCAAGAAAAGCTAACGCTCCACTCTAATTGCGAGAATCTCGAAAGCGGCCGGGGAAGACAATTCTCCGGCCGCTTTTCTTTTGCTCCCGCTGGTACAATCATCAGCTTGCAGCCCTTCGCCATTCTTTTCGGCGCCGGATTTACCGTGCTGTCCGGGTGGGCTCTGGGCGGTCTGTTGCTCGGCCCCTCAATGCGCGATCCGGGGGTTCGCTTTGTAGCCGGCAGCGCGCTTCTTAGCCTTCTGGTCTTCGGCCTGTGCAGCGTGGGCGCCGCCGGTCCGTGGCGCTTCGCGCTGGGTGGCGCGGCCGTCATTGCGGCGGGTTGGCGCAGCATGTATTGGCCCGCGATTCCAAAGATAAATAGGCCTTTTGTTGTCGTATTTGGAGTATTTTTCCTCCTGTACTTCTTCAATGCCATGGCTCCCGAGATCAGCTTCGACGGGTCGCGTTATCATCTCGGGCTGGTGGGACGGTACCTGCGCGAGGGGGGCTTCCATCCGATCACGGACAATCTTTACGCGGCGCTTTCGCAGGGCGTCGAAATGCTGTATCTGTTCGCCTACGCTTTCGGCCGGCACTCAGCGGCGTCGATGGTGCATTTCGCCTTCCTGCTCGCGCTGGTCTGGCAGATCTTCCACTACGCGGAAGCGGCGGGGTTCCGGTTCGCGGGAATGGCGGCCGCGCTGTTGGTGTTCGCCAGCCCGGCGGTCGGGGTAGTTGCGGCGAGCGCCTACGTCGACGTCGCCGTCGCCGTTATCGCGTTCACGCTATTTCGTTTACTACAGGCTTGGGACGGAAGGCGTCAGACGCGCCTGCTGGTGGCCGCCGGACTGGTGGCGGGATTCGCCTTCGCGGCGAAGTATACCGCCTGGGTGGCGGTGCCTTACGCCGTGCTGTGGGTGGGTTGGCGGAGCCGGAGTCTGCGGCGCGCGGCGTTGGTGGCCTTTTGCGCGGCCGCGATGGCGCTGCCGTGGCTGGCGCGGAACTGGATCATCTACCGGAATCCGGTTGCCCCGTTCTTCAACCAGCAGTTTCCAAATCCATACTTTACCGTCTCATTCGAAAGAGAATACAGGAACCAGATGGCGCACTACGGTCTGCCGGGTCGCCGCGAGATCCCGATGCAGGTAACCACCTATGGCTCGCTCGGCGGATTGCTGGGTCCGATCTTCCTGATGAGCCCTTTGGCGCTGCTGGCGTTGCGGAGTCGGGAAGGGCGGCAGCTTCTGCTGGCGGCGCTGGTCTTTGGCGCAAACTACTTCTCGAATATCGGCACACGGTTCCTGATTCCAAGCTTGCCGTTTGTGGCATTGGCGTTCGCGTTGGGGCTGTCGGCGTGGCCCCGGATTCTGATCGGCGCCGTTATGCTTCACGCAGTCCTCTCGTGGCCTTCAGTGGTCAGGCTCTATGCCCATCCGGACGCTTGGTTTCTGTCCAAAGTCCCATACCGGGAGGCACTGCGAATCAAGCCCGAGGATGGCTACCTGGCCTCCAACCTGCCGCTCTACCGCACTGCCAGGCTGCTCGACCAGGCGACGCCCCCCGGAGCCTCAATTTTCACTTTCACACCGATTCCCGAAGCCTATACCGAAAGGCATGTTAAGGTAGCCTACCAATCGGCGGAAAATGTCGTTAGCCGCGGCGTGTTCTGGGGCGGCTTCAGCCCGGAACATGCTCCCCGGCTGCGGCTGCGATTCCATTTCGCCAGGCAGCCGATCTCCGGTTTCCGGCTGGTAGAAACCGCCAGTGGGAGCGGTGTTTGGTCGATTTCCGAATTGCGCGTCTTCGACGGGTCGGAGGAACTGGCCAACCGGGGAGCATGGAGGCTCAGCGCGTCGCCGTTCCCGTGGGGAATCGAGCGGGTCGTGGATGGGCGACCGTTGAGCTTCTGGCGGTGCGGCGACACGCTGCGGCCGGGGCAGACGGTGACGGCAGGGTTAGGGCGCGTTGCGGAGGCGGACACAGTGGTAGTCGAAGCGGCTCCCAATCAGCCCGAGCTGCGCCTGCGCCTGGAACTTGAGGCGGCAGCGGGCACCTGGATTTCCGCGGGGGCGCCGGAACTTGCCGAAGCTCCGCCGGGCAATTTCCGGCGCGCCGCCGCAGCGGAGCTGAAACGGCGGGGAATCGATTACCTTCTGATTTTCGACGGGGAATTTGGCGCCGAGGATGTGCGCGAACATGCGGCGGAATGGGGCGTCCGCCAGGTTGGCGAAGCCCAGGGAGGAAGGCTCTACCAGTTGCCATGATGAAGCTGTTCCTGGGAGTGGATGGCGGGCAATCCGGAACGTCCGCGGTGATCGGCGATGAGAGCGGCCGGATACTCGGGATTGGGGAGGCCGGGCCGTGTAATCACGCGGCGGCCGGCGAGGGACGTGTCAAACTCGAGCGCGCAGTTTCCGGATCTGTGGCGGCGGCCTGCGTTCAAGCCGGGCTTGATGCGGCGAAAGTCGAGTTCGAAGCCGCATGTCTCGGGATGAGCGGCGGTCCGGACGATAAGCGCGAAATTCTGGCTGGGATGCTGCGCGCCGGGCAGTTGATCGTCACGAATGATGCTGTGATCGCGCTCTCCGGTGCGATGGGCGGAGGGCAGGGAACGATCGTGATCGCGGGCACGGGCTCGATCGGTTTCGGCCGCAACGCCGGCGGACGGACTGCCCGCGCCGGCGGCTGGGGGTACGTCTTCGGCGACGAAGGCGGCGGTTTCGATATCGCCCGCCAGGCAGTGCGCGCGGCGCTGCGTATGGAGGAAGGCTGGGGTCCGCCGACGAGCCTGCGCGAGGTGCTGCTGGAAGCGACCGGCTCGGTGTCGGCCAATGAGGCGCTGCATCGGTTCTACACCCCGGAGTGGCCGCGATCCCGGGTTGCCTCGCTGGCGCCCCTGGTGGACGAGGCAGCTCGGAGCGGCGACCGGGTCGCTCTGGAGATCTTGAACCGGGCGGCCCAGGACCTCGCATATCTGGCCGGCTCGGTGCGTGTTCGACTCTGGCAGCCCGGCGACGAGGTAGAGGTCGCCTACATCGGTGGCGTGTTTGCGAGCGGAATTCTGCTGGAGCGCTTCCGGACACTGGTGGAACTCGACTTTACGCGCTGTGCCGCGCCGCGGTTCGGGCCCGCGGAAGGCGCTTTGCTGGAAGCGTGGCAGGCGTGCGGTCTGCGGCCGGTCATTTCACCGGCGGATCGAACATCGCCACCGTTTTGACTTCCATCGTCAACAGGAACGGCTCGCGTTGGAACGCCACGGGGACGCCGCGGAAGGCGACCATGAAGCCGCGCGGAACGGGCGGCTCCTTTTGCTCACCGGTCACCCTCAGCTCGATCTCGATGGTGGAGCCATCCTCCACCGCGACCTTGAGTAACCGTGGCTGCGATGCGTCCACCAGCGTTCCCGTGAGCCTCGGCACATCGGCGTCCTTCAGCGTGTTTTCAAAGAACTGGATTCCGTTCAGTCCCGTCAATTCGTGTTTGATAGCCAGCCAGATCTTGCGGGCGTTCTCAACGTCCGCGAGCGTTGGAGCGGCTGACTGGGCGAAACAGCCGCCGGCCGCCATCGCCAGGAAAAGCAAAAAAGCACGGCGCACGGGGATGACACCTCCGTGCGGGACTATATCACAGCTCGAGAAGCCAGAGCGCGGTGGTAAGAAGGGTCGCTGAACAGAACAGGATGATAATGATCGGATCTGCCGACATGAGGCTTCCATCGGCAGGATGGGGCTGGGGCTTTATGCCAGTATACTTTCCTTCCCATAACGAATATTATGTAAACTTCTTGACGGTTGCTGCCAACAACCGCCGCGGCGAGTCCCTGCCTGGCTGAACCGGGACGCCGCGCTGGCTGCCTCCCTGCCGCCTCCGCCGGAATGCCGGCTCCGCCGCCCATGCTGCGGGGGCTGCTCGATGGTCCTTTTGAGCTACCCCGGCGTTCAGAGGCTCACTCAGGCTGGCACGTTCGACGGACCGAGGCAGGCTTTAGGCCCGCACAAAAAATGGCCCGGCCCCACGCTGAACCGGGACCGGGCCTATGGGAAGAACTTGTTAGCCGCTTACCGGCGACCGCCGCGCTGGCTGCCTCCCTGCCGGTTGCCGCCTCCGCCGGAATTCCGGCTGGCTCCGCCGCCCATGCTGCGGGGGCTGCTCGATGCTCCTCCGCGAGGCGCGCTGTAGCTCGGCGCGCTGTAAGAACGGGGCTGGCTCTGTTGCCGGGGTGCGCTATACGATCGCTGGCTCTGCTGCTGCCGGGGCGCACTGTAGCTGGGCGCGCTGTTCCGCGGGGCCCAGCCAGCGCAAGCCAAGACCGAGGCAGGCTTTAGGCGCGCACAAAAAAATGGCCCGGCCCCACGCTGAACCGGGACCGGGCCTATGGGAAGAACTTGTTAGCCGCTTACCGGCGACCGCCGCGCTGGCTGCCTCCCTGCCGGTTGCCGCCTCCGCCGGAATTCCGGCTGGCTCCGCCGCCCATGCTGCGGGGGCTGCTCGATGCTCCTCCGCGAGGCGCGCTGTAGCTCGGCGCGCTGTAGGAACGGGGCTGGCTCTGTTGCCGGGGTGCGCTATACGATCGCTGGCTCTGCTGCTGCCGGGGCGCACTGTAGCTGGGTGCGCTGTAGGACCGCTGGCTCTGTTGCCGCGGGGCGCTGTAGGAACGAGGCTGGCTCTGCTGCGGCGCGGTGTATGACCGCTGGGGCGCGCTGTAGCTGGGCGGGCTGTAGGTCCGCTGCGACTGGCTGCTGTTTGACCGTTGCCGCACTACCGGGGGCGCCATCCTTAATTGTTGCTGCTGTTGGGGCTCCGCCGACCGGGGCGACGAACCGAACGACTGGGGCGCTGTTCCGCGGTTCGCTCCGCCGGACGAACGTCCCGGATTCGACTGCTGGGCCGGCTGCCGCTGCGATCCCCCCGGTTCGCCGAACCGCTGCCAACCGCCGCGGCCCGACGGCGAGTTATTGCTGCCGCCGCTGTCCAGCCTTTGCTGCTGCTGAACATTTCCCCGGGTCGCACCGGCTGCGGGCTGGCTATTTCTCGTTGCCCCGCCGGAGGCTGGGCTCTCGCTGAACCGCTGCCAGCCGCCTCGGTTTTGCTCCGCCGCCGGACGGTCATTGTTTACGGCACCAGCGCTGCTCTGCCTTCCCGTGACGCGGTTGGAGTTGGCTCCCTGTGCGTTGGGAGAGGAGCCGGACGGCTGGCCAAAGCGCCGCCAGGCGTTCTGCTGTCCGCCCGCGGCAGCCTGTGGACGATCGTTCTGAGCGCGCACCCCGGCGTTGTTTCGCAGCCCGCCCGCCTGTCCTCCTGCCTGTCCTCCTGCCGCGGCCGCGCCCCCTCTTTCACCCGTGAAGGCCTGCCGTTGCTGAGCGAAGCTGAGCCGCTGCGGCCCGCTCGGTTGCTGACGGCTGAAGAACTTCATGTTGTCGCGAGTAGTTGGGATGTGTCCGACATTGCGATCCGAGAAGCGAAGATTGTGGGTGTCGGGCGCAATCGGCATCTGGCCGCGAACCAGACCGACCTGCCTCACCTGATCTCCGGAGAATCCGCGCACGTTGCCGAACCTGCCGCCACGGAAATCGTTGGTGCCGATACCGGAGATTCCATTTCGAACGCGCGAATTTCTATATACGTTTGTGATGTTTACGTTGGTAATGTTAATCGATCGATCGAAGCCGCCGCGGCCGTAGTAACCCCGTCCCCACCAGCGGTGAAAGGGCTCGCGCGGACCGAGAGGAACCCAGCCGACGTTGCCGAAACCGAATCCCACTCCGCCACGGCCGCCAAAGCCGAACCAGGCAACCAGCGCGGGCGACCAGTAGTGGCGAACGCCAAACGCGCCCGGATACCACCACCAGTTGCTGTTACTGTAAAACCAACGCCCATAGTGATAGGGTGCCCAGCCCCATGGATCGTAGCTGACCCACGACCACCCATACCAGTCCTCCCACACCCAGCGGCCGGAGCGGTACGGCGCCCAGCTGTTCACTACAACCGTGGGTCGCCAGCAGTAGCCGTAACCATCTACGTTGGCCCAAGTGCCGTACGAATCCAGATCTTCGGCGCCATATACGCCTTCCGGGACGTATCGTGTACTCAACGAACGGGCATAAGTGCGGTCGCGAGTTTCGTTCCAGCGATCCCACTCATCGAGCGGCGCTGCCTGCACGATCTGAAATTCCGGATTGTCGCTCGAGCCCCGGACCTCCATGCTCTGTCCGGCGGAGACCCACTGTGAGCCGCGCGGCGTGAAAACTTCAAGGTCGCCCGAACGCACCGTGACGACGCTCTCACCGGATTCGCTCACCATCACCCTGTAAATGCCCGTTTTCGAAGGTCTTAGGGAGACACTCGGAGTGTCCAGCTCGACATTTGCGTTGGAAGCCTTTAAAACGACGAAAGTTGCGGTTCCGCGCGCCAGTTCCATCTGATAGCGGCCATACTCGAGCTGGACCAGCCGGACCTCTGCATTTGCGCCGATCCTCAATATGTTGGCGGAATCAAACTGGAGCTCCGCTCGGGAATTGGGCCCGGTCGAAACATAATCCTGCGTCAGCAGCGGCGCATTGACCGCACCGGCCACCCAGTCCCCGGAGTCCCCGCGGCGAACCGAAACATCTCCGTTGATCAAGCTGATGCGAGCCACCGCCCGCTGCAGATCATCCTGATCAAGGTCCTGGTCCTGAGCACGAACCGGCAGCGCGCCTCCCGGTACAAGCAGGAGCGCTCCAGCCATTACCAGCAGAGGAATTCGTGTCGATCGTGTCATAGTGGTCTCCGTTTCCTTCGCACTGGTTTATGCACATAGACGGCCAACTGATAACTCCAGCCAAATCAACAAATTCCTGAAGCCGAGCCGGATCCGGGGTTGGTTGAAAACCACCAGACCTGGCTGCGATGCAGCAACCGCCCCCGCAGCCGGACAGGTAGAAGACCAGTATCGTAATTAGTGCTTGCGATTCAATTATCTAATGCATACAAATGCATCCGATACTTTAAGCAGAAAGCGTTCCGGCATAATCTGCAGTTACGGAGAAAAACCCGCTTTGTTATACACTCAATTTTAATTCGGAGTTCGTTGGATTGTTTGAAGACCTGCAATTCGGATTACGCACGTTAGCCCGGAACCGCGCCCTGGCCGCCATCGCGATCCTGTCCCTGGGCTTGGGAGTCGGCGCGAACACAACAGTTTTCACTCTCGTCCGCGCCATCCTGCTCCGGCCCATTCCGGTCCGCGACCCCTCCACGCTGGTGGCCATACATACAGTGGATTCCAGGAACCCCGGCCTGCTATTCACTTCCCTGCCCAACTACCTCGACATCCGGGACCAGAACCAGGTGTTCTCTTCCCTCCTCCTGTACACGATCGTGACCGTGAACGTTACGGACGGCGGCGATCCCCGGTTGCAGATCGCGCACCTGGTCTCTGCGAACTATTTCGAGACCGTGGGTGTGGAACCGGCGGCCGGCCGGGCTTTCCTGCCGGAGGAAGACCGCAGTCCGGGAGCAGTGCCTGTGGCGATGATCAGCTACGGGATGTGGCAGAGCGCCTATGGCGGCGATCCCCGCATTATGTCGAGGAGGATCAGCCTCAACGGCCGGCCCTACCAAATCGTCGGAGTGGCGCCTAAGGGGTTCCGTGGACTCAATACACTTTATGCCGCGGATGTTTTTGCGCCGGTGGCCATGTATCCGGCCCTGTATTCGGCAGCGGCCCAGGTGCCCCAGAGGAGGGCGCTGTTGTTTTCAATGGCAGGGCGTCTGAGACCGGGAATTACACCGGCTCAGGCCGAGGCCTCGCTTCAGCCGCTGGCACAGGAACTCGAGCGGCGTTTTCCGGCAGAGAACCGCGGGCGCGGTCTTCGACTCACTTCGGTCGAACAGGCCTCGTTCGCAGTCAAAACGCGGTCGGCGGCCGCGGGGGCGGGAGTGGTTCTGCTGATCGTCTCGGGCCTCGTGCTGCTCATCGCCTGCGCGAATGTAGCCAACCTGTTGCTGGCGCGGGCCGCCGGCAGGAATAAGGAGATTGCATTGCGGCTGGCGCTCGGATCCGGACGGCTGCGGCTGGTCCGCCAGTTGCTGACCGAAAGCGTGGCGCTGTCGCTGCTGGGCGGCCTCGCGGGGCTGCTGTTTGCCCGCTGGGGCCGGGACTTGGTTTGGGCAATGCGTCCGCCGATGTTCAACCATTCCGGATTCGACCTACGGCTGGACCTGACGGTGTTCGGCTACACGCTGGCGGTCTCAGCGATTACGGGAGTTCTCTTCGGGCTCTTCCCCGCCCTGCGCGGCACCAGCAGCGACCTGGCGCGGGACCTCAAGGAGCGCAGCGGAAGATCGGCCGGCGGAAGGTCCCGTATCCGGGCCCTGCTGGTTGCCGGCCAGGTCGCCTTTTCGGTGGTTGCGCTGATCGGCGCCGGCCTCTTCATTCGCAGCGTCATCAATGCCAGCCGGCTGGATCCGGGGTTCGACGGCGCCCATCTGGCCACGGTCACGTTTAATGTCGCCGACCAGAATTACAACGAAGCGCGAGGCCGCGACTATCAGCAGCGGATCCTGGCGATTGCCGGCCGTACACCGGGGGTGCGGGCGGCAACCCTGGCGAAGGATCCTCCGTTTCATGTGGCCGGCGCCCGCACCGTAATCCTGGGAGACCGGCAGGACAGCTTCACCCTGACCACGGCAGTGTGGCCGGGGTATTTCCAGGCAGTGGGCATTCCGCTGCTGCGGGGGCGGGACTTCAGCGAGCACGACACTCCGGCCACGCCGCACGTGGCGCTTGTGAACGAGGCGGCTGCCGCCCGTTTCTGGCCGGGGCAGAATCCGGTGGGCATGGTGCTGCGCTTCTTCGGCGACCCGAAGCCGGCAGAGGTGGTGGGAGTCGCCCGAAATGCCAATTACCAGGCGATTGGGGAAGATCCGAAACCGTTCATTTACCTGTCGCTTTCGCAATATTACATGCCCGCGGCGGTGCTGCACATCCGCACCGGCGGCGATCCGGAACGCGTGGCAGCGGCGGTCAAAGCCGGCATACAGCCGCTCGAGCGCAATTTCCTGCTTCAGGTGGAATCGGTCGATCAGACGATTCGGGAATCGCTCTGGGCGCAGCGGCTGTCGGCGCTGCTTCTCACCGTCTTCGGCGTCCTGGCGCTGCTGCTTGCCGCCATCGGGATCTTCGGCGTCGTCTCCTATTCGGTGACGCAGAGGACGCGCGAATTCGGCGTGCGAATGGCTCTGGGTGCGACCGCGCAGGAGGTGCAGAGGATGGTGATCAGCGAAACGGTGGGGATAGTCACGGCCGGGGTGCTCGCCGGACTGGCCCTGTCGCTGATCGGTGCCTACCTGGTCCGCAGCATGCTGCTGGTAACCGGGGCCGGCGACGCGATCACATTTCTGCTGGTGCCGGCGGTCCTGACGCTGGTCGCGGTCGTGGCGTGCTGGATTCCTTCGTACCGGGCTACCCGGATCGACCCGGCCATCGCGCTGCGCGACGAGTAGTGTGAAGTTCTCCGCTACGCCCCACGCTAAAATCGGACTTGCTCCTCGTTCAGAACGTTTCCAAACTGTACCGTTTGTACCGGCGCCCATCCGACCGGCTGCGTGAGCTCGTACCGGGAGCCGGAACCTTCCACCACGATTTCTGGGCCCTCCGCGACATCTCGTTCCAGGTGGAGAGTGGCGAGACCCTGGGCCTGGTGGGTCCGAACGGCTGCGGCAAGAGCACGCTGCTTCAGATTGTTGCAGGCATATTGCAACCGACGACAGGCCGCGTGGTCACCCGCGGCCGCATCGCGGCGCTACTCGAGTTGGGGGCGGGCTTCAACCCCGAATTCAGCGGCCGGGAAAACGTTTACCTGAACGGCGAGATCATGGGGCTGAGCCGGGCCGAGATCGAACGCGCCATGCCTTCCATCGAGGCCTTCGCCGAGATCGGGGAGTTCATCGAGCGGCCGGTGAAGGAGTACTCGAGCGGCATGTATGTGCGGCTCGCTTTCTCCACCGCAATCCACGTGGATCCGGAAATCCTGATCGTGGACGAGGCTCTGGCGGTGGGGGATGCCGTCTTCGCGAACCGCTGCGTGCGGAAATTTCAGGAGCTGCGCGAGCGGCGCATCACGGTGCTTTTCGTTTCGCACGATCTGGGGCTGGTGAAGCAGCTCTCCGACCGCGCCATCCTGCTGCTGCACGGCCGCATTGAAGCGCAGGGCGCGCCTAAGGACGTGATCAACCGGTACATCGGGCTGGTGCTCGAGAAGCAGGAGCCGAAGACCCGCCGCGAGTCGAGCCTCTCTGCCACGTTCCGCCATGGCGACGGCACCAGCGAAATTACCGGCGTGCAGATTCTGAACGCGAGGGGCGAAGAGGTGACCAGCGTGGCCAGCGGAGAGCCGGTGAGCGTGCGGGTCCGCTGCCGGTTCCGCGAAGCGCAGTCCGACCCGATGGTGGGCATCCTGATCCGCACGCGAATCGGCATGGACGTGTACGGCACCAATACGCGCATCGAGCATGCCGACCTGGGCAGCTTCGAGCCCGGCGACGAACTGGAGGTGGATTTTCGCCTGGAATGCTGGCTTACGCCGCAGCAGTATGCGCTCACTGTGGCGACGCAGAACAGCGACGGCTCCAGCCACGACTGGCTCGACGATGCCATCGCCTTCGACGTGGTGGATACGCGCGTGGCCGCCGGCGTGGCCAACCTGCGCGCGGAGGTGCAATGGCGCGTCTCACGGTGAAGGTCCATCCGCGCGCCAGGCGGACCGGCATCACGGGCCGCCTGGGCGACGCGTGGAAGCTCAACCTGGCCGCGCCGCCGGTGGACGGTAAGGCGAACGAGGAATGCGTCCGCTATTTTTCGGAACTGGCGCGCGTGCCGCGCGCCCGGGTGCGGGTGGTGCTGGGCGCCGCCAGCCGGACCAAAGTAGTGGAAGTTTCAGAACTGGCGCAGGAGGCGCTGGACAAGCTGTTGATGGAAGCGTACGCTCGCCAGGCGGGCTGACGCGCACGCGAGCATTGCTTTATAGTACGGGTTATGGCAATCATCGCGGTTGCCGGACGGAAGGGCGGCATTGGGAAGTCCACGATTGCGGGCAACCTGACGGCGGAAATGGCCGAGCTGGGCTGGAGCGTGGCTGCCATCGATGCCGATCCGCAGCACAGTCTGGCAGCCTGGGCCGCGCAGGGAGACGGCATGCTCTCGCGCACCGTCGAGAAGGTCAGGGATGGAGACGCCGACGCGCTGCGCGCCAAAGTCCGCGCTGCCGCGAAAGACGCCGACCTGATCGTAATCGATACCCCGCCCGGCATGCCCGAAACCACGTTCCGTGCGGCACTGCTCGCCGATTTGATGCTGTTGCCCTGCGGGGCGTCTCCGCTCGACCTGTTCGCGCTCAAGGAGGCGCTGTCGCTGGCCCTGAAAGCACGCGCCGAACGCCGCTCCAAAAAGCCGCGAATCCGTTTTGTGCCGTCGCGGGTTCCCGCCAACACCAACCTGGGACGCGGGCTTTCCGAAGCGCTGGAGAAGATGGGCAAGAAGGTGCTGCCGCCCATCGGGCAGCGGATTGCCGTGGCCGAAGCCGTGGGCAGCGGGCTCACCATGCTGGAATATGCGCCGCATTCGCCCGCCCGCGCCGAATTCTCCGAACTGGCGCGCGCCGTGGACAAGATTCTGCGGCGGTGAAGCCCCGGCATGGAGATTCTAAGGGCAGTTCGCCGGCTGGTGCGAAGCGATGACGGATTAGAACCGCCCCCGGCTGCGTCCCACGTCCCGGGTTTTTTCTCGCGCCTCGACCGGTTTCAGCTCAAGGCGTTTCGCAGCCTGCGCCGCCGCTACCCGGAGCCGGACCTCGAAGTCTTCTGCAAGCTGGTGGCGTTGAAGGCCGCCAACGCATTTGCCGCCGATTGCCACTTCCGGAACCGGGATGCCGTAACGATATCGCGGCCGATGCAGCTTCAGATCGATCCAATCAACGCCTGTCACCTCGAATGCCCAAGCTGTCTCCACACTGCAAATCAAGCGTGGGCTGCGCGCTTCGACTGGCCGCCAGGAACGCTTGCCGTTGCGGATTTCGAGCGGTTCTGCCATGAATTCGGACCTTACGCCACCGGCATCGCGCTGTTCCGCGACGGAGAGCC
The DNA here is from genome assembly GCA_963836405.1 of uncultured Solibacteraceae bacterium. GTDB lineage: Bacteria > Acidobacteriota > Terriglobia > Bryobacterales > Bryobacteraceae > CAWIJJ01. The sequence continues at coordinate 197,520 of CAWIJL010000009.1, forward strand.
GTTGCTGCACCGCCGGTTTCCGGAACTGGTGGCAATCGCCAGGAGCTATCTGCTCTATACCCTCATATCGACGAGCCTTTCGATGCCGATCGACGCGGGAGCTTTGGTGGCGTCGAGGCTCGACCGGCTGGTTGCCGCGATCGACGGCGCCAGCGCGGAAACGTATAGCCGCTACCGGCGCGGAGGCAACTTCGATCTGGCGGTCGAGAACCTGCGCGCGATCGTGCGCGCACGCAGGGCTCAAGGCAGCCCCAAGCCATGGCTGGTCTGGCAGTTCCTGGCGTTCGAACACAACGTGCACGAGATCCCGCTCGCCGCGCGACTGGCGAAGGAGATCGGCGTGGACCAACTGGTGATCTCGAAGCCGCACGCGGTGGCGCACGACGATCCTTCAATTCGGGTGGCTGACGCGGCGCCGTTCGGGGAGACGCTCTTTACGGAGCATCCAAACTGGTGCACGGCCGCCGACCGCGCGGCAGTCGCGCGGAACGCGGAGCGGATCGGCAGGGTGTTCCATCAATCGTGGGCCGCCAGGCATCGCGAATCGGGCGGCGGAGAGGGCGGCGCTCCGTCCGCCGGGTCGGCGTGCAACTGGCTCTATTACAGCCTGACGATGGATGCCGCCCGGCGGATTACCCCGTGCTGCCTGCCGCCGATGCGGCCGCCGGAGCCGCGCCACCTCGTGTACGCGAATTTCAGCGGGAACAATGCGGATGACGTAGTCAACTCACCCGACGCGATGCTGGCGCGGAGGCAATCCCGGAGCGGCGGCACGGCGGAAGCAGGCGAGCCTTTCTGCCTGGTTTGCACGGAGCATCCACGGCCGCCGTTGCCGCCGGATCCGGTCTGGTATCTGCGGTCAGTAGACGATCGCCGCGCGCTACCGGACGGTGTGCACGCTGCCCTCGCCCGCTCGCCGCTGTTCCTTTCGACAGCAGGCGGTCAATCTACATGCTGAAGAGCCTCTTTCGGAAAACATCGGGCGCGATTGACGCCGGAACCACTTCCTATGTGAACCTGGGTGGCAGCGGCGTGAAGGTCTCGCGAATCTGCCTGGGGACGATGTCCTTCGGCAGTACAGACTGGCAGGCGTGGACGATCGGCGAAGATCAGAGCCGGGCCATCGTGCGCCGCGCGATCGAACTCGGCATCAATTTCTTCGATACGGCGGACGTCTACTCGAACGGATTGAGCGAAGAGATCCTCGGCAGGGCTTTGGCGGATTTTGCGCGGCGCGATCAGATCGTGCTGGCGACGAAAGTCAACGGCCCCATGGGCGCCGGACCGAACGACCGGGGCCTGTCGCGCAAGCACATCGTGCAGGCGGTGGAGGCCTCGCTCCGGCGGCTGCGCACCGACTATATCGACCTCTACCAGATTCACCGCTGGGATTACGAGACCCCCATCGAGGAGACCCTCGCGGCGCTGAACGATTTGGTGCGAACGGGGAAGGTGCTGTATCTCGGAGCGTCCAGCATGTTCGCCTGGGAGTTCTCGCGCGCTCTGCACCTGTGCGAACGGCACGGCTGGAGCCGCTTCGTATCCATGCAGAATCACTACAATCTGGTCTACCGGGAAGAAGAACGCGAGATGTTGCCGCTGTGCCGCCACGAAGGAGTGGCGGTGCTGCCCTGGAGCCCGTTGGCGCGCGGGCTGCTGGCCGGCACACGCAAGCGCGATCAGGACGGCGCCACGCTGCGCGCCCGCACGGACGAATACGCACGCCGGCTTTATTTCGACGATAGTGATTTCATGGTCGCCGAGCGTGCCGCCGCCCTGGCCGCCGAACGCGGCGTCGCGCCGGCGCAGATTGCCCTGGCGTGGCTCCTGAGCCGGCCCGGCGTCACTGCTCCGGTAGTGGGCTGCACGCGCGTGGAACACGTGGAAGAGGCGATCGGTTCGCTCGCGATCGCGCTCGAGCCCGGCGAAATCGAACGGCTCGAATCCGGCTACCGGCCGCATCCCGTGCTCGGACACGAAGGGCCGCGATGAAGATTGGCCGGACCGAGCTTCCGTTGTGGAAATGGAAAGCGGCGCCGGAAGCGTACGGCTTTGCGCCCGATCCCGACTTTGCCGCAGCGCCGTCACCCACAACGCTATGGATCGAACTGACCTCCAAGTGCCCGTTCGATTGCATCTTTTGCACGCGCCGCACGAGGTTCGGCGCGGGCCGGAACCTCGATTTCGATCTGTACCGGAAGCTTATCGCCGAGCTCGAGGCCCCCGATTTCATAGGCCTGAACTACTCGGGCGAGTCGCTGTATTATCCGAAGCTGATCGAGGCCATCCGGCTCGCCGCAGCCACGGGCGCGGCGACCGAACTGGTGACCGCGTTCTCCACCATCTCCGAGCCGCTGCTGCGCGACCTGGTGGAAAGCGGCCTCGACAGACTGGCCGTCTCGCTCCACACCATGGATGCGGCGCAGTATCAGGCCATCTATCAGTTCGGCTCGCTCGACATGTTGAAGCGGCGAGTTGCCGAGTTCCTGAAACTCAGAGCTTCCCTCGGTGTGCGGAAGCCGAGGCTGGACTTCTGTTTCGTGGCCATGATGGAGAACCTGCCGCAGCTTAAGGCAGTGGCTGCTTATGCGCGCTCCGCCGGAGTTCCGGAGCTTTCGATTCATCCGATCATCGGGCGCCACCTGGTGCCGCACGATTTTTCGCGCGAACTCGACGGACCGCAGCTTCGCTTGAAATTCAAGCAGGAATTGCGCGCCGCCATCGACGAGGTGCGCGCCGCCGATCCCGGTTTGACCGTCAACGTGCTCAATCCCGACCTGGACCCGAATCCGCGGCTGAGCCACTCGCCCGGCTACTACTCACCGCTGCTGCCGCCCGGCGCCCGGATCCACAGTTGCGACCAATCGCCGTTCGAAAGCGCGCACATCCTGGCCACCGGAGATGTCGTCGTGTGCGAAGTGCACGACGAAGTCCCGATGGGGAATCTCGGCACGGCCTCGCTGCGGGAGATCTGGAACGGCGAGCGGTACCGGGAGTTCCGGAGGCGGTACAGCAGCGGGTCGATTAAGGGCTGCCGGTCGTGTGTGTGGAAGATGGCCTATTCGCCCGGCCCGCTCGCTGCAGCCGTCGCGGCGGCCGATGGCATGAGTCCGCAACTGCTGCGCGGCTGGCACGGGCACGATGGCGGCGGCGTCATCTGGAGCAGGAAGCGCGCACTGGTCGTGCTCGGAAACGGGCGCCGCGCAGCACGGCTGCGGATTGCCGGAATCCTTCCGCACACGCCGGGCGGCGAAGGCAACTGCCTCAGCGTGACCGCGAACGGGCGGCCAATCGGGATGCTGCGCAACGATACCCAGGCCTTTGCCGGCTTCGATACGACGCTGGCCTTGCCGGATCAGCCGGACTGCCTGTATGTGGAACTCGCGGCTTCGCACCTGTTTCGTCCGTCGCTCCACTCGGCGAGCCCCGATTCGCGCGACCTCGGCGTGGGCCTCATTCGTATGGAGCTGTGCGGCTGAATGCGACCGTGGCGCGAAAGACTTCTGTACGGGGCTCTCAGGCTGGCGGACGCGGCCGGAAACCGGTTGCGATCGCGCGCCAATCGCTTATGGCCGCAGTTGGGCGGGTATGGCCCCGGCATCACTGTGATGATTCCGGAGCGGGCCAATCCCGAGATCCTGGCCGAGTGCCTGGAGAGAGCGGCAGCGGCATGCGCCCGGGTATCCGAGCCTTCCGAAATCATCGTGGTGGCCTCCGGTTCGCCTTCTTCGGCTTACCGCGTCCTGATGCAGCAGCACCAACAGGTCCGATGGCTGTTTTCGGAGCGGCCGCTGTGGTACTCCCGGGCGATCCGGACCGGCATTCGCGCCGCGCGTTTCGAGTGGGTTTACCTGTTGAACAATGACATGATGCTCGATCCCATGGCGTTGCAGGCGAGCATGCAGTGGCGTTCGCCGGAGGTGTTTGCGGTGGCGTCGCAGGTCTTCTTCCGGGATGAACGCAAAAGGCGGGAGGAGACCGGCTGGACGCAGTTCAGCAGTGACGGCGGTCCGATCCAGATCATGGACGAGGTTCCGGCCGACGAGGTGACGGTTCGCGGTACTCTCTACGCGGGGGGCGGCGCGTCCCTGTTCCGTCGCGACTTGCTGCGTCTGCTGTCGGCGGGTTCGACAGTTTATGAGCCGTTCTACTGGGAAGATGTGGAGTGGGGTGAGCGCGCCTGGCGCCTCGGATATGCCAGCCTGTACTGTCCGGCATCGAAAGCCTGGCATCTGCACCGCATGACGAACCGGCTCTTTTTCCGGGAAGCGGAAATCGACCGGATCCTGGCGCGAAATCGCGTGGTCTACCATCTTCGGAACGGCCCGCCGCTGCCGCCGTGCCCCGAGTTTGTACAGATGTTGGCGAACCTCGATGAGGAATCGCGCCGCGAGGTGCTGACGTTTTCCCGGATGGCGCGGATCGCCAACGGCCGGCTTGGGAGTGCACGGCTGGCCACCGACCTCGCGACACTCGGAAGTGTGTGGGAGATCCGATACGGACGCGTCGATGAAGCGGTGGGAAAGCCGTAGTTGCCCCGGAATAATACTTAAGTATCCACTTGACAATTCTCCCCGGCCGCTCAATACTTAATCATTGGCTTAAGTATCCGAGGAGAGGAAATCCGATGGAAACACAATCCGTTATACACAGCACCTTCGTCATCGAGCGCAGCTATCCGGCCAAGCCCGAACGCGTTTTCGCGGCCTTGTCTGACCCGAAGAAGAAGCGCCGGTGGTACGTCGATGGCGGCGGCCACCAGGTGGAGAATTATGAACTGGACTTTCGCGCCGGTGGCAGGGAGTCGGCGCGCTTCCGCTTCAAGGAAGGCTCGCCGCTCCAGGGTATGGTGTGCGAAAACGAAGCCATTTTTCAGGATGTAGTCCCCGACCGGCGGGTGGTCGCGGCTTCCACCATGAGCGTCGGCGGCAAGCACATTTCGGCGTCGCTGGTGACGTTCGAGCTTGTGGCTTCCGCCAGCGGCACCGACCTCATTTTCACCCACCAGGGCGCATTTTTCGAAGGCGCCGACGGCCCGCAGATGCGCGAAGAGGGATGGCGCAAGCTGCTCGACCGTTTGGACGCGGAGATGGCGACCCGGTAGGCCGGGGGGCGCCATGCCATACGCGAAGGCCGACATCGACCGTGTCTTCCATGCGCTCGGCGATCCGACCCGCCGCGCCATCGTGGAGAAACTGAGCGAAGGGCCGGTTTCGGTGTCGCGCCTGGCCGAACCGCTCGGCATCAGCCTGGCGGCGGTGGTTCAACACCTGCAAGTGCTTGAAGAGAGCGGCCTGGTGCATACCGAGAAGAGCGGCAGGGTGCGCACCTGCCGCATCGAGGCCGCCGGCTTCGCGGTCGCGCAGCAGTGGATCAACGACCGGCGGACGGTCTGGGAACGCCGCCTGGACCGCCTGGGCGAAGCGCTCGCCGGGCCTGATGAGGAATAATAATTCAGACACTGTCGATTTCGGCGGGGTCTGTTCGACGTACAGTACAGAGGGCCGGATGTGGCCCTCAAAACAAGATTCCTGTCAAGGAGCCAAGGAATGTCCGAACGTCACGCGAAACAGTCACGCCTCGCCGGAGCGGCGCTGAATTTCGTTCTTGAATTGAAACACGCGGTGCGATCTCTGGCGCGCGCAAGGGGCCTGACTTTGACCGTAATCCTCACGCTGGCGCTGGGGATTGGTGCCAACGCGGCCATTTTTGAGCTGGTGCGCGGGGTGCTGCTGCGGCCGCTCGCCAATCGGGACGAAGACCGTCTCATCTACATCCGGCAGAGCGCGCGCGGCCTGGGCGTCGAGAACGCGACGTTCTCCGTGCCCGAAATCGAAGACTTGCGCGCGCGTGTCAAAACTCTGAGCGCGATCGGCGATTTCTCCACCATCGGGTTCACCATGGTGGGGTTGGGAGAGCCCCGCGAGGTTAGCGCCGGCGTTGTAGGCGGCTCCTATTTCGGTGTCATGGGACTGCACCCGGTGCTCGGGCGCCTGCTCGATATGCGGGACGACGGGCCGGCGGCTGAAGGCGCGGTGGTGCTGACCTACCGGTTCTGGAGCACCGTGCTCCGGAGCGACGCCTCGGTGATCGGCAAGACCATCCGGCTGGGTGAGCGGCCCGCTACGATCGTCGGCGTTCTGGAACCGTCGGTGCCGTATCCGGCGGAGACGGAGATTATCGCCAATGTCGTGACCAGCCCGCATCACCTGTCGGCGACCATGGTGACCGGGCGGGTGCACCGCATGACCGAGATCTTCGGGCGCCTGGCGCCCGGCGCGACTCTCGAGCAGGCGCGCGCCGAGCTGCGTACGATCCACCGGAACATGATGAAGGATCATCCGGAGGCGTATTCGCCGAAGGGCGATGTCCGCATCGACGCCGTGCGCCTTCGCGACCAGATTACGTCGCGTGCCCGAACCGTGCTGCTGGTGCTGCTGGCCGCCTCGATCCTGGTCTTCGTCATCGCCTGCTCGAACGTCGCTAACCTGATTCTGGCGCGGACGGTGCGGCGTGAAAACGAGCTGGCGATTCGCGCGGCCCTGGGGGCGGGGACGGGCGCGCTGCGGCGCACGCTACTGGCTGAAAGCCTGCTGCTCTGCGGCGCCGGCGCAGCCCTGGGCGTCGCCAGCGCGGGCCCCATGCTGTCCATACTGGCGCGCTATGCTTCGCGATTCTCCGTCCGCGCATTGGACCTCAAGGTGGATGCCAGCATGCTGTGGGTGGCGGCGATCCTGGCCTTGGCGGCCGCGGTGCTGCTGGCCTACGTCCCGCGTCTGCCCTCGGCCGACAGTTCGAGCGGCTTCGGCATGGGGGGCGGCAGCCTGCGCTTGACGCGGAATACCGGCCGGCGCCAGCGAGTCTTCGCCGTGACGCAGATCGCCGCATCGTTTGTGCTGCTGGCGGGCGCGGGCGCTCTGCTCAAGACGCTGCTCGCGCTGCAGGCGGCGCCCACCGGTTTCGACACCCGGCAGGTGCTGGCGATCAACGTTCCGGTGATGTCGTACGGGAAAAAGCCGGAGCAGATCGACGCCTTCTACAGGGAAGTGGTCCGCCGCATCGGCGAACTGCCCGGCGTCAACCGGGTTGCCGTGGGGATGGTGGCTCCCTGGCGTGATGCCGGCTCGTTCGGTCCGGGGTTCGAATTTTCGGCGGACGGCCACGTGCGCGCCCCCGGTGAAGAAGATCCCCGCGGCCGGTTCCGCACCGTATCGCCCGGATTCTTTGCCGCGCTCGGCGTCCCTCTCGTCGCCGGCCGTGATTTCAATGACGCCGACCGCCGCGGCTCGGAACCCGTGGTCATCGTCAGCCAGAGCCTGGCGCGTCGCATGTTCCCCAACGGGGACGCGGTGGGCCATCAGTTCATGTGGACCGACGCGTTGATGAAATTCGTCGATATCAGCACCGCGCCGCGGCGCATCATCGGCATTGCCACCGATGTAGACGATGAGAACATCGTGCCCGGTCCGGCCATGACCGTGTACCAGCCCTTCGCCCAGGAGCAGCTTTGGGGAGGGCGCCTGTTCGTCCACGCCCGCGGCAACCCGTACGCGCTGGTTACGCCGGTGACCCGCATCATTCACGACATGTCGGCGGAGCAGGTAGTGGAACGCGCCGCCACGCTCGAGGACATCCGCGCGGAGGTGCTCACGCCGGACCGTTTGAACGCGCTGGTATTTGGCGGCTTTGCGGCGGTTGCGCTGCTGATCGCGGTGGTGGGGGTGGCGGGTGTGCTGGCCTTCTCGGTCAGCGGACGGACGCGCGAGTTCGGGATCCGGCTGGCGATCGGATCGCAGCCGCGGCACCTGCTGGTCAAGGTGATTGCGGAGGGCGTGTTCCTGGCGCTCGGGGGAGTGGCGGTGGGCGCCGCGTGCGGATACGTTCTGGCGCTGGCGGCGGGCAGTTACTTCCTCGACCTGCGGATGCCGGGCGTCATGCCGGTAGCCGCGTCGGCGCTGGTGCTTCTGGCCGCCGCCGTGATCGCGTCGGCATTGCCGGCGATGCGTGCCGCCCGGGTCGATGTCATCCAGGCGCTGCGGGCGGACTGAGGGTAACCACTATGCTTCATTCGTAGCGAAGCGCGTCCAGCGGGTTGACTCGCGAAGCTTTTCGCGCCGGCAGAAATCCGGCCAGGGCGGCGGTGAGCGCCAGCGCGAGCACTGCGCCTCCGATGACCACTGCGTCCCGGGACTCGACGCCGAACAACTGGCTCTCGGCCATTTTGGCGAGCGCCATGGCAGCGGGAACGCCGAGCAGCAGCCCGATGCCCAGGATCCAGGCCAGCTCGCGCATGATCATGGCGCGAATCCGGCCCGGCGCGGCACCGAGCGCCATGCGGATGCCGATTTCCCGCAAGCGGCGCGTGACGCTGTGCGCCATCACGCCGTACAGCCCGAGCATCGCCAGCAGCGTGGCCAGAATGGCGAAGGTCGCGGCCAGGCGGAGCACCAGGCGGTCGCTTTGAATGTTGCTCTTCACCTGGTCGTCGAGGGTGCGGAACTGCTCGAGCGGCAGGTCGCGGTCGAGAGAGGCCATCACTTTCCGCACCTGGTCGAACATGCGCTCGGCGGGAACGGCGGTGCGCACGTAGAACGAGAGCGAGTCCACCTTGTCGTCCTGGCGCCACGGCATGTAATACAGCTTCGGCGTCTCCTCTTTGACGCTGGAGTAATGACTGTCTTTGACGACGCCCACGATTTCGGTATCGAATGCCTTGGAGCCTCCCGCCGAAAAATGGACGCCGATCGCGTTCCGGTCGTCCAGGAAGGCCTTCACGAAGGTCTGGTTGACCACGGCAACTTTGGGGCCGGCCAGGTTGTCGGCTTCCGTGAATTCGCGTCCCGCGATCAGCGGCACACCCATCTTGCCGAGGAAGCCGGGTCCCACCTCGTTGTAGTGCGAGTTGGAATCTTTGGCATCCGGCGGCGTGCCTTCGATGCGGACGTTGTTGCCCCAGGTGCTGTTCCCGATCAGCGGCACCATGGACGTCGCCACGTGGCTCACTCCGGGAATTGCCGCCAGTTCGGCCTCCACGCGCTCGAACAAGGCGCGGCTCCGCTGCGCCGTGTACCCGTTGAGCGAAGGCGAGATAGAGAATCCGATCACGTTTTCGGTGTTCATCCCAAGGTCCACATGCATCAGGTTCACCAGGCTCTTCAGGAAGAGGCCGGTGGGAATCAGCAGCACGGCGGCGATCGTCACCTGCGCGCACACCAGGGCTTTGCGCACGCGGGCGGCGCCGTGCGTGCCGGAGCTTTGCCCGGATTCGTCCTTGAGCGTGACGGCGAGCGAGGAGCGCGCCGCGTCGAGCGCCGGATACAAGCCAAAAAACAGGCCCGTGAGCAGCGACAGCCCGCCCGCGAAGAGCATCAGGGTGCCGTTGAGGTCGCCGGTCAGGTAGTGGATGGGCCCGTCGTCAGCCATCTGCGCCAGCAGAAGCCGCAGGGTAGCGGCGCCGAACAGCAGGCCCGTGAGTCCTCCCGCCACCGCCAGCAGCATGGCCTCGGTCAGCATCTGTCCCATTAATTCGCCCTTCCCCGCCCCCATGGCCGCGCGGATAGCGAGTTCACGGCGCCGCTGCGCCGAACGGGCCAGCAGCAGGTTGGCGGCGTTGGCCATGGCGATCAGCAGCACCAGCGCCGTCGAAATCATCAGGATGGTGAGCGGGATTTTGGCATTCTTGCGGAAGGAACTGTTGCCGTGGCTGCCTTCTTCGAGCGAGAGTTTGGATGCGCGGAACCGCTCCGCCTGTTTGGCGTCGCGCCCGTGCTCGGTGCTGGCCTGCTCCTCGACCAGCGTCCGGTACGGAGCGTTGAGCGCCGCCGCGGCCTGCTCGATCCGCACGCCCGGTTTGAGGCGGCCGAAAACGTAGATCCAGTAATCGTCCCAGTGGTCCGTGCCGTTCCAATTAGGTGTGAGCGAGGGTTTCAGGCTAAGGGGCACGTAGACGTCCGGCTCGGGGCCCATGGTGGTGCCGTGAAACGCCTTCGGCATGATGCCGACGATGGTGAAGGGGTGACTGTTGATGCGGATCACCTGGTTGAGGACGTCGCCTCGGCCCCCGAGCTTGTCGGTCCAGTAGCCGTAGCCCAGAACCGCGACCGGGTTCCCTGCCCCGTGCCGGTCGTCGTCGGGATCAATGGTCCGGCCCATCAGGGGCTTCGCCTGGAGCGCCGGAAAATAGCTGCCGGAAACCACCAGCACCCTGCCGCTCACGATCTGGTTGCCCGCCGCGATGTTGGCGCCGACGTTGCGAAAGCCCGCCAGGTATGTCAACCCCTGCGGCTGCTTTTCGAGTCCGCGGAACGTCCGGTAGCTGAAGACGTAATCCAGGCCGCCGGAGCGGCTGGTGGAGGTGCGACCGCTCTTGAATTCGCCGGGAGATTTGACCAGCACCAGTTGTTCCGGCGCGGGCACCGGCAGTGATGCCAGGATGATCTGGTGCAGCAGGGAGAAAATCGCGGTGTTCGCGCCGATGCCGAGACCGAGTGACAGGGTCACGACGATTGCGAGGAGCGGTGATTTCCCAAGACTTCGCAAGGCGTACCGGAGGCGTGCCATACCAGGCAGACGAACCAGGACCGGCAATCGTTCGGAATTTCTCAGTTCTTGATGAACAGGGAAATCGCCATCCCGAGCCCGATCGCGATCACTACCCAGCGCACCGCGCGGCGTCCCATCCGTCTTGCCAGCCCGGCGCCGCCGTAACCGCCCGAAATCGCGCCGATGGCCATCACCAGCACGTACGGCCAATAGACCATCCCTGCCCACACGAAGTAGAGGGCGGCGATGCCGTTTATGCTGCCGCCGAAGATGGATTTAAGGCCGTTCATCTCATGGATATCTTTAAGCCCCAGGATGGCCAGCGCCGCCAGCATCAGGATGCCGATGCCGGCGCCGAAATAGCCGCCGTAGATGGCGACGCCCAATTGAAACAGCAGGGCTCCGACGATCCACCGGACGGTGCGGTGGCGAGCCGTGTCGGCGGTCTTGAGCAGCCGCTGCACCGTCTCCTGAGCCATGAACAGCAGGGTGGCGAACAGGATCAGGAACGGGACCATGCGGTCGAAGGTCGGGGCGGGCGTCCAGCGCAGCAGCAGGGCGCCCAAAAGTCCACCGATCAGGCTGGGCGCGATTAACACGCGGAAGCGCGGTTCGGCGCCGGAAACTTCCTTGCGGTAGCCCCACACGCTGCCGATGGTGCCCGGCCAGATGGCCACCGTGCTGGTGGCGTTGGCTGTGACCGAATCGAGGCCCAGCCAGATCAATGTGGGGAAACTGACCAGCGTGCCGCCGCCTGCAACCGAGTTGATCGCGCCCGCCAGAAACGCCGACGCAAAGGCCGCGGAGGCGTGCCAAATGTCTAATGTAGTGTTCAAGTTGCAGGATATCGCGATTCCGTTCGAACCCGCTATACTTCCGTCCGACCCCGCGATTTCGCACTTCAGCATCCGATTCTGGCAGCCGGGCGCTTTCCGACCGTACAATGACCAATCATGGCGCAATTTCAGGTAATACAACCCGAAACTACCTATACGGGCTCTCCCATCCAGCCGGTGGCGAAGGGTTTGCCGAAACGAACCCAATCGCTGTGCCCGGATTGCTCGGAACTGATTGATGCCACGATACGGGAAGACGGCGGAAAGGTCGTGATGGAGAAGCACTGCTCCAAGCACGGCGACTTTCGCGACATCATCTACTCCGACGCCAAACTGTACCTGAAAATGGAAGAGTGGCAGTTCGGCGACAACCGGGGGCTCGAGAACCCGGTGGTCACCAACGCCACCCGCTGTCCGGACGATTGCGGCCTGTGCAACCTGCACACCAGCCACACCGGCCTTGCCAACCTGGACCTCACCAACCGCTGCAATCTCACCTGCCCCGTCTGCTTCGCCAACGCGAATGCCGCCGGTTACCTTTACGAGCCCGATTTCGAAACCGTCCGCAAAATGCTCCAGGCGCTGCGCGACGAGAAGCCGGTAGCCGGGCGGATCGTGCAGTTTTCGGGCGGCGAGCCGACGATTTATCCGCGGTTTTTGGATGCCCTGCGGCTGGCCAAGGAGATGGGCTTCTCCCATACCCAGGTGGCCACCAACGGCATCAAGTTCACCAACCTCGAATTCGCCGAGCAGTGCAAGGAAGCCGGCCTGCACACGCTCTACCTGCAATTCGACGGCGTTTGCGACGACATTTACCGGCGCACGCGCGGCGAAGCGTTGTGGGAAAAGAAGCTGCAATGCATCGAGAACGTGAAGAAAGCCGGACTGAAGATCGTGTTCGTGCCCACGATCGTCAAGGGGCTGAACGACCACGAGATCGGCGACATCGTGCGGCTGGCGCTCGAATACATCGAGTGCACCAGCGGCATCAGCTTCCAGCCGGTGGCTTTCACCGGACGCATCGCGCGGCATGAGCTCGAAGCCAAGCGGTTCACGCTCTCCGATTTCGCGCACGCCATCCACCAGCAGACCGGCATTGCCGACCCCTACCAGGACTGGTTCCCGCTCTCATGCGTGACCCCGTTCTCCAAGCTGATCAGCGCGCTGCGGGGCGAGGAGACCACCACCCTCAGTTGCCATCCGCACTGCTCGCTCGGCACCTACCTGTTCGTGGACCAGAACCGCAAAGCCGTGCCGGTGACCCAGTTCGTGGATGTGGGTCCGATGCTGCAAGCCATGGACGAGCTATCGCGCAAAGCCGGCAAGCGGCGCTTCCAGTTCTTCACCAAGTTCGAGGCTTGGAACAGCCTGCGCAAGTTCTTCCACGAGGACAAGTCGCCCGAGGGCCTCACGTTTACCAAGTTCCTGCAAACCTTGCAGGGCATGACAGACAAGAAATACGGCCGCGGCGATCTCGAGAGTTCGGGCTTCACCTACCGCACGCTCATGCTGGCCGGCATGCACTTCATGGATTCGTACAACTACGACGTGGAGCGTGTGAAGCGGTGCGTGATCCACTACGCGGCCCCGAACGGCCGTATCTACCCGTTCTGCGCCTACAATTCCGGCCCGGTCTTCCGCGAACGGATCGAGAAAGAGTTTTCGATCCCGTTCGAAGAGCAGGAAGAGTTCCGGCGCCTGACCGTGGCGAAGAAGGGCTGCGGAAGCTGCGTCAACGAGCCCGAACTGGTGGGGTAGAGCCCCTACCCTACCGGATAGATCGTCAGGCCCGTTAGAAGCTTCGGATAGAAGTCGGTAGACTTCTGCGGCATCACGCCTCCCGCGAAGGAAGTTTCCGCCACCTGTTCGACGGAAGTGGGCTTGAGCAGGAAAGCGATCTGCGCGGCGCCCTTGCGCGCCTCTTCCACCGCGGCATCGAGGCCCCGGATATAGCGCAGATTGGTTTCGTGCTTCACCGCGTCTTCTCCGATTCCCAGCACTTTCGCCAGAAGCTGTTCGTGAAGCACGCGCACGTCCAGCTCGTTGCGGGCGTCGCGCTCTTCCAGGCGGTACAGGCGGTCGCCGATGGCGGCGCCGATGATGGAACGGCCCTCGCCTTCGTCCCAGGAGCGCTTGAGCTGATCGAGCGAGTCGAGCTTCTCCACCTGAAAATCGTCCGCGCAGGCGCGCAGAAATTCGTCGGGGAACCCGTCGGTTGGGATGCCGTTCACGAGCCGGTGCGTCGCCAGAATCTTCAGGCCGGGGGAGTGCATGTTGACGAAGGTCATCATGACGCGGTCGGTGCCGGGCAGGTCCGGATTCTCGCGGCGGAACGCGAGCGCGGTTTCGTAGCGGTGATGCCCGTCGGCGATGAGGAGCTTCTTGTCTGCCATGAGCTGCTGCACGCGCGCGGCGCCGGTGATCTTCCAGACGCGGTGAACGGCGCCGTACTCGTCGGTTACTTCGGCGATGGGGGGCTGAAGGGCCGCTTCGTCGAGCAGGGCGTCAATGCTGCCCTCCGGGTCCGGATAGAGCATGAAGAGCTGGCCGAAGTGGGCGTGGGTGTGGCGCAGCAGCTCCAGGCGGTCTTTCTTCGGGCCGGCGAGCGTCCGCTCGTGCGGGTAGACCACGCCCGCGGAATACTCCTCCACCGGGCCGAGCGCGATGAAGCCTTTCCGCACCAGGCGTTCGCCCGTATCGGGTACGGTAAATTCCTGGAAGTAGGGGAAGATGCCGGGTTCGGAGTCGCGCGCCAGAATGCCCTTGGAAGTCCATTCCTTGAGCCACGCCGCGGCGCGGGTGTACGGGTTGTCGGTTTCCGAATCCGACGGGCGCCGCTCGCCGAGGATGATCCGCACCAGATTGTAGGGACTCGAGGAAAGATAGCGGCTCTGCATCGCCGGGGATATCTTGTCGTAAGGCTGCGTCACCAGGCTCCCCAGCGGTCCGGCCTGATCGGTGTAGCGCAGTGGTTGGAAAGGGTAGATTTGGGCCAAGTTTCAGGATACCAGCGAAAAAAAGGGGCCAGAGCGTTGCGCGCCCTGACCCCGTCTGTTCGAGTCCGGATTGTGTTTACTGCCGGGCAGCCGCGGCGGCGGGCGCCGGGTTGTTTGGCAGTACGGCCGGGATCAGGTCCGCGGGCCGGCTGACCACGCCGTTCTTGGCTTCGTCGACACTGACGTCGTACACCGAGAGTACCTGCCCCAGCACCTGCTCCAGATTCAGTTTGGCCTTGATGTAGGAGCTGCGAGCCTGAACCTCGGCGAGCGCGCGGGCGGTCATGTCGCGTTGCCCAATGACCACGTCCAGAATTGTCGCCGTGCCCAGTTCATACTTGCGGCGGGTGCCGGTGAAGGTCTGCTCCTGGAGCCGCCGCGCTTCCACGCTGGTATCGTAAGCGGCGCGAGCCTGGGTCAGCGCCATCCGCTGGTTGATCACGTTCTGCCGGATATTGTTGCGAAGCTGGCGGTCCTGAATCTGCGATTGCCGGTAGTTCAACTGGTCGGTGATCAGGTCGGCCTGCGCGGCGCGGTTGCGGATGGGAATGTTCAAAGTGATGGCCGCGCTGTAGTTGGGGAAATTGCGCCCGAACAATTGGCCGAGCACCGTGCCGTAGCCGCCGAGGAAGTAGCCGTTGACGTCGGCCGGGGTGCGGGACACAAGCTGGGTCTGACCGTTCACCGTGACCGGCACCGGCAGCGAATTTACCGCGCCGGCGAGGCCTGAATTCGACATGTTGATGGATGCCGTGAGGCTGGGGAGCAGCGCGTCGCGCACACCGAGCGTGGTGATGCGCTGGTCTTCGAGTCCGATCGTGCTTTGCAGCACGTCGGGCCGGTTCATGGCTTCCGAAATCAGATCCTGCACCGGCTGCACTGCCTCCTGCGGGGGCACCGAGAAGACATCGGTGGGAATGATGCGGGCGTTGACGATCTCGGAACGGTCCAGGCCGCTGCGCGTGAGCACGTTCTTGAGAATGGTTTCCTGCTGGAAGACCTGTACTTCGGCGGTGGTCACATCCTGCTGGGCCGACTTCATTTCGGCCTCGGCCTGCACGATGTCGATGGGGGCAAGCGCGCCCAGTTCGGCCCGGCGCTTGTTGTCATTGTAGAGCTTCGTATCGAGTTCCAGCGTCTGCCGTTTCACCCTGAGGCTCTCGTTGAAGGTCACCAGGTCCCAGTAGAGGTTCACTACGCTGGCCACCGTAGCCATCACCTGATTCTTGAAGGTGAGGTCGGAGATCTGCCGCTGGTTCTTGGCCACGCGGATGGAGCGGTTGTTGACCGAGGGGCGGAAGCCCTGCAGCAGGTTCTGCTGGATGGAGAGCGCCAGGCTGGACTGCGTATACGGGCTGAACATATTGAACGGCGAATTCTGCGAAACGCCGATCTGGTTGTTCATCCCCACCTGCACCGTGGTGCCGGTGAGAAAGCCCTGCTGAATTCCGGTATTCACGGATTTGTATTGCGTCACCAGGAAGTTGGTGCCGGTGATGTTGGTGGCAGTCTGAATGGAAGTCTGGTGCTGGAACGCGCCGCTCACATAATAGGTGGGGTCGAGGTTCGGAATGGCCGAGCCGGCGAGCTGCACGTTGAGCCCGCTGAGCACGCCGCCCTGCCCGCTTCCGCTGCCGCCGCCGGTGCCGCCCGAGCCGAGCGCGCTGCTGGCCAGCACGCCGAGCTGCGCCGACGAGGGGCCGCTCGAAATGTTGTTGGAGACGTTGCGCAGCAGCGACCCGGCGCTGGCACGCATCAGGTTGGCTTCGGCTAATTTCGGGTTGTAACGGGCCACCTCGAGATCCAGGCTGTTTTCGAGGGCCAGCGCGATGGCATCGCGAAGCGACAGGTAGATGTTCCCAGCCCGCATCAGCTTGTCAATGCGCGGCGAATCTTCATAGCTCACCTGCGGAAGCGGATGGGGCGTGTAGTTGTTCGTAAACCAGTTCAAAACGTTCCCGTTATTGACGCCGGAAAGCTCGGGGGTCTGCCCATAAACGGGCGCCATTAACAGAAAACACAGCACGAACGCTAGGGCGGATCTGAGGTAAGGCATAGTTGGGTGAAACCTCGTAAGTCCCATTATGGCTGCAAACGGATCTCCAAATCTGCTGGTGACCCTAAGTGCTTCCTTTCGGTATACGTGGATTGGGACGCCGGAGTTCGCGATTTGTTCCCGGTGTTCGATTTTGGGACGAGGCGTCCGCGATTTCATGCATCAAAAGGTGAGGACGTTTTCCCCCGCCCGCCATTAACACTCGCGAAACCCGCGGCGGCGGTAAAGTAGTCAGTAGGGTTATGCGCAGATACCTGCTTGCGTTTCTGGCGCTTGCGTTGGCCGCCTGGGCCGCCAATCTCAAGCTTTACCTGAAGGATGGCAGCTACCAGCTGGTGCGGGAATACAAGGTACAGACCGACCGCATCCGCTTCTACAGCATCGAGCGCAGCGAGTGGGAGGAGATCCCGCTCGAAATGGTGGACCTGAAGCGCACCGAGAGCGAGGCAAAGGAACGCGAAACCGAGATCGCGCGCGACGCCAAAATTCTTACCGAAGAGGACAACGCGGCCAGGGAACTCGAAAAAGAGATCATGCGGATCCCGCAGGACGCGGGCGTGTACTGGCTCGAGAACAACCAGGCGAAGGTGCTGCCGCTCGCGGAAACCACCGTCCACACTAATAAAGGACGATCCGTGCTGAAGGCGATTTCGCCCGTTCCGGTGATCACGGGGAAAGCCACGCTGGAAATTGCGGGCGCGCATTCCACTCACATCTTCACCAACGCGGAGCAGGAGTTCTACATCCAGCTTTCCTCAACGCAACGTTTCGGCATCGTCAAGCTGACGCCGAAAGGCCAGGTCCGGATCGTGGAGAACCTGACGACTTTGCCCGTGGTTAACGAAACCGAAGAAGAGCGGGAGATTGTCCCCATCTTCGAGAAGCAGCTCACCAGCGACAATCTCTACAAGATTTGGCCGCGCGAGCCGCTGCCGGCGGGCGAATACGCGGTGGTCGAGTTCACGGACGGCAAGGTGAACATCCGCGTGTGGGATTTCGCGGTCAAGCCGGCCAAGTGATTTTCGGGTAGCGTTTCCGCATCCACGCCACGAATTCTTTCGGCGCCGCCATGGTGGAGAGACGTCCCTGCCGCACCAGCGCCCAATCGGCGAACAGCCCCGCCTGCTTGACTTCGGCCAGCGTGAGCGGAGGCTCCACGCGTCCGGCGTACTCGAGTTCGACTACCGCCGATTTCGGGTTGCCGGGATCGTCGCGCGGCGCCGAGCGCACCACCGCCAGCCCTACGATGCCTGAGACGCCGCCGCTGTGATACACAAAGACGCCGTCGCCGGGCTGCATCTCCCGGATGGCGCGCACTGCCTGCGGATTGGTGACGCCGTCCCAAACCGTGCGGTGCTCGCGTTCCAGGTCGTCAATCGAATAGGTTTCGGGATCGGTTTTGGCCAGGAAGTAGGGCATTCCCTAATCTCGCATATCGAGCTGCGAATGGTGTCGCGCCGCGATTTATTCTAAACTGATTCCTTACATGTCGCTGGAAATCAGCCAGAAGGAGATCACGCCCTCCACTGTAGCGGTGTGCGTGGCCGGCAAGCTAATGCTCGGTCCGGATGGTGAGCAGATCGTGTCGCTGGTGGAAAGTCTGCTCCGCCAGGGCAAGCGCACCATTATTTTTGAACTCTCGGGGCTGAGTGTAATCGACAGCACCGGCATCGGCCGGTTTATCGCCAGCTATAACAAGATCATGGCCGCGGGCGGAGAAATGCGGATGGCAGGCGCCACCGGCCACCTGTTCCACTCCTTCCACATCAGCATGCTGGACCAGGTGTTTCCGTTCTTTCCTACAGTGGAAGAAGCCGCAAAAGGCTGACTCGTTTTAAACAGCAAGCCTGGCTGTCCGGACACGAGCGTGCTCGTATCCCAGTACGACGTGGTACACACAAGCATCGATGAACCGCCCCAGCCGCTGCTCCAGCTCCTCTTCGGCGTAAATTTGCAGCGCGTCCATGGCGTAACCCTGTTCGCGGATGAATTCCAGGATCTTTTCTTTGAGCAGGAAGAATCGCAGCACCGCCTCCGCCAGCGGAATGTCCTGTTGAAACCGCATTCCACCCAGCACCTCAAAACGCCGGTGGACCTCCTCGTCTTTTCGGGCCGCCAGGAGGTATCCGATGTTCTGGAGAATGTCCAGACACCAGTCCCGAATCTCCTGCTTCGGGCGGCTGCGCAATTGAGTCATTTCAGGATGGCTTTTGACGGCGGCCACCAGCCGGTCCGCGATTTCCGCGGCGTGGGACTCGATGAGAGAGACCAATCTGGTCGACAACATGCACCCTCCAGTGCCAGCGCAAATGACACCGTTGGGTTTGGCGCACCCAGTCATAGCGTCAAAAGCCCCGGTGCCTCTGTACCCATTATCGCGAAACTCTCCATTTTATTCCACAAGTTGTAGAATATTCGGACAGATTGGTATGGAATTCGGCGTGCACACTAGCGACCCGAACTGACGCTGTGCCCGCATAAGAGGATGCACGCATGGACAACCAGACGCTTACCATCACTGACAATCGGACCAACCAGACCTACACCGTTCCGATCTACCGCGACACCATCCGCGCCATGGATCTCCGCCAGATCAAAGCGAGCCCCGGCGATTTCGGGCTCATGACCTACGACCCTGCCTACATGAACACCGCCTCCTGCCAGAGTGCGGTCACCTACCTCGATGGAGACAACGGCATCCTTCGTTATCGCGGCTACCCCATCGAACAACTCGCCGACAAATGCACCTTCCTGGAGGTCGCATATCTGCTCCTGCGCGGCGAGCTGCCCACCGAGACCGAGCTGAACCAGTGGGAAGCCGATATTTCGCGCCACACCATGATCCATGAAAACCTGAAGAAATTCATGGACGGGTTCCATCACGACGCCCATCCCATGGGCATCATGATCAGCACGGTGGCTGCGCTCTCGACGTTTTATCCCGAGTCCCACCACGTCCGGGACGCGGACAACCGGGCGCTCCAGATTGCGCGACTGATCGGGAAGCTGCCCACCATCGCCGCCTACGCTTACCGCCACCGGCTGGGACTCCCGTACATCTATCCTGATCCGGAACTTAGCTACACCAAGAACTACATGAACATGCTGTGGCGCCGGACCGAACCGAAGTATGCCGCCAACCCCGTGCTGGCGCGCGCCCTCGAAGTGCTGTTCATCCTGCATGCCGACCACGAGCAGAATTGCAGCACCACGACGATGCGCACGGTGGGCAGCGCGGACGCCGACCCGTACGTCACCACGGCGGCGGCCATTGCCGCGCTCTCCGGACCGCTGCACGGCGGCGCCAATGAAGAAGTGCTGCGTATGCTGGATGAAATCGGCACTCCGGAAAACATCCCCGGCTTCATCGCCCAGGTGAAGGAAGGTAAGCGGAAACTGATGGGTTTCGGCCACCGCGTGTACAAGAACTACGATCCGCGCGCCCGCATCATCAAAGAGACCGCGGACCAGGTGTTCGAGGTCACGGGCCGCAATCCGAAGATCGATATGGCGCTCGCCCTGGAAGGCATCGCGCTTTCCGACGAGTACTTCATCAAGCGCAAGTTGTACCCCAACGTCGATTTCTATTCGGGCATCATTTACGAAGCCATGGGCTTCACTCCGGACCAGTTCACGGTGCTGTTCGCCATTCCGCGCACTGCCGGCTGGCTGGCGCAATGGCAGGAAATGCTCCTGGATCCGGAAAAGAAGATCGCGCGACCCCGCCAGGTTTATGCGGGAGTGGGGCAGCGCGACGCGGTGCGAATCGAGGAACGCGGCAAGGATCTCGTGTCTGCGTAACGCAGGAGGGCGGATCCGCGTCGTTTCTTTGGTGCGGCTCCGCCATTCCATGATTTTCGCAGCCTGGGCACGGTACGTACTCCGGAAACGGTGAACGAATGCCGCTTTCTCCGGGCGAGTTTCTCGGGCGCTACGAGGTCCTTTCGTTTGTCGGCGAGAGCGCGGGCCAGGTGTATCACGCCCGCGAACGAGGCCTCGGACGCCTGGTCGCATTGCACATCCTGCCCCCCGGAACCCTCACCGAATCCCTTCGCGCTACAGCCTCTCTGAACCATCCGCACATTGCCGCCGTGCTCGACGCGGGCACGGATCGGGGAATCGACTACGTGGCTGCCGAACCGGCTGGCGGTGTGCCGCTCGAAGGCTTCATTCCGCCTCAGGGACTGCCGTTTCAGGAGGTACTGCATTTTGGCGCCCAGGCTGCCGCGGCCCTGGCGGCGGCGCACGCAGCCGGCATCGCTCACGGCAATGTGTCCGCACGAAACCTGGTGGTCTATCCGGGATCTCTGTTGAAGGTGCGTAACTTCGCCATGCCCAACGGCACGGCTCCGCCCAATGAGAGTTCGGATATTCTGGCGCTGGGCGCGGTGCTCTACCGGATGGCTACCGGGCGCAGTGTGGAGCCGGGAGAAGACCCGCCGCCGGCAAGAAGCCTCCGGCAGGACCTCCCTCCAGAGGTGGCCCGCGCCATTCACCGCTGTCTGCGCCGCGATCCCGCGCGGCGCTTTCAACACATGGCGGACGTGAGGGTGGTCCTGGAGGAATTGGAAGAGGATGCCGCCGCCGGCAACCTCACGGCTACATCCCGCGGCGGCCGCATGCATTGGTGGCAGTTGCTGGCGCTGTCTGCGGTCTGCGGGTTCGCCATCCTGGCGGCGTGGCGTTTGCTCCCCGCCTCCCATACCGAATCCGGACTCGGGGCTTTACCGCTGACCGGATATTCGGGCGAGGAGCATTCCCCCTCCTTTTCTCCCGATGGGAGCGAGCTCGCCTTCACCTGGAACGGCGAAAAGGGCGACAATTTCGATATCTATGTGAAGCCGGTGGGGCCTGGACTGCCCACCCGCCTCACTTCCAACGCTGCGCTCGACCGCGGGCCGAAATGGTCGCCCGACGGGAGAACGATCGCGTTTCTGCGCGACCTCGAAGGTTCGCGCACGGCAGTCATTCTGATTCCGGCGCGAGGCGGCCCGGAGCGGCGTATCGCAGAGTTTTATCGAAACCAGGGATATTTCTCGGGGGCCCTGGACTGGACACCGGATTCGAAATGGATCTTCGTGGCGGGCGCCCGGGCGCCGGGCCAGCCGCGCGCTCTGTTTCGGGTCTCGGCGGATAACGGCGCCTTCCGCCAGATGACGAACCCCCCGCCAAAGGCCGAGGGCGACGTGACCCCGGCCGTGTCGCCGGATGGCCGGACACTGGCGTTCCTAAGGGTAAACGGCGCGGCCCAGGAGATCCTGCTGGTTGCGCTGAATCCCCAGTTCGAGTCCAACGGCCGGCCTTCCAGGCTCAACACCGGACGCTACACCCCAACCTCCGTCGCCTGGCTGCCGGGCGAGGACGAACTTCTTTTCGCGTCCGGCGAAGGGCTGCAATCGCAGCTCTACCGCGTGCCGGCAGCCGGCTCGGCCGAGCCGCATCCGCTGGCGCTGGCTGGGATGGGGGCGCTCAGTCCCACGGTTTCCCCCTCCGGGCACCGCCTGGCCTACGTGCTCCAGGTGCAGGACACAAACATCTGGCGCACGGCGCTCAATGACCTGAGCGTGCCCGAGAAGCTGGTAGCTTCCTCGTACCGCGAGGTGTTTCCCCAGTTTTCGCCGGACGGGCAGCGCATCGCCTTTCACTCCAACCAGAGCGGTGAGGTTCAGATCTGGACCTGCGACGTGCAGGGCGCGCAGCCGGTCCAGTTGACGCACCTCAACGGCGCCATGGCGCGGAACGCGCGCTGGTCGCCCGACGG
Organism: uncultured Solibacteraceae bacterium; assembly: GCA_963836405.1. Lineage (GTDB taxonomy): Bacteria > Acidobacteriota > Terriglobia > Bryobacterales > Bryobacteraceae > CAWIJJ01. Next base: position 219,711 of record CAWIJL010000009.1, read on the forward strand.
GCATCAACTCGCATTTGAATCGAACCGGGCCGGCGCCTGGCAGATCTACACCATCGGCGAGCGTGGCAACGGACTGCGTGAGCTGACGTTCGGTGAAGCCGACAACACCAACGCGAGCTGGTCCGGCGACGGGCAATGGGTCTACTTCAGTTCCCGCCGGTCCGGCACGATGGAAGTATGGAAGGTCCCGGCCGGCGGCGGAAACGCGGTCCAGGTGACCACCGCCGGCGGGGAAGCGCCGCTCGAATCGCCCGATGGGCGCACCCTTTACTACATCAAAGGGGACAGCCGCAGGACGCTCTGGTCGAGGCCCGTGGGGGGCGGCGTCGAGACGCTGGTCTTCCCTTCCGTGTACCGGGTGAACTACGCGGTGAGCCGGAAGGGCGTCTATTGCACTACGGCGCCCGATGCCGACGGCAAGTCATCCATCCAGGTGCTGGATCTGGCCAGCGGCGACACGGCCGAACTGGCGCGCATCGAAAAACCGCTCGACCTCGGACTGGCGCTATCGCCCGACGGCCGCTACATCCTGCACGCCCAGGTCGACTACCATGGCGTGGACCTGATGATCGTGGACGGTTTTCGATAGAGGGGCGGCATCGATGCGGTTGGATGAGGCCCAACCGCGTAAAACGGCTTCGAGAGCCGCTCAGCCCTGCTCGAGCAGCCCGAGCAGTTTTTCCTGCACCGCCTCGGCGGTGGGGTTGTCGGGCGCGATGACCAAAATCGTGTCGTCTCCCGCGATGGTGCCCACTACCTCCGGCCACTGCTCGTGGTCGAGCGCCACGGCCACCGAATTGGCATGGCCGGGCGACGTCTTGAGCACCACCAGGTTCTGCGCCCGCAGCACGTCATGCAGGAATTCGCCGGCCAGCAGCGTGAAGCCGGGCCCTGTTTCCTCTGGGGCCATCTCCTGGTAGCCCTCCCGCGTCTTCACCAGGCGCAGATCGCGCAAATCGCGGGAAAGGGTCACCTGCGTGGCCGCGATGCCCTGCGCCCGGAGCTCCTGGGCGAGTTCCTCCTGCGTGAAGATCTTCTTCCTGCGAATCGCCTTCAGAATTTGGCCCTGCCGGTACGTCTTGGTCATACGTTCATCTCTACGAGCCGTTGTCTTGCTTCCGCGAGCGCCGCGGCTACGGCCTTCGGCCCCGTGCCGCCCGCAATCTCCCTCGACTGCATGCCCACCCTCGGATCCAGCAACGCCGCCAGGTCCGCCGTGAATTCCGGGGCGAAGCGCCGCATCTCTTCCGCCGTCCAATCCGCCGGTTTCTTTCCGCTTCGCACGCTCTCCAGGACAAACCGGCCCACGATCTGGTGCGCCTGGTGGAACGGCGTGCCGGCTCGGGCCAGCGCCTCGGCCAGGTCCGTGGCTACGACCCAGCTTTCCGCCGCCGCCGCTTCCGGGCGAGCCGGATGGAGGGTCACCGATTCCGCCACCACGCGGGCCATCTCGAGCGAGCCCGAAATCTGGTCCGCCGCTTCGAACAGCGGCTCTTTGTCTTCCTGCATGTCGCGGTTGTAGGTCATGGGCAGGCCCTTCATCGTCACCATCAACGCCGTCAGGCAGCCCATCACGCGGCCGCTCTTGCCGCGAATCAGTTCGAGCGAGTCCGGATTCTTCTTCTGCGGCATCAGGCTGGACCCGCTGGTCACGCCGTCCCCCAGGTCCATCCACCCGAACTCCTCGCTCGAATACAGGATCCAGTCCTCGGCCAGGCGGCTCAAGTGAATGGCCGTCACGCTGGCCGCATACAGAAAGTCCAGGGCGAAATCGCGATCCCCCGAAACGTCCAGGCTGTTGCGCGTGATCGCGTCGAAGCCGAGGTCTTCGGCAATCGCGCGACGGTCGAAGGCGAAGCCGCTGCCGGCCAGCGCGCCCGAGCCGAGGGGCAGCACGTTGGCACGCCGCCGGGCCTCGCGGAAGCGCTCACAATCCCGCGCGAACATTTCGAAGTAAGCGAGCAGGTAGTGCGGCCACAACACCGCCTGCGCACGCCGCATGTGCGTGTAGCCGGGAATCACGGCGTCGGGATAGCGCCCGGCCAGTTCCACCAGCGCCCGCATCAATCCGCCGAGCAGCGCCCGCACGCGGTCGCACTCGCCGCGCAGCCAGAGCCGCGTATCGACCGACACCTGCTCGTTCCGGCTTCTCCCGGTGTGGATCTTATCGGCCACCGGGCCGGCGCGCTCCTTGAGCTTGCGGATCACCAGGGTATGGACGTCCTCGTCGGTTGCGCCCTCGTAAAAGGACGGCGAGGCCGCCTCTTTGAGGATTGCGTCGAACGCCGCCACGATCCGTTCGCGCTCCTCCGCCGTCAGAATCCCTACGCGCTCCAGTGCCCGGGCGAACGCCTGCGAGCCGCGGATGTCGGCGTCGATCAGCCGCCGGTCGAAATCGAGCGATCCCGAAAATCGCTCGAATACTTCCGACGGCCCCGTTTCGAATCGTCCGCCCCAGAGCTTCATTTCCCGCCGCCGGCGTTCAGCGCTCGCACCTTGATCGGCAGGCCCACCAGGTTGATGAACCCGAGCGCATCCTTCTGGTCGTAGCTCTCCCCCATAGTGAAGCTCGCGATCGCGAGCGAATAGAGCGAGTACGGCGACTTGCGGCTGACGGGCTCGATGTTGCCCTTGTAGAGCCGCAGCTTCACCTCGCCGGTGGTGGTCTCGCTCACCTTCTCGAAGAACGCATCCAGGGCCTCGCGCAGCGGCGTGAACCACAGGCCGTTGTAGACCATCTCCGCGTATTCGAGCGCCCGCTGCTGCTTGTAATGCAGCGTGTTCCTATCGAGCGTGAGGGCTTCGAGCTCGCGAATCGCGAACATGATCAGCGACCCGCCCGGTGTTTCATAGCAGCCGCGCGACTTCATCCCCACAAAGCGGTTCTCCACCAGGTCGATGCGGCCCACACCGTGTTCCGCGCCGATGGCGTTCAATGCCTCGAGCAGTTCGAAAGCCTTCATGCGCTTCCCGTTCACCGAAACCGGCACGCCCTTTTCGAATCCGATTGTCACTTCACCGGGCGTATCCGGAGCCTCCGCGGGACTCTTGGTGAGCATCCAGATGCCGTCCGGCGCCGCATTGGCCGGGTCTTCCAGTTCCCCGCCCTCGTGCGAAATATGCCAGATGTTGCGGTCGCGGCTGTAAATCTTGGTGGTGGATGCCGAGATCGGCACATTGTGTTTCGCCGCGTATTCGATTGCATCCTCGCGCGAGACGATGTCCCACTCGCGCCACGGCGCGATCACCGCGAGTTGCGGCGCGAGCGCCTTGTAGGTCAGCTCGAAGCGCACCTGGTCGTTGCCCTTCCCCGTGCAGCCGTGGGCGAGCGCGTCGCATCCGGTGGCGAGCGCCACTTCCACCTGCTTCTTGGCGAGCAGCGGCCGCGCGATGGAAGTGCCCAGCAGATACTTGTGTTCGTACACTCCGCCCGAGCGCACCAGCTTCCACAGGTATTCGGACACGAACTCCTCGCGCATGTCCTCGATGTGGACCTCGCCGGCCCCGGTTTTGCGGGCCTTCTCTTCGAGACCCGTGAGTTCGTCTCCGCCCTGCCCGATATCGCCGCAAACCGCGACGACCTCACAGCCGTAGTTTTCCTTCAGCCACGGAATGATGACAGAGGTATCCAGCCCGCCCGAGTAGGCGAGAGCCACTTTCTTCGGTTTATTCATATGAGTAATCAGGTTAGCTCAACATCATCAGGAGCAGCGCCTTCTGCGCGTGCAGGCGGTTCTCCGCCTGGTCGAATACCACGGACCGCGCATGCTCCATCACGGAATCGGTCGTTTCCTCGCCGCGCTTGGCGGGCAGGCAGTGCATAAACACCGCGTCGGGCCGCGCCATCGCGAAAAGTCCATCGTTTACCTGGAATTGCTGGAAGGCCTTCTTGCGAATGATAGCCTCGTGCTCCTGCCCCATGCTGGCCCAGACGTCGGTATAGATCGCGTGCGCGCCGGAGACGGCCTCCGCCATATCGTGCGTGATGCGCAGCGAGGCGCCCGAAAGCGCCGCCAGGCCTTCCGCCTGCGCCACCACGTCGGGGTTCGGCAGGTAGCCTTCCGGGCAGCCCAACGCGAAATCCATTCCGAGACGCAGCGCCGTCAGCATCAACGACTGCGCCACGTTGTTGCCGTCCCCGATAAAGGTCAGTTTCAAACCTTGCAGTTGGCCGAAGCGCTCCTGGATCGTCTGCACGTCCGCCAGCGCCTGGCAAGGATGATAGGCGTCGCTCAAAGCGTTGATCACCGGCACCGATGACCAGCGCGCCAGGTCGTCCACCGTGTCCTGGGCGAAAACCCGCGCCACGATCCCGTTGACCCAGCGGTCCAGGTTTCTGGCAACGTCTTTGAGGGGTTCGCGCACGCCGATCGGTCCGTCCACGAAGACCGACGAGCCGCCCATCTGCGAGATCGCCAATTCGAAGGTCAGGCGGGTCCGGAGCGAGGGTTTCTCGAACAGCAGGGCAATCGACTTGCCTCGGAGCGCCGACAGGTAATCGCCGGGCGACCGCTTCACCTGCGCCGCAAGTTCCAGCAGATAGGCGAGTTCGTCGTCGGTCAGGTCGAGGTCGCGAAGCAGGTCGCTGCATGAGGCCTTCAGAATAGAATTCGGAGTCATGGCAACGTCGCGACCGCCCACCTCGATTGAATTTTTATTCACTATGATGAATGATTACACATTCAGGGTTGGCCGTCAACGCGGACGCGCTTCGTCGGCCTCGTCCCTGCACAAAGCCGGTAGTCAGTTCTGGGAAGGCTTCTCGATGTGGTCTATGACGAGCACATCGAAGGGGAGCGTCCGGGCTTCCAGTTTGAGCCCGAGCTGCTTCTCGACGGCAGTGAAGATGTCAATTGCAGTAGGCGTGTCCGGAGTGATCCGGTATTGGGAGGAATACACCAACCGGATGTCGTAATATCCGGTGAGTCCCGTCGCATCCACAACGGGCCGATCCAGGTCGGCGTTGGATGAAATCTGCGACGCCAGATCCGCCAGAGTCGATTTTCGCACCAGAGCGCCGGAGTTATGACCATCGTTAATTAGCTCCCGTGTCGGCGTCGCATCTGGAGCACTTTCCTTGAATTTTGGTCCATCCTTGCCCACGACAAGAGCGTAAACCGAGGTCGGCCTCGCCTCGCTGTGCGCCTCCAGCTTGAATCGATCAGCCAGGACCGATTGAACCAATGGCCTGAACTCATCCCGCGTCAGCGCGCGCTCTCCGCCGGCCAGAATCTCGACATCGTACATCGTGTGATCTAGCGAGGCGGCGGTTGGGATCTGATCGATTCTTACGTTATACGCAAACCACAGCAAGCCCAGGACGCTGAACCCGCGAAAGGTGATCCTCGGACCGGAAATTGTGAGCGTGCCGCCGGTCCTGGGAAGTTCTCCCTGGTGGGCGTTGACCGATGCCACCTCGACGGCCGGGGACGCCATCTGGGATAACAATGGAGTGTAACAACAAACAATAATCGCTCCGGCCGCTGCGTGAATTCGCATAGATAATCCCCCGATTCCGGCGCCCGCTTATCGCGGACGAACTTCAAAACGCCGCAGCCGGCTGGCCTGCTCTGTCGTCTTTAACACAAGCGTGTTGCCGCTTCCGCCGAGAAGCCAACTCGTTGCCGCCGGCTCGCCACCGGCAGGTACGGCGACGATCGTCCACTTTCCTGCTTTCCGATCAAGCGTGTAGAGTTGCGGATTGTTTCCATGGACGCTCCTCGTGACAAAGACCGCGCCGTCTTCCGTAATCGTCAATCCGGAGACAGTCACGCCGGTGTCCGTACCCTCCGCGTCAATCGGTGGGTATCGCTCCAACCGGCCGCCCTCAACCTCGAAGTACCCCGCGGCGTTCCGGCCCAGATACCATCCGACGCGGGTAGTGCTGGAAGCGAGTTCATCGATGCCAAGCAGGAGGTTCTTCGTTTTCAGGGTGGACTGCGGCAGGAACTCCGCCAGAAGTTTGCCGGAAATATCGAAGTGGCGAATGATTCCCCTCTGAGTCTGGCTGAGTGCCCGCTTGATCCCATCCACCTGGGTTCCCTTCATCCAGAGCGTTCCGTCCGGCGCCACCGTGACCGCGCTTGCGTTATAGGGCTCGAGTCTTATGATGCTGTGGATCTTTGCGTCGGCCGAGGCTACCATAAGAAAACTCGCGACATGGCCTTCCGGGTCGGTGGCCGAACCACAGATGGCAACGGACCCGTCGATACCGCGCGCTGCCCGGCGGACCAGGACCCGATTGGCTTGGGGTATGGTTACCGGGATCGACGCGGTCTGGCGTCCGCCGGCGTCGAAGACGAGCACCACGGGCGAAACCGAAGCATTGCCGGAAATGGCAATCAGCGCTCCGCCGCTCCATCGGGGAACAGACTCATACGGATATCCGGTAACAATATCTCCCAGCGCCCTGAATTCCTGAGCTGAGAGCGTATGCGTCAACGATGCGCACCAAGCGAGAGTAACGAGCCGGGCGGACACGCCACGGCGACGGCTTCGGCGAGCATTGGTTGCGTACCCAATCACGTCGTCACCATCGATGGGCTTCTCGTACGTAGCAACTTAGCAAAAACGCACGTTGGGATTGCGGCGCCGGCAAACAGATAACTAATTTCAAGTGGGTCATACGCTTGAATACTTCCCTAAACGACTGTCGCACGCAGGAAGACTCAGGGAAAGGAAAAAGTTATCACAGTTCTTTAAATTCTTATTGGGCCCAGGACATCCGTGGGTCGAACGATTCAAACCAACTCGCCGGCCGCAAGCGCGGGCAAGACGACGGAATTGGCTTTCCTGATCTCGCTTCTAGCGCAACAGCGGACGCGTCAGCCGCTATTTCGGACTTTTCCGGAATCTCTTCCAAAAGACCAGACACCCAAGTCCCGCGCTCAAACAGGCGAGCGTTCCGGGTTCCGGCACCGACTCGATGCTGCCTGTGTACAGGACTCCGAAGCTCTGCCCGCCTAATTGCCAGGCATCGATGCGCAGGGCGTGGGTACCCGCCGAGAGGCCAGACAGGTTGACGAAGCCGCCGTTAGCTGGTTCGCAACTGATCGGACCGGGCGCGCAGTGATCCACGGTGGCCCCGGTATTGGCCGCGAACAACAACACTGGCAGCGCCGGATTGTCAACGAGATAAACGGCAGCGGTGTCGTCGGCCCAAACCGTCACTCCGCCGGTGTTGATCGCGTTCGGCAGGAGAAACTGGATGAAGAAACTGGCGGTGGGAACCGGATCGAGTGCACCGAAAGTTCCCGCATCCGGCGCAATGACGCCTCCCACCCCCGAATTCGTGTACGAAACCCATTGTGCGCCGTCAATCGCCGGTTGCCAGGCATTTTCCGGCGCAATCACCACGTTCGGCACTCCGGGACCCATCACGTTATTCCACTGTGTGAGTCCGGTTGGGTCGCCGCCACTCACAAATGTCACAGTGCTGCCGAGGAGCATCAGCGGCAAGCAGGTGAGGCACAGCGCAAGCTTAAGATATTGGGTCATCGAATCGTCTCAATCCCGTAGCGCGAGCCTGATGATAGACCGTTTCGGGTCGCCGGTACAAAGCAACCGTGTGGTTTCGCGCACACTTATTCTGGTATCGCAAGTTGTCTTCGGAAAGTACAGGCCCATTCAGATTGGGATGGTACTACGACCCGAGCCATTCCGGTACCACCGCCGGGGTCGTCGTGAGTTTTGGCAAAACCGAAACCTGTCCCCGTCCGTACTCATCTATGAAGCAGGAATCGCTGAGTTAAGATGAAACTACAGAACTAGTTGGGAGTTCGGTGTGAAATACGGGCTGCTTCTCTTTTCGACATTATTGATGGCCGCGGGGGCTGATCTCGACCAGGCGCGAAAGCTCTACAATCGCACCGATTTCGACGGCAGCCTGAAAATACTGCAGGCCCTCCCGGAGAAGAGTCCGGAAGTGAACCTGTGGATCGGCAAGAGCCTGTACATGCTCGGTGAGTACAAGAAATCCACCGAAGTGCTTGAGAAAGCTGTGGAGGGCGCGCCGGCGAGTTCGGAGGCTTATCTCTGGCTCGGCCGCGCCTGGGGACGCCGCGCCGAAACGTCCAGCGTGTTGACCGCCCCGGGACACGCCTCGAAAGCCCGCCAGAATTTCGAGAAAGCGGTTCAACTCGGGCCTCGCAACCTGGAGGCAATGAGCGACTTGTTCGAATACTACCTGGAGGCCCCCGGCTTCCTCGGCGGCGGCTTCGACAAGGCGCAGGCCCTGGCGGCCAGGATGGCGGAAATCGACCCCGCCGAGGGCTTTTGGGCGCAGGCCAAGCTGGACGAGGACCGCAAACAGTTTTCGAGCGCCGAGGAGCACCTCCGCCGGGCGGTCGAAGCATCGCCGCAACAGGTGGGACGCATTTTCGACCTGGCTCGGTTCTTCATGAAGCGGGGCCGGTATCAGGAGGCTAACCAGAGCATCGCCAAGGCCGAAAAAATCGCCCCCGACGCGCCCCGGCTGCTCTTCATCAAAGCGGATTTGTACATACAACAGCATACAAATCTTGAAACTGCACGCGAATTGCTCAAGCGATACTTGAGTTCTACGTTGACTCCCGACGACCCGCCCCGGTCCGCCGCCGAGAAGCTCCTGCGCCAGACACAGGGCGGCTGACGCGTGTTCCTTGCCGAATCCCTCCGTTTCAGCGCTCAAGCCCTGAGGGCCAACCCTGTCCGTTCGATGTTGACCGGCCTCGGCATGGTGATCGGCACCGCCTCAGTCATCCTTGTGGTCACCATCTCGCTCACCTCGCGGGACTACATTCTGGAGCAGGTGCAAGGCATCGGCTCCAACATCATCTTCGCTTACTACGTCTCCGCAGGACCGGATTCGGCCGCCGCCGCGGCGGACTACGTCAAGATGGCCGACGTCGAAGCAGTCCGTCGCGAATTGAGTTCGGACATTGTGGCCGCCACCGGCGTCATGTCCAACTTCGACCGGATCCTGATCGCCGGCAAGGAGCAGGATGTGAAGGTCATCGGCACCGACGAGCACTATCAGCCGGTGCGCAACATCATTACCGGATCGGGCCGCTTTCTGGACCAGGGCGATATCGCGCTCCGCCATCATGTAGCCCTGCTGACCGAGCAACTCGCGCTGAAGATGTTCGGCGGCCGCGCCGCTGCCGTTAACCAGGTGATCCGGCTGTACGGACTCCAGTTCACCGTGATCGGCACGTTCCGCGAAAAAGTGGAGACGTTCGGCCAGTCCGAAGTGGAGCGCGACACGATTCTGATCCCCATCACCGTGCTCCGCTACTTCACCCCGGTGGAACGCATCGACCCCATGTACGTGCAGGTTCGTTCACCGCTCGAAGTGGAGCGCGTGGCCGCGCGTGTGAAGGAGATCCTGAGCGCGCGCCACCGCGCCGGCGCCAGCTACCGGGTGGAGACTCTGACGGCGATTCTGAACGCTGCCAAGAACATCTCGCTGATTCTTTCGCTGGTGCTCGTGCTGGTCTCCGCCATCACGCTGGTGATCTCGGGTATCGGGATCATGAATATTATGCTGGTGACGGTGACGGAGCGGACGCGCGAGATCGGCGTGCGCCTGGCCGTCGGCGCTTCCGCGCGAACGGTGCTCCTTCAGTTCCTGACCGAGGCGATCCTGATCAGCCTCAGCGGCGGATTGCTGGGAATCCTGGTCGGCGTGTCCATTCCGCTGAGCGTACAACTGTTCGCCGATATCCGCATCCCGATCTCTCCGGTGGCCGTCGTGGTGGCGTTCGGAGTTTCGTGCGCGGTGGGCCTGGTGTTCGGCATCCTCCCCGCCAATCGCGCCGCGCGCCTCAACCCCACCGAAGCGCTGCGGTATGAATAGAGCCGCTAGCCCCCGATGTTGTGGGCGATCGTCTTCTGCGTATCATTCATCTTCTGGAGCACGCTGGACAGCATCTCCACCAATTGCCGGTACCGCGTCTGCGGGGCGGTTTGTTGCGGCGCGCTCGGGACTTTTTGCACGGCCGGAACCAGCAGACAGATCAGGATTGCGATGATAGCGATCACCACCAGTTCCGCCGGCTGGCCGGTCGGCAATGGCCCGGGCACGTTCCCCGCTTCCGAGCGGATGTTGCTGAGATTGAATGGGGCGGTCGACGCGGCGAGTTTACGGGCCACACCCTCGGCCCATTGACGTTGGGCGGGCGAGAGCTTCGCCAGGTACGGGTCCGTTTGCTGTTTCAGTTGTGTGGGCGTTGCGGTCATCAAGTTGAGCATGTTACCTCCGAGTGCGTTTCGTCTGGATAGTGTACCGCCGGCGAAAGAGCATTACACCGCGTTCTGTCCGAACACACACAAAAAATTCTCCATGCGGCCCGCAAACGCCTAAAATAAGTGACGGCCGCGGAGGTAATCCTATGACGAACGTGAGCTTCTCGAAATCTATGCAGGCGATTGTCGGAGCGGGAGCCGTTCTCGGCCTTGTGGCCGCGAGCCTGATGGCGCAGCCGCCTTCATCCGAGAGCCCTGCTCCCTCCCCGCCCGCACAACCCGGGCGCGGCGCGCCGCCGGCCCTCGACAATTCACCGCTCGGAACGGTTCCGGCCGAAAGCGCGACGCCTAAGCTGGAGTTCGTCTTCGAGGAGAGTGTGACGCTGGGCAGCAGCGTCTCCGTTGGACAAACGCCTTTTGGAATCCGCAATTTCATCCCGATTACCGGGGGCACGGTCGCAGGCCCGAAACTCAAGGGCAAAGTCGTACCCGGCGGCTGGGACTACCAGCTTCACCTTTCGAACGGATGGGGCACGATTTCGGCGGACTATTTCCTTCAAGCCGAGGACGGCACGATGATCAATGTTGTGAACAAGGCCATGACGCTTCCTGACGGCTCGGGCGCGAGGCTCTATACCAGGCCGGTCTTCGAGGCTCCGAAGGGCCCGTACGAGTGGCTGAACTCTGGCGTCTTCGTGGGCACGCTGGATATGGGCGCCGGCGGCGTACGGATTCGTTTCTTCCAGGTGAAGTAAAACTGCGTGCCCACCGTTTCGGCGGGCACGGTGGGTTCCTCACTAAAAAGAAAACTTCGCGGCGAAGCGGATCTGCCGTTCTCCGCTCGCGCCGGTGATCTCCGTGTATCCGCCCAGCGCCCGCACGGTGCCGTCCTGATTCAAAGACATGTTCGATATGTTAGCGCCGGGATTCGAGAACTGCGGCGTATTCGTCACCCCGAACATCTCCATCCGGACCTGTAGCCGGAACCGTTCCGTCATTTGGAAGTTGCGGAAAAGGCTGCCGTCCACGTTGAACACGCCTGGTCCGCGAAGAATATTGCGGCCGCTGCTGCCGAACCGCACCTCCGTGACCGCCTTGAAGGCCAGCGGATCGAAGTAGGGCTGTCCGACACCGTGGCCGCCGAGCATCTGAACATCGTCCTTGATCTGATCGGCGGTCTGCGTATTGCCGGGCGCGTTCACCGAGGTGCCCGAGCTTGCCACGTTGAACGGCGTGCCGCTCATCCTGCTCAGGATCCAGTTCACCTGCCAGCCGCCGGCGATTGCCGCCGCGATTCCGTGGTTGGCAAACTGGTGCCGGGGCCCGAACGGCAATTCCACGTCTCCGTAGAATTGTAAGTTATGGGTCCGGTCAAATCCGGCCACGGCCCGGTTCCGATAGAGCATCGGAACCCAGTTCCAGGTCAGGCCCGAATCCGTGTCGTCACCCCAGGAGATCGATTTCGAAAACGTATAAGAGACACCCAGCATCGACGACCCGACGCGCCGGGTTGCCTGAAACTGGAACCCGTCGTATTCGGTGGTGTCGAACGGCGTGTGATAGGTGATGTTGGAAATGCGCCCGAACTTGGGATACAGCGCGCGCCCGTTGTTTCCGCCGCCTGGACCGCCGGCATTGATGTTCTGATTCACCGTCTGCCGCACGCCGCGGCTGCCGACATAAGCCGCCTGAATATTGAGCCCGGCGCCCACATCGCGCTGCACCGTGAAATTCCAGCTCTCGACGTAGCCGCGGTGGTACTCCTGCGGGAAGGTGGTTGTGCCCACCGCCAGCGGCAGCGGGAAAGAGGTAAGGCTCAGGTCCGGCCCGACGACGGCGGGAATGCCCGTACGCAGCGTGCCGGCCGCCTGGAAACTGGTTGCGCCGGAGTACTGCGTCGAGATGGTGGCCGGGTAGTCGTCCCGAAGATAGCGGAACGAATCCGGGTCGACGCTGATGCCCGCGCCCACACGCACGACGGTCTTGTCGTTCATGCGGTACGCGATGCCGAGGCGCGGCGCGATCTGGCCCTTGCCGACATCGTATCCGCCGCGGTAGACCATGTCCGTATTCGGATCGTAGCGTTCTCCCGCCCAGTGATCGCGGCGCGGCGGCGGATAGAACTCGTAGCGGAGGCCGTAGTTCACTGTCAGTTTCCGGTTAACCTGCCAGCTGTCGCGCGCGTACAGTCCGAACGAGGGCATGCGCACCGTGGCCGGGTTCAGATACTGCACGTCCTTCCCCATGGTCTGCGGCAGGCCCAGCAGGAAGTCGGCCCAACTGTTGTAGCCGGTGGTGGATGCCCCTCCATTCAACGAGGTCGAGCCGCCGTTGAAGTTGAAACCGCCGCGCGGCCCATTGGAGGCCTGGGGCTGGAAATGATTGATGTCGTACTTGCTGTATTCGAAACCGAACCGCAGCGAGTGCACCCCTTTGACCACTCCCAGGTTGGTGACCGCCACGTACTGCGGATCGCGGAACTGGAACGGGTTCGACACGTTCGGGTTTCCAATGTTCGAGAACGTGTTGAACGTGAAGCGGGGATATCCGCTCTGCAGGTAATCCGCCCCGTTCGTCCCCGGAATCTTGAGCACGTCGAGCCCGTAGTTCGTTCCGAGATCGATGTTCTGTGCGCTCATCGCCAGGCGCGTGTAGCCGACGTTGGCATCGAGCAGCACGGTCGGCGAGACGGCGTAGGTCCCGCCGATGCCCGCGGTCTGGATCAGCCCCGGCGCGCGTCCCGGCTGTCCGCCACCCGTGGCATCTCCGCCCGCCTCTGCAAGCGAAGGCGGGTCGAAGAATTCGTACGGGGAGAAGCTGTAGCGGCCGAACAATTGCAGCTTCACGGTCGGGTTGTAGTTGACCTTGAAATCCACGTTGTCTCGCAGCGCTGTGTAACGTCCCACCGCCAGGTAGTTATTGGGAAACACCGACTGATTGGGCGCCGGAATCAGGTTCTGCATGTAAGTTGAGGCCGAGTCCATCCGGTCGCCCGGAATGGAGTTATCGGGGAAAGGCGTGCGCCCGGTCCCATTGGCGGCGCCGGTGTTGGGGTCGTAGATCGTCGTGCCCGTACCGTTGAAGTTGCCCTGGCGCATCGCCGCCGTGGGGACTGTGCGCAATGCGGTCACGGCACGCCGCCGTGTCGTGCGCTCCCAATCGGCGAAGAAGAACAGCTTGTTCCTTCGAATCGGCCCGCCGATCGCCCCCCCGAACTGGTTCTGGAGGTCCTTGGGAGCGCGATTCGGATCGCCGGTGCAGGAATACAGGCAGTAGAAGTAGTTCCGCGCTTTGAGTGCGCTGTTGTTGTGGTACTCCCAAGCCGCGCCGTGGAAATCGTTGGTTCCCGACTTGATGCTCACATTCACCGCGGCCCCGCCCGCCATGCCCTGTTCGGCATCGAAGCTGTTGGTCACGATGTTCACCGTCTCGACGGCTTCCACCGGGGGCACGTAGGCCACGATTCTCGGAAGCCATGGGTGGCTGATGGTCGCTCCATCCACCCTGGTGTTGTTGTTCGATTGCGGCATCCCGTTGGCCTGCGTCGCCATCGATCGCTGCGGGTTGCCCGAATCCGAGTGGACCTCGCCGGGAGGTGTGAACCCCGGAAGAATCTTGTAGAGTCCCTGGAAGTTCCGGCCTTGCGAGTTGATCAGCGGGAGATCCACCACCTGACTGGCCCGGATCACGTTGTTGATGTCCGCGCGGTCAGTCTGCAACGTAACCGCCGACGCGTTGACGGTCACACTCTCCTGGATCTGCGACACCGATAGCGCCGAATCGAGGCGCAGGGTCGTGTTCTGGGTGATGGCTACGTTCTCCACGGCGCGCGTGCTGAAGCCCTGCGCGGTGAAAGTCACCTTGTAGGTGCCCGGCTGTAGATCATTGAAGGAGTATCCGCCGCGCTCATCGGTCGAGGCCGTTTTGGTGATTCCGGTTCCTACGTTGAGCGCCTCGACCTTCGCGTTCGGCACAACGCCGCCGCTTGCGTCCGTCAGATTCCCTGTCAAGGAACCGTAGAGAGTCTGAGCAGCCGCTGGGCTCGCCAGGGCTAAAGTAAACATTGTTACGACCAGGCCGAAAGCCATCCTGTGAACCGACATAGTTCCCTTCTTTCCCCGGCCGGAACAAGACCGCCCCAATGCTGGCAGGCCGCCGCCCGGGCTGAATTAGTATATGCTACCGGCGCGGCTGCGTTAAGCCTTCGCATAGCTCGACGTTCCGTGATGCTAACGGGCGCGCGTAATACTATGTAGGGGAGATCGCGCCCGTGAAAACAATCGTTGTGCTCCTCATCGCTATTGCCGCGGCCTTCCTTGCGAATGCCCAGAACACCCCGATTGAACCGAAGTTCGAAGTGGCTTCCGTCAAGCGGGCGGAACGGTGCCAGTTCAACAGCTCCCTGGATATTGGCATTCTGGCGCTGAGGGGTGTGCCCCTCAGCGTGGTCCTGATGCAGGCCTTCAACGTAAAGATGGACCAGATCGAAGGACCTTCGTGGCTGGAAACAGATTGCTTCGAGATCTCCGCCAAAATTCCGGATGGTGCCACCCGGGATCAGCTCCCCGCCATGCTTCAGGCGTTGCTGGCCGACCGGTTCAAACTCGTCGCCCGCAGGGAGAATCGTCTGCGTTCGAGCTATGTGCTCGTGGTCGATAAGAACGGCCCGAAGTTCAAGGAGGACGATTCGAAGACCAATTTCATGGGCAAGCTCCCGCAGGGCTCGATGATGTTTGGATTTGCCGGCCATGGCCGGCTCAAAGGGGTCATGACCATGGCAACACTGGCCAGGCTGCTTTCCAGTAGAGGGTACGGGCCGGTGGAGGATGTTACCGGGCTCACGGGAAAATACGGCATCGATCTCTCCTGGGCGCCGGATCCGGCATTCGAACCGCGGCCAGTTGACGGCAGCACTTCTGCGGCGGCCTCAGGTGCCGGCAGTCCCGCCGCGCCCGAAGCCAACCTCTTTACGGCGCTCCGGGAGTCGCTGGGATTGAAGCTGGAACGCCGCAACGTGCCGGTCGGGATCGTAGTCATCGAGCACATAGAACGCGTGCCCACGGAGAACTGACCGCACTATGGCAACACCCCCGCGGCATCCTTCGCGAGCGGAAGCGTGAAATAGATATTGCACGTCGTCAGATCAGGACCCGACGGCCCCTGGCGTGAGTACCAGAGCGCATCGAAACGGATCTTCAGGGCACCGGCGCCTGTTCTTTGGATTTTCACGAGCGCATCGTAGACCGCCTGCCGGTCCGCTGTCGTCGCCTGGGC
The DNA here is from genome assembly GCA_963836405.1 of uncultured Solibacteraceae bacterium. Taxonomy (GTDB): domain Bacteria; phylum Acidobacteriota; class Terriglobia; order Bryobacterales; family Bryobacteraceae; genus CAWIJJ01. The sequence continues at coordinate 235,209 of CAWIJL010000009.1, forward strand.
GGGGTTTTCGGGATAGTACATTGGCATCCTGAGAATCAGATACTCAGACCGGCATTGCGGTGCCCGAACCGGGATTGAGGTCTTTTTTACTGCAATCTCAAACACGCCTGCGCTGAATCTCCATGCCCACTTATGCCGCATATTCAGGTTTTGGAGATCGGCGCCGATAATGAAATCTCCCGAGCGCAGCACGGCAGTCCAAACCGGTCCCGCTGCCCGGCAGTTTCCGGAGGGCGCAAGGGCGAACGTGAAATACGCGCAAGCGCACCAGAGGCGGCGCATGTCTCAGTCTAAATCAGCCGCACCTGGCAAACCAGGTTCTTTAGCGTCTCGACAGCACAATCACAACTGCCGCAACGGCCGCGGCGATCGAGCAAAGAACGATCGTCGTGCGCTTCCCGAACCGGCTGGACAGACTCACCAAACCGATTACCGGCGGCAGGAAGAGACGGAGCGCGACGATCGCCAGAACGACGACAACCGTTGTTATCAGTGCCACAACAGCTTCAGCCTATCAGGATGACGAGCGGAGTTCTGTCGCGAAACAGCCGCTCGAAGCCGTCTCTATCTTTTACGCGACTGTCCGATCGACGCCGCACGCCGGCCCTCCTGGTGGGGCCGCCGCCGGCACCCTGTTCTTTCCCTCACGGAACTCCGCGCAACCCTCTCGACCTCACCAGGTGACCGGCGACAATGGACAGGTCCGCTTCCAGACGATTTACCCCGGCTGGTACGGCGGGCGCACCATCCACATTCACGTTCGCGTCCCTACAGCACGCGGACCGCGAATCGCGACACCACCAACAGCAACGACGGCGTCTATAACAGCGCGTCTAACAAGAATCGAATGCTCCTGGCCCTGACCACAACGGCGAGCGGTTATGCCGGCGAGATCACGCTGACGTGAAACTGCTCCCGCGGCCGGCCGCGCTGCCGACGGTCCAATCGGGTGGTGTGTCCAATGCCGCCAGCGGCACGGCCGGAATCTCGCCGGGCTCCTGGATCGCGATCTACGGCTCGAATTTTTCCGCCACTACGCGCACGATCGAGCCCGCGGACATCGTGGACGGCATGCTCCCCACCACGCTCGGAGCCGTCAAGGTGCTGGTGAACGGCAAGGCTGCATTTCCCTACTTCGTGACCCCCGGCCAGGTGAACATCCTCGCCCCCGCCGATTCTTCCGCCGGCACAGTGATGGTCTCGGTGACCAACTCGGCCGGCGCATCCAACTCAACGGCACCGGAGCCGCCGAAGGGAACTATCCCTCCGCCGCCGCGCTGCCAGGCAGTGTCCTGCAACTTTTATGCCCAGGTGCTTTGGGCAGGGCTCGTGGGCGCGGGCCTTTATCAGATCAATGTCGTGGTGCCGTCCGGTTTTTCAGCCGGCGATTACGCGTCATCGCGTCGGCAGCCGGTACCGGCAGCCAGTCCGGCGCGCTGATCAGGTTGTCCTCTTCTTGAGAAACCGCGCCGCCTTGTTGCGCGTGGCGCTTCGCGGATTTGCCGCCTGCCGCCGGACAAATTCGAGGACCCCGTCCCGGTCCGCGATGACCGGGAACATGCGGTCGAGGGCCTGGATGGCGTGCCCGATGGCCACGTTCCGGCACTCATCGGTCTCATATTCGGCACGCTCCACGCCGAGAATCGCCGCCGTGATGCGCCCCGCCAGCGCGGGCTTCGCAAGGGCGATGGTTGCCGCTCCGGCGATGGCCGTCGCCGCCGCGATCATTTGCGGTCCCGCGATAAAAGAGAGGTAGCGGCCGAGCAGCCGCTCTACTTTCCCTTCGCCGTCCACAGCCGCCAGGTTCGCCACCACGCGCAGCGCATCCCAGGCAAGAAAGCTGTTCTTCGAGTCGAGCTGCATTGCGAAGAAATCGAAGCGCGGATAGAGCGCCGCGGGCGAGGTCTCGCTCAACACGCGAAGAACCTTGGACGATCCGAATCGCACGGGGGCGGTATCGGCCCCCAGGCCCCCGATCAGCGACGACACGCGCCGGGGCTCACGCCGCACCCGGGCGGCCACTGCTTCGGGATCCGCGCCAGGAGTTCCCAGGTGCCGCCTCAACCAAGCCGCCTCCGCTGCCGGAATTTCCATTTGCGGCTCCTTTCCTCTCAAAAACTAGACCATCGCACGCGGATGCGCAAGCGGTCCGCCGCGCTCGGGTAGGATAGATTTCATAGGCCGCCTCATCTACATTGCCGCCCTGCTTCTCGCCGCTGCCGCCGCGCGCGCGCAGTCCGTCGAGGTGTTTTCCGAATTTCACCGCGTCGATCCCTACGGCGCCGTGGTCGCCCCCGACCGAGCTTTGCTGCCGCGCGAAATCCTTTCCCCGGCAGTGGGCCGCAACGGCCACGCCACTTTTCACGTTGCAGTCTCCGTGCCGGAAGGCCAGAATTACCTGCTGTACGTGGTGACCAACCCGGTAGACGCCTGCCGCGTCTCGATGTACCGGGAGCACTTCGTCAAGACCGCGCAAGGCTGGATTCCCGACAGGCTCGTGGAACTCACCCGCCTGCCCGAATTCGGAGTGGTGCCCGATCCCGACGAGCAGATCGAGGGCCAGACCACCCGCCTGTATCTGCTCGATATCTGGATTCCGCCCGATGTGCATCCGGGCCGCTTCCGCCTGGAGGTGCAACTCAAGATGGGCGATTGGACCATCCGCCCGCTGGAAGTGCGGGTCGGACAGGCGCTCTATCCGGACCTGCCGGCGCAACCGGGCGCCGTCCGGCTGCCCGCTCCCGATGCCGGCGCGGATGCCTCGGCCTTGCTGGCCCTGCGCGAATCTGCCCCCGCCCCGCTCAACACCGTGCGCGCCTTCATTTATCGCAACGGGCTTCAGGATGTGGCGCTCGACCGGTCACTCGAAGGGAATCTGCTCACGCGGGCGCTGAACCTGTGGCGATTCAATTCCATCTTCACGCCCCGGCCCTGGGGCGCCGAGTGGTACCTCAAATTGCGAGATTCCCTGTTGAGCCGCTGACCTTTCACGGCCGCGGTGCCATCACCAGCCCGGCCGCGCCCACGATTCCGGATTTGTCCGCTACCTTCTGTTCCACCAGCGGCACATCCCGCCCGAGCAGCCCGCGGGACCGGTTCCACACCTGCTCCTGGAGCGGCACCAGCAGGTCCGCGCCCGCATCCGCCACCGGACCGCCGATGATCATCACTTCCGGGTCGAAAATGTGGAGCAACCCGGCAATTGCCGCCGCCAGCCGCGAGATCGCGCGCGTCACAATCGATTCCGCCAGCGAATCGCCCTCGCGGGCCGCCTGGAAAATGGTGCGGCAGGTGGCTAGCTGCGGCTGTTCGCGAAACAGGCGCGTCAACACCGACGAGCAGCCGCGATGTACGGCCGACCAGGCCTCCCCTTCCATCGCGCGCGCCGAAAATGCCGTCTCGAGGCATCCGCGGTTCCCGCAAACGCACATGGGGCCGTCGGGCTCCACCGTCAGATGCCCCAACTGCCCGGCCATGCCGTTGTGGCCGCGCAGCAGGCGCCCGTTCACCACCACCGCGCCGCCCACGCCGGTTCCCAGCGTGAGCATCGCGACGTTCTCGTGCCCGTGCGCCGCGCCCCAAACCAGTTCGGCCGCCATGGCCACGCGCGCGTCGTTGTCGGCAAACACCGGAACGTCCAGCGGAAGCCCCACCAGGTCGGTCAGCCGCAGCCCTTCCAGGTAATGCAGCGTGCCCGGCAGAATTTCCACGCGCGTGCTGTCCGGATTGATCACACCCTTGCACCCGATGCCGACGCCGGCCGGCAGTTCGGTGGCTTCCATCAGCCAGCGGATTGCGTCCTGCAGCGCTGGAGCAAACGAATCCAGGTCCGGCGGCGTCGGAATCGTTCGCGAAGCGAGGAGGGCCCCGGTTTCGTCCACCATTCCCGCTCGCACCTGCCCGCCGCCGATATCGATCCCCAGAATAACCATCAGACCCCCGTCACTTTCCAGCCGCCATCCACCGAAACTACGCTGCCCGTAATGGCGCGTGCTTCGTCTCCCAGCAGGAATAAAGCCGCGCGCGCCACATCCTCCGCCTCCACCAGGCCTGCGCTCAGCGGCTGCTTGCGGCGGAGAAATTCGGTGAGTTCGGCCGATGCCGGGGCGCGCTCGCTCGCCGGCGTGCGCACCATGCCCGGCGCCACCACGTTCACGCGGATGCCCAGGGGCGCATAGTAGGCGGCCATCGAGCGGCTGATCGACACCACCGCGCCTTTGGCCGCGGCATACGCATGATTGCCGAAGTGGCGCGCTTCTGGCGTCTCCGACAGCACGCTGCCCAGGCTGACAATCGACCCGCGCACGCCGTTTTCGTCCGGCCCCTGCTCCAACATGCGACCCACCACCGCACGCGACATGCGAAACAGAATCTCCAGGTTATACGAGAGAGTAATTTCCCATCCCTCGTCTGTACACTCGTGGACCGGCCCGTCGCCATAGCGGCGGCCGCTCAACCCGGCAACGTTGAACAGGCAATCCACGCGCCCGAAGCGCGAAAGACAATGGGAGAGCACCGAACCGGCCGACCCCGGCTGGGTCAAATCGCCGGTCCACAGCTCGCATCCGGTTTCGGCCTGCAGCTCGATTCCCGATGCTTCATCCGCGGTTGCCACCACCAGCCGGGCGCCCGCCGCCGCGCTCATCTTTGCCGCCACGGCGCCGATCCCGGAGGATCCCGTCACGATCAGAACTTTCCCGCGCACCTTGCCATCCCAATGTAGCAGAGCATCAACCCACACCCACGCGGTGCAGCTTCATCAGGTTCGTGGTGCCGGGCCTGCCCACCGGCTGACCCGCGAGAAACACCACTAACTCGCCCTGCTGCAAGTGTCCATCCTCCACCATAACCCGATCCATCAACGCCAGCATCTCGTCGGTATTGGAAACGTCGGGAGCAAGGATCGGCGTCACCCCGTAATTCACCGCCAACTGCCGCGCCGTCGTGTCGTGCGGCGTGATGGCGAAAATACAGACCGGAGGCCGGTAGCGCGACACCAGGCGCGCGCTCGAACCGGTGGAAGTGAACACCACGATCGCCGCGGCTCCCGAATCGCGCGCGGCGTGATAGGCGGCGTCGGCCAGCACTTCCGGGGCGGTCGGCTCGGGGGCGTGGGGCGGGTCCTGAAATCCTTTCCGGCGGATGGACTCCTCGCTTTCGCCCGCGATACGGCCCATAACCTGCACCGCCTCCACCGGATACTTTCCCACCGACGTCTCGGCCGAAAGCATCACCGCGTCGGTGCCGTCGTAAATCGCGTTGGCAACGTCGCTCACCTCGGCACGGGTCGGCGTCGGACGCTCCACCATCGATTCCAGCATCTGCGTGGCCGTGATCACGAAACGGCCGCTCCGCCGCGCCCTCCGAATGATCGACTTCTGAATGCGCGGCACCTTTTCGAGCGCCGTTTCCACCCCCAGGTCGCCGCGCGCCACCATCACGCCGTCGGTGACCTTGAGGATCGCGTCGATGTTCTCCCAGCCTTCCGGCTTTTCGATCTTGGCGACAATCGTCACCGGGCGGCCTCCCAGGCGGCTGCGCAGTTGCTGCACGTCGTCGGCGGAGCGCACGAAGGACAGCGCCACAAGGTCCACGCCCGCGTTCAGTCCGAAGTGCAGGTCGGCCAGGTCTTTCTCGGTGAGTGAAGGGATGCTCACTTTCACGCCGGGAAGGTTGATCCCTTTGTGATCCGCAATGGGGCCGCCGGTAACCACTTCCGTGCGCACCCGCACGCCGTCGCTGGCCACTGCCCGCAGTTCCACGGTGCCGTCCGCCAGCAGGATACGGTCGCCCGGCTGCACGTCTTCGGCGAAGCGCGCGTAGCCGGTGGACGCCGTCTCGCAATCTCCGGTCACCGTTTCCGTCGTAATGGTGAATGCGCTTCCGGCGCGCAGCGTGCAACCGCCTCCCACAATGCGCCCCAGGCGGATCTTGGGCCCTTGCAGGTCCAACAGGATTCCGGCGTGCGCGCCTGCCGCCGCTGCCGCCGTTCTTGCCGCCGCGATGCGCGCGGCATGCTCCGCCTGGGTTCCGTGCGAAGCGTTGAGGCGGAAAACATCGACCCCCGCGGCAAGGAGTTGATCGAGAATTCCGGGAGCATCCGTCGCCGGACCCAGTGTGGCGACGATCTTGGTGTTGGGCATCCCTCGCCACCATTGTGCCAGACGCGCCGCCGTCGGACCGACAAAAAACCGTCACAATCCGGATGCGGTTGCCCGTCCGCCCTGATATGCTGGTTCGCGCTTCTGGAGGGCACAAATGCTACAACTACCGGTTTCCGCGCAAACGTTCAAGCGGTCCTTCCTAAACGGGGATGGTCAGTTAGAACTCAATTCCGACCAGGACGCGTGGCGGAAGATTTTCGATGCCAACGGCATCTTTGACAAATCGATCGATCGCATCGCCGATGTGAGGGTCGGCGTAGGCTCCACCCGCTCCGTGGAACTCGGAGGCGCTGGCACCGTCAAAATCGGATTTTCGGGTAAGGTCGAAGCCATCCACCAGATCGAGCTTGTCTGGCCGGAGCCCGGACTCGACCTCACCAAGACGCGCAATCTTCAACCCGCCGCGAACCAGTTGATGGTGCGCCTGCTGCTGCAAGGCAACGCGGACGCGTCGGCTTCCGGCAGCGCTCCGGTAGGGCCGCTCAAGGCCACGTTCGGAGTCACCGCCGGAGGCAGCCTGGCTTATGAAAGGCTGAAAGTCTATCCCGATTCGACCCCTGCGCGGGAGATTCTTCACGACGTGTTCGGCGGGTTGCGCCTGCCCCAACAGGTGGACCGCGTAGAGGAGATACCCGCCCCGGGCGAGGTCATCGCCACCCGCTTCGCCGGATACCTCACCGTGCGCGGGCAGGTCAGCTACGGGTATTCCATGACCGGGAGCCGGGAGTTGGAAGTCGGCGCGCTGAACCTGGATCTCGATTACCGCCTGAAAATCGCCGCCGGGTTGAGCGCGGGCTTCCGCATTGCAGGCGATTTCGACCTCGAGGCCCGCGCCGGGACCAGTCCCAATTTCGTGCGCTTCCTGGTCCGCAAGAGCCGCGAATCGGAGTTCAACTTCGCCGCCGACTTCGGGGTGGACGCCGAGGTTCACCTGAAGGGCCTGCCCGACAGCTCCGACGAGTTCCTCTCCAAGGCCTTCGGCGCCAACGCCGAAAATGTGCTTAAGCTGTTCGACAAGGCGCGCACTTACTCGAACCTCGACGAGCTCGAAAAAGCGGCCGGAAAACTTGCCTCGGGCGCCATTCACGACGTCGCCGGCAAGCTGATCGACGGGGTTCTCGACAACACATCGCTCGGTTCGTTCCTCGCCAGGATCCGGCAGGTGGCGGACGTCTACAATAACCTCGACAGCCGCATCATCCACCTCTACGAAGATTTCCTGGATCGCCTGCCCGATCTCACCGCCATGCTCGACCGCCTGGCCGAGGCGACCATTCCGGACGACCTCAAGACCATTAGCGACCCCGCAGTGGTCGCGCTTCTCAACCGCCTGGCCGGGCCCGGGCTCTTCGACATTCTACTCGACGGCTCGGCGTTCAACCAGTTCAGCAAGCTCGTCCAGGATACACGCAGCTTCCTCCTGGATCAGGCCAACAGCGAAGTTCGCGACGTCATCGCCCGCCTCAAGGGAGCCTTCCCGCTCGACGCGCTGCTGAAGCGCCTGGACTCGGTGGCTACGCCGGACCAGCTCAAGAACCTGGCGGACGAAAAGTTGCAGGGCCTGGCCGAGAAACTGCTCGGCAAGACCTTCGAGGAGATACGAAAGTCGAACGTGGCCGGCGCGCTGCGCGACATCCACGCGACCATCGAGAAGGTGGCATCCTTCAAGGAGAAGTATTACAAGAAGATCGTGGAGGCCGCCAACCGCAGTTACAGCGCGCAGGTCAATTTCGCATTCGCGCGGGCGAGTTCTTCCACCGCCCTGCTCGACGTGGAGGTGGACGTCAGCTCCGCGGAGGGCTCCCGCCTCGCTCGCCTCGCCGCCGGCGGCGACTTTGCAGACCTGCTGGCTGCCTATAACTCCCGCATCGTGCGGCTCAACAAAGGAGTATTTACCCACTCTGTCTCTTCCAGCACCCACTTACAGATCAACTTACTCGGTTACGGCGTGGAAGGGTTCACGCGCGTGTTTCAGGAGACCGAGGATGCCCTGGAAACCCACGATGGCGGGCTGCTCCACATCTACACCACCAGGACCCAGATCGAGCAGCGCCAGAAACACGGCGGCGAGCTGACCGCTTCGACATTCCTGTTCGCCACCGTTGCCCAGGCTCTCCAGCCCGAGGGTTCGCGCGAGTATCTGATCCGCACCCTGCCCAAGATGTCGGTGCAGTACGACCTGCTCCAGGAGGACGATAAGACGCGTCCCGACGAGATGCACCAGATCCTCGAGTTCGCCGAGCTGCTGGGCATCGTCAACGCTACTGCTTTCACCAATCAGCTTCGCGCCGAGTTTCCGAAGGGGCTCGGAAAGGTGTCGGCACGCTACACCGTCCGGTATGACAGCGACGGCGTCAACGCCGCGTTCCAGATTCAGGATGGCCCCGGCCGCGAAAATCTCCAGGACCTTGCCCGCAAGACCATGCGCGCCTATATCTCGGCCAAGTACACCGCAATGAAGGTGACCGACCACATGGCGGCGGTCGGTTTTGCGTATAACGACCCGCGGACGGCGGACATCTACCGCGAGAAGCAGCGGGCTAATTTTGTGCAAAGTCCGCTCAGCCTTACCCTGCCCCGCTGGTTCACCGGAGGCGCGCCCCTTAGCGTCGGTTTGCAGTTCGTCCAGAAAGAGGCGCTGGCAACCCTGTACGAGGTGGAGCGCACGTTCCTGCAGCGCCTGGTGAAACTCGATGAAACCATCGATTCGCTTCGCGGCCCGGCCGGAGCCGTGACCTCGGCCGTGCTCAACAAGCAGGTGAAGCAATTCGTCGAAATGGCGGACGACCTGAATTTCGGCCGCGCAAACACCTTCTTCGCCGTCTTCGATCGCCTGGTGATGGAAGGCAGCGGCGGCAAAACGCCGCGCAACAGCGCGCTGATCCTTGAGATCACGCCTCCCGGCGGGGAGAAGGTGACCAAAATGCTCACCGCCTTGAAGCCGGCTGCCGCCGTCCCTTTCGATGAGCCCGCCACCCTCGCGGCAGGCGGAATGACCAGGTAACCACAGCACTGCGCGGGGATGATAGGACGCAGGGACAGGGCGTGGCCGCACGCCCTAATGTTAGATTCGAGTAAATGTCCAAACATCCCCGCCTGCTGTACGCGCTCGTGCTGGCTGCGGCCCTGCTCCCGTGCTTCTGGCAATCGCGAATCCAGGCGGGAGACCTCGGCAGCCACATCTACAACGCCTGGCTGGCCCAGCTCGCCGCGGCCGGACAAGCGCCGGGAATCAAAGTGGTGCCGCAGACCACCAACATTCTCTTCGACTGGATGCTGTCCGCGTTCCTCTCCGCTTTCGGGGCGGATCTCGCGCAGCGGTTCGCCGTTGCTCTCGCCGTGCTCGCTTTCGTTTCCGGCGCGTGGGCGTTTGTGCGTGCCGTTGCCGGCCGGATGCAATGGGAGATGCTGGCATTCCTCCTCCCGCTCGCTTACGGCTGGGTCTTCCACAGCGGCTTTTTCAACTTCTATCTGGGTCTCGGCTTGTGCTTCTGGGCTCTCGCGTGCGCGTGGAACTTCACCTCCCGCGGACTCGCGATCGCCGCCTGCATCCTCGCCGGCGCCTATGTGGCTCACGCGCTGCCGGTGCTCTGGACCGCCGCGGTGCTCGTCTACGTCTGGATCGCGCGCCGCCTCGGTCCCGGCCGCCGGACCGCGCTTCTCGGCGCATCGGTCCTGGCGATCCTCGTCCTCCGTATTGTCACCGGCACCCTGTGGTCCACGCGCTGGTCCGGCACCCAGCTCACCAACATCACCGGGCTCGATCAACTCCTCGTCTACGACGACAAGTATGCCGTCGTTGTGGCCGCTCTGCTGGTGCTCGCCGTGCTCCGCTTCCTCAAGTTGATCCGCGCCAAAATCGGGCTCTCCGTGCCGCTCCAGGTATTCCTGCTGACGGCCGCCGGCGTGCTGCTGCTCCCCGGCTCGGTGCTGCTGCCGGGTTATAAGCATTCGCTCGTATTCATCGCGGAACGCATGTCGCTGGCGATCGGCGTGCTGCTCTGCGCGTTGCTCGCGCAGACCCCCTCACGCCCCTGGGAACGCTACGCCGCCATCGCGGCCGCCGCTCTCTTTTTCGTCTTTCTATATCGCGACGAGAGTGCGCTGAACCGCTTCGAGGACCGCATGGCCGCCCTCGTCGCGAAACTCCCCGCCAACCAGCGCATCGTGGCCGGCATCGACGCGCCGGGCCTCCGCATCAACGCCCTCTCCCACATGCTCGACCGCATCTGCGTGGGCCGATGTTACAGTTACGCGAATTACGAGCCTTCCACCGCGCAGTTCCGGGTACGCGTCACCGGCGAGAGCCCCATCATCGCGTCTACCTACGAGGAGTCTTTCGCCCTCCAGATCGGCAGCTACGTGGTGCAGCAGCGCGATGTGCCGCTCTATCAGATCCTGGTGGACCAGCACGGCACAATGGGTGTGCGCGAGCTTCAGCCCGGCCAGCCCAGCGGTATGACGTTCTGGAACCCGCTCTAGCCCGCTTACTCGAACTTGCGCCGGAATTCCTCGAATTGCCGCTTGAGTTCCGCGACCTCTTCTTCGAGCGCCGCCAGCCTGTCCCGCGCCGCCGGCCCGCGCGCCGCCTCCTCCGCCGCCGGCTCATCCGCCACGTCGCCCGCCAGCAATTGCGCCCAGCGCGGCTCCTTCGTGCCCGCCTGCTTCGGCAGCCGCTTCACAAATTCCATTTCGGCCAGGCGGCTCAACGTGCTCTCCACCGCTTCCAGGTCATCGAAGTTGTACAGCCGTTCGCTGCGGCCCCGCAGTTCGCCCACCGTCTGCGCGCCGCGCAGCATCAGCACGCACATGACCGCGGCCTCGCGCCGCCCCAGGTTGAACTTCTCCGTAAATCGCTGGCCGAATTTCGGCACCCGCATATCGCTGCCGCTGAGCCGCGTCGAAAGCCCTTTGTCGCGCAGCGTGAGCAGCGCGTCCTCCACCGTGCCGTCGTCGTAAGTCACAACCGGCTCGCGATTCGATTTCTGATTGCACGCGTTTACCAGCGCGTTCAACGAGAGCGGATAGTAATCCGGTGTCGCAATCTCTTTCTCGAGCAGCGCGCCGAGCACGCGCAATTCGACGGCATCCAGCAACAGGTCCATGGCTACAAGTTTACGCGGTAGGCTAGCCTCAGCCGGGAGGCGGCGATATCGGGCCGCGGCCAAGCGCGTCGCGAATCTCCTGCAGCGTCAGGCTGATCGCTTGCAGCGACCGCACAATCGTGTAAAAGCCCCACACGAAGAACAAGAGGAACCCAACATAGATCAACAGCACCGGCAACGCGGCCCACATCTGCATGGTTTCGGACTCCCTTCTCCCAGTTCAGTATAACCGCCGATTTCGCGCCCGCGTGACGCTCGTTTCCAGTTACCATATACCTTCGGCTCATGTCTTACCAATGGTTGGAACCAGCGCCTGGTGGAACCCGCCGTCAGACTGAAACGGTCACGCGAGCCTCACGCGAAGATGCCACCGCTGCGCTTCGAAAGGCCTCCGAATACCTGTTCGCCCAGCAGGCGCCCGATGGCTTCTGGTGCGGCGAGCTGACCGCGGACAGCACCCTCGAATCCGACTACATCCTTCTACAGCTCTGGCTGTACCAGCCCGACGGCGCCGAGTGGAATCCGCCCAGCCGCGCGCGCATCGATAAGGCCGCCCGCTCCATCCTGGAACGGCAGCTCCCCGACGGCGGCTTCAACATCTACAGCGGCGGGCTCTCCGAAGTCAGCGCCACCGTCAAGGCCTATTGCGCGCTCAAACTCGCCGGCATCCCGCCCGATTCCGAACCGCTCCGCCGCGCCCGTGAGCGCATCCTCGCGCTCGGCGGACTCCAGGCCGCCAACAGCTACGTCAAAATCAACCTGAGCCTCTTCGGCCTCTACCCGCGTAAGTTCGCCCCCTCCGTTCCGCCCGAAATCACCATGCTGCCGGGCAACGTGCTCTACGAGATGTCCTCCTGGACGCGCTCCATTCTGGTTCCGCTCTCCATCGTGCAGGCGCGCGGCGCGAATCGCAAAGCGCCCGCGGGCTTCACCCTCGACGAACTGCTGCTGCCCGGCGTGAGTCTCTCCCTCCGTATGCGCAGCGGCCTCTCCGTGCTGTTTCTGAACCTCGACCGCGTCTTCAAAGTCTGGGAAAAGCGCGGGTCGGACCGCATCCGCGCCGCCGCCATCCGCCAGGCCGAACGCTGGATCCTGGCCCGCACCCAGCACACCGAAGGCCTCGGCGCCATCTATCCGGCGATGATGTATTTCATCATGGCGCTCGACGCTCTCGGCTACGCCGAAGATCACCCCGACCTGGTCGAGGCCATCCGCCATTTCGAATCGCTCCTCATCGAGAGCGGCGACCGCTTCCAGTTCCAGCCCTGTGTCTCCCCCATCTGGGACACCGCCATCTGCGCCTTCGCCATGGGCGAAGCCGGCGTCGATTCCGACCCGCGCATGACCCTCGCCGCCGACTGGCTGGTCTCCAAGGAGGTCCGCCGCAAAGGCGACTGGTCCGTCAAGCGTCCCGACACCGAGCCCTCCGGCTGGGCCTTCGAATTCGCCAACGAGTTCTACCCCGATATCGACGACACCGCCATGGTGCTGCTGGCGCTCCTGCACGCCAAATCCTCGAACCCTAAAGCGCAGGCCGCGGCCGAGCGCCGCGCCATCAACTGGCTGCTGGCGATGCAATCGGAAGACGGCGGCTGGGCGGCGTTCGACGTGGACAACAACTGGGCCGTGCTCAACCAGGTGCCTTTCGCCGACCACAACGCCATGCTCGACCCCACCTGCCCCGATATCACCGGGCGCGTCGTCGAATCGCTGTGCCGTCGCGGTCTCGCCGGCGACGAATCCGTCCGCCGCGGCATCGCCTACCTGCTCGAAGCGCAGGAAAAAGACGGAAGCTGGTACGGCCGCTGGGGCGTCAATTACGTCTACGGGACCTTCCTTGCCATGCGGGGCCTGGCCGCCGCCGGCCTGCCCGGCACCCGCGATGCCATCGTCCGTGGCGCGGACTGGCTTCGTTCCGTCCAAAACGTGGACGGCGGCTGGGGCGAATCCTGCGCCAGCTATGCCCGCGACCGCTTCGTCCCCGCGCAGAGCTGCCCATCCCAAACCGCCTGGGCCGTCCTCGGCCTGCTGGCCGCGGGCGACCGCACTTCCTCCGCGGTCCGCCGCGGCGCCGAATACCTGCTCGACCGCCAGCGCACCGATGGCGGCTGGCCCGAAGGCGCCACCACCGGCACCGGATTTCCCAACGTCTTCTACCTGACCTACGCCATGTATCGCGATTACTTCCCCATGCTGGCCCTCGCCGAGTATGCCAAATCCTGACACAGCCCCGCCCCGCGACGTCCTCATCGTGGGCGGCGGCATCGTGGGCCTGGCCACCGCCTACCGCCTGATCGAGCGCGCCCCCGCCACCCGCGTTACGCTGCTCGAAAAAGAGGATGCCGTCTGCCGCCACCAGACCGGCAACAACAGCGGCGTGCTCCACTGCGGCCTCTATTACAAGCCCGGCACCTCCAAGGCGCGCCTCGCCGTTGCCGGCATTCGCCAGATGGTGGATTTCTGCCGCGAAAACCAGGTCCCGCACGACATATGCGGCAAACTGGTGGTGGCGGCGAACGAAAACGAACTGCCGCGCCTGCGCGACCTGCTCGAGCGCGGCACCGCCAACGGACTCGAAGGCCTGCGCTGGCTCGATGCCGCCGAAATGCGCGAAATCGAGCCGCACGTGGGCGGAGTGGCCGCGCTGCGGGTACCCCAGGAGGGCATCGTCGATTATCCGCGCGTCTGCGCCGTGCTGGCGGAAAAGCTCACCGCGCGTGGCGCCCGCGTGGTCACCGGCGCCCGCGTCACGGCCCTGCGCCGCACCGGCAGCGGCTGGGTGGCCGAAACTCCCAAGGGCGACTTCACCGCCGCATTCCTCATCAACTGCGCCGGCCTGCACTGCGACCGCGTGGCCGAACTCGCCGGCGAGCGCCGCGAAACCCGCATCCTTCCCTTCCGCGGCGAATACTACAAGCTGCGCCCCGGCCGTCAACACCTGGTCCGCAATCTCATCTACCCGGTCGCCGACCCCGCGTTTCCCTTCCTCGGCGTGCACTTCACGCGCCTCATCCACGGCGGCATCGAAGCCGGTCCCAACGCCGTCCTCGCCACTGCCCGCGAGGGCTACCGCAAAACGGATTTCAACGCAGCCGACCTGTGGGACGCCCTGAGCTATACCGGGCTCTGGCGCTTCCTGCGCAAGTACCCCTCCACCGCCTGGTTCGAGCTGCGCCGCTCCTTCAGCCGCAAGCTCTTCTGCCGCTCCCTCCAACGGCTGGTCCCGGAAGTCCAACCCTCCGACCTCGAGCGCGGCGGCGCCGGTGTGCGCGCCCAGGCCCTCTCCCCGGAAGGCGAGATCGTTCACGACTTCCGCTTCATCGCCCGTCCCGACGCCCTGCACGTGATCAACGCTCCCAGCCCCGCCGCCACCGCCGCGCTCGCCATCGGCACAGAGATCGTCAACATGGCAGCCAGCGTGGCCCGCTGACCGCTCATTTTCGGGAACCTCACACGTCCTGGAGTGTGAGAGGCTCGCAATGCACGAACAGCAAGCGAGCGCGACAGCCCATGCCGCGCCCGCTTCTATCCGGGAAATCCGCGGCTGGCACCGCTGGGCGCCCTACGCGGCAGTGGCGTGGTCGCTGATCTACGCCGCGATGGGGATCTACTGGACCGTAAGCGGGCGCGGGTTCCCTTACACACCCCAGGCCGCTGCCGACGGCATGGGGTCCGTGGTCGGACGGTTCGGGCCGGGCGTGGCGTGGATCGTCGTGATGATGATGGGCATTCCGGCCGCAGTCCTGGGAACGGCGATGCTGCGCGGTGCGCGAAAGCAAGGCGCTCCGCCCTCTCTTCATCACAGGCGGAGCCCTGCTCGCCGGGGTCCTCCTGCTGCTCATGACCAACCTCAGCCTGCTGGTCCTGCTCGGCTATCTCCCCTATGCCGTCGTCGGCCTCTTCACCGGCGCCGCGATCGGCCGTGACTATCTGAAGAGTCTGACTCAGTGGGCGACGATCCACCCCTTGCTGTGTCTGATCGGCGGCTTTCTCTGGCTGTCGGCGACCGTCTGCTACAGCCGCCGCAGCGCGGACGCCTGTCTGTATTGCGGGCGCCGCGACGGCACCAGGGAGGGGACGGACGCCGCGCGCTGGTGCCGGATCGCGGTGTATGCATCCATGGTGGTGCCTGTCTTCTACGCCCTCACCCGTTACGCCTGGGCGCTTGGGTATCCGCTCGGAATGACAGCAGAGTACCTGCGTCGCGGTCAACAGAGTGGGGTCTGGATCTCCGGACTTTTCCTGGCCTCCTTCGGTCTGGTGGGCGCCGTCCTCACTCTCGGCCTGCTGCAGCGCTGGGGCGAGGTCTTCCCGCGCTGGATGCCCGGCCTGGCCGGACGCCGCGTTCCCATCCCGATGGCGGTAGTCCCGGCGTCCCTGGTATCGGTGTTGCTGATGGTGGGCGGCATCGTGATCTGGTCCAGCTTGCCCAAAATGGTGGCCGCGTTGGCCGCCAGTGGGGCACGGGGTACGGAACTCATCGGCGGAATCGTCTTCCAGGTCGGACCCACCCTGCTGTTCCCGCTCTGGGGTCTTGCGCTTGCTGTGGCGGCGTTGAGCTACTATTACCGGCGTCGCGGTCCCTGCGGTGCGTGCGGTCGCGGTGCCGCATAGGCTCTATTGCCGGGTCGGGCTTGCCGGCATCTTCGCCAGCAGTTTCTCCATCTCGTCCATCACCCGGTTCATCTTCGCCACGGTCAGGTTCAGGGGTTCGTCCGTCGTCATGTCCACGCCCGCGTCCTTCAGCAGGTCGATCGGGTACTTGGAGCCGCCCGCCGACAAGAACGCCAGGTAGCGCTTCGTCGCCCCCGCGTCGCCCGCCAGCACCTTCTCGGAAAGCGCCGACGAGGCCGTGAACGACGTCGCGTACTGGAACACGTAAAAATCGCGGTAGAAGTGCGGGATGAAGCTCCACTCGTTGGCCACGTAGTCGTCCACGATGCAGACGCCCTCGTCGTTGCCGTAATACTTCTTCGTGATGTCCAGGTAGAGCTTCGCCAGCGCATCGCCCGTGATCGGCTGCCCCAGCTTCGCGCGCTCGTGCATCCGCAGCTCGAATTCGGCAAACTGCGTCTGCCGGAACACCGTCGCCTTGATGTTCTCGAGGTAATTCCCCAGCAGCGCCAGGCGCGTCGCATCGTCCTTGATCTGCTTCAGCACGTGGTCGATGAGCAGCGCCTCATTGAACGTGGAAGCCACCTCCGCCACGAAGATCGGATAATTCGCCAGCGGGTACGGCTGCGCCTTGTTCGAAAAATAGCTCTGCATCGTGTGTCCCATCTCGTGCGCCACCGTGCTGACGTCGTTGTACTGCCCCAGGTAGTTCAGCAGCATGTACGGGTGCACGTCGTACGCGCCCCCGTTCGAGTACGCGCCGGACTGCTTGCCTTCCGTCGGGAACAGGTCGATCCAGCGCTCGTTGAAGGCGCGCTGCACCACCGAAACGTAGCTCGCTCCGAGCGGCGCCACCGCATCCAGCACCAGCTTCTCCGCCTGCTCCGGCGTGTACGTCAGCTTCACCGATCCCACCAGCGGCGCGTACAGGTCGTAGTAGTGCAGCTGGTCCACGCCCAGCATCCGCTTGCGCAGTTTCAGGTAGCGGTGGAACGCCGGCAGGTTTTTGTTGACGCCGTCCACCAGCCGCGTATATACGGAAACGGGAATGTTGGCCGCGTCGAGCGACATTTCAAGCGTGGTCGGATACTTCCGCGCCTTGGCAAAGAACTGGTCCTTCTGCACGTTGCCGTTCATGGTGGTGCCGTAGGTGCGGCTGAAGCTCCCCAGCGCCTTGAAGAAGGCGGACATCACCTTCTCGCGGTCGGCCCGGTTCGGCGACGTGCGCAGTTCGTTGTACCCCGCCTGGTCCACCTTCACCCTTTTGCCGTCGCTCAACGTCACGCTGGGATACGGGAAGTCGGCGTTCGAGAGGATGTTGAAGGTGGCGGAAGGCGAAGCCGCCAGCGGCGTGGCATCGGCCAGGATCTTCTCCTCGTTATCGGTGAGGGTGTGGGGCTCGCGCCGCAGAACGTCCCTGAGGTAGAACGTATAGACCTTCAGCCGCGGTTCGCCGGCTATGAACTTGTCCACCGTCGCCTCGCCCGCTTTCAGAATCTCGGGCTCCAGGTACGACGCGGCAGCTCCGAACGCGGCCCCCATCTGCTGCATCTCCTGCGTCATCCCCTGCGGTTCGGAGGCGCGCGTGTCCTGGTCCGCCAGCATGCTCGCATAGACGTACAGCCGGCTGAGTTCTTTATCGAGCCGCGACATCGTCTCCAGCGCATCCGCCAGTGTGCCCGGCGAACTGGCCAGCTTGCCCTGATACTGCCGGATCTTCGGAATCTCGACCGAAAGCTTCTCCTTCGCCGCCCGCCACGCCGGAATGTCCGGGTAGATCTCGGCAAGGTTCCACTTGTATTTATCGGCGATTTTGCTGCGGTCGCGCTCCTGCGCGGCGCCCACCAGCGCCAGGGAGGCGATCAGAACGGAAGCGGCAACGGGTCGGAGACTAATTCGCATTTCTTCATTTTAGGTCACGCTCCTCGAGCAAAAGGACGTGAAGCCGGCCACCCTGATCGCCGGCAAGAATCGTGCGGTCGCCGGCGAAGGCGCAGCACCAGACCTCCGCATCGCAATGGAAAGTGCCGGTCAACACGCCGGTCTCCAACTCCCACACCTTTACGGTTTTGTCCCAGGAAGCGGAAGCCACTCGCCTACCGTCCGGCGTCACCGCCAGGCCGCGGACAGAATCCTTATGACCCTCCATGATTCGCAACGGGCGGCCGGTCTCCAGTTCCCACACCTCGATCGTGTTGCCATAAGGAGCTGAAACGGCCCGTTTTCCGTCCGGCGTTATAGCCACGGAATACGCCGTGTGACGCGCCCTGCTGTGTATCAAGCGATCAGTCTCCAGGTCCCAGACCCTGAGCGTCCCGTCCAAGGACGTGGAAACCGCCAGCTTCCCGTCCGGCGTGACCGCCACGGAATTCACAGCTTCTGAGTGACCTGTCAGTGTGTGAAGCACAAGGCCCGTTGTGAGGTCCCACACCTTCAGCGTTTGATCTTCTGATGCTGAGACTGCGCGCGTCCCATCCGTCGATACTGCCACGCCATTGACCGAATCGGAGTGACCTGCGAGAGTGCGGATCTCCTCCGCGGTTTCGAGGTCCCACACCTTCAGCGTCTTATCCCGCGACGCGGATACCGCGCGATTCCCATCCGCTGTCAAACCCACGTCGAAGACACAGTCGTTGTGACCGTCAAGCGTCAAAATGGTGCGGCCAGTCTCGAGGTCCCACACTTTGAGAGTGCGGTCCCAGGAGGCGGACACGGCTCGCTTGCTATCCCGTGTCGCGGCAACGCCATTGATTCCCGCGGCGTGGTGGATCTTATGGCTTTGTTCTGCCCGCGTTGTCCGCAGTTCCCACACCTTCAAGGTCTTGTCCCACGATGCGGAAACGGCCCTCTTTCTGTCTTTGGTCACAGCCACCGCGGAAACAATGAAGGAGTGGCCCTTGAGCGTGCCCTGCATCAGCCCCGTCTCCAGGTCCCAGACCTCCAGCGTTGATTGCAACGTCCCGGCAACGGCAAGCTTTCCATCCGGGGTCACCGCCACGGCCGAATAATAAGCGGCGCGGCCTGCCAGCGTCTGCACTGCGAGGCCGTTATTCAGGTCCCACACTTTCAGCTTGCCGTCCAGCGCCGCAAATACCGCCCGCGTCCCTGCTCCGGCCAGTGCTACGCATTCGATATCGGCAGTTGGCCCTGCCAGGGTACGCAGCAGACGACCGCTCTCGAGGTTCCACACCCGCACCGTCTTGTCTCCGGACAAGGAAACAGCGCACTCTCCATCGTGTGTCACGATGACCGCATAAACAGGTCCGGAGTGGCCTTCCAGTGTATGGATCGCGCGGCCCGTCCCCAGGTTCCAGACCCTGAGCGTCTGGTCAACCGAAGCGGAAACCGCAAGTCGCCCGTCAGGTGTTACGGCCACCGCGGATACAGAGCCGGTGTGGCCCTCCAGAACGCCCAGTGTACGGCCGCTCCCCAAATCCCAGATTCTCACCGTATTGTCCGCGGATGCCGAAAGCGCTTGCGTCCCGTCCGGCGTTACGGCCACACAATTCACCCTCGCAGAGTGGCCTTCGAGATCGCGCACAACACGGCCCGTGTCCAGGCTCCAGACTTTCAAAGTCGTATCCCAGGATGCGGAAACCACCAGCCGGTCATCCGGAGTCAAGGCCGCGGAGGAAACACAGTTAGAGTGGCCCTCCAGAATGCGCATCAGTCCCGTCCCGGGCGGATGCAGCGCCGGGAACAGCGGCCGCAGCCAGAGCGGCGGCGCCGACGCGGCAATTTCGCCAATCAGCCTCGCGATCCCGGGAGCTTCCTTCGAGCCCAGCAAACGGCCCGTCATCTGCGAGGCGAACTGCGTCGCATCCCCCGCCAGCACGTTACACGACAGCCGCAGCCCACCCTGCACCAACTCGACCTCCGCGGACGGCTTCAGGTGCTCGTAATCTGCGATCAGCGCGTTGATATCGGTCGCCCGCAGCTTCGCCTGCATCCACACCGGATCCCATAGAATTCGCTCCAGGTCCGGCCGCCGGCCCGCGGCCGCAAGGTGCCACGGCAGCCACCGCCACGCGTGTTCGTCGGGCAGCGCATTCCAGTCCGGCCACGAGTTCACCAGGCGCTCGTGCAGCGCTCTACCCTCGCCGAGCCCTTCCGCCAGCCAGCTTCGCATCACGTCGTGCATCCCCATCACGCCGCGTTGCAGATCCAGTTTGACCAGCGAAAGCTGCGCCAGCCGCTGTGCGGAATTCTCTGCATTGAACTCGTCCAATTCCCAAACCGCGCCCGCCGCTGCCAGCGGAATTCGCACGTCTTCCGGAAAGATGGAAAGCTCCGCCAGCCGCCGCCGGTCGGCGTCCGGCAGCAGCTCCAAACTCGCTTCCATGACATCGGAGATCGTGCGATGCTGCCGTTCCGCCGTCATATCCTGGAGCGCCCGCACTCCCTTGCGCTCCAGAATCGCCTTCAACCGCTCCGCCGCGCGCTCTGCCGGTTCCCCCAGCCGCACCCGCTCCCGCACCATCGCCGCCGCCAGTTCGAGCGCCAGCGGCCATTCCCCCAGCTTGCCCGCAAGAATCCGCGCGTCATCCCTCTCGAGTCCCGGTACCGCCTGGAGCAGCATCGCCTCGGCCTCGCCCGGCTGCATCTGGTCCACGTCCACCGCAGCCGACTCCGCCGCGATATTTGCGTCTCGCGTCGTGAACAGCCGCGCCGTCGCTTTCCCGCCGCGCAAAAACGGCCGCAGGTGCGCCGCATCCCATACGTCATCGATCACCAGCAGGCAGTTCCGATCTTCCAGCTTCTGCCCCAGTTGAAACGCCGCATCCTCCGCGCCCGAGAATCCCGGCCGCTCGCCCGTCAAAGCCGCATAGGCGGTCACCAGGCTGCCCAACACATCCGGAGTCTGCCCCAGCGTCACCCACAGGATGCCGTCATCGAAGTGCTCCACCACGTCCGCATCGCGGCACAGCGCCGCCGCCAGCGTGGTCTTTCCAAATCCGCCCGCCCCGGCCAAAGCCGTAGTGATCGCCACAGCGCCGTCCTTCTGCGGAGACAGCAGCAGCTTCTTCAGCGCCCCGAATTCAACCGGACGCTCGACAAAAGGCTGCGGCAGTTCCGGCGCCATGAACGGCACCCGCCGCCGCTCGCACCCCTTCCGCAGATGCCCCAGCAGCGTCGGCCATTCCTTATCCGGATCGAAGAAATGCGCCTTGCGCATCCAGCGCGGCATCGTCTCGAAAACAAGTTCCGCCGCGCCCTTCACCGGATACACGCAGACGCCCTGCTGCCGGGCGTAACGCCACTCCTTCTCGACATTCCCGGAAGCCATCGCCGCCGGCGTCATCAGCAGGATCAGAAACTCCACCGACTCGATCGCATCGGTGATCTGCTTCCACCAGCCCGTGCCGCCTTCGAGAAACAGCCGGTCCTGCCGGACCTCGATGTCCGTTTCGCGCCCCAGCCGCTTCCGCAGTTCCGCCGCACGCCGTTCGCCGTCGGCGCGGGCATAAGAAAGAAAGACGCGCGGCACCCTACTTCGCCGTGTCGATCGCGAACGCCATGATGCTGTCGTCCGTCACCGGGTTATTGAAAAACCCGCCGCCCGTACTCGGGATCGCCACGTACTGCCGGCCGTCCCGACCCTGATACGTGACCGGCGTCGCTTCCGCCGCTCCCCCCAGCTTGTACGTCCACAGTTCCTTGCCCGTCTGGGCATCGAACGCGCGGAACCGCGCATCGTCGGTGGCCGCCACGAACACCAGCCCTCCGGCCGTCGCTATCGTCCCTCCGTTCCCCGGACGCCCCGTCTTCTGCTTCTCCGGCGGCAGGCTGTCCGTCACCCCCAGCGGCACCCGCCACGCGAACTCACCCGTGTTCACGTTGACCGCCGTCAACTGCCCCCACGGCGGCTGCTGGCACGGCAGTTGTTGCGAATCCGTGCCCCGGATGCTGAACCGCCCGCCGCCCGCGACGCCTTCGTACGGCCCATCCGGATCCACGCGATTGCCGGTCCCCTGCCCTCCGGCGCGCCCCTTCTCCTTATCGTGGTCCTTCACGCCCGAGATCTGCCCCAGCTCGTTCGAGTTCACGAACAGGTATCCCAGTTCCGGATTGAACGACGTGCCGAACCAGTTCACACCGCCATGATTCCCCGGAAACTGCACGCGCAGCCGGTTGTAGCTCACCGGCAGGTACGGACCGCCCAGTTGCAGCCCCTCCATCAGCTTCTTGCACGCGGCTTCCAGTTCCGGCGTCACCGTGGCCACGTCCTCCGCCCGCATCGTCATCCGCGAGAGCGGCGGCGGCTTCAGCGGAAACGGCTGCGTCTTCGAAGCCCGCTCCAGCGGCACTTCGCTCGCCGGCACCGGCCGTTCCTCCACCCCGTAAATCGGCTTGCCAGTCACCCGGTCCAGCAGAAACAGCAGGCCCACCTTATTGATCGCCGCCACCGCCGGAATCGTCCGCCCGCCCTGCTTCACATCGATCAGCGCCGGCGCGCCCGTCATGTCCGCGTCCCAGATATCGTGATGCACCACCTGGAAATGCCACAGATATTTCCCCGTATTCGCATCCGCCGCCACCAGGCTCGAGCTGAACAGGTTGTCTCCCGCGCGGTCGCCCCCGTATTGATCCACCGAGGGCGCGCCGAACGGCATGTAAACGATCCCGCGCTGCGCGTCCACCGTGAGGAACCCCCACACGTTCACGCCCGACCGGTTCTTCCAGCTCTCCCCCGCCCACGTCTCATTGCCCTTCTCGCCAGGCCCCGGAATCGAATGGAATGTCCACACCAGTTTCCCCGTGTGCATGTCCCACGCGCGCACGTCGCCCGCCGGACCGTGCGGCGGATTCTCCTGCGTAGTGCCGCCCGTAATCACCAGGTTCTTGTAAACGATGGGCGGTGAGCTCAGCGCGTTCCGCCCCGGCATCCCCTGCATGATCTCCGGCGTATTCAGGTTGACCACGCCGTTGTCCCCGAAATCCGCGTTCGGCTTGCCGCTCTTCGCGTCCAGCGAATACAGTTTGCCGTCGCTCGACCCGAACACGATCTGCGCCGGCGTCTGCCGGTCGCCCGCGAAGAACTCCACCCCTCGCGTCGAAGGATTCCCGGCGGGCAGCTTGAACGCCCAAACCTCCTTGCCCGTCGCCGAGTCCAGCGCGACCACCCGCGAGTACGGCGTCGCAAGGTACATCAGGCCATCGATCACCACCGGCGTCACTTCGCTCGGCGAGAAGCCCGACCCGAAGCGGATCCGGCCGCGTCCCGCCGGAGGCGAATCCGGCGTCTCACCCTCTCCGGCCGCCGGCGCCGGCGTCGCAACCGGCGCGGGCCCCGCCGGCTTCATATGATATGTCCACGCCACCTTGAGCCGGCTCACGTTGGCCTGCGTGATCTGCTTGAGCGGCGAGAAGCGCATCCCGCCCGCGTCGTGCCCGTACGTCGGCCACTCCTTCGCGTAATCCGCCGCCCCGCCTTTCGACTGCGCCAGCGCGTAGAATCCTGCTGCCATCAACACCGCGGCGCCGCCGGCGGCAAGGCCGGAAAGTCGCTTGATTCTCATAAGTGGATGTACCCTGCCCCTCTCGCTAGCTACCGGTACAGAATATCGTCAACGGCGGGACCGTTCAAGCTACACTGCCCCTATGCCGGACGAACTGCTGGCCCGCTTGCTCGATCAGGCCCGCCACTCGGCACCGCACGTGCGCACCGCCGCCCTGCTGCACCTCGCGCGCGTGCTTGCCCCCCGCGACCCCGCCCAGGCGCGCGCCACTCTGCAAGCCGGCCTCGACCAGGTTCCCCTCATCCCCGGCCGCGACCGCGATCTGCTCCTCGACCAGGCGCGCGTCCTCACCGCGGCCGTTGCGCCGGACCTCCTCCCTGCTGTCCCCATTCCCGAATGGGTTTTGCGCTCGCCCCGCGCGGCCTTCCTCGCCGAACGGCTCCCGAAAATCATGCTGGAGCACGGCCATATGGAAGCCGCGCTCGACCTCGTCATGCACCACGCCGACTCCCCGTCATTCCCTTTCGCTGCCGCCGCCGCCCTGATTCAGAAATCGGACGATAGCGAACGCAGCGCAGCCCTGCTCCGCCGTGCCTTCGGCGCCTGGCGTGCCGCCGTGTCCGACGCCGCCGCCCAGCCGTGGCGACCCACCAGTTCCTCCGCCTTCATCGCGATCTTCCGCCTCCATTTCAAAGTTCTCCCCGAGCCCGAAGCGCGCGAAGCCCTGCGCGAAATCATCCGCCTCACCCTGCAGAATCCCGACCTCCCCATGGAAGCCCGCTACGATCCGGAGGGAACCGTCCGCATCACCTCCGTCCACGACCACACCCTCTTCGAACTCCTGCACGTTATCCGTGATCTGGACCCGCCCCTCGCCGAAGCCCTGATCGCCGCGCACCCGCAACTCGCCACCGCCGCCGCCCGCTTCCCGCGCGGCATGGAATCGGTGATGGAGGAGGCCGAAGCCCGCCGCAAACAAGCGCCCCCGGGCGCCCGCCGCGGCTACGTCATGGGGGGCGATCCGCGCGATTTCCCCTACATGCGGTCGCTCATGGAGTCAGGCGAAGACGCCAATTTCGATCCACCTTTCGAGCACGCCCTGGAAAGTCACCGGGAAGACGCCGATCCCGAAAACCCGAATGGCGCTCCCAAGGAATTCTGGCCCTCCGCAAACCGTTTCCGCGCCGTTCTGTACGAAGCCGGCCGCACCCTCGGCCCCTCCGCCGCCGCCTACCTCGATCGCATCCCCGACGCCGACCTCCGCCTCCTCGCCGGCATCGAACTGGTCGCCGCCCTCGCCGGACTGCCCGAATTCCGCGGCCCCGAGAGCCGGGCCCCCAAACCCGCACCGCATAGGCCGCCCGCCGCCATCACCCTCGCCGGACTACCCGACGGTCCCAAACACAAACCCGCTCCGCGCCCCACCCCGCTTTCAACATCGCCGCCATCCCGCCGAACTCGCCGGCCGACCCGACGGTCCCAAACACAAACCTGCTCCGAGCCCCCACCGCCGCCCTCTACGTGCCGCCATTACCCTCGCCGCCCTTCGCCGGACTACCCGACGGTCCCAAACACAAACCCGCTCCGAGCCCCACCGCCGCCCTCACGCCGCCATTACCCTCGCCGCCCTTCGCCGGACGACCCGACGGTCCCAAACACAAACCCGCTCCGAGCCCCCACCGCCGCCCTCTCCGTGCCGCCATTACCCTCGCCGCCCTTCGCCGGACTACCCGACGCTCCCAAACACAAACCCGCTCCGAGCCCCCATCGCCGCCCTCTCGCCGCCATTACCCTCGCCCCCTTCGCCGGACGACCCGACGGTCCCAAACACAAACCTGCTCCGAGCCCCCATCGCCGCCCTCATCGCCGCCATCACCCTCGCCCCCTTCGCCGGACTACCCGACGGTCCCAAACACAAACCCCCACCGCCGCTCTCCTCGCCGCCCTCTACGTGCCGCCATTACCCTCGCCGCCCTTCGCCGGACGACCCGACGGTCCCAAACACAAACCCCCACCGCCGCCCTCCTCGCCGCCCTCTACGTGCCGCCATTACCCTCGCCGCCCTTCGCCGGACTGCCCGACGGTCCCAACACAAACCCGCTCCGAGCCCCCACCCGCATCGCCGCCATCACCCTCGCCGCCCCTCGCCGGACTACCCGACGCTCCCAAACACAGACCCGCGCCGTGCCCCCATGGCCGTCCCTCGCCGGACTACCCGACGCTCCCAGCAAACCGGCCCCCGCAAACCCGCACGCTGCCACCCTCCGCCCCCGCCGCCCCCGCCCGAAAACCGGCCCCCCCAAACCCGCACGCTATAATTTTTGAATGCCGGAAATCCGACGATCCGTCTGCGCGCTCGATTGCCCGGATTGCTGCTCCCTCCTGCTCACCGTGGAGAATGAACGCGGTACCCGCCTGCGCGGCAACCCCGACCATCCTGTCACCCGCGGCTTCCTCTGCGGCAAGGTCGCGCAGTACCTCGAACGCGAATACCACCCCGGCCGCCTGCTCTATCCCCAGCGCCGCACCGGAGCCAAAGGCGAGGGCCGCTTCGAGCGCATCTCCTGGGACGAAGCCCTCGACACCATCGCCGAACGCCTCCGCCTCACCGCCGCCGAATTCGGACCCGAGGCCATCCTGCCCTACAGCTACGCCGGCACCATGGGCTACCTCAACGGCAGCGGCATGGATCGCCGCTTCTTCCACCGCCTCGGCGCCTCCCGCCTCGACCGCACCATCTGCTCCACCGCCGGAATGGCGGGCATGACCGAGGCCCTCGGCATCCGCTACTCGACCGAGCCCGAACAGTTCCGCCACGCCAAACTGATCCTCGCCTGGGGAGCCAACATCCTCGGCACCAACGTCCACCTCTGGCCCTTCATCATGGAAGCCCGCCGCAACGGCGCCCGCTTCTACACCATCGACCCCCGCCGCAACCGCACCGGCAACGCCTCCGACAAGCACTTCTTCATCCACCCGGGCAGCGACACCGCTCTCGCCCTCGCCATGATGCACGTCATCCTCGCGGAGGGTCTCGAAGACCGCGACTACATTGCCCGCCACACCGAAGGCATCGACGCCCTCCGCGAGCGCGTCCGCCCCTGGACTCCCCAGCGCGCCGCCGAACTCACCGGCATCGCGGCCGCCGACATCGCCGCCCTCGCGCGCGAATACGCCGGCACGCGCCCCGCCGTGATCCGCCTCAACTACGGTCTCCAGCGCAGCGAACGCGGCGCCATGGCCGTCCGCACCATCGCCCTCCTGCCGGCGCTTACCGGATCCTGGAAGGACCTCGGCGGCGGCCTTCAGCTCTCCACCTCCCAGGCTTTCCACCTCAATAAGACCGGCCTCGAACGCCCCGACCTCCAGCAGCGCGCCCTCGGCCGCGAAGCCCGCCTCGTCAACATGACTGAGCTTGGCACCGTCCTTCGCAAGCTCGATAAACCGCCGGTCAAAGCCCTGGTGGTCTACAACTCCAACCCCGCCGCCATCGCGCCCAACCAGAACGCCGTGCACGCCGGGCTGCGCCGCCAGGACCTCTTCACCGTGGTTCTCGAGCAGTTCCAGAACGATACCGCCGATTACGCCGACATCCTCCTTCCCTCCACCACCTTCCTCGAACACACCGACCTCTATTTCGCCTACGGCCACTACCATCTCCAGCTTGCCCGTCCGGCCCTGCCCGCGCCCGGCGAGACCAAATCGAACGTGGAGGTCTTCCGGCTGCTCGCCAAGCGCATGGGCTTCGACGACCCCTGCTTCCGCGACTCGGATGACGACATGATCCGCACCCTGCTCGACTCTCCGCATCCGTTCATCCAGGGGATCACGCTCGAGGAGCTCGACCGCCGCGGCTCCGTGCGCCTGCGCATGCCCGAGCCCTTCCAGCCCTTCGCCTCCGGCAATTTCGGCACGTCCGACGGCCGCTGCCGCTTCCGCGCCGAAGAGCTCGACTACCAGCCGCCCGTCGAATCGCGCCACGGCGACGCCGCCCTCCGCAGCCGCTATCCCCTGGAGCTGATCTCGCCCAAGAACGACGACAGCATGAACTCCACCTTCGGCCACCGCGATTCAGTGGACCTCCAGACCGCAACCCTCCACCTGCACGCCGCCGACGCCGCCGCCCGCGGTATCCGCGATGCCGACCAGGTGCGCGTGTTCAATGACCGCGGCTCCACCCTGCTGGCGGCCCGCGTCGATGAAACCGTGCGGCCCGGCGTCGTCTGCGCGCCCGCCGTCCGCTGGAGCAGGCGCGCCCCCGCCGCGCGCAACGTCAATGCGCTCACCTCCGAGCGCCTCACCGATGCCGGCGGCGGCCCCACGTTTTACAGTTGTTTAGTTCAGGTGGAAAGAATCGGAGACTGATGAATCGAAAACTTCTCTGCGTGCTGTTCGCAACGCTCGCCGTAGCCCCGTTCGGCTGCAACCGGCAGAAATCCCCCATCTCGCAGGAGGCGGCGCCCCTCGCCTCCGTCGTCCGCACCGGCGACCCCACCGCCGCCCGCCAGCTCGTCAGCGGCTTCCACGCCATCGAAAACGGCGCCTGGCGCTGGACCCAGCGCAAATTCGAGGTGGAACTCGCAGTGCCTCCCGGCGCCGCCGCCCGCGGAGCCGTGCTCGAGGCCCGCTTCACCGTCCCGCCCGTTACCATCGAAAAGGTGAAGTCCCAGACCCTCACCACCTCCGTCGGCGGAACAGCGCTGAAGCCCGCTACCCTGGATACCGCCGGCCCGTTCACTTACAGCCGTGAAATAGAGCCCGCGCAACTCGCCACACCGACCGTGAAAATCGCCTTCGAACTCGACAAAGCCCTCCCGCAGGAGGGCGGCGACATCCGCGAACTCGGCATCGTCGCCAACAACTTCCTGTTGAAAGCCAGGTAGGAACGCCGCCCGGCCCGCGTCACTTCCGCGCGAACCGGTACACCTCGAACACCTGCCGCCCGAACGGATCGGAAATCCGGCCAAGCACCTCCTGCCGGTACCCGAGTTCCGCCGCGAACCCGATCATCCGCTCGTTCAGCCCGGGGAAGTTTTCAAATTGCGGCGTGTGCGCCAGGAACAGGTTCCGCGGCTCGGTTACCATCTCCGTGGCGTACCTCCGGTCCTGGTCCGTCATTTCCGCGTTCGCCACCTGGTCGGTTCCCATGCGCAGCGGCAGCGCGCCGGCTTGGAGCATCCGCAGCGGATCTTGCATTCCCCAGTCCATGCAGAAGACCGTTTTGGACCGGTCGCCTTCGAGAAAATCGGAAAGCGCGTAAATCCCGTTATTCCAGGCCGCCCCGCCGCCGTTCCGGACTGCATGCGCGTAATACTCGTTCATCAGCAGGACCCCGGAAATCGCCGCCACCGCGCCCAACGCCGCCAGCGCCGGCAGGCCGAACCGTCCCAGCCGCCCGGCAGCGCCCGTAAACGCCGCCGCCACAATCATCTGCGGCAGCGGCCAGAGCAGAATCGTGTGATGTATGCTCCCGCCCGTGTTCTGGTTCAGCGCCATCTGCAGCCACGCCACCGCCATCGCGATGAGCGCGAAAATCACCACCCGGATCGACTTCCGCCCGGCCAGCGGCGTGACCGCCAGCGCCGCCAGGAACAGCCAGGCGAGCAGGTGCCGGCGTGGATGTCCCGCAACTCCCGAAATAGCTGCCGAGGCGGTTTGGATGGCCCCCTTCGGCATGTGCGGCTGTGGCGTCTGCCAGTCCTCGGCCACCATCCAGGTGAACATCCCCGGACCGCTGGCGGTCAACCATAGCGTCCTCGCCTTGGCTTCGAGGCCTATCGTATCCCGCTGGAAGTTTCCCCGAAAGGTGCCCCACTGGTTCTCCACGTTATATACCAGCAGCGGCAGAGCCCCCATCAGGAACGCCGCTGCCGCTATTCCCACTCTGCGCCAGGTGAGCACGCCAAAGAGTTGTCGCGGCAACGTCAATAATGTGGCAACCCCCAGGCCCGAAAGCGTCCACACCGCCAGCGCCTTGTCCCACATCGCCAGGCCCATCAGAAAACAGCCGCCCGCGAGCGCCCAGGGCTCCAGTTCCTGGTAATAGCGCACCAGCAGCCACGCGCCGCCCAGCAACAGGAGGTGCTGCATGGCCACAGGTCCCCAGTCGAAGGTTAGCGTTAACAAATACATTGAATCCGTAGCCAGGAGCGCGCATCCAAATATGGCTGTTCGTTCCCCCGCCACGCGGCGCAGCAGCAGGTAGAACAGCCAGATGCTGGCCACGCCTGCCGCAACCATGGGCAGCCGCATCGCCAGGACGCCGGGATGTGCGAGGCGGAATATTCCGTCGTATATCCAGGATTTAAGGGCGCCGACGTACGTCATCAACATGATCGGCAGCCGCGAGTTCAGGATGGACAGCGAGTACAGTTCGTCGTGCGGTGTAAATATGGCCTGCGTGAAGAGCGCCTCATCCGCCTCGATTCCGAGCGTCGGAACGAAAAGCGCTCCGGCAATGCCGAAAAAAATACATAAGATCCCCACCGGGGTACCAGAACTGAATAGAGCGGTGCGAACCTTATCGATTTTAGTTTGGCGGCGCAAACCAAAGATGGTAGCATCTGTCCGATATGGGACTGTAGACTCTCAATTGGACGTTAGCAACCACGTCCGCAGAGCAGAACAGGCTCTGGCACCAAAATTGCTAACGTTGAGTCTCGTGTTGGGATTTTCAGAGAGAACGAGTGGAAAATATAGCTCCAACGAGGGGTCCGCAACCTGAAACCTTTGGCATAATTTTCCGTCTATACTCTTGCGGAAACGAAGTAGAGCTAAAGATAAGAAATAAAAAGAAAAAAGCAGAAGAAGGAGAAGCACCATGAACCAGACCGACATTAACAAATATAAAGCGATGCTGGAAGCCAAGCAGAGTGAGCTTTCGGCCGGACTCCGGAACCGGGAAGACATCGCAATCGAAAAAACTCCGGACGCACTCGATGAAGTTCAGCTCGCCGGCGAGCGCGAACTGGCCATCCGCAATCTGGATCGCGAATCCAACCTTCTGCGTAGCGTGAAGGGAGCGCTGGCCCGCGTTGCCGACGGCAGCTACGGCATTTGCCTGCACTGCGAGGAAGATATCAAGCCCAAGCGGCTCGACGCGGTGCCCTGGACCAAGTACTGCATCCGGTGCCAGGAAGCTGCGGATCGCAATGAATTCGAAACCGAGACCGGCGAGACCATCGACGAACTTCTCGCCAACGCCGCCTGATCCGCAAACCCGATTCAAAGTTCAGGGCCCGATTTCAATGAAATCGGGCCCTGAATTTTTGTATGCTGAATTGCGTGAAGTTGCGCACAGTATCGTTGAATTTCGCGCCACCGGGGTAAACCACCCAAATGCACTTCTTCCTCAGGGCGGCCCAGTCCGTCAGGCGCCTCGGAATTCTGGCCGGAACATTTAACCCCGTCACCGTCGCCCATCTTGAATTAGCCCGTGCCGGACTCGATTTGCTCGACGAAATCGTCTTCGTCCTCCCCCGCTCGTTCCCGCACAAAACTTACACCGGCGCGTCCTTTTCAGAACGCGTGGAGATGCTGCGCCATGCCGCGCGGCGCGACCCGCGGTTCTCCGTGGCCGCATCGGAAGGCGGGCTGTTCGTGGAAATCGCCCGCGAATGCCGCGACGCTTACGGCAACGATACCTTCCTCACCTTTCTGTGCGGAAGCGATGCCGCCGAACGCATTGCCGGCTGGGATTACGGGGAGCCGGACGCCTTTCAAACGATGCTGGGGAGCTTCGACCTCCTGGTGGCTCATCGCGGAGGCGAATATATTCCCCCGCCCCATCTGGCTGCGGCCATCCACACTCTGCGTCTGCCCGTACACGCTCAGGCCGTGTCCGCCACCGAAGTTCGAGAGCGGATCGCTCGCGGCGAGGAGTGGGAGTCGCTGGTCCCCGCGCCCGCCCGCGATCTCGCCCGCGCGATCTACGCTACTGCGCGCCCTGGACGACCGGGAATTTCGCCACGTTGCTGACGAATGCGTTCTGCGCGATCGTCAGCGATGTGAGCGGATCTGTTGCCAGGTCGGAATTGAGGTGAATGATTACCTTGTACATCCCGACCGTACCGGGCAAAAACGTCGCGGTGAAAACGTCCGCCGTCTTTCCACCGGCAATCGACGAAACGAAGCTCACCGGCTCTGTTACCGGCCCGTTCGACGGATATTGGATCCCCGTCTGCACCAGGTCCTTGTTTTCGTCGGTCACCTTCTGCAACCCAAGCCCGGTGGCGTAAACAACCAGCACTTCGCCAGGAACCGCCGGGTTCTCGTTGGTCACCAGGCTACCCGCCACGTTGGCGCAGCACAGCGAAGGCGAAAACGCCGTGATGATTACGGTTGCGCCAGCATTGGTCGTCGCTGAAATCGGAATGCCGTTCCCTTCCGGCCCCTCCACGCGCGCGCGCAGCATAATGCGATCGAAAATGCCCGACGGCTCCGCTGTGACTTTGGGGTCCTGGTTGATCAGGTCCACCAGCGCGTTTCGCACCGAATCGAGCGTGTCGCCGTCCACCGCCGTGTACGAATAGTCGCGCGATTCGATGGATACGGTGGCCACGTCCCCGGCGGTCACCGTGCCGTCCACCGAGACGATCGCCGTCGCCTGGCTGCTGCCGTGGTACATCACCGCCACTTCGTTCTCGCCGCGCGTGAAAATGCCCGGATTCGCCGGGACGATCGTCACCGCCACCGGCGTCGTCGTCACCACGCCACCGCCCATCTCCGACCGCACGTACGCGTTGATGCTGGTCGTGTCCAGCACCTCCCACGGCACCTGCGCGTTGATCTGCGTCGGTGAAACATAGAGCAGCGGCGACTGGATGCCGTTGAAGTAGACCCGGGTTCCGGCAAGCTCCCGCGGCAGTTGGTTCTGATTGAGGTCGGCCGCTGCGGTCCCGCCCGAAAGATCCGTGCCGATAATTGAAACGATCGTCCCCGCCGCCACCTTGGCCGCATCCGCTCCGCCGCTCAACGTGGCCGCAGCCGCGAAAAGCCCAAGCAGCGCGGTGGATGTCGGCGTCACCGACACCGAATACGTGATGTTATTGCCCTCCACGCCCGCCACCTTGGCCTTCAACAGGATGAACCCGTTCACAGTGTCCGCTGTGGCCAGCACGTTCGGGTCGCCGGCGCCTTCGTTGCTTCCATTGATCGCGTCGGTCAGGGCCAGGAGCACGTCCAGCAGGGTATCCGCGCTCTTCACCTTGTACGTATATTCCGCATCGCCGATCGTGATCGTCCCTACGTCGTTCGCCTGCACCGAGCCGGTCACCAGCACCGAGCCCGTCGCGAAAATTGCGAAGCTGGCCGCGTTCCGCACCCCCTGGTAGGGCACCAGGTTGCGACCCACCGAGTACACCGTGATCCGCCGGTTGAAAGCGTCGCTCACATAAAGGTTGATCCCGTCCCAAGCCAGCGAAAGCGGGCCGCGCAGCGAATCGGCCGCGTCCGACGCCTGGTTCACATCGCCGCCGATCTGCCCCAGAACGGCATCCGCCGCCGCCCCGCTTTGCGTCGGGATCGTCTTATATACCAGCACCCGGTCGTTGCCGCCGTCGGCCACAAAAAGCCGCTGCCCGTCCGATAAGGCGAACCGCGGAAAGTTCATCGTCGAATTGCAGGAGTTCGGGTAGTAGGGGTTGCCGTTGCTGTCCGTGCCGATCGATTCCGTACACAAAACCGCCGTCTCCACGCCGTTGGCGTCCACCGTGTAGGCGTTGTTCGGAACGGCACTCGCCAGGTTCGGCTGTCCCAGCGCAAAATCCGCGGGCGCCGTATTCGAATTCGGAATGCTGTTCCACACCAGCACGCGGTTAAACCCGAGGTCGGTCACGTACAGCCGCACGCCGTCCGAAGTCACCGAAACCGGATTCAGCATGGTGGTGGCCGACGCCGTAACGGTTTGCTGCGTCAGGTCCGGCTCCACAAACGTCGTGAAATCCGGAGCGCCCAGCACTACGTCCGCCGCGGCGCCGTTGGCCGTCGGAACCTGGTTGTAAATCATCACGCGGTTGTTCTGTGTATCGGCCACGAACAGCCGCCCGTTCTGAATCCAGACGCCTTGCGGTCCGCGAAGCGTCTTGGCGGTCGGCGTCGCCGGCGGAGGATTCGCCGTCGTGAAATCGGGCTGCCCCACCACGACGTCGGCAGGCTGGTTGTTGATCGTCGGAATCCGGTTCCAGATCAGCAGGCGGTTGTGATTCGTGTCCGCCACTACCAGGCGGACGCCATCGGAAGCCACTGCCGTCGGCAGCCGCAGCCCGCTCGCGCTCGCTGTCAGGTTCTCGGTGGTCGTCGTGAAGTCCGGCTGCCCCAGCACCAGTGTCGCCTGGCCGACACAGGCCGGGCATTTGCTGTTCAACGGCAGCAGCGCGCCGGGATTCGGAAACATAGTCGACGCGCCCTTATACAGCAGGACGCGGTGGTTGGCCGGGCTGGCGCCGACCCGGTTCGAATCGGCCACGAACAGCGTGTCGCCCGCAAATGCGAGGCCGCTGACGCCCCCGAGCACCACGTCGCTCGAGTTCGGATCCTGAGCTGTGAAATTGGGCTGCCCGATCACAAGCCGGGCCGCCTGCCCGGTAACAAATTCGTCGGTTTGGGCGGAAAGAGCCGCCGCGCAGGCGAGTAGAACAAGAATCGACTTCATGCGCTAATGTAGGTGACGCGTTTGGATGCGGTGATTAACTCTCGATTATAGCAGGGGTTGGAGGCTGACACCTTTCCCCCTGGTGACGCGCCGCGGCCACACCCGTGTGCGGATCCGGCACGCTCGTCCGCCGCCAAGCGTCTCGTTTGATTGCAGTTATTCGATTTCTGGAGAAGCACCGGGGTTGCCAATGCACGCGCGGGTCCAGCGCTGGGTTAAAGTATCAGCATGCTTCGCCGCAGCTTCCTCCAGGTAGTGCCGGCCTCCGCTTTCATTTCCGCCGCCACAGCCGCACCCGCCGGCCCTTCCCCCGTCAAACTCGGCTACGACACCTACTCCATCCGCGCCTGGAAATGGAAAGCGCCGCAGTTGCTCGACTACGCCGCCTCCCAGAAGCTGGACGCCATCCAGATCTCCGATATCAACGAGTTCGAGAGCTTCGAGCCCGCCTACCTGGCCAGGATCAAGGAGCAGGCCGCCCGCCTGAACATCGTTATCGACGCCGGCATCGGCTGCGTCTGCCCAACCAGCAAAGCTTTTAATAAGAACGGCCCGCCCGCGCGCGACCGCCTCCTTCAGGGACTCCGCGTCGCCCGCGCCGTCGGCGCCCGCTCCATGCGCTGCTTCCTCGGCTCCGACGCCGACCGCCAAAGCACGCCCATTCAAACCCACATCGAGAGCACCCTCGAGGTTTTCGCTCCGCCCGCTCCGAAGCCCTCGACCTCGGCGTCAAAATCGCGCTCGAAAACCACTCCGGCGATCTCCAGGCCCGCGAACTCCGCTCCCTGATCGAAACCGCCGGCAAGGATTACGTCGCCGCCTGCCTCGACGCCGGCAACGTCATGTGGACCCTCGAAGACCCGCTCGCGGTGCTCGAAATCCTGGCCCCCTACGTGGTCACCACCCACATCCGCGACTCCATCGTCTTCGAACACCCCCGCGGGGCCGCCGCCCAATGGGTCGCGCTCGGCGACGGCGTCATCGATCTGCCCGGCTTCGCCGCCGCTTTCCGCCGCCTCTGCCCGGAATCCTCCATGCAACTTGAAATCATCACCGGCCGGCCGCCCCGCATCCTGCCTTATCTCGAGCCCGATTTCTGGAAGGCCTTCCCCAACATGCCCGCCGCCGATTTCGCCCGCTTCGCCGCCATCGCCAGGCGAGGCCATCCTTTTATGGGGGCGATGGTGGTGGAAGACCAGGTCGGCCGCGTGCCGCCCGTGATGACCGAGGCCCTCAAGGAACAGCAGAAGCTCGACCTCGAGCGCAGCCTGGACTACGCCAAAAAGACTATGGATGTCGGCGTTAACTGGAGGATTGGTTAGGCAACAGGTCGTAGCCGCGCGGGTGCTCGGGCTCCTGCCTGAGCGGCGTCACCGGGTCCAGCAGCAGCCAGAACACGATCCCCATCAGGTAGATCGCTGCCGACACGTAAAAAGTCAGGTTCCAGTTGCTGTGGCTCCACTTCAGGATGTACCCGATCGCCATCGGCGATAGCGCGCCCCCCAGGTTGCCCCACATGTTCATCGCGCCGGACAACGTTCCCGCATACCGGCCGCCGACGTCCATCGCCGCTCCCCACGCCATCGGCATCACCAGGTCGTTGCAGAAACTGGCCGCGCCCACCGCCACCATGGCCGCCAGCGGATCGGTCACCGTCGTCGAGTACACCAGAAACGCGCTCGCCCCCGCGAAACCGCAGCAGGAAATGATCCGCCGCGTGACCTTCACGCTGCCCGTCTTCCGGTTCACCCACGACGACAGCAGTACCGAAGCCGGATTCCCCAGCCCTCCGCAGAACAGCGGCAGAATCCCCAGCAGCGCGCTCGACGCCAGCGTGATGCCCCGGCCTTCCCTCAGGTACGTCGGCAGCCAGGTGATATAGAAATACCAGCCATAGGACAGGCAGAAATACTGCCAGCACAGCATCCAGACCTGTTTGGAGGCCAGCAGTTCGCCCCAGGGTACATGCGCATGCCCCTCCCCGTGCTTCGCGCTCGTGCGCAGCAGGTCTTTTTCCGCGGCGTTCATCTTCGGATGTTTCAGCGGGTCGTCCTTGTACCACATGTAGAAGATCACCGCCCACACAATCCCGATCACGCCGAAGATTTCGAACGAGCGCCGCCAGCCCACCAGGCTCATCACCCACGCCACCAGCGGAGGTGTGAAAGCTCCGCCCCATCGCGCGCTCAGCCACATGAAGCCCTGCGCCCGCACCCGCTCTCTTTCCGGCAGCCAGGTGGTGAATGCTTTGGTCAGGTTCGGAAAGCAGCCCGCTTCGCCCGCGCCGAACAGAAACCGGATCACTACCAGCGTGCCGAAATTCCAGGCCCACGCCGTCGCCGCCGTGAAGAACGACCACCAGATCACGATGCGCGTGATCACCCTCCGCGGTCCCATCCAGTCGCCCATGAATCCGCCCGGTATTTCGAACAGCGCATAGGCAAAGGCAAAGGCGGAAAGGACCCATCCCATCTCCACCTGGCTGAGCCCCAGGTCCTGCCGCATGTCGGTTGCGGCGAAGGAGATGCAGACGCGGTCTATATAAGTGATGACCGCCAGGGTGATCGCAAATACAATCACCCAGTAACGGACTGTCGTGGGCCGTCCCAGGGCCGGCACAGAGGCCTTCGTGACCATAGTCTTGCATCAGATCACGAGCGGTGCCGGAAAAGCAAATGGCCTTTCAGCTACCCCGGACGCCGAAATGATAGACCAGGGCCCCCGCTCCCACCGTCGCCAGCGCGCCCAGCGAGGCCACCGGCTGCTGCACGACGCCGTACACCATCATGCACGCGCCCACCAGAATGTAAGCGCCCGGAATCAGCGGCCAGCCGAAATTCACCACCTGCAGCCGCTGCCATCCCGCCCGCTGCCTGCGGAATACGAAGAGCGAGGCCACTGACAGCACCGAGAACAGCGTCAGGCTCATGCCGATGTAAACCACCAGTTGCGGAAACGGCGTCACCGTCATCACCATCGCGCAAGCCCCCTGCGCGACAATTGCCACCACCGGCGTGTGCGACCGCGGATTTACCGACGCCGCCGCCGCGAAGAACGCCCGGTTCTTCGCCATCGCGTAATAAACGCGCGGTCCGATCGTCACCATCGCGTTCACCGTGGAAACGATCGAAAGCGCCATCAGCGCGGAAAACAGACCGGCCACGTTCGGACCGAACAGGTTCGACGCTGCCAGCGAGCCCACCGCGATCACTCCCTTCATCTGCTCGAGCGGCGTCGAGTAGATGAACACCAGGTTGAGCCCCAGGTACAGCGCCGCCACAATCGCGCTGCCCACCGCCAGCGCCGCCGGCAGCGTCCGCTCCGGCCGCCGCACCTCTTCCGCCACGTAGGTGGCCGCGTTCCATCCGCTGTATCCCACCATCACCCACAGCAGGCTGACGATGAACTGTGCCGGCAGCCCGACCGTGGAGGTCCGCACCGCCGGCTGCGAAAAGTGGCTCCAGCTTCCCGTGCCCGCCGCAAATCCGAATACCACAAAGCCGATAATCACCAGCAGCTTGGTGCTCGTCAAAACATTCTGCACCTTCGCCGTGCGCCCCACCCCCAGGCAGTTGAGCCACGTAAACCACAGAATCAGCCCGCACGCCACCACCTGGCCCGCCCCCAGGCGCAGCGAAAACGCGCCCGATCCGATCACCAGGCTCGCGTTCGCCTGCTGAAGGCTTGGAAAGAAGTGACCCAGGTAGTCGGAAAAGGCCAGGGCCGCCGCCGCGATCGGCGCGGAAAAACCGGCGAAGAAGGACACCCACCCCGTCATGAATCCCCACTCCGGGCCGAAGGCGTGTGTCAGGTAAACGTATTCGCCCCCGGAGCTCGGGAAATTCACGCCCAGCTCGGAGTAGCTCAAGGCGCCGGCGAACGCGAACAACGCTCCCACCGTCCAGCACGCCAGGATCAGTCCCGCGCTCCCCAGGTCGCCGGCCATGAAACCAGTGGTGGCGAAAATGCCGGTGCCCACCATATTGGAAATGACCAATGCGGTGGCGCTGAAAAAGCCAAGCTGCCGGAGGAGTCCGGGTTGAGAGGTCTGCTGCTGGACTTTGGGCATGGTGAGACCTATGGGTCTATAGTCTCACGCTGCGCGAAATCTCAAAACAGGATGAGCTGGCGGGTGTATCCAGGCTCAGGACGGCAGGCTGACAGGAGCCAGCGCTTCCGGCATCAGACCCTCGGCCAATACCAGCCAGTCCGTGCCGTTCACGACCGCCTGCAGCGCCACCACCTCCACCATCGGAGGCGATGGCCAGCGCGGAAACATCTGCACCGGACCGTAAGCGAACTCCGCGTTTTTCAGGTTCAGCGTGACGCTCACCGCTTCCCCCTTCAGCAATACTCGCCCGTTGCGGACCGATTCGATCACTGCCAGGGTGGCAACGCTCCCCGTGCGGCTCGCCAGGTATATCCCCAGCTCTCTGCCGTCGCGCTTCCAATCGTCGAACATCCGCCACGCTTCTTCGGAGCCGATCGGTTGGCCCGTCAGGCACTCCTGCATTCCATTAGCTTACACTGAAGGTCTGCCCGCTATGGAACTCGAAAAAATTCAGCAGGAACTGCGCAACCAGAACCTCGACGGCTGGCTCTTCTTCGACCACCACCTGCGCGACCCCCTCGCCTACCGCGTTCTCGGCCTCGCTCCGGCGCCCGTCCCCACGCGCCGCTGGTATTACCTGATTCCCGCCCACGGCGAACCGCGCGGCATGGTACACCGCATCGAGCGCGACCGGATCGCCGCCCTCCCTGGCGAAAAGATTCCCTATTCGAGCTGGCCCGAACAGGTGGAGACCCTCGGCAAACTCACCGCCGGATTGCGCCGCGTCGCCATGCAGTATTCGCCCAACTGCGCCATCCCTTATGTATCCATGGTGGACGCCGGAACCATCGAACTGGTGCGCGCCACCGGTGTCGAGGTGGTTACTTCCGCCGAGCTGATCCAATACTTCGAAGCCCGCTGGACCCCCGCCGCACTCGAAACGCACCTTGAAGCCGGACGCCGTGTGGACCGCGTGCGCGCCGCGGCTTTTGAGATGGTCCGCGAGCGCCTGCGCAACGGCGTTCCCGTGATCGATCTCGAAATGAAAAACTTCGTCCGCGAGAACTTCACCGCCGCCGGACTGTTCACCGACCACGGCCCCATCGTCGGTGTCAACGCCAACGCCTCCAACCCGCACTACGAGCCCACCGAAGAGGACAACACCCCCATTCGCAAACGCGACCTGCTCCTGCTCGACCTGTGGGCCCGCCTCGATCAGCCCGGCTCGGTCTACTACGACATCACCTGGACCCACTTCCTCGGCGAGGACCCTCCCGACGCCATGCGCGCCGTCTTCGACACCGTTACCGGAGCGCGCGACGCCGCCATCAAACGCGTGCAGGATGCCGTCGCCGCCGGCAAGCCGCTGCACGGCTTTGAAGTCGACGACGCCGCCCGCGGCTTCATCTCCAGCCGCGGCTACGCCGAGTGGTTCACCCACCGCACCGGCCACTCCATCGGCCAGGAGGTCCACGGCAACGGCGCCAACATGGATAATTTCGAAAATCACGACGAGCGCCGCGTCTCCCCCTGGACCTGCTTCTCCATCGAGCCCGGCGTCTACCTGCCGGAATTCGGCGTGCGCTCGGAAGTCAACATGTTCGTCGGCGAAAAAGAGGCCATCGTCACCGGCCAGATCCAACGCGAATTCGCGCTACCCTGATGCTCCAGACACTCGCCGCGATGGCCACGCTGCTGGCCGCCGTGCCCCACGGCAATCGCATCGAGTTGCAGCTCGACCGCGGCGCGGCCGAAATCAACTGGCTCACCGGCGGCACCTTCCACTTCCGCCGTTCGCTGAACGCGCCCCTCCCCTCCATCCCTACCCCCGACCCCAAGGAGTTCGACCTCGAGATCGAGGACACACCGGCCGCCGTCCGCTTCCGCACGAAATACCTCGAAGTCTCCATTCGCAAAAAGGGTGTGCTGCTCGCCATCTACAAAGCCGGCGGCGCGGCCCTCACCGCCGACCTTTCCGAGCCCCGCGAATCCGGACTCGGCGTCGAATGGGAACGCCAGATGCTTCCCGGCGCGAGCTATTACGGACTCGGTCCCCGCACCGCGCTCGACTTCGAGCTGCGTGGAAAAGTGTGGCCCACCGATGTGCCCTTCCTGCTTTCCACCGCCGGGTACGGCGAGTCCCATCTCGGCTCCGGCGCCTTCCGCTTCGACTTCACCGCCCCGGACCGCTACCGCATCCACGCCCCCTCCGTCGATTACCTGTTTCACTACGGTCCCGCCCTCAAGCAGATCCTCGAGGTCGAGCACGATGAGCGCGGCACGCCCCCCAACTGGAAAGCCTCCACCGAACGCACGGGCTCCTGGACCACCCTGCGCGATTCCCTGCTCCGCATCGTCCACGGCGCCCTCTCCGGCCGCCTGGAACCCGAGCTCGATCTCGAGCCCTACGCCTCCGCGCCCGCCGAGCTGAAAACGCGGGCGCGCCAGCTCGGCTCGCTGGTGCGCAACGTCTCACCCGGCAGCGTCGGCGTCACCCCGTTTCGCGAACAGCTCGAAACCTTTCTCCGCGCCTACGCCGTCGAGCGCGACGACCGCGGCTACCCTCTCTGGCATCCGCTCCCGTTCCAGTTCCCCAGCGATCCGGAATGCGAACAGCACGCCGACGAGTTCATGTTCGGCGACGAAATGCTGGTCGCCCCCATCTACCAGCCCGGCAACCGCCGCACCGTCTACCTGCCGCCCGGAACCTGGACCAACCTCGATACCAACGAGGTCTTTCCCGGCCGCCGCAGCATCAGCGTCGAGACCGCATCCCTGCCTGTCTTCGTGCGCAACGGTATGATCGTGCCCCTCGATTCGCCGGACGGAATGACTGTCCACTACTTCCCCAAACTCGGCGGCGAATTCTTCGTCCTCGAAGCCGACTTCTCCGGCTGGACGCAGTTGCACGCCTCCCCCGCCGTGGACATAATCCGCCTCGAAATCGAATCCCAAAAGCCCCGCGATTATCAGTGGATCGTACACCACATCGACCCGCCCGCCGCCCTCGAGTTCGACGGCCGCCAGTTAGACCGCGACGCCTGGTTCTACGACAAGGCCAACCGCAACCTCCACGTCCGCCTCCACCTCGCCGAAAAAGAAGACCGCATCGTCAACATCGTCTTCCCGTAACGTGCCACCTACGTTCCGCCCCCCTTCGCGCTCCCTTCCCCCGCCTTCAAATCCAGCACGCTCCCCGTCAGAATCACGGTCACCAGGTTCACCGCCGTTTCCAGCGTCTGCAGAATCGTAGATGCCGGATCCAGGATGGTGCTCTCCCGCGCCCGCACCAGCTTCTCGGTGAGCACGTCGTAAACCAAGGCTTCGTCCGACGCCATCATTTTGCGGATCAGGTCGTCTTCGTCCGCGCCCGCGCTCCGCAGCAGCACCCGCGCCGGCTCTTCGAGCGCCGCCGCCAGAATCTCCGCCGCGGTCTCGTCCTGCCCCTCCGCCTTCTCAAGCGCCCGCGCTCCCCGCAAAAACGCGACGCCGCCGCCCGGCACCAGCCCGTTGCGTGCCCGGCGCGCATCCGTAAGCAGTTGCGTCACCCTCCGCTTGCGCTCTTCGTATTCCTTATCGCTTCCCGCCCTCAGCTTCAGAATCGCGCTCAACTCCCGGTATGAACCCGGCCGGCTCGAATCCGCCTCCTTTCCAAGCAGCGCCGTTCTGTTCTTCGTGATCACCGCCTTGCGTACCGTGCCCAGCCGCGTCACGCCCGTTTGTTCCAGGTCGTCTTCGGTGAAGCTGTCCGACCACGCCGCGCCCGCAAATTCCGCCACCTGCTTCAGCTTCTCGCCTCGCAATAATCCCGTGGACTGGGCCGCCACCGCCGCTACCTGCACCGTGCCCCGCAGCTTGTTCAATATCATCGTGCTCGCCGCTTCCCCTTCGATCTGCCGCGCGATCACCAGCAACGGGCGCCCCGACTTGGCCGCATGTTCCAGTACCGGGATCAGCGGCTTGAACACCGCCAGTTTCAGATCCGCCACCAGCACGTACGGATTCTCGAACACCGTCTCCAGCCGTTCCGGATCGGTGATGAAGTAAGCGTTCAGGTAGCCGCTGTTCAACGTTTCCGTTTCGACGAAAACGGCGCCGTCCGTGCCGGATTCGGATGGCTCGCAGGCGACCACCCCGTCCGCGTAAATGACGCTCGCTGCCAGCCGCACCAGCAGCGAATCGGCATCCAACGCCATCCACTGCTCCAGCGGCAGGCTGCGAACCAGCAGCCGCATCTCGTCCGCCGCCAGCCGCGCCGCTTTTTCAAGCCCCCGCTTCAGGCGCGCCGGCGCGATCTTGCTGTCCTCCATCTCCTCCACGCTCTCCGCCAGCATGGCGTGCACCAGCAGCACCATCGACCGTGCATGCACCGTGTTGGCCGCATCTTCGATGGCCTTCACCAGCAGCTTCACCCCGATATCGCCGATCGAGTCCCCCGTCTCCAGGTCCTTTCCGATCCGCACGATGTCCCGCGTATTCTCGAGCGCGCCCTGCGCGTTGTGAATGACGACGTTCGCGCCCAGCGGACCGAATGTCGCCTCCACCGTCCTGGCCAGCACGTCCACTCCCCGCAGCAGCCTTCGCCCGTTGCTGCTCGCCGCCGCCTTCGCGCTCCGGGCCGCGCTCAGTTCCGCTTCGAGCGACGCCACTTTCGCCCGCAGTGCTTCGGCCTCCGCATTCTGCCGCGCCGGCAGAAAATCCACCACCGGATTGCTCACCGCAGTGCTCTCGCCCAGCGATCCCAACGCCTCGGCAAGGTCCCGCTTCAAATCCTCCGCGCCCTGAAAATCCACCTTGTAGAGAATCGTGCGGTACGATCGCAAATCGAACGGAACATCCGCCATCGACTGCGTGATCACCACCGTCTGCCGCGCCAGCGCGTGGCTGATCCCCAATTCGTAAAACACGTTCGGATTGCTGTCCGTCAGGTCCGCGATCATCACGTCCGCGCGGTCGATCAGCTCGATCACGTCCCGCATGATGTTGCGCTGCACCCGTATATCGTCCGCGCGGATGCACTCGTAACCCAGGCCCTCCACCGTCGGCTTCAGCACCACGTCGTAGACCTGCCGGTAGGTTTCCTTGAACGGCATCAATACGAAGCAGAGTTTCTTCTTCATCCCAACCGCCCCCGACCGCGGCGTTCCTATCGAGTATACGTTCTTGCGGTACCATGTCCGGGACCCATGCCCTTCGCCGGTCTCGAACTGTCGCGCCGCCTGGAAGCCGCCGAAGGCCGCGCCTGCCTGCGTTTTGCCCAGGCGCGCAGCCGCCTGTTCCCCGCCAGCGGCGCCGCCTGGATGGAACACGCCGGAGCCTGCGCCGTTTTCGACGGCATCGATTCGCCCGTCACCCAGACCTTCGGACTCGGCCTCTTCGAACCCCTCACCCCGGCTTCGCTCGACACCATCGAGCGTTTCTTCTTCGAACGGCGCGCGCCCGTGATGCATGAACTCAGCCCCCATGCCGGCGTCGCCGCCATGGACCTGCTCTGCACCCGCGGCTACCGCCCGCATGAGACCGCGAACGTTCTGTTCCAGCCCGTCTCCACGCTGCCGCCTTCCGAAAGCGGTCCGCTCCGCGTCCGCATCGCCGGCGCGCAGGACGCCGCCGTCTGGACCGAAACCAGCACTCGCGGCTGGGTCCGCGAGCATCCCGAACTGCGCGAATTCCTCCTCGAGACCGGCGCCATCTCTTTCGCCCGCGACTCGGCCCTCTGCTTCCTCGCCGAATACGACGGGCAGCCCGGCGCGGCCGGCGCCCTCTGCCTGCACCAGGGCGTCGCGCTTTTTGCCGGTTCCGCAACCGTGCCCGAATTGCGCCGCCGCGGCCTCCAGGGAGCGCTCCTCGATGCCCGCCTGCGCGCCGCCCTCGAGCGCGGCTGCGACCTCGCCATGATGGTTGCCGAACCCGGCAGCGAATCCCAGCGTAATGCCGAGCGCAAGGGTTTCCGCATTGCATACACCAGAACCAAATGGCGCCTGGAACCGCCCGCGCCTTAACCACTACCCCCCGTCCCGGATTACACTTGATCCCATGTCGAGACCACGCCTGCCGCTCGCTTCCCTTTGCCTCGCCGCCCTGGCCGCAACGGCGACCGCCCAACCGGTTTCGCTTCAAGTGGACCTTACAAAGAAGATGGGGCCGCTCCGGCCGGTGTGGTCCTTCTTCGGCCATGACGAGCCGAACTACACCTATATGAAGGACGGCAAAAAGCTGCTCTCCGAAATCGCCGCCCTCAGCCCCGTGCCCGTCTACGTGCGCGTCCACAGCCTGCTGGTCACCGGCGACGGACAGCCTGCCCTCAAGTGGGGCTCAACCAACGCCTACACCGAAGACGCCGCAGGCAAGCCCGTCTACGACTGGACCATCACGGACCGCATCTTCGATACCTACATCGAGCGC
Organism: uncultured Solibacteraceae bacterium; assembly: GCA_963836405.1. Lineage (GTDB taxonomy): Bacteria > Acidobacteriota > Terriglobia > Bryobacterales > Bryobacteraceae > CAWIJJ01. The sequence continues at coordinate 279,659 of CAWIJL010000009.1, forward strand.
GGTATGAAGCCGCTCGTGCAAATCGGATTCATGCCCGAAGCGCTCTCCTCCCATCCCGAGCCCTACCGCCATCACTGGAAGCCCGGCGACAACTACAACGACATCTACACCGGCTGGGCCTACCCTCCCAAGGACTACGGCAAGTGGGCCGAACTCGTCTACCAGTGGGTGAGCCATTGCGTCCAAAAATACGGCCGCCCCGAAGTCGAAACCTGGCTCTGGGAAGTCTGGAACGAACCCAATATCAGCTACTGGAAAGGCACTCCCGAGGAGTACCACAAGCTCTACGACTATTCTGTTGACGCCGTGCGCCGCGCCCTCCCCACCGCCCGCGTCGGCGGCCCCGATTCCACCGGACCCGCGGGCGGAAGCGCCGCCGCCTTCCTCCGCAACTTCCTCGAACACGCCGTCCGCGGCAAAAACTACGCCACCGGCGCCACCGGCTCGCCCCTCGATTTCGTCAGCTTCCACGCCAAGGGCGCGCCCCGCTTCGTCGAAGGCAGCGTCGTCATGGGAATCGAGAAGCAGTTGCAGGACCTCTCCCGCGGCTTTGAAATTATCGCCTCCATTCCCGAAGTGAAAGACAAGCCCGTGATCATCGGCGAATCCGATCCCGAAGGCTGCGCCGCCTGCTCTTCCCGCGTGTACCCGCAGAATTCCTACCGCAATGGCGTGATGTATGCGAGCTACACCGCGGCCGTCATGCCCCGCCATCTCGACCTCGCCGCCCTCCGCGGCGTCAACCTGATGGGCGCCGTCACCTGGGCTTTCGAGTTCGAAGACCAGCCCTGGTTCGACGGCTTTCGCGACCTCGCCACCAACGGCGTGGACAAGCCCGTGCTCAACGTCTTCCGCATGTTGGGCATGATGACCGGCGACCGCGTGGCCGCCGAAAGCTCCGCCGCCGCCCCGCTCGACAAGCTGCTGGCCGCCGGCGCCAAAGACACACCGGACGTCCACGCCATGGCCAGCGTGGACGCCCACTCGGCCGCCGTGCTCGTTTCCAACTACCACGACTCCGCCAAACCCGGTCCCGACGCCGCCATCGATCTCGCCATCGCCGGCTTGCCGCCCGGCCGCCTGCTCCTTCAGCATTTCCGCGTGGACGACCGCTTCAGCAACGCCTACGAAGCCTGGAAGAAAATGGGGTCGCCCGCACAGCCCACCGCCGAACAGGTCGCGTTGCTCGAAGCCGCCGGCCAATTGCAGTCCGCCGAGTCTCCACGCTGGATCCACACTGCCGGCGAACCCCTGCGCCTCCACTTCAACCTGCCGCTGCACGGCGTGTCTCTCATCCGGCTCACCTGGTAGCGCGGCAGGCATCATGCAGCGCGCTCTTCGTTGGGACATCGCCGTCTTGATCGCCGCGGCCATCGCCATCAGTTACTTCGACCGCCAGACTCTGCCCGTCGCCATCAAGGCGATCCAGCAGGAAATTCCCATCACCAACACCCAGTTTTCCCAGCTTCAGGCCGCCTTCCTCACCGCCTACGCGCTCATGTACGCGGGCGGCGGCAAACTGGTGGACATACTCGGTACTCGCCGCGGCTTCCTCGTCATCATGGTGTGGTGGTCGCTGGCCTGTGCCGGACATGGCCTCGCCGCCTCCTTCGGGCTGCTGGCCGTCAGCCGGTTCCTGCTCGGCATGGGCGAGGGTGGCGGCTTCCCCGCCGCTACCAAGGCAATCGCCGAGTGGTTCCCGGCGCAAGAGCGCGCCACCGCCATGGGCATCGTCAACGCCGGTACCGCCGTCGGCGCCATGTGCGCGCCTCCCGCCATCGCCGCCGTTATCGCAGTCCTCAACTGGCGATGGGTGTTCTTTCTCGCCGGCGCCTCCGGCCTGGTGTGGGTCTTCTGGTGGATGCGCTCCTATCATCCGCCGTCCGTGGATCCGGAGCTCGCCGCCCCCGCCGTGCCGTGGCTATCCCTTCTCGGCTACAGGCAGGTCTGGGGACTCGTCAGCGCCAAATTTTTGAGCGATGCCGCCTGGTATTTCTACCTCTTCTGGCTTCCCAAATACCTCTATGACGCGCGCGGTTTCGACACCCGCCAGGCCGGCTACTACGTCTGGATCCCCTACGCCGCAGCCGGTCTCGGCTGTCTCTGCGGAGGCTGGTTCTCGAGCCGCCTGCTCCGCGCCGGCCGCTCGCTGAACGCCTCCCGCAAGACCGCTCTCGGCCTCAGCGCCGCCGTGATGCCGCTCGCCTGGTTCATCACCCGCGCCCCCGTCGAGCTCGCCATCGTGCTCTTCTCCATCGCCTTCTTCGGCCAGCAGTCCTGGTCCACCCTGGTCATGATCCTGCCCGCCGACCTGTTCCCTCAAAACACCGTCGCCTCGGTCGCCGGCTTGGTGGGCTTCGGCGGAGCCATGGGAGGCGTCGTCTTCGGCTTTGTTGTCGGATACCTGCTGGACCACGGCTACGGCTACTCGAGCGTCTTCACCATCGTCAGCACCCTGCACGTCATCGCGTACCTGGTGATCCTCCTCACCGTCCGCCGCGTCGAACCGCTGCCCGAGCCACTCTAAATGTCGGCCACTCCGCGCTCTCACTGGTAAGTGCCCCCTGGTTCTAGGGTTCTGCATATTTATGTCAGCGTTTTCGCCCATTCCATTCCACAAAGGGAGGAGTTTTCGCGTTGTGTGCATCCAGAGCGGGGTCGCTGAAAGTCCTTTCCTGCCAAGTCGCGTGACGTAGCGTCCGCAGAATATCTCTCCAACGGAAACGGATTCCTTCTGTGGGTACCACAGGCGGTCGAGGGCGGACTTGGGTGCCAGCCGGTCTCCCACCTGTGCATACCAGAGTAGGACTGGATCGGGGCTAGATCATAGATGAAGAAGATGAGTGGCGCGGTGCTTGTGGTCGACTTGGGCACCCGGTTCTGAGGACCTTCAAAGCCCAGAAACTCCTCGACGTCGCGGAAGCAAACTTCCAAGGGCCACCGTCGGATGAGCAAGAGCGCTACTATCAGGAGCAACGGACCCGATACATAAACGACTACGACGTCTGCGTACAGCGGTGGTCCAACTACGGTCCGGCCTGTTGGTCGTGCTTGGTGGCCTTTGGCTGTCCCGAGAATGACGAAGAATGCTCTCAAGCCTCGCGCGATTACTGTGGTTATTTCATGGATAACTACGGCTGCTCAAACTGCGAGGGAACCTGCGCATGGGAGCCCGACCGCCGTATCGATGCAGCGTACGAGGCCTCTGAGTTGGGAAAAGGATGGTGTCGGGACGTCTACCCTGGCTACACATGTTGTTATCCCTAACGAACCGGAGAGCGCAAATGGAGAGGCTTGCATATGTTTGAAAGGGTGCTCGAGCGTTGCGTGAACGTAGCGCTCCTATGGCTACAATACGAGTACTTGGTGGGCAGCAGTAAAGTGCTGTCTGTACGTCGCTCTAAATAGCGTTCAAACAAGGAATTAACGACAATGAAGAGCCTACTTCTCGGGTTAGTGGGAGCCGCTTCTCTGCTGCTCCCTGTCACAGGGCAGGTCGCGGTTTTTGAGGGACCCCCGCGCGCAGTTCGGCTTCCGGTAGTCGGCTTTCCCTACTCGGCTGACCGCGTAACTACTGTCAGGACCAAGGCGCCAGATGGCCAGTGGATTACACGCGAAGACCCCGTAATAAACGTGTCGCGTGATGCCGCTGGGCGGACACGAACAGAACGAGTCTACGAGGCGCTCAGCACAGCCTCTACTCTAGGAAAGCCCAAGGAGCGACTGGTTATTGTTGAGATCGAGGATCCAGTGAGCCGGTTTCGGTATGTCGTGGACACGAGGGCGATGATTGCCCACCGCATCAGGCTACCTGAGCCCCAGGCGGCTAAACGGACGAATAACCAGGGCGTACCGTCGTTTGTGGCACCGTCTGGCGCAAAGATTGAGTCACTGGGAAAGCAGATCATCGAAGGCGTACTGTGCGAGGGTACTCGCGTGACTACGCCCTTGGACGCGGCCGGTGGCGCGGTCGTGTCCGTGAATGAGGAATGGGGTGACCCCCTTTGGAAGCTAGCGGTTCTGATGAAGCATGTCCACCCCGTCCATGGAACTACTGTAATCGAGTTAAAGAACTTGAAGAGAACGAATCCCGACCCGCAGCTGTTTGCGGTTCCTGAGAAGTTTACAGTGGTCGATGAGACTGGGCCTTTCTCAATAAGGGTTTTGCCAGAGGATCGGTGAAGGTCGCGTGTTGTTTTGGTCGCAGTATCTACAAAAAAGGAGCGTACCGTCTCTTCTGATGCGCTATCTATTGTTCGCTGTCGGCAGCGATGGTGATGTGTTACCCCTCATAAGTATAGGGGCTGAACTCGCAAGGCGGGGACACGCGGTCTCACTGTTGGCCATGCCTCGCTATTCTGAGGTTGCCTACAAAGCGCAAGGCGCGAATCGAACCTGGTATGATCGTCTTAACACCTGACCGGCCAAACGCCTGGGCCGATCTTTTCGCGCAATCTCACCTTGGCGCCAAGATTGTTAGAGTGCACGTGGACCTACCCGCCAAGGCGCGTATCCACCACCAAATGGTCGCTCCTGTTCCACCAACGCGACCTTTAGAGGAGCTCGGTGCTAAATTGCGGCTTCGCTGGGCAGCAACTGCACGGGAATTTGGTTTGCGCGGTTCGCGAATGAGGTTGGGAGGGCATTCCGCACATTCCGGGCACGAGTCCCAGTACTTGCCCTGTTTCCGGATTGGATCGTAAGAGGTCACGAGGGGGGCACACGCACAACCATGGTGGGCTTCATGCCGTCACCCTCAAACGTCGAAGCCGTGTTGCTCGATGGCCTTGGCAAACATTGTCAAACCGCAGACAATTACTCACATCCCCAAAACCTGCAGCGAAGAACTCGAATTCGATGCGGAAGGCTGTCCTGAACGTCCTGAACCCGTTCCGCGTACTCCATCACACAACCCCAAAAGGGCAGGACTCTAGCCAGGCTGCTAATATCCTTCTACTATTGGTACCCTGCCCGTCCCGTGATAGTCTCGACCCAACTGTGAGGGGAACGGGATGCAATTACGCAGTTTTCTTCTAACCGCGGCCACCTGCGCCTTTCTGTTCGCGCCGCCCGCGGCCGGACAGGGTTGAGTGGCCGCTCGTCAGGGCACGCCCGGGCTTGGCGTGCTGGCAACCAATACCTGCGGCGTCGAGGAGCACCGCCATCCCAGGCAGTGGACAGTAAGTGTCGGCTATCGCTACCAGCCGTCCTTCCGCCACTACATCGGCACCGTGGAGCAGACCCAGCGCGAAGTCAACCACAACCAGATCGAGAACATCTACCACCTGCTCGATATCGGAATCGAGCGCCAGTTGACGCCCCGCTGGAGCGTCGCCGTGGGCATGCCCATCCTGTTCGCCCACCGGAACCAGCTCTACAGCCCCGCGGCGAAGTATGTCGTCAATAGCATTGGCGACATGTCCATCGGAGGCCGCATGTGGATCTTCAAACCTCCTACAGAATCGGGCGATAACATCTCCATCGGCATGTTTCTCAAGTTACCCACCGGTAAGTACAATGCCACCGGAGTCGCGACCAGCCGGGGCAGCCAGATCATCGCCACCGCCGATCAGTCGATTCAGGCGGGAGACGGCGGCACCGGCTTCAGCGTCGAAATCCAGGCCTACAAACGCATTCCGTGGCAAAGCGAGCTCTACTTCGCCGGCCTCCACTTATTCAATCCGCGTAACACCAACGGCGTCTCCACCTTCCGCTCCGCTCCGGGTGAGACGGTGATGTCGGTAACTGATCAGTATCTCTATCGGGGCGGCATCGGCCGCCCGGTGCCGAAGATACGCGGCCTCGCCGTCAGCTTCGGCGGCAGGATCGAAGGCGTGCCCGTGCGCGACGCCTTCGGCGGCAGCGATGGTTTCCGCCGGCCCGGCTACGCCATCTCGCTCGATCCCGGCTTCCTGTACGTTCGTGGCCGCTACATGTTCTCCTGCAATGTGCCCTTCGCCGTCGAGCGCAACCGCAAGCGCAGCGTCGCCGATTACATGAACGGCCGGCACGGCGACGCCGCCTTCGCGGACTACGCCATCCAGGCCGGTCTCTCCTGGCGCTTCTGATCCTATCCGCCCGCGATGGCCCCGACGATCAGCAGCGGCTCGGCCGCCCGCGCCACCGCTTCCGGCAGCGGCGCGTCCATCGAGTCGTGCGAAAGGTCCTGCTCGCAGGCGAAGTATCGCACGTAGGGCCGGCGCTCCTTCGTCGCCTGGTCGCGAATCGTTCCGAGCAGCACTGGGTACAGTGTCTCCACCGCGTCCAGCACCTTTCGGATCGTCGCCGGCCCTTCCACCTCTACCCGCACTTCGCCGGAAATTTTGGCCAGCGTCCGCAGATGCGACGGCAGTTCCACCCGGATCATGGCAGCGTCTGCACCTCAACGGAAAGCACCGCCGGCAAATCGCGCACAATCGGCGCCCAGTTATCGCCCGCATCCGCCGACGCGTATACCTGCCCGCCCGTCGTGCCGAAGTACACTCCGCACGAATCCAGCGAGTCGATGGCCATCGCATCCCGCAGCACGTTCACGTAACAGTCGCTTTGCGGCAGGCCCTTCGTGAGCGCCTCCCATTCGTTGCCGCCGCTGCGGCTGCGATACACGCGCAGCTTCCCATCGATTGGAAAATGTTCCGAATCGCTCTTGATCGGCACCACGTAGATCGTCTCCGGCTCGTGCGCGTGCACGTCGATCACGAAGCCGAAGTCCGTCGGCAGGTTGCCGCTTACCTCGTGCCACGAATCGCCCGCGTCGTCGCTTCGCATCACGTCCCAGTGCTTCTGCATGAACAGCACCTGCGGCCGCGAGCGGTGCATCGCAATCCGGTGCACGCAGTGCCCAATCTCCGCATCCGGGTCCGGGATGTACTGCGATTTCAGCCCGCGGTTGATCGGCTTCCAGTTCTTCCCGCCGTCGTCGGAGCGAAACGCCCCGGCCGCCGAGATCGCCACGTAGATCCGCTGCGCATCGCTCGGATCGATCAGAATAGTGTGCAGGCACATGCCTCCGGCGCCCGGTTGCCACTGCGGCCCGGTGCCGTGGCCGCGCAGTCCGGGAAGTTCCTGCCAGCTCTGCCCGGCATCGGCCGAACGGAAGATGGCGGCATCCTCCACCCCCGCGTACACCGCATCCGCTTCGGTCAGCGATGGCTCCAGGTGCCATACCCGCTTGAACTCCCACGGATGCGGCTTGCCGTCATACCACTGGTGCGTTCCCGGAACGCCGTCGTAGGCGAACTGGTTCCCCACTACTTCCCACGTCTGCCCCCCGTCGTTCGAGCGCTGCATCACCTGCCCGGACCAGCCGCTCGATTGCGAAGCGTACAACCGGTTCGGATCCACCGGCGAACCCTTCATATGGTAGATTTCCCAGCCCGCGAAATGCGGGCCGCTCACGTCCCACTTCTCCCGCTTCCCGTCAGACGTCAGGACAAACGCGCCCTTACGCGTCCCGACCAGCACCCGTACCTTACTCATCCATCTCTCCTTCGCGCTTTGTGAATTTCGGTATCAGAGGAGTCCGGTCGCGCTCCCGCCATCGCTTTCGCACCTCCGCGAGAAACGCCTCCCGATCTTTCTCCATCCGCAGAATGAGCGCCCGCGGCGCCCCCGTTTCCTCGTGCTTCGCCCCCCACACCAGCAGTTCCAACAACAACGGCGCCAGGTCGATCCCCTTCTCCGTCAGCAGGTAGTTCACCTTCCGCCCGTCATCCGGCTCGTACTCCCGCGCGACAATCCCCGCTGCCTCCAGCCGCCGCAGGCGGTCCGCCAGGATGTTGGAGGCGATCCCCTCACCGGCCTCCTGAAACTCCGTGAAGGTCCGGCACCCGCGCACCATCAGGTCGCGAATAATCAGTAGCGACCACCGGTCGCCCAATACTTCGAGCGAGATACTCACCGGGCAGCCGGAGCGGCGCGCTTTCGGCTTCCCAGGCACCCGGCCAGCCTATCAGAATCTACTTGTTAAAAACAAGTAAGTTCACTGTCATTCGGCCCCGCATTTGTGACTGCCTTCACGTCCCGCATCCACCGCCAGGCCCGCCCTTCTCCGGACTCTCCCGCCACCCTGCCGTGAATGATTTCCGCAATCACTTCTGCCGTCCGCACAATCGTCATTCCCGACCGGTTGAACAACAGGTTTCCGTCGCAGAACGCGACCCGTCCGCTTTGCACCGCCCGCAGTTTCCCCCACCAGGGATACCGCTCCAGCACCGGCAGCTCCGCCTCGCTCCGCTCCAGCCCGAAACCGCAGGGCGCAACGATGAGAAACTCCGGATCCGCCGCCGCCCCCACCAACTCGCCGCCCGCGGCCTCCACCAGTTCCGGAGTCCAGTTCCCCGCCTCGTAAACCGGGTCCGTCCACTCGAGCACCCTCACAGCAGGCCTTCCGAGCCCCGCGGTCGCCTCGCGCAAGCGCTCCAGCCGCGCCCTTTCGCGCGCCGCCAGCGCCTCCCCCCGCGCCTTCATCCCCAGCGCTCCCGCAATCTCCGCCATGCTTCCGAAGACATCCTCCACCGAGCCCGCCGAAAGCGAGAGCACCCGTGCGCCCGGTATCCCGCCTCCCTGCCGCTCCACCTCTCCCGGCGTCACCGCGCACACTTCGCAATGCGACTGCGCCACGATCAGGTGCGGTTCAAGCCGCCGGATCAGCTCCGCATCGATGCGGTAAAGCGGTTCCCCCGACCTCAAGCGCCGCCCCACCTCGCGGTCGATGGCGGCGCTCGAACCCGAGATGTCGAATGCCGGCTCACTGCACGCAGGCAGCTTCCGGACCCACTCGGGGTTGTCGCATTCGTGCGACCGCCCCACCAGGAAATCCCCCGCCTCAAGCGCGCACACGATCTCGGTCGCGCTCGCCAGCAGGCATACCACGCGCATTCCGCTTCACCCTCCGGTACGGCCATTCTATCTCGCGCCGGCGCCCAGCCCGCGTTCCGCCTGTAGTAAACTTCCTCCAAAGGAATCCGCCATGAAATTCGTGCTCCGACCCGCAGCCGCCGCGCTGCTGATTACCGCCGCCTTCGCCGTGGCCGTCTATTCGCAGAACCCCGGCATTCAACGCACGATCGTCGAAAAGGCCGACGTCTCGGTCCCCGGCCGCGAAGCCGTCGTCGCGCGGGTCGAGCTCGCCCCGGGCGTTTTCGCCGGACGCCACACCCACCCGGGCGACGAGATCAGCTACGTCGTCGAAGGCGAAGGCGAGATTCTGATGCAGGGCCACCCCGCGCGTAAGGTCAAGGCCGGCGACGGCTTCGTGATCCCCGGCGGCGTCATCCACGACGCCCACAACACCGGCAGCGCCCCGCTCAAGCTGATCGGCGTCTACGTCGTCGATAAAGGGAAACCCCTGGCGACTCCCGCCAAATAGAACCACAAACTCACGCGCGTTATCATGGCCAGGGGTGCCCGGGCCCTGGCACCTCCGCGGAGGCACGTATGTCGAAAGAATCCCGCACGCTCGCGGGAATCCTTCTCCTCGTCCTGCCCACAGTCATGTACGGCGGCTGGACGCTTCTCCATCTGCTCACGGCCAATTCGCCCGGGTATGCGGATAATCCGATGCGCCAGAATCTGTGGCGCGCCGGCCATGCGCACGCCGGCGTGTACCTGGTCCTCGCGCTTGTCATGCTGCGGTATGTGGACGAAGCCGTGCTCCCGCCGTTGTGGAAATGGCTCGCCCGAAGTGGTGCCCCCATTGCCGCCATCCTCATCCCCGCCGGGTTTTTTCTTTCCGTCGCATCCCCCACCGCAACCGAACCGAATGCGCTGCTGAACCTCGCCTATGTCGGCGTCGTGTTTCTCGCCGGCGGTGTCCTCAGCCTCGGCGTCGGCCTGATTCGCGCCGCGCGCCGCATGCAGTAAGCTCAATAAAAGCGTGAAGAAACCGTCAACGAAGAAACTCGACCAGCTCATCGAGGAGATCACCACCGATGCCTATGGCGAAGGCGAGCAGCTCTGGGCGTTCCGCCAGGCCTTCGAAGATGAAGTCGACGTGCCCTGTGATGCCGAACTCCTCGGCGAGCCCGTTCAGGTGCTCAAGTTCGATTTCGATGGCAACGAGCGGCGCGGCCTCACCGCCGTCTGCCGCCGCCCCGGACAACCGAAGTATTCCGTCGCGGCAAGCGAATTGACCATCCCCGGAAACTCCCAGGCTGCGCTTTACCTGGCTGCGTACCGCCGTTGGATGGGAATCTCCCCATCCCCGCCCGCTCCTCGCGGCAAGACAGGCCGCAAAGCGGCAGCTCCCTCCCACGAAGCCGTAGGCCCAGTCGAGCTCGTCGTACTATCGGTGAAGCGCACCACGGCCGCCTGCCGCCTTCTCGGCGACGGCCGCCCGCTCAACTATCGCATGCAGGGCGCGCGCGCCCTCGTGCCCGCTGAGATCGCCGTCGTCAACCCTTCCAAACGCTGGACGTATGCCGGCAATCTCTACCTTTCGGGTTCCGTCGCATCCACCCGCCTCGATGCCGCGGCCCTGGGCCTGGAGCCGCTTCGATTGGAAGAAGGCTTTATCTGGGATCCCGCCACACATTTCTGGGGCGATGAAGGTGAACCGCTCGAACCTTGGGCCAAACCGATCGTCGCCCGCGGCCCGCGGCCCGCTTTCGAGATGGAGCAGATCCTGCCCGGCTGCGATCCGGAAGACCCCTTCTCCGATCCGATCACCGAGGCCAACGACCTCTTCACATCCGGCGACGGCTCCGCCGCCAGGGCTCTCTTGATGGGCCTCTGCCAGGCCGACCTTCGCTGCCTGGATGCGCACGCCCACCTTGGCAACATGGCCTTCGATGTGCTCCCGGAAGAGGCGATCCGGCATTACGAAGCCGGTTTCCGCATCGGCTTGTTATCGCTCGGCGATTCGTTCGACGGTGTGCTCCCCTGGGGCATGATCGACAACCGGCCTTTTCTCCGCTGCATGCACGGCTTCGGACTCTGCCTCTGGCGACTCGGCAGGCTGGCCGAAGCCCGCGCCGTCTTCGACAGAATGCTGTGGTTGAACCCGACCGACAATCAGGGCGTCCGCATGCTCATCGGCCGCGTTCGAAAAGGCATCGCCTGGGATCCCGACATCGACGGCTAGCCCGCCTTCACCTCACTTGGACCACGGCGGCACCACGCCGTTCATCCGCGCATACGCAATCGCCTGCCCCAGGTGTTCGGCGATGTGCGTGTCCAGCACCATCAGCACTCCGCGCCGCGTCGTCGCCTGCCCGAAAAACTCCACGTTCCGTCCCAGCCCCGCCGCCCTCTCCGCCTCCAGCGTCTTGCGCACTGCCGCGAAGCTGTCCTCCAGTTCCGCGATCACCTGCTCCTTGCTCATCGCGCGCGTCTCCGCCTTCGCGTTGTCCTCGATCTGTTTCTTCACCGCCTCCGCACCGGCGGCATTCGCGATGTTCAGCAGCAGCCGGTTGCCCAGCGCGATATGCAGCATCGCCTCCTGGAACGAACGCACGCCCGGACCCGGCCGCCAGGCGAACTTCTCCTCCGGCATCGCCTTCGCAAGCGCCACCACCTGCCGCTCCATATCGCCGAACGGCAGCAGCAGATCGGCCGCCGCGGCCAGCGCCGGAGCGTCGTTCGCATTCACCAGTTCGATGTCGAAGATCAATTCCGATTTAGGCGGAATCGAGCCCCGGCCCGCCTCCCCGTACGCCAGTTGGTACGGAATGAACAGCCGTCGTTTGCCCCCCACTTTCATGCCTTCGAACCCCGCGTCGAAGCCCGGGATCACCTCCCGCCGCCCCTGCACGAATTTCAACGGATCCTTGCCCGCCGATGAATCGAACTGAGTGCCGTCCCGCAGCCAGCCCGTGTAATGCACCGTGAACTGCTGCCCCGCCTTCGCCGCAGCGCCGTCGCCCGCCCGGATCTCGACATAGCGGAGCGTCGCCAGATCCACCGCCGGCCCCGTCACCTCGGGCTGCGCAAACACGGGCCCCGCCGCCATCGCAACAAGAATAATGATGCTCAAACGCATCCCCACATTATCCTCTTTCACCCGGGTCCACGGCCCCGCGGTGCGACCGCGCCGAAGCTCCATAATGAGGAGATGCTGGTCATTTTCAGCGGGCTGCCCGGGGTTGGTAAGACGGCCATCGCCCGTGAACTGGCGTTCCAGATCGGCGCCGCGCACTTGCGCATCGATTCGATAGAACAGGCCATTCGTGGCTCTGCAACTCGGGATCAACCTTTAGACGACGTTGGCTACCGCGTGGCTTATGCTGTCGCCGAAGATAATCTACGCATTGGTAGAACCGTAATTGCCGATTCTGTCAACCCGCTTCGGCTGACTCGCGACGCTTGGATAAACGTGGCGAAACGCGCTGGAGTCGCAGCCTTGGAGATCGAAGTCACGTGCCCTGTTCCAGAGGAGCATCGGCGGAGAGCCGAAGCGCGAGCGGCGGACATTCCAGGCATGTCAACGCCGACATGGCCAGACGTGGTCGCAAGAGAATACCACCCCTGGGATCGCGAACATCTGGTGCTTGACAGTGCGAGCCGGACGATCGACGAGAACGTCCGCCTGATTCGCGATACTCTCGCGAGATCGTCTGTTCGATAGATCACAACGGGATCCGCATTCCGCATTAACCAGGGCTCGTTTCCTCGCCAAATCCACCCCTCGATGCCGCTCTTAAGGTTATGGGAATGCGAAGACCGGATTTTTACCGCCTGTTGAATCCACCGGAACAACAGCTGCTAATCAGAGTATTTGGAAACACCCTGCCGCCATGGGTTGAGATCGGAATCGGCAACGGCCTGGGCTTGGGTGGAGCACCGTGGACGTCCACCACGAACAATGCGGGATACCGCCTGACACCGAATGTGCGGTACGTGATCAACGTGGGCGACCTGGCCTCGTACAACCTGTCATTGCCGTCCGGAACGAGCAGCGTCCTCGGCAGTAATTACGGGACGATTCGCGGCCTTCTGGTTCACGAGGTGACGCACATCTGGCAATACTTTAGGGGCGAAAACGTCGTCCTCGGCAAGATACACGCCGAGACGATTGGAAGCTACGATTTCGAGCCTGGTGAGCCCTGGAACGACTACAACACGGAGCAGCAAGCCACCGTTGTCGAAAACTGGGTTGACAACGGCATGAAGGAAACCGACGAGCTGTTTCCCTATATCAGTGAGATCCTGCGCAAAGGGCTGAAGAAGGACGCCCACTTTCGAAACATTCCGCCGGGCGATTTTGAGTTGTACAAACACGGGGTGCAGCCGCTTCCAGCCTCAACCCTGAAGGTAGTCATCTATTACCCCGAAAAGCCGATTGAGGATGAGCTCGCCAAGCGCTTCCAGGCGAACGACGTCAAGGGGTTCACCGCCAGGCGCGACAAATTAAAGGAGCTGTTCGGAAGAGTCCCTCCCAAGCAAGCCAAAGACCTGCTCCAACGGCTGACGTTTTACAACGTGAAGGACAAGCTTTCCAGGTACTTTCGCGAGCACTTATCCACCTTCGAGCGAGAGAGCCTGTTGAACCAGTTACGGGCAGCGGCCGCGCAGGCATCCTGACCAGTTGAGTTCCGCTTCGCGACCGGCCCTACGGCCGGTCGTTCCGTGGCATAACCGTAAAGGTAGTGATCATCCCGGCCACAACATGGTCGTTCACGTGGCAGTGGAACAGCCAAGTGCCCGGGTTATCCGTTTCCAGATCGACGGTCTTGACTGCTCCGGGCATAAGCTGGACCACATCGAGCATCTCGCCATGCATCGTTCCCGTCTCTCCGTGCCAGTGCGGAGTGTGGATGTCAGCTTCGGTGCCCATTCCGATCAGGTACCAGCGGACTCTTTCTCCCTTGCGGCGAGCACCGGGCTGTACAAACACGCTCTGCTGCGGCGTAAACGGTTGCCCCGTGATCAGACTCATGGGGACGAGGGAGCAAAGTCCCACATAACTTCGTCGGCAGCGATCCAGTATTCGCGTTGCGATGCTTCGCATGCAAAGACCGCGCCTAGCCGCGTCTACACACATCACCAACTCAGAGGGAGAAGAAGTGAGAGAACTGAGGCGAAGAGGCCTGACTTGGTCCTTATTCTTCCTAGTCGTGCGCTCCGAATGGAATCATATACGCGATCACCGCATCGTGCCGTACGCCTGTTCACACTCGTAAATTGTCGTTTTCAGATAGTGGTCCTGCACACACCGCGCATGGCACGCGGAGGTGATCGTCCGCGGTCAGCCGCCGCTGGGGGTGAGCATACCCAAAGATTCTGCTCAACTCACGGGCGAGCTCTCTGAATGGTGCCCGAATCGCACGCTCCCGTGACCCCGAGCAACCCCGAGCGGGACGGGGTGCCGCTGCCGGAATCCGGAGGTATGCCACGTCCTCGGACAAGGCGCGAAGTGCGTTTCTGGAAGCCCGGAACTTGGCCGATAATCTGCGACCGGCTGCCGCGAAACCGCTGCTGGATGAGGCTATCCGCGAAGACCCAAACTTCGCCATGGCGCTCCTTCTGCGGGCCGAGGTAGAGACGTCCTCGCAGGCATATTTTGAGCGGCTGCAAACGGCCGTAGCCGCGGTACCGAAGGTCTCGGAGGGAGAACAACTCTGGATCCGAGCCTCAGAAGCCGCCGCGAACGGCAATCCGACGGAGAGCGGTGAACTCTTCACGAAGTTGGTGGCCGCCTACCCGGAGGATGAGCGGGTCCGATTGTCGATGGGTTTGCACCACTACGGCATTCGGAACTGCGATGCGGCGGCCGCGGAGTGCCGCAAAGCCGTTCAGTTGGCGCCAAACTTCGCGCCTGCCTACAACATGCTGGGCTTTTCGCTCCGGGAAACTGGAAATCACAGTGAAGCGGAGGCCGCTCTGCGGAAGTATGTAGAACTAATCCCGAAGGAGCCGAACCCGCATGATTCGCTTGCTTACCTGCTGCTGATGACTGGCCGCTTTGACGATTCGATCGAGGCGTACCGCAGAGCTCTCTCGCTCGACCCGCACTTTCCAACGGCGCATCAAGGAATCGCCTACGCCTTGCTCTTTCAGGGCAAGGCAGAGGAAGCAATAGGACAACTCCGGAAGGCGCTCGACGTGGCGCGCGACGATTCGGAACGTCGGGGGGTACTGGGAAACATGGCCCTCTGTTATGTCGATGAAGGCCGTGTTGCGGCCGCTCTGGAAGTCATCTCCAAGCGAGCGGCGCTAGGCGAGAAGGGCGGCAATCACGCATGGATTGCGGGCGACGCCAGCATGAAAGGCATGCTGCTTCTGCATTCCGGAAAGGTCGAACAGGCCAGGCGCGAGTTCATCAGCGCTCTGGAACAAATGCGCCAATCGACCCTTCCAGAACGGTACAAGAAGCGAGCGGAGCTGGGGCATCACGGTTGGCTGGCTCTGGTCGCTGCGGCCGGAAAGAACTTCGCGTTGGCCAACAAGGAAGCTGCCCTGATGCGCGCGGGGTACGAGGGAGGGCCACACCGCAGGAGATGCTCTGGCTGCACGAGATTCTGGGAATCATCGCCCTGCAGCAGAAGAACTACGACGAAGCGGTCGCCCGGTTAAGCCAGGCTGACCTCAAGTCGGTCTATGTGATGTACCACCTCGGCAAGGCTTACGCCGGTAAGCCTTACAAAGAGCAAGCGGCGCATTGGTACCGCAAGGCGGCGACCACCTATGCCTTTCCCGGCCCGCAAGACGCACTGGTGAGGGCTGCTGCGCAACGCGAACTCGGAAGCTGACAAGGGCCTCAGCCGCCGAAACCGGCGCTGCGTGCCGGAAGTGGAAACGCATGGCCTCGGCCGATCGGGCCAACAATTGCGACTAACCTCGCGAGGCGTTGCTGGCGATAACAGCCCCGTCGCGCCAGAAAGCCGCCGTCACCGCCGTCGCACCCGCCGCGAAATGCGTGTTCCGCCCCGATACCGTCATCGTCACCACCTGCCGGCGTGATCCCGGTCAGCACTGGAGTTCCCTCCGGCAGCAGCAGGCAGATCCGCGTTGGGGCGCCGAATGCGCGGATAGGGGGTGGGGCGCTATCATAGCCGTGTGAAAGAGAACAAGGCCGCGGAGTCCGAAATTCACCGCCGCCAATTCCTTCTGGGCGCCCTGGCTGTGACCGGCGCCCCGCCGCTGTGCTGCACAACCCGCGCGCTGCCGCCGGCCAGCATTGCTTTTGATTCTGAAAAGGTAACGGTCGATCTCTCGCGCGTTCCCCAACTACGCCGGACCGGCGCAGCTTTCAGCCTCGTCGATGAGGGTCGGAGGCTCAACCTGATCCTGATCCATGTCAGGCGCGGCCTCTACGTTTCCTTGGACCGCTCTTGCACACACGGCGGCGCCCAGTGCACTTTCAACCCGAAGCGCCACACGCTCCAGTGCACCAGCCTGAATCACGCTGAGTACGATCTTCAGGGCACGCTGTTACATGGCCGTACCCACGGCAACCTCAGGACATACAAAACACGAGCGTCCGGGGCGACCGTGGAGATCTGGTTGGAGCGGAACGCATGAAACGCGCTTGGATAGCACTCGGCCTGCTACCCTGGGCGGCATTCGCGCAACCGCCGAAATTCGTCACCATTCCGACCGGCCGGTCGCAGGAGCGCCCGTTCCGCATGGCGCAAACGGAAACGACGGTTGAGCAGTTCGCTGCCTTTGTTAAGGCGACCGGTTATGGCACTGAGGCCGAGAACGCCGGCGCTACTCGGACCTGGAGAGCGCCAGGTTTCAAAATCAACCTCAATCAGCCGGCCGTATATGTAACGCCTGCCGACGCCACGGCGTATTGCGGCTTCATTGGCGCCAGGCTACCCACCGATGACGAGTGGGAATACGCCGCGCGAGCCGGGGCGACCACGCGACATTACTGGGGCGATGCGATCGACAGCCGTTATCTTTGGTACCGGGCAAACTCCGGCGGACGCCCTCATTCTGTGGCTGGGAAGAGGCCGAACGCCTGGGGACTGTACGATGTCGAAGGCAACGTATGGGAGTGGACGCTCGCGACGCCACTCACCAAAGAGGCCGTCGCGAACAGACGCGGTGGATCGTGGATCGATTGCGAAGACATCGACGGCGGCCCCGGCAAACAACCAGGACGCTTGATCGGGCTGTCCACCTATTTCAAGGTTCCCGTTAATCTAAGCCACCGTTACGACGACATAGGTTTTCGATGCGCCCGCTAGGGCTAGTCACCAGTAACCAAGGATTTGGACGATAGTGTTCGGATCGGCACGCCGGAAGGGACCGTCATCCTGACAATGAGGGCAGACACTCACTTCTGCCGTGTATCGTTCGTGAACTGTCAGCTCAGGGTGACGATCCAGGAGCTGATGCGCCAGTTGGGCAGCCTGAGTGAATGATTCCAGCTCCGACTGACCGTGATCCTGCCACGCTGCATCGACCCTGCCGGACTCGCCGAGGCCGGCTAACCGTCGAAAAGCACCCGCGCGGGTCGAGTCGGCGCCTGCTGGACGGATGTGGCCAACGAACTGCAGAAGTTCGGACTCGCGGCCACGGGCGGGTTTGTCGGGACGACAGGCGTGGCTGGACTCACCCTTGGCGGCGGACTCGGCTGGATGGTCCGTAAGCACGGGCTCGCATTGGACAACCTGAACTCGGCGGACCTCTAACCGCAGACGGCCGGACTCTGACCGGATACGACCGAAAACCCGACCTGTTTTGCCATTCGCGGCGGCGGCGGGAACTTCGGAGTCGTCACTTCGTTCGAGTTTAACGTGCACCCGGCAGGGACGGTCCTCGTGTGGATGGACATGATGCACCCCTTTCGAAAATTCGTCAGGCGCTACGGTCCTGGGCGACTTCGAGGCAAGGCTCCCGAGGAGGTACCAACAGCGTCTGATTTTCACGGCGCCGCCCGGGCTGCCGGTGCCTGAGGAAGTTAAGCGTGAGCCGATTGTCGGCCTCGGAGGCGTCTATGTGGGCGATCTGAAGCGGGGTGAGGAGGCGCTTCGGCCGCTTCGCGAGTTCGGCCCGCCGCTTGTAGATATCTACAAGCGATGCCGTTCAGAGCGGCCCAGACCATGGCTGACTTCCTTTGGCCGTAGAGGGAGCTATAATTACTGGAAATCCAGCTACTTGAAATCCCTCAGCAGAACAGGCCATCAACACAATTGTCGAGACTACGGAAAGCGCATCGCCGAGAAACGGTGATTCTCATCGAGCACAACGGAGACGGCGCCATGACCCGGGTACGGACGACGCGACGGCATTTGGCGATCGGAGATGGTCGTTCAACTTTCTGATCACGGCCGTGTGGACAGACGCGGCAGAAACGGACTCCAACATACGATGGACACGTGAGTTCATGGACGCCATGCAACCGTTCAGCAGAGGCTGAACGTCAACTATCTAGGCAAGCTCGCAAACGATGGGCAGATCTTCACGTTGTAAAGGGCGCAGCGTCTATTGTCGAAACCTACGATCCGGGAAATTTCCGCCGTCCCCGCAAACCACCCGGCTACTGACCGCCCAAATAGAGGGCCCCTCGAGGTTAACCTCGATCCGCAGTCCGTTCGGCAAACTCGCCCCCTCCCCGCCCGTCCCCGCCGTCACCGTCCGCATCTCCCAGCGCATCGCCCGCGATCGTCATCTGCACCAGCAGCGTCATCGCCTCCACCACCTTCACGCTCGTCACCGTCGTCCCCGCCCCCGCCGTCACGGCCGTCGCACCCGCCGCGAATGCGTGTTCCGACCGGATACCGTCACGCCCCGTCCGGGTGAACGCTTCCAAGTGGCGACAAAAACCGTCCAAAGTAGCCGCAAATTCTCAGAACCGCACTTCCAGACAACGCCGTCGCTCCCGCTTCCACAACTTCCGGAACCGCGTGACACAGTCGGAATCGCATGGCGGTCAACTCCAGACGGGCAAGTGGAATCCCTTGGCTGACTTATGGAACCGCCTTACTCGTACGTCTTGAAAACCTGCTATGCCCAGCCGAGGTCCTTCAGCGCCATACCGGCGTTCCATATTTTAGTCATGTGCGCGATCTTATCACCCTCGAACTGCATCACGTAGACGTAATCCGTGGCGATCCGCCGGCCGGTCGGAGGAACCGGCCCGCCCTGGCCGGTATGGGTCCCATAGAATATGCCATACGCCGCAACGTTGTTTCGGGCGAGATCCGTCGCGAATGACCTCACCTCATACCGGGCGTCCGGCAGTACGGTTAAAATCCCCTTCATCCAGTCCGTATACTGCGCGACCGTTTTCACGTCCACCAATGGTTCGGCTTGCGCGGAGAATGTCGCATTCGGCGTGCAATAAGCGCTGCAAGCCTCCCAGCCCTTGCCCGTCTCGCACGCCTCGAAGAAGGCCTCCGCCACAGTCGTGATCGATGTTTTCTTCGGTGTCATGATGCGCTCCTCTCTTGATCCAGCCTGCTCGGGACCAACGCTCGGGTCCTGGGAATGGAGGATACCACAAGACGCTCGCGCCAACTTCAGCCCAGACGCAATTCAAAACAGCAAGAAGCACCAGATTTCCTGGTGGCCAGCATCCCCGCAAACCACCCGTCACTCCTCGCGAATTACTCGATCCGCAGCCCGTTCGGCAAAATCGCCTCCTCCGCGCCCGTCGCCGCCGTCACCGTCCGCACCCCCACCGCATCGCCCGCGATCGTCATCTGCGCCAGCAGCGTCGTCGCGTCCACCACCGTCACGCTCGTCACCGTCGTCGCACCCGCCGCGAAATGCGTGTTCCGACCCGATGCCGTCATGGTCACCACCTGCCGCGGCGCTCCCTCTGCCGGCGTGATCCCGGTCAGCACCGGAGTTCCCTCCGGCAGCAGCAGGTTGTAGGCGCCGCGCATCAGGAACACCGGCATCTATCGGCGCGTCACCGCATCGGCAGGGCAGTACCGGTTGAACGCTTCCAAGTGGCGACAAACCGTCCAAAGTAGCCGGGGCCGAAGAGGGTGCTCCTCTCCGGTATAGCGTTCTGAGAAAAGTAAGCAGCGCTCGCGATACCAGAGACCTTTCCAGAATGGAAGCTTGTAGTAACCTGTCCCTTTTCTCGTAGGTCCGCGAAGTTCTGACCTTCGCGAGCCGATTCTCAGGAGCCACCCAAACGGTGAACGATCAACCACAGGATATCCGCCAAACGCCCGTCAAGCAACGGGTTCAGGCGGTGTCTCCAGAACCCAATAAAATCGGGCCTACCACGCCATATGACTTTGACGGTGAGAATTTGACCGCCTACGGAGGACTGCTCCCGGTGGGCACGTGGCTGGAGAAACTCGGATTCCAGCACCTGGTGGAGGAGAGACTGAACGTGAAGCGGCAGACCAGGGTCATTCCAGCGTATCGATTCGTGCTGGCGATGGTGCTGGCCTGCTACGTGGGCTTCTCGCGGCTCCACCACCTGCGGTTTCTCCAGCGCGAGCCCATGCTGACCGGAATTCTGGGAGTGCTGCGACCAACCCGCACTTCACACTCTCATACGCTCGCACCGCGTCCCAACAGTAAAAACCCGAATCCGCGCTTGTTAGTATATGGCCCGGGTGTGTGACAGCCGCCGCAGCCTTCGCGGTTGAAGATCCTTTTTCCGGCCGACGCCCGGCGCGTGTCAAGCACTTGAGACACCCGGCATGGTCTCACTTTCCGCCCCAAGGTCTGTTGATGCGTCAGCATTCTTGGCCGAAACGGGGAAACGCACCTCGACGAGTGCCTCGGGCCGGCGTTGGACTATCGCGTCTGTGCGCGCTGTAGGCCCCAGAGGCAGCGGACCGAGAGGGCGATGGAAAGGGTCGAGGTCACGCCGAGCGCAATGAGCGTCCAGACCCAGAAGAAGACTCCACTGGAATGGGCCAACCTGCCGCCTACAAGTCCCCTCCCGCTCATGTGCAAGATAAGGATACCCAACCCGGCGAGCGATCCGAGCAGCATGATGACGTAGCCAGACCGGCGTTCGCGGAGCAGGAGCGTCCCGTAGAGCCAGACGAACAGGATGAGCACTCCACCGAGGCCTGAGACGCCTCCCGGCGCCATCCCGCGGACGATGTCGTCTGTCCAATGAAATGTAAACAAGAGGATCGAGAGCAGAGACGTGATGGTTAGTGTGGCCTTATCTTTCATTTGAACGTTCCCTGGCGCCGGAGTGGTCTTGTCTGCTCGGACTCAAACTGGAGAATGTCGCCAGGCTGGCACGAGAGCGCTTCGCAGATCGCATCGAGCGTCGAAAAGCGGATCGCGCGCGCCTTGCCGGTCTTGAGGATCGACAGGTTGGCCAGTGTCATTCCGACCCGATCGGCGAGTTCCGTCAGGGTCATGCGGCGATCGTGGAGCAGGTCGTCAAGCTTGACGGCGATCGCCATGTCACACCGTCCCTGCAAGGTCTTCGCGCATGTGCGCGCCTTCCGCGAACACGCGGGCCAGCAGGAAGGTGAGGATTACGGCGAGCCAGCCGCTGATTGAGAAGCCGGCATCGAGATGGAGCGGATGCGCCGGAGTGGAGAGGGCCCTGCCGATGGAGCCGATGACGAGGCTAAGAAGCTGGAGGGCGAGCAGGGCCCAGGCGATTGCCTGCAGCCGGTGCGCATTGGCGGCGACGAACGGGTCGCCCGCGCGCAGCGTCAGAACAATGGCGAGCAGCTTCTTGAGAACGACATAGTTCAGCGGAATTCCGGCGAGGCCAAGCACCGCCACCGCGCGCAGACCCATGATCAGCCGCTCTGTGTCGGGCGAAGGAGTAAGTTTGAAGGCGGCCATAATCCACTGCTCGTTCGGCGAGACCAAGAGCAGGACAAGGATTGCGGCAGCCATCAGCCAGTTTCCGACGATGAGGATTCGCAGCACGGCGTAGGCGACGGGCAAAGCGGCGGACGGCGCGGCGGGTGTTGACATCATTTTTCTACCTCCGGTATATCGACTATCAATATCACAGTTATCGATTATCGTCAACCTGAATATTGAATGTCGATAAACCGATCCAGCGGCAGCAGGTTCGGATAAATCGATCCCATTTCTGCCGTCCAACCGTCACTCATGAAGGTAAGGTCATCCTTTTCGGCGCCGCAGCCCGGACTGCCGGGAAGAGTACCGAAATCTATTACACGGTGCGGCGCGACGGGTTTGAAACCAGCACCGATGCGGCACCGGGTGAGCTGCCGGCGTGGGAGAACTGGAAGGGGCTGCCGCTTCTCGAAGATCAGGATAAACAGAACGACCCGTCCGTAACGGCTGACGAAAAGAAAACGCTTTCGGTGCAGGGCACCAATCTGCCGGGATGGGTCGCGCTGGCGCCGGAAACCGATGCCGACCCGGTGCGCATCTATCAGTCTCTGTATTCCGGAACGCGCGCGATTTCGGCGGCGGCGCCGGTTCAGGTGGTCTCGGCTCTCGGCCATATTTACACGTTCCGGCAGTCCACCAACGGTACCATTCTGGCGGACCGTTTCGTCCTCGATGGCCTCACGAATAACCTCATCCGAAAGCTCGATGTTCGTTTCAAGCGCAGCCGGCAGCGTCTGGTTCCGCAGCAAGCGGGGCAGAGCGCGGGTGTGGCCGACGGAACCGATTATCGGGACGCCAACGGGCTGCCGTTCTATGAGCCCTCGATCCAACTTAATTTGATGGCGGGTGTTCTCGATGGCAATTTCGCCGTCGTGTTCACCGAAAGCGCGGAGCCGGACCTGCAATTCTGGCATTTCTTCACGGTCAACAATCCCGATTCGGGCCGCGTGGATGTAACCTCGATAGCCGCTTCGAGCGACGGGTTGTTCGACGTCAGGGACGATCCGCCGCGCGATGGAATTCTGCGCCGGTCGCTGATTCTACAGGACGCATCAGGAGGAACGGTGACCATCACCGGCGCTCCTGCCGCCATACGCTATGACAGGCAGAAGAGGGGCCGGACACGTGACGGCCAGCAGCAATTGCTGCGCGAGTCGGTTCATGTGATGCTGGCCGTGCCTACGGACGATGCCGGCCTGGTCACCGTAACCCTCGCCATCACGGGCGACGGGACACTCGCCGGGCTTCTCCTCCTTCTTCGCTTCGATCAGGCTGAGCATGACATCAGACGCTAACCAAGACCGCAAAGCACGGCGTCTGAAACGAAAAGTTCGCCGTGTACGTTTTCGGCAAGACCAGCGAGGATGCGATCGCCCGGAAGGAGATTTCGGCGGTCACCAGACTACCCACGCGCTCAGCCTGAATGTGGATGCGAGCGGCGTAGAAGGCTTGGGGGTGACCGACGAAAACGACCTTCCGCTGTTCGCGGGCGAGAAGGTGGGACGTTATCGATTTCTATCGTTCTACCTGGAGCCGAGCGTGAGTAACTTCGACGATTTCTTCAATGAAGTGGTCGATCCGGAATGGCTGGCCAGCAACAGCGAGGAGGCCCGTGCGCTGCGCCAGACGCAAGCGGGAAAACCGAACTCGACCTGGAGGGTGCTGCACCGGGTGACGTTCGTGGAACGGCCCGCACTGGCAGGGTTTGGCCGCGACACGCGCCCGGTCACTTCGGCCCAGGCGGTGTTTTCGCTGGAGCAGGCGGTGAAAGATCTGCAAGCCGAGAACGCCGAACTGAAGCAGAAGCTGGACCAGATTCTGGAGTTCGTGCGGCCGAAGGCGAAGGTGGCTGGACAATAGCGTTCAACCGGCTGTAAGTCCATCCCATGACCAATGTGGGATGGTCAGACCGTCCGGCACATCGGAGGCGGACTGATGATAGCGGGACATCGTAGTAGTGGTGGCCCAGGCGAAGTAGTCGTGGAGCACTTGTCGTAATGGATCGTCGCCGGTTAGTCCGACATCGGCCAGAGCCTGATCGAAGCAGTCAATGGCGCGGCGATTCATTTCGTCGTGCTCCCCGTTGCCGCTGTGGATTCTGACGACGGCAGTTTCGCCGCCATAGGAAGCGGAATATTCGGCCGGACCGCCGAGGGCCTCGGCCCAGTAAGCGGCCAGCCGCTCGACATGCTGCGGGTGGAAGCCGTGGCTGAACGCGTGGGCGACCACGTCATCGGCCATAACGCGACCATGCCATGCCTGGGCGAGGCGGCGCAGTCCGTCGCTGCCGCCCGCCGCTTCGAAGACGGTCTGCATCCGCCCATGATGACACGGACGGTTATCCGCGGCGTGCGGCCTCGATTGCGGCGATATCGATTTTCTTCATCGTCAACATGGCGTTCATGGCGCGCCTGGCCGCGGCGGTGTCCGGGTTGTTCATCGCGTCGATCAGGATGCGGGGCACGATCTGCCAGCTTAAACCGAACTTGTCTTTGCACCAGCCGCACACACTTTCCTCGCCGCCGCCACCGACGATCGCATTCCAGTAGCGGTCGGTTTCCTCCTGGGTGTCGGTGAACACCTGGAAGGAGACCGCCTCGTCGAAGGTGAACGTGGGGCCGCCGTTCAGTCCGACGAAATCCATACCCAGCACGGTGAAGTCGACGGTCAGCACGTCGCCTGCCTTGCCGCCGGGATAGTCGCCGGGCGCCTTATGCACGGCGGTGACGCGGCTGTCGGGGAAGGTCGCGGCATAGAAATTTGCCGCCTCTTCAGCGTTCTTGTTGAACCAGAGGCAGGGTGCGATTTTGATTTTGGTGGTCATAGTGCTCATGCTCTTTTAGAGGGTTTTCAGCAGCACGTGAATCGCCAGGCATCGCCAGCCAGCCCGTGGCGCCGCTCGTTCCAGTCATGGCGCTGCAACAGGCTACGACTAGTCGCGAAAGATGGCCAGGGTCTGGACGGCGGGTTCGGCCACCTCTTCGAATTCCAGTTCGCCGATGTGGCCGTATTCGAGGCGGCCCTTTCGGATGCGGGCCCAGATGGCGATGAGGGATGCGAGGGCAATGAGGAAGAACGTCGGCCTGTAAAGGCAGTAGACGATGAGGCCGCTGAGGAGGCCAACGTAGGCGCCGAACGCGATGCCGTACATGCAGACGGTTTCGATGAGAGGACGCTTGCCCGGCAGGTATGCCGAGGTGAACGGAATCTTCTCGAAGGCGGAGAGCAGCACCTCCTGCATGATCAGCGAAGGCAGGAGCACCAGCAGGGCCGCGGCGCAGCCCCTGACACCGCCGAAGATGTGGATCTCGAGCGGCAATGTCAGCAGCGCAACCGGCAGCACGCCCAGGCAGGAGACGAACCGCTCCATTCCGCGCAGGAGCAATTGCCGGTTCCCGTTTTCATGGATGCGAAACACCCAGTTTGCGCGCAACTCCACGGGCAGCCGGAACAGGTATCGATAGCCCGCGAGCACGAACAGGGAGAGCGCCAGGGGCGCCGAGACGGCCGCCTGCTGGAGGGCGAAGGTCTTCACCACGAATCCTTTGAAACCGCCGCCCACGAGGAGCGATACGAAGCTTTCGACAATCAGAGCGAACGCGACCGCGACGAAGCCGGTCAGGACCATGCGATGCAGCCGGCTTCGGGAGAGCGTACACATGGTGAAGCTGAAGACCGCGTGCTCGGGCTGGTGCGGAAGAAAGAGATCGCTCCACGTGTCGTGCCAGCGCCGCAGGAGCGCGAATTCACGGCGCGTCTGGACAGGCGTCTCCAGCATGCGCACTTTCTGGCGGCGGTAGCTCCAGAGGTATGCTGCGACGGCCGCCAGCGCCGCGGCAGGGAGGGCCACGGTGGCCGAGCGGAACAAGCGCCAGACGAATTCCTGTTCGTTTCCGAGCAGCCGCTGGTCGAAGCCGAGGAACCAGAAGGGCGGGATCCACTGCACGGATTCCGGCCGCCGTTCCATGTACGCGGCCAGGCCCGGAATCGAAAGCACAAACGGCAGCAGGCAAATCAACAGAGTGAACAGGGAACACTGCACCAGCAGAGAAATACCGGGAAACAGGCGCGGCGGCACGAAGTTCAGCAGCAGTCCCTGGAGCGCAACGAGGGTGAAGAAGACGAACAGGGCACCCATGGTCATGGCCAGGAACAGCGCGAGTCCGCTCCAGAATCCGGACACCTGATACCTGCCGCTCATGACCAGCGGGAGCGCGGCTGCGGCGGGCACATTCAACCCTACGATGAAGATGCCGATGTAGGCGGACAGTGCGGTGAACTTGGCGGCGAAGACGTCGCGCGTGCGCACCGGCAGTCCTGCGAGCACCAGGTAATCGCGGAGGCCCGGGAAGAGGGAGTGCCATTGCATTGCCGTGACCAGCCCGGTGAGGGTCATCGAAAGGGTGATGAGGAACAGGTAATCGGCAACGGCGGCCATCCGATACGGCGCGTTCGAATCCAGCTCCTGGAGCATACGGTACTTGTGGTAGTAGGCCTGTACCATCGGAATGGAGAGCGACACGGCCATGGCGAATATTCCGATGGCGATTACCTGCCACTGGCCCGCCGACGAGACCAGGTCGCTATCGAAGAAGCGGCGGAAGAAGTGGCGCCGCAGCTCGAACGCCGGGCCGTGGCTCTCCTCGAACCAGCCGCGAAGCTTGGATTCGAACTGCTTCATGACTGCATCGCCGCCAGAATTCCCCGGGCGCGGCAGGCCGGGTCCTCCTGTTCGGTCAGTTGGGCAAAGACCATTTCGAGCGACGGTTGATGCATCAGATCGCGCAGGCGCTCGACGGCGTCGTGCGCCACCACCTTGCCTTTCCGCAGGATCAGGACGCGGTGGCAGACCTTCTCCACTACTTCGAGGACGTGCGAACTGTAGAAGATCATCTTTCCCTGTCCGGCCAATTCATGGAGCAGGGACCGCAGAACCAGCGCGGTGGTCACGTCCAGGCCCGGAGAAGGGCTCGTCGAAAATCAGGAGTTCGGGATTGTGCAGCAGCGCACCCGAGATGAGGATCTTCTGCCGCATGCCCTTGGAGTATGACGAGAGCGGGGAGTGCCGGTCTTCCCAGAGGCCGAACAGCCGGAGCAACTCGTCCATGCGCGGCTCCAGCACACGACGGGGAAGACTCCGCAGCCGCCCGATCAGTTGCAGGTACTCGCGGCCGCTGAGGTGCGGATAAACGTTCGCCTCCTCGGGGACGTAGCCGAGCCGCTGCTGGAAGGAAACGAAGTCCTTGGCGACGTCCAAGCCGTTAAAGAGGATCTCTCCCGAAGTGGGCTCGATGAGGCCGGTCAGGACCTTTACGGTGGTGCTCTTCCCCGCCCCGTTAGGCCCCAGGTAGCCAAGAATCTCGCCCGGGCGGATGACGAAGCTCACATCGTCCACCACGGGCACGCGGTTATATCGCTTGACGAGATTCCGCACTTCCAGCATGGCTGCCACCACCCCCGGATGGGGCGACTTGAAACTCGCCCGCAGTACCTTTGACTGCGAATGCCGGCGGAATGTTCCCGGTGTGCGACGCGGATTAGACTGGTGAAATGACGGCCACTTTGCGGCGACAGTTTTTGCAGGGCATAATGGCGGCGGTCGCGACCTGCCGCGCGAAGGGTGCCGAGAAAGCTCGATCTGGCGGCGATCGAGCGCGAGCGGGTCCTCGGCGCCGCCAATCGCTATCTCGCCGAACAGCCGATCACCGTGACGGCCTCTCATTCGCCGCGCAGCGCCGGAGGGCTGCATGATTTTTTCTCCGAGGGCGACTACTGGTGGCCCGACCCGAAGAACCCCGAGGGTCCGTACATACAGCGCGATGGAATGACGAATCCGGACAATTTCGTCGAGCATCGTCGCGCCATGATCCGGCTTAGCGTGATGGTTCCGGCGCTGGCTGCGGCGTACCGGATCACGCGGGACCGCAAATACTCGGAACAGGCAGGAAGGCATCTACGGGCCTGGTTCGTGGACGGGGCGACGCGGATGAACCCGAACCTCGAATTCGCGCAGGCCATTCACGGGCGCGTGACGGGAAGGGGAATCGGGGATCATCGACACGCTGCACCTGGTGGAAGTCGCGCGGGCAGCGTCGCGGGCGGGGATCTCCGCGGCAACTCTGGAGGGCGTCAAAAGCTGGTTCAAGGCGTATGTGAAGTGGATGACCAGCCATCCTTACGGCATCGCCGAGCGCGACACGAAGAACAATCACGCGACCTGTTGGGTGGCGCAGGTGGCGGCATTCGGCGAACTGACCGGCGACGCGCCGCTGATGGCGTGGTGCCGCGAACGGTTCCAGACGGTGCTCATCCCCGGCCAGGAGGCAGTGGATGGGAGCTTCCCCGAAGAACTTCGCCGCACCAAACCTTACGGGTATTCGCTCTTCAACCTGGATGCCATGGCGATCATCGCGCAGACGCTGTCCGCCGGAGGACGGGATTTGTGGACCTGGCGCCTGGCTGATGGCCGCGGGATGGCGCGCGCGATGGAGTACATGTACCCATTCATTCTCGATAAGAAGAAATGGCCGCTGCCGCCGGACGTCATGTACGACCAGTTCTGGCCGGTACGGCAACCATCGTTGTTATTTGGCGGGCTGGCGCTGAACAAGCCGGAGTACGTGGCCCTGTGGCGGAAACTGGATCCGGATCCGGCAGTAGAGGAAGTGCTGCGCAATTACCCTCTCCGCCAGCCGCTGTTGTGGATCTGAGAGGGTCGTGAGGAATCGACACCTATTTCCGGCCGGTCTTGATCTGAATTGAGTCGAACTCAACTTCAACCGGTTCAAGGAAACGTTTTCCGTTCTTCTTGTCATGCCGCGGGAACTCGGGCGGCTCGATACGGATTTTCAGGTTGTAGCTCCCGTCACCGGGAACCGTCCAATTCCGCCCATAGTGGTAGACCCAAGGGTGCCAGAGATAAGGCTGTTCATGAGTGCCGATTACGTTACCCTGGTTATCGCTGAGGGTTGCATACACCCGGAGGCTGGGAATAAAGCGGCCATCCGAACCATCGCGCACCGAGACCTCCACGTGACAGTTTTCCTGCTTCGGCTCGACCCACTCCAGAGTCCCGCTATTCATGAAATACAGACCTTCGGCGCTCTCAACGGCGTAACCGATGATGTAATCTCCGGCGTGCTTTTCACCTCCATCGTTTGCGACGTCGTCGGTCATGTGCCGAAGCCCCCTGGCAAGAGCGGCCCCCTGCTCGCGCGCGAGGTCGAGCTCGTGACGGTTTGCTTCGTCGCTGGTTGTCATTGGCGGTTGATGTGCCATACCCCATTATTGCCACTCGTCGTGCGCGCCTTCTGTCGCGTTCCTAACGCGCTTCGAAATAGATGTTCGCTGTAGACAAATCGAGGCGCTCTGGCGAATCCCGGCAACCAGATGCGTATCCGGTCGCTCCCTGGCAGGGGTCACTTCGCTACAGGCGCCGGATAGAAACCCGAAGTGAAGACGCGGAGGGGCTGCTGCGGCGGGCCGCAGGACAACATTTGAAGCGTAACGATCACGCCGTTGATATCGAGGACCAACTGCCTTCCGCAGCGGTTCTGATCGTAGTTGGGCTCCTCGGTCTGTACGTTGAGCCGCGCTTCGCCGCCGGGTTGGAGCACAAACCGGTTCGAGCCTTTTCCGTGCGCAGTCAGGTCCTCGTTCCCCCTTACTGTAACGGGCAGCGGCTTACCGGATTCGTCGAGCGCTTTGATTTTCGGGACTCCCTGGAGCAGGCACGATTTCTCTGAATTGTTCCGGATACGGACCTCGGCGTACAGGCTGCCCAAAGCCCCATTGCAGCAAACTGTCGAGGTGCGGACCTGATCGGGCCGGCAGGTCTGTCCGGATGCCATCGTGACGAACGACAGGAAGAAAATGCAGGAACGCATGGGTTGCCTGTTACAAGGTTCGCACATCATGCAACAGACGGGTTATAAACAGGAGTCCAGGGCAGATTGAATGAATGGCGTCGCGTGAGCGGAAAATGAGCCGGGGTAACCGGATAACGCCTCGACTGCGCGGAGCAGTCCCTCGTTGCCCTTTTCAATTAACTCGAGGAGGTGATGCTGTTCGCTTCGGTAGGGTTCCGCAAGTGAGACGACCAGCTCCAGATGGGATTCGACAAGGCGCGTGCGCGCGGCTTCGGCCATTTCGTCGCGTGCGAGGATGTGTGCGATGCAGGCCATCTCTTCGGCGGGATCGAGCGGCGGGACGCGCCGGATTTCCCTCAGGTAGACTTGCAAGGGATCGTCGGAGAATTCAGGGTCGTCCTGCACCGGCAACCAGTTTATCCGAACGGCGATAGAATGCGGTTGGGAATTGCGAGGAGGTCGTCCGATGCGATCTGGATACTCGAAGCGGCTCGGGTGCGCCGCTTTGCTTGTTGGTGGCGCGCTGGGGGCGCAACAGTTCGAGGTCGTCTCCATCCGGCCGGTGCCGCGGGACGCACCTTCGACCGTGCGGGAAATGGACTTCACGCCGGTCCGCCCGGGCGGCCAGTACATCGATACGCGGACGGGGCTGCTGTTCATGATCGGATTTGCCTACGACGTGAAGAGTGCGTGGATGCACTTGGAGGGGCTGCCCAAGTGGGCTCAGGAGGAGTCTTACGCGGTGGCGGCCAAGCCCGCGGAAGGCTTTCCGCTGTTGCCTCCAGCGGAGAACCGCGAGCAGGTGCGCCGGATGCTGCGCGCCATGCTCGAGGATCGTTTTCACCTCAAGGTGCACAGGGAGACGCGGGAGGAGCCGGTGCTGAACCTGGAGGTGGAGAAGGGCGGGCTCAAGATTCGGGAAGTGGATCCGCCCGTCCCTCCGCAGAAGGAAGGGCTCGTCGGGGCGGCAGCGGGGAACAGCGGCGGGCGGATGATCGGGAAGAAGTCCACGATGAGGGGCATCGCGAATGCATTGACGATCTTTCTGAAGCGGCCGGTGAACGACAAGACCGGACTCACGGGTTACTACGATTTCGATGTGAAGTGGAGCGCTCTGGAATCGCTGGACGGCCAGCCGCCGTCACCGGGACTCGGCGCGGACGGCACGGGGCTGCTCATTTCGATGTTGCAGAAAGAGTTCGGATTGCGCCTCACGAAAACCAACGGCCCGGTGGAATACTGGGTGGTGGACCACGTGGAGCCGCCGACAGGCAACTGAAGCCGTCACTCGTCCACGTTGCTCCGCAGGGGCGGAAGGAGATTTGGACGATTGGATAAATACCTGGTTGTGCTGGCCGGCGCAGGCTTCGGAGGCCTGGCCCGCTATACGCTGGGCACCTGGATCATGGCGAGGTACGGGGGGCGGTTTCCTATGGGCACCTTCCTGATCAACATCAGCGGCGCTTTTCTGATCGGCCTCATCATGACGTTGTTTACGGAGCGGTTTCAGCCGCATCCTCACTGGCGGCTGTTTCTGGTGGTGGGGGTCCTGGGCGGCTACACGACGTTTTCGAGCTTCGAGTACGAAACGCTCCAGGCGGTACACGACGGCGCGCGGTGGATGAGCCTGCTCTACGTCACCGGCAGCGTGGTGCTGGGATACGTGGCGGTGTGGCTGGGCGCGGCGCTGGGGGCGCGCCGATAATGAACAGGGAGGCGCAATGCTGAAGAAAGGCCCCGCCAAAAAGGTCACGATCTTCGTCAACGAAGACACCCAGCATCACATGTCGGCGCTGCACGATTCGATCATGACCTTCCTGATGCACAAAGGCGTCTCGGGCGCCACGGCCACGCGCGCCTATTCGGGCTTCGGATCGCACCACCTGCTGCACACGCCGAAGATCGAGGTGCTGGCCGAGCACCTGCCGATCCGCATCGAGTTCGTGGAGACGGCGGAGAAGGTGGACGAGGTGCTGCCGGCACTGTACGAGATGGTCTCCGACGGTTTGATCGAAGTGCAGGACACGACGGTGGTGAAGCTCGCGCGAAAGGGGGCGAAACCCGAACCCGCCATTCCGCACGAACGGAAGCAGGGCCCCGCGCGGCTGATGCGGGTGTTCCTGGGGGAGGCCGACAGGTGGCACGATGCTCCGCTCTACGATGCCATTGTGAAGAAGCTGATCCTGATGGACATTGCCGGCGCAACGGTCTACCGGGGCATTTTGGGATACGGGGCCAAAGGCCACCAGCACAAGGCGTCGTTCTTCCATCCCATGCGGGACCTGCCCGTGATGGTGGCGGTGGTGGACACTCCGGACAAGATTGCGGCCGCCGCGGAAGCGATCGAAGAGATGCTCGAGGACGGGTTGATCGTACTGTCCGATGCGGAGGTGGTGCGGCTGGTGCGGAGTTCGAGGATTGCGGAGGCGGGCGATGCAACAGGATGATGCGGCCCGAATGCTCCAGATTCACATTTCGGAAGGCGACCGATTCGAGGGCAAGCCGCTTTACGAGGCGATCGTCGAGCGGTGCCGCGAGATGAAGATCGCCGGGGCGACGGTATTTCGCGGCCTCGAAGGATACGGCGAGACGGGCGCGATACACAAACCGCACCTGGGGCGTCACGATCAGCCGATCGTGATCCTGATCGTGGATTCACCGCAGAACGTGGAACGGCTGATGCCGGCGGTGGAGGAAATGATGGGCACGGGGGTGCTGGCGATGTGCGAAGTGCGCGTGGTACGGGTGCAGAAACACAGTACAGGGCACGAGCCGGAGCGCGCCTGACCGGAATTGTTGACGGCCAACATTCACGGAGAGACGGCGGCGATATACTGGGCTCGGAAAAAAATGCCGAGCTCTCGTTTCTCGCGGCGGAGCCTGCTACAGGCAGCGGGCGCACTGGCGGGAAGTTCCTTACTTAGCTCGCAGGCAGCCGGTCCGGCGGACTACACTGTGACGATCGCGGTGAAGCCGGTGGAACTGGCTCGAGACCACATCATCTCCACCACGACCTATAACGGCCAGTTTCCCGGCCCGCTGCTTCGTTTCGAGGAAGGCAAGCCGGTGACGGTGGATATCCGGAATGAAACGGACACACCGGAGCAACTGCACTGGCACGGGCAGTTTGTTCCGACGGACGTGGATGGGGCCAGCGAAGAGGGCACGCCGTTCATCCCGGCTCACGGGGGCCGCCGCATCACGTTCACTCCCAAACCTTCGGGATTTCGTTTCTATCACACGCACGTGCGCGCCGGCGCCGATCTCGCGGCCGGGCAATACACGGGACAGGTGGGACCGGTCTACATCGAACCCAGGGAAAATCCCGGCAGGTACGATCGCGAGGTGTTTCTCACGCTGAAGGAATTCGACCCGGTGTACAGCCGCGGCGGCGACATGGCCATGGACTTCCTCTCGCCGGCAACGGTGGTGAAGGAACTGGAGGAGACGGGCGAGAGCGCGATGAAGGCATCGCTCGCCAAGGGCATACCGCACGGGTACGAAGTGGGGTACGGCTCGTTCACGATCAACGGAAAGATGCTGGGCAGCGGCGAGCCGGTGCGCGTGAAGCAGGGGGAACGGGTGCTGTTCCACGTGCTGAACGGCAGCGCGACCGAGATTCGCAGCCTGGCGCTGCCGGGACACACATTCTCGGTGATTGCGATGGACGGCAAC
Source organism: uncultured Solibacteraceae bacterium (assembly GCA_963836405.1). Taxonomy (GTDB): domain Bacteria; phylum Acidobacteriota; class Terriglobia; order Bryobacterales; family Bryobacteraceae; genus CAWIJJ01. Next base: position 312,904 of record CAWIJL010000009.1, read on the forward strand.
GCCATCCCGAAGCCGGTGACGGTGCCGGGGCTGTGGCTGGGCACGGCGGAACGCGTGTCCGCGATTGTGGAGATGAATCATCCCGGCGTGTGGATCATGGGCGACACGTCGGACGACGACCGGGAACACGGCATGGGAATCGTGGTGGAATATGCCGGGCGCACGGGCAAGCCGCAATGGGTGGCTCCCGCGCGGTTCCATTGGAACTATGCGAACTTCGGAAATGCGGCCGCGCCGGCGAGTGCGCCGGACCACGTCTTCGACATGACCTTCGCGAAACAGAACGCCGCGGCGGCCGGTTTCAACCGTTGGACGGTCAACGGCGTGGCATTCGGCGAGGGCGGGCAGCGGCCGATGTTTCAGGTGTCGCGGGGGAAGCGCTACCGGTTGCGGATGCGCAATGCGAGCGACGACATTCATCCGGTCCACCTGCACCGGCACAGTTTCGAACTGACCCGGGTGGCCGGGCAGCCGACGTCGGGCGTAATGAAGGACGTGGTGATGGTCGGGGGCTACCAAGCCGTGGAGGTGGATTTCGTGGCGAACGATCCGGGGCTGACGCTGTTCCACTGCCATCAGCAGTTGCACATGGACTTCGGTTTCATGGCCCTGTTCGAGTACGTGTAGTGCTGGAACACACGTGCTTTGCCGCGACTCACAGGGTGAGTTAGAATCTGACCGATCGGGAGGGATGCGATGGGTGAGCCGTCCCCTGGCACCGCACCAGCCGCGGCGGAAGAGAGCGGCGGCTCCGGCCCTCGCGTTGGCTGGAAGCTGCTGCTGGCGTTGGCGGCGGCGTGCGCGGCGCTGGCGGTGGCCGCAAGCTTCTGGTCTCCGGTGACGGATTACTCCTGGCGAAGTCCGATTGCCGGAGCGCGTTTTCAAGCGATCGCGGACTTCGACGCGTTTGCGCAGGCCGCCGCAATTTCGCGCGACGGGAACCTGGTGGCGTTTCTGTCGGACCGGGACGGACAGATGGACGTCTGGCTGACGCGCGTGGGGTCCGGACGGTTCGACAATCTGACCCGCGGGAGCGTGCCGGAGCTTGTCAATCCACCGGTGCGCGCGCTGGGCTTTTCACCCGACGGTACCCTGGTCACGTTCTGGACTCGCAAGGATACGGAAACCGGCGTGTGGGCGGTGCCGGTGGTCGGGGGCCAGGCGAAGGCGTATCTCGAAGGGGTGGCCGAGTTCGACTGGTCGCGCGACGGTTCCCTGCTCGCCTACAATACGCCTGCGGGCGGAGATCCGCTGTTCGTCTCCAAGGGCGGGCGGCGGCCGGATGACCGGCCCATTTCGACGGCGGGTACCGGGATGCACAGCCACTTCCCTCTCTGGGCTCCCGATGCGGCCTTCATTTACCAAGTGCGCGGAGCCCTCCCGGACAAGCTGGACATCTGGCGGATCACTCCGGCGGGTGGGACGACGCAGCGGATTACATCCCATGGCGGGGTTGTGAGCCATCCGGCGCTGCTCGACCGGCGCACGCTGCTTTACCTGGCCACGGATGCGGAGGGCGCCGGGCCGCAGTTGTACAGCGTGGACGTGGAGCGGCGCATCTCGCACAAGCTGACTTCCGGGCCGGAGCGGTTCACGTCGCTCGCCGCTAGCGCCGACGGACGGCGGCTGGTGGCTACGCGCGCGAGTCCGACGAGGAGTTTGTGGCGATTGCCGGTAGGCGCGTTGCCGGCAGGGCTTGCGGCGGCTGCGCGAATCGCGCTCGGCACCGGCGCCGGCTTTTCGCCGCGGCTGGGTCCGGACTATCTTCTGTACGTTTCCGCAAGCGGCAACGGCGAGAGCATCTGGAAAGTGGCGGGCGGCGCCGGCACGGAGTTGTGGAGCGGCAAGGACGCGCAGATTTCAGGCGCCCCGGCGATATCGCGCGACGGAGGACGGATCGCATTTTCCGTCCGGCAGCGCGGGAAGACGCAGCTCTACGTGATGCGGTCCGACGGCACGGAGGCGCGGGTAATCGCCGATTCGCTGGATCTCGAAGGCGCGCCGGCATGGGCGCCGGACGGCGCAGTCCGTCACGGCGGCGGTGAACGACGGCGGAGTGCCGCGGCTCTATCGCGTGCCGCTCGACGGTAGCGCGCCGGCATCGCTGGTTCGCGAGTACTCGACGGATCCGGCATGGTCTCCCGACGGCAGGTTCGTGGTGTACTCGGGGCCGGACAACGGGCACGAGGTTTCCGGTGAAGGCGGCAACGGCGGAGGGCGCGCCGCATCCTCTGCCCCAGTTGAGCGTGACGCGAGAGGCTCGACACTTCGCCTTTCTGCGCGGCGGCCGGACGTTGGTGTTCCTGAAGGGCGACATTCGACACAAGGATCTTTGGCTGATGGACGTGGAGACCGGCGCCGAGCGGCCGTTGACGGCGCTGCCGGTCGGGTTCGACATCGGCGGCTTCGACGTTTCGCCGGACGGCCGGGAGATCGTGGTGGAGCGGTTGGAGGAGCGCTCGGAGGTGGTTCTGATGGATCTGCCTCGGTGAGAATTCGCCCCGTGGCGGAGGCTCTTGCGACTCGCTACTGCTATGATTCAGTCATGTTACGTCACCGGCTCTGCCTCATTGCCGCGCTTTCGCTTGCGGCCCTGCTCATTTCTCCTGCCGCCGCGCAGTTGCAGTCCCAGGCTTCGCTGAACGGCGCATATTACGTCCGCTATCTCGGTGTCAACACCGATCCCGCCGATAGCCCGGTGAGTTTCTCGGGCACCATCACCTTCGACGGCAATGGCAACTTCACCGTCGCGGGCACCGGCTTCACTGCCGGCACCAACGATCACGTTTTGAAATTCGCCACCAGCGGCACCTACGTGGTGCAATCGAGCGGCATGTTCTACATGTCCAATCCATTCGATCCGGCGCCCGATCCGAACTTCCCCACCACGCTCTATGGGGGCGTGACTAATGGCGCGATCATCGCCAGCAGCACCGACACTTTCTACTGCGACCAGTTCGTAGCCTTTCCGGTTTCGACCGGCGCCTCGCTCTCCACGTTGAACGGCAACTACCAGGTGGCCAGCCTGGAGTTCCTGAACGGCGACTTCACGCAGACGCGCGGAACGTTCTTCCAGATGGCACCCAACGGCCAGGGCAGCCTCGGCAATGTAACGATCAAGGGCACCGCGATCAACCTGCAAAACGCGGCGACCACGCAGACCAGCACCGGGGCTACTTATACGCTGGCGGCCAACGGAAGCGGCACGCTGGTGCTGCCGGCGCCTTCCGGACAGAGCGCCGCCAACACACTGCTTTCCGGCACCAAGACGCTGTATGTTTCGCCGGACGGTAACCTGTTCGTCGCGGGCGGGGCCAGTGCCTATGACATGGTGATCGGGATAAAGGCGGCACCCGGCAACACCAACCTGAATGGACTTTACTTCCAGACTTATCTCGAGAATTACGCCGCCGGAACCTCCTTCGACGGTATCTATGCGGGCAGCGGTTCGTCCAACGTAATCGGGCAGCTGAACCTGGAACTGGTGCACCAGCGGACCAATCCGGACGGTTTCGCGAATTACGATTTCAATTTCGCCGATTCAATCAGCTTCGACGCCGACGGCACGAAAACTTTCAGCGACGCGATTTTCGCGGTGGGCGCGGGCGGGAAGTATATCCTGGGCGGCGGTAACGGCACGAATTATCAGCTCGTAATGTATGCGAAGGCGCCGGACATGACAGGCACGGGTGTGTTCCTCAATCCGCAAGGCATCGTCAACGCCGCCACGTTCACTCCATTTACCGCGCAGGTGGCGCCGGGAGAAGTGGTCACGCTGTTCGGTACGAACCTGGCATCGGGCACTTCCACGGTTCAGGGCGGGACGACATTTCCAACCCAGCTCGACGGGGTGCAGGTGCTGCTCAACGGCACGGCGATTCCGATGTACTCGGTGAGTCCGACTCAGGTCTCGGTGGTGATACCGTTCACCGCGCCGCAGAACGGATCGCTGCTGACGTTCCAGGTGAATAACAACGGAACGCTGTCGAACGAGGCCAAGGTCTACAGCGGGGCTACATCTCCTGGGCTATTCACGCTGGACCGGAGCGGCATCGGCAACGGCGCGATCCTGCATGCGGATTTCAAGGCGGTGACGCCGGACAATCCGGCGGTTGCGGGCGAAACGGTGCTGCTGTTCCTGTCGGGCTTAGGGACGGTTAATTCCAACATTGCGGCGGGGGCTCCTTCGCCGACGGCGGAACCGTTCGCGCGGGTGACCAACGCGCTCGATGTTTATATCGGCGGGTCCGTGGCGCAAGGCTCCTATGCCGGGCTGGCACCGGGGCTGGCGGGGCTATACCAGCTAAACGTCAAAATCCCGACCGGGCTGTCGTCGGGGAACCAGACCATCGAGATCTCCACGATAGATTCGGACAGCATTCAGGCGACGATACCGATCAAGTAGGCGCAGCTTACAACCAGTTGAGGTCGGTGTAGCGCTCGCCGGTGAGGTGGAGGAAGAGCGGCTCGAGGGCGTCGAACTGTTTGCCGTCGAAGGCGATGGAGCCGTCGGCGGCGAAGACGGTGATGTCGCCCTGCCAGACCAGTTTGCCGGGGCGGGTGATGATGGCGACGCGGTCGCAGAGGCGCTCCACGGTTTCGAGCACGTGGCTGGTGATGAAGACGGTGCGGCCCTGCTCGGTGAAGCGGCGGAGCCATTGCTTCATGAGGGCCACGCCGGCGTCGGTGAGTTCGAGGGCGCTGAGCAGTTCGGTGACGCGGCGGCGCGTGGTCGCTTCATCGACGCCGAATAGATTCGGACAGCATTCAGGCGACGATACCGATCAAATAGGCGCAGCTTACAACCAGTTGAGGTCGGTGTAGCGCTCGCCGGTGAGGTGGAGGAAGAGCGGCTCGAGGGCGTCGAACTGTTTGCCGTCGAAGGCGATGGAGCCGTCGGCGGCGAAGACGGTGATGTCGCCCTGCCAGACCAGTTTGCCGGGGCGGGTGATGATGGCGACGCGGTCGCAGAGGCGCTCCACGGTTTCGAGCACGTGGCTGGTGATGAAGACGGTGCGGCCCTGCTCGGTGAAGCGGCGGAGCCATTGCTTCATGAGGGCCACGCCGGCGGGGTCGATGCTTTCGAACGGCTCGTCGAGGAAGAGAACTTCGGGCGAGTGAATGACGGAGGCCGCGAAGGCGACGCGCTTGCGCATACCGGTGCTGTATTCGGAAAGCGTTTTGCCGGCGTCGGTGAGTTCGAGGGCGCTGAGGAGTTCGGTGACGCGGCGGCGCGAGGTGGCTTCATCGAGGCCGAACATGCGCGCGATGAAGGCGAGGAACTCGTGCGCGTACAGGGGGTCGAAGAGGCCGAGGGTTTCGGGCATGACGCCCATGCGGCGCTTGAGCGATACCGAGTCGGCGGTGAAGGGCTCGCCCAGGACCTCCACGCTGCCCGCGGTGGGGTCGAGCAGGCCGGTGAGGCAGCCGATCGTGGTGCTCTTGCCGGACCCGTTGGGGCCGAGAAAGCCGAACATCGAGCCTTTGGGGACCTGAAGGCTCAGGTCTTCCACGGCCACGACGGTGCCGTATTTTTTCACGAGATTGGAAATGCGGATAGCGTCCATGGGGGATCAGTCTCTTCCTTCGACAACGGCGAGGAGGCGTTCGCGGCGATCGCGAAACACGGGGCCGGCGGCGCGCAACGAGACGGCGTAGGCGGCGGCGGCAAGTCCCACGATGGGGATGGCGATCCACCAGTTGGCCGGGGATACGAGCGCAGGCGCGAACCTCGCCATTACCTGCGGGATGGCGATGCAGAGAAGCACGCCGCCGATCAGCAGGATGTTGCCGCCGAGCGAGAGGTCGTTACCGAAATTATTGGAGTAGTTGCCGCGGCGGGGATTGAGCAGTCCCACCCAAACCGCGGCCGCGTGGAACAGCAGCGCGCCGGCAACGCCGCTGAGCAGGAGCATGACGATCTGCCGGGGGTCAAACGGGCGCGGCGCGAAGTACAACCAGACGATGGCGGCGAGGGGCAGCACGGAGGTAGCGAGCAGAAGCGAGGCGTAACTGCCCGTGCGCAGGCTGGCGCCGGGCGGGGTGGGCAGCAGCAGGAGTCGGCGGAATGCGCCGCCCACGTAGCCGTACTGATTCACGGCCATTCGGGCAACCGCGAAGAAGGTGGCGATGGGGAAACGTTCCGAGCGCGGCCACGAACAGGGCATCCGCGCGGCCGTTGCGAGTCATATTGAAGGTGATGAAGCCGGTCAGCGGAAGGGTCATCAGGTAGAGCATGCGGAAGCGGGTATTGCGGATATAGAAGCGCAGCCAGTGGGCGACGAAGGGACCGTGTTCCGGGCCGAAGAGGGCGCCCAGGCGCTCATACGGGCTGTCCCAGGTCATTTTGCGCGCCTCCGTGGAACGGACGGCCACAGGGAGCCGTTCGAGGTAAACCAGCAACAGCAGCACCGCCGCGAGCCAGAGCAGGAGGATGCCGAAACCCTGGAGGGCACCGGCCGAATTCGTCATTAGCGCGGCGGCGCCGAAGGGCGGCGTTCCTCCTAGCACCTTGAGCGCCGCCGGCGCGAAGCCGGGATATTTCTTGGTGAGGGGCACGGCGAGGGAGGGCAGGAGCGCCAAGGACATGATCAGGCCCATGAGCATCAGGTTGCCGGATTTGCGCCGCATCAGGCGGTCGATCCCCTCTGCGATCAGGCGCGCCAGGGCATAGTTCACCACGAACAGCAGCAGTACGGCTATCAGGCCCGGAAGCAAGGGGAGGCCTCCGAACGCGTACAGGCCGACGGCGAGCCCGAGGCCGAGTGCGAGGATCAAAAACCAGAACGGGTCCACGATGCCGATCAGGTGGCGTGCGAGGAAGCGCTCGCGGGCATTGACGGGATACCGGCGCAACTCGGTGCCGGAGAAAATGGCGTTCATCCCAAAGCCCAGAACCACGCTGCCGAGCAGCGCCTGCGCGAACAGGAACGTGAGCACCACCTGGGCCACTTTAAGGGCCTTGCCGGTGCGGATCGCAATCAGGGCCGTGCCGAAGCCTCCGCTGATGATGAGCATGAATAGCAGAAAGAAGAGCAGGTAGCCGGCAAAGAAGAGCGCGATTCTGCCGTTGCGGCTGCGGGTCTTCGCCCACATCAGCTTATACCGGAGACGGATGAGATTTCCGATGAGAGTGGTGTTCATTGATTGGCCTGCTCGAGAGAGGCACGGAGAGAGGCAAGCTGGTTAAGCAGAGGCCGGCACTCGGCTTCAAAACGCTTGCGCCGGATGAAGAGGCCGAGGCAAATGGCGGCCACGCACAGGGCGGACCCGGCCAGGTGAATGGCGATGCGGGGGGAGCGCCCGGCCGACCAGGCTTCGCCGAAGAACATGATATTGAACCCGCCCAGCACGGTGAGGAAGAAAATCCAGTACTGGCGGCGGAACGGGCTGCGCTGCGCGAGCAGGCTGAGGTGGGCCTGTTGGACGAAGGCAAGCGAAGGCGCGGAGAAGTCCAGGCCGGCGATGCGCCGCTGTTTGCGCCAGTCCATGGCAATCATGAGGACCGCGCCGGCGGCGATCCACAGCATGCCGGCGACGAACCAGGGCGAGCGCGCCATGTATGCGGACCACGCGAGCATGGACGCGACGAGGAGCAACTTCGCCGAATTGATCCGGTCTTGCCGGCGCCCGTAGCGGCGGAACCCGGCCGCGGTGAGGGCGGGGTCGAAGGCGAGGGCCCGCGGTTGCGGCTGCGCCTGCCAGACCGACTGGAGCTGCTCAAAATGCGCCATGGAACACCTCCGTCATGGTCTCTTCGAGCGACTGCTTGATGCGGGCGATCTTAACCCCCACGTAGTTTACGGTGAGCCCGGTGACCTCGGCAATCTCCTTGTAACTGAGGCTTTCGAGCAGCAAGGTGATGATGACCCGGTCCTGGTCCGGGAGCGCGGCGATGGCGCGGCGCAGGGCGGCGAGCTTTTCTTCCTGCTCGAGGTTCTGGTGCACGCCGCGGGAAAGGTCCGGCAGATCGGGAAGGGGCTCGGTGGGCCGGCGGCGGCGGCGGTGAACGAGGGCGGTGTTGACGGCGATACGGAAGAGCCACGTGGAAGCCTGGGAATCGCCGCGGAATCCGGGAAGGCTGTTCCAGACGTTGGTCATGATCTCCTGGAAAAGGTCCTCGACCTCGGCGGCCGGACCCAGGTACCCATAGCAGAGACGCTCAATGCGCGAACGGTGTTCGCCAAACAGCCGGAGGAAAATCTGTTCCCGTTCCGCGTGAGTCATCTTTACAAACCATTAGTTGCGCGTGCGTGAGATTTATTACACACGCGGGCGGATGACTTCGGCATCGAGATAGGGGCGCAGGGCTTCGGGCACCACCACGGTACCGTCCTTCTGCTGGTAATTTTCGACGATGGCGACCCAGGTGCGGCCGACCGCGAGGCCGCTGCCGTTAAGGGTGTGGAGCGGCTCGGATCTTTTGCCGGTGCGCATGCGGATGCCGGCGCGCCGCGCCTGGAAGGCTTCGAAATTGGAACAGGAGGAGATCTCCTTGTAGCCGTTCTGGCCGGGCAGCCATACCTCGATGTCGTAGGTTTTGGCGGAGGCGAAGCCCATGTCGCCGGTGCAGAGCACCACCGTGCGGAACGGAAGGCCGAGGCGGCGGAGGATGTCTTCAGCGTCTGCGGTGAGTTTCTCGAGCTCGTCGTAGCTCTGGTCGGGCCGCGCGAACTTGACCAGTTCGACCTTCTGGAACTGGTGCTGGCGGATGATGCCGCGGACATCGCGGCCATAGGATCCGGCCTCGCTGCGGAAGCAGGGGGTGTAGGCGCAGAGACGGAGGGGAAGGTCGGCGGCGTCCAGGTTCTCGTCGCGAAAGATGTTGGTGACGGGCACTTCGGCGGTGGGAATCAGCCATAAGTCGTGTTCCTCACACTTGAAAAGGTCTTCCTTGAACTTGGGAAGCTGGCCGGTGCCGAAGAGGCTCTGGGAGTTGACCAGAAACGGGGGCAGTACCTCGGTGTAGCCGTGCTCGCGGGTGTGCACGTCGAGCATGAAGTTGATGAGCGCGCGCTCGAGTTTTGCGCCCATGCCCCAGTAGAGGGCGAAGCGGGCGCCGGTAATTTTGGCGGCGCGATCGAAATCGAGGATGCCGAGGCGGGGCCCGAGATCCCAGTGGGCCTGGGGCTCGAAATCGAACTGCGGCGGCCGGCCGACGCGCCGGACTTCCACGTTGGCGGATTCGTCTTTGCCGGCGGGCACGGAGTCGTGGGGGATGTTGGGAATGCCGGAGAGGAGGTTTTGAAACTCGTCGTCGAGGGCTTTGACCTGTTCGTCCAGGGCGGACATTTCACCGGCCATGGCGCGCACCTGGGCCTGGCGCTCGGTGGTGTCGGTTCCTTCGCGGCGCAGGCGGGCGATCTCCGCACTTTCGGCGTTACGGCGCGCCTTCAGTTGTTCGGACCGGGAGATGGCGGCGCGGCGGTCGCGGTCGAGCTCGCGAAAGCGGTCGAGGTCAGGCGCATTTCCGCGAGTCGCCAGCCGCTCTGCAATGCGCTCGAAATTGGTCCGGAAATGAGAGAGATCGTGCATGACCCTCCATGCTAACGCATGCGTGGAGGGCTATTCTTCGTCGTCCTCGACTTTCACGGGTTCGAGATCTTCAGCCTCAAAAATCTGGCGGCAATCGAGGCACTCCACATAGTCGACGCCGTCGCGGCGGGCGATAATCTGGGTGCGGTTGTGGTCACAAGCGGTCTGCATAACCTACGCTTAGATGAGATTTATTCTAACCGCGTACAGGGTGTTGTCAAGTCCCCCCCCAGACAGGACAACTGATACCCGTGCCCGCCAGGAGTTACAATCCCGGTGATGCCCTTCCCCATCCACCGCCCCCGCCGGTTGCGGGCCAGCGAGAGCCTGCGCAATTTGGTGCGCGAAACGCACCTGCACCCGGAGCAATTCATCCTGCCGCTTTTCGTCTGCCCGGGCGAAGGGGTGAAGCGTGAAATCGGAGCGATGCCCGGCAATTACCAGATGTCCATCGACGAATTGGTGAAGGAATGCCTGGAGGTGCAGGCGCTGGGCATCGGCGGGGTGATCCTGTTCGGGCTGCCGGAAACCAAGGACGAGATGGCGACCGGAGCTTACGACGAGAACGGGATCGTGCAGCGGGCGATTCGCGCCATCCGCGCCGAAACGCGGAAGCTGCTGGTGCTCACCGATGTCTGCAATTGCGAGTACACCAGCCACGGGCATTGCGGGTACGTCAAAGACGGCGACGTGGATAACGATACGACGCTGCAATGGCTGGCCAAGTCGGCGCTGTCGCATGCCCGCGCGGGGGCGGACATCGTGGCTCCCTCGGACATGATGGATGGACGGGTGTGGGCGATCCGGCAGGCGCTTGACGCCAACGGTTTCGAGAAGATACCGATCCTGTCCTATGCGGCCAAGTTCGCGTCCGTATTTTACGGCCCGTTTCGCGAGGCGGCGGAATCGGCGCCGCAGTTCGGCGACCGGCGCAGCTACCAGATGGATCCGGCCAACGGCAGGGAGGCGATGCGGGAGATCGCGCTCGACCTGGAGGAGGGCGCGGATATCATTATGGTGAAGCCGGCGCTCGCCTACCTGGACCTCATTGCGGAGGCGCGGCGGCGGTTCGACGTTCCTATCGCGGCGTACCAGGTGAGCGGCGAATACTCCATGATTCTGGCGGCGGCGCGGAACGGGTGGATCGAAGAAGAGCGGGCCATGATGGAAACCCTGACCTCGATTACGCGCGCCGGGGCATCGATCATCCTGACCTATTTCGCCAAACCGGCGGCTCGCCTGCTCGGGTAGGACCAAGCGGGCGATTCCGCTCATTGGCACGATCCCTGCACACGTCCAGCGTGACTTGAAGAACATTCACGTATCGCGTTGGGTAATCGGGTTAACGGCGGGGCTGCTGGTATTGGCCGCGGCGGGGTTGATGATCGCGGGCTGGTGGCTTTCTCCGATGGCCAGGCGGCAGATGATCGCCGCGCTCGAAAAAGAGTTCGACAGCAAGGTGGAGATCGGCTCGCTCTCGGTGGGATTTTTTCCGCAACCGCACGGCACCGTGGAACGGCTGGTCCTCCGCAAGCGGGACGCGGATCCGAGCCTGCCGCCGATGATCCGGATTCGCAGGGCGGAGGCGCGGAGCACCTGGCCGGGGTTGCTGGGGGCAAGCAAGAAAGTCCGGCTGGCGAACCTGGAAGGACTGGAGATCACGCTGGCGCGTGGGCGCGAGGACGACAGTCCGGAGACCGGTGAGGACTCGGGCGCAGGGGAGCGGCCGGGGCTGGAGGTCGCGGAGATTACGGCCGACGGGACCGTGCTGCGCATCCTGCCGAAGGACCCCGGGAAGGAACCGCTGGTCTGGGACATCTACAAGCTGCGGCTGAAATCGGTGGGCGCCGAGCGGCCCCTGCACTTCGATGCGCAACTGCGGAATGCGAAGCCTCCGGGGCTGATCGAGACGAGCGGCGAGTTCGGGCCGTGGAATGCGCGCGCCCCGCGGCGGACGGCGGTGAAGGGCACGTACCGTTTTGCGAACGCGGACCTGGGGGATTTCAAGGGGATTGCGGGGAAGCTCTTCTCCACCGGGAAATTCGACGGCGTGCTGGAGCGGCTGGAGGTGCGGGGCACGACGGACACGCCGGACTTCATGGTGACTTCGGCGGGCAATCCGGTTGACCTGAAAACAGAATTCAGCGCGACGGTGGACGGGACGAGCGGAGACACGCTGCTGCACCCGGTGATTGCGACTTTCGGCGGGACGACGGTGAAGACGGAAGGCGGGGTCACCGGCAAGCCCGGCGAAAAGGGCAAGACGGTGCGGCTGAACGCTGTGGTGCAGAACGGGTACCTGGCGGATGTGCTGAAGCTCGGGGTGAAGAAGCGGCCGCCGATGACGGGACGGATCAGTTTCCGCTCGCTGATCGAAATTCCGCCGGGGGATCGCGACATCATGCAGAAGCTGCACCTGGACGGGCGCTTCGACATCGAAGCGGGCAAGTTCACGAGCGCGGAAACGCAGAAGAAGATATCGGGATTGAGTGAGCGGGCGCAGGGCGATCCGGAGGGCGGCGGCGACGCGGACGTGCTCAGCAACCTGCGCGGCCGGTTCCGGCTGAAGGGCGGCGTGATCACGATGAACGGCCTGCAATTCGGGGTTCCGGGGGCGGACATCCGGCTGAACGGCACGTATGCGCTCGAAGGCGGCGCGCTCGATTTCCGCGGCACGGCGAGGACCGACGCGAAGGTCTCGCAAATGACGACGGGCTGGAAATCGTTCCTGCTGAAGGCGCTCGACCCGTTCTTCAAGAAGCAGCAGGCGGGCGCGGTGATTCCGATTCACATCGGCGGCACCCGCGAGGATCCTTCCTTCGGACTGCGGCTTCATTAAGGCGCTCAGGGGAACTTGACACCTGGCTGCCGGCATGGATACGATACCCCTATACAATTTATGCCTAAGCACGATATGCCTTCCGGCGCGCTCACCCTGCTGATCCTGCGGGTCCTCAAACCCGGGCCGCTGCACGGCTACGCGATTGCGCAGCGGATTCATGCACTCTCATCGGAAGTGCTTCAGGTGGAAGAAGGGGCGCTCTATCCCGCGCTCCAGAAGATCCAGCTCAAGGGCTGGGCCACGGCCGAGTGGGGCATTTCGGAAACCAACCGCAAGGTGCGTTTCTACCGGCTGACGCCGGCGGGACGGAAACAACTGGCAGCGGAACTGTCGGACTATCGCCGGGTCCACGAAGCGATCCGTGCCATTCTCGAGACCGCGTGAGGAAGCCATGGGAACCTTTCTGCGACGACTTCATTACCTGTTGAACCGCCGCCGGCTCGACCGGGAACTGGCCGGCGACCTGGAGTTTCACCGGGAGATGTCCGCGCGGCAGGGCAACATGCCGGTGGGCAACGCGCTGCGACTGCGCGAGGAGGCGCGCGACGAGTGGGGATGGACCTGGATCGACCGTTTCGGCCAGGATCTCCGGTATGCGGCGCGGGTTTTGCGACGGGCGCCGGCGTTCACGCTGGGGGCGATCCTGATGCTTGCCATCGGCATCGGTGTGAACGTGGCAGTCTTCGGGTTTTTCAACCTGATGGTGTTGCGTCCGATCAACGTTCGGGAACCGGATTCGCTGCTGCGATTTCACCGCCGCGGCATCAACCAGTACGCCTTCGCGGTTCCCTACCCCGAGGCGGATTTCTTCCGCCGCCACTCGCGGACGCTGGCCGCGGTGATCGCGGTGAATAAAACCAGCGTATCGATCGAGGGCGACGACAAGCCGTTAGAGGCGAGTTTCGTCACTGCCAATTTCTTTAGCGAACTTGGGGGCGCTTCGAGCGTGGGGCGGACGCTCGACCCGGTGCGGGATGAGGCGGCCGGCTCGGACCCGGTGGTGGTGCTGGGTCACGAATTCTGGATGGGGCATTTCGGCGGCGACCCTTCGGCGGTGGGGTCGACACTTCGCATCAACGGGAAGGCGGCGACCGTAGTGGGGGTGGCCGCGAAGCACTTCGGCGGCGTGGGGTCGGGCACGTTCGAACCCGCATTCTGGGCGCCGATCACGCAGCAGCCGTACTTTGTCAACGGCAGCCGTTTGCTGACGGACTTAGCGGTGGAGAGTCCGGGAGTCAGCCTCTGGGGACGGGTGCGCGCGGGCGGAAGCGCGAAGGCGGCGGAGGAGGAACTGGCGTCGCTCGCCGCCGAACTGCGCCGGCAATATCCCGGCGAAATCTGGGAGCGGGAGCGGCTGCCGAGCGAACCGGGCGGCTACATCACCAGCATGATCACGGGCAACCGGCGAGGAACCGGCGCCGAGCAACGGGATCCCGTCTACCCGGTGTTCGGGCTGGCGGCGGCACTGACATTATTGATCCTGGCGGTCGCCTGCGGGAATGTGGGGAGCATGCTGCTGGCGCTGGGGGTGTCGCGGCAGCGCGAGATCGCCATCCGGGTAGCCATCGGGGCGGGCACGGGAAGGCTGATCCGGCAGTTATTTACCGAGAGCCTGCTGCTGGCCGTGGCCGGCTCAGGTGCGGGCCTGGTGCTGGGGGCCGTGGTGCTGCGCGGTCTGCTGGCCGTTTCGGGTGCTCCGGCGTGGATGGATCCGGCTCCGGACTGGCGCGTAGCCGGGTTCTCGCTGGCGGCGGGCTTTGCTTCGGCCATTGCGTTTGGGCTGACGCCCGCGCTACAGATCGGCCGTCAGCGGAATCGAGCGCAGACCGCCCGGCAGATCCTGATCGGCGCGCAGGTGGCGGCGAGTTGCGTGCTTCTCATCGTCGCGGGGCTGCTTGCGAGGGCGCTGAATCACGTCACGGGAAACTCGCCCGGCTTCGAAATCGCACAGGTGGTCACGATTTCTCCCGGCCTGGCGGGCAACGGTTACACGCCGGCGCGGTCGCGCGCCTATCTGGAAGCCCTGGAAGCGCGCCTTCGCGGAATGGGCGGCGTCCAATCCGTGGCCCTGGCGCTGAGCCCGCCGCTGGGCCACGTGACCATTACGGCGGGAACGGAAATCAACGGACACCAGGTGAATTTCCAGATGAATCACGTCAGCTCCGGGTTCTTCGAGACGATGAAGATTCCGATTTTGCGGGGCCGCGCCCTGCGTCCGGGCGAGCGGCACGTGATGGTGGTCAGCGAATCGATGGCGCGCCAGGGGTGGCCGGGAGAGGACGCGGCCGGCAAGACGCTGGAGTTTGGCGATCCGTTCACGGTGGTGGGTATCGCGGGCAACGTGCGGGTGACGAAATTTGCGGAATCCGACACGGTGCAGGCGTATTTCCCGATCGAGGATGAGAACTGGCCGTCGCTGGCGATGCTGGTCAGGACGGGCGGGTCGCCGAAGAGCCTTGCCGGGGAGGTGATGAATGCGTCGCGAGGGCTGGATGCGAATTTGTTTCCCAGCGTGGATCTCATGAGCAGCGCCTATCGCGCGAGCCTGCAAGGCGCGGAGTACAGCACGCTGGCGGTGAGCGCGCTCGGGCTGATCGCGCAACTGCTGGCCTGCTTCGGAATCATCGGAGTGGTTTCCTACGCGGTATCGCAGCGCACCAAAGAGATCGGCATCCGGATGGCGCTGGGGGCCCGGCCCGCCGGCGTGCTGGCTGTGGTACTGCGGAATCTCTCGCTGCCGGTTGGGGTGGGACTGGTGGCGGGAGTCAGCGCGGCGGCGGGATTGTCGCAGGTGTTGCGCGGCAGGCTGTGGGGGCTCAGCAACCTGGATCCGGCGGCTTACGCGGGGGCGGTGGCGGTGTTCCTGGTGACGGCTGCGATTGCCGCGGCGCTGCCGGCGCAGAGGGCGCTGCGGATCGATCCGCTTCGGGCGCTACGGCACGAATAGGCGGAGGGGCGCGAGGGGTAAAACGGCGGGGAGAAGCGGGGATCTGTTGCCGAGACACTGGGTACGGGCATCCGGGATGCTCTGCCATGCGCGCCGGCGCACTCGCGACAACCGAAAGGACTTCTGTTGTGTGCTACGTTTGTCTTTCGCGTTGAAGCGGCAGCGTGCTCAGCGGATTATCCATCTTAGGCGCGAAGCTCCGGAAGTTCGCGGCGCAGTTCCCGCACACAGCGCAGGTTCTGCGACTGCTCTGGACGGCGGCCCCGCGGCACGCCGTTCTGTGGACGTCGCTGCTGGTGGTGCAGGGCCTCGTCCCGGTGGGCGTCGTCTATGTGACGCGCTCGCTGGTGAATGCGCTGGTTTCACAGGCGGTCAGACCGGCAGCGCTCCTTGCGGCTGGCATGGCGGCTCTGCTGCTTGTGGCCGAAGTTGTACGGGTGGCGGCTGCCTGGGTCCGGAGCGCACAAGGCGACCTGGTGCAGGATCACATCAGCTCGCTGATACAGGGTAAGTCGCTTTCGGTGGACCTGGCTTTCTACGACAATCCAGATTACTACGATCAGTTACATCGCGCCCGTTCCGAAGCGGGTTACCGGCCGCTGGCCCTGCTCGAGAACCTGGGCGGCATTCTTCAGAACAGCATCACGCTGGTTTCGATGGTCTTTGTGTTAGCGCGCTTCGGAGTGTGGTCGGCTGCGGCGCTGCTGTTGAGCACGCTTCCGGTGCTGTACGTGGTTCTAAAGCACGCGGTGGAGCAGTATCAGTTGCGGCAGCGGATCACATCGGATGAACGACGCACATGGTATTACGACTGGCTCCTCACGGCGCCGGAAACCGCAGCCGAAATCCGTCTTTTCAATACGGGTCCGCATTTCCAGGAGGCGTTCGAGAACCTCCGCTCAATCTTGCGGTCTTTGCGGCTCCGGCTGGCAAGCAGGCAGGCAGTCTCGGAGATTCTGGCTGGCCTGTGCAGCCTCGCGGCGGTGGGGGGCGCGATGGCGTGGATGGGGCTGCGCGTGCTTCGCAAAGAAGTCAGCCTCGGCGATCTGGCCATGTTGTTCCAGGCTTTTCAGCAGGGGACGCGCCTGGGCCGGTCGCTGCTGGACAACCTGGGTCAACTCTATGCGAATACCCTCTTCCTGGGAAACCTCTTCGAGTTTCTCAGTCTCGAGCCGCGCGTGCGCAGTGCCTCGTCGCCGGTACCCCTCGCGGCAGTGCGGGACGGAATCCGCTTTCGCAACGTCTCGTTTCGATATCCCGGCACAAGGCAACCGGCACTGGACGGTCTAAACCTCGACATACCGGCGGGACGGATCACGGCTGTAGTGGGATCGAACGGGGCGGGAAAGAGCACGCTGATCAAGCTGCTCTGCCGGTTCTACGATCCCGACACGGGAGCGATCGAGATCGACGGGACCGATTTACGCCTGATGGACCTCAAAGAGCTTCGAACCGGGATCACCGTGCTCTTTCAACAGCCGGTGCATTACAACGCCACGGCCGCGGAGAACATCGCGCTGGGCGACATTTGCGCTGGTCCCGCCCGCTCTTCGATTTGTGTGGCGTGCGAGGCAGCCGGTGCGGCCGAAGTGGTGGAAAGGCTGCCGGACGGCTATGACCAACTGTTGGGGCGGTGGTTTGAGAACGGGACAGAACTGAGCGCGGGCGAATGGCAGCGAATCGCGCTGGCGCGAGCGTTTCTGCGCTCGTCGCCGATCGTGGTCCTCGACGAGCCAACCAGTTCCATGGATCCGTGGGCCGAAACCGATTGGCTGCAACGTTTCCGCCAGCTGACGGCGGGGCGAACCGCTCTGGTGATCACTCACCGCTTCAGCACCGCACGGGTGGCGGATACGATCTACGTCGTTTCAGAGGGCAAGGTGGCCGAGTGCGGGAGCCATGAAAGTCTTGTAAATGCCGGAGGTCGTTACGCCGAAGGCTGGGCGGCGCAGAATCGCGATGGAGGGAACCTTCAGAGAATGCGGCGGTCCGCAACATAGCGAACCAGTTCCGCCAGCGTCCGCACGCCTAACTTCCGCATGAGGCGGCCTTTGTAGGTGCTTACGGTTTTGACGCTGAGCCCGCATTCGGCGGCGATCTCGCCCACGCGCTTGCCTTTCGCCAGGAACAGCATGACCCGGCACTCCTGCCGCGAAAGCTGGACGTCGGCGTTGGAGCCCTCACCTTCGGGGAAGAAGCTGCCGCCGGCGAGCACGGCACGCAGGGCCTGAGCCAGGACCGAAGTATCGGCGCGCTTGGTGACGAAGGCCGAAGCTCCCATGAGGCGGGCGCGGTGGATGGTCCAGTTGTCGGAATGCATGCTCAACATGATGACTTTGGTCTCCGGGCAGGCACCGGTGATCTTTTCGAGAACGAAAAACCCGTCCTTGCCAGGCAAATTGACGTCGAGGATCACCAGATCCCAGGAACTCGCCTCAATCTCCTGCACGGCGGCTTCCGCGGACTCTGCTTCTCCGAAGGCGACATTCGGCAGCTCGCGGGCAAGCAGTTGCCGGAGACCGCCGCGCAAGAGCCGGTGATCGTCCACAAGCAAGACCTGTAAGGGGCTGCGTCGGGGTTTGGGCATGATGGCAAGCACTGGGTTCCTTTGGCTGCGTCCGCGATTGTGCGTACTCGCCTGAAATGATGGCGTACGCGTGTATTACGGACAAGCGAAATGAAACGAAAGGATGCGAAATAGAAACGAAAGTACTGGCACCTCGACCGTTGAAGTCCTCTACGCCATGAGTTAGATTAAGATCCAGAAATCCGATGGCTAACGTGGGCAGTTTTTCCGACGAACTCCAGTCGTGGAAGGAGATCGCCGCATACCTCGGTGTGACTGTGAGGACTGCCCAGAACTGGGAGCAGGAGCGCGGCTTGCCTGTCCGCCGCCTTCCCGGAGCAAGGGGCCGGGTTACCACCACGGTTGAGGAGCTCGAGGCGTGGAAACGGAGTGCGATCCCAGCCAGACCGGGTGAGCATCAGCCCGGCGCAGTCGAAGATACCAAAGCGAGCGTTGCCGAAGTCCGTCGATCACGCAAAACACTGCTTCTGCTGGTTTTGGCGGGGGCAGCGCTTATCCTTATTATAGGTGCCTGGTCTCTCCGCGGTGGCGGGCCAAAGCCGGCCTCTATCCGGCTGGCGGAAAACTCTGCCGTGGTTTTCGACGAAGGCGGCCGGGAGTTATGGCGAAAGGTCTTCGCGGGCAAACTGGAGTCCCAGGATTTGGACACCATGTCATGGATAGGGGACCTGGACGGGGATGGGCAGACGGAACTGCTTTTTGTTGAAACAACCACGCCGTTCCGCTCGGGTTCCGTGTTGCACTGTTACTCTCAGGATGGGAGGGAACGCTGGCAATTCAAACCCGGGAAACCGGTACGGACGGTGGCGGAAGCGTTCACCGGGCCGTATTACATTACCCATATCGGGGTGGAACGGTTAGGCGGCCGCAAGGAGATGAGGATTGTCGTCGAGGGCTCGCACTACCTTTACTATCCGAGTCAGATTGCGATGCTGGCCATGGATGGAGAGTTGATCCGCGAGTACTGGCACTCGGGCAATCTTAACTTTCTGCTTTTCGCCGACGTGAATAACGATGACCGGCCGGAGATTCTGACAGCGGGTATTCATAATGCTTCCGGGTCGGCCACGCTGGTGGCGCTCGATCCGGACACCATGGGGGGCGCATCGCGGGAGGAGAACCAGGACTATCAGTTGTTGGGATTTGCTCCCGGGAACGAGGTTGCGCGGATTCTCTTTCCGCGAAGCTGCATGAACCGGAAATTCGAAGCATTTGTTCATGTGGGCAGGTTTTGGACCGAGCCGGGAGAGATCGACGTCGAACTGGTGCATCGCGGACCGACGGAATCGGCGGGTGGAGCAGGCGTGTACTATCACCTGAAACGGGATCTGAGCCTCAACCAGTTCACGCTCGGCAGCAGCTTCGAGGCGCGGCACAGGTCGGCGTACGAGACCGGGGAGATCGATCATCCGCTGAGCAAACGCGAAATTGCGGAGCTGAGGCACCTTCGCTACCTGCAGGGCGGACCGCTGGAGGCGGCGCGTCCCTAACGTGGTATTCAGTTGATGAGATGCCCGTAACGACACGCCGCAAATTTTTCGCCCGCAGTGCCGCCGCTGCAACGGCAGTGGCGAAGGCCTCCGCCATGCCTCGGCCGCCGCGAGTGCTGTTGCGAAGCTCCTGGCAGAGCGTCAACATCGGGGACGTCGGGCACACGCCCGGCGCCCTGGATTTGCTGGCCAACTATTTTCCGGAGGCGGAAATCACGCTCTGGGCGGGCGGCCTCGGCAATGGCGCCCGCGAGATGCTGGCCGCAAATTATCCGAAGCTGACGTTCGTCGAGGGTGGCCTGGGCGCAGGGGACAAGCCGTCCAATCCTGCGCTTGCCAGGGCTTGGGCCGAAGCCGACCTGTACCTGAGCGGCTCGGGGTCGGGATTTCCGGCGAGCAACCACGCGCTGGCCTTTCGGAAAGCAACAGGCAAACCGGTGGGCGTCTTCGGCGTGAGCACGGATCCCATCTCGGGCATCGGCGGAAATCGCGAACCAGAGGGCGGAACATTGGACGAAATCCGCGCCAAGGCGGCCCGGCTTTCCCCGACGCACCTTTCCGCCGGACCTGCGATTCATCATCGACCGCTCGGCATTCTTTTTCTGCCGGGATACCATCTCTCGCGACTATCTGCGATCGCAGCGGGTGAAGACGCCGGTCCTCGAATTCGGTCCCGATGCGCAACTGGGGATGACGTTGCGGGATGACGCGAAGGGCCTCGCGTACCTGAAAGCCAACGGACTCGAGCCTGGCAGGTTCCTCTGCGTCATCCCGCGGAAGCGTTACACGCCGTATTACCAGGTGAACAACCGGCCGCGCGGAGAAGGCGACGACATCCGGGACGGGATCAACAGTCGGACCACCGAGACAGATCACGCGAAGCTGCGCGAGATGATCGCCGCCTACGTAAAAGCCACCGGGAACAGAGTTCTGGCGTGTCCGGAGATGACCTATGAGGTGGAACTCGCAAAGCGGGTTCTGGTGGACCCGCTGGTGGCCGAGGTGAAAAACAAGACAGTCTGGCGGAACACTTTCTGGTTGCCGGACGAGGCAGCATCGGTTTACGCGAAGGCTCAGGCGGTGGTAAGTATGGAGTGCCATTCGCCCCTGATCGCGCTGCACAACGGCACACCCACGTTCTATGTCCGTCAGCCCACCGACACGTGCAAGGGACAGATGTACCGCGACATCGGGGCAGAGGACTGGCTGTTCGAGATCGAGGAGACGAGCGGAGGGCAATTGTGGTCGCGGCTGCAAACCGTCGTGCGCGACCCGGCCAACGCGAGGAGCAAGGTGGAAAAGATTATGAGCACCGTGAAGGCCGGGCAGAAGCGCATGGTCGATGCAGTTCGCGCCGCCTGCCGGCCTCTCGCGTAAATTCACCGGGCCGTCCGCAAGCTTCTGGCTCCTGACTTCCTCGACTCCCATATCCCGAAGGGATATCAAGAGCGAAGCCCTTGGCCGGCCGGTTTACTTGCCCGCCTTCTGATAGAAGTAATAATCCGCCGCATAGGGCACGAGCGCGATGTTACCCACTGAGCAGGCGGTGGTCGGTACGGTGCCTTGGGAGGTGTGGACGCGCTGGATGTAAGTGGTCTGAGACAGCATGGATCCGCCGGTTGGGCCCGTTTGCGATCCTGCCCTCTCAAGTAATAGCCAGGGAACGGCGCCTGCTGCAACGTACGCCGAATCGCTGGAACTGGCCAATACCTTGCCCCATACTGCGCTCGTATCCAACGAACTCTGCCACGTGGGCCGG
Organism: uncultured Solibacteraceae bacterium; assembly: GCA_963836405.1. Lineage (GTDB taxonomy): Bacteria > Acidobacteriota > Terriglobia > Bryobacterales > Bryobacteraceae > CAWIJJ01. Next base: position 334,063 of record CAWIJL010000009.1, read on the forward strand.
GGCATCCCGTCCTCCGTCGGGTTGGCACTGAGAAAGTGGGTTGCCACCTGCTGGCGAACCTCGCCGGTCAACCACCGGAAGGTTAGGAACAGCGTGGCCTGGGGGCCCAGAAATGTCCAACCCGAAGGCAAGCAGATGTAATTCTGTGTTCCGGTCGCTGATGCCTTCAGATACAGCTGGTGACCTGCCGGAACCATAATTCCAGACGGAACCGAGGGTGGCCTCAGAGTATCTGTCGATCCCGACTGAGCAGGGATCGGCGTGCAGTAGAGCGTCAACACGATGGCGGCGGCGACGATTGAGTTAGTGTGTTTCACAAATATATCCTTTCTATGCAGCGAAGCGAGATCGGAAAGGATAATTCGCACCAGTTTTGACGGCGCCAGTACCTGAGCAGTCGAGTGGGGCGGATAGCGACTTAGAACGCCTGGCGCTGCGACCCGATTTGCAGGCGGACGAAGGAGTTGTTCGGGAGTTTGCGGTCCCACTTACGCCAGAGTTCGAGGCGGCGCTCTTCCCACTCGCGCGCGAGTGCTGTTTGGCCCGCGCGCCGGTGATGGGCGGAAAGGGCGGCATAGACGCTCGAGAACCTGGTAGCATCCGCCACGCTCGATTCAGGTCTCGCGGGGAAAGCCCGCATCCGGTCGAGAAGGAACCGGTACTGTTCCAGGGCGCGGCCGGTATTACCCGAGCCGGCCTCGAACTCGGCCAGCGCACTGAGGGCTTCAACGGCCTCCGAATCAGGGTCTATCGCTTCGGCAGGATAGAGTTGCAGGTCGCGCAATCTCTCGAAGGCCCTGTCGAGACGTTTGCGGGCTTCCGCCCACCGGCCCATCCGGCGCAATGGATAGGTGGACCCGGCAAGGGCCAGTACTTCCTCGCGGCGCGCTTTCGCATTATTCCGGACCTCCGCCATGCGCGCGAGAACCTCATCGTAAATTTCGAGGGCACGGGCGGGCTCGGAGTGACGTAGGATGCCGGCTAATCCGATGCCGCGAATGGCGAGCGACAGGCGGGACCTGCTGTCGTTTGGATCCCGGCTGGCCAGGTCCTCTTCGATGCGAAGGCCGCGGGCGAACAATTCAGCGGCCTCCCGTCCGCGGCCGAGGCTGACGGCGTCGTCCTCGCCGAGAATCGCGGCCTGCGTGGAGAGCGCCAGTGACAGGCTCCATTTCCAACTCGCGCGCGTGTCGCCCGGCGGCGGTACGGCCATGCGGGCCGCATCGCGGGCGGCGGCGAGCGCACCTTCGAGGTCGCCCTCCCGGCGGAGGGTCCTGGCAACAATAATCTGCGCCGCCCCGATCTGGCGCGGCAGGCCGGTGCGTCTGGATAGGTCGATCATCCGGCGCAGCAGGGCGAGCGCACGCCCGCTCAACTCTTTCCGCACATACCAGTTGGAGACGTTGATTCCGATGAGTACGGCCTGGTCCCTTTCGCCCTCTTCCGGGAGGCCGCCGGCCAGATACTTGTCGAGCCAGTGTTCGGACTCAAACGCCAGCGGAAGAGCGGCGATATCCGGATGCCGGTCCTCGGCGAGGACCATGCGGTCATGGGCGATTTGCGCAGCGCGAAGGAACGCCGTCCGGTTGCCGGGTTCGGCGGCCAGCACGGAGCGAACCAGCTTTTCAGCCACGCGGAGGTTCTCCTCGGCATTTTCTGTCTGCCCAAGATTGGCGGAGATGGGGACGCCCTGTACTCTGCCCACGCGCATATAGGCAGTGCCCACGTCCAGGGCAAGATCCGGGTCGTCTTGCACATCGGCGGCCAGGCGGCGTAAGTAATCGAGCGAAGTATCGACGATCAGTTGGCGCGCCTTCGTGCTGCCGGGAAGACCGACCACCTGCCGGTCGATTTCGAATAACTTGTTGGAGAGCTGGCGGACCTCCGCGAAACGCCGTTCGGCGATGACGCGCTGCCGGTGAGCGACCCACATGCCGGCCGTGGGCCCCGCCACAGCCAGCGATGCCGCCAGAACAGGAATCCAGTAGCGGCGCAGGAACTTGCGGGTGCGATACCAGGCGTTGCCGGAGCGCGCCTTGACCGGCCTCGACTCGAGGAACGCGTGGATATCCTCGGCGAATGCTTCCACGGATGCATAGCGTTCGCCAGGCTCTTCGCGCAGCGCCTTGGCGAGGATAAACTTCAGATCCCGGGGGAGCTTCGGTTCTTCGCGTGGGGTCGCTTCTGCGGGCGCCTCGTCCGAAGCGGCGTGGGCGGACTCGCGCGGCGAGCGCCCGGTGAGCAACTTATGCAGAACTGCGCCCAGGGAATAGACATCGGTGGCAGTGGTCTGAATCCCGCCCCGGAATTGCTCGGGGCTGGCGTAATTCGGAGTTAGTAACCGGTCAACAGTGCGGGTTTCATCAGCAGTAACATCAAGTAACTTGGCAATGCCGAAGTCCAACAGCTTGGGATGGCCGGAGGAATCAACCAGAATGTTGGATGGTTTGAGATCTCTATGTACGATCAGGCGCCCATGCGCGTGAGAGACTCCCTCACACACCTCGAGAAAAAGGCGGAGCCGGGAACGAACGTCGAGCCTGGCAGCGTATTCGTCGATCGACACACCGTCCACCTTTTCCATGACGAGATAGGGGCGGCCGTCATCCGTGTGCCCGGCGTCGATGAGGCGTGTAATGGACGGGTGGTTCAAATTGGCGAGCAGTTGGCGCTCGCGGAGAAAACGCTCGCGCCAGGCCGGCCGGTCGGCATCGGCGCGAAGCAGTTTGACGGCCACCTGCTGCTGAAGCTCGCCATCCTGCCGCTCGGCGAGGTACACGGCTCCCATTCCGCCGGAACCGAGGAGCCGGAGCAGCCGGTAAGGTCCGCAATAGGCAGGTCCGGCCAGCCCTTGCAGAGCTTCTTGTGCCGCGCTGGAAACGCGCCGCGTGAAGGACTCGCTGGCGGCCGAATCGTACATCAGCAGCGATTGCAGGTCGGCACGAACTTCGGGTGAAACTCCGCGTTCGACGAGCAGCCGGTCCCGCTCGTGCGCGGGAATGTTCGCGATCTCACGGAAAAGCCCCCGTACTTGGAGGTTCATAGCATCACCGGCGAATTCCGCATCCAGGTCACCCCTTGACCAGTACGCGTAAGGATGAGACGAAAAGGCTCACGGAAATCCTGTTGGCCCCGAACAACAGACGACCACGTTCAAGTGGTGCTGGCGGCTAATCTGGGAAATGACCGGTTCGGAACGCTGACAAAATGATAGGATTGTCCCCGTGGCTAATCCTATACCGGAACTGCTCAGCAGGGTGCGGACCGGCGACCGCGCCGCAGCGGACGAACTGACGCCGGCGCTCTACGCCGAACTGCACCGGATTGCGGCGCGCCGCCTTTCGGCGGAACGGCTGAACCACACGTTGCAGGCGACGGCCCTTGTCCACGAAGCGTACTTGAAACTCCACGGCGGCGCGGAACGGGAGTTTGCCGATAATGCGCACTTCCTGGCTGTGGCCGCGCGCGTAATGCGCCAGGTACTGGTTGACTATGCCAGGGCGCGGTCTAGCCAGAAACGGGCAGCCGGCCAGGGAGCCGTGCCGTGGACCGCGAGCCTCGAAGTGAGCAGCGACAGCGGCCCCGAACTACTCGATCTGATCGAACTGGATGGAGCGGTTCAGGCGCTGGCGGCGGAAGATGCATCGCTCGCTCGCCTCATCGAGATGCGCTACTTTGGCGGAATGACGGCGGAGGAAACCGCCGCAGCGCTCGGGATATCTCCTCACGTTGTGCGCCATGACCTGCGATTTGCGCAGGCGTGGCTGCGGCGTAAGTTGAGCAAGTAATCTCCGCGACGTTCTCCCGACATTTCCGCTCTGCAAGATAGCGGTGTTAAAACACGCCCCCGGGATGGCAATGTGCCTCCGCTCGGGTCGCTGCATTGGGCGCAAAGGCAAAGGAGCCGGACGCGTCGCACCGCGTCGCGGCAAAAAAATACAGCAAAAAAACTCTCACATCTCGCTGTAAGGAGTGTAGCGTCACGTTGCGTCACGCAGGTCCGCGGCAGAATTCGCGGCTCGGCTCGGGGAACGAAGAGCGTCGTTACTTTTGAACCTTCCTTAGGTGAGAGGACAATAGGTACTTTCGATGATTATCCGGGATGCACAAATATCGGTTCTTGAAGAGGACGTGGTCGCGCGATTTGACCGGTCGCTCGCGGCCCACCTCCAACAATATGCGCCGCGCGAGACGAAGGCGTTGGACGAAGCCGGCCTGCTGGCAATTGTTCGCGCCGGCAGGCAGCGGGCGGCGGACTTCGACTTCACCAGCCGCGAGAGTATCCGGCTGTACCTCGAGCTGATGTTCCTCTTTGGAAGCGGATTCGCCACCGACCCGCAGTATCCGTGGGCCGCGCGCGCGCTGGCGAGGGATTTCGCGATGCAGGATCAACGGCAGCGTGCGGGCACTTTGCACTCGCTCGCCATTCGGTACCTGCACACAGTCTGGGGCGAAAAACGCGAGTTCATCTCCATGGCAATGCAGCGCCTTACGCTGCACCGGCTGCGCGACCTTCTGGACAGCGGGCCTGCGCCCGATTCGCTGGCGGGAAAGCTGAATGCGATCTATCCCGAGAAGTGCGCCTACATGGGAAAGGAGCGGATGCTTCAGCTGATTCAACAGGCGAACCGGCTTGCGGCGGAGAACGGGCTGGCCGGAGCCGGGGCCCGCGCTTTATCCACGGTGCTGGTCTTTCTGCTGGGACATGAAACGGACCGCGATCCGATTCGGCCCTGGGTGGCTTCGATCCTTCGCGACACCGCTTCGTTGGAGCCTGCGGCAAGGACAGAGGTGCTGGAGAACAGAGTTTGGGAGGAATTCAGAAATGGGATGGGGTGACTCGCCTGATCCGGTCGCGCCGCAATTCGACCGCGACGCGCCGGCAAACTGCGCCGTGCAGCAATGCCCGTGCGTCAAGATGAAGAAACTGTATATCATGTCGCTGGAGTTCGTAAACGACCACGGCATGTTACACGACTATAAGGCAGACTTCAGACCGAGCGGGAAGAAGTACCGGAAACCGGAATGGGATGGAACCAATTCCAAACCGGTCAGTTTCTCGATGGACGACTACATCGAGGTGTGGCTGACCTTCAAGGTGGAGCCCGCGGACGCCTGTCCGGAAACGGGCAACATCAAAGGGTCCGGACCACAGGGTATCTACTTCGAGATGACGAACTACACGTTCGTTCCCGGCGTCAACCGGGTCTTCATGATCGCGCGCAAGGCCCTCCCGCGCGTGGTTCAGATCCTCAATTTCGAGGTCGTCTGGTCAACCTCCGGCGTGAGCGCCGACTTCGACTTCTTCAGCGACTATACGCAGAATCGAATGTACGTGACTTATGCCAAACCTTATAACGGAACCAGGTGGAATAATACGGTTACCGAGAAAAGGCTCGAGTGGCTGTGCACCTTGTGCAGCGGCGACTCCAACGGACATGATTCGGTCATGAAGATTCACGAAAAGGGGGGAAGATATGCCGTCGGAGCTCCGGAGCCGAAATCCCACTGGCAGGTTTTGGAAGGGGTGCGGTGCGAATGCATCGATCTGTCGGTCTTTTACATGCTCGCGTCGCGGATGCTGGGCCTGAAGACCGGCGAACTCGTCTTCCTGTATCCAGTGCCCGGCAAGCTGACGAAAGAGTCTACAAGCTCGACGGAAAGGGAGTGGCGGTTCATCACCGGCGACGGGCATGAGGGCCGCCATGACGTGGACCGGGATACCGAACAGCTTCTCATGGTGGATGGGGGCAACGGCTGGAACCAGTACGAGGCCTGTTTTAAGTTCACGCATCCGGACAAGTCCGGCGCCATGAAGAAGCGCTACTATGCGGGCGGCGCTGAGGTGTATGACACGGCCGAGGAGGTAATGAAATCGGTGTGTAAAATGACCCACTGGACGTATGTGACGGACCTTCGTGGTTACGGCGGCCGGCTTGGTGAGAATATCTGTTCGAACCCGGGGCCCTCTCCCGTGGATAAGTGGAACTAAGACCATGAGCGTGATTTCGAACGAACTGCTCGGTTACGAATATCGGGATGAAACTGGAGAGGGTGTCGCGGCAGCGGTCCAGCTTGCCGGACAATGGTTACAGGAGATCTTCCAGGAGCCCTGGTGGCCCGATGGCTCTGCGCGCCATGTAGTGCACCGCGGCGGCAGCGCGAGTTGCGATGCGGTGGCGATCAGCTATCGGGCGGGCGATGCATCGGGCCCGCTCGAGATCACCGTGTTCCAGACGGTGTTCTACATTGTGGTGGCGGTAATTCAGGGGACGGCAGGGAAGTTGGATCCGGGCACTCTCGGACGGCGTATCTTCAACCACCCCGAACGGCTGCAGTTGACGGTGCTGACTCAACAGGAAACCGTTTTGACAGGCCGGCAGGCCTCGAATGGCGTGCCCTACGGCAATTACGACTGGCTGGATACGATCCAATGGTGGAGCGACGCAAACCTGGTCGGGTTCGAGATGCTGAAGCGGACCGGCGCCGGACAGCCCACTATCGTGAGGCCGGAACGTGAGGCCAACCTCACCTGGTTTGCGCGATTCGATTAGCGCATCAGGAAGCCCGTCCACCATTCGGAGACGCGGCGTGGCAACGACTCGACCACCATCTCGTTGTGTCTGGCCACGTTTCCGTGGGCCAAATTCCGCCGCGCCAAGGGCGGCGTCAAAGCCCATGTCCTGCTCGACCATGACGATTATCTGCCCGCCTAAGTGCTGCTCACCGACGCCAAACCCAGCGACGTAAAGTTGGCCTTCCCGGATAGCTTTTGTACGCATCCTATCAAAACAAAACAAATTTCTATGTAGTCACGCGAGCTGTTTCAACACGGTAATTGCGCCTTTTAAGTGTAGGCGGAAGAAAGCCAATCGAAGGCTCTCTCAGCCACTTCAAAATACCCATAAGGAGGGTAAGAAACAAATGAAAAGCCTGACGATGACTCTTATGGTCGCGACCGCCGGCCTGATGATTGCCTCAAGCGTGGCTTCGGCGCAGACCTTGAAAGCCGAGATCCCCTTCAACTTTCGCGCCGGCAGCACCATGATGACGGCGGGAACATATACGGTGTCCGCGACCCTCGGCGAGAAGTTCTTCGCCCTGAGCAATAACGACACCAGCGAGCTCATTATGCTGATGCCCAGGACGGCACAGGATCCGCCGAAAGCTTGGCAAGCCGGCGACCGCCCGGCGCTCGGGTTCGTGTGCGGCGATTCCGGCTGCTCGTTGAGCCGGATCTGGACCGCCAGGGGCGGGCCCGCCCGCGGCTTCGCCACGCCGCAGACCGGGGACGAGAAGCCCGGAAGCCTGTCATTAATCCGGATGGTCGTAGTCAAATCCAAGTGAGCCAGCCCAGTCCTTACCTGTTCCCGCCCGCCCCGCCTTCAGCGGGGCGAAAATATTTTTGGTGGGTGACAGTTTTTGTTCCTGCAATTCCGCTTAGTCAAGTGAAGGCGGAAGAAAGCCAACGGAAGGCTCTCTCAGCCAGATACCCATAAGGAGGGTAAGAAAATGAAAAGCCTAACGATGACTCTTATGCTCGCAACTGCCACCCTGACCGTGGCATCAACCGTGGCTTCGGCGCAGGCACTGAAGGCCGAGATCCCCTTCAACTTTCGCGCCGGTAGCACGATGTTGGCGGCGGGAACCTATACGCTGACCCCGTCAATCGGCGAGCGGTACTTTGAGGTTCGCGACGAGAACAACCATCAAGCGATCCTGCTGATGTCGCTCAGCCCGCATGATCCGCCGAAAGCCTGGAGCGCTGACGGCCGCCCGGCGCTCGAGTTCGCCTGCGGCGATTCGGGTTGCGCCCTGAGGCAGCTCTGGACCGCCCGCGGCGGACCGGCGCAATCGTTCTCCACGCCCAAAACCGGAGACGAGCGGCCCACCAGCCTGGCCGTGATCCGCCTGGTTGCCGTGAAAGCGAAGTAGCCGTACGGTCTTCCCCGGGCCTGCCCTATTGATGCGGCGGGCCGGGCCCCGGGCACGGTGGCGTTGACGCCAGGCAAGGGCGCCGAGCACGGAGGCCGCGGACGAAGTTGAGAGGCCAGGGTGCGGTGAGCGGGACTCCGGCGGAGCGCCGCCACCTGCCCGGCGATCCAGAAGGCGTTGACTCCGGTCTTGATGGCCGCGCCTTTCGCGCCGAAACGCCCATTGGAGCCGGCCAGCAGGCGATTGGCTTCGTCCTTGTTCCAGGAAGAACGGGTGTCGGCGACATGGGATGCGGCCAGGGCGGCGACGCTGGCGAGCCACAACGCCTTTGAGTGCTTTCGGCGGCCTTCAGCAGCTAACGCTCGTGAAGAGCCCGCCTGCGTTTATCGTCAACTCCGTGATGGGATGACCAGGAGGACTTCGACCTCAATTGGTTCTTTGTTCTTTAATGCCGGTCGAAACTGCCATTCCTTCAGAAGCGCCAGCACCTCCATCATCGTCGGGGTTGCCGCCCCAGTCGTCTGCATATTTTCCAGTCGTCCGCTGGCAGTGAGGAGTCCCTGAAAGACAATGTGCCTTATGATCGCCTGCCCCAACATCGCGTTAGGAATCCTAGTGGTGATAGGATACGGCGGAACCAGCGCGATGCGTCGCCAATATTGATCTGATATGGACTGGGCTGCGAAATTTTGCTTGGAGGCAGACAATATTCGAGGATCCACTCCTTTTGATCCCCCACTCGCAAATAAACCGAATAGACCGGGTTTCCATTCAATCTGGCTCCAAGGTTCAGCACGTCTTCGCGGCCGCCGGCCTGGGTAATGACCACATCGAAGTTGCCGTTCGCCGGATGGTGGATTCGAGTAAGTTCCGCGCGGTTTGGCGGATCGCCACGTCTGATCGAGCGGATGAAGAGGAACCGACCGGATTTCCGTTGACGGCGAGGGTCTCATTGATCCGCACGTCATCCCCACTGTTGATTCCGCGGCTGCTCCCGTGGAGACGAACTCGAATCCGCGACATTTTTTGCCGCGGCCGCGCGGTTTTGGTTTACCCGGCCGGAACCCAACGCCTTTTCGGTTGAATCCGACGAATTGACCGTTGAGACTGTGGATTGGCTGCCGCCGTTCGAGGCAGTGTCGGGTATATTCTGTAGCCCTCTGGGAATCAGGATATCCCTCAAATCACGCCGTTCCGTTGCAAATGTGAGCACGTTGGTTGGTTGGCCTGAGGACACGTCGAAGCTGGCCATTTGTGTTTCGTCCCTCGCGGCTGCGAAGGGGTGCCGTAGCCGAGTTAGCGAGCGGAAGGGCGGATTGTCCTGCGTCGCGGCTGTCGCTGGGAGACGTTGACGCTGTCGACCCTGGGTTCTCGATTCGGAACCGCGAGAGCGGGCAGGGCGGCAAGCTTTGGATCCGGCGAAAGATCCTCTGTCCGGCCCGGGGTCACAACGTCGTCTGGGCGCGAAGGCTTTGGAACTTCCAAAGCCTGGCGGGCCAGAAACCAGCGGAGGCAATGTGGCAGGAACCGCCGGGTTGGGACGAAAGTCAGGCTGGACGACGACCGGGGCGTTTATTGCCTTCTCATTGGGCTTCGGAAGTTGCAGGGCGGCCGGCACCGCCGGCGTGCGTGAACTGCTAGCCGTGCCTCCCGGGCATTTCGAAAGGCGCAGAGCGGGCCTGCGCGACGAGCCGCGGGGCCGGTCCTAGTTTCTCCGGTTTTGCCTGAAAGTAAAGCGGTTCCGCAAGATGGATGCGCAGCGGCTCAACCGTGTACCGGGACCAGTCCAGTTGATCATCGCGCGACCACAAAGCAATCTCGCGAGAGATCACGGAAATCACAATGAACAAGAGTAGATGCGCGGCGACGGACGTCAGGAGGGTGCCCGTTCGCGGAACCCGGCCAGGCGCCATTCCCTGGAATGGCGGTCCGTCACTGTCCGGACTTAAAGTCCTTCCCATGTGGATGCGAACGCGCAGTTTCATTTCATCTCCCTACCGTGAAACCGGCAGGTACACCGTGTTGCTCTTTTTGCCGTTGATGCGAACTCTTACGGGCAGAACCGGTGAGTCCGGCAGGCTCGACGGGACCTCGAACCGTACGGCATCAACTCCCACGGCGGCGGCCGATCGGCCGGCATACAGCGGTTCGATCACCGTGCCTTCACCGAGTTCGATGCTTACGGCATCCACCAACGTGTATCCGGGGCGTTCGTCCAGCACGTAACCGTCGGGCGGTGCGATGGCGTAGGGACCCAATCCGGTTCCCCAGACGGTGAGGATCTCACCGGGACTGGCGGGCTGATTCTCCTCAACCGTGCTGCCATCGGGGCGAACAAAGAGACCCATCGGTTGATCCTCCCCGCCACAGTTGAACAGCCCGGGTGCATTCCGGACTACCGATATCGGCGCGGCGGCTTTCGGGCTTGCCCTCCCACCGAACGATGATGGTGTGTCTTCCTTCCGAGATGCCGGACGGCAGTTGCGCGTTAATCTGGCTAGGCGAAACGAAGATCAGCGGGAGGAAGACATCATCCGCGCGCACCGTCACATTCTCGAGCGTTTGGGCGAGCGGATTTCCTGGTCCAACCTGGACGTCGGATGCAAGATTGGCGCCGAAAATCGAAATCAACGAACCCGGCGCCACATCGTCAGAAACCGAAGCGGTAACGGCATTGCGAATTCCGGACGGCGCGATCGCGGGAATGCGGTCGAGGTGAAGGTTCGCTATCTTCGGCGAATCAAGTGTGACTGCCGTGGTGGCAGCCCTCCGGAAACGTCGCCGGTCCAGCCTAGGATGCGAAAGCCGAAGACCGGTTTCGCCGAGACCGAGACCAGGGTGCCTTCGTCATAGAAACCGTCCGGTGACGATGGCGTGATGGTGAAAGAAGCGCCTTCTGGCGGCGTCGCTTCGAGCGACAGGCGGTTCTGTCGGACGTATGCCGCGGTGTAAGTCGCGGCAACTCGGCGGACAGCGTGATAGCGCGTCCCGCGTCGGTAGAATCGCCCCAGCCCTGGAAAACCAGACGCACTCCATCGCTAAGCTCTCGAACCGCCGGTGTCGAGACGTTAATTACCGCGCCGATGTCTCTCTCTATCGTGCACGGAGTGATACAACTGGATCCGTCCACATCAACGTCAAACCGGCGGGCACGCTCGCAAGAGTGGCCTCACCAACGGTTGATAGGTTGCGGTGAAGCGTTCGTTAGTGTTCCCCACGACATAGTCAAACGCGGCCGGCTTACCATTCGACCAGGACACGAACCGGTACTTCTGACCATGGGAATCGGTCTGCGTCGCCGCGCGAAATGCGATGAATGGACCCCGGCTTCCACGCAAAGCCCGATTCGGGAAGTTAAGGCCTCCATCGATACTCAATCTAAGGCCGGCAGGAGAAGTCGAGAAGGTCGTGAACACCGCCGGTACAAACCGGGCCATGAAACTGATGGGGATCGTCTGGTTCGGCACGGTGACATCGTGATTGATGTCGCCTCCATCGCTCCAGGAATCGAAAACGTAGTAATGCCATTCTCGATCTGAACGGGATCGACGCCAAGAGTGTGGACCGTCCCCCAACCCCATTCCAGAATCGGAGGTGAATACGGAACGCGATCGGCGAGTATGCGGAGGTTCGGCGGAATGTTTGAATATTGACCCCACGCGCGCCGAATTGGTGTTCTCGAAACCGGGTGCGAGTTGCCCCGGCTCTACCATCACAAAGGTAATGTCGAAGGAAGTGGGCCGCGCGCCTCCCGGGATTTGCGCCCAACCGGTGAAAATGTAGCCGGCGTTGGGAAATACCTTTGCGTTGACTGAGGCATTCGCGGCCAGCCATAACTCCGTGTATCGGTCATAAACCGCTTGATCGACTTGCACGCGGCCGGCGGAGGCACAGGGTTGGCCGGGAACCGGGCAGTCGATCAGATTGATAATCAGCCTGTAGGATGCCTCAAATTGCAGCTTGATCCATTTCAGCCCGGGATCGCCGTGATCGGCTGGAGGTGCTGGAAGCGGAACTGAGGTTCGTGATCCATCCTTTGAACGCGTAGCGCTTTCCCACCGAAAAACTGTTGTCCAGATAAAACGCCGTAACTTCATGCTTGCTGCCAGCTGGCCACGCGAAGTTCCCCGCACCAGTGAACGGCTGCCCATCCACACGGAACGCGAGCCCCGCGGGTTCGGTGGAGATCTGGACGACGTTGGTCTGAGATTGCGCCTGCGCGGTGGCCACACAACGCGACGCATGCCAGAACCGACAGGACCAATACGACTTTGGAAGACACGCTCTAGGACCTCACCCTCGGGTTAGAAAACACTGCTGATGCCGATCAGAAAAACGAAATCGTGCATCCAGCCGGTCATCTTGCAGCCCGACGGCGTCGCCAGCAGATTGCTCGGTATCGGTGTGGCGTAATCGCGGAAATCCATGCGGAACAGCGTGTTCGGCTCCTGAATTTCATGCCGCCGCCCACGCTGATCAGCGGCTGCGCCTCGGAGGTATGCGTCAGCACCACCAGATTGCTGAGCGGTTGAAAGACGGTTCGGTACCCGTGCCGCGATACCACTTGACGCCCGCGCCGGCGGCGAGAAACGGACGGATCGGAGATTCTTTGGGCGGCATGGATCAGCACGTCGTAGTGAACGGCATGCGATTGCGCACCGGCAGTGGCTTTACCGATCCGGAAGAGACCTGCAGATCGTCGGCCCTGAAGGTGTAGCGGGCCTCGCCGCCGACGTAGCGGTTCATCTGGTTGCCCAACAGGCCGCCAAACGCGATCGCCGAGCCGAAACCCGCGGAGCCGTGTGGGCTACCTGGTGACATCGACGTCTTACAATAAATGCCATAACCGCCGCTGGCGCCGACCTCCCAACTTTGGCCAGAGAGCAGGCCCGAAGCGGGGAACAGGAACAGAAGTGTGATGAGCAGTCGCATAGATTTGAGCGCAGGTTTTCCCTTCTAGCTGTGGTCTCCTCACAATTCACCACCCGCACCGGGATCGTGGTCGAGGCCTCCGGCCTGTGATCGTCAACGGGATATCGAAGCCGGTGGGAACGCCTTTGAACGGCACGGCCACGATGAATGGCAGACGCCGACCTGACCCGGGTCAGGCCCGCGAAATCGACAAAGAGCGGCACACCGCCAAGCGTCACAGTGGGCGACAGCAGGGCCGCCGGAAGCGGGTCGGAGGGCGCGGCGTTTCCGGCAGGAACCTCGGGAATCGTCGCTCCCAGACCGGTGAGATAGATAGTGAGTCGAGTCGTTCGGATGGATCGGATTCGACACCGTCACCAGGTCATATTCGTGGCCCGGAAGATCGCCGGAATGGATGTGTTGGGCCCGGCTGTACCGGATGGAACATCGCCGGCGCCACGGACGAGATGGTGACGCGTAGCGCATCGCTGATGCCGCCGGGTGTGCGCAGCACGACATCGGCAAGGCCGTCGATATGGGCGGCAGGACGCGCGTTGATCTGCGTAGACGAGACAAAGCGTCACCGGCGCGACGGCGCCGTTTACGGTGAGGCAGGAATCGGCCAGACCGTGGGGAGGGGCACGTCGGTGCTGGAGAGCGTCATCGGACTCAACTGGCTCCCGAAGATCGTGACCAGGCCACCGGGCGCGACGGGCTTGGTGAAATCCGCCGAGTTGACGACGCGGTCGATCACGGGCGGTGCGGTGAAGGCATCGTAATTCCACGGAATCACGGTGAAGCCCGAAGTAGTGAGGGCGATGAAGGCGGAGCGGTCGGCCAGCGGAGAGAGTGTCCGGCGGAACGGGAAGTCGGTATCGACCGATCGTGATGGGCGATTCCACGATCATGGTGGGCAGCGGGAGAGACCGGTGGCGGTGGCTCACGCGCTGCACGTAACCATATGCCGGCAGAGGTGATGGCCGTCGTGTATCCGCTCTGGTCGACGAACGTGAAGCCGGAGGAAGTATCGCCGCCCGAAACCACGGGACCGAGGGCGACCAGCGACTCGTTGAGGAGGTAGTGGTCGACCATAAAGTAGCCGAAGCTGGAAGCGGCGATAGCGCCCTTCAGGTCAGTGAAATCCTGCCTGGAGATGGTGAACGTATCGACGTTGGCGTTGTAAAGAAGCAGGCGTGCCGTCGGGCATGGCGGCCATAATGCTGGCGCCATTGGGCGCGGCCATCAGCGTGGTGCTGATGTGGACGTCGTTCTTGAAGGGGCCGAGGCTGGGAAGTTCGCTGGCAACACCGCCCAGCAGGTCGATGGAATCGATGGTGTGGATCGGGCCCGCCACGCGAGTAGACGCCAGGATTGCCTTCCCCGAAGCGGCGATGGAGCGCGGGTAGTGTCCGGCGGGAAGATGATGGGAGAGAGCTGCTGGAGCGTGTCGAGGTCGTAGCGGTTGGCGATCTGCGAGTTATCATTGCCCACCAGGAGGTACTTCCGATCGACCGTGATGGCCATCGACCAGCGGGGTGTTGCCGGTGCGTAGAGTGGCGATCTGGCTGTAACTCGTGGCGTCATAGACCAGGACCTGGTTGCGGTCGAGGCGCAGCACGTAGAAGCGGTTCCGTCCGGGATCGGCGAGGGCACGTCCACCAGTTCGCCGGGGGCATCGAAGAAGGCGCCTCGGTTCTCCGGCTCGCGGTTGTTGATCAGCACGCGGAAACGGCTGCGGGTATTGGCGACGTAGCTGCTTTCGATGCGGCCGCGCGAGGTGGGCGGAGGCATATTGACGGCAGCGCTCGAGCGGACCTCAAATTGAATGGCCTTGGTGCCGATCAGGCTGCCGATCATGGTGGGGTCGATGGTGATCTTCACGCGGGCGGGCGTTACTCCGGCCGAGGGACTGATGGTGATGCCGGCGGAACTCGAGCCGCGCGGCAGGCACGATCTGGAACGGGGTGGAGTTGCCGCTGGGATCGGTGATGTCGACGGTCTGGGTGATGGGGCCGCTGTTGCAGAAGTTGCCCCGGAACACGACGTCTTCGGCGCCTGCGACCGCGCGGGGCGCCCTGTCGAGCTGGGCCATGGAGAATACCATCACGCCGCTGTCGGAAATGGAGTAGAGCATGCTCTCATCGGCGGAGAACACGGAGCGGCCGGCGAGACCTTCAGAGAGCTGAATGCGCTCGCGAACGGTGAGGTTGTCGGCATCGAGGATCAGCAGGTTGGGCGGTAGGGTGGACTGGGCCGGCTGCTCTCCGGGAGTGGTGACGGTCACACAGGTCCCGTTCGGCAGGCAAACGGTTTGTGATCCGGAAACGGCGGTCGCCTGCGCCTGGGTGATCTGTGCGTAGATGAGATTCCTGGAAGAGCGGATGGCCACCGTACCCACTGCCAGATCTCCGGAGGCATTGGGCCACTGCGCGATCAGCGGTCCTCCGGCCACGCAGTCGCCGAGGAAGCCCGGCCGGCAGCCGATCAGGGCCCAGCCCTCCATGTAGTAGGAGGCATCGGGGTTGGCGATGCAAGCGCGCGTGGCCCCAGGCTGGGAGAACTGATGGAGGAAACGGCGCCGGTGATCTGATGGTCGACGGCGTTATAGCTGAACGCGAGCTGGTGGAAGAGGAGCCGGTATCCGGGGTCACGCCACCGATACCGAAGATGTGGCGGTGGTCGGCGGTGGCGGCGAGCGAGCCGGCGATGATCTGGGTCGGCCGGATTGTTTTGGGGGACCGGCAACACCTGGCTCTGCACGTTCTCCACGGTACCCAACACCACGGTGTTCCCGGAAGCCGGATCGAAGAGGATGAATTCGGTTTGCGTCATGATCAGCGCCAGGCCGTCGTAACCGAACTCCACGCCCACGGGACCCGAAGACAGTCCGAAAGTGCGCTTGGTGTTGTTGGTCAGGTCGATGACGGTAAGCGCATCCTGTCCGGGCTTCGACAGAGTGCTTCCACCCGAGGACGCATAGTGGGTAACGACGAGGTACTTGCCGTTGGGCGAAAGCGCGACTCCTCCGGGGTAAGGCGAAACGGTGATGGACCGGCTTATGGTGTTATCGGCGGTGCTCATCACGTCGATGCGGCCCGAAGTATAGTTGGCGATGTAGAGGACGCCACGAGCCTCGTCGAGGGCCAGATCGGAGGCATGGCCGCCGATCGGGACAACCCGTCCGAAGGTTGCGGCGGGCACCGGCGAATGAGCACCGCCGCAAAGGCCGGCGCAGAGGAATCGGAAAGCAATTTAGGAAAATACGAGTCAACGCATATAATTGGGTCCCTTTTACTGTTTCCTGACCGGCCCCGTGGGGGCGCCGCCGCCGGAGTAGGGCGGGGATGGCCACCGGCTCTCCCCGTTTGGGGTGCCGACAGTACATTTCTTTTCGAGCTTCATCTGATTCTGCTCTTCGATGCTGTCGAGTTGTTCTACCGGAATCGACTGTGTAGGCGGATTTGCCGGTACCGGTCCGGTGGCGCTCATGGAAGCGCTCCTCCCGGGCAGCCGTGAGGGCAGCTCGAGGCCGGGCAGCCGTCCTTCCGGAATGGGGCGAACGATTTCCGGCGTGACAATCACCAGCAGCTCGTTATTCTGCCTGCTGAGCGATTGGATTCGAAGAGCTTGCCCAGCAGAGGAATGTCGCCAGAGCAGCGGGACTTTCTGGATCGTCTCGTGAGGCGCCGGTCGAGTAGACCGCCGATGGCGAAGCTCTGGCCGGATTGCAGCTCGATTTCGGTTTCCACACGCCGCGTGGTCAGGCCGGGAATGTCGTAGCCCTGGAAGGTCAGGCCGGCGTGAAATCGAGTGAGCTCACTTCGGGGGTAACGCCAAGCCGGATGGTGCCCGGGGCGTGACCACCGGCAGGAAGTTGATTCGCACGCCGAATTCGCGGAACGCGACCGTAATGGTGCCCAGCCCCGCCTGCCGCCCTGCAAAATCGGGTACGGGAATTCGCCGCCCGCCAGAAAGCTGGCCTGCTTGCCGTTCATGGCGAGCACGTTGGGCTCGGCCAGAATTTCGAATAGGCCGCGGTCTCCAGGGCTTTGATGGTGGCGCCCAGATTCAGGTCGCGCCGGAAAAGGAAGAAGTTCAACGCGTCGGCCAGAGTGTGGTGGTCCGTCGGTTGAGTGACATCGGGGCGCCTGAACTGCCCTGTGGGACTCGGCCGATGGTATTGGTGGCACCGGTGCTGAACAGGTTCATGCCGAGTTCGGTGGCGTTGCTGCGGTCGACCGTGGCGAACTGGACCCTCAAGAGGATCTGCGTGTCGCTGGCGGGAACATCGACGTACAGCAGGTTGGCCACTTTGCCGGCAGTCCCGGCGATGGACATCGCGCGATCCGCGCTGTTCAGGTCTTGGCAGTGCCGGTGAGGAAGACATGTCATTCTCGAACGCGCGATGAAGGCTCCCCCGGCAGTTCCTCTTCGATCTGACGGCGCAGAGTCTCGAGCTTCTGCGGACGGGCGTCGTGTTCGGCCGCACCACGACGTCGAAGAAGAGCTTGTTGCCGCCCTCCTGCCAGATGATGAGGCTGGTCTCCCCGGCGCTTTACCGTCGATGAGCACTTCCTTGGGCCGACGGCCCGAGCTTCGGCGACATCGCCATAGCCCACCGCGACGCGTTCGATATCGGCCGGCGCTGTTGACCACCAGCGATTTTCCGACGGTCAGCACCAACTCGCGCGCGCTTTGTTGCGGGGCCTCTGCCCCCAGAATCTCGCATCCTCCAAAGGGAGCCGGGCGGCAACCCAGATCGGTGATCGTTCAGTTTTTTCCCTCCGCGCTCCGGGCGAACTTGGCCTCGGTACGCTGAGGCCCGTTCAACACTTCAATCAAGATAGGCGGCGGAGGCTCCGGGGCCGCCGCGGGTTCGGAGCGGCTTTGGCCGGCTTTGGTGCGGCCGCGCCGCGGTCTTCCGGCGCGGCCGGAGCTGCGGGTTCCCCAAACAGGGCCGCAAACGAAAGCCGGCGTCTCGGACATTTCCGTGTCGAGCGGGTTTCGCAGCACCAACTGGATGCGGGTTTCGTTTTTCGCCAGGCTCAGGATTTCGGCCTGTTCGGGGGTCACCAGCAGGTTCACAACATGGACCGTGGCCGGCTTTCCTTCGGTGTCTTTCTGATAGTTTTGTCCCGCCGAAAGGACCTCGATGTTTTGCAGCAAGGTTTTACCGCGGCGCCGTTGAGCCGCTGCGGTCCGGGGGGCACGCCGGAGATCAGGACATCGACCCGCATCCCGGCAGGACGAAACCGGCCACCCCTACAATGTCGTTCACCTTCACCGCGCACGGCCGCAACCCAGCGGGATGATCGCCGCCAATCCGCCACCCGCTCCCGGCGCCGCCAACCGGTTCTCCAGGATCATTTCGCCTTCGTAGATCGGCGCGACCACGCCGCGGCCGAGCAGTCCTTCTTTCTTGGTGGCCGTGCCGGCCGGGGAACCGAGCCGACCCACTGGGTCGGGTCTTGAGGTCCGAATCCTTGATGACCGCACCAAGCTGGAGCTCATGCGCAGCCATCACTACTTGTGTGGTCGCACCCGATCCCCTGGCCCGGGTCGCCAGTACACGATAGACGAGATAAGTTGCTCCCGCCGAAACAACCAGTGCCACTACCAGAATTGCGGTGATCCTCGACTTCATTCCGATCTCCTGAAAACGACGCCCATTACTCTTCCGTGATCCAGCCTATGGGCAATTCACTGCCCATTTCCAGGCTTCCTAAGTCCTTTGCCCCGACACTTTCCTGTAGTCCCGAAGGCGTATGTGTCAACGTCTGTAGACGCATCACGCGCCGGCGTTCCTGAAAGGTTACTCATGCCTATTTCACCAGCGCGATCCTGCGCATACTCAAGTAGCCGCCCGGGTTCAAATTCATTCGAATCGTGGAACTCCCGACTATCTGCAGCGAGCTGGCGATAATATAGCCCTGCTGTACAGTATTGCTGCACGGATTGCCGTTATACTGCACCTCCTGATAATGCGCAGGTGTGCTCATCATGACGCTGATCGGATTTGTCATATAGATATTCCCGATCAACGTGAAACAGCCGTTACCCTGCCCGAGGCTGTGAGCCTTGTTGCCGGTGTGGGCATTTGCGGTCCGGTCCTCCCAGAAAAGCAACCCGTAGTATGGGCCGGTAGGAACAACAAACCCCTCGGAATTCTCGACTGTCAATGTCGCGCCTCGGAGCGTAGCTTGGACGTTCGTGGTGATGTCGAAACCGCCGGTTGGATTGTTATTCAGGGTGCTGCCGGCTACCCCGGTGTCGTAAATCACCATGCCGGTGCCGGTTGCCGCGTCGGCCGGGCAACCCGAACACATGGCGTCCCAGTTGTTGGCCGCGCCCCGGCCGCCGTCCACACCCTGGAGCTTGAAACCACCGGCGCCCTGGATGTAGTAAACTCCCGGCTTGAAATAATGGGCTTGGTGTTCTTGATTTCCAATTTATTGGCGTATCTACCAGGAGAATACTCGGTGCATTTCGATGCGAAAGCGCAGCCGTCAACCCCTTGTGCGATATCAACAGGTGCGGGAGCATCAGGCGGAACCGCCGGCGGGGGAATATGCCCGAAGGGATCCTCGGACATAGACGAAGGCCGGATATAATGGCCCGTGGAGCCTAAGGCAATGGAAGCGGGCTTGGTCGCTGGGCCGCCCCAAACGCCGAAGTCACCGCCCGTACCCGTCGTGCAGGCACCACTGTCGGCAGGGCCGGCATGCGACAAGTCTACGAAACCGCCCGCTTTCGGAGAGGCGTATGCAGCCGGATCAGCCGAATTGATTTGAATGCTCTGGGGAGGTCCGCCGCAGATGATGATGTTGGTGTTGCCGTTCGTCGAAAGTGAATTCGGCAGCTTCGGGTGGGTGACAAGAATTGGCGTTGGAGACACCACGCCGACGATCGCGGCCGCCGCCACTACCTGGATGTTGTTATTGGCGGCTCCACCGACAAACGGCATGAACCAGGCGGGAACTGCGTGCGTTATGGTTACTCGCAGTACCGTTACCGGATCGTCGACAGATAGAGACGCTGGATCCAGCCCCACCGTCCCGGGGCTGGGTCTATCCACGACAATCGAATCGGCCCCTACCGCCAAATCCGTTCTTTCGCGCATAAGAGCACGGCGTAATCGCGTCCACGGTGGTACAGGTGTAGCTGTAACCGGGGCTTGTCGCAAAGGCATTGCTTCCTGTGTTTGTCCTGTTGAACATACTAAGAACGCCGGCCTGGGCGGCCGCATCCGCGGCCGCCTGAGCCATCTGACGATGCACATCCATCTGTCCCATGTCAAGAGCCAGCCCAATGGCGCCAAGCAGGAAAATGCCCACCACCAGCAAGGAAAGAACTACGGCTTGTCCCCTTTCGTTCTGTCGCATATGCTTACCTAAAACACGATGACTCCACGGCTGGTGGAACTCAGCGTCAGGCTGAGCGGAATAAATGTCAGCGGCACGTACGGATACGATACCGATACGACCACAGCGGAGCCGGGCTTGTTGCCCGGATCTACGGGTGAAGCCGCAGCCGGATACTCGACGTTGATGGTGAGAGTGTCGAGATGCAGAACTCCGGCCTTTGCAAAGGCCTTCACAACGTCGGTGATGTTGCTGTAGCCGGTAGCTCCGCTCGGCGGATCACCGGTCGCGGTACGGGAGCTTCCGTGCACAATCGCGTACCGGGTTCAGGGCCCGGGCTGCGTTGGCGAGCGATGTATAGACCAGCAGGAGGCGGTCGAACTCGACGCTGGCGATGATGACCGTCAGCAGGATCATGGTTACGAGTGCGAACTCGACCAACGCAGCACCACGCTCCTCATGCCGCCGGCTGCTCATTGCAGCACCCTCATCCTTGCCTGCCGGTGAACTGCCGTGGACGGCAAGGTGGCGTGAATCCCCAGTCCGGGGAACTCCCACAAAGGGACGATCGGCTGGTAAGTATAGGTGACATCCACTGCGCCGATTATGTAAGTGATGCTGGGAGTACCCTCTGGGGTATCCGCGGCAGGCGGGGCGCCTGCCGGCGCCGTTGCCCGGAACTACAGCTTGCTCCAACCATGTCGCTCTTCTAGAAACGCATATTTGAATGCTTGCCGTGTTCGGTAGACTGGCAAGTTCGTTGCTCACGAGCGCCTGCACTTGAGAGAGCGACGGCCCGGTTCCGCCGGAAACCGACACTCCGGCGCTGGTATAGTACTGGGCGCCCGCCCGCGCAGCATTCGCCACGGAGATCCACGCATAGAACAAAGCTCCAAAGTTCACCACGTTGATGATCAACAGGAGCAGGAAGGGCAGAATCAGCGCGCACTCAACCGCTGATTGACCCGAGCACCTTGGATTTGCCGCCATCCGTCTCATCGGAATCTCTCCGTTTGACCTCCTCGAGAAATCTGCGAAACTCCCGCTGCTCGCCGGACGTTTCGAACACGAACGCAACACAGAATCCGCCGCCGAACTGGCGAACTACTTTCCCCCACGCCCCGCCGAACCGGTACGATTCCGATCGGCCGGCCGGGTCGCGGGGATCCTCCAAGCCGATGTGGATGTAGGTTCCCAGGTAGAAGACCTCGGGAGCGACGATAGAGCGCCGCCAAGCCCGCAGTCTTTTACCTGACGCGGGCTTGAAGCCCCGCCCGTCCAGTACCGGGCCAGAAGGTTCTTCGGCACGAAACGTGACGAAGCCCGGCGCTCGACTACTCCGGCTCTGAGTTTCCTGCTCCCCAATTTGAAATCCACTGCCGCTTCATCCGTAAGGAAGTCGTTCCCAATTGTTGGGCCGTGGTTCCGGTCCCGCCTGCCCCCGGCCCAATATCGGCTAAGATCTCGAGCGAACCGATCATGAGTTGATCGCCGACCTGGGTGCCCGAATCGACAATGCTCCTCGCCGGCAGTTGCAGGACACTGGAGCATTTCCAGATCACCCCGGGAATGCGCAGCGGCGCCAGGTTCTCGATGACATGGACAACGCGCCTCTCTGCGTCCAGATAAATGACATCAATCGCAAACCGCAGGCCGATCGTGTGGACTCCTGGGAGGGAATCACCCAAAGTGCCTCGTCCGAACGCATCCGGACCTTACCGAAAAGGCCACGCAGCCGGGCAAACGGCGTGTCGGCAACCGTGACTCCGAGATTGAGAAACGATTGCCCGGTGACATTGAAGGCGCAATAGAGGGTCTTCACGGTTGCCCCTTTTCACATTTTCGAAATGCCGGCCGCCTAATCGATGTGTCTTGCGGCGGCGCTGAATCAAAACGAGCACGAGCAACACAGCCAGTGCTCCTGCAACGACGCGAATGATAGTAACGTTATCCATAGCAATGCTCCTTTTACTCACTCATAGTCCAGAAGAATTGGGCGAAACTCTCAGACATGCTGATCATTGAAGGCGCCAATACCACCACGAAGATCGAAGGGAAGATAAAGATGACCAGAGGAAGTACCAGTTTGACCGTCGTCTTAGCCGCCTGCTCTTCGGCCTTTTGCCGCCGTTGCGTGCGTAGCGTATCGGAGTAGATCCGCAAAGTCTTGGCGATACTGGTGCCGAAGATATCCGACTGCACCAGCGTATTGACGAAAGCGCGCACGCTCGGGACACGTTCGTCCGCTCCGCCATGTCCTTCAAAGTTTGTTCCCGCGGATTCCCAGCCTTCTGTTCCAAAACGGTCAATCCCAACTCGTCCGCCACTTCCGGTTGGCTCACCCGCAGTTCGCGGGAAACGCGCTGGAGCGTCTGCTCCATGCTCAAACCGGCCTCCGTGCAGATCACCATCAGGTCCAGCGCCTCCGGCAGGCCCAGACCGATGGCGAGTTTTCGATTCGCAATGCGGTTTCCGAGCCAGAGATCCGGCAGCAGCCATCCAAACCTGCTACGGCCAGGAAGACGACTAAAAGGATTGAAGCGTATAACCCCGTGACGATTGCCGAGAAGCGCCAGCGACAGCAGCACCAGCCACTTTTCCTCCGTAAAACAAATTGACCGCGCCCTCCTGCCGGTAGCCGGCCCGGATCAGCCGCTTCTGAAGGACCGATACGTCCTGGCGCTCCGCGGCAGCACATTCTGGAAGGGCCGCACAATCTGCTCCACCCTGCCCTCCGTCTTGTGAAACACGTTTGCTCAAGCGCGCCGCCGGACCGGGCCGATTCGGTCCGACCGACTCGGACAGTCATTCCGGACGGCATCGCGGTAGAAAAGCAGCAGACCGGCGCTGGCAAGCAGGCCGAAGGTGCCGAGAAATGCCAGTATCAGCAATGCCATATGGTTTCCTCAAATGCGAATCCGTACGATTTTGCGGATGCAAAGACCACCGATCACCGTCATCGCCAACCCGGCATACATGCATTTGCGTCCGGTCGGATGGGTCCACAGCATGCTGATCTGCTCTGGACTAATGAGGTACAACAGGAAACCCAGCACTACCGGCATGATCGACAGGATCCATCCCGACATGCGGCCCTGCGCCGTATGGACCCGCACCTGCTGCTGCAAACGGAAATTTTCGCGAATCAGGTGCGCGACATTGTCCAGGATCTCGGTCAGGTTGCCCCCGGTTTCGGTTTGAATCAGAACGGCGGTGACGATCATCCGCACCTCTCCGATCGGCATTCGGTACTGGAGATTCAGCATCGCGACGCGCAACTCCAGTCCGTAGTTCTGCTCGTCGAAACACTGGCGGAACTCCCGTCGGATCGGCTCCGGCGATTCCTTGGATGCCATGGCCATGGCGGAGGAGAAACTGTGGCCGGCGCGGATGGCTGCGACCATCAGGTCGAGGGCCTCGGGCAGGAACTGCCGCATCTGCTCGAATCGCGCTTTGCGCTTCCGGAGCACAAAGCGAACGGACCGCGCCGCCGCAAAAGCGACAAGACACTGAGAGAAAGGCGTCCGGTCCGCAGTATAGACCAGCGTACCGGTTGACAACCCCAGCAGAGTCGCCATGAGAGAAGTCGGCCGACAGTCCAATTCAAGTCCGCCTGGTAGAGCAGCAGTCGCAGGCTTCGGGAGAGATCGGCCCTCCGCAGGAGGTCGTCGAGCCACGCGTACCGTGCTAGGCGGTCCTCCATGGCGAACGATCGCATCGCGTCTTCCAGCGGCGCGGCTTTGCGGCGCACCGATAGCTCCAGGCGGGCAGTGGTTGCTCCGATTCCTTGGATCGCGGCTCCAGAAATGGCAAACCCCGCCAAAACAACCGCTGTGAAGAAGGCTCAGAATACAAGCAAGAATCCACATGCGCCGGTTCCTAGTTCACCTCGGTGCTTCGTTCGAACAGCTCGGGGGGCAGCAGAATTCCCGCCACGCGCAGCTTTTCCAGGAACTTGGGCCGGATGCCGCTGGGGCGGAAAGTGCCGAGGACCTTGCCGTTCGGGCCGATGCCGCGGCGGACGAACGTGAAGATATCGTGCATACTGATAATGTCGTCTTCCATGCCGGTGATCTCCGAAATATTCGTGACGCGCCGCGAGCCGTCGCTCATACGCGACATCTGGACGACCATCCCGATGGCCGAGGCGATCTGCTGCCGTACCGCCTTCTCCTGAAGGTTGAAATTGGCCATGGCGACCATGGATTCCAGGCGCGCCAATGCATCACGGCAGGTGTTGGCGTGAATGGTGGTCATGGAGCCTTCGTGGCCGGTGTTCATGGCCTGCAGCATGTCGAACGCTTCTTCGCCGCGGACTTCGCCGATGATGATGCGGTCCGGCCGCATGCGCAGGCTGTTGATCAGCAATTGCCGCTGCCGTACCGCGCCGTTACCCTCTACGTTCGGCGGACGGGTTTCCAGCCGGACCACATTTTCCTGCTGGATCTGCAATTCCGCGGCATCTTCGATGGTGACCAGGCGCTCTGAATCAGGGATATAGTTGGAGAGCATGTTCAGAAAGGTCGTTTTGCCCGCGCCCGTGCCGCCTGAAATCAGAATGCTGATTCTGGCCTTCACAGCCGCCGTGAATCTCCAGCATTTCGCGGACGAGATGCTCTTGAGCTCCAGCATCTTTTCCGCGGTCAGCGGAGCGGTCCGAAGCGCCGGATGGAGAGCGCGGGACCATCGAGCCAGCGGAGGAATGATCGCATTCACGCGCGAGCCGTCTGGCAGGCGCGCGTCCACCATGGGGGACGATTCGTCCACGCGCCGGCCGACCGCGCCCACAATCCGGTCGATGATCTGCAGCAGGTGCCGGTCGTCGCGGAATTTGGTGTCGATCCTTCTCCAGCACGCCACCTCGCTCGATATAGACCAGGTCGCTCTTGTTCACCAGAATATCGGAAATGGTAGGATCCTTCAGCAGCGGTTCGAGGGCCCGTAGCCGAACACTTCGTCCAGAAGGTCGGCCTGAGCTGGTCCTTCTCCGAGCCATTGAGAAGAAGCTTTTCTTTCACCAGGATGTCCTGGATCAGGGCGGCCACGGCCTGCCTTGCCCGGCCGTTGTGAATCGAGGACAGCTTCTCGAGATCCAGTTGCGAGAGCAGGATGCGGTGAATATTGGCTTTACCTGGCCGAAACTTTCGTTGTCCATTGAGATCCTTGCCTGGCATTACCCGAAAAGGCCCCAGGTTCCCTTTTTCCTTGTAGGTTGCAGCGGTTTCCCGCAGGCGCTCCGCGCCAGCGCGCGTAACGCCTGCGCCAGCGCCGATTTCTCGAGGATCAGCGGGTTACCCGTGTTCGCCGCCCGGTGCGCGGCCGCATAGTCATTCGGTATCTTCCATTCGGTCGCCAACCC
This sequence comes from uncultured Solibacteraceae bacterium, assembly GCA_963836405.1. Lineage (GTDB taxonomy): Bacteria > Acidobacteriota > Terriglobia > Bryobacterales > Bryobacteraceae > CAWIJJ01. The sequence goes on from CAWIJL010000009.1 coordinate 359,629, forward strand.
CAGGGCCTTCGCACACGGCTCTTCGTCGAACTCCGTCCGGCGGGGATCGTACCGGTTCACCACAACTTCGATTCGCCGTTCCCCGGTCTCCTGTATGTAGGAGATAAAGCGGCGCGCGCTGTGAAGCGAAGGAATATCGAGCTGCGTTACGAGATAGATGACGTTCGCCATCTGAAAACGGGCTCCGCCGCTGCGCCCAGGCCGCGCCCCGCATCGATCACCACCCACGAAAATTGATTCCTGGCGATATCGACGAGTTTGGCTGCCGCCCGGCCTTCGATCGCGACCGAAGGCTGAAAGTCGTCGGGAGCCCGATAAACGGAAATGCCGGACTTATGCTTCCTCACCAGAGTATAGACGAATTCCGCATCCAGCCGCTTGGCGCTCTTTAGGGCTCGTCGACCGTAAACCGCGGGGTGATTCCCAGCAATACCGAGGTCTCCGAGCTGTGGATTTAAATCTGCCAGCAACACCGGCTCCTCTGCTTCCCACCGCAGCGCAATGGCAAAGTTCGACGCAAGGGTGCTGACTCCGCTGCCGCCTTTCGCTGCCCAGAAGACAACGGCGGCCGGCGGCCTTCTTTCTTCCCTGCATCGCATTTCGCGCCATCGCTCGTCAAGCGCTTCGCGCAAACCGGTTCAATCGGCGCGCTCAAGAACTCACGGGCGCCCGCCCGCATGGACGCCACCATCCGATCCGCATCATGCTGGAACAGTAAACCATCACCGTGCTCAAGTTCTTCGCGCAGATTCGTTCGACCAGTTCGAGCGCTAGCTCCTGATCGCCGTCGAGATCCACCATATACGCCTCGCAGCCCGATTCGAGCACCGGGGAGCTCCTCATATCCCGGATAATCGTGTACGAAGCATGAACTCTCCCGCCTCCCGCTTCGACGGCCCGCCTCAACTGGTTGCGGTTCACATCTCCGGGAAACAGGAGGGTCACAAGGGGGGGCCTGTTACCGTTCTCCGTCCCGAATCCGTTCGTCGGCTTTTCGACCGGCCCGGCAGTCCTCGCTGGGCTCACGGTTTGTGGCGCTATGATATCGGAGCCTTCTTGCATGGCAGTTACCGGGCGAAGAAAGACAACAACGTCCCAATCGCGATTGCGGGAGCATACGGGATCGAAAGCCGTTGACCGTTGCCGATCCGCACTCAGGATGGGGCTTCATTCCTGATCTCCGAAGGTGCGTCGCCAGGCCGGCCATACTATCTAAGACTTGGCCCAAGGAACCATGAAATAGTGCGTAGAAGCCTGCCAGTATCCCGCCCGCAATCCCTGTAAGAATAAAGGCGAGAAAGAACTGCCAGGGCCCAATCCAGGCTCCTACGCCGGCAGCCAGTTTCAGGTCGCCCATTCCCATTGCTCGCAGGAAGCAGGGCAAACCAAATAGCAGCGCGGCCAGGCCAACTCCTCCAAAGCCATGCGCCGCCCCCTGCCATCCCCCCGACAGGCACGAAAAGAGCAGGCCTGAGCATAAGAAGGGGATCACGAGCCAATTTGGAATCCGCCGGCTCCGCAGATCCGTCACCGAGGCTATGGCCAGCACGACCACATTTGACCACCAGATAATGGGTTGCATAAGCGATTGGGCTGAGGGCCAACAGCCCTTTCGTTCATTACAGAAGGTCCGCTGCGTCGTCGATTGCGCCGCCCAATGCCGTGAACAAGCCGCCTACGGCGGTGGCGACGGTCTGCATGCCGGCTGTTGCGCCCAAGGCAATGATGCCGACCACAAGGGCATACTCCACCATGTCCTGCCCGCATTCGTCCCGAAGGATCTGCGCGCGCACATAAAGCTTCAGAAGAAGGTCTTTCATTCGAAGTGACTCCTAAATTGTGTTTGTTACCCAGGTGTTAATGCTGGGTGGCTGCCTTAACAGCAAGTGCTCTGCCAATCGACACTAACCTTTCGTTTCAACCAGCGGGCGCGGTCAACCGGGCTTCTGTGTAACCAGCGGTATACACTAACTTCTGCGCTGCTTTGGGCCGTATACAGGCATAGTACTTCCAGCCTTTTTCCTGCCCATTCCGAAAGAGGTTCTGCTTCTAGGACTTAATGATCCAGCCTCGGGCTCCTGGGACAAATGGCACTCGCGGTGCACTGCCAGTTCGGACGGGCCCGGCCAATCCCGCCACCGCCCGAAGCAATCGAGGAGTTCTGAATGCAAGTAGACGTGCGCCGCGAACGGAGACACTCGATTAATGGCACTCTCGCGCTGAGCTGGATCGATGAACATGGCGTTACTCATTCGCTCACGGTCCAGGCACGCGACACTTGCGCATCGGGCATCTGCGTGGAGGCGTCGAGGAGTTTCGAGCCAGGCGCATTGGTATTCCTGAATGGTCCAGGAACGCCCGCCACCGGTCATGCGGTGGTCCGTCATTGCACTCAAGGCCCGGAGGGGTATCGCGTGGGCCTGGAGTTCGAGGGCGAAACCAGGAAATCCGTCACTCTCGACCAGGCGGACGTCGAGGATTATTACGAATTCCTTCAGATCAGTCCCAAGGCCGAAGCGGCAACCATACATCGTATCTACCGCTTTATGGCATTGCGTTTCCACCCGGATAACCCACAGACTGGCGATCCCGAAAAGTTCCTCCTCCTGAACCGGATCTATTACACACTATCGGATCCGCAACGGCGCACCGAGTACGATGCTTCGCGCAATGCCCCGGACGCCGAAGTGAGTTCGGTATTCGAGCTGAGCACGTTCGTCAACGGCATCGAAGGTGAAATGAACCGCCGGCTTGGCATTCTGGCGTTACTCTATAACCGGCGGCGCGCCAACCCCCAGGAGCCCAGCATCTCTTTGTGGGACCTGGAAAAACGCATGGCTCTACCCCGTGAATATCTCGACTTCGCGACCTGGTACCTCAAGAGCAAGACGTACATCACCGTGGCTGACAATTCCGACTTCACCCTGACCGCCGCCGGAGTAGACTATGTCGAGGCCAATGCTGAAGATAATCCCGTGCTGAACAGGTTATTGAGTGCGGGACCAAGATTGACCGATCCTGGTGTTACACGCCATGAAACCAAGGAGCCCCACATGTATCGCCTGGGGCCTGGTACGGGACCTCGAAAGACTAACGACGCGCCCCCCGGATTGCAACCACCATCCCGCAAGAACAAACGGCGAGTAATTCATGCACTCGCAGAGAAGGCGACCGCTTCAGGGGCGCTGCGGAGACGCAGAATGCGATGAAGGTATGCCCGGGAAAGACCGAGTTTCTGTGCGGCGAGCGTTTTGTTCCCGGCGCAGTCTTCGACGGTCCGGTGGACCAGGTCGATCTTGAATTGGCGAATGAGGTACTCGAATTTTTCCGAGTCCTCCGCGTCGCCGTCGTCATGAACGAGCACTTGCATGTGTTCGGGAAGATCCACGCGCCCGATGCTCGCCTGATCTGTGCGGATCACCGCACCCTGAATTACGTTCTCGAGTTCCCGTATGTTGCCCGGCCAGTCGTAATCCAAAAGCGTTTCCATCGCGTTGGGTCGGATATCATCGACGGGCTTGTCGTATTCTTTCGAGTAGCGTCTCAGAAAATGCCGGGCAAGCATCGGAATATCCTCAGTACGGTCGCGAAGGGGCGGCACGTGAATCGACATGACGTTTACGCGGTAGAAAAGGTCTTCGCGGAAGCTGCCGTGGTCCACCATCTCGCCAAGATTACGGTGGGTCGCAAACAATACGCGGGCTCGTAGGGGAATCAGCCTGTTACTTCCCAAACGGGAGAATTCCCGCTGCTGGAGGATCCTGAGCAGTTTTACCTGAGTGCCAAGGCTCAATTCGCCGATCTCGTCCAGAAGCAGAGTGCCCTCGCCGGCCTGTTCGAAGTACCCGATCCTAACACCCGTGCTGCCGGTGAAGGAACCGCGTTCGTGACCGAACAGCTCCGATTCGATAAGGGTTTCCGGGATCGCACCACACGAAACCGCGACGAATGGCTGTTGGGCCCGGCTTGATGTCGTATGAATCGCGCGCGCAACAAGCTCTTTCCCGGTTCCGCTTGCACCGGTGATCAGCACCGAAGCCGGGAGACTCGCCACGCGCCGAATCAAGTCGTAGACGACCTGGGCGCGGCCGCTCGAACCGACCAGTTGGCCGTAGCCCCGAACAAGGTTCACGGTTTGCCGCATCGTTTCAAGCTCCCGGCGCATCTGGGCCAGATCGTGTGCCCGGCCGATTACGACCTTGCATTCCATGAGGGACGGCGGCTTTCGAATACAATCGAAGGCTCCGCGGCGCAAAAACTCGAGAGCCGTGGAGCGCCGCACGTCATCCGTCATTACGATGATGGGAACTGTCGAGTCTCCGATTCTGTCGTACAGCTCCAATTGGGAATCCAAATTCGAATAGTTAGTATCGAAATCAAAAATCAAGACGTCTACTGTATCTGACTCTCCTAGGATTTTGCTCAGATTATGCTCGTTTATATCCGATTTGATGGCATATTCCGAGCCCAATGCTGATCTCAACAGCGCTACCAATCGAACGTCCAACGAGTATGTTCCGAGTTTCACCATTGCTGCTGCATTGTAGGACCCGCAGGTATGAAATACAACATACGCCGGTACTTTTGATTAGGGCTAAGTACCGAAGTACCAAAGTACCGAAATACCCAGCCCGAGGAGATCAGCCGGCATTAATGCGGGGGACCCGGGACGGTGGCGTTGCGCCAGGCAAGGGCGCCGAGCACGGAGGCCGCGGCGAAGTTGATGATGGCCAGGGTGCGGTGAGCGGGATTCCGGCGGAGCGCCGCCACCTGCCCGGCGATCCACAAGGCGTTGACTCCGGTTTTGATGGCCGCGCCTTTCGCGCCGAAACGCCCATTGGAGCCGGCCAGCAGGCGATTGGCTTCGTCCTTGTTCCAGGAAGAACGGGTGTCGGCGACATGGGATGCAGCCAGGGCGGCCACGCTTGCGAGCCACAACGCCTTTGAGTGCTTCGCGGGCGCCGGGCTTTCGAAAGACTGAGCGGCCGCCACGAAGCGGAATTGAATCAGGAGACAGAGAATTAAAGCACGCGCCACGTAAATGCTCCTGAGTAACGAATCGGCCGGGGGGCGCCGGGGCTTTAGAAGAAACTCGATGTAATACGCAGTAATACATTGTCACTACAGAACTTAGTATTGCCAAGCGCGGCGGTTTATGTTTCAATGAAGCCGCATGTCTTCGAAGCTGGCTTGCCTCCTTGTTTGGGCGATTGCTGCTGCGAGCGCCGCCCCTCCTCCGGGCATTGTCTCTGCCGCGGGAGCCTTCAAAATCAACGGCCGGGCCGTTCCAGCGGCTGGCGCCGCATCGGTCCCGGTGACTCTCGGGGACGAGATAGCCAGCACCGCGGTGCCGGTCGTCATTCGCTTTGACGAGTACCAGGCGGTGATTACGGTGGATCCGCAGTCAGTGGTGCAGAGCGGCGAACTCGACGGCGTGCCGTTTGTGCGGCTGGTTTCCGGATCGCTTCAATACAACATCACGCCGGGGTCGAAGCTGGTGATCTTCAAAGCCCAGAAAGCCGTGAAGACGGGCGTTCGGGGCGCAGTCTCGATCGCTGGGCACGGGCGGACGGTGGCGATCGCCGGAGTTGGGGGCGGCGCGGCGGCCGGCGTGACCACGGTAGCTCTTGTGAAGCGCAGCAAGACCTGCCCGGACGGGACACCGAAAGATCACGACTGCGGCAAGAGCGGCAAGTAACTAACGCGGGCCGGGATTCCAGACCTCGACACGCTCATCGCGCGGCTTCATCGACATCCCCACTCCGCAGATCCATGCGAGCAGCATGGCATTGGCGGGAATGTACAAGTTGAAATCCACCATGCTGTGCAGGCCGATGGCGGCGATTGACCCGATGCAGGCTATGGCCAGGAAGCGCACGCGCGGCTCGGCGCCGGGCGAGGCCGCGCGCCAGACGTGACGGACGATGCCGCCCATGAGCACGGCCACGATAACGAAGCCGGCGACGCCGAGTTCGATCAGGAACTGAAGGTAGTCGTTATGAACGCGGTCGTCGCTGACCATAGGCACGGTGACCTTATGGCGCAGGAAGGCCGATTCATAGCCGCCGAGGCCGCAGCCGAAGACGGGGAAGTCGCGGAGCACCGCGAGGCTCTCTTTCCATAGCGTTACGCGGCCTTCGGCGGTGAGCTCATTGCCGGTCTCGGCGAAGCGGGCGATGAGGGCATCGGACGGCAGGAACAGGAAGCCGCCGGCGAGGACGGCGGCCAGGACCAGGGCGGCGACGGCCGAGCGCCCTCCCTTGCCTCTCCAGGCCACGATGCCCATGACCAGGATGGCGAAGAGCGGGGCGATGAAGCCGGCGCGCGAGAGCGACGAGAGCCCGCCGACCAGGATCAAGGCAGCGGCGGCGAAGCCGACGCACATGGCGATGGCCGGGCGCACGGGGAACTCGCGGCGCGTATCGAGCCCTCGCCAGAGCGCGACGGGAAAGGCGAGGGCGAAGGGCAGGACCATCTCGAGCAGTCCCGCGTAATGGTCGCGGTTCGAGTAGGTACCGGACGCGGTCTGGCCGCCGATGGCCTGGGCGATGCCGAGGACGGACTCGAGGACCGCGACGATGACGAGCGGCAGGACGGCGAACCAGCGGCCGTCACGCGTCTCGGCCGATACCTGGTAGACCAGGAGGAACACGAGCGAGTAACAGCAGCAGAGCAGCAGGTGGTTCATGCCGGCGGACGGCAGCACATTCAACGGCGCAGCCCACTGGTGGACGCCGACGGCATCGAGGCCGCGGAGCAGCTCCTCGCGAGCGGGCGAGATCACGGCCAGCACGAAGCGCGGCAGCGGGATCAACTGCAAGGCCGCCCAGGCGGGCAGCAGGCACGCGCACCACAGGACCACGCGCGGGACGGGGACGAAGCGGCGGCGGTTGACCAGCCACCAGACAAAGCCTACGAGGCCCGCGGCGAAGAGGAAGACTTTGCGGTCAAAGCCGACGACACCGCCGTACTCGAAGACGGCGTAAGCCCAGACGAGCGAGAGCGCCACGAGGGTGACGGCGCGGTTCAAAGTTCCCACGATGCGCCTCGTGGACCTGGATTTCCGGCGCGCCACGCGCCATAATCTGCGTTGGCCTTCTCGCGCGCATCGGCGGCGGCGGTTGCCGCATTATCCGGCATTCTGGTCGTATTCTCCGGTTCGGGCCTGCTGCTGGAGACAGCCTATCGTAGCAACTCCCAAGCGGAAGCGGCACTGTGCCGGTTGCATATTTGCGCAAGCGACCGGTTGATCGAGAGCGTAGCGGCGGCGCGGCTCGACCCTGCTCCGGAGGCGGCGGCGCGGGCAGTGGCAGCGGCGCTCGAAGCACTGCGGCGCGATGCGGCGTTCGCGAACCGCTGGAGCGATGCGGCGGAGGCGCTGGCCACGGCGGGACAGCGCGCGCGGGCGGCGGCGGCTTTCCGGCGCGCGGTGGCACTGGCGCCGAACTCGCCGCCGGTACTGATGCAGGCGGCTAACTTCTTCTTCCGTAGCGGCGAGGCGGCGGCGGCGCTGCCGCTTACCGCGCATATCCTCCGCCTGGTGCGCAATTACGACGCGCTGATCTTCTACACTTACTCGCGATGCGGCGCGCCGCTCGAGGAAGTGCTGCGGGCCGGCATGCCGGAGAAGGCGGAGGCGGGCCGCGGGTTGCTGGCCTCCATGCTGGCGGCGGCACCGGCGGCCGAGCTTGCCACGGTGTGGACGTGGCTGCGCGCGCGGCGTTACGACGATACTAAGACAGCGTCACGCTATGTGGACGCGTTGCTTACGCGGCGGCTCTACAGCGAGGCGGCAGCGTTACAGGCGAGTTACTCCGGCGCAGCGGCGGACGGTAACCTGATCTACAACGGCAGCTTCGAGGCTGCGTTTCAAGGCTCGCGGCTCGACTGGACGGCATCGCGCGAGGTGCGGGACTCTTCGGTAAGCCGCGGCGGCAACTGGTCCATGCGGCTAAGCTTCGACGGGGCCGAGAACGTGGACTATCATGGCGTATCGCAGATAGCGGTGGTACCAGCCGGGCCAGTACCGTTTCCGCGCGTGGGTAAAAAGCAACGGACTAAGCACGGACCGTGGGGTGTTCTTCCACATCTTCGATGCGGAAGCGCCCGGCAAACTGGACAATCGCACTCCTGAAGTTACAGCGGCGCCGGAGTGGACACCACTCGAAGTTATGTTGACTATTCCATCGGGTACGCACCTGGTGAAGATAGAAGCGCGGCGCGAACCTTCGTGGAAGTTCGACAACAAGATTTCGGGCACTGTGTGGCTGGATTCGGTCTCGCTCACACCGGTCTTGTAGGAATCGTCCTACAAAGCGGCATACAGAGCGTGACAAAAATAGCCGTTCGGCCAAAATATTAGTACCAGTTGTTTCGGACAATGATATCTTAAACTTAGCGGTAATACGGCTGTCCGACATAGGGCCTTAGTACTCCGACGTAATACGAATCTCCTTGACGTGTATCAAACCATCCAGTATTCTCAGGTTTCTCTTCCCGGTGACCACCTTAGGTGGCCGCAAACCAAGACAAAAAGGCAGACTGGGACTTTAGGGGGCGAAGCCTGCCCATACAGAACAGCCATGAGTGCGTTACCCGCACAATTGCTCTATCGCGCGCCCGAGTTCGGCTGGTATGCCGTGACGGTCCGGCGCAATTTCGAGCGAGTGGCGTCCGGGCTACTCGAATCGAAAGGCTACGAGCAGTATGTTCCGTTCGTCCGCTGCCGCCGCCGCTGGTCCGACAGGACTAAGGAACTGGAAGCCCCGTTATTCCCGGGCTACGTATTCTGCCGCTTCGATCCGGAGCACAAGGTACCGATCCTGGAGTGCACCGGAGTGGCGGGGATCGTCGGATTCGGGAACCGTCCGGCGACGATCGACGAAGAAGAGATCCGTAATATCCAAACCATGCTGGCGGCGTGCCTCCACGTGGAGCCTTATCCATTCCTGCACAGCGGACAGAAGATCCGCGTGGAACACGGGCCACTCGCGGGAGTAGAGGGCGTGATCGTGACGGTGAAGAACGGTTTCCGGCTGGTGGCGTCGGTGACGATGCTGCAACGATCGGTTTCCGTCGAGATCGACCGCGAGTGGGTTACCCCGATACCGAACACCGCCCGATAGAGGCGGTCTCCTCATGCAAGACACACTCCGCAAGAAGCGCACGATCAGCCTCCGCCTTTCCGAAGGCGAGTTCGAGGCATTAAAAGCACTGCACAGCGCGCACGGCGCGCGAAACATCTCGGAATTCATCCGGGCCACGATGCACCGCGTGATTTCCGAGGCCGCACACGAGACCGATTCCCTGGAGGTACGAGTCCAGGAGATGGACGGGAAGCTGAGCGTCCTGGACGGCGAAGTGGCGCGGTTGACACGGCTTTTGGAGAACCGGCATGAGCCTCAATAAGATTGTTCTGGCGCTGGCACTGGCACCGCTGTGCCTGCTGGGGCGCGGCGAAGAGCAGGCGGCGCCGGCGTACGTGCTGGGCCCGGACGATCAAGTAGTGATCCGGGTGGTGGACATCGACGAAGTGCCGGACAAGCCGTTCCGGATCGACACACGGGGCAACGTGAACCTGCCGGTAGTGGGGCGGGTGCGGGCGGGCGGCCTGACGGTGGAGCAACTGGAGGCGACGCTCGGGGAGAAGTTCGGGGCGGTGCTCCAGCATCCGACGGTGACGGTATATCGTGAGCGAGTTCCGGAGCCAGCCGGTCTCGGTGCTGGGGAGCGTGCGAACGCCGGGGGTGCACCAGATCCGCGGGCGGAAGACGCTGTTCGAAGTGCTGTCCCTGGCCGGGGGATTGAACCCGGATGCGGGGAGCTCGATCAAGATCACGCGGCGGAAGGAGGCGGGTCCGCTGCCGCTGCCGGGGACGAAGGACGATGCCAGCGGGGAGTTCCAGGTGGCCGAGGTGGCGGTGAAGTCGGTGATGGAGGCGCGGAACCCGCAGGAGAACATCGAAGTGCTGCCGAACGACGTGGTGTCGGTACCGCGGGCGGACCTGGTGTACGTGATCGGGGCGGTGAAGAAGGCGGGCGGCTTCGTGCTGAGCGAGAAGGAGAAGATCTCGGTGCTGCAGGCGCTCTCGATGGCGGAAGGGCTGGACAAGTCGGCGGCCTCGAAGGAGGCGCGGATTCTGCGGCCGGTGGGGGATTCGGAGACCCGGCTGGAGATTCCGGTGAATTTGAAGGAGATCATGACCGGGAAGTCCGGGGATGTCTCGCTGCTGGCGAACGACATTTTGTTTGTGCCGGTGAACGGTCCGAAGAACGCGTTTACGCGGGGGCTGGAGGCGGCGATCCAGATCGGGACCGGGGTGGCGATCTACCGGCGGTAGGTGTCCGGAAATGGGATTAGGTTCGTTTGGAAAATACGAGATACGGGCGTGAGGGGTGGGGGATGTTGGCGGGAACAAAGAGGGTCCCTGACGGCCGCGGCTCTGTAACGGGTGTTCGGAAGTGGGATTAGGTTCGTTTGGAAAATACGAGTTGTGCGGGCGAGCGGGGTGTTCGGATTTGGGATTAGGTTCGTTTGGAAAATGCGAGATACGGGCGCGAGCGGCGTGTTCGGAGTCAGGATCAGGTTCGTTTGGCATTTTCATGAAATCTCGAATGGCGCGGGCAAAAGGAGCGCAAGACGCCGCGGGGGAGATTGTAACACGGGGGCGCAAGCGGATTTGGAGTAAGTGGTTGTTTGTCAACGAGTTGACCTTTGTGAACGGATAACTGATGAGCAGCGATTCGGACGGACAGTCGCGGGAACTGGCGCCGGTAGGATATACGGAAGCGCCGGGGCGGTACGGGCGGGAGTATGTGGACGATGCGGCGCCCGGGGGGCTGCTGGAGTATTGGAACATCCTGCGGCGGCGCAAGGGCGCGGTGCTGCTGTTCGCGTTCGCGGGGGTGCTGCTGGCGGTGCTGGTGACGCTGCCGCAGACGCCGGTGTACCAGGCGCGGGCGTCACTGGAGATCCAGGCGATGAACCAGGACTTCCTGAACATGAAGCAGCTCAACCCGGTTTCGGAAGCGACGGACTACTTTTCGAACGATATCCAGACGCATATCAAGCTGCTGCAAAGCGAAACGCTGCTGGAGCGGGTGGCGGCGAAGATCAAGAAGGAGCAGACGCAGGAGCTGGCGCTGCCGACGGGCCGGTTGAATTCGTGGCGGCGGGCGCTGCGGCTGCCGGAACCGAAGCCGGCGGATGCGCGGGAAGAGGCGCTCGGGTTCGCGCAGGGAAGTTTGAAACTGCGGGCGGCGGGGCAGACGCGGGTGGTAGAGATCCTGTGCGACTCGACGGATCCGCGCCTGGCGGCGGAATTCGCCAACACGCTGGGGAACGAGTATATCGACCAGAGCATGGAAGCGCGCTGGGAGATGAACCAGCGGACGAGCGCATGGCTGGCGCGGCAACTGGACGATATGAGGATCAAACTGGAGCGGTCAGAGGATCAGCTTCAGCGATACGCGCGGCTGACCGGGCTGCTGTTCACGGGGGACAAGGACAAGCAGAACGTGAGCGAGGAGAAGCTGCGGCAGTTACAGGAGGAGCTATCGCGGGCGCAGGCGGACCGGATCGCCAAGCAGTCGCGGTACGAGATGGCGCAGAGCGCGGCGCCGGAGACGCTGCCGGACGTGCTGAACGACAATTCGCTGCGGGAGTACCAAGCGAAGGTGACGGACCTGCGCCGGCAGGAAGCGGAGCTGGGGGCGACGTACAAGCCGGGCTACGACAAGGTGGAGAAGGTGAAGGCGCAGATCACGGCGCTCGAGACCGCGCTGGTGCGGGAGCGGAAGGCGATCATCGAGCGGATCCGGAACGACTACGAGCAGGCGCAACGGCGGGAGACGCTGCTGGCGGCGAGTTACACGACGCAGGCGAAGCTGGTGACGGCGGAATCCGAGAAGTCGATCCAGTACAACATATTGAAGCGGGAAGTGGAGACGACGCGGCAGCTCTATGAAGGGATGCTGCAACGGGTGAAGGAAGCGGCGATTGCGTCGGCGATGCGGGCGAGCAACGTGCGGATTGTGGACATGGCGACGGCGCCGAAGCTCCCATACAAGCCGCGGCTGAGCATGAACGGCATGCTGGGGCTGCTGGCGGGGATGTTTCTGGGGGTGGCGTTCGTGGTGATGCGGGAGCGGGCGGACCGGACGATCCAGGCGCCGGGGGACACGCAGTTTTACCTGAACCTGCCGGAACTGGGAGTGGTGCCGGAGGCGAATTCGCACACGCGCCGCATCATTTACCGCAGCCGGAAGGCGAAGGCGCTGGCGGCCGAGACGGAGCCGCAGCCGGCGGGGAGCGGGGTATTGACGCTGCGCACGGGGGCGGCGGCGACGGAGCGGGTGGAGCTGATCACGCACCAGCGCAAGCGGAGCATGGCGGCGGAATCGTTCCGGGTGGTGCTGACCTCGATCCTATTTTCGGGCGAGAACGGCGGGCGGCCGCGGGTGCTGGTGCTGACGAGCGCGGGGCCGACCGAGGGCAAGACGACGGTGGCGAGCAACCTGGCGATCGCGCTGGCGGAGATCCGGCGGAAGGTGCTGGTGATCGACGCGGACATGCGGAAGCCGCGAATGCACCACATTTTCGACGTGAACAACGAGCGGGGATTGAGCACGATTTTGCAGGAGCGGACGCTGACGGACGAGGCGATGCAGGGCATGGTGCAGGAGACGTCGATTCCGAACCTGTACGTGCTGCCGACGGGGCCGACGGCGGCGACGGGGCTGCTGTACTCGCCGGTGCTGGGGCAGTTGCTGAAGCGGTGCAAGAAAGAGTTCGACATGGTCCTGATCGACACGCCGCCGATGTTACAGATGCCGGACGCGCGGGTGGTGGGGCGGGAAGCGGACGCGGTGGTGATGGTGGTCCGGGCCGGCCAGACGACGCGGGACGCGGCGCTTGCGGCGCGGGAGCGGCTGACGGAAGACGGTACGCGGATGCTGGGGACGATTCTGAACGACTGGAATCCGAAGGAGTCGCCGAACGGGTATTACGGGTACTCGAATGGGTATGGGTATTACCGGGGATATGGGGAGCATTACTATGCGGCGAGGAAGGCGGAGTAATGTCTACCCTCAGAGTCTCGGCAAGCCGAACTGAAGGCGAGGGCTCTAATGCAACTCCACTACTCGTCTGTAATCGGCTGTGAAATGGAGGCGGATTCGGCTTGGGCGCAATTTCCGGTGCGGTGCCGGGCATTGCCGCTGGAGTCCGCCCTAGACAGGACTTATAAGCCGGGAAGAAGTCTCAGCCATCTCGGAATTGAGGGTGCCGCACTGCTGGTTCGGAGAGCGATCACTTCAAACGGACCAGGTCAGACGCGTGCATAGTCCCGGCCCCAAGCAACAGTTCGGGGATTGTGACACAAACAGTTCACAACAACTCTGCCGTATTTATGACAGCTCACCACTGAGGGCCTCTGAGACCTCGTTGCTGAAGCGTATCACTCGCGGGGGGTCTTGGGCCATCGTGGGTGCGGTGGCTGCGCGCTCAGCGGGCTTATTAACGTCCTATGTCTTGGCCCGGATTCTCGGGAAAGTCGGCTTCGGCGAACTCGGTATGGTTCAAAGCACCGTTTCGCTATTCGGCACTGCAGCAGGACTCGGCCTGAGCGTGATCGCGACGAGGCACATTGCCCAGTACCGCTCCACCGACCCACTGCGAGCAGGCCGTGTCCTCGGATTGGCTACTCTTGTTGCGCTTGGATCCGCCAGCTTGATGTCAATTGTCCTGTTAGTGCTGGCTCCATGGCTCTGCACAAGCACACTTTCTGCACCTCAATTGACTCTACCAATCCGGATTGCTTCAGTGTTGCTCTTCTTCACCGCTTTCAACGGAGCTCAATTTGGCGCGTTCGCTGGCTTTGAAGCCTTTCGGGAGAGTGCGTGTGCAGCTGGAATCGGAGGCGTCTTGAATGTCGTGGCCGTCATGTTCGCTGCCCATCGTGGCGGGACGCCACAGGCGATTGTCGGTCTAGCTGTCGGTGCGGTCCTTTCGTGTGTTATTAACGAAGCGTTTTTGTTGTCTGTGTATCGGCGGAACGGCGTTAAGCCGATCTATCGACATCTTGGGACCGAGTGGGCACTGCTTACTAACTTCAGCCTCCCTGCCACGCTCGGCAGTCTCCTAGTAGGCCCTGCCACCTGGGTTGGTACGGCTCTCCTTATGTCGTCCCCCGGGGGATTTGGAGAGATTGGCATCTTCAGTGCATTGAATCAGTGGAGGACCGCGACGCTTTTCTTGCCAGGAACCCTGGCAACGTGTTTCTTGCAGTCCTATCGAGCACCCACGGCGATGGTCGATGTTCTGCGTTTACTCGCGTCGTACGTCTTGGTATCATAATAAATCTCTCTACATCCGCCTTAGTCGCGATTCCGTTGCTTTTAGCCGCCAACCACATCATGAGGGGATATGGCCCTGGATTTGAGGAGGGCTCCGGTGCACTCCGCATCGTGCTTCTGGCTTCGATCGTGCTAGCAATGAACAACCACTTTTCTCGAGTCCTTGCGAGCGCCGGGCGCATGTGGGCATCAGTTGGGTTCGATGGGATCTGGGCTGTCGCCTACTGTTTCCTCGCCTTATTGCTCGCGCCGACCCGGGGCGCGATGGGCTTGGCCATCTCGCTTCTGTTCGCAGCCGCTCTGCAAGGGGCGTTTCAGGTAGTCTGCACTCGGCGAATCATAGGTACATGAACGAACTCTGGCTCAGAGTCGAAACTCTTCAGTTCGCGATCTTGGCTGTGTGTTTTGCTGTCGGCACACGATTGCTGAGGGTACCCTGGAACATAGCTTTAGCCGCAACCGTGGTGATACTCCCGGCTCCGCTGCTCCAGGTCACAGCCGGATCGGCGGGATTTATCTATGGATCGGATGTTTTGGCCTTCACCGGCCTCTTTGCCGTATTATTTCCAAGAGTTCGCTCCGCAATCTCACGGCCGGCCGTGGAGGGAGGCTCGTTGGTATTGCCGCGGTAACAGTCTTAATTTGGCCCGCGATCGCAACAGGATTAGCAACACTATCGGGGGCAGATCACGAACCCAAACTGGTAGCACTGAATCTGATGCGCGCAAGCGGATACCTTAGCATGTTTGCCACTGCATACTACCTCGGGTCCCGTGGGCTGCGACCTTGGCCGATTCTCGTTCTTCACTCCATCGGCTTTACATTCATTTGCCTTTGCGGTATCGCCCAACATGGACTAGACATCGGATTGGACCTTTGGAACGCGGTAAGCCTTATCGGACCAGCTTCACAGTGGTATGCATTTGGAGATGGCTTTATGGGGCTGTATCGTGGTGCAGTCGGCGCTTGGGGATCAGGTATTTTATCTATAACCCCAATGGTCCTACTCGCCCACCGCACCACGCGCTGGCTATCACCTCCAGTGCTGATTATCGTGCTTGCGGCCATCTTCACGACAGGAAGCCGTCAAGGTGTCCTAATAGGAGGAGCAGGGGTGCTTGTTAGTATTGTCGCACACGTGCTCTTCGGCCCCACGCCAGCGCCCGCAAGACTCCTTAGAGCGTGTTGTCTTATTGGACTACTGACGGCTATGGGCCTGGGGATCTTTGATGCGGGCGGAGATCGCGCCTTCATCTCTTGGATCCAAGAGAGGTTTGATCCAAGTACCGCACCAACATCAGTTTTCGACCGTGATATAAGGACCGCTGTAGTCCTAGACAAGGTTACCGATGATACGATACGTTTCGTAACTGGCGTCGGCTGGGGAAATGTTTCGGCCGCACCACCGGGAGGGCCGTTCGAGGTGGTCTACGTAGACTCTGAGTTCTTCGGTGTACTTCAGATGGGCGGCCTTGTCGGCCTCGGCTGTTATGTCTTTTTCATCTTTTCGCTTGCAAGTGAGTTGAAACCCAACGCCGGTACCGACTACCTTGATCGAGTTGCCGCCATTGCGACCACAGTAGCACTCCTTGCTGGTGTCACCTTGACGGCTGGCCACTTCTTTCTCCTCACCTACACAAGCTCTCAAGCCCCAATCGCATACTGGAACTGGGCCGTATTCGGCCTGCTGACGGGAAGCATAGGGCGAAGTAAGGCCGGGCTTGCTAAGACCTTAGCGCTAAGGCAACGGCAGCGAAGTCGGTGCCCACGCTACTGTGTGCATCTCTTGGATATCTCTGCGACCATTCCGTTTCACGATGCTAGCCATAGCGGACGGCACGCCCGCTGAGGGCGTCTTCAGGAGCAGACACCGTTACATTCCTGTCGAGAGCCACCTAACGTCGGCTCCTTTGCCGATCATGTTGACTGCGGTCCGTGAAAAGAAGGGCTTTTGCTAGCGATTCCGTAAGCCCGCAGTTTCGTGTTCGAGGTGGTCGTCAGTGCATCACGCAAGTTGCAGGAGTCCGATATGAAGCCAACGGTAGTAATCACTTCAAAAGACCGTAGGGACGAACTTGCACGTGCAATATCGTCTGTACTAAAACAGACTATTGTGCCCGAGGTTGTGGTCTTCGATGACGGATCATCTGATGGAACCTTTGAAATGGTTCGGGAACGTTTTCCTTCCGTCCGGTGTCTTCGATCTGCGCATTCAAAGGGCATCGTTGCGGCGCGAAACGCAGCGATACCCTGTGCCTCTGGAGATATCGTATTCACGATGGACGACGACTGCGTTATGGAGTCGCCGGAAACGATCGCAAGAACGCTCCGCGATTTCGATCACCCTCAGGTCGGGGCAGTGGCGATTCCTCACATTGACGTCTTACGATCATCGCGCACTTACAACTCAGCTCCGGATGGAATCGGAGTGTGGGTAGTTTCATCATTCGCGGGGGGCGCGAGCGCAATTCGGCGGGGTCTATTTGAGGCGCTCGGAGGTTATAGTCCAGCATTCTTTCGGGAATCGGAAGAGTATGACTTCAGCACACGCCTGCTGGATTGCGGCTACGTTGTTCGGTGCGGAACTTCGGCGCCATTGCTTCACTATGCTTCGCCCCGGCGAAATGGTGGCTAACGACTTTCCATGTCGGGCGAAGCCAACTCCTCTACGTCTGGATCAATGTTCCGTGGCCCAGTGCTCCTATTTCATGCAGGTGTGACAGTATTGAACAATATCAGGGCAATGCTGCCGTCCGGCCGCCTGGTGCCACTATTGAAGGGCTTTTGGGCTGCCGCAGGGGAGGTTGTCCGTGGCAACGTGAAGCGGCGGCCGGTCCGGCAGCGAACCTACCGACTATCCGGTTTATACGCCGACGGGCCCCATTGCGTCTGGAGCAAGTTGTGCAGTTCGGTCGTTTGCGTGTGGGTGCGATGAGCTTTCAGGGCACGATTTGCGCCGCCCACCGACGAGCGGCTCACGAGAGAGAAGCGGCGGATTGAAGCGTCGGGCTTATGGATTAGGATTAGGCGAAATCCCTATGCGATGTTCCTCAAACGGTTCCGGACCGGCCGTGGACGTACCGGAGAAAGGAAGGGAGAATGTCCTGCTGGTTCAGGCCGTGCTTGCGGCTTACCGGCTTCCGCTGTTCCTGGCGTTGACGGAACACAGCGGCGGGGCGCTAACGGTGTTGTTTGGAGACAGACTGCCGGGTGGGCAACTCGACAGCGTGGATCCGGCGCCGCAGATGAACTGTGTGCGATTGACCAACCACTTTTGGGGCGACGGGCGAGCCATGATCTACTGGCAGGAAGGCCTATTGGCGGCGATCCTGCGGCGACCGCGTGGAGTGATATGTGAGTTCAACATTCGAAACCTGAGCGGAATTCTCGGCTTCTGCCTTGCAAAGACGCGATCTATACCGTTTATCTGGTGGGGGCACGGATATGGAAAGCGCTCTTGCCGGATGGTCCGAAGGTTTCGCACATGGCTTGCGAGGCATGCCGATGCGGTCATCCTTTACGATCCGTTAACCAAGGTCGAACTGTGTGCGAACGGCGTTCCCGAAGAGAAGGTGTTTGTCGCTGAGAACTCGCTCGACACGGAGCTGATTAGGCAATTGGCACGAGATGAGAATTACAGCTCAAGGAAAGCGTTCCTGTGTATCGGGCGGCTGCTACCGGATAAATGCCTCGATTTGCTGGTGAACGCTGTCGGTTCAATCAAGGAGATTCTGAGAAGCCTTGAATGCCGGGTCGTGGTGGTTGGCGACGGTCCGGAGAGGGAGAGAATACAATCGCTTGTGGCCGCGTGCGACCTGTCCGACCTTGTCGAACTGAAGGGCGCCATCTACTCGGAACCGGAACTTGCGGCGATCTTCAACGCCAGCCTGGCTGTTGTCTGCCCCGGAACCGTTGGGCTCGTAGCCGAGCATGCATTGGCTTATGGAATACCTGTGGTCGCTCCGGCGCGGGACAACCACGGTCCGGAAAGCCGTGTTCTTGTAGGGGGTGACAACTGCATTTGGTTCCGGAGCGGTGACGTCGAAGACCTCGCCGAGAGAATTGCTGCGCTCGCGACATCCCAAGACACCTGGGAGCGGTTCCGGATGGGAATAAAAAGGAGCCGGACTGGTGAGCGCGGGGTGCGCAATATGGTCAATGCGTTCACAAAGGCCATTGCGTTCGCGCAGAACAGCGTGGAAGGAACTAAGGGCTGCTGATAGTGAGGATTCTGTTCATTGCACCACTCCCGCCTCCAGTTTCAGGACACTCGCTTGCATCGAAGGTGCTGCTCAAGGAGCTCCGCAGTGCCCACCACGTGGACGTCGTGGATTTGAGCGTCGGATCGCAAAACGACGGCTCGGTTACAGCCAGACGGTTGTTTGAAGTCGCCAAGTTGCTGGCAAGAGTCTGGTGGCACCGCAGGGACACGGACGCTGTTTATCTGACCGTATCGGAATCTTTTGTGGGAAACCTCAAGGACCTCTTCATATACGGCCTTTGTGTAGGTCGTCTTTCGAAACTCCACATTCACCTGCACGGGGGCAGCATCGGATCTCTTCTTTTCGATAAGCACGGGATTTTGCGTCGACTCAACGGGCTGTTCATGCGCCGCTTCGCCTCGGCAATCGTGACGGGCCCAACTCACGCCAGTATCTTTGCGGACATGATTCCCGCGCAGAGAGTCCACTCGGTGCCGAACTTCGCCGAGGATGACCTGTTTGCGCCCGAAGATGCAATCCGGCTAAAGTTTGCTTCCTGCGGGCCCTACGGATCCTGTACTTGAGCAGCTTGGTTCGTATGAAAGGGTTTCGGGAGCTGGTGGAGGGGTATCTGGCGCTTCCAGAGGAAACGAGGATGCTGCTACGCATTGACCTAGCGGGGAAGTTTGGATCGGAAACGGAAAAGGCGCAGTTCCTGAGAGAGATCTCCGCGACAGAAAAAATCCGATATCACGGCGTAGTCGACGGACCGACGAAACGGAACTTGCTGGCTGAAGCTCATGTGTTCTGTCTACCGACATCATTTCTGGAAGGCCAGCCGATCTCGATTCTGGAGGCCTATGCGGCAGGTTGCGTCGTGCTGGCTACGTTGCGGGGCGGGATTCCTGACATCTTTGAACCTGGGCGCAACGGCTTTGCGATTCAAGACAGATCTGCAGGAGCAGTTAGGCGGGCTTTAGCCTCCCTTCCTGAACGAATCGGCGAGCTCCAAGCTATCGCACTTGGAAACAGGCTATTGGCCGCCCAGAAATATCGCTCAAACCGATTCTGCTGGGCAATACGGCAGATTCTGGAAGGAACGGCCGAGAGGAAAACCTGGAGCGATACAGGTGCCGCAAGAGGAGCGGGGACGTCCCGGACAATGGAATGGCTGTGAGATCGTACCAAATCTGCACCAATTGTGTGATGGACACATCAGACTCCAGGATCAGGTTTGATGAGAATGGAGTCTGTGACCATTGCTGCAATTTTTATAGGAAGACGCTGCCCAACTGGGACACCGGGCCGAATGGGTGGGCGGCCCTACAGCGGGTCATTGAACGTATCAAGCGGGCGGGCAAGGGCAAGAAGTTCGACTGCATCATGGGGATGAGCGGCGGCGTCGACAGTTCCTACTTGACCTACGTGGCCACGGAGAAAATGGGATTACGGCCTCTGGTATTCCACGTCGATGCTGGCTGGAACTCCCAGGAAGCGGTAAACAATATCGAAAAACTTGTAGATCGGCTCGGACTGGATCTCTATACGGACGTAATCGACTGGGAAGAAATGCGGGATCTGCAGCTCGCATTTTTTAAAGCCGGTGTCCCACACATCGACGTTCCGCAGGACCACGCCTTCTTCGCGACGATGTACGATTTCGCCGACCGGCACAATATCAAGTACATCCTTACAGGCGCCAACTACTCGACAGAGTGCGTCAAGAACCCGTTGGATTGGATGTACTTCCAGAGCGACGTCCGGCAGATCAGAGACATACACAGGAGATTCGGCCAAAGACGATTACTTAATTTCCCGCTGAGCAATATTTTGCGGCACAAGGTATACTTACGATACGTCAAGGGAATTCGCGTAGTGAGGCCGCTCGACTATGTTCCTTATATCAAGGCTGACGCAATGCAATTCCTCATCGAGCGGTTCGGATGGCAAAAATATTCCCAAAAGCACTTTGAGTCAAGATTTACCCGATTCTATGAGGGTTACTGGCTACCGACAAAATTCGGTTTCGATACCCGTCGCGTGCAGTTCTCTAGCCTGATCCTGACAAAGCAAATGACCCGCGAAGAAGGACTGAGCCAACTTTCGCGGCCGGCCTACGACGAAGCGACGATGTCCCGGGATTTCGAGTATGTGGCGGTCGAGCTGGGAATCCCGGTGAGCGAACTGGAAGCCTACCTACAGGCTGAGAACAAGACCTATCGCGACTATAAGTCGCAGTGCAGCATCTACGCGGCCGGGGCATGGGCGATGAAAGCGATGGGAATGGAAACAGCGGTGAAGCGGTGATCGCGATCGTCAACTATGGCTCGGGCAACGTTCAGGCCATTAGCAACATTTACCAGCGGATGGGCGTGCCATTCCTCATCACGAGGCGGCCGGAGGACTTGTCTGCTGCTGACCGAATCGTGTTGCCGGGCGTTGGAGCGTTCGATCAGGCGATGAGCGAGTTAGCTCGGTCCGGAATGCAGAGCGCCCTGAACACGGCCGTCCTCCAGGATGCCAAGCCGCTTTTAGGCATCTGCGTCGGCATGCAACTCTTCGCCAAGAGCAGCGAGGAGGGGACCGCGCAAGGCCTGGGCTGGGTAGACGGCGTCGTGAAGCGATTTGACCAGTCGAGTTTCGAGCCGCGGCTGGGGCTGCCTCATATGGGTTGGAACACGGTGGAGCCCATGCGGAGCAGTCCACTGTTCGCGGGAGTGAACCTGGAAAGCGAGTTTTATTTCTTGCACTCGTACTACTTTCAATGCGATCGTTCGGGGGACCGGCTAGGGGTGACTCCGTACGGAATTTCATTTGCGTCCGTTATCCAGAAAGACAACATCTACGGAGTACAGTTCCATCCTGAGAAGAGTCACGATTCGGGCGTGCAATTATTGACCAACTTCGCCAGGATGCAATGAATCTATGCTTCGCCCAAGAATCATTCCTTGCCTGCTGATCAAAAACAAGGGCTTGGTAAAGACCGTCCAGTTCGAAAAGCCCAAGTACGTCGGAGATCCCATCAACGCGGTGAGAATCTTTAATGAGAAGCAAGCTGACGAACTGTTTGTGTTGGACATAGACGCGACTGCTGAGCGTACGCCGCCGGACTACTCAGAATCTGCCATCTCGCAGCCGAGTGCCGCATGCCCTTGTGCTATGGCGGAGGAGTGAAGACGCTCGGGCATGCAGTCGAAATCATCCGCATGGGTGTTGAAAAGGTGGCGATCAGTTCGCTGGCCGTCGAGAATCCCGCCTCCGTCTCCGAGATGGCGAATTACGTCGGCAGCCAGAGCATTGTCGCCGTCCTGGACGTGAAACGCAATCCCCGAACGGGTGCGTACAGGTTGTGGACCCACAACGGTACTCGAAACACCGGCCTTGAGCCGGTTGCATTCGCGAAGCGACTCGAAGACCTTGGCATCGGTGAGATTGTCGTCAACTCGATTGATCAGGATGGCATGATGAACGGCTATGACCTGGAACTCGTGCGTGCAATCCGCAAAGTGGTCACCGTGCCGATGACTGTACTTGGCGGCGCGGGAAACCTGGGGCACATACGACAGCTCCTAAGTGAATTTGGCGTCATTGGTGCGGCTGCCGGAAGTCTTTTTGTGTTCAAGGGCGTATATCGGGCGGTGCTTATCAACTATCCGAGCCGTACGGAGAAGATCGCGGTCTGCGCCGCTGCTCTCGAGTCATCGATGCCGCTGGGACATCATTCGGCGGTTGGCGAAGCCGCCGAAATGTGGCGGTCGCGGAGTCTCCGAGACTCCATCCATTTCC
The DNA here is from genome assembly GCA_963836405.1 of uncultured Solibacteraceae bacterium. Taxonomy (GTDB): domain Bacteria; phylum Acidobacteriota; class Terriglobia; order Bryobacterales; family Bryobacteraceae; genus CAWIJJ01. The sequence goes on from CAWIJL010000009.1 coordinate 381,972, forward strand.
CTCAGACTGAACAACAACGCGGAGACTAAATTTTTGTGCTGCAGGTACTTCAAAGTCTTTCGAATGGCGCTACCCAACTGGCCCAAGTCCCCTGCCCCGCACCCGACGCCGGACGCGTGCTGGTACGACCGGGCGCTTCTTTAATCTCGGCTCGGCACTGCTGAGCGCATGCTGCTCGAATTCGGGAGGGCCAGCTGGATCGGGAAGGCCCGCCGGCAGCCGGACAAGGTCCGGATGGTGCTCGAAAAGGTCCGGACTGACGGTTTGGCCGCGACCCTCGAATCGGTGAATGCCAAGCTGGACCAGGCCATTCCGCTGGGGTACTGCAATGCCGGGGTGGTGCTGGAATCGGGCGCGGACGGCTTTTCGCGCCGGGCGACCGCGTGGTTTCCAAGCGGCACATGCCGAAATGGTCCGGGCCCCGGCAGAACCTCTGCGCGCGCGTCCCGGCAACGGTTCCGGACAATGCGGCGGCGTTCACGGTGGTGGGCGCCATCGCGCTAGAAGGCATCCGGCCTGGCCGCACCCACCCTGGGAGAGACATTCGCGGTGACGGGACTGGGGCTGATCGGGCTGCTGGCCGTACAACTGTCTGCGGGCGCACGGCTGCCGGGTGCTGGCGCATCGATTTCGACCCGCGAAGAAACTCGACTGGCGCGGCGCTGGGGCGCCGAGACCGTGGACCTGGCGCGCGGCGAAGACCCGGTGCGGGCGGCGGAGCTCTTTCGCGCGGACGCGGCATGGACGGCGTGCTGATCGCCGCCGCCACCAAGAGCGACGAACCGGTGCACCAGGCGGCGCTGATGTGCCGGAAACGGGGCGCATCGTGCTGGTGGGGGTGACGGGGCTGCACCTTTCCCGCGACGATTTCTATAAGAAAGAGCTGAGCTTCCAGGTTTCCTGTTCTTACGGCCCGGGCCGCTACGACCCAGCGTACGAAGAGGGCGGGCAGGACTATCCGCAGGCGTATGTCCGGTGGACGGCGCAGCGGAATTTCGAAGCCGTGCTGGATATGATGGCGGACGGCCGGCTGGACGTGCGCCCCGCTGATACGCACCGGTTCCCGTTCGAGCGGCGCCTGGAGGCATACGAACTGATCCAGTCGGCAAGATTCCACCTGGGCGTGCTACTGGAGTATCCGGAGGAAGTTTCGGCGGCGCGGACAGTTGGATTGCCGGGCCACGCCGTACGGAGCCGAGCGCCCGCAGGGAAGCGCTGACGGTGGCGTTCGTCGGCGCGGGAGGTACGCCGACCAAGGTGCTGATCCCGGCGTTTCGCGATGCGGGCGCGGACCTGCTGCGAGGTCGCCTCGAGCGGCGGCACGAGCGCGGCCGAGGCGGCACGGAAGTTCGGATTTGCCGAGGCGACCACGGACGTGGAGGCGCTGCTGGCCGACGGGCGGACGGAGGCGGTGGCGATTGCGACGCGGCACGATCGCACGCGGGGCTGGTTTGCCGGGCGCTCCAGGCCGGCAAGCACGTGTTCGTGGAAAAGCCGCTGGCGGTGAGGGCCGGGGAATTAGAGGAAATCGAGCGGGTGTACAGTTCCCTGCCCCGGCCCCCGCTGCTGATGGCCGGGTTCAACCGGCGGTTTGCTCCGCAGGTGGTGAAGATGCGGCAGTTGCTGGAGAGCGTGCGCGGACCGAAGGCGATGGTTTACACGGTGAACGCGGGCGCGGTGCCGGGCGGACACTGGACGCTCGATGCCGGGTCGGGCGGCGGGCGGATTATCGGGGAGGCGTGCCATTTCTGGACCTGCTGCGGCACGCTGGCGGGCGCGCCCGCAGTGCAGCACCGCACGAGCCGGGTGGACGAACAGACGGCCACGCTCGAGCGTGAGTTATGCGGACGGGTCCACGGGAACGGTGCACTACCTGGCGAACGGGCATAAAGGGTTTCCCAAAGAGCGGCTGGAGGTGTTTTGCGGCGGGCGGATTCTGCAACTGGACAATTTTCGCAACCTGAACGGGTTCGGGTGGCCGGGTTTCCGCGGGATGCGGCTGTGGCGACAGGATAAAGGCGCGGCAGCGTGCGCGGCAGCATTCCTCCAGGCGGTAGAGGACGGCGGGCCTTCGCCGATTCCGTTCGACGAACTGATAGAGACAGCGCCGGATCGCCATCGAGAGCCAATGACTCCCGTAGGCTGCTGTTTCCATACGGTGCGGCACCTGAAACCGGTACAGATCTACGGCCGACTGTGGCGGCCGAGGCCGCGCATGCGGCTGGCAGGCACGGTGCGCCACCGCGCGAAGACGGGCAATTGGGCGATGCCGATCCGGCGGGCGAGCGCGCAGACCGGCGGGAACCGATTCCGTTTTCTGAACCAGGAGCGGCAGGTGGAGGGGTGGAACGATGGCGGTATCCCGAAGCTGTGGCTTTACAACCTGCACTACTTCGAGGCCCCCGACCCGGAAACTGATGCGGCGCTGGGTAGCGGAGAATCCGGCGGGACACGGGAACGGCTGGGAACCATATCCACTCAGCCTGCGAATTGCGAACTGGATCAAGTGGGCGCTTGGCCGGGGGCGCGCTGCCGCCGGAGTGCACGGCCAGCCTGGGGGGCAGGCAGCAGTACCTGGCAGGCGCGGTCGAATACCAGCTGCATGGCCAATCACGTGATAGCGAACGCAAAGGCCCTGATCTTCGCCGGGCGTATCTTCGAGGGCTGCGAGCGGCGCGCTGGCTTAGGCGCGGGTTGCGGCTACTCGAAGAACAGATTGCGGAGCAGATTTTACGGGACGGCGGGCATTTCGAGCGGAGCCCGATGTACCACAGCCTGATTCTGGAGGACCTGCTGGACCTGGTCAACCTGGGGCGGGTATTTCCGGCGGCCGTCCCGGATCGGCACGGGCGATGTGCGAGCGCGCCGCCAGGCATGCTGGGCTGGCTGCGGCAGATGTGCCACCCCGACGGGCGGATCGCGCTTCTTCAACGACGCCGCATTCGGCGTTGCGCCGGAACCGGCGGCGATCGAGGACTACGCGGGCAGGCTGGGGATTGCGCCGCCGCGCACGAGCGCTCTCGGACAGCGGATATATCCGGCTGGAGCGGGGCGCCGCCGTGGTGCTCTTCGACGCCGCACCGATCGGGCCGGATTATCAGCCGGGACACGCGCACGCGGATACACTGTCGTTCGAGCTTTCCCAGCGGGGGCGGCGGGTGATTGTGAACTCCGGGATTTCGACGTACGAGCCGGGAGCGGAGCGGCTGCGGCAGCGGGGGACGGCGGCGCACAGCACGGCGGCGGTGGACGGGCGGATCAATCGGAGGTGTGGAGCGCGTTCCGGGTGGGCCGGCGGGCGCGCATTCTGGAGAGAAAGACGGACGGCACGACGTGGGCCGAAGGGGCGCACGACGGATACCGAAGGCTGGCGGATCCGGTGACGCACAGGCGACGGGTGGCGCTGGGCTGCCGACGGCGTGACGATTACGGACACGCTGGAGGGGCGGGGCTGCCACACGGTGGACGTCCATTTTCACGTTCATCCGGAGGCGAACCCGCAGATCCGGCTGGACCCGCGGCTGGCGCGGGAAGAACGGGACGGCACGTGGCATCCCGAATTCAACCGCGCGATGCGGAATCGAAGAGTGACGGGCGTATACAGGGGTCCGCTGCCGGCAACGTTTGAGAGCCGGATCGACTTATGAAATATCTGCTGGTGGCGGCGCGCGGCCCAACTTCATGAAGATCGCTCCGATTCTGGAAGCGTTCCGCGCACGCCGACATGCACGATGTCGTGCTCCTCCATACCGGCCAGCATTATGACCAGCGTATGTCCGGAAACTTCTTCGCGACCTGGAGTATGCCGGAGCCGAATATCAACCTGGCGGTGGGATCGGGATCCCACGCGCAACAAACGGCGCGGATCATGGTGGATTTCGAGCAGGTATGCCTGCTGCAACGGCCCGACTGGGTGGTTGTGGTGGGGGACGTGAACTCCACGATTGCGTGCGCCGCTGACCGGCGAGCAAGCTGGGAGATCCGGGTAGCGCACGTGGAGGCGGGGCTGCGTTCCCGCGACATGTCCATGCCGGAAGAGATCAACCGGCTGTGCACGGACGCAATCTCCGACCTGTTGTTTACGACGGACGCCTCGCTAACGAAAACCTTCGGCCGCGAAGGTGTGGCGGAAGCGCGGATCCGGTTCGTGGGGAATACGATGATCGACAGCCTGCTGGCGGCACATCGAGCGAGGCGCGCAGGATTTCCGCTTCCTGGCTGGAAGTGGCGGCGGGGGACTATGCCGTGCTCACGCTGCACCGGCCGGGCAACGTGGATTTGCCCGAAGACGTCTGGGACGGCTATTCTGGGCTCGCATCCACGCAGCATCGCCGACCGGACCCTGTGAGTGTTCCCCGATTCATCCGCGCACGGCGCAGAAGGTGAACGGTAATGCCGAACACCCCAGCATCTTCCTGACGGAACCGATGAGCTATCTGCCGTTTCTGGGGCTGGTGGCGCGCGCGCGGATGGTGCTTACGGATAGCGGCGGCATTCAGGAAGAGACCACGGTTCTGGGCGTGCCGTGCATCACGATGCGGCGGAATACGGAACGCCCGATCACGTGCGAAACGGGAACCAACGTTCTGGTGGGAAACGACCCGGAAGCGATACGCCGCGCAGCGCTGGCGGCGCTTCGGGAATCCGGACGGACGGCCTGCGTTCCGGAGAAATGGGACGGACACGCAGGCGAGCGCATTGTGGAACATCTGCTCCATGAACATCCTGTTTCTTGCTGACAATTTTCCCCCGGAGAAGAACGCCCAGGCGTCGCGCGTCTACGAACGGGCGTGCTACTGGGCGCAGTGGGGCCACGGGGTGACGGTGCTGACGGGTTTTCCGAACTTTCCAGAAGGGAAAGTATACCGGGGTACCGGAACAGGTGGCGACAGGTGGAAGAGGTGGACGGCATACGGGTGGTGCGGCTGAAGACGTTCATCGCTCCGAATGCGGGTCGAGTGCTGCGGATTCTGGATTTCCTCTCGTTCATGGTGAGCGCGTTCCTGGCGGGGCTGGCGGAGAAGCGGCCGGACGTGGTGGCAGCAACGACGCCGCAGTTTTTCGCCGGTGTGGCCGGATGCGCGCTGGCGATGATACGGCGGCTGCCGTTCGTGCTGGAGGTATCAGACCTTTGGCCGGATTCGATTGTGGCGGTAGGAGCAATGAAGCGGAATGCGGGATTGCGGCTGCTGGAGAAGGTGGAACTGTTCCTTTACCGGCGGGCGGAACGGATTGTGGCGCTAACAGGGGCGTTCAAGCGAAACCTGATTGGACGCGGCATAGACCCGGACAAGATCGGGGTGGTGATCAACGGGGTGGATCTGCGGCGGTATCAACCGAGGCCACGGGACGAGGCGTTCGCGGCGAAGTGCGGGATCGCGGACGGGGATTTCGTGGTGGGCTACATAGGAACACACGGGATGGCGCACGCGCTCGAAAGCGTGCGGGATGCGGCGGAACTGGTGGAACGCGAGGACATCCGGTTCCTGTTCGTGGGAGCGGGCGCGGAGCGGGAGCGACTGGCGGCGGAGGCGGCGCGGCGCGGGCTGGGGAACGTGACGTTTGTTCCCGCGCAGCCCAAGGAAGCAATGCCGGCGGTATCGAGCGTTTGCGATATTGCGCTGGTGCATTTGAAGGATACGCCGCTGTTTCGGACGGTGATCCCGATCGAAGATTTTCGAAGCTATGGGGATGGGGAAGCCGGTGCTGCTCGTTGTCCGGACGGGGAAGCGAGCCGGATCGTGAAGCACGAAAACAACGGCCTGTATGTGCCGGCGCAACGGCCTCAGGAACTGGCGGCCGCCGTTCTGTTCCTGAAGGAGAGCCCGCAGTTTGTCCGGCAACTGGCGGAGAGAAGCCTGGGCGCGGCACCGCGGTACAGCCGCGAGAGGCAGGCGCGGGAGATGCTTTCGGTACTGCGGGCGGCCTCCGGAGCGGTTTCCGAAGATCGTACAGGGGTAGCGGCGGGAGTGTAGCTTCCGCTGCCGTGGGACGCATGACAACTGACCACCGCGCGCATCACAGGGACGGCCGATGATCTCCCTAGTTGCGGTGTTACTGAGCTCGTTTGCGCTTTCGCTGCTGCTGACGCCGGTGTGCCGCGATCTCGCGCTGCGGCTGGGGCTGGTGGATCTGCCGGACGAGAGCCGGAAGCTGCATCCGCATCCGGTGCCGCGGGTGGGGGGCGTGGCGGTGGTGCTGGCGTGCATGGGGACGCTGGCGCTGCTGGTGATGGCGCCCTCGGCGACGGGGGAGCGGGTGGCGCGGGAATTGCCGTCGATCATCGCGCTGCTGCCGGCGGCGCTGACGGTGTTCGCGACGGGGCTGCTGGACGATCTGATCGGGCTGAAGCCGTGGCAGAAGCTGGCGGGCCAGGTGGCGGCGGCGACGCTGGCGTACATGGCGGGGGTGGAGATTCACCAGGTGGCGGGACTGCACCTGGAGGCGTGGCTGGCGTTGCCGGTGACGCTGGTGTGGCTGGTAGGGTGCATGAACGCGTTCAACCTGATCGACGGGGTGGACGGGCTGGCGGCGGGGGTGGGGCTGTTCGCGACGGCGACGATCCTGGTTTCGGCGGCGATTCAAGGGAACGTGGCGCTGGCGCTGGCGACGGCGCCGCTGTTCGGCGCGCTGTGCGGGTTTCTCAAGTACAACTTCAATCCGGCCTCGATCTTTCTGGGGGACTGCGGGAGCCTGTCACTGGGGTTCCTGCTGGGGGCGTACGGGATTATCTGGTCACAGAAGTCGGCGACGGTGCTGGGGATGACGGCGCCGCTGATGGCGCTCTCGATTCCGCTGCTGGATACGGGGCTGGCGATCGCGCGGCGGGGGCTGCGGGGGCTGCCGATTTTCGGCGCGGACCGGCGGCACATGCATCATTTACTGCTGGATCGCGGGCTGAAGCCGCGGCGGGTGGCGCTGCTGCTGTACGGCGGGTGCGGGCTGGCGGCGACGTTTTCGCTGCTGCTGAGCGTGGTGCACGGGCGGTATGCGGGGGCGGTGATGGTGGTGTTCTGCGCGGCGGCGTGGGCGGGAGTGCAGCGGCTGGGGTACCTGGAGTTTCACCTGGCGGGAAAGCTGATCCATCCGCGAACGTTCCGGCGGGTGGTGGACGCGCAGTTCCGGCTGAGCACGCTGGAGGCGACGCTGAAGGCGGCGGAGACGGTGGACGAGTGCTGGACGGTGGTGCGGGGGACGAGCCAGGAGCTGGGATTTCAGCACCTGGCGATGCGGCTGGACCACACGGTGTACGAAGACTGGCTGACGCAGAACGGGAGGCGGGAGTGCTGGACGGTGCACATACCGCTATCGGAGACGGAGTTCGTGAAGCTGGGGCACGGGTTTGAGAATGCGGTGCCGCCGATGGTGGTGGGGCCGTTTGCGGAGGTGCTGCGGCGGGTGCTGGAGCCGAAGCTGCCGGGGTTCGCGGCGGGGGTGGAGGCGGGGGCGGCGGTGAAGGTGAAGAGAGGTGCGTGAATGGAACGGTCAGTGAAGTGCGGGATGCCGTGCTTGCCGACTGCGATGTGGACGCGGACCGCTGTTCTTCCGATATTGTGGCGCTGCTCGGACAATTGACCGCCGAAGGTCTGATCGAAATCCGTGATACAGCATTTCGCGAAATTCCGGCGGCTGAGGCCTGACGACCGCCGCCTCCTGTGGGAGGCCGCTTTGGCTGTGGCCATTACCCGGCTCGCGCTATGGTGCGTGCCGTTTCGCGTGTGGTCGAGACGGGGCGCGCCTCGATTGCGAGCGGCATGGCCGGGACGGCCGGAAATTGACCGACTGGCGTGGTGCTGACCGACAGCGGCGGCATCCAGGAAGAAACCACGGTCCTCGGCATATTACCCTGCCTGACCATGCGCCCGAACACCGAGCGCCCCATCACCTGCGAAATCGGCACCAACATCCTGGTCGGAACGGACCCCGCCCGGATCCTGCAGGAGGCCAACCAGATCCTCGACGGCCACACCCGCCCAGGCGCCATCCCCGAAAAATGGGACGGACACGCCGCCGAACGCATTGTGAACGTCCTGCTCAGTCATTCCGCGCCAGAACAGCACGCCACTGCGGGGAGCGTGCTACAGTCACAGGTATGAAGTACCCTGTCGCGTTGATAAAAACCGAAGAGGGATACAGCGTGTCGTGCCCCGGTCTTCCGGGTTGCTGGTCGCAGGGCGCCACCGAGGGGGAAGCTCTGGCAAACATTCAGGACGCGATTCGCGAATACCTGGAGGTCGCCAAACAACTCGCCGGCGAGCAGAACCTGCGAGAAGTAGATATCCCCGCCTAGCGGCATGCCGAAAATACCCGGCATTTCTCACCTCCGAGCTGTCAAAGCGCTCGAGAAAGCCGGATTCCATATTGCCAGGCAAGGTAAACACATCGTGATGACGGATGGACGCCGGATCCTGACTATCCCTCGCGACGACCCAGTGGATGCGCTTACGATGGGCGGCATCGTCCGGGATGCAGGTCTTACACACCGGCAATTTCGCCAGCTTCTCTGAACACGCACTTGCTCCAACCGAAAACGTGGATGAGCAATCACCGCCCAGCGGCAGGCGCAGACCGACGATGACTCCGAAATTGGAAACGCCTTCTGAACCGGCCAACCAGGAGGTCCCCTGCCTTCGCTGCGGCCGCAAGACGAAGACGCCGATCTGCCCTGTCTGCCGGGAGTTTTTCCGGAATCTGAATCCTCCACTTCCCCATGGTTCTGAGCGCGCCAACAACCGACAGCATCCTCAATAGACTTCAGGAATATCGGGCCCGCCCCGCGGCCGATCCGGGTGGCGTAGTCAGACGCTCACCGAGTTGGTGACGGATTTGTGATTCTGGTCCACGAAGTTGGCGGTCAGGTGATGGAAGGATGGTTTGATGGGAGCCAACTGGAGCGACTGGAACGGGATAATCCCGATGGTGAAGGCCTGGACCGCCGAGGAGTCCTCCCGGATGCTTATCTTGAGCTTGCCGAAGGCGAACGTGTAATATCCCGGGCAGTTCATCAGGACTTCCTGAAGCCAGTCGCGGAGAGGCTCTTCCTCCTGCAGCACGCCGCGGAAGTTGAACTGCGGCTCGGTCCTGGAGGCGGGACTGCTGGACGGTGCACATACCGCTATCGGAGACGGAGTTTGTGGAAGCTGGGGCACGGGTTTGAGAATGCGGTGCCGCCGATGGTGGTGGGGCCGTTTGCGGAGGTGCTGGGGTGGGTGCTGCCGGGGTTCGCGGCGGGGGTGGAGGAGGTTAAGAGAGGTGCGTGAATGGATTTGAATACGGTGGTGCAGGTTTCGGGGGACCGTGGGCCTATACGTGTACAATACGTATAGGGGCTTCGATGAACCGGAAACTTACCATCACGGTCAGTGAGGATGTCTACGAGGGCCTGCACCGCAGGATCGGCCGCCGCCGCATCAGTCAGTTCATCGAGCGACTCGCGCGCCCCCACGTGGTGCCCGACGATATGGAAGCCGCCTATCGCGAGATGGCTGCCGACCGGTTACGGGAACAGGAGGCGCTCGAGTGGTCCGAAGGACTGATCACCGAATGTTCGCTTCCGGAGCCAAATGCTTCGCGGTGAGGTCTGGTGGGTAGATTTCGATCCATCGCTCGGCGGCGAAATCCAGAAGATCCGGCCCGCCGTCATCGTCAGCAATAACGCCTCCAACCGCAACCTGAATCGCGTGCAGGTGGTTCCGATCACGAGCAATGCCGGGCGAATTTACCCCTGCGAGGCGGCGATCGAGCTCAACGGTAAGCCTCAGAAGGCCATGGCAGACCAGATCGCGACCGCCAGCAAACAGCGGCTCAGATCCAGGGTTGGAACGTTGACAAACGAGGATGTGCGTGCGGTTGAGCGCGCCATCCGGGTACAGCTTGGGCTTTAGGGGAAAACTGCGGGGATTCGGTACATAGGCGAGTGTGACCGCTCCCTTTGGCCGCGGCTCCGTAACGCACGCCTCAGCAGGCAGGCTTTCGACTTTTCCCGGCAGGAAGATTGCATAACATGGAGGATCAAATGAGATCTGAAAATCAGGACACGACGACCGGCGGGGTAGTCCGACGGCCGTATCAGAAGCCCGCGTTCCGGTATGAGCGGGTGTTTGAGACGCGGGTGATGAATTGCAAGTCGAGTAAGAACCAGTGCTCCGTTCTATCGAACCCAAGATCCTGATGAACGAACTTGAGCACGTCGCAAAGTGCGATATCGCCGCGCAAGTATTGTCGTCCGCCGGCGAGTTGAAGCTACGAGCGTACGGAAGCAGTATGTTGCCGGCATTATGGCCTGGAGATTTGGTGACAATCCGCCCTGCGCGCATTCAGGAGCTGAGACCGGGCTGCATGGCTCTGGTCCGGTCGAACCGGATGTTTCAGTTGCATCGGGTCGTGAGAATCACCGAATACGGCTTGATAACACATGGCGATGCCCTTTTGCAGGATGATGATCCGGTGACGGCAGCGCAACTGCTCGGTAGCGTGGTCGCTGTGCAGCGGGGGAAGAAGAGTCTGGCGCCGGACGAGAGGCCCAGATTTCCAGAGCGCCTCCTGCGTTGGGGAATTCGACGATCTTCCCGAGTCAGAACGCTTCTATTGCGTCTGCATTCGATTCGGCTGAACGCAGCATGATCGTTGAAATCGGTGGCCTGGCGGTCAAGGTAAATGCGACTGAGCCAAGACTTCTCTGCTCAGTGAAGGAGCGTCTTCGCAACTTCCGAGTAAGCCCCTGCCGCCCAACGGAAATGACCATGGACGCTGAACTCGACTCAGCGCTCACTGTTACGGGAGATGCTCCGCGCCTTTTCAGACACCATGGAAAATGGCGGTTTGAGAGAATTGGTGTTAGGGCTGAGTTTTGTTTCGAAGTAGGTTCGTGCTCCATTCGACAGGCCGCGCCTGACGGGTACTTCATCGAGGTGGTGCTGCGAGCCCTGCAAAGCTTGTGGCTTGCCCGAAGGGGTGGCTTTCTTGTGCATGCTGCCAGCCACGTCCGCAATGGCAGGGCGGTAATATTCACTGGAGTTTCGGGGGCAGGCAAAAGCACGATCTCCCACTTCGCACCTCCGGATTCGACTCTGCTTACGGACGAACTTTCTCTAATCCGACCCTGGAACTGCCGGTATTACGCTTTTGGCACGCCGTACGTCAGCAGCCTAGGGAAGCCGGGCGAGAACATCTCGGCTCCGATTGAGGCCTTGTACTTCTGGTAAAAGGGCCGGAGAACCGCCGCAGAGGTTGACCGGTGCAGAGGCCGCTCAGGCGTTGCTGCGGAATCTGGTGTTCTTCGCGGATGATCCGGAACTGGTGGGCGCGGTTTTCCAGTGCGCGTGTGATTTCCTTTCGCAAATACCCGTTTACCGCCTTACTTTTCGTCCCGATCCGTCGGTTTGGGAGTTGATTCAATGAGTCTCTACGTTGCCCGCAGTACCGCCATCGCCGCGCGCGCGCTCGATGGGGAAATGATCATCATGTCGGTGAAGGATTCGAGCCTGTTCACGCTGAATGAGGTGGCTACGGAGATCTGGAACGCGGCGGACGGGACGACGACGCTCGAGGAGATCGTCCGGAACCGGATTTGCGCGAAGTTCGAGGTTACGCCGGAGGTTGCGCGAACGGATGCCGAGGAATTGTGCCGGGACCTGGCGGAACACGGCATCCTGCTGGTGTCGGACCAGCCCATCGGAGCCACCGGTATTCTGCCGTGAGCCTGCTGTTGGAGGAGGTGTGCGGGAAGGCCGAGGCGCAGCGGGTTCCGCTCAGCGTCCACCTGGACCTGACGTGGCGGTGCAACGAGAAGTGTACGCACTGCTACCTGGAGCACGGGGGCACGGAGGAGCTGGCCACGGGACAGGTGAAGCGCCTGCTGGATCAGCTTGCGGAGGCCGGAACCCTTTTCCTCTGCATCAGCGGGGGCGAGGTGTTTCTGCGGCCCGACCTGCTGGAGATTCTGGAGCACGCGCGCCGGCTGGTTTTCGCGGTGACGCTGAAGACCAACGGCACGCTGCTGCGGGAGAGGGATGCCGCGGCGCTCGCGGGCCTGGGGATCAGCGAGGTGAATATCAGCCTCTATTCGCACCGGCCGGCGACGCACGACGCCATTACGGGGGTACACGGATCGTTTCACCGTTCGGTTGGCGCCATCCGGAGGCTGGTTCGGCACGGCGTCAGGACGCGCGTGATGCACGTGGTGATGCGCGGGAATGCCGGCGATTACCGTTCGGTGCAGGCGCTGGCGGCCGGCCTGGGGGCGGAAGCCAGGATCGATCCGACCATCACGCCGGCGGTGACCGGGGATACGGCTCCTTCGGAGCTGCGGATCGGGGTGGGCGAGTTGGGGAGACTGCTGCACGACCCGGCGGCGATCGAGAATGTGGCCGAGTTTTGCGCGGCGCCGCGGCCGGCGGATTCGGCGAGCCTGAACGAGTATCCCTGCGGGGCGGGGCTGCGGGCGTGCTACATCTCGCCGGCGGGCGATGTGATGCCTTGCGTGACGTATCCGCTGGTGTGCGGGAATGTGCGGACCCGGAGCTTTGCCGATATCTGGCGCGATTCTCCGGAACTTCGCGAAATCCGGGAGGTGCGGAAACGGCACCTGCCGGTGTGTTCGCGGTGCGCGGTGGTGACTTCGTGCAGCCGGTGTCCCGGGCTGGCGCACATGGCCGGGAACGCGCTTGGACCTTCGATGCTCGATTGCGAGAAGGCTTACGCGCGAACCGGGGTGGCGACGCCGCTGGTGCCGGTGCGGGGCCTGGATGAATCTCGCGGTTGAATGCGCCCGGGCGCGGCCGGAGCGGGGGCGGGTGCGCGCGGCTGCGGGGGCGGTGACGGACTGGGAGGCGGCGCTCGAACAGGCCGAGCGGCACGGCGTATCGGCGCTGGTGTACTGGAGCGTCAGCGAGTATGCCGAAGGTCTCGTGCCGGCGGAGGTGCTGCGGCGGCTGCGGGCACGGTTCCACGAGAATGCGGCCTGGAATCTGCGGCTGACGGCGGAACTGCACCGGGTGCTATCGCGGCTGGCGCAGGCGGGTGTGGTGGCGGTTCCGTTTAAAGGTCCGGCGGCGGCGTGGACGCTGTACGAGAGCCCGGCGCTGCGGGCGATGAGCGACCTGGACGTGCTGGTGCGGCCGGGGGATGCGGCGCGGGCGGTGGAGATGCTCGCGGCCGACGGCTACGAGTGCCCGTATCCGCGGGACCTGCGGTTCTACAGAATGGGTCACGAGCTGCCGATGGTTTCTGTAGCGGCGGGAGTGGCGGTGGATCTGCATTGGGCGCTGGCACCATCGCACCTGTGCCACGGGCTGGACATGGACGGAGTGTGGAGGCGGCTCGCGACGGTGGAGGTGGCGGGACGCACGATGGCGGCACTGGGGGATCAGGACCTGACGATCTTTCTGTGCGTGCACGGGGCGAAGCATGGCTGGTGTTCGCTGCACTGGCTGGCGGACCTGGCGCGGCTGATCGAGCGATGCGACACGGACTGGGCGGGACTGATGGAGCAGGTGCGGGAGCGGCGGGTGTCGCGGATGGTGTTTGCTGGGCTGCTGCTGGCGGTGGACGCGCTGGGGGCGGCGGTTCCGGCGCAGGCGGTGCGCGAGATGCGCGCGGACGCGGGGGCGGCGGCGATCGCGACGGCGTGGCGGCAGCGGCTGGTGGACGGCGAGGACGGACCGGCGACGATGCGGGAGAACATGCGGTTGCAACTGCGGCTGCTGGAGCGGGCACCGGACCGGATGCGCTTCTTGTGGAGCCAGGTGGAACCGACACCGGCGGATCACCGGTCGATGGCGCTGCCGGGGGCTTTGTTTCCGCTGTACTACGTCTACCGGCCGCTGCGGCTGCTGGCGAAGTCCGGGTCGCAGGCGGTACGGAAGGCGGGGTAGCGCGGGGCGGCGCGGCGGAAGCGGCGGAGACAGGCAGGAATAGCAACGGCGGCGAGGAAACCGCAGGCGGCGCCGGCGGAACTCGAGAGGCCGTCGAGGGGGTCACAGGAGCGGCCGGGAACCAACTGCTGGAGGAGCTCGAGCAGGAGGCTGAGGCCGATGAGGCCGAGGCAGGCGGCGGCGGCGCGGGATTCGACCCAAGGGAGAATGGCGGCGAGAAGGGCATAGGCGAGGAAGTGGAGCAGTTTGTCGCCGGCTGGCAGGGTCCCGAGGGCGTGAAGGCCGGGGAAGCCGGCAGGCAGGAGAGAGAGGGTCACGACGGCGGCGAGGAGCAGTATCCAGAATTTGCGCACGGTGGGCTTATCGGACGGAAACGGGGGTTCGTTAGCCGCGCGGTGAGGGAATGAGGGGGGCCGGAGGCGACAGTCCGGTCCTTTTTTTTTGGCCGATATGAATAAAGACTGCGACCGGTGTATCGAACTACTGCTGGAGTATGTGGCGGCGGGGAACGATCCGCAGGGGGCGGAGGCGCGGCGGGTGGCGCGAAGAAGGCTGGCGGTCCACCAGGAGCGGCTGAAGTGCCGGTGCGAGAACCGGCTGCGGGGGCCGGCGGCGCGCGGAGCGAAGGAGCCGGGGAAACGCAGCTACTGCGGAATATGAGACAGATCCCACTCCCGGTCCCGGACATGGGGGGCCGGAACAGAAAAGTACGCGCGGCCGGCGAGTTGCCAAGCGATCCGGCCGGTGGGGGCGGCGCCGACTTTTCCGGACAGCGAGAGGGCGAAATGGACGCCGGCGGACGATCCGGAAGCGGGGGCCTTGGTACTCCGGGGGTAAGGACGCATGCAGTCTACTGGTGAGCACATTTCGGATGACGACCTGGAGCGGTACTACCTGGGGATGATCACGGAGGAGGCGGAGCTGGCGCCGCTCGAGGAGCACCTGCTGGGGTGTGGGGAGTGCGTGGAGCGGGCGAAGGCGGCGGAGGATCATGTGGACCTGATGCGGGCGGTGATCCTCGAGTGTGAGATGGACGGCGGCGGGATGTAGCTCTTCCCTGCCCCGTTTCCTGAAGGTTGATCCTGGTTGTGACCGAACGGGCCGGAGGTGTCGCCGGGCTGGGTGGCTGGCCGCGATGGCCGGCCGCCGAAGTCACCCGCAAGCGACCGGGGCGGCGGGTTATCGCATGGGCATGTGATTCGATGGCAGGCGTGCGGGGATTGTGTGTGGCAATTCGGGCACAACGGGACACAGGAGTAATCGGGTTATACTCTTCGTCGCGTGGCGGGCCTCGCCGCAGCCGCTCTTTGCGGGATCCGATGCGATCTCGCTGCGGGAGCTTGCGGCCTAACACCGCGTGGGCGAGGAACGAGCGCAGGTGTTTTCCGGTGAGCATAGATGGGCACGGACACGCTTCGCATTGAGGCGTGTCGGTATTGACGGGTTACGCCGCCGAGGACTGTCTGGCGCGCTGAATCTACGCGGTAATCAGGAGGGCCCGGGCCTCTTCAGGTTTGATACGGCCCTGATATGTGGTCAGAGCGTGATCCAGGACGGCCGCGAAGTTGCTCGCCTGCGACCCGCGCGACTTCCCATGTGGGCGGTCCGGGCTTCTGTTGATCCCACCTTCTGGTGATGGTGAAGTTCTCGCGGACGTTGATGCCCATGGCTTCGATCCGGGCTTCGACGCCGGGCGCGCTTCCTTCAAATCCCACGCCCGGGCTGTGGACAGTTTGCCGGCGAGCAGGGCATTCAGCTTTTGCCGCGCTCGCCGGCAAAACCGGCAAAATTGCGGAATCGCTACTCTTGTGGTGATTTCTCGAAGCACAGTAAACCTCCTGATTGGGGACTTCGCGGTACCCGGCGCCTACGGTACGTGATGTGAGAGAGCGTAAGGGCGGCGGGCCGATCTTCCAGTAGGACCACTCGGTTCCATCGCCCTGGTGAGTTTCACATCGACCTGTAACTTGTCTTTCCGGTGGAAGGCAGAGCACAGCAGCGATGGGCATGGCGGAGCGGACTCGCGGCGGAGAAACTGGAGTCCCCGCGCCTGTACTGGTGGTGACGGTTTTTACATTCCCGACCGGCATCGGCGCGATGTAACCCAGCACGCGTTATCGAAGGCGGAATGGCGCGAGCGCCATCATTTCCGCGTATAGGTATTGGAAGTCGAGGCCGGCGGCGAGTTCGATGTGGCGTGTGAGGGCGGCGATCTTTTGCAGGCGGGCCCGGCGAGCGGAAGGCGCGAGGAGCAGCATTCGGGCGCCGCGGAGCGAGGTATTGCCAACGGGATCGACGGACAGGCCGGCGGGCAACAATCCGATGGCGCGAGCACTGGGGATGCGGATGTAATTGCCGAAGGCGCCGGCGAGGGAAAGCGATTCCACGCCGCCACCGGCAAGCATGCGGATACCGGCGGCGATTGCGCCCTTAGCCAACTGTAGTTCGCGGATGTCCGGCTGCGAGAGCGTGACTTGGCCGGCAAAGGTCAGAGGGCCGGCGAGGCGGCCGTTGGAGCGGACGAGGCCGAGTTCGAGCGCGCAGGCGGCAGCGTCCACCAGGCCGCTGCCGCACAGTCCGCGCGGCGCGGTATCGCCGATCACGTGACAGACAAATCCGCCATCCTTTACGTGCACGCTGTCGATGGCGCCATGCCCCGCGCGCATCCCGGCGCCGATACGGCCGCCTTCGAAAGCAGGACCAGCCGCGGTGGACGCGCACTCGATCCCGTGGGCGCCTCCGACCAGAATCTCTCCATTGGTGCCGATGTCGAGCAGCGCGTGAGGATGGGGCTGCCCGTCGAGGTTTGTCGCCACGATGCCGCAGAGCAAGTCACTGCCGACGAAGCCTCCAAGGCAGGGCAGGAACGCGGCTGGACCGGGCCAGCCGAGTTCCCAAGCCGCGAAGCGGAAGCCGCCAAGCGTGGGAGAAGCGAACGGCGCGTGGGTCAGGGGCTCGACATCGAGCGCGCAGAAGAGATGATGCATCACGGTGTTGCCCGCGATCAGAATCTCTCGCAGCGGCTCCTCGCCGAGCATGCGGCCCAGCGCCTCACGAACTGCACGACCGAGTTCACCGCGATGGGTGAGTTCGTATTGCAGGCGGCTGACACAATCGGAGCCGAAGCGGGCCTGCGGATTCAGTGCGGTTTCGACGCGCTCGACTTCACCGCTGTTGAGATTCACGATCTGGACGACCAGCGTGGTGGTGCCGAGATCGATGACCGCGCCGCGTCCGGCGCGCGGTTCGATGGGGACGCGGGCTTCGTCGGTGAGCACCGGGAGCGACCACTGTTTCACTTCGACAACGACCGGCCCTTTTGCTTCCGCACAACACGCGAGACGCCAGCCCTCGCGGAGTTCTGCCTCGGTGAGGGCATCGCGCATGGTGGGAGTGATGGGCACGTCACCCGAGAGCACGCGCACTTTGCAGCCTGCGCAAGCGAGCTCTCCGCCGCACGGAAATTCCACGCCGGCATCGAAGAGTTGTCCGGACAGGGTCTGCCGGGGATGCGGTTGGATTTCGAGCTTCACGACTGGCCGCGTGCGAAGCGCGTCATCGCGTCCACGTTGGCGTGCGGCGTGCCGCGCGGCACCTCGCAACCCGCGCCGCAGATATAGGCAGGGCCGGCCTGGCGGTAACACTCCGCGAGCAGCGCATGGACGGATTCGGGCGTGCCGTCGCGCAGGTCGCGAACGGGATCGATGTTGCCGAGCAGGACCTGGGTTTGCGGCATCGCCGCGCGCGCGAGGGCAACGGGCGTGGGGAAATCGAGGTCGATGATTTCCGCGCCGGTCTGCCCCATACCTTCTACGATGCGCTTGGTGTTGCCGCAAATATGGAGGCGCACCGGAACGCCGAGCGCCTGTATGGCGGCGATCAGGCGCCGCTCGAATGGCAGGACGAGTTCGCGATAGATCTTCGGCCCGACGAGTGACGCGGCGGCATCGCCGATACCGATCAGCGTGGCACCGGCCGCTACCTGCGCGCGGGCGAATTCCACTTCCATTCGCACGGTGAAATCGAAGAGGGCTTCGACGAAGGGCCGATCGTCAGAGAAGTCGAGCATCAAGGTATTGAGGCCGCGCAGGTCGGCGCTCATCGCGCACGGTCCTTCGACCCAGCCTTCGACGATGCGCGTTTCGCCGGCGCGTTCGGCGAGCAGGCGCACGGCCTCGATACGGTCCAGCATGCGGCCGGGTGCATCGAGCGCCGGCAGGCGAAGTGCATCGAGCTTGCGTTTGTCGTCGAGGAGCGCGTGACTTTCGACGATGGCGGGCGGCTGGTCGTCGAACCATTCGATGGTGGCCCCGAGGTCGCTGGCTTCGCGCGCCGGGTCGGAGATGGCGGAGACGTAGTCGATGTCGAAGCGCTCGGCGACGGCGCACTGGGCGTCGGCGAGGAGGCGGTGATCGCGCGCGTAGGCAGCGTAGGGGGTGCCGGTGAGATCCGCGGCGAACATCATGGTGATGGGCATCAAGGGCAGCGAATCGGTGGGTTCGCCGCGGAGCTTTGCGAGTATGCGTTGTTGGCCGGTCATTTTTGTACCTTCAGGATTTCGGAATCGAAGCTGGCGGCGAAGCGCTCGCCGGGAGAAGCAATGACGAATTCGGAGGCGGACCATTGGCCTTCGACCAGGCGCTGCAGCCATCCCAGGTCACCGATATAGCGTTCGAAACTCCAGCCCTTTCCGGCGGCTTCCGCGGCTGCCTCGTCGACGAATTTGCCGTGAGCCTCAAGGCCCGTTTCGATAAACGTGAGCTTGCGATATTGGGCGTGGTAGCGGGTCATTTCCTGGTAGAGATACCGGCCATTCTCCTCGCCGTATTTCGCGATCAGGGTATCCAGGGAATCTTCGAGGCCGGCGGTTTGACGAGTCAGTTGCTGGAGGCCCTTGCCGCGCTCGAGCCAGCCGGTGGAGCGGTAGAAGGTTCCGGGATTGCCGGCGAAGTAAGCCTCATAGCGATCGCGGCCGCCCATCAGAATGGCGATGCAGTCGTGCGCGCGCGGCAGGATGAGCCGGGTGTGACGGGCGGTCAAGCCATTGAGGCCGTTGCCGCAGAGTCCGTAGCCGAGAAGGATCGCGTCGTAGACGCCTTCGGGCGTGCGATCGACAATCTCCTGGATCCTGGCGGCCATCGGTTTTCCGCCGAGATCGTGGAGGCCCTTGGGCAGGAACTCGACGTCTACCTGGTGCGGGGAATGCGCGCACGCGGCGCACATTTCGCGGAAGAGGACTTCGCAGCTGATCAGTTTCAGGCGCATCGTGCAGCCACCAGGGCGCGGATGAAATCCGGATTGGAGCCGCAGCAGCCGCCGAGGAAACCGGCGCCGGCGTCGCGGAGAGCGGCGTAATGGCCGGCAAAAAACTCGGGGGTGACATCGTAGTGGATCGAATCGCCCTGCATTGTGGGGAGGCCGGCGTTTGGCTTGATCCAGAGCGGGAGATCGCAAGCGTCGCGAAAGCGCGCGCAGACGGCGGCGGCGAATTCGATGCCGACACCACAGTTGGCGCCGACGGCGTCGGCTCCGGCTTCGGCCATTGCGGCGGCGACATCCTCGGGAGTCGCGCCCATCATGGTGCGGTCCTTGTCCTTCCCGGAGTCGAACGCAAAGGAGACAATCACGGGCAGGCCCGCGGGTTTGGCGGCGGCAACGGCGAGGCGGGCTTCAGCGAGGTCGCTCATGGTTTCGATCAGGAGCGCGTCGGCGCCGGCAGCGGCAAGCGATGCGGCCTGCGCGGCAAAGGCGTCGGTGACCTGCTGTCCGTATAACATCATTTGACCGGTGGGGCCGATCGAGGCGAAAACGAGCGCGCGTCCGGCGGCGGCGCGTTTCGAGATCTCTACGCCGGCGCGATTGATCGCGTCGAGGTCGCCTTGCATGGCGATCGCGTTCGCGCGGAACGTATTCGTGAGGATGACCTGGCTGCCCGCAGCTGCGTAGGCACGCGCCACCGACTCCACGGCGGCGGGGTTGGACAGGTTCCAGGCATCGGGAGCTGCGCCGGGCGGCAATCCGCGCGCTTGCAACTCCGTGCCCCACGCGCCGTCGGAGATCAGGAGCCCGCCGGCGAGCCATTCGCGAAGTTTGGATTGAGTAGAGGTCATGGTTTTGGGGTGATGGCGACTTTACGGCGGCTCAACGTGGCGCCGGCTTTCGCCTGTAACAGATAGTCGCCCGGGGTATTGGGCACGTCGAGATCGATGTACATTGTGGTCTGCCCGAGCGCGGCGACCTGGAAGGGCGCTTCGGCGCGAGCGTTTCCGAGCGAGAGCGTCAGGGTGCCGGACGCTGCCGTGTACTCGTCGTTGACCAGCATCACCTGAAACGTCCGCCTGCCGGGCGCAAGTTTCGGCTGCCAGAAACTGAGGTATACGCCGAGGGGCGCGAACGCGTGCGACATGTAATCGCGGAAGTTCGGCTCGAGTTCCAACTTTTCCACGTCGCTGAAATGGTCGGCGGTGTAGCCCATCGGATCACTGCTCATCAGATAGACGAAGTGGAGCACCGCGGCGTACTGGCGGTAGGCACGCCAGAACTCGGTGATTCCGGCGAGCAGATACGCGTTGAGCGCGAGGCGATCCTGCGCGGTGGCGTCCGGTGGGAGCAGGCGCGGATACAGATCCTTGGTAAGTTCGGTGGGAGATCCGTCGCGATTGAGCCATGTCCAGCCGTACTCATTGAGGATGAGCGCGTGCGCGGTAGGCGCTGCCGGGGCTTTGCCATTGGGGCGTTCGAAGGTGGTCATGCTGAAGGCCGGACCATTCTTCGCGGCCATGCCGGAGAACTCGTAGGGGTGATCTTCGACCGGATCGTCGGGACCTACGGGCGGGTTGTAGCTGTTCTCCCAGGGGCGATTGGAGAGGTCGAGAGCGCGCACGGCAGGGATGATCGTTTCGCCGAAGATGGGGTCGAACGTCTCGTTGTTGGCGTCCCAGATGGCGACGCTCGGGTGATTCCAGTGGTCGCGCATCCACTCGCCGTATTCGCGGATCATCTCCGCGGCATCGAAGCGCACCTGATTGTCCGCGCCGTGCCAACCGCGACCGGTCCACACGAAATATTCGTTCTGGATCAGGAGGCCGGCCTCGTCGGCGATTTCAAACCAGCGATCGGGCGCGGGACCGATGCAGAAGCGGAAGGCATTCCAGTGCATCTCCTTGGGAATTTCGACGAGGAGTTTGCGCACCCATTTTTCATCCCATGGCAGGACTCCGCTTTTCGGATCTTCGAAGAAACGGTGGAGGGTGATGTTGGATCCGCGCAGGAAATAGGGACGGCCATTGAGGTAGGCGCGCCGGGTGGCGGTCTCGAAGTGGAACTCGCGCAGGCCGAAGCGGGTGGAGGTGGAGTCACCGCCGGTGGCGGTTTCGAGCATGTGAAGGTTGGGGTCTTCGGGCGTCCAGAGCTTCGCGTTCGGCATCGCGATGGACTGCGTCACGACGCGCTGTTCGCCGGGGCCGAGGCGCAATCGCAGAGCGGGAACGGAGGCGACGGCGGCGGTAGATTTCCAGAGATGAACCGACTGCGTGAGGGCAAAAGCGGCGGGCTGCGAGCCGTGATTGCGCAGAGTGGTCTGGACGGTGATCGACTTGAGGTCCCGCGCGGGGGCGACCTGAATGGTCTCGATCGCGGGATTGTCGCTGAGGGTGAGGGTGACGCTGTCGTAGATGCCTGGCGTCCAGCGGTTCTTCTCGAAATCGGTACCGGCAGAAACAGTTGGCGGAAGGACGCCGGGATGCGCTCCGACGCGGATCACAATTTCGTTGACGCCCCGGCGCAGGTCGCGCGAGACATTGAAGATCGCAGCGGAGAAGCAAGGGAGGTGCTCTCCGATCAGCCGGCCGTTGACCCAGACGGACGCTCCGAACTGTGCTTTGTTGATGCGCAGGGTGGCGACGGCGCGGACTGCGGACACGTTGAAGGAGCGTCGGTACCAGAAATAGTTTCGCTGCTGACGGGATACACCGGCGGTCGTCACGAGTGCGGAGGCGGGGAGAGACCACGCTGGACGCGATTCTGGATGAGTTGGCGGCTCTCGAATTGATCGACATCCGGGAAGGCGGGGATTGCCGAGTGAGCAAGGCCGGGGACGGGGGCGTGGTGGGACCAGGCGGTGGGCTGCGCGAGATCGACGGAGTCCGCGATCTCCCACTGGCCGTCGAGGGGGATCGTGTTGCGCTGTGCGGCGGGGAGGGGGGCCGCGGCGAGCAGAGCGACAGAACGCAGATCGAATTCATAGAAGCCGAGGCCTTCCGTTGAATTCGTGGACGGCGTTCCACATCGCCACTATATTCTCCACGGGCGTGCCGGATTGGATGTTGTGAACGGTGTTGAAGACGAAGCCACCGTTCACCGAGAAGATTTCGCAGCGCTCGAGGACTTCGGCACGGACCTCCCCGGGTGTCCCGAAGGGGAGCGTCTTTTGCGTATCGACTCCGCCGCCCCAGAAGGTGAGGCGGTCGCCATATTTCGCTTTCAGCGCACGAGGGTCCATTCCGGTTGCGGAGCATTGCACCGGATTCAGGATGTCGAAGCCGGCGTCGATGAAGCGATCGAGGAAGCGTACGACGCTGCCACAGGAGTGCTTGAACGACTTCCACGTGGTGTGGGCGTGAATCCAGCCATTGATGCGCTGGTAGTACGGGAGCTAGAGTTCGCGGAAGGTCCCGTTGAGCAGAACGAGGACGTTTGCGTGCCGAAATCCGTGCCGCAGACGAAGAGCGCCTGCACGTTGTCACCGACGCGCTGGTGAATCCGCGCGAGGTTGGCGAAGCCGATTTCGCACTGGCGCTCGAAGATGCGGTGCACGTCGGGCGCCGCGATTCGTCGCCATGTACCACTCGGCGATGTCGCGAATGCCTTCGGGTCCTTCATGAAAGGGCCGGGCACGAGCGCGATGTCGCCGAAGGCTGTGCCGCCAAACGGGCGATGACCGCGCGTCCGGCGGAGGCTGCACGCTCGAAGCGCGCGCCAGATGAGCGAGGTCGGCGGCGGAGACGGGGCTGAACTCCTCGGGGTTGTCGGCGGATCGAGCTTCGCCTCGTCGATCGGCGGTTGGCGACGATGGTGTCGAAGAAGGCCCGGTCCACAGGCATACGTCCGCTCGGCGTCGCGGCCAAGTCGCCCTCAGGATAGACCAGCGATATCGCCCGAAGGCGCCGGCAGGATCCGGAGGTTCTGGCCGCCAGTGCGTCAAGGCGCGGAAGTTCCACGGTTTCCAATTTTCGTTGGGAAAGCCGAAGAGGTTCTTTCGCGGGAAGATGCCAACCATGTCGATGCCGAGGGCGCGCAGCGAGGTCGTCGTCCATCTCTCCCAGCATCTGGTAGGGCTCGTGACCTTCACCGGGAGCCTCGGGAGGCTGAAGTGCTTACGCAAGGCGGCCACCACCTCACGTGGACGCCGGTGACGGCGGTGCTCCCGAAATCGATCGGGATGCGGTCGGGGGGCTCGTGCCGGAGAGCGGCAGCGACGCGGGAGGCGGAAGTGATGGCTATTTTTTCCACTGCTTTTCGATCTCCTCAAGGCTCTTACCCTTGGTTTCGGGCGTGAATTTCCAGACGAAGAGGACCGTGACGGCGCACAGCACAGCGTAGATGCGAAACGCGCCGGCGGCGGTGAATGCCTTCACCAGCGAGAGGAACGTGACGGTGAGCAACAGGCAGGCGAGCCAGAGCGCAATGGTCGCCAGCGACATGGCGCGCCCGCGAATGCGTGTCGGGAAGAGTTCCGACATCACGACCCACACGCCGGGACCCATGCCGAAGGCAAAACACGCTACGTAGCAGAGGATCCACGGCAGCAGACGCGCGGGGGTGAGGGCGCCGGCGTTGAAGACGAGGCCGAGCACGGTGAGTGAGAGGCACATGC
>CAWIJL010000010.1:0-398365 GCA_963836405.1 uncultured Solibacteraceae bacterium
CCGGAGTGTCAAATGCAGGGGGGCGCCTGTCAGCGGTTTCGGAACCTCCGCCGAGATAGGGCTCGGCGCAGTGGAGTGGATTTGACTCGTGGCTGGGGCAGCGTTCCGGCTTGCCATCGAGCGACGGCGGGCTCCGGCGGGGTCATACCTCCACGGAAGGCGTTGAGTTTTCAAAGAGCAACGGAACGCTGCCAGCCGTCCGCACGGCGCCCGGGTTCAGCCGGAATCGGGCGGACTGCGGGACCCCAGGGTCAGCCAAAGATAGGTGAATAAGTCCATGGCGGAGCGAACGCCATGGTCTCCGCGGTGCAAGTAGCGCAGCCGGTAAAGGCGTTCGATCACCATAGCCAAGGCGATCAACAGCCAGACGATGAGGATGCTGTTGGGCTCGTGATGGCAGATGTGCTCCATGCCATAACGATTCTTGCCATCGTTGAAGCCGTGATTCTCGATCTCCCAGCGGCTCTTGGCCATGCGGTAAAGACTCAGGCTGCCAAGTTTGGCGATGGGGAAGTCGGTCAGCCATTCGGCTTCGACCACGGTGCCATCGGGTTTGTGCTGGTGGTAGCGGAGCACGCGGACTTCGGGCCAGTTGAGGGTTTCCCAAGAATCGAAATGATCGTAATCCCAGACCTCGACTCGGTCGTTGCCCTCCTGGAATATGGCATGGGGCGACTGGCCATCAAATCGCTCTCGCACTGCGGCGGCCAACAGGGGAAGATTCTCTTTAAGGCGCGCCACTACCGGCAGTCCGACTTCGTCGGTGGTGTGCAAAAAAGGAGCGGTGGCGTATGCGCCGTCTCCCACCACGTAATCAGCAAAGCGCGGCCCCAAGTGGTCTATGGCGCGCCGCAGCAAACGCTGTGCGGCGGCATATTCGCTGTCTCCGGGGCCGTAAGGCTCGATATCCACCGGCAGCGTCAGGCCGGCTCCTACCACGCTGATCATCACAAAGTGATGCAGCGAACCGTGCAACTCGCCCTTGCTGTCCTTGACGGGATCACACAATGGACACGGTTCTTTGTAGGTGCGTCCAGCGCCCGTGCCGTCCAGGGCCAAGCCGATGAAGCGGCTATTTTCGAAGGCCTTGTTGCGCTTGGCCTGGTGCAGTGCGGCTGCCAGCGCGACGCGTGTGATCTCCGGGTCCATCCGCTCGGTGCAGTAGGCCAAGGCATCATCCCCGAACTCTGTTTTGATCCCCAACTCTGCGCGCACCGGGGAGTGCATCAGCCATTCCAGGCGCAAGAAACTGGTCACCCGCAAGATGTGGCTGATGACCATGGACCAGACCAGATCCCGCGCGGGAATCTGAGGATAGGGCCGACCATCGCCGGGGTGCTCAAAGTAGGACTTCAGGCCCACCTGATGACAGGCATAGTTGTGGATTTGACGGACGTGCGGTCCTTTCAGCGGGGCGGTTGCTGTTTGCGCCAAAGGACCAGCAACTCGGCATTGGCCGTAAGGACCTCGCGCAGAGCGTCCTGAAAGGCGCGGCCGGCTTCGACGCGCCGGCGGACGTCGTCCACCCAGATCTTGGGAATGCGCTCGACGCGTTTCTTGCCCGCAGCCATAAAGGTTAGCGACCAAGCGGGGTGTCGCTCGCCCTTGGCGCAATGGCAGGTAGGCTTTCCACAGCGCGTATGGCTGACGGAGAGCGAGCCGGGAAGCAGATCTTGGGGAAGTGGGAATTGGCGGAGCAGCGCAAACTTGCGTTGGCGGAGCCTGGCAGCTTCCGGACCTTTGGGGTCGCCTTCCATCTTGCGGTAATCATACTACAAGAATGATGTCAACACCAGCACAATTTTCGAACGCGAAAATAGGCGGCTTCTGAGGACGGTTACGGCCGGCGGATTGCGCGCTGCATTCTCACGGGGTTAGCAACTCTGCATTATTGGAGTGCCGAGACTCCTGGGCGCCTGTTGCAACACGCTCTCGATCCGCCGGACCCATTCCTCGCGGCTGAACTCCGGCTCTTTCCGGATCACCGTGTGCGCGCCGAACGCACCACCAGGCTGGTCACTACGATCTTGATTGCGTTCGGACGCCGCTTGATCGCACCCACCACTTGAAGCCGCTCATCCCGGGCAGCACCACGTCGATGACCGCCAGGTCGAGTCCGTCCCGCATCTCCTGTTGCACAGAAAACGCGAATTCCTCATCGTCGTCCACAATGAGGATGGGACACAAATAGCGTGGTAGGGACGGGCAGATTCGAACTGCCGACCTGTCGCTTAGGAGGCGACCGCTCTATCCAACTGAGCTACGTCCCCACAGTGTCCCTATTGTACCGTCTCAGGCCCTTCCGCCCAATGTCCTTGCGCAGATGCATGCCGTCAAAACGGATTTGCCCCGCCCCCCGGTACGCCGCCGCGATCGCCTCCGGCAGGTCGCTCCCGCCCGCCGTCACGCCCAGCACCCGGCCGCCCGCCGTTTCGATTCCCTTCGCGCCGCACCTCGTTCCGGCCTGAAACACCGTCGCGCCCGATGCTTCCGCCTCCGCAATCCCGTGGATCGGCTTTCCGCTTTCGTAGGCTCCCGGATACCCTCCCGAGGCGAGCACCACGCACACGCTCGGTCCAGCGCGCCATGCGAGGCGCGTTCCACTGAGCCGCCCGGCCGCCGCCGCCGCCAGCGCGGGCACGAAGTCCGACGCCATCCGGTGCATCAGCGGCTGCGTCTCCGGATCCCCCAGCCGCACGTTGAATTCCAGCACCTTCATCCCGGCGCGCGTCATCATCAGGCCGGCGTAGAGAAATCCCGTGAACTTCGTCCGTTCCACGGTCGGATAGATCACCCGCTCCAGCACGTCGCGCGTCTGCTCCGCGGTCAAAATCGCCGCATCGCAATACGCGCCCATTCCGCCCGTGTTCGGACCCTCGTCATCGTCAAAGACCCGCTTGTGGTCCTGCGTCGGCGCGAGCGGCACCACGTCCCGCCCGTCGCACAGGGCGATGAAGCTCACCTCCTCGCCATCCAGGTACTCCTCGATCACCAGCCGGCCCTTCAATCCCGCCAGCGCCGACTCCGCTTCCGCGCGGGTTCCGGCCACCACCACTCCCTTCCCGGCGGCCAGCCCGTCGGCCTTGAGCACCACCGGAAACCCGAAGCGCCCCAACTCGCGGCTCGCGTCCTCGACCGTTTCCGTCACCACGAAATCCGCCGTCGGAATGTTATTCCGCATGAAGAAGTTCTTTGCGAAGACTTTGGAGCCTTCCAGTTGCGCCGCCTCGCGCCCCGGTCCCACGATCGGCAGCCCGGCAGCCCGGAACCGGTCCACGATCCCTTCCACCAGCGGCACCTCCGGCCCGACCACCGTCAAATCCGGCCTCAGCCGTTCTGCCTCTTCGAGCGGGAGGCACCGGCCCACCTGCGCCATTCCCGGATTCCCCGGGGCGGATACGACCTCCACCCCCGGCGACTGCGCCAGCTTCCACCCGAGCGCATGCTCTCTTCCGCCGCTGCCGATAATCAGGATCCGCATTCCGTACAATAGTAACAATGCTCGAACGGTACGACGTCGTCGTCATCGGCGCCGGCCATGCGGGGTGCGAAGCCGCCCGCGCCTGTGCCCGGGTTGGCCTGCGGACCGCCATGGTCACGATGAATCTGGACCTCATCGCCCAGATGTCGTGCAACCCGGCGATCGGCGGAATTGCTAAAGGGCACCTCGTCCGGGAGGTGGACGCCCTCGGGGGCGTGATGGGCGAGGTGGCGGATGCGGTCGGCATTCAATTCCGCCTGCTCAACACGAGCCGCGGTCCCGCGGTCTGGTCGCCCCGCGCCCAGATGGACAAGAAAATGTACCGCGTCCGCATGCGCGAGGTGCTCGAAAAGGAGCCCAACCTGCGCATCAAGCAGGCGGAGGTCGCCGCGCTCGAGATCGTAGGGCGGACGGTGACCGGCGTGCTGCTTCGCGACGGCCGAACCATCGCCGCCCCGGCCGTCATCATGACCACGGGGACTTTCCTGAACGGCCTGGCGCATGTGGGCGAGTCCCGCTACAGTTGCGGCCGCAACGGCGAGGCGCCTTCCGAACTTCTCGGCACACAACTCCGGAGCCTCGGCCTCAACTGGACCCGCCTGAAGACCGGCACTCCGCCCCGCCTCGATGGCCGGTCGATCGACTGGTCGCAATTTGAGTCCCAGCCGGGCGACCGCGACCCGACGCCGTTTTCATTTTTGACCGAGGCCATCGACCGGCCCCAGATCCACTGCCACATCGGCTACACCACCGCCGCGACGCTTCGCGTGCTCCGCGATGCGATTCCGCGGTCGCCGTTGTACAGCGGGCAGATCGAAGGGGTCGGACCGCGCTACTGCCCGTCGATCGAGGACAAGGTGGTGAAGTTCCCCGATAAGCTCCGTCACCAGATTTTTCTAGAGCCGGAGGGGCTCGATACCAACGAAGTCTACGTCAATGGCATGTCCAGCAGTATGCCCATCGACGTGCAGGCGGCCATGGTCGCCTCGGTGCCGGGTCTCGAGCACGCGGAAATGATCCGCCCGGGATACGCTATAGAATATGATGCGGTCGATCCCCGTGAGCTGCACCACACTTTAGAGGTTAAGTCCATCGGCGGCCTATACTTAGCGGGCCAGATCAACGGCACGTCCGGGTACGAGGAGGCTGCGTGCCAGGGTCTGGTCGCCGGGCTGAATGTTGCCTGCAAGCTCGGCGCCTGCGAACCGGTCCGGATCGGCCGGACTGAGGGCTATACCGGGATCCTGATCGACGACCTGGTAACCAAGGGCGCGGACGAGCCCTACCGCATGTTCACCTCCCGCGCCGAGTACCGCCTTCATCTGCGCATCGACAACGCGGATGTCCGGCTGACGCCCGTCGGACGGCGCGCCGGCCTGGTCACCGACGAGCGATGGGAGCTGCTGAGGCGGAAGTTGGCGCAAAAGGAGCGGCTCACGGCGGCGCTCGAGAGCCACCGCAACGGGCAGTGGCTGAAGCGGCCGGAAGCGAGGATCCCGGAAATCCATGGCTGGATCGTGGAGGTGCTCGGAGAAGAGCCCGTCCGGGGCCTGCTGGCGACGGTCGAGACCGAGGTGAAGTACAGCGGGTACATCAGCCAGCAGGAGCGGCAGATCGAGCGGCTCAAGGATGCCGAGCGGCGGCCGATTCCGGCGGCGTTTGCATTTTGCGGGATTCCGGGGCTGTCTCGGGAGATCCGGGACAAGCTCGAGAAGGTCCGGCCCGGCACGCTGGGGCAGGCTGCCCGGATTCCGGGCGTGACTCCTGCGGCGGTGGCGATCCTGGACGTGTACCTGAGCCTCAGCCGTGTTTCGTAAACATCTGGCGCAGCTTCTGGCGCAACTCTGCCCGCTGCCGGAAGAACGCCTCACATTGCTGGAACAGCACTATCGGCTGCTGGTCAAGTGGAACAAGGTCCTGAATCTGACGCGGGTGGACCGGCCGGAAGAAGCGGCGGAGCGCCACTATGCCGAGGCTTTGTTTCTAGCGTCGCGCCTGCCCGAGGGGCAGTTTCGGGTGGCGGATATCGGCTCCGGCGCGGGATTTCCGGGGATTCCGGCGGCGATCTTCCGGCCCGAGTGGGCGGTGACGCTGATCGAGTCGCATCAGCGGAAGGCCGTGTTTCTCCGCGAAGCGAGTCGGGGTCTGTCGAATGTTCGGGTTCTGGCGATGCGGGCGGAGGCGGTTACGGAGACTTTCGATTGGGCGATTTCCCGGGCGGTCAGCTATGCCGGCCTGGAGCCGTCGCTGCGCCGGTTGGCGAAGCGGGCGGCGTTGCTGACGGGCGCGGAAGAGCCCCCGGCGGCACTTGGGTTCGCGTGGGAAGAGCCTGTGGCTTTGCCGTGGGGCGAGCAGCGCTTTCTCCGTGTTTCACGTGAAACATCCAAAAATGCGCCAGGATTTGAAGGACTTTGACTGTTTCACGTGAAACAGCACTTCATGGTAGTATGGCGACTTGAACCGAGTACTCGCCGTCGCTAATCAGAAAGGCGGAGTCGGCAAGACCACCACCGCCATCAACCTCGCGGCTTCGCTGGCTGCCAACGACCTCACGGTCCTGGTCGTGGACTCGGATCCACAAGGCAACGCCACCACCGGGCTCGGCATTCAAAAAATCCCCGACCGCCCCAGCATGTACGACGTCTTGCTCGGCGACGAAAATCCCCAAGACGCAGTTCTCGCCACCGAGTTCGAAGGCCTGCATCTCATTCCGGCCGACAAAAACCTGGTCGGCGCCAACCTCGAACTCGTCGACCTGCCGCGCCGCGAATTCCGCCTCCGGGAACGGCTCGCCCCACTCCGCGCAGCCTATCAGTACATCGTGATCGACTGCCCCCCGGCTCTCGACCTCCTGACCCTCAACGCCCTGATCGCCGCCGACGCCGTCGTCGTTCCCATTCAGTGCGAATTCTTCGCCCTCGAAGGAATTTCCGAGCTCATGGATACCATCGACCGGATCGGCGCCAGCTTTAGCCATCCGCTCCAGATCGAGGGCATTCTCCTCACCATGTACGACGACCGCACCAATCTCACCCGCCAGGTCGCCAGCGACCTGCGCGAATTCTTCTCCGATCAGGTCTTCCGCACCATCGTGCCCCGCAGCATCCGCCTCGCCGAAGCGCCCAGTTTCGGCAAGCCCATCCTGTACTACGACCCGCGCTCCCGCGGCGCCGAAAGCTATATCAAGCTCGCCAAAGAGATCCTGGACCATGAACAAAGCCGAAAACCCGCGCAAAGCACTCGGTAAGGGCCTCAACGCCCTGCTTCCTACCCGCAATCATCCCCCCGCCGCACCCGAGGTCCGCCCCCCGGCGCCCGACGAGCCGACCCGGATGCTGCCCACCGGGCAGATCCAGGCCAACCCGCTGCAACCGCGCCGCCATTTCGACCCCGGCGCTCTGAACGAACTGGCGCAGTCGATTCGCACCCACGGCATCATTCAACCGCTGATCGTCCGCAAGGCCGGCGACCGCTATGAACTCGTCGCCGGAGAACGCCGGCTACGGGCCGCGAAACTCGTGCCCCTCGAGAACGTGCCCGTCGTCATCAGGGATATTCCCGACCACCGGCTCCTGGAGATCACGCTGATCGAGAATATCCAGCGCGAAGACCTCAATCCCATCGAGACCGCCATCGCCTTCGAGCGGCTGCTCCGCGAACTGCACGTCGGCGCGGAAATCGTCGGCAGCCGCACCGGCAAGGACCGCAGCACCATCCTCAACGCCATTCGCCTGCTCCAGCTTCCCCCCGATCTCCAGCAACTCGTCGCCGAGCGCAAGCTCAGCGCCGGCCAGGCCCGCTGCCTGCTCTCGCTGCCCACGCGCGAAATCCAGCGCGATGTCGCCAACAAAGCCGTTCAGCACGGCTGGTCTGTCCGGCACATGGAAGTGCTGACTCAAAAGATGCTGGCGGGGAAGCAGCCCAAAGCCGTGGAAGAGGTGCAACTCGACCCGAATGTGAAAGCCGCCATACAGGAAATGCAGCGCGTGCTCGGAACCCGGGTCAAGATCGTGGAGAAACCCAAGCGGAAGGGCGGCCGCATCGAAATCGAATATTACAGCCAGGAAGATCTGGACCGCATTTACTCGGCGATCGTCGGGGAGGCGTAACTCTATTTCAGCAGTTCGAGAATGCCTTCGAGCTCGCGACGGATGCCGGGCAGCGGATCGTCACTGAAGAGTTCCTGCTGAAGGCGCTTGACCGGCTTCGGTTTGGGGGCGCGGTGTTCGGCCTGGAGGGATAGCCGGGCACCCTCGATGGTGAATTTCTTTTCGTAGAGTAAGTGCTTGATTCTAAGGAGCAATTCGACGTCTTTGCGGCGGTACAAACGGTGTCCCGTGCCGGACTTTTTGGGCGACAGGACGGCAAATTCGGTCTCCCAATATCGCAGGACGTACGGCTCCACCCCGAGAAGTTCGCTCACTTCTCCGATCTTGAAGTAAAGCTTATCCGGGATTTCCGGTGACCCGGCCTGCAACGCGACCTCCGACATAAACTTTTGTAATCATAGTTCAAACAAGGCCGTATGTCACCCGTAACCCTACCGGACCACCACGACGTGCTGCCCGGCGGGGAGTAGCAGGGACGTGGTTCCGGCCAGCGGGCGCTGCACCGGGACGCCGTCGATTTCGACCGTTACGGGAGGGCGGTCCAGGATCGCGATGGCCCGCGGCCCCGATTCGTAGGCGAATTCGAGCGTGGCGCGATCCATGAAGCGGGCAGCCCGCATGTCGGCGTTGAGGAATGTCAGGTGAATCCCGGCATCGCTCCCGGCCGGGCCGGGCTCCACCACGTGACTGCCGGCGGGCACCCAGACGGTCTCGGCATCGTACACGGGCCAGGGCTGCCCGTCGAGCAGGGCGGGGCCCTTCCACGGCAGGCCGACTCCGTACGGCGAGTCCACCACGGTCCGCGCGCCCATCGCTTCGATGCGGGTCACCGCGGCGGCGGCCGAGGGCAGCAACCGCAAGTCGGGGGCGAGCAGAGAGTTCTCGAAATAGAGGGCCACGCGGGGGAAGTTCGACGCCGCCTCGTGCACAAGCTGAAACAGCTCCGTGCCGGTCTGCTGTTTCGTCGGGTAAACCTCCTGATAGCGGTTCACGATGTTGAGATCGACGGCCAGGCGGTTGGCGCGGGGGGTGAGGGCGCGGTAGCGCTCGGCGATGGTTGCATAGCGCTGCGGTCCCAGGTGCCACACGGTGGCCGGATCCTCGATCAGGAACGTGAACCGCTGCGAGTCGAGAAGGGGCAGCAGGCGCCCGGCATCGGCGCCGATGGCGTCGCGCATACCGGTATCGAAACGGTCGTCCACATGGGTGAGGACCAGGTCGAGACCGGGCCGGGTTCGCCGTACCTTCTCGAGTTCGCCCAGCCACTCTTCCTGCATGCGGCGCGCGAGGTCCGCACGGTAGTCGAGGAAGCGCCGGCGCGCGGCTTCGTCGTCCTTGCGAGACCCGAAAATCTCGACCGGGTCGAAACCGGCCTGGGCCTGGAACTCCGCGCGCACAGTGCCGTTCATGGGTGTGAAGCGGGAAGCATCGGCGGTACCCTGGAGCGATTCGAAATACAGCTCGGCCAGGTTCACGCCATCCCAATCGAAGCGCGCGAGAAGATCCCGAACGCCGGCCGACGCCGCGCGGAAACAGTCGCGGTCGGCCAGGTTCATCAGGCGGCGCCAGTCCAGGTGCGCATCCTGGAGCAGCCCGGTCTTCTCGCGCCACTCGGGATGGTCCTGCCAGAACTTTTCGCTCACGTGGGGAAGCTCGAGCCAGGCGTAGACCAGGATGCCTTCGCGGTGGCACGCCTCGATCAGGCGGCGGAGGTACTGGTCGGCTTCCGCGGAGGGCTCGAAGAAGTGCCAGGCGGCGACATGCAGGGCGGCGATGCCGGCCTTGCGCCAGCGCGGCGCGAAGTAGTCGAGATCCGCGCGCAGGCGGTAGGAAGAATCGAAGAACGCCCAGAGGCGGGAGGAGCGGAACGGCGGGTCGAGGCCGAGATCGCAGAGAGCTTCGAGCAGGTACGGGAAGCGTTCGTGCCCGCGCTCGCCGGGCGAAATGGCCACCCACAGCACGGCGCCCTCGCCGCGACGCATTCCGGCGAGCAGGGGGGCGCCCGTCCAGCGGTCCCGCGCGAAGATGCGGGCTCCGGCGGGCATGCGATACACAGGGAGGGCGAGCGGCTTCTCCCAGACGATGGGGAGCTCCGGCCGGTGCACATCCGACAGGCTGGCGATTCGCGCGTTCTCCTGGGTGCGTTCAAAGCCGAACCACGCGGCCAGCGAGGATTCGCCCTCGAGCACCAGGAAGGCGCCGCGCTCCACGCGTCCGGACCATTCCGGCGAGGCGGGCGCGCCGGGCCGCGCCACGAACACGCGTGCGGTGGTGGCGGGCTCGCGCCGCAAACCGATCGACGACAGGATGGCCGGCCAGGAGCCGGGCTCATCGCTGAGGACCGAGAAATACGGCATGGCGCCGCGTGCCGCGGAGGCGAGCAGAAGGAGGCCGATCAGGGCGCGGCTAGTAGGAGAAGGCATACCACATCCCGGCGCGGAAGTCGTAGAAGAGGGGGGAGCGCGGGTTGTCGTGCTTCAGCAGGTAGGAGCCGCGCAGATAATCGAGAGTCAGGAAGGCCCGTCCGCCGATTCGGAGTCCAGGGCCTGTTTCGGTGAAATTAGCCCACGGCTGTCGCTTGGAGTCGACGGTGCCGTTCACGTTCCAGTAGAGCTGGAGTGGGCCCGAGATCAGGCCGGCCCGGGTCTGGCTGTAAAACAGGACGTCGCGATCGAAGCGGGAGACGTAGACGGCGTCGAAAGTGGTGTGGACGTAGCGGCGAAACCGCTGGGAAACGGAGAGGCCGCCGCGGTAATCGGGCTGGGAGCGGCCATTCTGGTAATTCAGGGACTGGCCCGCCTCCGCCCACCCGACCATGCCCTTCCACGGCTGGGTGGCGACGCCGGCGGCGAAAATGACGGCGGTTTCCGACAGCGCCTGCGGCGAGAAGCCGCCGATGCGGAGGCGCGTGTCCCCGATGACGCGGACGCTCAAGTAGGGACGGAGCGGAATGCCGGTGCGGACGTCGAGCTTGACCTGTCCATAGGAGAAGGCGTGGTGCCAGCGGGTGGAAAACAACGGGAACACCCAGCCGGAAAAGCGCAGGCGCTCGTTGCCGCGACGCAACTTCTGCCAGGCCTCGCCGGCTTCGGCGGCGATGCGGGGATCGGGGCTCTTGCGGGCGAGGTCGAACCAGCGGAACGCCTCCTTGTCCTGGTGAAGGATGTTGTGGGTCCAGCCGAGCTTGAGGATGACGTTGAAGTCGGCGGGATCGGTCTCGTGCGCGGCCTCGAGGTATTTGACGGCATCCTTCATATACCCGGCCTGGATGGAGCGTTCGGCCATGACCCAGGCGTCGATGGAGGATGGGGCACCCTGGCCGGGCGGCGACTGCCGGGTCTGCGGCATGTGCAGCACGGCGCGGACGCGGTTGGCGAGATCCTCGTCGCGGCCGCCCAGAACCCGATCGAAGAGGGGCTTGGCGGCGCCGCTTTCCCCGCGAGCCTGGAGCAGGAATCCGAGCTGGGTGGCGGCGAGCATATCGTCGGGCTGTAGCTCGAGGACCGTTTGCAGTTCCGTTTCGGCCGGAGGCTGCTGGTCCATGCGCAGGAGGAGGTAGGCGAGTTCGCGGCGCAACTCGATGTTGGCGGGATCGAGCGCCAGAGCGCGGCGGAACTCGGCGACGAAGGGATAGCGATCGGGCAGCAACTCGCGGGCGAGGTCGGCGGCGCGCGGTTGGCCGCCACGGGAGGCGGCGAGCAGAGCCGCGGTGGCATCTTCGACGCGGCCGAGGGCTTTCCACACGCGGCCGAGGTCCACGAGAACCTCGCGCCGGCCGGGCTCGATGCGCCATGCCTTTTCGTAGTGTTCGGCCGCCAGGGCGAGGTCTCCGCGCCGTTCGGCGAAGGTGGCGAGCTCGTAATGGGAGTGGACGTTGCCGGGGTCCGATTCGAGAGATTTCGTCCACCGCTCGATGCCCTCGACGAGCGGCGTCTCGATATTGCGGAAGGCTTCGGCGGCAACGGGATTGCCGGCCTGACGGAGGCGGTCGAAGACGGCGCGGGCCTCGGCCACCAGGCCGGTATCGTTGCACAGGAATGCGTATTCGAGGGCCACCTGAACGTCGCCGGGGTCGAGGCGGAGGGCTTCGTGAAACTGATTGCGGGCGAGGTCGTTCTCGCCGATTTTGAGGTAGGTGTAGGCGAGGTCGGTGTGGATGGAGGCGCGGTCCGGCGCGGCCGCGGCGGCCTCGGTAAACAGCCGGACGGCGGTGTCGTAATCGCGGGTGCGCAACGCCTGGTAGGCGCGCGTTAGGGGCTGATAGGCCGGGTCCTGCGTCTGGCCGACGGCCAAGGCGCACACGGCCAGGAGGAGTGCCGGGCGCATATTCCTTAAGGGGTATAGTGCGGGACCGGATGGCGATTCTCAAAGAATTTGAGGGCGTGGCGGGGTCTTGAAACAGGCTTCGTGGGGAACGGCTCAAACGCCAGGAGATCGAAATCCGGAGCCGAATCGCAGACTTCACTGCTTCCTCGAGGCTTTCTCGCGAAGACACGCATAGTCGATCCTCCTGATGACGCAGTTTCTCGACACGAACATTCAGTTATTCAATCAGCCGGAATCCGGCGGATCCTTCAAGCGAGACCGGGCGATTGCCCTCCTCGAGGACGATATCCATCCAGGTGCTACGAGTCGAAACGTATTGGGACGAAGCCGGACGGAAGCGGTGGGAGTGGCGGCGGGAGCCCGGCGGCGAGGCCATCTGGACACAATACTGGCCCGATGGCTCGCTGAAACACGTCTCACGGTCAGGTAATCGGGAGTGACAATTTAGTACATAGCGGCGGCAGCGGCGGGCGTTACGAGCCGTCAGCCATGCGGGCGTAGAAAGCGATCACGGGATTCGCACTTCGTCGAAGGCTTTCGATGAGCCAGCCGTTATCGTTCGCGTCCTTGCCGTAGCGAATGCGATTCAGCAGAAATTTCACCTGTGCGAACCAGAGAGTCCGGCTGCCGATCACGGAGTAGCGAGTCTCCAGGAAGTTCAGGAATACGCTCATGGCGTTATCGCGCGCCGGACCGGGAGGCACCAGCGCCGCCATCTGAGCGTAGGCGGAGGCGGCGAGCTGGAAGTATTCTTCAGGCGAATTCTCCTCGCTCTCTTTCCAGCCGGCGATCAGCTTCATCGTGTCTTCGTAACGGGCATTCCACTGGGGCGTGGAGCGTTCTTCGAGCGTCCAGAAACGCTGGCTGTCCGGCAGGTCGCGATTGCCGTGGTTCAGCCATTTCTGGGCGGCCAACACCTCCTTGGATCGCGGTGACTGCCAGGGAAGCGAGTACTTGAAGGCGCCGCCGTCCTTCTTGGGTTTCGCCTCACCCTCCGTGATGGGCTGGTAAGCCAGCGCGGCCGGATCGAGCTGTGCGGCGAGGGCGTTGAACCTCCCGGCGGACAGCGGCAACTGGCCGGGCTTTCCCATCCGCTCGCTGCATCGCACTCCGCCAAGCTGCCGCACGATGTATGCGCGCAGCGCGGGAACGAACAATTGGGTGTCGCGGGCTTCGGGCAGCAGGGGACGGGGAATGCGCCGCGGCTCGGTGGTCTCGGGCACGACAGCGGGCACCAGCGCCCATTCCCACTCGCCGTAAAGGCGGTCGGATCCTTCCACCGTGTCCAACGTGACGGCAAACCGGCTCAGCAGGCTCTGCCGCTGCTGCGCGCCCAACTTCGCGGCGGAGAGCATTTGCAGCACCGGAGCCACATGCGCGGGGGAATTCATGCTGGAGATCGCGGTCTCGAGAAAGTGGAGATCCTCCTCTTTCCGACGCAGATCCGGCGGAAAGGCGCGTTCGAAGAGCACGCCGGCCGTTTTGTAGTAAGCCGAGACATCCGGCGGATCCACGGTTTCGCAGTCCGGGTCCGGGACGCGCGGGCGGGGATGCGTCCGAACAGGTCGAGCGCGGCGGACCGGTCGATGTCCAGCATGGCTTCCGCCGCGCGGGTTTGCAGAGTCAGACCGTCAAGGCCGAAATCGCGGGTCTCCATGCACTGCCGCACGTCTACCGGGACGTGGCAGGTATGCCTGTACGGAAGCTGGGCGTGCGCGGCGGCATCAAACGCTTCTTCGATCAGCGCCCGTTTCCATTGCCGGTCCGCAATTCGGGCCGAAGCAGACAACGCCAGCAAGTTATCCGCGCTGAACTCCGGCGGAAGGGCTCGGGCGCCGTCGATCCACTCCATGGTTGCGGGCGGCAGCTTGGGCAGGTCGGCTGCAACCGCAGCGGCGGCCAGGCAAAACGCAAACGCACACAGTTTCACGTGTCCTCCTTATTCGTGCCGGAGCGTGGCCACGGGATGCACGGAAGCGGCCCGCCGCGCCGGCAGCCAGGCGGCGGCAACGCCCGAAAGGGCAACCACCGCGGCGACCGCAGTGAGGGTGGCCGGGTCGCGCGGCTGAATTTCGAATAGCAGGCTGGAAAGCAGCCGGGTAAGCGCGACGGCCGCCGCCATCCCCAGCGCCAGTCCCGCCGCGAGCAGGAGCAGCGATTCGCGCATGACCAGCAGCACCACATCGCGCCCGCGAGCGCCGAGCGCCATGCGGACGCCGATCTCGTGCGTGCGCTGTGTGACCGCGAACCGGAGTACGCCGTAAACGCCCGCCGAAGCCAGCACCAGGCCCAGCAATCCGAAGCCGCCGAACAGGGCGGCGCGGAAGCGCGGAGTTTCGAAGGAGACGCCGTTGATGGTTTCTTCCATGGTGCGGGCATCGAACAGAGGCTGCTCCTTATCGATAGAAGCCGCGATCTCGCGAATGGCAGGGAAGATAGCCCCGGCGTTCCGGCGGGTGCGCACCACAAACCGCCGCAGTCCGGATACCTCCCGGTCCGCGGCCTGGGAGACCGGGAAATAGATTTCACCCGGGGCACCCGTATCGGCGAGCCCGTACAGCCTGGTAGGACGCACCACCCCCACGATCGCCATGGAAGCGCCGCCGGAGGCCGGGAGGCGTACGGAGCGGCCCAGCGGATCGCCAGACCCGAAGAGGTTTCGGGCGAGCGTTTCATTCACCACGGCGATGCGCGGAGCGGCGGGGCCGTCGGATGGCGCGAACCACCGGCCTTTCACCATGCGGAGGCGCAGGGTGGTCAGGTAATCGGGAGTGACCATCCAGTACATACCGCCGGCCCTGACGCGGGGACTGCCGGCGGTTTCCACCGGCCCGTCGAAAGCGCCCTGCATGGGAAGCGCGTTGGCCGCGGCCGCCGACTCGATGCCGGGCAACTGCTGGACGCGTTCGAGTACCGTGTCCTCGTAGGCGCGGATGCCGGCCGCGGTCGGATACTGGCGCCGTGGTAGCCGCACCGACCAGGTGAACAGGTTGGCCGGCTGGAATCCGGGATCGACCGCGCTCAGGCGCGTGAAGCTGTGGGTGACCAGACCGGCGCCGGCGGCCAGAATAACGGCGATCGCGGTCTCCGCAACCAGCAGTGCCGCGCGAAGTCGATTTTTGGGGCCGCGCGTCATGGCGCGCGAGAGAGCCGAGGAAAACTGCCACCCCGGAGCGAGACCGAACAGAATTCCCGACACCACCGAAATCGCCAGCGTGAAGAGCAGCACCCGCCAATCGGCACTGAGGTTGGCTTCCGGAGGCATCAGGTAGCGCGGCACCAGGCGCATCGCCAGCCCGGTCACGGCCAGGGCGAGAAGCAGTCCGAGTGCGCCGCCGCACAGGGAGAGCAGCAGGCTTTCGGTGAGGAACTGGCGGAGCAGCCGCAAGCGTCCGGCGCCGATGGAAAGGCGGATTGCGACCTCCTGCCGCCGCGCCGCCGCCCGTGCCAGGAGCAGGTTCCCGACGTTGGCGCAGCCCATGAGCAGCAGGAGCCCGACGGCGCCCCAGAGTAGCAGCAGCAATCTCCGCAGCGGCGCGCGTTCCCAGGTGTACTGGAAAAGTTCGGCGCGGTAGCCGAGGGGGCTCAAGGCCGAGCCGGCGCGCGCGGCGGAAACGCCGGGACGAAGACGGGCGATCACCGTCAGCCATTCCTCTTCAGCGAGCACGGCCGGGGTGAACTCGAATGGGGTCCACAACTGCGGAAGCTCACGGTCGAAACTGCCCGGCGGAAGGACGCCCACCACCTGATATTCGCGGTCGTTCAGGCGCAGCCGTTTGCCGGCGATGCGCGGATCGGCGCCGGTCCGCTCACGCCAAAAGCGGTTGGAGAGAATTGCGACCGCGGCACGGCCGGGTTGATTCTCTTCGGGCAGAAAGCCGCGCCCGAGCGATGGCCGTGTGCCGAGTACGTCGA
Organism: uncultured Solibacteraceae bacterium; assembly: GCA_963836405.1. Lineage (GTDB taxonomy): Bacteria > Acidobacteriota > Terriglobia > Bryobacterales > Bryobacteraceae > CAWIJJ01. The sequence goes on from CAWIJL010000010.1 coordinate 15,832, forward strand.
AATAGTTGGCGGTGACCGCGACCGCCGTGGTGTGTTCGGAGGCCGGGAAGGCGGCGCCCGACAGGGTGGCATCCGTCGTGAAAATGGCGCGTGCGGCGAGATCCGAAAAGACGTCGTGGCGCTCGCGCAGGTCGAGAAGCTCGCGCGGGGTAGAGGAAACCTGACGGGTTCCCTGAAACAGGCGCACCAGCCGGGAGGAATCGCGATACGGGTACGGTTTGATCGCGATGCCATTTACGAAGCTGAATATGACGGTGTTGGCGCCGATGGCAAGCGCCAGGGAGGCGACGGCGGCGGCCGCAAATCCGGGGCTGCGGCGCAAACCGCGGGCGGCGTACGCGAGGTCCTGCCGCACTTCCTCCACCAGGCGAAGGCCGAGGGACTGGCGGCACTCCTCCTTCACGCCGGCGAGGGGGCCGAATTCGACGCGCGCCTGTCGCTCGGCTTCAGCGCGCGGGGTTCCGGCGCGAACGAGGTCGGCGGCAAAGGCCTCCATGTGGAAGCGCATCTCGGCTTCCATCTCCGATTCGAAGCGGCGGCGGTGTATCAGCGCATCGCGAAAGGCACGCAGCCGGGGGAACATGTTGTCAAGCCTCCAGCGCCGCAGCGACCGCGGCGGAGAAGCGGGCCCAATTTGCCGATTCCTCGCGCAAAGCCTTTCTGCCGGCCGCGGTCAGGGAATAGTACTTGGCCTTCCGCTTGTTTTCGCTTTCGCCCCATTCCGAGGCGATCAGGCCGCGTGCTTCCAGACGGTAGAGCGCGGGGTAGAGCGATCCCTGCTGGATGACCAGGGCATCTTTCGAGATCTGCTGAATGCGGAGCAGGACGCCGTAGCCATGGAGGCCGCCCAGCGAAACGGCTTTCAAAATCAGAAGGTCCAGAGTGCCGGGCAACAGTTCGGAGCTTTCCACCAGGTTCTCCTTGTTTGTCTAGGAGAAGTATGCGGCGGTTCTCCTAGTTTGTCAAGGGGAAGGGCGGGACGCGCGTTATCATGAAGTTATCGCATGCGCGGCACACGCTGGCTCCTGCTGGCGGCCATTCTGGGCATAGTTTGCGCGGTTGGCCTCACGTATCGAGCGCAAAAGAAAACGTTGCGGGAGCAGGCGCCTCCCAAGCCGGCCGCGCTGCCCGAGAACCTCAACTCCACGGCCCAGCACTGGAGCTATACCGAAACTACCAGCGCCTACACCAAGGTTGAAATCGAGGCCGACGATTTCCGCCAGGCCAAGGATTCCGGACGCGTAGACCTGCGCGGCGTCGTGCTCAAGTTGCACGATGAGCACGCCAAAACATACAACCTGGTGAAGAGCGCCGCCGCAACCTTCTTTCAGGGCGACCACCGCTTCTTTTCCGATGGCGCGGTCGAAATCACCCTGGACGTGCCGGAAGAGGGCGCGCCGAAAGGCACGCTGGTGTCGATCCAGACGGCGGGAGTCAGTTTCGACACCACTACCGGCCGCGCCGAGACGGATCGCGACTCCACCTTCGTATTTCCCAACGGCACGGGGAAGTCGGTGGGCGCGCTTTACGATCCGGGAGCCCGGGAACTGCTCCTGAAATCGAACGTGGCGCTCGACTGGAAGCCCGCCGCCAAGGGCGCCAAGCCGATGAAAATCGAAGGCGCCAGCATGCGTTACAAGGAGGAAAGCGGCGAAATCTGGCTGATGCCGTGGGGAAAGCTGACGCGCGAAAACACGGTGGTTGAGGGCGAAGATGTGGTGGTGCACCTCGAAAAGCATGCCGAGGGCGCGCAGACCATCCGGAAAGTGGACGCGCGGAAGGCGCATGGCACGGACAACTATCCGCGCCGCAAGCTGCAATACTCGGCCGACGAATTGTGGATCGATTGCGACGATACAGGCGACGTCACCAAGATCACGGCACAAACCAACGCGAAATTGCGGGCGCTGTCGGACACCTCGGAGATGAACGTCTCCGCCTTTCACGTGGAGATGAATTTCAGCACGGCGGCGAGCGAGAGCGTGCTCACGCATGTCTCCACCTCCGGCGACACGGTGGTGAGTTCGCGTCCACTGCCCGCTCCCAACCGTCAGTTGCATGAAACCCACATTCTGAAAAGCGACAAAATCGGCATGGAGATGCGGCCCAACGGCCGCGATATCGATAACGTGGTGACCCACACTCCGGGCACGCTCGAGTTCCTGCCGAACCAGCCGGTGCAGCGCCACCGCACCCTGGAGGCGAAGGAAATGCAAATCACGTACGGCGCGGACAACCGCATTCAGTTCTTTCGCGGGAGCGACGTACAGACGCGGACCGAGCCGAATGCCGAGGAGTCGAAGCGCAAGCGGCCGGTATCGCTTACGTCGAGCAAGACGATGCAGGCGTCGTTCGAACCCAAGACCGGGCGCATGACCAACATCGAACAGGCCGGCGACTTCACCTACGAAGAAGGCGACCGGCGCGCGAGCGCGGCGAAAGCGACCCTGGATGCGGGCCAGAACGTGATCCTGCTCGAAACGGCGGCACGCGTTTGGGACTCGTCGGGCGCTACCTCCGCCGACCGCATCCGCATGGACCAGCGCACCGACGATTTCACGGCCGAGGGCCACGTGAACTCGAGCCGGATTCCGGACAAGGCCGGGAAGAATGGCGGGGAGATCCTTTCGGGTGACGAACCGCTCCAGGCCCAGGCGGCCAAAATGGTGAGCGCGAATCGCAACCGCACCGTGCACTACGAGGGCGGCGTGGCCATGTGGCAGGGGGCGAACCGCATCGAGGCGGACACGGTAGACCTCGATCGGGAGGAGCACACCCTGGTGGCCGACGGGCACGTGATTACGAACCTCTGGGAGGCGCCGCACGAAGCGCCCAAGGATGCGCAGAAGAAGAAGGCGGCCGCTTCGCCGGTCCTCACCGAGGTCCGAGCCGCCCGCATGGTATACACCGAGCAGGGACGGCTGGCGCACTACACCGGCGGCGTGGTCCTGAAGCGGCCGCATCTCGAAGTCGCGGCACGCGAAATCCGCGCCTTCCTCGATAGCGGCAGCGCCGATTCCACTCTCGAGAAGGCGTTCGCCGACGGATCGGTCAAGATCCTGATGACTGGTCCCGACCGCACGCGCACCGGCACTTCCGAACATGCCGAGTATTATGCGGCGGAGCAGAAAGTGATCCTCCGCGACGGCACTCCCAGGCTGGTGGACACTCGCACCGGGACCTCCACCGGAGCTGAATTGACCTACTGGGCCAACGATGATAGGCTGCTGGTGAATGGGTCTCCAACCCGCCCTGCCGAGAGCCGGATCAGGCGCCAGAAATAATCGCGAAAAATGAGCAAGCTGGAAACGCGGGAGATCTCCAAAACCTATCGCAAACGGCGCGTGGTGGACGACGTTTCGGTTTTCGTCCAAAAGGGCGAAGTGGTGGGATTGCTGGGTCCAAACGGCGCGGGCAAGACCACGTCCTTTTACATGATCGTCGGGCTGATCAGTCCGGACTCGGGCCGCATCTTCATCGACGAGGAGGACATTACCGACCTGCCCATGTACCAGCGGGCGCGCCGCGGTATCAGCTATCTTCCACAGGAAGCATCGGTTTTCCGTAAGTTGACCGTCGAAGAGAATCTGATGGCGATCCTGGAAACCCTGCCGCTGCGGGCGCGCGAGCGACGCGAAAGCATGGAACGGCTGATCGACCAGCTCGGGCTCGAAAAGGTCCGACGCAGCCGCGGGTACATGCTCTCGGGCGGCGAACGGCGCCGGGTCGAAATCGCCCGTTCGCTGGTCATCAGTCCGAGTTTTCTTCTGCTCGACGAACCCTTCTCCGGGATCGATCCGATCCAGGTTCTGGAATTGCAGCGTATTATTTTCGACTTGAAGCGCTCCGGAATCGGCATTCTGATCACGGATCATGCCGTGCGCGAGACGATGGTGGTCACGGACCGGGCTTACATCATCAATAATGGCCGTATTTTCAGGGCCGGGAGCCCGGAAGCCCTGGAGCGGGATCCCGAAGTCAGGCGAATTTACCTGGGCGAGAGCTTCTCGCTGCGAGTGTGATTCCACCCCGGACGTTCTTTTGCAGCCGAAACGTTTGCACCCGTCTCACCGTATCTAACACCATGAGATCTCTGCTCTTATTGTTCCTCGCCGCGGCGCCCGCGCTCTCCCAACCATTCTCCGTGGGCGTCAAAGCGGGAGTTCCCCTCACCGATTTTGTGGACACCGCGCGCAGCGGTGATTTCAGTTATTTCGCCCATACGAAGCGGTACATTATCGGCGGGCAGGCCGAACTGAGACTCCCCTTCGGCCTGGGAATCGAGTTCGACGCCCTGTACCGGCGGCTGAACTACTCGGGGAGCGGGACAATTTCCGGCGTCAGCACCTCCATCGATACGACCGCCAATGCGTGGGAGTTTCCGCTGCTGGTCAAATATCGCTTTCCGACCCCGGTGGCCCGTCCGTTCGTGGATGCGGGCGTTGCATGGGATACATTGAGCGGCGTGCGGCACACCATCAGCTCGGTTTCGCCCGTCCCCATCAGCGACGCCAACCCGGTAGAGGTCGAAAAGGCGTCGCGCGGATTTGTGGTGGGCGCGGGCGTGGACATCAAAATCGGGATTCGCCTGCAACCGGAGATTCGCTACACGCGCTGGGGCGCGAAACACTTCTTCGACCCTAACAGCCTGCTAAAAAGCAATCAGAACCAGGCGGAATTTCTCCTAGGTATCACTTTCTAACAAGGCCGCGACTTACAATCGTCGCATGATGGTTAGTCGACGAGGTTTCTGGCAGGCCGGATTCGCCATGGCGGCGTCCCTCCGTGCCATGGCGCAATCGCATTCGGCCGCGGCGATGCCGGGCGCGGAAGCGGTGATGCGTGAACTGAAGGAGGGCAACGAGCGTTTCGCCGCGGGCAAGGCGCAGCATCCGCACACGTCTCTCGAGCGTATGCGTGAAGTTGTCGCCGGACAGCATCCGCACGCCGTGGTCCTCACCTGCGCCGATTCGCGCGTTCCGCCGGAGGTGTTGTTCGATCAGGGCATCGGCGATCTGTTCGTGGTGCGGGTGGCGGGCAACGTCGCCAATAACGACCAGACCGGCTCGGTGGAGTACGCTGTCGATCATTTGGCAACGCCGCTTTGCGTCGTCCTCGGCCACTCCGGATGCGGGGCCGTTTCGGCCGTAGTCAATGGCGATCACGTCACCGAGGATATCCGCCGCATGGTAGCTCCCATCGGCGGCGTGGTTCAGGCCACGCGCAGGAGCCACCCGGGAATGTCCGGCGACGCACTGATCGCGGCCAGCGTTCAGGCCAACGTGCAGGAAACGCTGCACCAGTTGATGGCGGGCAGCGAGCTGATCGCGGAAAAGGTCCGCTCGGGGAAACTGCGGCTGGTCGGAGGCGTCTACAGCCTGCCGACGGGAAAGGTCGAGTGGCTGGGCTCCGCTTCCTGAGCCGCGGCGCAGATGGCCGTTGATCGGGTGCGGTCACTCGCTGACGCTCGTGGCTTTGACGGGCGTTGCTGAGAACGCAGTATTGTTTAGCGTAAGTACTTATTGAAGTGTTCCAGCGTTCGCTGCCAAGCCAGTTTGGCGGCGGCCTCGTCGTAACGCGGCGTCGTATCGTTGTGGAAGCCGTGGTTCGCACCTTCGTAAACGAAGGCGGCGTACGGCACGTTGTTCGCTTTGAGCGCTTCTTCATACGCCGGCCAGGCGGACGTGATGCGGGTGTCCAGGGCCCGTAATGGAGCATCATCGCCGCTTTGATCCGGGAAACGTCGGCCGCCGGGGGTTGGCCTCCATAGAACGCCACCGCCGCGGTCAGGTCCGAACCCATGCGCACTGCCAGGTTGTTGGCCACGCCTCCGCCGAAACAGAAGCCCACCACGCCCAGTTTGCCGGTGCAATCGGGGCGGTCCTTCAGCCAGCGGGCAGCGGCTTCCAGGTCGTCGGCCATTTTGTTGCGGTCCACCTGCCCGAATTTCCGCGCGCCCTCTTCGTCGGTGCCCGGGTAGCCGCCCACGCTGGTAAGCCCATCCGGTGCGAAGGCCAGGAAATTCTCCGTGCCCAAGCGGCGGGCGACGTCTTCGATATAGGGGTTGAGCCCGCGGTTTTCGTGCACCACCAGCACGCCCGGCAGCTTGCCCGTGGCATTGGCCGGCTTCACGAACAGGCCTTTGATGCTGCCCGTACCCTTCGGGGACGGCACGGTGACGACCTCGGTCTTGATGCGCTTGTCGTCCTTCGGCACCTGCTGCGCCCACGCGTAGTTCGGCCGCAACATTTCAAACAGGGCCGCGGCCGTCACGCCGCCGACGGCAAACTTCTGCGCGCCCTCCAGAAAATCGCGGCGCTGAATCTCGCCGTGGACATACTTGTCGAACAGGTTGAGCAATTCCTGCGGAAAGTCGCTGGCTTTCATCCGTTCCATGATCGGTTTTCGCTGCCTCCTTGATTTGCCGTAAGCATATCATGGGCAAACCGGGAAGCCGCGGTCCGATCACGGACTTCAGTTCGGGAGGCGGAAGGGAACTTCGATCTGCGTGACGACCTCGACCGGCTCGCCGTTGAGCAGCGTCGGCTGGTATACCCACTGTTTCACAGCGTCGAGAGCGGCGGGGACCAGCAGCGGATGGCCGCTGATCACCTGGAGGTTGGCAATGGCGCCGTCCCGTCCGATGACCGCGCTGAGCATCACGTTGCCGGAGACCCGCGCCTGCAACGCCAGGGGCGGGTAGGCCGCGTCCACCTTGCGGACCAGCCTGTTTTGTTGCACGCCTCCACCCACGCGGATTGTCTGGGGCGCGCCGCCGGGACGTGCCGGAGGAGGAGGCGGCGGAGGAGGTGGCGGCGGTGCGGCGATGCCCATCTGAGGCTGAATCATCCCCGCCTTCGCTCGCTTGGTTTCCAGCGCTTTGCTCACCCAATTGTCTGCCGCGACCACATCCTGCCTGTACTCCGCTTCGGTGTCGCGAAGATCGCCCCGTTCGCGGATCAGCAGGTTCATGTAGGCCATCGCATCGTCGTATTGCGGATCGAGTTCCAGGGCCCGGTTCAGATTGAACATGGCCTCGTCGAGCGCATTCCACCACTCCGCGCGAAGGGCCGCCCGCGTGGACGCATCGGTAATCGGACCCGGCGTTTCCGGCCGCATCCCGAGCCGCGTCCGCGCCTGCATCAGCGCCGGGTACCACCTCGCCCAGGTAATGAAGGCCAGCGAGTAATACGCCGTTTTGTCATTCGGATTGACTGTCAACTCGCGACGGTACCAGTTCACCGCGTCGTCCCAGTGCTTTCGGTTGAGGGCGAGGGAGGCGAGCGATTGCAGCGCCACCTGGTTGACGGGATCCATATCCACCACTCGCTGAAACTCGGTCTCCGCGCGTTGCGCCCTCTCGACGTTCTCCGGCACCTCCGAGCCCGGAATGTACTGCTGCATAAAGGCGGTACCCAGGTAAAGGCGCGCCGTGACGTCGCCCGGACTGAGTTCGACGGCTCTCTGGAACGCGGCGACCGCCTCGGCGTAGCGTCCATTCTTGAAGGACTGAACGCCCTGGTTGATCCATGCGCGCGAGTCGGCGGGGCCGCTCTGGGCGGAAACGTACGAAAGAGAAACGATCAGGAGAGCAAGAAGTCGCATGTGCCACCTCGATTGCATTTTAGACACCTCCACGGCGGATTTGTTTCACTGCCGCGGTAGAACGAAGGCGATCTCCACGGGTGTCACAAATTCGACCGGCCGTCCGTTGAGCACCAGCGCCCGATAGCGCCGCCGCCTGGCTGCTTGCACGGCTGCCTCCACCAGCAGGGGATGGCCGGATGAGCCGCCGGGACCGCGCTCTGTCAGCCAGGCGGTCCGCCGCCGCGATGTCCTGCCGAAACTCGTTATCGGTCTCCCGGATCCCGGCTCTTTCCCGCGTCAGCGTTCAGCAGGACCAGCGCGTCCCGGTAGTCCGGATCGATTTCGAGAGCGCGTTCCAGGTGCCAGATAGCCTCGTCCAGAATGCCCCACCACTCGGAGCGCAAGCGCGCGCGCAAAGCCGGATCGGGGAGCAGTTGCGTCCACCCCGGCCGTACGAGGCTGCGGGCGCGCGCCTCCGCGAGCGCCGGAGACCACTGCTTCCACGCGATCATTCCCATCGTGTGATGTGCCGCCTTGTTGCCTGGATCCAAGGCAAGGACGCGGGAATACCAGACGGCAGCCTGCTGCCACTGCGCGGCCTGCACCGCCATGGACCCGAGCGCGGCCAGTGCCACCCTGTCGCGCGGGTCCGCTGCCAGCGCTTCGTGAAACGCCACGAGGGCATCGGACTCGCGCCCGTCGCGCAGCGCCTGCAGACCCCGGCGCACCGCGCGGTAGGATTTGTTTCAGCGTTCGAAGCGGAGGCAGGCGCGGCCGAGATAGATTTCGTCTCCGGAGCGGAGCCGTTCGCCGCGGCGATTCCCCGCGGGCACGTCGATCGGCCGGCCGTCGCGGAAGATGCGCGTACCGAATTCGCTTTCGTCGTCGCAAATCCGGTATTCTCCCGCTTCGAACTTGATGTGGGCGTGTTTGCGCGAAACGGTCGCGTTGGCGTCGGCGGCGCCATCCTGGAACACCACGTCGTTGCGGCGGATGATGCGGTAGTCGGCATCGGTCAATTCCGGAAGGCGCCCGATATTGGTTCGGGGGCGGTCCAGAAGATACTCTTCGCGGTCGGTGCTGCCCTGTATGACCACCAGCCGGCCCGTCGCTGCGGGGACGGGTGCGGCTGCGGGCGCCGCCGCCACGGCGGCCGGCTGCGCGTGATATTCGATCCGGTAGCGCCCCTCTTCGGGGCCGGGCGCGGCCGTGCGGACCTCCACCGAGAAACCGCGCGGCACTTCGCAGCCGGCGCCCTCGAGAGCCTCGCGAATATCCTGTTCGAGCCGGCGCTCCTGGCCGAACGCACCCTCGAGCAGTTCGCGGCGCCCTTCGTCCTCACTCAAAAGGATGACGACGATGTGGGCGTAGGGGAACACCCGTCGCCCGCGGGACACGGTCTGGACCTTGGTTTCGATCTCCTCGAGGATGGCGTGATGCACGATCAGCAAATCGTCCGACTGCGAGGCCCCGAACATGCGGTCGGTCCACTGGCGGAATCCGCGCTCGATGGTCTTCTCGATTTCCGAAAACAGGCTCATGGTTGTATCCAACCCAGTTTGGCCGCGGCGGCCGCGATTTCGGCGCCCGCCGGGGCAGCCGCCGTGCCGCCATAGACCCCATTTTCCACCAGGATCGAGAACGCGATCTTACGTCCCGCTCCGCCATACGGCGCGTAGCCGATGAACCAGGCGTGCGAGGGCTTGCCGGCAACTTCCGCGGTGCCGGTCTTTCCGGCCACCGGCACGCCTCCCGCGGCACGACGGCCGGTGCCCGACGTCACCGCGTTGCGCATGAAACGGCCCAGCGTCTGCGCGGATTGGGGCGACAGCACGGCTTGCGGCGCGTTAATCCGCGTATTGGTTTCGTCCGTGATCCAGCGGCCCTGCGGCATCATTCCGGCCGCCGCGACGGTGGCCGCGACGCGCGCCATCTGGAAGGGGGAAGCCACCACCTGCCCCTGGCCGTAGGCCGACTGGGCCAGCGACTGGTTCAGCTGCGCCGCCGTATTGGGCGATGCCGTGGCAATGCCGAGCAGCGTCGCCGTATCGAACAACGGCGCGGCGCCCACGTCGTAAACTCCGAGCTGCGCGAAGTACGCGTTGCAGGAAACCGTGATGCCTTTTTCCATGTCCACGGTTCCGTGCGGCGTCGAGTCCTGGACGTCGTCGCGAATCGGCCGCTTCGATCCCTTCAGGAAATTTCCCACGCGTCCATCTGGGAGGCGAATGCATTGATACGTCTGGTGCGTCAACTCCGGATTCTTACGCAGCGCGGCCATCGCCGTCACCACCTTGAATGTGGACCCGGGCGGATACAGACCGAAGCGGGCACGATCCAGGTAGGGATTCGCGTCGCTCTCGCTTTCCGAAGCCTGTTCTCCCGCCGGGGTATCGGGAGGCAAGGGCAGACTCACCGCTGCCAGCAGGTCGCCGGTAGCCGGATCGAGCACCACCACCGCGCCCTTGTCTTTGCCGGCCTGCTTCAGTCGCGTGCCCAGAATCTCCGCGACGCGGACTTGCAGGCGAGCGTCGATCGAGAGTTTCAAGTTGCGCGGACGGTCCAGGATCTTTCGCACGGCGGGATTCCGCGGGTCGTCTCGATGGCGAAGCAGCGGCACCAGTTCGCGGTAATCGTAGCGGATGACCCGGTCCGTGGCCCCGGTTTTCGGATTCTTCACCGAGACCAGCGTGGGACGGTCGTCATATCCGCGCAGGCGGCGCGCCGAATCGCGCTCGACGAAAGCCGTATTGCCAGCGCCCCAGCGCAGGCGGGTGCGCAGGTCGCCCAGCAGGTCGAAAGTCAGCCCGCCCATCGGATAGTGGCGGGCATCGGTGCGCGACGTGGTTCGATCGATGTCGATTCCGAGCTGCCGGTAGTCGGCGCGGTGTTTCTCCACTTCCTCCCAACTGCTGGTGGCGAGCGGCAGGCCGTTGCGGTCGTATACGGTTCCCTTGGGGATCTGCTGCATCACCTCCTGGAACCGCGGATTGTACTGGTAGCGGCGCACGCCGTCGGCCTGCACCACCAGGGTGCCGGCTCCCATGACGGCCTCGTCGCGGATGACTTGCACGTACGCCGCTTTCGCAACCACCGCCACTCCGCCCACGGCAAACAGCACAGCGGCGACCTTGACTGGAACGGCGAATGGCCGCGCGGCAGCCGGCTCCGCCCGATTTTCCTGCCGCGCGGAGATGGAGAGCAGCACCGCCAGCATGGCGAAGTTCGCCAGCATGGACGAGCGTCCGTAGCTCAAAAACGGAGTGACCACGCCGGATAGCGGCAGCAGCCCCAGGGCGCCGCCCGCGATCAGCAGAATCTGGATCGCAGTGGCCGCGCCGATCCCGCAGGCGAGAAAGAACTCGTAGTCGGTGCGCGCTTTCAGGGCGATGCGCAGCGAGCGGTAGACCAGCAGCGCATAGAGCGCGAAGACGGCCGCCACTCCGAGGAATCCCCACTCTTCGCCCAGGGCCGCCAGGATCAGGTCCGTGTGCGACGCCGGAACCATCTGCGGGTCGCCGTGGCCGATGCCCATGCCGGTCAGGCCGCCGGTCGAGAATGCCCACAGGGAATGTGCCAGTTGATCGCCCCCGCGCGCCGCGTTGTCCCAGGGCGAGAGCCACATCGCCACGCGATCTCCCACCGTGTGCGGGACACCGAGCAGGTAGCCGCCGAAGAATCCGAGCGCCAGCAGGAGCAGTCCCGCGGCCGGCACCGCCGCGCTGCCCCGTGCGACGCCGTACAACACCAGAAAAAGGCAGGTGAAAACCAGCGCCGGACCCATATCTTTCTGGAGGAAAAAGAAAATCAGCGAAAGCGCTACGCTGGCCAGCACCGGCAGAGTGTATTCGACCGGCGGAATGTCCAGCCGCCGCGTCAGCGCAGCCAGCGTAGGGCGCGACTCGCGTGCATGGCGAAGCAGGGCCCAGCGGCGGGCGAAGTAGCCCGCCAGGAACAAAAGCAGCAGCAGACGGATGGCTTCCACCGGCTGGAACCCGAACAGGTTGACCTTGGCATCGCTGGTGCCGGGTCCGCTACCGAACAGCACCAGCAGCACGGAGAGGCCGAAGCTGGCCAGCAGCGGCACGAAGCTCAGCCGGCCGAGAAGCCGCTCGTAATCGAGGCCGCTCAGCAGCGCCATCAGCACGGCTCCGGCCGCGGCCCCCTGCGCAAAATCGACAAAGAGCAGATTATCCCGCAGCGGGTCGCGCAGGCTCACCATCAGCGCCAGCCCGATTCCCGTCAGCATCAGCAGCGCCGGAAGTAACAGCGAGTCGCCCGCGAATCCGCGCGCGCTCCACCAGAGATGGGTCAACAAAAACGCGGCGAAGAACAGCCCGGTCCACAACCAGAACGAGCGCCGGAAGGCGGCCGGACGGCGCACCACCAAGAGGGGCTTGAGTTGCCGCAGTTGCTCGCCGTTCACGAGCGTCATCGAGGCGCGCCCGCGCAGCCGTTCGCGCAACGGAGCCAGGCGCCGGTTGGCCTGAAGTTCGCCCGACGTGACGCGCAACAGGCCGATACCTCCGACGTTGCCGAGCGAACCCGAGGCGTCGAAAATCTTGCGCACCACCAGGTCCCGCTCCGCCGTGTCGGGAAAAACCGGAGTGAGCACGGGCAGCAGGTCTTCGCGGGCGTTCAGTTCGTTGAGGTCGATCAGCTTTCCCGAAGCCAGCGCCTTGTCGGCCTCGGCGAATTCCACGGTCCGCGCACGATAGACGGCGACCAGCGCGACGGTGGTAAAAAGGCCCGCGGCCAGCAGCCCCAAAGCTTCCACGGCGCGCCAGCGAAGACGCGTGGCTGGAGTGCGCCGGAGGGTTTCACGTTCTCCAGCCGTGCTGCGAGTGATCGCCATTTCAGTGGTTCACCGGTTGCGACGAGATCTCTTGCAGGCGGAATTCCACACTTTCGAGGCTGGTCTGCACCCTGACGATCGAGGCGTTGGAATTTCCCCACGGCGCGATGTTTTCGTAAAGTTCCAGTGCCTGCCGGTAATCGCCGCGCGCGCGCTCGATCTGGTCCTTCTCCTGGGGCAGGCCGCGCACGTTGCGGGAGTCCCAGAAAACGCGGTCGGCGCGGTCGCGATATCCGTCGGCGAGCTGCCCTTTCTCGCGATTCCCCATTTCGAAGCCGTGACGCTCCGCCTCGCGCAATGCGGCGTAAGCCCTATCGATATCCTTGATGCCGTAAACGTAGAGGCGCGCCAGGCCGAGTTGCGGATCGGGCGACTTGGGCATCAACTGTTGCGCCTCGTTGAACTTTTCCACTGCGAGGTTGAGCTCGGCGGCCGATTTGTGGCTGGTCCCGTTAATGCGCGCCAGATGCCCTTCACAAAGGCGCAGTTTGCCCCGAATGCTGTCGTCCGGATCGACGGCGAGGGCACGCGCCAGCAGGTCGCGCGCGCGCTTCCAACTGTTTTCGTATACCTGCGCATCGCCGTTGCGATAAGTCACGATCACCCGGTCGGCAGCGGCAATCATCTTCCGCTTGACCGCCTGTCGAGCTCCACGCAAAAGAAGGGACGAGGAATGGTCCTTCGAAAGTTCCGTCCATTTGGCCCAGATCTGGTCCGGATCGGTGATCTGTTCGGCCGCAATCTGCCGCTCGAGCTGCTGCCCTCGCTCGTGAAGGCGCAAGCTGGACACGACAGACCAGGCAAGCCAGGCAATCAGGAGCAGGAACAGGAATACCATCGTGCGGGCAGTCCTCCGGAGAGCCGTGTTCGGCGGCCGCCTGACGCGCGGCGGCGGCCAGGTCTGGGGCTTCGCTGGAGGCGGCAGCGGCACCGCCGTCCGGACGGTATCTTCTCCAAGACCCGTGGGCGACGTGCGGCGGGTCTCGCCGCCATCCTCGTCGTCCCGCGCGGTACGGCGGGTAGCGTCCATGTCGGCGGATTCCGCTTCCACCGGACGGCCCGCCAGAAATGCCTCCAGATCGACGAGGAGTTCCCGTGCCGTCCGGTAGCGCGCCTGCAAATCGGGCGCCAGGGCTTTCTGCAAGATGCGCCGCAACGGTTCCGGACATGGCTCCGCGGGCGGCAGCGGCGGAACCCGCGAGCGGATTCGCCGTTCCAGTTGTTCGGTGGTTTCCGCGCGATACGGCTGCTTCCCCGTCACCATTTCGTACAGCATCACGGAGAGTGCCCACAAATCCGAATCCACGCTGACTTCGCCCTGCTCCAGCCGCTCCGGCGAGGAATACGGCACGCTGCCGAACTCGTTGCGGGTCAGCTTGCGCGAAAGCGAGAGTGCCTTGGCGATGCCGAAATCGATAACCCGCACGTCGCCGCGGCTGTCGATGCGGACGTTCTTCGGTTTGATGTCGCCGTGAACGATGCCGTGGAAGTCCTTTCCGCCGCTGGCCAGTTGCAGGTTGTGGGCGGAATCGAGAGTGCGGGCAACATCGATCGCCACCTCCGCCGCGAAACCGGGCGCCAGCGGACCGCGCCGCATCAACTCCGCCAGGTCCTGGCCTTCGATGTACTCCATGGCCAGATAAAAGTAGCCGTCCTTGTCGCCTGAATCGAAGACGCGCACCACCCGCGGATCCTGGGCCGCCAGGTGCGCCTGCAACTCCGCGCCGCGCCGCTCGGCTTCGATTGCGTCCTGCGAATCGGCGTCCGGAGCGTGCTCGATGGCCTTCAACGCAACCGTGTAGCCCAGCGCCGTATCCTGCGCCAGGTAGACATCCGCCATGCCGCCCCGACCCAGCTTGCGAAGGATTTCGTATTTCCCGATTTTGCGGCTGGCCGGCGCGATCATGGGCGCACCCGCCGCGGCGCCTCGATCAGCGTGTTGTGCTGGCGCACGATCGGCATCTGGACTTCGGGCGGAAGTTCCAGATAATTCTTCTCGATCAGGTTACCGACGAGTTCCGGCCGTGCGCCCTCGCGCGCCGCCAGGCCGGCGCCGTGGTTTCGCTGGATCCGATTGTGCGAAATCCAGGCCGTGGAAGGACCCACGATGAGAATGCCCTCGCGCACCGAATCATGGATGTTGCTGGCGCGAATCACCGGGGAACCGGTGCCGCGGATCTCGATCCCGACATCCGCGCCTCCTATGTCCATGTCCTCGACAGTCACTTCTGAATCGGTAAGCACGACACCTGCCGGAATGGGAATGGCGGCATCGCCCCGTATCGAGAATCCGCTCAATCGGACCTGAGTGACACCGCCCGCAACGATGGCGGGCGCCGGGTCCACGGCGCGCGCCCGCAGAATCGCGCCCTGTGGCACGCTGCTGCGCAGGTTGACGCCGGTTTTCAGCCGCACCTGCTCGCGATATTCACCCGGAAGCACCTCCACCGTGTCTCCCGGCTGGGCCGCCACCAGCGCATCGGTGATCGACAGGTACCCCGTTCCCGGGCCGGCCATCAGCACGGCGGGTACGTGCGGAGGAGGAGGAGGTAAGGGCATGCTGCGGCGCCCCGCTACGAAGCCTGCTGCGAGCATCAGCACCAACGCCGCCGCGACCAGCCACCAGCGCAGGCGCCCGCCGGACCGCTCCGGCTTCTGCACGGCGCTTGCGGCGAATCGCTCGCCTTCGACGATCAGCACCGTGACATTGTCCTTGCCGCCCGCCTCGTTCGCGCTCTGAATCAGTTCCGCCACCGCCGTTTCCGGTTTACCGGCGTTCCGCGTCACTGCGTCGCGGATGGCCGCCGAGGAAACCTGGTCGCTCAACCCGTCGCTGCACAGCAGCAGCGCGGAATCGGGCTCCAATTTGAAGCGTCCCACCTCGATGAAAGACGGATCGTCGGGCTCATGATGTTCCGATCCGACATCCCGGAACACTTCGTTGCGCCGGGGGTGCCGCATGGCCTCGGCTTCCGTCAGTTCGCGCTTGTCTTCGCGCTCGCCGATCGGTGAATGGTCGTGCGTCAACTTCCGGATTTCACCGCCCCGCACCTTGTAAAGCCGCGAATCGCCCACATGGCCGAATACCGCGGACCCGTCTTCTATGACGAGCAAGGTAAGGACACAAGCCATGCCCAGCCATTCCGGGTTCGTGCGCGAGGCGCGCAGAATCTCGTTGTTGGCCATGGCGATGGCTTCCCGGATGCGCTGTTCGGTGGTGCCGGTCTGCCGCTCCAGGCGCGCGCGGACCCGCTCCACCGCGATGGCCGCCGCCTTTTCGCCGGCAGCCTGGCCGCCGATCCCGTCCACCACGAGATAAATGCCCCGATCGGCGTCCACGTACCACGCGTCTTCGTTATTTCGCCGAACGCGTCCCGCATCCGTTCCGCCGGCGGACTTCAACCCGGTCTTAACCATTCGATACGCTTCGAAACTCGAGGAAAACCACCCCTGCCAGGCCGATCCGCGCCTGTTCCGGCACCGGCGCTTCCACGTTGCGGTCGCGCTTTTCCCCGTCCACGATCTCGATGCTCGAAGGCGCCGGCTCCCCGTTGATGGTGGTCCCCAGACGACTCAGGTCCTTGAGATAAAAACGGCCGCTCGCCGGATCCCGGCGGAGCCGAAAATGCTCGCGGGAAACGTCCGGCAGCGTGTCCAGTTTGAGGTCGGTCCAATAATCGCGGCCACCCCGGCCCACCACTATCTGATCCTTGGTCACCGGAAAGCTCTTGTGGCCGCCATTGTCTTCGTACTCGATGGTCGCAAACGCCTTCCCCGCATCCGGTTCAGCCGCCGCCGCGGCCACGGCCGCAACCGGCGCCGGCGATGCTGCCGGCAATGCCACCGCGCGTGTCGCCTCTGTATAAGACGAAGAAACCGCCGCCACGTTCCGCCGGGTTGCGATCCGCTTGGTCATCGAGCCCGAGCCGAACTCCGTCTTGGCCGGCAGCGCCAGTTCCGAACTGACCTCGATATCGCCCGGCTCCACTCCGTCGTCGGTATTCTCGAGCAGGTGAATCTGCCAGCCCGCCTCTGGAATCTCGATCTTCGGCTCGGTGCGGCGGGCGATCTTCAGCCGTTCTCCGAGAGAGGTGCGGTTGAGCAATTCCACCTCCGAGTCCAAGGCCCGGCGCGCTTCCTCGAGGATGCGGGACTGGATGCCCCGCAGCCGTTCCATGTCGTCCGCGTGCAGGTATACGTGGAAGATCGACGGCGCGATCATGGAGTACTGCAGCGGTTCCAGGCCCTCCCGCATGTTTCGCAGGATTTCCTGGATGATCTCACGCGCAGTGGCTGGAGTCTGGCCGGAACGATCCATAAGAACAGGCAACCTCTCCCGATTCTAGCAACCGGGCAGGTCCGGCCGGATGCCGCCGCCCCGTCGAGGGGCGCTATCGCACGGGCGGGACGGGGTCCCGGGGCCGCAGGTAGAACTCGATGGCCTCTTCCCGGCTCAGGCGGGGCGGCTCTTCCTCCCGGTCCGGATGTGTGGCGCGAAAACGGTCCAGCATCAAGCCTTCGAAACGGGAAACCAAGGCCGTGTTTTTCGCAGCCACGTCGGTAAACTCGCCCGGATCGTTTTTCAAATTGTACAGGCGGCGGTAGCGGCCTGGAGTGGGGTTGTCGACCTCATACCCGTCCAGCCTCGCCCGCTTTCCGGAGCACAGGATGTATTTCCACTCCGCCGTTCGTATGTAGGCCTCCTCATTTTCCAGGTACTCGCTGAAAATATGATCGCGGCCCTCGATCCGCTGTCCCTCCAGGTAGGGGCGCAGGCTGCGGCCATGCATCACGGGCAACGGATCGAGCCCCATGATATCCACGATGGTGGCCGGCACGTCGATGTGTTCGGTAAGATCCTTCACCACACCGCGTCGAATGCGGCCGGGATACCGCAGGATCAGCGGCACGCGCATTGCCGGATCGTAGCCACAGTGTTTCTCGAAGCGGCCATGCTGCCCGAGGTCGTAGCCGTGGTCGGCCATGTAGACGACGAAGGTGTCTTCGTCGAGATTGAGCCGTCGCAGGGCATCCAACACTTTGCCCACATTGCGGTCGAGAAAGGCCACCGACGTGTAGTAGGCGGCCGCGATACCCTGCTTGTCGGCATCGCTGAGATCGCGGAAGATTTTGGGAATCTGCCAGCCGTCCTCCGGGCCCACCCGCGGCACGCGGAAGCGCGATGCATCCATCAGGGCGGCGTCCTCCAGGGGGAAATCGAAAGGCGAGTGCGGCTCCTGAAAACTGGTCCACAACGCGAACGGCCGCTCGCGATTCTCTTCGAGATACTCGACCGCCTTCCTTGCGATATAGGTCCCTCGCGCCTCCTCCTCGAAACGGGCCAGCGGCAGTTTGTCGGCATTCAGCCAGATGCGGGCCGGGTCGCGAAACGGACGCCACTGCGCGGGCTTGGTGCGTGCGGCCTGCGGAACCGGGCGCGGCTTGACCTCGGCATTCCAGGCTTTGGTGATTTCGCCTTCGGTCATGGCGATGTCGAAGCCGTGCAAGCCGGGCTGGCCGGGCCGGTTGAAGTGCATCTTGCCGAAGACCGCAGTCCGGTAGCCGGCTTTCTGAAACTGCCTGGCGAGGGTAGGCTTGTCGGTGGAAAGCGGAGTGCCCAGCAGCGTGACTCCCGCCGAATGGGGAAGCTGGCCGGTGAAGAACGACTGCCGCGAGGGCGTGCACACCGGCGAATTACAATAATGCGCTCCGAAACGGGTTCCCTCGGAGGCCAGCCTGTCCAGGTTGGGAGTGCGCGCCTGCCCGTTACCATCGCATCCCAGCACGTAACCGGCATGGTCGTCGGCGAGGATGAACAGGAAATTTGGTTTGCGGCGCGTCTGAGCGGCCAGCCGCCACGCGCCAATTCCGCCGGCGGCGCCGCCGATCCAGGTGCGCCGCAACATCTTGTCGGAGTCGCTCTCTCGAGGCATCGTTGGTCCAGCCTTGCTAACCGGGATCCTTCACGCAGCGGAATCCGATGTTCGGGTTCTTCCACTGCGCCGGGACCACGGCGTGGTCCCACAAAGGGTTGTCCTGCAGTGGTTCGGTGTAGGAGAGGCCGCGGATCTGGTACCACGGCTCGTTGGCGGTGGGCGGAGGGGTCAGCAGGTTTTTGAAAGCATCCACCGATTTCGGTTCCGGAGGGGTCATCTCATACACCAGTTCCCAGACATTGCCCACCATTTGCAGCGCGCCGTTCGGGCTGGCGCCGCCCTCGAAGCCAACCACCGGCACCAGCCCGCTTCCGGCAACGTTCGCCTTCGACGGGTCCTTTTCGTTCCCCCAGGGAAATTCCCGCCCGTCGGTTCCACGGGCCGCCTTCTCCCATTCGCGTCCTGTGGGCAGCCGTTTGCCCGCCCAGCGCGCGAACTGCTGCGCATCCAAGATGCTGACGTTTACCACCGGATAGTCCGGCTTATCCCGCGGGAAATCCTTCGGGGTCGGCCAGTTCGTCGCCTGGCAGAACACCTCATACACGCGATTCGCGACCTCGGTCCGGTCCACATAATAATCCGGAACCGGAGTGGGTTTTTTGTCTTGGCCGGAGAGAAACGAACCCGCGGGCACCAGTACCATCTCCCCGCTCGGGGTGGATAGGGTTTGGGCCAAGCCGGGCTTTTCGGGAACCACCGGCGGCTCCGGCTTGCCGCGAAGCGCGAAGTAGAGGGCCACCGAGAGCACCAGGATCGCCGCACCCACCGCGGGCCACATCCAGGGTGGACGCGAGGGCGGACGCGGGGGCGGTTCGTGCTTCGCCTCGAGGATCATCGTGGGCGCGTCGTGAAGCGCGACGATCCGTTCCAGGTCGGCGCAAACCGGGGCGAACCCCTGCGGCCGCTCCGCCGGGTTCTTTGCCGTGCAGCGCACCACCAGGTCGCAAACGCTCTGCGGCGCACCGGCTTGCGTCAACGGCTCCACCTTCAGCGGTTCGTTGAGGATGCTGAAAAAGATCCGTTCCACGGTGTCGCCGTTGATCGGCTTCTGTCCCGTCATCAATTCGAACAGCAGGATGCCGAACGCGTAAACGTCCACCTGCGGCGTAATGTTCTGCCCGGTTACCTGTTCCGGCGACATGTAATACGGAGTGCCGAGCACGTATCCGGCGCGGGTCATCCCCAGCCCCTCGGTCTTGGCGATACCGAAATCCATCAGCTTCACCACGCCGGCGGAATTGAGGTGAACGTTTTCCGGCTTGATGTCGCGGTGGATGATCCGCTGCGCGTGAATGAATTCGAGCGCGCGCGCAACCTGGAGGGCGATCTTCAATTTGCCCTTGAGGTCTCCCGTGGATCCACCGCGGATGGCATGGCGCAGGTCCTGGCCGCGCAGGAATTCCATCACCATGAACGGCTTGTGATGGTCGTCCTCGCCGAAATCGTAGACCCGCATCACGTTGTCGTGCGCGATGTTTCCGGCCATCTGCGCCTCGGCTAAAAAACGGGCCTTCGTGTCCGCGTCCTGGCACCCCGCTTCGGTCAGAATTTTGACGGCCACGGTCCTGCCAATGACCGTATCCCGGGCGCGGTAGACATGCGACATGCCGCCGCCCAGGAACTCCTCCAACTCGTATTTGCCGATCCTCGCGGGCAGTTGCATCTCCGAGCCATTCTAGCGCGCCCGTCTGTATTCGCCCATTCCCGGCCCGTATGGTATCGTCGTTCTGCTCATGAAAATGCGTATCCTCTCCGGTCTGCTTCTGCTCGCCGCTGCGGGTGTTTCCCTGCCGGGTGCGACCTACGATTACCGCGTGCTCTCCACCATCCGCACGTCCACCATGGAGAAGGAAATGAACGAAGCAGCAGCCGACGGCTTCGTTTTTTCCGATGTGATGGGCGGGCAAACCGCCATGGGCGGCAAGGAAGTGGTGGTGGTGATGTGGAAGGACCCGGCCGCTCCGCCGCAAAAGCGGGCATACAAGCTGCTGGCCACATCCCGCACTTCCACCATGCAGAAAGAGATCCAGCAGTTCGGGGACGAGGGCTTCGAGTACCGCGGCCAGACGGTGTTCCAGTCCGGCATCGCCGGCGCCGAGGTGGCGATTATCCTCGAGAAGGACACAACCATCGCGACCGCCAGAATCGAATACCGGCTGCTCGCGACCTCACGCACCTCGACGATGCAGAAGGAACTTCAGGAGGCCGGAACTGCCGGTTTCCGGCTGCTTGGCCTGACCGTTGCCAAAACCTCCTTCGCTGGCGCGGAACTGGTGTGCGTCCTGAAGAAAGACTGATTCGCGCGCGGCGTCACACGTTATCGACGGCCAATACGTCACCGGGAACGGTTGAGGTCTTCCTGGCAGTACCGGCAGGCAATTCCAGGACGGAGTGCGCCCGCAGGCATGCCGACATCCTCCACGCCGGAACCGCGTGCCGCACTTTGAGGACCTTTCGTTTCTTGTCCAGGTACACGAGATCGATGGGAAACTTCATGAAGAACGTGTGCACGGATTCGCAGGGCACGATCAACAGGCCCTCGCCGGGCTCCAGGCTCTCCCGCTTGAGCAGCCCCGTGCGGCGCGTGGCGCTCGTGTTGGCCAGGTCCGCCGCGCTGGCCAATTCCGTATCGCGGGTCTGATTCGTAATTCGGATCTTCACGGCGTAAATCGCAGGTGCCAAAAATATAGCACGCGGCGCGTGGTGTTGCTCCGTCGAGCTGCTCTTACCAGCCACGCGGGAAACGCAGCCGGACATTGCCGGTTTCGTCCACCAGTTCGAAGCCGTCCAGGTCGCGCAGCGATTCTTCCGCCGACCGCACCGGCGGCTCGGGCGGCAGTAAGCCGAGCATCGACAGGCCGGCTCCATCCGAAGCCCGTTCCTTTTTGACCAACTGTTCTTCGCCAAACACGGGCTGCGGCCGCGCGGGCAACCGGGGGCTCGGAATCTCCAGCCGGATTTCCACCCGCTGTTCGGAATGCGCGGGAAGGTCCAGGGGCAGTTGCAGGTTGGCGTAGCCGGCGGGCGGGATGTCGTCGTCCTGTACGGGTTTGATTTGGGTCTGTTCCGGCAAAAAACGGGCGTCGCGCCAGGTCCGGTTCTCCACCAGGTACGTGAATACCAGGCCGGCGCGTTCATATCGCACCGAGTCGAACCGGATGCGGACGGTAGAAGAATCCCAGGGCCTCGGCCGCAGCGCGTCCCAGACGAGCCACGACGGCCCGGCCAGAACGGCAGCCAGCCCGAACGCCAGACCCAGACCGATCCACCATCTGCGCACAAAAGTCATTCTCGCAGATCGGGAAGCGCTTTTCTCGCGCCACGAAATGCCAGGTACTATGCGGAACTTACAGGACCACCAGCGGATGATACAGATTCGGCAGCACGGCCTCGCCGATTGCTATCAGTTCGCCCTCGCGGGTCACGGCCTTCACGTGCCGCGACGCCGGTTGCGCCCGAAAAGGCGACGCGGCAAAATTGCGGCCGTTGCGGATCTGCGCGGCCGTGATGCCGTCCACGAAGACAGTCGGAATGCCGGGGAGCATCTCCGCGGCCGGCACCAGCGCGTCGATCAGGCGCTCGTCGGCGGCCAGCCGCTCGAGTTGGGGGATGGTTCTGGCGTGCGAAAGCTCGAACTCGCCGCTGGCCACCCGCCGCAGGTCGTGGAGATGGGCGCCGCAACCCGCGGCCGCCCCCAGGTCGTGCGCGATAGAGCGCATGTACGTGCCGCCCGAGCAGTGCGCCCGCAGGCGCACGTCGCAGCCTTGCACCTCCAGCACGATCAACTCGTAGACATGCACCGGCACCGGCTCGAGTTCCACCGCGATGGATTTGCGCGCCAGCTCGTAGGCGCGGCGTCCGTCAACCTTCTTGGCGGAAACCGGAGGCGGGGTCTGCAGGAACTCGCCCCGAAACGGCTCCAGCATGACCTCGAGTTCCTCGGGAACGAGCGTCACATCGCGCCGTTCGCTGGAAGGCTCGCCGGCGCGGTCGTAGGTCAGGGTGGACCAGCCGAAGCGCACGGTCCCTTCGTAGATCTTATCGGTGCGGGTATAGAACTGCGCCAGCCGCGTGGCGCGCCCGATGACCAGCGGCAGCACGCCGGTCGCGATCGGGTCCAGGGTTCCCAAATGCCCGATCCTTTTCGTGGCGGCGATGCGGCGCATCTTGCTCACCACGTCGTGGGAAGTCCAACCCTCGGGCTTATCGACTACGATGACTCCGTCCAATGATTACCTTTCGCGGGATCCGCGGCTTTGCGCGCCTTGCAGATGTAGCCCAGGGTGAAATTGCAGTCCCGATCGAGCGCGTCGAACAGGGGAATGACGAGCGCGGGCGGCACAAGCAGAATCGCGGCCGGGACGAACCCGAGCCAGCGAATGCCGCCTGCAAAGAATTGTAGACCGTTCAGCAGGCGCCTTGCCAATAGCCGGAAGTAGCCTCCGGCAGGCCGGATCTCCAGCACCTCGAAGCCCGCCTTCTCGAGCAGGTGCCGGAGTCCGTAGCGGGTGTAGCGAAAATAATCGTGAGGCGCCTGGTGGACCTCCCACTCGTGCGGCGCCGCCAGCAGCAGGAGGGCGCCGGGAGCGAGTGAACGGGAAAGCTCGCAAAGTGCGCGGGCAGGCTCCCGGAGATGCTCGAGGGTGACGATGTGGATGGCGGCGTCGAAGGCTCCGGAGCGGAATGGCAGGGCGGTCAGGTCCGAGCGGGCGTCCAGCCGGCTGTAGTCCCAGGCGGAGTCGCCGACGCCGAGGTCCACGCCAACATAGCGGTGATGGTCGAAATGGTGGGCGTATTGGCCCTCGCCCGCGCCTGCGTCCAGCACCCGCGTGCCGCGGGGAAGGGAGCGGGCGAAGTCCGCCAGAGCGTCGTCAATTTCGGTTTCGAAGTGCAGGATGTGCCGGCGGAGCGGCCGGGGAAGGCGGTAAGCGAGGCCGGTGTATCTCATCGGCGGCGCGCCTCGATCATTACGGTGGAACCGGCGCGGAAGGCGGCCTCGACCGCGGTGAAGGGCAGGGCCGCAGTCACCAGCGCCAGGTAGAGCAGGTCCTTCGCGAGGCGCGCGGCGGGGCTCTCGGGCAATCTTCGGACGCGGCGGGCCATGGGATCGAGAGACGGCGCCAGGCTGCTGGCAAGGCCGGCCGGATTATCGCGTAGGGAGAAATGCTTCAGCCGAAGCACCTCGAAGCCGCAGCCTGTGAGCAGCGCCTCAACGTCGCGGGCGCGAAAGTCGAACAGGTGGCGCGGCACGTCCACGCCGTTCCAGGCCCGGCCGAGCAGGTGGAACTGCCAGCAAGCGGCATTTGGGACCTGCACCACGAGGCGGCCGCCGGGTTCCAGAAGGCGGTGAGCCTCCTGGAGATAGATTCTGGGGTTGTAAAGGTGCTCGAGAACGTGGAACATCGTGATTCCGCCCACCGCACCGGCGCGGAACGGCGGGTTCTCCAGCATCGCGCAGACCGTGGGCGCCTGCTGGCGCTTCCAGGCGATCGCGGCGGCGGAAGGCGAGAAATCGAGGCCCAGGACACGGAACCCGCGCTCCCGCATCATGCCGAGAAACAGCCCGCCGCCGCAGCCCACGTCGAGCAGGGGTCCGCTCCCGCCGGAGTCGCGAAGCGCGCGAGCGACGAAGCTCACGTGGTCGCGCAGCACCAGGCGGCGGTAAGCTTCCTCCATGCGGCTGGCGGCCGTTTCGTCCGGGGCGAACCAGTAGTTTTCCGGATAGTAGCGGCTCAATTCGGCGGGTGACGGCGGCGGATCGAGCCGAAGCAGTCCGCATTCGCCGCAGCGCACCACCGCAAATTCGCGCGTGGTGGTGTGGTAAAGGCGGTCGGAAGCGCGGAAAAGCGGAACCAACGCGTGGCTCCCGCACAGCAGGCAGGTGCTCACGCCAGTTCTCCGAGCCCGAGCCGGTGGCTGAGTATCAGGCGGCGGACCTCGGCGGCGGAGAGTTTCCGCCAGCGGGCCATTTCGCGCCGCTTGGCCAGCATTCGCGGAAGCAGCCTCAGTGCCTGGAAATCCGCTGAAATCAGGGCCCTTGCCATCATCCACTTGCCCTTCAGCCCCGGAAAATAAGCAGTATCCCCCGTGCCGCGACGGGCGGACACGATTCCGGCCGCGAGGCGAATGGCGAAGAACAGCGGGTTCAGCCATAACAGGCTCCAGGGAAACAGCTTGCAGGCAAGCAGCACGCGGTTCCGCTCGATCAGTTGCAGCCGGCGCGCGGACTGCTTGCCGAGGGTGGAGCCGCGATGGTGGCGAACCACTGCCAGCGGCGTGTAGATGCACCGCCAGCCGGCGATGCGGGCCCGCAGCCCCAGTTCGGCGTCATCGCCATAGGCGAAGAAATCCTCGTCGAAGCCGCCGATCTGCTCGAGCATGCTCCGCCGGTACATAGCCGCGCAGCCATCCGGCCACAGAACCTCCTCCTCGCGGTCGAACTGCCCCCGGTCCAGCGCACCGCTTCCCCGCCCCCGATTCTGACCGTCGGGAAAGATGAGGTGGCCGGCTTTATCGATGCGGGCCGGATCCTCCCAGACCAGGATTTTACTGGCGGCCATGCCTACCTGGGGGTGCCGCGAGCAGGCCGAATGCAGGGCCGCCAGCCAGCCCGGTTCCGCCTCGGCGTCGTTGTTCAGCAAAGCGATGAAATCTCCCGCGGCCGCGGCGATGCCCTGGTTGTTGGCGGCGCAGAAGCCCCGGTTTTCGCGATTTCGGATCACGCGCGCGGCGAATTCGTGTTCCGCGAGCTCGGCCGATCCGTCGCTCGATCCGTTGTCCACCACGATGGTTTCGAATTCCGCCCCCGTCTGGCGTGCCAGCGAGTTCAGGCAGGCGCGGAGCAGCTCCTTACGGTTCCAGTTCACCACCACGACGGAGATCAACCGAATATGCTAGCAGGTGATTGTCGAGTGCGCGGGTACGTACCGAACCCGCCGGCATCCGGCGAGGTAGCGCACTAAACGAGCACGTGCTCTGCCGTTCCTGTAATACTATAGACTTAAGAGCCCCAGGGGAAGAGGACTTCCGTATGACCTCGGTTGGGGAGACGCTGCGGCGCGAGCGCCTCCGGCGTAATCTCGAACTCGAACAGATCTCGGCCGAACTGCGGATCTCGAAGCGCTTCCTTGAAGCGATCGAAGAGGAGCGGTTTGAGCGCCTGCCCGGTCCGGTTTTTGCGAAGAGTTTCGTGCGCCAGTATGCCCGCATGTTGGGTTTGAACGAGCAGGAACTGGGGGCGGAAGTGCAGCGCGCGAGCGAACCGGCGCTGGCCGAAGCGCCTTCCAAGCCGCAATCGAAAGGTGTGCTCGAGGGCATCCACGTGCCCCCTGTGGAAAAGTGGCACCAGGTGGGAGAGCGCCGCTTTCAATGGGGTTCGACCCTGCCGGCTTTGGCGGGAGTCGTGGTTGTGATGGTGGCCTGCTCGGCGGTATATGCGTGGTGGCAACGGCAGCGCACCGCGGCCGCGATCCAGGTGGCTGCGAGACCGCCCGCGGTGGCGGTGAATCCGCCAACTGCGGCTCCACCCTCCGTACCCACGCCCCCGACGGAAGCGCCGGCCCAAACCGCGCAAACCCCTGCAACAGGGGAAGGGTCCCGTCCGGAAGCCTCCGGAGCCAGCGGCGAGGCGGCCCGCACCGAGGCTGAAACCGCAGCGCCGCCGGCCAGCGCCGGCCAGCAAAACGCCGTCAAGGTGCGACTGTCGGCTGACGAACCGGTTTGGGTGCTCGCCCGCGCCGATGGAAAATACCTGTTCTCCGGCACTCTGGACGAAAACGAGACGCGGACGGTCGAAGCGGACAACTCGCTGCTCTTGCGGTTCGGAAATGCCGGCGGCATCAACGTCAGCCTGAACGGGAAAGATCTGGGAGCGATGGGACCGAAAGGCCAGGTCCGGACGGTTCAGTTCACTTCCGGAGGTTTCCACATCGTGCCGGCAGCCAAAGGGCCGGCTGCCGAGGAGCCGCGCTGACGGCGCAACGCTTTCTGCCGCTTTCGTTCGAGGATCAGCAGTTCACGGCGGCGACGGTTCTTAATCCGCTCGTCCACCTTGCGCCAGAACTTCCGGAAATAGCTGACTGCGGATAGGACCGAAAAAAGAACCACCCCCCACATCAACAGCATGGCCGAGAAGTGCAGTTGCGGATGGCGGACGGCGATGAGCATCCACGAGATGGCGATCACCTGGGACACCATCTTGGTTTTACCGAGGTCGTTGGCCTTGATGGTGTAGCCTTCGGCGGCCGCGATGCTGCGCAGGCCGGTAACGGCGAACTCCCTTCCAATGATCAAGATAGCCATCCAACCGGGCAGCATCCGAACCTGCACCAGGGAAATCAGCGCGGCCGAAATGAGCAGTTTGTCGGCGATGGGGTCGAGCAGCGTGCCGATGGTAGTCACCTGCTTCCAGCGCCGCGCCAGATAGCCGTCCAGCAGATCGGTTCCGGCGGCGGCGAGGAAGATCGCGAGCGCCAGCCATTCGTTGGTCAGCGGCACGGAACCGAGTGAGACCGAGCCGTTTTCCTGGACGAGGGCGGCGACCAGAAGGGGAACGAAGAATATCCGGAGGATCGTTAATGCGTTCGGAATATTCATTCGTACAACACAAACTATAATGCTTGGCGGCGCCCGGCAACAACCCCCAAGCGTTTGAAAATGAGTGGAAAACGCCTGGACAGCAGGGCCGTTAAGAAAATCGCCGCCAGAACCAGGATGTTCCCCGGCTCGGGCACGGGATCGGAACCCCCCACCAACCCGCCGACCGGCAACGCTAAGCCGCCGGGCACGCCATCCGGGGGCGGGGGAGGCTCTAAAGAAAGCAGATCGAGCGACGGGTAATCCGCCGCGCCGGCATCCCCATTCCCAAGCGCCTCCATCGTGCCCTCCTGCCAAGGCTTCGGGTTCGCCGCAGCGGCAAGGTCATACAGCCCGGCCGAGTGATGGAAATCCGTCCAATCGCCCGAAGCGGGGGAGGCGAAAAAGCCCTCGCGCCTCGCGGCAGAAAGGTGAGCGCGCGGGAACGTCCCGCCCACGATGCCCGACGGGCTGCCGGCCAGGCGCGACGGTTTGAAAAGCGTTGCGGGATCGACCTGCGGGTCGGACCATCAGCCGGACTCGCGCCTCTGCCGCCGCTGCCGGGCCCGGCGCCGCCCATCCCGGCTGGCTTCTTCCCGCTCCGCTGGAATCCGCCTGGAGGCCGTTGTCCAGCCAGGAGTGGCTGCCAGTAGGCTTCAAACGGGTCACGCGGTTTCGCCTCGTATCGGGAAGCCGGCAGACCTGGATCTTCGGCATTTCCGTAAAGCGGAAGCGGAGAAGTCAGCGGAGCCGGAGCGCCGGTACGGGCCGAGTCCGCTGGGGCTGAAGGGGAGTTCGTTCGGCCGGCGGGCAATGCATGTCCGTCCGATGTCTTCGGCGTGGCGCCCCCGGACGCGGCGACGTTTTCGGCACCCCGGCCCCGGTGGGGAAGATGCTCCGCCAGGAGAAAAAGGCCGGCGCAAGAACAGAAAGCGATCGCCAGGGTGATGCGCGCTGGGCTCAGCCGGAACCAGATCGAGTTGCGCGCCATTTCACGGTAAGCCGTACGGTAACGCACTAATCGGATTCTCCGGTCCTAATGTATCATGTTAACCATCGGTGTTATCCCTGGTTCCATAAGCCAAATACCAGGGAAACTACAAAGCGGTACAATGCAGGGCAGGGGGAGAGCTAGATGCGGACGGTTAGGACTATCGGCATTCTTGTTCTTTTGGCGGGCACGGTTTTGGCGCAGAACCGGTCGGGTTACGTGAACACTCCCGGGGTCACTCGCGGGTTCGGCAGCGTGGTGTTTCCCGGCGGCACTTCGGCTATGCGGGGTATCCAGCGAACCACCGGCAGCGTCGTGTACCCGGCGGGCGGAAATCCGCAGATCGCGATTCCCTCGATTCCGTTCTCCGTCACAGATACGAACTTCGCCACACGGCTCGGCGCGATTACGCAAGGCCGTCCTCCGATGCAGAACCGTCCGGGGCAGTACCCGGGCAGGTCGCGCGGCGGGAACACGGTGGTCTATGCGTACCCGGTTTACGTGGGATCGGGCTACTACGACAATCCCTACCTGCAAGCGCCCCCGCAGCAACCGGCCAACGTCACCGTCATCTATCCGCCGCAGCAGGCGACGCCGGTGATCGTGCAGTATCCATCCGACGCGAGCTACGCCCAGCAGCAACAGCCCATGTCGATTTATGAGCCGCCGGTGCGCGAGCAGATGGTGGAACCCGCGCGCATGTCCGAGCCGTCCCACTACATGATCGCGTTCAAAGACCACAGCATTTACGCGGCGGTGGCGTACTGGGTGGAGGGCGAGACGCTGCACTACTTCACCACCGGCAACGTCCACAACCAAGCCTCGGTTTCACTAATCGACCGGGACCTCACCGAAAGACTGAATCACGATTCCGGCCTGGAAGTGAAACTGCCCCCGGCTAATTAGTCGGAACTCATTCCCACTCGATGGTGCCCGGCGGCTTGTGCGTGAGGTCGTACAGCACCGCGGCGATTCCGTCGAGTTCCAACAATTCGGAACACATGCGATCGCGCAGCTCGACGTCGAGCGGAACGGACTGTGCCGTCATGCCGTCCACCGAATCGACGGGACGCAACACGATCGATTCGGGTCGTTCGGCGGTGCCCAGAGGAATGAGGATCACGGGGAATTGCCAGATCCGTCGATCGTAGCCGCTCTGCTGCGACAGGCGGCGTACCACCGCGTCGGCGGTGCGCAACAGGTCGAGGCGCTCGGGTGTCAGGGAGCAGGCGCGAACCTGAAGATCGGCGATGGGAGCGCGGGAGGCCAGCATCGCCACCACGCGGTTGACGCCCGGCAGACGGTTGATCAGGCCGGTGGCGCGGGCGTGGTCCGGTGAATCGATGGCCAGCACGGGGGCGTAGCTCCGCGAATCGCCCTGGACCCCGACCGAATTCACCGGGATCACGAAACCGTCGGGTGTGGACCGGACCGGCGCGTCGAATTCGGAGCAGAGACAGCGGATCGCCAGGCCCGGACCGGGGAACGGATGGCGGTCGAGCAACTCCGCGGGAAGACCCAACTCGCGCCCCACTTCCCGCACCTCGTCCTTGTAGAACGACTTCAGCGGCTCCACGATCAGTCCGGCATCGATCAGCTTCTGGATGCCTGCCACGCGGTTGTGATGCGTTTTGATCACCGCCGCTTTGGCCGTGCCGCCGGATTCGATGGTGTCGGGATAGATCGTGCCCTGGCCGAGTATCCAGTGTTCGTCCAAAAGGTGGCGGGATTCGATGATGCGCTCCTGCACGCGTACGAATTCCTCGCCGATGGCGTGGCGCTTCCGCTCCGGGTCGGTGATGCCGGCCAGGGCGGTCAGGAACGGCTCGCGGGCATGCTCCACGGTCACGCCGGCCATGCGGCGGACGAAATCGGTTTCGCCTTCGCGCATGAGACCGGTGTCCACGTAGACGCCGCGCACACGGTCGGCCCCGAGCGCCCGTGTGCAGAGCGTGAAGGCCACTGTGGAATCCACGCCGCCGCTGACGAAGAAAAACACGTTCCGCGATCCGGCGCAGGCCCGGATCTCCTCTTCGAGCAGCGGCGCGCGGTGGCGCGGATCCCAATCCGCCGTACAGCCGCAGACGTTGAACACGAAGTTGCGAAGATATTCGCGGCCGCGCGCCGTATGGACCACTTCGGGGTGAAACTGCAGCCCGTAGAGCTTGCGCGCCGGAGCGGCGATGGCGGCCACCGCGCAGGTATCCGTGCGGCCGGCGACCGAGAACCCTTCGGGAAGATCCCCCACCGTATCCCGGTGGCTCATCCAGATCTGCTGGGAGCCGGCGAGGCCCGCGAACATGGGGTCCGCGCGTTCCTCGAGTTCCAGGGTGGCGAGGCCGTACTCGCCCTTATCGCCCTTGCGAACCTCCCCGCCCAACAGTTTCGCCATGAGTTGCTGGCCGTAACAGATTCCGAGGACCGGCTGCCCGGTTTCGAAAATGGCAGGATCCACCGTAGGGCTGCCCGGGTCGTAGACGCTGCTGGGACCGCCGGATATAATCAGGCCGCGCGCGGAGCCGAGCGCCGCGGCCGGTGTTTCGCTGGGACGAACCTCGGCATACACGCCGAGCTCACGAACTTTGCGGGCTTCCAGGTGCGTATACTGGCCGCCCGCGTCCAGAATGACAATCTGCGGATCGGGGTTCAAGTACTGATGGTAGGACGCGCCCTCCGGGCCTGTCCACTTCTTCGAGCCGTGCGCGTCTACTGCCGCTGGGCGACGGCAGGCTTGCCGGTCCGTCCGTTCATGCGCTCCACGATTATCTTGTGAGCGTTCTCGACCAGGCTTACGGCCTTGGGCATCGCGTCGATGGCTTTCAACACGGCCGGGTCGGTCTGCGCGAAGATGCGGTCGCTCGAATCCTCGTCGAAAGCGTAGATGTACATTTCCCTGGCCAGGTAGCGCCGCGTCCAGTCGCGGTCTTTGAGGAAATCGGTTTCCGCGAACTTGACGTCTTTGTCCACCAGGTAATCGTGCAGCGCATCAAGCACCTTGGCATCCGGCAGCCATCCCTTGGGCAGGTCGGTGCTGTTCTTGGCGAACCATGCGCGCGTGAACGCGAATAACTGGGCACGCAGCAGTTCGGTTTGCAGAGGATCGAGTTTGGGGGTTTCCACCTTCTCATCCGGCGTGATGCCGCCGCCGCCGTAGACCGTCCGTCCGCTGTCGGTCATCTTCACGTCCATCGGATTCCGGGCGTCCGAGTGATCGTTGTAATAGTAGTCGTAGAACGACTTGTTGCTGTAATCGCGCTGGATCAGCCGGCCGCTGGGGGTGTAGAAGTGGGCGATGGTCAGGGCCAGCGCGGTGCTGTCGCCGAGCGGGAAAACCGTCTGCACCAGTCCCTTGCCGAACGTGGTTTCACCGAGGATCCAGGCCCGGTCGTGGTCCTGCAGAGCCCCGGACACGATCTCCGCGGCGGAGGCCGAAAAGCGGTCTACGAGCACTACGATGGGGTATTCGCGGCCATGATTGCCGTTGCGCGCGATGTACGGCTTCTCGGGTGAGGAGCGGCCGTGGTGGGAAACGATCAACTGGTTGCGCTGGAGGAACCGGTCCGCCACCGCCACCCCGGCGTTGAGCAGGCCTCCCGGATTGCCGCGCAGGTCCAGGACCATGCCTTGCATGTTGTTCTCGCCCAGCCGCCGCAGGTTCTCGTCCAGCTCGCGAACCGTGTTTTCTCCGAAGCTCAGAATCTTGACATACGCGATATTGGGTTTCAGCCAGAACGCGTCCGGGACGCTCTTGCGGCTGATCTCGTCGCGGGTGACGTTGAAAGTGACGTAGTCGGGCGCGCCCTCGCGGGACACAGTGATTTTGACGCTGGTATTCCGAGGCCCTTTGAGCAGGTCCGCCACTTCGGTGGTGTTCAGGTTATCAGTGGGTTTGTCATTGACAAAAGAAATGATGTCGCCCGGACGCAAACCTGCCTTGTAGGCCGGACTGCCCGGAAACGGCGCCACCACCACCGTTTTGCCCCCCCGCATCGCCACATGCATGCCGACGCCGAAGTACGTGCCTTTCTGCTCGTCGCGTAATTCGCGGTAGGCTTTCGGATCGAAAAAATTGGAGTGAGGATCGAGGGTACGGAGCATGCCCGGGATGGCACCCTTGTAAATGGCTTTGTCCGGGTCCAAGGGATCGGCGAAATTCTGATCCACCAGCCCATAAAACCTGGTGAACTTCTCGATGTCCTTGCCGAGGCGGACCTCGTCGGTGGAGGCGGCGGATGCCACCGGAATTCTGGGCCCGTACAGGCCTCCCAGAACGGAACAGACAGTTACGATTAAAACTACCACCAGCAGGGAGTGCCTTTTTCCGGCCATGCAGGAACGTCTCTCTTCCTCGAAAGTATACCTTACCTTTTTGATTAGACGCGGCAAGGCCCCCCGAGGCTACGGAAATTACCCTTGACCGCGTGCAACGGGTATTTCGCGGTGAATGGCGTCCAGCACACCATTAAGAAACTGAACGGATTCTTCGTGGGAGAACTTTCGGGCGAGCTCCAGGGCTTCGTCGATGGCCACCGCCGCGGGGGTTCCTCCATGGACCATTTCGTACACCGCGAGCCGCAAAATGTTCCGGTCGACGGCCGGCATCCGCTCCATCCGCCAGTGTTCGGCGTGGCGGGAGATGCGGTCATCCACCTCCCCCAGGTGGTCAACCGTGCCGCGTACCAGGTCGTCAACGAACGGATCGTGATCCGGCTGCTCCTCGGAGTAGAGCGTTTCGTAATAGGCCCGGATCGCGTCCTCCACCGGCTGCCTGCGGGCATCCCACAGGAAGAGGATCTGAAGAGCGCGTTGCCGGGATTTGCGGCGTGAAGGCATCAGGAGGTTGTCCGCAGCGCTTTCAAAAGGTTCGCCATTTCGATGGCCGTCATGGCGGCGTCAAAGCCCTTATTGCCACCCTTGGCGCCGGCGCGGTCGATGGCCTGTTCCAACGTATTCGTAGTAAGCACGCCAAAGGCCACCGGAACGCCCGTTTCCGAGGCCACGTGCGCGATGCCCTTGGCCGCTTCCGCGGCTACGTAGTCGAAGTGCGGCGTTTCTCCGCGGATGACAGCGCTCAGGCAGATGACTGCATCGTAACGGTGCTGCCGGGCTGCCTCGCCGGCAACCATGGGCGCCTCCCAGGAGCCGGGCACCTTGATGATGTCGATCTGGTCTTCGCTGGCTCCAGTGCGGGCAAGCGCGTCCAGGGCGCCGCCCAGCAGGCGCTCGGTAATGAAGCTGTTGAACCGGCTGACGATGATGGCAAACCGCAGCCCGGCGGCCGATAGCTGCCCTTCAATGACTCTTGGCATATCTAATTTCCCGTGAAGACGGCGCGCCTTTTTTCAAGGAATGCGCGTGTCCCTTCCTTGCAATCGCTGGTGGCCGCGCACAGGCCGAAGGCGGCGGCCTCAAATCGCAAGCCGGTTTCGAGGTCCGTCTCGAGGCCCGTATCGACGGCCTGCATGGTCATGGCCAGCGCGACCGGGGCGTTGGATAACGCCTTGGCCAGCCAAGTCCGGCAATAGGAGATGAGTTCAGACTGCGGGACCACCGCGTTGACCAGGCCGATGCGATGCGCTTCGGCGGCGCTGACGGCGTCGCCCGAGAGCAGCATTTGCAGTGCCCGGCCGCGGCCTACGAGGCGCGGAAGGCGCTGCGTGCCGCCGAATCCGGGAATCAACCCGAGCTTTACCTCGGGCTGCCCGAGGTCCGCATTGTCGGAAGCGAACCGGACCGCGCACGCCATTGCGAGTTCCAGTCCGCCGCCCAGCGCATACCCGTTGACGGCCGCAACCCACGGTTTCCGCGCCGTTTCCAGCATGCGGAAAACGGCTTGCCCCGCCAGCGCGTAGTCCCTGGTTTCGAGCGGATTCATGGCCGCCAGTTCGGCAATGTCGGCGCCTGCGACGAAAGCCTTGCTGCCGGCGCCGGTCAGAATCGCACCTCGCAAACCGGCGTCGCCGGCCACCGTGTCGAACGCATCTTTGAGTTCCGCCACCACGCCCCGCGACAGGGCATTTCGCTTGTCCGGGCGGTTGACGGTGACGAGCGCAATGCCCGCGTCGTCCGCCTCAAACAGGATATCGTGGTACGGCATTCCTGAATAGTGTAGCATCGGACGTATCGCGCTTCTCCTTGTGGGATAATCGGTTGAGACCCCCAACACCCGCATGGATCGCGAATTCATCCGCAATTTTTCTATCATTGCGCACATCGATCACGGCAAGTCGACGCTGGCCGACCGCCTGCTCGAAGTGACCGGCGCACTTTCCCAGCGCGAGATGATGGAGCAGGTGCTGGACTCGATGGACCTGGAGCGGGAGCGCGGCATCACCATTAAAGCCCACGCGGTGCGGCTCACCTATATTGGCGACGACGGCCACGAATACCAGCTCAACCTGATCGACACTCCCGGGCACGTGGACTTCTCCTACGAAGTTTCGCGCAGCTTGCAGGCCTGCGAGGGCGCGCTGCTGGTGGTGGATGCGAGCCAGGGAGTCGAGGCTCAAACCCTCGCCAACACCTACCTCGCACTGCACCACAATTTGGAAATCATCCCGGTGATCAACAAGATCGACCTGCCGGCCGCGGAACCGGAACGAATCCGGGAGCAGATCGAAACCATTATCGGCCTGGACGCGCGCGACGCGGTGCTGACGAGCGCGAAGCAGGGGACCGGGGTGCACGAGATTCTGGAGGCGATCGTCCACCTGGTGCCTCCGCCGAAGGGCTCGCCGGACGCGCCCTTGCGCGCGCTGATTTTCGACTCCTGGTTCGACACCTACCGCGGCGTCATCATCCTGACGCGCGTGGTGGAAGGACGGCTGCGGCTGGGTCAGAAAATT
This sequence comes from uncultured Solibacteraceae bacterium, assembly GCA_963836405.1. Taxonomy (GTDB): domain Bacteria; phylum Acidobacteriota; class Terriglobia; order Bryobacterales; family Bryobacteraceae; genus CAWIJJ01. Next base: position 50,620 of record CAWIJL010000010.1, read on the forward strand.
CGACTGTGGTCGAACGGCCAGACCTTCGACGTGGATGGACTGGGGTATCAGGCCCCCAAATCGACCCCGGCGGAGGAACTTTCGGCGGGCGAGGTCGGCTTCCTGTTCGCCAACATCAAGACGGTCTCCGACGCGAAAATCGGCGACACCATCGTCGATCACGAGAATCCACCCGCCCAGCCTCTGCCGGGATTCGAAGAGATCAAGCCGATGGTCTTTGCCGGGCTCTATCCGGTGGAGTCGCACGAACACGGGCTGCTGCGCGACGCTCTCGAAAAGCTGCGTCTGAACGACAGCGCGTTTAGCTTCGAGCCGGAGAACTCGGTGGCGCTGGGCTTCGGCTTCCGCTGCGGCTTTCTCGGCCTTCTGCACCTGGAAATCGTGCAGGAGCGGCTGGAGCGCGAGTTCAACATCGACCTGATCACCACCGCGCCCGGCGTACGCTACCGCATCACGACCACGGACGGAGTTCTGGTAGAGGTGGACAATCCGACGAAGTTCCCGGACCCGTCCGAGATCAAGCAGATCGAAGAACCGATCATCGACGCCAGCGTGATCACCCGGGAAGAATACCTCGGGGGCATTCTGAAGCTGCTGGAAGAAAAGCGCGGGGCGCAGAAGAAATTCGAGTACCTCGGCGGCGGGCGTGTCATGCTGCTGTACGAACTGCCGCTGAACGAGATCGTGCTCGATTTTTACGACCGGCTGAAATCGGTGTCGCGCGGCTACGCGTCGCTCGACTACCACCTGGCCGGGTACCGGGTTTCGCCCATGGTGCGGCTGGACGTGCTGGTGGCGGGCGAACCGGTGGATGCGCTCTCCATGATCGTGCACCGCGATTTCGCCTATGACCGCGGCAAGGAACTGATTTCGCGGCTTCGGCGCCTGATTCCGCGGCAGATGTTCGAGGTAGCGCTGCAGGCGGCCATCGGCAATAAGATCGTGGCGCGCGAAACGATCTCGGCGATGCGCAAAAACGTGCTCGCCAAGTGCTACGGCGGCGACATTTCGCGCAAGCGCAAACTGCTCGAAAAGCAAAAAGAAGGCAAGAAGCGGATGAAGCGCGTAGGCCGCGTCGAGATTCCGCAGGAAGCATTCCTGGCCGTGCTCAAAGTGGGGCAGGGCGAGATGGAAGAGTAGCGAACCGTACGTTGGCTGCCGGTCCGGACCGCCGTTCGCTCAGAAATATTCCTCGCCCGCAATATACTCGCTGGAGCAAAGGAGCTGTCGTGTCGATCCAAATTCTTCGATTTACGAACTTCATGTGCCTGTTCTCCGCGCCCCTGCTCGCGTTCGCCCAGGGATCGAGTTCGTGCCGGGACTTGCCTTCTCACGCGGCGTTGCGCGCTGCCCTTCAAACCGTGGTGGTGCAGCCGGGCGAGCCCAACGGCGGACTCGATAACAATATGTGGGCCACTGTGGTCAACCGGGACGGCGAAGTATGTGACGTGGTCTTTTCGGGTAACGACCGCGGCGACCAGTGGCCGGCGAGCCGCGCGATTTCCGCGCAGAAGGCGAACACCGCTAACTCGCTCAGCCTGCCTGCCGGCAGCGCCGGAATCTTTCCCGGGCTGGCGCTATCCACCGCCAACCTTTATTCGGCAGTGCAGCCGGGCGGCAGCTTGTACGGGCTGCAGCACAGCAATCCCGTGGATACGGATGTCGCGTACGGCGGCAATTCCGCCCATTATGGCGAGCCGAACGATTACATGGTGGGAGAGAAGATCGGCGGTCAGAACGTGTTCGGCGGCGGACTCGCCTTGTACACCGCGGCCGGCAAACTGATCGGCGCGCTCGGAGTCAGCGGCGATACGTCCTGCACCGATCACGTGGTGGCGTGGAAAGTGCGGCACCTGCTGAATCTCGACCGCGTGCCGTCGGGCGTCGCTCCGGGAGGCACCGACAACATGATTCAGGACATCGCTCCGGACGCCCACGGCCACCCGGTAAGCGCCAGCGGCTTCGGCCATCCGACCTGCATCAACAATCCGAACCCCGCGCTATTGCAGGCAGCGTGCCCGACGGGCCCGGCGGCGGCCCTTCCGGGATGCGCCGCCGCGGTGGTTCACTAGCTTCGCGAGCTTACCAGGACTATCATTCGCCCGGTCGCTTCAAGAAATCCTCCAGGCGGCCGGCGATCTGGTCGCGAATGCGCCGGAACTCGCCCAGGCGGTGCTCTTCGGATCCCGTGGCGGCCGCGGGATCTTCGAAGCTCCAGTGAATGTGGGTCGCGCCGGCCGGAAACACGGGGCACGCCTCGCGGGCGTTGTCGCACACCGTGATGACAAAATCGAATTGCTGTCCGGCATACTCTTCCACGTGCTTGGAGCGATGGCCGGAGATGTCGATGCCGATCTCCCGCATCACGACGATCGCCTCGGGCCGCACGGTCCCCGGCCTTGTTCCAGCCGAGTGGACTTCGAAGCGGTCCCCCGCCATATGACGTAGCAGGCCCTCGGCCATCTGGCTGCGCGCCGAGTTACCCGTGCAAAGAATGAGCGCTCGCAGCATCGTTCACCTCCTCCGGCATCCAGGCCCAATGTTTTCGGAACCACAGGGAGACGTTAACCAGCCCGATCAGCGCGGGCACCTCCACCAGTGGCCCGATGACTGCCGCAAATGCGGCGCCCGACCCGATGCCGAACACCGCCACCGCCACCGCGATGGCCAGTTCGAAGTTGTTGCTGGCGGCGGTGAATGACAGCGTAGCAGTTTTGGAATATCCGGCTCCGAGCCGGTGCCCCATCCAGAAGGAGACCAGAAACATGGCCACGAAGTAAAGCAGCAGCGGCGCCGCGATGCGGAGCACGTCGAGCGGCAGGCGGATAATGTACTCGCCCTTCAGCGAAAACATCACCACGATGGTGAACAGCAGCGCCACCAGTGTGATCGGGCTGATGCGCGGGATGAAGCGCGACTCGTACCACTCGCGGCCGCGCAGTCGCAGGGCGGTGAAGCGCGTGGCCATCCCGGCCAGGAACGGAATGCCGAGATAGATGAAAACGCTGCGTGCGATCTCCCCGATGGAAATGTTCACCACCATGCTGTGCAGGCCCAGCCAGCGGGGCAGCAGGGTGACGAAGATCCAGGCGTACACCGAATAGAAGAGCACCTGGAAAACGGAATTGAAAGCGACCAGGCCGGCGGCGTACTCGCTGTTGCCGCGCGCCAGTTCGTTCCACACGATCACCATGGCAATGCAGCGGGCGAGGCCGATCATAATCAGGCCGGCCATGTATTCCGGATAGCCGCGCAGGAAAACGACGGCGAGCACGAACATCAGCACCGGCCCCACCACCCAGTTCTGCACCAGCGAAAGCACAAGCACTTTGCGGTTGCGGAAAACCGCGCCCATCTCTTCATACCGGACCTTGGCGAGAGGCGGGTACATCATGAGGATGAGGCCCGCCGCGATGGGAATCGACGTTGTCCCCGCCTGGAACGCGGTGACCACCCGGATGGCCCCCGGCAAGGCGTACCCGGCCAGGATTCCAGCCGTCATCGCGGCGAAAATCCAGAACGTCAGATACCGGTCCAGAAAGGACAACCCGCGCGCCACACGATCCATGTGGTGCTCCTCAGAGGCCGGCGGGCTTGCGGGCCCGCACGAAACCGCTCATGAACTTGCCGTCCACCAGCGCTTCCATGCCGGTGAGATCGATGCCCTTGCCGCTGAGAAACGACAGGGCGTCTTCGGCGCGATAGACGCGCGTCGGCTCGATCGAAGCTGCTTCGAAGCCGGCGGCGGTGAGCCTGGCGCAATAATCCTGCTCGTCCAGCGCTCCGGCCACGCAGCCTACCCACAGAAGCATGTTCTTGCGGATCTCCGGCGGAATTTCGCCGCGCGTCACCACGTCGGAAACGGCGAAGCGGCCGCCGGGTTTGAGCACGCGGAAGGCCTCGCGCAGCACGCGGTCCTTGTCCGCCGAGAGGTTGATGACGCAGTTCGAGATAATCACGTCCACCGAGTTGTCGGGCAGCGGAACGCTCTCGATCTCGCCCTTCAGGAACTCGACGTTCTCAATGCCGGACTTCTTCTGGTTGTCCCGCGCGAGGGCCAGCATCTCGTCCGTCATGTCCAGGCCGTAAGCCTTGCCGCCAGGCGATACGCGGCGGGCCGAGAGCAGTACGTCGATGCCGCCGCCGCTGCCGAGGTCCAACACAACTTCGCCTGGTTTCAACTCGGCGAGCGCCGTCGGATTGCCGCATCCGAGCGAGGCCAGCACGGCCGTCTCCGGGAGCTCGTCTTTCTGCAACTGATCGTAAAGCTCGGACGTGATCGGATCGCCGTCCGAACAGCAGGAGGAAGGGCTGCTGCCGCAGCAGGCCGAGCCTTCGCCGCTGACCACCCGTAGGGCCGCCTGTCCGTATTTCTCTTTTACTACTTCCTTGATTTCCATGCTCATCGTTTCACCTTGATATCGCAGACGATCTTCTGCGGTTCGATTGCCTTGTTTCGCGTGCAGCATTCGGCATACAAGAACCCCAGCAATTGCTCGAGCGCCGCTGTGTTGGCCGAATACCGCAGAAATGTTCCCTCGCGCCGGACCAGCACGAGATCCTCATTGCGCAACTTGTCCAAATGATGGGAGAGCGTGCTCGGCGCCGAGGCGAGTTCGCCGGCGATGTCCCCGACCACCATGCCATCGGGGTGAGCCGAGAGCAGCAGCCTCATGATGTGCAGCCGCGGCTCGCTGCCCATGGCGGCGAACATATCGGCGTAGCGGACAATTTCTTCCTGCGTGGGTCGGGCGGCCATCGCGATCTCCTTCGATAATTCCATCCTTATAGAATTATCGAAAGAAGTCAAGCGATAATTTACTGCAAAACGGGAAGAGCCTGGTAGCCGGCCGGCACAAACAGGCTGCCCTCGGTAGTGCCTTCCGGAGAGATGCGCTCCAGTGCCCGGCCAAGCTCCTGTGCCGAAGTGCGACCCTCCAGTGCCGAGGCGAAGGCGCGTGCCACGCGCGCCACCTGCGCCGCCGGCTCGTGCGCAAACTCGAGGCGGAAGCGGCGGATACCAGCGTCCATCCAGGCGCCGAGATGCCGGCTGGCCTGCTGGGCTTCGGCGCCGAACACCGTGTTGCGGCAACCCACGTCTGCCATTACCGGGTGGGCGCGTCCGGCGGGATCGCGCAACGCCACGCGGTGCTCCTCGCACGGCCGCCCGCAGTCTTTGTAGCTCGTGCCCTTCGACAGAAACCGGCAGAACACGCAATGCTCGGTGTGAAAAACAGGGAGGTGTTGATAGGCGACGGCCTCGATGCGCGCGGAACCGGCGAGGCGCGCGAGGTCCGCAACCTGCGCCGCGTTGAGGTCGTGCGTGGGCGTCAGATACTTCAGGCCCAGTGAGAGCAGTTCGGCGGCGGTCGCGGCATTGGCCGCGTTCAGGCTGAAATCGCCTGTCAGTTCGGCGCGGGTCCGGCCTTGAAGCGCCTGCAACAGGCCGCCCGATCGGACCAGAATCGGGCAATCGCAGCCGAGCAGGAAGTCCACGATGCGTTCTTCCCCGGGCTTCATGATCCGGGGCGACGCCACCCGCACGGAAAGGCCGGCGGCGCGCACGCGCTCGATGGAGGGCCGCAATCCGTAGAGGTCAAGGTAATCGAGCGTGATGCTTCCCGGCCCGAATTCAATGGCCGCGTCGAGCTGCTCCGGGGTGCGCACCAGCAGGTGCAGGCCCGGCGCGCCCGGGGCCTCCGTGGCCGAAGCGAAGTTTCGCGGCTCCGGCGCATGCACCGCGAGCTTTCTCACCGCGCCCTGGCGCTCCTGGAGCCGCTCCACGGCCTCGCGCCGCACCTGGTTGAGCAGCGAACCCGGCGCGAAAGGACTGCCCGCGATCTCCAACTCCACTTCTGCCAATTCGTACGGCGTGCTGCCGAGGCGGCCAAACTGCGCGCGCAGATACTCGGTGTCGAGCCCGCGATTCCGCGCCGCGCCGAGCGGCTCGGAGGACTCGACCTCCACGCTGATTCCGCCCGCGAACCAGGCGGTGCGCAACACTTCGCCTTCCCGCGCCCAAATCCGCACCCGGACCGGCTGCCTGCGTACCGGCGCGGCCGGCGCGATGTACGGCTTCGACATCCGGTCGATCTCCGGGTCGTGCGTGCGCCAGACCAGGTCGCCGGAGCGGATGCGCCGCGCGTCGAGTGCCCGGTTGCCGAAGCGCAGTTCCACTCTCCCCTGCCGCGCCTCCACCTGAAAGATGCGGCCGCCTTCCTCGGGCTCTTCCGGGCTGCGCCAATCGGCGGCATCGAAAACAATGCCGTCGCCGGGCTTGAGGGGAGCGAGCGAGTGCGCTTCGGAAGGCTCCACGACCACGCCCGCTTCCGTGACGCGCGCGACACGGCCCATGAGCACGCCGCGATGCCGCGGAGCGCGGCCGTTGACCACCGCCTGGTGGTTCGTGCCGTTCAGAAAGAACGGACCCAGCCCCCGCGAATAGACCTGTTCGAGCGCCAGTTCCCGCTCCCGGCCGATTCCGGCCGCGCGACCTTCCCACGCCGCGTCCACCGCTTCGCGGTACGCGCGGGTGGCCAGCGCCACATAGTCCGCATCCTTGTAGCGGCCCTCGATCTTCATCGCGGAGACGCCGATATCTACGATCTCCGGCACCTGCCGCAGGGCGTACAGGTCGCCGGGAGAGAGCAGGTAGCGTGCATCCCCCAAGGGCTCCTGCGCGCCGTCTACCAGCAGGTCGTAGGGCAGACGGCAGGCCTGCGCGCACTGGCCGCGATTGGCGCTGCGGCCGCCCCATGCCTCGGAAGAAAAGCACTGGCCCGAGTACGCCACGCACAGCGCGCCGTGCACGAAGATTTCGAGCTCGCAATCGGTGGCCGTCCGGATGGCGCGCACTTCGGCGAGCGAAAGCTCGCGCGCCAGAGTCACGCGGCCGGCCCCGAGGCTTTGCGCCAGGCGCACGCCGTCGGCGCTTGAAACGCTCATCTGGGTGCTGCCGTGAAGCTCCAGATCCGGCGCGATTTGCCGGGCGAGTTTCAGCACGCCCAGATCCTGCACGATGAGCGCGTCAACTCCGGTTTCGGCAAGCCTTGCAATCGCGCGCGCCGCCTCGTCCCATTCGTGATCGAAGACCAGCGTATTGAAGGTCACATAGCCCTTCACGCCGCGCCGGTGCAGGGTGCGCATCGCCTCCGGCAGTTCATCGAGCCCAAAGCCCACCTTGGCGCGCGCTGTGAAATGATGCAGGCCGAAGTACACCGAATCCGCGCCCGCTTCGATGGCCGCGCGCAATTGAGGCCAGTATCCGGCCGGGCTCATGATCTCGGGCTTACGCGGTTTGGCCATGCGGGGAGGTCTGCTCTCATTGTAGTGCAGGCGGGCGCGCGGCGCTAAAATTGGGGCTGAAATGCGGTTCCTTGTACTGCTCACCATGGCCACCCTGGCGTTTGGCCAGAATGCGCTTCAATCTCCCGACGGAAAAATCGAGATTGCCTTTTCGCTCAACAACGGACAACTGGCGTACCAGGTCGCGTTCCAGGGCAAGCCGGTGTTGGGCCGGTCGTTCCTGGGGCTCGACATCCAGGGCCAGCCGCCGCTCGGAACTTCCGTGCGTATAGCCGCCAGCCGTACCGGCTCGGTGGACGAAACGTACTCCATGCCGCACGGCAAGGCCAATCCTATCCGCAATGTGGCCAGGACCCTGGCGCTCGATATCGAAGAAACGCGCGAGCCGTCGCGGAAATTCACGCTCGAAGCGCGCGCATACGATGACGGCGTCGCCTTCCGGTACGTGCTGCCTCAGCAGCCTGCGCTTTCCGCCTTCAAGCTCACGGGCGAGCGCACCGATTTCCAATTTTCCAAGGACGCGACGATCTACCCGCTGCTGCTGCAAAATTTCCGCACATCCTATGAGGACAACTATCACCTGCTTCAAGTGTCGGCGGTGCATCCGCAATCGCTGATCGCGCTGCCGCTGCTGGCGGAAGTGCCGGGCACGGCCTGGGCCGCCATCACCGAAGCCGATATCGACGACTATGCCGGCATGTACCTGGTGCACTCCCCGCGCGACGCCCGGACGCTCGCGGCGAAACTCGCGCCCTCCGTGGACGACCCCGAAGTGGCGGTGAGCCGCACCTCGCCCATGTCCACACCATGGCGCGTAGTCATGATCGGCGCACAACCCGGCCGGCTGGTGGAATCGACGATCGTCACCAATCTGAACCCGCCCAGCGCAATCGCGGACACCTCCTGGATCAAACCGGGAAAGACGGCGTGGGACTGGTGGTCCGGCAGCTATGCCGAGGGCGTGGACTTCCGCCCCGGCATGAATGCCGCGACCATGAATCACTACATCGACTTCGCCGCCGCCTCCGGCCTGGAGTACATGCTGATCGACGCCGGATGGGCGGCGCGCGTCGAGCGCGGCCCCAACGATTCGGGCTCGGACCTGAGCCGCACCAATCCGAATATCGATATGCCCGCCATCCTGGCACACGCGAAGTCGAAGAATGTGCGCATCTGGCTCTGGGCCCACTGGTCGGATATCGACAAACAGATGGACCAGGTGTTCCCGCTGTTCGAGAAGTGGGGCATCGCCGGGGTGAAGATCGACTTCATGGACCGTGACGACCAGTGGATGGTGAATTATTATCGCCGCGTTCTCAAAACCGCTGCCGATCACCACCTCATGATCGACTTCCACGGCGCCTACAAGCCGGACGGCATCGAGCGCACCTGGCCGAACCTGCTGACGCGGGAAAGCGTGATGGGTCTCGAATACACCAAGTGGAGCGCGCGCATCACCCCCGATCACAACGTCATGCTGGCGTTTACCCGCATGCTGGCCGGACCGCTCGATTACACGCCGGGCGCGTTCAACAACGTGACTCGCGCGGCCTTCGAACCGCGCAACCGGCAGCCCATGGTGATGTACACGCGCGCCCACACGCTCGCGCTGTACGCCGTCTTCGAGAGCGGCCTGCAAATGGTCACCGATTATCCGGAAGCCTACAAGGGCGAAGCCGATTTCGATTTCATCAAGGCCGCGCCGGCCACCTGGGACGAAACGCGCGTGCTGGGCGGGAAGCCTGGAGAAAGCATCAGCGTGGCTCGCCGGCACGGGCGCGAGTGGTTCGTCGGCACCATCTCCGGCGTGCGCGGCGGCGAGACGGACCTGTCGCTCGAGTTCCTCGGCAGCGGCGATTTTCTGGCCGAGATCTACTCCGACGCAAGCGACGCCAACGAGAATCCCAAGCACACTACGCGCGAGGAGCGGCGCGTGAACGCCTCAACCGTGCTGCATGTGAAGATGGCCTCGGGCGGGGGGCAGGCGATCCGGATCCGGCCGGCGCAATGAGCCGCTGGCTGGTGGCGGCAGTCCTGTGGGTGACAGCGGCCGCCGCGGCGGACGAGCCGGGCAAACTGTTGTGGCAGGACCCCGGGCGTATCGAGGACCTCGATTTCGCCGGCTCCGTCGACCTGCCGCTACATCCACCGCAATCGCCGTTCACGTTTCTGCGCGAGGATCTCAGCGGCACGCAAACCAGCATCTTCGTCCGCGACGCGGCGGGCGTTCCCTGGAACCTGAAATTCGACTTCGAAACCAAAACGGAAGCATTCTGCTGGCGGGCGGTGCGCGCCTGCGGGTACTTCGCCGAGCCCAGTTTCTACGTCGCCGAAGGGCGGATCGAAAAATTGAAGCCGCTCAAACGCCCGACCGGCGCGCTGCGGGCCGACGGAGCGTTCAGCGGCGCGCGTTTTCAATATCGCGATCCGAATTGGAAGTTTCTGCGCGGCAGAAACTGGCGGTGGGACTTTCCTCCCCTGGCCGGAACCCGCGAGTTGAGCGGCCTGAAGATCCTGATCACGCTCTTCTCCAACCGGGACAACGGGGACGCGCGCGTGGGCCGGCGGGGCGGGTCGAACACCGGGGCGTTTGAACTGCGCGAGGGCCGCAACAAACGCCTTGTCTACGCCTTCACCAATTGGGGATCGGGCATGGGACGCTGGGGTCCGGCGTCGGGTCAAAACGGCTGGCGCTGCGAAGACTACGCCGAACAGACGCCGGAGTTCGTGAAACGCGTGGAGCGTGGCATGGTTGTGTTCGGGTGGGGCGGCGCGATCGAGGCAGGCTTCCGCGATAACATCCCGCCCGCGCACGTCGCGTGGCTGATGCAATATCTCGGGCGCATTAGCGGTGAGCAGTGGCGCGCGGGCCTGAAGGCCGGCGGAGCGACCGGCGCCGAGACGGAATGTTTTGCGGATGCGCTTGCCGCCCGCCTCGATCAGCTTCGCGCCGTCGCGTATTGAGGACGGCTCCCGGTGTCAGATGAACAGCCGGCCGCCTCCCGCCGCGGCCGCAAAACTGCGAACGGCGGTGCTCTCGTCGTCGAACGCGACGAAGACGGTGTAGAGCTTTGTTACTTGCAGCAGGTCGTGTACCTTGGATTGGACGTTGAGCAGCTTGATGCTACCCCCGGCGTGCGTGACGGATGCGTACGCGCCCACCAGTTCCCCCAGGCCGGCGCTGTCCAGGTAGCCGACCTCCTTCAAATTGATCAGAATATTCTTGCGGCCGGCGTTGACCAGGTCCTTGATCGTACTCCGTACCAGGCCCGAGCCTTCGCCCAGGGTAATGCGCCCGGCAAGATCCACAACCGCAACGTCGCCCTCGTCGCGCACGGTAGCTTTCAGGCTCATGACAACCTCCGCTGATCATTATGAACCCTGCGCGCGCGCCGCGCATCCCGATCATTCGCCCAGAAGGTGCAATTGCACGTTTCGCCGGTGCGGCGAGGCGCGGTGCTCGAAAACGTAAACGCCCTGCCATGTTCCCAAGGCCAGCCGCCCCTGCTCTACCGGAATCGAAAGCTGCGTCAGGGTCAGGGCCGCCCGGATGTGCGCGGGCATGTCGTCCGGGCCTTCCACGGTATGGCGGTAGAGCTGCCGATCTTCGGGGACCAGGCGGCCGAAGAAAACTTCCAGATCGTGGACGACATCGGGATCGGCGTTCTCCTGGATGGTCAGCGATGCCGACGTGTGCTGGATGAAGACCGTTAGCAGGCCCTTCGAAATGGAGCACCCGGCGAGCCAGCGCGCGATCTCGCCGCTGACCTCGTAAAGGCCCTTTCCACGCGTGGGCACCTGCAGGCGGTGCGAAAACTGCCGCACGGATCGGCCTACTCTACCGTCACACTCTTGGCCAGGTTTCGCGGCTGGTCCACGTCGCATCCCCGGCGGACAGCGATGTGGTACGCGAGCAGTTGCAGCGGCACGATCTCCAGAATCGGCGCCAGCAACTCGTTGGTCGGCGGAATTTCGATCACGTGGTCCGCCGACTTCTTCGCCTCTTCGTCGCCCTGTGTGACGATCGCGAGAACGATCCCCTCGCGCGCCTTCACTTCCTGGATATTGGACAGCGTCTTCTCGTACAGCACCTTGCTCTCGGCGCTGGAGGGATCGCGCGTGGCCACCACCACCACCGGCAGGTTCTCGTCGATCAGCGCGTTCGGCCCGTGCTTCATTTCGCCGGCCGGGTAGCCCTCCGCGTGGATGTAGGAAATCTCCTTGAGCTTCAACGCTCCTTCCATGGCGATCGGGAAATGAATGCCGCGCCCCAGGAACAGCGCGTCCTTGGCATGATGCAGTGTGCGCGCCAGCGTCTCGTAAACGGCATCGTGAGAGAGCACGGATTCGAGCTTGCCGGGCAGGCGCAACAACTCCTGCACCATGCACCGGGAGGTGCTTTCGTCCAGATTTCCGTTGGATTGTCCAAGGTACATCGCCAGCACGAACAGCGCAGTGAGCTGGCAGGTGAACGCCTTGGTGGAGGCGACGCCGATCTCCGGTCCGGCATGCGTGTAGATGGTGCCGGCGGCCTCGCGCGTGATCATCGAGCCCACTACGTTGCAGATGGCCACGGTCTTCGACCCCTTGGCTTTGGCCTCGCGCTGTGCGGCCAGCGTATCGGCCGTCTCGCCGGATTGCGAGATGACCACGGTCAGCGTATCGGGCATGACGATCGGATCGCGGTAGCGGAATTCGCTGCCGTAGTCCACCTCCACCGGAATCCGCGCCAGACGCTCGATCATGAACTTGCCCGCAAGTCCCGCGTGCCAACTCGTGCCGCAGGCAATGATTTTCACCTGCCGGAAGCGCGCGAATTCCTCGGGCGCGATCTCGATCTCGTCCAGGAATATCCGCCCGGTCTCCTGCCCGACCCTGCCCAGGGTGGTGTCGCGGACGGCTCGCGGCTGCTCGAAGATCTCCTTGAGCATGAAGTGCTGGTAGCCGCCCTTTTCCGCCTCGATGGGGTTCCACAGAACATGCGACACCTGCCGCACCACGGGCCTGCCGTCAAAATCGCTCAGCCTCACCCCGTCCGGCGTCAGGATCGCGAGATCGCCGTCGGCTAGAAAAAACATGTCCTGCGTATGGCTGAGGATGGCGGGCACGTCCGAGGCCACAAAATACTCGTTGTCGCCAATCCCGATTACGACCGGAGGGCCCGACCGTGCGGCCACGATTTTATTCGGGTCCGAGCGCGAGATCACCGCGAGCGCAAATACCCCCGTCAGTTCTTTTACGGTGGAGCGCACCGCCTCTTCGAGATTGCCCCGGAAGTGCTTCTCCACCAGGTGGGCGATGACCTCGGTGTCGGTCTCCGTCTTGAAGTGGTGGCCTTCCTGCTGCAAGAGCTGTTTCAGCGGCAGGTAGTTTTCCACGATGCCGTTGTGCACTACTACCACGTCGCCCTTGCAGTCGCGGTGCGGATGGGCGTTCTCTTCGGTGGGACGGCCGTGGGTCGCCCAGCGCGTGTGCCCGATGCCGAAACTGCCCTCCAACGGGTTGCTGCGGATAGCCTCTTCGAGATTGCGCAACTTCCCCTTGGCGCGCCGGACCTGCAACTGACCTCCGTCGCAATAAACGGCCAGGCCGGCCGAGTCATAGCCTCGGTATTCCAGGCGCTTCAGACCCTCCAGAATGATTGGCACCGCCCGGTTTGCACCAATGTATCCAACGATTCCGCACATAGGTTTCATTATAGAGGGATCCCGGAGCTTTCCCGGCTCCAGGGCGGCGGACCGCGGAACCGCGATTGCACGGGAAAAACCATGCGGGGACGTACAGTTGCTCACGACCACTCTCCCAAGCTGCGCCACAGCCTGCAAAAATTCCTGTTCGCGACCGGCATCGAAAACAGTTATCCGGTAGTGACCGGCCGTGACGGCTGCGACCTGCGCGTTGACGAGATGGCCAAATGCGGCCACTACCAGTACTGGCAGGAAGACTTCCGGCTGGTGCGCGAAACCGGCATCGAGTATCTCCGCTTCGGGCCTCCCTACTACCGTGAGCATCTCGGACCCGGGCGCTACGATTGGGAGTTCGCCGACCAGGCCTATGCCGAACTGCGGCGGCTCGGCATTCATCCCATTACCGATCTCTGCCACTTCGGCGTTCCCGACTGGGCCGGCAATTTCCAGAATCCGGACTGGCCGGCTCTGTTCGCCGACTACGCCGCGGCTTTCGCCAGGCGTTTTCCGCGGCTGCGGCTCTACACGCCAGTCAACGAGATTTACGTCACCGCGCTGTTCTCCGGAGAGTTCGGCTTCTGGAACGAGCGCCTGCAATCGGACCGCGCGTTCGTCACCGCGCTGAAGCACCTGGCCAGGGCCAATCTGCTGGCGGAGGAGGCCATCCTCGCCGTGCAGCCCAACGCGCTATTCATACAAAGCGAATCCTCCGAGTACTTTCACGCAACCGATCCCGCGTCCCTTGGCCGCGCCCACGCCTTCAACCAGAAGCGATTCCTGTCCCTCGACCTGTCGTACGGCCATGACGTCCGCGGCCTCATGTACGAGTACCTGATGGACAACGGCATGACACGCGCTGAATATCATTGGTTCCTCGAACACGCCGCCCGCCTGCGGCCCTACTGCGTGATGGGCAACGATTACTACATCACCAACGAGCACATGGTTCCAAGCGAAGGCCCGGTCACCCCCGCCGGCGAGATTTTCGGATACTACGTCATCACGCGCCAATACTACGAGCGGTACCACCTTCCGGTGATGCACACGGAAACCAACCTGGGAGACGCCGAGCGCGCTCCGGCGTGGCTTTGGAAAGAATGGGCCAACATGGTACGGCTCAAAGAAGACGGAGTTCCGATTGTCGGCTTCACCTGGTACAGCCTCACCGACCAGATGGATTGGGATTCCCTGCTGCGCGAAGATAACGGCCACGTCAATCCGCTGGGGCTGTACGATCTACAGCGCCGTATCCGGCCCGTAGGCCGCGCGTACAAACAACTGGTAGCGCAATGGCGCAGCGTTCTGCCCACGGAGAGTCGCGATTTCGGTGCCACCGCCGAAGACACCCTGCCCTGGGGCGATTCCGGTTAGGGCTTGATTTGGACTTCGACCGGAATGGTTTCGCCGGTCGGCTGCACCCGGATACTCACCGAACCCGACTTGGCATTCTCGTCCGCCTTGATGGTGAGCACACCCCGTTCCGTGGCGCCGAACTTCGCTTTGCTGAGTTCCGCCGTCACGCCGGGCGCGTCCACCGTCACCGACAGCATCATCACGCCGGGCGCGGTATTCGCAATCTCCACCTCCGCCGAGCCGCCCGGCTTCAACGTCACGGACCGGGTGTCCGTCTTTACCTGGTTCATCACGAAATCGACCGTGGACGGGATGGCCGTGGGCACCGGTCCGGTGGAGGGCGAACTGCCCGCGGTCATCTTCCCGAACGGGCTGTCCCGCAGCGATTCCCGATCCACATACCAGAACCACTGGCCGTTTTCGAGTTTCCAGGTGCTGGGCGTAGGGATCTTCATCGGCTTGTCGGCAAATCCCATCATCATCACGTACTGCTCGCAGACGATCGTCGCCTTGGCCTTGGTGAAGTTATCCAAATACCGGATGTCCTTGATTTCGAAGCTCAGGTACGCCGGCTTGTTGTGGCTGTAGAAGAACTCCTTGGTGTCGTCGGCCACCAGCGCCTCGGCCTTGCGGAACTCTTTCGTGACGTGATAGCCGTAGAATTCCTTGATGCGCTCCCTGAGCGCCGCATCCACCTCCTCCGGCGGTTTGTTGAACACGTCGGCGGCGTTTTGCGCGCACGCAGCTATGGCCAATGTAATGACGGCAATCGACAGGCGGAGCATACTCATTCCATTTTAAGACGCGCCGCCGGGCCGAAAAGACGTACCGCCAAAAGACCGTTGACTATTCCTGCCAAGTCCCGGCTTCGTCCTCCCGCCGGGCCTGAATCTCTTCAAAGGTGAGTTTGCCTTCCGCCAGGTCGCGGACCTCGCCGGGATGTTCTACGTCCACCGCCTCGTCAACGCCCCGCATCCAGATCCGAACCCGGCCGGTATGCACGTCCGGCTCTGCTACCACGTAGCCTTGAGTGCGCAGAGTGTCCAATGCTTCCGCAGCTTTCGTCATCGGCGCCTCCTGCTACGATTGTGCGCCCGATGAGCTCGCGATGCACGCCCGAATTGGCAGAATGTTCAGCGCACCGCCGCGGTTTGTGAGGCAGGTTCCGAAAGCCCCAAGTAGTTGCCGTAACCCACAATTATCGTTGAGGCGATTAAAACCACAAGCGTCAGCCCTACCAGCGCCTTGGTTCGCCGGCTAACTCCCGACCATTCCTTCAGGGCGATTCCCCACAGGGTGCTGAAGATCATGATGCTGGCCATGTGCAGGGTCCAACTCGAGAACTTGTACCGTCCCATCTGGGTTTCTCCCATGGTGTAGAAGAAAAACTGCATGTACCAGGTGGTTCCGGCCAAAGCGCAGAACAGGTAGTTGGCCGTCATGGGAGCGCGGACGGCACTGCGGGTCATTACCGCGGAAGCCGCAGGTTTGCCGCTGCTGCCTGCGCGCGCCGGCAGGTCCGCCGTACCCGAGTCCCGGATTTCCGAATGAAAATACTGGTAGCCCGTGCCGTTGCGGTAGTTCAGGTACGAACACCAGATGAAGTTGGTGGTAAAGCCCCCGGCAAGCACCACTACCAGCACCGGCAGGCCCTGCCACAGCGTGGCGGTGCCGTGTTGCAGCGTGATCAGCTTGATGGGATCGCCCGCGGCCAGTCCATAGGCGAAGCAGGAACTCATGATTCCGGAAAACGTGGCCACCATGAGCCCGCGCTTGAGGTTGAACTCCTTGATCGCCTCGCGCTTCTTCGCCTCCGACATTTCCCGCTCTTTGGATATGCCGGCGCCGCCCGCCACCGCAATTCCGGCCAGGCACACCGCCACCCCGAACAGGATCACTTGTCCGGAGTGCGTGCCCAGCACCTGGCTGGCGAACTCGCCGCGGAAAATGGGCGGCAGCAAAGTACCGAAGGCGGCCGTGTATCCGAGCGCCACCGCCATCCCTAACGACATGCCGAGATAGCGCATGGTGAGCCCGAACGTGAGCCCCCCCATTCCCCACAACAGACCGAAGATGTAGGCCCAGAAGAGGCTTCCTGCCGGTGCCTCCCGCAAAACTGGAATCAGGTCCTGAGTCATGATGAGGCCCAAAAGCCAGGGCGCGATGATCCAGCTGAAGAAGCCGCCCGCCAGCCAGTACGTCTCCCAGGCCCAGTGCTTCACGCCTCGATAGGGAACATAAAAGCTGCCGGAGGCCAAGCCTCCCATCCAATGAAAAAAAACGCCGAGAATCGGGTTCGCGATCACTTTGTCACCTCGGGTGCACGAGAGCTCCGCTTCGACGCGGAACCGCATTGCACCACCCTTGCCGCGACGGACAGGGAAACCCGAGTGTATCGCGGTTGAGGGACTGCCGTGGCCCATCGGAACCACGCCCGCCTCGACTGCCCCATGACCGGCGGGGCTTGTTCCCTTTGGCGCTATGGGTTAGCATGACCCTCATATCGGATTTTTCGATCTGTTAGTTTTTTTTACGCTACGTCAGGAACGACGGTTGGGTCCTTACTGAACGAAGTATGGGAGGAAGTATGATCTACACGAGACGAGACATTGGCAGGATCGCGCTGGCGACGGCGGGCCTCGGTTCGGGCTTCGGCTCGAAACTGATGGCAGGGGCCAAGCCGAATTCGAAAATCAAGGGTGTTCAAATCGGCTGCATCACGTACAGCTTTCGCACGATGCCGGACCAGTCGGCCGAAGCAACACTGAAGTACATCCTCGATTCGGGCGTCAGCGCAGTCGAACTGATGGCCGGTCCGATCACGGATTGGATGCGGAAGAAAGGCAAGTGGGACTCGAGTCCCGCGGCTGCGGCGGCGGGCGCCGGCGGACGGCGTGGCGGCGGCATGGGCGCACCGGCCGGTGGCCGGGCTCAGCAGCCCTCCTGGGAACCCGTCGCAGGCATGAATGTTGGCTGGGGCAACGGCCAACCCAGCGGTCAGTGGAACGGGCAGACCTGCCCGGCAGGCCGCGGCGGTGGGATGCCAGCCGCTGCGGGGCCCGGCGGACCGGGCGCACCGGGTGGACAGGCGGCGCGTGGAGCGGCTCCGGGCGGGGCGCCGCGTGCCGGAGCGATGCCGGGGGGAGGAATGGGAGGACGCGGGCGCGAGCAGACGCCGGAGCAGAAGGCCGCTGCCGACGCCGAGCGCAAGTGGCGCATGGGCCTCTCAATGGACATCTTCAAGGAACTCCGGAAGATGTACAACGACGCCGGCGTGACCATGTACGCGGTGAAGGACCTGCCGCTCACCACCGACGAGGACCTCGATTTCACGCTGACGGTCGCCAGGACGCTCGGCGCCAGCCACGTCACGATGGAACTCCCGGCGGGCGCGAACGCCAAAGAGACGCTTAAACGCATGGGCGATGCGGCGCTGAAGCACAAGATGTTCACCGCTTATCACACCCACCAACAGGGGAGCATGACCGCCTTCGACGAAGCGTTCGAGATTTCCAAGGGCAACATGGCGAACATCGACCTGGGGCATATGCTGACCAACCCCAACGCCGGTGGAACGCCCATGGACTTCCTGAACAAATTCCACAGCCGGACCTGCAGCGTCCACGTCAAAGACAGGACGACGCCCGCTCACTGCAGCTTGAACCTGCCGTGGGGTCAGGGTGAAACGCCCCTCAAGGAAATCTTCGAATTGATCTCGAAGAACAAATGGAACATCCCCGCATCGATCGAACTCGAGTACAACGTCCCCGAAGGCTCAGACCCGGTAAAAGAAGTCGCCAAGTGCGTAGAATATTGCCGGAAGATAATGGCGTAGCGTTTTAGGTCCCGGCAATTTGGCGGGGGTCCGCGAGGATCCCCGCTCCTGCGTATAAGTGACGTATTTCCGAAAATTCACACTCAGCCGGCCAGGGTGAGGTTGGCTTGGGCGGCAGTATCGAAACCGGCGAACTCGCCGCGGGCCAGCTTGGGGAACGCGGCGGCGGCGATCATGGCCGCGTTGTCGGTGGAAAGACCTGGGGACGGGAAATAGACAGGATAAGGGAGTTTGGCGGCTTGGGCCGCGTGGCGCAGCCCGGCATTGCAGGCGACCCCTCCGGAGACGATCATGCAGCGGGCGTCGATGCTTTCGGCGGACGCGGCCGCGCGGGTGAGCAGTTCGCGAATGACGGATTGCTGAAACGAAGCCAATAAGTCGAGTGTTTCCTTTGGGGTCACGGCAAGCCACTGATCGGTGGACGGGTTGGGGCAGCTATCGCGGAGAGCGCGGCGGGCCTCCGTTTCAGCGGCGAGGTCGCGGGCCTGGGTCCAGCGGAGCACAGCGGTCTTGAGGCCGCTGAAGCTGAAATCGAGCGCGTTGCCCTTCATTTTGGCGAAGGTAAATCGAAATGCCGCGGGATTTCCAAACAAAGCCAATTTGTCGATGACGGGCCCGCCGGGATAGGCGAAGCCGAGGAGCTTGGCCACCTTGTCGTAGGCTTCGCCAGCGGCGTCGTCGCGCGTGCGGCCGAGCAGCCGGTACGAAAACCCGGCTGACGAAACAAACCCATTTTGCACTTCGAAAAGGTGCGTGTGCCCGCCGCTGACAACCAGGGCGAGGGCCGGGAAATCGACGGGCAGTCCGTCGCGCCGGCACTCCAGGATCACGGCATGGATGTGCCCTTCGATGTGGTTGACGGCGATCAGGGGCTTGCCGGAGGCAAAACACAGGGATTTGGCGTAGGTAAGACCGACGAGGAGCGACCCGACCAGGCCGGGTCCGGCCGTAGCGGCAATGGCAGAAAGGTCCGCGAGGCGCGTGGAGGAGCGTTCCAGCGCCTCGCGGACCACCGGCACGATGGCGCGCAGGTGTTCGCGCGAAGCCAACTCCGGGACAACGCCACCGTACCTGCCATGCGTGCTCATCTGGGAAGCGACCACCGAGGAGAGGACGCGCTCGCCGTCTTCGACCACGGCAGCCGCGGTCTCGTCACAGGACGACTCGATGGCGAGGATGAGCACTCTTACACCTTAGCGCGAGGCTTTCCCATCGTGCGGCAGGTCGCTTTCGATGAGCCGCTCGAGCGAGGCGGCGGAAGGGCGCGCCCCGCGTCCGGCGCTGTAGTTCAGCAAACCGGACGCCTTCCAGGCACACCGTTGGGCCGAACTGCGCAGATCGGTGAGGAAGTTCCGCGCGGGGTGATCCGGTTCGAGCTCGGTGAGGGAGCGGCTGATGCTGTTGAGGATGACTGTCAGTTCATTGTTCAGGTCGTGCGCGGCGGCGGCGGCCAGCGTATAGGCCCGGTCTGCTTGGGTTAGGCGTTCCACACCACAGAGTAGCGGGCGGATTCCCGGATCCCGGCCCCGTTTGCGGGCAAGTCGCATGGAATCAGCGGAAAATATTTTGGTTTCCGGTGAACTGGAGTTCCGGCGCGGTGTCAGATCTCCGGCAGCAACCTAGCGAGCAGGGCGGTGCGGTCCACGATGCGGTCGGCGAGGATGCTTTCGTGGGGCGCGTGGGCGCCTTCGCCGACGGCGCCGAGGCCGTCAAGCGTGGGGATGCCCAGGGCCGCTGTGAAATTACCGTCCGAGCCGCCGCCGGTCATGGACTCCTCGAGTTTCACGCCCATGTCCGCGGCGAGCGCCTGCGCCTTGCGGAAGAGTTGGACGATGCCTTTGGAGCGTTCCATGGGAGGGCGGTTCAGGCCGCCGCCGATCTCGAGCCGGCAGCGGCGGTCGAAGGGCTTGAGGGCGCGGAATTTCTTCTCGAGGCCGGCGGCGTCGCGCAGGCGGAGCACGCGGATATCGATTTCGGCGCGGGCTTCGGCGGCGATTACGTTGCTGCGGGTGCCGCCGGAGATCACGCCCGGGTTCACGGTGATACCACGGCGAGGGTCGGTGAAGGTGGCGATGCGGTCGATCTGCCGCGCCAGTTCGAGAATCGCGCTGGCGCCGGCATCGAAGTCCACGCCGGCGTGCGAGGCCTTGCCGCGAACGACGACGGTGAAATCGCCAACGCCCTTGCGCGCCGTCTTGAGCTTGCCTTCGAGACCGGTGCCGGGCTCGAGCACCAGCACAGCTTTGGCGCCGGCGGCGTTCTTCTCGGTGAGGGGCCGCGAGGATTCGCTGCCCACTTCTTCATCCGAGTTGAGTTGAAGCACAACCGCCGAAGGCACGGAAATTTCGAGTTCGCGAAGGGCTTCGAGGGCGAACAGGAAGAACGCGATGCCCGATTTCATGTCGAACACGCCCGGACCCCAAAGCCGGCCGTCCCCTTCGCGGAATGGCATGGCGCGCAGCGTGCCGAGGGGCCAGACGGTATCGGAGTGGCCCAGCGCCAGAATGCGGCCGCTTTTCTTTTTGCCCGGGAGTTTGAATTCGCAGACCAGGTGCCTGCCGAAGCGGCCCCCAGGGTGGGTTTTGATGCGCGCGTGAGGCGCGGCAATATCCGCCACCAGGTCCACAAAGCGATTCACCGCGGAGGCGTCGTCGCTCGGCGATTCGCATTCCACCATACGCCGGATGAGCCCGGTTATGGCGGCGCGGCGCCCGGCCACATAGGATGTAATCAAATCCACGGCTGTTATAATAGCGGCTTCCATGGCCATTTTGGATATCAATGAAATCAGGGGCATTCTGCCTCATCGCTACCCGTTTCTGCTGGTCGACCGGATTGTGGAAATGGAACCCGAGCGAATTGTCGGGATCAAGAATGTGACCGCGAACGAGCCGTTTTTTAACGGCCATTTTCCCGATTTTCCGGTGATGCCGGGCGTGCTGATTGTGGAAGCCATGGCGCAGGCGGCAGGTGTTCTGGTGCTCCAGTCGATTCCGGACCGGGAAAACAAACTGGTGCTGCTGGTGGCGATCGAGAGCGCGCGGTTCCGCCGGCCGGTGGTGCCCGGCGACACGCTGCGTATGGAAATGAAGGTCATCCGGCGAAAGGCGAGCGTCGCGAAAATGGCGGGCGTAGCCACCGTGGACGGCCAGGTGGTGGCCGAGGTCGAGGTGATGTGCAAGCTCGCGGATAAGGAAGTAAAGGCGGCCGTTCCCGCGTAGGCATGGCGATACATCCGACCGCCGTCATCGACCCGGAGGCCCGCATCGCAGAGAGTGCGGAGATCGGGCCGTACTGCATCGTCGGTGCGGAGGTGGAAATCGGCGCGCGCACACGCCTGATGGCCCACATCTACCTGGAAGGCCCGGCGACGCTGGGCGAGGACAACCTGCTGTTTCCGTTCAGCAGCATCGGGGTGGCTTCCCAGGACCTCAAGTACAGGGGAGAGCGGGCGGAAACACGCATCGGCCACCGCAACCGGATCCGCGAGTTCGTCACCATTCACCGCGGCACCGAAGGCGGGGGGCGGGTCACCAGCATCGGGAGCGACAACCTGTTGATGACGTACGCGCACGTGGCGCACGATGTGCGAATCGGCGACCACGCGATCCTGGGGAACAGCGTCGGCCTGGCCGGACACGTGGTGGTAGAGGACTGGGTGGATGTCAGCCCGTTCAGCGGCGTGCACCAGTTCTGCCGGCTGGGGCGTCACGCTTTCATCGGGCCGTACAGTGTGGTGAAGCAGGACGTGATGCCGTACTCGCTGACCAGCCATAAGCCGGAACTGGCGGTCTTCGGCGCGAACAGCATCGGACTGGAGCGGCGCGGTTTCGGCAAGCCGTCGATCGAAGCCCTGCAAACGGCAATCCGGCTGCTGACGAGGGCGCAGCTCAACACATCCCAAGCGATCGAACGGATCCGGGCGGAAGTGCCGCCCTGCGCCGAGGTGGACGAGCTGATCGAGTTCATCCGCGCTTCCGAACGCGGCGTGGTGAAGTAGATGCGGTACGGGCTGATCGCCGGGAACGGACGTTTTCCGCTGCTGGCGCTCGAAGGGGCGCGGCAGAGCGGGCATGAAGTCACGGTGATCGCCATCGAGGAAGAGGCGTCGAGCGAAGTGGAGACGCTGGCGGACCGCTGCCACTGGGTTTCGCTGGGCCAGCTCAGCCGGCTGATCGAAATCCTGAAGCGGGAGGAGATCAGCGAAGTGGTGATGTGCGGGCAGGTGAAGCATGCCAAAATCTTTTCGTCGATCCGGCCGGACTGGAGGCTGGTGAAGCTGCTGGCGGCGCTGCCCGCGAAGAATACCGACGGGCTGATTGGCGGGGTCATCAAGATCCTGGCTGACGAGGGGATCCAGCTTCGCGAGTCCACGTTTCTGCTGAAGCCGATGCTGGCGGATGCGGGTCCGATGACGCGCCGCAAGCCGGACAAGGACGAGATGACCGACATCCAATACGGCAGCCGGGTGGCGAATGCGCTGGCCGGTTTCGACGTGGGGCAGAGCGTAGCCATCTGCGAGCGCGCCTGCGTGGCACTGGAGGCGATGGAGGGCACCGACGCGATGTTGCGGCGGGCGGCTGGCCTGGTGAACGGCCGCAGGCTCACCCTGGTCAAAGTGGCGCGGCGGCGCGAGCATCTCCTGTTCGACGTGCCGGTGGTGGGGCTCGACACCATACCGGCGATGCAGGAAACCGGAACGACCGCGCTGGCGGTGGAGGCCGGCCGGACCTTGATGTTGGACAAACCACAAATGCTGGAGGCCGCGAACCGGGCCGGGATCTCGATCCTGGGTCAAAGCTTCGCCGCCGAACCCAGGTAACGTATGCAGACCCGTGTAGCCGTGATCGGCGCCGGCCAGTTTGGCCGCAATCATTGCCGCGTGATCCATGAATCGGAACGCGCGCAGCTCACCGCCGTGGTGGATATCGACGAGGGTCGGGCAACCGAGGCCGCTGCCGCCTGCGGGGCCCAAGCCCTGACCGATGCCCGCGACCTGAAGGGCAGGGTGGATGCCGCGGTGGTGGCCGTGCCCACCAGTGCCCACGAGGAAGTGGGCCGGATGCTCCTCGAGGCCGGGGTGGACGTTCTGGTGGAGAAGCCGATTGCCCCGGACGACGCCTCGGCCGGGCGCCTGACGGACGCTGCCGAGCGGCTCGGCCGTATTTTGCAAGTGGGTCATCTGGAACGGTTTAACCCTGCTGTTGTGGAGCTTGAGCGGCGCGCCACGCTGCCCCTGTTTTTCGAAGTGCACCGGATGAACGCATTCAGCCCGCGCAGCCTGGACGTGGACGTGGTGCTGGACCTGATGATCCACGATGTCGACGTGGTGCTGGCACTCACCCGGGCCGAGCCGGAGGAGATCCGCGCTGCCGGCATCTCCATTCTTTCGAAGAAAGTAGATATCGCCAACGTGCGCTTTCAGTTCCCCAACGGCTGCGTGGCCAACCTGACCGCCAGCCGCGTATCCACCGAGCGTATTCGCAAACTGCGGCTGTTCCAGCCCGGACAGTATCTTTCGGTGGATTACGGGAGGCAGGACCTGGCGGTCTTTTCGGTGAAAGACGGGCGTCAGATCGGGTTTGAACAGGCGGTGATCGCCAAATGCGAGCCGCTCAAGCTGCAATTCGATGCGTTTCTCGACAGTGTGGAAACGCGGAATCCTCCGAAATGTTCGGGCGCCTCCGCACGTCAAAGCCTCAGAGTGGCCATGGCGATTCTTGATAGAATCGAGGAGCACTCGGAATTGGTCGCGCGAAGCCTGGAAGCAGGATGGAAACCGTAGTTCAACCGCCCCCTGATGCCGAACTTCACCTGCTGACCGACTGGGGCGACGCCGGCGGCAGCGCCCGCCGCAAGCGGGCCGCGGTGGTTTCCCTGTTCGTGCACGCCGCGGTCATCCTGCTCCTGATTCTCGTTCCTATCCCGTATACCGAGCCGGTGCGGCAGGCGGCGTTCCGGCTGGTGACACCGCTAATCGAGCCCCCCACGGTGCTCACGCAGCCCACGCCGAACAAGGAGAAGGTCACCCCGGACTTCAACGCCACCGAATTGCGTGCGCGACCCCGGATCCAGGTGCCGCAGGGGCTGCCTTCGACCACGCGGCCGCAGGCGTTGCGCCCGTCTCCGGTGCCTTCGCTGCCGAAGCCCGGACCGGTGGCGGCGGAATTGCCGGAGCCGCCGAAAATCTCCGCGCCCCCGAAAGAAACCGTGAAGCCGGACCTGTTGCAGGCTACCGTGACGCCTTTGCCGCCGCAGATCGAGGCGGAGGAGAAGCCCAAATCGCCGTTTGAGAACCCGAGCGCTCCGGTGGCGCCGACCAAGACAGGCCGGGTTCCGATCCCGAATCCGTCGGTGGCGGAGGCTATCCGCCAGGCAGGCAGCGGCAGTCCCGGGGGTGGGCAGACCGTTGGGGATACGGGAGCTACGGGTATCGGCGGAGTAGGGAGCGGCGCCAACCTGCCACCCGCGCCCGGATCTCCGGGAAGCAACCTACAGCTTCTCAGTGATCCTCTAGGGGTGGATTTCAGGCCCTACCTTACGCAGGTGCTGACCAAAGTCCGGCGGAACTGGTTTTCGGTGATGCCGGAAAGCGTGCGGCTGGGACAACGCGGCCGGGTGGGCGTCCTGTTTGCGATTGCGCGCGACGGCACGATTGCCAAGGTGACGTTCGCGGCCCAGTCCGGCGTGCGTGTGCTGGACCAGACCTCGGTGGCGGCCATCAGCATGTCGAACCCCCTGCCGCCGCTGCCCTCCGAATTCAAGGGCGACCGGGTGGTTTTACAGCTCAATTTCTCCTACAACATGCCCAAATGAAACAGCGCCTGATCGCCGCGACCGGCGCCTATCTCCTCCTGGCCGTTCTGGCCACATTCACCCTGGACGGTGTGATGCGCACGGGGGTGCTGGTGCTGCTCGGCGGACTGGCGCTGAAGACGTACATCGCGTATCGCGCGGGCTGGTAGTCCCCCTCCCGAGCGCGATTCGTTGCGGGTTGAAACGCACCTTGTTTCAAACTGCAACGTGTTCCATCCTGAAACGGGCCGGCACAGGTTTAGTAACAGTAAATAAGATACTTATACCTTTTTCTACGTGGCACTAAGGTTGCACTCCTACTTTGCGTCTGGCAGCTAAGGTCGGGGCCGGACGAAAACCCAAAAAGGAAGAAAAACCATGCCGGTCCAAAGTGTGTCTCCACGTAGAAAGAAGATGTCCCAGGCGGTTCGGGACCAGATCGTTCTCGATCATCTCCCGCTGGTGAAAGCGATTGCCGTTCGGGTGCACGACAATCTTCCCGTCCACGTGGAATTGGACGACCTGGTGCACGCCGGCGTGCTGGGGCTGTTCGACGCGGTGAACAAGTACGATAGCTGCAAGAACGTTGCTTTCCACGCGTATGCCAAGCACCGGATCAAGGGCGCAATCCTGGACAGCCTGCGGCAGCTCGATTGGGCATCGCGCGACCTGCGGCGCCGCCAGAAGCAGGTGGAAGCGGCCACGCGCACGCTTTCGATGAAGTTCGAGCGCACGCCAACCGAATCCGAAATGGCCACGCAGTTAGGCGTGACAGTGGACCGGTTCCGGGAAATGAATCTGGATCTGCGCGTGGTTGGCCTGATTTCTCCGACGGCAGCATCGGACCAGGAACCCGACCGCACCGAAGACTTCCCCGCGGACGCCGGAATGGAGCCCGACCGCATGTGCGGGCAGCGGGAGTTGCAGACCACCCTGGCGCGGGCGATCGGAAGCCTGCCGGCGCGGTATCAGACCGTGGTCAGCCTCTACTACACGCGCGACATGACGATGAAGGAGATCGGCGAAGCGATGGGCGTGAACGAGAGCCGGGTTTCGCAGATCCATAAGACGGCCCTCAAGAAGATGGCCGTAGTGCTCGAGTCCGAGGGCATCCACTCGGCGGCGGCGTTCTAAAGGCGCTATTCGGGCAGCGCGAACAGGTAAGAAGTGAGGTTATCGAGGTCGCGCGGCGCGAGCCGGTAGGGGGGCATGATCGAGCCGGGCGAAAGTTTTTGCGGGTCGGCGAAATGGCGCTCCACCCAACTGCGGCTTTGACGCTGGGCAAGTCCGTTCAGCGGCGGCCCGATCTGCATACCGACCCCATTCACGCGGTGACAGGCGCCGCACTGGTTGGCCTGGTAGACCAGGGCCCCTTCGGCGGCAAAGTCAGGCGCGCTCTTGAGCGCGGATGCGTTCTCGGGAGTGAGCTTGAGCAGGAACGCGGCGAGGGAGTTCAACTGGGAGTCAGTGAGCTGAATGGGAGGCATGGAACTGCCCGGACGCATAGCGGCCGGCCGCTTAAAGTGGTTGATGAGCCAAGCCGCATCCTTGTGCGGTCGCTTTTGGGTCAGATCCGGTCCGGCGCCCTTCTCGTGGCAGGTGGCGCAGCGTTCGCGGCGGTAAAAGGCAACGCCGGCCATCTCTTCCGGGGAGAGATGCATCCAGTCTGTCGGCGCTGAGTAGTCGATCTCGACTCCGGTTGCAGGAGGCGGTGTGCCCTTAACGGCCGCGGCGGTGAGGCCTCCCCAACCGATGAAAGCGAGCAGGACGACACCGGCGGCGACGGTGCGCTGCGTAACCTTCATCAGGCGTCCCCGGTCGAGGAACGGGACCAGGATGAGGGTCAACACGGCGAGACCGGGGAGAACGACACTGCCCACCACTTCGAGCGGGCCGGGAAAGAGTTTCAGGGTTTGGAACAGGAAAAGGAAGTACCACTCGGGGCGCGGGATGTAGGAGGTGTCGGTGGGGTCGGCGAGTTGTTCGAGCGGCACGCGCACGGCCGCCGCGAGGGTGAAGAGAATTGCGAAGGCGATGAAGATGGCGACGGTGTCTTTGAAGATCTGGCCGGGGTAGAAACGCTTGCGCGGCACGATTTCGTCGCCGGGGGCCGGGGCCACTCCGTGTTTTCGCACCAAATAGACGTGGATCGCAATGAGCAGCAGGGTCGCGGGCGGCAGCAGCAGCACGTGCATGCCGTAGAAGCGGGCGAAGGTTACCACGCCTACGCCGTTTCCGGCGCCGAGAAGGCGCGTCAGGTAAGGTCCGGCCACGGGGGCGGAGCCGGCGATCTGTGTGGTCACTACGGTGCCCCAGTAGGCGCGGTTGTCCCAAGGCAGAAGGTAGCCGGTCAACCCGTAGGCGAGTGTCACCAACAGCAGTACCACGCCTACCATCCAGGTGGCCTCGCGAGGTTTTTTATAGGCGCCGTAGAGGAACACCTGCACCATGTGCAGCACAACCACCACGATCATCATGCTGGCGCCCCAGTGATGCAGTCCGCGGATCAGGCGGCCTCCGGTCAATTCGGTCAGGATGTAGCGGAGGCTGTTGTAGGCGTCGCCGGGAGTGGGGGCGTAGTTGAAGGCGAGGAGGGCGCCGGTGAAAGCCTGAGTGAGGAAAAGGAACACCGCAATGCTGCCGAATACCTGGTGCCAGCCGCTGGAGGCGGGGATCTCCTCGTAGAGGAACTTGCGGACGGCGTCCGGCAAACCGGTGCGGTGGTCGAGCCAGTCGGTAATGCCTGCCAGGGTGCGCTTCATGCTCCCCTCTCGTCGGATTGGCGCAGGCGGCCGAGCAAAAACTTCCTGCCCTCGACCCGCACGTCATAGCGGTCCAGAGGACGCGGCGCGGGGCCGGCAGTGACGTGCCCGTCCACCGCGAACAGGGAATTGTGACAGGGGCAGACGAACTGGTTGCGGCTCTGCTCCCAGTGGTAGGCGCAGCCGAGGTGGGTACACTGCGGTCCGAAAGCGACAACGCTGTTGTCGGCCTGCTTCAGCACCCAGGCGGTGCTCTTTTCACTGATGATTTTCCAGCCGTCCACACGGTTCCGCCGGAAGGCCATTTCCAGGGGCGTGCCGGAGGCGAGCTGGTTCACATCGCCGACTTCGACCCATTCCTCTTCCTTGGCCGGTTTGGGAGGCAGGAAGAGATAGAACAACGCGGGCGCGCCGAGAGCCGCCGCGATCAACCCCCAGAGCGCGTAGATTGCGCCGACGTAAAAGCTGCGGCGGCTTACCTCCGGTGCGGCCAAACCTGCCATTTCCTTATGGTATTCGGGCAAACCCGGCATGATGTGTCGCAGTTGTATAAGATTTGCAAAAACGCGCTAGCGCGCCCCTCCTCTGCCGCCGGGCGCGGCCGGCAGGACGATGGCCGGGAGATTCGCCTGTTTCAGGCCGGCATTCAACGCGGCGAGTCCGGCGCCTTTCAAAGCGGCCCAATCCTGGCGCAGTCTGGCAATGGATGAGTGCCGCTCGCGCACCGCGGCGGCGAGTTGAGAGGTGGGAGCGACATCGGCCGCCTCCAGCATGCGCATCAACGCCGTGATGGAGCCGGTGGCGCTCGATAGCGTTTCGGGGCCGCTGCCCGCCGCTCCCCGGCCCCCGCCACCTCCGCGCCCGCCGCCGCCGGAGGCGCCCTCGATGGCTCCCGCTTTGGCGTCGAAGGCAGCAATCGCATCTGCCGCGGCGCCGCTCGCGGAGGAGCGCGCCTGGCGCAGTTGCGCCCGCAGGGAACGGACTTCGGAGAGAGCCTGCGAGACGCCGACCGCATCATCATACATTTGTTTCGAAAGCGTCGATTGCCGCTGAATGCCGAGGGGTGTGGTCTTGACGCGCGGATCCATCTTCACGGTGAGTGGTTGCGAATAGCTCTTGCCGTCCACGGTGAGGCGGACGGTATAGCGGCCGGGCGCGGCCCAGATGGAGGTGATGGACGGCACGGTATCGTGCGCGATGGCCTGCATGGGGTAACCGCCGCCGCGGCCGCCCGAGGCGAGCGGGCTGTAGTGCATGTCCCACAGCCAGCGATGCATCCCGGGGCCGGCGGAGAGGCCTTGCGGAGGCCGCACCCAATAAGACGGAATGGCGAGCGTGGCCAGATCGGGTGTTTGCACCGGGTCCGCGCTCGAGTAGCGCCGCACCAGAGCCCCGGCGGCGTCCAGGATTTCGAGGGTGACGGACGATGAGGGCGCGCTGCCCAGGTAGTAGTCGAGGATGGCTCCATCGGGCGGATTCGGCATGCCGGGTTCATCCGCAGGCAGGGGCGTGTCGGTATTCATATTCCAGCGGACCCGCACCGCGTCCTGCGGCTTGAACAGAACCGCCGGGGCCGACGCGGTTTCGTCCCTGACCTGGCGGAGCGGGGTGATGTCGTCGAGAATCCAGAAGCCGCGGCCGTGCGTGGCGGCTACCAGGTCGTCGTCCTTGACGATGATGTCGCGCACGGAACTGGCCGCCATGTTGAGGCGCAGGGACTGCCAGTTGCCGCCGTCATCGAACGAGACCCAGACTTCGCGCTCGGTAGCTGCGAACAGCAGGCCCTTGCGCCGCGGGTCTTCGCGAACGGCGTTGACGGGCGCGACCTCGGGGATGCCGGTTACGATTTCGGTCCACGTCTTTCCGCCGTCGTGGGTGCGGAAAATGTGCGGGCGCATGTCGTCGAGTCGGATGGTGTTGATGGCGGCGTAGGCGGTGAGCGGGTCGAAGCGCCCGGCGTCGATGACCGACACCTTCATCCACGGTTTCAGGGCGGGCGGCGTGACGTCTTTCCAGGTGCGGCCGCCATCGGCTGTGGTGTGGATGAGGCCGTCGTCCGTGCCGGCCCAGATGCGGTTCACGTCAAGCGGCGAGGGAGCGACGGCATAGATGACGCCGCGCTGCGAAGGCTGGGCCGAGGGCTGCTCGCGGTACTTGCCAACGGTGGCGGGGATCTCCCAGGTTTTGCGCGTCAGGTCCGGACTGACCTGGGTCCAGCTATTGCCGCGATCGGCGGTCTTCCACAGGGTGTTGGCGGCGAAGAAGAGGAGGTGCGGATCGGCTTCCGAGAAGACCACCGGAGCGGTGCGAACGGTGCGGTAATCGGCGGGGCGGACGGGCTTGGGCGCGACGTTGACCACCTGGCCGGTGCGGCGGTCGTAGCGGGTCAGTTTGCCGCCGAAGACGATGTCGGGGTCGAGCGGATCGGGCACCGCATAGCCATACTCTTCGACTCCTACCGGATGCCATTCGCGGAAGGTGATCTGGCCGTCGGGGCCGCGGCTCGAAACGCAGGCCGATCCGCTCTCCTGCTGTCCGCTGCACACACGGTAAGGGAAGGCGTTGTCGGCGTTGGCGTGATAAAGCTGCGCGGTGGACTGGTTGTACCACGAACTCCAGCTTTCGCCGCCGTTCACGGTGATGACGGCGCCCTGGTCGCTGGCCATCAGGATGATGTCGGGATTATTGGGGTTGATCCAGCCGCGCTGGTAGTCGTCGCCGCCGGGCGCGCCGCGGAGAGCCGTCCAGGTGCGGCCGCCGTCCGCGGACTTCCATGCCACCACGCTGGTGCTGTAGACGATATCCGGATCTTTCGGATCGACCATGAGGAAGGGCACGTCGCCGCCGCCGATCCGGGCCGCGGGACGATTGTCGTTGGTGATGTGCTGCCAGTGTTCGCCGGCGTCGTCGGTGCGGTAGATGCCGACGCCGTTGCCGCTGGCCAGAACGGTGTACAGCCGCTTGGGGTCGCTGGGGGCGATGGCCAGGTTGGCCTGTACATACCCGCCGGGCCCATCCGGAATGCCCTGCGAGAGAACGCGCCAGGTAGTGCCGCCGTCGGTGGATTTGAACACTCCGCCGCCGGGGCCGGTCCATGCGGCGTTTTCCCAAGGGCCCTGGCGCGCTTCCCAGAGGGATGCGTAAACGGTCTGGGGATTGGCCGGATCGATGACGACGTCATTGCCGCCGACGTTGGGATCGTTGCCGAGGACCTTTTCAAAGGTGCGGCCGCCGTCGGTGGAGCGAAAGATGCCGCGCTCGGTGTTGGGTCCGTACGGGTGGCCCAGGACGGCCACGAAGAGGCGATCGGGATTGCGCGGGTCCACGGCGATCTGCGGGATCTGCTGCCCGTCGCGAAGGCCGAGGTGGGTCCAGGACTTGCCGGCATCGGTGGACTTGTAAATGCCGTCGCCGGTGGAAAGGTCGGGCCGCTGCAAGCCTTCGCCGCTGCCAACGTAGACGATGTCGGGATTCGAGGGAGCCACGGTGACCGCGCCGATCGAACCGGTGGGCTGGTCATCGAAAACGGACGTCCAGGTTCGGCCGTAATCGGTGGTCTTCCAGACGCCGCCGTTGCACACGCCGATGTAGAACACATTCGGCTGCGCGGCGACACCGGCGGCGGACTTGGTGCGACCTCCGCGCTGCGGTCCGATGTTTCTCCAGCGGAGCTCGGAAAAAAGTTTCGGGTCGAGGGGCGAGGCGAAGGCGGCGGTAGCAGCCAGGACCAGCACAAGCGCGCGACATTTCCTCATGTATGAAATATACCCGAGTGGTGGGTTCGCTCGTTCCGAAGTGCGGACAGGAGCGACGCATCGCTGAGCTAGATTGAAGAGAGAGGTGCTCGTTTTGCGTAAGCTTTTCGTCTTTGCCGGCTTGTGTTTCTCCACTGTTTTCGCCCAGAATCCGCCGCCCAAGGCTCCCCAGCATCCGGCGCCGGTTCCGGCTGCGAAGCCTGTGCCCGAACGGCCGGCCGCCGCCACGCCGCTGCGCTTCGACATCAAAGCGCTCGACCGTTCCGCGAACCCGTGCGCCGACTTCTTCCAGTATGCCTGCGGCGGGTGGATCAAGAACAATCCCATCCCCCCGGACCAGTCGCGCTGGGGGCGATTTTCCGAACTCGAGGAGCGCAATCGCGAAGTGCTGCGCAATATTCTCGAGAACGCCTCGCATGATAATGTCTCGCGCGATGCGATCACGCGGCAGATCGGCGATTACTATGCTGCCTGCATGGATGTGAAGAGCATCGATGCCAAGGGCCTCAAGCCGGTGGAGCCGATGCTGAACCGGATCCGCGGGCTGACGGAAAAGTCGCAGCTCGCGGCGGAGATTGCGAGCCTCCACCGCGTGCAAATTCCTGCGCTGTTCGATTTCACTTCGGGCCAGGATTTCAAGAATTCCTCGGCGGTAATCGCGCAGTTCGACCAGGGCGGCCTGGGGATGCCGGACCGCGATTACTACCTGAAGGACGATCCCAAATCGGTCGAGATCCGCCAGAAGTACATCGCCCACGTGCAACGGATGTTCGAGCTTGCCGGGCGCACGCCGGCGCAGGCCAAGGCCGCCGCCGGCGCGGTGATGCGCATCGAAGCGGCGCTGGCCAAGGGATCGCTCGACCGCGTGTCGCGGCGGGATCCCGAGAAGGTGTATCACAAGATGACGAAGGCGGAACTCGAGAAGTTGGGGCCGAACTTCGGCTGGCAGGCGTACTTTACCGACACGGGCGCACCGGCATTCCGCGACATCAACGTGGCGCCTCCCGATTTCGTGAAAGCGGTGAACGCGGAGATTCAGAACGCGAGTCTGGACGACTGGAAGACGTATTTGACGTGGCACGTGCTGCACTCGGAGGCCGTGCTGCTGCCCGAGCCGTTTGTACAGGAGGATTTCAATTTCTACGGCAAGACGCTGACCGGCGCCACGGAACTGCGTCCGCGCTGGAAGCGCTGCGTGGACTATACGGACAACCAGTTGGGCGAGGCGCTGGGCCGGAAGTTTGTGGAGCGCACGTTCGGCGCGGAAGGCAAGGAGCGCACGCTGAAGATGGTGGACGCTCTTGAAAAGGCGCTGGCCGAGGATTTGCGGACGATTTCCTGGATGACGCCGGCGACGAAAGAGAAGGCGCTGGTGAAGCTGAAGGCGATCACCAACAAGATCGGCTACCCGGAAAAGTGGCGCGACTATTCGAGCGTGACGATCCGGCGCGACGACGCGATCGGCAACAGCGACCGGGCGTCGGCATTCGAATTCCAGCGGCAGCTTGCCAAGATCGGCAAGCCGGTGGACCGCACCGAATGGGAAATGACGCCGCCGACGGTCAACGCCTATTACGACCCGCTGATGAACAACATCAATTTCCCGGCAGGCATTCTGCAACCGCCGTTCTACGACAACAGCATGGACGACGCGGTGAATTTCGGGGGCATCGGCATGGTCATCGGACACGAGTTGACGCACGGCTTCGACGACGAAGGGCGGCAGTTCGATGCCAAGGGGAACCTGGAGGACTGGTGGACCGCGGCGGACGCGAAGGAATTCAACCAGCGCGCGGCCTGCGTGGCGGACGAATATTCGAGTTTCGCGGTCGCGCCGGGAGTTTACGTCAACGGCAAGCTCACGCTGGGCGAGAACACGGCGGACAACGGGGGCGTGCGGATTGCGCTGATGGCGCTGATGAACACGCTGGCCGGAAAAGCGCAGCCCAAAATCGACGGCTTCACGCCGGAGCAACGCTTCTTCCTGTCGTTCGGGCAGGTGTGGTGTTCCAACACGCGCGAAGAGGCGCTCCGGCTGATGGTGCAGACGAACCCGCACTCCCCCGCGCGCTTCCGCGTGAACGGGGTGGTCCAGAACATGCCGGAGTTCCAGAAGGCGTTTTCGTGCCAGCCGGCGCAGCCGATGGTCAAGACCAACGCCTGCCGGGTGTGGTAATCCGCACGCACGGCGCGCGCCGCGGCCCGAAATTTGCTCTCGCACGGCTGCAATGCAGGTGCGTGTCCTCTTCGCGATTTTGATTCTGGGGTGTTCCGCGGTTCAAAGCGGGACGGGGCCGTGGACGCCAGCGGAGGAGGAAATCTTTCTTGCCAGGGCGGCGATTCAGTCGCTGTCGAAGGTGGCCAAGGGAATCAACGGGTCGGCCAAGGCGGTGCTGAGCGACGGCAGGCGCACGCATGAGGCGCACGTGCAGTGGGTGGATATTTACCAGCCGCTCTTCAAAGGCAAGGACGGTTCGGAGGAGCGCGACTTCAGAGATAGCTGGAAGTTCAACGTAGCGGCATACCGGCTGGCGAAACTGCTGCGGCTGACCGACATGGTGCCGGTGTCGGTGGCGCGCCTGGTGGACGGCAAGCCTGCGTCCGTGGACTGGTGGGCCGACGACGTGATCATGGACGAGAAGGAGCGGCTGCGGCGCGGCCTGCGCCCGCCGGACGTTCCGCGCTGGAACGACCAGATGGACACCATTCGCATCTTCGACCAGTTGATCTACAACATGGACCGAAGCCAGGAGAACCTGCTGATCACCAGCGACTGGAAAGTCTGGATGATCGACCACACGCGGGCGTTCCGCAAATGGCCTACGCTGCGCAATGCGGACGCGGTGACCCACTGCAGCCCCGGCCTGTTGAGTTCGCTGCGCGGGCTGCGCCGCCGCGATGTGGCGCGGGAGGCCGGGGCATTCCTCACCGCCGAAGAGATCGACGCCCTGATGGCGCGGCGCGACCTGATTCTGCAAAAACTATCGCGCTGAGCGGCGTTCGCAAACGAACACACTCGCTCGCATCCGGCCACGCGACGGGACGGCGGGCGTTATAAACAGGCGACTTGTGAGCGGCCCTGCGCGTGCCGGGGACAACTCCAATGACGCCTCTCGAGCTGAAAATCGCGCTGCGAAGCCTGCGCAAAAGTCCCGGCCTGGTTGCCATCTCCATTCTGTCGCTCGGGTTGGGAATCGGCCTGAACACGACATTATTCGCGATCTTCCGCACGGTGGTGTTGAAGGGGCCGACGGCGGCCGACGCGGAGCGGCTGGTGCGGATCGAACCGGGCAACGGCAACCGCATTGCGTACGCGAATTTTCGCGATCTCCGCCCGGGCGACGCGTTCGCGGGGCTCGCTGCCTACTCCATGACGCGCTTCAACCGGAGAAGCGAAGCGGCGCGTCCGGTGCCCGGCATGTTGATTTCGCCGCGGTTTTTCGATGTGCTGCAGGCGAAGCCCGCAGTTGGCCGCGTCGCGGCTCCCGGAGAGGAAACGGCGGTGGTCATAACGGCTACGTTCGCCGCGGCGAATGGAGTCACCCCGGGGTCGGAGGTCGAGCTCAATGGTCGAAGCTACACGGTCGTCGGCATCCTGCCGGAAGATTTCCGCTCCATCGAGGGCGCGCTGGGACCGGACGTGTATGTGCCCGTCAGCCGGCAAACCGCTCCGGCGCTCGACCGCCGCGACGCCGGCGTTTCGTTCACGCTGCTGGGCCGGCTCGCCACTGAAGTGTCGCGGCAGCGGGCAGCGGCCTTTCTCACCGCGCAGAACCGCGAACTCGAGCGGCTTTACCCGAACGTCAATGAGGGGCTCGGGCGCCCCGCGCTGCTGTTCCCGGTGTCCGGACTGGGAAGTTGGGCAACGCGCGGGGCCGGCCCGGGGCAGATCCTGGCAATCAGCGCCATTCCCTTCGCGCTGTTTGGAATCCTGCTGCTGATTTCGTGTGCGAACGTCGCGGGGCTACTGGTGGCACGGGGCGCGGGGCGGAGCCGTGAAATCGCCATTCGCCTCGCGCTGGGCGCCTCGCGATGGCAGGTTATTCGCGCGCTGCTTGCGGAAAGCGCATGGCTCAGCCTGTTCGGATCCACGGCAGGCTTGCTGCTGGCGGTGTGGCTCTGCGCGATTCTGAGTACGGTGGCGCTTCCGCAGATGCCGCGACCGGTCCAGATCCGGCCGGATTCTACGCTGCTGTTGTATGCGATGGGCGCGGCGGCGATTGCCACGCTGTTCTGCGGCATCACACCGGCACTGGTTTCCACCCGGACGAATATCGGTGGAAAACTCAAACAGGCAGAGACCGGGCCGGCGCGTTTCCGCATCCGCAACGCGCTGGTTGTGGGACAGGCGGCGCTCTCGGTATTGCTGCTTTTCGTCTCCGTGCTCTTTTTGCGCAGCCTGGTGCGGATCACGTCGGTCAACCCTGGATTCGACCTGGATCACACCGCCACCGCGCACATCGAACTCGACCGCGACTATCCGCAGGACCGGTATTTTGAATTGGCGGAGCGGGCGCGCGGCGCAGCGGCATCCATGGCCGGAGTTCAATCCGCCACCGTGGCCAGCCTGATTCCGCTCGGCGGGGATTCCTACACAGCACGGTTCCAGGTCCTGGGGCGGAACGGCAGCGTTCCGGTCGCCTCGTTTATGAGCGTCGGGCCGGATTACTTCCGGACCATGGGAATCGCCCTGCGGCGCGGCCGCGAATTCACGGCGGCGGACCGGCTGGGAGCTGCGCCGGTGGCGATCGTCAACGAAACCTTCGTTCGCCAATATCAGTTGGGCGAAAAGGCGTTGGGAACGGGCGTGCGCCTTCCCCGTGAGCCGTGGATGGAGATCGCCGGCGTGGTGGCCGATAGCGATTACTCGTTCTACGGCGAGACCCGGCAGCCGATCCTCTACCGGCCCTTTTTGCAGAACGGCGGGAACCTCTTTGTGATCATCCGCGGGGGCGGTTCTCCGGCGCGTCTGACCGCTCCGCTGGCGCTGGCGGCAGGCGCGATCGACGCGCACGCCATTGTAGAGGCCAGGACGATGCGCGACGCCACCAGCCTGGAGCGCTCGTTGCGCAAAATGGGTTCGGCAGTGCTCGGAACCCTGGGCGCTTTGGGCCTGCTGCTGGCAGCGATCGGACTGTATGGCGTGATGGCGTACCGCGTCCAGCGGCGCACTCCGGAACTGGGAATCCGGATGGCGCTGGGGGCCTCCGGCGGGCATGTTCTGCGAATGGTGCTGGCCGAGGGTTTGAAGCTGATCGGCGGCGGGGTGGCGGCAGGCATGCTCCTCTCGCTCGCCGCTGCCAGGCCGCTCGCGTCCTTCATGGGCGGCATTTCGACCTTTGACCCGTTAAGCATTCTCGGCACTTCGGCGGCGCTGCTGCTGGCCGGACTGGCAGCCAGTTGGGCGCCCGCCCGGCGGGCGACAAGGGTCGCTCCGATGGCGGCGCTGCGCAACGACTGACAATTTCGGCTGTAACCGAAAATTTCCCTTGACACGCGGGAAGTTTAGTACTAATAAATTAGTATGCGACGGCGAAGCACGATTCTCACAGAGCAGGAACTGGAGATCATGAAGATCGTCTGGGAACGCGACAGTGTGACGGTCCGCGACGTTTACGAGACGCTGCTGGAACGGCGCAAGGTCGCGTACACGACGGTCATGACCATGATGAAGATCCTGGAGCAGAAGAAATATCTGAAGAAGACGCAGACGGACCGCGCGTTCGTCTACCGGCCCTCGCAGCCCAAGCGGCAGGTGATTGGCGCCATGGTGCAGGAATTCATCAATCGGGTATTTAACGGATCCGCCGAACCGCTGCTGGTGCACCTGGTGGAAGACCACAACCTGTCGCAGGAAGAGCTGGAAGAGATTGCGCGGCTGAGGAGGCGGGCATGAGTACCGGCCTGATGTGGAGCAACCTGATCACCTACAGCCTGCAGATCGGGCTGGTAGTGGGGCTGGCGGCGTTCGTGCCCACCCTGTTGCGGCTGCGCGCCCCGCGCGGGCGGCTGTACTACTGGCACATCCTGCTGGCCGCCTGCCTGCTGCTGCCGCTGATGCGGCCGTGGCGCACGGAAGTGGCGAACGACAACGTGCAGATCACCACGACGGTGCTCTCGGTTCAACCGCAGGCGCCCGCGTCCCGCACGATTCCGTGGACGGAGGTGGGGCTGGCCCTGCTGGTGGGCGGGATTCTTTCGCGCTTCGTCTGGCTGGCTGTGGGGTATGGCCGGCTGCAACGCTACCGGCGGCAGTCGCAGCCTTTCCGCGTGGAAATGATGGGCGCGGCGGGGGTGGATTTCCGGCTGTCGGAGGACGTGGCGAGCCCGGTCACGTTCGGGCTGTGGCATCCGGTGGTCCTGCTACCCATGCGGTTCCCGGAACTGCCGCAGGGTCTGCGCGACGCCATTCTGTGCCACGAGGTATTGCACGTGGAGCGGCACGACTGGTTCTTCACCCTGATCGAAGAAGTGGTGCGGGCGATCTTCTGGTTCCATCCGGCGATCTGGTGGCTGCTGGGCGAGATTCAGCTTTCCCGCGAGCAGGCTGTGGATCACGAGGTGATCCAGCGGACCAACGCTCGCGAAGAGTACGTGGATGCGCTGTTGGCGATAGCCGGCGCGCGCGCACAGGCCGATCTCGCGCCGGCCCCGCTGTTTCTGCGCAAGCGGCACCTGAAGCAAAGAGTGGTTTCCATTTTCAAGGAGGTTCACATGTCAAGGACGAAACTGTTATCCACGCTGGCCGCCGGGTTGGGTGTTCTGACCTTGGCGTGCTGGTTAGTCACCTCGACTCTTCCGCTTGCGGCGGCGCCGCAGAGCGATGGGGCGGGCGTCGCCGTAGATCTCGGCGGGGCTGCCGTCCTGCACCGCACGCCGGTGGCATACCCGGCGACGGCGCGCGCCAAGGGAATCCAAGGCGAAGTATCGGTGGAGCTTACACTGGACAGCGCGGGCAACGTGGCGGATGCCAAGATTCTCGCGGGACCGGAAGATTTGCGCAAGGCCGTGCTGGAATCCGTTCTTCAGTGGCACTTTGTGCGTGAATCGGGTGCTACACGGCGGGTGACGATCTCCTTCCGGTCCACCCAGATGCCGGCTGCCGCGGGCGGTCCGAGTGCGCCGGTGACTACGGCCACCGTGCAGGACAGCGAGCTGGCGCGCCGACTGGCAACTCAGCGGGCGCGGGTGCAGCCGACGTTTGTGGGCCGTACCGTGAAGACGATTCGCATCTTCGGTCTGCCGGACTCGTCACGCACGGAGTTGCTCGGACGTCTGCCCGTGCACGAAGGCGACGTGCTCACGGCGGATTCCATGCAAAAGGTGGCCGAGGTTGCAAAAGCGTACGATGAACACCTCAGGCTCTCGATCGGCAATATGGGCGCGAGCGAGGCCAGCATCGTGATCTCGACGCCGAATGCCGAAGGCGGGGTCGGGGGAGTCATCGGCGGTGTAGTGGGTGGCGTTGCCGGCGGCGTTTCTCCTGCTGTTTCCTCCACGGAACCGCCAGACCGCATCCGGGTGGGCGGCAATATAGCGCAAACCAAGCTGATCTCGCAGGCGCGGCCGATGTATCCGCCGGAGGCCAAGGAGGCGCGGATCCAGGGTGTGGTGAAACTGGCGGCTGTCATCGGAAAGGACGGCACGATCAAGGAGCTGAACGTGATCTCCGGCCATCCGCTGCTGGTCCCTTCGGCGCTCGAAGCCGTGAAGCAGTGGGTTTATGACACGACCCTGCTCAACGGCAATCCGGTGGAGGTGGCCACGCAGATCGATGTTAATTACACGTTGTCGCAGTAAATTCAGAACTCTGGGCGGGCCGGAAGGCCCGCCCTGCCGGTAAAATCAGGGAATGGCTCTTCAAGCAACTTATGACGATGCAAACCTGATTCTCAGGTTGTACGAACTTAGGAGGGAAGAAAAACTGCGCCAGGCTCGGGACTGGTTCGCCGGCAAGTTCCACGTCTCGAGCATGGAGGATATCGAGAAATTGGCTCCCAGGGGCAGCCAGGAAAACGCCTACGTGCGCATGTTGATGGGCTACTGGGAAATGGCGGCTTCGTTCGTGACCTCAGGCGTCCTCAATCCCGGACTTTTCTATGAAACGCAGGGCGAGATGCTCTTTGTGTGGCAGCGCATCAAACCGATTGTGGCCGGCTACCGGGAAATGATGAAGAACCCGAAGGCTTTACACAACATGGAGCAGGTGGCCCAGGATTTCATCAAGCACATGGAAACGCAGGGACCGGAAGCGTACAACGCGTTTGCCGCGATGGTCGCTTCGATCGGCCGGTAGTTACTCGTACCTCAGAACCTCCGCGGGGGCGATCCGGGTGGCATTCCGGGCCGGGTAAATGGTGGCCAGGAAACTTACCAGGATCGCCGCCGCGGCAATCCAGATCCCATCCACCCACCTCGGCTCCAGCGGTACGAAGCTCAGCGCATAAACGGTCTCGTCGAGGCGCACCCAGTGATACTTATTGCCGAAGTAACACAACGTGTAACCGAGCGCTAACCCGACCACACTGCCCACGATGCCGATGAGCACGCCCTGCATCATGAAAATGCGCCGAACCTGCTGCGGGCGCGCGCCCATGGACATCAGCACCGCGATATCGCGGTACTTCTCCATCACCATCATTACCAGCGTGATCAGGATATTGAGCGCGGCCACGATCTCTATCAGCCCTATGGTTATGATGGTGACCATCCGCTCCAGGTTGAGCGCGCTCATCAGCCGCGCGTTCTGCTCCATCCAGGTGGTGGTGGTGTACTCCTTGCCCGCTATCTTTTCGATCTCTTTGGCGATTACGCCGGCGCGGTCCAGGTTATCCACGTTGATCTCGATGCGGTTCACCGAATCGTCGATGGAGAGCATGTGCTGCTCGGCGGGAATCGAGGTATAGGCCCAGTTTGCGTCCACTTCGTAGAAGCCGGTCTCGAAGATGCCTGCCACTTTGAAGCGGCGGATGCCGGGCCGCACGCCGAAAGGCGTCAGCTCGCCTTGTGGCGTGACCAGGTCTACGTTGGAATTCAGCACCATGCCGGTCTGCTCCACCAGGCGCGAGCCCAGCAGGATTCCGGGCGGATTTGCGTCAGGATCGCGCAGCCGGTCCATCGACCCCGCCTTCAGGTGCTTCAGGGACTCGCTGATGCGCATTTCGGCGTCCGGGTCGATGCCTTTGAGCAGCGCGCCCGCGGACCCGAGCGGCGCGGTGATGAACACTTCGCTGTAGAGCGCGGGAGCCACCGCCACCACGTGCGGCACCTTGCTCAATTGCGCGGAGAGTTCCCGCCAGTTTTCGATGCCCGCGCCCGGCTGGCGGGGGGTGACGTCGATGTGGGCCATGGCGCCGAGCAGGTTGCGCTGCAGGGTGGAGCGAAAGCCGTTGTTCACGCCGAGCGCCACCACCAGCGCCATCACACCGGCCGCCACGCCGACCACCGAGATCAGCGTGATGATGGAGATCACGGCCTCCTTGCGGCGGGCGCGCAGATAGCGGGCGGCGATGAACAGCTCGAAGCGGGAGTTCACTTGTTTTGCCGTTTCGGATCGAGCTCGCGCATGAGGGACACCATCTCGATCGGCCCTTCGGGGCGCAGCAGCGGGAACAGGATGACGTCGCGGATGGAAGCGGATCCGGTCAGGATCATGGTCAGGCGGTCGATGCCGATGCCTTCGCCGCCGGTGGGCGGCATGCCGTAAGCCAGCGCGCGGACATAGTCTTCGTCCATCTGGTGCGCCTCTTCATCGCCGCGCTCGCGCATGGCGAGCTGCATTTCGAAGCGGCGGCGCTGCTCCTGCGGGTCGTTGAGCTCGGTGTAGGCGTTGCCGATCTCCATGCCGGCGATGTAGATTTCGAAGCGCTCCACGAAAGCCGGGTCTTCCGGCTTGTTCTTGGAGAGCGGCGAGGTTTCCACCGGGTAGTCGTAGATCATGGTGGGCTGGATGAGCTTATGTTCCACGTGACGCTCGAAAATGTCGGTGAGCGCTTCGCCCGCGGTGGCTTTCCCCGAATGGGCGAGCAGCCACTGCGGATTCGGCCACATCCTCCGGCGAGGGCTGGCCTTCGCCTTCCCAGAAGTGGACCACCGCCTCGCGCATGGTGAAGCGTGCGAGCCGGGCGAAATCGAGCCGCACTGCCCTCGTATTCGACCACGCTGCCGCCCGTGGCATCCACGGCCACCTGGTTGAGCAGCTCCGCGGAAAAATCCATCAGGCCCTGGTAGTCGGTGTAGGCCTGGTAAAACTCGAGCATGGTGAACTCGGGATTGTGGCGGGTGGAGAGTCCCTCGTTGCGGAAATTGCGGTTGATTTCGTAGACGCGCTCGAGGCCGCCCACCACCAGGCGCTTCAGGTAGAGTTCGGGTGCGATCCGCAGGTACAGGTCGATATCGAGGGTGTTGTGATGCGTGACGAACGGCCGCGCGGTGGCGCCGCCGTAGAGCGGCTGCATCATGGGGGTTTCCACTTCGATGAAGCCGCGCGCCTCCAGTTGCCGGCGCAAGGACGCGATGATGCGGGCCGCGGGTGACGAACACCTTGCGCACTTCGGGATTGGCGATCAGGTCCAGGTAGCGCTGCCGGTAGCGGGTCTCCACGTCTTCGAGGCCGTGCCACTTCTCCGGCATCGAGAGCAGGGTCTTGGACAGAAACTCGAGTTTCTCCGACGTGCACGCTCAATTCGCCGGTGCGGGTGCGGAACAGATAGCCCTCGACGCCGACGATGTCGCCGATATCCAGCAGCTTGAAAAGTTGAAAATCGCGCTCGCCCACGGCGTCCTTCTTCACGTAGATCTGTAGCCGCTCGCCCGTTCTGCTGGAGGTGAGCGAACCCGGCCTTGCCCATGTGGCGCAGGGTCATCAGGCGGCCCGCGATGCGCACGCGGGTTTCCGGCGTCAGCTCTTCGGCGGTTTTCGCGCCGTACGCAGCCAGGACTTCGGGGACGGTGTGGCTGTGTTCGAAGCGTCGTCCGTAAGGGCGGTAGCCCAGTGCTTCGATCTCGCCGGTCCGCGAGAGGCGCTGCTTCAACAGCTCGTCTTCCAGCGACAAATCGTTCTCCTAATCGTGCTTGGTGCCCGGGCGGTAAAAAGGGGGAAATCAGTTATTATAAGGCTTCGTTTGCAACGATCCATCTCTATTATCATTCCTGCGTACAACGAAGAGGGTAGGCTTCCTTCCACGCTTGACGCGGTTCATGCCTACCTGGCGGGGTCGGGCTGGGCATTTGCCGAGATCGTGGTGGTGGACGACGGCTCGTCCGACGACACCGCGAAAGTGGCGGCCTCAGCCGGCGCCCGAGTGCTTCAGAATCCGGGCAATCGCGGCAAAGGATACTCGGTGCGCCACGGCATGCTGGAGGCTACGGGCGAGTGGGCACTGTTCTCCGATGCCGACCTCTCCACGCCGATTGAGGAGCTCGAAAAACTGTGGGCCGCGGCCGGCGCCGCGCAGGCGCAGATCGCCATCGGCTCACGCGCCGTGGACCGGTCGCTGATCGGAGTCCGGCAGCCGGTTTTCCGCGAAACTATGGGGAAGATCTTCAACGTCGCCATGCGCGCCGTGACCGGCCTTCCGTTTCGCGATACCCAATGCGGCTTCAAACTGTTCGAGTCGGGCGCGGCGCGGGACATCTTCGGGCGCCAAATGCTGGACGGCTTCGGGTTCGACGTGGAAGTGCTGTATATCGCGAAGCGCCTGGGCTACCGCGCCCTCGAGATCCCGGTGCGGTGGAACGATGTCGCCGGCACGAAGGTGAGCATGTGGCGGGGCGTGAAGGCATTCGGCGACCCGATCCAGGTTCGCTGGAATGCGCTGAAGGGTAAATACTAGCGAGGTCTTCGACCTCAAACCGACGAGCGTACGTCCGAATCATTTCGTAAAATCCTGAGAATGGCGACAATCCCGGAATTATTGGACGGGCACATCACACTGGAAGTGGAGTGCCTGGATCGACTCTACCTAAACGGCTACATCGGCAAACTGGCGACAGGAGGGGGACTGATGTGGTTCATGCGAGGCCAGTTGGGGAAACCGGTTCCTTCGCCGGCGGTTCTCGGGCAGATCTCGGAACGCTTCCGTGAGGCGGTGAAAACACAAGCGGAGCGCGACCACATTCCGATTTACCAGTTCGACCACAAAGAGAAGAAGGACGACATCGCCAATGAGATTCGACGGCAACGGCCAGTGCGGGATGAGATCGTCTTCATCGGGGTCGCGCAGGAGAAGGCCAAGGCGTTCAACGGGAAGAAGGTGAACGGGCAGTTCGAGTTCAACCGGGACAAGACCGTCTACGTCAACCACTACTATTTTTACATCGACGATCAGGATTTCGGCCCCTTGTTTCTCAAGGTATGCAGCTACGCGCCGTGGAGCACGAAGTTGTGTCTCAACGGGCACGAGTGGGCCAAACGGCAATTGGAGAAGAGGAAGATCACCTACGAGGCGTTGGATAACGGATTCCTATCCTGCACCGCACCCGAGCAACTGCAACAGATCTGCGATTCCTTGGGGCCCCAAGACATCGACCGGGTCTTCCGCAAGTGGTTGAAGCGGATTCCATTCCATTCCCTTTGCGACCGCAGGACCGGGAAGCGGGCTACGACTGGGATCTGTCGATCTGGCAGATGGAGGTCAGCTTGACGCAGATCTTCGACCGTCCACTGCGGGGACGTGAGTTCTTTGAAGAAATCATTCGCGACAATCTGGATCTGGGTCGGCCGGACCGCGTACAGTTGGTCTTTGATCGGGTGGTGACGAAGAAAACGCCCGGGCAGTTCCGTACGCGCGTGATACAGGATGGCGTGCATCCCAGCCTGCACATCGAATACAAGAACTTCGATCTCAAACAGTACTTCAAAGAAGGTCGCGGCTGCCGGACCGAGGGGACGTTCCGGAATCCGAATGACTTTGGCGTGAACAAAGGACTGAGCAATCTGCCGTATCTACAGCAGATCGGCCGACAGATCAACCGGCGCTTGCTGGAAGTCGAACGCGTCAGCCAAAACAGCGGCTTGAGCGGCGACAGCATCCAACGTGTGGTGCAACCTGCCGTGACCGAGGACGGCAAAAAGGCTCCGGGGTTGAAATTCGGTCAACCGAGAGTGATGGCACTGATGCTGGCGCTCACCATGTTCCATCACTTG
Organism: uncultured Solibacteraceae bacterium; assembly: GCA_963836405.1. Lineage (GTDB taxonomy): Bacteria > Acidobacteriota > Terriglobia > Bryobacterales > Bryobacteraceae > CAWIJJ01. Next base: position 95,259 of record CAWIJL010000010.1, read on the forward strand.
ATCGATGGCTTTCGCAACCACGACCTCAGACAACAGGTGGCCGATCTACTGGGCGTCACGCTGAGCGAGTACAGTCCTGGGCAGATGACGTACGACCTGCGACGCCTTCGGCTGAAAGGACTGATTTACCGTCCTCCCAAAACCAACCGCTATATCATCACGCCGTACGGCTGGAAAGTAGCGCGGCTGTTCTCCAGACTGGAGGGGCGAGTCTTCCGACCCGCCATGGCGATGTTCACTGCCAATGCCGCGGTTCTCCCATTCCCCTTGCGCCAATCACTCGACCGCGTCGACGCGGAACTGGACTTGCTGATCTATCAGGCTTTTCCCCTGCTCAAAGCAAGCTAAAAACTTGACACTTTCAGATAGAACTCATTTACATCAGACGGCTAGACCTTGACGATAACTTCCCGCAGCCGTTCGCGGGTGAGGAAGAACTTCACGGACTCCGAACGTCCGAACACCTTCTCGATGCCGCGATTGTTGAACAACTGAGTAGGGCGGCGGAGCCCCTTCTGTTCCACCTGGAGGGAATTGATTTCCTGGATCCGGAAAGTGTAGAAGGGCACCGAGTCGAGCTTGTCGTCGGAGTGGAAGAAGGCGAGCATGTAGCTCTTCGGCTTTACGATGCGGTGCAGCCGTTCCACGACGGCGTTTAACAGGGGAGGCTCCAGGTACTCAAGCACGTCCCACACCAGCACACCGTCGAACTGGCCTTCGGCATAGTCGAGCGCCTGCTTCAGGAAAAATTCGATGCGCCCGGTATTGGACTGGTCGGTTGTATCCTCGAGGCCGAACGTTTCCGTGAGGATCTGGAGAAAATCCTCCGAATAGAGCCGGTGGCCGAGATTGGTGATGAAGCTGATGTTCTGCTGGGTGGCGATGCCGAGATCGAGCAGGGTCAGGCCGGATTGATTCCGAATAGAACCGAAGAACTCCTCGAGGCCGCGGCTGTTCCGGGTGCTGATGGTGGCTTCGCCCGATGCCATGCGCAGCGGATGCCCGGAGCGCGCGGGTTTAGCGGGCGCTGCGGGAGTTTCGGGCGCGGATCCTCCGCGCCCGCCACGCAGGAGATTCCTGAACGGTCCTGGAAACGGCATTGCTTCCTGCTTAACGCTTTCCTTCCGGCGCGCCGCTGGCTACGGGCGTGCCCGCGGCAGCGGGCACAGATGCCGGCTGAGCTTTGGCCGCCGCTGTCTTGGCAGGATCCGGCTTTACGATATCGATGCTGCCTTTGAAATAGGCGCCGTCTTCGATGATGATGCGCGCTGTCCGGATATCGCCGATCAGTTTGGCCTCTTTCCGGATTTCGATCCGGTCCGTGGCCTCCACATTGCCCTGAATGGTCCCTTGCACGACCACTTCACGAGCCTTCACGGTGGCATGAACGGTGCCGTGCGGCCCCACCGTCAACTTATGTTCGGGGGCCTCCAGGGTGCCCTCGACATGGCCGTCAACGACGAGGTCCTCTTTGCTGTGTATCTGGCCGTTGATTTTGACGGCCTTTCCGATAGTAGCGGCGCTCCCACGCGCCTCGGAATCGAATCTGCCTGTGGGCACACTGGACACTTGTGGTAGCTCCTTCCGGGGTTCCGCGGGGGTTGTCGAGGGAGAGACTGGAGCGGGTTGCGGCGGTGAGTATAATTTTGGCGCTTCATCTTCCCTACGCTTATTCCACATGGGGACGCCCTCCTGAGTGGATGATTAAAACGTTCATGATACTGCCTTTCTAGGATAAAGGGGAGTCTTTCGAAAACGCAAACGGCGAGCAAAACGCTACCGCGCCTTCCGCCGCGCCCCCTTGGCCCTTGTTTTCAAAACGATGGGCGTCCCTCGAAATCCGAAACGGCGGCGAATCTGGTTGGTCAGATAGCGCTGGTGCGAAAAATGTAAATCTCCGCCGCGATCCGTGAAAACCACGAATTCGGGGGGCCGGATGGACGCCTGCGTGATATAGAAAATGCGCCGCTCCTCGAAGTGGAGATCCTCCACGAAGCGGTTCATTTCGCCGGTGGGAATGCGCAGGGAAGCCGATTCGTAGACCTCGCGGATTAAGGAGAACAGCCGCTCCACGCCCGCTCCGTCCAAGGCGGAAATAAACACGATGGGCGCGTATTCGAGAAATTTGAACTGATCGCGAATCTGCTGTTCGAATTCGTTGCGCTTCTGTCCCTTCTGGCCCTTCACTGCGTCCCATTTGTTGACGCAGAGAATCAGGGCCCGGCCGCCTTCGTGGGCATAGCCGGCGATGGTTGAATCGAGTCCCACGACCCCTTCGGAGGCGTCCAGGATCAGCAGCACCACATGGGACATGCGGATGTGCCGGCGGGCCATGACCACGCTCAGTTTTTCCGCCATCTCTTTAGTTTTGCCTTTGCGCCGGATACCCGCGGTGTCCACGAAAACGAACTCGACCCCGCCTCTCACTACGGTCTCGTCCACGGCATCGCGGGTGGTTCCGGCGACGGGCGAAACGATGGCGCGCTCTTTGCCGGTAAGCGCATTGAGGAGAGTCGATTTGCCGACGTTGGGCCGCCCGATGATGGCCACCTTGATGCTCTCGGCCCGCGGTTGCTCCGCCGTTTCCGCGGAGTCGCGTTCGAAACCGGCGGTGACGCGGTCGAGGAGCGCATCCACGCCGGTGCCGTGTTCGGAAGAGACGGGAAACACGTCGGCGATCCCCAACGAGTAGAACTCGCCCGCGAGGTCGTGACGCGCCACGGTGTCGGCCTTGTTGACGGCAATGGAAACGGGCTTGCCCAGGCGCTTCAGCATCTGTGCGAGGTCCCGGTCCGACCCGGTAATCTCGGCCCGGCCGTCCACCAGGAAGATGATGTGGGCGGCGCCGGCCAGCGCTGTCTCGGCCTGATGCAGAATCTGGCTCGGAATGTAGTCCTGGTCGTTGAAAACAATGCCGCCCGTGTCGATCAGCTCGAAACGCCGGCCGTCATGTTCGGCAAACCCGTGAATGCGGTCGCGCGTAATCCCGGGCTCGTCTCCCACGATGGCGCGCCGCTGTCCTGTAATCCGGTTGAAAAGGGTGGACTTTCCTACATTGGGCCTGCCCACAATGACTACTGTGGGAATGGCTTTTGACATGAAGCCATATGATACCAAGCCGCGTGCTACAGTCTGAGATTGAAGCACTACCCGATTTTTCTCGATCTCAAGGACCGGCCCGTGCTGGTGGTCGGCGCGGGCAAAGTTGCGTTGCGCAAAGCTCGCGGACTAACCGAAGCCGGCGCCCGCGTCACCGTGGTGGCTCCCGAAGTGGACCCCGAATTCGAAGCGTTGGCCGTGCGGGTGATCCATAGGCGTTTCCGCGCGTCCGACTTGAGCGGCGTGATTCTGGTTTTCGCCGCGACCGACGACCGGCTCACGAACCACCGCATCGCTATCGCCGCCAAAGGACGGGGCCTGTTCGCGAACATTGCGGACTGCCCGGAGGAGTGCGACTTCCTGGTTCCGGCACGCCTCCAGCGCGGCAGCATCCAGTTCGCGGTTTCAACGGGCGGGGAAAGTCCGCGCCTCGCCGCCGAGCTGCGCAAGAAGCTGGAGAGCGTCCTGTAGGGCTGGCCGCCGGCGCTTCCAAACCGTTTAGAATAGAGTGCATCCCCGATGCCTACCCAGGCCCGCATCGCAGGCGCCCGACAGTTTTTTTCCCGCCAGGGAACCCTGTCCAAATGGCACCCGAAGTACGAGTTCCGCGCGGGGCAGGTGGAAATGGCGGAAGCGGTGGAAGCGGCGCTGGCCGATAAGCGCCACCTGATTGTCGAAGCCGGCACCGGAACCGGCAAAACGCTGGCTTATCTGGTGCCGGCCCTGCTTTCCGGCAAACGAATCATCGTTTCAACGGGAACCAAGAATCTTCAGGAGCAGCTTTTCTTCAAAGACGTTCCCTTTCTCCAGGAGCATTTCAACCGGCCGCTGAAGGTCTGTTACATGAAGGGGCGCGGCAACTACGCGTGCCGGCAGAAAATCTACGACGCCGAGAAGGAGCCGGTGCTCGCCGGCCTCGAGGAGGTCGCCGATTTTCAGATCATCCAGGAGTGGGAGAAAACGACCGAAATCGGCGACCGCGCCGAGATTACGACGCTGCCCGAATCCTCCACGGCGTGGGCGAAGATCGACGCCCGGTCGGAACTCTGCACCGGGCAGAAGTGCGCGAATCACGAGCGATGCTTCATCACGGCCATGCACCAGCGCGCGGCCGAAAGCGACATCATCATCGTCAATCACCACCTGTTTTTCGCCGACCTTTCCCTGCGAGACGAGAACTTCGAAGGCGGCATCCTCCCCGACTACCACGCCGTGGTTTTCGACGAAGCGCACGAGATCGAGGATGTCGCGGGCCAGTATTTCGGCGTGACGGTAAGCAACTACCGGTTCCAGGAACTGCGGCGGGATATCGCGGCCATCGGGCGGATGAAGAAATTCGGTTCGCCGGAACTCGACCGCGTCCTGCAGCGCCTGGAGGAACTCACCGGGCAGTTTTTTGCCCTCTTCGGAGAAGGCGAGCGGCGCGCTGCGTTCACCGGACGCGACGCCTTTCGCGAAGATCACGAAGAGGCCTACTCGGATCTGCTCACCGCGCTCGACCTGGCGGGCTCCCATCTCAAACTGCTCAAGAATCCGCCGGAGGAGGTCGGACCGCTGTTCCGCCGCACCGGGGAACTGTCGCAGGGGCTCCGCTTCGTCATGGAAGTGGACGATGAGCGCTTCGTGTACTGGGTGGAGAAGCGCGGCCGCGGCTGCTTCCTGCAAGCCACGCCGATCGACGTTTCCAGCATGTTGTCGGAGCGTCTCTTCGCGGGCACCGACACGATCGTGCTCACCAGCGCCACGTTGGCGGTGGCCGGCGGCTTCGATTACGTGCTCGGGCGGCTGGGTCTGCCGAACGCGCGCAAACTGGTGGTCCCCGGCGCTTTCGATTACCAGAAACAGGCGCTGCTCTATGTGCCGCAGCACCTGCCGGAACCGCGCAGCCCGGCTTTCGCCAAAATGGCGGCCGCGGAGGTGCTGCGGATTCTGCAACACAGCCGCGGGCGGGCGTTCGTACTCTTCACCAGCTACCAGCAGATGCGCCAGGTGCACGACGCGGTGTCGCTCGAAATCGATTACCCCACCCTGCTCCAGGGCACGGGACCGCGGAGCGCGCTGCTCGAAGAGTTCCGTTCCACGCCCAACTGCGTGCTGTTCGCCACCTCGTCGTTCTGGCAGGGCGTGGACGTGCCGGGCGAGCAATTGAGCTGCGTTATCATAGATAAACTGCCGTTCGCGGTGCCCAATGATCCGGTGGTGAACGCCCGTATCGAAAGCATCCGCAGAGCCGGGGGGAATCCATTTTACGATTACCAGATTCCGCAGGCGGCAATTGCCCTGAAGCAGGGCTTCGGGAGGTTGATCCGGGCCAGGTCCGACCGCGGCGTGCTGGTTTTGCTGGACCATCGCATTACCAAACAGCGCTACGGCCAGGTATTCTTCGACAGCCTGCCGGACTACGGATTCACTACCCGCCTGGACGACGTGGAGAAGTTTTTCAATGTTTGAGATTACGATCGAAGAAACATTCGCCGCCGGACACGCCCTGCGGAACTACCGCGGAAAATGCGAGAACGTGCACGGCCACAACTACCGCTGCCAGGTGTCGGTGGAGGGCGAGAGCCTGGACAAAATCGGGCTGCTGGTGGATTTCGTGGAGTTGAAGCGCGTGGTGCATTCGGTGCTGGACCGCATGGATCACCAGTGGCTGAACGATTTTCCGCCGTTTGACGTGCTCAACCCGTCGGCGGAGAACATGGCCAAGTATATCTACGACGAGGTCACGGCGGGCATCAAATCGCAACCCGGGGTTCGTCTTGGATGGGTAAGGCTATGGGAAACGGACACCGCCAGCGCCACTTACCGCCAGTAGTGTCCGCCCGATCGGGCTTTTACCGTCCGAAATAAGCCGCGTTGCGGGGAGTGAAATCCTGCCACTTTTCCGGCAGGTCGTCGAGCGCGAAAATCGCCGACACCGGGCAGACCGGTACGCACGCTCCGCAGTCGATACACTCAACCGGGTCGATATAGAGCATTTCTTCGTCCGCGTGCCGTGGGTCATCCTTTTTGGGATGAATGCAATCCACCGGACAGGCATCGACGCAGGCAGTATCTTTGGTGCCGATGCAGGGTTCTGCTATTACGTATGCCATCGCTGTTGTTTTCCCAGGTACACATAGATAGCATAGCCACGGGGAAAAGACAATTCGCGTGCTTGCGAACGGCACCTGCGCCGCATGAAACTGTAGGGGATGCCCGCTAAAGTGCGTAAAGCCGTGTTTCCAGCCGCCGGTCTGGGCACTCGCTTCCTCCCAGCTACCAAGGCCCAGCCCAAAGAGATGCTGCCGATTGTGGATAAACCCATCATTCAATACGGCGTAGAAGAGGCTCTTCACTCGGGCATTCAGAACATCATCATTGTGACCGGGCGCGGCAAGAGCGCCATTGAAGACCACTTCGATGTCAGTTTCGAACTGGAGAACCAGCTCGAGATCAAGGAAAAGAAAGAACTGCTGGCGATCGTGCGCGGCATTTCCGACATGATCAACGTCTCCTACATCCGTCAGAAGGAGGCGCTTGGCCTGGGTCACGCGGTACTGCGCGCGATGGAACTGGTGGGCGACGAACCGTTTGCAGTGGTGCTGGCCGACGACGTGATCGAAGCCGAGACGCCGTGTCTGCGGCAACTGCTGGACGTGCACGCGTTCTTCGGCGCGCCCGTGCTGGCCGTGATGGAAGTGCCGCGCGAGAACATCTCCGCTTACGGATGTATCGATGCCGAACCAGTGCACCATAACGGCAGCAACGATCGTGTTTACCGCATTCGCGACCTGGTGGAGAAACCGACGCCAGACGCGGCGCCTTCAAGCCTGGCCATCATCGGCCGCTACGTTCTCACGCCGGAAATCTTCGATTCGCTCCAGGCGATCGAGCCTGGCACGGGCGGCGAAATCCAGCTCACCGATGCGCTGCGCCACATGCTGCGCCGCCGCCCCATCTACGCGGTGCGCTTCGAGGGTACACGGTACGATGCGGGAGACAAGCTCGGGTTTCTCAAAGCCACGGTGGAGTTCGCGCTGCGCCGCCGGGACCTCGGCGGCCCTTTCCGCGAGTACCTTAAGGGCCTGAAGCTGTAAACTCGTTCCATGGTGCCTGACGGCTGCAAAGAACGCTTCCTGGCGCTGCTCGGTTCGAGCGGAGTTCTGGACCGGCCCGAGGATCTTTCTCTCTACGAGTACGACGGCGGCGTTGACAAGCGCCGTCCCGACCTCGTCGTGTTCCCCCGTTCCACCGAGGACGTCTCGCGAATTGTTGGCATCGCTCGCGAATTCAAGGTGCCCTTCGTCGGCCGCGGCGCCGGAACGGGCCTTTCCGGAGGAGCCATCCCGCGCCAGGGCGGCATTATCGTCGCCTTCGCCCGAATGAATCGCATTCTCGAGATCGACCTGGAAAACCAGCGGGCCGTGCTGCAGCCCGGAGTCGTCAACCTGGATGTGACGGTGGCGGTTCAGGGCAGCGGGTTTTTCTATGCGCCCGACCCCTCCAGCCAGCGCGCCTGCACCGTCGGCGGCAACGTGGCGGAAAATGCGGGCGGTCCGCATACGCTGGCATACGGGGTCACCACCAATCACGTGCTCGGCCTCGAAGTCGTGCTGCCGGACGGCACTGTCGTCGAAACCGGAGGCAAGGAGGTGGACCTGCCGGGCTACGATCTGACCGGACTGCTTACCGGTTCGGAGGGCACGCTGGTGCTGGTGACGAAAATCATCGTCCGGCTGATGCGCAAACCCGAAGCGGTCAAAACGCTGCTGGCGATTTACGATGCCAACGAGGATGCCGGGCGTACGGTAACGGCCATCACCGCGCGCGCCATCACGCCGGTCGCCGTGGAGATGCTCGACGGCGTGATGCTGCGCATGGTGGAGGAAGCAACCCACGCCGGCTATCCGATGGACGCATCCGCGGTGCTACTGATCGAGCTGGAGGGCGTGCGCGAAGCCATCGAACCGCAGGCCGAGCGCATCCGGGAAGCGTGCCTCGAATGCGGCGCGCGCGAGTTCCGCGTGGCGCAATCGGCCGAAGAGCGCGACCTGTTGTGGAAGGGCAGGAAGAACGCTTTCGGCGCGGTCGGCCGCGTCAGCCCGACTTATTACGTCCAGGATGGCGTGGTGCCGCGGACACAAATCGCCTCCACTTTGCGGTTCATCGCGGAGATGGCGGCGCAATACGGGCTCACCATCAGCAACATCTTCCATGCCGGAGACGGCAATCTCCATCCGATCATTTTGTTCAACCCGCGTGTTCCCGGCGATCTCGAAAAGGCGCGCGAATGCGGCGAGCGGATTCTGGAGCATTGCATCGAAGTGGGGGGCACGATCACCGGCGAGCACGGCGTGGGCATGGAGAAGAATGAGCTGATGGCGCGCCTGTTCTCCGCGGAGTCGCTGGAGATGATCCGGAATCTGAAGAGGTTGTTCGATCCGGAGGAGCGGCTGAATCCCGGAAAGGTGCTGCCCACGGGCCGCGGTTGCCTGGAAACGCGCCAGGCGCCGCTCACGACTCCGGCTTCTTGGGTGTAGCCGGACGATCGGCGCAAAATTCGAACTGAAAGTGGATGGCGGGCCTGGAGACGGGGCAAAAGCGCAAACCCTGGGGAGACATCGATGAACATCCCGCGCCAGGCCCTTATTTGGCCAAAGACGTGAACTGCTTCTGCTTGTTTCTTTAGTTGCGAGGACTCCGGAAGCCCCAACATCCCTCACCTTCTGCAGGGGCTTCTGGAGGACCTCAGTTATCTTCAGGCTAGGGCAATCGGCCGCATCCAGATATCCCGGAAAGACAGGAAACCCGGGGGCAAAAACCGTTATGCTGTGGTGCTGGGGGGATTTATGCTCCGCTTCGTCTGTTGGTTGCTGGCGGCGGCCGCGGCATTTGCGGCCAGCCCCGTCTATCAGGTCTCCCTGGATCAGCCGCAAAGCTACACGGTTTTGCGGGGAGCCGCCACCGCCGACAGCGCGGCGATGCACAATAGTCACCGGTCGCTTCGGGTGGAACCCGGAGGGGCTTTGCCCGATGCGGCGGTGCGATTTGCTCCGGTGGCCTTATCCATCGGCAAACGATATGAGCTGAGCGGCTGGGTGAAAACCGAGAGCCTGGAAGTGCGGGACCTGGACCGCTCGCCGATTGCCACTGGCGCCGTGCTGACCATGGCTTCCATGCCGTTCGACGTTCACTCCACGTCGGTGGCCGGCACCCAGGGTTGGACGCATCTTACTCTCAAGTTCGTCGCCAGCCGCAGCGAAGACCGCATCATGCTCACGGTGGGGAACGGCGGCGGGTTTCGCGGCAAGGCATGGTTCGAGGGCATCAGCCTGGACGAGACGGGGTCCGGCGATGCATGGCCGGTGAGGGAAGCCGTGCAGTCGTTCGGTCCCGCATACCGGTATCCGGCGGCAGGTTGGATTTACCTGCACGTCGAAGGCGAGCCCTACGAGCGCGGCTATCAGCACGGCAGGCTGATGGCGCGCGAGATTCCCGAATACCTGGCGCGGTGCGCGGCCGACCTGGGGGCGGCGGACCGGTGGAACGAGTATCGGGTTTCCGCCAACGCACTGTTCCTGCGCGGATTCGACCGCGAAATTCTGGAAGAGATGCGGGGCATAGCGGAGGGCGCTTCGGATGCCGGAGCCCGCTGGCAGGGGCGGCGCGTGGATCTCGTCGATATCGTGGTCGCCAACGTCACGGTGGAGTTGGGGCTGATGCGTTCCGCCATGAACGCCACCCCGACCGGACTCGAAGGGATCACGTTCAAGAAGCCCGCGTATGCCCAGCCCGGACCGCTGCTCGATCACTGCTCGGCGTTCGCGGCCACCGGCCCGGCTACTCGCGACGGAAAGATGGTGATCGGGCACGTTACCTGGTGGCCCCTGACATTGGCCGAACAGACCAACGTGATGCTCGATATCAAGCCGGCATCCGGCCATCGCATGCTGATGCAGAGCTACCCGGGCGGCATCGAGAGCGGCACCGACTGGTATCAGAACGATGCCGGGATGGTGCTGACCGAGACCACCATCCGGCAGACCGCCTTCAACCCGCAGGGCACTCCGGTGGCGTTCCGCGCGCGCAACGCCATTCAATACGCGGCCAATGTAGACCAGATCGTGGAGCGCCTGGGCACGCGCAATAACGGGCTGTACACCAACGAATGGCTGATCGGCGACGCCAAGAACGATGAGATCGCGATGTACGAACTGGGCACCGCGCACACGCGGCTGTGGCGCAGTTCGAAAAACGAGTGGTTCGGCGGCACGCCCGGTTTCTACTGGGGCAACAACAACGGCAAGGACCTCGCCATCCGTCTGGAGCCCACGCCCGATCCCAACGCGACGCTACAGTATGCGCCCTACGTCCCGGCCGTACGCGATCTTGCCTGGAAGGCTTTGTACGACCGGTTCAAGGGACAGATCGACGAACAGTTCGGCTTCCTGGCGTACCACACCGCTCCGCTGGTCAGCGCAAGCACCATGGACGCGAAAGTGGTGACTTCGGAGATGGCCCGGCGCATGATGGTCTGGGCGGCTTTCGGGAAGCCCAATCAGCGCGAGTGGCTGCCGCGGGGTGCGTATGCCAAGAACGACGGCCTGTATCCTTCCGGGTATTATCTCTTCAGCGCCGATCCCTCCGAGGCACTCGAGGCCGCGCTGGCTGCGCCGCTTGCCGCCGCGGCGTCGGAGGACACGCCTGCACGCACGACCTACAAACCGGAACTCTGGAAAGGGTACCTGCTGCCCGCTTCGGACGCCGATCTGTGGATCGCCGCCGGGTCCGTGGCCTACGCGCAGGTGCTGGGGTCGGGCGACATCGACCGGGCTCTCGAGGTTTGGCGCACGCAATACCGCGGCTGGAAGTCATCGCCTCCCGATGAGGCCGTGCGCGTGCGGATTGAAGAGGCGCGCGGCATCTTCTTCCTGGATGCGCTTCGGCGCAAGACGGGCGACGAGGCATTCGCGAAATTGATGAACGGCTTCTACGCGGAGAATTCCGGAAAGCCGGTCGCCGCCAATGCGTTTCTCGAACGCGCCGGAGTTTCGTTCGAAGTTCCCGAGCCCGGCGCCGGCCCGTCTTACCTGGTGAGCGATATCGGACGCAGGCTCAAATCCGCCATCCTGGTGTACGGCACCAATCGGGAGGCCGGGGCCAACCGCTACACGGCGGAGAAGATGCAAAGCGATCTCTTGAACCAGTTCGAGAGTCAGGTGCCTCTCTACAAGGATTTTGAAGTGTGGCCGGAGCTTCTGCGCGATCGCGACGTCATCTTCGTCGGACGGCCGGAAGCCAACTCCGCGCTCGCGGACTGGGCGGACCGCTTGAAGCTGGATTATCGCGGCGCGGCCTTTCGCATCGAAGGAAAGCTGCATGCCGACGAACGGGAGGCGCTGCTGCTGGCGGCCTCCAACCCGCTCAATCCGGCCCACATGGTGCTGGTGGTGGCGGGCAACGATGCGTTGAGCACGTTGAAGTCGTCACGGTTCCAAATGCCGGTCGAGTACGTCATATGTAGCGGAGGCAGCCCGGCCCGCAGCGGGTTTTTGAAAAACCAGTGATGGAGTCCTTGCGCCGCCTTCGCGGCGCCCGCGCTTTCAGCATTCCCGCGGTAGCCGGACTGGCTTTGGCGATCGGCGCTGCCACGGCGGTTTTCAGTGTCTTTTCCGCCATGCTGCTGGCCTCGCTCGGCGTGGAGGATCCGGCCCGCGTAGTGACTGTGTGGGCCACCGACCCGGCGCATGGCCAGCAGAATGTGGAACTCTGCTACGCGGATTACGTGGACTGGCGCAATGCCGGAAGCCCGCTGGCGGACCTGGCATTGGCCTCGTCCGTGAACCTGGATTTTCCGCTGCCCGTGCAAGGGCTGCCGGAAAACGTGGATGGCACCATCGTAAGCGGCAATTTCTTCGACGTGCTGGGAGTGCGGCCGTACGCCGGGCGCCTGTTGCAGCCCTCGGACGACGTACCGGGCGCGCCCTTCCGGGTGGTGTTGAGCCACCGGCTCTGGTCCACTCGCTTCGGAGCGGATCCGCGGATTGTGGGGCGGCAACTCGGTAGCGCCGGGAATGCCATCGAGGTGGTGGGGATCGCCCCGCCGGAATTCGATTTTCCACGCGACGTCGCCATGTGGGCGCCGCTGCACCCCGGCTTTTCGACCGTGGAGCAGGAACGCACTCTCCGTATATTCCGGTCTGTGGCGCGCCTGCGGCCGGGTGTGGGAGTAAGCGGTGCGCAGGCGGCGCTCACGGTAATCTCGAAGAACGCACAGAGTCAGCGTTCCGCCGGCGCGGGCCGTTACGGCGTGCTCGTCACTCCGTTGCTCGACGAAATCTATGGCGCGGCGCGTCCGGCGATTCAGATCCTGCTGGCCGCGGTGATGCTGGTGTTGCTCATCGCCTCCGCCAACGCAGCCAACCTGCTGCTGGCGCGCGCCGCGGGCCGGGCGCGGGAAATCGCCGTACGCACCGCCCTTGGCGCAGGACGCGGGCGGATTGTGCGCCTGCTGCTCGAAGAGTCCGCCGTGCTGGCGGCGGTGGCTGGCGGCCTGGGAATCGCGCTGGCAGCGGCGGGGGTGCGCCTGCTGGTACGCCTCGCGCCGGAGGAGGTCCCGCGCGTCGCACAAGCATCGCTCGATCTCCCGGTGCTCGCCTTTTCGGTAGTGGTGACCGGGGCGACGGTGTTCCTTTTCGGCCTGGCGCCCGCCTGGGTGGCTTCGCGGCGCGATCCCGCCGAAGCGCTGCAACATGCCGGAGCCCGTTTTGCGGGCAGCCGCGCGCAGAGCCGTTTCCGCCACCTGCTCATTGCGGGCGAGGTGGGGCTTTCGGCCGTCCTGCTGATCGGTGCCGGGCTGCTCGTGCGCAGCTTTGCGAACCTTGCCGCCGTGGACCCGGGATTTCGCCCGGACCACATCCTCACGTTGCGCCTGACCACGCAGGGCACCAACCAGGAGGCGCGCCGGGCATTGTATTCGCAGGTGCTCGAACGAGTGCGAGCTCTGCCCGGCGTCGAAGCGGCAGGCGCCGTGCTGATCCGGCCGCTTTCCGGCGCCGTCGGATGGGACACCACCTACAGGGCCGAGGGCCAGTCGCCGGAACAGGCCAAAGGCAACCTGAACGGCAACTACGAAGCCATCAGCCCCGGCTACTTCGATACCATGCGCATCCGGCTGCTGGCGGGCCGCGATTTCACCAATGCGGATAACCACACCGCTCCGGGCGTCGTGATTTTGGGCCAGGCTACCGCGCGCCGCCACTGGGCCGCGGGCGACGTGGTGGGCAAGCGCATCCTCCTCGGCGGCAGCGCGCAGCCGCAGTGGCTGACCGTGGTCGGCGTGGTCAACGACGTGCGTTATCGCGAGTGGGAAGCATCCCGGCCGGATTTCTACGTGCCGTACCTCCAGCGCGCGCAACACCGCAGCGATTTCGTGATCCGCACGCACGGAGATCCACTGGCGCTCGCCAACACCGTGCGCCGCGCCGTGTTTGACATTCAGCGCGACCAGCCGGTCAGCAACCTCACCACTATGGAGGCGCTGGTAGACCGGGCCCTGGGGCGTGCCCGCTTCAATACGCTGGCCCTGGCAGCCCTGGCTGTCGCGGCCCTGCTGTTGACCGCGATCGGCATTTACGGCGTGCTCTCGTTCCTGGTAGTGCAGCGAACCGCCGAAATCGCCGTCAGGGTGGCGCTGGGCGCGACGCCTTCGAACATCGCCTGGCACATTACGGCGGGCGCTCTTCGGCTGGTGCTGGCGGGCCTCGCTGCCGGCGTGGCCGCTGCGGTGCTGATCCGTGGCGCGGTGGCCTCTCAACTCTTCGGCGTCAGCCCCATCGATCCCGCCGCCTGGGCGGGCGCCGTGCTGCTTCTGCTGGGAATCGCCGCCGCGGCCTGCGCGATTCCCGCTTTCCGGGCGGCAAGCGTACACCCGGCCAAAGCGTTACGATCGGAGTGAGGTTTCTATGAAGCTGGCTGTGGCGTTGACCTTTGCGCTGGGCACTCTCCCGGCATGGGCCCAGGGCCCCAAATATTTCGCTCCGGACGACGCGGTGCGCGGCCGGATGGAAGAGGCGCTCTCGACGGCGCGCGGCTCGAACCGCCGCGTTCTGGCCATCTACGGCGGAACGTGGTGCACCTCGTGTGCGGCGTTCATGAAGACCGTCCAGGCGGATGCCGCTCTGCTGAAAGGCTACGTCCCGGTGCACGCTCATACCGCCGATGCAGCCGCGCTCCAACCTTTCGCGCAGCGGATTAGGGTGGACCTCGAGCCGGATGCCGGCCCGCTGCTGGCCATCCTGGACGAGGACGGACACGAACTGGCGACCACGGCCGGAAGCCGTATGACCGACGCCGCCAAGCTGAAGGCCTTTCTGGAGCGGTGGGAGCTCAACGGAACCGCCGATGCCGTCATGAGCCAGGCGCTTCCGGCACTCGGTGGGAAGCTCGGCTGGGTGGAATTTCGCGCCGACTGGTGCTCGTGGTGCAAGCGGCTCGAGAAGTTCTTCGCCGCGAGCGACGCCACGCCCGTGCTCTCCAAATACTACTCGGTGATCACGGTCGATTACGAGCGAAACCTGGGCGCTCCGGCGCTGACGGAGAAGCTGGGATCTTCCGGCCGCGTAGGACTGCCCTGGTACGCGGTGGTGGATGCGCAGGGCAAATCGCTCGGCACTGCCGACGGTCCCAAGGGCAACGTGGGCTTTCCGAACAACGACGAGGAGCGGGCGTATTTTCTCTCGCTGATCCGCTCGACGGCGAAGGGAATGACGCCCGAGGAATTCGATCTGGTTGCGAAGACGCTGAAGGCGAGCGAGGTGCCGCGGGCGGCGCCGTCGCGCTAATTTCCGCCGACCGCGATCGTAACCGTCTGGCTGGCGACGCCCGCGATTGAAATCGAAACCGGAACCGCGCTTCCGGAAGCTGTGTCTTCGGGTATCTGCACGTCCACCTGCATCACCCCGGCCACCACGCCCGGTATGCCGCCCGCGTATTTCACAGCGGCCGGCCGGCCGTCCACGAACGCGGTCACGGTTTGCACGGGCCGCGGGGCGGGGTTGCCCGCCATCTTGCCGTCCACACCTTCCGGAGACGTTTGCCCTTCGCCGGTTGCGAAAAACGATACTACGCTGCCTGGCAGCGCAGGCCGCGATGCCGAGTTGTCCGAACCGTCCTGATTTACAGCCTTGGCCTGACCCGTTCCGGAGGCGTCGGCGGTGAAGAGCCCGGGCGCCACCTGGGCGAAAGCCGCGGTCGCCGTGGCAGTCTGCCCTGCATATTCGACGGTAATCTGCACGTTTCCGCCGCTGGCCGCGTAGGGCACGATGGCGGAAAGTTGCGTGTTCGAGGCGTATAGCAGCGGAGCCCGCACTCCGTCGAAGCGAACCACCACGCCGCTGTTCTCGCCGAGCACGATCTGCGACGGTCCCAATCCACTACCGAAGATCACCACGATTTCGCCGGGCGCGATGGGGCCGGGCAGATTGCTGGCCCCGTTGGAAACCAGGCGCACGAAAGAGTCGGCGCTTCCCTGGTATAGATACCGCATCGCACTGTTGCCGGAATCGGCTATGAACAAATCGCCGCCCGGCCCCGCCGCGACACCCCAAGGGTGGTTCAGCCGCGCGGAAGCGGCGGGTCCGCCGTCGCCCGCATAGCAGCAATCGCCGGTGCCCGCCACATCCGCCACATCCCCGCCGGGCGCGATGCGGAGCACGCGATTGCCGCTGAAATCGGACGCGTACACGTTCCCGGAAGCATCCACCGAAATGCCCGCCGCGTCGATCGGGCTTGCATCCCCGGCAAGCGTCTGGATGAGACCGTCGGAGCCCACTCTGCGGATGCGGCCGTTACCCTGGTCGGCGATGTACATGGCGCCGCCGGGCCCGAATGCAAGATCCGAGGGAAAACTCAGCAGGGCGTTGGCCGGCGGCCCGCCGTCGCCTCCGAAGCCGCGTCCCCTGCCCACGACCGTGTCGAGGATGCCGCTGCCATCCACTCTCCGAATCCGATGATTTCCGGTGTCGGCGATATACAATTCGTCGTCCGGGCCCACCGCCACGCCACGCGGAGAGTTCAGCGAGGCGACGATGGCGCGAGAGCCGTCTCCGTAAAACGCGGCGTTCCCGTTCCCCGCCACCGTGCCGATAACGCCGTTCGGAAACACCATGCGTACGCGGTCATTGCCCGTATCCGCGATGAACAGGTTTCCAGCGCTGTCCAGGGCAACGTCCGTGGGTTCGTTCAGCAGCGCCAGGGTTGCGGGGCCGCCATCGCCGGCGAAGCCCGGCACGGCATTGCCGGCGACCGTTGTGATGGTTCCGCCGGGAGAGATCTTGCGGATCCGGTGGTTCTTCGTATCGGCGAAGTACAGATTGCCGGCAGCGTCCAAAGCCGCGCCGCGCGGCTCATCCAGCTGCGCCATCACGGCCGGGCCGAAGTCGCCGGAAAAGCTGTTCAGGGCGTTGCCGGCAGCGATCGCCACCACGCCCTCGGGGGTCACTTTCCACACCAGGTTATCGCCGAGTTGCAGTCCCGAACCCGAACCGAACGACCCTTGCGTGAAGTAGACGTTCCCGGAAGGGTCCACCGCGATTCCGCTGGGCCCGTTCAGCCGGACGGCCACCGCCGCCTCCCCCACCACCAGCGAACCGCGGCTGGTGCCGGCCAGGGTGTTGATCGTGCCGCCCGCCACGCGCCGGATGCGGTTGTTTCCCAGGTCCGCGATGTACAGGTTCCCCGCGGAATCGATGGCCACATCCGTGGGCAGAAAAAGAGTTGCCTGTGCGGCCGCCCCACCGTCGCCGGAATAGCCCGGGTAGCCATCGGCCACATAGGTTTCGATGATTCCGTCGGGGTGCACTACCCGGATCCGGTTGTTGTAGGTGTCTGCGATGAAGAGATCGCCGTTTGCATCCACCGCCACGCCTTCCGGGGTGTTCAGGTGCGCCTCCGTGGCGGCCGCGCCGTCATGGCTGTATCCGGAGTATCCAACACCCGCGACGGTGGAAATCGTGCCGTCCGGCGCGATCTTCCGGATTACATGATTATTGGTGTCGGCCACGAACAGGCTTCCGTTCGCATCCACCGTTAGGCCCATAGGGCCGTTCAGAAGGGCGTCGGCGGCGGGTCCGTGATCGCCTGCATATCCGGCCTGCCCGGTGCCGGCGAAACGGATGATGATTCCGTCTGGGGATACTCTCCGGATCTGGTTGGCCTCGCGTTCGGTGAAGTACAGGTTCCCGGCCGCATCCACGGCGATGCCGACGGGTTCGTTTACCTGCGCCGCTACCGCCGGACCGCCGTCTCCCGAAATGCCTATCCGGCCGGTTCCGGCGATGCGGGTGATGGCGCCCTCGGTGTTTACTTTGAAAATAGCGTGGAGGCCGGCGAAATAGAAGTTGCCTGCCGCATCGGTGGCCACGCGCGCCGGGTCGCCCACGGATATAGCGGTGGCAGCGGCCGGAGTGCTGGGGGGCGCTCCTCCGGCAATCGTGGTAATCAGGTACGGCTGCGCCCCCAAACTACCGATAACAAACAGAAAGCTACAGGGGGCCCGGAACATTTCCTTATGGTACTAAATTCCACCCGCGGCATAGGTTTTCAAGCTCGCAGTGCTTTCGCCATCTTTCGCAGTTTGCCGGCCTCTGCCCTCTCCCCGGTGAGCGCGAGGCTGCCGGCGCACTGTTCGGCGATACCCGCCAGCCGCAGCGGCGGAATGCGGTTGGCGGCGGCGGAACCGAGCGCGGCGGAGCAGAGGCCAGCCGCCATTCGAGCGCACTCCGATTGTGGCCACCATCTGTTCGGGCGAGGTGCCGGGTTCGGCCTCGAACAGCCTGGCCGCCCGAAGCAGGAGGTTTGCCGCCTCCTCACAACTGCCGTTCGCCAGTTTATCCCCGCCGGCCAGGAAGACGGAGGGCTACGCTAACATGCGCAGCCGCAGGGAGCGGAGGTCCGGGAGCAGGAGATCCGGCTGCTCGGCCTCGAGTTCGGCGGCCGGGGTGATGCCGGTGCGGACGGCGATCGAGCGGATGCGGTTTCGCCGTGCCGCAATCACGTCCGGCGGGGCGTCGCCCACCAGCGAAATCGGCGCCTGGCGCCCGATCCATCCTTCGCGGCGCGCCTGGCGGATGGCAAGGCGCGCCAGGGCGCTGCGCGTGCGCGCCATTTCTCCGAATGCTCCGAAACGAAAATACCGCGCGAGGCCCGCGCGTTCCAGTTTCCGCCAGCCGATGCGCGTCAGGTTCCCGGTAACCAGCCCGAGCAGGATGCCATGCCGTTCGAGCCGTTCCAGCAAGGGTGCGACGCCCGGGCAGTGCTTGTCGTGGAGGGGCGGGCACACGCGGAGGTAGTGGCGCTCGGCGGCGCGACAGACGGCGGGCATCGCCTCGCGAATTTGGGTTCGTTTCGCACCGGCCATGCGCAGCATCACGGTCAGAATGTCCGGGTCGAGCATGCCCTGGACGGGTATACCTTCGGTAGTGGTTTCGAGGCCGGTGACACGGCGGATCCCATGGACCAGGGCCTCGCGATGATGCGGCCCGGCGCGCCGGACCAGCGTGCCATCGATATCGAACAGAACCAGGGCTTGGTGGGTCAAGTGCAATCATACGCCGCTACAATGGTCTTGTGCAGCTTGCCAAGTTCCGCGTGGGCCTGATCCAGATGGCCTGCTCGAAGGACCCCAACGAAAATCTGGCTAAAGCCGAATGGCGCATCCGCGAAGCCGCGGGGCGCGGCGCGCAGGTCGTCTCGGTGCAGGAACTGTTCCGCTCCCAATACTTCTGCCGGGAGGAGAACTGCGATCTTTTCGACCTGGCCGAGCCGGTGCCGGGCCCGACCAGCGAGAGCTTCACTCGCCTTGCGGCGGAGCTTGGAATCGTGATCGTCGGCTCCATTTTCGAACGGCGGACGGCGGGCGTGTATCACAACACCGCGCTGGTGATCGATGCCGACGGCACGCTGCTGGGCAAGTACCGGAAGATGCACATTCCGGACGACCCGCTCTACTTCGAAAAATACTATTTCACGCCGGGAGACCTGGGCTTCCGCTGCTTCGACACCCGCTTTGCGCGCGTGGCGGCTCTGGTTTGCTGGGATCAGTGGTACCCGGAGGCGGCGCGGCTGGCAGCTCTCGGGGGCGCGCAGGTGCTGTTCTATCCCACGGCCATCGGCTGGCACCCATCGGAAAAGGCCGAGTTCGGCGAAGCGCAGCACGATGCCTGGCGGACCATCCAGCGGGCGCACGCCATTGCCAACGGAATCTACGTGGCGGCAGTGAACCGGGTGGGCTACGAAGGTCCGCCGGAGCACGGCCTCGAATTCTGGGGCGGATCGTTCGTCTCGGATCCGTTCGGGCAGGTGCTGGCGGAAGGTTCGCATGACAAGGAAGAAACGCTGATCGTCGAATGCGACCCGCGCCGCATCGAGGAAGTCCGCCGGAACTGGCCGTTCCTGCGCGACCGCCGGATCGACGCCTACGGTCCGATTCTGAACCGGGTGATCGATTGAACGCCGGGTTTCCGGATGCCGGCCGAATGGGAACCCCACGAGGCCACCTGGATCGCCTGGCCGCACAACCGGGAAGACTGGCCGGGCCGCTTTGCGCCCATCCCTTGGGTTTATGCCGAAATCGTCCGCAAACTGAGCCGCGTGGAGAAGGTGCGGATCCTGGTGCGGGATCGCGTCCCTGGAGGCGCAGGCGCGCGCGAATTCTTCGCAAGGCCGGCGCCAATCTGGAAGCGGTCGAGTTCTTCGAATGCCCCACCAACCGCGTCTGGACGCGCGACTATTGCCCGCTTTTCGTGCGCAACCGGCAGGGACGGATGGCGCTCACCTGCTGGCGGTTCAATGCCTGGGCCAAGTACGACGACTGGCAGCTCGATGCGGCGGTGCCCGCGTGGATGGCTGCGCGCCTTGGGCTGCCGGCGTTCGACGCGGACATGGTTCTCGAAGGGGGCAGCATCGACGTCAACGGCGCGGGGGCTCTGCTGACCACGGAGGAGTGCCTGCTGAGTCCGGTGCAGGCGCGGAACCCGGGAATGGAACGGCGCGAGGTGGAGAGCCGGCTTGGCCGCTTTCTGGGCGTCGAGCGCGTCATCTGGCTGCGCAACGGCATCGCGGGCGACGACACGCACGGCCATGTGGACGACCTCGCCCGCTTCGTGACGCCGGACACGGTGGTGGTCGCCTCGGAACCCGATCCGACAGACGCCAATCACGAACCGCTCAGAGAGAATGCGCGGCTGCTGCGCGATGCCGGACTGCGCGTCGTGAAACTGCCGATGCCGCGTCCGCTTGTCTTCAACGGGCAGCGCCTGCCCGCCAGCTACGCCAACTTCTACATCGCCAACGGACTGGTGCTGGTGCCGACTTTCAACGACCCCTCCGACCGGGTTGCGCTCAGCACGCTGGCGCGCTGTTTTCCCGGCCGCGAAGTGACCGGCATCCACTGTACGGAACTTGTTTGGGGACTGGGCGCTCTGCACTGCATGACGCAGCAGCAGCCGGCCTCAGGGCTCGAGTAGCACCTTCAGCACACCGGGCTCGGCCGCTTTTGCGAACGCTTGGGGAGCCTCGCGCAGCGGGTACCGGCCGGCTACCAACTGCTCCACGGGAATCAGGTGATGGTCGAGCAGCGGGAGCGCTTCTTCGAAACGCCCGCAGCGCGAACCCACCACCGTGATCTCGTTGACCACCAGCGGGGCGGTATCGACGGGAACGGTACCGTGGAGCGTCGATTTCAGGATCACGGTGCCGCGCGGGCGCGTCATGGCAGCGGCTGCCCGGAGGCCTTCCGGACTGCCCGTGGCCTCCACCACCCAGTCGAACGCGAGTGCGGGCGGACAATCGCCAGCCAGCGCCGTTTCCACCCCGACGCTCTTGGAGAGAGCCAGCTTTTCGGCGTGGTGCCCGTACTGGAAGACCGGATAGCCGTGGGCGTTGAGAACCATCGCGACCAGCAGCCCGAGTTTGCCGTCGCCGAGCACCGCCACGCGCTCGCTCTTGGGGATGCACACCTGTTCCAGGATTTCGCAGGCCGCCGCCAGCGGCTCGGTAAAGACCGCACGCTCAGGCGGCATGCCGCCGGGCAGCACGTGCAGGTTGCGCTCGGGAAGCGTAAAGAACTCCGAGAAAGCGCCCGGATGACCGGCGATTCCAAGGACGGTCCGGTTGGGGCAGTGACGGCCCAGGCCGCGGCGGCACCATTCGCAGGCGGTACAGGCGAGGTTGATTTCACCGGTGACGCGGCGGCCCTTCAACTCGCGCTTGTCCGCTTCCATGACCTCGGCCACGAATTCATGCCCTGGAATTCCAGTGAAGCCGTAATACCCCTGCTGGAGTTCGAGATCGGTGTTGCAGATGCCTCCCAGGACGAGCTTCAACAGCGCAAAACCGGCCGGCCGCTCCGGCATCGGAACATCGCGCAGGCTGACCGCTCCGCCTTCCAGGTGAACAGCGAGCATGCCCTTATAATAGAGCTTCATGACAGCCCAACTCGCCTGCTTCGAGGAGAAGTGTCGCGCAACGTACCCCTTGAGCGACGTGATCTATAATTGTCCGCGCTGCGGCGGGTTGCTCGAGACGGTATACGGTCCGGTGGCGGAGCCGGCGATGGGCCTGAAAACGCTCTGGCGCAATCGCCGCTTGTCCAACGCCCCCATCGACCAGAGCGGCGTGTGGCGGTACCGGGAACTGATTCCCTTTCTCGACAATCTCGATCACGTCGTGACCCTGCGCGAGGGAAACACGCCGCTGCTCGACGCGCCGCACGCCGCGCGTTACGCGGGGCTCGACCGTCTAACGTTCAAGCACCAGGGATTCAACCCCACCGGGTCGTTCAAGGACAACGGAATGACTTGCGGCGTGACCCAGGCGCGGCAACTCGGGCGGATGCGAGTGGCCTGCGTCTCCACCGGCAACACGTCGGCGTCCATGGCGGCCTACGCCAGCGCCGGCGGCCTTCAGCCCGTCATCTTCCTGCCTCATGGAAACATCTCCTTCGGCAAGCTGGCCCAGGCGCTCGAATACGGCGCACGGACGATCCAGGTGGAGGCGAACTTCGACCAGATCCTGGCGCTGGTACGGCAGGTGGCCGAAAAGCTCGGCATTTACCTGCTCAACTCGATCAACCCGTTCCGCATCGAGGGGCAGAAGACCATCATGGTGGAACTGATGGACCAGCGCGACTGGAAGGTGCCGGATTGGGTCGTGTTGCCCGGAGGAAATCTGGGCAACGCCTCGGCATTCGGCAAGGGACTGCGCGAGATGGTGGCGCTGGGCCTGATCGACCGGCTGCCGCGGCTCGCCGTGATCCAGGCCGATGGCGCTGCGCCTTTTTACGATCTCTGGCGTTCCGAAGGAAAGTCGGGCTTCGCTCCCGTACCCGACCCGCATACGCTCGCCACGGCGATCAAGATCGGCGACCCGGTTTCCTGGCCGAAAGCTTTGATGGAAGTATGCCGCTCGAATGGCGTGGTGGAAGCGGTGAGCGAGCAGGAAATTGCGGACGCCAAGGCGATCGTCGGCCAGTGTGGAATCGGCTGTGAACCGGCCTCCGCCGCCACTCTGGCGGGTATTCGGAAGCTGGTGAAAGCGGGCACCGTGAATCCCGATGCGGACGTCGTCGCGGTACTGACCGGCAACGTTTTGAAGGACCCGGATTACATCTTCAAGTACCACACGGGAGTACTAAAGGACGACGGTACTAGTATCATTTCCAATCACGGCAATCGGCCCGTTTTGCTGCCCTATAACCAGCAGGAAATCGAGCGTTTTCTTGACGATAGCTAGGCACCCTCACATGCGCAAGGCAATCGCCGTAATTTTCCTAAAGGCCCCCCCTACTTTTCTGTTGTATTGTTTTAGACCATTTGGTACATCTGTACTATGTTGCCCGCGAAGAAGAGACCGATTACAGCGGTTCGAGCCGACGGGAATATCCGCGGCGAGTTGAAAATTCTATACGCACGACGCTCCGCGATCGATAATCTGATCCGTTCGCTGGTTTCATACGACCGCTGCCGCGCCCGCAACCTGGAGGGCCTCAAGCAGCGAAGCGCCTGAAACCGTTTCCTGGTCGATTTCCCTCCAACGGGAGCTTCCGCGCTGTTGCCAGGCCGGCTGCGGTACACTGGCGGCAATGGTACTGGGTGTGTTCCTGTGGGTGCTGACGGCGGTTGTCGTGTACCTGTTCGCCGCCCGGACCTGGTGGTTCCCTCCTCCGATTTCGAATCACGCGCAGGCCTACGATGCGCAATTCCTTCGCACATTGCTGGCGGCCGGGATCGTCTTCGTGCTTGCGCATGCCGCGCTGGTGTTCGCGATTCTCCGATTCCGCAAGCGCGAAGCTCGCCATTTCCACGGCAGCATCCGCTGGGAAGTAGCCTGGACGGCTGCGACCACGGTGCTGTTCCTCGCCCTGATGCTTACGGGAAGCCGCATCTGGGCCAGTGTCCACCTGGAGCCCCCGCCGGCCGCCGCCCTTCGGGTGGAAGTAATCGCGTACCAGTTCGCCTGGGGCTTTCGCTACCCGGGTCCGGACGGGCGTTTCGGGCGCACGGATCCCTCGCTGGTCAACGATGCGGCGCTCAACCCGTTCGGGCTCGATGAACAGGACCCCGGCGGCAAGGACGATATCGTAGCCACAGTGCTGAGGGCTCCCGCGGGCCTGCCCGTGCAGTTGACCCTGCGGTCGCGCGACGTGATCCACAGCTTCTTCGTGCCGGAACTCCGCCTCAAACAGGACGCGGTGCCCGGGATGGCCATTTCCCTGCACTTCGTCGCCGGCCGTGCTGGTTCCTACGAAATCCCCTGCTCGGAATTGTGCGGGCTGGGACACTCGACCATGGTGACGCGCCTTGAAGTGCTCCCGCCGGCAACGTTCGATGCCTGGCTGCGGGAGCAGTCGAAGTGAAGCTCGCACACTCGCCGCGCGGCAGCTTTCTTCGCAGATACGTGTTCAGCGTGGACCACCGGGTCATCGGGCTCCAGTATTATTTCCTCGGCCTGTTCGCGGTACTGATCGGTGTGGCTCTGTCGCTTCTGATGCGCTTTCACCTGGTGCATCCCACCGCTTCGGTCGGCTGGTTCGAGAAGCTCTGGCCCGCCGGCGCTCCGGGCGGGATGATGACTCCGGAACTGTACCTCGCGCTGATGACCCTGCACGGCACCCTCATGGTGTTCTTCGTGCTGACCACGGTTCCGCAAAGCGGGTTCGGCAATTTCGTTCTGCCGCTCCAGTTGGGCGCCGCCGACATGGCGTTCCCGGTGCTCAACATGCTCTCCTTTTGGACGACGTTCCTGTCCCTGATGGTCATGCTGTCCACGTTCTTCGTGGCCGGCGGCGGACCCATATCGGGATGGACCGCGTACCCGCCTCTCAGTGCGGTGGGCCGTGTAGCCGGTCCGGGACAGGGGCTCGGGCAAACCGTCTGGATCCTGAGTATCGCGATCTTCTGCCTGGCCCAGGCCATGAGTTCGATCAACTTCATCACCACCACGATGGACCTGCGTTGCAAGGGGATGACGCTGATGCGCATGCCGATGACGTGCTGGACCTGGCTGGTGACGGCGGTGCTGGCGCTGTTCGGCTTTGGCGTCCTGCTTTCCGCCGGCGTTCTGCTGCTTCTTGACCGGCTCGCGGGAACCAGTTTTTTTCTGCCCACCGGGCTGCTGGTAAACGACGTGCTCCTCAGCAACCGGGGCGGCGGGTCGCCCATTCTGTGGCAGCACCTGTTCTGGTTCTTCGGGCACCCCGAGGTCTATATCGCGATCCTGCCCGGAATGGGCGTGACGTCGCAACTGCTGTCCACGTTTTCGCGCAAGCCCTTATTTGGATACCGCGCCATGGTGGTTGCGATCTTCAGTATCGGCTTCCTCGGCTTCCTGGTGTGGGGCCACCACATGTTCATGAGCGGGATGAGCCCGTATTCCGCTATGGCATTCGCCACCCTCACCATGTGCATCGGGGTGCCTTCCGCCATCAAAACCTTCAACTGGATGGCAACGTTATGGGGCGGAAAGCTCCAGCTCAATACCGCGATGCTGTTCTCGCTCGGCTTCGTTTCGGTGTTCGTCACCGGCGGCTTGAGCGGCATCTTTCTGGGGCAGCCGGCGCTCGATCTTTACTTCCACGACACGGCCTTCGTAGTCGGGCATTTCCACATCATCATGGGGGTGGCCGCGGTCTTCGCCATGTTCGCGGCCACGTTCTACTGGTTCCCGCTGATGTTCGGCCGGATGATGAATGAGACGCTGGGCAAACTGCATTTCTACTCGACCCTGGCGGGCGTCTATTCCATCTTCCTGCCCATGCACTTCCTGGGCATGGCGGGCGCGCCGCGCCGCTACGCCGATTACTCCGCCGTGCAGTACCTGGCCGGACTGATGCCGCTCAGCCGCTGGATCACCCACGCCGCCTATTTCACCGCCGCGGCGCAGGTGCTGTTCCTCGTAAACCTGTTCTGGAGCATGCGGCGGGGATCCGAGGCTCCGGGTAATCCATGGCGAGCGACCACCCTCGAATGGGCGGACGAGAGCCGGCCGGTCGTGCATCGCGGGCCGTACGAATACAGCGTGCCGGGCGCGCCCGCGGATTACACGATGCAGACCGATCCGCCAATGCCGAAAGGCGCCTGACATGCCGGAGCAGATCACCAACGACATCATCAAGGGGCCGCCGCCTCCTCCAATCGACCGCGGCTGGGGCGGTGACGGCTCCGACGGCGGCCGCGGGTCGTTCCGGCGCGCTTCCTTCACCGGGCTGCTGGTGCTCCTCGCTGCCACCGTCATGGTATTTGCCGCCTTCACCAGCGCCTTCGTGATCCGGCGCTCCGCCGAAGACTGGACCAGCATGCCGAAGCCGGACATCCTGCTGGTGAATACAGGCGTGCTGCTGCTTTCGAGCTTCGTGCTGGACTTTTCCCGGCGGGCCCTGAAAAAACGGAACCGCGGGCGATTCAACCTGTGGTGGAGCATCGCCACCGCGCTGGGGGTTCTGTTTCTTGTGGGACAGTCGCTGGCGTGGCGGCAGCTTGCCGCCGAGGGCATCTTCGTCGCCACCAATCCGAGCAGCTCGTTCTTTTATCTGCTGACCGCGGCGCACGCCTTTCACCTGTTGGGCGGCGTCGCGGCCCTGGTCTATGTGGACGTGCAGGCTTTGCGGCTGCAGCTTGGACCCGCCAAGCGCACGGCCATCGACGTGACCGCAATCTACTGGCACTTTCTGGACGTGCTGTGGCTCTTCCTCATGGTGCTGTTCTATGTGTGGGGATGAACGATGAAGCGCGCCCTCCAGCTCATTTCGCTTGCCGCGGCACTGGCGATGGCCGCTCCGGCGCAGTGTGTGATGTGCTACCGCACCGCGGCGGCGCAGAACCAGGCACGGGCCCGCGTATTGAACGCGGGAATTCTGGTGCTGGGCATGCCGCCGCTCCTGCTGCTTACCGGCTTCGTCGTGGTGCTTTGGCGGCGGAGCGCTGGAGAATCGGAAGAGGATTGATCGCGGTCCCCTTCCACCACTGTTTTTCCGGCCCGAGCTCGAAAATCGCGAAGTGCAGGTGCGGAGCATCCGGGCTGGCGTCCCCGGTGCTGCCGACATAGCCGAGCACATCGCCCTGGCGCAATAGCGTTCCTTCCTTCAGGCCGCGCGCGTAGCGGTCCAGGTGCGCGTAGTAGAAGCAGTAGGTGCGCGAGTTGTCGAACTGGTAAACGGTAAGCCCGCCCTGCTTGCTGTTGAAGAGCTTGACCACATTGCCCTCGGCGGCGGCGAGTACGGGTGTGCCGCGGGGCGCCATGATGTCGAGGGCCTCGTGCTTGTGATCGGTGCGCGGATCGTTGAAGCTGTCGTAGAGTTTTGAGGGATCGATGCCTGCGAGGGGCATGGCCAGTCCGGCAAGCGGCTTCGGCGGCGCAGTGCGATCGGCATCGCCTTCTCCGGCGCGGGCGGGTGGAATGAGTTCCGGCAGCGCAGCCGGCGTGGGGGCTGGCTCACTCGCGCTGAAATCGGGCAGTGGAGCGGACGGCGCGGGAAGCGCCGCCTGTGCCGGAGCCATACCCAGATGGCCGCCTGCGCGAAGCACAACGCCCAGAAACAGCATCCCCGCCGCAAAGCCGAGAACGAAGGCTGCAAGAGTTCGGCCCGACATACGCTTACTCCTTAAGCTCCGCCGGCATGTTCGGTTTCACCATGCCGGCCAGTTCCTTCGCATCCCAATTCGTCAGACGGATGCACCCATGCGAGGCGGCATGACCCACGAGAGACGGCTCCGGCGTGCCATGAATCCCATAGTGTTCCTTGGAAAGATCGATCCACACCGGACCCACCGGGTTATTCGGCCCCGGCTGGATCGTCGTCTTCGATTCCGAGGATTTCGCGTCCCAAAACAGGTCCGGATTGTAGTGGAAAACCGGATTTTTGCCGACGCCGCGGATTTTCCAGTCGCCGATGGGCAGCGGATCGTGCTCGCTACCGATGGTGGCCACATAGAAGGCCAGCAGGTTCCCGTTTTCGTCCAGCGCGCGCACCGAGCTTTCCGATTTCGAAACCACCACCTTGGCCGCGGGCCCCGCCGGCGGGAGCGTCACGGTATTGGGCACGGTAATGTCGCGCTCGGATTGAAAATCAAAGCCTGGATTTAACGCCTTCAGGATTTTCGGCGAGCAGTGCACCCGTTCGGACAATTCCTCGACCGGCGACGTGTAGCCGAGGGCCGGGAGCTTCGCCTTCGCGGCAAGTTTCGCGGGAATCGTCACGAACGGCCCGTTCAGGTCGTCCGCCACGATGCGGTACATGGTGAGCGCCGGTGCGCTGTCGGTGTTCAGTGCGGCCCAGGTGGCCGCATCCACCGTGCCGGTGACGGGAAGATTGCGGTTTTGTTGAAAGGCGTTGACCGTCTTCTGCACGTTGGAGCCGAATTCGCCGTCGATTTCGCCGCAGGAGAAGTGCGCGCGATCGAGCAGGATCTGCGCGCGTAGAACGCCCGGACCTTTATCGCCGAATTTGAGTTCCGGCTGGTTGGGCGATTCGATCGCCGCGGCGTCCCACACCACCTCTGGTTTCTTCGCCGGCTTGCTGCGGGCGTGAGGATCCGCACCAAGCAGGACGAAAGAGAATAGAAAGGCAATTGTTACCCGAGTGAAGCCCATTGGCCTACGACTACGCAACTGGAATGCCAGCCGGGCAAACGTATGGAAGGACCCGCACTACGCGGCGGACGCGTAGCCGACCTTAAATCCTTCCCACCGCGCCACTACGGCGCTGGCGAGGCAGTTTCCCAGAACGTTGATGGAGGTTCGCGCCATGTCGAGAATGGCATCCACGCCCAACAGCACGGCGGCGCCTTCCAACGGCATGTGGAATGTGGCCAGGGTGCCCGCCAGGATGACCAAAGCCGCGCGCGGCACCCCCGCCACGCCTTTGCTTGTCACCATCAGGGTGAGCATCCACATCAGTTGTTCGCCGAAGGAAGGATGCATGCCGGCCGCCTGCGCCACGAACACCGAAGCCAGCGCAAGATACAACGTGGTTCCATCCAGATTGAAACTGTAGCCGGTGGGAATGACAAAGCCCACGATGTGCTTGGGCACGCCGAAGCGCTCCATGTTTTCGAGCGCCAGAGGCAGCGCCGCCTCGCTGCTGGCCGTGGAGAACGCGATCAGGAAAGGTTCCCGCACGGCTCGATAAAACGGCCTGATCGGAATCCGCGCCAGCACCAACACGGACCCGAGTACAACGATGACAAAGACGGCCAGCGCCAGATACATGGTCAGGATCAGCTTGCCGAGGCCGAAAAGCACGCCCACGCCCTTGCTGCCCACAGTCACTCCGATGGCCGCGCCAACGCCCAGGGGTGCCAGGTACATCACATACTTCGTGTAGCGGAACATGACTTCGGCGAGCGAGCCGCAGAATTGCACAACCGGCGCCGACTTGGCGCCGATTGCCGCGCACGCCGCGCCGAATAGAAACGC
This sequence comes from uncultured Solibacteraceae bacterium, assembly GCA_963836405.1. Lineage (GTDB taxonomy): Bacteria > Acidobacteriota > Terriglobia > Bryobacterales > Bryobacteraceae > CAWIJJ01. Next base: position 124,311 of record CAWIJL010000010.1, read on the forward strand.
GAACACCACCAGTTGCAGAACGTCGTTGCGCGCCATGGCGTCGATGATGCTGGCCGGGAAGATGTGCTCGAGCACGCCGCTCAACGTGGTCTGCGCCTGCGGCAGTCCGGTCTCGGCCGCGGTGCGCGAAATGGGGACGCCGTCGCCCGGACGCACCAGGTTCACCGCGCCCAGCCCCAGGAACAGCGCCATCGTAGTGACCAGTTCAAAGTAGACGATCGCCTTGAGGCCGATGCGTCCCATGTGCTTCAGCTCGCCGCCCCCGGCAATCCCATAGACCAGCGTGGCGAATATCAGCGGCGCGATGATGGAGCGGATCAGCCGCAGAAACACGTTGCTCACCGGCCCCAGTTGTCTGGCGAAACCGGGCGCAACAATCCCGAGCACAACACCCGCCGCCATGCCGATAAAGATCCACGCGGTGAGCGACGGGCGCTTCATCGCTCTCCCCACTTCAGTTTCTGCCGGAGCACGTCGAAGAACATCATGCGCGGCGGACGGATCAGGTGCAGGGAATATTTCGAGCTCCGGCACACCACGACGTCGCCTTCCTGAACGGGAGTTCCCACCTGTCCGTCGATGGTGAGATAAACGCTTTCATCGGGTCCGAGCGACGTGAGCCGGATGACGCTGGTTTCCGGCACCAGCACCGGCCGGTTGGTCAGCATGTGCGGGCAGATGGGCGTGATGCAGTTGGCAGGCACGGACGGAAAGATGATGGGCCCGCCCGCCGAGAGCGAGTAAGCGGTGGATCCGGTGGGCGTCGAAACGATCAGGCCGTCCGCTTTATAGGTGCACACGAACTGCTCGTCCACATAGGCCACCAGGTCGATCATGCGCGCCAGCGAAGACTTGGTGAGCACGGCATCGTTGAGCGCCTCGAAAGAGGCCACGATGTCGCCGTTGCGCTCCACACACGTGCTCAGCAGGCGCCGCTTGGCAATGCGATGCTCGCCGAGAAGGGCGCGCTCGAGTTCCGGAAACAGTTCGTCGATCGTAATAGCGGTCAGAAATCCGAGGCCGCCCAGGTTCACCGGGAACAGCGGAATCTCGAGGTGCCCGATCGCCCGGGCGGCCGAGAGCAGCGTGCCGTCGCCGCCCAGCACGATGATCAGGTCGCAGCCGGCGGGCACGTCCTCCCGCGGAAGTCCTGCGACCCCTCCCGCGTACATCGCGGTCTGCTCGTCCACGCGAATGTCGATGTTCCGGCTGTGCAGCCATTCAAGCAGCTTCGGCACCAGCTCTTCGGCGTGCCTCGCCGCGGGTTTGGAGATGATCCCGACCGTTCTAATGATGGGCATGCAGGAGAAACTCCTTGTTGCCTTCGGCGCCTGCGATTGGGCTTTCCATGATGGCTGTTTCGAATCCGAGTTCCCGCACGACCTCCGTGACGCGGGCGCAAACGGCCTGGTGCAGCGCCGGATCGCGAACGATGCCGCCCTTGCCAACCTGGCCCTTGCCCACTTCAAACTGCGGTTTGATCAGTATAACCATTTGCCCGTCCGAGCGGAGCAGCGGAACGGCGGCGGGCAGGATCAGGGTCACGGAAATGAAGCTGACGTCGCAGGTGATCGCGTCCACGGCTTCGCCGATCTGCCCGCTCTGGAGTTCGCGCGCGTTGATGCCCTCGTGCAACACGACCCGCGGGTCGCTGCGGAGGCTCCAGGCAAGCTGCCCGGCCCCCACGTCTACAGCGTGCACCCGTGCGGCGCCCGCCTGAAGCAGCACATCGGTGAAGCCTCCGGTGGAAGAGCCGATGTCCATGCAGACCTTGCCGCGAACATCGATGTGAAATCCTTCGAGGGCGCCGGCCAGCTTGAATCCGCCGCGGCTCACATAAGGAGGCCGCGCCAGCACTTCCACGCGGACATCGGAAGCCACGGGCGCCCCGGGCTTCGACGCTTTTTGTCCATTCACCCGGACCTCGCCCGCCATGATCAGGGCCTGCGCCTTTTCGCGCGATCCGGCGAGCCCGCGCTCCACCAGCAGCCGGTCGAGCCGGGTCTTCATGATTTGCGGTGGACGATCAGGTCGGCCAGCTCGTGCAGCCGCGCGCCGCACCCGCCGAACGGCGCCAGCACCAGGTGGGCCTGCTCGCATTGTTCCGCCGCCATGCGGTGCGACGTCTCCAGGCCGTACACGGCCGGGAACGTGATCTTTTGCTGCTGCGCATCCTTTCCCGCGGTCTTTCCCAGCGCTTCGGACGACTCCTCGACATCCAGTATGTCGTCCACGATTTGAAATGCGAGCCCGACGTGTTCGCCATAGCAGGATAGGGCGGCGTACTCTTCCGGGCCGGCGCCCGCGTAAATCGCTCCCATGCGCAGGCTGGCGCGCAGCAGGGCTCCAGTCTTGGCGCGGTGAATCGATTCGAGCAGTTCCGCGGTGGGCGTTTTCCCCTCGCCTTCGAGATCGGCCACCTGCCCGCCGATCATGCCGTTGACCGTGCCCGACGCGGCGGCCAGTTCTGCGATCAGCTTTACTCTCCGCCCGCTATCGATCTCGAGTCCCGCCAGAACCTGAAAGGCCAGCGTCAGCAGCGAGTCGCCCGCCAGGATGGCCATCGCCTCGCCGAACACTTTGTGGTTGGTCGGCTTTCCGCGCCGGTAGTCGTCATTATCGAGCGCCGGCAGGTCGTCGTGAATCAGCGAATACGTATGAATGAGTTCCAGCGAGCATGCCGCCGTTTCGACGCCCGCCGCATCGTCGGCCGCAACGCGCGCGGCTTCCATGCAAAGGATGGGGCGAATCCGTTTCCCGCCGGCGAAAAGGCTGTACCGCATGGCGCGGTGAATGGTTTCCGGTGCCGTGGATTCCGGCGGGACGAGGCGGTCCAGTTCCGAATCCACCGCCTGCTGGCGGCTCGCCAGATAGTCGCGCAGGTTCATGGATCAGGGTTTTTCCGGCCGGAACGGTTCGGCGGTTATCCGGCCTTCCTTGCGGATGAGCATTTCCACGCGCGTTTCCGCGGTTTCGAGCTGCTTCCGGCAGGATTCGCTCAACAGCATGCCGCGTTCGAAGAGTTCGAGGGAACGGTCTAGCGAGAGGTCGCCCGCCTCCAGTTGTTTCACCACTTTTTCAAGTTCGTCCAGACACCCTTCGAAGGTCGCCGCGGGTTTGGCGTCCGCCTCGTTTTCCGCCATCGCCTCATTCTAGCAGGGGTCTTCTTCCGCACCGGACCGGCGCGGCGGCCATGTTATTTTGGTCAGAATGCCTCCCGAAAACCCGTTTCACGATGCGCTCCGGTTTGAGAGGCGTGTGCCTGAATGCGCCATGGTAATCTTCGGCGCCAACGGCGACTTGACCAAGCGCAAACTGATGCCTGCGCTCTATCGCCTCGCCTTCGACCGCCGCCTGTCCGCGGGCTTCGCCGTCGTGGGCAGTTCCCGTACTCCCCTTTCCGACGAGCAGTTCCGCGAAAAGATGCTGGACGCCGTGAAGGAATATTCAGAGGACACGCGCTTCGACCAGGACGTGTGGAACACCTTCGCCGCCGGCCTTTTCTATGTGCCCGGCGACATCGGGAACGACGGCCTTTACCAGCGGCTGGCGGCCAAGCTGGCGGACGTGGAGGCGAGCCGCCACACCGGCGGCAATATCCTGTTCTACCTTTCCACGCAACCGAGCTACTATGCCACGGCCGCGACGAAGCTGGGCGCCGCGGGCCTCGGCAAGGGAAACGGCTGGCGGCGGCTGATCGTGGAGAAGCCGTTCGGCCACAACCTCGAGAGCGCCCGCGAGTTGAGCGACGACTTGCACACCGTGTTCCGCGAATCGGATGTCTACCGCATCGATCACTACCTGGGCAAGGAAACGGTCCAGAACATACTGGCGTTCCGGTTCGGTAACGGGATTTTCGAACCGCTCTGGAACCGGCGTTACGTGAACCACGTGCAGATTACGGCCGCCGAGTCGATCGGGGTGGAGGGGCGCGGCGGCTACTACGAAGAGGCCGGCGCGCTGGCCGACATGATTCAGAATCACCTGTTGCAGGTGATGGCCACCATCGCCATGGAGCCGAGCGCCAGCTTCCGTTCGACTTCGGTTCGCGACGAGCGTTCGAAGCTGCTGCGCTCCATCCGGCCCATGGCGCCCGACCAAGTGCCGCGGAACGCGGTCGCCGGTCAGTACGGGCCGGCGCGCATCGGAGGAGAGGACGTCCCGGGCTTCCGCGAGGAACCCGGCGTACATCCGGATTCGCAGACCGACACTTATGCCGCGGTCACCTTCTTCGTGGACAACTGGCGCTGGGCGGGCGTGCCGTTCTACGTGCGGACCGGCAAGCGGCTGCCCAAGCGCGTCACCGAAATTGCCATTCAATTCAACCAGGCGCCGCTGTCGATCTTCGAAGACGAGGATGGCGGCGATTACGCGCCCAACGTTCTGATCGTGCGCATTCAGCCCGAGGAAGGCATTTCGCTGAAGTTCCTTTCCAAACGGCCCGGTTCGGGTATGACTTTGCGGCCGGTGTCCATGGATTTCAACTACGGCTCGAGCTTCGGGGAGCGTTCGCCCTCGGCATACGAGACGCTGCTGCTCGATGCGATCGTAGGCGACGCAACCCTGTACACGCGCCAGGACATGGTGGAAGCGAGTTGGGCGGTGGTGGAGCCCATCCAGAACGTGTGGCGCGAAACGAAATTTGAATTCCCGAATTACGCCGCGGGCTCCTGGGGTCCGGACGCCGCCGACGAGATGCTGGCGCAGCGCGGGCATGTGTGGAGGAGGCCCTGATGAGCGCCACGCCGGATCGGATTCTGCATGAACTGACGGACCTCTGGGTGAACCTGGGCAAGGAAGGGCAGAACCAGGCGGGCGGCGTGCTGCGCGCCTGCACCATGACCCTGGCGGTATTCGCGGAAGAACGCGAAGACCTCGCCGGCATCTCGGAAACGGTAGCCGCGTTGATGCCCGAGCACCCGGCACGGACTATCCTGGTGCGGCTCAGCGAAGCCAGCGACCGGGCGCTCGCCAATCGCGTCTACGCGCAGTGCTGGATGCCGTTCGGGCAGAGACGCCAGATCTGCTGCGAACACATCGAGATCACCGCCTCGTACGCGGCGCTGGGAGACCTGCCCGCCGTGCTCCTGCCCCTGGCCGCCGCCGACCTGCCGCTGATGCTCTGGTGCCGCAGCCCGCGGTTGGCCGCCGACCTCGAGTTTCCGGCTATCTCACGCAACGCGCACAAGCTGGTTCTCGATACCGCCGCATTGCCCGGACTGCCGGCCCTGGAATGGCTGGCCGCGCGTCCCCGAGGCTACCCGATTGTGGCGGACCTCGCGTGGACGCGCCTGACGCGCTGGCGCGAGATGCTGGCTCAGGTCTTCGAGAATCGCGAGTATCTCGCCAAGGTCCAGGACGTCGCGCGGGTCCGTCTGGCCTTTTCCGAAACACTCGAAACCACGGCGCGATACTTCGCCGCCTGGATCGCGGAATCGCTTTCCTCCGCTGGCGCGAAATTCTCGGTCTCCCTGGCGCCCCACCCGGCCGCCGCCCCGCTGCGTCTTGAGATTGAAGGCGAGGGTCTCGCCATCGCGCTCGAGCGGCGGGAAAGGCGGCTGGTGTCCACCGTGAACGGTGCGGTCAATTGCACCAACCTGCCCGAGCCCAGCGACTACCTGCTGTTGCGGGAAGAGCTCGCCATCGTCCGGCGCGACCCCGGTTTCGAACGGGCCCTCGATTCCGCCGTCCGGCTGGCATATCCTGTGGAGGAATGAGCGCCGTCCGGCACATCTCGGGCGATGCCGCCGCCGCGGCGGAAGCGTGCGCGCGGCACGTAGTAGCCGTGCTCGACGGTGTTCTGGCGGAGCGAAAATTCGCCAGCTTTGCGATTTCCGGCGGATCTTCGCCCCGGCTGCTTTTCCAAAAGCTCGCCGCCACCCCTTTCGCCTGGCAGCGGGTCAAGCTGTTCTGGGTGGACGAGCGCTGCGTCCCCCCCACCGATCCCGCCAGCAATTACCGGATGGCCGAGGAAACTTTGATTCGGCCCGCTCATTTTCCTCAGGGGATGATCCATCGCGTTTTCGGCGAGATGCTGCCGGAGGCCGCCGCCCGCCGCTACGTGGAAGACATCCGCGCCGCGTTCGGGCTGGTGGACCGCGAGTTGCCGCATTTCGACCTGATCCATCGCGGCATCGGCCCGGACGCGCACACGGCCAGCCTGTTCCCCGGCGAGCCGTTGATCGAGGATCGTGAGCGCATCGCCGCGGCCGTCTACGCTCCCAAGTTCACGCAGTGGCGCGTGACGCTGCTCCCCGGCGTGCTTATGGCCGCCGAAAATACCGTCGTGTTGGCGGTCGGCGAGGATAAGGCCGAAGCAGTCCGCGCCGTCTTCAAGGAAGAGTACGATCCCGTGCGGTACCCGGCGCAGATCGCGGCGCACCAGGGGCGGGGAGTCGCATGGTTCCTCGATGAAAAGGCCGCTGCCCTCGCGGTTTAGACCTCCAGCCCCGACCCTGACAGGTAACGCCGTGTCCCAATTTATCGCCACAACGGTATGCCGCTTCAATCGCGCCTGCTCGCCTGTTGTGTGCTGCTTCCGGTCCTGGCGATTGCCCAGCCCAGGTCCAACCCGGACCCTTACCAGCGGGCGCAAGGGATGCTTAATTCCCATCGCTGGCAGGATGCACTGGATACCTTCAACGCACCAGCCAGGCCGGGCTCCGACCCAGCGGGCATGCTTTATTGGAAGGCCTTCGCCCAAGCCCAGCTCGGTCGCAGGACCGATGCTCTCGCCGGCATCGCGCAGATCCGGGCCATTCCGGGGAACGGATGGCTGGCTGAGGCTGCCGCGCTCGAGACGGCCTTGCACGGCGACTTCAAGCCGGAGCCGGAACAGGCGGAGCTGTACAAGCCCTTGGACGCCGCCCGCGGCAATTCCGACCGCTTCCTCGGTGTCGCGCGGAAGATGCTGTCTGAACCCCACGTCCCCGAAGTGAAGAACCGCATGATTTTCGAGATTCAGCGCGTGGGCGGCGCAAACGGGCGCGCCCTCCTGGAGGAGCTGTTTTTCGGCGGCTCCAACCCGGATGTCCAGCGGAACGCCATCAGCTCTTTGGGGCGAGTCGATCCGCAGGCCCTGCTCGACGCCTACTGGAAGATGCCTTCCGTGGATCTCAAGAGCTTCGCGGTCACGGTTCTGGGGACCTCGCGAGACAAGAAGAGGGTGCTCGAAATCGCCCGCGCGGAAAAAGCCGAAAACCTGCGGTCCGCCGCCTACATCATGCTGCTCGAAGCGGGCGGCGAAGCCGAATTGAAGGGGTTGCTGGACGCGGAGCCGTCGGCGCGGCTGAAACAGTCGACCGACACGCTGATGGGGGTGCGGCGGAAGAACAAGGAGAAGGCCCTGGCGGAACTCCAGTCGGCGGAACCGGGCACGCGCCGCATGGCGGCGATCGCACTTTCCCGCGCGCCCGATCCGGCTGTCACCCGCGCCCTCCAAACGGCGTACGGGCGCGAGAAGGACTCTTCGGTGAAGAACGCCATCGTTTTCGGCCTTATCCAGAGTCGCGAGTTCGAACTGCTGCGCGCGCTGGCGGGCGCCGAAGAGGACCTCCAATCCAAGCGCATGATCCTTCAGCAGCTCATCCAGGACGACGAGGGCATCAAGACGATTCGTTAGTCTGCTGCGTCTCCGGCGCCGGGTCCGCGGGCTGTTCCGGCTGCTGCGGAGGAGGAGGGTCCGGCACATCCTCTTCGGGAAGTGTTTCCAGCCGGGTGAGGTAAACCGGGAAGCGGCCCATAATCGCGCCGTAGAGCAGGTGGCCGATCACCGTCGACCGTTCGGTGTGGAGCAGGGCCACCAGCGGCATGACACTTTTCCAAAGCAGGCGGAAGGAGACGAAATACCACGCCACTGCGAACAGCATGCCGCCCAGCATGGCTTGGCGTCGCGTAACGCGGCCGTGCAGGGCGAGCGCGAACAGCGCGCCCAGGAGGCTGTATATCAGCAGGTACAGGGCTAGTCCCACCACCGTGCTCCACGCGAAGCCGCTGCGGATCGAGCCTCCCCCGTAGAACACGCTGGCGATCAGATTTTCCGGCGTCCAGAAACTGCGCTGCTGCCATTTTGCGCTGATTCCGAGCCAAAGGAGCATCCAGAAAGCGCCCAACATTCCGGCCTGAACTCCCGCCAGGCAGGCGGAGAGCGCCCTGCCGCGGCGCGCCTCCGTAGCAGCTTCCATGAATTCAGCCTATACTGTCCTTTGGAGCCAAAGCAAAGTAAATTGATCCGGCGCGTTGTGATTACGGGCATCGGCGCTGTCAGTCCCAATGGGATCGGGCGCGAAGCCTACTGGGAAGCAACCCGTAACGGCGTGAGCGGTGTCCGGCGCATCACCAGGTTCGACCCTTCCGGTTATCAGGTGCAGGTGGCGGGCCAAATCCCCGACGATTTCGACGAGAAGAAGTATGTCGAGGTCAAGGACCGGCCACACGTGTCGCGCGCCGTGCCCCTGGCAGCGGCCAGCGTGGCGGAAGCCTTTGAAGACGCGGGCCTCGACCCCACTGCAATGACCCGCGACGAACTGCGCGAAATCGGCGTCATCGTGGGTTCGGGCGGCGGCAGCCAGGACTTCACCGAAGAACAGTACCGCCTTTTTTACAGCGGCCTTCTGAAGCAGTGCAGCGTGTACACGATTCCCACCAGCACCATCGGCACGCTGGCCAGCGAAGTGTCCATGCGCTTTGGTTTGCGGGGGCTCAGCCACATCATTTCCACCGGCTGCACGTCCTCCACCGATGCGCTCGGCTATGCCTTCCGCACCATCCGGTACGGGACCATGCGCACCATGATAGCGGGCGGCGTGGACGCTCCCATTGCGCCGCTGATCGTGCGCGGCTTTCAGCTCATGCGCATCATGAGCACGCGCTGGAACCACGCTCCGGAGCGGGCATCGCGCCCGTTTTCGCGCGACCGCGACGGATTTGTGATCGCGGAAGGAGCCTGGTTTTTCGTGCTCGAAGACATGGAGCAGGCACTCGACCGCGGCGCCCGCATTTATGGCGAGATTCTCGGCTACGGCTCCACTTGCGAGGCGTACCACCGCGTTCGCCTCGAGGAGTGCGGCGAGGAACCCGCGCGGGCCATGCTGATGGCTTTAGACGAGGCCGAACTTCCCACTGAGGCCGTGCAGTACATTAACTATCACGGCACCTCCACCGAACTGAACGACCGGATCGAGACCCGCGCGGTGAAACTGGCGTTCAACGGCCATGCTTATAAGCTGGCGGGGTCGTCGGTGAAGAGCATCATCGGCCATCCCCAGGGGGCCTGTGGCGCGGCGGGAGTAGCGGCAACCCTGCTGGCCATGCGGGATGGCGTTGTGCCGCCCACGATCAACGTGGAAGAGGCCGACCCGGAGTGCGACCTCGACTACATCCCCTGCCCCGGACGCAGGCTCGCGATTGAGCACGCGGTCGCCAACTGCATCGCCTTCGGGAGCAAGAATTCGGCCCTGGTGCTGGGTCGCGGGAATCGATAAAAAAAGCCGGCGGGCGCTCGGAGGAAAACACCCGCCGGCCGGTCCGCCCATAGACCCCGAAGGATCCAGCGGGACCACTCGCACAATCTCTACACCATAGTTGACGCTTGCGAGGATCGATCGGTTGCAATACCGTGAAGACGTGAACCCCCTGGTGGGGCGAAAGCAAACACGCAATTACCGTGTTTTCTTTGGGTTTTGCCTCACGATCACTTGGATGTCACCTCCGCCTGGAGGGCGGAGGACATCGTGAAATCGCAAGCTGGCGGCTGGTTTTGGCAAGTATCGCGCCGGCGAGTGCCCCCGCGGTGGCGCGCCTGATACCTTCGTTTCTATGCCGTCACGCGCACTCCTCCTCCTTGCAGTAGCTCTGCTGGCCGGTCCAGCCAATGCCCAGCGAACCCGCTGGGTTGCCGTGTGGACGGGTTCTGCCCAGGGTCCGTACCCTTCCGGCAACGCTTCGGCGCAACCCAACCTGCGCTTTGCCTTTCCCGATGCGCGCACCGGGGCGCGCGACCAGACTTTCCGCCTGATCGTGCGGCCGGACCTGTGGAGCCGGCAGGTTCGGCTGCGATTCTCAAACGCCTTCGGCGCGGTTCCGCTGGCCCTCGACAGCGTTTATGCGGGCCTGCACCAGGGGGCCGGTGCGATCGCCCGGGGAACCAACCGGCCGGTCCGGTTCGCAGGCAAATCGGGCGTCGCCATCCCGGCGGGCGGATCGGTGTGGAGCGATGCGGTGACCCTGCCGTTCGTCCGTGACCCGGCGCAGCCCGAACTTGCCGGGCGCAAACTGGCCGTCAGTTTCCATGTGGCCGGAGAGAGCGGCCCCATGACCTGGCACGCCAAGGCACTCACAACCTCCTACCTGACCGCCCCGGGCGCCGGCGCAAAAGGGGATTCCGAAGACGAAAGCGCGTTCCCGTTCACCACGACCTCCTGGTACTTTCTGGATGCGGTGGACGCGATGGCGCCCGCCGGCACCGGGGCGATCGTGGCCCTGGGGGACTCAATCACCGATGGCACTGCCTCCACGCTCAACGGAGACGATCGCTGGCCCGACGTGCTGGCGCGGCGCCTGCACCGCGCTTACGGAAACCGCTTCGCGGTAGTGAACGCCGGAATCGGCGGCAACCGCGTGACCGGCCCGGCATCTTACACTCCGCAACAGCCATTTTCCGGCGGACCCGCCGCGGGGCAGAGGCTCGAACGGGATGTGCTCAGCCTTTCCGGCGTCTCGGCCGTGATTTGGCTGGAAGGTATCAACGACTTCGCGGTTGCTGTCGACGCCGGCGTCGAAGCCGTTGAGGAGGCCATGCGGCAGGGCGTCGCACGTATCCGGAAGAGTCTGCCGGGAGTTCGCGTTATCGGGGCCACCCTGGTGTCCGCGCTCGGCGCGGCAGGCGGCCATGGATCCCCCGCCGAGGATGCCAGGCGAAAAGCGCTGAACGAATTCATCCGGAACTCCGGCCTGTTCGACGCGGTGGCGGATTTCGATGCCGCGACCCTGGATCCGGCCACGGGCGGCCTCCGCGCCGAGTTCGTTCCCGACAGTACCACCGGAGGCGCCGGAGACCATCTGCACCCTAACCGGGCAGGGTACATGGCCATGGGCATGTGCATAGACACGGCCTTGTTCGTGGATCGGACGAAATAGGCCAGACATGTCGAGAGGCGTCCGTTCACGCACACAACTCTCGAAAAATCTGTTCATCGTCCTTTTATAATGGCCACGCGGCCTGCAAACTCCACGGTCCGCAGACAAATCGAAATGCGCTTGTTCCGCTGATGACAGGGGCGCCTCACATGCCGGCCGGAAAGGTCGCTTCGCAAACCAGGATTCTGGTCATTGACGATAATCCTATCGACCGGGACCTGTTTCGCCGTCTGCTGCGGCAGAACGCCGGCACAACTTTTTTCGAAAGCTTGGAAGGCGAGAATGGCCGCGCCGGCCTGGAGCAGTTTCGGCGCTGCCATCCGCAGGTGGTCCTCCTCGATTTGAACCTTCCCGATGTCGATGGCTTGGACTTGCTGCGGTCCATTGTTGCCGAAGACGGCGCCTGTCCTGTGATCGTCACCACCGCCTATGGCAGCGAACAGGTAGCCGTGCAGGCGATGAAAGCGGGCGCCGCGGACTACGTTGTGAAGGGCTCGATCACTGCGGAGGGGTTGGCTCATGTCATCGGCAACGCGCTGGAGAAGCGGGCTCTCCAGGAGAAGATCGAACAGCAGCGTCTTGCGCTCGAAGACCGCAACCGCCAACTCGAATCCGCACTGGAACGGGAGACTGCGGTGCGAAAGGCGGCGGAGCGCAGCGAATCCCGGTACCGCACGCTGTCCGAAGCCATGCCGCAGATCGTCTGGACCGCGGACCATCCCGGCGGTGAGTGGGACTACGTCAATCAGCGCTGGTCACGCCTGACGGGCGCCAATGCGGCCCGGGCCGCTGGCTGGGGATGGCTGGACTTCGTCGATGCGGAAGACCGGGCCCGGGTGGCCGCAGCCTGGAACCACGCGGTGGCCGCGGCAGCGCCCCTCGAACTCGAATGTCGCATGCAGCCGGAAACCGGCGGTCCGCGCCTCCACCTGGTCCGTGCCCTGCCTCTTTTCCAGGATGACGTACCCGTGAAGTGGCTGGGCACCTGCACCGATATCGAAGAGCAGCGGCGCGCGGAGAGGCTTTTGCACCAGAGGCAGAAGCTCGAAAGCATCGGCATCCTGGCCGGCGGTGTGGCTCACGATTTCAATAACCTCCTGGTGGGAATCATCGGCGGAGTCAGCTACGCGCTCGAAACGCTTCCCCCGGCCCACGAGTTGCGCGGCATTCTGGAAAACGCGTTGAAATCCGGCGACCGCGCGGCGAACCTGGTGCGCCAGATGCTCGCCTATGCCGGGAAGGGCTCGTTTCAGGTTGAGGAAGTGGACCTGGGCCAGGTTCTGCGCACCACGGCCGATCTGGTTGGCGCCTCCATTCCGCGATCCATCGACATGAAGATCCTGGTTGCGCCCGATCTTCCGCCGATTCGGACGGATGCGACTCAGTTGCAGCAAATCATCATGAACCTCATCATCAACGCCAGTGAAGCCATGCCGTCGGATCGCGATGGGCTGATCGCGGTGCGCGCGGAGGTGACGAGAGTGGAGACCCCGCGTTCCACCAGCAGCGGAGACCTCGCGCCCGGAAATTACGTGTCCCTCGAAGTGAGGGACAACGGCGAAGGGATCGATCCGGGTGTGCTGCACCGGATTTTCGACCCGTTCTTCACCACCAAATTCACTGGCCGCGGCCTGGGGTTGGCGGCCGTGCAGGGCATCGTCCGCAGCAACCGCGGCTCCATCGACGTGGAAAGCACTCCGGGCAAGGGAACTACCTTCCGCGTCCTGTTACCGGCCGTGGAACGCGTTTCCGGCAGTGCGCCACCGGCCCCTAAGCCGGAGGAAGCGGGCGCCAGGGGCCGGATTCTGGTGGTGGACGACGAGCCGGTGGTTTCCAACACCGCCAGGCTTCTGCTGGAGAAGGCCGGCCACTCGGTAAGCGTGGCTTTCGGCGGCGAAGAGGCGCTCGGCATCCTCTCGGCAGCTCCGCGAAATTTCTCGCTGGTGCTGCTCGATTTGAACATGCCGGGCATGGACGGCGAGCAGACTTTTACCCGGATACGCGCCATCGATCCGGACCTGCCCGTCATCATTTGCAGCGGATACAGCGAGCGGGAACTGCGGCACCGGTTCGAGGGCCGCACGGTAAACGGCTACTTGCAAAAGCCGTTTCATCTGGCTGCGATTCGGCAGAAGGTCTCCGCGGCATTGAGGCCGGCCTGATGCAGGTGGATCCGACCACGGCCGCTTTGCTTCAATCGACAGTCCATGAATTGAAGGGTCCGGCTTCGCGTGTGAGGCTGCTGGTGCAGCTCCTGGCCCGCAATTCGAGCGCATGGGACGAGGATTCCAAGACGATTCTGAAGCACTTGCAGGACTCGGCGGCGGCCATCGGAGCGGTAGGCGAGGCGCTTAAGCAGTATTCGGAGATTTGCGCCCGGCCGCCGCGGCGCGAAATCGTCGATCTCAGTGAGGCTCTGGCGGAAGCCCGGTCCGGTATCGAAGCCGAAGCCGCCAGCGCCGGTGCACGGATAGAAGCGTCGGCGCTGCCTGCGATGGACGGCGATCGCACGATGATCGTCTGGCTTTTGCGGGAACTGCTGACCAACGCCATCCGGTTCCGGGGCGATGCCGCACCGAAGATTCAGGTCAGCGCAGGCCCCGGATATATCTGTATCTGCGACAACGGACCCGGCATCGACGCCGATTTCGCGGAACGGGTCTTTCGGCCGTTCAAAAAACTCTCCGGCGACGGTGCGGGTCTCGGATTGACGATTTGCCGCAGAATCGCCGAACTCCATGGAGAGCGCCTATGGGTGGAGCCGCGCACGGGCGGCGCGGACATCCGCTTTTCGGTGCCGGCCGCGGTGGCGGGCAACGGGGACCGCGTATGAGCGCTCGCCCCGCAGTTCGCCTGGCAGGCTTTCTGTGCCTGGGCGTCGCTTTGCCGATGAGCGCGCAGGGGCCGGTGGCAAGGAACGGCGAGCCGGACCCGATCGCCCTCAAATCGATGAGCCTCGAGGACCTCTCCAAGATCGAAGTGACCACCGCCTCCAAGGAGCCGAGCCCGGCGTTCCGGTTGCCCGCCGCCGTCACCGTGGTCACGGCGGACGACATCCGCCGCTCCGGGGCCACCAACATTCCCGACGTGCTGCGCCTGGTGCCCGGCGTGGAAGTGGCGCAGATCGATTCCGCCAAGTGGGCCATCGGCATACGCGGGTTTCAAGGCCGCCTCTCCAAATCCGTGCTGGTGCTGATCGACGGCCGGTCGGTCTACACGCCGCTGTTCGCGGGCGTTTATTGGGAGATGCAGGACACGATGATCGAAGACATCGACCGCATCGAAGTCATTCGCGGTCCGGGGGCAACCGTGTGGGGGTCGAACGCCGTGAACGGCGTGATCAATATCATCACCAAAGACGCCCGGGCGACGCGCGGAACGCTGGTTTCGGCGGGGGGCGGAAACGTGGAGCAGGGTTTCGTCAATGCGCGTTATGGCGCGGGCACCGACAAACTCGCATATCGCGTTTATGGCCGCGGCTTCACGCGGGGTCCGCAGTTCCACCCCGACGGCCGCAATTTCGACGACTGGCGCCGGGTGCAAGGCGGCTTCCGCATGGACGGCAACCCGAACCCACGCGATTCGTTCAGCCTCATCGGGAACGCCTACCGCACGGTGGCGGGAACCGCTTTGGGGATTACCAGGTATTCGCCGCCCGCGCTGGTCTCCGAATACGGGAACGGCACCTTCTCCGGCCAGAACCTGGTGGGGGCCTGGCGGCGCAACCTGCGTTCGGGGTCCGACATTCAGGTGCGCGCCTACTATGACCGGACGGATCGCAGCGATCTCAACTATCACGAGGTCCGCCACACGTTCGATGTCGATTTCATTCATCACCTGCCGCTTCCCGGAAACGACGTGATCTGGGGCGGCGGCATTCGCATCAGTCCCAGCAGTTTTACCCAGACAGTTCCCAGCGTGGATTTCCTGCCGCACGACCAGACCTACTCCATCTACAGCGGATTCGTTCAGGACACCATCGCCCTGATGCCAAACCGCCTGAACTTTACCGTGGGCACCAAGCTTGAACACAACAGTTTCAGTGGTTTTGAAATCCAGCCGAGCGGGCGCGTCGCCTGGACGCCGGGCGACCACCACACGTTCTGGCTGGCGGCGACGCGCGCCGTCCGAACTCCATCCCGGGTGGAGCAGGGATTCCGCTTCACGGCGCTGCTCGACCCGGCGGCGCCGCTGTTCCTGCGCCTGATCGGAGACAACGGGTTCAAGCCCGAGCAGATGGTCGGTTACGAGGCCGGATACCGGATCTTCAGTCCCAAGGCCGGTGGATTCATCGCTGTGAACGCGTTCTACAACCGCTACAACAACCTGCTCAGCATAGAACCCGAGGCGGCTATCGTGGAGTCCACGCCCGAGCCCGTCCACCTGTTGCTGCCGATTCCGCTGCGCAACGGGATCGACGCGGAGAGCAGCGGCGGCGAAGTGGGCGGCCTCTTCGATCTGCGAAGCTGGTGGCGCGTAAACGGCACCTACTCCCTGATGCGATTGAACGCCCACAAGGCCCCGGGCAGCGTCGATCCGGCCAGTGTGCCGCAACTCGAGGGGGACAGCCCACGACACAAAGTGGTGATGCAATCGTCGTTCGTGCTGCCCCAGCGCATCGAGTTCACGCTGACTTACCGCTATGTGAGCGCTCTGCCGGGACCGGACACGGGGGTGCCCGCCTATTCCACCGGCGACATTCGCCTGGCGAAGCGGCTCAGCCGGGAGTTCGAGCTTTCGCTGGCGGCGCGCAACCTGATGCAGCCATCGCATTTTGAATATTCCGGCGATCCGGGCGGGCTGGTAGGGATTCGCCGGTCCGCCTACTTGCAGTTGACATGGAATCACTCCGGGCAATAAGGAGATGAGACGCGGAGGGGCCAAATCGGCCGTGCGCTTCACGAGTAGCCTGGGGTGCGCGCTTTTGTTGGTAACTTGGGCAGCGATCGGGGGCGCAGAAGCGGCCAACGACGATGCGACGCTCGAATACGGCGTAAAGGCCGCATTCCTGCTCAATTTCACCAAGTTCGTGGACTGGCCGCCGGCGCCGGCGTCCGCGGAGTCCCCGTTCACTATCTGCATTCTTGGAGAAGATCCCTTTCATGGCGTGCTGGACCGCATTGCCGAAGGCGAGGCCATCAACGGCCGCCGGCTGGTGGTGCAGAAAATCCGGCGAGTCGAGCCTCGGTCTTGCCGCATGCTCTTTGTTGGCCGCGGGGAACCGGATCTTCCGCGCCTGCTGGCGAGCGTGGGGCCGGGGGTGCTTACGGTCGGAGAAGGCGACCGGTTCCTGCATGAAGGCGGCATGATCGCATTCGTCATCGAAGGCAGGCGCGTGCGGTTCGATGTCAACCAGGGGGCGGCGTCCCGCGCCGGCCTTCAGATCAGCTCACGGCTGTTGAGCGTGGCGAGGTCCGTTGAAAGGTAAAACTTACGAGCCCTTGGCCTTGCGCGCGCTGATCGACATGCCGATCAGGCGCAAGCTCCTCGTTATCCTCATGACCGTAACCGCCGCGGCACTGGCGGTCTCCGGCCTGGGGATTTTAATTGCCGACGCGTACCTGTACCGTGCCAGCCTGGAGCGCGATCTTTCCACTCTCGCCCGCATCACCGCGGACAACAGCACCGCGGCCCTCATGTTTAACGTTCCTTCCGAAGCTGTGGAGACGCTGAATGCGTTGCGCGCCAAGTCGCACGTGGTGGCGGCTTGCCTGTATCGAAATAACGGCGAAGAGTTCGCCCGCTACGTGCGGCCGGGAAGCAGCGCTCCCTGTCCGGCTCCTGCGGCGAGAGATGGGGTCGAGTTTACCAAGCTGGAGATGGTGGTGTCGCAGCCCGTGATACAGAAAGGCGAGCGCGCCGGCACGCTGGTGATGTTGTACGACCTGGACGAGCTGGTGGACCGCACTCGGCTGTACGGCCTTTACGTAGTGGTGGTGCTGCTTGTCTCGGGGCTGATCGCATTCTTCCTGGCATCGCGGTTGCGGGGGGTGATCGCCACACCGATCTCTCAGCTCGCCGTGATCGCCGCGGCAGTTTCGAAAACCAGGGACTACGGCATACGCGCGCGAGGCGAGTCGCGCGATGAATTGGGCGCGCTGGTTGTGACCTTCAACGAAATGCTGGCCGGAATTCAGTCGCGCGACCGGGAATTGCGAGGGGCGCTGGTGGCCCGTGAGGAGGCCCTCTCGGAGGCGAGGAAGGCGCATGATTTCCTGCGTACGACGCTGGCGAGCATCGGGGATGCGGTGATCTCTACCGATGCGGACGGGTGCATCGCCTTCGCCAACCAGGTGGCGTGCTCAGTCTTGCGGCGGACCGAACAGGAGATTGCCGGCCACCTCACGTCGGACGTGCTCCACTTTGTGGACGAGCGGACGGGCGGCGCTCTCGAAAGCCCGGTCCAGCGCGTGCTTCGCGGCGACGGAGTTCAGGGCTTTGCCGGTACCATTCTGCTTTCCGGAGACGGCACCGGAATTCCGATCGACTATAGCGCCGCGCCCATCCGCGGCCGGAGCGGAGACGCCGGCGTGGTGCTGATTTTCCGCGACATGACGGAGCGGCGGCGCGCCGAGCGCGAGTTGCGGTCCGCGCGCGAGCAGCTTCAGTTGATCACCGATACCATGGCCGCCGCCGTAGCCCGCTGCGACCGCGACATGCGGTTTCTCTGGGTCAGCCGCCGGTACGCCGAGCGGTTGGGCCTGACTACCGCGGATTTTCCGGGCCGGACAATCGGCGAGATGCTCGGTGCGGAGGTCCTGGAGTCGATCCGGCCACAGATCGAAAGCGTTCTCGCGGGGCAGCGAGTGGAGTACGAAACGCGCATCCACTATCGCATGATCGGCTGGCGCTGGATCCGCGCCGGGTACGTTCCCACTCATGGTCCGGACGGCGCGGTGGACGGCTGGGTAGCCGACGTCACCGATATCACCGAAATCAAGGAAGCGCAGGCCGAAGTGGTGCGGATGAATGTGGACCTGAAGCAGTCCAACGAGAGCCTGGCGCGCTCCAACGAAGACCTGGAGCGATTCGCTTTCGCGGCCAGCCACGACCTCCAGGAACCGCTGCGGATGATGACCACCTACACGCAGCTTCTGGAGCGATCGCAGGAGGGCCGCTTCGAAGGCGAGGCGAAGCTTTTCATGCGCAACATCGTGGATGGGGCGCTGCGCATGCGTGAGCTGCTGACAGACCTGCTCGCTTACAGCGAACTCGGGGCAGAACCGGAGGGTCCGGAACGGAGCGTGGACTTGAACCGCGTGGTGGAAATCGTCCGCCGCAACCTGGAAGCGGCCGTGGCCGAGTCCGAAGCCGAAATCGAGGCCGGTCCGCTGCCTTCCGTCACCGGGCATCCCGGCCATTTCGTGCAGCTGTTTCAGAACCTGGTTTCGAACGCAATCAAATATCGCGGAGATCGGCCAGTGCTGGTGCGGATCTCATGCAAATGCGCGGACGGCCAGTTGCATTGCTCGGTGGCCGACAACGGCATGGGCATCGACCCCGCGTATCATGAACGGATTTTCGGCGTGTTTAAGCGCCTGCACGGCCGTAAGATCCCCGGCACTGGAATCGGCCTCGCAATCTGCCAGCGCGTGGTTACGCGATATGGCGGCCGAATTTGGGTCGAGTCCGAACTCGGCGTGGGCGCAACTTTTCATTTCACCATCCCCCTGAGGAGCTCATGATGGAGAACACTGGCGTGCGCAAAGTACGCATCCTGCTGATCGAAGACAACCCGGCCGATGTGGACCTGCTGCGGCGCGCATTCGCCGCGGCGGACCTCGACTGTGAACTGACGCGTCTCGAAGACGGCGCCGAGGCTCTGGCCTTTGTGCGGCGCGTCGAAGCGGGATCCGGCGAAACCGCGCCGGACCTCACGGTGCTCGACTTGAACCTTCCCAAGAACGACGGATTGGAAGTGCTTCAGGCTATGCGCGGCAGCCCTGCCTTCGCCTCGGTTCCGGTAGCGGTGCTTAGCTCCTCGGCTTCGGGCCGCGAGCGAAACCGGATCGAGCAACTCGGCATCGGCCGCTACATCACCAAGCCTCCGGACCTGGATGAGTTTCTCGAGATCGGACACACCCTGAAGAACCTGCTGGCGCAGCGCCGGGGCGAGCAAGTCTAACAGGGTGTGTCGCGGGTCGTCACCCCGCAAAACTGCCGGGGAGGACCATCGAAAACCCCGTGCTACAATAGTTTCCGGATCGGGCCGTGGCGCAGCCTGGCTAGCGCGCTTGCTTGGGGTGCAAGAGGTCCCGAGTTCAAATCTCGGCGGCCCGACCAGCTACAACCTTCCACAAACCATTCCCATTAGCGACCGGAGGCGAATCACTGACCTGCGGCGGTGGCAGCATCCAGCGCCAGGTAGCGGTCGCGGTGCGCTTCCGGCTCGGCGTGAGACTCTACATCGATGCGCATGCGCTGGTAATTATTATCGGCGCGATATGCGGGCCACTCGGGAACGCCGGGCCCATTCGGATTACCGGTCTTGATGAAGTTGACAAAATAGGCTTGCATCAGCTTGGAGACCGTGTAGTCGGCGGGCTCCCAAGAGTAGCGCTTGTCCAAGTCGAGGTTACCCATCGCGTACTGAATCTCCGCGGAATGGGACGCACCACGGGGCCCTGCCGGCTGGCCGCCGCGTCCGGGCGCCGGAGCGGCGGCCGCGTTCTGCCCCGGCATTCCGAGGTACGCCGGACGCGGGCGCGCGTACAGATACCGGTATACAGGCTTGCCGCCGGTCTTCATCTGGAGTTCGGTCCACTTCCACGTGCTGTGCGAGATGAAGCGGGCGCTGGCGAGGTGATTGGCCGCCTCATAGACCTCGTCCGTCGTGGTAGCCGCGTATGCTTTCAGGACATCGTCCGCCTTGTCGCCGTAAAACCTCTTGATGGCGTTGGCGAGCGTTTCCGGCGTGGGGTCGCCACTGCCGAGCACGGAACGGGCCGCCTGCTCCTGGGTGTTCGACCCGGCCAGCAGCGGGATCTTGGCCTGCTCACCCGCCTCGAAGATCTCCGTGAGCGTTTTCGGCAGAAAGTAGCCGTCCAATGTGCTGCCGAACCGAAGACCCTGGGCCTTGCCCAGGGCTTCCTGAATCTGTTCCGCGGACATGGCGCGCAGGGCCGCGAGCGTATTTGCGCCGGCGGCCGTGCCGAACTTGACGCCGGTCTGTTCGGCCGCGGCGAGAGGTTGCGGCGGCAGGCTCGAGATCATGGCGCCGCTTTCGCCGATTGCGCCGGCCATGAGGCCGCGGGAGAGGGGGGATGCCATGAGCGCGCTGACCGAAATCGACCCAGCCGACTCGCCGGCGATGGTGACGCGCTTGGGGTCGCCTCCAAATGCGGCGATGTTCTTCTGCACCCATCGAAGGGCGGCAACCTGGTCGAGCAGGCCGTAATTGCCCGCAGCGTGATGCGGCGACTCTTTGGTGAGCTCCGGATGAACGAAAAAGCCGAAAATATTGGTTCGGTAATTGACGGACACGGCAACCATGCCTTTGCCGGCCATGTTCTCGCCGTCATACCGAGGCTCGGAGCCGTCACCGTTCTGGAAGCCGCCGCCGAAAATATAGACGAGGACGGGGAGTTTTTCTCGATCCGACTTGGCGGATGTCCAGACGTTGAGGTACAGGCAGTCTTCACTCATGCCGTTACCGCGGAACCAGTAGTCCGCGCCCGGGGATGTCCGCTGCATGCAGCGGGGACCGAACTGATCGGCATTGCGAACGCCGCTCCAATTCTTGGTTGGCTGCGGCTCGCGCCAGCGTAAGTCCCCGACCGGCGGTTGGCCGAACGGGATGCCTTTGAAACTGCGTACGCCGTCCTTGGGCGCGGTAGTTGATTCGAGGATGCCGTTGGCTGTCTTGACGCGATCGGCAGCAAACGACGGCTGGATCGCGACAGCACAGAGAACGATGGCGAAAAAGCTCGATGTGGCCAGCTTCATAATGTTCGACTCACCAGGATATTACCACTGCTTGCGGGAGAGCTGCGGCGGCGGTTCCGGCCAGGCCTGCGAGCAGTCAGTTGCCGGACCGCAGCCAGCCTTCCAGCACCATGTCGTAGATCTGACGGGCGTGAGCACCGGCCCAATCGGCATAGAGCGGCTGGTATTGGGCGGGGCTCCGCACGGTGCGGACGTGCAGCCCTTTCAATCCGCCGCCGAAGGTCTTTTCAAACAGCGTAGCTTGGCCGCGGACCATCCTGGCATCAAGAGCCATACTGACCTGGTCGGCCGACTGCTGCGCGAGGCACGATGCGGCGGGACGGATTCGAACCGTCAGAAGCGCGTCGGCTTCATCGCCGGTTGTGAACTCCACCAGTCGCCGCGAGGACAAGGCCGCGGCATCGCGGAGCCCGGCAAGCACCACCTGGTCCAACTGAAGGCTCGTCACATGTTCGACTAACTGCGCCGGAGTCAGGAAACAGGAGCTGTAGAGGTTATCGGGAATCCACGTGGCCCGCACGGAAATTCGCGCATGAGGTACCGCGGGAAGCAGTTTCAGAACTCCCTCTCGCGCTGGCTCGTCCGAAAGGTAGGCCAGGCCCCAAGCCGTCCAGCCAAGGCGGTCGCGCGCATCGGGCTTTGGCACCCTTCTCGAGCAGGAATTGAACACTGTCCTGGTGACCATTTACTGCGGCGAGCATGAGGGGGGTACGCCCTTGTTTGTCGCGGCTCTCCAGGTTCGCACCGCGTGACACCAATGTCCGAACCTCCGCGGTCTTTCCTTTCTTGGCCGCGGTCAGCAAGGCTGGATCGAGATTGGCCGCCAGTGCAGGGAGCACGAGCACCAGGACGATAAACTTCCCCATACCGACAGTGTCGCGCGATCGGGGAAGTCTGGGGTTTGGGAGTGTAGCCCCCGGTTGTTGCCCGGGGGCTACTGAGGTTCAGTCTGAACTAAAAATACAGTTTGGCAGCCATCTGGAAGAACCTGGGGAAGTTCTTCTGGCTGAAGCCAAGCTTCCCGAAGTCAGCGCTGGTCAACGTCGTGTTCGGGTTGGTCCGGATCGGCGTATTGGTCACATTGAAGCCTTCCACGCGGAAATTCAGGCGCCACCGTTCGGTCATCTGAAAATCCTTGGCCATGGCGGCATTGATCTGCGGACGCTGATGCTCCCGAATGGTGCCGGGGAAGCGGTCAGGCAACGTTCGCAGGGTGTTGGACGGCTGCTGGGTGTAGCATTTCGGGTCATTGTTGAACCAATGGTTTTCGTCTTGCACTTCGGCATGCCATTCGCCGCAGTAGTTGATCAGGTTGGGCCAGCCGAGCGGATATCCGGAGACGTAGCTCAGGATCCAGTCGGCGCGCCACCCGCCGATCACATGGTTGACGACCCCGCTCGAGCTGCTGGCGAAGTGGCGGCCCTTTCCTACCGGGAGGTCCCAAACGCCGCTGAAGCTGAAGCTGTGAGTCTTGTCCTGGTTGCTGATTTCCGAATACAACGGTTGCGTGGTATCCCAGTCGGCGCCCAGGCGATGGTTCTTCTCGTATTCCTTCCCGAAGGTCCAGGAGAGAATCCAGGTGAGAGTTCCGGCCGCGCTGTCGCTGCCCGAACCGAAGGCACGCTTTTCCAGCTTCGTCTGAACGGCGTCGGAACGATATCCGGCGGACTGAATTCCATCGCTGCCCATGCCGCCCCACATCGGGAATAGTTGCAGCAGGCTGGAGCGGGCGATGGTCGGGCTCTGGCCGCGGCTGGAGGTGGCCGGCAGAATCCCGTACATCGGATTGTTGAGCGTTGTGCTGTAAAAGGTGGTGTCCGCGATTGCCGCGTTCTGGAGTGCAAGTCCGGCCGTGCCTTCGGGGAAGTTCAGGTTGAACGTATAGGTCGCGAAGATCTGCTTGTTGCCGGAGAAAGAGATTTCGGCAACGATGCCCTTCGGCAATTCCCGCTGGAAGCCGAACGAATACTGATAGGTGCGCGGGATCTTGTAATGGCGATTGACGAACGTCACGCTATTCCCGATGCCCGCCATCGCTCCGGCAGAGGCGCCTTCGGGAACCGCAAAGCCGTTCGGGAACGGATCCACCAGCGAATACGGGCCGGTGGGCGGACCGCTCGCGCAGGCGTTGTTCATGCACGCCGAGGGCGTTTTCCCGCCATCGAGCGAGGCCGTGTAGCTCGTGCTCTGGCTGAAGCCGACATTGCTTTGATTCCGGTTCAGGTTTTCATAGAACACACCCGCGCCGGTACGCAGCACGGTCTTGGATCCGAGACGCCACGCGATTCCGATGCGCGGCGCAATGGCGGTATAGTCGGTATCCACCGCGCGGCGCGGCTGGCCGTTTACGCCCGCAAACAGCCACGAGCCGTAGATCGCCGACGGTGGCGCCGGATAGGGGTACTTCGGATTCTTGGCGTCGTAGGCCGCTTTTTCTTTGTTCCAATTCGCCAGAATCTGGTCGTTGAGCGGATGCACGACGTTCGTATCGAAGCCGCTCGTGCGCCGGTTGAAGCGCTCCAGGTAGGCAAGCGAAATGTCGTAGCGCAAGCCCAGATTCAGCGTCAGGGCGGGCGTCACTTTCCAGTCGTCCTGCACGTAGAAGCCGTACGACGGCCGCGTGCGATAGAACGTGTCGTTGTAGGAAATGCTGCCCGAATTGGGGACGCCAAGCAGCACCGTGGCAATACCGTTGAACTGGTCGGTATTCGTGAGCGATCTGCCGGTGGCGCGCCGCGTCAGATCCGACCCGAAAGTAAAATTGCCTTCCGAGTTGCCGGTGGCGCCATCCGCAATGATGCGGTACTTGTAGTCGAACCCGGTGCGGATGCTGTGCTTGCCGCGAACGAGGTTGAAGCTGGGCGCGAAGTTCCACGTGGTTTCAGGCGTCCAGGTACCGAGGGGCGACCCGTTGCCGAAGATCTGTCCGTAGCCGCCCACGGTGAAACCGGGAACGATGTCTCCAGGGGAAGCCGGCGGATTCACCATCTTGGTCATTCCGAAGTCCTTGGCGGCGCCGAGTTGCAGGGCCTCGTCGTTGTATCCGGGGGTCTTCTGCACGAAGCGGTAGTAGGACGAACGAACGTCGAATACGGTGGTCGCGTTCATCACCCGCGTGTAGTTGATGATCACGTTCGTGAATGTGCGCTTGTTGTCCACGTTGCCCGGCGCCGCTGCCGGCTTGGGGAAGTTGGCGCGATATTCGTAGCCATCCTGAAACGTGAACATGCCGTAAAGCTTGTCGTTCAATCCGAACACGTGATCGAAACGGGCCATCGGCTGGTTGTAGTAGTAGCGGCCCGTATTACTCGAAACGTAGTTCTGAAGAAGCTGTCCGGCCACCGTCTCAGCGGGATAATAGCCGAGGATCTTGGCGCCGACCGGGCTGATCCGGCTCTTGGGGATGACGTTGCCCGGGAACAGGTTGCGCCAGTAGGTGGATCCGGAACTGCCGCTGCACGGCTCGGTGTCGGCCGCTCCCGAACCCGCCGTGCAGTTGTGCGTGGTCAGCGGATCGTAAACCAGCATGCCGTAGTCGCTGAAATGCTGCCCGTCGCGCAGCGCCATCGGCGGCGTGGTTACGTTGATCGGGAAGGGTACCAGTTCCTGCCAGCCTTCGAAACTGACGAAGATAAAATCCTTGTCCTTGCGAATCGGCCCGCCGCCAACCCCTCCGAACTGGTGCTGGTTGTGGAAGAGCTTGGGCTGGCCGGTGCGGTTGGATTGGAACGAGTTCGCGTCGAATACCCGGTTGCGGAAGAACTCATAGAGGTTTCCGTGCCAGTCGTTCGACCCGGACTTGATGGTGGTGTTGACCGCCCCGCCGCGGAAATCGCCGAAACCCGCGTCGTAGGTGTTGGTCATGACCTTGAATTCCTGCACCGCATCCACGTTGGGGGCGATGCGCCAGCTTCCGTCGTCGGAGCTGATGGGGGCGCCGTTCAGCAGGAACAGGTTGCCGCCCTGGCGGGCGCCATTGATCTTGTAACTGCTGTTGACGTCCCACCCGCGAGTACCGGAAAAGCCGCTGGCTCCGAACGTCTCCTGGCCGAATATCACGCCTGGGGTCAACGCCATCAGCATGTAAGTTTGCCGGCCGTTCAGCGGGAACTCCGCCACTTTGACCGAATCGAATACCAGGCCGCGGCTCGCATCGCCGGTGTCGATGACTTCCTGCTGACCCCGCACTGTGATCTCGGAAGTGGACTGCCCCACCGTCAATTGCACCGGCAGGTTCATCTTTTGAGCAACTTGTAAAACGATTCTCTCTCGCTTCAAGGCCTGGAAGCCGGCTGCGAGAATTTCGATGTTATAGGTCCCAGGGTCCAGATACGGAATCGTGTAGACTCCATCGACGGTGGTCTTTACTTCTTTCGCGCTGTTGGTTCCTGTATTGGTCGCTTTGACCGTCGCGCCCGGAATCGCGGCTCCGCTCGGGTCGGTTACCGAACCCGTAAGCGTGGCGCGAAAGTCCTGCGCAGATGCCACTGCGCAAGACACTGCGAACAGTGCTAGCACACTTCGAATCTTCACGTCTTCTCTCCTTGGCCGGCTGGCGATCACACGTTAGAACGAAGCAATGGCTGGACGCCCCGCCGGACCCACCCGTGATGCTATTCGAATGCAATTTGCCAGAAAGGTCAAGGGAAATCGGAAAAAATCGGGTTTGTTTCGCAATTTTGTCCGAAATGTTATGCGATACGATTTTCTGAATCGAAGGGAGGGCTTTATCCGAAATTTTGTAGGCGTTAGTGGAGCGCCGGAGGGCCGCCCTGATGGTGCGGCCGTTTCATCAAAAGCAGGAATGGAATCACCAGGATAAATACGACTGCCATGGCCCGGAAGGTGTTCACGAAAGAGATCATGCTGGCCTGGCGCTGGACCAGGCCCCAAGCCGCTCCGTAAGCCTGATTGGCGGCCGTGACACCATCCGCGCCCCTGGCCATCATGGCGCCTTTCATTCCATTCAGCATGGCTTGAGCCTGCGGATTGTAGGGATTCACGTGAGCCCCCAGTAACTGCGTCTGGATCTGCTGCTGGCGGAACAGGTACGTGGTGGAAGTGGCGATGCCGATGCTGCCGCCGATATTCCGCATCAGGTTGAACATGCTGGTGGCGTTCCCCATTTCCTCCTTACGGATCGGATCCATGGTGGCCGTCGTCAAAGGCACGAACAGCATCGCCAGCGAAGCGCCCTGAAAGAATTGGGGCCAGAAAATATCCCAATATCCGGCGTTGAGATTCAGATTGGAGAGCGAATAAAGCGTCCAGGCCGCGCCGACCAACCCGACTCCCAGCACCTTCCGCGGATCGAACCTACCCATCACGGTGCCCACCAGGGGCATTGCCAGGAACGAACCCAGGCCGCGTGGGGCCATGGCAATCCCGGCCTGGAGCGCGGGATACCCCATCAAAGTCTGGAGCATCACGGGCAGCAGCAACATGCTTCCGTACAGAACGAACCCGAGCACCGTCATCAGGAAGACTCCAGCGCTGTAGGTCCGGTTCAGAAAAACGCGAAGGTGGACGACCGGGTTCCCCGTCCGCAGTTCGTGAATGACGAAGAGAACAACCGCGGATCCGGACAGAATGGCGAGTCCGAGCATCCAGTTGGATGCGAACCAATCCTCCTCCTGGCCCTTGTCGAGAACCACCTGGAGCGCCCCCACCCCCACTGCCAGCATGCCGATCCCCCAATAGTCGATGCCGGTGTTGCGCCGCCGGATATAGGGCGGATCGAAGATGAAGAGCCGCGTCATAACCAGGGAAGCAAGCCCAACGGGGAGGTTGATATAGAAGATCCATCGCCAACTGTAATTGTCGGTGAGCCAGCCGCCGAGCACCGGTCCGAGCATGGGTGCGACCACGATTCCAAGGCCCCAGAACGCCATGGCCTTACCGCGATCCTGCGGGGGAAAAGCCTCCAACATCACGGCTTGGGAAAGAGGCTGCAAGGCACCCCCGGTCGCTCCCTGAACGATGCGAAAGAAAATCAGCAGTTCGAGGCTCGGCGCCATCCCGCATAGGAACGAGGCCGTCGTAAACCCCATGACGGCCGCCATCAGTGTCCGTTTCCGCCCGAAGAAGTTGGCGATCCAACCGGTCATCGGAAGAATCACGGCGTTGGCCACCAGGTACGAAGTGAGCGCCCACGACGCCTCGTTCACGCTCGCCGAGAGACTCCCCGCTATGTGCGGCAAGGACACGTTAACTACCGTGGTATCCAACACTTCCATGAAGGTGCCGAACATGACCGCCATGGCGACGATCCAGGGGTTCACGGATGGGTTTGGCTGGGCCGGAGCGGTCGTGGACATCCCATTTCTAATGATGCCGCAGGAGGCGCACTGGATGTGAGTAGCTGGGCGGAACTATTACACTCGGGCGCCGAAGTTGCGGGAGCCTCCATAAGATACTGCGAAGCGGCCGAACACCACCTGGAGGTGCGGTTGACTGACCTTTTCGTAGAATGTTAATCTAATCTCCTTAATAGGGCTTCCACTGGTCTCCCCTGAACTCTCATGGATGCAATACTGCGACAACTGGGTGAACTCCTGCTCAAGGCCGTCCCCACGTTTCTGCTGGTTGTTTTTCTCAATTTTTATTTGAAGGCTGTTTTTTTCAGACCTCTCGAAAAGGTGCTCCAACGCCGCTACGATGCGACCGAAGGAGCGCGGAAGATCGCCGAAGAGACTGTGCAGCGGGCGACCGAGAAGACCGCGGAATATGAAGCGGCCATGCGCGCGGCCCGGTCGGAAGTGTATCAGGAGCAGGGGAAGATTCATAAGGAATTGCAGCAAGCGGAAGCGGCCCAGTTGCTGGAAGCCCGAAAGCGGGCGGAAATCGCGGTGAAGGATGCGCGCCAGGCGATTGCCGGGGATGTGGAAGCAGCCAAAGCGTCCCTGGCGTCACAGAGCGATTCGCTGGCGAATCAGATAGCGGAGGCAATTCTCCGCCGGAGCGCTGCATGAAATTTATGGCCTGCCTGGCCCTGTCGCTAGGCTTAGCCGTATGTTTTCCGGCCGTCGCGCAGGAACACGCCGCCGAACCAGCGGCTCACGGTGAAACCCGAGAGGGCGCGGGTGGCGAGCATGGCGGCGGGATGGAATTGTGGAAGTGGGCGAACTTCGTCGTGCTGGCGGGTGCGCTCGGATACTTGATCGGCAAGAACGCCGGGCCGTTCTTTGCCGGCCGTTCGCGACAGATACGCAGCGATATGGTGGAGGCCGAGGCCGCACGCAAGGAAGCCGAAGCGCGCGCCGCGGAGGTGGACCGGAAACTGGCGGACCTCGGCGCCGAAATCGCCGCGCTCCGGGCCGCATCGCAGACCGAAGCGGAAGCCGAACGGCAGCGGCTTGCCCACCATACAGCAGCGGAAATCGCCAAAATCCAGGCGCACTCCGAGCAGGAGATCGCGTCCGCGGCAAAAGCCGCACGAATGGAGCTGAAGCGTCACTCGGCCGAACTGGCCATCGACCTTGCGGAGCACAAGATCCGGGCCCGAATGAGCGCGGATTCGCAGCATGCGCTGGTGGAACGCTTCGTGCAAAACGTGAAATGACACTATCCGCAGTTGCCACACGGTACGCCAATGCGCTGGCCGACGTCGTGACCTCCAGCGCATCCACACTGCGCCCGCAGGACGCGGTGGCGGAGTTGCGTTCGTTCGAAGCGGTGCTGCAATCCTCCGCCGAACTGCACAAGGCCCTGATCACGCCTGCGGTCGCCGGTAGCCGGAAGAAGGCCGTTCTGGAGCGCATCGCCGGGATCCTCGGACTTTCGCGCATCTCGCGCAATTTTCTGTTCGTCCTGGTGGATCACCGGCGGATCGGTTCAATGCCCGAAATCATCCACTCGTTCGAGTTGGCGCTGGACGAGCGGCTAGGATTTGCGCGCGCGGAGATTGCCTCGGCGCGCGAGCTCGGCGGACAGGAGCGCACCGACGTCGTGGCACGCCTCGAAGGGATTTCCGGCAAGCGCATTCGCGCCCGGTACACGGTGGACGAAGGGCTGATCGGAGGCCTGGTGGCGAGGATCGGCTCCACGGTCTACGACGGCTCGGTTCGCGGGGAGCTGCAAAGCCTGCAGCGCCGCCTGAGCGCCGATCGCTAATAGGCAACGGAAGGAATTATGGCTCAAATACGAGCGGACGAAATTACCAGCATACTTCGCCAGGAGATCGAAAATTACGAGAGGGCGATCGATGTCACAGAGACCGGCTCGGTGATCTCGGTGGGCGACGGAATCGCCCGCATCCACGGTCTTGAAAAGGTGATGGCGGGCGAACTGATCGAGTTCCCGCACAATGTGGCGGGCATCGCCATGAACCTGGAAGAAGACCAGGTCGGTTCGGTGCTGCTGGGCGAGTACACGGAAATCAAGGAAGGCGACGAGGTGCGGCGCACCGGACGCATCATGTCGGTGCCGGTGGGCGAGGCGCTCATCGGCCGCGTGGTGAACGCTCTCGGACAGCCGATCGACGGTAAGGGACCGATCCAGACCACGGAGTTCAATCCCGTGGAACGCCTGGCGCCGGGCGTGGTGGCCCGCCAGCCCGTGAAAGAACCCATGCAGACGGGGATCAAGGCAATCGACGCCATGATTCCCATCGGTCGCGGCCAGCGCGAGCTGATCATCGGAGACCGCCAGACCGGCAAGACCGCGCTCGCCCTCGATACGATCATCAACCAGAAGGGCGGCGACATGATTTGCGTGTACGTCGCCATCGGCCAGAAGCGCTCGACGGTTGCCCAGGTGGTGAAGACGCTCGAAGACTACGGCGCCATGGAATACAGCATCGTCGTCTCCGCGTCGGCCTCGGATCCGGCTCCCATGCAGTACCTGGCTCCCTTCGCCGGGTGCGCCATCGGCGAATATTTCCGCGACCGCGGCAAGCATGCCTTGTGCGTCTACGACGATCTTTCCAAGCATGCCGCTGCGTACCGCGAGATTTCGCTCCTGCTGAGACGGCCGCCCGGACGGGAAGCCTTTCCCGGAGACGTATTTTATTTGCATAGCCGGCTGCTCGAACGCGCCGCGAAACTGAACAACCAGAACGGCGGCGGCTCGCTGACCGCTCTGCCGTTCATCGAGACGCAGGCGGGCGACGTTTCGGCGTACATCCCGACCAACGTCATCTCCATCACGGACGGGCAGATCTTCCTTGAAAGCGACCTGTTCAACTCGAACGTACGGCCCGCCATCAACGTCGGCATCTCCGTCAGCCGCGTGGGCGGCAACGCGCAGACCAAGGCCATGAAGTCGATCGCCGGCAGCCTGCGGCTCGACCTGGCGCAATATCGCGCGCTGGCAGCATTCGCGCAGTTCGGCTCGGACCTCGATAAGGCTTCGCTCGACCAACTCAACCGCGGCAAACACCTGGTGGAAATTCTCAAGCAGGGACAGTACCAGCCCCTACCGCTCGAAAAACAGATCCTGATCATTTTCGCGGGTACCAAAGGCTATCTGGACGACCTGCCGGTGGAGCAATGCCGGAAGTTCGAGGAAGAACTGTACCGGTTCGCCGAAAATGCACACCGGCCGGTGCTTGAAGGAATTGCCTCCAAGAAGAACCTGGACGACGACCTTCGCGGCAAGGTCACGCATTTGATCGAGGAATTCAAGGCGCGCTTCCTGGCTGAACAGCAGGTGGGAAAGGCACATGCCTAGCCTGATCGATATCCGGCGGCGCATCCGCTCGGTCAAGAACACGCAGCAGATCACCAAGGCCATGAAGATGGTCTCGGCAGCGAAACTGCGGCGTGCGCAGGACCGCGTGATCGCGTCCCGGCCGTACGCCGGCCTGCTGCGGCAGGTGCTGGCTAATGTGGCCGCGGCTGCCGCGATGGACGAGAGAGCGGGCGAAAATGCGTTGCTGGCCCGGCGGCCGGAGGAAAATATCCTGCTGGTATTGGTCACCAGCGACAAGGGACTCGCCGGGGCCTTTAACTCCAACCTGATCAAAGGGGGGCAGCGGTTTCTGGCCGAGCATTCGGCCGCCCGGGTGCGAATGGAACTGGTTGGCCGCAAGGGCCGCGACTTCTTCAAGAAGCGCGGGGCTACCGTCTCCGGCGAGCACCTGAACATGATCAAAGCGGGTTTCGAGGACGTGGCGGCCATCGCGCGCAAGGCCATGGACCTGTATCGGGCCGGCGAGATCGATTCGGTCTATCTGTTGTTCAACGAGTTCAAGAGTGTGGTGTCGCAGAAGCTGACCCTGACGCGCGTCCTGCCTGTCGAGGTGCCCGAGCAGAGCGCGCCGGTGGATTACATTTTCGAGCAGTCCCCGGTTGAAATGCTCAACTCTCTTCTGCCGCGATACGTCGAGATGGAGTTTTATCGGGCGCTGCTCGAGACCGCCGCCTCGGAACATGCCGCGCGCATGACCGCCATGGAAGCCGCTACATCCAACGCCGGCGAGATGATCGAGAAGCTGACGCTCTACATGAACCGGGTGCGCCAGGCGAGCATCACCAAGGAAATTATCGAAGTCGTGAGCGGCGCCGCCGCCGCGGAGTAAATTCATATGGCATCGACCAACGGAGTGGTAGTCGGTAAGGTAGTTCAGGTCGCCGGTCCGGCTGTGGACTGCGAATTCCCGGAAGGGCAGATTCCGCTGTTGCACACCGCAATCCGCGTGACCAGCGAAGGTTTTGACGTTCCCCAGCCGATGGACATCATCTGTGAAGCCCAGCAGCACATCGGCGAAGGGCGCGTGCGCACCATCGCGTTGCAGCCCACCGAAGGGCTTGTGCGCGGCATGAGCGCCACCAGCCTCGGCCACCCCGTGCAAGTGCCCGTGGGCCCGGAAACGCTGGGGCGCGTGCTGAACGTCATCGGCGAGCCGGTGGACGACATGGGTCCGGTAAATGCCAAGAAGTTCTATTCCATTCATCGCCCAGCCCCCTCGTTCGAAGAGCAGTCGACACGCCTGGAAATGTTCGAGACCGGCATCAAGGTCGTCGACCTGATCGAGCCCTATCTCCGCGGCGGAAAGATCGGACTTTTCGGCGGCGCCGGAGTCGGCAAGACCGTCATCATTCAGGAGCTCATCAACAACATCGCCATGAAGCATGGCGGCGTGTCGGTGTTTGCCGGCGTGGGCGAGCGCACCCGCGAAGGCAACGACCTGTGGCTGGAAATGCAGGAATCGGGCGTCATTGACCCGCACGATTTCACCAAGTCCAAGTGCGCCCTTATCTACGGTCAGATGACCGAGCCCCCCGGAGCCCGCCTGCGTGTCGGCCTGACCGGGCTCACGGTGGCCGAATATTTCCGTGATGAAGAAGGCCAGGACGTGCTCCTCTTCATCGATAACATCTTCCGGTTCACGCAGGCCGGTTCAGAAGTCTCTGCGCTGCTCGGCCGCATGCCCAGCGCCGTGGGATACCAGCCCAACCTGGCCAGCGAAATGGGCGAGTTGCAGGAGCGCATCACTTCGACCAAGAAAGGGTCCATCACCTCGGTGCAGGCCATTTACGTGCCCGCCGACGACTATACCGACCCTGCGCCGGCCACCGCGTTTGCGCACCTTGACGCCACCACCAACCTTTCCCGCGACATCGCCAGCCTGGGTATTTATCCGGCCGTCGATCCGCTGGCGTCCACCTCCCGCATTCTGGATCCGCTGGTGGTCGGCCAGGACCACTACGATGTAGCCCAGATGGTGAAGGGCATTCTTCAGCGCTACAAGGATTTGCAGGACATCATCGCGATTCTCGGAATCGACGAGCTCTCGGATGAAGACAAGCTCACCGTGGCGCGCGCCCGCAAGATCCAGCGCTTCCTGAGCCAGCCTTTCCACGTGGCCGAGCAGTTCACCGGCGCCACGGGCAAATACGTGAAGCTGGCGGACACGCTCAAGGGATTCCGCGAAGTGGCCGAAGGCAAGCACGACGATATTCCCGAACAGGCTTTCTATATGCAGGGAACCATCGAGGACGTGCTCGAGCGGGCCGAAGTCCTGCGGAAGGCGTAACCGCAATGGCCGACGACGTACTTCTGCTCGAGGTGGCCACGCCAGAGCGCCTGCTCGTCCGCGAAGAGGTCACCGAAGTCCAGCTTCCCGGGGCGAACGGCTATATGGGCATTCTCCCCGGACACGCCGCCCTGCTCAGCCAGTTGGGCACCGGAACGCTGAGTTACCTGGTCGGCGGCCGGCGGCGCAGCCTTTCCATTCAGGGCGGGCTGGCGGAAGTGCTTCCCGGCAACGTGCGGGTGCTCGCGAACCTGGCGGAGCGCGCCGAGGAGGTGGATGTGGAACGCGCGCGGCGGGACCTGACGCGCGCCCAGGAGCAGGTGATCAATCCGGCGCTCGGCGTCGATCCGGCGGTGGCGCTCGACGCCATGGCCTGGGCGCAGGCCCGGGTGGACACCGCCCAGCAAAAGTAAAGACTCCGGCCGTCGGTTTCGCTCCCGCCCGATCAATTTCTCAAACCTGTCCTATAAAGACAATCTATTGAAAATAGGAGCTGAACCCATTGCCAGAGGTCTGTTCATCCCGGCAAAATTAAAGATGCAGAGCCGCGGAATCCACGCCCCAGCTTCAGCGCCCGCAACACCAAGGAGAGAACGTTGAACGACCTACATGATTTTCTACGCCTTTCGTATTCGGAACTGGAAGACCTGAACCTTGCCGTCAAAGAGCAGCGCAAAAACCGGGTCCCCGTCGGAAAGATCCAGGAAGAGCGTCTCAAGTATTTGACCGACGAAAAGCGCATCAAAGCCGTCACGGTGCTGTTCAGCGACCTCGAGGGACGGCTGCACATGCTCGATTACGACAAGAAGTTTCTTGTCAAGAGCTGGGACAATCTCACATTCGACGGCTCTTCCATTCGCGGCTTCACGGCGCAGCGGGAAAGCGATCTTCGCCTTGGCATGGATTGGGGCTCGTTCTATTGGGCGCCGGCCGACGTCTTCGGCTC
Organism: uncultured Solibacteraceae bacterium; assembly: GCA_963836405.1. GTDB lineage: Bacteria > Acidobacteriota > Terriglobia > Bryobacterales > Bryobacteraceae > CAWIJJ01. The sequence goes on from CAWIJL010000010.1 coordinate 158,315, forward strand.
CGGTAAGGTCCTGGTATTCGGAGAAGTCATCGATAAGGACGGAACGCCCTACACGGCCGACATTCGCGGCGTCCTCAAGGCTTTTGCGCAAAGGCAGTTCGATCAACACGGATTCACCCTGAATGCCGCGAACGAAATCGAGGGCTTCCTGTTCCAGGGCTCCGACGCGGAACGCCGCTATCACGAGACGAATAAGTTTGAATACGTGAACACCGGCGGCTATTATCATTCCCTGCCGGGCGATCCCCTGCGCCAGTTCATCGACACCACGGCGGAAGTGCAGCGCGCGATGGGCTTCCAGAACGAAAAAGATCACCCCGAAGTCGCGCCCTCGCAATTCGAAATCAACTATAGCTACGCCGATGTCATTTCCGCCGCGGACCACATCCAGCTCTACAAGCTGGTCTGCCGCCAGGTGGCAACCAAGATGGGGCTCACGGCGTGCTTCCTGCCGAAACCGGTGGTCGGCGTCAACGGCAACGGAATGCACACCAACGTTTCTGTCACGAAGAACGGGAAGAACATCTTCTGGGATCCGAATGGCGAGGAGAAGATGAGCCAGTTCGCATGGGATTTCGTGGACCGCATCCTCACCCACGGAAATGACATCTGTCTCCTGCTCAATGCCAGTGTGAATGCGTATCGCCGCCTCGACCCTCACTTCGAAGCGCCGAACCAGATCAAGGCCTCGGCCGTCGATCGCGGATCAATGGTACGAATTCCCATCGGCAACGAGCGCAGTTCCCGCGTGGAAGTGCGTTCCGTCGCTCCGGACGCCAACCCTTATATGGTGATGCTTTCGGTGTTCAGGACGGGCCTCGAAGGCCAGATCCACGACATGGAAAACCTGCGGGGCGCCGAGCGGTACCTGCCGGACAACATCTACGTCGCCATGGAGAACTTCCGCAATGCGGAATGGACTGACTGCCTGCTTGGCGAGGACGTGAAGGGGCGGTACGCCGATCTCAAACAGGCGTCGGCGGACCGTTGCTCGAGACTACTCGGCACTGTTGTCAAGGCGCCGGAGGTTCAATACCACCACGAAGTCTACAATCAGTACCTCTGGAACATGTTTTAGGCATAGCACGGGAAGCGGGACTTCACGCAAGTTCCGCTTCCCGAACGCTAAGCGCCTTCCTGCCGCAGTTCGCGCTCCGCCTCGAACCAGTCCTCTTCCGGCGATCCCTCCGGGCATCCCCGAGACATCCAGCACTCGTAAGCCTTTCGTTCCACCTCCTCATGCTCCGGGTCCGCTGACGGCCCGCGCTTCATCTGCGGCGGCGTAAACACTGCAGGCTGATCCTGGGAGCCCTGCCGCCTTCGCCCGCCTTGCTCGTGTCTCAAACCCTGGGATGTGGTCTTCATAAGCACCTCCGCACGTATCGCGGTGCACGTAATCGCCCACTGTCGCGCGCCATACGGGGCAACGTACAGTCTCTTGGAATACGGCTTGCTAAACTACCGAAACGGAAGAAGATGCCACGCACAATTCTGCCGGGAAAACCCTACCCGCAAGGCGCCACGTGGGACGGCACCGGTGTAAACTTTTCGCTTTACTCGGAACGCGCCACGCTTGTCGAACTCTGCCTGTTCGAAGATGTTCAAGCAACGTCCTACGAAGTTGTCCCGCTACGCGAGTGCACAGGCTACGCCTGGCACGGCTACCTTCCCGGAATCAAGGCCGGACAAGTTTACAGCTACCGCGTGGACGGTCCTTTTGACCCCGCCCGCGGCGACCGTTTCAATCCGGCGAAAATGCTGATCGACCCGTATGCCCGCGCTGTTGCCGGCTCGCTTAACTGGGACGCCCCGGTTTTCGGCTACAAACTCGGCGATCCGGATGCGGACCTGTCGCGCGACGAGCAGGACGACGCCTGGGGTGTGCCAAAATGCGTAGTCACCACCTCGCACTTCGATTGGGATAACGACCGGCCGCCTTCGACCCTGCTCCACGACTCGGTCCTTTACGAACTGCACGTCAAGGGCTTCACCGCCACTCATCCCGAAATTCCCGAGGAGATCCGCGGCACTTATGCCGGACTCGCCCATCCCGCCGCCATCGAGTACCTCAAGAAACTGGGCATTACGGCAGTCGAGTTGATGCCGGTGCACGAATTTGTCGACGACAAACACCTGCTTGACCAGGGTCTGCATAACTACTGGGGATATAACTCCATCAACTTCTTCTCCCCGGACGCCCGCTATTCCGCGTCCGGGAACACGGGCGAGCAACTCGGCGAATTCAAGGCGATGGTCCGGACCTTACACCGGGCCGGCATCGAAGTGATTCTCGATGTGGTCTATAATCACACCGCCGAGGGCAACCAGATGGGTCCGACCCTCAGCTTTCGCGGTATCGATAACTCCACTTACTACCGCTTAGTTGCCGGCAATCCGCGCTATTACATGGATTACACGGGCACGGGTAACACGCTGAATGTGCGCCATCCCCAGGTATTGAAGCTGATCATGGACAGTCTCCGCTATTGGGTTCAGGAGATGCACGTGGACGGCTTTCGCTTCGACCTTGCCGCCGCCCTGGCCCGCGAGCTTCACGCCGTGGACCGCCTGTCCGCCTTCTTCGACATCATCAACCAGGACCCGGTAGTTTCGCAGGTGAAGCTGATTGCCGAACCCTGGGATGTGGGGGAGGGGGGCTACCAGGTGGGTAAGTTCCCGCCGTTGTGGGCGGAGTGGAACGGGCGCTATCGCGACGTGGTGCGCCGCTATTGGAAGGGAGACGACGGCCAACTGGCGGAACTCGGATACCGGCTGACCGGGTCGAGCGATCTCTACCAGCGTGACGGCCGGCATCCCAGCGCCAGCATCAACTTCGTGACCGCGCACGACGGATTCACTCTCAACGACCTGGTCAGTTACGACAACAAACACAACGAAGCCAACGGCGAAGAGAATCGCGACGGCACCAACGACAATCACTCCCACAACTACGGCGTCGAGGGACCTACCGAGGATCCGGGAATCGTCGAAACCCGGGAGCGGCAGAAGCGTAATCTCATGCTCACCCTCATGGTTTCGCAAGGCGTGCCGATGATCTGCGGCGGCGACGAAATCGGCCGCACCCAGAGCGGCAACAATAACGCCTATGCGCAGGACAATCCGGTGAGCTGGTTCGACTGGAACCTGGACGAAAATCGCACCTCGCTGCTTCAGTTCACCCGCCGCCTGGTGGACTTGCGCCGGCAGCACCCCAATCTCCGCCGCCGCAAGTTTTTCCAGGACCGCCGCATCGATCCCGGATCGTCGGATCGCGAAGTGGACGGCCACACGGAAGCGGACATCATGTGGATCCGGCCGGACGGGCAGGAGATGACGCCCGAGGAGTGGAACGCCGGCTGGGTTCGCTGCATCGGCCTTCTGCTGAACGGCAGGACACTGGACGATCTGAATGGATTCGGGGAGCCGATTCGGGACGAAACCTTCCTGATGCTCTTCAATCCCCACCACGAGCCAATCCGCTTTTACATGCCGCGGCCGGGTTCGGCATGGGAGTTGCTACTCGATTCGCGCGATCCCGCGGGCGAAGGTTCGAAGCCGGTTTTTCCGGCCGGCCAGTTTCACGAGATGATTCCCCGCAGCACCGCCGTGCTGCGGGAGTTGACCGACTAGGAACGCGGCGGGCGTGCCTGAGCTCCCATGATAATTACCCGCAGACAACCCGTTGGAGCCGAGCCGCAGCCGGACGGCACGACCCATTTTCGAGTGTGGGCGCCGAAGCGCAGTCGCGTGGAGATCCTCCTCGAATCCGGAGCGGTTGCGCTCGAGCGTGAAGCGGACGGCTACTTCTCGTGCTCCGCGGCCGCGCCGCCGGGCTCCCTGTATCGCTTTCGACTCGACGGCGGCGATGCCTTCCCCGACCCGGTTTCCCGCTTTCAGCCGGAAGGACCACACGGCCCTTCCGAGGTCGTCGATCCCAAGTTTGCCTGGAGCGATGCGGGATGGAACGGCGTCTTCCTGCGCGGGCAGGTGATTTACGAAATGCATATCGGGACCTTCACCCCCGAGGGCACCTGGGATGCGGCCCGGAATCAACTGGAGGAGCTCGCCGAGACGGGAGTCACGCTTCTCGAGATAATGCCCGTGGCCGATTTTCCCGGACGCTTCGGGTGGGGCTACGACGGCGTCGGCCTGTTTGCGCCCGTCGCTCTCTACGGCCGGCCCGACGATTTCCGCCGCTTTGTGGACGAAGCCCACCGGCTCGGCATGGGAGTCATCCTCGATGTTGTCTACAACCACGTCGGGCCGGACGGCAATTACCTCAAGCAGTATTCCGACCTCTACTTCACCGACCGCTACCAGAACGAGTGGGGTGAAGCGATTAATTACGACGGCGAGGGCAGCGGCCCGGTTCGGGAATGGGTTCTCTCAAATGCGCGCTATTGGCCGCTCGAGTATCACCTTGACGGACTGCGGCTCGACGCCACCCAGCAGATTTTCGACTCTTCCCCGGAGCATATTATCGCGGCCGTCGCGCGTGCCGTGCGGCAGGCGGCGCGGCCGCGCCACACTGTCCTGGTGGCGGAAAACGAACCGCAGCACACGCGGCTGGTGCGGCCCGCCGGCCAGGGTGGCTGCGGACTCGACGCGCTTTGGAACGACGATTTTCATCACACCGCCCGGGTCGCCGTGACCGGCCATAACGAGGCATATTACACGGACTATCTCGGCAGCCCTCAGGAGTTGATCTCCGCCGTCAAGTACGGCTACCTGTTTCAGGGGCAGAGATACAAGTGGCAATCCAAACGGCGCGGCACGCCGGCCTGGGGGCTCGACCCGGCACAGTTCATCACCTTCATCGAGAATCACGATCAGATCGCCAACTCAGGGCGGAGCGAGCGGCTGGCCGCGTTCGTGGACCACGGCCGGCTGAAGGCCATCACTACTCTCTTGCTTCTGGCGCCGGGAACGCCGATGCTGTTTCAGGGGCAGGAGTTCGCTTCGTCCGCCCGGTTTCTCTATTTCGCCGATCACGAACCCGGACTGGCCACGCAGGTCCACCGCGGCCGCGTTCACTTCCTGGCGCAATTTCCAAGCCTCGCCCAGCCCGAAATGCTGCCGCACTTCCCCAACCCCGCCGATCCGGCCACCTTCGAATCCTGCAAGCTGGATTTCTCGGAGCGGCGGAGCCACGCCGCGATGTACCGTCTGCACAAGGATCTTCTGCGCCTGCGGCGGGAAGATCCCGTTTTTCGGGCACAGCGGAAAGGAGGCGTTGACGGGGCCGTACTGGGTCCCGAGGCCCTGGTGCTCCGATTTTTCGCTCCCGAAGGAGACAGGCTGGTGATCGTGAATCTGGGGCGAGACCTGGTGGCCGATCCGGCCCCCGAACCGCTGCTCGCTCCGCCCGAGGACATGTTGTGGGAAGTCGTGTTCTCCACCGAACATCCCGATTACGACGGCGCTGGAACCAGCCTCCCGGACGGTCCCGACAACTGGCGCATCGCGGGCCATTCCGCCGTGGTTCTGCGCCCCGCTGAGGAAAAAACATGGCAGATTTGACCCGCGTATTACCCAAACGCGAAATCCGCGAGCCGGACTTCGATCCGCATCTGCGCGAGGAATGGCTCGTCACCAATGGGCTTGGCGGCTATGCCTCGGGAACGGTGAGCGGCATTATCACCCGCCGCTACCATGGCCTGCTGATCGCAGCGCTACCCAACCCGCTGGGCCGCATGATGATGCTCAACGGCCTCTCCGAGCGGCTCCGGCTGCCCGACCGGCGCGTGGTCTACACCGGCGCGGCTGAACTTGCCGGAAGTGCCCCCGATACAATTTTGGCCGTCCACGAGTTTCGACTCGAGGCCGGCCTGCCCATCTGGCGCTACGAAGTGGATGGCTTCGTCATTGAGAAGCGGCTGCTGATGCCTCATTGCCAGAATACGGTCCATGTGGTCTACCACCTCCTTTCAGGAAGCGGCAAACTGCGCCTGGGGCTGCGGCCGGCCATCCATTTCCGATCGCACGATGCGCCGGTGAGCGCCGCCGATCCGCGCAATTACGTCCTCAACGTCTGCGAGGATCAATTCGAAATCCGTTCGAGCGTCGACCTTCCCACCCTGCGCCTTCGCCTGCTCGGTCCCAAGACCGCGTTCACCTTCGACCGCAAGGAGACGGCGTCCATTCCTTATCAGATCGAACGCAACCGCGGCTATGAATGGGAAGGGTCGCTGTGGAGTCCCGGCTATTTCCGGTCGGACCTGGGCGAAGGCGATTCGGTCACGCTGGTAGCATCCACCGAGTCCTGGGAAACCGTGCATGCCCTGAATTCGGAAGGCGCCTTCCGGGCGGAGACGGACCGCCGGCGGCTGATGCTGGCGGCCGCCGATCCCGCGGCCAAGAATGGACCGGCCGCCGAATTGGTATTCGCCGCGGACCAGTTCCTGATCACCCCGGTTGGCCGGGTGGAGGACGCGGCCCGCGCCCGCGCCTCCGGCGACGAAGTGCGCACCGTGATTGCCGGATACCACTGGTTCACCGATTGGGGACGCGACACCATGATCAGCCTCGAGGGCCTCACGCTTTCCACCGGGCGCCGCAACGAGGCAGGCTGGATCCTTCGCACCTTCGCCCACTATGTCCGCGACGGATTGATCCCCAACATGTTTCCGGAGGGCGAGAAAGAAGGCCTCTACCATACCGCGGACGCGACGCTTTGGTTCTTCCACGCCATCGAGCGCTACACCGCCCTCACAGGAGACCACACCACGCTTCAGATGCTGCTTCCGAAGCTCGCCAATATCGTCAATCACCACCTCGAGGGGACGCGGTTCGGCATCTGCGTGGATCCGGCGGACGGGCTCCTGCGCCAGGGACAACAGGGCTATCAGCTCACCTGGATGGACGCCAAGGTGGACGACTGGGTGGTGACGCCGCGCCGCGGCAAGGCGGTCGAGATTAACGCCCTCTGGTACAACGCGCTGTGCCTGCTCGAAAAATGGGCGCGGCAGCAGGGCGACGATGGGCTCGCCAGGCACGCCGCCGAAAACGCCGCGCGCACGCGCGAATCCTTCAACCGCCGCTTCTGGTATGAGGAGGGCGGCTATCTGTACGACGTGGTGGACGCCGAAGCGGGCGGCAATGACGACTCCTGCCGGCCGAACCAGGTGTTGGCCATCTCGCTCGACAACCCGGTGCTCGATCCCTCACGCTGGAGCGCGGTGATGGACGTGGTCAGCCGGAAATTGCTCACTCCAGTGGGACTTCGTTCGCTCGCTCCGGGTAGTCCGGACTACAAAGCGAAGTATTACGGAGACCTGCGCTCGCGCGATGCCGCTTACCATCAGGGCACGGTTTGGGCGTGGCTGATCGGTCCTTACATCGATGCCTGGCTCAAACTGCATCCGGGAGAGAACGCGGAAGCGCGGAAGCTCCTTGAGGGATTTGCGCCTCACCTTGACGACCAATGCATAGGGAGCATCAGCGAAATCTACGACGCGGAGGCGCCGTACACCCCGCGCGGCTGCGTGGCACAGGCGTGGAGCGTCGCTGAGGTCTTGCGCTGCTGGGTGAAGACGGCTCAAACCACTTCCACGTAAAGCCGGCCCACCTCTTCGGATTCGAGGCCCAGGTTGTACCGCATCGAGCCCTCGAAAGAGCCGAGCGAACCGCGGGTGAGCGGCACCGCCGCGCCCGCCAGGATCAACGTGGCCGCAGCCACCGCCGCCGGTGAGCGGAACAGGACGAAGTGCTGCAATGCCACCGCCACCGCGATGATCAGACCTCCCAAAGCCATCAGGCCAAGCAATCCCAGGTTGCTCGCGGCCTGCGCTTGCTGCGAAAAGGGCGCGTATTCGATCATACGCATCTCCATCGCCAGGTAGCAGGAGCCCACCGCCAGGCTGAAAGCGGTAAACAGGAACGCCTGCCACAAGCCCCAGGTCCAAACGAGCACGGCCAGCAGCGCCATGTGGGGGACCAGCAGCAGCCAAATCCACAGGTACGCGTGAATGCCGCGCGCGAACCGGCCCAGCACCCGCCCCGGCGCCAGTAGCAGTACCCACACACCTTTTGGATAACTGCCGTAGCGCAGCACGCTGCACACCAGGAACAATACGCCTCCGCACAGATGCGGGAAGAAGTGGGCGGCAGTGAACCTGCTGCCGAACGGCGGCTTCGCGAAGCTGTCCACCAACATGCCGCCCAGCAGAATGACGGTAGGAGCCATCGGAATCAGTTGACGTCGAAACTGCCAGTCGCGCCACATCAGCCGGCCCAGGTATTCATAGCCGGCCCGGCCCGCTGCGCCGTAGAGTCTTTCTACCGCATCCCCCAACCCTTTCCACCGCGGCTTCCGCCTCTGTTTGGCGGAACCCTGCACGATGCTCGAGACGCGGATCAGGTAGTCCACGGAAAGCGAACGGATACCGAACACCACCACCAGCGCCACTACGGCGCTGCCGGCGACAAACAGCCAGGCGCGCGGCACTGGGGGAAGCGGAAGCCAGGACGGTATCCGCAGATTCCGCAGGAGGCGTACGCCCTGGCTCGCGAACATCATCGCGAACCACGGCACGATTTCGGCCGTCTGGCCGACGGATTTCAGTCTCGATGGCGGGACGAATCGCATCAGCCAGCCGAAGACCGCGCAGGAAAAGAGAGCTGCCGCAACGCCGGTCAGATAGGCCGCGCCCAGGTGTAATAGCGGATAACTCCAGCCGGTGCCTTTGACCCAAAGACCGCCGATCGCGCCGGGCACTCCGAACCCCAGCGCCAGGTATGCCACAATGCGTGCGAGATGTATGAGTTTCGCCGCGATGTAGGTGGCGCCGTCGATCGGCTGATGCGCCAGCACCAGTCCTTCCACCGGGTTTACCAGGCTGTTGCTGGTTTCCGAAACGAGGATACAGAGCAGGAGGAAGGCGGTCATTAACATCGAAATGGAGAAATAGCCGGCTGCCGTCGCTCCGGCTTTGATCTGCAGCAGGCTGAGAATTGCCGAAAGAACTGCATACAGGCAGGCGGCGATCTTCAAGCTCATGCCCTCGCGCCCAAGCTGACTCATGAATTCACGACGCTCGCTCAGTTCCCGGAACAGATTGTTCAGCAGCCGGAAGCGCTTCGCATCCACATGCAGCCATTCGAGAATCCGGTTCATTGCAGGCCCGCCACGATGCGCGCCACCGCCGGCGCCACATCCGATGTATCGGTGAGCTTGCGAAAAACGCCTTCGAGCGTGGTCTCGCCCGCGCCGGCTTTCAACACCTCCGGAGTATCGTCCGCGATCAGCCTGCCCTTGTGGATAATCAGCACCCGGTCGCAGATCTTCTCCACGACATCTAACACGTGTGAACTGTAGAGAATCGTTTTGCCGGTCTTTGCCAGCGCGGCGAGCAGGTCCTTAATCAGGATCGCGGTATGTACATCGAGGCCCGATAACGGTTCGTCGAGCAGGATCAGGTCCGGATTGTGCAGCAGCGCGGCGGCGATTAATATCTTCTGCCGCATGCCTTTCGAGTAAGCATCGAGACGGCTGCTGCGGTCTGACGTGAGTCCGAAGGTTTCCAGAAAATCGCGGATGCGCGCCTGGAGTGTTTCTTCGTCCACTTCGTGCAGCCGTCCGCATAACTCCAGAAACTCCTGGCCGGTGAGGCTTTCGAAGAGGACCGCGGCCTCGGGAACGTAGCCGATCCGCTGCTTCACCGCCACCGCCTGCTCGGGCAGCGGCATTCCGGCCACGCGAACCACGCCGCTGCCCGCCGTCAGTATCCCGGCGATGATCTTGATGCTCGTGCTCTTGCCCGCGCCGTTCGGCCCCAGCAGCCCCACCACCTCGCCCGGGTTCAGGGAGAACGAAATCTCGTGCAGTACTTCGACCTGGTTGTAACTGAAGAGTACCCTTTCAAATTCCACCATGGCTTCGCCCGCGAAATGTCGCCATTAATTTATCATTTCTCGCGGCGGCGAACAGGACCGGCAGCTATCCGGCGTAAAATAGAAGCTATATCCGTGTCAGAGGCGAAGCAGGCGGCGATCCAAAACTCTTCCGTGCGGCAGCAGCTCGAGAAGATCCTGAATCACGCTTTGTTCGCTCGCTCCGCGCGCATGTGCCGCTTCCTCCGCCTCGCGGTGGAGCGAGAACTCGAAGGCCGCGGCGCGGAACTCAAGGAATACCTGATCGGGGTCGAAGTGTTCGACCGTAAGCACGCCTACGATCCGCGCGTCGATCCCATCGTCCGCGTGGAGGCGCGCCGCCTGCGCGCGAAGCTGCGCCAGTATTACCAGGGCGACGGCTCCAACGATCCCATCGTCATCGAGTTTGCAACCGGCGGATACAGTCCGCAATTCCGCCTTCGGACGCAGGCATCCGAGCCGGCACTGCAGGCGCCGGCGGCCGCGGCGCCCCTGGCCACTGCTGTTTTGCCCTTCCTCAATCTGAGCCCTGGCGAAGAGACCGAATACTTCAGCGACGGGCTGACGGAAGAGCTGATTCACGCGCTCACCCGCCTCCCCGGGCTGCGTGTGATGGCCTGGAACACGGCCGCCCAGTTGCGGGGCCGCCAGCACGACCTCCAGATGATTCGCGAGCAGCTCCAGGCAGGCACTGTGGTGACGGGAAGCGTCCGGATTGCCGGGGCGAGCCTCCGCGTGCGCGCGCAGTTGATCGACACAGCCACCGGCGTCTACCTGTGGTCTGAGACCTTCGACCGCCGAACCCAGGATGTTTTCGCGATTCAGGAGGATATCGCCCTCGCTATCGTGCATACGCTGCGCTTGCAGTTTGCGGCGCCGGTGGGGCGCGCAAGAACCTCAGTCGGTTCTTATGACTGGTACCTGAAGGGCCGCTATATCAGCCACCGGCGCGGGCCGGAGGATCTGCGCCAGAGCCTTGCCTGTTTCGAAAACGCCATTGCCGCCGACCCTTCGTCCGCCCTCGCCTACGCCGGGCTTGCGGACGCCTACAGCCTGTTGATGGACTACGGCATGATGCCGCCGTCGGAGGCCGCGCCGCTGGCCGCTTCGAGCGCCGAGCGCGCCATCGCGCTCGATCCCAACCTGGCCGAGCCGCACGCGTCCCTCGCCTTCTTGCGCGGCCTCTACAATTGGGATTGGCAGGAAGCCGAGCGGCTCTACCTCCGCGCCATTGCTCTCAATCCGGGATACGCCACCGCACACCACTGGCTGGCTATCGATTGTTACGCCTTCAGCGGCCGCCTCGACGATGCGCTTTCGGAAGTGGAAATTGCCCGCCAACTCGATCCGCTCTCCCCGATCATTCGTGAGGGCGAAGCCTATGCCACGCTTTTCCAGCGCCGCTACGACCGGGCCGTCGAACTGTATCGCAAGTTGCTGGAGTTCGACCCGGCCTTCTACAAAGGATGGAGTTCCCTCGGCCGGGCTTACTCCCTGATGGGCAAGTACTCCGAGGCTCTGGCGGCGCTTGGGAAGGCACGCGAACTCGCCGGAGATCTGCCGAATATCCTGGGCGCGCTCGGGCAGGTCCAGGCGCTCGCCGGAAACCCGGAGCAGGCGCGTGAATTTCTGGCGAAGCTGCACGTCATGGCTGCCGGCCGCCATGTGCCCGCTGCCTCCTTCGCCGTGGTGCACATGGGGCTTGGCGAAATCGCGCAGTCGCTCACCTGGCTGGAGAAGGGCTGCGACCTCAGAGAGTCCCAATTGACGGGAATTAAGATGCACCCTTTATGGGATCCGCTGCGCGGCGAGCCGCGGTTCGAGGCGTTGCTGAAGCGGCTCGGCTTCGCCTGATCTCAGCGAATTCGAAGAATCACTTTGCCGAAGTGGTCGCCCTTCTCGAGATACTCGTGCGCTTCCCGCACCTGGCTCAACGGAAACACCTTGTCCACCGCCACGCCGACCCGTCTCTGTTCCAGCAGCGGCCACACCTTTTCGTGCAGGCTGCGCGCGATCGCCGCCTTTTCCGCCACGCTGCGCGGACGCATTGTGGAGCCCGTCAGAACCAGGCGCTTCTGCATTATCTTTTGTAAGTTGATGGTAGCTTGCGCGCCCTGTTGCAGGCCCACCTGGACTAACCGGCCATCCATCGCCAGGCATTCCAGGTTACGCGGCGTGTAAGTTCCGCCGACAATGTCCAGGATAACGTCCACACCCTTGCCGGAAGTTACCCGCTTCACCTCTTCGGCAAAGTCGGAAGTCCGGTAGTTGATCGCGTGAGCGGCGCCCAGTTCGAGGCACTTCCCGCACTTCTCATCGCTGCCCGCCGTGACGATAACCTCCGCCCCGAATGCGTTGGCCAGTTGGATCGCAGTCGTCCCGATTCCGCCCGCGCCGCCATGCACCAGCAGACGCTCGCCCGCCTGCAAATGGCCCATGTCGAACACGTTCGCCCAAACGGTGAAGAACGTCTCCGGAATTCCGGCAGCCTCTTCCATACTCCATCCCGCCGGTACCGGCAGGCACACCGAGGCGGGGGCTGCGCAATACTCCGCGTACCCGCCGCCGTGGACCAGCGAGCAGACCGCGGTTCCTTGGCCGGCGATCACGCCCGCCACCTCCAGACCAAGCCTCGGTGAAGCGTCCGGCGGGGGAGGGTATTTTCCGGCGCGCTGCATGAGGTCGGGCCGGTTCACCCCTGCAGCGTGGACTTCGATCAATACTTCTCCGGCCCGGGGGACGGGCACCGGCTCTTCGCCGACGCTCAACACCTCCGGGCCGCCGCTTCCGCTCAGTTGAACACAACGCATTTTGGCTGTGCTTAGATTATCCTCCCGCAGCCTCAGTCCGGTTCGCGAAGCCGTTTCGCAAGCGCCGTTGGTTGCGTGGACTGGCGCATTTCCCCAAGGAGCCTGGTGCGGTTGGCCCGCGCGCGCACCAACCGCGGATCGTCGTCGCTTACAACACGTTCGAGCGCTGCCAGCGTGGCGCGTCCCAGGCGTTCAGATTCGGAGAATCGCCGCTGCGCCCGCATCACTTCCGCCAGTTCGTTGCGCGCAGCCAGTGTCTGCGGATGATCCAGTCCGAGCCTCGCGGCAAAGATTTCCGCGGCCTCGGCGTACAACTCCTCGGCGCCTGCTTCCCTGCCGCGCTCGTGATAGAGCGCTCCCAGGTTCATCAAGCCCCGTGCCAGGTCGGGATGCTCCGGCCCGAGTGCCGCGCGCCAGATGTCGATCGCCTCGCGGTAGTGCGTCTCCGCCTCCTGAAACCTGGACAGGAACCGGCACGCCTGTGCCCGGTTATTGAGCGCCGCCGCGATCGCCGGGTGATTCGGCGGATAAGCGAGCCGGGCGCGCTCTACCGCCTGGCGTGCGTACTTTTCCGCTTGCTCGATGTTCCCCGCCGGAATCGCCGCCGCAGCCAGGCCGCTGAAGGCCGTCGCTGCATGTGGTGCCCACGCGCTTGCCGTCAGGGGCTCCAGAATTCGGCCGGCTTCCTCATAGCGGCGCGTATCGATGTAGATGGCTGCCAGAACCAATTCCTGCGATTCCCGATCGCGGCTGGAAAACTCCGGATGCCGAGAGAGCAGGTCGATCGCATCGCGGACGGCCGCTTCGGCGCGCGGCCAATCGCCCAAGGCCTGGTACACGCCCGCGAGACTTCCTTCCGCGCGGCCCAGGCTCAGGGAACTGTTTTCCGGGAACCGGCGCAGTTCCCTCACCGCCTGCTCGAGCAGCGTCCTGGACTCGCCGTAACGCCCTTCGATTCGCAATAGCGTCCCCAGGCTCGCGCGTGCCACAGCACGGTTCCGGGCGCTCTCCGGACCTCCCGCCTGCGCCGCTTCCAGCGCCTTGCGGAATAGGGGTTCGGCTGCCTCGTACCGGGCCTCCACAAACAGTTTTCCCGCCTGCCTGCTGAGTTCTTCGAAGTTGCCCGCCGCACCGCCCCATGCGAGCGCCGCCACCGTTAACATTGTTCCTAATACTTTCATTTCCCCTCCTGTGGTTCAGCATGCGCTGCAAGGGTCCTCGAGGGGCAGTGAGGAGCGGTTAGCTTACGGTAAAATCGTCGTCGCTTGCGATACTCGAAGGGATGAGCGAACCGCATCCTTTCTCGCCGCTGACGCTGCGCGGCCTGACCCTCCGCAACCGGATTGCCGTATCCCCGATGTGCCAGTATTCGAGCGACGACGGGTTTGCCAATGAATGGCACCTGGTCCACCTCGGCAGCCGCGCCGCCGGCGGAGCCGGTCTCGTGATGATGGAGGCCACCGCTGTCGAACCTCGCGGGCGCATTTCGCCCGCCGACCACGGCATCTGGAAGGACGCACACGTTCCGTTTCTCGCTCGCATTGCCGGGTTTCTGCGATCACAGGGAGCCGCGGCCGGCATTCAACTCGCGCACGCCGGACGAAAGGCCAGCACGGCCCGGCCATGGGACGGCGGCCGCCTGGTCCCGGAGAGCAGCGGCGGATGGATCCCCGTCGCTCCCAGCGCCATCCCCTTCCAGGCGGACGATCCCCCGCCCGAAGAGTTAACGAAACCGGCCATTCAGGCGATCGTGAAACACTTTGTCGAGGCGGCGCGCCGCGCTCTCAATGCCGGATTCCAGGTGGCCGAAATCCACGGCGCTCACGGCTACCTGATTCACGAATTTCTTTCGCCGCTCACGAATCGCCGGGCGGATGAATACGGCGGATCCTTCGAAAACCGGATCCGTTTCGCCCTCGAAGTGACCGCCGCCATCCGCGGGGTGTGGCCCGAGAGCCTGCCGTTGTTTTTCCGCGTCTCCGCCACCGATTGGGCCGAGGGCGGCTGGGACCTGGACCAGTCGGTGGAACTCGCCCGCCGGTTAGGGGCCCTTGGTGTGGACCTCGTCGACTGCTCTTCGGGCGGAGCCGTCCCTTATCAGCGGATCCAGGTCGCGCCCGGCTACCAGGTGCCGTTCGCCGAGCGAATCCGCGCGGAATCCGGAATCGCGACCGGCGCCGTCGGCCTGATCACCACGGCTGCGCAGGCGAACGAAATCGTACGCCGGGGCCAGGCGGACCTGGTCTTGCTCGCGCGCGCCTTTCTGCGCGATCCGTACTTCGCTCTGCATGCGGCCAGGGAATTGGGGGTCGAGATGCTTCCGCCGATTCAATATCTGCGGGCGTTCTGACGCGGCCTTCAGCCTGCCATCATCCGGTTCAGGTGGCGCATGACCTCGAATGCGTCGGCAACGTATACTACGTCCGCTTTCCCGCGGGCCCAGCCGCAATTCGCGTCCAGGTTGATGGCGCGCCGCTCGGTGACGAAACGCCAGCCCACCACGTGCGGCTCCTCGCCGTGGCAGCACGTTGAAAGACCCTTCGGATGGCGCGGCGTCGAGCCGGTCTGCCCGATCTGGTTCAGGTGGGTCATGAACCCGATCACCGCCTGCCCCTCACCGCTCAAATCCACCAGGCTCTTGCTGCCCCCGAGTGAGGCTTGCGCAGCGCGCAGGAAGCCCAGGATCAGGGACTCCGCCTCAGTGCCGTGCACTGCCCCATCGGCCTGCTTCTTGGTCCATCCGGCGCCCGCCACGAATAGCAGCTTCGCATCCGGACGGATCGTCTGTTCGTCCGATTTCGGCGCCTGAACTCCCGTCACGGTTGTGCGCGTCGCCGGCGCGTCGAGCGCCACCCGTTCAACCGTCGCGGTGCCCGCGGGTCCGCTCCACGGCGCCACACATCCGGAATCGAGCACCACGCACCAGGGCCGCTGCGCGCGGCTGAGCACCGCCTCCATTCTCTGCCGGTAGAACCAGCGCGTCACGGCCGGTCCTTCGGCGGCGGCGGTAATCGCCGTGGCATGAGTGTCAATGCGCCCGCCCAGCCGGTAGACCGCGCCTGGCAGCGCCCGCGCCCAGCGCGACGTGCCTGCGGCGACGATTACGGTGGCATTGGCCGCGCGTCCAAGCGCTTCCGCGGCTGCCGCGTCGGTCGCGTACCGTGGCTGCGAAAACTCCTGGCCCGCGATTCCCAGGAAACGGCGCGCGCCGCTCGCGGCCACCTGGTCGGCTGCCGCCTGCACCTCGCCGCCCACCAGCCCGACCGTTACTTCGCCCAGCGGTAATGCCGCCGCCAGAACTTCCAGCGCCGGCTTCGCCAACGAGCCATCCGCTTCCGTATGCGCGAGAACCAGAATCGTTTCCACGACTATTCCTCCCCGATCCACGACGCCAGTTCGTGCGCGATCTCTTCGGCCGGCATGTTTTTCTCGATACGCGTTTCCCGTTGCTGCTTCGGCAGGCTCACTGACGCGAATTTGAGCCCGGCGCTCGCCACCGGCGCCGCCCTGGCGCGCTGGAGCGCCGGCATGATGCCGCGCATGTTCGCCATGCCTACCTGCGGATTATTCCGCGGCTCTGGCAGGTGGCCCGTCGCCCAACCCAGCACGGCCGGCGGCGCCGCGCACACAGACACTTGATGCCTCCCGCCCTCGATCCGCTCCAGCACCTGGAAACTGCCGTCCTCCTGAAACGCGATCTGGTCCACGCCGAGGAACTGTTCCGCAATCCCCAGCCGCTCGCCCACCATTTGCAGCGTCGAGCCCGCGCCGCGCGAGGCCGATTCCCAGCCGCCGAACAACAGGAGTCGCGCCTTGTCAAGACCCGCAATTCCCTCGATTGCCCCGGCCAGCGCCGCGGCCGTCTCGAACGAATCGGCAAACCCCGAACTCGGCCCGTCCAGCGCCACCAGTTCGAAGGGCGCCTTCTGCCCCACCGTCATCATTACCTGTTGCAGCTTGGCTTTCGGCCCCAGGCTCACCAGCCAGACCTTGCTGCCCGGCGTTTTTTGTGCCAGGTTCGCCGCTTCGAACAGGGCGTGCCCCGCCCACGGGTCCAGCACCGCCGGGAGCATCATTTCATTCTTCAGGGAAGGGCCGGACGGAGCGCCCGTGACCGGTTCCAGCGTTTGCAGCGGGTCGGGAACGATGCTTCCGCAGACCACGATTTGTAATGGTAGGCTCATGCGTTTCTCACGCCCGGACTGGACACACCGCTCCGCAGGAGTGCGCTGCCGCGTTTGCCCCCGGGTGAACGTACAGTATAATCGGGTTTCAATCTCTGCTTCCAGTCGCCTGGTGCGAAAAGTTCTACAACCTGTGGATTTCAGTAGAATTGATTCTATTACCGGGTTCCAGGTTCGATCCGGCAACAAAGGAGTTGTACCCATGGCCGCTCGGCTCACCGTTCCCGTAATTCTGTGCGCGCTGTTTGGTGGAGCCCTCGCGCAGACTCCGCCCGCGGCCGCTCAACCTGCCGCCGCGCAGCAGCCCAAACCGGCCGATCCGCCGAAACCCTCCGGCGACGCTCCACCTGCAGCTCGCGAAACACCTCCCGACACCAAGGCCTACGCCGAGGCGGGCCGCATCACGGATCCCGAGAAGAAGATCGAGGCCTACGAGAAGTTCAAAAAGGACTTCCCGGACAGCCCCCTCGTGCAGTCCGCCGACATGGGCATCCTCAGCACCCTTGCGCAGAAGTTCCCGCAGCAAACCGATCGCATCCGCAAATTTGCCTCGGATCTGTGCAAGAAGGCTCCCGGGAAGAACCGTGGCACGTTGGCCGGCCAGCTTGCCTCGCAACTGCTCAATGCCAACCTGTTGCTCGACGACGCGCGCAAGTATGCGGTGAAAAACGTGGAAACGTTCACCCTCGCGCCGTGGCTTCGCGAGCAGATCGAGGGCTACGAGAGGCGAAAACAGAAGGTTCCGGCGCCAGAGGAATTGCAGAAGCGCTTCCTCCAGATGAGGGCTTTGCGAGTGGCCCTGCTGGGCCGCATCGAAGTGAAATTGGGCCATGAAGACAAAGGCCGGAAGTTGCTCGAAGAAGCCTACGCCGCGAACAAGGACAACGTCGCCGTTCAGTTGGCGCTCGGCGAACTGGCCGCCAAGGCCGGCAACGATGCCCAGGCACTCGAGTACCTGATCCCCACCCGCCTGGCGGGCTCCGCCGGCAAGGAAGCGGCCGCGGCGCTCGAGGCGGTCTACCGCAAGCAGCACAACAACTCGCTCGACGGCCTGGAAGCGATGCTCGACGCCGAGTACCACCAGCGATTCCCCAACCCGGTGAAAGTAGAGGATTACAAGCCCGGCGAGAAGCGCAGCGACCGCGTCGTCCTGGCTGAAGTGTTCACGGGCTCGGGCTGTCCGCCTTGCGCCTCGGCCGATATCGCGTTCGATGCCGCCATGCAGCGATACACACGCAAGGAACTCGCGGTGGTCATGTACCATCAGCACATTCCGCGGCCCGACCCGATGACCAACCCCGACACTCAGGCGCGGAACAAAAGCTATGCCGTCACTGGCGTCCCCACCTACGCGATCGATGGAGAGAAAACCGTGGGTGGCGGGTCCCGCGACATGGCGCCCCAAACCTTCGGCCGCTTCAATCCGGAAATCGAAGAGGACCTGGAAAAACCGGCCGAGGCCCATTTCTCCGCCGGTGCGAACCTGACGGGCAACACCCTCGGTGTGCATGTCGTGGTGCAGCATGTGCAGAGCGAGGCGAAGGACCTCAAGCTCCAGATCGTCCTGGTGGAGAAAGAACTGCGCTTCAATGGCGAAAACGGGATCCGCTTTCATCCCATGGTGGTGCGGGCGATGGGCGGCCCTGAGGGCGGCGGCTTCGACCTCGCCGCAGGCGCCGAAAAATCCTTCGACCAGGTATTCGACCTGGACGAGATCGCTAAGGCGCTCAAGACGCACCTCGATACCTACGAAGCGGCCGGCCACCGGGGACAGCCTTTCACCTTTGCCGAGAAGAAATATCAGATTGACCGTGCCGGCCTCGCAATCGTCATCTTCATCCAGGAAGATAAATCCAAGCACGTTCTCCAGGCCGGATACCTCGACCTTGGCGAAGGTGGCGGCACTCCCACGGAGGCTTTCGGATCTGACAATGAATAAATTGATGGCCGCTGCGCTGTTCGCCCTTAGCCTGGCGGCGGCGCCACCCGACCCTATCGTGTGGCAAGTCCAGGAAGCTCCCGCCAAACCCGTAAAGGCGGGGGCGCGGATCACTGTCAAGCTATTGGCAAAGGTCCAGGAAGGCTGGCATCTTTACTCCATGAAACCGATGCCCGAGGGGCCCATCCCCACCCGCATCTGGATCGCCGAAGGCCAGCCTTTCCGCCTCGCCGGGTCCATCCAGCCCAGTGAACCGCAAACCATGCAGGACCCGAGCTTCAACATGGAAGTGGAATTCTATGAGGGTGAGGCCCAGTTTACGCTGCCGGTCCAGGTGGCCGCCGCTGCGCCTGCCGGAGCCCGGAAGGTCGTGATCAGCACCTCCTACCAGACGTGCGACAACAAGATCTGTCTGCCGCCAAAGACGGTAAAGGTGGAAGTGCCGGTCACCGTCACAAAATAGGCCGGTCCTGTAACCAATCCGCCGCGACTGCATCCCAATAGACGTGTCCCAGTATCTGGCTCCGCTGCTGCTATTTGTCGCCTACATCGTGCTGATGCGCTGGGTCCTGCCAAGGATCGGCGTTTCCACCTGAATGGGCCCTTCCTGCGACGTGGATCGTCGCAAAGCCAAGCATTCAAATGAAGTTCAGGGAGGGAGCCCGGGAGATTAGGCGAGGGACGCCGTTGCCGGCGCCCCCCCGGGGGTAGGAACCTAGAAGACCAGTGGATCTTTCTTCGCAACCTTGTTCAGATCGACCTTGGGAATTGCCGGACTGCCGGGAAATGCGGCGTTGATCACATCGATTGTCGCGTTTGCCAGAATGGCATAACCCGTGTTCGTCGGGTGAATCCCGTCTAGCGAGAAGATGCCTCCGAACATGTCAGTGGTCAGGTGCTTACCACCGACTTTGATGCCATTGGCTGCTATGTTGGTCATCAAGGCATTGACATCCACGACCTTCGCCCCAAAGAGCCGCGCCTGGGTCGCGATCGTGCGGTTGTAGGCTGTGATCGCTGCCCCAGCGGCGTCAACCTGGGCTTTGGTGCGCACCGCGTAGTTCGTGCACAGGTTCGTGCCCACCGGGTTGGTGATGTTCAAAACCACGAAATCGGCGGCCGTGGCCCCATCTGGCACGAAGTTGCAGACCTGCGGACTTGCGAACGCCGGCACGGGAATCAAAAACGGAATGGTGCGGATGTCCGGAATGTTCGAAACGAAGATATCCGCGCCGGTGCTTCGCAGGATCGCGAGCAGAGCGGCATAGCGGACGGCGAAAACGTTGGGATCAGTTGGTGGCAAGCCCAATGTCAGCGTCTGCAAAGCGTCATTATTGCCGATAGAAACCAGAATCGCAGAAGGCCTCATGGCCAAGGCACAGGCCGCCGCGCTCACCACGTATTGGGTCGGGGGCATTTGCGTTACCTGCGAGAGGAACGACAGGAATCCGGCGGGAATGGGACCGCATCCGAACGTTGAACTGCGCGTGAAGGTAATGTCGCTGAGCGCGTCGATGACGTTGTTCACGGGATCGCCCGGAAACGGACGTACCAGAGCATCAAGGACGCTGTAGCCCGGCACCGAGAGATTGGACGGCTGCCCGCCCGGTATTACCATGCCGGGAATTGGTTCCCGCAAGATCTGTGGAAACGGCGAGGCAGGGACGGCATAAAGGGCAGGCGGTATGCCAGGATAGGAGATCAACGGCAGGGCGAAGGTATTTGTTCCCATGTGAGAGCCATTTACCGCGAGCCCCGCTTGTTTGGCAACAACTGCGGCGTATCCTGCTCGCTGCCCTGATTCATATAACGAAAAATTCTGAAAGCCCGCGCTGAGCGAATCACCAACCGAAATCAGCCGCGTGAAATCACGTTTCTTGAGATCCGCGGGGAAAGCAAGGTTGGCGATAATGGCTGCCAGCGCGACAACTCGTATTTTCATTGGTCAGACTCCTGAAGTTGAAAACTGATTCGCATCAGTCTAGCCTGCCCGGTACCCGGCGTCAATTACAATTGTGTGATTCTTACTTTTTCTTTTTGCGCGGATTCAGGTGGATATTTGGAAAGCTGATCGTGCACTGTCCGGGAGGCAGGATAGCCGGGATGTAGACCTCACCGTTGGGGTCAAGCTTGCCCTCTCGCTTGACGCCATCGGTATCGATCAGGGTGTAGTCCTCGCCGGCCATGGGTTCGCCGTCTTCATCCTTGAGCGTTGCCCGGAACCACGTCTTTTCGGTCTTCTTGGGTGGCGCAGCGCCGTCGTCGCCGGCGGTCGAGGAAGACGACGACGAGGAGGACGTCTCGGATTCATCGTCGACTTCGGACGCGGGCGGCGGCGCACCGCCGGCTTCGCCCCCCGACCCGCTGGCGCCATCACGCTTCCGTTCCAGCGCCTCGTCCGGCAGTAGCAGCAGGCGGCCGTTTCGGAAGGCCTGCTCAATCTGCTCCTCGAGCATGGTGTCCCGGTCGGTCCGTGAGTCCGGAGCCGGACGGCCGTATGCGGCATGATAAAGTTCGGGCAACAGGCGCGCGGAATACCGGCCCCACTCGTGAATTTGCGACCGGCTGACCCCCGGAGTGCTCGAGGGTTGCTCGCCTGGTTGAAGTTGCCAGCGCGCAACGATGCGGAATGCGCCACGCCCGGAGCGTACGCGCCAACCGGACACTGTTGAGCCCCAGGTTTTCACAGTTGGATGCTATCAGGACAAGCCCGTGGACTCAAGCAAACTGCCAAGAAATGCGTACTAGACCCGATTCAAGTGAGTGGCGCCAGGCTCAGATCGCGCGTCTCTTCAATCCGGCCAGGAGCAACAACATCCCTGTGCCGGTCAGGAGCAACGACACCGGTTCGGGCACCGCAGTAATCGTAAATGTTCCCCGGTAGCCAGGGCCGGCGCCACTGGCAGACAGAGCGGCCAGAAAGATGCCCGTATCCTGCATGGTACAGGAGCCAACTGTGCATCCCAACCCCGGCACGTTCGCATCGGAGCCCAGGATATAAGTTTGGATTTCGGAGGGTGCAAGACCTGGGAAAACAATGGAGAACGTGCCGGTCCAAACGGAAGAACCCATGCCATCCGTAGCAGTGCCGCTTGCCGGCAGTGTAGCCGTGGTGCCGGTGCCATCCGGTGCCAGAACGAAGGGGCTGCTCGGGAAAACGGAACAGCCCGGGCCGGAAATGAAACTTGCGGCACAACCCGTGTTGAGGACTCCGGGACCGAGAGCGGTCAAGTCAAACGCCAAACCAGACACGCCCGTAAACGTCATGAAATCGACGACTGTGGGGGAAGCGCCGACTGCAATATCTTTGATCGAACCGTCATTGCCCGCCAACAAAACTCCGCTCGCGTACGTGACATTCGTCCCCGATCCAGTCGTCAGGCATCCAGTACCGCCACCCATGGGGAGAAACCAGTCAATCGAGACGGCAGTTACGGTAACTCCGCCCCCGGTGCAGTCAAGGACGTTTAACGTGCCCGCCACTGAGGCTGAAAGAGATTCCGCCGTGGCAAGGAACAGTAGGATCGCCAGCGTGGTCCATCGAATTCGCATTTCCGGGCTCCTCGATGCCAGCTGCACCGGACCACAACAATATACTAGTTTGCCTCCTCCGATCGGGTTTTTTATGTGATTGCGGTTTTGAGAGTACCGGTACCAGCAGGATGAAATCTGAGAATCTGTCTTTCCTTAGCCTGCCCCGCTCCCTCTACAGCGGGGCGATCGCCAGTTTGCCCGCGTCCGGCCATACCGCATACCAGTGAGCCTGGCCCGGAAGAATCGCCAGTGGCCCGCGAGCAGGCAGCCTCCTTCGAGGCGCACGAGGTGCTTCCCCAGAGGAAATCACCCAGACTTTGTCGCCGCTGGTGCGAATCACGATCATGCGGGACAGCCGGCCGGGCTGCGATTCAAAATAGGAGAAACGCGCATCTTCGAGCGGAAACTCGAGCCGTACCGGTTCGCTGAACCGGGCCGCGCCGTCGATAGCGAGCACCGGAGAAAGGTGGATCTCCGCGGCGCGCAATTCGGTGGCGACGTTCGCGTTTCGGACCAGCAGCGACGCACGAACCTCACCCGCCGTGCTCCACCCCGCGGCCGCCGGACCCAGCGGACGCACGCCGTGTATCTTGTGCTCAGCGCGCGCCAGCACTTTTCCGGCCGGATTTACGGTAAGGAATTGGACCCGCGTCTCCGTCTCCAGGTTCCACGCCAGCATGAACAGCAGAGTATTGCCGGCCGCTTGCGGCGACAGCGTAAGCGCGGCCGATACCGGCGCCGAAGCAAGTTTTTCGACCACCCAGACGGGACCCGCGGCGATGCCGCTTTCCGAACCTGTGACCCGCGAGAGCACCAGTTCGCCGCCGCGTACCCCCGCAACATACAGCCCGGCCTCGGTCGCTACCGGGGGCAGAATGAGCGAGAGTGGGGCGCCTTCGAAAGCCTGCACTCGTCCGGGATGCAGATTGTGTCCCACCACCAGACGACGCTGTTTGGCCGCCACGATCCAGCGAAGGCCGGTCATCCCGACCGAGAAATTCGAGTACGGCGCAAAAATCGCATCCGCTTCCGGGTCGGTGGCGCCACGCTCCATTCGCTCGAACGGCAGCAACTCGGCGTTGCGCGCATCCTCCTCGGCAAGGTTGCTCGCGGCCACAATTCCGCCGTCCAGCAGTTCCACGCAATCCACCACGGTCAGATTGGGCTCGGCCGCGCTAGTTTCCGCCGCCAGGTCGCGGGTTGCGGGCCGGATCACCTCGAATTCCACGGGGGCCGACTCGATGCGCGCTCCCTGGCTCTCGATCCAGGAACGCAGCCGGTACCTGCCGGGCTCGCCGACATCCGCGAACAGCGCGAGCGACAGGTCCCCCTCCCAATGGCCTCCGGGCGCGACGCGAACCGTGGAGGGCGGCTGCCGGCGGTCCCAATCGGTGGCCAGACTGTTTGGGCTGAATTCCTTCCTCCCTCCTCCCGGACTTGTCAGCTCGAAACGGGGCTGCGTGCTCGTGCGGTACATCGGATCCGGCATCTCGAACGGCGCCGCCGTGTGGTTGTCCACGCGAAGATCGATGGTAACGCCGGACCCGGAAATCCACCGGTCCTGCCGGGACTTGGCCTCGTAAGTGATGGGCATGTTTTTCCCTTTCGCCGGGTCGGAAACCTGGCACGCCGCCAGGCCTGCGGCCAACACCAAACCGAAGGCCGGAAGCCGCCCGAGAAACGGCCCCCGCCTATTTCGTGACCTTCGGTCCGTTCTTGTCAAACTGGTCTCCCTTCCACCCCCGGAGCCGGAGCAGGCAGAGCCCGCAGAAACCCGGTCGCGGCCGCGTATACGACATCACGCAGTTCATGTTTTTGCCGTCGTGGAAATCGGGCACCTGCCCGATATCGTCGGTGCGTGGCGTGCCGTCGCTCTTCAAGCTGGGAGCGTGCGGCAGAAACATCAGGTGGCCGATTTCGTGCGCGGGAGTCTGCGCCGCCTGGGCGTCCGTCTGGCACAACAGGAACCCCGCCCGCGAACGGTTCGCCGCGGTTTTCTGGCTGACCGCCCGGCCGTTGATGCCCGAACTCCCCGTCGCGCCCTCCAGGTTACTCGTGCCGCCGAACTGCAGAATGGTGAGCCCGTCCTTGGTGGAAATGGCCCGGCACATTTCGTCGCCGATCGATTTGGCGAGCGTCTGGACCCGCGAGTGGTAGTTGCTGGCAGTGCCTACGTTGTTGGAATTGAGGAGAGCTTGCAGCGCCGCGCCGGCTTTCCCTTCGCCGGCCGAGACCGCCGTTTTGAAATCGGTGTACGGGCGAAACGTAGCGATCCAGACGCTGGGAGACGGGGCAGGCGGCGGAGTCGCGGGCACCGGAGCGTCCCACTGACTGCCGGGCACCAGGCCGTATTTACGAATCAAAGCGTTGCCGCCGGCCAGCGCAAAGGCGGCGGTGAACGCCGGATCGTATTGCGCTTTGGTCAGGTCCTTCACCCCGCCCCGGTCGTCCTTCACTTCAATGAAGGCGTCGGCATAATACTCGGCGAAACTCGGCATCGCGCCCGTCGTCTGGGGCCCCTTCTTGAAATGTTCCGCCAAATTGACCAGGCGCCAGATCTCGAAGTCGCCCACTTTTACCTGCTTCAGCGCCCCCGTGGGCGTGTCGTCGGCAGTGTCGAGACTGGCCGTTAAATCCAGGTAGGCCGTGATCGAGTAGTTGTCGCCGGCCTGCCGGGCGGGACGGAAGATCGCCCCGGCGCGGCCCTCGTCCGCCCCGGACTTCTCGAAATTGGCGAAGCATCCCCAGAACCGGGTAGACCCCTTGTTCACCGTGAAGGGAAAGTTCTGCGTGCCCCCGTCCGATCCGTGAAAGATCGGCGGCCCCGAAGCCGAAAGCCGCTTGCCACCGCGGTCGATGTCGCAGTTGTCCCCGTTCTTCGGGCGCGTTGCGGCCTTATCGTAGTTCAGCGCCTTGTCTATGTACGGCTTGGCGCCCTGCGACTGGTTCACCGCCGGCGGCGCGGTGAGCGGAACGGCCAGATACGTATCGAGCGACTGCTTGGGGTCGGTGAAATCCCAGAGCACTTTGGCGCGCCCCATCGCCTTCCCGCACACCACCCCGTTGCCTTTGGAATCGATCACCGTGGCGGTGGCATAAAGAGGCACGCGCGGCCCTCCGCTCCAGAGTTTCTGGTATTCCGTGTAGGCCGTTTGATCGCCCATTTCGTCGCCCACTGTGATGGTGAAGATGTTGCTCTTGAGTTTGACCTTCACGAGCGAACCGGCGGGTATAGTACCGATCGGATCGTAGACCGCCTTGTCGGCGTCCTTCGTCAGCACCGCCTTGGGCGCGAGTTCTACCTTGAATTCCTTGAGCTCGACCTTGATCTCCGTGGACCCGGTGCGGTCGCCCTTAGGACCGCTGACCGTAACCTTCGCAATGTAATCGGAGTGCTCGATGGTCGCGAACCCGTCCGGGAAATCGCCGTCCTTGGTGACTGCTCCATCCCACTCGAAATCGTCGTGATGCCCCTCCGTATACTGCGCCGGAGTCAGGCCGAACTTCTTGAGCAGCTTGTTATCTTTCTTGCGGAAGATCTCGAGCTTACCCGAAGTAATGACAGCGTCTACGTTGACGATGTCGTATTCGATCTTGATCTTCTCTTTTTCCGGCGCGATGTGGTCCGGGCTCTTGACGTTCGTCAGGTCGTACTTCGGATCCTTGGGCGGTTTGGGAACCGGCGTGATGTGCGTGTACTTGTACATCTTGGGGTTGTACACTTCGCACAGAATGGCATTGCAGTTCGAGCCGGGATGGCAGTCGAGTTTCGGAACCTGGTCCGGCTCGAAAAACAAAAGTTCCACCCGCCGGTTAATCTTGCTCCGGTAGTTGTTCTGCCTGGGCGCCTCGATGGGAAAATTCTCGCCGCAACCCACACGTTTGGGCCCCAGAAAATTCAGTTTGGCGCGCGCCGCTGCCAGACCGGCATCGTCTACCTCCAGGGTTTTCTTGAGGTAGTCCATGTACACGTCGAAAATCGCGCCCCAGGTCTTCTCCCCGACCACGCCATCCACGGCCAGCGAGCCGCCGAACGTCTCGTTGTAGTTCCTCTGGAAGCCTTTCACGCCCTCCGTCGTTTTTGAACCGTGTACGTTGTCGATCGCGCCGGGATCCGAGTCCCATCCGTAGGCCCAGGAGGTCCACTTGACGATCTGCTGGTAGTCCTCCACCTTGTGCTTGGCCAGAGTGACCGATACCCATGAGGAGCGGTTCCCGAGCAGAGCATGCAGCACGCTGTCGGCGCGCTGCCCCGAGAGGGTCAGGTTGTACGCGTCCTGCCCGCTCGTATCGGTGTGGCCGGCGTCGAGTAACTGGTGCGAGGGATTGTCGGCAGCGTGCCTGTAGGCGGCCGCCAGCACGCTCAGGCCGTCGATGCGGGCCGGGTCGGGCGCGTCTCCATAATCGGGAAGAAAAACGGCCGAGTCGTGATGGAAGTGGACGTCTTCTACCTCGAGAATGTAGCCCTTGAACGGCTGAAGCTGGAAAACGTGATTCTGCGTGGTTTCGCGCTTCCAGTCGAGAACGTGATCGCGGCGGGTGATCGATGTATCGGACACGGTGGCTTCGTCCCTCGGATGCCCTCCATAGAGGATAGCCGATGTCCTCAGCGCCAGAGCGAATCGAACGCGGAAACCGGTACTGTAACCGAAATGCGCAGCGCGGCTCCCTCTGTGTGGTAACGAAGTGAATCGAGCAGGGCCGGGCGGCGGCCGGCGGCGCCGGATAGAGACAGAAACGCGCGTAGCGTCTCTTCCAGGCGCTGCGCGGCTTCCGGGGAGCGGCAGGTGCCTGTGACATCCAGCGTGGATGGGTCGGCCGGTTGCAGGCCGGCGGTGGTATAGAGGGTCGATCGCAGAAAGTTTTCCAGATTGCGCAGGTTGCCCGGAAGCGGGAGTGAGGCAGATCCCCGGGCGGCCAGCCAGACAGGAAACCGGTCTGCCATCGGTTTGGCGACTGTTATGAGTTCGGGAACTGCGCGAGGTTGCGCGCGATAGGCCTCGGACGCCGCGTCGACTGCGCCGGGCGACCCCGAAAGCGCCAGTCGCGGTGTCAGCAGCCTGGCGCCGGCGGGTGGTTTGCGAAAGTCGCCTCGGGCCGCGACCAGAAGCCCGTCCGTGCTCAGAACCACCAGCAGGTCCGTAGCGCCGGGCATGCTATCCGCCAAAGCGCGAGCGGACTCGGGCAGGCGGCCATAAACCGCGGAGGACCGAAACTCGTCCAGGCGGATTCCCGCCACGATTTGGGCGGTCGCCGGGACGCAGGAAGCAAGTTCCGGATCGAGCGCGGCGCGGGGCGCGGGCCCGCCGCAACCGGCAAGCACAAACGCCGTCGCCAAAGCAGCCGCCGCCGGACCCATGCTTGTTCGGCGTCTCAAAAAGGCCTCGCGATCGGAAATCGGATAAGACGTCTTGACCAACTCTTAAGATCCTACATCGGTTATCGCACCAGCGCCGCCTCACTTAACTTCACGCGTCTCGACCCGCATCCCAAATCGAGTAAGATTCAATGTTGAGGAGAGGGTATACCGATGCGGCTGGGTGTGTCTGTGGTACTGATCGGGTGGGCAGCGGCCCACCTCACATTTGCGCAATCGCAAGGCAAGAAGGCATCGACGTTCACGCAGGTGGAGCCGGTACCAACTGCCGCGCGAGCACCCGCGCCTTTTCTGCGAATCGGGCAAGGCCGGTTCTTTTCCTATGCCCTTCCCGCCGGTTGGCGCGTGGGCGAAGACGGACAGTTCGCGCTCACTTTGATCGCACCGGACAACAAGGCCGTCACCGTGATGGTGGGCAACGCCGGGGTCGCCGTGAATTACCCGCCCGGCCGGTTCGTCTATGAAAAGTTATCGGCTCTTCAGCCACAGAACCTTCAGATCGGGCAGCAGCGGCCGGCCAAACCCGTGGCCGGATTTGCGCAGGCCGTGGAATTCGATGTCTCCTACATCGTCAGGGGAATTCCCAGCCGGGGAGTGGCCAAGTGCAGCATCAACAAGGCCTACGATTCGGCCGTGATGGCCATGACCGCGGCGCTTTCCGAAGCCCGGCAGTGGCCCTCCTACGCCACCTGGCTACCGCAGGTCGCAGACCAGATTTCGGCCGCCAACGGCGCCGCCTTCGGCGTTCGAGGCATCATGGCGCAAAACCTGCAGAACTCCACCGCGTATGCCGAAGCCGCTCGCAGCTACAGGGAGTGGTCGCAAAAGAACTGGCAACAGGTCACCGACCAGCGCAACGCGTCGGTGGACAAACGGAACGCCGGGGTGCGCGAGGTGCTGGGCGGCGTCCAGACATACGCGAATCCGTATGGTAGTGAGCCGGTGGAATTGCCCCTGACCTATAAATACTATTGGATGGACCGCCAGGGCCGAGTCCAGGGCACCGACGATCCGACCGCCAATCCAAATCATGGTTCCACGCAGGAGTGGCGCAGGATGGAGCGCAAGAAATAGGCCACGCGCCGGCCCGTTTCTCGCCGGATTGACGTGCCCGGTGCTTCTGGAATAAACTCTTGTCAGTTACTGAGAGGGCATTCTTGAGCAGACCCACAGATCTGGTGCAGGGCACACTGGACATGCTGATCCTGAAGATCGTTGCGCTTGAGCCGTCGCATGGATGGGACATCGCGCAACGCATCCGGCAGATGTCGAAGGAAGTGCTCCAGGTCGGACAGGGGGCGCTCTATCCGGCTTTGCACAAACTGGAGCAAAACGGCTGGATCAAGGCGGAGTGGGGCGTGAGCGATAACAACAGGCGAGCGAAATACTATTCCCTGACCAACGCCGGGCGAAAGGCGCTCGAGCGAGAGTCCACGGAGTGGGAGCGCCTTTCGGCGGCAATTTCAATCATTGTGCGGACGGTTTAATCCATGCGGTTCGCCGCCATTGTGCGAATGCGGCTGCGCTCGGCGCTACGGCGCGGGCGCGTGGACGACGAACTCGACGAAGAACTGCGGTATCACCTGGAGCGCGAAGTCGATGCGGGTATTGCCGACGGAATGAGCCCCGCGGAGGCGCGGTTCGCCGCTCTGCGGACCATCGGCGGCTTCACGCAACGCCACGAGGAGTGCCGCGACATGAGGGGTTTGAACGTGATCGACAATATCCTGAACGATGTGCGCTTTGCCTTCCGCCAATTGCGGAAGGACCTGGAATTCACCACGACGGCCGTGCTGATGCTGGCCCTGGGCGTGTGCTCGGCCGTGGCGATCTTCGCGTTCGTGGATGCGGCGCTCGTCAAACCCTTGCCGTACCGGAATCCGGAGCAACTGCTGGGTGTGTACGAAAGGGAAGATCCACAGTGCATCCGCTGTAATCTCTCATGGCAGGACTATCTCGACTGGAAGCGGATGAACACGACATTCGAGTCGCTGGATATTTACGGCGGGCGCGGATACTCCATGACGGCGTCCTCCGGCGCCGTGCGGGTCCAGGGTGCGCGCGTGAGCGACGGGTTCTTCCGCACTCTCGGCGTGAAGCCAATTCTCGGCCGCGATTTCTATCCGGGCGAGGATCAGCCAGGCGCTGCGCGATCGGTGCTTCTGAGCTACGCGGCCTGGCAGAAACAGTTCGGCGGCCGGACTTCGGTGTTGGGGGAGAAGGTCGTTCTCGACCGCATCCCGCGCGTGATCGTGGGCGTGCTTCCCCGCGATTTCCATTTTGGGCCGGCAGGGCCGGCGGAATTCTGGGCTCCCTTCCAGCCCGAAACGGAATGCGACCTGCGCCGGAGCTGCCACTCGATCTACGGTGTCGGCCGGTTGAAGCCGGGCACGAGCGTGAACGCGGCGCTCGAAAACGTGAAGTCCATCGCGCGGGCTTTGGAGCGGCAGTATCCGGATACGAACCGGAACCAGGGCGCCAATGTGATGCCGCTGGCCGACGTGATTGTAGGAAATGTGCGCCCCATCCTGCTCGTGCTGATGGCCGGAGCAGTGCTGCTGCTGCTGATCGCTACGGTTGACGTCGCCGGTCTGATGTTGGTGCGCGCCGAAAGCCGGCGCCGCGAAGTAGCCGTGCGCTCGGCGCTGGGAGCGTCCATGGGAAGGCTGTTCAGCCAGTTCACCATCGAGTCGCTCGTGCTGGTGGCGGCCGGGGCGGGCCTCGGAATGCTGGCGTCCCGCTGGACCATGCAGTTGCTCGCCGGACTCCTTTCCGAGGACATGCTCGCGCAAATGCCGTTTCTGATCGGGCTCGGATGGAACTGGCGGGTGGCGGCGTTCGCGCTTGCCATCTCGATCGTCGCGGCGGCGCTGTTTGCCGTGGCGCCGAACCTGCGGTTATGGTCGCCCGAGATCCGCGGCGGACTTGCCGAGGGGGCTCGCGGTTCGGCGTCGGTGGTGTGGCGGCGCCTCGGCTCCAAACTTGTCGTGGTCGAAATTGCCACCGCCGTGGTGCTCCTGGTGGGCGCCGGGCTGCTCGGAAGGAGCCTCTACAATCTGCTGCGCGTAAACCTGGGGATGGCGCCGGAGCACCTCGTAACCCTGGGAGTGGCGGCGCCGAACACCGCCTACGCGGAGAATGCGAAGGCCATCGCTCTGGCGCGCAACCTCGCCGGGCAGGCCGCGCAATTGCCGGGTGTGCGGATGGTGGCATGGTCGGCCAACGGAGTTCCCCTCAGTCATAACGGGAACACCACGTGGATTCGGATTCTGGGCAGGCCCTGGAACGGCGAGCACATCGACATCCCCGAACGTGACGTGAGCCCGAACTATTTTCAGACGCTCGGCGCAAGGCTGGCTGCGGGACGGTATTTTACCGACGACGAAGATGAGTCGCGGCCGCGTGTGGCGATTGTCAACCAGGCATTCGTGCGGGCCTACCTCCCGGGTGAGAATCCGATCGGACGGCGGGTCGGCCAGCCTTCCGCAAACCCGGACCCGGTGGAAATCGTGGGCGTGATCGAGGATGTGCGAGAGGGACCGCTCGACACCGAAATTCCACCCGTGCTCTACCGGCCCTATTTCCAAAGCCCAGATACGTACCTGAACCTGCTCGTGCGCACCGAACGGGATGAGGCCTCGATCCTGCCCGCGCTCAACCGGCTGGTCCGCGGCATCGACCCGAACATTATTCCCATGCGCGGGGCCACCATGACCGGCCGCATGGAGGAGTCGCAAGCGGCTTACATGCACCGGTCGCTGGCGTTGCTGGTCGGCGGATTTGCGGGGTTGGCGCTGGTGCTCGCGCTGGTCGGACTCTACGGCGTCGTGATGTACTCCGTGAGCCGCCGGACACGCGAAATCGGGATCCGCATGGCGCTGGGCGCACAAGCCGGATCGGTGTACCGGATGATTTTGCGCGAATCGTTGAAACTGACGGCCGCCGGTATCGCCGCGGGACTGATCGGCGGCGTGCTGGCGTCCCGGCTGATGAGCGGGCTGCTGTTTGGTGTCGGTTCGAGCGACCCGGCGACGATGGCGGCCATTGTCGGAGTGCTGGCCCTCTCCGCGGTCGCGGCCAGTTTTGCGCCCGCCCGGCGAGCCGCCCGCGTGAATCCCGTAGATGCCCTACGCTCCGAGTAAAAGCGCGCCGGCCGCGGAGCTCGAGCCCGCCACCTGCCGCGGCGGACTCGAAACCCCGGGAGGAGGAATCCCCGTCTGACTTGCCGGTCAGAAGTTGAACTTCATGCCCAGCTGAATCTGGCGCGGCGGACCCGCGCTCGTAATCGTCCCGAAGTTGTTATTGGGGCTGACCAGCGATCCCCAGCTTGCATTCGGGTTCTTGTAATTCGCCCGGTTCAGCGCATTGAACAGGTCCGCCTGAATCCGCAGCTTCCAGCCCTTTTCCTGCCACAGCTCCGTGTCTTTCCGCAGCGAGAAGTCCCACAGGTACAGTCCCGGCCCGCGCACATTGCCCGGACCGCTGGTGCCCGCGCGGTTCTCGGCTGCCGGAGCAAAAGCGTCGAGGTTCAAATACCCGTTCGGATCGCGCGCATCCAGAATCGGATTGCCGCCCAGGTAGTCCGCGCGCCGCCCTCCCGTTAGCACCGTGCTCGCCGAGATCGTCAGCGGCGAGCCGGTCTGCGCCCGAACGATCCCGCTCACCTCCCATCCCGCCAGCAGCGCCCGCCCCACCCCGTTCGAGGCAATTGCGCGGCCCGTCGGCAGTTGATACGTGTAAGTCGTGACAAACACGTGCGACCGGTCGAAACTCGCCGGACCGTAAGAGTAATGGCGGTCCCGCCAGAAGATACCGCTGTCCGGGTTGTCGCCGTTTCCGCTCGAATCGGCCAGCACCTTGGACCACGTGTAGCTCGCCGTCAACATCAGCCGCCCCTGCCGCTTCGTCATGTACATTTGCAGCGCGTGGTAATTGGACGTCGAGTCGGTGATCCTCTGCCGGATCGACGAAAATCCCTGGTACGGACGTACCGTGTTCGTCGACGGACGCTGCGCCGAAGGGATCGAGTTCAGCTCTTCGAGCTGCGAGAGAGTCAGGTAATTGATATCCGGCTGCCGCAGTAAGTGCCGCCCGAACGTTCCCACATAGGTCGATTCCACGAACAGCCCCATCGGCAGTTGCTTCTGGATGCCGAAGTTGGCGGTCATCGTGGACGGCGTCTTGAGATCCGGGTCGATCGCGTTGATCGTCCCCATCGGCGTCAGTGCGGCCGCTGCGCCTCCGGCCGGGTTGCTCAGGTTGCCGTTCTCCAGGCTGACGCTCTCGATCCAGGGAGCGTAGTTCACCATCGGGAAGATGATGTTCCCTTCCGGCTTGTCGTAAAAAACTCCGAACCCGCCGCGAATCACTGTGTCGCTGGCGGAAAACGGCGTATAGGCGAAACTGAACCGCGGTGCGAACAGCGTTTGCGTCTCGTACAAACCGCGCGGCGCGCCCGCCGGGATCAGCGCCAGGTCGGCGGTGCTGAGGCCGCTCAACCGGCCCAGTTCGTCGGCCGGAACCCCGTCCCCGCCGCGGATCAGGCCGTTGTACCGGTTCCCCGATCCAGGAACGATAACACCCTTCGAAGTTACGGTCACCGCCTGCGCCGGATCGAACAGCGAGGGCACAAAGTTGGTGATGTTATTCGCCTGCGTATAAGTCGGCGAATTTCGCTGCCAGCGGACTCCGATCTCCAGGCTCAACTTGCGGTTGACGCGCCAGGAGTCCGAAACGAATCCCTCCCACGACGTGAAACGGAAGAATCCCACCGGATCGCCCGAACTCTCGTTGTAAGTGCGGAAGTTGCCGAGCAGCGCATCGGCGAACGCATTGCCTGTCGTGTTGTTGTTCCCCGATGTCGAGAAAGCCACGCTGCCCCGGTACGGCGACCGTCCATTCTGGTCTTTCCGGTTGCGAATCGCCGTCAGCCCCGCCTTCAGCGTGTGGCTGGAGCGGATAATGGTGAAGTTCTCCATGAACTGGAAGTCTGTCGTGGGCGACATCAGCGCCTGCCGCGGGCCGTTCATGCTCGCAAAGTTCGAAATCGTTGCGTCCGGCATCCCGTCCGATCCGGCGCCCGCCCAACTGCTGGCATTGAAGATCAGCGGGAATTCCAGCCCGTAAGTGGACCGTTTCCAGGCCTCTCCCACCATAGGGATTCGCTGGCCGTTCCAGGACGAGTTAAATTTCAACTCGTTCACCATGTGCGGCGTCGGCAGCCAGGTGTGCGCCACCTGGTAGTTGTACCCGGGCCGCTCGCGCGTGGTCGGCGTCATCGGCAGTTGCGAGCCGAAAAAAACGCCGTACGGGTCTACCAGGTTGTAGTTATCGTGCATGTAGCGGAAATAGAAGCTGTGCACGTCGCTGTACTTATAGTCGAGCCGCGCGATGTCTTCCCGCCACGAAAACGGATTGGACATCTGGTAAGTGGCATTGTTGCTCGTGGTTGTGTCCGAGTAAGATGCCGCCAGCTTCTCCATCTGGTTGTATACGTCCGCCAGCGCCCTGCCCTGCGGCGTCATCATGGAGGAGATGTT
Source organism: uncultured Solibacteraceae bacterium (assembly GCA_963836405.1). GTDB lineage: Bacteria > Acidobacteriota > Terriglobia > Bryobacterales > Bryobacteraceae > CAWIJJ01. The sequence continues at coordinate 192,568 of CAWIJL010000010.1, forward strand.
GCGGCCCGGAACGTCGGTGGTGGTGCCCGGCAGCCGTAGCGTGCCGCTTCTCAGGCTGAAGTCCCCGGCCCGTTCCGCCCGCGTCGGCAGCGTGCGCCGCGTGGGGTTCGTTAACTGCCGGATCCGCTTGTATTCCTGACCGCCGAAGAAGTAGAGCTTGCCTTTCTTCACCGGTCCTCCCAGGTCCCAACCGAAGTTGTTGAAACGCAGCGGCCCTTTTACCGGAGCAAACGTGTTGCGCGCGTCCAGCGCGTCGTTGCGCAGGAACTCGCGGATGCCCCCGTGAAAGCTATTCCCCCCGCTGCGCGTCACCACGTTGATCGAAGAACCCGAGTTGCGCCCGTATTCCGCCGAAAACGCCGACGATTTCACGTTCACCTCGCGGATGAAATCGATGCCGACGTTGTTGATCTGGCTTCCGTTCGAACCCGAGTCCATATTGGAGCCGCCGTCGATCGCCAGGTAATTCGTGTTGCCCCGGTTCCCGTTCACCGATTGCGCCGTGATGCTCAGGCTGGTGGTGAGTGCCAGTTGATCCTCGTCCAGCAGCACCGATCCCGGTATCAGCGAAACCAGTTGCATGTAATTGCGCCCGTTCAGCGCCATGTTCTGCACCTGTTCGGAATCGATCACGCGCCCCACTTCGCCGGAAACCGTGTTCACCGTCTCGCCCGCGGCCGAAACAACCTCAACGGCCGTGCTGACGCTGGCCAGTTGCAGTTTGAAATTCACGTTTAAACGGCCGTCCCCCACAAGATTGTTCCCGGTCTTGCGAATCGGCTGAAATCCCTGCTGCTCGATCGCAACCGTGTAGTTACCCACCGCCAGGTTGGTGACGACATAAAAGCCGTTGGCGTCGGTCGTTGCCGCCCGCGCCAGGTTGGTCGCCTCATTGGTCACGGTCACTATGGCCCCCGGCACAACCGCCTGGGTAGCATCGGTAACCGTACCGGAAATGCGGCCGACGTTGCTTTGTCCGTAGGCCTGGAATGCGGCGAGACAGATAGTCGCCGTGAAAATGCGCAGAGCGCGCCCGTTGAATCGAATCCCCATTTGGACCTCCACGTCGGGTCGTCTGATTACACAATGGAATTGATTGCGCCGGCCCGAGACTGCCGGTACGCTACGACCCGCCCCGATAGCTACTCGATTCTAAGTACTAGCACCCTGGCGACACATACAGCCAACCCGTGAGTTCCGCCCCTTTTTCAGGTGAGTCGTGTAAGTGTACGAATTGAGACTTTTACGGCCGCCCCAACAGATTCCGGAGTGACAGAGAAGGTCTTCTATTCTGCATCTCGACGAAGAACCCATCCAGTGTAACTGGACCCGGCCGTAAGTGGTCGAAATCGCACTCTGCCGTTAAGTCCCCATCGCGATTCCGTTTTAAGTCGATCCGTCGCTCTTCGTCCCAGTCGGAATCGATTTGGGAGACCTTGCCGCAACGAAGGCGGATCCGGACTTGACTGAAATTGACCAAATACAAGAGGGTGCGAGGTAGCTGCGGTAGCTGCACCAGGGAACGGCCGGAAATCGTGAGATGCAGCCTGCCGCGTCCCCTCGAAGCACCTGGCGGGAAGTCATAGCGAAAGACAACAAACGGTATCCTCGTCACATACCCGCCGGATTCTATCTGACGCGTGCCGGCGCGGGGATCTGGGTCCCTCAAAACCACTTGCCACGGAGTGCGCGCCAGGACAGTCGCGGTAAGTCCGTCAATCTGAAACTTCGCGGAGGAGGTGGCGAGAACGCCCCCCACCTCGAGAAGGATCGGGTCGCCGGCGTTCAGGAAGGTGCCATGAATCCTCTCCAACGCTGCTCTGTACCGGAAACCATCGGCGAGAGCGGGTGGACGAAGATCCAAGACCCGGACCGCCGGCTTGCGCTAAGGCGCCGGCCGTCCGGATGGCGGCGAAAGTGGAGAGCGCTAGAACGCCTCTGACAAAGGCCTCACCGCAGCGGAAGTACCGCACGCAGGTAGTCTAACAATCGAATGAACCACGCGGAAGCTGGTCCGGCGCCTTTTTAGCGCTTCGGCACGGCGCCGCGCACCGCCCATACACGCGCCGGCAGTGCGAAAGACACGTCCTCGGCTGCCACCGAAAGGCGCCGCTTCACTTCCTCGCGCAGCGCCGGCACACGATCGCGGTCGAGCTTCCCCACATAAGCGCCCGCCGGTCCTTGGCCCAACAGAAAAGGATCCCAGTAGTCGGCGAACGAGCCGAAGCGCATCGTGATGTCCAAAGGCCGCTCCACCACCTGCTCGAAACCGCCCCGTTTCCACAGGTCCGCGAGTTCGCCCGCGCGGCACAGCTTCATGTGTTTCTCGTCCAGCGCTTCGGCCCGCCCGTCCAGGCTCGCCGCGGCATCCCAGAACTCCCGCAGCATCTTCATGCCGGCGCCGTAATCCCAAACCGCCGCCGAAACCGTTCCGCCCGGCCTGGTCACGCGGCGAACCTCGTTCAGCGCCTTACCCGCGTCGGGAATGAAATTGAACACCAGCAGCGAAACACTGCCGTCAAAGGCGCCGCTCGAAAATCGCAGCTGCTGGGCATCCCCCACCTCGAATTCCACCCGCTTTCCAAAGCGGTTTCGATCCGCGGCAAAGGCCACATACTCTTTGGATGGGTCGATCCCCGTCACGCGTAGCTGCTCGTTCCGCCCGGCCATTGCAAAGGCCAGCGCGCCCGTTCCGGACCCCACGTCGAGCGCAGCGCCTCGGGCTGGAACCCCGGCGAACTCCACCAGCAGCGGAGCCACCAGGCGGCTCCACCGGCCCATGAACCGCTCGTAGGCTTCTGCATCAGCGAACATGCTCCCCTTCTGCTCCTGCGCCGCCAGTGCCGCAGCCGCGGGAACGGAGAGGAAAACCCTCCGCGACAGCATGCACAGATTCTATACCAGCCCCCGCGCTTGAACCGCCCCCGCGAATCGCGGAGAATGTCCGCCAGATGCCCAAAACGAAAACCCTCGCCGCCCTCCCCTTCCTTTTCGCCGCCGCCCTCGCCGCACCTGCGTGGGGAGGCGATTACACGGCGCTCGACAAATACGTCGCCGCCCCGGACCCCTCCTTCCGCTACACCGAGGTCCGCACCGTCAGCCTGCCCGGCCTCACCGCCTATCAACTCGACATGGTTTCCCAAACTTGGCTCACCACCGCCGAAGTGGATAAACCCGAATGGCGCCACTGGGTCACCATCTTCAAGCCCGACCAGATCGCCACGTCCACCGCCGTGCTCTTCATCAACGGCGGCAGTAACTCCGCAACCCCGCCCTCGCCCGATACCCTCATGCAGCTCGTCGCCCTGAACACCGGCGCCGTCGTGGTGGACCTCGGCCAGGTGCCCAATCAGCCCCTGAAGTTCGCCGGCGAAACCCGCACCCGTTCCGAAGACGCCATCATCGCTTATACCTGGGACCGGTTCCTCCGCACCGGTGTCGAGAACTGGCCCGCCCGCCTGCCCATGACCAAAGCCGCCGTTCGCGCCATGGACGCCGCCACCGAATTCCTTGCCAAACTGCCCGGCGGCGGCATCACCATCAAAAACTTCATCGTCGCCGGAGGTTCCAAACGCGGCTGGACCGCCTGGTCCGCCGCCGCCGTCGACCCGCGCGTCGTCGCCGTCGCCCCCATCGTCATCGACACCCTCAATGTCGCCGAAGTGTTTCTCCACCAGTACGCCGCCCTCGGCTACTGGGCGCCCGCCGTTCAGGACTACGTCGACATGGGCATCATGAACTGGTTCGGTACCCCCCAGATGGATGCCCTCCTCGAAATCGAGGACCCCTACCGCAATCGCGCCCGCCTCGCCATGCCCACCTATGCCCTCTGCTCCACCGGCGACCAGTTCTTTCCCCCCGATTCGCCCCGCTACTACTTCGCCAATATGCCCGGCGAAAAGTACCTCCGCTTCGTCCCCAACACCGACCACGGCATGACCTCGCTCGAGGCGGCACTCAATGTCATCCAGTGGTTTCGCGCCGTTACCCAGAACTATCCCCGCCCGCGATTCTACTGGACCGCCGCCCGCTCGTCCGGCGCTCTCACCGTCCGCACCGTCGATACCCCTCTCGAAGTGAATCTCTGGCAGGCCACCAATCCCGCCGCGCGCGATTTCCGCCTCGAAACCATCGGCGCAGCCTGGACCAAAACTCCCATCCAGGGCGGCCACGGCATCTACACCGCCGTGGTGACCCCGCCCCCCAGCGGCTTCACTGCCTTCTTCCTGGAACTGACCTTTCCCGGTCCCACCAGCGACGGCCCTCTCGTGTTCACCACCGAAGTGGTGGTCACCCCGGATATCTACCCCTTCGGCGGCAACGCTCCCGTGCGGAGACGCGGCTTCTGAGGCGGCAACCGCTACAAAACAACCTCGCGGAGCGGCCGGCCACGATATAATGCCTTCTCTATGGCAAACTTAGGCTTCCTGGGCCTCGGCCTCATGGGCTATCCCATGGCCCGAAATCTCATTCGTGCCGGACACCGCGTTGCGCTCTGGTCTCACACTCCCGAAAAAGCCCGCCGGCTCGCGTCCGAAGAGAACGGCCTGTTCTGCGAGACGCCCGAACAGGTCGCCGCCCAGTCCGACTGCACCTTCCTGTGCCTCGGCGATACCGCCATGGTGACTGGCGCCATCCTGGGACCCAACGGCGCTATCGCCGGCGCACGCCCCGGATCCGTCATCGTCGATGCCAGCACCATCAGCCCCACCGAAAGCCGCCGGATCGGCGACGCGCTGAAGGCCAAGGGCGTTGAATTTCTCGACGCACCCTGCACCGGCTCTACCCCCGGCGCCCAGGGTGGCACCCTGACCTTCATGATCGGCGGCGACCGCGCCGTCTTCGAACGCGTTAAACCCTGGATCGAGCCCATGGGAAAACGCCTCTTCTATTGCGGCGCCGCCGGTCTCGGCCTCCAGGCCAAGCTCAGCCAAAACCTGATTCTTTCCAACATCCTCATGGCGTTCAACGAAGGCATGGTCCTCGCCGCCAAGGGAGGCGTGGACCCCAACCTCATGCTCGAAGTGCTCGATGCCAGCGCCGCCAAGTCGGGCCTCATCTCCTATAAGGCCCCCTTCGTGCTGCGCCGCGACTTCACCGCCAACTTCTCCGTCAAATGGATGGATAAGGACATCGGCCTCATGCTCGATTCCGGAAAAGAACTAGGCGTCCCCCTACTTTTGACCAGTTTGACCCGCCAGCTCTTCCAGGCCACTATCGCCTCCGGTTTTGGCGAGGAAGATATGTGCTCTACAATCAAGACGTTAGAGAAGTTGGCGGGCGTGACGGTCGATTCCGCACAATAATATACAGATTTTTGTTGATTCTGAAAACGGAATCTACTAATATTGGAATCAAGCCGGGGAGGCAACTCCCACCAAAGCGAGACTAACCTCTAAAAAAAAGACCCCTGAAGCATCCTCCCCGGCGCCCGAAAGGGTTAGGGTCTTTAAACCAAAAAGAAGAAAAAACGGCAGCGCGCCACCCACGATGCCCCTTCCGGATTTGCCCCCCACTCGACAGAAATCGGTGCCATACGCATGATATGATGGCAGATGCTTCGGCTTGTCGACGTGACCTGATGCGTACCCTAACCATCCTCGGCGCAACCGGATCGATCGGCACCAGCACTTTGGACGTCGTCCGGCAAAACCGCCACTCTTATCGGGTGTATGCCCTAGCTGCCGGGCGGAATACCGACCTGCTCGCTTCGCAGATTCGGGAGTTCCGGCCTGCCGTCGCGGTTGTGGCAACTTCTGATGGCGCGGCCCGTCTATATAAAAGACTGGAGCAGGATGCTTTTCCCAAGCCGGATTGGCCCGAACTGCTCCATGGCGAGGCTGCCCTTACTCAGATCGCCACGGCCCCCGAAGTCGATACTGTCATTTCCGCGATTGTCGGCGTTACAGGATTGGAAGCGACTTATGCAGCCGCCTGCTCCGGTAAAAGGATCGGGCTGGCCAATAAAGAAGTATTGGTTTCCGGCGGTCCCCTGGTCATGGATGCAGTGCGCCGCCACGGAGCGGAATTGTTACCGGTAGACAGCGAACACAACGGCGCCCACCAGTGCCTGCGCGCGGGGAACCGCGAACAGGTCGCCCGCCTCATCCTCACCGCTTCCGGCGGCCCCTTCCGCAATACCCCCCGGGAGCAACTCGCGAATGTAACACCCGAGCAGGCGCTCAATCATCCAACATGGAGGATGGGCAACCGGATCACTGTGGATTGCGCCACGCTCATGAACAAAGGTTTCGAAGTCATCGAGGCCTGCTGGCTGTTCGGCTTCACCCCCTCCCAGGTGGATGTGGTGATTCACCCGCAGTCCAACGTTCATGCCATGATTGAGTACAGTGATGGCAGCGTGCTTGCCCAAGTCTGTGCGACGGATATGCGCATGCCGATCCAGTACGCGCTGACCTACCCGGACCGCTGTGAAGCGCCCGTGCCCAAAATCGACTGGTCCGCAGCCCGGAAGTGGGAATTCCTGCCTCCGGATTTCGAAAGGTTCCCGCTCCTCAAACTTGCTTACGAATGCCAGGAAGCCGGCGGTTCGGCCACCTGCGTTCTCAATGCGGCGGATGAGATCGCCGTCGACGCTTTCCTGGCCGGAAGAATTTCTTTTCCCGCCATCTACGAAATTGTATCGGAGACGCTGGCCCGGATGCCGGCGAAGCAGCCGCACACGATTGCGGAAATCCTGGCCATCGACCGGGAAGCCCGCGCCGTTGCCGGGGATCTCGCGGCTGCCCGCACTCACGGCGCCGTCACCGCGTAAATTAACATGATCGGTTTTCTTGAAGACGTACTCTGGCTGCTGGTGTTGATCGGGGTGATGATCAACATCCATGAGTTGGGCCACTTCTGGGCAGCTCGCTATTTCAACGTCAAGGTGGAAGCGTTCAGCTTCGGCTTCGGCACCCGCCTCTTCGGCTTTCGCCGCGGTGAGACGGACTATCGATTTTCCCTCATCCCGTTCGGCGGCTACGTGAAGATGGCCGGTGAGCAGGCTACCGACGACAACCTGGACGACCCCCGCAGTTTCATGGCGAAAGCGCGCTGGCAGCGGCTCATCATCGCCTTCGCCGGGCCCTTCATGAATATCGTGCTTGCCGTCGGACTGCTCACCGGGCTTTACATGGTCAAGTTCCAGAAGATCGCCGACTCCGACAAGGAAGCCGTGATCGGCCATGTCATGCCCGATTCCCCCGCCGCCAAAGCCGGTATTCAGGATGGCGACCGCATCGTGGCCCTCGACGGCCGGCCGGACCCCACCTGGGAAGACGTCAACCTCAAGGAAGTCGTCAGCGCCTATCGTCCCATGTCGCTCACCATCGAGCGCAACGGCCGCCGCTTCAATACCACCGTCACCCCCACCCTCAGTGAACGCCTCGGTGTCGGGTTTGCCGGCTGGGATGAGCGCGGCCAGATCCAGCTCGGCCTCGTCGAGCCGGGCTTTCCCGCCGAAAGAGCCGGCCTCAAAAAAGGCGACCTCCTCGTCGCCGTCAATGGCCAGCCCATGCACTCCCAGATCAAGTTTCAGGAAATCACCAAGAACAGCAACGGCAAGCCCATCGAGATCGATTTCGAACGCGACGGCGAGTTGAAACACGTCACCGTGGCGCCGGTCTATACCAAGAGCGATGGAAGCTCGCGCTGGATGGTCGGCGTCGTGCCGCAGCAGAAGCTCAACCTCATCACCACCCGCCTCTCCCTGCCCGACGCGTTCAATGAGTCGCTCCGCCAGAATGCCAAGGGCGCCTCCCTCATCGTTCAATTCCTGAAAGGCGTGGTGCAGCGGCGCATGTCCGCCAAGAACATCACCGGCCCCATCGGCATCGCCCAGATCTCGCGCGAGGCCGCCCACGAAGGGCCTTCGGCGTTCCTCATCCTGATGTCCATGGTCAGCCTGAACCTCGCCATCTTCAACCTGCTGCCCATTCCCATCCTCGATGGCGGCGTCATCATGCTCCTCCTGGTCGAGATGATCATGCAGCGCGATCTCAGCCTCAACGTCAAGGAAGCGGTCTTCAAGGTGGGCTTCGTCTGCATCATGGTGATCGTGGCGTTCGTGCTTTATAACGACATCTCCAAGATCCTGCCGGCCGGGTAATCCCGGCCGCGCCTGAATCTTCAGGCGTGCCGGAATCATCTGGTAATCTGTTCCCAGCATGCAAGCGACCTGCGTCCGCCAGACCGAACTGCCCAACACCTCCTCGTTGTTCGCGGACGTCCTGTACCACCCGGATCGCACGTCGGCCTTTTATTCTCATCCGCTTCGCGACCTGGCTGCGTACCAGGCCGCGGCCCGCTCCATCGATCTTGCGCCCGAGCGCCGCGCTCGTCTCGTCGAAACGCTAGCCGCCCACAACCCCGCCGGTCCCGCCCTTCGCCTCCTCGCTGTGCCCGGTACTGTGGCCGTCGTCACCGGACAGCAGGTTGGGCTGTTTTCCGGACCTTGTTACACCATTTACAAGGCCCTCCACGCCGTCAAACTCTCCCGCTGGCTCTCGGAAAACGGCATCCCCGCCGTTCCGGTCTTCTGGCTGGCCACCGAAGATCACGATTTCGCCGAAGTCAATCACGCCTGGGTCTTCGATTCCGCCCAGCAGCCCCGAAAATTAGAAATGGCCCGTTCGGCCGGCAACCAGCCGGTCGGCGGCGTCACGCTCTCCGCGCCTCCCGTCAATGAGCTGCGCGCCCTGCTCCACGGCCTGAGCTTCGGAGAGGAAGTGGCGGACGCGGTGGAGGAAACCTACCGGCCCGGGAGCACTATGGGCAAGGCCTTCGGCGAGCTGCTGCGCCGACTGCTTGGCGAGCACGAAATGCTCCAGCTCGATCCCATGCTGCCCGAGTTCCGCGACCTCGCCGCTCCCGCGCTCCGCAAGGCCGTCGAACACGCCCCCGAACTCACCGCCTCCGTTCTCGAGCGCAACCGCGAGCTCCTCAGCGCCGGCTATCACGCCCAGGTTCACGTCGAAGAGCAGACCTCGTTCGTGTTCCTCCTCGAAAACGGCAAGCGCATTGCGCTGCGCCGCCACGGCGACGAATACATGGCAAACGGCCGCCGCTTCACCTCGCGCGAACTCATCGACCGCGCCGCCTCCCTCTCCCCCAACGCTCTCCTTCGCCCCGTGGTGCAGGATTCCATGCTCCCCACGGTCGCCTACATCGGGGGACCCGCCGAAACCGCTTACCTGGCCCAGTCCGAAACGCTCTACCGCGCCATCCTCGGGCGCATGCCCGTCGCCGTGCCGCGCACCGGGTTCACTATTCTCGACTCCCGCGCCGCCAAGCTGTTCGGCCGCTATTCCCTCCGCCTGGAACAGTTCTACTCGGGCGAAGCCGCCCTGCGCGAGCACATCGCCGCGCGCCTCGTCCCCCCTGGCGTCAAGACCTCCCTGCGCGCGGCCTCCGAGCGCATCGACGAAACCCTACAGGGCTTGCGCCGCAACCTCGCCGGCTTCGACCCCACTCTCGCCGCCGCGCTCGACCATGGCTCGGGCAAGATCCGTTACCAGCTCGAGAAACTGGAACGTAAAGCCGGACGCGAAGCCCTGCGCCGCGATGCCCGCGCCTCCGCCGACGCCGCCTACCTCTACAACCAGGTCTTCCCCGAGCGGCATCTTCAGGAGCGCCTCTATTCCATCCTCCCCTTCCTCGCCCGCCACGGCATGGACCTGATCGATCGCATCCACGACGCCATTCAGCCGGATTGCGTCGATCACCGCCTGCTCGTCATCGACTGAGCCCTACTGCGGCGTTCCCACCGCCAGCGTCACCACTCCAAAAATCTTCTCCACCTCGGCCGTGCGCTCGCCGTACATCTCCACCGTGTCTCCCACCGCCACCATCCGGAACAGTTCCTCCACGTCGCGGTTCCGCATCCGGATGCACCCGTGAGAAGCGTTGCGCCCGATCGATGACGGACGGTTGGTGCCGTGAATCCCGTACCCCTTCTTGCTCAGCCCCAGCCACCGCGTGCCCAATGGATTCGCCTTCCCCGGAGGAACAATCCGGCCCTTCGTATACCAGGTCGGGTCCGGAATCCGCTGCACGATCGCGAACGCTCCGGTCGGGCTCGGCGTCTTCACCGCCCCCACCGCCGTCTGAAACACCTTCACCACCTGGTCGTCCTCCATCACCGCCAGCTTGCGGTCCGGAATGCTCACCACGATCCGCCTCGGCCGCCCCGCCAGCCTGTCTTGCGCCATCGCCTCCACCGCCGCCATCAGCAGCACTCCCGCCACCGCCGCCGCCCGCTTCCACTGCTCTTCCAGCCCGAACATTTTCCGCGTCCTCCGTACGCAGAAAAAGAATGCAGCCCCGGAGCCACCGCGTAACTCTATGAACTGAATGGAGTTTTCGTCCGACCCTCCTGTGTCACGGCACACACACGTGGACGGCCGCACGCGCGCCGTCCCCTACAATGAAAAAGAGATGCCCCCACCGCGCCTGGAAATCCTGGGCGTTTCCAAGACCTATCAGAACGGCGGCCAGCCCGTGGACGTGCTCCACGGCGTGTCACTGCGCGCCGAAGCCGGCACCGTCACCGCGCTCGTCGGCCGTAGCGGCTGCGGTAAAACCACGCTGCTCAATCTCGCCGGAGCCATGGACTTCCCCACCTCCGGCGAAGTCCGCATCGAGGGCCGCAGCACCGGCAGCCTCTCCGAACAGGAACTCACCATCCTCCGCCGCACGCAAATCGGCTTCGTTTTTCAATTTTTCCAACTGCTCCCCACGCTCACCGCGCTCGAAAATGTGGAGCTGCCGCTGCTTCTCGCGCGCGCCCCGAACGCCACCGAAACCGCGCGCGACCGCCTCCGCTGGGTCGGCCTCGAAGACAAAACCGCCAGCTTTCCTTACCAGCTTTCCGGCGGCCAGATGCAGCGCGTCGCCATCGCCCGCGCCCTCGTTCATTCTCCCCGCCTCCTGATCGCCGACGAGCCCACCGGCAACCTCGACACCACCAGCGGCGAGCAGGTGCTGTCCCTCATCCGCGAGAGCGCCGACCGGTTCGGCGCCGCCGTCCTCATGGCCACTCACAGCGCCGAAGCCGCCGCCATCGCCGACGCCCGCGTCAGCCTCCGCGACGGCCGTATCCTCGCCGTCGAATCGCGATGAAGCTGCTCCGCAACCTCATCCTCCGCCCTCTCCGCCGCGACCTCACCCGCACCGCGCTCACCGTGCTCGCCGTCGCCCTCGGCGTCGCCGTGGTCATCGCCATCGACCTCGCTTCCGACGCCGCCACCGGCTCCTTCCGCGCCTCCATCGCCACCCTCGCCGGTAAGACCGACCTCGAAATCCTCGCCAACGGCGGCATCGACGAAGCGTGGATGGGCCGCCTCGCCACGCTCCCCATCGACGTCCACTTCGCGCCCGTTCTCGAAACCTGGGTCGTCATCGCAGGCGTCGGACGCGTGCCGCTCTACGGTGTCGATCTCGCCGGAGCCCCGCCCGGCGCCGTCGTCTCGAAGGCCCTCGCCGCGCGCCTGCTCGCGAGCCCCTTCGAGGTCAATCTGGGAGGCCGCCCGGAAAAGCTCTCCATCGCCCGCACCGTCGATGCCGGCGCCGCCGAGTTTCTCGCCCTCGACATCGCGGCCGCGCAGCAACTCCTCCATCGCTACGGCAAACTCGACCGCATCGATGTCACCATCGGCCCCGACGAAGACTCCGCCGCCGTGGAGAAACGTCTGCGCGCCCTCCTGCCTCCCGCCTACATGCTCCGCAAGCCCGGAGCCCGCAGCGACGAGAACCAGCGCATGCTCCGCGCATTCCGCTGGAACCTGCGCGTGCTCAGTTACATTTCGCTGGTAGTGGGCGCGTTCCTCATCTACAACACCATCTCCATCAGCGTGGTGCGCCGCCGAGCGGAGATTGGAATCCTGCGCGCCATCGGAGCTTCGCGCCTCGCCATCCTGGGCTCGTTCTGCGCCGAAGCCCTGCTCTTCGGCGTCGCCGGGGGCATTCTGGGAGCCATCCTCGGCCGACTGCTTGCCGGCGCCACCGTCGGCCTCATCGCCGACACCGTCAATGCGCTCTACACCACCAGCCGCCCCACGCCCGTCACGCTCACCTGGCAGGAAGCGCTGGCCGGCATCGCCACCGGAACCGTCGTCGCCCTCGTCTCCGCGCTCGCGCCGGCGCGCGAAGCCATGCGCGTCGCGCCCACCGAGGCGATGAGCCGCGGCGCCCACGAGCACCAGGCCCGCCTGCGCTGGCGCCGCGGACTCGCCTGGTCCGCCTTGTTCGCCATCCTGGCCTTCGCCGCCTCCCAGGCTCCCGCATGGGGCGGGTACCCCATCGGCGGATACGCCTCGGCCTTGCTGGCCATCGCCGCCGCCGCCATGGCCGCCCCCGCGGTGGTGGTCTCCACCAACCGGCTCACCCGCGGCCTCATTCGCCGCCGCGTCGAAACCCTGCTGGCCGGACGCAGCCTCACCGCGTCGCTGTCCCGAACCTCCGTCGTCGTCGGGGCGCTCGCCACCGCCGTCGCCATGATGGCCAGCGTCGGCATCATGGTCGGCAGTTTCCGCGAAACCGTCGGCGTCTGGCTCGATACCCAGCTTCGCGCCGATCTCTACGTGCGGCCCGCCGTCTCCTCCGCCGCCGGCGAGTTTCCCCCGCTCCCCGCCGAGGTTCCCGCTATCCTCGCGGCCATTCCCGGCGTCGCCGCGGTGGACGTCTTCCACGGCCTCGAAATCCGCTACCGCGGCGAGCGCGCCACACTCGGCGCAGGCAACCTCGACATCGTGCGCCGCTTCGGCCGCCTCCGCTTCCCCTCCGGCCAGGATCGCGATGCCATCCTTCGCTCTCTTCCCGGCCGCGATCGCGCCATCGTCAGCGAACCGTTCGCCAACCGCCACCACGTCCGCCCTGCCGACCGCATCGCGCTCGACCTCGGCCCTCGCACCGTAACCTTCACCGTCGCCGGCGTCTACTATGACTATTCGAGCAGCCAGGGGTTCGTGATTCTCGATGGCTCCACATTGCTCAAGTACCTGCCCGGCCAGCCTCCGACCAACGCCGCCGTCTACCTTGGGCCTGGTGCGGACTCCGCCGCCGTCGAACGCGAGGTCCGCCTGCGCATCGCGCAGTACGGCGTCGCCGTCGCCCCAAACCGCGAACTCCGCCGCAACGCCATCGCCATCTTCGACCGCACCTTCGCCATCACCTGGGCCCTCGAAGCCGTCGCCATCCTGGTCGCCATGCTCGGCGCCGCCAATTCGCTCCTCGCCCTCGTCCTCGACCGCCGCCGCGAGCTCGGCCTGCTCCGCTATCTCGGCGCTTCCAGCGCGCAAATCCGGGGCATGATTCTCTCCGAAGCGGCCTTCCTCGGTTTCCTCGCCATCCTCCTCGGATTGGCGCTTGGCCTCGCGCTTTCGCTAGTATTGATATTTGTAGTCAATAAGCAAAGCTTCGGCTGGACCATCCAGTTTTATCCCCCCAGACAAGTGCTTGCGTTTGCGCTGCTCGCGGTCTGGTGCGTCACGGTCCTCGCCGGCCTGTATCCGGCGCGCGTTGCCCGAAATCTCGATCCAATCGACGTGATTCATGAAGAGTAGCAATAACACCATTCGAAACATCGCCATCATCGCCCACGTGGACCATGGCAAGACCACGCTCGTGGACGCCATGCTGAACCAGAGCGGAATTTTTCGCGTTAACGAGGAGCACGTGGAACGCGTCATGGATTCCAACGAGCTCGAACGCGAGCGCGGCATCACCATCCTCGCCAAAATCACCGGCGTTCAATATCACGGCGTCAAAATCAACATCGTCGACACTCCCGGCCACAGCGACTTCGGCGGAGAGGTGGAGCGCGCCCTGAAAATCGTGGACGGCGTCATGCTCCTGGTGGATGCGAGCGAAGGCCCCTTGCCGCAAACCCGCTACGTCCTCTCCAAAGCGCTCGAAGCGCACCTGCCGCCCATCGTCGTCATCAATAAGATCGACCGCCCCGATGCCCGCGTGGCCGAAGTGCTCAATGAGGTCTACGATCTCTTCATCGATCTCGACGCCACCGAGGACCAGCTCGACTTCCCCGTCCTCTACACCATCGCCAAAACCGGCATTGCCAAGACCTCGCTCGACGATCCCTCCACCACCCTGCGTCCCCTCTTCGATGCGATCGTCAAACACATCCCCGCGCCCGTGGGCGACCCCGACGGCGTCCTGCAAATGCTGATCGCCAATCTCGACTACAGCGATTACCTCGGCCGCCTCGGCATCGGCCGCGTCTTCAACGGCACCTTCCGCTTCGGCGACGTCGTTTCCATCGCCAAACGCGACGGCTCCTTCCACACCACCAAAATCACCAAGCTGTACTCGTTCGAAGGACTCAAGCGCGTGGACGAAACCATCGGTCACCCCGGCGACATCATGGCCATCGCCGGCGTGGAGGGCATCACTATCGGCGAAACCGTCACCGACGCCGAAACCCCCTCGCCCCTCCCGCAGATTCAAATCGACGAGCCTACCATCGCCATGGCCTTCACCATCAACACTTCGCCCTTCGCGGGGCGCGAAGGCCAGTGGGTCACGTCCCGCAATCTGCGCGAGCGGCTGGACAAAGAGCTGCTCACCAACGTTTCCATCCGCGTGGAAGAGCTCGGGCACGACACGTTCAAAGTGATGGGCCGCGGCGAATTGCAACTCGCCATTTTGATCGAGATGATGCGCCGCGAGGGACACGAACTGGCCGTGGGCAAGCCCGAGATCCTCACCCGCACCATCGATCACAAGCTCCAGGAACCGGTCGAGCACCTGATCATCGACTGCCCCGAAGCGTTCATCGGCGTGGTCATCGAAAAGCTCGGCTCGCGCAAGGGCAAAATGAGCAAAATGGTGAACCACGGCTCCGGACGCGTGCGCCTCGAATTCCACGTCCCCTCGCGCGGCCTGATCGGGCTGCGCAGCGAAATCCTCACCGATACGCGCGGCACCGCCATCATGAACTCGCTCTTCCACGGCTACATCGAATGGCAGGGCGACATTCCGACTCGGCCCACCGGTTCGCTGGTCGCCGACCGCGCCGGCAAGACCACCGGCTACGCCATCTTCAACCTCCAGGAGCGCGGCGAAATCTTCGTCACCCCCGGCACCGAAGTCTACGAAGGCATGGTGGTGGGGGAGAACGCGCGCGAAAACGACCTCGACGTCAACATCGTCAAGGAAAAGAAGCTCACCAACATGCGCGCCTCCACCTCGGACGAAGGCATCCGCCTTGTCCCGCCGCGGCTGTTGAACCTCGAGCAGGCCATCGAATTCATCCGCGACGACGAATACGTGGAGGTCACCCCCCAGTCCATCCGGCTCCGCAAAAAGATCCTGAAGTCCAACCAGAGATAAGGCTCGGCTACGCCTGCCCGTTATGGTGCGCCGACGGAGGTTTCGGCAAGCTTGCATGACTCCTCTCGCGGTCGGCGATGCTATCACGGACGCGGGCGAGATTCCGATGGGTGTACCGCCCCAGGTGACGATGGCACCGGCCAGGTTTGTCGACCTGACGCCATTGGAGGGGATCGCCATGGCCGAGTACGTGAATGAGTTGGAAGGGCCACGCGGCAAGATGCGCATCCAGTGGCAGGGAAGACGTAGATCTCACCGCGCCAGAGTGTCGCCATAATTTCAGGTCATCCACCCTTGACACGCCTTTCATTCGGCGCTACATTTCGTAGCGGCCTGAGAATTTCGGACGCACCGATCGTGTTTTGAATCTGAGCACCGGATGACACATTCAAAGCAAGAAGACACCCTGACGCGAGCGAAGCCCATATCGGTGTCCTCGTTTGCGTCACGATTCGGCAAGATCAACACCCAGCATCAGGATTCCATTTCTCGGCTCACACCCGTGCTTGCGATCATGCTGGGCTTTGCACATACCGGGCCTGCGTTTTCCCAGGTGCTCTCCGACGCCGAGAATATCCCCGGCTGCCGCTGGGACGCTCGGGTCCCGGAAGTTAGCCTTCGAAAGGGAGCTTCAAAAACGGTCGAACCGGTCTATCCGGAGTCGGCTATTGGGGCGAAGGTTACTGGCCTTGTGGTTTCCCAAATCTGCGTCCCGGCGGGCAGCACCACGGCGCAGCTCAGAATCCTCGCCGCGCCGAACCAGGCGATCTCGCAGACCGTCAAAACCGCCGTATCGCAGTGGAAGTTTACGCCCTGGATTGAAAAGGGCAAGGCCATGACGTTTGGCGGTAAGCTCTTCTTCTACTTCGTCCAACAGAACGGGAGTTGGAAAGTGCTGAGCCCCGCGGACAGCTTCTATGTTGGCCCTGAGTTCACGCTGACACGGCAATCGAGCGCGGTTGCTCAATCGCCCCCCGGCCCGCCGTTGGCGGGCCAGCCTCCACCTCCGGTTCAGATCGATGCGGCGGAACTGGCAAAGCTGCTGGCGGCACGCGACAGTATCTTCATTGACACGCGACCCAGGTGGGCCTTTGAGAGGGCGCACATCCGCGGGTTTCTGAATATGGCGCCGGACGAACTCCCCGAACGCGTGCCCCATGAACTTCCGAAGGACAAGACGCTCGTGATTCACTGCATGGACTGGAGCCGCTGCGACGTACCGTCGAAGTCCCTCGTCACGGCTCTATGCCAGGGTACTCACTTCGTGCTGTACAGGATGGGATACTCCAACGTGAAGTACATAGCCGATGAGCTTGCTACGCTTGCCGGGAAGCGCATCCCCGTCGTGGGCACGCCCTGTAAGTGAGGGAGCCGCGATGTTCAGACGTAATCTGCGATTTATCGTTCGCGAGCCGAAGTTCTCACTGTCGGCCATTCTCATGCTGGCGGTTGGGATCTCGCTGGCCGGGATCTGCTACGCGGTTCTGGAAGCAGCCGTGTTCAATGCGATCCCCTACGAGGCCCCGACGCGCCTGGTGGAGGTCGGCAGGGGGAACGGCCTTCAGGACGCCGCGCTCTGGCGGCTTACCCGCGTGGACTTCGAGAAGGTACGCGGGCGGGCAAAGTGGTTCGAGGCGATCGGCTACGAACTCGATTCGCCGGGCTATCTGACGTCTGGCGCGACAGCAACCCCAGTCGTCAAGGCGACGATCTCGCCGCGCCTGATGGATGTGCTCCGGGTAAAGCCGCTGCTGGGCAGAACATTTCTTCCCGAAGATTTCGAGGCCAGCGCCTCCGGCACGGCGTTGCTGTCGCACGCCCTATGGACCAGGGCATTCGCCGCCGATCCGCGCGTTTTGGGGAAGCCGGTGACTGTGGACGGAAGGGTCCTGGTGGTCGTCGGCGTGATGCCCAAGGAGATGCGGCGTCCGGTGACGGTGGCGGAGTTGTGGGTTCCGGATCAGAGTTCGGAAATCGGTGCCCAGGCCGAGAAGGCGGGTGACAAGATAGTCGTCGCCCGGCTGCGCGGAACCGTCTCGCTGGAACAGGCGCAACGTGAAACGGCAGCTATTGAGACGGACTTCATGCCCGGATCGGGCAGGCAGGGGGAGGGCGACCGCTACCGCTATCGACTGGTCTCGCTGGCGGATCAGTTCGTGGGAAAGACCGGCCGGGTGCTCAATCTGCTGCTGGGCGCATGCCTGCTGCTGCAAGCGGCGGCGTGCTTTAACGTGGGACACCTGATGATTGCCCGCAGGCTGCGAAAGGCGCGCGATTTGGGGGTTCAACTCGCGCTAGGATCCGGTGTAGGCCGCATCTGCAACAGCGTGGTTTTCGAGAGCGCGGCGGTGGCGTTCGCGGGGATTGCGCTGGCCGTTCCGCTGATGCTGATGGCGCTGCACGCGGCCGGAGT
Source organism: uncultured Solibacteraceae bacterium (assembly GCA_963836405.1). Taxonomy (GTDB): domain Bacteria; phylum Acidobacteriota; class Terriglobia; order Bryobacterales; family Bryobacteraceae; genus CAWIJJ01. The sequence continues at coordinate 210,329 of CAWIJL010000010.1, forward strand.
GGTGGCGTCCAATATTGTGGGAGTCGAAATTCAACCGGAATTGAGCCTTTCGGTTTTGGGCTTCGGCAGTGTGCTCGCGGCGGTATCGAGCCTGCTGTGCGCGGCGGCGCCAATCCTGGTGCTGAGGCGGTTAGAGGTGACGGCGTTAATCGGCAGACGTTGGCAAGCCGGGCAGTTGTCCGTCAGCGCCACGCGCCTTCAGGAATCGCTGATTGTGTTGCAGGTGGCGATCGCGGTGGTGCTGGTGGCCGGTCTGGGGGTGCTGGTGCGGAGCGTGTACCATCTTTCCACAGTCGATCTCGGCTTTGAACCGAATCGGTTATCGTATATCAACCTCGATAGTGGCAGGGTAAGGTTTCCCGAGTCGGCCGGAGTTCAGGAAGAGACGGTTCGCCGGCTATCGCAGTTGCCCGGAGTGGCGTCGGCGGCGGTGGGGAGCACGCCGCTATTGGTCGGCGGCCGGGTGGTGTTCTCAGTAATGGTCAAGACGGCGCAGGGTTGGGTGAACACCGCGCCCGCGGAATACCAAGCGGTAAGCGACGCCTATTTTGCCACGCTGGGCATCGCGGTGCTGAGGGGCCGGCCGTTCGACCGCCGCGACACGACGAACGGGGCGTGTGTGGGCATCGTTAACCACTCGTTTGCGTCGCTGTACTGGCCAGGTGAGGACGCGGTGGGGAAGGAATTCGACACCAGCGGCGGATTCGGCGCGCGCAGGACATGCACAGTGGTCGGGGTGGTGGCGGATGCAAGGACCGTGGCGCTTTCCTCGCCGCCCGAGCCGCAACTTTACCGGTCGTTCCGGCAGACCAGCGCATCGGTAAATACGGTGGTGGTGGTGCGGTTCGCGGACAAGGGGCAACTCTCGCTGGCGGCGGTGCGCCGAGTGGTGGCGGAGGTCAGCCCCACGCAGCAGGCGGACATGTCGACCGATTTGGGGGCGTTGGTGCGGTCGGCACTGCTGCCCGCCGGGACGCGCGCCACCCTTCTCCTCGCGATTGCGGTGTGCGCGCTGCTGCTGGCGGTCGGGGGAATGTATGCCGCGACCAGCTATCAGTTGAGCGAGCGGGCGCGAGAGATCGGCATCCGCATGGCGATGGGCGCGTCGCCCGTAGACATCGCCTCGCTGGTCTACCGCCGGTACGCCGCGTTGGGCGGGCTTGGCGGATTGCTGGGCGCGGTAGCGGGAGTGGCGTTCAGCCAACAGGCGGCCGCGGGATTGTCCGGAGCAGCATCGGGCGGAATGGACTGGTCGGTGTTGGCTGTCGCGCCGCTGACGTGCGCTCTCATCGTGTTTGCGTCGGTTGCTGTCCCAACACGGAGAGCGGCCACCCTGAATCCAAGTGAGCTATTCCGGGATACCCGCGCCTGAGGCGGAGGAGCAGAAAAGGACGAAGCTAAGGTGCGATTGCCGAGAGAAGTCACGAAGCCCGGCTACGCCTGCCCGTTGTTATGCGCCGACGGAGGCCGGCCCACCAGGGTATTGTGGAACGCCGCGATCCGCCAGCCGGCGGCGTCGCGCACCAGCACCGCGCTCGGCAGCGCCTCCATCACTCCGGCCATCGGCCCGTCCGGAACTTCGAGACGCGCGGCGATGTGCACCAGCGCCACATCTTCGGCCAGCAGCCGCGCTTGTTCCACTTTGTAGCTGCACACCGATTTTGCATACACCCCGTGCAGCAGCATGTTGTGCGCGCGGCCGATCGCCTCGCGTCCCTTGCCGTGCATCGCGTAGATATTCACGAAGTCCGCGTCGCCGGTGAAGTAACTCGCGAACCCTTCTCCGTCGGCGGCATTCCATGCGGCCTCGAGCCCTTTCACCACCCCCTCCAGGGCGGCCTGATCCGTCGCTGTCATACGGATCAGTATCGCACCAGCTCCTCGAAGTCCACATTCCCGCCCGAGATCACTACGCCGACCGAACGAATGCCCTCCGGCAGTTTGCGAAACATCACCGCTGCCGCCGCCGCCGCGCCGCTCGGCTCCACCAGGATCTTCATGCGCAGCAGCAGGAACTTCACCGTGGCGCGAATCTCCTCGTCGCTTACCAGCAGGATCCGCTCCACCAGTTGCTTCATCACCGGAAAGGTGAGCTCGCCGGGCTTGGGCGCGCGCAGCCCGTCGGCAATCGTGTCCGGATGCCGGATGGCGACGCGCTCGCCCGCCACCAGGGAAAGAAAGGTATCGTTGGCGCCGCCCGGCTCGGCTCCGAACACGCGGAGCTTCGGGTGCATGTCGCGCGCGATGGTGGCGCAGCCGGAGAGCAGTCCGCCGCCGCCGACGGGCGTGATCAGCGCGTCCAGCGGGCCCGTTTCCTCAAGCAGTTCGAGCGCGGCCGTGCCTTGCCCGGCCATGATCATGGGGTGGTCGAACGGCGGCACCAGCGTGGCTCCGGTCTCTTTGAGCAGCGCCGCCGCAATCGCTTCGCGGCTGTCGCGGAACCGGTCGTAGCTCACGATGCGCGCCCCGCGCGCCTTGGTGGCCGCCATCTTCGAACGCGGCGCGTCCTCCGGCATCACGATGGTCGCGGCCGCGCCCACGTGCCGCGCGGCGATCGCCGTCGCCTGCGCGTGATTGCCCGAGGAATACGCCACCACGCCCTTTCGCAGCGCTTCCGGCGGCAGCGAGAGAATCAGGTTCGCGGCGCCACGGATCTTGAATGCGCCGCCCCGCTGCAAATTTTCACACTTGAGATACACCCGCGTGGCGGACTCGTGATCGAGCCCGGCCGCCGTCATCACCGGCGTTTTCGAGGCCAGCGGACGGATCCGTTCCGCGGCGGCGCGCACGTCGTCTGCGCGGATCGCAAGTTCCATCCCAAGAGTCTAACAGGCTGCTTAGAATCGCACTCCCACGGTAACCGGCACGAAGCTTGCGCCCGACCCGTGCGTAAACATGTGGTGATAGCGCGCCTCGACAAAGATCTTCGGCTGCCCCGGATGTCCCAGGTTGAATTCGAATCCCGCGCCTAGGTTCGCGCCGGGCTCCACGATGTGCCGGGAGCTGGTGATGTCGTGCTGATCGCCGAAGCGGCCGCCGTCCTGGAATGCGGCCCGGTATTGCGTGTACTGCCCGTAAAAACCGCCGCCGCCGGTGAGATAGAAGTCCACCGGGCCTCGCGGGTTGATGTGGACCACCGGGTCCAGGGTGACTGCCCAGTAACTCTGGTGCCCGTGTCGCGCGCCCGCCTGCGCCAGCGCGCGGCGTGTGATGCCGAAGTCGTTGAACATCGCCTCCAGGTGCAATCCGAAGGCGCCGTACTTCAGTCCGCCTCCTCCTTCGAAATTCCACCCCGTGTTCAGCCGGGACGCTACCGGGTTGATTGCCGTGGAGACTCCGGCGCCGAAATAGCCCGTGGGCCGGATCTCCCGGTCTCCGAAATGCCGCCATTGCGCCGCTGCGGGCAAGGCCGCAAGGATGATGAAAGCCGCGAGTTTTTGCATAACCTCTCCACAGGGCCAAGCAACATCCGTTCCAAATTGCAGTTACATTGTTACTCGCGACTTACACCGGAACTGCCCTTTGCGCGGCTGGCTGAAAAGCACCACGCTGCTCGATATGGGCCGGACCCGTGACGTTTTCGAACCCCAAAAAAGACCCCGGCCGCCAACATTGGCGGCCGACCCAGAGTAAGTTGTTTGTTTGCAATGGTGAAAGAGGTCATAACCGCCAATGTTGGCGGCCATGCCGGTCAGCGGCGATTTTGATCCGCCATCGATCGCACGCGGACGAGGGCGGCGCGGACTTCCTCCACGTCGGGGCGCAGGCGGCTGGCGGTCTCGAGATGCTGAACGGCCTCCGCGCGACGCCCGGGCAACTGCGCGAGCGCCAGGCCCAGGCGATAGTGCGCCTCCGCGAAATCCGGGTTGAGCCGTATCGCGGCCTGGAACTCCGCGATGGCGTCCGCCAGGCGATCCGGCATCTTCGAGAAGAGGCTGCCCAGGGTGTAATGAGCTTCGAGCAGGTTCGGGTCGAGGCGAAGCGCGGTCTGAAGGTGCGCCACCGCGTCGGGCGCGCGTCCCATCATTCCCGCCAGCGCCGCGCCCAGGTTGGCGTACGCCGGCGCCAGGTCCGGCTTGAGGCGAAGCACGGTTTCGAGGTGCTGAATCGCTTCGGGATCGCGGCCGGGCACCTTCAGCAGCAGGAGCGCGAGATTGTAGTGCGCGTCCATATATGACGGGTCGATTCGCAGCGCGGCTTCATATTCGGCGATGGCCTCGGCGGCGCGGTCTGTTTCGGCGAGCGCGCTGGCCAGGTTGTAGTGCGCGCCCAGGTTGTTCGGACGGATGCGCAGCGACTCCTGAAATTCGCGGATCGCCTCCGGCATCCGGCCAGGCTCTTCGGACAGCGCGATGCCGAGGTTGTTGTGCGCCGCCCACGAATCCGGGTTGTGTGCGATCGAGTGGCGGTAGAGGGTCTCGCCGTCGCGATAGAGCGCGCTCTGCCGGAAGCTGAGCACGCCCAGCAGAACGGCCAGCGCCACCGGCAGCGCGAGGCGCGCAGACGCGGGGAAGCGACGAAGCGCCACCGTCAGCACACACGCCGCCGCGACCGCTACCACCTGGCTTGCCAGATATTGAAAGTGGTCCGCGACGAAAGAAAAAAGAAACGGGTAGACGTTGAGGAAGCCGAGCACGGAGACGAGTGTGCCCCCGAACAGCAGCAGCGCAGCCAGCGGACCGCGACGGCCGCGCCGGGCCAGCCACACGCCCGCGGCGGCGGCGAGCAGCACTCCAACCAGCGGCAGCCACTGCCACCACACGGCGGCATCGATCTGCCAGCGCGGGTAATAGAACAGCAGGTTGAACGGCAGCAGGAGCTTCGCGAAGTAGAACCACACTACGCGGGCGGCCAGCAGGCAGCGGGCGATGAAGCTCAAGGAAAAGTCCGCTCCGGCCGCACCGATGAAACGCTGCTCCACCCAGGCCGTCACGAGGCCGCTCGCGAGCGCGATCCCGAACCACGGCACCAGCGGGAGCACATCCGATTTCAAAGAGAGCCGCCCGCGCCGCCACCAGAAGACGACCAGCAAGGCCGCCGGCAGCGTGGCGGTGACGCTCTTGGTCAACAGCGCCATCACGAACAGCGCGAGCGCCTGAAAGTAGACCCGCCGCTGCCGCGTCCGGTCGAAATGCAGATAGAGCAGCGCCGACGCGAGGTAGAAAACAGTGGAGAGGGTATTCTTCTGCTCCGACATCCAGGCGACCGATTGCACCGCAACCGGGTGCAGCGCCCACAGGAAACCCGCGAGCCATGCGCCCGGCAGTTCCCGGCGCCGCACCACCGCTATCAGCAGGCAGGCGGCGGTTGCGTGCAGCAGTACGTTCACCAGGTGGTAGCCAAGGAAGGCATCGCCCCACAGCTTATGTTCCAGCCAGAAGGCGGTGTGCATCAGCGGCCAGTATTGGGCGGTGGCGCCGATCTTGAACCAGATGGCCCACAGGCCGTGCAGCGATTGCAGGGCGGGCGCGGTGATGTGGTCCACGTCGTCGATGAGCATGCCGCCGTTCATCGCGGGCAGGTAGGCGAGAAAGGTGACGCCGAAGAGCAGAGCCGCGAGGGCCGCGTCCGGAACGGTGCCGGGTTTGGGCTTTGCCGCTGGGACGACCTTGGCCGGGCGTTTGGCACGCATAGGATCAGGCCGGCTTGCCGAACCGCTCCGTGCGGACCACGCCCGCGCCCTCGCGAATCACCACGAGCCGGTTGGCGGCCACGTTGGCGACCTTCTCCACCGCGCCGCTGGGCCAGCGAATTTCGAGATTGGCCGTCGCCGCCGCTCCCAAACCGAAGTGCAGCCGCCGGTCGTTCACGGAGAGGTAGGACGATTGCGCAAGCACGGCCTGCGCCTGCCGGCGTTCGCCGTATTCCGCGATCACCTGCGCCCCGATGGCGCTGCGGTTGGAGGCGACGCCCACCAGTTGCACCTTGAGCCACTTGTTGTCGCCGGCCATATCGTTGCGGAGCAGCGAGGGCGGCTCGTTCACGTGAACGATCACGATGTCCATGTCGCCGTCGTTATCGAAATCGCCGAATGCCACGCCGCGGCTGCAATGCGGCTCGGCGACTCCCGGCCCGGCCTCGTCCAGCAGCTCTTCGAATTTGCCGCCGCCCAGGTTGCGGAATACCACGCTCGGCGTGCGGTATTTGGCATCGGGCAGCTTTTGCTCGGGCTCGGGATAGACCATACCGGTCGTCACAAAGATATCGGGAAGGCCGTCATTATCCAGGTCAACAATTCCGGCGCCCCATTGCACGAAGCGCGTTTCCACGCCGAGTCCGGCGCGCAGCGTCACGTCGCGGAAGTAGCCCTTGCCGTTGTTGCGGTAGAGCCCGGGAGTGTCGTCGCTGAAGTGGGACTTGAAGATGTCGATGGAGCCGTCGGGATCGACGTCGCCGATGCCGATGCCCATTCCCGCCTGTTCCTCGCCGTCTTCGTTCAGCGACACGCCGGCGTCGAGCCCCTCTTCGGCGAAGGTGCCGTCGTGACGGTTGCGGAACAGGAGGCTGGGGGTGGTATCGCAGGCGACGTAGATATCCTGCCAGCCGTCGCCATCGAAGTCGGCGGCCACGGCAGTGAGGGCGTAGCCGGGCTTGACGGCGGCGATGCCGGACTTCTCGCTGACGTCGGTGAAGGTGCCGTCACCGTTGTTCCGATAGAGGCGGCAGGGGTCCTGCGGCAGGCCGGCAGGCCCGCAATAGACGGGCACGCCGCGATAGGAGCACGCGGGATCTCTGCCGCGGGCGGGCACTTTGGCCTGGTCGAAACCGGCGTAGTGGGCCACGAAGAGATCGAGGCGGCCGTCGCGATCGTAATCGATCCAGGTGCAGCCCGTGCCGTAGTGCGGCTCGGGTCGGAGCAGGCCGGCCTTCTCGGTCGCGTCGGTGAAGGTGCCGTCGCCGTTGTTGTGGAAGAGCAGGTTCTGCGGGTAGGCGGTGATGAAGAGATCGTCGAAGCCGTCGTTATCGTAGTCGCCCACGGTGATGCCGGTGGCCCAGACGCTGCTGCCGATTCCGGCGCGGGAGGTGACGTCGGCAAAGGTGCCGTCGCGATTGTTCTTGTAGAGGCGGATGATGGCCTCGGGGGGCGTGGCTTGAAGGCGGCGGCCAGTGAGGATGACGAGGTCCTGCCAGCCGTCGTTGTCGTAGTCGAGGAAGGCCGCGCCGCAGCCCATCGATTCGAGGATGTAGTCGTTGTGGTCGGGACCGCCGTAGATGACCGGCGCGCGCAGCCCGGCTTCGCGGCCGGCATTGACGAAGTGGGCGTGGAAGGAAAGGCCGGAAGGTTTGCCGCGGGGTGCCGCCTTGACGCCGCGAGAGGCCATGCCGCCGAACTGTTGCCCCCGCGCCCAGGGAGCCGCGGCCAGCAGCAAACAGAGCTGTCTGCGGGTCATCAACGTACAGGATACCCAATCGATGGCGGAAGCGCGGGCAGCGTCTATAATGAACGGGAAACGCAATGAACCGGCTTGGACGAGGAATTCTGTTGGTGCTCGGGGTCCTGTGGTGGTGGGCGCCGGCCGGCAGCGGAGCCCAGGACAGGATGCCGGCGAATGAAGCGGTGGCGACGCTGCGGCGGCTCTACCAGTCCGGCGATCGCGCCGGAGCGGAAGCGCTGCTCGACCGGCTGGCGGCGCAGGCGAGGGGCGACGCCAACTACTGCTTCGCAGTGGGAATGACGCTGGGGGCGGCGGGGCAGATCGGGCGCGCCGAGCAGTTCCTCACCATGGCCGCGGCGGCGGCGCCGGCCGACTACCGCATTCTGTACAACCTGGGCGTGGCCGCCTCCTACTCGGGCCATTTCGAGCGTGCGCAGGAGGTGCTGGCCACAGCCCTCAAGCTGCAGCCGCAGAATGTGGACGTGCTGTACAACCTGGCGTACGTCAACGAGAAGCTGGGGCGGAGAGAAGAGACCATCCGGCTGCTGGCGCGGGCGGTGAAACTTGCGCCGCAGCGTGCGGACCTTTATAAGCTGACGGCCATCGCGGCCTTCGAACTGCGCGCTTGGGAGGATGCGCTGGCGGCGTGGAACAGTTATCTGAAGCTTCAGCCGGACGACGACGTGGCGCGGCGCGAGCGCGGCTTCACGGCGGTGCAGATGGGACAGTTCGAGCAGGGCATTGCGGATATTAAGCGGTTCCTGGAGAGACATCCGCGGGATGCGGAGGCGTATCACGAACTGGGCCTCGCGGAAGTGGATATCGACCCGGAGCAGGCGCTGGCGAATCTGGATAAGGCGATCGAGCTGCAGCCCGATTTTCCGGAAGCGCGGTCGAACCGCGGCAATCTCTCGTATCAGCAGGGCAGGCCGGAGGCGGCGCTGCCGGACCTGGAGTTTGCGGCAAAGCGCAAGCCGGATGATGCCATCACGCTCGACCGGCTGGGGCAGACGTACCTGGCGCTCGACCGTCCGGCGGATGCTGTGCGTGTGCTGCGTCGGGCGGCGGGGCTGGCGCCGGACGACGGCCGCACGCTGCTGCACCTGGGGCGCGCGCTTGCGGACGCGGGCGAGGTGGAGGAATCGAAAAACGTGATGGAGCGCTTCCGGCAGATGGGGCCCACCAAGAGTCCGCCAGTGCCGGCCGGCCTGGTGGATTACCTGGGACTCTCGCCGGAGCAGCAGCGGGCGGACTACCGGTCGCGGCTCGAAAAGGCGATCGCGAAAGAGCCGGGGGATGCGGCGGCGCAGGTGCGGTATTTGAAGTTCCTGCTGGAGGAAGGCGACGTCACGAAGGCGAGGACGACGGCGCGGCAGATTGCGGAGTTGAAACCGAACGGGGCGGTGCTGGCCGAAGCGGGTCGGGCACTGCTGGCGGCGCGTCAATTCCAGGCGGCCAGGGACCTGCTGGCGCAGGCCGGAGAAAGCGACGAGGTGCGCCTCGACTTGGCGCTGGCGACATTCGGAGTATCGGGCGGCGCAAAGGGATTGGAAGAGTTGGACCGCGTGCCGGAATCGGGGCGGACCGGCGGCTACTACCTGGCGCGGGCGCAGATGCTGGATGCAACGGGCAAAGCGGAAGAGGCGCGGGTGGCGTTGCGGCAGGCGCTGGAGGCGGCGTCCGGGAATCCGCAAATCTACGCGCGGTCCGCCGCGCTTCTTTTGAAAAATGGCCGGACTGCCGAAGCGATGCCGGTGCTGGAGCGAGCGGCGGCGGCGCTGGCAGGGAGCCGCGAGATTCAGCTCCTGCGCGCAACCACGCTCGAGTTAGCCGGGAACACCGCGGAGGCCGAGCGCAGGATCACGGAAGTGCTGGCGCGCTGGCCGGAGTGGCACGCCGGATGGGTGGCGCAGGGAATCATGCTGGCATCGCGGAAGCGCTACGACGATGCCCGCATGGCGCTCGAGACGGCGGTGAAGTTAGGAGCACACAGCGCCGAGACTTACTATTACCTGGCCGATTGCGTGCTACGTTCTTCGCCGGAGCGGAGGGCGCTGGCCGAGAGCGCGATTCAGAAGGCGCTGACGGCGGCCCCGAGTGATCCGTATATTCAGGCTCTGGCCGCCCGAGTGGCGAAGCGGGATGCAAGGGAACCCGCGGGAGCGCCGCCATTTCGCGACCGTCTGTTCCAGTCCAAGCCACCCGCGGAGTGGTAGAGGTTAGCGCGAACTCACGAACGATTCAATGTACGATGCGGACGCTATCCACCCCCCAAATGACGCGAGAGTCCAACGTTGTGCCGTCTAACCGCGCTGTGGTTGCGTTCGGCGCCAGGTGAAGAGCGTCGGTGTCGAAGTGTACGATGAGATCCTTGAAGCCGTCGCCGTTGAAATCGCCGTAGTCCGCATTATATTTTCCGCGCGGATTCAAAGAGACTCCGGCGCCTGCCAGCCGCAGAGTGCTGACGTCGATCCTCCAAGCATCCAGGGTTGGCGTGCCGTAAACGATTACTGGAATGACACCGTGGGACTTCGAGTTGATGGAGTTCACGACCTCGCCGGGTTTGATATCGATCTGCAATTGGACAGGGCCTGATTGCAGACCGACGACAGTCGATAGTCGGCTCACTCCAGTGAAGGTGGCGCTGTTGCCGTCACTGTTCACAAAGCCCACTACCGGATAACCGGAAGTACTCAGCGATGGCTCCAACGCGCCTGTAGCCGGGTTGATACGGAAGAGATAGATAGCGCTACCGGGCGTCATTTGGACTCTGATGGGGAGGACGATTGGCCTGGCGGGTTGACAAATAGAGAGTGTTGCGAGCTTCGTCCTCCAATCTGAAATTTTGGACTGCCCACGTCCCCTCCTCGCTATACTGCGGAAGCGTGAAACTGCCACGCCATGTTCCATTCAGCGGATCTCCACTGACAACGCTCCAACCTCCGAACGGCGAGACATAGGCGTACTGCACGCCTGACGGACTCTGGGTGTAGGGCCCATAAATCCACGAAATATTCGGAGTTGTGGGCGCAAGCCGCACGCCGGAAATCTCATCGGAAGTATCCATTTCCACCTGAACGCTTTGCGGCCCGAGCGACGTGTTCACGAATGCAGGAGTGAAGCGGATAGCCTTTGCCGAGGGAGACGTCAGATCCTGAATCGCCGACACCACCGAGAGATTGATACTGGATCCGAAGGCTGAGAGGGTCGCCGGGTAGTAGTATGCCCTATTGTTGGCGGCGTCCCGTAAACTGATCGCCGTCACCTTCCAAACGCCCGCCTGGGCATACCTCGGCATCTGAAAGTTCGCCCGCCATACGCCTGCATTGACATTCCCGGAGATCAAGGTGAACTGATAAATGTCGACGTACAAAGCCTGGCCGCCAGAGGGGCTGCTGATAGCAAAATCAAACCCAAGGTAATTTTGGCTCAATCCGCTTGGCGAATCCACGATTGTCAGGTCTACTTGAACGTTGACTGGTCCCGGCGAAACATCAACCGCTGTTGGAATCATGGCAATCGAGGTCAACTGCGGTGCAACAAGATCCGGTGTCATATCAAGGACTGTAACGGTCGTCGGGATACCCAAACCCTGAAGCGTCGCAGCCGAGTAGATAGCCCGATTATTGACGCGATCATAAATGACGAGAGTGTCGGCCGTCCACGTGCCGGGCTCGGAATAACGTGGCATCACAACAGGAACCGCAGTGGTTCCGCTGAGCAAGGGCAGGCCTGAAGACCAATACCCGTATCCATACACATATTGTGTCCCAGAAGGGCTGACGAGAGTCGCGGAGACTGCGCTCAAGCCTGAGAGGTTTTCACTAGCGCTGACCTGGAATGTAACAGTTTGGGAAGCACTCGTTACGTCCACCGAAGATCGACCTTCGGTCAAAATAGGCCCCCGGTCCGCCTTGCCTGACGCTACTGACGAATCAATTTCGGACTCTTGACTTTTAAAAACTGCCGGCGCATAATCAGGCGCCGGCCGAGACCTGGTCAGTGCGACCCGGAATCCCGACCTTATGCCTGAGGAGGACCGATCGGATCAAAATAGAGGAGGGAGACATGTACGGATTTACTCGTTCGTTCTGCGTTACAACCTTGGCTGCCATCGGATTGGTGGCGTCTGTGGCTCGTGCCGATGGCGGCGGAAACGTCATGCCGGCCACTGCGAGTCCACACGGCTACTCTTTGTTCGATATGGCCGGGAAGCTCGCGTTATTCAACACCTATGGCAACGATCTAAAATTTTATCCACAGACGCCGTTTCAGATACTCTATCAGGACCTTTCCAAGGCGAGTGCCACTCCGATAACCTGTCCCGCTAACTCGTTTCCGGCTAGCGGATCCGGGCGGCCACAATAACATTCAGATTGGCGTTTTTCTGACTCCGATGAGTGTTGGGACACATACGGTCACCATCAAGGGCGGAGTTTTCGGACCTCTGGTGGGCCTCACGTATCCGCCACCGGATGGAGTGTCTTGCCTGCAAGAGGACATCACGTACGTGGTGACGGTGGTGCCTGGGGGAAAGAGCGGCAAGTAGGACGGCGCGCCGGGGGTTATGGGGCCGCGATCTTACCGCCTTCGCGGCACTCGAATGCGCCGGGGCGGAGGTTGGCGAACTCCTGGGTGAGGCCGCTGGGCCAGTTGACGACGATGCGGCGGGCGGTGTCGTTGCGACCGAGGCCGAAGGTGAGGGTCAGCTCGGATTGGGAGAGGTAGCTGGCTCCGGCGGTGACGGTGCGGGTTTGCGTGCCATCGGAGGTGGTGAGGCGGACGCGGGAGCCGACGGCGTCGCGATTGGATTTCGTGCCGGTGAGGCGGAGGCGGAGGGAGCGCGAAGCCGCGGCGGAATCGTTGCGAAAGAGGTAAGCCGGGCCCTGATTGGTGGTCATCAGGATATCGAGGTCGCCGTCGCGGTCGAAATCGCCGCAGGCGCAGCCGCGGCCGACCTTGGGACTGGCGAAGCTCTTGCCGGCGGTGGAGGCGACATCGCGAAAGCGGCCCTGGCGCTCGTTGACGAACAGGTGGGGGGACTGGGCGTAGCCGGCGTTGCCGCGGATGTTGCGGACGGTCTCATCGATGTGGCCGTTGACCACCACCAGGTCGAGCCATCCGTCGAGGTTGAAGTCTGCGAACTTGCAGCCGAACCCTAGGCTGTTGCGGGAGGCCTGGCCGATACCGGATTTGACGGCGGTGTCTATGTAGACGCCGTCGCGGACGGGGCGGTAGAGGGCGGTCATTTCGTTATCGAAATTGGTGACGGCGATGCCCTCCACGCCGGAGTTGTCGAAGTCGGCGACATCGACGCCCATGCCTGCGCGGGCCTTGCCGTCCTCGCTGAAAGCCACGCCGGCTTTGACGGCGATGTCTTCGAAGGTGCCGTTGCGCAGGTTGCGGTAGAGCTTGTTGGGCTGGGTGTCGTTGGCGATGAAAAGGTCGGGCCAGCCGTCGCGGTCGAAATCGACGAGGGCCACGCCGAGAGACTTGGAGGTGGAGTCGAAGATGCCGCTCTTCGCCGTGACGTCTTCGAAGGTCCCGTTGCCGCGGTTGCGGAAGAGCCAGCAGGTTTCGCCGTGGTAGGCCTCGGGGGTGCAGTAGGACTTGGTCTTGCCGTCGGCGCTGCAAAACACGTCGCGGTCGGGCGACCACTTGACGTAATTGCAGACGAGCAGGTCGAGAAGGCCGTCGCGGTCGTAGTCGAACCAGAGGGCGGAGGTACTGAAGGAGCCGCGGCCGCCGAGGCCGGCCTTTTCGGTGACGTCGATGAAGCGGCCCTGGCCGGTGTTGTGGAAGAGCCGATTCTGGCCGACGGCGGTGATGAAGAGGTCGGGGAAGCCGTCGTTGTCATAGTCGCCGACGGCGACACCCATGCCGTAGAGTTCGACGGCGAGCCCGGCCTGGCGGGTGACGTCGGTGAAGGTGCCGTTGCGGTTGTTGCGATAGAGGCGCAAGGTGCTGCGCTGGCGCTTGTGGCCGGGCCAGTCCATGCCGTTGACGAGCAGGATGTCGAGCCAGCCGTCGCCGTCGTAATCGAGGAAGGCGCAGCCGGGTCCCAAGGTCTCGGGCAGATACTTGGCGCCGAAAGCACCGCTGTTGTGGCGGAACTCGATGCCCGCGGCGGCGGTGACGTCGGTGAAACGGAAGGGAGGCTCGGCCGGAGCGGCGGCGAGGGGCAGGGCTCCGGCGAGGAAGGTGCGCCGCTTCACGCGATGCTCACCAATCCTTCGCGGATGGCGTAGACCACGAGTTCCGCGGTGTTGTGGATGCCGAGCGCCTGCATGATATTGGCGCGGTGGACGGCCACGGTGTTAACGCTGAGGCCGAGCACGGTGGCGATCTCCTTGTTGGCCTTGCCGTGAACGATCAACTGGAGCACTTCGAGCTCGCGGGTGGTGAGTTCGGAACGGGGGGATTTGTCTTTTTCGGCGAGGGAGCCGAGGCGCGGGTCGAGGACGCTGGCGCCGGAGGCGACTTTCCGGACGGCCTGCACCAGTTCGAGGTCCATCGCGTTTTTGAGCAGGTAACCGCGGGCGCCGGCTTCGAGGCACGTGCGGACGTACGACGCTTCGGTGTGCATGCTGAGGATGAGGACGGCGGTGCCGGGAAGGCTCTTGAGGATGTGCCGGGTGGCGACGGCTCCGTTCATGCTGGGGAGGGCGAAATCCATGACGACGACGGCGGGGCGGAGGGTCTCGGCGGCCTGGATGGCGTCGTGGCCGTCGCTGGCTTCGCCGACGACGCGGATTTCGGGATCGTCCTCGAGCATGCGGCGGAATCCGCGCCGCACCAGGGCGTGATCGTCGACGAGGAGAACGGAGATGGCGCGATCAGGCAAGCTGGACCTCTTCGGGGGCCAGGGGGACGGTGAGGCGCACGAGCGCGCCGCCGCCTTCGCCCTCCAGGAATTCGACGCGGCCCTTCATCATTTCAGCACGCTCGCGCATGGAGACGAGGCCCATTCCCTGCCGCTCGCGCTTGCCAAAGCCGACGCCGCGGTCCTCGATTTCGAGCACGACGGATTCGGCGAGGAAGCGCAGGCGGACGGCGGCGGTCGCCGACCGGGAGTGGCGGGCGACGTTGTTCAGCGCTTCCTGGGCGATGCGGAAGAGGTGAATGGCGAGGCCGCGGTCGATCTCTCGGCTGGCGCCGTCCTTTTCGCAGCGGACGCCGATGCCGGTCTGCTTTTCGAAGCGGCGCAAGTAGTTGTCGAGGGCGCTTTCAAAGCCGGCCTCTTCGAGCGCTACGGGGTGCAGGGCCTGGGAGAGGGTGCGGACGTTTTCGAGCGTGGTCTGCACGATCTCCTGAATTTCGCGCATCTCCTGGCGGGTGCGCTCATCGTCGGGGTTGCGGCGCGCGCTGCGCTGGAGCATGGTGCCGATGGCGGTGAGGATCTGGCCGAACTCGTCGTGCAGCTCGCGGGAGATGGAGCGGAAGGTATTCTCCTGCATCGAGATCAACTGTTGCGCGAGTTCGCTGCGGCGGTCGGAGAGGGCCTGGACGCGCTGGAAGAGGCGGCTGTTGTAGCGGACAAGGTAGAGGCTGGTGAGCGCGATGACCACCAGCATGGCGCCCAGGAACAGGTAGAGATTTCCCGCGGCGCGGGCGTAGATGGCGCGGACGCGGACGCCGGCCTCCTGCTCGGCCTCGTTGTTGGCCACCAGGAGGCGGGCAACGGCCGCGCTGAGGGCCTGCTCGCGCGATTGCAGGGAGAGGCGGATGAGGTCGCGCGCCTTGTTCTCGTCGCCGGCGGCGGCGGTGGCGAAGACGCGGTCGAGGGCGTCCCAGAACTGGAAGACGCTGGAGGAAAGCTGGCGGCGCTGGTCGGCGCCGCGGTCCACGGGCGAATACCTGACCTCCTGGTCGAGGGCATCGGCGAGGTCGTTGCGGATGCGATTGAGGGGACCCTGCCAGGCGGTGAGCGGGTAGGGTTCACTGCCGTCGAGCATATCGCGGAGGGTGATGGCGATCAGGTTGAGGTTATTCTGGATGCGCAGGAGAAGCAGGGAGTCCGCGCGGTTGCGATCGATGGCGGAGGTTTGCAGGGTCTGGAGTCCGCGCAACTGCACCAGGGTATAGGCTGCGTAGATGGCGACGGCGGAAAGCGTAATAGCCAACCCGGCCAGCAGACGGAATGTGGGTGCGCGCCCCTGTTCCACGAGTCGAACCGCCTCTTGTAGTTTCTTTCTATTATTGTCGGGTTCGCAAGGCCGATGATATGCTGGCCGGGATCGCGACGAGGGGAAACGCGTGTGCGTGAACGAGGATTGTTGTTGTTGCTGCTGCTGGCGGCGGCTGCGTTCGCATTGATGCTATACGGCCAGGCGGGGCCTGTAAACCAAGATCTGCTGTGGCAGCATCGCAATCTGGGCAAGGCGTTCTACGAAAATCCAACCACTCAAAAACAGGCGGTAGCCGAGTTCGAGAAGGCGCTCGCATTGCGGCCGGATTCGGCGCGGGAGCATCTGAACTTGGGGCTGGCGCTGCTGCGAGCGGGCGAGACGGACAAGGGCGTGGCGGAACTCGAACGTGCGCAGAAGCAGGAACCGGGCCTGCCGCACACCTGGTTCAACCTGGGGATCACTTACAAGAAGCAGGGCGATTTCGACAAGGCCTTCGTGCAGTTCCAGGGCATGGCGAAGCTGGCGCCGGACGATCCGACGTGGCACTACCAACTGGGCGCTATTTACAAGAGCCGGGGTGACACGGCAGACGCAATCCGGGAATTCGAAAAGGCGCGCGACCTCAATCCGCGGCTGGCGGCGCCGCATTTTCAACTCTACGGGATGTATCGCCAGAACGAGCGGACGGCGGATGCGGCCAAGGAGCTTCAGATCTTTCAGCAACTCAAAAAGGAGCAGGAAGGCGCGGCGGTTCCGGAAGACATGGAGTGGAGCTTCTACTCGGAGATTTTCGATCCGGTGGACGAGTTGAAGGCACCGGCGCTGCCGCCTCCGGTGTACCGCGCGGAGAGGATCGCGGGGGGATTCGACCCGGCCACGGCGGGATTGGCCGCGCTGACGCTGGATGGCGGGAGCCGGCCCAGCCTGATTGCGTGGTCGGCTCAGCGCGCGGCCCTGTTCCGCGGGGGGCGCACGGCGGTGGCGAACTCGGGCCTGGAGGGATTGCGCGACCTGGTGTTCATCGCGCCGGGCGATTTCGACAACGACGGGCTGCCGGACCTATGCGTGGTGACCAGGCAGGGTGCGGCGCTGTACAAGAACGTGAAGGGGCAGTTTCAGAAGCAGTCGGACCTGGCGGCGGGGTCGTTCCGGACGGCGATGTGGGTGGACTTCGACCACGACTACGACGAGGACCTGCTGCTATTCGGCGACGATGCGAAACTGCTGCGCAACAACGGCGCGGCGGGGTTCAGCGACGAGAGCGCACGCTTTCCTTTCGTGAAGGGACCGGCGCAGAACGTGGCGGCATTCGAACTGGTGTCCGATACGCCTGGGTTCGACGTGGTGGTTTCCTATGCGGGCCGCTCCCCGGTGTTGTACCGCGACAAGCTGGGCGGCGCATACGAAGCGCTGGATGTGGACTTGCTTGCGGCGGAAGCGCGGGCGCGGGCGACAGCAGCGGTTGCGGAAACCGGGGCGGTGCTGCACGCGGATTTCGATGGCAACGGGCGCGCGAGCGAGGCGGCGATCGAGCGGGTCGGCTCGCTGCGGCTAAGCCGGAACGCGGCGGTGAATTACGGCAACTGGATCGAAGTGGCGCTCGAAGGCGTGAAGAACGCGAAGATTCCGCTGGACGCCAAGATCGAAGTGAAAGCGGGCGCGAGCTACGAGAAGGTTATTTACCAGGGGGTCCCGGTGGTTTTCCGGCTGGGCAACCGGACGAAGGTGGACACGATCCGGATCACGTGGCCGAACGGGCTGATCCAGAACGAGACGGAGCAGGCGGTGAACCGGATTGTGGCGGTGAAGGAAGCGCCGCGCCTGGCGGGGTCGTGCCCGATGATCTTCACCTGGAACGGCGAGCGCTTCGTGTTCATCACCGACGTGCTGGGGGTGGCGCCGCTGGGAGCGAGTTCGGGCGACGGCCAGTATTTCCCGGTGGACCACGACGAATATGTTTCGATTCCCGGCGAGGCGCTGAAGGCGCGCGGCGGGCAGTACGAAGTCCGGGTGACGGAGGAGTTGCGGGAGGTTTCGTACCTGGACCAGATCCGGCTGATGGCGCTCGATCATCCGGCGGGGGTGCGAGGTCCTGACGAACGAGAAGTTCAAGTCGCCGCCGTTTCCCGAGTTCCGGCTGTTCGGCGGGGAGCGGAGGATTTATCCGGCGAGCGCGCGCGACGCGGCGGGGACGGAGGTGCGGAGCGCGCTGCTGGAGCGCGACCGGGTGTATCCGAACGGCGTTCCGGCGCGACGCCGCGGGGATCGCGGAGATGCACCATCTCGATCTCGATTTCGGCGCAGCGGCGGGCGGAAACCGGGCGGCGCTGGTGCTGAGCGGGTGGGTGGACTGGGCCGACGGGAGCACGTTCCTGGCGGCCACGCAGGCGCACCAGGACCTGGTGTTTCCGTATCTGCAAGTGAAGGACGCGGCGGGCAACTGGAAGACGGTGGTGGAGGACATGGGCATTCCGGCGGGCAAGCCCAAGACCATGGCGGTGGACTTGGCCGGGAAGTTTCTGTCCGCTTCGCGGCAGGTGCGGATCGTGACCAACCTGTGCGTTTACTGGGACGAGATTTATCTGCTCGAAGACGACGGGCCGCCGACGCACCGGATGACCGATGTGCCGGCGGTCGCGGCCGATTTGCACTTCCGGGGCTTTTCGAAAGCGACCATCGACCCGCAACGCAGGCAGCCGGAAATGTTCGATTACCAGAAGGTGCGACCGCTATCGATGTGGAATCCGACGGAGGGCAACTACACGCGCTACGGCGATGTGAAGGGGCTCCTGGCGGAGGTGGACGACCGGATGGCGGTGATGGGGTCGGGAGACGAGATCGGGCTGCGGTTCGACGGGTCGGGGCTGCCGCCGCTGCCGGCGGGATGGAAGCGCGATTTTCTGCTGCTGATGGACGGGTGGGCGAAAGATGCGGATGCGAACACGGCGTTTTCGCAGACCGTGCTGCCGCTGCCGTTCCACGGGATGAGCCGGTATCCATATCCGGCGGGCGAGCACTATCCGGACGATGCGGAACACGCGAAATACGTGAAGGAGTTCCTGACGCGCCCGGCACTGCGGCTGATCCGGCCGCTACAGGAAGGAGGAACGCGCTGAGATGCGACGGATTTCCCTCGACCGGCTGGCTGGAGCCGGTTTTGGCCTGCTGCTGATCAACAGCGGATACCTGGCGGCGTTCCCGCAGGCCAATTTGTTTTACGTCGCCAACGTGATCCTGCATTTGGGGCTGGGGCTGGCTCTGATGGCCGACGCCGTGATTGCGGTGAAGCGGTACCCGGCGGTGAGCGGAGCGATCCTGGCGGCGGGCGTGCCGGCGCTCTACCTGGCGGTGCGGGGGAACACGCTGGCGCACCGGTGGGTGCTGTGGCTGCACATCGCGCTGGCGGTGGCGGCGATGGCGATGGTGGGCCGGCTGGTGCTGCGCGACCGGATTGCGGGTTTCTCCAAAAGGGGATTTGCGGTGTCGGCCGGATTGTTTCTGCTGCTGCCGGCGGTGGGGGCGGTCTACGCCAGGATGTTTCCGAATCCTGCGTACCGCATCGTGAACCCGGTTTCGCCGCCGCTGTCGATGGATGAGGAGGGCGGTGGAGCGAAGAACCCGTTCGCGCCGTCGTCGGCGCAAACCAACACGGGCAAGATCATCCCTTCCAACTTCTTCATGGATTCGGAAGCGTGCGGGAAGTGCCACAAGGACATCTACGAGCAGTGGAAGGGCTCGGCGCATCACTTCGCTTCGTTCAACAATCAGTTCTACCGGAAATCGATCGAGTACATGCAGGATGTGGTGGGCACGCGGCCGAGCAAATGGTGCGCGGGGTGCCACGATCACGCGGTGTTCTTCAATGGCAAGTTCGACCGTCCGATCAAGGAGCAGATGGACACCGAGGAGGCGCACGCGGGCCTGGGATGCATGTCGTGCCATGCGATCGTACACGTGAACAGCACGATGGGGAACGCGGATTTCACGGTGGAGTATCCGGCGCTGCACGAGCTCGCTTCGAGCAAGAACAAATACATTGCGGCGGCGGATTATTTTTTGACGTATCTAAATCCGCAGCCGCACCGGATGACGTTCCTGAAGCCGTTCATGAAGGAGTCGGAATTCTGCTCCACGTGCCACAAGGTGCACCTGGACGTTCCGGTGAACGGATACCGGTGGATTCGCGGGTTCAACGACTACGACAACTGGCAGGCGAGCGGCGTATCGGGGCAGGGGGCGCGGTCGTTCTATTACCCGCCGAAGCCGCAGGTGTGCGCCGACTGCCACATGCCGCTGGTGCCCTCGGGCGATCCGGGAAATCGCGGCGGAAAGGTACACTCGCACCGTTTTCCGGCGGCGAACATGGCGCTGGCGTATGCCAACCAGGACCGGGAGCAGATGGACACGCTGGAGAAGTTTTTGAAGTCGGGCTTCATCACGGTGGACATATTTTCGGTGGCCCCATCGGAGGCGGTGCGCGGCGAGCAGGAGATGCGGCGGCGGACCGGAGAAGTGCAGGCCAACACCACCTTCGCCACCGGGGAGGAGGCGGAGCAGAGCACGCCGGTGACGATTCGCGAGGTGGGCAGGATGTCGGCGCCCGCGGACACGGCGGGCGCGGTGCTGGAACCGGGGAGCACGGCGCGGGTGGACGTGGTGGTGCGGACGCGCAAGATCGGGCATTTCTTCCCGGGCGGCACGGTGGACTCGTTCGATATCTGGCTGGAACTTCAGGCCACGGATGCGGACGGGCGGGTGATCTTCTGGAGTGGATCGGTGGAGGACAACGGCAAGGGTCCGGTGGAGCCGGGGGCGCATTTTTACCGGTCGTACCAACTGGACGCGGAGGCCAATCCGATCAATAAGCGGAATGCGTGGCAGGCACGGAGCCTGCTGTACGTGCGGCTGATTCCGCCGGGGGCCGCGGACGTGGCGCATTACAAAGTGAGGGTGCCGAAGGATGCGCGCGGGCCCATCACGTTTCACGCGAAACTAAATTACCGAAAATTCTCCTGGTATTACACGCAGTTCGCTTACGCGGGGCAGCCGAAGGCGGGGCAGGACGCGGCTTTGCTGGCAAAGGACCACAACGGGCTCGAGTACGAGTTTGAGAAGGCATCGATTCCGGGCAACGTATCGGGCAAGATTCGGGACCGCATTCCGGACCTCCCGATCATCACGCTGGCGGAGGCGCAGTGCGCGATGCCGCTGGGAAAACCGGAGTGGAAGGTGGTGCCGCGCAAAGCCGACCGGGAACGGTGGAACGACTGGGGGATCGGGCTGCTGCTGCAAGGGGATTTGAAGGGCGCGGAGTTCGCGTTTCAGAAGGTGACGGAGGTGGAGCCGGGCTACGCGGACGGGTGGCTGAACGTGGCGCGCACGCTGATCCAGGAAGGCGAGACGGACCGCGCCAAGCCGTACATCGAGAAGGCGCTCGAGACGGACCGGTCGCTGGCGCGCATTTGGTTTTTCAAGGCGGCGATTCAGAAGGCGGACGGCGATTACGACGGGGCGCTCGAATCGCTTGAAAAAGTGCGGGCGCAATATCCGCGCGACCGGGTGGCGCTGAACCAGATGGGGCGGCTGCTGTTTTTGAAGCGGCAGTACAAGGAAGCGGTGGCGGTGCTCAAACAGGTGGCGGCGGTGGATCCGGAAGACGTGCAGATGCACTACACGCTGATGCTGTGCTACCGGGGGTTGGGGGACATGGCGGGGGCGGAGCGGGAAGACGCGCTGTTCCGGCGATTCAAGGCGGACGAGGCATCGCAGTCGATTACCGAGCGGCGCCGCATGATCAGCCCGGAAGACAACAACGAGCGGCAGTTCATTCACGATCACGAGAGCGCCGCGAAAGAGGCACGGCGATGAAATGGGCATTGGCGCTGGGGGTGGCGGCGGGCTGGCTCGCCATGGGCGCGGACGTGCCGCGCGTGACGTTCACCGATGTGACGGCGCAGGCGGGAATCCGGTTCGTACACAATGCGGGGCGCACGGGCAAGAGGTTCCTGCCGGAAACGCTGGGGGCGGGCTGCGCGTTTTTCGACGCGGACGGAGACGGGTGGCCCGATATTCTGCTGATCAACGGCAAGGACATCACGCCCAAGGGGCGGCGGTCGCTGCCGGCGTTTTATCGGAATAACCGCAAAGGCGGGTTCGTGAACGCGACGGCGGGCAGCGGCCTCGACGTGGAGATGTACGGGCTCGGCGTGGCGGCGGGGGACTACGACAACGACGGGCGGGAGGACGTCTACGTCACGGCGTTGGGCGGCGACCACCTGTTTCACAACGAGGGGAACGGCAAGTTTCGGGACGTCACGGCGGCATCGGGCATTCAAAACGCGAGTTTTGGAACCAGCGCGGTGTGGTTCGACTACGACCGGGACGGCAAGCTGGACCTGTTCGTCGCCAATTACGTGCAGTGGAGCCCGGCGAACGATTTGTGGTGCTCGCTGGATGGGGCGACGAAGTCGTACTGCACGCCGGAGTCCTATAAGGGAACGCGCAGCCGGTTGTTTCACAACCTGGGCGGCGGGCGGTTCGCGGACGTAGCGGAAGCGGCGGGGATGGGCGACGCGAACAGCAAGTCGTTGGGTGCGACGGTGTTCGACTACAACGGGGACGGGTGGCCGGACCTGTTTGTGGCGAACGACACGCAGCCCAACAAACTGTACCGCAACCTGGGGAACGGCACCTTCAAGGACGAGGGGCTATCGGCGGGCGTGGCATACGGCGAAGACGGCGTCGCGCGCGGGGCCATGGGGGTGGATGCGGCGGATTACGACCGCAGCGGGCGTCCGCACCTGCTGGTGGGCAATTTCTCGAACCAAATGCTGGGGCTGTATCACAACGAGGGCAACGGGCTGTTTGTGGACGAGGCGCCGTCGTCGTCTGTGGGGCGGAGCAGCTTGTTGTCGCTAACCTTCGGGGCGTTTTTCTTCGATTACGACCTGGATGGGTATTTGGATATTTTCGCGGCCAACGGACATATCGAAGACAATATCGCGCGCGTGCAGCCGAAGGTGAGTTATGCGGAGACTCCGCTGATGTTCCGCAACCTGGGGAATCACAAGTTCGAAAACGTGTCGAGCCGGCTGGGGGAGGGGTTCGGGAAGGCGCTGGTGGCGCGGGGCGCGGCGTACGCGGACTTCGACCGGGACGGCGATCTGGACGTTCTGATCTCGACCAACAACGGGCCGGCGGTGCTGCTGCGCAACGACGGAGGAAATGCGAACCACTGGCTGAGCGTATCGCTGCGGGGGACGAAGTCGAACCGCGACGGCATGGGGGCGGTGGTGCGGGTGCAGAGCGCGTCGGGGAAGCAGTGGAACATGGTGCGAAGCGGGTCGAGCTACTGCTCTCAGAGCGAGCTGCCGCTGACGTTCGGGCTGGGGGCGGACGGGACGGCGTCGGTGGATGTGGAATGGCCGAGCGGGGCGCGGCAGCACTTCGGGAATGTGCGGGCAAATGAGCGGGTGACGATCGAAGAGGGCGGGGGGATTACGCCGGGCGGGTAGGCGAGGGCGAGAGGCAATAAGAAGAGGGTGCCGCGTCCCTCTTCGGGGGACGCGGCACCAGTGAGAACCGGCGTCAGGTTGCTACCAGTAAACCTTGAATCCCAGTTGCACCTGGCGCGGGAACCCCGTATCTCCAGTCCAGAGATCGCCTGGGTAAATCGATCCGAAGTTGGAACTGTTCGGGTCCGTGTTGTACTTGGCGCGAAGCGTAACATAGTGGTTCAGGAGGTTGAACGCTTCGGCACGGAATTGGAACCGCAATCGCTCGGTCACCTGGAACGATTTATTCAGCGAGGCGTCCATGGTCAGGGCGCTCGGCATTCGGATGTGGCCGCTCCGGTACGGAGTTTGGCGAGGCGCGTACGACGGAAGTATCATCCAGGCGTAGTTGGAGAAATCCGTTCCGCATCCGGCCTGTAAGCTGTACTGCTGCGCGGTGATATTTCCGCTGTCGTCCATGCGGAGCACGCACGGCGACCACCCCTGCACGCGGTAGCCGTCGAGGCTAACGTCCTGGATTTTCGGGTCCTTCAAAATCTGCACGTTACCCGGAAGGTCGGCCGGCTCGCCCGATTGCCAGGTCATGAACGTGGTCCATTCCCAGCCGCCGAGCGCCAGGTCCAGCGGTTTGCCCCAGTTGCGGCCGAAGGTACGGCCTTGTCCGAACGGCAACTGGTATACCGTTGTCAGCTTGAAGGCATGTGGACGGTCGAGATAGTAGGGGCCCTGCTGGAAGACGTCGGCGTACGGGTCGTTATAACCCCAGCGCTCGGTGAATTTCGAGAACGTGTAATTGGCCAGCAGGTTCAGACCTGCTTTGAACCGAACGTTGTAATTGACCTGGAGAGAGTTATACCAAGTCCGCGCCTGGTTGATGCCCTGCTCGTTCAACGCTCCGCTGAACTGCGGATACGGGCGATTGGCGTTGAAGCGGCTGATCGTGCCGGCTGTGAAGTAACTGGTTCCGCGGAAGGCTTCAATCCCCTGGAAGGGGTTCGGAACCTGCTCGTTACAATAGTTCGGACTTCCGCCCTCGAGGATGTTGCACTTCTGGCGGAATGCAAGGCTGGGAATGTTGATGTCGCGGTTCATTTCGAAATCGTACCCGCGCCCACCCACGTAAGCCACGTCAAAGACGGAGTTCCGCCAGGTCTCATACTGCACGCCGAAAGAGAACTGGTGCTGGCGCGGGACGATGAAATCGCGGTTGAACCAATTGAAGTTATTGCCCACGAATGTCAGCGGCCCTTGCGAGGCGCCCTGTGGGGTATTGATCCCACCGGGGAATGGATCACTCAAGACGTTCTGGGTAACGGGCGTGCGGTAATCGTCCAAAGTCGTGACCAAGGGCGTATTTGTCGAAAAGCCCGCACGGTTGGAAAGCCAGTCGTTGTTAGGATTCAGATAGTAGATTCCAAAGCCGCCGCGGAGCACGAGTTTGTCATTCAAGCTGTAGGCGAAACCGACACGCGGCTGGATGTTGTTCAGATCCGTCCGGGCGGTGCGGGCGGGTAATCCGTCGACGCCGGCGAACGTCACGCCGCCGCGAAGCGTAACCGGGCCGTTGGGTCCGTCAACCGTGGTGGTAACATTCGGATCGAAGCCGCCGTTAACCCGGTTGTATTTCTCGGAAGGCGCGAAATTGAAGTCCCAACGTAACCCGAAATTCAGTGTCAGGCGGGAAGTGGCCTTCCAGTCGTCCTGGAAGAAGGGCGCGGCGTACCACTGGCGGAAGAACGGGAACAGGTTATACGGGGAATTGCAGCAGTTGGGCAATCCCAAGAGGGCAGAGGCTATGGCGTTTCCGCTGAGCGCATCCCCCTGGTTGTAGGTCTGCTGTGTCCATCGACGGTCAAAATCGAAACGCAGCACGTTGCCCGTATCCTGCCAGATGAGGTGACCCCGGCGCACGTCGAGGCCAAAGTGCATAGTATGCCTGTTCCAGACCTTGGTTCCATTCAGGTTCAGTGAGTAGTTGTTGGTGATGTTGACGCTGCGATAACGGCCCAGGTAGGTATAGCCGCTGAAGTTATAGTTTCCGAAAAATGGACCGTTGGGCAGCGAGTTCGCGAGCGAGGAGGGGAATCCCAGTTGGGTGATGTCGAACCCAAGGTCATCCGCGCCGAATCCTTTCTCAATGAAGCGATTGTACGATGCTCGCGCATTCAGGATCAGAGTGGGAGTTGTCGTCCAGACATAGTCGATCACGTAAGCATCGTTAATTCGCTGGAAAGGCTGCTGTCCACCTTGACCGGGTCCGCTGAAGACGCCGTTGTCGTTCCGGTCTTCGGTGCGATCGTTGGAAGCGTGCCGAAAGAATGCGCGATGGCGGTCCGAGAAGTTGAAGTCGAATTTGAGGATCAGATTGTAGAACTTATCTTTCGCGAAGTAATTCGGGAAGATCAGGTTATTTTCGGAGTACGCACGGCCGGCAGCGGTATTGTTTGGCGCGGGGTAGTAGCTCAGGATGTTTTTCGCAACCGGATTGATCAACTCCGGGGGAATCATGTTGCCCGGGAAGGGGTCGCGCTTCCAACCGCCGGGAACGCTCGGATCGGCGTGGCCGGTATAAGGGTTGTAAATTGTGATCTTATTCCCATTCGCGTCCACCAACTTGCTGAAGTCGCCGGTAAGAAACTCGGGCTGGGGAACCGAGAGAGTCAGGGGGCTTGGCGTGCCTTCGCGGTAGTTTTCAAAGCTGCCCAGGAAGAACGCCTTGTTCCGGCCATCAAACAGCTTCGGCACGTAGATTGGGCCGTCGAACTGGAAGCCGTACTGATCCAGGTAGTGCTCGGATTTGGGCGCGCCCTTGGAGTTGTTCTGGAAGGTGTTGGCATCGAGCGCCGTGCGCCGCAGGAATTCCCAGCCGGTGGCGTGGAAGTCGTTGGTGCCGCTTTTCAGGATCACGTTCATCACGCCGCCGGACGTCTTTCCGTACTGCGCATCGTAGGAATTCGACTGGACGCGGAACTCCTGCACGGCATCCACGATCGGCACATAGGCGACGTTGTTGCCTCCGCCCTGCGCGTTGTTGGGAGCGCCGTCCAGCAGGAACTCGTTATTACTGTTCCACCCTCCGTTAACGGACCACTCGGCGATGGCGCCATTATCGAACGGCCGCTGCCAGATGGAGGCGCCGCGGAAGTTGACTCCGGACATCATGGACCCGAGCAGGTACGGATTGCGGGCATTGAGCGGGAGTTCGGTGACCTGTTCGGTGTTGACGACGCCGCCACGGTCGGCTTTTTGGGTATCGAGCAGCGGCGTTTCGGCGGTGACGGTGACCGTTTCCTGGGCATTCCCGATCTCGAGGCTGACGTTGATGCCGGCTGTCTGCCCCACCTGTAAGGTGACTCCTTCGCGGCTGTACTTCTTAAAGCCCGGTGCTTCCACGGTCAAGGTATAAGTCGCGGGGCGGAGCAGCGGAACAGTGTAGTTTCCCTGCGCGTCCGTAGTGGCAGACGCACCCTCGTTAGTGTCCACATTCTTGACTTGCACGGCGGCTCCGGGAACTGCCGCGCCAGATGGATCGATCACTTTACCCGTGATGGTCGCCCGGAATTCCTGTGCATTGGCGGCGCCCCATGCGATCAAACACACAGATAGTAAGCGGATGAGTCTGACATACATGATAAAAACCCCTTTTACCAAACGGCGATAGCTGAAGCGGGCGCTTGCGTTACGTACCTGAACCGAAATATAACGCCGGGGTTACATTTGTGCAATGATTCGTCTTTCCGCAGCCGGATGCAAGCGCACGAGAATTGGGCGCTCGGCGTGTGGCAGGACACGAAGGATGCGGGAATCGGCCGGCCTGACATTCCGCTACGGCAGATCTTCAGATCTCTTTGGCTGACGGCAGGGGCGGCTTCCAGCCTCCGAAGGTGAGTTCGAGGGCGGCGGCGATGGCGAGGACGATGTCTTCGCGCCAGGGGGCGGCGGCGATCTGGACGGCGATGGGGAGGCCGGTTTCGGATTCGCCGCAGCGGACGACGGCGGCGGGCCAGCCGGCCACGTTGAAAGCCATGGTGTGGCTGAAGGCGCGGAAGTTTTCCTCGCGGATGGACTCGCGGTGCGGCAGGGCGGCCTCGGTGTATGCGGGGCACAGGATCACGTCGCAGCGATCCAGGAAGTCCGACATTTCCGCGCGGTATTGGTCCCATTCGGCGACGTAGCGGGCGAAGCCGGCGAGATCCGTGCGGTAGGGTTCGAGCTTGTCGAGCCATCCCTGGAGCAAGGGGTGGACGCGCGTCGAGCCGAGCGCGGCGAGGTAGTCGCGTAGGCCGTCGCCGCCGTCGGGGCCGATCAACTTCATTTCGAGGTCGTAGGCGGCATCGAGGCAGGCGGGGCGGTCTTCGCGGACGGACGCGACTCGGGATTCGAGCGACGCCGCGGCGGCGCGGACGACGCGGGCGACTTCGGGGCCGGCGGCGGCGATGCCGTTATCGGTGTAGAAGGCGGCGCGGAGGGTGCGCAGGTTCACGGAGGCGGGGTCGGGCACGGGCATGGGGACGGCGCTGAAATCGCGGCCATCGGAGCCGGCGAGGAGGGGCATGACGGCGGTCAGGTCTTCGACGCGGCGGGCCATGGGGCCGATTTGCCAGAGACGCTCGATCCATCCGCCGGCTGGCGGGAAATGACCGGTGCGGGGAAGACGGCCGGAGGTGGGCTTGATGGCGGCGATGCCGCAGAAGGCGGCGGGGAGGCGCACGCTGCCGGCGGCGTCGCTGCCGAGGCCGAGGGGCGATCCGCAGGCGGCGATGAGGGCGGCTTCGCCTCCACTGCTGCCGCCGGAGGTGCGGTCGAGGTCGTAGGGGTTGTTGGTGCGGCCGTACAGGAAGTTGTCGGATTCGAAGGCGAAGAGGAGGTCGGGCAGGTTGGTGCGGGCGATGGGAACGGCGCCGGCGCGGCGGAGGCGGGCGACGAGTTCGGCATCGGCGGTGGAGGGCGGGGCGTCCTTGCGGCCGAGGGTTCCGGCGCTGCAGACGGTGCCGGCGACCTCGATCGAATCCTTGATGCTGAAGGGGACTCCGTGGAGAGGACCGGCGGCCATGGCGCCGCCTGGGGCGAGCACCTCCACTGCGGCGTGGAGCACGGGATTGACGGCGGCGATGCGGTCGAGGTGGGCGGCGATCAACTCGCGGGGGGAGATGTGCCCTTCCCGGATCATACGGGCCTGGCGCACGGCCGAAAGGGCGAGGATTTCCTGCATTGGCGGAACTGAAAAGTCCTTTTGATGGTAGCACTTGTGTCGCCCCTCCCGGGCCGGTTCGTTTTCATAGCTGCTAAAAGGATCTTTTTTGCCTAAAATGGAGGGAGCGGCATAGAGATGAGAGTGAGTTTCTCCCGGAACGGGGCTTGGCGAGCGATGTGGTCTGCGGGGCGGCGTTGCAGCGCGATTCCGTGTGGGCGGGGCGAAGCTTTTTGGGTGGCGACGGCGAAGGGCCTGAGCCACGGAATTGGTATTCCATCGGGAGATTTCAAGCAATGACCATCACGGATGTACTCGAACGCGTCGAAGGCGTGAAGCAGGTGAAGCGCAAGGCAATCACGAATCTTTCGGTGCTCAACGAGGCATACGATTACGAGCGGCCGAGCTCTTTTTCGCGCGGTTTGCGCGTCGACCTGAACGGGCTGGTCATCCTGCTGATTTCGGGAACCGCCAGCATCGATGAGCACGGGAATACGGTGCATGTCGGCGATTTCCGCGCGCAACTGCGGCGTACGTACGAGAACATCACCGGGCTGCTCGAGGCCGAGGGCGCGACGTGGAAGGACATTGTGCGGACGACCTGCTACCTGCGCGATATCGAGCGCGACTATGCGGCGTTTAACGAAGAGCGCACGGCGTTTTTCGCGGAGCAGGGCTTGGATCCGCTGCCGGCATCGACGGGCATCCAGGCGATCCTGTGCCGTCCCGAACTGCTGGTGGAAATCGAAGCGATCGCGATGTTCATCCCGCCTGACGAAGAGTAGCGATACAACGGACAGCATCCGCGGCGGGGACGCGGGTGCCTGAGCCGTATGAATCGAGAGCCACACGAACCCACCCGAGTGCAAGGGCGCTGGTTGCGGACGCGTCGCCGATTTAATCTTGACTACAAAGTACAGATTAGCTAACTTGGTATCAGCCCAACAGGTTAGGAGAGAAGCGCCGTGAGCGATTCGAACAACACGATCGAGGTCCTTGCGAATCAGGAATATAAGTGGGGGTTTGTCACCGATATCGAGTCGGAGTCGATCCCGCGGGGACTGAGCGAAGACGTGATCCGGCTCATTTCGGCGAAGAAAAACGAACCGGAGTGGCTGCTGGAATGGCGGCTGAAGGCGTACCGGCACTGGCTGACCCTGAAGGAGCCGGAGTGGGCAAACGTACATTACCCGCCGATCGACTACCAGGACATCATTTATTATTCGTCCCCCAAGGCGAAAAAAGACGGTCCCAAGAGCCTGGATGAAGTGGATCCGGAGCTGCTGCGAACGTACGAGAAGCTGGGGATTCCGCTACAGGAGCGGGAACTGCTGGCGGGGGTGGCGGTGGACGCGGTGTTCGACAGCGTCTCGGTGGCCACCACGTTCCGGGAAAAACTGAAGGATATGGGGATCATCTTCGGGTCCTTCTCGGAGGCGGTGCAGGAGCATCCGGAGCTGGTGCGGCAGTACCTGGGGTCGGTGGTGCCGACGTCGGACAACTTCTTCGCGGCCTTGAACTCGGCGGTATTCAGCGACGGCTCCTTCTGTTACGTGCCGAAGGGGGTGCGGTGCCCGATGGAGCTGTCCACCTATTTTCGCATCAATGCCAAAGACACCGGGCAGTTCGAGCGGACGCTGATCATCGCGGACGACGGGGCGTATGTGAGCTACCTCGAAGGCTGCACGGCGCCGATGCGGGACACCAACCAATTGCATGCGGCGGTGGTGGAGCTGGTGGCGCTCGATAACGCGCAGATCAAGTACTCGACGGTGCAGAACTGGTATCCGGGCGATAAAGAAGGCAAGGGCGGAATCTACAATTTCGTGACCAAGCGCGGCGCGTGCCGCGGGGTGAATTCGAAGATTTCCTGGACGCAGGTGGAGACGGGCTCGGCGATCACGTGGAAGTATCCGAGCTGCCTGCTGATCGGGGACAACTCGGTGGGCGAGTTCTATTCGGTGGCGCTGACCAACAATTACCAGCAGGCGGACACCGGCACCAAGATGATCCACATCGGGAAGAACACGAGTTCCACGATCGTCTCGAAGGGCATTTCGGCGGGGCACGGACAGAACACGTATCGCGGCGGGGTGAAGATCCTGAAGAACGCCTCGGGCGCGAGGAACTATTCGCAGTGCGATTCGATGCTGCTGGGCGACCAGTGCGGGGCGCACACGTTCCCGTACCTGGAAGTGAAGAACACGTCGTCGCAGATCGAGCACGAAGCTTCGACGTCGAAGATCGGCGAGGACCAGATTTTTTACTGCCGGCAGCGGGGCATTTCGAGCGAAGACGCGGTCTCGATGATCGTGCACGGATTCTGCAAGGAAGTGTTCCGGGAGTTGCCGATGGAGTTCGCGGTGGAAGCGCAGAAGCTGCTGGGAGTGAGCCTGGAAGGAAGCGTTGGCTAAAGAGCACATGGCACTACTTGAAATCAAAGATCTACATGCCCAAGTTGGCGACCGGGAGATTCTCAAGGGAATCGACCTCACGGTGAAGGCGGGCGAAGTGCACGCCATTATGGGGCCGAACGGATCGGGCAAAAGCACGCTGGCAGGAGTTCTGGCCGGACGCGAGTTGTACAACGTGACGGCGGGGCAGGTGCTGTTCGACGGCAAGGACCTGCTGGAACTGGACCCGGAGGAACGCGCGCGGGAAGGCCTGTTTCTGGCGTTTCAATATCCGGTGGAGATTCCCGGCGTGAGCAACCTTTACTTTTTGAAGGCCGCGCTGAACACGGTGCGGAAGCACCAGAACCTGCCGGAACTGGACGCGATGGATTTCCTGAACCTGGTGCGGGAAAAGATGAAGCTGATGGAGATGGACCAGGCGCTGCTGAACCGGGCGGTGAACACGGGATTTTCGGGCGGCGAGAAGAAGCGCAACGAGATTTTCCAGATGGCGGTGCTGGAGCCGAAGCTGGCGATTCTGGACGAAACCGATTCCGGGCTGGACATTGACGCGCTGCGGATTGTGGCGGGCGGGGTGAACGCGCTGCGCGGGCCGGAGCGGTCGATGATCGTGGTGACGCACTATCAGCGGCTGCTGAACTATATCGTGCCGGATTTCGTGCACGTGCTGTCGGAAGGGCGGATCGTGAAGTCGGGCGGGAAGGAACTGGCGCTGGAGCTCGAGGAGAGCGGGTACGCCGGGTTCGGGATTTTCGACGAAGAAGAGGCGGTCGGGAAGCTATGACGCCGGTTGCGGAACAGACCGGGCAGTGGGCGGAGCAGTTCAACCGGCTGGACGGCGCACCGTTCGCGCAATTGCGGGCGGCGGCGTTCCGGCGTTTTGCGGAACTGGGATTTCCGACGACGCGCGACGAGGAATGGCGGTTCACTAACGTGGCGCCCATCGCGCGGGCAACGTTTGCGACGCCGTCGCGGCCGGATCGCACGCCGACGGCCGATCCCGGCGGGCTGCGCATTTCGTTCTTCAACGGGCAGCTGGCCGGCTATCCGGCCGCGCTGCCGCCGGGAGTGGAGATCGGCAGGCTGGCGGCGCTGGCGGATGACGGCGTGGCGCACCTGGGCAAGTACGCCGCGTTTGACGCCAACGCGTTCACGGCGCTGAACACGGCCTTCATGACGGACGGAGTGTTCATCCGGGTGGCGACGGGAACGGTGGTGGAGCAGCCGATCGAGATCGTGTTCGGCGCGGCATCCTTCGGCGAGCCGGTGGTGGTGCATCCGCGGGTGCTGGTGCTGGCGGGCGCGCAGTCGCAGTGCCGGATCGTGGAGCAGTACATCGGGGGCGGAAACGGCGTCTACTTCACCAACGCGGTGACGGAAGTATTGACGGGCGAGGGCGCGGTGGTGGACCACTACAAAGTGCAGCGCGAGCACGCGCTGGCGTTCCACGTGGCGTCGATGCAGGCGACGTTGGGGCGCGGGGCGAATTTCTCCTCGCATTCCATTTCGCTGGGCGGCGCGCTGGTGCGCAACGAAGCGGGCGCGGTGCTGGAGCAGGGATCGGAAGCGACGCTGAACGGGCTGTACATCGTGAACGGCACGCAGCACGTGGACAATCACACGGTGATCGATCACGCCAAGCCGAACGGGAACAGCCACGAGCTGTACAAGGGCATTCTGGACGGCAAGGCGACGGCGGTGTTCAACGGCCGCATCATCGTGCGGAAGGATGCGCAGAAGACCGATTCGAAGCAGACCAACAAAAACCTGGTGCTTTCCGACGACGCCGTGATCGACACCAAGCCGGAACTGCAGATCCACGCCGACGACGTGCGCTGCACGCACGGGGCGACCATCGGGCAGATCGACGCGGAGGCGCTGTTCTACTTGCGGTCGCGGGGAATCGGGCGGCGGGAGGCGCGAAGTTTGCTGACGTACGCGTTTGCGCAGGACATCATCGACCGTATCAAGGTAGAGACGCTGGCGGGGTCGCTCGAGCGGATCCTTTACGAGAAATTCTATGAGCACGCTGACTAAACCGGTGGGCGCGGGTTTCGACGTGGACCGGATCCGGGCGGAATTCCCGGTGCTGCGGCAGACGATTCACGGCAAGCCGCTGGTGTACCTGGACAGCGCGGCCACGGCGCAGAAGCCGATGGCGGTGATCGAGGCGATCCGGCGGTTTCACGAAGTGGATTGCGCCAACATACACCGCGGCGTGCACGAGCTGAGCCAGCGGTCCACGGCGGCTTACGAAGAGACGCGTTCGAAGGCGCGCAAATTTTTGAACGCGCGCAACAAGAACGAGATTATTTTCGTGCGCGGGACGACGGAGGCGATTAACCTGGTGGCCTCGTCGTGGGGCCGGAACGGCGTGCGGGAGGGCGATGAGATCGTTATCTCCGCGATGGAGCATCACTCGAATATCGTGCCGTGGCAGATGCTTCGCGAAGCGGCGGGCGCGAAGCTGCGGGTGATCCCGATGAACGACCGGGGCGAGCTGATTCTCGAAGAGTACGAGAAGCTGCTCGGGCCGCGGACGCGCATGGTGGCGGTGGCGCATGTTTCGAACGCGCTCGGCACCATCAATCCGGTGAAGCAGATGATCGAGATGGCGCACCGGGCGGGGGCGCTGGCGCTGGTGGACGGAGCGCAGGCGGCGCCGCACACCAAGATCGATGTGCAGGCGATGGACGCCGATTTCTACGCGTTTTCGGGGCACAAGGTGTTTGGGCCGACCGGCATCGGGGTGCTGTACGGGAAGACGAAGCTGCTGAATGCGATGCCGCCGTATCAGGGCGGGGGCGATATGATCCGCACGGTGAGCTTCGAGAAAACGACGTACAACGACGTGCCGTACAAGTTCGAAGCGGGCACGCCGAATATCGCGGGCGGGATCGGGTTAGGCGCGGCCCTCGATTATGCGGGCCAGGTGGGGCTCGACAGGATCGCGGAGCACGAGCACGAGCTTCTGGTCTACGGGACGGAGAAACTGCAGGAGATTCCGGGGCTGCGGCTGATCGGCACGGCGAAGGAAAAAGCGGCGGTGCTTTCCTTCGTGATGGAAGGCATACACCCGCACGATATCGGGACGGTGCTGGACCGGCAGGGCATCGCGGTGCGAACCGGGCATCATTGCGCGCAGCCGGTGATGGACTTTTTCGAGGTGCCGGCGACGACGCGGGCCTCACTGGCGGTATACAACACGTTTGCGGAGATCGACGCGCTGGCGGCCGGGCTTCGCAAAGTAAAGGAGATTTTCTCCTGATGGTCAACGATCTTTACCAGGAAATCATCCTGGACCACAGCAAGCGGCCGCGGAATTCACATCCGATGGACGATGCCAACTGCAAGGCCGACGGCTATAATCCGCTGTGCGGGGACAAGCTGAAAGTGTTCCTGAAGGTGGAAAACGACATTGTGGTGGATGCGAGCTTCGTCGGGTCGGGCTGCGCGATTTCGACGGCGTCGGCATCGCTGATGACGGAGAGCCTGAAGGGCAAGAACCGGGAGCAGGCGATGAAGCTGGTGGACGAGTTCCACGAGCTTTTGACCACGGACACGCCGGCCAGCAAGGAATTGGGCAAGCTGGTGGTGTTCTGCGGGGTGCGCGACTACCCGGCGCGGGTGAAGTGCGCGACGCTGGCGTGGCACACGCTCAAATCGGCGCTGATGGAGGCGGGCGAACCGGTCACCACCGAATGACATTGCACGACCAGGCGATCGCGGCCATCCGGAAAGTCTACGACCCGGAAATGCCGGTGAACGTATACGAACTCGGGCTGATTTATGAAGTGCGCGTGGAAGAGGACGGGCAGGTGCTGGTGCGGATGACGCTAACGGCGCCGAACTGCCCGGTGGCGGGAACGCTGCCGGCGGAAGTGGAGCGCGCGGTCCGCGGAGTTCCGGGGGTGACGGGGGTAAAGCTGGAGTTGACCTTCGATCCGCCGTGGAGCAAGGCGCGGATGTCGGAGGCGGCCAAGCTGGCGTTGGGGATCGAGGACATCATCCCGATCGGGAGGCTACGGCGATGAAGTTGTCCGCGAACGAGGAGTACGGAATCCGCTGCCTGGTCCGGCTGGGGTATGCCGGGAACGGCGGGCAGGGCCTGACCATTCCGGAGATCAGCCAGGCGGAGGGCGTTTCGCCGGCGTATGCGGCCAAAATTCTGCGCGTGCTGCGCAAGGGCGGGTTCGTGAAGGCTTCGCGCGGCAAGGACGGCGGGTACACGCTGGCGCGAGGTGCCGAGGAGATCGTGATCGGGGATGTGATGGACGCGCTCGGCGGGCGGCTGTTCGAGAGCTCGTTTTGCGACAGCCATTCCGGGCAGGCGGCGATTTGCACGCGATCGGTGGATTGTTCGGTGCGGTCGCTGTGGCGCGCGGTGCAGGTGGCGGTGGACCAGGTGTTGAGCAAGGCGACGCTGCGGGATCTGCTGCAAAACGAGGAAGAGATGAACTCGTGGGTGCGCACGATTCCGGGGCCGAACGGGATCCGGCTGTTGCAGTAGGTGCGGTACAACTGTAAATTCTGCGGCGAGTAGGGGCGACGGATGGGATTACGGCGCGGGTGGAAGGTGGACTACCGGTCAGACCGGCGCCGGGGAAGCATCAAATTCTGCTCGATTTAGGGACGCGGACCAGCGAGTTGCTGCCCACCGGTCGGGGTCAGGCGCAACCGAAACCGCCGCTCAGCACAGTTGGGGTCTTCCTGACGGGACCGCAATTCGATATCCGGCTGGACCTGTTTGTGCTGCGTCCTGCGATCCTGGGTGCGGGAGCGTTTACGATACCCGGCCGTTCCGGAACAATGTGCGGGTTGTGTGGACGGCGATCGGTGGAACGGTGGAGGGCCTGATCGAGGACCGGGATTCGCTGGCAGCCGGGCGCAGCGCCGGGAACACGAACCTGGATGCGGCGAGCATCGAGATGCTGCTGGGGCTCGATCCCTTCGTGGGCAATCCGAAACCGGTTCTGAGCGGGGCTCGGTTCGTTCCGGCGGAACCGCCGAACCGGGCGGGGTTTGGAGCCTCGCCGCAGGGCGGTTGGATTTCGATCAGCCGCCAGGTGACGGGCGAAGACAAACGGACCACGACCAAGGTCACGACGAAGATCACGGAATTCCGGCCGGGATGGTTGACGGCGCTGTTCGGGAACGACCAGACGCGGCAGGACACGGTGACGCTGGGCTACACGTCCTCGGTGAGCGAGAGGGTGGACGACAAGGTGACGAATACGGCCACGTTTTTCAGCGAGGGACCGGGCGATCCCTACAACGCGGAAATGTATTTCGACCGGAGGCAGCCTGCACTAGCTCCACCAGTGCGGCAGGACGGACTCATCCCGGAGTTTTGAAGCGGAAATCGCATTTGGGGGCTCCGGTGGCGATGGTGCCCTGGCGCACGAGGGCAAGACCGGCCATTGAGGATGTGAGCCGGTCTATTTCGCAGAGCACGGGCACGTAAGCCAGCGCCCTCTAGGCGCATCGCGGCAGTTCTACGAGAAGTTCGGGTTCAAGGAATTCGCCGGAGACGCCAAGCAGAACTGGCTGATCATGAAGAACGGATATGCAGTGATCGGGCTGTTTCAGGGCATGTTCGAGAAGAACCTGCTCACTTTCAATCCGGGCTGGGACAGCAACGCCCAGAAGGTGGAATCGTTTACCGATATCCGGGAAATGCAAAAGCGCTTAAAGGCCCAAGGGGTGAAGCTCGAGGTGGAGGCGGACGAGACAGGCGCGGGGCCGGCGAGTCTGATCGCGGTGGACCCGGACGGAAACCGGATCCTGCTGGACCAGCATGTCTGAGCGCGGAGCGCTATTTGGGAAACATTTTGTCCATTTCTTCGGGCGTGGGGCGGCGTCCGTATTCACAGAGCTCGAAGGCCTCGGCGTGCTGAATTTTAGCCGCGACGGCTGCGCCGTAACGCTTTTCGAGGGCGGCGCGCACTTCCGGTGAGATCCGCCCGGCCCGGGTACGGCCGAGCCACTCGAGCCGAGCGGCGGGGTCCTTCGGCACCTCCAGATTTCCCGCGACCCAGGGAAGCCATTCATACATCTGCGAAACATGCGCATCCAGGGCGTGGAGCTTGGTGTTCCACGCGGGGTCGATGTTCACGACCACGTCGGGGCGGAAGGGCGCGGGCTTCTGGAACCCGTCCTCGTAGTAGAAGAAGGCGGGGTTCCGCTTGAGGGCGGGGGTTTCGGGAACGATGTTGGGCACGACGACCATGTAGGCGGCGTCCTGGACGAGAACGCCGGTGTAGCGGTGGTCGGGATGGTAGTCGTTGGGTCGCGGCGAGAGCACGATGTCGGCCTTCCACTGGCGAATTGCGCGGATCACCTGGCGGCGCACTTCGAGGGAGGGCAGGAGCTCGCCGTCGTGATTGTTGAGGACTTCGTATTCGGCGATGCCGGTGCGGCGGGCCGATTCCTGGGTTTCGGCGTAGCGCCGGCGGGCGAGGGCGCCGCCGCCCATCTCCTGGTGCCCGGCGTCGCCGTTGGTGATGGAAACGAACTTCACGGCCGCGCCGGCTTGCGCGAGGAGCGCGGCGGTGCCGCCGAACTTGATATCGCAATCGTCGGGGTGAGCCCCGAAGGCGATGACCCGGAGGGGTGCGGTTTGCGCGTCAATGGTCATGGCGGCGGCCAGCAGGAGCAAGGTGGCTTTCCACATCGGGATCTCCTTCCGTCTGGCGATGGTATCAGCAGTCGGCGGAGGGGAAAAGGGGTTTCGGCGCAGATGAGGCCCCAATCGGTACAATACGATCATGAATCTGGCTGCGAGGGGACGAATCATCGCCGCATTCTGTCTGGCGGGGGCCGCGCTGCTGGTGGCACAACCGGACTGGAAGACGGTGGTGAAACTACCGGAGGTGGATTTCTCGAAGCTTTCGCCGGTGAGAAGCCGCGCGCTGCTGCGCCTGTTGCGTACGCACGACTGCACCTGCGGATGCGGCATGAAAGTAGCGGAGTGCCGGGTGAACGACCCGGGCTGTTCCTGGAGCAAGGGCGTGGCGGCGGTGATGGGGGACGCCTTGCGCGCGGGCAAGAGCGAGAACGACGCGATCGCGGCGGCAAAGGCGTCGAAATGGGGGCAGGGTCCGCAACCGCCGAAGCTGCTGGAAGATCCGGTGACGATTTCGACCGCGGGGTCGCCGGAGCGCGGTCCGGCGGGAGCGGTGATGACGCTGGTGGAGTTCTCGGATTTCCAGTGTCCGTACTGTTCGGTGGCGGTGGCCAAGCTGAATGCGGTGATGGATGCATACCCGGGCAAGATCAAACTGATCTTCAAGGAATTTCCGCTGGACACGCACTCGCAGGCGGCACTCGCCGCGGCGGCGGCGATTGCGGCGCATCAGCAGGGGAAGTTCTGGCCGATGCACGATGCCATGTTTGCGCACCGGCAGAATCTGTCGCGGCCGTCAATCCTGGCATTGGCGCGAACGGCGGGACTCGACATGAAGCGGTTCGAGGCGGACCTGGATTCGGAGGCGACCCGGAAGACGGTGGCCCGGGATGTAGAGGACGGCGACCGCGCGGGTGTGGAGGGCACGCCCTCGGTGTTCATCAACGGGCGGAAGTACAACGGGTCGCTGAACCTGGAGGCGATCCGGCCCGTGATCGATGGGGAGTTGAAGAAGGCCCGGTAGGCGCTACCGTTCGTTCGGGCAGCGGGCGGCCAGGTGGCGTAAGTCCGTCCACCCGTAGCCGCCGTGAAACTCGCCCGCCGGTGAGAGGAGCCGCCCGGCGCCCAGGTGCTCGTAGAATCCGTTCGATGGGCTGCGCGCGTCGCCGAAGAGCAGCATTGACGTGATTCCCTCTTGCAGAAATCGCCGCGCGACGTGGCAGAGCAGTCGCCGCCCCAAGCCGCGGCGGTGGTACTCGCGAAGCACATAGATCTTGTTCAGTTCACCGTCGTAGCCCGGAAGCCCGTCCGGATAGGGCACGCCGCGCGCGAAGCCCACTGGATCGCCATCGCCGCGCGCGGCCAGGAAGCAGAACATGCGGCGGTCCCGGTTGGCGAAAGCCTCGCGCCACTGCGACTGCCGGAGTTCGAAGGTTGGACCGGGACCGCCGTGGGTTTCGATGAAGGTTGTGACGTGGAGCCGAGCGACGGTCTCGACGTCGGGCGCTGTCGCTTCTCTAATGAGGAAGCGCTCAGCGGGTGTGGGTTGCGGCTCCATCGCGATCCTTGCGTGGAAGGATGGAGCCACCCTCCGGGATCGAACCGGAGACCTGCGGTTTACGAAACCGCCGCTCTACCGACTGAGCTAGGGTGGCTTTCCTCCTATTAAAACACAGAGACAATTCCGATGTGAAATGCGTGTGGGGCCTGCCGTGGCGCGCATTACTGGTACTCCAAAACGTCGAACAGGACCATCTGCTCGGCGTAGTCGGTGAGGCGGCGGCTTTCGAACCCCCGGGCCTCCGCGGTCATCCCCCAGCCTTCCAGAATCCAGACAAGTTCGCGAGAAGCTTCGTCCATCACGCGGAGGTCGTTGCGGCGCTGCGCGGCCTCGAGCCATTGCCTCATCAGTTCGTAGCTTTCCGCGTTCCGTCCCTGCTCGCGGGTGAGGCGGAGTCCGGTGCGCGCCTGCCGGCAGGTTTCCTCCCACTGCTTGCCGGGATTGGACAATTCCGCCTGCGCCGCGCGCAGTGCGCCGGGGTCGGTTTCCGGACCCTTGGCGGTGCAGATCAGGGTGGAGCAGGATCCGCCGAAGATCAACGGGGCGGCTTCCGGCGGACGGGCTTCGTCAAGCAGCAGAAGAAGACGCCGTGCCGAACAGAAGTCGCGAAGACGATCGAGGTTCTGGTCGAGCGGACTTTCGAGCCGGAGCCCCAACTGGGCTGCCAAGTCGCCGGCAAGTGCGGCCAGGCTGCGGGTACCGCAGGTGAGGAAGAGGACTGCGTCGAAGTCCTCGCGGAATGCCTGTGCAAACTCGAAAGCCAAGTCAGCGTCTGCGACCACTTCCATGCCGGCGCGGTCGGCGAGAGCCGTGCCGAGCGCTTCCAGGGCGGCAGGGGAATTCTCCCTGTCCGCCGGCGGCGTCCATGCCGCGTAGGGCGACCGGACCCATCGCTTGAGCCTGCGGAGTTGCTCGGCCGTGAACTGCGGCGCCAGAACGCGCGGCGGGTTGCAGCCGTCGCAGTTGAGAAACGCGATGCGCACGCCTTCCTCCGCCGGTTCCTGCGCGAGTGGCCCTTCCCACTGAGCGCGCGGCCAACGGGGAGGCAGGGAGTGACGGGAAAACAGCACGACCACGACGTCGGCAATGCGTCCCTGACGGGCCTTGCCGGCGAGGTCTTCGCCGGGACCGATGGCGCCTTCATCGAAGAAGACCCGCCCGGCGGCGCCGCTCTCGAGGAAGTCCGCCACCTGCCGGGCAAACGCGCGGTCGGCGGGGGAATAACAGAGGAAAATGGTTTTTTCGAGCGCGTGCAATTGCGAAGGCATGCTGTGGGACGGCCGGGTGGCGGCCCGAAACCATTATTCTACATGCCCGCTCGCGGGCCTTCGGCACCGTGAAGAACGGGCGCCCGGAGCAAAGCGGGCGCCCGCCTTTTCGGGCTACATTTTCAGTGCCTGTTTCACCACTTTGTAGACATCCGTGTTGTCGATCGCCCGGCCCAGAGCCTCACTACCCGGGCCCTGGCTCCAGATCACCACATCGCCGCCGGTGTGGTGCGCTTCGAAATCCGCAGGGTCTCCCGGAATCAGGGAGAACACCCATGCGGCTTCAAACGGACCGACTCCGGCGTTTGCATTTTCCCCGCCCTTGGGGCCGACGCCCTTCACGGCGAACCCGCCGGTCTCATGGTCGGGAATCACGATCAGCAGAGTATGCTGCTGCCGTTCCGGGCTCCGGTCGATCCAGTCGAGTACCACCTTCACCGATTCGTCGAAGGCGCGCATTTCGCCGAATTGGTAGTCGAGATTCTCGGCATGGTTTCCTGAATCGATCAGGGAACCCTCCACCATCAGGAAGAAGCCGGTGCGGTTACTCTCCAGCACGGTGAGGGCTGCGGCGGTCATCTCCGGAAGGCGCGGCTGGGTGGTTGCAGGCGTCCGCTGATACTCGGGCGTCAGGCTTTTTGCAGCAAACAGTCCGAGAAGACGGCCGGAGCCGTTCTCCACCGCCTGATTCATTTCGTCACGGGTCTGGGCGTAGTCGTACCCGACGCTCTGCGCCACCGTAATGAAGTCGCCTGTAGCCCCGCACACGTCGGGCGAAGCAGGTCGAAATGTTGCCCTACCCCCTCCGAGCAGCACCTCGGGACGCGTCCTGCCGATGTACTGCGCGGCGATGAGCGTCTCGCAATTGCGATTGGCGACGTGCGACGCGAATGCGGCCGGCGTCGCGTGGGTAACAGTCTGAGTGACGACCAGGCCGGTGGCCATTCCCTTTCGCTGCGCCAGTTCGAGCAGCGTCGGGTTATAGGGCGCCCCGTCGGCGTGGAAACAGACTTCGTTGTTGACAAACTTTTCGCCGCAGGCAAAGGCGGAGCCCGCCGCGGCTGAGTCTGTGATTGTGTTGGTTTTCGAGTAAGTGCTCTGGTAACCGATATGTTCCAGAGTTTCGAGATGGAGTGGGCCGCCCCCGGCGCCGTTCAGCCGCAGGCGGGTTGCCGTAACGTTCGCGAGACCCATGCCGTCCGGCACCATCATGATGACGTACTTGACCTCGCGGTTGTTGCTGCTTTGGGCGGTTGCGGGCAAGCCTGCGATTGCCAGGAGCAAAGCGGGCACAAAGCGACACAGAAATGCTCGTTCTAACATGAGTCGTACTCCTTCAGGCCGCGCGGCGCGCGTCGGGGGGTCAGACCACGCTCGAAGATCCCATCGCGGAGTTCCTTCGTCCCGAAGAGCGTCCGCGGTATGCCTATCCACAGGTCCGCGTCATCCCGGCGGGCGGACCATACCTGAAGATGCCGTGGGAGAAGATCCACAAGGTCTCCATCGCCACCATGACCATCAACATGGCGCTCGATCTGGAGGATCCCGCGGCTAAGGTGCCGCCATCGCAGTTGAGAAACGCGATGCGCACGCCTTCCTCCGCCGGTTCCTGCGCGAGGGGCCCTTCCCACTGAGCGCGCGGCCAACGGGGAGGGCAGCGAGTGACGGGAAAACAGCACGATCACGACGTCGGCAATGCGTCCCTGACGGGCCTTGCCGGCGAGGTCCTCACCGGGGCGCCGATGGCGCCTTCATCGAAGAAGACCCGCCCGGCGGCGCCGCTCTCGAGGAAGTCCGCCACCTGGCGGGCAAACGCGCGGTCGGCAGGGGAATAACAGAGGAAGATGGTTTTTTCGAGCGCGTGCAATTGCGAAAGCATGATGTGGGACGGCCGGGTGGCAGCCCGAAACCATTATTCTACATGCCCGCTCGCGGGCCTTCGGCCGCCCAGTCGCCGGATCGCCAGCCAGAGGCCCAGCATGGTGATCCCGACGCCGGCGAGCGAAACGGCCAGTCCCTGGCGGCGGACGTTTCTCTCGTGCATCGCCTCCTCGCCCGCCCGGTAGTCGGCAGCGGCAATCGCGAGACCGGCATTGACCGGCGCGGCCACGGCGGTGACGTCGAAATTGTGGACTTCCGAGCGCGCCTTCACAATGTTCTGGCGCGCCTCGGCCTGCCGTGCGATCGCTTCGGAAACTTCCATTCCGGCACTTTGCGCGCGCGCCAGAATGGTATCGGCTTGACGCAGGCGGTCCTGGAGGCTTTGAATGAGTCCGGCCATCTGGAGGGCGGCCTTGCCGCCGGCGGAATCGGCCGTATGGCACTGGGCGCAGACGGCATTATCACCCGAGAGCATTTGATCGCTGGTGTGGAGGACGGCGTGGTTGCTGTGGCAGACCACGCACGTCCCCAGGCTCATGGCGGCGAAAGCTGCCTGGTGCGGGCTTTTTTCGAAGCGTTGCTCCTCCAGCACATGACAGGTCCCGCAGACCGCTGCTACCGACGAGACCTCGGGCGGCTTGGCGCCGTGATTGCCGTGGCAAGTGGCGCAGGTTGGCGCCGAAAGGTCTCCACCTTTCGACAGATCTTGCCAATGGACGCTTTTCAGGTAATCCGCATACTGGTTGGTCGGAATGGAGTACTTCGCCATGCGAGCCGTATCGGCATGGCAATGCGCGCAGGTCCCGGGGACTTTCAAGGGATACACCGGTGCCAGGGGGTCGCGGACGGGGCGTATGTCGTGGACGCTGTGGCAATCGATGCAGGTGGCGGCGGCCGTGTCCCCTGCCTGCATCCGATGGCCGTGCACGCTGGTCAGGTATTCTGCGTATTGGTCCACGCGTTCGCGCGGGTTAAACTTGCGCATGAAATCCGGATCGCCGTGGCAGCGGGCGCACAGCTTCGCGATGGCTGTGCGCGGGGGAACGCCGATGAAGCCGCGCGCGGCGCTCATGGCTACGGTGGGGTCGTCCGATTCTGGATTTCCGCCGTGGCAGCTCGCGCAGGTGAACCCGTGTTGGAGATGAACGCTCGAGGCAAACGCCGCGGCCGGCTGCTGCCATTCCCCTTGTAGCCCGGAATGGCACGTCAGGCACGAGTCCTTCGCATTCAGCGCGAACACGGCCAGCACCAGCAGCGTGTATCTCATCTCCAGTACCCCAGCAGGGAAAACGTGGCAAGGTAGGCGATCAGCGCCACCGCCGCGCCCGCCACCAGTTTCCGGCGGACCGAGCCATTGGGACCGGCTGCCCAGAGGGGGAGAAAGGCCCAGGCCAGCGCCAGCATTCCGAATCCCACCAGGCCCACAAACTCGCCTTCCAGATGCAGCACATGCGCAGGGATCAATTTCAACGTGTAGAACGGCGCCAGGAAGTACCATTCGGGGCGAATGCCCGCGGGGGCGGGAGCGAACGGATCCGCCTTCGTGCCGAGGGACCAGGGAAACAGCGCCGCGAGCGCGCCTAACACAGCGAGCACCCCGTACCAGGCGAACAGTTCGCGGAGCAGGAAGTCCGGAAAAAACGGAATTACGGCCCGGTTACGGAGCCGGGGCTGTTCTTCCACCCACATGGGCGTACTGATGCCGAATTTCTGAATCAGACCGAGATGCATCAGCAGGAACAGGGTCATGAGGCCGGGCAGAAGGGCGACGTGAAATCCGAAGAACCGGGTCAGCGTCGCGCCGCCAACGGCGGAGCCGCCGCGAAGGTAGCGGGTCATCACCGGACCCACCCACGGAATCGTTGCAGGAATATCCGTACCCACCTTCGTGGCGAAGTAGGAGATTGTGTTCCACGGCAGCAGGTATCCGCTGAATCCGAATGCCAGGGCAAGCGCGAGTAGCGCCACGCCGCTGAACCACACAAACTCCCTCGGCCGCCGGTAGGCATGCAGGAACACGACGCTAAACATGTGAACGAAGGCCGAGAAGATCATCAGGTTGGCCGACCAACTGTGAATCGACCGGATCAGCCAGCCGTACGATACCCGCGTCATGATGAACTGCACGCTCTCGTAGGCGCCCTGCGGCGTGGGCTGGTAGTACACCAGCAGTAGAATACCCGTGAGCACCTGAATCAGGAACAGGAACAGGGTGATGCCGCCGAAGGTATACCAGACGGTGCCGGAGTGCACCGGCACCTCCTTGTGAGCGATGAACTCGCGGATGGAGCCGAGCGCCAGCCGCTCGTCGAACCATCGGGCCAGCGCCTTCCATCTTTCGTTTTCTGTCGCCGTGGCCATAGGTCGGATATGCAATCTTCAAGCCTGGGTGATGACCACCTCGTCCTGGCGAATGTGCACGTTGTAGGACCGCAGAGGCCGGGGCGGCGGTCCGGAAACCACCTGCCCCTGAAGGTTGTACACGCCGTTGTGGCAGGCACACCAGATCCGCGTCCGCTCCGGCTCGTACTGCACGATGCAACTCAAATGGGTGCACACGGCCGAAAAGGCGCGCCACTCCGCCTGGTTGATCCGGATCAGGATCACCGGGGTATCGCCGAATCTCACGATCTTTCCGCTGTTGGGCTTCAGGTCCGTCACCTTGCCTGCCAC
Organism: uncultured Solibacteraceae bacterium; assembly: GCA_963836405.1. Lineage (GTDB taxonomy): Bacteria > Acidobacteriota > Terriglobia > Bryobacterales > Bryobacteraceae > CAWIJJ01. Next base: position 254,961 of record CAWIJL010000010.1, read on the forward strand.
CACCTCGTTCACGGCGGCTTCGGAAACCGGGGGCGGATTGAGGAACCGGATCACGGGATAGAGGAATGAACTCAGGGAAATAGCAAATCCGCCCCCCAGCAGCCAGCGGATGAGACCGCGGCGCGGTTCCGCGTTGTTTTCGCTCGATGCCATTCGCCGGCGTTTACTTTTTAAACGTTCGAATATACGCCACGACGTCGTCCACGGACTTGCCCGCGACGCTGCGCATGGGCGGCATTTTCCCCTTGCCTGCGGTGACTACTTTCGCCAACTCTTCATCGCTCATCTTCTGGACCACAGGCGATCCCAGGCTCGGGATTTCGGTTTTCATCATCTTGACAATGCCCGGATTCGCGACGCCGGTTGCCCCGTGGCAATTTGCGCAGTGCTGGGCATACACCGTTTTGCCTTCTTTGGCATCGCCCGCCGCGTAGGCCGCCGACGTCGCGAAGCAAAGTATCGAAACCATAAGAAATGCGATCTTCATACTGTGACGATCCTCTTACGGCAATCCAGTATGGACCCTGCGAGTCTCCGCGGCAATCCCGTTCTGTTTATAAAGGCACGGCTTTAGCAGGTTCTGGCGCATTCGGAGTTGCAGGCCTTTATACTACGCATGAGGTTCTATGCAGATTCTGATTGGGGCCTCCATCGGGTTGCTCGCCTGGTTCCTGCTGCGATTCATCCTGATGGGGCTGTATACGGTTGACCAGAACGAACGGGCGGTGAAGACCCGCTTCGGACGCGCGGTGCGCGTGCCGGGCGGGCAGACCACGCTCGAAGATCCCATCGCGGAGTTCCTTCGTCCCGAAGAGCGTCCGCGGTACGCCTATCCACAGGTCCGCGTCATCCCGGCGGGCGGACCATACCTGAAGATGCCGTGGGAGAAGATCCACAAGGTCTCCATCGCCACCATGACCATCAACATGGCGCTCGATCTGGAGGATCCCGCGGCTAACGATGCGGGCACACGCCTCGAGGCGGTCACGAAGGACCAGTTGAACACCGGCCTCACAGGACAAATCCGTTATCGCGTCAGCGAGTCCAACCTGTACGCGTTTCTTTTCGGCATCAAGAAGCCTTTTGTTCACGTGATGGCGTACTTCGTTTCCGTGCTGCGCCAGCGCATCGCCAACTTCGAGGCCAAGCCCGCAGCGATTGCCGCCGCAGCGGGGGCCGAGACCGCCGTGCTATCGGCCGGTGCGCTCGCTTCGGGCGAAATGACCGGTGTTTCCATCAACGATCTGCGCAAGAACCTGCGCGACCTCAACGAATACATGGATCACGAATGCCGGGCGACGCCGGCGCGCTACGGCGTGATTTTCGACGCCTCGCTGATCACGGGCATCGATCCGCCGGACGACGTCGAATCGGCGCTCGCCGCCATCAACACCGCCCATAACCAGGTGTCCAGCGACATCAGCCTGGCGCAGGCTGCCGCCGACCAGCGCGTAGTCCAATCGCGCAGGGCCGTCGAAATCGAGACGCTGCGCGCGCAGGCCGAAGTGGAGCCCGTCCGCTCTCTGGCGTCGGAACTGGCCGCCATGTACCGCTCCGGACCGGCCGTGCTCCACGCGTATTTGCGAAACGTGCGGCTGGCCCTCTACGACAAGGCGCAGCAGATTTTTCTGGAGACAGGCAAATGAGCGAAACTCAACTGGTCAACTTAGTCGCCGCCGCGCTGATCGCATTTGTCGGACTATTTCTCGCCGAGCCGGTTCTTTTCGGACTGGCCCGCATTTTCGGGCTCTACGCGGTGGTGAAGGAGCGCACGTGCCGCGTGTATGTGCTCTTCGGAAAAGTGATTGCCGCGATCGACGAGCCGGGGCTGCATTTCCTCCCCGGCAAGATGGGTTCCTCGGCATTCATCGTGAACTTTCTCGGACAGTGCCACGTTCTCGACCTGCGGCTGGACCAGGAGTACCTGCGCAGCCAGGCGGTCAATTCCGAAGAAGGAGCGCCCATGGGGATCGGCATCTGGTACGAAATGTGGATCAACGATCCGGTGTCGTTTCTGTTCAAGAACACGGATCCGCGCGGTTCGCTGCGCGCCAACGTCAGTAACGCCACGGTGCGCTGCCTGAGCAACATGCCGCTCTCCGAGATGCTGCAGACCCGCCACAACATGAGCCAGACGGTGCGCACCGAGGTCACGACGAAGTCGCAGGAATGGGGGTACCAGCTCGGTTCGGTTTATATCCGCAAGGTTCATTTCCGCGACGCCGGCATGATCCGGCAGATCGAAGAGAAGGTGGTCAACCGGCTGCGGCAGGTCACCTCCGCCATCCGCCAGGCGGGAGCCAACCAGGTCAGCGTGATCACCAGTTCGGCGGAGCGCGAAGCGGCCTTCGAATTCGCGAAGGCGGCAACCATCCGGCCGAACACGCTGGGGTGCGCGCTCCAAGAGATCGCGCGCGAGCCGGTGGTGGCCGATGCGCTTTTCGACGTGCTCGAAACGCAGCGCATCCTGGCCGGGAAGGCGCGCATGGTCATGATGCCCGGCGGCGCTCACGGCAAAATGCTGGCCAACCTCATGGCCGCGGAAAACGAGCGGCCCGCCACGCCGGTAGCGGTTCCCGCGGCGGCGCCAGCCGGCTAACCAAAGGCTATCGGTCAGCTTGGGAGCGGCGCCTGGCCGACGGCGGTCCTAACGCTAACCGGCTAATTCTCGGTCGGGACCTTCTCGACGTGATCCACTACCACGACGTCGCCCGGTCCTTTTTTTGAAATCAGCTTCAGCCCGAGCTGATCCCGAACGGCATGTACCAGGGGCGGACCCTGCGGGCCGGTGTCGGGTAACGGTCCCACTTCGGCCGCGCGCCCCGACCGCTCGAGAAGCCAAGCCGTATCGATTCCCCATCTCAGGTCGATATCGTAGCGGCCTTTGAGCCCGGTTGCGTCCACAACGGACCGGCCCAGGTGGAACGATAACGTCTTAACCAGTTCGTCCATGGAGACGCCGAATCCGACCCAGCGGTAGTGGCCGTTCATGCCTTGCAGGCCACCGCGGCCCTCGGGGAACTCCGGATAGCCGTCAAGACTCTTGAGCATCACCTGGAACTGTTCCCGGGTGGTCCCCGCCGGTACTTTGGCGATGTAGTCGAACCGGGCCTGGCAGCAACTGCTGACTGGGGAAAACTGATACGCCTCGAAGCCGTACGCATAGGACATCAGAAATGCGAGCGGCACATTCGAGCACCGCCACATGCCCGGGTCCGCCGTGCCGGGTCCTCCGCTGCACATGATGCCTCTTTCCGACGCGACGGGCTTGATGGAGGCCACCTCGAAGGTCTGGCCGCCGGCGCAAAACCAGGCGACGGCCAGCAGAACGATAATCCGCATAGTGCTCCCGCCTGAGTGTATTCCCGCGCGGCGGCGGCGTGTACGGTCCCGTCTGTCCGCGTCTTTCGCGCTAACCTCAAGGTTTGGCACACCTCCTGATCGTTGATGACGATGCGAACACGCTGGCGTCGCTGGCGCGCGCTTTCCGCCTCTCAGGCCATGAGGCCACCGTGTGCGACCACGCCGCGCGTGCCCTGGAACTGGTTAAATCGCAGCCCTTCGACATGATGATGTCGGACGTGGTGATGCCCGGCAAAGACGGGCTTTCGCTGCTCGAGGATCTCCGCGCCGCCGGCATCGCGCTGCCGGTGGTCATGATCTCGGGACAGGCCAATATCGAGATGGCCGTTCGCGCCACCCGCCTGGGCGCGGTCGATTTTCTGGAAAAACCGATCTCCACCGACAAGCTGCTCCTCACCGTTGAAAACGTCCTCCGGATCAAACGGCTGGAGGAAGAAAACCGCGAACTGCGCCAGCGGGTAGGCAAGCACGAGATCGTGCATTCGGGCGAGGCGATGCGGCGCGTGATGGCGCAGGTGGACCGTGTGGCCGCCAGCGAAGCGCGCGTCTGCATCCTGGGCGAAACGGGCACCGGAAAGGAACTGATCGCGCGGGCGCTGCACGACCGCAGCCCACGCCGCACGGGGCCCTTCGTCACGCTCAACTGCGCGGCCGTGCCCGGCGAGCTGATCGAATCCGAGCTGTTCGGCCACGAAAAGGGATCCTTCACCGGCGCGGCGTCGCGGCACGTCGGCAAGTTCGAGCAGGCGCATCACGGCACGCTTTTCCTGGACGAGATCGGCGACATGCCGCTGGTGATGCAGGCCAAGCTGCTGCGCGTGCTGGAGGAGGGGCAGGTGGAACGGGTCGGCGGCGACCGTCCGATTACCGTGGACGTGCGCGCGATTGTCGCCACCCACCGCAATCTCGACGAACTGGTCAAGAAAGGCGCGTTCCGGCAGGACCTCTACCACCGCATCTTCGTCTTCCCCCTGCTGCTGCCGCCGCTACGCGAACGGACCGAAGACATCCCCGCCCTGGCGGCGCACTTTGCGGCGCAGGTGGCGGACCAGAACGGCTGGAAGCCAAAACGCTTCGAACCCGACGCCATCCGCGAGCTGCAGGGCTACACCTGGCCCGGCAATGTGCGCGAGTTGCGCAACGTGGTGGAACGGCTGCTTCTGCTCGCCGATGGTCCGGTGGACGCCGCCACCGTGCGCCTCGCCTTGCCGCAAGGGGAGGGCGCTTTCGTCCCGGGCGCGGCGGTGCAATTCTCCGGTCCGCTTTCCGAACGCGTGGACTCTTTCGAGCGCGAACAGATTCTGAACGAACTGAAACGGCACAACCAGCGCATGACCGACAGCGCCAAGGCCCTGGGCCTGGAGCGCAGCCATCTGTATAAGAAGTGCCAGGCGCTGGGCATCGACCTGCGCGCGCTGCGGAAGGGCCCGGATGCCTGAAGTCGCATCCATCGTTTACGCCCTATACAGCGACTTCCTGGAACGCGGCATCCGGTACTTTTTCCCGGAGGCGGATCTGGAGGTCAAAAGCAGAAAAGCAAAACCCACGCCGGTGCTGCGCTTCGACACCGCCACCGACGGCAGGCTGCGCCTCGATTGGATGAGCAACCGCTACCTGCTGTCTCTTAAGCGCGGTCCGTTCACGGAGAACCAGGTGCGGCTGCTGGGGGCGATCGGAGCGGTGCTTGCCGCCCGTTTTCGGAGCATTTACCGCGCCGATTCCGCGGCTGCGACCACCGGCCTGTTCGAAGGACTTCCCGAAGACCGCTATGTCTCAGCCTTCCTGCGCCTCGGTCCGTATATCGATTCCGAGACCTGCCCACGGGCCCCGATGTGGTCGCCGATGCCATTGAAGTGATGCGCGAAAGCTCGCTGCTGACGTACGAGAACCGGCGGATTGCCACCGGCGTGGTCCTTCTCGGCCCGGACCCTTCCGAATTCGTGGCGGCCCTTCCGGCGGACGCCATGCGGTACACAAGCTCCCTGGTACGCATTAAGAGCTTTCACCGCCTCTGCGACGGCCTGCACACGGTTTTCCTGGTGACCCACGACGGCATGCTGGCGGACCTGGTGGATGTGCGCGGCTTCGCCGGCGCTCCCGGTGTGCGCCTGCCCGCGCCAAGCTCGGCCCGCTACCACGCGCACTGTCTCGCCTCGCTCGCAAGCGGCCGCATCTGCCTGGTGCTCTCGCCCAACGGAGAAATCAAGATTTTCGCGGGCGGCGTGCAGGTGTTCAGCTTTCTGGAAGGCCGCTGGCGGCTGTCGGACGTCACCGAAAAATACCACCGGTTCCACCAGGCTGTCGGCAACGCCGCCCTCGCGGAACGCCTGTTCACCGCCGCCCTCAATATGGTGGAGCACCGGCGCGGGGGCCTGTTCGTGGTGCTGGACGACCCCGCCTCCGTCGCGGGCCTGGTGGCGCCCGACGACCTCCTGGGCAACGAACCCGCCAATGCAACCAATAAAGGCCAGGTCCATTACCTGCTGCGCAACAAACCTGTGATGGGGATCGAGCTCAGCGTTCTGCAAAGTATCGCCCGCGTGGATGGCGGCATCGTGATGGACCGGCAGGGGAATTTGCTCGCGTTTGGCGCCATTCTGCGGCATAGCGGGGAAGAACTGACGGCCCAGGAAGGCGGGCGCACCACTGCCGCGGTTCACGCCTCGCGGCTGGGGGCGGTCCTCAAAATCAGCGAGGATGGCGGCGTGTCGTTTTACCTGCGGGGCGAGAGGATTTGGGAGGTCTGACGCGGCCTGCGGAGGAGCCCCTCTCCGGCCGTATGCTACCGTCGGATTAGGTATGGCCAAGTTCCTGATCGGGCTGGTGACGGGGGCGTTGCTGGTTTTCCTCTCCTTCATCCTGTTGTTCGTCGCTCTTCTCCGCTTCCGCGAGAAGCCCCCGCAGATCGCCGATAACTCCGTGCTCGTGATCCGGCTCTCGGGCGATATTCCGGAAAAACCGCCGGTGGAACTGCCGGCATTTCTGGGCGGCGGCGGTCCGGGCACCACCGTTTCCGGGCTCTGGCTGAATCTCAAGAAGGCCGCGGCCGATCCGCATATCAAGGCTGTCGTGGTGCAACCCGAAGGCGTGGACGCCGGCTGGGCCAAGCTCGAAGAGATCCGGTCGGACCTGGTCCAGTTCGCTGAGTCGGGCAAGCCGGTCTACGCCTATTTGCGCGCTCCCAACACGCGCGACTACTACATTGCCCTCGGCGCCGGCCGCATCTATCTCGGACCGCAGGAGCCCCTCATGCTCAAGGGACTGCGCGCCGAAATCATGTATTTCAAGAAGACGCTGGACAAGCTGGGCGTCAGCGTGGAAGTGGAGCACGCCGGCAAGTACAAAGATTTCGGCGACATGTTCACCCGCAGCGACATGAGCCCGGAAACCAAAGAGGTGGTGAACAGCGTCCTCGACGGGCTGTATGGAAACCTGGTAGCGCAGATCGCGTCGGCGCGGAAGAAAACTCAGGACGAGGTGCGCGCCATCATAGATCGCGGACCGTTCACGGCGGCGCAGGCCCGCACCCAAGGTCTCGTGGACGAGTTGCGATTCGAAGATCAGCTCTGGGGCGAACTCAAGCAGCGCCTGGGCGGCCGCGAGGCGGGCCGCGTCTCCCTCGAGACCTACTCGCGGGTGCCCGGCGAATTCGGCAGAAGCCGGATTGCCCTGGTTATCGGCGACGGAGAAATTCTGCGCGGCTCTCCCAGCGACAACGGCGTCGACGAAACCGCCCTCACCTCCTACGGCTTCAACCGCCTGCTCGAAGGCGTGGTCAACGACAGCACGGTGAAGGGCATCATCGTTCGCATCGATTCGCCGGGCGGCGAGGTCACGGCTTCCGACGAAATCTGGCGCCAGATGAACCTGGCCGGCAAGAAGCGGCCCATGGTGATTTCCATGTCCGACGTGGCAGCTTCCGGCGGCTATTACATGGCCATGACCGGCGATCCCATCGTCGCCTATCCGCAAACCGAAACCGGCTCCATCGGCGTGGTCTTCGGAAAGCCGAATCTGCGCGGCCTTTACGAAAAACTGGGAATCAGCAAGGACGCGCTCCAGCGCGGCAAGCATGCCGACATCGATTCCGATTACACGCCGCTCACGCCCGAGGAGCGCGCCAAGCTCAAAGAGGGCATCGACGAGAGCTATCGCGATTTCGTAACCAAGGTGGCGGAGGCCCGAAAACGGCCTTTCGATCAGATGCTACAGGTGGCCCAAGGCCGGGTTTGGCTGGGCTCGCAGGCCAGGAAAGAGGGGCTGGTGGATGAGTTGGGCGGCCTCGATAAGGCGCTCGAACTGGTGAAGAAGAAGGCCAACATTCCGGCCGGCGAACAGGTGAGGATCTCCGTGTACCCGGCGCGCCGGAGCCTTCTCGATCTCCTCGTGCGGCGGTCGCAGGACGACATGCTCGAAACGAAGCTGAAACAGGTCTTCGGCCGAATCCCCTTCCGCGCCTGGATGCAGGGCGGATTCCTGCGCGCCATGCCTTTCCGCCTGGCCGTACACTAGAGCCGCGGATTACACTGGAGAAAGGGAGATTGCGTGCATTCTCACGGACACCAGCGTGCAGGTCACCATGGAACCGGGAAACTTCTCGCCTGGAGCCTCGCGGCGACCTCCCTGTTCGTCGTAATCGAACTGGTGGCGGGCTTCCGGGCCCATTCGCTCGCGCTACTCTCCGATGCGGGCCACAACTTCACCGATGCGGGCGCCCTGCTGCTGGCGTGGGTCGGCTCCTACCTTCAGGCGAAACCCGCCGACGAAGTGAAGACCTTCGGCTACCAGCGCGCCGGTGTCCTCTCGGCTTTCGTGAACGCCCTCACCCTGCTGGTGCTGTCGGCGTGGATTTTTTACGAAAGCATCGCCCGCTTCCGTCATCCCGAGCCGGTGCAGGAAAACATCATGATGGTGGTGGCGGGACTCGGATTGATCGTGAATGTGGCCATCATGCTGGCTCTGCGCGCCGCCAGCCGGCACGACCTGAATGTTCGCAGCGCGTTCGTCCACATGCTCGGTGACGCCCTCGGCTCCATCGCCATCATCGGCGGGGCGATCGTTATTCGCTACACCGGCTGGGTGCGGGTGGACCCGATCCTTTCGGTGCTCATCGGCCTGCTGATCGTCTGGAGCGCGTGGGATATCGTCCGCGAATCCCTGAATATTCTGCTCGAGGGGCTGCCCCGCGGCCTCAAGCTCACCGATGTGACCACAGCTATGTGCGGCGTCGAAGGCGTGCTCGACGTGCACGACCTGCATATCTGGAGTCTCGGCTCCAGCACCCACGCCCTGAGCTGCCATGTGCTGATCGAAGACGTGCCGCCGTCGGCGAGCGACGCCATCCTGCGGCGCCTGAACGACATGCTGGACCGGCGATTCCGGATCGGACACACCACGGTTCAGTTCGAACACGCCAGCTGCACGATTTCGGAAACCGGCTGCGCCATTCCGGTGCGCTTCGAGGGGCACCCGCATTAGCGTGGTTGCCGGCGGTTGCTTCAGGCCCATAACCAACGGCGTACTAGAACGGTGCGGCCCGCTCGGCTATTATTCGTTTCGCGAAGTCTAGAAATGGCGACAGCGAACCTGACTGCGGGGCCAACCACCCGTCCGGAATCCCGCCCGGCGATACCCGATCGTTTGGAGGACCTGGGCATCTCGCGCTCGCTGGTGGGCGATCTGGTGCTTCGCTATGTCTGGCTGCACGGCACCGCTACCCTGGGCGCCCTGCACGAAAGCTTAAAGCTTTCTTTTCCCGTGCTCGAGGGGCTGTTTCACCAGTTCCGCCAGCAGCAGCTTCTGGAAGTGAAAGGCATGGTGGGGAACGACTACGCGTTTTCGCTCACCGCTGCGGGCCGCGCCCTCGCCGTCACGCGCAACGAAGTCTGCCAGTACGTGGGACCGGCCCCGGTTTCGATCCAGCAGTATCACAAGGTGGTAAAGGCGCAGGTGGCCAAGATACGGCTCAACCGTGAGAGTCTCCGGCAGGCGTTCAGCGACCTGGTGCTGCCCGACAACCTCCTCGACAACCTCGGCCCATCGCTGATCGGCCACCAGTCGCTGTTTCTCTACGGAGGCACCGGGAACGGCAAGACCAGCATCGCCGAGCGCATTCTGCGTATCTATCAGGACGTGATCCTGGTGCCCTATTCGGTGGAGGTGGACGGCCATATCATCACTGTTTTCGACCCGGTGGTTCACCGGCAGGCGCCTCTCGACGATGAGCTGCTCGACCCTCGCTGGGTGCCGTGCCACCGGCCCTGCATCACCGTCGGGGGCGAACTTTCCGCCGCCATGCTGGAATTGCGGCTGGACGAGAGCACCCGGGTCTTTATTTCGCCCTGCCAGATGAAGGCCAACAACGGCATCCTGATCATCGACGATTTCGGCCGGCAGGTGCTCTCCCCGCGTGAACTGCTGAACCGCTGGATCGTGCCGCTGGACCGGCGCATCGACCACCTCACCCTCGCGTCGGGGATGAAGTTCCAGGTACCGTTCGAATTGATGGTCGTCTTCTCCACCAACCTCGACCCCAAGGACCTGGCCGACGAAGCCTTCCTGCGCCGCATCCAGACCAAGGTTCTGGTGGAGGAGGTTTCCGACGCGGTCTTCGACCAGATTTTCCAGCGCGTCCTGGTCAACCACCAGGTGCCCGCCGAACCGGGGAGCTCCGAATATCTGCGAGACCGCTGCCTGGCCGTCGGCGGAAGTTGCCTGCGCGCCTGCTATCCGAACGACATCTACAACGTCGTGAAGGCCATCACCGAGTACGAAGGCCGCCCGGTCCGCATGACCCGCGCCAATATCGACCGCGCCGTGTCGCTCTACTTCGCCCGCGAGACCGGTTCGAAGAAATAGCAGCGAAGGGGCGGGCCTGCTACTTCAAAATGCCCAGCATATTGGAGAAGTCGTCCGTCCAGGTACGGAAGGGCTTCCCGGGGCGCAGCAGGGTCGCCTCCTGCTCGAGTTCCGGGTGCGCCGCCACCGTCGCCGGGTCCATGATCAACGCCCAGGAGCACGAAAAGCAGAGGAAGCTGTCGTCCGGCGGGTAGTAGTGGTAGATGAAGGCAAGCTTTCCCAGGCTGGCGGCTGCTCTTTCCATTACCGGCTCGAGGTTCAGGTACTTGTTCGAGATATTCACGGCCAGGATTCCCGCCGGTTTCAGGTGGCGGAAGTAAGTGCGAAAAGCTTCGAGCGTAATCAGGTGCACGGGCACGGAATCGCCGGAGAAAGCATCCATCACCAGGATGTCGAAGTGCTGATCCGGCTCCGATTCGAGGAGCAGCCGGCCGTCGCCCAGCGCGATTTCCACCTTGGCGGGTGTATCGCGCAGGTAAGTAAATTCGGTGCGCGCCAGGCGAAGCACCAGCGGGTTGATTTCGTAGATGCGAACGGTGTCTCCGGCGCGCCCGTAGGCGGCCAGCGTGCCGCAGCCCAACCCGAGGACGCCGATGCGACGCGGCGCGCCTTCGAGCGCTTCCATGCCGCGCCCGACGCCGGAGTCCGGACAGAAGTAAGTGACGGGCATGCGCCGGTACTCCTCCTGTAACATCTGCTCGCCATGATTGATGACGCCGTGAACCAGCTTGCGGGAGGCGGACTGGTCCATTCTCGGATCGCCGTCGTCGAATACGCGCAGCAGGCCGTAGAAATTGCGAGCTACCACGCGGTAACCGGTCACCGTCTGCTTCATGATTCCCTGGATACTCCAGGCGTAAACTCCGAACACGATACCCAAGCCCACAGCCGCCGCCAACCGCCACTCCTTACCCGTCCGCCACGCGGCGCGGAAAAGCACCAGCGCCACCACCAGGCAGCAAAATGCCAGGCCCAGCGGGAACTCGTAATAGGCGCGAAACAGGTTGGGCGCGATCAGGCCCACGAATAGTCCACCCGCCGCGCCGCCCGATGAGACCAGGACATAGAACCCGGTGAGGTGCCGCGGGTGCGGCTTGAGGCGCGCCAGTTCGCCGTGGCAGACCATACAGCAGATGAACAACGCGGCCACTAAGTAGATCACCGCGTCCTTCATTGCCGGCTGCACCAGAAAGTAGAGGAACGGAATCGCCACATCCTCGCGGCGGGGCCACAGGCTGTACGCCATGTACGCCAGCGCCGCGGCGAACAGCGGCAGGAAGAGAACCCGCTGGTACAGGACCGGCGCCTCGAAACAGAGAATGAAGCTCAACAGGTAAACGGCCAGCGGGGCGATCCAGAGAAACGGAATTGCCGCCACGTCCTGCGTGAGGTGGGTAGTCACGGCCAGCAGCAGCACCGACGCGCTCGCCGCCAGGCCGAACCACAGCAGGCGAAGCGTCCCGGACGGAGCGGCTTCATCGCCTTCCGCCGCGCCGGCTTCCGTCTCCCCCACGGGCGGCAGCGCGGCGGCTCGCCACGCCGTAATACCGCATATCGCGGCGAAACAAACGAACGCCGCGGACCATAGGTAGCCTTGCGTCCGCGTCGCGAGGCCCGGTTCGATCCACAGCGGATAGCTCACCAGCGCCAGCATGGAGGCGAAGTTCGATAGCGCGAACAGCCGGTATGGCATTCCGCCCTTGTGGCTTCGCGCATACCACGCCTGGAGCAGGGGACTGGTGGAGGAAAGCAGAAAGTACGGTAGCCCTACGGTCACGGTCAGGACCGCCAGAATGCGAAGCGAAGGTTGGCCGCCGGCCGTTTTCCACGCGGGATTCGGCAAGACGGGGAGCGCGGCCAGGCTCACCGCCAGCGCGGCAATGTGGATGGCCGCCTGCCGCCGCGGTTCGAACCGACGGTGCAGCCAGTGGGCATACACGTAGCCGCCCAGCAGCAGGATCTGGAAGAAGAGCATGCACGTGCTCCACACCGCGGAAGTGCCGCCGAACCACGGCAGGATCATCTTCGCGATCATCGGCTGCACTTCGAAAAGCAGGAAGGCAGACAAGAAAATAGTGACGGCGTAGAAGAGCACTGGACCACCGATTGTCCCAGATTACAGTTGAAAAACGCCACGGCAGGCCGTGCGATAATCCGATGCGGAGGCGCCAATCCATGCGCACGGGCCTTTTCCTGGCCATCCTCCTCGCGTTGGCCGCTGTGCCGCGAGTGGGATGGCCTCAGTCTCAGAATTCCGCCTGGCAGTTGAGCGGCCGGGTGCTGGTCGAAGGCGGCGGCGCTCCCCCGGCCCGCGTTGAAATCGACAGCGTTTGTAATGGGAACGCTTATGTCTCCGGTTATACGGACCGCAGCGGCGCATTCAGTTTCCGCACCGGTCCGACTGCCAATCCCGCCCTCCAGGATGCGAGTGTCGGCCTGTCCGAAGGATCGTTCGGGCGCCCCCGATCCGGCGGATCCGGGGCCGCCGCCACTCCCAGCGACGACTCCTCCGCGGGCAGCCAGTACGAAGAGCCCCGGGCCCCCACGACGGCCCGCCGCAACTCCGCCGGCGATCAGCTTCTGAGGAATTGCGAACTGCGCTTCCTGCTTGCCGGCTACTACACCGACCCGGTTCCTCTCGGCACCCGGAAATCGGGCGACGGCTCAGACTTGGGGACAATCATCCTTCGCCCCCTGGCACGAGCCGACGGAACAACCGTCAGCATCAGTTCTTTAAAAGCGCCCGGCCGCGCCCGCGGTGCGCTGGACAGGGGCCGCAAGGCCGCCGGCAACGGCGACCCCGCCGCCGCCCGTGAAAGCTTCCGGAAGGCCGTGGAGGCGTACCCCGGCTATGCCGAAGCGTGGTTCGAACTGGGCAATCTGGAGGCGCGCCAGCAGCGGCCTGGAGAGGCGGCACGCGCGTTCGTTGCCTCAATGCAGGCCGACCCTCACTATCCCGACCCGTACTTTGGCCTGGCCGCGCTCCAGACCACCGGCGAGAAATGGCGGGACCTCGCCGAAACCATGGACAAACTGGTCCGCCTCGCTCCCATGCGCTATCCGCGGGCCTATTACCTGAGCGCGGCCGCCAATTACAACCTCGGCAACCTGGACGCGGCTGAAAGCGCGGCCCGCCAGTCTCAGAAGCTCGATGTCCGCATGGAGTTTCCCCGCGCCTGGTACCTGCTCGGCAAGATTCTCGAACGCCGCCGCGATTTCGCGGGTGCCGCCCTGCAGTTGCGCGATTTCCTGCGCATGGTGCCGCAAGCCGCCGACCGCGACGCCGTACAGAAGGAAGTTGCGCGGCTTACCGAACTGGCGGGCGGGCCCTCGTTTTAACCGCGCGGTCCGCCGCGGCCACAATCGCCTCCAGCGGTTTTCGGACTACGTCCACCGCGCCGCGGTACCGGATCACCGGCAGAAACCACGGGTACGGCGAGTAGTCCGTCTCCACCACCGAGGTCTCGCGCGCCCTCGCCTGGAGAATCGGTTGCACCGGGACCGACGGAAGGTCCGGCACGATCCGTTCGAGTTCCTGAAGCACGACTTTGGCCTCCGTCAGGTCGGCGATGACGAACCGGGACATGTGCGCGAGGGTCGAGATCGTCTCCCGGTAGCTCCGGCTCGCCGGCTTTTCGAAATCGAACAGGATCGGCGAATAGCCGCGTTCCCGGAGGGCATCCCGCAGCGCATCCAGCACCGGCTTGCGATTCTCCGAGAACCGGCCCAGGATCAACACCGCCCGCGAAGCGATGGAGTCGATCACGTCGCGGATTTCCCGGTTGTTGAGGAGCAGATAAACAAACTGCGCCACCTTGAAATTGTCCACCGTGATCTCGGGCTCGTCCGGCGGTGTGATGATCAACCCCTGCTGGCTCGCTCCCTCCAGGTCCACATCCCACACCGACGCGCCGAAGACCCGGCACCCGTCGAGCCTCGCGCCTTTGAGCTTTGCCCGGGTGAGCGAGGCGTTGTGGAAGGACGCGAAGCGCAGATCCGAACCGCTGAAATCGGTAAGCCGGAGGTTGGCGCCCTGAAAATCCGCGGACATTGCGGGCGCCAGGTTCACGCGGGCGGCGTTCAGACTGGCGTGGCTGAAGTCCGCTGCCACAAGCTTGGCGCCGTCCAGCCGCGACGCCGTCAGATTCGCCTTGCGCAGCCTGGCGTGTCGCAGGTCGGCTCCCGTCAGGTCCACCCGGTACAGGCTTGCATTGTGCAGAAATGCGTCTTTGAGCCGCGCTCCCCTGAGGTCGATCAGCGGTCCGCCCGGACGCCCGGCTTTCCCCCAGACCTCCGGAGTCCGGCACTCGTTCCATCGCGCCACCCCGCGCGCCGTGCCCGAGAGTAGTGCCCGGATTGCGTCCTGTTGGTCCATGCGGCTATGCGACCCCCTTCCGCAAAACCCAGGTTGTCATCGACCGTTGATTCTGCACCACGGTAGTCTTGAGCGGATCCTCGAGCCTTCCACCGAGCCGCTCCGTCCACTCGAGCAGCAGCCGTTCGTCCACCAGATACCGTTCCGAGCCGTCCGGCAGCAGGTGGCGACGCCCCTCCAGTTGCGTCACCTGTTTCTCGATTCCGATGGTCGATGCCAGCCGGCAGAACAGCAATCCTCCCGGCTTCAGGACGCGCCAGGTGCCGCGCAGCATCGCTTCGAACTGCCGGTCGTCGCGCGCAAAGTGCAGGACTGCGATCGAGATTGCGACGTCGGCGAACGCCTCCGGGAAACTGGACGCTTCGATTGCCTCTACCCGGAAATTCTCGCGAGGCAGGCCGGGAGAAAGCGACGCGGCCAATTTCCGCACGCTCTCCACTGCCTGCGCGTCGACGTCCGACCCGAACAGCTCATATCCCTCGCGCATCAGGTAGACGAGGTTGCGGCCATGCCCGCATCCCGCATCGACAATCCGCATGCCGGGCCGGATGCGCCCCCGCTGGAGCTGGTCGAAGAGGTAAATGTCGATCCCGCCGAATTGCTCGCCTAGTTTCGGCATGCCTCCTCCGATGATACGGGAAGGAGGTGCTTGCTCGCGGGAACGGCCTAGACTCCCTCCTGTCGCCGGCCGAGATCCCATGACGCCAAAGGCGCGAGCGCAAGGCCTCCGAACGCGCCGAACAGCGCGGCTGCGAGCGTGTTATGCGAGTCGTAGAGTCCTTGCGGCCGGACGTTCATGGGAAGGGTCCAGGGATACCACCACCCGAAAATGTCAGGACTGACGTTTACAAGCAGCACTCCGATTATCATGGCCGCGAAAGCGATCCCCGCCGGCACTGGAAAACCTGGAAACCGGACGCTCAGCCAGGTGTGGATGACGATCAACAGCCAACACGCCGAATAAGCCCGGATCGCGGTGAGCAGTATCTCGATCCATGGCGTGGAAGCCGCCAGATGCAGACCGCGGACCCAGCTGAAGAACAGCACTCCGGCCACGGAGGTCACGGCAAACGCAACGAAACTCACCGCAACCAACAAACCGCAGAACAGCATTTTGACCGCGAATATGCTCCACCGGGCGATGGGCAACGTAAAGAGCTGCTTCCAGTGCCGGCCGTCATGCTCCATCCCGGCCAGGCAAATCGCTTCGAACACGATCAGCGCAGGAGTGAACAATCCCAGCCACATCACCCAGCCGAAGGTGCGCAGATCGGCCCACAACGCCCTTGGGTTGCTGGCATTGATCGTGTGCCGGCTAAACAGCGTGAGAAGTTGCAGCACGAGCAACAATAACGGGGCTGCGATCGCCAGTCGTATGGGGGCTGCGCGGCGCATCTTGATGACCTCCGAGCCGATGAGCGCCCACGTCATTCGAATCATCGCAAACTCCCGTCCGCCGCAGCCTCGGTAACTTCCAGGAAAAGCTGTTCCAGGGTCGCCAACTCGATTGTCAGGTGATGGACTCCGATATCGCTCTCGACCAGCAGCCGATTCACTTCCCTGGCGATCTCCCGGGTCGCCCCGTAGATGACCAGGTGTTCCCCCCGTTCATCTACGGTGTAACCATGAGAGGCCAAAAGCCCGAGTGCTTCCCGGCGGCGGTCGACCTGGATTCGGAGTTCCTGTGGCACACGGGCCGACAACTCCTGGCGGGTGCCCTGAAACAGCAGATCGCCCTCACCATTCAGAATTCCGATATCAGTCGCGACGAGGTCCAGGTAATCGAGTTGATGACTGGAAACCAGAAAAGTTGTCCCAAACTCGTGCTGCATTGCCTGTATCACCGACCGAAACGTCTCCAGTCCTCCGGCATCGAGGCCATTCATCGGCTCATCCAGCAGCACCAGTTCCGGTCGCCCGAGCAATGCGATCGCGATTCCGAGCCGCTGCCGCATACCGCGAGAGTATTCGCGGACCGCGTTACCCGCATAGTCGCCCATCTCGAGCGCGTCAATGGCCCGCTCCGCATCGCGGCGCTCCAGCCCTTTCAACCTGCGCGCGATTTCGAGGTTCTCCCGGCCGGTGAGGTGCTCATACAACGAAGGCTGCTCGATGAGCGACCCCACACGCCGCAGGATGCCGGGTAAGGCGTTTGGGAGGGGTTGTCCGAAGAGCCGGATGTCGCCGCTTACCGGTCGGAGCAGGCCCAGGATCATCCGAATCGCCGTGGTTTTACCGGCTCCATTCGGACCAAGGAAGCCGAAAATGCTGCGCCGCGGCACGCGAAGAGAGAGGGCGTGCAGGACGATGGTGGCCCGTATCCGCCGGTCAATCGATCTGTCTCAACAACGAACTCCAGGAGAACTCCTCCGGATGCCTCATCCGATCATACGGGAAGGAGGCGCTTGCTCGCGGGTTCGACGGCGGCTTCACTCGTTGCGGAGGGCGACCAGCGGGTCCACGCGCATCGCCCGCCAGGCCGGGACCAGACAGGCGGGGACGGCAGTGGCGGCCAGGACCGCAGCCACCATGAAATATGTCGCCGCATCGGTGGGCTTCACGCCGAAGAGCTGGCTTGCGAGCAGTTTGCCGAGCCCCAGCGCCCCCGCGAGCCCGATGCCCATGCCCGCCAGGATGAGGACTCCCGCATAGCGGACCACGATTCGCAAAACGTCGCCGCGCTGCGCGCCGAGGGCCATGCGGATCCCGATCTCCCGGGTGGCCTGGGTTACGGAATAGGCGATCACGCCGTAGACCCCGACCATCGCGAGTGCCAGCGCGAGACCGGCGAACACGGCCATCAGCAGCATCGAAAAGCGGCGCTGGGAAAGTGAAACAGCGACCAATTGATCCACGGTGCCGACCGCATCGAGCGGCAGTTCGGAGTCCATCTCCCGGACAACGCCGCGCACTGCCGCGATCAGAGACTCGGGATCGCGCGCGGTTCGCACGCCGAAATACATGGCTCCGAACGGCACTTGCGCGGCAGGCTGGTAGACCGCGGGCCGGCCGGTGGATTCCAGCTCCTGATCGCGGACATCGCCCACAATTCCGACGATTTCCGAGGGCCGGCTGCCGTTGCCCATCTGAATTTGCTGGCCGATGGGATTCTCATTGGGGTAGTAGCGGCGCGCCATGTCCTCGCTAATGATGGCCACGGGGGTCCCGGCGGGATTGTCGCGTTCGGTGAAGTCGCGGCCGGATTTGAGGGGAATCCGGAGCGCCTGAAAGTAGCCGGGAGTCGCGGCGTAATAAGCGGCGCTATGCTCGGTGCCGGGCGGTAGGGGCGGCTTACCAATCTGGGTGAACGTGAGGATGTAGTCGTCGCCGGCCAGCGGGAAAATCTGTGCCGCGCCTGCCGCGGTGACGCCGGGCAGGTCGCGCAGCCGCTCCAGGGCCCGCGAATAAAAGGAGGTCCGCTGTTCCGGCGTCTGGTATTTGGCGCCGGGCAGGTTCGTGCGGAAGGTCAGCATGCCGGACGAATCGAAGCCGGGATCGGTGCCTTGCAGAAGATAGAAGCTGCGCATCGAGCAGACCGGCTCCGGACAGGAGAACCAGCGCCAGCGCCACCTCGCCCATCACCAGCAGGCTGCGCACGCCGTTGTGGCGGAAGCCGACCGAATTGCCGCGGCCGCCCTCGCGCAGCGAGGAATTCAGATCGGTGCGGGCCATGTGGACGGCCGGGGCGAGGCCGAACAGCACCCCTGTAAACAACGCCACGGCGGCGGTGAACCCGAGCACCACCCAATTGATATTGATTTCGGAGGCGCGAGGAAGAATGGTGGGACTGAGATTGACCAGGAGGCGGGTGCCGGCCCAGGCGAACGCCAGGCCGAGCGCCGCTCCGGCCGCGGCCAGCAGCAGGCTCTCGGTCAGAAGCTGGCGTATCAGGCGCCATTGTCCGGCACCCAGCGCGCAACGCACGCCGATCTCGCGCCGCCTGCCTGCGGATCGGGAAAGCAGCAGGTTGGCGACGTTGACGCAGGCAATTAGCAAGACAAAGCCAACTGCGGCCGCCAGCGTGAGCATAGCGGGACGGATCCGGCCCACCACCGACTCCTGGAGTGGCTGAAGCGTGCTGTCCCAACCGGTATTGCTCTCCGGAAAGTCCTTTTCGGCGCGGCCGGCTATGGTGTTCAGGTCGGTTTGCGCCGAGGACAACAGAATCCCAGGCTTCAGGCGGCCGATGCCGAGCAGGTAATGACCGCCCCGCTGGGTCCAGTTCGGCTGGTCCATCGTGAGCGGCGTCCAGATTTCGGCCCGGTTGGGGAATTGAAACCCGTCGGGCATGACCCCGATCACCGTGTACATCTCGTCATTGAGCTTGATCTGGCGGCCGAGTGCATCGTTAGCCCCTGCGAATCTTCGCTGCCAAAGCGGGTAGCTCAGGATTACGACGCGTTGCGAGCCCAGATCGCCTTCCGCGGCCGAAAAGGCGCGTCCGATTGCCGGCTTCGTTCCGATGATCCGGAAAAAGTCGGTGGTGACGCGGGCTCCGCGAATCCGCTCGGGCTCGGTGCCGCTCACGAGGTTGAAGCCGCCGCTGCCGATGGCGGCGATGCCCGAAAAGCTGCGGTTGTTATCTCGAAATCCCAGATAATTACCCGGCGACAGGGAGAACTGGGGAAACCCGGCTTTGAGGTTTCGCTCGCGCACCACCACCAGTTCTTCAGGCTTTTCGTAACGCAGAGGCGCCAGCAGGACCGAGTGGACGACCGTGAATATCGCGGTATTGGCACCGATTCCGAGGGCGAGGGCCAACACGGCAACGGAGGCGAAACCTGGGTTCCGCGCCATCGTGCGGATTGCATAGCGGGCATCTTGCAGCATCGGCAGTTAGACGACCGCCGAGGCGATGGGTTACGCGGGTTCAGTTTTCGGTGGCGACCTTCTCCGCCTTGTCGATCACGAGCACGTCCACCGGCACTTCCTTGACCTTCTGGAGTTTGAGCCCCAGTTGTTTCTCCAGGGCGGCGAAGAGGTTGGGAGCGCCCTCCGTGGGGTCGGCGGCGGCAGGCACTTCGGGTTGCCCTGTGGCAACCGGCGGCGGCAGAGATCCGGGCATCAGAATCGAACCGGCATATTCGAGGGTGAATTCGTAGAGGCCTGGCAGGCCGGTTTTATTCACCACCCGAGGCTGGGGGCTACCCAAGGGAAGACCCATCGAAGTGTTGATATTGGAGCCCAAGCCCCGGCAGAAGCCGTCCATCGTCTCGCGGAGCGACATGCGGATTGGGGACGGCGCGCCGGACGTGGACATGCGGAACGAGATCGTAACCCCTGGGCCGGCGGGTCGTGGAGAGCCAGATTGTGCGGGAGAGGGCGAAGCCGCATCCGGCGGAGTCCATGGCTTGAGTTTCGGCCCGCCGGGGCCAACCACCAGCTCATACCCCGGACGGGACTGGCTTTCGTGGTGAAGAGCCACGTGAAAGCGCTCTTCGAGCAGGTTGCGCAGCATCAGCCGGAAGTCCTCTTTGCTGGTGCCGGGCGGCATGGTCGCGGTGACCGTGTACACGTTGGACATCCTGTCGTTGAGCCAGTCGGGACCGGAGACCTGATCCGACCAGACGTCGTAAGCCTGCCCGATCAGGTCGGATAGGGTGGCTCTCGGAAACGTGACGCGCCCCGGATCGCTGGTGCCGGGGCCGCCCCGCATCCCGCCGCCAGATCCGGGGACGAACGGGCCCGCGGGTTTTACGGAAGCCACCTCGAATTTCGGCGACGCGCTCGTTTGTGCCAAGGCTGCGGCGCAGACGGCCAGAATGGCGGAGATCATCCGACTTCGCATTGCGCACCTCCAGCCGGGTCAGTTCTCGGTCGGGGCCTTTTCCAGATGTTCCACCACCACGGTTTCGACACCCGTCTTCTTCCCTTCCAGTTTGAGTCCAAGATTCTGGATGGAAGTGAAGATGGAGCCCGAGGGTTCGGAGGCGGCGCCGGCGGGCGCATTGGCGGCGGCGGGCACCCCACTTGCGGCCGGCATACCGGCGCCCGTGGCCATTCCCGCGGCACGCGCCACCGCCATCAGATCTTCCATGGAAAGATCGATCGCGAGATCGTAGTTTCCCTTGAGCCCGGTCTCATCGACGACCGGCCGGTCCACAAAGCGGGCGAGCATCTCGACAAAGACGGGCATCGCCATCTTGGTGGCTTCCATCCGCATACCGCCGCTCTGCATGGACATTTTGACGTTGCCGGCCATGCCTCCGCCCGAAACCACCATGCCGTCCCGGGTCTGGCCCATCTTGACCTGGCTGCTGCCAGATCCCATAGTCATGGTCTGGCCGGTCATCTCGGGCGGCTTGACTTCGTCGGCAGAGGATTCCTTCAGTTTGGGGCCGCCTTTGGCAACTACCAGGGCGTACACGGACTGCTCGCGGCTTTCTTTCCGGATCGTGAGTTTAAATCGTTCGGCCAGCAGCGCTTGCAGCATCTGCGGGAGGTCGTCCTTGGTAGCGCCCTCGGGCATTTTGGCCAGGATGTCCCAGCGGTCCGCCGCCATCCAACCCGGACCGGAAACCTGGTGGGGTTTCACCTTGTAAGCGGCGGCGATCATATCCGCAAGCGTGAGAAAACCGATATCCACGCGAGTTCCATCCACACTCAAACCGGCGTGGATTTTCCCGGCCTGGACCATGGCCGGCGTGATGGGTGGAGCGGGCTTGATGGACGCGACTTCGAACACCAGGGCGGGCTTCTCAGCGGGAGCCTGCGCCCAGCAGGTGAGGGCAGCCAGAAGACCGGCGGCAAGGACTGGTACTACTTTTATGGCCATAGTTCCTTATCGCTATGATACCCTTTTGTCCGGTTCCCGCCCTGGGGTTAGAATCAGTTCTACATGCATGCGCGCCGCCTCGCAACCTTTTGCTTCGGACTGTGGCTTGGCGCGGGTTTGTTGATGTGCTGGATAGCCGCGGACAGCTTTCAAAGCGCAGAGAGCGCAGTGCTGCGGCAAAGTCCCGCGGCACGCGAAGCCATCAAGAAACTCGGCCCCGCGGGCAAAAGCGTGGTTTGGCGTATGGCCGCGGAACAGAACGGGAGATGGTTCGAGTTTTGGGAAACAGCCCAGCTTCTGATGGGAGCCTTGATTTTTCTGTACCTGCTTATGGGCACCAGGGTTGGACCGCTTCCGATGGCGGCCGTCCTGTTGATGACGCTGATCACGGCGGGGCAGCGGCTTGTCCTGACGCCGGAGATGTTGGGCGTGGCGCGCACCGTGGACCTTGCCACGATCAGCCCGGTGGCGGGCGCATCGAGAAGATTTCACCTGGTGCATCTCGCGTATTGCGGCGTGGAAGCGCTGAAATACCTGGTATGCCTGGCGGCGGTGATCCAGATGTCCTTTTCCTGGCGGCGTCTGGTATCAGGTAAGGTCCGGGAGGAGATCAACCTCGTCGACAAAGCCAATTACGGCCATGTCGATAGGTGATTGAGTCCGGCCCACGCTGGTCATGGCGGCAAAGCCGTCGGTAGTGAGCAGCACACGGTCGCCCGCACCGGCGTCAACCGCGTCCAGGGCCACCACGGCGTCGCCCCGATCGGAACCATCGAGGTTAAGGGGCTGCACCAGCAGGATTTTGCAGCCTTCGTGGCTGGGATGCTTCTGGGTGGCGACCACTTCGCCGATGACGCGCGCGAGCAGCAATGCTCAGGCCCCCTTCCGCGTGCAATGGAGAGAATCGACAATGCCGACAATCGTGGTGTCGGTGGGCGGTTCGGCCGGAAGAAAGGGCAGGGTGGCTTCTTTGCCGCGAACCCAGTAAATGAGGTCGCCGGTGCGCGCCCCGGTCCAATCCGTGCAGACGAGACGTTTGCCGGTCTCCTTCAATTCCGGCGTGACCGGCTGCACGATCAACATGCGCAGCCCCTTCAATTGGGGATTCTTGATGGTGGCCCACACGCAGCCGACGACGCGTCCGAGGTACATGGTTAATCCAGCCGGACGTTGTCCACGATGCCGACGATCACGGTATCGACGGGCGTATCCTTGCAGCCTTCGGCCATGCGGGCGGAACTTCCGGATACGGCGATGACGCGCTCGCGATAGCCCGCGCTCACGGTGTCCACCGCCACTACATACCCGGCCTCATCGTGGCCTTCCGGCGAGACGGGCTTGAGGATGAGAAGCTTTTTGCCTTCGAGACGCGGGTCTTTCCGTGTAGCCACCACGGTGCCCACCACGCGGGCCAGTATCATGTTAAGCCTTTGCGTCCATCGCGATCTCCGTCCGCGGGAACCCTCGATTGTATCAAACGGGCGCGGGCCGCCCCCTTCCGGCAGTTATGATGGAGAGACATGGATTCGCGCCGCATGTGCCCGCATTGCCGGGCATTCATTACGACCAGCGACAAGGTCTGCCCCTATTGCAACGAACGCGTGGGCCCACGCGCCGTGGACCGCGAGGGGCCCGCGGTGCTCGCGGGTTTCATTCCGCGGGCGCGATTCAACACGGTCATTATCCTGCTGATCAACTTCGGCCTGTATGTCGCCACGGCGCTGTACAGCATGCGCGGGGAGGCGGGCGGAGCGCTCGACATCGACGCTCGGACGCTGGTTCTGTTCGGCGCCAAATACGGGCCGGCGCTCGCGTTGGGACAGTGGTGGCGCCTGGTGACTGCCAATTTCCTGCACGGCGGCCTGATTCACATTCTGATGAATTCCTGGGTCCTCTTCGATCTGGGGGCGACGGTGGAGGAGGCGTACGGCGCCAGCCGGATGTACGTCATCTACCTGATTTCGGGGATCGCCGGATTCTACCTGAGCGCGTGGTGGCGGCCGATGTCGGTTTCGATCGGGGCGTCGGCCTCGATTTTCGGACTTCTCGGGGCAATGCTGGCCCTGGGCCTGCGGCATCGAAATGCCATCGGCGACGCGATGCGCGGGCAGTACATCCGGTGGGCGATTTACATGCTGCTGTTCGGGCTGTTTTTGCCGGGAATCGACATGGCCGCACATGTGGGCGGGCTGTCCGGCGGGTTTATCACGGCGTACCTCGCCGGCGAGCCGCGGCGCGACGGTGCCACCGTGGAGGCCGTCTGGAAGGTGGGGGCGTGGGTGGCGGTGCTGGTGACCGCCTACAGTTTCTTCCGCATGTATCTCTCATTTTCGAGTTTCGTTCGATAAGGGGCTAGCGACCTGGCCTCGGCACGGTTTGCTGCTACCCTGATCGTTCACGATGCCCGATCCGCTTCTACCCGACTCCGGCGAACTGCGCGCCATGGGCCAATCCGTCGTCGAATGGCTGGTCCGTTACTACGAATCGTTAGCGCAGAGGCCGGTGCTGTCGACGACCAGTTCGGAAAAGCTGCGGCTGCTGTTGTCCGAGCCCCTGCCGCGCGAGGGTGCGAGTTTCGAGAAGCTGCTGGCCGAGTTCGAGAAAGTGGTTGCAGGCAACAGCCGGCACAACGGCCATCCGCGGTTTTTCGGCTACATCGCTTCTCCGGGAGCACCGGTGTCGACGCTCGGCGCCGCTCTCGCGGCCACGTTGAACATCAACGTGACAAGCTGGCGGTCGGCTCCGGCGGCGGCGGAGATGGAGCGCGTGACGCTCGACTGGCTCAAGGAAATGCTGGGCTATCCGGCGGGCGCGGCGGGGCTGTATTTGAGCGGGGGCTCGATGGCGAACTTCGCGGCGCTGGCGGCGGCGCGCTCCGCGCATGCGCCGGGGGATGTGGCGCTCGACGGCCTCGCCGGATACCCGCCGCTGTGCCTGTACGTTTCCGAAGAGGGTCACTTCTCCGTGCACAAAGCGGCCGGCATGCTGGGCATCGGGGAACGCAACGTGCGGCGCGTCCGCACCAACCGCGACCTTCAGATCGATCTTGCCGACCTGGAGCGTCTGGTGGCCGCCGATCGCGCCTCCGGGCGACTGCCGTTCTGTGTGGTGGCCAACGCCGGCACCACCGCGAGCGGCGCGTTCGACCCGATCCGCGAACTCGCCGGCGTTGCGCGCCGCGAGAATCTCTGGCTTCACGTGGACGCTGCCTACGGAGGCTTCGCCGCGCTGGCTCCTTCCGTGCGCCCGCTTTTCGACGGAATCGCCGAGGCCGATTCGGTGGCGCTCGATCCGCACAAGTGGCTGTACCTGCCGGTGGGCTGCGGCTGCGTGCTGTACAAGGATCCGGCCACGGCTCGCGCCGCTTTCCGCCACGATGCGGACTACATCCGCACGATCGGCCTGGAACAGAACGAAGCCTTTGTGTTTTGGGACTACGGGCCGGAGCTTTCGCGGCCGTTTCGCGCGCTGGACGTCTGGCTGCTGATGAAGTACGCGGGAGCGGCCAGAGCTGGCCGAGGCCATCGAGCAGAACATCGCATGCGCCCGCCATTTCGGGCGCTTGGTGTGGGAATCCGCCGATTTCGAGCTGCTGGCGCCGGTGGGGCTGTCCGTGTTTTGCTTCCGCTACGCCCCGCCCGGTTTTCCCGGCGACCTGGACGCGCTCAACGAACGGCTGCTGGTGGAAGTGCAGCGCGCCGGGAGCTCGTATTTTTCGAATGCCCGGATCGGCGGGAAGTTCGCCCTGCGCGGCTGCGTGCTGAACTACCGGACTACGCTTCGGGATATGGAAATCGCACTGGACGACGTGCGCCGCGCGGCGGCGGCGATGGATTAACAGGGCCGCCTAACGGGGCGGCGGAGCGGTAGACGAGGGCACCGGCTTGCCGTCCACCGTGCGCGCCTCCATCAGCTCGATGCGCGTACCGTCGGGATCGAAGAAATTTGCCTGCCGCTTCCGGTTGATCCCGACCTTGCTTTCGATGGGACGCGTGTACTGCTGCCGGTAGGGCCGCGCTTCGAGTTTCGCCAAAGCGGCCGCCATGTCCGGCACTTCCAAGGCCAGGTGATGGTCCGAGCCGCGCCGGGTGGGGGGCGGCGCTTCTTTGGCCAGCATGAATTCAATGTAGTCTCCGCCGTCCGGAACCTGGAGATTCACCCAGTCCAGCTTGTCGGGATTCTTGCTGCCGCGCCAGATTTCCTTGAAGCCGAGCACCTCCTGGTAGAACTTCATCTCGTCATCGAACCTGGTGACGATAATGCCGACGTGCAGCATGTGGCCGGATATGCGGCTTTCGGGCAGGTGCCGGCCGCGCTCCCGCACCGTCCAACTGTCCGGTTCGTACTGCACGATCTCCACGGTGTGGCCTTCCGGATCTTTGATGTTGAAATTCGAGTTGCCGATGCGACCCTTGGCCACACGCTCCGGAACAACGACGCCGCGCGACTTCAGGTACAGCCGCATGGCTTCCGCGTTGTCGGTTTCGATGGAGATGTGATTCAGGCGGTCGGTGCCGGGGGCCGCCTGCGGGAACAGTTCGATGTATTGCCGCTCGTTGATTTTGAAGAACGTGAGCGAGGGTGTGCCGTTCGCGTTCGAGAGCGAATAGGGTTCTTCGAAGCCAAGGAAATCGCGGTAAAACGCGCGCGACTTTTCGTAGTCGGCTGCATACACGGCGATGTGGGCCACGCCGAGAATGCGCGGGCGCGGAGCCTCCTGCGCCATCAGCATGGCGAACGGAAGCAGAAATCCTGTAATCAGTTTCATCGGATGCCGCACTATTTGGCCGCCCAGTATTGCGGATGGCCCACATAGGTTTCGTTTTCGAGGTTAGCGAGAATCACGCGCCGGAGAGCGACGACGTCCACCTCGCCCTGCTGCTGGAACAACACCTTGCCTCCGGGAGCGATCACCATCGTGAACGGCACTCCGGCGTCCCACTTCGCTTCGAAGGCAGCCTGCAAACCGTAGGTATCGTCGGTGCCGAATTGCAGGTTGCGGCTGCTGGCGTGCTGCGCCTGCAAGGTCTTCAGCACTCCGTTCTTTTCGTCCGGGTAGTTGGTGGAAATAGTAACCAGGTCGAAATCGCGGCGCCGGAACATGCGATAGGTTTCTTCGAGCCCCGGCATTTCGGTGAGGCAGGGGCCGCACCACGTGGCCCAGAAGTTGACCAGCAGGACTTTGCCGGTGGGGTTGGTACGCAGTTTCTTGAGATCGTCGGCTGAGACCATTTCCACGGTTACGGGCTCGGCTTCGATCTTCTTCATCTCCGCGAGCTGGCTGTCGATCTTCGATTTCCACTTGGTGGAGCAGCCGAACGAGGGAGTGTGCGCCACCTGGACCGGCTTTCCGTCCAGCATGGCGTCAAGCGCCAGGCGCGCATCCTGGATCTTCACGAGGGACTCGCGCTGCGCGTTATCGATCCGGCCTTCATAGCGCAGCTTGCGATCCTTATCGAAGATGAAGATGTGCGGCGTGGCCTGCGCTCCGTAGGCCCCGGCAACCTTCTGCGTCTCGCCGTCGTAGAGGTAAGGAAAATTGAAGTGCCGGTATTCGGCCCGGATCTTCATTTCTTCCAGGCTGTCGCTGACGTCGGTATAACCGAGTTCGGAAAGCGTGATGGCCTTGGGGTCGTTCGGGTTGATGCCGACGAAAGCCACGCCCTTTCCCTTGTAGTCCTCCACCAGCTTCTTCATGCGCCCCTCGTAAAGCTGAGAGGTGGGGCAGTGGTTGCAGATGAACATCACCGCGAGAATCGGACTCGGGCTGAAATCGCTCAGCCGGTGGACCTTGCCGTCGATTCCGGGCAGCGCGAAATCCGGGGCCTGCGCTCCGACCGCGAGTGTGGGGTGCGTTTGGCTGACAGCCGGCGTAAGCCGGGGTTCCTGGCCGTAGGCCGAAAAAGGGCGACGAAAAGCGCCGCCAGAGTAGTCGTGTGCCGATTGGAAAAGTTCATAGCTGTTTTCCTGCCCGGTTGGCAGGTTATCAAAACTGGAGCGTAAGTGTAAGCTGCGGGCGGCGCGGCACGTTCTTTTGGCAACGACCGGCGGAGCGCGAAAACGGCGCTCCGCCACCGGTCACGGCCGTTGCGAGAAGCAGGCTATAGAGGGATGGACCAGCCGCTCAAAATCCCTGTACGACATGCGGATCAGCTCACTATGGGAGCCGGCGTTGAAAGCGATTTCTGCGTCTTCGGTCAAAGCGGCGTCGGCGACGACCGGCATCCCGTAGAGATTGCCGAACGGTGGCATCGCGCCCGTTTCGCAATCCGGAAACCGGCCGCGAAATTCGGCTTCGGTGGCAAGCGCAACCGAGCCGGCGCGCACCGCTTTGCCGAGTTCGTCGAGGTCGATGCGGCAGGATGCCGGCAGGATGGCCATGACCATCCGTTTTTCATCCACCCTCACCATCACCGTCTTGGCCAGTTCCTTTCCCCGGATATGCGCGAGCGACGCGATCTCCTGGGACGTATAGGCTGCCGAATGGCGAATGGTCGTGTACTTCACGTGCTCGGAATCGAGAAGTTCCTTCAGTTTCGCGGCAGGCATAAAAAGACCTCACCTTTCCGCGAACACGGTCACCGCTTCGGCTTCGCGCTGCCTGGCCGTGCGACCTGTTGCGGCCGCGGCTTTCGCGGCTTTCCTGCCAGCCAGGTACGAACCACCACCGGCTGCCGTGTTCGATGCATTCCCGTCAAGGCGCTTTCACGCGGTTGTTATTCCAACAGGCGAACTGCCATGAAGATCCCGCCAAAGACCAGCACCGAAAGGACCGTTATCACCACGCCCTTTACAATGCGTTCGTTGCGGGACGTTTCCACGGCATCGTCGTGCTTGATTTGTTCATCCAGACTGTCAAACATGGCGTTCTAGCCTCTCGGCCGCGCTGGTGGTCTGCGGCTCTACGGTTAGTTTCACCGGCTGCTCGATCAATTTCGGGTTTTGATCCCTGGTGAGGATCATGAGCGCGAACCGTCCGGGTTTGGCCTCCACGGGCAGTTTGAATTTGATCGACGTGGCGGTCTGTTCCACGATCTCCATCTTCACGTCGACCTTGCCATCGGTCAGGTATAACTCGGCAACGCGGTCCTGACCAAGATTCGTCCCCTGCACAGTTACCAGGTCGCCGCCACGCGCGGACACGGGCTCAACCGAGCTCATCAGGGGCATCACAGAAGGGGATTGAGGGTTCGCCGGAATGGCGAACGCAAACAAAAGCGGGATCGACATCAAAGATATACGCATCTCGATGCCCTCCACCCACGATTCTAGTCCTGGGAGCCTCCCTTAGCAATGGAAATCGGCGTGGCCTCGGGCGCTCACTTCGGCGGCACGTTTTCGTACCATTTGAGCCGCGTCGAATCGATGCAGGCGATATCCGGACGGCCGTCGCCATTGAGGTCGGCCACCGCGCAGGCCGCCGCGCCCATGCCACCGCTGTCGAGGGGGCGTTTGGACCACTCCGAACCGCCGGCGCTGCCGTAGTAGAGGTTCACGCTCCGGCCCTGCCCACGGTATCCGGCGATGACCTCGTCCACGCCGTCGCCGTTCAGGTCGGCGGCGAGAATCGTGTGGCCGTCCACCAGGGATGTGTCGATCACCTGCCGCGTCCACTCGCGGCCCGATGCCTGGCGGTAGATCGCCACCTGGTTGCCGTGCCACGGTTCTATTGCTGCCAGAAATCGCGCTCCGGCGCGTCCCACCGCCACATCGCTCGATCCCGATTTGGGCCACGGCGCCGGATCGCCCTTCGCGATCTCCGTGCGGGTCCAGCGGCTGTCTTTTCCGAAGCGGAACAGGTGAATTCCCGTAAAGCTCGCGGTCAGGATATCGTCGCGGCCGTCGCCATCCCAGTCCACGACGAAGATGCCGTGCACCACGCCGCTATTCTCGTCACTGATCGGTTGACGTTTCCATTCGCCCGGACGATAGAAGACGAGCGGCGTCTGGTCGCGATAATCCGGCGCCGCCGCGTTGGCTCCGGTGAGCGCGGCGTTAATCACTACTCTCCTCCCGCTGCCGTCGATGTCCGCCGTGCGCAAGCGGTGTGAGGTCGGCAGCCGGTCGATCTCCTTGCCCGTCCACGGCTGGCGCGGGTCTTCGCCGGACCGGAACACCTCCACTTTGCCGGGGCTGTCCTTGGCCTGATTCGAGAACTCACTGGCTACCACCATCTCGAGCGTCTTTCCATCCTCCGCCGGAAGGACGGTGCAGTTGATCATGCGCGCCATGCCGGAGGCGATGACGTGACGCTGCCAGCCCGGATTCTCATACCAGACGAGTTCGCTCATGCCGCTCGCGAGGGCGACGATGTCCGGCCTGCCGTCGCCATTGAGGTCGGTAGATGACCAGGTGATAACCGCCGCGAAGATCGCCGGCGATCGTGTGCTCCGTGAAACTCGCGGGAGGATTAGCCGCAAAGGCGGGCAGAATCAGCCAGCATGTCCAGATTCGGTAAATCACGCTCCACAGTATATTGCCTTCTGCGCTAGCGTGAGAAAGAGGGCCTATGCGCGCCGCGATTCTTCATGCACCGGGACAAATCGAAAACCGGCCGCTCGAAATCGGCGAAATGCCGCGTCCCGAACTCACGCCCGATCAGGTTCTGATTCGCGTGCGCGCTTGCGGCGTCTGCCGCACCGACCTCCATATCGTGGAGGGCGAACTGCCGCCACGCCTCCGCCCGCTGGTTCCCGGGCACCAGATCGTGGGAGAAGTCGCCGGCGGCGCCACCTCCGCGCTTCCAATCGGCACGCGGGTGGGAGTCTCCTGGATCGGCGGCACAGACGGCACATGCCCCTACTGCCGCCGCGGCACGGAAAATCTCTGCGACTCTCCGACATTCACCGGCTATACCGTGAACGGCGGGTACTCCGAATTCGCCGCCGCGCGCGCGGATTTCGTTTTTCCTCTGCCGCCGGCGCTGGACGACGTGCAGGCTGCGCCGCTGCTGTGCGCGGGAATCATCGGCTTTCGCAGCCTGCGCGTTGCAGGCGTCCAACCGGGCGAACGAGTGGGGTTGTTCGGCTTCGGGGCTTCGGCCCACCTGGCCATCGCGGTGCTGCATGCCTGGAAATGCGAAGTGTATGTGTCCACCCGCGGCGAACCGCACCGCCGGCTGGCCGCTTCCCTCGGAGCCGCATGGGTGGGCAGCGAAACCGACCGGCCTCCGGTGGAACTCGATCGCGCCGTCACGTTCGCTCCCAGTGGCGACGTGGTGGTGGCCGCCCTCTCCAGCCTGCGCAAGGGCGGCGTGGTGGCCATCAACGCCATCCACCTCGACCGCATTCCGGAGTTCGACTACGACAGCCTGCTATGGGGGGAGCGCCAGCTTCGCAGCGTGGCCAATATGACTCGCGACGATGCCCGCGACTTCCTGGACATCGCGGCTCGCATCGGGCTGAGGCCCAAGGTGACCACCTTCCCGCTGGACCAGGCGAACGAAGCGCTGGCCGCCGTAAAGGGCAACGCTATCGACGGCGCGGCCGTGCTCATGCTGTAAGCCGGATTAGGGCAGCGCTCCCACCTGCGGCCAGCCGTCCTCCCAGTTCATGGTGGAAATCTGCAGGAAGGGCCGGCCCGTGGTGCCGTGATAGGCGTGGAAGACGAGATAGTCCTGGCCCGGCTCCTGCAACACGGCTTCGTGCCCCGGTCCTCGCCAGTTGGGAGTGGTGGCAGCGATCACGGGCGTGCCGCCCCCTTCCGTCAGGCTCTTGCCCGCACGGTCGATGTACGGCCCGGTAATCGCAGGCGAACGGCCCACCACTACGTTGTACGTGCTGTTCGCGCCGCGGCAGCAGCGATCGTAGGAAACGAACAGGTACCAGTAGTTGGCGTGCTTCACGATGAACGGCGCCTCCACCGACCCGCCAACCGGCTGCTCGCGCGGGCGGCTGCACAGCGAGTACATCGTGTCGTCACCGGCGACCGGCTTTCCGGTGGCCGGATCGATCCGCTTCATTTTGATCCCACCCCAGAAACTGCCCCAGTCCAGCCAGACGCTCTTGTCGTTTTCGACTACCAGGTTCGGGTCGATCGCGTTCCAGTCGTCCTTTTCCTGAAACGACCGCAGCACCATTCCCTGGTCTTCCCACTTGTAGGCGGGGTCCTGCTGGTCCAGGGTCGTGTTAGTGGCGAGGCCGATGACGGAGTTGCGGCTGCCAAAGGTGGAGACCGAATAGTAGAGGTGATACTTGCCGCCGTAATACGAGATATCCGGCGCCCATGCGCCCCTGCCGCCCGGAATTTCTTTGGTTGCCCATTCCGGCAGCTTGTCGAAAACGGTGCCGGCGTTGGTCCAATGCACCAGGTCCTTTGAAGTGCGGATCGGAATGACTCCCCCGCGCCCGCCGGTGCAGAACACGTAATAAGTGTCCTTGCATTTGACGATTACCGGGTCGTGCACCTGTTCAATGTCGCCTTCGAGTTTGAGAACCTCCGGCGGCTTGGCTGCCGCCAGCACGAGCGCCACTATCCCGATGGCGACCGGCAACACAGTTTTCAGGAACATGTTTCGCTTGCAACGTTAGGGTATTTCGGAGTCCAAGTCAACGGGATGGGGACCCACCGCCAAGTTGTGTGCGCTGACGCCATAATTTCGGAGGAAAAAGACCGCGACGATACGCCTCGTAGTTGACTTAACTCCAGGAATCGATAAGATATAGCTACTGTTCGTCCGCCGTGCGGGCGGGCTGCCTGTGCTGTCTGAAATTCATTTGGGTTCCGGCGCTCTTTCATGTCACGTGCCTGCTATCTGTTTACCCTGTTGTCCCTTGCACCCGCCTTATGCGTAGCGCAGTCCGCCGATGCGGGCCTCGATAAGGAGTTTGCGCAGAAGGTTCGTCCTTTGCTCAATACTTACTGCCTGGGCTGCCATAGCGGATCGTCGCCTGCGGCGCAACTCGACCTGAAGCAGTACACGACGCGCGCGGCCGTGGTTCGCGACTTCTCCCACTGGATGTTACTGCGGGGCCGGCTATCCGCCAAAGAGATGCCTCCCAAGCCGATGCCGCAGCCGCCCGAGGAGGCGCGACGGCAGGTGATCGCGTGGATCGACGCGGTGCGTGCCCAGGAGGCGAAGAAGAACGACGGCGATCCCGGACTGGTGCTGGCCCGGCGTTTGAGCAACTCCGAATACAATTACACGATTCGCGACCTGACCGGGGTGGATCTGAAACCCACCCGCGAATTCCCCGTGGATCCGGCCAACCAGGCGGGATTCGATAATTCCGGCGAGTCCCTTTCGATGTCTCCGGCGCTGATGGCGAAGTATCTGCAAGCCGGACGGGAAATCGCCGACCACATGGTGCTGAAGCCGGACGGCTTCGCTTTCGCTGCATTTCCCATGCTGGTGGAAACGGATCGCGAAAAATACTGCATTCAGCGGATCGTGGATTTCTACGAGCGGCAGCCCACCGATTATGCCGACTATTTCCGCGCTCTGTGGATATACCGCTACCGCGCGGCACTGGGAAAGCCGAAGGCCACCCTGGCGTCCATCGCCGCGGAAACCAAGGTGAGCCCGAAATATCTGGCCATGATCCGGGAGGCGCTCGAGCAACCTGGTGAGGAAGTGGGACCCCTCGCGAAGTTACAGGCGATGTTCCGGGCCCTGCCGGCGCCGCAAGGCGACCAACCCGATCTGGTACGCCCTGCCTGCGCGGCCATGCGCGATTTCGTGGTCCGCATCCGCACCAACACCGCCATGACGTTCTCGAGTCCGCCGGTGCAGGGTTTGAGCGCCACATCCCAGCCGTTGATGAACTGGAAACTGCGTCAGTTCGCCTCGCACCGCCGCCAGTTCGACCCCGCCGCGCTGCGCACCGAAAACGAGCCGGCCGACGGCCCCGTGATGACGCAGGGTCCGACCTTCGGCGGCAGTGAGCAGCAACAGGTTCGGCGCGCCACGGCCGCCGCCCTGAAAGCGCGGCGCGAAGATCCGGACCTGTTGATCCCGGCCGCCGAACGCGAGCGCTACGAAGCCGCGTTTGCCCGTTTCAGCAACGTGTTCCCCGACGTTTTCTACGTCAAAGAACGAGGCCGGTTCTACCCCATCGACGCCGTGGACAAAGGCCGCCTGCTCAGCGCCGGCTACCACAACGTGATGGGCTACTTCCGCGACGACACGCCGCTTCAGGAACTGATCCTCGACGAGAAGGGCAAAAAGGAACTGGACGAGTTGTGGGAAGAGTTCGACCTGGTGGGCGACCAGACCACGCGGACCTACGTCCAATATTTTTTCAACCAGAGCGGCGAAGTTCGCGGGATGGGCCGGGAGAGCGGCAGCGTCAGGCCTTCCGACAAAGAGATCACCTCCGAGGCGATCATCTTCGGGCTGCGCGGCCAGTACCTGGCGAAGGCCCAGGCGGGCGGCAACAACCCGATTTCCATTCAGGCCATCAACGAACATTTCGAGCGCGTGAACGCCACCATCCGCTGGGTGGAGCGGGCGCGGCTCGAAGCCGAGCCTCGCCAACTGGACGCGCTGGTCAAGTTCGCCGCGCGCGCCTATCGCCGGCCGCTCCAGCCAGCCGAACGCAACGACATTCTCGCCTACTATCGCGAGTTGCGCGACAAGAACGGTTTGACGCACGAAGAGGCCATGCGCGATTCCCTCGTGAGCATCCTGGTCTCGCCCGATTTCTGCTATCGCATCGACCTGGTGGATGCCGCGCCCGGGCCCGCCGCTCCGTCGCGCGCCGCGCAACCGCGTGCGCGGGCCGCGGCCTTCCAGGCTCCGGCGCGGAAGGCGGCTGCACAGACCGCGTCCGCCAAATCGACCGCCGCCGAGCCGCTTTCCGATTACGCGCTGGCCAGCCGGCTCAGCTACTTTCTCTGGTCCAGCATGCCGGATGACGAACTGCTGGCGCGCGCCGCCGCCGGCGAATTACGCAACCCGGCCGTGCTCGTGGCGGAGGCGCGCCGCATGTTGAAGGACGAACGGGCGGGCGGCTTCGCCACTGAGTTCGGTGGCAACTGGCTGGACTTCCGGCGCTTCGAAGATCATAACGGCGTGGATCGGGAACGCTTCCCGAGCTTCACCAACGAACTGCGCGAAGCCATGTTCCAGGAGCCGGTCCGCTTCATCGACGACGTAGTCCGCAACGACCGCTCCGTGCTCGACCTGCTCTACGCGAACTATACCTTCGTCAATCCGGTTCTCGCCCGCCATTACGGCATGCCGGACCTTGCCATCAAGCCCGATGCGTGGATCCGGGTGGACAATGCGCGCGACTACGGCCGCGGCGGCATTCTTCCCATGGCCGTATTCCTGACCCAGAACGCTCCCGGGCTGCGCACGAGTCCGGTGAAGCGCGGATATTGGGTAGCGCGCCGGGTGTTGGGCGAAGTGATTCCGCCGCCGCCGGCATCGGTGCCCGAACTGCCAAAGGACGAGTCGAAACTTGAATTGCCGCTGCGGGACATGCTGGCGAAGCATCGCGAAAACCCTGTCTGCGCCTCGTGCCACGCGCGATTCGATTCCTTCGGATTGACATTTGAAAACTACGGCCCGGTGGGCGAGCGCCGCGCCAGGGATCTGGGCGGCCATCCCGTGGATGTTCACGCGTCCTTCCCCGGCGGCAGCGAGGGCAGCGGACTCGAGGGTCTTGAAACCTACATTCGCGCCAACCGGCAAAACGATTTTATCGACAACCTCTGCCGGAAAGTGACGGTGTACGCCCTGAACCGCTCGCTGATGCTCTCCGACGAGCCGTTCCTCGAACGGATGCGAAGCAAGCTCATCGCCGAGAACTACCGGTTCAGCGCGCTGGTGGAAGCCATCGTCTCCAGCCCGCAATTTCTGAACAGGCGAAACCCGGACCTCAAAGAACAGAAAGGTGAATGAAATGGCCGATCGAACCCCTTCCCTCGCGAGCCGCATCTCCCGCCGCACCGTGCTGCGCGGCGCGGGCGTCACCATGGCACTGCCGTGGCTCGAGTCGCTGTGCGCCGGGGCGGAGACTGCCGCCGGCGCGTCTGCGTTCCCGAAACGTTTCGCGGTGCTGTTCATGGGCAACGGCGTAAACGAACAGCAGTGGGGTTCGGAAGGGTCGGGCGCCGACATGAAACTCAGCCAAACGCTGAGCGTGCTGGAGCCGCTCAAGAAGAAGATCAACGTCATCAACGGGCTCTATAATAAGCCCGCGACCGGTCACGGCATTCACCCGGCGATGACGGGCAGCCTGCTCAACGGCGCCGAGATTCAGAAGGGGCCGATCATCCGCGCGGGCGTCACGGTGGACCAGATGATCGCAAGCCGGGTGGGTCAGGATACCGCGCTGGCGAGCATGGTGCTGGCGTGCGAACAGCCCATGACGGGGTTCCACGAAACCAACTACTCGATGGCGTACAGCTCGCACATTTCCTGGCAAACGCCGGATTCGCCGGTGCCCAACGAGGTCTATCCTTCGCTCGCCTGGGACAACCTGTTCGAGAACCGCGGAAGCCTGCGCAACCTCAGCATCCTGGACCGGGTGAAGGAGCGCGCCGAAGCGCTCACCCGCAAGGTCAGCAGCGGCGACAAGTCCAAACTGGACGAATATCTCACCAGCGTGCGAGAAGTGGAAATGCGCGTGGACAGCATGCGCAAGAGCAAGGACAAGGCCGACGCGCTGGCGAAACAAAAAAACCAGCCCGTGTTTACGATGGACCGCCCGGCGAACGGCCTGCCGGAAGACGTCCGGGAGCATGCGCGGCTGATGTGCGACATCATCGCCATCGCCTTCCAAACCGACAAGACCCGCGTCGCCACGCTCCTGCTTGCGCGCGACCTTTCGGCCATGTACTACCCGTTCCTGAACGTGCGGGAAGGGCACCACGCCGCATCCCACAACAACCTGTCGGAGGGCTACGAACGGATCGCGCGCTTCCACCTGAGCCAGCTCGCGTACCTGGCCGCGAAACTGGACACGATGCCCGAGGGCAACGGCACGGTCCTCGATAATTCGTGCCTGATGTTTCTCTCGAACATGTGGTCCGGCAGCAAGCACGACAACTCGCGCCTGCCGATCGTACTGGCCGGCGGCCTAGGCGGCACGCTCGAAACCGGCCGTTCGCTCGATTACCTGAACGCCGGGAACGACAAGCGCAAGACGTGCAGCCTGTTCCTTTCCATCATGGACCGGATGGGTGTCAAGCTCGACCGTTTCGGCGATGCCGACACGCGGCTTGAAAATCTGTAACTACGCGAGTCCGGTGAGGATCTCCTCGAGCACGCCCCGAACCATCGGTACTTTGTAGGCGTTGGCGCTGAGCGGGGCCGCGCCCTTCACGGCCGCGCCGGCCGCGGCAGCCACCGTCTCCGCATCCAGGGCCTTGCCAACCAACGCCTTCTCCGCATCCTCGCAGCGCCACGGAGCAGGCGCCACGCCGCTCAGCACCACGCGAGCGGCGGCCACCTTGCCGGCCGCGACCCTGACCACTACCGCCGCGCCGGCCACGGCAAAATCGAACGCGCCGCGTTCCCGCACCTTGCGGTATTTGCTCATGGTGCCAGGTTGCGGTGCGTCCAGCAGAACTTCGGTCACCACCTCACCAGGCACCAGGACGTTCTCTTTCAGAAAATCGTCCTTGGGCAGCACGAAGAAGGAAGAGAGCGGTATCGTTCGGGTTCCTTTCGGCCCGGCCACCGTCACCTTTGCGTCCAGCGCCACCAGCGCGGGCGCGGTATCGGAGGGATGGACGATATAGCACGGGTCGCCGCCGAAAATAGCGTGGAACTCGTTTTCGCCCTGCAAAGCGAAACAGTTCGCGCCTCCCTTGCGGAAGCAGGGAAAGTCGCCGCGAAAATACCAGCACCGCGGCCGCTGGCAGATGTTGCCCCCGATGGTGCCCTGGTTGCGGAGTTGCGGACTGGCCGCGGCGGCCGCGGCCTGCGCCAGAACCGGATACGCCTCCAGCACGCGCTTGTTTTCCGCTACCTCGGTCAGCGTGGCCAGAGCGCCGATGCGCAGGCCCCCGCCGGTCCTGGCGGAGATTCCCTTGAGCTGCTTGAGGCCGCTGATGCTTACTACCGTACTGGCGTTGAAGACTTCGTCGCGCAGGCACCCGAGCAGGTCCGTCCCGCCGGCGAGCAGGCGCGCGTCGGGGCGCGCCGACGCGGCTACCGCTTCCTGCAATGTGGCTGCCCGCTTATAGGAAAACTGGTGCGTCATGGCTAACCCCGATTCCTTCCGCCGGCCAGCAGCGCGACGATTCGGGCCGGCGTCATGGGCGCCGCGGTCGCACGCAAACCGGTTGCATGATAAAACGCGTTGGCGATTGCCGCGGCCGCCGGAATGGTGGCCGGTTCGCCGAGCCCCTTGGTGCTGGTGGTGTCGCACTCGTGATCGTGCGGGTCGATGGGCACCACGGAAAGATCCGCCGGCACGTCCTTCGCGGTCGGTATCTTGTAGTCGTGCAAATTGGCGTTCGCCATTTTGCCGGTCGGCCCGTCCATGACGCGCTGCTCGGTCAGGCCGAAGCCGATCCCCATGGTGAGACCGCCGAACACCTGGTTGCGGTAGGTGAGCAGGTTCATCACGCGCCCGCTATCGTGCGCGGCCAGCATGCGCACCACCCGCATTTCGCCCGTGCGCGTGTTCACTTCCACCTCGGCGAAATGCGCGGCGAACGGACGGATCGCCTTATCCGTAGGGTTGGGTCCGCGAATGCCGACTCCAACCACTACCTGCTGCGACCGTAATGCGGAAAGGGCCGTGACAGCCACTTTGGGGGTGCCGCCCGGACCCGAGATCTCGCCGTTTTCGAGCGTCAGCGACTCGGGCGCGACCTTGAGCTGTTCGGCGGCCAATGCCAGCAACTGCGCTTTCACATCGAGCGCCGCCGCGCGCACCGCCGGCGAATCCGCCATCACCGTCTTGCTGCCGCCGCTGGGGCCGGTGAACTGCGTGGTTTTGGTGTCCGCGTTTTCCACGCCGATCCGCTCGACCGGCACTCCCAGTTCCTCGGCCACCACCATCGCCATCACAGTCTTGGTGCCGGTGCCGAGGTCGGCCGCGCCCATGTTGAGGTTGACGCTGCCGTCCGGGTAGAAACGGACGATCGCGGTCGATGGCGGCCGGCCCGGAGAGCCCCACATCCCCGCTGCCATGCCCACGCCGCGCACCACGGGACCCGAAGGCTTTGCCTGCGCGCGCGCCTGCTCCCATCCAAACGCCTTCGCCCCTTCAGTCAGGCATTGCGGCAGTCCGTTCGATGTATAGGGCTTGTTCTGCTCCACCTGGCAAAGCATGGAGACGTTCTTGAGCCGCAATTCCACCGGATCCATGCCGATCTTCCCGGCCAGCGAATCCATGATCTGCTCGAGGGCCCAGTTGCCCTGGGGATAACCGGGCGCGCGGAATGCGCGAGCCTGGCCCGCGTTGATCATGGCCGAGACTTCGTTGATCCGCACATTTGGGCATGTGTACAGGTCCATGAACTGGTAGGCGGCCGAGGATCCGCCAGGATATGCGCCCACTTCGCCCGTGCCGGTCAACTGGAGCGCCGTCAGGGTGCCATCCTTCTTCACGCCCGCCTTGACGCGCAGGTTGTGGGCAGGCCGGTTCCCCATGCAGAGAAACGTCTCTTCGCGCGTAAGAAAGAGTTTGACCGGCCGCCGCGTCTTCCTGGCGAGCAGCGCCGCCATCACTGTGTGTTTGTTCAATCCGAGTTTGCTGCCGAAACCGCCGCCCATGTAATGTCCGATTACACGAACCTTGCTGAGCGGCATGCGGAGCGCGCTGGCCATCGAGTTCTGCACGGCGAAGACGCCCTGTGTCGAGTCCCACACCGTCAGTACGTCGCCATCCCACCTGGCGGTCGATCCGTGAACTTCCATCGGGGCGTGGATTTCACAACTGGTCTCGAAACTCTCTTCGACCACCGCATCGGCTTCCGCAAAGCCCTTGTCCACGTCGCCGCGGTTAACCTGCGTCGGCCTCCCGGACCGGTTGCCGCCCTCGTGGACCGCGGGTGCGCCCTCCTTGAGGGCCGCTTCCATGTCGGCGACGAACGGCAACGTTTCGTACTGCACCGCGATGGCGCGCACCGCGTCCCACGCCTGCTGCGGATTCTCCGCCGCCACCACAGCAATCTCTTCGCCCTCGTAGCGGCAATGCGGATCGAACAGCCGGCTGACGGGCCGCCCCGCCAGTGTGCCGTACCAGGCGATATTCGCCTCCGGATCCGCGTCCGACAGAATGGCGCGCACGCCGGGCATCTCCCGCGCTTTCGCCAAGTCCACTTTCTTGACCATGGCATGCGGATGCGGACACCGCAGCGTCGCCCCGTACAGCATGTCGGGCAGCATCAGGTCCAGCGGGTACACCGCCTTTCCGCTCAGCCGTTCGAACGCGTCCACGCGCGGAACCGGCTTACCGACGACCTTGGTTTCGCCCCACGGTTTGGGATTGGTTTCCGCCACGGCTCACCTCTCCGCTTTCTTGAGCGCTGCCGCGCGCTCGGCCGCTTTGAATATGTGGGCGTAGGCGCCGCAGCGGCAAAGATTGCCGCTCACGCCTTCGCGGATCTCTTCCATGCTGGGCTCGGGATTCTTGCGCAACAGCCCCTCCACGTTCACGATCTGGCCGCAGGTACAATACCCGCACTGGTAAGCGTCTTCTTCGCGGAACGCCTGCTGCACGGGCCCGAGTTCCGTGCCGGCCATCAGGCCCTCGATAGTGGTGATCTCCTTGCCCGCGGCCTCGAGCGCCAGCGTCATGCAGGAGTAGCGCGAAACCCCGTCGATCAGGACCGTGCACGCTCCGCATTCGCCGCGCTCGCAGCCTGGCTTGGTCCCGGTCAATTCAAGCCGCTCCCGCAGCACGTGCAGCAGCGTCCATCGGGGCTCCACCATCACGATATGGGATTCGTTGTTGACTTTGAGGACAACCTTAACCAGGTTGTCGCCCACGATTTCCTGCGCGCCGGCCTCCTGGGGCAGCGTTAATAACGCGGCCTCGGTGGCTCCGGCGGCGACGGAGTTGAAAAAGCGTCTCCGGCTTACGCCGCTGGTCGGTTGGTCGGGTTTCTTCATTCAGGGCCTCATTGTCCTGAATGTATCACCGTTTCGTGGAGGAAGTGGATAGCTATTGTGCGGCCGGAGCGGGGGACAGGCTCATGGCGATCTTTTTGGCCGTCTCCGCCGTCACCGCGGGAAGAAAAGTCACACGGCAACTGCACGTACCGGCATTTCCCGGCACGCTGGCGCCCAAGGCGTTCGGCTCATCGGTGTTGCTGGAAACCCGGTCCTGGTAAAAGACCCTTTTGGCCGTATTCTCAAACAGCTTCTCCTTGCGCACGCCCAGCAGTCTCTGGAGGGTCTCCGTCAGCGGCTGAAATTTCTGCTCGGGCTGGCTGGTGACCACCGCGATGGCCGTGGTGGTGTCCTGAAAGATGGCGGCCCCGGTGCTCGCGTCCATGGGAGTCCAGTCCGGCGGCACGGAGATCTGGCAGACGCTCTTGGCGTCCTTGATGATTTTCCAACCGGGTGGCACCGGCTGTCCGGACGGTGCGGCCTGTTCGGACTGTGGCATGAGCGGTCCGCACCACAAGAGAAACAGAATGCAAACAATTGCTTCTCTCATGGCCGAAGTCTACCGCCATGAAGCGCCGTAAACAAGCGGCCGGCGAATTGGGATCGGCGAGTCCGCCCATCGCGCGCCGCCCGCGATACACTGTCGGAACGATGCGAATGCTTGCCATTCTGGCTCTCCTGGCGGCTTCCTGTTCCGCGCAGCAGGTGGGCCAGCCCCTTCCTCCGTGGACGCCCGGAATCCTCGACATCCACCAGATCGACACCGGCCGCGGCAATTCCGCCTTCCTGGTTTTTCCCGATGGCACCACCATGCTGCTGGATGCCGGCGACGGCGGCAATCCCCCACCGCGCGGGACGCCGCCCAGGCCGGACGCCTCCCGCACGCCGGGCGAGTGGATCGCCCGCTACATTCGCCACATGCTGGCCCACGACGCCTCCCCCGCTCTCGACTACGGATTCCTGACCCACTTCCACGACGACCACATGGGCGGCCCTACGCCGTCCTCGAAAACCGCCCGTGGCGGCTACAAACTCACCGGCATCACCGAGGTCGGCGACCTGATTCCGATCCGCCTCATGCTGGACCGCGGCTGGCCCGACTACAACTACCCTGCGCCGCTCACCGGCGCGGGCGTCGCCAACTACCGCGCCTTTCTCGAATGGCAGCGGAAGAACAACGGCATGCAGGTGGAACGATTGAAGCCGGGGCGCAACGACCAGATCGTACTGCGCCGCGACCGTGGGAAGTACCCTAATTTCGAGGTTCGTAACATCGACGCGAATGGCGAGGTCTGGACCGGCGTCGGAACCAACACCCGCGCTTATCATCCCCGCGTCGCGGACCTGAAGCCCGCCAACTATCCCACCGAGAACATGTGCTCCATGGGAATCCGCATCAGCTATGGCCGGTTCGATTTCTATAGCGGCGGCGACATCCCCGGCGTGCACCGCGAAGGCGCGCCGCCCTGGCACGACATGGAGACACCGGTGGCCCAGGCGGTGGGTCCGGTGGAAGTCAGCGTCCTCAATCACCACGGGAATCGCGATTCCCAAAATGCGTTTTTCGTGGCCTCGCTGC
This sequence comes from uncultured Solibacteraceae bacterium, assembly GCA_963836405.1. Lineage (GTDB taxonomy): Bacteria > Acidobacteriota > Terriglobia > Bryobacterales > Bryobacteraceae > CAWIJJ01. Next base: position 296,929 of record CAWIJL010000010.1, read on the forward strand.
GCCCGCAGGTCTTCATCATTCCCGTCTGGTCCGCCGACCATCCCGGTCACGACGTGCTCGAAAGAATGTACTCGGAAAGCCTCTATCCCGGCCCGCGCGACGTGTTCGCCACCAACATGCTCGAGGCCAACCGGCTCGTCATCGGCCCGCTGCTCGACCGCCTCAAGAGCGCCCAGGGCCACATCGTCGTGCGTGTGGATCCGGGCGGCGACACGTTCCGCGTCATCATCCTGGACGATTCCGCGGAGACCTACCGGGTGAAGTCGGTTCACGGCCCTTACCAGTCGCGCTGACCCGCTCCCGGAGGTTCTGTCAATCTCCACCGTACGGTTTCGGAACACTCGAATTCCCGGAAAAGGATGTTTGCTTCCAACTCGGCGATTGGCCGCTCCGGATTCAAGCGGATGCTCGCGTAGAATCGGGTTTGCGGCCCATCGGACACGACCTTCAATTCCGGAGACACCCCATGAGTCAGTCCATTCAGAAGATCACGCCGTTTCTTTGGTACGACAACCAGGCGGAAGAAGCGGCCCGTTTCTACACCTCCATTTTCAAGAATTCGAAAATCGATACGACGACGCGATACGGAGATAGCGGGCCCGGTCCCAAGGGCAGCGTGATGACTGTGGTTTTCAGGCTCGAGGGGCAACAGTTCATCGCCCTGAATGGTGGCCCCCACTTCAAGTTCACCGAAGCTATTTCGCTGGTGGTGAATTGCGAAACGCAGCAGGAGATCGACGAGCTTTGGGCGAAGCTCTCCGAGGGCGGCGAAGGGCTTCAGTGCGGCTGGCTCAAGGACAAGTATGGCCTGTCGTGGCAGATCGTTCCCACAGTGCTCAGCAAGCTGATGCAGGATCCGGAGCGGGCGAATCGAGTGATGAAAGTCCTGTTGCCGATGAAGAAACTCGACATCGCGACCCTCGAGCAGGCGTAGGTTCGCCCTACAGCGCGCGCAGGCATTCGACCGCCCCGGCGCGTCTCGCGGTGCGCGCGGCGGGAACGCTCAAAGCGAGGAAGGCGATCAGGACCACCGCGCACGAAGCCGCCGCGAACGTGCGCGCGTCGGTAGGCGGGATGCCGTAGTGATAGGCGCCAAGCAGGCGCGCCAGTGCGTCAGGACGCCCCGGGCGCAGCGTTCTGCTTCTGAATCTCGTGTTCGCGCATGCGGAATTTCTGCACTTTGCCCGAGATGGTCGTCGGAAAGGAATCGACGAAGCGGATGTATTGCGGGATCTTGAAGTGCGCGATCTGCCCGCGGCAAAATTGCCGGAATTCCTCTTCGGTGGCCGTTTCTCCGGCGCGCAGCCGGATCCAGGCGGCCACCGCCTCCCCCAAGCGCCGGTCGGGCACTCCCACCACCTGCACATCCGCAATCTTGGGATGCGTATGGAGGAACTCCTCCACCTCCCTGGGTGAGATATTTTCGCCGCCTCGAATAATGGTATCTTTGGCGCGTCCGGTGATCCGGATGTAGCCGTCGGGCTGCATGCGCGCCAAGTCGCCGGTGTGCAGCCATCCCTGCGCGTCGATGGTGGCGGCTGTCGTTTCCGGATCGCCGTCGTAACCGTTCATCACCATGTAGCCGCGCGCGCAGAGTTCGCCTTCCTCGTCATAGGCTACGGTTTCGCCATCCTCGGTGGAGACGATCTTCACCTCGGTATTGGGCATCGCCACGCCCACCGTGCCCACCCGCTTCTCCACCGGATCGTCCAGCTTGGACATGGTGACGATGGGCGAGCTTTCTGTTTGCCCGTACCCGATGATTATGCCCGGGCAGTGCATGTCCGTCATCACTCGCTTCATCACTTCGATGGGACACGGTGATCCCGCCATCATGCCGGTGCGCAGGCTGGTGAGGAGAAAGCGCGGGAATTCGGGATGCTCGAGTTCCGCGATGAACATGGCCGGCACCCCGTAGACCATCGTGCACTCTTCGGCATCGATGGCTTCGAGGACCGCCAGCGCATCGAAGCGCGCCGAGGGAAGCACCATCGCAGCGCCGGTGAGAATCCAGGTCATCGCGCCGATGACGCAGCCGAAACAATGGTACAGCGGAACAGGAAGGCAGATGCGGTCGCGCTCGGTGGCAAGAAATCCCCCCGCAATGACAGCGCCGTTGTTCACCAGGTTGTGATGCGTCAGTAGAACGCCCTTGGGGTTGCCCGTCGTGCCGGAGGTGTACTGAATGTTGGCGACGTTCGAAGGCGCCGGTGTGGACTCCGGCAGCGGGCCGGGCGAGGCGAGCATCCGGCGCCACGAATCCTGCCCGATACCGATCACGTGGCGCAGTTCGTCCTGGTGCCCGTCGCGCGCGTCCGCCAGGATGGCCAGGTAATCGCCGCGCTCGTCCTTCTCCCAAAGAAACAGCGCGTGCATGCGGCTGCGCTGGATCACATAGCGCATCTCGTGCGAGCGGTAGGCCGGATTGAGATTGACCAGCACCAGCCCGCAGCGCGCCGCCGCAAGCTGGAGCAGCAGCCACTCGTGGCAGTTCGGCGACCAGACGCCGATGCGGTCGCCCGGCGCCAAGCCAAGTCCCGCGAGTCCCGCCGCCACGGTGTCCACTTCGCGCGCCAGATCACCCCAGGTAAGGCGCAGGTTCTGGTGGCGGGAAACCAGTGCGAGGCGTTCTGCGAAACGCTTCGCAGTGGACGCAAAGGCCTCGAAGATATTGGTGTTGAGCACCGGCGCGGACGGGCCTCGAGCTTGGCTGGGCATCGTAACTGGAATCACGAGTGTAACGGAATTGAAGAGCCGATTGGGAGGGCGAATCCGCGTTAATCGGCATAACGTAATATATCGGCGAGGGATGCTATGCGATTGCTGTCTGTTTTCCTGTTTGCCGTGGCGCTGGCCTCTGCCCAGCATCACGAAATGGCGGCCGAAAAGCCGGTTGCTCTCTACCCCGGTCTGGGGATCTGGAAACACCCCATCCACACGGCCAATCCCGAAGCGCAGAAGTACTTTGACCAGGGACTCGCGCTCATGTACGGATTCAACCGCTACGAAGCCTTGCGCTCCTTTCGCAAGGTGACCGAACTCGATCCGCAGGCCGCCATGGGCTACTGGGGAATGGCGATGGCCCAGGGGCCATACGTAAATATGGATGGCGAGCCGACCTACGACATCAAGGCATCGTGCGCCGCCGCGGAGGCCGGGCTGAAAATCGCGGCGGCGCCTGAGCGCGAGCGAGCCTATCTTGAAGCCGCGGCAAAATGGTGCCCCGACTACGGCAACCCCGAGGCCTACACCGCGGCCATGCACGCCCTGATGCAGAAATATCCGGACGACCTGGACGCGGCTACCCTGTTCGCGGAAAGCCTGATGATTCCCGTGCGCTGGAAATGGTACACCGCCGACGGCACGCCCGCACCCGGAATGGAGGAGGCCGAACGAACTCTCGAGGCCGTCATGCGCCGTTGGCCCAACCATCCTGGCGCCAATCACTACTACATCCACGCGGTCGAATCGTCGAGGACCCCCGAGCGCGCCGTGCCGAGCGCGCAACGGCTGATGGGCGTGACGCCGATGATGGGCCACATGGTCCACATGCCTGCGCACATCTGGCTGGTGCTGGGCGATTGGGAACTGGCCGCGACCCTGAACGAACGCGCCGCGGAAGTGGACCGCCGGTATTTCGCGGAAACCAACGTGGCGGCCGGATCTTACCCCATGTACTACGTGCATAACCTGCATTTCGTGGCCTACGCCCGCTGGATGCAGGGCCGCAAGGAAGACGGCCTGAAGGCGGCGGACACGATGGCCGCGGCCATGGAGCCCATGGCGGCCGTGATGCCGGAGTACGCGGACGCCTTCCGCGCCTTGACGCTGTTCGGGCGCGTGCGATTCTCCGATTGGGACGGCATCCTCAAAATTCCTCAGCCCAAGGCGGAGCAGGCAGCCACCATGATGGCCTGGCATTTCTCCCGGGCGGCGGCCTTGGGGGCGAAGGGTGAACGCGCCGGCGCGATGAAGGAGCAGGCAGCGTTCGAGGCCGGTCGCAAAATCGTGCCGGCCGACGCTCCCTGGGGCAACAACAAAGCCGTGAACGTGCTCGCGCTGGCCTCTGAAGTACTCGCCGGACGGCTGGCCGAATCGCCCGCCGAGAGCGTTGCCCATTTTCGCAAGGCGGTGGAGATGCAGGACGCCCTCGTGTATGACGAGCCCCCAGCCTGGTACTACCCCGTGCGGGAGTCTCTGGGCGCGGCACTGCTCCGTGCCGGAAGCGCGGCCGAGGCAGCCACCGTCTTTCGCGAAGGCGTGGCGCGATCTCCCAAAAACGGACGCATCCTGTTCGGGCTGATGGAGAGCTTGAAAGCGCAGGGAAAAACGGAAGAGGCTGAATGGGTAAAGAAGGAGTACGAGGCGGCCTGGGCCAAAGCGGATATTAAGCTGACAGTGGCCGATTTATAAGCTGACGGCGGGCGCGGGGAAGGCCTTCCCCGCGCCCGCCGCTTTAAGTCAGCTTCTAGTTTTCAGAAGCTATAACGCAAGCTCAACTGAAGATTGCGTTCGCTGCTCTTGCCGGTCACCTTGCCGAACGTGCTGCTGCGAGGATCGGAAGATGCGCCGCTCCAGTTGGGGTGGTTGAGCCAGTTGAATGCTTCCGCGCGGAACAGCAGCCGGTGCTTCTCGGTGACCGCGAATTCCTTGAACAGTCCCAGGTTCCAGTTCTGGAAACCGGGATTGTAGAAGTAATTGCGGAGCCGGTCCTTCACCATCGTGCCTGGGGCGGGTGGGGTGAAGAGGGGGTTACCCGAGCTATCCCTCACCGTCAGCCACTGTGCCGGATCGGCGGCATTGCCTCCGGCCGCGAATTGCCGCGGATAATCGGGATCCTGGCCGTAGTTGGCGTAGTTCCAGAAGTACTGAATCTGGTTGCCGCTGCCCGGCCCGACGCCCGCGAAGTCGTCGCTGGTCTGGACCTTGAACGGCGTGCCGCTCTGGAACTGGGTCACGCCGGTGATCTGCCATCCGCCCGCCACTGCTTTGAGAGCCCGGCTGTTCGAGTTGCGGAAGAACGGTAACTGGTAGATGAAGTTGATCACCGCCACGTGCCGTGTATCGTAATCGCACGGACCCCACAAGAACGTGGCGTCGTATGCGTCCGGAATCACGTCGCGCTGGTTGGAGCCGTCGTCCATGCACTTGGAAAGCGTGTAGGCAACGCCGAAGCTGATGCCGCTGCTGTAGCGGCGGTTCAGCTCGAGTTGAAGCCCGTTGTACATGGAGTTGGCGTCGTTGAAGGTCTCGCGGATGGGGCCATAGCCTTTATACGGCCGCAGGGCATTCACGTTCACGCCCGGATTGGCCTGCACCGTCCCGATCAGCGGCTGGTTGATGTTCTTCTCGCGCTGCCCGTACAGCCCGCGCCGTCCCACGTAGCTGACGCTGGCCACCGTACTGCGCATGACCTCGTGCTCGAAGGTGAGATTCCACGTGTACGCCTGCGGCATGTGGAACACCTTGGCCTGCGTGTTCACGCTCAGCGGGAAGCTGGCCAGCGATCCGCCGCCCGGATTGTCCACCAGGCCGGTGGGCACCGAGGCGAGGGGTTGCAACGGAGGGTTGCCGCCCAGGAAGATCGAGTCGCTCACGCCCAGCCGGGTCGTGTACTTGCCCGCGCCGGCGCGTATCACCGACTTTTCGGAGAGCTGATAGGCGATGCCGAGTCGCGGCTGAAAATTGAACTTGTCGATCTCGGAATACCAGCGCGGCTCGCCCACGAACTTATCGTCGAACTGCCCCGTGGTCGCGATCGGCACCCGGCCCTTGGCTGCATCCGGCCAGCCGTCGCCCGGAATGATGATCCCGTTGTACGGATCGCCCGTATTGGGAATTGGGTTGCCTGTCGCCGGATTCACCTGCACCGCCTTCGCCGGATCGTAATACTTCGGATCGAAGACCGTCATGTTGTTCCACAAGCTGTAGTACGGCTGCACGATCGTGTGGCGAACGCCGTAGATGATCTTCAGCTTCTGGGTGGCCTTCCATTCATCCTGCGCGAACCATTCGTACATGTGGCCGCGGTACGGGGTGAAGGAGCGGATGCCGATCTCGGCGTAGTTGGCGAACAGTCCCAGGGCCACATCGCCGATGCCCACGCCCGATCCGCCGGGACGCGTGTTGTTGAACTCGAAGCGGCCGTTCTGGTTGTCCGTGCCGCCGGGAACGCCCTGCACGTTGATCTGGTCGTAGTCGTTCTGCCCGGCCCGCTCGAAAGTGAAGCCGAACTTCATCGTGTGGTTGTCCAGAATCTTGGTGACGTTGGCGTTGATGTCATAGATGGGGCCGGTGGAGTTCGAAGGATACGGGCTGCCCGTATAGCCGTCCACGCCCGGGATGGAAACCGCCGGCAGCTTGTTGGGACGGTCCTTGCCGGGATAGATGTACGGGTAGTTGAGGCCATACTTCGTCCGGTCGAACTCAGGGGTGTCCTGCATGCGGATGAACACCTGGTCGCGGCTGGCGGAAAGCAGAGTCTCCAGCAACAGGGTCGGGCCGAAGGTGTGGGTCCAATTAAGCGAACCTGTCTGGTTGGGACGGTCGAAGGTCCTTGCGGAGAAGAGGAACGTCGTCTGGAACGGGGAAATATCCAGGTAGTGATAGAGTTGTCCGCGGAACCGGATATTGTCCTGCGGCGTAGGCAGTACATCGATGCCGATCGTGTCCTTGCGCTGATTGGTGGGCGCAGCGGCCGCGCCGAACCAGTTGCTGGTACCCAGGGAGATGTTCGGCTCCGGATAGACATTCAAAAGCCCGATGCCATTGTGGCTCAGCCGGTCCTGCGGAATGATATTGCCGGGAAACGGCTGCCCGGTGAGCGGATCCTTGATGATCTGCGGCGAACCGAACCAGATGCTGGGCTCGAGCAATTCGCTGAAGTTGCCCTGCCGCATCGCCAGGCTGGGAACGCGGCGAAGGTTGCTCTGCTCCAGGCGGCGCCGGGCCCATTCCTGCGCCCAGGTGAAGAACACTTTACTGCGGTCAGTCATGATCCCGGGGATGTAAACCGGACCGCTCAGGTTGTAGCCGAACTGGTTGAACTTGAAGGGCGGCGCAAAGTTCGTGGATGGGCTGCGATTGCGCGACCAGGAATTGGCGTCCATCACATTGTTGCGGAAATACTCGTAGGCGGAGCCGTGGAGATCGCGGGTGCCGCTTTTGGTGATGACGCGGATCTGTCCGCCCGACGAGCGCCCGAATTCGGCGCCGTAGGATGCGGTCAGAACCTGCACTTCGGCCGTCTGGTCGAGATCGGCGGTGCCGATTGAAGTACCGTTGGAGCGGGTGCGCACACCCACCGCGCCGTCATACGTGATCAGGTTATCCTGCGTTCGGGAGCCGTTAATGTTAAGGCCGCCCGTGGTCAGGTCGAAACTGAATCCGGCCAGCGAACCGCCGCGCACTCCGGGCTTCAACAGCGCCAGGTAGATCGGATTGCGGCCGTTCAACTGGAGATCCTGAATCTGCTTGCCTTCCACCACCTTCCCCAGTGCACCGGATTCGGTCTGCAACTGGGTTGCGGTTGCGGTTACTTCCACTGTTTCGCTCAGTTGGCCGACTGTAAGCGTCGCGCTGATGTTGGCGGGTACGCTTGGATCGACTTTGTTGTCTTTGGATTCGAACTTCTTGAAACCCGAGGCTTGCACCGTGATGGTGTACATGCCCGGCGGTACCGTCGGGATCGAGTAAACGCCCGACTCATTGGTTTCGGCTTCGCGCGCGCGCCCATTCGCCTGATTCGTCAGCGTTACTTTGGCTTTCGGAATGGCGGCGCCGGAAGGATCGGTGATCACTCCGTTTACGTTGGCATTATCGGATTGCGCCCAGGTTGCGGGCGCCACCAGGATCAGCAGCGCGAGCAAGGCTGCCGAAAAACGAACATGGTTCATGCTGTCTCCTCTCAGTTGAGAAAAACCCTCTGCATCACAGTCAGCGAACGGAGTTGGCCCGAGTGGGCAAATGGAGGAACTCAACCCCGTGTGTTTGAAACCCCTAAGATCTATGCTTATGCCGAAAATATCACAATCCGGCAGGGGAATGCCATGAGGATTTGGCTCGTTTGGTAATGTGGATGACCAATTTACAGAAATGTAAAGGGCGCCGCGCGCGCCGCCGTTCCCCGCACAGCTTATTCGCCCGCGCCGCGGCCGGTCCAGCTCGCCCTCAGGAAGTCGCGGTTCATGCGCGCGATCACCTCGAGCGTAATCCCTTTGGGGCACACTGCTTCACATTCGCCGATGTTGGTGCAGCTCCCGAACAGCTCCTGCCGCGATTGCGCCACCATCGCCGTCACGCGCTGCTCCCGTTCCGGCTGTCCCTGCGGCAGCAGCCCCAGGTGCGCGATCTTGGCTGCCATAAACAGCGATGCGGATGCGTTCGGGCACATGGCCACGCAGGCCCCGCACGCGATGCACGACGCGGCGTCCATGGAACGTTCCGCGTCCTCTTTGGGAACCAGGATGGCGTTGCCGTCCGGCGCGCTTCCGGTGGAGGCCGAAATGAATCCGCCCGCGGCAATCAGGCGGTCGAAGGCGGTCCGGTCCACCACCAGGTCTTTGATCACCGGAAAGGCCACCGCCCGCCACGGCTCCAGGTACAGTTCATCGCCGTCTTTGTAGTGCCGCATGTGAAGCTGGCATAGCGTGGTTCCCGGCAGCGACCCGTGGGCCACCCCGTTCACCATGCACCCGCACATGCCGCAGATGCCTTCCCGGCAATCGTGGTCGAACGCCACGGGCTCTTCGCCTTTGCCGATCAGGTCCTCGTTGAGCACATCCAGCATCTCCAGGAAAGACATCTCCTCGCTTACTTCCGGCAATTCGTACCGCACCATGCGGCCCTGCTCGGAGGCGCTCCGCTGCCGCCAGATGTGGAGAGTGATTCGCATTACTTGTAGCTCCGTTGCGTCGGATGCACGTATTCGAAATCCAGCGTTTCCTTGTGAAGCTCCGGCCGGTTCCCCACCCCGCAAAACTCCCAGGCGGCGGCATAGCTGTAACGATCGTCGTCGCGGGCAGCTTCCCCTTCCGGCGTCTGGTACTCCTCGCGGAAATGGCCGCCGCAGCTTTCGTTACGCTCCAGCGCGTCCAGGCACATCAGCTCCGCCAGTTCGAAGAAATCCGCTACCCGCCCCGCTTTTTCGAGCGACTGGTTCAGCTCTTCGCCGTTGCCCAGCACCCTCACGTCGCTCCAGAAGCGCTGCCGAAGCTCTGGAATCTGCTCCAGTGCGTGCGTCAATCCCTCCGCCGTCCGCGACATCCCGCAGTAGTCCCACATCAGCTTGCCGAGCTCGCGGTGGTAGGAGTCCACCGAGCGCGTGCCCTTGATTTCGAGAAGCCGTTTGGTCAGGCAGGTCACCTGCGTTTCCGCCTCTCTCACCGCGGGGTGCCCTTCCTCCACTTTCGGAAACTTGTTCGACGCCAGGTAATCGCCGATCGTGGCCGGCAGCACGAAGTATCCGTCCGCCAAGCCCTGCATCAGCGCGCTCGCGCCCAGCCGGTTCGCTCCGTGATCCGAGAAATTCGCCTCGCCGATCACGTACAGGCCGGGAATCGTGGACATCAGGTTGTAGTCCACCCAGAGCCCGCCCATGGTGTAGTGGATCGCCGGATAGATGCGCATAGGCCGCTGGTAAGGATCTTCGCCCGTGATCCGTTCGTACATGTCGAACAGATTGCCGTAGCGTTCCTTGATTGCGTTCTTCCCCAGCCGCTGGATTGCGTCGCGAAAATCCAGGTACACCGCCAGCCCGGACTCGCCCACGCCGCGTCCCTCGTCGCATACGACCTTGGAGTTTCGCGAAGCCACGTCGCGCGGCACCAGGTTGCCGAAACTCGGATATCGCCGCTCCAGGTAATAGTCGCGCTCGGCCTCCGGAATTTCGCTCGCCTTGCGCTTGTCGCCCTTCTTGAGCGGCACCCATACCCGTCCGTCGTTGCGCAACGATTCGCTCATCAGCGTCAGCTTCGACTGGTACTCGCCCGACACCGGAATGCACGTCGGGTGAATCTGCGTGAAGCAGGGATTGGCGAACAGCGCGCCCCGTTTGTGCGCGCGCCAGATGGCGGTCGCGTTGGAACCCTTGGCGTTGGTCGATAGGTAATAAACGTTGCCGTATCCGCCCGTTCCCAACACCACCGCATCCGCGATGTGCGTTTGCACTTTGCCCGTGATCAGGTTGCGCGTCACGATCCCGCGCGCCTTTCCGTCGATCACCACCAGGTCCAGCATCTCCGTGCGCGGATACATCTCCACCGCGCCCAGCCCGATCTGCCGCTCCAGCGCCTGGTACGCGCCCAGCAGCAACTGCTGTCCCGTCTGCCCTCGCGCATAGAACGTGCGCGAAACCTGCGCTCCGCCGAACGAGCGGTTGTCCAGGTAGCCCGAATATTCCCGCGCGAACGGCACGCCCTGGGCCACGCACTGGTCGATGATGTTCAGGCTGATCTGGGCCAGCCGGTAGACGTTCGATTCCCGCGCCCGAAAGTCGCCGCCTTTCACCGTGTCGTAAAACAGGCGGTAGATGCTGTCGCCGTCGTTGCGGTAATTCTTGGCCGCGTTGATTCCGCCCTGGGCCGCAATGCTGTGCGCGCGCCGCGGCGAATCCTGGAAGCAGAAACATTTCACCTGGTAGCCCAGTTCCGCCAGGGTGGCAGCCGCCGATCCGCCCGCAAGTCCCGTCCCCACGACGATGATCGTGTGCTTGCGTTTGTTGGCCGGATTCACCAGCTTCAACTGAAATTTGTGCCGCTCCCAGCGCGTCTCCACCGGGCCCGAAGGCGATTTCGAATCGAGTTGCATTGCGCCCATTCCTCTACTGCGAAAGAAAACCCGTCATCACGGCGACCGGAATCGAGATGTTCCCGATCGCGATCAGGATCGCCACCACCGCCGCGCCCTTCTTGAGCATCGGCGTATAACGCGGATGGCTGAAACCGAGCGATTGAAACATGCTCCACACCCCGTGATACAGGTGAATGCACAACAGCACGATGGCGACGATGTAGAACGCGGAAACGGCGTAGTTCTGAAACCCGGCGATCACGTTCGCCCGCACGTCCGGCGCGTTCGCCCCCACCTCCCGAAGCGGCAGCACCACTCCCGCCGTCAGGTGCAGAATGTGGAAGATGATGAACGCGGCCACGATCGGTCCGCTCCAGATCATAGTCCGTGCCGCGTATGAAGTAGGCACATCGGCCTTTTTGTAATACCCCACCGGCCGCGCCGCGCCGTTGAGCCGCCAGAGCTGGTAGGACGCCACGATATGCAGCAGCACCGCCGCCAGCAGCACCGTCCGCGCCGCCCATAGCGCCATCAGGTTGTTGGGATTGTGCAGAAACGCCGCGTACGCGTTGATCTGCTCCGGATTGGAAGAGAAAATCTGCAAATTGCCGGCGAGGTGGGCCACTACATACCCGAACAGCATCACGCCGGTAATGGCCATGACGGCCTTTTTCCCGATCGGCGCTTCGTAAAAGCGCACGGCCCGGTGAATAGGATTCACTGCGATTGCACTCATTCGGAAGTCCTGGATGCGGCGATTCGGCGTCGCCGCCGTTGATATGCAGCATCCCCCCTTGCGGTTAAGGATGCGCCCAGAGGATCTAAGGCTCTCAAATATGTAGTATATCCAACATACTGAGGGGCGGCGCCGGACAGAATCCGAATGACGGGTCTCAATAAGCGGCTCGGGTCAGCGGCAGGCCTTTGTTCCCGAGCGTCAGAAAACGTAGGTCGGCGGCTTGATGCCCTTCACCCGCAAGTAGACTTCCGCCTGACCCCGGTGGTGCGCCGTATGGGTGAAATACGACCAGAGCCACTCGAACCCGGTCAGGTTTCGGGCTGCCGGACCCTGCACCTTCTCCATCCGCTCCGGCGTCATCGCTGCCACTGCCTTGCCGCAGAAGTCGAAACTTTCTCGGAGGAATTCGACTGCCGCGTCCTTTTCCACGTCAATCTTCTGAGGGTCCTTGGCCCAGGCGCCCAACTTCTCCGGCACCGCCGGCCGCGGCAGTCCGCTGGCAGTGGCGCACGCGCCTGCGTTGGCCTGCGCAATGTGCGCCATCAGTTGTCCGAAACTCATCTCCTCGGCGTTAGGTCGGAAATTGTAGCTCTCCGCCGGCATTGCCTTGGCGACCTCGACGGTGAACTCGCCCGATACCTTCCAGTGTTTCGCCAGCGCATCGTCTATCGAACTCTGTGCGAGAACCGGCGCAGCCACGATAGCCGCGAGAACCAGAATTTTCATAATTGCCCCTCGGCATACGATTGTCGCCGCAAATGGCGCTTCAGGCAACCGTTTTCGATTTCGTGGGGATTCACACCGACATGGCTGAAAAGCCGCAGTTTAGCGTTATTTTTCACACAACTGAAAGTTTCGCCAGGCGCCGAATCGTGATACTGTCTGGCAAAGCGCCGGTGGTCCAGCAGGCTTGGGGGTTTTCTGCCTGCCCATCCCAATCGGACATTTTTCCCTCACAAGTGTCACCGCTGTGTAACAGACATCGTTCTTCGTGAGGAGAAAATAATGAGACATGTTCGCTTCCTCGTAGCCGTGGTGGGGCTACTGCTGCTCGTTTCGTCTGGAAGCTGGGCACAATCCGACAACGCCAACGTCAACGGCGTGATCACCGATCCCTCGGGTGCCGCCGTTCCAAATGCGAAAGTCCAGATTACCAACCAGGCCACAGGCCGCGTTCGCACGGCCGTGACCAGTCTGTCGGGTGTTTATTCGATCCCAACCGTCCCGCCCGGCATGTACACCCTGACTGTGGAAGTGTCGGGGTTCAAGAAATTCGAATCCAAAGACAATAAAGTCGATCCGAGCGTTCCCGCCAATCTCAGTGCAACGCTCACGGTCGGCCAGGTGAGCGAAACAGTCGAAGTAACCGCCACCGCCACCCAGTTGCAAACCGAATCCGGCGCCTTGGGGAAGGTCGTGGAAGGCAAGCAGATTGAGGACCTTCAGTTGAACGGCCGCAATCCCATCTACCTGGCCCTGCTCAAGCCCGGGGTCCGCGGCGGTTCTCTCGCCGGATTCAGCTTCGGCCTGACGACGGCCGGACTCAGCATCAACGGGTCCCGCACGCAGGACAACCTGATCACGTATGACGGCGCGGTGGGCGTGCGCACGCGCTCGAATGGCACCTCCATCGGCACGGCCGACCTTGACACGACGGCCGAAGTGCAGGTCCTGACGGCATCCTACGGCGCCGAATTCGGACGCTCGTCGGGCGGGCAGATCCGCGTCATCACCAAAAGCGGCACCCGCGATCTCCACGGCTCGGCCTACGAATATTTCCGCAACAGCGCGCTCGATGCGAACTCCTGGTCGCGCAACCGGAGCGAGACAACCAACTTCGTCGCGCCATATAAGTTCAACCAGTTTGGCTACAACCTGAGCGGTCCGGTGTACATCCCGAAACTCCTGACAGACCGCAACCGGCTGTTCTTCACGTGGGCCCAGGAATGGGCCAAGCAGCGGCGGGAACAGAGCAACCTTCGCCGCGTTCCCAGCCTGGCGATGCGGCAGGGCGATTTCAGCGAATTGCTTCAGCCCAGCATCTGGTTCGGCTCGCCTCAGATCATCAAGGATCCGCTCACCGGGCAGCCGTTTCCGGGCAACATCATTCCGCAGGACCGGCTGAGCCACAACGGCATCGCGCTCCTCAACGTCTATCCGGAACCAAATATCGCCGTGGGCACCAGTAATTGGTTCGGCTCCGCCGCCGCGCCGACCAATCAGCGCAAAGACACCATCGGCATCGATGTGCTGCCCACGTCGCAGGACAGCATGCGCTTCCGGGGCCAGCTCTATCATTACCTGGACATTGCTCCGTTCCAGACGACGTTCCTGTTTTCGGCGCGGACCTTCGACCGTCCCAACCAGACGGGATCCTTCAACTGGACCCACACTTTCGGTCCCACGCTGTTGCTGGAAACCTTACTTTCCGCCAGTCGTGACCAGGTGTTCATTCGCATGACCGATACGCCCGCTTTCGACCGGACGAAATATGGCCTCAACTACCCGTACATCTACCCCGGCAAGGACCGTCCCAACAAGTTGCCGGCGGTTTCCATCCCGGGCGTGGACGGCTATACGGGCAGTCCGTACCCTTCGAACTCCACCGGCCCCATTTATGACGCCAATTTCAACCTGACCAAGATTGTGGACAACCACACGCTGAAGTTCGGCTTCACCTTCGAGCGCGCCGGCCAGAACGACTACGACCAGATCAATGTGCAGGGCGTTCCGGGCGGCACGGACAACCAGAACGGCCGCTTCGAGTTCAACAACACGCGTCCCGGCGGATCGGGCGTGGGCATCGGCGATGTGGCCCTGGGACTGTTCGCCAATTACGCCGAGATCGGCGTCCGCTCCTTCACCCCCTACCGCGGCCACATGTACGAATGGTTCGCGCAGGACGAGTGGAAGGCCACCCAGAAGCTGAAAATCATCTACGGCGTTCGCCACACGATCGTTCAGCCGTACTACAGCCTGTGGAACAACATGACCGTCTTCGATCCGAAGTATTACGATCCCGCGAACGAGGTGCAGGTGAATCCGAAGACGGGCAATCCGATCCCCAACACGGGCGACCCCTACAACGGGATCATCATTCCAGGCGACGGCTGGCCGGATGCAGCCAAGGGCCGGGTGCCGATCGCGACCACCGGACAATTCGACGACAAGTTCGTGGGCGAGCCGCGCTGGTATTCACAGATCGACAAGTTCAATTTTCAGCCGCGACTCGGCATCGCCTATCAGCTCACCGAAAAATCCGTGATACGCGCGGGCGCGGGCAAGTACACGACCCGCCTGGGTGTGAGCGATTCGATCTTCCTGGGCGGCAACCCGCCGTTGCAGCCGCTCGCGTCCGTGCCCACCGGCCTGGTGGACAATCCGGGCGGCGGGTCTCTGGCCAGCTTCCCGCTCAGCGTGAACACACAAGCCAAGGTGTTCCACATGCCGCAGGCGTACACGTGGAATCTCACCTTCGAGCACGAGGTCATGCGCAGTACGGTGGCCAGCGTCAGCTACGTGGGACGGCGCGGGCTGTACGGGCAGCGCGAGAAGAACATCAACCAGCCGCTGATCGGGACGGTGCAGGCCAATCCGGGCGTGAACGTGAATGCCCTGCGGCCGTACAAAGGCTATGGCCCGATCCGCGAGACCTTCAACGACGCCAACTCGAGGTATAACGCCCTCCAAGTCGAGCTCAACCGGCGTTTCAGCCAGGGGCTGAGCTTCGGTGTCGCCTACACTCTTTCCAAGTGCATGGACGACGGTTCGGCGCAGCGCGACGTGATTCCCGACGCATACGACGCCACGTTCCTGTGGGGACCCTGCACGTACGATTCCCGCCACGTGGCCGTGATCAACTTCATTTACCAGTTGCCGTTCTTCCGCAGCGCTTCCAGTGCCGCCCTCAGGGCGGTGGCGGGCGGCTGGCAGATCACCGGCGTGACTCAGTTCCAGAGCGGCACCCCCTTTACCGTTCAGACCAGCGACGATTTCGCGGGGATCGGGCCGGGCAGCGGCAACCAGATTCAGTATTTCTGGAACTACGCCAACTACGGCCAGGACCCCGACTATCCGCACCAATTTGCGGCGGGAGGAAACGCCGCCGATCCGGCCCAGTGGTTGACGGTGAGGGACGGCTCGGGCAATTCGCTTTTCAGCGAGCCCGCCCCCGGTACCATGGTGAAGGACCGTCTCCGCAGCTACTTCTACAATCCCGGTTTCCAGAACTGGAATCTCGGGATATTCAAGGAGTTTGCGATCACCGAGCAGCACAAGGTGCTGTTCCGGGCGGAAGCGTTCAACTGGCTCAACCACCCGAACTGGAGCGGCGCCGGCTCCAACCCGCGCAGCAGCACGTTCGGCAAGGTTACCGGAAAGAGCAGTGAGCGCAATCTCCAGTTAAGCCTGCGCTACAGCTTCTGAGGAGCGCATAGCTGGTTCGAAGCGGACGGCGCGGGGAAGAACTCTCCGCGCCCCCGCCGTTCTCGAGCCCGTAACGCCTGACGCGCTATAGTGGCTCTGTTCCCATGGACCCCGATCGCATCAGGATCCTCGTCACCGGCGGCACGTTCGACAAGGAATACAACGAACTGACGGGAGAGCTGTTCTTCAAGGACACCCATATTCAGGACATGCTGCGGCTCGGTCGCAGCCGCCTGGAAGTGGAGGTCGAGACCCTGATGATGATCGACAGCCTGCAAATGACCGATGCCGGCCGCGCGCTGATCCTCGGGCGCGTCCTGGCGGCGCCCGAAGCCCGAATCCTGGTCACGCACGGCACCGACACCATGGAGCAGACCGCGGCCGTGCTGGGCAAGGCCGCCGCGGGCAAGACGGTGGTGCTCACCGGCGCCATGGTTCCTTACACCTTCGGCAGTTCCGACGGCATGTTCAACCTGGGCACGGCCCTTGCCTTCGTGCAATCGCTGCCGCCCGGCGTGTACGTGGCCATGAACGGCCGCTGCTTCCCGTGGCACGCGGTCCACAAGAACCGCGAGATGGGCGTGTTCGAAGGCGGCTGATTACCGCTTCAGCGCTTCAGATGCGCAATCAGTCCGGCCGGATCGTCCGTAATGATCCCGTCCACACCCGCCGCGATCATGCGGTCCCATTCCGCGGGCGTGTTTACCGTCCATGGATTGACCTGTAACCCGGCGGCGTGCGCGGCCCGGACCTGCTCGGGCGTGACGATGGTCGAGACCGGGTTGACGATGCGTGTGCCCGCCTCCTCTGCAATCTCCACCAGATTCTTGGGCGCGCCGCCATAAAGCGCCGCCATGCGAAGTCCGGGCGCCAGCTTCTTCATCGCCTGAAGGATACGAAAGTCGAAAGACTGAAACACAACTCGGGATTCCAGCTTGTGCTTTCGAATCGCGGCCAGCACCATTTCGGCGAAAGGCTCTGGCGCGGGCGTTAACTGCGGACGATCGGGATACAACTTGGCTTCCACGATGAAATCGAACCGGCCCTGCGGCGCCAAATCGAAAACTTCGTCGAGCGTGGGCAGCCGTGTACCGGGCACCGTCTGCTGTTTTGCAAAACCCGGGTTTCGGATGGCGCCGCAATCCCACGACTTCAGCTCTCCTGAAGTCATCTCGCGGATGACGGCCTTGGGCCGGGGCCCGGAACAGATGGGTGGATCCAGGGTTGCATCGTGCGAGACCACCAGAATGTCGTCCTTGGTGGCGTGCACGTCCAGTTCGATCGAATCGGCGCCTTCGCGGATGGCATACTGGAACGCCGGGAGGGTGTTTTCCGGAAATATCGCACGGGCTCCACGATGTCCGTGCACCTTGATCCGGGGTGTGTTTTGGGCGAGGCCGAAGCCCAGCGCCAGAAGTCCTAAACCAGCAGCCAATCGCACCATACCGAGCAGGATAACAGCCAGCCGCTTCGCCGGCGGGTTTTCCATGCCTCAGTGCTTCGGGATCATGCCCCAACGCCGCCCGCGACGGCCGTACGTGAGCGCGTGAATCAACAGAACGGCGAACGCGGGAACCACAATCGTCAGTGCCAGGATCTCGATCATCCAATCTCAGTTTATCCCGGCGTAGTTACAGTTCCGTGACAGAGTGAAAAGTGCGTTTAACAGCGCTGCAAGGGAGGTTGAGTGTGTCCCTGTCAACTACTAAATTTATATTATTTTTCAAGTAGTTGCAGGGAAATACTGTCACTCTAACGTGGAGTGTGCTAATAATATTCCCTGGAGCCCAGATCATGCGAATCCGGGTTCTAACCGTAGCTAAAAACCTTTTCTCAAATCTAATCTACTGGAGGTTATCGTTCATGAAAATTCGTCCGCTTTACGACCGCGTCGTGGTCAAACGGATTGAACAGGAAGAGCAGATGCAGGGTGGCCTGTACATCCCGGACACGGCCAAGGAAAAGCCGCAGGAAGGCGAAGTGATCGCAGTCGGAAAAGGCAAGCGCCTCGAGGACGGCAAAGTGGTAAGCCTCGACGTGCAGCCGGGCGACCGCGTCCTGTTCGGCAAGTATTCGGGCAGTGATATCAAGCTCGATGGTGAAGAATATCTGATTATGCGCGAGGACGAAATTCTCGGCATTCTGGATGCGGAACCCAAGGCCGCGAAGAAAGCTAGCTAAAAGGAGTCGATACAGAAATGGCGAAACAGATTGTATATGCTGAAACTTCACGTCAGGCGATCCTCCGCGGTGTCAACCAGCTCGCCGACGCTGTCAAAGTGACGCTCGGCCCGCGCGGCCGCAACGTGGTACTCGAGAAGAAGTTCGGCGGACCGAACATCACCAAAGACGGTGTGACGGTTGCGAAGGAAATCGAACTCAAGGATCCGCTTGAAAACATGGGCGCGCAGATGGTGCGCGAAGTCGCGTCGAAGACCTCCGACGTGGCCGGCGACGGCACCACCACCGCCACGATTCTGGCGCAGGCGATCTTCCGCGAAGGCGTGAAGGCCGTGGCCGCGGGCGCAAACCCGATGGCTCTCAAGCGCGGCATCGAGCAGGCCGTGGACGTGGCCGTGGAAGAAGTGAAGAAGCTCTCCAAGCCCGTGTCCGGCGAAATGATCGCGCAGGTGGGTACCATTTCCGCCAACAGCGACAAGACCATCGGCAACATCATTGCCGACGCGATGAAAAAAGTGGGTAAGGACGGCGTCATCACGGTGGAAGAGTCGAAGACCATGGTCACCGAACTGGCCACCGTGGACGGCATGCAGTTCGACCGCGGTTATCTTTCCCCCTACTTCGTCAGCGATCCGGACCGGATGGAAGCGGTGCTCGAAGATCCGTACATCCTGATCCACGAGAAGAAGATCAGCAACATGAAGGACCTGCTGCCGCTGCTCGAGCAGATCGCGCGCTCCGGCAAGCCGCTCCTGATTATCGCCGAGGAAGTGGAAGGCGAAGCGCTGGCGACCCTGGTCGTGAACAAGCTGCGCGGCACCCTGAATGCCTGCGCCGTGAAGGCCCCCGGCTTCGGCGACCGCCGCAAGGCGATGCTGGAAGATATCGGGATCCTGACGGGCGGCAAGGCGATCATGGAAGACATCGGCGTGAAGCTGGAAGGCGTCCGCCTGGAAGATCTGGGCCGTGCGAAGCGCGTGACGGTGGACAAGGACAACACCACCATCGTGGACGGCAACGGTTCCCAAAAGGCCATCGAAGGCCGCATCAAGCAGCTCCGCGCCCAGATCGAAGAGACCACTTCCGATTACGACCGTGAGAAGCTCCAGGAGCGGCTGGCGAAGCTGGCCGGCGGCGTGGCGGTGATCAAGGTCGGCGCGGCCACCGAGACCGAAATGAAGGAGAAAAAGGCTCGCGTGGAAGACGCCCTGCATGCCACTCGTGCAGCGGTGGAGGAAGGCATCGTTCCGGGCGGCGGCGTGGCACTGCTGCGCGCTTCCAAGGCGCTTGCCGCTTTGAAGATCGCCGGCGACGAGCAGATCGGTGTGGACATCGTTCGCCGGTCCTGCGAAGAGCCCGTGCGCCAGATCGTCGTCAATTCGGGAACCGAAGGCGCGATCGTGGTCGGCAAGATTCGCGAAAACGACAGCCCGAACTTCGGCTACAATGCGGCCACCGATACCTACGAGGACCTGGTGGTTGCCGGCGTCATCGACCCGACTAAGGTGACCCGCACGGCTCTCCAGAACGCCGCTTCGATCGCCAGCCTGATGCTGACCACCGAAGCCATGGTGGCGGAGATTCCGGAAAAGAAACAGGCCTCCGCTCCGGGCGGACACGGCCCCGAGATGGACTACTAAGGACACCAGTTCGGAATCTCGGTTCTGGCCTTGGCCGCTCTCCCTGGCGGTCGCAGTTCCGAAACCTATCGGCCGCGCTCCCTCAAAAGGGCGCGGCCATTTCTTTTGGCGACAGGTCGTGCTATGGTTCGCTCCATGCGCCCGTTGCTGCTTCTCCTCGTGACGGCCGCATTGTCCGGCCAGTCTCCGAACCCCGCCCTCTCGCTGCTTGAAGAAGCCCGCGCCCAACCGGTCGAGATTTTCGCCGATATTGCATTCAAGCTGATTCCCAGGCTGCCTCCGGCAGAGCGGCTCGCCGCGTTGGAAGAAATCTTCGAGCGTGCCGGTGAAGCCCGCGATCGGTTTCCCGGCCACTATCCCGACGGCGAAGCCCTGGACGCGCTCTCACTCCGCACGCGCGCCATCCGGACCATGCTGCCTCTCGATGCGAAGAGAGGGCGCAAAATGTTCGACGCCCTGGCGCGTCCGCGCGTGCCGCGCGCCGGCTGCAATGAACCCGGGGCCGATGACGCCGGCGTCTACATGGATACGGTCGCGGCCGTCTTCCGCCAAGGTAGCTTCACCGAAAAGGAGCGGAGGGAGGGCTTGCCCTGGTCCCTGGTCATCGACGCCGTTCGCCAGTCCGGCAGTTCGGCAGAGATTGCCGCTGCCGCTTCGAGCCTTCCCAGGCTCGCCAAAACCGGCAGTGAGGAACTCGAGATGTCCGCGGCGCTCGCGGCTGCGCTGACGATTCAGGACTCCGACCGCAACTTCTCCAGTGTGCCCCCGGCGCGTCTCGCCGGCTCCGTCCGCAACACGTCGAGCTTTCTTCGCCAAACCTCGCCGGCGCCTCTATTCTTGGCGTTGCGCGATTACCTGGTCCGCCACCTCACCGCCGCGCGGTGCGAAGGGACCGCGGACGCGAAGTCGGACGGCGTCGAAATGTTCGGGCAGGCCGTGGCGGGCCGCAAAGACATTCTGCCTCTCACTCCCGAAGAAACAAAGGCATCCAAGCGCGAGGGCAAACCCGAAACGCGCCCGGAGGATCCGGCGTACACCGAGCTTTCGCGGCGCGCGCGAGCGCTCTCCTCGAGCAAGCCGGGGCAGGATCTCGCAAAGATTCGGAGCACACCCGAATGGTCCGACCAGGCGCGGGCGGTTCTGGCCGACGCCGAAGCGTGGAAAGGCGGGACGGGCCACGACTCGGTCGAAATCGCCGGCGACAAGCTGAAGCTGCTCATCAGAATTGTGGATATCGCCCCCGGCGGCGTGATTCACAAAGCGGCGCTGTCTGCTTGTGTGAACATTCTCGGCGATCCGGCATTTCTCCTGCGCTCTCCGGCGCGCTGGATTTCGGAAATGCGCTATTTCATGGCCCTCGGAACGGCCTTCACTCCCGAATCGCTGGCCGCATTGAGCGCCGCCAACGCCCGCATCATGGGCCTGCCCTACGAAAGCGGCCTCGAGATCCCGGAGCTGTTGATCGCATCGCGCAGTCCCGCCCTCTCGCTTTATGGCCGGCTGATCCTTCTCCAGCGGGAAAGCCCGGGTCGGACTGCGCGCTGGCCGGCGATTGTACCCTGAAGGGATGCAAGATCTGCTGCAGTCGGTGGCCACGCGCGCCTCGCGGTACCTCGAAGAGATTCAGCGGCGCCGCGTCGGCCCTTCGGCGAGCGCGGTGGAGGCGTTGCAGAAGTTTGACGAACCATTTCCGGATAAGCCGGCGCCGGCTGACGAGGTCGTCGCCATGCTCGACGATTTCGGGTCGCCCGCCACGATGGGAATCGCCGGGCCCCGCTTTTTCGGTTTTGTGATCGGCGGCTCGCTGCCCGCCGCCCTGGCCGCCAACTGGCTGGCCGGCGCGTGGGACCAGAATGCGGGGCTCTTCCACGCAACTCCGATCTCAGCCGTGCTCGAAGAGGTCGGATTGCGATGGCTGCTCGACGCCCTGGGCCTGCCGGCCGGTTGCGGCGGCGCCTTCGTCACCGGCGCCACGGTGGCCAACTTCACGGCGCTTGCGGCGGCTCGCCACGCGGTGCTCGAAAAGGCCGGCTGGAACGTGGAAGCGCAGGGGCTGTTCGGCGCACCGCCTGTGCAGGTAGTGATCGGCGAGGAGGCCCACCCGTCGGTCGTCAAGTCCCTCGGGATGCTCGGCCTCGGACGGGAACGGGTAGTCAAGGTTGCGGTAGACAACCAGGGCCGCATGCGCGCCGAAGCATTTCCGCGGCTGAACGGGCCGGCGATTGTCTGCATGCAGGCCGGAAACGTGAATACCGGCTCGTTCGATCCCCCGGAAATTTGCGGCCTCGCTCATGATATGGGTGCGTGGGTGCACGTGGACGGCGCCTTCGGCCTGTGGGCTTCCGCCAGCCCTCGATACGCCCACCTCGCGGCTGGTCTCGATGCCGCCGACTCCTGGGCAACCGACGCTCACAAGTGGCTGAACGTGCCGTACGACAGCGGGCTCGCGCTGGTGCGCGATTCGGAAATTCTCCGATCCGCCATGAGCCTCACCGCGGCATACCTGCCGCAGAGCGACCACCGCGACCCTTCGCAATACGTGCCGGAGCTTTCCCGCCGGGCGCGCGGCGTGGAAATCTGGGCGGCGCTCAAGTCGCTGGGGCGCACGGGACTGGCTGATTTGATCGAAGGTTGCTGCCTGCACGCCGCGCGATTTGCCGACGGCCTCGCTGCGGCGGGCTACGAGATTCTGAACGAAGTGGTACTCAATCAGGTCCTGGTTTCTTTCGGCGAACATACGGACCGGGTCATCGCGGGAATCCAGGAGGACGGCACCTGCTGGTGTGGACCTACAATCTGGCAGGGACGCCGAGCCATGCGGATCAGTGTCTCCTCCTGGGCCACGACGGATGCCGACGTCGAACGAAGCCTGGAAGCCATGCTCAAGATAGCCGCGGCTGCGCGCGCCTGATTACCGGCGAAGGCGGGCCGTGCCGACCACCTGCGGGTCGCTGTGAACGGCCAGCACCAGGTTTCCGGAATCCACCAGGATGCCCCGAAGCTGGGCCGGGGAGCCGCCCGGGAGACCGAACTCCAGGTTCACGAAACACTCGTCGTCCACCTTATACGTTCCCGAGGTCTGGGTGTCGCTCCAGACCAGCATCAGTTGCCCGCCTCCATCGGCCTGGACCCTGGTGTTCGCGGTATCCGCACTTTGGCCCAGGCCGCGGGCGAGCGGCGTGGAAACTCCGGACATCGTCATGGAGTAAGTGCCCGAAAATGCCGCGTCGGTGCAGGCAGGTGAAAGTCTCACCATGGTGCCTCTCGCTCCCGCGCCCGCGTCGGCCTGGTGGAAGTCGATGCGCGCGCCCCCCGGGGTCGCTTTTCCGGCGAAATTCTGCCAGCCGCCGGAATCGTCCTGAAGCTTCCAGGTAACGGTGCAGTCCGTCTGGGCCTGGTACGTGCCGGTGACCGGGTTGCCGAGAAACAGGCCGTTGAAGTTCACCGAAGAAGTCCCGGCCACCTTGCCATCCGCGTCGAAAACCAGGCGGCCGATGCTGCCCACCGGCGCCGGCTTGCCGGCGATGGCGCTGATGCCGGAGAGCTGAAATCCGTAAGCGCCTTGAATGTCCGCCGGCGCACAGACATCGGCTATGGCTGGTAACACCCCAATCAGTAGCGTAATGGCTGCGCGCATCATTACCTACATAGCACGTTGCGTGCCGCGCTACTGCCCGGCGGACGCGATGATAACCTCACTGCCCCTCCGGAGTCGCCACTCAACGATCCCGAGTCGGTTCATGCTTCCGTTTCGCCTCTTATCGGCGTGATCCCGCACTCAACTCGAGGAATCTGAATTAACCTGCACGCTTGGGGCTCAGTGCGTCAAGTCTGGCCAGGAGGAACCTTTTTTGTCCATCCTCAAGTACATGATCTTTGTGGCATCTGCCTTGGCATATGCCGAGACTGCACAGCATCCAGCGTTCGAAGTAGCATCAGTCAAGCCGTCACAATCTGCGGAACCGGCACGACTGACCTCCAATCCTGGAACCTGGTCTTGTACGAATTGCCGTCTCTTCGATCTATTCGGCCATGCCTACAAAGTCTTCGAATATCAGATCATTGCGCCGGAGTGGACCAAAACAGTCACGTTCGAGGTTATCGCGAAGCTGCCGCCGGGCATTGCGCCAGGGCCATTTGCCCTGCCTGTAGACGAAGATCCGTTCGCACTCATGATGCAAGGGCTTCTTGAGGAACGCTTCAAAATAACTGTACACCGCGAGAAGAGAGAGCTGCCCGTTTACGAGCTGATGGTCGCGAAGGGCGGCCACAAGTTGAAGGAGGTTCCGGAACCCGTACCGGCCCTGCCCCCAGGACCGCCAGTGGATAAGGATGGGTTCCCGAATGTTCCAGGTGGCGACGGCATGAGGCTGCTTCGGGACCGTGGACGAATTCAATTCCAACGGCAATCAATGGTCAACGTTGCGCACTTCATTTCCACTCAGGTGGATCGCCCCGTGCTCAATGCAACGGGACTGAGCGGACGATACGCTCTGACGCTGTCTTGGTTCAGAGCACAACCTGCCACTGCACCACTCGGCACGGGGAGCGTTCCCGTTCCGAGTGAGCCGTCCCCTGGACCGACAATTTTCGAAGCGATTCAGGATCAACTTGGGCTGAAACTTCAGCCGGCGAAGGCACCAATTGAAGTGGTCGTGATCGACCACGTCGAGAAGAAGCCGATTGAGAATTGAGTAAGCGTCCTAAAGCGCGGTATTGAATCTGTGGTACCAGCGGCTCCTTTAACACTGGGCAGGAACATTCGCCGGCTTCCAGTTGTGGGGAAGCAACTCGCTCAGCCGGTTTTGGAGTGCGCCGGGATGCACGAGCACGTCCCGGAACCAGGCAAACGGCTCGACGTCGCACCGCTTGCAGCAGGCGATGAAGCTTCGCAACACCGCCGCGATCTTCCCGCCCTTCCACCAGGCCGACGCGGGCGCGGGAGGGAGAGGCACCATGGCGAGACTTTCACCTGCCTTCCAAACGTGATATCGCGCTGTGCCGGGCGCAACCGGACATTCTTCGGTAGAGACTGAAGCTTCCAGGTAACGGTGCAGTCCGTCTGGGCCGGTACGTGCCCGTGACCGGGTTGCCGAGAAACAGGCCGTTGAAGTTCACCGAAGAAGTCCCCGCCACCGGCCTCGAAATCCAGGCGGCCGATACTGCCCACCGGAGCCGGCTTGCCGGCGATGGCGCTGATGCCGGAGAGCTGAAATCTGTAAGCGCCTTAAATGTCCGCAGGCGCGCAGACATCGGCTATGGCTGGTAAGACCCCTGCCGCGCTACTGCCCGGCGGACGCGGCGGACGCGGCGGCCGGGGAAGCGCTGACGGGTTTCGAGAGTTCCTTCACCCGCTCTTCCAGGTGATCCTTCATTTTCAGCAGCGGTATCCCTTCCTCCATCCACTTGGGCGCTGGCTTGTCCATGAGGTAATGATCGAAGAACTCGCGCATGCGCACGGTGTAGTCCTTCATGTTTTCCGGTTTGCGGAGCCCGTGATTCTCGCCCTTGTATTCGAGCATGATCACCGGTTTGCCGAGGCGGCGCAGGGTGTTGTAGTACTCGATCCCCTGGGTCTGGTCCACGGCGCCGTCCTTGTCGTTGTGCAGGATAATCAGCGGCGTCTTCACGTTTTTGGCGAAGAAGATGGGGGAGTTCCGAACGTAGGCCTCCTGGTTTTCGAAATAGCCGCCGGTGAAACGGCCCTGGCTGCTTTCGAAGATGGCTTGGTTGGTGCCGCCGCTGTTGCGATACAGCAGGCTGTACATGCTCACCATGTCCGTAAGGGGCGCGCCCGCCACGGCGGCCTTGAAGATGTCTGTCTGGGTGACCAGGAAGGCGGTCTGGTAGCCGCCCCAGGAATGGCCGTGCAGGCCGACGCGCTTTTCGTCGACGATTCCCGACGCCACGGCGGCCTTAACGGCGGGCACCACGCAGGCCACGGCGGAGCGGCCGGGGTCGTTGATCTTATACACGATGTCCGGCTGCAGAACGGCGTAGCCATTACTCGTGTAGAACGAGACACTAACTCCGTTGTAACTGGGCTGCGGGTAGTTATTCGCGCCCTGGGAGGTCTTCTCGTAGATTTCAACCACCATGGGGTAACGCTTCCCCGGCTCGTAGTTCGCGGGAAGAGTTAGGGAAGCCTGCAACTTATCGCCGTTCGCGCTTTTATAGTCGATGAGCCTCACGCCGCTGGTCCAGAGGAAGTCTTTTTGCTGCGGATTGGCGTCGGTGATGCGCTGCCCGCCGGCGAGAGCGGCATCGGCGAAGTAGTAATCCGGGTAATTCTGCGGTGTCTCCCGCGTGTAGACGTAAGTATCGGCGCGTTTGGCTTTGATCAACTGGCTGTAGGCGGCGTCTCCCCACTGGAGCACTTTCACTCCCGGCTTGCCCGGTTCGATCAGGCCGATTCCGCCTTTCTTCGTCCATTCCCCATACATCGAAACGTACATGGGGGAGGACGTGTCGATTCCGCGGTCTTCCGGGTTAAGGCGGAAGATGCGGCGGTAGCGGATCTTTTCCTTCTTACCGTTAACCGTGAGGTTCACGGCCGCGCCGCCGCGCGCGGGAACCATCCAGATGTCCCACCCGTCGCTCAGCAGCACACTGGAGCTGTCCTTGGACCAGCCGACAGGCGAGCGCGGCGGTTTTGGGACGTTGTGGTCGTCCTCGTCGTCCCAGAAATTCGTCTGGATCTTACTGGTCAGGTCGACCGATTTTCCTGCCGCAATATCGAACGCAGAGAAGGCGCCGTCGTTGTAGTGCAGCAGGCGCGTGCCGTCGGGCGAAGCGCCCATCACCCAGCGGGCCTTACCCAGCGCGAGCTTGCGTTCGCCGGTGGCGGGATCGATGGTGTAGACGTCCTGGAACCGGCGGCCGCTCAGATTGGCTTCCAGTTCGTATTCCCGCACATCGGCGCCGACGGCGAATTTCTGCTCGGCGCCAAGGCTCACCTGGCGGACGCCCTCATCGGCGAGACGGATGAATTTCTTCTCCGCGGGCTGGTAGACGGCGGCGTAGCTGAAATTGCGGTCGCTGGTTTCCTGCACCTGTTGCATGGATTGCAGGCGCGGATCTTTGTAATGCCAGAGGACGAGGTCGGGTTTCGGGTCGTCGGCGGCAGCGGCGGGGGGCGCGGCGGGCGGAGCGGCGGGCGTGCCCTCCTTCTTTTCGCCTTCGGGCGCCTTTTTGGCCTTCACTTCGCGGATGCCGAACATCAATGACGAGAGGTCTTCGCGCCAGGCGGCGGGCCGCGTCGAGGCGACCGTCATGCCGGCGGGGAAGCTCTTGTCGTCCTTGGGGTCGAAGACAATCTTGGCGGGCGGGGCGGAGGCGGTGAAGTCCTTAAACGCGACTACGCTGTACACCTTGTCCTCGAACGCCTTATCGTCCACGCCGCGGAGGGCTGTAAGCCCGTCGCCCTTCTCAGTCCAGTTGAGGCTGCGGTAGTTGGCCTTGGCGTGATCGAGCGGGAGCACCACGCCGCTGGTCGTACTGCGCAGCGAAACGCCGTTGCCTGCCTTATCCTGCGCGTCCACCACCCAGGCGAGCCAGTCGCCGGGCTTATTGAAAGAGAATTCGGAAACATTGCCGACGTTGAGCTCGTCGCCGGTGGCTAGGTCGTACAGGATGAGGTCGGAGCCGGTGGGCCGGTCCGGCGGGGTGGCGGGGCCGCTTCCGGCGGCGGGTGCGGGCGCGGGCGCGGAAGGAGCCGCAGCGCCGTAGCGGTGCAGCGCGAGCACGGTCGATTTTTCGCCGGAGAAGGCAAAGCGGCGGGTGCGCTCGAACTCGGTCTTCTTACCGGTGGCGAGTTCCACCAGCACCACTTTCGTTTCCAGCGGGCGGCGGTTCTTCTTCAGCTGTTTCGCCTCTTTCTCGGTTGGGTAGACGGAGAAGGCCGCCCAGCGCGAGTCGTCCGAAATGCCGAGGCTCGCTCCCAAGGAGGGCACGGGCGCCGCAGTCGCGCCAGAGGGCGCAGTGGAGCCCGGATCGCCGATCGGGAAACGCAGATCCTTGCCCGTCTTCAGATTTCGGATCACCACTTCGGCATCGCCCTCGGCGGGCGCGAGGCGGTAGGCAAACCACTCCCCGCTGGCCGACAAGGCCGGCGTGCCGATGCGCTTCCAGGAGACCAGATCGGTCAGTTGCAGTGGGCCCGGCGCCTGGCCGAACGCCAGGAACGTGATACAAACGACAAGCAAGTGGCGCAACTTCATAGCGGACGTATCGTAACATAATGCCCACAGCCTGACTGTCCGGCTCGTCGGGCGTCTGACAGCTCATGCGCTCGCTTGCTCACGATTTGCGCTGCTCGGAATCGGCGCCAATTCCGCGGTGTTCAGCGTGGTGGATGCGGCCCTGCTGCGGCCGCTGCCCTTCCGCCAGCCGGACCAGCTAACGGCGCTGCTGGGAGCATCCGCCGGGCCACGAACGGAATCGCGTCTCCCCGCTGAATTTTCTGGACTGGCACGACGAAAACGACGTCTTCACTTCGCTGGCGGCCTATGCCGGCGGGAATCGTACGCTGAAGACAAGCGGCGGCGTGGAGCAGATTCCCGGGCAGGCGGTAACCAGCGAGTTCTTCGACGTGTTCGGGCTGCGTCCCGTGGCGGGCCGCTTCTTCCGCGCGGACGATCTCAAAAGCGGAGCCCGCCTGGTGGTGCTGAGCGAGCGCATCTGGCGCGAACGGTTCGGCGCCGACCCGAAACTGGTGGGCGGAACGCTCCAACTGGACGGTGACGCGTACACGGTGGCGGGCATCGCGCCGGGCCGATTCCGCATGTTCTGGGACGCGGACCTGTGGACGCTCTACGTGCTGCGGCGGAGTCCGGAGCAGCGGCGCATGCACTACCTGGGGGTGATCGGGCGGCGCAAGCCCGGCGTTTCGATGGAACGCGCGCAGTCGGCCATGAACGCGATTGCGGCCCACATCGCCGAAATCGCGCCCGACACGAATAAGGGCTGGGGTATCACGGTGGAACCGCTGCGCGAGTCGCTGGTGGGGCGGGAGCTGCGGACCACGACGCTGGTGCTGGCGGCGGTAGTGGGATTCGTGTTGCTGATGGCGTGCGCCAACGTGGCCAACCTGATGCTGGCGCGTGCCACGCGGCGCGCACGCGAAATGGCGGTGCGGGTCTCGCTGGGCGCGGGACAGGCACGGATCGTGCGGCAGTTGCTGACCGAGAGCCTGGTGCTGGCGTGCCTGGGCGGCGCGCTGGCCCTGGTGTTCGCGTGGAGCATAATCCGGGCGGCGCCCGCGCTGCTGCCGGAGGGCACGCTGCCGCTCGGGCTGGAGCTGGAACTCGATTGGCGGGTAGCCGGTTTCGCGGCGGCGGACGGGGAGCCACGGCGTCCAATTCGAAGCTGCTGAGCGGCCTCGCCATGACGGAGATTGCGGTGGCGGTGATGCTGGTGGCCGGGGCGGGCCTGTTTCTGAGAACGTTGGAACGGTTGAACGCGGTCGATCCCGGTTTTCATGCAGGCCAGGTGCTCACCATGCAGGTGGTGCTTCCGTTCGGCCGGTACGACCAACAAAAAGCGGGCGCCTTTTACGACCGGGTGCAGCGCGAGGTGGAATCGGCGCCGGGCGTGGTCTCGGCTTCGTTCGGAGGAAGCCTGCCGTTGGCGGGCTGGGATATCGGGCAGGGCTTCGAAGTGGTGGGCGAGCCGCCGGAGGAGGAGAGCCGCCGTCCGGCCGCACACTACCAGATTGTCGGGGCGCGCTATTTCGAAACTCTTGGCATTCCGCTGGAGGCGGGCCGGACCTTCGACGCGCGCGATACGGCGCGGAGCGCACCGGTAGCCATCGTCAACCACGAGTTCGCGCGGCGGTACCTCGAGAACCGGCGACCGCTGGGAGCGAGGATCCGCGTGCAGGCGATGGACTCGCGCGGCCCGATTCCGGTGGAGCGCGAAATAGTGGGCGTTTCGGGGCAGGTGCGGGTGGAAGGATTGGGAGAGACGCGGAAAACGCGGTGGACGTTTTCGGCGCTGGCCGCCGCGAAGCAGGCCGTCGCGCATGCCGACAGGGAGATCGCGGTGACGCAGGTCCGTACCATGGACGAAATCACATACAGGTCGGCGGCACGGCCGCGCTTCCGGGCGCGCATGCTGGGCGGGTTCGCGCTGGGCGCGCTACTTCTGGCAGGAGTGGGGGTGTTCGGCGTGCTGGCCTTTTCGGTGACCCAGCGGACGCGCGAATTCGGCATCCGCATGGCGCTGGGCGCGCGCATGGGCAACGTGCTGCGCATGGTCCTGTTGCACGGCATCCGGATTGCGGCGGGCGGCGTGGCGCTGGGGATTGCCGGGGCGATGGCGCTGGCGGGGGCGGCGGGAGCGCTGTTGTTCGGAGTGGAGCCGATCGATCCGGTTTCCTTCGGCTCGGCCGCGGCGGTGCTGGCGCTGGTGGCTGTGGCGGCCGCCGCCTGGCCCGCTTGGCGCGCCTCCCGGGTGGACCCCGCAATTGCTCTCCGCGAAGAGTAATACGGGCTTCCCACGGCCGCGTTTCCTTAGTAATCTTGATGGCAGCACGGGGGAGCTGAAAACATGATTCGTGCCAGCGAAGCCAAAGTCGAGTGGAACGAAGGTAAGAAGCAGTGGCAGGTGGTCATTCAGGTCGGCGCCGAGGTGATCCGCCGGTCCTGTCCCAAGAGCCCGCATGAGGCGCCGGATGCGGACCTCCGCGCGGTGGCGGTGGAGACGGCCAAGGACGAGGGCTACGACGTCGACGCCGCGCAAGTCCTCATCGAGCGTTAGAGGTCGAAGAAGACGGTCTCGTTTTCGCCTTGCAGGCGAATGACGAACTGCCAGGTATCGGGCCGGTCCCGTGCGCGGTCTGCGAGCAGGGTGGCGCGCCGATCTTCCGGTACGAGGGCCAGAATGGGGTCTTCGCCGTTGGCCGGCTCGCCCGCGAAGTAGACCCGGGTGTAGAGGTGTTTGAGCAGGCCGCGCGCAAAGAGCACGACGTTGATGTGCGGCGCCTGAAGCTCGCCGTCCGGACCCGGAACGCGGCCCGGCTTCACGGTTTCGAAAACGCAAACGCCGGCGCCGCTGGTTTCGAGGCGCCCGAAGCCGCGGAACTCCGGGTCGGCCTCGCCGCAGCGGGGGTCCAGGGAATGCGCATAGCAGCCGCCCGCGTCCGCCTGCCACAGCTCGATCATGGCATCGCCGGGGGCGGGCTCACCTTCTCCATCCAGGACGCGAAACTCGAGGCGGATGCGCTCGCCGGCGGCGCCCGCGCACGCCAGCACTCCGAGCGAAGCATTGGCGGTCAGGCCGAAATTGAAGAACGGCCCGACGGTTTGGGAAGCGCTGGGAATGCGGCTCATCGCCCGGGCTCCTCAAAGGGTGTGGAGCGGCGGCCGCGCAGCACGATGTCGAAGCGGTAGCCGAGGGCCCACTCGGGGCGGGTGATGGAGAGGTCAAAGGAAGAAACCAGGCGCTCGCGCGCGTCCGCGTCGGGGATGCTGCCGAGAATCGGGTCGAGGGGGAGCAGCGGGTCGCCGGGGAAATACATCTGGGTGGCCAGGCGGGTGACGAAGGCGGGGCCGAACAGCGAGAAGTGGATGTGCGCGGGACGCCAGGCGTTTTCGTGATTGCGCCAGGGGTAGGCGCCCGGCTTGATGGAGGTGAAGCGGTACTCGCCGGAGGGGCCGGTGACGATGCGCCCCGCGCCGAGGAAATTGGGGTCGAGCGGGGCGGGATGGTTGTCGCGGGAGTGCAGGTAGCGGCCGGCGGCGTTGGCCTGCCAGACCTCCACCAGCGCCCCGGGCACGCCGCGGCCGTCTTCGTCGAGCACCCGGCCTTCCACAATGATGCGCTCGCCCTGTGGCGGATCGGCGAAGTGGCGGGTGAGATCGTCGTCGGTTTCGCCGATGGGGTTGTGACCGTAGACGGGCCCGGTCAGTTCGCTCAATGTGTGGGGCAGCGCGATGAGCGGGCGCCGGGGCGAACGGCGCGCGGTCACGCGGTAGGGCTCATGCAGGTATTCCGGCTGGCTGCCGGGCGGAACGCGAGGATACTCCATCATTCGTTTGCTCCCGATGTGCCGTGGGCCCGCGCGGTGCGCGCGTGCAGGTCGCGCAGTGTTTCGAGTTCGGCCGGCGTGGGCGGCGGGGTTTCTTCAACCCGGCCGGCGAAGCGGACTTCCCAGCCGGTGTTCCGGCGAACCTGGTCCCGCGTAATGCCGGGGTGCAGGCTGTTGACGGTCATTTCATTCGATTCGGGGTCCGGCCGGAAGACGCAGAGGTCGGTCACCAGCAGGGTGGGGCCGCTGGTGCGGATGCCGAGGGAGTGGCGCTCGCGGCCGGTGCGGCCGTGGCCGAGGGTGGTGAGAAAATCGAGCTGCCCGACGAAGCCGCGGATGCCGTGACGCATGACGATGAAAATCTGGCCGCACCCGGTGGCGATTTCGGTGGCGCCGCCGCTGCCGGGCAGGCGGACTTTGGGCCGGGCATAATCGCCGATCACTGTGCTGTTGAGATTGCCGAAGCGATCCACCTGCGCGCCGCCGAGGAAGCCCACGGTGATGCG
The DNA here is from genome assembly GCA_963836405.1 of uncultured Solibacteraceae bacterium. Classification (GTDB taxonomy): domain Bacteria; phylum Acidobacteriota; class Terriglobia; order Bryobacterales; family Bryobacteraceae; genus CAWIJJ01. The sequence goes on from CAWIJL010000010.1 coordinate 329,236, forward strand.
GCCGCCCTGAAGCCAGTAGCGGAAGATCTCGGGAACGGGCACGGTGGTGAGGGCGGTGTCGCAGAGTTCGCCGTCGCCAATGGAGAGCGGCAGGACGTCGGGGCGCGTGGCCAGAGTGCCGGATTCGTAGATAAGGCGGAGGCGCGGCGCGTGGGTGAGACGGGCGAGATTGCAGGCGGCGGAAGGCAGTCCGATGCCGACGAAGCAGACGTCGTCGTTGCCGAGCGCGCGGGCCGCGGCGATGGTCATCATCTCGGTGGACGTGCAGTTCATCCGGGCACCTTGGCGGCCATGACATTTTCCTCCATCCAGGCGAGAAAGGAGTCGCGGGAGCGCGAGATTTCGTCCCACGCGATGTAGAAGGCATTGTCGCGCGGATAGTAGCCGTGGGCGTAGGACGGCCATGACCCGCGGGGAGCGTGAACCACGGCGGCGAGGGTCCAGCCGGGCAGGATCACGGCATTCGAGGAGCGCGGCCCGAAGCCGTCCACGATCTCCTCCACCGTAACCACGGCTCGACGCGCGGCCAGCACCGCTTCCTTCTGCACGCCCACAATGCCTTCGATGAGGACGTTGCCTTCGCGGTCCGCCTTCTGCGCGTGAACGATGGTGACATCGGGGCGTAGCGCGGGAACGCACGCGAGATCCTCGCCGGTGAACGGGCAGGCGACAAAGCGGATGGCTGGATTGACGGTGGGCAGGTCTGATCCGCCGTAGCCGCGGAAGAAGGCGCACGGCATTCCGGAGGCGCCGGCCTCGTAAGCGTGAGCCATGGCGGAATGGCTGTGTTCGACGATCTCGAGAGGAGCGGGCCAGGCGTGTTCGACGGCGTCGCGCAGGCGGTGCAGGGAGCCGACACCGGGGTTGCCGCCCCAGGAAAAGACGAGTTTGCGGGCGGCGCCCATGCCGATCATCTGGTCGTAGATGAGGTCGGGGGTCATGCGGATCAGGGTCAGGTCGCGGCGGCCCTGGCGGAGGATCTCGCGGGCGGCCGCGAACGGGATGAGGTGGGTGAAGCCTTCGAGCGCCACCTGATCGCCATCGTGGACGAAGCGTGCGACGGCGTCCTGTAAACTGAGGAACTCCATGCGCGAATATCGCCTAGTAGGGCGATAATCGCATGACGAGCCGCTTCCGGTCAAGATTCGCACATTCGTGCGATAATCGGCGCGTGTCTGACTTCGCGGAGTTCGAAGGCAATCCGGACTTCGTGCTGTCGCTGGCGCGCGGACTGGCGATTCTCGAGGCCTTCGAGGAGCGCCGGGACGGGGCGACGGTCGGGGACGTGGCGGCGCGCACGGGCCTTTCGCGCGCGGCCGTGCGGCGAATTCTGATCACGCTGGAACTGCTGGGATATGCCAGCCATACAGGGCCGGTTTACCGGCTGGGTAGCCGGGTGCTGCGGCTGGGGTTCTCGTTTCTTTCGTCGAGTTCGCTGGCGGCGCTGGCGGGTCCGCTGCTCGAGGAGGTCAGCGCGGCGATTCACGAATCGAGCTCGCTGAGCGCGCTCGAGGGGGACGAAATCGTGTACCTGGCGCGGTCGGCGGCGAACCGCGTGATGGCGGTGGGGCTGTCGATCGGGAGCCGTTTGCCGGCGTACTGCACGTCGATGGGGCGGGTGCTGCTGGCGTCGTTGTCGGAGGAGGACCTGGTGCTTTACCTGGCGCGGGTGAAACTGGAGCCGTACACGGACCGGACGATTACGGCGAAGGCGGAACTGGCGGCCGAACTCGAGCGGGTGAGGGGGCAGGGCTACGCGCTGGTGGATGAGGAACTGGAGGTGGGGCTGCGGTCGCTGGCGGTGCCGGTGCGGACGCGGGCGGGACGCGTGGTGGCGGCGATGAACACGGGGGTACACGCCTCGCGGGTCGCGCCGGAGGAAATGATCGGCCGTTTTCTGCCAGTGTTGCAGGACGGCGCCGAACGGTTGGGCAAGGCGTTGGGGTAGAGGATGGCAAAGGTGTTGCGCACTCAGGTGGGGATTGTGGGCGCGGGACCGGCGGGCCTGCTGCTGGCGCATCTGCTGCACCTTGAAGGCGTGGAGTCGGTGGTCATCGAAACGCAGAGCCGCAAGCACGTGGAGGAGCGGATCCGCGCCGGGGTTCTGGAGCAGGGCACGGTGGACCTGTTGAACGAGACGGGGGTCGGCGGCCGGCTGCGGAGGGAAGGGCTGGTGCATCGCGGGATCGAACTGCGCTTCCGGGGGCGCGGGCACCGCATCGATTTGCACGGGCTGACGGGCGGCCGGGCGATCACGGTGTACGCGCAGCACGAGGTGGTGAAGGACCTGATCGCGGCGCGGCTCGCCCGCGGGGGGCCGATTCTGTTCGAGGTGGAGGATGTCAGCCTGGCGGGCATCGAGGGCGACGAGCCGCGGATCCGCTTCGGGCAGGGCGGCGAGCGGTGGGAGATCGCGTGCGACTACGTGGGCGGGTGCGACGGATTCCACGGCATCTGCCGCGACTCGATTCCGGCGGGAGCCCTGCGCTGCTTCGAGCGGGTCTATCCGTTCGGCTGGCTGGGAATTCTGGCGGAGGCGCCGCCGGCCTCGGAGGAACTGATTTACTCGAACCACGAGCGGGGGTTCGCGCTGCTGAGCATGCGCAGCCCGCGGATCAGCCGGGTGTATCTGCAATGCCGTCCGGACGAGGATCTGGCGGAGTGGCCGGACGAGCGGGTGTGGGACGAATTGCAGCGGCGGTTCGAGACGGACGACGGATTCCGGCTGAACCGCGGTCCGGTGTTGCAGAAGGGCGTGACGGCGATGCGGAGCTTCGTAGTGGAGCCGATGCAGTACGGGCGGCTGTTCCTGGCGGGAGACGCGGCGCACATCGTGCCGCCTACGGGGGCGAAAGGGCTGAATTTGGCGGCGGCCGACGTGGCCGTGCTGGCGCGGGGGTTGTCGGCGCACTACCGCGGGGGGCCGGCAGAGGGCCTGGAGCGTTATTCGGAGAGATGCCTGCGGCGGGTGTGGAGGGCGCAGCATTTCTCGTGGTGGATGACTTCGATGCTGCACCGGTCGGAGGGTGGGGACGGTTTCGATTACCGGCGGCAACTGGCGGAGCTGGAGCTGGTGACGACGTCGCGCGCGGCGGCCGCGACGCTGGCAGAAAATTATGTGGGGCTGCCGCTGGAGTGGTGAGATGGAGCGATGGGCGAGATGGATAGAGCGGTGACCTATTTCGTGCAGGACGGTGTGGCGATGCTGGCGGTGGACAATCCGCCGGTGAACGCGCTGGACGCTGCGGTGGTGGAAGGGCTGGCGGCGGCGATGGAGCGCGCAGCGGCAGATACCGAGGCGCGGGCGGTGGTGGTGATGGGCGTGGGCCGGACCTTCATCGCGGGCGCCGACATCGGGCTGCTCGAGGAGATGGCGTGGGGGCGCGGGGCGGGGGGGCCGGATATGCACGGGCTGCTCACCCGAATCGAGGACATGACGAAGCCGGTCGTGATGGCGATTCACGGATCGGCGCTGGGCGGCGGGCTCGAGGTGGCGATGGCGGGCCACTACCGGGTGGCTTCGGCGGACGCGTCCCTGGGCCAGCCGGAGGTGAACCTGGGGATCATTCCAGGGGCGGAGGGAACGCAGCGGCTGCCGCGGCTGGTGGGGATGGAGCGGGCCGTGGAGATGTGCGTTTCCGGCAAGCCGCTGAAGGCCGCGGAGGCGCTGGAGGCGGGGCTTATCGACGCGGTCATCGAGGGGGGCCTGGCGGCGGGGGCGGCGGCCTTCGCGCGGCAGGCGGCTCCGGGAAAGAAGACGCGGGAACGGCAGGAGCGGCTGGGCACGCCCGAGACGAACGCGCGGTTTTACGAGGCCGGGCGGCAACTGGCGTCCAAAACGAGGAAGCACCAGCAGGCTCCGTTGCGCGCGGTGGAGGCGCTCGAAGGCGCGGCGGCGCTGCCGTTCGAGGAAGGCTGCCGGAGAGAGCGCGCGATCTTCGACGAATGCGTGGCGTCGGACCAGGCGCGCGCGATGATGCACGGGTTCTTCGCCGAGCGCGCGGCGGCCAGGGTTCCGGGAGTAGGCAAAGCGTCGCTTCCGGTTGCGCGGGCGGCGATCGTGGGGGCGGGCACCATGGGTGGCGGAATCGCGATGGCGTGCGCCAACGCGGGGCTGCCGGTGCGGCTCAAAGATACGAGCCGCGAGGCGCTGGACGCCGGACTGGCCACCATCCGCCGCAATTACGAAACCAGCGTGAAGCGCGGCCGTTTCACGTCGCAGCAGGTGGAAGAGCGGTTGGGGCTCATCCGCCCGCAGCTCGACTGGTCGGGGTTCGACGAAGTGGACATCGTGATCGAAGCGGTGTTCGAGAACATGGCTCTCAAGAAGGAGGTGTTTCGGGAGATCGACAAGGCGGCGCGCGCGGGATGCATTCTGGCCACCAACACGTCCACGCTGAGCGTGGATGAAATCGCGTCGGCGACGGGGAGGCCGGAGTGGGTGGCGGGCCTGCATTTCTTCAGTCCGGCGAACGTCATGCGGCTGCTCGAAATCGTGCGCGGGCGGGCGACCTCGGTGAAGGTTCTGGCTACCGCGCTGGCGCTGGCGCGGCAGCTAAGGAAGGTCGGGGTGGTGGCGGCGAACGCGCCGGGGTTCATCGGCAACCGGATGTTTTTCGGCTACATGTACGAGACGCAGTTCCTGGCCGAAGACGGAGCCACGCCGCAGCAGGTGGACCGCGCGCTGACCGGGTTCGGGATGGCGATGGGGATGTTCGCGGTGGACGACCTGGCGGGCATCGACGTGGCCTGGAGGGTGCGGCAGGAACTCGGCCATTTCACTGAGGCCGGGGTGCGCAAGCCGCTGGTGCAGGACCGCTTGTACGCCATGGGGCGGTACGGGCAGAAGACCGGCAAGGGCTGGTATTTGTACGGCGAAGACCGCAAGCCGGCACCCGACCCGGAAGTGGAGCAACTGATCGAGAGCGCGGCGCGGGAGGCGGGGATCGCGCGGCGGGAGATCGGTGACCGTGAAATCGTGGAGCGGTCGATTTATGCGCTGATCAACGAAGGGGCGCGCCTGCTGGAGCAAGGGGTGGCGATGCGGGCTTCCGACATCGATGTGGTGTATATGAACGGCTACGGTTTCCCGGTGTGGCGCGGCGGTCCGATGTTCTACGCCGATACGGTGGGGCTGGAGAAGGTGCTCGAGAGCGTGAAACGGTTCCGGCGGGAGTTCGGCGAGCGCTGGGCGCCGGCGCCGCTGCTCGAAAGGCTGGCGGCGGAGGGCCGCACGTTCCGCGAATACGACCGCGAACGGAAGGAGTGAGGGAATGCGGGTGGTGCGCAGGGTGGCTGTGCCGCAGCTCGAGGCAGTATTCGACCGGCTCGCGGACGGCACCGTCTACGTGCGGCATCCTCGGCCGCTCGGACCCTATCCGGCGAAGCTGACGGAGCGGCTGGAGCACTGGGCTTCGGCCGCGCCGGAGCGGATCTTTCTGGCGGAGCGGAACGAAGCGGGCGGGTGGCGCAGGCTCACCTACGCGGAGGCTCTTGCAAACGTGCGGGCCATCGCGCAGGCATTGCTCGACCGGCGCTTGGACGGCACGAAGGCGGTGGTTATCCTTTCGGGCAACGGTATTGAGCACGCGCTGCTGGGTCTGGCGTGCCTGTACACGGGGGTGAAGTACGCGCCGGTGTCGCCGTCGTATTCGCTGGCATCGGCGGACCTGACGACGTTGCGGTATTTGTGGGAGCGGCTGGAGCCCGCGCTGGCATTCGCGGCGGACGGGGAGGCCTTCGCGCGGCCGCTCGAGGCGGTGGCGGACGGGCGGACGGAGATCGTCACGCTGGGAGGGACCGGACCGCGGGGGGCTACGGCCTTCGAGGAACTTGCCAACACGGCGCCCTCGGCGGCGGTGGACGAAGCGCACGCGCGGGTTACGCCGGATACGATTGCCAAGATCCTGTTCACGTCGGGCTCGACCGGGCGGCCCAAAGGCGTGATCACCACCGAACGGATGCTTTGCTCTAATCAGGAGATGCTGCGGCACCTGCTGCCGTTCGTGGCGGAAGAGCCGCCGGTGCTCTGCGACTGGCTGCCGTGGAACCACACTTTCGGAGGGAGCCACAATTTCGGACTGGCGCTCTATAACGGCGGCACGCTCTATATCGATGGCGGCAAGCCGACGCCCGCGGGGTTCGGCGCAACGGCGGCGAACCTGCGGGAGATTGCGACCACGGCGTACTTCAACGTTCCGAAGGGGTACGAGATGTTGGTTCCGGCCCTGCGCGCCGATGGCGCACTGCGAGAGTGTTTCTTCCGGCGGGTGAAGATCCTTTTCTATGCCGCGGCCGGATTGAACCAGCGGGTGTGGGACGAGTTGCAGGATCTGGCGGTGGAGACGTGCGGCGAGGAGATCCTGATGCTGACCGGCCTGGGCGCGACGGAAAGCGCGCCGCTCGCGATGGCTACGGGCGTCGAAGGCGCGGCCGCCGGGCGGGTGGGGCTGCCGGTGCCCGGGGTGGAGTTGAAGATCGCGCCGGTGGAAAAGAAGCTGGAGGCGCGGCTGCGGGGGCCGAACATCACGCCGGGGTTCTGGTGCGACCAGGCGATGACGGAGGCGGCATTCGACGAGGAAGGGTACTACCGGCTGGGCGACGCTTTGATTCCGGCCAGCGCGGAGGAGCCGCTCCAGGGCTATCTTTTCGACGGGCGCATCGCGGAAGACTTCAAGCTATCCACGGGAACATGGGTGAGCGTGGGCCCGCTGCGCGCGGCGTTCCTCACGTATTGCGCGGGCGCGGCGCAGGAAGTGGTGCTGGCTGCGCCCGACCGCGACTATGTAGGCGCGCTGATCTTCGCGGCTCCGGGGGTGACGGCGGAAACGCTGCGCCCGCTGATCGAGGGTTTCGCGCGGCGTGCCACGGGTATTTCGACGCGGGTGCAACGTGCGATTCTGCTGGATGGGCCGCCTTCGCTCGATTCCGGCGAGCTGACCGAGAAAGGGACCGTTAATCAGAAGGCGGTGCTGCGACACCGGGCCGGACTGGTGGACGAATTGTACGCGGGGTCGCCGCGGGTGATCGAGATCCGAACATGAAGATTGCCGAACTGAAAGCCATCGACGTACACGTGCACATCGAACACACGGGAGAGGACGCGGCGGCGGACGTGGCGGCGCGCCGCTATTTCGGCGAGAGCGGGGCGGCGCGCGACCGCAACGCATTGGCGGATTATTACCGTTCGCGAAAGATCGGCTGCGTGGTGTTCCCGGTGGACGAACGTTTGACGGGGCGGCCGCAGGTTTCGAACGATTCGGTGGCGGAGTTTGCCGCGGCCAACTCCGATATTGTGATGGCGTTTGCGAGCATCGACCCGGGGCGCGGGCCGGAGGCGGTGCGGGAAGCGCGACGGCTGGTGGCCGGGGGTGTAATTCGCGGGCTGAAACTGCATCCGCCGCTGCAACAGTTCTTTCCGAACGATCGGGTGGCGTATCCGCTCTACGAGGTGTTCGCGGAGGCAAAGCTGCCGGTCCTGTTCCACACCGGGCACAGCGGCATTGGGACAGGCATGCCAGGGGGCGGAGGCATCCGGCTGAAATACGGCAACCCGATGCACATCGACGATGTGGCCGTGGATTTTCCGGACCTGCCGATTATCCTGGCGCATCCTTCCTTTCCATGGCAGGAGGAAGCGATTTCGGTGTGCCTGCACAAGCCGACGGTGTTCATCGACCTGTCGGGCTGGTCGCCCAAGTACTTTCCGCCCATCCTCGTGCAGTACGCCAATACGATTGCTCAAAGATAAAATGCTGTTCGGCTCGGATTACCCGCTGCTCACGCCGGACCGGTGGATGGCGGATTTCGAGAAGATCGCGATTCGGGACGAGGTGCGGCCGTTGATCCTGAAGCAGAATGCGATGCGCCTGTTCGGATTGAAAGGAGGAGAAGACTGATCATGCGGAGCCTGTGTGCAGTGCTGGCAGTGTGCGGAGGGCTGTGGGCGCAGGACGCGCCAAAGTCGCTGGCGGAGGCGGACTGCTCCGCGGCGAAGCTGGGAGAGTCGATTCCGGCCGCGTCGATCGGCGAGCCCGTTTCGGCGGTCACGCTGAACGCGCCGGTGTGGAAGGCGGCGGCGGGTTCGAATCCGGCGTACTGCAGCGTGGACGGGGCGATGGCGCCGGTCGAGAAGAACACCGCGGCCCCGCCGATTCTGTTCCGCGTGCTGCTGCCTGCCGAGTGGAGCGGGCGCGCGGCGCAACTGGGCGGCGGCGGAATGAACGGCACGATTCCGAACCTGGCGGCGAGCGGCGGCGTGACTACGGGGCCGGGGTTGCTGGAGCGCGGCTTCGCGACATACGGGAGCGATTCCGGACACACGATGGGGAGCGCGGAATGGACGTTGAGCGAGGAAGCGGTGCGGAACCTCGCCTACATGCAACTGAAGAAGACGCACGACGCGGCGATGGTGCTGATTGCGAGGGCATATGGCGGAAGGCCGCGATTCAACTACTTTTTCGGAACGTCGCAGGGCGGGCGCGAGGCGTTGACCGTGGCGCAGCGGTATCCCGAGGACTACGCCGGGATCGTCGCGAACGTGCCGATCGTCAACTTTTCGTCGCTGATGCTGGCGCCGGAACTGATCCGGATTCAGGAAAAGCCGGCCGCCAATTACGTGACTCCGGCGAAGATCAACGCGATCCGCGGCGAGTTCATGCGGCAATGCGACGCCTTGGACGGCCTCGCGGACGGCATCATCAACAACTACATGGCCTGCCGCGCCATTTTCGACGTGAAGCAGGGGCGTTCCGGGCGCCGCCCGTGGGCGGCGAAGCGGTGTCCGGACAACCGCGACCCGGACCCGCAGGATCGAAGCGCGAATGCGTGCCTGACGGACGGGCAGATCGCCACGCTCGAAATGACCTACAGCCGGTACTCGTTCGCGACGCCTCTCGCCAACGGGGTGAAGACGTTCGGGATGTGGCTGCCGAACACGGACCCGGGCGGCAGCGGGCTGATCGTACCCGTACGCTTTCGTGGGCAGGAGGGCGCGGCGGAGAATGCCCCGATGCACAGCCACCTGGGGGTGCTCGGGGTGACCGGGTTTCTGATGCAGGACCCCAAGGCGAATCCGCTGGATTATGTGGAGGGCGGCCGGTGGAATGCGCGGCGGGTGCGCATTTCCGAGTGGCTGGACGCGACCAATCCGGACCTGGGGCGCTTTGCCGCGCGCGGGGGCAAACTCATCGTCACGATCGGGACGAACGATACGCTGGCGTCCCCGGGCGCGCAACTGGATTACTATCAGTCGCTGATCGACCGCATGGGACGGGCGAAAGTAGATTCGTTCGCGCGCCTGTTCGTGCTGCCGCAAACGGGGCACGGACTTTCGGGAACCAGCTACACGGCGGATGGGACGGGGAAGGAGATTGCCACGGCGCCGGTCCCGAACCGTTGGGACCGGCTGCCGGTGTTACTGGACTGGGTAGAAAAGAAGGCCGCGCCACCTATGCAGATCGCGGTTACTGCCGGGGGACGGAGCCTGCCTATGTGCAGTTACCCGGAGTTTCCGCAATACAAGGGCGGCGCGGCCGGTGAAGCGTCGTCTTACTCCTGTTCCCGGTAAACGGGGCCTGGTTACAAGGCCAGGCGTAGTATCTCGGAAGCCACGCGGTTAAACGCGGTCATTAACTGGTCGGTCGTCGGAGCCTTCACGTACAGGCCGGCGGGCACCGTCTGGTCGAAGTAGGTGCTGGACGGATCGTTGGCGATTCTCTTCATCCAGGTTTCGTCCGGTTTTTCCGAGCCGCCTTCATAACCGATCGCGTAGATCACGATTCCGAGGGCATCCTGCCGGATGGCCTTCACCTGGTTATCGGCGGCGTTGAGGGCTGCCTTTCCGAATTCATACGGGGTCAGGATCGCCTGTTGGAGATTGACGCTCTTGTAATTGCCGGTGAGCGAATTGCCGAACAGGTCGGTGGGCGGCAACTGGGTGAGGTCCTTGCGGATATCTCCCACGTCGGCGGCGTAGGAGCATCCGCTGCTGGTTGGCGTTGCAAGCCCTGTTTCGTTCACGGCCTTCACAGTGCTGGAGGTCAACCTTCTGACTCCGGTGGTGTCTTTTCCGTTGGAGTTCTGGGTGAAGCCGTTGACCTGCGAAATGAAACCGATCATGGGGTAAGCGGCGTCGCCGCGATGAGTGCAATGGCCCGATCGAATGAAGTTGTTCGTCAGGACCCCATGATCCTTGGTGGCATCGTTGTAGTTGGCCACCACGCCATTGGGCAGACCGTCGGTGAAGATGAGGATCAGGTTCAGCGAGCCTGGCTCGTTGCGCTTTTTCAATTCCGAATAGGCCATATTCAACGCATGCGCGGTACCGGTGTTGCCTCCGCCCACCGTCTGGGAGATCAGCGTATCCACGGTGGGACTGGCGCTCTTGAAATTGGATGTGGGTCCGTTGGGAGAAGGGTTGGGGAACGCGAGGACTGCGGATCCGCCGAATACGATCAGACCCACATTATCCCGTCCCTCGGCGAATTGCGATACGAATTTTCTGGCGGCGGCCAGCATGGGCGACATGGCCCCGCCCATCGAACTGGACCGGTCGAGCACCAGTTCGATGTTTACGTCGCGGCGCGAAGACTGCGCCTGGGCCGCGATCACCTGCTTTTTGCGGCCGAGCATCCCCATGAAGTAAAGCGGGCTGTTTACGGTGCCTTTCACGGTGACCGTGCGCAATTTGAGGGCGGTTTCGGCGGCTTCAGCGGTGATTGACAAGTCCGAAGTGTGCCACCATCCGTCGGGGAAATTGGCTCTGAAGTAGTCCAGCGCGGTCGATTCCGCCGCGGCCTTCTGGCTGTTCATGTTCATGCCCGAGCTGAGGGAGCGCGCGCCGGCCAACGCCGCCGCGTCGGCAGCGGCCACGAGTTTCACCTTGATCATCCAAAGGATGGTTCCGTCGATAGCGAGTCCGACAGTGGGGATCAGCACGGTCGCAACCATGGCCGTGAGCATGATCATGGCAACGCCGCTCTGCCTTTTCAAATTTCCAGTCCGCATAGAGGTCCTTCGCGATCAGTCTTTAGAAGATATTGAATGCATACGTGCCGGTGGACTGCATGAAGTCCTTCCAGCGCAGATCCGGAGCCGCTACGTAGGCCTCGGTCAAATAGGCGAATTGCCCGGAGTCAACCTGCATGAGGGTTTCGAAACCGACCGCCCGGGCGCCGGTATTCTTGAGGTAATTGGAGGCTGAGATATAGCCGTCGCTCCCGACAATGTTCGAGGGCGGCGTTCCGTAGTGGCTTCGCATCAAGCTGGAGTTGCCCACCACGATCCGGCGCGTGAAGACGGCCTGGCCCAGGTTCGGACACTTGCTCGTGGTCGCCGCCAGTCCCGCCGCAAGACAATCGGCATCGACTATGCTGGTGACGGTCGAAAACAGGACGACGCCATCCCCGCCTTGCGTCTTGACGTTGAGCCCCTGTGCCAGGTTCGTGAGCAGCACCTTAGACCCGGGCTGCGAGAAATCGACGCCATAGGCGTACATGTGGGCGACATCGCGACAAAACTGCGTTACCTGTATTCCGCGAACGAGGTTGATGCCCAAAACCGAGGTGCCCATCAGGAGGGGCATCAGGACCAGCAGGCTCAGCGCCAGTTCGATCGCTGTACTGCCACGTTGTTTTTGTTTTGCCATGACTTACTCCCTGTCTCCCTTAGCGATGTGGAGGAATGCCGCCGGGGGAGCCCTCCATTCGATCCGATGCGCGCACGCTCAGCGTAATCGCGCCATTTTGTGGCGGCCTCGATCCCCTGCCCCAGGCGAGGATGGGCGCCAGCGGCACTGCGGAATAACCATCGACGGACACCTCCACGATGTTTCCGCCCAGGTTGAGGTTGGTGGGCTGCAGACTGCCGTTGGTTTCATCGATCATGAAGTACTGAATGGAGACCTTTGAAAGTTGGGCGCCGTTCAGCAAACCCATAGCATTCTGCTGGACGATAGTCTTGATCGAGGCATCGTGCCCCTTCCCAGCCATCACCCTGCTGGTGATGGCATAGCGGACGCCCTCGGAAACCGCATGCTGGAGGGCGGCTTTGCTGAAGATAACCCAGGATATGGACAGGATCAGGAAACAAATCCCGAGGAATGGCATCAGGCAGAGCGCCATCTCGATCGACTGAGAACCACGATTTCGACGTTTTGACATAGGAGGTTCCGTTAACGGTGAGACGACTACGTCCCCCTTTTTCTTTACGTTGAAAATATCGGCAGGACCGGGGCCTGTATTCCGATTCCGGACAGTCCGGCAAACCTGCGAAATATCGAACGTTTGCTTGCGCCCCGGTAGTATTGAAGCTTGACGCCTCTCGGGCCGCCAGTCATCCTACAGTAAGCTGGAGGGTGGGGTCCGCGCCATGCATGATCGTCCCTAGGCCATGGCCGGTTAACCTATGACTACTATGCAGCTTGACCCGGTACTGCGAGTTATCCGTTACCGATATTTCGCGGAGGATCGGGATGAGCCGGTGCAAGGGTCGCGCGGCCCGGGAGCGGAGGATTTCCGGCGCCAACTGGCGGAATTAACTTCGCGCTTCGAGATAGCCAGCATGGAGTGCTCGCTCGATTTTCTCAACGGAGAGTACCGTCCGCGGCGGGACCTGTGCCTGCTCACATTCGACGGCGGGCTGAAAGAGCACCTTGCCACGGTGGTGCCGCTGCTTCGTGAAAGGCGGGTACGGGGCGCTTTCTTCCTGATCACCTCCTGCCTGACCGGCAATGTGCCGGCCACAATCCACATGAGCGACTGGCTTTCGGCCCGGCTGGGCGTGGCCGCGTACACCGAGGCGTTGCTGGGAAAGGCGGGCCGGGCCAGGCGTGAAACGGACCATGCCGACGCGGCGGCAATGTATCCGCTGGACACGCCCGAAGTGGCGCGCCTCAAGTACGTGTATCACTACGGGCTCGACGCCGCGACGCGGGATACCGCCGTGCGCGAACTCTTCGCCGCAAACTCCGCGGCTTCGGAACCGGCTTCCTCGCTGTACATCACGTGGGAGGACGCGCGGAGCATGCAGAAGGCGGGAATGTGCATGGGGGGAGCGTCGCACCGGAACAGCATCCTGGCAACCCTGCCGCCGGAGGAACTGAACGAAGATTTGGAAACCTGCCGCGGCATGCTTGCGCGGAATCTGTCTCCGCAGGCGGTATGGCCGTTCTGCTACCCGTGGGGCAAACTGGATTCTTTCCACGTGCGCTCGATGCGCAAGCTCCAGTCGCTGGGTTTTCACTGCGCGTTTTCGAGCGAGCCGGGCGCGAACCGGCGTCGATCGGACCCGTTCACTCTTCGTCGCACAGGTGTCCGGCAGGCACTGGCGAAAGAGGCCGCGGCTTGAAGCCGGAGGGCCGGCGATCGCGGGTCCGCCCGTGGCTGGCGGGCGTGTTGCTGAGCGTTGCCGCAATGGGGCAGGCGCCGCAGCGGACCTGGCGCTCTTTCGATCGGGTGCTGCTGCTCGAGCCCAAGGGAGAAACCTCGGCGGGTGTGAATACCGGCGACATCAATGGCGACGGACTGCCCGACATCGTCCTCGGCAAGGGCCGCCACTGGCCCCTTTACAATCGCGTTCTCCTGAACCGGGGCAAGGGGAAGTTTTCCGCGCAGAACGTGGGGAATGCGCCGGACCGGACCTATTCCGCGGCATTAGCCGACCTGGACGGCGATGGCGACCTGGACCTGGTAGTGAGCAACGACGAGCCGGACCGCAAGCTGATATACAAAAACGACGGGAAAGGGCATTTCAGCGAAGCGGGAACGTTCGGCGATGCGGCCTGGAGCACCCGCTACGTGACGGTGGCGGATCTCAACGGGGACGGCTTTCCCGACATCGTTGCCGCTAATCGCGGTCCGGGACCTCCGGAGGCGCGGCCGAGCTTCGTGTGCCTCAACAACGGCAAGGGTGCGTTCCCCACGTGCGACGCGCTGCCCACCGAATCCGCAACTTCGATCGTGGCGGCCGACCTGGACGGCGACGGCGCGCCGGACCTGTTCGTTCCGCATCGCGACGGTGGGCAGAGCCTGGTGCTGTGGAACGACGGCAAGGGACGGTTTTCGACGTCATCCAAAGTGGGGCCGTCGCCGGCCTGGGTGCGGATCGGCGCGGCAGGCGACTTCAACGGGGACGGTCGGCTGGACCTGGCCGTCATCGAGGAGCGAAAGAAAGCGGCATTCGTGATTTTCAACCGCGGTGGACGCGAGTTCGGCGAGCCGGTGCAGTTGCCCGGACCGCCGCGGACGCCGTACGCGCTGGGGGTGACCGACCTCAACCGCGACGGCCGCCCGGACATCGTGGTCGGGCACGTGGAATTGCCCGGTTCCATCTATTTCAACGAAAGCGACGGCCGCTGGTTCCACGAAACCGAATGGAACGACGGCAAGGGCGATGTCTACGGAATGGCGTTCGCCGATTTCGACGCGGACGGCTGGCCGGACATCGCGGCGGCGCGGTCCGGCGCGCCGAACGGCATCTGGTTCAGCGGCGCGCCTAAGACACCAGCCCGCGGAGCAGTTTCACCCCTTCCGCCATCTCGCGGAGACGGGTGGCCTGGTCCTCCACCTCGCGCTCCACGTTGAGCGAACTGCGGAAGCCGATCTCGCGGAGCGTCTTCACGAACTCCGGGATGCCGACGGAACCCTTGCCGAGCGGCCGCTCGGTGCCGAGCGAGCCGGGCTGATCTTTCGGCGGCCAATCGCCATCCTTGCAATGCACGGAGGTGACGTGGGGCGCGAGCACCTTCAACGCCTGAATGGGTTCGCCGGTGCCATAGAGGATCATGTTGGCCGGATCGAAATTTATGCGCAGATTCTGGCGGTCCACTTCGCGGAAGAAATCGAGCAGCACGAGCGCCGGCTCCTGGCCGGTTTCGAGGGCGAAGGTCTGGCCATAGCCGGCGGCGTGATCGCAGATGCGGCGCACCATGTCGCGAACCGCGGTGTAGTCGGGATGGCCGGGATCCTCGGGAACGAAACCGATGTGGCACGCGATGCTGCCGACCTGGAGGACGCCGGCGAAGTCGCTGACCTCGAGGGTACGCTGCTCGCGTTCGGCGCGGGTGGCGGACGGGATGAAGCCGACGGTGCGCTGGACCGTGGGGATGTCGGCGTAGTCCTCGCCGTTGTAGGCGGCGAATACGGTGACCAGGCGGAAGTCGGTGCGCTCGATTTCCGCCTTCCAGGCGGCGGCCGCGGCGGAGGTAATCTCCATCCCGCCGGGAAGGCCGAGCTGGCCGCAGCGGACGCCCATGGCCAGCATTTCCGGGAGCGTGTCGCGCTCCGCCCAGAACATGACTCCGGGCTCCAGCGGATCTACTTCGTGCATTCGATGATTTCTCCTTTCAGGCGGCGCGATTCGAGGATGCGTTCGGCGAGGCGGACGGCGGCGGCCGAGTCGCGCGGCAGGCACAATTCCGGCGCGCGGCCGGAGGCGCAACAGTCGATGAAGTATTGGAGTTCGTCGCGGTAGCCGTCCGCGGCGGGGAGCGGCGGAGCATGCGCGGGTTCGGCGCGCGGGTAGAGGGTGAGGGGACGCGAGGCGGAACTGTAGTCCAGCGTGGCGCGCTCGAAGGTGGCGGTGAATTCCATCGTGAAGGGAAACTCGCCGGGGTGCTGCCAGCCACCCGAGATCGTGGCACGCTCGCCGCCGCTCCACTCGAGGACGGCGTCGATGCAGTCCAGCCCGTGGGCGCCGGTGAATCCGGTGGCTCGTACGGTTTGTGGCATGCCGAGCAGGTGCAGGCACATGTCGACGTCGTGGATGAGAAGGTCGAGAGTGGCTCCTCCGCTGCGACCCGGGTCCTGAAGCCAGCCGCCCCAGGAGGGCGCGGCGCACCGGCGGCGGAATTCGGCGGAACGGAGCGCGCCATGGGGGCCGGTCTGGACGGCGTTGTGGAGGGCGCGGTATTCGGGCCAGAAGCGCAGGACATGCGCGGCCATCAGGACGCGGCCGTGGCGCTCGGCGGCATCCGCCATTTCGCCGGCGTCGCGGCTGCTCAGCGCGATAGGTTTCTCGACGAGCACGTGCTTGCCGGCGCGGAGAGCCTGGAGCGCGACCGGCGTGTGGAGGTCCGTGGGAAGGCAGAGGTCCACGGCGTCGATGGAGCCGTCGGCCAGCACGGCGTCGATCTCGCGGTATTTGGCGACGCCGCTGAGGTCGAGGCTGCCGCCGGGGCCGCCGGTGTTTCCGCGGACGTGGGTCAGATCGCCTTCGAGCCTAAGCGGGTCGTCGCTGCACACGGCCGCAATACGGGCGCCCGCGATACCGGCGAGCGCCTTGAGGTGGGTGGTGCCCATGAAGCCGAGACCCAACACTGCGATTCGCAGCGGCGGTGGGGGACCTGTCACGCGTTACCTCCGGAGCAAGAACTCCAGTATAGACGCGTGACGCGGGTTACCGGCCGCCGGGCAGCTTGATTACAACGGGCGCGTCGCCGGCGGCGGGCGCGGCCACGGGTGCCGAGATGACCAGCGGAAGAGCGGCCGGACGAGCGGAGGGCCAGGGGGAGGGTGGCGGACCGGTCGACGGCGCCGGTGCGCGCGCTACGTTGCGGGTGGCGAGCGCCTTCTTCAACTCCTCCTCGGGAACGGACACGGCGAAGTGCAGGGTCTCGCCCTCCATGCTCGCCTCCATGCGGACATTCGACGACGACGGCTGGCTGGCCCGAACAAGTAGCTGCAACTGCGCGAAGCCGGCGGACAACTCACCGGCAGCTTTGAGGTCGGAAAAATGGAGATCGGCGGTGAGTTCGAGGTCGCGGCTCCAGGTCACTCCGAATTCGAAGCGGTCAACGCCGTTCAAGCCCCCGGGCGCCGATGCGGACGGCACGAAGCCGGCGGGCGTCCGTCCGAAGCCCCAGAAATCGTAGCGGGCGTGCAGGTCGGCCATGCGTGCCGCCGCGGGCGAAGGAGGACGCACCGATTCGCGGCGGTCGATCGCGGCGCGGACCTCGGCGGCATCGCCGACCAGGGCGGTTTCGGCGTCCAGAATGGCGATCACGGTTCCGGAACCGGCGTTCTTGAGCACCACACCTTTGTAGGCGCGGGCGGCGGCGATTCCGGGGGGCTGAAAGCGGCCCCGGAGCACGAGCACGAACGGAGGATTTTCGCCCGCGGTCCGGGCAGCCGCGATGAATTCGTCCACGTCCCGTAGAGGATCGAAGAGGAGTTCGCCCGAGAGCTGGCGCCAGTTTGCGACGAGGCCTGACATCTGGGGGCTCTGGGCGCGCATCAGGTCCGAATCGAGCAGGCCGCGCACGCGCGCTCCGATCGCCATGGCGGGATCTCGAGGGAGAAGCGCTGCGAGATCCTGCCCGGCCCAGCCGGGTGCGGCGAGCAGGAGAAGAAGGGGGGCCGCTAATGATTTCATCGAGCTTACCTTTCGTTTATTCGAGCAGGGCTCTGCTGGTTGCACCGCAACGCGATATTAGCCCGGGCTCAGCACCGAGTTCCAGGTTGCTGCCGGTTACTGCCCGAAACCTTCCGGGAGTAAACAAAGGAGCGCTAACCTGATGGAGATTTCTACGAAGCGGGGCGCGAAATGGCAAAATAAGCGTATGCACAAACGGGTCATCGCCCTCGCGGGTGTCGCCATATGCTTTGGTTTTATTCCGGAGGCCCGAGCGCAAGCGTGGCAGAGCCTTTTCGACGGCAAAACGTTTCACGGCTGGGAAGACCCGTCCAAGAAGGGGCCGGCGGGCGATTCGTTCACCATCGAGGACGGCTGCCTGAAGCCGGTGCCGCACCCGAAGATCGAAGAAGATCTGTTCACCGAGGCTACCTATGGAGACTTCGAGCTGGAGTTCGACTGGAAGATCTCTCCGGCGGGCAACAGCGGGGTCAAGTACAAGATTCAGGACCGGGTGTTCCTGCTCGACCAGCGGCCGCCGAAGTTCGAAGACCAGGTGAACGAGGCGATGAAGGACCGGCGCAAAGACCGGCCCGCACAGGGGCAGGAATACGTCATCGGGTTTGAATACCAGCTCACCGACAACGCGCGGAATCCGGACGCGAAGGGTAACGGCCCGTTGCACCAGGCCGGGGCGTTGTACGATATATTCGCGCCGCTGCGCGACGCCACCCGTCCGGTGGGGGAATTCAATCACTCGCGCATCGTGGTCAAAGGCGACCACACGGAGCACTGGGTGAACGGGGTGAAGGTGGTGGACGGCAGCCTGAAGGGCCCGGAAGTGGCGCGGTCGGCCGCAAAGCGCTGGGGCGAGGGCACTCCGGTTTACAACCTCCTGGTGAATCAGCCGCGCAAGAGTTGCCAGATCTCGCTGCAAAACCACGGGGACGCGGCGTGGTTCAAGAATCTGCGCATCCGTCGGCTAGACTGAGCGGGCATTCGCGGGGCGGTGCATCCGGGGCAGCAGGATGAGGGCCGCGCCATAAACGGCCAGCGAAAGGAACAGGGCGGGAGTGCGGTCCTGCCGCAGGTCCTGCGCGAGCAGGCGGTAGGCGCCCAGGACCATCGTGGGATACACGAGGTAGGCGCATTCGGTGATTCGTCCGGTCGCGGCCATACGGGCCAGCAGGAGCGCTCCGCCGGCGAGGATTCCGGTGCGTAGGGTAGCGCAATAGGCATGGGTGGCGGCGGCGCCGAAGACCTGGTGGTAGGCGCCGGTGACGATTCCGGCGAGGGTGCCGGCGGCCAGCCAGGCGACGGTGGCGGCGATGCCGCAGCGCAGCATCCGGCTATTCCAATTAGCGGGCTCGCCAGCCGGGCGGAGCAGGGTTACCGCGTATGCCAGGACGGCGACGGTGAGTGCGGCAATCATGGCGGTACCGCTTTGCGCGGGCCAGGTGGCCGAGCCGAGCAGAAAGTCCATGGCTTGGCCGAAGGCCCCGGCGCCTGACAGCGCGATGAGCAGGAAAGCGCCTCCGTGAACCTGCAAGGTCAGGCTGCGCACCGTGCCTCCCGCCCACAGGCAGAGCAGGGCGAGCGCGCCCCAGGCTGCCGGCGCGGCCAATCCGGTAAGCAGGATGCGGCTGCCGGCGATCACCAGGAGGATGCCGAAGGTCGAGTAGGTATAGAAGTTGCGGTTCCGCCCCTGCCGTTCGAGGAGGGCGAAGGACACGACGTAGCAGGCTGCGCCGCAGAGCACGGCCGGAATGGCCATCCAAGGCGTGAGCCGCAGTCCGCCCCCCACGGCGATCAGGAAAACGATGGCGCACTGAGCCGTTTCAAACGCGCTGAAGGTGAAGTGCCGCAACAGGGTGCGCACGATAATGCTGGCCAGATAGATGGCCAGCAGCGCGGTCTGGGCGGCGAGGAGCCAGCCGTGCGGAATGGGGGCGTATCCCTGCGGCAGGCCGCGCTCGTTGGTAACCAGCCAGGTGGCGAGCAGCACGGACAGGTTCGCGGCGGAAGCGGCCAGCCAGCGCTCGCTGAGCCAGTGGTCGAGGCAGGCGGACACTTCCACCGCCGCGGCAATGGCCAGAAAGACGTAGGTGAAAGGAAGCACGTCGCGGCTGGCCATCAACAGGGCGCCCGCCGTGCCGGCGCCGGCCAGCATGGAGATGGTGGCGACGATCAGCAGGTTCTTCTTCCAGGAGACGGCGAGTCCGAAGACCGTAAAGAAGAGCAGGACGGCGCCCGCCATCCAGGTGGGGACGGCATGGAAGCGCAAGGTGGCTTCCCACAACAGCGGCGCCAGCACCAGGGCCGCGGTGAGACTGTGAATTGCCGCTTCGATGCGCCGTTCAGCGGGGGTGCGGGCGGCCCAGACAAGCCAGGCCACGGCATAGAAGATACCGGCGACGACTCCGAAATTGCCGGGCATCGTGCCGGATTCGGTGAGCGCCCGCAGCAGGTACGCTCCCGCGAGACCGAGCAGCGCCCGGCCGAGGACCGGCACCATTTCGGTAGGATCCGTCTCGAGGCGGGGTGTGCCGAACCCCGCTTCCACGGCGGCGGGCCGATGAACAGTCTGCCCCTCCAGACCGAGCCGCTCTTCCAGAACGGCTACCCGGCGCGCCAGTTCGAAAACCTCGCGCTCCAACTCCGGCTGCTCCATGGCAACCTCCTCAGGCTTTGGTCGCTCTTGCCTCCTGCTCCGTCCACGGCGGGAGCAGTTTTACCAGTACCAGGAACAATACGAACGGGAGTATCATCAGCAGGACCGCCGGCAATAATCCCTCGCGCGTGACAAAGTCCATTTTGTAAGTCGTGTATCCGAGAAAACTCTTGGAGAACAGCTGGCCCCCGATGACCACGTTCCAGCGCATGGCGAAGATACCGATCAATGCAAGTCCGGAAGCCGTGAGATACATGGCGCGGCGGACTTCGGCGCGGAATCTCCATACCTGCGTCAGCGCCAGGAGTCCCAGCGGGACCGCGGTTCCGGCCACGATCTGCAACAGCACGTGGGAACCCCACAGTTTGGTGTGCACCATGAAGTCCAGGCTCTGGAAAGACTCGTCCGCCTCGTAAGTGCGGTGAACCAGGTCCAGCATCTCGAGCGTGAAATCGATGACAAAGGTATAAAACAGGTATTTGGCGATGGTGTCGAGACAGCGCATGTCCACTGCCTTGCGGCGAAGCGTGCAGGAGAAGGAATATAACATCAGCACCGCCGCGATTCCCGAAACCATGGCGGAGAACAGGAACACGATCGGCATGAGGGGAGAGGACCACCAGGGATTGGCCTTGATGGAGCCGAAGATAAAGCCGACATACCCGTGCAGCATAAACGCCGAGGGGATGCCTATGACGGTGACTATGTAGCCTACTTTGTCGTCGATGCGGCGCGCTTCGGGACTTACATTTGTGGAGCCGAGAGTCAGCGCCCGATAGACGAGGCGGCGCCACCCGGTGGTGGATTCCGCCATGCGAACGATGTCGATCCGGTACTCGAGCCAGACCTCGAGGAGCAGGACCACGGTGAGATACCAGAGGTAGACAAAGCCGAACATGGCCATGGCCGACGAGGTGTGCGGCGTCAGGTACATCTCGAACGACCGTTCCGGATGGCCCAGGTGCAATTGCAGGGGCAGCGGTGCCACCAGCAGAAATGCCAGCGCCGTGAGCAGGGCCAGCCGGTAAGTGGGCTTCACCGCCTCCACCTTGAAGACCCGTTCCAGCGAGGCGAGGATGAACGCGCCCGCCACCAGCCCGGTGATGTACGGGTACAGCACGATGAGCAGGCTCCACTGCAACTCCACCTCGTTCGGGTACATGAAGCCGTCAACGCCGGGTATCATCATTCGCTCCTTCTTACCGCACCGACCCGTCCAGGTCCTTGTAGTACACTTTCGGCTCGGTAGCCATGCCGGGCTTCAGGACCTGCACTTTGTTGTTGCGCAGAAACTCGTGCACGGGGTCTTTGGGATTCTTGAAATCGACGAGCTGCCGGGCGCCGGTCGGGCAGTTCTCGCAGCACGCCGTGGTCAGCCCCTGGGTGATCCGGTGGTAGCAGAGCGTGCACTTGTCCACCGTTTCCTTCTCGGGATGGAGGTAACGGCAGCCGTAGGGGCAGGCCTGGACGCAGTACCGGCAGCCGAGGCAATAGGTTTCGTCTACCAGTACGACGCCGTCCGGGCTCACGAAAGTGGCGCCGACGGGGCAGACCTGGACGCACGGCGAATCGACGCACTGGTTGCACAGCTTGGGGACGAAAAAGCTTTTGAGGTCGGCATGTTGGGAGGGGGGAAATCCATCCATCGCGCCGTTCGGTGAATCGACGATGGGCAGCCCGTTTTCGGGCACCTGGTATCGCTCCACCCAGGTTCGGAAGTAGCCTTTGGGGACTCCGTTTTCGTTGGAGCAGGCGCGCACGCAGTTGCCGCAGCCGATACACTTGCCGACATCGATAATCATGCCCCACCAGTGGTCGGCGCGTTTGTAGGCGTCGCTGGGGGTGGCGGCGCCGGTGATCTGCTCGAGAGTGGCGCCGACGGAGGCGAGCACCAGGAGTTTGCCGCCGATTTCGAAGAGGTCCCGCCTGCTGATATCCATCGCGTCTCCTTAGAGCTTGGGGCTATGCGGCTTGTGGCAGTCGTTGCAGGCCATTCCGCCGGAGTGTTCGGCGGTGGCTACCTGGGGAAAACCCTTAGGTTTGGCGGAGTCCTTCTCGTGGCAGCGGGCGCAGAGGGTGGCCACTTCGGGGAGTTTGGGGACGACGGAAACCGGGTCCGCGACGTGTTTGGCGAGGGGTCCGTGGCAGGTTTCGCAGGCCACGTGGGCGTGTTTGCCGGAGGCGCGGACGTTGGCCTCGTCTTCATGGCAAAGGACGCAGGCGTTCTGGCCGGCGTAGGCGATGGGGCGGGCGGCGACCAAGTCGAGCGCTCCGGGGCGGTAGTGGCCGTACTGGCCGAAGGCTTCAGGGATGATGGCGCTTCTGACTATGAGGAACACGACCAGAGCGGCGATCAATACGATAGCCGGGCGGATCAGGTGTCCGGAGTCCCGAAAAATGCGGTTCATCGCTCCACCTCCTGGGAAATTCGGGTGGGGGGTGTGCAATCCGAGCACCAAAAGGTCTTTTTATCGAATTTCTGCATTTTAGTGAGCCACTGGGGATTTTCAACCAACATGATGGGGCGAATTGCCACTCAATCGCGGAGTTTGCCCCAATTGGGTGGGTTTGTTCGCGGTGGGGACGCAGAGTAAATCAACAGGGGTATTGGAGTGACTTCTGAAGGGCAATCGGTCACACCAGCGTTCGAGGTGGCAATCATCAAGGCGGTTTCGGTGCAGGCTGGAGGCGGCGGGAATGAAGCTGGCGGGCTGGCCGACCTGCTCGACAACGGGACGAATGTTCAGGGCCGGTACAAGCTGGTCCTGGAGGTTGCGATGAATGAAATTGCGCGCGGAGAGGTTCCGAACCCGGCGACGGACCTGGAACCGGCCGTGCTGCGGGCGTTCAACGACGGATTACGAAAACTCGGACTAAGGCTGGAGCGCGGCAAGGGCCAGGTGGAGACCCTGATTGTGGAGCGGATCGAACGGATGCCGTCGCCGAACTAATCCGGCGGGCTGCCGAAGATGAATACGGGGTTGGACAGGATCCCGTCGGACATGACGGAGATGTATCCGCCCTGGAAATCCGCGGGAAGGTGAAAGTTGATCTGGGTGACGCCGGCGACCAGTCCCGGGGCCGCGCCGACGTAGTCCGCATAGAGAGGCGTGGCGCCGGAGAGCACGGTGGAGTGCTGATACTCCCGCGCCGCCGCCGGAATTTCGCCATCGGCTGGACGGTCGGCTCCCAGATCTGTGCCGGTGACCCAGATGCTCATGACCGAGCCCGGTTTGGCGGGGTGGTCGGCCGAGTTGACGGTGCCGTCCTGGTTAATGGCGGCGGCGTTGCCCTCGGGGGTCTGAAAGATGCCGGGGCTCACCGGGAGCACGAAAACGTTCAGGTCCGGGCTGGTGGTTCCGTTGAACGCGATGCGGACGGGTACGGTGGTTTTGCCGGAAATTCCGAAGGGCACGACTGCGTTGATCTGCGAATCCGAAACATACAGCAAGGGAGCGGGCAGGTTGTCGATCAGCACCTGGACGCCGCCGAGGGACGTGGGCACGCGTCCCGTGGTGTTCGGCTGCGCGACCGGCGGGACGGGGCCGATATGGGGGCCGTAAATGGATATCACCTCGCCGGGGGCGATTCGCGCGTCGATGGTGCCGTAAGCGGTGTTGGCGATGCCGAAGGCGCGCATGGCGGGCCGGGGAATCCCAGGCACGGCATGAACGATGCCGCTCGAGCCGGCGAGCCGGAGCAGGCCGGCGCTATCGAGGGCCAGCGCTTCGCCCGCGGATCCATCGGGGTAACGGCCCGAGTAAGGCAGCGTGGCACCGTCCGGGCTGAAGCGCACGAGAAATTCGCCGCCGGTGGACCAGCCCTGGGCATTCGGGAATTCGGGGGATTTCGTCGTGCCCATAACCCACAGGCCTCCGGACGAATCGAGCGCAATTTTTTTGGCTGCGTCGGCTGCATCGCCGCCCAGGTACGAGGCCCAGGCCGCGCCGGTGCCGTCGGGGTTCAGCTTCAGTGCGAAGGCGTCTGTGGGAGGTGTGGGCTGTGGGTAATCGATGCTCGCCGGGCCGTGGAAGTGTGTCTGGTACGCGCCCGCGTGGCGGCGAATTGCGGGTCGAAGGTGGAGCCGGCGATGAAGGCATTGCCGGTGGAGTCCACGGCGATGGCGGCGGCCGAATTGGCGGGTTGTGAGTGCGGTTGGATGACCAGGTTGCCGGAACCGAGGTAGGTCAGGTAACCGAGGGACGCGCCCGAGGCATTTACTTTGACCGCAAAGGCGCCCGGGCCGCGCGGCACCATGGCTCCGGGTGTGGTGGGAAGATCCAGGGTGTTGGTATTCCCGGCCATGTAGGCGTTGCCCGCAGCGTCCACCGCGACGGCTGCGCCACCGGTGTCCCGGCTGCTGGTGAAGCAACTGCTGCAACAGCCGCAGTTCTTTTCGTAAGCGGACAGAACCGTCGAATACGCGATGCGGTCACCCGATGCCGCGATCTTGGTGAGGAACGCGCCCGAGACCCAAGGAATCCCGCTGCTGACATATCCGGCGGGAAGGCCCGGAGTGACCGGGAAAGTGGACAGCCTGGTGGACCCGGTGACGTACATGTTACCGGCAGCGTCCACAGCCATGGCGTCGATGGCGGCCGGGGAAGTAGGTGGCGTAGAGCAACTGACTCAGATCGGGGCTGAACTTCGCGATGAATCCGGGACCGAGGTTGGTTTGGAGGGGATTGCGCAAGAGGAGGTCGGGCGAGGATGTCTTGCCTGCGACGTAGACGTTGCCGGCGGCATCGAGTGCGACCGCGGTAACGCCGTCGTTGCCTTTTCCGCTCACGGTGGCAAACGCGGTGACTCGGCCGGACGGGTCGAGGCGCGTGATGAAACCGCCGTTGGCGTAGTCGGGCCGGAATGGATCGAGACTGAGGTTAAAGGTGCGGGTGCCGGCGGCGTAGGTATTGCCGGCCGGGTCCAATACCAGACTGGCGATGTGGTAGGGGTTGGTGTCGCCGATGTAGGTGGAGAATTCCGCCGCGGTAACGGCCGGAAGCGAGAGCGCCGCTATCAGGAGCAGCGGAGCATAGGGGCCCATAGTCCGAGATTAGCTCACCGGTGCCCGTGCCGCATCCCCGGTCAGGCGTGCCACTTCCTGGTACAGTCGGTCGTTCAGGGCGCCGCGGTCGGCCAGTTTCAGGCCGGCGGTGGGAATGGGGTCGCCGATGCGGAGCACGCTGCGGCCGGCGCGGATGTGGCCGGAGCCCATGGGCAGCAGTTCGCGCAATCCCACCAGGCCCATGGGTACCGCCGGCACGCCGGCTTTGATGGCGATGTAGGCCGCACCCTCCTTGAATTCCTGCAAGCTGTGCTGCGAGCGGCCACCCTCGGGGAAGAGCAGCACGGAGATGTGGTGCTCCGTGATGCAATGTGCGCCCTCGCTCATGCTCTTGAGCGACGCGCGCACGTTAGAGCGGTCCACGGGGAGGTGGCCGGCGCGTTTGAGGTGTGTGCCCAGGAAGGGGATGCGGTACAGGCTTTGCTTGGCGAAGAAACGGAACTGAAACGGCAGCCGGGCCAGGATGGCGGGAATATCCATGAAGCTGGCGTGGTTAGCGACGAAGACGTAACTGCCCCTGGGGTCGAGCTTCTCGAGACCTTCCACACGCACGCGGATGAAGCAGACGGCCAGCACCATTTTGGCCCACACGCGCGCGATTGCGTGCTGCGTGCGGCCGGAGCCATCCACCAGGGATGCCAGGACGGAGAGGGTTCCCATGAAAATGGTAGCCAGGGCGAGCAGCGGCGTGGAGAACAGGACCGAGCGAAGCAAGCTCATGAGCCGGAACTCCATCGTAAACAGACGGCGCGGGCCTCCGCCACCAGGAAAAGCGAGCCAGTGACGAAGACGGCGTCTGCGGGCGGCGCGTGGCGGACCATGGCGAGCGCCTCTTCGATACTGGGAGCCACGCGGACGTTGGAGTGCTCGGTGAACGCTTCGAGGGCGGCCGTGGAAAGCGCTCGGGACTGCCGGGGAGCGGTGAGGATCACCTCTTCGGCCAGGGGAAACAGAATGCCGCCGATCTCGCCCACGGCCTTGTCCCGCATGGCGCCGTAGATCAGCCGGATGCGCCGGCCGGTGTAAAAGCGGCGGATGTAGGCGGCCAGGGCGCGCGCTCCGTCCGGGTTGTGGGCCCCGTCGAGGATCACCTCCGGGCGCTCGGAGACCCGCTCCAGGCGGCCGGGCCAGCGCGTGCGGGCGATTCCGTCCGCGATGGCTTCGTTCCGCACTTTCAGGCGCGTGAGCGCGAGCGCGGCAGTGAGCGCGTTTTCCACCTGGTGCTCGCCGGCGAGCGGGCAGTGGATGCGGAGGGGAGAGTCGCCGAGGATCTCGAAGCGGCTGCCGCGTGCGTCCAGTTCTACGTTGCGGACTCGGAGGTCCGAGGTGCGGAAGACGGCGGCGCCCATGTCCGCGGCTTTCTGTTCCAGGACCGCCGCCGCTTCGGGTCGCTGGCGGGAGAAGACCGCGGGGACGCCGGGCTTGAGGATGCCCGCTTTTTCCGCCGCGATGGATTCCAGGCTTTTGCCGAGGAACGCTTCGTGATCGAAATCGACTCGCGTGACGACGCAGAGTTCGGGACCGACGAGGTTGGTCGCGTCCAGGCGTCCTCCGAGCCCCACTTCGAGCACTACCCGGTCCACGGCCTCTTCGGCGAAGACCAGCAGAGCCATGGCAGTGACGGTCTCGAAGTAGGTGGTGTGCAGGTCGATGCGGCCGGAGTCGATTAGCTCCTCGACCACGCGGTGGACGCGGTCGAAGGCGGCGGCGAAGCGTCCCGCGCCGATCGGAGCGCCGGCAATCTGAATGCGCTCGGTGGGTTCGTTGAGGTGCGGCGAAATGAAGAGTCCGGTGCGGCAGCCCGCGGCGCGCAGGCCGGACTCGATCATGGCGCAGGTGGAGCCTTTGCCGTTGGTTCCGGCCACGTGGACGATGCGGCAGCGGCGCTCGGGGATGGCCGAGCGCTTCGAGGACGATGCGGATACGGTCGAGTCCCAGCTTGGCGGTTTTGATTTCGTTGCCGAGCGCGTAGAGGAAGTGGACCGAATCCGGGTAATTCACTTTAGGCTCATCGCACAGGCGCGGGGCACTCTGTTAAGGGACGAAGAACTTCAGCGCCTTCGAAATATACGCCTTGAGTTCCGGGCGCGGCACGATGGCGTCGAGCATGCCGTGTTTCAGCAGAAACTCGCTGCGCTGGAAGCCTTCGGGCAGTTTCTGCCGGATGGTCTGCTCGATGACGCGCGGCCCGGCAAAGCCGATGAGGGCGCCGGGCTCGGCGATGTTCAGGTCTCCCAACATGGCGTAACTGGCGGTGACGCCTCCGGTAGTGGGGTCGGTGAGGATGCTGATGTAGGGCAGGCGGGCTTCGTCGAGGCGCATCAAAGCGGCCGAGATTTTAGCCATTTGCATGAGGCTGATGGCGCCTTCCTGCATGCGCGCGCCGCCCGAGGCGGAGACGATGATCAGGGGTGTGCCTTCGTGAATGGCGCGTTCGATGGAGCGGGCGATCTTTTCGCCCACCACGCATCCCATGCTGCCGCCGATGAAGCGCGGCTCCATGGCGCAAATCTGGACGCGGCGCCCGTCCAGCAGGCCCGCGGCGGAAATCAGGGCGTCGGAAAGATTGGTGGCCTCCTGCATGGAGCGGAGCCGGGCATGATACGGCTTGCTGTCCACGAAAGCCAGCGGGTCGGAGGAGGTGAGGCCGTCGTCGAAGGTTTGGAATTCGCCGCCGTCAAGCAGCAGCCGGAGGCGCCCGGCGGCGTCCATCCGAAAATGCTGCGAGCACTTGGGGCAGATGTTGGAGTTGTTTTCCAGGTCCTTCTTCCAGATGATCTGGCGGCAGCCGTCGCACTTCTGCCATAAACCTTCCGTCCGGACACGGCGCTCGCCGTTTTCGACTTTGGGCAGTTTTTCGCCCTCCGGCCTATCGCGCTTGAACCAAGACATTGAAGAACCAAGGTTAACGCGGGTAAGGATGCCCCCGCAAGGTCGCGAACGCCCGGTAGATCTGCTCGGCCAGCATGGCGCGGGCAAGTTCGTGGGGAAAAGTCATGGGGGAGAGGGAAAGCAGCAGGTCGGCGCGGGGCCCGAAACCGGCGGGGAGGCCGTCGTGGCCGCCCACCAGGAAGACCAGGTCGCGGGCCTCGAGTTCGGCCTTACCGACCAAGGCGGCGAATTTGGTTGAATCGAGGGGTTTGCCTGCGGGGTCGAGGAAAATCTTGCGAGCGGAGGGGTGTTTGGCCCAGAGGTCGGTCCGTTCCGGCTTGATCTCGCGCATTTCCAGGGGCGAATAGCGGCCGGCGCGGGCGGCGAAGTCTTCGGCTACGGCGTTGGTGTGGGCGTCCTTGGCGCGACCGACGTAATAAAGGAAGATCTTCACTCGGGCGGAATTTCGACAGGTTTGGCGCTGCGCCACAGCCGCTCGAGGCCGTAATATTCGCGCGACTGGGGCGAGAATACGTGCACCAGCAGATCGCCGTAATCGGCCAGGACCCACTCGGCCTGAGTGTATCCTTCCACACTGATCGGCAGTTCGCCGGCCTGGTGCTTCAACTGAAGACCGACCTCTTCGCTGATGGCCTGTACCTGGCGCTGATTGCTGCCCGTGCAGATGACGAAGTAATCCGCGAAGGAGGTAATCCCGGTGAGGTTCAAAACCTTGATATCGGTTGCTTTCTTAGACTCAGCGGCCCGGACGGCGATGAGCCAGGGCGGGGTGACGGCTTGCGAATCGGCGGGTTCGGTGAGGTCAACCTTGTTCAGAAGCTACTCCTGTCCGTATCGTACTACAGGGCTCCCGGGATCGGATTCGCAAGGCAAAAACTTGGCCCGGCGGTGTGACCTTTTGCGCCGCGAGAGCGTCTTTTCAGGTGAACTCATTACATGCGATTGAGGCAATCATACCTGGGTCTTGTTTTCCTTTCGGCCGGCGTTGTTTTTGCGCAAACTCCTGATAGTCCAGAGGTTACGCAGGCGAAAGCGACCATCGAGAAACTTCGAACGCTGGTGGGGGCCGGTGCCGCCCCGCGCATTCAACTGGAACGCGCCGAGGACCAGCTCACGGACGCCGAAGATGCTGCGCTGCTCCGAAAAACCCTTTACGGACAGGAACTTACCGACGAGCAGTGCGACGAGATGATCGCCGCGGCCAACCGGCGGCTGGAGCGGCGGAAGAGGGCTCTCGACGAGGGCAAGAAATTGGTGGCGGCGAAGGTGGCTTCCGAGCTTTCACTCGGTACGTTCGAGGATGAACTCGACGGCGCCGAAAAAGAGGTGGCCCTGGCCGAGTCGCGGGCCAAGCTGACGCACGCCCTGGCCGAGATGGCGCGCGCCGAAGAAGCTCTCGAAACCAAGCTCGCGCAACAGCCTTCGGAAGCGCCTGCGATCGCCGAACGGTTCGACGGCGACGGTATTTTCAGCATGGCGAAGTTCGCCAAGGTGGATGCCGAATTCGAACAGCATTTCGGCAAAGCGCTACCCGTCAGTGCCATGGGCGAAACTGCCGTACACCGTTCGCTGGGGTTCGACCACCGCGGCCGGGTGGACGTGGCCATTTTCCCGGACGCGCCGGAGGGCATCTGGCTGAGGGAATACCTCACCAGGAACCGGATTCCGTACTTTGCCTTTCGCCAAGCAGTTCCGGGAAAAGCCACCGGTGCCCATATTCATATCGGCCCGATGAGCACCCGCCTCAAACTCGGCGGATAATGTACGGTAAATGACCGATCCGAAGCTGCGGGTCTTGATCCCGTCCGCACAGGTGCAGGCACGGGTGCGGGAAATGGGTGAGCAGATCTCGTGCGACTACCCCTCCGGCAACCTGCACATGATCTGCATCCTGAAGGGCGCCTGCTTTTTCCTGACCGACCTGGCGCGCGCGATGACGCGCGACGTGTTTGTGGACTTCATGGGCATCTCCACCTACGGCAAGGGAAAAACCACGTCGGGCGAAGTGAAGGTGACCAAGGATCTGGACATATCGCTCGAAGGGGCGGATGTGCTGATTGTCGAGGACATCGTGGACAGCGGGGTCACGCTGAACTACCTGATGCATGTGCTGGCGCAACGCAACCCGCGGTCGATCCGGATCGCGGCGCTGCTGGACAAGCCGGAGCGGCGGCTGCGTCCGGTGGAAGTCAGCTACGTGGGGTTCACAATTCCCGATGAGTTCGTGGTGGGGTACGGCCTCGACTACGCCGAGAAATACCGCAATCTGGATTCGATCTGCGTGCTGGACGACACGGGCCGGCCTTGATTGTCAGCGAGCCACGGCGTACGGATGGCGCTGGGCGCGGGCAAGCAGCAGGCGATCGGGCTGGTGCTGCGTCCAGCCTGCGGGCGGTAGCTTCGGTATTGCTGGCCGGCCCGGTGCGCGCCCTGCGCTGGGAGTGAACCGGACAATTTCACTACAAACTGCTTGCCCGCCGGTGACAACGGGCGCGGGGCGCGCGGCCACTCTGGAAGCATGAGGTTCCTGCTGTTATTGCTGCTCGCGCTTCCGCTGCCGGCCCAATCCAGGCGGCCTGAAGTATTCGGAAACATCGGCTACGGCGTGGTCTACGAGGACGAAGGGTCGTTGGGGCATGGAGCGGTTTACGGCGGCGCCGTACACGTTCCGTTCGCGCGCCGCTGGGCGGCGGACGTCGAGATCCAGCACGTCCGCACGAGGCGGCAGACGGGCGGCGGCGAATTCGCCTTCGGCACGCGACGCACGCTGCTCAGCCCCGCCATCCTCTACCGTCGCGGCACCGACGGGCTGTACTGGTTCGGGGGCGGCGGCATCGGAGCGCGCGTCGAAACCGGCTTCTACGAAGACTCGGGCAGCCGGTTCGAAAATCGCAGGCGGGGCTGGACCATTCCCTTGCGAACGGGTTTCGTAGCGTCCGCCGGACGGCTGCTGGTTCGGGCCGAACTGTTTGCCGTAGAGTCATACGTGGCTCCCGATATCGGTGTCCAGATCGGACTCGGGTACCGTTTTTAGGAACTTCGGGGCTGCCGCGGTTTCCAATGCTCAGGCAACCCCATGCAGACTCTCGCTCGCGACATCCGGTACGCATTCCGGATGCTTTTCGCCCATCCGGCTGTCACCGCCGTTGCCGTTCTGGCGCTCGCGCTCGGTACCGGCGCGAATTCCGCCATCTTCAGCGTGGTTTATGCGGTGCTCCTGCGGCCGCTGCCGGTCGGCAACATCGACCGGCTGGTTTCGATCGCGATGGTGAGCGAAAAACTGCGAGTGACCGGCGCGCAGCCGAACGTCAACTTCTACGCGGATGCCGAGCGCACCACCTCCAGCTACGATTCGGTGGCGGCGGCTGTCACCGGGACGGCCACGCTGGGGAACGGGGACACGACCATCCGCTTCTGGCGGGTGAGCGCGAGCTTTCTGCCAACGCTGGGCGTGCGGCCGGTGATGGGCCGCAACTTTGTGAAGGAAGAGGACCAGCCCGGGTCGGCGAAAGTGGCGCTGGTTTCGTACGACTTCTGGCGGGGCCGGTTGAATCGCGCCGCGCCCGGAGGGAGCGTTGTGGTGAACGGCGAGCCCTACACGGTGGTGGGGGTGGTGCCGCGCGGCTTCCATGTGGACGGAAGGCCCGCCGACGTGTATTCGTCGCTGGGTGCGCGGCAGTCGACGCGCGAGTACCTGCCGGCGAACATTTACGCGCGGCTCAAGCCGGGAGTCACGCTGGCCCAGGCGCAGGGAGAGCTCGATGCGCTTGCGCGGAACCGCCCGGCCGGCCCGCTCGGATGGCGGCAGCGCGTCTGGATGCTGCGCGATTTCGAGGTGCGCAATGTGCGGCTGAGCCTGTGGGTGCTGCTGGGCGCGGTGGGCCTGGTGCTGCTGATTTCGTGCGCGAATACGGCCACCCTGCTGCTGGCGCGCGCGGGAGCCCGGCGAAAAGAGATTGCCACGCGGGCCGCCCTGGGGGCGGAGAAGGGGCGGCTGCTGCGGCAATTGCTGACCGAGAGCGGCGTGCTCTCTGTGACGGGCGGATTGTGCGGGCTGCTGGTGGCCGCGGCGGCGGTGCGCGCGGTGCCGCTGCTGGCGCACGAACGGCTGCCGGGCCTGCTCGAACAGGTGTCGGTGGACGGAACCGTGCTGGCATTCACGATGGCCGTGTCGATCGCGACGGGTTTTCTGTTCGGAGCGATTCCAGCGGTGGCGATCCTGCGCGGCGATTTGTTTGGCACGCTGCGGGAAGGCGGCCAGTCGCTGTCGCCAGGGCGGCGGCGGGCGTGGAACGCGCTGGTGGTGGCGGAGACTGCCCTGGCCCTGATGCTGGCGATCGGCGCCAGCCTGCTCATCCACACCTTCTTCTATCTGCGCGACGTGGCTCCGGGTTTCCGCACGGATAACCTGCTGGCGGTGCAGGTGACGCCGCCGCGCGCCACCTTCACTTCGCCGCTACAGTGCAATGCGTACTGGAAGAACGTCTTGGACCATCTGCGCACGATTCCCGGTGTGCAGGCGGCCAGTTTTTCCACGGTGCTGCCGCTGACCGGCGACAACCGGGTGGGTATCTGGACTCCGGAAGGAGTGCAGATCGCGGATCCGCGCGAACTGCCGCCCATGTGGAATTACGTGGTGGAGGAAGGCTATTTCCGCACCCTGCGGATTCCGCTGCTGGCAGGGAGGGTGTTCACGGCGCGCGACGATGCGGCGGCGACCCGGGTGGCGCTGGTGAATCAGACCTTCGTGCGGCGTTTCTGGCCGGGGCAGAATCCGGTGGGCAAGCACCTGGGAGGCGGACCGAAGGAGCCCGCGTTTGAAGTGATCGGCGTCGTAGGTGACGTGAGCGCCGAGGAGACCACCAAGTCGGCGCCGCCCGAAGTGTATTTTCATTTTCTGCAGATGCCGGCCGCGCGCATCACGGCCGCGCTGCGGGCGGATCCGGACGTATACGTTACGCCGCTGGCGCTGGAACCGGCGGTGCGGCGGGCGATTGCCGCGGCGGACCCTGCCGCGCCGCCGCTGCAGCTATCGGAGATGCGGCGGGTGATTTCGGACCGCATCGCGCCGCAACGGCTGAGCGCGCAACTGATCGCCATTTTCGCGGGGCTCGCGCTGGTGTTGGCGGCGGTGGGGATCTACGGGGTGCTGAGCGTGGGGGTGGCGCAGCGCACGCACGAAATCGGGGTTCGGATCGCGCTCGGCGCCGAGCCGCGGAGGGTCCTCGGCCTGATCGTTGGCGAGGCGGCGCTGCTGGCGGGTTGCGGAATCGCGCTCGGGGCGGCCGGGGCGCTGGGGCTGACGCGCGTGATGAAGTCGCTGCTGTTCGGCGTGGATGCGGGCGATCCGCTCACATACGTCTTAAACTCGCTGGTCCTGCTGGCGATCGCGGTCCTGGCCTCGGTGGTGCCCGCCATTCGCGCCACCCGCATCGACCCCATCGCCTGCCTTCGCCACGAGTAGGGCGGCGGGCATCCAGCGGTAGGCGGCGATCAGCAGCAGGATGCCGATGGTGGCATAGATGGCGGAGGTTGCGCTGAGGCAACCCTGCATGCCGATACGTTCGGAAGCGAAGGCCACGGCCACGGGAGCGGTGCCGCCTCCGAGCCAGCCCACCGCGTTGGTGACGCCCACGGCGGTGGCGCGGCGCGAGGCCGGAACCACATCGTGCAGGGACGCCCAGATATTGGCGTCGTAGAACCCTTTGAAAAGACCGAAGCCGACCATGGAGAAGAGCAGCACCGTCACGTGCAGGGTCATGCCGCTGAGCAGCAGGAAAGGTGCGCCGAGGAGGAGCCCGAGGGACTGCACCAGGACACGGCCTCCAGCCCGCTTGCGCGCCATCCGGTCCGCCAACGCGCCGCCGGCGAGCACGCCCAGTACGGACGCAATTTGCAGATACGCGGTGGCGCTCAGTCCGGCCATGGCGAGGCGCATATTGAACATGCGGTTCAGGTAGGAGGGCAGCCAGGTGAGGAAGATCATGGCCACGAAGTTGGCGCCGATGAAGGCAACCATCAGCACCACGGGCATGCGCGAGCCGAACAGGGCGCGGCCGGCGTCGCGCAGGTCGAAGGCGCCGTGGCCCGATTCGTCGGCGCCTGCGACGGCGGGGGGTTCGTCCAGGAAGCGGGTCAGCACGATGCCCAGGATCACGCCGCTGATGCCGAAAATGTAGAAGCCGGAGCGCCAGCCGTACTGTTCGGCCATCCAGCCGGCGAGGGTTCCGCCCAGAATGGTGCCCGCGTAGACGCTCGACTGGTGCCACGACATGGCGCGCGAGCGCGTCCGCGAATCGTGATAGGCGCTCAACATGG
Organism: uncultured Solibacteraceae bacterium; assembly: GCA_963836405.1. Lineage (GTDB taxonomy): Bacteria > Acidobacteriota > Terriglobia > Bryobacterales > Bryobacteraceae > CAWIJJ01. Next base: position 363,531 of record CAWIJL010000010.1, read on the forward strand.
ACATGGAGGCGGGAAAGTAGAACGCCTCGCCAAGGCCTTCGAGCGCGCGGAAGAGCAGCAGTTGCCAGTAGCTGGTGGCAAGCGCGGTAGCGATGGTGATCAGCGACCAGAAAATGAGCCCGCCGAGGATCAGGCTTTTGCGCGAGAAGCGGTCACTGAGCAGGCCGGCGAAGGGCGCGCTCAGCGCGTAGACCCACATGAAGGACGAAGCGAGATAGCCGAGCTGCACGTCGCTCAACTGCAACTGCGATTTAAGCAGCGGGAAGACGGAGTAGATGGCCTGTCTGTCGGCGTAATTCAGGAGGCAGACGAACCACAGCATGGCCACCACATACCAGCGGTATTGCGGGCTGCGTCGCGTCATGATCACGAGTCAGAGTACACTGATTCTAACTCCTGTGTCGAACCGAATGACTTCGCATACACGATTTGCCGCGTTGACGGCGATGCTGGCGGGCGCACTGTCCGCGCAAACGTCGGAGTTTGTCGCCGACCCGATGCCCACTCCCTCGTGCCACGCTTCCACCATCGTGGAGGTGAAGCCTGGAGAGTTCATGTCGGCGTGGTTCGGGGGCGCGGGCGAGGGCCGTCCGGACGTGGCCATCTGGGGCGCGCGGCGCGAAGCCGGCAAGTGGCAGACGCCGGTGGAACTGGCGAGGGAGCCGGACATCCCCACCTGGAATCCGGTGTTGTTCCGAACTCCGGACAAGCTGCTGTGGCTCTATTACAAATTCGGCCCGTCGCCGCAACAGTGGACCGCGGGGCGGCGCTTCAGCCGGGACGACGGCCAGACATGGTCCGCGCCCGAGCATCTGCCCGCCGGGATCTACGGGCCCATCCGCGCCAAACCGCTGGTGCGCGAGGACGGCACCATCGTGAGCGGCACATCGGTGGAGAGCTACCATTCGTGGGCGGCGTGGATCGAGCGCAGCACGGATAACGGGAAGACCTGGACGCGGCACGGGCCGATCGCCGCTCCGCCGCCGAATCCGGGCGCGTCGCCCGCGGCCAATCACGGCATCATTCAGCCGGCGGTGGTGCAGATCGAGGGGAAGCACCTGCGATTGTTTGCGCGCTCCACTCCCACGATCGGCCGCGTGTGCGTTTCCGACTCGATGGACGATGGCGTCACCTGGTCGCCGGCGCACGCCATCGACCTGCCCAACCCAAGCACCGGCCTTGACGTGGTGCGGCTCAAGGACGGGCGCTTCGTGCTGGTCTACAACCACACCGACCGCGGACGCACGCCGCTCAACCTGGCGGTGAGCGCGGACGGCGAGCACTGGAAGATGTTTCACGCGCTCGAAACCGAGCCCGGCGAGTATTCGTATCCCGCCATGATCCAGGGCAGCGACGGCAACCTGCACATCACGTACACGTGGAAGCGGCAGCGCATCAAGTACGTGGAGTGGCCGCTCGCGCAGGTGCCGAAGCCCTGAGGCCGCGCCTGCCCGTTCCGCCGCACGCAGCGGCATTTCGTCACCCATGATTTCCTTTTCGAACATCAACAAGCAGTACGGCCGCCAGCTTGTCTTCGTGGACGCTTCGTTCCAGTTGAATCCCGGAGAGAAAGTCGGGCTGGTGGGGCCGAACGGATCGGGGAAGACGACGCTGTTCCGAATGGTTGTAGGGGAAGAAGAGCCGGACGAAGGCGAGGTCTCGGTTCCCAGGCGGCTGACGATCGGCTACTTCCGGCAGGACGTGGAGGAGATGCAGGGCCGCTCGGTGCTGGACGAAGCCATCGCGGGCAGCGGCCGCGTGGGCGAGTTGCATCACGAGCTCGAGAGCCTGCAGCACGCGCTCGGAGATCCGGAGCTTGCGGACGAAATGGACCGGATCCTGGCGCGGTTCGGCGAGGTGCAGGAGGAATACGAGCACCTGGGCGGCTACGGGATCGAAGCGCAGGCGCGGGAAGTGCTGCACGGGCTGGGTTTCGCGGACGACCAGATCGACGGGGACGTGGGCGCGCTGTCGGGCGGCTGGAAGATGCGCGTGGCGCTGGCTCGGGTGTTGCTGGGGCGGCCCGATGTGCTGCTCATGGACGAGCCCACCAATCACCTGGACATCGAATCGATCATCTGGCTGGAAGGCTTTCTGAAGTCGTACTCCGGGGCGCTGCTGATGACGTCGCACGACCGGGAGTTCATGAACCGGACGGTTGCGCGCATCGCCGAGATCGATTCGGGCGAGATCGTCACGTACTCGGGCAATTTCGATTTCTACGAACGGGAGCGGGCCATTCGCGAGGCCAACCAGCAGGCGGCCTTCGCGCGGCAGCAGGCGATGCTGGCCAAGGAACAGCGCTTCATCGACCGGTTCCGGACGCATGCCGCGAAGGCGGCGCAGGTGCAGAGCCGCATCAAGGCTCTCGACAAGATCGAGAAGATCGAACTGCCGCGAAAGCGACAGGTGGTGAAGTTCGAGTTTCGCGTGCCGCCGCGCTCGGGCGACCAGGTGGCGGTGATCGAAGACCTGCACAAGAGCTACGGCCCGCGCGTGCTTTACGACGGGTTCGACCTGACGGTGCGGCGGGGAGAACGGTGGGCCGTGATGGGCCGGAACGGGGCGGGCAAGACCACGCTGCTGAAGATGATTGCCGGCGTGGCGGAGCCGGACGCGGGCAGCATCCGTCTGGGGGCGAGCCTGAACATGGGCTACTTCGCGCAGCAATCTCTGGAAGTGCTGGATGCCAGGCTGACCGTGTTCGAGCAACTCCAACAGGATTTTCCGCAGGAAACGATCGGCGCCCTGCGCACGCTGGCCGGGGCCTTTCAATTCTCGGGTGAGGACGCGGACAAGCCGATCCGCGCGCTCTCGGGCGGCGAAAAATCGCGCCTCGCCATGGCGCGCATGCTTTTCAACCCGCCGAACTTTTTGGTACTGGACGAGCCTACCAATCACATGGACCTGGCCACCAAGCAGATGCTGGTGGAGGCGCTGGGAGAATTCCAGGGGACGATGATTTTCGTTTCGCACGACCGTATGTTTCTTCGCGGCCTCGGCTCGCGCGTGCTGGAACTGGGCGGCGAAAGCGGTAAGGACCGCAAGCCGCTGGTGTATCCCGGCACGTATGTCGAGTACGTGCAGCGCACGGGCCACGAGGCGCCCGGGGTATACTCCTGAAAATCGGGACGGGTGAGCCAAGGATGGTGGAGCGCAAGCGCAGGAAGCAAAAAGAGGGCGGCGGGTATTCGCTGCCGCTTCTTCCGTATGAGCCGAAAGTGTACAAGAGCCCGTTTGCGCGCTGGCTGTTTCGAGGGCACCGGCTGGACGCGGTGGAAGAACATCCGTCCACGCACCCGTGGTACCTGGTGCTCTGGCTCACCGGCGTTGATTACTTTTCGACCCTGGGCTATCAGCCCGGCATCGCGCTGCTGGCGGCGGGCGCGTTGTCACCGATCGCGACGGCTCTGCTGGTTGGCGTCACGCTGGTCTGCGCGCTGCCGATGTACGCGCAGGTGGCGGGACGCTCCTTCGTCGGGCTGGGCTCCATCGCCATGCTGGAGAACCTGTTTCACGGCTGGGGCGGCAAGCTGACGGTGCTGGCTCTGCTGGGGTTCGCGGCCACGGGCTTTGTCATCACGATGACGCTGTCGGCTGCCGACGCGGCGCTGCACGCCGTCGAGAATCCGTACCTGCACCCGCTGCTGGGCGACTCGCGGATGCTGGTGACGGTGATCTTGCTGGCCTGCCTGGCGGCCCTGTTTCTGCGCGGGTTCAACGAGGCGATCGGCCTGGCCACGTTCGTCGCCATTCCCTACCTGCTGCTGAACGTCGTGGTTCTGGTGCGCTGCTTCCTGCTGATCGCGGCGGACCCGGGCCTGGTCGCAAACTGGCGGGCGGCACTCGGCGCGCACGGCGACTGGACCAGCATCATTGTCGGATCGGCGCTGGTATTCCCGCGGCTGGCGCTGGGCCTGAGCGGATTTGAAACGGGCGTTTCGGTGATGCCGCTGATCCGCGGCGGCGCCGAAGACGCGGACAGCGACGTGCCGCACATCCGAGTGCGGAACACGCGCAAACTGCTGGCCGCCGCCGCGCTGATCATGAGCGTGATGCTGATCGCGTCGAGCTTCGTGACGACGCTGCTGATCGCGCCGCGGGATTATGCCAAGGACGGGGAGGCAAGCGGCCGCGCGGTGGCGTTTCTGGCGCACAAATACCTGGGCGACGGGTTCGGATCGGTGTACGACTTCTCCACCATTCTCATCCTGTGGTTTGCCGGCGCTTCGGCCATGGTGGGCCTGCTGCACCTGATTCCGCGCTACCTCCCACGGTTCGGCATGGCGCCGTTCTGGGTTTCGTTTCCGCGTCCGCTGATTCTGGTGCTGTTCTCGATAACGGTCATCGTGACATTTTTTTTCGACGCGGAAGTGGACGCGCAGGCCGGCGCCTATGCGACCGGCGTGTTGAGCGTGATGCTCTCCGGAGCGTTCGCCGCGGCGCTCTCCCTGTGGCGCGAAGCAAGGCGTCTGTGGAGCTTGTATTGTTGGGGCATCGCCGCGATCTTTCTGTACGCGCTGCTGGGCAACGAGATCGAGCGTCCGGATGGAATCGTGATTGCGTCTGCATTTATCCTGCTGACGGTGACGATCGGAGGTATCAGCCGATACACGCGCGCCACTGAACTGCGGGTTTCGGCGGTCACCTTCTGCGACGCCGAGTCGCGGGACATGTGGAGCGAGATCTGCGGGAAGAAAGTGAACCTGGTTCCGCTCAAGACCTCAGACGACGCATCGAGGAAGCGGAAAGCGGCCGAAATTCGCAAACATTACCAGGTGCGCGGACCGATCGCATTTCTGCACGTCGACCTGGCGGACAATCGCAGCGAGTTTCTGACGCCGATCCAGGTGGCGACGACCAGGGAAGGTCCGGATTACCTGATCGAAATCTCCGGTGCAATCGCCATCGCCAATACCGTGGCCTATGTCAGCGAGTTGATCGATCCCATCGCGCTCTTCCTGGGCCTCACCAGGCAACAGCTCATGACGCAGGCGCTGCGTTTCTTTTTGCTCGGTGAAGGCGAGACCGGGGTGCTGGTCTACACGATCCTGCTGCGCTACTGGGAGTACACGCCGGAAGACGACGTGCGACCGTTGATTTTCCTGATGTCCGATTGAGGGCGCGCGCGTCGGCGCGATTCGCGGTGCGTGTAAGATCGGTTCATGTTCACGCGATTGATGGAGAGCCTGGCGGCAACCGAACGGCTGTCGGAGGTTTTCTCGGACGCTTCGGTGCTCCAGGCGATGCTCGATTTCGAAGCCGCGCTGGCGCGTGCCGAAGGCGAAGCCGCGGTGATTCCGCAAGCGGCGGCCGCGGCCATTTCGGAAACGGTGCGGGCCGGCGGCATCGACGCGGGTGACCTGGCGGCGAAGGCGCTGCTCGCGGGCACGCCCTCCATCCCGCTGGTGCGGATGCTGGCGGAACGGGTTCGCGCGCGCGACGTGGGTGCGGCGGACTTCGTCCACTGGGGAGCCACCAGCCAGGACGTGTCGGATACCGCGCTGGTGCTGCTGCTGAAGCGGTGCCGCTCTATTTTGTTCGCCGATCACAGGCGCCTCATGCGCGGCCTGCGGCGCCTGGCGGAGGATCACGCCGGTACGGCGATGCTGGGGCGGACGCTGCTTCAGCCGGCGCCTCCGGTGACTTTCGGTCTGAAGGCGGCCGGATGGATGGCGGCAGCGAGGCGGGGCTGGTCGCGCGTTGAGAGCCGCTTCGAGGAGGCGCTCTGCCTGCAGTTTGGCGGCGCGAGCGGAACGCTGGCGGCTCTGGGCGACCGCGGTCTGGCCGTGAGTAAGGCGCTGGCTGCCGACCTCGGAATCGCCAATCCGGACGCGCCCTGGCACGGCCATCGCGACCGGCTGGCGGCCCTCGTCGCCGCGCTGGCCATCTACACCGGAAGCCTGGGCAAGATGGCCCTGGACATCGCGCTGCTGATGCAGTTCGAAGTTGGGGAGGCGGCCGAACCGGTGGTGGAAGGCCGCGGCGGATCTTCCTCGATGCCCCACAAGCGAAACCCGACTGCATGCATGCTGGCCATCGCGGCGGCGCGGAGGACCCCTGGACTCGTCGCCAACTTCCTCGGCGGAATGGTGCAGGAGCATGAGCGCGGGCTGGGAGGCTGGCAGTCGGAATGGCCGGCCGTGGAGGGCGTCGTGCAAGCGGCGGGCGTTGCGCTCGAATCGATGGCGGGAGTGGCGGAGGGGCTGACGGTGGATGCCGACCGCATGCGCCGCAACATCGATTCGACGGGCGGCGCGATCTTCGCCGAACGGGCGGTGATGGCGCTCACGCCCGCGATGGGCCGCGGCGCGGCGCGGCGCAAGGTGGAAGAATCGCTGCGCCGTACCGGATCCCCGCCCGAGGACGCCGGCGCACCGGACGATCCGGCCGGGTACCTGGGAAGCGCGGACGCGTTCCGCCTGCGGCTGCTCGAAGGAGGTGAGTAACATGCCCTTCGCCGAGTCGGACAGCTGCCGCGTCTATTACCGGCTGGAAGGTTCGCGGACGCGCCCGCTGCTGGTGCTGGTGCACGCGCTCGGCACCGATCATGGGATGTGGGATCCGCAGATGCCGGCCCTGCTGCGCCACTTTCAGGTGCTCCGGCTGGACCTGCCTGGCCACGGCGCGTCGACGTCGCCTCCCGGTGACTACTCGATGTCGTTCCTGGGGGCGGCGGTGCTCGCCGCAGTGGACGCGACGGGCCGCGACCGGTTCGCCTGCTGCGGCCTTTCGCTGGGCGGGATGGTCGCCCAATGGCTGGGTGCGCACGCCGGCGGACGCTTGGATGCGCTGGTCCTGGCCAACACCTCGCCGCGAGTGGAGGAACCCGCGATATTCGATGCGGTGCGCACGGCTGTGCTGCGCGAGGGCATGGGTGTCGTGGAAAGCGTGACGATGGAGCTCTTCTTTTCGTCTTCTGCCGCGCATCCTGCCGCGGACTCGATCCGCACTGTGCTGCTGGCCACCGATCCGGTTGGATACGCCGGATGCTGCGCGGCCATTCGCGATCTGGACCATCGTCCGCTGCTGGGCGGCCTCGCCGTTCCCGCGCTGGTGATCGGTGGGGACCGCGACATCTCGACGCCCTGGGAGGGCCACGGCTCGGTGCTGGCTGCCGGCATTCCGGGCGCGCGTTCACGCATGCTCGCGGCCGGGCATCTCTCAAACCTGGAGCGGCCCTCCGGCTTCACCGCCGCGCTACTCGAATTCCTGCTGCCGGCGGCGCCGCCGGATACGCTGGCCGCCGGTTTTGCGATGCGCCGCTCCGTGTTGGGGAACGCGCATGTGGACCGCGCTATCGCCAATACGACCGGCCTCACGCGCGACTTTCAGGAGTTGATCGCGCGCTACGCGTGGGGATCGGTGTGGACTCGGCCGGGCCTGGACACGCGCACGCGGCGCCTGCTGGTGCTGGCCATTACCGCATCGCTGGGCCGCTGGGAGGAATTCCGTTTGCACGTGACCACCGGCCTCGCGGCGGAACTGGAAGCGGAAGATCTCGAAGAGGTCCTGCTACAGGTGGCCGTCTACGCGGGGGTGCCGGCGGCCAACACCGGCTTTCAGATCGCGTCCGAAAAACGGCCTACCTGATCGTGACCGCCGCCGGTGGACCCGGTGGCGCCCTCCCCGCTCGCACCCAGCTCGGCCTCGACCACCGCTTGCGCAAACAGCCCGGTGGGAAGAGCAACGAGCAGAAGGGCGCCGCAAATGTCCAGGATCGAACGGACCTCGCCGATTGAGGATAGGGCGGCAGGTTGACAGGCCAACTGGGGAAACGACCCCTATCCTTCAGCGTCGAAAATGATACGTTCCAACGTTTACCGCAGCGATTCGTGCGGGGCCTCACGTTAACGATAAACACAAGAGATTCCGCTACTGCCATTTCAGTTTCAATGTCAGTCGTTCAGGGTATCGGGGGAGGCGGCGGGAAAGGTCATAATCGACTCACACCGTCGCTCCGGGTGAGCGACCATCTTCCGTTCAGGAGTCGATAATAATGGGGATTCGCATCGTCCTGTCATTAGCCGTCGTGTGTTTGGCGGTTGCGCCGGCCCAGGAATTCCGCGGCACATTGAGCGGCCGCGTCACCGATCAGCAAAACGCCGGCATTCCGGGAGCTCGGGTATCGGTCAACTCCAAGGACACGGGCGCCAGGTCTCAGACTCTTACGGCCGCCGACGGCAGCTACACGATTCCGTTTCTTCCGCCGGGAAAATACACGGTTTCGGCCGAAGCTCCGTCCTTCAAAACCTATCTGAACACCGAGGTATCGGTCACTACCAACGAGCGGCAGCGACTCGACATCCAGCTTGAAATCGGCAGGGTCGATCAATCGGTGACCGTCAGCGCGGAAGCCGGCATGCTCCAAACCAACACGGCATCCACCGGGCAGGTGATCAATCAGCACCAGATCGACAACATGCCGATGAATGGCCGGACTCCGCTGGTGCTGGCACAACTCGCCTTCGGCGTGACGCCGAACAGCGATCCCAAGTTCGCGCGGCCGTTCGACAACTCCGGGCCGTCGGACTTTTCAATGGGGGGCGCGCCCAGCCGCAGCAACGAACTGCTGCTCGACGGCGCGCCGGACACGACCGGGAACAGCCGTGTGGCTTACAATCCGCCGGTGGACGCGGTTCAGGAGGTGAAGGTCGAAACCTTCCAATCCGACGCGGCCTACGGACACACAGGCGGGGGCACGGTGAACGTGGTGCTGAAGGGTGGGACCAACACGGTGCACGGCGCCGCCTACGAGTTCAACCAGGTCTCCGCGCTGGCGGCCACGCCGTTCTTTACGAACCGCTCCGGGCAGAAGAAGCCCGCCGGCAACTTCAACCAATGGGGCATCAATGCCGGCGGACCTATCTGGGTGCCCAAGATCTTCAATGGCCGCGACCGGGTTTTTTGGTATTTCGCGTATGAAGGGATCCGGGATTCCTTCCCCGAGCCGCTGACATCCACGGTTCCGACCCAGGCCGAACGCAACGGCGACTTCTCCGCGCTTCTGGACGTCGGCGCCAATTACCAGCTTTACGATCCCACCACGGGCGTGAAGCAGGGTTCGCGCGTGACTCGCCTTCCGTTCCCCAACAACATGATTCCCCAGGACCGAATCAGCCCGATTGCCAAAGCGTACCTCCAGTTCTATCCGCTGCCCAACCAGCCCGGCAGGGCCGACGGGCAGGACAACTACCTGGCCAACTCGGTCCGCCGCGACAACTACAACAGCGAAATCGGACGCCTCGATTTCAACATCAGCGACCGGCACAAGTTCTTCTGGAATTTCCGCCATAACGACCGCCTCGAAGATCGCGGCAACCGCTTCGCGAATATCGCCACCGGCAATTTCCTGAGCCGCATCAACTGGGGCACCATGATCGACGATGTGTACACGTTCTCGCCCACCTGGCTGCTGAACACTCGCCTGAACTGGACCCGGTTTACCGAAGGCAACGCCCGCCCGAGCGACGGCTTCGACTTCACGTCACTCGGTTTTCCGCAATATCTGGCCGCGGCTTCGGCCAAGAATGTTCTGCCGACGCTCGATTTCGACAAGTTCACCGACATCGGGTCCAGCGGCGGTAGCATCACGCCGTTCGACATCTTCCAGATTTTCGCCACCGCGACGAAGATCAGTGGCTCGCACTCGCTCAAGTTCGGGCTCGACCTGCGCGAATCGCGCGAAAGTTCGGCGAACTACGGCAATTCGAGCGGCAGCTATCAGTTCCGGTCGGACCTGGTGCGCGGGCCGCTGGACAATTCGCCGGGATCGCCGCTGGGACAGGACTTCGCTTCCTTCCTCCTCGGGTATCCCACGGGCGGCAGTTTCGACGTCAACACCACGCGCACCAACCAGGCGAAATACATGGCGCTGTTTGTGCAGGACGATTTCCGCGCCCTCTCCAACCTGGTTCTGAACCTGGGGCTCCGGTTCGAACACGAGTTCGCGACCACCGAGAGGTTCAACCGGTCGGTGAACGGCTTCGACTTCTCCACGCCCAGCCCGATCGCCCAGCAGGCCGAAGCCGCGTATGCGGCCCACCCCGTGGCTGGTTTGCCGGTATCGGACTTCAACGTGAATGGCGGCTTGCTGTTTGCGGGACCGGGCCGCCGGGAGTTGTATGACACCAGTTGGGGCTACTTCAGCCCGCGATTCGGATTCGCGTGGACACCGGCGGGAGTTGGCGGAAAAACCGTGATTCGCGGCGGCGGCGGAATGTTCGTATTCCCCATCGGAACCACCGGGCTCAACCAAACCGGCTTCAGCCAGTCGACTCCGATTTTGGGCGCGTCCGCGACCGGCGGCCTGAGGCCAACCTCAACGCTTGCCGATCCGTTCCCGACGGGGATCGCGCAGCCGACCGGATCCTCGCTCGGCCTCGAGACCTATCTGGGCCGCGGGGTTTCGTTCTATAACCCGAATCCCAAGAATCCGTATTCCCTGCGATGGACGTTCGATGTGCAGCGGCAGTTAGGCAGGGGCATGGTGGTGGAGTTGGGCTACACCGGAAATCACTCGGTGCACCTGCCCATCGACCAGCAATTGGATTACCTGCCGGAGCAATACCTGAGCACGTCTCCGTTCCGCGACCAGGCGGTGATCGACCGTAATAGCGCCAACGTCCCGAATCCCTTTGCGGGCCTGCTGCCCGGCACTAACATGAACGGCTCCACCATTTCGTTCAGCCAACTGGTGCGGGCTTACCCGCAGTTCACCAGCGTCAACATGCAGCGGCTTAACGACGGCAGTTCCTACTTTCATGGCCTTCAGGCCCGGTTCGAGAAGCGCTACGCGCACGGGCTGCAGTTCCTGATGAACTACCAGTTCGCGCGCACCATCGAGAGCCTGAGCCGGCTGAACGATTTCGGACCGATCGAAAAGCGGCCGGCGAGCATTGATCGCCCGCACCGTTTCGTCACCAGCGCCTCCTACGAACTCCCGTTCGGGATAGGCAAACCGTTCGGCGGAGATACGGGGCCGGTGATCACGCGCGTGATCGGCGGTTGGGTGGTCAACGGCATTTACTCCTACGAAAGCGGGCGTCCCGCGGGATCGTGGGGCGACGTAATCTATAGCGGCGGCCCGCTGAACTGGGACGCGCGCGGCGTGGACGGCGCCTTCGATACCACGCAATTCAATCGCAACTCGAAGGAGCAACTCTCCAATCACGTTCGCGTTTTCCCGACTTACTTCGGGAACCTGCGCAACGACGCTACCAACAACGTGGACCTCTCCGTTCTGAAGAACACCGACATCACCGAGCGGGTGAAGCTTCAGTTCCGCGTGGAAGCGTTCAACGCCTTCAACCATGCCGTGTTCAACGGCCCCCAGTTGAACCCGACGTCTTCGAATTTCGGCACCATCACGAGCGTCAGCAATCTGGAGCGGCACATCCAGATGGGCCTCCGGATGACCTGGTAGCCCGCCCGCGATCGTTAACGGGCGCCTGAGGTATCGTGGATCGATGCCTCTCCTCAGAATCTTTCTTCCCGGCCTCCTGGCGCTGGCGGCCGCGGCCCAGCAGGGGCCGTGGAAGCCGCTCTTCGACGGGCGGTCGCTGGCCGGTTGGATGTGGAGCACGGCGTCGGATCCACCGGCGCCGAGTTGGGCGGCCGAAAACGGGATGCTGCGCACCACGCCCGGCAAAGGCACCGAGGTGTACCTGCTCACGCGCGAGTCGTTTTCCGACTTCGATATGGAATTCGAGTGGAAGGCGGAGGCTGGCGCGAACTCCGGCGTGAAGTATCGGTTTCAGGGTTACTGGGTGAACGGGCAGAACCGCGAGAAACCGGAAGGGCCGGGACGCATCGAGCCGGTTGCGCTCGAATACCAGATCATCGACGACGAGCGGCATCCGGACGCGCTGAGCGACCGCAAGCACACCACGGCCGCGATCTACGAATACTGGCCGGCCCAGACCTCCGGTCCGGCCAAAGCGGACGTCTGGCATACGGGCCGCATCGTAGCGAACGGGCTGCACATCGAGCACTGGCTGGACGGACGCAAAGTGGTGGACGTCGGGCTGGACTCACCCGAAGTGCAGGAGTCCTTCGCGAAGAGCCAGCGCCGCGGCTCGTCTCCGCTGCTCGCGAAGCAAGCGCGCCGCGATTCGCCGATTGCGCTCCAGATGCACGACGGAGCGGTGTGGTTCCGGAACCTGCGCATTCGCAGATTGAATTAGCCTAAAACCGCGACCATTACGGAAGAAGCACAAACCGGTCCACGGCGATGCGCGCGCTTTTTTCCGCGCGGCTGCGGGAACGGTTGAACATCACCTGAAATTCGCCGCACTCGTGGACTGAGCCGGGAACCTGGTAGTCGATAGATTCGGGAATCGCGGTGATCGGGTCCACGGAAAGATTCGGAGCGGAGAGCACCGGCTGGATTCCCAGGCTGACTGTGTGGGCGCCGGTCCGATCCACGGCAAGCAACTCCAGGGTGACGGTGCCCGGGTAACGGTCGGCGTTCCAGATCTCCACGCGGACTTTGCGGCAGCAGGACAAGTCAACCGGCGGATCCAGTTTCTGATGCGCCTCCATTTTCAGCGGCCAGTGGTCGGTCGATCGGAAGGAGAGAGCGGCCGGACTGCCGCGCTGCTTCCAGGAATTGGGCGGCGGCCGGCGGAAGGCGAGTCGGTAGATCCAGTATTCGCCGCCGAAAGGGATGCTGTAAGTGCGCGCCGCTCTGACGGCTCCGCCTCCGGTGGGCAGCAGGGGGTCGATCAGCGTGGTTACTTTACGCAGTTCGGGCCAGAGGATCACTCCGGGAAAATCGCCGCCGGGCGGAAGCGGAGCAAGTTGCACGGGCGCACCCGGTGGGTTGTCGGCCGCGCCCCTCGCGCTTTCGGCGCGCGCCGGCTCGAACAGTTCGCGCATGATTTCCCGGGCGCTGGCCGCCGGTCCCCGCTTCTGGCCGAATCCCCATCCCCACGCGTTTCCCCCGCGCATGCCGATGCCGCCGATAGTAAGGCCGGCCGCAAGCAGGATTGTCATCGCGATTCCGTAGCCGGTTTGCGGAAGGGGACGGCTGCGCTGGGCAGCAGCCGCACCGGAAGTCAACGCGAAGAGCGTGAGAACGGCGGTACTCATGCCAAACAGCGCCGAAGCGGCCAGCCAGTGCCGGGACAGAAGCGCGGTGGTCCCGCATTGCAGCAGCGCGGCGGCCAGGAGCCCGGCGGCGAGGTCCGGCGTCCAGGTGCGGTGTGCCGCTTGGAGCAGAGCGAACGGCTCCCTTACGGCTGATTCCGTTGCGCCAGGCCCCTTATGTTCCATCCAGCCCGTGTAAAGCAGGCGCGTGGCGGTTACGATCAGGGCGAGAGCCGCCGCCAGGGCCGCCGGTGAAAAACTTGCCAGGAGCACGGTGGCGGGCGCAAACCATACCGCCACGGTGGATGTCCGCAGGATCGTTTCAAGCGGCCGGTCTCCGCCCTCGCGGCGCGGCAGCAGCAGGAACAATACGAAGGTGACCGCCGCGCTCCACAGCCACGCCGTGATCGCATAGAACAAAGCCAGGCCGGCAACCGTCAGGAAAGGCTGGCGCAAAAGCCGCGGCCCGATCGACAACTTCCACAGCACCGCCCCCGTGGCCGCGAGGCTGAGCGCCTGGATCCAGGGCGCGAATCTGCCCTGCTTTTCGGGTCGAGGAGCACCGGTGGTGGAAAACAGCTCGGTCTGCACGGCGATGGTTTTTTCGACTCCGGCGCCCGGTATCCGGTTCCCGCAGTGAGGTAAAGCGGGCGCGTTCAAGTACGATATCTAGATGCAAGCACTTCTTCTCAGCGAATACAAGCGGCTGGAACTGGTCCGCATGCCGGAACCTGAGATCGGTCCGCAGGATGTCCTGGTCCGCGTCCGCGCCTGCGGAATCTGCGGCAGCGACGTTCACGGGTTCGATGGCTCGACCGGCAGGCGGATCCCGCCCATCGTGATGGGACACGAAGCCGCGGGAGAAGTGGCGGCCGTAGGCGCGGAGGTGACGGACCTGGCGGCGGGCGACCGCGTGACCTTCGACTCGACCATATACTGCGGGCAGTGCTTTTACTGCGCGCGCGGCGAAATGAACCTTTGCGACAACCGGCAGGTGCTGGGCGTCTCTCCCGGAGAATACCGCCGCCACGGAGCGTTCGCCGAGTATGTCTCCGTGCCGCGGCGGATCGTGTACCCGCTCCCCGACAGCATGAGCTTCGAACAGGCCGCGCTCCTCGAAGCGGTTTCGGTGGCCATCCACGGGGTCAACCTGACGCCGGTGCGGCTGGGGGATCGGGCGGTGGTGATCGGCAGCGGCATGATAGGCCTGCTCACGATTCAGGCGCTGCGCGCGGCCGGATGCTCGGAGATTACTGCCGTAGATCCCGATGAAACCCGCCTTCCCCTGGCGCTCGAAGCCGGAGCTACCGCGGCGCAGAAGCCGGACCAGGGGGTAGAGGGAAAGGACGTCGCGATCGAGTGCGTCGGCGCCAACGACGCCGTGCAGAAGGCCTTCCACGCGGTGCGTAAGGGCGGCGCCGTCACCCTCGTCGGCAACGTTTCCCCGAAGGTCGAATTGCCGTTGCAGTGGATCGTCTCGCGGCAGATCCGCGTGCAGGGCTCCTGCGCGTCTTGTGGAGAGTTTTCAACCGCCATCAAAATGATTTCGAGCGGAGCCATCAAAGTGAATTCCCTGATCAGCGCGGTGGCGCCGCTCGAAGACGGACCGGCATGGTTCGCGCGGCTCTACGGCCGCGAGCCGAATCTGATGAAAGTGGTGCTGCGGCCGTGACCGATCGGAAAACGTAGGAGGGGCCTACAAGCCAAAAGACCGCGCGGTAGGTTGGTCTTCCTCCGGTTCGGCGAGGCCCCTGCCTCTTTTCTGAAATGCACGGCTTTTGCCAGGGACCCGCGCGAACGGAATCATTAATTTAGCGAAGGCCGTGACGTTCCGGACAGTCCACCATCTGGGCGTCGTGTAAAGTACTTGGACACCAGGGTGTACGTGCGATAGACTGGTTCGCCATGGGACCGACGCAACGCCAGGACTTCGATGAAAAGCTGGCTGCGATTTTGGCGATCTGCCAGAAGATGAATTCCGAGCGGGATCTCGGCGCCCTGCTGGACCTGATCGCGCACGAAGCCACGCAATTTCTGGGCTGCGAAAGGGCCAGTATTTTCCTCCTGGACCGCGACCGCAACGAGCTCTGGTCGAAGGTGGCGCTGGGCAGCGAGGAGATTCTCCGGTTCGACGCGCGGTTGGGAATCGCCGGAATGGCGGTGCAGACCGGCGAGACCATGAACGTCAAGGACGCCTACAGCGACCCGCGTTTCTACGGCGGCATCGACGGGCAGACCGGCTACCGCACGCGCAACCTGCTGGCCGTTGCGGTGCGCAACCAGGAAGACGAGATCGTCGGCGCGTTCGAAGCCTTGAACAAGCGCGTGGGCGTTTTCACCAGCCGCGACGAGGACGCCCTGATCGCCCTCGCTTCCCACGCCGCCACCGCTATCGAAACCGCTCAGTTGATCGGGGAACTGCGCCGCAGCCAGGATGAACTCGCGCAGCAGAATGCGAACCTGTGGCGGGAGGTGGAGAACCGGTATTCGAGCCACGGGATCATCGGCACCGGCCCCAGAATCCAGCAGGTGGTGCGGCTGATCGAGCGCATTCGGGACAGCCTGGTGAACGTGCTGATCACGGGAGAAAGCGGGACGGGGAAGGAACTGGTCGCCAAGGCCGTGCACTACACCAGCCCTCGCGCGCGCCGCCCGTTTGTGGCGTTGAATTGCGCGGCGCTGCCCGAAACGCTGGTGGAAAGCGAGCTGTTCGGGATTGAAAAGGGCGTGGCAACCGGGGTGCAATCGCGTGTGGGCCAGTTCCAGAAAGCCGACGGCGGCACGTTGTTCCTGGACGAGATTGGCGACCTGAGCTTGACCGCGCAGGCGAAGATTCTCCGCGTGCTTCAGGAGCGTGTGCTGGAGCGCGTGGGAGGGCGGATGTCGATTCCGGTGGACGTCCGGCTGCTGGCCGCGACCAACAAGGACCTGGAGGCGGAGATTGGGAAAGGCGCATTCCGCGAGGACCTTTATTACCGGATCAAGGTAATCCACGTTCACATGCCGCCTCTCCGGGAGATCCGTGAGGAGATCCCGCTGCTGGCGAGTTCGTTCCTCAAGGACTATTGCCGGGAAACGGGTCATACGCCGTTGGAATTCTCGGCGGAGGTGCTGCGCAGACTCACTGCCGCGCCGTGGCCGGGGAATGTCCGGCAATTACGGAACGAAGTAATCCGGCTGGCGGCGTGCGCCCGGCAGTCGAGAATCACGGAAGAGGACCTGCTCGAAGACCTGCCCTGCCCTCCGCCGCAACCGCTGGCCACCGCGTCCGCGGTAGTGTCGCGCGGGACATCCCTCAAAACGGCTGTGGAGGACCTGGAACGCCGGATGATCTCGGACGCCCTCCAAAGCACGCGAAATAACCAGCAGCAGGCGGCCCGGCTGCTCGGCTTGAGCCGCCAGGGGCTCATCAATAAGCTCAAACGTTACGCGCTCTGACGGTCGCGGCGCTCAGTTCTTGTCCATCCGGCGCGCGGGACCGGCCGGCGGAATCGCCGTCGGCGGCACGGTGGAGGTGCGCGCTGCGGCCGGCGCGGCTCCAACGGGAGCGTCCGGATTCCACACGCGTTCGAGCGGCAGGGGCTGGAATGAATGCAACTGGCATTCGACGGCCGGTTCGGTACCGCTGATGAAAATGTCGGTGCGCACGTTGGGACAATAGTCGCCCGCCAGCATTCCCGAATCGTCGCAGATCTTCTCCGAAACAATGCCCGCCGGGGCCGAAAACTGTTTAGCATTCCGGTAAGCGCGCATCTTGGAGGCGCGCTTCATGAACTCGGCCCAGATCGGAAGGGCGGAGTGGGCTCCTTCCAGATTGAGGTCGCTGTTGTCGTCGAAACCCACCCACACGATACACAGAAGGTTGCTGGTGAAACCCGCGAACCATCCGTCGCGCGAGGTGCCGGTTTTCCCGGCTGCCGGCTGCTTGAAGCCGAGCGAATAGACGGAAGCGCCCGTTCCTCTGCGCAGAACATCCTGCATCATGTTCACGATCAGATAGTTCACGCGTGGATCGAGTGCCGGCCGGGGGTCCGGATGATGCTGGTAGAGCACCGTGCCATCCGGGGAGCGGACCAGCGAGATGGTGGATGGCGTCAGATGCTTACCTTGGTTGGCGAACACCGTGTAGGCGCCCGCCATTTCGAGCGGCGTGGCCTCATAAGCTCCCAAAGCAACCGCGGGCGTGGCTTTGATCCCGTCGTTGAGGCCGAGACGCCGCGCCATTGCCACCACCCGGTTCAAACCGACGCTCTGCGCCACTTGCACCGCCACCACGTTGAGGGAACGGGCGAGGGCGGTCCGCAGAGTGACAGGTCCCATGAACTCCTGATGGAAGTTGCTGGGCGTGTAAGACTGCTTCTGGTAATAGAAGGTGGTGGGCGAATCGTCCACCACCGTTGCCGGCGTGAAAACCTGAGTCCCGCCTTCCACCGCCGTGTTCAGGGCCGCCGCGTAGACAATCGGCTTAAAAACCGATCCCGGTTGCCGCCTGGCGGTTGCATGATCGAGCTGGCTGGCGGAATAGCTGCGGCCGCCCACCAGTGCCCGGATTTCTCCGGTGTGCGGGTCGAGTGCCACCAATGCGACTTGCGGCTCGCCGGACGGCACTTTGCGTTTTCTTTTCTTCAGTCGCGCGTCCACGGCAGCCATGCCCATGCGCACGGCGTCCTGCGCTGCCTGCTGAAGGTCCGGATCGAGCGTGGTGTAGATGTAGCGGGTTCGTGTCTCGCTCTCCGGCAGACGGTCCTGTAGCTCGTCTGTCATCAGGTCGATAAAGTATTGGGAGTCAACACCATCGAGAGGTTCGGGAGTAACCTTGACGGGTGCCTGCGAGGCGGCGCGCCGCTCAGTTTCGGAAATGTAGCCGTTTTGCCGCATGAGCGCGAGCACCACGTTTCGACGCTCACGCGCGCGGTCCGGGTAGCGCATCGGGTTGTAGTAGCTCGGCCGCTGGACCATGCCTGCCAGAAGTGCCGTCTCAGGCAGCGTAAGTTGTTGTAGGCCTTTGGCAAAGAACGCATGGGAGGCCTCCCCGAAGCCGGTGATATTGAACGTGCCGCGGCGTCCCAGGTACACCTCGTTGGCGTAGTATTCGAAGATCTGCTGCTTGGTAAGTTCGTGCTCGAGGTGGGTGGCAATCAGGACCTCCTGAAGTTTCCGGCTCCATGTCTTGCCGGCGTCCAGCCACAAACTGCGCGCCAGTTGCATCGTCAGGGTAGAGGCGCCCTGTTCTTTGCGGCCTTCGCGAAGATCGATATAGGCGGCCTTGAGCAGGCGGGAGAAGTCGATTCCGGAATGCCGGAAGAAGTGTTTGTCTTCGACCGATATGACCGCATGGACCAAGGTTGGCGGGATCTGTCGGAAGCTGACTAACCTACGCCTTTCCCGTTGTTTGGAAAGGTTCGCGATGAGTTGCGGCTCGAGCGTGAATTGGGTTCGTTCGGTATTATCCTGCAAGGAGACGATGCGGGAAACCTTATCACCGTCGAAGTGCAGGACGCCGGGTTCGCTGCCGGTGTGGGAGTCGCGTCCCGGGAAAATCTCGACTGCGGATTTCCTGAGGTTGTACCAGCCCATGGTATTCCCGCGGGCAGTCGAATAGCCGCTTTGTTTCAGGCTGGCAATGAGTTCCGGAGCGGTGAGGGCGTCTCCGACCGCGACCGTGCGGGGCGTGCCGAAGATGTTCACGGTGTCGGAAAATGCCCCTGCTGCCAGGCGCCGGTCAATTTGCCGGGCAAGCTTGACGTAATAGAAGCCGAAGACGCAGCAAAAGGCTGTGCCTAAGGAGAGGAGAACAATCCCCACAATTCTGGCGCGCCGGGTAGCCCAAAATGGGGGCGGTGGGACGGCTGGGACAGACGCTTTATCCGGTCCGGACGCTTCCTCAACGGCCAGGGGTTCTTCGGTCATCTTGCAAAGAAGTTGCAAGTGCGATGCCACCCTGGAGAACGTGGGAAAACGCACAATGCAAGCGCGTGAGGAGTACTGCTACAAACGAATGTGCGGAAAGGGAGAGATCGCCGCTTAAGCGACTTTCTGGATCTTGCCGTCGCGGATGCAGGATGTGCAGACGCGGACACGCCGGCTGGCGCCTTTAATCAGGGCGCGAACCGATTGCAGGTTCACGTTCCAACGGCGGTTGGTCACATTGTGGGCGTGGCTGATTTTGTGTCCGAATTGAGGGCCGCGGCCACAAATTTCACATACTCGTGCCATAAGACAAAAATCTCCTCAGTACAGCGAATATTCATCTTACCAGTAGCGCTGAACGCAAGCAACACGTCCTTCCGGAGCACTTTGGAAGTCGGGTTGCACCTAAGTGGAGCGGAGGAATCGTGGAGGAGAGCACGGACAGGACGCTGTGCCAAACCATTATGGTGGTTGAGGATGCGGAGGCGATTCGGCGCCTGGTTTGCTCCACTCTCGGCGTTTATGGCTACAAGTGCGTCGAAGCATGCGACGGCGTGGAGGCGCTGGAAGTATACGAGCGTGTCGGTCCAACCGTGGACCTGGTGCTTACCGACATGGTCATGCCCCGCATGGACGGGCGGCAATTGGCCGCGCGGCTTTCGCGCCTGCAACCCGACCTCCGGCTCATGTTCATGTCGGGATTTTCCGACGATCCTGTGGTTCGCCTGTTCGAAAATAGCGAGGGTCTGTTCCTCGCAAAACCGTTCACCGCGACCGCCCTGATCTCGAAAGTCCGGCGCGTGCTGTCGGAACCGTGGAAGGGCTTGCCGCCCGAAGCATCGCACCTGTGAAACACACGTTTTGGCGCTCGCTGATCGCGGTAGTTGCCGGGAATCTGATCTACTTTGCGGCGGAGCGTTTTCTGCCCCTGCTCGCGCAGCACCAGCCCTACCGGATCGACTGGGGTCTGGCCGTGGACTTCTGGTTTTGCCTCGTGTGCTATGGAATCGTGCGGCTGATCCGTTGATTTACTTCAGCTTTTGCAGCCGCTTACGGATTTCGCGCGCGTCCTTCGCATCGGATGCGATTTCCAGGTACTTGGTGTACGCTTCGCGGGCTGCCTTGGGATCCTTCAATTTTTCGGCTGCCTCTCCCAGGCGCAGCCAGGCGTCGGCGAAACCGTCGTTCCATTTGGTGGCCGCCCGGAACCGGCCTTCCGCCGCCCGGTACTTTCCCTGCTTGAAGTAGAAGTTGCCCACTTTGACGTCCTTCTCGGCCTGCAGGGGGTTGAAGGAATATTCGATATTGCCCATATCGACGTCTTCCTCGGGAGGCATTTCCTCTTTGGCGCCGCCTTTGGGGGCATCCTGCTTGTGTTGCCGGGGTTTCAGTTCACCCTCCGCAGGCGGTGTGCTTTGGGCGTGCAGGAGGGCCGGAATGCCGCAGGCAAGCACCAGGATCAGTAACCGGCGGACCATGTCCCGATTTTACCGCGCCGACTGGCCGCCGGAGCGCCAAAATCCTGCCATGTGACAGGATCCTGCCGCTCGGTTTGACAATCATTTAACTTAGAATCAACGACTTAAGCGCTGGCAACACTCTTGCACATGCAGCACGGAACGTATGCTGGATCGCCTTTCTGGACAGCTCGAACGTTATCTCGATCTGTTGAGCGCGCGGCAGAAGCTGGTCGCGTCGAATATCGCCAACGCGGACACCCCGGGATACCACACCCAGGATCTGGATTTCCAGTCCGAATTCAACAGTGCCCTCGGATCCCCGCACGCGATCGAGGTTTCGGGGTTGGTGGTCAAGAACGACGGTAACAACGTGAGTATTGATCGGGAGTCGCGCCTGCTGGCGGAAAACGCGCTGCGATTTCAGGTGGCCACGAATCTCCTGCGCGGGCAGATGCGTTCGATCCGTTCCGCTATCGAGGAGGGCAAATCGGGATGAGTTTATTTTCGGCGCTTTCGGTCGGCGCTTCAGGTATGGCGGCGCAAAGAGCGCGCGCCGAACTGCTGGTAGAGAATCTCGCGAACGCGGAAACGACTCGGACGCCGGAAGGCGGTCCCTATAGGCGCAAGGATGCGATTTTCGAAAGCGCACCGGTGGATTCGCCCTTCTCGTCGATCTTCGAGTCACAGCTCGGATCCGCCTCCGGCGTTACGGTGTCCGAGGTGGTCACCGACACGCGCGACCCGGAGCGACGGTACCTGCCCGGGCATCCGGATGCCGACGCGGACGGCTATGTGGCCTTCCCACGAGTGAATCCGGCCGAAGACATGGTGGACCTGATGGGCGCCTCACGGGGCTATCAGGCCAACGTAGCGGCCATCGGCGCCGTGAAAGAGATGATTCTGAGGTCCATTGACCTGTTTCGCTGAAGGATAAGCCATGGCTATTCCCCCGATTGCGCCGGTTAGCGGCATCGCCCTGCCCGAAGTGGCGCGCGTTGCGGGTTCCCGTCCGGGCGCCTTTCAGGAGACCCTCGCCGCGGCGGTCCAGAACGTGGAGGCCTTTCGCAACAATGCGACCGCCTCGGTGGAGCAGTTCCTTTCAGGCGAAGGAGCGGAGCTCCATTCCACGATCCTTGCCACGCAGCGGGCCGAACTGTCCTTCGATCTGTTCCTGCAGATGCGCAACAAGGTGGTAAGCGCATATCAGGAAATAATGCGAATGCAGGTGTGAACGAAAACCGGCCAATCTTGAAGTGCCGGCTTGCCGCAGGCGATGTCTTTTTCTTTCAGTAGCTTCTGATATAAGGTGCAAAGGCCCGGGGCCGAGCAATACCTTGCCGGGTGACCCGGTGCGGGCCTTTGCGCCCGATGATCGTATTTATCCCACGAGCTGGGCCGCCGAGCAACCCCCAACCGGCGGATTTCAAGGCGGAGGAATGGCTGCCGCGCCACTGCCCAAACTGTGGCCAAGCCTGCGTCGTGGGTCACGGCCGGCGCAGTAAACAGGCACACGACGAGACTCACACCCGGATCCGGGTGCGTCGCGGGCGGTGCCGGCGCTGCGACAAGACCATCACGGTGCTGCCGGCCTGGTCGCTGCCTTACACGCATTACAGCCTGCCGGCGCGACAGGAATCGCTGGCGCGGGTAGCTGCCGGAGTATCGATCGAAAGGGCAGGGCCGTGCTGCGCGATGCAGATCGCAGCGCCGATCCGGCTAGCTTGCGCCGCTGGTGTCAGCGCCGGCTCGCTGGTTTGTGCTGGTGCGCGAGCGTCGCCCAGCGGGTCGGTCATTTGGCTGCCGCACGGCTGGCGCCCACAATCCTCGCCTGGGATTGTCCGGCCGTCGCCCGTATTCTGATCCCGGAGGCCAAACCCGCGTGAGAAAACAACCGCGACCAGCCTGGTGGCAGCGGATTTCGCTGCTCCAGTATCTCAGCAGCAAGGTTGGCGCCCGGCGCGACACAGCGGGCGGGAAGAAGTTGCCGGGCTCTGTCCCTTCCATCCGGAAAGCCCATCCCTCTTTTTATGTCAACCGGCGCCGCAGACGTTCGCTTTCTATGAAGCGCAGCGGCCGCGCTTCGCCGAGGCGCAGCAGTATCTGGCCAGCCGCGGCATTCATGCGCCGGAAATCGTCGCCCGGCTGCGCATCGGCTATGCGCCCGGCGGCTGCCTGCGCGCGCATCTCGAGGAACTCGGTTACGCCCGTGCCGATATGGTGCACTACGGGCTCATCGATGGACAGGGACGCGACCGCTTCTGGCGTTGTATGACCTTCCCCCTGGAAGCCGCCGGGAATCTGTATGGCCGCGCCATCGACCTGGACCGGCCCCGCCATCGTTTTCTGCCACGCCCCAAAGGCGGGCTGTACGGCTGGTCCCAGGCCTGGACCTGCTCCAGCCTGATTGTCGTAGAGGGACTGCTGGATTTGGCCGCGCTGTGGCAGCCGGTTTTGGCAACACCGTAGCTGCCTTGGGCGCCTATCTAAACGCCATGCAACGGGAGCAACTCGGCGACAGCTCCGCACGCACGGTGTATCTGTGTTTGGATGCCGATGCCAATGGAACGGTCGGGCGAGCGGCGCTGTGTCTGGCGGGCCGCCTGCGGGCGGCGGGCATAGATGCACGCCGCGTGTTGTTGCCCTTCGGGCACGATCCCAGCAGTCTGTTTGCGGCCGGCGCCACCGCCGCCGACTTTCAGCAGTTTCTGAAGCGGGCGCGGCCATGACTTTTCATGCCGTGCATCGATCCGATGGGCCCGCCAGCCAGTCGCCGGTGCGCGTGGCCGATGCGCAGGGGCGCGAGATCGAATGGGCCAATCGGTTTCTGGATGCGCAGTGTGTGCGCGGCTTACAGCCGCTCTCGCTGCGCTCCTACGCCTACGCCTTGCTGCACTTTGTCCGCTGGTGGTCCCGGCAACCGGGCGTGGACGTGCACCACTTCGCCGCCCGGCAATTCACCGAATCCACGCTGGTGGATTATGTGCGAGACCAACTGAACCAGCAGCCCAAGCCCACGCCGGAATGCGTCAACCAGCATTCCATGATGCTGCGGCGTCTGTTCCGCTTCCACTTCCAGCAAGACATGCCGCATGCTCCTTACCAGTTGCAGCGCGCCTATTGGCGAGATGCGCCCATGGGGTATGGCCGCGGACGCTGGGCGGTAGCCGCCGATCTGAAGGTGAGAGTGCCGCCGCGGGTGATTGTGCCTTTGTCGGCGGAGCAAGTGGCGCGCTTCTGGGCCAGCTTCCGCACCGCCCGCGATATCGCCATCGTAGCCCTGATGCTTCTGGATGGTTGCGTTCGTGCGAGGTGATCGGCCTGGAACTGGAAGATCTGCTCTTCAGCGAAGCGCAGATCCGCGTCCCTGGCAAAGGCAGGCGTGCGCCTGATGCCGGTGCCGCCGGAAACCATCCGGATCCTGCAGTGCTATCTGCGCAGCGAGCGGCCTCTCACCAACGTCGCGCAAGTGTTTGTTTCCCTGAAAGGCCGCGCCCGTGGTCAGGCTATGACGCCCGCCGGGTTGCGTTCGCTGTTCCGTCATCACCGCGGCGCCACCGCTGTGCCCCAGGCCAATCCGCACCGATTCGCCATACATTTGCCGCCGATATGCTTCGCGACGGCGTGAGTCTGCCGGCCCTGCAGCGGCTGATGGGCCATGCGCATATCCAGACCACATTGCTCTACATCCAACTGACGCCGCAAGACGTCTTCGCCGAATACGCTCGCGCCGTGGCGCAACGCACTGCCACGGCGCCGCCTTTGCCATGAAACGCGGCGCATCTCCGCTGGAACAGGCCTTACAGACACGTGTCGGGTTGCTGGCGACCACGCTCCGACCCTCCACCGTGAGTCAGTATCGCTACACCGTGCGGCTGTTTCTGAGCTTTTTTGACCGAGAAGTTTCCCGCCGTGCGCCGCGCCTCCGAACTGCGTCGCGATCCGCATTTGCTGAGCTGGCTGGAATATCTCTGGATGCGGCAAGGACGTGGCCCTGCCCAGCGCCTCTGCGCCTCTTCGCGCGGCGCCCACCTGATCCGTTTGCGCAGGCTGTTCGAGTTGCTGGCCGATCATCCGCAGCCGCCACATCCCGGTCTGCTGCTCAGCCAGGACATTCCCCGTCCCGATCAGCTTTTACCCAGGCCGCTCACCCCCGCCGACGATCTCCGCCTCCAAGCCGAACTGCGGCGCCGCAACGATCTCTGCGCGAACGCTCTGCTGCTGACCCGGCTGACAGGTATGCGCATCGGTGAAACCGTCGACCTGGCGGCGGATTGCCTGCGGCATGTCGGTGGCGATCAGTGGAGCCTGCATGTACCGCTGGGCAAGTTGCACAGCGAACGCTGGACACCCGTCGATCCGGAAGGGCGCACCATCATTGCCCGGGTGCGGTTTCTGCGCACACTGCCGCCGGCGGCGCCTCCGGAATTCCTGCTGTCCCGGCCCAAGGGTCGCGGTGCACTGGCGCAGCAGCTTCGCGCCGCCTTGTCGCAAGCGACTGCCGCGGCCGGCATTGCGGCGCACGTCGTGCCGCACCAGATGCGTCATACCTGTGCCACTTCCATGCTGCGGGCCGGTGTCAGTTTGCCGGCCTTGATGAAGTTACTGGGGCACCGCACCGCCAACATGACCTTGCGCTACGTCGAAATCACGCAGCAGGATTTACAGCGCGAGTTCCATCTGGCCAGGCAGAAATCCCGCCACCTCACCCCCTTTTTGCCCGCAATGGTCACTGCCGATCCGATTCTCGCCGATGTCAGTTCCGTGGAAAACCGATTATCCGCAGCCATCCGGACATTGGATCTCTTCCGTCAGAACTCTCCGCTTGCGCCCCAGGACAAATCTCTCCTCTTACTGCTGCGCCGCCTTGTCCCTGGAGAAGGCCCGACCGAAAAATAGGCGCAGATTGGCCGGATAAGTGACCACTTGCAGAACTCAATTCAAACCGGGTAAATCTTTTTCGTGGGCCTCTTCTTCCGGCTGAGTTTTGGAGCCCTACGTGCCTACAGGTAGGGCGTTACCATCGAATTCGCTCACACATATTGTGTACCTCGTCGTTTTTCGGGCACACGCTTCCCACGTGGACCTGAAGCGATATTTCAAATTTCCGTGGTGGTATTCATACCCTCCTCACAACCATTCGGAGTAGCTGATCTGCCGTCAATGCCAGGATTCCGAACATCAGGTGTGTCATCACTTTGGCTGCTCCCCGAACGCGAATATTCCGGCCGCCGAACTCATCCTTGAGCCGCGCGTTGACGCGCTCCACCATAGTGCGTTCCCGATAGCGGTCCTGCTGTGCCGGATTTAATTGCGCCGCACCCGCGGGCGAGAACGGTTCGGGTTGCCTCCGGCGGGGGTGCGGATCGATAATCGGCACGTGCCCCAGGCTGCGGCTCTGCTGATGAATGTGATCCGCGTCGTAAGCCGAATCCATTAACTCATATAGATAGGTGACCCGTTGCGTGTTCATCGTGGCTAAGGGAATGGCTACTTGCGAATCATGCAAGGAGGCGGAGGACAGCACGGCGGAGATCGGGATCTGTCCATCCGCCACGTCGAGATGAAGTTTGTAGCCGCGCCAATGGTGTTCACTTCCCTGGCTGTTTTTCTTCGTGCCCCAGTCGCATTGGCGCGGCAATTCGTCCAACATGGCACTCAGCGACATGCTGCGCTGACGTTCCAGACGGGTGCCGGCGGGGGCGAGTAGGGCCGCTTGCCGCCCGGGTAGCGGCGATGCGGGCCCGGCTTGGCACCGGGCTTCACCGGAGGCCGGCCGGCCAGAGCAGCGGCCTCTCGCGCCGCCTGGCGCGCGGCTCTTCGTTGCTCTTTGAGCTTGGCTTTGCGGTTCGCGTAGCGCGCCTTGCGGTGCGCGGGAGTTTCCGGAAAATGCTCACGCGCTTCAATGGCAGTCGAATCGCGCGCGATGTGCCCAATCAACCGGTCGTGCTGGGTTTGGTGAATGAGGGCTTCGTGTACGAACTGCGGCAGTTCCATGCGGGCGAACTCGCCAAAGGCCGGGAAAAAGTGGCCTCGTGCGGTACCTGACGGGCGGACCTCCAGCCACAGATGCGCCGCAGGTGGTCGTCACGTTGCAAGTTCTCCAGCAACTGTCGGGTAGTCGTGAATCCGTAGACCACCTTGGCCACAAAGGCGCTGGCGATGGCCAAGCGATCCTTGGATGGCCGTCCGATCCAGCCGCGGCTGCCCGGCACGAATCGGGCCAGCGGGATCATCTCCAAAACGGCGACGAGTCTTTTGGCAGAGCCACTCAAGTCGCCCAGTTCTTCTTCCAAAGAGGGGAAGAGCTGGTTCTGTAAAACGTGAGCGAATTGCGTGATCTGCTGCCGCAGGTTAAGCTGCATGTGGGCCTCCGGGTTTTGCTGCTTTGTTGACAGCTACAGCTTAACTCCGTGGGGCCCTTTCAAAAAACAAAATCAGACCGTTTTGTTTCATTTCAACAATTTCATCGATTTTTGCAAGCGCCTCGTGTGAAAAGGGTTTTTTCATCTGCCCGGCGCGAGCCTGGAGCGCGATTCGCCGCGGGACAGCAAGCCGCCCGAGCGCTCTGTTATTCTGGCTCGTTATGTTGGTCGAGCAGCAGATTGCCGAACGGCGGGAACGGGCAACGGCCGCGATCGCCAAGGTACTGGAGCGGCCAGGCGGAGAGCCGTATGGCGATTATCGCGTGAAGTCTGCCAGCGGGAAAACCTATCGTGTCGCGATGCGCGGGCCTGGTTTGTTCGAAAACTATTGCTCGTGCCCGGACTTCGCCGTCAATACGCTGGGAACCTGCAAACATATCGAGGCCCTGCTTTTGCGTCTTGGCAAGCGCTACGGCAAGGTTCTCGAAAAGCGCAAGTTTGCGCGGACCCGCGCCTCCATCTCGCTGCAGTACGGCGAAACGATTGCCGTTCGATTGCGGCTTCCCGCCGATCCGTCGAGCGCTCTGTTGCAGTTGGCCGAGGAGCACTTCGATGCAGCCGGCTTGCTGCGGCAGGAGCGCTTCCAGAACTTCCACATGGTCATCGAGGACTTCCGGAAAGCGGACCTTGATGCCGTGATCTACAGCGACGTGCTGGAGTATCTCGACCGGGAGAACGAGCTGGCGGCGGGTCTGGATGTGGAGCGCCGGCTTCTCGAGAAGCTGCGCCGCGGGCAGCATCCGCTAAACGGAATTCTGAAGACGAAGCTTCTGCCCTACCAGGAACGGGGGGCCATCTTCGCCGCCTGCCGCGGGCGAGTGGTCCTGGCCGACGACATGGGCCTGGGAAAAACCGTGCAGGCTCTCGCCGCTACGGAAATGCTGCGGCGCGACCGGGGCATTCAGAGGGTATTGGTGGTGGCGCCCGCCTCGGTGAAGTACCAATGGAAGACGGAAATTGAAAAGTTCAGCGGACTTTCGGCACAGGTCATCGAGGGATTGCTGCCGCGGCGGCGCGAATTGTACGCCTCGCCGAAATTCTTCAATCTCTCCAGTTACGAACTGGTGTTGAAAGACGTGCGGTACATGCACGAACTCGCGCCGGATCTTATCATCCTGGACGAAGCCCAACGCATCCGCAACTGGACCACCGCCACGGCGCGCACCATCAAACAATTGAAAAGCCGCTATGCCTTTGTGCTCACGGGAACGCCGCTGGAAAACAAGCTGGAAGAGCTGTTCTCCGTGGTGGAGTTCATCGATGGCCGCCGGCTTGGTCCCGCGTTCCGGTTCCTGCACGAGCATCGGACGGAGGACAAGAACGGCACATTGACCGGCTACCGCGGGCTTGACCGGATTCACGATCAACTGGCGCCGATCCTGTTGAGGCGCACCCGGCAGGAAGTTCTCAAGGATCTGCCCACACGCACCGACCAGATCCTCCACGTGGCCCTGACTCCACAGCAGGCGGAGCCTTACTGGGAGCAGCATGACATTCTGGCCACCTTGATGCGCAAGTGGGAACGGCAGGGCTGGCTCTCGGAGATCGACCAGAAGCGGGTCCTGTGTTGTCTGCAGAACATGCGCATGCTCTGCAACTCCACCTTCCTTTTCGACAAGCAAACCAACCATTCGCCGAAGCTCGCCGAGTTTCGGGAGATCGTCCGTGAATTAGCGATCGAAGAGGGTCGCAAGGTGGTGGTCTTCAGCGAATACGAACGGATGACTCACCTGGCTGGCGAGGAACTGAAGAAGCTGGGGATCGGATTCGTATCCCTGCACGGCAGCGTGCCATCCCGGAATCGAGGCGCTCTCATGGAGAAATTCCGGGGCGATGCCGAGTGCCGCGTCTTCCTTTCGACGGATGCAGGCGGGGTTGGCCTGAATCTGCAGGCGGCCTCGGCGGTAATCAATTTTGAGCCGCCGTGGAATCCCGCCCGGCTGGAACAGAGGATCGGGCGAGTCCACCGGCTGGGGCAGGCACATCCGGTCCACGTGGTGCACCTGCTGACCAAGGAAAGCATCGAAGAACGCGTATGGGAAACGCTCAAGCTGAAGAAATCGCTGTTCGCGGGGGTCTTCGACTCACCGACAGGGGAAGTGAGCTTCGCCGCGCTTGGACGAAAGAGCGTGCTGCAGGCGGTGAAGGAGATCTTCGCGGATCAACCGGGGCGGCCAAAACCGCTGATCGACCAAGCGCCGGCCAAGGCCATTCCCATACAGCAGGCGCCGGTTTCCCGGCCTGCAGGAGCGACGGCGACGGCGGCAGGAGTGGCTCAATCCGAATTTGAACAAGCCGCCGGCGGGCTCATCGAAACCGGCGTGCGCTTCCTCGAGTCGCTGGCGGCGGTGGCGCAAAATGCTCCCGTTGAGGAAACCTTTGCGAATCTGGTGTCGCTCGATGCACGCACGAATCGTCCGGTCCTCTCGATTCCGCTACCCACATCGGTGGATCGGAACCGTCTGATTCGCGCGCTCTCGGCCGTATTGGGCGCGTTTGGGCGGCCGCCTTAATCTACGTGGAGACGCGGCAGGTCCGATCCGACCACACGTTGGGCTGGAGCACCCGCGATTTGCATCCGGCGTTGGCCGCTTCACCGACGTACCGCCGCGCGTGGGATTCGACGCGCTCTTCCCGGAAGCGGGAGGCCTGGTGGGCATGGCGGGCGGTCCGCCGCCGATGGACGGCGGGGCGCCGAGTTCCGGCACAATTTGCGGACCGTCGAGTCGCTGGGGGCGGTGGCGCAGATGCTCCGGAGGAAACCTTTGCGAATCTGGTGTCGCTCGATGCACGCAGGAATCGTCCGGTCCTTTCGATTCCGCTACCCACATCGGTGGATCAGAATCGTCTGATTCGAGCGCTCTCGGCCGTATTGGGCGCGTTTGGGCGGCCGGCTTAATCTACGTGGAGACGCGGCAGGTCCGACGTTAGGTTGCGCTGGAACACCTGCTGCCGCGTTCGCGGCGCGCCGAGTTCCGGCACAATCCGCCGACCGGGCGAGTGGGGAGTCGAGAACATAGGTCGAGCAGGATCCGAGACGCGCAACTCGAGAAAGCGGTAGAAGTGGCGCTGGAAGAGTTGAAGAAGAATCCGCCGCCGGTTCTGCGACGCAACCGACCGGCGGCGGGGGCAAAGTAGACGCCACGTCTGCTCCCGTTAACAGGCGGCAGCCTTCGGCATGTTCATGCATTTCCAGACGCGCGATTCCACGCCAGCCGCGTTATGGCGGCACATCCGAAGTAAGAACCGTGTGCGGTAGCGCCGCAAGCACGGGTCTGTGCGGGGGGTGGCCGGTAACGGCCATCCCTACCGCGACGGTCCTTTGGGACTTCTACCACGGGCTGCTAGTCTCCTGTCCCAGAAATAAGTGAACTAAATCAGCCGGTGGTACGTCTAAGATGGTAGGAGTCTTGGATGCGCACTGGACGACCAAAGCAGCCGTTAATCCTGACCGATGAAGAGCGTGTGCGACTTCAATCGTTAGCCCACCGTGCGCGGAGTCAAGCGCTGCTGGCGCGGAGGGCACGAGTGGTTCTGGCCTGTGGCGAGGGTCTGGATAATCACGCGGTGGCGAAGAAACTTCGGTGCTCGCTGGGCATGGTGGGCAAGTGGCGGAACCGATTCCTGAAGGCGCGTCTGGAAGGACTGTATGATGAGCCGCGACCAGGTGCGCCGCGCAAGATCGGTGATGACCAGGTGGAGAAAGTCATCATACAAACGTTAGAAAGCACGCCGCGAGGGCAAACGCATTGGAGCACGCGAGGACTGGCGGAAGCCACCGGATTCAGCCGAATGACCATCAGTCGAATTTGGCGCGCCTTCGGATTGCAGCCGCACCGAACGGATACATTCAAGCTTTCGCCGGACCCGTTGCTGGTTGAAAAGGTACGCGACATCGCCGGCTTGTATATGAACCCGCCTGATCACGCGCTGGTACTCTGCGTCGATGAAAAGAGCCAGATTCAGGCGCTGGACCGAACCCAGCCGCTGCTGCCCATGCAGCCGGGTCAGTTGGAGCGCGGCACCCACGACTATAAACGCAACGGCACCACGTCCCTGTTTGCCGCGCTGGATTTGAAGACCAGCCGTGTCATCAGCCAGTTCCACCAGCGGCATCGTTCGGTGGAGTTCCGCAAGTTTCTGGATGTTATCGAGGCACAGGTTCCGGCAGATCTGGACGTTCATCTCATCCTCGATAACTACGGCACTCACAAGACAGCGACCATCCGGAATTGGCTGGCCAAGCGACCACGGTTCCATGTGCACTTCACGCCAACGTATGGCTCATGGCTGAATCTGGTAGAGCGATGGTTCGCCGAACTCACCAACAAACGAATTCGGCGCGGTGCATTCCGCAGTGTCAGGGAACTGAAATCGGCGATTCGCGAGTTTATTGATGTGCACAACGAAGATCCCAAGCCTTTCGTTTGGACCAGAACCGCTGATCAGATTTTGGACAGCATTGCTCGCTATGCTCGCCGTACACTCAAGGCTCACCCAGGACTTAATTCACGAACCACTGGGACAGGAGACTAGATTAGTCTCTTTCCGCACACCATCCTCCGCGCGGAGATCGGCGGTTCGCAAAAGACCCCGCCTGCGCACGGTTCCAGATTCGGGCGGGTCGTGACGCAAACATGGCGTACGTCGCGGTGGCGGCCGGCGTTCGTGGCGGCGCTTGCGGAGATTGGCTTGGGCGCGGGACCACCCGGACGTCTTCGAGCACGGCCGCCTGCACACCGGCGCGCGAAAGCGGCCGCCGAAGGGAAACAGATATACCGCGACCCCGGGGATGCAAACGCGGGGGTGCAGGTAAGTGTCGTTTGGCGTTGTGATATTATTGCAGGACTTTGCGGGTATCGATGTCTCGCGTGCTCTTCTGTCTGCTGGCCCTTGTCCTCTTTGCCCCCGGCCAGGAACGGACTTCCACCGCTATCCCGTTGCGGATCCTGGTGCTGAATTCAGCCGAGGAGTCGGCTCGCGTCCGGGCAGAACTCGAGAAAGGCGCAGATTTCGGGGTGCTCGCTCGCGAGAAATCCGTGGATGCTACATCGCTGGACGGCGGCCTGCTGGGCAGAGTCGAGCCCTCCACACTGCGCGAAGAGATCCGAACCGCCTTGCGAGGGCTCGCCCCCGGTCAGATTTCGCCGGTTTTCCGGATTCCATCCGGTTTCGCAATCGTCAAAGTGCTGGCGCCGGAGGAAGTCGCGGGAATCGCAGCGTCGCAGGGCGCGCGCCAGGCCGCCATTCGCGCCGAAGGCAGCATCCGGTTCGACGTGAACGTCTCCGGGTTCACGGAAGCGGCGGCGGCTCTATCGAGCGCGGCCAGGGCGTCGAGGCGGGGCAGCACCTTGTCGCGCGGCTCCGCCGCGCAGGCCGAAGATCGCGCGCGAGACGCCCGCCGCGGCGAGCGCGCTCCAGCTCCTCGCTCTTCGGGCGGCGCGAAGAAGATCGACACCGGCGCCGAGCCGGGTCGCGGCCCGCCTTATTCAGGCGCTCGTGTAGGGCCGGGATCCGTCACCGGGGCTGGTGCGCGGCCGCGGATCGGCATCCAGCCGTCGCCGTATTCGACCACGCGGTCGAGCGCCGTCGGGCCGTCGCCGCCGATGAGGATCGGCGGGTGCGGCTTCTGGACCGGCTTGGGCTACGACCAGATCGGGTCGAAGTCGCACGAACTCGCCGTGGTAACTCGGCCTCGTCCTGCGTCCAGATCTCCTTCATCGCCAGCATGCGCTCGCGCAGCAGCTTCCAGCGGCGTCTCGAAGTCGGTGCCGTGGTTCTCCATCTCCTCGGCGTTCCAGCCGCCGCCGATGCCGAAGAGCACGCGGCCGCCGGAAAGGAGGTCGAGCGTGGCGACCTCCTTGGCGAGCAGATCGGATCGCGCTCGATGACCAGGCAGATGCCGGTGCCGAGCTTGAGCGTCTTTGTGGCCGCCGGCGGCCGCCATCAGCGCCACGAACGGGTCGAGGCGTGACCAGTAGTCCTTGCGGCAGCGTCGCCGCCGCCCGGCCAGGGGCTCTTGCGGCTCGCGGGGATGTGGCGTGTGCTCGGGGAACCACAGCGACTCGAAGCCGCGCTCCTCGGCGCTCGCGTGCGAGCTCGTCGGGGGGATGGAGTACTCGGTGGGGAACATGACGACGCCGTAAAAAAAGAAGAAAACGGTTTCTCCATGGACCACGGCGTCGTCATGTTCCCGACCGAGTACACGATCCGCCCGGCGAGTCGCGCGTGCGCCTGAGGAGCGCGGCTTCGAGTCGCTCTGTTTCCCCGAGCACACCCACATCCCGGCGAGCCGCAAGCCCTGGCCGGGCGGGGCGCGAGCTGCCGCGCGAGTACTTTCACGCCTACGACCTGTTCGTGGCCCTCACGGCGCGGCGGGCGCCACCAGGCGGCTCAAGCTCGGGACCGGCATCTGCCTCGTGGTCGAGCGCGACCCGATCGTGACCGCGAAGGAGGTGGCGAGCCTCGACCAGCTGTCGGGCGGGCGCGTCCTCTTCGGCATCGGCGCCGGCTGGAACGCGAGGAGATGGAGAACCACGGCACCGCCTGAAGCGCCGCTGGCGGCTGCTGCGCGAGCGGGTGCTGGCGATGCGGGCGATCTGGACGCAGGAAGAAGCGAGCTACCAGGGCGAGCCGTGCGCTTCGACCGGATCTGGTCAGCCGAAGCCGCTGCAGAAGCCGTACCCGCCGATCCTCATCGGCGGGGACGCGGCGACGAGCTCGATGGGTCGTTGAGTTCGGCGACGGCTGGATGCCGATCCTCCGGCCGCACACCAGCCCGGTCGACAAGATCCCGGCCCTGCACGAGCGCCTGGAAGAAGGCGGGGCGCGACCCGAAGAGCGCGCCGGTGTCGATCTTCTTCGCGCCGCCCAAGCGCGAGGCGCTCGACGGGCTCGCCGCGGCGGGCGTCGCGCGCGCGATCTTCGGCCTGGCGGCGGAGCCGCGCGACAAGGTCCTGCCGCGCCTCGACGCCCTGGCCGCGCTGGATACGAGCCGCCGCCGCTTCCGTGAACCCGGAGACGTTCACGTCGAACCGGATGCTGCCTTCGGCGCGAATGGCGGCCTGGCGCGCGCCCTGCGACGCTGCGATTCCCGCGACTTCCTGGAACCAGCACTTTGACGATTGCGAAACCGGATGGAATCCGGAAAACCGGCGAAATCTGACCGGGGGCGAGCCCTACGCAAGGCGGTTCGGATCTCTTCGCGCAGTGTGGAGGGCTCGACTCTGCCCAGCAGGCCGCCGTCCAGCGATGTAGCATCCACGGATTTCTCGCGAGCGAGCACCCCGAAATCTGCGCCTTTCTCGAGATATGCCCGGACGCCGAGCCGACTCCTCGGCTGAATTCAGCACCAGGATCCGCAACGGGATAGCGGTGGAAGTCCGTTCCTGGCCGGGGGCAAAGAGGACAAGGGCCAGCAGACAGAAGAGCACGCGAGACATCGATACCCGCAAAGTCCTGCAATAATATCACAACGCCAAACGACACTTACCTGCACCCCCGCGTTTGCATCCCCGGGGTCGCGGTATATCTGTTTCCCTTCGGCGGCCGCTTTCGCGCGCCGGTGTGCAGGCGGCCGTGCTCGAAGACGTCCGGGTGGTCCCACACCCAAGCCAATCTCCGCAAGCGCCGCCACGAACGCGGCCGCCACCGCGACGTACGCCATGTTTGCGTCACGACCCGCCCGAATCTGGAACCGTGCGCAGGCGGGGCTCTTGCGAACCGCCGATCTCCGCGCGGAGGATGGTGTGCGGAAAGAGACTAATCTAGTCTCCTGTCCCAGTGGTTGGTCGGAATTAAGTCCTGGGTGAGCCTGAGTGTACGGCGAGCATAGCGAGCAATGCTGTCCAAAATCTGATCGGCGGTTCTGGTCCAAACGAAAGGCTTGGGATCTTCGTTGTGCACATCAATAAACTCGCGAATCGCCGATTTCAGTTCCCTGACACTGCGGAAT
>CAWIJL010000011.1:0-214786 GCA_963836405.1 uncultured Solibacteraceae bacterium
GACAATTCGGGGTTCCATCGACCGGAGAGTTTGACCCGTGAATTGGCATCCGGCCACGCGATGAATGGGCCGTTGACGTTCAAGTTGCCCGAAACGAACTGGAACCGGCCTGTGCCGCCCACAATCTTCGTGGAGTTTCCGATATAGCGCCCGAAGCCGGGCGGTCGCGAATAAACCGTATTCGCAACTTCGTAAGTGATGGTGTTCGTGCAATCGTATATGCCGTCGAGGCGCATGTGACAACCGAAGCCCATCGTATACGAGCCGTCGCGTTTCTGTCCTATGTTAGCGTTCGACTCGCGAGCCCCGTCATTCCCCGAAATCAGGCCGAAGAGGAACTCCTCGCCGAGCATGCCATAGAGTGGCCCGCCCCATATATCGCGATCAGTCCGAGCGGTGTGGAGCTCGGAACCGTTGCTTGAGCGATGGCCTGAAATGATCTGCAGCCCGATTGGCCCTGCGCTGAACCGCGGCTCGGCCAGAGAACCGTGCCGATGGCGAATGCAAGAATGAGCCCAAAAACAACCGTTATCGTGTGCTTCATACTATTTACTCCGCAGCACGGAGTGTTTCCGTGCTGCGGAAATTCTGAAGCGCGGCCGAATTCTCGGCAAGCGATAAGTCGCGACAATAACGCTCTGGCGCGAGATGTCATGGCTTGACGCTCGTCGCCGTTGCCGTTTTCGAGGCCTGTTCCGGCAAAGTGATAATGTCGCCTTTGGGCAAAGTAGAAATGTCGTCTTGACACCTCCACGCTGTGGGGATGCAGGAAGGACAGCTACTGATGACGCAAACCGAACGCGACCGGCTGGTGGCGTTGAAGAAGGTCAAGAAGAAGATTATTACGCAGCGTGCCGCAGCCGAGGAACTGGGATTGAGCGTTCGGCAGGTACAGCGGCTGCTGAAGGGGGTGAAAGAACTCGGGGACCGGGCGGTGGTTCATGGATCGCGCGGGAAGGCCTCGAATTGGCGGCTCGCCGACAGAGTCGAGAAAGCGGCGGTGAAGATCCTGTCGGCGCCGGTGTACGAAGGGTTTGGTCCGACCTTGGCGGCGGAGTACCTGCGCGACAGACACGGCATCGACGTCAGCAAGGAGACGGCGCGGCAATGGATGATGCGATCCAAGCTGTGGCGAGGGAAGAAAGCGAAGGTCCAGGAGATCCACGGTTGGCGGCCGCGGCGGAGCCGTTTCGGCGAGTTAGTGCAATGGGACACCAGCAAGCACGACTGGCTGGAGGGACGCGGCGAGAAGCTCAACCTGATAGCCATGATCGACGACGCGACCAGCCGGCTATTGGCGCGCTTTGTACGGCATGATTCGACCGAGGAAAACATGTAGCTGCTGTGGAGTTACCTGGAGAAGAACGGCCGGCCGGTGTCGTTCTACACCGACAAAGCGAGTTTGTTTCAAACGGCGGAGAAGCGCAAACGAGATGAACCGGGGGTGGATAAAGATCCGGTGGAAATGCCGCCGACGCAGATCGGCCGGGCCTTAAGGGAGCTGGGGGTCAGCTGGATAGCGGCGCACTCTGCGCAGGCGAAGGGAAGAGTGGAGAGAAATTTCGGGACGGCTCAAGATCGGCTGGTGAAGGGGATGCGGGTAGCGGGTGTGACGACGATCGAGGAAGCCAACGAATATCTGACGAACGATTACCTGGTGTGGTAGGAGCGGGAAAAACCAGATGGAAGCGGCCAACCCGGATGATGCGCACCGCAGGCTGGAAAAGGGCCACCATCTGGCGGGTTCGCTGAGTTATGTGGAGACGCGGAAAGTGCGGCCGAACTACACCTTTCCTTGGTTTGGGCAGTCTTATGAAATTGAGCGGAAGGCCATCGTCGCCGGGTTGCTGAGGGGCGAAACTGCGTGTCGAACAGCGGCTGGACGGATCCTTGGCTGCCCGCTATGGCGACCGCTATCTACCGATTCGAGAGTGTGACGCAGACAGGCCGAAAGCCACCACTGCAAACAAGAAACCACCGGCTAAGGCTAAGCCGCGTGCCAGGCGCCCCAGCAATTGGAACGAAGGTTTCGATGTGAAAAAGGCGCCGAAACTCTGGCAGGCCATCGCGGCATCCGGTAACCGACGGGGGTAGATGCTGGAATGAGTTCCTTGATCCTCACAGCAGACCGAAAGGCGGGAAAGGCAAAGTTCGCCCTACCGGGAAACTCTCCGCACGACCGGCCGGTAAGCCGGGGGATTTTTTCACGTTCTGGAGAATTTGCGACCATCCCTTCCCCGCCATTCCTCCTGCCCAGGGCCACCGTAGCGAGCGCGCAGGATGCGTTTTCCAAGGCATGGCGGAATCTATCTGGTCCGATATGGTCGGAACACCAAAACCAAACCCCGGGGCGAAGCCGTGCCGCCTCCCGCTGGTCGGCCCCGAGCCCGGGTAGCAGAACGTGTCGGGAGGACCACGCTCCCTCTCATCGTCCGCAGATGAGTTCCGGCCGGCTATTCCTCGATCGGGTTGGTCGCCACCAGAGCCCGTCTCCGCTTCACCGGCACGAGCAGATTAACATGCACTCCCTGGGCGTCCAGGCAAAAGACGACATTTCTACTTTGCCAGGGAGGGCGACATTTCTACTGATCTGTGACTGCACCCCCGCGGCTTGAGATGCCTTACACCGTGGCTACCAATTCATATCCGAGTTCTTTGACTTTCGCTTTCAAATTTTTGAGGCGGGCCTCTTGGTAGCTTCTTTCGA
Organism: uncultured Solibacteraceae bacterium; assembly: GCA_963836405.1. Lineage (GTDB taxonomy): Bacteria > Acidobacteriota > Terriglobia > Bryobacterales > Bryobacteraceae > CAWIJJ01. The sequence goes on from CAWIJL010000011.1 coordinate 2,708, forward strand.
AAGCTTCTGCCCCCTCATCCACGTACGGCTGACCCCACCGAAGCAGGCGGTAAATCAGTGTGGCCAACTTCCTAGCCGTCGCAAATACAGCTACATCTCCCCCAAGGCGGCGGGCGATTTTGCGGTAGTAAGCGCCGAGAGCCGTGGCGCTGTTGCGCAGGGTAACGGCTGCCATTCGTAGTGCCGCAGCTACGCGTGTGCTCGCACTATTGCGTCTCTTCTTCCTCACCGGTTTGCCCCCGCTCATCGGCTTGTGTGGTGCCAGGGTCACATGTGATACGAATTGTTTCTCCGTTGGAAAACGGCTGAGGTCCGGGCCGTATTCACTCAGCACTACCTGCACGGTTTCCACCCCGATGGCGTCAATGCCGGTCAAATCCACACCGCTCATGCGGAACAGCGCCTCTCGCATTGGCTCTTGCCCGCGCTTTTTCATGTTTTGCGCCTTTTGCCGATTCTTTACTGGTGGCGGAGGCTGTTTACTAAATTCTTCCGGCTGCATGGCTGCGAGCCTTTGTAAAATTTCACGGTCGTAATCGGCGAGGCGCTCCTGAATGGCATCGTACATCTTCAGTGACTGCCGTAAGCTGAACAAGTGATCCTCCCGCCAGTGCCCGCTTAACTGTTCGGCGATCTCCTCCTCGCTTTTATGGCAGCGGCTGTCCCGTAGTTTCGCCAGCTTGCGGGAATCCCGCTCTCCCTCCGCGATCGCACGCAAAATCGCCATTCCCGTTACACCGTCAATATTGGAGACCGCGCGGTGTACGCGCACATTCATCTGGTCCAGGCTTTTTTGCATCCGGCGCAACCAGTCGCCGCACTCCGCCACCAGGTTCGCCTTGTCCCGCACCAGTGTTCGCAGCATACAGACCTCTTCCCGTGGTCGGAACGAGCCCCGCAACAATCCACAACTGTGCAGCCGTTGGATCCACTCACAGTCGGTTGGATCCGTCTTCTTATTTCGCCCGGGCACGCGCGCCAACTGGCGCGTATCTACCAGCAAAATTTCCAGGCCTGACGCCTCTAATACCTCGTGCGGAGCAATCCAATAGACTCCAGTGCTTTCCATGGCCACCGACTCTACGCCACAGGTCTGGAGCCACTTCGTCATTCGGATGAGCTCCGGCGTCGTCGCTCCGAAGTCCGCAACCTCTCGGGTGGTGCCACCCGCGACCGAAGCGCACACCCAGTGTCGTTCGCTCCCCAGGTCGATGCCGGCTACGTTGCGACGAACTGCCGGCAAGCCCTCGATCTGCTTTTTCCTTCTCTCGCTGCTATTCTCACTACCACCATCTGGCATCACTTTCCTTCAGCTTTCTGAACACGACCGCCCGGGTTGGCCATACGCGGAATCTGATCTAGGGGAGTGCTACGAGAGCCTCGCCAATGTTCAATTGCCTTCCCGGAACCATGCTTTGCAAGCGGCATACGCACGAATGTAGGAAGGGTTTTAGCTGCGGCCGCGCTCTGCTGCACAATATCACCCTGTAACCAGCAGTCACAGGGTATTCAATCCGGCCCGACCGGAGGCAGACGCTTTGCCTTGACATGCCGTTTTCGAGGCCTTGCGAATGGCCGGGCTGGGACCTAGAATTAAGCCGGCATTGGAACGGCGGCTTCTGCTTATCGGGAGAGAAGAACATGGGTACGGGCTCGAGGGCGCACAAAACCGCGTCGGTTGTGGTACATCCTACTGCCCGCCTGAACTCCTGGAAAGAGATCGCCGGATATCTGGAAACTTCGGTTCGCACCGTCCAGCGCTGGGAAGGCGCGGAAGGTTTGCCCGTTCACCGCCACGAGCATACCAGCGTCGCCACGGTTTACGCGTACCCGCCGGAGGTGGACGCCTGGTTCGCGCGCCGCGGAGCACAACTCCAAGCCGAAGTCGATAAGCAGACGGAAGCCGCACCGCCGTCCAAACGGCTCATCGTCTTGCCCTTTCGCCTCATTCAGCCTGATCCGGAGATTGAATTCCTGTCGTTCGGCCTTGCCGATGCTATCACCGCGTCTCTAACCGGTCTTGACCTGCTCATCGTGCGTTCAACTATGGTCGGTGCAAAGTATGCCGGCGAGACAGACCTGGAGCGCATCTCAACTGAAGCAGCGGTGGACCTTGTTCTGATCGGAACCCTGTTGCGCTCCGGCGACCAACTCCGCGTAACCGCCCAACTGGTGGAGGCCGGCAGTGGCACGGCCGTCTGGTCACGGACTTCGGTGGGCGGCCTCCGGGACATTTTCAAACTTCAGGACGAAGTGGCCGCGCAAATCGTGGACGCCTTGGCGCTCCCTCGGAACGTTCAGGAACAACGACTTTTGAGCCGCGATGTGCCTGCCAGCCCTGCCGCATACGAAATCTATCTTCGCGCTAACGAGCTTGCTTACGATTTCGATCCGGCCGCCCGCGATCTTTATGTTCGTTGCATCGAAGAGGACCCCCATTACGCTCCAGCCTGGGCCCGCCTGGGCCGTTGTTGCCGCATTATCGCGAAATTCGGCGGCGATGCGGACAACTTCAGGCGCGCCGAGGTCGCCCTGAGGCGAGCGTTAGAGTTGCGGCCGAATTTGGCCATGGCGCACAAGCAGTTGGCGTACGTGGAAGCGGATTCCAATCTCGCGGACCGCGCGATGGTGCGTCTTCTGTCGCGGGCAAGATCGATCAGGACTGATCCCGAATTGTTTGCGGGACTGGTCCATGTCTGCCGGTATTGCGGCCTGCTCGAAGCGTCGGTTTCCGCTCATAAGTTTGCCTCTGAATTAGACCCGACAATCCGCACGAGTGTGTGTCACACGCACTTCCTGCTCGGGGACTATCACCGCTCGCTGGCAACAAGCAGAGAGGTTCTGGGGTATGTCGGACCGCTGGCTCTGATGCGTCTCGGCAGGGAGCAGGAAGCCGTTGCGCTCGCCAGGCGGATGGAATCCTTCAGTACGCCGCTACCTTTGGTGCGGTGCTTTTTCTCTTCAGCGCGCGCACTGGCGGAAGGCTCACGCACAGAAGCGATTGCGCTCAGCGAACGCGCGATCTCGCTGATCGCGCGCGGACCCGAGGAACTGTTCCAACAGGCACGCCATCTGGCATATCTCTCCCAAAATGACCGGGCGCTGTCAATCCTTGCGCGAGCTGTGGGCGAAGGCTTCTTCTGCTATCCCGCGCTGATTCGTGATCCCTGGTTGCACCCGTTGCGGGCGAATCCGGCGTTTGAATCCATTCTGCAACGGGCGCTGGAACGTCACCGAACTGCTGTTCGGATGTTCGTGGAAGCAGGGGGTGAGCGAGTCCTTGGCGAACTGACTGCGGCAGCCGGCCGCTGACAGGGATAACGGCCGCGGCCAAACAATCCCTTCAATCCCACTCCCCGGCAACGCTCCCGCCCCCATCCGCGTCCAACTACCGTGCGAACTCTCGCTCTCCTCGCCGCGGCATCCCTCGCTTCGGCCCAAGCCCCCACCGTGGCCGACATCAACCTCTACGGCCTCCGCAAGATCCCCGCGGACCGCATCCTCTCCGCCCTTAAACTCCAGCCCGGCGATCCCCTCCCCGCCTCGCGCGGCGACCTCGAAGACCGCGTCGCCGAAGTTTCCGGCGTCGTCCTCGCCCGCGTCGAAGCCGTCTGCTGCGAGGGTAAAAACACCATCCTCTTCGTCGGCGTCGAAGAGCGCGGCGCGCCCCATGCCGCCTTCCGCTCCGAACCCGCGGGCAACGCCGTCCTGCCCGAAACCTTGCTCACGGCCTACGACGGCTTCCTCACCGCCGTCCGCCGCGCCGCCGCCCACGGCAACACCGCCGAGGATCTCACCGCCGGCCACTCCCTCATGGCCGACCCCCAGGCCCGCGCCTTCCAGCTTCAGTTCATTACCTACGCCGCCGCCAACGTCCCGCTCATCCGCGACGTCCTCCGCAATGGCTCCCTGCCCGAACAGCGCGCCGTCGCCGCCGCCGTCATCGGCTACGCGCCCAAAAAGCAGGACGTTGCGGACGATCTCCAGTTCGCACTCTCCGACCCGGACGAAATCGTCCGCGCCAACGCCATCCGCTCCCTGGTCGCCATCGCCGTGCTCGACGCGCGCCAGCCCTCCCTCAATCTCAAAATCTCCCCCACCTGGTTCATCGAGCTGCTCAACTCCATCGTGCTCAGCGATCGTATGGAGGCCGTGAAAGCCCTGCTCACCCTCACCGACCGCAACTCCACCGCCGCCCTCGATCAGATCCGCGAGCGCTCCCTCCCGTCGCTCGCCGAAATGGCCCGCTGGAAGACACCGCGCTACGCCGCGCCCCCCTTCCTGCTGCTGGCCCGCGTGGCGGGACTCACCGATGCCCAGTCGGAAGCAAGCTGGGAAAAGGGCGAACGCGAACCCGTCATTGAGAAGGTGCTGGCCCGTGAGAAATAGCCGCCGCCCGGGGGTCTACAATACCCACATGGGCCTTTCGAGACGCCGGCTTCTGGCGGGAGCGCTTGCCGGCGCGTCCGCCGCGGCCGCGCAGATCCGCTCCGGCAACGGCCCGCGCGTTCGGGTTTCGCCCGCCGTCTGCCTCTACTCGCAGGTCCTCATCAAGGTGCCTTACGAAGAGCTCGGCGGCGTACTTCGCGAGCTCGGCGCAGACGGCTGCGACCTTTCCGTCCAGCCCGGAGGCCACGTCGCGCCCGAACAGATTCCCGTGGATCTTTCCCGCTCCATCGAAGCCATCACCGGAGTCGGCCTCGACGTCCCTGTCGTCACCACCCCGTACACCAACATCCAGGATCCAAACGTGCGCAACATCGCCGGCATCGCAGGAGAAATGGGCGTCCCGCTGTTTCGCGCCGGAGTTTGGAAGTACGGCGCCGGCGACATCGAAGCCCGTCTCCTCGAAGTGCAGCGCGACATCGCCGGACTAGGCGCGCTGGCCCGCGCCGCCAACATGACGGTGGTGGTCGAAAACGTCGCCGGCGATAACGTCGGTGCCTCCCTGTGGGACCTCCACACGATCCTGCGCGCAACCGATCCGCGCTACATCGGCTACGATTTCGATCCGGGCTATGCCGTGCAGGACGGCGGCGCCGGCGCCTGGCAGGTGGCCCTGCGCCTGGCCATGCCGCGCATCAAAATGATCACCGCCCGCGATTTTTACTGGAACAAGGATGCGGCGGGCGTATGGAAGCCGGAGCCGTGCCCGCTTGGGGAGGGCATGGTTGACTGGCGCAAGGTGTTCGCCGCCCTGGCTGGGGCGCGTTTCGTCGGGCCGGTCTCCGTCCACCTGGAGTACCAGACGAAAAATGATCTGGCGGCCATCCGCCGCGATCTCGCCTTCGTCAAAAAACAGGTGGCGGCGGCGTATGGGGGTTAGGGAGAGAGGTCTGTTTGTGAAGGGCTCGAAGCGAGCGTTGCGTTGGGCCGTATTGTTGGCCGTTTGCGCCGGCGGCGTGTGGGCGTTTCAAAAACCGTTCCGCGTGTTGATGAGCATGGAGCCGGCGGACAACATCCCCCTGCCTGCCGATTACCTGGATAAGACCGAGTGGGTGCAGGCCCGCCTCATGTACCCGAACCATCCCGAGGCCCGCTTCACCCGGCGGTCCTACTTCGGCGAGCTCGACTGGCGGCTGGGCGGCACTAGTTGGACGCAGGACTACCCTCGCGCCGACCGCCATTTCGCCCAGGCCCTCCGCCGCCTCACCCGCGTCAATGCCCGCTCCGTCGAGCAGCCCAATAACCCCGACGACCTCGACGACTTTTTCAACTGGCCCTGGATGGTCGCCGGCGAAATGGGCGACTGGCGCCTCACCGACACTCAGGCTGCCACCATCCGGGAGTACCTCCTGCGCGGCGGATTCATCTACATGGACGACTTCTGGAACGAAGACGAGTGGGGCCGTTTCATGGAAAGCATGCACAAGGTCTTCCCGGACCGCTCCGCCGTCGAGATCCCCGATCAGGATCCCATCTTCCACACCGTCTACGATCTGGACAAGCGCTACCAGATCCTCGGCCAGTGGTCCCTCAACAACCGCGGCTGGATGTGGCAGCGCGCCGCCGGAACCACCCCGCACTGGCGCGGCATCTACGACGACAAGGGCCGCATCATGGTGGCCATGACCTTCAACAACGATGTCGGCGATTCCTGGGAATGGGCCGACGAGCCTCGCTACCCCGAGAAGTACTCGGCCCTCGGCCTCCGCCTCGGAGTCAACTTCGTCATCTACTCCTTCACCCACTGATCAAGGCCCGCACGTAAGTCGCGCGGAACGCCGGACCACCTTTGGCATTGGTTGACCAGTACCACTTACTGCCCAGCCTCGCAGCCCTCCCTTTGACCTCGCTGGCTAGAACCGCGGGACGGGCACCAGATCGCGGTCAGCGGCATCGCTCTGTGCCCTGTTTCGGAGAATGTTCCCGTCGCGGCCTTACCTCCCGGGGCTTCCGTCCTCGAGGTTGCCTCGCGGCGGTGCTCTGACCGTGAGGCAGTGGTCAGGCGGGCGCGCTTCAAAGTTATCGATTGATGCGTGCGGAGATCAGCCGCTCCAGCCCGGTGGAGCTGGGCGCCAAGCCTTACCGCCCCGCGCCCAACATGGCCGCGCCCCACACCGGCCCGTTGTCCGACTCCTGCACGAAGGCCACCACACGCATGCCCGCTTCCACCGCCACCTGGCCGCGAAACCCTTTGCTGCCGGTCACCACGCCCACTTCTTTGAGCGACTTCACCATCGCCACGTGCCGCAGCCGCCGCCCCTTATTCTCGCCCCGCAGCACGTCCGAGCTTCCCGCTTCCGCCGCGTAGGCTACAAAGACGTGCGCCTTGCGCGCGGTACCAGCCGGAAGCGCGTCTGCTTCGAGCATCACCTTGTCGCCCTCGCGCGCCAGCCGCACTCCCACCCCGGGCTTCGCTTTCGCCGCGACGCGAATCGCCGCCAGGGCCGCGCCGCTGTCGTTGCCAACGAATTCGGTCCGCCCGTTCACCACCATCTGCGGCGTGTACGGGCCCTCGATGCCGAACCGCCGCGCGTAGAGCTCCTGCCGCTCGCTGGCGGCGTGCGAGGAGTACGGATCCGTCCAGCCGATGTAGTTCCAGTAGTCCACATGCTCGCTCAGTACGATAATCTCCGCGCCCGCAACGGGTTGGCTCCGGTCCAGTTTTTCGAGCAAGGCGTCCGCCGGAGGGCAGCTCGAGCAGCCTTCGCTCGTGAACAGCTCCACCAGCACCGGCCGCGCCTGCTCCGCCGGCAGAGACATGGCCGCCGCCCCCAGAAACGCAGCCGCAAGCATCAGTTTCGCCATACAGCCGTCTATCCCTCCCCGCCCTGTAATTATTCCTCAAAAAAATTGGCTTCCGGGAATATTCCGGCCCTCCCGCCGGATATCCGGTCAGAAACGTACGCGTGACGCCATGCTATTCTCCCGCAAACCCCGTACCGCCGATTTCGAGGCCGCGGCCCTCCCGCACTTGAACGAGATCTACCGGACGGCGGCGCGGTTGCTCGGCGACGCCACCCGCGCCGACGACGTCGTGCAGGATGTGTACCTCCAGGCCTGGAAGTCCTTCGACAAGTTCGAACCCGGAACCAATTGCCGCGCCTGGCTGTTCAAAATTCTGTTTTATTGCATGAACCACTACCGGCGCAAGTGGCTCAGCGTCCGCCTGGTCCGCGAAAGTGAGGAAGTGTCGGAACAGGCCGTTGCCGCGCCGCCGCCACCCGCTGCCCAGGTAACCGACCAGGAGATGCTGCGCGCCCTCGCCGCGATTCCGCGGGAGTTCCGCGCCGTCGTCCTCCTGATAGACGTCGAGGAGTTCACTTATAAGGAGGCAGCCGGCATTTTGAACGTGCCCATCGGGACCGTGATGTCGCGCCTCAGCCGCGGACGCAAACTGCTCCGCGAAAAGCTGGCCGGCATGGCATATTCTTACGGCATCGGTGCCCTGATCCAGGAAGGACAAACCACATGAACAAGGGATCGACGAGCTGCGAAAGAACGCAAAGCTGCCTGGATTCCTATATCGGCAGAGAGTTGAAGGCGGAAGAGCGCCGGCAGGTGCAGCGCCACCTGGAAGAGTGCGCCGCCTGCGCCTCGGAACATGAAGCGCGCACGCGCCTGCGTTCGCGCCTTAAGGCCGCGGTGCTGGCCTCCAGCGTTCCGCCGGACCTTCACGTTCGCGTACGCGAGCAGATCCGCCAGCCGCGCCGCGATTCCCGCCTGTCGTCGCTGTTCGTCTGGAACGGCTGGGCGGCCGGCGCGGTGGCCATGGCCGCGCTCGTCGTCACCGCCGGAGTCTGGCTCAATCCCCCGCGCGAAACGCTGCCTCCGCTGAACGACGCGCCGCGGCAGACCGCCTTTTTCCGCCGCATCTCTGCCAACATCGCGCAGGTGTTGCGCGTGGGCCTCGGAGACCACGTCCACTGCGCCATATTCCGCGACTATTCCAAGATGACACCGCCGCCCCCCGAGCGGATGGAAGCCGAATTGGGCCCCGAATTCAAGGGCCTCCTGAAGGTCGTCAAGAGCGCGATTCCGGAAGGCTACCAGGTAGTGATGGCGCATCATTGCAGTTACATGCAGCGCAAGTTCACCCACGTAACCATGAAGAGGGGTGACAGCCTGATCTCGCTGGTGATCGCGGAAAAGCAGCCAGGCGAATCGCTGGCCGGCCTGTCGCGTTCCGCCAACGCCTTCGGAATTCCCGTCTATCAGTCCGGCGCCGAGCGCTTCCAGGTGGCCGGATTCGAGGCCGGACGTTACTTCGCCTTCGTCGTCTCCGAACTGCGAGGCAGCCGGAACCTCCAGATCGCGCAGACCCTCGCCCCCTCCGTCAGCAGCCTTCTGTCCTGAAAACTCTCGCCTCAGGCCTGTCGACAGGCGACATCGATGAGCGTCCCTATTTCCTCTTGACTATCTACAATTCCTCGGCGTATTGTAGATAGTCGAGAGGAGAAGCGCATGGGCAAACCTTCCGACCTCATCCAGGGCACGCTGGACCTGTTGATCCTCAAAACCATTTCCCTCGAACCGATGCACGGCTGGGGCATCGCGCAACGCATCCAGCAGGTCAGCGGCGAGATCCTGCAGATTCAGCAGGGGTCGCTCTATCCGGCCTTGCAACGCCTCGAATCGCAGGCCTGGATCAAGTCCGACTGGCGCGCGACCGACAATAACCGCCGCGCCAAATTCTATTCCCTCACCGCCGCCGGCCGCCGACAGCTCGAAAAGGAGCTGGCCAACTGGAAGCGCCTCTCCGGCGCCGTCGGCCTCATCGTGGAGATGGTATGATGCGCACTCTCAATCGCCTCCTCTATCTCGTCCGCGCCCTCTTCCGCCGCGCCTCGCTCGACCGGGGGCTCGACGAGGAGATGCAGTTCCACCTCGAAGCGCTCACCCGGCAGAAGGTCGCGGCCGGTCTATCGCCAGCCGCCGCCCGCGCTGCCGCGCTTCGGGAGTTCGGCGGCGTGGCGCAGTTCCAGGAAGAGTGCCGTGACAAACGGCCCAGCCGCTGGCTGCTCGATTTCCTTTCCGACCTCCAGTACGCCATTCGCCTCTTCCGGAAGAGCCCCGGCTTCACCGCCGTCGCCCTGCTTTCGCTCGCCCTCGGCATCGGCGCCAACTCCGCCATCTTCACACTGGCCGAAGCCGTCATGTTCCGTCAACTCCCCGTGCGTCAGCCGGCGGCCCTGGTGCAGATCCTTGGCGCCGTCCCCGCCAGTGCCGCCCGGCAGGGATCTTTCTCCTATCCCACCTTCGAGTGGCTGCGCGCGAACGGCGGCATGTTCTCCCACGTCTTCACCTGGAGCTCGCGGCAGATCGAAGCCGGGCAGGGCGACGCTATGGAATGGGTGGCGCTCGAACGCGTCTCGGAGGACTACTTCGCCGGCCTTGGCGTCTCTGCCCGGATCGGCCGCATTCTCACGGACGAAAGCCGGCAGCCCATGGTCGCGGTCCTCAGCTACAACTGGTGGCGCAAACGGTACCAGTCGGATCCCGCCGTCCTCGGCCGCACGGTCCGGCTCGGCGGCGTTCCCTTTACGATTGTCGGCGTGGCGCCCGCGGGCTTTTCCGGGGCCGTGGTGGGCGCCGCGCCCGACATCTATGTTCCCCTCGCCGCCGCCGGGCCCTTCGCCTCCGAGACCCGGATGTTCAGTCGAAGGACCTCCGTCTGGCTGCCCCTGATGGCCCGGCTCGCCCCCGGCGTCCCCTCCGCGCGCTCCTCCGCCGGCCTGCAATCGCTCTGGTCCGCGATGATCGCCCAGACCGGCCCGCCGGATCGCGACGGCCGCATCGTCGAAGGATTCAGCGAGCTTCGCGGCCAGCTTCTGCCCGCCTCCACCGAGATATCCCCGCTCCGGCGCCGCTTCGAGCGGCCCCTCGAAGTGCTGGCCGTCGTCGTCGCCATCGTCCTCCTGATCGCGTGCATCAATCTCACCAATCTCCTGCTCGCCCGCGGCCTCTCGCGCCGGCGCGAGTTCGCCCTCCGGGCCGCCGTCGGCGCCCGCCTCGTCCGCCTCGTCCGCCAGTTACTCACCGAGGGCCTGCTGCTCGCTGCCGGCGGCGGCACTCTGGGGCTGCTCTTCGCCCGTTGGAGCAGCAGCCTGCTCGCCGCCATGCTCTCCACCAGCCGCGACGCCATCGTTCTCGACCTCCGCCCCGGCCTCTCCCTGGCTCTCTTCACTGCCGCACTCACCCTCACCGCTACGCTGCTGTTTGCCCTCGTCCCCGCGTTGCGCGCCCTACGCTCCGGCCTGAATCCGCTGCTCAAAGAGGCGGCCGGTCGGCTCACCGGCCCCGGCGCTTCCAACCGTTCCCTGCTGGTCGCACAGGTGGCCCTGTCCCTATTACTCGTCTCCGCCTCCGTCCTTTTCCTGCGAACCTTTCAAAACCTGAATGCCGTCCACCTCGGCTTCGAGCCCGATCGCGTGCTCATCGCCAGCCTGGATCCCGCCCGCGCCGGAATCCCCGATGCCGGCCTCCCTGCGTTCTATCGCGACATTCAGGCCCGCCTGCAGTCCTTACCCGGTGTCCAGTCCACCAGCCTCGCCATGATGTCCCCCATCCAGAACTGCTGCTGGGGCGAGAAAATGACCGTCCGGGGCTATACCGGGCCGCCCGAAGAACGCGTCAGCACCTTCCTCAACCTGGTGAACCCGGACTTCTTTCGCACCATGGGGACCCGGCTCTTGCGCGGTCGCGATTTCGATCCGCGCGATACGCCCGGCTCGCCCGCCGTAGCCATCGTGAGCGAATCCTTCGTGCGAAAATACTTCGGCCGCGCCAACCCCATCGGGCGCGTCATCGCGCTGCCCTCCGGCTATCGGTCGAGTCCAATGCAGATTGTCGGCGTGGTGGAGGACTCGCGCTTTGTCGACCTCCGCGGACCGGCCCGCATGGCCGCCTACTTCCCCATCTCGCAGACTAAAGACGAGCCCGCCAGCCTCGAAATAGTCGTGCGCACCGCCGGCCGCCCCATGCAACTGGCGTCGGCGGTTCAACGCACCATCCACTCCTTCCATCCCGCCATCCCGGTGAAGTTCCGTTCGCTCGAGCAGGAAGTGGCCGGTGTGGTCGTGTATGAACGGCTGCTCGCCATGCTGAGCAGCTTCCTCGGCGTGTTGGCGCTGGCGCTCGCCGCCATCGGCCTCTACGGCGTGCTCTCCTATTCGGTCGCGCGCCGCACCGCTGAGCTCGGGGTGCGCGTCGCCCTGGGAGCCGCCACAGCAAGCGTCCTCTGGCTCGTCCTCCGGCAGTGCCTGGCGCTCGTCGCCGCCGGCCTCGCCGCCGGCACTGCTGCCGCCGCCACCTTGAGCGAACTCGTCGAATCGCTGCTGTTCGGCGTCCAGCCTGCCGACCCGGCCATGCTGGCCATCTCGGCCGCCCTGCTGGGCGCGGTAGCGCTGCTCGCGGCCTGGATCCCCGCGCGCCGCGCCGCCGCCGTCGATCCCGTGCGCGCCCTTCGCTATGAGTAAACCGGCGACAACGGCCGCCGAGGCGGACAGCAACATTGGAGCGAGGCCGGCCAAAGGGATTCCACTGTGGAGTAGGATCCACAATGGAAACGATTCAGGTCGTCCTCGACTCCAAACTTTTGCGCGCTACAGAACTTGCAGCGCGGCGAACGAAACTGAATCGCTCCGCACTGATTCGTGAGGCGCTCCGAGCCCATCTGAAGAACCTCGCGATCCGCGAACGCGAACTCCGCGACCGCAAAGGATACGAAGCCTGCCCAAGAGACTTGGGAGACCTGTCCGCTTGGGAAGCGGAGGCGATGTGGCCGGAGCAATAACCAGGCGCGATATTCGACTTTACCGTTTTGCGCCTCCGGACAAAGCCAGGCCTGTCGTAGTGCTGACGCGGGACAGCGCCCTTCGATACCTATCCACGGCAACAGTCGCGCCGATTACTTCCAATATCCGAGGGGTTCCCTCGGAAGTGAGATTGGATGAAGACGATGGGATGAAGGCCCCTTGTGCCGTGAATCTTCACAATCCGGTAACAGTCTCGCAACAACGTTTGGGAAGGCGGCTGGCTCATCTGGCCCCAGTGCGAATGAGTGAAGTATGTGCGGCCCTGCGTTTCTCCCTCGGCTGCGACGGGGAGTAAGCGCCCGCTGCCGAAGAATTGAGCGCCGTCAAGAATCTGCTCGACGTGAGGGTCGAACCTCTGGCGCGCTCGCTGGCGCTCGCTCGATCCGAGGAGACGAAATCACGCCCGAGACGGCAGCGGCTCTCGATCGTGCCCACCGAACTGAGAACCATCGATCGCGAGACCGCAATCCAGGCACCGGAAACTGGCTTACGCCTCCGCTGTGGCGACTACCGCGTCTCCTTCGATCACGCCGGCGACAACCGAATCGACATAACGAGTATGCGGCACCGACGCGAGCATACCTCTGACGGCTGGGACAGGTAGACCGCGCGAGGCACTCGAAATTCCACGCCACCCCGTGGAGTTCACGCTGTCGTCACCGCCAAAACCGGCGTCCACCCGGAGTCCAACGTTCGGCGACAATTAGACTTCCCGGCGGAAAAATAACGCCGGACAGTACGGCGCCTGCTGTGTGTGCGGAGCGTTGCACCATCGTTCCGGTGTTAAGTGCAACCCCAGCGCCGACGCGAACTGACCCGTGGTAAGGACGCCCGGACCAATGCCGGGATCGTGCGGGAAAACATGGTACTTGTCAAAACTCGGCCTTTCCCGCCCGTAGGCTTCAGCACACAGAAGTACAGCGATACAGAGCGCCGGAATACTCGAACGAACCATGGAACACCTGGTCGGATCTTCGCGAACCAGACTGCCAGGCGCAAGCGGCACGAAAGCGAGGTTACCGGAGACCCCTTGGTAGAATTCATCACTTCCGCAGCGAATCGCGCAACCGGAAGATGGTCTCTATGTATCTACAACGAAGCCTGCGCATCGTCCCCATCGCATAGCGCGGCGGGCAGCGGCGTGTGGGTCCTGTCCATCCGCACCCGGTGACCATGCTGTACCCTACAGGGATGGCGGCACGCCTCGCTGTTCCACGACTCTGCTCTGGCGCCCTTTATGCGGCCCATTGCGATTCCGCATTTTTTGGGGAGGGGCAGAGAGTCCACGGCCGCGGAAGGAGTATCCCACGTGTTGGAGAACCGACGCACATTCATCCAGGCCACCGCAACCGCAGCGGCCTTCTCCCGTTCCATCCTTGGCGCCAATGACCGCGTGCAGATGGCTATCATCGGCACCGGAGGCCGCGGCACGCTCGTCCACAGCGGCTTTACCAGCCACGATGACCAGGTCTTCGTCGCAGCCTGCGACGTGGCCGGCGATCGTCTGGATCAATTCGTCACGAAGTCCGGCGGCAAAATGGCCACCTTCACCGATTATCGGAAGGTGCTGGACCTCAAGGACGTAGATGCCGTCCTTATTACTACTCCCGATCACTGGCATGCGCCTATCATGATCGACGCGGTGGCCGCGGGCAAAGACGTCTACGTCGAAAAGCCGATTTCGAACACCATCGAGCCCGCTCAGAAGATGGTGGAGGCCGTTCACAAGAGCGACCGCATCGTGCAGGTGGGGATCCAGCAGCGAAGTTGGAATCACTTCCAGGAGGCCATCAAGCTGCTGCACGGCGGCCTGCTCGGCGAGATCACGCATTCCCAGAACTATTACGCGAATTACATGCGGCCCCCCGTGGTCGATCCTCCGCAGCCCGTGCCCGACGGCCTGGATTGGGACATGTTTCAGGGCCCTGCCAAGCGCCATCCCTATGCCCCCACGCGGCAGAGGAGCTGGCGCTCGTACTACGACTACGGCGGCGGCATGATCACGGACTGGGGCGTCCACCTGGTGGACACCGCCCATTGGGGCATGCAGGCCGACAACAAGATCGCCCGGATGACGAGTTCCTCCTCCAGCTACCTGAAAACCCCCAACCCGGACATGGAGCAGACTCCGCCGGCGTTCGCCATCACGTGGGAATACGACGATTTCATCATGACGTTCGACAATCTCGAACTGCCCAACTTCGCCGAGTCCAATTTCCCGCTCTGGGGCACGTACTTCTACGGCCAGAAGGGCGTCATGCTGATTAACCGTCTGGGCTACAAGATCATTCCGAAACCCGCCCGCGGCGGCGGTCCTGCCATCGAGGCCAAGAGCTACCTAAACCCCAAGGGTTGGAGGGGCGACTCGACCCCGGAGCATGCCCGCAATTTTCTGGATTGCGTGAAGTCCAGACAGCAGCCGATCTGCCCCATCGATATCGGTTACCATTCCTCGATGCCGTGCATCATCGCGCTGCTCAGCATCCGGAACCGGCGGCAGTATGCCTGGGATGCCGCGGCAAACACGGCCAAACCGGCGTAATCCGGGCGGATGAAGCAGCGAAGGGCTCATTCCCCTTTCTAGTAATTGACCGAACCGGTGAGGCGGATATCGCGCGACGACGCGCCCACCATGATCGAATACGCGCCGGGGTACACCTTGAACGCGCGATCGTCCGAATCCCAGGCGGCGAAGCTGTCCTTGTTCAAGGTCAGGGTCACCGTCTTGCTCTCACCGGGTTTGAGCTGGACCTTGTCGAAACCGCGCAACTGCTTGGGCGGTTCCTCCGCGGCCGCGGGACAACCGATGTACAACTGCACGATCTCCGCGCCGGCAACCTTCCCGCCGTTGGCGACCTTCACCTTGACCGTGGTTTCGTCGCCGGCCTTGGAAACCTGAAGGTCGCTGTACTGGAAAGTTGTGTAGGAGAGGCCGAAGCCGAAAGGAAAGAGCGGCTCCTGTCCTTTGGCATCGTACCAGCGGTAGCCCACCAGAACGCCTTCGTCGAAGTTGGCGGTCATGCCATCTCCCGGGTACTCGGTGAAGTGCGAGGCCGGACCCTGATGCCGGTCTTTGGGGAAGGTCATGGTCAGGCGGCCGGAAGGGTTGACATCGCCGAACAGGATGCGGGCCATGGAACTTCCGGCTTCCTCGCCGGGGTAGAGGGCTTCGACCACGCCGGCCACCTTGTCCAGCCAGGGCATCGAAACGGGGTTGGAGTTATGCAGCACGACTACGGTACGCGGGTTGGCCTGCGCGATGGCCTCGATCAGCGAGTCCTGCCCGCCGGGGAGTTCCAGGCTGACTTTGTCCTGGCCCTCGCCCATCTGCTCCGCCGCGAAGACCACGGCCACGTCGGCCTGCCTGGCGGCAGCGATCGCCTCGTTCATCATCGCGGGGTTGGGCGGTTCCCAGCCGAGCGCGATGCCCGGGTTCATGAGGGACGCGGCGCTGGAGAATTTCACCTCGATCGGCGCCGGCTTACCCGCGTTCAGCTGAATCGCACCTTGCACCGTCTGGCCGAAGTCGGCCTTCATCATCGTGGCCACGTTCACGTTGTTCACGTAGAGCTGGATCGTGCCGCCGCCGGTCACCGAGAAACGATAGGTTCCGGTGGCGGGCGGGGTCAGTGTTCCGGTCCAGCGCGCCGACCACGCGGTCTGCGACATGCCCATGCCGCCGCCGGCTCCCCCGCGGCCTCCGCGCCCACCAGCGCCCGGAGCGCCTCCGCGTCCCGCTGGCGCCGTCAAGCCCTGATTGGTATAGAACTCGTCGGGAGGCGCGGTAACGTCCGTCAGACCTTCTTCCACGCGAGAAGCAACCGGCACACCGGTTGAATCCACGGTACTGAAATAGTGCGCGAGCAATCCCTGGCCGTCAGCGCCGTACGGCTTCAAAACGGAGGCCGGGACGGGCGGCAGCTTGCCGATGCCCAGCGTGGCCCGCGCGTAGATTACCTTCACGGCGCTGCCCGCGCGCGCCTTGATGGCGTCCACCGCCACGCTCAGATTCGCCACATGCGTATGGCCACTGCCGTTGAGCATCACGGTCGCGCCGGGGCCCGCGTCGTCGCCAATCACGGCAATCGTCTTCACCCTACTGCTATCGATCGGCAGGACGGCGTTTTTGTTCTTCAACAACACGGCGCCCTCTTCGGCCACCTGGCGGGAGAGCGCCTGATGTTCCGGCGTGTTGACCTTCGCATCCGGCTTGCCCTGGGAGGGCGAGTCGTAGATTCCAAGACGGAAATAGGGCAGGATGTTGTAATACAGCATCTTGTCCATTTGCGCCTGCGTCAGCTTGCCTTGCTCCACCAGGTTGGCGACTCCGCTCACGCCGCGCGTCGTTCCAGCCAGGGCCGCGGTCAGCGGATCGCGCAGCGCGAAGCCGGCGTCGGGAGAAAAGAATCCGTCGAAGCCCCACGTCCGCGCCAGCGCCAGCAATTCGGGATTGTTGCAGGAGAAGAATCCGTTGATCTGGTTGTAGGAACACATCATGGCGCCGGTCTTGGCGCGCTCCACCGCGGCCTTGAAAGCCGGCAGGTAAATTTCGTGCAGGGCCTTCTCCGTGATTCGCTCGTCGACTCCGGCCCGGTTCGGCAAAACGCCGATGCGCCCGTTCTCCTGGTTGTTGGCGGCGAAGTGCTTAAGTACGGTGAGTACCCTTTCCTGCTGTAGAGCCTTGATCTCGGGGACCGCGATCTCGGCGGTCAGGTAGGGATCTTCGCTGAAGGTCTCGCCGTTCCGGCCCCAATGCCAGGTGCGCATGATGTTGATGGTGGGTCCGAGGATGGAGTTCGAGCCCTTGCCGGCGAACTCCTCGCCCATGGCTTTACCGAACCTGGCCGCGAGTTCCCGGTCCCACGTGGACGCCAGGGTCACAGCGTTGGCAAACGCCGTCACGTCCGCGCCGCGCGTGCCGGGCGCTGGGGCTCCGCGCATGGACGCGATGCCTTCCGGGCCATCCGACCCGCCGCCCGAAGTCAGGCCCAGGCGCTCGTTCCTGCTCGAGCCGGTGATGCCGTTCATCTCGGCGGCTTTTTCTTGCGGAGTCATGGCGGCGATGACTTCCAAGGCGCGGCACTGAGGGGTCTGGTTCTTGTTGCGCCACGGCTGCTCTTCAGGACCCGGGCTGCACGGTCCGGCATTCACGCCCGGGATCTGTGCCACGCGCGTTGCGGCTGATTGCGAAAAACCGGGCGCCAGGGCGAGGAGAAGCGTGGTGGCGGCGATTGCGGACACGTATTTCGAGGTGGCGGACATGGTAGAGCCTCCTTCCTTCGAATGCTTATCTTACTCTCTGTCAGTCTTGCGATCGGGCCGTTGGCCGTTGAAAGAACCTGCCTTCCGCGCAACCCGGCGTCTGGGGCGAGCCGGCCTGCGCCTCTCGTCGAATTCCAGCGTGAGATGAGCCCCCGGCCGGATGCCCGGAGGCCGGCTGGATTCTGCACCCCCGTTATCACCGTCGGGGCTACGCGGAGGAATCGCTGCGCGCCGTGCTGGCCTGGGGCGATGCGCGCAGCGTGTATCGGAATGATGATGTGATTCTGCTGGAGCGGGGGTGACGACGGGGCGGGCCTGGCTTCGTCGCGATCATTTGCAGGAGATTATAATCGGTGATGCTTTCCGTTTCTATCCCGCTGATGTGAACGCAAGATGATCGGCAGTGCTCATGTTCGGCGACACGAGAGATTCACCGCCGCGATTGTCGTGTTCGCCGTGGTCGTGCTCCAAGCGATCTTCATGGGGCCTGCGGCGGGCCTGTTGGGAATCGGTCTGATCGCCGCCTGGGGAGTTTGGGCGATTGGCCGCTGGAGCGCCAATCCGTCAGTCATCCTCCCGGTCTACTTGATGGGAATCGCTGTCCAATGCCTGCACTTTTGCGAAGAATACCTGACCGGGTTTCAGCGAGAGTTCCCGGCTATGATTGGCCGACAGTGGAGCGATTCGACGTTCGTGTCGTTCAATTTGATCTGGCTGGCAGTCTTCACGTTAGCTGCTGTGGGCGTGCTTCGTGGAATCGCTGCGGCCTACGTAGTCGTGCTCTTCTACGCACTCGCTGGCGGCATTCTCAACGGCGTTGGTCATCTCCTGCTTTGTTTGGCACGCCAGGGCTACTTCCCTGGCGCGCTGACGGCCCCGTTGAACTTGCTCGTCGGCGTCATCTTGCTGCGTAGGCTCTTCGGCGCTGGAGCAGAGAGCAAATTCGGAAGCGTTTAAGCGCGCTGCGGATCTCGGCCTGGATGTCGTGCCGCTCGGATGGTCCTGGGATCATCGGGGCTATCTCCAGGATCGTTGCGACCTTTCTCCTCGCCGCCACATTATCCTTTCCTGGCACGGTCGGCTCGAATCGAAGGCGACGTAACCTTTGCGGCTACGATAGCGCAAGACGGATCGGTGAAGGACTCCGAGTGCTTTCTGGACACCCTTTGGGGGACTCAGCAATACCGGGCTGCCGGCGTTGGCTCTGCTGAACGATGTCTGGGTATTGACCAACGCCAACGGACTCGAGCCGCAGGCGCCGGCGTGGATGCAATTATCGCCATCGGGACTGCCTCGCCGGCAGCATCGAATTGGACGCTCTCGAACGCCACCGGCACGACCTCCGCTGGCACGAATATCGCTCCGGCCTGGACGAAGCTGTCGTATTTCGGAAACATGCCTGTCGCGCAGGCGCAGTTTGCATCCACGGCACTACGATCCTGTGCTGGACCGTCTCTTCGTCTTCGGCGGGCGAATCGGTTCAAGCGGTCCGTTCGGCCAGTTCCCGGACCTCACCTTCGTGCTCGAGCCCGCGAGTGGGGTGGGCGCGGAACCGGAATGGTCGGTGGATTTGCCGCCGCTGGATCCTTTTCGGCGGCCCTGGTGTAAATGATACGTGGAGGCCCCTCACTCACGGGTCGCGTTATTCTTATTAGCCGCCACTACTCCGGCCACGGCGAAGAAAAATGCTGCCAGCGCCGGCCGTTGTTGAAGCGGGTAGTCCACAAGGCAGTGCAGCAGCACGACGATTACGCCCAGGCCCCAGACTGAGCGCAAGGCCGGCCGCAACAACAGGGCCGCGAATGTCAGCATGAAGGCGAAGAAAGGAATGCCTCCCTCGACGGCCCACTGCATCCAGTCGTTGTGCGCCTGGTTGATGACGGCTCCCGGATCGAAGATCGCGTAGCCCGGATAGGCCGAAGCCCACGTTCCCAGGCCGAACCCCATGGCGGGGCGGCCGCGGAACATCTGAATCGCCGAGCTGAGCACCTCCCGCCTCAGAAAGTAGGGATCGGAATGCAGGAACCGGTTCCACACGGTGGTGGCGCCTACCACCGCTGCCGCCACCGCCAGCAACACGGATATTCTCATCAGGACCGCCCCGGCGGCGCGGCCCGACAGCAACTTCATACGCCATGCCGCCAGCGGCACCGCCAGCCCTTCGATCATCACCAACAGGGTTCCCGCACGCGACGCCGAGGCAACCACAGAGCCCATCATTACGGCCGACATCAGCGAGTAGACGATTCTGTCGGTCTTACTGAAGACCGCGAAAAAGAGAGCTACCGGCAGCGTCAGCTCGATGAACGCGGCATACTGATTCTGGTAAACGAACGGTCCCAGCACATAGTCGGTGTATCCGCTCGGGAACAGCCAGAAGATTTTGCCGCCCGAAGTGAACATCTGGAGCAGCGACACACCGCTCAGCAGGAATGAGAACCAGACTATCGCCTTGAGGGTGCGACGCAATCGATTGGCGCCGGACGCGAGTTGGAGCGCCAGGAAAAAACAGACGAAGTCGGCCGTCCAGTTCCAGAGCGAATTCCAGGTGTCCCAACGGTAGATTGTCGTGCCGGCGGCGAGTTGAACCACGTGCCACCCGACCGCGGCGGCGAGCGGCCACAGCGGAAGCGCCAGGTGCACGGGAATGGGCCTGAAGGCAATGAGAAGGAACCATCCCAGCGCAAGCGAAAAGACGGCAATGCGGAACAGGCCCACAGCCCAAAAACCGGGGACCCAGAGTGTGAGGATTCCGAGGAAGATCAGCGTCAGGAAAACCGCCAGCATCCGGCGGTACAGGGCATCCGCGTTCATAATGCCGATTTCAGGCTCATGTTCCGGATGACGAGGGTGCCGCCAGTCCGCACAGACCCGGGCATCCGGGAACAGACCAGGGCAATTCGCACCAGCGGCACTCCGGGCGGCGCCGTGAAATGAATTGTTTCTTCCTTCCACTCGGAACCGGACAACTCCGCGGACACAGCCAGCGCATCCACCCCGCCGGCTCTGGCGCCGGCCACCTGCCAGCGCAGCCCGCTCCGCTCTTCCACTCCTTCCGTCTGGTACTCGAATCGCAAATCGTAAGGCTTCGACGGCAGGACGGGAACCCACTGCCAGATCGTGAGGGCCTGTTCAGCCTGCTTGCCTGAGAAGTAGACTGCCGCTTTGCCTCCGCCCATACGCGCCGTGATTCCCGGCGGCCGGTCGAATCGCCAGTTGAATCCCTGGCCAAAGCCGGGGGATTGAAAGCCTGCATTGGTAAGCGGCGGCGCAGAAGCGGGGTTCAATTCCCGGCAGGAAGCCGCGCCTCCGTGGCACGACAGATTCCAGGCCACGATAGCCGGCTCCGCCATCCGGTTATCGAGAAACCGGTCGCACGCATTCAGCAGCACGCCGCGATCCTCGGGGCCCGCGTCTTTCCAGCGTCCTACGGCGAGCGCGGCGGCGGAGTACCGGTTGCTTGCGAGAAGGAAATGAAGGTAAGCCCGCCACATCGCCGGCGACTCCGGCAATATTTCTTCCATGATCTCGACCGGGTCTTCCGTCACCCGCCAGCAAAGATGAAACAGCGCGTCCGGTTCGCGCGGTGCGAGAGCCGCCGCGCGTCGCGCCCATATCCAGAACGACTCCTCCGCGCCGCGCCGGAGATAGTAGTTGGCCAACGTCCAACGCGGTTGGTACAGCCGGCTGGCTTTCGCCGCATCGAGCAGGTATCGCTCCGCCGCCGGATAATCGCCTCGTCCTTCGGCATCGAGGCCGATGCGGATCAACGTGGTTGGATCGTGGGGATTGAGAGCGGCCGCGCGAAGCAGGGCGAACTGCGCCGGAAGCGCCGCTTGCTCCAGAGCGTCGGCATACCATAGCCAGAACTGCGCGTTCCGCGGCTCTACCCGGAGTGCGTGCTCCACCGCCGGGATCGTGCCCTCGGAAATCAAGCGTTCCGCGTGAAGCCGGAGTGCCGACTGCCAAATTGCGAACAAAAGCACGATTGCGCAGACGGCCGAGCCAAGGTATCGCGGCATGGAATGGCGGATGGTCGGCATTCGTCGTGTGACGGCCAGCGTAACAAAATTCGCTTCGGCAGCGGGGGCGTACTACTCGTTCCATATCACTCGGCCCAAACTTTTTCGCCCGAAAAACCGGCGAATCCTCTTGACTCGTATTCGGTTCGCATACTACGATTCACGAATCCGTATCCAGAGGGATTGCGTTCACAGCCGGGGCAAACTGGGGCTGAGACTAGCGATAGCTTTGCCTATATCGCGGGAACGGCTCCGAAGCTTCCCCGAACTTCCCGTTTTTTGAACAGGTTGAAAAAACTATGAATCGCGCATGTTTGCGGGGCTTGATCCTGTTTTGTGTTTGCGTTTGGCCCGCCGTGTCCGCCGAATCGATCGGCTTTGCGTACGTTGAGGGCAGCTATCGCGTAAACGGAGCGGAAGTGCGCGGAAACGCCACTCTGTTCGACGGCACGGTGCTCGAGACCGGAGACTCTCCGGCCCGGCTTCAGTTGAACGGCGGCTGCAGCGTATGGCTCACGCCGGGATCGCGCGCGTCCATTTCCGCGCGCGGTGTCGTGCTGGCGAAAGGGCTGGGACAGTTCGCGGGCCCGGCCGGAACGGGCATGGAGGCGGGCCCGGTCCGGGTGGTGGTCTCTGCGCCGGAGACGGTTGTGCGGGTGGCGATGGAAAAGGGCGGTGCCGTGGTGTCGCCCTCCAGGGGTGCCGTGGAGGTGACGAACGTCCGCGGCGTTCGCGTGGGCAGCCTGTCGCCGGGAACCGCGGTGAGGTATGCCGAACAGCCGGTCCCTTCCGCCGCGGTGCAGGTGTCCGGATGCCTTCACCGCGATGGCGACCGTTACGGGTTGACCGACCGGGTGACGAACGTGCCGGTCTGGCTCAACAGCGCCCCACTGGCAGGCGACATCGGCCGTCTCGTCCGCATCTCCGGCGTTCCGGGCACTGAGACGCGCGGCGGATTGCAGGACATCACCGTGCAGAAAATCGAGAGGCTGGCGGAATCCCCGTGCACGCCGGCGCTGGTCGCGCGCGCCGCGCCGGCGGCCGGATTCGCCGCCCGAGAGCAAGTCACGCGTACGGCGCCGGCAGGGCTAAACCTGGTGATTGTCGAGGGCGAGGGCGCAATCAACAATATTCGCCAGCGCGTCGCCCGCGAGCCTATCGTCCAGGTGGAAGACGAGAACCACCGTCCCGTGGCGGGCGCCGCCGTTCTGTTTGCGCTTCCGCGCTCGGGAGCGAGCGGCACGTTCGCCAACGGGGCTACCACCCTGCAAGTGACCACCGACCAGCAGGGCCGGGCGGTGGCACGAGGACTGCGCCCTAATAATCAGGCCGGCCGGTTTCAGATCGCCGTGACGGCGACCTATGGAGTGCTGACGGCGACGATAGCAATCACGCAGATGAATTCGTTCACCGCGGTCTCCGCGGGCGGCGGTGCCGCAGCCGGCACTGCGGCGGCCGGCGGCGAGGGAACCGGAGGTGGCGCCTCGGGCGGCGCGGCAGCCGGCGGCGCTTCGAGCGGAGGCGGCATCGGTAGGGCCGCCACAGTGGCCATCATCGGCGGGGTTACCGCGACCGCCGTGGTAGGCGGGCTGGCCGCGGGCGGAGTGATTTTCGGCGGCGGAAACGCGGAGACTCCGGCAAGCCGATGAAAACCGCCAGCATCTGCCCTTCTCTCGAAAACCTCACCCAGCGCCTCTGGTTCGCGGTAGGGGTAAAGCCCCGCCACGAAAAGGCAGTGGGCGAAGCTTTTCGAACGACCCACATCGAATGTTTCGCGCCCGTATACCGCCAGCAGCGAGTCTGGTCCGACCGCACCAAGACTGTGGAACTGCCCCTGTTCGCCGGGTACGTCTTCAGCCGGTTCCGGTACGACGAGCGGCTCCGGATTCTGAACACACGCGGGGTGATCTCCATTCTGGGAAGCGGCAAAGTGTTCTCGCCCATTAGCGACGAGCAGATCGAAACGCTGAGGATGCTGGTACGATCCGGCATCCCCGCCCGCCCGCATCCCTACCTTGCGCCAGGCCAGATGGTAGAGCTGGAACGCGGTCCCCTCGCGGGCATACGCGGCACCGTCCTGCGAGCGAAGGGGACCACCTGCTTCGTGGTCAACGTCGAGATCCTGCATCGGTCGGTCGCCGTGGAAGTGGATGCCGCCGCCGTCCGGGAAATCCGACCGCGATTCCAACCGGTGGCGGCAGCCGCGGCCGGGCCAAAGTTGTACGCACGCCAGTGACTAGCCAGCAACCCAAAAACCGGATTGTGGTTTTCCGGCTTACCGAACAGGAATTCACGCAGCTGAAGAAAGCGGCGTCGCGCGCTCGCCGGAGCGTCTCGGACTATACCCGGGAGGGCGTGCTGACGGCCATTCATTCGGAACCGGGAAAGGACGGGAATGCCGTCTTCGATCAGTTGTCCGACATGCAGTCGGTCCTCCAAGACATGAAGGAGCTCATGCGATGTTTGCTTTCCAAAAAAGCCCGTTCGTCCAGGGGCAGCGCCGGCCGCGAGACCCAATCGGCGTCCTCCTAACTGCCGGTCTTCTGACGCTGGCGGTGTTCTCGGGCGCCGCGCGGGGCCAGGAGCCGCAACGCCAGGCGCCGCTGGTGGATGCCAACACGGCCAACCTGCCGGCGCACCGTATCGGCAATAACGACCTGATCGCCATCTCCGTCTACGCTTCGCCGGAACTGACTCGCACGCTGCGCGTGGGGATGGATGGATTGATCCGCCTGCCGTTATTGAAGGAGCCGGTGAAGGCCGCTGGAAGAATGCCGGCGGAACTCGAAGCGGCGATTCAGGAGGCGCTCAAGAGTGCGGAACTGATTGTGGACCCGCAGGTCACGGTCACGGTCGTGGAGTACCAGAGCCGGCCGATCAGCGTAATGGGCGCGGTGCGGAAGCCGGTTACGTTTCAGGCAGCCGGCAAACTGAGTCTGCTCGAGGCTCTGGCGCGGGCCGAAGGCCTGGCCGCGGATGCCGGTCCCGAGATCCTGGTGACGCGGACGTCAACCGATCCGGATGCCGCCCCTTCCCTGGTGCGCCGCATCCCGGTGAAAGCGTTGCTGGGTGCCACTGATCCATCGTTGAACCTGGAGCTCAGCGGCGGCGAGGAAGTCCGGATTCCCGCCGCTGAGAAGATATTCGTCGTCGGCAATGTGAGAAGGCCGGGTGCGTTCGGCGTGGGCGAAGAGGCGGGCACGACCGTACTCAAGGCGGTTGCCATGGCGGAGGGGCTTGCCCCTTACGCCGCCAAGCAGGCCGTGATCTACCGGCGCGAGGCGACGGGATCAATGAACGAATTGACAGTCGAACTCGGTAAAATCATGGGTCGTAAAGCGCCCGACAGCCCGCTTCTTCCCAACGACGTGTTGTACATACCCGAAGCGAGGGGAAAGAAGCTCGGCTGGGCAACCGTCGAACGGCTGCTGCTCTTCGGCAGCGGCGCCACTACTGCACTCATCTACGGCACCACAGTTCATTAATATGACTCCCGAGAAAGCAATCTCCAGCCTGCCCGCGCTTCCTGCTGCGGCCAACACGGCGTACGCTGCGCCGAATGGCACCGGTCGCGAGGCGGAAGCCGATACCACCGGTTTCTCCGTGTCTCACTTCTATTGGGTCGTCCGCCGCCACCGGTGGAAGATCCTCTCCTTCGTCGCTGTCTGCGTCATGGCCACCATCGTCATTTCGAGCCGGCTGACGCCGATCTACGAAGCTACTGCGACGGTGGATATCGACCGCGAGATGCCGACGGGAATCGTCGGCCAGGAGTCTCGCCGCAGTCCGCTCAACGATGCCGACCAGTTCCTGACCACGCAACTGGCGTTGATCGAGTCGGACTCGGTTCTGCGTCCGGTAGCCGACCAGTACAATCTCCGTGAAATCGAGCACGCCACGGAAGCGGCGCAGGACGAGGAGCCCGTGCGATCCCATGCTGCCCCCGTGATCCTGAAACGGTTGAAGGTTTCCCGGCCCACGAACACTTATTTGCTCCGCATCAGCTACCGTTCCTCGGACCCGCAGCTTGCGGCCAACGTGTCGAACGCGATCGCGCAATCGTACCTCGAGCACACCTACAAAATCCGCTTTCGTTCCTCGGCGAGCCTTTCGGCGTTCATGGAAAAGCAACTCGAGGAGCTGAAAGGGAAAATGGAGTTGTCCAGCGCCGCGCTTTCCAAGTTCGAGCAGGTACTCAACGTCATTAACCCCGAGGAGAAGACCAGCATCATCTCGGCCCGTCTTCTTCAGCTGAATTCCGAATACACCAACTCCCAGGCGGACCGCGTCCGCAAGGAAGCGATCCACAACCTGGCGAAGGAAGGCTCGCCGGACGCCTTGCAGGTGTCTGCCCTGGGCGCGCCCCTGGCCAAGCTTACGGAAAAGCTGAACGATGCCCGGCAGAATTTCTCCACCGTGCGTACCCACTTCGGCATCCAGCATCCGGAATACAAGCGGGCTGCCGAACAGGTGGCGGAGATAGAGCGCGAACTGCAGGAGACGCGGCAGAACATCGAGCAGCGGATCAAACTCGACTACGATAGCGCGGTGAACCGCGAGTCGATGCTGCAAAAGGCCGTGGCGGAAACCAAAACCGAGTTCGATCGCCTGAACGCGCACTCGTTTGAATACCAATCCCTGAAGCGCGAGGCCGAAACGGATAAGGCGCTGTACCAGGAACTGATTCAGAAAATCCGTGAAGCCGGGATCAATGCCGGATTCCAGAACAGCGCGATCCGCATCGCCGACACGGCCCGTCCGCCGCTGAAGCCCGTTTCGCCCAAGATCCCGCTGAATGCCCTGCTGGCTTTTATGCTCTCTTCGCTGATCGCGGTCAGCGTCGCCGTCACGGGCGACATCCTGAGCGTGAACGTGCGGGATCCGGAGCAGATCACGCGGACTCTCAACATGGAGGTGCTGGGCACTCTTCCGTCCGTCCGCTCGCTGCGCAGCCACCGCCTTGCCGCGCAGTCGGATTCGGGAAAACAGATCGGTAGCGGCACGGTTCGTATCCGCAGTTCCGTTATGCAGAACCTGCGTCAATACGAACAGGCCGTGCAAACGCTGCGCAATAGTGTCCTGCTCGCGGATTTCGACCGGCGGCTCCGCTCGTTGATGATCACCAGCGCGTCGCCCTTCGAAGGCAAATCGACGATCGCTTCCCACTTCGCCATCGCCAACGCCAGGAACGGGCTGAAGACGCTGCTGATCGACGGCGACCTGCGCCGGCCCAGCATTCAGCGGGTACTTGACCTCGAGAGCGATAAGGGACTGGCCGACGTGCTGACCGGCACAGCCAACTGGAAAGACGCCCTGGTGCAAAAGCCGGGTGTGGAGAACCTGGATATTCTGCTGGCGGGGACTCCGGCGCAGCGCGCACCGGAACTGATGGGCCGGGGTCTGGTCGGTCTCATGGAGGAGGCCAGAAAGGATTACGATCTCGTGATCCTCGATTCGCCTCCGGTGCATGGGTTCCCCGAGCCGCTTCAGATGGCGACTGCCGTGGATGGAGTCCTCCTGGTGGCGGTCTCCAACCGGACGAGCCGCAAAGCGTTGTCGGCGTCGGTGGCCATGCTGACGCGTCTGCGCGCTCGCGTCCTCGGCGTGGTGCTGAACCAGGTCAACGCCGACAGCGGCGACAGCGGATACTACGCGTATTGCCAGACCAAGAACTACTACAAAGCCTGAGCCGCATGTCGAAATTACCCCGCAATCTGCTGGCGGTTTACGCGGCGCACGCAGTCAACGGCGTGTTGGGTGTCATCGCCGTGCCCGCTGCCGTGAAACTGCTGGGGATCGAAGGATACGGCCTGCTTTCCATCTACGCGCTCATGGTGAGCTATATCCTGCTGGCGGATTTCGGCATCGGCAAGAATCTGCTCCGGCTGCTGGCCGAACGCCGGGAAGCCGGCGAACAGGTCCGGCAGCTTCGCGTGGCGCTCGGACTGTATGGCCTGCTATGCGGGGCGTGGATTGCGGCCGCTCCCCTGCTCGCGCTGGCCGCCCCGCGGTACATTTTCCCGGTGCCCGGCCCTGCGATGGCCGCCGTGCGCTGGATCGCGATTCTCAGCATTGCCGAATTCGTTCTGGGAATCCCGGCTTCACTCATGCAGACTGCTTGCGTGGCCGGGCAGCGCTTCGACCGTTATTCCCGGTTCAGCATGGTGTCGGCATTCCTTCGTAACGGCATCATTCTCGCCGGAGCGTGGGCCTTTCGTTCTCCTGAAGCCATTGCGTTCCTGCTGGCAGCGCGCAAGATCGCCGAGATCTGGATCGCGCGCCGGCTGCTCGGGCCGCTCCCACCCGGCTCCTGGCGGCCGCTGTTCGACCGGAAGAGCTTGAGGGCGATGCTCGGCCAATCGGCGACTCTTTCACTTGCCCAGGTATCTTACTCGAGCGTGATGAGCGCCGGTTCGCTGCTGGTGAATGCGGCCTTCGGTCTCCACGGACTGGGGCTTTACCGTGCGGCGTATGACCTGGCCGGCAAGATTGCCTTTGTCGCGAATGGCGCAACGCTGGTAGTGTTTCCCCGGGCGGCGCGCTACTTCGGCGGGGCGGAACGGCCCCAGCGGGCGGGCGCCATGTTCAGCGACCTTTTCCTGTGCAGTGCCGCCGGCTATGCCTGTTTCGCGGCGATGGCCGTCGCCGCCGCACCTTCCGTACTGCCCGCCATCGGACTTCAGGACGGCACCATCGTGCGGCTCTTCATGATCCTGGTCGTCGGCTTGAGCATCAACGCCCACTCGCTACTGGCGAATGAGTTGATCCAGGCCTCGGGCCGCTATCGCTATAACCTGTACTTCAGCCTCTCCACCCTCGCAGCGCTGATCCTGCTGTTCTTCGCAGCCAGGCCGTTCGCCGGCCTGATGGCGATCGCATGGGCCTGGGTTGGTGCGGGTCTGGTTTCAGCCTGCGTGGCGGACGGACTCCTGCTCGATCTGGTGGCGACGCCGCCGGCCCGCCAGTTTGCGTCCGTCGCCGTAAAATTGCTTGCCACCGCGGCTTGCGCGGTGCTGGCTGCAAGCCGCTCCGGCATCCTGGCCGGCGCCGCGGCCGTGCTCGGCGCGCTGGCCATCGGCGTAATCCTTCTTTTGGCCGTGCCGCGCGCCGCTAGTCTTATTCGCGCCTGGACGGGTTCCGCGCAGACCGCGGAACCGGCTGCCCAGGCTGTCTGCACCTGAATTTATGGACGGCATCGGGTTCACGGTGTTCACGCCGATCTTCAACCGCTCCGAGCTGACCGAGCGCACCTTCGCCTCGCTCTGCGCCCAGACGGTCCGCGATTTCGAGTGGCTGATTGTGGATGACGGCTCGACCGACGACACGCGAACGCGGGCGGAACGCTGGCAGGCGAAGGCCCCGTTCCCGGTCAGGTATCATCATCAGCGACATCAGGGAAAGCATTACGCCTACAACCTCGCGATCAGTCTGGCGGAAGGCCCGCTGTTCGCGGTGCTCGATTCCGATGACGCCATCGCGCCGAATGCGATCGAGCGCCTGCTGTTTCACTGGAATTCGATTGACGTCGGCGAGCGCGCCGCATACTCGGGAGTCACCTGCCTGTGCGTGGATGAGACCGGGAATCTGGTGGGCCGCCCGTTTCCAAGAGACGTTCTCGACTGCCGTCACTTCGAAGCCTATAGCCGCTTTGGCGCCAGCGGCGAGAAGTGGGGCTGCCACCGTACCGAGGTCCTGCGCGAATTTCCTTATCCGACCCTGGCGGGCGAGGGGTTCTGCCCGGACGCGCTGGTGTGGAATCGCATTGCACAACGCTATCTGATCCGTCACGTCAACGAAGCTCTGCGCGTGTTCTACATGCACTGCGACACCATCACCAGCGCAAACCGGGCGGTGCTGATGCGCAACCCGCGAAATGCGTCCCTCTATTACGGCGAGTGCCTGCAACTCGACGTGCCCCTGTGGTGGAAATGCAAGCAGGGCGTCAATTACGTGCGCTACTCACTTCACGCCGGTACTGGTCTTTCTCAAATGCTCGCGAACTCGGCGGCGCGGAAACTCACAGCGGCGCTCTCGCCCGCTGGATGTGCCTTCTACATTTCCGACCTGCTGCGGACTAGGAATCACGCGTGACACCGGCGTTGGTGGGCGTCGCAGTACTGGTGCTGCTCGCATTTCTGAACCTGCAGCTGGGCGGTTCGATCTTGTATCCGCCGGCGCAATTTGCCTTGCTTTGGTCGGCGCTCGCGGCCGCCGCGGCTGTGTGGAGCGGAACTTACCACCCTCTTTCGATGGAGGCAGTGACGGTGTTCTGTGCTGGGGCGGTCTCTTTCAGCGCCGGAGGCGCTCTGACGCTCTTGATCCGGCAGCGGTCGCCGGCCGCAAGACTTCCCCAGCCGACAGCCGATGTGGACCGCCGGATCCAAAGGTGTCTGACGGGCGGGTTGATTTTGATGGTGGCCTTACTACCGTTGTTTTGGCAGTATTTGCTTTCTGTGGCGGACACGCGGTTTCAAAATCTGTGGTTGGGCATCCGTTCCGGCATGCTCGCCCTTGCTGCGGCACAGGGCCAGAAATCCTGGGACCGCGTCTTCTACGACAACCTCGTTATTTTGGCGATTCTGCTGGCGCTCACGGCGGTGGCTTACTACGGAGACCGCGCGAGTTCAAAGCTCGTGGCACTGGGGCTGGTGGTGGTGGCGACGCTCTACAGCCTCGCAACGGGCAGTCGTGCCGGGGCTTTCGTGGTTCTTCTCGGCGCGCTCGGCATCATGGTGCTCAGACGGGGCCGCATCGTGCCGCGCCACATCGGGGCCGGCGTTCTCGCTTTAGTCGTGATGTTCGTGCCTGTGACTATCTTGCGAATGAGAACGGGCAGTGTTGAGAGGGATTTGCAGGTCGTTGGCGACGTTGCCCTCCTCTACTCCGTGGGTCCGCTCGTCTCATTTGACGAATATCTGCAGCACCCGTCAGTTCTCCCGGAGACCTGGAGTATCTCCGATGCTTTTCTGCGTGCAGCCACTCGATTGGGCTTCGACGTGAAAGTGCCGTCGCAGCACTTGAGTTATGTCGACGTCGGGGGTCCCTGGCCCATGAACGTCTACACGATGTATCTCACGTACTTTTCTGACTTCGGTTGGATCGGCGTTATGTTATTCCCGGCGCTCGTCGGGTTCGTCACCGTGTGCATCTATCAATTGGCTAAGGAACAGCGGGGGCAACTGCTGATCCTTTATGGAATGGTGTTCGCGGCCATATGCCAGAGCGGATTCGCCGAATCCTTTTTCGCGGGGCTGAACATGTGGTTCAAAGCAGCCCTGTACTGCCTGATGCTGCACGCGCTGTCGCGCGCTGGTAAACAGGCTTCGGCGGCGCGTCGGTATCAGGCATCTCCGCCAAGGATCGGATCATGCTGCGAGTGACGGCGTTCACCGGCGGTACGGAGGTACCGAGCGCGCGCTTTCGGATCCGCCAATACGTCCCCGAGTTGCGCCGCCTGAACGTGGACCTCCGCGAATCGGCGGCGCGCTTCGGTTCCTACCCGCCGGCAGTCCACGCGTTGCGGCCCGGATGGGGCCTGCTGACCGTGGCCGAGCGGCTCGGCTCCGCCCTGCGCTCGCGCGATTCCGACGTGACGATTCTCCAGCGCGAAATGCTCTCGACTTTCGCCACCGTGGAGAGGTTCACGCGGCCGCCCCGGGTCCTCGATGTGGACGATTCCATCTGGCTGTTGCGCGGCGGCGGCTTTGCGGCTTCCATCGCGCGCCTGTGCCACACCGTGATCTGCGGCAACCCGGTCATCGCCGAATTCTTTGGCAATCACGCGCACAGTGTCACGGTTCTGCCCACGCCCGTGGATACGGCGCGGTTCCACCCCCTGCCCGGCCCTAGCGAGTCCGAAGTGATTTGCTGGTCGGGAACCAGCAGCGGTTACCCGTTTCTTTACGGGATCGAACCCTCGCTCTCCCGCGTGCTCGCCGGCAATCGAAACCGGAAACTCCGGATTATCTCCGACCGTCCGCCGCGCTTTCGCACGCTTCCCGCCCGACAGGTGGAATTTGTCCGCTGGTCTCCGGAAGTGGAGGTGAGCGCCATTCAGGACGCCTGCGTCGGGCTGATGCCGCTCGACGATTCCGCCTGGTCGCGCGGCAAGTGCGCGTACAAGATGCTGACGTACATGGCCTGCGAAATCCCGGTAGTGGCCACGCCTGTCGGAATGAGCGCCGAGGTGCTGTCGCGCGGCGAGGCGGGTTTGGCGGCGCGCAGTTCGGACGAGTGGACAGACGCGATCGACAGCATCTTAAGAGACCGCACGCGTGCGGCAGCCATGGGAGAGGCTGGACGCAAGCTGGTGATCCGCGACTACAGCCTCCCGGTGTTGGCGCCGCGCCTCGCCGCCGTGTTGATGGCAGCCCGGGCGGACAGCAACTGACATGATCGCAACAGCCGATGGACAGAACGCGCGGGTTGTCATCGGTTCCTCGCGTGACGGCCGCAAAATCGCGGTGACGCACGTGATCACATCGCTCACCACCGGCGGCGCGGAGATGATGCTCCTGAAACTGATCCGCGCGATGGATCCGGCGTCCATCGGCAGTTCGGTCATCGGGCTTCTCGGCGATGGCGCTGTCGGTTCGATGATGCGGGAATCGGGAATCTCCGTGGAGTCGCTCGACCTCAGCCCCGCCCGTGCCGCCGGCGGCCTCTGGAAACTCGGGCGCGCGTTGCGGCGCCGGCGTCCGCAGATTGTTCAAACCTGGATGTACCACGCGGACCTGTTCGGCACACTGGCGTCGGTGTCCGTTCCGGGCACGCCCGTACTATGGAACATCCGCTGCGGCAGGCCGGACCCCACCGTCCACAAACGCTCCACGTATTGGATTGCACGGGCCTGTGCGGCGGCCTCGCCCTTCCTGCCGGCCCGGATCGTCTGCTGCTCGCAGTCCGCGCTCGAAGCCCACGCCGCCGCTGGATACGCAGCTTCCAAAATGCAGGTGATTCCCAACGGTTTCGATACCGGCGAGTTCGCGCCGCAGCCGCAGTTTCGGGCCCTCGTGCGCAGGGAATTGGGTCTCGCACCCGAGGCCATTCTCGCGGGCATGATCGGCCGGTTCGACGCCGCCAAGGATCACTTCAATTTCTGCAAGGCGGCGGCCCTGGCGAGCAGGGAAAACCCGCTCCTCCATTTCGTGCTGTGCGGCCCGGATGTTTCGGAATCGAACCCCGTGCTGACGCGGTGGATTTCGGAGGCCGGAATCGCCGGCCGCTGCCGCCTGCTCGGGCTGCGGAGAGACATGCCGCGGATTTTGTCCGCGCTCGACATGCTGGTTTCTTCTTCTGTGCTCGAAGGCTTCCCCAATGTCCTCGGCGAAGCGATGGCTTGCGCGCTACCCTGCGTCGCAACCGAATCGGGAGACTCGCGGCTGATCCTCGGCGATACGGGATACGTGGTGCCGGTACGCGATCCGGAGGCTCTGGCCGCAGGAATTCTCGCGCTCACTAACGCCGGGGCCGAACTCCGGCGGTCCATGGGCGAGGCGGCGCGGGCGCGCGTGGTCGAGAAGTTCAGCCTCGCGGCGGCCGCGAGCGAATACGAGAAGACTTATCGGGAAGTGGCGTCGCGATGTGCGGCATAGCGGGACTTCTGCAATTCGGCGGGGCGCGTTTGGATGCGCTGCAATCCAGCGGCGAAGCCATGGGCGCAGCCCTGCGGCACCGCGGTCCGGACGGCTCTGGAATCTGGATCGACGCGGGCGCCGGAATTGCGCTGGTCCACCGCCGCCTGGCCGTGCTCGATCTGTCCGAGTCCGGCGCGCAGCCCATGCAATCGACCTGCGGCCGCTACGTCGTCACCTATAACGGCGAGATCTACAATTTCAGGCTGTTGCGCGCGGAACTCAAAACCCTCGGCCATTGCTTCCGGAGCGGGTCGGACACCGAAGTGCTGCTCGCCGCCCTGGCCGAGTGGGGGTTTGAACGCACCCTGCCGCGCCTTGCGGGCATGTTCGCCTTCGCTGTATGGGACCGGCACGAGAGGCAGTTGCTCCTTGCGCGGGACCGCGCCGGCGAAAAGCCGCTCTACTATGGATTCCTCGACGGCGCCTTCGCCTTTGGCTCCGAGCTCGGCGCGATTGAAGCGCTTCCGCGCGGTCCCGGACCCATCGACCGCGACGCGCTGGCGCTATACCTCAGATTCGGACACGTTCCCGCTCCGCACTCCATCTACACGCAGATTCGGAAACTGCCTCCGGCCTGCCTGCTCAGGGTGAACGCCGGCACGGAAACTTCCGGTCCGGCGCGGTTCTGGACTTGCCCGGCAGCCGACGCGTCGGCTATCGACGAGGCAGCGGCCACCAGCGAACTCGAGTCGCTGCTGGACGATGCGGTGCGGCTTCAATTGGTAGCCGATGTCCCCGTCGGCGCACTGCTATCGGGCGGAATCGATTCGAGTGTCGTGGTCGCCCTGATGCGCCGCCACACCAGCCGGGTGCGGACCTTCACCATCGGCTTCGAAGAGCCGCGCCTGGACGAGTCGGAATATGCGCGGGCCGTTGCGGAGCATCTCGGCACCGATCACACCGAACTGCGTGTGACCGCGCGAGAGGCCATGGCGGTGATTCCGAAGCTGCCGCGGCTGTACGCGGAACCGTTCGCCGATTCCTCCCAGATTCCCACCTGCCTGGTATCGGAACTGGCGCGGCGCCAGGTCACCGTGGCGCTATCGGGCGACGGCGCGGACGAACTTTTCGGCGGCTATTCCCGTTACTTGTGGGCAAGATCCGCGTGGAGAGTCCTGCGCGCCGTGCCGCACGGCGTCCGGCGCAGCCTCGCGCGGGCGCTCCATGCAATTCCTGCGAACACCATAGACTCCGCCGCCGCGATGCTGGGAAACAGAAGCCCATATGCGGGCCACAAGCTGCACCGGATCGCCGACCTGATGTCCGCCGGCAGCCCCGCCGGCCTCTATCGGAAACTGCTCTCCAGTTGGCCCGATCCACTCGACGTGGTCGAAGGCGCATCCGAACCCGCTCCCGAGTTCGATCTGCCCGCTCCAGCCGACCTCGCCGGCTACACGCGATGGATGATGTCCTCCGACCGGCACGCTTATCTGCCCAACGACATCCTGGTGAAACTGGATCGCGCCTCGATGGGCGTCAGCCTGGAAGCGCGCGCGCCCTTCCTCGACCACCGCATCATCGAGTTTGCAAGCCGGCTGCCCCTCGGCCTCAACATCCGCAATGGACAGGGCAAGTGGCTGCTCCGCCAGGTCCTCTACAGGCACGTCCCGCGCGAACTGGTGGACCGGCCGAAAGCCGGCTTCGCGGTACCGCTCGATTCCTGGCTTCGTGGTCCGTTGCGGGAATGGGCCGAAGATCTTCTCTCGGAAACACGGCTGCGCCGGCACGGCTATTTCCGCGCCGCCCCAATTCGCCGCAAGTGGCGCGAACATCTGTCCGGCACGTGGAACTGGGCCTCCCCTTTGTGGACGGTGCTGGTATTCCAGGCCTGGCACGAACAGCGCCGTTGCGCCGAAACTCCCGAGCCGGCGCTCGAACTCCGCACCGCCGCTACCCTCTGACCCCATGCCTCGAAGCTCACCATCGCCGCCGGTCGTCATGGACCTGATCACGCGAATGAACGTGGGTGGTCCGGCACACCACGTCAACGTCCTCTCCGAAGGCCTCGAGAAGCGGGGATACCGAACACTGCTGGTGACCGGCGTGTGCGAAGAGGCGCAGGGCGACATGCCGGCATCGATCGAGCCCGGCCGCAACGTTTTCACGCTCGGTCGTCTTTCCCGCTCGATCTCTCCGCTGCGCGATCTTGCGGCCGTCTGGTCGGCTTACCGGCTGATGCGGCGCGAACGTCCAACCATCGTCCACACCCACACGGCCAAGGCCGGAATGGTGGGCCGGATTGCAGCCCGCGCAGCAGGCGTTCCGGTCGTGTTGCACACGTTCCACGGCAACAGTCTGAGCGGCTACTTCACGCCCCGCACCAACGCGCTGTTCTGCCGGATCGAGCGGCTCCTGGCGCGCATCACGGACCGTATCTGCGTCGTCTCGGACCAGCAACTCGAAGAGATCAGCGGCAGGTTCGCCGTGGCTCCGCCATCCAAGTTTCAGGTGATGCCGCTCGGCATCGACCTTGCCGCCGGATTGAACCTGCCGCTTCCGGTGGTGAACGGCGATGTCCTGAACGTGGGATGGCTGGGACGCCTGGTTGAGGTCAAGGGCGTCCCGCTGCTGGTTTCCGTCATCGCGGAAGCCGCGCGCCTCGGGCTGCCGATGCGTTTCATTGTCGGCGGGGACGGGCCGCAGCGGCGCCTGCTCAAGGAGGCCGTGGAGCGCTTCGGCCCGGAACGCGTCGTCTGGTCCGGATGGCGCCAGGACGTGAACGCGTTTCTGCGCGAGTGCCACGTCCTTGTTCAGACGTCGCGGAACGAAGGCACGCCGGTGGCGCTGATACAGGGAATGGCCGCGGGACGCCCGTTCGTTTCCACGGCGGCCGGCGGCGTTGTGGATTTGGCATGCGGCGCTCCCTGGCGCGAGGAGTGCGGCGGCCGCTGGCACTCGAACGCGATACTGGCCGAACCCGATCCGGCGTCCTTCCTGCATGCCCTGGAGCGGCTGCGGCAAGAGCCCGCCGCACTGCACCGGTTGGGAGACGCCGCGCGCAGTTTTGCCGTCGAGCGTTTCGCGGCCGCACGACTTATCGCGGACATGGACCGGCTGTATCGAAATCTGATCGATCGTCGACTCGTGCGGAAGGCGCCCGCCTGTTCGGCCGCACAGAATGCCAAAGGAGAAACCGGATGAACGTGCTGATTACGGGAGGGGCCGGGTTCATCGGCTCGCACCTTTCCCAACGCTGCCTCGATGAAGGATGGCGGGTGGCGGCGCTGGACGACCTTTCCACGGGGTCTATGTCGAACATCGAGCATCTCACCGGCCAGCCCGGCTTCTCCTTCACCCTGGGTTCCGCGCTCGACCGGCCGCTACTCGACGATTTGATGGCGAATTGCGACCTGGTCTTCCACCTTGCCGCCGCCGTCGGTGTCCGGCTGATCGTCGATAACCCGGTGCGAACGATGGCCACCAACATCCATGGCACCGAAGCGGTGCTTGCCGCCGCCGTCCGCCGGCGGACTCCGGTGTTCATCGCTTCCACTTCCGAAGTGTACGGAAAGAGCACTTCGCTTCCGTTCCGCGAGGATGCGGACCTGGTGCTGGGCCCCACCACAAAAGCGCGCTGGAGTTATGCCGCCTCCAAGGCCCTCGATGAGTTCCTCGGCATGGCTTACTGGAGCCACAGCGGGGTGCCGTGCACAGTGGTGCGATTCTTCAACACGGTGGGGCCCCGGCAATCGGGCCGCTACGGAATGGTGCTGCCCACGTTCGTGCGCCAGGCCTTGAGCAACCAGCCCATCACCGTATTCGGCTCAGGCGAACAGCAGCGATGCTTCGGCTATGTCGGCGACGTTGTAGAAACGCTGGTGCGGCTGGCGCGGACGCCGGCGGTGGCCGGCGAGGTATTGAACATCGGAAACGATCGGGAAATCACCATCAACCATCTGGCGGAGCTGGTCCGGAGCGCCTGCGGCTCCTCGTCGGCCATCACCCGTATTCCGTACGAAGCCGCGTACGGCCCGGGCTTCGAAGATATGTACCGGCGGGTGCCGTGCCTCGAGAAGCTGGAGCGGCTGACTGGATTTCGGCCGCGTACGCCTATCGAAACCATCGTCGATGTCGTCATCGAACACGAGCGGCGGCAATCGCCGGAATGGCGCGCACCGGCACCGGCGCGAGTGCATGCAGCCGCGGCCGCCGGGCTGTGGGGCTGACGTGCCCGCAACCCTTGTCTATTCGTCGATCGCCCTGGCGTGTACGGCCGTCCTCGCGTTCCTGCTTACCGGATTGCAGATCCGCTCCAACCGGGCTCTCCGGCTCACCGCGGCGCCCCGTGACGATCGCTGGCACCGGCAACCCACCCCGTCGAGCGGGGGCATCGCCATCTTCATTGCCATCGCCGCCGCGTACTGCATCTGGTTCCCGGGCGGCCACCTGCCGATTGCCCTTGGAACGGCGGCCATCTGGATCCTCGGGCTGGCGGACGACAAGCTGCGCCTGCCACCGCTCGCGAAGCTCGCGGGCCAGTGCATCGTCTGCGGCGCCGTCGTCGCTTCCGGCGTCGTCTTCCCCGCCACCGCATCTCCCGCCTTCAATCTGGCGTTCAGCTTTCTCTGGCTGGTCGGGATGTCCAACGCTTTTAACCTGATCGACAACATGGACGGTCTTTGTGCGGGTGTCGCCGTCATCATTTCGGTCTTCCGGTTTATCCTGCTCGCCTCCAGCGGCAGTTGGGACGATGCATGGCTCGTTAGTCTGGTTGGCGCCGCGTACGCCGGTTTCCTGTTCTGGAACTACCGGCCCGCGCGGATCTTCATGGGCGACTGCGGGAGCATGCTGGCGGGTTTCTCTCTGGCCGCATTGACAATCGCCGGTCCGCCCGCCCACACCAAAGCCTTCGCGGCGGGCCTGTTCTATCCCGCTCTGACCTTTACCTACCCCATCTTCGACACCGCACTGGTCTCGGTCTTGCGTAAGCTGGCAGGCAGGCCGATCTCCGTCGGTGGACGCGACCACAGCTCGCACCGCCTGGTTTTGGCCGGACTGACCGAGTCCCACACCGTGTGGATTCTGTGGATGTTGACCGCGGCCGGCTGCGGGATCGGGTTGATGGCCCATACCATGCCGTCCGGCGTGGTCGTCGCCGGATCCCTGCTGGGCGTCGCGCTGGTGATCTTCGGAATCTTTCTGGCCACGCTGCCGGTCTACCCGCTGCCGGTCGCCAATTCCATTCCGGGCGGATCCTGGGTGCGCAGCCGCGTCCCATCCCTGCGCGCCGGAGTCATCCTGGTTCTGGATGTCGCGGTGGGAGGCATCGCGCTGATTTTGGCGTTTCTGCTCCGTTTCGGGCCGCACTTGCCGCAGGAGCAGATGAGAAACCTGACGGTCGCACTGCCGGTAGCCTTTCTCTTCCACGCCGCGATTTCCTGCTGCACGCGCGCTTTTGAATTATCCTGGACTTCCGTTCGCGTTGGCGACCTGCTGGTCCTGGTGCGAAACGCGGGCCTCGCGGTGACAGGTTCGTCGCTTGCGATCTGGCTATTTCACCTGAACGGTTACTCGCCGGCGGTAGTGGCGCAACAATTCCTGTATGCCTCTGCCGGAACCATCGCGATACGTTCCATCGTGCCGCTGTTGACGTCGTTCTACACGTGCGGGCGGCGGCCGATCACCA
Organism: uncultured Solibacteraceae bacterium; assembly: GCA_963836405.1. Lineage (GTDB taxonomy): Bacteria > Acidobacteriota > Terriglobia > Bryobacterales > Bryobacteraceae > CAWIJJ01. The sequence goes on from CAWIJL010000011.1 coordinate 41,514, forward strand.
CGCCAAACTGCATCACCGTCCCGTATGCGCCGGGCAGTCCGTCGGAAAACCTCATAATCGTCAACCCCGTCCGCACCGAAATGCCCAGTTGATCGTGTGGCCCGACCAGATCGCGCCGCAGCATGATGCTGGCTCCGCGCCCGTGGTTCAGCGTCCACTGATCGCGAAAATGGACGAAGCCCTCCACCCGCCATGCGGCGGAGCGTGCCTGGACGGCGATGGACGGATACAGGCTGGTCTTCGAATATTGGGAATTCGAGGTGTAGCGAACCAGCGCCGCGGGTCCGGCGCCGAACGCTCCACGATTGAAATAGAAGGCGCCCTGCTCCCACATGGTCCATCCATTGCCGACGTAGCTCTTTCGCGCCGACGACCACCAGAAGGTATTGGTGGCCCGCGCCGTGGCGACGTCAACTCCCACCATAGGGGCGAAGTGCTGAAATCCCATCAAGTTGTGATAGACCGACCCGGACGCGAATCCAATCTGTCCGAAGCAGGGTGCGGCGGCCGCAGACAGCAGAACCGCCCAGAGCGCCAGCCTGCCTGACCATTGCCCGGATCGCGAAGCCCCATAAGAGAGTTTCAGTCTCAATACTCACTTATCGGCCGTTTTGGCGATCTTTTCTACGTCCACTTCGGTAAGCCGAAGCGGTGGATCTTTGGTTTACATCGGACGGCTGTGTCCCTCCGCCCGATATCGCTCCAGCAGCCCGGTCAGGCGTTTGACGACGTCCGGCCGCTCGGTGTAGAGGTCGCGCGTCTCGCCCGGGTCCGTGCGCATGTCGTACAACTCGCCGGGCGGATCTCCCGGTTTCGTCTCCACCTTGACCGGCGGCGTGAATCCGCCCGATCCGTGGCCGAGCACGAGCTTCCAGTTCCGGTCCCGGATGGAAAACATCCCTTGCGAGGAATGGTGCACCACCGCCTCACGCGGAGATCGCGAAGCCTTCCCGGTCATCAGCGGCAGCAGGTTGAAGCTGTCTTCCGCGCCGTCCCGCGGCAGCCTTGTCCCGAGCACTCCGGCAACCGTGCCGAACAGGTCTGTCAGGCAGCCGATTTCAGCGCTCGTGCTCCCTGGGCGGATCCGGCCCGGCCAGCGCGCCAGAAACGGAACGCGATGACCTCCGTCCCAAATGTCCGCCTTCATGCCTCGCCAGCCGGCATTGGAGCGATGCCGGTAGCGAGCTATCATCTCCGGGGTCCAGCGCGCGCCGTTGTCGCTCGCGAAAATGACCACCGTATTGCCCGCCTGCCCCGTTTCTTCGATCGCGCGCAGAACCTGTCCGGCGGCATCGTCCACCTGCACCACGAAATCGCCGTACTCCCCCGCCTCCGATTTGCCGCGGAACCCGGCCGTCGGCATCCAGGGAGTGTGCGGGCCGGTCATGGCGAAATAGTGGAAGAAAGGCTGTTTCGTCTGCGCGCCGGCCGCTTGGATGCACTCCACCGATTTCCCCGTCAGCGTGGGCAGAACCTCTTCCATGCGAAACCCGGGAGCAATCGGTCCGCCCCTCCAATACGCGCCGCTCGGATCCGGACCGCCCGTGTTGGGGGTCGTCGCCGTTGGCTGTTCCACCACGCGGTCGTTCTCGAAGTAGAGATAGGGCGGCATATCGAGCGACGCCGGAATGCCGAAATAGGAATCGAACCCCTTGTCGGCCGGTCCCGGACGCAGCGGCGCCTCATAGTCGGTCCGTGCCTGCCGTCCCAGCCCGAGGTGCCACTTTCCCACCCCCGACGTCTGGTATCCCTCCGACTTCAGAAAGGACATCACGGTCGGCCTCCCCTCCTCGATGAGGCTCGGCGAGTACCCGTTCAAGACGCCGCTCTTCATCGCCGAGCGCCAGCAGTAGCGGCCGGTGAGCAGACCGTAGCGGGTCGGCGTGCAGACGGCAGATGGCGAGTGCATGTCGGTGAAGCGAACTCCCTGGCCGGCCAGGCGGTCCAGGGTCGGTGTCGGAATTCGCGATGCTGTGTTGTAGCAGCGCAGGTCGCCCCACCCCAGGTCATCGGCCAGGATGTAGACGATGTTCGGCCGCGTGGCGGCAGCCGCGCCCGCGGGTAATGCCGCGGCGGCCGCGGTCTGGAGGAAGGTTCGGCGATTCATTTGGCCTTTATTTTACGGCGGGAACTGCCGTTGCCCCAAAGGTGGCGTGCCTTGGGATAGATTCAAGATGGAAATTCCATGACATCACGCCGCGCTTTTCTGTGTGCCGCAACCACCGCCGCCACGAGCCGCTTGTCGGCCGCGCCGCGCGCCCGCGTCGATTCTATCTCGGTCATCAGTGCGCAACCCGGGTTCTACCATGGCTGGCCGACACTTGCCGCGCGACCCCGCGGCGAACTCCTGGTCGCGTATTCGGGCGGCCGCGAAGCCCACGTCTGCCCCTTCGGCCGCGTGGAACTCATCCGCTCCCGCGATGACGCGCGCACCTGGAGTTGGCCCGAGGTCCTGATGGATTCACCCGTCGACGACCGCGATGCCGGCCTGCTCTCCACCCCCGCCGGCTCCCTGCTCGTCACCACCTTCACCTCCCTCGCTTACCAGGACGTGCTGGCCAAGACTTCCGCCTCGTGGCCGCCGCAGCGCCTCGCACAGTGGGACGCCGTTCAGCGCCGGACCACGGACGCCCAGCGCCGTGCCCTTCTCGGCACTTGGATGCTGCGCTCCACCGACGCCGGCATGACCTGGTCGGGCGCTTACCGCGTCCCGGTCAACAGCCCGCACGGTCCGGTCGCCCTTTCCGGCGGCGGCCTGCTCTACGCCGGCAAGCAGCTTTGGACCGCGGGCGAAAAGGTGGGTGTCTGCGGGTCTCTCGACGATGGCCGGACCTGGCGCTGGCTGTCCGACATTCCCGCCCGTCCCGGCGACAGCGCCGCCGCGTACCACGAATTGCACGCCGTCGAAACCACGAGCGGCCGCATCCTCGTTCACATTCGCAACCATAATCGCGACAGCGCCCTCGAGACTCTGCAATGCGAGTCTACCGACGGAGGCAGAACCTGGACCACGCCGCACCCGATCGGCGTCTGGGGTCTTCCCTCGCACCTCGTTCGACTCCGCGACGGCCGGCTCCTGATGACCTACGGCTACCGGCGCGAGGCGTTCGGAAATCAGGCGCGGATCAGCGCCGACGAAGGCGCCACCTGGTCGGATCCGCTCATCGTCTCCAGCGACGGCGCCGGTTCGGACCTCGGCTATCCGTCCACGGTCGAACTCCAGGACGGCAGCCTTGTCACCGTCTGGTACGAAACCAGGAAAGACTCGCCGCGCGCCGTGCTGCGTCAGGCCCGCTGGTCCATTCAAAGCTGAACGGGGAGAAAAAGATCGGCAAGTCCAAAATCGGAAGGAACTCGGCGCCCCTTTCCCTGCGTATTACCACCAGGGATTTGGCATGAACTTCGCTCGCGACACACGCTTCGCCCTCCGCAGTCTTTGCAAGGCCCCCCTGTTCAGCGCCGTGGCCGTTCTCTCACTGGCACTCGGCATCGGTGCCAACACCGCTATCTTCACCGTTGCCGACCAGCTCATCCTGCGCCTCCTCCCGGTCAAGCAGCCCATTGAGCTCGTCCTGCTCGACAGCCACGGCAATCACATGGGCAGCAACCGCGGCGCGAACAGCTTCTCTTACCCCATGTACCGCGATCTGGCCGCGCGGAACCAGGTGTTCAGCGGCGTCCTGGGCCGCGTCGCCACTCCCGTCAGCATGAGCTTCAGCGGCCGGACCGAGCGAGTCCCGGGCGAGATGGTGTCGGGAACGTACTTCCAGGTTCTGGGTGTCGGCGCGGCGATGGGCCGGACCATCACTCCCGACGATGACGATGTTCCGCTCGCCCACCCGGTGGTGATGCTGAGCTACCGGTACTGGCAGACCCGGTTTGCCGGCGACCCCTCGGTGCTCAACGGAATCATGGTAATCAACGGGCACAATTTCACCGTAATCGGCGTGGCAGCACGGGAATTCGACGGCATCGAGCCCGGCTCGGTCACCGGGTTGTTCGTGCCGGTCACCATGAAAACCTGGATAACCCCCAACGGCGTCGGCCTCGAGGATCTGAACGACCGCCGCAGTTCCTGGCTCCAGGTGGTGGCGCGCCTGAAGCCCGGCATCGTCCGCCAACAGGCCCAAGCGTCCTTGCAGGTGCTGTTCCATCAGATCGTCGAACAGGAGGCGAAAGATCCGCAAATCGCTCGCGCTTCCGAGTTCGACCGGCAGGGCTTCCTAAGGTCCACCATCGAACTGCTGCCGGCCGCTACCGGCCGCTCTTTCCTGCGCGACCGGATGACCCGGCCGCTCCAGGTGCTCATGGCCATCGTCGCGCTGGTGCTGTTGATCGCCTGCGGCAACGTGGCCAACCTGATGCTGGTGCGCGCAGCCGGGCGGCAGAAGGAAATCGCCGTGCGCCTGGCCCTCGGCGCGGGCCGCTGGCAGATCGTGCGCCAATTGCTGGTGGAGAGCGTCCTGCTTTCGATGGCCGGAGGCGCGGTGGGTGTGGTGGTGGCCTGGGCGGGCGCGCGGACGCTGCTCGGCTTCCTGCCGCAGACCGGCGCTCCGCTGGGTCTCGCGGCCGCTCCGGATGTGCGAATTCTGCTGTTCAACTTCGCAGTAGCGCTAATTACCGGATTGATCTTCGGCTTGGTGCCCGCACTACAGGCCACCAATCCCGACGTGGCGCCCACGCTCAAGGACCAGGCTCGCTCGGTAGCCGGCAAGGGCCACGCGCGCCTGCGCAAATCTCTCGTGGTCGCCCAGGTGACTATCTCGCTGCTGTTGTTGATCGGCGCGGGCCTGTTCGTTCGCAGCCTCCAGAACCTGCGCGATGCCGGGCCTGGCTTCGCGGCCACCAACCTGATCGCCTTCACGGTCGATCCCACCCTGAACGGCTACGATTCATCGCGCTGCCTCGCATTCTTCCGCGAACTCGACCGCAGGCTGGCGGCTGCGCCCGGCATGCAGGCGGCCTCTCTCGCCATGCAGCCTATTCTGGAAGGCGACCAGTGGGACAGCACCATCAACGTGGAAGGCTACGCGTCGAAACCCGGTGAGGACATGAACCCCCAGTTCAACGCCGTCAGCCCGGGCTACTTCGCAACGCTGGGTGTGCCGCTCGTGTCGGGCCGCGATTTCACCGAGCGCGACTCCGGCACTATCCTGCATCCCGGTATCCCCTTCCCGATTCCGAACGTAGCTATCGTGAACGAGACGCTTGCCAGGAGGTACTTCGGCAACCGCAGCCCTCTCGGCAGGCACATCGGATTCGGCAATCAACCGGGCGCCGTCGCGGATATGGAGATCATCGGCGTGGTGAAGGACTTCAAGTATCGCGCCGTCCGCAGCGAAATGACGCGCCAGGCTTTCATCCCGTACGTGTCCATGCCGTTCGGCAGCGCCATGACCTCTTACGTCCGCAGCCCCCTGACCGTCGCAGAGGCCTTCAACACCATCCGGCGCACCGTGGCCGGTCTCGACCGCAACCTGCCGGTCTACAACCTGCGCACCATCGAGAGCGCCATCGACGCGTCGCTGATGAACGAGCGGCTGGTCGCCACCCTTTCGGCTCTCTTCGGCGCGCTGGCCATGCTGCTCGCGGTGGTCGGTCTCTACGGCGTGATGGCCTACACGGTGGAGCAGCGGACCCGCGAGATCGGCATTCGCGTGGCCCTCGGCGCGGGACGGCGGAACGTGGTCTGGCTGGTGATGAAGGAGGTCCTGGTGATGGTCGGCATTGGCTTCGCCTGCGGCCTGCCCGCGGCGTGGCTGTCCTCGAAGCTGATTGCGAGCCTGCTTTACGGCATCCGTCCCCACGACGGCGCCTCCATTGCTGCCGCCATGGCGGTGCTCGGAGGCGTCGCTCTGCTTGCCGGCTACATTCCGGCCGCACGCGCGTCCCGGGTAGATCCGCTGCGCGCCCTCCACTACGAGTGATCCGGATAAGCTGCGGCCTCCCGCTACCGGCGCCTTGTAGACAGAATTGCCGCGTGCTACGTTGCGCTTCTCGACACCGATCCGGATCAACCCGAGCCCGATCGACGCGAACTTTCCTCCTGGAAGGAAATTGCGGCTTTTCTAGGCATGTCCGTGCGCACCGCCCAGACCTGGGAGCGGGAGCGGGGATTGCCGGTACGCCGCCTGCCTGGAGGCCGCAGCCCTGTGCTGGCGTCAGTGGCGGAACTGCGTGAGTGGCGGTCCGGATCGCGTCCTCCGCAGCCGCCCGAGCCCCGGCGGCGCGGCTCGGCGCGCGTCGTAGGCGGGCTCGTAGTGTTAGCGGTAGTCGCTTTCGGAACGCTTCTTGCGATGCGCTGGGGCGGAACGCCCACCCGCTGGCGCGTGGAGGACGACACGCTCGTGGTGAGCGACGATCGCGGCCGGGAGCTATGGCGCAAGCACTTTGCGTTTCCCCTCGCCGATTACGCCTCTTATGCCGAGAGGGGCCGGACCCTCGGCTGGATCGGCGATGCCGATGGCGATGGCAGTGTGGATGTCATATTCGTAATTGCCGCCAAGCGTCCTATTACATCGTCGAACGATGCGGTGGTGTCATACTCCGGCATCGGTAAGGAGCATTGGCGTTTTGTGCCGGCTGCGTCGGCGGCGTCGTTCGCCGAAGACTCTCGCCCCCCTTACATCATAGAAAACCTCGCCATCGTCCCGGGAAATGGGCAGGTTCGTATTGCCGTGGCGAGCGTGCATCATACTTACTGGGCCTGCCAGATCGCGCTGCTGTCCGGGCGCGGCGAATTGCTTCGCGAGTATTGGCGGCCACATCGCTCAACTCGCAGTGGTCGACCCCGGTGTCGGGAGGCCGTTCCTGTTTGCGGGCGGCGTGGACAATGGTTTCGCACGCGCCGACCTGGTGGTGCTGGATCCGGACAATTTCGGCGGAACGTCCCGCAGTGACCCTGCCCACCAGTTGCCGGGCAACCGGCCGCGGGAGTGGGCGCGCATCCTGTTTCCGCAGTCGTGCATCAGCAAAGCCGGGGCGTCGTTCAATTTGGCAGCCTCGATGCAACCGGTCGGGAACATTCTCGAGGTCGGCGTCATCGAGGAGCCCGGTGAGTTCGATTCCATCGTGATACACAACTTCCGCCCCGGCTTGAACTATCGTGGAGCGAGCCTCACGTCGACCTTTGCCGGCAGGCACCATGAACTGGAATCCACCGGCGTCCTTCACCATCGCCTCGATACCGCCCGCGAGGAATCCGAACTATCCAAAATCGAATGGCTCACCAGGCCGCCGGAATCCGAGAGTCGCTGATTGCCGCACCAAGGGCCGTGCGGCGTAGGCGGCTACAATGGGCCTGATGCTGCAACTTGCCCTGTTGTTGCTGGCCGGCGCGGTGCCGCCCCCGGGAGTGGTGATCGATCGCCAGGCCGCCGCCACCCGCCAGTACATCGGCTCTCCTTCCATCGCTATTCTGCCCGACGGCTCGTACGCCGCCTCGCACGATTTCTTCGGCCCCGGATCCACGCAGTCCACCTCCGCCATTACGCGCACCTTCCGATCCACCCACAAGGGACTGACGTGGCACCAGACGGCCGAGATGCACGACCAGTTCTGGTCCAATCTGTTTGTGCATCGCGGCCGGCTGTACCTGATGGGGACGACCTATGAGTACGGTCGCATCGTGATCCGCGCCTCGCGCGATGGCGGCAAGACGTGGAGCGCGCCGTCCTTCCTGACCGGCGAAGCGAACTACCATACCGCTCCCGTGCCCGTCGCGATTCACGGCGGCCGCATCTGGCGCGCCATGGAGTACCATCCGCCTGGACCGTGGGGATCTTTCGAGGCGCTCGCGCTCTCTGCGCCCGAAAAGGCCGATCTGCTCGATCCGAAAAGCTGGAGCCTGACGGCGCGCCTGCCGTATCCCGCTGACGCCGGAGACGGCAAACACTGGCTCGAGGGCAACGCCATCGTGGCCCCCGACGGCTCGCTGCTCGACATCCTGCGCGTGGACAACGTCGAAAAGGCCGCCATCGTCCGCATTCGCCGCGACCGGCTCGAGTTCGACCGCCTCATCGCCTTCCCCGGCGGGGCCAAAAAATTTACCATCCGCTACGACCGCAAGTCCCGCCGCTACTGGACGCTCTCCAACCCGGCGCCGGGTGCGCCCGCTCCCGGCTCGGTGCGTAACACCCTCGCCCTCATGTCGTCGCCGGACCTGATCGAGTGGCGCATCGAACGCGTCGTCCTCTCTCACCCCGATGTCCTCAAACACGGCTTCCAATATGTGGACTGGCAGTTCGACGGCAACGACCTGGCCGCCGTGGTGCGAACCGCGTTCGACGATGACGAGGGCGGCGCGAACAACTATCACAATTCGAACTTTCAGATTTTCGTGCGGGTGGAGAACTTTCGCAAGCCGCTCCCCGCCGCAGGCAAGTAGTCAACTCTGGAATTGCTTCACCGTGCATGACACGCCGAAGCATGGAAACGGCCGCAGCAGCGTTCCAGGCGGGAGCGCAATTCGTGGCGGGCACGCAGCAGGCGGGACTTTGTCGCCGCTACGGAGATCCCGAGTTCGCCGGCGACTTCGGGCATGGGCAGTTCCTGCATTTCGCGCAACTCGAGCGCGCGCCTCAGCAGCGGCGGAATGCGGCGGATCTCGCGCTGGACCAGCTCCAGAACCTCAGCGCGGCCAACCCATTCCTCGGGCGTTGCGGAGGCGTCCCGCAGTTCGAAAGCAACGCCGTCCATCCCCGGAAGTTCGGCATCCAGGTGCACGAACGCCGCCCTGCGGTTTCGCCTCAAACGCATCAGGCACTGGTTCATCACGATGCGCGTCATCCACGTGGAGAAGCGCGACTCCCCCGCAAAACCGCCGATGTGCCGCCAGGCTCGGAGCCACGCGTTCTGCACCTCGTCTTCGGCCGAGTGAGCGTCCCGCAGAATCGCCATCGCGGACTTGTGCATCGCCGGTCCGTGCCGCCGAACCAGTTCTCCGAAAGCGTCCTCCCGCCCGTCCTGCGACAGCCTGACCAGGTCCTCCTCTTCCATGCATTCGAAATTACCCGCGTCCCAGTTGCTCTCCATCCCGGCCCCCCTTCGATTTCTTCACGCCAACTGCCCTTCTGATCGCATCGTAACAGGGGAGAGGGACCGGTTTAAGCGATGGATGAATCTAAGTTTAGTCAGGATGAAAATTCCGCATCTGATTTCAGTGTTGCTAATATGTATTTGAGCATGGAAGAAACGAGCTCCGAAACGATCGGCCGGGTCCTCTCTTCCTATGAGATCGGCAGGAAGCTTCGCCAGCTCCGGTTGCGGAAGAAAATCGCGCTCGTCGACCTCGGCAAGCACACCGGCCTCTCCGCCTCCATGCTTTCGCAGCTCGAGAACGGCAAACTGGTTCCCACTCTCGCCACGCTCGCCCGCATCGCCATGGTTTTCGATGTCGGTCTCGATCATTTCTTCGGCAACCGGCGCGGGCAAAGGACTTTTGCCGTAGTGAAACGCTCCGACCGCATTCGTTTTCCCGAGCGGCCCGACACGCCTTCCCCCGCCTACTATTTCGAGTGCCTCGCCTATGCCGCACAGGCGAAGGGAATGCAGGCTTACCTGGCCGAGTTCCCGCCGCGAAAGAAGACCGAAACCGGTGAGCACCAGCACGAAGGCGCCGAATTCCTGGTTGTGCTGGAAGGCGCGATCGCGATCTGGTTCGGGGGCGAGGAGCATATCCTGCACGCGGGCGACAGCGTCTATTTCGACTCCTCCGAGCCTCACGCTTACCGCGGCATGGGCAGGAGCGGGGCCAAAGCCATCGTTGTGACGACACCTCCGCGGCTCTAAGCGCGGGATAATGAGGGAATGCGGCGCCTTCTGTTGATCTGCGTCCTGCCGGCGATTCTCACGGCGGACAACCAGTGGATCCGGTTTGTCTCGCCGCCCTTCGAAGTCTATACCGATGCCGGGGAGCACGCGGGCCGCGAAACCATGGTTCGTTTCCAGGAATTCCGCCATGCCCTCGGACAGATTGTGGGCGAGCAGGATCTGCAAACGCCGGAACCGGTGCGTATCCTCGTTTTCAAGAAAGTCGCGGGCTGGACCGGAACAGCTCCGCTCATGGAGGCGCGCGAAGGGTATGCGATCGTTCTTCAGGAGAAGGCGCCGGTCTCCACCGAGGTGAACCGCGAACTGGCGCGCCTGCTGCTTCGTTCCAATACCACGCGAATGCCTGCCACTTTCGAGCGGGGGCTGGTGGAGTTCTTCTCTACGTTGGATGTCACCGGCATCCGGATTACCGCCGGCGCGCCGCCGCCCCATCCGGATCTGGATTGGGCGCGCATTCACCTGCTGGTCACCGACCCGGAGTACTTCGGGAGAGCGCGCGTGCTGCTGGCCAACCTGCGCAACGGCGTGGACGAGGGGCCGGCTTATCGAAACGCTTTCGGCAAGTCGCCGGCGGAGGTGGAAGAGCAGGCGCGGCATCACCTGGCGGCCGGCCATTTCGAGACGAAGAATCTCAACAGCCGCCCGATGAGCGAGAGGGATTTTCCGGTGCGCGACGTTTCCGATGCCGACGCGCGCCTGGCGCGGGCCGATCTTCTCGCGGGCGAACAATCGGCGGCCGAATACCGCGCGCTTCTCAAAGCGCAGGAAAAGGTAGCCGAAGCGGAGCAGGGCCTGGGAATTCTCGCCCTCCGCGCCCACCACTCCGACGAGGCCCGCACGCACTTTGCCGCTTCCATCGCCGCCGGCAGCGGCAGCGCACACACCTATATCGAATACGCCAAGCTCGAACCCGACGCAGCCAAAGCCCGCGAGGCGCTGCTCAAGGCCGCGGGCATCAATCCGAAACTCGAGGAGCCGTTCGTCCTGATGGCACAGCGGGACACGGATCCCCGTCTGCGCCTGGAGCATTGGAAGGCGGCCGCCGAACGCAACCCGCGCAATTCCACCTATTGGAAAGAACTGGCGGAAGCTTACGTCGCCGAACACAATTACGGCGAGGCGGCCAAAGCGTGGCGCAGCGGGGAGCAGGCGGCCATCGACCCCGCCGAGCGCGAGCGCATGCGGCAGGCCCGGATGGCGATTGAGCGGCAGCGGCTGGACTACGAGGCGGCCGAGAAGCGCAGGCAGGCCGAGGAAGAGGCGCGCGAACTCGAGAAGCTCAAGGCTGAGGCTCGCGCGGAGGTGCACGCTCTCGAAGAGAAGTACAACAAGGACACGCCCAAATCCAATGCGCCCGTCGTGCCGTGGTGGGACGGTCCGGCGCCGGGCGGCAAAGTGACCGGCACGCTTATCAAGGTGGATTGTCTCGGCTCGCAGGCGCGCCTGGTGGTGGAGGGGAACAATCGAAAGACCATCCGGCTGCTGGTGGTGGACCCGGCCAAGATCGCGGTCTCTGGCGGCGGCGACCTGGCTCTCGGTTGCGGGTCGCAGAAGCCCCGGAAAGTCACCATCGAGTACTTCCCCAAGGCCAATGCCCGGCTGACTACCGCGGGCGAGGTGGCAACCATCGAATTCCAGTGAGCCGCGACGCCGCGCTGCGATACCACCGGCTGCTGCTGGCGGTATTCGTGCTCTCCACCGCGCTCAACTACCTCGACCGGATGACGCTGGCGGCGCTGGCGCCGCTGGTCCGCCGCGATCTCCATCTCTCGAACGCCCAGTATGGCTGGATCGTTTCGGGCTTTTCCGTGCTCTATGCGGCGGCCGCGCCGTTTGCAGGAGCCTGGATCGACCGGGTAGGCCTGAATCGCGCCATCAGCCTGGCGGTGGGTGCCTGGTCGGTTGCGGGAATCGCCACCGGCTTCACCCGCGGACTGGGCAGCCTGGTGGCATGCAGGAGTGTGCTCGGACTTGCGGAGGCCGCGGGCATTCCTGCCGCCGGCAAGGCGATCCATCAGTTTCTGCGTCCGGCGGAAAGGGGCCTCGGCAACGCGCTCAACCAGTCCGCCGTGAGCCTTGGATGGATGCTGGCGCCGCCGCTGGCCACCTATCTGGCGGTGCGGCACGGATGGCGCTCGGCCTTTTTGGTGACCGGCTCTCTCGGTCCTCTCTGGATTCTGTTGTGGAACCGGCTGGCCCCGCCGAGCGAGGCGGCCGCTCCGAAATCCGCCTTTCCCCGCGATTTGCTCGGCGAACCGCGCCTGTGGGCATTCGCGGGGGCGAACGCGTTGAACATGATCGGTTACTCGCTGTGGACGAACTGGACGACGGTCTACCTGGTCGAGGTACACGGGCTGACGATCGTGGAAGCGGCATGGTATGCCTGGATCCCGCCGGTATTCGCGGCGGCGGGAGGCTTCGCCGGCGGATGGCTCTCGATGCGCTGGATCGATCGCGGCATGCCTGCGCTGCGGGCCCGCTTCGGTGCGTGCCTGGCGGCGGCGGTCCTGGCGCTTGCCACAGCCGCGATTCCGGCGATCCATTCCGCCGCGGTTGTGTGCGCGGCGATCTCGCTCAGCATCTTCGCCATCTCCGCCTTCAGCGTCAATAACTATACGCTGCCGCTCGATGCATTCGGAGGGGCGCGCGCGGCCTTTGCCGTATCCATTCTGGTCTCCTCGTACGGCGCGGCGCAGTTCGCGGTGTCTCCCGCGATCGGGTGGATGATGGACCGGCAATGGTATGCGCCGGTTACAGCGGTGGCCGCCGTCGCGCCGCTTCTCGGTTGCGGCGTGTTGTGGTTCACGAGGTCCGTCCGGTGAAACAGGCACTCAAGCGGTGGATCTTCCGTCTTCTCGGCAAAGACCCCGAGGCCGTTGTGGTTACCTTCGCCAGCGGCGACGCGGACCTGTGCCGGCGCATGTACGACGAAGTGCGCGTGCTACTGCCCGAACGCCGGCATTTCCTGGCAACCGCCGAGAACTGGCCGGAACTGCGGCGCGAACTGCGCCATTTTCGCGTCGGCCTGGCCCCGGTGATGCTTACCCGCGAAAGCAGCGCCCTTCGCCGCAGTGCGTTCCGTTTTGCGCCGCGAAAGATCCTCGCCTACAATGCACGCCTGGAACGCCATCATCTCGGGCCGGACATCGCCTCCTTTCTCTTCTGGCGCGGCGTACCACTGGACCGCATCTACCTTCGCCCGTGGTGGTGGCCCGGACGAAAGCGCGATGGCAGCGAGGCCTCCGGCGCCGCCCGCCGCTTCGACGGGCGCCCCTGCGATCCGGCGAGGAAGCGCGTTGCCGTGCTGTCGCCCTATGCTCCTTATCCGCTCGCGCACGGGGGCGCGGTGCGGATTTTCCACCTCCTGCGCGAGATCTCCCGCGAGTTCGACGTCGAGCTGTTCTCGTTTACCGACGCGAAGGAGACGCCGGAAATCGGGCCGCTGCTCGAGTTCTGCGCGCGCGTGGTGCTGGTGGATCAGCCGCGCTATCGCGAGCCCCGGTGGTCCACGCTGCTGCCTCCGGAGGTGCACGAATTCCGGTCGCCGGCCATGCGATCGGCCCTGGCCGAAGAGAAGAAGGCGTTCGGCTGGGAGCGGCTACAGGTAGAGTACACGCACCTGGCCGAGTATGGCGGTGACATTCTTGTCGAGCACGACGTCACGTTCGACCTGTACGGCCAGGTGCTTCGCCGCAACCGCAGCCTGAGCGCCTGGTGGAATTACCTCCGGTGGCGGCGCTTCGAGCGGCGGGCGGTCGTCCGCTTCGCGCGCGTGGCGGTCATGTCGAAGAAAGACGCCGAGATGCTCGGGCCCCGCGTTAACGCGACCGTCGTGGAAAACGGTGTGGACCTCTCCCGGTTTCAGCCGCAGCCCGAGACCGGGGGTGAACGCCTTCTGTTCATCGGCTCCTTCCGGCATTTCCCGAACATCGAGGCGTACCGCTTCTTCGCCGAACGGGTGTGGCCGCTGCTGCGCGACAAATTTCCGCGGCTCGCCGTAACGGTAGTTTGCGGCCCGGACCACCTCACCTACTGGCGCGCTTTTGCAGATTCAGCCGGGCCCGCGCCCGATCCGCGGATCCGCCTGCTGGGCTTTGTTTCGGACGTGCGCCCGCTCTACGTGGAATCGAACCTGGTGCTGGTGCCCACCACGGTTTCTGCCGGCACGAACGTCAAGGTTCTGGAAGCCATGGCGATGAAGCGCGCGGTTGTCTCGACGCCCTCGGGATGCGCCGGGTTGGGCCTCCTGCACGGCCACAGCGTGTGGGAGGCGGACACGCCCGTCGCGTTTGCGGCGGGCATTGCCACGCTGATGGGCGACCCCGAGCGGCGGCGCCAGATCGCCGATGCGGCCTACCTGCACGCGCACCGCAACTTCGACTGGCAGGCGATCGGCGAGCGCCAGCGGACGTTGTTCCGGTAATCGCGACTACTGTTTGACTACGGGCGGCGTTTGGGCGGGCGCGCCGCCGCGTCCGCCGCGGCCACCCGCGCCGGGCAACGGCTGGCTCAGGTAGCTGGCAGTGTCGCGGGCGGCCTTGGTCTCGACGCCGGGTTTTTGCAGGAAGCCGAGGTCGCGAAACCAGTCGATGAACCGATACTGCCAGGTGCCGAACGGGATGTCGCTCCGGTCGGTCAACCCGCCCGTCATGCGGCTGCCGTCGGGGAGGGCGTCGCCGGGATGGCGGCCGTTGCCGTAGATGTGCATCTCGACATTCGGCGCCGCCACGGCAAGCATGGCGTTGAAGTAGTCCAAAGCCCAAACCGCATGCACGCGGTCGCCGGCCCCGGCGCACACGATGAATGCCGGTGGCACGTTGCGTGGAATCGGAGGCGCCGTACGGTTGCGCGCAAAAGGGGTGGGTCCCGGATAAATGATTCCGGCGAAATCCGGGCGTGCCGTGATTCCGGCCAGCGGGTCGGAGGGGTCGTTGTTCTTCTTGTCGAAATCCTCGAACAGCACGGCGGCCGGAGCGGCCAGTTCAGCACCCGCCGAGAAGCCCATGATGCCGATCTTGTCCGGGTCGATGCGCCACTCCTTCGCGTAGGCGCGAACCAGGCGCACGGCTTGCAAGGCGTCGTTCACGGCGTCGGTCAGCGGGTTGTAGCCGTCACGGCGCAGGCGGTTCCGGAGGATGATCGTATTGACGCCATAGTTGTAGAAGAAGGGAACGAAGTCGGCGCTCTCGGTGCCGACGTTGAGGGTGTTGTGGCCGCCGCCTGCCACCAGAATCACCGCCGCGCCGGTATTCAGGCCGCGGTCCACGGTGTGCACCTCGATCGAGGGATTGTGGATGTTGACGATGCTGTTGATGCGGCCGGGCACATCCTGGCTCATGTTATAGACTTCGGGTTCTTTGACGCGCTCCGCCTTGAGGAACGGCGACCCGGGAGGGTAGAGAGGTATCACGATGCCGCCTGGAAGAATAGGCTGCGGCGCGTAGGGGGCGTCGGTCGCCGGCCCGGGCTTCGGCACGCTCATGGGGGCGGGCAGCGGCGGCAGCGCCGTGCGGGTTTGCGCCTCCATGCAGCCCAAGGCCAGCAGCGCGCCGAACAGCGGCATGCCTGCAGATAGAATACTTCGCATAACCCGATTGATTGTCCCTCTCCGAAATTTCTAGAAGCCCTCAAGAATATATCACCGCAAATTCAAATATTCACCCTCGCGAGGCCAAAAATGAAATAGCCCCCCAGCAGGGGACAGTCCGAATATCGGACCACTTTTGAGGAGGGGACATGAGAGCAATTTCCACGATAATGATTTTGTGCGCCGCCGGTGCTGCGTTTGCGTAGGGCGACCGGGGAACCTTGACCGGGACCATCACGGATCCCGCGGGCGCGGTCGTGCCCGCAGCCAAGGTATCCGCAAAGAACACGGAAACCGGGACGGTCGCGGCCACCCTCACCACCGAAACCGGCAATTACACGCTGCCATCGCTGGCGATCGGCACGTATGAATTGTCGGTGGAGGCGCCGGGATTCAATAAGAGCACGCAATCGGGACTGCGCATTCAGGTTGCGCAGACCACGCGCGTGGACATCGAACTCCGGGTGGGATCCTCGGCAGAAAGCATCACCGTGCAAGCGGAATCGCCGCTGCTCAAGACCGAAAACGCCGAGGTCAGCATGAACGTGAGCGGCGAAAAGTTCAATGATCTTCCGTTGAATTTCGGCGCCGGCGGTACGGGCGCGATCCGCAGTTGGCTGGCGTTCGCCACTCTTGCCCCGGGCGTGAACGGCGACCTTTCCACCAACCAGAGCACGAGCGTCAACGGGCTCCCCGGCGGGATGTTCAAAATCCTGGTGGAAGGCACCGACGTGACCAGTTCCAACGATACCCGCTGGACCAGCACGGTGGCCGCCTCGAGCGTGGAAGCGATCGGCGAGTTTTCCCTACAGACCAGCAACTTTTCGGCGCAGTACGGCGGCGGGCTGGGCGCCATGTTCAACTTCACCACCAAAAGCGGCACCAACCAGGTGCATGGCAGTCTCTATAACTACATGACCAATGAGACGATGTTCAACGCGCATCGTTTCTTCCAGGCCAGCCGCCGCGACCGCGATCGCAAAACCGACGCCGGCGGCACCGTAGGCGGGCCCGTCTACATTCCCAAGGTTTACAACGGCAAAAACAAAACGTTCTTCTTTTTCAATTTCGAGGCGTTTCGAAATAAGACCGTGTCTCACGGCCTGCGTGGAACCATGCCCACGGCTGCCTACCGGAACGGCGATTTCAGCGCCGCGCTCACCAACCGCAGGATCGGGACCGACCCGCTGGGCAATGCCGTGCTGGAGAACGTCATCTACGATCCCGGCACGGAACAGACTATCGGCGGGCGCGTCTACCGCACGCCGTTCCCGCAGAACATGATTCCGAAGAACCTGCTCGATCCGGTTGCTCTCAGATTCAGAACCTGTTCCCGTCCCCCGATACGACCGACCTGATCAATAACTGGACTTACGATCTTACCAACCCACGCGTGCAGAACCTGCCCAGTCTTAAGCTGGACCATAACATCGGGTCGCTCACCTAAGCTCACTGTTTACTGGTCGTATCAATCGACGAACGACATTCCCGGTAACGATCCATTGCCGTATCCGATCAGCGCCAAGCGCGATAAGGCGGCTACCGGCCACACTTACCGCTTCAATGTGGACCGGACCGTGACCCCCACCTTCCTGGTGCACGCCGGCGCAGGATTCCTGCGCTTCAACAATCCGGACAGTTCCAAGCCGGAAGTCCTTCAGTTCGACGCGGTGAAAGAGTTGGGGCTGGTGGGCGCTACTACCGATCCTGCCGGGTTCCCGCGCCTGACCGGTCTCAACACGGGAACTTCGGCGGCATGAACTTCAGCATGGGACCGAGCAACGCCAACGACTATTGGAATGACAAGCTGAACCTCGTGCTCGACCTCACCTGGGTTCACGGCAGTCACACTTACAAAGCCGGTGCGCAGTTCGGGAATGAAATGTGGTCCGACCGCAATACCCGCGGCGCGCAGGGCATCTACGGCTTCAGCAATGCGCAGACCGGCCAGCCCGCGCTTCAGGGCAATACGTTGACCGGCGGTTCGGTGGGAATGAACTATGCCAGCTTCCTGCTCGGGATGACCTCCAGCGCCCAGGTCAACGCCGTGCAGGATCCGCAATGGCGCAAGAACTTCTGGTCGCTGTATGTGCAGGACAGGGAACGTCAAGTTATCGCGAAAACTTACGGTCGAGTACGGAGTGCGCTGGGATTTGCAGGGTGTGGGCCACGAGATTCACTACCGCAACAGCATGTTCGGACCCGACGTGCCGAATCCGTCCGCGCAGGGCCGGCTCGGAGCCGTGAAATTTGAAGGCTACGGGCCGGGCCGGTGTAACTGCGCCTTCACCACGACTTACCCGTACGCCATCGGGCCGCGCCTGTCGGTTGCTTACCAACTCGACCCCAAGACCGTGATCCGCGCCGGTTGGGGACTGTCGTACGGGCCGGGACCCAACTGGTGGTATGTCACGAACCAGACCCTGTTGGGCGTCGGCTTCGACAATTACCAGGTGCCGAGTCCGGCGGTCGGGCAGGCTGCCTCTTTCCTGCGCAACGGACTTACTTACGACCGTGCCGCGCTGTACACCCCGACCCTCAACCCGGGACTCGGCCTGACCCCGGGTACGGTCGCCAGCGGAGTGGGCAACTCGTACGATCCTCACGGGGGCCGGCCGCCCCGCATCAATCAGTGGAATGTGGCGATCCAGCGTGAACTGTTCCCGAACTGGTCGCTCGAAGCCGCATACGTCGGTAATCGCGGCGTTTGGGAAGAAGCCAACAATCTTGGCTCGATGAATTTCAACTCCGGCGAATCGCCTGGCAGCCTTCGGCCTGGACCTGAACAACGCGGCCGACCGCGACCTCCTGACCCGCAACCTGAGCGATCCGCTGGTGAAGGCGCGCGGCTTCTTCGCCCCGTATGACGGCTACCCGACCAACCGGACCCTGGCGCAGGCGATCCGCGCGTTCCCGCAGTTCACCAGTTCGCTGAACCCGACGTGGGCGCCGCTCGGCAGCAGTTGGTACGATTCGCTCCAGGCCAAACTGGCCAAGCGTTTCTCGCACGGGCTGGACCTGACCTCTTCCTTCACCTGGCAAAAGACGCTGGCCCTCGGTAATGGCGCCAGCAATGGCGGCACCACCGGCGGCGGTATCAACGACAGGTTCAACCGCGCGAACCAGAGGTCGCTCGCCACCGATTACCGGCCTCTGACCCTGGTGATCGCGTTCAACTACCGCACGCCGCGCGCGACCTCGAACAAACTGGTGCGCGCGGTCACCGGCAATTGGCTGTTCGGCGGAATCCTGACCTACCGCAGCGGCGCTCTGATTTCGGTGCCCTCTTCGGTGGCATCCAACCTGGCCGCCTACACGTTCCAGAACACGCGATTCAACGTGGTGCCCGGACAGCCGTTCTTCAACCTCGATCCGGGCTGCCATTGCATCGACCCCAACCGCGACACGCAGGTGCTCAACCCGGCCGCGTTCCAGGACGTCACGCAGGGACAATGGGGCTTTTCGGCGCCTTCGTATTCGAACTACCGGTGGGTGCGCGACGCCAACGAGCAGTTGAGCGTCGGCCGCTCGTTCCCAATCAAGGAAAGACTGCGCTTCGAGGTTCGGGTGGACCTGTTCAACGCGTTCAACCGGGTGACGCTTCCCGCCCCGACATCCGGCAATCCCAACCAGACGCCGACCTTCGACAACACGGGACGGCAAACGGGCGGGTTCGGGTTTATCAACGTCGTGAACGGATTGAACGGAGCGCGCACGGGGCAGCTGGTGGCCCGCATCCAGTTCTGAGTTCACCGGCCGCGGCAGACGGCGTAAAATCAGAGTCGATGACCGTCCGCCGGAGCCTCGCCGCAGCGCTTCTCGCCGTCACCCTGGCGGTCGCCCAGCAGGGCCGGGGCGTCCGGCGCTGGGCGATGTACGAGCGGGAGATGCAGAACCCGGCGGCCGACCCGCCGGATGCCTGGGAAAAGACGGAATTCGCCTGGGGCCGGCTGCGCTACCGTTCCAACCGGGACCGCTTTTACGGCTCGCGGTGGGGTGTGGACGCCAACAAGTCCGACCGCCAGTTTCTGGTGGGATTGCGGCGTCTCACCCGCATCGACGCGCGATCCGTGGAAGAAATCCTGGACGTCGATTCCGATGAGATGTTCAACTACCCCATGCTCTACGCGGTGGGAGTCGGGGACTGGGTGATCAGCCCGCCGCAGGCCGCGCGGCTGCACGAGTACTTCGAGCGGGGCGGCTTCCTCATGGTGGACGATTTTCACAACGAGCGCGAGTGGGCGGACTTCATGGCCGGCGTGAACCAGGTTTATCCGGGGCACCAGGCCGAGGATCTGGACATCGCCGACCCCATTTTCCACACTGTTTACGACATCAAGGAGCGTTTTCGCGTGCCTGGGCTGAACGTGGTGCACGGGAGCCAGATCGAGCGCGGCGGCACCTACCCGGCCTGGCGCGGGGTTCGCGACGAGCGGGGGCGCATCGTCGTCGCCATCTGCTTCAACCAGGACTTGGGCGACGCCTGGGAGTGGGCCGATATTCCCGAATATCCCGAGCGCTATGCCACCATGGCCTACCACATCGGCATCAACTATGTGATGTACGCCTTGACGCACTGAGGCGGCGGCTACCCAGATCGCAGGTGAGCGCGAAGGCGCCCGTGGTCCCCGCCAGCGTCAGCCGGGTGCGCGAGCACGTCCGCCCGCATGCGGACGCCGATTTCGCGCGCCGCGCCGGCTGACGTTTTACGCCTTGACGCACTGAGGCGGCGGCTACTCGCCAACTGCCCTTTCGCTCACCTGGTAGAGCGGCGACCCAGATCGCAGGTGGCGAAGGCGCCCGCGGTCCCGCCAGCGTCAGCTGGGTGCGCGAGCACGTCGGCCCGCATGCGGACGCCGATTTCGCGCGGGCGCCGGCTGACGTTTTACGCCTTGACGCACTGAGGCGGCGGCTACTCGCCGCGCAGCGCGATGGCCGGATCCACGAGGGTTGCCCGCCGCGCCGGCAGCCACACCGCCGCCAGAGCGGCCGCGACCAGAACGAGTGCGGCCGCGGCAAACACTGCCGGGTCGGTGGCGCTCACATGGTACAGCAGCGATCCCAGGTAGCGGGTCAGCGCGAACGCTCCCGCGGTCCCCACCGCAATTCCCGCCAGGGTAAGCCTGGCCCCGCTGAGGAGCACATCCCGGAGCACGTCCGCGGGTCGCGCGCCGAGGGCCATCCGCACGCCGATTTCGCGGGTGCGCCGGCTGACGTCGAAGGCCATCACGCCGTAGATTCCCACCGCGGCTAGCAGCAGGGCCATGGCCGCGAAACCCGCGAGCAGGGTGGCCGAAAAGCGTGGCTGCCATTGCGCGCGCGCCACCACTTGTTCCATGGAGAGCACGCTCGCGAGCGGCAGGTCGCGGTCCAGCGACCAGACGGCTTCTTCCACCGCCGTGGCCACGCCGAGCGGGTTGCGCGCCGTGCGCACCACCAGGGTCAGGTACCGCTGAATGTCCTCGGGGTTCTGCTCCTGCGGGAAGTAGAATTCCGCCGCGGGCGTTGCGCCCCAGTCCGCCTGCCCGGAGTCCTTGACGATTCCCGCCACCGTGTACCAGGGATTTTCGGCTGAACTGCCCAGTCGGATCCGCTTTCCCAGAGCGTCCTCGCCCGGCCAGTACATGGCGGCCATCGTCTGGTTGATCACGACCACGCGGGGAGCCGAGCCGGTGTCCCGCTCGTCGATGTCGCGGCCGCGCAGCAGCGGGATCCGCATAGTGCGGAAGTAGCCGGGGAAGATGGTACGAAAGGCGGCTTGCGGCCGTGCAGAAGGTGCGGGCGCGGGACGCCCCTCTACGGCAAAGCTGAAGGTCCACAGGTCGCCGGCCAGGGGCAGGTGATTGATCCCGCTGGCGGACTCGACACCCGGCACGGCGCGCACGCGTTCGAGCGCCTCCTTGTAGAAGGCGTTGCGACGTTCGGGGGTGGCGGCCTGGGGCGAACCGGTCAGCACCAGCCGCATGGTCAAGACGTTCCGCGGGTCGAAGCCGGCGTCCACACGCCCAAGCTGGGTCAGGCTGCGCAGCATCAGCCCCGCCCCGGCCACCAGCACCAGGGAAACCGCCACCTCGCCGGCCACCAGCAGGCGGCGCAGCGGGGTTCTGGCCGCTTCCGAGGAGCGCCCGCTCTCTTTGAGCGCGGCGTGAAGATCGAGGCGCGAGGCACGCAGGGCCGGGATCATGCCGAACAGGATCGCCGTGGCGCACGAAATGGCCGCGGTGAAGGCGAGCACCGCTGTGCCCATCCCGATCTCCTGAAATCGGGGCAGCGCGAAGCGGCTGGCCTCGCCGATGTTTGCCGCCAGCGCGCTCAGCGCCCACGATGCGAGCACGATGCCGCAAGCCGCGCCCGCGGCCGAAAGCAGCACGCTCTCAAACAGCAACTGCCGGACCAGGCGTCCCCGCCCTGCTCCCAGGGCGAGCCGTAGGGCGATCTCGCGGCGGCGTCCGCCGGCACGCGCCAGCAGCAGGTTGGCCACGTTGGCGCAGACGATTAGGAGCAGGAACGCCACCGCGCCGGCGAGCACGCCCAGCGCTTGCCGCACGCGTCCCACTGTGACTTCGGCGAGCGCGGTCACACGCGCTCCGCGGTCCTGGTTCGAATCCGGATAGGCTTGTGCCAGACGCTGCGCGATGCCGCCCATTTCAGCGGCCGCGGATTCGATCGTGGTTCCGTCCTTCAGCCGGGCGAATACGCGCAGGGAGCGGCCGTTGCGGTCCGTCATGCGCCTCGGCGAAAATTCCAGCGGCGCCCACAGCTCTGTCTTCACCGCCCAGAATGGAGGAAAGCGGAATGATCGCGGCATCACGCCGATCACCTGATAGCGTTCGCCGTTCAGCGTGATCGTCCGTCCCAGCACCGTCGCATCGCCCGCGAACCGGCGCTGCCAAAGCGTATAGCTCAGCAGCACCACGCGCGCGCCTTCGTCGCCCGCATCGAAGCCGCGGCCGATCAGCGGCTGCGAGCGCAGCACCTTCAGCAGCGACGTTGAGACATGCAGGCCATCGACCTCCTCCGGCCTGTCGCCGCCGGTCAGCGACGCTCCAAACATTTCGGCCGCCGCGATCGATTCGAACGAGCGGGACTGACCGCGCCAATCCTGAAACGTCGCGCGAGCGGTGGGGCTGGTGGAGCCATCCCGCAGGCTGCTCTCTTCGATGAAGACCAGGCGCGCGGAGTCGGGGAAGGGAAGCGGGCTGAGCAGTACGTGATAAACCACACTGAACATGGCCGTATTCGCGCCGATTCCGAGCGCCAGGACCGCGATGGCAGCCAAGGCGAAGCGGGGCGATTTTCGAAGCGAACGAAAAGCGTAGCGGAGGTCTTCTCTCATCGGTGTCTCCCGGTCAAAAAGGTTAGACTGACGCAAGGGGGGATAGATAGCGAAATGAGCGCCGTGCCGCCCTTGCCCGAACATCAGCCCGTGATCACACCCTACCTGGCGCTTCGGAACGCCGCGGCGGCCATCGAATTCTACAAGAACGTGTTTGGCGCTGTCGAAGAAGCGCGATTGCCGGGTCCGTCGGGGACGATCGGACATGCCGAACTTCGGATCGGCAATTCAAGCCTGTTTCTGTCGGACGAATCTCCGCCGCACGATGCGCTCGCGCCAGAGAGCGTGGGCGGGTCGCCGGTGACCATCCATATATATGTCGAAGACGTGGACGCGGTGGTGGCGCGGGCGCTATCCGCCGGAGCCGTGCTGCTGCGCCCCGTGAAGGACGAATTTTACGGCGACCGCGCGGGCAAGATCCGGGACCCGTTCGGCCATTTGTGGTTCGTCGCCACGCGCGTGGAGAACGTCTCCTGGGAGGAGATGCGAAAGCGGGCAGAGGCGCTGTCCGGATAGGAGCGAACGATGAAGAAACGAATGATCCTGCTGCTTGCGGCAGCATGCGCACTTACGGCGGCCGACAGTTGGGACAAAGTGAAGGCGATCCGGAGCGGCACGGAGGTGCGCATCTTCAAGAAAGGTACGGCGCAACCGGTTCTCGCCAAATTCGACGAAGCGCGCGACGAGAGCGTGGTGGTAGTGGTGAAGAACGAACAGGTGGCGATCCAGAGGGACATCATCGACCGGCTGGACGCCCGTCCCGACAAGGGTTCGCGTGTCACCACCGAAAGCAAGTCCAAAACCGAGCCGCCGGATACGCGGCCGGCGCCGATGGGAAGCCGGCCGGCAACGGGGAACACCAGCTATTCGAACTCGGTCAGCATCGGTTCCAAGCCCGACTTCGAGACGGTCTATCGGAGGCCCGCGCCGGCGCCGAAAAAAGCCGAGGAGAAGAAATAAGCCGTACCCGTTGGCCGGGCGATTTCGTCCGACTGGCAGTATGCGGGTTCGACTGACGGCAGCAGCGCTCTTCGCGGTGCTGGCCCTGAACGCGCAGGAGCGCAGGCTCAGCCTCGAGAAAGAAGCGGCGCTCGGCGAGCGCGTGGCTGCAGAGTTTGTAAAATCCGCCACGCCGCTCGAAAGCCCTCTGGTGCAGCGCTACCTGGATCGCCTTACCGCACGCCTGTCGGCCAGCCTGCCGGATGCCCCGTTTCCTTTTACCGTTCGCGCCGTGCTCGAGGAGCGATGCGGCCCGACCCACGAACCGGCGGCGATGCCGGGAGGATTCATCTTCGTTTCCGCCGCCCTGTTCGATGCGGCAGAAAGCGAGGCGGAATTCGCCGGCATGCTGGCTCAGGCCATGGAACGTTCGGCCGGACGTCTCGATGCGGAAAGATCGATCGAGATTGGTGCCGGCAAGGTGCCGCTGGTGATGCTCGGCGCCCCCTGCAGGATGGGGCTGATGATGCGCGGAGGCTTCGCGGCGGCGCCGATGCAGCAGGAACAGGCAGCCGATTCCCGCGCCGTGGACGCCCTGCGGAGGGCCGGCTACGATCCCGCCGCGCTCCTTTCGTATCTCGCGCGGACTCCCCACGCCCTTGCGGAGGATCGCCTCGCGGCGCTTCGAAACAAGGTCCGGGAAGCCGGCCCTCCCCCTCTTACGCCGCCCTCCGGCGACTACTTTGCCGTACAGGCTGAAATCCGCACACGCCTGGTGCCGCCCGGTCCCGGTATGAATCCGCCCACATTGAGACGAAATTAAGACTGCCCCACGAAAAATCGTTTTCGGATATGATTACACGGTAAGGGAGACGCACATGACCAAGAAAGTGCTTTTGGCAGGTATGATTCTGCTTGCGGCGGCGCTGGCGGCGATGGCAGCCGATGCGGTAACCGGCAAGTGGACCTTTGAACAGGTTGGCCGCGGTGGCGGTGGTGGCGGAGGCGGCACGCCTCGCGTTGTCACGCTGGATCTAAAAGCCGATGGCACCAATCTCACCGGCACGGTTCTCCAGCCGATGGGCGGACGTGGCGGCGGCGGTGGCCAGGCTCCGACCCCGATTGAAATCAAGAACGGCAAGGTGGATGGCAGCAATATCTCCTTCGACGTCGTTCGCGAGACGCAAAACGGTACTATGACCCAGAAATACGAAGGCACCGTGTCGGGGAACGAAATGAAGCTGAAGATCACCCGCCAAGGCCAGAACGGACCCCAGACGAGCGAGGTCACGGCGAAGAAGGCGACTACCTAGACCCGCCCTAACGGCGCAGTTTTCCAGGCGGCCTTGCGCGCGCTGACCCGCGCGGCGGGCCGCTTTTTTGTTTGCGGTTCCCCGGTCAAGCGGCGCCCCTCCCGCACGCGGTAAAATAGGAGTGCCTCCCCAGAACATTTGTCATGAAATTTGGTGTAATTGTCTTTCCCGGCAGCAATTGCGATCACGACGCCTTCTTCGCCGTCAGCGGCAACCTTGGCGAACGGGCCGAGTTCATCTGGCACGATTCGGCCGATCTGGGCGACGTGGACGCGGTGATTCTTCCCGGCGGCTTCTCCTATGGCGACTACCTCCGTTGCGGGGCCATCGCCAAGTTCTCGCCCGTGATGCAGGCCGTCAAGCGCTTCGCGGCCGATGGCGGTCCGGTGCTCGGCATCTGCAACGGCTTCCAGATCCTGGTGGAAACCGGTCTGCTCCCCGGCGCGCTCATTCGCAACCGCAGCCTCAAATTCGTCTGCCGCGACGTCCATCTCCGCACCGAAACCACCAACTCGCCTTTTACCGCGGCCGCGCAGAAGGGCGAGATCCTGCGCATGCCCATCGCCCACGGCGAAGGCTGCTACTACGCCGACGATCCCACCCTGGACGAACTCCAGGCCGAAGATCGCGTGGCGTTCCGTTACCTCGATAACCCGAACGGCTCGCTGCGCGACATCGCCGGCGTGCTCAGCCGCGAACGCAACGTGATGGGCATGATGCCCCATCCGGAACGGGCCACCGAGGCGCTGATGGGATCGAGCGACGGCCTCACCGTTTTCGAGTCGATGCTGCGCGTGGCGGTGCGGGCATGAGCGCCGGAACCATTACGGCGGACCTGATCGCCCAGCACCAGTTGACCCCGGGCGAGTACGACAAAATCGTGGCGATTCTCGGGCGGGAGCCGAGCTACACCGAACTGGGCATCTTCAGCGTGATGTGGAGCGAGCACTGTTCCTATAAGAGCTCGCGCCTGCACCTCAAGAAGTTACCCACTCGCGGAAAGCTGGTGGTGCAGGGTCCGGGAGAAAACGCGGGCATCATCGACATCGGGGGCGGCTACGTCATCGCCTTCAAAATCGAATCGCACAATCACCCGAGCTTCATCGAGCCGTTCCAGGGCGCGGCCACCGGAGTCGGCGGGATCCTGCGCGACATCTTCACCATGGGCGCGAGGCCCATCGCGGTGCTCGATTCGCTCCGCTTCGGGCGGCCGGACGATCCGGACACGGGCGCGCGCAACCGCCGCATCCTGGCCGGCGTGGTAGCGGGCATCGCCCATTACGGCAACTGTTTCGGCGTGCCGACGGTGGGCGGCGAATGCATTTTCGAGCCCTGCTACGACGGCAACCCGCTGGTGAACGTGTTCGCGCTCGGCGTGTGCCGCAAGGAAGACGTCTTCTACGCTAAGGCCGCCGGCGTGGGCAACCCGGTGATCTACGTGGGCGCCCGCACCGGACGCGACGGCATTCACGGCGCCTCCATGGCCAGCGCCGAATTTACCGAGGAATCCAAGCAGAAGCGGCCCAACGTCCAGGTGGGCGATCCGTTCATGGAGAAGTTGCTCCTCGAAGCCTGCCTGGAAGCCATGCAAACCGGAGCCATCGTCGGCATTCAGGACATGGGCGCCGCCGGGCTGACGTGCTCCACCTGCGAGATGGGCAGCCGCGGCGAGGTCGGCATCGAAATAGAGTTGGACCGTGTGCCGCAGCGGGAAACCGGCATGTCGCCCTACGAGATCATGCTTTCCGAGTCGCAGGAACGCATGCTGCTGGTGGCGGAAAAGGGCAGGGAAGAGGAAGTCTACGCAGTGTTCCGCAAGTGGGGTCTGGAGGCCTCCGAAGTCGGCGTGGTGACCGGAGACGGACGGCTGCGCGTGCGGCATCACGGCGCGGTCGTGGCCGAGATTCCGAATCGCGAGCTCGCCGATGAAGCGCCGCTCTACGACCGGCCGTACACCACTCCTCTGCGCCGCGTCCCCATGGAAGCGCCGGAGTTGCCTCCCGCCGACGTCCAGGAGGCACTGCCGCTGCTGCTGGCGGCCCCCGACCTCTGCTCCAAGCGCTGGATTTGGCAGCAATACGATTTTCAGGTCCGCACCAATACGGTGGCCGGCCCCGGCGCGGATGCGGCCATTATCCGCATCAAAGAGACAGGCACTTCGATCGCGATGGCGCTCGATGGCAATGGGCGCTACAGCTACCTCTCCCCGCGGGAGGGTGCGACGCTGGCCGTGGCCGAGGCCTGCCGCAACCTTTCCACCGTGGGCGCGCGGCCGGTGGCCGCCACCAACTGCCTGAATTTCGGCAACCCGGAGCGGCCGGAGGTGATGGCGCAGCTTGTGGACGCCATCGAAGGGATGTCGGATGCCTGCCGCTTCTTCGATACGCCAATCACCGGAGGCAATGTCAGCCTCTACAACGAAACGCTGGGCGAGGGCATCTTTCCCACGCCGGTGCTCGGCATCGTCGGGTTGATGAAGACGGCCATGCCCGTGCCCACCTCGTTCCGCCACGCCGGACGCGCGGTGATCCTGCTTGGCGGCGTGGGCGTCTGCGACGATATCCGCTTCGGCGGCACCGAGTATGCCAAGGAGATTGTGAAGCAGCTTTGGGGGCTTCCGCCGGCGCTCGATCTCGAATACGAACAGCGCGTGCAGTACGCCATCCGGCGCATCATCGAAGAGGGGCTGGCCGAATCGGCGCACGACCTCAGCGACGGCGGCCTCGCGGTGGCGCTGGCGGAGTGCTCCTTCGGCCCCGCGGAAATCGGCGCTCAGATCGACCTTGAAAGCAACCTGCGGCCGGAGGTGCTGATGTTTCACGAAGCGCCCTCCCGTGTACTGATTTCGACAGCCGATTCAAAACGCGTGGCCGCTATCGCTCGCAAGTTTGAAGTGGAGGCGCCGGTGGTGGGCGTTACAATTGAGAAGGGAATCGAAGTCCGGCAGCGGAACTTCACGCTGGGTGCCTGGGAGATCGCCGCTTTGAAATCCGCTTACGAGGGCGCGCTGGAATCCTATGTTCGATAAGTTTCGCGAGGAATGCGGGGTAGTGGCCATCTACGGCCATCCGGAAGCGTCCAAGCTGGCCTATCTGGGCCTTTACGCTTTGCAGCACCGCGGGCAGGAGAGCGCGGGCATCTGCACCACCGACGGCGCCGAGGTCTACGCGCACAAATCCATGGGGCACGTGGCGGATATCTTCACCCAGCCCGTTCTCGCCACCTTGCCCGGCAATCTCGCCATCGGGCACACCCGCTACTCCACCGCCGGAGACACGGTGCTTCTGAACGCGCAGCCGTTTTCGGTGGCTTGCAACAAGGGACGCGTGGCAGTGGCCCATAACGGCAACATCACCAACGCCGCGGAACTGCGCAGCGACATGGAGCGGCGCGGCTCCATCTTCCAGGCGTCGAGCGATACGGAAGTGATCCTGCACCTGCTGGCGCACTCCTCGGAACGGACCCTGGCCGGCGCTCTGCGCGAGGCGCTGCTGCACCTCGAAGGCGCGTTTTCGCTGGTCTTCCTGGCCCAGGACCGCATCATCGTGGCGCGCGACCCGCACGGCTTCCGCCCCCTCGCGGTCGGCGAGATGGAAGTTTCCGGCGGCCGCAAATGCCACGTGTTCGCCTCGGAAACCTGCGCGTTCGACCTGATCGGCGCGGCCTACCTGCACGATGTGGAGCCGGGGGAAATGATCATTGTGGGGCCCGAAGGCGTTACGCGCGAGCGCTGGGCGCCGGAGCAGGCGCGCGCGCATTGCGCTTTCGAGCACGTCTATTTCTCGCGGCCGGACTCGATTGTCTTCGGCCGGGCCGTAGCGGAATCGCGTGAGGAACTCGGCCGCCTGCTCGCCCGGGAAGCGCCCGCCGACGCCGACCTGGTGGTTCCCGTTCCCGACTCGGGCGTGGCCGCCGCCATCGGATACGCTTCCGAATCCGGCCTGCCGTTCCGCCAGGCCCTTATTCGGAACCATTACGTAGGCCGCACGTTCATCGAACCGTCGCAGGCCATCCGGGATTTCGGAGTCAAGCTCAAGCTCAATCCGGTGCGCCACCTGTTGCAGGGCAAGCGCGTAGTGCTGGTGGACGATTCCATCGTGCGCGGCACCACCAGCCGCAAGATCGTTCGCATGGTGCGGCAGGCGGGCGCGCACGAAGTGCACGTCCGGATCTCCTGCCCGCCGACGATTTCTCCGTGCTTCTACGGTGTGGATACGCCCACGCGCGGCGAGCTCATCGGCAACAGCCACACGGTGGAGGAAATCCGCCGCTTTGTGGAGGCCGATTCGCTGGCCTATCTTTCGCTCGGATCCCTCCGAAAGGCGGTGGCCGACGATAAGGCGGAGTACTGCTACGCCTGCTACACGGGCGATTATCCCACCGAACTCGTCAATATCGATCAACTGGTAGCCGCGCGGCCCAAGCGGCACTGACGAACGGAATGAACCTCGAAATCGATGGCGAGCGGCTGGATATCGCCGCCGTCTGCGCCGCCTCGCGGGAATGCACGTCGCATGTCGTGCTGTCGCCGGAAGCTGCTGCCCGGATGAACGCCTCGCGCGCCCTGATCGAACGCCTGGCCGCCGGCAGCGACGCGATCTACGCCGTGAATACCGGGGTCGGGCTGCTGGCCGATGTGCGCATCCCCCGCGAGGACCTGGATCGGCTTCAACGCAACGTGGTCCGCTCGCACGCCGCCGGAGTGGGCGAACCGCTGGCGCGCGACGTGGTCCGCGCCATGATGCTGATCCGCGCCAACGTTCTGGCCAAGGGCCTGTCGGGCATCCGGCCGCTGGTGGCGGAACGGTTGTGCGAGATGGTGAATCGAGGCGTCACCCCGGTGGTGCCTTCGCAGGGCAGCGTGGGCGCTTCGGGCGACCTCGCGCCGCTGGCGCACATCGCCCTGGTGCTGATCGGCGAAGGAGAGGCCGAATTCGACGGCGTGAATTTGCCTGGCGGCGAGGCGCTTGCCCGCGCCGGCATCGAGCCCGTCGAACTGCACCCCAAGGAAGGCATCAGCCTGATCAACGGCACCCAGGCCATGCTGGCCGTGGGCTGCCTGGAAGTCGAAGCCGCGGACATCCTCACCGGCACGGCGGACGTGATCTGCGCCCTCACCCTGGATGCCCTGCGCGGGACGCCCCGCGCTTTCGACGCGCGCATTCACGACGCCCGCCCGCATCCCGGGCAAAAAGAAAGCGCGGCCCGCCTGCGCCGCCTGCTCGAGGGCAGCGAGATTCGCATGTCCCACATCGGCTGCCGCCGCGTCCAGGATGCGTACTCGCTCCGCTGCGCTCCGCAGGTGCACGGCGCAGTGCGCGACGCGCTCGCCGAAGCCCGCCGCGTCTTCGCCATCGAACTCAATGCCGCCACCGACAACCCCCTGATCTTCGGAGACGAGATTTTCTCCGGCGGCAATTTCCATGGCGAGCCGCTCGCGTTTCAACTGGACTTTCTCGCGATCGCGCTGTCGGCGCTCGCCGGCATCTCCGAGCGTCGTATCGACCGCCTCGTGAATCCCGCGCTTAACGAGGAGCTTCCTCCTTTCCTCGCCGGACACGCCGGCCTCGAATCCGGGTTGATGATGACGCAGGTTACCGCGGCGGCGCTGGTGGCCGAGAACCGCGTCCTGGCTCACCCCGCCTCCACCGGCAGCATCACCACCAGCGGCAACAAGGAGGACTTCGTCAGCATGGGGATGACCGCCGCCGCCAAGCTTCAGCGCATCGTGCGCAACACCCGTGCGGTGCTGGCCGTCGAGGCGCTGGCCGCCGCCCGCGCCCTGGACCTGCTGGCGCCGCTCCGCTCGAGCCCCGCGCTCGAAGCCGTCCGCGCCCGCATCCGCGAGGTCTCGGCGCCCATCTCGGGCGACCGGGCGTTCCACAAGGACATCGTCGCCATCGAACGTCTGATCGCTGGCGGCGGCCTTCAGGTGGAGTAGACCGACACCTGCGTGACGGTCCGGAATCCCATCCGTTCGTAAAGATGCAATCCGGCGGGCGTGGATTGGAGGATCGCGCGTTCCACCCCGTGCTCGCGCTGCGCCTCGTCCACCGCGTACCGCATGACCGTCTCTCCGTATCCGCGCCGCTGGTGCTTCGGCAGGGTGGCCACATTGTAGACGCCGATAGCGGAGCCGCCCATGACGATAGCAGTGGTGGACACCGGCACATTCCCGGCATAGCCCACGTACCCGGCAAAGCCGTTCCACACTCCGGCGCTGTCGAAGACCTCCTGAAACCAAATCGGAGGCACATGAAAACAGACCGATCCGATGGCGCAGAAGTCGTCGCGGCTGGCCGAATCCCCGACGCGCTTCACCACCATCGGCGGCGACGGCTTCACCGGCGGCAGAATGTGTTCGGCCACCATACCGGGAAGGTTGACGGAGTGGCGCAGCCCGTAATCCTCGAAGATCCGGCGCGACCGGCGGCGCGTCCGGGGCTCGGTGATGAAATCCTCGCAGACCCAGTAGGCCCAGCCGAGCCCGTGCGAGTTGAAGTACAGCGCCGGCAGCAGGATGCGCTGCGCCAGTTCCCCTGGACTCGAGACGGGCGCGGAGAGAAACGCCGCGTTGAACATCTGAAAAGCCACCGCCGCCGAAGCGATGCTCACACCCTGGAGTTCGCGGACCTCGCCCACCCTGCGGCTGGCCGCGATCACGCGAAACGACTCGCGGAGGTTGTCCGCCACGTTCTCGAAAGTCACCGATTTCAGTATCGCGTACCCGGCGTCTACCGGCTCATGTCGGTGTCTGCCTGCAGCCGGAGATCGCGGGACGAAGCGCCCACAAACACGGTTCGCGCTCCCGCCGCCGTCTCCCACTTGTTCGCGGCCGTTGACCAGTACTGCAACCGCCGCGGCTCAACGTGCAGGCTCACGGCCTTGGTCTGTCCCGCCGGTATGGTCACGCGGTCGAACTGCGCCAGCGCCTTCACCGCGAACATCGGCCCGGCCGGCGCATTCTTCGGCGCGCCCAGGTACACCTGCGGCACCTCGTCCCCCGCCACCTTGCCCGTGTTCCGGATGCCGAACGTCACATCCAGGCCGCCGTCCCGGGCGCGTGCCACCTTCAGCCCGGAATACTGGAACGTCGTGTAGGAAAGCCCATAGCCGAACGGAAACAGCGGCTTGATCTCCTGCTTGTCGAACCAGCGGTACCCGACGAAAATGCCTTCCGTGTACGTGGTCTTTCCCTCCACGCCGCTGTTGGTGCGCTCCGGGTGATTGGCGGGATCCTGCGCCACCATCTGGTCCATGCGTTCCGGCCAGGTGATGGGCAGGCGTCCGGCCGGGTTGGCCTTGCCCAGAAGGATATTGGCCGTGGCCGGACCGCCCTGGTCGCCCGGATACCACATCTGCAGGACGGCCTTCACTTTCGGCAGCCAGGGCATGGCGACCGGAAGCGCGGTGTTGAGAACGACAATCGTGTTCGGGTTGGCGTCGGCGATATCGGAAATGAACTTGTCCTGATTGTCGGGTAACTGAAACACCTGTGGCCTGTCGCGGCCCCAGGCAAACACCACCGCTTTCTTATTCTCGCGGGCGGCCTTGATCGCGGCGTCGTAGTTGGCTTTTTCCTGCTGCGGCGTCACCCACGCCAGGCGCACCTGCACGGGGTTCCCGAACGCTTCTCCGGTGGTAGTGACGGTGATGGGATGCGCGCCGGCCTTGAGTTCCAGGCGGGTACGCGAGTTATTCAGGTGGTCGGCCGTCGGCGTGATGTTGCCGCTGATGGGATGGGTTCCCCTCAGGCTGCCCACCGAGGGCGGAAGCTGCGGAGGAGGACCGGACGCGCCGCGCCCGCCTCCGAAACCGCGTCCGCCTCCGCCGCCCATCGCCACGCCGTCGATGGTCATGGTCGCCACCGTTCCGCGCGACTGGAGTGCAATCGTGTACTCGCCGTCCGCCGCCACGTTCAGCGTGCCGGACCAGTTGTACGAGGTGCCCGCCGGCAGCGCTTTGGCGTTGGCGCTGGTGAAATTCAGTTGCGCGTCCGTCTGGGTCTGGCCCGATCCGGTGACGGTCCGTTGCAGCCCGCCGCCGAACGCGGACGCCGGAATCGGAGTGCCGTCGAAATCGTTGCCGGCGGCGTACGTCACTTTGCGGCCCGCGATCTTCTCGAGCGCCGGCACCGGTCCCACCTGGTGGTCCGGCAGGCCCATGGCGCGCTCACCGGAAATCCCGATAGATACCAGGACGCCGCCGGTGGGCCCGATGAAGGCGGTGGAGCCCAGGTCGGCTGTGGTCAGCGGCAGCGCGTTGCCCTCATTCTTGAGCAGCGTGGCCGAGTCCTCCGCGGTCTTCTGCACGATGGGTGCGTTGAGCGCGTGTTCGGCCGGAGTAATTGTGTGCTTCTGTTTGCCGTTGAGGAAACCGAATCTGTCCATCTGCACCAGGATGCGTCCCACCGCCATGGAGATCGTCTGTTCCTTGACCAGTCCCGATTTCACGGCCTCGAGCATACCCGCCGGCGCCGGATCGCCCGCGCCGCGTCCGCCTCCGCCTCCACGTCCGCCGCGCCCGCCTTCGCCGCCGGCAGCCCGCTCTTCCGGCATCCCGCCGGCGATCGAGCCCGGCATGAAGCCCTGCATGCCTCCGGGATTGGCCGCCGCCGCGCCGCCCGGTCCTGCTGCCGCGCCCCGTCCGCCGGCTCCCGGTGCCGCGCCACCGGCCGCACCCCGCCCGCCGCGTCCCTGTCCGGGAACGGCCGCAAAGAACGTGCCGCCCGGCATCTCCATGTCCAGGCCCTCGTTCACGAACATCGTGCCGTGGGTCGCTCCCCAATCCGAGGTGTTGAACCCCTTGAACCCGTACTCATCGCGGAATATCTTGTTCTGAAGTTCTCCGTTCCCGCAAGCGTAGGGGCCGTTGATCTTGTTATACGAGCACATCATGGAAGAGACGCCGATGCCGATGCTGTCGGCAAATGGCGCGATGTAGATCTCGCGCAGCGTCTGCGGGTCCACCACTACGTCGTTCCCCCCTTCATAGGCGACGAAGTGTTTGATCTGCGACATGATTCCTTCGCCCTGCGTGCCCGCAATCTGCGCCGCGGCAATCTGCCCGGTGAGGAACGGGTCCTCGCCGAAGGTATTGCTGGCGCGGCTGAAGGTAAAATCGCGGACGATATTGACGAAAGGTTCCAGCACCACGTCCTGGCCCATGGCCTTGGCGTCGCGCGCGATGACTATCCCGTTCTTTTTCGCCGTCTCGCGGCTCCATGTGGCCGCCACGCCCATGGTGGTTGTCATTCCGGTGGACCACACGTTCAGGGAAATGCCCGGAGGGCCGTCCGTCAGGCGCAGCGAGGGAATGTTCAGGCGCGGCAGCCCCGGCCAGGTGCCGGCTCCGCCGATGCCGCTCGGCTGAGCTTCCGCCCCGCCGTGAATGAGCGCGATCTTCTCTTCCAGCGTCATCTGGCTGAGAAGCTTGTCCACACGGGCGTTCCCGGTTACCACGGGAGGATTGGGCGACTGGCCGATCAGGCCCGTCACGGCGATGCCGGCGAGAACGATGCCGAGAACGATCGGTGCGATGTGCGTGCGCATGCGGGGCGCAACTCCTTTCCGAGTTCGAGATCCCCGCTTCCGATTGCCGCTATTGTAGCGCCGTTACGCCTTCGCGAGCGCCGCTTTGACTCGCGCCGGCGTCGCGGGAAGCTGTTCCACCCGCGCGCCCACGGCATCGAAGATGGCATTGGCCACCACCGCGCCCATGGGCACGATGGACAGTTCGCCCGCCCCCACCGCCGTCAATTCCCGGTTGTCCACCAGCACCGTCTCGATCTTCGGCAGCCAGGAGAACCGGGGCAGTTCGTAATCGCCGAAATTCCTGCTGAGGATCTCGCCCGACCGGAAGCGGATCTCCTCGCTCAGCGCGTAGCCGAGCCCCATCGTGACGCAGCCTTCGCACTGCTGGCGCAGTCCCTCCGGGTTGATCTGCACCCCCACGTCCACCGCCGTCAGGGCGCGCTTTACCTTGACCTCGCCCGTGGCCCGGTTCACCGCGGCCTCCACCATGTTGGCCGCGTAGCCGTTGGCGTAGATGCCGCAGGCCACGCCCACGCCGCGGCCGGTGGGCCCTTTGCCCGGGCGGTAGCCGAACTGCTTCACCGCCGCTTCCAGCACCCGGCGCATGCGCGGGTCCGACATGTTGTTGAGGCGGAACTCCACCGGGTCGATCCCGGCCTTCGCAGCCATGACATCCATCTGGCATTCCCGCGCGAACGTGTTGCTGTTATTTGCCGGCGCGCGCCACGGTCCTACCGGGAACGGGTGGATCTGCACGGCCGGTCCGCGGCCGCCCGCGCCCATCCAGCCGCCCGCCGCCGCGGTCTGATAGTTCGGCACGTCGTAAAAGAACTTTCCCGAATCCGCGCCGGGACCGATGATGAACGAATCCCAGAACACCATCTTGCCGGCGGCGTCGATTCCGGAGCGGACCTGCATCACCGCGGCCGGGCGGAAGGCATCGTAGAAGAACTCTTCGCCGCGCGTGTACGCCACCTGCACCGGCTTGCCGGCCGCAATCGCCAGCCGCGCCGCTTCCACCGCGTACATCCCGTTGTCTGACTTACCTCCGAAACCGCCTCCCAGCAGTCCGGCGATCACCCGGACCTTCTCGCGCGGCAACTGAAGGGCTCGCGCCAGCGTATCCCGCACCGTGAACGGCGCCTGCGAACTGGCCCAGACCGTGAGCTTGCCGTTCTCCATCTGCGCCGTGGCGGTATGGGTTTCAATCGGCGCGTGGGCCACGTAGCTGTTGAGCCAGGTGTGCTCCACCACGGTGGCGGCTGCCTTTTCGCCCTCCGCTATGCTGCCCGTGCCGCTCTTGCGCGGTTCGCCGGCTGCTTTCACCATCGCTTCGAAAATGGTGGTGTCGGTGGCGCCCGCGGGTGCCGGCGTGAACTCGGCCTTCACCGCCTCCAGTGCTTCCGCCGCGATATCCGGCCGCTCGTGCAGCGTTGCCAGCAGGTCGCCTTCCCGCACCACGCGTACCCCTTTAATCTTTTCGGCGGCCGAAGTGTCCGCCGACTTCAGTGTCGCGCCCCGGGCGGGCGGGCGCAGGATGCTGCCGTACAGCATGCCGGGAAGCCGGATATCGCCCGAAAATTTCGCTTTCCCGGTGATCTTCTCGAGCGCGTCCTTGCGCGGAAGCACTTTGCCGATCACCTGGAAGTCGCGATAAGACTTCACGGGACTGTTGGGAATCCACTTCTCGATGCGCTTGCCTTCCACCAAACGCCCGTAGGTGATGGACGCCGCCGCGTTGCCCGAATCGACGATCACCCCCGCATTCACGCGCAACCGCTCCGCGGGAACGTTCAGCCGTTCCGCCGCCATGGCCAGAAGCACCGCGCGCGCCTCCGCGCCCGCCCGCCGCAGTTCCGGAACCGTGCGGGAGGTGGTCATCGACCCGTAAGTGCCGCCATTGTCCGGGCACAACTCGGTGTCGCCGGTCACCATATCGATTCGGTCGTACGGCACGTCGAGCTCTTCCGCCAGCACCGTGGCCAGGGACGTCTGCGACCCCTGTCCCATCTCCACCTTGCCCGTGAAACAGGTCACCCGCCCATCCTCGCCGATCTTGATGAAGGCGTTCATGTCGGCCGCGGCGCCGCCCATCGGACCCTGGGCTTCGGCATCCGGCGGCACTCTGAACAGCAGCACCAGTCCCGCGCCGGTAAACAGGAAGTCGCGCCGGCTGTGAAGATCGTTCGCCATCACGCACCCACCTTTCCGGCGGCTTCCTGAATCGCCGCCACAATCCGCACGTGTGCCCCGCACCGGCACAGGTTGTCCTCCATGTGGGCCAGGATCTGCGCCTCGGTCGGCTTCGGAGTCTTCTTGAGCAGGGCATAGGCGCTCATGATCATGCCCGGCGTGCAGAAGCCGCACTGGTACGCGTTGTGATTGAGGAACGCCTGCTGGATGGCGTGCAGTTGCGTTTCCCCCAGCCCTTCGATGGTCAGCACTTCCTTGCCCGCCACGTCGGCGGCCGGCGTCGAGCAGGAACGCACCGCCTTTCCGTTCACCACCACCGTGCAGGCGCCGCACACCGCTTCGCCGCATCCGTACTTGGTGCCCGTCAAGCCCAGGTCCGACCGCAGGACCCACAAAAGCATGCGCGTGTCCTCCACCGTCACGCGCGCAGGCTTGCCGTTCAGCCGGAAAGAAATGGTTCGCTCCATGGCGCCTCCTCTGTTCAGGATAATCCGGTCCGCAATGGTTTGTCCTGGGCCGCCCAGCCCGATGCTGTAGAGTATGGGAAGAAGAACCGTTACGAGACAGGACCGGCGTTACCGGTGAAAACCGCGCGACCGGCCGTCATATAGGGAAAATACAGGATGAAAACGATTTTCATTTGCGCAATGGGGCTCATCGTTCTGGGCGGATCCGTGTTCGCCCAAAGTCCGCCGGCGGAGACTACCGCTACCATCGGCGGCAAGAACATCACCATCAAGTATTCCGCTCCTTCGGTTCGCGGCCGCCAGATTTTCGGCGACACCGGACTGGTGAGCAAAGACGCCACGTATCCGGTGTGGCGCGCGGGGGCGAATTCCGCCACGTCGCTCCACACCGACGCCGATCTCGACCTGGGCGGCCTGTCCGTTCCCAAGGGCGACTACACCCTTTTCGTCAACGTGAAGGATCCAAACAACTGGGAACTGGTCGTGAACAAGCAGACCGGACAGTGGGGCCTGACCTATAACCAGGGGCAGGACCTGGGCCGCGTCAAGATGACCATGTCCAAGCCGTCCTCCCCGGTGGAGGTTCTGAAGTACACCCTCTCGAGCACGGGCGGGAACCGCGGCAAGCTCCAGCTCGAGTGGGAAAACCACGTCGCCTCCGTCCCAATCACCGTAAAATAAAACGCCTCCAGCCACTTCGGGGACGCCGCCCATTCGCGGCGTCCCGCTCACCTCTATGCCGATTCAGATTCTTTTCCTGGCGGGCCCCGGCCGATGAGGTTTGCCGACTGGTGCGTCCTCTGCGGAACACTCGCTTCCGTCGTAGCCTACGGGATGTGGCGCGGCCGTGGCAGCACCAATGTCAACAAGTACCTGCTGGCCGGAAAAACCATGCCGTGGTACGCCATGGCGTTCTCCATCATGGCCACCCAGGCCAGCGCCATCACTTTCATCTCCACCACCGGCCAATCCTACGTGGACGGCCTGCGATTCGTGCAGTTCTACTTCGGACTGCCGCTGGCCATGATCCTGGTTTCCGCCGTGCTCGTGCCCATGTTTCACCGCGCGCGCGTCTACACGGCCTATGAATTTCTGGAACAGCGTTTCGACCCGAAGACGCGTGCCCTGGTCAGCGTCATTTTTCTGATCCAGCGCGGCCTCGCCATCGGCATCGCCCTCTACGCCCCGGCCATCGTGCTGACCGTGATTTTCGGATGGCGCGACACGTACACGGTGGCCATCATGGGCTCGCTGGCGGTTCTCTACACCGCCTCGGGCGGCGTCAAGGCGGTCACCTGGGCGGAGTTTCCGCAGATGATCGTGATGACCCTGGGGCTGGTCGCCGCCATGGCCACCGCTCTCTATTTGTTCCCCCACGGGATGGGCCTCCGCGATGCGTTCACCGTAGCCGGCGCGGCGGGGCGCCTGAACGCCGTGGTGACTTCCTTCAGTTGGAGCGACCGCTACAACCTCTGGAGCGGCCTGTTCGGCGGAATGTTCGTGGCCCTCGCCTATTTCGGGTGCGACCAGAGCCAGGTGCAGCGCTACCTCACCGGGCGCTCGATCGCGCAGAGCCGCATCGGGCTGATCTTCAACGGTCTCGCCAAAATCCCGATGCAGATGTTCATCCTCAGCATCGGCGCCGTCATCTTTGCCTTTTACACCTTCGAGAAACCCCCCATCCTCTTCAAGCAGACGGCGCTCGACACAATCCGCGCCGACCGCGCCTATGCCCGCATCGAGGCCCGCTACGACGCCGCCTTCGAGCAGCGCAGGAATGCGGCGGCGCAACTGGTTGCCGCCACCCGCAGCACCGACGAAGCTGCCCGCCTGAACGCCAAATCCGAATACCGGCGCACCGAGGATGAGTTCGCCGCCGCCCGCGGCGAAGCCGTGGACCTCGCCCGCCACGCCGAGGGCGGCGGTTACAACGACACCAACTACATTTTCCTGACCTTCGTGACGAATTACATGCCGGCCGGCGTGGTCGGGTTGATAATTGCAATGATCCTGGGCGCGGCCATGGCCAGCATCTCGTCCGAGATTAATTCCCTGGCCACCGTCAGCGTGATCGACGTGTATCGCCGCTATGCGGTGCGGCGCGCTTCCGATCGGCATTACCTGTTAGCCGCCAAAGTCTTCACGGTGTTTTGGGGAATTTACGCCGTCGTCACAGCCGGACTCGGCAAGAATCTCGGATCGCTCATCGAAGCGGTCAATATCCTTGGCTCGCTCTTCTACGGCGGGCTGCTGGGCGTTTTCGTGCTGGTCTTCTTCAAACGCGTGGACGGCAACGGCGCCTTCTGGGGTGTCGTCGCGGGAGAAGTGGCCATCTTCGCCTCCGCGCGATTCACCGACATCTCTTTTCTCTGGTACAACGTGATCGGCTGCGGCGTGGTGATTCTGGTGGGCCTCGCCTTCTCGGTGTTGATGCCGCGCCGCGCCGTGGGACAGGTGTCAGCCGCCGGGGTTTAGAATCCGCCGTACGGGCAGGTCCACCGTGCCGTACTTCCCCGAATTCCGGTCCCTCACCACCACCCGCGTCAGCATGGCGTTAGCCGGCGTCCATTTGTGCGCGTAGCGCAGGCCTTGCGCGAGAGCCTCTGGCATGTCCCGCTCCGCAATCCGGATGCTGGCCGAAATGGTCGTCTCGTGGGACGAACCGTCAGGCCTTTTGTCGGCGAAAATGATGGAGAGCTGCGAGACCATCAGGTCGCCTTCCTTGTGGAATTCGAGCGGGTGCGCGTCGATCTGCAAATCCACTTCGACCTCGCCGCCCTGCGCCTTGCAGTTGGCGGTGAGCGGAATGGTGGAAGAACCGAAGCCGTTCAACGCGGTGTTCCGCCAGGCATCCGGAGTGTCCGCCGCCGGGTCGCTCTCCGCGATGAACCCCTGGCGGTGGCGCAGGCGCACATTCGATCGCTTCACCTTCACTTTGAGCGAATGCCACTTTTCGTCCGTGTCGTTCGAATAAAAGCCCAGCGTGTAGCTGCCGCGCAGGTCGTTGGCGGCCTCGAGAAAGCCGCTCATCATGTCGTTGGTGTTGTACAGGTAGCGGCCGCCGGTGATGGCCGCCATCGTCTCCATCGTGGAATGCGGATCGGCGCTCAGTTGGGCCGTCTCCACCTGCGGCTGGAAGCGGCCGCGCCCGGGCGGCGCCGTGGACTGCTTCACCGAGGAATCGGAGATCGACGGCGGTTTCAGCGTGGCCGAGTCCACGATGTACAACGTCACTCCGTCCTGCGCCAGCCGCTGCGATGCGGCGCGAACCTTGCCCTCGTAGTTCTCGATGGTGCCCCGCGGACCGAACCCCATGTTTCCGGTAACGCTCAACATGGAAAAACCGGCCGTGATCCAGATCAGGTTCTTGCGGCCGGGGATCAGGGAAAGGTGCTTGCCCAGCGCCTCCATGGCGGCCAGCGAATTTTCCAGCCGGTCCCGCTGCGCCACCGCATTGGCCAGCATCATCGCTTCGATATTCTGCTCGAGCATGGACGCGATGTCCGGGTCGTTGTTCATGTTCTGGAGGATTTCCTCCGCTTCGACCGCCAGTTGGTCGATCGGAACGATGCTCTCGAGCGGCATCCCGATCGACACTTTCCGGATTTTCTCGCGCAGCGCTTCGTGATCGCTGGTGAAGTCGTGCAGCACTTCGAGTTTGCCGCCCAGCTTGTAGATAGCGACGCGGGTCTCCGGGGCCATGGCCTGAAGGAAGCGCATCAACTGCGCGTGCACCCAGGCGTTGGATTCGGGCGGCGTGTTGAGGGAATCGAGCACCAGTGCCGTTACGTTCCAGGGCCGCCCGTCCGCCGGTTCATCGCGGTTGGAGTAGGCGCCCGGAGCCAGCGGCGCGGAAGCGGCCGGCGGCACCGGTTGGGCGTCGAAACGGAAGAACGCGATCTCGCGCCGCTTGCCGCCGTCCAGAATCTCGAAGTCGTTCCGGTCCAGCCCCGTCACCGCCCGGCCCTTGTTGTCGAGCGCCGTGACGCTGACTTCTACCAGGCGCGTCGTGGTGCGAAAGGTGGCGCCGGGCTGCTGTCCCGTTGCGGCAGCGGACGCGAGGCAAAACACTGCGGCGATCCGCGGCGCGAGGGAGGCGTGCATCCTCACCATCATAGCGAGAGTACATGAGCATTGCGACGGCTGGTAACGGCGGATACAATTCCGAATGGGCTCCCAAAGCCTGAAATCAGAAAGGACCTTGCCGATGAAACGCACTCTGATTGGGATCGCGGCAGTCACCGCGACCGCCACGTTCTGGCTGATGGCGCAGCCTGCCGCCGACCCGCTGGTGGACGGGTTCCTCACCACCGAGGTGGCGTCCGTTGCCGACGCGATGGAGCAGATTCTCGGGCAGAAAAACTATCTCTCGCACGAGTTCCGGCCCCTGTTCACCACCAAGTTCGCCGGACCGGCCGCCACCGTGCTGATGAAGGCGGAAGAGCACAAGGAGGGGGCGGCCGCTTCCCAAGGCATGCTCGACGCCATCGACGAGGCGCCCGCCGGATCGGTGTACGTGATGTCGCTCGGCAACGGCTTGGACTACGGCGCAATGGGCGGCCTGATGGGCACCACCATGCACATGCGCCGCCTCGCCGGAGCGGTCATCGACGGCGGCATCCGCGACACTCCCCAGCTTCGGCGCATCCAGTTCCCGGTCTTCAGCCGCGGCATCGTTCCCTCCACCACCATCGGCCACTTCCGTTTTGCCGGCAAGAACGTGCCGGTCACCATCAGCGGGGTTCGCATCGAAGCCGGAGACATCGTTTCGGCCGACGAAGACGGCGTAGTCGTGATCCCGAAGGCCAAGGCCGCCGAGATCCTCAAGAAGGCCCAGGAGATGGACGATACCGAGCACCGCATGTACCCGTTCATCGAAAAGTTCAAATCCCTGCGCGAAGCCGTGAGGCAGTTCGGCCGAATCTGACGGCGCGCAGACAGCCTCCACCGGTTCCACTTGCCGCATCGGAAAGACGGCGCGAAGGAGTGCGTCCCGTCGAGCGTGCGGTCCACGGCCCGGGTGCCGACTGTGCCCGCAATGCCGTGCGCCGGAAGAGCTGTGAGGCTGCTACCGACACCCAAAGCAAGCCAGGAACGCCCCGGTGACCACGAACGCCCTGCGCCAGCCGCGTTGCTATCGCCGCCGCCGTCTCCGGGTCCACCCGCATCCCCGCCCGAAAGGTGCGCCGCCAGTTGCCCCCAGAGCCTCGACCGGGCGCCTCGCGCAGCCTCCGCGAACGCTGAGTGTTCCGAACGGCCCTCTTCACGACGTGGACGCCATCGCCGCCGCCGTGTCCGGTCCACCCGCCCGAAAGGTGCCGCCAGTCGCCCCCAGAACCTCGACCGGTCGGCCGGCGCAGCCCTCCTCGAACGCTGAGTGTTCCGAACGGCCCTCTTCACGACGCGGGACGCCATCGCGGCGTCCTCTCCGGTTCCACCCGCATCCCCGTCCGAAAGGTGCGCCGCCAGTCGCCCCCAGAGCCTCGACCGGCGGGCCCGCGCAGCCCTCCGCGAACACTGAGTGTTCCGAACGGCCCTCTTCACGACGCGGACCGCCATCGCCGCCGCCGTCTCCGGGTCCACCC
Source organism: uncultured Solibacteraceae bacterium (assembly GCA_963836405.1). GTDB lineage: Bacteria > Acidobacteriota > Terriglobia > Bryobacterales > Bryobacteraceae > CAWIJJ01. The sequence goes on from CAWIJL010000011.1 coordinate 84,298, forward strand.
GCATCCCCGCCCGAAAGGTGCGCCGCCACTCGCCCCCAGCGCCTCGACCGGCCGGCCCGCGCAGCCCTCCTCGAACGCTGAGTGTTCCGAACGGCCCTCTTCACGACGCGGACGCCATCGCCGCCGCCCTCTCCGGTCGCCAGTCGCCCCCAGAGCCTCGACCGGCGGGCCCGCGCAGCCCTCCGCGAACACTGAGGTGTTCCGAACGGCCCTCTTCACGAGCGCGGACGCCATCGCCGCCGCCGTCTCCGGTCCACCCGCATCCCCGCCCGAAAGGTGCACCGCCAGTCGCCCCGAGAGCCTCGACCGGCGGGCCCGCGCAGCCCTCCGCGAACACTGAGTGTTCCGAACGGCCCTCTGTTTGTTTATGCTTGAGTTGTGACGCGCCCCGCCGCCCTCCTGCTTTGCTGTGCCTGGGCCGTGTTTGCTCAGCAGGATGGCGCCACCTCTCGCAGCCGGGCAGCCCACTCCTTGATCGCGGCCGGAAAATACGCCGAGGCGGAACCTCTGCTCGAGAATGCGCTGGCCGTCCGCGAGACCGAAACCGCGCCCGATAGCGCGGCGCTCGTTCCGTTCCTCAACGACCTGGCGGCCCTCTATCGCGCCGAGGGCCGGAACACCGATGCCGAGAAGCTCTACCTTCGCTCGCTCGAGATACGCGAGAAAACCGTCGGTCCGGAGAGTGCCGACATCATTCCCGATCTCAAAACGCTTGCCAACCTCTACGCCGCCATGGGACGCATACCCGAGGCCGAGCGGCAATTTCAGCGCGCCATCTCGATTCGCATAGAAACCGCCGGCACCGACAGCCTGGACCTCGCCCACGACTGCACCGAGCTCGCGGGCTTCTACATCGGCCAAAAGCGCTTCGCCGTGGCCGAGCCCAACCTCCGGCGCGCCATCTCCATCATGCAGTCCAAACTCGGTTCCGAAGATGTCGCCCTCGCTCCGGTGCTCGACTCCCTGGCAACCGTTTACATGGAGCAGAAGAACCTCGCACCCGCCGAAGCGCCGCTGCGTTGGGCGATCTCCATCCAGGAGCGCGCGGACGGCCCCAACCATCCCAACATCGCGCCTCGCCTGGACCGCCTCGCCATGCTCTACTACCTGCAAAAGCGCTATCCCGATGCCGAGCCTCTCTACCGCCGTTCGCTGGTGATCTGGGAGCGGATGATGGGCTCGGATAATCCGGACCTGGCCACTACGCTTGAAAATCTCGCCGTCGTGTACGCGGCACAGGGCAAGTTCAAAGAGGCCGAGCCGCTCTACCGCCGGTCCGTGGCCCTGCGGGAGAAGGTCACCGTGGCCAGCCTGAACAACCTGGCGGCGGCGCTCGACGGTAACGGTGAAGACCTCGAAGCGGAGCGCAACTACAAACTCGCGCTGGCCATTGCGGAGAAATTGCAGGATCCCGGCCCGCTGGTAGCCACCCTCGAGAACTATGCCGCTTTGTTGCGGAAATTGAGACGCAACGTGGAGGCCCGCAAAGCGGAAACCCGGGCCAAAGCCGCCGGTAAAGCCGCCGCTCAGTAGTTATTCTCGGACGGCCTTTCCAGCAGGATCGCAACCGCGGTGGCCACGCCGCGCTTCCTGGCAGGGCGAAATGACCAGCGTTCCAGCAGCGCCATCAGGAGATCGACAGCCTCGCCGGCCGGCCCGGCAGGACGGAGGGAGCGAAATCTTCCTTCCGAATCCAGAATCCCGCTCACCAGCAGCCGGACGCTACCGGAGCCGCCCGGAGGTACGACGGTGACTTGCGGATACGGCGCTTCGATGGATTCGAGCGCCCCGATCCGGATCACGTTTCCCGACACCTCGACGGCGGGAACCGCGCCCGTGTAGTGCAACAGCCATTGGCTGCGGGTCCCGACATCCAAATACACCGTGTAGACGGTGCGGCCGTGAAACGATTCGGGGGCGCCGTCGGGCGCCGTGTTTCGCGAGAGAACGACCGGGTAACGTCTATCCGCGGGATGCACCACGCGCAATTCGCTCACCGGCGTTGGCGGCAGAAGTTCGAGGAAGCGTGGAGGCTCTGGAGTAAAGGGCAACTCTGGTCCGCTGGCCGGGCCGCCGGGCCGCAAGCGGTCGTCAGCGGCGCGTGCCTCTCCGTGGGAAACCGGCGTGGGGAGTGTCGCTGTCTTCTTCGGCGGGGTCTCGGGTCGAGCGGGCGCAGCCGACCCGGACGGAGTCCAAAACAGAGTTCCGGGCTGCGACTTCAAACTGATGTACTGGACGGTCTGTCCCGCGTGGAACCAGCTCGCGGGTTCCGGGCGCAGGGCGGAAACGACGGTCACGATGACGAGCAGCGACAGGGCGTGCACCACCACGGACAACAGCGTGGCGCCCCACGGGTTCCACTCTGAGTCGCTGCGGTACAGGATGCGGATGCGCATGGCTCGATCGCTCACTGACTCAGGTGGAGAATCTCCGACGCAATCCGCTGGAACGCCGCCGGCAATCCCTCGCCGTCCACGTTGAAGTACAGGCCTTCGGACTGTCCGGCTTGAAATACGCTGTTGCCGTTCCGGTCCTTGTAGTTCGGATCGTTGGCCACCCGGGCGAGCCAGTCGGCGTCCAGGGGCTCTTCGCTGGTGGGCTCATTCAGGCCGATTACGAAGAGCAGCGGCTTGCGCAGGGCATCGGTGCGGATAACCGTAGCCTGGTTATCCGCGGTATTAAAGGAAGCGTACCGGACAGCGCGCGGGTTATTGATGTCGCGAATGCTAACCGGGTAGATCGGACCCGTGCTGGAATTACCGTGAATATCGCTGGCGGGAAACGATCCGGTGTCCAGGTAAAGGTAAGAGCCGGGTATGGTGCCGCCATCGGTATAGAAGTGGCATCCAGCGCTGCTAAGTGCGTCCATGTTGACTGTACCGGCGTCGCCATAGTTGGCATCGAGAACGCTGAAATGCGGCTTGAATAGCCCGTAAGTCCAAATCGAGGAGCCCCCCTGGGATCCTCCCCAGGTAGTGGGAGGCGGCCAGGCGCTGCCCGATCCGACATTGGCGGCAATGAACCCCGTCTTAGTTCCTGGGACGAGGCAGGATCCGGCGATATCCAGGTTTACCGTGAAGGCGCTGGGCCGCCCATCGGTCAACAGGATGATGACATTCAGGGCCTTTTCGATGTCGCCGTTGGGAACGGTGGCCGGTATCTGCAACAACTGCTGGTAGGCCTGATACAGGCCCTCGGCCGTATTCGTCGCGTTATTGCCGAAGGGAATGTTGGAAATGGCAGTGGAAATGCCGGGACGAAAGTCCTTAGTGGGCGCGAGGTCGAGATTCCAGGAGCCCCCGTAACTAACCATGCCGATAACATCGCTGCCGTTGACAAACACCGAATGTCCGGGTGGACTGCTCACCGGAGTATTGGCTACGAAGTCTTTGAGCGTGTTCTTGATCACACCGTCGTTATGGCCGCGCTGCACGGATCCTGAACGGTCGATAACCAGGATGACGTTGACGTCGCGGCGCTGGGCGGCCCCGGTAACGGCCACGTGCACGGTGTTGTGGTTGAGCATGCGCATGAAGTACAGGGGCGCGTCCAGACTGGCGGTAATGGTCACCGAGCGGACTCTGGTCGTCGGATTGTAAGCGGGAGTGGCAGTGCGCCGAATGTTGAGGCTGCCCCACTCGCCGGCCGGGAAGTTGGCATCGAAGTAGCGGTAGGCCACATCCACGACGTCTTGTCCGGTGCTATACGCACGGGTCGCGGCCAGGGCCGAAGCATCCACCGCGCGAGAGAGTTTCGCCCGCGTCAGGTAGGCGATGCTTCCGTCAATGGCCAGGCCGACGATCGGAATCAGCATAACCAGAAACAAGGTCGAGAGGACTACGCCTACTCCGCGAGTCTTTTGCCTGCGGGTCATGAGAGTCTTAGAAGAACGATCTGGTGTAGATTCCGGTGCCGCTCAGCAGGCCGGGCCAGTCGTAGTCGGGCGTTTGAAAATAGGTTTCGGCGATGTAAACAGTCTCGCCGGGATCCATGTCGAAGGTATTGAGGAACGCGTCGGCATTGGCGCTCGGGTCCGCCGTGTCCACGTGTCCGGAGCTATCGATAAACTTCGTGGGATTCACGAAGCGGCTGGATTTGGCCGCCATCGCGGGATTACCGATAACCAGCCGGCGTAGACACACGGCATTCGCGCCGGTTCGTTGAATAACCGTCAGCACGATGGCGCCGCTTCCTCCCGAATCGCTGATATGCAAACCATTGGCCAGTTGCAGGAGGAGGCTGCGGTTGGCCGGGAGAGAGAAATCGGTGCCCCTGGCGAATAGGTTGCCGGCATCGCGGTTCAATTGGACCACCTCGATGTTCTGCAAGAGCGACAAGCCGACGGTGGCGGTCCCGACAATCAGGGGAACCAGCAGGAACGTGGAGGCGAGCACAAACTCCAGCAGGGTGCTGCCGCGCGAATGGCGTTTTGGCCTGGACCTCATGGAACTGCCTCCAGGACGTCCGCGGAAGAAACGGTCACCGATATCGGCGTCGGGGAGCGTAGCAGCGGCGAAAGGGGCTGGATTTGGTAGTTAGTAACCGAGATCTCGATCAATTTGCCCACGGCGTCGCATCCGGCGGCGTCCGGTGGACTGGGCTTGGGATACCCTGGCCGCCAACAGTTGATCGCCAGCGTGGCTGCCTGATCGCCATCGAGCAGTCCGAGTGCGTGGGTCCGGACCCGCGCGGCCATTTCGGCGGTCGTGTGCCCGGTCACCCCGTATCGGGTGCCCTCGCGGACAGCCTGTTGGAGCGTGCCCTTGATGAACACAGCCCAGGCCGCATCCAAGGCCAGAAGGGCGAGGGCGAGCAGCGGTAGCAGCATGAGGCTGGCTTCAACGATCTGCGATCCCCGCCTCCCCATGGCCGCAGACTTCCTCATCGCATGCCTGCCGCGCGTGCCACGTCGGGGTAGCCGCGGCGACGGGCGGGCTCCACCAGCACCAGCGATCGCAGGATCGGCCGCGCGCGCTCCTCTTCCCGGCGGGTCACGAAAGCGTTGGGCCCGTCCCATTCCGCCTGCCCGCAGTTGGCATTCTTCCAGGCGAACAGCGCCAGTTCGTACCGGTCGCGGGCGCCCACTTTCTGGTAGAGGCGCGACAGGTAAATGCGGACGGTGTTTTCCGTGATCGACAGACAGGAGGCGATCTCCTTGTTCTTCAGCCCTTGCGCCAGCACGCTGAGTAACTGACTCTCCCGTGGAGTGAGCCGGACGTTCGTGGAGTAGCCGGGCGCCTCCGCATGGGCCATCGCTTCGCCATTCGCGATCCGCCGAAGGCTGTCGATGAATTCGGGGTTGGACAACGTTCGATTCAGGAAACCGGCGATCCCCAGCTCCTGCCTTCGTGCCCTGACTTCGGCGGAAAAGGACCGCGCCCACAGGACCAGATGCGCGGCGGGGGTCGCCTCGTGCAGCAACGAGAGCAGGTTGAGAGTCGTCACCGGGGTCACGTCGATGACGATCAGATCGGGCAGATTCCTGCGCACGGCGGGCAGCAGCTCGGCCAGGTCTGGCGGCGCCACAACGACGTCGAATTCACCAGTCGTCGAAAGCAGGCCGGCTGCTCCCGCGACTAACTGCGGCTCGTCGGAGAACAGGAGCACCTTAAAGCGTTTGGAGAGCACGTTTGGATCATAAGCCGGATCTGGCGCAATTTCCAGGTACTCCAGCTCCATGGGTACTGTAAGTGGGTTCCTCTTATAACCAAAGTGGTATTCGGACCTTAGCCGCCGCAGGCAGTAGTACTTCAGCGTAAGGACCACAAACTCGCAATCTTACGTACTGCTGACAATCCGCAACATAGCAACCTCGCGACAATTCCGGTAGATTCGCAAGTGTGCTTCAGGGATCGCTGAAAAATTCGAGCGGAGTTAAGCTTCCTTGCACGGTGAAGCTCAACGCCCGGCAAGAGCAGGTAGCTGCGGGGTACACGGAAGTAGTGACACGGGATTCCGTCATGGCGTGGACGAATTCCCGTCCCGAGTGGTTGGCCCCGGGCGCCGAAGTAACGATTGCACTGGAAGTGCCCTTCAAAGGGAAATGGGGGCCACGGGTTCTCGAGTGCGCGGCGTCAGTCATCAGCACGCAAGCAGTCGGGCCGGCGCTGCGCGTCGACGCAGCAGTACATAAGATGTCGTTCGTGAAGCGGGCGTCGTCGCGTGTTTCCGTCCAGTAACTGAGTACCAATTCAAATAAGACAGGTTTTCGCGATCCCAGGATCGCGCAATTAACTAAGGAAAAAGGAGAAATCAAAATGTCGTTCTTGAAGAGTGTGTTTGTCGAAGAAGATGGGCAGGACATGGTGGAGTACGGTCTGATCATCGGACTGGTTGTGCTGGCATGCGTCACCGCCTTCACCACCCTGGGCACCAGCATCGGCGGCGGTGTCACGGACACAGCAACCGAAGTCAAGGCTGCGATGAAGAAGCAGTAAGCAGTTAAGGGGGGGTCTGATGCCCTCAGGCCCCTGGTTCCCCGCTCTGGAGGTAGATGGCGATGTGGAAGCGAGTGTTTCACTGCGACGAAGGCTCTGATTTGGTCGAGTACGGGATGCTGCTGGGTCTGATCGCACTGGCGACGATAGCGGCATTGACGGACTTCCGCTCGGTGATCGATGAAGTCTGGACGGAGCTCAGCCAGCGGTTGTCGGGGTAAGGAGAAGGCACAATGCGACGACGGTTCTTGACGGTGATCTTATTTGCGATTCTTGCGGCCTTGGCCGCAAGCACGGTAGTTTACCGGACCATTTCGGCGCGGGCGCAGGGTTCCCGGCGATCGCCCTCGACGACGGCGGTGCTGGTGGCGGCTCGCGACCTGGCAATCGGAGACCTGCTGGCGGAAAGCGACGTCGGCACGGTCGAGTGGCCGGGACCCGTCAGCGCGGGCTGGGTGGCGCGCCGTGAGGACCTGGTTGGACGGGGGATTGTCGCGGTAGTCAATCGCGGAGAGCCGTTTGCCGAGAATCGCCTTGCGGCAATGGGCGCTGGCGCGGGTCTGGCGGCAACCATCCCGCCGGGAATGCGGGCGGTCGCCGTGAAGGTGGATGAGGTTGTCGGTGTCTCGGGATTTGTACTGCCGGGCATGCACGTGGACGTCCTCGCTTCGGGGACGCCGCCGGGAGCGAGTGAAGTGGTGACCCGAACGATTCTTCAGAATATAGAAGTTCTCTCGGCCGGCAAGAACACCGATCGCGATGTGCAGGGAAAGCCGGCGTCGGTGCAAGTGGTCAACCTGCTGGTGTCTCCCGCGCAGGCGGAGGCTCTCAGCCTGGCGGGCGCGCAGACGCGCATTCAGTTAGTGCTGCGCAATGTGCTGGACACTGCCTCCAACCGGACCGGCGGCATCTCGCTCAATCAGCTTCTGCGGGGCGAGCCGGAACGGCGCATGATCAAGCGGCCCAAGGTCAGCCCCCCCCAGGCGCCTGTTTCCAAGCCCGCGGCGGTGACGGAGCCGGCGCCCAAAGTGGAGCCGCCCCGCATCCTGGTAATCAACGGGCAGAAGCGCGAATTGGTGGCAGTCCAGGCAGAAAGCAAACCGGAGAAGGAACAATGAAGACGATTTTCATAGCGGCGCTGGTGATGGCGGCGGAGTTGCACGCTGCGCCTGCCGATACGGCTTCCCCGATCGAGCTCACCGTCGGGAAGTCGGTAATTATCGAGAGCGCGGTGGACGTGGAGCGAGTGCTGGTGGGAGCTGCCGAGGTCGCCGAGGCGGTCGCGGTTTCGAATCGGGAAGTTGTGCTCAATGCGAAGGGACCGGGCGAAACGACGCTCGTTATCTGGCAGCGCAACGGCGGAGGGCGCCTCTCGTTCGACGTGACGGTAAAGCCGTCCAGCCTACGCCTGGATGCGTTGCGGCGCAGGCTTCGGGCCGAGGTCGGCGAGGGCGTGGATGTCGAACTCGATGACAAATCGGTGGTGGTGCGAGGCACGGTTAAGAGCGCGACGGCTGCCGAGCGGGCTCTGGCAATCGCGGGCACGGTCGGAGAGACCGTGAATCTTCTGGACGTGGCAACGCCGGCGGCCGAGCCGCAGATCCTGTTGAAAGTGCGGTTCGCGGATGTCGATCGGGCGGCCAGCACGCAACTGGGAATGAACCTGTTCAGCACGGGGTGGACCAATACACCCGGCAGCATTACCACCCAGCAGTTCAACCCGCCCACACCCAAGCAGTTTGACAACCACAGCGCCATTTTCAATATCTCCGATGCGCTCAACGTATTTCTTTACCGGCCGGACCTGAACCTGGGAGCCACCATCAAGGCGCTCGAGGCGAAGAACCTGGTACAGATCCTGGCGGAACCGAATGTGCTTGCGACCAATGGCAAACAGGCCAGCTTCCTGGCCGGCGGCGAGTATCCATATCCGGTGGTGCAAAGCGGGGGCGCGGGATTCAACGCGGTGACGATTCAATTCCGCGAATTCGGCGTTCGCCTGGACTTCACGCCAACCATTACGCCGCGGGGCACCATCAAGCTGCACGTCGCTCCGGAGGTCAGCTCTCTGGACTACGCCAATGGGCTCACCTACCAGGGCTTCAACATACCGGGCCTGGCCGTGCGCCGTATCGCCACCGACATCGAGCTCGAAAACGAACAGAGTTTCGCCATCGCCGGTCTGCTCGACAGACGCCTCACCGATGAGTTCAACAAAGTGCCCGGCCTGGGCGATATACCCCTGATCAAGAGACTGTTCCAATCGCGATCCACGCATCGCAACAACACCGAACTGTTGATCGTCGTCACGCCCCAACTGGTGCAGCCTCTGCCTGCGGGACAGCCCCGACCGGAACTGCCGATGCCTAAGGAGTTTCTGAAAGGGTCGCCGGCGGAAGTGCCGGGCGGTTCGAACGGCCACGTTTCCGGGCCCGCCCCCTTAGCCGTCGAGCGAGTTCCCTCCGAAACCCTCATCGAAAAGAAGGGCAATCCGCCGGCAAGGACCGCGAAATGAACTTTTCGGTCGCGGTCGCGATTGGAGATCCGGCCCTCCGGGAAGAGGTCCTGAAAGCCCTGGCGGCGGTTTCCGCCGGCATCGCCGACGAAGACTGCTGGGCGGCCGACGCGGCGGATATAGTAGCCGCGGTGAAGCGCTCACAGCCCGACGTGCTGGTGCTCGGACTGGAGGGCCTCTCGGAAGACATCGGCGAGACTCTGAAGCGGATCGTGTCGCTCCAGGCGGCGCCCCGCGTAATCGCAGTCAGCCGTCGCGCCGAACCGGACGCGATCTTGAAGGCGATGCGATCGGGGGCCAGCGAATTCGTCTACCCGCCTTTCGAAGGCGCCTTCGCCGAAGCGTGCCAGCGCATAGCGGAGTCCTGCCGGCGCCGCGAGCCGGAGCTGCAATCGCTCGGACGCGTGCTGGGCTTTGTGGCCGCCAAGGGCGGCTGCGGCGCCACTACGCTCGCTTGTCATGCGGCGGCTCATCTCCGCGAGGGTTCGAAGAAATCGATCTTACTGGCGGACCTGGATTCATATTCGGGCCTGGTGGGGCTGTTAATGCAGGTCGCCGCGCACCACACCGTAGCCGATGCGCTGCAGAATCTGCACCGGCTCGACGTGACCCTGTGGAAGGCGATGGTGCTGCAGGCGGCTTGCGGCGTGGACGTCATTCCGGCGCCGGCGGCGCCCTTCGATTTCGGCGCTTCCCTCCGCAAGCTGCCGCAGCTCCTGCGCTTCTGGCGCGCGCAGTACGATCTGACGATTCTCGATTTTGGGCATGGATTCACGCCGCTGCTCGCCGAGGTGGCTGAGTGGGTGGACACCGTGGCCGTGGTCTGCACCAACGAGGTTCCCGCGCTTCGCCAGGCCAAGCTGCTGTTGCAGGGCCTGGGACAGAGAAACTGTGGCACCAATCGCGTGCGCCTGATTATCAACCGCATGCCCAAGCGTACAGAGATCCAGCTCCCGGAGCTGGAGCGGATCATGAACTATCCCATCCAGGCGACCCTGCCTAACGACTACAAAAGTCTCGCCGATGCCTACACCGAACCGCATCTGCTGTCTGCCAGCCATCCGCTGGGAACGCACATGGCCCAGGTGGCGGCGCAACTCGCCGGGATGACTCTGCCCGAGCCGAAGAAGGGCTTCCGGTTATCGTTGTTCCACTAAAAGGAGATCTGATGTCCACTGACTTTCCCACATTCAATTCTGATTTGCAGAAGGCGGAGCCGAGTTGGATCGACCGGCTAGTCAACCCGCAATCCGGCGCCCCGAGTCATCAGGAACTGAAGTTCTCCCTGCACCGAAAGCTGCTGGGCCGGGTGAACCTCGAGGCCGTGCTGGCCTTGCCGGAAGAGCGCATGCGGGCGGAAATTCGCGGCGCCCTGGCGCGGCTGCTCGACGAGGAGAAGGTCGCGCTCAATGCCATCGAGCAGCATCGCATCCTGGACGAGGTGCTGAACGAGGTATTCGGCCTGGGACCGCTCGAGCCGCTGCTGCAGGATCCGGAAATCAGCGACATTCTCGTGACGACTCCGTTCCTGGTCTATGTGGAACGCGCCGGCCAATTGTACCGGACCCCGGTGGAATTCAAAGACAGCGCGCACCTCTTGCGGATCATCGAGAAGATCGTGAGCCGCGTGGGACGCAGGATCGACGAGTCTTGCCCCATGGTGGATGCGCGCTTGCCCGATGGCTCTCGGGTGAATGCGGTCATCCCGCCCGTAGCGGTGGATGGTCCCATGCTCTCCATCCGGCGTTTCGGCGCAGTGCCTCTGACCGCTGAAAAGCTGGTGCGCAGCCTGACTTGGACCCAGGGCATGTGCGACTTCCTGAAGGCCTGTGTGGCGGCGCGCATGAATATTGTCGTCTCGGGCGGAACCGGAGCCGGAAAGACCACGCTGCTGAACGTACTGTCGTCGTTTATTCCGGAGAAGGAGCGCATCGTCACCATCGAAGACGCGGCCGAGCTGCAGTTGCAGCAGATCCACACGGCGCGCATGGAAACCAGGCCGCCGAACATGGAAGGTGTGGGCGCGATTCGCATCCGCCACCTGGTCATCAACGCGCTCCGCATGCGGCCCGACCGGATCATCGTAGGCGAAGTGCGCGCCGAGGAGGCGTTGGACATGATGCAGGCGATGAATACCGGTCACGACGGCTCGCTGACAACCATCCACGCCAACGGCCCGCGCGATGCCCTGTCCAGGCTGGAAGTCATGATGGGTATGGCCAATCCCAGCATGAGCGTGGGATCCATTCGCCAGCAGATCACCTCGGCGGTGGACCTGTTCATTCACGTGGCCCGTTTCAGCGACGGGTCGCGCCGGGTGACCCACGTCACCGAATGCGTAGGCATGGAGGCCGACGTCATCACCACCCAGGACCTGTTTCTTTTCGAAAAACAGGGCGTCATGCAGAACGGCCGCATCGTCGGAAAATTCCGGGCTACGGGCATCCGTCCCAAATTTTCCGAGACGCTGCGGACCAGCGGGTATTCGCTGCCCGCTTCGCTGTTCCAAACGGTAGTGGAGATCCACTGAGGAGAGACGTCGATGCAACTCTGGGTTACGTTGTTCCTGTCGTTTCTGACGGCGTTCGGGGCAGTGCCGGTGGTGTGGTGGCATTTGGCCGCCAGGAAGAACCAACGGAGAATCACCCGCCTCGTGGAGGAAGTGGATCCGGCGAAGGCCGTCGTGACCACCACGGTTCTAATTCCTGCCGATGCCGCCCAACAGGGGCTATCGGCCATGACGCGGCCGATTGCGTCGCCCGCGGAAAAGAGGGGACTGCGCTTGGGCGCCCGCGGCCGGCTCGTGCTTCTCACGCTCGCCATGTCGGCGGCCGGGATGGTGTTCGGCAGCCGCTTTCAGCACGCGCTCGGTCCGGCGGCGGTGTTGGTCGGCGGCTTCCTTTTGGGCGTGTTGCCGTGGGCCCTGGAGAGCCGCAAACAGCGAAAACATCTGTCCGCCATCGAGGACCAGTTCCCCGAGATGCTCGACTTCCTATCCCGCTCGGTGCGGGCCGGCAACGCCTTCTCGGCCAGCCTCGAGCTGCTCGCTGAAGAATGCGGCGAACCCCTGCGCTCCGAATTCCGGAAAGTCAGCCGCGAGCAGGCCCTCGGAGCGTCGCTCGAAACGGCCCTGGACCACTTCCTGGGACGCGTGCCGTTGATCGAAGCGCGCTTCTTCGTGGCGGCCGTGCTGCTGCAGCGGGAAACCGGCGGGAGCCTGGCCGAGGTGCTGGGAAAGCTGGGGATCGACATTCGCGAACGTCTGCGTTTGCGCGGCCACGTCAAGGCCGCGAGCGGACACGGACGCTTGACTGCGAAGATCCTTACCGCGCTGCCGGTTGTGCTGGTGGCTCTATTGAGCGTGCTTTCGCCCGCATATCTGGAGGGCCTGACAAACAAACCGATGGGCCGGACGCTGCTCGGCGCCGCGGTGATTTCTCAGATCCTCGGATATCTCTGGATGAACAAAATTACGGACATCGAGGTTTAACATGGCGCTGGCGATCACTATCGTGCTGTTCTTCGGTATTGCGGGGGCGATCACGCTATTCGGTTACCGGCGGTATGTACTGCCGGGGAATCTTTATGAGAACCTCAAGCCCGAGCCTTACCCGCCCGCACCCGGAAGCGTGCCCGCCCATCCGCAGTTCTATTCCGTGATCCAGGTGGCCGAGCGCGTCAGCCACCGGGTGCCGCTTTCCCCGGCAAGGGCGTCCCAATATCGACAGAAGCTGCTGACTTGCGGCTATCGCGCGCGCAACGCGGTCCAGGTGTTTTGGGGATTGAAGCTGCTGCTGGCGATGGCCTTCGTGTTTGTGGCCGTGGCGGTCCAGGCGCGCACTCACCTGCAACCGTTGCAGCGCGTGTTCCTGGTCTTCGGAACATTGGGGGTGGGTTACGTGTTGCCCGATTTCGTTCTCTCCAAGCGTGTGAAGAAGAGGCAGTCCCGCTTGAAGAAGGCGCTGCCGGACGCGCTCGACCTGATGGTGGTCTGCGCGCAATCGGGCCTGGCGCTGGATCGTTCATTGCGGACCGTAACCCACCACCTGGCGCTTCGCCACGGCGAGCTGGCCGACGAATTCGGGCTGGTACGCGCGGAGATCACCGCCGGCGTCCGCCGCAAGGAAGCCCTGGAGAATCTCGCCGTGAGAACCGGGGAACCCGAAATCCGGAAGTTCGTCACGGTTCTGATTCAGGCGGACCGCTTCGGTACGAGCCTGGGAGACGCGTTGCGCACGCACGCCGAGTACTTGCGCATTCGCCGGCGGCAGGAAGCCGAGGAGCGCGCCTCGAAGGTAGGGGTGAAGCTGATTTTCCCGATTTTCTTTCTGATGCTCCCCACCATCCTGCTGGTGTCGGTCGGCCCCGCCGTTTTCGATATCGTGCAGAACCTGGGACCCGCGCTGAGGAGGAGATGATGGAGGGCCCGGCGCCGTTTCTGGATTATTACGAGCTGATGCAGATCAGCCCAAACGCTCAGCCCGATACGATTCAGCGGGTGTATCGGATGCTGGCGGCGCGGTACCACCCCGATAATGCGCAAACCGGAGACATGGAGCGGTTTCTCAAGCTGAATAGAGCCTATCGGATCCTGATGGATCCGGATGAACGCGCGGCGTACAATGCCGAGTACCACGTGCAGCGTTTGCAGCCGATCGAGATTTTCAACCTGCGCGAGTTCGCGATCGGCATCGACGGGGAGAGCAACCGGCGCATGGGGCTCCTCTGCCTGCTGTACAACCGGCGGCGCAATAATTGCGAAGACCCCGGACACTCGCTCCTCGAACTCGAGCGGCTCATGTCCTCGTGCCGCGAGCACCTGGTATTTACCATCTGGTATCTGAAGGAAAAGGGATTCCTGCGGCAAACCGAAGACAGCAGCTTCGCCATTACCAGCTCGGGCGCGGATTACGTGGAAGCCAACCTTCCGAAAAATCGAATTCTGTACAACCTCCTGACAGAGGCCGAACATGGCGCCATGCAGACCGGGACTCCCGTGCCCGGAGCGGTGGCGGAGATCGAACTTCTATGACGCATCTCAACTTCACGGACTTCCTCGTGGCGACTCTCGTTTTAGTGGCGGCGGCCGGAGACATCCGGTGCCGTCGAATTCCCAACTGGCTGACGCTCGGGGGAATCGTCACCGGCTTGCTGGCCGGCGCCGCGACCGCCGGCTGGCGCGGTCTCGGTCAGTCGACGGCCGGGATGCTGCTGGGGTTCACCATCTATCTCGGCTTTTACTGCTTGCGTGCCATGGGGGCTGGGGACGTCAAGCTGATGGCCGCCGTCGGGGCGATCGTCGGACCGTCCGCCTGGTTGCATGTCTTCATCGGAAGCGCCATTGCGGGCGCGGCCTTCGCCGTGGTTCTGTCACTCCGCAAAGGACGTTTGCAGGAGACATGGAGGAACACCGGGTGCATTGTTTACGAGCTGATGCATTTGCGGGTGCCGTACCGCCGTCGGAGCGATCTCGATGTGCGCGATCCACATGGCTTGAAATTGCCGCACGCAGTCGCCATCGCCGTGGGAGCCGCGATCTGGATCCTCCGAATTCAGCCGCTCTAAGAGCCCCGCGGCTGCGACCTGACCCGTTTCCCGCTCAGTCGATCCAGCCGCCTCCCAGGACCTGGTCTTCGGAGTAGAAGACCGCGGCCTGGCCGGGAGTGACGGCGCGCTGCGGGCTGTCGAAGACGATGCGGACCCGTCCATTCGCGGCAGGGTGTAGCGTGGCGGGCGCGGCGGCGTGCTTGTTGCGGATTCGGACTTCGGCGCGGAGGGAACCCTCGATGCCCGGTACGGAGATCCAGTTGACGGAAGAGGCTTGGAAACTCTCCCGCATCAGTTCGTCGTTGCCGCCCACCGTGACCCGCTGCGAAAGCGGATCCGTCGAAATGACGTAGAGAGGCTCCCCGGTGGCGATGCCCAGGCCGCGCCGCTGGCCCACGGTGAAATGATGGACTCCGGTATGGCGCCCGAGCTTGCGGCCGGCGGCGGTCACGATCTCGCCCCCCGTGCGCCCGGGCGCAACCCCGGTTTCCGCGAGATACGCGTCCATGAATGCGGCGTAGTCGCCGTTGGGAACGAAGCAGATCTCCTGGCTGTCGGACTTGGCAGCCACCGCCAGTTCCATCGACCGGGCCAGGTCGCGCACTTCGGGCTTGGTGAGCTCGCCCAGCGGGAACAAGGTGCGGGCGAGTTGCGCCTGGGTGAGTCCGAACAGAAAATACGTCTGGTCCTTGGACCCGTCGACGGCACGCAGCAGACGATACCGGCCCGTGGTTTCGTCGTGGCGGATGCGCGCATAGTGGCCGGTGGCGATGTGGCGCGCGCCCACCGCGTCGGCCATCTCCAGGAAACGGTCGAACTTGATGTAGTTGTTGCAGAGCGTGCATGGGACCGGCGTGCGGCCGGCCAGGTACTCGTCCACAAAGGGCTTGATCACCTGCTCTTCGAACTGCTTCTCGAAATTGACGACGTAGTAAGGGATGCCGATCTGTTCGGCGACGCGGCGGGCGTCGTAGACGTCGTCGAGCGAGCAGCAGCGGCCCGTTGCGGCTTCGCCGGCGAGCTCGGGAAGGCGGCGCTGGTTCCAGAGCTGCATCGTGAGCCCGACCACCGAAAGGCCGCGCCGGACCAGCATGGCGGCCACCGTGGAGCTGTCCACTCCGCCGCTCATGGCCACTGCGATGGGGGGCTCAGGCATGCACGGAAATTCTGCGCAGGTGCGCGACGGAGGCCGAAATCGCGTCCACCAGGCCATCCACCTGTTCGGCGGTGTTCCCGCGGC
Source organism: uncultured Solibacteraceae bacterium (assembly GCA_963836405.1). Lineage (GTDB taxonomy): Bacteria > Acidobacteriota > Terriglobia > Bryobacterales > Bryobacteraceae > CAWIJJ01. The sequence continues at coordinate 100,037 of CAWIJL010000011.1, forward strand.
CGAGCGAAAAGCGCATGCTGGCGCGGGCGCGGTCGGCGGTAAGGCCGATGGCGAGGAGCACGTGCGAAGGCGCCAGGGCGCCGGAAGAACAGGCGGCCCCTGTCGATACGGCGTAGCCGCGCAGGTCGAGCGCGATCACCAGAGCTTCACCGTCCACCCCATCGAAATAAAGGTTGCTGGTATTGGGCGTTCGCGAGGTCCGGTCGCCGTTGATGCCGCTGCCCGGAATGCGGGCGAGCACGGCGGATTCCAGGCGGTCGCGGAGGGCGGAAAGGCGCGCGGCGTCCGTGTCGAGACAGTGGGCGGCCAGTTCCGCGGCACGCCCGAACGCCGCCGCTCCTGGAACGTTCTCCGTGCCGGGTCTCCGGTCGCGCTCGTGATGGCCGCCGAAGACGATGGGCTCCAGGCGCGCGCCCTTCCGCACAAAAAGCGCGCCGACCCCCTTAGGCGCGTAAATCTTGTGCGCGCTCACCGTATAGAAATCCACGCCCAGGGCGGCCACATCTACCGGGATCTTGCCCAGCGCCTGAACGCCGTCGGAGTGAAACAATGCGCCGGCCTCGTGCGCGATGCGGCCGATTTCCGCGAGCGGCTGAATCGTCCCGAGTTCGTTGTTCGCGTGCATGATGGAAACCAGCACGGTGCCGGGGCGAACGGCGCGGCGAACGTCGTCCGGATCGATCGCGCCCGCCGGGCCCGTGCGCACCCGGGTCACGGCCGCGCCTTCGCGCTCGAGCTGCTTACAAGCCATCAGAACTGCCGGATGCTCGATGGTGCTGGTGACCACGTGGCGCCCGGCGGCAGGGGTCGCGCGTACCGCGCCCAGGATCGCCAGGTTGTCGGATTCGGTGCCGCCGCCCGTGAACACGATTTCCGTGGGGCTCGCGTGAATCAGGGCGGCGAGCTGGCGGCGCGCGGCTTCAAGCCGCTGCTTGGCGGCCTGGCCGAAGTGGTGGATGCTCGAAGCGTTACCATACACTTGACCGAGACACGCCACCATCGTCTCCTGCACCTCGGGCGCAAGCGGGGTCGTGGCATTATGGTCAAAGTAGGAACGCTGCACTTACACCTAGTTTAGCAATGGCCGCGCCAATACTAACGTTGACTACGGATTTCGGGCTTTCGGACCACTACGTGGGCGCCATGAAAGGCGTCATTCTGGGGATCGTGCCGGAGGCCCGCATCGTGGACATCAGCCACCAGACCGGCGCCTACGCGATCGCCGACGGAGCTTTCCTGATCGCCGAGGCGTACGGCTGTTTCCCGCGAGGCGCGGTGCACGTCGTGGTGGTGGATCCGGGCGTGGGCACCGAACGCCGCGCGATCGTGGCGGAGGCGGCCGGACAGCTTTTCGTGGCGCCGGACAATGGCGTGCTTGGCATGGTGTTCGCGCGGGAAAAACACAAGGTGCGCGAGGTCGTGAACGCGCGCTATTTCCGGCAGCCGGTAAGGCGGACCTTTCACGGCCGCGATATCTTCGCGCCGGTGGGCGCGCACCTGGCACGCGGCATCCCGGTGGCGCGCATGGGCGGGCGAATCGAAGACTACGCGCGTGGTGATTTCGCGGGGCCCCGCCGCGGCGCCGCCGGAGTGTGGGAGGGCCGGGTATTGCATGTGGACCGCTTCGGGAACCTCGTAACGAATTTCCGGGCGGAGGAGTTTCCTTGCGTGGCGGCTGGCTCCTTCACGTTGACGGCAGGGCGGCGGCGGACTGCCAAGGCGGCCGCGAATTACGCGGAAGGCTCCGGCCTGTTTGCAATCGTCGGCAGCGGTGGCTACGTGGAACTGTCGGCCAAGCAGCAATCGGCCGCACAACTCACCGGTTGCCGGCTGGGGTCAGTAGTGAAATTGCGCGTACCACGGTGAGCGGCGAATTCCTCCTTTATGCGCAGCAGGCGTGCACCCTGCTACCGGAAAGTGAACGCAAGCGGGCCAGTTGACGCTCTACCTTTCGAAGGTCCGCGATGGGAGCGGAATGGACAAGCGCAATCCAGCGGCACACCTGGTCGCAGGCCTGTTCGACACCCGACGCATCTCCTGTCAGTTGCACGGATGCAATCGCCGCATCCAAACGGTTTGCTGCCAACGCCAGAATTTGCCGGTCCGTTTTAGACCGGAGCTCAGCGAGTTTCAAGAGTTCCGCCCGGTGTCTCATAAAATGTGAACCTGCTACATAAGCTTAGACGTAACAACCGGGCGGTTAGATTAGCGAGATTAAGAGGAATTTACGAAAAAAATGGGCCGCCCGGGATTTCCGGCACGGCCCGCGGAACTACATTACGGTTACGGTCTCCACTTTGATCGTGTCTTCGCTGAGCGTGCCCGTGACGCGGGCCGTAACTGGTCCGGTGGCCGGATTGTTCGGATTCGCTGAGCGGTCGGCGCGACCCTTCATGGCCGCCGTCACACGGTTGTTGCCTTCGGCGTCCAGCTTGTAGATCTTGCCATCCACATCTACCGCAAAGGAAGAAGTGCTGCTGGTGACGTCACAGGCGTTCTCTGTCTTCTGATCTTTCTGATCCTGTGGGGTCTGTGCCTGCCTGGCGGCCCAGCAGGTCTGATCCACCAAACGTCCTGTATAGGTTTCGGCCAGCGCCAGCGTGGAAAACAGCGCCAACACACCACAGATGGTGAGGAGTTTTCGCATCTCTTACGTCCTTTCACATTTAAAACTTGTTGAAATGGCGATAAGCCCACTGGTGAGCACCCGAGATGCCACATTTGTAGTTCGTGCAAGTTAGGTCCCCGCGCTGCCGGGCCGTCGGTAAGAACTTCCGGCCACAAATTCCGATTTACACGCGGTGCCCTGCTACAAATACTTCGCACGCCGTTTCGCGGCCGAAGAAATAAGGTAGCTCACGATAGTCGTCGCAATCGTGAATGACGAAATCGGCAGCTTTGCCGATTTCGAGCGAACCGATCGCTTCGCCACGATGCAAACTATAGGCCGCGTTGATGGAGGCGGCGGTAATAGCTTCCGCCGGCGTCATTTTCATGTGAGTGCACGCGAGCGAAAGGACGGCAGGCATCGAAGTTGTCGGAGAAGACCCGGGATTGAAATCTGTAGCTAATATCACAGACATCCCGAGATCGATCATGCGGCGCGCGTCCGCGTAACGCTCGGATCCCAGGTTGTACACCGCGGCGGGCAGAAGCACCGGCTGCACCCCCGCGTCGCATAGCGCGGTGAGCGCGGCGGGCCCGGTGGCTTCCAGGTGGTCGGCCGTATCGGCGTGGAGTTCAGCGGCCAGCAGGGAGGCGGAATCGGGAGTGAACTGGTCGGCATGAACGCGAATGCCGAAGCCGAGCGCGCGGGCGGCCTGGAGCACGGCGCGCGCCTCGGCCACCGGGAACACGGCGGGCTCGCAGAACACGTCGCAAAACTCGGCCAGGCCCTGGGCGGCGACGGCGGGAAGCATTTCGTGGATCACCAGTCGCGCGTATTCCGCGGTACGCCCGCGATACTCGTCCGGGATCTCGTGCGCCCCGAGAAAGGTGGGCACAAAGCGCAGGCTGCCATCGGCGTTCAGATCGCGGATCACGCGCAGGATCTTGAGCTCGGCATCGAGCGAGAGGCCGTAGCCGGACTTCGCTTCGATGGTGGTGGTGCCGCCGCGCTTGAACCAGTCGCGGTAGCGTCGCGCGGCTTGCAGCAGTTCCTGTTCCGAGGCGGCGCGCGTGCGGCGCACAGTGGAGCGGATGCCGCCTCCCGCAGCGGCTATTTCGGAGTAGGTGGCGCCTTCCGACCGCCGCTCGTACTCGTCCGCCCGATTGCCGGCGAACACCGGATGCGTATGGGCATCCACGAATCCCGGGAGCACGATGCGCCCGCCGGCATCGACGATCTCCGCCGGCGGCGAGACCAGCCGTTCGATTTCGGCGCGCGTGCCCACTGCTTCGATCGAGCCCCCGCGGATCAGCATGGCGCCATCCGCCACGATCGCGAGGTCGCGCATCTCGGCCCCGGTGCGCGGTCGCCGCGGACCGGCCAGAGTTACCAACTGGCGGCAGTTCCAGACGGCCAGTTCCTTCACGCCTCTTCCATGGGACGGCGAATACCGCGCTCGCGGGCGAAGCGCACCGCCTGCTCGTAGCCGGCGTCGGCGTGGCGCACGACGCCAATGCCCGGATCGCTGGTGAGCACACGCTCCAGGCGCCGCTCCGCCTCCTCGCTACCGTCCGCAACCACCACCATGCCCGCATGCTGCGAGTAGCCGATGCCCACGCCGCCGCCGTTGTGGATGGAAATCCAGGAAGCGCCCGCGGCCGTGTTGACGAGCGCATTCAGCAGCGGCCAGTCGGCGATGGCGTCGGAGCCGTCCAGCATCGCCTCGGTTTCGCGGAAGGGCGAGGCCACCGAGCCGGTGTCGAGATGATCGCGGCCGATCGCGATCGGCGCTTTCAACTCGCCCGCGCGCACCAAACGGTTCATGGCCATTCCGAAAGCCGCGCGCTCCCCATAGCCGAGCCAGCAGATGCGCGCCGGCAGACCCTGAAAACGGACGCGCTCCCGGGCCATGGGAATCCAGCGGGCGAGCGTTTCGTCGTGGGGGAAAAGCTCCAGTGCCAAACGGTCGGTCCGGTAGATGTCTTCGGGGTCGCCGGAAAGCGCCACCCATCGGAAAGGGCCGCGGCCTTCGCAGAACAGTGGGCGGATGTACTCGGGCACGAAGCCGGGGATGTCGAAGGCGCGCTCCACGCCGGCTTTGCGCGCCTGGGTCCGGATGTTGTTGCCGTAATCGAACGTGACCGCGCCCATCTTTTGCAGGCGGAGCATGGCCTCGACATGCACGCCCATGGATACGACGGCGCGCGCCACGTAACCTTGCGGATCGCGCGCGCGCAACTCCTTCGCCTGGTCGAGGCTCAGCCCGTGGGGAATGTAGCCATTGAGCGGATCGTGGGCGCTGGTCTGGTCCGTCAGGACGTCGGGGACGATGCCGCGGCGCGCCAGTTCCGGAATGACGTCCGCGCAATTGCCTTCGAGTGCGACCGAGAGCGCCACCCCGCGCCCGCGCGCTTCCTCGAGCGCCTGCAGCGCTTCGTCCAGGCTGCCCGCGGCGCGGTCGCAGTAACCGGTTTCGAGGCGGCGGCGAATGCGGGCGGGGTCCACGTCGATCCCGAGGAAGCAGGCGCCGTTCAAGGTGGCGGCCAGCGGCTGCGCGCCGCCCATTCCGCCCATCCCGCCGGAGACCACGAGCTTGCCTTCGAGCGAGCCGTCGAAGTGCTTGCGCGCGAGCGCGGCAAAGGTTTCGAACGTGCCCTGCACGATGCCCTGGCTGCCGATATAGATCCACGAACCCGCGGTCATCTGCCCGTACATGGTCAGGCCGAGCTTTTCAAGACGCGTGAATTCGTCGAAGTTGGACCAGTGGCCCACCAGGTTCGCGTTGGCGATGAGTACGCGGGGCGCTTCGGGATGAGTGCGGAAAATGCCGGCCGGGCGCCCGGACTGCACCAGCAGAGTCTCGTCGTTCTCGAGCGACTGGAGCGACCGCACAATGGCATGGAAGGAAGGCCAGTCGCGCGCCGCCTTGCCGGTGCCGCCATAGACAATCAACTGCTCGGGCTTTTCCGCCACCTCCGGATCCAGGTTGTTGTGGATCATGCGCAGGGCGGCCTCCTGCTGCCAGCCCTTGCAACTGATGGCGCTTCCCCGCGGGGCGCGAATACCCGTGCCAGCGTTCATGGGAGCCTCCCCAGGCGCGCTTCAACGGAAGCTTTGAAGGCGGCATCCTGGATGGAATCGAGGTTGATGCGGACGTTCTCGAGGGCCCCCGTGGCGGCCGCGCCGGCAAGCGCTTTCGCCACCGCCACGTCCGAGCCGAACTTGGCAGGCACTTCGAGCCCGGCCAGCCGCGTTTGCAGGGCCGAGGCGTGCTCCACGACTTCCAGTGGAACCAGCGCCGCCCCGTGCAGGGCCTCCTCCACGTAAGGACCGCGCTCGTCCTTGGGCCGCTTATAGGCCAGCATGACTTGCTCGAAGGCGGCGGCGTCGCGGTCCACCGCTTCGGTGAAAAAGCGCCGGGCCTCCTCGAACGGGCAGGGGTCCTGCTTGGCGAGGCGGGTCGCCATGGCGCCCAGCGCCGCGGCCATCGCGGCGGCGGCGGCCGACGCGCTGCCTCCGCCCGGCGTCGCGGTGGGGGCCGCCAGCGCGTCCAGAAATTCCGGCAGCCCCGAGCGGGCTGCGAGCGCTTCGGTAATCCGGTTTTCCAGCACCAGCTCCGGCCGGAAATTTTCGTAGCGGAGGAAATATTCCGCCGACAATTCGATCGCCTTCTTCGGAATCAGCCCCACGATTTCGCTGCCCGCCACCGGCACACCGTAACGCTCCGCTTCGCGCCGCACCGTCTCGAAAACCAGGTGCATGGGCGTTTGCTCGAAATCGGTGAGGTTGATCGAGACCTGCGCCAGGTTCCGCGAACCCAGCATCACGCCCATCGACTTCACGTAGCGAAAGCCGCCGTTCGAGAAGCGAATCGTGCGCGCGATCTTGCGCGCGATGGCCAGATCGGACGTGCCCAGATTGACGTTGTAAGCGATCAGGAATTTGCGGGCGCCGACCACCGTGGCGCCGGCCGTGGGGTGGCACAACGGGTCGCCGCAATCGGGCGCGCGCTCGGGCACCGTTGCCATCTCGTTGAGCAGCGCTTCGAACTGGCCGCGCCTGATGTTTTCGAGGTTGACCCGCTCCGGCCGCCGCGCCGCCGCTTCGTAGAAGTACACCGGCACCCGCAGGCGGTTCCAGATCTCGTGGCCGACCCGCTCGGCGAGCCGCACGCATTCTTCGATCGTCACGCCCTCGATCGGGATGAACGGCACCACGTCGGCGGCGCCGATGCGCGGGTGGGCGCCCTGGTGGCGCGTCAGGTCGATGAGAGCGACTGCCTTTTCGACCGAGCGGACGGCCGCTTCCGCCACCTGCGCCGGAGGCCCGACGAAGGTGAGCACCGAGCGATTATGGTCGGCGTCCGCTTCCCGGTCGAGCAGCACCACCTCCGGCACCGAGAGGATGCTTTCCACAATGGAATCGATCTTGGCGGCGTCCCGCCCTTCGGAAAAATTCGGAACACACTCCACCAGTTGTCTCGCCACGCTGCCATTCTAACGCCCGGTGCTCGGCACTCGAACCTGCCGAACCGTGAACTCAGCGCTTTCTCCCCACTTCTGCCTCACTCGAACCTACCAAACCGCGAACTCAGCGCTTTCTCCCCACTTCTACCTCGCTCGAACCTACCGAGCCGCGCACGTCAGTAAGCGCAATCGTCGGGATAAACCGGCGTGCAGTCGGGGATGAAAGAGCCCCACGAGAAAGGAGTAGCGAACCATCTCGACCTCGAGTCTTGCGCTGGGAGCCGTGAGGTTCCGGGTGAAGCGTAGACAGAGGCATCGACGGGCCGGAAATTGAGCTTCGAAAAACGCAATCCGGATGCCGACCGTGTGCTTGCAACGGGAAGGCAACACTGACGGGGACGACAGCGCGAGTTACCGGCAGATCCGGCGTAGTCCGAGAGCCATGAGCACGTCGAGAAACTGCACGCGCGAGAACCGAGAGACCTCGCCGGCTTCCGGGGCTGAACCGGCCGGCGGAACGGCATGGGAAGCCAAAGGCACAATCCATGCACGAACGCCGGCGAGGAGTCGAACATCGGCGTAGTACCTGCGAAGCCGCTGAACAAAACCGGAAGAAAGGACGGTGGCGGAAGTGGTGGAGGAAAGGCCGGTGACTGAGGAGAACAACATGGAACCCAACACACAGCCAACACAGAGTGGGGAACGGGTGTCCCAGGGGTTACATGGGGTGCGCGAGAGAGCGCGGAAGAACAAACAGGAACGGTTCACGGCCTTGCTTCACCACGTGACGGTCGGACTGCTGCGGGAAAGCTTTTACGGATTGAGCCGGAAAGCTGCGCCCGGAGTAGACGGCGTGAGGTGGAAAGAGTACGAAACCGGGCTGGAAGATCGACTCAACGATCTGCACGGCCGGGTGCACCGCGGAGCGTACCGGGCGATGCCCTCAAAGAGAAAGTGGATACCGAAGGCCAACGGCAAGCTAAGGCCGCTGGGGATTGCGGCGCTGGAGGATAAAATCGTCCAACAGGCTGTGGTCACGGTCCTCAATCAGATTTACGAGGAAGACTTTCGGGGTTTCTCCTACGGGTTTCGGCCGGGACGCGGGCAACATCAGGCGCTGGACGCGCTTTATGTGGCCATCCGGGGAAGGAAAGTGAACTGGATACTCGACATGGACCTGAAGGGTTTTTTCGACAAGATAGGGAAAGACCACCTGATGGAAATGGTCGAGCGGCGGATCGCCGATACGAGAGTCCTGCGACTGATCCGGAAATGGCTCAACGCGGGGGTGATCGAGGACGGCGAATGGTCGGAGACGGAGAAAGGTACTCCACAAGGGGCGGTGATGACTCCCCGAACGCAAAAGATAACTTCGAGTTCGAACGGCGGCTGGCGTTTCGGCGGAAATCGAGACCTTTGTCCGTTGTCACATTCACGCATTTCAGAAACTGAACGGCATTGCTCGAGAGATCTGGTATGACAATCTCGCCACTGCCGTCGCCGAACACGATGGACGATTAGTTCGCTTCAACCCACGCTTCCTGGCCTTTGCCCGTGAGTTCAACTTTTACCCGCGCGCCTGCAATCAGGCGAGTGGCCGGGAGAAGGGGAAAGTGGAACGCGGTGGCGTCGGTTACGTCCGTCAGAACTTCTGGCCGCTACGCGATTTCCTCGATCTCCACGATGTGAACCGTCAGGCGCGTGAATGGCTCGATCAGATCGCCAATCGGCGAGTGCACAGCGAAGCGCGAGAGCGCCCAATCGATCGTTTCCAACCCGACGCCCTCCGATGTTTGCCGGTCATCATGCCGGATTATCGCGACACCGTCGAGGCGCTGGTTCACAAAGACATGCGATTGCAGTTCGACGGTAATCGCTACTGCGTGCCGCATCGCTTCACCGGCCGCCGTCTCACGCTGAAGGCCGACTCCAGTTCGGTCACCATCTACGATCGGGTGCACGAGATCGTCGCCTATGCGCGTTCATGGCGCCGGGGCCAGACCTTTGGAGCCGAACGATTTGAAGCCGAACTGGCCGAGTTCCGGCCCGCCGCCCGGCGGTCGCGCGCCCAAGACCGGCTGTTCGCTTTTCTCGATGGACTCTGTTCGAAAGCGGCGCTGGAAGCCTATCTCCGCGACATTGCCGACAGCGATCGCTCCCTGTCGCGCCAGATCACGGAACTGCTGGAGCTCATTCGCCAGTATGGTCCGGACGCCGTTGCCGGCGCCATCGAGAAGGCCGCCATCGCCCGCGCTTTCGGCGCCGATTACATCGCCAACATTCTGCGGCAGCAGCAGTGCCCACGCCGCGAACAGCCACCGCTTCGCCTCCGCGATCCGCGGCTGAATGAACTCGCCACCGACCCGCTATCGCTGCTGGTTTACGACGCCTTCATTCTGCAATCCGAAAAGGAATCCAATGATACCCCTGGAACAGAAACTCCTCGATCTGAATCTGACGGTCATGAGCCACCGTCTGGAGACGACCCTCTCTGAGGCGGCAGGCAAGAATCTCAGTGCGGCCGCAACTCTGGAATGGCTCGCCGACATGGAACTCGAAGCGCGTCACGGCCGAGCCATCGAGCGCCGTTTCAAATGCTGAAACTACAGGCACAGCCCAGCATCGACGCGTTTCACTTCTCTCATCACAAGAGCCGCTCGCAGAACAAGAATCGCGTATTGCGCCTGCTCGACTTGACCTTTATCGCCAACGGCACCAACCTGGTCCTCATCGGGAATCCTGGCGTCGGCAAAACGTTCTTGTCCAAGATCGTGGGCTGGCGCGCCTGCCAGGCCAATCAGCGCGTCCTGTTTACCACCGCTATGGACATGCTCAATCACCTGCTCGCCTCCCACGTCGATCATTCCCTCGTCCGCAAGCTCAAGGCCTATACCGAGCCCGCACTTCTCATCTGTGACGAACTAGCAGCCCGGGGTGGAAGGCAGTTTTGTGATTTGGGAGCGCGCGAAATTCACGCAAGAGTCGAGATGATAGTAAGGCGCTACTGAGTGCCCCGCAGTTACTCCCGACCCCATAAATACTGCGGGTTCGAAACTATCCGCCTGCGCGATCAAAGCAATCAGAAAATGAAGGGTTACCGAGAGGTCTTGCAGACCTCTCGGCGTCCCAATCCCATGTGCCTTGCGCAACAGTAGCCCCAGATTCATTCCCGCCCCATGGATCAGCAGCCGCTTGAGAATGTTGGGATGCTTCCGCAGGTGCGTGCGCCGCATGCCACCGGTCTCATAACAGTGCGCGAAGGTGCGCTCGATCAATTCGCCGCGTTTCCGAAGAAGTCGCTTGCCCTTGGGCCGCTGCAACCGTTGCCGGTTCGCGTAGACTATGTCCCGCTCCTCTTCTTTCCCCACCCAATGCCGTTTTCCAGCCTGCTTCTTCTCGGGAATATATGTGCGCACGCCAGCCGCCTTCATCTCTTTCAGTACAGGCCCGCTGTGATATCCCTTGTCCGCCACTACTTCCTCGATCCCGCCCAGGTTCACTTGCGGCTTCTCCGCCGGTCGGCTGTCGGCCTCCCGTTCGATCAGTTCGGCCACCGTGACGCCTGCCTCCATCAGCGTTTCCTTCACCGTTGTGGTATCGCCCAAATCCGCTCCCTGCAAGGTCACGGCCACGACTGCCCCAGTGTCCATGTCCACAGCATGTTCGGCTTTGTGGGCCAGGTGCGTACAGCCGTCCTTCATTTTGGTGATGCGGGCGTCCGGGTCATGCGGATTCACCCAATCCTCGTTCGACCCCTTCTTCTTCCGCTTCCGATCCACCCGCGCCATATCCTCGCGCGTCGGCGTCGCGATCCCCGACTGCTGCGCCAGTCCCTTCAGAAAATCTTCGTAACTCTGGCCATTGTCCCGCCGCACAATCGACCGCAGCGCCGCATTCGCCTCCAGGGTCGTCGCGTCGATGCCGATTCTTTTCCCCTTCACCAACCCGCCATCGGCCAGCAGTCCCAACACCCAGCCGAATACTTCCCGATGCGTTTCCACATCGATCAGCCGCCGCGTTCGCGAGATCGTCGTATGGTCCGGCGCTCCCTCGTCCAACGGTATGCCCACAAACTCTCGAATCGACAGCGAGTCTCCCGTCCGCCACGCAATCCCACGTTCGCTATCGATCCCTTCGAAGTAGCCCACCAGCAGCAGGCGGAAATAGATTCCCGGCGCCAAACCCGGTCGGCCCATAGTGGCCGCGTAAAACCGCCGGCATTTTCCCTCCACGAATCTGTCAAAATCGTGTTCCGTCATGAGCCGATTCAAGCGTTCATAAAAGGGATGACTGGCCGGGCGCGCCAAGATGCAAGTCGGAATCCAAAACTCCTCCTGGTGCTCCCTCCGCGTTCCCATCGCCATAAGGCGATTCTACGATTAAACAATCTCCATGAAAACTGTTTTCTGACTTCCACCCCGGACTGCTAGGATATCTGGCCCTCGACCAACAGTCATCGAACCTCTTCTATCAGGTTATCTCCACCCGCCACAGCCAGAAACGTTCCACAATCATAACCACCAACACTGCGTTCTCCGACTGGGGCAACATTCTCTTCAATACGACCATCGCCACGGCGATCGCCGACCGGCTCGTCGAGAACTCCGAGATCTTCATGTTCGGCGGCGACAGCCTCCGCAAGCCCAAGAATCCGAATCAGCCGGCCGAGTAGTTTGCGCTGGCTCCGATCAAGCGCCGCGCTGTGGCGATATCCCGGGCCGGAGGAATCCGCCGGGTAACCCCTCAACGGCGCTGCCCAGGCGGGCGGGGGCTGCGGCTCCCGCTCGTCCGCTTCACTTCCTCACATGTTCAACTTCAGCGCCAATCATCTACTCCTACTCTCACGGACGGAATACCAGAAGTGTTCGGTGTTCTTGTTGCGGGACCTCGACACGCAGCGCGTTTACCGGCTCTATGACTTCACCAAAGCCCTGCTCCTCCGGCCCGGAGTAGCCTACTCGGTAGCAGGCAAGGTCAATAGCGCCGACAAACTCTACCTCGTGATCGAATCGGTCCGGCTCGACACCAAACACTCACGGCATTCCAATGCTCATGCTCCCGTTGACGGCGCGGGAGGGTCGCCTATCGGCTAACCAAGCTCGGCTGTCCGTCATCGCGCAGTTCCGCGCCCACGTTCGCCAACGTCCCGCGCCGCCGCATTCGTGTGCCTCGCGCTCTCTCCTAGCGACCATCCTAACGACAAAACCGGCAATTCTGCGGGCGTTTTATATCGGCACTAACATGCGGCAGTTCCATGCGGGCGAACTCGCCAAAGGCCCGGGAAAAAGTGGCCTCGTGCGGTACCTGACGGGCGGACCTCCAGCCACAGATGCGCCGCAGGTGGTCGTCACGTTGCAAGTTCTCCAGCAACTGTCGGGTAGTCGTGAATCCGTAGACCACCTTGGCCACAAAGGCGCTGGCGATGGCCAAGCGATCCTTGGATGGCCGTCCGATCCAGCCGCGGCTGCTCGGCACGAATCGGGCCAGCGGGATCATTTCCAAAACGGCGACGAGTCTTTTGGCAGAGCCACTCAAGTCGCCCAGTTCTTCTTCCAAAGAGGGGAAGAGCTGGTTCTGTAAAACGTGAGCGAATTGCGTGATCTGCTGCCGCAGGTTAAGCTGCATGTGGGCCTCCGGGTTTTGCTGCTTTGTTGACAGCTACAGCTTAACTCCGTGGGGCCCTTCAAAAAACAAAATCAGACCGTTTTGTTTCATTTCAACTCCAAATAGCCCTTGAGCTTCGGGCCACCCACGTCCTCGTCGAAATAGAGCGTGTTGAAGGTTTCACGCAGCTTCTGCGTACTCGATGGCTTTTTGGACGACACTCGGCTGGATGCCGTAATCTTCAGCGAGTTCCTCGACGCTATCGCCTCCGTAGAAGCGGCCGAGGATGACGGACACGCGGATACCGGTGCCTTCGATTACGGGGTGACCTCCTGCGAGATTCGGCTGGATTGCAAAAAACTTGTGCTCGGCGTCGTTCCTGCGCACGGGGAAGAACTTTTTCGGCCAGCCGTCGGGGCCATACTGAATCCGGTGCAGGTAGAGATCCACTATCTCCCGGATGGCGAACTGACCGCGACGGGTCGCGTTTATGGTCTGCTCCTTCCCGCCGTGCTCAAGCACCCGGATGAACAGGTCCTTTCCGTCGTGATGAAACTGGCGGCTGATCAACGGATGCCTTGACGGGAACTCGCGCGCTACGTAATCCACAGCCTCACGGATTCGCTGCAACGGAATCTGCTCCCGATACCGAGTGGCCGAGAGGACATGCAGTTCTACCAGATTGAAGTACGAGAGCGACGGCTTCCTCGGGTCGTATCGGGCCACGTCGATTAGCGGTCGATACTCCCGAATGTTGCCATTGGGAAGGCGGACCCGATGCCCCCTGCACCAGTGGTGGAGGGTAGTCTTCGGGATGTCCAGGTACACCGCGGCTTGGGCCAGGGTGTACCTGGACCACTCGCGCGGGTCCTTTGAGTCCATCGACACAACGGCCATAATGCCACCAGCGACGAAAACATTCGCCACCAAGATTGTAACCAAACGGGTGAAGAAATGGATGCTCTCCCGGTCAAACGATACCGACTGCTACTGTCATGGCCGGGCAACGCTTCGGTCGCTGCCAGCGACTCCAACTCGGCTTCCGCCGCCGCGGTCTCGGTCTCCTTCCTGTTCCCTGCCCGCAGAATGCCCTCGTATTCGATTGGAATCTCGCTTTCCTTCGGGTCGCGCCACTCGGGAATGCGCAGGCCAGGCGATCCAAATCCAACCGATCCATCCCTCCATACATCGCATAAATCTCTCCGGGCAGTGCGTCTTCAGCCCGCGGAAGTTCGAGACGCACCGGTTCCATCAGGAGTGCGACATCCGAACCGTGACGGGCGGAGATGTGGCGACGCAGCCGAGACGGCGCCTGGAACCCGTTCCTCTCGGGTCAGGTCACAAATGCGTTTGACGACCGGGCCGTATCCGTCAAAGCCTACCTGTCGGTGGTCACCGGCCTGTTTCATCGCAACAGACACACTCTATCGAGCAAGGCCGCCGACCGCCACTATCGGCGCCAGTGGTCCCGGCAGAAACGCAGAACCTTCGGCCTGGTGAAGGGCGATGCCCCTATGCCGTCTTGGACGGGTTTCAGAGTCGCGGTTAGGCACTTCTCCCGAATCTGGGCCAAGCCCGCCGCGCATCCACGATCATGGCGTCACCGTAGAAGATGGTGGAGCCGTGGCGTATGAAAGGATGGTCGCCGACCCTGAGGATTACCGTCTGGTCCTTGCTGTTTCGCAACCTGGCTACGCTGACGATGGCGCACTCGTGGGTTTGCCGATCGAGCTGGGTGACGAAGATCCAGAGGTGTGGCGTCGCTGGCCCGCCAGGGGCTGGCATGAGGAACGTGTGGCTTCCGTGGTGGCCAGCGACTCCAGTTCAGCCTCGACCGCGGCGATCTCACTCTCGGTTCTGTTTCCGGCCCGCAGGATGTCGCGGCACTGGATCGGGATCGCGCTACCGTAATTCCGGTCCGGTGCGGGGATGCCCGCGCGATCGAAACCGCGCGGGCAAGTTTTTGGGAACGTTAGCGGCGGCCGCGTTGTGCACGGTTTCCCGACCGATTTCCGCGATTGTCGCCGCCCCGGTAACTCTGTGCCGGCATCCTGTAGGTCTGCCGGGAAGCCTGACCATGTCCTTGATAGCGGTTGTCGTTGCGGACAAATCCTCGATTGAAGTCCCGCCGGCCGCCACCCCAGAATCCGCGATAGAAACGGCCGCTGACGTACCGGGGAGCCACCCAATAGCCGCCCGCGTACGGCGGGAGCATCCAATAGCCGGTGACCCAGGAATACCGTCCGCCGAAGAAGTTCCAGTATCCGCCCACCCAGTAGTAGCCGGGACCCGGCATCGGGGGGCGTTGGTATGCGTATCGCGGCAGCGGCGGAGGCGCCGGGGCATAGATGCCGTCGTAGGCAGTGTCCCCGTCATATGGACCGTAGCCTGGGTCTCCGGCGTATTGCCCGCTGTCATTCGTGTCGCCCTGGTAAGGCGAGTATTGTGGAGGGTACTGCTGCGCAAACATGGCAGATCCTCCTGCAATCAGCAGCATCGCCATCCAATTGATTTTCATCGTCCGTTCCTCCTCTTCCCGACGGCCCCTTCCAGCGGCCTGTACGCGTTGGATAATGCACTTGACTGGCCGAACCTAACCCCTTGAAAACAATGGGGAGTCGAGGCTGCCGAGGTGGCCCGAACCAACCGGGCGGTGGTTTCCGGCCGATGATGGATCAGCAGGTCTAGTCTCACGTCCCAGAAATAAGTGAACTAAATCAGCCGGTGGTACGTCTAAGATGGTAGGAGTCTTGGATGCGCACTGGACGACCAAAGCAGCCGTTAATCCTGACCGATGAAGAGCGTGTGCGACTTCAATCGTTAGCCCACCGTGCGCGGAGTCAAGCGCTGCTGGCGCGGAGGGCACGAGTGGTTCTGGCCTGTGGCGAGGGTCTGGATAATCACGCGGTGGCGTAGAAACTTCGGTGCTCGCTGGGCATTGTGGGCAAGTGGCGGAACCGATTCCTGAAGGCGCGTCTGGAAGGACTGTATGATGAGCCGCGACCAGGTGCGCCGCGCAAGATCGGTGATGACCAGGTGGAGAAAGTCATCATACAAACGTTAGAAAGCACGCCGCGAGGGCAAACGCATTGGAGCACGCGAGGACTGGCGGAAGCCACCGGATTCAGCCGAATGACCATCAGTCGAATTTGGCGCGCCTTCGGATTGCAGCCGCACCGAACGGATACATTCAAGCTTTCGCCGGACCCGTTGCTGGTTGAAAAGGTACGCGACATCGCCGGCTTGTATATGAACCCGCCTGATCACGCGCTGGTACTCTGCGTCGATGAAAAGAGCCAGATTCAGGCGCTGGACCGAACCCAGCCGCTGCTGCCCATGCAGCCGGGTCAGTTGGAGCGCGGCACCCACGACTATAAACGCAACGGCACCACGTCCCTGTTTGCCGCGCTGGATTTGAAGACCAGCCGTGTCATCAGCCAGTTCCACCAGCGGCATCGTTCGGTGGAGTTCCGCAAGTTTCTGGATGTTATCGAGGCACAGGTTCCGGCAGATCTGGACGTTCATCTCATCCTCGATAACTACGGCACTCACAAGACAGCGACCATCCGGAATTGGCTGGCCAAGCGACCACGGTTACATGTGCACTTCACGCCAACGTATGGCTCATGGCTGAATCTGGTAGAGCGATGGTTCGCCGAACTCACCAACAAACGAATTCGGCGCGGTGCATTCCGCAGTGTCAGGGAACTGAAATCGGCGATTCGCGAGTTTATTGATGTGCACAACGAAGATCCCAAGCCTTTCGTTTGGACCAGAACCGCTGATCAGATTTTGGACAGCATTGCTCGCTATGCTCGCCGTACACTGAAGGCTCACCCAGGACTTAATTCACGAACCACTGGGACAGGAGACTAGCTTTTGACGAGCTGGAAATCGAGCCGCGCCTCCGCCAGCAGGCGGCGCAGGCGCTCGAAGGTGGCCCAGTCGAGTAGCTGGTCGACGCGCGTGGAGAGAGTGGACTCGAGGATTGGCGGGCAATCGAGGAATACGCTGCGAGTCAGCGGCTGGTATCCCGGCGCGGTCACGCGCACCCGCGCTGTAGCCGGCATCTCCAATTCGATTTCTCCATCCGGCGCCTCACGCCGGGAGAGGACGCGGGAACGCCTTCCGATCATTTCCAGGACCTCGCAGGCGGCGCCGATCCGCAGTCCGGAGCTTCGGTCTGCGATCCGTATGCGCACGACGGCTTTCGAGGGCGCCGGCGGAGTCCATCCCGGGTGGTCGAGAAAGATCGGGTTGGTGATGGCAACCTGATTGTCCCTATCGCGTCCGAAACAGCGGGCGATCACCCACGCGCCACCCTCGTCGACCCAGGCGTGCTCCGCCGCGAACGCGCCGGCTCGATCGGACGCAGGAAAGACCTTGAAGACCTCGCCGTTGCGGATGAGTTCGACCGACGTGAGCCGCTCGCCCGGAATGCCGGACGGCCACGCCCGAAGGCGCGCCACGCGCCGTTGCGGTCCCGCGACCGTGATGGTGTCGCCCGGTTCGTGCCCGTCGATATCCAAAAGCAGCAACGGACCGCTGGTGACGAAGCTTCGACCGCGACGGATGGCACCGGCTGCCTGCGCGATCGAAGACCCGCCGTCGAGGTGAGTGTAGACGCGCACCTTGCCTGGAGTGCCGCGGCCCTCGTTGTCGAAGGTGGCGTCAGAGGAGGCGGTGGCACGCACGCGGTAGCCATGATCGAGCAGCAGGAACCAGAGCTTCAGCCCATTCGCGTTCACTTCCTTTTCGTGCGTTTGCATCAGGATATCGAGCGCATCGTAGGTTGGGCCGGCCACCGTGTCGAAAGGCAACTCCGCCGCCAGGTTGGAGACGAATTTGTGCTCCTCCACGGGATAGATTCCACGGCCGCCCCATTTGCCCCACCACCAGCGGCACGGGTGAGTATAGGCGATCACGCCGCCGCGGTCGTGGATGAGGGCGTGGCTTTCGAAGTTAGGAGTCGGTTCCTTTTCGGGCTCTATAGCAGAATCTGTGGGTAGGATTGGGAAGATTTGCGGGGGAATCGGCGGGAGCGGACCTTCTGCGTCCGACGGGAGTTCCTGCTGAAACCAAAACAAGAACTTTCTGAGAAGGAAAGACAAGAAGCATTCTGCGCCCGCCCCTGGTCTGGCGAGCAGGACGCGTTAAAAGGAGACGGAACAGAGGCCTGAACTGGCGCTGGGCGAATAGCTGATCTCCAGCAGCTTGGATTAATCTGCAGTTGAAGAGACCGAGACTCATCGGCCACAGAGGAGATCAGCCATTCAACTACAGGTTAAGACCATCTTGAATCAGGTGCAACGATTCGTAGGGTTCGTATACCAAGGGGTCCGCATGCTTGGCGGCCCGGAGGGGCCGCCGTCGATCGAGATCACGGTAGAGCCACACGCGGGCATACGCAGGCGCTGTTCGCGTTGCCAGAAACCGGCCCCGGGCTATGACTGCTTGCCCCAGCGGCGCTGGCTCTTCGTGCCTTTGTGGGGGATCGCCACCTATTTTTGCTACGCTCCACGGAGAGTAGAGTGTGCCGAACACGGGGTTGTAGTCGAGCACATTCCGTGGAGCGACGGCAAGCGTCCGGTGACCTGCGCCATGATGGGATTTTTAGCGCGCTGGGCGCGACGGTTGAGTTGGCGGGAAACGGCGCGAGCGTTCCAGACCAGTTGGGAGGCGGTGTATCGGTCAGTGGAGTGGTTTGTCGAGTGGGGCTTGGCGCAGCGCCAACTGCACGGTGTCGACTCCATCGGTGTGGACGAAATCCATTGGGGACACGGCTTGAAAGCAGACAACTTCTTGACGGTGATCTACCAAATCGACGCCGGCTGACGGCGTTTGCTATGGGTGGGACGCCGGCGTTCGCAGGCAACCCTGCGGCGAGGCCTGAAGGCATTGGGGCCGGGGGTCGCCGAAGGGCTGCGTTTTGTGTGCAGTGACATGTGGAAGCCTTACTTGAAAGTCATCGCAGCCGAGGCCGGTCAGGCTTTGCACGTGCTGGACCGATTCCATATCACGAGCCATTTGAATCAGGCGGTGGATCAGGTGCGCCGCGCCGAGAGCACGCGCCTGGGAATCAAAAGCAAGAAAGCAGCGCAGCAGCTCAAGCATTTGCGCTGGCCCCTGCTACGCCGCGGCGGCCGGGTGCGCGGGCGAGCCAGGCAAAAGCTGAATGCCCTGCTTGCCAGCAAACTGGCCACCGCACGGGCCTGGGACTTAAAGGAGACCTTCTCCCATTTCTGGAAGTACAAATCCGAGATGTGGGCCGGAGCCTTTCTTGACTATTGGTGTTTCCGGGCCATGCGGAGCCGTCTGGAACCGATGAAAAAGGTGGCCCGGATGCTGCGCGCCCATGAGCCGCTGATACTGAATTGGTTTCGCGCCAGAGGAGAAATCTCCAACGGTGCTGTTGAGGGCCTCAACAACAAGATCCGAGTAGTCACCAGACGATCCTACGGCTTTCGCACCTTCAACGCGATGGAAATTGCCCTTTATCACAACCTGGGGCGGCTCCCGGAACCACAATCCCCCCACAGATTCTGCTGAGGAGGCCTTTCCCTCAAACGGCATTCCACTCTGCCTGCCTGGAACTATACGATCACTCCGATGTGAATTTATTCTTGCGTCAGCCCTAAGCGCGTTCGCGTCAGATGCCCTCCCGCGCGTTGCGGGACGGGCCTCTCGCGCAGCCGCAAAATGAGAGGAAAGCGAGGCAGGTGGTCACCGTATCAAAGCCTGAGGCTTGAGTTGACCACCCTCGTAAGTCTTTGGGGATGGTGGGCGCGACAGGACTCGAACCTGTGACCTTTTGCGGGTGAAGAATTCGGGCTCCTTCTATTCTTTCTATCTGCTCAATGGCTTTCAACAACTTGCGGCGTCTGCTTTCGCTCGGCTGTGATACGGCGCCTCCTCTGCCCACCTGCCGCTGAAGAGCCATGAAGCAAGCCCTCAGCCCCAAAAAGCGAATGGCCCGCGCAGCCGCGCGAGCCATCGACCCATCGGGGTAAACAGTGAATTCTCTCAACGGAAGTGTACACCTACCGACCTCGGAAGGGAAGGGGAAACGTTTGGTTGCGCATAGCACCCGCTCCAAGGCCGCGCGGGTCAGCTTTGGAGAGTACCGGGGGGCAAAGCGCGAGGGCCGAAGGGCAGCCTGTTCCACAAGGGTCTTGCATAGTTTCGCGGGCGCAACGCCCATCCCAATAGGCCAGGTGGCATATCCCACCAAGTAGGATGGTTTCGACCCGCCAACTAGGACAGACTCGACCTAGCGACCTGTCATCCCTTTGGGCGTTGGCTTGAGCAATTCAGGATACTCCCGCCCTAGCGACAGGCGTTCAACCCTGGACGTCATATGGCCATTGGAATGCTCCGGGGGCGCTAATCAGGCGCAGCCGTGCGTAGCGCACTTGAAGCAACGCTTTCTTATCTCGTTGAACACTCCGAGGCAACCGATACGTTGCAAGGAGTTATGTGGTGGTGGCTACTGGAAGAGGTCACTACCTGGACGTCGGCGGAAGTGCAGGCAGGCCTTTCTGAGGCCGTCCGGCTTGGACTCCTGGCGGAGGTGAGATCGGCCGATGGCCAGGTGCGCTATGCCGTTGCGCCCGGGAAACTCCCGGAGATCTGTAAACTGTTGGGGCGCGATCCCGGCAAGTAAGTGGAGTGGGGATCGACGTGCTCCATGGGGCCCGTCATTTTGAGCGAGAAGGAGACTGAATGCCAGTTACACCGACTTACCCCGGCGTATATATTGAAGAGATTCGCAGCGGCGTCAGAACCATTACCGGAGCGCCGACGTCGATCACCGCCTTCGTTGGCCGGGCTCTGCGTGGGCCCGTAGACGATCCGCGACGGATTAGCAGCTTTGCGGATTTCGTGCGTATCTTTGGCGGCCTCTGGTCGGGGAGTATGATGAGTTACTCCGTCCAGCAATATTACCAGAACGGCGGCAGCGAAGCGGTGATTGTCCGCGTGGATAATGGCGGCGCACAGGCTGTGGCCACGCTGCCGTCCGGCCCGTCATTGCGCGCGCTCAGCCGTGGATTATGGGGAAACTCCATTCGCGCCCGCGTGGACAGGGCCGGCGGCGGCACCTACGATCTGTTTATCCGGGAGATGGGTAGCGGCGCGGAAGAGCGGTACTTCGCCGTATCGAATTCCGCCGCGGGTACGCGTCCGCTGGCGAACCTCTTGCAATCATCGCAGTTGGTGGAGTATGTGAGCACGGGCGATGACGACCCCTCGGCCCATCCCCCAGTCGCTTCGGGCGACTGGTTCGCCGATGCGGTCCCTGCGCAGTACGTGCAGGCGGCCTCCGGAGCCGACGGCAACGACATTACTCTTACTGAGGTGGAGGGCAATGAAGCGGCGAAGACCGGCATTTACGCCCTGCTGAAGACCGACATCTTCAACCTCCTGGTGATTCCTCCCTATACCAGCACGGCCGAGCCCACGAGCGCCACGCTGGCGAAGGCCGCCAAGCTGTGCTCCGACCGCCGGGCCATGCTGCTGGCGGACGCGCCGTCGTCCTGGAGCATCGACACGGCCGCGACGAATCCATTTCTCACGGCGATCCCGAGCCCGGGCGCGCGCAACGTGGCGTTGTTCTTCCCGCGCCTCCGCATTCCCGATCCGAATCAGGGCGGAGCGCTGGCAACCTATGCCCCCTCAGGTGCGGTGGCCGGCGTCTTCGCGCACACGGACGGAGAGCGTGGAGTATGGAAGGCGCCCGCCGGCACCGATGCCGGACTGAGTGGCGTCTCCGAGTTGACCGTCAAACTGACGGATGCGGAAAACGGCCGCCTCAATCCGATGGGCGTGAATTGCATCCGCACTTTCCCGGTGTACGGGACGCTGGTGTGGGGTTCGCGCACGCTACGCGGCGCCGACGCCCTGGCAGACGACGATTACAAGTATGTCCCGGTGCGCCGGCTGACCTTGTTTTTGGAAGAGAGCCTGTACCGTGCGACTCAATGGGTGGTATTCGAGCCGAACGATGAGCCGTTGTGGGCGCAGATCCGGCTGAACGTCGGCGCGTTCATGAACAGCCTGTTCCGGCAGGGTGCGTTCCAGGGCCGCTCGCCGCGCGAGGCCTATTTCGTCAAGTGCGATAGCGAGACCACTTCGCAGAACGACATCAATCGCGGCGTGGTGAACATTCTCGTCGGCTTTGCTCCGCTCAAACCCGCGGAGTTCGTAGTGATCACGATCCAGCAGATGGCTGGACAGATCGCGGTGTAGAGAGGAAGGGATATGGCGAATTTCACAGTCAACGCACAACGGTTCGATCCGTATAAGAACTTCAAGTTCCGCGTGAAGTGGGATGGCAAATACGTGGCGGGCGTCAGCAAGGTCAGCTCGCTCAAGCGCACCACCGAAGTGGTGGAGCATCGCGACGGAGGAGACCCTTCCCACAGCCGCAAGTCGCCGGGGAAGACGAAGTACGATCCGGTCACGCTGGACCGCGGCGTCACCCACGATCTGGAATTCGAGAAGTGGGCCAACAAGGTTTGGAATTTCAGCTCCGGCCTGGGCACCGAGGTCTCGTTGAAGGATTTCCGCAAGGACATCATCATCGAGATCTACAACGAGGCTGGCCAGTTGGCGCTCGCGTACAAGGTGTTTCGCTGCTGGGTGTCGGAGTACCAGGCCACGCCCGACCTGGACTCCAACGCGAATGCCGTCGCGATCCAGCACATCAAGTTGGAGAACGAAGGGTGGGAGCGCGACACCGACGTTCAGGAACCCGCTGAGCCGAGCCTCTAGTCGGATGGCGGACCGGTTTGACATGGTTGCCGATATTCGTTGTCCGTCATCCGCCGAGTTGATCGCGATCTGGGAGAGAGGGCTGTGCCGGCCGGGTCATGAGCGGGCGTTGCTGCTGCTGGAGAAAGTTTGTCCGCAGATCCCGCCGGACGAATTGGCCCGATGGAGCGTGGGCCGGCGGGACGCGGTATTGTGCCGGCTGCGTCAGGCGCTCTTCGGGGAGGCATTGAACAGCGTGGTGCATTGCGGCCAGTGCCGGACTCCGGTGGAGTTGTCCTTTGCTCTCTCCGATATCTGGATCGCGGGAGAGGCCGGTGCGCCGGGTAAGGGATCGGTGGGCATGGATGGCTACGAGGTGCATTTCCGCGCACCGGATAGCGAGGACCTGGGAGAGGTGCGTCATGAAACGAGCGTCGGCGCGGCACGGCTTCGGCTGCTGGAGCGGTGCATCCTGAGCGTGACGCCCGAAGGGGAGTTGCCGGAGCAGGTCTGCGCGGCGGTCATATCCGGCATCGCGGCTTCGGATCCGGCGGCCGACCGGCGATTGAACGTGGTTTGCCAGGATTGCGGGCATCAGTGGGATGAGATCTTCGATATCGCGGCGTGGCTGTCGATTGAAATCGGTATCTGGGTGGGGCGAATTGTGCGGGAAGTGCATTCGCTGGCGGAGGCGTACGGATGGCGTGAAGACGACATCCTGGCGATGAATCCCACGCGACGGCGGATGTACCTGAGTATTCTGGCGCAGGCATAGCAAGCATGAGAAACGAACAGAATTCCGCGAGTTTCGGCGATTATTTGCATGCGCTGGCGTTCCGCGTCCTGCACGAGGATCGGGTGCTGCAGCCGAGGCGTGCGTCGTTGTTCGAGACGGAGCGGGCGGGGCTGGAGGAGGATCGGGAGCCAGCCCGAATCGAAGTCGCCGAACTGCTTCGTCCATCCGGTGTGGTGCCTGTCCCGTTGGAATCGGGGAACACGCCGCTGGCGTTGCCCGCCACCGCTGGGGCGCCAAGGGCTGGCCTCGTTGCGGAGGCCGAGCCGCCGAAGTTGCAGCGTGGGCCGCGGCCGGATTCGCGGATTGCTCCGGAGGTCGAGCCTGTAGTATCGCGAGGTGAGGGCACCGGCAATACGCCCGGAGATCCCGTTTCATCCACGCCGCTCCGCACCAGCGTCGAAGTCATACGGACCGCGATCGCGCGCGAGCGTCTACGTGTTGTTCCTGAACCTTCACCCACTCCGGACGTGCCGAAGCGTGTGGCGGAGAGCCCCGCGGCTAAGCGCCCGTCGACCCCGCCGGCACCGCAGGATGCTAAGCGCGCGCAACGGCAGTCGCCCGAGACCGTAGAGGTCGCAGTCCGCGTAGCTTCGCCGCCCGCCGAGATTACGCAAACTATCCGGACCGAGGAGAAGGCTGCCCCGATGCCGGCCCCGATGCCGCCGCGGCGGAGAGAGCCGCCGCAGGCCCAGGCCGTGCTGATGGCGCGGGCCGCTCCCGAGACGCGCCTCCTCACGCCGCTATTCACGCATCCTCCGCGCGCCAACCAGGAAGAGACAACTGTCGAGATCAGTATCGGGCGGCTGGAGATCCGCGGCGCTCAAACGACTCCCTCCGCACCGCCGCGAACTCCTCCCCGGCAGCCGGAAGTCTCTCTCAAGGAATATCTCAACCGAAATGCCGGGGGACGCTCATGAGCAATGCGCTGGCAGTCGCCACGGTGACCACAGCGCTGGCGCAGATCGTGCGCACGGCGGCGCAATCGACGGTGGCCGGCTCCGACGTCCTGACCGAACGGCCCGACACGGTTGCGCTGACCAATCCGCGCGTCCGCCTCTTCCTGTACCACGTTCTCCCCAACTCAGCGCTACGCAACAACGATCTGCCGACCCGCACCGCAACCGGAATCGCCACAAAGCGACCGACGATAGCGCTCGACCTGCGCTACATGCTCGCGTTCTACGGAAACGAAGCGGCGCTGGAGCCGCAGCTCATGTTGGGCGCGGTGGTTCGCGACATGCACGCGAAACCGGTACTCACCCGCGACATCATCCTCAACGCGATTGCCAGCCAGCCGTTTCTCACCACCTCCAATCTCGCGGATTCCATCGAGCAGGTGAAGATTACGCCCCTGGCCATGGAGTTGGAGGAGCTATCCAAACTTTGGTCGGTGCTCTACCAGACACCGTACGCGCTCACGGTGGCGTACCAAGTGAGCGTGCTGCTGATTGAAAGCGTCGATCCGGTTACGCCCGTGTTGCCTGTGCTGCGACGCGGCGATCAGGATCGCGGTGTGGAAACCGTGCTGGGCGCGTTCCCGCTGCTCGATAGCATCCACGTGGGAGAGGTCGCGGACCTCATCGAAAGGCTCAAGCTGCCATCCTACCCGAGTGCTCGCATGGGGGCGATTCTGACGGTACGCGGACGCAACCTGAGCGGAGATACGGTAAAGCTGAGCTTCAGGCATTTCCTGCTGCCCACGCCGATAATCGTAACGATTCTTCCGGCGAACCGCACGGACACACAAATAATTTTTGCGCTACCAAGCGGCGCCGCCGCCGATGCCGCGTGGCCGGCCGGAGTGTACAGCGTCGAGTTGACTCTTACCACGCCGGGGGGAGACCGCACCAGCAATCGGATTCCCTTGACGCTGGCGCCGCAAATCACAGGCATCACGCCCGCGAGCCCGATTGCGGGCTCCGGGACGGACCTTACGCTGACGGTGACGTGCAGTCCGCAGGTGCGGCCGGAGCAACTTACGGAAGCTCTGTTCGCCGGCCGCGAAATTCCCGCGGAAGCGCATGCAGTGGCGATCGGGTCGGTCGATTTCATCGTGGTGAATGCACCGGCCGTAAACCAGGAATTGCTTCGCTTACGCGTGGACGGTGTGGATTCCCTACCGTTCGTGCTGTCCGGCACTCCGCCGCTGCCCAGCTTCGACACTGCACAGCAGGTGACGATCACATGATCCCGGCTGCCGAGCAATCCTGGTCGCAGCAGAACGATGCGTACTTGTCGGCGTCGCTCGAATGGCTGCGCCTGCGTCTGCAGCGGCTGGCGTCGAGGGACGCAGCTCCCGTAGTGTCGCGGGAAGAACCGGAGGAATGTCCGCCCCCACGGCCGCACTACAACTGGTTGGCGCAGTGGCTGTTCGGGTTGGAACCCGCATCCGCACCTGAGCCGAAGAAGAAGCGTAAGACCGAACCGCCACCCCCCGCGCCCGATTGGGACCAGGCGATCGCCGACGCAGACGCTCGGATGAAGAGAGCGGAGGCGATGGATCCGCCGCCGGCGCTGGTGATCCTGGCAAAACGATTCGGCCTGACACGGCTGGAGCGCGACATTCTGCTACTGTGTGCCGCGATCGATTTAGACAGCGGGATGAGCGCGCTGTGCGGCCGCGCGCAAGGCGATGCGGGGCGCGGGCCGACGTTCGCGCTGTGTCTCGCGCTGTTCGACGGCCCGGCATGGGATGTGATGTCCCCGGAGCGTCCGCTGCGTTTTTGGCGGCTGATCGAAATCAGCCAGGGCAGTGCACAAGCGCTGACGGCAAGTGCGCTGCGAGCCGATGAACGCATCGTCAATTACGTCAAAGGTCTGAATTATGTGGATGACCGTCTGACGGCGTTGCTGACGCCGCTGGGGGGAGCGCCGGATGCGCTGCCGCCGTCGCAGGAATCGATTGCTTCGAACATTGTGACCGCCGGCAGAGGGTATTCGAATTCGCCGCCGGTAATCCACCTGATGGGCGAGGATGTCCACAGCAAGCAGTGGATCGCCCGGCGGGCGTGCCAGGCGTTGAACCTCTCCCTGATGAAGTTGGGTTCGGATCTGCTGCCTGCGAACCCGGCGGAAACGGAAAATCTGGCGCGGCTCTGGCAACGCGAATGCGCGCTGCTCCCACTGGCGCTCTACCTGGAGGCGCAGGATTCGGACAAGGAACTGCCGTCGCTCAATCGTTTTCTGACGCGCACTTCCGGTTTGGTATTTCTGGGAACTCGCGAGGCGCTCCCCGGACTGGCGCACGAAGCCTTGGGCTTCGACGTGGCCAAACCCTCGCGGCCCGAGCAGCATGACATGTGGGCCGCCATCCTGGGACAAGAGCGCGATGCGGAAGCCCTCGTCCTGGCGGCGCAATTCAACTTCAACATGGCGGATATCCAGCGAAATGCGCGCATGTCGCAAGGCGCGGATCGGACGCCGGATCGCGACCGGTTATGGAATCTGTGCCTGCTCTCCGCGCGCCCGCACCTGGATGCGCTGGCGCAGCGCATCGACGCCAAGGCAGATTGGGACGCGCTCGTGATCGCCGAGGCGGAACGCGCGATGTTGATGCAGATTGCGTCGCAGGCGCGCAGCCGGTTGAAGGTGTACGACGATTGGGGCTTCGGCCGACGGATGAATCGCGGCATGGGTCTGACAGCGCTATTCGCGGGCGAAAGCGGTACGGGTAAGACGATGGCGGCAGAGGTCATCGCCAACGAGCTGAGATTGAACTTACACCGCATCGATCTTTCGGGCGTGGTCAGCAAATACATCGGGGAGAGCGAGAAGAATCTGCGACGGGTGTTTGACGCGGCGGAGGACGGCGGCACGATACTCTTCTTCGATGAGGCGGACGCTCTGTTCGGCAAGCGCAGCGAAGTCAAGGACAGTCACGATCGCTACGCCAACATCGAAGTGAACTACTTGCTGCAGCGCATGGAAGCGTTCAACGGCCTCGCGATCCTGGCCACAAACATGAAGAACGCGTTGGACCCCGCGTTCGTCCGGCGTCTGCGCTTCATCGTCAACTTCGCGTTTCCCGGCGCGGCGGAGCGCAAACGCATCTGGGAGAAAGCGCTACCGAAGGAAACTCCGTGCGAGAAGCTGGACTTCGACCGCCTGGCCCGCCTCAACCTGACCGGCGCCAGCATCCACAGCATCGCGTTGAATGCAGCGTTTCTGGCGGCCGGAGCGGCGAAGAGCGTGAGTATGCGGCTGGTGATGGACGCCGCGCGCACGGAGTTCCGCAAACTGGACAAACCGGTGAGCGATGCCGACTTCCAATTTGTGGAAGTGAAAGGGGCCGTGGCGTGAAGGTCCGTTTGCGAATCGATTCGGTATCGCTGGAGGGACTGGGCCTGGGTGCGCACCAGGAGCCCGCACTACGCGCGGCGCTGGAGGCGGAGCTGGCGGCGCGCTTCGGCCGCGAAGAAGAGTTCGGATCCAGTTCTACCAGGCGCGTAACCGTTCTTGCGCCGGAGTTGGGAGCGGGTGCCGAGTTGTTGGGCAGGCAGATCGGCCGCGCGCTTCACGGGAGCGTACCACGCCATGCTGAGTAATTCGCCGATCGTTCTGAAGGGTGGCCTGGTGCTGCTCGATGCCACCACCGGCACCGTGGTACGCATTATTCCACTGCAGTACAACCCGGAATCGGTGTCGCGCACGTTCCAGATTCAATCGGTGGGAGGCGACCACCCGGACCGCTCAGAGATGTTCCGCCTCAAAGGGCCTGCCGTGGAGACTATCAAGCTGGAAGCGGTAATGGACGCCGCGGACCAGTTGGAAGTAGTCAATACTACCGTCGCCGAAGTGGGGCTGAACGCGCACCTTGCGTCGCTGGAGCTGATGATTCACCCCACCAGCGCGCAACTCGACAACAACAACTCCCTCGCCGGCGCCGGCACGCTGGAGATTTTGCCGATGGAGGCGCCGCTCATCGTATTTGTGTGGAGCAAGTTCCGCGTAACTCCGGTCCGTCTCACCGAATTCAGTATTACGGAGCAGGCATTCGACCCCAACTTAAACCCGATCAACGCTAAGGTCAGCTTGGGGATGCGTGTGCTCAACGTGAATGACGTGGGCTTCGATAACAAGGCCGGCCGGCTGTTCATGACTTACTTACGCACCAAGGAACAACTCTCCCAGCTTGCGGCGGGAGGCACGTTCGCCGCGCTGGGCATTACGGGAATTTGAGGGGAACGAGCATGGATGCTAACGATGCTTTGAAGAGTCTGCTTGGCCCACCGGCCCTGACTGTCAGCCTGTTTTCGCCGACCAGCCGCTATTACGGAATCGATACGGCGGTTTACCAGCCCACGGGCAGCCAGCCGATTAAGTATGTGCTTCGCCGGTTCCTGCCGCAGCCTGAGCTGCTCGCCCAAATTCGCGAACACACGGTTCAGGATCCCGACCGGCTGGACAACCTCGCGGCCCTCTATCTGGCCGATCCCGAAGCCTTCTGGCGCATCGCCGACGCGAATCGCGCGATGCGTCCCGAAGCGTTAACAGAGCGTCCCGGAGCCCGATTGCGCATCACGCTGCCGCCGGGGATTCCGGCGCCGGAGCCATTGTAGGCCTATGGTAAGCGGAGTCAATCTGACGCTGATGATCGGTCCGGGAGTCCCGATACCGGTGCCGCGCGCCGTGCTCGACGGGCTGGTCAGCGTTCAGGTGACTTCGGCGTCGGGCGAGACGCAGAGCGGATTTGAGTTGCAGTTCTCGCTGAGTTCGCGCTCGCCCTTGCAGACCCTGCTGTTGCTGGCAGGCGGAGCGCTGCCGCCGATTCTGCGCTGCATCATCGTCGCCACGTTCAACGGCATGCCGAATGTGCTGATGGATGGAGTGATCCTGGAGAACCAACTCGCGCCGGGAAGCAACGGCGCGCCCTCCACGCTGACGCTGCGCGGCAAAGATCTCAGCGCCGTGATGGACGTGATCGACTTCACCGGCATACCGTATCCGGCCATGCCGGTGTTTGCGCGCGTGCTGGCGATCGTCGCCAAGTACGCAGTGCTCGGTATGATTCCCGTTGTGATTCCACCGCTGGTAACGGATCTTCCGATTCCCACGGAGTCGATCCCGCGCCATCAGGGCAAGGACCTGGGCTACATACGTACGCTGGCCCGCGAAGCGGGGTATGTGTTCTACGTCGATCCCGGCCCACTGCCCGGAACCAGCACGGCGTATTGGGGACCGGAAATCAAGGTGGGCGTCCCGCAGCCCGCGCTCAACATCGATATGGACGCGCACACCAACGTCGACGCGCTGAGTTTCCGCTTCGACAAAGAGCGCAAGAAAATGCCCGTGATCTTCATCCTGGAAGAGAAGACCGGAGTGCCGATCCCGATTCCCATCCCGGACGTCAGCCCGCTCAATCCTCCGCTGGGACTGATTCCGCCGCTGCCGCCCAAGATAGAGCCGTTGAAAGAGACCGTCCGCATGAATCCGCTGCAGGCGGTGATGTATGGGCTGGCCGAGGCGTCGCGCAGCTCCGATTGCGTGTTCGGGCACGGAACGCTGGACGTGTTGCGCTATGGCAGGATCCTGAAGGCGCGCAGCCTGGTGGGAGTGCGCGGCGCCGGAATGGCGTTCGACGGACTGTACTTCGTTTCCAGCGTGACCCACAAGATGAAGCGCGGCGAATACAAGCAGGAGTTCGAGCTCGCGCGCAACGGCCTCATCTCGACGATCCCCAAGGTACCTGTATGAGCGAAAAATATTACGGCAAATATCGCGGCACCGTGATCAACAATATCGATCCCGAACAGCGGGCGCGCATCATGGCGATTGTTCCCGCCACAGGGACCCTGGTGCCTTCGAGTTGGGCTTTGCCGTGCCTGCCCGTAGCCGGAAAGCTGGAGGGCATCTTCGCGATTCCGCAGATCGGCGCGACGGTGTGGATCGAGTTTGAAGGCGGCGATCTCGACAAGCCGGTCTGGACGGGGGGCTTTTGGGGACTGACGGCGGAAGTGCCGGCGATGGCCTTGATTCCGCCCGCGATTCCACCGGGGCAGAACATCGCGATCCAAAGCACCGGCCAGAACATGGTCCTGGTCAGCGATTCGGCCCCGACTCCGGTGACCGGCGGCATTGTTTTGAAGAGCACCACGGGGGCCATGATCGTGGTCAACGATAGCGGAATCTACATCAACAACGGAAAAGGCGCGTCGATCATGATGGTGGGCCCCACCATTACCATCAACAACGGCGCGCTGACGGTGATTTGAGATGCCTGGATTCCTGGTACACGTGGGCGCTCAAGTATTGTGCGCGCATGGCGGGCAGGCACAGCCCACCGCGCCGAATCCGCGCGTGCTGGTGAGCGGCCAGCCGACCACGCTGATTACGGCGCCGTACGTGGTGGCCGGTTGTGCGATGCCGCCTCCGCCGGCGGGGAATGGTCCGTGCGTGACGGCGCAGTGGCTGGTGGGTACGGTGCGCGTGATGTCGAACGGGCAGCCGCTGGTGGTGCAGAGCAGTCAGGCGATCTGCGTACCCACCGGGACGCCGCTGATGATTGTGATGACGCAGACGCGTGTCAGTGCGCTGTAAGTGAGCGAGGCAAGCGATGAATATCGACTATCCATTTCACTTCGACCATATGGGCCGGACCGCCGTCACCAGCGACGAGGATCACATCCGCGACATGATCGAGCAGTTTCTTTTCACGGAGGCCGGGGAGCGTGTGAATCGTCCGGATTTCGGCAGCGGCGTGATGCAACTGGTCTTCGCCGCCAACAGTGCGACGCTGGCCGCGACGCTGCAGTTCACCATGAACTCCGGGTTGCAGCAATGGATGGGGGATTTGATTGAAGTGCAGTCGCTCGAAGTGCTGTCCGAGGACTCCACTCTGCGGGTGAACCTGACGTACCAGATCCGGCAGACCAAAGAAACCCGCACCGAAACGTTTACCCGGAGGGTGGCATGAGTCGGATGGTCTGCACCAACGATACGCGCCGCGAAGAGGTGCGGGTTCAAGAGGCGCTCTACGGGCTGGACTATCTCGAAGTCGGCGACGAGGCGATCCCGCATCTGACCGTGTACTTCCTGGGGCGCGCGCCGGAACTGGGACCAAAGGACCTGGTGATCGAAGGCGGCAGCCGCATTCGCGATATCGGTGTGCTCGGCGTCCAGATCACCAGATCGGACGTACCCGAGTTCGACGATTTCATGGAGATCGAAGTCGATAAAACCGGCGATTTCTCCGACTACACGCTGCGTGTGGTGGGACATGATGCCACCGGCAAGGCAGTGCCGCCGGCGAATTTCGATCCTCGCTTCAGTTCGGTGGTCTTCAATTTCAAGATCGATTGCGCCAGGGATTTCGATTGTAAAAAGGAAGATAAGTGCGTCGAGCCCGCGGCCACTCCGCCGGAGATCAACTACCTGGCCAAGGACTACCAAAGCTTCCGCCAGGTTATCTACGACCGCCTGTCCTTGCTGATGCCGCAGTGGAAAGAGCGCCACGTTCCGGACCTGGGAGTCGCGTTAGTCGAAGCGATGGCGTACACCGGCGACTATCTCAGTTACTATCAGGACGCCGTGGGCACGGAGGCGTACCTCGATACGGCGCGATTGCGCATCTCCGTACGCCGGCACACGCGGCTGGTGGACTACCGCATGCACGAAGGCTGTAACGCGCGCGCATGGGTGACGATCGCGGTGAACGGCGATCCCAAGCTGGACCTCAGCGACATCTACGTCATCACCAACGCCCACGAGGCGGTGGCTCCCGTCGGCAGCATCACTACCGAGCAGAATCTCTTGAACAATACGGAGCAACTGCCGCCGGGCGCATACCAGACCTTCGAGCCGCTGGTGAAGAAGAGCGTGCAATTTCACGAGGCGCACAACGAGATTCACTTTTACACGTGGGAAGAAGCGGGGTGCTGTCTCCCGGCAGGCTCGACGTCAGCCACGCTCGTCGCGAGCGGTGCGGCGGAGTTGCAGCTTGAAGCGGGAGACGTGCTGATCTTTGAAGAAGTGCTCGGACCGATCACCGGCAATCCGGCGGACGCGGACCCGGGTCGTCGTTGTGCGGTGCGGCTGACGCGTGTCACGCCGTCGACGGATCCGCTGAAGAATGTCAAAGTGGTCGAGGTGGAGTGGCGGTACGAAGACGCACTGCCCTTCCCGCTGTGCCTCTCCGCATTGCTGCCGGCGCCCGAATGCCGTATGCTCGGCGATATCAGCGTGGCGCGCGGCAACGCGATCCTGGTGGATCACGGGGCTTCCATCGCCGAAGATACGCCGCCGGTGCCCGCCGGCGAGACCACTCAGGATTGCGGATGTAATCTGTTGCCGGGCGAAGTTTCCAGCGTGGCGGGAAGGTTTGGACCCATTCTGCAATGGCGTCCGCTCACGTTTGGACTTTCGTACGACGCGCACGCCCCGGCATCCACCGCGTTGCAGCGCGATCCGCGCGACGCCCATCCCGACATCAGTCTGGCCTCTATCCCCGGCGGGCCGGATGGCGACGGGCCGCTGTTCGACTACGGCGATATCGCGAATCCCGTCGCGTTGCTATCGCGGATCACGGCCGTTCCGCCGGATCGGAATGCGACGGTGCTGCTCTCGATGCTGGCGCCGGGCACGCGCCAACTGATTACAGCAAACAAAACCTCCGCTCCACCTCCGCAGGCACTCCTCGATGCGCTGACCCAGGACCTGAAAGCACTGCTGAAATCCTGGACGCCCTCGCCGGATCTGTTGCAGGCCTCGGGCAGCGACAACCTTTTCGTCGTTGAAATGGACAACGAGACGTATGCGCACCTGCGATTCGGCAACGGCGATCTGGGCGCCAGTCCCGCGCCGGGAACTGTCTTTCACGCAAAGTACAGGACGGGCAATGGTCCCGCGGGCAATGGCGGCGCGGATTCGCTTACTACGCTGGTCACGCGGACCATCAGCTTGTCGGGTGCGGTCAAGAGTGTGCGCAATCCGATGGCTGCGGCGGGAGGAATCGCGCCGCAGCCACTCGACGAAATCAAGCTCCTCGCGCCGCACGAGTTTCGCACCGACCTGCGGAGGGCCATCATCGCCGACGATTACGCCGCGATCGCGTTGCGAGATTTTGCGGGGAAACTGCAAAACGCCGCGGCTACGCTGCGGTGGACCGGCTGCGGTGCGGAGATTTTGGTGGTGGTCGATCCAAAGGGTAAGGAAGCGCCCGATCAATCGCTGCTGAAGGCCATTACCAGGCATCTTGAGCAGTATCGGCGCATAGGTCACGAGCTGATCGTAAAGCCGGCGATACGCGTACCGGTGGAGATTCGGATACGTCTCTGCGTGCTGCCGCATTACCGGCCCGACGCCGTGCGGCGCAGCGTGCTGGAGCTTTTCAGCAACTGCCTGATGGCGAATGGGCGTCCGGGCTTTTTCCATCCCGACAATCTGACCTTCGGCCAGGGAATCTATCTCAGCCGCGCGATCGCGCTGGCGCAATCGGCAGCGGGCGTGCAGAGCGTGAACGTGAAGGTCTTCCAACGGTATCTGCTGCCCGCCACCAGCGGGCTCGACTCCGGGGTACTGAAGCTCGGAGCGCTGGAGATCGCGCAGGCGGATAACGATCCGAATTATCCGGAGCACGGGATTGTGGAGGTTACGGTATGAGCAAGGTGAGTTCGTGCGGGTGCGCGAGCGGCTGTACCTGCGGCTGCTGCGATGGCGCGAAGGTGGCAACTCCGGTCTCCACGCTGAACGCTCCCGGACTGCCGGCACTCGTCTACCGGGCCGGCACGCACGCCACGTTCTTCGGAAGCATGATCGCCGGCCTCACTTCGTCGGGCGATCCGCAATTGCGGCGGCTCGGCACGCGCAGTCCCGACGATCCGTCCATCGCTTTCCTGGATGGCTGGGCCACGGTCGCGGACATCCTTACGTTCTATCAGGAGCGCATCGCCAATGAAGGCTACCTGCGCACTGCCGTGCAGCGCCGCTCGGTGTTGGAACTGGCGCGCCTGATCGGGTATCGTATGCGGCCAGGCGTGGCCGCGAGCGCTTTCCTGGCATACACAATCGACCCGCAATTCACCGGAGAAGTACTCATCCCGGCCGGTACGCGCGCCACCAGTACGCCGGCGACCGGACAGCAGCAGCAGACCTTCGAGACCAGCGACAATCTCACAGCGCAGGCCAGTTGGAACCTGCTGCAGCCGCGGCTGACCAGGCCCCAGACGCTGATCTCGATAGCCACCGCGGTCAATGGCGGCCCGGGCATTTATCTACAGGGCATCGCGACCAACCTGAAGGCGAACGATCCCGTCGCGATCGAACCCGGCGACAGCCTGTTTCGTGTGGCGTCGGTTTCCGCGGACACGGTGGCAAACCGCACCGTGGTGGGTCTGATCGATTGGTTTAAGCCGAAAATCGTCAAGTCCGGCGGGTCCACACCCGTGAAAGTGCAGGACCTGGCGCAGAGCGCGGTGCTCTTCAAACCGGGCTCCATTCCCCCAGCCAATTCGCAGCAACTGGGCCGCTCGTTGAAGACCATCTCGGCGGAATCGGAGCCTTCATACAAGTTGTTCGACGCCTTCAACACGCAGAACAGAGTCAGCTTGTTGCAGACCGTGCAAAACGCGGCGATCGCTCCGGACTCCGATCTTCAGGTATACACGTTCCGCGTCAAAGCGTCGTTATTCGGCAACAATCTTGCGGGGGCGCCTGTCACCACGATCACGTTTGCCACGCCGAGCGAAACCGGCAACTCCAATGGTCAGATCGTCAATACCACTTACCCCAATCCGCCGAATTTCACCAATACGGCGGGGCCGTTCAATCCCGTCGCCGACAATATCCAGACGCTGGCGCTGGACGCTGAGTACGCCCAGATCAAGTTCGGGGATCCGATTCTCGTCGACTACCCGTTTCCCGATTCGGCAGATCCGAACGCCCGCAACACTTTCCTTAGCAAAGTGACCGCGGTGGAGAGCCGCACGCTGACGTTCGCCGGCGTCTCGACCAAGGTCACGTTGGTGACCATGGAGAAACCGATTGTCAAAGCGGAAAAATTGAAATCCGACAACGCGTTTCTTCGCGGCACCATCGTGTATGCGCAGAGCGAGCTTCTCCCGCTCGCCGAAGCCGTGATTTCCGACCCGGTCTGCGGCGGCGATGACGAGATCGAGCTTGACGACGTTTATAAGGACCTCGAGCCCGGCCGCTGGCTGATCGTGAGCGGCGAGCGCACCGATGTCGCCGGCGTGACCGGCGTGCCCGCTACCGAGCTGCTCATGCTATCGGAGGTCCGCCATGGTGTGGCGGTGCTGGGCCCGCCGACTTCCTTCAGTGCGGCAAAACTTTCGGCAAGGTTGGCGAAGGCATCGAAGGCCGCAGCCGCGGCGGCGATGGCTGCAAGCTCCGCTACGAGCGGCGCCCCACCGCCCCCTTTGCCCGGCGACAAAACGCACACCTTTATCAAGATTTTCTCCAGCCTGGCCTACTGCTACCGGCGCGACACCGTGAAGATCTATGGCAACGTGGTGCATGCCACGCACGGCGAGACTACCACCGAATCGCTGGGCAACGGCGATGCGAGCCGGCCGTTCCAGAAGTTCCTCCTGAAGCAAAGCCCGGTGACGTACGTCTCCGCGGCCACCGTCACCGGCGTGGAATCCAGCCTCCAGGTGCTGGTCAACGATGTGCGGTGGCACGAGAACGATTCCCTGGCCGGTCTCGCGCCGTACGATCGCAAGTTCGTCACTAAGGCTGACGACGATGGAACTACCACGGTGATCTTTGGCGATGGCGTGCGCGGCGCGCGGACACCCACGGGGCTGGACAACCTGCGCGCCATCTACCGCAAAGGGATCGGCAAGAGCGGCAATTTGAACGCCGCGCAGATCGATCAGTTGGGCGATAAACCGCTCGGGGCGCAGGCGGTGGTCAATCCGCTGCCGTCCACCGGCGGCGCCGACGCCGAGACCCGCGATCAGGGGCGGCGCAACGCGCCGGTGGCAACTTCCGCGCTGGATCGCCTGGTATCTGTCGAGGACTACCAGGATTTCGCGCGGACATTTGCGGGCATCGACAAGGCGTCGTCCATCGAGTTGCCCGGCCGCAATGGCGAGGTAGTGCATGTCACCATCGCGGGAATCGACGATATCCCGATCGACGAGTCCTCCGATTTGTTCCGCAATCTGCGCACTGCGATGCTGCGGTACGGCGATCCGCTGCAGCCGCTGCAAGTAGCCGTGCGGGAGCGCATTCTGCTGGCGATGAGCGCCAGCGTTAAGGTGCAGACCGATTATCTGTGGGAGAAGGTGGAGCCCGAAGTTCGCGCGGCGGTGCTGTACGCGCTCGGGTACGATCGGCGGAATCTGGGGCAATCCGCGTTCCTCAGTGAGGCGATCGCCGCGATGCAAGCGGTGGAAGGCGTGGAGTACGTCGATGTCGATTCGTTCGGCGGAGTTCAAGGCCTGAAGCCCGATGGGGCGCGCTTGTCGCCCGCCGAGATCGCCGCGCAGATTACGCAGCTCGTGATCGACCCGCCGCACATCAGCGTTCCGGCGCGGCTGGCTCGCTTCACCGGCAGCATCGTCCTCCCCGCACAGGTGGCCTATTTCGCGGCCGACCAGCCGTCCACGCTGGTGTTGAATGAGGTCAAGTCATGAACACGCTGAACGACCCCAGGCAGGATCGCCTCTTCCAACTGCTGCCCGCGATCTATCGCATCCGCGATGAGGAGCGCGGCTTTCCTTTGCGCGCGTG
This sequence comes from uncultured Solibacteraceae bacterium, assembly GCA_963836405.1. Taxonomy (GTDB): domain Bacteria; phylum Acidobacteriota; class Terriglobia; order Bryobacterales; family Bryobacteraceae; genus CAWIJJ01. Next base: position 136,953 of record CAWIJL010000011.1, read on the forward strand.
GCTGCGCGTGATGGCCAGCCAGGTGAATGTGGTTGAGGACGACATCGCGCAGCTCTACGACAACTGGTTCATCGAAACCTGCGAAGACTGGGTGGTGCCCTATATCGGAGATCTGGTAGGCTGGCGCCTGGTTCAGGAGGCTGGTCTGCCGGGCAGTTCAGCGGTGGATCAGGCGCGTAACCGCGCGTTAGTTCCGCGGCGCGAAATCGCCAACATCATCCGCTGCCGGCGGCGCAAAGGCTCCCTGGCACTGCTGGAAGAGTTGTCGGCAGCGGTCGCGGGCTGGCCGGCGCGCGCCGTCGAATTCTCGCGCCGCGTGGTCGAATCGCAATTGATCGACCATCTGCATCCGCACCGCGGGCGGACGCTGGATTTGCACGATGGCGCGGCGCTGGATCGGCTCGGCGGTCCATTCGATCGCTCCTCGCGCGTGACCGATCTGCGGCGGCCGGACTCCAACCGTTCAATCGGGCGCTACAACCTGCCGGGCGTGGGACTCTATGTCTGGCGTCTGCGCTCTTACCGGCTGGATTTCGCTCCCGCCACATGCGTGGAGGAGATCGACCCGAATTGTTTCACGTTCAGTGTGCTGGGCCACGATTCGCCGTTGTACACGCAGCCCGTCGCGGAGACCGATCCCACCATGATCGCAGGCGAGTCGAATGTTCCCGAAGTCATCACCCGTCGCATGTTGGACGATGTTTGCGGACACGGGGCCAAGGCCCGTCATTGCGCCTCGGCGACGTATTACGGTGAAGGGAAGAGCTTCGCAATCTGGCGTATCGTGCAGCAACGCGATCCGCACGGCGCCAAGAGCGCGCGTCCCAAATACGTGGCCCAACTGGTGCCGCGAGAGTCGGTCGTGGCGTCGGATCTCAGCGTCTGGGACAGCTACATTCCGCGTCGCGGCACGGTCGCCGTCGATCCGGTGCTCGGCCGCATGCTCTTCTCTCCCGATGAGACGCCGAAGCACGGCGTATGGGTCTCGTACCACTACGGCTTCAGCGCGAATATCGGCGGAGGCAGTTACGAGCGTTCCATGCTGCAGCCCGCCGCCGAAGCATTCGCCTATCTGCGGGTCGGCAAGACCGGAACGCTGCACAGCATCGAATCGGCGCTACATGCCTGGCGCAGCGATCCCCACGCTCCGCCGCGCGCCATCGTCGAAGTCACCGACAACGCCGTCTACACCGAGCGTCTGCGCATCGAACTGCGCAAGGGCGAGAGCCTGCAGATCCGCGCCGCCAATGGATTCCGGCCCGTCATCCGCCTGCTGGATTGGCGGGTGGAAGGCCCCGATGTCCTGGCAGTGACCGGCGAAGCGGGCAGCCGCTTTGAGCTCGACGGGATTGTGGTCGCGGGGCGAAACGTGGAACTCGGCGGCGATTTGACGCAGGCCTCGTTCCGCCACTGCACGCTGGTCCCGGGCTGGGCCTTGCAGTGCGATTGCGAGCCGAAGCGTCCAACTGAACCGAGCTTGGACATCCTGGCGCCGCATATCTGCGTGGACATCTCGCACAGCATCGTGGGCCGCATCCAGGTGCGTCCCGAGCTGCCCACCACCGAAACGGAAGAGCCGGAGGGCGCGAAACGGCAGGCAGCGCAGGTGGGCAGGTGCTCCGGCATCGGACCGGGCGGGCGCATCGCTCCCATCGCGATCTCGATCTGCGATTCGATTGTCGATGCCACCTCCGAAACGCGCGAGGCAATCGGGGCGCCGGGATGTCCGGTGGCGCATGCGCGGTTGACGATTCTGCGCTGCTCCATCATCGGCCGGGTCGAAGTACACACCATCGAGCTCGGCGAAGACTCCATCTTCGCTGGCAAGATCTTTGTTGCGCGGCGGCAGGCGGGCTGCCTGCGGTTCTGCTCCGTTGTGCCGGACTCCCGCACGCCGCGCCGCTACCGCTGCCTGCCCGACCTGGTGGATCGGAATCCCGCCACCCGCGATCGGGAGCGGGCTCGCGTGCGTCCCATTTTTCGCACCACGCGGTACGGCTCGCCCGACTATTGCCGGCTGTCCGACGACTGCGCTCCGGAAGTTCTCCGCGGCGCGCACGACGAATCCGAGATGGGCGCTTTCCACTATTTGTACCAGCCACAACGGCTCGCCAACTTGAGGGCCCGCCTGGAAGAATTTGTCCCGGCCTCCGTGGACGCCGGTGTTCTATTCGCAGATTGAAGGACGAGGTGATTTGCATGAAAGGCGATTTTTCCAGATTGACGTTTGACGAGGTCAATCGATATAGCCGCGTATTGATGCAACAGGGGCGGGTTTTGTTGGACGCCGACTGGAACGAAGCGGCCGAAATCCAGGTTCGGAATCTGCGAGCCCTGGCGCGGGACTTGATGGGACCGCACGCCGCGCCCACCGATCCGGATGGCGGCGACGGCACCGCGTTCCTGATTGGGCCGGCATTGGACGCCGGCAAGAATCCGGTCAAGAACGATTTCAACGTCGGTCAAGGCACTTACTATGTGCAGGGCATCCCGTGCCGGAATTCGGCGGACACCACTTACCGCACGCAAGCGGACCTGGCCGACGACAAAGTCGCGTTCGACGATAGCAAGGGGTACCTCGTCTTTCTGGACGTGTGGGAGCGGACCATCACCGCCGCCGAAACGGACGGCCCGCTGGATGAGCCCGCGCTACGCGGCGCCAATACGTGCATCAGATCGAAGATCGTATGGCAGATCAGGACGCGAGCACTGGACGCCGGCACCAAACCGGAGTCGCTCCGGAGCTATCCGGTATTTCTGGATACGCTCGGAGTGCCGGAGCCCGGCAAGCTGGCCGCAAGAGTGGACAAGCCCGCCGATCCCGATTCCCCGTGCATCTCCGCACCGGAATCGAAGTACCGGGGTACGGAGAATCAGCTGTATCGCGTGGAAATCCACACCGGCGGCGCGGCACCCACCTTCAAGTGGTCGCGCGAGAACGGCTCGGAAATCTACCCGGTGTCGGATGTCTCGGGCGCTATCGTAACGGTGGAAAACAGCGGGCGCGACGACCGCAGCTCGCTGCAAACGGACAATATCGTGGAATTGGTCGACGACCAATATACGTTAACGGACGGCGCCGCGCCCCTGCTCCGTGTCACCACAGTCGATCGCGAGAACAATCGGGTGACCGTGGACCCGGCGCCGGCGTCCAATACGGGATCGCACCGATATCTGCGGCGTTGGCAATCCGGCGAGGTCGATATTCTCGCGGCGACCGCTACCGCGGTCAAGGGCTGGATTCCGCTGGAGGATGGAGTCCAGGTCAAGTTCGATATCCAGAACACGCAGCAGTTTACCACCGGACAATATTGGACGATTCCGGCGCGGACTGCGACTGGTAACGTGATCTGGCCTTCGGACGGCGGCAAGCCGGCATTTCTCCCTCCCGCCGGGATCGAACATGGCTACGCTCCGCTGGCGGCGGTCATCTTCAAAGCCGACAAGACGCTGGATGCCGCCAAAGTGTTAGATCTACGGAGACTGCTGACCAAGGTTTGGAAGTAGTATGCGCCGCTTCGCACGAAAACCGTCGCCGACGCAGGACTCCCGGCCCGCGAGGGAGCGCGCCGCACCGCCTTCGCACGGGATGTCGCCGCCCGTTCGGGAAACCGGCTTGTCCGATCCGGCGCCGAATCAGATTACGCGCGACTTCAGCCAGATTCCGCGATCGTCCGCGGTAGGTCCGGTGGTGCAGGCGAAACTGGCTATCAGCCAGCCGGGGGATCGCCACGAGCAGGAAGCGGATCGCGTTGCCGAGCAGGTGATGCGCATGGCGGACTCGCCGGGATCGCCGGGGTACGTCGCCTCCCCGCCCGGGACTCTCCAGCGGAAATGCACGGACTGCGAGGACAAAGACAAGAAGAAGGACGAGGAGGTGCCGGAGATTCAACGCCTCGCGACCGGCGATTTCGGCGGCGTCGTGCCTTCCGAATTCACCAGCGGCCTGGGCAGCGGATCGCCGCTCGACCCCGCCAGCCGCGGTTTTTTTGAGCCCCGCTTCGGCCATGACTTTAGCAACGTTCGCGTACACGACGGCCCCGAGGCGGCCACCGCCGCGGCCGGCATTCGTGCGCGCGCCTTCACCTTCGGCCAGGATGTGGTCTTTGGCGCGGGAGAGCACAATCCCGCATCGGACAGCGGGAAGCGCCTGTTGGCGCACGAGTTGACTCACGTGGTGCAGCAGTCGCGCGGCCCGTCTTCGAATCGCGGGCCGCAGGCGATCCAGCGCAAGATTGTCATCGGGGGCAAGGACTACACGCCTACCGCCGACTATTACACGTACCTGAAATCGAACTTCGGCGACGCCATGGTGGAGTTCATCAAGGACATGCACAATGGAGGCAAGCCTCCGGACTTCCAATTCGACACTAACGAGCAAATGGGGCGCGAAGTCCGCGTGCGGGCGGCCGCGATCAAAGGCATGGAGGAGGTACACAAGGGCTGTTGCAATTACCCGTCGGCCGGCAAGCCGGATAATCTCGATCCGACGTACTGGGACCGGCAAGGCCCCTACCAGTACACGCTGAAGCCTAAGCTGCCTGCCGGCAAGGGGCCATCTGACGCGATAGAAGCGATCTTCAAGGCAGGCGCCGAAACGCGTCTCGAATGCAATTCGACAATGGTGGCAATTCAGTATCGGGCGATGCTGGCCATGCTCGGCGCACCGGCATTCAATAAGAAATTCCCGGCAGGCGCTGGCCTCATCATCTCGCCGCACCATGTCCCGCCGGCCGGCGTCGCCCAGCATCCCATTTGGAGCAAGGACCTCTACAAGGAGCTGACCATTTCAGGGCCCAAGGACCTGATGCCCGGCGACTGGGTCTATTTCAAGAACATCGACGACTACATCGATCGGCACCCTGGCGGTGCGTGGAGCGGCGAGCATGCGCTGTACCTGGGTAACGGCATGTTCCGGGGATTCGGCGTCAAGGAGCAGAGCCAGGCCGACCTCGAGGCGGAACTCCTGAGAATATACAATGACGGGCTCGACCCGAAAGATAAGAAGAGTTCGGTCCCCGGACTTCAGAACTACGTCCGGCGGCCGGTGATCGGTAACATCGAGAAGACGTAACCATGGGGACGGAGTCCATGACACCTACCGGCAATGCCAACGCCACCAGGAAGATCGTCGGGTGGTCCCAGGAGTACCGCTCGGGCAAGGACCAGGGGGAACGATTCCGTTCATTCGTTGGAGAGTTGGACGGCAGCGGTAACGCGCTGCGCGAGGCAGACTACTCCGCTGACGGGAAACTTCTGGTGGAAAGAGTATTCACTCCTCCCGGGCGGCTCTCAGAGGAACGCCATTACAACTCCGACGGCACGCTCAATTTTAAGATCGAACTCCACTACGATGGCACCGGGCGGAAGACCGAGACAGTCATGCACACATCGGGAGGCGCGATCCACGGGAAATGGATCAGCCACTACGATGACGCAGGGAGACTCGTACGGGAAACATGGGTGAACCGGCAGGGCGAGGTTGAGGTTGAAGATACCTATGAATACCGGGACGGCGGGCGCACGGCGATCAAAACGAGGGGCAGCGTGGCGGCCTGGACGTCCACCTACGACGCGACGGGCAAACTGCTCGCGGTGCGCGGCGGCTACTTTTCGGCCGACGCGGCCGACGACAGCGCGTATGAGTACGACGCTCAGGGACGCCTGACGAAGAAGACGGAATATTCTTCGCCGGGCGTGGTCAAACGGGTCACGACCTATTCGGAGGAGTAACACGGCATGGGTCTACGGGCGGCATTGACGAAGCCTGCGGGAGCGCAGGGAGCAGTCAACTCCGCTGTCCGGCAAGCCCCTGTCTCGATTCGAAAGAATCTACACCAGGACGACTCCGACGCTGCGGTGGCGACGGCAGGACCGGACTTCGGTACGCCGATCCCACCCAGTTGGAACTTCGCCAGCATCCCGGCCTCGACGCCGTTCCCGACGGTACAGCGGAAGTGCGCATGCGGCAGTTGCGCAAAATGTCGTGGCGAGCACCCGGGCGCGGAACCGAAGCGTACTGCCGCGAATCGGCACGCCGCCTCCTCAACAGACGCAGCCAGAGAGGGCGGATTCAGCCACGACTTCAGTCAGGTGCGCGTTCACTCGTCGCCGGATGGGGATCGACATCACCCGTTCCATGCCTCAGCACAGGTAACGGCGCCGCTTATTCAGCGCCGGGCGTCCTGCGATGGCGGCGGCTGCCCGGCATCCCAAATCGGACCCGGCACCTTCCACATTTCAGAGCCGCACGAACCAGCCGAAATCGAAGCCGATCGCATCGCCGACACAGTCATGAGGATGCCGTCCGATACGCCGGTTGAGTTACATCAAAGGTCCGATAAGTTGAACAGAAAATGCGAGGCCTGCGAGGAAGAGAAAGAAGAAGAACCCGCAACTCTCCATCGCAAAGAAGGAAGCGCTTTCGCCGACCCGCCTCCTCCCAATGACGGTGCGCCACGGGACGACAGATTTTCTTCCGTCACGAGCGTGATCCGTTCTCCCGGCAGCCCACTCGACCGGGAAAGCAGATTGTTTTTCGAGCCTCGCTTTGGAATGGACCTGGGCCATGTCCACATCCACACAGACAACAGCGCGGCGCAATCCGCCCGCGCCGTCAACGCGAAGGCCTACACTCTCGGCAGTAATATCGTCTTCGGCAGAGGCGAATACAATCCCGGACACAACAGCGGCAGGCAACTTCTCGCACATGAGTTGGCCCATGTTGCCCAATCCGCAAATGGGTCGCCGAGGATTAATCGCAAGACTATTTACCGCCAACCGCAGGACGGAGATGCCGCCGGAGAGAGTGAAGCGCCGCTGACCCGCGCCGAGGAGATCGGTCTGTCTCGCACCAGCCCCGGGCTAATCGCCGGTGAACGTTCTCCGCTTACGCTGAGCCTGTACAACTTCGGGATCGATGTGAGCGAGCCGAAAATCGAACACCACGCGGTTCTCAGCGAACTCGGACGCTTTCTGGCCAGGCGTTCAACCGTACAGGTGTCGGTGCGCTCTATCGGGTTTGCAGATTCGTCGGGGCCAGCGGACTATAACATGCGCCTTTCGCGGCGCCGCGCCGGTGCCGTCAAAGGTATACTCGATCCCCTGATCACTCAGCGAATTTCCATCGCCGCATACGGAGAGACAAACCCCGCCGACACCAACGACACGGTCGAGGGGCGAACCCGCAACCGTCGTGTGGACATTCGCTTTGCCACCGAGCGGCCGCCAGGTCCGGTGCCCCCACGTCCGGAGCCCGTGCCCGAACCGCCGACTCCCGTACCCGTACCTGAGCCGCCGACGCCCGTACCGCCAGGCCCTGGTGGCGGGGGCGGCGATGAAGATCCCAGTTTTTGTGAAGATCACCCGATACTCTGCGGCCTCGGATTATTGCCGTTCTTCGCACCGTTGATCTGTCTGGTCGCACCGGAGTTATGCGCCACCATCGCATGCGCCTTGCTGCCGGAAGTATGCATACCACCGATTATCCCGACTCCGCCGCAACCCCCTCCGGAGCGTCCGCCCGATGACGACGATCACCCGCCGACGGTCGTCTTTACGCCGCGAGTACGGGCTGGCAATACGCCCACCGGAATGAATAACCGCATCGGGATACGGGATGCGGTCACTGTGATGGCAGTGGTTACGAATGCGCCGCCGGCGACCTCGCCGATCCGGCTCTTTGTGAGCGATAACAATTCAGGCGCCGGGAATGCCACGATCAACGGCCAGCGCGAGATATCTGTTTCTACGACAACTACCCTGAGCGTGCTGGGTACAGCGATGACAACCGGCAGCTATATCTTCAGCCCCTATATTCAGCTTGGCGCCTGGTGGTTGGGACATCTGATCGGCGATAGTAACCGGTTTGCCGTTTCCTCCATCGCGCAGGATTGGTCGGTGATCGATGCGGGCAGTAATGTCGGGCCTTTTGGCTACGTATCGAAGGCGGACATGGACTGGATTTCGGATAGCGGCGCTTACGGACATCTTGACGAATGCCGTTATGTCGAGCGCGTCGGACTGATTGCCGAAACCGGCGGCATGGAAGGATTGGGCATCGGCGATGTCAACGATCCCAACGATGTAAATACCGCTGATTTTCATCCCGCCTTCGATGAGCACGGCACGCCGTTTCAGTACACGCGTGACACGCACAGGGGGGGCACGAGCCGCCTGAAGCAGCTCTTTACGATCCGGGATATGCGGTCGAATTCCGATTGGGCCGCTTCAAGGAAATCCGGTTTTGAAATACACCGGACGTATGAGCGCGATCCGGGAAATCCGCATTGCTGGCATCTCACCGTTAGAAAATTCGGCTCTGCGGTTGACGTCGGCGGCTGGAGCGCGGGCGCCGGCAGCGGCCAGTATGTACACGAATTCCGTAACATAGATTGCGATAAGCCACCGCACGTCGAGCCGCCTCCTCCGGTAGAGCCGCCCGAACCCGATGAGCCGACGAAGCCGGATCAACCCACTTCGCAAACAGCCGAACCCTGCTGCGATCGCCCGGAAATGGCGCGCCGCGTGGATGTCTGTATTGAAGATGCAAAACAGGCGGCAATCGATTGTACTCTTGCTACCCTCGCGCCGCCCTACGATCCGTTTAGCAATGTCGAGAAGATGGCCCGATACTATTTGTGCCTAGATCAATTGAGAGAGGACCTGCTCGCATGCGACCGGCGGGCCAAAGCCGATACGCATTGTCCCGATCGGGATACGCCGCCCGATTGTTCGAGTCAGGACTCCGAAGGCGTGCGCGTAGCACAAAATTCGGCTGAGCGCTTTTTTGAATCGATCCGAACCACACCGCTAAAGCCCGGTGACGAGGGCGAAAGAATTGTTTAACGACGTATTGCAGAGCGACGGAATTCTGATCGCACTGTTGACGCCGCTCGGATTTCGCTCGGAGTGGGGTGGACTGTCGGGCTATCTCAAAATAGCAGAGGGTAAGTCGATTGGGATCGAACGTTCGGAGTTGATCTTCCACGATGCCGCGGAAAATGTAATTGCCACAGGAACTGGGGCATTCGGGCTCGTAGCCGGAACCTCACTCGCAGGGCCGTATTCACTGCGTCTTACCGACGATGCCCGAAGGCCCTCCGAGGCAGCAACCGTAGGCTGGCGACTCAACGATATGGAGGTGAATGCCCGGCTCATTGAATCCGAGGCTTCCTCTCTTCGAGTGGTTTATTTGCCGCTGCTGGTTTCCATGAAGGGCGATCGTCACATCGTCGTTACCTATGTGAACCGCACGGGCGGCATGGTGAATATCGCGGAGGGTGTTCGAAGTGCAACGTGCATTGTGGATGGCAAACGATTCCCAAGCAATACCGGCGGACATTGGGATGGGGGCTCGCATGTTCAGCCGGGAAAGTCGATCACGAAACAGTTCAGTCTGGAAGATTTTACTGGCGTTTCACTTACTGGACAGCACGAAATGAGCTTCGAGATGCTCGGATCCAAGAGCGATCCCGAGATCGTCGAGTGGACCGGAGGGGAAGCCGTATAGAGCAACGCTAACATCCCTGGAGCTCCGGCAATGCCGCGCCGCTATTGCTGCCGCAACATCCGGCCGGGCCGCGGTGAAGCTGTTCGCGGGGGTTCAGACAAATGCAAAGTTATATTTGTTGCTGCCGGTGGGAGTTCGAGATCGTGTCCGATGCAACCCGTCGGCGTCCGCCGGGCCGCGAAGCCATGCCATTAAGCGCATTGATTGAAAGAAATGACAAATCGTGAAAAGTAAGAGGCTGGCTTCCGGGAGAAACTCGCGGAGGCTGCGGTGAAGGTGCTTGGACACGCAGCACGGCAAGTCAAAACCGCAGAAAGCTGGCAGCCGAAGTCCGGCAGCGCACGGCAGACTGGCGGGGCAGGCAACGAGTGTGCGCCCCGGCGAGGCAATTCCCCGCTCGATGCCCTCCAAAGCTTGTCGAGTATCGAACGCGTCCTGGACTCGCCCAGTCAGCCGCTGGACCCGCACGTCAGATCCTTTCTCGAACCACGGTTCGGCCGCGATTTCAGCCAAGTCCGAGTGCACACCGATCCTGGCGCCGCGCACTCGGCGTCCCAGTTGGACGCCCGCGCGTGGACCCTTGGCGATCACATCGCGTTCGGCCCCGGAATGTATTCGCCGAACACGCCGCGCGGTGCGGGGCTGCTGGCTCACGAACTGACCCACGTTGTTCAGCAACAAGGCGTCGAGGCCTCCAGTCAGCCGACGATCGGCCGCTCCGGCGACCGGTTCGAACGGGAGGCGGACTCGCACGCCTCTCTGCTGAGTCGCGGGCTGCCGGTGCCGCCCGCCACAGTGGTATCCGCGCCTGTGCTCCAACGCACGCTACTCAGCGGCTTCCTGGATGTCGTTCTCTTCATTCCCCGCCTGTTCGGCCTGGAAGCCTTTCCCGCGGAGCAATTGCGCTATTATCTCGCCGACATTCGTGCCCGCAAGGGGCCGGCGCGCACGCTGTTTAGCGACAACAAAGCCCGCGCCTGCGTCTCGCGCGAAGCCGAACTCGGGCCGTACGACGCGCAGACCAAGATCTGGCTCATCCAAGACATGTTGGATGGTTGGACCAGCTTCCTCGACGAGAACGCCATCATCGACCTGTTAGGCCGCTCCCGAGCGCAGATTCCGCAAATCCTGGCCGGCGTCGGACGCGATCTGCTGTGGTCGAAGTTCGACGGACGCAAACGCCGGATCATCGAGGCCATGACCATGACTGCCGCCGACGCCGGCGACGCGCTTGTTTCGCGCTTACGAAACCTCACACCGGATGAACTGCAGGATTACGCGGGCAACACCACGGATCCGGCCGTGCTGGAGTCGGTCCGGCGTGCGACGGGTCTCAGCAACATCACGGCGCCGGTCCCGGTCGCGGCGACAATCGGCCCGGGCGGACAAGCGGACATCACAATAAATGGTATCCAAATCGTTGTTCGTCCAGATTCGGTCAATCCTTCGATCGGCAATCACGCCTACACCCACGGTGAGTTCCACTTCGAGCTGCACGCTCCCGTGGCGATTACGCCTGCGAACGCCAACCAGGGCGTCGCTCTGGGTCCGCCCCTTGTCAACAGTCTGACCATCTGGACGGAGTTTCCCTCGGAGGAATCGAAATCCGGTTCATCCGGGTACGGTGCGGGAAAGACACTGCGCGAGCACGAGCGCGCTCATGGCCAGGGCTGGTTCGACTTCGTACGCAATAATCCGCCTCCGGTGTTCCAGGGCCAGGAAGGCATGGCGGCCAACGCTTACAACACCGCCGCTGCGCAATACCAGACAGCCGTGCGGGATTATCAAAAGCGCGCCCTCGATTTCGCGTTGCGCGCCGGCGATTGCAGCGTTCCCGGCAGATTACCCACTGACGCGCAACTCGCGGGTACCGGTTTTACCGCTTCCATTTGTCGACAGGATTAACCCAGACCGAAGGCGTGTTCGTTTGTCCCTGTATCCCTTCGGTCCGTTCCAATTTGGCAATCGATGCGAGAACCATCCAGACAGTTATCTTACCGGATGCGCCAGCAAGCGTAACTTAAGAATTCAGGTATGGAGTGCCCTTCAGACATTCACTATTTTTAGAAGGTAACTTTCATTGCATCCTCATCCAACCGTTGGCAGAAGGAAGCCTGAGTATTGCCCGCTGGATGCAGGCGCCATGATCCAAGTTGACGATGTGGCGGCCACGTCCGAATTGGCGTTTATATGTGGCCAATGTTCTGAATGAGGGGCTCGCGGTGAGAAGCGGAAAGCAGTATTCTTTTTTCGATTGAATGCTGACTTTGCCGGGAGGGTGAAGGCCCGGCCAGATCGAAACTTAGCAGGCGACGGTCAGCGGCGGGCCTTCACGCCAGCCGTGATGCTCTTTATCGCACTGCCAGAAGCGGAAGACAAGGCCGATCCGGGGTGATCCCGTTAGGTCTCCTCCCGCGAGAGTGTCCGGTGTGTGGAAAGCGCACGATCGTGGGCCACGGGCAGCGGCTTCGCTATGCTCGTGATGACCGGCATGATCGCATTTGGGTGCGACGCGGCGTTTGTCGTCCTTGCCGGAAGACCTTCACCGTTTTGCCCGATTGGCTGGCGCCGTCGGCGCCATTCACCTTGCATTGCCGGCAGCAGGCTTGTGAGCACATAGCCGCAGGTGACACTGCCGAGCAAGCTACACCGCATTGCAAAGACCCGACACGCTTGCCCGATGCATCCACCGTGCGTCGGTGGGTACAGCGCCGACTCATGAGCCTTTGGTGTTGGATCAAGGCCGGAGTGCAACACCCGCACTTTGTCCAGTCGCCCACCATCCTTGCCTGGGATCGCGCCGCGCTCTGCCGTATTCTGCCCATCGAGGCAAGAAGTCCATGAGTCGTCAAGCTCTCGACGAGTTGAAACAGCAGATTTCGCTGCTGGACTATCTGCAATCCCAGGATTGGCGGCCGGCTCGAACACTCAGCCGTGGTCGATTGATGGGACTGTGTCCGCTGCACGAAGATCATAAACCAAGCTTTCTGGTCGATCCTCTCAAGAACCTGTTCTACTGCTATGGCTGCGGCCATGGCGGTGACGTGATTCGCTTCGCTGAACTCCATCACCAGGTGAAGTTCCCGCAAGCGCTGACCCTACTCCGGCAGTGGCTCGGCTTGCCGCCATTATTGCGGGAAACCACGGAGTTCTATCGTGTGCAGCTACACCGCCGCTCCGAGGCGGTCGACTATCTGAATCAACGTGGAATCCGGTCATCCGAGCTGATCGAGCACATGCGAATCGGCTACGCACCCGGCGGCTGCCTGCGGGGTTGGTTGACGCAACTGGGCTACTCCCGCTGGACGTTACGCGAAGCAGGACTGGTCACCGCCACCGGCTACGACACCTACATGCACCGTGTGGTGTTTCCTCTGGAAGGCAACCTCTATGGCCGCAGCATCTCGGCTTCGGCCCCACCTCACCGATTCTTGCCCGGCAGCAAAGGCGGTTTGTATGCGTGGAATCAAGTCCGGCAATATCCAGAAGTAATTCTGGTCGAGGGGCTGTTCGACTACGCCGCATTATGGCAGGCCGGTTTTCACAACGTCACCTGCTCGATGGGCACCAATCTCAACGCGCACCAGCTTCGGCAACTCTGCAATGGCTCCCGAACCGTTTATCTGGCCTTTGATACCGACAGCAACGGCAGTGGTCAGCAGGCGGCTCAAGCTCTTGCCTGGCGGCTCGCCGGGCAAGGCGTAAATGTGCGTACCGTAGCGCTGTCCGGAGGCCAGGATCCGAACAGTTTCTTTCTCCAGGGCGGCGATGCACACCAGTTCCAGTCCCTGTTGGAGGCGGCGCAATGATAACTTTTCGGGTCGTTCACAAGCCCTCCAACAACCATGTGCGATGCCCGTATCGGGTCGTCGAACGAACCACCGGCCGTGAAATCGGCTGGATCAACGAGTATCTCGACTGCGAAACCCTTCGCCGTCTGGCCAACACAACGCTGCGAACTTACGCAGACGCGTTGTTGCACTTTCTCCGGTGGTGGGAGAGTGTTCACCACACCGATACGGTGACCCAAGATGCTCTCACTGAATCGACATTGCTCGACTATGTGCGATTCCAGTCCAGCCAGGAACGCGAGTTGACGGGCGCCACCATCAACCAACGTGTTGCCATCGTCGATCGCGCGTTGCGCATCGCCTTTCCCGGCGCTCCTGGCCAGATCGCTCCCGCGCTCCAGTCGACGTACTGGCAGCGAGCGCCCATGGGCATCGGCAGGCCGCGACCCGCCTTAAGCCGGTTGCGTGTCAAAACTGCCAAACGAACCATCGTGCCTTTGTCCGTGGACGAAGTGGCGCGCTTCTGGTCCAGCTTTCGGAACTCTCGGGACCTGGCGATCGTGGGATTGATGCTACTCCAGGGACTGCGGTCGCAAGAAGTCCTGGATCTGAATCGCGACGATCTTCTACTTTCCGAGGCGCAGATCCGTGTGCGTGGCAAGGGCAGCAAGACTCGCTTCCTGCCGCTGGCCCCGGAAGCGAACCAACTCCTGGACCACTATCTCCGGCTGGAGCGGCCACAGACGTCGACTAACGCTCTGTTTGTTTCGCTCAAGGGGCCCGCTCGCGGGGCGCGGATGACTCCCGCAGGGCTGCGCTCCCTGTTTCGATACCATCGCCGGACCACTGGCGTAAAGATGGCCAACCCCCATCGGTTCCGCCACTATGCACCATCCCGGACTATGCCTCCTCACGGCGTGTCACCCGCTTCCCTGCGGGACTTCGGCCCAGGATCATGAGGCATAGTTTTCGCTTTGTGGTCGGCATCCTGGGAGAGTGATAAACCAACTCTTTACTCTTCCAAGCACGATTGAACGGCTGCGCCAGGGGCCCTTGAACGTGCACCTTGACGATTACGCTGCCGCTTTAGCCCAACAGGGCTTTGTGCGGCACTCGATCCGAAATCAAGTCGTGGTGATCGCCGATCTCAGTCGATGGCTTCTGCACAAACATATCCGGCTCCAAGATCTGGATGGCAAGGTGGTGGATCGATTCTTACAGCATCACAAACGGCACGATGGAGTCCGCCGCGGCGATGCTGGCATATTGAGCAGATTCCTGGCCTGGCTTGGCCAAACGGGAGCTGTGGCACAACACGGAGAACCGGCGGTAAAGGGCCCGCGGCAGAACGTGGCCCATCAATTCCGGCGTTACCTGTTACAGGAACGTGGGTTGTCGACGGCGACGTTGCAAAACTACGTACCCTTCATCGATCAATTCCTCTCCGAGCGATTTCGAAACAAGAGGCTAAACCTCTCCATGCTTCGTGCCGCCGACGTCACCAGGTTTGTGCAGCGTCACGCCCATCGGCTAAGCCCGGGACGGGCCAAACTGCTGGTGACGGCCCTCCGATCCTTTTTCCGTTACCTGCGGCATCGCGGAGAAATCTCGCTGGATCTGGCTGCCTGCGTGCCGATTGTGCCCAATTGGTCGAAGTCCACGTTGCCCAAGTTTCTCCCACCGGGAACGGTACAGCGTGTCGTGAATCGTTGTGATCGCCAGGCGCCTCTGGGTCGGCGAAATTACGCGATCTTACTGCTGCTCGCCAGGCTGGGCCTGCGGGCCGGAGAAGTTGTTGCGCTCAATCTGGAAGATATCGATGGGGAAGCCAGCCAGATGACCGTCCACGGCAAAGGTGGTCGCTCCACACCAATGCCGTTGCCTGCCGATGTCGGCGAGGCCATCGCCGCATACCTGCGTAACGGTCGGCCGCGTTGCTCCAGCCGTCGGGTTTTCATCCGCGCCAAGGCTCCGCTAGGTGGGTTTGCCAGTTCGGTGGCCATCTCTTTCATCGTGATGAGGGCTCTCAAAAGAGCAGGCGTGGAGTCGGCACGCAAAGGTGCGCATTTGTTTCGCCACACGCTGGCCTGCGACCTGCTCCGGCAAGGATGTTCCCTGGATGAAATTGGTGAACTGCTGCGGCACCAAAGTCCCGACACGACGGCGATATACGCCAAGGTGGACCCCTAATCCGCTGGTAAGGAGAACGGGTGAAGGGGAGACCGCAGGGTAGAAGTGAACGGAATGCTGGCGCGCCGGCGTGGGGAGAGGTCGGCGGGCAAACAAGGAAGTGAAAGCCAAATCACCAATTGGTGTTTCCAAAGCCGCATACTCGAAGCAGTGCTGAAGCGTTCAAGACCGTCCCCTGCCGAGAGCGAGTTTCTCTTTGAGATCGATGCTGAGCCGGCCACGGAGCGGTTAACCTCCTACGGCGGAGCGGCGGTGCTGATTCGGACATTGCGGTCGCTCGGCGTAGCGCAGAGCGTGGCGCGCCACATCCACATCAAGAAGCGGGATCGCGGTTACGACGAAGCCACCTTCGTGGAGAGCTTCGTGGTGCTAAACGGCGTGGGCGGAGATTGTCTGGACGACTTCGACCAGTTGCGTGCCGACGCTGGGCTGGCATCCATATTGGGACATGAGCTGCCTTCGCCGGGAGCGGCGCGGAATTTCCTGTATGAGTTTCACGATGAGAGTCGCATTGACGACGCCAAGCAGCAGTGCACTTTGCTGGGAATGAAGGCTTATATTCCCGGCGAGAACGC
This sequence comes from uncultured Solibacteraceae bacterium, assembly GCA_963836405.1. GTDB lineage: Bacteria > Acidobacteriota > Terriglobia > Bryobacterales > Bryobacteraceae > CAWIJJ01. The sequence goes on from CAWIJL010000011.1 coordinate 153,020, forward strand.
GGCATTGAGCGGGCTTGGGCTGGTCAATCGCGAGGTAGTGCAGGAAGTGGGACGGCGTTGTCCAGAGCAGAGGATTGCGACCGTGGACCAGGATGCCACGATCATCGAGAGCCGCAAGCAGGAGGCACTGCGCGGCTATGAGGGCGAGCGCTGCTATCAACCCATGTTGGCGGTCTGGGCGGAAATGAACCTGGTGCTGGCCGACGAGTTTCGGGATGGCAACGTGCCCGCGGCGTATCAGGGACTACCGGTGGCGAAGGCTGCCTTTGCGTCCCTGCCTTCGACGGTGAACGAGTATTACTTTCGGGGGGACTCGGCGTGCCACGAACACGAACTGCTCGATTGGCTGCGGGATGAGAAGCGGCTGGAAGGACCGCAGGGCTTCATCGGCTTTGGAGTCAGCGCGCGCATGAGTCCAGCGCTTCGCCAGGCAGTGGAGGCAGTGCCGGAAGCGCAGTGGGAAGCCTATGGCAAGCACGATGCGGAAGTGACCCGTGAGTGCGCGGATGTGACGTTTGTACCCAACGAGCACAGCGAACACAAGGAACTGCAACCGTTGCGATATGTCGCGATACGGATACGCCCGCGACAGGGCGTCCTGTTGAACGACGGCACGCAAGTGAAGCACTTCGCGGTGGTGAGCAATATTCGGGAATGGAAGCCAGCACGGCTGTTGCAGTGGCACCGGGAGAAAGCCGGGACGATCGAAGCGGTGCATGACGTCCTCAAGAATGAGCTCTCCGCGGGAGTGTTGCCGTGCGGGAGATTCGGGGCCAATGCGGCATGGCTACGCCTGGCGGTGCTGACGTACAACACGCTAACCGCGCTGAAGCGCCTAGCCTTGCCCGCCGAACTGCTGCAAGCCCGCCCCAAACGCCTGCGGTTTCTGTTTTTCAATACGGCGGGTCGATTGGTGCAGCACGCTCGCAAGACGATGCTGCGGCTGGCCATGAGCGCGACTCGGCTGGCCGAGTTTCTATCAGCTATGACCTCGCTTCCGGTTTGGGCCTAGCGGGAGTTTACTGAGAGCAAAGGGAACAGGGTCGTAACGGTTGTTCTTGCAAGAACTTGCAGGTGTCGGTCCGTATTACCTATGTTTGGGTACTACGAAGTTGATCGAGGCCCAAGGTTTGCGCGAGAGATTGTTGCGCCAGGGTCTGCTTGGAGAGCACGGTGGAAATGCGGCTCGGTCCTTTCTCGCCCTGCGGAGGGTAGAGCAAGACGAACTGCTGGATCTGCTGCAATTCTTCGAGCAGTTGCTCCATTGAAATCCCGTCCCACGCGGCTTGCGCTTGCTTGTGCACATATTGCAGCAGCGAGATTCCGAGCATGCAATAGAAAGCATGGATGCGGATCTTGCGATCCGTCCAGTGGTGCATGGGTCCCCAACCCAGCCACTCTCCATCCTTGAGTCCGCGGAAGACTCTCTCGATGGATTGCTGGCCGGAGTATCCGGCTGCTACCTGTTCCGCCGTCCAGTCCATGCGATTGGTAAGCAGAACCGTGCGGCCGAGGCGATGCGTTAGCAGGTGCTGCCAGGCAACGATGTTGAAGTCGAACTGCAGATGCCAATGGCCGCCCCGCTGTTGGAGTTCGTAGCGGATTACCTCCGTCAGGAACTGGCCCGATAGCCAGCGCTGGATCTTGCTGCGAATCTTCTTCTCATCCCAGCGGGCTTTCGGCTTATTCAGTTCGATGGAGAATCGGCGCAGATACTGCAATACTTTGCTCACGCTGGTGGTCAAACTATGCAGTTGCTCGCCGGCAAAGGAAGCCGAGTACTTCACCACACAGAAGTAGTCTTTGCCATGCACCAGAAGTTTTTCACCGGCCGCACGCACGCCGGGTTGTTGGCTGCTGCATGGCGGAAGTTGTTCCACCGCTCGCTCCCGCAACTCCGCCGGGGCTTGGTTCCAGGGCAGCGCGGAAATCCATCCCACGCGGGCTTCCTCCAGTTGCACGGTGTTGGCCAGGGCAGCGGTTCCCTTGTCGAACACCAGTGTCACCGTATCGCGCGCGATTTGGTTTTGGTCCAGCATGCGCGTGATTCGTGACAGCGCGACGGAGAACTCCTCGGCGTCGGCTACGTCGCCAGGATAAACGTGATGGCATAAGCTCAATCCGCTGTCGCCGTCCAAAACATAGCTGAGACCCACTTGTCGCAAATTGTGACGGCCCTGCTTGTTGTGTCCGCGCTGGGCCAGTTCGTTGCGGGTGTTGGTGCTGGCAATATAGGTGTAGAAGTTGGTGGTGTCGTAGGCCAACAAGCGGCGGCTCACGCCTTGCCTTTGCTTCCACAAGGCCAGCAGGCGCAGTTGGGCAGCTTCGAGCGGATCGTCGCCGGAAGCCCCCTGCGGCAGAATCTTCTCGAAGACATCCCAGAAAGCTTGCGAGGTGAAGCGCTCGGGCGGAAAATTCCACAGCGAGTGCAGGACGGAGCGGCCATACCAATCGGCCACTTCGGTCTTGGGCCCCGGCTGACAGATGCGGTGGATGGCTGCCAGCAAGAGATAGTGAGCTGGCGAGGGGGCGGAGCGCGGCTGCGGGAAGAGCGACTCGAGCAGAGAAAAGACTCCCGTCTGGTGAGCGGCGAGCCAGAGGGAGCCGGGCAACCCAAACTCGCGCATGGTGGCGGACAGGGGCACCGGTGAGGTGCGGTCCTTGACGAGGTCGGCGACCTTTTCGGCGGTGCCCAGATAGGCTTGGTGAACGATGCGAGGTTTGCCGTCGACGCGAGCACTCTCGACGACGTAGTAGTAGAGTTTGTGGCCCTTCTTTTTGGCAATGAGGGAAGCCATATATAGGGTAAGACAAGTATAGAGCCAAGGGCGTGAAGGGTCAAGAACATTCCAAACATTTTGCTATAGAAATGTTTGATATAGGGTAATACAAAACCTGATCGCGCTGGGGCGGACTATGCGCTTGGCAGGAAAGAACTTCGGAAACCAACGGGCGCGCTACTGGGGTGTTCTCAGTAAACTCCCGCTAGTCCTGACATCCGCAGTTCCTTACCGGCGGATTTGCAGAGCACTTCTGGAGGAAAAACGTGCCCGAAATCGTCTTGCCGCCGCATAACCTAATCTGCTGAGTCTGCCTGCGGCTATCTCCTCATCTTCGCTCACCTGACACTGATGGGATTACTCACAACCACCGCCGCCCCGGGCAATTGAACGCCCGATTTGGTCATCCCAAATTCCTTACCAGCGGATTAGGGGTGGACCTGGTTGCCTTGCATTCTCTGGCACTGCCGTGGCCGGGAGGGAGTCGATGAGAGATCTACGAAAAGGGATTCGCGACTACCTGATGTTGCGCCGTGGCCTGGGATTCAAACTGGTCAAACACGGAGCCGGGCTGAAAGAGTTCGCGTCCTTCCTGGAACGGAAACGCAGTACTCACATTACGAGCGAACTCGCACTGGAGTGGGCAACGCTGCCTGCACATCACCAGCCCTGCCAGTGGACTGCGCGGCTGACCATCGTGCGAGGCTTCGCCCGATACTGGAGCGCCGTGGATCCGGTGACGGAAGTTCCGCCTTTGGGCCTGTTGCCATACCGGCCGACCCGCGCTCGGCCGTACTTCTATTCCGATCAGGAAATCCAGCAACTGCTGAAGGCTGCCAAAGCACGGCCTTCCTGCGACCCGCTGCGGCCCTGGACCTATCACTGCTTCTTTGGATTGTTAGCGGTCACAGGCCTCCGGCTCAGTGAAGCGGTGAATCTCCATGCCGAGGATGTGGACTGGTCCGGAGGCGTCCTCACCATTCGGGGAGCCAAGTTTGGCAAGTCCCGTCTGGTACCGCTGCATGCCTCCACCTGTAAGGTCCTGGCCGATTACGCCAAACGGCGGGACCGTCGCTTTGGCCCGCGAGCAGAGGCGCACTTTTTCGTGAATAAGAATGGCAACCGACTGGACAAAGGCGAGGTTCACCGGATGTTCTACATCCTGTCTCGACAGATTGGATTGCGTGCTGCGGGGGGCGGTCGCGGCCCGCGCCTGCACGATTTTCGTCACCGGTTTGCCCTCGAGACTCTGTTGCGCTGGTATCGAAACGGCGAAGATCCCCAGCGGCGCTTGCCGATCTTGTCTACCTACCTCGGGCACGCACACGTCACCGACACCTATTGGTATTTGACGGGCACACCGGAACTATTGGGGGCGGCCGGGAAGCGGCTGGAAAAAAGATGGGAGGGCCTCAATGCTGGTCGTTAATCTCCCGGCCCTGTTGCAGTCCTTCTTTACGACTCGCCTCATGGCCCAGCGGAAGGTCAGTTCCCACACGATCGCCTCCTACCGAGACACGTTTCGCCTGCTGCTGCAGTTCGCACAGAAGCGGCTAGGCAAGGCACCATCTCAACTGGAACTGGATAACCTGGACGCCTCTTTCATCGGAGCGTTTCTGGATGACCTGGAGGCTAGTCGCGGCAACGGCGCTCGCAGCCGGAACCTGCGTCTGACTGCGGTTCGGTCCTTTTTCCGCTACGCGGCACTGGAAGCGCCGGGGCACGCCGGGACCATTCAACGTGTGCTGGCGATCCCCAACCAGCGACAATCCCGTGCCTTGGTGGATTTTCTAACCCGGCCGGAAATCGATGCCCTGCTGGCGGCGCCGAATCCGGCGACTTGGTTGGGACGTCGCGATCACGCTTTCCTCCTCACCGCCGTGCAAACCGGACTGCGACTCTCCGAGATGACGTCCCTGCGTCACGAAGACATTTCGATGGGCACTGGCGCGCATGTTCATTGCCGCGGGAAAGGGCGCAAGGAGCGCTGTACTCCTCTGACGAAGCCCACCGTATCGGTACTCAAGGCCTGGATGCGGGAACAAGGCAGAGAAGATTCCAAGACTCTCTTTCCCAGTGTGCGCGGCGGACGCTTGAGCGCGGTTGGTGTCCAGCACATGGTCGCACGGCACGTGGCCAAGGCACGAAAAACCTGCCCTACGTTAGGGAAGAAACGTGTCTCACCTCACGTGCTTCGTCACGCTGCGGCGATGGAACTTTTGCAGTCGGGCGTGGATCGCGCGGTGATCGCGCTCTGGCTCGGACACGAATCGGTCGAAACCACCCAGATCTATTTGGACGCAGACTTGTCTTTGAAAGAGCAGGTTCTGGCCAAGATCAAACCCATCAAGGGCAAGGCTGGGCACTATCGCCCGGATGATGAACTGCTGGCCTTCCTCAAAGGGCTGTGATCAGCACCTCTCGGACTATGCCTCATCGGGAAGCCGCAACATGTGCGGAACGTCGCGTCTACCAAGGGGCACAGCCATTTCACGCTGCTCAAGGAAGCATAGTCCGGGATGGTGCATAGTGGCGACTATGCTTCATGAAGCATAGCCGCTTCGGTGCTTGGCAAGAGTGACCCATTAGGGCTTGATTGAAGTGACCCAGGCCGGGAACAGGACTGGGAACAGAGATATACGGGGCATCATCCACGCCGAAGGCGTGTTCGTCGGTTAGGCTGGAAGGACGAGCAGTATCATCCACGCCGCAGGCGTGCGGGGTGGTTTTCCATCATCCGCGCCGGAGGCGCGTTCACCGTGGTGGCGCGGTGCGTGCGAGCTTGTACCGGAGATATTCAAAGTACTCCGGGCTGACGTGCGACGCCAGCACTTCCTCGATGACAGGCAAGAAATAGGCCAGCGAGCGAATCGTGCCCAGAGGCGGTGCTTCGGATGGCCGAATCAGGCGACGCGTAGCGGCCAGCACCAATGCATTTTCGATGACCTTCAGCGAAAGGCCGCGTTGATACAGTTGTATCGCCAGCAGACGGTCGGCACGGCGGACCATTCCCATCGTGCCCGGCGTCTTGCGGTACGCCTCCAGCACCTGACGAACATATTCTTCCTGGCCGTCCATGCTGGACATCCTTAGCCTTGCGGTTCGCGCAATGGTGGACCGTCGATCACGACGGTGTGGCAGTAATGCCGCAACCGGCTCAGCAAGGCCTCTACCATGGGCCGGTTGCCCAGAAAATTGGGCCACTCGTCGTAGACCAGATTCGTGGTGATGATTGTGGGACGCCGCCGGTAGCGTTCTTCCATCAGCTTGAAAAAGATGTTCGACTGCTCCGGTTTCAGATTCAAATATCCAAATTCGTCGATCAAAAGGACGTCCAGCCGCGCCAGACGATTCAGCAACTGCCGCGTCGAACGATCCGCCAGCGACGCATACATTTCATCGAACAGGTCCTGGGCCTTGATAAATTGACACCGGTAGCCGTTCTCCAACGCCTTCATCAGCAGGCCGGAAGCTAATCCGGTTTTGCCAACGGCTGTCTTGCCGACGAATACGATATTTTCCGCCTTAGCGATGAACTCCAGCTCCGCAAACCCGCGGATCTGTTTGCGGTTGACGCCCGGCTGGCGCGCGAAGGGGAACGTCTCCAGCGTCCAGCGCTCGGGCAGCTTGGCGCGCTGGATGCGCCACTCCAGTGCGCCCTCCTGCCGGGCCTGAAACTGCGCGCGCACCAGACGCGTGACAAAGTCCGAGTAGCTGATGTCGTCCTTGTCGGCGGCGCGCAACTGTTCGTCATAGATCTCCAGGATGCGCTTGAGCTTGAGGTTCTTCAGCAGTTGTTCCAGTTCTTCAGTCATCGTCCGGCCCCTCATCGAGCAGAAAGTATTCGCGCGTTACGCGGCGCAGGATCATCCTCTCCAGCCGGTCCAGATCGTAAAGCCCATAACGGGCGGCCTCTTCGACCGCTCCCACCAGCGGTTCGCGCGGATACTCGCGCACAAACCGCAGCAGTTGCCGCAGGGCAAGCGTGACCACCTTGCGGCTGCGCTGTTTCAACCCCATGACGTAGTCGGCCAGTTCCGGCGCGGCGGTGACGATGGCCAACTCTTCGGGATGCGGATCGGGACGTGCGTCTCTGTGACCGCGCGGCGGGCGGTGCTCCGCCAGCATCACGCGCTGGTGCTCGGCTTCGGCGATGCGCCGGTGTGTCACCAGCCGGCGGGCATCGAGCTGAATCTCGATCTTGTCCTTGGTTTCGCGCACCTCTACACGGCGCCCGATCCACTCCACCGGCACGGAATAGCGGTTGCTGTTCAACGCCACGTAGCCTTCGATATCCACCAGACGCTGCTGCAGCCGGTAGACTTCCGGAATCCACGCCGGCAGCGGCTTCAGATGCAGCCGCTCCACCGCGAACAGCTCTCGCGGAACCGCGCGGATGTGTTTCTTGTAAGTCGAGTTGACCTTGTCGCACCACTCCCGTGCCCGCTGATTCAGGTCCTCCCAACTGGAGAAAGTCCGCCCCGCCAGAAAGTTAGTCTCTATGAACCAGAACGGCCGCTCTACGCGCGCCGAACGATTGGTATTCCCAATCGCGTGCGCTACAAACTGAAAGCCGAAGCGCTCGCCAAAGGCGGCCATCTCCGGCACCGGCACCATGTCGCGTCCGCTGCCGCGCAGCACCACCACGTGCGTGTTATCGATCATGGTGCGGGCTGCCGCGCCGCCGAAGTAGCGCAGCGCTTCGGTGAGAAACACCTTGCAGTCGAAACGCCGGAAGGTGGGATAGCACTGGAAGAACAGCATCCGCGAATAGCACAGCACCGCAGACGCGGTCTGCACTCTGCGCTTCTTGCCGCCCAGTTCCAGATCGTGGGGAGACGTGTCGTGCTGAAGCTCCTCGCCAGGCGAAAAATCATAGCGCCCCGCCGGCACTGGCGGTGCGTAGCCGATTCCGTGCCGCCGGCAGAACGCCGTTACTGCCTGATACGACATCTCCGCGCCTGCAGCCACCAACTCCTCATGGACTCGCACGAGGTTCCCCTTGCACTTGTCGAAAAGCTCCAGGATCTGTTGCCGGTAGGGTTCGGCCTTTTCGGTTCGGTGTAACTCCGGCAGGGCGGTCGAGTTGGAGCGCAGGACTTTGCGCACCGCCACGCGCGAGATCCCCATCACCCGCGCGATCTCCCGTTTGCTCACGTGCTGCGCATTCAGTTCCAGAATCGTGGTGCGTTGCGCTTGACTCAACATGCGGTTTCTTCTCCGTCAAAACTTCTTCGTCGATGCGATGGAGTTGCTTTTGAATCCGATCGATCTGGTGCCGCGCGGCTTTCGATTGCTGGTCATCCAACTCTGCGGCAGCGGCGCCAGCCAGTCGCCGCTGCGCGCGGTTGACGATCGCCACTACCATCTCCAGATCGCGTAACAGTTCCGCGCCAGCCCCGGCTGGAGCTTTCTCCTGCGCCTGCCGCTGCGTTTTAAAAAACAGCTCGGGGTCATCCAGAATGCGTTTGCGGATCGCCGGCGAACCCTTGCGCCACGCAGCATAAAGTTGGCCCGCCTCACGCGTATCGCAGTGATACTGGGCGAAGATCACCGCTATCCGCTGGCAATCCTCCAGGCTTTGACGGGCCACCGGCACCAGAAATTTCAACGCCACCTGTGCCGGGATCTTGCCCTCGCGCACCTGCTGTTGGATCGCCTCCGGCAGAACCTCCACCAGAGCCAGCCGCCGGGATACCCAGCTCACGCTACGGTCGAAACGACGCGCTAACTCGTCGAGCCCATAGTCGAAGCGCCGCTCCAACTCCGCCAGTAACCAGCCAACCTCCAGCGCCGTCTCGTGTTCGCTCAGTCTCAGCGAGCGGTCCAGCAGCACTGCCGCAGCCTCGCTCATTGGCCATACCACTGCGTCCACCGTGTCTCGGCCCAGTTGCCCCAAAGCCGTGATCCGCTTATAGCCGTCGATGATCACGAAACGATCCGTTTGGCCTTCGGCTGCCACCACCACGATGGGCGTTTGCTGCCCGCTCTCTGCCAGCGACGCCAATAATCGCCGCTGCCGCCCCGGATGGTGTACTCGCAAGTGCTCCCAACGACGGTCGAGTTGATGAAACTCCAGTTGCATCAGACAGCCTGAATGTACGGCCGGCCCGCCTCCCGATCAATATCTACGCCTTTAAACCCGCGCCTGCTTCCAGCGGCGCTCCCTTTGGCGGACGCGCTCCACGGCCTGACGGCAAGCGTGCGAGCAATAATGCTGCAAGGGACTTCGCCGCTGGCGTGCGAACCCCTCGTAGCAGCCCGGCCGGTCGCAGGAATGATCGAAAAAAATGTTCCGGAGTGATTACCCTCGCGGCCCTGTTATCCGCCCCTTGCGCCGTTGGTTTGCGGTTCTTGACGCGCTGCCGATAACGCCGGCTTTGATCGGTCCGCTTCTCTTTGCCGGCCTTCGTCGCCCGATATCTCTGCTGCGCCTTCCATCTGGACCATTTCCGCGCCGCCTTCTGGCATTCCGCGCTGCAGTAGCGCTGGTTCGCCTGGCGTGGATGGAAGCGCTGCTCGCATCCTTTCAACAAACACAGGCGTGCCCGCGGGCGGCGTGCCGATCGCTTCGGCCGACCCTCTTGATTTTCGGGATGGCCTGTTAGATTCTCGGAAGGGCCCATGGGAGGTGATGACTCCCAGAAGCTCCAGCCCTGGAGGGGAATCCACTCCTCTCCGGGGCGCAAACCTCCGGCTCAGTTACGAATCAACACTCTAACCCAAAAGGGTCATCTGGCTAATTTGGAGTCTCCGACTTTCCGCCTGTTCGGAACGTCAGAACTGAAGACCATGCAGGTACTCGTCACGGATGGTGATCTTCTCGATCAACCCGTAGAAGTAATTGTCAACGCCTGGAACAGAAACATCATCCCTTGGTGGCTGTTGTTGCCGCAGGGCGTCTCGGGCGCGATTAAACGCCGCGGGGGAATCAAGCCGTTTCGTGAGGTCGCTCGCCATGGCCCGATTCCACTGGGAGGTGCGGTCCTGACGTCATCTGGTCGTCTTCCTTTTCGAGGCATTATTCACGTCTCGGGTATTAACATGCTGTGGCGCTCGTCTGAGTACTCGGTGCGTCACTCCGTTCGGAACGCAATGAAACTGGTCTCCCAACAGAACTTCTCCTCGGTAGCGTTTCCACTCATCGGAGCCGGCTCCGGCGGCGGTGCCCCTGAGCAAATTCAAGGATTCATGCTCGACGAGCTCTCGCGCATCGACTACGAGGGATCGGTCTATATTGTTCGATTTCGTGGCTGAGGATTCGGCCTGGGTCAGTTTTGGCGAGCAGAGCCGGGCCACTTTTCCCGAGCGCCGAAGATAGCCGCCACACATTTGCCTCAGACATGGTGCGCGCTGGTGTCAGCCTTCCGGCCCTGATGCGGTTGATGGGCCACGCGCGGATTGAAACAACGATGGTTTATGTCGATGTCACGCCTCTCGAGGTCTATCAGCAGTATGCCAAGGCTGTGGCGCAGCACATCAGGCCTCTACCAGGCAGCGCATCGTGAGAATCAGCCGCTACGCTCCGCTGGAGCATCCGTTGGTGGAGCAGTTCCAGAGAGCGATTGACTCCCTGACCCCAGGCCTCGCTCCGGCTTCCGTCCGTCAGTATCGTGCCGTCGTCCGCTCCTTTCTGATCTATCTTAGTGAGCAGCATCCCGCTGTTGACGCGCTCAATCAACTGCGCCGCGATCCACACATCCTCGGCTGGTTTGCCGATCTGCGCTCGCAAGGCTTGGTGCCTGCCGTCTACATCGCACGCCTCCTGCTTATGCGATGCATGCTGGAAGAGCTTGCCTGGAGCGCCCAGGTCCCCGACTTGGTCTATCTGATCCGTCGCGAGGACATCCCGCGCGCTCCCCAGCGGCTGCCACGCGCACTGACACCCCAGCAGGATCACTTAATCCAGCAGGAACTACTCCGCCGCAATGACCTACCCTCCAATGTCCTCCTGCTGATCCGCCACACCGGAATGCGCATCGGGGAATGTGTTGATCTTGCCTATGATTGCCTGCATAATGCCGGCCCAGATCGGTGGGCCATTCACGTTCCCCTCGGGAAGTTGAAGACGGAGCGCATGGTCCCGATCGACTCGTTTGTTTGTCAAATCGTTCATCGTTTGCGCTTCTTCCGTTCTTTCGACCCACTCCTGTTTGACGGCAGGCTTCTAGTACTACTGGGTCACAAACAAACATTCTGATGTAGAATTGTTTCGTGGGATCACGTCTCTCCGCGCCAGGCCCACAAGAGAGACGCTTCGCGGCGTATATAGAGGGCCTGGCGATTGCCGCGGGGCACGAAGACCGGCACACTCCTCTGAAGAATTACTGCAAAGGATTGCTGCTACCGGGTGAGCGGAAGAGCATTGAGCCGATGGCCGCACGCCTTGATCCTGAGAACGTCCAGCCGATGCGTCAGTCCCTGCACCATTTGGTGGCCAAGGCGCCCTGGAGCGACGAATCAGTGATCGGGGAAGTGCGCAATCATGTGTTACCGGCGATGCGGAAGCAAGGGCCGCTGGTGGCTTGGATCGTGGATGACACGGGCTTTCCGAAGAAGGGGCGGCATTCGGTGGGAGTCACACGACAGTACTGCGGACAAGTAGGAAAACAGGATAACTGCCGGGTAGCGGTCAGTCTGTCGGTGGCAACGTGGAGTTCCAGTCTGCCGATCTCCTATCGCTTGTATCTGCCGAAGGAATGGGCCGAGGATGCCGAACGGAGAGAGAAGGCGGAAGTGCCCGATGAAGTTGAGTTTCAGACCAAACCGGAGATCTCGCTGGATCAGATCCGCGCGGCGGTCGCGGCCAACCTGGACCGTGGCGTGGTTCTGGCTGACGCGGCCTACGGCATCAACACCGAGTTTCGCGACGGACTCACCAAACTCGACCTGCGATATGTGGTGGGCGTGCAGAGCTCAATGACCGTTTGGGAGCCCGGCAAACAACCCTTGCCAGCCAAGCCGCGCGGAAAAATGGGACGGCCACCGCGACTCTTGCAGCGGACCGCAGACCACCAACCTGTCTCTGTGAAGCAGTTGGCGAAGAGCCTGCCCTCCGCTGTTTTCAAGGAAATCACTTGGCGGGAAGGCACAGACCGGAAGTTGCGATCCCGCTTTGCGGCTGTTCGCGTACGCGCAGCACATCGGGATTATGAGCAAGCGGAACCGCATGCAGAGGAATGGTTGTTGATCGAATGGCCGCGCGGGGAGGCAGAACCATCTAAGTACTGGATATCGACTCTGCCGCTGAATACCAAGCTCCCAGCATTGATCAAGATGGCCAAACACCGCTGGATCATCGAACGGGATTACGAGGAGCTGAAACAAGAGCTGGGTCTGGGGCACTTTGAAGGCCGCAACTGGCGGGGCTTCCACCACCACGCGACGCTCTGTATCGCAGCGTATGGGTTCCTGGTGGCCGAGCGGAACCGTTTTTCCCCCTCTGCCCGCGCCGGGTATCTTGGATTCGCTGCCCTCGGGCCGGCGCCGGACTTCCGGCCGCGTGGGTCGCCGGGTCCGCCCAGAGCGACATAATCCACACTCGATTGCGACGCTCCGCATGGCTCTGGCGCGCGTCTTGCTGAGGCAACTACCTCACTGCCCCTACTGCGGATCCTCTTCGGGTTGAGCGTCGGCGTCGAAATCGACTCTATCGATACAGGTCTGGCGCGAAGATCGTGGTTCGGTGTGCCATGGCTCCGTACGCAACTCTGCCTTGCTGAGTTTCTCCACCGCCAAACAGCGCCAGAAGCCTCGCCCTTCCGACCGAATCGCCGGGCTGCGGTTACTCTCTCCACCAAACTGGTAGCAGAATACATGCCGGCGGCCTGATTTCCACCCCAACACATGCGGACAAAGCAGCCGGAGCAGGCCATCGTAGACTTCCGCCACTGGCTGCATCCGTGTGGCCGCCAAGCGAAGCAGTGCATAAACCTCACTCACAGCTTGCGCTTCAGCTGGTTGTGGGCTCATACCTCCTCAGAATACATAAACTCGAGAAGCCGGACCGGCTCCTATCTTTATGACCCAGTAGTACTAGCCCGCCCTCGACACAAGCAGACCCTTGTCAAGCAACTGCGTTCCTACCTTCCCGATGTTGTCGCTGCCGTCGGTATCCCCACCCGCATCGTCCCGCACCAACTCAGGCACACATATGCCAGTGAGATGGTGCGCGCCGGGGTGGGCTTGCCTGCGCTCATGAAGCTGCTCGGGCACGTTAATCCCGAAATGACCATGCGCTACGTCGATGTTGTGGGAACCGATTTGCAGCGGGAGTTTCATCTGGCCCGATCGCAACCTCGGCACCTGGCGCCGCAACCGAAAGCCCCGATCTCCTCGCCTCGCGCAGGTCTGGACGGCGTCGTCGACTCGCTGCTGTTCGCCCAACATGCCATCGAGATGTTCCGCCGTTCGCTGCCGGGCGGCGCTCGCAAGCATCGTCTCGATCAACTCGCCAACCGACTTACCAAAATCCTCGCGGAAACCCGCAAACTCGACCCCGCCGGATAGCGGGCAGAGATTGGCCGTATAAGGTGACAATTCGGTGACACACTCCGGTCTGGAGCACGAAATTAGTTTAGTGTGGAGTCGGAGAAATTCCTGAAGCCGAAAAAACAACTTCACGATCCTATTCACAGCGAAAAAAGAGTGATATGCTTTGAGCCGTAACTTCACTTTTCGCTGGTCTTTTGTCGTTCGAAGCGGCGGTGTAGTTTGTCCCGGGGGCGGTGGCGTCGAGCGGTATGACATTGGGGGAAAATCAGCGGCGAGGGAGCTATGTTGAGTGCCCGCTGGCGGTTTTGCTCTTCGACATGACGGGCAACTCTGAGGAAGGCCTCGAATTGCGTCGGCTTCTAGAGTCCGCGGACGGAGTCTCGGTGGTAGCCAAGACCTTGCCGCTGGGGCGCCCGGGCGGTATCGCGCAATTTCATTCGGCGGTAGTGCTCGTCGTACAACGCCTCCCGGGGCCGGAACAACAGCAACTGCTGTCCATCTTCGATCCACGCGAAGGTCCGGTGCTTGTGGCCGCACTGCAACCAGACGGGGAAACGATGAGCCGGTTGATGGATGGAGGGGTAGTCGACTATTTCTCGCCACCCTGGACCCTCGCAAATATTCTTCCACGGATTCGAAAAGCGCTGCGGAGCGAGGCGCCACGCCAGGAGGAAGTGTCTCCGACGAAAAGGAAACTTGCGTTGGATCAGATGATCGGTCAGAGCGCAGCATTTACGCAGGCGATCAATCGAATTCCCGCGATTGCTGCGTGCGACGCGAGTGTCCTGATCACCGGAGAGACCGGCACGGGAAAGGAGCTTTGCGCCCGGGCGATTCACTATCTGGGCCCGCGCTCGCGGCAACCCTTCGTGCCCCTCAACTGCGGAGCGATCCCGTCGGAGTTGGTGGAAAACGAGCTGTTTGGACACGGTGCGGGCGCCTACACCAGCGCGGCGACACGTCACAACGGGATCGTCGCCGAGGCCGAGGGCGGAACGCTCTTTCTGGACGAGGTGGATAGCCTGCCCCCGGGCGCGCAGATCAAACTACTGCGCTTCCTGCAGAGTAAGGAGTATCGACCGCTGGGTACCACCAAGACGCTGACGGCGAATGTCCGCCTGGTGGCCGCCACCAACGCGGATCCAACGGCGGCGGTGAAGAGCGGCAACATGAGGCACGATTTGTACTACCGCTTGAGCGTGATTCCGGTGCGGCTGCCTCCGTTGCGCGAAAGGCGCGATGACATTCCACTGCTGGCCAATCACTTCCGGATTCGTTATGCCCGGGAATATGGAAAGACGCCGTCCCCCGTGCCGGCAGACGTGGCCGCACGCCTGATGGCGTACGATTGGCCGGGCAATGTCCGAGAGTTGGAAAACGCAATCGCGTGCATGGTGGCGCTGAGCAATGACGGCCATCTGCTGGCGAGCAATCTCAACCTGCCGCCGGATGCTACCGGTCAGGATGATCCCTCCTCTCTGCGAACGGCGAAGGTGCAATTCGAGCGCGCCTATATCGAAGAGAAGCTACGCTCCTGCCGCGGGAATATCAGTCACGCGGCACTCGCAGCAGGCAAGGACCGCCGGGCGTTTTGGGAACTCATCCGTAAGCACGGGATTAAAGTGGAACAGTTCCGGTTACGGTCCGCGGCTGCGCATGGAGACTAGGTTCGTAGTTCCGCTTCCATCTCCAACAGGCTGAGTGCAATCACGCCGTAACTTGACCGCGGACAGGGTAGAAACCAGTGTGGAGCAGGTTGGCAACCTGCGCTGTGGCTGTCTACCTCCGCATGCTCGCCACGATTGCGGCTCTTGCCAGCGCTCACCCGGGCTGGAACAGGACTCTTCATCCACAGCGAAGATGCCGAGATATCATCGCCGAAGGCGTGCGGGTTTGGTTTACAGGCGCAATCGCCCAATACGAAAAGGCCATGATCGTAGCGAAGCTCCGAGGAGCACGGCAACGCATGAAGGCGAAAACCGGAAGGTGCGAGGGCCGGAAGCCGTTCGGATACTACGAAGGTGAAACCGCCGTGTTGGATCGCATGAAGGCCCTCCGGGAAACGGGCATGGGCTTTGATCGCATCGCAGAGGTGCTGAACGCCGAAGGTCTGAAGCCCCGCACTGGTGCGCAATGGTGGGGCAAGACGGTAAACAACATTGTTTCCGCGCAATAGGCGCGGAATGCGCGGTCATGGTGACAGATGGTGACAAAACGGCGGAACGGAGGGCCGAAAACAAAAACTGTCACCATCCGCAAGTTAGTGTTTCCAAAGAACCGCTTCGGCGCGAAAAACATTTTTATTATGGCTCCATGTGGGTTCCGAACCCTTCCGAAGCCTCGTCTCTATTGGCGAACGTGCGTAGTCTCTACGCAGAGTACCCGCAACGCTGACAACGTGACAAACAGCGTTCCGAACGAAAACGGGGGCGAACGCCAGAAACCCCAACATATTGTGGTATTGCGCGGTCGGAGCGGACAACGCCGCATTGCGCCTGAGAGAAGTCCGCGCCTTTGCGCATTAAATTAAGACGGACCTCCGACCGTAGAGCCTACGTGTTCCCATCTGGGCGTAGTAGATTCGGAGAAAAAGAGGGGATGGAAGGAAAGAATGATACCTGATAGCATGGGCCTTCCGAAGAGGCCCAGGATCATTTCCGGAGTTGACGCGTGACTTGTCCAGCGTGTGGTATCGAAAATCCGCCATCGGCTCAATATTGCGATTGCGGGCATGAATTCGTGCCGGGTACGAAGCCGAAGGAGTTGGCCCCAACGCAACCTTCGGGTACGTGGTGTCCGAAGTGTAAAATGTTCAACCCGGCAGCAAACCAGTTTTGCGGTAAGTGCGGGGCGGCAATGCAGAAGAGAGCGTCGCCAGCGTTGATCGGCTGTTTGGGTTTGATCGGTATCGTAGTCTTGATCGGAGTTTTCAGCAGTAGCAGCAACAGCGACAGGGGAGCGAGTCCGTCAGGCACGAGTTCATCAACCCCAGCCTATACACCCCCAGCCTATACACCCCCAGCCTATACACCCCCACCCGAACGCCCCGAAGCGAAGGTATCCATCAAAAAATGGAATTGGACGAAGGGTGGCTTCGATACGATCATGAAGGGCACGTTTACGATTCGCAATGACAACGATTATGCCGTCAAGGACATCAGGATCGGATGTGAGCTTTCCGCGAACAGCGGAACTACGATTGATTCTGTCGACGAGACGATCTATGACTCAATTCCGGCAAACAACTCCAGGACGTTTCGTGCAGTGAGCATGGGATTCGTTCGCAGCCAAACATCCCGCGCTGGGTGCCAGATTAGGGGCGTCGTGAAAACCTACTGAGGGGATTCATCGCGAAAGCACGTGACAGAGCATGAGTTGGCGATTCCGCAAATCCTTCAAAGTCTTGCCGGGCGGAACTTGTCAATGACTTTGAGACACCTGCCCGCATAAATTAGTGTTGTTCCTGTTCGCTCGCCATCGGCGTGGGCGGCGGGTTGATCCATACCGCGGTCGGTCGCTCCGGTGGTCGGGGGTACACCCGAACGAAGCGTTCGGGATTCCGCTGGAAAGCCTGGGTGAGAACAGCCTGGCGTTGGGCCATGATATCGTCGGCCCGGCCATGGTGGAGCACTTCGGGCGTGAGCAGGCCGATGCCGCTGTGATGGTGCTCGGTGTTGTACCAGGGGAAAAAGACATGGCAGAAGGCGCGAGCGTCCTGAATCGAGCCAAACCGTTCGGGGAACTGCGGCCGGTACTTCAGGGTCTTGAACTGGCTTTCCGAGAACGGGTTGTCATCGGAGACGTGCGGGCGACTGTGAGTCTTGGTGACGCCCAAGTCGGCCAGGAGCAAGGCGACTGGCTTAGACCGAAGTTCCCGCTCTTTTTGACGCTATTTTCCGCGTAAGGCCTTGAAAGAGTTGCGGATTGGGGATTTTGCTCATGCCGTTGTGTACCCATGTAAATAAGATATATTGATCTTGTATTGCCGATACTATAGCTGTATCATTGACCCATGTACGTCGAGTCCGTCCCCAACCGCAACTCCCCTCCCGCCATCCTCCTCCGCGAGTCCGTCCGCATCGGCGCTAAAGTCCATAAGCGAACCCTCGCGAATCTCTCCTCCTGGCCCGCCACCCAGGTCGACCTTCTACGCCGCGTCCTCAAAGGCGAAGATCTGGTCGCCCGCGATCAAGCCCTCCAGATCGTCCGATCTCTTCCTCATGGACATGTCGCCGCTGTCCTCGGCACTCTGCGCCATCTCGGTGTACTCGATCTCCTCTCGCGTACTCACGAGCCGGAACGCGATCTGGTTTGCGCCCTCATCGCTGCCCGCATCCTCGACCCGCGGTCCAAACTGGCCACCGCTCGCGGCCTGGAACAGGAGACTGCATCCAGTTCCCTGGCCGAGTCGCTCCATTTGACCGCCGCCACCGCCGATGATTTGTACGAAGCCATGGATTGGTTGCTACCGCGGCAGCAACGCATCGAGCAGGCTCTGGCAAAACGCCACCTGTCCGACGGTTGTCTGGTGCTCTATGATGTGACCTCGACTTACTTTGAGGGCCACCACTGCCCGCTGGCTCGCTTCGGCCCCTCGCGCGACGAGCGCAGTGGCAACCCGCAAATCGTTTGCGGCCTACTCACCAATGCCGAAGGCTGTCCCATCGCCGTAGAGGTTTTCCCGGGCAACACTGCCGATCCCAAGACGGTCGCCGCGCAAGTGCTTAAATTGCGCCAGCGTTTTGGTCTTCAGCGGTTGGTCCTGGTGGGCGATCGTGGCATGCTGACCAGCGCTCGCATTCGCGAGGATCTCCAGCCCGTTGCCGGCATCGAGTGGATTACCGCGTTACGCGCACCGGCCATCAAGAAACTGGCGACCGATGGCGCGCTGCAACTATCCCTGTTCGATCAGACGGATCTGGCGGAAATTACTCACTCCGCCTTTCCGGGCGAACGTCTGATCGCCTGTCGGAATCCGTTGTTAGCCGTCGAACGTTCGCGCAAGCGAGCAGAGTTATTGGCAGCCACCGAAAAGGAGTTAGAGAAGGTAAAGGCCGCGACCAAACGGAAGGGTCGCCCGCTGCGCGGCACGGAACGGATCGCCGTCGCGGTCGGTAAGGCGCTGGGACATTACAAGATGGCAAAGCACTTTCACTATCGCATCCGCAAAAACGGATTCACCTACGAGCGCAACCAGACGAGCATCGATCGGGAATCCGCATTGGATGGGATCTATGTCATCCGCACCACCGTCCCAACGGCATCGGCGTCCAGCGAGCAGGCCGTCCGTCACTACAAAGAGTTATCCAACGTCGAGCGTGCATTTCGCAGTCTGAAGAGCGTGGACCTCAAGATCCGGCCGATCCATCATCATTTAGAGGAACGCGTGTGTGCGCACGTGTTCCTCTGCATGCTGGCGTATTATGCCGAGTGGCACATGCGTCGGGCGCTGGCGCCGATGCTGTTTGACGATCAAGAGCCGGAGACCGGCGAGGCGTTGCGCCTTTCGGTTCTGGCGCCCGCACGACGATCTCCTTCGGCCGAGGACAAAGCGCAGAGTCAGCGCACTGCCGACGGCACGCCCGTACACAGCTTTCAAACTCTCCTCCAGGATCTCCGCACCGTGGCCCTCAACACCGTTCAGATGGGCGAAGAAACATGCCAGATGGTCACTGCCCCTACTGCCGTACAGCAGCGCGCTTTCGACCTCCTGAAGGTCCACTGCAGAGCGTAGTGTGCCCAGTGGGTTGCAGTCCTTCTGGGCGGCATTTCCCGCGTAATCAGGCACTTCCCGCTCATCGAGAGCGGGAACGTCGGCTTAGAGGTCATGGAGGTGCCGCGATCGGCGTGGATCGTTGAGCTGATCGGGGACGATGTTCTGTTTGCGGCAGGTCTCGCCGATCAGCCGCTTGGCCAGTTCGGCGCTCTCGCGTTCGGCGACCATCCAGCCGACGACATAACGGCTGAAGATGTCCAGGATGACGTAGAGGTAGAAGTAGGTCCATTTGACCGGCCCGAGCAACTTGGTGATGTCCCAACTCCAGACCTGGTTGGGGCCGGTGGCCAGAAGTTGCGGTTTTTGGTAGTTGGATGGCGGAGTTGATCGCGGCGTTCGCGGACCTCGCCGGCCTGCTTCCAGGATGCGGTACATGGTGCGGATCGAGCAAAGGTAGATGCCTTCGTCCAGCAGAGTGGCGTAGACCTCGGCCGGGGCCTTGTCCCGGGAGCGCTCCGAATTCAGGATCTCCAGGACCCGCTGCTGTTCGACGGGAGCCAGGGTGCGGGGGGCCGCCGGCGAGGGGCCTCTGGAGCAGTCGGCTCGCTGGGGTGGAAGGTGGCGGTACAGCGAAGCCCGCGGCACGTTGAGGGCGCGACAGGCGGCCGCCCGGCCCACCTTCTGGCCGAGCTGGTGGGCGGCAGTCATGAGTTCGCCTCGCCGCTCTTGACCTCCGGCGGCGAGATCCCCAGCAGGGCCGATACTTTTTTTGCACGTCGATGATGAGCTCGGCCTGTTCGAGGCGCCGGCTTAGATGGGCGACTTGGGCATGCAGGCGATGGTTCTCATCCGCCAGCGGGTTAGCCGTAGATTTGCGGCCGCGCTTTTTGGGCGTCAAGGCATCCAGTTCGCCTTGCTCCTTTTGACGCCGCCAGGTCGTGAGATGGGACGAATACAACCCCTCGCGGCGCAGCAAAGCGCCGATCGCGCCATCGTCGCGGCAGGCCTCGGCTTGGGCTACGATCGAGCGCTTGTACTCGGCCGTGAACTGCCGGCGCTTCGGCTTCTCCGGAACCTCCGGGTCGGGGATGGGGACCGGCACGGCGCCGCCGGAGTTGGCAGCTCCTCCGCTCCGATCGGGCTTGCTACGCTCGCCCTCCCTGCGCTGCGGAGCCGCCAACTCCGCCTGTTGGACCGGCAACTGCTTGAGATTCGATTTGAGCACTGAACATGGATACTTTCTCCGCCCTCTACAGTAATTGACGGCGGGGAAGGTGTCTCAGTCATATTGGCACAGAGGGGCGCGCTCTCGTAGCGCGTACTGGCGGTGCGTGCTTTCGGTATTCTCGAAGACTTGGCGCAGTGTCGACTGGCGCACGTAGAGGTATGCAAGTCGTGACAGATGCGCGGTCGTGACCTTCTGATGAGCTTCGCTGTTCATCATCAGCGATATCCCTCCCGTAATGCTTGGTTCGCGCCAGGGCGAGTCGAAAGGACCAGACTGGCTAATAGCCTTGTGATCTCAGGACGCACGCTCGGGAACCACACGGACGTAGCGTTCGTTTGTGGGGAACGTTCATACGGTGAAGGTTCCGTGGTTTCAACCGCATGCGGCGGAAGCGTCGTCCGAAGGACCGTTTCCACCGTCCTGAGCCATCCGGGCATGCCTTCGCTCAGGAACAAGGCTAAACCAACACCGCGTGGTTGGCCACGAACCACAGTCCCAGAGGAACCGATCACCTGGAAGCGAAGCAACTCGTATTGCACGGTGTACTGCGCGAAATCGATTCTTGTGGCTGTAACGATCATCGGCGTTTTTTTTCCGCCTGCAGAAAAGGACGCAGCCGCCGCAGGATACTGCGCGGATGCACCTCGAGGCCAAACCGCTGCCGCAAAAGGGCCACCAACTCCTCGCCTTTGAGCATCCGTCTAGCATCTGGTATAGCCTCGACGAGGACAGCCATTGCTTCCTCGTTGAGCTTGTGGGGCTGTTTCGGTCCGCGCTTACGTGGCAGCAAGCCCGGTAGCCCCTCCTTCTGGAACAAAGCTTGAGTGACATAGAAGACTGGCCGCGAGAAACCGAAGGCTTGGGCCGCCTCCACTACCGCGAGACCTTCCGTCTGGACGCTGCGCAGCATCTCGTACTTGACCTGCACCAGATCGTTCGGATCGAAGAATGCGCTGTCTCGAAAGAGAGGATCGGTGACAGTTTCGGGATGAGGGTGGCCGGCGGCCTGTGCGCTCAAGGTTTGCCGACGTCGTACACGCTGGCGGGAATCATTAGCCATCTATGTATTTATAATTATGTGACTGACTGTCCGCCAAAGCAATAGAAAACTAGCGAGGTCTTCGACCTCAAACCGACGAGCGTACGTCCGAATCATTTCGTAAAATCCTGAGAATGGCGACAATCCCGGAATTATTGGACGGGCACATCACACTGGAAGTGGAGTGCCTGGATCGACTCTACCTAAACGGCTACATCGGCAAACTGGCGACAGGAGGGGGACTGATGTGGTTCATGCGAGGCCAGTTGGGGAAACCGGTTCCTTCGCCGGCGGTTCTCGGGCAGATCTCGGAACGCTTCCGTGAGGCGGTGAAAACACAAGCGGAGCGCGACCACATTCCGATTTACCAGTTCGACCACAAAGAGAAGAAGGACGACATCGCCAATGAGATTCGACGGCAACGGCCAGTGCGGGATGAGATCGTCTTCATCGGGGTCGCGCAGGAGAAGGCCAAGGCGTTCAACGGGAAGAAGGTGAACGGGCAGTTCGAGTTCAACCGGGACAAGACCGTCTACGTCAACCACTACTATTTTTACATCGAGGATCAGGATTTCGGCCCCTTGTTTCTCAAGGTATGCAGCTACGCGCCGTGGAGCACGAAGTTGTGTCTCAACGGGCACGAGTGGGCCAAACGGCAATTGGAGAAGAGGAAGATCACCTACGAGGCGTTGGATAACGGATTCCTATCCTGCACCGCACCCGAGCAACTGCAACAGATCTGCGATTCCTTGGGGCCCCAAGACATCGACCGGGTCTTCCGCAAGTGGTTGAAGCGGATTCCATTGCCTTTGCGACCGCAGGACCGGGAAGCGGGCTACGACTGGGATCTGTCGATCTGGCAGATGGAGGTCAGCTTGACGCAGATCTTCGACCGTCCACTGCGGGGACGTGAGTTCTTTGAAGAAATCATTCGCGACAATCTGGATCTGGGTCGGCCGGACCGCGTACAGTTGGTCTTTGATCGGGTGGTGACGAAGAAAACGCCCGGGCAGTTCCGTACGCGCGTGATACAGGATGGCGTGCATCCCAGCCTGCACATCGAATACAAGAACTTCGATCTCAAACAGTACTTCAAAGAAGGTCGCGGCTGCCGGACCGAGGGGACGTTCCGGAATCCGAATGACTTTGGCGTGAACAAAGGACTGAGCAATCTGCCGTATCTACAGCAGATCGGCCGACAGATCAACCGGCGCTTGCTGGAAGTCGAACGCGTCAGCCACAACAGCGGCTTGAGCGGCGACAGCATCCAACGTGTGGTGCAACCTGCCGTGACCGAGGACGGCAAAAAGGCTCCGGGGTTGAAATTCGGTCAACCGAGAGTGATGGCACTGATGCTGGCGCTCACCATGTTCCATCACTTGATCGATGGCTTTCGCAACCACGACCTCAGACAACAGGTGGCCGATCTACTGGGCGTCACGCTGAGCGAGTACAGTCCTGGGCAGATGACGTACGACCTGCGACGCCTTCGGCTGAAAGGACTGATTTACCGTCCTCCCAAAACCAACCGCTATATCATCACGCCGTACGGCTGGAAAGTAGCGCGGCTGTTCTCCAGACTGGAGGGGCGAGTCTTCCGACCCGCCATGGCGATGTTCACTGCCAATGACGCGGTTCTCCCATTCCCCTTGCGCCAATCACTCGACCGCGTCGACGCGGAACTGGACTTGCTGATCTATCAGGCTTTTCCCCTGCTCAAAGCAAGCTAAAAACTTGACACTTTCAGATAGAACTCATTTACATCAGACGGCTAGAGGGCAAGCGCATCATGGTCTCGATATTATCGATATAAGCCTGATCGAGCTCTACGTAAGCCAACATGCGCAGAAAGCTCACGCGCACATCATTATCAGGACAAATCGCACAAAGTTTGCCTGACATTATGTAACGCTCCTTCCGGCCACTTGTCCGTCGATCAATCCGCGCAACTGGCGCATCAGATCGGCGCGGAAGAAAGCGCGTCCCGCGCCGACTGTCACCAGCGGATCGGGCATACGAACGTCTGTCCATTCGACCGGCAGCGTGCGCAGTCGTCCGGTCACGTCCAGATACGACACACGGTCCCCGCCCCAGTTGTTGCGCACAGCCAGGTCTTCGAAGGACTGCCCCTTCAACGGATGGAACGGATGCGTGACCGTGAAAACTTGTATTCCACCCTCAACACCGTCTGCAATGCGCGCTTTTTGCCAAAGCTAAGGCGGAGGTTGGCGTTCAGGTGGTCCAACGCTGGATTGTGGCCGCCCTGCGCAAGCGCAAGTTCTTCTCCCTGGAGGAAGTAAACCAGGCGATCGCCGAGCTGCTGGTGCGGCTGAATGAGCGGCCGTTCCGAAAGCGGCTGGGCAGCCGGGCCACGCTGTTCGCGCACAACTGGACCGGCCAGCGCTGAAGGCGCTGCCGGCCACGCGGTTCCAGTTCGGAGAATGGCAAACTGCGCGCGTTAACCTCGACTATCACGTCGAGGTCAAGCGGCATTTCTTCAGCGTGCCGTACGCGCTGGTGCACCAGGAAGTGGATGTCCACCTGACGGCCGAGACGGTGGAGTTCTCCATCGTGGAGTGCGCGTGGCCTCGCATATCCGATCCGACGTGCCCGGAAAAGCGACGACCCTGGACGAACACCGCCCCAAGGCGCACCAGCGGTACCTGAATCGTACGCCCTCGCGACTCATTGAAGAGGCCCAGCAGGTAGGGCCCTCGACCGGTCAACTGGTGGAAGCCATCCTGGGGGCCAAGCGCCACCCAGAGCAGGGCTATCGGTCTTGTCTGGGGATTCTGCGTGTCAGTGCCGGGATAAAACACCCGCAATTTTGCCGGTTTTGACGATCCGCGCCGGCGGCAACCTGGGCGGGGACGCGGTAGGTACTCTACAGTAGTTTCTACATCTTTCCTTTTCACACTGCGTTGTCTGCTTTGCTCAGAAGTTGGAATCCCTTTCGATTTCTGAGGAGACGCATTGACCGAGACCCGCTGCTGTCCGTACTGCCAGCGAAGCTTTCATCCATCCCCGTACCGACTCCAGCAGCGCGTTTGCAGCCAGCCAGAGTGCCAGCGTCATCGCCGGGCTGATTACCACCGGCGTAAGATTCAGGACGACCCGGTGTATGCCCAGGTGGTATTGGACAGCCAGAAGCAGTGGCGCGCCGAGCACGCCGATTATCAGAAGACCTACTGGCGCACCCATCCCGAGGCCGCCGAGCGCAACCGACAGCGACAACGGCAGCTCGATCGACAGCGCCGCGTCACCTCGCTTGTAAAGAACAACGTAGCTCTGGACCTAAAGCATTCCGCGGCAGAGGTTTGGCTGGTTGGGCCGGATGCGGCCGATCTTGTAAAGAACAACGTAGCTTTCTCCGAAGTCATGGTCTTTCAACGGGTTATCCCCCTCCCGCCGGAATCTTGTAAAGAACATCGCTCTGGTTCCAGCGACGCCCTGCGCGTATAAATGAGGATCGAACCCATGCTGACGACCGAACAGATCAACGACTTGCATCGCCTGTACTGGTCCGACCACTGGCCGATCCGCAAGATCGAGCGCCACCTGCACATGGGCTGGGACACGATCAAGAAGTATCTGGACATGCCGGCCCAGACTCCCGCGGGACGGCCCCGGTCCAGCAAACTCGATCCGTATAAGGCCACCATCGCAGAGTTGCTCGAAAAGGACCCTTCCGCCAGCGCCGCCGTGATCGGGCAGCGGCTCCGCCCGCTGGGCTACACCGGTGGCGGCAGCATTCTGCGCCAGTACGTGCACGAAGTACGCCCGCAGTTGAAGCCGCAACGAGCTTTCGTGCGCATGGAACCAAAGCCGGGCGAACGCTTCGAGGCCGACTGGGGGCACTTCGACTCGCTCGACTACCAAGGCGACCAGCGGAAGCTCTACGCTTTCGCCCTCGTTGACGGGCACAGCCGGATGCAGTATCTGGAGTTCACGCACAGCCAGAGTTTCGAGACCTTTGTCCGTTGTCACGTTCACGCATTTCAGAAGCTGAACGGCATCGCCCGCGAGATCTGGTATGACAACCTGGCCACCGCCGTCGCCGAACACGATGGACGATTGGTGCGCTTCAATCCGCGCTTCCTGGCCTTTGCCCGTGAGTTCAACTTTTACCCGCGCGCCTGCAATCAGGCGAGTGGCTGGGAGAAGGGGAAAGTGGAACGCGGTGGCGTCGGTTACGTCCGGCAAAACTTCTGGCCGCTGCGCGATTTCCTCGACCTCCACGATGTGAACCGCCAGGCGCGTGAATGGCTCGATCAGATCGCCAACCGGCGATTGCACAGCGAAACGCGAGAGCGCCCAATCGATCGTTTCCAACCCGATGCCCTCCGCTGTTTGCCGGTCATCACGCCGGATTATCGCGACACCGTCGAGGCGCTGGTTCACAAAGACATGCGCTTGCAGTTCGACGGCAATCGCTACTGCGTGCCGCATCGTTTCGCCGGTCGCCGTCTCACACTGAAGGCCGACTCCAGTGCGGTCACCATCTACGATCGGGTGCACGAGATCGTAAGCTATGCGCGTTCGTGGCGCCGTGGCCAGACCTTCGGAGCCGAACGATTCGAAGCCGAACTGGCCGAGTTCCGGCCCGCCGCCCGGCGGTCGCGCGCCCAAGACCGGCTGTTCGCTTTTCTCGACGGACTCTGTTCGAAAGCGGCGCTGGAAGCCTATCTCCGCGATATTGCCGACAGTGATCGCTCTCTGTCGCGCCAGATCACGGAACTGCTGGAACTTATTCGCCAGTACGGTCCCGACGCTGTGGCCGGCGCCATCGAGAAGGCCGCCACCGCTCGCGCTTTCGGCGCCGATTACGTCGCCAACATTCTGCGGCAGCAGCAGTGCCCACGCCGTGAACAGCCACCGCTTCGCCTCCGCGATCCGCGGTTGAACGAACTCGCCACCGACCCGCTATCGCTGCTGGCTTACGACGCCTTCATTCTGCAATCCGAAAAGGAATCCGATGATACCCCTGGAACAGAAACTCCTCGATCTGAATCTGACGGTCATGAGCCACCGTCTGGAGACGACCCTCTCTGAGGCTGCGGGCAAGAATCTCAGTGCGGCCGCGACTCTGGAATGGCTCGCTGACATGGAACTGGAAGCGCGTCACGGCCGTGCCATCGAGCGCCGTTTCAAATGCTCGAAATTACAGGCGCAGCCCAGCATCGACGCGTTTCACTTCTCTCATCACAAGAGCCGCTCGCAGAACAAGAATCGCGTATTGCGTCTGCTCGACCTGACCTTTATCGCCAACGGCACCAACCTGGTTCTCATCGGAAATACCGATCCTGCGACATTATGAGTTATCTCTCTAAACCACTGGAAACATTGCCTGTTGCTGATCACTGTTTTGAGTTCGCGGAACACGGACCCGCGCTTTGATATTCCTCACCGCTTTTCGCACTTCCTCCGACTCCAACGCCTCAATCGGAATTTGCCACGGCGCGCATGCCACCACTTGATTGGCCGGTACTTTTTTCAGTTTGATCAAACGCCGGATGCTGGTCGAACTTACACCCAAACGTTGGGCGGCTTCCTCCATGGTCACCAAACCGTCACCTGCACGGTTAGGATCATACGCGGGTAGCTGATGATAGTGCCGTGCGGAGTAGACTCTGTTCTCGCTCCAACTCTGGCCCGTGCCTGTTCGTAACCCAAGTCGATTTAGCGTGGCCGCGATCTGCTCGTCCTTGAACTTACCTGCCATCTGGCGAATCACCTCGATCGCTTCAACGCTTGTGCAACGGCGATGCCGGCCAAGCCCATTTTTCTTGATCCGCAGTTCGGAATGCTGGCCACCCGTCCAGTGGATCAATAGAACTATTTCGCTCGCCTTCTCGTCCACGTCCGCGACGATCTCATGAACGAGAATCCGGACAATCCGTTGTTTCAGCCTCATGTCGGTGGAGGGCGCGTTCCAGACGGAGGGTAGATCTCGCGCAAGGCTCAACAGAACGTCCTTGTCCGGCATTGGCACGGATTCAATGGCAGCGTCGAATTCCTGCAGCTTTACTTCGAGTTCGTGGACCTTTCCCAGCTCAGCGTTCCACCGAGCCTCCAACTCTGCCGCAACGAGACGATTGTCCGGATCGACAGCTTCGTATCGCCGTGATGCGAGATGGGCCTGGTATCGAGTTTGCTCCACTTCCAGTTCAAGTGCTTTCCGTTGCTCCCGACGCTGGTGGCGCATCTGTTCGGCTGCTTCTACCGCCGCCTCGACAGCATTCCCACTGATTGCACGCAATACTTCGCTCGCTACTGCCTCATCGGTTCGAAGGCCACCGAATGAAATACACCAGTGCTCTCCATGGTTCACATGCGCACCCTTGCAGTGGTAACGAAGCACGGCAGCCTGGATACCTGTATAGGAGACGTGGAGCATTCGACCGCAGCGGCGGCACCGCAACATTCCGGAAAGTAGCGCTCGCCCGCCGCGGCCGGCCTTCGGTTCCATACGTGACTTCATATGCGCGTTGCTGGCAATGAGCGCCTGGTTGCGTTCGTACTGCTCCCATGAAATGTAACCGGAATGGTGGTCCCTAATCAAGACAATCCATTCAGGTCGCGGTTTGCGATGCCCAGCCGTTTTGCGTGCGCGACCATCAACGACTCGGATCCGGGACTGAGTCTTGCCGAAGGCGTAAGCACCAGCATAGGCCGGGTTAGTCAGCATCTTCAGAAGCGTGTTGTAGATTGGAACTTTCCAGACCATCCTCGGTTCACCAGGGTCACGGGGAAAGGCCGGCAGCGATATTTTCTCCTGCCGGAACCACAACAACACTTGCCGAACGCTTCCCAACTCCGTCATCTTCATGAAGACCAGTTGAATCGACTGCTGCACCCGGCGGTCCGCGTCCTTCTCGATCTTCCCTGTGCCGGTCCAGCACAAGCCAACGGGTAGAAGGAACTGCAACTCACCACGACCCGCCTTCTGCCGGATTGCCTCCAGCGAGCGCTGTCGTAGCAGGTTCAATTCGAACTCGCTCATGGTCCCCTTGAGGCCGAGTAACAGCCGATCGTTTACGATAGCGGGGTCGTAGATGCCATCGGGGTCTACAACTACAGAGCCGACCATACCGCAAAGTTCAATCAGATGGTGCCAATCGCGGCCATTGCGGGCGAGTCGAGACGCCTCGATGCAGAAGACGGCGCCGACCTCGCCGGTACACACTTCGGCAACCAGTCGCTGAAATCCAGGTCGCTCCACCAACCCGGAGCCCGAGCGTCCCAGATCGTCGTCAATCACGGTCACGTCGCGAAAGCCCAATTCACGAGCGCGATCAGCAAGTCCATATTGACGACGCTGGCTTTCGTGGTTGTGCATCACCTGACCGGGCGAGGACTGACGGATATAAATGACGGCCCGCCGACGCAGCCGATCAGTTGTCAACTTCGGGTTCATTTCCGCCTCCTTGTGCCGGTCGGCCGGTGCTTTCGCGGGCCGCGCTTATCAGCATCTCCACCAGAGCGAGGTCCAGTTCCCTCTGCTTGTTGCGTGGCAGGGCTGCGGCCGGTGCGTCGGGCAGCGGCAGGTTGAACTGCATGTTCGTGTGTATCGCTGGTCGCTTCATTCACTCCCTCCTTCGGGGGTTGATCCAGCGTAGCCATCGCGCCACTTGCCGGAGTCCGCAAGGCTCCGATCAGGTCGCGAAGCGCGGCCAGCGCTTCCACGGAAATCAGAGGGGAACCGATAGGGAAGTGCATGCAGTCCTGTCGAAACATCCAGGTAGGCAGCGAGCAAACCGTTCCATCTGGAAGTTCGCAGAAGATGTGCTCACCGTGGCGATCCTTCATCCGCTTGCGAATACGCAACGTCTGACGGAATAGCGGGTGCCAGCGATAGTAAACCGTCGCCGTCTCAAAATCATGTGCACTATGTGGCTGGTTCGCCTGGCGTCGGGAAAACCTTCTTGTCCAAGATCGTGGGCTGGCGCGCCTGCCAGGCCAATCAGCGCGTCCTATTCACCACCGCCATGGACATGCTCAATCACCTGCTCGCCTCCCAGGTCGATCATTCCCTTGTCCGCAAACTCAAGGCCTATACCGAGCCCGCACTGCTCATCTGTGACGAACTTGGATATCTGGCCCTCGACCAACAGTCGTCGAACCTTTTCTATCAAGTTATCTCCACCCGCCACAGCCAGAAGCGGTCCACAATCATAACCACAAACACAGCGTTCTCCGACTGGGGTAACATTCTCTTCAATACGACCATCGCCACAGCGATCGCCGACCGGCTCGTCGAGAACTCCGAGATCTTCATGTTCGGTGGCGACAGCCTCCGCAAGCCCAAAAACCCGAGTTCGCCAGCCGAGTAGTTTGCGCTGGCTCCGATCAAGCGCCGCGCTGTGGCGATATCCCGGGCCGGAGGAGTCCGCCGGGTAACCCCTCAACGGCGCTGCCCAGGCGGGCGGGGGCTTCGGTTCCCGCCCGTTCGCACCATCTCCTCAAATGTTCAACTTCAGCGCCAATCATCTGTTCCTGCTCTCACGGACGGAATACCAGAAGTGTGCGGTGTTCTTGTTGCAGGACCTCGACACGCAGCGCGTTTACCGGCTCTATGACTTCACCAAAGCCTTGCTCCTCCGGCCCGGAGTGGCCTACTCGGTAGCAGGCAAGGTCAACAGCGCCGACAAACTCTACCTCGTGATCGAATCGGTCCGGCTCGACACCAAGCACTCAGCGGCATTCCCATGCTCATGCTCCTGCTGACGGCGCGGGAGGGTCGCCTATCGGCTAACCTTCTCGGCTGTCCGTCATCGCGCAATCCCAGACGCGCCCATTTTCGCCAATGTCTCGCGCCGCCGCATTCGTGTGTCTCGCGCTCCCGTCCGGCGGCATTCCCAACGACAAAACCGGCAATTCTGCGGGTGTTTTATCTCGGCACTAACAGCCCGACTACGACACCAGCTACATGGAAGATCGCCGCGTGGCCAAAGACTGCATGCTCAGCTATCGCGGCAATCGTTACTCGGTACCATTCCGCTTCGTCGGCAAGACCGTGCTGGTGCGGGAACCAGTGACCGGCGGCCGTATCGAAATCTATAGCGATATCAAAGTAATCGCCGAGCATCGGCTGGCCGAAGGACGTGGCGTTATGGTCGTTGACCCGGCACACTATGCGGGGTTGGTGGAGAAACGGCGCCCACGCGGACCGGCACCGCCGGATGGCTCGCCGGGCCCATTGGAGTTGACGCCCGGTCCGGGAGTCGGCCGCGGCTTCCTGGCGCCGGAAGTGGAGCAGCGCTCCCTGGCCGTGTACGAGGAGGTGGCCGATGTCGCTGCAATCTGAACGCATCCAGCTGCTGATGCAGCGCCTGAGCCTGACCGAAATGGCGCGCGGCTATGAAGCTCTGGCCGAGCAAGCCGCCCAAAAAAACCTGCCGTACTGCGATTTCCTGGAGCAGGTGCTGGAGAGTGAGGCCAACGTCCGGCAGGAGCGCAACATCAAAGTGCGCACGCAGTTGGCGGGCTTTCCGGACCACAAGCGGCTGGAACAGTTTGACTTCAAGTTTCCTACCTCCATCGACGAGAAGAAGATTCGCGAACTGGCGAGTCTGCGTTTCCTGGAGCGTCACGAGAACGCCTTGTTTCTCGGGCCACCCGATCCAGAGACATTCTGCACCTCCTCGCTACATCGTTGAAATCATTGAGCGTTCGTGGCCGAATTTTCGGCCGACGGGCCGCCGTTTCTCTCATCCTGCCACTTAGATTCCTGCAAACATCGGCAACTCAGCCTCCCCACGCTTCTGTTCAACACGGCTGCCCCGCTTCACGGCGGCGACTTCGCGCCGGACCTGCTCGGACTGGATCGACTCCGCGGGAATCTCCCAAGGAGCCCACGGTACGACTTGCGTTGCGGTGATCACTTTGGCATCAATCAAGCGTCGGACTATCTTGTGACTAACTCCCAGGCTCTCCGATGCTTCTTCTAAAGTCAAGATATTCTGCCGAAGCGTCGGGTCGTAAGATGGCAACTTATTGTAACTGCGTGCGGTGCGAACCCGGAGTTCCACCCAGTTATTGCCTGAGCCAGTTTTCAGTCCCAGCCGGTTCAAGGTCGCGGCAATCTGATCGTCCGGAAAACGACCGGCCATTTGCCGGATGATTTCGATCGCCTCCATGTTTGTGCAACGGCTGTGGTGACCGGTCAGGTTTTTCTTCACGCGAAGCTCCGAATGCCGTCCACCGGCCCAGTGGATCATGAGCACGATTTCGCCGGCTGACTCATCGACGTCGGCAACGATCTCCTGAATCAGGATTCGGGTGATGCGCTGCTTTAAACGCATGTCCGTCGTTTCCGCATTCCAGACTGCCGGCAGGTTCTGCGCCAAGCTGATCAGGCTTTCCTTATCCGGAATCCTCGCTGTTTCCTGGCCTGTCGTTTCGAAGTGCCGGAGCTGGCCCTCCACCTCGCCCACCCTGCGCAAGGCCGAGTTCCATCGAGCCTCCAGTTCGGCGGCGACCAAGCGATTGTCTGGATCTACGGCTTCATAGCGTCGGGCGGCCAGTCGGGCTTCGTACTGCGCCTGCTCCAACTCCAGCGCGAGTGCCTGCCGCTGCTGCCTACGTTGCTCAGCGATCCGCGTGGCCGCTTCTACTGCCGCCTCCACGGCGTTGCCTTCCACCGCCTTGAGAATCTCAGCAGCGATCGCCTGGTCCGGACGTAATCCCCCGAATGAGATGCACCATGCCGCGCCATGATTAATGTGTGCGCCGCGGCAGTGATATCGTGGAACCTCGCTCCTCGTGCCACTGTATGCCACATGCAGCATCCGGCCGCATCGACGGCAACGCAACAGCCCGGCCAGCAAGCTCCGGCCTCCCCGTCCCGCCTTCGGCTCCATGCGCGACTTCATATGTGCATTGTCAGCCAACAGCGCTTGGTTGCGCTCATACTGCTCCCAGGTAATGTAGCCGGGATGATGATCGCGAATCAAGACTGTCCAGCTCTCTACCGGTTTCGAATGGCCGATGGTTTTCCGGGCGCGCCCCCCGACCACTCTGGTGCGGGCTTCGGTCTTGCCGAAGGCGTAGCCGCCGGCATACATCGGATTCCGAAGCATGTGCCAGATCGTGTTATAGACCGGCAGCTTCCAGATCAGTTCGCGGCCGGCCTCCCCGTGCATCAGCGCAGGAAGACTTACCTTCTCCCCACGGAACCACAGCAACACTTGCCGCGCGCTTCCAAACTCCTCCGTCTTCGCGAAGACCAATTCAATGGCCTGCTGGATACGTCGATCCGGATCTTTCTCGACTTTGCCATTGGGAGCCCAGCGATAGCCGATCGGCAGTGCAAACTGCAGTTCACCGCGCCGTGCCTTCTGGCGGATCGCTTCCTGGCAACGTTGCCGGAGAAGGTTCAGCTCGAACTCACTCATGGTGCCTTTAAGCCCCAACAGCAAACGGTCATTCAGCAGACCCGGATCATAGACCCCATCGGGATCTACAACGAGCGCCCGCACCAAACCGCACAGCTCGATGAGGTGATGCCAGTCCCGGCCGTTACGGGCCAATCGGGAAGCCTCGATACAGAAGACCGCGCCCACACTCCCCGTGCACACTTCGGCAACCAGCCGGGCAAAGCCGGGACGATCCACCTGGCCGGAACCGGACCGTCCAAGGTCTTCGTCGATGACCTCGACCTGTTGGAACCCGAGTTGGCGAGCTTGATCGGCCAAAGCGTACTGTCGCCGCTGGCTCTCCAGGTTATGGGCAACTTGAATGGGAGATGACTGTCGGATATACACGATCGCCCGTCGCTTCAGATGATCGGCGGTAACCTTCGCATTCACGTTCATGATTCGTCTCCGATTGGCTCGACGGCCGGCGGATCATCTGCCACGGCGGCGTTCCACAGTAGATCGGCGAGAGCCGCTGCCAGTTCGCGTTGCTTGTCTTGCGGCAGGTCGATGGGCGGAGTCTGGCAAAGATGCAGGTTCAACTGCGCATCCAGTTTCTTGTTGTCTGTCATGCGGAGCCTCCACTGGCATCTTCTCCAAAGCCGCATTGCCGGAGGACGTCGTTGCCCTACCGATCACGTCTTGCAGCTCCGCCAGAGCTTCAGCTGACGCCATGGCTCTGCCGACTTCAACGGAACCGCACACGGCTGGATCGGCCATCCACGCGGGCAGCCCCGCAATAGTGCCGTCCGGCAACTCGCAGAAGATATATTCACCTCGCGGGAACTTGGCCGTACGTTGGAGCTTCAGATCCTGGCCGAATAGCGGGTGCCACCGGTACTGAATTCGGACGGTCTTCGGACTATGGGCATTATGTTTCGGGGTCGCCCGGGGTTGGCAAAACGCACTTGGCGGTCTCCCTGGGCATGGAAGCCATTCGTCACGGCTTCAGCGTTTACTTCGTCAGCTTGCCGGACCTGCTCGACCGCCTGGTGCAGGCGCAGGCGGAGAACCGCATGCGCAAGAAGATGGCCCACCTGCGCAAGTGCCGGCTTCTGGTGCTCGATGAAATCGGCTACCGCAGCTTAGACAAGCAGGCGACTACCTGCCTGTTCCAGTTGATCAGCGAACGCTATGAGCGGGGCTCGATGATCCTGACGTCCAACAAGAGCTACGGCGAATGGGGATCCATCTTTCAGGACAACGTGATCGCCAGCGCGATCCTCGATCGTCTGTTGCACCACTCGCACACGATCAACATCAAGGGCGACAGCTACCGGCTGAAGGACAAGCGCAAGGCCGGCGTGTGGACGCAGGCGGCCGCCGATCCGGGCGCCTCTGGAGGTGGCGCATGATCCCGGCACTTCGCTTGCGGCTGAAAAGACCTGCTGGTTGGTTCGCCGCCGGCCAGGAGGTGGCTGCGGCGTTGCCCCTGCTTTCCGATGCCGCCTTCCGGCTATATGTCTTCCTGTGTCTGAACGTAGATCGCCACAGCGCACGGATGGTCTGGGAGCCGATGGAGTTGTCGAACCTGCTGCAACGCGACCGCCAGAGCATCACCGACGCGCTGGAGGAACTCTGCAGTCGGGAGGTCTGCCGTCGGCATCCTGACGCCGACAATCGGATTGCCATTGACCGCCTCTCCGTCGAGATCTGCGACCGTTTCTGGCCTTACGAGAAGCCGCCGGTTGAGGAGTTTGGCATCGACCAGAACCGCTATGTCCAGCGGACCCGGCAGATGTTATCGGTCCCCGCCTGCGTACGCGTTAACTTCAGCGCCGCCGACGAACGGCTGGCGGCCATTCTCTATCGGCGCGGCATCACGCTGGATCATCTCCAGCGGGCCATCTGGCTCGGCTGCGCCCGCAAATATGTGGCGCTGTTGAACGGGAGCGAGCACACTCCGATGCTTGTCACCAGCTTGAACTACTTCTCCGCTCTCGTGAATGAGGTCGCCGATACGTCAGTCGGAGAAGACTACTGGAAGCACATGCAGAACAAAATCAACCAACTGGAAAGGATGTGGCTGGATCGAACTCCGGCCGGAGGGTGATCCGGGCAAAGACGAAATGAGGGAAACGAAATAATGCCGATTCTGCCCCGGAACATCCAAGTGCTTGCTTGCTGCGCCGGGGCATGCCTACAATCTTCTTTCTGCACCTGGGAAAACTTCAACCGGCGAAAGTGGGGAAATTTCAACCGGCGGAAACTGGGGAATATTCAACCGGCGTTGACAAATTTCCCCACGCGCAACTTCCGGCTCGCGAACGCTCTCCGTTTTAACGAGTTTGCCCGACCCATACAGAGTTCTAGAATTGCGGCAAATCGGCCAAAGTTCGAAACGTGTCCACGACGGGGAGCCAATTTAAGTCCTTCCTTTTCAACGTATCCCTTACAGAACACGCCAGTTGCCGTGGCGCGTCCGCGCGACGGTCGGAATCGGGAATTACCCGTCCTTGCTCAAATTTACCCATCCTTGGACGCCGGGGTCCCCCCAAAATCCCCCCAGTGCCGAGCCAGTGGTGGGCACGTCCGGGCCTTCAACGGTGGCGCAGCAGCGGCATAGGCGGGTCTTCACATGAAGGAAGCCGCACTCCCCGCGCCGGCCGACCGATGCCATGCTTGAGGAATCGCTAGTGAATCTCCCGATCACGACAACTACACATTCACGGCCATGAGATCCCGGAGGCGTGCCAGCGCATCTTTTATCGTCTCGCCGTACGCGTCGATGGAGTCGATGATCTCTTCGGTGCTTCGGGTATCTAGCTCCTTAACCTCCTTGGGATTCACCGCCTTGAGATCATATACGGCTGCATCAATGGCGTCGGCTTTGGACTGAGCCTCACGTCCGGCTTTCTCGGCGGCGGCGATTTCGGCACGACACGCATCCATTTCAGATGAATCCGCATCGGCCCGGCGCGTCGCGGCAAGCCGATCTTTCGCCATGACGGCCCGCGCCTTTTGCGCTTCGACTTCCGCAAGGTGTGGCGCCATGTCGTTGCGCGCCTCATCGCGACGAGCCGTGAAATCAACTGTCCAGGAGAAGTCAGTCTCCGCCGAAACCGATCCTCTGGCAGCCAGCGAGCGTGCGAAGGTCGGAAACGGCTTTCCAGCGTTTTCTTCCTGCTCCGACCAGTCGCCAACCAGCGTTGCAGGCAATTCCGCCTCATCCAGCGTCTCGCCCGCGGGGCCGAAGCCAAAATGCGCCAACGTCAGCGGAGTTTTCTTTCCGACCTTCACCCGCGAGAGATCGTAGTACCAGATGCGCTCGGTCTTCTTGCCCTTCGTGAAGAAAACAAGGTTGGTCTTGACGCCGGCCCCGGCGGCTGAGAAAACGCCGCCGGGAAGGCTGAGAATGCACAATAGGTTACATTCATCCAGCAGTTTGCGCTTGGTCTCGACAAACGCACTTTCGTTCGTCCGAAATAGAAAGCCCTCGTCGAGCACAATCCCGCACCGCCCGCCCGCCGCGCCATTGGCTGGCGCACTCAGTTCGCTAAGGATGTGCTGAACGAAGAGCACCTGGGTCGAGCTGGTTTCAAAGCTGTAGTTCTTCTGTGCGTCCTTGCCCTCTTTGCCGCCGAACGGCGGATTCGTCAGGATCACGTCAAACGTTGACGGCGCCCCGCCGAACAAGGCATCGTACGTTGGCGCGCCCGTCAGCGTATTCCCGTGCCAAAGATTGGGCTGATCAATGCCGTGCAGGATGAGATTGGCCAGCGCAATGGGGAAAACAAGATTCTCTTTCTCCCTTCCGAAAAATGTCTGCCCTTTGAGGACCGCAAGATCGGTGGACGCGGCCGAGTCGCCCAACCCTCTGGCCATGAATTCGTAAGCTTGCGCAAGAAACCCGCCCGTGCCACAGCACGGGTCGTAAACGGTCTCCGAACGGGCAGGGGCGATAACGTGGACCATTGCTTTGATAACTTGCCGCGGCGTGAAAAACTGGCCGCCGTCCGAGTTCTTCTCACCCATTTTGAGCAGCAGATCTTCGTACACCTGCGAAAGAGTGAAGAAATGATGGTCCGAGCCCTGATCGGCGCTTATTTGATGGACACGGTCTAGAATGTCGCGCAGGTTGGTTTCGGAATCCACTCGCGTGCGCTCGACTGCCGTCATGATACGGCCAATCACACGCTGCCTGGGAGTTGCCGATGGATTGGGAAGCCCGCTGGAGAGCACATCAAGGCTGTGCAGGTAAGGCAGAAGGTCTTTGTTGATGAAGTTGAAAAACTCGCCGACTTTCCCTGCTTCGAGTTCTTGGCGTTTCCAGCCGACTCTCATTCCGTCAGGCGTGAGTGTAGATGATTTCTCATCGTACGGCGCCGCCCAGTCCTGCCATCGGAATGGTGCGCGCAGAGCGGGCTCATACGGGTTTCCGATGGCCTCTGCTTCCTCCCACGCGCGATCTTCTTGCGCATCCAGAATGCGCAAAAACAAGATCCAGGTCAGTTCCGGAACATACTGCAGCGCGCTCGCGCAGTTCGAACGCCGCATGATATCGCATGTGGATTTTACAAATGCGGAGAGCGATCGGGCAGAGTCGATTTTCTTGCCTACGCCATTCTGTGATCGTTTTATCATCGAGAATTCCCGAAAGCGAGGTTCAGCAGTCTGGCGGGAAGCATCCCTATCTCCCTCAAGCGGAGAGTGCTCGCCAGCCGAATCCCCCGCAGCGGGCCGAGCGCGGCGGCCGCCGCACGCTGCTCACTGAAAGGAGGCAAACCCACCTCGCCTTCTGCCAAGCGGCTGAACAGCATGCGCTCCCTAACAGCACCGCGAGCAAGCGACTCAATGCACCTCGTGCCATACGGAGAGCGCAACCAATAGTAAAACCAACGCGGATCGATCCCTCCCTCACGCCCCTTCAGTACGACATAGTCGGGACTAGTAAATGCCAGGGGCGTCGCCGTCATCGACCATAGCAATGGAGCCGATCATGATACGCATCGGGTTGTAGAACACACTGCCCACCAACACCGGCTTGTACCGCTCAGGTGATTTGCCAACAGGTTCCTTGGCGGGGCCAGTCCGTCGCGCGTACCACCCAACACTGCGTATCGCGCCCATTGCCCGCCAATTCCACCGGCTACTTCTTCAAGTACGTCGCCGAGCCTGGCAGGGGCGGTATTGCGGTGCCCGCAGGTCTGCCGTATCACGGCGTTCGCGAAATTCGTCCATTCGGCAGCCTGAGCCTGGGCAGCTTTGCGCACCTGATTCACGAGCGACAGTTCGTCTCTGAGGCGAGTTGCCACGGATCGTTGCTGCTCCAGCGGCGGGAGACTGATGGGGATCGCAGTGATGGTGTCTTGGGAGATGATGCGCATCGAGTCGCTCGTACCCGTCGCGTTGTTTTCGATAAATTCGCGGGCACACCGCGACCTAATGGCAAACATCAGATACTCTTTGTCCGCCAGCTCGTTGTTGACTAATAACCGAAGGGTTTTGTCTGAACGCAACCGAAAGGGATAGTCTCTATCCACGTAGGCCACTGCCCCAACTAGCTCGCGCGTGTTCGCACGTGAGATCAAGAGGTCTCCCGCGCGGACGCGGTGATGTTCCGAGGGTTCGTACTCAACGACCGCCTTGGCCTCGCCAGCGCGGAACTCAGACCAGGTTATCACGCTGACTTTCAGCACGCCGAGCTCGTCCTCCCTAGCAAGGCGTTCCGTGGTCTGAAAGCTCTTGCCGGTCTCGATGCCGAGCAAAACGTCGCCGAGTCTCTGAACGTCGGTCACAGCGCGAACAACCTGGTCTTGGCCTCGCGGACAACATCCGCCGGTCGGCCAAGCGCCCTGAGCGAAGCAAGCACGCCAACCCGCTTGATCTCCGGCACCTCCCACAGCAGCTCTGTCTCAAGAGCCTCTGTACCTCCTGCTCCGAACTGGTGGCCGAAGCCGCCGCGAAGCACGGCGGCGGCGTTCGGATCAACCGAATCGAACCAAGGCGTTTGAGTATCCAAATACGCCGTCTCGCGCTCCCTCCGCTTCATGGCCCTGGCGCGGTATACGTAGTAGGCGAGTACGTCGAACTGATCACATTCCACCATCCCTTCCAACTGCCGCACCAGTTCGGGCGAATACTGCTGCCCGACCAGATGGTCAATCAAGCTGCGCCGTTTCTGCGTCTCGACCCATAGACCGCGGAACTCCCCTAGTGTAGAGGCTTCTGCGAGCACTCTCCGGACCATCTCCTCGCGGTATTCCTCAATGGGGATGGGGACGTCGCGACCAGCGCGGCGTTGCAGAATGAATCGCCCTTGCGGGGTGATAGTGACCGCATGGCCAGCCACCATCTCGGGCACGGGGATCGGTTCCCCACCACCTCCACCGCCGCCACTCCCGTCATCACCACCTTCGTCGCCGCCGGGCTTCTTGCCGCCAGGCCTTGGCGGAGAAGTGATGAAATCCGTGCCGAAAAGGTTGGTGACGCCGGTGTAGTCGTAGAGCCAAAACTTGTACTTCTTCGTGGGTTCGTCAATCCGGGTTCCACGTCCCACCATCTGATAGAAGGTGATGGCTGATTCGAGGTAACGGAAGAACACAACTGCAATTCAGCCGTTCGATATCAACGCCGGTGGCCAGAAGATCGACGGTGCAGGCGATGAAGCAGCGCTCGCCCGATCCGCGCATCACTTCAATGAGATCGCTCCCGCCTTCGGCAGTGCATCTGAAGGCATAGTGATCCTTGGGCGGAACTCCTTGCTCCTTGCACCATCCGCGTACAGCCGCTGCATTTGCATCGCAGCGCGGTCAGCATGCAGGTCGCGAGTACAGAAAATGATGGCCTTCTGTTCAGGACCGCCATGTTCACAAAGCCGGCTGAAGAGGTCGCCACACATGGCGTTGATCCGGTCGGGAATGATCAGATCGTCGTCAAAATTCCGGCCCTGATACTGGTCCTTCAGATCGTCCGGTGCGACTGGCCGACCGGTTCGAGTGTCGATAGGGTGCAACGCAGCCACGTCGTCACGGGTAAATGTCTCCCAATCAATCGATGGCTTCAGTTTGACGATCTCACACGCTGCCAGGTAGCCGTCCTCCTGGGCCTCGATCAGCGTGTACTCATAAACCGGTTCACCGAAATAGCTGAGGTTGTTCGCCGTGATCTGAACGTCTTGCTCGGTCTGGTGCTTGGAATTCCGCAGTTGACGTGGCGTTGCGGTCAGGCCAATGTGGATAGCTTCCGGGTTGCGTTTGAGCACCTCCGACCACCGTCCCCAGGCCGACCGGTGGCATTCATCAATTACGATGACCGAAAACGCGTTCTCCGGATAGTGCTCTTTGAGAAAGCTCGCGTACCCGTCATCCTCGTCGTCGAGCCCCAGGGACTGATAGGTCGCGATGTGTATCTTCGCATTCCTGGCCGCATTCTCACCCCGCTCGTTCTTCACCAGTCGGACGCTACCCTTCGGAAATGCTCTCGACAGCTTGTCGTATGCCTGTTCGCGCAGTTCGTCCCGGTCGCAAAGAAACAGTGCCGGCTTGGTCAGGCGGCCTGCCTCATGCAGACGCCAAAGGAGATTGGCCGCAATGACGGTCTTGCCGGAACCGGTCGCCAGCGACAAAAGTGCCCGCGGCGGCTTACCCTCACGTTCGCTTCGTAGAATCTTCTCGAATGTAGCCCGGATGGCTGCATCCTGGTAGTATCGCGCCTTCGGATATGCAGCACTGTCTGCCATGAAGAGCATCGCTGCATCAGGGGACTTCGGCGCTCGGGAAAAGTGGCCCGGCTCTGCTCGCCAAAACTGACCCAGGCCGAATCCTCAGCCACGAAATCGAACAATATAGACCGATCCCTCGTAGTCGATGCGCGAGAGCTCGTCGAGCATGAATCCTTGAATTTGCTCAGGGGCACCGCCGCCGGAGCCGGCTCCGATGAGTGGAAACGCTACCGAGGAGAAGTTCTGTTGGGAGACCAGTTTCA
This sequence comes from uncultured Solibacteraceae bacterium, assembly GCA_963836405.1. Taxonomy (GTDB): domain Bacteria; phylum Acidobacteriota; class Terriglobia; order Bryobacterales; family Bryobacteraceae; genus CAWIJJ01. The sequence goes on from CAWIJL010000011.1 coordinate 193,620, forward strand.
TTGCGTTCCGAACGGAGTGACGCACCGAGTACTCAGACGAGCGCCACAGCATGTTAATACCCGAGACGTGAATAATGCCTCGAAAAGGAAGACGACCAGATGACGTCAGGACCGCACCTCCCAGTGGAATCGGGCCATGGCGAGCGACCTCACGAAACGGCTTGATTCCCCCGCGGCGTTTAATCGCGCCCGAGACGCCCTGCGGCAACAACAGCCACCAAGGGATGATGTTTCTGTTCCAGGCGTTGACAATTACTTCTACGGGTTGATCGAGAAGATCACCATCCGTGACGAGTACCTGCATGGTCTTCAGTTCTGACGTTCCGAACAGGCGGAAAGTCGGAGACTCCAAATTAGCCAGATGACCCTTTTGGGTTAGAGTGTTGATTCGTAACTGAGCCGGAGGTTTGCGCCCCGGAGAGGAGTGGATTCCCCTCCAGGGCTGGAGCTTCTGGGAGTCATCACCTCCCATGGGCCCTTCCGAGAATCTAACAGGCCATCCCGAAAATCAAGAGGGTCGGCCGAAGCGATCGGCACGCCGCCCGCGGGCACGCCTGTGTTTGTTGAAAGGATGCGAGCAGCGCTTCCATCCACGCCAGGCGAACCAGCGCTACTGCAGCGCGGAATGCCAGAAGGCGGCGCGGAAATGGTCCAGATGGAAGGCGCAGCAGAGATATCGGGCGACGAAGGCCGGCAAAGAGAAGCGGACCGATCAAAGCCGGCGTTATCGGCAGCGCGTCAAGAACCGCAAACCAACGGCGCAAGGGGCGGATAACAGGGCCGCGAGGGTAATCACTCCGGAACATTTTTTTCGATCATTCCTGCGACCGGCCGGGCTGCTACGAGGGGTTCGCACGCCAGCGGCGAAGTCCCTTGCAGCATTATTGCTCGCACGCTTGCCGTCAGGCCGTGGAGCGCGTCCGCCAAAGGGAGCGCCGCTGGAAGCAGGCGCGGGTTTAAAGGCGTAGATATTGATCGGGAGGCGGGCCGGCCGTACATTCAGGCTGTCTGATGCAACTGGAGTTTCATCAACTCGACCGTCGTTGGGAGCACTTGCGAGTACACCATCCGGGGCGGCAGCGGCGATTATTGGCGTCGCTGGCAGAGAGCGGGCAGCAAACGCCCATCGTGGTGGTGGCAGCCGAAGGCCAAACGGATCGTTTCGTGATCATCGACGGCTATAAGCGGATCACGGCTTTGGGGCAACTGGGCCGAGACACGGTGGACGCAGTGGTATGGCCAATGAGCGAGGCTGCGGCAGTGCTGCTGGACCGCTCGCTGAGACTGAGCGAACACGAGACGGCGCTGGAGGTTGGCTGGTTACTGGCGGAGTTGGAGCGGCGCTTCGACTATGGGCTCGACGAGTTAGCGCGTCGTTTCGACCGTAGCGTGAGCTGGGTATCCCGGCGGCTGGCTCTGGTGGAGGTTCTGCCGGAGGCGATCCAACAGCAGGTGCGCGAGGGCAAGATCCCGGCACAGGTGGCGTTGAAATTTCTGGTGCCGGTGGCCCGTCAAAGCCTGGAGGATTGCCAGCGGATAGCGGTGATCTTCGCCCAGTATCACTGCGATACGCGTGAGGCGGGCCAACTTTATGCTGCGTGGCGCAAGGGTTCGCCGGCGATCCGCAAACGCATTCTGGATGACCCCGAGCTGTTTTTTAAAACGCAGCGGCAGGCGCAGGAGAAAGCTCCAGCCGGGGCTGGCGCGGAACTGTTACGCGATCTGGAGATGGTAGTGGCATCGTCAACCGCGCGCAGCGGCGACTGGCTGGCGCCGCTGCCGCAGAGTTGGATGACCAGCAATCGAAAGCCGCGCGGCACCAGATCGATCGGATTCAAAAGCAACTCCATCGCATCGACGAAGAAGTTTTGACGGAGAAGAAACCGCATGTTGAGTCAAGCGCAACGCACCACGATTCTGGAACTGAATGCGCAGCACGTGAGCAAACGGGAGATCGCGCGGGTGATGGGGATCTCGCGCGTGGCGGTGCGCAAAGTCCTGCGCTCCAACTCGACCGCCCTGCCGGAGTTACACCGAACCGAAAAGGCCGAACCCTACCGGCAACAGATCCTGGAGCTTTTCGACAAGTGCAAGGGGAACCTCGTGCGAGTCCATGAGGAGTTGGTGGCTGCAGGCGCGGAGATGTCGTATCAGGCAGTAACGGCGTTCTGCCGGCGGCACGGAATCGGCTACGCACCGCCAGTGCCGGCGGGGCGCTATGATTTTTCGCCTGGCGAGGAGCTTCAGCACGACACGTCTCCCCACGATCTGGAACTGGGCGGCAAGAAGCGCAGAGTGCAGACCGCGTCTGCGGTGCTGTGCTATTCGCGGATGCTGTTCTTCCAGTGCTATCCCACCTTCCGGCGTTTCGACTGCAAGGTGTTTCTCACCGAAGCGCTGCGCTACTTCGGCGGCGCGGCAGCCCGCACCATGATCGATAACACGCACGTGGTGGTGCTGCGCGGCAGCGGACGCGACATGGTGCCGGTGCCGGAGATGGCCGCCTTTGGCGAGCGCTTCGGCTTTCAGTTTGTAGCGCACGCGATTGGGAATACCAATCGTTCGGCGCGCGTAGAGCGGCCGTTCTGGTTCATAGAGACTAACTTTCTGGCGGGGCGGACTTTCTCCAGTTGGGAGGACCTGAATCAGCGGGCACGGGAGTGGTGCGACAAGGTCAACTCGACTTACAAGAAACACATCCGCGCGGTTCCGCGAGAGCTGTTCGCGGTGGAGCGGCTGCATCTGAAGCCGCTGCCGGCGTGGATTCCGGAAGTCTACCGGCTGCAGCAGCGTCTGGTGGATATCGAAGGCTACGTGGCGTTGAACAGCAACCGCTATTCCGTGCCGGTGGAGTGGATCGGGCGCCGTGTAGAGGTGCGCGAAACCAAGGACAAGATCGAGATTCAGCTCGATGCCCGCCGGCTGGTGACACACCGGCGCATCGCCGAAGCCGAGCACCAGCGCGTGATGCTGGCGGAGCACCGCCCGCCGCGCGGTCACAGAGACGCACGTCCCGATCCGCATCCCGAAGAGTTGGCCATCGTCACCGCCGCGCCGGAACTGGCCGACTACGTCATGGGGTTGAAACAGCGCAGCCGCAAGGTGGTCACGCTTGCCCTGCGGCAACTGCTGCGGTTTGTGCGCGAGTATCCGCGCGAACCGCTGGTGGGAGCGGTCGAAGAGGCCGCCCGTTATGGGCTTTACGATCTGGACCGGCTGGAGAGGATGATCCTGCGCCGCGTAACGCGCGAATACTTTCTGCTCGATGAGGGGCCGGACGATGACTGAAGAACTGGAACAACTGCTGAAGAACCTCAAGCTCAAGCGCATCCTGGAGATCTATGACGAACAGTTGCGCGCCGCCGACAAGGACGACATCAGCTACTCGGACTTTGTCACGCGTCTGGTGCGCGCGCAGTTTCAGGCCCGGCAGGAGGGCGCACTGGAGTGGCGCATCCAGCGCGCCAAGCTGCCCGAGCGCTGGACGCTGGAGACGTTCCCCTTCGCGCGCCAGCCGGGCGTCAACCGCAAACAGATCCGCGGGTTTGCGGAGCTGGAGTTCATCGCTAAGGCGGAAAATATCGTATTCGTCGGCAAGACAGCCGTTGGCAAAACCGGATTAGCTTCCGGCCTGCTGATGAAGGCGTTGGAGAACGGCTACCGGTGTCAATTTATCAAGGCCCAGGACCTGTTCGATGAAATGTATGCGTCGCTGGCGGATCGTTCGACGCGGCAGTTGCTGAATCGTCTGGCGCGGCTGGACGTCCTTTTGATCGACGAATTTGGATATTTGAATCTGAAACCGGAGCAGTCGAACATCTTTTTCAAGCTGATGGAAGAACGCTACCGGCGGCGTCCCACAATCATCACCACGAATCTGGTCTACGACGAGTGGCCCAATTTTCTGGGCAACCGGCCCATGGTAGAGGCCTTGCTGAGCCGGTTGCGGCATTACTGCCACACCGTCGTGATCGACGGTCCACCATTGCGCGAACCGCAAGGCTAAGGATGTCCAGCATGGACGGCCAGGAAGAATATGTTCGTCAGGTGCTGGAGGCGTACCGCAAGACGCCGGGCACGATGGGAATGGTCCGCCGTGCCGACCGTCTGCTGGCGATACAACTGTATCAACGCGGCCTTTCGCTGAAGGTCATCGAAAATGCATTGGTGCTGGCCGCTACGCGTCGCCTGATTCGGCCATCCGAAGCACCGCCTCTGGGCACGATTCGCTCGCTGGCCTATTTCTTGCCTGTCATCGAGGAAGTGCTGGCGTCGCACGTCAGCCCGGAGTACTTTGAATATCTCCGGTACAAGCTCGCACGCACCGCGCCACCACGGTGAACGCGCCTCCGGCGCGGATGATGGAAAACCACCCCGCACGCCTGCGGCGTGGATGATACTGCTCGTCCTTCCAGCCTAACCGACGAACACGCCTTCGGCGTGGATGATGCCCCGTATATCTCTGTTCCCAGTCCTGTTCCCGGCCTGGGTCACGGGAATGCCCGGAACTCCGTTGAAAGTCGCGACTCCCGCGTAACCCACTCTACGACGCCTTTTTCCGTTTGACAATCTCCTCGCGAACCGGAGTAAGAGCTTCTAATTCTCTGATTAGGTGCGGAATCTGTTTGTATCCCTGGACCCTTCGAAATTGCTTCTCTGCGACCAGGAGTCCCGACCCGACCCAGCGTTCGCGCTGATCACCGCCGTGCCACCGTTTCACGTTCCGGCAAACGTTCTCGACAATCGAGAACGCTGACTCAATCACGTTGGTGCTGGCCATGGTCTTGCGAAGTTGCATCGGAAGGCGAAGGCGATGTACAGTAAGCGTCTCCTCCATCCCTTCTCCCAGACTCCGCGCCGCGCTCGGATTGAGATCCATCAGTTCTCGATGTAGAGCGTTCAGCGCTTGCTTGGCGGCGGCGTAATCTTCCAGCGCGTAGGCCGCGTTTAGTTTCTTCGCCACCCCGGATTTCTGTTCATCTGTCAAATGATCCAGTACGTTCCTCCGCTTGTGGACCTGACAGCGTTGGATCGCCGCCGACTCGCCGGCGTACTTCTTCACCGCCGCCGTCAACGCCTTGCCCCCATCCAGAACGTACAATCGCGGTTGGCTGAAATCGAGCCCGCGCTCCACCAGATCGCCCAGTAACTCCCCCACCACGGTCGCGTTTTCTGTCGCTCCTTGCCGGATGCCCAAGATTGTTTTGCGCCCGTCTTCACCGATGCCCAACGCAGCCACCATCTGCTGTCCCTCGAACGGCGTTGCGTCAATGAGCAACGCGCAGAGCCGCGTTTTGTCCAGCCGCCGCTCCATCATTGTTTTGAGCTTCGCCCGGCTCGCTTCAATGAAGTGGTCGCTGACCGCGCTCTTCTCCAGTCCGTAAGCCTCGGTGAACTCTCGAACCGCCTGGCCGTATTTCCGCGTGCTCAATCCCAGCATCAACTTCTCCCAGACCGTCTCGGTTAACGGCTCGCCCCGATGAAACATTTCGTAACTACCTAATCGGACCTCCTTATCCTCAGTGGTTCGAACACGCGGGCGCTGGATGGGAACCTTCTGCCCCATCACCACGCAATAGCCGCGTTCGTTTCCCCACCGGCTGGCTGTTCTCTCCGGCTGCCGCTGACTCCGCTCGCCGGCCAGTTCCCGGACCTCCTCCTCCATCAACAGCTCCATCAACTGCAAGCCCGCTTGGCGAATCAGTTCGCCCACGCCCTTGCGCAACCAGCCCACCATCTCGGCCATCGGCAGCACCATCTGCACCGCAGGGTTCCCCTCCGCAGCCATTGCCTCGAACTGTTTGACAGCTCGCTGCGACTCAATTTGGTATGGTTTCTTCATAGCGACTCTCCTTTTTCTCGGCAAAAGAAAATGCTCTTAGCCTATCAAGGCTTCGAGCGGGGAGTCGCTACTTTCTACGATCTACCGGGCATTCCCTGCCGCGCGAGCCGTTGCCGCTTTAGCGTCATTGGAGGTTGTACCGATCACCTGAGCGCCGAGATGCTTCAACCACTGAACCAGCAGCAACCCGACGCCACCAGCTGCCGAGTGGACCAGCACCCGATCGCCGGGTCGAACGTCGCGGTATTCGGTCACGAGATATTGAGCGGTCAAGCTCTGGAACATCAGTGCTTGTGCCGTCGTGAACTGATCCGGAACCGAGATCGCTTGAGCCGCCGGGACAATGACCTGGCTGGCGTACGACCCCAGCACGTTTATCCATGCCACCCGATCTCCAACCGCGAATCCGTTGACTCCACCGCCAGCCTGTCGTACGCGGCCGACCCCTTCGAATCCCGGTGTGTAGGGCAGCGGAAGCTTGTAGCGGCCGCTGCGCTGATACACATCGAGGTAGTTGATCCCAGCGGCCTCGACGTCCACCAGTAACTCCAGCGCTCCTGGTGTCGGCGTTTCTGAAAGGGTGTCGAACGTCAACTGCTCCGGCCCGCCGAACGCGGACACGATCACCCGACGAATTGGTATGTTCTCCTGCACGATCAAGCTCCTGCTTTGCGCCGGCTCTAGTGGCCTGCCGTCATTCCCCCGTCAACAGTCAGACCCTGGCCGACGACATAGCTCGCCGCCGAACTGCAAAGCCACAGAACCGCAGCCGCGATCTCCTCCGGCCTGCCTGCGCGACCGATGGGAACGCTCTTCGCTGCCTGGGCGTACACCTGTTCGTCCCCTTTGAAGACGTCGTGGCCGATCTGGGTATCGATCAGGCCGGGATTGACGGCATTCACGCGAATCCCGTGCTTGATGTATTCGAGAGCAGCAGTGCGTGTCAACCCGATCACGCCATGCTTCGATGCGATGTAGGAACCGATACCAGGATTGCCGCCCAACGCGCCAACTGACGCGTTATTGACGATGGCGCCGCTTCCCTGAGATTGCATCTGCCGCAGTTCGTACTTCATCGAACTCCACACACCGCGCAGGTTGATTCCGATGACGCGCTCCCACTCATCGCGCGTGCTGTCGGCCGTCGGAGCAAGGTGCGGCATGACGCCGGCGTTGTTGAACGCGGCGTCGAGCCGGCCGAATTCGGCAACCGTACGTGCGACCATCGCTTCCACTTGCGCGTCGTCGCTGACGTCACAGCGGACGGCGATGGCTTTGTGACCAGCGGCGACTAAACGCTCGGTTGCCGCCTTTACAACGTCCTCGTTGTAGTCCGCGAGCACGACTGCCGCGCCCGCCTCGGCAAACGCGTTCGCCGTCGCGAGTCCCATTCCTGCCGCGGCCCCGGTGACGATCGCCACTTTGCCGCTGAAATCAAATGGATTGTTCATGGTGTGTTTTCGTCCTCTCCTCAGTGCGGGCGCTTCTCGAATACCTCTTTGGCGACGGTCACCGCGCGAAAAAGCGTTTGGCCACCCGGCGTAGAACGCGAGTTGCGTGATAACCTCTCCGGCCTCGGTCTGCGTCAGTCCGTTGTCCATCGCTTTGTTGAGGTGATACGGAATCTGCGCTGCCTGGCCCGCGGCGATGAGCGCGCTCACCGTCACCAGACTGCGATCCCGCGGTGCCAGATCGGGACGAAGCCAGAGGTCGCGGAACAGAACGTCCGTCGTGTATTGCACCAACCCAGGAGATACATCTCCGAACTGCTTTTCCACGCTCACTGCTCGCGCCTCTTCCGCTTCCTTGTTCAGAGGAAGAGGGGTCGGGGTGACCTGAGGAAGCTGATCCGCCCCGATCTTCCGCGAGGCAAAGACGTCCTTGGCGACCGCCACGGCAGACATGCCGTTCGCCCACCCGGAGTAAAACGCGAGGTGCGTAATGATCTCCGAGACTTCGCGGGGCTTCACGCCGTTGTCGAGCGCTAGGTTGATTTGGTGAGCCAACTCGCCGGTGAGGTTCCGCGCGATTAAAGCCGACACGGTTACGATACTGCGATCTCGCGGCGTTAATCCGGGACGCTTCCACAGTTCGGCTATCGGCCCTTGGGCGTATTTGTCGAGTGCCGGCGCGACGGCCCGGTTGTCGTTTGTCTGCATGTGTGTTGATTTCCTCCCGCCAGTCGACTGGCCAGTTTGAGCCCATGATGCGGACCCCAGGACGAGTGCCGCGACGCCACAACGATTTTCATGCCAGCCTCACAGGTCATTGACATTTCATCCAGCTGTTAATCCACCGCAAAGGTGACCGTTATGGCTGCGGAGCCAACCGCCTCAGCAAGGCCTGTCGTATCCTTCACTCGCCCGAGGCGCGTGTAATCGTATGACGTCGGAAAGGTTTTGTAGAAAAGCACCAGCGTCTTCGAGCCATAAATCATCAAATCGCCGGTCTGGATGGTCCCGGGGTTAGATGCTTTTGTGGGCAGATTCCCGGAGAGCCTGGCGTACTTCTCGTTACCGTTCAGTTCCGTCATTTCGACCGTCAGGGGCAACAGGGCTTTGAATGCCGCAGCCGTGGCGTTGTCGTCGAGTACGGCAATGAAGTTCTTCGAACCAATTTTGATTTTCATTTGCTTGCTTCTCTCAACCGGCGTTGGCGTTTGTGCTAACGCGCGCGGAACGAGGACGACCGCACAAATCACAGCGACGACAAGCGCGGTTACCCGCTTCTGCATCGAAGGCATTCTAGACATTTGCAGTTCCGTCTTTCGCTTGTTTCTCCATATCGCGATTGGTCAAGGGCGAAGCAGCGCTTTGATCGCGCGCCGTTCGTCCATGGCTCGATAGCCCTCCGCGACCTGCTCCAGCGGCAGCACCATATCGAATACCTTTCCGGGGTTGATTTTGCCGTTCAGGATCAGTTCGATCAACTGGGGCAAATAGCGGCGGACCGGAGCGGGGCCGCCGTGAAGGTGAACATGGCTGAAGAAGAGTTGCGCACCGTCAAGGGTCACGCCGTGAGGAACGCCGACGTAGGACACGAACCCGCCAGGACGCGTCGATTGGATGGCCTGCATCATCGATTCCTGCGTGCCCACACATTCCAGCACTGAATCCGCGCCGATCCCTTTTGTAAGATCCTTGATGCGCGTGATTCCTTCGTCCCCTCGCTCGCTGACGATGTCGGTGGCGCCGAACTCCCGGGCGAGTTTCTGCCGCGATGAGTGGCGGCTCATCGCGATGATCCGTTCAGCGCCCATCTGCTTTGCGGAGAGCACGCCAAGAAGGCCTACCGCTCCATCGCCGACAACAACGACTGTGGCGCCTGGCTTCACATTGGCGGCGTCGGCCGCAAACCAGCCCGTACCTAGAACATCCGAAGCCGCCAAAAGACTGGGCACGAGGTCGTCCGCTGGCGTACCTCCCGGTGTCGGAACGAGCGTTCCGTCGGCCTGCGGTACACGCAGGAACGGCGCCTGCGCCTTCGTCATGAACTCACGATTGACGCATGCCGACTGGTACCCGTATTGGCAGTGTGGGCAAGTGTTGTCCGACGTGGCGAACGAGCCGATCACGAATTGGCCGGGCTTGATGGACTTGACCGCATTCCCGACCTCTTCAACAAAGCCAACGTATTCATGCCCCATCGGCGCCGGGCCCTTAATCTCTTGCGCGCCCCGGTACGGCCACAAGTCCGATCCGCACACGCACGTGGCAGGGAGGCGGATCAGCGCATCCGTCGGTTCAATGATCTTCGGTTCCGGGCAATCCTCGAAACGTACGTCGTGGGGTCCGTAGAGAACTGTTCCTCGCATCCTTTCACTCCTTTCTTAATCGCACGTTGCTCATCGCTGGCCGTACTGTTCGTCGGTTACCTTCTCCATCCACTCGACTACCTTCCCGTCAAGGTGCTCGTGAAGGGCGATATGTGTCATGCGCGTGGTGGCCGTGGCCCCGTGCCAGTGCTTCTGGCCCGGGGGGATTCGGACCACGTCCCCCTCGCGAATCTCCTGCACGGGGTGGCCCCATTGCTGCACCCAGCCCGTTCCGCTGGTGACAATCAGCGTCTGCCCCAGTGGGTGTGAGTGCCAAGCCGTACGAGCGCCGCGCTCAAATGTGACGCTAGCGCCAGCAACCCGTGACGGTTCGTCGGCCGAAAAAAGTGGGTCAATGCGTACCGACCCAGTGAAGTACTCTGCGTTTCCCTGGTTAGGCGGCAACGAGCCGCGGTGCGAGATTGTGATGATGCTCTGGCCGTACAGGCTGAGCGAGACGATCATGGTGGCGAGTGGTTTCATAAACTTGCCTCTCTAATTAGCGGTACGCTCTGCATTGTTCAGCGATGGCGTACCGATCACGATCCTACGCCCCGGAGGTTTAACTCTGTAGCCTGGCGTCTTGTACAACTCGCCAGCAGTATGCACGATCTCAGGGCTGGGCGAAGATCTCGTCGAAAATTCCGGGCTAGGCGCTCGTGCTGCCTTCAACTTCAGGGTAACGCCGGTGCCGTGTTTTGAGTAGAGCGCGACAATTCAAAGCCTCTGTGAGTAGAATTCATGAATGGTTGGCAACGATCTCAGCATTCTTTCCACGCTTCTCGCCGTGGCGGAGGAAAAGAGCTTCACGCGGGCTGCAAAGCGGCTCGGTGTTTCGCCTTCGGCCGTTAGCCACGCGCTGCGTGGTCTCGAGGAGCGACTCGGTGTACGCCTGCTCGCTCGGACTACACGGAGCGTGGCTCCGACCGAGGCGGGAGAGCAACTGCTTGCGCGGCTCCGCCCTGCTCTCGCCGAGGTTCGGGACGCGCTGGGCGAGATTTCCGGTCTCCGTGACACGCCAGCGGGGCGCATACATTTACTGATGCCGCGCTTTGCGGTGGAGTCCGTCCTCGCTCCTAAGCTCGCGAGATTCGCCCGAGAATACCCCGACGTTGTCCTGGATGTGACGACCGACGACAGCCGCATAGACATAGTGGCAGGCGGCTTTGATGCAGGCATTCACCTCGGAGAATACATTGCAAAAGACATGATCGCCGTACGGGTATCCGCCGATCACCAGCCGGTGATAATCGGCTCGCCCATGTACTTCGAATCACACCCGCGGCCGAGGTCCCCGCATGACCTTCTCAAGCATCACTGCATCAACTTCAAGCACGGCTCTGCCGGTGTGTACCGCTGGGAGTTTGAGAAGGGAAAGAAGTCGCTTTCGGTGGCCGTAAATGGGCCGCTCATCGTCGATGATGTCGTTCTGGTGCTTCGTGCCGCACTCGACGGCGTCGGTTTGGCGTTCCTGGCCGAGCATCAGGTTGAGTCGCATCTCAAGAACGGCTCGCTGGTACGCGTCTTGGAGACTTGGTGCCAGCCGTATCCTGGCTTCTTCCTCTACTATCCAAGCCGTCGGCAGCAGCCGCCCGCGCTCGCGGCGCTAGTCAGTGTCCTCAGGATCTAGGCCGATCACTGTCGTCCCCCTACAATGACGCCGCTGGCGCGGGAAGGAGGGCGGGTGCGTGTTTCACAAGTATTGACTGGCCTTCGGAACTGATCCGCGCCGGGCAGTCGGGCCAGAGTGCGCGAATCATATTAAGCCACTGTTCTACAGTCGCCCGGAATCGGCGTGGTCGCGAGTAGTCTGTCGTGCCAATCTGATTCGCGAGTCCGAAATCGCCGAGCAGCGGCACCGACTCCAGGCCTTGCCTCGAGCGAGTTGTCTCAGTTTGCGCTGTGCCTCCCGGGAGAAAGCGGGCCTCTCGACACCACGCCATGTTATCACTGTTGAGCTTAGATTTCTGGTTCGTCAGAAGAATTCGTGGGTCGATTCGGGCTCGGGCAACTTGCCAAGTGAGTGATAGAGCGCAAGTTCGAGGCAGCGCAAGTTGCGGAAACCGTACGATTTTCTCATCGTGACTTTGGCTTTGTTGGTCAGACCCTCGACGACGCCGCTGGAAAGCAGCTTCTGAGCGCGGAAATAGTTGAGGATCTCGTAGTGGCGGTCGCCGAAACAGCCGGCGAGGTGCGGTCTCTCGGCGTAATTCCGAATCGCTTGGAGTCGATTCGGAAGCTGGTTCACAAACTCGGACCAGTGCACGATTTGCGAGCCCGCTACGAGGCCGGTCCAACCGGCTACGTGCTGTATTGGCAGCTCACGCAAATGGGAGTGGAATGTACGGTGATCGCGCCCAGCCTAGTGCCGACGAAGGCAAGCGATCGGGTCAAAACTGACCGGCGGGATGCCGAGAAGCTGGCGCGATGCCACCGGGCTGGCGAGTTGACCGCTGTTTGGGTGCCCGACGCTGCACATGAGGCACTGCGGGATCTGGTGCGGGCGCGCGAAGCGTCCAAGAAAGATCAATTGAGGGCGCGCCATCGGCTTGGAAAATTCCTGTTGCGACACGGCCAGCAGCGGCCGGAGGGAGTCAAAGTCTGGACCAAGAAGCATCGAGAGTGGATCAAGAGCCACGTGCGGTTCGAGCAACCGGCGCTGGAAGCTACGCTGGCCGACTACCTGGAGGAAGTGGACCACGTTCGGAGCCGAATCACACAACTGGAGACGGCGATAGACGAAGCGATTCAGCAAGCGTCCCAGCGATCAGGGCGGTGGTCGAAGCGTTGCAGGCACTGCGCGGCGTCGCCCAAACGGTGGCGGTCAGCATCGTTGCCGAAGTGGGATCGTTATCGCGTTTCCCGAGTCCGCGGGCACTGATGGGGTACGGCGGGCTGGTGCCGAGCGAGCATTCCAGCGGCAATCGCGTGCAGCGTGGCGGGATCACCAAAACGGGCAACGGACACCTGAGACGGGTAATCGGTGAAGCGGCCTGGGCGTATCAACATCGCCCCAATGTGACCGGGTTTCTGGCGCAGAGGCAAAAGCGGCTGGCAATCGGCGAGGAGAGTAAGAAGATCGCCTGGAAGGCGCAACAGCGGCTGCACAAACGGTATAAAGCGCTATCCACACGTGGCAAAAACAAGAATCAGATCATCACTGCGGTGGGGCGGGAACTGCTGGGTTTCATCTGGGCCATCGGGGTGTCAGTCGAAAAGCAACATCAGGTCACTGCGGCGGCATAACCGAGACTCGAATGTCTAAATGGACAGCAGCGCCGATGGCAGTGCAGGGGCCACGAAAAGGAGAATCCTCCTACGATTCTATGCGGTACGGTTTCCGAACCCAACCCGCGCGTTTAGTGCGAGGCAGCTCCCGACGGATCATGACCATGCGGTTCCGACCCGCGAATATCAGAGTGATCAATCGTCGCGTATGCTCCTGGACTGTCATCGGCCCTGCTGTTCAAAACCGGGGGGCCGGCAAATTTGAGCGGCGGGAAAGGATATCACCTCGGCTGCATCGGCCAAAATCAAGCTGAGGGCCAAGGGGAAGGAAACCTACGGTTGCTTTCCCCTTTGGAATCCCCATTCTTCCTCAACGCGGCTCGGAGCTCACCAGCGGGAACACTCGACGGTCCGCGCAAAAACAAACGCCGGCGTTCCTCCCGTCAGTCCGAACGCCGGCCGAAACGAAACACCGTCAAATCCGGGGGGCTTGACAGGGTCGCTCCATATCAGAATCGTGATCAGTTCCATGGCACGGAAGCGGGCGGCGGCGAATTTCTACCTTAAACCGCTCCAGCCCCGTGAACCACGCGGAAACAAACCAATGCCGAGAGGCGTATGATCGGAAATAATGGGACGCTGCCTCTCCGTGATTTTGCTTTTCGGCGTGTCCGCGATTGCACAAATCCCGAGCACCCCGCCACCATTTCCCGCCCCTGGCCACCTCGTCGATGTCGGCGGATGGAAGCTGCACCTTTACTGAAGCGGTGAGACGCGTCCAGCGCAGCCAACAGTCATCTTGGAATCCGGCGTCGGCGACTTCTCGGTGGAATGGGGTCTGGTTCAGCCCAAGGTGGCCGCGTTCGCTCGCGTCTGCTCCTACGACCGGGCGGGCGACGGATGGAGTGAACTCGGTCCGCATCCGCGTACCTTCCACCAAATCGCCTATGAGCTCCACACTCTGCTCGCCAACGCTGGCGTCAAGCCACCCTTCGTTCTGGTAGGCCACTCGTACGGCGGATTGTTGGTGCGGCAATACCAGGCGATGTATCCCTCGGAAGTAGCGGGGTTGGTCCTGGTCGACGCGGGCCAGGATAATCCATTGCGCACCACTCCCGGTGGCAAGCTCGTTCGCGCCACTGAACTGGCGACCGGCCGGGCTGTTCCCGACGTAAAGACGTCAGGGCCTTTGCGAGTGAGTGATTTAGGATCGGACCTGCTGAAGCGGATGATGGCAGGAACCGACGAGCTTTCGAAGCACGCCAATGATCCGCCCCGCGATCTCCTGCCGCCGGATGCCCAGAGGATGCGGACCTGGACTCTAGCCCAGTTAGGACATGTGGCGGCAGGTGTCAACCCATTCGAGATTGAGGAGTTGGTACTGCTTCACCGAGACCGGCTGAAGAGCGATCACGTACTCGGGGACCTACCTCTCATTGTCTTGACCCGCGGAATACCCGACGGGACGGGGCCCAACACTAAATCGCTTGAAGAGGATCACCGGAAGGATCATGAAATTCTGGCGTCCATATCGCGTAAAGGCAAGTTGATCGTGGCCGAGCGCAGCGGTCACCACATTCAACTCCAGGAGCCAGAAGTGGTGGCGGCCTCCATACGTCAGTTGCTCGCGCCGAAGTAGCCGAGGCGATTTACTCATCGCCGCGGCCGCGAGAGCTTCCGGCGCCCATTGGAGAGTCGGTGACCCACAGATTTCTCTGCGGTGGGGCGGATGGTGCCCAGCGCTGCATGGAATGGCTGATTGCAGAAGGAGAGACGCCCAGCCGCTTTGCGCCTTTGGTGAAGCTTCTCTGTTCCGCAACGGCGACATACGTAGCGAAGTCGGAGGGCAAGCATTTGTGAATTGTACTCACAACCTCATGCAAGATTCGTGCGTTGAGTGCACCAGCATACCGCTGCTAGACTACGGCTATGACAGCGTTCGCCCTTCGAGTTGTCGCATTCGTCGCCTTTATTGCGCCGTCGGCCTTTGCTCAGACCCTCGTTCCGCTTTACCCCGGAGATGCGCCCGGCACTCCCCATCAGGCCGATCAGGAGAAGCAGTATTTTTCGAAGGCCTGGAACACCGAAGTTGTAACCAACGTGAGCCGGCCCACGCTAGCGGTGTACAAGCCCACCGGCGGAGTAAGTAGCGGCAGCGCTGTAATCATTTGTCCCGGCGGCGGCTTCATGGCACTCTCCATCGAGAGTGAAGGGAACCAGGTCGCCAAAAACCTCGCCGCGCGCGGTCTGACGGCCTTCGTCCTGAGGTACCGGCTGATGCCCACCGGGGACGACGCCACTGAGGAGTTTGGCCGGCTGTTGCAAAACGACCGCGCCAAGTTCGAGCAGATGGTGGCGAAGACTGTGCCGACCGCGATCGCAGATGGAATGGCTGCTGTGGCGTATGTGCGCCAGCACGCAGCAGAGTACGGTGTTTCTCCTGACCGAGTTGGAATCATGGGCTTCTCGGCGGGCGGCGGTGTGACAACAGGCGTCGCCTTCCACTACAAGCCAGAGAGCCGGCCCTCCTTTGTGGCGTTCATCTATCCCGGGGGAGAAGGATTTGGCGATGCGAAAGTTCCGGCCGATGCTCCGCCTATGTTTATCGCGGCAGCTACAGACGACGTCCTCAGCCTCCCTACGGTCAGCATGGCCCTCTACCAGAAATGGATCACCGCCAGGGCTTCCGCCGAGATCCACATGTACGCGAGGGGCGGTCACGGTTTCGGCATGCGCCCCCGGAATATTCCTACCGACCACTGGATTGACCGGTTCGCGGACTGGCTTGAATGCAGCGCTTTCTGAAGAAATAGCGGCTCCGGTCTCCTCGTTCGGTGAGCGGAGATCGTTGTACCGGCGATTGGAGCGTAAGCATCAGCCCGCGCGCACCCTCTCGCGAATCTTCCAGAGCAGCGTCGCATCAGTCAATGATCTCCTACCACCTGCCCACGTTCTTGGAGGACTCAATGATATCTTCCTCCGGATGCAGCTGTGGGTACTCGTCGACCGCGGCTTGTTGTTCAAGGTTCCTACATTAGGCGGAATTGACTCAAGAATCTCATGAACCTTTATGAGGGCTGGGCGGAAGACTTCCAGGGCCTGTTCCGGCATGCGCCTCGCCGCCGCACAGGCATTCGCCTGAAACACGGGTATCCGTCGCGATGGTCTGGATCGCGTAAATTGTGCGCACTCGCCGCCGTCGGCTGGCGGTACGACAGCGAAGGCAAGGCTGCGCGCTTCGAGTGAACTCGGGCGCCTACTTACTAACGCTCACCAGTTTCACCGGACCCAGAAGCCCGGAAGGCAGCAGGGGCGAATCGGCGCGATACGATTGAACAGTCGTAATCTTCTGCGCTCCGGGTTGCTGGTCGCCGATGATCCGGTTCACCCAGACGTTGGCCACCTTGACTTCGATGGTGTTCGCCCCGGCCTTTAATGCGCCGGTCAGGTTTACGCGGAAGGGCGTGCGCCAGGCTGCCGCCACTGGCTTGCCATTGACGGCCACCTCGGCGATGTCCTTCACGTCGCCCAGATCGAGCCAGATTTCCGCTCCGGGTTTCAACCAGGCGGCGGACGCCTGCACGCTCTTGGTGTAAGTCGCCATGCCGGAAAAGTACTTCACACCGGGGTCGGCGCTTTCCGTCCAGGATGCGAGCTTCTCGAAGGTAGCCTGGGCCGGAGCGCCGCGATTGGGTTGGAACGCCACTGTCCAGGAACCTTCCACCGGAGCCAATTCAGTCTCCTTCTTTTCGGGAACGGTGAGCGACGGCGCCGTGGCCCGCTTGCGGAAGACCACGAATACCGCGTCGTCTCCGATCAGGTGCAGCGGCACGACAGTGCGGCCGTTGACGACCTTGTAAGACGCCGGTTCGATCACGCCCGTGTCGGCGTGCCAGAGCTCCGGCGCTTTGCCGGTGACGCGGAAAGTGACCTCTGTGTTCTCCGCCCGGTTATGGCGATTGTCCACCCAGTAAATCTCGCCGTCGGAGACCTTCCGATGCACGAACATGAGCAGCGTGTCGGGCTGCGGTTTAACGTATTCGAAATCGGGATCCATCTTGAGCGCCTTCACGGCGTCAGCGGCGGTCATTCCGGCGAAGACCTTGCCCTTGCCGACGGTGCGTTCGCCCGTACCCGATCCCCATAGCTCGTCGGCGATCCGCCTGACCTCCGCCTGATCATCCGAGTTGGTGGGACTTTCGATGGGCTTCACGCCCACTACCGCTGCGCCCGCGTTCACGTAGTCTCGGATCTTGCGCAACACGGCCAACTGCATGCGCTGCGCGTTCTTGTCCAGCACGAGCAGGCGATAACTCATACCGGTAGCGGTGGTCAGCCGGCCGCCGGTCGAGGTGAGCCGGTTGGCCACCACGTCGGAACTGGCGTAGTCAAAGGGATAGCCTTCGGGCAGCGCGGGATGCGCCTGGTTGAAGAGGCCCGTGATGTTGGCGTCATCGCCGTAGTAGTACAGAATGTCGGCCCCGTACACGCCCTGCTGCAGCATAAAGCAGCTTCGGGAGAGATACGTAGTCCACGGCTTCGCGAGTTCGGCCCATGTTTCATGGCGCGTGAACCACTGGCCCACGCCGAGAGTGATCCCGGGCAGATGCTCGGTGGCCTGGTGCGCCGACGTATGGATGACGAAGCGGTTGATCCCGAACGCCATCTCGGCATCGGCGGTGGCCTTCAGCAATTCCGGATACCAACTGTACGCGGCGCCGCCGGTAAGCGATTCGGCGGCCGCGATATTCTGCCCGTAAATGTGAGCCACGGAGGCCGACTCCTGATCGTCGGCGGCGTAGGCCAGTTGGAAGCGGCCGTTCTGGTTCGTGGCGCCGCCCCACGGAGATCCGACACCCTGCGCGTTGACCGCCCACATAGCGCTCATCGGGATGGCGGAGTTGCGCTTGACGTCCATTCCGTCGGCGATGTAGACGCGTCCGGTCTCGTGGCTTTCCGAGTAGCGGCCCTTCATGCCGCGCGCCTTCACCATGTCGCCGAGCAGGTCGTAGTTGTTCTCGGCCGTAAGCTCGGCGATGGTCTTTCGAAAGTCCCACAGGAAGCGGTCGCTCGCCTCGGCGCTTTCCACCATGTGGCCGGTGAGCGCGGGTAGCCACGGCTTCATGTCGTAGCCGCGCCGCTTCGTAAACTCCGCGATCATTTCGTCGGTCCAGTTCGCCTGGCCTGCTTCCCAGCTGTCGTTGAGGATGTACTGCAAGCCTCGCTGGCCCATTTTCTCGCCGGCGGCGCCTTTGAGTTGGTCCAGGTAATAGGTGTAGTACGCCGTCATGTGTTTCCTGCTGAGCTTGTCGGCTTCGAGCCCGGTGGCGTCGGGAGGCGCCGGGCGGTTGAAGGCTCCGAGCAGCGAATAGCCGAGACGCAGCACGCGCCAATTGCCGGCGGGGGGCGTCCAGTTCAGGGCTCCGTCGGGCTGCATGCGGACGGTGAGGTCGATGATGTCGGCCTTGGAAATGGCGCTGCCGGGCGGTACGGCCGGAGTCGGCGAATTGGATACGCCATTGGCGGAACTGAAGGCTGCCTTGTCTTCCGCGCGGTGGATGCGCGGGGCGGTATAGAGGGCGAACTCGGCGATCTGGGTCCCTGCCGGGGCCGAAGGCCCGCCGCCGCGTCCCCCTTCGCCGCCGCGTCCGCCTCTGCCTCCCGCTCCCATGCCGCGTGCGCCGCCGGGATTGGCCTGAGGGGGCTGGCTCAGCACCGTGAAACGGAAATACTTCGCCGTGACCGGAGCGAAAGAGATGGTGCGTGCGCCGCCGGGGAGCGGGGCCGCCATCCGGAAATCCCGGCCGTTGTCACTGACTTCCAGGTTCTGATTGCTGGGACCGCCGCCGAAACCGCCGCGGCCGGCCGCGCCCGTATTGAGTGACATGCCGTAAACGGTTTGCGGCGCTGCGAATTCGAATTGCAGCCAAGCCTTCTCTCCGACGGGCGCCGCCGGCAGCAGCGTGGGTTTGGCATAGTCGCCGTCAGTGAGCGCGGCCAAAGTGAACGCGCCACCGCTGGAACTGATCTTAGGCTGCAATTCGCCCATCGGCCTGTCGGTGTCCGGAACGCGGAACGCGACCACCGCCGCGTCGGCATACCATGGGCCGTAGGGGCTGATCTGTTCGGCGCCCTGGGCATTGCCGGACCCGGGGACATTCTGGAATGCGCCCGTGACGCTGGACGGCTGGGCCAGTTTGCCGGTGAACGGCTTGCCGCCTTCCACGCGAGTTTCCGTCCACACGAACTTCTTCATAGCCTGCTCCGGTTTGACCCATGGACCGCCGGTTTCGCTCCAGCCGGGCGAACTTGCCCTGGCCATTTCCAGGCCGAGTTGATCGGCGAGGGTGGCGGCGTATTTGAAGGCGTCCTTCCACTCCGGCGATAGGAACTCCACGCGCTTGGGGACCAACGCCGCCGCCGAACCCATGTTGCCGCCGTCGAAGTTCTGGAACCCGCCGATGCCGGCGCGCTTCATCCACTCCAGGTCGGCCTTGATGCCTTCCTTGCTCACATTGCCGTTCATCCAGTGCCACCACACTCGTGGCTTGGCACTGTCGGGGGGATCCTGGAAACCGCGCAGAATGGGATCGCCGGCGTTCTGAGCCAGACCCATAATGGCGCCGATGGCAATGACAGCCGGCAGCGCCAACCCAGCTCTCCAAACTCTGTTCCGAATCTTCACAATGTCTCCGTTTTCCTTCTGACCCACACGCAAACTACTTAAAGAGGTTCTGGGCGAAATGGTAGAAATTGTTCTGCCACTCCGGAGTGTCGTGGGCGTTCCCATCGACGTTCCAGACGTGAGGCACGCCCTTTTCCTTCAAGTAGGCGTGAACACCCTGGCTGACCCGGAGCAGGCCATCCTTATTGCCGCATGCGAGCCAGATCAGTTTGAGTTTCTTGGGGACTTCGGGATCCGGCACGAGGTCGGGCGGACTCTTCGTGTCCGGAGCGGCGGAGAAGCCGCCGACATAGGCGAACGCCTCCGGATGTACGAGTCCGATGTTCAGGGCCTCGCCGCCTCCCATGGAGAGCCCCGCGAGCGCGCGACGGTTGCGGTCGTTGTACACCGAGTAGTGGGAATCCACGAAGGGAATGATGTCCTTGAGCAGGTCGTTTTCAAACGGCGCCAGCCACGGAGTCATGTTCATACCCTGGCGTCCGCCACGCGCGGCGGCCTCCGCGCCTTCCGGGGGATGCTGGGCGTTGCCCTGGTTCATTCGCGGGCCGGGGCCGTTCGCCTCGATATCGGCCAACGTCATCGTGGAATCGCCATTCGGAAAGATCAAGACCATGGGCTGGACCTTGCCATCGGCGATCAGGTTATCCAGGACCACTTCCACATGCCGGATAGCCGTCCATTCCCGGTTGTTCCACCCCAGGCCGTGAATCAGGTAGACGGTGGGATATTTGCGGCTGCTCGAATACCCCGGCGGAAGGTAGACGCCGATCTGACGGCGGGTGCCGAGCGTCTTGGAGTCGTAAGCAACTTCCGTCAGCGTCCCGTGCGGGATCTCCTCGCGACGGACGTTGAATCCGGCGGGCGGGTCGGGATAGGCCTGTTTATCGTCCGGGCCCAACTGTGGGGGTGGGCCGAAACTGCCCCGGCCGGCGCGCCCGGCCTGAGGCGCCGCTTCCGGGTTGGAAGCCGGGGGCGTCTGGGCCAAAGCGATCCCCGCTACCAGGATCGAAGTAGTGACTCTGATCAACACCGTTCGTTTCATGGAAGACTCCCGTTCACTCAAATTTCAATCGTGGCCTGCTTCGCCAGGGGAACTCACCGCGGCGGCAGCACCTGCAACTTGCCGGTGGTCAAGTCGCGGCGGTACCGGGACAGGAACGCCCAGATGTCTTCCGCCGCGGGCTTGTAATTCCAGTGGCCGTACGGATCGAGCGCCACGAACTTCATCATGACGCCCAGGTTGTTTGAAAACGTTCCCATCATGGCGCGCGTTCCGCCGAGTTCGCCCCACTTCTGGCCTTCGAGTTTGAGCCCGAAGATCTCGTTGACCGCCAGGTCCGGCGCCTCGGGAACAGTGATGTCGTTGAGAAGCGCGAAGGCGCGAATCACACCGTAGAAGGACCGGGGCGTCGTATTGACCGGAAGCGGCTTGTACATGTCCTTGGTTCCCGCGATCGAGTAGACGGGCAGGAACAACCCGTCCCCCTTGGCCTTCTGCGCGGCTTCCAGCAAGGTGGGCGGACCGAACGGAGCCGAGGAGCCCTCCACGGCGGCGATGCGCTACCAGGTTACCGATGCCGTAGTTGAACGAGTTCATC
>CAWIJL010000012.1:0-149338 GCA_963836405.1 uncultured Solibacteraceae bacterium
CTGGCCGCTTGAGCGGAAGCGCTACCTTGCTATGAAGGCGCCTCAGAATCGGCGCTAGTGCGACTGAGCTACGGGCTTGACTTCGGTCCCGGCTATCTGCTCGATGAATTTCACGATCGCGGAGTGGTCCAGGTCGCCCTTGCCCTCGTTCATCAGCGAGATGAGCATCTGCTGCACGAGGCTGGTGAGGGGCAGCGCGCACCTTCATCGATTCGGCCGCCAGCAGCGCGTTCCGCAGGTCCTTCTGGTGCAGGCGGATGCGGAAGCCGGGCTTGAAATTGCGCGCGATCACCATGGGCGCTTTGGCGTTGAGCACGGTGCTGCCGGCCAGTCCGCCCTTGACGGCGTTGAAGACCACTTCGGGGTCGAGGCCCGCCCTGGTGGCCAGCACCAGCGCTTCGCCCATGGCGGCGATGTTGCAGGCCACGATGATCTGGTTGGCGAGCTTGGTGACGTTGCCCGCGCCGACCGGCGCCGGTGAGCGTCACGCTGGAGCCCATGCTTCTGGAGAATCGGCTGCACCTTGTCGAAGACCTCCTGCTTGCCGCCCACCATGATGGCGAGCGTGCCGTCGATCGGCCTTGGGCTCGCCGCCGCAGACCGGCGCATCGAGGAACTCGACCCCTTGTCGGCGCAGGCCGCGCCGACCTTCTGCGCGACCAGCGGGCTGATGGAACTCATGTCCACGACGATCGCGCCCTGGCGCGGCGCCTTCCAGCACGCCGCCGGCGCCGAGCACGGCCTGCTCGACATCCGGTCCGTCGGGCAGCATGGTGATGATGATATCCGCGCGCGCCGCGACGTCGCGCGCAGGACGCGCCGCGCGCCGCGCCGGCCGCCGACCAGTCGTCCACGGTGCCGGCACGACGTCGTAAACCACCAGTGCATGGCCGGCCTTCAGAAGGTTCTTGGCCATGGGCTTGCCCATGATGCCCAGACCGACAAATCCGATCTTCGGCATGTTATATCTCCAACGGCTGCCGCGGGCGTGGCCAGTCGCGATGATAGCGCCCGACATGATGACACGCAGACATACCCTTCGGCTGGCCGGCCCGGCGATCGCATGGCTGGCATCCGGTAGAACGTCCCGCGCGTGGCAGGCGGGCAATCCTCGGATGGGCGGAACGCCATCCGCTTTCTCGTTGCGCGCGCAGGCCGCCCGCCGGAGCGGTCAGGCGTTCGACATTGTGGAGCACTGTCACAACCTGGGACTCGGCAGCGTACAGACGAATCCGCCGATCGCCGATTCGGAAGCGAGCAAGAAGTTTCGCGCGCGGCTGGAGGGTTACGGCATGGAACTCATTTCGGATCCGCGCCTGCCGCGGCAGGAGAGCGATGTGGCGGCGTTCGAAACCCAGGTCAAAGCCTTCAAGGAGGCGGGCGCGGTGGCGTTTCATGCGGCGATGACCGGCCGCCGGTACGAGGATTTCGATTCGCTCGAGCCGTTCAGGGCGATGTTCGAGCTGGCCAAGAGATCGGTGGAGCTGGCGGAGCCGGTGCTGCGAAAATACCGGGTGCCGCTAGGAATCGAAAACCACAAGGGCTGGCGGTCGGCGGAGCAGGCGGCGTGGATGAAGCGCCTGGGCAGCGAGTGGGTCGGGGTATGCCTGGACTTCGGCAACAATCTATCGCTTTGCGAAGACCCGATGGACACGCTGCGGACGCTGGCGCCGTACACCTTCTATGCCCACATTAAGGACATGGCGGTGGAGGAGTACGCAGACGGGTTCCTGCTCTCGGAGGTGCCGTTGGGCGAGGGCATGCTGGATCTGAAAGCCATGGTCGGGGTGATGCGCGCGAAGAATCCGCGAATGGTGTTCGAGCTGGAGATGATTACGCGCGACCCGCTGAAGATTCCGGTTTTCACGACGAAGTACTGGGCGACGTTCGACGACGCGTACAGCCCGCTGCCGGGTCGGGATTTGGCCAAGGTGCTGGCGCTGGTGAAGAAGAACAGGCCGAAGGCGCCGCTGCCGGTAATGACGGGATTGAGTCCCGAGGCGCAGGTGAAGGCAGAGGACGAGCACAATCGCCGGTGCGTGGAGTTTGGGCGGAGGGAGTTGGGGATGTAGGAAGGCGCCCTTATATGCCCGACCGGGCGCGGCGGGCGAGTTCGCCGAGGGACTGGTTGGTGGGGGGCGATGGCCTTTCAGCGGCAGAATCCGTTCGTGGATGGCGTCGAGCAGCCAGGCGGCCTGGGGAAGAACGTCGCCTCCAGTTCGGCCGCGGGCGTGATCCAGTTGCGCGAGCCGACCACCACGGGCGGGCCGTCCAGGTGATCGAAGCGAGCTGCGTGAGGGTGGCGGCGACCGTCTGCATCACGAGCCGCGCTCGACGGCGTCGCAGGCCAGCAGACCTTGCCGGTCTTGCGAACCGATTCGACGAGCGGCTCGTAGTTCAGCGGGTTGGCCGAGCGCAGGTCGATGATTTCCGCGGAGAGTCCGAATCGCGCCGCCAATTCGTCGGCGGCGGCGACGGCGGTGTAGAGCGCGGGGCCGAAGGTGATGATGGTGAGGTCCTTGCCGGGGCGCTTGACCGAGGGCTCGGCCAGGTCGATTTCGTAGTAGCCTTCCGGGACGCCTGCCTCCACGAACATCTCGCCGAAATCGTAAATCTTCTGGCTCTCGAAGAAGACGACCGGGTCGGTGCCGGCGAGCGCGGCGTTCATCATGCCCTTGGCGTCGTAAGGGGTGACGGGGTAGACGACTTTCAGGCCGGGGATGTGGTGGACCAGCGCGGTCCAGTCCTGCGAATGCTGCGCGCCGTACTTGGCGCCGACGGAGATGCGCAGCACGACGGGCATGCGGAAGCTCGCCCGCCGGACATGGCCTGCCACTTGGAGAGCTGGTTGAAGATCTCGTCGCCGGCGCGGCCCATGAAGTCGGCATACATCAACTCGGCCACGACGCGGCCGCCTTCGAGCGCGTAGCCCGACGGCGGCGCCGACGATGGCGGCTTCGGAGATCGGCGAGTTGAACAGGCGGTGGTAGGGCAGCAGCTTCGGTCAGCCCGCGATAGACGGCGAAGGCGCCGCCCCAATCGCGATTCTCTTCGCCGAAGGCGACCATCGTCGGGTCGATGGAGAAGCGGTGCAGCATGGCTTCGAAGATGGCGTCGCGGATGTTGTACGCCTTCATCTTCGGAACCGGTTTGCCCTCGTGCGAGCGGGGTGCGGATTTTGCCGCGGATCTGCTGCACGCGCGGATTCGTCGGCGAGGGTCTGCAGCAACTCGGGCGTGCGGTCGTCGAACTTCTCGACCGCGCTGGTTCGAGAACATGACGCTTGCCAGTGAGCTCCGAATCGAGCGGACATGCGAGGGCTGGCGTCGAGATCGGCGGCGAGGCGGAACATCTCGAAGATCGGCGGCTCGACGATGCGCCGCGCGGAGTCGGCGAGGACGTCGTCGGAGAACACGCCGTCCTCCAGCAGGCTTGCGGCGGAAGGCGTCGGATGCGAATCGGCGGCTGCTGCCAGCAATTCGATCTCTTCCTTGGAGCGGTAGCTGGACGCGTCGGATGGCGAGTGGCCGCTGATGCGATAGGTGACGGTATCGAGCAGCACGGGGCCCGGCCCTCGAGCAGGATCTGCTTCTTGCGCGGAAGGCGTCGATGACGGCCAGGGGGTCGTAGCCGTTGACGCGCTCGGCGTGCATCTGCTCCGGGTTCACGCCCGCGCCGACGCGCGCGATGAACTCGCAGCCCATGGTCTCGCCGCAACGGCTGCCCGCCCATGCCGTAGAAGTTGTTCATGCAGTTGAACAGGATGGGCAGGCCGCCGCCCAGCGACTCGTCCCACAGCTTGCGGTACTGGTCCATGGCGGAGAAGGTGATGCCTTCCCAGACCGGGCCGCAGCCGAACGAGGCGTCGCCGATGTTGGCGACGACGATGCCGGGCTTGCGGTTCACGCGCTTGAACAGCGCCGCGCCCGGGGCGATCGACCCGGACCCGCCCACGATGGCGTTGTTGGGATAGATGCCGAACGGCGCGAAGAAGGCGTGCATGGAGCCGCCCAGGCCGCGGTTGAAGCCGGTTTCGCGCGCGAAGATCTCGCTGAAGGCGCCGTAGACGAAGAAGCGCTAGCGCCAGGTCCCGGCACCGTCCCCGGTAGCCCCTCTCGACGGGCTGCAGGATGGCGCCGTCGCGATAGGCTCCCATGATCTCCATCAGGTGCGGCGTCGCTCAGGCGGCGGATGGCGGAGAAGCCTTTGGCGAGGATCTCGCCGTGGCTGCGATGCGAGCCGAAGATGTGGTCGTCGGGCGTCAGGTAGAAGGCCATGCCGACGGCGGCCGCTTCCTGTCCGATAGAGAGGTGGGCGGGGCCGGCGTGATTGTAAGTGACGCCTTTGTAAGTGCCCTTGGTTTTGATCTCGTTGAGATCGTCTCGAACTCGCGGATGGCGCAGAGATCCTGCCAGATGTCGCGAGCAGGTCGGCGAGTATGGCAACTATCTTCGAAAGCTCGGGCGGCAGGCATTCACCGGGATATCGGTGAATTGGATGGAGCTGGCTGGCGAAAACTTTTTCCGGCTGGATGATCATGGATTTGGGCATGGGATCAGGTTGACGGGACGATGGAGTCTACTTGTTCGATTATGCGCACGAGCGCCTGGAGAAATCTTGCGCCCGGGGCGCCGTCGATGACCTGGTGATCGCAGGTGAGCGACAGGCCGATGGAGTCGATGAAGGCGAAACCGGCCTGGGTGCGCCGAGGTTTTAGCTGGATCGCGCCCACACCGAGGATTGCTACTTGCGGCGGGTTCAGGATGGGGGTAAAGGATTCGATTCCGAGGCTGCCCAGGTTGCTAACGGTGAAGGTGGCGCCGCTGAGGTCGCCGGCGGCGATCGAGCCGCGGACCGCCTGGTCGGCCAGGCGGTGGACGGTGGCGGAAAGCTGCGGGAGGGTCAGGTTCTGGGCGTTGCGGACTACGGGGACGAGCAGGCCGCGATCGGTGTCGCAGGCGAAGCCGAGGTGGACGTCGCCATGTTGACGGATGCGGCCCTCCACGTACTCGGCGTTGAGGGCCGGCGTTTCGAGGAGTGCGCGGACGACTGCGAACAGGACAATGTCGCCGACAGTGATCCGATTACGATCGGACGAAGTTTTGAAGCTCTCGCGAAGCGCCAGCAGCGGGCCCGCGGCCGCGGACGTGTGGAGCGTGTACTGGGCGGTGGCGGCGAGCGATTCCCGCACACGGCGGGCAATCGTCTCGCGCACGTTGGATAGTGCTTCGCCGGCAGGCTGCGGCGGCGAGGCGGCATAGGCGGCGCGAACGTCGGCTTCGAGCACCCTGCCGCCGGGACCGGAGCCAGCCATCGGCGGCGGCTCGAAGGCCTGTTCCGCGGCGAACCGCCTGGCGCGGGGGCTCAGGGGGGCGGCGGCTTCCACGTTCTCCTCCGGCTCCCCGATCATACAGAGCGTCGTGAGGACGGGCACCAGAGCGCCTTCGGCGCAGCAGATCTCGACGAGCGTTCCGCTCACGGGAGCGGTGATTTCGAACGTGGCCTTATCGGTCTCGATTTCGGTGAGGACTTCACCGGCGACTACCTGGTCGCCCTTCTGCTTTCTCCACTCGCCGACGATGCATTCTTCTACCGTATTGCCGACTTTCGGCGCCTCGACTGGGGTCATCTATTCCATATTCTCCAGAAGTCTCCAGCCAACTTCGCAGAATTGGCAAAGGGTGCGTTGGGTGGGGCCGAAGGCCACGAAATCGGCGGGCGTCATGCCGCCCGGCTCGTAGGCGCGGACGAACTCCGGCATCCCGGCGAGGCGGTCGATGACGTCGGGAGACACCGGCGCGTCGATCCGCTCCACCTGGGGCAGATCGGCGGACAGGAATGGTGGCTGGAAGGCGGGCGCGATGGACATGACGAGGTCTGCGCCCACGAGTTCGGTGAGGTGATAGGGGCCGCGCAGGGCGGCCACGAGCAGAACCGCCTGGTAGCCGCGCTCCTTGTAGATCGCGTAGGCGCGCTTGGTGACGGCGAGGCCGGCCTGGCAAATGTCGGATTCGCCGACCGCGATCTGGTTATCGTGGGCTACTTCGCGGAGGTAATCGTCGAGCCGGCCGATCATGATGACGCTGAAACATTTTCCCGGTTCGATGTTGTGGGCGTGGGCGCGCCGGATGCCGCGTTCGTGGCGTTCGGCGATAGCGATTACCTGGGGCACCGTGAAGCTGACGGTGGCGGTAACGGTGATGCCTTCGGCGATCGCGTCCTCGAGCACGTCGAGACCGGCGGCGGTGGCTGGGAGCTTGACCGCGATATTGGGCGCCCACGAGTGAAAGCGGCGGGCCATGGCGAGCATGCAGTCACGATCGCCGGCACGAAAGGGATTCACCTGGGCGCAGGTGAATCCCGCTTGGTGGCCGCTGGCCTCGAAAACGGGGAGCAGTTTCTCCGCGGTGCGCGTGACCGCGATGTGCACGAGGGCTTCCGCTTTGGTTTCGGGCGGCAGTTTCCTGGAAAGGACATCTTCGATGGACGCGGCCCACAGCGGCCGGTCTTTGCGCAGGGCGAGGTTCGCGAGGAAAGGGTTGGTGGTGACGCCGACGGCGCCGCGGGAGAGGCCGAGGTCCAACTCCGCGGCTTCGGCGGAATCGTGCCACCATTTCGTCGGCGTGCTGGCGATCATCCACTCCAGGTAGGTTTGCGGCATTGCTAGACCTTGACGATGCTGCGTAGAACGCCGTCCCACGGCGCGCGGTAGGGGCGGACGCACATGGCTGCGGCTTCCTTGTCGCCAATGACCTGTTCGGCGGCGGGGTCCCAACGGATGGCGCGGCCCAGCCGCATTGAGATGTTGGCCAGGTGGCAGGTGGTGGCCACGCGGTGGCCCTGCTCGACCTCGCAGACCGGGGGTTTTCGGCTAGCCATGCAGGTGAGCCAGTCGCGTTCGTTCATGGCCATGGTGTCTTCGCCGCCGGTGCCGTAGCGCGCGTCAGACGCAACGCCGCCCTTGGAAGCCTCGATCCACGGCGTGGGCCGGGTGGCCGTATAGACCGGCCCTCCCGCGGGTTGGCCCTGGAAGCGGGGGATGTCGTTGACGGGATCGATCTTGTTTTCGGGGAAGATCTCGTAATTGCCGGCAAGCACCATGCTGCCTTTCGTGCCGAGGTAGATCTGGCCGCGGGCGGCAGGGTCCCCGCGCATCGCATTGGCTTCGCGGATGGCGCAGTTGAGGGTGAAGCCTGGGAATTGCCACATGGCATCCTGGAGGTCCGGAGTTTCGCCGTCGTCTTCGAGCGCGAAGCGGCCACCCATCGACTGCACCATCGAGGGGCCCTGAACGTTCATGATGTGCATGACCTGATCGATGAGGTGAGCGCCGAGGTTGGTCATCTGGCCGCCGGAGTAATCCCAGAACCAGCGGAAATGGTAGATGCCGCGGTGCGCGGTGTAGGGCTTCTTGGGTGCGGGGCCAAGCCACATATCGTAGTCGAAGCCAGGGGGCGGATCGGTGACGGGAGTTTTGCCGAAGCCGGGGTAGACGTTGCGGTAGGAGGCGATACGGATGGAGTGGATTTTGCCGAGGGTGCCGCCATCGACGACCTTCTTCGCTTCGGCCACTCCGCGGCCGTGGCGCCGCTGGGTTCCGACGACAACGATGCGTTTGAATTTACGGGCGGCCTGGACCATCCACTTGCCCTCGTCGACGAAGAGAGTGAGGGGCTTTTCGACGTAGACGTCCTTTTCGGCGGCACAGGCCATGATGGTCATCAGGGCATGCCACTGGTCGGGGGTAGAAACGACGACGCCCTGGATGTCCTTGTTTTCGAGCATGCGGCGGAAATCGGAGTAGGGCTTGGCGTTGGGATTGCCCAGGAATTGGAGGCCCTCGTCGAGGCGGGGCTTGTAGACGTCGCACATGCCGACGAGGTCGACGTCGTTGAATTTCTTGAAGTCGGCAACATGCTGCTTGCCGATGAGGCCGAAGCCGATGAAGCCGACGCCAATCCGACCGTTGGCGCCGAGGATGCGGGAATAGGAGGCCGCGGTGAGGGCGCTGGCCCCCAGAAAAGCGCGGCGGGTATTGGCGGTAGCCGTTTGGTCAGGCACGGATAGTGATCCTTCCTTTTTGATCCGCGATTCGCCCGCAGTATATGAACTTTCGCCGGTGAGGTCAACGGGTGTGGGTTGGTTTGACATGTGGGTTGGTTTGTGTGTCGGCCGTCATCCGCGGCGGCAGGCAGGCGTCTCCGCCGCCAGTTCGACACTTGAATGGCGGTCCTCGGGTTCCTGCGCTAATCGATTCGTGGGCGTCGCGCACGACTCGCTGCGACAGCCAACCGAAAGCTGATCCGGAATGCCAACTGCATCGTCCTGGCCCGATCGACGGCGTTGGTCACCTGATACGAGTCGGAAACGTTAAAGACCTGGGCTTGACGCGGGAATGCCCCAGGTAGAGTCAAAGGATGTTAGCTGTTGCCAGCGGCCCGGGAAACTTATAAATAGAGCGGTTAACAAGCATAACAACACGGGACACTATGGCGGCGTTAAGGGTTTGCAGGCGCCTTGCGTGCGCGGCTGCATATTATGGCCTCGCACCGGCCAGCCCAGCCACCGCTGAAACACTTGAAGAGGCTTGGGCACTCGCTTATCAGAACAATCCATCTCGGGAAGCACAGCGCGCCAGCCGCCGTGCGACAGATGAGCTGGTGTCGCAGGCGCTGGCCGGATTAGGAACGAGAAGTCGGCATCGCAACGCCGATCCGTCACGTGTCTGTAACACGCCCGTTGCTGTCATTTGCTGAAATGGATCCTGCCTTACGGCGGCGCGCGGAGTCTCGGCGATTATGAGGACCGCGGGCAAGGGGGCCGGTGTCGGTATCGAAAGTCCAAAGCGACGGATTGCGCGCGGGAGAAGGTGCTGGGGGAGTTTGTTGAGCCGGCGCTACCGGCGCGATTCTATTCCGAGCGCATGGCGACCATCGGCAGTACCGACGCGGCGCGGCGTGCCGGGGCGAGGGCGGCAACGACGGCGACGAGAATGGCAATCGCGGCGCCGACTACGTATGCGAGCGCCTCCACGTGGCTGAGCGAGACGCCCATGCGCTCACCGTTCAGGCGAATGAGAACGGCGGTGAACAGGAGTCCAAGGCCCACGCCGGGCGCGGTGAGCTTGACGACACGAAACAGGATCATACCCAGGACGCGCGGTTGCGAAGCGCCCAGTGCGACGCGCACGGCGATTTCACGAGTACGCGCGGCGACCATCAAGCCGACGACGCCGTAGATTCCGAGCGCAGAAAGCATCAGGACGACGCTTGCCGCGGCACCTGCGACCGCCGACTGAGTCAGGAAGTCGTCCATGCTCTTTTTTCGAAGGGCAACGCCGGTGACGATGCGGTCGCGGCGAAATTTCGGATCGAGTTCCCGAACCACGTTCTCGATGGCGGCGGCGATCTTCTCCGGTTGTTCCCCGGCCGCGCTGCGCGCGATCAGAAAGAGATTCGGTATGCGGTTGCTTTCCTCGTCCGTGACTACGGAATTCAGGCGGAGATCCGAGCGTTGCGCCAGCGGCAGCAGCAACTGTGCCCGATCCGTACTCATCTGGGACGTGGGGAAATCGCCGGCGACACCGACGATCGTGAGGGTTTGCGGCGGCGTGTCCGCGGCGCCAGTTTCACCGGCGGCACGGAACGTGAACCGCTTGCCGACGGGTTCGCCGACTCCGGCATTCGGGAACAGCCGATGGGCGAGGGGTTTGGTAACGATGGCCACCTTTTCGGAGCCTGCGCTGTCCCGGTCGTTGAAATCCCGGCCGCTCAAAAGCGGAATGGCCATGGTCTTCAGGTAACCAGCACCGACGCGTGTCGCCTGGACGCGAGCGGATGCCGGAGCTTCCGTCTGCAACGATACGGTGGCGGAACGACCATGGAAGTCGAGGGGCAGGCCATCCGCGACAGTGGCGGATGCAATACCGCTGGCCTTGGCAAGATCGTCGCGGAGGCTTCGAATGCGGAAGTCGATGTTTCCGGCCGTGGCATTCTCAGGACCGGCGTCAAAGTTCAACGGCGCCGCGTACAGCAGATCGGATGCGAACCCGAGATTGGCAGTAGCCGTGGAGCGGACGCGATCGAGGCTGATGGCACCGAGGACCAGGAGGGGCACTGCGATCGCGACCTGCAAGGCAGCCGTGAAGCGATGAACGCGTCCCACGCGCAGCCCTCCAGCGCCGGCGTCGTCCTTCAGGGCAGAGACGATGACCGGGCGACTGAACCGAAGCGCAGGCAGAAACCCGAAGACAAGGCTGGTGAAGAGGCAGAGCCCGATACAGATCGCGACCATGGAAGTATCGACCTTCAGCGCGTTCTGGAAGGGAACCGGTACCGGTTGCCCGGTGAGCCGGGAGACCACCGTGGGAGCATTGAAAAGCATCAGCGAAGCGAAGGTCCCGCCGACAGCCGCAAGCAACAGGGCTTCGGCTAAGAGAAGGCGGGCGAGGCGTAACCGGGTGGCGCCGACCGCCTGACGGATGGAGAGCTCCCTCTCACGCAGGGCGCTGCGAACCTGCATCATGCCGGAGAGATTCAGACACACGACGAGAAGCAGCGCTCCGGTCAGGGTAAGCCCCACGGCCTCGAGCAGCCGGAATCGTGAACGATCGAGGACGCCCATGGGGTCGTAGGGCTCGACGATGCCGGCCTTGAGCTGGTTGGCCGGATACTCTTTGGCCAGTTGCGAAGTGATGCCGGCAACGGCGGCGCTCGCCTGCGCAACAGTGACATCTTTCGAGAGCCGGCCGTGGATGTGCAACCATTCCTTGCTCCGGTCCAAGCGAGCGTGGTTATCGGTAAGCAGCAGTGGAAACCGTTCCAGCGGAACGAACAAATCTCTGCCCTGGAGAGCGAGATGCCCCTGGAAGCCATCGGGTGCGATGCCGGCGACGACGTAGGGAGTCTTGTCCAGCTCGAGCGTTTTACCGACGATTTCCGGATCGGCGCTCAGCTGGTTCTGCCAGAAACGGTATCCCACGATGACGGCGTCGCCAGTCTGGCCTTCGAACCCGGGTCCGCGCGCCAACCGCACGCCGAGGGTCTTGAAGTAGCCGGCAGAGATGTACATCGGCCACATGGCCGTTTTCGCTCCGCCCGGAAGCGTGATTACGCTTGGCGCCGTAGCCCATCCGATGAGCGCAATCCCGGTATTCGATTGGCGCAGGTCCATGAAGTCCGCGTAGGACCAGGAATTGGCGGCCTCTCGGGACTTGTTGGCGGTGGTGATGACTTCGACCAGTCCGTCCGGGTTTATGCCGGGAGGGGGCATGCGTAGTACCCGGGCGCCGTAGGGAACCGCGATGACCGGCACCATCCCAATTCCGAGTGAGACGATACAGACGAAGGTGAACGCGGGAGCCTTCGCCAGCGAGCGGGCGGCATAGACCAAGTCGCTCCAGATGCCCTTCAGCATGACAACCATTAAAGCACATAGTACTTTAAAGTGCAAAGAGGGGGCGCAACCTGTTTGAGCGTTGCGTGTGGGGCCGTGCCGGACTGGACATTAGGGGACTGGGGTAACGTCTGCCGCGGTCCTGATTGGCGCGGCTGCCGGCCGGGGCCGAAGCCATTTTTCGAGTGTTGTCCGGAACTCTCCCGCCCTTAGGGGCTTAGTCAGATAATCGTCCATTCCGGCCGCAACACACTTGTCGCGATCGCCCTCCATGGCGTGCGCTGTCAATGCGACCACGGGAGTTCGGCGGCGGTCCCCTTCGCGCCGCCGGAGTTCGGCGGTGGCGGCGTAGCCATCCATCACCGGCATCTGGCAATCCATGAACACGATCTCGTAAGATTGAACCGCGAGCAAATCGAGGGCCTCCTGCCCGTGCCGCGCCAGGTCGACGGAGCATCCGAATCGTTCGAGCATGCGTTGGCCAAGTCGCCGATTGACCGGGTTGTCCTCGACCAGCAGCGCGCGGCAGCCTTGAGCAGGCCGATCGTCGATACCATCTGTAAGACCGTCGTTGCTCTGGGCGCGTGCGGTGTGGACGCCGGCGGCGACAACCGGCAGCGGAAGTTCGCAAGTGAAGGTGGAACCCTCGCCATGCGCGCTCTCCACCGAAATATCCCCGCCCATCAGACGTGCCAGACGCCTGGAGATGGCGAGACCGAGCCCGGCGCCATCGAAGTTGCGGGTCAGCGATGCATCGACCTGCACAAAATCGTTAAACAAGCACGGGAGCCTATCTCGAGGGATGCCAATACCTGTATCCTGAACCGACATAGCGAAAACGGGGACGCCGTTCCGGTCTTGTTTACGCGCTACGGTCAGAGACACGCGGCCGCGCTCGGTGAACTTTATCGCGTTGCTGAGGAGATTGGAAACGATCTGCCGAATTCGCGCCGCATCGCCGGAGACCGCCGGTGTAGAAGTTTCCACGTTCAACTGCAGTTCAAGGCCCTTCCGGCGAAGCTGGGGCGCCATCAATCGGGCAACTCCGGACAGCAGATCCGGCAGGTGGAACGGTGCCGCTACGATCTCGATCCGCCCGGCTTCGATTCTGGAGAGGTCCAGGATATCGTTGACGAGCGCCAGCAGGGCGTTTCCGGAGTCGCGCGCCGTCTCGGCGAAACTGCGCTGTTCGGCGGCAAGCGGATTGTCCAGCAGCAGATCGAGCGCTCCCAGAATGCCATTCAGGGGTGTTCGAATCTCGTGGCTCATGTGTCTGAGAAATTCGCTCTTGGCCCGGTTGGCGGCTTCGGCCTCGAGTTTCTGGCCAAGCAGGTCCCGACTTTTCGCCAACTGCTCGACCATCGAATTGAACGAGGCCGAGAACTCGCCCATAAAGTCGAGCCGCTGGGTGAAGTCTCCTCCGGCAATCAGCTGTGTCTTCCAGGAGAAATGGCGCAGATTCGCCTGCAAGTTTTTCAGCGATTGGGTGACCCGCATGCCGCCCCTGGGAAGGTCAACGGACAAATCCCCGCGGGAGAGGGTCAGGGTGAACTCGGACGAAACCCGGTGCGCGGCGATCAGGGCATTGACCTGGCGAATCAATTCGGCGAACTCGTGCTGCGGGTAGTCGGAGGGCAATTCGATCTCGTCCGGCAGGCGTCCCTTGAGGAGGTCCTGAATTGCCCCTATAGTCCGGCTTAAGTCCTCCTCCCGCAGCGAGATCATGGCCGTGGCTCTAAGTGGCGGGCTTAGCCTCGAACCGGCAAACCCGATCGCCTGAACACCAGCAGTCGATCTCCGTCACGCAGAATTCGCGGCCCGTGTAGACCATGAGCAGTCCCGCGATGAAACCTTCGTCGTACGTACAGATTTCCTCGTCGCTCACCGGGAGGCCCGAGCAGTCCAGATCTTCGGCCACGGTGATGGTGAATGCGAGACGCTCAAGCTGGGTTTTTCCACCCTCAGGATGCCTACCTTGAGGCGCTGCAACGCGTCCTGGAGCGCCGCGATGAACTCGTTAAATGTCAGCCCTTTGGGAATCACATTCTCACAGAAGTGTTTGCCGGCGCTCTTTCCAGCCTCGAAAAAGATCCGCGCGGCTGCTTCCACGCCGTAGTCTTTAATGAGAACGTCGCGCAAGGTGAACTGCATCAGCCGATAGACCGACACCTCAGTCATGAGTCCCAGGTTGGGGCGCCCTTCGGCGACATCCCCAAGCATTTTCCAGTTAAACTGTAGTTCCTGCCTGCTTTCCTTGAACACTGTTCCTGCCCCTTTTCAGTGCGTGCGCACGTAGCGACAACCGATGTGCGATGCGGCGTCTTCGCACGTCCGCAAGGAACATATCGACGAGAATAAGAAATTCTTCCGGTCCATCGAGCAACCGGGAAAGGCGAGCCAGGCGGAAGTAAGCCGACCCTATTGACGTACGGCCACCGGTGGGCGGATGATATAGCTGTCGGATATCGACATGTCTAAACAGCAAACTGAAGTGCCCTACGGAACGCTGGATCTGCTCA
Source organism: uncultured Solibacteraceae bacterium (assembly GCA_963836405.1). Classification (GTDB taxonomy): domain Bacteria; phylum Acidobacteriota; class Terriglobia; order Bryobacterales; family Bryobacteraceae; genus CAWIJJ01. Next base: position 13,914 of record CAWIJL010000012.1, read on the forward strand.
TTTTGAAGACGCTGGAGACGATGGGAACGATGCACGGGTACGCGATCGCCCGCCGCATCGAACAAGTTTCGGGCGAGGCGATGCAGTTGAGCCAGGGCTCGGTCTATCCGGCCCTCATCCGCCTGCAGCAAGAGGGCTGGATTGCCACGGCTTGGGGAATCTCGGAAACGAGTCGCAAGGTCAAGTTCTATTCGCTCACCCGCGCCGGGCGCAAGCAGCTACGGGTGGAAGTGGCGAATTGGGAGAAGGCCACCGCGCTGGTGGCTCGCTTCCTGGAGGCGTCGTCATGATTATCAGGCGCATTGCGAGCGGGCTGCTGGCCCTGACGCGCAAGCGGCGTCTGGACCGGGAGTTGGAGGCGGAAATCCAGGCCCACCTGGAGTTGGCCGAAAGAGACGCCATGGGGCGCGGCCTGTCGCCGGACGAAGCCCGCAGGGCGGCCCGTGTCCGCTTCGGAGGAATCGAAACGATGAAGGAAGAACATCGCAGCCGGCGCAGCGTTCAGTGGATCGAGACGGGGCTGATGGACCTCCGATACGGCCTGGCTTCGTTGCGGCGCGCACCGGGTTTCACCGCGATTGTGGTTGGTGTGCTGGCACTGGGGATCGGCGCCAACGTCGCCATGTTCAGCGTGGTGGATGCCGTCCTGCTGAAGCCCCTTCCTTTTCCCGGACCCGACCGCATTGTGGGTGTCTGGGACGCTCCGCGGCCGGGGGTGGTGAACGCCACCAGCACCCCTGACTTTCTCGATTGGAAGCGGCTTGCGCCCGCCTTCGAAGCGTTGTCGGCGGAACAGTCGATCTCCGCCTCGCTCGGGGGGGAAGGCGAGCCGACGAAGCTGTCCGGCAAGGCGGTAACGGCCGACTACTTCCGGGTGTTCGCGACCAGCGCGCGGCTGGGCCGCACCTTCACGCCCGAAGAGGACCAACCGGGAGGCGCTGCGGCGATCGTACTGAGTTATGCGGCCTGGCAAAACTATTTCGGGGGCGCCCCGGACATTTTGCGGCGGCGGCCGATTTTGAACGGCGAAGCGCAGCAAGTGATCGGAGTACTCCAGCCAGGCGCCTTCGACCGGGACCAGACGCAGTTCTGGAAGCCGCTGGTCTTTACACCCGACCAGCAGGTGCGGGACATCCACTGGCTTACCGTATACGGACGTCTGCGGGACGGCGCTACGTTAGCGCAGGCGCGGGAAGGAATGGAGGCGGTTCACGCCGCGCTGTCGCCCCTCGAGCCCGCCGGGTATGGCGAAGGGAGCATAGCGGTGGAACCGCTGGCCCGGATGCTGATCGGCTCGGGGCTGCAGCGGTCGATTCTCGTCGCCTTCGGCGCGGTTGCCCTGGTCCTGCTGATCGCCTGCGCCAACGTCGCGAACCTATTGCTGGCCAAGGGCGCCACGCGGAGGCGCGAACTGGCGATTCGGGCCGCTTTGGGCGCCGGCCGCGGCCGCCTGGTGGCGCAGTTGCTTACCGAGACTCTGGTCCTGTGTCTGCTGGGAGGCGCCGCGGGGATTGGCGTGGCCGGCCTGCTGGTGCGAGCCGCGACACCGTTGCTGGCGGATTCGCTGCCATTCACCGCGGACGTCAGTCTCGACCTACGCGTGCTTGCGTTCGCGGCGGCCGTGGCGCTGGGAGTCGGGCTGCTCGCCGGAACGCTGCCTGCGCTGCAAACCTGTTTCGGCAGCCTGGCGGCGTCCCTGAACTGGTCGGCGCGCGGCTCCTCGGGCGCGCACGGGCGTGTTCGGCGCGCCATCGTTATCGGCGAGGTGGCGCTCTCCCTGGTGCTGGTTTGCGGGGCGGTTCTTCTTTTCAGAAGCTTGCTGAAGCTGCAGCAAATCGATACCGGCGTGCGAATGGAAGACGTGATCACCATGTCGGCGGACCTGCCGGCGGGCGCGTATCCGACGCCGGAGAAGGCCGTCCTGTTCTACAAGGCCGTCGCGGAGCGGGTTCAAGCCGCACCGGGAGTGGCCGAGGTAGGGCTGGCCACGCACTTGCCGCTCCAGTGGATCGGGAACGGCGAGGCAGTGCAGGTGGCGGGCCGGAAAGAGCTGGTGAGAGTGCGGTTCAAGCGAGTGGATCCGGGATATTTCCATGCGCTGGGGATTCCCGTGCTGGCCGGCCGCGGCATCACGGGCGAGGACCGCGACGGATCGCCGCGCGTCATGGTCATCAACCAGGCATTGGCGGCGCGCCTGGCGGACGCTGCCGGCATGAAAGACCCCGTCGGCAAGACGGTTCGTGTGTCGTGTCCAGGCTACATAAAGGCGAGAGTCTTTTTGCCGGAGGTCGAGATCGCCGGAGTGATCCGCAGCGAGCGGGTTGCGTGGCCCGGAAGTCCGGACCCGCCGGTCGTATACGTGCCGCTGGCGCAAGTGCCGAGTACGCGGATCAAGCTGGTGGTACGCACGCGGATTCAACCGGGCGCCGTGCTGCCCGCTATCCGCGAGGCCGTCGGCGAAGTGGACCGCAACCTGCCGCTGGGGGATGTCGCCACGATGGGGCAAGTCCGCGACAACACGCTCTCGGGCACGAGCAGGCCGGCAGGGCTCATCGGCGCCTTCGCCGCCCTCGCGGTTCTTCTTGCCGGGATAGGCGTCTACGGTGTGGTCTCGCACGCCGTCACACAACGGCGTCGGGAATTCGGCATCCGGATGGCGTTAGGGGCCAGATCGCGGGATGTGCTCTCACGCGTATTGCGGGACGTGTTCGCGATGGTTGCGGTGGGGCTTGTGTTTGGATTGGCCGGAGCGTTTGCCCTGACGAGAGCGATGAAGAGCCTCCTGTTCGAAGTGTCGCCGCTCGACCCTCTCGCGCTTAGTGTTGCGTGCGTCTCGATGATCCTGATCGGCCTCATTGCAGGGCTTCTTCCAGCCAGCCGCGCGGCACGGGTGGACCCTGTGGCGACGCTTCGCGATGAAGGCTGATGAATGGCTTGAGGGTCGCGCGTGGGGTTTCACTCGTGGCGCAGAGCCCGGATCGGGTCGATCCGCGCCGCCCGGTTGGCGGGTAAGAATCCGGATGCCGCCGCTATTGCGGACAGGATCAGCACGGTTGCCGCGATCGTCACGCCATCCTGAGAGTGGATGCCGAACAACGCGTCTTCGGTGAAGCGCGACAGCGCGAGCGCGGCCGGCAGACCAACAGCCAAGCCGAGGCCGGCGACGACCAGCGATTCGCGCAAGATCATCCATACCACGGTCGCGCGGCGAGCGCCCAGCGCCATCCGGATACCGATCTCGCCGGTCCGGGTGGTCACCGCATAGGATAGCGTCCCATACACGCCGATGGCCACGAGCAGCAGCGCCAGCGCTCCGAAGAAGGTCGACACGCGGGCCAACAATCTCTCCGCGCCTATCGCCTCTTCGATCTGCTGACGCTGGGTTCTTGCGTTGTACAACGGCAGCGCAGGGTCAACATCGTGAACCGCCTCGGTCACCGGTGCGATCAGCGCGGCCGGAGCAACGCCGGCGGAGCGCACCACGAAACACATTTTGCGTGTCCGGCCCCATTTCGCACCGTAGGCGAGATAGACGGTGGGTGGAGGCGCTTCGCGCATGCGGTTGTACTTGGCATCCGCGGCCACTCCGACAATCTCGTATGCGGACTGCGGGTCGAATGTGTCTCCGCCCGCGCGGAGGTGGTGGCCCACCGGATTCTGGTTGGGAAAGTGCGCCCGCACCCAGGACTCGTTCACGACGGCGGCTGGATGTCTTCCGTCGGTGTCGCGCAGTTCGATACCTCTGCCGAGCGGCACTTGCATTCCCATGGTGTCGAAGAACCCCGGGCCCACCCGGTTGGAGTAGTCTTCATTCGACCGGCCCGCTGGAGGGGGCGGACCATCGGTGGCGGTCGATGTGCGCATGAAGGTCCCTGAAAGCAGCGCCTCCTGCATGTAGGTCACGGATCGCACCCCTGGAAGCCCGGCGATTCGTTCTGCCAGTCGATTGTGCAGCGCAATACCGCGCCTGTCCGTGTAACCGCTGCGTTCGGGATCGACATCGAACAACAGCAGGTTGTCGCGCTCGAATCCGAGATGCTGCCCATCGACGTTCCGAAGGGTGCGCACGAACAGGCCGGCGCCGAACAGCAACACCACCGACAGGGCAATCTGCAAGCCCACCAGCGCCTTCCCCCAGCCGCCGCGTTGCGTGGCAGACCGGCCGGCGTCTTTCAGTTGAGGCGCCAGATCCTTCCGGGCGGCGCGGATTGCCGGAGCAAGTCCAAAGAGAACGCCCGTTGCGAGCGAAACCGCCGCGGCGAACGCCAGAACGACGGCATTGGTGCCGACCTCGAGCTGAGTCGTCCGACTGTTTCCGGCAATCAGGCTGAGCAGCGTGGGCGCGCCCCAGTACGCGAACAGCAGGCCGAGTATTCCGCCGCAGGCCGACAGCAACAGGCTCTCCGTCAGGAGTTGGCGGATCACCCGCCCCCGGGAGGCGCCGATTGCCAACCGGACGCCGATCTCTCTTTGGCGAGCTTTGGCCCGCGATCCGAGGAGAGCCGCCACATTGACGCACGCCATGAGCAGCATCAACGCCGCCGTCACGACGAGAATGCCCAGCGGTGTAGAGAGCCTGCGGCGCATGGTTTGGGACGCAGGGCTGACGCTCGAGACGGTCAGCGCAGGCAGGCGCGCCGGGATGTTGCTTACTCCGGCCGTGATGCTCTGGCGATAGAGGTAATGCGCTTCGCCCTGAACCTGTGCCCTTGTTGTGCCCGGCTTCCGGCGGCCGCCGATAATACACCACCACCAGCGGCGCTCGGCAAAGTATGTCTCCATGGAGGAGGAGCGCGAGCCCCAAGGCCTCACTGCGGGTGACGGAAGCAGCGGAAGCCAGAGGTCTGAGACGGTACCGCTCAGCCCTGCAAATCCGGGCGGGGCTACGCCGATGACCGTGAACGGGGAGCTGTTCACGCGGATGCTCCGTCCGATCGCGGAACTGCGCCCGGCAAACTCGCGCAGCCACAGTTTGTGGCCGATCACGACTACGCGGGGAGCGTCGGGGCTCAGGTCGCTTTCGACAATCGTCCGGCCGAGAACCGGCGAGACTCCCAGGACAGAGAAATAAGTTCCCGTCACCATCTCCCCATCCGCGGTAAACGGCCGTCCGGCGATGTCCACGGTCAGGCCGTTGTTCTCGGGTCCCGCCGAAGCGTACGCAAATACGCCGGCCAGGGTCCGGGCATGGTCTCGAAACGCTTCGTAGGTGGCGAAGGGCAGTGTGGCTTGGGCAACGCCGGAAGCGGTCAGCCGCACCGGGCTCATATCGCCCACGGGTTGGGAGTACCCGAAGAACGCCAACTGCTCGGGATGACTGACGGGCAGAGACCGCAGCATCACCGCGTCGATCAAGCTGAAGATAGCGGTGTTCGCGCCGATGCCCAACGCAAGACAAGCCACCGTTGTAGCGGTGAAGGTTGGACTCCTTCGCATGCCTCGGAGGGCGTAACGAACGTCTTGCCGGAGTGAATCGAGCGCCGGAAACCCACGCCGATCGCGGTAGTTTTCCTTGGCCACCTCCACAGAGCCGAATGTGAGCATGGCGGCTCGCCGGGCCTCCGCGGGAGACATGCCGCGGCGCAGGTTCTCCTCGTTTAGCATGTCGATGTGCGACTGTAGCTCGTCGGCCAGTTCGGCCTCACGGCGCCCGCCAGCGAGACTGCCGGCGAGCCGGTTCCAAGCGCGACGTAGCGGTTTCATTCTGTCTCACCCGGGAAGGCGAAGAAGCGGGCCACGATTTCTCGCGGTTCTTTCTGTTGGGTTTCCCACAGGAGAGCATAGCACGGGGACGGAAAGGATGGAAGGGGTAAAGATGGATCGGCGTTCGGCATCCAGCCCGGGCAGCCTGCGATGCGTGGAGCGACTCTCGAGAGGTTCGCCGAAGCGCTCTCGGGCTCCTCGGGTCCTCCCCCTTGTCAAACTTGCGTGAAGGGTCGAAAGAACACCTCATTGACAAGCGTCAAGCGACACCTTACAATCGGACGTTGAGGATACGGAGTTTCAGCCACAGACCGCTCAAGCGGTTTTACGAGGAGGGCATCGCAAAGGGCCTTCCGTCCGATGCCGTCGCGAAGCTGCGCGCCATGTTCGCCGTCCTGGACCAGATGGAGGACGCCGGTGAATTGAACTCATGGCCGCTGTGGAAGGTCCACACTCTGACGGGCGACCGCAAGGGAACATGGAGCCTCCACGTGACGCGCAACTGGCGGCTGACGTTCCGCGTCGACGCCGACGAACTGCTGGATGTGAACTTTGAGGACTACCACTAGGGAGGAACCCATGGCTATGCACAACCCGCCGCATCCCGGCCAAGTGATCCGCACCGAAATCGTTGAAGCGAACGGCCTGACCGTGACCAATGCTGCCAAAGTGCTGGGCGTGTCGCGACAAGCGCTTTCCGGACTGCTGAACACCAAAGTGGACCTGACGGGCGATATGGCCCTTCGGATCGAAAAGGCCTTCGGCCCGAGGATGGAAACGCTGATGGGCATGCAGTCAGCCTATGACATCTTTCAGGCCCGCCAGCGCGCCAGTAAAATCAAGGTCCGTCGTTACCGGTCGTCGAACAAGCCACTCGTTTCTACTCACTAAGGGAGGAGGCCTCCCGGCGACCAGCCCGCTACCAGGAGGGTCAGAGTGCAAGCTGGTATACGAAAAAGGCGGTGTCGCGTTTCCAGCCGAGCCTCTCGTACAGAGATTGCGCCGTTACGTTGCCGACCCCGGTCGAAAGAACGAGCCGTACCGCGCCGAAGCGGCGTCCATACTCTGCGGCTGCATCAAGCAGTGCGGCTCCCACTCCGCGTCCTCGCGCGTCAGGAGTTACGAACAGATCGTTCAGGATGAAAACTCGCGCCATTGAGCCCGAGGAGAAGCTGGGATAAAGTTGGGTGAACCCGCTGGCTGCACGCCCTTCGAACGACAGAAAGATCACGGACTCGTTGTGCTCGAAGCGTTCCAGCAGGAACCGCCTCGCCCGCTCCGGCTCGCTGGGCTGGCGGTAGAACTGGCGGTACGCATCGAATAGCGGCACGATCAGATCCACATCCGCCACGGTCGCCTGTCGGATCTCGGTCCCCGGTGTCGTCATAACCTCATTATCAGGGCAGTCCGCCAGGGCGCACCTCCCCTTGTCAAGCTAGGAGAGAAGGGGATATACTCCTAATCGGGCTAGGAGAGAGTTTGAAATGTTGTGGAAGCGAATTGTTTCGGTGTTCAGGGTTCTGACGGGGCGGAGGGATTTCGAGTCCGGGATGATGGAGGAATTGCGCTTTCACCTGGAGGCGCGGGCGGCGGATCTGGCGCGGTCGGGACTCTCTCCGGGGGAAGCGGCGCGGCGGGCGCGGATCGAGTTCGGCAGCCCGGCCAGCGTGCAGGAGGAATGCCGGGAGGCGCGGGGCCTTCAACTGGTGGAGGCCGTATGGCGGCAGGGGCGGTATGCGGCGCGGACGCTGCGCAAATCACCGGCATTCACGGCCACGGTGCTGCTGACGCTGGCGGTGACGATGGGCGCGAACCTGACGATCTTCGCGGTGATTGACGCGGTTCTGCTGCGGCCGCTGCCGTTTCCCGAAGCGGACCGGCTGGTCACGATGTACAACACGTACCCGAAGGCGGGGGTGGAGCGGGACGGCTCGTCGCTGACGAATTATTACGAGCGCAGGGGGCGGATTCCGGCGCTGGAAGCGATGGCGCTCTACCGGCCGGGGGCGGCGATCGCGGGCGAACCGGGAGCGACGGTACGCGAACCGATCATGCGGGTGACCGCGGATTTCTTCCGGACGCTGGGGACCGGGCCGGCGGTGGGGCGGGTGTTCTCCGAGGGGGAGACGACGTACCAGACCGATGGCGTTGCCATGGTGACGGACCGGTATTGGAAAGAGCGGATGAACGGCGGGGAGATCGCGGGGCGGCGGATCCGGCTGGACGGAGTGGAGAAGAAGGTGATCGGCGTGCTGCCGGCCGGGTTTCGGTTTCTCTCTTCGGAGGCGCGCATTTACGTGCCGCTGGCGTCGAGCCCGGCCGAACGCACGCCGGAACAGCGGCACAGTGGCGGGAACACCACGCAATTGATCGCGCGGCTGCGGCCGGGTGCCTCGATTGCGGAGGCGCAGGCGCAGATCGACGCGCAGAACAACGCGTTGGAAGCGAACGGACCGCAGGGGAAAGCCATGGCGGAAGCGGGTTTCCGTTCGCTGGTGAAGCCGCTTCACGGGGACCACGTGGCGGCGGTGCGTCCCACGCTGCTGGTGCTGCAGGGCGGCGTGCTGGTGCTGCTGCTGACGGGCCTGGTGAACCTGGTGAACCTGCTGCTGGTGCGGGCCAGCGGACGGGTGAAAGAAGTGGCGGTGCGGCGGGCGCTGGGCGCGAGCCGGGCGCACATCCTGGCGGAGGGGCTGGTGGAGACGGCGGTGCTGGCGGTGCTGGGCGGGCTGTTGGGGTTTGGGGCCGCGCTGGCCGGCACGCGCGGGCTCGCGATTTTCGGCGTGGACAGGCTGCCGCTGGGGGCGCAGATCGAACTGAACGGACGGATTGCGCTGGCCGCGCTGGCGGCGGCGATGGCGACCGGCATCGTGCTGGCGGCGCCCATCGCGTGGTTCAACCTGCGCGGCCATTTGAGCGCGGCGCTCGGATCGGAGACGCGCGGGGGAACGGCGGCCGGTTCCGTACACCGGTTGCGCCACGGCTTTCTGGTGGCGCAGTTCGCGATGGCTACGATGCTGCTGAGCGGAGCGGGCCTGCTGGCGCTGAGCCTGAAGCAGGCGATGGCGATCGAGCCCGGTTTCGCGGCCGGCAACGTTTTGACGGGGCAGATTTCGATACCATGGAGCGGCTATCAGACGAGCGAGTCGCGGGTGGCCTTTGCGGAGCGGGTGATGCAGGAGGCCGGCCGGCTGCCGGGGGTGCAGGCAACGGGTATGGCGACCAACCTGCCGTTCAGCGGGGTTTCGGGGAAGAGCGCGGCGACGGTGAAGGGATATGTGGCGAAGCGCGGGGAGTCGCCGCACGCTATCTACTCGTACGGGGTAGCGGGCGACTATTTTCAGGCTATGGGGTTCACGCTGCGGGCCGGCCGGTTTCTGACGGAGGCGGATTCCCGGCGCGGCGTGAGGGTGTGCGTAGTGGACGACGTATTCGCGCGCGCGCAGTGGCCGGGGCAGAGCGCTCTCGGGCGGCAGTTATGGCTGGGTTACCGGGAGCAGCCGGAGCAGGCCGACGACTCGGAACTGTTCACGGTGGCAGGAGTGGTAGGGCGGGTGAAGCAGGCGGGGCTCACGGAGGATCCGGCGCCGGGCGCGGTTTATTATCCGTACGCTTACTTTGCGAATGCAAGTTTGTTCGTGGCTGCGCGGACGACGGTGGAGCCGGAGTCCTTCGGGCTCGAGTTGCAGAAGGCGGTCCGGCGGGCCGATCCGGACATTCCGGTGACGGAGATCCGGTCGATGCCGGCGAGGATTTCCGAAAGTCTGGAGACGCGGCGGACGCCGGCGCTGCTGGCGGGAATTTTCGCGGCGATGGCGCTGTTGCTGGCGGCGATCGGCACGTACGGCGTGGTCAGCTACGCGGTATCGCAGCGGCGGCGGGAGATCGGCGTGCGGATGGCGCTGGGAGCGACGCCGGGGCAGATCCGGCGGCAGTTCCTGGGAGTCGCCTTGCGGCTGCTGATTCCGGGCACGGCGTTCGGACTGGCGGCCGCGGCGCTGGCGGGGCGCGCGATGCAGGCGGTGCTGTTCGAGGTGGGGGGAGCGAACGTTGCGGTAATGGGCGCGGCGGCGGGGGCGATGGCGATGGTGTCGCTGGCGGCCACGCTGGCACCGTCGCGGCGGGCGGCTTGGATGTCGCCGCTCAAGGCGCTTTCGGGGGACTGACCGCTGTTTTCAGCGAGGCTCTTTGATAATGTGGAGGGTTGGAGCGTGATTGAAGATCCGATCCCGGAAATTCGACGGCCGGTGCGCGCGTCACAAAGGGTATAATCCGGCGGTGGACGGCCGCGGCGGAATTCGAGGAAACTGCGCGCGGTGCAACCTGCTGTGCGAAATCTGGGAGGCTTCGCTTCGATTGAACCAGCTCATCCGCAGGTTCGATCCGAACCATGACGACCTGCAAAAGCCACGGGCCGCGGCGGTAATGGGGCCAGACCCGCGACAGATGAGCCTGATCGGAGATTGAGGGCGAAGGATTGCCGCCGAAGGGGTCAACCCGCCATCCGCAGATTTTCATCAGCCACAGGCATGCGGACGAGGACGTGGTGGGGCCGTTGATGGAGTTTCTGGGCGCGGCATTCCACATTGAAAGCGATTCGATCCGCTGCACGTCGGCACAGCCGTTCCGTTTGGCAGCGGGCGCGCCGATCCGGGACTCGCTGCGAGAGGACATCGGGAGTGCCGCGGTGGTTCTGGGCGTGCTGACGCCGGAGAGCCGGGAATCGAGCTACGTGCAGTTCGAACTGGGCGCGGCGTGGGGACGGGGCATTGCCTGTTTTCCGCTGCTGGCAAAGGGCGCGACGCGCGCGGACATACCGGCACCGCTCGCCGACAATCACGCTCTGGACCTTGCGGACGAAGGCGATTGCCAGCAACTGCTGGAGGCGATACGGAGCGTGGCGGGGTTGCGGCGGCGCAAGGGATTCGAGGCACAGGTTGCGAAGAAGGCCAGCGAACTGGCGGCTCGGTCGGGAAGGCACGGCTCGTGCGGTATCCGGATCACAAGACCGGCGCACGGGCAGGCGGTTCATGGCCGCAATTTCCCGGTGGAGGGGCGATTCGACAAACTGCCGGAAGGAAGCTTCCGGGTGTTCCTGACAAACGGAAACCAAACCAAAATCTGGCCGCAGAAGCGGGTGGTGTTCCACCCTCATTCCGGAACGTGGGAGGCGTTGGGGAGTCTGCTGGAGCAGCCCGCTGACGAAGCTTACCTGATGGTGGGCGAGGTGGGCGAGATGGGAGCGCTGCTGTACGACTACTACACCGAGGTGGGCGAGGCGAAGGACATCTGGATACCGGTTCCGCGCTTCACTCCGGACACGCGCATTCACGATAAGGTTTACATCCGGAACAGCGATTGAGGGCGGTAGGGCAGGGGCGAGGTCGGAAACGCTGGAGTGAATGAGCGCTGGATGACGGTGTAGGGCGAGGAGGGGGCTTGCCAATCCGGTGGCCGATGGAACTTCGTTCCGGTTTCGCGCCGATCTGGAACAGCGATTGACGATCCGGAGCGGGGCGCTCAGGCGGGGGCGAGGTCGCCGAGGAGGGTGGGGACCAGTTCGGAAACGGTGGGGTGAATGTGCATGGCGCGCTGGATGACGGTGTAGGGGCCGCCGGTGTACATGACGTCGAGGATGGAATGGATCACCTCGTCGCCGCCGGTTCCGAAGATGCAGGCGCCGAGAATGCGTTTGGTATCCGCGTCGACGATGGCCTTCATGAAGCCGAGGGTTTCGCCTTTTTCGACGGCGCGTCCGACGCGGGTCATGGGGCGTTTGGCGATGAGGAGGGGTTTGCCGGAGCGGCGGGCTTCGGCCTCGGTCATGCCGGCGCGGCCGAGGGGCGGATCGATGTAGAGGTTGTAGGCGGTGATGCGGTCGCTGACGCGGCGCGGATCGCCGTCGAGAAGGTTGGCGGCGACGATTTCGAAATCGTTGTAGGAGGTGTGGGTGAAGCCGCCTTTGCCGTTGCAGTCGCCGAGGGCCCAGATGCCGGGCACGGTGGTCTGAAGTTGGTCGTCCACCTTGATGTAGCCGCGCTCGTCGGTTTCGATGCCGGCTTTGTCGAGGCCGAGGTCGCCGGTATTGGGGCGGCGTCCGACGGCGAGCAGGAGGTGCGATCCGCGGATGGCGGGGGCATCGCCGTCGCAGCCGGTGTAGACCGCGACGCCGCCGCCATCGGGTTCGACGCGAATGCACTCGGAGTTGAGGCGGACATCGATGTTCTCGGCTTCGAGGATTTCTTTGGCGGTGGCGCCGACCTCTTCGTCCTCGCGGGAGATCAGGCGGGGGCCCTTTTCGACGATGGTGACCTGGCTGCCGAAGCGGCGAAACATCTGGCCGAACTCGAGGGCGATGTAGCTGCCGCCGACGATGACGAGGTGGGCGGGCAGGAAATCGACGGCCATCATGGAACTGTTGGTGAGGTAGGGGATGCGGTCGAGGCCGGGGATGGGAGGCGTGGAGGCGCGCCCGCCGACGTTGATGAAGATCTGCGGGGCGGAGAGGGTTTCGCCGCCGGCGTGGACCTCGCGGGGGGAGAGGAAGCGGGCGTGGGAGCGGATGACTGTGCCGTTTTCAAGGCCGTCGAGCATCTTTTCGAGGCCGTGGCGGGAATCGGCGGAGATGGCGTCTTTGCGGGCTTTGACGGCTTTCATGTCAACGGAGACGGGGCCGGGGAGGCGGAAGCCGAAGTCGGCGGCGCGGCGGGCGAGGTGGATGGCGTAGGCGCTGGCGACCATGGCCTTGGTGGGGATGCAGCCGGTATTGACGCAGGTTCCGCCGAAGAGTTTACGTTCGATGACGGCGACTTTGCGGCCGGTTTTGGAGAGGCGGGCGGCGAGAGAGGGTCCGGCCTGGCCGGTGCCGATGACGATGGCGTCGTGGGTGGGCATGTTGCCAATTTACAGGATGGGAGGCGGGGCGGAGCGGGGGTGGAAACCCGGGTGTCAGGGTTTCCGATTTTGTTGTGCGGCATCGTCCAGGAGGAGCACCCAGTCGTTGCCGGGGCGGGGCGGGCCGGGGGGCGAGAAGCGGCGGGTTCCGCGATTGGCGAAAGTCGCGATTTCGCGGGTGGAACCGTCGCGGGGGCTGTACCAGCGGGCGCGGACGCGGGTTCCGGCGATTCTTCCAAGACGCAGTTCGAAGGGACTTCCGGTGTAGCTGTAGGCGAACAGGTAATCTTTGCCGCGGGAGACGGCGATGTGTTCGTAGGCTTTGCGCTGTTCGTTGCCGATGACGGCGTCGGGGTCGGGAACGCGGTCGAAGTAGGGACGGGAGAGGACGAGGTCCTTCAGAAAGTGCAACTGTCCGGCGCCGGGATCGTCGATGGCCTCATACCAGTAGTTTTTGACGCCGAAGCCGCCGGGGGCGCCGGGCTTGTGGAACTGCATGACGGCGTTGTCGCCGTAGGTATGGCCGAAAGCTCCGGAGAGCACGGACCACCAGGCGTAGCGGCGGGCGTCGGCGGCGGTCCAGTAGGGTTCCTTCGGATCGTGCAGGCCTTGCGGGATGTTCTCGTAGGAAGGCTCGCCGTCGAGCACCGGCTTGGGCGGCTGTTTGGCGAGGTCTTCCTGCACGAAGCGCCAGTTGTCTTCGCCATAGCGGCGGGGCGAATCGGTGTCCTGATCGTAGCGGCGGTGGCCGGACTGGAACATGTTGAAGTCGAGCCACGGCTGGTCGTGAAACCAGGTGGAGGACTGCATGCGGCCGAAGGGGTGGAAGGTGGCGAGGTGGTTGGGATCTTCGGCCTTCAGGGTGCGGCCCATGGCGTTCCAGACGGCGGTCTGCTCGGAGCCGCGGGTGTCGCCGCCGACGACCCAGAAGATATTCGGCCGGTCGCGGTAGCGGCGGGCGAGGAACGTGGAGTACGCGACGACGTTGGACTCGTTGAGCTGCCCCTGGCGGGCGAGGTATCCCCAGGCGGGCACGAGGGCCACGTAGATTCCTTTTTCGGCGGCGCGGTCGACGATCCAATCGACGTGATCCCAGAAGTCGTCGCCGGGGGTGAGGTTCGGTGTGGCGGGGTTGCCATCGAACAGCGCCGGCACGCCGGAGGGGCTGGCCATGGTGGCGCCCTGGAGCACCATGACCTGGATGACGTTGAAACCTTTTTGGCGGCGGTTCTCGAGGTAGCGTTCGGCTTCGGCGCGGTCGAGGCGGGCGAACAGGAGCCAGGCGGTATCGCCGAGCCAGAAGAAGGGAGTGCCGTCTTCGTGCTGGAGGAAGCGGTGGTTCGGGGAGACCACGATTTTGCCGGTGGGAGGATCCGCGGCGGATGCCATCAGCGAGGCGAGAAGGAGGGCAGCCAGCAAGCGCATGGTCAGAATCGTCTCTTAAAGAAGAAGTCTAAACCGAACACACCATTCTCTTCACGCAGGGCCACGATGGACCACTGCTTGCTCACCGTCCACTCGACGCGGATCACCTGGGGGTTGCTGTTGGTGATGTTGGTGATGTAGGTCATGGTGAGATCCGGGGTGATCTGCTGTTCGAGGGTGAGGCGGGCCTGGGGATTGCTTTCGACGCCGGGAAGGGTGGGGTCGATGCGCAGCTTATTGACGCCGAAGAAGCGCTGGAGGCGGCCGGCGACAGGACTGGCGATGGCCTGTCCGAGGAGGGCGGAGGCGCCCATCTGCTGCCAGGATTGAGGCGCGGTGCTCTGCTGGGCGAGCAGGGTCGGATCGGAGGTGGGGGTGCGGCCGGTGGCGAGCAGCGCGACGATTTCATTGAACTGGAGGGGCGGGTCGGAACGAGGGGTGAGGTTCAGCTTATTGAGCGGGCCGGTGACGGAGAGTGTGACGTCGATGCCGCGCGCCTTGGTTTCGAGATCGATATCGAGGATCGGCTCCACCTTGAGCGGGTTATAGAAGGCGATGGAGCCCTGGTTGATGGTGTAGCGGGTGCCGTAGAAGAGCACCTGTCCCTGGGAGATATTGATGCGGCCGACGACGGCTGGATTGCTGGGAGTGCCGCGCAGGTTGAGGTGAGCCTCCACCTGGATGTCCTGAGTGAGCGAGCTCTGGACTTCGATATCGGGGTCGGTGGTGATCTGGACGTCGAAGTTCAGGCCGCCGAGAAAGCCGGTGCGGGCGGAGGGAGTGCGGACGGGCTCCGCCGATTTGGCGATGATGGAGCTGAAATCGGATTGCGGGTTGAAGCCGGTGCGGAGGACGGTGACGGTGCCGGTGAGGGTACTGCGGGCGTTGGTGCCGGTGAGGCGAAGATCGGCGTCGGCGACGGTGCTGACGCCTTCCGGATAACGAACGCGGACGGCATCGGCGCGGGCCACAAGGCGGACGATGGGAGCGCCGCCGGCGTAGGTGACGAAGCCGCCGAGGGTGATGCGTCCGCCGCCGGTTTCGCCCGAGAAGCTCTGGATGGTGGCGCGGTCGCCGGTGAAGGCCACGACGCCGTTGGCTTTGGAAATGCCGTTGGGGAAGTCGGTGAGGTTGAACGCGGCGTTCTGGAACTGGACGCGCCCTTCGATCTGGGGATCGTTGAGTGTGCCCTGCACGCGGGCGATGGCGGTGAGCATGCCGGTGGCGGAGAAGTCGGGGTTTACTTCTTCGAGGATGGAGAGGTCCACGCGGCCGTTGACGTTCACGTCGGGGCGCTGTTCCTCGAGATTGATTTTGCCGCCGATGGTGATGTCGGTGGCGCGGCCGACGAGGCGAATGCTGTCGATGGTGACGACGGAATTGGCGAGCGTGGCGGAGAGGGGGCCGGAGTTACGGAGCGCGATGGTTCCTGGAATGCCTGCGCCGGGGACGAAGCCGATTTCGATTTTGGGAACGCGGAGTTGGGCCTTGATGGCCTCGGGCTTGAGGGCCGGCCCGTCCAGTCGCAGTTCGCCTTCGGCGGAGCCGGAGAGCCGTTCGGCGGTGGCGGGCGCGAACCAGGCGTGCAACCCGGAAAAATCGAGGCGTGAAAAAGTGACGGTGGCGGTTCCGGGGTAGTCGCCTTCGAGGCGCCATTCGCCGTTGCCGCGCAGCAGGGAGTTGGCGAAATCGGCGTCGAGGTGGGCGCGGAGCAGCCTGCCCTCGGACTGCGCGGTGAGGTGGGCGTCGCCGAGCGCCTGTCCGGTGAGCTGGAGGCTGCGGGCCATGAGGTCGGCGTGCAGGTCATCGAGGCGGACGGTGGAGCCGGCGATCTCGAGTTCGCCGCTGGCGGTGATTTGGGCCGTGCCGCGCACATCGGGGCGCTGCTTCCGCACGAGCTCGATCTGGTCGAGCGGCATGGCATCGGTGGTCACCTGAAAGCGCAGGCGTCCGGTATCGAAGCGTGCGGGGGAGTGGGTGTAGGAGGCGCTGAGGCGGGCGTGTTTGGAACCGGCGACGAGCTCTCCGCCGGTGAGGGCGAGGTTATCGACGGCGTAGGTGGCGTGGGCGGTGAAGCGGTCGAAGGGTTCGCCGCGGATGCGACCTTTGACGAGTTCGACGGCGGCGGTGAGCATGGGCTTGCCGATGGTGCCGGAAAACTGTCCGGTAGCGGAAGCAGTGCC
The DNA here is from genome assembly GCA_963836405.1 of uncultured Solibacteraceae bacterium. Classification (GTDB taxonomy): domain Bacteria; phylum Acidobacteriota; class Terriglobia; order Bryobacterales; family Bryobacteraceae; genus CAWIJJ01. The sequence goes on from CAWIJL010000012.1 coordinate 30,119, forward strand.
GGTCAGGGGAAGCTCGCCGGTATTGAGAATGGCGGCGAGCTCGCTGACGGGAGCGTTTCGGATGCTGCCGTTGCCGAAGATCTCGCTGGCGTCGGAGGGCTTCCATTTGTCGAGCGCGACGACGCCTTGAAACTGAGCGCGCACGGCGCCGCGGGCGGCGGTGCCGTTATGCACGCGGACGGAGTCGGGGGCGGCGCCGACGTCGCCGGTGAAAGAATCGACGGGTTTGCCGGAGACGGTGAAGCTGCTTGCCTGGAGGCGGCCTTCGATGGAGGGAATTTCGAGATTACCGCTGACGGTGCCATCGAAGACGGCGGTGCCGCGGTCGAGCTTAACGGGGAAGGCGGCGGGATCTTCGCCGAGGGCGGGAAGGACGTCGGCGAGGTCGCGAGTTTCGAAATGGACGCGGAGCTCGCGGCCGATCACGCCGGAGAAATCGGCGCGGGAAGCGGGGAGAGTGACGCTGGAGCGGCCGAGGTCGAGGGTGCGGTCGCGCTGCACCCAGGTGGCGTTAATTTGGCCGTGGACGGGAGCGCTATCGGGCGCGGGGTTAATTGCGAGCTCCGCGGAAATGCGTAGCTCTTCTTTGCGGCGAAGGGAGCCTTCGAGCTGCACGGGACCGGAAGCGGAGGCGTCCCACGGCAGAGGCTGTTTGCTGTAGAGGGCGACGGTGCGGCGTCCCTGGGCGCCGGCGATCTCGCCTTTCACGGCGTAGCGGTCCAGGTTGCGGAGGGTCGCGGCGCCATGAAAGCTACCGCCGAGAGCGGAAACGGCAACGCCGTCGAAATCCAAGTTGCGGCCGCGCACGACGATTTGCGAAATGCGACCTTCAAACGGGCTGGAGGAGCAATTCCAGACGGTGTTTGGACGGCACGGGCCGGGGCCGCCGAAGGAGCCGGAAAGGCGCGCGCCATCGAGCACGACGCGTTCGGGACGGAACTGGAACGGCCCGGCGAGATTGCCGCGAATGCGGGCGGTGGAATCGCGGTAGAGGATGGAGGTGGCGCGCATGACGCCGGTCGAGGTGAGGTCGTTGCCGCCGGCCCAATGCGCGTCGCCGGCCACCTGGGCGGTTCCGGATTCGAGGCCGTTGAGGCGGAGGATGCGGGCGAGGTCGGCAAGGGAGACGGTGGATTCATAGCGGAGGGTGGCGTGGGGCGAGGCGAGGTCGTCGAGCGTGCCGGAGAAGTTGAATTGGGAATCGCCGGTAGCGAGTTTGCCGGAGTTCACGCCGATGCGATTGCGCTCGAGCTCCACGGCGAGGTTGACGGCGACGGGAATGGGGGAGTAATCGGGCAGGTGCACGTCGAGCGGCTGGATGGAGATGTCGCCGGTGTAGCGGGGCACGGCGGCATCGTACGTGAGGCGGGCATGAAGGTTGCGGCCGCGGGCATCGAAGGGGGTGGGGCCGCGGCCCTCGATTTCGACGAGGCCGTTTTCGAGAACGAACTGTCCCACGGCGAGGTTGAGGATGGTCTCGACCGGGTTGCGTTGGTCAGGCGCTTTGATGCGGGGCTCGGGAACGTTGGTGCGGCCGCCTTCGCCGAGGATCAGGTAGACGCGCGGATCGTGAACTTCGAGCGATGCGATATCGACGTCGCGCCGGAGCATGGAAACGATCTTCAAGCCGACGGTGACGGACGAAGCGCGGAAGAGGGGCGGCCGGTCGGCGGGCTCGGTGCCGTGCAGGGTGAAAGCGGAGACGCGGGCGCGGAGGGTGGTCCAATCGAAGCGGAAGGAGCCGATGGCGGCGCGGCCGCCGGTGGCGGTTTCGATGACGTCCACCAGTTTGTCGCGAACGCGGTCGCGGAACCATTGGCTGCGGAGCACGAGCAGCAGATTGACGGCCGCGAGGAGCAGGAGCAGCGCCGCGGCGATGGCGAGGCGGCGGAAGCGGATACGGATGCGCGGGAGCCTCACCGGAGGGCCTCCGAGTGGTAGACGATGTCGGTCCGGCGGCGGGCTTCCTGGAGCCAGCGAGTAGTTTCTTCGTCCACCATTTTGCCCGCCAGGGTTCCTTCGATCTGGTCGCGGTAGTCTTCCAGGTTCACCTCCGCGCCGGGTTTGGCGGTGCGCGCCGCCGGCCCCACCACCTTATCAAAATAGTCCTGAATCTCCTGAGCGCCGACTTGGACGCCGGGGCGGAAGCGGACGTCGAGAAAGAGCAGCAGGGCGCGCTGCCAGAGGAGGGCATCGCGCAGGTCCTGTTCGGTAATGCCGGCGGCGGCGAGCGCGGCGGAGTATTCGCTGTCGGATTGAAAGCGCTCTTTGCGGAACTGGGCGAGGAGGGGCTCGACCTGAGACGGCTGGGGAGTGGGATAGCGGGTATTCTCCATTTCGCCGCGGATGAGTTTCTGATCCACCATGCGTTCGGCCGCGGCGCGTTTGCCTTCGGGGCTGAAATCGGGTTCAGTTCCGTTGAGGAAGGCCGAGACGCGGATTTCGCGGTCGAGCTCGCTGGTGGTGATGACGCCGCTGCCGACGGAAACGGCGATGCGGTCGATGATCTCGGCCTGCGCCGCCAGGGCGGTAAGGAGGAGCAGCGCGCAATGGATGGAGCGGGTCCCGGTCAAAACGTTTGTCCTATGGAAAAGAAGAAGGAAAAATGGCTGACCTGGCGCTGCTCGCAGAGGCTGGGCGTGCCGTTCGACGGGGAGCAGGGGTTGACTCCGGCGTTGACGAGATCCTGCTGGCTGCCGTTGAAGCCGAAATATCTGGGCGGGTTGATGGTGTACCCCAAGTCGACACGGAGCGGTCCGATGGGTGTGCGGTAGCGCAGGCCGAAGCCCACGTTGTGCACCATGTAGTCGAAATCCTGGAGCCCCCGCTGGTGGAAGCGGACGGAGAAGTTGGCGAGGCTGCTGTAGATATTACCGGTATCGTGGTAGGCCACGCCGCCGATGTCTTCTCCGATCAGGGGAAAGCGCAGCTCGGTCTGGTTGAAGAGGAGGGCGGTGCCGCCGAGCGGAAACCCGGTTGAGGTATCGCGGGGGCCGGCCTGGTTCTGGGGGAAGCCGCGGTGGGAGGTGCCGCCGCCGCCGAAGAAATGCTCGGCGAGGGGGATGGCGTCGAAGGGGTCGAGCGAAGTGCGGAAGGCGTAGAGGTTGCCGAATTCGGTGCTGCGCGCGAGCACGAGGCGGGGTCCGACGGGATGGTAGCTGGCGTTGCGCGCGAGGAAGCGGGCGAAGCTGGGCTGCGATCCGAAGACGCGGTCGGCGACACCGACATCGAGGGTATTGTAGATGCCTTTGCGGGGATCGAGGGGGTCGTCGCGGCGGTCCTGCACCACATTGAGGGACGTAATGCCCACGCGAACGGGTTGCGAGAGTTGCGGAATGAGGAAGGGGGTGACCTTGAGGTCGCTGACGCCGACGCGACGGTAGGCATAGCGATAGAAGAGGCTGGTGGCTTTGGTGAGCCGCTGGTTCACCTGGACGGAGGCTTCCTGGCGGCGGAAGTTGAAAGTGCGGACGTCGCGGGAAGCCTCATAGAGGGCGGTGAGGGAGACGGTGAGGTTCTCATTCTGGCGGAAGCGGGGCCAGTTGTAATTGAGCAGGCCGCGCTGGTTGAAGCTTGAAAAGCGGGTGCGGAGGCTGAGGGCGTGGCCGAGTCCCCAGAGGTTATTGCGGGAGACGTCGATGGAGACGCGGGGGGAGAAGCCGGTAGCGCCGCCGGGCGATTCGAAGCAGGCCTGGCAGCCGCCGATGCGGCCGAGTTCGGCGCCGAATCCGACGGCGAGCGAATAACGGCTGGCTTCGTTCACGTTGTAGAGGACGTACTTGCGATCGGTGTCGCCCTCGGAATTCTCGATGGCGGTATCGACGCGGGCGAACATGCCGAGACCGTAGAGGCGGCGCTGGATTTCGGTGACCTGGGTGGGGGAGAGGGGGTCGCCGGGATTGAGGGTGATGACACGATCGATGAGCTGGGTGCGGGTGACGCGGTTGCCGCTGATGAGGACCTGGCGGACGAACTGCTGGCGGCCCTCGCTGATGACGAAGCGGAGGTCCACGCGATTGGGCTCGGCGGCGGGGCGGAAGCTCCACTCAAAGGTGGCGTCAGGGAAGCCTCGCTCGAAGTATTGGGCGAGGATGGTGTCGCGATCCACGGCGACGTTGAACTCGCTGAAGGGCTGGCCGGCAACGGAGCTGAGGCGTCCGAGAATGTCCTGTTCGTCGAGGCTCTTGATGCCGTCCACGGTGAGCGCGTCGACGAAATATTGCGGACCTTCCTTGATGGTGAGGAAGACGGCCAGATTGCCGCTCTTGCCGCCGTAATCGTCCTGGGCGCGGTCGGTCACCTCGACGTCGCGAAAGCCGTTGGATTGGTACAGGCTGACGATGGCATCCTTGTCGCGGCGGAGGAGGCTGCCGCTGTAGCGGCCGTGGGGGAACTGGAGCAGGGAGGAGGTGCGCAGGTACATGCGCTCACGGATGGCTTGGGTGGAGAAGTAACTGTTGCCGAGGATTTCGATGTGGACGAGGTCGTGGCGCTTGCCGGTGTTGATGAGGTAGTCGATGGTGGCCTTGTCGTTAATGACGGCCTGTTCCTTGAACTCGACTTCGGCGTCGAAGTAGCCGCGGGACTGGAAGTAGTCGCGGAGATTGCGGGCGCCTTCGACGAGCAGGTCGTGATCGACGGCGTGCTCTTCGTAGATGGGGATGTACCGGCGGAGGCGGCTTTGCGAGACGTCGGCGCCAATGGTGCCGGACTTCGATGCGCGGGCCGGCATCGATGCGGAGGGTGGGGATGGCCTTGTTGGACGGTTCGTCGTAGCGAATGGAATCCAGGGTGACCTTGGCCTCCAGGCGGTTTTCGCGCTGGTAGAGGAGGCGGACGCCCTCGAGGGCCTGGCGCACGCGGGTCTGGGTCATGGGCTTCCAGGTATGAACGATCCAACGGCGGAATTTGGTGGCGGAGAGGATGCGGCCGGCGTCGAGCTTGAGGTCGCCGGTGAGCACGGGCATGCCGAAGACGGCGCGGCGGCCGGAGTCCACTTCGAAGCGGATATTCACCAACTGATGGGCGCGGGAGGTTTCCCAATCGAAGACCGGGCGGAGGCGGCTGCGGAAGAGGCCGTTGCTTTCGAGGAGGCGCCGCTGATTATCGACGGCGTGGACCATCAGGTCGTCGGTGTAGCGCTGGCCGAGGTTGAGGCCGCTGGAGTTTTCGAGCTGTCCGGGGCTGGGCGGGCTGGAGATATCGCCGAGGGCGGTGACATCGCCGACGAACCAGCTTGCTTCGGTGATGAAGACGATGGCGACGCCGTCGCGATAGGGCCGGGCATCCACCTGCATGTCGGCGTAGCGGCCGGTGGCGAAGAGCCGTTCGATGCTGTCGCGCACGGTGCTCATGCGGAGGGGCTCGTTCATCTGGAGGGGGAGAATCTGGTGGAGCTCGGCGGCTTCGAGGGGCTGGCTCCGGGGATCGAACTGGATGTTGCGAACCGGCAACCCCTCGAATTTGGAGGACTGGGCGCGCAACACGGTTCCCTGCGCAACCGCCATCAGGACCAGGGCACAAAAAGAGACGGACAGGCGGCGCACTCTGTTCATGATAGCGTAAGTCCTTCATAGCAAGTTTGTTACCATCGGAACAATGGACGCTTCGGAACGGGAGCGATACTCCCGGCAGATCCTGTTTTCGGGCATCGGGGAAGACGGGCAGGAACGGCTGCTGCGGGCGCATGCGGTGGTGGTGGGCTGCGGGGCGCTGGGCAGTTTTCAGGCGGGGGCGCTGGCGCGGGCGGGGGTGGGGCGGCTCACGATCGTGGACCGGGACTACGTGGAGCCGAGCAATCTGCACCGGCAATGGCTGTTCGAAGAGGAGGACGCGGCTGCAGGATTGCCGAAGGCCGCGGCGGCGGCGCGGCGCATCGGCGCGGATCAACTCGTCGATCGCGGTGCGGGCGGTGGTGGCGGATCTGAGCGGCGAAAACGCGGACGAAGTGCTGGGGGGCGCGGACGTGATTCTGGACGGCACGGACAACTTCGAGACGCGCTACCTGGTGAACGACTGGGCGGTGCGGGAGCGCATTCCTTGGATTTACGGCGCCGCGGTGGGTTCTTACGGGCTGACCATGCCGGTGATACCGGGCCGGACAGCGTGCCTGCGGTGCGTGTATCCCGAACCGCCGGCGGGCGTGCAGCCCACCTGCGAAACGGCGGGGGTGTTGAACGCTGTGGTGGCGGCGATAGCGGCGATACAGGTGGCGGATGCGCTGCGCGTGCTGTGCGGGCAGGCGGACGAGGTGCGGGCGCGCATCACCACGGTAGATGTATGGTCGGGAATGACGCGGCAGGTGGAGGGACCGGCTCGCGACCCGGAATGTCCCGACCTGCGGACGGCGCGAGTTTTCGTTTCTGGAGCGTTCGCGAAGGGCGCCGGCGATTCTGTGCGGCCGGAACGCGGTGCAGATTCAGGAGCGGCCGCGAACGATCGATCTCAAGGAACTGGGGGCGGCGGCTCGAGGGGCTCGGCGAGGTACGGGCCAACGAGTTCGCGCTGCGATTTCGGGCGGAGCCTTACGAGATGACGATTTTCGCGGATGGGCGGGCGATCGTGAAAGGGACGAGCGACACGGGGGTGGCGCGCAGTCTTTACGCGCGGTACGTGGGAGGGTAGCGGCTATTTACGAAAGGATTCACCGAGGCGGAGGCCGGTCCACTGCTCGGCCACGATGATGGAGTTGGCAGGATTGCGGGCGTCATAGCGCATGGCCACGGGGCCGGACACGGGCAGATCCTGGGGCAGCAGATCCTTGAGGTGGGTGATGTCCTGGGAGGCGATGTACTCGACGCCGCGCACCAGGTAGGCATAGAAGAGGTGCTCGTCGCGCACTTCGACCAGGTTGGCGTCGCCCATTTTGCCGGTTGCGACGAGCCAGGCGCGGCGCTGCCGCTCGCGCTCCTCGGGTGTGACGCGCGACTTGCGCCACACCCGGACAGCATAGGCGGCGGCGAATGCAACCGCGGCGCCGGCGGCCACCAGCCCGATCTGCTCAATGGCGTTGAGCGATCCGGCCAGATTACCCGGAAATCTCATTTGTCAACCGGCTACCGGCGTCTCCTCGAAAACTTTCGCCCAATCCTTCAGGAACTGTTCCAGGCCTTTGTCGGTGAGCGGATGATTGAACAGCGCGTCCAGAACCTTGAAGGGCATCGTGCCGATGTGGGCGCCGGCGAGGGCCGATTCGACCACATGCGGCGGAGAGCGCAGCGAGGCGGCCAGAATCTGCGTCTTGTAGCCGTAATTCTTGTAGATCTGAACGATGCTCCGGATCAGGTCCATCCCGTTCCAACTGATGTCGTCGATCCGGCCGACGAAGGGACTGATGAAATAGGCGCCGGCTTTGGCTGCAAGGAGCGCCTGAGCGGGGGAGAAGCAGAGCGTCACGTTGACGCGGATACCCTCGGAACTGAGGGCCTTGGTGGCCACGATGCCTTCGCGCGTGAGCGGGCATTTGACCACGATGTTCTTGTGGATCTTGGACAGTTTCCGCCCTTCTTCGATCATGGCGGAAGACTTCGGTGGAGACCACCTCGGCGCTGATATCGCCGTCCACGATATCGCAGATCAGACGGATCTGTTCTTCGATCGGCTTGCCTTCTTTGGCGATCAGGGACGGGTTAGTGGTAACGCCATCCAAAATGCCCCAGGCGGCGCCTTTTTTGAGCTCGTCGAGGTTGGCGGTATCTAAGAAAAATTTCACTTTGGACCTCACCCTCCGATTCCTTCACAGTGTACACCCGAAAGGCGCTTCGACTGCCGCGTGCAGGGGCTGTTACTTCCGGAACCAGTAAAGCAGGATACCGTAGCCGACGCCGGCCGGGTCCGTGGTTTTGGCGGTCTGGAAGGCCATGAAGCGGCCATCGGTGGAGACCACGGGGTTGGAGGCTTTGCCGGCTTCGAAATCGTTGAAGTGGGTGAGACGGGTCATGTCCTTGCCGGTGCCGTCGAGCTTGAGCTTCCAGATGTCGATGTTGCCGGAGCCGCCCCTGCCGCCGAGGGTCTGAACCTGGCGGTCGGCTTCGACGCAGGTGTACTGACCGTCGGGAAAGATACCTTCGACCTCGTTGTAGGCGCCGGGCGCTTTGGAGAAATTGGTGACCTGGCCGGTTTTGAGGTCGAGGCCCATGACCGAGGCCATGCCTTGGGGCTCGTAACAGGTGAACGTCATCTTGGTGTTGTTGTCGTAGAAATCCTGGGCTTCGAGCACGCAATTGCGATCTTTGCTTTCGTGGACGACCTTTTGGTTGGTGAGTTTGGCGGCGCCGCCGGAGAGGTCCACGTCGGCGACGATGAGGCGGGAGGCGCCGGGGGCGAGGTCGGGCGCCTGGGCGTTGGTCTGGGAGTAAGCGATTTTCAGGGCGGTCTTGGAGATGGCGGCGCCCTCGCTCATCTTCTGGCCGAACTTGACGGGCCGGGAGCCGCGCTGTTTGCTCAGGAACCACAGTTCGTTATCGCGCGCGCGGCTGACGGAGATGTCCTGAAACTTCTCGGGACCGATCAGAATGTAGTCGCCGGTGGAGAGGTGCATGACGCGGAGAAAGACGGCGCCCGGGACGTTGCAGGTAAGGCAGCGGATGGCGTGGGTGGCGAGGTCGATGGTGAAGGCGTCGCCGAAGCTTTTGGCCATGAAGGCTACGGAGCGATTGTCGGGCGCGATGTCGGCGCGCTCCCCGAAATACGTGAGGATTTCGATGTTCGGCGGGAGGTTATCGAGCTGGCTGCCGGGTTTGCGCTGGGCGGAGGCGGAGGCGGCCAGAAGCAGCAGGATGGCGGCGGATCTCATGGGGGGATGTTATCAGGGCGCGGGCAGGCGCGGGGAGAGGGCTGTCCACTACAATAAAGAAACAGTGGCTGGGAAAACCTTTTACATCGAAACTTTCGGCTGTCAGATGAACGTGCATGACTCCGAAAAGGTGATCGGCACGCTCGAACAGCAGGGATACGCGCAGGTTGAAACGCCGGAAGCGGCCTCGCTGGTGCTTTACAACACGTGCAGCATCCGGGACAAGGCCGAACAGAAGGTGTTCAACCGGCTGCAGAATTTCAAGCGGGCGGGGAACGGCAAGATCTTCGGCGTGCTGGGATGCGTGGCGCAGCAGGAGGGGGAAAAGATTTTCGAGCGCGCGCCGCACGTGAGCCTGGTGGCGGGGTCGGCGAGCTACACGCGGCTGGGCGAGATGCTGGTGCAACTCGAGGCGGGCAACCGGCGGGTGACGGGGCTGAGCCTGGACACGGAAGAGACTTTCGATACGCCGTTCACGCGACGGGACAACCCGCACCGGGCGTACATCACGATCATCGAAGGCTGCGACAAATCGTGCGCGTACTGCGTGGTGCCGTTCACGCGCGGTCCGGAGCGGAGCCGCACGAGCGAAAGCGTGATGGAGGAGGCGCGGAGGCTGGCGGCGCAGGGCTACTCCGAAATTCAACTGCTGGGGCAGAACGTGAACAGCTACCGGGATCCGTCGGGGGCGGGGCTGGACTTCGCGGCGCTGCTGGAACGGGTGGCCGCGGTGCCGGGCATCCGGCGTGTGAGATATACGACGTCGCACCCGCGGGATTTCGGTAAGAGCATTGTGGAGGCGATGGACAGCAACCCGGTGATTTGCGATCACGTGCACCTGCCGGTGCAGTCGGGGTCGAGCCGGGTACTGAGGCTGATGCAACGGCTGTACGATCGCGACGAGTACATGCGGCGCATCGAGTGGCTGAAGACGGCGCGACGCAGGTATGCGCTGACCACCGACATCATTGTGGGCTTTCCGGGCGAGACGGAGCGGGATTTCGAGGAAACGCTGGACCTGCTCGACCAGGTGCAGTACGACTCGCTCTTCAGCTTCAAATATTCGCCGCGTCCGAACACGGCGGCGCTGGCGATGGAGGACCGGATTCCGGAGGAAGAAAAGCAGCGGCGGCTGCTTATTTTGCAGGAGAAGCAGCGGGCGATTCAGATCCGGCGTAACGCGGAGACGATCGGCGCGGAGAAAGAGGTGCTGGTGGAGGGGCGGAACCAGGCGTTGGGGCAGTGGATTGGCCGTACGTCCTGTAACCGGACGCTCAACTTCACGCATCCGGAGACGAACGGAAACTCACTGGTCGGGCAATACCTGGCGGTGCGCGTGACGCGTTCCGGACCGAACTCACTCGTGGGTGAATCGGTAACTGTGGTGTAATTGAAACTGGGGGAGCCGCTATGGAAGTCGAAATGAAAATTCGCGGGCTGATGATGGACCCTGTCACCAACATGCCGATCGTCATCCTGAAGGATGTGAACGGCACAACGGTGCTCCCCATCTGGGTTGGCGTTTATGAAGCCAACGCGATCGCCCTCGAAATCGAGAAGGTTTCGACGCCCCGGCCGATGACGCACGATCTGATCAAGAGCCTGCTGCTCGGCCTGGAGACCAGCCTGCGGAAGGTGGTGGTGAGCGAACTCAAGGACGATACGTTCTACGCGGTGATCTGGCTGGACCGGGAGGGCGACCTGATCAGCGTGGATTCGCGGCCGAGCGACGCACTGGCACTGGCGCTGCGGCTGGACTGCCCGATCTATGTCGAGGAGACGGTGCTCAAGTCGTCCAAGCAGATTTCGACGGTTGCCGATAAGGTCAACAACGAAGAACTGCGGCGCTGGCTGGAGGGCCTGAACGACGAGGACCTCGGCCGCTACAAAATGTGAGCCCGGAAACTGCCGCCCGCCTAGCCCAACTTCGCATCGAGCTGATGGCCGATGCGAAGGAATACAGCGTTTTCGCGCGTGACGGATGCATGGCCCTGGCGCAGCGTGCCGGGGACGGCGGCTTCGTTTCCGTGGGCAGCTCCGGTGTTTCGACGGAACACGGGCTCGCGTACCTGGTCTGGAAAGAGGGGCGGGCGGTGCTGGCGGCGCACGGCGGACAGGAATCGCCCGCCGCGGACGGACAGGTGGAAGCCATCCGGCAATTTTCCCGGGACCTCAAAGCCGCACTGGGACTGGATCAATGACAATCGACGAACAACTCACGTACCTGGGCAAAGGGATGGCGGAGATCATCCGCGAAGAGGACCTGCGTGAGCGCCTGGTAGAGGCGGAAAAGGCCGGCCTGCCGCTGCGCGTGAAGGCCGGTTTCGACCCGACGGCGCCCGACCTGCACCTGGGGCACACGGTGCTGCTGCGCAAGATGCGGCACTTTCAGGACCTCGGGCACACGGTGATTTTTCTGATCGGCGATATGACGGGGATGATCGGCGACCCTTCCGGGCGCAACATCACGCGGCCGCCGATGACGCGCGAAGCCATCGAGCGGAACGCGGAGACCTACAAGGCGCAGGTGTTCCGGATTCTGGGTCCGGAAAAGACGGAAGTGCGGTTCAACAGCGACTGGCTGGCGGAATTGCGGTTCGAGGATCTCATCCGGCTGTGCTCGAAGTACACGGTGGCGCGAATTCTCGAGCGGGACGATTTTGCCAAGCGGTACAAGACGGGCGTTCCGATTTCGGTGCACGAGCTGCTTTATCCGCTGGCGCAGGCGTACGATTCGGTGGCGCTAAAGGCCGACGTCGAAATGGGCGGGACCGACCAGAAGTTCAACCTGCTGGTGGGGCGGGAAATTCAGAAGGATTACGGGCAACGGCAGCAGATTGTGGCCACGGTCCCGATTCTGGAGGGGTTGGACGGCGTAAACAAGATGTCCAAGTCGCTCGGCAACTACATCGGGATTACGGAACCGGCGGAAGTGATGTTCCGCAAGGTGATGCAGGTGAGCGACGAGCTGATGTGGCGCTACTACCTGCTGCTGACCGACAAAACGGAAGCGGAGATCGCCGCGATGCGGGAGAGCGGGCATCCGATGGAGATGAAGATCGCGCTGGGAAAAGCGATAGTGTCGGATTTCCATTCGGCGGAGGAGGCGGAACGCGCGGCGGACGTATTCAACCGCGTGGTGCGTCAGAAGGAAGTGCCGGCGGATATGCCGCGGGCGGCGTTTCCGGAAGGGATCACGAAAGACGGCGCGGTACGGGTGGACAAGCTGCTGGCAAGGGTGGGACTGGCGGTATCGGTGAGCGATGCCGCGCGCAAGATCAAGGCGGGCGCGGTGGAGATCAACGGCGAGCGAGTGAAAGATCTCGCGCTGGCAGCGCCTCCGGCGGAGATGGTGATTCAAGTGGGCAAAAACTGGTGCAGGGTGACGGGCAACGCGTGAAAACAGGAACACGGTGAGAAAGCTTTTTTATTGGAAGCTAAAGCAAAGGGAGATCAAGCTGGGCGAGCGGACGGTCCTGATGGGCGTCCTGAACGTCACTCCCGATTCGTTCTCCGACGGAGGAAGGTACTCGGATCCGGACCGCGCGTTTGCGCGGGCGCTGGAAATGGAGGAGGAGGGCGCGGATATCATCGACGTGGGGGCGGAATCGACGCGGCCGGGATCGGCGCGCATCGCGGCGGCCGAGGAGTTGCGCCGGCTGATTCCGGTGCTGAAGCGGTTAAAAGGGCGGCTTACGATTCCGGTTTCGGTGGACACGTACAAGGCGGAAGTGGCGGAGCGGGCGTTCGAACACGGCGCGGAGATCATCAACGACCCGTCGGCGCTGACGATGGAGCCGCAGTTGGCGCGGATGGTTTCGAACCACGATGCGGGGCTGGTGCTTAATCACATGCGCGGGCGTCCGGAGACGTGGGCGAAGCTGGGGCCGATGCCGGATCCGATGGGGACGATCCTGCGGGACCTGGACGCGGCGGTCAGCCGGGCGCGGCACGTGGGCATGGACAAGAGCCGGATGGTGATCGATCCCGGTCTCGGGTTCGGGAAGCGCAAGGAGCAGAACCTGGAGATTATCGCGCGGCTGGGAGAGCTGGCGCAGTTGGATGTGCCGCTGCTGGCGGGACCGTCGAGGAAGCACTTCCTGGCCCACGAGAGCGCCGAGGAGACGCGGTTTGCGACGGCGGCGGCGGTGACGGCGTGCATTCTGGCGGGAGCCCACGTGGTGCGGGTACACGACGTGAAGGAGATGCGGGCGGTGGCGGATGTGGCGGATGAAATTGTGCGCGGAAGAATGGCCTGAAAGGGCCAGAAACCGGAAAACACCGGAGACGTAGGTTAGCCATCGAGGACATGAATATGCAACGCGCGCTCATATGTTTGTTGGTAGCAGGCGCGGCTTACGCGCAAACCGAACGGCGCCTGGACTTCGCGCTGATCCTGGAAGACGCACCGGTGGCGGAGCATGTCCGCTCGCGGCAGGAACTGCGGGGGGCGGAGGCGCGGGCGCACGGGGAGCGGATTCGCACGGCGCAGCGGACGGTGGAGTCGGAACTGCGGCGGCGGAAGGTAACGGTGACGGGGGAAGCGCAGACGCTGGTGAACGCGGTGTTTGTGAACGCGACGGTGGAAACGGCGCGGGCGCTGCGGGGGATTCCGGGCGTGAAGCGGGTGGTGGCGGCGCCGCGGCTGCACATGGACCTGAACCGGGCGCTGGATCTGGCCAACGTTCCGGCGGCGTGGAGCGCGGTGGGCGGCGTATCGAACGCGGGGGCGGGCATCAAGATCGGGATTCTCGATTCGGGTATCGACCAGAACCATGCGGGGTTTCAGGACTCTTCGCTTCAGGTTCCGGCAGGCTTTCCGAAGGGGGAGACGGCGTACACGAATAACAAGGTGATCGTGGCGCGGAGCTACGTTCCGCTCGATTCGGTGGGATACAATCCGGACGACCTGGTGTCCGGCTCGCATCCGGATGACTATTCGCCGCGGGACCGGCAGGGACACGGGACGGCGATCGCGATGATTGCGGCGGGAGTGCAGAACACCGGTCCGCAGGGCACGATTCAGGGTGTCGCGCCGAAGGCGTTTCTGGGGAACTACAAGATTATCGGCTCGCCGGGGATCAACGATTTTGCCCGCTTTGCGGCGTTTAACCAGGCGCTCGAGGATGCGCTGGCGGACGGGATGGACATCGTGACGCTGTCGTTGAGCGAGGGCAGTCCGGCGTTTCTACGGCCCGCTCGATACGGATCCAGGCTGCGGGGGCGCGTGCGACATTTATTCGCAGGCGGTGGAGAACGCGGTTGCGAATGGCATGGTGGTGGTGACGTCGGCGGGCAACGACGGCAACATCGGGAAGATCGTCCCGACCTTGAACACGATTCATTTTCCGGGCACCGCGCCTTCGGCGATTACAGTGGGGGCGACCACTAACTCGCACGTGTTCTACCAGTCGGTGCATATTTCCGGGACGGGCGTTCCCTCGAATTTGCAGAATATCCGCGCCGTTTTCGGCGACGGTCCGAAGATTGCGTCGCCGCTGACGGCGCCGGTGCGCGCGGCGGGCGGGGACGGACTTGCCTGTTCCGCGCTGGCGGCGGATTCGATGGCGGGCGCGATCGCGCTGATCCAGAGGGGCACGTGCGACTTCACGACCAAGATCAACAATGCGCAGAATGCGGGGGCGCGCGGGGTGATCCTGTACCAGTTAAGCGGTCAGGAGAACATATATCAGCGGCATCTTCGCGCAGGGCACGGGGATTCCGGCGGTGATGATCGGGAATTCGGCGGGCGCGGCTTTGAAGACGCTATCTCGGCGTCGAATTCGGGCGCGCAGGCAACGCTCGATCCGGCGCTGACGGCGTCGGACGCTACCCCGGACGCGATCTGGGCGGCCTCTTCGCGGGGACCATCGCCGGGCACGTTCGGGGCGACTCCGACCACGGTCATCAAACCGGAACTGGTGGCGCCGGGCGTGGGCATTTATTCGGCGACGCAGAAACTCGACCCCAATGCCGATTCGTATTCGGCCACGGGATATATGGCATTCACGGGAACGAGTTATGCCGTGCCGATGGTGGCGGGCGCGGTGGCGCTGGTCAAGCAGAAGTTCCCGTCGATGACTCCGGCGCAGCTCAAGTCCGCGGTGGTGAACACGGCCAGCCAGAATGTTACCGATGAGAACGGCGCGGCGCGAATCAACTCGATGGGGGCGGGGAAGTTGAATGCCGGGGACGCGGTGAGTGTGGCGGGTGTGGTGGATCCGGCTACGATTGAGTTCGGCGCGATAGCTTCAACAACCGTGACATCAGCCGCACGCTGCAGATTTCAACGTGACCGGCGCACGCGGTCACCTTCTCGCTGCGGGTGGAGCAGCGGGATGCCGGTCTGACGCCTCAGGTCACTTCCGGTTCGAGCGTGACGGTGCAGGCGGGACAGCAGGGCAGCGCTACGGTTACTCTTAGCGGCAACCGGCCCAATCCGGGCATCTACGACGGATTCATCGTGATTACCGGCGCGGGGCCCACGCTGCGGGTGCCATATCAATATCTGGTGGGCACGGGGATCAGCGGCTGATGTCTTTCCGATCGGCAACGGCGGATTCCTGGGCGGACCACGGAAGACACCTGATGGCAGATCGACTCTCCGCTTGATCGATGCGTACGGGGTGCCTCGTGGTCGGCGTGCCGGTTCAATGGACTTTGCAGAGGGCGCGCAAATCTCGGGAGGACCGGTACGGTGCACGGCGGGTCGAGCGACCGGACGTCCGGCTCGGGAATACGGCGGCGAAGGTGAGTCTCGGACCGAAGAGGGAGACCAGATCTTCAACGCAGTAGATTGGCGGGCCGGGCGGACTTACGGTTGAGTTCGAGGGTTTCGTTCGGCAATACCCGGATATTCAGGCTATCTCCAACGAGGCGTCGGGGCCTCCTTCAAGCAGGCGGGCTTGCGCCGGGTTCGTACGTGTCGATATAGGTACGCGGCTGTCGGACGCGGTTCAAGTGGAGCCGACCGCGGAGCTGCCGGTGGCGCTGTCCGGAGTGAGTGTCAGTTTCGACGGCGGGGGTCTTAGCTTGCCCGGGCGGAATTCATTTTGTGAGCGGCGGGCAGGTCAATACAGATACCGTGGGAATTTCAGGGACAGTCGTCGGTTCAGGTCAAGGTAACGGTGACAGGGCTGCCGAGTTATGTGATTCACGCTTCCGTTGTCCACCTATTCGCCCGGACTGTTTCAGAATTCGGGCGTGGCGGCGGTGGAGGATTCGCAAGGATAACATTCTGGGGGTGAACCGGCCGGCGGTGCGCGGGGACACAATTCAGATTTTCGCGAACGGACTGGGTCCGGTGACGAATCAGCCGGGTTCGCGAGAGCCAAGTCCCGATTCGCCATCGCTCAGCGAAACCACGACGCGGCTGACGGTCACGATAGGTGGCATCAACGCTCCGGTCAGCTTCAGCGGACTGGCACCGGGCTGTGGTGGGACTCTATCAGATCAACGCGGAGGTGCCTGCCAGCGTGCCCTCCGGCGCGCAGGACCTGGTAATTACGATCAACGGGGTCAGCTCGATGCCTGCAAAACTGTACATCGCGCCCTAGTTTGCGGGCACGCACACATTGGGCGGGCAAAGCTGCCGTCTTTCGTTATAATGTGACGGTGGAGCGATCCCCGGCCGAATGACGGATATAAAGAAGAAGCTGCAGGACGAGATCACAGCGCTCGAATACGAATTGCACGTCGAGCTGCCGAGAGAGATCCTGAAAGCGCGGGCACACGGGGATTTAAGCGAAAACGCCGAGTATCATGCGGCCAAGGACCGGCAGGGCTTCGTCAACGCACGATTGAACCAGTTGAAGAAGCGGATTGCCGAGATGTCGATGATCGATTTCAGCAAGATCCCGCACGACCGTGTGGGGCTGGGATCGGTCGTCGTGGTGCTCGATACGAAACGCGACGAAGAGGTTTCGTACAACCTGGTGACCAGCGAAGAAGCGGAGCCGGCGAACGGGAAGATTTCGACAACTTCTCCGATCGGGCGCGCGCTGCTAGGCAAAGAAGTCGGGGATGTGGTGAAGGTGCAGAGCCCGGGCGGAGTGAAGGAACTGGAGATTCTGAAACTCACCACGATTCACGATGCAGCTGAGTAATCTATGACGTTCACACGCGGTATCGGTGTGGTCTGTGGCGCCATCATCGATCGCATCGTGCGCTGGCTTGCGCTTTCACGGATTCATCCGAACGCCCTGACCTTCTTCGGCCTGGTAATTAACATTTGGGCGGCCTGGCTGTTTGCACTGGCGGGCAGTTCCTCGGACCCGGCCACCGACTTCCGGTGGGCGGGCGTGGTGATTATCGGCGCGGGGCTGTTCGACATGGTGGACGGCCGGGTGGCGCGCGCCACCAGCCAGGTCACGCGTTTCGGCGGGTTCTTCGATTCGGTGGTAGACCGTTACTCGGACCTCGCCTTATTCATGGGGCTGTTGGTCTATTACGCGCGCATCAACCGGTTCTTCTATATCGTGCTGACCGCGATTGTGATGACGGGTTCGGTGATGGTGAGCTACACGCGGGCGCGGGCTGAGAACGCGATCCCGAAGTGCAAGGTGGGTTTTCTGGAGCGGCCCGAGCGCGTGGTGCTGATTATCATCGGGGCGCTGAGTTTCCGGATGGCGCCGGTGCTATGGGTGATTGCGATTCTCTCCAACCTGACGGTGGTGCATCGCATGATATACACATGGCAGGAGGCGACGCGCCTCGAGGACGCGCAGTTGCGGGCGGTGAAGGACCCGGCATTCGAAGAGAGCGAACGCGGCGGGCAGCGCGGCACATAGAACTCCCGGGACTGAGTTTCAGTCTTCGAGAATCACGTGCGCCATGCCTAATTCAGCGGTGTGGGTGATGGAGAGAGACACATTGCGGACACCGAGGCTGCGCGCGAACTCCGCGGCTACACCGTGAAAACGGAGGGTGGGCTTGCCGGAGGGCAGGTTGGCGACTTCGAAGTCCTGCCAGCGGACACCGTGCCTCCAGCCTGTCCCGATGGCTTTCATGCCGGCTTCTTTCGCGGCGAAACGGGCCGCGAAACGTTCGAAGCGGTTGGCCTTCCGCTCCACGTAGGCGATCTCAGCCGGTGTGTAGATACGCCGGACAAATTTCGGCCCGAAGCGTTCGATCGAGGCTTGAATGCGAGATACCTCGGCTAAATCGACGCCAGTCCCGACAATCATGTAAAGCCGCGGCCGTTCCGGCCGGTTATGCGATCAGGCGGAAGCCTTGGCTGCCTGGGCGGCGCGTTTGCGGTGCTCGGCCCAGCGTTTTTTTTGCGCGGCGGCGATCCGTTTGCGCGCGGCCGGGCTCAATACCCGCTTGACGCCGGCCGGCTTTTCAGGAGCAGATGTGGCGGTAGTCGCAGCCGGACGTTTGCCTTTTAGCTGCGCCTCGATCTCCCGGATCCTCGCGTCGATTTTTTCTTTCTCGATCTGGTATCCGACGAGTGCCATCTGCAGCGTGGTGAGATCTTCTACGTTTTTGCCTCGTGCCATTATTTCACCTTTGCAGTTAATATAACATGAAAGTCAAGAACCAATTAATATAAGCAAGCGAAAAGTTATGCGTGTTGTCCTACAAAGAGTCTCTTCAGCAAGTGTCACTGTGTCCGGCAGAGTAACGGGGGCAATTAGAAACGGGCTCCTGATCTTGCTGGGCATTGCCAAGACCGACACAAGAGCGGACGCCGATTACCTGCTCCATAAGACGCTGGGACTGCGTATTTTCGATGACGCGGCAGGCAAGATGAACTTGAATGTCGAACAGGCTGAAGGTTCAATTCTGATCGTCTCGCAATTTACGCTCCTATGCCGATACCCGAAAAGGCCGCCGTCCGGGATTTGACCTGGCCGCGCAATCCGATCAAGCTCGCGATTTATATTCCTACTTTCTGGACGCGGCGCGGCGGGGTCCCGTTCCGGTAGAAAGCGGGATCTTCCAGGCGGAAATGCAAGTAGAACTGGTAAATACCGGACCGGTAACAATTCTGCTCGATTCGGCCGACCGGCGGGAGTAAGGAGGGGTCCCCAAAAGAAATGCCCCGGAGAACCAGCGGTCTCCGGGGCGGTTTTCAGGTGATGTTTCGTCCTGAATCGGTGTTACTGCCTTCCCATATACTTCTCGTACAGCCGGGTCTGGCGGTTGTTGAGGGAGATCTCCTTACCCTTTATATACAGATATCTCACGTGGGTCTGGATTTCGAGCAAATCTCCATCGGTTATGACCAGGTCGGCGAGTTTGCCAGGCTCCAAAGACCCGATCTTGTCGGCGGCTCCCCAGATCCGGGCCCGGATTGAGGGTAACCGACTTCAGGGCCTCATCATAGGGAAGTCCGAAGGCTACCGCCGTCGCGGCCTGATAAGGCAGGTTGCGGACGAACTCATTGTTGAACGTACCGAGCGCGAACCGGAGACCGGCTTTGTAAGCGACGAGGGGCAGGGTAAATGCCTCATCATAGGGGTCGTCCTCTTCGTCCGGCAATGCAAGCACTCGCCCCAGTACGACCGGTACATCTTTGGCCTTCAGCTCGGCGGCCACCTTCGCCAGATCCCTGGGCTGGAGGATGACGATGCGGACGTTCTGTTTCTCGCCAAATGTAACCGCATCGCGGATACTCTGGGCCTGGGCAGCGGAAATGGCCAACGGTACCTTACGGTCCAGGACCGGAAGCATGGCTTCAAACTTTAAGTCAGGTTGAAATCCAGGCGGGTTGGCGGACTTGGCCTTCTGGTACTTTCTGGCATCTTCGAAGAAGGCGTTGAGTTTGGCAAGCTGTTGCTCGTAGTTCCGTTTTTGCTGGGTGTAGCCACTGGCGCCGATTGCGCCCAGCAACTGGTTTACGCTATCTGGGACGGCTTGCCCGCCGCCGCGGCCGCCGCGGCCGAGAGTTGGGAAGAGCAAGTGCACAGCAGCCGAGCGGTTGATTTCCATGTCTTCCCAGGTCCAGCCGTCGGTGTGAATCAGCGCGGCCTGTCCGGAGATAAGCTGGCCCGCGCCGCCGCCGAAGCGGCCGCCGCCCCCGCTGCCCGAACTCGGAAAAGTCATGGCGCTGGTAATGCCGTTGACGCGGACAACTCCGATATGTTCGCTTTCCGGATTGACGGCCACTAATGCCCGAAGCTGCGGCATGAACTCGCCGATCTCGCCCGTATCGACTGTTTCGCGGACCGAGGCTATTTCGGCCAGGCCAAGCTCGGTACCGGAGTCGATCATGCCGGGATAAACCCGGAGGCCTTTGCCTTCCAGGATGCGGACGCCCTTGGCGGGGAGCAGCTTTGCACCTATACCGGCGATCTTACCGTCCTGAATCAGGAGGGAGACGCCTTTCTGGGGCGGACTGCTCACCGGATATATGTCGACGTTCCGAACAAATACCGTCTCTTGCGCCAGCGCCAGGGCGGCGCTCGAAATCAGAATCGCGAAAAGTCTCATTGGCCACCCCTCCCGCCACGGCCGCCCCCGGCCGGAGTGCGCTGTTGTGTGAGTTTCTCCTTCTCGATCAGCTTGTGCTTCTCGGCCTGGCGCGCGGGCCGCCCGCTGACTTCCTTGTCACGGTCGAAATAGAGGGTGCCGTCGATGAACACCTTCTGGACCTTGGCGAAGTCGGACAAGGGCGGCTTGTCGTAGATAACCATATCCGCGTCTTTGCCGGCTTCGAGGGATCCCACGCGATTCTCGATTCCGAGCTGTTTGGCCGGGTTCAAGGTCACCATGGCCAGAGCTTCGTCCTCGGTGACACCGCCGTACTTCATGACTTTGCCGGCTTCGGTGTTCAGGTGGCGCATCAACTCGGCGTCATCGCTGTTGAATACTCACCAGGACGCCTTTCTTCGCCATCAGAGCGGCGTTGTAAGGAATGGCATCGAATGCCTCGACCTTGTAGGACCACCAATCGCTGAAGGTGGAGGCGCCGGCGCCGTGCGCGACGATCTCCTTGGCCACTTTGTAGCCTTCGAGCACGTGCTGAAAGGTGCGGATCTTGAAGCCGTAGTCGTCGGCCACACGGATGAGCATCAGGATCTCGTCGGCGCGGTAACAGTGAGCGTGGACGAAGCGCTTGCCTTCGAGGACCTCTTTGAGCGCTTCGAGCTTCAGGTCCTTACGGGGCGGGAGCAGGGTCTCGCCTTTGGCGGTTGCGGCCTGATAGTCGTCCCATTTGGCCGTGTAAGCTTTGGCTTGATTGAAAGCCTCGCGAATGACATCTTCGACGCCCATGCGCGTAGCCGGGTAGCGGGCGTTGACCGGGGCCGCTCCGCGCCCGCCGGACGGGTTGCCGGCGCGCTTGGGATTTTCGCCGAGGGCGAACTTGATGCCGGGAGTGGCGCCTTCGAAGATCAATGCCTGGGCGTCCTTGCCCCAGCGCATCTTGATGGGCAGCGTTTTGCCGCCGATGGAGTTAGCCGAGCCGTGCAAAATGTTGGCCGTGGTGACGCCTCCGGCGAGGGCGCGGTAAATGGCGATATCTTCGGGGTTGAGGATGTCGCGGATGTCAACCATGGACGAAACCGAGACGCTTCCTTCGTTGATTCCGCCTTCGCCGGCGATGTGCGAGTGGCAATCGATAATTCCGGGGATGACATACTGGTTGCTCCCGTCGATCACCGTGGCGCCCTGGGGCACCATGACCTTTTCACCGAGTTCGGCGATTTTCCCGTCTTTCATGACGATGGAACCCTGGAAGGTTCCTTTAGCTACGGTCATGACGGTGGCGTTTTGAATGACGATGGTCTGCGCGCCGGCGGGGGCGAGCGCCAGGATGGCTGCGAGCAGTAGTTTGTTCATCGATTCACCCCCGGATCGGCAGTAACGGCTCCGCGGCCGGCCGGAGCGGCCGGAGTTTCCGCGGCCGGCGTATATTTCCTGCCGTCCACAAAGATCATTTCAATGCGTGTGCGGTCGTCGAAGAGATCGCCGCGCGAGACTACGAGGTTGGCGATTTTGCCTTTTTCGACGCTGCCGAGGCGGTCGGCGACGCCGTAGATTTCGGCGGGCGAGAGGGTCAGGGCGCGGATGGCCGCGTCGCGAGGCAGTCCCGCGTCGATGGCCTTTTTGACGGCGCGCTGTAAGTCGCGGGGCTGATCGTAACCGTCCGAATACAGGGCGAACTTGACTCCGGCCTGGAGCAGGGCGGCGGGCGCGGAGGGCGCCTTGTCGCGTGTTTCGAGGGTACGGAGGCTGTCCTCCGCCTCGGGGTCTGTGTCCCTGGCTTTTTCCGGCCAGCGCATGCTCACCAGCACGGGAACGCCGGACTTCTTCAACAGATCGGCAGCTTCGGGACGGTAGGCTTCGCGGCCGCCGTACAGGATCAGAGGCTGCTCGAGTTCGCGGGCGAAGCGAAGCATGCGGTCCATTTCGACGACGCGGTTGGCAGGCAGGAGAATGCGGGGAGATTGCAATACGCCCTCTAAAGCGTGGTCGTAATCGGGCCGCTGCATGCCGCGGGAATTTTGTACGCTATAGGCCTCCTTCACCATCTTGTAGTACGCGGTGTCCATGTAGATCTGGCGGATGTAGGCGATGGTGCCCATCAGGGAAACGGGAAATCCGCTTCCCGAGCGGCTCATGGTGATGTACTGGCCGAGGGAGGGCACCAGCACCATTTCGCCGGATTTTTCGCCGGACAGCAGATTGACGAGGGAGCCCTGGCCGGCGAAGATGCCGCGGGTGGGGAAGGCTGCGACGGTTGTGAAGCCGGCGGAGCGCACGGTTTCGATGCGGCGGTCGGAGACCTGAATATCGTCGGCGGCGACCAGCCAACTGGTAGTGGCGGGCCGATCCTCGGGGCCGCGGGAAGGTGTGGGAGCCGGCTGTCCGGCGGTGACGGTGGTTGCGCCCCGGCCGGCGCCGGTTCCGCGGCCGCCGGTTGCGGGTGCGGGTGCGGCTCCGGCCACGCCGACGGTGCTGAGCGCGTCGATCAATCCCGGGTAAACGGTGAGCTCCTCGCCCTCGACTATCCAGGCCTCGGCCGGGCTGGGCACGTTCTCGCCGACGGCATCGATCAGTCCGTTGCGTACGACGACCGTGCCTTTGGCGATAGCGGGCCCGCTGACGGTGATGATTCTGGCGTTACGTATCGCAAAGGTCGAAGGGACTTCGGCCATGGCGCACGCGCATAGAAAAAGCAACACAGACAGGAGTTTTCTCATACGAGTGATCCAGGTATTATCGCCGTGTCCCGAGTCCGTGCGGCGCGGCGGCGGAGTTGCGGGGCGCAGCGTTCGAATCCGCGCCCACTTATACTGAAATTTGCCCAAGAGAACAGTGCTGTACCGCGATGCCGGTGTGAACATCGACGAGGCCGATCGTGCCGTCGGGTCGATCAAGAAACTCGCGCGGCAGACATTCAGCCGCTCGGTGCTGACGGATATCGGAAGCTTCGGCGCTTCCTATCTCCTCTCCGGATACAAGAAGCCGGTGCTGATCAGTTCGGCGGACGGGGTGGGGACGAAGTTGAAGGTAGCGTTTCTGACGGGCCGGCATAACACGGTGGGTCAGGACCTGGTGAACCATTGTGTCAACGATATCGCCGTGCAGGGCGCGCTGCCGTTATTCTTCCTGGACTATTTCGCGGTGGGTAAGCTGGATGCGCGTGTGGCGGCGTCGGTGGTTTCCGGGATTGCGCGCGGGTGCCGGGAAAACGGATGCGCGCTGATAGGCGGGGAGACCGCGGAGATGCCGGGCCTGTACGCGGAGGGCGAATACGACCTGGCGGGCTTCATTGTAGGGGCGGCGGAGCGCGGGGACTTGATCACGGGCAAGAACATCAAGGAAGGGGATGCGCTGCTGGCGCTGCCTTCCACGGGCCTGCACACAAACGGGTATTCGCTGGCGCGCAAACTGCTTTTCGAAGTGGCGGGATACGGCCCGAAGACGCTGCTGCCGGAAGTGGGGATGACGGTGGGGGACGCGCTACTGGCGGTCCACCGCAGCTATCTGAAGCCGATCCGCGCGTTGATGGAGGCGCGGCTGTTGCGCGGGGCCGCGCATATCACAGGCGGCGGGATTACGGACAACACGCCGCGCATGCTGCCGGCGGGGCTGGCCGCGCAGATCGACACGGGAGCGTGGCGCATTCCCCCGATTTTCGAGGTGCTGCGCGAGATCGGCAACGTGCCGGAGGACGACTACCGGCGCACGTTCAACCTGGGGGTCGGGATGATCCTGGCGGTACCCGGGCGGTCGGCGGCGAAGGCGGAAGCGCTGCTGGCGGGTTTGGGCGAGCGGCCGTTCCGCGCCGGCTCGGTGGTGGCGCGCAAGCGGTCGCACCCGCGGGTGGAGTACCGGTGAAGCGCATCGGCATTCTGATTTCGGGCCGCGGGTCGAACTTCGAAGCGATTGCGGACAATGTGGCCGCGGGACGTCTGTCCGCGGAAATTGCGGTGGTGATCTCGAACCGGCCATCGGCGGCGGGACTGGAAGCGGCGCGGCGTAGGGGACTCGATGCGGTATCGCTGCCTTCGCGGGGACTCGACCGGGAAGTTTACGACCGGATGTTGTGGGAAGAGCTGGATGGCCGCGGTGTGGAGGTGGTTTGCCTGGCGGGGTTCATGCGACTGCTGAGCGCCTCGTTCATCCGGCATTTTCCGGGGCGGATATTGAACATCCATCCGTCGCTGCTGCCGGCGTTTCCGGGCCTCGATGCGCAGCACCAGGCGCTGGAGCACGGGGTAAAGATCAGCGGCTGCACGGTGCATTTTGTGGACGAGTATCTGGACGCGGGGCCGATCATTCTCCAGTCGGCTGTGGGGGTGCTGGACGGGGACGATGTGGAGGCACTATCGTCGCGGATCCTGAAGGAAGAGCACCGGATTTACTCGGAAGCGATCGGGATCGTGCTGAGCGGCAGTTACCGGATCGAAGGGCGGCGGGTGGTTCTGCTCTGAAGGAATTCGGAGAGCAACTGGGGCGGGCCGGGACCGTTTTCGAGTTGCTGCTCGACGGCCTTTTCATACTGGCGCATGATTTCGGAGCGGCGCCGTTTTTCCAGGTCGCAACTCTCGATATCGAGGAGTATGCGCACTTCCCAGGGTTGAAATGTGGTCCTGGCCACAACTCCGCGGGATAACTCATGCAACAGCTTGCGGAAGCGATTAAACATCACTTCGCGCTCGATTAGTTCTTCGCAGCCCACGATGAACTTATCGGCGGAAAAAGGGTAGCTTTACATCCGATCGGG
Organism: uncultured Solibacteraceae bacterium; assembly: GCA_963836405.1. Classification (GTDB taxonomy): domain Bacteria; phylum Acidobacteriota; class Terriglobia; order Bryobacterales; family Bryobacteraceae; genus CAWIJJ01. Next base: position 55,093 of record CAWIJL010000012.1, read on the forward strand.
ACAAAAATAGCGGGCACGTCTAACGGAAGTTGAGAGGCGTGCCCGCGCGGTAATGGGGTTTACAGTCGATAATCCAAACCCGATTACTCCGTTTCAAGTTGCGTAGCTCTTTGTGGCTACTGCTGGCCCGGCGCCGTGGTTGGGGCGGGACCGGCTGGGGTTGCCTTGCCGGCGTCCAGGTGGTCCCAATTCAAAATGGCATTGAACGCGAGCATGTAAGTGCCCTGGGTTTGCCAGCGCCAGAAGGGGCGCAGGGCGAACATTACCACGTGTCCCTTGCCCATGGGCATATCCAGGGCAGCGGCACGGTTGGCCAGCGCCTCGCCGCCTGCCAGGGTTCCGGAAAGCAGCATATTCGAGGCGGTTGGCGGGAACTGAACGACCACGCGCGGCCTGCCTTCGGCATTGTTTGCGAGGCCTCCGCGACCACCGCGTCCTGCGCCGGCGGCACCCGCTCCGGCACCGCCGCGTCCGCCGCGTCCGCCGGGGGTTGCCGTGGGCGCGGGGCTGCCTTCAAGCGGCGCGATGGTGAGGGGCGCTGCGTTGGGCGTAGTGGTCTGCCCCGTGCCGGCGCCGGTGCCACCGCGACCGCCGCGTCCGCCGAAGCCGCCTCCAGCGCCAGCGTTCAAGACGGGATCCTGGTTGAAGTAGATGGGCAGGTCCTTGCCTTCATAGCCGTAGGCGATGGGGCTTTTCAGGTCGGCGAAGATGCCGCGCAGGATGGTGCCGCGCGCAAACAGGTCTTCCGGATTCTCCACGGTGACGCCGCCGCCCAGGTTGTATTCAGCCATGAGCGTGGTGGAGGAGCCTTCGGTAATGAGCGTGCCGCCTTCCTGTACGAAGCGGCCCAGTTCCTGGAGTCCTTCAAAGCCCATGCCTCCGCGGATATCGTCGGATTGGTCGATGCCGCCGAGGTTTGGAGTCGCGTCCGTTTTCTTGTAAGGCACCGGCATTCTGCCGGTTTGCGCCACGCCGGCGATCATGGATTGCGGCGTGCCGCCCACGTGCGGATACACGATGACGTCGTAACGGGAGCGCAGATTTCCCTCGCGGAGTTTCTGGTCCGCGAAATAGGTATAGGGGACGCTGTAGTGGTCGAGCGCGGCGCGGACCCAACCTTCATCCTGGGTGCGCGACCAGGAGTGGATGTAGCCGATGCGGGGGATGGTGCTTTCATGAGTCTTCACGGAAGGCGCCGAAGGAACGGCCCAGGCGGAAAGGCCGAGGTCGCGGAGCATCGGATCGAGGCGCGCGCGGTCGGCATTGGGAACGATCAGGGCGCCGGCGCGGAACTTATGCCCGTTCAGGTCGAAATCGTCTTCCGCCACCTCCATTTTGACGTCGGGATTCTTGAAGCGGAAGGTCACCAGGGCGTTGTCGGCGGTGTGCTCGACGACCAGGGTGGGGCCGCTGCCGGTAACTCCTCCTGGCGCGACCGCGTCGGCGGTCAGCAGGGTCATGGCGGAGTCCAGCACCGCCTTGTCGGTTACGGGAGTAAGTTTGACGTCCCGCATATACTGCATGGTCCAGCCGGTATCGTCGTAGGGCCGGGGGTTGGCGGGCGGATAGTTTTGCACGCTGAAGTACATGTCGGCGAGGATGCGATACGGCTGGTCGGCGCGAATGATGTAATCGCCGGCGGCCACGGCGGTGGACCCGGCGGTGAAGGCGGAATTGGCTTTGTGCACCTCGACGCCCTGGCGGCGAAGATCGTTGACCATCTGCGCCGCATCCGACTTACGGCGCTGCGCAGCGGGGATGTGCCACGCATAGGTGGGTCCGGCGGTGCCCTTTTCCACGGAGCGCTTGTTCTTCATCCAGTAATTTTCGAGATAGAGCTGCCGCTCCTGCGCAACCTTATTCAAGGCCAGAAGGAGCGCCGATTCCTGGATGTTGGTGTTGTTTCTGGGGCCCCACTTGATGGAAGGCAGCGGCGGATTGGGGCGGAACCACTCGCGGCTGGTCGCGGTGGCGCCGAGCTGAAGGTTCTGATTGACATCCGGCCCGTAGCTCTGCACCTCGTAAAACCGGCCGAAGGAGTTGTGGGTCATGGCGATCCAGAACAGATAGTTGGGAGTCCAGCCGTCGTAGAAACCGAAGGTGAACACGCCGGGCACGTTGCGTTTGGCCATCTCCATGACTTCGGTCTGCGCGAGCAGCCACCACTCGTTCACGGCAATCGGGTCGAGCGAGACATTGTAAGGTCCGGTGCCGGTGGAGACATACAGGTAACTTTGGGCTTCATGCAGGTCGTGCATGACGGTGGGGTGCCAATCGAGCAGGGTCTTGACCATATTTTGGGTCAACTTGAGGACCTGCCCCATGCCGTCGCGATTATTATCGTGCTGGACGTACCTGCCCCAGTACATGAGGGGCAGGCGCATGGCTCCCTGAGGCTGTTTCTTGTTGAAGTAATACGTGTCCACCTGTTTTTCGCGGCCGTCCACCTCGATCACCGGGGTAATCAGCGTGATGACGTTGTTGCGGATGGCCTGAACGAATGGCGTCTCCTCGACGATCAGGCGGTAAGCCAGTTCGATCAACATCTCCGGGCCGCCGGTTTCGGTGGAGTGAATGCCGCTGGCCGCCCAGTAAATCGGTTTGCCGGTCCGGATGAATTCGCGGGCCTGCTCCCCGGTGGTTTTGCGCGGGTCTCCGAGGCGGGCGGCGATGTCCTTGTAGCGGTCCAGGTCCTTGATGGTGGCCTCGTCGGCGATGGCGAGGAGGACCATGTCTCGGCCTTCCTCCGTCTGCCCGATTTTCCAGAAGCGGGCGCGCGGCGAGATTCGGGCCAGCTCTTCGTAATAGCGGTTGATGTCCTTAGCGTAGGTAAGTTCGCCCGGTATGCCCGGGATGCGGCCCAGGAACTTGAGCGGCGATGGCACGGTGTCCGAGGCCGGCATATGATCCACCAGCTCGGTGCTGATCCGGGGATCCTGCAAGTATTCTTTGATGAGCCGGGTGTACTCTTCGTCGAGTTTCTGGGGCTGCGCGGCTGCGGGCGCCGGGGCAGTGGCGGGACGGCCGTTTTTCCGCGCCTGAGCGCCGGCATCGGGGGCGAAGGCAAGCGCCATCGCCAGGGCCGCAGCCGCGGCAGCGAAACGTATCCTCATATAAAGCCAACCTCCGTTCGGGTCAAGAAACTGATAACGCGCTGCACACGCGGGTGTCAAGGCCCGCAATCCACGGCAGGGCGTGTACATTCGGGGCGGGAGGAGTTTTCGGGCGCTCCGGGGAGGGCAACGACGCCTGGCCACGCGCTCGCGCATTAGCGACACGAGGTACGGCGCGTGCGCGGTTCGTTCTCCACTGCCAGGTAAACCAGATCCAACAGCTCTCGATTAGCGGCGCGTGCGCGGTTTTCTGCGCTTCCACCGGCTCACTTCCGGTGACCACGTCCCAGATGCGTGTCACATGCGACTCCGCCCCTGCTGCCGGTCGAAGGCCAACAGGGCCGAGACCGCCGCCGTCTGATGAGTTCCCGGCTCGGCTCTGCCGGTAGCGTGCTATGGGCGTGCCAGCCGCAGAAGATCCGCGCGTGTGGGCGTCGCCCGGTCAGAGGTCCGTCGCTCCCGATGTTCCAATGATGCGACTCGCGACAGGTACTGTTACGTTGCCCCTTTCTGACGCGGGAATACCGGCCAACACCCCTTTTTGGCATATAATCCAGACTCTGGTCGATGCCGAAAACGGTCCAACAGGATTTCGCCGCCGCCCTCGACGCCCTGATCGGCCGGGTGCGGCAGGACCGCTCGGTGCTGGCCGCCATCCTGTGCGGCAGCCTCTCGCACGATACGGTGTGGGCGAAATCGGACATCGACCTGGTCCTGGTCACCATCGACGACAAGAAGACGGAAAACAGCGACCTTGCGCTCTACGCCGACGGCATTAACGTGCACGCGCTGCTCATGCCGCGGGCCGAGTTCCGTAAGACCGTCGAAGGCTCCCTCCGCAACTCCTTCGTCCATTCGTTCCTCGCCAAGGGCCGCCTGCTCTACACTCACGATGAGACGATCGCCGCGCTCTGCGCCGCCCTGGACCGGATCGGCGAGCGGGACACGCAAACGCAGCTCTTCTCTGCCGCCGCCGCGGCGCTGCCCCCCATTTACAAAGCTCACAAGTGGTTTCTCACCCGCGGCGACCTCGAGTACACCGCGCTCTGGCTGCTTTACGCCGCGAACTCGCTCGCCCGAATCGAAGTGCTCAGCGCGCGTCTGATTCTCGACCGCGAGGCCATCCCGCAGGCCGTGAAACTGAACCCCGGTTTTTTCAACCTGATCTACACCGACCTGCTCAACAGCAGGAAGACCAAGAAATCCGTGGAGGCCGCGCTGAGGGCGGTAGACGAATACATCGGCAGCCGCGCAGCCTCGCTGTTCGCTCCGCTCATCGAGCACCTGCGCGAGGTGGGAGAAGCGCGCTCGGCCACGGAAATCGAGGATTATTTTCGCCGGAACTTCGGCATCCACGGGGCGACCGCAGCCTGCGAATACCTGGCCGACCGCAAAACGATCGGCAAAGTCCCGCTGCCGGTGAGGCTGACGAAGAAGAGCAATATCGAGGTGGAAGAACTGGCATTCTTCTACTCCGCGGGGGCGGCCGATGGCGTCTTCTAGCGGATCGCCGCAGCCGCGCAGATCGGCCGCGCACCGGACGACGATCGCGGTGCAGGGGGCCCGCGTCCATAACCTGAAGAATATTTCGGTGGAATTGCCGCGCGACCGCCTGACCGTGGTCACCGGACTGTCGGGATCGGGCAAATCCAGCCTCGCTTTCGACACCATTTACGCCGAGGGACAGCGCCGCTACCTGGATTCGCTCTCGAGCTATGCCAAACGCTTCATCGCGCAGGTGGCCAAGCCCGATGTAGATTTCATTTTCGGCCTCTCGCCCGTCATTTCCATCGAGCAGAAGACCGGCGGGAACAACCCGCGCTCCACGGTCGGCACCATGACCGACATCGCGAGCTATCTGAACCTGCTGTACGCCACCATCGCCGAACCGCACTGCCCGCGCACCGGGGAGCGCGTGGCCAGCCGAACGCCCAACCAGATTCTCGAAGCCATCCTGTCCCTGCCCGCGGGCGCGGCCGTCGAGCTGCGCGCGCCGGTATTCAAGGTGTACGGCGAGGAACTGGACTTCGTCTTCACCGAAATCCGCAAGAAGGGGTGCCGCGAGCTGATCGTGGATGGCCGCCGGATCGACCTCTCCGCCGAAGTGGCGCTGGACGAAACTTCCGTGAAGCATATGGACGCGGTGGTGGACCGGTTCGTGACTGGCCCCGCGCACGAAAAGGCCATCAAAGCCGGGATTGCCGCGGCCCTGCTGGTGGGCGACGGGCTGATCCAGGTGGAGGTTCTGAAGGGCGCCGCTCCCGCCGAAGCCGCGCGCTTCTACAAGTCGCTGTGCAGCCCCACCCACCATTTCGTTTACGGCGGCATCGAGCCCGAGTTCTTCATGTTCAACAACCCCGAGAGCGCCTGCCGCACCTGCGGTGGCCTCGGCGTTCACAAGATCACGCATCCCGAACTGCTGGTGCCGGACCCGAGACGCAGCATCCTGGGAGGGTGCCTTCTGCGCGAGGCGTTCAAGTACAACCCCGATACCTGGGACGGCCGCGTCATGTACAGCCTGGCGCAGAAGCTCGGTTTTTCTCTCGAAACGGCCTGGGAAAAGCTGCCCGAGAAGGCCCGCCTGGCGATTCTGTACGGCATCGACAAAAAGCTGCGGATCGCGGTGCCCCCCGGTGCCAAGGTGAAGCGGGAGGAGTGGGAGAACCACGAAGTCGGCTTCGGAGGCATTGCCCGCCGCATCGAGCGCCACTACCGCCGCTACCGGCAGCGCGGCGAGGCCAGCTCCGGAATGGAAGAGTGGCTGGACAAAGTGATGGTGGAGCGCACCTGCCCGGATTGCGGAGGAGCGCGGCTGCGCGCCACGCGGCTGCTCTTCACCATCGACGGAAAATCCATTCACGACACCGGCAATCTCAATTTCGACGAGCTGTTCCGCTTTCTCGGCGGACTCAAGCCCGCCGGACGCGGGGCCGGCGCGGGCCGTCAGGTGTTGAACGAAATCCGCGCCCGCGTGGAGCTGCTGCTCGGCATCGGGCTCGACTACCTCAATCTCAATCGCCGCTCCGCCACCTTATCCGGCGGCGAATCGCAGCGCATCCGTTTGTCCACCCAGATCGGCTCGGGCCTGATGGGCATGCTGTACGTGCTGGACGAGCCGAGCATCGGGCTGCACCCGAAGGACAACGTGAAGATGATTGCGACGCTTGAGAACCTTCGCGACATCGGCAATACGGTCATCGTGGTGGAGCATGACGAGGACACCATCCGCGCTGCCGACCACATTGTCGAAATGGGACCGGGTCCGGGAATTCATGGCGGCACCGTGGTGGTGCAGGGGAAGCTCGAAGACGTCCTGCGCTGCGAAAGCTCGCCCACCGGACAATTCCTCTCGGGCCGGCGCTCGATCGCCGCTCCCAAAGTGCGCCGGAAAAGCAACGGCAAGACGCTGACCTAATCCGCTGGTAAGGAGAACGGGTGAGGGGGAGACCGCAGGGTAGAAGTGAACGGAATGCTGGCGCGCCGGCGTGGGGAGAGGTCGGCGGGCAAACAAGGAAGTGAAAGCCAAATCACCAATTGGTGTTTCCAAAGCCGCATACTCGAAGCAGTGCTGAAGCGTTCAAGACCGTCCCCTGCCGAGAGCGAGTTTCTCTTTGAGATCGATGCTGAGCCGGCCACGGAGCGGTTAACCTCCTACGGCGGAGCGGCGGTGCTGATTCGGACATTGCGGTCGCTCGGCGTAGCGCAGAGCGTGGCGCGCCACATCCACATCAAGAAGCGGGATCGCGGTTACGACGAAGCCACCTTCGTGGAGAGCTTCGTGGTGCTCAACGGCGTGGGCGGAGATTGTCTGGACGACTTCGACCAGTTGCGTGCCGACGCTGGGCTGGCATCCATATTGGGACATGAGCTGCCTTCGCCGGGAGCGGCGCGGAATTTCCTGTATGAGTTTCACGATGAGAGTCGCATTGACGACGCCAAGCAGCAGTGCACTTTGCTGGGAATGAAGGCTTATATTCCCGGCGAGAACGCGGCATTGAGCGGGCTTGGGCTGGTCAATCGCGAGGTAGTGCAGGAAGTGGGACGGCGTTGTCCAGAGCAGAGGATTGCGACCGTGGACCAGGATGCCACGATCATCGAGAGCCGCAAGCAGGAGGCACTGCGCGGCTATGAGGGCGAGCGCTGCTATCAACCCATGTTGGCGGTCTGGGCGGAAATGAACCTGGTGCTGGCCGACGAGTTTCTGGATGGCAACGTGCCCGCGGCGTATCAGGGACTACCGGTGGCGAAGGCTGCCTTTGCGTCCCTGCCTTCGACGGTGAACGAGTATTACTTTCGGGGGGACTCGGCGTGCCACGAACACGAACTGCTCGATTGGCTGCGGGATGAGAAGCGGCTGGAAGGACCGCAGGGCTTCATCGGCTTTGGAGTCAGCGCGCGCATGAGTCCAGCGCTTCGCCAGGCAGTGGAGGCAGTGCCGGAAGCGCAGTGGGAAGCCTATGGCAAGCACGATGCGGAAGTGACCCGTGAGTGCGCGGATGTGACGTTTGTACCCAACGAGCACAGCGAACACAAGGAACTGCAACCGTTGCGATATGTCGCGATACGGATACGCCCGCGACAGGGCGTCCTGTTGAACGACGGCACGCAAGTGAAGCACTTCGCGGTGGTGAGCAATATTCGGGAATGGAAGCCAGCACGGCTGTTGCAGTGGCACCGGGAGAAAGCCGGGACGATCGAAGCGGTGCATGACGTCCTCAAGAATGAGCTCTCCGCGGGAGTGTTGCCGTGCGGGAGATTCGGGGCCAATGCGGCATGGCTACGCCTGGCGGTGCTGACGTACAACACGCTAACCGCGCTGAAGCGCCTAGCCTTGCCCGCCGAACTGCTGCAAGCCCGCCCCAAACGCCTGCGGTTTCTGTTTTTCAATACGGCGGGTCGATTGGTGCAGCACGCTCGCAAGACGATGCTGCGGCTGGCCATGAGCGCGACTCGGCTGGCCGAGTTTCTATCAGCTATGACCTCGCTTCCGGTTTGGGCCTAGTCCTGACATCCGCAGTTCCTTACCGGCGGATTTGCAGAGCACTTCTGGAGGAAAAACGTGCCCGAAATCGTCTTGCCGCCGCATAACCTAATCTGCTGAGTCTGCCTGCGGCTATCTCCTCATCTTCGCTCACCTGACACTGATGGGATTACTCACAACCACCGCCGCCCCGGGCAATTGAACGCCCGATTTGGTCATCCCAAATTCCTTACCAGCGGATTAGGGGCTGACCGTGCGCGGCGCGCGCGAAAACAACCTGAAATCGATCGACGTGACGTTTCCACTCGGGGCGCTGGTGGCGGTTACCGGCGCGTCCGGCTCGGGCAAGAGCACGCTCGTCAATGAAGTCCTTTACAAGGCCCTCTGGAAGCACCTGGTGGATACGCGCGCACTGCCGGGCGCGCACGACGGCGTCGAAGGCATCGAGCATGTACATAAAGTCGTCAACATCGACCAGTCCCCGATCGGCCGCAACAGCCGGTCGAATCCGGCCACCTACATCGGTTTCTACGACGGTATCCGCGACTTGTTCACGCGCGCGCCGCTTTCGGTGGAACGCGGGTACAAGGCCGGCCGCTTCAGCTTCAACGTCAAGGGCGGGCGCTGCGAGGAGTGCCAGGGCGAAGGCGTAATCACCACCCAGCTTTACTTCATGCCGGATGTGGAAGTGACCTGCGGCGCTTGCAAGGGCGCCCGTTTCGGCCCGGAGACGCTGGAAGTGACGTGGCACGGGAAGACCATTACCGACATGCTGAACATGCCGGTGGAAGAGGGCGTGGGTTTCTTCGCCTCCGAGCCTTCCGTCAGCCGGAAGATCGAAGTGTTGAACGACCTCGGTCTCGGCTATCTGACCCTCGGCCAGTCCGCGACGACGCTTTCCGGGGGTGAGGCGCAGCGCATCAAGATCGCAAGCGAACTGGCCAGGCTTCAGCGCTCCAAACACACGATCTACATCCTCGATGAGCCCACCACCGGCCTGCATCTGGCCGACGTCGAGCGCCTGCTCGATTGCCTCAACCGCCTGGTGGACGCGGGCCACACGGTCCTGGTCATCGAGCATCACCTGGACGTGATCAAGACGGCCGATTACATCGTGGACCTGGGTCCCGAAGGTGGGCATGCCGGCGGCGAAGTGGTGGTTACGGGAACGCCCGAGCAGGTGGCAGCCTGCAAACAATCCCACACCGGACAGTACCTGAAAGCGCGGCTCCGTCAAAGGGCCAAAACGAATTAAGGCTCAAGGTTCGGCGTCGATCCGTACTACCACCTTGCCCCGGTGCGGATGGCTCGCGGCCCGTCCGGCGAATGCGTCGGCCGCCTCCGACAGCGGCACCACCGCCTCCACAAACGGACGAAGGGCCGCGGCGTCGATCAGTTCGGCGACGCGCGCCAACTGGCTGCGCTTCGGTTCCACGATGAAGAACGCGCTCTTGTCGCGCGCATTTGTGCCGGCCGAAACCGAAGAGGCGATCGTCACCATACGCCCGCCGCTCTCGAGAACATCCCACGACCGCCGCAGGGTCTCGCCGCCGACCGTGTCGAAGACCACGTCCACCTTGCCCACCTCGTCTTCGAACAGGCCCGTGCGGGAGTCGACCACTTCCATCGCGCCCAGTCCGCGAACAAACTCGCTGTTCGCGGCGGACGCGGTGGCGATGACGTGCGCGCCGCGCCACCGGCCCAACTGCACGGCGAAGGTCCCCACCGCGCCTGCGCCCCCGTGCACCACCAGCCGTTCGCCGGGTTCGAGGGCTGCCCGGTCGAACAGCCCCTGCCAGGCGGTCAGCGCCCCGATGGGGACGGCGGCGGCGCCGGCGTGATCGAGCGTTCGCGGCTTGGGCGCAACCGATTCCAGGTTCGTGAGGCAGAACCCGGCCATGGCCCCGTCGCGAAACCAGTCGTTCATGCCGTATACCGAATCGCCCAGAGATGTCTTCGCGACCCCTTCCCCGACCGCCTCCACGATGCCTGAAAACTCGTGCCCCGGAACGGGCAGTGTGCGGCTGCCGCCGTTCCGATCGTGCGCCGTCGGATACCAGCCAAGCTCGGACGGCGTGACTCCGGCGGCTATGACGCGAATGAGCAGCTCCCCGGCGGCGGGCCGGGGAGCGTCGATCTCTTCCAACTTCAGCGTTGCGGGATCTCCCGCGCGGTGCAGCCGGACAGCTTTCATCGTATTCCCCTCTTCATTCCATTCTCTCCTTCGGGGTACCTGTTCGGTCATGCGGGACGGTCGACGTTCGTGGTCACAACCAGAGCCATGGTTCGCTTTGCTCCGCCCCTGCGATAAGCATGCGGCGTGTTGGAATCGAAGTAGACCGCATCGCCTTCAGACAACTCATGCTTGGCGTCCTGAATGTGCAATTCCAACTTGCCGGAGATCACGTACAGAAGTTCGATGCCGGGGTGCCGGTGGAAGCGGTTGTCCTTCAGTTCGTGCGCTTCGAACTCCGCCAGGTAAGAGTTGAAGGCGCGCTGCGGAACGGGGAAGTCGAGGCTCTCGAAATGATAGCTGGTCTTCTTTTCCCCCGGTGAATCGGGGAACCGCATGCGCTCGCCTTTGCGGACGATCTCCAAAACCGGCTTCGGTTCTTGAACGAAGAAGTAATCCAAGTCTACGCTGAAGACCATCGAGATCCGCAAGAGCGTCGGCAGGGTCGGATGCATCACATCCCGCTCCAGCTTGGAAAGCAATGCCGGCGAGAGGCCTGTATGCTTGCTCAATTCCACCAGCCCCATGCTTTTGCGGAGGCGAAGCCGTCTCAATTTTGCGCCGATTGCGTACTTGTTCAGCCCTTCGGCTATGGTTTTCGATTCCTTCATAAAGATCGTTTTCCTCGCGGGATCGCTTACACCCGGCTTTTTCTCTGCAGGAAAAACACTTTTCCTGGAATCTTTACAGTAAAACACATTTTCTTTAAGCTCAAAACATGCCGGGGAGAAACAACCCGGAAGACAGAGGGAAAAACGATATGAAGAAACTTGACGTTATCGCAGCCGCGCTGGTGATCGTCGGCGCGCTGAACTGGGGCCTGGTCGGCGTGCTTCACTTCGATCTCGTCGCGGCCGTTTTCGGCATGAAGTTCGGCGAGACCTCCGCGTTGAGCAGCGTAGTTTACAGCTTGGTGGGTTTGTCCGGCGTCTACCAGGCTTTGACGTGGAAATCGATTCAGCGCCGCTGGTATCCCACCGCGGCGGACGCCCGCGCATGAACGCGCTAGAGACTCGGGAAATTTGGATTTCTGAAAGAGAGTGAGGGACGAAAAATGACGAATCATTTGCCTTTTCTGCTGGCCGGAGTTGCGGCTCTGTCCATGGTTTCCAAGGCCTCCGCGGCGGATCTTGTCGACGCCGCGGCCGCCGGTCAATTCAACACCCTGGTGGCTGCCGTGAAAGCAGCCGGACTCGTGGACGACTTGAAAGGACCAGGGCCGTTTACAGTCTTCGCGCCTACCGACGAGGCTTTCGCGAAGCTGCCGCCGGGGACGCTCGAAAACCTGCTCAAGCCGGAGAACAAAGGGCAGCTTCAGAAGATTCTCACCTACCACGTGGTGGCTGGGCAGGTGACGGCCAAAGACGTCGTCAAGCTTCATTCCGCCAAGACCCTCGAGGGCGGGAGTCTAACCATCGACGTAAAAAACGGAGGAGTGATGGTCAACAACGCTCACGTGACGAAGACCGACATCGCCGCCAGCAACGGCGTAATTCACGTCGTCGATACGGTGCTTCTCCCCAAATAACGGTAAGCGCATGCTTTTGCTGACCGGAGCGACAGGGTACATCGGCGGCCGCCTGCTGAAGGCACTGGAACGGCAATCGATTGCAGTCCGGTGCCTGTGCAGGAACCCGGAGATGTTGCGCGGGCGGGTAGCCCCTGGTACGCAAGTCGTACCGGGGACCTGCTCCAGCCGGCATCTCTGGGCCCGCTATTTGCCGGTGTGGACACGGCTTTCTATCTCGTTCACGCGATGCACTCGGGGCGGGAGTTCGAACGCCTGGAAAGCGAGGCGGCTCGGAACTTTGCGAGGGCGGCCCGCGATGCCGGGGTGCGGCGGATCGTCTTTTTCGGCGGGCTCGCCCACGGAAGCGACCTTTCGCCTCACTTGCGGAGCCGCATGGAGACGGGCAACATTCTACGGGAGGGCGGGGTTCCGGTGGTCGAGTTTCGGGCGTCGGTCGTGATCGGCTCGGGTAGCGCTTCGTTTGAACTGATTCGCGCGCTGGTCGATCGGCTTCCTGTCATGGTGACGCCTCGTTGGGTCCACACGGCTGCGCAGCCGATCGCGATCGAGGACGTGGTCGCGTACCTGGTCGAGTCGGTTGCAGTGGAGGCGCCCGACGGATTGATCGTCGAAATCGGCGGAGCCGACATTACTTCTTACCTCGGGATGATGCAGGAATATGCGCGGCAGATGAAGCTGCGCCGCTGGTTTCTCGCGGTCCCGTTTCTCAGCCCGGGGCTATCGAGCCGCTGGCTGACGCTGGTCACGCCGGTTTACGCCTCGATCGGCCGCTTCCTCATCGAGAGCGTCCGCACTCCCAGCGTGGTGGAACGTCCGGAGGCGGCCCGCACGTTCAAAGTCCGGCCCGTGGGGCACGCGCGTGCGGTAGAGCGCGCGCTCGCCAACGAAGACCTGGGCTTGGCCGAAACCCGCTGGTCGGACGCGGGGTGTCCCGGGGTATGGGCCAAGGCGGCCGAGCCCGGGCCGGCTGTTCTGAGCAACGTACAGGAACTCATCGTGCCGCTTTCTCGGGAGCAGGCGTTCGCCCCGGTTGGCCGCATCGGCGGGCGAACCGGCTGGTATTTCGGCAACTGGTTGTGGAGAGTCCGGGGACTGCTCGATTTGATGATCGGCGGTGTGGGGATGCGGCGCGGCCGGCCCGACCCGGAGATTCCGGTACCGGGGAGCACGTTGGATTTCTGGCGCGTGCAGATTTACGAGCCCGGCAGGCGGTTGCGGCTACTGGCGGAGATGCGAGTCCCGGGGCGGGCATGGCTGGAGTTCCGTGCGGAAGCGAAAGGGCGGTCCACCATTCTCCGGCAGATCGCCTCTTTCGAGCCGCACGGACTGGTAGGTCTGCTGTATTGGTATCTGCTCTGGCCCGTTCATGAAATAATGTTTCGCGGGATGCTGCGGCGGATCGCCGCCGCGGCGTTGAATGCGCCCGGCGCCGGTTGGAACGGGGTCGCCCCAAGAGAGTCGATGACGATAGCCCGAGTGCTGAGCTTTCTTGGGGTGGCCGCCTTGATACTACAGTAAGCAGTCTCTTCGTCCAGCTAGATTATCAATCCAGCTGGAATCCAAAGGAATGGCATTGCCACGAGTTTGGCATCCGAGGATCTACTTCCTACCTGGACAGAACCGTCTGCCTGGATCCATTCCAGGTGGCGAACGATCCACGCGGGACCCATGGCGTACTCCGCGGGTAGGGCGACACGTCGACTTGACTTCGCCCGCAACAGAACGTCGTTGGCCTTCCGGGTGCGTGAGATTAACTCGGGACGCGGCCGGTCATGTGCGTTAGGTCAACTTGCCCACAGACAGTTTACTTCCGGCTCTGCGTGAGTTCACCGGCAAGTCGGGCGTGGCTGGGCAGGCCATTTGACCGCAGCCGCTTGCCGCGGCTCGCAGGCGGGCGGAGGAAAACGTGTCGTCGCGGGCTAAAGCCAGCGGCACAACTGGTCGCGCAATCCCTCCTGCGTGACAGGTTTGGTGAGATAGCCGGACATGCCGGCAGCCATGGCGAGCGTTTCCTGGTCAGTGCGACTGTGGGCGCTTAACGCGATGATGGGCAGCCGCAGGGCTGGAACCGCGCGGATCTGCCGCGTGGCTTCCAGGCCGTCCAGAACCGGCATCTCGCAATCCATGAGAATCAGGTCGAAGTCGCCTCCTTTGGCCGCCTGCACGGCCTCCAGCCCGTTGTTAACCAGGGAGGGCGAGTATCCCATTCGCTGCAACATCTTCACTAAAACAACCTGATTGACCGGATTGTCTTCGGCGACAAGAATCCGGACGCCATCGACGCGAGGTGTTTTGCCGGATGCCGGCTCGGGCGCGGGCGGCGGCGGGCAAACGGCAAAGGGCAGCGTGACCGTGAAGCAGGTTCCACGGCCGATCTCACTCGAGAAGCCAATCGAGCCGCCGAATGCTTCCACTAACCGTCTCGCGATAGCCAGGCCGAGACCAACGCCACATTCCCCCGTAAATCCCTGCCCGCGCCCCTGGGTAAATGGGGAGAACAGTCGATTCCGGGACTCGTCGTCCATGCCGATTCCCGTATCGCGGACCTCGAATACGAGAGTCTCGACTGCTTCGGTGCCGGGCCCGCGGGCGGGCGGCCCGCCCGTGAAGATCGACAGATCCAGCCGTCCGGCACTGGTGAATTTGACGGCGTTTGAAAGCAGGTGCATCAGGATGGTGCTGAGTTGAACCGCATCGCCGGACAGCCAGAGGGGCACGTCCGCCGCCACCGTCAGACCGGTGGCGAGCGATTTGTTTTGCGCCAAGGAGTCGATGCGCTGCATGCAGTGCCGGGCAATCTGCCGGACCTCGAAGGGGGCTTTGGCGAGAGACAGCTTGCCGGCTTCGATTTTGCTGTAGTCGAGGACATCGTTCAGGATCTGCAACAGGGCGGTTCCGCTCCCACGGATGATGGAGACCATTTCGGCCTTGCCGGGGGAGAGGTCCGCGTCCGCCAGCAGGGAGGCCATGCCCAGAATGCCGTTTAGCGGTGTGCGGATTTCATGGCTCATGGTGGCCAGGAACTCCGATTTTGCGCGGGTGGCGCGGGCGATGGCTTCGGCGTGCTCTTGAAGTTGCCGGGTGAGCTGTTTGCTATCGCTGATGTTATTCGTCATACCCAGCACCGTCAGAGGCTTGCCGCTCAAGTCGCGCTCCACCACCTTGCCGATCCCCTCGTGCCAGCAGCAATCCCCGGAGGATTGGTTGGCCAGGCGATACTGGTACGGCGCTCGAGACTCACCGAGTTCGATGCAACTCCGGAAGGACTCGAGAACATATTGGCGATCGTCCGGATGAACCAGGGCCAGATACTGTTCATGCGTCATTCCGGAGCTGCGTTCGGGGCCTGACGGTGCGGCGTGCAGCACGTCGACGCGACCGGATGGAATGTCATAAGCCCAGAGATCGTGCCGTCCTGCCGCGATCGCGGCGAGCAGATGGCCGCCCTCCGAGACGAAGCTGTGCTCGTCCCTATGCATGAAGACGTTCGACAGGAGAGCCATGACCGCGGCGGACAACACGAGTAGGCCCAATGAGAATTCGATCTGCCACGAAAGCGCGCCCAGCCTCAGGAACATTCCAATTCCGGCGATGCAAACGATGACGTAACAAAGGACCGGCCTCCAGAGCCGGACACCGAAAGTGGCGTTATACCAGATGAACATGAGGAAACAGTGGGTCAACCCGTAGAGCGCCAGCACACGCTGGTCGGTCCGGCTCGAGCCCAGGAGCCAGAACGCCCAAAGCGGCAGGCTACTAAACGCGACCAGCACAGCAAGCTCGGACGCCGCCCGCCGGCCGCGATGCGCCAGGAAGCTGCCAATTGCCAGCAGGGGCGCCGCAAGGCCGAGGGCCCACAGGACAATGGAAGGGAACACATCGGGGACGACCAAGGAATCTTGCACCAGGCATACAAGAATGACTGCCACGCACGCACTCGTATAGTGAGCAAGGCGGCGGCCCTGACGGGTCTCCGCGTCTTCGAAATGGCCCAGGTGGTTGCGCTGCCGTGCGGGGGCAAGCGTTGCCAGGATGGCGCGAATTGAAGCGGTTACTCGGATCAAGCGCTGCTCCTTTGGAAAGCCGGCTGGGAGCAGGCAGCCCCCCGCGCCAAAGCTGCCGTGAGGCGCGGAAGGGTGATGGGCTTCGTTAGTGTGTCCGACATGCCCGCTTGAAAGCACGCGTCGATGTTCGCAGGCAGGACGTGGGCGGTGGCCGCGATAATGGGCACCCGCGCAAACCGCGGCAGTTGGCGAATTCTCCGGGTCGCTTCCAGACCGTCCAGCACAGGCATGTCACAGTCCATGAGAATGATGTCGAAGCTGCGGGCGTGGCAGGCTGCGACTGCATCCGCGCCGTTTGCCGCCAAATGAACCTCGCAGTGCAGGCGCTGGAGCATGCCGGCGAGCACGCGCTGGTTGATGGGATTGTCCTCGGCTACCAAGACGCAAAGCGGCGCCGCCGGCAAAATGGTCTGGGGAGCCCGCGGCAAGGTCTCTGCCCTCTTGGTGGCGGTCTCAGACGCGACGGGAAATCCCAGCGTGAAGGAGAAGGTGCTTCCCGAGCCCGGCTGGCCCCGATACCGGATGGCCCCGCCCATCGCTCCCACCAGCCGTTGTGAGATGGCCAGCCCCAGCCCGCTCCCGGCGGGACCGGAGATCTCCCGCGGATGCAATTGCTCGAACCGTTCGAACAGGGAACGTTGCGCTTGTTCGCCGATGCCCACGCCTGTATCGCTCACCGCAAATGCGATCGACTGGACTGCCGGCTCGGAAGAAGCCTCCAGCGAGGCGGACAGGCAAACCGAACCACTGTCGGTGAACTTGACGGCGTTGGAGAGCAGGTTGATTAATACCTGTCGCAGACGAACCGCGTCACCCGACAGGCTGGAACTCACCTCCGGCGAAATCGAGAGGCGGAGCTCGAGCTTCTTCTGCAGCGCCAGAGGGCCCATCAACTGGCAGCAGCGTCGAAGCAGTTCATGGGGGTTGAAGGGCACCGGCTCCAGTTGCGGGATAGTTTGATCGGAGGTATTTAGATTGAGGACATCGTTCAGAACCGTCAGCAAAAGCTGCGCGCTGGCCTGAATGGTGTCCACCATTTCCCGGACTTCGTCGCGGAGATCGTCGGCGGCCAGCACGGCCGTGGCACCGATGACCGCATTGAGCGGTGTACGAATGTTGTGGCTGATGTTTGCCAGGAACTCGGCTTTCTCTCGCGCCGCCCGCTCGAATTCACGCGACCGTCGCTCCGCCTCGGCGTGAAGGGACTTTCTATCGGTCACATCACATGCGGTGCCGACGATCCTGGCGGCGGCGCCATTGGCGTTGCGCTGGCTCCGATGGCCGGAAAGTTGAAACCACCTCCAGCCGGCCTGCCCGGCCGGGCGCATCTCGAACTCCAGGTTGAAGCTATCGGCGCGTCCTGCGACGGTGTCGTCGATCGCGCGAATCAACGCCGGACGGTATTGGGGATGAATCAGGGATAGGTAGGCATCATAAGCGTAGGACAGCGGAGGCTGCGAAGGGCTGGCGTTCCACGGGACGACTCTGACGATCCGGATGGCGGAATCGAATTCCCAAAGATCGCGTTTGCCGCCCGAAAGCACGAGGCGAAAATGTTGTTCCAACCGCGCGTAGTGCATTTCGTCGGTCCCGATGGCGCGGTTGACGTAGAGGGTGGAGACAGAAACCAGAAGAGTGCAAATCGCGAAGCACTGCACCATGTTTTGGGAGCCCGCCTGGCCGGCGAACAGCCACACCCCGACTCCGCCGATGTAGAGCGAGGCCGTTACGGCATTCCTGAACCGAAACCTCATCATGAGATTGCAGACGATCAGGAACAGGAAGGACGTGCCCGCGAGCAGATATGGAGCGGCGGCACTGCGACTGATGGAAAACAGCACCTGGAGTGGCATGTAGGCTACGGCCAAGCCGTACACTGCAACGTACTCTCTCCAGGAGGGTTTCAGGCGGCTGAAGCTCAGGCAGACCAACACGCTATGCGGGATGACACACCCGCCGAGCCAAAGCAGCGAACGCGTACCGATATCGGGGGCGACGACCTGATGCAGGCCGACCCAGCCCGCCAGAATGCCGATCGAAATCCAGAGCAGCGTGGACAACCGCTTTTGGTGGCGCCTGTTGTAGCCGGGAATCCCATCCAGATCGACCGGGCGCGACCCTGCGTGCCACAGATGCCTGGGCCAAAAAAGCCAGTACCGCATTTTGGCCGGGCGGGCGGTCATAGCCCGTCAGAAGACCGTTCATGCGGCGACACCGTCAAGGTGAACGCCAGAATCGGCAGCCGGGCCGAGGAATAGCGTCCCGAGAGGGATCCGGCCATTGGATCTTGCAGGTTGACGATCCGAGCGCTTCCCAAATCGAGATGGGTATAGCTTGCGCCCAGCGTGAGGGATGGAGTCAGCGTGTATCTTACCCCCGCCGCCAAACGGATTTGGCGACTTACCGGAACCTCCGGAGTCCGGTTCCAATCCGAGACCGGCGAGCTGTCGAAGGACGCACCGGCCTGCAGTCCGAGTTTCGGGCGCAGCCGATAGCGAACGCCGGCGCCCGCCCGCCAGGTATCCCGCCAGTTGGCATCTGTTGCGATCGCGCTGCCATCCGGCAGCTTTGACGTTTGTTGTCCGAAATGACGCCAGTTGGTCCAACCGCCGTCAGCAAGAAGGGCAAGGCGGTACGTGAGCGCGTGAAAGAGGCTGACGTTGGCACTCTGCGGCAGTTGAAGCGGAGTGACGCCGGAGAGCGATCCAGCCAGCAACCCGGCCATCACGGGTCCTATGCCGTTCATGGAGGATCTTCCGCGCAGTTGAAACCTGGTGGCCGAGCGGTAAGTCACGCCCACGCGCGTGCCGGGACCGGCCTCGAAGAGCAGGCCTGCGTGAGCGCCGATTCCCCAGTCGCGAACTGCCACATGCAGGGAACCGTCCCCGATATAGCCGGCGTCGAAGAGATTGGGAACAGCCAGTGTTTTGGAGAGGGACAGGCGTTGGATGGAAGGGCCCGCCCCAACCGATAGCCTGCGATTCACCCGGAAGGCGAGGCTCGGGCGCAGATCCATGGCAATCAACTGGACCTCCCGGATGAAGTAGCGCCCTGCCCAATCGTCCTGGTAATGGAGAGCCGCGCCGAACGGCTGGTTGAAGCTGAGTCCGAACCGGAGGCGGTCCGTCAGGCTGGCGACGAAATAGGCCGCCGGAACGACGTTGGCGCGTCCGGCGTTGCCGCCCGAACTGCCGGGAGTGGACTGGAATTCCATCGATAAGCGAAGGAGTTGACCGCCAAGGAGGATGTGGCGGCCGCCCAGACGGGTCATGCCGGCGGGGTTGAGATAGGCGGTTGAGGCGTCGCCGGCAACCGCCGATTGGCCGGCATAGGCCTCCCCTGCGTTTGGCGCAGATACCTCATAAAGCCCGAAACCTCCCGACTGGGAGCGGAGCGGAAGCGCTAAGACGACACAAAGCGTACCGGCGATGGCAATAAATTTCGGCGACATATCGATGATCGAGACCAGGCGCCCGTCGCAGACGGAATCGCCTAGATTTACATATCGGCCGAAATGCATTTTGAACTCCCGTTCTTGCCCGAATTTACAGCGGCATTCAGGATCTGCCCGGCTTGGCGGATTCGGAAAGTGGCGCAGCCGAGCTCTGGGCCCAGAGCGATCCCATGGAGCGTACAATCGCCGGCGGCCACGGCTCCGGCGTATCACCCACACACCGGAAGTACAAGAAGCCGGGGATCACAGGGGGCTACAATGATCTTGCCGGGCGATGCCCGAAGCGTCCTCTCTCCATTGAGGCTGAACCATCACAGAACTGCGGATACGATTTATCGGCCGTGAGGAAGTCGCGCGGCGACTTACCTACGAGTTGTGCATTCCCATCGTGCGCGAGGCCATGATCGCGTTCTCGAAGGGCGAAACGCTGCAGCATCTGCGGTCCATTCTTCCCCTCTCCGATGGGCGCCTGTTCGGAATCATGCCCGGCGCGCTCGGTCCGCAGGCGCCTTTCGGGGCCAAGCTGATCAGCGTATTTCACGAGAACTTCGCCAAAGGACGGCAGTCGCACCAGGGGCTGGTCATCCTCTTCGATCCGGATACGGGAGCGCCCGTTTGCGCGGCGCACGCGGGCGAAATTACGGCCATCCGAACCGCCGCCGCCAGTGCCGTGGCCACCGCCGCGCTCGCGCGTCCCGACGCGCGCCGCATGGCCATCCTCGGCTACGGCGAGCAGGCCGCCACGCACGCGCGCGCCATTTCCCGCGTGCGCGAGATCGAGTGCATCGCGGTCTGGGGACGTTCCATGGAGCGCGCCAGGGAGTTTGCCGCGCGGATGCACAGCGAACTCGGCGTGCCGTTCGCCGCTGCCGCCAGCGCGGAGGAAGCCGTGGCTGGGGCTGCGATCGTCTGCACCGTCACTGCCGCCTCCGAACCGATTTTGAAGGGCGCCTGGGTGCGGCCCGGCACGCATGTCAACGTGGTCGGCTCGAGTTATGCGGGGCCGGCTGAAGTGGACGAAGACCTGGTGGTCCGCTCCCGGTTCTTTGCCGACAGCCGCGAAGGGGTGCTTCGCCAGGGCGCCGAATTCCTTCGCGCCCGCGCGGCGGGCCTGGTCGGCGACAGCCACATAATCGGCGAGATCGGCCAGGTGCTTGCCGGCGAAATCGAGGGTCGCCGCTCGCCGGAAGAAATCACCGTGTATAAATCCCTAGGCCACGTGGTGCAGGATCTCGCCAGCGCCTGGGCTCTCTATTCTCAGTCCGAACAGCCTGCCTGATGTGTGTTTCGCCGGCTTGGTAAAATTAAGAATTCACTCGGAGGCAAGAAAAGGGAATGGCTGTGAAACCTCGCCGTGCGGCGGTGGCTGTAGATGTGGGCGGCGTCAAGGTCGGAGGCGAGTACCCGATCGTCGTCCAGTCCATGACCAACACCGACACGGCGGATGTAACGGGCACCGTCAACCAGGTTATGGACCTGAAGCGTGCCGGGTCCGAACTGGTGCGCGTCACCGTCAACACCGAGCAGGCCGCGGTCGCGGTGCCGAAGATCGTGAGCACGCTGGACCAGTTCGGGATGCGCGTCCCCATCATCGGCGACTTCCATTACAACGGCCACATTCTGCTCAAGAAATTTCCGGAGTGCGCGCGCGCCCTGGCGAAATACCGCATCAATCCCGGCAACGTCAACATCGGCCGGAAGACCGACGATAACTTCCGCACCATGATCGAGGTGGCGGTCGAGTACAGCAAGCCGGTGCGCATCGGCGTCAACTGGGGCTCGCTCGATGCGGCGCTGCTGACGCGGCTCATGGACGAGAATTCGCGGCGGCCGGACCCCAAGGACGCGCGCGAGGTGACCTTGGATGCGATGGTGGTGAGCGCCGTCGAATCGGCCAAAGCCGCGGAGTCCTACGGCCTCCGGCGCGACCAGATCATCCTTAGCGCCAAGGTGAGCGGCGTGCAGGACCTGATCGACGTCTACCGCGCCCTGGCCGCGGTCTGCGATTATCCGCTGCATCTCGGCCTCACGGAAGCCGGCATGGGCAGCAAGGGAATCGTGGCAACCACCGCCGCCCTGGCGCCGCTGCTGCAGGATGGCATCGGCGACACAATCCGCACCTCTCTCACTCCCATGCCTAACGGCGACCGGACCGAGGAGGTCATCGTCTCCCAACAGATCCTGCAGTCGCTGGGGATCCGCAACTTCACCCCGCAGGTCACCGCCTGCCCGGGTTGCGGCCGCACTACCAGCACGTTTTTTCAGGAAATGGCAGACCAGATTCAAACCTATCTTCGCGAGCAGATGCCGCGGTGGAAGGCCACGCACACTGGAGTCGAGGCCATGAAGGTGGCGGTGATGGGCTGCGTCGTCAACGGGCCGGGCGAATCCAAACACTCGCACATCGGCATCTCGCTACCCGGAACCGCCGAAGAACCGAAGGCTCCCGTTTTCATCGACGGGCGGTTGGCCATGACGCTCAAGGGGGACCGCATCGTGGAAGAATTCATCGCCATTCTGGACGCATACGTGGAATCTCACTACGGCGCCGGTGTCGCCCGATAGACTCGATCCCATTTCGCTTTACATCGTAATGCACTTTGCCTTATAGTAAAGACGGATTCGCTATAATCGAACCAATCTCGGTAGCCTGTCTGAGCATTACAGGGAAAGGGGTAGGAAATGAGTTCAGCCAATGCGAAGGTGGTGGACATCGAGGAGGCCGGGGAAACCTGCGCTCCCGGGCCCTCGCCTGCCGCGTTCAAAATCTTCAACCGGGTTGTGGACTGGATCACCAGCGACCGGATGCAGTTGCTCAACGTCACGGACCGCATCAACGACATTGTGCGCAAAAGCGGGATTCGCGATGGCATTGTTCACCTGCAGTCCCTTCACACAACGACGGCTGTATTCATTAACGAATGGCAGGACGCGCTCCTGCACGATGTCCGCGCCTTTCTGGAGGACCTGGTGAAGCGCGAAGATTATTTCCGTCACAACGATCCCGCGTACTCGGATTGCGAGCGGCAGAACGCCGATTCGCACCTTCGCGGCATGATCATGGGCCAGAGCCTGTGCCTTCAGGTGCGCAATTCGGCTGTGCTTTTGGGCACTTGGCAGAGTATCATTCTGGCCGAGTTCGACGGCCCTCGCAGCCGGTCGATGTCCATTCAGGTTTCAGGCGTTTAGAGACGTTCATCCTTCCCGATGCCGCGTCGATTCACGGTCGAAGAAGCGGGCCGGCTGCTGCCGCAGGTTGGCCGGCTCCTTCAGCGCGCCGTTGCGCTCAAGGCGGAGTTCGACGAGGCCGAGGGTGAAATCCAGGCATTCGCGGACCGCGTCTCCAAATCCGGCGGCATGGTGGTGGACCGGCAGCGGATCCTCGGATCCCGCAGCCGCCGCGAAGGCGCCGTGCGCCAGTTGCGCGAGGTCATCGAAGAGATCCAGGGCTTCGGCTGCGTCATCAAAGATCTGGATTCCGGCCTACTCGATTTTCCGTCGCTCTTCCGGGGCACGGAAGTCTACCTCTGCTGGAAGCTTGGAGAGCCGGCGATCGAATACTGGCACGGCCTCGAAGAGGGCTTCCGTGGGAGGAAGCCGATCGACGAAGATTTCCTGAAGCATCACGAAGGCGACAAGGAGCAGTAGGCGCTTCGATGGCAACCGGCCCGAACGAAACCGAAATCAAGCTCAAGGTGGCCGATATGCGCGCGCTGCGCAGACGGCTGGCGCAAGCGGGCTTCCGCGTTTGGAAGCGCAGAGTCTACGAGGTCAACACCGTGCTCGATACCGCGGGCCGGGCCCTTCGCTCCGCCTCCTGCCTATTGAGGATCCGCAGGGCGGGGAAGCGCATGACCCTGACGTACAAAGGGCCGCCCCTCACCGGCAAGCACAAATCGCGTGAGGAGCGGGAGCTCGAGATTCCGGACGCCGACACCATGCTGGTCATCTTCGAGCGCGTGGGCCTCGAGCCCGTGTTTCGATATGAAAAATATCGCACCGAATACAAGCGGCCGTCGAGCGCCGGAGTGGCCACGCTCGACGAAACGCCGATCGGCACGTTCATGGAACTGGAAGGGACGCCCGCCTGGATCGACCGCACGGCGCGGCGGCTGGGCTACGGCGAGCCCGACTACATCACCGCCAGCTACGGACGGCTTTACCTGGACTGGTGCCGTGAGCGGGGCACGGACGCCGCCGACATGGTTTTTTAGCGCTTACCGGAGGGACTGCCCGTCGCCCCATTTCAAGACGCGGAGATGAATTTGCTTGCGGCCGAATCGTTTGGCGGCCGCATCGTCGGGCAGGTAGATATCCACCTCCTGGCCCTTGATTTCACGGCCGGTGTCCGCCACCAGGTAGCGGCCCGAGTACCGTCCTGCGCCGCTGATCTGCACTTCGGTGCCGATGGGAAGCCAGCGCGGGTCGGCCGCGATCAGGCCGTGTTGCGCTTCGAGTCCGGACTTCGTGGTTCCTTCGATGGAATACGCCGTGGCCTCGAAGCGGTAGCTTGTGGGCCGGTGTTTGTCCTCCGCGCCGCACGAGATGCACAAGAGCGACGCAAGCAGAGAAAATGATAGCACCCTCGTCATCACCACCGGTTCATCGCCACGATGTGGTTTTCCGGAATGTGATATTTGCGCGCGGGCGCCTTCTCTTCCGGCTGCCGTACCTTCAACGGCTGGGGGTCAGCCTTGCTGTCGGGTCGCGCGTGTCTGGCGGGCGGCTGCGCGGGTTTGGATGTGTGCGTTTTGGGATCGAGCGGTACGCCTTGGCCCTGGTCCCACCAGACCACGCTTTCCGCGCAATACAAGCTCAGCACATCCAGCAGGCGGTGCAGCGAGACGGCCTCGGCGTTGTCGAAGCCGCGCGCCTCGTCGGCGAACAGCATGGTGGCCTCGTCCGGCGAGATCTCATACTGTTCCTCCGAAGTAGCCAGGAATTCCCCGTTCACCACGGAGCCTTTTTGCACGGTCCAGAGCAGCCTGTGGCTTTGAATGTCCCAGGTAACCGAACCCAGTTTTTTGATTTCCTGCTGCGATTCCTCGCGCGGCAGGGTGTTCGGGTGCGGCTGCTTCGCGGCCTGCGGACCGGCGGCCGGAGCCGCGATCGCCACCAGAAATACGAGCGCCAGAGCGGTTTTCATTATAAGTGCCTCTTTCAAACGCCGGAGGCGAGTGCCCGGCGCCTTGCCCGTAGTTGTTGCAGTTTCCGGGCCGCGACCCTCCGCTCCCCGTGCCGGGCCGCACCAGTTCCGCGACGCCGAATGAAGAATCGTGCTCCATCGCCCATACGGCCGCATTCCGTACGGCACGTCCGCGCCCCACAGCTTCACGAAACCGGGCCCGCCCCCGCCTCGCCCACGGCCAGCAAGCAGCGCAGGAATCCGAGGCTGAGCGGCCCTTCCCGCTCCGGATCACCTACGAGATGGCGGCGGTCGGCGCGCGATCATGAACACGGGAACCGGCACCACCTGCCGGTCAATGAAGCGATGGTGGTTTTGCCTGGGCAGCAGCGCGATGAGCCACGCGAGCCCCGTCCGTGAACACGGGACCGCCGTGGCAGCTTCCGCCTTAGCGGCAGGTTGATGGCACCGGGTTTTCTATTGCTTGATGATGGTGCCGTCGGGCAGGCGCACTTCGCCCCATCCGCCGTTCATCGTCTGCCGCTCTCCGCGCTCGCCGGTGCCGAAGGGGAATTTCGCGGCGGCCTTTTCGTCCACCTCGATTCCCCAGCCCGGCGCTTCGTTCGGGTACAGGTAGCCGTCTTTGACAACCGGACAACCGTGGAAGACTTCCTGCACGTTTTGATTAAACCCGGAGTATTCCTGAACGCCGAAGTTGTAGCAGGTGACGTCCAGGGTCACGTTGGCGGCGTGGCCAATGGGCGAGACATCGCCGGGCCCGTGCCAAGCCGTGCGCACGCCGAACAGTTCAGCCATGGCCGCAATCTTGCGGCAGGGAGTGAATCCGCCCGCTTGCGAAACGTGGATGCGGATGAAGTCGATCAGCCGTTCCTGGATAAGCGGCGACCATTCGTGCGGGCTGTTGAACAGCTCGCCCATGGCGATCGGCGTCGCGCATTGCTGGCGGATCTGACGGAAATAGGCGATGTCTTCAGGGGACAGCGGATCTTCGAGGAAGAACAGGCGGAACGGTTCCACCGCCTTGGCGAACTGCACGCCCTGGTTGGGGGTGTAGCGCTCGTGCATGTCGTGCAGCAGCTCCACTTCTTCGCCCAATTGCTTGCGCGACTCCTCGATCAGCTTCAGCGAATAGCGGAACTGCGCCGCGGGGTCAAACACCGGCGAGGTGTGGAGCGCCTGCGCCCGGCCGCCGGCGCCGCCCGAGCCGTAGCTGGCCATGCCCGGCACTCCTACCTGCACGCGCACGTATTTGAATCCGCGCGACATGATCTGTTTCGCCGAGTCGATGCAGCGCGCGATGTCGGCGCCGGAGGCATGGCTGTAGCAGGCAGCGGCCTCTCGGCACTTGCCGCCGACCAGTTGATACACCGGCATGTTCGCCTGCCGACCCTTGATATCCCAAAGCGCCTGGTCCACCCCGCTGATGGCGTTATTGAGCGTGGGACCGTTGCGCCAGTAGGAGCTGTTGTAGCAGGCCTGCCAGGTATCGTCGATGCGGTCCGCCGGCTTGCCCACCAGGAACGGCTTCAGATATCGCGTGACCGCTTCGTTGACCAGGTCGGCGCGCTGCGTGTAGGTCCCGCAGCCGTATCCGTAGAGTCCGTCCTGATCCGTGACCACCTTGACCACGGTGAGGCGCAAGCCGGCGGGTGCCGTCGCGATCACCTGCACATCCTTGATCTTGGGCGTAGGCAGGCCGCGCGTGACACGCGCGGCCTGCTCCTGCGCCTTCGCTTCCCGAGCGGTGACCGCCATGGCGCTGGCACCGATGGCCTTCAACAGGCTTCGACGATTCATGAGCCCTAATATATATCACCGCGCACAAATGGAGCGAACGCGTGCGGCCCGGCCTCCCCCCCTATTGACATCTCCCGCCAGCGCGGTAAAAATTAAGTACAGGCGAAGAAATGGCGAATACGGCTGCCCTCAGACAAAAGTTCGATGCGATTCTCGGCGCTCCCCTCGACTGGCAGTTTCGCCCCGCTCCGGAGCTCCTCCCTACGGGAATTCCCGGCATCGCCGCCCCCCGTGGCGCACTCACCGAAATTCTGGGGCCCGCCTCGTCCGGCCGCACCACTCTGCTCCACGCCCTGCTGGCGGAGGCCACGGCGCGGCAGGAATCCTGTGCGCTGATCGACGCCGAAGACAGCTTCGACCCGGCTTCGGCAGCGGCGGCCGGTGTCCATCTCCCGTCGCTGCTTTGGGTTCGTTGCGTCCATTCCGCCGAGCAGGCCCTGAAGGCGGCCGACCTGCTCATCCAGGGCGGGGGGTTCGGCCTGGTGGCCCTGGACCTCGGCGACACGCCGCCCGAAACCGCGCGACGGATCTCGCTCACCTCATGGTTCCGCCTGCGCCGCGCGGTGGAACATACGCCCACCGTTCTGGTGGCGCTGGCGCAGCGGTCGAATGCCAGGACCTGCGCCTCTTTGCAGATCGAGTGCTGCCGCGAGCGCGCCGCCTGGTCCGGCGATATTCCGTCCGCGCGCCTGCTGCGCGGCATCGCGGTTCGCGCCGCTTCCACGGAAAGGAGCAGGACATGTTCGCCTGTCTTCACGGCAAAGGGAATCTGACCGCGCTCGCCTTCGACTTCTCCCCGCTTGTGGAGCAGACCGCGCCCGGCGTGGTCACGCTGGACGTTTCCGGCCTCGACCTGCTGTTCGGCCTCCCGCAGGATATTGCCGCCGCCATCGCGCGCCGCGCCTCGGAAACCGGCGTCGCCGCCGCCATCGCCCTCGCCGCCAATCCCGACGCCGCCATCTGCGCCGCCCGCGGATTTTCCGGCGTCAGCATCATCCCGCAGGGCGACGAGGCCAAGTTCCTGGGACCGCTCTCGCTCGCCCTGCTTGCCCCCACCCCGGACCTTGCCGAAACGCTCGAACGCTGGGGCATCCGGCGGTTTCAGGAATTGGCCGCGCTGCCCCCGCTCGGCATCGCCGAACGGCTCGGCCCGGAAGGACTTCACCTGCGCGAACTGTCGCGCGGTGAAGCGGTTCGCAAACTGCTGCCGCTCACCGAGCCGCCGAGGTTCGAAGACGAGATCGAACTGGAATATCCGGTGGAACTGCTGGATCCGCTGGCATTTTTGCTAGCGCGGCTGCTCAACGGCCTGGCTACTCGCCTGGCCACGCGCGCGCTGGCTACCGACGAGCTGCATCTCGTGCTCGGGCTGGAGAACCGCGCCACGCACGAGCGGCGCCTGCGCCTGCCGGTACCTTCGCTAGACACCAAGGCCTTTTTGAAGCTGATGCACCTGGATCTTTCCGCCCACCCGCCGCCGGCCCCGGTGGTGCATCTGCGGCTTGCCGTTAATCCGGTTAAGCCGCAGGCCGCGCAGAGCGGGTTGTTCGTGCCGCTTGCGCCCGAGCCGGTGAAGCTCGAATTGACGGTGGCGCGCATCAAGGCGGTGGTGGGCGAGAACCGCGTAGGCTCGCCCTCGCTGGTGGATACGCACCGGCCCGACGCGTTCCGGCTTACAAGTTTCGGCCCCGCGCGCGGCGGAGCGGTTGTGGAGGCCAGGCCGGCGCAGCCACGGCTCGCGCTGCGGCTGTTCCGTCCCCCGCGGCCGGCGCGGGTGGCGCTCGCTTCCGGGCAGCCCGCGCATGTTGCGGCCCAGGGAATTCGCGGCCGGGTAGTGAACCTGGCAGGGCCGTGGCGGACTGCGGGCGACTGGTGGACGAATGACCCCTGGCAGCGCGACGAGTGGGATATCGCGCTTTCCGACGGCGCCTTGTACCGGGTTCATTGCGAAGCCCGGGGCTGGTTTGTGCAGGGCGCCTATGACTGACGTCTTTGGCGAGGTTCCGGGGCCGGACGATGGAAAGTTTTATTGAGCTTCATGCGCGCTCCGCATTCAGCTTCCTCGAAGGCTCCTGCCTGCCGGAGGAACTGGCGGGCGCCTGCGCGCATTACGAAATGCCCGCCATGGCCATTGTGGACCGCAACGGCGTCTACGGCGCGGCGCGTTTCCACATGGCGGCGCAAAAGGCGGGGGTGCGCGCGCATATCGGGTCGGAGATCACCTGCACGAACGGCCGTTCGTATCCGCTGCTGGTGGAAAATCGCGAAGGCTACCGCAACCTGTGCCGGCTGGTGACGCGCATGAAGCTGCGCGCCGAAAAAGGCAAAGGCGCGGCCACCCCCGAAGAGCTCGCCGAATTTTCCCAGGGCCTGCTCTGCATCACACGCCATCCGGACGAGCAACTGCTCGGCATCTTCCGCCGCGGCCATCTCTACGCCGAAATCCAGCGCCATCACCTACGGGAAGAGGAAGCGGAAAACCAGGCCATCATCGCCCGCGCGCGCAGCCTGGGCATCCCGCTGGTGGCCGCCAACGCGCCCGCCTACGCATCGCCCGCGCAGCGCGAACTGCTCGATGTGTTCACCTGCGTGCGCAATCATGTCACGCTGCCTGCAGCCGGCCGCCTGCTCGAGCGCAATGCGGAGCGGCACGTCAAATCGCCCGTCGAGATGGCGCGCCTGTTCGCCGACCTGCCCGAAGCGCTCGCCGCCACGCGCGAAATCTCCTCGCGCCTCGACTTCACCCTGGCCGACCTTGGCTACGAATTCCCCCACTACCCGGTGCCCGAGGGCCATACGGAGATATCGTTTCTGCGCTACCTGGCCGGGGAGGGCGCGCGGCTGCGCTACCGCCCGTACCACGAGCGCGCCCGTTTGCAGATCGAGCGCGAGCTGGCGCTCATCGAGAAGTTGAAACTCGCCGGTTATTTTCTGATCGTTTGGGACATTGTGCGCTTCTGCCGCGAAAACGACATCCTGGCGCAGGGCCGCGGCTCGGCCGCCAACTCGGCGGTGTGCTACGCGCTCCAGATCACCGCCGTCGATCCGGTGGGCATGGACCTGCTGTTCGAACGCTTCCTTTCCGAAGAGCGCGGCGAATGGCCCGATATCGATATCGACCTGCCCAGCGGCGACAAACGCGAGCGCGCCATTCAGTACGTCTACCAGCGCTTCGGCCGGCTCGGCGCGGCCATGACGGCCAATGTCATCACATATCGCGGCCGGTCCGCCGCGCGCGAGGTGGGCAAGGCGCTCGGCTTCGAGATCACGTCTCTCGAGAAGCTCTCGGGCCTGGTCCGCGCCTGGGAATGGAAGGACCCGAACGATACCGCCGAACGGCAGTTCCGCGAAGCCGGCTTCGACATGCACAATCCGCGCGTGCGCAAATTTTTCGAGCTTTACAAAATGGCGCAGGACCTGCCGCGCCACCTCGGCCAGCACTCCGGCGGCATGGTGATCTGCCAGGGCCAGCTCGATTCGGTGGTGCCGCTCGAACCCGCCACCATGCCCGGCCGCGTGGTTGTGCAGTGGGACAAGGAAGATTGCGCCGATATGGGCATCATCAAGGTGGACCTGCTCGGCCTGGGCATGATGGCGGTGCTCGAAGATACCATCAAGCTGGTGCCGGAAGTGTATGGCGAAGAAGTGGACCTCGCCCGCCTGCCGCCCGACGATCCAGACGTCTACGCCGCCCTGCAAACCGCCGACACGGTGGGCATGTTCCAGGTGGAAAGCCGGGCGCAAATGGCCTCGCTGCCGCGCATGATGCCGCGCCGGTTTTACGACATCGTGGTGCAGGTGGCGATTATCCGGCCCGGACCCATTGTGGGCAAGATGGTGCACCCTTACCTCAATCGCCGGCAGGGGAGGGAAGTGCCGGACTGCCTCCATCCGTCGCTCGAGCCGGTGCTCCAGCGGACGCTCGGCGTGCCCCTGTTTCAGGAGCAGCTATTGCGCATGGCGATGATCGCGGCCGGCTTCACCGGCGGGCAGGCGGAGGATCTGCGCCGCGCCTTCGGCTTCAAACGCTCGGAAAAACGCATGGCTGAGATCGAAGTGAAACTGCGTGAGGGCATGCAGCGCAACGGCATTCACGGGAAGGTGCAGGACGCCATCGTCCATTCCATCACCGCGTTCGCCTTGTACGGGTTTCCCGAATCGCACGCCGCCAGCTTCGCCCTCATCGCGTATGCGAGCGCGTATCTGAAATGCCGCTACCTGGCCGCTTTCACCTGCGCCATGCTGAACAACCAGCCAATGGGCTTCTATTCGCCCGCGATTCTGATCAAGGACGCGCAGCGCCACGGGCTGCGTGTGCTGCCGGTGGACGTCGCGCGCTCGGACTGGGAATGCAAGGTGGAGCGAGGCGGGAAGCCGGTTCTACGGCTGGGATTGCGGTATGCCCGGGGACTGCGCGAGGAGGCGGGGAGGGCGATTGTCGCGCGCCGCCCCTTCTCGAGCGTGGACGATCTTGCGTTGCGTGTTCCGGAGCTCCGCAAAGACGAGATGAACCGCCTGGCGGAGATCGGCGCGCTCAATTCGCTCGATCGCCTGCACCGCCGCGACGCCCTCTGGCAGACGCAGCGCGCCGTGCTTCCGGTTGGCCCGCTGCTCGAAACGCTGGAGGAAAAGGGCGAGCCGTCGCCGCTCGCGCCCATGGACACCGAGGAACGCCTGTGGGCCGATTACCGCGGCACCGGGCTCACCGTGGGCCGCCATCCGATGGCCTTCCGCCGCGCCGAAATGAACGCGCTCGGAGTGAAACGCGCCTCGGATCTGACGGCGATCCGCAACGGCCGCATCGTCCGCATCGCCGGGTCGGTGATCGTGCGGCAGCGGCCGGGCACCGCCAACGGGTTCGTCTTTCTGAGTCTCGAAGACGAAACCGGCATTATGAACGCGATCGTCACCCCGGATACCTTCGACCGCTTCAAATTTGAAGTGCTGGGCGAACCGTACTTGCTGATCGAAGGCGTGCTTCAGAATTTGGACGGCGTCATCTCGATCAAGGCCGCGAAGGTTCGAGGCCTGCGGTCGGGGGCCGCCGCCGAATCGCACAACTTCCACTAGGATCGTGGTTCACGCCGGCTCCACCACCAGCACCGTGCCTTCGTGAGGCGCCAGTTCCAGGTCCACCGATTTTTCGCGCCGCCCGAAATCGCGCCCCGACCACAGATCCCGCACCTTCGATGGCCGCGCTACCTTCACCGGAATCGAAACCGGCTTCGATTCCCAATTCAACACACACACCAGGTCCTGGTCCTTCAGATGCACCACGCCCATCCGCAGTGAATCGCTTTCGAATTCCGCCGCCATGCCCGTCGGGGGCAGCAGCTTTTTCAACAGCTCCTCGCGAGCCGGCGCCAGCGTAGACAAATCGTCGCCGGAAAGCACCATGCCGCCCGACGCGAGCGCCATTGTGACATGAAACCGGTACTCGTTTTCCGGCAGCGTGCCGCTGACCGTGACCGCGTCCGGGTCGTTCCACCAGAGCCGGCCGTTTTGCCAGTTGCGGTTCAGGTTCTGTGATGCGACCTTTCGGAACGTGGCCCAATCGCGCTTGATATCCGCGGAGCTGCGCGACCCGTGAATCAGTCCGAAGGACGCCCACAACGGGTGATTGCAGCCCAGCAGAAACGCGTCGTCGGCGCCCCTCCGGAGCGCCTGCATCCCGCGGCGGTAGGCTTCAATGCGTGTCGCTTTTGGGTCGAACAGCCGCCCCCCGTGCATCGCCCCCCAGAAGTTCGCGTCCATCTTGAAATAGGTCACCCCCCAGTCCTGCCGCATCGTGCGGAAAACCGACTCGAGGTGCCGCTGCGCCTCCGGGTGCGTTCCGTCCAGCGCATACCAGGGACCGCGTCGCCAGCCCTGAAACGTGACCCGGTCCGATGGCAGCGGCTGCCCGTCGTTCCCCTTCATGAACCAGTCGGGGTGCTGCTCAAACAGGTGCGACCCCTTTTCGGCAACGAACGGCGCCACCCATAGCGCGGGCTCGAACCCCTGCTTCCGAATCGCCTGGAGAACGCCGCGAATGTCGCCCCCGAAAGCCGCTCCCGTTTCCAGCCAGTCGCCCATCGCCCGCTGGTAGCCGTCGTCGATCTGCACGTACTTGAGCTGCGGCACGTCGCGCGCAATGGCGGCCAGGTTGTCCATCACGTTCTTCGCCGTCACACGCGCGCCGAAACAGTACCAGGAACACCAGCCGGCCGGCGGGCTCGGCCATCGCAGCGGCGGATGGTTCACGGCAATCCGTTCGGCCAGCCGCGCCAGCAGCACCGGCCGTTCCTCGCCGCGCGTGAACAGGAATTCTTCGAGGTCCCACGTCTCTCCCGGCGCCAGCGCCAGGCCTTCCGCGTCCAGCACCACCTCGATCGATTTTGGCCGAAGGTAGAACCGCCCGTTGAAGCGCCGGCAGGAAGTAAAACCGAGGAGCAGGGGAGACTCGCCCGGAGGCGTGAGGGTCAGCAGCCCGGTCACGACTTTTGCGTCCGCCGGCTGCGGAATGCGGTAGTGCGTCAGCTCGTTGTAGCCGAGATCGACCGGCGTGCCGAGCGTGCCTGCCGTCTGCGAAAGCATTTGGAAGCTCTCGCCGTAGAGCGCCGTTTCGTCCGGCAGATTGTGCGTAATTCGAAAGAGCGATATTTCCTTAACGTGGACGGTAGCAGGACCGGGATTGGCGAGCTTGGCCCGGTAAAACTCTCCGTCGTTGGTTCCCGTCAGCTTGAGATTGTGCCCGGACTCCACGGTCCGGACTTCGGAAGGAGCGGACCACAGGTCGAAGGCCTGCGCCGACCGGAGTACCGGGGCGCAGGCCAGAAGAAGAGCGGTGCGGCGGGTCACAACCCTACTTTAACGGATCATTTGGCGTTCATGTCGGACTGCATCACCCCGAACATGATGCCCTCCGTATCCAGGCAATAGGCCAGCCAGCCAACGCCCGGCACCGCCATCTTCGGTACGGCGAGCTTTGCTCCCTTCGCTGTCGCGGCCTCCAGCGTCTTATCCAGGTCCTCCACCACAATGGTGTTGACCGGCGGTTGCGAAGGGTCACTCCGTTGCAGCAGTCCGCCGTTAATGCCGGGCTCGCTTTCGGGTCCGGTCGTGATCATCCAGTAGGGCATCGGCCCGTCCCATTTTTGAAACTTCCAGCCGAAAACGGTGGAATAGAAATCGATCGCCCGCTCGACGTTTTCGGCGGGAATCTCAAAGTGCGTTGGTCTTGGCATGTCTCGCTCCTTGTAGTTGTGTCTGCGTGCCCAGGCGTTGCGTCAGGAATCCCGTGATGGCGCCCACGACAAATCCCGGCAGCATGATCTGCAGGTAGTAGTGTTCTCCCGTTTCAGACGGCATGGCGGCCACAATGTAAGCAAAAAAAAGTCCGAGAGCCGCGCCCGAAGCGATACCGATAGGGTTCGAATTCACCTTCCGGGCAATCAGTCCGCTCAGCACGCCGACAATCATCCCCTTCACCGACGACGCGGCCATGATCATCGTCACCTGGTCGCGAACCGCCGGCGTAAACCACGCCGTCGCGCCGTCGATAGCGCCGAGAATTGCGCCCGCGACGATGCCTACTACCGGTTTGTTCATTCCAGCCACCTCCAGACTTCTATTCCGTGCCGGAGCAGTTTCCTTTACGGCGCTGCCGTAAGAACTTTCGTTTTCATCGCCGCGCCAGCCAAAACATCGCCAACTTTACCACGAGATAGGACCCCACAAGCAGCAGCAGGATCTGGTTTCGCCGGACAAATCGCGCCGTTCGCTCCCAGGCCGTGTCGCGGTGCGCGCTAACCGCAAGTCCATCCAGATAGCAGGCCACGTCGGACGCGAGCGCCTGCACGCGGGCGTACCGGTCTTCGCGCCGCTCCGCGAGCGACTTGCGAATGATGGAGGCCAGCGGCGGACGCGTCCCCTCACCGGCCATATCCTCCAGGATCCGACCCAGCGCGAACACGTCGGCGCGCGCGTCCAGCCCTTCGCGTTCAGGGGCCATGTAGCGCGGCGTCCCGAACGCCGCGCCATCGATGCCGGTCCGCCGCGCCACACCCCAGTCCAGCACGAAAACCTCGCCGTAACCGCCCACCATGATGTTCTGCGGCTTGAGATCGCAGTGAATGATGCCGCGGTCGTGAGCAAAGGCCACGGCCTCGCACACCTTTTCGAAGATCCGCAGCCGCGCCGGAACTCCCGCCTCCTCGCGCAGAAACTCGTCCAGGCGCCGCCCCCTAACCAGCCGCATCGCGTAAAACGGCCGGCCATCGGGCAGCGTGCCCGCGTCGTAAACCGGTACCAGGCCGGGATGCTCGAGCTGCGCCAGAGTCTTCGCTTCCCCCGCCGGTTCGGGTTGCGCTTCCACCACCTTCAGAGCGACGGCGCGGTCGAGCCACGTATCCCGGGCCTCGTACACCACCCCCATGCCGCCGCGCCCGATCTCCGGCCCCAGCTCGTAGCGCGCCGCCGGAGCGTCTCCCTCCGCCAGGTTGCGCAGATGATCGAGCGTGCCGTCGGGAACGAAGCTCATGGCGTGCCGAAAAGAAACCGCAGTTCGGCCCGGCTCTCGCGGTCGCCGCTGGTGATGCCGTTCAGCCGCTCGAGCGCCAGTCGCCGCAACTCGCGCCGTGTCCAGGCCAGGTAGTTGGTTACCGACGTTGCCGGAATCCCGTATTCCGCCGCCAGTTCCGCGTAACCCGGACGCGCGCCCTCAGCCAAATCGTAACGGGTGAAAATCGCGTGTTGAACCTGCTTGCCCTTGGAATCGCAGAACGTACGCAGGTCGTCCAGGGCCAGCGCAAACATCTCGCGCTGCCATTCCCGGAAAAACACGTCCTCGGGCGAAGGCGCGGACGCCGCCAACTCGCGATCAGCGGCTTCGAAATCGAAGGAGGTGAATGCCGCTCCGCCGCCCCGCTTGAGTCGCGTCGCCGATTCATCCTGCTTCAGCACGAAGTGGTCCAGGCAACTGCGCAGGTAGGTGCGGAGTCGCGCCTTCTCCGGGTCGAACCGGGCGAGAATGTCGTCCTCGATCAGCGCGATGAAGAAGCCCTGCACCAGGTCCTTGGCTTCCTCGTTGGAGCGCCGCCACCGGATTCGCACGTGTTTGTACGCCGGTTTCCAATAAACGGCCGCAACCGCGGAAAACGCCTCGCGCCCCGCGGGACCTCCCTTCCCCGCGGCGTCGATCAGAGTCTGCCTGGTTGTAGGGAAGCGGTGTGCCCCTCCCCCGATTCCGGTGTCCGGTTCCCAAGCCACGACGCGTCCCGCCTTACATGTACATTCCGCCGTTTACCGAAAGCACGTGGCCCGTGATGTAGGAAGCGTCCTCACTG
Source organism: uncultured Solibacteraceae bacterium (assembly GCA_963836405.1). Classification (GTDB taxonomy): domain Bacteria; phylum Acidobacteriota; class Terriglobia; order Bryobacterales; family Bryobacteraceae; genus CAWIJJ01. Next base: position 90,738 of record CAWIJL010000012.1, read on the forward strand.
GCCAGGAATTTCACCGCCGCCGCCACGTCCTCGGGCTTCCCCATTCGTCCCAGCGGAACAGCCGCAAGAATCTTTTGCCGGACCTCTTCGGGCAGCGCGTTCGTCATGTCCGTCTGAATGTACCCCGGCGCAATCGCATTCACCGTGATCGACCGGCTGGCCATTTCCTGCGCCAGCGCCTTGGTCATCCCGATGAGGCCCGCTTTGGATGCGGCATAGTTGGCCTGGCCCGCGCTCCCCGCTTGCCCCACCACCGAGGCGATATTGATGATCCGCCCCCAGCGGTTCCGCATCATCGTCGGCAGTACCTGCTGGGTGCAATGAAATGCGCCCCCCAGGTTGACCTTCAACACCAGATCCCAATCCGCCTGTTTCATCCGTACCGCCAGCCCGTCCCGAGCGATCCCGGCATTATTCACCAGCACGTCAATCCGGCTCTTATCGGCCAGGGTCTTGCTGAACACCTCTTTGATCGATTCCTGCGATGTGACATCCAGGTTCATGGTGACCGCCTCACCACTGCAGGCGCGAATCTCCTCCGCCACCTCCTCGTTCTTCTCGATTTCCGGCGAGGCCACCACGATGTCGAACCCCGCGCGGCAGAGCGTCAGCGATATCGCCCGTCCAATCCCGCGGCTCGCACCCGTGACGAAGGCAACTCGGTTAAACATTCAATCTCCTTGAGATGTACTGGTATTAAACCCAATGATAGCCGAGCTTCGCGATTAGTTGATACTGGTAGTCAGACCCCATCTATGGCACATCGCGACCTGCGTGACTTCATACGCGTCCTCGAAAAAAATAAAGAGCTGAAGCGCGTCCCCTTCGAAGTGGACCCGGTGCTTGAAATCACGGAGTTCGCCGATCGCGCCGTGAAGCGCACCGGTCCCGCGCTGCTCTTTGAAAAACCCAAGGGCTACTCCATGCCGGTGCTCATCAACTCCTTCGCCTCGATGCGCCGTATGGAACTGGCGCTGGAGGTGCAATCCGTCCAGGAAGTGGCCGACCGTATCGTCGAATTCCTCGAAATGCGCATGCCCGAAGGCCTTCTCGGCAAGCTGAAAATGCTACCGAAACTGGCCGAAATGGGCGCCTTCTTTCCCAAGGTGGTTTCCAAAGGCGATTGCCAGGAGGTGGTGAAGACCGAAAACTTCTCCCTGCTCGACTATCCCGTGCTGCAGTGCTGGCCCGAGGACGCCGGCCGCTTCATCACGCTGCCACTCGTTTTCTCGCGCAATCCCGACACCGGCAAGCGAAACTGCGGCATGTACCGCATGCAGGTTTTCGACGAGCGCACCGCCGGCATGCACTGGCAGACGCACAAGCAGGGGGCCGAGCACTACCGCCGCATGCGCCAGCACGGCCGCACCCGCATGGACGTGGCCGTGGCCATCGGCTCCGACCCTGCCACCATGTATTCCGCGATTCTGCCCCTGCCGCCCGACCTCGATGAGATGATGATCGCCGGCTTCCTTCGCCAGAGCCCCGTGGAAATGGTGAAGTGCCGCACCTGCGACCTCGAAGTGCCGGCCAATGCCGAGATCGTCCTCGAAGGCTACGTGGAACTGGGCGAATTGCGCACCGAAGGACCGTTCGGCGACCATACCGGCTTCTACTCCCTTGCCGGCGAATACCCCGTGTTTCACGTCACCTGCATCACCCAGCGCCAGGAACCCATTTACGCGACCACCATCGTGGGACCGCCGCCCATGGAGGACTACTACATGGGCAAGGCTATCGAACGCATCTTTCTTCCTTTGATGCGCCTCCAGTTGCCGGAAGTCCGCGATATCGCCATGCCGCCCGAGGGCGTGTTCCACAACCTCATCCTGGTCAAAATCCGCAAGTCTTATCCGGGGCATGCCCGCAAGGTGATGCACTCCATCTGGGGAACCGGTCAGGCCATGTTCTCCAAGGTCATCGTCGTCGTCGACGAAGACGTGGACGTGCAGAACTATAGCGAAGTGGCATGGAAGGCGCTCAACAACATCGACCCCCAGCGTGACATCGAGTTTGCGATGGGACCGGTCGATTCACTCGATCATTCCAGCCGCCTCCCCGACTACGGATCTAAAATGGGGATCGACGCCACGAAGAAATGGCCCGGAGAAGGCTTCTCCAGGCCGTGGCCAGGCGTCATCGAAATGTCCGCCGAAGTGAAGCGTCGCGTGGACGACCTGTGGCAAAAGGCGGGCTTGTAAACAGCCCGGCCGCGGGCTACCCGGATCGACGGCTGGACGTCTACCCCTGGCGATGCCGATCGAAGGTAGAATATCTACCAGCGATATGCCAAGGGAATCTTCTAACCGGGTCGAGCTGCTGCAAGGCACGCTCGACATGCTGATCCTGAGAACGCTGCTGTTTGCTCCTGCCCACGGACACCAGATCGCGAAACACATCCAGCGAACCACGGAAGATGTGCTGCAGGTTGAGCACGGCTCCCTCTACCCAGCGCTGCACAGGCTGGAGCGCAAGGGCTGGGTGTCCTCGAAATGGGAGATGGCGAAGGACCGGAACCGCGAATTCAAATACTACCGGCTGACAGCGGCGGGAAAGAGGCAACTGCTTGCCGAGGAGTCCAGATGGAAGCAAATGGCGGGTGCGATTGCGCGCGTGATGTGGCCGGCCGAGCAGGGCTGATACGAAGGCCGGGCATTCGAGAAGCGGCGATCGGGGCGCGCAAGTTACCGGCGCGTTTTGCCCGTGGTAGGGTGATACCAGAAGTGGCGCTGCCCTCCATCGCGGAGATTGCCCGCCGGCAGTTGGCGGACTACGATTCCCATCAGCCGGGCCGCATCTTCGAGAATTGCGGCCCGACGCTCAGCATCGCCGAGGCATTTGAGGTGCAGCGGCAGGTGGCCACCCTGCGCTCTGCCCGGGGCGAGGCCATCGCGGGTTATAAGATCGGTTGTCTCAGCGAGGCCGTGCAGCAGCAACTGGGCCTTGACCGGCCAGTGTTCGGCTACATCTTTGCAACCGAGCTGCACCGCACCGGCGCCGTGCTCGATGCGGCGCTCTTCTCGTCCCTCGCCATTGAAGGCGAACTGGCAGTCCGCCTAGGCGCGGACCTTGGCGTTGCCGCCGTTTTCCCCGTCATCGAGCTGCACAACGCGCTTTTTCGCGGAGCCGTTCGGACGTCGCAGGAACTGATCGCGAACAACGCGCTGCACGCCGGCGTCATCCTGCCGTCGCTCGAGATTTCACATGCCGACCTCGCGGAATTCGGCCGCTCGCCCATCTCTGTGTTTCGCAACGGCGAACTTCTGGGATCGGCGGCCGGCAGCGCCATTCGCGGGGGCCCCGGCGCGTCGGTTGCCGAAGTGGCCAGGCACTTCGCGTCAATGGGAGATTCGCTTGCGCCCGGCCAGATCGTGCTCACCGGTTCGCCCCTGCCGCTCTATCTGGCCGGCCCCGGCGACCACATGGTTGTGCGCGGTCCGTATTCCACAGAGGTGGAGCTTTTCGTTCGCGGCGCGGAACTGCATAACGTGCCACCATTGTCCTGAGGTGAAGAATGGGAGATGTCGCGTATCGATCGCTGGTGCGGGTGGAACGGGTCAAGGGCCCGATTCGGCGCGCCTACCTGCCCGCCGAGACCCAGCCTGTGTTTTTCGGGGCGCATGGAGCCGTGGCGGAACACTACGGCCTGCCGCCGGGCGCGTTCGAGGAACACGCCACCACCCTGGACTACATCGTCGCAGCGGCCGCCGGTTGACTGACCGGCACATTCGGAGGCGCGCTGGAGGCGCGTCAAGTCCCGGCTTCCAATGAACGGCTGATGTCCGAAGCGCTGGGGGAAGTGGAGTTGGAAGGCGGGGTCCTGGTGATCCGGCGCATCCACGTGACGCTGCGCCTGAAAGCGGAAGAAGAACATCACGAAATCGCACAAAGGGTCCACGGGTTCTTCGCCGGGAAGTGCCCGGTTTACCTCAGCCTCTTCCGGGCGATTAAGATTACTACTGAACTGATTCTTGAAAGATGAATAAGGGGACGGAATGGCGGCAATATCCAGACGGGAGTTCTTTGAAAGATCGGGGGCCGGTGCTGCGGCTGCCGGACTTGTTTTCGCGGGCGGAGCGCTGGCCAATCCGCTGGGCCTGCCGGTTGGGAGCCAGACCTATCCTCACCGCCAGAGGATTCGCAGCGGCGACTTCGCCGGATTGTGCAAGGATCTGGCCTCCCTCGGCGTGGGCGTTCTGGAGCTGTGCTCGCCGGGATACGGCGAGTTCGCGGGCCTTGCCGACGGAAAGCAGACACGCCGGATCATCGAAGATCACGGCCTGAAGTGCCCGAGCGCTCATTTCACTTTGCGCGAACTTCGCTCCGGACAGGAGCAGGCCGTCGCCTGGGCGAAGGACATCGGCATGACTCAGATGGGAACTGCCAGCCTCAACGGGCAGATGCAAAACGGCGTCGCCGCCATGGACGCCGTCAAGCGCGCGTCGGACGAATACAATCGCATCGGCGAAACGGCGGCCAAAGCCGGGATGCAGCAGTTCCTGCACGACGAGAATTTCGAGATGGCCCGCGTCGATGGCCGCGTGGTTTACGAAGTTCTTCTGGAACTGCTCGACCCGAAACTGGTAGCCATGCAGTTTCAAATGTCCGCCATGCGTGCGGTTGGCGACCCGGTCATGTACTTCACGAAGTATCCCGGCCGGTTCCTCTCCATGCACCTCCAGGGAGTGGATCTGAATCCGCCTCCCGCTGCGGGAGGTCGGGGCGCGCCGCAACTCGCCGTGGGTAAGGACAGCGTGGATTGGCCGAAGGTATTTGCCGCGGCCAGGAGCGGCGGCGTCAAGAACTACTTCGTCGAGCAGAATTGGGACCTGACCGTGCAAAGCGTAGCTTATTTGAAAACGCTCAACGGCTGACGGATCCTCTACTCCCGCGCGCGCCGGGGAAACGCCAGCGACACCATGATCGACACGCCGATGGCCGTCGCGATCACCGCCAGCGAAATGCCGATAGAAAACCGGCCGCCCCACATCCAGTCGAGCAGGGCCATCTTGATCCCCACGAATACCAGCACGAACGACAGCCCGAATTTCAGGGCATAAAAGCGGTCCAGCGCACCCGCCAGCAGGTGATACATGGACCGCAGCCCTAGAATCGCGAACACGTTCGACGTGTACACCACCAGGGGCTCTTTCGACACGCCGAATACCGCCGGGACCGAATCCACGGCAAAGAGGATATCGGTCGTCTCCAGCACCAGCAGCACGATCAGCAGCGGGGTCACGTACAGAGTGCCTTTGTCGCGCACGACAAAATGATTGCCGTGCAGTTCGCCGGTCACCGGGAACCATCGCCGCACGAGCCGGATGAGCGGGTTGGCGCCCGGGTCCATTTCCTTTTCCCTGTCCATCGCCATCCGAACGCCGGTGAACACCAGGAAGATCCCGAACGCGACCACCACCCAATGAAACTGCATCAGCGCGGACCCGGCCGCGATGAACATTCCCCGGAACAGCATCGCGCCCAGCACCCCGTAGAACAGCACGCGATGCTGGTATCGCGTCGGAATCGCGAAGTACCGGAAGACCAGCGCGAACACGAACATGTTGTCCACCGAGAGCGATTCTTCCATCACGTACCCGGCCAAGAATTCGAGCCCCACCCGGCGCGCCGCGTCCCCGCCGAAACGCAGGTTGCAGAACTCATAAAGGCCGGCGCAGAACAGCAGGGCGAGCGCCACCCAGACGCAGACCCAGACGCCCGCTTCCCGCATCGAGATCGTGTGTTCCTTGCGATGGACCGTGAGGTCGATCGCAAGCAGGCCGACGATGGCCCCGCTGAAGATGAGATAGAAAGTCCAGTAATCCGCGAAAGGGAACAGCGCCTGATCCATTCAAAGTCTCTCCTGGATTCCGGCGCCCGGCCTAATAAATGGAATCTTCCGTGGCTCGCGCCGCGGAAGGTCTCAATCCGGAAACCTCAGGTTTCCGCCGCGGGACCGGACCACCCGGTTTTGACCGGGATGATCGTCTTGACGATCCGACGGACTCTTTCGGAGCGGCTTACTCCCCTTCCAGTAGAACCACTTTCAGCATAGCAGACGAATGCCGTCATGCGGCGCGTCCGCGGGTCGTTTGACATCCCTTCGCAACCGTCCGTATGATGAAAATTCACCTTAATGTATGGCGCTCCGCATCCGAAGCGTCTCGCCTGTGCGTCTGGGACCTTAACATATGATTAAAGTCGAAGGGCTGACCAAGCGCTACGCGCGCACTGTCGCGGTCGACAACATTTCATTCGAAGTCGAAAAAGGACAGATCGTCGGTTTTCTCGGTCCGAACGGGGCCGGAAAAACCACCACGATGCGCGTCCTCACCTGTTTTCTCCCGCCCACGTCCGGCAAAGCCACCGTGGCCGGGTTTGACGTCCTGGAGAATCCGCTGGAGGTCAAACGGCGAATCGGCTACCTGCCCGAAACTCCTCCGGTGTATCCCGAAATGGAAGTGTCCGAGTACCTCGCGTTCGCCGGCCGCCTCAAGGGCATCGCTTCCGCCGACATCGCCCGCCGCGCCGATGAAGCCATCGGACGCTGCGCCCTCGGCGATGTGCGCAACAAGCTGATCGGCAAACTCTCCAAAGGCTACCGGCAACGCGTCGGCCTTGCCCAGGCCATCATACATAACCCCGACGTGCTCATCCTAGACGAGCCCACCAGCGGGCTCGACCCCAAGCAGATCATCGAAATCCGGACCCTGCTCCGCGCGCTCGCAGGGGAGCACACCATCATTCTCAGCACCCACATCCTTTCCGAAGTGGAGCACTCCTGCCAGCGCGTCCTGATTATCAGCCAGGGCCGCCTGGTGGCGAGCGAAGGGGTTTCCAACCTGACCAACCGCCTGCGCGGCGCCGAAGCGGTCGCGCTCGAAATCGGCTCCGCTGACGGCCGCCCCGATCCCAGCGATGTCCAGGCGCGCCTCGAACAGGTCTCGGGCGTCAGCCGTGTCGTCCTCAAGGAGTCTCGCGACGACGGCCGCCTGCACTTCGAAATTGAAAGTTTGCAGGGCCGCCAGATTCGCGCCGACCTCGCCCGCAGCGTCGTCAACGCCGGCTGGAATCTCAACGAACTCCGCGCCGTCGGCGTCAGCCTGGAAGATATTTTCCTCCAGTTGACTGCCGCCGAGCAGACCGAAGGGGCTCCCGCAAACGGTACCGAAGGAGGCTCGAAGTGAACCACGTACTTCTCATCTGCCGGAAAGAACTCAAGAGTTACTTCGCATCCCCCATTGCCTATCTTCTGATGGCCTTCTTCGGACTCATCTTCGGGTTCGGATTCTACACCGCCACGCGCGACCTGCTCCGTTACAGCTTCCAGGCGCAGATGATGGGCCAGCCCCCCACCATGAATGTCAATGAACAGGTGATCCGTCCGCTCCTCGGCTTCGCTTCCACCATCGCGCTGTTCCTCATTCCCATGATCACCATGCGCACCTTCGCCGAAGAGAAGCGCTCCGGCACCATCGAGCTGCTGCTTACCTCGCCCGTCAAGGACATTCACATCATCCTCGGCAAGTGGCTGGGCGCCATGCTGCTCTACATTTGCGTGCTGGGCATGTCCATGGTCAATATCGCGCTGCTGTTCTTCTGGGGGAAGCCGGACATTCGTCCCGTGCTGGTGGCCTATCTCGGCCTGATCCTTCAGGGCGGCTGCCTGCTGGCGATCGGCGTCTTCATCTCCACCACCACGCGGAACCAGATCATCGCCGGCGGCGTCACTTTCTTTGTATGTCTGCTGCTCTGGCTGCTAAGTTGGTTTACAGCATTCGATAATACAGGGTTCGCGCAGGTGATCAATTATCTGTCCATCGTGACTCACTTCGATAACTTCGCCAAAGGCGTGTTAGACAGTAAGGACGTCGTGTTTTACCTTTCCATGATCTTCTTCTCCCTGTTCATCACTTCGCGGGCGATGGAATCGCTCCGCTGGAGGGCATAAGCATGCGCCACGACTGGTTGAAGGCGCGGCAGACCAAGTACACGGCTTACGCAGCCGTTTACACCCTGGTAATCGTCGCCGTTCTTGCGGCCATCAATTTCCTGGCCAACCGCTATCCCAAAACCTACGATTCCACCGCCAACAAGCAGTTCAGCCTCGCCGACCAGACGGTCAAAGTGGTCAAGGGATTGAACCGCGACGTCACCATTTACTACTTCGACGACGCCACTCGCTTCCCGCAGGCGCGCGACCTGCTGGACCGCTATGCCGGCCTCTCTCCCAAGCTGCACGTCGATTATGTGGATCCGGTCAAGAAGCCGCAGCAGGCCAAGAACGCCGGCTTCCAGCGCGATACCAGTATCCTGGTGGACAGCGGCATCAAGAAGGAAGAGGCTAAGACCCTCAGCGAAGAAGAGGTAACCGGCGCGCTCATCCGCTCCCTCAAGACCGGCGACCGCAATGTTTGTTTCGTCGCGGGCAGCGGCGAGCACGGCATCGACGATACCGGCCGTTCCGGCTATTCCGCCGTCAAAGAGGCCATCGAACGGAACAACTATAAGACCCGCACCGTGAACCTGCTGCTCGGCAACGCCGCCGCCCCGGCCGGCGCCGCGGCCGCACCCGCGGCGTCGAAAATGGAGGTTCCCAAGGATTGCACCGTGCTCGTCGTCGGCGGCCCGCAGCACGATTACGTGCAGCCGGAAGCCGACGCCGTCAAGGCTTTCGTCGAAGGCGGCGGCCACGCCCTGTTCCTGCTCGACCCGCCGCTCAAGACCGGCGGCAGCGAAACCGACGAGGTCACCACCCTGGTCACCCTTCTGCAAAGCTGGGGCGTGACGCCGAATAAGGACCTCGTCCTCGATACCAGCGGCATCGGCCAGATTTTCGGACTCGGCCCCGAAGTTCCGCTGGTGGCCTCCTACGAATCCCACGCCATCGTCAACCAGATGAAGGATGTCGCCACCGCCTACCCGCTGGCCCGATCGCTCGAAGTGAAGAACGGCGACAAAACCACCGTCAGCAAGCTGTTCCAAACCGGTGAGAACAGCTTCGCCACCACCAACCTCAGCTCGCCCAGCATCAAGCTCGACCCCAACAAAGACAAGAAAGGACCGCTGACCCTCGCCGCGGCCGGCACTTACAACGGAACTCCGCCGGGGCGGTTCGTCGTGGTCGGCAGCTCGCTTTGGGTGGCGAACAGTTTCATCCGCTTCAACGGCAACCGCGACATGCTGCTCAATATGATCAACTGGCTCACCGCGGACGAAGACCTCATCTCCATCCGACCTAAGGCCGCGGACGACCGGCCGCTCAACATGAGCGCGCAGAAACTCAATCTGGTCTTCTGGCTCAGTGTCGTGTTCTTTCCGCTGGCGGTGGTCGGGGCCGGCCTCGCTACGTGGTGGAAGAGGAGATAGCATGAAGCCGAAGGGACTACTCATCGCGGTCGTTCTTTTGGCTGTTCTGGGCGGCCTGGTCTACTGGTCCAACAAGAAGCAGGCCGCCACCTCGACCGACAACGCCAACCAACTGCTCTCTATCCCCGACGATCAGTTCCAGCAGATCCAAATCAAGAAGGTCACGGGCGAAGTGCAGAACGCTGGTTCGCGAAGACGGCAAGTGGAAGCTCACCCAGCCCCAGCAATTGCCCGCCGACCAGGACGCCGTCGCTTCCATCGTGTCCACTATCGGTTCGCTCAACTGGGACAAGGTGGTCGAGGACAACGTGTCCGACCTCTCCCCCTACGGCCTCAAGGACCCCACGCTGGACATCGAAATCAAACGCAAGGACGGCAAGACCGACCAACTCCTGATCGGCGACGATATTCCCACCGGCAACGGCGCCTACGCCAAGCTCGGCAACAGCACGCGCATTGTGACCGTCTCCTCGGTCGTCAAGTCCAGCGTCGATAAACGCCCCGACGACCTCCGCGACAAACGCCTCCTCACTTTCGATTCCGACAAGCTCACGCGCGTCGAGTTGCAATCCCGGGGGCAGACCATCGAGTTCGGCAAAAACGGTCAGAATGAGTGGCAGATCGTGAAGCCCCGCCCGCTCCGCGCCGACAACTCCCAGGTGGAATCGCTGGTGTCCAAACTCAAAGACGCCAAAATGGACATGGCCGATGCCGCCGACCCGGCCAAGGGCTACGCCGCCGCGCCCAGGCTGGCCACCGTCTCCTTCACCGACTCCTCCGGCACCCAGACTATCGAGATTCACATGGATGCGGACAAGACGAACGTGTATGCGAAATCCTCGGCTGTGGCGGGCGTCTACAAGACGGGCAACGACGTCGCCGACGCCATAGAACATAGCCTGGACGATTTCCGCAACCACAAGGTCTTCGATTTCGGCTTCACCGATCCTACCCAGATCGAGATCAAAGGCGTCACCTACGTCAAGAAAGGCGACAAGTGGACCTCCGGCGGCAAAAACATGAACAACACCGCCGTTCAGACCGTGATCGACAGACTGCGGGACCTCTCGGCCACCGGCTTCGCCGACTCCAAGAGCGGCGGCGAGCCGTACCTCACCGCCTCCGTTACCGCCAACAAGCACGTCGAGAAAGTCACCATCTTCCGCAGCGGCAACGAATATTGGGCGAAGCGCGAAGGCGATCCCAGCATCTACTTATTGAACGCCGGCAGCGTCCCGGAACTCGAAACGGCGGCGCAGCAGATCAAAGAGGACAAGCCGGAGCCCGCCAAGAAGTAATTCGCGCGGCGGCCCCGCGATTCGCATGAACGGCCTTCTTACCGACCTTTACGAGCTCACCATGGCCGCCGCGTACTACGAGAGCGGCAAGATCGAAGAGAAGGCCACCTTTGAGTTCACCTTCCGCCGGCTCCCCGAAAACCGTAACTTTCTTCTGGCCGCAGGCCTGCAACAGGCGGTCGAATACCTTCAGAACTTCCGCATCGCCAAGGAAGAGATCGACTATCTCCGCGGACTCGCTCAGTTCCGCCTCGTCTCTCCCGGTTTCTGGGAGTACCTTGCCTGCCTGCGTTTCACCGGCGACCTGTTTGCCGTACCCGAAGGCACTCCCCTCTTTCCCGACGAGCCAGTTCTGTCCGTGCGGGCCCCCATCGCGGAAGCGCAGATTCCGGAAACCTGGCTGCTCTCCGCTGTCGGCTTCCAGACCATGGTGGCCAGCAAGTCGGTGCGCAGCGTGCTTGCGGCGGAGGGCCGGCCCGTTGTCGAGTTCGGCACCCGCCGCGCGCATACGCCGGACGCCGGCGTCCTCGGCGCGCGTGCCGCCTATATAGCCGGCTGCATGGGCACCAGCAACACCCTCGCTGGTTTTCGCTTCGGCATCCCCGTGATGGGCACCTCCGCGCACTCGTGGGTCATGTCGTTCCCCTGCGAAATCGAAGCGTTCCGCAAGCTCCAGCGCGTGCTCGGCGAAGCCACTGTGCAACTTCTCGATACGTACGATCCGGCACGGGGCGCCCGCAACGCCGCCAAGCTCGGACCGCCTCTCTGGGGCGTGCGCATCGACAGCGGAGATTTCGTCGCTGTCTCGCGCGAAGTGCGCCGCATCCTCGACGACGCTGGCCTCTCGGAAGCGCGCATCATGGCTTCCGGCGACCTGGACGAAACGCGCATCCGCGAATTGGTGGCCGCCGGCGCGCCTATCGATTCCTTCGGCGTTGGGACGCAACTCGCCACGTCCGCCGACGCGCCTGCCATGAGCGCCACCTACAAATTGGTGGAGCTGGACATCAGCGGCATCAAGCGTTTCACCGCCAAGTACAGCGAAGACAAGATTTCCGTTCCCGGCGCCAAGCAGGTATTCCGCGATGTGGCGCGCGATGTGATCGCCCGCTCCGGCGAGTGCGGCAAAGGCGAGGCGCTACTGCGGCCCGTGCTGCTCGGCGGCCGCCTTGTCGAACCGCTGCCCTCGCTCGAGCAGTCCCGCGCCCGCGCCGCCGAATCCGTCGCGCGCCTCTCGCCCGCGCTGCGTCAACTCGAAACCGCCGAACCCCACGCCGTCATCTTCAGCCGCGAACTGCGCGAACTGATCGAACAGACGCGCAGGAACCTGCTCGCATGAAAACCGTATTCTTCGACATCGACACGCAGCTCGACTTCCTCTACCCGGCCGGCGCCCTCTATGTTCCCGGCGCGGAGCGCGTGGTCCCCGCCATTGCCGCGCTCAACCGCTTCGCCGCCGCGCTAGGCTTCCCCGTAGTCTCCACCACCGACGCCCACGCCGAGGACGACCGCGAGTTCCAGTCGTGGCCGCCCCACTGCATCGCCGGGACCCACGGCCAGCGAAAAGCCGAAAGCACCTTGCTCGACCGCCGCGTCGTGATCCCTTGCAGCGAGTCCGAATTCGATTTGGCGGACGCCCGCCAGATTATCCTCGAGAAGCAGACCGTCAATGTGTGGGAGGCTCCCAACGTGGCGCGAGTGATCGAGCGCCTCGATGCCGACCGCTACGTCGTATATGGAGTCGTCACCGAGATCTGCGTCCTGTTCGCCGCGCGCGGCCTCCTCGCCACCGGCAAGCTCGTCACCGTCGTCACCGACGCGGTCGAAACACTCAAAGCGGAGGACTCCGCGCGTGCCCTCGATGAGATCCGCGCCGCTGGAGGCCGGCTTTCCACCGTCTCTCAAATCTGCGCCGCCTGAACGGCAGGCGTTAGCTGCTGCTTTTTCCATAAATTTCCCGCTTGCTGTGAACGTCTGAGCACCTTACCCAGTTGCCACAGACGTAAGCCGGTTGGCGAACATACTCTCGCAGGCCTTCCGTGTATAACAATTCACCGCTATTGTGTTTGCTCTGGCGTAGAGTTGTTAATCAGCGGGTTTGATCCTGTCGCATTGGATCCACGGCGTGGCCGGATATCGCGGTAGATGATGCCCGTTGGGCGTCAGCGGCGATACCGCATGCACGGATCATGAGACCGCGAAACGCATGCGCGATGCCGCGCATCTGAATCCGGCCGGCGGCATGCACGCCGACGATATCGCCTATCCTTCGATAGACGGTCCCAGCCCGTTCTCCCACCCGCTTTGCCAGAACACTTCCCGCGACGGGAAGTTTCTGGGCAACGAAGCACCGCCGAATTTCGACAATGACAAAACACTTCGCCAGGCGGACCGCGCCGCGCCGGCCGATTCGTCGAAGAAATGAATGCGGAAATATCTGGAACTGACGAAGCCGCGCATAACATGGTTGATCGTGGTCAGCACGGCCATAGGTTACTATTTCGGCCTGCCATCGGCTGGAAATTGGACTTACTTCCCGCCCGGGTTGATCGGGCGGCGCCCCGCCGCGCGTTGTGGTTCGGAATCGCAGTTTCCCTCGCCGGATTCGTTGAACTCGCCGCGGCCGTGAACTGGCTTTCCGCCTGGCTCGGCATGGCCACGCTGCTGTCCTATCTGCTGATTTACACCCCCCTCAAACGACGGTCCTGGCTGTCCACCACTGTAGGAGCAATCCCCGGCGCAATGCCGCCCGTCATCGGTGTCGCGGCCGCTGGCGGTACAGCGGCGGTCAAAGCCGCCGCGCTCTTCACGATTCTTTTCGTCTGGCAGTTCCCGCACTTCTATTCGATCGCCTGGATGTACAAGGAAGATTATGGCCGCGCCGGCATTCGCATGCTCCCGGTAGTCGAGCCGGACTGCCGGTCCACCGCACGGAAAATGCTGCTCTGGTCTTTGGCCCTGATTCCTGCCAGTTTTGTGCCGGCCCTGCTCGGAATGACGGGAGTCGTCTATACCTTCGGCTCTCTGATTCTGGGAGGGTGGCTCGTCATGTCCTCATTGCGGGTGGTGCTTCAAGCGTCACGGCTTCACGCAAGGGCAGTCTTGCTGGCGTCCGTCATCTACCTTCCTCTGATCTATGGATTACTGCTGCTGGACCGTCCCGGCATCTGACCGGTCTGCTACGTCGTCGCGTCGCTCCTAACCACCTCGGTACGCCAGTCGTTCGACTACCTACGCTACCGGCGACAGCCAGGAATTCCAGGGTTTCACGATTGACCGCGTCAGCTGCCGCATCAAGCAGCCACTGAGCGGCCGGTAGTTTACTGGTGGGGAATTCCGGCGCCGGCGGTTCGCGCCGCGCGCGGTCCATCCCAACCGCCCGGATTTTGCTGTATCGTATCTGGCAGGGTATATGGGTGATGAGTGAAACGAAGAATGCCACATCGCGCCGCGCGTTTCTGAAAGACAGCGGCCGCTTAGCCGGGGCGTCCACCCTGGCCGGTATGACCCTGCCGTATGTTCATGCGGCGGAGGACAACACGATTCAACTGGCGCTGGTGGGATGCGGCGGCCGCGGGACGGGAGCCGCCGAGAATGCGCTGGGCATCAAGAACGGCCCCATCAAGCTGGTGGCGATGGCGGACGTCTTTCCGCAAAAACTGAGCGACAGCCACGGGCGGCTGCGCGGACGGTTCGCCTCGCAGATGGACGTTACGCAAGAGCGGCAATTCATCGGGTTCGACGCTTTCCGCAAGGCGATGGATGCGCTGAAGCCGGGTGACGTCGTGATTCTGGCTACGCCCCCCGCGTTTCGCTGGGTGCATTTCCGTTATGCCATCGACAAGGGCCTGAATGTCTTTATGGAGAAGCCGGTGACGGTGGATGGCCCGACCACGCGTCGCATGATCGCGCTGGCGGAGGAGGCAGGACGGAAGAACCTGAAAGTCGGGGTCGGACTGATGGTTCGCCATTGCCGTGCGCGGCAGGAACTGCTGCGCCGGATTCAGGACGGGCAAATCGGCGACATCGTCGCCATGCGCGGGTACCGCATGGGATCCGGCGGTGGCACGGCTACGGTGAAGCCGGAGGGCATCACGGAGTTGCTGCACCAGATCCGCTCGTTTCACGCGTTCCTGTGGCTGAGCGGCGGCGTCTTCAGCGATTACTACATTCACCAGATCGACGAGCTCTCGTGGATGAAGGGCGCGTGGCCGGTGGAGGCGATGGCGATCGGGGGGCGTCACTACCGGGGGAGTTCGGTGGATCAGAACTTCGATGTATACGCGGTGCAGTACACGTATCCGGACGGGACGAAGCTGTTCTTCGACGGCCGCAACATGCCGGGCGTCCACAACGAGTTCGCCAGCTACATTCACGGCACGAAGGGGTCGGCGGTGGTGTCAACCAATTCACACACGCCGGGTCGGACCCGCATCTACAAGGGGCAGAGCATTCCGCGGTGGGGAACCGGGCAAAAGGAGCCCGCGCCGGAGAATCTGGAATGGGCTTTTCCGCAGCCCGAGCGTTCGCCCTACGACTGGGAGTGGGACGACCTGATCGCGGCCATTCGGGAAAACAAGCCGTACAACGAAGTGAAGCGTGGGGCCGAAGCGAGCCTGGTGGCATCCATGGGCCGGTTCGCGGCGCACACGGGACAGCTTGTCACTTTCGATCAGATGCTGAACCACGATCACGAGTTCGCACCGGACGCGGACAAACTGACGATGGAAGGCGCCTCCCCACTGCGGGCGGGTCCCGACGGCAAATACCCGGTACCCGAGCCCGGCATCAAGAAGAATCGCGAATACTGAACTCCGCCAGATCGCGCAGCCGCCCTGCCCTTTACCGGCGGGCGGCCGGCGGCGGATGGGCGATCATCGACAGGAACAACGCCAAAACCACGCCGCTGAACATCGCGTATACGACCCACATAAATCGATTTCCTCCTCTACTTACAAGACGCGCAGTTTTCCGGCGAAAACGGTCACTCTATTTGCAAATCTTCCCGGCACGCGAGTCCCGGGCCCCTTGGCACGCGGATTTGATTTCCGGCAGCCTTCTGAAGTATCTTGACTCTGACCATTGCGCACGACTGGGTACATATGAAATCAAAGCTGCGTTGGATCGCCGCGCTTGTTGGCGCGGCCTCTATAAGCATGTCCGGATTCGCACAGCAGCCGTCGGCAACGCCGCAGGGCGCTCCAATTGGGGGCCGGGGCGGCGCCGGACGGGGAGGGCGGGCCGGCGGGCGGCGCGGAGGATTCACGCAGTTCACGCGGCCGGTGGCTCCTCAGGACGTTCTGGCGCGCGGGCAGGCGCTATACGAAACCAATTGCGCTTCGTGCCATGCGCCGGATCTTCGCGGCAGCGACAAGGGCACGCGCCTGTTGCGTTCGCAAACATCGCTAAGCGACCAGCACGGCGAACTGATCGGCAAGGCGATTGCGGCGCACACGCCGAAGATCACGCTGATTCCGGCAGACTCGGTGGCCATCGCCGAATACATTCACAGCGTGCTGGCGACGACCGGAGGCCAGGGGAGCCCGCCCGGACGCAATCCGGCGGGGCTGCAGTTGAATGTGCTGGTGGGCGACGCCAAAGCCGGCGCGGCCTATTTCGACCGGGTCTGCGCCAGCTGCCATTCGGTTACGGGCGATCTGAAAGGGCTGGCCGCGAAGTACCCGGAGCCGCGGTCGCTTCAAAATGTATGGGTGTCGGGCTCAAGCGGGTCCGGCAGGTTCGGACGCGGGGGCGGCGGAGGCGGGAACCCGGTGACAGTGACGATGCCGGACGGCAAGAAGATCGAGGGCAAGCTGATTCGGAAGGACGACTTTCTGGTGGTGCTGACGCTGCCGGACGGCACGCGGAAATCGATCGCCCGCGAGAACGGCGTTCCGCAGGTAGACGTCAAGGATCCGAACGAGGCGCACAAGAAGATGGTGCTGGCGCTGGACGATCCCGAGAACAAGAACATGCACGATGTGACCGCGTACCTGGCGACTCTGAAGTAGGGGCGAGGAAACCACCAATGAAGAAGACTATTATTCGTCACATCGCTGCTGATCGGGCCGGCGGTTCTCTTCGGCCAGGGAGGCCTGGATCCGGCCGACACGCTGAAGCCGCTCGCGGACCAGTGGACCACCTACTCGGGGGACCTGACCGGCAAACGCTTCAGCCATCTGAAGCAGGTCAACACGAGCACGGTGAAAAATCTGAGCCTGGCATGGGTTTCGACCGGAATCACGACGGGCTGCGGACCGGACGGCACGCCGCCCGGCGGCGGCGGCGGGGCGGGCATCTTCGGGGGCGCGGGGCGGTGGCGCTCCAACCGCGCCGATCATCGTGGGCGGCTTCGGAACAGGCGATGCAAACAACTGCGGCCCGGCTCGCCTGGGCGGCGGAATCCTGATGGTGGACGGCAGGATTTACGCATCGTCGCCCGATAACGTCTGGGCCATCGACGCGCGCGACGGCACGGTGCTCTGGCACTACTACTGGAAGACGCGCGGCGGGACCAGCCTGCAGACTCGCGGCCTGGGCATGTGGCGCGACCGCATCTACTTCGAGCTGCACGACGACTGGGTGGTTTGCCTGGATGCGAAAAGCGGGAAGGAACTTTGGAAGAAGGAGATTTCCAGCTTCGACCAGCAGTACTTCTCCTCGAATGCGCCCATGGTGCTCGGCAATCACGTGATCGTGGGGACCGGCAACGACATGGACTCGCCGGGATTTATCCGTTCGCTGGATCCGGAGACCGGCGAGCAGCAGTGGATCTTCTACACCACGCCGCAGAAGGAGGGAGATCTGGGGCTTGACACGTGGGCCAGCCTGGATGCGGCGCAGCACGGCGGTGGCATGACGTGGATTCCCGGCTCCTACGATCCGGAGACGCACCTCTACATTTTCGGCACGGGGAATCCCACGCCGGCGTACACGACGGGGCGGGGCGAAGGCGACAACCTGTTCACCTCGTCGTTGTTGGCGGTGAACGTGGACACGGGCAAGCTGGCCTGGTATTTCCAGACATCTCCGCACGACACGCACGACTGGGACTCGACGGAAACTCCGATTTTCGCCGATATGCCGTTCAACGGGCGGCCGCGCAAGCTGGTGTTGACGGCCACGCGCAACGGCTACTTCTTCGTGCTGGACCGGATCACGGGTGAGCGGCTGGTGACGAGCAAATTCGGGCTGGTCAATAACTGGGCGACGGGCCTGGATGCCAAGGGACAGCCCAAGCGGAACCCGCACAAGGACGCGACCATCGCGGGATCGCTGGTCAACGCGGACGTGACGAACTATCCTCCGCCGACATTTTCGCCGGACACCGGGCTGTTCTACGTGCACGAGCAGAACTCGATGCGGATCAGCTACCTGATGGACCCGGATCCGCGCGGGTCGATGGGGCTGGGCGGCACCGGCGGAGGCGGGAACCTGTCGTGGGGGACGCAGATCGTGGCAATCGATTATAAGACCGGCAAGATCGTCTGGCGGCACGAAATCAACGGCGGCAGTTCGGGACTGCTGTCCACGGCGGGGGGCCTGCTGTTCCTGAGCAACGGGCAGAACGTGGAAGCCTGGGACGCGGCGACGGGCAAGGCGCTCTGGCACTCGCAGATCGGCGGGCTTTCGAGCCCTCCGGAAACCTTCCTGCTGGACGGCAAGCAGCATCTGCTGGCCACGGGCAGCGCCGGACTTTTCCTCTTCGTGCTGAACTGAGCGGGCTCCGTCTCAGCCTTTCAGGTGTTTATCGAAGAAATCGATCACCGTCTTCCAGGACGGCGTGAATGGCACGGGGTTTACTACGGTGCAGCCAGCCGATGAAGTGGAGCGCATGGTGGCAGCCTCGCGCAAGGGGTCACTCGTCAGGAAGCCGTTCCAGTTGCCGTGCGGGGCTTTGGGAAGGCTGATGAAGATCGCGTCCTTGCACGCCTTATTCAGCGCCATGTAAAGCTGCTCGCCCTGATTGTGGGGCACGAGCTGGTCCGAGTCGCCGTGCAGGATCATCATCGGCGGATCGGCGGGGGTGATGTATTCGAGGGGGCTGGCTGCACGTACCTTGTCGGGGCAGGTCTGTATGGGGCACCCGACCAGGCGCGATTCCGGCGAGTCGGCGTGATCGTGGCAGTCCGGACCGCCGGAACATTTCCGCACAGCCCATGCGTCCATGGTGAGGAAATTGGTGGGAGGGTAGAAGGCGACGGCCGCCTGCACATTGCTGGGCACGCCGGTGACGCCGACCGTACCTTCCATCTCCGGCGCGTCGCCAGTCAACGCGGCCATGGCCGTGGTCCAGCCTCCGGAACTATCGCCCATGATGCCGATGCGGGCAGGGTCCAGGTTGTACTTGCCGGCATTTGATCGCAGCCAGCGGATGGCGGCCTTGATGTCGTGCAACTGGCCTGGGAATATCACCTGCGAGCTGGAGCGTATGGAGACACCCGCGACGGCGTAACCCGCCGGGTTCAACTGAATGGCGACGGCGCCGGCGGAATTCTTGCCGCTGTCGGCGCGCCACGCCGAACCCGCGGTCCAGATTACCACCGGCAGCGGGCCGGACGCGTTGGCGGGGAGGTAGAGATCGAGCTTGTGGCCGTTGCCGGCGGGCGGATCGGGCGGGGCGTAGTCGAGATTGGCGTAGGTGGGCGGCGGACCTTGCGGCATGCCACGGCCCGCCGGCTGTGCGAACGCGACGGCCGCGGCGGCGAGGACAACGAACACATTTCGGAGCAGCATGTCCCCTCATCTTAGCTGGTGTTCCGGCAAGCGGCGCGGGCGGTCAGAGCACTTTGAGGACGAACACGGTCTGGTCGTCGAACGCGCTGAGGGAGAAGCGGTCGATCTCGCGGAAGATGGTGTCGGTGATTTCGGCGGCGGACTTTTTGCAACTGGCGCGGACATGATGGGCAAGGCGGCCCCGGCCGAACTCCTCGCCGGCCGCGTTGACGTGGTCGGTGATGCCGTCCGAGTAGAGGACCATGGCGTCGCCGGGCTGGGCGCGGAACTTCACTTCTTCGTACTCGCGGGCCTCGAGCAGGCCGAGCGGCACGCCTTCGACGCGGACCTTGAGGATGTTCCCGTCGCGGCAGATCATGGGCGGGATGGCGCCGGCATTAGCCATCACAAATTCGCGGAAGATGGGATTCCACAAGAGCACGCAGAGGGTCACGTAGCGGGCCTCAACCTTGCGGTCGATCAGGACATCGTTGAGAGCCTTCATGAGCTCGGCGGGCCGGCGGCGGCGCGGCGCCAGGGTGCGGAGCAGGCCGCTGACCAGGCCGCCGAACAACGCGGCCGCGGTACCCTTGCCGCTGACGTCGCCGAACGCGATGACGTATTGTCCGTCCGGCCGCTCGAACACTTCGTAGATGTCGCCCGAGATTTCGCGTGCCGGGCGAAGGCGGACCATGGCGTCGACAAGTTCGATTTCGGGGTCGCCATCGGGCAGGAGGATGCGCTGAAGCTCGCGCGCGGCCCGCAGGTCTTCCTCCATGCTTTGCTCGCGGGTGGCCAGTTCCTGGTACAGGCGGGCGTTTTCGACGCTGCTGGCGATCTGAGGAGCAAGCAGCGTGAGGGTGCGAATGTGATCGTCGGTGAAGTGGCCGATGCGGCTGCTTTCGAGGTCGATCACGCCGATTACCTTGTCGTGCACGATGAGGGGTACGGCCACTTCGGAGCGGATGTCGGGGTGGGAGGCGATGTAGCGGGGATCCTTGGTGGTGTCGTGGACGCGCACCACTTCGCGCGATTCGGCCGCGGCGCCGGTGATGCCGCGCCCGAGGGGCACGTTATCGATATTCACGCGCTCGTCGTAGCGGATGCTGAACAGGTGGCGGAGGGCACGTACGCTCGCGTCCACCGAGAGGATACTGAAGGCGTCGTAAGCGACGATCTCGCGGATGGTGCTGGCGATTTTGGTGAGGAGCTCGTTGAGGTCGAGGATGGAGGAGAACTCGCGGGAGATGTTGGCCAGCGCCTTGAGGGTGCGATTCTGGCGATCCACGCGGCGGTAGAGGCGGGCGTTGTCGATGGAGATGGCGACGCGGCCGGCGATGAGGCGGAGCAGGGCGCGGTCGTACTCGTTGTAGGCGTTGACGCGGGTGGTCTGGAGGTCGATCACGCCCACCAGTTTGCCGCGGGCGGTCATGGGGGCCGCCATTTCGCGTGCGGACAGCGTCCACGGCGTTGAGGTAGCGCGGGTCGGAACGCACGTCGCCGACGAGAATGGGTTCGCGACGGGCGGCGGCGGTGCCGGTGACGCCTTCGCCAAGCGCGATATTCAGGCTGTGAACCACCTCTTCGCGATGTCCGACCGCGTAGCGGATGCGCAGGTCCTGCTTCCTTTCGTTGAACAGCAGGATGGCGAACAGGTCGTAGGGAAGCACCTTCTGGATGATCTCGGCCACGTTGGCGAGAAGCTGGTCGAGGTCCAGCGTCTGGCTGGTTGCGGCGGACACTTCCAGCAGGAAGTCGAGGAGTTCGGACTTTTCGCGGAATCGGACGCCGGCTTTGCGCGTGGCTTGCATGGGGGCTTCGAAGTTCCGGCCGGACTTAGGCAGCGGCGGCCTCGACGATTTTAACGCTGGCGCTGGCGCCGATGCGGCTGGCGCCCGCGGCTGTCATAGCCTGGAGGTCGGCGAGCGTGCGAATTCCACCGGAAGCCTTAACGCCCATGCCGGGGCCAACCACTTTGCGCATCAGCGCGACGTCATGGGCAGTGGCGCCGGACGGGCCGAAACCGGTGGAGGTCTTGACGAAATCGGCGCCGGCCTGTTTGGCGAGGGCGCAGGCGGCGGTCTTCTGTTCGTCATCGAGCAGGGCGGTCTCGAGTATCACTTTGACGATGGCTCCGGCCGCATGCGAAACCTTGACCACCTCATGAATATCCAGTTTCACGGCATCGTGCTCGCCGGAGCGGAGGGCGCCGACATTGATCACCATGTCGATTTCCTGGGCGCCGGAGCGCAGTGCGGTGAGCGGTTTCGGCGACTTTGGCTTCGGTGGACGTGGCGCCCAGCGGGAAGCCGACGACGGTGCAGACCTTGACCGGCGATCCGGCCAGTTCGGCGCGAACCAGGGGCACCCAGTAGGGATTGACGCAGACGCTGGCGAAATTGTACTGGCGCGCTTCGCGGCACACCTTGGTGACGTCGGCGCGGGTTGCTTCGGGTTTGAGGATGGTGTGGTCGATGAGGGCGGCGATGGAGGGGTCGATGCGCGTGAGGCGCTCGCTGGCGCTGACGCGGTCGGCGCCGGCGGCGATGATTTCTTTGGTGTTTTTGGCGCAGGTCTGGGCGCAGCGCTGGACGCAGCCCGGACACACCTGGTCGTTCAGGTTCAACCCTTCGCCCTTTTTGGGCGCGGGTTGGGGCGCGGGTGACCGTTCGATGCGGCTGAGGACCTCGTCGGCGATCTGGGCGACCAGAATGTCCAGTTCAGACTGTGTCACGAAGTCACCTTTTTGAGATAGCGTTGCTCGATGTCGATGATTTTTTGAATCCGTGCCTGATGGCGCCCGCCGGCGAAAGGAGTGGCCAGCCAGGTGCGTAAAACGTCTTCCGCACGGTCGGCGTCAGCAGCCGAGCGCCGAGAGTAAGTACATTGGAATCATTGTGTTCCCGGCTATTTCGGGCTGAAGCTTTATCATAGCACAGGGCCGCGCGGATGCCCGGGACCTTGTTGGCGGCGATGGAGGAACCGATACCGGCGCCATCGATGACGACGCCGCGGGCGGCGACGCCGGAGGCGACCAGTTCGGCGACTTTGAGGCCATGGTCGGGATAGTCGGCGGGCTTTTCATCGTAGACTCCGACGTCGCGGATCTCGAGGCCGAGACTTTCGAGCAGCGGCTTGAGGATCTCCTTGAGAGCGAAGCCGCCGTGGTCGGAGCCGATGGCGAGGATGCTGGGAGGGCGGCGCCGCGGCGTTCAACTGGCCGTCGGGGAGTTCCAGCAATGCGCACGCCGCGGGCGTCCGCCACGTCGCGCGCCGAAGGTGTAATAATGGTGCCGATGGGGATGCGCATCTCGCCGGAGGCGGGGATGTCCTGTGCGGTGATGACCCGTTTCATAAATCCAAGATTGGTATTGGGAACGTAAGGACCATTGTAATGAAAGCACAGTTGGGCCTGCTTCTGTCTGCTTGCCGGCGGCGCGCTCCAGGCGCACCCGATGGGCAATTTCAGCGTGAGCCACTACAGCCGCCTGCGGATTGACCGGCCGGCGGCCTCGAAATCCGGTACGTGCTGGACCTGGCGGAGATCCCCACCTTTCAACTGCTGCAGCACTGGAAGACTGGACGAATCGACCGCGCGCGCGGAGCTCGAAAAACGGGCGGAGGCGCAGGCGCGGGAGTGGAGCCGGAACCTGAAGCTGGAGGCTGGGGGGCGAACGGTGCCGCTTCAGTTCGAGCGCGCCGCGATGGTGCTCGCCAAGGGGGCGGGGAACATGCCGGTGCTGCGGATCACGTCGGAACTGCGGGTGCCGGTGGCGGCCGGCAGGGTGCGCTACGAGGACCCGAACTTCCCGGACCGCGCCGGCTGGAAAGAAATCGTGGTGACGGGCGGGGACGGGGCGGTCGTGGCGGAGGCAGCTCCGAAAGGCGCGGACCGGAGCAGGGAGCTGACGGCGTATCCGCAGGATCCGCTGCTGGCGCCGCCGCAGGATCTGGAGGCCACGTTCGTATGGAGGACCGAGGCTCCCGCGGCCACGGCGATGACGGCCGAGACCTCGCTGCCGCCTGCCCACGGGCAAACGGCGCCGGTACCCGCCGGGCCAAGCCGCGGCCGGGACGGTGGTGCGCGGCGATTACCTTTCACGCTTGCTGCGGCAGGGCGAAATCGGATGGGGCATGATGCTGGTGGGTATGGTGGTGGCCTTCGGGCTGGGCGCGGTCCACGCGCTTTCGCCGGGCCACGGGAAGACGATTGTGGCGGCGTACCTGGTGGGCAGCCGCGGAACCCCGCGGCACGCGCTGTTTCTGGGCGGGATGGTGACGTTCACGCATACCATTTCAGCGTGTTCGGTCTGGGCATTGTGACCTGGTTCTTCTCCCACTACGTGCTGCCGGAGAAGATTTTTCCGGTGCTGGGCGCGATTTCGGGAATTTCGATCGTCTGGATCGGGGCGACGCTGTTCTTCAAGCGGCTGCGGACGGCGACGGGGCGGCGCATCATCCCCACCACCATCATCACCATCATGAGGCGGTCGTCGGATACCACGATCATGGCGACGGTCGGATGCACAGTCATGTCCCGGAAGGAGACGTGAGCATGGGGAGCCTGGTTGCGCTGGGAGCGAGCGGGGGACTGGTTCCCTGTCCTTCGGCGCTGGTGCTGCTGTTGAGCTCGGTGGCGCTGGGCCGGGTGGCATTGGGGCTGACCCTGCTGGTGGCTTTCAGCGCGGGGCTGGCGGTGGTGTTGAGCGGGATCGGGCTGGTCGTGCTGTACGCGCGAAACCTGCTGCCGGACCGGGAGAAGGCCGCGAAACATCCGGCGCTACGCTATCTGCCGGTGGCTTCGGCGCTGGTGATCACCTTCGCGGGGGTGATGATGACGGGAGTGGCGCTGGGGGTGATCCGGCCGTTCGGCGGAGTGTGAGGCCCGTCAGAGCGTTTCGCCGCGGACCAGGTCCGCATAGGTTTCGCGTTCGCGAACGATGCGATAGGAGGCTCCATCGACCAGCACTTCCGGAGCGCGCGGGCGCGAATTGTAATTAGAAGACTGGACGAAGCCGTAGGCGCCGGCGGAACAGACGGCGAGGAAATCGCCGGGAAACACGTTGGCCATGAGGCGGTCGCGGGCGAGGAAATCCCCGGTTTCGCAAACCGGCCCAACCACGTCGGCGGTGACGGGCGGCAGCGGGTTGCGGCGCAGGGGCAGGATCTCGTGGTGGGCGCGATACAGGGAGGGACGGATGAGGTCGTTCATGGCGGCATCGACGATCACGAATTCCTTGGCGCCATTTCGCTTGCGGTAGAGAACGCGGGTGAGTAGGACGCCCGCGGGCCCGGCGATGGAACGGCCGGGCTCGATGAAAGCGCTGAGGCCGCTGTCGCTGAGGCGCGCCTGGAAGCTCTCGACGAAGGCGCCGATGCCGGGCGCCTCTTCCCCGGAATGGTAGGCGATGCCGAGGCCTCCGCCGAGGTCCAGGTGGGCGATGGGAAAGCCGCGCCGGCGCAGGTCGGCGGCGAGCGCCAGCACTTTGTCCACGGCTTCGAAGATCGGGCTGGGATCGAGGATTTGCGAGCCGATATGGCAGCTCACGCCCTGTGCGCGCAGGTTGCGAAAACGGCGCGCGCCCTCGTATACCTCCGCGGCGCCGGAAATGGCGATGCCGAATTTATGCTGGCTGAGACCCGTGGAAATGTAGGGGTGGGTGGATGCGTCGACATCCGGGTTGACGCGAATGGAAACGCCGGCAGTCACGCCCCGGCGAGCAGCCAGCGAATCGATTAGGGCCAGTTCGGCTTCCGATTCGCAGTTGAAGGTGTGAATCCCCTGGGCGAGCGCATATTCGACCTCGGCTGCGGTCTTGCCTACCCCGGAAAACACTACTTTCGCAGGGTCGCCTCCGGCTTGGAGCACGCGGAAGAGTTCGCCGCCGGAGACGATATCGAAGCCGGCGCCCTCTTTGGCGAGGAGCGCGAGGACGGCCAGCGAGGAGTTGGCCTTCACGGCGTAACAGATGGTGTGCGGGAGGGTGCCGAAGGCGCGGTCGTAGGCCCCGAAGTTCTCCCGAATAACCTGAGTTGAATAGACGTAGGCCGGGGTGCCTGTTTTGGCTGCGAGGTCGGCAAGAGGAACCTGCTCGCAAAAGTAGTCCTGATCAGAATACGAGAACATGCGTGGGAGGTTGAACCTTCAAGTATCCCACGCCGCGGCCCCGGATCAGTTCGGGGCGCCGGCGCTTGCCATCAGCTTCAGCTTGTCAACCGCGGCAACAGTCTTGCGCCACTCCTTTTCGCAGTCTTTCATGGCGAAAGGGGCGTTCATGTCGGAAAAGAACGACAGAACGTTTCTGAGAACCTTCGGATTCGGGGCGGCCTTGGCGCCGGCCAGCTTTTCGGCGAGATCGGCATAGGTCTTGTCGGCCAACTGGTATTCGCCGGGTTTGGTGGGAGCGCCGGTATCTAAGTCGCGATTGGCCAGGTCGAGGCGGCCCCGTTTCTCTTCGGCGAGCCGCGCGCGGTAGTGAGCCAACGTCTGATTGAAGCTCTCCTGAAACAGCTTTTCGGTGGCGGGAGTTGGAGGCTTGAAAGCAAAAGCGCGCAGCGGTCCGATTTTGGGGATGAGCCGGAAGAGAAATGCCAGGATGCGGGCGAAGATTCCGGGCTTTTCGTACTCGTCGTCCCATTCCTTCTCGTAGCTGGCATGGGAGAGGTTGTACAGAAACCTTTGGCGGGTCAGGCTGGGGTGCGCTTTGATGAGATCGTCTTTCTTGAGATCCCAGGCGGCTTTGGTCATTTCGGGAAGGATGGCGCTGACGGTGTGGCGGTAGGTTCCGATGGCGAGGTCCACGCTGCCGAACACGTCGCCGAGTTCGAGCGAATAGGTTTCGAGGAACGCGCGTTCGAGGACCGGCTTGGCGACCTTGAAGCCGATGAAATCGTGGTAGGACTCCGGGGCATAGGCTCCGCGCGCGACTTGCAGCACGTCGAATCCGAACTCGACCTTCAGGTGCGCGGAGACATTTTCGGCGTAGGTCACCACATTGCCGTATTTCTGCTTCAGCTTGGGATACTCCATGGGGACGGCATGATTGACGGCAATGGAGTGCCCTTCGGTATCGGCCGAATAGTGAGCGAGGGCTCCGAGGGCGAAGGCATACTCGTTGAGGTCCGCGGAGTCGCGGATCAGGTTCATGACGAAATCGCCGGTGCGAACGTAGTGGACCAAGTCACTGAAGAACTTGCTGCCGAAGGGATAATAGCCCATGTCCTGGAGGATGCAGCCACCGTAGGCGTAGGCGTGAGCGTCCTTCAATTCTTCGGGAGTGGCATGAGGGAAACGCGCGAGCAGCAGGGGTTTGATGTTCGGGTCCCAGGCCGAATCGATGATGGCCTCGTGAGTGAGGACGGAATATCCCGCGGCCAGGTGGGCCAGCAGCAGGAGCGAGCAGAGGAACACAATAGCCTGGCGCACGACTGGGAGCAGTGCAATCGGGCTGCCAGCAGAACGGCACCGTGCCCCGCGGCGTGTTCAAAATGTCGCGCGGGGCACGGTTTGGTTGCGCCAATCAGACGATGAGCGTTGAAAGTTGTGCGTCCAGATCCGCCAAGGCTTTGGTGAGCACGGCCTTGTAGCGCGGATTCTGCGCAGACTCCATTTCCCGCACCACCCTGATGCGGGAAAGCAAGATGGTTTCTCTACGGCGAACGATTTCGAGCTTGATGGGATCGTGTTTCAAAATGGAAGCAGCTTTCGGCCTAACGGCCTCGGCCATGTCGATCTGGGCTTCGACCGACTTACTTTCCCAACCTCTGGCCATGCTTCTATTCTACTCTGAAGGAATCATGATTGGTAGTCTGCGTACGTTCCGGTTTGTTCTTCCTTTATTTGCAACGATCGCGGCGGTCGGACAGGCGCCCGCGCCGATGCGGCCGCCCGCGGTGCCGCTGATTGCGCACGATCCCTACTTCAGCATCTGGTCCATGGCGGACAAGCTGAATGCGGAACCAACGAAACAGTGGACGGGGAAACCGAACACTCTGAATGCGCTGGCGCGAATCGATGGAAAGCTGTTTACCGTAATGGGACGGCCGCAGCAGAGGTACGCGGCGCTCGAGCAGACGCGACTGGAAGTGCTGCCCACGCGAACGGTGTACGAATTCAGCGGTGGAGGCGTAACGATGGGCCTCACCTTTCTGACGCCGGCGCTGCCTGACGATCTCGATGTATTGTCGCGGCCGCTGACGTACCTCGAATTCTCGGCGGCTTCGGCCGACGGCGCCGCGCACGAGGTGAGCGTCTACCTGGATGCGGCGGCAGACCTGGTGATCCACAACAACGACCAGCCGGTGATCGCGACGCGTTTTCAACTGGACGGGCAGCCGGTGCTGCGTATGGGATCGCGGGACCAGCCGGTGCTGGTGCGGCGCGGCGACGATGTGCGCATCGACTGGGGCTACCTGTATCTGGCTGCGGACCGCGACGAAGGAGTAACCACCGCGATTCTGCCCGGCAACCAGGCGCGGACAGCCTTTCAGAACGAGGGCAAGCTGCCGGACTCCGACGATTTCAGCGGCCGCGCAACGCCGGTGCTGGCGATGGCGGTGAACCTGGGCCGGACGGGGGCGAATCCGGTGTCGCGCTACTTGATGCTGGCTTACGACGACCTGTATTCGATCGAGTATTTTCAGCGGCGCGAGCGGGCGTGGTGGCGCAGAAAGGGCGCGGAGGCGGCCGATCTTTTGCGGTGGGGCCGGCGCGATCATGATTCGCTTGCGGAACGCACGCGTAGATTCGACTCCGAACTCGGGGCCGATTTGCGCGCGACGGGCGGGGAGGCGTACGCGAGGCTGGCGATCCTGGCGTACCGGCAAACCCTGGCGGCGCACAAGCTGGTAGCTGACGCGGACGGCACGCCGCTCTACTTTCCGAAGGAGAATTTCAGCAACGGATGCATCGCCACCGTGGACGTCATTTACCCGAGCGCGCCGTTCACGCTGCTGTTCAGCCCCACGCTGCTCAAGGCGCAGTTGCAGCCGGTGCTCGATTACGCGCGAATGGGACGCTGGCCCTGGCCCTTCGCACCGCACGACCTGGGAACGTACCCGCAGGCCAACGGGCAGGTTTACGGCGGCGGCGAACGCACCGAGCAGAACCAGATGCCGGTGGAAGAGAGCGGCAACATGCTGATCCTGATGGCGGCGCTGGCGCGTGTGGAAGGCAACGCGGCGTTTGCCGAGAAGTACTGGCCCGCAGCTCACGCAATGGGCCGAATACCTGAAGGACAAGGGGCTCGATCCGGAGAATCAGCTTTCGACCGACGATTTCGCGGGGCATCTGGCGCACAACGCGAACCTGTCGATCAAAGCGATTCTGGCGCTGGGATCGTACGGCGTGCTGGCGGAGATGACGGGCCGGAAACCGGAGGCGGCGTTGTACCGCAAGACGGCGCAGGAGTTCGCCGCCAGGTGGGTGGAACTGGCCGCGGACGGCGATCACTACAAACTGGCGTTCGACAAGCCGGGCACCTGGAGCCAGAAGTACAACCTGGTGTGGGACAAACTGCTGGGGTTGAATTTGTTTCCGGCGGAAGTGGCGCGCAAGGAAGTGGCGTTCTATCTTACCAAGCAGAACCGGTACGGGCTGCCGCTCGACAATCGGCGGGATTACACGAAGCTCGACTGGGTGGTGTGGACGGCGACGCTGGCGGGGAATCGCGGCGAGTTCGAGAAGATCGTGGAGCCGGCGTACCGCTTTGCCAACGAGTCGGCGAGCCGCGTGCCGCTGTCGGACTGGTACGACACGGTGACCGGAAAGCAGCAGGGTTTTCAAGCGCGTTCGGTGGTGGGCGGGCTGTTCCTGCCGATGCTGGACCAGCCGGCGCTCTGGAAGAAATGGGCCGGTCGCGGGGCAGCGAACCGATAATCCTTTTGCTATAGTTTTACGAAACTATGTCACGGAAAACAGTTGCCGCTTTGCTCTTGTTCATCGCGCCCCTGTCCCTCGTCGCCCAGGAGCGCATTGACCTCAACATGGTTCACAAGATCAAGGTTGAGGGGTTGCAGAACTCCCGTGTGATGGAGCTGGCTTACAGCCTCACGGACCGCTACGGGCCGCGCCTCGTCAATTCACCGCAGTATCGCGCGGCCGGCGAATGGGCCGTGGGGCAGATGAAGGAATGGGGGCTGAGCAACGTCAAGCTGGAGAAATGGGCGGCCGGGATTCCCGGCTGGCAGTACACCTATTACAACGGGGCGATGGTGGAGCCGACATACCAGCCGCTGATCGGCGTGCCGGTGGCGTGGACGGCGGGCACCAATGGCCCGGTGACGGGCGAGGCGGTGCTGGCGCAGGTGCAGAGCCCGGCCGACATGGACAAGTACAAAGGCAAACTGGCGGGCAAGATCGTGCTGATCTCGGCGCCCGCTGAATTGCCCTTTCCGGATGCGGCGCTGGCAAGGCGCTACACGTCGGACGAACTGGCAGACCTGGCGACGGAACTGATTCCCGCGGGCGCGGGCGGCCGCGGCGGCCGGGGCGGCGGACGGGGGGCATTGGGCAACATGACGCCGCAGGAGGCGCAGGCCTATCAGCAGAAGCTGCGAACCTTCTGGAAGGACGAAGGCGCGCTGCTCACGGTGACGGCAACGGCTCGCGGGCAGAGTGGAACCCTGTTCGGCGGCGGCGCGCAGAACCGGACCGACACCGCCAACCTGCCGCAGGTATCGATCACGGCCGAGCACTACAACCGGATCGCGCGCCTGCTGCAACACAACGTGCCGGTGAAGCTGCAGTTCGACATCAAGACGGAATGGGACACGACCAACACGGATTCGTTCAACGTGATCGCGGAGCTTCCCGGCAACGCCAAGAAGGACGAAATCGTGATGGTGGGCGGGCACTTCGATTCGTGGCACTACGGCACGGGCGCGACGGATAACGCCGCGGGCAGCGCGATCGCGATGGAAGTGATGCGGACTCTGAAGACGCTGAACGTGAAGATGGACCGCACCGTGCGGCTGGCGCTGTGGGGCGGGGAAGAGGAAGGGCTGCTCGGATCGCGTGCCTACGTGAAGGAGCACTTCGCCGATCCGGCGACCATGAAGCCGACGAGTGAGCACGGCAAGGTGGCGGGATATTTCAATATCGACAACGGCACGGGGCGGATTCGCGGCATCTACCTGCAGGGCAACGAGGCCGTGCGTCCGGTGTTCGAATCGTGGTTCTCGGCGCTCAAGGATCTGACGCCGGGGGTGGTGACGATCCGGAACACCGGCGGAACCGACCATCAGTCGTTCGATGCCGTCGGTCTGCCCGGGTTCCAGTTCATTCAGGATCCGATGGACTACGACACGCGCACGCACCATTCGAACATGGACACCTACGACCGCCTGCAGCCCGCCGATTTGAAGCAGATGGCCGTTATTGAAGCGGTGTTCGTGTACAACGCGGCGATGCGGGCCGAGAAACTGCCGCGCAAGGACCTGCCGCCTCCGCAGCCGGCCGGACGCGGCGGACGGGGCGGGGCGGGCGCACCGGCGGCAGGCGGCCGCGGCGGAAACTAGCGCGGGCCTTTCAGAGGAGCGCAGCCAGCCGTTGGAGCCCTTCGCGAAAAGGGGCTGAGGCCGTAAGCAGGCTCACCACCAGGTAGGCTTCCGACGGGAAGTCATAGAAGAAGCCCGGCTGCACGAGTACGTCCGCGCGCGAGAGCAAGTCCAGAGTCCACTCTTCTTCGCTGCGGGTGCGGGGCACCTGGAGCGTGATGTACCAACCGCCCTCGACGGCCAGAATGCCGGCGGCGCTGCCGGCCAGCAGCGCGCGCGCGGTGGCGAGATTGGCCGCGGTACGCTCTCGAATCTGCCGCTGGACATGCTCGCCGGCGGCGAGCAGGGCGGCGGCTGCGCACTGCACCGGAGTGCCGACGGAAAGGTACGTGTCGGCGATCCACTCCAGCCTTTCCATGGCCTGGAGGCGCTGGTGCGGCGGCCCGTTGATGACGATCCAGCCGAGCTTCATCTGCGGCAGGCCGGAGATTTTCGAAAGGCCGCTCATCGAGAACGACAGGGCTCCGGCCGCATCCACCAGTGTGCTCACGCGTCGCGGGTCGGGGACGAAGCCGTAGTCCGAGAAGACCTCGTCGGAAATTAGCGCGATTTGCCGTTCGGCGCACAGGCCCTCGACCGCTTCGAGTTCCGGCTGCTTGACGAACGAACCGGTGGGGTTGTTGGGGTTGACGAGCACGACTGCCCGCGTGCGCTCCGATATCGCGGCGGCGAGCGCATCGAGGTCGATGCTCCAGGCGCCGTGGTATTCAAGCGGATAATGGCGCACGGCGAGTCCTTCCATCGCCGCCAGAAACTCGAACAGCGGGTAGGAGGGCCGCGGCACGAGGACGTGGTCCCCGGGATCGGCGAGGAGTTTGAACAGATAGGCGTAAGCTTCGCTGGTGCTGGCGGTGAGCAGGATGCGGTCGATCGCAATGTTGTGGCCGCGGGCCGCATAGTATGCGGAGACTTCCGCGCGCGTCTGCGGCGATCCCGCGGGCGCGGGCTCGTACGCCAGAATCCGGGGATCGGAGAAGGCAGTGAGAATGGTCTCCGGATAGTGCAGGCCGGCGTGGGTTGGGTTCGATTCGGTGAGATCCAGAATGGCCGTGCCCACCCTTCGCTTCTCCGCGAGCAGGGCGGTGAGACGGTTGGGCTGCAAACTCCAGGTAAACCGCGATGAAAACATGGATGCTTTCGATTGTATCGGCTGGACGTTCTACGGAATGTGGTCCATCCGGGCGCGAAGGGTGATAGTATTTGGTCGGTTTGGAAACCACATGAGCGAATCGCGAATCTTCGTGGTGGGCAGCGCCAACATGGACCTGGTGATGGACGTTCCGGCGCTCCCCCGGTTGGGGCAAACAGTGGCGGGCGGCGACCTGCGCTTCATTCCGGGCGGCAAGGGCGCCAACCAGGCGTGCGCGGCGGCTAAAGCCGGCGGCAAGGTGGCGATGGTGGCCCAGGTGGGGCCCGACCCTTTCGGCGGCGTGCTTCGCGAAAGCCTGAGCGCTGCCGGTGTCGCGACCGACCTGGTGGGCACAGCGGAGCGGCCGACCGGTTGTGCGTCCATCTACGTGATGCCGGACGGCGAGAACTGCATCGTGATCTCGCCGGGCGCGAATGCGGCGCTCGATCCGGCCACCGCGCTCGAACGGCTTGCGGGAATGGACGCGGGCGATTTCGTGCTGCTGCAACTGGAGGTTCCGCTGGAAACAGTGGAGGCGGTTGCTGCGCGCGCGCGGCAGGCGGGCGCCATTACGATCCTGGACCCGGCGCCGGCACGCGCCCTGCCGGCCGAAATTCTGCGCAACGTGGACTATCTAACGCCGAACCAGACCGAGGCCTGCATTCTCGCGGGACAGCCCGGGCGGGCGGTGGAAGACTTGCGCGGCGCGGCGGAAGTGTCGGCGGCGCTGCTTGCGGCCGGCCCGCGCAACGTGATCCTGAAGCTGGGCGACCTGGGCTGCCTGGTGGGTGACCGGAACGTGCCGGCGCACGCGGTGCGGGCCGTGGACACAACGGCCGCAGGCGACGTATTCAACGGCGCGCTGGCGGCGGCACTGGCACGGGGGGAAACGCTGATGGCTGCCGCCGCGTGGGCCAACGCGGCTGCCGCGATATCGGTAACGCGCGCCGGGGCGCAGACCTCGATTCCGCTGCGGGAAGAAGTCGAATTGTTTCTCGCAAGCGCGGCGGGCGCATAAGAGGAGACTATGTTCATCGTCGATTCGTTGGGCCTGGCGATCGTGTTTTGCGTGATCACCATGCTCGGCTGGGGCTCGTGGGCGAATACGCAGAAACTGGCAGGGCAAGACAAGTGGGAGTTCCCGCTGTTTTATTGGGACTACGCCATCGGGGTGGCGCTGTTGAGCGTCGTGTTCCTATTTACGGCGGGCAGCATGGGCAGCGCGGGAATGCCTGCGCTCGAAAACCTGGGCCAGGCGGAGGCGGTCCCGGTGCTGCACGCGCTTTTGAGCGGCGCCATTTTCAACCTTTCCAACATCCTGCTGGTGGTGGCCATTTCGAGCGCCGGCATGAGCGTTGCCTTTCCCGTGGGCGTCGGGCTGGCGCTGGTGATCGGCACGGTAACCAGCTACGTGCAAGTGCCGAAGGGCAATGCCGCGCTGTTGTTCGGCGGCGTGCTGCTGGTGGTGGCGGCCATGATCTTCTCGGCCATGGCATATAGCCGCCTGCCGCGTCCGAAGGGTCAGGGATGGCGGCGCGGCATCGTCTTCGCGGCGGTGGCGGGATGCCTGATGGGATTCTTCTACCCGGAACTGTCGCGCGCCATCTCCCCCGGGTTTCAGACGGGACGCATCGAGCCGGGATATCTGACACCCTATACGGCGCTGCTGTTCTTCGCGGTGGGCCTGCTGGTCAGCAACCTGGCGATCAACACGATCTTCCTCAGGAGCGCGGGGCTGAGTTACGGCGACTATTTCCGCGGATCCGTGCGGCTGCACTCGCTGGGGGTGGCGGGCGGGATGATCTGGATGCTAGCCCTGAGCCTGAACATCGTCGCCTCCGGCGTGGCCGGGCCGGCGATCTCTTACGCCCTCGGGCAGGGGGCGACGCTGGTGGCGGCGATCTGGGGCGTGCTGATCTGGAAAGAGTTTCGCGGCGCGCCGCAAGGGACGGGAGCGCTGATCGGGTTCATGTTCGCGGCATACGCCGGCGGGCTGCTGCTGATCGGCGCGGCAACATTATAGGAGGCGAAGATGCGTACCCTGACTTGGATGATATTGCTGTCGGTGGCCGCGGCCGGATCCACGATGGCCGAAACACGACGGATGAGCCGCGCGGAATTGCGGGACCGGATTGAAGGCGGCTGGGCCGGACAGATGATCGGCGTCAGCTTCGGCGCGCCCACCGAGTTCCGCTTCAACGGCAAGCTCGTGCCGCTGGACCGGCTGCCGCAATGGAAGCCGGAGATGGTTTCCAACTCGCTCGGCCAGGACGACCTCTACGTGGACATGACGTTCGCGAAGGTGCTGGATGACAAGGGCGTGCATGCCACCACAGACGATTTCGGCGCCATGTTCCGGGAAGCGAAGTACCGGCTGTGGCACGCCAATCTGGCGGCGCGGCGCGCGCTGAAACGCGGCGTTTCGGCGGAACTCTCGGGAACGCCGAAGTACAATGCGCACGCCAACGACATCGACTTTCAAATCGAGGCGGACTTCATCGGACTGATGGCGCCGGGGCTCCCGCAATGGGGCAACGAGATGGCGCTGCGCGCCGGGCGCGTGATGAATACGGGCGACGGGATCATCGGCGGCATGTTCATGTCGGCCATGTACAGCGCGGCCTTTTTCGAGTCCGACCCGCGCCGGGTGGTGGAGGCGGGCCTCGCTTCCATGCCGCCGGCGAGTCCGTACGCGAAAGTGATCCGGGACGTACTGCAATGGTCGAAGCAGTACCCGGACGATTGGGAAAAGGTGTGGGCGATGGTGAACGAGAAGTGGGACAAGCGCGAGCCGTGTCCGGAAGGCGCGCTGCTGCCGTTCAACATCGATGCCAAAATCAACGGCGCGTACGTGGCGTTGGGGCTGCTCTACGGCAAGGGGGATTTCGGGAAGACGGTGGAGATCGCCACGCGCGGCGGCCAGGATTCGGACTGCAACCCGGCGAGCGCGGGCGGAATCCTCGGAGTGATGCTGGGATACCGGCGGATTCCGGACGCGTGGAAGAGCGGCATACCGGCCATCTCCGACAAGAAATTCAGCTACACGGATTTCACCTATCCGGAGATTGTGGCGAGCACGGAGAAGCGCGCGCTGGCGCTGATCGAAGCGACGGGCGGCAAGGTGGGCGCGGACGCGGTGGAGATCGCGGTGCAAAAACCGAAGCCGCTGCCGGTACCGTTGTGGGACGACTACGGAGCTCCGGTGGAGCGTGTGAAGACGAGCGACTGCGCGGTGGGAATGGAAGGGCGGGTGGAAGATCTCGGGGGCGGCGGACCGTCCGGTGCGAACCGCGTCCGCCGCGGGCAGCGAAGCTGTCGATTTCGTTTGAGGGGACGGGCGCGATTGTCACCGGGACGTATCTGCCGAAGGGCGGCACGGCCACCGTTTATCTGGACGGCAAACGCGGATCGTACCGTCGATGTAGTTTCCGACGAAGCGCAGAATCGCGGCGGCGAAGCGGTGTGGCATCTGTTCGGCCTGAAGAAGGGCAAACACACGGTCCGGCTGGTGGTGGACGGGAAGCCCGGCCCGGGATCGGACGCGACGGACGTGGCGATCGAAGGGCTGATCGTGTTCCGGTAGGGCGGCGCCGGGGTTCAGCGATCGTCGTCGTCGATTTCGAGCGAGAGGGGCGAAAAAATTCCTTGCCGGGGCGCCGGATAGGGCACGGACCAACCCTTGATCGCCCCCCACAGAATGCGATTCAGCCGCTCGGTGGGCGCGGCGTCGGGCACCGACCATTTCATGCGCGCGGAGGCAAGCGCGCCGCTGCGCGCAGGTCCGTTGAGGGCCGCGGCGGGAGGGTTCACTTCCATCAGGTCGTGATGCGGGAGTTCGACCGTGAAGGGCGTCAGGTCGGGCTGATCGGTGAAGCTCTGGCGCATGTCATGCGCGATCAGATCGAAGAGGGACATCGTCGGCAAGCCGAGAATCAGTTCGATCGTCTTGAGCATGCTCTGGTGCGAATAGAACGTGGAATCGATGTGGCCCCGGCGCGCATAGGGACTGACTACGAAGGCGGTGGTGCGGTGGCCATCGACATGATCGACGCCATTCTGCGCATCGTCTTCCACAACGAAGATCGCCATTTTCCGCCAGAAGCGCGAATGGGAGAGGGCGTCTACGATCTGTCCGAGGGCGTAATCGTTATCCGCCACCATGGCTTTCGGGCTGGAAACGTTGGGCGTGGTGCCATAGGTGTGGTTGGAGGGTAGCTGGAGCAGGATGAGGTTCGGCAGGCGGCCTTCGGCTTCGAAGCGTTTCAGGTCGGTGAGAAAGATCTGCGCGCGCGCCACGTCGGGAATTGCCGTGGAGTACGAGGGGTAGTTGGGGGCGAGGATGCGATTCAGCGGAGCGATGGGGGCGCGGATCGACCAGTCTGAAGTGAAGTCGCCGCCTGCCTGCCATTTGCGGAGCAGGTCCAGGCGCGACCGGGCGGGCGTCTTCATGCTGCCTGAATATTCGCCGTAGACGCGCACGGTGCGGCGGGCGGCGAGGGCGTAATCCCAGAGGAAGCCGCCGGAGGAGTAGGCCATGGGGTCGGTGCCGTCGAAGGGGTAGCTGCGGCCCTGGTAGCCGGGCCAGAGGCAGTACTCCGTCTCGTTGGCCTGGGTGAGCCACTGGTGGCCGTCGGCGCTGTTGCCGCCGGTTGCGTAGAAGTTGTCGATGAGGACGAACTGGTCCGCCATGCGGTGCTGGTTGGGCGTGACCTCGGCGCCGAACATGACGAGCGACGGATCGCCGTTGCCTTTGGGCATGTCGCCGAGAACCTGATCGTAGGTGCGGTTCTCCTTGATGATGAAGACGACGTGATCGATGAGGGAGGGCTCGCCGGAGCGCTCGGGAATGGCGGCGGCAGGGCGCGCGCGGGCGGCGAGGCGCTGCGCGGCGGGAGAGGCGCCGGCGAGCCGCAGGTGGTTGTTCTCGGCGACGGCTGTGGTGTAGGCGGCAAGTTGCGCCGCATCGGGCAGCGTGACTACGGCGACCGATCCCCGTTGGGTGAGCGCGTGGCGTTTTCCGGGCGCCTCACGCCAGCCGGAGCCCGGACCGAGCAGCGAGGCGATGGCGAGATACCGGCCGGAGGAGTCCAGCGCGATGCTGTTCGGATACCATGCGGTGGGGATCAGGCCGCGCAGCGTTCCCGCCGCGGTATCGACCACGGCCACGGCGTTGATGCCGCCGCAGGCGACGTACAGCATCTTGCCGTCCGAAGAGACCGCGAGTGCGGTGGGGGCGATGCCGCGCACGGTTTGCGAAAAGGGTTGCAGGCGGATGGTGCGCAGCAGCGCATTGCGCGCGGTATCGATCACGGACACGGTATCGGAGTTGCCATTCGCCACATAGAGGCGCGCACGCGGTTCATCGAGAACCAGCGCGGTGGGGTGGAGGCCGGCGGCGACGGTGGCGGTTGCGCCCGTGCGCAGATTGACGCGCGTGACGGTGCCGGTGGAAGCGACGCCGCGGGCATCTACGACGACCCGCTCGGTGGGCTTCTCATCCGGAGACGCGAACAGCTCGCCGGAACGGGGAAGGCGGCCGCCCAGGTTGGTGACCCAGACAGTGGATGCCTGGCGATCGACGGCGGCGGCGAAGGGAGCGATTCCCGCATCGGCGCGGCGCACCACGCTACCGGTGGCGAGGTCCACGAGAGCCACCTGGTTTTCCCAGACCAGGGGTACCACGGCGTAGCGGCGGCCGGATGCATCCGGCTCGGCGGAGATGGCGAGGGCGCCGGGCGAGAATTTGCCGAGTTGTGCGGCGAGCGGCTTCAAGGTACTCGCTTCGAGGGAGAGGAGCCGCGCCATGACCGCGTTATTGCGGCCGGCCTCCTTGACCGAGTTTCCGACAAGAGCGGTACCCGTGAGCGGATCGACGGCAAGCGACTGGTTGCCGGGCGTGCCGCCGTGCGGGACGCGCTCGACCACGCGGTTCTGCTGCCAGTCGAGACGATATAGTTGGGAGGCGTGCAGGACCCAGAGTTGATCGCTGCCGGCCCAGGCGACACCGTAAACGCGGCCCTGAAAAATGGAAGGGACACCCGCGGGCGTGATTGCCTGGCGCGTGGTGACCACGCCGGGGTCGGAAACACCGCGGCTCGGATGCTCGAGAGTCTGCGCGGCACAGACGGAGGCCGCCACGAAGAACGCCAGTCGATGCATGGGACAATCAATAACACGGTTGCGGTGATTCTTGGAAATGAAACGAGCGGCGATTTTGGTAACTCTTCTGTTATCGAGCGCGGCGGCGCAATCCACCTGGCAGCCTCTGTTCGATGGTAAAAGCTTGCAGGGATGGCGCGAGACGCCGTTTACGGGGCACGGCGCGGTGAAAGTGGAGAACGGCGCGATGGTGCTGGGCGCGGGCGCGCCGATGACCGGCGTCACGTGGGCGGGGCCGTTTCCGAAGACAAACTACGAAATCCGTTTCGAGGCTTCGCGCGTGGAGGGTGGCGATTTCTTCGCCAGCCTGACATTTCCGGCGGGCGACTCGTTCGCCACCTGGGTGTTGGGCGGGTGGGGCGGCGACATCGTGGGGATCTCGAATATCGACGGGTGGGACGCGTCGGACAACGAAACACGATCGTACTTCACGTTCGAAAACGGGAAGTGGTACACGTTCCGGTTGCAGGTGACCGACGCGCGCATCCTGGCCTGGATCGACGAGCGTCCGATTGTGAACGTGGAGATCGGCGGGCGCAACGTCAGCTTGCGATTCGGCGAAATGAAACTTTCTGCGCCGCTCGGGTTCGCGTCGTACGGCACGACGGGAGCGGTGCGGAAGGTGGAGTGGCGCCCCATCCGGTAAGCCGGCCGTCAATCGGGCGGGAACCTGGCGGAATCGCGCGGTGTCACTATTCCATGCCCTTCAACTCACAGGTTAAATCAGTTCTTCTTCTCCTGGTTCTGGCCGCGGCCGCCTGCGCCGCCGATATCACAGGAAACTGGAAGGCCGATTTACAGACGCCGCAAGGCCAGGTCCAGGTGTCTTACTCATTCAAGCAGGATGGCGAGACGCTCACCGGCACTTGGCAGGCGGCGAATAGTCCGGTAGTCCAGATCAGCGATGGCAAGGTAACGGGTGACAAGGTTTCGTTCGTCGTGAAGATAGAGGCGGCCGGCATGACCTTCGTCCACGAAGGCAAGATCGACGGCAGTGAGATTCAGCTCACGATGAAACCCAGCGGCGATTTTCCGGGAAGCACCATCGTTGCAAAGAAGGTGAGCTAGCATCCGGAAAACGCCCTATTCGCCGCGAAGCACCGTCATCGGATCGGTGCGGATGGCGCGCCGCGCCGGCACCTGGATGGCGAGGAGGGTCACGCCTGCGATAACGAGACCCGACGCAATGAGGGCCGGAGGGTCGGCCGGACTTACGTGGTACAGGAAGGCCGAGACGAGCTCCGCCGCGGCGATGGCTCCGGCCGTGCCGATCGCGGCGCCGATCAGCACCATCGAAACGCCCTCGCGAAGCACGAGTTTCAGCACGTCGGCCGGGCGCGCGCCCATAGCCATGCGCACTCCGATCTCGCGGGCACGCCGGTTGACGCCGTAGGATACGAGGCCAAACAGGCCGACACCCGCGAGGAACACGCCCAGTATCGCGGCGATCCCCACGACTCCCGAGGCGGAGCGCCAGAAGAAAAAGGCCAGGCCCATTGCCTCCCGCAGCGTCACCAGCGAATGAAGCGTCATGCCGGACCCGGCATCACGTAGAGCCTTGCGGATGGGTCCGCCCATCTCCCCGGGTGTGGCGGCTGTGTCGATCAACAGATAGTCCGCCGTGGTGGTGAAGAGAAAGAAATGCGGCATGGGCGGTTCCAGCAGCGACCCGTACTTGCCGGTTTCGATCACGCCCACGATCCGCCGGTCCCGGCCATCTACACGGAAGTGCCGGCCGATCGCCCAGCCTGGGTCGCCCCAGAAGCGCCGCGCCATCTGCTCATTCACGATGGCGGTGCCTGTAGAATCGGTCTCGGCAAAATCGCGTCCGCTCAGGATCGCGGTCCCCATCGCGGTGAAGTACTCCGCGCCCGCCGCATTGCCCGCTATGCCGACAGGGCCGTCCGTAACGCCGGGTATGGATACCTGCTGCGGTCCGGTACCCGAACCGCTGAGCGGCGGATTGCGAACGGCGGTGACACGGCGCACTCCGGGAACAGCGCGTATCCCTGCGAGGAGGTTTTCATACTTCGTTTCGGGATGCTCCGTGTTTGGGAGCAGGCTGGCAAAGAGCACATGACGGCCGGTGTCGAAGCCGGGACGGATGCGTTGCACCTCGAAGTAGCTTTTGATCAGCAACCCGGTTCCAGCCAGCAGAAATTGGGACGCGGCGATTTGAGTGATGAGGAGCGCGCCCCGAAGCCGGGATCTGCCGCTGCCCCCGGAAGCCTCGCCTTTAAGGGCGGGCGAAAGGTGCAGGCGGGAAGCACGCAAGGCGGGCAGCAGGCCGGCAGCCAGCATGGTGAACAGGGAGAGCGTCATCGTGTAGGCCAGCAGCCGGCCATCGATGCGCAGGCCAAAGTCCAGCGTGATTGGCAGCGCCGGCAGAACCGCGGGAATCGCCTGCATTAGCCAATGCGCCAGCAGCAGTCCGAGACCTCCGGCTGCCAGCGCGAGCAGCAGGCTTTCCGCCAGCAATTGCCGGAGCAGTCGACCGCGTCCGGCCCCCAAAGCACAACGCATCGCGAACTCGCGCCGCCTCGCCTCCCCCCGTGCCAGCAGGATGCCCGCGACATTGGCACACGCGATGAGCAGCACCAGCCAGGGCAGGGAGAGGATGATGGCGCCAAGAGTGGCCCGGCCACGTTCATCCACGGGCCGCAGAACCACGGTCCTGCCCCGATTGGTGTCGGGATATTCGCTGGCGAGTTGCGCCGCGACTACGCTCAGTGCGGCCTCGGCCTGCTGCCGGTCCACACCCTCGCGCAAGCGCACGGTTACATCGAGCCAGCGCGCGCCGCGTTGCTTCAGTCCGTCGGCCGTGGTCTTGTCCCACCCGTCGGCCGCATTCAACGGCACCCACACATCAATAGGAACCAGGTGCTGCATCGGCTCCCGAAAATCGCGCGGGGCCACTCCCACCACGTGGTACGGCCGGAACCGGAGCAGAATCGTCCTGCCCACAATATCGGTTGCTGCCCCGAACTTCCGCTGCCACAACCCGTAGCTCAGCATCGCGGGCGGAGGTGCCCTCGAAGCGGGCGTCGCTTTCCGCCAGGCTCCGCCCCAACGCGGCGCGCACTCCAAGCACTTCGAAGTAGTTTTCCGAAACCATTTCCAGGGACACGAGTTCGCTCGCGCCA
This sequence comes from uncultured Solibacteraceae bacterium, assembly GCA_963836405.1. GTDB lineage: Bacteria > Acidobacteriota > Terriglobia > Bryobacterales > Bryobacteraceae > CAWIJJ01. The sequence goes on from CAWIJL010000012.1 coordinate 132,107, forward strand.
TTCACGTCGAGCATCACCGGGCGCCCCCTGGCCGCGGTGAAATCGGCCACCTGGCGCGCGCGTGCCTGGTAGTCCAGAAAATCGGGATAGGATGGATATTCCCACGCGTCCTGGCGGTCGCCCTTCGCGGAAAGAAAAAAGAAGCGGGAACTCTCCTGGATAGTCACCGGCTGGATAAACAGGCGGTCCACTACGCTGAAGAGAGCCGCATTGGGACCGATCGCGAGGGCCAGGGACAGCAACGCTACCGCCGTGGCGCCCGGATGATTCGCGCACAGCCGAACGGCGTAGCGGCCATCTTGCCACAGTTCTTCCAGCCAGCGCGTGCCTCGGGCATCGCGGCATCCCTCCCTCACCTGCTCGGGGCCGCCGAGCGCCATCCGTGCCTGGCGGCGCGCTTCGCCGGGCGGAATGCCACGCGCCATCAGATCCTCGGCGTGTTGTTCCAAATGGAAGCGCAGTTCCTTTTCGAGCTGCTCCTCGAGGGTCGCGCGGCGTCTGAGGCGGTTCCACCAGGTCATTCGGCGCCTCCTTCCGCGAGGTCGAGGATGAGCCCGACCGCCTCCGCCAGTCGCTGCCAGCCGGCAGCTTCCGTCTCGAGTTGCGCCCGCCCCTTGCGGGTGAGCCGGTAGAATTTGGCTTCGCGGCCGGTCTCGGTCTCCTTCCAGTCGGCGGCCATGAGCCCGCGATTTTCGAGCCGGTGCAGGGCGGGGTAGAGGGAGCCCTGCGGCACCTGAACGACGTCGCGCGAGACCTGCTGGAGGCGTTGCGCGATGGCGTAACCATGTACCGGGCCCAGGGCGACGATCTTCAAAATCAGCAGGTCCAGTGTGCCCTGCGGGAGATCCGATTTCGGCGGCATCGTGGATACCTCGTCCTTCTACACGTTATCGCGGAACATGTAGAAGTGCAAGGTGTTTTTCCGGCGACCGGAGCTGATTCTACGAAAAGCCTCCACGCATCCGGCTCCCGTGTCGTCTGGTGTGCTGAACGGATAGTCGCATGCGAATGAAGCGAACCGCCATGATTCTGATTGCCGCCGTTGCGGGCTGCTGTCTTCCCAGTCTGCTGGCGCAGCCCGGTTGCGTTAGCATCGCGGGCCAGGAAAACTTCTTCTCGGACAAATGGCGGCTGGACACGGCTGCGGCGTCGCCAAGGGTCGGATCCCTGGCCACGGAGTTCCGGCAGAAACTCGCCGCCCATCCCGACGACCCCGCCGCGTTGTACCTCTACGGCCGCTCGCTCATGGGCAAGGACACCAGGCAGGCGATCGCCGTTTTGAATCGGGCCGCCGAGTCTGCGCCCGGCCTGCCCTGGACCTACGAAGCTCTTGCCGAGATCTACACGAGCCGTGTCTTCCACGATGAAGCGCGCTCCCTGGACGCCATGCGCACGTTCCGGCGGCTGTGCCCGGGCGAGTTGAGGGCATACCAGTTCATCGACAAAATCCAGGACCCCGCCGAGGCCGCGGACTGGGCTGCCGCGCTCCGCACACTGTTGAAAGCGACTCGCAACGCTCGGAACGGCCGGCTCTGGATCGCCCTGTGGGCCGCTGAATTCCGAGCCGCCCCCGCCGCCGATTACCCCCGCCTGCGCGAGCGCATCGCCGCCGACGTCCGGCGGATCGAATCGTTTGCCTCCGCCATGCGGACGCAATCGGCGGGCCGAAGGGCTTTGCGCCGAGCGAGACGCCTTTATCCGCTTGCTTCTCCGTGCTCACTCTGACGTACCCTACTGCCTTGTTCGTTGTTTCCTTTGGTGACATTTTGTGTACCTGAAATTCTAATATGCGCCTCGTTCGGTGCGCAGTCAAGGAAAATCTGTAGCCAAAGGAACCATTGGCTACAAGATGTCCATTTCGAGTACCCGAATTGCCAGTGTTTCAGAGAGAGAGGTATGCTGGGCATCATGGCAACTGATCCCAGCAAGCACACGAGAGGCAGCAAGCCTCAAGCTCGTGGCGTCGGGAGGCCTCGCACGGGCAAGCGAAGCGATCCAGCTTACCGGCAAGTCTCCGCATGGATCAGGCGGGACACGTACGACAAAGTAGCGGTCAGACTCATTACGAAGGAAAACCGCCGCGAGTTCAGCGAGCTTGTTCAGGACTTGCTCGAAAGCTGGCTCCGGAGACCGACTCCGTAAACAAACTTTTGATCTGACCGGAATTTTATTCGGCGTAGTTCCAATGACTTACGAAACGGCTCAATTGACCGTTTAAACGCTCAGGAGTGCAAGTCATTGGAGGCCCACGAGTTAGCCGTATCCCGTGCGTAACGGGGTCGAAAACCCCCATGTTACAGTTCAATCGGGAAGAGGCACGACTTCCTTTCAACGCCCCGCAGGTGGACACGCCGTCCAACTTGTCGGGGCGTTTCCGTTTGCAGACGCGGAGCATGCCGAGTCGCGCCCGCACTGGCCCAATGTAAACCCTTTAGGGAACGCTGTAACGGGCGGATTACGGCAAATGCAGTGAACCAATGTAACCCCATTGGAAAGGACACAAAACGAGTATGAGCAAGCGCAATACAGTACCGGCGACCCTCGCCAGACTGGAACCGAACGGCCTTAAATGGCTCACGAACGAGCGGAAAAAGATCTTGGCGAACGGCGGAAACAGCATCGGTGTTTCGACCGCACTGCGGGCGATTGTTTCCGGCCTCAGCGAAGCGAAGGTTGATTTCAGTTCGTGTCGTTCAGAGTTTGAAATCTCGGATCGCGTTCGCGACTTGATGAAAACCGCGACCGCCCCGGCGACGGAGGTGCACGCCAATGCGTAGGTTCCCGTTCGAGTTCGAGTATGGATTCCGCAGGGTCGCGGCGGTCCTCGATACCGCCGACGAATTGACGACGGTCGGAACAATGGGGCAAGTGCTCTTGGGAGGACGCCTAGAACTGATCGCGTTCAGCGAAGCTCAACCCAATCCGGCGCTACCGCCCGTTGAAATGGTGACGTTGCGGTACACGTATCGCACGCCTGACAGCGGTCGCAAATCGTACACCGTCCTGCAACCGTGGGCACGCCTGGAAAACGAGTTCGAGGCGATGCTGATAGACATACTCCCCGCAGGAACGACAGCGAACACCAAACACGATGAGTTGCTCGTTGCAGTCCTCGCACTGTCCGACGATGCGCAAAACATCGCGTGCCCGTCCTGAACAGCGATTCGTGGATGGACGCGGAAGGCTGGTATTACCGAGGAAAGCGAGTCTGTGACACCCCCGTGGAAATCGTGTCCGAGTCGAAAGGCCAGTTCGGCCAGACGGTCTATCGTCTCAGGATGCCCCGGAAGGACGGGAGCGGATTCGACTACGCGGAAACCGACTTCGACGGACTAAACAGCGGGGCTTTCCATTTTGGAGACCGGACGCTCAACGTCTTCGATCCCGTGAAAACGGGAATGGGACTGCGGAGCCGGTATCAGGCGCTTTCCGATGCTGACAAAGGGCGATTCGTCAGTGACGAAAAACAGCAACTCCAAAGGGAGTACGCGAAGAAAATCGAAGGGATGTTCCTAATCAACGGCAGGAGACCGGACGGGAGAATGCCCGATGGGAGCCTACCCTGATGAAAGCTCCCCGCGACCGCGAACGGAAAGCCCCGTGCGGACTTTACCACGGACCCAAACAACTCACCAATTGGGAGGCGAGAATCTTCGCCTCCACAATTCCGGAGCCTGGGAAACGAATCGTCGCATTGCTGGTGACGTATCCCAATCACGAGTGCGAGATGTTGCAGCTTACGGTTTGCGACTTTCGCGGTCTTGCGTGGCTCGACAATTTGCACATCGACGCGATTACGTACGTCTCGGATGACTCGGAGCGGAGGCACATCGTTGAGGCCATACAGGCTCAAGGCGTTCCTGAGTTGATGGATGACGATCAGTTCTACAGCGCCTGGGAGGAGACTGCCGACAAGCTCTGTGATGAACGGCTCCGTGTGGAGGTCTGCTAGACCGTCCTCTCTGCACCAGCAACCAGAATTTGACGGGGGACCTTGCGCCAGTGGTCCCCCTTTCGTATCTCAGGAGCTTTGAAATGGAAGTGATACCGGACACTGAACAACAGCCGGAAGTGACGCCCCCGGCTATCGGTCCCCGGCTCGTAGCGCCTAACGAAAAGGCGAAGTACGAAGGCGACACGCTGGGGTTCACCGATGTAGACAACGCGGAGCGTTTGATCCGTCGCCACGGGCATAAACTGCGGTACTGCCCTCAATGGAAGTGTTGGCTATTGTGGGATGCCACGCGCTGGAAGAGAGACGAGAGCGGAGAAGCAATCGAGCTTGCGAAGGAAACGGCTCGCCAGATCCGTTACACAGCTTGCACAATCAGCAATCCCGACACGGCGAAGGAATGGTTTCGCTTCGCCGTAAAGTCACAGTCACGAGACCGCCTGAGCGCAATGACGGCGCTTGCGCAGTCCGATCAAAAGGTCGTTGCGCATTCCGATGAGTTCGACCGTGACCCTGAGCTTCTGAATTGCCTTTCAGGAGCTATCGACTTGCGCACGGGCAAGTACGACCGCACAAGCGGGAGCAGTTGATAACGAAACTCGCTCCCGTCGCCTACAACCCGAAGGAACAGCCGAAACATTGGCTAGAGTTTCTGAACGTTGCGATGCGTGGGAACGACCGAATGATAGCGTACCTGCAACGCTGTATCGGGTACACTCTCACGGGACGAACGGATGAGGCGGCAATCTTCATTCCGTACGGGAGTGGGAACAATGGCAAGAGCGTTTTCACGTGGACGCTCGATCAGATACTAGGCGACTACGCTTGCTCTGCGGAGCCGGAAACGCTCATGACGAAGAACCGAGGCGGCGGCGGTCCTAATGGCGACGTGGCACGTCTCAAGGGAGCACGCCTCGTTCGTGCTGCGGAGTCTGAGATCGGACACCGGCTGAACGAATCGCTCCTGAAACGCATGACGGGAGGCGAACGACTCGTAGCTAGTTTCAAATACGGGAATGAGTTCGAGTTCCTCCCCGAGTTCAAGATTTGGATGCCGACGAATCACAAGCCAGCAGTGCGGGGAAGTGACCGGGGCATTTGGCGACGGCTCAAGCTCGTACCATTCGAGGTCTTCGGCGCTCGGGAAAAGTGGCCCGGCTCTGCTCGCCAAAACTGACCCAGGCCGAATCCTCAGCCACGAAATCGAACAATATAGACCGATCCCTCGTAGTCGATGCGCGAGAGCTCGTCGAGCATGAATCCTTGAATTTGCTCAGGGGCACCGCCGCCGGAGCCGGCTCCGATGAGTGGAAACGCTACCGAGGAGAAGTTCTGTTGGGAGACCAGTTTCATTGCGTTCCGAACGGAGTGACGCACCGAGTACTCAGACGAGCGCCACAGCATGTTAATACCCGAGACGTGAATAATGCCTCGAAAAGGAAGACGACCAGATGACGTCAGGACCGCACCTCCCAGTGGAATCGGGCCATGGCGAGCGACCTCACGAAACGGCTTGATTCCCCCGCGGCGTTTAATCGCGCCCGAGACGCCCTGCGGCAACAACAGCCACCAAGGGATGATGTTTCTGTTCCAGGCGTTGACAATTACTTCTACGGGTTGATCGAGAAGATCACCATCCGTGACGAGTACCTGCATGGTCTTCAGTTCTGACGTTCCGAACAGGCGGAAAGTCGGAGACTCCAAATTAGCCAGATGACCCTTTTGGGTTAGAGTGTTGATTCGTAACTGAGCCGGAGGTTTGCGCCCCGGAGAGGAGTGGATTCCCCTCCAGGGCTGGAGCTTCTGGGAGTCATCACCTCCCATGGGCCCTTCCGAGAATCTAACAGGCCATCCCGAAAATCAAGAGGGTCGGCCGAAGCGATCGGCACGCCGCCCGCGGGCACGCCTGTGTTTGTTGAAAGGATGCGAGCAGCGCTTCCATCCACGCCAGGCGAACCAGCGCTACTGCAGCGCGGAATGCCAGAAGGCGGCGCGGAAATGGTCCAGATGGAAGGCGCAGCAGAGATATCGGGCGACGAAGGCCGGCAAAGAGAAGCGGACCGATCAAAGCCGGCGTTATCGGCAGCGCGTCAAGAACCGCAAACCAACGGCGCAAGGGGCGGATAACAGGGCCGCGAGGGTAATCACTCCGGAACATTTTTTTCGATCATTCCTGCGACCGGCCGGGCTGCTACGAGGGGTTCGCACGCCAGCGGCGAAGTCCCTTGCAGCATTATTGCTCGCACGCTTGCCGTCAGGCCGTGGAGCGCGTCCGCCAAAGGGAGCGCCGCTGGAAGCAGGCGCGGGTTTAAAGGCGTAGATATTGATCGGGAGGCGGGCCGGCCGTACATTCAGGCTGTCTGATGCAACTGGAGTTTCATCAACTCGACCGTCGTTGGGAGCACTTGCGAGTACACCATCCGGGGCGGCAGCGGCGATTATTGGCGTCGCTGGCAGAGAGCGGGCAGCAAACGCCCATCGTGGTGGTGGCAGCCGAAGGCCAAACGGATCGTTTCGTGATCATCGACGGCTATAAGCGGATCACGGCTTTGGGGCAACTGGGCCGAGACACGGTGGACGCAGTGGTATGGCCAATGAGCGAGGCTGCGGCAGTGCTGCTGGACCGCTCGCTGAGACTGAGCGAACACGAGACGGCGCTGGAGGTTGGCTGGTTACTGGCGGAGTTGGAGCGGCGCTTCGACTATGGGCTCGACGAGTTAGCGCGTCGTTTCGACCGTAGCGTGAGCTGGGTATCCCGGCGGCTGGCTCTGGTGGAGGTTCTGCCGGAGGCGATCCAACAGCAGGTGCGCGAGGGCAAGATCCCGGCACAGGTGGCGTTGAAATTTCTGGTGCCGGTGGCCCGTCAAAGCCTGGAGGATTGCCAGCGGATAGCGGTGATCTTCGCCCAGTATCACTGCGATACGCGTGAGGCGGGCCAACTTTATGCTGCGTGGCGCAAGGGTTCGCCGGCGATCCGCAAACGCATTCTGGATGACCCCGAGCTGTTTTTTAAAACGCAGCGGCAGGCGCAGGAGAAAGCTCCAGCCGGGGCTGGCGCGGAACTGTTACGCGATCTGGAGATGGTAGTGGCGATCGTCAACCGCGCGCAGCGGCGACTGGCTGGCGCCGCTGCCGCAGAGTTGGATGACCAGCAATCGAAAGCCGCGCGGCACCAGATCGATCGGATTCAAAAGCAACTCCATCGCATCGACGAAGAAGTTTTGACGGAGAAGAAACCGCATGTTGAGTCAAGCGCAACGCACCACGATTCTGGAACTGAATGCGCAGCACGTGAGCAAACGGGAGATCGCGCGGGTGATGGGGATCTCGCGCGTGGCGGTGCGCAAAGTCCTGCGCTCCAACTCGACCGCCCTGCCGGAGTTACACCGAACCGAAAAGGCCGAACCCTACCGGCAACAGATCCTGGAGCTTTTCGACAAGTGCAAGGGGAACCTCGTGCGAGTCCATGAGGAGTTGGTGGCTGCAGGCGCGGAGATGTCGTATCAGGCAGTAACGGCGTTCTGCCGGCGGCACGGAATCGGCTACGCACCGCCAGTGCCGGCGGGGCGCTATGATTTTTCGCCTGGCGAGGAGCTTCAGCACGACACGTCTCCCCACGATCTGGAACTGGGCGGCAAGAAGCGCAGAGTGCAGACCGCGTCTGCGGTGCTGTGCTATTCGCGGATGCTGTTCTTCCAGTGCTATCCCACCTTCCGGCGTTTCGACTGCAAGGTGTTTCTCACCGAAGCGCTGCGCTACTTCGGCGGCGCGGCAGCCCGCACCATGATCGATAACACGCACGTGGTGGTGCTGCGCGGCAGCGGACGCGACATGGTGCCGGTGCCGGAGATGGCCGCCTTTGGCGAGCGCTTCGGCTTTCAGTTTGTAGCGCACGCGATTGGGAATACCAATCGTTCGGCGCGCGTAGAGCGGCCGTTCTGGTTCATAGAGACTAACTTTCTGGCGGGGCGGACTTTCTCCAGTTGGGAGGACCTGAATCAGCGGGCACGGGAGTGGTGCGACAAGGTCAACTCGACTTACAAGAAACACATCCGCGCGGTTCCGCGAGAGCTGTTCGCGGTGGAGCGGCTGCATCTGAAGCCGCTGCCGGCGTGGATTCCGGAAGTCTACCGGCTGCAGCAGCGTCTGGTGGATATCGAAGGCTACGTGGCGTTGAACAGCAACCGCTATTCCGTGCCGGTGGAGTGGATCGGGCGCCGTGTAGAGGTGCGCGAAACCAAGGACAAGATCGAGATTCAGCTCGATGCCCGCCGGCTGGTGACACACCGGCGCATCGCCGAAGCCGAGCACCAGCGCGTGATGCTGGCGGAGCACCGCCCGCCGCGCGGTCACAGAGACGCACGTCCCGATCCGCATCCCGAAGAGTTGGCCATCGTCACCGCCGCGCCGGAACTGGCCGACTACGTCATGGGGTTGAAACAGCGCAGCCGCAAGGTGGTCACGCTTGCCCTGCGGCAACTGCTGCGGTTTGTGCGCGAGTATCCGCGCGAACCGCTGGTGGGAGCGGTCGAAGAGGCCGCCCGTTATGGGCTTTACGATCTGGACCGGCTGGAGAGGATGATCCTGCGCCGCGTAACGCGCGAATACTTTCTGCTCGATGAGGTGCGTTTGTCAACTTGATTTGGCCCCTTTTGATACTCTGATTTGGCCCCACCTGGTGTTTGCTTGATTCTTCCCGTTTTTGGCCCTGACGGAAGGAGCCCGTAGGGCGACTGGAGTTAGGGCCAAAAACGGGTCGCCGCCATCCCGCTGCGACTGATGCCGGCATTGCCTGACCGCCCGGTCGTCGCTAAAAAGGCGACTCCGGCTCGCTCCCTTCCGGATCGAACATGTGTTCAAACGGCAGGCGCTCCGTCGGCCGGCTCGATCCCAGCACCACCTGAAACTCCGTCTGATCGGCGCCCAGACAATCCAGCTTCACAACCTGGGCCAGCCTGCTTTCCACCCACCTCCGTCCCTCATCATGGCTGTGCTCGGCCTGGTGGCCGAGCTCCAACGCCCGCTGGAATGCCGCATCCCGATCGTCACTCAGAAAGATGTGGACCGCCTCCTCCCATTGGCGTAGCCCTTCTTTGCCCTCTACCATCACGGCCCAACGAAGGTGCGCGTAGTACCACCGCTGGCGGTTCATGCCTTGCCGCCTTTCTTCGCCAGCGTTCTCCGGAACCGGTAGGATTCCTCCCCGGTCTCAATAATGTTGGCCTGGTCCGTCAACCGATCCAGCATCGCCTTGCATAACCGTGCATTGGGAAACTTCGTGGTCCATTCGGAAAAGGGCAAGTTCGTGGTCACAATCACCGCCGACCGCTCGGCGCGTCCCGCGATGATCTGAAACAGCAACTCCGCCGCGGCGTCCGGCATGACCACGTAACCCAGCTCATCGATCACGATCAAGTCGTAGCGCGTCCAGCGATTCCGCACGCGCGTTAGCTCCAACTGATTCTTGGCTTCAATCAACTCGGTCACCATTTCCGCCGCCGTCGTAAACCGCACCCGCTTGTGCTGCCGGCAGGCGGCTACCGCCAACGCAGTTGCCAAGTGCGTTTTCCCTGTTCCCGTTTCGCCCAGAAAAATGACCGGCTCCTTGCGCGCCAGATATCCGCCCTCGCTCAGGTTCCTCATCACCGCCACGGAAATATGCGGCACCACTTGGAAGTCGAACTCCTCCAACGTCTTCACCGCCGGGAAGTGCGCTTCCTGAATCCTCCGCGCCACCGCCCGGTGATCTCGTTCCTCTACTTCCGCTCCCAGCAGCGCCTCCAGATAACTCAGGTGCGATTGTTTCTCCTTCACCGCTTCTTCGGCCAGGCGCGCAAACTGATCGCCCAGCGTGGGCAATCGCAGTTGTTTGGCGTACTGCTGGATCGCCGCCTGCAGGACCGGCTTGGTGGCGCTCATTGGATCACCTCCGTCGCCCGCCAGTTCGGACGTAACCGTTCGTAGTCGTCCAGACTCGGCTGCGGCCGGTCATAACGGCTCAGCGCCCCGATGGCTACCGGTTGGGCCGCCGGCCGCTGCTCCAGGTTGGGAACGTTCAACAGATAGCGGATCGCCCCTACATTGGAACAGCCCAGTTCCAACGCCTCTTCCACCGCTCGCCGCACCGGTTCCGCGCCATATTCGCGGCCCAGCAGCAGGACGTCGATCATGGCCCGCGTCCCGGCCTGCTTGCCCTCCCGCTCTTTCAGCAGCCCCCAAAACTGGTCGTAGCTGGCGGGCCATCGTCCTTGCGTGCGGCACTGCTCCAGGGCCGTCGAGCCGGCCAACGCTCCCGGCTTCTTCGTCAGCGCGTCCAGGTAGTGCTCCAGTTGCAGCACCTTCTGATGCCGCTCATAGCAGCGCTCGTGCCGGGCCACGCACTTGGCCTGATACCAGACCTCCACGTAGGCCGAGTAGACCTTCACCTGGACCGAAGTGCCCACCGGCAGTGGCGCCGAATAGAAGTTCGTCAGCGCCTTCGCGCACCCGCTGGCATTGATCTCCGGAAAATGTAAAGAGGCCAGATCGAAACCTTCTTCGGCCAGAGGCAACAGATGTTCCCGTTCGGCAATCATCCCCGCGCCGATGGTTTGTGCGCGGCCCTCGATCACCCGGTTCTGCTCCTCGCACGACCCCGCCGCCAGCAGCAGGTTCAACTCCTCCAAGTGCTGCACGCTCGGCACGGGCACCAGATAGTTCCGCCGGAACTGGCCCCCTTCGCCCTCCACGCCTCCTTTCTCATGTCCCTCGCCTGGCGTGCAGAACTCCGAGGCGAATCCCCAGTGCGAGCGAAAACCGATGAACCGCGCGGTTTCTTCCCGTTGATGGCCGCGCAGGATTTTCTTCACGGCGCTTTTCAGGTTGTCGTAACGCAAAACGCGGAACACGCCACCAAAATAGGCGAAAGCCAGCTCATGCGCTTCCAGAAATGCTTGCTGGGTGGCGTGCGGATAAGCCCGATGAAAGGCGCCACCGCTGGCCATGCTGCGCAAGCAGAACACGTAGGTCTTGCGCGCCTCACCGTCGAACTCGACCCAGCCTTCGTACCAATCCACCTGCGCCTCGCCACCGAACTGGTAAGACTGCGGCACGAACGTTTCATGCCCCAGCAGGCCCATGGCTGCCTTCCGGGCGCGGACATACCGGCGAACCGTCGATTCCGCCACTTCGGCTTCGGGCATCTCGCGGCGTAGCCGCATCCATATCCGGTGCGCCGTGTGCCGCTGCTTTCTGGGCGCCTTGCGGTCGGCTTCCAGAATCGCGTCAATAAATGGGATCGCCGCCGCCAGCTTCGGCCGCTCGCGTTCCGGAACTTTGCGTTCCGCCGGCATCGCGCTGGCCAGCGCCTTCCGTACCTCTCGCCGGTGTACTCCCAGTTTCCGGGCCACCGCCCGGATCGTTCCGGCCCCATGCTCGTACTCCCGCCGGATCTGCTCGTATAGTTCCACTTTGGCTCTCCTGTTCTCCAAACCGTCCTTCCTTCTGGGCCTCGAGGCCCAAAACAAGGTATACGGCTTATGGTTTACAGGTGGGGCCAGATCAGAGTATCGAAAGGGGCCAATTCAGAGTAGCGAACTCATGAGGGGCCGGACGATGACTGAAGAACTGGAACAACTGCTGAAGAACCTCAAGCTCAAGCGCATCCTGGAGATCTATGACGAACAGTTGCGCGCCGCCGACAAGGACGACATCAGCTACTCGGACTTTGTCACGCGTCTGGTGCGCGCGCAGTTTCAGGCCCGGCAGGAGGGCGCACTGGAGTGGCGCATCCAGCGCGCCAAGCTGCCCGAGCGCTGGACGCTGGAGACGTTCCCCTTCGCGCGCCAGCCGGGCGTCAACCGCAAACAGATCCGCGGGTTTGCGGAGCTGGAGTTCATCGCTAAGGCGGAAAATATCGTATTCGTCGGCAAGACAGCCGTTGGCAAAACCGGATTAGCTTCCGGCCTGCTGATGAAGGCGTTGGAGAACGGCTACCGGTGTCAATTTATCAAGGCCCAGGACCTGTTCGATGAAATGTATGCGTCGCTGGCGGATCGTTCGACGCGGCAGTTGCTGAATCGTCTGGCGCGGCTGGACGTCCTTTTGATCGACGAATTTGGATATTTGAATCTGAAACCGGAGCAGTCGAACATCTTTTTCAAGCTGATGGAAGAACGCTACCGGCGGCGTCCCACAATCATCACCACGAATCTGGTCTACGACGAGTGGCCCAATTTTCTGGGCAACCGGCCCATGGTAGAGGCCTTGCTGAGCCGGTTGCGGCATTACTGCCACACCGTCGTGATCGACGGTCCACCATTGCGCGAACCGCAAGGCTAAGGATGTCCAGCATGGACGGCCAGGAAGAATATGTTCGTCAGGTGCTGGAGGCGTACCGCAAGACGCCGGGCACGATGGGAATGGTCCGCCGTGCCGACCGTCTGCTGGCGATACAACTGTATCAACGCGGCCTTTCGCTGAAGGTCATCGAAAATGCATTGGTGCTGGCCGCTACGCGTCGCCTGATTCGGCCATCCGAAGCACCGCCTCTGGGCACGATTCGCTCGCTGGCCTATTTCTTGCCTGTCATCGAGGAAGTGCTGGCGTCGCACGTCAGCCCGGAGTACTTTGAATATCTCCGGTACAAGCTCGCACGCACCGCGCCACCACGGTGAACGCGCCTCCGGCGCGGATGATGGAAAACCACCCCGCACGCCTGCGGCGTGGATGATACTGCTCGTCCTTCCAGCCTAACCGACGAACACGCCTTCGGCGTGGATGATGCCCCGTATATCTCTGTTCCCAGTCCTGTTCCCGGCCTGGGTCACTTCAATCAAGCCCTAATGGGTCACTCTTGCCAAGCACCGAAGTTCGAGGTCGATATTCCGGCCAGCTTGCCCCCGGAGCGGCGGAAAAGTCGCGATCAGGTTCAGGCGGAACTATCGGCGGAACTCCCGGCAATTCTGGCCTGGGCCGTTGAAGGCTCCCGCCTCTGGCATCGTGTGCTTTCGGTGGGCCTGCGTAACGAAGGCGAGCCGACCTATTTCTCGGAGGAATCGCCCAGGATTCGGCGTACGGAAGTGCGCCCGACGTGGAGCCGGCGGGCGATCTCGGCTTTGGCAACGCCAGCACGATGCAGTTTCCGGATCTCCGCAGCGTGGATCACCGCCGTTGCCGGCCGGCCCAGACGCTTGCCGTTCTGCCGGGCGTGGGCCAAGCCGGCGCGAGTTCGCTCACCGAGGATCTCCCGTTGGAATGCGGCGAATACGGCCAGCAACCCGGCCATCGCTCGACCCGCAGGCGTAGTCAGGTCCAGCGCCTCGGTCAGAGACACAAAGCCCACTCCGAGATGCTCCAGCTCCTGGAGTGTCGCCAGCAGATCCGTTACCGACCGACCCCAGCGGTCCAGCCGCCACACCAGCACGACATCGATCTCTCGGCGGCGTGCGGCCTCCAGCAGTTTCTCACGAGCTTCTCGCTTGGCCGCACCGGAGCCAACCTCACGGACGTTCCCGGCAATGGTCCAGCCCCGCCGGGCAGCATACTCCCGCATGGCGCGACTCTGCATCGCCAGCGTCTGCTGATCGTTCGTGGAAACACGAGCGTACAGGCCCGCCCGCAACATTTTTGGCCGCTTCCGTGCCTGGCCAAAAACGTTATGCGATTTTCCTTTGGAAAGGTCCGTTTGGCGGGCATTTCAGAATGTCACTCAACCATGGCCGCAGATGATCCTTTTCGGCCAGGAAGATTCATCATATTACGCAGCCGCGGGACTGGCCAGTCGGGCCAGGGTTTCGCGGTAGTTCCAGGGCATCCACTCCGATGGGCTTCGCTTCAGCTCTTCGGCGTGCCGCTGCAACTCGGTCAGATAGTCGAACGGATTGGCCCCGTTCAGTTCGCAGGTATGGATCAGACTCATGAACAGGTCGCCTACTCTGGCGCCATTCAGCGTCTTGTAGAATAGTGAGTTTTTCCGATGAAGGATGGCCTTCTTCAGAATTCTTTCGACCAGGTTGTTATCGATCGGGGCCCCTGGTTCCCGCAGGAAAAGAGTCAGCGGCAGCCAGTGGCGAAGCATGTACCGGATGGCCTTCCCCAACCCGGAGTTCGGCTCCGTCTTCCGTTCTGACAGTTGCGCTTCCATCCAGTCATGCAGGGTTTCCATCAGCGGGCCACTATGCTCCTGATGGAAACGCAGGCGCTCCTCCGGCGATAGCTTCCGCTCCCGCGCCAGCGCGTCATGGTGCCAGATGCCGCCCAGCGTCTCCAGCACGTACCGGCATTCCTCCGGAAAGTTCTCCGCTACTTCCACAAACTGCCGTCTTCCGTGCGACTTATCTGGTGCTCCGGATAAGATGCATTATCTGGACTCTGGAATTATCCGGAGTGAATGCCTGAGAGGTGCGTAGAACGCGCTGAATGGCTTGTGGGCGTCGTGATAAATCTCTCCAGTGACAGACGTCCAATATTGCATGAAGGATCCAGTGAGAGTGATTGACTGCCGCGAACGCGCGGTCGTTGAGCTGTGGCGCAAGGGTCATCTTTCACTGGGACCGATCGTCATCTACCTCCAGTGGGTTCGTCGGTTCCGTACATATTGCGACAAGCGGAAACTACCCGAAACCGAACAGCTGACTGCGGTTGGGGCGCGCCGATTCGCTAAGGCGTATGCCGGACCTCGCCTAAAAGGGCGACAAAGTTCCAAGGAAAGCCGCAACCTCGCCAGCAATGCGCTCCATGCGTGGGCTTGCGCGTCGGCGGCGCTGGGTACGCCGTTGCCGCCGTGGCGCGATAACCATCCGCCGATACTCCCACCGTTACTGGAGGAGTACCGCCATTATCGGCGAGCCCACAATGGGGTCTCGGAACGGACGCTGGTGCGCGATGTCGAGACCGCGCGTGCCTTCCTCGAGCAACTGCGCAGTGGAAGGACCCCCATTGCGAGAGCGAGATTGACAGATGTGGATGCTTTTGTGCGGAAGCTTGCCACCCGTCTTTCGAGACGAACCGTCGCGGATACCTGCAGTTCGCTCCGAGGGTTTCTCCGATTTCTGCGCATAACTGGAAGATTGACGGCCGACCTGGCCAACGAGGTGGTTGCACCGCGATATCGGATAGATGAACGGCCCCCACGCTGTTTGCCGTGGAGCGACGTGCAGAAGATCCTGCGTGCGATCTCTCGAACGGAAGCGCCGGGCAAGCGTGACTATGCGATCGTGTTGCTGTTGGCAACGTATGGTCTGGGCGCAGCCGAAGTCCTTGGAATTCGATTGGAAGATGTGAACTGGCAAGGCGGAGTGCTGAGGGTCTGTCGGCCGAAGACCAATGTCTCGATCGAGCTTCCTCTGTTGCCGGCAGTTGCACAGGCAATGACTGCGTACCTGCGATGGGAGCGGCCGCCTGCCAGATCCGTTCAGCATATTTTTGTCCGGGAAAACATGCCCTACCAGCCGCTAACCAGCGGCGCCATTCGCCACCGTATCCGGCACTATGCGCATCTGGCTGGCATCTCAACCAAAGTGATCGGGGCCCATGCTTTTCGTCACAGTCACGCCCGCAGGCAGATTGATTCCGGAGCCAATGTCAAGATTGTGAGCGACATTCTCGGTCACCGCAGTCCGTCCTCCACCTCTGTCTATGTGCGAGTAGCGTTGGAGCGTCTCCGAGCGGTGGCTCTCCCGGTGCCGCGATGACCAACATCTTCCAGGGTCCAACTGCTGGCGAGTTGCACGCGTTCCTGCAATTTAAGCGGAGCCTCGGTTATGGCTACCTGCGCGCGGAGTTTACGTTGCGCGAGTTCGATCGTTTTCTGATTCAGTATGCGGCTGAAAATCGCCGCTGGAAACTTGATCGCGCCGCGATTGCCTGGCTGTCGAGCAAGCCGGGCCGAAAGCCCATCAGCGTGTCCGCCGATGCCGCGGTGCTGCGCCAGTTCTACCGATACCTGCGCCGATCATGCGACCAGGACTGTAGCTGAACCAATCTGGCCGCACCTGCCTACCGAGTCCTCCTTTCTTCCGTATTCCCTTTCGGAAAAGGACGTTGTCCACCTCCTGGCGCTCTGCGCTAACCTCAAGCGCCCGCCCTTCCGGGCCGCACTGTACAGGGCGTTGATTCTGGTCCTGTACTGTACCGGAATTCGTTTGGAGAAGCGCTGCGCCTGCGAATCCGAGATGTGGATACTGGATCCGCCGTTCTTTTTGTAGACACCTTCAAGGGACAATACCGATGGGTTCCGTTTCATCGTTCGCTATCACGAGAACTCGATCGATACCTCACCGCTCGCATCGAGTACGCGCCATCGGACCTGGGCGCTCGCTTTTTCGTTGGTGCCAACCATAGCCGACTACCGGTCGGAACGGCAAGTGATACGTTCCGAGGTCTGTTCAAACTGGCCGGGTTGAAGCCCGAAAGGGGTCGGATCGGGCCGCGACCCTATGACCTGCGCCATGCCTTCGCCGGTCACCGTCTGAGCCGATGGTATGGGGAAGGTGTCGACCTCAATGCCCGCCTACCCTGGCTATCGGCGTATATGGGACATGTCGACATCATCGGCACTGAGAGTTACCTGCACACCACGCCGGAGCTCCTGGACCTGGCCGGCAGCCGGCTGCGACGCCGATACAAGCACACAACATCGGAGGACGACAGTGTATGAGCCGCTCCAAGTCTGAGTCGCTGCTGGGCCTGACCGAGAGTTTCTTCCATAATTATCTGAAACAGACGCGCGGAGCAAGCGGGCATACCGTGCGAGCCTACCGCGATGCGCTGAAGCTCTTCTACTTGTTCCTGGCAGATCGGAAGCGCAAGCCCGTGGCTGACCTCGCCTTGGACGATATCCAATCCGATGCCCTGCTCGCATTCTTAGATCATGTCGAATCGCATCCGAGGGAACACTGCGGTTACCCGAAATTGCCGTCTTGCCGCGGTTCGCAGTTTTGTGCAGCACCTCCTGCGGCACGATGTAACGCGGGCCGGCCAGTACGGTCGCATTCTAGCGATTCGCAACAAAAAAGCACTACGACGGGCCGCCACTTATCTGGAACCTGAAGAGGCCCGTGCGGTGATCGCCGCCATTGATCGTCGGAGTCGTAATGGGGAACGCGATCACGCCCTGTTGTTGTTTCTCTATAACACGGGAGCGCGCGTCAGCGAAGCTTTGGCGATACGCGCCCGTGATCTTCAGTTGGAAAGGCCACGGCAAGTGCGGCTGCTGGGCAAAGGCCGAAAGGAACGAATCTGCCCCCTTGGCCCGAAACCGCATCAGCCCTACATCGGATCATTCCCGTAAAAGGCGGGGA
>CAWIJL010000013.1:0-273115 GCA_963836405.1 uncultured Solibacteraceae bacterium
GGAAACTCCTGACGCAATCACAGGCAACTTCGATGCCCGTTGTCCGGCCGCCGAGGCATAGGATATTCATGTCATCATCCTCGACCCCCTGGCGCGCCGAATAATCGTCATGGCAGAGCGCCGCACGCGCGCCGTTCACTTTGTTGGCCGCTACCGAGGCGCCCACGCCGCTACCGCAAAGCAAGATGCCCCGCTCCACATTTCCGGTTACAACCGCCCGCGCGAGCGGGATTGCAAAGTCGGGGTAGTCATCAGCAGGGTCGAACACCGTGTTTCCAAAATCGATAACCTGGTGTCCTTCCGCCGCCAGCCTTTTAACAAGCTGCTCCTTCATCTCAAAACCGCCGTGATCCGCGGCGATACCTACTCTCATACGTTCCCTCTCAGTCCGGAGATCTATGTTTGACAATCTGATTCTTCGCCGCGGTTACGATGTGATCCGCGGTGAACCCGAATTTCTTCAACAGTTGTTTGATAGGAGCTGACGCCCCGAAGGTTTCTATCCCGATGTTCTGCCCATATGTTCCCGTGTATTTGGTCCAGCCGAAGTCCGAAGCTTCCTCCACGGAAACTCGCGCTCTCACGTGTGGGGGCAGAACAGAGTTCCGGTACTCGCGATCCTGATCGTCAAACAGTTCCCATGACGGCATGCTGACTACCCGCGCGCGCACGCCCTGATTGGCCAATTGTTCATAAGCTTCGAGACAGAGCGGAACTTCGCTGCCGGTTCCGATGAGAATTACTTCCGGATCGCCGTTCGGGGCGTCGGCCAGGATGTACGCGCCGCGCGCCAACCCGGACGCCGGGGCGTATCGGGAGCGGTCGATGGTGGGAACCGCCTGTCGCGTCAGCACCAGGGCGGCGGGCTCATGGTGCAGTTGGAGGATTATCTTCCATGCTTCGCGGACTTCGTTCGCGTCGCACGGGCGGATCGTGATCAATCCAGGCATCGAGCGCATGTGCGCCAGTTGCTCGATGGGCTGATGAGTCGGGCCATCCTCACCGACTCCAATCGAATCGTGAGTGAAAATGTAAATCACCGGGATCTCCATCAAGGCGCTCAGGCGGAGCGCCCCCCGCATGTAATCCACGAAGATGAAAAAGCCGGAGCCAAACGGACGCAGCTTCACCAGGCTCATTCCGTTCAGGATCGCGCCCATAGCGTGCTCCCGGATTCCGAAATGGAAGTTGCGCCCCGCGTAATTCCCGGCCGAAAAGTCGCCCGAGCCGGCAAGGGTGAGCCGGGTCTTCGTGGACGGCGCCAGATCGGCGGACCCGCCGATCAGCCATGGAATGTTCTTGGCCACTGCATTCAGCACCGCCGCCGAGGACTCGCGTGTGGCCAGGCCCTTCGGGTCCGCGGGGAATTCGGGGAGGTCTCCGTCCCATCCTTCCGGAAGCTGCCGGTGCTGGATGCGAAACAGCTCGGCGGCAAGGTCGGGATAACGCTCGCGATACTCAGCGATTCGCTCAAACCAAGCGTCGCGCAGATCCTGTCCTCGCTTGCCGATCCCTTGCCGGAAGTGGTCGTAGACCTCAAGTGGCACGTAGAATTTCTTGTCTTCGGGCCAGCCGTAGTTCCGTTTGGCCAGACGAATCTCATCCTCGCCCAACGGCTCGCCGTGGGCGCCACTGGTATCCTGTTTGTGCGGCGCGCCATAGCCGATGTGGCTGTCGACGATGATCAGCGTGGGCCGGTCGCCGGTGCTTTGAAAGGTTCGGACCGCTCGGGCAAGCATCTCGAGATCGTTCGCGTCACCCACCCGGGTTACGTTCCACCCGTAGCCAATGAAGCGGGTGGCCACATCTTCCGTGAAAGCCAGAGCCGTATTGCCTTCGATCGTAATGTGATTGTTGTCGTAAATCCAGCAGAGGTTGGAGAGTCGCAGGTGTCCCGCGAGCGATGCGGCCTCGCCGGAGATCCCCTCCATCATGCAGCCATCTCCGCAAAGCGCGTAGACGTTGAAATCAAACAGTTCGAAGCCGGGGCGGTTGTATCGCGCTGCAAGCCACTGCCGTCCGATGGCCATTCCGACGCTGGTCGCAACGCCCTGACCGAGCGGCCCCGTTGTGCATTCGACGCCCGATGTCCAGCGATACTCGGGATGGCCGGGACAGCGGCTATCCAACTGGCGGAATGCTTTCAGTGCGTCCAGCGGTACGGAGGGTTCGCCCAGGGTTTCATAGTCCTTGCTGACTGCCCGCACTTCCGTCAAATGCAGCAGCGCGTAGAGCAGTGTAGACGCATGGCCGATCGAGAGGACGAATCGGTCGCGATTGGGCCACACGGGGTCCTGCGGGTCGAAGCGCAGGAACTGTTGCCATAGGCAGTAGGCCACCGGCGCCATGGCCATGGGCGTACCGGGATGACCGGAGTTCGCCGCCTGAACTGCATCCATGGCGAGGGTGCGGATCGAATTGATGCTGGTCAACTCGATCCCAGATTGTGCTGACACGTCTGGCGTCTCGATTCCTGCGCTCATCCGGATCTCCCTCGTTCTTACTTGTTGGGCCATCGCCAGCCCGTAATGTCCGGGGCGTCGATGCCATGTTCGTATGCGTGCCGGCGGCAGGCGATCTGACAATTGCGGAATTTCTCCTTGGCATGCGCGCCAACGCGCTGGAGGCTGGGGACGCGGTC
Organism: uncultured Solibacteraceae bacterium; assembly: GCA_963836405.1. GTDB lineage: Bacteria > Acidobacteriota > Terriglobia > Bryobacterales > Bryobacteraceae > CAWIJJ01. Next base: position 2,642 of record CAWIJL010000013.1, read on the forward strand.
GATGGCGTCAATTGCAAGACTGAAACGGTCGGTTTCGTTGTTGATCGCCAGTTCCATCGGCGTATTGATGTTCCCTTTTTCCTTGTAGCCGCGCACATGCAGGTTCTTGTGGTTGGTGCGCCGGTAGGTCAACCGGTGAACCAGCCACGGGTACCCATGGAAATTGAAGATGATCGGCTTATCCAAGGTGAACAGGGAGTCGAAGTCCTTGTCGGAGAGTCCGTGAGGATGCTCGGTACTGGGCTGGAGTTTGAATAGGTCGACGACGTTGACGAACCGGACTTTGAGTTCCGGGAATTCCTCACGCAACAGGGCGGTGGCGGCCAGAGCCTCCTGGGTGGGGATGTCGCCGGCCGCGGCGAAAACAACATCCGGTTCGCATCCGCAATCGTTACTCGCCCAGTCCCAGATCCCGATGCCCTTGGTGCAGTGCTCGATCGCGGCTTCCATATTCAGATATTGCAGGTGGAGCTGCTTGTCCGACACGATCACGTTAATGTAGTTCTCACTTCGCAGGCAGTGGTCGGCAACGGAGAGGAGGCAGTTCGCATCCGGTGGAAGATAGATGCGGGTGACGGCCGCGCTTTTGTTGAGCACTACGTCGAGGAAGCCGGGGTCCTGATGCGTGAAGCCGTTGTGGTCCTGCCTCCAGACCGTCGATGTGATCAGCAGGTTTAGTGATGCGATGTCGCGCCGCCAGGAGAGCTGATTGCAGATCGACAACCACTTCGCGTGCTGGTTGAACATCGAGTCGATTACGTGTACAAACGCTTCGTAGGAAGAGAAGAAGCCGTGTCTTCCGGTCAAGAGGTAACCTTCGAGCATGCCCTCCATGGTGTGCTCGCTGAGCATCTCGACGACGCGGCCATCCGGCGCCAGTTCGGTGCCGTCCTGGTCTTCGGGGAAATACTCGGCAATCCAGAACTTCTTCGAGACCTGGTAAATTGCGTGGAGCTTGTTGGAAGTGTTTTCGTCGGGCCCGAACACACGGAAGTTCGTCATGTTAAGCTTCATGACGTCTCTCAGGAACGTGCCCAGCGGAGGGACATTTTCGACCTCGATCGCCCCGGGCCGGTCAACCTTGACGGCGTAGTCGGAGAAGGGCGGCAGACGCAGAGCTTTCTTGAGAACTCCACCGTTCGCGTGCGGATTGGCGCTCATCCGGCGCTGGCCCACAGGCGCGAGTTCCTTCAACTCGGGGATCAGCTTACCGTTCTGATCAAACAGTTCCTCGGGCCTCTGTGCGCGCATCCACTGCTCAAGAATCTGCAGTTGCGCGGGGTTTTTCTTGACTTCGGTGAGTGGAACCTGGTGGGCCCGCCAAAAGCCCTCGACTCTGTGGCCGCCGACCTCAAACGGGGCGCCCCAGCCCTTGGGGGAACGCAGAACAATCATGGGCCAGCGCGGCCGGTGTGCCACGCCGCTCCGCCTGCATTCCTGCTGTTGCAGCCGGATTTCCCGGACGCAATGTTCCACCGTCGCCGCCATCGCCTGGTGCATGCTGTCGGGATCGGATCCCTCGACGAAGTAGGGCGTCCAGCCGTAGCCCCGGAAAAGCTCCTCTATCTCCTCGTGAGTGATCCGGGCCAACAGAGTGGGATTGTTGATTTTGTATCCGTTCAGATGGAGGATCGGCAGAACGGCGCCGTCTCGAACCGGGTTGAGGAACTTGCTGATGTGCCACGATGTTGCCAACGGCCCGGTTTCCGCCTCGCCATCGCCCACCACGGCGGCGACAATCAAATCCGGATTATCGAAAGCGGCGCCACAGGCGTGCGATAGAACGTAGCCCAGTTCACCGCCTTCGTGAATAGAGCCGGGCGTCTCGGGGGTGCAGTGACTCCCGATCCCGCCGGGAAACGAAAACTGCTTGAAGAACTCGCGCAGCCCTCGCTCGTCTTCGCTCTTGTCCGGATAAACTTCCGAGTACCCACCCTCAAGGTAGCCAGGCGCCAGGACTCCCGGGGCACCGTGCCCGGGACCGGCCATGAAGATCATGTTCAGGTCGAACTTCTTGATCAGACGGTTTAGATGGAGATACGCGAACGCCAATCCGGGGCTGGACCCCCAATGGCCCAGCAGGCGGTTCTTAATGTGTTCGGGCTTGAGGGGCTCTTTCAGGAGGGGATTGTCCTGAAGGTAGATCATGCCCAGCGCCAGGTAGTTACATGCCCGCCAATAAGCGTGAGTCTTCTTTAGCTCCGATTCGCTCAGCGGCGATCCCGCAATCGTGGATCGTGCGATCCCATAAGCGCTCAGCAAATCGCTGGAGGGTTGTTCCGTTTCTATAAGGGGCGTCATTCCGTAAACTCCTTTTTGGCGGACGAGATACTCAAGCTCGACGAAAGACCTTGGCATACTTCTGCGACGGTTCGGCTATCACAGGTCCTCTAGCATTCAATTGGCCAATAGGCTCGGACCGCAGCAGGGCTGGGTCAACGGGATGCAGGAGGGTTGCGTGGCGTTTGAGCCTCGACAGGTCAGATGCGTGTCGGTGCCGTCGGCAGATGCCTGTGTCTTCTGCCGAAATTGGGCGCAGTGCCATGACAGACCTTTTACGCCGGGTGCGGCTGGCCCAGAACGCAGCGTACTGTATCGCGCGCAATCAGCAGTTCCTCGTTCGTAGGAATAACCCAGGCGTGTAGTCTCGACCCGTCGTTACTGATTCGGCCCTCACGCCCCACGATCTGATCGTTTTGAATGGCATCCAGGGTCAGGCCGGCCCACTCCAGGCCCGCGCAGATGCGGCCACGGATCTCGGGCGAATTCTCTCCAATGCCGCCAGTGAACACGATCGCATCAGCACCGCCCATGGATGCCAGGTATGCGCCGATATACTTCCGTGCCCGATAGCAGAAGACCTCGATAGCCAGGCGCACGCGCCGATCGTCGTGCTCCCTGAGTTCCTGCTCCAGGACCTTCATGTCATTGGTCAGGCCCGAGATGCCCAGCAGTCCGGACTGCGTGTTCAGAAGAGATTCGACTTCGTGTGTGGAGAGCCCTTCCTTGGTTGCGATGAGGTTGACGATCGCCGCGTCGAGATCGCCAGAGCGCGTTCCCATCACCAAGCCCTCAAGCGGCGTCATGCCCATGGAGGTATCTACGCTGTGCCCTGCACGGACTGCCGCGGCTGAGCAGCCGTTGCCCAGGTGCAGCGTGATCACATGCGTTTGTTCGCGTGTCAGCCCGTGCAATGTCCGGTAGCGAAACGCCACGTACCGGTGTGACGTTCCGTGAAATCCATAGCGCCGGATGCGATGGCGGCGGTAGAGATGGTAGGGCAGCGCGTACAGGTAGGCGTACTCGGGAATCGATGTGTGAAAAGCGGTGTCGAAGACTGCGACTTGCGGCGTCGCCTGGCCGAAGATCTCCCGCAACGCCCGAATTCCTCGCAGATTATTAGGATTGTGGAGCGGCGCGAGGTCGATGCAGTCTTCGATTCCCTTCAGCACTTCATCGTCGATGATGACCGATTCCTTGAATAGCTCGCCGCCATGCACTACGCGGTGGCCTGCAGCATGGATGTCTCCCAGACTCCGAATCCCGTCGATTCCGGAGCCATCCGATGCCAGCCAGCGCAGCACATAGTCGAGTGCCGCGGACACGTCGCGGATCGGCGCGGTCAGCTTCTGCCGGAAACCTGCGCGGTTCTGCACAGTGATGATCGCCTGCCCGCCAATTCGCTCCACCTGCCCACGGCACAGGAGCTCATCCCGGTCCTGCCTGATTCGCTCCAGGTCCGTGGCAATCACCTGGAACTTCAGGCTGGAGCTTCCCGCATTGACGACGAAGACGTTCATATCAGGAAGGACGAGTCATCTGCGCGGCGCGCGCGACCGGTACGGGACCGAGCGAGATTCGGCCACTAACCAGTTTCTCATTGTTGCTCCGCCACGGCGCGATCGTTACGTCGCGCTCCCACGGGACCGGATACTCTCGTCCGCATGTGCGGCACTCGTAATGACCATGAGAAGGCCACATTGGCGACCCGTGCATCGTCCTGCACCAGATTGTAGCGAGATAAACCATTTCATTTGCTCCTATATGTTTCGCAGCTGCAAGATAAGGTCCAAAGCAATTGCCCTCTCCACGATCGAAGTGCCGGCCTATTCTGTCGCCCTGCATTTCGGACGCAACTGCCGAACCGATTGCAGGAGCGCCGCTGCTTCGCGGCGAGACGGATCCTCAGGCGTGATCTGCATCGCGAGGTATCTATCGAGAAGCGCTTCGGCCTGTTCTAATTTGCGCTTGCTCTGGATATTTGCAGCCGCGTGGGCATACAGCGCTTTCGGGGAGCGCGGATCGTGGTCCTCGGCGGCCTGGAAAATTGCGTCGCTCTCGCCATACCTGCCGCGAGAGGAGAGAAACGCCGCAAGATCGAGCTGGCGTCCCACTTCATTCGGATCTGCGGAGAGGGCGGCGCGAAACTCCCGTTCCGCGGTATCGAAGTCCTTGCGCTTTTCGGCGAGCCTGGCGAGCGCCCAGTGATATTCCGCCGCATTCAGGCCCCCGAAACGCCTGGCAATGTTCTCGGCCTTGTCCAACCCTCCACCGACGATTCCAGGCGCCTGCAGATAGTATTCGAAGACGTCGCTCAATGCTTCCAGGTTCGAAGTGTCGAGTTCTACGGCACGCTCAAAAGCATGCACCGTCTTCCTGGCATATCCGAGCGCCGACAGGAAGCTGGATTGTTCCGCCAAGCGTCCGTAGGCCCTGCCGAGCCAGTCATAATATTCCGAACTGGCGCTATCCTGGCCGAGAGCTTTCTCAAGACTAGCGACGGACTGCCTGTACTGGCCGTCCATGAACAACGCTTTGCCCAAAAGGGCATCGGCGGCAGCGCTTCGGCTTTCAAACGCCTGCAGCGCGTCAATCGCCCGTCCGTACTCCGTTCTCTGGTACAGTTCTTTCGCCCGGGCCAAGTCCAATCTCGGTGATCGCCCGAACGTGACCGTGGTCAGCGATGTGGTGACGATGATGATGAAGAGCCAATGCGAGGGCATGCCATCCAGAGTGCATTCGGCGGCCCACTTCTCAATTCCGGCTATCCTCTTGAAGAATTGGTCTGAGTTGCGGTTTCGGTGCCAGCCGAATCCCTAAAGTTCGGCGGTAAGATGCCGAAGCAAGTGCCGGGAATTCGGCACCGATGAGCGGATAAGTCTTTGTCGAGATAGGTGACCCGCTTCGGTAATCGACCTGCAAGGTTATTGTCGTGCTCTTACTTGTAAACCTAAACGATGGGAAACGGCGGAAACATCTGCTGTCCGATCTCTCCTATCTCTTGATCACCGTTCTTCCGTGGGGGGTATTGCTCTGGCTGATGTGGCCGCGCAGGTGAGGCTGCAGCCTTCACTGATACAGGCGGCCGATATTGAATTTGCGCATGCGCGATTGCAACGTCGTCCGTCTCAGGCCGAGCCGGGCTGCCGCTCCGTTCGGCCCTCCGACGATGCCGTTCGCATCTTTCAGCGCTTGCAAGATACGCGCGCGCTCAGCGGCGTCCGACGCATCTGAATTCCGCCGAACCCGATGCGCCGGCGCGCTGTCACCGCTAATCACATCCGGCAGATCAACGCGCAGCTCAGGTCCGTTGCTCAAAATCACGGACCGCTCGATGACGTTCTGTAGTTCGCGAATATTGCCGGGCCAATCGTAGTTGATGAGCGCTTCCAGCGCCTGCGTTGGGATTCTGTCGACTTTGCGGTCCAAACGCTGTGCGTGTTTTTGGACGAAGTAACGCGTGAGTAAGGGGATATCCTCCCGCCGCTCCCGCAATGGCGGGACAGTCAGAGGAAAAACGTGCAACCGGTAATATAGGTCCGCCCGGAACCTGTTCTCATCGACCATGGCTTTCAAGTCGCGATTGGTGGCGACAACAAACCGGACGTTTGTCCGGATGGTTCGGGTGCCACCCACACGCTCGAACTCCTGATCTTGAATAGCGCGTAGCAGTTTCGGCTGGAGTTCGAGAGGCATTTCGCCGATTTCGTCCAGAAAGAGTGTTCCGTTATCCGCCAGTTCAAAGCGGCCGATCTTCTGTGCCACGGCTCCGGTGAAGGATCCCTTTTCGTGTCCGAAGAGCTCGCTTTCGAGCAGGCTGCCGGGGATGGCGGCGCAGTTTACCTTGACGAAGCTGCCCCTGCTCCGGCTGCTCATCTCGTGAACGGCGCGGGCTACAAGTTCCTTTCCGGTGCCCGTTTCCCCAAGTATCAGAACCGTTGCGTCGGTAGGCGCGACGATCTGAACGCCTTTCAAAACGGACTGGAAAGCTGCGCCCTCGCCAACCATGTTGCCGTTGTTATGGTCGAGCCGGATCTCGTCCTCAAGGTAGTGCTTCTCGGTGGCGAGCCGCTCCTTCATCTCCTGGAGTTGGCGGTATGCCAGGGCGTTTTCCACGGCGATGGCAATCTGTCTTGCAACCTGCACCAGAAAATCGATATCTTCATCCGTCCAATCGTCGTCTGTAATTCTGCCGAGTTCGAGCGTGCCGAGCGTTCCATTACCGGTGACCAACGGAACCGAGCAGGCAGACTTGTAGCCCATGTCCACACGATGGCGGAAGTGGGGAGAGGAGTAGCGGTCCAGATCGGTAGGGCGAACGACCACAGGCTTGCCGGTCGCCAGCACCTCTGCCGCGGGCATCCCCTCCGGCGTAATGCGGCCGTCTACCTTGTCAAAAAGCGGAGTGCCGGTGAAATGAAGACCGACCATCTCCAGGCTGCCGGACTCGTCGCGTAACGTCATCACGGAGAAATGGTGCTCGATCACGTTTGAAAGCTGCGCCGATATGGCCGAGAACAACTCGTCCGTAGAGAGCTTCGACACCAGCGCATTCGTGATGTCGAATAGCGTCCGCAGACGGTCCCGTTCACGGACTGCTTCCTGCCTGGCAAGGAAGGACTCGACTGCGACGGCGAACTCGCTGGCAACGCGCTCAAGGAATGCCAGCTCGGCTGGGCTGGGATCGTACGGCGAAAGGCAACCGAACCCGAAAGCGCCGAGCCGATTGTCGCCTGCCGTGAGTGGAAGCAGGGTGACCGCGTTGACACCCGAGGACCGCACACGGTTCCTGAACGCCGGCCAGCGCGTCTCAGCCTCGAGAGAAGCGATTACGAGCGGCTGCTGATGGAGCCATACCCAACCGGCCGGATCCTGATCGACGGGCACGGAAAGGCTTGCGGTTCGGCTTCCGGGCTTGCTCAGGAAATGACCCTGCATCACGCCGTTCCTGGTATCGTGCAGAGTCAGGCCAACGTAGTCGAAGCCGACGATTCGGCGAACCGATTCTCCCACACCAGAGAGCAGGCTTTCCAGATCACTGCGGCCGGCGATCGAACGCGAGAGCGCGACGACCGCTTCATAGATTTCCGTAGTCGATGCCTCCAGAGCCTCGATCATAATTTCGTTTCGTCTCCAGCTTTGACTGGCAACACAATAGCCAAAGACCCGACAAATGCTTTCATGCACTTATGCAAATCCGCCGGCCTTCTTCGGCAGGCGCCGACGTCATCTGCCGAAGGATTTGGCGATCCGGCACCGGAAACGTTCAGGCGGCCCGGGGCCCATCGAAATCGGGCGCCGACACCTCCCTTCGTATAGCCTCGATCTCTGTCTGGCAGCGGTCACAGAAAGCGGCCCAAGGGATGGCTTGAAGGCGCTTCATCGGGATGGGCGTGGCGCATCGTATGCAGTCGCCATAGGAATCCGCTTCCAGTGCGCGGAGGGCACGCTCAACATTGGCCAAGGCCGACGAGAAACGGTTCAGCATACCCGCAACACGCTCCCGGTCCGCGGTGCACTGAGTGGGTGGGAGCCGGTCATTCCTGCGCTGTTGGCGGCTCAGTTCTCTAATCCGGCCGGAGAGTTGACTGGACAGTTCGAGCCGTCTGGTCTCCAGCGCAGCCCGAAGGTTCGTTCGCTCATGATTCGAGATTCTTCTTCTGCTCACGTCCTTGTGCCTCATTAAACCGCGTTGGCGCTGATTCATCGGCACCGCGCCAGGTAGCCGGCGGCGCCTGCGACCCGCAGAGCGCCCTTCTGCAGAGCCCACGATGCGCCTCTGTAACGCTGTCGCGCTTCCGCCATGATCCGGCTTGGCGCTGCAGGCACACCGTCATCCGGGCCGAGTTGCTCGATCATTGCCGCGGCCACGGTTCAACCCGCCATCGAGTACTCGGGAGAATCCACGTATAGGTCGAATAGTTCGGTCGAAAACTCGCGATTGCCGGGATCCGCCCGACTGTTTCCAAATGTGCTTGCGCCTTACGCGCGATCCTGCGTGCCGACAGTGGACCCGACACCTGGAATAGCCTTCACCTTCCAGAAGCGAGGCTGCTACGGCCGCCCAGGCCCACACCAACAGAACAGCCGTGGCGGACCTCATTTCAGGGCCTCTTCCTCGATCTGCGGCGATCTTCCGCCGGCGCCGTTTCGAAGAACGACAAGGCGAAGCAGAAACCAACCAATGCACAAAGCGACCATACCACCCACATTTACTTATCCTCGCTTCGAATCTGGATAGTGCATGTTTGCGGCCAGCAGAAATGATTGATTCGGCGCGCCCAACACTCGGCGACGACATCGCATGCCGAGGCAAGTGCCGGAATTCTCCGCTGCTCGGCAGTGTATTGAGGCTTCGCCGCATACGTAAAGCGCGTAACACAGGCTGCTACGCAGCGGCTTGACTGATTTTTGCAACAATGTAGGAGCAGTAAACTCCTGCCGCACGCAAGCGAACGCCCTTCGCCGTCAGCCGGGCCAGAAGAGCACGTCCGCTCTCGTCGATGCTGGAAACGTCACGCAGATAGAGGCGGATTGGTCGTCGTTGCGCAGCCGCCTGTGTGGCACAGGTCTCAACCGCGCCGACGTACTCGCCGGACAATTCGCCGTCCACCGTGATCGTGATGAGCTTCGGCAACGTTGCCGTCATGATCCGAATCATCTTAATTGCCTCGCACTTAACTTATGCACGCCTGTTTCCAGGAAAGAAGACGCTTGTATCTCCGACAAGCGTTCCACGATGACGCGCGCCGCCATCTCCGTTCCCCGCCGATATATCACAGTAAAGGCGGCTACGTCCAGACACACCAGTACCGTCAGAACAATGTGTTTCATGTTGTGATTCGCCTTGGAGTTGTTGTGGGGCGGCCTAACAGTCCGGGGTGGAAGTCAGAAAACAGTTTTCATGGAGATTGTTTAATCGTAGAATCGCCTTATGGCGATGGGAACGCGGAGCGGAGCACCAGGAGGAGTTTTGGATTCCGACTTGCATCTTGGCGCGCCCGGCCAGTCATCCCTTTTATGAACGCTTGAATCGGCTCATGACGGAACACGATTTTGACAGATTCGTGGAGGGAAAATGCCGGCGGTTTTACGCGGCCACTAAATGGGTCCGACCGGGCTTTGGCACCGGAGAATGCTATTTCCGCCTAGCTGCGTGGTGGGCTACTACGAGAGCAGGATCGATCAGCGAACGTGGGATTGCGTGGCGGACGGGAGACTCGCTGTCGATCATGAGAGTTCTCGTGCGGCATACCGTTGGACGAGGGAGCGCCGGACCATACGACGATCATCTGCCGATGGCGGGTTGGTGAAGGGGAAAAGACGGCATCGACGCGACGAGGAAGGGAATGCGGCGCTGTCGGTCGATTGCTGCACGGTGGGACAATGGCCAGAGTTACGAAGATTAAGGACTGGCGCAGCAGTCGGGGATCTGCGACGCCGAGCGCGAGGATATGGCGCGGATGGATCGAAAGCGGAAGATAGAAGAGGGTCGAACGGATTGGGTGAAGCATGACGCTGGAGCCCGCATCACCAAAATGAAGGAGTGCTGCTACGCCTGGCCCACAAGGAGCCGAAGGACATGGAGCACGAGGCATGATCGTCGTGCGCCGTCCTGCAGCGGAGCGGTTGGGCGATGGCTTCACCGCTGAGAACGGTGGAGGAACTCTGAGGGAGCCCTGGAGGCGTCACGCCGATGAAAGCTCTGGAAGATGACACACTGCTGGTCATCATCCAGCAAGCGTTGGCTAAACGCTGCAAGAAGAGCAAGACGCGTGGCCGAAAGGGAACGCGGGCCGAGGTTGTACTCAGAGATGCGGCTGTTGAAGCATGTTCGCGACTGGAGTTACGAAGTGCTATCGCGGGAAGTGCGCGCCAATCTGGTCTATCGCGAGTTCACCCGGATCGGCGGCGACAAGGTCAAGGACGACCGAACGATGGGAAACCTAGCGCGCCAATCTGGGGCACGGGTGGGATCGTAACCCTTCATTTTCGAATGGTGTTGATCGCCAGCGGATATCGAACTCGCATATATGGGGTCGGGAGTAAGCTGCGGGTCAGTAGCGCCTTACTATCATCTCGACCCTTGCGTGAATTTCGCGCGCTCCCAAATCACAAAACTGCCTTCCACCCCGGGCTGCTAACTAACTCTAACCGATTACGACCGCTTACCTGTCCCTGGGGGATAGTTCCTGAACAGCTTGGCCATCGCCTTCTCCAGGTTCCGGTAATTCTTGTCGGGGTCCTTACTGAGGTTCAGTGTCTTGGACGCGGCGCCGCGCCACACCAGTTGCTTGCTGGCGGGATCGAATAGCCCAATCGTCAACTTGCCAACATCGACGGTGGAAGTCGTCACCCGGCCATTGCCCCATCCGAACGGACCGCCCCACCTGCCCCAGCCACCGGCGCCGATGCTGTCAAATTCCTTTTCCTGTGAGATTCCCGCCTGGTACCCCACGACGAGGTCGCCGTCACTGTCTACGCGCCGCAGGCCCTTGCCGGCGAGTTGTGCGTCCACGGAGCGTTTGATGTCCTGATCCAATAGCTGATCGCCAGGGTCCACGCGCCGGTAGTCGATCCAATTGTAGGTCTTATACGCACTGAAGTTTGCCGAGCGATTGTAGTCGAACTGCACCTCCTGTGCGAAGGCGGCTATCCCGAGACAAACGAGTCCAGTCAGAGTAATGTATTTCATGTTGATTCTCCTTTTGATTGCCAGCGATCCGCTGCGCGAGTCGCTTTCACAGCCAACCAAATGCACACGGATATCCAGTGCCGCGGTTCCAATCTAAAGGATTTAGTCGTTACGGGTCAGGCAAGCCCGTCTATTGCCGCATCATGAGCCGAGACGTCGCCGGGTCTCGCTGGTCGGCACGTCATGCGGCGGTTTGCGATTTGCGTAGAGCGTGCTTGTTCGACTGCTTCTTATACTCGCGCGCCAGAACGGTCACGATACAGATCCAAATGACTGTGAACCCCAGGTTAAGCGCGGCAAAGGACGACACCACAAACCCCATCGCCGTTCCCGCATAGACCACCCCTGCCTGAAGCACGTCGCCGAATCGCCAGAAGAAGCTGTCGATCGCAGCCTTTGCTTTGTACTTCGCATCGCGGCTGGTGGGGAGGAAGAGACTATGTCTCGCCGTGTTTTGGATCGAGTAATCGCAGCTATTGTCCAGCATCTTCAAAATGCGGACCAGTCCCAGAAGCGGCGCCACCAGAATCACGGAGTAACCCACCAGTGCGATCATCGGGCCCACAAACAAGGCGCGGGCCGGACCGGTCACCTTGAAAAGCCGTGCGACGAAGAAGCTTTGCAGAATCAGGCCGGTGATATTCACCCACGCGAAAAACGACCCGTAGAATTCGCCGATGAACCGCTGGCGCGCGACCATCATGGCAGCGCCCGGAAAGGCTCGGGCCGCTTCCGCTACTACAAGCTTGCTCAGCAGGAACTCGCCCGAGGTATTGACGATATTGATGAGCACAACCAGAGCTGCGATCAACATCAAGTAGCGGTCGCGGAAGATCAGTTGAAACCCACCCTCCTTGCTCAAAGGCCGCTCAGCGACTGTCCGGGCTGCGGGCTCGACCTTACGCACCTGCAGGCGGTTGATCCACGCGGTCAGTATCGCGCACACGACCAGCAGGACTCCGCCGGCAGTCATCAACCCGTACGGTCCGGCAAACCGTATCAGCCGGGTGGCCGCCACAGCCCCGACCCACGCACCCAGCGAACTGCCTAATCCCAGCAGCGGAAACAGCCGTTCTCCCTGACGCTGGGTGTATAGGTCATTGGCAAAAGCCCAGAGTTGCGCAATCACCAGGACGTTGAACACGCCCACCCACAGAAAAAACGTCACGCCTTCGTGAAAGCCCATCCTGCCGCAACCGATGAACACGAGCAGATTCGAAGCGAAGAACAGCATGACCCCTGTTACCAGGCGAACACGGGTCACGCGCGACGCGAGCACCCCATACAGCGGCACGATCGCGAGCAGGAGCAGCGCCTGACCCGCGGACGAATAGGATTTCACTTCGGCACCGCCTTGCGAGAGGATGAGCGCTTCACGGGCCGTCTTGAGCATGTAATAGGCGCCCAGGAGCAGGAACAGGTTGAACGTCAACAGCAAAGCGACAACGCCCTCGCCGGCGCGGACGTCCGCCAGGTGCGCCAGCAACTCCTCCAGCCGGCTTCTCGGTGTAAGCGAAGGGAAGCGGAGCGTTGTGAATGATTCGAGAGCGGTCATCGTGCGACCTCCATTTTGATCGGCTTGAGATTCAATCTATGATTGACGAGCGCGTTGCTGGCCAGCAGTTTTTCCAGCGCGCCGTTGGCGACGGCCGCGCGCAACCGGTTCTGGGCGTCGGTTTCGAGCAGCGGCAGTAAGAGTTCCCGAGTCCCGGCCGGCGTCGCCGTCTCCAGGTATTCGAAAGCGGTTTCCTTGATCTGGACGTCGTCCGTGTGGAGGGCGCGGAACGCAATTCGCACGGCCTCGGCGGGCAGCACCAGCGCGAGCAGGGTAAAGAGATGTTCGAGATTGCGGTCCGCGCGGTCCAGCATCTCTTCGTCGAAGAACCACGCCTTTTCCTGAGGACGGCGGGAATCGAGCAGGTAGTGGGTGTTCCGCATCGACCGTTGCAGGGACAACTCGCGGTTCACGGCCGCCCATACACGCTCAGGGGCCGGGCTGAGACCCGCATGGTCTTTAAGGAGCAGTGCAAGTGCGCGGCCGGCATAGAAACGAACTTCGAATCGAGGATCCTCCAGCGCCGCGAACAAGCCGTCAACCGACCGCGCCGACGGTAAGTAAGCCAGCACTCTCGGCAAACGGCGGCGGATGACGAAATCCCGGGTGGTATCTAGCAAAGCGTCGACGAGCATACCCGTGATCTTCCCGCCCATGCGGGTCAGCGCATCGCGGGCGCCAGGCATGGCTTCGTCCCAGGCCAAAAGATCGATCGCGAGCGGGGCCAGAGCATAATTTTCGGGGCCTAGCTCGCCTTCGGCTCGAATCACGCGCGCCGCGTCGCCGGAGCGAAGATCGGCCGCCCACCGTAGGAACGGATCGTTGCAGGGCGCCGCCGGCTGGCGCTGTTCGTGCGCCGCCGGAGGTTCCACCGCGAACGGCGCGAGCCCCATCTCAACGGACCGCATCAGAACGGAATGTGTGGCGGCGTCTTCGACCAGGGACGGGTCAAGCTCGACGGCGCGGTCGACGAGGCTCTTCTCGAGCGAACGCAGGTATCCGCCGCGGAGGCGCGCAGCGAGGACCATGGCGATCGCCGAAATGCCGCCGGCCAGCGCGAGGATCGGGCCGTAACGTCCCGGGGCGAGCACGAGCATGAGGCTGACGCCGGCCGATCCGACGGCGTCTCCGGCGCGGTCCGCCCCGACGTCGATCAGCGACTTCACTGCTCGCTTCTCCCCAGGCGGTATCGGGGTGTAGAACAACTCGTAAGCCGTCCGGTAGAACGATCCGCGCACTAGAATCTCAAGGCCGCGAATCCCGCCGAGCGTTGGGAACCCGGGGAGCAACAACCCCGCGAGGCCGCCCAGCCCGATGGAAACAGGCAGCGTTCCGGCGGTGGCAGCCAGGCCCGCGTGTTTCACGCAGAAACGTGCCAGGAGCGTTTGGGCGAGAAACGTCAAGAGGCTGGTTGCCGTGTAATAGACGCTGAAGAACCGGAGCAGCGTCGCGCCGTGTCCGAACGTGTGCGTGGCCTGCGACTTGAACACGAAATCCAGCAACGCGGCTCCAGACGACGCCAGCACGACGAGACCGGCCAAGGTGAGCAGAAACGGGTAGCGTTGCACCGCATCGATAGCGCTCGTCGCCTGCGCCCGCTCTTGCGGGTGACGGCCGGCAAAGCGCCCGACCCGCCACGTCAGGCACGCGCAGGCCAGGTGCAGTGCGGCGAGCAGCAGCACCACCTCCCGCGCTCCAGCCAAGGCGGCCACGCGCTCGGCGAGGAGTCCTCCGCAGAGGCCGCCCACGGTTCCCATCCCGCTGATCCTCGCGAACGACTGTTTTGCCGAACGCGAATCGAACGACTCGTTCATCAGCGACCAAAATCCGGAAATCAGCACCGCGCCGAACGCGACCATGTGAAGATAGATCGCGCAGGCCGCCAGTCGCGTGTTCCAGCCAAGCAGCAGCCACTCCGCGAATTGAAGTGCGCTGCTCAGAATGAATGACAGCGGCAGCACCCGCTGCGGGCCCGACCGTACCAGAATCCGGCTTCCCGCAATGCTGGCTGCGATTGAGACGATGGCCGCCACGGTGACCATCGCGGGCAGATTGGTGCTTGAGAACTGCGATAGGAAAATGGCGTCGCGCGACGCCTTGCCGGCAACATGGTGCGCCATCAGCAAGCCCGAAACCGCCATCGCCATGGTAGATCGGGTTCGAGCGTTGCCGCTCATCACGACGCCCTTCGAGGCTGTTCGGGCCGGTGCAATTCCCACCAGCGAATCGCGTCGGTGGCAGTCCAGGGGGCGAAGCCCTCACAACTGTCCAGCATCGCCCGAAGCTCGGCCACAGACTGCGGACGGTTCTCGCGGCTCTTTTCCAGACAAGCCATCACCACGCGGTCGAGGGATTGCGGAACCGGCAACTCCGAGCGCATAGACGGCGCCTCGGGTTGTTCCGTGAGGTGCGAGACGGCCATGGCCAAGGCGTCCGGCTTATTGAAGACTACGGAGCCGGTCAGCATGAAGTAACTGAGACAGCCGAGCCCGTAGATATCGGCGCGTGCGTCGATCTCTTCGCCACGCACCTGTTCCGGCGACATGAAGGCCGGGGTTCCACTCGTCCGGTCGCCGGTGAGCACTGTCTGGGTCGCGCCGGCCAGATTTTTGACGAGTCCGAAGTCCAGCACCTTGACGAAGTCGGCGCTTTTGCCCAGGCGGCAGACGAACACGTTACTGCCCTTGATGTCGCGATGCACCAGTCCGGCGTCGTGCGCCTCCTCGAGCGAGTCGCACACCTGCCGCAACAGCCACACGACGCGGCCCGCCGGCTGCGGCCCATATCGATTGACGAGGACTTCCGCATCCAAACCCTGCAGATACTCCATCACGTAATATAGGGAGCCATTCTCCGCCAGCCCGTAATCGTAGATCTCTACCGTGTGGGGCGAACGCAGCGATGCGATCGCCTGCGCTTCCGACTCGAAGCGCCGCTGGAGATGCCGGCGCTCGGAGTGGCCGGCGTTCTCCAAAAGTCCGGCCGAGACCAGTTTCACGGCCGCGTCGCGGCGAAGAAGCCGATGGCGGGCAAGCCACACCTCTCCCATGCCGCCGCGCCCGACGAGTTTTTCCAGATGATAGTTGCCGAAGTCCTGAGACCGGCTCAAATCTTCGTGCAGTTGGTGCATTCGCGTGCTGATGAAAGGCGTCCATCCGGCAATGAGGAAGGGCCCCAGCGAATGGATCACCAGGCGATTCCACGGCAATGCGGGGTACTCAAGAATCCGCGCCGTCACGAGATGCGCAACGGGAATGACCGCGGCCGACACGATGGCGGCCGTGACGCTTTTCCATGGTTTGTTGGGAATGATGACCACGCATAGGGCGAGCCATGTCGCTACCGCCGTCGATCCCCGAATTGGCGTATCGGGCCACGGCATGGCGTTTTCCATGAAGGCGAGCGTGCACGCCCCGGCGACCTCGAAGACCAGGCCGAGGTCCAGCAAATTCTGCGCACTGACGAGTTCGGAGCGCTGCAGCGCCGCCAGGCCGATTCCAGCCAGAACCAGGAACAGAGCGCTCAGACGAAACAGCGGACTCTGTTGCGCCGCGGCCATCTCGGGCTGTAGCGCCGGCTGCAATACAGCGACTCCCACCACCGTTACGGCGGTGACGATGGCCAGAATGCCGATGCGCTGGGCTCCCTGCTTCGCTACCGCATCGGCAATCCGGACGTGGGTTTGGGAGTTGCTCCCGACAAACGCGTGCGGGCCGCATTTCAGGACGTTGCCGGCGGGCTCGAGGCTCGCGCGTAGGGCTCCGGAATCAGTCTGCGTGGTGGATTGCATAGCCATCAGCGGTCGATTCCGACCACCTCCGGTCCGCTCAGACCACGCCGCAGGTACACCGCGACCCGATCGTCTCCCGGCTGGTTTCCCGCGGGCTGGATCGTCGCTGCCAGGTACTGCGTAACACTGCGGAAGGCGGGAACCTGACTGCCGGTGGCGTCCGGTAGCGGAGTGGCCTGGCCGTTGCCGTCCCAACTCGCCCAACGAATTGAGTATTCGCGCCCTTTTCCGGCGGCCAGGCGAGCACCGAGGTCTTCGAACGTCAGCTTCCCATCCACGACGCGAAACTTGTCCAGCGGCAGAATTTCCGAGAACCAGGCCTGAGCGATCTTGTCCCGGCGCTTGATCAGGCAGTCGGCCATCCACTCGGCCGCGTGCTGATCGCTGTACTCTCCGGTCTCGACCAGCGCGCGTATCTCGGCGTCGCTGAAAGCAGCCACCTGCTTGGCAGCCCAGAAGGCATCCTCCCTATCCATCATCATGAATGCGGAATTGGGAACTTCCGGCCGCCATTTGAGCGGCTCGAACGACTCGGCATCGAACAATCCTACACCCCTCAACTTGGGGTACTCGGACCGCTGCCAGCGCGGGACGTAGAAGCCTAGACTAATGGCTCGCGCAAACGCCTCTTTGTGCGTGATCGTGTACTGGTGCCCGATCCATGGTTCCTTCGGACGGTCGCCACGGCTGCCGAGTATGGAGCCGAAGTCGATCAGATAGTGCTTTACGTATTTGCGGCCATCCTCCGTTACGAGGAGGTCCATCGTATTGATCTGACTTGTGTCATGGTGATTCACCCATGCGGCGAAGACGGCCAGACCGCGCAACACTCGACGTTGCTCATGCGGGATCGTATCGTTCGGGTCGTCACTCCTGGTGCCGCGGTAGTTGAACGGACCCACCACCTGGCCCGCGAGCCACCGGCTGGCCAGCGCACGGTACGTGCCATCGGCCAACTTCGCCTGCCCCTGCAAAAGTTCGTCGACCATCTGCGCGGTGAGCGGAATCTTCTTCCCGCTCGGATTGCGGTACATTACACCTTCGGTAATTTGCAGTTGCTCACGGCGGAAATGGACGATATAATTTTCCGGCGTATTGTAACCGAGGGCGTAAAATAACTTGCTGCCGATTACGTCCGACGCGGAGCACAACTCGGGATATTGCGGTGGGTCGAACTTCAGCACATATCGATTCTTCTGGCCGTCTTCGATGACAAACCCAGGCGTTATGCCGTCGCTCTTGGCCGAGGTGATGCGCCACGCGCCGCCGGGATCAGGCGGCGTGGTGTTGCCGGGTCCGCGCTGGAGGTCGGCTATCGACATCCGGTGGAATGCATGCCGGTTCGTGTACCAGGCGCTGTCAGGAAGCTCGCCCAGAGTATTCACGTCGAGCGCGGGCTGAGGCGCATGTTTGGCGAGCTTGCCTTCGCGGCGAGGAGCCGCATAGGAGCTTTCCAGGAAGTCGTAGATGTGGTCGACGCTTCGGGTTGCCACGCCGCTCACTGGCCGGGGCGCCGGTTCCCGCAAGATTGGGTCATCGGGATAGAATTTCCTGCCATTTTCCGCCGCGACCGCTTGTTGACCCAACGTTGCTGCCACCGCAATTGCGGCAACCCAAAGAGCGTTGCGCATGGTTATTAGAGAGTGTTTACGCGAAACCATATTTGAAATCCTTCGTGGCTGAAGCCTGTATCTAAGCTGAATGCCGGTCGTGCTGTCCTATTTTTGAAGCGGACGCTGAAACCCACGTCGCTTTGGAGTTTGTGCAAGTTCCACTGCTCCCAACGCTGGAAGACTTTTCCCGCGTCGACAAAGGCGGCCATATCCAGCGTGGGAGTACAAAACCAACGGTACTCGCCGTTCACCATGACCGAGTTGTCGCCGTAAAAGCGGTTGAAGCGATAGCCGCGTAGCGTATTCGCCCCGCCCAGTGTGGGTTGCAGATAGAAGGGAACGAGTTGTCCGTTACCGGCTGTGGTCAACGAGGATGCTCCATGCACGGAAAAAACCCGCGTCCCATTGAATAGGGGGAGATACTGCGCGGCGTCCAGATCCAGCCGTAGAAAGCTGTACGCGCCGAGATTCCTGTCCAGGTAGCGGACGTACTGCGCCGAATACTTGCCGCCCTTCGTTGGATAGGCAGCCTGGTCGCGCCAGTCGTATTCGACGAAGCCCCCGCCCCGCCAGAAATTTGTCTGCCGGTCGATGCCGGGGGCAGTATTCGTAGCGAACTGCCGCTCGCTCGATATGTATTGAGACGAGTGTCCAGGGCCGACGTTATTGGTCAGGTAGGAGCCGATGAGGCCGGAGCGCAGGCCCTTGTACACGCGAACCGCGGGACGCAGTTCCAGATTCGTGTCTTCCAATCGGTAATCGCTGCGCCCCGTTTTCCGTGAATCCGGCCCGCTGCCGTAATATGCCATTTCCGAGATGTTCCGGTGGGCAGCACTGAAATCGAGAGATACGCGGTCGCCAAAGAGGTTCGGCAGTGAGAGGTCTGTCCGGCCCACATAAGACCGGTTGATGGAAGCACGCGCCTCTACGGAGAAGTTCAGGCGGCCGTTCCAGAGCTCTGTTCGAGTGTATTGCGGTCCGGCGGCAAAGCCGGCGCCAGGCATCACGTTGCCGAATCCCACGGACAGTCCGCCGCTCTCGTCCGTGATCAGACGATACGGCCGGCTATTCTCGATCGATACGAGCCGCCTCTCCAGCTTCGGCGCCGTTTCCGGCGTCAGGTTGGCTTCCTTCTCAGTGCGCGCCGCCTCGATCAGGCTGGTGCGCGATTCCGTTTGCCCGTAGACAAGTCCCCATGCTCCCAGGCACAGGGCTATTAGTTGTTTGGATGCTTTCTGCATTGGTTTAACCCTTTCCCGCATTCGACTCACGTTCCTTGTCGAATTAATACTTGTCGCGTGCCGGTAACGGTTTCGAATCGCTTGCTGCGTCTCGATCGATACCGGAGACGGACGGTCCGTCTTCGAGGTCTGGTTCGATATAGAGAAACCTGCCGTGCCGCTCGACTTGCAGAACGACGGGCTTTCGGCCTTTCGCTTCCTGAGCCGCCTTGCGCAACTCCTGAATGTTGAGAATCGGCATGCCGTTCATTGCGGCGATTACGTCACCGGGCGCCAGGCCAGCCCTGTCCTCGTCACCTGCGCCAGTGGTCGCCGCCACGTAGACGCCCGTGCTCGACCGCAGGCCGATCCCAAGGGCGAGCGTGGGGTTTAAGGTCTTGCCGAAAATGCCCAACTCGGAAATGAGGCTTTCGCGCGGATCGATCGAGGCAAATTTGTAGTCCCGATCATCCACGGCAACTGCCGGGACCTTGAACTCAAGCGTCTCCTGCCCGCGTAAAACCGTCACATCCAACGGAACAGCAGGATCGTGCAAATACATCATCGCGTTGTAGTAGGGTAAGGCCGAAATGGAAGCGCCATCGACAGCGGTGAGAATATCCCGCGGCCGAAGCCCGGATCTCTGTGCCGGGCTACCAGGCAGGACGTCGGAGATCATGACGCCATATCCCCGGCTCAGGTCGAGGCCCTGAGCGAGTCCCGGCGTAAGGGTCTGTACAAGGACTCCGACCAGGCTTTGCCGAACCACACCACGCGTTCGCAGTTGATCGTACACGTAGCGCACGACGGCCGCCGGCACAGCGAATCCGAGACCCTGATTACGGCCGTTCTCGCCCATCAGGAAGGTATTGATTCCGATCAGTTCGCCTTCAACGTCCAGCAGTGGACCGCCGCTGTTTCCGGGATTGATCGCGGCATCCGTCTGGATATAGAGCATGGGAAAGTCCGGGGTCGGCTGGCGGCCCACGGCGCTGACGATTCCAATGGTCATCGTGTTGTCGAGACCCTCGGGGCTGCCGACCGCAAGCACAACCTGTCCCTGGCGAGGTCCTCGCCCTCTCTGTTGGATCGGAATGGTCGGCAGGCCGGAGGCCTCTATCTTGAGGAGCGCGATATCGGTTTCGCGATTCGCGCCCACAACGACCGCATCCAGCACCTGCCGTTTTCCAACAGGCTCGCGATTCGCGTCCACGATGACGGCATCCAACTCTTGCCGCTTTCCGGGCAGTGCCACTCCGTCTTGTGAATGGTCCGGTTTCGGGGTTAGCATGACGCGGATACGACGCGCGTTGTGGACTACGTGTTCATTGGTGATGATGTATCCCGAGGCATCCACGATGACACCCGAGCCGACAACCCGGCAAGACTTAAGGCTCGCGCCATCATCACCGTTGGCTGGCGCCGAAGGGCACCATGCCGAAACCTGAACCTGCACGACTGCCGGCCCTACCGTGCCGGCCAATCGCTCCAGGGCGCCACTGAACTGCGTGAGTCCGTTCGTCCGGTCGTCGCTTGCGGCCAGCCCACAGGAGACCACAAAAACAATGATTAGAAATCGCCGCACGTCGCCTCCTCGCATTTATCGGTTTCCGGTAAGGCGCGCAAGGTCCGCGGCCGCCACGCTGCGGTCGTACTCCGCCCGCAACAGTTCGGCCTGCGCGCTGAACATCGAGGCCTCTGAGTCCAGCAGGACGGAGCGATTCGCAGTCCCGATCTCCGCGTTGTCGCTCGACACGCGCCGTGCCTCGGTTGTCGCGGCCACCAACTCTCTGGCCGAATTGACGCCCGTTTCCGCCCGGTTCAGCTTTCGAACCGCCTTTTCCACATCGATCCGAACGCGGTTCTTCAAGCGCGCCAGATTCTCCTCGGCCTGGGCAACCTCCGCCGACCGCTCCGATACCTGGCCGCGGCGTTTGCCGAACTCAAATATGGTCCACGTCATGTGGACTCCGAAAGCGCCATTGTTGCGCGAAAGGAAAGGCGCGCCGTTCTGATAGATGTGCTGCGCGAACGCGCCCACCTCGGGTATATATTCGGCCCGAGCCGCCCGCACCCCGGCGCGGGCTTTTTCGAGTTGATGGGCCGCGGCCTCAAGTTCGGGATTGTGCGCGAAGGCTGCGCTCACCGCCGCTTCGGCGACTAACGAAACGCCAGTAATCTCGCCATCGGGCCGCACCAACTCCAAATCGGCATCCAAAGGCAACCCGCAGAGATCGGCCAGTTCCTCCCTCAAATCCAGGACGGCATCCTGCAACTGCCCGCGCACGTGGGTGGCCTGTGCAATTTGTGCTTGTACCTCGACCGCTTTGACCTCCAGCGACACTCCGGTCACGACCGCGTTCCGTGTTTCGCTGTTGCGCACTTCCGCCGCGCGGACCTGCGCATCCACCGCATTCCGTCGCCGCTCGGTCGCGAGGATGGCGTAGTAGATCTCCTTCACCTTGTACGCAATCTCGTTTTCGGTGCGGCGCATCTCGGCTCGCGCGCCGGCCGCATCCGCACGGCTCACATCCACTCCCGCGCGGGTTTTGAAGTACTGCGTGATCGGTTGGGAGAGCGTGGTCGTGCTGAGGAGGAAGTTAGGTTTGCCCTGCGCCAGCGATACTCCGGAGCCGGGTATCGGCCCCACTCCGGGGTACACACCGAGGGCGCCTTGCGGGATTTCGATGTGTTGTTGTTCGGCAATGTGCACGGAGGTCGAATCGTTGGTTAGGGCCGGGAAGAAGCCCGCGCGAGCTCCCTGAACACGCGCGTCCATTTGCCTCACCCTATCGCCGGCGATCTTGACCATCGAGTTGTGTTGCGCGGCCAGCGAGACGGCCTCATCGAGCGTCAGCTTGCGCGGTTGCGCGTGCGCGACAGAGCCGCACGCGACCAGCATCAGCACTGCCGCTGCAATCGGCGCGACCGGTCCAGGCCGGGAACCGCGCTTGTGAATCAGAACGTAGAGAACGGGAATTACGACAAGTGTGAAAAACATAGAACCCACCAATCCGAAGGCAATCGCGCTCCCCAGCGGCGACCACATGCTGGAACCGGAAAGAATCATCGGTGTGACGCCGACCGCCGCCGCCATCGTGGTCAGGAAGATGGGCCGCAATCTGCGTTCGCCGGCTTCAATTGCTGCCTCCTCGATGGGGACGCCTTCCTTCATGCGCTCGCGAGTGTAGTCCACCAGAATGATGGAGTTGCGCACCACGACGCCGCCCAGGCTGACGATGCCCAAGAATCCGGTGAAACCGAAGGGATTATGGGTCACCAGCAGGCCGAGCGACGCGCCCAGCAGACCGAGCGGGATCGCGGCCATGACGACGAGCGGCTCGGCCACCGAACGGAACTGAAACATGAGAATGAGATAGATCGCGATCGAACTGATGACCAGCGCGTTAACCATCTCCGGAAACGTTTCCTGCTGGTTTTCGTATTCGCCCCCATACCACACGCGATAGCCTGCCGGCAGGGGGAGTTTGTCCGTGACCGGACGAACGCGCTTCAACACCTCGCTCGGCAGTACGCCTCCCTGCGACCAGGAGCGGACGGTAAGCGTGCGGACGCCGTTGCGGCGGACGATGCGACCGGGATCCCAGACGGGAGACACCGCGGCGATGCTGTCCAACGGCACTCGCGCGCCGGTTACGGGCGACATCACGTAAGTATTGGCGACATCGTTAAAGGTCTGGCGCCGCGTGGGCTCCAACCGCAGGGTGACGGCAACATCGCGCTCGCCTTCCCAAAACGTTGTCACCGGCGCCCCTTCGAACCCGCCCGCGAGCACCTGTCCGATGGTGGCGTTGGTGAATCCCAGACGATTGGCCACTTCCTGGCGGAGATTGACCTTCAGGCGATACGCATCTTCGCGCCAGTCGCTATGAACATCCAGAGTTCCCGGAGTGCGCAGGAGCATTTGGCTCACCTGATCGCCCCAGTGCCGCAGCACGGCCTTGGTCATCGCCGGTAAGGCGAACCTCGAGGGCGGCCTCCTGTACCGGACCTTGCTGCAGTTCGCTGAGGAACACACGCGCTTCCGGAGCCGCCTGCGCGAGGCGTGGACGGAGCTTTTCCACCAGCTTCGGCGTGACTTCCGCCGACTCGGTCGAGACAAGCATCTGTGCGTAGTTCTTGTCCGGCAACTGGGGATTGACGTTGTAGTAGAACCGCGGAAAGCTCGACCCGACGAACGCGGTGAAGTTGACAACTTCCTTCTCGTGACTCAGCACGTCCTCGATGCGCTTTACCGCGGCCTCGGTCGCTTCCACCTTCCAGCCTTCCGGAAGCCAGACGTCGATCACGAACTGGTCGCGCTCGGCGAACGGGAAGAAACGCTCCGGAACGATGTGGAGCACGAATGCGCCCGCCGCCACAGCGACTACGCCGAATGCGACCGCGACAGCCTTCCACCGCATCGCGACTGCAATCACGCGGTTGTAGATCGCCTGCATGATTTCGAGAGGCCCGCGCCGCTTCTTGGCCGAGCTGTCTTCCGGATTGTGGAGGCCCTTGCGGATGAAAAACTGACTCAACATCGGAGTCAGCAGCATGGCCACGATGAACGATGTAGCCAAGCGCGATCGCCACCGTCAAGGGCAGCGCGCGGATGAACTCACCGGTGGCGCCCGAAAGCAGAAGGAAGGGCAGGAACGAACAGATGATGGTCAGGGTTGCCGTGAGCACGGGAATCGCAAGTTCGGTCGCGCTGCGCCAAGCGGCCTCCTCTCGAGCTATGCCGTGATCGAGAAGTTCGATGTAGTTATCCGCGATCACGATGGCGTCGTCCACCACCATCCCAAGCACCACAATCAAGGCGGCGATCGACACCTGGTGCAGCTCGATGCCAAAGGCGTTGAGCACGCCGAAGGTGGCCGAAATCGTCACCGGAATCGCCACGGCGGAAACCAGCGCCACACGGAACGGCAGCAGCAACATCGTGACCAGGATCACCGAGGCGATGGAGATCCCAAACTCGTGGATAAAACTCTTCACGCGTTCCGCGACGACTGTGGGCTGGTCGGCAACGAAATCAATCTTCAGGTCGGGGGGCAAAAGCGGACGCAGGGCATCCAGTGAAGCGTGAAGCTCCTTGCCGAAGTCCACGATGTTGTTGCCTTCCTGCATCTCCACCGAGAGCAGCATCGCCCGTTCGCCTCTGGACCGCGCATATTGCGTTGGGTCCTTGTAGACGCGGTCCACATTGGCCAGGTCGCCGATGTAGACCGGCTGTCCGGTGCGCGAGACATCGATCATCACGCGCCGGATCTGCTGCTCACCCTCGAAGGCGCCCGTGGTCTGAATGGGCGGTTTTCCGTGTGCGGTCGGCACCGCTCCGGCGTAGTGCACCATATTGCGGCCTTCGAGCGCCTTATAGACCTTCTCCGGTGTTACGGAGTATTGCGCCAGGCGGCTGAGGGAACTCGAGATGTCAATCTCCTCCTTCTGCTCGCCGATGCGCTTGACCTTGGAAACGGACCGGATGCGGCGGATTGACGACTCGATTCGCTGAGCATAATCTTTCAGCTCGCGATAGCCGTAGTGGTCGCCATGAATTGCCAGCAGCACCGCGACCGTGTCGCCGAAGTCGTAATCGACGATCGGGCCTTCTACGCCGTCCGGGAGATCCGTCTTCTTCAACTCCGCCATGTCGAGACGCAGCTTGGACCAGAACTTTTCCGTATCCTGAAGGTTGTCTTCCAAATTGAGGTTGATGAACATGACCCCGTTCATGCTTGTCGAGTATGTCTTTTCCCGCCGCACGCCCTCGATTTTGAAGAGACGCTGTTCGACTTTCTGAGTGACCTGATTCTCGACCTCCGCGGCCGATGCGCCCGGATAGAAGGCAGCCACGATTCCGATGCGGACGTGAATCTTCGGATCCTCCCGCCGGGGCATACGCAGCAAGGCATACACGCCGGAGGCGACCAACATGATCGTTAGTGCAACGGTGACCTGCGGGTAACGCAGCGATGCCTTAACGGGATTCATCGGGCGCCTCCCGCGATCTCCACCATGCTGCCCTCACGGACTTTCTGCTGGCCTACCACGACTATCTGCTCGTCCCCTTGCAGGCCGGAGTGGATTTCGACTTCATTACCAATGGGCGTGCCGACCTCGACTCTGCGCCCGTAGACCCGCTTACGGTCCGGGGAGTACATATAAACGTTTGGCGCGCCCTGTGCATCGGGCACTACTGCCTCGGCCGGTATGGTGAGCGCCCGGATCTTCGCGGGCCCGAGGATCCGGGCTTCGGCAACCATACCGGCCAGCAGCACCGGTCCAGGGTTGGGAACGAGGATCTTTACCGTGTAAGTGCGTGAGGTGGGTTCGCTGGCGACGCCGATAATGGCAACTCTTCCTTCGAAGCATCGGCCCCCGAGGGAAGGCACGGTGATCTCCGCGGCGGCGCCTCGCCGGACTTTCGCGATTTCCGCTTCGGGAACTCCCACCCGAATCTTGACCGGGTTCAGTTCCACGATCGAGAAGACCGGCATTCCGGCGGCGACTGTCTGGCCGGGGTCAACCCTGCGCATCGATACGTTTCCGGAGATCGGCGCGAGAAGTCGCGTGTCGTCCAACCGCTTTTGTTCCTCGGCAGCCTGAGCGTGTGCCGCTTGTGCCTGCGCGGCCGCCGTAGCGATGTCTTCCTTGCGCGTGCCCTCTCGAGCCATCTCGTAACGCTCTTCCGAGGCGTTATAGGCCGCTTCGATCTTCTGAAAGTCGTTCGGAGGCAGGCTTTTTCGTTCCACCAGAAACTTCATCCGCTTGTATTCGTCCTGCCAGCGTTCGAAGTCGATGCGTGCCTGCTCCAGTTCCTGTTTCCGGAGACCGGCATCGGCCTTCCGCGAGGCGGACTGTGCCGCCTCCTTCTGCGCTGTCGCCGCGTTGAAGGCATTCCGGTAATCGGTCGGTTCGATCTCCGCCAGCAACTGTCCCTGGCTCACGTGCTGGCCCTCTTCGACCAGCACCCGGACCACGCGGCCGCTGACCTGGAAGGCCACATCGGCCGTTTCCGAACCTTCGACTGAGCCACTGGCGCTGACCGATTCGGTGCGCTCCACGACGGCTGGAGTTCGGACCTGAACGGGCACGGCAGTCTGCTCAGAAGCAGCTTTGGTTTCGTGCACGCACGATGTCAGAATCGTCAAGCACGCAACCGTAATCAGAGCGAAAAGATGTTTCTTCAGCATTGCAATTGTCCTAGATGGGAAAGTTGGGAAGTAGTCATGCGATCGAATACCAGCGCGGCCGCGTCAGCATAGAGGTGCTCCCGTTCGGGATCGGTATCGACGGCGAGAATGCCCAGTCCGAGTGCCGCCGCCAATAGAACGAGCACCACGATCTCCGGCTGCTCCGCGGCAACTTCGCCGTTCGCGCAAAGGAAGCGGCCCACGGAAGCGGAGTAAGTTTCAAGTTCCAGCCGAAGCAGTTCCGCGAGATGCGTCCTGACGGAACGATCTCTAAAAGCCCTGCGGCTGAATTCCATCCGGAGCGCGATGAAATCTTTGAGGCGCCATTGATTCGCGAACCAATTCCGTACTGCGGCGATCCGTTCCACCGGTTCGGACTCCAGTTGGAGAATGTCGTCCAGGGCCTTTGGCCGGCGCCGGTCGATGACGGCGAGGAATACCTGATCTTTGGTGTCGAAGTTCGAGTAGAAGGCGCCGCGGGAATAACCTGCCATCTCGCTGATCTCCTCCACTGACGCATCGTCGAAGCCTCTCCGAACGAACAACCTCTCGGCTGCTTCGATCAGACGCAGACGCGTCATCTCTTTGCTCTCCTCGCGCGTGAGTCGTTTCCGTGCCTTCATTGCGATCTACTTATGAATGTCGATACTGACTTGCATCCCGATGTCGAACAAGAATTGGCATTCGGCTGGCCATTCGCCGCGACTTTGGGAGCTATTGAAAACACGCCGGTTGTCTCTCGGTTCTGAATCCGCCAGCCCAGTTCGTCACTTCGGCAGCGGCAAGTGCCGATGTCCCGTGCCGAAGTTCGGCGCGATGACGCGATCAGCGTCGCAGCAGAAGAGAAAGGCGCCGCCATGGTTGCCTCCGTACGCCTCACCGCGATGCCCGGAGCTGCTCGATGTATTGCCGGACGAAGGCAAATTCGACCGCGGCCTTTTCCAGTTGTTATGCCTTCGCGGCGTGTCACCGGTTGATCCACCAGAGTCGATCCCAGAATCAGACTCGCCTTGACATAGCCCGAATCCAGCAGTAGCGCCGCGCGTGCCAATTTCTCCGCCTCCGCCAGTCGATTCAGCCGGGCCTGCGCTGATGCAAGATTGCAGAGGTTGCGCGGATCGGGGCCGCCAATCTGGATCGCACGTGCCGACTCCGCCATTGACTCCTCTAGCCGGCCAAGTCGAAAGAACTGCACGGCGAGGTCTGTGAGCGCCTCGGCGAACTCCGGAGAGATGCGGATGGCCTTCTGCAGTTCGCTCGCCGCATCGCTGAACTTTCCGGCCTCCGACAAACGCAGCGCTCTCTGAAATGCCTGCACCGCCTTTTTGCGGGGTGGATACATCAGTTGCTTCGCCGACACGGTCGCCGCTCCTTCACCAGCACCGTTGGATTCCCGTTCCGGCAGACGAACCTCCAGCTTGGGCATGTGCTCGTGAATGGTGACGAATTGCTGGCACACGGTCAGGCCGAAGCCCCTGGGGACACGCAATGCGTAATCTTTCGCCGGAACGTCGCGAAACTCGAAGCTGCCGTCGCCGCGGACCTCCGCTCGAGAAGACTCCGCGTGAGTTGAAATCCCCTCCAGGATCACGATCAGACCCTGAGTCGATTCGCCAGCCGGCGAGTTTAGCCGGCCCCGCGTCACTGGAATTTGCGCTGCCATCGAAAATGAGGACCCAATGAAAACAAACATACTTAGCAGGGACAGTGTCCGGGTACACCTCTTACGCATGGAAAGTCTCCTTAGATAAAGTTCGGCGGGCGCGAGGTCCGGGCGGGTCAGGCCGCCTGGCTGGCAACGCCCCAGGCTTGCTCAGCCTGGGTCTCACGCGAGAACCGCAGGCTGGGCGCACCTTGAGGATGGCTGACGCGGATGTGATCGCCGCGACGGATCTGTCCGCTCGCCATAAGGTTCGAGAGCGGGTGCACGAGCAGGCGCTCGATCGCGCGTTTGAGGGGCCTCGCCCCGTAGCGCACGTCCGTGCCCTCCGCAACCAGGAAGTCCTTCGCGCTCTCCGTCACGGTCAGAAAGAACCGATTGTCGCGCGCCGCAGCGCGGATCCGCTCCTGCACGAGACCTAATTCGATTTCGACGATTCGGCGCAACTCCGGCGTGCCAAGCGACCGAAAGACGACGATGTGGTCCAGCCGGTTGATGAACTCCGGGGTAAACCGGCGCCTGGCAGCCGCGACACCCGCGCTGGCGATCTTGCCGTTCAACTTCTTCTTGCCGGCATCGTCTCCCGAACCAGCTACGTGAAACCCCAGGCGGGGCGCCTCCATAGCGCTCATCTCGGCGGCGCCGAGATTGCTGGTCATGAAGATCATGGCTTGGGAAAAATCGACCCGCCGGTTGTCCCCCAGGGTAAGGGTGCCTTTGTCCAGGATGCCCAGCAACAGATTCCAGAGTGTATCGCTGGCCTTTTCAATCTCATCGAAGAGCAGGAAGCTGAGCTTGAGCTCTTCGGTGTGATGCCGGTCGAGGGCTTCCTGGCTGAGCAGCGCGTGTGTTTCGCGGTGGCCGAGATATCCGGGAGGCGAACCGATCAGCTTTGCGATCTCGTGGCTGTGTTGGTACTCCGCGCAATCGATTTTGACCACCCCACCAGGGGCGTTGCGCAGCGCTTCGCCGGTCGCCTCCACAACGCGAGTTTTTCCGGAGCCGGTCGGTCCCAGGAACAAAAAGTTCCCTACCGGCCTGCCGGCAGGAGACATCCCAGTCCGAAACCCCTGATAGGCTTCGACTATTTTGCTAATGGCGTCATCCTGTCCGATCACAAGCTGGCGCAGCCTGGTCTCCAGGGCCTCTGCTTCCCGTCCCTTTTGGTTGGGGTCGAGTAATTGTATTCGACTCATGACGTTGTCTCCTTTCCTTTCTCTGGCGGCCTTGCGAGTGAGTCCGCAAATGGGCACACCTCGGGCGCGCCAACTGCCCGGTGCTGAATGCAGGTTCCGATTTGCTCAACGAAACTCGCGTGAGATGTTGAATTTGCGCATGCGGGATTGCAGGGTCGTTCGCTTCAGTCCCAGTCGAGCCGCCGCTCCGTCCGGACCTCCGACCTGGCCTCTTGCCTCTTCCAGCGCCTCTAGTATCCTCGCCCGGTCGGCGTTGTGCGGTTCCGCCGGCGAGGTTATGGTCAACGTAGTAGGAATCGTTTTGCCGGTGAGCTCGGTCATGGGCACTTGAAGGGCACGCCCGTTGGTCAGAATGACCGAACGCTCCAGCACGTTCTGCAACTCGCGGATGTTGCCAGGCCAGTAGTAGTTCGTGAGTGCGTCCAGAACGGACGTTGGAATCGTATCGATGTTGCGGCCCATGCGCTGCGCGTGCCTCTGGACGAAGTAGCGCGTCAGCAGCGGTATATCTTCCCGCCGGTCCCGCAAGGGCGGAACGTGCAAGGGAAAGACATGCAGGCGATAGTATAGGTCGGCGCGAAACGTGTTGTCCTCCACCATCGCCTTCAAATCCCGATTGGTGGCGGCGACCAGGCGCGCGTCGGTACGGATGGTGCGGGTGCCGCCCACACGTTCGAACTCCTGATCCTGAATGGCGCGCAATAGCTTGGGCTGCAGTTCCAGCGGCATTTCCCCTATCTCATCGAGAAACAGCGTGCCTCCGTGAGCCAGTTCGAAGCGGCCGATCTTCTGTGCCACCGCTCCGGTGAACGATCCCTTCTCGTGCCCGAACAGCTCGCTCTCGAGCAGGCTGGCGGGAATCGCCGCGCAGTTCACCTTCACGAAACTGCCCTTGCTGCGGCCGCTCAAATCGTGAATGGCACGGGCAACGAGTTCTTTTCCTGTGCCTGTTTCGCCCGTGATGAGAACAGTGGCACCCGTCGGGGCCACGATCTGAATGCCGTTAACGACTGATTGAAAACCAAGCCCTTCGCCTACCATGTTCCCGATGTTCTGGTCGAGGCGGATCTCGTCTTCCAGGTAGAGCTTCTCGGTAGCGAGCCGCTCCTTTATTTCTCCCAGCTCCCGAAAGCCGAGTGAGTTCGACACCGTCATGCCGATCTGGCTGGCGACCTGCACCAGGAACTCGACGTCCTCAGAAGTCCAGGAATCGTCTGTCATCCGATTGAGCGCCAGCGTGCCGATAATGCGATTTCGTGCGATCAATGGAACCGAGCAAATGGATCTATATCCGAGTTCCAGAAAACGCCGGAAATTCGGATTCGGATAACGGTCGATATCGGCTTCGCCGGCTACTACGGGTTTTCCGGTGGCGAGCACCTCTTCCGCCGGCATGCCTACCGGGTTGAACGGTCCCTTCAATGGCTCAAGAAGCTGCGGAATCGTGGAATGCAGTGCGTATACATCGAGGCTGCCGGTCTCATTGCAAAGCGTGAGTAGCGCGCTATCGTGCCGGATGACCTTTGAGAGCTGGTCGGATATCGCGGAGAATAGCTCGTCTCGATCGAGCTTCGACACCAGCGCATCGGTGATATCGAACAGGGTTCGCAACCGGTCCCTCTCCCGGACCGCCACCTGCTTTGCCAGGTAGGACTCCACGGCAACGGCGAACTCGCTGGCAACGCGCTCCAGGAACGCGATCTCGGCCGGACTTGGCTCGCTCGGGGCTACGCAGCAGAAGCCGAACGCGCCGAGCCGGCTATTCCCCGTAGTCAGTGGGACGAGTATCAAAGTGCTGATGTTGAAGGCGCGAGTGCGCCTGACGAACTCCGGCCAGCGGGTTTCCGACTGGACCGATGTGACGACCAGGGGCCGCTGGTTTTGCCATACCCAACCAGCCGGATCCTGATCGACCGGCAGCCGCAGGCTCGTGATCACGGGATTGCACGGCTCATTCAGGATATGCCCTTGCATGGTGTTGCTGCCAGAATCATGCAGAATGAGCCCGATGTGATCAAAGCTGACGATCTGGCGAAGGGACTCGGCGGCGCCTGCCAGCAGGCTTCTCAGGTCTGTGCGGCCGGCGATGGCGCGCGAAAGCGCCATGACGGCGCGGTAGAGCGCGTCCCGGCGGGTGCCGTTCTCGCCGCTGATCCGGATGATGGAGTCCGTCGGTACTACGCTCTCGATCCCTTCCACCGCGCGCCGCACGGCTTCGCTGCCGCCGGAGATGTCGTCAAAACGAAGCTCGCTCCCGTTCTCGGATTCCAGATTCACGTTCTCCATGACCTATCCTCCTCTCACGCAGCCCGCAATGCCTCTGTTGACTCCACGACTTGCTGCGAAATCGTTTGGAGCACTTCCGGATACATGGCCATTGTGCACCTGCTGCTACCGTGGGCCAACCCTCCATCGTCGTGTTGCTGGTTGAATCAATCGTGAAAGCGGCCTGTACCACTTTTTGGGGAGTCTCCAGTCAACCTGAGTAGGCCCAAACGGGACGTGGTACCTCCACTGCCGGGTGATAAAATGTTGCACACCCGAAACCGAAACGAGCCGCAAACGCTGAGCCTATGTCAAGAATGGTTCTGGAGGCAGAACAACTCGCCGAAGCCGGAGTCGCACAGCAGCGCTGCGCACACGTTCATCGATGGAAGCCCCCGACCGCCGCTATCCTCGCCTCAGTTCTGCTGACCAGCCTCTTGATAGCTACCGTCCCCGCACTAGGCTATCCGGCGCAGTACCTCCCCACGGTCTGGCAAACAGAACAAGGACTGTCAGGGAACTCCGTCACTGCCCTATTGCAGGATCACGAAGGTTATCTCTGGATAGGCACATTCGGAGGGCTCGCCCGCTTTGATGGCGTAACGTTCAGGGTTTTGGAACCGGGGGCTACTCCAGGTCTCGACAGCAGTAACATCCTCTCCCTCTACGAGAGTCGTCCGGGAGTCTTGTGGATCGGTACTGTGGCCGGAGGAATCTACCGGCTGGAAAACGGCGTTGCCACCAAGTACACCGACAGCAACGGATTGCCGAGCAGATTGATCAGCTCGATTCTTGGAGACGCCGGAGGGGGCATTTGGGCCAACACGTCGCAGGGAGTCGCTCACTTTGACGGTGCGAAGTGGGAAGCTCACTCCGTTCACAAGGGGAAACCGGTCAGCGATTTCTACCTACAGGCTCGCGACGGAAGTATGTGGTTCCGCTCGGGAGCAGACCTCGTGCGTTTCGACGCCGATGGCTCCATCGCGACCTTGCGCGTCCGCAAGCCGAGTGCATTTCTGGTTCAAGAAGCGCGTGACGGAAGTGTTTGGATTGCCGTCCGCGACGAGTACCGGTTGGTGCGCTACTCCCAGGGCGTCTTCTCTGACCAGCCGTTACCGCCCCTTCGGAAGCCCGAATGGATCGCCAAATCCCCGGAGTATGTGCTCGCCATGGCGGAGAACACGCATGGAGACTTGCTGCTGCTCACACCGGCCGGCCTCGTCCGGGTTGTGGGAGGGAAGCTCAGTCCTCCCGAACCCGTATCGTTACCTGCGGATGCCGGCGACTTGCCCAAGGTGCGCACGCTCCTGGTAGATCGGGAAGGCAATCTTTGGGTTGGCACGATTGGGAAGGGGCTGGTTCGCCTCCGGCCAGCCCCGATGACGGCCTATGGAAAGGAAGAGGGCCTTTCAGACTCCAGCTTCAATACGGTGTTTCAGGATCGGGAGGGCCGCATTTGGCTGGGTGGGGATCTTCTCTATCGGTTCGATGGGCATCAGTTTCATGTGGTTCCGCAGGTCGCCGACATTCGCGCCATTGCCCAGTCAGGCGATGGCGACCTGTGGTTCGGTGGCTATGGCGGATTGTATCGATGGCGATCGGGCGTGCTGAGCCATTTCAAGCTGGATGTGTCGCCCATAAAGACCATTTATCCGGATCCCGACGGCACACTGTGGATCGGTGTACCGCCGGAGGAGCGCCCGGGAGGGCTCTACCGCTTTCATGAGGGGAAACTGGATCAGATCCCCGGTGTCTCTGGCGTGCAGAAACTCATGGAGAATCGGGACGGTGGCTTTTGGGCGCACGCAAACGAAGGGCTGTTCAGTGTCCGCGGCGGCAAAGCCACCTTGTATCAGCAAAGCCGAAGTCTCCCTCCTCTAAGGGTGAACGTTTTCCAGGATTCGGCTGGGACTCTCTGGTTTGCGACGGTTGGCCGGGGGTTGTTCCGGTTTCACCCCGGTCGCTCGCAAGCGATTGCGAGGAAAGACGGTCTTCCCAGTAGCGAATTGGGCAATGTTTGGGAGGACGGGAAGCGTAATCTCTGGGTCGGCTCCAATAAGGGCATCTTTCGTCTCGGTCTGAAGGATCTCAATGATTTTGCCGATGGGAAAGTCCGTTCCGTTCTGCCCGTCTCCTACGACGTTGCCGAGGGCATGCGAAGCAGCGAATGCAATGACGGGAACCCGGGCATCTGGCAAACTACCGACGGGCGGATTTGGTTCGCTACCGTGCGCGGCGTGGTGGCGGTTGACCCCGCCGCCGGCAGTCGCCTGCCGCCGCCGGTGGTGGTGGAGGAGGCAACGGCAGACAAGGTGACGCTGGCCCGCGACGGCCGGACTTCGGCGCGGGCGGGCAATAACAACTTCGATTTCCGCTTCACGGCGCTGAGCCTCTCCGCGCCGGAAAAGGTGCGCTTCAAATACCGGCTGGAACCCTATGACAAAGACTGGGTGGACGCAGGCGGCGCGCGCGCGGCGCACTACACCAACATGGCTCCTGGAAGCTATTCGTTCCACGTCATCGCAGCGAACAGTTTCGGTATTTGGAACGAGCAGGGGGCGAGCCTGGGGTTCGTGCTGCGGCCGCACTTTTACCAGACGATCTGGTTCTACGCGCTCTGCGCCACCGCCCTTTTGGGACTGCTGTGGATGGCCCACCAGTTCCGTCTCCGGCAACTGCAGCAGGCCTTCAACATGCGCCTGGAGGAGCGTGTCGAGGAGCGGACGCGTATTGCGCGCGAGTTGCACGATACGCTGTTGCAGAGTTTTCAGGGGCTGATGTTCTCTTTTCAGGCGGCGCGCAACCTGCTCCCCGGGCGCACCGAAGAGGCCATCCGTACGCTCGACGGCGCCATCCGCAAGGGAGACGAGGCTGTCGCCGAAGGCCGTGATGCCATTCAGAACCTGCGCCTCGGGTCCGATCAGCGGCGCCTGGAAGACCTCCTCACCGCCACGGGTCAGGAACTCAGGGACGCCCAGGATGGGAACAACCCTCCAGTCGCTTTCCAGGTCATCATGGAGGGGCAGCCGCGAACCCTGACTCCTTTGCTCCAGGATGAGATCTACCGGATCGCTCGTGAGGTATTGCGAAACGCTTTCCGGCACGCTTGCGCCAGCCGGATTGAAGCCGCAATTCACTACGAGCCACACCTGTTCCGGTTGCGGATCCGTGATGATGGAAAGGGCATTGAGGCGGCTCTTCTGCAGGTAGGCGCACGCCCGGGCCACTGGGGGCTGCCCGGGATCCGGGAGCGGGCCAAGCGAATTGGAGCGCGGCTGAAACTCTGGAGCGAAAGCGGAGCAGGTACGGAAGTGGAGTTGACCGTGCCGGCATCGGTCGCTTACGCTGCGCCTAATGGCCGCCGCCGATTTAGGCTCTTCCGGATGAAAACCAAGAGCTCATGAGCAACGCACGCACTCTCTGGTCGTTATAACATGATAGAAAGGTATCGGCCATAGCCGGAGAGCTGGCGACCACTTGAGCGGCGCTGAAAAACCAATTCGAGTCCTGATAGTGGATGACCACCCGCTGCTTCGGGAAGGGATCGCAGCCCTAATCTCGGCGGAACCCGACATGCAATTGGTAGCTGAAGCTCCCAACGGCAGGGAGGCCCTCGCACAATTCAAGCTGAAGCGCCCCGACGTCACCTTGATGGACCTGCAGATGCCTGACATGGGGGGCATCGAGGCGATCATCGCCATTCGTTCGGAATTTCCGAACGCCCGCATCATTGTGCTGACTACCTATTCGGGAGACGTCCAAGTCCTCCGGGCACTGAAAGCCGGCGCGCGGGCTTACCTGTTAAAGGGGCACGTAAACACGGAACTCCTGGAGGTCATTCGCGCCGTGCATCGCGGGCAAAAACGCATCCCGCCGGAGATTGCCGCCGAGTTGGCCGATCATGCCACCGAGGACGAACTCAGCCCCCGCGAGATTGACGTGCTGCGGCTGATTGCGGCCGGCAACGGGAATCGGGAGGTTGCCGCTCAGCTCTCTATTACGGAAGAAACCGTCAAGAACCACGTCACTCACATCCTGGCGAAACTGGGAGCCAACGACCGCACCCATGCCGTAACCATCGGAATCAAGCGCGGATACATCGAGCTCTGGAACCGCAAGTCAGAGGGCGCGAGCTAATTGGCGCCACATCGACTCGCGCTCAAGGCTCCGGGGGAAGCAGTTGCTTCCTTCCATACAGCCGCGCATCGATAGACCAGGCGCCCGGACCGATCATCGCCAGGCTGATGCCAAGGGTTGCCAAAACGAGGGCCGACGACTGGATCCCGCCCTGGCTCAAACCAATCCACACCTCTACGACGCCGGCCAGCACTCCCGCTACGGGAGTCCATAGCCCTCCCAGTAGGAGAACGCCAGCGGCAGCTCCGACGATTTGTAGCACGACCAGCCCGGTATGAGCCTCCCCACTCACGGCGGCGGTTCCGCGATAAATGAGAGCCCCTCCCGCGACGAGGCGTAGCAGCAGAATTCCTCCGCCGGGCGAACCGTCAGCGAAGGTTGAAAATAGCCGTTGCAAAGTATCCCGTCTTGAGCGTAAGAAATTCGAGGCCGGCCGGGAAGATCAGAAACGGGGATCAGGCACTCCTACTTTAGTGTTATTACAGTTCGATGACTCCCCGGTTCAGCCCGATCGTCACGGCATGTGTGCGGTCGTTCGCCCCCAACTTCGAGAGGATATTCGTCACGTGCCGTTTGACGGTGTCCTCGGCGAGATCGAGTTGCGCCGCGATCTCTTTGTTGGCGTTGCCGGCGGCGATCAAGCGCAAGACTTCAAGCTCACGCTCTGACAACTGGTCCTCGCCGGTATGTTCGGCCAGACCCGAAGCCAACTCAGCGGGAATCCGCTTTTGCCCCGCATGTACAGCCCGGATAGTCGACAGCAGTTCTTTGTTGACACTTCCCTTGAGCAGATACGCACGGGCGCCGGCCTTCAAGGCGCGCACAACCTGGACGTCGCCGGAATACGTTGAAAGCACGATGAATCGGGCGTCCGGGAACTCGCCGCGAATTGCGATGATCGCTTCGATCCCGTTCATATCGGGCATCTGCAAGTCCATCAGGGTGATGTCCGGCCGGTGCGTCCGGAACTCCTCCACGGCCTCACGCCCGGTGGATGCTTCGGCCACGAGTTGCATGTCGGACTCCGCACCAATCAAGCGCCGGATGCCGTTGCGCAACAGAGCGTGGTCGTCTACCGTAAGGACCCGAATCAATTTTCGTCCGGCGAGCACGATTACACCTTGTTCCTTGGAAACAGCCGCAATCCCCGGCGGCGATGCGCTGTTCGGTACGCAATCCGGGCCGGTACGGTCAGTTCCGCTTCCGTGCCCGCGCCCGGTTCGCTCCAGAGTTTCAACCGCGCACCGATGCGTTTCGCGCGCTCGCGGACGCCCGGCAATCCCCAATGCCCTGGGCGGGCCCCTTGCTCCAGGACCTTGCGGTCGATGCCCTTTCCATTATCGCGAATCCTTAGCCGAAAAAATTCAGGGTCGTAGGCGATCTCCGCCTCGATGCGGCCGGCGAGCGCGTGCTGAAAGGCGTTTCGAAGGATCTCGCGCGCGATCCGATAGACCTCGTCCTGCAGGAGTGGCGGCAGGGACTGCGGCGTTCCCTCTGTCATGACCCGGAAATCCGGCGGATTGCCCTCCGTACCGGGAGGCCTCGCGAGTTCCTTCCCGGCGGCGGTGAGCAGATGTTCGAGATTGCTCTCCAACTCCGGTGTGGCCCGTAGACCTTGAATCGCATCGCGGCCTTCGGCTATGGCGTCGTCACCCTCGCGGATGGCGTGGTCAAGCGTTCGCATAGCCTCCTCGATACGCGCCGGAAGCAGGTTGCGCGCCGCCTGAAACGAGAACAACAGGCCCTGTACGCTCTGCAGCAGGGTATCGTGCAGTTCGCGCGCGATGCGCATTCGCTCTTCGACGCGGCCCTCCAGGCGCATGTCGAATTCGTGCTGCAGTCGCTGGTCCCGAAACTGGTAGGCTACCCATAGCAATGCCAGAAAAGCGGACGCGCAGAGGGCGCGAAACCAATTCGTCTGGTAGTACGCCGGCGCGACGGAGAACTCGAGCGCGTCGCCCGTGTTGTTCCAGACCCCGCTGTTGTTGGAGGCGGTGACGCGGAAGCGGTACTTGCGAGGCGGCAGATTCGAATACTGCGCGTGACGCTGATTGATGACTTCCTTCCAGTCCGGGTCCTGGCCTTCCAGTTTGTACTTGAAATGGACCTTCTCCGGCGCCGCCAGGCTGAGCGCCGTGAAATCGATCCCCAGGTCGCGAACGTTGGCGGGCAGGCGCATCCCTTGCCTGACCTGGTACGGCTTTCCGTTGGTACTGACTTGCTCGATGTGCACCGGGGGTGGGACCTGGTTGACCACAAGATGGCGGGGATCGACCACTTGGACGCCTTCTCCCGGCACGAACCACAGTTTGCCATCGGTGGACTTCGCGACGGGAGGACCGTAGTATGCAGGCGAAACCGCGTGGAGGCTGAGGCCGTCGGCCGCATCCCAAACCGTTGTTTTGATCCTGCGCTGTGGGTCGGCGATCCAGCCATCCAGTTCGGTCCGCGCGATGCGCACCAAGCCGCAGGCGGTATACAGCCAGAGCGAACGGTCGTCATCCTCTATCGTCCAGTGAATCGCATCGCAGGGCAAACCATTCCTGGTTGTGAGCGTAGCAATGCGGCCGTCCTTAATGCGGCTCAGGCCGCCCTCCTCGGTTCCGGCCCACACGGCCCCATCCCGATCGAGTCGCAGACCCGGGACATGGCCCTTGCCCAACCCATCGGCGGCGGTGTACGGCGCGCGGACCTGACCGTCCTTGAAATACAACACGCCCCCTCCGGTCCAGAATGAAAGCCAAACTCCGCCTTGGTCAGAGAGTATGACCTTAGCCTGCTGATCGCGTCCCAGGTCGGACCAGGGGAGATGCTCGACCAGACGCCCCTCCAGTAAGTGCGAGAGACCCCGATTTCCTGAAAGCCAGAGGTTGCCTGCGTTGTCCCCTGTGATGGAATAAACCTCTTTGCTCGCGACGCCATTTACGGCAGCGAACCTGCCGTCCTTGAAATAAGCAAGTCCGTGATCCGTGAACACCCAGACGCGCCCACGATCATCTTGAAACAGCGACTGTGCCACATTATCCGGCAGTCCGCTTGTTTTGCGGAAGATGGTGGTCTGTCCATTCTGCCACCTGGTCAAACCATCGTGAGTGGCTACCCAAACGCTCCCATCCGTGGCCGCTATTACCGACGAAGTTAAATCGCTAGACAAACCTTGTTTGGCAGAAATAGAAGTGACGGGGAGCTCGCGAAACCGGTCGAGTCCCCCGGAGGTGGAGGCCCAGATATTGCCTTCGCGATCCTCGAAAAGGCCAGCGATGATGTCGCCTGACAGGCCATCGGATTTCCTGAATACGTCCGTCCGGCCGTGATGTACATGGATGAGCCCCCGCTCGTGGGTTCCGATCCAGAGACCGCCATCCCGGTCGCGGAGCAGTTTATTCGAGTTGACATCACGCTCCGGCATCGGCGCATTCGGATTGCCTGCGCTGCGAATCGGGTGTGCTTCCACTTTGTCGCCGGCAAGATGCCGGAGACCCGCGCCTCTCATGCCAATCAGCAGCCGTCCGTCTTCGTCCTTAACCACGTCATCGATGCGCATTCCCGCCGTCGCATAACGCTTCGGAGGACCTGGTTTCCATCGCCAAAGCCCGGACTCAGCGCCGGCCCAGAGAGTGCCTGAGCTGTCCTCACCCAAACTCCAAACGAACAATCCGAAGGCGCCATCGTTCAACTGGCATTGCGTGCTGCCGCTTCGGATTGCGCACAGCCGGCCTGTGGGGGGCCCCGGCGAACCGCCGTGGGTACCGGCCCACACGGTTCCTTCCCGGTCTTCGAGCAGCGATGTCACGAAGTGCGTGCCAAGCTCCGGGTACCGGGTCAGTTTGCCGCCATTCCAGCTCACGAGCCCGGCAAATGTGCCAATCCAAAGAGTGCCGTCACGCGTGACGAGCAGACTGTAAGGGGCACTGGGGAGACGCTCACCCGCAGGTGGTTGCCAGGGGACGCTCTGGATGCCATCGAAACGAAACAACCCGGATTCCGCGCCTAACCAGAGATAACCATCCGGGGTTTGCGCCATCGCGAAGATGGTGCCCACGGAGAACCCGTCCCGGACCCTCCACGCGGTGTGCGCGTACTGGCTGATGTCGAGGGCGGGGTTCAACGCAAAGGAGCAACCGCAGCCTGCCGCGAGAGCGCCGAGCAGGATGGCAACTCGTCGCACTACCAGCTCTCCTGATGTGTAGCCGCGCCTGCCTATGGCGTGTGGCATTCTTCTAACAATAATCTGACCATACTAACGCTTCGACTGCATCCGTCTGGCCGTTTGCGCCGACTCATGTGCCGGGAAAGCGCCGGTTTCGAACCGCTGGCTCTCCAACCGTGCCGCGATCCCCATTTGCTCGGCAATAATCGCCTACTGGCCGTGATCGGGGCGGTTTGTTCCTCATCGTCGCTGCCATCCTGGTCTCGACCGTTCGCGATAACGCGGCTCCGGAGGCCAGGGTGGAACCTTAACTGCTGAACTGATCGTCGTGCGGGAGGCACAAATGTCCGGAAATGTTTGCGAGATAGTCGAATCTCACCGTTGCTTTTGTGAGGTGTCGCAGTATCACGTCGCCTACGAGGAAAGACCTGTGGGTCGCGCCATCAGCACCCGAAGGGTTCACGCCGGCTATGATATCGACATATATGGAATCAAGATGAGTCGCGAACCGGACCCTCCGGCGGAATACTGGCTCGTCTACACCAAGCTTAAAGAAATTGTCGACCTGGTGCGGCAGGAGAACAAACACGCCTGTTCCATCGAAGTAATCCCGTTTGGCTCGACGATCATCCTCGACACCAGAGATCATTTGCAGCCCATGGCTATGCTGCGGATCAGGATCACATCGTTTCGAGGCGTCCAGGAAACAGCAGGCGCAACGGAGCAAGAAGCCCTAAGAGCGGTCGAAGCGCAACTTAGTAATTTGGGAGTTGCCGCGGGCCGTAGCCGGGCCTAAGCCGTGCTGCCGGCAGGTGCCGGATTCCGGCAACTGCCCCGGCAGAGCGCGGTGCCAAACGCATGCCGCGTGCCGGGAATCCAGTGGATCTCGCGCCGCAACGTAGCTCGCAATCTGGCCCTAAAGGTGCCCTTCAAGGTGGCATGCTGCCATTATTCAATTCCTCACCCACCGGCCACGCCTGGTTCGCCTTCCTGCTTGTCTTATTCATGGGACCGTCTGTCCCAGCGGCCGACCTTTCGATCCAGACGAGCGGTTCCGCGCGGCAACTTGCCTTCGCCCGCTACACTACCTCGTACGCAGAACGCGATGCGTTCGCCAACTCCGGACCCATCGGAGTGTTCATCGAAGCGTCGTTGCCTCGACTGTATAAGTCTGTAACCTTGACTGCCGTCCGCACCTGCGGCGAGAATCAGCGTCACCAACTTCTCATCCTGCAGGTAGCCGGCGACGGCACCGCCGCGGGAGAGGTGATCGATCGCTATCTCGCACTCCGCCGGCAAATCGATCTCTTGCCGCTCTCGTCGGTCGCGATTACTCCCGCCAACTACAAGTTTCACTTTGCGGGCGAAGTGAAAACAGGGGGCGCGGTGGCGTACGTCTACGACATTGCGCCTAAGAAGAACCGGCTGGGTTTGGTCCTTGGTCAACTCTGGATTGACTCCAGTACTGGCAATGAGGTGATGTTGGCCGGGAGTATGACGGATCTAACCTCGACGAGCGGCCGCATCGAATTTGTGCGCGATACGAAACTGATGAACGGAGCCGTTTATGCTCGCGTCACCCACGTGACTTTAATGATTCCGTTGCTGGGCCGTGCCGAGGTTTCGGTCACGGAGGTTCCTTTGCTTGCGGATCTCATTCCTGATCGTCAGTAGTGGACACCGCTCACCGATAGATCGCAGCGGAGCGGCCCGGCAACTCGATCTCCAGGGTGCCCCGCCGGACTTCCACTGCCGGTGTCGTGCGCAGCAGGTTCTCCAGGCGCGCACCGCCCTGTATCCCGCTCCCTTCCAGAGAAATATGCGCCTGGCCGGTTCCTCCGCCTGATTGAAGACCACCAGCACGCGCGATTCGCCAGCAACCCGCGCGTAGGCGTAAGCGTCGTCTTCCACCAACAAGTCGACGAGTTTGCCCTGGCGGAGCGCTGGCGTGACCGCGCGGAGTTGCGCCAGCTTGCGGATGCGCTGGAAGAGATCTTGCCGCACCTCCTCGCGGCCGGATGCTTGAGCGTTCGTCTTCTGCGATTGGCACGCTTCGGCGCGGCCCTTGGCCCCGCAGCGTTCGCCGGCGGGACGGCAAGTGCTGCCGACGTTCTGGAATATCGATGGCTCGATGGATGCCTATGAGACAGCATCTGGATTCCGAATGGATCGCGGACGGGCGGATGGGAGATACGCAGGATCTATCGGCGCTATTCGAAAGTCATTACTCCTCCTCGATTCGAGTCGCCCGTCGAATTCTGGGTTCGGACGAAGATGCCTTTGATGTTGTTCAATCCGCCTATTTAGCCGTCTTCCAGCACTTGGCGACTTTTCGGGGCGAGGCGCAGTTCAAGACGTGGGTCACACCGATCGTGATGAATCAGTGCTTCAACTACCTCCGGCGGCCGGAGCGTCGGAGAGTTCTCACAAATCCAGACGAAAAAGAGATACGCGCTGCCGAGTTGGCGCTTGCGCATCGCACCCCAACCCCCGAAGAGCTGGTATTGCGACAGGAGGTCGCCACTGCTCTCTCCGAGGCGGCTGCCAAACTCCCGAAATACTTGCGGGATGTATATGCGCTTTGTTATACCGGGGGCTTTCGTGTCAGAGAGGCGGCGGCCATGTCGGGCTGACAAGGCTAGCCACCAAGACTCGCCTGTTTCGGCCCCAGCATCGAATGCGATCCGCGCTGCGGAGAAGCCTGATTATTCACATTCCAACAAAGACCGCCAACGCCAGCGCGCGTCGTTCGACGGCGATCGGATACACCCCGATCGCGTCCTGACCGCGGCAAGCCGCGCGCAAAACCTGAACGGCATCCCATTTCATCATGTGACCGCGACCCCCGTACATAGGTTCGGATCAACTTCGTTACATCACGCCGAAGGTGAATTCGGCATCTGCCATGCCAGATGCCATCGTCGGCATCTCGCTCAAGGGCTCGAGCGAGTCTAGCTTGTTGTATCCGCTAAATTTAAACCCCTAGCACGCCGGCCAAATCTCGTCTGAACATTGGCAGGAGCCGTGCACTCTTCCGTCGGCGAGACAGAACAGAGTCGCCGCAAACGGGATCACCTCCT
The DNA here is from genome assembly GCA_963836405.1 of uncultured Solibacteraceae bacterium. Classification (GTDB taxonomy): domain Bacteria; phylum Acidobacteriota; class Terriglobia; order Bryobacterales; family Bryobacteraceae; genus CAWIJJ01. Next base: position 45,482 of record CAWIJL010000013.1, read on the forward strand.
TTGCATGCGACGTGGACGGAGACTTTTGTGGGTTCATATTGTCTGCTTGTGAGCATTGCAGTGGGCGGGTTCTGGGTAGCGCGTGCGAGAGCGCTGGGGTTCTGCCTGGTGTTCCTCACGTTGAGTTGCTGCTTCGCACAGGATCCCAAACCGGCGGCGGGTTCGATCGCAGGAGAGGTATTTAACATCGGCGCGGACGGGCAACGCGCGGTAGTGCCCGGCGCGCATATCAACCTCATCGGACCGGTAGAGCGCCAGACGGAATCGGACGCCACCGGCCAATACCGCTTCGATCTCTTGCCCCCGGGCCGGTACACGGTGGAGGCGGCGTCGCCGGGTCTAGCCGGGAGGCTTCCGGTAGATGTGGCCGCGGGAGAGACCGCGGCTGCTGCGATCCCCCTGGAACTCACCACTGTGACGAGCTCGGTGACGGTGACCGCGGCCGAATCCGGCGTAGCGGCAATTTCCGATCAGTCCGCGCAATCCACCACAATCAGCCAGTCCACGGTCGAAACCGCGCCGAACGCGACCGAAAAAGTCGAGAGTCTGCTGCCCCTCGTCCCCGGAGTGGTCCGCGGCCCGGACGGGCGAATCAATATGAAAGGCGCTCGCTCCACCCAGGGCGGATGGCTGGTGAATTCCGCGAACGTCACGGACCCGGCGACCGGCGCCGAAGCGATGAACCTGCCGATCGACGTGGTGTCGTCCGTGCAGGTGATCTCGAATCCCTACGACCCGGCGTACGGCAAGTTCACAGGCGCCGTCTCCAGCGTCGAAACTAAACCCGGCAGCATGGACAAGTATCATCTCTCGCTTCAGAACCTGTTTCCGCGGCTTCGGAAGCGCGACGGCGACATCGTCGGACTTGAATCTTTCACCCCGCGCATTACCGTTACCGGTCCGTTGGTCAGGAACCGGGTCGCGATCACCCAGTCGTTCGAATACCGCTTCGTGCGAACACCGGTAGAGAGTCTGCCGCCGATGCGGCGCGACAGACAGGTGGAGAGCTTCGACTCATTTACGCAGGCCGACCTATCGCTAACCGAGAGGCACTCTGCGACCGTCTCGTTCTCGGCGTTTCCGGAAAAGGTGGCATACCTGGGGCTGAACACATTCACGCCGCAGGAATCGACATCCGACCTCCACCAGCGCGGCTATCAAGCCGCCTTGCAGGATCGGTACGTGTTGGGAGCGAACGGGCTGCTTACTTCTCAGATCAGCCTCCGGCAGTATGACGCTGATATCCTGCCTAACAGCACAGATCCGTACCGGCTGTTGCTGGAGACCACCCAAGGTGGTTTCTTCGACCGTCAAAACCGCAGCAGCAAACACTTCCAGGGCCAGGAAACCTACCAGGCCGGTCAGCGGCATTTTTTCGGCACGCACACCCTGAAAGTGGGTTTCGACTACTCGAACAGCGCGTATGATGGGCGCCTGGCGTTCGCACCGGTGGAGATTGTCGGTGCTGCGGACTACTCCGTCAAACGAATCCAGTTCGGAGCGCCCGCCCGCTTTTCCGTTGACCAGAATGAATTCGCCTGGTTCGCCGGCGATCAATGGCAAGTGACCGAACGGCTGGCAGTCGACCTGGGGCTGCGGTTCGATCGCGATTCGATCACCGATTCCACGCACGCCGCTCCGCGGGCGGGCGCCACATTCGCGCTAACTCGCGATCGAAGGACGCTGCTCAAGGCGGGAGGCGGCCTGTTCTATGACCGCGTGCCGCTGAACGGGGCCGCGTTCCCCGAGTTCCCTGCACGTACCGTGTTGTCCCTGGGGCCGCATGGTGACGTGGTGGGCTCGACCGCGTATACGAACACGACCTTTGGACAACTCCGAAATCCGCGCAGCGCCGCCTGGAATGTCGAACTCGACCGGCAGGTGCTTGAAAAGCTGGCGATCCGCGTGGCCTACCAAAATCGCACGACCCGCGACGCCCTGGTCGTGAACCCCATCGCCAGTTCGTTGGCCGTGTCCAGCGACGGGCGCGATTCCTACCGCGAATTTCAGGTCACGGGAGCTTACCAGGTACGCCGCCACACGGTGAACGCTTCGTATGTGAGATCGCGGGCATATGGCGATCTCAACGATTTCAACCGATTCTTCGGCAACGACCCGACAGCGGTGATCCAACCGAACGCCCGCGGGCGCCTGTCGTTCGATGCGCCGAACCGGTTTCTGATCTGGGGCGAGATGGCGGCTCCCAAGAAGTTCACCCTGACTCCGGTCCTCGACCTTCACACCGGATTCCCTTACTCGATCGAGAATCAGTTCCGGGAATATGTGGGACCGCGTAACAGCGAGCGATATCCGCGTTTCGCGTCGCTCGATCTCCAGGTGAACAGGGAAATCCACATTCCCCGTATCGGCAAGAAGGCCAGAGTCGGCTTCAGCATATTCAACCTACTCAATCATTTTGACGCCAGAGACGTGCAAAACAATCTGGACAGTCATCGTTTCGGGTCGTTTTTCAACTCGCCGCCGCGAAAATTCAGAGGAACGTTCGTCGTGGGCTTCTAGAAAGGCAAACATGGGACATACAAAACAGTGTCTAATTCTGGCAGCCGGCAATGGTACTCGCCTGCGGCCGATTTCCGCCAACCTCCCCAAACCCCTGGTAGAGTTTCAAGGCAGACCGATCCTTGAACACATCGTGCGCCGCGCTCAGGACGCAGGGATTGAGGAATTCGTGATCGTCCTGGGGTACCGCGGGGACCTGATCCGCGAGTGGTTCGAGAGCCACTGGAGCGGCCGGGCCCGCTTCACCTGGGTGGTGAATCCGGACTATCACAAGAGCAACGGGATCTCCGCGTTGAAAGCCAGAGCCGCGCTCCGCGATGACTTCCTCCTATTAATGGCCGACCACCTCTTCGAGCCCGAGACAGCCAGGATGATGGTCCGGCAGCGCCTTGCTCCGGGCGAGGTCATCCTCGGAGTCGATCCCGACCTCGACCGCATCTACGATATCGACGATGCCACCAAGGTCCGCCGCCACGGTGACCGGATCGTGGACATCGGGAAGGAGATCGAAGAGTATGACGCGATAGATACCGGCATGTTCCTTTGCACTCCCGCGCTGTTCGATGATCTCGACCATGCCAGTATAGACGGGAACTGTTCGCTCTCCGACGGCATGCGCCGGCTGGCGCGCGGCAGGCGGTTGCGTGCGCTGGAAATCGACGCGCCCTGGCACGACCTGGATACGCCGGAAGCGTTCGCACATGCCGGCAAAGAGAGCCTTCTGTATGCCGCCTGAACCTGCCGTTCGCGGAAGGCTATGGAGCCGTCTGGCCGCCGCGCTGATCGGCCTGCTACTTCTTGCGCATTTGGTGCGGCGCGCGGGGCCGGCGCAACTCTGGCAAGGCATCGCCTCCGTCGGATGGGGTCTGGTGCTGGTGATTGTTCTGGCAGGACTGTCGCAAGCGGTGCGGACATGGGCGTGGCGTCTGACGCTCAATGCCCGCCGCCGACCTTCATTCGGCAGGATGTTCGCCTTGCGCCTGGCCTCCGAGGCAGCGGGACAGGTCGGCGTATTCGGCCAGGTCTTCGGCGATACATGGCGGGTCGCAGGTCTGGGCACGGATTTGCCCCTCGCGGCGCGAATTACTTCGGTCGCGCTGGATCGCGCCCTTTACACGCTCAGCAGTACCATCGTGACCTTCGCGGGTGTAGTCGCGCTGGCCTTCATCGTACCCCTCCCCGGCAGGATCGCTCTTTACGCAAAGCTATTTGGTTTCGTCCTCGTGGCTATTGTGTACCTCGCGGTGATTGCGATCCGGCGGCGTTGGCCTCTGATCTCAGGCCCGGCGGCGGCATTGGCGCACATCGGGAAAATCAGACACTGGGTTGAAAGCAGGCGCGACGCGATTCAGTCCGTGGAAGACAGGCTGCTGGACTTCTTTCACCATTCGCCCGGCACGTTTCGAAAGAACCTGGTGCTCCAAATGGCTGGGCAGGTCGCTGCGGTGTTGGAAGTCTATCTAATCCTGCGGCTGATGGGCCACTCGGTCGGGTTTTCCTCCGCCCTCGCGATTGAGGGTCTCAACAAGTTGGTGAACGTGATAGGGATGATCAACCCGGGAAATGCGGGAACTTTTGAAGGTGGAAACATGCTCTTTGCGAAATTGGTCGGAGTTACGGGAACCGCGGGACTTACGCTGGCGCTGATCCGCAGAGTCCGCGCGCTCTTTTGGACGGCCGTGGGCGCGATCTGTGCGGTAATGCTGCCCGGAGCGGCGCGTGAAAGCCGCAAAGCCCGGAAGGACGCTGATCGGACGGTGCACGGATACACCGCCATCATCCTCGCCCAACAAACCCCGTCCCATGCCCTTCTGGCGCGCGTGGGCGAACTCCCGGTGCTGCTGCGCGCGATTCTGGGAGCGCGAAAGGCGGGCGCGGGGAGGATCTCGGTGGTCGTCGACCGTGCCGCGGCGCTGCCAGTACGGGATGAGTTGCAACAAACGGGCCGGCTTCCCGTCGATGTCGAATGGCAAGTGACGGACGTGGGCGAAGCTGCGCCAGCGCTGCGCGATTTCGCGGACGGCGAAGAGCGTCTCGTGTTGATCGCCGCGGACAGAACATACCATCCCTCCTGGCACCGCCGTACGTCCGAATGGAACGGAACCGAAGTCCTGGCATTGACTTCCGATGGCCAGCCTGCCGGCATGTATGCCTTCACCACGCCCTCAGCCATTGGTCTGCTTCAGAAATGTCCCGCGGGGATACGGACGCTCGATGGATTGCACGACTGGCTCGCCGCGGCGGAAGGACTGGTCTGCGAATCCGTTCCATCAGACCAGTGGCAACGCGTGTTGTCGAAGGAAGACCGCATGCTGGCCGAACAAAAGCTGGACAAATGGCTGTTCAAATCCACCGACGGCGTATTTGCGAGAATGAACCGCAAGGTATCGATTCCGATCAGCCGCCAACTGATCAAGTTCCCCATCACCCCGAATATGGTGAGCCTGTTCACGCTTGGCGTCAGCTTCTCGGCAGGCGCCGTCTTCGCGCTCGGCGGGCGCGCGAACATGTTGGTAGGCGCGATTCTGTCGGTCTTCGCCAGCATTCTGGACGGCAGCGATGGCGAGGTGGCGCGGCTCACGTTTCAGGACTCGGCATTCGGCTGCTGGTTGGAAACGATCTGCGATTATCTGTACTACGTCTTCATCTTCGCCGGGATGATGATTGGGCTGCTGGGCCGAGGTCCGGTCTACTGGACCTGGGGGGCTCTGCTCTTTGTGGGCGCCCTTGCCAGCTTTTTGACGACGGCGATGCAGCGGCGCAAGATGGCCGGGGACCGTCCCGAGCGGTATCTGAGCCTGTGGCAAGCGCAAGCTTCCAAGCGAAGCTCCAATCCGTTCCTGTACCTCAGCCGCCACACGGAGTTCCTGATCAAACGTTGTTGCATGCCCTGGCTGATCCTTGCGTTCGCACTGTTCGGTGGGACTTACATGGCATTTATCGGCGCAGCCGTAGGGGCGAACATCGTCTGGCCGATAGTCCTGTACTCCTATGTAACATTCAACCCGGCCGGAACGACCAATGGCTGATCCAACCCTACGTCCATTGCAGCTATCTCCGGAGCGGCCGTGGTCGCGGGATTTCTCTCGCATTTTGAGCTGGAATCTCAACCGCGGATTGGAGTTTCCGAAGATCCTCGACTTCCTCTGTACGGTCCAGGCCGATCTGCTGCTGTTGCAGGAGGTGGACCTGAATGCCCGCCGGACGCGGTTTCGCGACATCGCGGCTGAACTGGCGCATTCCCTGAATTTGAACTATGTCTTCGGGCTGGAATTCCAGGAACTGAGCCAGGGAACCCCAGGCAGACCCGCGTTTCACGGCATGGCCACGCTCTCGCCATGGCCGCTCTCGAGAGCCAGGGTCATTCGCTTCCGTGACCAGTCGTCGTTCTGGAAGCCGCATTGGTATGTGCCGAATCTCCCGGCTTTTCAGCGCCGGACCGGCGGGAGGATTGCACTCGTAGCGGAAGCAAATATCTACGGACGTAAGGTGGTGACCTACAATCTTCATCTGGAGAGCAGAGGCGCCGACGATCTTCGACTCCGGCAGTTGACCGAGGTCCTTGCGGACTGCCGCAAGTACGCCGACCGCCCGAGCTTCGTCGTCGCGGGCGATTTCAACTTCAATGCCGGGGGCGGCGATGCGGCGAAGGTTCTCGGCGACGTTGGTTTGCACGACGCAGTGGGATCGTCCGGGCGTCCAACCACTACGGCCCACGGCCTCTCGCACCCACGCGCGATCGACTGGATCTTTGTCTCGGATCCGTCGGGTTCCCAGGGCAAGGTGCACTATGACATTCGCGCCTCCGACCACTATCCGGTCTCAGCCACGCTTGTGCAACCCTACGCGGCTGCCTGATCGATTCTCAGCAAATGACTACACCGGGTAAAGACGCGCATCGCCGGGAAGGACGCTACCGCTACCGCTGCAGCGACCCAAGACGCTGCCGAGCCTGCGTGACGTCAATACTCGGCAACTGCCGCGGCGCCTGCCGGTCCTTGGCGGATGAGCGTCTCCGAGGCTTCGCTCGCCATGCCCGCAACACTCACAGCAACCGGGGATTCGCCGGCAAATGCTCGATTCCGCGATTTGGCGGAAGCCGTGCTCTATTGCTTTGCAGAACTCTAGAAACAGAAGTCGCAAACGGGCTCGCCTCGTGACTTGCGACGGGAATGGAGATTGTCGATGGCCTTTTCACTTTGCGTACTTTCCGGTATTGCCGTTGTCAGCTTCGGATTCGCGCGGCTTAAGTCGCGCCGCGGCCAAAAACGAGAGGTTCAAACCCTCTTTGGCGGAGCGAAGTAGTTAGCGTCGCGGGTAAATGGAATTCATAGGGGCTCGCTCTCTGTTACGTTAGCGGGCCGCTTTCATTGGGCGGCGAGCGCGTAACGTTCGCGGCACAAGGAGAGGATCATGCGAGTTAGGTGCGAGTTAACAGTACTCCTTCTTGGACTATCCTTGATGGGGCTCACAACCGGTTGTAGAAAGAAGATCACGGTGGCGCCGCCGGCGCCTCCTGTTATTCAAGAAGTTCCGCGCCCCACACCGGCAGGCCCAACAGCCTCGATCACTGTCGAACCACCGGTGGTTGAGGCCGGCCAGGCGGTCACGCTGAAGTGGTCCACCACGAACGCGACCGCAGTAACCATCGCCGGACTCGGCGCGGTCGCGGCCGATGGGAAACAGGAAGTCCGTCCGGCGACGTCCACGACCTATGAACTCGTCGCGAACGGTCCGGGCGGCACCGCCGCCGCCAGCGCCAGTGTCAACGTCATGGCGCCGCCGCCTCCCATCGCCCCGCCGCCGCCTCCCGTCGCCACCAAGTCTCTCCAGAATCGGGTAGAGACGGAAGTCGCCGACATCTATTTTGACTACGACCAAACCGGCATCCGTGACGATGCCGGGGCCACTCTGGCGAAGGACGCTGAGGCGCTGCACGCAATTCTCGCGGACTTCCCGGCCGCGGTCATCACTTTGGAAGGCCACTGCGACGAGCGCGGTTCGGCGGAGTACAACCTCGGACTCGGTGACCGCCGTGCCGCCGCCGCACGCGAATTCATCGAGGCGCTTGGGTTGCCTGCCGAACGTTTGAAGACCGTCAGTTTCGGCAAGGAGCGGCCGCAGTGTACCGAAGCATCTGAAGAATGCCGGCAAAAGAACCGGCGCGTGCATTTTTCCGCCGGCGAACCTCCCACCGGTACCAACTAAACCTCTTCCTCAGCGTCAGAGCCCACTGCTTGGGATGCGGGCCGCCTCCGCCCGCATCCCGTTTTCTCCTTTCGCTTTGCGAATAGCACGACATAGAAACACAACCGGAAAGAAGGAACTGAGTTGGAAAGGCACGGCGCGCGAGTATGGGCTCAACTGGAAAAGCGTGGCGGCAATTGTGAAGCGGGCTGTCGCGTACGGGCTGAAGCACCGCGCCCGGCCGCCGGTGCATGTGATTGGCATTGATGAGGTGAGCCGGCGCAAAGGGCAGGTCTATCTCACGGTGGTTTACGATCTGGAGCGCCGGGTGCTGCTGTGGGTAGGAGACGACCGGACCGAAGAAGCGGTGCGGCCGTTCTTTACCCAGGAAATGGGCAAGCGGCGCTGCCAAACGCTGCGTGTGGTGTGCATGGACATGTGGGCGCCGTATGCCAAGCTCGTGCGCGACCACGCAGTCAACGCACAGATCCTGTTCGACCGGTTCCACATCGTCAAACACCTGCACGAAGCGGTAGAGGCGGCCCGCCGCGATCTGTGGCGCCAACTGACTTCCAAGGAGAGGGTAACTTTCAAGGGAACCCGCTGGCTGCTGCTGAAGAACCCGTGGAATCTGAACAGCAACCAGAAGGATCGGCTTTCCACGCTCGTGCGCTGGAACTCGCCGCTGGTGCGGGCCTGGTACCTGAAGGAATCTTTCCAACTGTTCTGGACGTACCAGCAGCCATGGCGAGCCAAGCAGCATCTGCTCAAGTGGATGAACTCGGCCATGCGATCCAAGCTGGAGCCGTTCAAGAAATTTGTGGGCATGCTCCGGTCTCATCTGGATGGGGTTCTTGCTTGGACCAAAACCAGGCTCTCCAACGGAGCCGTCGAGGGTATGAACAACAAGATCAAGTCGATCAGTCACCGGTCCTTCGGATTCCGCAGCGCCGCGAACTTCATCGCCGCCATCTACCACTGCTGTGCCCGATTGCCGCTGCCTGTCGAACGCTAATTACACTTTTTGGATAGGAGCCGAAAGAAGGACAAGATGAACCGAGCGTCCCTCGCTCTTATTGCGATATCTCTCGCCACTTCGGCCCTGATGGCGCAGCGTGCCGACCGGGACACTTACCCTGCGGTGCGTCAAACCCTCGATGGCGCCGTGTGCTTTCCCGCGCCGTTTTACCAAAACTGCAGCTACGAGGTCAAAGACCACTACGGCTTGGATCTGTATCGATTTTGGGCTTACTCCTCGTATTGGAACAGCATGCGCGAGAGCGATCCACCCCAACCAGGTAACACCAGACAGTCCGCGGAACCGCCTCCGCTGCCACCTCCGCCGGTCACGCCGGTCACGCCGGTCCTGCATGAGTATAGTTGGCCGGAGCAGGTAAACACGTCGACGACGTTTTCGATCGTGACCACCAGCGGCAGTGTGTACCTCGCCACCATGGTCTGGGTGGAAGGAGGCAACGTTCATTTCAACTCGGTGGATGGCGCCGTGCGCGAGATACCGCTCTCCTCCGTTTCGAGGTCGCTCACGGAAACCGCGAATGCGCGCAAGAATTTGAATCTCGGGTTGCCGTGGACGCAGGCAGCTACGCCGAACATCGAGGCTCTACCGGAGGAGCCAGGTCGAAGCGCATCCCATGTGTTCGTGGGTGATGGCCGGCCATTCTCATACGCTTACTGAAAGAAGCGGCCGATATTGTACTTGCGCATGCGTGCTTGCAAGGTCGTCCGCTTTAGGCCGAGCCGCGCAGCTGCCCCGTCCGGTCCTCCAACCATGCCCTTGGTTTCCTGCAAGACCGACAGGATACGCGCGCGTTCGGCGATCCCGCTCACATTCGAAGCCGCGCCATGCAAAACGATCGGCGCGGATTTGCCGGTGCTTTCCGGCAACACGACGTGGAGTTCAGGCCCCCGGCTCAGAACCACGGATCGCTCGATGACGTTTTGCAATTCCCGGAGATTGCCCGGCCAGTCGTAATTCATGAGCGATTCCATCGCATGCGCCGGAATGCGTTCGATGTTCCGGCCCATCCGCTGCGCCTGTTTCTGGACGAAGTAGCGGGTGAGCAAGGGAATGTCCTCGCGGCGCTCGCGCAAGGGAGGTACGCTCAGTGGAAAGACGGCCAGCCGGTAGTAAAGGTCCGCCCGGAACTTGTTCTCTTGGACCATTCCCTTCAGGTCGCGATTGGTTGCGGCCACAATCCGGACGTCGACCTTGATGGTCCGGCTGCCGCCCACCCGCTCAAACTCCTGCTCCTGAAGGACTCGCAGTAACTTGGTCTGCAGGTGCAGCGGCATGTCGCCGATCTCGTCCAGGAACAGCGTGCCGCCGTCCGCGGCCTCGAAGCGGCCTATGCGCTGCGCCACCGCTCCCGTAAATGCGCCTCTTTCGTGCCCGAAGAGCTCGCTTTCGAGCAACTCAGCCGGGATGGCCGCGCAGTTCACTTTCACGAATGGCCGGTTCCGGCGCCCGCTATGCACGTGGACAGCACGCGCGATGAGTTCCTTGCCGGTTCCCGTTTCGCCTGCAATCAGCACCGTCGACCCAGTGGGCGCCACAATCCGAACCTCATCCAGGACGGCGCGCAACGCCGGGCTTGACCCGACAATCCCGTCAAATTCCGTCCCGTTCCAGTTGCTTCCGGCGTCCCCGAACCCGCGGAGTTCGATTCGCGGTGACTGAACCCATTCGGCGCCCGAAGGGCCTGAAAAAGACCCGAAGTCGATTACCGCTGCAGTTGCCATGTTGTCCTCTCTTGAAACCTGATTCTCCGCTTTTTGCCGCTCGCCGAAAACCCTATTTAGTCGCGGGCCGAAATGGTCGGATAGGTCAAGATGGCACTACCACTTTCTGGGGAAAGTAGAACGCCCCGTTGGGGGACGCTCAGGCCGGCGCTGCGGGAATCGGGCGTTCGGCGGAACTGCTCAATCGCCCGGCGTCCGTCGAGGCCGCCGCGCCGAGTTATTTGGAAACCAGCCGAAGAGCGACCACTGTACCCGGATCGGTCTGAATTCCCAGAACCTCACGACCGTTGTCGACTTCAATGGCGCGGAAGTGCATCGTGGCCGTTTTGTGCTCGCCCGCCGGCAACTCGAGGGCGAGGTTCACGAAGCAATCGTCTTGGACCGCGTAACTTCCCACAGTTAGAGCCGGCTCGTCGGGCACGGAGGCGAGGGAGAGCCTGCCGGCGCCGTCGGCTATCAGCACACCCTTGAGCGAAACGCGGCCTGACTCGACCGCGGTTTTGACGTCTACGGTGCTGCCGGACACCTCCAACTGGAATGTCCCCGTCAGGCTGGATACGGAACACCCAACCACGGTCCGTTGCAGAATGCCGTTCCCGGGGCCCCCCGGATCGGTCTGCCGGAACGCCACGTACCTGCCGTCGGCGCTCATCGTTCCAGCGAAGTGCTGGATATTTCCGGTGCCATCCTGCAAGGTCCACGTGACGGAACAGTCGTAACGAGCCTCATATTTGCCCGTGACGCGATTACCGAAAATCAGTCCTGTGAAACTGGCGGACGAAATACCGCTCAGATCCCCGGACTCATTCAAGGCCAGCCGGCCTACCACTACTACCGGCCGCGTGGAGCCGCCGATTGTGGTAGCGCCGACCACAGAAAGGCCATAGGCGCCTTGGAATGCCTTTGGGTCGCAGACCTCGGCATGGGTCACAGGAAGCACGCAAATCCACGCGCACAGCAGGGGGAAATACCGCCGAACGTTTGACGAAACCCGTATTTGTCTCAATCCACTCACCTCCGAGAATCAACTCGCCCGACGAGTTCCGTCTTCGGACGGCACCCTGGCACCCCCGGTCCCAAGCGATTCCGGGCAGAAGCTTAGAACCATCCGGGCGGCGTCCACGACCCCTTCCGCGTACTGACGGGCGTGTGCCTGAGCCGTTGCAGATTTGTGCCGCAGGGTAGCCAGCCACAGCCCGAACGCCATGCAGGCATGCACCACATATGGCACCAGGTGGATCGCAAGCCGGGGACGGACGGGCGACGCTGCGAAGCGTCTGCAGATTTCACTGTTCCACATGAGCTCCGTGGCGCCGATCTCGCTGCGGTAGATCTCCGCTGCGAATTCCGGCATTTCCAACAGCGCCCAGGCCATTACTGAGGCGTTGCCCTCACCATCGGCACACGCCAGTATCGTCGCTTCAGCCATGCGATCGACACACTCGAGGGGCGGAAGGTCTGGAATCGAAGAGAGCCGGTCCTCCAGCCCCGCCAAACGTTGCTGGGTATTGCACTCCACTGCACTTTCGAACAGCTTCTGCTTGGCGCCAAAATGCCTGTACAGGATTCCCTCGGAGATACCCGCTGCCTTCGCTAGGGCGGCTGTCGTGGTCGATCTCAGACCCGTAGCGGCAAACTGCAACTCGGCCGACTTCAAGATCTGCTCCCGCCGCCGTTCTCGCGGGAGCCTGGCTCGCTTGCAGGCACGAGGTTTGTCGGAACCCTTCTGATGCATATCTGTCTTCCTTCTGGAGAGCACACAATCACCAGCATTTGTAATTACATCGCTGCCGGCCTCAGGAAACCGGGGTTCCAAGTGGCCGGCAGCGCTGCGCGCGCGAACGTCGTTGACTACCAGGAATCAGAATCGGAACCCAAGACCCATTGAGGGCTCGGCGCGGTGCGTCGTGCGATCCGTGCCGGCCAGTCCCGCTATGTTAAGCGTCGGCGAGTTGTAGACCAATCCTCGACACTCCACCCGCAGGAACAAGCGGCGGGTGAGGTTGTAGTCGGCGCCCCCGCCGTAGACGAATGCGGCCCGCGTCTGATTGTCGATTCCGCGGAGGTCTTTCGGATGGAACACGATCGCTCCCGCCCCGGCAAGAGCGAATACGGACCATCGCTTGAACGGCACACGATAAACGAAGGCGCCTGTTGTTTCATGCGCGTGAGTCTTGATGCCGGTTGTGCCCGCCGCCATGCGGTAGTTCTCCGTGTTCAGAGTGTAACCGTAGTTGATTTCCGCGCCGATGTGCTTGGTGAGGTAGAAGCGATACCCCACCAGAACGCCGCCGGAATTGGTAGCGTCTTGCTTGATTCCGGACTGGGTCGACTCTTTGGTTAGGGTGCCTGAGCCCTGGACCGTGACTTCGGACCTGAATTCCTCCTGAGAATACGCCGGCAGTGCCACGATTACGGATGCGGCGAACAGCGTTAGAAGATGATTGCCCTTCGACATTTGATGACTCCTTTATGTTTTTGAGACCAAAGCGGATTCTTTGCCGCTTCGACCTTAGAGAAAGCACGTGGCTCACCAGACACCCACGAGCAAGGCTGCGATTGAATTCCTCGCCGTAGATCGTTGTATCGCGGGGCTTTATCAATCACGGGCGCGCTGGCACGTGTCCGCCGATGTGCCTCGGGGGCACGTCTGGCGTCACTTAGACGGCAAGCGCCGATCTCTTGCCGAAATCAGCACTCTGCGGATGGTCTGAGACGCGAGGCAGGTGCGAATGCGGGCGATCGAGGTGCCTGGGCTGGTGATGGTTGAGGCGTGGTTGCTTGGTGTGGAAACAAGGCACACAGGAGGGAGCAGCAAGCACGATCGCAGCAACAGAGCTGAAGGTCCGCCGAGCGCGGGCCCGTCTGTGAGTAAAGGTGACCGCCGGCTCAATGTGGGTGATTTCGACGGGTAATTGTATGGGTGCCTCGCCGGCGTGCCGCGTCGCCTGCCGACAGAGTGCCGATATCGGCGGCGTTGAGTTACGCGCGAGAACGCCGCGCGTTTGGCGGGGGGGATTGAATCTCATCGACAACGTAGGAGCTGTAAACACCGCTTGCTTTCAGGCCCACACCCCTTTCTGACAGTTTACGCAGCAGGGCACGGCCGCGCTCGTCAATCAGGCAGACGTCGCGTAGATAGAGCAGGACCGGTTTCGATTTTGAAATCGCCTGGATACAGCAGATTTCGACCAGGTCGACAAACTCGGCAGCCAGCTTCCCGTCCACCGTGATCGTCGTGCTTGCCAACTCGTCTGCCGTCATAACCCGTATCATGCCGATTACCTCTCGGACACCTCAGTTGCAGGCTGACAGCCAAAATGGATCACCGGATGACGCGCTCACGCCACTAGCCCGAACAACTGGCGAAGGCGCAATCGCCAGGTGCGGGTGCCTGGGCGGGGAGCCGGCGCCACCACCACTCCCAAGGACCGGAGAAATTCCCCGGAGTTCGGTCGCGGCGCCGCCCGCAGGCAGGCGCCCGATCCCGTTATGCGACGCAGCAATTCGATGCCCTGGGCATCCGCAGCCGTTAAGGCCGAGACGTTGACGAACACTTCCTTGCCATCCAGGATCGATGTCGCGGTGATCCACGCGTACTCCAGGCTTCGCACGGCATCTCCTGTCAGTTCCCCACGCAGAACAAACTCGAAGGTCTTGACGCTGTCGTTCAAGTACATCTGCATGGCGTCTATCCAAGGACCTTCACGCTTCGGTCAAGCAATCCGGTGAGCCGGGTTCCCAGCCGATACGCATCGGCCGCCGAACTAACACCGATGTTGACGTAACCGTGAGGTCCGAATCTCGTGACGACTTGCGCACGGTCCCCGTAAGCCAATACAACAAAACGCAGGTCACGGCGCCCGGCGCTGTTGCCTCCGCTGTAGACATCGTGCCGATTCTCCGCCAGCATCAACAACAGCGGGTCGATTGTCAGCTCTTCTGGCGCTGTGGCCGCCTCAGCCGGACAGGTATCCGGATCTCGCCACTCCAACTGAGGGCGACGCCCCGGGTCATCCAGCGCGATCCAACTGATAGCGGCGTCCCAGGAGAAGACCTCCCGCGCCAGTACGCCGAACCGCGTCACACCGTTTGTAGTTGTCATGACAATTCTCCAGCTGCAAGTTCGTGTCCACTTAGTGCACTCCGTCACACCTGCCTGGATTTCGCTAGGGTGAGCTTGTGCCGCAGAGTCGGCAGTGACGTCGAAGGAGTGAATTCAATTTCAGCGTGAGGCAAGTTCCGCATAGTGACCGTGGCGCTGGACCTGCACTTTCCCGGGCCGCGAAAGAGGAAAGGAGGGCCCATGGACGACTCGATCATCCGTCGCCGGCAGCGGGGCCCCACCGTCGCGAGGCTCTCTACAGGGGATCTGGCCGGCCGCCGCTGAAGCGCTCCCCCACCTTCTTCGACACTCGAAAGATATCCGACACATTTATCAGCCCCGCCAATTTGAACTTACCGATCGAAGCCAATCCGGCCCCGGCGATACAACCGCACTCCGAGCATTCGGGCCGGCCGCCAATCTGGCAGGGGACCACCGGTGTCGATAGGTCAACCGAGACGCAGCTTGTGGTTTGCGCAAATATGCACTCGGCTGGCGAGTCGGGCGGATGGCGGTAGCCGTTGAGGACGACATCCGGCGCATATACCTTGGGGTACAGGGAGCGGAGCGCGGCGATTCGATCGATCGCGGTCGCGCGGTCCGCGGCTGTAAGCCGCTGGGGAGAGCGATCCCCGGTCTGCGGCGTGAACAGGCTGAACCAGATCTTCCCCACGCCGGCGTGGAGCGACCAGAAGCGGGCGAAATCTCGCAGATAGTCCACTCGCGCTAGAAACTGCGGGACGACAGTGCAGTGAACCGTGATCCGGTGACCATCGATGTGTCTGAGAATGCGATCATACGTGGCCGGACCCCGGCGCAAGTCGTGTTCGGGCTGCATGCCGTCGATGGAAACCACCAGGTGCAAATTCGGGAATTCCGCCCACTCGACGGGGATCGGGCGGACAGCGCTCGTCACCACCTGAACCTCGATTCCCATTGTGTGGAATTCGCGGATGAGACAGGCCAGTTCCCGATAACGAATCAACGGTTCCCCGCCGACAATCGACACGTGCAACGGACGGAAGCGTCGGACCAATCCGAGGACTCGCTCCACGAGTTCCTTACCGCGCCATTCCGTCAGAGACACCATGGAGCCGCCGCCGTTTAAGTGCCCCGGTTCATACGCATAGCAGCCGGGACATTTGAGTGGACACTCTTTGGTGATTTCGATGGACAAAAAGGGGCGAAAGCCTCGCAGAATCCGCCCCCATGCGGGAATGATCGCCGTCGTGCGCATCCACGCTCCTTTTCGTGTGGTACTTGGGTCTGGCGTGACCGCCGAACCCAAACCCGGCATCGCGGAACACTAGTCCTCAAAGGCGCCAGTGGTCCCCTTGAACCCGCGTAGAGCTTGCTTGAGCGTCCAACGAATCGCACGGGACGCGTCGTAGCAGTACGCCAGGTTGTGGTTCAGAGTTGAAAAGCAGCGCTTCTGGCACTCCACCTTCATGCCGGCAAGCTGTTTCTTCTCGAATCGCGGCTGGCCGGCCTTTCCCCAGTTATGCGCGGCGCTGTACATCGGGAAGCAGGGCGCAAGCGTACCATCGGTGCGGATGATCAGCGAGTTCTGTCCCGCGCGGCAGTCCCACTGTTGCAGTTTGCCGCGCATGAACGCCTTCATCTCCTGCAGCCGGGGTACGGAGTTCACCATCTTGTATCCCGACCGGTGCTTTTCGATGAGCCAATCGATGGTAGCGTCCACATCCGGCCAATCCTCTTCCGTAATGTACGTGCTGTTGCTGTCTTTACGTTTGAAGTGGGGTTGCTCGAGCATCGGCGTCTCGTTGATGTGATAGTCGGTCGCGATCCCGACATCATGGGCGATTTCCGTCAACCGGCGGACATCCTCCAGGTTGATGCGCGTGATATTGATGTTGAAGAAAACGCTGAAATCATAAACGTACTGCTTCTTGATGAGGTAATCGAAATAAGGCCGGATCGGATTGAGCGCCTTGGGCAACTCCTTGCGGTCGGCGACGGAATCCACCGCAACATTGAACGTGGCCACGCCGGCATCTGCCAACCGGTCGATGACATCGGGGCGCATCAGACGCCCGTTGGTCGGGACATACACCCAGAAGCCCTTCCGCACCGCATAATCGGCCACCTTGTGCGCAAAATCCGGCCGCAGTAGGACCTCGCCTCCCATCAGTGCGAGAACCCGGCAACCGCTGTCGTGCAGCCAGTCAATCGACCTGCGGGCAACGTCCTCG
This sequence comes from uncultured Solibacteraceae bacterium, assembly GCA_963836405.1. Classification (GTDB taxonomy): domain Bacteria; phylum Acidobacteriota; class Terriglobia; order Bryobacterales; family Bryobacteraceae; genus CAWIJJ01. The sequence goes on from CAWIJL010000013.1 coordinate 62,267, forward strand.
GTCATGCCCTTAACGCGGTTGTCGAAAGCCCAGCAGTAGTGGCAGTCCAGATTGCACTTCCACTCGGTGAACAGGTACGAAATGATGGGATGGAAATCGCCCGGCTTTACGCGCGACCCGACATACGGGTAGAGCCATCCGCGCATCGCCCGGCGAACCATCGGGAATGTCACGCTCGTCCGGTAGGTGTTTCCGTCGCGCGTCATGAGCCTCGGGTCTGGCTCCACGTCGCCGCATTTCTGCGGGTGCCTCGGAAACACAGGAGCCGGAAGGCTCAGGGGCGCCCCCGTGGATGGAACCCTGGTCGGACCGGGTGCGCCCAGGATCGGCAACTCGACAATCGCGGTCCGGGTACCGTTAACTCCCTTCTTGCCGTTTGCGCCCTGTTGAGGCGCTCGCTCTGCCACAATGCCATAGGCTGTCTTGTTCATTGTCCCGCCTGACGTCCCTGCTTCAATCTGAGATTGCGTCCATGTCCGCGAAGTGGATCGCTGACCGGCACTGAACTCCCGACTTGCACGTCGGCAGCCAGCGGATCACCCCATATTTTGCTGCTCTTCCGCTCTTTTGCATGCCGAGTTTTCGGCACTTGCCCACGGCATACGACATCGTCACGCCGCCGAGCACCTACAGCCAAAGCGCGTTTGCGCCGCGGCCGCTTGGCCTTCGAAATGCACATAGTGATAACGGCAGTCTCCACGCAAGGAAGCGTGGAGTCCCTTGGAGTTCTGATGCCGACGTTACCGACACTCTTCTTTCTTGCAGCGATGCAAGGCTGTACCCCGCCATCTCTGACGGCTCCTGAGATCCTGGAGCGGATGGTTCGAGCCGACAATGACAGGGCCGCGGCGCTGGCCGCGTATTCAGGTCTGAGGCGCTACCGGTTCGACAACCAGAGGTCAAACAAGCACGCCGAACTGACGGTGAGAATGTCCCGTGGCAGCGATGGCGTCAAATCGTTCGAGGTCGTTGCCGAAAGCGGCTCCGGATTCGTCCGTGATCACATCCTCCGCAAGATGATTGAAGCGGAAGTGGAATCCAGCCAAAAGGGGGAACGGAAGGAAACGCGGATCATTCCCGAGAACTACGATTTCCGCCTGGTTGGCGCCGAAGCCTCGGACGGCCGTGACAGCTATGTCCTGGAGATCATTCCCAAGAGGCCGAGCAAATTCTCCATCCGCGGCCGAATCTGGGTGGATGCTGAGGATTTTGCCATCGCACGCATTGAAGGCCAGCCCGCCAAGAACCCTTCGTTCTGGATTCGCAGCGTGCGGGTGGAGCAACGCTACGGGCGCACCGGTCAATTCTGGCTGCCTGCTCTGAACCACTCGGTTGCGCAGGCGAGGATCTTCGGCACAACCGAAGTCGTTATCGAGTATTCCGATTACATGACGAACGTCCGTGATGTGCAGGCGCGCGCCCGTGCCACGGAGGAGTCGCAAAATCAAAGATGAGGCTCCGATCCTGGCCTCCTGGTTTGCTCAACTAAACTGGCGTGAGATGTTGTATTTTCGCATGCGGGATTGCAGGGTCGTCCGCTTCAGTCCGAGCCGGGCCGCCGCGCCCTCCGGACCGCCTATCTGGCCTCCTGCCTCCTCCAGCGCCTTCAGAATCGTCGCCCGTTCAGCGCCGGGCGACTCAGCCGGCGATCTTTCGCGAAATGCGCTCGCATCCGCCTTGCCGATGAGTTCGGGCATCGCCACTTGAAGCACGTTACTGGTGGTCAGGATGACCGATCGCTCAAGAACATTCTGCAGCTCGCGGATGTTACCGGGCCAGTTGTAATTCGTGAGTGAGTCTAGAACCGACGTGGGAATCGTATCGATGTTGCGGCCCATGCGTTGGGCATGCTTCTGGACGAAGTAGCGCGTGAGCAGCGCTATGTCTTCCCGGCGGTCCCGCAATCGTGGAACATGCACTGGGAAGACATGCAGCCGGTAGTAGAGGTCGGCTCGAAATCTGTTTTCCGCCACCATCGCCTTCAAATCGCGGTTGGTGGCGGCCACCAGCCGCGCGTCAGTCCGGATCGTGCGATTGCCGCCCACGCGCTCGAATTCCTGGTCCTGAATGGCACGGAGAAGCTTCGGTTGGAGTTCCAGCGGCATCTCACCGATCTCGTCGAGAAACAAGGTTCCGTGATGGGCCAGTTCGAAGCGTCCGATCTTCTGCGCTACCGCGCCGGTGAATGAGCCCTTCTCGTGCCCGAACAGTTCGCTTTCCAGCAGGCTGGCGGGGATCGCCGCGCAGTTCACTTTAACGAAACTGCCCTTGCTGCGGGGGCTCAATTCGTGAATTGCCCGCGCGACCAGCTCTTTTCCAGTACCTGTTTCGCCCGTTACCAGAACGTTAGCATCTGTCGGCGCCACGGTTTGAATACTCTTCAGAACGGCTTGAAAAGCCGGTCCCTTACCCACCATATTCCCGATATTGTGCTCGAGGCGGATCTCGTCTTCGAGGTAGACCTTCTCGATCGCGAGCCGCTCCTTGATTTGTCCCAGCTCCCGATAAGTGAGTGAGTTCTCCACGGCAATTGCAACCTGCCTCGCGACCTGTAACCAGGAACTCGACATCCTCGGGATTCCACACATCATCGGTCATTCGAGAGAGCGCCAGGGTCCCGAGGATGCGATCTCGCGTAATCAACGGAACCGAGCAAATGGACTTGAGTCCTAATGCCAGAAACCGGCGTGTCCCCGGATAGCGATCGACATCCGCGGCACAGGCCACTATAGGTTTTCCGGTGGCGAGCACCTCGGCAGCCGGCATTCCCGTGGGGTCGAACGGCTCCTTGAGTTCATCGAAGATCCGTGCACCCGTCGAATGCAGCGCGTAAGGATCGAGGCCGCCGCTATCGTTGCATAAGGTCAGCATCGCGTAATCGTGCTTGATGACCTTCGAGAGTTGGGCCGATATCGCGGAAAACAACTCGTCCCATCCTAACTTCGACACCAGGGCATTCGTGATATCGAACAGCGTGCGCAGCCGGTCCCGCTCCCGGACCGCTTCCTGCTTGGCGAGGAAGGACTCCACCGCCACGGCGAACTCGCTGGCAACGCGCTCCAGGAATGCGATTTCGGCCGGACCGGGATCGATGGGCGCCACGGAACTCACCCCCAACGCGCCGAGCCGGTGCTCGCCAGCCGTCAGGGGCACGAGCACTAAAGAACTGATCCCCAGTTCGCGCACGACTTGGATGCTCTCCGGCCAGCGAGTTTCCGATTCCCAATGCGAGATCACGAGCGGCTGCTGGTTGAGCCATACCCAACCGGCCGGGTCCTGATCGACCGGCAGCCGAAGGCGTGTGATGACGGGATTGCAGGGCTCATTCAGAATGTACCCCTGCATCACGTTTCCGTTTGGATCATGCAGAACCAGCCCGACATGATCGAAGTGGACAACGCGCCGAAGGGATGTAGCTACACCCGAGACCAGGGCGTCGAGATCCGTCCGGCCTGCAATACTCCGGGATAGCGCCAGAACAGCCTCATAAAGATCGTTCGCGGAAGCGCCCACAGGGCCGATAATACACGATTTTGCCTCCGTGCGGGCTTCCGCCGCAAGGTCTCGCGGCGCCGGTCTTTGACGTGCCGCCGAATCTCAGCAATTGCCACGGCGCGTGCCGGCACTTTGCTGTCCCGCGCCGCAAAAGCCCATAGAAAGCCCGCAAATTTTTGGTAACCGCCGTGCTTTATTACACGGCAGTACCCGGACTGAAAACATCGCGGGCAGCACCGATGAGAAGGAGTCGTTATGAAAGAAGCTGACATAAGTGAATTCAGGACTTTGCTCATAGCTAAGCGCGAGGAGATCGTAGGTCAGTCGCCCCGGCGTGAGGAGCTTTGGATTGTCCAATCCAACGAACAGATCGAGACTGTGCAACTCGCAGGTCAAAGGGATTTCGCGGCCCGCACTCTGGAACGAGAAACTAAGAACCTGACGCAGATCGCCGCGGCGCTGAAGCGTATCGATCACGGCGAGTTTGGCATGTGCCTCGACTGCGAGGAGGCGATCGCGCCTAAACGCCTGGCGGCTTTGCCGTGGGCTGGATATTGTTTGCACTGTCAGGAATTGCATGACGCTCAACAGACCGCGGATTCTGTCGAGCCGAAACTGGCCGCATGAGGCCGCAAGCTTTGGCGGACGCCGGGCGGTTTTCCGCGTGAAGATCGGAACTTGCGCGGAAACAATAGCGATGTCGCCAGAACAAGCGCCATCGGCAATGACAGGTCACGGCGGATTGGCCTGACCGCCTGAGTATCGAGCAGGAGACCGGAGCGGCAGAGAATGAGCAAGCGCTTTGGACGCGGACTATTCTTGGATTCGCTCGTCAAATAGCGGTGCGCCGCGCTACAACAGATCCGGCGCGCCCAAAGCGGAGACCGCGATACCTGAAGCATGTCCCGTTAGTCTCACAGGCAGTGAGCGGCCACCTTCGAAAGGGCTCGGTGGATTTCGCGCGCGCTTACTGGACGCCCCGCTTAGCCCGGCCTCCGCGTTTAATCTCGAACAGGACCAGATCGCGGCCCTCGGGTTGTTCCCCATGGTGTCTCTGACCGACCACGACAGCATCGAGGCTCCGATCGCCCTACAGGTCACTGCCGACCACGTGGAGATCCCTATCTCGGTGGAATGGACGGTGCCTAACCAACGGGCCATACTGCATCTGGGGATTCATAACTTGCCGGCGGCAGAAGCCCGCGGTTTGATGGGCGCAATGGCGGCATACACATCGGCTCCCGACGAAGCGATTCTTCCTTCGATGCTCAGGAAACTGGCAAGGAACCAGGAAGTGCTGATAGTCCTCAATCACCCGTTCTGGCTGGAAGAAGGAGTTGCGGAGGAGGACCGCCGCGCGGCGGTGAAGCGGCTGTTGCGCGAGTGCTTGGATTGTTTTCATGCGTTCGAGCTGAACGGCACGAGACATTGGCGCGAGAACGCCGCGACCGTCGAATTGGCGCAAATCTACTCGCGCCCCGTGATCTCCGGCGGGGATCGCCACGCCTGCGAGCCGGCTGCCTGCCTCAACCTTACCAACGCCAGGTCGTTTGCCGAGTTTGTCTCCGAAGTCCGGGCCGGCCAGAGCAACGTGCTATTCATGCCGCATTACCGTGAGCCGATGGCGGTACGCGTCTTGGAGACAGCGTGGGAGATTCTGCGGCCATATCCCCAATTCCGGGGCCGGGAACGATGGACGGACCGCGTGTTCTACCGCGATGCGACCGGCGTTGCGCAGCCGCTCTCGACGGTTTGGACGGATCGGGTACCGTGGCTCGTCAGGCCGATTGCCCCAATTCTCCAACTTTGCGCCAAGCGCTCCTTGCGGCCGGCGCTACGGCTTCTGTTATCCAGCCGCGCGGCGTTGCTGCCTTGAAGGCACTCGCGTCACGAATGGCCTCGGCGCTGCAGGGGCTGTCAGGGGATTCCATTGCGATCCATTTCGCCATCGGCGTCGTACTCGGCAAATGTCCGGTGTACGGTTTCCTTACCGCCTTGTGTTTGCTCGCAGCTCTGGTGTTCCGTTTGAACGGGGCCATACTTCAACTGGAGAACCAGTTGGCCTCTCCCGTGCAACTGGCCTTGCTCATCCCGTTCACGAGGCTGGGTGGGCGAATTCTCGGGTCGCACTACGCAGCGTCCGGCAGCACACTGTTGCGGTTCGGTAATCTGACGCTCCAGGCAATAGTGGGGTAGTTTCCGTTCCGCTGGGGCTTCTGCTGTCCGTGGTTCTGTCCCGGGTTCTCCAGGGACGATGGCCCGTGTGCTGCAATGAACTGGAGAATCCAGCCTAATGAAAGTATTCCCCCCGGGATTTCTGTGGTGCGTCGCCACGGCCGCGCATTAGGTGGAAGGGAACAACGTCAACAGCGATCTATGGGTACTCTAGCACGTTCAGCCGACCCTGTTTGCCGAGCCGTCACTCGATGCCTGCGACCGCTACCACCGCTTCCGGAACGACCTCCGCAGTTGGCCGGTTTGGGCTTGAACACGTATCGCTTCTCGATTGAATGGGCCCGCATCGAGTCCGAGCGCCACCACTTCTCTCTGGCGGAACTGGATCACTATCGCCGCATGCTGGCAGCCTGCCACGAGAACGGCATCAGTCCGATGGTGACTTTTTACCACTTCAGTTCACCGCCCTGGTTCGCCGCGGCCGGCAGTTGGGAGAAGGCGGCAAACGCCGATCTGTACGTGCGCTGCTGCGAGCTGGCGGCACGGCACTTCGGCGATCTGATGGCGTGTTCGGTGGGGTATGGAATCGCGTGCGCTTCTTCCGCAGTAAACATACGCAAGAATTCCGAAAGTCGTGCACACCTGCGTCCCTCGAGACGAACCGGACTGTTCAATATATGCCGGGGCGCCATGCGGCGAAGTGGAGAGGTCGGCCGGAAAGTCGCGCCCGTGGACTCACCGGGGCGCAAACGGACAATCTCCAGCGCCGATAGCGGAGAGGCGGGCCTCATCCTAAACGCATGGTCATGTTCAGGAAAACGCAACTCGTCGCAGCGAGCGTACGAACGCTGAGACCGTTGACAACAAGGGACTTGGGTTCCGTGGTGGGAAGGCTTGGCTCCCTGGGTAGGGCTCGAACCTACAACCCTTCGGTTAATTAACAGGCGAAGGTGCTGCGGCCTTTCCCAGTAGAAAGAAGACAAGGTGAGCATCTCGTGGGTTGTTGGTCCCCGGGCCCACCTCAGAAGGATTCCTCTGGCACGCCGCTCAGACGCCACTTGTGGACGACCGACCACGCTTTGCTGCATCCGGCAGAGGCGCGCCGGAGGGTGAACAAGTTTAAGATTTCAGCGGCAGCTTAATGCGGTCGCCTGGGGCATCGACAAGATCCTGTTGCAGGCCCAAGTACTGCTCGGTCGTCGTGACTGAAGCATGGCCAAGGCTCTGTTGGATTTGCTCCAGAGGTGCGGCGGCCCTGTGGGCCAGCTTGGCAAATGTCCTGCGGAGGTCGTGCGGAGAAATCGGCAGCGCCAGATCCGCGCCATAGGCTTTGATGATGTTGTATACCGCCTGGCCGGTCAGGCCCTGGCCGTTGACCACATCTGCCTTGTTGATGGCCCGGAACACTGGTCCCCAGGTAATGTCGGCTCGCTCCAGGTAGATGTCGAGGATGGACTTGACGAAGCTTGGGACGGGGATCGTCCGGACCCGTTCATTCTTCCCGATCAGGTCCGCAATGATGCACCGGTTCTCGCGCTGTTGCAGATGGGACATAGTCAGGGAGGCTATCTCGCTTCGGCGGAGGCCGCAACCCACCGCGAGGGCCAGGATGGCCTGGTCGCGAGCGCCTCTCCTGGTCCCGGCGTCGGGTGATTCGATCAGGGTGGCGGCCTCCGAGGGGCTCAACCAATTGCCGATACGGCGCCCCAGGCGTTTGGGACCCTTGATTCGGCAGACGCCGGCGGCAAGTTGGGGATCCAGAAGACCATTGTCCATGGCTTCGGTGGTCAACTTCCGGAGGGCAGCCAGGTGCTGGCGGATGGTGGAAGTCGAATAGCAGCGGGATACGAGGGACGTTAGGTACTCCTGAACCACGGCCTTGCTGAAGGGGGGCCGCGGCTCGGCAAAGTACCATAAACAGAAATCATCCAACGCCACCGCGTAGACCCGCTTCGAGTTCTGCGAACGTATGCCATCCAGCACCAGAGCCTTCAATCTGCTCCACTCCTCATCGATGATGATCGGTTCTGAGGGGAATGGCGGAATGGGAGAGGCGATCATAGTGGGAGCTCCGTTGGCTCCAGGATGACTGATTTGTGTCGACTTAGCAAACTGGCGATAATAGCCTTACAAGATCTAACTAACTGTTAGTTACCAAAAACGGCCCCCGAACGCCCATTGTGAGGGGCGATCGACCCCCACCCGGCCCCTACATTACTTTTGATAGTGGGTATTATCATAAGTGAAAAACGGGGTGTAAGTGCGCGAATGTGCAGTAACATAAAGATGGGAGGTAAACCTCTTCCAGTGCCGGCCAAGTCCAGCTGGTTGTTGCAGATCCAAGGCGTCCTCGAGCAAGTGAGAGCCATCGATGTCCCAGTCATCGATCGTTCCCTGTGCGAGCAGCTGTTCGGCGTTCGAAGACGCCGCGCGATCGAACTGATGCACTTCTTCGGCGGCTACCAGTCTGGCAATACCATTGTCCTCGACAGGACGGATCTGATCCGACGTTTGGAGGGGCTGAGATCGAACCCGGAGTTTCAGCAAGAGCGGGAGCGAAAAATGCGGCTCAGCGAGCGATTGACGAGCATGCGCCAGCAGCATCCCGCCGCTTCGTTCGGGATTCCTAACATCCCTTCCTGCGTCTCGGCGGTACCTTCCGGCGTGGCATTCGCCAACGCTCAGATGATCGTGGATTACACCAACTTGGAAGACCTGTTCGCCAAGCTTTACGCGCTGGCACAAGCTGCCGCATCAGATCTCGCGGCCTTTCGGATGCTGACAGACGCCCCCGACCAAGTCCGCCGCTAAACACAGGATGCGTCCGGGCGGGCGCATTCTATTCGTTCGGCCCCGACATCCTCTCGAGGAAGCCAACGCGACGCAACAGCTTGAGATGGCGATGACAATTAAGGTCCAGGTGCCGGTTGAGTTCATCCCCCGAGCACACTGCTTCCGTTTCGATAGCTCATGGTCGATCTTTTCTGCGACTCGCCGGATCTTCAGTTTGTATTCCGGGTCATAACCGGTGATGGCGGTCACCAGCTGCTCCATCAGGACGTCGTAGACTTCCTCGGGCTCCATGCCCTTGAAGGCCAAGTGGAAGTGGCGCACTGCCTTCAATATCGCGCCTTTGTTGAACGGCGATCCCTTGGGCATGAAATAACGGATGAACTGCTTGGAGTCGCTATTCACGTGGCTCGGCCTGGCCCCCACCCCGATCACGGGCAAGTGCCCGCGACAGATCATCACCAGGTACTTCATCAGGTAGGGATGGAAAACACCGGCAGATCTCGAGCAGCGTATCGTGATCCCGCGACACCGCGTAACGGCGTCCCAGTTCGTTCACTTCGGCCGCCGGCCGGATGGAGCCGTCTGTCTTACAGCCGGAGGTGTAATGCTCCGGCGGTAGTTTGATTCCAATCATAAGCAGACCTCCTCGCGTGCCCCACGTGATCGAGTCTGCGGTGCTGCTATCAACCCCGGGCCGTCTATGCGGCCTTGGGGAGTCTTTTCTTCCTGGATGCCTTCACTTTCGATTCGAGAAGGTCGGCTGTGACGGCGCGCTGCGCGGCATTGTCCGGCTCGCGCCATCCAAGCATGGTCTGGCCGATCATACAGAAGTTGATGGCTCGGTGGTGTTTCGCAAGCCGTGGTGTTTATGTGAAAACCCCTGGTATCGCGACGCGCTTTCCACCTTTTTTCCATGTCCGAAGCCTCTTTCGTCCCCCGGTTCATGCCGATTACCGTGACTCGGCATGATTCCAGCGTCCCGTTTTCCTTCATCGCTCTGCATGGGAATTCCACGCTGATGACTGGAGTTGAGGTGGCCGCGGCCAGGATTACCTCTAGCGTCGAGGAGTGCGGGCCGGATTTCAGGAATCCTGGACGGGGTTAATGGTGTGAGACGGAAGATGGAAAAAGCGTCGCGCGCGCCACGTATTCGAAGGTTCCGCCACCCCCGAAGCGAGCCAGAACCGCTGGAAAGAGTCGCTGCAGTTCCAAAGTTCTATACTATCAACCTCTTGGAGGCGCTTCCTGCGCTTCAAGGAGAAACTGAGGCCAACCGATCAAACAAAGCCGTGGCCAGCGGCTACCACTGAAATGACGACAGAAGACCTCGGGAAGTTAGCCGGTTTCTGCGGCAAGTGCAAGATTCTTCGAGAGATGATCTGCCCAGCGGCATCGTTGCGGTCTTGAACGCTGAATTTCCTCCCTGACCGTCCTCGAACGGCCACTCACACTCCGGGTCCCGGGCTGCCCCTCAAGGAAGGTCACATAAGAATATGAAAACAAAGAAGAATGTAGATAAACGCGCACTCGTCCAGGTCCTCCGGGACAAAGGGCTCTCCGCCAGGAAGGCCACTCAAGCGTTGAACACCATCCTCGATGCGTGGAAGCACGCCCTATGGTGCGGCGAAGAAGTCGAGGTGCCCGGGGGGATTCTGCAGGCCAAGATCACCAAGGGCCGGGAACAGGCCACGCTGCAGCTGTTTCAGAATATCTCATCCAAGGAGCCCCTGCTCCGCATGGTTCGGTATCCGGGAAGGCGCCGGGTGGTGAAGCTAATACCGGATCCCAATCTGCATTTACCACTGGATCCTCCGCCGCCACCACCACCGCTCCCATCTCTCCCACCTCTCCCGCCGCCTCCCCCGCCGCCGAAACCGGAGACCGCCGAGGAAATTGAAGAACGGCAGCTCGTCACCTGGTTGCTCCAGATCTCCAAGACTGCCGACGATCACACCATGCTCATCGTCCGCCGGGCGGTGGGGGCCCATCCGCGCGAACCCTGGCAGCGCCTGCCGTACAAACCTGGGGCGTTGCTGCGCCGCCTGCGGCAATTCAAGGACTGTGGTTGGCGGTTTTTGTCGCTGGAGACGTTGGCGCAGCAGATATCCGAACACTACTGGCTGTGATTTCAAGAAAGGAATGACATTCCCATGAAACAGAAGACATCCATCAACGAAAAAGCGCTGCTGTATCAGATTGAGTGTCTGCTCCGCTCGAACGGAACCAGCTCAGGGCCGGAGGTGCCGGTCTTGGCGTGCGCCGAGAGCGTATACCGATGGCTCATCTCCGAAATCGTTGCCGGGCGCCAGCCAACCGCCGGTGAGACCCGCGAATATTACGAGGCGCAATGGCAGCAGTCGGAGCTGTTCCAAAACGGCGCCGCCATTCCGGCGAAGCGGTACCAACGCCTGATCATGCAAGGCGTGCGGACATGCAGACGGCTGCGCGACTTGCTGTGGACCCATGAGATCTTGCAGCCCCTCGCCCAGTACGAACTTCCTGTCGATGGCGTGACGATCACCGGCGAATACGCGGTGCTGCGGTCCTCGCGACGAAAACTCGAAGCCTTTATCCCCTACCTGCGGCACGAGGGCCTGAAACTGCGGCCTGTCATCCCGGACTTGGTGACATACGCACGCTGGCTAGACGCCGCCAATCGCCTGCCGCTGGATGAATGGCGGGTGAGCCGGATCCACATCATGCACTACTGGGTCAGCCAGGATTTGACGGCCCTGCACCAGCCGGATACGGGGTTCGCCAGCCAGGCGCTGCGCGGCGCGGTGGGCGCCATCACCGGGCCGCCCTACCCGATAGTGGGGGAGCATTGCCTGGCCTGCCCCACTCATCACTGCAGGACTGCGGTCTACCACCGCTGCATCGCATGACCGCCGCCGCCCCGTCCCCACGCCGGTCTGGCCGGGCGGGCGCCTGGTGCGGATGGGCCATCTGCCGGCCTGGCCTGGCCCACGGAACAGTCCAGATGTAGGTCATTATCCGGCAGATTCCCCGCACCCAGCCCAACCCGCAATGGAAGGAGAAGGATTGCGGACATAGAGACTGTTGCCGTGATCGCTATGTGAGATGACATCGTTGACATCCGGAGCTCGGAATGGCGCAAATCGGTCCATCCAAATCTGATGACCGCTCTCATTCAGCGGCCATGTGACTTTGTGTAGCAAAGGGTGTGTGAAATACGTGTGGCACTCCAGCGTTTTCCACAGATTTGTCGGTTTTGTAGCTTATAAAACACAATAACTTACGGGAGGTCAATCCTATTCGCGGGTTCGAGCCCCGCCCGGCTCACCAATTCAATCATTTTAGAATCGCGATCTGGTTAATGTTAACCAGTACTGCTGGGACTACCAGCGGCGACTTCCAGTGGGTCATGCTTTGACTTGGCACTTGCGCTTTCAGGGATTCTCGTAGCTTTCTGCGGTCTGTTGCTGCTGATTTCGGTGGCATCGTCCCTACGTCCGGAGAAGGCCATCTTGGTTTCACCTGAGAGGATCCTCGGACTCTCCATCGAGCGTCACCGGCCGTTGCTCTGGCTGCTGTCCGACAAGAGACTGCGCCATCTGCGATTCCACGGCGGCCTTCTCCGAGATTCAGAATTCGCGCCCGGCGCTCCCAAATCTTCAGCCATGTCCTGAAATCGATGAGAACGGATTTCAGGGAGACATGTTACGCCCTGAAGTTAGTGATGTTGAATTCGCCTCAGGATCGTCCCGATCTGGCATCGGCGCTAGTTCGAGCGGAACTCACGTTTTCCTGCCGGGTGCTCATCGTGCAATTCCGGCTCTGGAGATATCGCTGCGGTTTGTCGTGATGCCGCAGAGGCTCCGCGGCTGTCAATGCACCGTCGCGGGTTCCGTGACCCGGGGCGTGAAATCTTTGCGAGCCTGCCCGGCCTCCAGGAACTTGCCCACGAATAAAATATGCCGGTTCACCGGCAGATTCCGGTAATCGACCTCGGCCAGGAACCGTGAAACCGTACTCCCAATCACCCTCTGCTGCGTCCGGTCACCTGCATCGATGACCACGGCCACTGGCGTCTCGCCGGGATAGAAGCGTTTGAGTTGCGAGAACAGCCGTGCGTAATCCAGGTTCATGGTGTAGAACACCATCGTGCTGCCGGCCGCCATCAGTTTCTCGTTGACGTCCACGCGGCCCTGCCAATCGTCCATCGTGAGAATGACGCCGTTCGTGTCATAGCCGTAGGGCGGGCTCTTCTTCAACGCAGCGGTGGCGGCCTGGAAGGCTCCCACCCCGGGCACGATTTCCGTAGGCACACTGGGCGGCAGCATCTCCACGAACAAAGTCATTCCATACATCATCGGATCGCCGCTCTGCAGGCACGCCACCGTCTTGCCCGACTGAACGGCCGCGGCGATTCTCTCCGTCAACTGGCGCCGCAATCGTTCCAGTTGTTCCGCTTCCGTCCGCTGAGACGCGTTCTTGATGTTCTTGGGATCGGCGCCGAAGAACTTCCTGAGGTTATGCGGCCACTCCCAGACCTCCTTCCCGGCGGCCAGGCCGGACCACATCTCTTTCACTGCGCCTTCTTCGGCCATCAGAATATCCGCCTGCGCCACCACCTTCTGTGCCCGAAGTGTAATCAGATCGGGGGCCGTTCCCATGCCGACAAGGAAGAACTTACCCGGCTGGGTGGACTGCGCAGTCAATACCCCGCTGGCAAGGGTCGCCAGCAATAGCGGCAAATACCGAACGAATGAGCGAATCATGAACAACAACCTCACAAACATCGGATCGATCGTGTGGAGTGCCTCCCCGCCCGGCGAGTTCGCGAGTATGGTACAAGCCAGTTATGCCAATCTCAGCAAGAAACCAGTTGAGCGGGAAGGTGGTGGATATCCTGCTTGGAGATGTGATGGCCCATGTCACCGTGCGCGTGGGCAAGAACGTCATCGAAAGCGTCATTACGCGCCGCAGCGCTGAGGAACTCGGACTCAAGAAAGGCGACACGGTGAAAGCGGTCATCAAGTCCACCGAGGTAATGCTCCAGAAGGACTGAGCGGCTGGCCCGGCGGCCGCCCGACTGGCGGGCCACGGGTCGCTCCACCGGCGATCGTTCAGAAGTTCCTCATCGGTCAGGCTGCGCAGGAACTCGACGAGATCCCGCTTATCCGCGGGAGTGAGCGACAGTGGATGCAGGATTCGGCTCTTTGCCGCGTTCGCGCTCGCGCGCCCTCCGGCGGCGTAGTGGTCGACTACTTCCTCGAGCGTCGCGATGCTGCCGTCATGCATATATGGCGCCGTTACGGCAATGTTGCGGAGCGTCGGCGCGCGGAACTTTCCCGCGTCTTCGATCTTCCCGGTATGCCGCTCCAGCCCGGTGTTCGGCGCCCGATACACATCGTAGAACGCCGTGTTATGAAACTCCGGCTCGATCGGCGGGCCGCCCGCACAACGCACCGGTCCGCTGAAGTTCCAGCCCCCGTGGCATTGGAAGCACCCGGCCTTCTCGCCCGAGAAGAATAGCCTCTCGCCCCGTTTGGCAGCGCGCGATAAGGCGGTCTCGTCGCCGCCATACCGGTACCGGTCATAGGGAGATCGGGTCGAAATAATCGTGCGCTCAAAGGCTGCCAGCGCCTTGGTGAGGTTCTCGATTCGGAAAGGTTGGGAATCGCCGGGGAAAGCGGCGGCGAACAGCCGCACGTAAACGGCGTCGCGCCGCAGGTCGCCCAACGCCCGTTCCTCCTGGCCCTTCAGACCGAGTTCGACCGGTTCGGTGCCGAACATCGGTACCAGCGCCTGGTCCTCCAGTGCATCGAGCTTCGGGTCAGCCCACGTCAGAGCCGGCGCATACGCGACATTCACCAGGCTCATGCTGGAGCGTGGATGCAGTTGACCGGTCGTGCCCTTCGCCCGTGCCCGGCCGTCCGTGAATGCCAGTTCCTGCCGGTGGCAACTGGCGCACGATTCGCCGCCATTCACCGACAGGCGCGTGTCGTAAAACAGGTAGCGGCCCAGTTCCACCTTCTCCGCGCTCATGGGGTTGTTCTCGGGAACGTATGGGGCCGGAAATCCCTTCCTCAACTGCCAGTCGAAAGATTGTGCGGCAGTTCCACCGGCCAGCAGAAGCAGCAGTGCGGCCGCCTCACGCAAGCGTCGCCCCCGTATGATGTGTCTCGTAGCCGGCCTGCATCTCGAGCTTTCGCCGCAAGGAAGCGCGCTGCAGCGTGTCGAGTAGCACACGAACGCCGGGCAGTTGCAGAGCCTCGCGCCTGAGCGCGAAGTCGAACCGCTCCTGTTGCAGCGGCACGAACGACAACCCGAATGCGCGCGCCGCGGACCGCGTGGCGATGCAGCAATCCGCTTCGCCGCCGAAGACCGAGTATGCAGCCGCGAGATGGCCGCCCGCCATGCGGTCGTAGCCCGCGATCCGCTTGGCTGTCAGGCCGGCCTCTCCCAGCAGTCGATCGAGCAGCACGCGGCTGCCCGACCCAGCTTCGCGGTTCACAATGCGCACGCCGCGCCTGGCCAGGTCCTCCGCAGTGCGAATGTGGTGCGGGTTCTCGGGAGCGGTGACGAAGCCTTCCTCCCAATGGGCGAAGGTGACTACCGTAAGATCCTCACCGGCAAACTCGCTCCGCAGGAACGGCAGGTTGTAGTCGCCCGATTCCGGATCGCGCAAGTGTGTTCCCGCTACGTGGACCTTGCCTTCTTTCAGCCAGCGGAGCGCCAGGCGGCTGGAGGCTTCAGCCGCTACCAGCTCGACGCCGCCTTCGCGCGCCATCTGGGACGCCAGAAACCCGATCGCGGGATCGCAGCCTGCCACCACCACCCGCTTCCCCCGGTCCGGCGCGTCCGGAAAGGCAAGCAGTTCCGCTATGGCTCTTCGGCCGGTCTTGGTCAGCACGCCATCGGCATCGGGCAGGAAGTAGGGAGCCGGCCTGGCCGGTACCGCCACCTGGTGGGTTCCGACGTCGCTGATGCGTACCGGCAACCCCGGCTTGGCGGGCGTCGCCGACAGGACCTCAGCCTTAAGCTTCGAGTCCTTCGCCGCGGGGCTGCTCGACAGCCGGAAAATTTCTTCCACGGGGACTTCCAGAACGCTCGCCAAACGAAGCGAGACGGTGGTGTTCGGGACGTACGACCCGCTTTCGATCGCATAGATCGTCTGGCGGCTCACGCCCGTCCGCCTGGCCAACTCCGCGGCGCCGATGCCGCGCGCCTGGCGGATTGTGCCCAGTTGATTGGTGACACGTTCGGTCATTTATTTCCGCAGTAGAACCACTTCCAGCTTCGTCACCATACGGATGGAGCGGGCGGCGCGCTTGTCCTTCGGCGCTATCAGCCGGAATGGGCCCTGCGCGCCGGTCAGAGGCTTTCCATCGGCCGAATCCGCCAGCAGAACCGGATTGTCGGTGAACACCGGGTCGAGTTCCGCCAGCGAGAACACGACCTCATAGCCGTCCTGCGCTTGGGCCCGAAGATAGCCGGCCAGAGCCTTGCCGCGCAGTTCCGTACCCGTCGGCGCCTGGGCTTTCTTCAGAATCTCGTGCAGCCATACGCCCTGATAGGTCACCGCGATGCCGTCGCTGCTGGTTTCCACGCTCGCGCGGGGCAGGGCGGCCAGATCCGCCGCGCTCAGGCGCAGGGGCTGTTTGACGTCGCCCGTGACCTCCAGAGTGGGCGCCGGCGATTGGGCGAATGCCGCCAGGCCGGCCAACACGAAGACAAGCCAGAACCGTTGAGAGATCCACATACAGGACAGCGTTAGCTTATCACGACGAACGAAGTGGTACTGTATCGAAGACAGTGTCATGTATATAAGGCACCTTCCTTTATCGCCTGGGCCGCATCGAAGTCAACGTTTCAGCCGATATCCCCCAACTCGGCACGGCGGAGACGCTTGACGAATCCGAATACCGCGAGCGGGATCTGCGCCTGATTCCCGAGGCCCTCAATCTCATTCCGGGCGTCTCGATTCAGCGCATCGGTCCCCGCAACGAACGCGGCGTTTTCATTCGGGGTTTCGATGTGCGCCAGGTGCCGCTCTACATCGACGGCATTCCGGTGTACGTTCCCTACGACGGCTATGTGGACATGGACCGCTTCCTCACTTACGACGTCGGCGAGATGCAGGTCTCCAAAGGCTTCAGCTCGCCCTTGTACGGCCCCAACGCCCTGGGCGGCGCGGTGAACCTCATCACCAAGGCGCCCACCAAACCATTTAATCTCGATCTCGGAGCCGGCTATGGATCCGGGCAGGCAGTGAGCGGTTTCGCGAACGCCGGAGTCAAGTGGCGCAACTACTGGGGGCAGGGTGGCTTCGCATGGCTCTCCAGCGACACGTTCCCCCTCTCCGGCAATTTCACCCCGGTGCCATTGCAGCCCGCACGGCGACCGCAACAATGCTTACCAGGAAGACTACAAGGGCCGCTTCCGAGTAGGCTGGACACCCGACTCGCGCGATCAATACACGTTCACCTACGCGAATCAGAAGGGGCAGAAAGGAAACCCTCCGTATGCCGGCACGGACCCCGTGGTGCGGCCGCGTTTCTGGCAGTGGCCTTACTGGGACAAGGAGAGCTTCTATTTCGTCGGCAACAAGGGCCTGGGCGAATTCAGTTACCTGCGCGCCCGCCTCTACTACGATAAGTTCGATAACCTCATCAAGGCTTACGACAACAACTGCTACTGCACCCAGCGATTGCCGCCGGCATTCACCAGCCCTTACGACGACGACACCTACGGCACGACACTCGAGTTCGGAACACGGGCCGGCGATCGCCAGTCCATCAAGTCGTCGTTCTACTTCAAAGACGACACGCACCGCGAGGGCAACCTCGGCGAACCGCCGCGCAGCTTCCGCGATCGATCGTTCTCGTTCGGCTTCGAGGACACGGTCCGGTTGAGCCGGAAGGCGTCGGCCATCCTGGGTTTCAGCGCCGACAGTCTTCAGGTGCTGAATGCCGAGAACTTCGTGAGCGGCGCTGTGTTGCCGTTCCTCAAAACGGACGTTTGGGCCTACAATCCCCAGGCCGGCCTGTTTTATGCGATTGGCGAAACCACCAGGCTGCACTTCACCTTCGCCCGCAAGACACGCCTGCCTACCATCAAGGATCGCTATTCGTACCGGATGGGGCAGGGCATTCCCAATCCGGACCTCCGGGAAGAGCGCGCGAATAACTGGGAGGTGGGCGCATCCCGCCTGCTTGGCCGGCGCACCTTCCTTGAAGCGAATCTATTCCGGAGCGATGTTTCGAATTCCACGCAGCGGTTCTTTGTGCAGCCAAACGTCTTCCAGTTGCGCAACCTGGGCGGCGCCCGTTTTCTCGGAGCGGAATTCGCCATGCGCACCAGCCTGACACGGGCCTTGCATCTTCAGGGCCGCTACTTCCAGAACGATGGCGGCCGCTATGGACGAGCGAGCGACTTCACGTCGGCCGGCTTCGGAGCGATGGTCCAACTCTATCGCCGGGTGGAATTGCAGGCCGGCATGGACAACGCGTTTGACCGCAATTACATCCTGGTAGACGGCTATCCGGAGGCAGGAAGAACCCTCTACGTGAACCTCAGATACCGGTTCTAGCGCGCCCCTACCTGCCTTCCAGCACCGCTCGCGACCGCAGCTTCAAACCCGCCGGCCGGTTGAACCACTTCCGAATCCGCGCCCACACCCCTGCCGCCAGCACGGCTCCCATCGTCAGACACGTTATCCACGCCCCCGCCGTAAACCATCCCGAGGCGAAGTAGAAATGCACGCGGCCCGACCCCGGCGGCACCACCACGCCTATCATCGCGTGATCCACCCGGATCAGCCGCAACTCCCGGCCGTCCGACTCCGCCCGCCACCCCGGATACCACGCCACCGCCAGCTTCAACAGGCCCGGCGAGGCCGTTTTGTATCCCGCTGTGTAAGACTGCTCCCCCTCTTTCACCAGAATCGCCTCGGCCTCCGCATCCTGCCGGATCTCCGGCACCGGACCCTGCGCGACCGACCGTTCCGCCGGACGCAGCCCGGATAGCGCGCGGAGCGATTCGCTATCGTCCCGCACCACGTCCACCGCCCGCGGAAAATAGGCGCGCGGCAGCGCCGAGCCGTTCGTCTCCACCTGCCCCCGCTTCATGTCTACGTAGCGCGTGACGTTCAGCCCGTCGCGGAGGCGCGGATTGCCCGCCATCGCCTCCAGATACTCCCGCATCGGCCGCGGCTGCAAACGGAGGTAGCCGTACGTCGTCTCGAATTTCAAATCGAGCGGATGGAGCATCGGACCGATGCCCCGCACGAAGCGCGATGCCTCGAAACGGGACTCGGGCAATTGCGGAGCCGGCCACCATCGCCCTCCCGAGCTGCTCCTGCCGCTCGTACAGTTCGTGAAATCCCTGGCGTGCATAGGCGAGCGGGTTCAGGTACGAATTCACCAGCCACAAATCCACGAACAGCGCCCCGCACAGCAGCACCGGCACGAACCGCGCGCGTCCCGAATCGATCACCCGGTCCAGCCCCGCCGCCGCCAGCGCGGCCACCGCGAGCGCCACCAGGAACCACGCGCGGACCGGGTATTGAAACTCGCCGATCAGCGGCAGCCGCGCCGTCACGCTGTACAATCCCAGTGCCGGACCCGCCATGTACCACAGCGCCGGACCCGCCAGCGCCAGCGCCGTCCATTTCAGGCGTCCCCGCGCCGCTCCCAACGCCGCCAAAGGCAGAGCCAGAAGGCCGCCGTACAGCCACAGATCGCGTGCCGCGGTCGACTGCCGGCGGACGCGGGAAGAATAGCGTAAGCAGCGCGCCCGGTTGCAGCACCCCGCCTCCCTTCGCCGCCGCCATTGCGTCCGGCAGCGACATCCACATCAGTTGCAATCCCGGCACAATCTGGATCGCCGACAGCAACAGCGCGCCCAATACCATTCCCGCCGCCGCTCCGGCGCGCCGCCCTCCCGCCGCAACCGGCTCCAGCGGATCGGCCGCCGCAAATAATCCGAGGCCGATCGTCCCGTACAGCGCGCCCTGCACCGAGCCCGCCAGAATCATCATCGCGCCCGCCGCCGCTCCGGCTGCCATGTTCCACAGCGACGGCCGCCGCGACGCGCGCAGATACGCGAGCAGCAGCCACGGAAACCACGCCGCCGCGCCTCCCAATCCTACGTGGCTGGTGTGCGCCGTGAAGAAGCCCGACAGTCCGTACGCCAGCGCCCCCAGGAACGCGGAAATCTCGTGCGCCAGAAGCTTGCGCAACAGCAGAAAAATTCCCAGGCACGCGATCAGCGCATGTGCCGCGACCTCCACCTGGATGACCCGCGGCGAAACACCTGCCATCAGGAACGGCCAGTTGAGCGGATACCACGCGGCCGTCTTCGGGTTTGACAGAATCGGGTAGCCGCCGTATAGATAGGGCGTCCATTGCACCTCGCCGGCGCGCCACCGCTCGGCAACATATTTTTGCAGCGGGTAGTGAACGTCCGCCGCATCGCCCTGAATGCTCGTATTCGGCGAAAACAGCGGGATCGCGTAAAAGGCAAGCACCGCGGCCGCCAGAAAAAGGGGTGCCGTCCACCGCGACTCTGTCATTGGACTCCAGATGGTAGCACGCGTCTTTTTTCCGGGAGTAACCAGCAGCTTTCCCCGAGCGTCGTTCCCATAGACCGACAAAACACCTCAGGAGCCCGTATTGTATTCACGCCTCTCCCTTGTGTTCGCTTTCGTGTCCATTGCCGGCGCGCAAACCACAACTCCAACCCCTGTCGATCCCGCCTCCTGGATGGATCTGCTTTGGAATCTTCCGGTCATCCGCTACCTGATTCCCGTCCCCGTTCCCCAGCCCGAGTGGGTTTCGCTTCCCGCTCCCCAACCGCCGCCCTGTTCTGTATCTCCTCTCACGGAACTCACGGATGTGTACGCTCAGACATTTGAGGATCGCGTCGGATCCGATGATGGCGCCGTGGACCGCGACGGGCTCACTCCCTCCACAGCCCGCGCACTCGAGCACTTCGAAAACGTGGTGGTTCGCGTGGGAGGGCGCATCCTCGTCACCTCCGCCTACCGCCCCGCCTCCTACCAGGAGCACCTCCAGAACGTGTGGGACAAGTGGATGGTGGAACTCAGAAACAACCAGGACCCGAACTGCTCGCAACTGAAAGCCGGAGTGCAGGATGAATTCGTGAAACACCAGTTGCTCGAAACGCAGCGTCCCGTGCCCTATTCGGATCACACCAAGGGCATCGGCTTCGATGCGGCCGTGACCTTGCCGCGCTTCGCTCGCCTCAACCGCCGCCGCGTTTCCCTGGACCGTCTCGCGCGGCTCTCCGGCGTAACCCGCCCGGCCATCCGGCGCGATCCCGTACATTTCCGCCTGCTTTCGCTGTAAGGTGGATATTTGCGGCCGCAAGGCCGTTGCGCGCTCGAGCCTGTCCTCTCGTGCCTTCGGAAACCGAACACTCCCACGGCCTGGTTCGGGGCTTCGGCCTGCTCCAGAGTACCGCGCTGAACATGTCGAACATGGTCGGCGTGGGCCCGTTCATCACCATCCCGCTGATCATCTCCGCCATGGGCGGCCCCCAATGCATGCTGGGCTGGCTGCTCGGCGCCGTCATCGCCGCCTGCGACGGTTTGGTGTGGAGCGAACTCGCGGCCGCCATGCCCGGCACCGGCGGCACCTATCATTACTTCCAGGAAATCTTTCGCAAGACCCGCCTCGGCCAGATCCTGCCCTTCCTTTTCATCTGGCAGTTCGTCTTCAGCGGCCCGCTCGAAATCGCCTCGGGCTACATCGGCTTCGCCCAATACCTCGGCTACTTCTGGCGCGGCATGACGCCACTCGCGGCCAAACTGGTCGCCATGGGCGTCGGCGCCATCGTCGTCGCCTTGCTGTACCGCAAGGTCACCGCCGTCGGCCGCCTCACCGTGGTGCTCTGGATCGGCATGTTGATCACCGTGCTCTGGATCATCCTCAGCGGCCTCGCCCATTTCAATTCCTCGGTCGTTTTCGATTTTCCATCCGGCGCCTTCCGCTTCTCCCTCGGCTTCGCTTCCGGCCTCGGCTCCGCCATGCTCATCGCCATGTACGATTTCATGGGCTACTACGATATCTGCTATGTCGGCGGCGAAGTGCGCAATCCGGCCCGCACCATCCCGCGCGCCATCCTGATTTCCGTGCTGCTGGTGGCTGCCATCTACGCGCTCATGAATCTGAGCATCATCGCCGTGGTGCCCTGGCGCGAAGCCATGCAGTCCCGCTTCGTCGCCTCCGAATTCATCGAGCGGCTCTACGGCCCGCGCGCGGCCTCCGTGGTCACCGTCCTGGTGCTGTGGACCGCGATCGCATCGGTCTTCGCGCTGCTGTTCGGCTACAGCCGCATCCCTTACGCCGCCGCCCTCAACGGCCACTTCTTCGCGCCGTTCGGAAAGCTGCACCCTTCCGGACAATTTCCTCACGTATCGCTGCTGGTGTTGGGGGGACTGGCAATGGCGGCCTGCCTGTGGAATCTGGAGGTGGTGATTTCGGCCCTGCTGACCTGCCGCATTCTGATTCAATTCATCGGGCAGATCTTCGCGCTCCACCACCTGCGGAAGCACCGGAGCGAGATCGTCCGGCCCTTCCGCATGTGGCTGTACCCCGTTCCGAGCGCCGTCGCCCTGGTCGGATGGTCGTACATCTTTCTGACCTCGGGCTGGCTATACATCGGCTTCGGATTGGCGATGCTCGGCGCGGGCTGCATCGCCTGGGCTGCCGGCCGCAGCCGCGGTCACTTCACCGCGGCGCGCACCTCCGGCAGGGAGTAAGTGATGGCGGCGCTCGCGAGAGCCGTTCCCATCTGCGAGAGCCACTGGTCGTGGCCATACGGGAAACCGCTCTCGAAGTACGGCTGGATCTTCGGCGCGCGGCTGCGCACGTGCCAGGTCCCATCGGCGGCCTGCGTGTCCATCAGGAACCGCACGCCGTTGCGATAGGCCGCGTCCGCCGCGCCGATGGCGCCGCATTCGTGCAACGCCAGCAGGGCGCGGCCGGTGGCGTAGGCGTCGGTATCGAGGTAGCGGGTCTGTCCCCAGCCGCCGTCGGCGCGCTGTAGCGCCAGCACGCGTTTCGAGAACCGCGCCACCGTCGCCTTATCCAGGCCCGCCCACTTGGCGCCCAGCATCTGCATCACCGTGTCTTCGGTGGTTTGCGGTTCGTTCTCCACCAGCCACTTCGCGGCCTTCACGATGCGCGCTTCGAACTCGGGGCGCCGCGCCGGAGGCATGTAGTCGCGCAGCCCGCGAATCGCCATGGCCGTCAGCGTGAAGCTGCCGTCCGATGACGGCGGCCGCGCGATTCCGAAATTGCCCCACGCGCCGTCGGCGTGCTGCTGCGCCGCCAGGTTGTGCACCATCGAGTCCGTCACGCGATCCGCGGGCGTGCCCTCGGCATTCATCGCCTGCAACGCGAACGTCAGAATATCGGGCACCGGCGGGTCCATGCGCTGGAGCAGGAAATCGGCGGCGGCCGCAAATTGCAGGCGCGTGCCCTTGGCCACTTCTTCCTCCGCCGCCTGGTCGTGGGTCAGACCCTTCACGCGCGCCGCGGCTATCGCCACGCTGGTCACGTTCTGCGCGTGGCAACTGATGCAGCCGCCTTCCCGGAAGAAGCTGACGTTGGTCTTCTGCAGCACCGCGAGGCTGCGCGTCACGGCCTCCTGCGCCGTTTTGGCATGCGCCATCTCAACCGGCATCTCCGGCGCCTTCTTCGCCTGAATCCCCTTCGAGGCTTCGGCAATCGCAGCCATGATCGTGGGCTGCCGGTACTTCGCCGCCCAATCCATAGCGGTCTCTCCCGCCTTCGACTTGATCGTCATGTCGGGCTTGCGCTCGAGCAGCATGCGCACCGTGGTCTCATTCGGGTGATCGGTGGCGATTGCCAGCATCACCGGTGTCATCCCGCGCACGTCCTGCATGTTCACGTCCGCGCCGGCATCGAGTAGCATCTTCACTACGTCGCTGTTCGTCGCCGTCACCGACACCATCAGCGGCGTCAGGTAGCCCAGCGCGATCGGGCCATTCTTCACCGGCCGGTCGAAGCTGGGCCCGGTCGCCGCGTTCACGTTGGCGTGCCGGTCGAGCAGCATCTTCACCATTTCGGCGTTACCGCGGCTGGCGGCCGAAATCAGCGGAGTGAAGCCGCCCATGTTGGCCGCGTTCACGTCGGCGCCCTTTTCGAGCAGCAGCCGCACCGCGGCGGCATCGTTGGCGTCGGCGGCGGCAATCACCGGCGTCGTCCCCATTGCGTCCTTCGCTTTCGCGTCCGCGCCCTTGGCCAGCAGCAGCTGAATCGCTTCCAGGTTGCCCTGGTGCGCCGCGGCGATAATCAGCGGCGTGCGCCCCTGCTTGTTGGCGGCATTGACGTCCGCACCCTTTCCGACCAGCAGCTTTACCTTCTCCGGCTGATTGCTGCACCACATTAAAGCGGTCGCTCCGAAATCGTCCTTCGCGTTCACATCGGCGCCGGAAGCGATCAGTTGCCGCATCGTTTCCACGCTGCCCGAAGCCGCCGCATACATCAAAGGCGTGGCTCCGCGGCTGTCTTTGTTGTTGACGCTGGCGCCGCTCGCGATGGTCTTCGCCACTGCCTTGCGGTCGTCGTTGCGGATGGCGTTATAGAACTTGTCCCCGGCGTCCCCTTCGGCGTGCAACAAAGACGCCGCGGAAACGATCGCCGCGCAAACGGCCGTTTTGCTCCAAACTTGCATTTACTTCCCCTCCTTACTCCATACGCGCAGCTCGTTTGCGGAACGGCTCATCTTTTTTAGCGATCGCAGCGGTCAGTTTTCGGTCGGCGTCTTCTCTATGTGGTCGATAACCAGTTGTTCGAGCGTGATCTTGCGCGATTCCAGCTTCAGTCCCATGGATTGCACGGCCTTGAGAACCGAGGAGGAGCCTCCCGGCACTGTTGCCTCATCGGCCGGCATCGCCCCTCCGCCTGCGCCTGCCGCAGGTTCGCCTTCGGTCATCCACTTCGCTCGCGCCGCGCCCGTCAGGTCCTCCAGCGAAAAACGGAGCGCTACCGCGTAAGTTCCCGTCAGACCGGTCATATCCTTCACTTCAAGAACGCCGCCGGTTGCCCGCAAAAGTGTGGTCAGCATATCGGCGAATCCGCCCATGGTCACCCGGGTCGCTTCGATATTCATCCACCTGCTTGCCGCGTCTACGCTGTAGCTTATGGTGCCCTTGGCTCCCATATTCATCGTGGCGCCGCCGTTCTTGTCGGTCGTCATCCGAATCGGTCCATCGGGGCCGTCGACTTGCCTCTCGCCGGGCGCAAGCGGCGCGTTCTCGTCGATAGGTTTGATGTCCGGAGATTCCTTCATCTTCGGCCCTCCCGCCCCAACCACCAGCGCAAGCGCCGCGTGTTCCTGGCTCGCGCGATGCAGCGCCAGCTTGAAGCGGTCTTCGAGCAGCGCCTGAAGCATTCCCGGAACGTCGCTTTTCGATGCTCCTTCGGGCAGTTTCGCCACCACATCGAATGGCTGGCTGGTAATCCAGTCCGGGCCCGTGATTTGATAGGTTTTGACCGTGTACGCCAGGGCCATTAAATCCGCGAGCGTCATGTAAATGAACTCGGCTCTCGCGCCATCCACTCGCGCGCCCAGCCTCGGCGTCCGTCCAGCCTGAATCTCGGCCAGCACTCTGGCCCTGTCGAGCGGCGGCGACTGCTTCACGGACGCCACCTCGAAGGTGAGCCTGCTCTGGGCTGGCGCCACAACGGACGCCAGTGCCAGGCACGAGAAAGCGGTAAAAGCCCGCAATACTCTACGCATGTCGGTTCCTCGATGTTTACAGTGCTTCTTTGAGTTTTCGCCGGTACTGTTCAAAGGCCTTGCGACCCTTGCCCGTGAGGCACAGCAACGTCTGCGGCACCTTGCCGCGATAAGTCTTGGTTACTGCCACGTAACCGGCTTCTTCGAGTCGGCCAAGATGGCTCGAAAGCGTGCCCTTGTTCATGCCGGTTTCGTGTTGCAGATACAAAAAGTCGCTCCGGTCCACGGCGAATAACAGGGCGACAATCATCAGCCGTCCCGGTTCGTGAATGATCCGGTCAAGATCTGCGATCGATCGGATTTGCTGGTTCATTGCCCTTCCCGCGGAGCTTGGGTATGTCGAAGGTAAAGCCAGAAACTGACACCGCCGGAGATCAATAGCACACTGCCATAGACCATCAGAGAAACAAGTACTGTTCCAGCCAGCTTCGCCAGATCCGGCCGGTCCGCCGTGGAGACGTCCGCCAGCGCCGTGAGGACGTCCCCCGGAAGTAAGGCGATCGCCATCGAGCCCGCCGCGATCACTCCGGCAACTGCCCACTTCCACCGAACCGCCCGCGCGAAGTGGTAGGCGTAGGCCGGCCCAAACGCCAGCCCGACCAGTGAGGCGACCGTTGCGATATCCCAGTGCCCCCGGAAGGCCACCACCAGGCCCACCGGTATCACCGCGCCGAATGCTCCCGCGACGATCGTTGTGCTCCAACGTTTCCGGTATTCGACATAGCCTGTGCGCGGGTAGGTGATGTGCGCCTTGATGGCTTTCGTCCCATAGTGAATCAACAGCATCAGGCCGGCAAAAACGAAAATCGAGATCCGGTGCCAGATGGAGTCCGCCGGCGCGTGGATCACCAGCCATAGCAGGAGTGCGTAACCCAAACAAAACACACTGCCCCCCAGCTCGCCCACCCCGTCGATGTTGTAGTAAAGCCGCGGCCGTTCCAGGAGATCTTCGACCTTATCCATAATTCGTTCCTCCAAACGCTGTACGCCTACTAGTTTGCATCGCCAACCAGTAGGCGTCAATATGGAAAAGTTCGACAGTCTTTTCTTGCCACCTGCGCCGATTCCCGCACTTCTTGCGCGTCTTGGTCAGTAGCACTCATTCGAGAGGGTAAATGTCAAAACTCAAACCCGCACTTCTAGTAACGCTCCTTTGCGCCGCCCGCGCCGGCGCGCAGGAGCAGGAATCGCGCGCTGCCGAAATCGCGGCGGAGCAGGAACGCAAGGCCGCGGAAGCCAGGCCCGCCGAGCGCAATCGCATCGAGCGCGCGCTGATCTATTTCCGCGAAAGCAATGCCCTGGACCGCTTCCGGGACGGGGCTGCGGGCTTCCGCCTGAAGCTCGGAGGCCTCGCCCCGGGCAGCGGCTTTGCGTTCGGGCCCGCCTTCCGGCGTACGGACCTGCTCGACGGGCAGCTTACCCTGGACGCCGGCTACCAGGCCTCCTTCCAAGGCGCCCACAAGGCCGAGGCTCGCGTCTGGCTGCCGAAACTCGCCAATGGCCGCGCCTTTGCCGGCCTCTATGCCGTGCGCCATAACTACCCGACCCTGAGTTACTACGGCAGCGGACCGCGCTCGGAAAAAAACGGGCGCAGCGATTTCCGCCTGGAAGATACGGCCTTCGACGCCACCGCCGGCCTGTATCTTACGCCGCGCCTAACCACCGGCATCTCCGCCGGTTATCTGTTCAATAACATCGGATCGGGAACCGACTCCCGCTACGTATCCGCCGAGCGGATCTACACGCCCCTACAGGCGCCCGGAATCGATTTCCAATCGAACTTTCTGCGCACCGGCGCCTTTGCTCAATACGACTGGCGCGATAATCCCGACGGCCCCCGCCGCGGCGGCAACTATTTCGCCCAGTTCGGCGATTATCGCGACCGCACCTTCGGCGCCGCCAACTTCCGCCGCCTGGATATCGAAGCCCAGCAATACCTTTCCGTCCTCAATCAGCGCCGAGTCTTCGCCTTGCGCGCCCGCTCCACCCTCACCTTCCGCGATGCCGGCGTGCCGCTGCCGTTCTACATGCAGCCGTCGCTCGGCGGGTCCGAAGATCTCCGCGGCTACCGCCCGTTCCGCTTCCGCGACAACAACCTGGTGGTGTTCAATGGCGAATACCGCTGGGAAGTGTTCAGCGGCCTCGACATGGCCCTGTTCGCCGACGCCGGCAAGGTCTTCGCCCACAAGTCCGAATTCAACCTGAGCCGCCTCGAGAGCGACGCCGGCTTCGGTTTCCGTTTTAACGCGCGGAACCGGACCTTTCTGCGCCTCGATGTCGCGTTTAGTCATGAGGGATATCAAGTTTGGATAAAGTTCGGCAATCTTTTCAAGCGGGGTCCGGTGCACACTTCCAGCAGCATGGGGGACTTCTAAAATGAGAATGCAATCGTTCGCCATTCTAGCAGCGGCAGCGTCGCTTACGCCGCTCATTCTGCCGGCGGCCAATAACGAGCCGCGCAAGAAGTTCTTCACCGACGATCCGCTGTGGAGCATGCCCCGTCCGGCGGCGGCCCGCAGCGTCACTCCGCGCAAGCTGAGCGAGTATTACGATTTCTTCGAGAACACGCTGTTTAAGCCCGGCGAAAGGGCGAAGAGTCACGGCGAGTATCTTCCGTCCCAGGCCATCAACACCGTGGATGAAGCGCCGGACAGCGCCTGGTACACCAACCGCCACGCCACCCGCCGCATGAGCATCGACGAGCTCAAACGTGGTCCGGGTAACGAGCAGCCTCCCGCCGCGGGCGACTGGACCGTAGTCGCCGCCAAAAACGAAGGGATCACGCCGGGATTCCGCATCCGCGATGCCGCCGGACGCCTGTACCTTCTCAAGTTCGACCCGCTCTCGAATCCCGAAATGGCCAGCGCGGCCGACGTCATCGTGTCCAAGTTCCTGTACGCGCTCGGATACAACGTTCCCGAAAACTACGTCGTGTATTTCGAAGCCTCCCGCCTCGCCATCGGAACCGAAGCGACGCTCAAGGATTCGGCCGGGCACAAGCGCGTCCTCACCCGTCGCGATGTGGCCGAAATGCTGGCGCGCACACCGCGCAGCCGCGACGGACGGTACCGCGCGCTCGCGAGCCGCCTCATCGACGGCCAGCCCGTCGGTCCATTCGTCTATCACGGCACGCGTCCCGACGATCCCAACGACCTCGTTCCCCACGAGCATCGCCGCGATCTGCGCGGCCTCCGCACCCTCTGCGCCTGGCTCGGGCACGACGATTCCAAGTCGCTCAACACGCTGGATGTGTTGGTGCAGGAAGGCGGCATCCCCGTGGTCAAACATCATCTGATCGATTTCGGCGCATCGCTCGGCAGCGCCAGTTTCGCCCCCAACAGCCCGCGCGACGGCCACACCTACCTGTTCTCGTGGCGCGATTCGGCCGCGCAGTTCTTCTCCTTCGGCCTCTACGCCCCCCGCTGGCAGCACGCCAAATTCGCGGACATCCCCGCGGCCGGCCGCTTCGAATACACTACCTTCGATCCGCGGAAATGGGTTCCCGATTATCCCAACGCCGCGTTCGCCAACGAGAATCCGGCCGACCGCCTGTGGGCGGCACGCAAGATCGCCGCGTTCACCGACGACGAAATCTACGCTATCGTCTCCACCGGCGAATACACCAGCCAGGCTGCCGCGGACTGGGTTTCCCGCTGCCTGATCGAGCGGCGCAACAAAATCCTGCGCGCGTTCCTCACCGGCACTGCCGCCCTGGACGGCTTTGAGGTGCGGGAGGGACGGCTCGAATATCGCAGCCTCGCCTCGCTCGTGCCTGGTGACCTGAACATCGAGTGGTCGGTCTTCGATAACCGCACCGGCGAGCACCGCACCATGGCCGTCGAGGGATGGACCGTCCCGTCGGCTTCGGGCGCCGAGTACCTTTGCGCACAAATCGAAGCGGCCGCGGGCCCGAAACTTCTGGTTTACATGAGCCTTCGCGCTGGCCAGCCGCGCGTTGTGGGAGTAGAGAGAGATTTCATCGCTGCAAAGGGGAACTGATTATGCCATTCAGGAGCACAAGCGAACTCGAGAACAACCCACCGGCTGACATGCCGCGGGACATCGATGTCCCGCGGCCCGCTGGACCCGCGGCGCGCCTGCTCTCCCTTTTCACCTGCGTGAAGAGCGGAGAGTACGGTGCGGCCCTGCTGATGGGGATGAACGCTTTCCTGGTTCTGACCGCTTACTATTTGCTGAAGACGGTGCGGGAAGCGCTCATCCTGACGCAGGGCGGCGCGGAGGTCAAATCGTATTCGGCCGCGGCGCAGGCCGCCATTCTGCTGCTCCTGGTGCCGCTCTACAGCCGCATCACTTCCCGGCTCAGCCGCGACCGCGCCGTCATGGGCGTCACGCTGTTCTTCATCGTCAATCTGGTGCTGTTCGCGCTGGCCGGCGTCTGGGGCATGCGCATCGGCGTTGCGTTCTTCGTCTGGGTGGGCGTGTTCAACGTCACCGTCATCGCGCAGTTCTGGGCCTTCGCGAGCGACGTCTGGACCGAAGAGCAGGGCAAACGCCTGCTGCCGGTGGTCGGCATGGGCAGTTCGCTCGGCGCTTTCGCGGGCGCCAAACTCGCCGGACCGCTGTTCAAGATGACCGGGCCGTATCAGATCATGATGGTGGCCGCAGGACTGCTCGTGGTTTGCGTGCTGGCCACGCTGCTGATCGACCGCCGCTTCGCGCAGGCCTCACCGCAGGGCGCCGCCAAAGCCAAAGAGAAACTGGCCGCCGGCGACGGCTTCAAAATGGTCTTCGCCAACAAATACCTGCTGTTGATCGCGGCATTCGTGCTGCTGCTCAACGTGGTCAACACCTCCGGCGAATTCCTGCTCGGCCGGATGGTGGTGAGCGAAGCCGAGAAGATCGCGGGCGGCTCGGCCGAATTACGGCGCGCGTTCATCGGAGAGTTCTACTCCAACTTCTACGGTTGGGTGGGAATCAGCGGCTTGCTGATCCAGTTCTTCCTGGTATCGCGCGTGTTCAAGCACATCGGCGTGCGCGCCGCGCTGTTCATCGTGCCGTGCATCGCCCTCGGCGGGTACGCGCTGCTGGCGCTGGCGCCGGCGTTGGCCGTGGTCCGGTTCGCCAAGATCCTCGAGAACTCGGGCGATTACTCGCTGCAGAACAGCGCGCGCCACGCCCTCTTCCTGCGCACCTCCCGCGCCGCGCGGTACAAGGCCAAGGCTGCCATCGACACCTTCTTCTGGCGCGCCGGGGACATGGTGCAGGCCGGTATCGTGATGCTCGGCGTGAGGCTCGGTTTCACCACCGCCGATTATGCCGCGGCGACCATGGCGTTGACAGTAGTTTGGCTGGGCGTTGTGGCCCTGCTGTTCCGCGAATACGGCTCCGATCCGGAGCGCGCTCCACGGCATATCCGCATGATCGCGCGCACCCATGCGACCACCACCGTGATTCTGCGGCCCCAGGCGTGCCAAACGGGACGATAGATCCCAGGCACGCCTGTTCCTTGGCGGCATGGCCGGGAAACCTTTCTCAGAAACGGTTATCGTGAATCTGAATGACTGGTTTCCCGATGCTGGCCGTTACCTGGCAAACCTTCGCCTCCGATATTCTGCGCCTCGGACTAGCGTTTCTGCTCGCCTTGCCGATCGGATGGAACCGTGAGCGGGCGGAACGGACGGCGGGCGTGCGGACGTTTCCCATCGTCGCCCTCGCCGCCTGCGGTTTCGTGATGATCGGAACGGCGATACCGGGCTCCACGGCCGAAAGCTATTCGAGAATCCTGCAAGGTCTCATTGTGGGCATCGGCTTCGTGGGAGGAGGAGCGATATTGCGGGACAAAGGTGGGGTGACCGGCACCGCGACCGCTGCCAGTATCTGGAATATCGGAATCGTCGGCGCCGCCGTTGGGCTGAGCCAGTACCACATCGCGGTGATCCTGGCCGCCATCAACCTCGTAACGCTCAAGTTCCTGACGCCGATCAAGCACCAGATCGATCCGCCTCCGGAGGATCCCGGCGACCGGCTGACGGGCAAGTAGGGCGACCCGCCGTCGCGACGACATCGCCCTGGAGTGTACTTGGCACTTGCTCAGGCTGCCTGCGCCGCCACTGTCCGCAGCAGTTTCAGTAACGTCTCTCGCTCGAAGGTGGACAGGTGCTCGCGGAAATACTTCGAAAGCTTATCCTTTACGTTGTAAAACATCAGCCGCTGCAGCAGATCCTTGGCCTGTTTGGGAGGGACTCTTCCGAACAGCTCCTTCAGTTTCTCCGCCCTGGCGGTGTACCCTCTGACGTCGCTTGCCTGGAAGCGCTTCGCGAGTTCCTCCTCAATCGGTCCCTCGGGGTAGTAGACGACTACCTTCAGCGTTGAGGTCGGAAGCGGCTGGACCCCGTTCTTGTATAACTCGAAGTCGCCCGGCGGTATGTTTCGAAACTGCGCGTCCTTCTTCAGTCCTTTGCGCACAATTTCTTGGATGTAGGGAAACAGCTCGTCTGTTTCCTTCAGTCCGCGGTCGACCCAGTTCTCGACAACCGTGGCTTGCTGCTCCGTGTTGTAGTCGTTCCAAGCCTCACCCGGCTCGTAATCGTAGCTTCCGATCGTCTCGGCGTGTATCTTGCCGATGACGACGTTCTCGCCCCTGTAGTATTGCCAGACGTGCGTCATCTCGTGGACCAGAAGGCCGCGGATCGTCCCGTAGTTGTCGCCGAGTACACTGCTCGTCCCGGAGTGCGATGTCAGATCGTACGAGGCAAGGTCGCCCAAGTTGATCACGTACCGCACATTCGGTGTCTGCCGGTATCCTGCATTGCTGGTAGTGGATGTCCACGGTGCTCCACCCCAACCCAGGCCGTTGCCAATTCCGATCTCCCTCCACGGCGGCAGGGTGTTCCCAAATACTCTGTACAGCAACTGTTGTTCCGGTGGATTCAACAGGCGGTAGAATTCCGGTTTTCTCATTTTCATAACCATGAAAGCGAGATCGAGCCCCGGATTTCGCAAAGAGCCGCCACATCTAAGGGAAGCAGATCGGACAGATTGACCCGCAGCGGGCCATTACAATGGGGGCGAGGACACAACCAGTGCCACGTCAATTCGACGTCGTGATTGAACGCGATTCAGAGGGCTATTACATCGCTTCCGTTCCCCAGATCCCCAACTGTCATACGCAGGCGCGTTCGCTCGACGAGGTCACCGAGCGCATTCGCGAATCCATCGCGCTATGTCTGGAAGTGGAAGGTGCGCCGGAACAGGAACTGGAGTTCATCGGCATTCAGCGCGTGACCGTCGCTGCATGAGCCGAACCCCGCGCGTAACGGGCGCCGAACTCACTGCCGCGCTCGCGAACGCTGGTTTCCGCATGCTGCGCGTCAAAGGCAGCCATCATTTCCTCCGCCATCAGGACGGGCGGAACACAGTAGTGCCCTCGCATTCAGGCGAGATTATCGGCCCCGGTCTCCTGCATAAGATCCTTCGGGATTGCCAAATGACGGCTGAGCGACTGTCGGAATCCATTAGTCCCTTCCTTCCCTCTCACTGCAAATCGAACGGCAGCCAGTGGCTCTCGCCGCCGGACGCAAACTCCAGCCGCTCCTCGCCGCCAACCGCCGCCCCGTCCGCCGGCCGCAGTGCGTTGCCGTTCACACTCAGCTCGCCCGGCGGCAGGGTGTTCCTAAATACTGTGTACAGCAATCCGGCGGTAGGAATTCCGGTTTTCGCATTTTTATAACCAGAAGAGCGAGATCGGGGGCCGGATTTCGCAAGCTATGGTCGGGGACCTCGGCACAACGTGGGATCCAACAGGAGTGGCCCAGTTGATTGGGCCGCGAGCGCGGCCGCAGGCATATCTGTTTCCCGGCTCCGAAAACGAGCCGTTGGGGTGCCAAGTCAGGAACGGGAAATGCCCGTTAGTCTCCGAACGTTGCCTATCGGATATCTCGGAACTCTTCAATGCCGATTCCCAGTTGCTGGAGAATTCTGTGGAACAGCGGCGGACCGATGTCTCGTGCACCGTGTATCGGTATGGTGACGGCACGGCCGTCCGCGTGGATCCATCTTTCGTGACTCCCTGTCTGGCGGCGCAGTTCAAATCCCAAACGGCTCGCAGCGCGGCGAAACTCGTCGGCACGGGCGCTAGGCATGCGCGATTTCGGTCGTGTCGAGTGGCAGGGAGATGCCGTTGTCGCGGTATTCGCTCGCAATCATCTCGAACACCTGTTCGAGTTCCGCGAGGGCGCCCTCTTTAGTGGGCATCAGTGCGTAGCACCCTGAGATCGCCGGAACCTCCGCAACCCAGCCATCGGGTTGGTTTCGGTACAGCACCACCTTGTAGTCGTCCAGGGTCATTCCACCCTTATTCTATGCTAACCTCGCACATTTCCGGTTCTGCCGCCCCCCCTCACTGCAAATCGAACAGCAGCCAGTGGCTCTCGCCGCCGGACGCAAAATCCAGCCGCTCTTCGCCGCCCACCGCCGCCCCGTCTCCCGGCCGCAGTTCGTTGCCGTTCACACTCAGCTCGCCCTCGATGAGCTGAATCCACGCCGACCGTCCCAGCGCCAGTTCATGCCGCAGCGTTCCGCCGTTCATCTTCGCCACGTACACGTCCGCGTCCCGGTGGATCGGCAGCGAATCTTCGCGCCCGCTCTTGGAGGCGATCAGGTTCAGCCTGCCCGGTTCCATCTCGCGGAACGACTTCTCCGAATACCGCGGCGTCACGCCTCGCTCATCGGGCATGATCCAGATCTGTAGAAAATGCACCGGCTCCACCGGAGACGGATTGTACTCGCTGTGCAGGATGCCCGTGCCCGCGCTGATGCGCTGCACTTCCCCCGCCTTCATCTGCGCGCGATTCCCCATGCTGTCCTGGTGCTCCAGAATGCCCGACACCACGTAGGAGATGATCTCCATATCGCGGTGCGGGTGCATGCCGAATCCCTGTCCGCCGCTCACGCGGTCTTCGTTGATCACGCGCAGCGACCGGAACTGCACGTGTTCCGGATCGTAGTAATCGGCGAACGAAAATGTGTGATGGCTGTCGAGCCAGCCGTGGTTGGCGTGCCCGCGCTGTTCCGAACTTCTGATGGCGATCATTTCTTTTGAACCTTTCGGTACTCGTAAAATGCAGGCGGAACGCCAAAGTCAACCTGCTGATGGCAAAGACGTCTCAGCCGTTGGAAACAACGGCCTCGGCGAAACCGACGAACCTTCGTTGTTATCCTGTCAGAAAGTGGATGAGCCGCTGATCGGAGAGGAAGCCCATCGCGAGTCCGAACGCCTGGCCGAGCTTTACGGCGAGCGCGAGAACTTCTACCGCACCATCCTCGACAGCCTGGCCGAAGGCGTGATCATCACCGACGACCGCAGCCGTATCCTCTACGCCAACGCCCTCATGAAAGAGATTTCCGGCTACTCGCCGCAGGAATTGCTCGGCCGCGTCAGCTACGAAATTCTCAGCCCGCGCAAGAACTGGGACGCGATGCGCCGCCGCCTGCGCGAACGCCTTTCCGGCGCCGTCGAGGAATACGAACACGAACTGGTCCGCAAGGACGGCGCCACCCGCTGGATCTCCGTCCGCGCCACTCCCTTCCGCGACGCGGCCGGCAAAATCCTGGGCACCGTCGGCGCGATCAACTGCATCGATCGCCAGAAGACCCTCGAGCGCGAAAACGAGTACCTGCGCGCCGAGGTGCGCGGCTCCGGCAGCATCGCGGAACTGGTAGGCCCTAGCGCGGCTCTCGCGCGCATCCGCAATCAGATCCGCATGGTGGCGCCCACCGGCGCGGGCGTCCTGATCTGCGGCGAGTCCGGCACCGGAAAGGAACTCGTGGCGCAGGCTGTGCACGACCTCGGCGGCCGCGCCACCAGGCCCCTGGTCCGCGTCAACTGTGCGGCCATCCCCAAAGAGCTGTTCGAAAGCGAGTTCTTCGGCCACGTTCGCGGCGCCTTCACCGGCGCCATCAAAGACCGCGTGGGACGCTTCGAACTGGCCGATGGCGGCAGCCTGTTCCTCGACGAGGTGGGCGAGATCCCGCCGGACCTCCAGGGCAAGCTGCTGCGCGTCATCCAGGAAGGGCAGTTCGAGCGCGTGGGCGACGACCGCACCCGCACGGTGGACGTCCGGCTGATCGCGGCCACCAACCGCAACCTCGAGCGCGAGGCCGCCGAGGGCCGCTTCCGCCTCGACCTCTACTACCGCCTGAGCGTTTTCCCTATCGAAATTCCGCCCCTGCGCGAGCGCCCGGAGGACATCGTCCCGCTGGCCCTGCACTTTCTCGAAATCGCCGCCCGCAAGCTGGCCATCCCCACTCCCTCGCTCAGCCGCGAACAGCTTGCCGAGCTCGAACGGTACCCGTGGCCGGGCAATGTGCGGGAACTCGAGAACGTCATCGAGCGGGCGGCGATTCTGGCCGCGCACGGTGCGCTCGCGCTGAACCTGGAATCGCGGGGAACCCTCGCTCCGCCTCCGGCAGCCGCACCCGCCGCGCTATCCGGCTTGAAGGACCGCGAGCGCGACCTGATCGTCGCCGCCCTCCGCCAGGCCCGCGGCAAAATCTACGGCCGCAACGGCGCGGCGGCACTCCTCGACCTCAAGCCGACCACGCTGTCCTCCAGGCTCGCGCGCCTGGGCCTTCGCCGCGAGGACTTCCTGCACGGATGACCGTCGCTTCAGGAATGCGTCTCTTCGTAGTCCGGCTCCTCCACCACGTCTTCGCCGTTGAGCACTCGCTCGGCGCGGGCCCGGTCGAAGGACCGCTCCCAGATCGCCACCACGATGGTCGCCACGCCGTTGCCCACCAGGTTCGTCAGCGCCCGCATCTCCGACATGAAACGGTCCACGCCCAGCAGCAGCGCGATTCCCGCCACCGGCACCGTGCCCAGGGAAGACAGCGTCGCCGCCAGCGTGATGAAGCCGCCGCCCGTCACCGCCGCCGCACCCTTCGAGGTCAGCATCAACACCACCAGCAGCGTGAATTCGTGGCTGGCGGTGAGATGCGTGTTCGTCGCCTGCGCCACAAAGAGCGCAGCGATGGTCAGGTAGATCGCCGTGCCGTCCAGGTTGAAGGAGTAGCCCGAAGGCACCACCAGCCCCACCACGGATTTGGCGCATCCCAGCCTCTCCAGCTTCAGGATGAGCCGCGGCAGGGCCGCCTCCGAAGAGGAGGTTCCGAGCACGATCAGCAGCTCCTCCTTGATGTACTTCACGAATTTCCAGATGCTGAAACCGTGCAGCCGCGCCACCGCCCCCAGCCCCAGAAACACGAACAGCACGCAGGTGAGATACACGCACAGCATCAATTTGCCGAGCGGAACCAGGGTGCCAAGCCCGTACTTGCCGATCGTGAACGCCATGGCGCCGAACGCGCCCAGCGGAGCCGCCTGCATGATCAGCCCGATGACGCGAAACGTCAGGTGCGTCAGCGCCTCCACCGCTTCCAGCACGCGCCGCCGCCCTTCGTACGATGCCAGCGCCACTCCGAACAGAATGGCCACCAGCAGCACCTGGAGAATCTCGCCCCGCGCGAACGCGCCCACCAGCGCATCCGGGATGATGTTGAGGATGAAATCCACCCCGTGCAACTGCTGCGCGGAAGCGGTGTACTGGCTCACCGCGCCGGCGTCGAGCGTGGCCGGATCGGCGTTCACCCCCGCCCCCGGTTGCACCACTTTCACCACCACCAGGCCCACCAGCAGGGCAAAGGTGGTGACCACCTCGAAGTACAACAGCGCCTTCAGCCCCACTCGTCCGAGCCGCCGCATGTCCCCGATGTTAGCGATCCCGCCCACCACCGTCAGAAAGATGATGGGGGCGATCATCATGCGGATGAGCTTGATGAAGCCGTCCCCCAGCGGCTTCATCGCCGCTCCCGTCTCGGGATACGCGAACCCCAGCGCCACGCCCAGCACGATGCCGGCGATGACGCGAAAGTATAGAGTCGTATAGAAGCGCGGGCGAACCAAAGGAGGGGACCCGTGCTTCACGCGAGGCCCGCTTCCCGGATCGCGGTTCCGGCGCCCCGCAGGTTCGCCAGCTTCATCTCCGAGTATTTCCTCGAAAGCAAAACCCCGTCGGCGCCCGCGCGCAAGGCTGCGCGAACCGCGTCCCTCGTGCCCTCCGGCGTGCATTTGCTCTGTGCCTGGCCGGTCGGAATGTCGATGTCGATGCCCGGCCACAACTGCGTTTTGGCTCCGTTCAGCCCTTCTCTCGCTCGCTTCGCCTCGCGGTAGACGTAATCGGAAGAGAGGCCGGTCTTCGGAATGTCCGCCAGCGGTTTCTCCTGCTGGTAGTCCAGCACGCGGTAGTGGAAGTCCAGCAGTTCCTGCGGCGGCACATCGGCATACAGCGTGCGGCCCACGCTCTGAATGTAACTGGCCATCCGCTCCCCGCCGCAGTTGTGATACATCACCATCTTCAGGAAATCGGAGTACCGGCTGAGCTCCGAAAGGTCCTGCTCCGCGCGGTAAATCGGGCTGAATGAGTTATTGTGCCAGATATGCCAGCCCACCCCCACCGGCGGCTTGATGGACTTAACCTTATTATAAATGGCGGAGTAAGTTTCCCGCAGGCTGTCGGTCCACAGCATTTCCCAGGCTAGTAACTCGGGATAGCGAAGCATCGCCCGCCAGAGCGTGACAAAGTAACCGTCCACCGGACGCCGCCGCTGCCGTCCCGCATCCACCAGCCCGGACAGCGCCTGAAACCCGGCGCGCGCGCGGGCCGGATCCACGCCGCGCGCTTTCGCCTTCGCTTCGCAGAACGGGCAGAAGCAGGTGGTACGGGCGACGCCTCCTCCTCCTCCGCCGTGGCTCGCGCCCAGCGCATTGGCAAACGCCCCCTGCCGTTCCGAGCCCCACATGATCCCGTCGATATCGTACGACCGCGTGTAATCCTCCACCATTCCCAGCAGCCAGTTCCGGTAATTCGGATTGTTGAAGCACAGGGTGGTGGCGTTGCTGCCGTCAAAGCGCCGCTCCTGTGCCTGCGCGATGTTGGGCACGCTCGCGTTCCACACGTCCTCGAACCAACAGATACTCTTCATGCCCCGCTTTCGCGCCTCCGGAACCACCGCTTCGAGTAAGTCGTAATCTCCGAAGTCCGGAGCGCGGAAATCGCGGATCGCCGTGTCCCGGTAATACTGTGGATGGATCCGCGTGTAACTGCCGCCTTTGAAGGTGTCGGTGTCGTACTCCTGCTTCCCGTGGTCCGGCAGCGGTTGTCCCGGCACCTGCCGCCCGGCGATGCCCCGGCCGTAAGTGAAGGTTGCCAGAAACAGGGTGTTCACGTGCGCCGACTGCTGCACGATGTCCAGCACCTGGTTGACGCCTTCGTCCACAAACGAAACCGCGCCCGCCTGGATGCCGATCGTCTTCCCCGCGCCCGGCGCCTGTGCCTGCGCCGCGGAGGCCATCGCGCCCGCCGCCGCGCCCTGCACGAACTGTCTGCGGTTCATGCGGGCACCGCCGTTTTGCCGTTCCACGCATACATCTTTCCCGTGCGCACCGCCAGCACCCCCAGCAGCAGCGGCAGCGTGGAAGTGAAACCGGTCTCGACGTCCGTCAATGGCTTCTGCCGCGATTTCACGCAGTCCAGAAAGTTGCGCACATGCGCCTGGTCCGAGGGCCCGCCCACATAGCGGAAACTCTGGTTGACGGCTTCGAACGGCGCAGCCGGCACGGGCTGGCCCGCCGCCGGCGCCCGCCCCGGCAGCGGCCGCGCCGTATAACTGGTGCGATTCACGTGCAGCGAGCCGGCTGTGCCGTAAAAGTAAGTGCCGTGATCCGCGTTGTACTCCGGCACTGGCATGAAGGTGTTGGCGTAGCTCATCACGAACTTGTCGTATTGCCAGGTGATGGCGAAGGTATCGGGCGGCTGTTCCGGATTCGGCTTCGCCACCCGGACCCACTGCGCCGACGCCGTCACGCTGCGCGGTTCCCGCGCACCCATGTACCAGTGCACCAGGTCGGCAATGTGCACTCCCTGGTCCGTGATGATGCCGCCGCCGTAATCGTAGTAACCGCGCCAGCTTCGCTGCCGGCCGGGAGAATACGGCTTGCGCGCGGCCGGGCCCTGGAACAACTCCCAGTCGAGGTCCGCCGGAGGATCGGTGGGCGCTTCCGGCTCGCGGCTGTAGTGCCCGGCCCAGTGCAGTTGCGCGTGATAAACGGTTCCGAACCGGCCCTCCTGCACCCACTTCGCGCACATCTGGAAATGGTCCCAGCTTCGCTGCTGAAGCCCGATCTGCACCACGCGCCCGGACTGCCGCACCGCGTCCACGGCCTTCCACGCAGCTTCGATGCTGTTCGATAGCGGCTTCTCGCAATAGGCGTCCTTACCCGCCTGGCACGCCTCCACGATCATGGGCGCGTGCCAGTGGTCGGGCGCCGCGATCAGCACCGCGTCGATATCCTTGCGTTCGAGCACCCGCCGGTAATCGACGTAGGTGTCCGGCTTGCCCGGCAGCGCCGCCGCCGTCCGGTCCCGGTTGGGCTTGAACACGTCGCACACGGCCGCCATTTCGCAGTCCACGTTTGCCGCGAAAATCGGCGCCATGTAGCTGCCCCGCGTCCCCCCGCCGATCGCTCCCATGCGAATCCTGTCGTTCGCTCCCACCGCCCGTCCCGCGGCGGCGGCCGTGATTCCCGTCGCGGCCAGAAATGCCCGTCTGTTTGTCATGCTTGCCTCCGGTTACGCATTCCGGTATAGCAGACTTCGCCCCTTCCGGGTATTGGCTGAAGGCCGTACCATCGTGCTCGCCGGCCAGGAGTAAGTTGTAGTAAGTCGCACAGGCGCCATCGGCTACGCCGCTGGACGTAGACTCTACCGGCAGGCTTCGCCCGTGTCGTCCAGCCGGAAGGCCACCTCAATGGTCGCGGGCTTCACCACCGGCTTACCGTCCTCGAGCGCAGGTTTGAAGCGCCACTGCCGCACGCCCTCCACGGCCTTCTCGTCCAGCCCTTTTCCGAGCGACCGCACCACTTTCACTTGCTCCGCCCGCCCCTCGGTACTGATCTCCACCGACACCAGCACAATGCCTTCCAGCTTCGCCGCCCGCGCCTCTTCCGTATACCGCGCTGAGCACTTCTGAATCAGCACCGGAGGCCGGTTCATCGAGTCGCCCTGCAGCCAAAGCGCCGCCACCGCCAACCACACAATCATCCGGATCGCCTCCTCCGCAAATTATTCTCACACTTCGCCGCCCCGGGATGGGATGCCGGCGAGATCTCACCTCGATTTTGGGACTGCCGGTCAGGCGAACGTGGACTTTGAAGTGGTAAGTTCCTTATGTGGACGAAGCGCAACGCCTACGCCAAATCGTTCTGGACTCGCTCGACCGGCAGCCGAATGCCGGCGATTTCGCCCGGCAGGCGTATCGAAGCCGGACGCAGTTCTATCGTGTGTTTCGCGCGATGATCGAGGAGACGCCGGCTGCCCTGCGCCGCCGCCTGCTGCTCGAGAGGGCGGCATGGCAGTTGTCACGCACGCAACTCTCGGTCACTGAAATCGGTCTCGACGCGAATTACGGATCGCTCGAGGCATTCACCCGGGCGTTCCGGAAGGCCTTCGGCGTTTCGCCGAGCCTCTATCGGCGCATGGGGGCGACCTTCACCCACCTCCACGCCGCCAATGGAATTCACCACCACGCGGGTACGGATGACAAGAAAGGAAACGGTCGATCTATGGATCTGTTCGATATCTTCTCCGGCCAGGAGTCCTGGCATACGCGACGTCTTCTGGATGTGGCGAAGACGCTTGACGACGCACAGTTGGACCGCCCTTTGAAAAACGCGATCCATGTATTTCCGTGGGATGGACCGGATCGGAGCCTCCGCCAGCTTCTGGACCGCATGGTGCAAACCAAGGAAGCCTGGGCCGCGGCAATTACGGGCGGCAGCACGCCGCTTCTGGACAACGCCCCGCCGCAGGACCGCACCCCTTCCACCATGCTGGCACGCCTCGAAAAAGCCGACGCCGCCTTCCACAGTGTGCTCACCCATGTCCGCAACCGCGGCGCCTGGCTGGATACATTTGTGGACGCCCTGTGCGAACCGCCGGAGACCTTTACGTTTGGCGGAATGTTTGCGCACGTGATTACGTTCAACGCTTACCGGCGGATGGTTGCGATCGACGTGATGCGGGAATTGGGAGTGAAGGTTGAGGGTGTCGGCTGTCCCATGGAGTACGTGGAGAGCCTGGCGAAGGTGTGAAACCGGGTCGCGGCGTCAGGTGTAGACTCTCCTCATGGTGTTTACCAGGCGTCTCCGCGAAGGAGTTCGTCGTGGAGAGATTGCGTGTAGCGTCCGCATGTGGATGCGTCCGCACGTCAAAGTAGGTGGCCGCTATCCCATGGAGGAAGGTCACATTGTCGTGGACTCCATCAAGCCTATCGGCCTTCCCGATATTACACCGGAGTTGGCGCGCGAGTCGGGTTTCCTCGGCGTCGTCGATTTGCTCAAGGTTGCGAACCACGGCAAAGGCAGAAACATCTTCTTAGTGCGTTTCCATTACATAGGACCCCGCCGCAAGCCGAAAGGGCAGGCAGGTTGACCAGCCGTCCCGCGGCCGATTTGTTCCCGGCGGTTCACCACTTCGGAAAATATTTGCGCTTCCTTCTCAATAGCTTGTCCCCGCCCCCCGGCTGCGGCGCTTGCTTCGCCTGTTACTGTAGAGTCGTATTTGGAGGCCGCGCGCTCCACCCGACGCCGGCCGCAACACAAAGTTCTTCTTGCTGGCCAGCAAGCGTTGCAATTTCGGTGGAACTGAGCTTCCCGTAAGCCCGTGAACGGCCGAACGGCTGCCACTCCCGTAGATGGAGCCGGCGGGGAGATCCTGGGTTCGAACCCATAACATCCTTTGGAGTGCGGATAGCGGTTATCGCCGTCCCATCGGGTTTCAGAGAGCGAGTCATCGAATCGATAGCGTAAGAGTAACGCCATCCAGCTATTCCAATGCGCAATGAAGATGCCGCTCGATTCACTGGCGGCCGGATACGCACGGCGAAAAGTCCGATTGCCCCGGCCGCCGCAACGCCGCTAACAAACAATGAAACAGCCTTTCAACCCACCACTTCGAGAAACGCGCGGGCCGCGTGGCTGAGCCCGCGGCGAGTCGGGTAAAGCAGCCGGATCTTGCGCTCTACGTGTAACTCCTTCACCCGCACTTCGCACAGCGTCTTCTGCTCGATTTCCTGCTCCACG
The DNA here is from genome assembly GCA_963836405.1 of uncultured Solibacteraceae bacterium. GTDB lineage: Bacteria > Acidobacteriota > Terriglobia > Bryobacterales > Bryobacteraceae > CAWIJJ01. Next base: position 104,646 of record CAWIJL010000013.1, read on the forward strand.
CACATGCGCGGCAGAAATGCCACCCCCATGTCCTTCTGCACCAGCTTGCGGATCGTCTCGATCGTCGGCATCTCCACGTCCATGCGCAGCGGCACTTTGTGCGTGTGAAACTCCCGCAGCACCACCTCGCGGTATGGAGAGATCACGTTGTGCGCGATGAAATTCTCCGAGCCCAAATCCACGATCGAAACCGTGCGCCGGTGCGCCAGCCGGTGCTTGGGAGAAACCACGAAGGCCAGCGCATCGTTGTAGATGATCTTGGACTTGAGCCGCTCGTCGGCCGGATCGTAGCTGACTACACCCAGTTCCAGGTTCCCGTCGATCAGCTCGTTCGGCAGCTTGCTCGAAAGGCTGCGCCGCACCTGCACTTTGATCTTCGGATACAGCTCGCGATACCGCTCGATATGCCGGAGCAGGTAAAGCGAAGTGGATTCGTTGGCGCCGATGGTGAGCCGCCCCGCCGAGTTGTCGCGCAATTCGGCCAGCGAGTTGTCCAGCTCGGATTGCAGGCTTTCAAAGCGCCGCGCATAGTCGAGCACCGTGCGCCCCGCGTCGGTGAGGATCAGCTCCTTGCCGGAACGGTCGATCAGCCGCTCTCCGATCTCTTGTTCGAGCCGCTGTAGCGCGAGCGAGATCGCCGGTTGAGTCCTGCGCAACTTTTCGGCGGCGCGCGAGAAGCTCTTCTCGTTGGCCACCGTCTGGAAGACGTGGAGGGGGTAGAACTCCATTACAGAATATTATACCAGCCTCCAAAATTATAAATTTGCCAAATCAGACAGAGAGGCTGCATAATGGCTCGTAACGAGTCCATATGAGCGATCGCGTATACATCTTCGATACGACGCTGCGCGACGGCGAGCAGTCGCCGGGCTGCAGCATGACCGTTCCCGAAAAGTTGCGGATGGCCCGCAAGCTTGTCGATGTGGGTGTGGACATACTGGAAGCCGGGTTCCCGATCGCCTCGGAAGGGGATTTCGAAGCGGTGGACGCGGTCAGCCGTGAATTCCCGTGGGCCAACGTGGCGGCGCTCGCGCGCTGCTGCACACTCGACGTCGAACGCGCCGCCAAGGCGCTCACTCACGCGCGGCGCCCGCGCATCCACACCTTTATCGCCACCAGTCCCATTCACCTCAAGTTCAAGCTCAAGAAGTCGCAGGAGCAGGTGCTCGAAGAAGCTGTGGCGGCGGTGGAGCTGGCGCGGCGGCACGTGGACGACGTGGAGTTTTCCGCCGAAGACGGGGCCCGCACCGAGCCCGATTTTCTCGAAAAGATCTCGCAGGCCGTGGTGGCGGCGGGCGCGCGCACGGTCAACATTCCCGACACGGTTGGCTATTCGACCCCCAAAGAGTACGGTTTCCTGATCGGCCGGATTGCTCGGGCTCTCGGCGATTGCGCCATCGTGAGCGTGCACTGCCATGACGACCTGGGGCTGGCGGTGGCAAACTCCCTGGCGGCGGTCGAAGCCGGGGCGCGCCAGATCGAGTGCACCATCAACGGCATCGGCGAGCGCGCCGGGAACTGCTCGCTCGAGGAAGTGGTGATGATCCTGAAGACGCGGGCCGATGTCTTCCCGTATCACACCGGGGTTCACACCGAGCACCTGTACTCGGCCAGCGAACTGCTGAGTTCCATCATTACCTTCGGGCCGCAGCCGAACAAGGCCATCGTGGGGGCGAACGCCTTCGCGCACGAGGCCGGCATTCACCAGGACGGCTACCTGAAAGAGAAATCGACTTACGAAATCATCGATCCGCGCACGGTGGGCGTGCCCGAAGGCAAGCTGGTGCTGGGCAAGCACAGCGGCCGGCACGCGCTCAACCAGCGGGCCAAGGAACTGGGCTTCAATCTGACCCGGGCGGAGTTGGACGATTTGTACCAGCGCTTCACGGCGGTGGCCGATCACCGCAAGAAGGGATTGATGGATCGCGAGATCGCGGCCCTCATCCAGGAGGGCCAGGGAGCCCTCGGCGTGGCGGCGGATTAACGCATGAAGCTGAAAGTTCTGGTGCTGCCGGGCGACGGGATCGGCACGGAAGTAACCGGAGAAGCGGTGCGCGTGCTGCGGCACGTGGCCGCGAAATGGAATCACGAACTGGAACTGACCGAGGGGCTGCTGGGCGGCGTGGCGATCCACAAAACCGGAGAGCCGCTGCCCGCCGAAACCGCGCGCCTCGCGAGCGAAGCCGACGCTACCCTGATGGGCGCGGTGGGGCTTCCCGAGTTCGATAATGCGCCGCCCGAAAAGCGGCCGGAAAAAGGATTGCTGGGGATCCGCAAAGCGTTGGGAGTTTATGCCAACCTGCGGCCGGTGCGGGCCTACGCCTCGCAGCTCGATTCGTCCCCTCTCAAGAACCACCTGGTGGAAGGCACCGACATGATTATCGTCCGCGAACTGACGGGCGGTATTTACTACGGGACACCGCGCGGCATCACCGAAAACGGCGCGGAAACGCGGGCGGTCAATACCATGACCTACACGCGCGCGGAAATCGAGCGCGTCTCGCGTATGGCCTTCCACCTGGCGGTATCGCGGCGCCGCAAAGTCACGTCGGTGGATAAATCCAACGTGCTCGAAAACTCGCAGCTCTGGCGGCGCGTGGTCACGGAGATCGCGCGCGAATTTCCCAACGTGGAACTGGACCACCTGCTGGTGGACAATTGCGCGATGCAACTGGTGTTGAACCCGCGTCGCTTCGACGTGGTGCTGACCGAGAACATGTTCGGCGACATCCTCAGCGACGAAGGGGCGGTGCTGGCCGGGTCGATCGGAATGCTGCCGTCGGCCTCCATCGGAGACCGCAGGCCTTCGGGCGCGTGGGTGGGGCTGTACGAGCCGGTGCACGGCTCGGCGCCGGATATCGCCGGGCAGAACAAGGCCAATCCGCTGGGTGCGATCGGCTCGGTGGCGGCCATGCTCGAATACAGTTTCGGATTAAAGCAGGAGGCCGCGGCAGTGGACAAGGCCATCGAGGCCGTCCTCGAGAGCGGCAAAGTCACCGCGGATTTACGACCTTCGGGCGCGCCGGCAACCACCGTACAGGTGGGCCAGGCTGTGTGCGCCGCGATCGGCTGAGCGCGCGGCTTACCGGCCGCGCGCTCAGCTTTCATCAGAGAGATCCTATGGCTCGAACCATCATTGAAAAACTCTGGGATGCGCACGTCGTACACGAACAGCCGGGTGCGCCGACGCTGTTGTTTATCGACCTCCACCTGGTGCATGAAGTCACTTCGCCCCAGGCGTTCGACGGCCTGCGGGAACGCGGCCTGAAGGTGCGCCGGCCGGACCTGACCATCGCCACCGCGGACCACAGCATTCCCACCACGGACCGTTCGCTTCCTATCGTGGACGCGATCGCCGCGAAGCAGCTCGCGCAGCTCGAAACCAATTGCGCCGAATTCGGCATCCGCTGCCTCGGCATTCACAGCGACCGGCAGGGCATCGTGCACGTCATCGGGCCCGAACTCGGCCTGACGCAGCCCGGCATGACGGTGGTGTGCGGCGACAGCCACACCGCCACGCACGGAGCTTTCGGCGCGCTGGCGTTCGGCATCGGCACCAGCGAGGTGGAGCACGTGCTCGCCACGCAGTGCCTGCTGCAGCGCAAGTCGAAAACGTTCGAGGTGCGCGTGGACGGGAAGCTGCGGCCGGGCGTCTCGGCCAAGGACATCATCCTGGCGCTGATTTCGCAAATCGGCGTCGGCGGCGGCACCGGGAGCGTGTTCGAGTATACCGGCGACGCCATTCGCGCGCTCTCCATGGAAGAGCGGATGACGGTGTGCAACATGTCGATCGAGGGCGGCGCGCGCGCCGGCCTGATCGCGCCGGACGACACCACGTTCGAGTACCTCGCGGGCCGGCCGCACGCGCCTCAAGGCGAGGCGTGGGATGCGGCAGTGGCGCGCTGGCGCGAGCTGCCGACCGACGAAGGCGCGGGTTACGACCGCGCCGTCACCATCGACGCCGACGCGCTCGAGCCCATGATCACCTACGGCACCAATCCGGGCATGGGCATGCCGATCACCGCGGCGTTGCCCGACCCATCCGCCGTCAGCGACCCGATGGAGCGCGACGCCATCGCCAAGGCGCTCAAGTACATGGGTCTCGAAGGCGGCAAGCCGCTGCTCGGCCATCCCATCGACGTGGTCTTCATCGGAAGCTGCACCAACTCGCGCATCTCCGACCTGCGCACGGCCGCGGCGCTGCTGAAAGGCCGAAAGGTCAATCCGAAGGTGCGGGTGATGGTGGTGCCGGGGTCGCAGGAAGTCAAGCGGCAGGCCATCGCCGAGGGGCTGCCCGAGGTTTTCCGCGAAGCGGGATGCGAATGGCGCGAGCCCGGCTGCTCCATGTGCATCGCCATGAACGGCGACCAGCTTGCGCCCGGACAGTACAGCGTTTCCACCAGCAACCGCAACTTCGAGGGCCGGCAGGGCAAAGGCGGCCGCACGTTCCTGGCAAGCCCGCTCACCGCCGCCGCCAGCGCCGTGACCGGAGTGGTCACCGATGTGAGGACACTGCTATGAAACCGTTCACCAACTTCGAAAGCCGCATGGTGCCGCTGCCGGCGAACAACGTCGACACCGACCAGATCATTCCCGCGCGCTTTCTCAAGACCACATCCAAGCAGGGACTGGACAAGCAACTGTTCAACGATTGGCGCTACGATGCGCAGGGCAATCCCAACCCGGATTTCATTCTGAACCAGCCGCGGGTCCAGGGCGCGCAGGTGCTGCTGGCCGGCGACAACTTCGGCTGCGGCAGTTCCCGCGAGCATGCGCCGTGGGCGCTGACGCAGTTCGGGTTCCGCGCCGTCATCAGCACCTCGTTCGCGGATATCTTCAAACAGAACTCGCTCAAGAACTCGCTGCTCCCCATCGTGGTTTCGCCGGACGTGCACGCGGCCCTGTTCGAAGCGGTGGAGAGGGACCCGAACGCCACCGTGAAGATCGACCTCGCCAACCAGACGCTGACCACGCCGGACGGCACCAACGTCACCTTCCCGGTAGACGCTTTTTCCAAGCACTGCCTGGTGGAAGGCGTGGACGAACTCGGCTACATCCTCCAGCAGGAAGACGCGATTGCCGCCTTCGAGGCGCAGCGCGTAGGCTCCGTGGACACCCGCGCGTAGCGAAAAAAATCGAGTTTCGTAACCTTTGCCGGCTGCGTTCGTCCAAGCTCTCGTGTGGTGATGCCACACGGGGGCGACGGAATGGGCAAAGACAGGCTCGAGCTTCTCCAGGGAACCCTGGACCTGATGGTGATGCAGACGCTGGCCGGCATGGGCCCGCTGCACGGCTATGGTATCGCGAGGCGGATTGAGCAGGTGAGCGGCGAAGAGGTGCTGCTCAACCAGGGCACCATCTATGCCTCCTTGATCCGGCTGCAGCAGCGCGGCTGGATCTCCGCCGAGTGGGGCGTTTCCGACAACAACCGCAAGGCCAAGTTCTACGCCATTACCGCGCGCGGCCGCAAGCAACTTGCGCGGGACACCGCGTACTGGCAGCGGCTCTCCGGGCTCATGGGGCGAGTGCTCGCGATGCCCACGGAAGGCGGCGAATCATGATCGACGGCCTGCGGCAGTTTTGGAATCGCGTGCTCGCCGTATTTCGCCGCGAGCCGCTCGACCGCGATCTGGACACCGAGATTGCCTCGCACCTGGAGGCCGCGACGGAAGAGAATCTTCGCCGCGGCATGACGCCCGAAGAGGCGCGCCGTGCGGCGCTGGTGCGGTTCGGCGGCGTGGCGCAGGCCGCCGAGCGGCACCGCGAAGCCCGCACCCTGCCGGCCCTCGAGGTGCTGCGCCAGGACCTGCGCTATACGCTGCGCACGCTGCGGCGCGACCGCGCGTTTGCCGGCGTGGTGATCCTGGTGCTGGCGCTCGGCGTAGGCGCGAACGTGGCAGTGTTCAGCGTGGTGAACACGATCCTGCTGCGTCCGCTTCCTTTTCACCAGCCGGATCGACTGGTCTGGTTTGCGGGCAACGGCGGCAAGGGCGGCCTTTCCGACCAGACGTACACGATCGCGGCGTACGAAGAATTCCGCAAGCACAACCGGTCCTTCGCGGATGTGACCGATTACCAGACCTTTTTCAATTCCATCCAATACAAACTTACCGGACGGGGCGAGCCGCTGCCCATCGTGGGTGTGCAGGTGGCGGAGAACTTCTTTCCGATGCTGGGGGTCAAGCCCGAGCTGGGACGGCTGTTCATACCGGAGGAATGCCGCCGGGGCGGACGCTCCGCGGCGCTGCTGAGCCACCGCTTCTGGGAACGGCAGTTCGGCGGGGACCCGCAAATCGTGGGGCGCACGATCGAAGTCACGGCCTCGCCCGAGGACATCCGCGGCCCGATCACGGTGATCGGAGTGTTGCCCGAGTCCTTCGATTTCGGTACCGTCTTCTCGCCCGGCATGCAAGTGGATATCTACGTGCCCGCGTTTCCCGATTTCTGGCGAACCTGGGGCAACACGGTGGCGGTGGTGGGACGCCTGAAACCGGGCGTATCGCTGGGGCAGGCGCAGGCGGAAGCCGACCTGCTGTTTCCGCAGCTCAAGGCAGCGAACCGCGACTGGTATTCCGACTACAAGTCCGCGCTTTCGAGTTTGCAGGAGCGCGTGAGCGGCAAGCTGCGCCGGTCGCTGGTCGTGCTCTGGTGCGCGGTGGGGCTGATCCTGCTGATCGTCTGCATCAACGTCTCGAACCTGATGCTGGCGCGGACCATGTCGCGGGCGAAGGAGTTCGCGCTGCGCACCGCGCTGGGGGCGGGGCGCGCGCGGCTGGCGCGGCAGATGCTGACCGAAAGCCTGGCGCTATCGGGCGCCGGCGCGCTGTTCGGCCTGCTCTTCGCGTGGGGGGTGACCACGTACCTGGCCCGCCAGAGCCAGATGGCGCTGCCGCTGCTCTCCACCGTGCGGGTGGACGGCGCCGCGCTCGGCTGGACGGTCCTGATCGCGATTTCCGCCGGCGTGATTTTCGGACTTGCTCCGGCCTTCCGGATTTCGGGCGGCAATTTGCAGGACACGCTCAAAGACGGCGGGCAAGGCGTGAGCCAGGGCCGCGGCCACGAGCGGCTGCGATCGACGCTGGTGGTTTCCGAGATGGCGCTCGCGTGCGTGCTGCTGGTCGGCGCGGGACTGCTGCTGCGCAGCTTCGTGCGGCTGCTGGACGTGGATCCGGGTTTCGAGCCCGCGCACGCCGCCGCCATCAAAATCGAATTCGACGATGGCGGAAAGCTGGAGAAGCGGGGGCCGGTGCTCCACGAAATTCTGGATCGCGTGCGCGCGCTGCCTGGCATCGAAGCGGCCGGCATGACGGACATGCTGCCGCTCGACCGCAACCGGAGCTGGGGATTCGTGGCTAAAGAGAACGTGAACGATCGCAAACAGCACGGCGCTTTCGTCTACGTGGTTTCGCCCGGGTACCTGGAAACCATGGGGATGCGGCTGCGCGGCGGGCGCGATCTTTCCTGGCATGACGGCGCCACCGCCGAGCACGCGATCCTGATCAACGAGGCGGCCGCGCGCCGCGAATGGCCGGGACAGGATCCGGTGGGCAGGACGGCATACGGAATCGGCCGCGGCGAGGCGCGCGTGGTGGGCGTGGTGGCCGATGTGCGGGAGAGCAGCCTGGAGGACGAGGCCGGCGCGCAGGTGTATATGGCGATCACGCAGTTTCAGCCCGAGGGCACCGAGCTGGTGGTGCGCACGAAGCTGCCGGTTTCGACCATCGAGCCGGCGGTGATGTCCACGCTGCGCAGCTTGAATCCCGGGCAGCCGCGCACGCAGTTTCGCGAAATTCAGCAGATTGTGGACCACGCCGTTTCGCCGCGCCGCTTCCTGGTGGTGCTGGTTTCGGCCTTCGCGGCGTTCGGGCTGATCCTGGCTTCGCTCGGCATCTACGGCGTGATTTCGTACTCGGTCACGCGGCAGTCGCAGGAGATCGGGATCCGCATGGCGCTAGGCGCGACGGCGTGGCAGGTGCAATGGGCCGTATTCCTGCAAACGCTGCGGCTCTCGCTGGCCGGGCTGGCCATCGGAGGCGTGGCTTCGGCCATCGTGGCCCGCGCCATCGCTTCGTTATTGTTCGGAACCGAGCCGCGCGATCCGGCGGTGTTCGCGGCCATGATCGCGCTGCTGGGCGCGGTCGCGCTGGTGGCGGGACACCTGCCCGCGCGAAGAGCTTCGCGCATCGATCCGATGACCGTGCTGCGCGACGCCTGAAAACTACGCCCGCGTCACGCCGCGGCGTCCGAGGCGAAGTTGCAGATCTCGACGCCGCGCGAATCGCCATTGGCGTGTATGAGCCGGATGTGCGTGGAGGTCTTCTCGTAGACCAGCGCGACGTGAGTGGACGAGAGGAAGATGTATCGTGCCGCCCAAAACCCCGCCGAGCACGCGGCAGACGAAACCGACGCAATCGAAATGTCGCTTGCCGGAGCAGTCCTCGCCCAGGTACATGAAGTCGGGATTCTCGTTTTCGCCGTGGCTGACGAAGCAGTGGCGGCGCGGAAAGAGGTGGCCTTGAAAGGGGCCGGTTCGCGAGCGGATCAACGTGGGCTGCGTGTGCAAGGGTGGCGATTGGTATTCGCGCGGACCGCGCCGGCTGCGGGCCCAGGCGGGCTGGGTCAGGCGGGAACCGCCGACTTCGGGCACGGCGTAGCGTCCGCAGCAGCGAAGACGCCGTCCAGCATCCGCTCCCCGGCGCGAAGCAGCCGTTCTTACTGGTGATCCCCGCAGTACCGAGACTTGGTTCCCGCGACGAACTACAGGGGACGTTCGCTTGGTTGATCGGCTGGCGCCCTCCAGACTCTGCCGAAAAACCGATCCGCCATGCAACCCGCAAAGGCTCCACAGAGGAAGGACCCGCCGTCGATCCATAAATTGCCGGTGTTCGTCCAATCTCGAGTTCCGCGCGCCGCCGATGGCCAAACTGCCGTCAAAATGGAGACGCAGGCATACGAGGACAGGAGAAATACTGCCATCGAGACGAAATAGCGGATCCAGGATCGCATCGTGCCATTATGCCAGTTTCCAAGGAACACTTTCGGCCGCGGGCGGCCAGTAGAATCCGAGCGATGCGCTACGCTCCCTGGCCGGGTTCGCTCGAGAGAGCGGAGACGATCAGCGACGCTGCGGCCTGCTCGCCGAGGCTTGAACTGACCAGCAGGTGATAGAGGTGGGGGTCCTTCCAACTGCACTGAAAATTGACGTGAACGTATTCGGAGCGCCGCGCGTCGGTGGCGCGGATGAGTTCCTCGGCGTCCGCGCCTTCGGCATAGCGGCGGTGAATCCTCGCCACTTTCTCGCTCCAGGGTGCGTACACGAAGGCATGAAAGACGTCGGGCTGCTGCTGGAGCACGCATTGGCCGCCGCGGCCCACGATCACGCAGTTGCCGATTTCATGCGCCTCGCGGATGAGGGCGTGGGTCAGGCGGGCCATAGTTTCCGCGTTCAGAAGCTCGGTGGGAGGGACGAACGCCGCACCTTCAAAGCCGCCGTGCATCAGCGACCTGCGGACCAGGCGATAGAGCCACGGGTCCACACACTCGTCGAACTGGCGGAGGACTTCCGGGTCGATTTCAACCTTCCTGCCGATTTCGGTGATGAGGCTGCTATCGAGGAGGCGCCAGGCAAGGCGCTCGGCGACGATGCGGGCAATGGCAGCGCCGCCGCTGCCGAATTCGCGCGCGAGGGTCAGAACTCGAAACATGTTTGCAATCACTCGCCGCGCCCGCCGCGCCCCTGCTGCGGCGGAGCCGGACCCGTGTAGGTGAGACGCAGGCCCCAGTCGATGGCGGATGGAAAATCGGGGAGCATGACGATGCCGATCACGCTCGACCGGAGAGAGCCCGAGCCCGCATCCTGCCAGGTTCCGTTGCGCGGATCGAACCATTCGGCGCGATACAGGCTGTTCAATTTCGCGCCGCGCACCTGGCTGCGCGGACATCCCTTTTCGAAATACGCGAGGAAGATGTTGCGGTCCGGCGTGCGCGCGCAATAGGCCCAGCCTTCATAGGAACGGATGTCGGCGGTCTTGTTGGGCGATACCAGATCGGCGATAGGAACCAGTTCCTGGTAGCGCTCGCCGATGGACATGGCGAAGGTGCGGAGGTGGCGCATCTGCGCGGCGGAATTCCACTGAAACGCGTCCCACATTTTGATGGGCGCCACCGCTTCGATGTCCGCGCCCCAGATGCCTTCGGCGCCGTAAACGTGGCCGCCGAGCCCGCCCGAAAGAAAGTTGCCATACATGGAGGAGCGCACGAACTGGTCGTCCTTGTCGGTGCCGCCGGGCGCGCCGAACTGGTAGCCGCGGCCGCCGCCCTGCGAACGGGCGTCCACGTAACCGGAATAGTAGGGCTCGCCGTTGAGCCCGGGTTTAGGGTTGGCGGCATTGTAGATTTCGGTCAGGTACCAATAGTTGTTGTGCTCGCGCATGTTGCCGGTCTGGTGGAGCGTGACCCAGGAATCGTCGCCCCAGTTTTCGAGCGTGGAAGGATTGGCGTTGGAGGAGAGCAAGGTGCCGAAGGGCGGCGGGCCGTACTTCGCCATCACCACGCGGATGGCGGCGGTGAAATCGTCCGGGGAAACGGACTGGCTGATGATGTCCAGGTGGATGGGGCTGAGCACGGTGCTATTGGCCTGGTAGCGGGACCAGACGTATTCGATGAAGCGGGCGTAGGATTCGGGCCACGAGTAATATTTCTTCCAGAGCATGCTGGCGTCGCGGCGGGAGACCTCGATGAAGGGGACGAAACCGTGCTCGTTCAGGTAGTCGATCTTGCGATCGATGTACTGGAAGTAGGCGGGGTTGACGCGGTCTACATCGGGGAACATGTTTTCATAGCCGGGGACCTTGCCCGGAAATTCGAAGGGGCGGCCTCCCTCGTTGTCCATGTTCTTGGCGCTGCCGGTGCCGAATTCGAGCCACGCGGAGCGGACGGTGGTGCGCTCGGGGTCGTTCATGACCACGTTCCAGGGAGCGCCGTCGGTCATCCAGTTGGGGAAGGCGGCGATGATGTTGACCCAGTTGAAACCCTGCGCCTGGCGGTAGCGGACGTAGTCTTTGAAGCCGGCGGCGGGGCCGAGGGGGCGCTCGCGGTCGTCGTCATACCACTTGAAACGGTTGGTGCCGGTGGCGTACCAGGTGTCGCCGATGACGAAGAAGGGAGTGCCGTCGGCCTGCTCGAGGGCGTGCCGGTTGGCGGTGGGACGGAGGAAGCCGCGCCGCAACGTGTTCTGCCGCTTCTCTTCTTCGCTCCAGGCAACGGCGGTGAAAGTGCCCGACTTTCCAGCGAGCCCGGCGTCGGGCGGCGTGGAACCGCTGCGCCAGGTCCAGGCGCCCGGGGCGGTGGCGAGCACGCGAACGCGGAACGTGCGGCCGCCATCCCAGAAGCCGTAGACGCGCTTCTTGAAACCGGGGCCGGCGAGGTCCACCCAGACGGTGACTTCGGTGTAGGGGTTCGAGAAGGAACGGGCCGAGGTGAGGGTGAGTTCCTGTTTTTCCCAGACATGCACCGCGGCGGGAAAGGCCGGCAGGGCGGCCCACCCGAGCAGTGCGACGAACCATCCGGACAGCGGCACGTGTTTCATGGATTTCTCCTGAGCATCGAAGTCAAATATCGGATATCGGGATGGCGGTGTCAATGCGGCGGAAGCGCGCTCCTCTTGACATCCCACAAGACAAGGGCTACACTCCTCTTTACATCCCAAAGGTAATCGCATGTCCGATTCCGAGTCGTCCATTCTTCAAGGCACCCTCGACCTGATGGTCCTCAAAACGTTGGAGCATCTCGGGCCGCTACATGGCTACGGGATCGCTCTTCGCATCGAGCAGGTTGGGGAACGTGCCTTGATCGTGAACCAGGGGACTGTTTACCTGTGCCTGGTCCGTTTGGTTCAGAAGAAGTGGATCAAGGCAGAGTGGGGCGTGTCCGACAACAACCGCAAGGCCAAGTTCTACTCCCTGACAAAGGCCGGCCGGAAGCAACTGCAGGCAGAAACCGCGAATTGGGAACGCATCGCTGGCGTGATGGGCCGGCTGTTGCACCCTCAGATGGAGAGCTGAACCGTGCTCGCATTCTTCCATACGATCGCAGCTCGCATTCGCGGATTCTTCCGCCAGCGCGAGCGCGACGAGTCAGACTTCGACCAGGAAATGGCTGCCCACCTCCAGATGGCGGAAGAAGACGGCCTACGCCGGGGGCTCGCGGTCGAAGATGCACGCCGGGGCGCCCGCGTGCAATTGGGCGGCACCACGCAACTGCGCGAGTCGTGGCGGGCGGCGTCGGGCCTGCCGTGGCTCGACGGCTTCGCGCTCGACGCCAAGCTAGGACTTCGCATGTTGCGCCGATCCTGGGGCCTCACGATCGCCGGGGGGCTGGCGATGACGATCGTGATCACCATCGCCGCGGTCGTCTTCGTCTTTCTCGACGGATTTATGGGGGGTACCGCGCCGCCGCTCGATGAGGGCGCTCGCGTAGTCGCTCTTCAGAGTTGGGACGAGGGGGCGCATCGCCGAACCGATATGCCCCGTCGCGACCTCGAGCGGTGGGGCGCGACGCTTCGGTCCGTGGTGGATCTCGGCGGCTTTCAGACCATCGAGCGACGGCTGATGGTCGAGGGCCGCCCAGCCGAGTGGGTACGCGTCGCCGAGATCACCGCCTCGGGCTTCCGGCTGGCGCGAGTTCAGCCGCTCTTGGGGCGGTGGATCTCCGATTCAGACGAGCACGCCCCTGCGGCGCCTGTGGTGGTGATAGGGTACGACGTGTGGCAGTCACGGTTCGCGTCCGATCGTGCGATCATTGGCCGAACGGTGCGGCTCGGCGAGATCCTCCACACCGTGGTCGGCGTGATGCCCGAGGGCTTCGCTTTCCCGGTGAACCACCGTTACTGGATCCCGCTCCGATCGGATCCCTCTGGCTCACTGGAGGCCGCGCCCCAAGGCGTCGTGTTCGCGCGGCTCGCGCCCGGCGTCTCGCTGGACCGCGCCCAAGCGGAACTGTCGACCATAGGGCTGCTGCCGCCAGCGACCGTCCCGGCGAGCGGCGACGCTCGCCGCCCACGCGTCGTGCCTTACACGTTTGCGTTTACCGCCGATGTTGAGCGCGGGGAACTGGCGTGGCAGGAGCGAATCATCCTGCTTCTGGTCAGCCTGCTGCTCGTGCCACCATGCATGAACATCGCCATTCTCATCTACGCACGAACGGTTACGCGCCAGGAGGAGTTTGCCATGCGGTTCGCGCTGGGCGCCAGCCGTGCGCGCATCGTGGTGCAACTATGCGTGGAGGTACTCGTGCTCTCCTCCGCGGCGGGCGCCATGGCGCTCGCCCTTACAAGCCCGATCCTCACCGAGATAGGAGAGGTCGTGAGACGGATTCCGGAGCTGGGCGGCTCGCTCCCGTTCTGGGTCGACTTCGACTTCTCTTGGCGCGCCGGCCTATTCGTCGCCGGCCTCACGGTGCTGGCCACTCTGATCGCCGGCCTGGCACCTGCCCTGCAGGCCACCGGTCGAGTCCTGCCCACTGCACTTCGCTCGCTGAGCAGTCGAACTGGAATACGGCTCGGCGCGACGTGGACCGCGTTGATCGTGGCACAGGTCGGCCTGGCTTTGGCTGCGGTACCGTCTACGATCGAGTTGGCGTGGGGGCACCTGCGGCCCGCCGTTCTTGGACCCGGATTTGCGGCAACGAACTATCTTACGGCGCGGCTTACAGTCAATTCCCAGAGCGTGGTGTTCGCCTCCCGGGTCCGAAGCCTGCAGGCCGAGGTCTTTCGCCAAATCGAAGCGGAGTTCGGCCCGTCTGCGGTGACGTTCGCTGCGGCATTGCCCGGCGCGGAGCCTCTGACGCTCGTTGAGATGGAGGAAGGGGCTGCAGGCAGCCCACGGGTCAGACGTTACGTCCGAGCGAATCAGGTTGACCGGACCTTCTTCGAAGTATTCGACGCCCCGGCGATGGCGGGCCGGAATTTCCACGGGAGTGATTTCGGCGCCGCGGCAACCACGGCGATCGTGGACCAGACGTTCATCCGGCAGGTGATCGGCCACGACAACAATCCGCTCGGCCGACGGGTCAGGCCGGTTCCTGCCCCAGGCTCGGAGGCCGGACCCTGGTACGAGATCGTCGGGGTTGTTCCCGACCGTCCCGCGAACACATCCCAGGGACGAATGTATGTTCCGGCAGCGCTGTTACCTGGTGTGCAGCGTGGATCCGCCAGCAGCTCAACCCAACTGGCCGTGCGTGCCGGACCCGATGCGGCCAAGATGTCGCGTCGACTTCAGGAGATCGCCACGAACCTCGATCCGGCGCTGCGTCTGGTTGATGTGCGCCGTCTTGACGAGGTCCTCGGCGAGACGCAGATGTCCAGCAACCTGACGTCCTACGCCCTTGCGACGGTGATGCTGAGTGTGCTCGCGCTCTCAGCGGCTGGACTGTACGCCCTCATGTCCTTTACGGTCACCTTGCGGCGGCGCGAAATCGGCATTCGGATGGCGCTGGGCGCACGACCGGGGCGACTGCTGGCGAGCATCTTCGCCCGAGCGCTGTGGCAGATCGCCGCCGGCGTTGTTTTCGGCGTCACGGCCGCGTTCGCACTTCATCGCAGGCTGAACATCGAAGTAGAGGGCGGGTGGCATATCCCGTGGATCCTGCCGGCGGCCGCCATCTTCATCATTGGTATTGGCGTGTTGTCCGCGGCCGGACCGGCTCGCCGGGCTATTCGGGTGGACCCGACGGAGGCCCTGCGGGACGGCTAGGACTGCTTGTCAGCATCGGAACGATTTTACGGCTGGCCTGCTCGACGGCGCGCCGATGGCCGCCCTCTTGCAGCTTTGAGAGTTGTTTCCTTTTTGTGGGGCCGGCGAGGTCCACCCAGACGGTGACTTCGGTGTAGGGATTCGAAAAGGAACGGGCCGAGGTGAGGGTGAGTTCCTGTTTTTCCCAGACATGCACCGCGTTGGGAAAGGCCGGCAGTGCGGCGGAGGGACCTGTCGCGACCGGTATGTCATTCCTATTCCGACCGCAGCATCTCAACCGGGTCGATCCGCACTGCACCGATCGCCGCTGGAAGGGCCGCGAGTATCGCCACGGTGAACAGGATGGCTACCGGCACCAAGAGAGGCGCGGCCTGGGTGGCCTTCACCTGGAACAACAACGATTCGATATAGCGCACGGACAGCAGCCCGAGCGAGAGCCCGGCTGCCGCACCCGCAGCGACCATCGCTAGTCCATCGATGGTGGCGCGGCGCACGATCTCGCGGAGCGGAGCGCCGATCGCAATGCGGATCCCCAGCTCCCGCCGCCGTTCGAGCAGCGAATATTGAAGCACGCCGTACAGCCCGATACCGGCGAGCAGAAGGGCGACCGCTGCGAAGAACGAAGCCAGCAGAGCCAGCAGCCGTTCGCGGATAGTCTGCTGCTCGACGAGCTCCGTCTGGGGTACGATGGCGCTGACCAGAAATCCCGGCCGGGCGCGGATGATTTGGCGCCGCAGCACTGGGGCGAGCGCGAGCGGATCGGGTCCGGCAACGCGCAGGACAAACGCAGCGCCACTCTCTCTTCGGAACTGGCCGGTTGCGTCCATCGACCGAAAGGGCAGGTAAACGACGGGCGGTACCGGGCCCCGCATGTTTTGGTAGCGCGAATCGCGCACCAGGCCGACGATGCGGCAGCGCATCCCATGGTCGCGGTTCGTATCGAAGCTCCTGCCTACAGGTTCCGCGCCATCAAAATACAGGTTGGCGAACGTCTGGTTGACGATGGCGAGGCCCGGAGACGTGTCGGTGCCGTTGAAATCGCTCCCGGCGAGAAACGGGATTTTCATAGCGGCAAGCCAGCCGGGTGAGACGGACAGGAAACTCACCAGGGCGCCGCCGGGCTGCCCTCCATTGACGGCGACGAAGCCGCCTTGCATCGATCCGCTGAGCGGGGGGAAGCTCGCCAAGGCAGCGGTCTCGACATGCGGAAGGGACTGCAACTGCCGCGCGACCTGCTGCCAGAAGAGGACCGATTGTGGCGGCCGCGCGCTGGCGATTACATGGATGACGCCTTCAGCGGTGAAACCTGTCGGCTGATGCGAAAGCCGTGCGAAGGTTGCAGTAAAAAGGCCCGCGTGGAAGAGCACCAGAACACAAAATGCTACCTGTGCCGCGATGAGTGCGTTCATGGTGCGCCGGCGGGAAGTGGTTGTGCGGGCACTCTTGAGCGCGGCATTGGGCTGGATAGCCGAAGCCCGCAGGGCCGGTCCGAGGCCGAACAGGATCGTGACAGCGCCGGCGAGCGCCGCCGCAAATGCGAGCACCCGGAGATCGGCGGGAAGGACGAGGCGCACGGGATGATCCGTCGGATTGATGAGGCCCACCACCAGCGGCGCAGACCACCACGCGAATGCAACGCCCAATGCCGTTCCCGCCACGGCGAGCAGCGCGCTCTCAACGAGGACGAGCTGCACCAGCCGCCGGCGCCCCGCACCGATAGCGACGCGCAGCGCCATCTCGTGGGCGCGCGCCGATGCCCGGGCCGTCATCAGATTCGCCAGGTTGGCACACGCGATCATGAGAATCAGCGACACCAGGATCCCGAGGGCGAACAGCGCGACGCGGTAGTCCTCCTGCAAGCCCGATACGCCGGCAGCCGCCGGTTCGATAATCAGTCGATTGCTCAGCAACTGCTTCAAGCGCTCCTGGGGCCAGCCCCGGAATCCTTTTGCCATTTCCTCCTGGTATGCCTGCACGATCGGGCTCAGCCGATCGCGGAACTGTTCGGCCGAAGCGTCCGGTTTCAAAACGGCAAACGTCCGAAACCACGCCGACGTTGGCTGGTTCACGGCTTCGTTCATCATTGTGGGAAGGAACAGGTCGGTGAATTTGCCAGGCTCGGTTCCGGTGAATTTGCGGCTTGAGACGCCGACGATTTCATAGTCCACGCCGGCCAGGCGAAACCTGCGCCCGAGGACGGCCGGGTCGCGTCCAAAGCGCCGCGCCCAATAATCGTACGAAAGCACGGCTTCGGGGTGCGCGCCCGGCGTCAGATCGTCATTTTCCGTGAGTGTGCGCCCGAGCGCCGGGCTTATGCCGAACTGCTCGAAGAGCGAGCCGGAGACGTACTGAACATACGCCTTCTCGCTCTCCTCGTCGATTGTGTAAGTCAGATCCAGCCGGTTCACGTAGGAAACGGCGAGCAAGCCGGCTTGATTCGCGGCTGCCACGCGCATCTGTTGGTACAGCGGATATTCCATGCTGGCGGTGGTGCGCAGCCTCCCGTCGGGGCCGAAGCCTTTGCGGGCGAGCAGGTACAGCCGCTGCGGGTTGCGGATCGGCAACGGGCGAAGCAGCAGGGCGTCAATGATGCGGAACGCCGACACGCAGGAGCCGAGGGCCAGTGCCAGCGACAGGATCGCCACAGCGGAGGTTGCCTTTATCTTCCAAATCAGCCGGCAGCCGAAGACCACATCCGCTCGCAGCGAATCGAGCCAGCCGAGGATACGGACATCAAGGCTCGCCTCCCGCTCCCGAAGCAGGGAGCCAAACGCTTCTCGAGCCTCTTTCGGATCGCGGCCCTGGCGGAGTGCTTCCTCGAAATGGGACCGCAGTTCCTCGTCGATTTCACGGCGCACCCGATCGCCGCGGAGTGTGTTGGCGATACGCGACCAAAGCGACATTTCACACCGTCCTCAGCACCCGGTTTACCGCCGAGGTGACCGCGTGCCAGCGGGATTCCTCGGTGGCAAGGCGCTTATTGCCCTCGGCGGTCAATCGATACACGCGCAATCGGCGTCCCTTGTCCAGCTTGGTCCATTCGGCTTTGAGCCAGCCCGCCTCCTCCATCCGGTGCAGAGCCGGATACAGCGAGCCTTCGTCCGCCCGCAGCACCTCGCGGGAATGCTCCTTGATTGCGGACATAATGGCGTAGCCGTGGAGGCCGGTCCGCCGCGACAGAATCTTCAGAACCAGCAGGTCGAGCGATCCTTGAAGCGAGTCTGTTCTTGCCATATTGAGGCTTCTCAGTACTGAGACGTCTCAGGTTGTAAAGCGTTAGGAGAATTCCAGGCGAGATGCCGCTTCCAGATGGGGTCGCGTCAGGTCGGACCGGGCGCCATTCCCGGCGTCCGACGGGACACCGGGCGTATTACTTGACCGTGCCGGTGTTATTCCCTGCATTGACGACAGGTTTGCCGGTAAGCGGGCGAGCGTCTGCGGCGGAAACAGCTTTCGGGCGCAAGTTTGAAGCATTCACCGTCATCCCCACTCCGTTCGTGCGAGCGTTTTGGCGGAGCACGGAACGGGCCTCGGCCTCCAGCTTTTTGGCTTCGGGCTTGTGCCCCGATTTCCGTTCGAAGGCCGCGTAGTTGAGTAACAGCCACGCATATTTCGGGTGTTCCGGGCCCATTCGCCTGAGTGCAATGTCGATCGCTCGCTCAAAAGCTGCCTTGGCTGCCTCGTGATTTCCGGCTACCGCCGAGACCGTCGCCAGATTATTCAGTGCGCCGATCAACGACGGGTGGTCCGGCCCGAAGGCCTTTTCGGTCACCTCCACCGCCTGCTGCATGAGGCCGCTTGCCTCATCGACGTACCCTAGATTCATCTGGGCAACACCGAGGTCGCTCAAGGCAGCGGCCAGAGGCGCGGGGTAGCGTTCGGGATACCTCTCAAAGACCTGCAGCGCCTCCCGCAGCAGGAGTTCGGCCTCGCGGTAACGTGCTTTGGATAACATCACCGTACCCAGGCCAGAGCGCGCCAGCGCGAGCTTTGCATCATCGGGCGCCAGGGTGGGCAGGTATAGAGAAATCGCTTGGCGCAGCAATGGCTCGGCCCTTCCCGGGTCGCCGGATTCCCAGTAACCTATTGCAAGACTCGTCAGCACAAGCGCGTATTCGGGGCTCTGTTTCCCGACCACCGCGGCAGCAACCGTCAGCGCCTGGCGGTATACCCGCTCGGCCTCCCCCCACCTGCCGGAATTAGCTTCGCTGTTGGCGAGAAGGGTCAAAGTCTGAACAAGCCGGAGATCGGGGGAATGCGCGGCGAGCGTCTTCGCGGCCCGATACAGTTTTGCGGCTTTGGCATAGTCGCCCGCTGTGTCCAGCGCGGCGCCCCGATCGATGAGTTGCTCCCAAGTCAAATCTGCTGCCGAGGCCGCGCTTGCCAATAACACTATCCCAGCAAATCCCAAAGTGCGGAAAAGCATTTTTCCCTCCGGCCCCAGAATGCAATCGTTGCCGGCTGGAAGTCAGTTCTTTGCGGTATCGTTCGCGGTGAATTCGCGGTTAATTTCACTGATAACAAAGGGGTTGTCTGCCGAACGAAATCCGGGCCGACGAGCGCGGCAGTGGTAGAATGAGGCACTGGCGCGCCAGAGGGACCCCATAATGGGCGACGTACCGCATCCCCGGAATGCTCTGAGTCCGGACTCCATCGAAGCTCAGTTGGCCCGGCTACTGGCGAGCAGCCAGTTTTCGGGCGCCGGCCGCCTCTCCGCTTTTCTGAAATTCGTCGTTCGCAAAACCGTGGGGGGCCACAGCGACGAAATCAAGGAGTACACAATCGGCACCGAAGTCTTCGGACGGCCGGAGAGCTTCGACCCGCGGCTGGACACGATTGTCAGGGTGCAGGCCAGCAATTTGCGACGCCGGCTGGTGGACTATTACGCCATGGGGGGTGCGAGCGACCCGGTGGTTATCGAACTCCCTCGCGGAAGTTACGTTCCGTCGATTCACGCTCGAGACTTGCCGCCGGAGGTGGAGGAGGCCAACTCGCCGCCTGAAGTTCCCGCTTCTATCTCCGCCAGGAGCGGGATCCGGCCGGTATGGACGGGGATAGGGATTGCGAGCGTCATCCTGATTGGAGTTGCCATCTACTGGGCGTTCGGGCGTGCCCGGCCGGACCAGTTTACGTTGGAGGCCGGAGTCGCGGTGTTACCGTTTGCCAACCTGAGCGAGGACGCGGCAGACGAGTATTTTAGCGACGGGCTCACCGAGGAAATCATCGGCGCGTTGAGTCGCATCGATGGCCTGCGGGTTCCGGGGCACGCATCGAGTTCGGTCTTCAAGAGCCGTCAGCAGGATATCCGCGAAATCGGCCAGAAGCTCGGAGTGGGCTCGGTGCTGGAAGGGGGCGCCAGAATTTCCGGTGACCGTGTGCGGGTGAACGCGCGCCTGGTTCAGGTCAGGGATGGCTATCTTCTCTGGTCACAGAACTACGAGGGTACTCTGCGTGACCTTTTTGCGGTCCAGGAGGACATCTCGCGATCGATTGTAAACGCGCTAAGGATACAGCTTTCAGGGCCAGCCGCGCGATCCCTGGTCCGGCGGCAGCCCCGCAACCTGGAAGCGTATTCGCTTTATCTGAAAGGCAGGTTCCAGAGCCATGCCGAAGCCGGCGAGTGGGAACACGATCGAACGGTTGCCGAATATTTCGAACGGGCGATTCAGACGGATCCAAGCTCCGGGTTGGCATACGCGGCACTGGCGGACTGGTATGCGTCGGCGCAAGCCGTGGAGTTGCCTAACGAGGAGTTACTGGCCAGAGCGAAGGAACTAGCCGAGAAGGCCCTACAGTTGGACCACTCTTTGGCAGACGCCCACAACGCGCTCGGCAAGGTGAACATGTTTCTGTGGGACTGGCGGGCCTCCGAGGACCAATTCCGGCAGGCCATCGATTTAAATCCAGGATACTCCATCGCTCACTTGAATTATTCCCGGATGCTGACATGGAAAGGCAGATTCAAAGAGGCCCTTCGGGAAGCGGTTCGAGCCCGGGAACTCGATCCGATGCCGTCCGCCGTCACTCTCCAGGTCGGTCTCGTTCACTACTATGCCCGCCGGTACGATCAGGCAATAGAGGAATTTAGAAGCATCCTGGACACTACACCCAACTCCGTCGCGGCGCGCCATTGCATCGGAACCGTGTACGCGCGCCAGGGACTCTATGCACAAGCGATTGCGCAGTTCCAGAGCGTAAAACCGCTGGACCCTGGGATCGAGGCCGGCAATCTGCGCGCTTTGGCTCATACGCTGGCTATTGCGGGCCGACGTCACGAGGCTACTGACGTGCTTAGCCGGCTCAAAGAAATGCCCAGCAGGCTTCAGCTAAATGCCTCCGGATGGTTCGACTGGAATCTGGCATTGGTCTATGCGGGACTGGGCGACAAAGACCAGGCCTTCGCGTACCTGAACAATGCTTCCGAGAAACACTGTCATTCCCTGACCGTCCTGAAAGTCGAGCCATTAGTCGATAACCTCCGCACGGACTCGAGATATCCTGCCCTGCTGAAGAAGATCGGGTTGCTGTAACTCGAAAACGGATCGACGATCGCGAGTGAAGACCGCGGAGCGCTGTACGGAGCCGAGACGCGCCACGAGTCAAGCTAGCGATGCATAAGTAGCGGGGGCCTCGCACGTGCGCATCGCGGCGCTACCATGTGGGTCGGGAGACAGGTATGCACGGCCGTGTTTTTCTGCTGATGCTGGCGCCCGCGGTGTGGGCGCAGACGATAGACGTTTCGAGCGGTGGCCCGATCCGCAGTCTTGGGGAGGCGCGGGATGCGGCGCGGGCGAAGCGGCGCGCGGGACGGAGCGGCACCATCACGATCCGGATCGCGGATGGCGTATACCGGCTATCCGAGACGCTGGTGTTGACGCCGGAAGATTCCGATACGGTGTGGGAAGCGGCGCCGGGGGCGCGGCCGCTGATCAGCGGCGGGCAGGTGATCGGGGGCTGGAAGAAAGGCGCGGGATCCATCTGGACGGCGCCGGCGCGCGGGCTCGCGTTCCGGCAGTTGTTCATCAGCGGGAGGCGGGCGCAACGGGCGCGGACGCCCAATTTCGGGTTCTACCGCATGGATGGCGCGAGCCCGCAGGATAAGCCGCTGCGAGTTCATTTCCGCGGCAGCGACATCCGCAAGGCGTGGGCGGATGCGGGCAATGTGGAAGTGGTGGGGCTGCTTGCCTGGGCCGATTTCCGCATGCCCATCGTTGCTGTGGACGAAGCCGCGCACCTGGCTACGCTGACGCTGGATCCGCGGCCTTCGAATAAAGAGGCGGATGCGCGCTACTACATCGAGAACGCCCCCGACGGGCTGGACACGGCCGGGGAATGGTACCTGGACCGCAAAGCGGACACGGTTTCCTACTGGCCGGTGGCGGGCGAAAACATGCAGAGCGAGGAGGTGGTGGCGCCGGTGCTGGTGACGCTGGTGCGGCTGGAAGGCCGGCCGGAGGCGAACGAGTTCGTGCACAACGTGACCTTCCGCGGCCTCGCGTTCGCGCACGCAGCCTGGAGCATGCCGGAGAAAGGCTTTGCGGACACGCAGGCGGCCACGCCCGCACCGTCAGCGATCGTGGGGGTGGGCGCGGTGGACTACACGATCGAAAAAAGCACGGTAGCGCACAGCGGGGGCTACGGCATTTTTTTCGGCCGCGGCTCGAAACGGAACAAGGTGCTGGCAACGGAACTGTTCGACCTGGGCGGCGGAGGAATCAAGCTGGGCGAGCCGCAGCAGTTCGCCGGGGAGCGCGAGCAGAACTTCGAGAACACGATTGCCGACAATCACATTCACGATGCCGGCCTGGTATACGCGCCGGCGGTGGGGATCTGGGTGCTGCAAAGCGGGCGAAACCAGATCGTGCACAACCACATCCACGACCTGTTCTACACGGCCATTTCGGTGGGTTGGACGTGGGGATACGGGGCCAACCAGTCGAAGGCCAACATCATCGAGTACAACCACCTGCACGATATCGGCAAAGAGATGCTGAGCGACATGGGCGGCATCTACACGCTGGGCATGCAGCCGGGCACGCGCATCCGCAACAACCTGATTCACGGGATCGCGTCGTTCACCTACGGGGGCTGGGGCATTTATCCAGACGAGGGATCGACGGAAATGCTAATTGAGAGCAACATCGTCTACAACTGCAAGAGCGCGGGCTTCCACCAGCACTACGGGCGCGACAACACGGTGCGGAATAACATTTTCGCGTTCAACCGGGAGAACCAGTTGATGCGCACGCGCGCCGAGCCGCACCGCTCATTCAGCTTCGAACGGAACATCGTGTATTTCGACCAGGGGCGGCTGCTCGGCAGCAATTGGACGGGCGACGGGTTCGCGATGAAATCGAACCTGTACTTCGACACGCGCGGGGCGGATATTCGCTTCGCGGGGAAATCCTTCGCGGAGTGGAGGGCGGGCGGACAGGACGAAGGGTCGGCGATCGCGGACCCGCTATTTGTGAACGCTTCGAAGTTCGATTTCCGTCTGCGGCCGGAATCGCCCGCGCTGAAGCTGGGCTTCGTGCCGATCGATATGTCGGCGGTGGGGCCGCGCGTGCCGGCGGGGCAGTAACGGATCAGTTGAGGCGGCGGAGGAAGTCACCGCCGGGGCCGTAGAGGTCGAGGCGGAGGTCCAGGGTGCCGTCGGCGTGGGTGGAGCAGCTCAGGCAGGGGTCGTAGGTGCGGACCACGGCGGAGACGCGGTTCAGCATGCCTTCGCGCATTTCGGAGCCATCGATGAAATGGCGCGCCACCTGGGCCACGCTTTTGTTGATGGCGAGGTTGTTGTGTCCGGTGGCGACGATCAGGTTGGCCCAGAGGATGGCGCCGTGCTCGTCCACCTTGTAGTGATGGATGAGGACGCCGCGCGGCGCTTCGATCATGCCGACGCCTTCCATGCTGTTGACGCCGGCCTTGGCGCGCACGTGCTTATCGAGGATGGACGGATCGGTGAGCAGCGCCTCGATCTTTTCGAGGCCGTGCAGGGCTTCGACGAGGCGGGCGTAGTGATTGTGGAAGGAGCTGTGCGCCACGGCGCCGCAGCGCTGGCGAAACTCGGCGAGTTCGGCGTCGGCCAGTTCGGTGCCGAACGCTTCGGCCACGTTGAGGCGGGCCAGCGGACCCACGCGGTAGATGCCCGCGGGATATCCGTGCGGCTTGAAATACGGCGACTTCAGGTAGGAGTCGCGCATGGCGGCTTCACCGATGAAGCGGCTGTAATCGCGGGCGCGAATGTCGGCGGCGACGATGCCGCCGGCGGGGTCCTTGAAAGTCAGGAGACCCTCGTACCATTGCAGGTTGCCACCATCGTCGACCATTCCGGCGTACATTGTCGGGTCGGTGCCGAAATGGTCGATTTCCTCCCGATAGCGGTCCATAACGCTTTTGAAAAAACTCAAGGTGCGGGTGACGATGGCGCGGGCGTTGGGCAGTCCGGCGAGGGTGCGGTCGCGCACTTCGGCGGAGAGCGGGGCGTTGACGCCCCCGGGCACAATCCAGGAAGGATGCACGCGCTCCTTGGCGAGGCCCTCGATCAGCTCCTGCCCGAACTTGCGCAGAGCCACGCCGGCGCGCGCCATTTCCGGCTCGGCTTCGATCAGGCCGAAGACGTTGCGTTTGGCGGGGTCGGAATCGAAACCAAGGAGGAGGTCCGGGGCGGAAAGATGGAAGAAGCTGAGGGCGTGCGACTGCACGAACTGGGCGCAGTGGATGAGCTCGCGAAGCTTCACGGCGGTTTCCGGAAGCGTCACGGCCATGATGGCGTCGCAGGCCTTGGCGGAGGCGAGCAGGTGGCTGACCGGACAGATGCCGCAGATGCGCGCCGTGATGGAGGGCATCTCGTAGAAGGGCCGCCCTTCGGTGAACTTTTCGAAGCCGCGCACCTGGGTGACGTGAAACTGCGTGTCTTCCACGCGACCTTCGTCGTTCAGGTAAATGTCGATTTTGGCGTGGCCTTCAATCCGTGTGACGGGGTCAATGACGATCTTCTTCATGGCATCTATCCGAATTTGACTTTGCCGCTGAGGTTCGGCATGCGGCCTTCCAGCAGTTCGCCGAGCACGAAGGCGATGGCCTGGGCCGGCGGGGGGCAGCCGGGGACGTGCAGGTCCACCTTGACGACTTCGTGCAGGGGCACGGCATGACGGAGCAGGGTGGGGACGCCGTCCACGGGGATGCACGGGGTTTGCTGCGCGCCTTCCACGTAGATCCGTTCGAGGAGCTTGCGGGTGTGGGTCTGATTGCGCATGGCGGGCACGTTGCCGCTGACGGCGCAATCGCCGAGGGCCACCAGGATCTTGCTGCGCTGGCGCACGGTGCGGAGTTTCTCGAGATCTTCGTGCGAGCTGACGGCGCCTTCGACGACGGTGACGTCCACCGCCTTGGGGAACTCCTGGGCGTCGACTAAGGGGCCGTAGACCAGGTCCGCGCGATTCGCTACCGCGATAATGGCCTCGTCCATGTCGAGCAGGGACATATGGCAACCGGAGCAGCCATCGAGCCAAACGGTTGCCAGGCGGATGCGTTTCATGCGGCACCTCCGCGGCGCGACGCGAGGCGGGTGACGTTGCGGTCCTGTTTCACCATCTCCTCCACGGCGAAGCCCTTTTCGGCGAGGGCGCCGGTGGGGCAGGACTGCACGCATTTGCCGCAGTTGGTGCAGTTGCGGGACTCGCCCCAGGGGCGGTTGAGCTCGCTGACGATCATGGAACGAACGCCGCGCGAGCTGACATCCCAGACGTGGGCGCCTTCCACTTCGGCGCACACGCGCACGCAGCGCGTACAGAGGATGCAGCGATTGTGATCGAGCACGTAGCGCTCGTGCGAAACATCCACGGGCATCCTGGGGAAGGTATAGGGGTAGCGGACGTTGGTGACGCCCAGCTTCTGGGCCATGGCCTGGAGCTCGCAGTGGTTATTGGAGACGCAGACGGCGCATTGATGATTGCGTTCGGAGAAGAGAAACTCGAGCGCGATGCGGCGGTAGTGCGCCAGTTTGTCGGAATTGGTGGTGACGCTCATGCCGTCCTGCACGGGGGTGGTGCAGGCGGGAAGCAGCCTGCCGATGCCGGAGACTTCGACGATGCAGAGACGGCAGGCGCCGACCGGGGTGAGGTGCGCCAGCCAGCACAGGGTGGGGATGTACTTGGCATTGGCGCGGGCCACCTCCAGAATGGTCTGGCCCTGTTGCGCGGCGACGTACTCGCCGTCGATGCGGATGGAAATTTTGTCAGCCATAGATTAGTGGTGATCCTTGATGTCGCAGCGCAGGCAGCGCATGGCTTCATCGAGCGCGTCCTCGGGGGAGAGGCCTACCATGCATTCCTCGAAATTCTCCACGCGCTCGGCGGCGGGCAGTTCTTCGAGGATGTGGCGCGGGCTGGGGCTGGGCTCGGCGGGAGCGCGGTTGCTGTAAGTGAACGCCGGGTTGATGGTTTCCCAACGGCCGGGACCCATCAGGCGGCGATCGATCGTGCGCGCGGCTTTTTTGCCGTAGCCCATGGCATTGGAGACGTTGGAGGCGCCGCTGATGAGGTCGCCTCCGGCATAGAATTTGCTGCGGCTGGTTTCGAGCGTGTAGCGGTCCACCTCGAGAGTGTTGTTCTCCTTGATGCGGAGGCCGGAGGCGCGGACGAAATCGAGGTCCACGGTTTCGCCCACAGCCAGGATGACGGTGTCGCAGTCGAAGCGGCGGATTTCGTCGGTGGGCACCGGGCGGCGGCGGCCGGAGGCGTCGAACTCGCCCAGGCGGGTTTTGACCACCTCGATGCTCTTGACGTTGCCCTCGGCGTCGCCGACGATGCGGTGGGGCGTGGCGAGGAACATGAACTTCGCGCCCTCCTCTTCGGCGGCGTCGGTCTCGACGCGAATGGCGGGCATGTCCTTGCGCTCGCGGCGATAGATCACGGTTACGTCGGCGCCCATGCGGATGGCGGTGCGGGCGGAGTCGATGGCCGCATTTCCGCCGCCGATCACCACCACTTTCGTGCCCATCCGCACCGGTTCCGCCTTGGCCACGCCTTCGAGGAAGAGCAGGGCCGGGAGCACGCCCTTGAGCTCGGTGCCGGGCAGGTAGACCCAGGCTTCTTTCCAGGTGCCGATGGCCAGGAAGACAGCGTTGAACTGGTTATCGAGGTCGTTCAGCATGACGTCGGTGCCGACCGAGACGCCGCACACGAACTCGACGCCGACGCGCCGGATCAGCTCGATTTCGCGGCGGATGACGTGGCGGGGCAGGCGGTATTCGGGGAGGGCGTAGCGGAGCATGCCGCCGGGCTCGGGGTTGGATTCGTAGACGGTGACTTCGTGGCCGAGCAGGGCGAGGTAGAAGGCGGCGGCGAGGCCGGTGGGGCCGGCGCCGACGACGGCGACTTTGCGGTCTGTGGGAGGCAGGCGGCGCGCGGCGATGCGGGCGGCCATCTCGTCGAAGCGGTCGGACTGGTAGAAGGAGTCGGCGATGAAGCGGTGCACCTCGCGCATGTTGACGGACTGATCCACGGATCGCCGGCGGCAGCGATTATCGCAGGGGTGCTGGCAGACGCGCCCGGTGGAGGCGGGGAGCGGATTGTCGATTACCACCGCTTCAAAGGCCTCGTCAAGCCTTCCTTCCTGGTAGAGCTGAAGGAAGCGCGGGATGTTCATGTGGAGCGGGCAACTGTTCTCGCACGGAGAAAGGGCGAGGTCCTCGCAGACACCGGCGCGGCAGCGTTTGGCGCGGATGTGGTCCTCGAACTCATTGCGGAAGTGGCGCATGGTGGTGAGGAGCGGATTGGGCGCGCTCTGTCCCAGTCCGCAGAGGGAGGTATCGCGAATCATGCGGCCCATTTCGTCGAGGCGGTCGAGGTCCGATTCGAGCGCGGTGCCGCGGGTGAAGGCGTTGAGGATGCGGATGCTCTTATCGAGACCGACACGGCAGGGGACGCATTTGCCGCAGGATTCCGAGTGGGTGAATTCGATGAAGTAGCGGGCGACATCGACCATGCAGTTGTCTTCGTCCATGACGACCATGCCGCCGGAGCCCATGATGGAGCCGAGCTGGGCGAGGGTTTCGTAGTCGACGGGCGTTTCGAACATTTCCTGGGGGATGCAGCCGCCGGAGGGTCCGCCGGTCTGCACGGATTTGACGGGCTTGCCGTCGGAGCCGCCCTCGCCCACATCGTAGATGAAACGCTTGAGGGGCGTGCCGAGGGGCATCTCCACCAGGCCGGTGTTGGTGATCTTGCCGACCAGCGAGAAGACCTTGGTGCCGGCACTCTTGGTGCTGCCGGTTTCGCTGAACCAGGCGGGGCCGCGGGCGACGATGGGGGCGATGTTGTACCAGGTCTCGACGTTATTGATGTTGGTGGGCTTGCCCCAGAGGCCCTTCTGCGCGGGGAAGGGCGGGCGGGGGCGCGGCCTGCCGGCGAAGCCTTCGAGCGAAGCGATGAGCGCCGTCTCTTCGCCGCACACGAAAGCGCCCGCGCCTTCGACCAACTGGATGTCGAAGTGGAAGCCGCGGCCCATGATGTTGTCGCCGAGAATGCCGGACTGGCGGGCCTGATCGACGGCGCGGGTGAGGCGGTGGACGGCCAGGGGATACTCGGCGCGAACGTAGATGATGCCGTTGTGGGCGCCCATGACATAGCCGCCCACGATCATGCCTTCGAGCAGCGAGTGCGGGTCGCCCTCGATCTCATTACGGTTCATGTAGGCGCCGGGGTCGCCCTCGTCGGCGTTACAGATGACGTACTTTTCGTCGGAGACGGCCTTGCGCAGGAACTCCCACTTGAGGCCGGTGAGATAGCCGGCGCCGCCGCGGCCGCGAAGCTTGGAGGCCTTGATCTGTTCGATCACCATGTCGGGGTTGTTATCGATGAGGACCTTGTAGAGGGACTGGTATCCCCCGATGGCGATGTACTCTTCGATATCGTCCGGACTGATGAGGCCGCAGTTGCGCAGCACGATTTTTTTCTGCGGCTTGAAGAACGGGACCTCGTTCCAGAGGGGAATATTCGGGAATCCGGCGCCGTAGTGGACGTGGGCGGTGACGTGGTCCCAGTCCTCCACTTTGCACAGCGCCAGGCCCTCGGGCACGGTGCCTTCGACGAGGCAATCGAGAATGGAGGGCACGTCGCGCGCCTGCACGCGGCGCAGAATGACGAGCGGCTTGCCGGGAATGCGCACGTTGACCAGGGGCTCCTGGGCGCAGAAGCCGAAACATCCGACCGGCGCCAGGCTGACGTCCAGACCCTGCTGGTTGATGCCCTCGGCAAAGGCGTGATAGACACCCTCGGCGCCGTTGCCGGAACCGCAGGTGCCCATGCCGACGCCGATGCGGGGCCGCGGAGGAAGCAGCTTCGCCATGCCCGCTTCCCGGACCGCGCTGAACGTGCTGATGTCCTGAATGCGGATCACTTCTTCGGCTCCTTCCCGACGTGGTCGACTTCGCGATTGAGCGCCTTTTCGTTCATGTGGCCGAAGATGGCGTGGTCCACTTCGACGACGGGCGCGAGCGCGCACTGGCCGAAGCAGGCGACGGTGCGGAGCGAATATTTGCGGTCGGGGGTAGTGGCGCAGACCTTGTCGGCGCCGTCCTCGCTCTCTTCGGGGAGGCCGAGCTCGAGGCGCAGGCGCTGGAGCAGGCTGCGCGACCCGCGCGTGTGGCAGGCGGTTCCGCGGCAGATACAGATGGTGTGCTCACCCTGCGGCTCCAGGTTGAAGAGGGCGTAGAAAGTGACCACGCTATAGACTTGGGCGAGCGGGATACCGGTCTGTTCGGCTACATATTCGAGAATTGCGGCGGACAGGTATTTGTGCGGATGATGTTCTTGAATACGTTCCAGAATTCCCAACAGCTCACCGGGTTTTCCGGCAAGCGAAGCGATTGTCCGGTCGGCGAAAGTCTTTTCTTCCAAAGTGAGGGCGGATGAAACTACAGTTGTCGCCATGAAGTCTCCAACAGCTACGCGAGTTTCAGTTTCAGATATCCTTATCTGTAATTGGCGGCGCAAACAAAGTCAAGTATCTGAGTATGCGCAACTTACGGTGCGGAAAAGGACGCAGGGAAGCGGGTTTCCGGCGGCGGTGGGTGGTGTTTTTTACCTCGGGCGGAGGGATGAAACACCGTTTCGTCTACCATAATTACGTGACCAGAACGCGATGAGGCGGCCGATCCTTCCTTATATTTCGTCGCTGCCGGAGCGGGTGGTGCGTTCGCTTTCGGCGCTGGCGGCGGGCGCGTTACGGGAACTGGGTGAGGTGGCGCTACCGGCGCGGGTGCGGCGGTCGCGGCTGTACGACGCGCTGGTGGAATCGACGCTTCGCTTTCTGATCGAGCAGGTGGGCCAGGTGGAGGGGGCGTACGCGGCGGGCGAGTCGCTGCCGTCGGACTTCCTGGTGCGGCGGGCGGCGGGGAACGTGATCGAAGCGGCGGGGCTGGTGGCGTTCCGCGCGTCGCCGGTGTGGGTGTTTGCGGCGCTGGCGGACGCCTCGGGGGCGGGGCGGGAACTGATCGCGGAGATCGCGGCGGCGCTGCAAGAGGAGGGGCTGCTCGAAGAGGGGCGCAGGTTTGAAAACGCGGATCAGATTCTGGACGGTATCGAGCGGTCGTCGGCGCGGATTGCGGAAACGGTGAATACACCGCCGCTGGAC
The DNA here is from genome assembly GCA_963836405.1 of uncultured Solibacteraceae bacterium. Lineage (GTDB taxonomy): Bacteria > Acidobacteriota > Terriglobia > Bryobacterales > Bryobacteraceae > CAWIJJ01. Next base: position 135,032 of record CAWIJL010000013.1, read on the forward strand.
TTGAAGGGGCTGCGGGCGGAACTGGCGAAATTGCGGGAGGATGCGAGGGGGCTGCGGCCGTCGGCCTGGCCGTCGGCGGGGGCGATTCGGAAGGGGTGGGCGGAGGTGAAGGAGGAGGCGGCGGCGCAGGGGCGGCCGGTGTTCGAACTATCGGCGGCGATGGCGCTGTCCGCGGTGCGGCAGCTTCCGGAGCGGGCGCGATGGTTATCGAGCGCCGCGACGGTGGGCAGCCGCCGCACCGGCGAAGTAGTGGCGAACGCGTTGATGCAGCATTACCGGGACACGCTCGCCGAGATAAGGCAGCGCGGATTCAGCGGGTATTGGATCCGCGAGTTCCAGCCTTACCTGCGCGGCGCCGTGCGGCAGTTTTCGCCGGACCGGCAATCGGCCACGGAAAGACTGTGGAAGCGGGGCCGCGGGACGAAACCGGGGGCGGCACGGTAGCAGGTGCGCTCCGTGCAATTCCCGGCAGGTCGCCGGTTTCGTCGATTTCATCGAGGTAGCGGTCGAGCAGGGCCGAAAACTTCATGGCCAGCGATTTCATTACGCTCTCCTGACTGCGACGCCTCCGGGCACGAAACTGGAATCGCGCCGGGGCTTCGCCACAAATGGCCGTTCAAACGGCACCGGATATTCGCGCAGGCATACACCGCAGGTATAGTGGCCCCGGAACGGCCACATAGTCCGCGCGTGCATGCTCGTGCACCAGATTTCTTCGACGCGATCCAGAATCTTTTTCATTTTGCCCTCTGATGCAATACGCGCGATCGGGGGCGGAAAGAGATCATCGGGCGGGTTTTTTTTTGGCGGGGGGAAGGCACCTTGGCGGGGGCTTGTCCTGATACGCTGAAGTCGCGTATGCGCATTTCGCGAAGATCGTTTTTGGCGGCGGCTTCAGCGCCGGCATTGCTGCCGGGCGCGGCTTTCAAGCTGACGGGGGAGCAGGACCGATTTCTCGAGGACCTCTCGCGGCGGTCGTTCCAGTTCTTCTGGGAGCAGGCCGATCCCGGTACGGGGCTGGTGCGGGACCGGTCGCTGGCGGACAGCGGCGAGCCGGACAAGCGCACCAACGCGTCGAGCGCGGCCACGGGGTTCGGGCTCACGGGACTGTGCATCGCGGCGGAACGGGGCTGGATCCCGCGCAACCAGGCGCGCGAGAGGGTGCTGGCGACGCTGCGGTTCTACGCCGAAGAATCGCCCGAGGAGCACGGCTGGTTTTACCATTTCGTGAATACGGCGACGGGCGCGCGGGTATGGAACTGTGAACTTTCGTCCATCGACACGATTCTGCTGCTGGCGGGGATGCTGACGGCGCGGAGCTATTTTTCGGGTGACCGGGAGATCGGGAAACTGGCGGCGGCGGTGTGGCAACGGATCGACTTTCCGTGGATGCTGAACGGCGACCCGCTGCTGCTGTCGATGGGGTGGAAGCCGGAATCGGGATTCATCAAGAGCCGGTGGGACCACCATTGCGAGCTGGGTATTCTGTATCTGCAGGCGATCGCTTCGCCGGGCAAGCCGCTGCCGGCGGAGTCCTGGTATGCGTGGAGGAGGCCGGAGGTGAGCTACGGCGGATACACGTACATCAGCGGGGCACCGCCGCTGTTCGTGCATCAATACTCGCAGGGATGGATCGATTTCCGCGGGCACCGGGAGAAGCGGCCGCCGGGCACGGACTGGTTCGAGAACTCGGTGAAGGCGACGTTCGCGCACCGCAAGTTCTGCATGGACCTGGCGCCGCAGTTTCCGGGGTACACGGAGAACATCTGGGGCATTACGGCGTCGGACAGCGCGAAGGGGTACAGGGCGTGGGGCGGGCCGCCGGCGACGCGGGACATCGACGGGACGGTGGTGCCGTGCGCGGCCGGGGGGTCGCTGATGCTGGCGCCGGAGATTTGCGTGCCGGCGGTGATGGCGATGCGGGAGAAATTCGGAGACCGCATTTACAAGCGTTACGGATTTGTGGACGCCTTTCACCCGACCAACGGCTGGACCAATCCGGACGTGATCGGGATCGACGTAGGGATGACGCTGATCAGCGCGGAGAATTTGCGGTCGGGCGGGGTGTGGCGGTGGTTCCACAAGAACGCGGAAATCCAGCGCGCGATGCGGCAGTTGTTCACGTAGGCATGGCGGGCGACGCATATATAATGTGAAGCGATGGCGCCCGGCAGGGAACGTCCGTCGTTGTTTATCGGCTCGTCCACGGAGGGACTCGATTTTGCGCGCGCGGCCCGTGCGTGCCTCGAGACCGACGCAGAGGTGACGCTCTGGGACGAGGGAGCGTTCGCGCTGGGGCAGACGTTCATCGAGGGGCTGACGGAGGCCGTTTCGCGTTTCGATTTTGCGCTGCTGGTGCTCACGCCGGACGACCTGGTGCAGTCGCGGACGTCCGAATCGTTCGGCCCGCGGGACAACGTGCTGTTTGAGCTGGGGCTCTTCATGGGGAGGCTGGGGCGCGAGCGGACGTTCATTTTGCACCGAGCCGAGCCGGAGCTGAGACTGCCCTCGGACCTGGCCGGACTGAGCACGGCGCAATACCACTGGCCGCGCGCGGACCAGAATCACCGTGCCGCGGTGGCCGTAGCGTGCGATCGCATCCGCGGCGGTATCCGGTTGCAGGGGTTGCTCGAAGAAGCGGGCGAGGATGCGGGCCGCGCGGGTCTGGATTTTTCGCGCGTGGAGGAAAGCGGCGGGGTGATGTGGACCAGCGTGGCGGGATGCGAAATCCGGATCGTCCGCGGACGCGTGGAAGATGGGGCGGGCGATTCCGGCACGGTGGTGGTTCTGCCGTGCAACGAGTATTTCGACGACCGCTGCGTGTACGACACCAAGAGCGCGCTGGGAGCGTATGTGAACCGGGTGTTCGAGGGGCGAGCGGACGAGTTCATCGCGATCTCGAAGCAGGAGTGCCTGCGGCGGCTGGGTCCGGGAGTGGAACGGCAGAAGACGGCCGACGAGCGGGCGCTGAGTTTCGGCGCGGGCAAGGCGGTTCTGCTGCTGAACCCGCTTGGTAGCCGCGTGCCGGTGGCACTCCTTTCGACCACGACGCAGCGATGCGGCGAGGGATTGGCGGCGAGGATCTCGTTTCTTTTCGACGGCATCTGCGACCTGGTATCGCGCCTGGTGGACGCGCGGCTGAACCAGGTGGTGATGCCGATTCTGGGGGCGGGACACGGTCGCATCGACGCTTCGCTGGCGCTGGTGGGCCTGCTGCTCGCGGTGGCGGAGGCCGCGCGATACGCTCCGGGCGGGCAGCCTTTGCGGAGCGTAACGATTGTGGTGTTCCAGCGCGATACGGGCAGCCCGGCCGAGGTGGACCCGGTGGTGGTCCGCCGCGCGTTGGCGCTTATCGGCTCGCGGGAGTGAACGATGAAGTCGCAGCCGGACGATCCTTTTGAGCTGGAGCGCTTCGTGGAGGCGCAGGACCGGGTGTACGCGAGCGTTTGCGCGGAGCTGCGGGCGGGAGCGAAGGTGGGGCACTGGATGTGGTTCGTGTTCCCGCAACTCAGGGGGCTGGGACACAGCTCGATGGCCTCGCGGTTCGGCATCGCGTCGCGGGAGGAGGCTCGGGCCTACCTTGCCCATCCGGTGCTGGGGGCGCGGCTGCGGGAATGCACGCGGCTGGTGAACCGGGTGGAAGGGCGGTCGGTGGAGGAGATCTTCGGTTATCCGGACGATCTCAAGTTCCGCTCGTCGATGACGCTGTTTGCGCGGTCGGCGGAAGAGGGGGAAGAGTTCGAAGCGGCGCTCGCGAAATATTTCGGAGGGGAGGGCGATCCGCTCACGCTCTCGCGGATATGCTAACCAACGCGTAGGGTGAGACGTCGTAGACGCGGGAGGGTTCCATGCGCGTGCCTGTCTGGATCGAGCACCTGGTCAAGGATTTTCGCTTCGGCGCCCGCAACCTGGCGAAGGGGCGGACGTTCACGGCGATCGCGCTGGGCTCGCTGGCGCTGGGCATCGGCGGGAGCGCGGCGATGTACAGCGTGATCTACGCGGTGATCCTCGATCCGTTTCCGTACAAGGATGTGGACCGGCTGGTGAGCATCGGGTATCGCAGCCCGGATCAACGCTTTGCCAACTCCTACTACGCGGTGGATCAGTTTGTGGAGTTGTCGGAGCGGGCCACGGCGTTTGAAGGCGTGATCGCGTCGACGATCAGCGATGCGATCTGGACGGGGGACGGGGAGCCGCAGCGGCTGCGCGGGAATCACTGCACGATGAACACGTTCGCGATCATGGGCGTGCCGCCGCTGATCGGGCGGGTACCGTCGGAAGCGGACGCCGCGCCGGGCGCCGAGGCGGTGACGGTGCTGGGCTACAAATTCTGGCAGCGGCAGTTCGGTGGCGACCCGGCGGTGCTGGGGCGCAAACTGCGGTTGAACGACCGGATCCGCACGGTGATCGGAGTGATGCCGCAGCGCTTCATGTGGCGCGGCGCGGATGTATATCTGCCGGTGGTATTCGTCCGCGGCGAGATGCCGGAGGGCGTGCGTTCGGTGCACGCGCTGGCGCGGCTGAAGCCGGGGGTGACGCCGGCGGAGGCGAAGGCGAACGTGCAGCCGATCCTGGAAGACATGGCGCGCGCGCGTCCGGGCAACTTTCCGAAACAGTGGCGGGTGGACCTGCCCACTTTCAAGGAGAGCTTTCCGAGCGGTATTTCGAGCGAACTGTGGATCCTTTTCGGGGCGGTGGGGCTGCTGCTGCTGATTGCGTGCGTGAACGTGTCGAACCTGCTGCTCTCGAAGGCGGCGAACCGGCGGCGGGAGATCGCGATCCGCGCGGCGATGGGGGCGGGTCGCGGACGGCTGGTGGCGCAACTGCTTTCCGAGAGCCTGCTGCTGGGGCTGGGGGGCGGCGCGCTGGGGGTGGCGGTGGGGGCGGCGGGGCTGCGGGGGATCATCGCGATGGTGCCGCCCAACACGATCCCGGACGAGGCGCAGATCGTGATGAACGGGCCGGTGCTGTTGTTCGCGGTGGCGGTCTCAGTGGGGGCGGCGCTGCTGTTCGGCACGATTCCGGCGCTGCAGATGTCGCGCGGCGACCTGATCAACCCGCTCAAGGAAAGTACGCGGGGGAGCACGGGAACGCGGCGGCAGCGGATGCTGCGCGGGGGCCTGGTGGTGGGCGAAGTGGCGCTTTCGGTGATGCTGCTGGTGGGCGCGAGCCTGATGGTGAGGACGCTGATGGCGGTACAGGGGCTGCGGCTGGGGTTCGAGCCGGAACGCGTGCTGCTGATGCGGCTGCCGCTATCGCGCGAGCGCTATCCGGATCCGGAGCGGCGCGTGGCGTTCCTGCAGGAAGCGCTGCGGCGCATCGAAGCGACTCCGGGGGTGGTGGCGGCGGGGATCAATATCGGGCTGCACCCGCTGGGCGCGCCGGGTTCGGCGGTGGAAGTTTCGGGCAATCCTCGGCAGGACAATCGCAGGGTGCCGATTCATCACGTGAGCGAGCACTACGCGAAGACGATGGGGATCCGGCTGGCACAGGGACGCTTTTTTACGGCGCAGGAGGTGGAGGCGCGGGCGCACCTGGCGGTAGTCAACCAGACGTTCGTGCGGCAGTACCTGGAGGGCGGAGCGGCGTTGGGACGCACGATCCGGATTGCGGCGCTGCGCAATCCGCCGTACAACCTGACGGACGATTCGTTTCAGTTGATCGGCGTCGTTAACGATGCGGTGAACCAGATTTCGACCTTCACCACGCTGCCGGAGGCGTACGTGGTGTATTCGTTCTCGGGGCTGGCGGATGAACTGGTGGCGCAGGCGGCGGGGCGGCCGGAGGCGGTCGATCGGGCGGTGCGGGCGCAAATCTACGCGCTCGACGGCACGCAGCCGGTGACGGACGATATGCCGCTCGAGACCGCGCTGGGCCGGTACGTGTATGCGCGGCCGCGTTTCAACCTGTTCCTGTTCGCGATTTTCGCGGGGCTGGGACTGGTGCTGGCGCTGTTCGGCATCTACGGCGTGATCTCGACGGCGGTGGCGCAGCAGACGCGCGAAATCGGAATACGCATGGCGCTGGGCGCGACGTTCGCGCAGGTGACGGGGACGGTGCTGCGGAGCGGGCTGCGACTGCTGGCACTCGGCGTGGCGGTGGGGCTGGCGGGAAGCCTGGCTTCGGCGAGAGTGCTCTCTGGGCTGGTGCGCAACGTGTCCACGTTCGACCCGATTTCGTTCGCCGCGGTGGCCGCGCTGCTATTCGCAGCCGGTCTGTTTGCGAGTTTCTGGCCGGCGCGACGGGCGGCGCGCGTGGATCCGGTGACGGCGCTGCGGGACGAATAGACGGGTTATTCCTCGCGCAGCAGGACTACGGGGTTCAGCGAGAGTGCGCGCTGGGCTGGGATCCAGGTTGCAAGCAGGCCCAGAAAGACCATTGCGAGAACTACGCCGGCGAGGACCAAGGGATCGCGGGGCGTCGCCTGGTAGACAATTGCGGCCAGGACGCGCGTGAACAGGATTCCGAGGACGAGTCCGGTGGCCGAGCCGACGGCCAGCAGTTTGAGAGCGCGGCCCAGTCCGGCGTTGAGCACCTGGCTGGGCCTGGCGCCGAGCGCGATGCGGATTCCCAGCTCACGGAGCCGCTTGCTTACCGAATAGGCGGCCATTCCGAAGATGCCGGTTACGGCGAGTAACGCGCCCATCAGCCCCATGATGCCGAGCGCCACGGTTGCCACGCGGGAAGGGAGCAGGGCGCCTTCGAGGTCCTGGGTCCACGTCATGACGAAGGCCGGCAGCGCCGCATCGAGCTCGCGGAGTTTCTGCCGGATGGCCGCGGCGAGTTCCGCGGGATCGCGCTCCGAGCGCACAATGACCCATGCATCGGTTTCCGGCGCTTGCAGGATGGGAAGGAACATCGCCGGCTGCGTGCTTTCGGTGAGGCTGCTGTACTTGCCATCCTCGACGACGCCCACCACCTGGACGCGCGCTCCGGTGCGCAGTTTGAAGTGGCGGCCCATGGCCTGGGTCACGGAGCCGAACATCTTGCGCGCAAATTCGCGGTTGACGACGGCCACCGGCGGGGCGGCTGCCTCGTCGTGCCAGCTCACATTTCTGCCGGACAACAGCGCCGTGCGCGCGGTCTGGAAGTAACCGGGAGATATCTTGAAGATGTAGGGCCTGGCGGCGGCATTCGCAGGCCGCAGGTCGGTTGACTCGTCCATATAAACAGAAACGTTGCTCCAGGCCTGATCGAGCGGAATGGCGCTCGAAATGGCCGCCGATCGGACGCCGGGGATGGTCTCCATGGCGTCGATCATGCGCCTTTGCATGGCCGGGACCTGGTCGCCGCGATAGCCGCCCATCGCCAGCGAGGTGTTCATGACCATGGCATTGCGCGGCTCGAAGCCGAAGCTCGCGTGGAGCGAGCGCTCGAGTCCGCGAACGGCCACCATCGAGGAAGTGACCAACAGGGCGCAGATGGCGACCTGGACCACAAGCAGGAGGTCGCGCGCGGCAATGCGGCGGCCCGTAAAGCCGGTCGGTCCCGCCTTGATGACCTGGTAGGGATCGGTTCTGCGAACCTGGCGTGCCGGAACGAGCCCGAAGAGGATTCCGCTCACCAGTGCGAGCAACAGCGCCATCGCGTACACGTTGGCGTCCGGGTGCACCGGCACGTGAATCGGGAATCGGGACAGCGGCTGCCAGTTGCTCAAGGCGCGCAGCAACGCAATACTGCCGGCCAGTCCGGCCGCGCCGCCGACCAGCGAGACGATGAGGGCCTCGGTGAGCAACTGGCGCAGAATGCGGTTTCGGCTGGCCCCGAGCGCCAGCCGCAATGCGACTTCGCGCCCGCGGTCGGCTGCGCGCGCGGCAAACAGGCTGCCCAGGTTGGCGCAGGCCGCCGCCAGGATCAGCCCGGCCATCAGCATGAGCCCCGCGACGAACGCCCGCACCGGGCGGCCCAGGAAGTCGCCATTGAAGGTGGGGCGGCCCAGCAGATAAGTCACCGAGCCCACATCTTTGGGGTAATTCTTTTCCACCCAGGATCCGATGGAGTTCAGGTCGGCGGCTGCCTGCTCCGGTGTCACTCCGGGCTTGAGGTGACCCATGACCTGGAAAACCGAGCGGGTTCCGCGAACGTTCAGGAACTCCGCCCCGGTCAGTTGCTCCCGATTGACGATGGGGACGAAAACATCGGGGAACAGAAATAGCAGGGTTCCGTGAAATTCGGGCGGCGCCACGCCGACGATGGTGAAGGGATGCCGGTTCAGGCGCACGACGCGTCCCACTACGCCCGGATCGTCGTGAAAATGGGCGCGCCAGAATCCGTGGGACAGCACGACGTATGGGGCGCTGTTCGGACCCTGCTCGTCGGAGCTGTGGAAGAGGCGGCCGAGATGCGGTTGAATCCGCAGGACGTCGAAGTAGTTTCCGCTTACGGCCTCGAGCCAGACGCGGGCGGGCTCACCGCCTGCGTCGAAACCGGCAACGTCGATCGAGTATGTGGCCAGGCCGTCGAAGCTCCGGTTGCGGTCGCGCAGATCGACATAGGTGGGGTATGATTCCGCGCCGTAATTATCGGCCTTACGCTGGATGGAAAAGAGGCTCTCGGCCTGAGGCAGGTCGAGAGGGCGGAGCACGAGCGCGTTCAGTATACCGAAAACCACCGAGTTCGCCGCGATTGCCAGAGCCAGAGTCAAGACCGCAACGGCGGCGAAACCGGGCGACCTGCCAAGCACCCGCAGCGCGTAGCGGATGTCCTGAAGCGTGTCGTCGACCAGGTTCACCTTGCGCATGTCGCGGCATTCCTCTTTACGCTGGGTCAAGCCATCCATGGAACGGAGCGCGGCAGTTCGCGCCTGCTCCGGCGTGAGGCCCTGCGCGACATACTCTTCGATTTTTTGCTCCAGGTGATATGCGAGTTCGTCATCCAGGTCCTGCTCCACGCGGCTGCGGCGGAACAGGGATCGCAGGCGGAGCGGCACGGCGTAGATCCAGTGTTCGATGCGCATGGATTATGCCTCCTCGAGCCGGACAACGTGGGTGATGGCGTCGGAGAGCCGCGCCCAGTTGGCCGCTTCCTTTTGCAGTTGTTTGCGGCCGAGCCGCGTCAGGGAGTAGAACTTGGCGCGGCGGTTGTTTTCGCTGGCTTTCCACTCGGCGGCGATCCAGCCCTCCTGCTCGAGCTTGTGCAGCGCGGGATAGAGGGAGCCGTCGCTGACTTGCAGGACGTCGCCGGAAACGTGCTTGAGCCGCTGGCTGATGGCCCAGCCGTTGAGCGGCTGCAAGGCCAGAATCTTAAGGACGAGAAGGTCCAGGGTGCCCTGAACCAGGTCGGATGGTCTGCTCACGGCGCCTCCTATCGGTTACCGAGCGAGGATATCACGAACTCCTCTCGGTAAGCAAGGGGAAAGCGCTAGTTCGACGTTTTGGCGAGCAAGCCGTTCAGTTTCAGCCACTCTTCGAGGCGGTCGAGGTAATGGTCGGCGCCGCCGCCTTTTTTACCGAAGCCGTGCTGGCCGGTTTGAAAGACGTGCAACTCGGCGGGCAGTCCCGCCTTCCTCCATGCTTCGAACAGGTCGATGGAGCCCTGAAATCCGACGGTCTGGTCATCGGCCGCCACGGCGATGAACAACGGTGGGGAACCTGCCGGCGGCGAATTGGAGTTCGCGCCCGCGGCGTAGATGGGCGCGGCGAAATCGGGCCTGCCATCGGCGGGACCGTACAGGGTGGAGAGGACGACCGCGCCGCCGGCGGAGTAGCCGATGATGCCGATGCGATTCGGAGGCACGCCAAATTCGGCGGCCCGCTGGCGCAGCAAGCGGACAGCCTGCTGCCCGTCGGCGCCCGCGATTTCGCGCAGGTTCTGGCCGGCCTGGGGCCCGGCCGTAGCCGTCCCTCTTCCGGCCGAGGCGGCTTGCGGGTCAGGGTCCTGATAGATGGTACGGTATTTCAAAACGAAGGCGTCCACGCCCATCTGATTCAACCTTTTTGCGACGTCCACGCCTTCGTACGACATCATGAGGGTGCGGAATCCGCCGCCGGGCGCGACGATCATGGCAGTTCCCACGGCGCTTGCCTTGGGGGCCGGATAATAGAGGAGCACAGGCCGCACGATGTTCTGCGCCTGCGGCCTTTCCGGCGTGCCGGCGGTTTTCTCCGGATACTTCCAGTTTTCCGAGCCGGGAGCGACGCCCGGATACAGGGGGATTTCGCGGGCGGGAGGCGCCAGTTGCGCGCGTGCCGCCAGGGCGAGGCCAGCCAGCAGGCACAGCCGCGGTAGATTCGCCTTCAGCATTCGAAGCCTCCTTCTTTCCTTTGAGTGACATGGTACATCATGAGCCGCGGCGCGTCGCGAGGCGGTCTTGTTGGTGAACGCCGCAAGGTGACGGCTGCCATACAATAAGAGGCATGATTTCCAGACGAGAGTTCGGGGCGGTATCCGTGGGGGCTGCCCTGGCGGCACGCGCCTCCGCGCGGCAATTGCAGACGATCGGCGTCCAACTGTATACCGTTCGCGATGTTCTTCCCAAGAATCCGAAGGAAGTTCTGAAGGCGATCGAGGCGATCGGTTACCGGGAATGCGAGCCGACCTACGCGCAGCTCAGCCAGAACGGGGCCGAAATCAAGGCGACGGCCCTGAAGCCGGTGAGCGTGCACCTGGATTCCGCGATGGTGAGCCAGGGGAAGGACGCGGACCTCGAGAAGGCTTTGCAACTCGCGAAGGAATACGGCATAACGTACGCCGTGATGCCCTACGTCCCGCCGGCCGAGCGGCACGGCGTGGAAGGCATGCGGGTGCTGACGGACAAACTGAACCACGCGGGCGAGAAGTGCCGCGCGGCCGGGCTCAGCCTGGCTTATCACAATCACGCCTTCGAGTTCGATCCGAAGGAAGGCAAGATGCCTTTCGACGTGCTCCTGGAGGGCGCGGACAAAGATCTGGTGTCCTTCGAACTGGACCTGTTCTGGGTGAGTGTGGCGGGCCACGATCCGGCGGAGATGCTCAAGAAACTTTCGGGTCGGGTGCCGCTGGTTCACGTGAAGGATAAGGCCAAGGACACCCCGGTACAGTACAACGAGCAGGTGCCGCGGACGGCGTTTCAGGAGGTAGGGCACGGCACGTTCGATTGGCCCAAGATTCTGACGGCTGCTTCGGAGGCGGGCGTGAAGCACTATATCGTGGAGCAGGACCAGACGCCCGGAGATCCGGTGGAAAGCCTGCGCCAGAGTTTTGCCTACCTGTCGAAACTGAATTTTTAGCCATGCCCGCGCGGGGCTCTACGCAAATCGCGGCGGTGCTGGCCGCAGGCGTGCTGGCATGGGCACAGAATCCGCCCGCGCCGGCGCAGCGAACATCGGCGGCCGCCGACCGCCTGGAAGCCCGGCTGCAATCGAACCCCGGCGATGTAACGGTTCGGGCGCAATTGATCCGGTTTTATTCGCGCCCGCGTTTTGCCACGGACAAGGCGCGGATTCTGCGCGGCCAGCACATTCTGTGGATGATCGAAAACGATCCGGCGAATGACGTGCTTGGTGTGCCGGCGGGCACCATCGATCCGGAGGGCGGCGCGCTTGCGGATGCCTACGGATACGGTATGGCCGACCGCGCCTGGCGCAACGTGCTCCGCCGGGCCGATGCGCCCGCCCGCGCGCTATCGAACGCGGCAAACTTCTACCGCAGCCCGGACCCCGAGTTCGCGCGACGAATTGTGGAGGGCGGGCTGAAGCGTTTTCCGGACGATGCGGGGCTGGGGGCGGCGGCCGGAACACTGCTGGCGTTGACCGTTCTTGGCGGCACGGTGGTGGACGGGACGGGCACGGCGATCTCGGTGGACGACCGGTTGATGACTTCGCCCGAGGCAGCCGCGGCGCGAAGCGAGATCGAGGGCGCGTCCAACCTGAGCCTGCTGGGCGCCGCCACCGCTTTCCTGACGCAGCAATTCCCCGCGCTGCGGGTGCGTCTGCGGCCGCAGCAATTGAAAGGGATGCTCGATTTTCAGGCACGCTGCTACGAACGCGCGATTGCAGTGGACCCCGGCAATGCGAGGTGGAAGTCGGGTTTGCGCACGGTGTACCGGACAGCGGCGGCGGTGCCGGCCCGGCCGGCCGACCGCTACATCTACCTGGAACGGGCGGCGAGGGTGCCGGGCACCGACGCCGAGAACCTCTCGCTGCTGCCGGAACTGGCGCAGGCGCGTTTGGAGACACAGGCTCCGGGCAAAGCCGCGGAGGCGGCGGAGGAGGCGTTGCGCCTGGCCGCACAAAACCCCGGGGCCGCGGCGGGGTATGCGGTGCACGTGGGCAACATCGTGATGGGACGGCTGGCGCTGGGCAGGGGCGATATTGCCGAAGCCAAGGCCCGACTGTTGGCGGCGGGCCGGACTCCGGGGGCGCCGGTACTTAATTCGGCGGGTCCCGACTGGCAGCTTGCGAGCGATCTTCTTGCCAGGAACGAAAAAGGGACGGTGCTCGAGTACATCGAGCTATGCCGGAAGTTCTGGCGGCGGGACGGCGGAAAGCTGGATGCTTATGCGGCGGCGATCCGCGCCGGCGACTGGCCGGGATTTCAAACGGCGCGGTAGCGGCAAGTGGCTATTCCCAACGCAGCGCGCGAAGCGGTTCCACCGAGGCTGCCCGGCGCGCCGGCGCCAGACAAGCGGCCGCGGCAACAAGCAGCAGGAAAGCGGGTGCGGCGATCAGCGTGACCCGATCGTGCGGGCCGATTCCGTAAAGCAGGCTCGAGGCCACGCGGCCGGCAACCAACGCGAGCGCGATTCCTGGAATACAGCCCGCCAGTGTCAGGGTCAGCCCTTGCTTCAGCACGCTACCGAGGACTCGTCCGCGTCCCGCGCCCAGCGCCATGCGGATGCCGATTTCGCGGGTGCGCCGCGCGACGGCGAAGCTGATCAGACCGTAAATTCCCACGCTCGCGATCGCCAGTCCCATGCATCCGGCCAGGCCGAAGAGGAGGGCGGCCATTCGCGGGAAGACGAGCGCGCGGGAGAGGTGCGCTTCCATGGTGCGGATGTCGAACACGGCGAGTTCGGGATCGACGTCACGGATGGCTTGCCGGACCGGCGCGGAAAAGCCCGCCGGGTTGCCGGCGGTACGGAGCACCAGCGTCATGCCGGTAAGTGAGTCGTTGCCTCGCAGTTCGCGACCGATCGGGAAATACAGGCAGGAACGCGGGTCCTCGCCGATGGACCGGATCTTGGTGGTTGCCACCACGGCGGCAATGCGGAGACTCCTTCCGAAGTACTGAATCCGGCGTCCGACGGCCGGTTGACCCGGAAAAGCTTTTGCGGCCGCAGCCTGGTTGACGATGACGACATCGGAGGAAGGGCGCGCCTCGCGGAAGTCGGCGCCGGCGAGCAGGCGGATTCCGAGCGTGTCGAAGTATCCCGGCGATACCGAGTAGATATCGGCGGGGATGGACTGTTCGACGGCCGCGTTTTCCGCCACAAATGTGTTCTGGGTGCCTTCCATGGTGAGGGGAACGCTGTCGCCGAGGCTGACGGATCGCACGCCGGGGATGGCTCGAACCCTGTCGAGTACGGCGTCCATCATGCGCGCGGTTGCTTCCGGCGGGTAGCCGTTCAAGCCGGGATCGAGGCCCACCAGTAGGAGGTTGCGATTGCCGAAACCGGGATCGATGCGGCGCGCCGATTCCAGGCTGCGCCAGAACAGTCCGGCGGAAACCAGGAGCAGCATGCTAATTGCGACCTGCCCGATCACCAGGACATCGCGCAATCCGAAACGGCGCGAGCCGCCGAAGGCCCGCTCGTCTTTGAGTGCGCCGGTGAGGTCGCCACGCGTGGCGCGCAGCGCGGGCGCGAGGCCGAAGGCGACACCGCTGAGCGCGGAGAGGGCAGTACAGAAAAGCAACACGCGAAGATCGAGGGACAGCGAGAGGTCCACGGGCATGGAGAGGGGAAGCTGAAGGCGGCCGAGTCCGGCGGCGCCGGCCTGTGCGATGGCGAAGCCCGCCGCGCCGCCGGACAGCGCGAGCACGGTACTCTCGGTGAGTAACTGGCGGATGAGCCGCCCGCGTCCGGCGCCGATCGCGAGGCGGGTGGCGATCTCCTTCCTGCGCGCCGCGGCCCGCGCGAGCAGGAGGTTCGCGACGTTTCCGCACGCGGCGAACAGCACCAATGCGGCGGCCGCGGAAAGCAGCAGGAAGAGCCCCAGCAGCATCTGGCGGGCGCCCGGGTTGGCGCGGCCCGCGCGCTCCACGTGAAAGGTGCGGTACCCGTTGCCGGAAGGGTTGCCTATGCGTTCGGCGACAACGCGCGCTTCCGCTGCCGCCTCGTCCATGGAGGCGCCCGCACGCAGCCGGGCGGTGGCATACAGCCAGTGGCTGTTCCGGTCGCGCAGGCGGTCTGCGTCCGCGGCCGCCTCTCCTAAGTCCCCGAGCATCGAGAAGGGAACCCAGAAGTCGGAGTAAAAGGTTCCATCGGTTCCGAGAAAGCCGGGGCCCGCGATGCCCGCAACCGCCACCTTTCGTCCATTCCAATCGATGGTGCGGCCAACGATGGCCGGGTCGGCTGCGAATCGCGTCCGCCACAGCCGGTTGCTCAGCACGATGGCAGGGGCTTCGCCGGGACGGTCATCCTTCGCCGCGTCGAAGCCGCGTCCGGCGGCGAATTCCGGCCGGACAATGTCGAAGTAGTTTGCCGATACGACCGATCCCCAATACCTTTGGGCATCGCCGCCGCTCGAGATTGCGGCGGGGACGGACTCGACGAAGGCGGTGATCCCGTGGAAGGAACGCGTCTGCCGCAGGTCCTCGATTTCGGGATAGGAGAGGGACTGGCCGATTTTGCCGCGGCGGAGACTGGCGCCGGTGATATTCGCCAGACCGGACGGATCGGCTACCGGGAGGGGCTGCAGCACGGCGCGATTGGCGATGCCGAAGATGAGGGAACAGGCGCCGATGCCGAGCGCGGTGGAAAGCACGGCCGCGGCGGCGAACCCCGGCTGCCTGCCGATGCTGCGCAAGGCGAATTGCGCATCCTGCGCGAGATCGCCGGGCCAGCGGCCAAGCCAGGCGGTGCGCGATTCCTCCTGTTGCAGGGTTCGATTGCCGAATTGCCGCCGCGCGGCGCCTCGGGCCTGGGATTCACTCATGCCATCCTCCATCAGTTCCCCGGTTTTCATGGCGAGGTGGAATTCCATCTCCTCGCGCAAAGCCCGGCCGCGCTCCTCGCGGTGCAACCAATAGCGGAACCGCCGCTGCCAACGCTTCCACATCATGCCATCCCCATTACGCGCGCGATGGCGCCTGTCATCTGCCGGTAGCGCGCCGTTTCCGACGCGAGGGCTTTGCGGCCCTCCGCGGTCAGTTTGTAGAAACGCGCGCGCCGGTTATTCGCGGACTGTCCCCATTCGCCCTCGACCCAGCCGTTCAATTCCAGTCGTTGCAGGGCGGGGTACAGGGAGCCTTCCTCCACCTGCAAAACGTCCTCGGAGAGTTGACGCAGCCGTTGCGCGATGGCATAGCCGTGGAGCGTGCCGCGAGTCAGGGTTTTGAGCACCATCATGTCGAGGGTGCCGGGAAACAGCTCATTCTTTCCCATAGACAATCTGAGTATACGGCCGCGCTGCGCAGGATGTTCCAGAAATAAATTTGAAAGCCGTTATGGTTGCCGGGCGTCGCTTCCGCTTAAGCGGGCAGGAGGGGGAAATGAAGTTCGGTTTCGCAACTTGCCTGATGTTCGTAGCGACCACAGCGAGCGGAAGAGACCTGCGACCGGCGATCACCGTTTATGTGAGAGGCGAAGCGAGAGTTCCGCCCGGTGTTGAGGTAAGCGCGATGCGGCGCCTGCAGCAGATCCTGGCGCAAGCCGGCATCCAAATGGCGTGGAGGTCCGGAGAGCCGCCGGCCACACCTGACGCCACCTTGGCCATCCGCGTCGAATTCAAGGACGCCACTCCCGCCCGCTTCCACCCGGGTGCCCTGGGAATGACGGAGCCTTTCGCGCCCGGCATTCCCCGGATCACCATCCTGTACGATCGCATACAAGATGCCACGATGGGACGGCCCACTCTGATGAATGTCGTCCTGGCTCACGTGCTGGCGCATGAGATCGGGCACGCTCTTACCAGGACGGATGCCCACTCGGATAGCGGCGTGATGAAGGCTCACTGGGACAGCAGCGACTTCGACAGGATGGCACGGGGACAACTCCGGTATACGGATAGCGAACGCGATTCGATGGAGCGGCGCATCGAGGACGCGCGGCGCAGCACGCAGTCGGGGGCGGTCTCCCGGTGAAACTGTTGTAAACTTCAACCCACGGCGATGACTCCCGAAAGCTGGCGAAAGGTCGAGGATCTGTATCACGCAGCGCTCGAGCGTGAACCCGGCGAGCGCGGCGCTTACCTGGCCGCTGCCTGCGCGGATGTGGCGGTGCGGCGGGAGGTGGAGTCGCTTTTGGAGCAGCCGCAGTCGGGCGTGCTGAAAACGCGGGAAGGCATCATCGAAAGTCCTGCCACGGATCTTCTGGGGGCCGGGAGTCTGGGACCATACCGCGTTCTCAGCCGCATTGGAGCGGGCAGCCTGGGGGTGGCTTTCAAAGCCCGAGATACCCGCAACGGCCGCATCGTGGTGTTGAAGATCGGAATGGCGCCCTTCAGCAGCCAATTCGAGCGCGACTCCCGCGAGGTGGCGAGCCTCCAGCATCCACATGTATGCGCGGTGCTCGAGGTAGGCGCTTATTACCTGGTAATGGAGTATGTGGAAGGTAAGCCGCTGCACGGGCCGATCGCTCAAGCCGAGGCTTTGCGTCTTGCCGCGCAGATTGCGGCAGCACTGGATGCCGCGCACCGGCGCGGAATCGTGCACGGCAATTTGAAGGCGACGAACGTCCTGGTAACGAAATCGGGCATCAAGATTCTGGATTTCGGCGGCGCGATGGGTCCGGGCGCGGGAGAAGCGGACAAGGACCGGTACCAGTCTCCCGAGCAGGGAGCAGGCAGGCCGGCGGATGCCCGCAGCGACATCTATGCGTTTGGCCTGCTGTTGTACGAGCTATTGACTGGCCGCCCGGCAGCGATGAATGCGCCGGCTGGGGGCGAGACGTTGCGTGTGGCTTCGGCGTCCGCGGGGGTGAATCGGGTTCTGCACCGGTGCCTCGCCGCCGACCCGGAAGAACGCTGGCAATCGGCGCGCGACCTGCATGCGGAACTGGAGTGGGTGGCCAGGGATCCGGACCCCGCACCGCGGCGGCAGGGACGGCGCCGGCAGGCGGTTCTCAACCGGGCAGGCATCGTCATAGTGGCCGTCGCCGCTGTGATCGCGGGCTTCGTTTTTTTGCGGCGGCCTCAGGCGGCGCCGGAGCCGGCGCAAGTCACGATTGCCCTTCCGGCGGGCTTGCGTATGACGGCGGACGAATCTGCGCCGCAAATGGCGCTTTCCCCCGACGGGCGGAATCTCGCCCTGGTGCTGGTGGACGGCGAGGGCCGGTCGACTATGTGGCTGAGGCCGTTCAATACGGGCGACCTTGAGCCTATCGACGATACGGATGGCGCGGAATTGCCGTTCTGGTCTCCGGATTCGCAGAATCTCGGCTTCTTCGCCGGTGGCAAGCTCAAGGTGATTCCCGTGGACGGCGGTTCGGCGGCCCCGCTTGCCGACGCATTTGCGCCGCGGGGAGGAACGTGGAACGCGGCCGGTGACATATTGTTTGCGAGCGGCCCGCCCGGAGCCTATTGGACCTTTATCCAGCGTACTTCCAACACGGGCTCCGACCCGAAGCCGGTGACGCGGGTGGCTGCCAACTCGGGCGAACCGGGGCAAGGGTGGCCGCAGTTTCTTCCGGACGGACGCCGGTTTCTGTATTGGAGTTCGGGCGCAAGTCCGGAGCAGACGGGCATCTACACAGGCTCGCTCGACTCGGCGGAGCGGCGCTTTCTGGTGTCCACTCCGAACCGCGCCCAGTTCCTGCCGCCGGACCGTCTGCTGTACCTGCGCGACGGCATCCTCTACCTTCAACGTGCCGATCTGCAACGCTGCCGGCTGTTAGGGAGTCCGGTGGCGGTCACGGGGGAGGTGAGCGCGGCGGAGTCGGGCGGCGCCGCGTTTTCGGTTTCGTCGAACGCAGCGCTTGTGTACCGGGCGGGGCTTCGCTCGGCGCGGCTGCGCTGGTTCGCTCCAGACGGAAAAGGCCTGGAGGCCGTCTCCGGGCGTTCTTCGTACGCCGGGTTGCGGCTGTCGCCGGACGGGCGGCGCGCCGTGCTGGAGATCGCGAACCCGCAGGCGCGCTTCATACCGGGCGCAGGCCGCGAGTCAAGCCTTTGGCTGCTCGATCTCTCGGACCTGGCGCTGGTCCGCCTGACGTTCGGCGAAGGGGTTCGTCACACGGGAGCGGCCTGGTCTTCCGATTCGAATCAAATCGCGTTCGTGGACATTCCCGCCGGCGGGCCGCGCCGTCTGAAGATTCTGAGGCTCGGGCAGGACTCCGCCCGCGTGGTCTACACGACGCCGGATCCGCTGATGCTGGACGACTGGTCGCCGGACGGCAAGCTGTTGCTCGCGCAAAACGGCGAGAACGGTCCTCTGGTTTCCATACCTGCCGCGGGTGGGAACCCGTCGGTGCTGGCCGATATGCCGTACCGGAAGGGCCAGTTCCGCTTTTCGCGGGACGGCAATTGGGTGGCTTACAACTCCGCGGAATCGGGGCGGATGGAAGTGTTTGTGGCGGCCTATCCCTTCACGGGTGTGAAGCGGCGCGTGTCGGCGGAAGGCGGCTGCAACCCGATCTGGAGGAAAGACGGCAACGAATTGTTTTACCTCTCGCTTGCCGGAGACGTGGTTGCGGTCCCTTTCCCGACGCAGGCCGACGCCGATTCGTTCGACGCGCGCACGCTGTTTCATGCGGCTGAACCCTTGACCTGCGGCGACGACAGGTATGCGGTCTCGCCGGGCGCAGACAGGTTTCTGGCGCTCGAGCCCGCGGCCGGAGCCGGGGCTGAAAACCTGCACGTGGTTCTGAATTTCGATATCGCGAAACGGTGAGGTCAATGCGACATTTCGCGCATTAGCCAGGCGCGCGCCAGCTTCCAGTCGCGCTGCACGGTGGGCTCGGAGACCTTGAGCACGGCGGCGGTCTCTTCCACGCTCAGGCCGCCGAAGAAGCGCAGTTCGACGACGCGGGCCTTGCGCGGATCGATTTTGGCGAGTGCTTCCAGCGAATCGTCGAGCGCGATCAACTCCTGGCCGCGGTCCTCCAAGGAATCCACGGATTCGTTGAGGGTGAGGTGCACGGCGCCGCCGCCGCGTTTTTCCGAGTGGCGGTTGCGCGCTGCGTCCACCAGAATGCGGCGCATGATGGTGGCGGAGACGGCGAAGAAATGGGCGCGGTCCTGCCAGTCCCGGCCGGGCGCATCCACCAGGCGGATGAAGGCTTCGTTCACCAGGGCGGTGGTCTGAAGCGTGCCACCCGGCGTTTCCTTGCGCATGAAGCGGTGCGCCGTCTGGTGGAGCTCGTCGTACACAAGAGGCGCGAGGCGGTCCAAGGCTTTGGAATCGCCGGCTTCCCACGCTTTGAGAAGACGAGTCACATCGGAGGAATCGTCAGGTTCCATCGACGAGGGCTTTCACTCCCGCTGCCCGATCACGATCGTGTGAGGTCCGGTGGGGACCGGGTGCGCCTCCACGCGCACGAGGCCGGCCTCCTGGTACATGCTCTCATATTCGCGGAACGTGTAGGCATCGCCCGAGGCGGTGGAGGCAAGCATAGTAAGGCTAAAACCGGCCGCCATGGGCGGGCTCACGCGATCTTCGTCAGGCACAAATTCGAGGGCCGCGACCCTGCCGCCCGCCGTCAGGGCGGCGCGGGATTTTTGGAGAAGCCCCACGCAGGTGGTGCGATCGAAGTGGTGGAGAAAGTTGGTGAGCAGCACAATGTCGTAGGGCCCACCGAAATCCACTTCGAAGGCGCTGCCCGGCAGCAGTTCGTAGCGTTCCAGAACGCCTGCTCTGGCAGCATTCATCTTGGCCACCTCGAGCACCGCGGGCCAGTCGAGCGCCGTTACCTGCGCGCGCGGGTTCTGTTTGGCCGTTTCGATGCCGAACAGCCCGTGCCCGGCGGCGATGTCGAGCACGCGGACGGGCCCGGAGAAACCATCGAGCGCGATTTGGCCCAACGGTGCGGCCATGGGCGCCATCATCGGCGCCATGCTGTGGGCGAACTCCACCCACACGGGGTTTTCGGGCGCAACAGAGCCTTCGCCATCGAGGGTGGTGCGGCCGTTGCGGACGATATCGGCAAGGTGATTGTACGGCTCCTGCATGGCGGGCAACGCCAGGAAGCGGGCCGTGGACGCCACCGAGGAGGGCGAGGACGGGTCCAGAAACAGCCGGCTCGTGGGCGTGTGACGGTACGTGCCATCGGCCTTTTCGAGCAGGCCCATGATGGTCAGGAAATCGCAGAGGATCCGAATGCCGCGTTCGGAAGCGGAGCATTTACGGGCCAGGGTGGCGACGTCGCCGGGACCTTCGCCGACCGCGCGAAACAGGTCGAGTTCGATGCCGGCGCGAAGGGCGGCGGAGCGTTGGTGCGAGAGGAGCAGGTCGAAGATCAGTCCGGGCGACGGAGGCGTCCCCGTTTGAGGTGCAGGTGTCATGACAGCATCATCCTTTGACCGCATTATAGACCGGGCGGTCAAACACGGTGTTCGATACGGCCGCAGAGATGTGGAGGCGCTTATCGGGACTGCCAGGCGTCCAGGAATTCGTAGCGGTTGCGATTCGGCTCGGGGATGGCTTTGGGCGGGGCCTCGATCTGCATTACCTGGCGACTATGGGAATCCCAGGCAGGCCACTGCGGAAGTCCGGAGCCGTTCGGATTGCCGGTTTTGACGAAGTTGGACCACCAGGCGTTCATGGTGGCGGAAAGCTTGCGATCCTCTTCGCGCCAGGGCAGATTCTTTTGGTCCAGCGTGCCGAAAACGTATTCGATTTCGGTGGCGTGCGCGGCGCCTTGCGGTTTGGGAACGGCGGGCCCGGCGGGCAGCACCTGGTCGAAGCGGTAGCGGTAGACCGGCTTGCCGCTGGTCTTGGAATGAAGCTCGATCATTTTCCAGGTGGGGTAAATGATCAGATTGTCGCTGAACAGCATGCCGGCCGATTGCAGCGCCTCGGCGGCGGTCGAGGCCGGATAAGCGTCGGCGGCACGGGCCGCCATCGAGCCGTAGGTTGTCTTCAATTGGGCGGCGAAACTTGCCGGCGTCGGAGGCTGGGCGGCGGCGGCGCCGTTCATTTCGTCGCGGGTCCATCCCGCCAGCAGCGGCACCTTGCTTTGTTTTCCCGCGGCGAAGATCTTGTAGGGTTCGTCGGGTATCGAGTAGCCGTCCACAATCGGCCAGAACTGCAAGGTGCGGTCGCGCGTGGCGGCCTGCACCAACTCCTTTGGCGTTTTCGCGCGCAGATCGGCGAGCTTCGCAGCCGACATGGATGTTGCCAGTTTCTCGCCGGCCTTCTCAGCGGCCGCCAAAGTCTGTGCTGCTCCCATTCCTTCGCGCGAGAAGAAGGCGCCGCTTTCGGCAACCGCGCCGCGGAAAAGTCCCTGTGCCTGCGGCATCACCATCAGTGCGCTGACGGCGAACGATCCGGCCGATTCGCCCGCGATCGTAACCTTGTTCGGATCGCCGCCGAACGCCGCGATGTTGCGCTTCACCCATGCGAGGGCCGCCGCCTGGTCCATCATGCCGTAATTGCCGGATGCGTTGTGGCCCGACTCCCTGGTTAACTCGGGATGCGCAAGGAAACCGAACACGCCCAGGCGGTAATTGATAGTCACCACGATGACGCCGTTCTTTGCGAAGGCCTCGCCGTTGTGCCGCTTTTCATCGCCCGCGCCGGAAGTGAAGCCGCCGCCGTGGACCCAAAAGAAGACCGGCAGCCGTTCGGATGCCGAACGCGCGGGCGTCCAGACATTCAGGAAGAGGCAGTCTTCACTTTCCGCGGCGCTTTGGAACAGCATGTCGGGAAACGGATTCGTCTGGATGCAGCGGTTGCCGTATTGCTTCGCGGAGCGGACTCCGGTCCAGGGTTTGACGGGCTGGGGAGGGCGCCAGCGCAGATCGCCAACGGGCGGCTCGGCGTAGGGGACGCCTTCGAAAATGCGGATGCCGGGAACCGTGGAAGCAGTGCCTTCGAGCATGCCGGCGTCGGTTTTGACGGTATCGGCGGCGGTGGAAATCATGGCAGCGGCAAAAAACAGGGTAGCAAGGCGGCGCATAACGCCTCCTATTCTCACACGCGGCGGATTCTGGCGGCGATGGCGTCGGGATCGAAAACGCAACCGCCCCAGGTACCTCCGCCGGCATCCTGAAGCATGGCCCAGAGACGCGTCTCGGGCGGCAGCGCCGGGTCGGGCTTCAGATCCTCGCGAGGGGCACGCGCGGCAAGCTCCGCATCTCCCGCCGCGAGGTTGACGGAGCCCTCCAGCTTGACGCGGTCGATGACGATTTCGATGATGTCGCCCTCCCGCACTTTGCCGATGGGGCCGCCGGCCAGCGCTTCCGGAGTGATGTGCCCGATGCAGGCGCCGGTGGAAACGCCGCTGAAGCGCGCATCCGTGATGACTGCCACTTCCTTGCCGAAATCGAGATAACGCAGCGCGGAGGTGATGGAGAAGATCTCTTCCATGCCGGATCCCATGGGGCCGCGACACATCAGCACGATGACGTCGCCCGCATGAATGGCGCCTCCCTTGATGGCGGCCACCGCCGTTTTTTCTTCGGTGAAGACGCGTGCCGGACCGGTCTTGCGGTATACGCCGTCGGCATCGACAACGGAGGGGTCGATGGCTGTGCTCTTGATGACCGCACCGCCCGGGGCGAGATTGCCTTTGGGGAACGTAACGGTGGAGGTGAGCCCGCGGCGGCGCGCGCCGTCCGCGTCCATGATCACGTCGTCGGGATCGACGCGGTCGCGCTCGCGAAGCACGCGGCGAAGTGCGTCGCGGCGCTCGGACTGCTCCCACCAGTCGAGCACGGTGCCGAGGGTCTCACCGGTGACGGTGAGCGCGCCGGTTTCGAGCAGGCCCATGCGGCGCAAGTGCAGCATCACTTCCGGTACACCGCCGGCCAGGAAGACCTGGACCGTGGGATGCATGCGCGGGCCGTTCGGAAGCGCGTCCACGAGGCGGGGCGTCTGGCGGTTGACGCGCGTCCAGTCGTCCACGGTGGGGCGCGAGAGGCCGGCGGAAAAAGCGATTGCGGGCAGGTGCAGAATCAGGTTGGTGGAGCCGCCGAATGCAGCGTGCAATACCAGCGCATTGCGCACGGAGGCGTCCGACAGGATTGCGCCCATGTTGAGGCGGCAGGAATCGAGTTCCATCACCGCGCGGGCGGAACGGCGCGCCATGTCGAGCCAGATGGGGTGGCCCGAGGGGGCGAGCGCCGAATGCGGCAGCGACATGCCGAGCGCCTCGCCCACCACCTGCGCGGTGGCCGCGGTGCCCAGGAACTGGCACCCTCCTCCGGGCGTGGCGCAGGCGCGGCAGAGGCCCTCGGCGGCGTCCTGGAGGGTCATCTGGCCGTGCGCGAAACGGGCGCCGGCGGATCTGGATCTTGCCCGCATCCTCGCCCTCTTCGGCCAGCAGCGTGACGCCGCCGGGAATCAGGACGCAGGGATAGGTCGGTGGTCCCGGCCAGCGCCATCATCATGGCCGGCAGGCCCTTGTCGCAGGTGGCCACACCGAGCACGCCCGAGCGCGTGGGAAGAGAGCGGATCAGCCGTTTGAACACCGATGCCGCGTCGTTGCGGTAGGGCAGGGAATCGAACATTCCGGTTGTGCCCTGGGTACGGCCATCGCAGGGATCGGTGCAGTAGGCGGCGAACGGAATCGCGCCGTTCTGCTTGAGTTCGCGGGCGGCGGCTTCCATCAGCAGCCCGACTTCCCAGTGGCCCGTGTGATAGCCGAGCGCGACCGGTGTGCCGTCGGAGGCGCGGATGCCGCCGTGCGTGCTCAGGATCAGAAATTCCTTGCGGCCGAGCGCGGAGGGATCCCATCCCATGCCGGCGTTCTGCGCCCATCCGAAGACGTCGCCCGAGGGACTCTGGATGAGCATTTCGGCGGTGATGGGCACCTCGCCCTGCGGCCCGGGCGCCTTGCTGCGAATGTCGTAAAGGGAGGAATCGGCGGTCTCGAAGATGGTCAGGTTCACGGGGGTCTCGATGGCGAGGGTGTTGGCGGCCTTCCCCTCTACCGACACGATACCATTCGCGTCATCCGGCGCCGAGCGCGGCCTGGGAGGCTTCGGCCGAGAGCTTGGTGAAGAAGCGCTTGATCAACATCTTTGCGGTGCTATCGATCAGGCGCTGGCCCACGGCGGCGATCGTGCCGCCCACGCTGACATCGCCCTCGTAGTGGACCGCCGTGCGAGCCATCGAGGGGCGTGAGCGAAATCAACCCCTCGCCCTTCATGAAGCCGATCTTGCCCGTGCCCTCCACCACCAGGCGGAAACTCTCCACGGGGTTCTCGCTCGGCGATGCGCACTTTTCCCTCGAACAGTCCGGACATACTGCCGAGGATCATCTTCATGCGCATGACGTATTCTTTGTCGCCGATCGGGTCGAGGCGTTCGCAGCCGGGCATGCAGCGCGCGAGCACCTGCGGGTCCTGAAGCAATTCATAGGCGCGCTCGCGCACGGCGGGCAGCGCGGCGTCGCCCGCGATTTTCACGACGCCCTCGAAAGCGCGGCTTCGATGGCCCGCGCGGCGTGAACGCGCAGCAGGTGACGCCGGTAATCGGCGGAAGCGTACAGGTCCGAGTTGGCCTCTTCGCCCTCTCCGATGGCGCCGACGGCAGCCCCGATATCCGCGCCGCCCTGAAGCGCCTGCTCCACGTTGAGGGCGCGGAAGGCGCGCGGGCCGAACCCGGTGATGCCGATACGGGCCATCGCGATTCGCCCCCCGCTCTTCTTCACACGCGCGGCCACACCGATTACGGCGAAGCCGGAAGCGGGATGCTCCACCTTCGCATACCGGTAGCCTTCGCTCGGCTCCTCGAGTGGCACATCGAACTGTTGAACGATCTCGCCCGGTTCGAGCGCCGTGGTGAAAGCGTCCACGAAGAAATCGGCGGCATCCACGGTGCGGGTTCCGCTCGCCGAGACAAGGTGAATGCGAGCTTCGAGGGCCAGTAGCGCCGCGGGGTAATCGGCCGCTGGATCGGCGTGGGCGACGCTTCCTCCGATGGTGCCCATATTGCGCACCTGAACGTCACCGATGTAGCCGGCGGTCTCGGCGAGCAGCGGGCAGCGGCCGCGCGTGACCGGCGAGCTTTCGACGTCGTGGTGAGTGGTCATGGCGCCGATCCGCAGCACGCCGCCGCTCTCCGAAATTCCGCGCAGCCCCGATATGCGGCGCAGGTCCACTACCTCGGCGGGAGTCGCCAGCCGCAGCTTCATCATCGGGATCAGGCTCATGCCGCCGGCCAGGATTTTGCGATCGCCGCTCTCCACCAGCGCGAGCGCCTCTTCGATGGTCGCCGGGGCCGAATATTCGAATTCCTGCGGGATCATGCGCGGGCTCCTCCCTGAATCGCTCTCCAGACTTTTTCCGGCGTGAGCGGCATGTCCAGGTGGCGGATGCCGAGCGGCGCAAGCGCATCGACCACCGAGTTCACCACCGCCGGCGAGCAGCCGATGGTGCCGGCTTCGCCCACGCCTTTGACGCCGAGCGGATTCACCGGCGAGGGCGTCTCGGTATGGCTGCTCTCGATGTGGGGCATGAAGTGCGCGCGCGGCAGCGCATAGTCGGTGAGTTCACCGCTGAGCAGTTGGCCGTTCTCGTCGTAGACAGCCTGTTCCCAGAGGGCTTGGCCCAAGCCCTGCGCGACGCCGCCGTGCACCTGGCCGTCCACCAGAAGCGGGTTGATAATCTTCCCGCAATCGTCCACGGCGACATACCGGCGAATGTCGATGTTGCCGGTTTCGCGGTCCACTTCCGTGACCACAATGTGCGCGCCGAACGGGAAGGTGAAATTGGGCGGTTCCCAGAAGTGGGTGGCCACCAGGCCCGGCTCGGTGTTGGCGGGAAGCTGTTTGGCATGGTGCGCGGCCGCCGCCATTTCCCCAAAGGATACGGAACGGCCGGTGGCCTCGTGGATGCACGCGCCGCCGGAAAGCGTGACCGCGTCGTCGCCGAGCATCATCGCGCCGAACTTCTTCATTTTGGCTTTGATGTCCTGCAATGCGTAGTAGAGGGCCGCGCCTCCCACGGCGGTGCCGCGGCTGCCGAAGGTGCCGATGCCGTACTGCACCACCGACGTATCGCCGTGAACGACGAGCACGTCCGCCATATCCACGCCAAGCTCGTCCGCAACAATTTGGGCGAACGTGGTCTCTTCGCCCTGCCCGTGCGGCGACGCGCCGGTGAGCACGGTGACCTTGCCGGAAGGCTCGACCTTTACGGTGGCGCTTTCCCATCCGCCGGCGGGCATGGCGGCCGATGGGCCCATGGCGCAGACTTCGCCATAGGTGGACATGCCGATGCCCATCAGTTTGCCGGCGGCGCGCGCCTCGGCCTGCTGCTTGCGCAGCGCGGGATAGTCCACCTGCCGCAGGGCTTCGTTCAGCGGCGCGGCGTAGTTGCCGCTGTCGTAGGTGAGGCCGGTGGCGGTGTTGTACGGGAACTCGTCGTTGCCGACGAAATTCTTCAGGCGAAGCTCCGCGGGGTCCATGCGGATCTCGGCCGCCAGCATGTCCACCATGCGCTCGATGCCGTGTGTTGCTTCGGGTCGTCCCGCGCCGCGGTAGGCGTCGGTGGGTACGCAGTTGGTGAAGGCGCCGACGATGTCCGCGGATACGTTCTTGAACTTATAGAGGCCCGGCATCATGAGCACGGACAGCGTGGGGATGGCCGCGGTGAGCAACTGGTGGTATGCCCCGATATCCTGAATCAGCTTGAGCCTGAGCCCCAGCATGGTGCCGTCGCGCCGGGCGGCGAGCTCGAAATAATCGACGTGGCCGCGGCCGTGAATCGTGCACAAGAAGTTCTCGCGCCTCGATTCGATCCACTTCACCGGCTTGCCGATGCGCATGGCGACGAAGCCCATCAGCGCCTCTTCGGCATACATGTTCAGCTTGGAGCCGAAGCCGCCTCCGACCTCCGGGGTGGTGACGCGCACCAGGTTCTCCGCCATCCCGAGCGCGCCCGCTACCAGCGATCGCATCAGGTGTGGGATCTGCGTGGAACTGAACAGTTGCAGCGACTTTTCGCCCGGGCGCCAGTCGGCCACCACGCCGCGGGTTTCGATGGCGGTGGGAATCAGCCGCTGGCTGGTGATGCGCTGTTTGACGACGACCTCGGCTTCGGCGAACGCCTGTTCCACGTTGCCGCCTTCCTGGTGGAACGTGAACGCCACGTTGTCCGGCCACTCGGGGTGTACCGCGGGCGCACCGGAGGCAATGGCTTTCTCGGGATCGGCCACGGCGGGCTGCGGGTCGTAAACGACTTCGACGAGATCGGCCGCATCGCTGGCGAGGTAGCGGTCCGTAGCCACTACGACCGCCACCGGATGGCCAGTGTAATAAACGCGGTCCTGGGCGAGCAGGTGATGATGGGGGACGCGGAGTCCGGGGAGCGAAGCCGCGGTCGGAACCGGGCCGAGATGCTTCACGTCGGCGCCGGTGAACACTGCCACTACGCCGGGCTTCTCGAGCGCCGGCTGTGCGTCGATGCTCTTGATGCGTGCCGCTGCGTGCGGGCTGCGCACGACACAGGCGTGGTGCATCCCGGGCATCTTGATGTCGTCCACGTAAACCGCGGTCCCGGTGAGAAGGCGCGGATCTTCGGTGCGCCGCACGCGGCGGCCCACCAGTGTTTGCGGCTTGGTGAGAGTGGTTGCCATGGGCTACGCCCCCGCCTTTGCCGCGGCGGATTTAACCGCGTTCACGATGTGTTGATAGCCCGTGCAGCGGCACAGGTTGCCGTGCAGTCCCTTGCGAATATCGTGCTCGGAGGGATTCGGATGGTCGGCCAGAAGCTGCTTCGTGCTCATGACCATGCCGGGTGTGCAGAACCCGCATTGCAGGCCGTGCTCGTTCCAGAAGGCCTCCTGCACGGGGTCGAGGATGCCGTTCGCGGCCAGACCCTCGATGGTGAGCAGTTCGCGGCCGTCGGCCTGCACCGCGAAGAGGGTGCACGATTTCACGGCCCGGCCGTCCAGCATGACCGTGCACGCGCCGCAGATGGAGGTTTCGCAGCCGATGTGCGGACCGGTGAGGCCCGCCACTTCCCTTAAGTAGTGGATCAGAAGGAGCCGGGGCTCGACTTCGTCAGAATGGGATTTCCCGTTGATTGTCAGTGCGATCTTATGCTTCATGCGCGCATCCCCGGGACCCGGTGTCAGGCCCCACCCAGATGGTTATTGAAGTTAACAGAATCGCGGCGGAAAACAAAATCCGGCAAAGGGCCGATGCGCTCCTCCGTGCCGCTTTGTAATCGTGCGAACATACGGCCATGCTCAAGGACCCGGCCGGCAGCGGCCTGAAAGGGCAACCGCCCGGCCTGACGACGCTGTTTCTGACGGAACTGTGGGAACGATTCAGCTATTACGGAATGCGCGCCATCCTGGTGTTGTTCATGGTGGCGCCTGCCGTGGAAGGCGGTCTCGGTTTCGAAACCCGGGAGGCGACCTCGCTCTACGGCACGTATACCATGGCGGTCTACCTGCTCGCGCTGCCGGGCGGGCTGCTGGCCGACCGGGTTTTGCAACCGCGCCGGGCGGTCCTGTTGGGTGGGTTGTTAATGGCGGCGGGGGAATTCTCCATGGCGGTGCATTCGCTGCCGAGCTTCTACGGGGGACTTTGCCTGATCGCGGTGGGGACGGGCCTGCTGAAGCCCAGCATCAGCACCATGGTGGGCAGCCTTTACGGACCCGGCGATGTGCGCCGCGATAGCGGATTCTCCATCTTCTATATGGGGATCAATATCGGCGCGCTGATGGCACCGCTGGTTTGCGGCTGGCTGGCGGAGAGCGCGGGATTCCGTTCGGTGCTGTCGTCGGCCGGCTTCGATCCTATCCGGAGCTGGCATTGGGCGTTCGGCGTGGCGGGGGTGGGGATGCTGGTGGGCGTGACCGTTTTCCTGCTGCAGAGTCACCGCATTCCGCAACCGGCGGCGCCGGCCGGCACGCGAAGCGGCGGCGCGGAACCCGGCGCGGTACTTACCCGCGAGGAATGGAAGCGGATGGCGGCCATCACGGTGCTTTTCGCGTTCACGATCATGTTCTGGGCTGCATACGAACAGAAGGGCGCCAGCCTCAACCTGTTCGCGAAACGGCTGGTGAGCACGCAAATTTTCGGCTGGGAGTTCCCGGCGAGCTGGCTGCAATCGCTCACGCCATGTTACGTGATTTTGCTGGCGCCGCTGTTCGCGAAACTATGGGTGCAACTCGGAAAGCGCCAACCCTCCAGCCCGCAGAAATTCGCACTGGGGCTGTTTGCCATCGGCGCCGCCTTCTGCCTGCTGGTTCCCGCGTCGGCTTTGACCGCCGGCGGCAAGATCAGCCCGCTGTGGCTGGCCGGCGTGTACCTGTTCGACGTCGTGGGCGAGCTGTGCCTGAGTCCGGTCGGGTTGAGCACGGTGACCAAGCTGGCGCCGGTCCGCTTTGTCGGACTGATGATGGGCCTCTGGTTTTTCGCGACGTCGTTGGGGAACAAGCTGGCCGGATTTCTCTCCGGCTACTTCGTGGCCGAGGATAGCGGCACACTGATGCGGTTGTACGGCGGCATCGCCGCGGCGCTGATCGCGTCGGGCGTGCTGTTGACGCTGCTCAAGCCGGCCATCCGGCGCTGGTCCGGAGAGGCCGGCTAACGCTTAACCCGCGGCTTGCCCCTGCGGGGCAGTGAAGGATTGCAGCGCGAGATAGCTCAGGCCGAAACGCTTGATGTTGTCGGCCTGCTGCTCAAACTGGTCGGAGTGAGTTTCTTCGTCGGCCACCATTCGCTCGAACAACTGCTTGGAGGCGGAGTCGGCGTTGGCAGCGCACTCCAGCGCGGCCTGGTTGTAAGCTTTGACGCTGTCCTGCTCCATGTCCATCGCCTTGACCAGGATCTGCTCGGGATCGACAATCTTCTCCACCGGCCCCGCGGAAACCATTTCCACCTCGCCTTTGAGGAACAGGATTCGGTCTGCGAGCACTTCGATGTGGCCCATTTCCTGGATGGCGATCCGCTTCAGCAACGCTGCCAGCGGCGTGAATCCCTGGTCGTCCAGGTGGAAATGAAAGTAGAGGTACTGGTGCACGGCCTGCAGCTCATCGGCCACGGCGCAGTTCAACAACTGGATGCTCTTTGTCTTATCCATATCGGCTCTTAAACGCCATTATCTCAGAAGCGCTTCGGGGAGGTGTCTGGGGCAAGACCAGCGAGGCGCAGTGTAACTTTCCCGGCAGCGCGAACTGCCAGGAGACCAGGCGGTTGTCCGATTCCTCACTTTCGGGCAGATAAACATCCCTTAAAGGCTGTATTGTCTCCGGATTGTTCGAACCGTAAACTAACTCCTGCCCGGATTAACGGTCCGGGGCTGAACGGGGATTACAAAAACAAGGCCAGTCTGTAACCAGGGGACGCCAAGCGTGCACGCCATGGGGGGTGCTTGTGCGGCATGAGAACGGGGGTGAGGTCTATGTGTGCCACCGCAGCCTGCCGCCGGCAGCAACCGGATTCTCCGGAGATTTCAGACTCAGATCTTACAAATTGAGAAGGAGAACGTATGTTCACTCGAACTGCCGGGCTATCCGCCCTTTGCCTGTTATTCAGTTTCTCCGCAGTGTCACAGGAAACACGATCGATGCTGTTCGGACGCGTGCTCGATCCGCAGGGCAGCGCGATTGGTGGGGCCGCGGTAACGGTCCGGAATACAGATACCAACGTGAAGTCCGTTCTGACGACAAACGTCACCGGTTACTATGAAGCGAACCTGTTAATTCCCGGCAGTTATGAGGTTGCAGCCGAAGCGCCGGGATTTAAAAGGCTGGTCCGCTCGGGTGTAACTCTCCCGGTCTCATCGCGCCTCGAAGTAAACTTACCGATGGAGATCGGCGGCGTTACCGAAACTGTTTCGGTGACGGCGGAAGCGCCCCTGCTCGAAACCAACGCGGTCAGTTCGGGACGCGTGCTCGACAACAAGACGGTGATGGAACTGCCTTTGATGGGTAACAGCGCGTTGCTTCTCGTGAAGATCACGCCGGGCATCCAGACCGGGGGTGTAAACAACTATCTCGCGCTTCACTCCAATGTGGGTGGTTCGGACTACAGTGTGGGCGGTAACGTAGGTGGAAACGCGTGGACACTCGATGGCTCGCCGAACGCCGGTCCCAGCCGGCGTGCGGCCTATCTGCCTTACTCCGATTCGGTGGCCGAATTCAAGGTGGAGACGAACAACTTCGACGCGGGCATCGGGCAGACTTCCGGAGCCGCGGTGAGCATGATCTCCAAGTCGGGCACTAACAGCTTTCACGGCACGGCGACCTGGCAGCACTGGCAGCAGCGCTGGCAAGGCTCGCCTTTCTTTGTGAAGCAGCAATACTATAACAAGATCAATGCGGCCGAGGCGGCCGGGAATCACGCATTGGCCGAGCAGCTTCGCGCCACCGACAAACAGGCTACCGGCCGCTCCAACAACTGGGGCGCCTCGATTGGCGGCCCGGTGATCATCCCGAAAATCTACAACGGCAGGAACCGGTTGTTCTGGTTTTTCACTTACAACGCCTTCAAGGACGTAAAGACCGAAGATGCATCGACCTTCAACCGGACCGTGCCCACGGAGGGCATGCGAACGGGCGATTTCAGCGATCTGCTTGGCCTGCCCAATCCCGCGCGGTATATCATTTTCGATCCAGTGAGCATCGCCCCGGATCCGTCGCGAAATACTCACTATGTGCGGACGGCCTTTCCGGGCAACGCGATTCCTAAATCGCGGTTTGTCAACCCGGCATACGATGCCATTGCCAGGCTGTATCCCCTGCCCAATAACTCGCCCGGAGCCGGCCAGGACCCGGTGAACAATTATCTCGCCTCCCGGACTCCCTATAACTGGAACTATCACGCTTTTTCGAATCGCGTGGACTACCAGGTAAGCGATCACTGGCGCATGTTCGGGCGCTGGTCCATCAACAACTTCGGTCCGGAAGACCGCGGCGACTGGACTTACGAAACAGCGCGCGGCTTGAACGTGGGTGGCCTGGTGCGGGACAACAAGGGGGGAAACGTCGATGTCGTGTACACGAGTTCATCGGCGACGGTTTGGGATTTCAATATCGCGGTGGACCAGTTTCGCGAAGGCAGCGTGCAGCCGGCCGCGCTGTCTTACAAGCCGAGCGACATCGGGCTGCCGCAGTACCTGGACGCCAAGGCCGGCGACAAACACATTCTTCCGCGAATGGCGGTGAGCGGCTATACCACCATCAGCCCCGCAGGTATCTCCACCTGGACGCGAACGCGTCCGCTCACCCTGAAACTGGAGGTCAGCCATATCCACGGCAACCACACCCTGCGATTCGCCAGCGACAACCGTTTCATGTACCGGACCGGCGGCGGAGGAGGCAACACCAGCGGAAATTTCAGTTTCAACAACACTTACACTCGCCGGGATGACGATGGCAATGCGCCCAACACCAACTTGGGGCAGGCATGGGCGGCTTTCATACTGGGCATCCCCTCGGGCATGTCGATCCTGTCGCCCGACAGTTACGCGACATTCAATCCGTACCACGCTTTGTTCGTACAGGACAGTTGGCGAGTTACCCCGAAGCTGACGGTGAACCTGGGCCTGCGCGCGGAGTACGAGGGCGGCATCACGGAGCGGTACAACCGCATGATTGCGGGTTTTGATCCCAGCGCCAGCCTGCCGATCAGTGCCGCCGCCGAAGCCGCGTATGCAGCCAAGCCGGTTCCGGAACTGCCGGCGTCGCAATTCCACGTGTTGGGCGGGTCTTTGTACTCCGGATCGAACGGCACGCCGCGGGAGTTATCCAAGGGTGCGCTGATGTGGCTGCCGCGCATCGGCATCGCATATCAATTGAACTCCAAGACGGTGCTTCGCGGCGGTTACGGCATCTATTACGATACGCTCAACGTGCTCAACGGCGGGCCGGACCAGTCGGGCTATAGCCGCACCACGTCTACCACTCTTACCACCGATTTCGGCCAGAATTGGAATCAATATTTCCCGGCGAATGCCAATCCGGACAACTTCGGCAGCCCGCTGCGCGACCCGTTCCCGGTTCGCGGCGACGGCACGCGATTTGACGAGCCGACGCGCGACCAGTTGGGACTGATGGCGAAGGCCGGTCGTGGTTTCGGCTTCACAGGATACGAGCGGGAACGCGCGCGGGAACAGCGCTGGCGAATCGGCATTCAACGCCAGTTCGGCCAGAGCTGGGTGCTGGACCTCGCCTACGCCGGTTCCAGGGCAAGCAACATTTCTATCGGCCACAAGCTCGACTTCCTGCCGGAACAGTACTGGAACAAGACCAACACGCGGAACAACGCGATCGCGAGCAACCTGAACTCCAACGTGGCGAATCCATTCCAACTCAAGAACTTCGCCGACCTTCAGCAGACTGCGCCGCCGATCTATCAGGATATGAGCACGCAGAGCTTTTTCACGTCGTCCACCATCCGCAAATCGCAGTTGCTGCGGCAATTTCCGCAGATGAACGGAGTGACGGACAACACGACCACCGACGGTTACAATCGCGACCAGGAGTTTCAGGTGTCGCTCGAAAAGCGCTTCTCGCACGGCTTCAATCTGAACTTCGGCTACACGGCTATGAAGCTGCGAGCGGCGGATTTCTACTACTACGAATGGGACCAGCAGCCGACCGAGCGGCTATCCAACAACGGCCGGCCGCAGCGCATCGTGGCCAGCGGCATTTGGGAATTGCCGGTGGGCAGGGGCAAGTACCTGCTCGGATCGGTGAACCGGCTGACCAACCTGTTAGTGGGGGGCTGGCAGATGGGCGCGACTTACGAGTGGCAACCCGGACCCTTGCTCTCCTGGGGCAACGTGTTTTACTACGGAACCGACGTCAGCGACATTCTGAACGTCACCCGCAGCTTCGACACCTGGTTCAACACGGCGAACTTCGAACGAGTGGCGGCCAAGGCGCCTGCTTCCTTCCAGGCGCGCACGTTTCCGACTTACGTTCCCGGACTCCGGGCCGATATGACTAATCTGTGGAATGCGAATCTCGCCAAGAACCTGCGATTTCGCGAAGGGTGGAACCTGCAACTCCGGTTGGACGCGCTGAACCTGACGAACCGGTCGCAGATGAGCGGGCCCAGCGCGGACCCGCTGTCCACGAACTTCGGCCGCGTTACTTCGCAAACATCGGCCACCAACCGGTGGATCCAGGTGCAGGCGAGAGTGACGTTCTGAACCGGCCCCGGCTCTGCCTGGGTGGCCCGCTACCGCAACAGCAGCAGGCGTTCCGGGGGAAGCCGGACGTTCCAGGGCTGGGGCATTGCGAGAACGGCGGCGGACCGGTCGAGGGACATTTCGGCTTCGAGAGGCACCTCGCCGCCCGCCAGGTAAATCGTCGCTTCGAACGGCGATTCCACCACGCCTGCCAGGCGGCAGGGGAACGTATCCGGACGGGGCGCGCCCACGATCTCCACATGATGGGACCGGATGCCGGCGAACGATGCGCCTTCGGGGATCGGAGACTGAAGTTGCAGCGTGCAGCCCCAGGCCGGCACTCGGATGGTGCGCTCTCCGAGGCGTTCGAACGGCGCGAGGTTTTTGCAGCCGGTGACGCGGGCGGCGGCGAGCGTGCCGGGACTCGCGAATAACTCGGCGCGCGGGCCGGCGGCGGCGACCTGCCCGCCGGTGAGAACCAGCAGGCGGTCGCAAAGGCGGAAAGCTTCGTTGCGGTCGTGGGTTACGAATACGGCCGCGCCCTGATAAGTATGGAGCAGGGCGCGAAGCTGTTCTTCCATCTGCCTCCGCAAGTGCGGATCGAGCGCGGCGAACGGTTCGTCGAGCAGGAGAATGTCCGGCTTCATGGCGAGCGCGCGGGCCAGCGCGACGCGCTGTTTCTGCCCTCCGGAAAGCTCGCGCGGATATCGGTCGAGCAGCCCTGCAAGCTGCAGGCGGCCCGTCCACTCTTCCGTCGAGGCTGCCTGCTCGGCAGCGCTCCGGGCGTGCAAGCCGAACGCGATGTTCTGGCGCACGGTGAGGTGCGGAAAAAGCGCGTAGTCCTGGAACACGATGCCGACCCTCCGGTCGGCGGGCGGAAGGCAAACGTGGGCCGCGGAATCGAACAGCACGCGCCCGTTCAGCACGATGCGACCGGAGTTCGGTATCTCGAGGCCGGCGATGCAGCGGAGCATCATGCTCTTGCCCGACCCCGACGGTCCCAGCACCCCCAGCGTGGCCAGGGCATTGGAGAAGCGGACCGCGAGCTGAAAGCCGGGATACCTCCTGCACAGCTCCACTTCGAGTTCGGCCTTGGGGCTGGGCGGCGCGGCGGCATCGGGCACGCTCCACAAGGCGTCGCATGCGGTTTGCGGCGCGGGGCGGGGCGGCTGTCCGCGAAGATTGAGGACGACGATCGCGGCCAGCGACATGGCGACGGTCACCAGGACCCAAATGAAAGCGGTGCGCAGATCGCCAGCGCCGGCGGCAAAGAAAATGGCTGCCGGCATGGTCTGCGTGCGTCCGGGAATGTTGCCGGCCAGCATCAGGGTCGCGCCGAACTCGCCGAGGGCTCGCGCGAAGGCGAGCACCGTGCCAGCCACCACTCCCGGCGCCGCCAGCGGCAGCAGCACCCCGCGGAAAACACGCCACTCGCTTGCGCCGAGCGAACGCGCCGCGCCCAGCAGGTTCGGATTCACCTGTTCGAATGCGCCGAGCGAGGTCCGATACATCAGCGGAAAAGCAACGGTGGCGGCGGCGATGACCGTACCGGGCCAGGAGAAGGCGATGGCCAGGCCGATGTGTTCCAGCAACTGGCCGACCGGGCTGCGCCTTCCCAAGAGCAGCAGCAGAAAGAAGCCGACGACAGTGGGCGGCAGCACCAGCGGCAGGATGAGAAGGCCGTCGATGAGGCCGCGCGCGCGGCCGCGATAGCGGCTCATCCAGTGGGCGGCGGCGAGGCCCAGCACAACGGTGAGGAGCGTGGCCACCAGCGAGGTCTGCAGCGAAATGCGGAGCGGGGAAAGAGGCGCCAGATTCACGGAGCAGCCACCGTGAATCCGTAATGCTTGAAAACGGCGGCTGCTTCGGGCGACGCGATGAACTCGACCAGCGCGCGCGCCGCATCCGCGTGGCGGCTCCCGCTCAGGGCGGCGACGGGATACAGCACCGGAGCGTGCGTGGACTCCGGCGCAATGGCAGCCACCCGAACTCCGCCCGATAGCTCCGCGTCGGTGGCATAAACGATGCCGGCATCGGCATTGCCGGTTTCGACATATCCGAGAACCTGCCGCACATCCTGCGCCAGCACCAGCCGCGGCCGCACCTTATCCCAAAGGTTCAGTGAGACCAACACCTGCTTGCCGTAATCGCCTGCCGGCACGGTGCCCGGGTCGCCCAGGGCGATCAGTTTCCACTGCGAGTCCGCGAGCGCCTGGAAACTGGCCGGCCCCCCGGTTCGCGGCGTCACCAGGACGATTTCGTTGCGCAACAGATCGCGGCGGGTGCCGGGCAGCAGCAGTCCGTTGGCCTGGAGGCGGTCCATGGGGCCCGGGGCGGCGGAGAGGAAAACGTCGGCGGGAGCGCCGTGTTCGATCTGCTGCAGCAGCATTCCGGAACTGCCATAGCTTGCGGTGATGCGGGCGTGAGAAGCGTACAGGCGGGCAAGTTCGTCGATGGCCTCGTGCAGGCTGGCGGCCGCGCACACGGTCAGCTCCGGAGGACCGCTGCGACAGCCGGCGGCGAGGAGCGAGACGCACAGCAGGCGCTTCCACACGGTGTTATTGTCGCACGACAGTGTCGCGAAAAAGATACTTACCGCCCCAGAACAGGGAGGTCAGCCAGATGGCCGCGGTGCCTGCCAGAACACCAAACGCGGCGCGATGTTCGACCATGCCCACGGCCGTGCCGGCGATACCCTGAAGAACGCCGAACAGCACGCGTCCGCCGGCGAATCGCCATCGCTCGACGGGCAGGCGGACGGCTACTGCCGGATAGCGGCCGGCAGCCAGCGCGACGAATCCGAAGGCCATTCCCGCCCCCGCATCGAGCGGCGCCGCCAGCACCAGAAGGGTGAGCAGCCAGGCGGCGTCTTTGGCGAGAAGGCAGCGCCATCCCTCGAGCGGCAGCAGACGCAGGCGGGTCGCGCCGGCCGGGCCATCCAGGCTGAAGAGACCCTGCGTGTATGTGCTCAGCGCCAGGGCTACAAGGATGGCGAGGATCTGCCGCGCCTGCGGGTCGCCGCCGAATCGATAGGCCAGACCGGCGCCGCAAAGGACTACCGCCAGGTATGTGTCGAGAACGCTCCAGATCTGCCGTAGGTTGTTCTGTACCAGCCGGCCGGTGCGGCCCGGAAGCCTGGGAACGAGCCGTAACGGATGCCACCGCGGCATGGAGAGCGAACGAACGCCGGCCGCGAAAAGCGGAAAAATCAATGCCATTCCCGGGCGCTTCAGGCCGGCCAAGGCTGCCACGGCCAGCCAGACGATCGGGTTGAATGCGAGGCTTGCCGCACGCAGGGTGAACCGTTGCCCCGGGGAAAGCGGCCAGAGCGACAGACGCGTGCGGGGGATGCGCTCCAAGGGATCCGCGGACAGCGGCACCAGCACCAGGATCCCGGTGAGCAGCAGAAATGGCTCCGCCGCTACCGGTGCAACGCCGCTGTTCAGCGCGCCCGCTATCATCAGCAGGATGAACAGGAAAAAGTTATTGACCTTCAGCGATCCGAAGGTTCCGAGCCCGCGGCGGAGGGCGCGCGCGAGAGCCCGCAAGATCGCGCGGACCGCGTCCATCAGCGCTTAGGGCGCCCAGCCCGGCACCACATAGGTATAGGCCACGACGATCAGGCCGATCACCGAAGCAAGAATGACGCTGTGTTTCAAGGTGAAGCGGAAGAGCAGCGCCTCGTCTTCGCGCCGCATGGAAGTTGCCGCGGCGGCCACCGCAATGCTGGTGAGGCTGATCATTTTTCCCATTACTCCACCGGCCGAATTGGAGGCGGCCATCAGAACCGGATTCATGCCGAGCTTGTTGGCTGTCACAACCTGCAGATTGCCGAACAGCGCATTGGCCGAGGTGTCGCTGCCGGTGAGGAAGACGCCCAGCCAGCCGAGCAGCGCGGAAAACATCGGGAACACGCTTCCGGTGGCGGCGAAGGCCAGGCCGAGCGTGGTGGTTGCGCCGGAGTAGTTCATCAGGAAAGCGAGCGCCAGCACCGCCGCCAGCGTCAGTTCCGCCAGCGCGAGTTGTTTGCCGGTGTGGACGATGGCCTTGCCGAAGCGGGCCGGGCTGAGGCCGGCGACGGCCGCGCCGCACATCGCCGCCAGCAGGCAGGCCGTCCCGGAGGCAGAAAGCCAGTTGAACTTATACGGCTGCGCGGTGGCGAGGCCAGGCCACTGGAAGACCAGGTTCATCGAGTCGAGGCGTGTCTGGAGCGGTTTATAGCCCCACAGCAAAACGAAGACCACGAGCAGGCCGTAGGGTGCCCACGCGTGCGCGATCTCGCTGGCGGTGTGCCGCGAGGGCGAGCGTGTTCCCGACCTTCGGATCACCAGCAGTAACACCCCCATGGCCGCGATGGAGCTGAGTATATCGGTGAGCTGCGGCCCGATGAAGTTCGACACCAGGAACTGGGTGCCCGCGAAAGCCACTCCGCACAAAGCCGCGGCGGGAAAAACTTCGCGCAGGCCTTTTCGTCCGGACATCACGAATACCAGGTATGCCGGCACAATCAGGGAGACCGGTGCGCAGATGCGGCCCACGCCCGCGCTCAAGCGGTCGATCGGGAGGCCCGTGGTTACGGCCAGGGTCGTGATGGGAATGCCGATGGACCCGAACGCGACCGGCGCGGTGTTGGCGAGCAGGCAGATGGCTGCGGCGTAGAACGGTTGGAAGCCAAGGCCGGTAAGCATGGCCGCCGCGACCGCCACCGGCGTGCCGAACCCGGCTGCCCCTTCGATGAACGCGCCGAAGGCGAAAGCGATCAGCAGGGCCTGGAGGCGCGGATCGTCGGTCAGGTGCCCGATCGAGTCTTTCAGCAGCTCGAACTTGCCGCTCTCGAGGATGACGCGATAGAGCAGAATCGCGGCGAACACCACCCAGCCGATGGGGAAAAGGCCGAAGGCGGCTCCGTACGTGATAGTGGCCACCAGTTTGCCGAACGGCATGCCGTACACGCCCAGGGCCACCACCGTGGCCGCGGCGAGGCCGGAGAGCGACGCGAGCCAGGCGGGCTTGCGCAGCACGCCCAGCAGCAGCAGCAGGGTGAAAATCGGAATTGCCGCAACCAGTGCGGACAGGGCAAGGCTGTTCGCGACGGGTGTCATCCTTGAACGCGACGCTCCTTCCCTTGCCAAAAGGTTTCGCGCAACTGCCGCTTGACGATTTTGCCGGTGCCCGTTTTGGGCAGCGCGTCTCTGGTGAAATGGAATTTTCGAGGCATTTTGAACCGTGCGATTCGTTCCTGGAGGTGTTCGCAAAGCGCGGTTTCGGTGAGTTCCGCGCCTGGTTTCAGAACCACGAAGGCCGCCGGCACTTCTCCCCATTGCGGGTCCGGCGCCGAGACGACGGCGCATTCGAGCACCGCGGCATGCGAGGCGATCGCCCGCTCCACCTCGATCGAGGAGATGTTCTCGCCCCCGCTGACGATGATGTCCTTCTTGCGATCCACGATGTGGATGTAGGTTTCCTCGTCCCACACGGCCATGTCGCCGGTGTGCATCCAGCCTCCGGTCATCACATCGGCAGTGGCTTTTGGATCCTTGTAATATCCGGCCATGATATTGTCGCCGCGCATCACCACCTCGCCGAGAGATTGCATGTCGCGCGGCACGTCGTTCATCTGGAGGTCCACCACCCGCACTTCGCAGGCAGGCACGGGCCAGCCGGCCATGGCGAGGCGGCGCAGGCGGTCGTCCTCGCCGGCGTAGACCACGGTGCTTTTGTGACGGGACGCAGTGGCCACCGGTCCGCTCTCGGTCAGACCGTATCCGGCTTCCACGCGGCCGTGGAACATGTTTTCGAGCCGCGCAATCAACTCCGGCGAGGCGGCGGCACCTCCGAGCATGATCCTCCGCATACTCGAAAGATCGAAGGCGTTGGCTTCGGGGCAGTGCAGCAGCGCGTTGGCCATGGTGGGCACCAGCGCCATTCCGGTTGCCTTCTCGTCCTGGATCAGGCGGAGCACCGCGGCGGGATCGAAGCGGCGGACCATCACCTGTTTGAGTCCGAGCATGGTCGAGGTATGCGCCCGGCCCCAGCCGTTGGCGTGGAACAGGGGAATGGTGTGCAGTTCCACCGCATCGTCGTCGGCCGCAAAGATCATGGCGCAGGAAAGCGCATGAAGGTAGATGCACCGGTGCGTCAGCATGACGCCCTTAGGAGTCCCGGTGGAACCGCTCGTATAAAAAAGCTCGGCGGTGGAGTTCTCGTCTACCTGCATGAGATCCGGCCGCCCGATGCGGTCGCGCGCGAGGATCTCTTCATAGGCCGCGGACAGCTCGATGCAGCATTCGAGACCGGCGCATGCCTGCCGCAGCGGACCGACGAGGGGCGCGAAATCCGGCTCGTAGAACAGCACCCGCGGTTCGGCATGATTGAGAATGGCGGCCAGTTCGGCGGGTGCGAGGCGGACGTTCAAGGGCATCGAAATCGCGCCGGCGAGCAGCGTTCCGAAATAGCCTTCGAGCAGTTGATGGGTATTAAAACTGAGGTAGGCGACGCGATCGCCTTCGCGCACGCCGTGGCTGAGGAGCCCGGCGGCCAGGCGTTCGCATCGTTCGCGGACCTCGGCGTAGGTGAACCGGTCGGCGCCGGAAACCACGCCAATTTTGCTTCCAAACAGATCCGCGCCCCGGTAAAGGCAGCGGATCGGAGTGAGAGGCACGTTCATGCCCAGTGAGTATATCAGGGCAGGCCGTTTCCGGCCCGCCCCGATGAATCACGGCGCAACAAAAGCGGCGGCGCGCTAGTCCTTGGAGGTCGTTTCGATGCGCATTCCGTAGAAGCTACGGTAAACGAAGACAACCGAAACCAGGAAGAAGATCGCCGAGAGTATCGTGGTAAAGGCGGCGCCCTGTTTGGCGGTCATGTTCACGGCAAGGGAGACAGCGAGGAGTCCGAACAGAGTGGTGAACTTGATGATCGGATTCAGCGCCACCGAACTGGTGTCCTTGAACGGATCGCCTACCGTGTCGCCGACTACCGTGGCGGCGTGCAGATCGGTGCCCTTGGCGTGCAGTTCGGTCTCCACCACCTTCTTCGCGTTGTCCCATGCACCGCCGGCGTTGGCCATGAAAATGGCCTGGTACAAGCCGAACAGGGCGATGGAGATCAGGTATCCGACGAAGAAGAACGGCTCCAGGAACGCGAAGGAAAGAGTGGAGAAGAACACCGTCAGGAAGATGTTCAGCATGCCCTTCTGCGCGTACTTCGTGCAAATGGCGACGACGTTCTTGGAATCCTCGACCGAGGCCTTTTCGGTGCTGTCGAGCTTGATGTTGCGCTTGATATACTCGACGGCCCGGTAAGCGCCCGTGGTCACGGCCTGCGCGCTGGCGCCGGTGAACCAGTAAATCACCGCGCCGCCCGCGATCAAACCGAGCAGGAAGGGAGCGTGCATCAGCGATAGCTTGTCCAGATTCGAGGTCAGGCCGTTGGTCAGGGCCACGATGGTGGAGAAGATCATGGTGGTAGCGCCGACCACCGCGGTGCCGATGAGCACGGGCTTGGAGGTCGCCTTGAAGGTGTTGCCCGCGCCGTCGTTCTCTTCGAGATTTTCCTTGGCCTTCTCGAAATTCGGAGTGAAGCCGAAGTTCTTCTGGATATCCGCGGAGATGCCGGGCATGGTCTCGATGGTGGAAAGCTCATAAATCGACTGGGCATTGTCTGTAACCGGCCCGTAGCTGTCCACGGCGATGGTGACCGGTCCCATGCCGAGGAAGCCGAAAGCGACCAGCCCGAAGGCGAACACGGCGGGGGCCAGCATGATTTCGCCCATACCCATGGTGCTCATGTAATAGCCCATGCTCATCAGCGACAGCATGGCGAACCCAAGCCAGTAAGCGCTGAAGTTGCCGGCGACAAACCCGGAGAGGATGTTGAGCGACGCGCCGCCTTCACGCGAACTGATGACGATTTCGCGCACGTGGCGGGAGTTGGTGGAGGTGAAAACCTTGACGAATTCGGGAATGAGGGCGCCCGCCAGCGTACCGCAACTGATCACGGTGGCCAGCTTCCACCACAGAGAACTGTCGCCCGCGAGGTTGGGAATCATCATCGAACTGATGATGTAGGTAAGCACGATGGAGAGGATGGAGGTGAGCCAGACGAGGGTGGTGAGCGGCGCTTCGAAGTTCATCTTTTCCGAGTTGCCGTACTTGCTCTTGGCCATGGCGCCGTTCA
This sequence comes from uncultured Solibacteraceae bacterium, assembly GCA_963836405.1. GTDB lineage: Bacteria > Acidobacteriota > Terriglobia > Bryobacterales > Bryobacteraceae > CAWIJJ01. The sequence continues at coordinate 177,538 of CAWIJL010000013.1, forward strand.
CGAAATAGCCGATGCCGGAGGAGATCACCATCATCACGCGCATGGTGAAGATCCAGACCAGAAGCTCGACCTGCACGAGCGGCTCTCTCACGGCGAGCAGGATGAACGTGATCAACGCCACGCCGGTCACGCCGTAGGTTTCGAAACCGTCCGCCGAGGGTCCGACCGAATCACCCGCGTTGTCGCCGGTGCAGTCCGCGATCACGCCGGGGTTGCGCGCGTCGTCTTCCTTGATTTTGAAGACGATCTTCATCAGGTCCGATCCGATGTCGGCGATCTTGGTGAAGATACCGCCCGCCACGCGCAGCGCCGCGGCGCCGAGCGATTCACCGATCGCAAAACCGATGAAGCAGGGTCCGGCGAGGTCGCCCGGGATGAACAGGAGAATGAACAACATGATCAGCAGTTCGACGGACACCAGCAGCATGCCGATGCTCATCCCGGCCTGCAGGGGTATGTCGTAGCAGGGGAAAGCCTTGCCAGTGAGGCTGGCAAAGGCCGTCCGCGAATTGGCAAACGTGTTCACGCGCATGCCGAACGCAGCCACGGCGAAACTGCCGGAAATGCCGATCACGCTAAAAAGCAGAATGATCGCCACTTTGTACGCTTCCAGGCCTTCCAAAAACCCGAAATAGAAAACGATAATGATGGCAATAAAAGCTTCCAGCAGGATCAGAAACTTGCCCTGCGTGACCAGATAGGTCTTGCAGGTTTCGTAGATGAGCTCGGAGACTTCGCGCATGGCCGAATGAACCGGCATATCGCGCAAACGAACGAAAATAATCAAGCCGAAAACCAAGCCCAGGGCGCTGACAACCAGGCCGCCAAGCAGCAGCGTGTGGCCGTCGATTCCGCCCAGGAAGGAGGCGGTGCCAAGATCGGGAAGCCTCAGGTGGGCTTCACCGGTCGGCTCCTGCGCGAAGGCAGGCGAAGAGCCAAGAATGCACCCTGCGCCTAACATCAGGAGTGCGAGTAAGACGCGCAAAACAGAAGCGGTTCGCGCGCCGGCGGCGGTGCGAAAGGAGTCCGCACGCCGGTTGACACAATTCGTGTCCGAAATAGAAAGCATTGACTGAAGTCCTCCTACAGGATCGGCCGGCTCCCGGGAAAAGCGGGCCCGCGTCCGCGGGGGCCGGTGCTTTGACAAACACCCGAGATCACTGACCACACAGTATAAGAGATATACACATCGGAATTCAATGAATTCGGAGGACGGCGGCGCCCGCGGGTCCGCCTCCCACGTACACTTCGGAAAGGTGTATTGACGCCCTTATTCCCGGCAGATACCGCGCCGGCTGCCCCGGATGAAGGCGACAAGGTGGAGCGCTTCGGGCGTGGCGATCCCGGTTTCGATTTTCGCCAGCGCCTCTTCGAGCTTGAGCCCGGAACGATACAAGACCTGATACACCTTTTTCAGAGCCGCCAGGTCGGAGGCCTTAAAGCCGGCACGTTTCAGCCCTACCACGTTCAATCCTTTGGCCTCCACGTTAAATCCGCTATAGAGAAAGAAAGGCGGAACGTCGCTGTTGACCCGAGTGTTTCCTCCGATCATGGCCAGCCGGCCGATCCGGGAAAACTGGTGGATCACCACGCCGCCGGAGATGAACGCCTGGTCCTCCACCTCCACGTAACCGGCCAGCAGCGCGCAACTGGCGACCACCACGCCGCTACCCACCCGGCAGTTGTGGGCGATGTGCCCGGACGTCATGATATAGTTGTCGTCACCGAGCTCGGTCGCGGACTCGGGCGCCGTTCCGCGCGAGATCGTGTAGTGCTCCCTGATCTTATTGCGGGCGCCGATCCGCAGATAACTTCGTTCGCCGGTGAACCCTTTGTCCAGCGGGTCCGTCCCGAGCACGGTTCCGGCGGAAATCTCGTTACTTTCTCCCAGGGTGGTCCAGCGTTTCACGTAGACGTAGGGCTCGAGCAAACAGCCCGCGCCGATCTCGACGTCGGCTTCGATCACGCAAAACTCGCCGATCCTCGTGCCCGGTCCCACAATGGCGCCGGGATCGATTCGGGCCGTCGGCGCGATGGCCGCGGAGGGATCAATAGCCATGAATTTGTATGATAAGTCATGAGAGTTCGCGAATTGGCCGAATGGCTCGGCGCGACTTACGAAGGCGACGGTGAAAAAGAGGTGACGGGCGTGGCGCCGCTCGAGAGCGCCGGCTCCGCCGACGTATCTTTCGTGGGGGGCCGGAAAGCCGCCGCACAGTCGGAGCAGTCGGCTGCGGGTTGCCTGCTGGTTTCGCTGGACTGGCCGTCGCCAAGTTATCGCACCGTAATTCGCGTGCCGGATCCACGCACGGCGTTCGCACGCGCCATGAGCCGCTTTTATCCCACCGAAGAGCTGACCCCCGGCGTGCATCCGACGGCGGTGGTGGGAAAGGACGTGGAACTGGGCGCCCTGGTTCACGTGGCGGCGCACGCGGCGATCGGGGATGGCTGCCGCATCGGGGTGGCCAGCAGCATCGGAGCCGGGTGCATTGTGGGGAAGCGGGTGGCCCTCGGCGAAGGCTGCGTGCTGCACCCCAATGTGACCGTCTACGACAATGTGGACATCGGCCGCGGCTCCATCATCCACTCGGGAGCGGTGATCGGCGCGGACGGTTTCGGATACGTCATGGACCGGGACCGCTGGCATAAATTCCCGCAAATCGGCCGCGTGGAAATCGGCGATTTTGTCGAAATCGGCGCGAATTCCTGCGTGGACCGCGCCGCGCTGGGGGTGACGTCCATCGGTGAGGGAACAAAACTCGATAACATGGTGCATGTGGGGCATAATTGCCGGATCGGGCGGCACGTGGTGGTAGCGGCCCAGACCGGCTTCTCCGGCGGCGTGGTTGTGGAAGACTATGCCGTGATCGGCGGGCAGGTGGGAATTGGAGACAAGGCACGAATCGAATCCCGCGCCACTCTCGGCTCGGGCTGTGGAGTGCTCACCTCCAAGATTGTGCGCTCCGGCGAAACCGTTTGGGGTACTCCGGCGCGTCCGCTCCGGCAGCACCTGGAGCAGCTTGCCAACCTTGCCAAACTGCCCGACCTCCGGCGCGAACTGGGCGAACTGAAGCGCCGTCTTGCCGAGATCGAGAGGCGCGGCTGAATGCTGGTTGTGGTCGGCGGCCATTCGCGCAACATCGGCAAAACGTCCGTGGTTGCGGGCCTGATCCGGCGCCTGCGCGACCGGAACTGGGCGGCGTTGAAGATTACGCAGTACGGACACGGCGTTTGCACCGACAAAGGGGAGGCCTGCGGCTGTGCGCCCCAGGAACCCGACCACCCCTTCGCCCTGACGGAGGAGTACGAGGTAACTACGTCGGATTCGGGCCGCTTTCTTGCCGCGGGAGCGGCGCGCTCCTTCTGGCTGAGAGTGCCATCGGGGGAGCTGAAGCGCGCCGAACAGGTGCTGCAAAAAATTCTGGCCCAGAATGAAAACGTCATCGTGGAGTCCAACAGTATCCTGGAAATCGTTCAGCCGGACGTGTTCCTGATGCTGCTGGATTTTTCCTGCGAGGATTTCAAGCCATCCAGCCTGCGGTATATGGACCGCGCCGACGCTTTCCTGGTGGTCGATCGCGGCATCAACGCACCGCTGTGGGCGGATGTGTCACGCGGCTTATGGGACGAGAAGCCCCAGTTCGCGATAACTCCTCCGCGTTACGTCACCCCGGCGGTACTGGAGTTTGTGAGAGCCAGATTCGGAACTTCGGTGCGCTGAGCGCGCAGACGCCCCATCTCCGCACATGCCTGCTCCAGCATCCTGGCCGCCGCCTGAACCTGGGCCTCGATGGCTTGCAGGTGTGCTGTTGCGGCCGGCGGAAAGTCCGGCTGCTTCAACTGTAGAATGTATGCGCAGGTTTCGATCGCGCCCAGCGGCTGCCTGAGGTCGTGAACGAGATTGCGGAAAATCTCTTCTGCTTTTCGCGTCTGCCTGGTTTCCATGATTCCCGGGTTGACTGCAATGGGGATCAGTATACCGCGGCATCCTGCGTAAAAGAAGGTCCGTTTATTCCTCCTCTCCGTTTACCCTCCGGCACTCATCGGGAGATCGATGATGCCGGCGAACTCCACGCGGTCCCGGCCAGCATTCTTGGCCAGGTAGAGCGCCTCATCGGCCTCGTGCATGAGGCTTCTCGCGTCCAGGAGCCTGGGTGCGGACCGGAACGCCACCCCGATGCTGCAAGTCACAGGCAATGAAACACCTTCGGCCCGGAACGGCTCCGTACCAATGGCGGAGCGGATGCGGTGGGCGTGCTGGATTGCGTCACCTCCGGCGCAGCCCGGCAAAACGATCAGGAATTCCTCGCCGCCATAGCGGCCAATCGCGTCGTAACGGCGCATGCAGGCCAGCATCCGCTGCGCCGCCTTTTCGAGCACCACATCCCCGGCGAGGTGACCGAAGGTATCGTTGACCAGCTTGAAGCGGTCGAGATCGACCAGAAGCAGCGATAGGGGCTGGCCCTCGCGGCCGCAGCGCAACAGCTCTTTCTCGAGCACCGCCAGGATGGCCGACCGGTTGAGCAACATCGTGAGGCCGTCGTGGGTGGCCTGTTCGCGTAAGGCCTCGCGCGCCAGCACCAGTTGGCGTTCGAGTTCCAGGATCCGCATACCGGCCCGGATACGGGCGCGCAACTCCTGCGAATTGAACGGCTTGGTCAGGTAATCGTCCGCGCCTGCGTCCATCCCTTCCACCAGGTCGCGGGCGTCGGTCCGCGCGGTCAGCAGCAGGATGTACGTGTAAGGTTCGCGAGCCGCCGACCGCACGCGGCGGCACAGTTGCACTCCGTCCGTGCCGGGCATCATCCAATCGAGGATGGCCATGCGTGGCGCGTCGGGCCGCTGCAGCAGGTCCCAGGCTTCGTCTCCGTCCCGGGCCATCACCGGGATATATCCCCACCGCGTCAATAGCGTGCGCAGCATCGACTGAAATACCGGGTTGTCTTCGGCCGCCAGAACGCGGAATGTCCCCGCGCCTGGTTCCGGCGGACCCGCGACGAAAATGGCCGGATCTGGATGCACTCTTGGTTCCCGTCTGGCTTATCGGCGGATTCGCTGAGAACTTCAGACGGCTGCCGGTTTCCCCAGCCGTACGGCATCCGTGTTGCCGCCGCACACCACCACTCCCACGCGTTCGCCGGGTTGCGGCTGGTAGCGCCCCGAAAGCAGCGCCGCCGTGGCCGCCGCTCCGCCCGGCTCGGCCGCCACACGCAAGGTTCCCCACAGCTCCTGCTGTGCCGCCTCGATGGCCTCGTCGGTTACCAGCACCACCGTGCTCACGAACTGCCGGGCGAACGGAAACATCATTCCGCCAACCTGCCGGGGGGCCAGCGAATCGGCCGCGATTCCCCCCGCCGGCGCGTCCACCGGGCGCCCGGCCTGGAGCGCGCGGGCGAGCGTGGGCGCGGCCTCCGGTTCGACTGCCACCAGGCGCACCCGCCCGCGGTACCATGCCGCGATTCCTCCGATCAACCCTCCCCCGCCCACCGCCACCAGCAAGGTGTCGAGCTGCGGCGCCTGCTCCTCGATTTCGAGCGCTACGGTTCCCTGGCCGAGAAGCGTCTCCTCCTGCTCGTAGGCGTGAACCGGCAGGGCCCCGGATTCGGCTGCCCACTTCCGGCTGGCCTCCAGCGCATCGTCGTACCGGTCGCCGGTAATTACGAGTTCGGCTCCGTAACTGCGGATGCGCTCGATCTTGGCGGGCGAAGAGACGCGCGGAACGAAGATGGTGGCGCGCCGCCCCAGTTTCATCGCCGCGTACGCCACCGCCGCCCCGTGATTGCCTCCCGACGCGGCCACCACTCCCGCCGCCGGGGTCTCCCGCCGCAGCAGGTTCGCGAAGGCCCCCCGCGCTTTAAATGAACCCGAGTGCTGCAACAGTTCCAGCTTCAGGGTCAGGTCCATGCCGGCCAGCCCGAAATCCGCGCCTTCCACGGAGATCACGGGGGTGCGCCGGATGTGCGTCCGGATCAGTCCGTAAGTTTCGGCAATGGCCGCCCGGTCGAGAGTCATGGCCGGTCCTTGGCGCGCGCAACCGGCTCCGGCAGCCGCCCCGTCCAATCCAGCCAACCCCAGGCCAGCGCCGTCACCAGACCGAACGATCCCGCCACCAGCCCGATCAGGCGCGGCCCCGCATACTGCGAGGCGATACCCGCCGCCGCCATCGATACGATCATCATCGACCATCGCAGCGACTCCATGGTGGCGAAAACCCGGCCGCGGAACTCGTCCGGCGTGTGGCGCAGCAACTGCACGTTGTTCAGCACGGAAGTCACCGCCATCCCCACGCGCGAGAACATCATGGCCACCAGCGCCGCCGAAAACGAACCGGCCTGGCTGAACAGCATATAGGTGGCACCGTGGACGAGGTAGGAGATGGTCACGGCCCGCTTGTAGCCGGGAAATCCCACCGAGCGCCCCACCCAGTGTCCCAGGCCGCCCCCGATCAGCAACCCCACCCCCGCGAATCCCCAGATGGCGCCAATGCCGGAGGGGCCGCGGTGGAAAACCTGTTCGCCGAAAAGGGCAAAAAGGATCTGGGCCGCTCCACCGCCCATCGCCCAACCCACCGAAATCATCGCAATTCCCACCATCAGCGGCACCGAGCGCAGGTAAAGCAGCCCCTCGGCATACTCGTGCCAGGGACGCAGGCCCGCCGCTACGCGCCGCGCCGCGCGGAATCCGCCGGGCATGTGGACCTTCCACACCGCCCAGGCGGAAAACAGGAACGAAAAGGCATTGATCAGAAATGCCCAGTGATATCCGAACTGGGCCGCGCTGAAGCCGGCCAGCAGGGTGCCCGCGGTCAGTGTGCCCCACTGCGTCGTTTGGGTGATGGAATTGGCGGCGTGCAACTCGTCGGGAGTGGTGATGGTCGGCAGGATGGCCGCCCGCCCGCTGGTGAAGAACGGCGATGCGAACATCAGCGCCGCGCTCAGCAGGTAAAGCAGCCACGGGGTCGGCTCGTGGATCGTCAGCAGGAATCCGAGCGCCACCGCTGCCCGAATGAGGTCGCTCGCGATCATGATACGGCGGCGGTCCATGCGGTCGAGCAGAACGCCCGCCACCGGACCCGCCAGCATGGCAGGAATAGCACGCGACAGCATCACTCCGGAGACCACCAGTCCCGAGCCGCCTTTTTCCAGCACCAGGGCAAATACCGCGATGTTGTTGAAGTAGTCTCCGGTTTCGCTAACCACCTGTCCCATCCATGTGTACCGGTAGTTGCGATTATTGCGGAGCAGTCCTGCAAGGGTACTCAAAGGCGCACCGGGGTGACGGGATCGGTCGATCGCATGGGTTCTCTGTTATGGTACTTCGCCCGCGGTCCGCGCCGCGAATTCGATAGCGATCATGCGCTTGCCGTCGGGCACCGGCGCGGCGAAATCGCGCACTGCCGCGAAGCCGGCGGCGGAAAACGCGCTTTCGAGACCGCTCCGCGCCACCTCGTGCGGACGCGCCTCCAGCAGAGCCGCCACGCTCCCTATTGGAACCCTCACGTGCGCGGCGCCGGGAGCGTTCTCCTGAATAACGACAAAGACGCGGGCGGCCAGGCGGCACAGGTTTGCCACCGCCTTACGCCAGTCCACGTGCTCCAACACCAGCACTGCGATTGCCAGCGCGTACGGGCCGCTCAGTTTGCTGGCTTCCACATCGTCCAGCCGTGTTTCGAAACGCGCTGCCGGGTCGCCGCGGAGCCGGTCCGTCAGCCGTTCGAGAAACGCTGGATTGATGTCGGTAAACGTGGTGCGGAAAGGATGCAGGGCCGCCCGGTTCAGGTAATCGAACATTTGTCCGGTGCCCGCGCCCGCGACCAGAATAGGCGAGTCCGGGGCGGGCGGCGCATCGACGAGCAGTTGACCCACCAGCGCTGCGTTCGCCTGCGCCTGCCCCGCTGCGCGCATGTGCGCCTCGTAGTCCCCGGCGCGAATGGCGCCGCGCCACGCCTCACGCAGAGTCATCGGCATCGCCGCGCGCTAGAATACCCGATCGCATGCCCAAAGCACAAACGGCCCGCGGCGCCGCTCCGGTCATCGCGGGCGAAATTCGCGCGTTTTGCGAACGAAAGGCGGACCCGGCGCGCGCCGCCAAATACGCGCGCTACTTTCGCGAAGGCTACGACGCTTACGGTATTCACCATGAGGATCCGGACTGGACGGAAGCTATCGGCCTGTGGAGCGAGCGCCTGGAAAAGGCCGGGCCCCTCGCATACCTCGATGCCGGCGACCTGCTGGTGCGCACCGGCAAGTACGAAGAGGCGTCGGCTGCCGTTTTGTTCGCCGAACGGGAGCAAACCGGCTACACACCCGAGGTGTTGAGCCGCCTGGCCGGCTGGTTCGACGGCGGCATTCGCAACTGGGGGCACACGGACGTATTTTGCGCCCGCGTGCTCGGCCTCTTTCTCACCCGGAAGATCGTGGGGATCGATGCATTTTCCTCCTGGCGCGATTCGCCCCACAAATACCAGCGCCGCGCGGTTCCGGTTACACTGCTCGAACCGCTCAAGACCGGCGCGGCCGTTCGCCCGCTGCTGTCCGCGGTCGAACCGCTCATGATGGACGGCGAGCGCGTGGTGCAGCAGGGCCTCGGATGGTTCCTGCGCGAGGCGTGGAAGCGCGAGCCCGCGCCGGTGGAAAAGCTGCTCCTCCGCTACAAGGACAAGGCGCCGCGCCTGATTTACCAATATGCCACCGAGAAGATGACCGCGAAGGAACGCGAGCGTTTCCGCAAGAGCAAGGCGTGATGCCGCTGCGAATGGCGGCCATGAGCGTGTCGCATTGGCCGGCGGTTCGCCGGATTTATGAGGAAGGCATCGCCACGGGCAACGCGACCTTCGAGCGCGAGCCACCCGCGTGGGATGACTGGGACGCCTCCCATCTCCCCGCGCCCCGCCTGGTCGCGATCGACGGCGATGCAGTGGTCGGCTGGGCCGCTCTGAGTCCCGTTTCGCGGCGCGCCGTGTACGCAGGCGTGGCCGAGGTCAGTATCTACGTCGCCGCGTCCGCCCGCGGAGCGGGTATCGGCGGCAGGCTTCTTCAAGCCCTGGTGGAGGTGTCCGAGACGCGCGGAATCTGGACCCTCCAGGCGGGCATTTTTCCGGAGAACCAAGACAGCGTGGCGATGCACCGGCGCGCCGGCTTCCGCGTCGTGGGCCGCCGCGAGCGCATCGGACAACTCGACGGCCGCTGGCGCGACGTCCTCCTGCTCGAACGCCGCAGTTCCATCGTGGACCCGGGTCCGGGTTGAGCGCCGGCCGGAGAAGCACGCGGATGCCCCGGCGGCGGCCCGCCGCCAGCCGCCGCCGGAGGCAGGTAGAGATCCAAATAATCGCTTCCAGAGCGAAAGGGGCAGTATCGCACGCGGCATCCTATGAAGGGCCAATTCATTTCGGAAAGGATGAATGAATGAACGAAACGGACTTCGCACTTCTTCGACGCGATCTGAACCGCCTGCAGGGGCATTGTCGCGCTGAGCGGCTACGCCTGCCGCTCGCTCTCGCGTGCATCGCGGGACTCGGCGTCAGCCGGTTCGCCTACCCGTGGATGGTGTCAGCACAATCGGGATCGCAACGAGATGGCATTCTCCACCTGCGAGGTCTGGCCATTGAAGACCAGAACGGGCACGAACGGCTGCAGGCGGGCGCACCGCTGCCGGATCCCATGGTTCATGGTGTCAGGCGAAAGCGGTCTGGCCTTGTTTCCGGACTACTGATTTTGAACGCTAACGGTAACGAGCGGGGTGGATTTGTGACAGCCGACTCGTCCGGAGAAGCCTTCCTGGGCCTCGACTCGGAAGATGAACAGAAGGTTCTGCTATTGGCCAACCCGAAAGGAGGCGTGAACTTCATCCTGACGAACAACGATGGTAATTCGGTGCAACTGACGGCATTTGGGGATGGTCCGAGCGTCCGGTTAGGGAAGAAAAATCAGATCGTCGCGAAGCTGCTCGCGTCCGCAAAGTAAGTAGCGAACATGAACCCTGCCCGCCGCCACCTTGTCGGTTGGGGCGCAATCGGTCCCCTTGAACCGTACGCCCATCTCTGATCTGATATCCGGAATGCAGTTCAGCACCCGGAGACCGGTCGCTCCCCTGAGCCCGTTTGTTGAAATCCTCTGGACCTGGGAGTGCTTCGACCAGCCTCACCGCCTCGAACGGCTGCTCCCCGACGGCTCCATGCAGCTTGTGGTGAACCTGGCTGAAGATGAGACCCGGACCTACGATCCCGACCAACTGACCCGGGTCCGCCGGTTGCCTGGAGCTGTACTCGGCGGCGCCCACTCCCGGCACTTCGTGATCGATACCGCCGAGCAGCGCGCGGTAGCCGGAATTGTCTTCCGGCCGGGAGCCGCCCGGGCCTTCTTCCGGCTTCCCGCCGACGAGATGCGGAATCGGATGCTGCCGCTCGACGCCGTTTGGGGCCCGTTGGCGCAGGAACTTCGGGAACGGCTTCTCGCCGCGCCGACTCCCGACGAACGCCTCGATCGAATGGAACAGATTCTCCTCGCGCGGCGAATGCGGGACGACAGCCCTCACCCGGCCGTGCGATTCGCCGTCGGCGAGTTCCTGCGCGGTCCCCACATCCGCAGCGTTTCCGAGGTCACGGCCTCCATCGGCCTCAGTTCCCGCCGCTTCATCGAGCTGTTTCGCGCGGAAGTGGGCCTCACTCCCAAGCTGTTCTGCCGCATTCGCCGTTTCCGCCGCGCCCTGCGCCGGATTCAGGCGGGCGGCTGCCCCGACTGGCCCGACCTTGCCCTGTCCTGCGGGTACTTTGACCAACCCCACTTCATTCACGATTTCCGCGAGTTTTCCGGCATCAGCCCCACCCAGTATGCCGTCGCCAGCCCGCGCCAGCTCAGTCATGTGCCGATTCGCCCCTGAGGTCAAATTCTTACAATCCCCGGGCGCCGCCTCCCGGCCAAAATGAGACATGCTCACTCAGAACAAGACCCCTAAGGGGTATCACACCATCACGCCGTATTTGGTTGTCGATGACGCCCAGCGGCTCCTCGACTTTATCCGCGACGCCTTCGGGGCCGAGCAGACCTTCCGTATGGACACTCCCGATGGCTCCGTCCGCCACGCCGAAGCCCGCATCGGAAATTCGATGATCATGGTGGGGCAGGCCGGCGAACAGTGGAAGGCCCGCCCTTCCACGCTCTACCTCTATGTGGACGACGTGGATGCAGTCTTCCGTAAGGCCGTGCAGTCGGGCGCCAAATCTCTCGGCGAGCCGAAGGACCAGACCTATGGCGATCGCTCCGGCGGCCTGGAGGATCCGTGCGGCAACTATTGGTGGGTGGCCACCCACCTGGAGGACGTTTCGCCGGAAGAAGTGAATGCGCGGGAGAAGGCGCGGTCTCAGAATCAGAAGGCATGAGACTGACCGGTTCCCGCCGCCACCCGGCGGCTTTGCGCCGTGGGGTGGTGGCCGTGCCGGGCCGAATATTGAGACCCACCTATAAAGGGTTCTGTCTCTAAACTTACAAAACAACGCCTCTTGGCCGGAAGATAGTCCAGCGGTAAAGACCGGATCGCATAGGATAAGCCCCAGTCCACGCAGAAAGAGAGGGGTGTCTCCGTGCCGAGAACTGCATATATCGTCGTGTGTCTTCTGCTTGCCGTCTCCGCTACTTATGGCCAGCAGGCCATGGGAAGCATCACAGGAACCGTAACGGACCCGCAAGCTGCCGTCGTGCCGGGAGCGGTGGTGGTTCTGACTCACGTCGAGGCGAACCGCGCTTCCCGCACGACAACTAACGCGACCGGGTATTTCGAAGTTAACCTGCTCACTCCGGGCACTTACACCGTAACGGTGGATTCGCCGGGGATGCGAAAAACGGTGCGAACCGGCCTGGTGCTGAATGTCGCCGGGCGCCTGGAAGTGGCCATCGAGTTACAACTCGGCCAGGCAACGGAAACGGTCCAGGTGACGGCGGAATCGCCGCTGCTCGATACCACCTCGGCCTCGGGCGGCCGGGTCATCGACCAGCGTCAGATTGTGCAGTTGCCCTTCTCCGACATGAACCCCTTCGCCCTCGCGACACTCACGCCGGGCATGCAATGGACAGGCCAGCCGGAATACCGGCGCCCGTTTGACAACGGCGGCACTTCCTCGTTCAACACGGCCGGAGGCGTCGGGTCCAACGAGTACACCGTGGATGGCGCTCCCGTCACCGGCACCAGCCGGCGCGTTGGCTTCGTTCCGTCGTCGGACGCCGTGGAAGAGTTCAAACTCGAAACCAGCAGTTTCAACGCCACGTCGGGCTTCACCTCCGGCGCCACGGTCAACGTGATGACCAAGGCCGGAACCAATTCCTACCACGGCTCGCTGTACGACCAGCACTGGCAGCAGCGCTGGAACGCGACCCCGCACTTCACCCGCCTGGCGTTCGAGAACCAGGTCGCGCTCGGCCTGGTTAAGGCCGACGACCAGAGACAGGCCACCGGCCGTTCCAACAACTTCGGCGCCAGCATCGGCGGGCCCGTCCGGATTCCCAAGATCTTCAACGGCAGGGACAAGCTCTTCTTCTTTTTCCAGTACAACGGCATCTATCAGAGCAAGGCCGAAACTACCGGCGAAATCAACAATACGGTGCCCAAGATGGCGTGGCGCCAGGGAGATTTCTCGGATCTGCTCGACATCGATCCCGTCCGCTTCACCGTCTACGATCCCCGCTCCGCGCAACTGGTGAACGGTCGCGTGACGCGCACGCCGTTCCCCGGCAACAAAGGGATTCCCGTGCTGAACCCGGTCTACGACACTTACGTCAAGTTCTATCCGGCTCCCAACGATGTTCCCGGCCTGGTCAGTCCCGAGGGCACCAATAATTACTACGCCTCGGCCATGCCCAAGAACGAGAAGTTCAACTCGCTCACCAACCGCATCGATTACAACCTCAGCGAGCGGCATCGCGTGTTCGCCCGCTGGTACTGGAATCACCGTCTGGCGGACGAGTACGACTGGACGTATGAAACGCTGCGCGGCCTGCATTCCAACGGCCTGGTGCGCATCAACAAGGGTGGCGGCGGAGACTACATCTGGACCATCGGCAATAACAAGATCCTGAACGTCAGCGTCAACCTGACGCGCTTCAACGAGGGCAACGAAGCGTCCGTGCGCACCTCCTTCAAACCGAGCGACGTCGGCCTGCCGGCATACGTGGACGCCAAGGCCGACCAGTTCCACATGCTGCCTCAGATGGCCGTTTCGGGCGTTGAAACCGTGGGCGGCGGCTATCCCGCCATCGGCACGCGCGGTACCACCGGGGAATTGCGGGTTCAACTCACCGACGTGCGCGGCAGCCACTCTCTCACCTATGGCATGCAGGAGCGCCGCTACTGGCGTACCTCCGGGTCGCCCGGCGATTCATCCGGCGTCTTCACCTTCAACAACACTTACATGCGCGCCGCGGATAACACCACCACGGCCAGCAACACCGGTCTCGCCTGGGCCGCATTCATGATGGGCCTGCCCAGCGGCATCTCCATCTCCGGTAACGATACCGCCTACTGGTCCACCCGCTACCGGGCGCTTTTCGTGCAGGACGAGTGGCGGCTCAGCCGAAAGCTCAAGCTGTCGCTCGGGCTGCGCTATGAACGGGGCGCTGGTTCAACGGAACGCTTCAACCGCGGTCTGGCGGCGGGCTTCGATTTCAACTACCGCCCCGTTTTTGCGGATGCGGTGGAGGCGGCGTACGCGAAGAATCCGCTCCCCGAAGTTTCCGCCTCGCAATTCAAGCTGATGGGCGGCTCGCAATACCTCGGCTTCCCCAGCAAGACCTTCACAAAGGGCGTCCACACCTTGATGCCCAAGGTTGGCGCGGTCTATCAAGTAGACCCGAAGACCGTCGTCCGCGCCGGCTACGGATGGTATTACGACGTGCTCAACGTCAACAACGGCACGCCCAGCCAGGAGGGTTTCAGCCAATCCACCGGCACCACCGTCAGTTCCGACCTTGGGCGAACCATCTGCTGCGGCGTTGGCTCGGTGGGCAACCTCTCGGCCAAGAACAATCCCATGATCGATCCGTTCCCGGTACGCGCCAATGGAACGCGCTTTGAAACCCCATACGGCAATTCTCTCGGCTCCATGCTGCGCCAGGGCAGGGGATACTCTTTTACCCCGTACGATTTCGAGCCCGACTTCCAGCAGCGCTGGCGCATCGGCGTTCAGCGCGAACTCAGCCGGGATGTCATGCTCGACATCTCCTATAACGGCGCCTTCTCCAAGATCTGGATCTCGCAAACGATCAACTATCTTCCGGAGCAGTATTGGGCCACAGGCAACGTGCGCCAGCAGGCGGTGGACGACGGCTTGAATCGAAACGTCCCCAATCCCTTCAACCTCTCGAACTTCTCGTCGCTGGCCACCAGCGATCCGAAGCTCTACCAATTCCTTTCCACCAGTTCGTTCTTCAGCAGTTCCACCATCCGAAAAGATGTTCTGCTGCGTGCCTACCCCAACATGAACGGGCTCTCCGGATTGCGTCCCGAAAACAGCTTCAAGGATGCGCGCGGCAGCAACGTCTACAACGACCTGCAACTGCTCGTCGAGAAGCGCTTTTCGCACGGACTCCAGACTTCGTTCATCTACACCTACGCGAACGGCACCGACCAGTTTTACATGAACCAGTTCGATACCGAACTCAGCACGCGCTCGAACTCCAACGTGCGGCCTCACCGCTTCGTGTGGACCACCGTCTACGAACTGCCTTTCGGCAAAGGCCGCCAGTTCGTCAACTCCAGCCCGTTGCAGCACATCGTCGGCGGCTGGCAGTTGAGCTGGGTTTATCAGCGCCAGAGCGGCCCGCCCACCGATTGGGGAAACCTGTTCTACTACGGCGACGTCGACCAAATAGCGGACGTGCTCAATCACCAGGAAGTGAACTCGCAGGACATCCACACCTGGTTCGACCCCAACATCCGCTTCACCGGCACCGGAGCCGTGCCTTCCGGCTTCGTCGGTTTCGAAGGCCGTTCCGCTATGCAGCCCGGCAGCTACCACGTGCGTGTGTTCCCTACCCGCCTCACTTCCTTGCGGCAGGACGGCATCCGCAACTGGGATGTCAAAATCAAGCGCAACTTCCACATCCACGAACAACTGCGAGCGAGCTTCGATGTGGACCTGCTGAACGCGACCAACCACACCAATTTTGCCGGCCCCAACCTCAGCCCCACGAGTACCAACTTCGGTAAAGTGACCACGCAGAGGGGCTTGAGCCGCATCATTCAGATCAACCTTCGGGTCGACTTTTGAGCGCTCAAGCGGGAAACTGGGTAACAGTCTTTGGCACGAGGAAAGGATCCATATGAATCGACGATATTTCTTGATGAGCACGGCGGCGGCTGCTTCCAGCCAGGTTGTCCGCGGGATGCAGAGCCCCAACGACACCATACGGATTGCCGTGGTCGGGTGCGGCGGCCGCGGCAGCAGCCACGTCGGCGCATGGACGGGAATGCAGAATGTCGAACTGGCAGGGCTGGTGGATGTGGACGATTCGCACGCCGAGCGGTACGTTGGAAACCTGGTCCGCCAGAATAAGAAGGCCGTCCCGACCTTTCGAGACGTGCGCAAGGTTCTGGACGATAAGAACATCGATGCTATCTCCATTGCGGCGCCGAATCACTGGCACACGCTGCAAACCATCTGGGCCTGCCAGGCCGGCAAGGACGTGTACGTCGAAAAGCCCGCCTCGCACAACGTGTTCGAATCCAAGCAGGTGATTGCGGCCGCGCGAAAATACAACCGCATCGTGCAGATGGGCAGCCAGAGCCGCTCCTCGGCGGCGCTCCAGGAAGGCGTGAAGCGAATGCGCGACGGCGAACTCGGCGAGATCTACATGACGCGCGGCCTGTGCTTCAAAAACCGCAACACCATCGGAAAAACACCGCCGGAGCCGGTGCCGCCAGGGGTGGACTACGACATGTGGACCGGCCCCTCCCCCATGCATCCGTTCACCAAGAATCGCTTCCACTACAACTGGCACTGGTTCTGGGATACCGGCAACGGCGACCTCGGCAACCAGGGAATTCACGAAGTGGACATTTGCCGCTGGGGCCTCGGCGTTACTCATCCCACCAAGGTCAGCGCCATCGGCGGCAAGTTCATGTTCGACGACGACCAGGAAACGCCCAACACCCTCACCGCCAGCTACGAGTTCAACGTGAACGGCAAGCCTAAGATGATGGAGTTCGAGGTGCGGCACTGGATCAGCAATCACGAGGCGGGCATCAGCGGGGAGCGTCCGGGCAATACCATCGGGAACACGTTTTATGGCTCTGATGGCTACCTGGTGATTGACGGCTACAACAAGTACTACACCTTCATGGGCAAGGAACAGAAGCCCGGGCCGACGAGGACCGAGCGCGAGCACCACTTCGAGAACTTCATCTCCGCCATGCGCAGCCGCAAGCGCGAAGAGCTGAATGCCGAGATCGAAGAAGGCGCGCTGTCCTGCAACCTGGTGCACCTGGCCAACATCTCGTACCGCCTCGGCCGCACCCTGAACTGGGACGAAAAAACCTGGACCATCAAGAACGATCCGGAAGCGAACAAGATGCTCACGCGCGAGTACCGCAAGCCCTATGTCGTGCCGGAAAAGGTGTAAGCGTCATGAAGACGAGAACGCTTCTTCTGCTGGCGGCCGTGGCCCTATGGCCCGCGGCCGCCCAGGTCCAACTCACGCCCGGCAAGGACAAGATCGAGATCGCGATTGACGGCAAGCTGTACAGCACGTTTTACATGATGGGCGAGGATGTGACCAAGCCCTATCTGTGGCCGGTACGCGCCGCCACCGGGACGTACGTCACCCGCGCCTTCCCCATGGAAACCATCGAGGAGGAAGCCAAGGGACCGAAAGACCATCCGCACCAGCGCGGGATCTGGTTCGCCCACGACAAGGTCAACGGCATCGATTTCTGGAACAACGAAGCCAGTTACAAAGAGCCTCCCAAGCGCGGCAAGATGGTCCTCAAAGGCACGCCGGAAGTGAGCAGCGGCAAGGATCAGGGCACGCTTAAGGCGGTCTTCGACTGGACCGACCGGCAGGGAAACGTTGTCCTCACCGAAACCCGCGTCATGACCTTCCACTCGCAGCCCGACCTCCGCACTATCGATTTCGACATCACCCTGACCTCCGTGCAGAAAGTCGAATACGGCGACGGCAAGGACGGCGCATTCGGGATTCGCCTGCGGCCGATCCTCGACGAGCAGGGGGGAACTGGCAAGATCGTCAACGCCGACGGCCTCACTGGCGAGAAAGAGGCCTGGGGAAAGCCCTCGGACTGGTGCGATTATTCCGGCACTATCGGTGACGAGAAAGTCGGAGTCGCGATCCTCGACAACCCGGAAAATCCGCGCCACCCTGTGCGCTGGCACGTGCGCGGCTACGGCCTGTTCGCCGCCAACCCGTTTGGCGTCTCCGTTTTCACCAACGATAAATCGCAGAACGGCGCGATGACTGTGGACCCGGGAAAATCGCTGCGCTTCCGCTATCGCGTGGTAGTCCATCCCGGCGACGTGAAGTCGGCCGACGTAGCCGGCCTGTACGCGAAGTACGCCGCCGGCAAATAACCCGATCCGGTCCGGCTAACGCGCGAAGTTTGCCATCGTCGTGATCACCAGGGCGTTGGCGAAGTCGATGAGGAAGGCGCCTACCAGCGGCACCACGAGGTAAGCGCGTGGGGCCGGACCAAACTTCTCCGCCAGCACCCCCATGCAGGCCAGGGCGTTGGCGCTCGTACCCAGCATGAAGCCGCAGAATCCACCGCACATCACTGCCGCATCGTAGTCGCGGCCCATCAGGAAGAAGAGCGCGAAGCGCGTCGCCAGAAAAACCAGCACCACCTGAAGCGCCAGAATCGCCATCAGGGGCACGGCCAGGTGCACCAGCGTCCATAGCTGAAGCGTCATCAGGGCCATCACGATAAAGATATTCAGGGCGATGTCCCCCACGCTATCCACCGTGTGCTGCGAAATGCGGAACCAGCCCGTGGCATCGTCCACATTCCGGATGAGGCTTGCCGCCAGCATGGCGCCGATGTAGGCGGGCAGCGCCAGGCCGCGCGCTTTCAGCCATGGGTCGAGATTCACGGTGATGAAGCTGCCGATTCCCATTGCCACCGCGATCAGAATTACCGTGCCCATCAGCCGCGTACGCTCCGCCTGCGATTCGTCCTCCATCGGGCTGGCGGGAGATTCGATCGGGTCGCCTTCGTAGACCAGCGCCTTGGCCTTCTCGAGGTTGTCGCGGCGCGCTCCCGGCGGTTTCAGATGGAATCGTTTGATCAGCGATCCTCCCACCGGGCCGCCCATCAGTCCGCCTGCCACAATTCCGAACATCGCCGCCGCCAGTCCTATGGCCGGAGCGCCGGCCACACCCCATTGTTCGAAACTCGAACCGAAGGCGAGCGCCGTCGCCGGTCCTCCCGCCATGGAGACGGAGCCCGCCAGGATTCCGGTCAACGGATTCAATCCGAACAGGCTCGCCGCACCCATTCCGACCAGGTTTTGCAGTGTCACCACGATCGCCGAAACCGCGAAGAACAGGCCCACCTGGACGCCCCCCTGTTTGAGCAGGCGCAGACTCGCCCCCATTCCGATGGTGGTGAAGAAAGCGATCATCAAAATGTCGCGCAGCACCAGGTCCGGTTCGAGGTTCAGGTACCGGTCGCGAAGGATCAGCGCGGCTAGGGAAAACACCAGGCCGCCCACCACGGACGCAGGAATATTCAACCAGTCGAGGACCGGGAAGCGCCGTTTCAGCCAGATACCGATGGCCAGGCCGAAACACGCAAATGCCAACACTTGTACCGCATTCAATTTCAAGATTGGGACATTCATACGGGGAGTGTTTTGCCGAAGCTACCAGTTTTCACCGGTGTGTGTCAAATCTCGTAACCCCTTCTTTTTAGCCCGATGTATACTCCTCGGTACAGGAGAGTTTTATGGGACATTCACCTGCACCAATTCGAGACGATTCGGCCATCGCAGCTCTCACTGCATCCCTACGGGGCCGGGTGATTCACCCGGATGATGAGCAGTATGAGGCCGCCCGGCATGTTTACAACGGAAACATCGACCGCAGGCCGGCCCTGGTCGTTCAATGCGCGGACGTGGCGGACGTGATTCATTGCGTAAACTTCGCCCGCGAACAGAAACTTATGCCCGCCATCCGCGGCGGCGGCCACAGCGTGCCGGGTTTCGGCACCTGCGACGGCGGAATTGTGATCGATCTCGCGCGCCTCAAGGGTATCCGCGTGGACCCTGCCGCCCGCACTGTACGTGCCGAGGGTGGCTGCACCTGGAGCGACGTCGATCACGCTACACACGCCTTCGGACTCGCCGCCGTGGGCGGCATCATTTCAACCACCGGGGTCGGTGGGCTTACTACCGGCGGCGGCTTCGGCTACCTGTCCCGCCGTTACGGACTCGCCTGCGACAACCTTCTCTCGGCGGACGTGGTCACGGCAGACGGCCAGTTGCGGCACGCCAGCGCGTCGGAAAATCCCGATCTGTTCTGGGCCATCCGCGGGGGCAGCGGCAACTTCGGCGTGGTCACCTCGTTCGAGTTCCGCCTCCATCCCATGAGCATGATCTACGCCGGCCCGCTGCTGTTTCCCGTGGAGCGCGCGGCTGAAATCATGCGCGCTTTCGATAAGTTCATGAAGACCGCCCCGCGTGAACTCAACGCGTTTTTCGCTTACCTGATCGTGCCGCCGGGGCCTCCGTTCCCCACGGAACTGCACATGAAAACGATGTGCGGCATGATTGTCACCTGGTCCGGCGACCTCGCGCAGGGAGATTCCGCCATCCGGCCGTTGACCGACCTCAAGCCCGTTTTCGCGCACACCGGACCGGTGCCTTATCCGATGCTGCAATCGCTGTTCGACCCGCTGCTGCCGCCCGGCCTGCACCATTATTGGAAGGGCGATTTCACCAACGACCTGACTGACGAGATCATCGCCGCACACACCGAGCACGGGCCGAAGATTCCCACCGTCCATTCCGCCATGCACATCTACGCCATGGACGGCGCGGTCAACGACGTCGCCAAAGACGCCACAGCCTTCGGCTTCCGCGACGTGCGGTTCACCCACGTGATCGTCGCGGTGACCCCCGATGCGAACGCTGTTCCCGCGCAGCGCGACTGGGTGCGAGCCTACTATGACGCACTCCACCCGCTATCCGCCGGCGGAGCTTACGTGAATTTCCTCATGGAAGAGGGTGCCGACCGGGTCGAATCCAGCTTCGGCGGGAACTACCGGCGCCTGGCCACGGTCAAAGCGAAGTACGATCCCGGCAACCTGTTCCGCTGGAACCAGAACATCAAACCGGCCGCCTGAGACGCCGGTTCATTTCCGCTCGAAGGGGGCCTTCAGCCGCTCCGCTACCCACTCCTTCGTGATCCGGAGGTTGTATTGCGAGTGTTGCAGGTTGAAGGTCCCCGGCACCTGCGCCGCCTCTGCGTAACGCGCCAGGGCTTCCTCGCGCCTTCCCAGCAGATCCAGGATCTGTCCCTGCCACACCAGGGCCATAAATTGGTCGTTCGCCTCGCCGCCGCGCAGTCTCTCAAAGGCATCCATCGCTTCGTTGTAATAGCGCCCGTCGTATAGGGTCAGCCCGAGTTTGCGCCACACCGCGAAATCCGGCACGTTCAACCTCAGTCCCTCGCGATATGCCTCGAGGGCCGCTTGTCCCGCGCCCGTCCAGGGCAGCTCCGAAATCCTGGCACTCAGGTCCCGAAGCGGATTCGGCGGCGGCTCCGCCATCGCGACGGCGCCCTCCGGATCGAGCACTACCTCCTTCAAGGCCGTCTTCGACCGGAAGCGGATCTCGTCGATGTCCGCCAATCGCTCCGTCTGCGCGCGCTGCTCGGTCCCATCCTGAAAGCGCGCCGCCACGGTTACCGGCATACGCAGCGAACCCGCCCGCGCCACCCGAATCGTGCAGGTGAACTCTCCGGCCGCGGGAGCGCATTCCTGGCCGGCAATCCGGTATGAGACATTTTTGGCGGAACGAACCCATTGTTCGAAGAACCAGTCCAGGCTCTGCGCGCTCGCGGCCTCCGTCAGCTTCTGGAAGTCGCGCCAGTCTAGCCGCTTGCCGGCGTACTCGCGCAGCGTCTGTCGGTAAACCGCGTCGAATGTGTCCGCCCCCATGACCGATTCGAGCGCGTCCAGCATCGCCGCGCTCTTCCCGTGCTCCACCACGTTATTGAAATCCCACTTGATGGCGTCCATCTGCTCGCCGGTCAGGTCCATCGTCGTGTCGATCCCCTTGCGGACACCATTGATGAAGTTCGTCTGCAACTGTCCGCTGCCGTGGATGCCGCGCGCCCGCCGGTACTCGCGGTCGGCATGAATGCCCAGCCCGACCATCAGCCAGGTGAGCGAATCCGAACCCGCTGCGAGCACGTGCTCGCTCCAATACTGATGTCCGATCTCATGCGCCGTAATCCACTTCCAGAAATTCTCCGGCGGTTGCGAGAATCGCTCCTGGCCGTGAATCACCACCATCGCGGTTGCCACCGGATATCCCCCTTGCGGCGTATCCGATCCCGGCACGATGGACAGCGACTTTTGCGGATAGAAACCGAAGCGCTGGCGATAGAAGCCGATCGCATCCACCGCCGTCTTCAGCAACATTTCCGCGCACTGCCGGCCCGCGGGCGTGAATACGGCGCGCACACGCACGCCGCCTGCATCGGCCTCCGCGGTCTCGTATCCCTTGCCCACAAACAACCCGAAAACGCGGACACCGTCGGCCCGGTACTCGCCGGTGGCGGGATCCATGACTCCGCTGGTGGCCGCGGCATACCCCGGCGGCAGGCGCAAGCGTACGACGTAGTTGTCGTGCGTCCCAAAACCCCACCACAATCTCGGGCTGAGGAACGACGTCACCGCGCTGCCGTTCTTCGCGTTCAGTTTCCAGGGGGTTCCGAACCGGACATCGAGGAGGATTTCCTCGCCAGGCGCGAGGTCGTGCGGCAGGTCGAATAGAGCGACGCTCTGTTTGCCCGGTGCGCGCTCGCAATCGACCCCATTTGCCCGCACCGCAAGCACATCGCCGTACCACGCGAACGCCAGTCGACCAAAAGGCTTGCCCGTGCTGTTGCGAAACCGGATGGTCTCGCTACCTTCGAGACGCTGGCTTTCTTCCGACCACGAGATATCCACGCTGTACCGGGCGCGCGGGGGTTCCGCCGGAGCCCAGAATCCGGTTCGCGCCATCGCCGTGGCAGCAAACAGAAAAACGGACAGGTGTATCCGCATATACAGGCGGACGTTTTCGGCGCCTCAAACGTTCAACCTGAATCAACGCGGCTGCGGAGCCCGGACCGGCTCAGCGGCGGGGCGCCAGTGCCAGGAACAGCAGGACGGACGCACCCATCGCCAGTCCCATCGCCAGCCAGCTATGACGATCAAGCTGTTTTCGCCAGTCGAGCGCATCGTCGGCCCGCTGCTTCAGGTCTTCCAGTTCGGCCGTCGCCCGCGCGCCGCTCTCGAGAGCGCTGCGGGATTGCTGCATGATATCCTCCACGACCTCTCCTACCGGTTTTTGGTGGATATCTTCCGGGTTTGTTGTGTGCGGCATGGTTTCCTCTTCACCCACCGGCGCACGGCAGCGTGAGCCGGTTCTACTTCCAGGATGGCTCTCCGGGACGCTCGCTCACAAGCGGTCTGCACCGGTAATCTGTCGCGACGCATCCATCCCCGCCGATTCCCGGGATGCATAGCCCCACTGGCACGCCAAGTGCACGTTAACTCCTGGCTGACGCCGTGCCCGGGCGCCGGCCGGGATATTCAGTGGAGATCACCAACCCAGAAAAGGAAAAGCAGGCTTCCGGCAGGCCGCAGATCGTGAAACCGCGGAACTGGCTGCGCACTTCCATCCCGATCGCGTTGGCAATCTTTATCGGTTTCGGCGGGCTGTTGACCGTCTATACCTTCGCCCGCTCCCTTGCGGTGCTCGCGCTCAGCATCACACTTGCCGAATCTCTGGCTCCGCTTGCCGCCTGGTTGTGCAAGAGGATGCGTCGCGTGTTCGCTGTCTCACTGATTTATCTCTCATTATTCGGAGCCATTGGGGTGGCCGGTTTCTTCGTGGTGCCCCAGATGATTGCGGAGGGCAACGCCATCGCCGCCCGGACCCCCGAACTCCTCGAAACAGCGGGATCGCACCTGCGCCATTGGATGAAGGCCCTTCCGGACTCCATGACGCCGGATGCCGGCGGAATCGTTTCCAGTTTGATGTCCCAATTGGCATCTCTCCCGGTCGGGCTGTTCCGGGCGGGGCTGACCATCCTGCTGATGGTGTTTCTCTCGTTCTACTGGCTTCTGGCCCTGCCGGCCATCGACCGCTTTGTGCAGTCGCTGTTTCCAAAGCAGCGGCGCGCGCGCGTGGCAGCTATCCGGGAGAAAGTCGGGTCCGCCATGGGCGGCTACGTCCGGGGCGCAGCCCTGAACGCGCTGGCCACGGGCACGCTTGCCGGCACCGCGCTGGCCATTGCAGGAGTCGATTACGCCTTTGCTCTCGGCGCGCTCACCGCCGCCGGTGAGTTCTTTCCGTACATCGGGCCGATTATCGCGGCCATTCCAGGCGTACTTACAGGACTTCTTCAATCGCCCTCCATGGCGCTGTGGACCGCGCTGATCTATCTCGGGGTGGAGCAAATCGAAGGTCACTTACTAACCCCGAACATCATGCGGAGCCAAACGGACATTCCTCAATCCCTAATCATTTTCGCGCTGTTCGCGGGCGGCGTAGTTGGCGGATTGCTCGGTGCGCTGGTAGCCATCCCGATTGCCGGAGCTTGTAAGATATTGATCGAGGAAGTCGCGGCCCCGGTCATGCGCGAGTGGATGCACGAGGCGTCGGCGCGCACCGGCGCCCACGACTGAGATTTCGTGTTTCGGGCGCGCCTGAACCGTGCTATCAAAAAGACTGCGCCGCACAACTTGCATTCGGAGGAGTAGCAACCATGCCACGGACGGGAAGGATAGCGCTGGTTACCGGTGCGGGCAGTGGAATCGGCCGCGCATCGGCGCTGGCCCTCCAAAGCGCCGGATACTCGGTGGCGCTGGCAGGGCGCCGCCTGGCGGAGCTCGAAAAGACCGCGCAAATGGCGCAGGGCGGGGAAGGCCGGATGCTTCCCGTGGCCGCGGATGTGAGCAAGCCGGATTCGGTGGCCGATCTGTTCTCCCGGGTGAAGCGGGAATTCGGCAGGCTGGACGTGCTCTTCAACAATGCCGGGCAGAATGCGCCGGGCGTTCCCATTGAGGATCTCGCTTACGAAACCTGGAGCGCCATCGTGGACGTGAACCTGACCGGCTCGTTTCTCTGCGCACAGGCGGCCTTCCGCATGATGAAGGAACAGAGCCCGCGTGGCGGGCGCATCGTCAATAACGGCTCCATCTCCGCCCTCTCGCCCCGGCCCGACCAGGTCCCCTATACAGCCACAAAACACGCCATCACCGGCCTGACGAAGTGTCTCTCGCTGGACGGGCGCAAGTACGACATCGCATGCAGTCAGATCGACATCGGCAACGCCGCAACCGAGATGACGCAACGGATGAGCGCGGGCGTGCCGCAGGCCAACGGTACCACTATGGTGGAGCCACGGATGGACCTCTCCCATGTGGCCGACGCCATCGTTTTCATCGCCGGACTGCCACTCGAGGCGAACGTGCAGTTCATGACCCTGATGGCCACCAGGATGCCGCTGGTGGGCCGCGGCTGAAGCGCGCGCCGCCACCGGGTACTAAAATGGTGGTCCACTCGAGATGAGACTCAACAGAAAACTGGCGGCGCTGCCGTTGCTTTTCGGCGCGCCATTCATAGCCGCCGCGCCGCAGACTATCAAGCCGGGCGAGATCTGGCCAGACGACCGCGGGCAGCACATCCAGGCCCACGGCGGAGGAATTCTCAAGGTAGGCGACACCTGGTTCTGGTTTGGCGAAGACCGCTCGCAGGGGCTCGATCCGGCGAAGCGATATGTCAGTTGCTACGCTTCGAAGGACCTGGCGCACTGGACGTTTCGCAACCAGGTGATGAAACAGGCCGACCCCGGAGACTTGGGGGCTCGTTTCGTTCTCGAGCGGCCCAAGGTCTTCTACAACGCGAAGACCAGGAAGTACGTGATGTACATGCATATCGACGACGCCCGCTACGCGCTGGCGCGGGTCGGTGTGGCCGTCTCGGACACGGTAGACGGCGATTACCGCTTCCTGCGCAGTTTCCGGCCCCTGGGCCGGGAGAGCCGCGACATCGGGCAGTTTATCGACGATGACGGGTCGGCCTACCTGATTTTCGAAGACCGCCCCGCCCGTGGCTTCCATATCGCCAGCCTGTCGGACGACTACCTGGACGTGGAGAAGGACGTGACGTTGATCAATGCTCCGCTGGAAGGCGGCGCGGTGGTGCACTACAAAGGCCTCTACTACGCGCTAGGATCCGCGCTGACGGGCTGGAACCCGAACCCGAACAAGTACGCAACCGCGCCGAAGCTCGCAGGCCCCTGGTCGGAATTCCAGGATATCGCGCCGCCCGAAGAGAAGACCTATGGCTCCCAATCCACCATGCTGCTGAAAGTCAGCGGGTCCAGGACGACCACCGTGATCTTCATGGGCGATATGTGGAAGCCCCGCACGCAGTGGGACTCGCGCTATCTCTGGATGCCGGTGGAGATCGGCGAAGGCCGGCTGCGGCTTCCGGAACCCAAGGAGTGGTCGCTCGACGTTGCCACGGGCGAAGCCGCGGTCAGTAATTGACGTTCTTCAACGCCCGGGAGGACGTGCGCAGCAGGAGGCGGACCAGGCCGGCGCCGACCGCGATGCCGGCAGTATCGGCAAGCAGGTCGTGCCAGTCGCAGGTGCGCCCCGGGCTGAAGATCTGCCCGAGTTCGAGCGCCGCGCCCATCGCGAAAAGGAACGCCAGCACAAGATGCAACCGGCGGGAGCCGAATTGCGGAAGCGCAGCCAACGCGGCCAGCACGGCGTATGCC
Source organism: uncultured Solibacteraceae bacterium (assembly GCA_963836405.1). Classification (GTDB taxonomy): domain Bacteria; phylum Acidobacteriota; class Terriglobia; order Bryobacterales; family Bryobacteraceae; genus CAWIJJ01. The sequence continues at coordinate 203,541 of CAWIJL010000013.1, forward strand.
AGGAAGTGCTCCGCCTTATCGCTCAACGGAGCCTGCTCCAGCAGGCCCAACACCGAACTCTGCGCCGGCACCAGGCTGCCGACGATCACGGCAGCCGTTCCCGCGAGCCATGCGAGACGGAGCAGGATTCTGGCGGTCCCGTGGAATCCGGCCGGCGGCGGCTCTTTGGTCTTCTCGGGAATACGCCCGGCGCGCGCGTTGTGCATAAGGCTCCACTTCATAGAGTAAGCCTTGCGCCCGGCATCACTGGTTCGGACTTACGCGGGTACGGACATAGTTGCCGGCGCGACCGCGCGCAGTTCGACTCGCATCAAGTCGAACACCCGCAGCAGACCGCCCACCTCGACGGTGCCGAGACCGTACCGGTACAGCAGCATTTGAACCCTGACCAGGAGAAGCCCGGCCGCGAACTGGATCTGCGGCCGCAACAGCGCGGCAGCCAGCTCCGGACGGTCATGCCGTGACTGCATCATCACCAGCGTGAGTGCCAGGACCGCCTGTTGAAAGTCCGAGCGGAGGTTCTGAATGTACGTAGCGAACACAGCGCATCGCTGCTGCCGGAGTTTCCACTCCATGCAAGCCTTGAACCCCGGCTGGGACCGTAGAAATCTCAGATCGTCTCCGCAGAGCAACCGCAGCATGGGACGATAACGCTCCAAAGACAATTCCGCGATCCATTCGGGGGTTACCGCAAATTCGGGTTTTGGACGAACCGGCCGGAGGAGCGCCGCGACGAGGAGAATCGTCAGGGCAACCAACAGCGTAACAATGGCAACGAGAATAATCATAGGCTCGCTTCTGATTCAGTATGGAGCCCCACTTCCCTCAGGTGCTAGTGCCAAGGGTACTGTCGGGTTGAGTACCCTAACAAATAAGGCGTTCTTACCTAAGGTTTCACCCGATATCTAAGTCGAAATCGGCCCGGTGGCCGCGGGCCGCTGGAAGATTTATGATGTGAAGGTCCTAATATGTCCAATCAGCGTAACTTAATGACCCGCCGCACATTCGGCCTGTCCCTGTGCGCCGGCCCGCTATCGCTGATGCTGAATGCGCAGGATGCGGAATCGATGCCCTGGAACCAGCCCGCCAGAGTGGCCAGGGTCTATCTTGCCGGCAAGGCCCACTGGCCGATGCCGAACCTGGATGTTGCCGCGGAAATCAGAGAGGTTGAGGCGGGCCTCGCCGACGTGCAGAAGAAGCACGGGGACAACGTCCGCCTGGTGGGTGGGGAACTGCTTGGGGCGGATGCCGAGGTGAAGCCCTGGCTCGACAAGATGGGTGACATCGACGGCGTCCTCATCATTCCACTGACGCAGCCCACGCCGGCTTTTTCAGCGCTGGTAGGCGCAGCCGGCGTTCCTTCCCTGTTTTTTGCCGCCCGTATTCGACGCACGCCTGGTCGTCCATCGCGGGATACCAGAAGGCAGGCAGGAAAATCGATATCGTCGCCAGCAGCAGCTATGGGGCACTCGATCCGTACATGCGGGCGTTCCGCACCATCCGGCATTTGCGGCGCAGCAGAATTCTGGTGGGCGTGGCCAGGCCGGAGGCGCGCAGCGGCGTGGCGGAGTCCTACGCGAAGTATTACGGCACCAGCTTCGAATACGTGGACGGGAAGGAGCTGCAGGCTGCATTCGATTCGGCCGACGAGAAACAGGCGCGCGTGCAGGCGGACGAATTCACCCGCGGCGCCTTGCGCGTGGTGGAGCCGAAGGCGGCCGAAATACAGAGCGGGCTGCGTTTCTATCTGGGGCTCCGAAACCTGATGCGCGCCCGCCAGGCCAACGCGTTCACCATCGATTGCTTCGGCACGCTGGCGGCCAACACTCTGCCGGCGTACCCGTGCATCGCCTGGTCGAAGCTGAACGATGCCGGCCTTTACGGCGTGTGCGAGGCGGACCTGCATTCGACCATGACGCAACTGCTGGTCACTTCCTATGCCGGCGTGCCCGGATTCGTCTCCGACCCGGTGTTCGACACCAGCCGGAACGAAGTGATTCACGCGCACTGCGTTTCCGCCACCAGGATGAAAGGGCCCTCGCAGCCCGCCTCGCCGTACATCATCCGCAACCACCTGGAGACGAGCGAGGGAGCGGTGCTCCAGGTGCTGATGCCGGCCGGTGAGACCATAACGGTTGCCCGATTTGCCGAGCCGTCGCACATGCTGGTTTCCACCGCCGAAGTGATCGGCCCCGGGGACAATCAGCGGGGCTGCCGGAGCCAGATCCGCACGCGGGTGGCCGACGCCGACCGCTGGCTGCACAACTACAGCTCCGGACTCCATCGCGTGATTTTCTACGGCGACCACGTCCGCACCATCGAGATGTTGGGCCGCATGCTGGCCTTTCGCGTCACAAGGGAGGCGTAGGCGTCCGGACACTCGTTTCTGCGACACTGACGGTTTGGGATGAACCGGACGGCGTCAGATCTTCGGGAATTCGGTGTAGCCCTGCTGCGGGGTTGCGTCCGCACGGATTCCCTCGTCAGCCTGGCAGCAGCAGCCGCGCGCTGCTTCGACTCGATCCGGACCGGGCATCCGGTTCCCCCGCGCTACCGCTTCAACATCTTCTCGCACTCGCTGTTGCTTGCTTCGCTTACCGACTTCGGCTGCGGCCCCGGGGATTTGACGGCGCCGCTCTCCGCGCCCGGCCTCGACGATCTGTTCGCCATGGCCGCGGACGATAAGTGGACCTGCAGCCTGGAGCAATCGTGGGTTCGGAAGAAGTTTGCTCCCGCCAACATTCCGGACCGCCGCTACCATACGCAAAACTGGCATCAGGACGGAGCGTTGGGCGTCCAGTTTCCGCCGGAAGCGGGGCCCGTGGTTCCGATGACGCGCCTGCTCACCTGCTGGATTCCGTTGTCTGCCTGCGGCACCGACAGCCCCGGCCTGGAATTCGTGCGGCGCCCCCAGGAAGCCCTGCTGCACTTCACGGAGCTGGACGACGCCGCGCTTCGCCGGCGCTTCGCGGCGGAAGAATTCTGGGTGCCGTCGCTCGCGCCCGGCGACGCACTCGTGTTCCTGAACGGCACCCTGCACCGGACCTGCGCCCGTCCGGAGATGCGCCAGGACCGGATGAGCGTGGAGTACCGGCTCTTCCCGCGCGAATGAAGGCCGCTGACACGGGAAGCGGCGTTTGAGAAGATAACTTCCATCAGCCATGACACTTACCCGGCGAAACTTTCTGGCGGCCACTGCCGCCGGCCTCGGTGCGGCTGCCGCCGCGCCCAACCGGCCGAACCTCGTTTACGTGTTTGCCGATCAACTCCGCTATCAGTCTTGCGGCTATGCGGGCGATGAATACGCGCGAACGCCGAACATCGACAGGCTGGCGGCGCAGGGCTGCAACTTCCACCAGGCGATTTCGAACACTCCCGTGTGCGCGCCGCATCGCGCTTCTCTCATGACCGGCAAGTGCCAGTCGAGCACGGGCATGGTCATCAACGAACTCAGGCTCAGCCCGGAACACGAGACTTTCGGACATGCGCTCACGCGCGGCGGTTACAGCACCGCATATATCGGCAAGTGGCACCTTTGGGCGAACGAACTCGGCCATCACGAGGAGACGCGCAACGGCTTCGTTCCGCCCGGACCCTACCGCCTGGGTTTCGACAATTTGTGGGCCGCCTACAACTTCAATCACACCTATTACAAGTCGCCTTACTTTGAGAACGACACCACCCGCCACATCCGCAAGGAATACGAGCCGGACGGGCAGACGGCCGCCGCCATCGACTTCATCGAGAGGCAGGAGAAATCCGGCCCGCCGTTCGCGCTCTTCCTCTCCTGGGGACCGCCGCACGATCCGTGGGACACGGCCAACGTGCCGCCGGCCTACTTGGATTTTTATCGCGAGATCGCCTTGCCGAAGCGGCCCAATTACTCCGAAGTGTCCGACCCCTACGCGGACGACTGGGCCAAGCTGCCGGCGAACTATCCGCGGATGGTAGATGCCTTTCAGCGCGCTTACTACGCGCAGTCGGCAAACATAGACTGGAACGTGGGCCGGCTGCTCGAGGCGGTGGACCGCCTGGGACTGGCGGACAACACGATTTTTGTCTTCACCTCCGACCACGGCGAGATGTTCGGCTCGCACGGCCGCCGCGCCAAGTACATCTTCTACGAAGAGGCGGCACGCGTTCCGTTCCTCATCCGCTGGCCCGGGCATATTCCGGCAAAACTGACGTCGGATGCCTTGCTGGGTACGCCCGACATCATGCCCACGCTGCTGTCGCTTCTGAACCTGCCTATCCCGCGTTCGGTGGAAGGGGCGGATCTCAGTTCCCACGCCCGCGGCGAAGCCGGCAGCGCGCCCGACTGCGCGCACATGCAGGGCATGGGCACTACCGCCGCCTGGACCGACGGCACGGAATGGCGGGGACTCCGCGATGCCGAGTACACCTACGCGATCTACCGCCGCGACCGCCGCGAACTGCTCTTCCACCACCGCTCCGATCCGTTTCAGATGCGCGACCTGTCCGCGGAGCCATCCGCCGCCGCGACTCTCCGGCAGTATCGCGACAAATCGCAATCCTGGCGCAAGGAACGCGGCGACACGTTCGAATCCTGCACCTGGTATCGCGACCACTGGACCGAGGACCGCAACATCGTCCAGACCGGCAGCGGCGTCAAACACGATCTCGCGGCGTTGCGCCAGATCCGCGACCGCTGGTTCGCGCCCTGAGCCCGTTCCGTAAGCACCGCCCGAAAGTGCCGTGTCGACCGCGCCCGCTGGAGGTACAGTGTTAGCTGTCGAAAGGAGACGGCATGAAACCTTGGCTGTGGCTGATCGCCGGATTGGCGATTGGCGTGGCGGCGGCTCCGTGGATCCACCAGTGGAAGCCCCGTGCGGTGCTGGCGCAGACCGCGCCTCCCGCAAATGACGGAAAGCTCCGCATCATCGTTTTCGGCGCGCATCCCGACGACGCGGAATACCGCGCCGCCGGAGTGGCCATTAAATGGGCGAAGGCCGGACATCACGTGAAGCTGGTCTCGGCGACAAATGGCGACATAGGCCACTGGCAGATGGCGGGCGGCCCCCTTGCGGACCGCCGCCGCCGCGAGGTCGAGGAAGTGGCACGGCGTCTCGGGGTGGTCACGGAGGTGCTCGACATCCATGACGGCGAAATCCTCCCGACCCTCGAGAACCGGCGCACCTTCACCAAGCTGATCCGCCAGTGGAACGCCGACGTCGTTATCACCAATCGGCCCAACGACTATCACCCGGACCACCGGTACACTTCGATTCTGGTGCAGGATTCGGCGTACATGGTGACCGTGCCGTTCTTCGGACCGGACGTGCCGGCGCTCAAGAAGAATCCTGTCTTCCTCTATTCTCCGGATCGCTTTCAGAGGCCGAATCCGTTCCGCGCCGACGTGGCGATCGACATCGACGACGTGATCCAACCTACGCTCGATGCGCTGCTGGTGATGGAATCGCAGATCCACGAAGGAGGCGCGAACGGCTACGAGGGCCTGTACCCCACCGATCCGGCAGGACGTCAGAAGCGGCGCGACGAAGTCCGTCGCGACCTGGAGCGCCGCTATACCGGCTACGCCGACACCTACCGCGAGGCACTGGTGCGGGCGTACGGGGAGAACCGGGGCCGGCAGGTGAAGCATGCCCAGGCGTTCGAACTGTGCGAGTACGGGCGGCAGCCTTCGCGCGAAGAGTTGCGCGCGCTATTTCCGTTTTGATGCGGATCCGCCGCGGCCTCAGAAGCCGGGCGGGCGCTCGCCGGCTACGTTGAAGGCGCGTTCCATGGCGATTCCCACGCTTCCCAGCCGGCCCTCGTCGAAGAGCCGGCCGATCAGCGTGACTCCGTGGGGAACACGCCGCGGCGATGAGAACTGCGGAAGCGGTTTGGCGGGATCCGGCGCCCAATCGCTCCTCGCGCTGGTCACCTCCACGAAGCCCGCGCGCAGCGTCAGCGATGGATGACCGGTGAAGTTGCCGATCGTGAGCATCTCGTCCCGCAGGGAGGGCACCAGCAGCACATCCACTTCCGAGAAGATCCTGGCCATTTCGCCGGCTACGCGCCGCCTCAGCCGGTCGGCCTGCACGAAATCCACCGCCGAGAGGAAGCGCGCCTGCCGGAACAGGTTGGGCCAGGCATCGGGAACCTGAACGTTCATCTGTTTCACTCCGCCCGCGAGCGTGAGTTCTTCGAAAGCAGCGGCGGCCTCAGCGAAAAGAATCAGGTTGAGCGAGCCGTAGGGCCAGTCCGGCAGCGAGACCGCCACCGGGATCATCCCCAGTTTCCCAGCCGTCTCCAATGCAGCGCCATCCACGTCGGTGGCGGGCGCCTGCTTCATCCAATCTTCCACATATCCGACTCGCAGCCCTCGCACCGGCGCGGAGGCGTCAAAATCCAGCCGGCTCGGCACGCTCGCCGTATCGCCCGCATCGGTGCCCGATATCGCGTTCAGCACCAGCATCGTGTCTTCTACACCCCGCGTCATCGGGCCCAATTTGTCCAGTGACCAGCACAGCGTCATCGCGCCCGTGCGCGGCACGCGTCCGTAGGTAGGACGAAGCCCCGTGATGCCGCACCGCATGGTGGGACTGACGATGCTGCCCTCCGTTTCGCTGCCGATCGCAAACCCCACCAGTCCCGCCGCCGTAGCCGCCCCGGGTCCGGCGCTCGATCCCGACGCGCCTTCCTCGATGAGCCACGGGTTCATGGTCTGGCCGCCGAACCAAATATCGTTGAGGGCCAGCGCGCCCATGCTCAGTTTCGCGATCAGCACGGCGCCGGCATCGTGAAGCCGCTTGACCACCGCGGCGTCCTGCGCGGGCACGCGGTTGCGGTAAGGCTCGGCTCCGTAGGTGGTCGGAATGCCGGCTGTGTCGAGCAGGTCCTTGGCGCCCCACGGGATCCCGTGCAGCGGCCCGCGATACCGCCCCGCTGCAATCTCCCGGTCCGCCTGCTGCGCCTGCGCGATCGCCGGTTCGCGAATCGGCGTGATCGCGCAGTGCAGCCTTGGGTCGAAGCGTTGCAGCCTGTCCAGGTAAAGGCGGGTCAGCCGCTCCGACGTGAGTTTCCGGGATTCGATCCACGCCGCCAGGCTCGTCACCGGCGCAAAGGCGATATCTTCCTCGCGCGCCGGCAGCGGTCCGGAGTCGATTTTGGAGCGCACAAAGCGGTTGTGAGCCGGCCCCGCCGCTTCGCCTGCCGGCACGGGATACCATACAGACGCGGGCGCCGCCGACGCATCGAGCGGCACTTTCCGCGGCCCGGTCCGCCGCTCGTACAGGGGCGCCATCATCCTGCGCCAGTTGCCCGCCGCCATCTCCCGCTCCGCCGCACCCATCTCCACCTGTGCGAGTTTCTCCGCCTCGGCGAACGTCGAAACCGAGACGGCCGGTCCTACCCCCGGGGCCGTCCCGAACGCCGGCGGCGCACCCGCGGGCGTTTCCGCAGCCTTTTGCGCGGGTTTGCTGCACGCCGCGGCCGATGCCATCAAGCTTGCGGACAGAAAGTGCCGGCGTGATTTGGCCATGTGTTTTCTCCGATCCCACATTGTAGCCGCGAGATGGGGAAGGGCGGGGAAAACCAGGTAGCGTGTCGCGTGCCGTTCAGGCCAGCGCCTTGCCGTAGAGGACCAGCAGGCGGCTCCATGCTTTTTCGGCCTGCGGTTCGTTGTAGACCTGCGAATCCGGAGGGCACCAGCCATGCGCGGTGCCGGTGTAGACTTCGATTTCCGCGGGCAGGTTGGCCTTGGCGAAGGTCTCCTTGAGGGCGGTCTTATCGTTGGGCGACCGGGTGTCGTCACTGGCCGCGATGGCGATGAGGAACTGCGCCTTGCTCTTCGCAGCCTGAAGGTGCGGACTGTTGGGCTGGTCGGTCACCAGGCCGCCGCCGTGGAACGAGGCGACCGCGCCGACGCGGTCCGGCACGGCGGCGGCGGTGCGAAAGGCGATCGGACCGCCCATGCAGTAGCCTTGCGTTCCGACCTTGCGATTCTTGGCGACCGGAGCCTGCGTATCGAGCCATCCGACGAACGCCTTCGCGTCGGTCATGTGCGTGGTCTCGTTGAGCGCGCGGGCAAGGGGCATCACTTCCTGGATGGGAGTTGCGCCGCCCCCTTCGGCGGTCGGGGCCTTCTTGGTCCGGTAGAACGGATTGACGACGAGCACCGCGTATCCGGATTCGGCGAGCCGTTTGCCCATCTGTTTGAACGCGGGGCGCAGGCCGAAGATATCGGGCCAGATGAGAACCGCGGGCGCCGTGCCGCTCGACGGATGCACGAAATAGCAATCGGCCTCGCCATCGGGCGTCTTCACGTTGACGTCCGATTCGGTCACGGCCAACGCGTTGGCGACCCGCGGCAGCATCATGGCCACGCCCGCTCCCAACAGGACGCCGAACTGTTTCCGGGTGACGTGGCCGAGGGCCTCGTACTCCTGCCGGTCCTTTTCAAAATGATCCTGGTCGCACATGTGTTCCCTCCTTGCGGGCAGTCTATGGGGACTATTCTATACCGGCTTCCGGCGCCACTTACGCGGCACCGTTCAGGATCGTAATCTCCGCGATCAGGCGGGCGGCGGCGGGGATCGTGCCGGGGACGCCGCGGTCGCCGTAAGCGAGGTGCGGCGCGATTTCGAGGCGGCGAATTCCGCCGACGCACATGCCTTCGACGCCGTAGAACAGGCCGTTGACGAGAGAACGCCGGTCGATCCGGACCTCGGTGACGAGCGTCGCGCCATCGTCTTCGAGTACGGCAACACCCACGCGTCCCCAGGCCATTTGCCAGCGAACGGGCTCGCCCCGATTGAGCCAAAGGCGGAGGCGGATTTTGTAATTGTGCCCGCGGCGTACCGGCTCCCCGGTCCCCGGAATGTCTTCGAGCAGCATCAAACCGGACCGGAGGCGGCGGCGAAGCGGTTGCCCTTTGCGCTCGAGCATTGCAGCGATATCGTCGAGGCCGGCCTGGCGCGCCATTTCCAGCGGCGTTTCGCAATCGTCGATGCGGGTGCGCAAGTCCGGATCGGCGCCGCCATCGAGGAGGATGCGAACGGCCAGCAGATCGCGCGCGACGACGGCCATGTGGAGCGGCGTGTAATCGTCGATACCACGTTGATTCGGGTCCGCGCCGTGAGCGAGCAACAGGCGAAGGATCTCGGCGACGTCCGTCCTGCGCGCCGCACCGGGCACCTCGCGCGCGCAGGTCAATGCGGCGATCAGAGGCGGGAAGCCGTCATCGGCGGGAGCGTTGGGGCGGGCGCCGAGTTCGAGCAGGGTGCGGATGAAGGCAAAGGGGCTATGATAGATCGCGTAGACTAGGCACGATCCGATTGTCTGAGGCATGGGACCGTCCGGCACCACGGACGGATCGTCTACCGCGGCGCGCAGCGCGTCGAGGTTCCCGGCGCGAAAAGCGTCGTCGATCCGGCGCAGTTTTCTTGCTTGCGCGCAGCGTACCTTTTCCGTCGGCATTCTTCACTTGCCCGCAAGAGCAGCGTAACGCATCGACGGGCCCCCTTCAACGGATGAACGGCACGTAAGCGGCCACCTGCTTCTGGTATTCGAGCGCCTGGCTGCCGAAGCGGCCGGCGAGCAGGGCGTCCTCGACGCGAACGCGGATTTCGGTGCCGGCCAGGAAGAGCGGCAGCGAGAGCGCGAAAAGCGACCAGCGGGCGATAAGGAATCCGGTGCCGAGCAGCATGGCGAACATGGAGGCATAGATGGGATGGCGGACGATGCGGTAGGGCCCGGAGCGTACCAGCTCGTGATCGGCGCTGAGCCCGGCATCGACGCGCCACTGGCGGCCGAGGGCGCGCGTGCCGGTCCACGAAAGCACCGCGCCGAGAGCGAAGAACACGATGGATGCGGCGACCCTGGCGTCGCTGGGGTGGCGCTGCCAGAACGGGCCGGCCCAGATAAGCCAGTAGGCGAACATTTCGAGGAGAATGCCCCAACGGGCGCGGCGGTCGACGCGGACTGCCGCGGGGGCCCGCCGGCGCATCCTCAAGATCAGGAATGGAAGCATCCAGAGCAGCCAACTGCCAATGAGAATGACGAAGTCGTTTTGCGGCATGGTTTAGAGTTCGCAGGCTGTCATTGTACTCCAGGGTATTTGGATACTATGTATGGAGTTTAAGCGGGTGACGGGAGGCCATCCTATGGAGCTACGATTCTTCTTTCTGGAACAACTGGAACGGGAGGCACAGGCGTGCCGCAAGGTGCTGGACCGCGTGCCCGAAGGGCAGAACGCCTGGAAGCCTCACGAGCGGTCGATGGAACTCGGGTACCTGGCCGCGCTGGTGGCCACGATGCCGGGCTGGCCGGCGATGATGATCCGCCGCGACGACGTCGATCTCGGCGGCCCCGGTGAGAACCTCCGCACGGCCGCCGTGGAAACGAAAGGCGAGTTGATGAAGCTGCTGGACGAGGGACTGGCGAAATCGCGGGAAGCGCTTTCGACCACTACCGACGAGCATCTTCGCACGACGTGGCGAATTCGCTTCGGAGAGCAGGTGATGGCGGAGGGGCCGCGATACCGGATGATTGCGGATGGAGCACTGAGCCACCTGGCACATCACCGCGGCCAATTAACGGTATACCTGCGGCTGAACGGAGCCAAAGTTCCGGCGCTCTATGGACCGAGCGCCGACGAACGGCAGTGATGGACACGCCCGCGCCCTCGCTTCGCATCCATCACGCGACGATCTTTGTCCGCGACCAGGAGCGGAGCCTGCAATTCTATCGGGACCAGCTCGGCTTCAAAGTGGTGGCCGACTATCGCTTCAGCGAGAACGAGCGGTTCGTGCTGGTGGAGCCCCCGGACGGCAGCACCTCGCTGGCGCTGGTGGCTCCGAAGCCGGGCTCGGCGGATTTCGGGCGTATTGGCCGGTCCGGCCGCACGGTGTTCGTCACGGACGATATTCGCGCGAAATTCCGGGAGTGGGAAAGCCGCGGCGTCCATTTTGACCGGCCTCCCTGGGAAGAGATTTGGGGAGGCGTGCTGACTTCGTTCGAGGACATCGACGGGAACCCGATGATCCTGGCGGGATGGGACGCGATCACGCGCGAAGTGGAAGAGAAACGCCGGGCCGCGGCGGAGCAACTGGAACGCGAGCGCAGGGCCGCGATCGAGCTGGCACTGGCACGGGAGGTTCAGGGGCGGCTCTTCCCGCAAGGGGCGCCGCCGGCCAGCACGCTGGACTATACGGGAGTCTGTATTCAGGCCCGGGCGGTGGGGGGCGACTACTACGACTTTCTGAATCTCGGCGGTGGTTATCTCGGCCTGGTGGTGGGCGATGTGTCCGGAAAGGGAATCGCGGCGGCGCTGATGATGTCGAACCTGCAGGCGAATCTGCGAAGCCAGTGTGCGGTGGCGCGGGATGAGCTCGCGCGGGCGCTGACGACAGTGAACCGGCTCTTTTACGAAAATACGCCGGGCGCCGCGTTCGCCACGCTGTTCTTTGCACAGTACAGCGAAGAAGATGGCCGTTTCACCTATGTCAACTGCGGCCATCCTCCGGCGCTGCTGATGCGGCATTCCGGCGGAGTGGAAAGGCTGAATCCGACGGCTTCGGTAGTCGGGCTGTTTCCGGACTGGGCCTGCGCGGTGGAGGAATGCGCGCTTGAACCGGGCGACACGGTGGTGATGTTTACCGATGGAGTCACCGAGGCGTTCGACGATGCAGACGAAGAGTTCGGAGAGGACCGCCTGATCGCGTCGATTACCATGCACCGGGAGAAAGCGCCGCGCGAACTGGCCGGCGCCGTGCTGGAAGAGATCACAAGGTTCGGCGGGCGCGATCGGAATGACGACATCACGATGGTGGTCGCCAGGCGGCGGATCGCGCCGTGACTAACAGCCCGGCCGGCGGGACTTACAGCGACTTACCGGCGAAGGAGGCGCACGACACGTTGGGGTGCCAGTTTTCGAACGCTCCGTTGGGATTGTCCTTCCACGCCCAGACGTGCAGCGTGTAAAAAGCCGGAAGGCCGAAGCGGTTGCGGGCATCAAACAGGTGAAGGACCTGTCCCATGAGCTTCGGCGGGCCTGAATGCGACTTATTCCAGGCATCGGCAAAGAGCACGAAATCGGCGCCGATCAGCCGCAAGCCTCCGTTCGCGGTGGGCTCGTAGATGACGATCGTGGGGCGGGCTGCGTCCAGGAGGCCGCTGTTCAGGAATTGTCCGTTCACGTAGTGGAGCCCCATGGCACCGGCGCCCGGGCCGGTCACGCAGCGGAATTGCAGCGTGTAGCCTTCCGCCTCCGCCGCGGCCACATGCTTAAAACGCTCGGTCGAATCCCTGACGATTTTGAGCAGGGCTCCCGTGCTGTTCTGATGGGCCGTGAACGATTCGGGATCCATCTGAGAGTGGCCGCTCTGCGCGAGCGCGCGCGGAGGGCAGAAGCCGATGAGCAGGAGAGCGGTCACGGTCATTGTAATTGGTGTCATAGATCGAATATCCTTCACTTAGTAAGTAAGCCTCCCGCTATGCCGCCGGGCGGATGTTCTGGTTCACGCGGAAGAAATTGCCGGGATCGTACTTGGCTTTGACGGCGGCCAGGCGGTCGTAATTGCGCCGGTAACTTGCCCGTATGCGATCTTCGCCTTCTTCCATCATGAAATTCAGGTAAGCGCCGCCGGCGGACAAGGGGTGCAGGTCATTGTAGTAGTCCCTGGCCCAAGTGGTAATCTTGCCGCTGTTGGCCGGATCGGGATCGACGCCGACGATCACGCCGCTCCAAACGGCATCGCGATGGCCGAAAGCCGTCTCGGCCTCGCCCACGCGGTTCACTTTTCCATTCACCGGGTAGAGGTGCATGGTGGACTGCCAGGTGGGCAGGCGGGAGCCGTGTTCCAGGTGCTTTGCGATCGCCTCGTCGGTGAGCTCCTTGAAGAAATCGCCTTTCCAATACCACTGCATGCCGGGGGGATAGATCGGATCGAACATTCCCTGGAGCATCGGGTAAGGCATGGGCGCGAAGAACTCGAATGCGGGCGGGCGGTAGGCGCGCAGCGGCTCGAGAATGGTGTTGGCCTGCTCCATGGAGCCCTGATAACACCACACGATGCCGCACATCTTGCGGAGGTGCAGCTCCTCGGGGAAAGGCGGCCCAGGGGGGACGGTCATCATGGCGAAGAAGCCGTTCATTTCCTCGGGCGCCTGCGTGATGAATTCGCGGTACCAACGCATAACGTCGGCGGCATCTTCGAGATTCCAGACCATGGGGCCGGCGCAAACCATTCCGACCGGGTGCGCCTGGAACAGGAACGAGGTCACGATGCCGAAGTTTCCGCCTCCGCCGCGCACGGCCCAGAAGAGGTCGGGATTCTCGTCGGCGCTGGCGACGACGAAGCGGCCGTCCGCCAGCACCATGTCGACGGAGAGCAGGTTGTCGATGGTGAGGCCGTACTTGCGGGCGAGATGGCCGATTCCTCCGCCCAGCGTCAGGCCGGCGACTCCGGTGCTGGAGATGATCCCCGAAGGCACGGCCAGGCCGAAGGCGTGCGTAGCATGGTCGACGTCGCTCCACTTGCAACCCGCGCCCACCAGGACGGTGCGCGATGCAGGATCGACGCGCACGTATCGGATCGGCGCGAGATCGATAACGAGTCCGTCATCGCATACGCCCAGGCCTGCCGCATTGTGGCCGCCGCCGCGGACCGAGACGCGCAGCTCGGTGGCGTTGGCCATGCGCACGGCGGCGATCACGTCGGCGACGTCGGTACATTGGGCGATCAGGCGCGGCTTGCGATCGATCATGCCGTTGTAAACTTTGCGGGCCTCGTCGTAGCCGGCATTTCCGGGCTCGAGTACGGTGCCGCGGAACTGGCCGCGAAAATCGAGAACCGCTTTTTGTAGGTCGGCAGTAGCTTGCTGTAAAGGCATTTTTCCCTCCTTGGACGGCGCGGACGTCAATCTCCCGCGCCGATATTTCTACTGTGAACGAGGGGGCGTTCTAAGAGCGTTCCGTGGAGGCGGATGCAGCCGTTCGGCCGGCCAGAGTTAACAATTTGCGTTCGAAGGCGAGAGAACCGGAGCGGCGGGCAGCGTCGATGCCGCGCTCGAAACTAGCGCGGGCCGCTTGGGCGTTTCCAAGGGCGCCGAGCAACAGGCCTTGCTGCCGGTGCAATTCGGCCACGGCCCATTCTTCGCCGTTCTTGCCGGCCACCGCGAACCCGGCGGAGACGCTCGCCAGCGCCTCGCCCGGCTTGCCGGCCCGCGCGAGCGTCTCCGCCAGCAGCGCCAGGTAGTACGGCAGGCGAACCTCGGCGCCGAGGACACGCAGCGCCTCCAGCCCCTCGCGAAGTTGGGCCAGTCCCTGGGCCAGATCGCCCTCGGCGGCGCCGGCCCACCCGGTCACGATATTTCCCATGGCGAGGTAATACCTGAAGCCGTGCCGCCGGCACAGGTCCACGGCTTCCCGCCCGCGTTCGAGCGCGGCACGGCTGTCGCCGCGGAAGGCGTGCAGGAGGGCGAAGTAGTCGAGCGCGATGGCCTGACTGAAGGGGTCGCGAATGCGGTTGGCCGCGGCGACGGCTTCGAGGGCGTGCGTATCCGCACCGGTGCCGTCTTCGCGATGCCAGGAAAGATGCGCCAGGTAGGCGCGGCAAAATACACCCAGGTCCGGACCGGCGAACATCGACAGGACCGACCCGGCGGATCCGTCGTGCATGCCGAAGGCCGAGGTCATGTGCCGGAGTGACTCTTGCAGATGGCCCAGATGAAAGGAGCAGCTTCCCAGCAGGAACTCGGCGGCCATCATCAACCCGGGGGCCGGCGACTGTTCGGCCGCCTGGCGGAATTCGAGGCTGAACTCGAGCGCTTTCGCGAGATCGCCGCGGACGACGTGGAAAACCCATGCACCGCTGAGAATTGCAAAACTGCCGCGGCCGTCGAGGCGTTTGGAAAGTTCGAGGGCGCGGTGGTACGTTTCGCCCACTTCGGGCGCGGAGTATCCTTCGGTGGTGACCAGCGCGGGACCAAGGGTAACCAGGAGATCAAGCTCCTGCGTGAGGCGGCGCTCGGACTCGGAGAACCCGCGGCAGAGTGCAAGGGCGCGGCGCAGCAGGTCGGCCGCTTCGGTGTCCGCGTATCGCTGGCGCGCGTAGGCAGCCGCCCGCGCGTAATGTTCGATGGCCTCTTCGGCCAGTCCGGCGCGTTCGAAATGCGAGGCGATCTGTCCGTTCCAGCTTTCGATATCGGCGCCACTAATTTCGATCAGGGCCCGGGCCACGCGCCGGTGCAGGAACCGCCCGCGTACGAGGCTCAGTTCTGCGTAGGCGACTTCGCGAAGGCAGTCGTGGGTGAAATCGTACTCGGAAGGACCGCGGCTCTCCACGATGCGGCGGCGCCAGAGTTCGTCGAGGGCCTGGGAAACGCTGGCTTCGTCCCAATCGGTGGCCTTCTCCAGCAATTCGAAGGAGAAGGGCCGCCCGATCGCGCTGGCGATGCCGGCGAGCTCGTAGGAAGGCGCGGTCAACTGGGACAGGCGCGCGGCGATGACGGCGTGTACGCGCGTGCTTTGCAGGCCGGCACGGACACTCTCGACGACAAACAGCGGATTGCCGCGAGTGGCGCGGAAGATCTCGCCCAGGTTGCCGCTCGCGAGCGGTTTCAAGGATTCGAGGCGGGCGAGCTCGGCGGTCTGCTCCGCGTCGAGGGGCTCGAGCGGAATCTCCGACACGATGCCGGACAGCCGCAATCCCGCGACGAAGCGGTCGAAGGGATGTTCGCGGCCGGTTTCCTCCGCGCGCACCGTTCCGAGCAGGAGGATGCCGGCCGCGGCGGGGGAGGTGAAGAGCGCGTTGAGCCACTCGAAGGAATCGGGGTCGCACCATTGCATGTCGTCCAGAAACAGCAGCAGCGGCTTGCGGCTTTTTCCAATCGCGGCGCTCATCGATTCGTAGAAATAAAGGCGCTGCCAGCTCTCGGTGAGCGGGCTGGGTTGCGGGGATGGGAGCGGCCCGGCGGCGGCCTGCTCGTGGATTTCCGGCACCAGGCGGGCCAGCTCCGTGACCTGCTCGGGTTTGAGGCCCGACCATCCCGCGCGAACGGCGTCGGAACGCAGCCACTCCGCCACCGGCGCATACGCTACCTGGCCCTGCCCGGCGTAGCACCGGCTGCGCGCCGCCGCATGTCCCTGGCGCACGCATGTCTGCAACACTTCGTCGGCGAGCCGGGTTTTGCCGATCCCCGGTTCGCCCGAGATCAGGGCCACGCGCGGACCCTCTTCCACGGCGGATTCCCAAGCCGCGATCAGCCGGTGAAACTCCGGCGCGCGGCCGACGAGGGCGCCCGCTTTCGGCTGCGGCGCCGGCCTGGTGGCGCGGGGCGAGGGGGTCCGCTCGCGCGCGGTGGCGGGCTCCGGATCCGCTTTGAGGATGCGTTCGAACAGCTCCACGGTTGCCGGGCCCGGTTCCACACCCATCTCGCGCCGCAACACGCGCATGCACTGGTGGTAGGCGCGGAGCGCGCTGGAGCGGTCGTGATTGGCGGCGTGCAGCCGGATGAGCAGTTGATGGTGGGACTCGCCCAGGGGATCGAGCGCGACCAGTCGTTCGGCGCACGGAATGGCCGCCGCGTAGTCCCGCTGCTCCTCGAGCAGCGTGGCGAGGCGGTGGAGCGCCTCGGAAACGCGCTTTCGGTAGTCGTCGCGCAAGGGAGCGAGCCAGTCGTCGTAAAGACCGGGCAGGAGGTCGTCTTCATACAACTGGACGGCGGTGGTCAGCGACTGGATTTCGAGGGCGCGCTGGTTTTGGGCGCGTGCGGAAGTGGCCGCGGCCAGGGCCTTCTGGAAATCGGCGACGTCGATCTCACAGGTTTCATGCTGCCGCCACCGGACGGCGAAGTGCGTGGTTTCGAGCGAGCTGCATTCGGCCGGCAGGGCCCGCTTCAGGTGATGGAGCAGTTGGCGCAGATTGGTGCGGGCCTGGGATTCGCTGGAAGCCGGCCACAGCAGGAAGGCGAGATGCTCCCGCGGTTGGGGCGCATCCCCATGAAGTATCAGGTACGCGATGAGGGACTGGAGGCGGCTGGTGTTGACGGCCGCGACCGGGCTCCCCTCGAAGCTGATTCGCAGGTTGCCGAATAGCTTGATCCGCATGCTACTTAGGTAGTTTACGACGGGGCGGCGGATCTCAGCGGCGCTTTCCCG
This sequence comes from uncultured Solibacteraceae bacterium, assembly GCA_963836405.1. Taxonomy (GTDB): domain Bacteria; phylum Acidobacteriota; class Terriglobia; order Bryobacterales; family Bryobacteraceae; genus CAWIJJ01. The sequence continues at coordinate 220,666 of CAWIJL010000013.1, forward strand.
AACCTGCGCCGCTCAAACGCCAGCATCCAATCGTTGAAGTGCAGTCCAGCCAGCTCCGGCGGAGGCGGGGCTTCCTCGGCGGGCTGGAGGGGCACGGGGTCGATCAAGCCGGGACGTCCGGTGCCGAGCGCGGTACGCCACTCCTGCTCCACCGACATGGAGTTGCGCGCGTGGACCGACCAAAAAAGATAAAACACGTCGCTCAAAGCAATCAGCTTTTCTATTTCGGACTGCCAGTTGCTGCCGGAACGGAGAGTGAGCACATCGAAGAAGATCTCCATGTGCGGAGCGGCCTTGCAGATTCCCTGGATGCGTCCGAGAACTTCGTCGCGATCGGCGGAAGCGTAGGAGGCGAAGGCGCGTCGGATCCAGGTGTCGCGGGCGGCGATCCGGCCCGGCGCGGCGCTGGCGGCTTCGAGCACGAATTGCACCTTCGCCACCTGCACGCCGCTCGCGTAGATCACGGCCCTTCCTGGAAACGAGCGCGGGCCGGAACCGGGAAGCGTGAACACGAAATTGACGGAGCCGATCTCGCCATCCCAGAGGACCGAGTCCTCGGGGTCATCCACACGCACGCCGGGAATCTCGAGCCGGACGGTGAGGAGGACGCCGCGGCCGATACGGACCGGTCCCCTGGAAACGGACATGAAATCGGCGGCAGCAAGTCCGCGGTACTGCCGGCCGGCGCGGTCCAGAACCTCGGCGCGCTGGGCGTCTGAATGCACCCATAGGGAAAGGACGGCGGCGACGGCGGGCTCGATGGCGAAGGGGGCCGTGAACGTGAAGTGAAGCAGGTCCGGGGCAAGTTGCGGGCCCACGGCTTCGGCGGCGCACCCCACGTTCTCCACGGCTGCTTTCGGGATTAGGGATTCGATATCCAGCCGAACCGTTTCGAGGGTGCGGCGCAGGACGTCGACGCTCGGGGCATCCCCCGCAAAGCGCGCCTCACAGACTGCGTCCAATTCGTCGAGGGCCGCGAGGCAGGCGTCGAGTTCGTGGACGCGCGCCGGGGAGACGCGTCCGGCCGGTTCCTCAGGTTGCGGCGCGGTTCGATTGCAGGCGGCCGACAAGTCGAACCAGGTCATTCCCGCAGACGACAACGGCACGCTTTTGACCGCCGCGTCGAGCCGCGAGCCGGCCCACTCCAGGGGTGCGGCGCGGAACTCCAGGTCGTCGTCCACCGGCAGCGGGTAGAGGGTGGGCCAAAAATCCTGCACGAGCGATCGGAGCACGATCAGCCCTTCGGCGAGCCCGGGAAGTCCGTCGCGATGGAGGAGGGCCTCGGTGAGCCACGAGGCGATGCGGAGATCTTTGGTGTGGTTGACGAGGGCGTCGGTGCAGAGTTCGGCGACTGCCGCCCAGTCGGCGGTCTTCCGCTCTCGCTGCCAGACTCCCTGGGGAAGGTCGGGCTCTTCGCGGCGGGCTTCTTTGATCCGCTCGAAGAGCGTGGAATAACGAATGTCTTCGCCGCTGGGGTTGGGCCCCGGAATCGGCCGTAACAGATCGGAGACCGCGGGCATGATGCCTCCCTTCAGCCGGACTTTGGTTGCATTTTAGCCGCTTTTGTGAAAACAGGCCAAAGATTATTTCAGGGCGTTTTAAGGGCCGGCGATGACATTCACATGGGCGACGGAGCGGTGATTTCGAGACCAATGTCGTGCTGCCGTCACGCGGGCGCGATCCAAAGCGGCGCGGGCGCCCCGGGGCTGGCCACTTCAGAGAGCGGGCGACGAGTTCGTTAACATGAACCGGTGTAGACTCGGATCATGAAGCCAGCGCAACGGTTAACCGCCATTATCGAACGTGAAGACGATGGTTTTGTGGCGCTGTGCCCGGAATTTGACATCGCGAGCGATGGCGCCTCCATTGAAGAAGCGCGCACAAATCTTATCGAGGCTCTCACGCTGTTTTTCGAAACAGCCTCCACCTCCGAAATCGACAGACGTTTCCACAGCGAGGTTTTTGTGACTCAGGTCGAGGTACCGGTTGGGTAGGTTTCGAGTCCTATCGGGCCTGGAGATTTGCCGAATTCTTGAACAGAACGGATTCACCGCTGTCCGCCAGCGAGGCAGCCATCGGGTCATGCCAAACGGTCGGAGGCAACAACGATAACCGTTCCCGTCCCGCTTCACAATCCGGTGAGGCGCGGAACGCTGGGGAGCATCCGCGCCAGCCAGGTTCTTCCCCGACTCGATCAGTCGGCTTATTTCTTCTGGCATGACAATCGTCGGCAGCCGTCTTGCCCACTCGGGGATTTTTTGGGATAGCGCAGTTCGTCTGTTAAGGCGCGTTTCTTTCAGCACCTTCAGGTACAGGGGCTTCGGGCCCCCCCAGTGAGCGGAAAGGCCCGAAGTCAGGAGGAAATCGATTTATCTTGTGCCGGCAAGGTCGCCCACGTCTTCGGCTTCCAGGATCCCGGTGCTGTTCGCCAGGGAAAGGGGCACTTCCCGGAGGTGGACCGGATCCAGACCGCGGGCGGGCGCCCGTTCTTCCCATCCATTCTCGCGGGCTGGAAACACCAGCCAACCAGTGCCTGGAACATAAGCCACCCAACGTCCTACATGCTTTGCGCTGCGGTAGAGTTTCATATCCGCCGTTTCTCTCTTCCGGAATAAAAATACCCGAAATTGTCGGATTTCTCAACGAGAATGATGCGGGTATGGGGCGGATACCCCAATGCGGGGGGATTGGAGCCCCCTATTTCATGCCGTCGCGAGCTCCCGCTCCACGGCCTCAATGAACGTGTCCACTTCCCGGAGCGTGCTGTAGACGTTGGGCGTGATGCGGAGTCCGGTGAACTCTTCGTGCGGCATGTAGGCGGTCAGGATGGCGTATTTCGACCACAGGGCAGCATGGATTTTCTGCGGATCGATGCCGTTGAACGCCAGAAAGCCGATGCCGCAGGACTGGGCGGGATCCGCGCTGTGCAGGATGCGGCACTTGGGGTTCGATGCGAGGCGCACGGCCCAGCGGTCACGGAGATAGCGGAGCCGCGCGGCCTTGCGATCGATCCCGAGACTCTCGTTGAAGACCAGCGCCTCGCTGATGGCGTTGTGATTGGCGGCGGGATGCGTGCCGATTTCCTCGAATTTGCGGATGTCGGTATCCTGGCGCTGGTCGGCGGCCATGAGGGGCCACGTCGCGGCGATGCGGGACTTGCGCACGTAGAGGAAGCCGGTGCCGATGGGGGCGTAGGTCCACTTGTGCAGGCTGGTGCCGTAGTAATCGCACTCGAGGTCGGAGATCTGAAAAGGAAAATGGCTGAAGGCGTGGGCGCCATCGACCGCCACCGGGATGTTACGGGCGCGCGCCATCCGGGCGATGCGCTGGACGGGAAAGATCTGGCCCGTGCGATTGGTGATATGGCAAACCAGGATGAGGCGGGTGCGGGGCGTGACGGCCTCTTCAAAGCGGCGATACAGATCGTCCATGCCGGGCGATGGGACGGGGAAAGAAATGGTCTTGAGGACGATGCCGTCGCGGCGCTCGCGCTGGCGGAAGGTGTTGAGCATCCGCGGGTAGTCCTGGTTCGTGGTGAGCACTTCGTCGCCCGGATTGAGCTCGATGCCGTTCTGGACGATTTCGAGGGACTCGCTGGCATTGCGGGTGATGGCGATCTCTTCGGGGTCGCAGCCCGCGGCCGCGGCGAGGCGGCGGCGGACGGCCTCCACCTGGCGTTCCAGGACGTTGATCATGGTGTGCCAGGGGCCCATGTCGGAGAAGTCGAGCTGGCGGCGCAGGGCATCCTGGACCACGCGGGGGGAGGGGCTGCAATAGCCGTTATTGAAGTTGACGATGTTGCGGTCGATGCTGAACGCGCTGCGGATTTCGGCCCAGTAATCCTCGTCGGCTGCGATTTCGTCGGGGGTACGTCCGGCGGCGGGGGCTGCGGCTGCAAGTGCGGCGGCGCCGGCCGCGATAGGGAGAAAGTTCCGTCGCGTCATGGTCGATGCTAATGCGGCGGGGCGGGGAAGGTCAAGGGGATGCGGCCCCACCACCTGGCGGTAGCAGCGAACCGCGCCCCGGCGTGAACCTCGGTATCCGCGGTGTGGGAAACAGGCTGTATGATGGCGGTGTCGGTGTTTGCGGACCGGCTCGAGGATTGGAAATGCTCTCGCGAAGAAACTTTTTGCGCAGTGCGGCGGTAGGCGCGGCTGCCGCCCGGGACCTGCCCGCGGCTCCGGACCAGACGTCGGGAAGGCTTCGCGAATTCGCGTACCCGCAGGTTAAGCTCACCACCGGGCCCCTGGCCGCCATGTACCGCCGCATGCACGACCATTTCCTGAAGCTCGACGAGGATCGCCTGCTCAAGGTCTATCGCCAGCGCGCCGGGATGCCGGCCCCCGGGCGGGACATGGGCGGGTGGTACGATGCCGGCGGCTTCGTTCCGGGACACCTGATCGGCCAGTTCATTTCCGGGCTGTCCCGCATTCACGCCCACACGGGCGACGCCGAAGCGGCGGCGAAAGCCCGCCGCCTGGTGGAGGGCTACGGCGCCGCGTTTGAAAAGGACCGCGACCCGTATGCCAGTCCGAAAGCCTCCACCTGGGCCTGCTACATCCTCGACAAATACGAAATCGGTTTTCTTGACGCCGCCAACCTGGCCGGTATCGAACCGGCGCGCCAGTTGCTGCCCAGGGTGATCGAAGCCGCCCAGGCCCGCATTCCGGACCACGTCTTCGACCGCGTGGGCGTGCGCCAGCCGCCCTACGACGAGCCGTATATTCTGCCGGAGAATCTCTTCAAAACGTACGAACTCACCGGGGACAAGCGCTTCCTCGATCTGGCCAGGCGTTACCTCCTGGATGACGGATTCTTCGACCCACTTGCTAACGGCCGGAATGTGCTGCCCGGCAAACACGGCTACAGCCACATAATCGCGCTGAGCTCGGCCGCGAAGGCATACGCCGTCCTGGGCGACGGCAAATATCTGCGCGCCATCCGGAACGCGTGGGACATGCTCGACGGACAGCAGTTCGCTTCGGGCGCCTGGGCTCCGGAGGAGATGTTCGTCCAGCCGGGATCCGGCGAACTCGGCGAGAAGCTTACGTCCACCCGCGATCACTTCGAAACCCCGTGCTGTTTCTACAGCTACGCCAAGCTGGCGCGATACCTGACATGCTTCACGGGCCATGCGCGCTACGGCGACGGCCTCGAGAAAGCGCTGCTGAACACGATTCTGGGCGCGCTCGACCCGGACGACGATGGCGGCTATTACTACTACGCCGATTACCAGGCGCGCGCCGTGAAGCGTTACTACCAACCCAAGTGGCCTTGCTGCGCGGGTACCTTGATGCAATCCGTGGCCGACTATCCGCTGAATCTTTACTTCCACGAACCGCGGGGCATTTACGTGAATCTGTACGCCGGAAGCGAGGTGCGGTGGAGCGCCGGCAACGTCCCGGTGACGGTCGCGCAGAACACCGCCTATCCTGAATCCGAACACGTGCAGGTGCGGGTGGATCCGGCCGCGCCCGCAGAGTTCGCCGTTCACTTGCGCATTCCCGGCTGGCTGGAGCGCCCGCCGCAGATCCTTCTCAACGGCCGCCCGGCCGGTGTGCAAGGCGCGGCCGGCACCTTCGCCACCATCACGCGCAAGTGGAGTAAGGGCGACCGCGTCGATCTCATATTCCCGTTTTCGTTTCGCGCAATTCCGGTCGACGGGCGGCACCCCGACACCGTCGCAGTCATGCGCGGCCCGGTGATGCTGGTTGCGGTGGACCCGCCGGAGAAGGTGGAAGCGAGCGCGGCGGCACTCGCCCGCATGGACGCGGTGCCCGGTAAACCGCTCGAGTTCGATTGCCGGTCGCTATCCGGCGCGGTCCGCATGCGGCCCTTCTACCAGGTGCAGCGGGAGCCGTACACGACATACTTCCGCCGAACGGGGGGCGAATAGTTCCGGCCATGCCAATGCGGCCATCGAGAAGAACTGCCCTGAAGGCGCTGGCCGCCGCTGTTGCGCCGCTGCGGTCCGGCCGGTCCGCCGTCGCGCCCGTGTTCGAGTCCACTTGGGAGTCGCTCAAACAATATCGTTGTCCGGAGTGGTTCCGCAACGCGAAGTTCGGCATCTGGTCCCATTGGGGTCCGCAGGGTGCTCCCATGGAGGGTGACTGGTACGCCCGCAACATGTACGTGCAGGGCACCCGCCAGTACGATTACCACGTGAAGACGTACGGCCATCCTTCGCAATTCGGCTTCAAGGACATCATCCCGCTGTGGACGGCGAAGAACTGGGAACCCGAAGTGCTGATGCGCAAGTTCCAGCGCGCCGGTGCACGCTACTTTGTCTCGCTCGGCGTGCACTGCGACAACTTCGACTGCTGGAACTCGAGAAACCATCGTTGGAATGCCGTGAATTACGGGCCCCGGCGGGACGTGGTGGGCATCTGGAACAAGACGGCCCGCGAACACGGCCTGCGCTTCGGAGTGAGCGAACACCTGGCCTGGAGTTACGACTGGTTTAATGTCAACAAGGGCGCCGACAAGACCGGACCGTACGCCGGCGTGCCTTACGACGGCAATAACCCCGAGTGGCAGGATCTCTACTGGGAGCCGCATCCGGAAACCGCCGCCAACTTTCCCGTGAATCCGTCCCGCCATTTTGAGTGGTCGTGGTTCGCGCGCATCGGCGACCTCATCCACCAGCACAAGCCCGACCTGGTCTACACCGACGGCGGTCTTTTTGGGCAATTGGGCCGGGACATGGTGGCGCACTATTACAACGCCAACATGTCCTGGAACGGCGGAGAGCTACAGGGTGTTTACACGCTGAAGGAGGCCGGCCCCGACGGCAAGACCGGCGAGTATCGGCCCGGCGTGGGGACGCGCGATATGGAGCGCGCGATTCCCGACGACATCCTGGCCGAACCTTTCCATATGGACACGTGCCTCGGGCAATGGCAGTACTATCGCGATTTCCGCTACCGGTCCGCCAAGGAACTGGTGCACACGCTGGTGGACGTGGTGAGCAAGAACGGAACCATGCTGCTGAGCGTGCCGCAGATGCCGGACGGCACACTCGACAGCGAAGAAGAGAGCATCCTGTCCGACATCGCGCTTTGGATGAGGATCAACAGCGACGCCATCTACGATACGCGGCCGTGGAAGAAGTTCGGCGACGGCCCTTCCGTGGCTGCGCGCCACCACATCGCAAATCCGCGCGGTCCCGGCAATCCGCTTTCGCCCGGGGACATTCGCTATACCAGCAAGGGCCGCAATCTGTACGTCTTCTGCATGGGCCCGCAGGAGAACGACCTGAATATTAGATCTCTCGGCGCCACGGCGGCCCTGTTCGCCGAGAAGATCCGGAACGTCCGCCTGCTCGGATCCGACGAGAAACTCGCCTGGTCGCAGGAAGCGGGCGCGCTGACGATCAAGCGGCCCGCGTTCCAGCCCCATCCGTTCGCGATCGTGTTCGAAGTTGCGACGTAGCGGTTAGTCTACGCCAGTGCCTTGCGGCAATAATCCAGGCACTTGATGACTTCCTTCACCGCATCCGAGCCCTCGGGAATGGCGTACTCCTGCTCGATCGAGGCCGGCATCGTCCACTTGTTCTTCTGCACTGTCTGGAGGATTTCCTTGATCGGCGTCTCCCCGGTGCCCCACGGCAGGTTCAGCTCGCAGTGCTTGGGCGAGGTCCGATCCTTAATGTGAAAACTCGCGATCTTATCGTGGAACTTGTTCAGGAATTCGAGCGCCAGTTCACCGCCTTGAGCCGCCGTGAAGTGGCCCAGGTCGACGTTCGACTTGTTGCCTGGCGAAGCCGCGAAGCATGTGTCGAAGGCATTCATGCTGCCCTGTCCGTGCGAGTGGTAGGCGACGAACATGTTGTACTTCATGGCCCAGTCGCCCAGCTTCTTCATCGCCGGCCCGGCGTCCTCGTTAGTCATCAGTTCCGTCGTTACATGGGAGGCGCCCAGCGCTTTGGCTACCTTAAACGTGTAATCGAGGTCCTCGTCCGTGCCCTGGCGCAGATCCTTGACCGCGTAGATGGTCACCCCCGCATCGTTGTACATTTTGCGCAAATCCGTGAAGATGCTCATCGGCAGTGCCAGGCGCCACTTGCGCTCGGCTTCCGCCGCGGCTTTTTGTTCCGGCGTCTGCTCGCCGCGTCCGCGGCCGCCGCCGCCCGCCCCAGCGCCCGCTCCCCGTGCTGCCGCCGCCGCCGGAGCGCCAGGACTCCCGCCGCGGCCCGCGGGGCACGTCTTCCCGTTCCACTGTCCTGCCGGCTGGTTGTTGCCATAGCCAGTCTGCATTCCCGCAACCGGAGGATATGTGGGCGCCGGACCGCGGCCGCCGCCCGCAAAGCCGCCGCGGCCCCCACGTCCGCCCTGGCTTGCCGCTGCCGCCGCTGCCGCCGCCGGACTCGAGTCCCACTTGCCCTGTTTGCGAATGTAGTCGTTCAGCGGCCCGCCCATCAGTTCAATAGCGCTGATGCCGGAATCGACGACGTACTTCAACGTCGCTTCGGCGCTTTGATCCGGCATGCTGCGAAAGCTATAAGTGATCGTGCCGACCTGAACTCCCTTGATCTTGGAATTCGGCTTCGCGGCCCCCATTACCCTTGACGCGAATCCCGAAGCGAATCCCGTCGCCAGCGCCATTCTTCCGGCATCTCGTCTCGTATAGAGCATGCACCCTCCTAAAGCCACACCCGCGTGGATGGCAGGGAGTGGACCTGCTGGGTGGCTTCCTTGTTATTGGTGAATTCCATTCTATCGCTATCCTTGAGCAGTTTGCCTTCGTAGTGCGATGGATGCCGAAACCGTTCCGCCGCTCCCCTCAGAACACGAACTTCAACGCGAGCTGCATCTGCCGCATGTTGGTCTTCGTCCCTGTGATCGTGCCGAACGCATTGCTGTTGTTGACATTCGTATTGGGGTTAGCCCAATTCGGATGGTTCAAAGCATTAAAAGCTTCCCAGCGGAATTGCAGGTAATGCCGTTCGCTGAACATGAAGTTCTTGAGCAGCGAGGCATCGAAACTGAACAGCCCCGGCCCTATCAGCGTGTTGCGCCCGACATTGCCGAAGGTTCCTTCCGGTTGCACCTGGAAGGCCGCCAGGTTGTAATAGGCGGCGGTGGTGGGATCGGACAAATAGGGGCTGACCCCGGTCGCATTCGGCCTGTCGAAACCGCCGCCCGTCTTGGACTGATCGCGCCCGCCGATCGTCACCGTGATCGGAAAGCCCGTCTGCGCCGTGACGATCCCGCCCACCTGCCATCCTCCGGCGATACCGTCCAGCAGGGCGCTGCCGGTCGAGAAAGCGCGACCCCTCCCAAAGGGAATGTCGTACAGCACCGAACTCACGAAACGGTGGGCCGTGTGGAAGCTCGACAGGCCGTACTCGCAGTTGCGGCAGTAGCTGTTCTGCGGGAAGAGCGTGTCGCCGTCGTGGGTGCGGATCGCGCTGCCGGTGTCGGTGGCTCGCGACCACGTGTAGCCGAACAGGTACGTCAGTCCCGCGCTGTAACGCTTGGTGAGTTTCGCGGAAAATGCGTTGTACTTGCCGTAGCCGCCGTTATCCACCAGTTGAATGCGCCCGAACTCCGGGAAAGGAGAGCGTTGCGCGATCGGCACGCTCTGCGGTCCGGGCAGCGCCTCGTTGACCGCGATCAGTTGCTCCAGGTGGCGAAGCTGGCTGCCCTCGTATCCGAGTTCCAGAATCTGGCGGGCCGGCAATTCGTACTGCACGTTGAACAGGTACATGTAAGTAGTCGGCGTGCGCCGGTTGTACTCGTTGGCGAACGAGTACGGCGTCGGCACGACGGCTTTTGCGCCGGCCAGGCCCGCGAAGGAATTGCCGATCGTGTAGAGCGTGTTCCCGATGGATTCGAAACGCGTGCGGCCTGCCAGGTTGCGCGCCATGTCGAAGCGCGGGTTCCCCGTATCCTGCGAATAAAAGATTCCGGAACCGGCGCGCAGCACCAGTTTCGGACTCACGTTCCACGTGATCCCCAGCCGCGGCGCGAAATTGGTGTAATCGGTGCGGACCAGGCGCTCGCCCAATGACCCGTCGCGCGCCAGCTTGATATTTGGCCACACCAGGTTGACGCCCTCGAGCGGTTCGCCCGTCCCCTGCCGCAGGAAGTAAGGATGCAGGTTGGGGTCCGCCACCGGTCCGGAGCGGATGTTCGCCGGAATCGCCACCGTGAACAGCTTGCCGGTCGTATCCTTCCAGGGAGGCGTGAGCTCGTAGCGCAGCCCGATGTTCACGGTCACCTTGGAGGCCATCTTCCAGACATCGTCCACATACCAGGCATAGCTCCAGTTGCGGAACGCGGCCTGGGCGATGGCGACGGCCGCCTCGGCCCGTTTCGTCTGCCCCAGCAGGAAGTCCGCGAACGCGTCTCCCCCGCTGGCCGCCAGCGCGCCGGAAGCGTTCTTCACGGTGGTGGCGGTGGCGTTGATGTCGAACAGGAAGGAGCCGCGCGCAAACTGGTTGCCCACCTGGTTGAACTCGTCGCGCCGCACCTCTCCACCGAACCGGATCGAGTGGGCGCCGCCCATCCAACTGAAGTTATCGACGAATTGCATCGAGTGGTTGTCGTTGGCGTACGGCCCTTCGGAGTCGTCTCCGAAGCCGCTGTAATTGGTGATTGCCACCGAAGGGATGCCCCACGTTACCGGTTCGCCGCCCTTCAGGCCCGGAATCCCCAGCTCGGTGACTACGTCGCGCTTGAAAGCCAGCTCGCGTCCGGCCGAGTTGAAGAAGCTGGTGTAACCGAAGCGCGCCTCGTTCACCGTGGACGGCGAGAAGATGCGGACGTTCGAGCCCATGTACTGCTCCACGTTGGTCAGCACCTGGAATCCGTTCAGGTAGAGCGCCTCGTTGAGCTGGTTCTCGTCGCCCCAACTATACCGGCCGAACCATTGCGACCGCGAGGACTCGGCAAAGTCCATCCGCAGAATGAACTGGTCCTTGTTCACAGGCCTTCCCTGCGAGATCTGGTGGTTGTTGCGCAAGGTGGAATTGGGAAGGTTCGGCGCCGGGTAGAACTCCAGCAGCTTCTTGGCAAACGGGTCTATTGCCCCGGACGGAATCATATTGCCGGCGAACGGCTCGGCTGTCACCGTGCCGTCGGGGTTCACCACGCGGGTCGCAGGATTGTAAATGACGGTGCCGCGCGCAAGGAGTTCGCTGAAGTCTCCGGTCCGCATGGCCGCGCTCGGCAGATTGTAGATGCCCTGCACCTGCCGCCGCTGCCGGAATGCCTCGTAATTGGACATGAAGAACAGCCGGTCTCTGCCGTTGAATAGCTTCGGGATCCATACCGGCCCGCCCAGCGTAAACCCGTACTGGTTCCACTTGAACGGATCCTTGACCACCGGCTTCGAAGTGAATGCGTAGTTGCTGGCATCGAGCTTGTCGTTGCGCAGAAACTCGAACGCGGTTCCATGGAACGCGTTGGTCCCGGGTTTGGTCGAAACGTTGATCTGCGTGGCCTGCCTGCCGAACTCCGCCGGATACACGCCGGTCTGGACTTTGAATTCCTGCAGCGCGTCGATCGAGGGTTGAATGATGTACGTGTTGAAATTGGGGTCGGTGTTGTTCACTCCGTCCAGCGAAAACTGGTTGAAGTAACTGCGCTGCCCGCTGACCGAAATGTTCTGCGAAGCGCGGTCGCCGCCCTGCCGCGATCCGGCCTGTCCCGCGCTGCCGAAACCGTACGAAACGTTGGGCGAAAGCGACACGAGCTGCAGATAGTTACGCCCGTTCAGCGGCAGCTCGACGATCCGCTTGTTTTCGATCACCGTGCCCACCGTGGCGTTCTCCGTCGATAGCAACTGCGCGTTGGCCGAAACTTCCACTGCTTCGCTCACCTGCCCGACCACCAGTTCGAAATCCAGGCGGGCATTCTGCTGGACCTGCAATTCAACGCTTTTGGCGGAAGCCACCTTGAATCCCGGCTTCGCTACCCGGATGTCGTAGGTGCCGGGTGGCATCGAAGGAAACGAGTACAGGCCCGCGTCGTTGGTGATGGTTTTTCGCGCGACGTTCGTCGCCGAGTTGATAACTGTAACTTCGGCGGCCGGAACAACCGCGCTTTGAGCGTCCCGGATTTCACCGGCGATACTGCCGAAGGTCTGGCCGTACGCGGCCGCGGCAACCCACAGCATACACGTTCCCACGAACAGCTTAGTTCGCATTTCATCCCCCTCGAGTGAAAATCCCCTAATCGCACATCGGCCCTGCGCCCGTGGAGTGCCGGCCGAGAACGAGTGTGCGCTACTCTATCAAATCGCTCGCGGCTCTGGCAAGACTGGCGTCATCGCCTGCTTGGGCTTCGCCGCACAATTCCGAGTATTTGGCAGGCGATGTGCTCACCAACTTTCTTACCGCATCGCGCATCAGAAGCAAGGAGGCATGGATGTGCCGGCAAGAAAGCCCGCGGAAATCTGCAGGCCGGCGATATTGCGCTCATGCACACCGAATGGACCGTTCCGGTGCTGCAGCAAACTTCGCAATATGCTATCGAAGTTGCACGCCGTCAGCCGGACGGCAGTTGGTGTTGGCTCATTGGAGACCCGTTCACGGTTGGGAAGTATCGATAAACGTGGCCGCGGAGGACGGAAGAATCAATTCATGGTAGAGAACATCGATCGGCTCGAAATGCATCGGACCGTGCTGATGGGGCATTGCTACCGGATGCTCGGCTCCGCGGTGGATGCCGAAGATGCCACGCAGGAAGCCATGATTCGTGCGTGGAAAAGCATCGATCGCTTCGACGGCAGGGCCTCCCTGAAGACGTGGCTCTATCGCATCGCCACCAATGTGTGCCTGGACGAGCTGTCCAGCCGCGGGCGGCGTGCCCGGCCCTTCGAGGAAGGGGACCCGTCGTCGGGGACTCCCTCGGTCGAAGCGTTGGTTGAGCGGCCGCGGTCGCATTGGTTGGAGCCGGTGGCGGATGCTCGCGTGATCCCCGCGGACGCCGGCCCCGCCGAACAACTGATCCTGCGCCAGACCATCCACCTCGCGTTTGTCGCGGCGCTCCAGCACCTTGCACCGAGGCAGCGGGCGGCTCTGCTGTTGACCGAAGTGCTCGGGCTGTCCGCCGCGGAGGTGGCCGAGACACTATCCACCTCAATCGCGGCGGTCAATAGCGCCCTCCAACGTGCCCGCGCTACCCTTGCGCAGCGCCGTGAGAATGCACCCGCGGACCTGTCCCCGGCTCAGCAGGATCTCCTCGACCGCTACCTGAAAGCGTTCGAGGCCTATGACACCGATGAGCTCGTCTCGTTATTACGCGAAGACGCCGTGCTGAACATGCCGCCATTCACGCTGTGGATTCAGGGGCAGCGCGAGATTCATGCCTGGCTCAATGGACTGGGCAGTGGCTGCCGCGGCTCCCGCCTGATCGCGACTGCGGCCTGTGGGTCTCCGGCGTTCGCCCAGTACCGCGCCAACCCAGAAGGCGGCCACAAGGCATGGGCGCTGATCGTCCTCGAATTGGACGGAGATCGGATCGGAACCCTGACCTCGTTTCTCGACGTCGAAGCGATCTTCCCTCGATTCCATCTGCCGCTTACGCTTCCCGCGGCAACTGGCTCTGTTTCAACCCCTTAGAGCAGCCGATAGTTTTTTCGCTTGTCACCGATGAGTTCGTGCGGCTGCCCCGGTCTACACACTCGAAAGGAAACAATCGAAATGACCACTCCGATAGACGCCGGCCAAACACCATGGGAAGCAGCCTCGTCGCCATCGGCCAAAACCTCGCGCGGAGCCCTTTGGGCCGGAAGAATTCTCGGCGGCCTGCCGGCGCTGTTCCTCGTCCTGGACGGCGCCATGAAGCTGTTCAAGCCTGCCGTCGTGGTCGAAGGCACGATGCAGCTAGGTTATCCGGAATCGTGCATTATCGCACTCGGCATCGTCCTCCTGATCGGCACGATCCTCTATCTCGTCCCGCGCACTGCCGTTCTCGGCGCGATTCTGCTCACCGGGTACCTCGGCGGCGCTGTCGCGACGCACGTGCGTGTGAGCGATGGCTGGTTCAATATGCTGTTCCCGGTATTTTTCGGCGCCCTGTTGTGGGGCGGCTTGTGGTTTCGCGATGCACGGGTGCGCAACCTGCTGCCGTTCGTCGGGGCATAACGTCCCATCATGGACCGCCAGGGCCGCCCATCGTCGGACCCCGCATCGATTGCGAATCGGTGGAAGAAATCGACCGCTTGTTCGCAGCCGGCCCGGAATAGCCACCCTGATTCCGAAGTCGGTGGCCGGACATCTGCCCGGCCACCGTCTCCTTAAAAGGTCAGCTTCAGACCGAGGTTGATCGCACGCGGACCGGTCCCGCCCACGCCCTGACCGGTGACCAGGCCCGCCAGGGTACCGGTCACACGGCCGAAATTCGCGTCGCCCAGCGTGGTGTTGGGATTCCCGAACGCCGGGGTATTGGTGATGTTGGTCGCCTCCGCGCGAAACTCGAGCTTCACTCGCTCGCTGATCTCGAACCGGCGGAAGAGGGATAGGTCGAAGTTGCCCAGGCCGGGGCCGTTGAAGTTGTTGCGCCCGGATGTGCCGAACCGGCCCGTTGTGCCGAGCGGCGGATTCTGGAGAAAGCAGGACGAGGTCACCGGCACGCAACCCGTCGTGTCAAACCACGTCGCGGTCCCGCTGGTCCCGGCCACCACGTGCGTGATCTTCACGTCGCCGATAAGGTCCGGGGTGAAGCTGCTGCCGGGCGTGTTGGCGGCGGCGTTGCTCCCGAACGTCAGCGGGCGTCCGGTCATCAGGCTGAGAATCCCGTTGAGCTGCCAGCCGCCGGCAATCCAGCGCGCCGCGCCATTCTGAAGCCACGGCTTGCCTTTGCCGAACGGCAGCTCCCAGACGAAGCTTTCGGTGAAGTTGTGAGTGCGGTCGAAGTCGAGCCGCGCGTAGCTGCGCTCCGGCTGGATGTAGTTCCACAACCCACCGTCCTCGGACGAGAATCCCATGGCCTTGCCCCACGTGTAGGCATTCGTCATGAGGAAGCCGCCGCTGAAACGGCGATCGAACTTCACCTGGAGACTGTTGAAGTTGTTGCTGTAGCCCGCGTAGCGGTAGTTGATGTCGGTGTTCCGGTTATCGCGGACGAAGTACGGCTTGCCCGCCGAGCCGGAGCCGAACACGAACGACGCGTTCAGGTTGTAGGTGACGGGAGCGCGCACGGTGTGGTTGGCAACGTAGGCGATATCGAGCGTGAAGTTCATCGGCAACTGCCGCTGGAACGCCGCGTTCCACGATTGGATGTAGCCCTCGTGATAGTCCAGCGGAATGTAGCTCGCAATGGTCTGCGCGAGGAGCTGGGGCGTGTTGGCCGGGATGATCCCGTTATCGGGTATGTTCGCCGGGGCCAGCGACGGGAAGCCCGTGCCCATGTTGAGGACCTGGCCAGACGGCGTCACCGCGAAGCCGTAGCTGTTGGTGGTTCCGTAGGAGTTGGTCTGCTTCACGGGAAAGTTGTCCCAGGCGTACTTGTTGTCCGGGAACGGAATCCAGCTGATGCCGTATCCGGCACGGATCACCGTCTTGGAATTAAGACGGTAGGACGCGCCGATGCGCGGCGAAAAGCCCGTGTAATAGGTCTTGCGGCCGAGGTTCATCGGGTTGTTGCCATAGCCCGCGACGACCAAACTGTTCGTCGCCGGGTCGTAATTCGAAAAACCGCCCTTGAGGCGCGGCGTGGCCGGCGGGTAGAAATCGTGGCGCAGGCCCAGGTCGACGGTCAGTTTCTGGCTGACCTGCCACTTATCCTGGAAATAGCTGAAGACCATCCAGGCGCGATAAGCCGGGAACTGGATTGCGAGGTCGCGCCGGACCGTGTTCGGCACGTCCAGCAGGAAGCTGGCCAGACCGTTCACCTGCGACTGCACCGCGGCGCCCGGGGTAGACGTCTGGTTGTTGCCGAAAACGAACTCGCCGCGCGGGCCGCCCGCGTCCTGCGTTTGCAGCAGTTCGTCGCGGAGACGGCGGATGTCTACGCCCCACTTGAACGTGTGGTTGGACTTGATCTTGATCCAGTTGTTGACGAAGTCGATGTTGGTCTCGGCGCGATTCCACGGCAGGCTGTTGGCCCAGCCGACCAGGGGATTCGGATAGCCGCCCACGTTCATCGAACTGAGGCCGCTCGACCAGTCGTCGAGGTTGGCGCCCTTGATACCGACCGCCTCCGCCGCGTTCGTGCCGTAGTCCAGGTTCTGCGCCTTGTTGCTGTACCGCCCGAGTCCCACGCGCGCTTCCATAAGGAATGTCGGCGAAAGGGTCCGGGTGTAGTTCACCGCGGTGCTCTGGGTGCGGTTAATGCCGGTGGCGGCGAAGCCCTTGCCCCCGCCGCCGTAGATGCCGAAGCGGCCCGGGTCCAGCACGACCGGGCGCTGGAAACTGTAGCGGACCGAGAAGCGGTCCTTATCGGACTGCTGGTGGTCGACTTTAACGTCGAACGAGTCCTGATCCTTCTTGCGCGTGGTGGAGCTGGCGTAGTTGTTGGTGATGACGCCGGGGATATTCTGCGCGGGCACGAAGGAGAGCAGCTTGGCCGCGATCGGGCTGATGAGGTTCGTCGGAATCTTGTTGTCCGGGAACGGCGTGCGCCCCACGCCCGTAGTGCGGTCGCCGGTGGTGGGGTCGTACACGCGGGCGGTCTGGCTGCTGAAGTCGCCGTTGCGGAACTCGGCCGTCGGCACCAGGATCAGGAAACCGTCGCCGCGCCGGTCGGCGATGCGCAGATAGTCGGCGAAGAAGAATGTGCGGTTCCTGATGATCGGACCGCCGATGTTGCCGCCGAAGTAGTTGTACGTGGTGACGGGCTTGGACGGCTGAAAGGTCTCGCGGGCGATCAGGTGGCTGTTGTTGTGGAACTCGTACGCGGCGCCGTGAATGCTGTTGGTGCCGGATTTCAAAATGATGTTGGTGACCGCGCCGCCGGCGCGGCCGAGCTCGGCCTCGTAGTTGGCCGTGGCGACGTCAACGTTCTGGAGCGCCTCGATAGGCGGGATCAGGACGGTCAGCAGGCCGGTGCGGTGGTTGTTGTCCACGCCCTCGAACTGCACGTTGTTGCCGAGCCGGCTGACGCCGTTCACCTGTGACGTCAGGGAGCCCTGTGAGTTGAAGAACTCCGAGTGCGGCGCAAAGGATCGCGTCGCGCCGGGCACCAGGTTCAGCATCGCCTGAAAGCTGCGGTTGTAGCCGACCGGCAGATTCGCGAGTTGCACGGTCTCGATCTTGCGGCCGATATCCACGCGGTCCGTCTGCAGTGCCGACGCTTCGGCGGTGACCTCGACCGTCTCGCTGATCTGGCCGGGCTGAAGCGCCAGGTCCACGCGGATAGTGGTGTTGACGGGAAGGTCCACTCCGCTGCGGGTGGCCTTTTTGAAGCCGGCCTGCTCGGCACTTACCGAGTACAAGCCAGGAGGGAGGTTCGGGAAGGAATAGTTGCCGCTTTCATTGGAGTTGGCGGTGCGGCTGACGCCGGTATTGGTTTCGGTGAGCACGACCTTGGCATTCTGAACCACCGCACCGGAAGCGTCGGTGATGGTTCCGACCAGGCTCGCCGTGACGGCCTGCCCCCAAACGGTCCCGGCAATCGCACATGCCAGGAGAAGCAGGACGGAAATCGAACGTAGATTCTTCATCGCTAACCTCGAAGTGACAGACTTGTTACCTGCGGGCGAACGAGTCCCGCAACCTGACATGAGATTATAGGACTTTCGGAAGCCGTTTGCCGAATGGTGCGATTCTGACAGAACTCGCAGATTACCCTTGCAGTCTTGCCATCGACTCCGCGTAAGTCGGGTGGGCTCCGCCGGCCACATCCTCCCGCCTTAATTGATGGAACTTTCCCAGCATCGCGTTCGCGCCCGCCAGAATGCGCACGCGCTCGGTATATTCGTCGAGCTTGCTCCCCGGTAGCACCCACATGGCAACGTCGTCCGACAGGGCATCGAGATAGGCGCGGGCGCCGCAGCAGCCCAGGCTCATCGCCGCACGGCCGCTGTTGACGGCCTGCGCAACGGCGCTGCACGCCGGCCGCCCCATCGCCGGCGGAATCCCCAGCTCCACCTGCTGCACCGCCTCCGCCATCACCAGGCTCCGGCGCGCATCCGCAAGCACAACCACCGCGTCCGGAACGAACGGGCTCTCCGCCAGCGGCGTGTAGATCACATATTTCGACCGCCGCTCCAGCACCGGGATGTGCGCCATGTCGGCCGGCCGCACATAATCCAGTTGTCCGAGCACCTGCATCACCGTCTGCAACTCGGATTCGTAATTCGGTGAAGGGTCTTTCAGGTTGTGCGTGTAGACCCCGATCGAGCAGAGATCGTGATCTTTGGCCGACGTGGCGAATCCCCCCTGCGCGGCCCTTTCCCAAAACACGCATCCCGCCGGCACCGCCCCGTCAAATAAGGGAATGCCTTCGGGAATGCTGTCCCGGAAACTGATCGCCACCGCTGGCAGGGACAGATTCAGACTGCTCTCTAAAACCTTCGCCATCTCTGAGCATTCGGACATCGCGCGCATCTCTCCTCGATCAAACGTTCGAATGCACGATTATACCGCCGCCGTCACACCGCCGCCGTTACAGAGCCGCGACCAAAGGGAGCGGTCCGCCGAATCCCTATCTGGCCGCTGTGAACGTGTAACTGCCGGATTTCAGGTTATAAATGGCCTTGCCGTTTTCGTACCTGAAAAACGTGACGCCATTCGCCTGTCCCGCATCCTTGCCGCCTTCTTTCACCGATGCCGCCGCCGTGGCCGGCAGGTATAGCGTAGCCGTGGTGTTCGCCGGAACCGTAGCCCTGTATGTGAGAACCGTGCCGTCAACCTTCCACGCGCTGGCAATCCTGCCGTACAGCGAATCGTAGTAACCCTCCGCCGACGTGATGGCACCCGTCGGGTCCGGCTCCGGCTGAAGGATGAATTTTTGGAAGCCGGGCTGGTCCCGCTGAATGCCCAGCGAATACGCCATCATCCACTGCCCCACCGCGCCGAACGAATAGTGGTTGAACGAGTTCATGCTGTTGTTGCCGCCGAACCCCTCTTCCACCGTGTACCCGTTAAGCCGCTCCCAAATCGAGGTCGCACCCTGGTCGATGGCATACAGCCACGACGGGTATTTGTCGTTCGTCAGGATCCGGTACGCCAGATCGCTCATGCCGTGGTCCGACAGGGCCTTGCTGATCCAGGACGTGCCGATGAACCCGGTCATCAGCGAGTCCTTCGGCCGCACCACGCCGCTGTCGTCCTTGTTTTCCCGGCTCACCGTTTCCGCCAGGTTCTTGACCATGTATGGTTCGTTCTCGCTGCTGAACAATCCCATCCCAAGGCCCACCGCATAGGAAGTCTGCGTATCCGCCAGCCTGAACTCCGGAGGCCCCGCCGGCGCCGCTCCCCGGCCGCCCCCCATTCCGCCCCGTCCGCCGCCTGTCGCTAGCGTCTTCTTCTCGGCATTGACAAACGCTTTGTTGAAGAAAGCCTTGCGCTTTTCATACAGACCCTTGTATTTGGCCGCGTCGGTAGGTTTGTCGAGTATCTCGGCGACCTTCGCCATGATATCGAGGTCATAAGCGTGGTAAGCGGTGACCAGGAAAGGCGATCCCAGCGCATTGTTCTGCGGTCCCAGCCAATCGCCCAACTGCCCGTCGGAACTGAGGCCGGTGTTCGGATCGATCGTCGTCTCCAGGTAGTCCACATAGGCCGCCATCGCCGGGTAATGCCGTTCCAGCAGGCCCACGTCGTCGTATTGCAGGTAGGCTTCCCACGGCACCACGACCCCCGCGCTACCCCAGAGCACGCCGCCGAAGCCTCCCCCGATCGGCACCACATCGGTGAACCTTCCCGACGGCGCCTGGACGTCGCGCATGCCATACATATGGCGCGTCAGGAATTGATCCGCATTCGATACGTAAGTTGCGGTACGGGAAAAGACGTTGATGTCCCCCGACCATCCCATGCGTTCATTCCGCTGCGGGCAATCCGTCGGTATCGTGAGGAAGTTATCCACGTTGGACCAGACCAGGTTCGACCAAAGCCGGTTGACTTTTTCATTGGACGTCTTGTAATCGGCCGATAACTCCCGCACGGAACTAATCGCTACGCCCTGCACGTTCGCAAGCGGTAGCGGCCTGTCGATCCCCGTGATTTCCACGTACTGAAAGCCGTGGGAAGTGAAGCGGGGCTGCAAAACCTGGCTCCCCGCCTTCATCGTGTAAACGTCCTGGCTGAGCGCGGCACGATAGTTTTCCGTCATGATCATGCCCACGTTCTTCCCCGATTCTTTCAAATCGGGATACAGCATCTCCGAGTACCGCAGCGTGACCTTGCGGCCGGCGCGCCCGTTGGCGATGCTGATCCGCGGCACCCCCACCAGGTTCTGCCCCATGTTGTAGACGTACACGCCGGGCCGCACCTCCTTGACGCTTTTCGCCGTCAGGGTGCGGAAAACGCCGGCGCCATTGCCGACCTGCCCGACCAGGGACAGTTTGTCGAAATTGAACGGCGTCCCCTGCGCTCCGCGGCCGCCCCCTTCCATGCCCGAAAAGGTTGTGCCCTGGAGCGGCACCACCACGGCATTCTTCCACTTACTTGCGTCGTAGGCGGCGGTGGTCCAACCATCTACCGCACGCTCCTTCGACGCATCGTAACTCTCGCCGAAATCGAGGCTGCCGTATACCACCGGCCCGCTGCCGTAATACTTCCAGGTCTGGGGATTGGTGGCGATCGTGTCGGCGGAGCCATCCTTATAAGTAATAACCAGTTTGGCCAGCAGCGATTGCCGGTCTCCGAAATGATTCCAGATATTGCCGAAGCTAAGCAGCCCGCTCCACCAGCCCTCCCCGAGCATCGCACCCATGGCGTTGTCGCCGGCTTTGACCAACCCGGTGACGTCGTAGGTCTGATACATGTGGGTCACGTTGTATTGCGTCAGCCCGGGATTGTAGTAGTCGTCTCCCACCCGCTTGCCATTCAGGTAGACTTCATAAATCCCTCGCGCTGTCACATAGAGCCGCGCGCCTTCGATGGCCTTGACCGCTGCCTTGAAGCTGGTGCGCAGCATCGGCATCGAGTTCCGGCTGGGATCCCGGACCAGAAATACTCCATTCGCCCCGCCCGTCAGCACGTAGCTCCCGTTGGCCACCGAAAAACCGGAGCCGGCGGCGTCCGCATAAATTCCCTTGTACGCTCCCGCCAGGTTCTCCTGAAAGAGCGCGTGGTTGGGAGCGCGGTTGTTGCGAACCGTGACATCCCGGAACGAGGCGCTCTGGCCCGCCGCAACCGAAAATCCGATATCGCAAAGCATGCCGAACGGGATGTAGTTGCCGCCCGAACCCACCGGGTTCAGGTTTACGGAATTGGCCGCTCCGCCGCGGCCCCCGCCGCGCGCTCCGCCCGCCGGAGCCGGCGCCGCAGCGCCCGAGATGGCGCTATTGCCGTCAATCGAGATGGCAATCTGTCCGAACGTGCTGCGAAACTCGATCGTGTGTTCCGCATTCTTGTTCGAGTTATCGATCAGTTCGCTCGCTATTTCGAAGGTGCGCAGCGGTTGTGAGGGCGTGTCCGTGTCTTTGTACCCCGCGCGATAAACGTGCAGTTTCGCCTTGCCCCCCGCCGTGCCGTCCACTGCGGAAATGTCGAGCTCCAGTTTGATGTAGCTCTGGTCGTTCCCGCTTTCCACCTGGTAAATGTTCTTGTACTTATCCATCAGGCGCGAATCGTTGGCGCCGTAGACGAAACTCGCGCGCGTGCTGCCCGGCCGGATCGTCAAACCGTATTTCACATCGAAGATCGCCAGGTATGGCGCATACAGCACCAGGTCGTCGTCGCCGCCGCCGATCCATTTGGCCCCGCCCCACGCACTCGCATCGGGAGCCGGATTCATCAGTCCGGTTTCAAACCACGAACTGCCGCTCAGCTTCGCACCCGCCTGGTCCCACACCGTGACCGTCCACGAATACCGGGTTGCCGGCTGAAGCGGGCTCCCCGCGTACCGGATCGCGAGTGAATTCGATCGGTCGGTCCTCTTCGTATCCCAGACCGCGTTGCCCTTGGAATCTTTGACCTCGATCTGATACGCGGTCTGCGCGTACCCGCGCTCACCCGCCGTCGTGGCCATCTGCCAGCCGAATCGCGGCTGTGCCACATCGATACCCAGAGGGGTATTCCTGTATTCCACTTGCAGGTTCTTGATGAGCGCCGCCGCCTCGGCCTGCGCCATTCCGCAAAGCAGCACGAACGCCACCGTCAATAGTCTCATCGCATCCTCCACTTGGCTGCTGTCGGCACTTCTTTGGAACGTCGATTGTAACGCCCCTCCCCGTTTGCCGGACGGCGCAGGCAGGTGTCGGTTGCTTATTGGTGGCGAATTTTGATCTGGATTACCAGCGAGCCATCGTTGTCGAACTTGGGATTGGTGACGTACACGGAGTGCGGCGGTTCGCCGGCCGCGGCGGGCGGTCCGATTTTTTCGAGTCGCAAATCCCGCGATGCAAGCAGACTCCCCCGGTCGATTCGTTCGCCCATCTGCTCGGCCACCCGCACCGGTTCGGCGCCCTTCGCATCGGGCCGCGCCGGACCCGCCACCGGCGAAACCACCACCATCAGGTTCTCCTCGCCCCGTGGTTCCTCGATCCGGAAGCAGTAGCCGCGCGGAACTGTCACCGAAGCGCCGGCCTGAACCACCGGCTCGTCGGGCACCTCCGCCGAGGGAAGCAGCGCCTGCCACCGGCCGGACGAGCCCTGGTTGAACACGAACAGCCGTCCTGTCCAGTTAGGAGTAAAGCGCACGGCAAAACAATCGCCGGTCGCGAAGTTCGCTTCCGGGTCCACCTCGGTGGCATGCGTCGTGATTGGATCCACTTTGAGCACGTTGTAACGCAGCGCCGGATCCGTGAGGGCCGCCGGAATGACGATCCCCGGATCCGCGGTCGAGTCCGGAATGCCGGGCCGGGTTGTCCCCTTCGGTTTCGCCGGCGGAGGTTTCGGAGTGCCGGCAGGCTTGTAAATCAACTCCCGGGTCTTCAGGCCGCGAAAGAAGACTGCCCGTGGGCTCGTATCCGGTTTCTGGCAAACAACCGGCACAACCGCCGACAAGCAAACCACGCAACACAATAGATATCGCACAACCGCTCGTTCCTTCCAGCGCACAACGCGTCCGGAATTATATCAGCTTCGCCGCCCACTTCCGCGCGACCCCGCGCCTATAGCGTATAATCAGGTCTTTTATGCGTGCAATCCCGATAGCGCTAGTTCTGCTTTGCGCCTGTGCAACGGCTGCGAGTCCTCCGCCGGTGGCCATCCGCAACGCGAGAATCGTGACCATCAGCGGTTCCACCCTGAACCGCGGAACGGTAATTCTTCGCAACGGCCTGATCGAGGCCGTCGGAGAGAATGCCCCGATTCCTCCGGATGCGGCAGTGGTCGAGGGCGAGGGCCTCACGGTTTATCCCGGCCTGGTCGATGCCTTGAGCACCTGGGGCATCCCCACCGCCTCGGCAACCACCGGCGGGCGCGGAACCGGCGCAACCCAGGCCGCTCCCACGCAGGGGCAGCAGGCCGCCGCGACACGAATCTCGCGCGGCCCCGAGGACCGTCCGCAGACCACAAGCTGGATCAAAGCCGCCGACGAGATCCAACTCACCGATCGCCGTTTCGAAATCGCGCGTAGCGCCGGGTTCACTACCGCCGTAACATTCCCCACCCGCGGAATCTTCGCCGGGCAGGGCTCCGTCATCAACCTCAACACCGAGGGCCGCACCGCGGAAATGGTCGTCGATCCCTCCGTCGGACAGTACATCTCGCTCGGCGGCGGCAGAGGCGGCATGGGCGGGGGCTTCCCCGGTTCCCTCATGGGCATCATCGCGTACATCCGCCAGATCTACCTCGACGCCGATAACTACACGCAGGCCAAAGCCGCGTATGCCAAAGAACCGCGCGGCGTCAAGCGGCCGGACTACGACCGCGCCCTCGAAGGCGTGCTCGAATCGAATCGCATCCTGCTGCCCGCCTCCACCCTGGTGGAGATCGATCGCATGATCCGTTTCGCAGCCGAGTTGAAACAGCCCGCGCTGATTTACGGTTTGCGTGAAGGCTTCCGTCCGGAATCCGTCGCGCTGCTCAAGAAAGCCGGAACGCAGGTGTTGGTGAGCCTGCGCTGGCCGGAGCCGCCCCGCGACCCCGACCCCGATTCAACCGAAACGTTCCGCACCCTCGAGGATCGCGCCAAGGCGCCCTCCGTGCCCGCCGAACTCAAAAAGGCGGGCGTCCCCTTCGCTCTGTATACCGACGGCATCGCCCAGGCGCGCGACTTGCAGCGCGCCGTCAAGAAGGCCATCGAAGCAGGCCTGGCGCGTGAGGACGCCGTTCGCGCCCTGACCCTTTCGCCGGCCGAAATCTACGGCGTGGCCGACCGGCTCGGCAGCATTCAGCAGGGCAAGATCGCCAACCTGGTGGTCACGCGCGGCGACCTGTTTGAGGACCGCACGCGCGTCGAAATGGTGTTCGTGGACGGCGTGAAATACGTTCCCGAGCCCGAGGCGGCTCCGCAAGGCGGCCGGGGACAGACCGCAACTCCGGGAGGCGAACGATGAAGATCATCATCACGGCTTTAATCGCAGTGGCGTCCCTGTGCGCCGAGACCATCGTCATACAGAACGCCACCATCATGACCGTGACCCACGGCACGGTGAAGGGATCGATCCTGCTCAGAGACGGAAAAATTGTGGAAGTGGGGGAGAAGGTGCAGGTGCCGGAAGGCGCGAAAATCATCGACGCTTCCGGCCAGTACGTCATCCCAGGCATCATCGATCCCCACTCGCACATCGCGCTCGATGGCGGCGTCAATGAAGGAAGTACTTCCGATTCCGCCATGGTGAACGTCGGCGATATCATCGACTTCGAGGACATCCGCATCCATGACGCCCTCGCCGGAGGCGTCACCACCATCCACACCCTGCACGGTTCGGCGAACTCCATCGGCGGGCAGGACGCCACGCTCAAAATGCGCTGGGGACAGGACGCCCAAGGCCTCCTGTTCGCCGGCGCCCCGCCCACGCTGAAACTCGCGCTTGGCGAAAATCCCAAGCGCGCCGGCAACCCCGCCGGCCGCGGCGGCGCCGGCACCACCACCGCGCGCTATCCCGCCACGCGCATGGGCGTCGAGGACGTGATCCGCGAAGAATTCCAGGACGCCCGGGCATACCAGTCGGAATGGGCGGCATACCGCGCCCGCGTTGCCCGGGGCGAAACGCCCGTCCCGCCGCGCAAAGACCTCAAGCTCGACCCGCTGGTGGAGGTGCTCGAAGGCAAGCGCCTCGTCCACTGCCATGCTTACCGCGCCGACGAAATCCTCATGATGATGCGCGTGGCGGAGGAGTACGGCTTCAAGGTGCGGGTCTTCATCCACGCGCTGGAGGCCTATAAGGTCGCCAAGGAAATCGCCGCCCACGGCGCCAGCGCCAGCACGTTCAGCGACTGGTGGAACTACAAGATGGAAGTCGTGGACGCCATCCCGTTCAACGCCGGCATGCTCAGCAAGGCCGGCGTGCTCACCAGCCTCAACAGCGACGACGCCGAGCTGATGCGCCACCTCAACATGGAGGCGGCCAAAATCATGAAGTACAGCGGCGTCAGCGAAAGCGAGGCGCTTGCCATGATCACCCTCAACCCCGCCAAACAACTCGGCATCGACGATCGTGTGGGTTCCATCGAAGTCGGCAAGGACGCCGACCTGGTCATCTATGATAAGTACCCGCTCTCGGCCCTGGCCAAGGTCCAGAAGGTGCTGATCGACGGTAAGGTCTATTTCGACCGCGATGAAGATATGTCCGGGCGCGCGGCCAAGGAGGCCGAGAAACAGAAACTGATCGAAAAGGAGAAGCAGGCCCAGCAGCAGCAACGCCCGCAAATGCCCGCCAGGAAGGGACCGCAATGAAACTCGTCGGACTTTTGATTGGATGCGCTATGTGCGCGCTCGCGGCATCGGGCGACAGTTTCCTGATCCGCAACGTGGATGTCTATCCCGTCACCGGGCCGGCCGTCAAAGCCGTGTCGGTGCTGGTGCAGGATGGCAGGATCGCCGATATCGGGCCGAAGATCGCGGTGCCCAAAGGCCTCCGCATCGTCGAAGGCAAGGGCCTGCGGGTCTACCCCGGCATGATCGATTCCGCCACCGACCTCGGACTGTCCGAGGTCGCCTCCGTGCGCGAAACCAGCGACACCGGGGAACTGGGCGAGTTCATGCCGCAGTTGCGGGCCATCGTCGCCGTGAACCCGGCGAGCGAGCATTTCGGCGTCGTGCGCATCAACGGCATCACTTCCGCCATTGCGTTCCCGCGGCGCGGGCAACGCCGGCACCCCCGGCGGCCGTCAGTTTCTTTCCGGGCAGGCCGCGCTGATCCACACCGCCGGCTGGACCTGGGAGGAGATGTCGATCAAACCTTCCGCCGCCATGCAACTGAACTTCCCGTCTATGTCCCGCGGCGGCCGCGGCGGTATGTCCGCGGAAATCTCCCAGGCGCCCTCGGGCGCTGCCGGCGCCGCCGCCACCGGCCAGGCCAAGCGCGCCTACGACGAGCAGATCCGCAAACTCGAGGCGTTCTTCGACGACGCCCGCCGCTATCAGCGCGCCAAAGCGGCCAACGCCCCCGGCCTTCCGCGCGACCTGAAGTATGAAGCCATGATCCCCGTGCTCGAAGGCAAAACGCCCCTGGCCGTTTCCGCGGCCCGCGCAACCTCCATCCGCGACGCCGTGGCTTTCGCCGAAAAACAGAAGGTGAAAATCGTCCTCCTCCAGCCGCGCGACCTCGATAAGGTGGGGCCGCTGCTCAAAGAGAAGAACGTGCCCATCATCCTCGGCCGCGTTCTCGCGCTGCCGCCCACCGAAGACGAGGGCTACGACGCCATGCACGTCCTCGCCGCCGAAGCGTACAAGGCCGGTGTCCAATTCGCGTTCGGCACCTTCGGCAACCAGTTCGTTCGCAACCTTCCTTACGAAGCCGCGGCGGCGGTCGCCTTCGGGCTGCCCTACGAAGAGGCGTTGAAGGCCATCACCATCAACCCCGCCCGCATCTGGGGCGTGGACGACCAGGTGGGTTCTGTCGAAAAAGGCAAATGGGCCGACCTGGTAGTCACCGACGGCGACCTCCTGGAAATCAAAACCCACGTCCGCCACCTGTTCATCAAAGGTCAGGAAGTCGAGCTTTCCAACAAGCAGACCAAGCTCCAGGAATTGCACGCGCAGCGGCCGTAAGCGCGGTGCGGCGTCCGGCTGTGGGACTTGTTCTCGGGCGCCGCACTGTGCGTTTCGCGAAGGATTACTGCGGGACGTAAACCCGCTTTAATTCAAGTTGAACCGTCACCGGCTGACCTTCCGTTACGGTGGATTCAGCACCCCCAGCAACCATACTGCTGAGAACGCCAGGCCGCTGTAGGGTTGTTTTCCAGGCTTCCTCAACCACCGCGAGGATTCGGTACGGTTCTGCGGGCATGCCTTCCAGGGCGAACGTACCATCTTCGCCGGTAACTGCTGAGACGAACACTGGAAAGTCGTTCTTGAGTCGCGTGGGCCAAGGTATTGCGATGACTCTGGCGCCGCTAATGGACTCCCCTCGTTCCTTTACGGTCCCCTGCAGGCGACCGCTTTTGGTGGAGATGAGGACCGATAGATCTTGGCTCAATAGGGACACATTCGGCATTAGCACTCCGTCCCGTACCGTGCCGCCCCCATAGAAAATACCCGCAACCACGTATGGAGCACTCAGCCCGGCTACTTCAATTGATTGCCGGCGCAACCCAAAGAGGGTGAGTACAAATCGGCCATCCTCGGTTACGACCGGTTGTGGCTCGCCCAAACCGACGCCTTCGAGGGGCTGAATATGGACAGACAAACGTCGGCGACTCTCGGCCGGGAAGCTGTCCGGCAGCCGCAATACACCCGTGATTTGCATCGCAGGTTGAAGGCGCAGATCCTCGTCCAGATCTTTGTCGAAAACAGATAGGGTCTGCCACAAGTACTTTCGCACTGAGTGATCTGAACCTGACGGAGCGATTGATAGTTGATAATCACCAGGAGCCACATTCGTGATCGTGAGATACTCGCCACATCGAATCGTGGCTTGAGCGATCCTATTAAAGGCAGTGCCCGCTTGCCGAATCAACGCTACTGCATAGGTTCGGCCTGCCTCACAACTATCGCGCCGCAATTCCCCGGATATCCGATAAAGCTGACGGCGCGACATAGGCACGGCCCCGAGATCCAAGGGTACTCCTGGGAGTATCACCAACGGAACTATCTCCCACGCATTAGTGCTCGCAGGCCATGTTTGCCGGCCATATGCGGGACCGAGCATACTCTTCTTACTCGAATCCCGGTGAGACGCCACCGTCGCTAGCTCCGCGGCCTTATCGGCCGCCATCTCCAGGTAGTATTGCCCGGGCTTCAAGGACTCGAACTGAAACGAGCCCTTCTTATCAGTACTTGCCGGTGCCGCAACAGGCCATGGAACCGGCTTTCCCAGCTCATAACGAATCGCCACTGGCTGGACCAGAATTCCTGACACAGGTACATGGGTTTCTCCATCGAGTATCTGCCCTTTGATGGAACTCGCGGCAATCATGTCGACATCGCCAGACAGAACTCCGGTCCGAAGTGTAACCAGTCGGGGCACGTTAGGACCGGGGCTATAACCTGGAGCCGTCGCGTACAGCATATAAGGGCCCGGGGTCGTTACATCCAGGTGGTATGTTCCATCGGTCATGGTTTCAACGACGTGTCCAGGCTCCTGAAAAGGTACCAAGACTATGTGACGTCCTGGGGTTAAAGATACCCGAGCGTGCGACAGCGGTAAGCCGGTGCTCAGATCGCGGACTGTGCCACTGATACCCGTTCGGGAGCGCTCCTGAGCGAAAACGGCACAGCCTATCCACAGTGTTAAACACCAGCGCTGTATTGTCATCACACCTCATCACCCTTAGGGTTTGGCCTGTAACTCAAGCGCAAGGTGCGAAGTCCGAAGCGCGGCAGCGCCAGCCTCACTTCGCGCCGCCCCCCGGAACCCCTTCGTACCGGCAGTTCGCGAATGACGCGGCCATCGAACTCCACCAGTTCCACCCGCGATGCCTGCACATCCAGCGACACCGTGCGCTCGGCGTCGTCACCCTCGGCGTTGAACAGGCGGATCAGCAGGCTTTCGTCCTGGTGGAGCACGGTCGGGATCTCCACCCCGCCGCCGCTCACCGAAACGAGCGATCGCGTCGCCGCGCCGGTGCCCGGATCCCCGTCCATGATCTGCGCCACCAGCGGCTCGTTCCAGTTCGCGCTCTCGGCCGAAATCCGCGCCTCGTCCCACAGTCCGGTGTGCGGCACCAGCGCGTAGCCGATCTGTTGCGTTCCCCGCAGCGGGCACTTGCCCCACCAGAAACCGCCCTCCCATCCCCAGCCCATCACCAGCGCCAGCGGATGATCGGGGCCGTGCGTGTAGGCGGTAACATGATCGGAAAACACCGCCAGGCCGGCCTTCTCCTCTTCGTCCACCACGTCCACCCAATGGATGACCAGGTTCTGCTTGATCTCATCCCAGCGCTGGAAAAACGTGTCGCGGTTGCGGCTCCGGCACACGTCGTACGCCGCGTTCTTGTAAATGGCCTGGTTGCGCAGGGGCACCGGGAAAAAGGCCTGCAGCTTCCAGCGGCCATCGTGTTGCGAGCGCCGCCGTTCCACGCGGCGGTCTTCGGGCTTGATGTCCCAGGGGTCGCCGATCCAGGTGTCCTGCGGGTAAGTGAAGCTCGCGTTGAAATCGATCCGCCGCTGCCACTGCGCCAGCGTGATCGTGGTCTGGAACCGGCGGCCCAGCACCTGCCCGGCGACGACGGCGCGGACCCGCACCGGCCCATTCTCGGTAATCGCAACGTTCGCCCGGTTGTCGGCGCTCGATGCCCATTGCTTCTCGGCGACAAAGTAGCCGCGGTACTCGTTGAACAGCCGTTCCGCCGAAGCATCGACAAATTCGCGGTTGCCCTGCTTCATGAGCAGGCTGGTGATCGCGCCGCCGCGCGCGGGGTCGAGACGCAGGCGGTAAAGGTCCGACTCGAGCACTACCTGTCCATCCGCCTGAGCGCTCGCGCTCGGCCCCGGGAAAGCGGACGGCGGCGAATCGTCGTACACCGGTTCGATCCGGTACGAGCTATAGCCCATGCCGTTGACGCGCGCGCGAAACAGCACCGCGGCGGCGTTGAGGCTCTCGCCTGCGGCGTAGGCCGGTAATCCGGCAGCGGCGCCGGCCGCGCGCGGCGGGGCTCCGGACGGACCCGATCCCGAGCGCGGAGTGAATTTTCGCGGCCGCAAAAACTGGCACGGGATCTCGCGGCCCGCGGCATCGAAAACGCGCGCTCGGCGCGTGCCGGAGTCGGCGGTCCAATCCAGTTCCACCGTGTCGTCGCGGTCCGCCGCGGCCGTGTTGAACACGCGGATCCACTGCGGGCCGAGCGGCGCGGCAGCCGGCCGTTCGCCGCCGCGCGAGAGAAGTTCCACGGCGGAAGCGATCACCGCCGACGCAATCTCCTCGGTCTCCATCGTCTCGGAGGCCACCTGAAAGGCCCATGCCTGGCGCCCGGTTCGTGTGGTCGCGGTGATCCAGGCGTCGTGATGCTGCGCCCACAGCAACTGGTCCCACGCGCGTTGCAGGCGCGCGCCGGGATACGGCGTTCCACGCATCGCCGTCGCCATAGCCGCCATCTTCTCGGCCATCAGGACGCGGTTCTCCGCCGCGCGGACCTGCTGGGCCAAAGTTTGCAGCGTCTTCTCGCCCCAGGGCAGGGTAGTGAGAATGTCCTCCGGCCCGAAGCGCCACTGCTTTTGCGGCTTGTCCGCAATCTCGCTCATGTACTCGCGCCAGGTTACGAACCGTATGTGGGCGCCCCTTACCTTGGGCCGCGCCGCCCACCCCAGGTCCTGAAAGCAGTTGCCCGCCGGGTGCGCAATTCCATGCGCCACGCACTTCCGCGCGAATTCCGCCGAGCCCGTGACGGACTCCGTCTCCCAGGTCCGCAGAAGTTCTTCGCAGGCATAACGGGGCACCGCCGGGATGGAAGTGCCGTCCGGCCCGACCCAGTCCACCGTCTCCGCATCGAAACCCGCCGCGTACCCGCCCCACGCCGTGCCCGGATCTTTCAGGATCGCCGACGTGAAACCGAGCGAGCGCAGCAGTTGCGGCAGGCAACTGGCCCAGCAGGGCTCCTGCACCGCATAGGATTCAATCGCCGCTTCGGGGAAGTGCTCGCGGATGATTTCGCGTCCGCGCAGCAATTGCCGGACATTGCTTTCGCCGCCTTGCGCCCAGCCGAACGGCTGCGAAAACGTGCCGTTCACGATTTCCACGCGCGCGCCCACCGCCCGGTCCGCCAGCAGCTTCCGGAATTCCCGGTACGCTTGCGGATCTTCGCGCCGCAGGTCGTCCCAGGAGGCCGGCTCGATGTCAAGCGAGATCTTCCATTCCGGAATCGCGCGCATCGCATTGAGAATGTCCCGCCAGGAGCCGGCCGGCATGTGCCCGCGCGATCCGCCGTGGTAGCCGTCCACATAATAGAGGGTTGGAGTGGCGCCGCCCGCCGGTGCCTGCGCCGAGGCGCGTGCCGCCAAGGCCGCGGCCGCGATCGACTCAGCCAGTTCGCGACGCGTCATAGCACGCTCCTCACACCCGCGGCGAACCGTCGATGTCCAGTTCGATCACCGAGGCGATCGCATCCGGCGCCTGCCCGTCAACCGCGATCGCCGTCTGCCCGTCGCCCGCCGTGACCGCGAGCGATCTGCCCGTCGCCTTCAACCGCGCCTGCCCGCGGCCGCCGCCCGCCAGCGGAAGCACGAGCTTGCCGTCCGCCGGCCAGTCGAACACGTGCAGGTAGAGCCGCGTCCGCCCGCCCGCGAGCGGCTTCTGCGTGCATCGGCCCCATTCGAGGCTCGCGAACGGACTCGCCGCCGTGGCGTAGATCGCATCGCCGTTGGTCTTCATCCAGCCGCCGATGGCCTGCATGGCGGCCACGCTTTCGCGCGGCACGCTGCCGTCGCCCGTGGGTCCGATGTTCAGCAGGTAGTTGCCTCCCTTGCTGGCGATATCGATCAGGTTCCGAATCAGCGTTTCGTTCGATTTCCACGCGTGATCGTGTTCGCTGTACCCCCAGGTCGTGTTCATCGTCATGCAGGTTTCCCAATCGACGCCGGGCATCCCCGTGGCGGGAATGTGCTGCTCGGGTGTGATGAAGTCGCCGTACTTCGGATCGAGCTGCGGTGAGATGGCGTTCGTGCCCATGCCGGTGAAGCCCGCCTCCGGAATGCGGAACAAGCGGTTGTTCATAATGATTCGCGGCTGCTTCGCCCGCACCTCCGCCAGCAGCTCGAACGCGCGCCAGGCCTCCTCGCCCTGAAAATCCTGCGCGCTGTAGTCCCACCACAAGATGTCCACGGGCCCGTAGTTTGAAACCAGCTCGTTCACCTCCGCGTGCAGGTAGGCGAGATACTTCTGGTGGTCGCGTGTCCCGTTCGGATACGCCTGTCCGCGCAGCGGATGCGGCAGTTGCTGCGACCGCTCGTACTCGTACTGGTCGTGATGCCAGTCGATCACGGAGTGGTAGAAACCCACGCGCAGGCCTTCGCCGCGAACCGCGTCCACGATCTCCCGCACCAGGTCGCGGTGAAGCACGGAGCCCGCATCGTAATCGCTCACGTTCGAGTCGTGAAGGGCGAAACCGTCGTGGTGTTTGGTGGTGAACACCACGTAGCGGCACCCTGCATCTTTGGCGAGGCGCGCCCACTCGCGGGCGAACCCGGTCCTGGGCCGGAACAGCGGGATCGCGCGCGCGGCGTAGGTGGCCGTGTCCGCCTTCACCCGGTTCTGAATCCATTCCATGCCGCCGCTGGTGGCCACCGGCTTGCCGTCCCAGGTGCCCGCCAGGCCGGAATACAGGCCCCAATGCACGAACATGCCGAACCGCGCCTCGCGCCACCACTTCATGCGCGCATCGCGCTGCGCCCGGCTCTCGACGGACGGCGGACTCTGGGCGGCAGCGAAACGGCGCCGCGCCATCAACAGGCCCACGGAGGAGCCGTGCAAAAGTTTGCGTCTGGTCAGCATGGATTCGTCCCGTTCACTGTAACAAAACCGGTGCGCCGCTAAGCGGTCACTTCTGCCAGAGAATCCGGGTTACTTCGAGCCCCGTCGCGAGCGGATGTTTCGCGACGATCCGCGGCGTGAAATCGCCTGCCGGGCGGGTGGCGTTCGTCCGTGCCGAGTAAGAGAAAACTGCCGGATCCCCCGGAGCCGGCTGCATTCGCACCATCGGCCGGCAAAAGGCTTCGCAGCCATCCGCGGAATTCGCATACAGCTCGATACGCACGTCGGCGGGATCGAGTCCGGCCAGGTACACCTCCAGCTCGAATAGCAGTTCGCCGGCCGTATTCTCAGCGTGGAACCGGCCGAAACGGACTTCGCTCCACCGCTCTTCGATCCGCCTCTGCCACGCCGCCAGATCGGCGCCGGCCTTTCCATGATTTACGGCACGCGCCGCATAGGCGGCGGCCGCGGGAATATAGTGCTCCTCCGTGTATTGCCGGACGGTTCGGTTGGCCGAAAACGCGGGCGTCAGTTCCGCCATGCTTTCGCGCATCCGCCCGGTCCAGTGTCGCGGGATTCCCCCGGCGTCACGATCGTAAAACTCCGGGATGATTTGATCTTCGAGCGCCGCGTAGAGCGCCCCGGCATCGGCGCCATCCCACCACGGATCGTCGCCGTGTTCGGCTCCGTCGCCGATGGCCCAGCCCACCGCGGGCGTATATGCTTCCGCCCACCAGCCATCCAGAACGGACAGATTCAGGCCGCCGTTCACCAGCACTTTCATGCCGCTGGTGCCGCTCGCCTCCCACGGCCGCCGGGGCGTGTTGATCCAGACGTCCACGCCCTCCACCAGCCGCTCGGCCAGCAGCATGTCGTAATCGCTCAAAAACACCACGTGCGCGCGCACCTCGGCTTCGCGGGCAAAGCGGGTCCATTCGCGAATCAGGTCCTGTCCGGGCACGTCTTTCGGATGCGCCTTCCCGGCCATGATCAATTGAACCGGCCTTTGCGGATTGGTCAGAATCCGTTTTAGGCGATCGCGATCGCTGAGCAGGAGCGTGGGCCGCTTGTAGGTGGCGAAACGGCGCGCGAACCCGAGCGTCAAGGTATCCGGATCGAGGACGGCGCGCGCCTCCTGCATTTGCAGGGACGAGGCGCCGTACCCGGCCTCCTGCCGCTCCAATCGCTGGCGCGCATATTCGACCAGTGCGCGGCGGCCGGTGGTGCGCATGTCCCAGAGCCGCAGGTCGTCCACGCCGCGGAAATTCGCAGAGGTCGTCCCCAGATCGCCTCGCCACGTGCCTTTGCCGCACTGTTCGGTCCAAAGCCGGTCGGCGCCCTCCGAATCCCACGTCGGCACGTGAATCCCGTTGGTGACGTAGCCGATGGGCACCTCCGCTTCCGGAAATCTCGGAAACAGCGATCCGAAGAGCCGGCGGCTCACGTCGCGGTGGAGGCGGCTCACGCCGTTTGCCGAGCCGCTCCCGCGCATCGCAAGGTAGGCCATATTGAACGGCTCCGCCTCGTTCTCCGGATTGGCACGGCCCAGAGCCAGCAGGTCGCCCAGCGAAATGCGCAGCACGTCCTGCGCGTACCGCGACAGGAACTGGCGAATCAGGTCGGGCGCGAACCGGTCGAAGCCGGCGTCCACGGCGGTGTGCGTGGTGAAGACATTGCCCGCGCGCGTCACCGCCAGCGCTTCGGCAAACGGCAGCCCGGTATTTTCCATGTAGCTGCGGGCCCGTTCCAGCACCGCAAAGGCGGCGTGGCCTTCGTTGAGGTGGCACACTTCCGGCGCGATCCCGAGCGCGCGCAGAAGCCGCCATCCCACCAGGCCGAGAATCAGTTCCTGCTTCAGCCGCAGTTCCGGTCCGCCGCCGTAGAGTTCGCTGGTGATGCCGCGATGCTGCGGCGGGTTGGCGGGATCGTTCGTATCCAGCAGGTACAGCCTGGCGCGCCCCACCTGGACTTCCCATGTTCGAATCCAGAGCTTGGCGCCCGGCAGGTGGAAGGGAATGCGCAGCCACTCGCCTCCGTTGGTGCGCAGCGGCCTGACCGGCAACTGGCCCGGCTCGTTTACCGGATACAGCGCCAACTGGCTTCCATGGGCATCGAGTTCCTGCCGGAAATAGCCCTGCTGGTAAAGGAGCCCTACCGCGACCACAGGCACTCCCAGGTCGCTTGCGGACTTCAGTTGGTCCCCCGCGACGTTGCCCAGGCCTCCCGAATAAATCGGCAGCGCCTCGCTGAGCATATACTCCATGCTGAAGTAGGCCGCCGTGCGCAGGGGCGAGTCCGGGTGAGCCGTCTGAAACCAGGCCGCGGAAGTGTTCTTCGCGCTGACCCCGGCCAGAAGTTCTTCCACGCGACTGCGAAAATCGGAATCCGTCACCGCGTCGAGCTTGCGTTGCGAGATGGCTTGAAGGATCAGCCAGGGGTTGCCGGTAAGTTCCCAGAGCTCGGGGTCGAGCCGCTTCCACACCTCGTCGGCGGAATGATTCCAGGTCCAGTGGAGATCGAGCGCCAGACGGGTCAGGGCATCGGAGGCCCGGGTTTCGGAGGAAAAGGCGGAATAGGTTGGATTGCTCATCGGCGAGTACCGATGACCCAAGGCTACCATTGCGCCGCCAGTTTCCTGGCGGTCCGCGGAACGGGCTAAACCGCCGAGGCCGCCAACATTGGCGGCCTCATCCCGGCAAGTTGTTGATTCCGCGCGGCTCCGAAGAGCGAAACCGCCAATGTTGGCGGCCTGAGCCTCGAGACAACGCACGCTGCGGCCAGAAACTGAGCGGCCGTGCGCTATCGTGAGGCATGGCTGCCGCCCTCAGAACCCTGTTGCTGTTGCTACTCGCGGGCCTCTGTATTTCCGGACGCGAAGTGGCCATCACCATCGACGATCTGCCGCGCGGCGGCGACGGCGGACCGCGGACGCTCACCGAAATGCGAGCCATGACCGCGCGCCTGCTGAACCCGTTCAAAGAGCGGCGGATTCCGGTCATCGGCTTCGTGAATTCGGGCAGGGCGGCTCCCGGCACGCTCCGCCCGGTTTTGGATCAGTGGCTCGAGGCGGGGGCGGACCTCGGCAACCACACCGCCACCCACCCCAACATCAACCGCGTCAGCCTCGCCGACTACACCGCCGATATCGTGAAGGGCGAACCGGAGCTGCGTGCCGCCCTCGAGGCGCACGGAAAGAAGCTTCGATTCTTCCGGCATCCGTTTCTGTTCACCGGACCGACGGCGGAAACCAAGCGCGGCTTGCAGCAGTTCCTGAATGCGCACGGATATCGCGTGGCCCCGGTGACGCTGGACAACGCGGATTACCAGTTTGCGGCGTTGTACACGCGGCCCGAATACCGGGAGCGCGTGCGGCGCGAGTACGTTCCGTACCTGGAAAGTGTGGTGGCGTTCTTCGAGGCGCGATCGGTAGAGGTGGTAGGCCGGGAGATCCCGCAAATCCTGCTGATCCACGCTTCGCAACTCAACGCCGACCTGATGCCGGAACTGCTGGCGATGTTCGTGCGGCGCGGCTACAGCTTCGTTTCGCTGGAGCGGGCGCTGGCCGACGAGGCGTACGCCCTGCCGGAAGAGTACGTGGGCCCGAACGGTTTTTCCTGGATTCACCGCTGGTCGAAAACCAAAGGCATGCCCGGCAAAGGCGAGCCCGAACCGCCCGCCTGGGTGACGTCCGCTGCAAACTGAGCCGGGTTTACCGCAATCTCAGCGGGTGAGCAGCCCGTCCAGATAGCTCTTGAGGAGTTGGAATGGCGGCACGCCCGGGAGCGCCTGGCGCTTGCCGCCGTGGACGACGACAATGGTCGGGGTCTGGTTGAGGTTGTCGCGGCGTCCGGCGGCGAGGTCGGCTTCGATTGAATCGTCCAGGCGAGGGTCGGTGGCCACCATTTGACGGACCTTCTCCAGTACGGCGGGGGGCAGCACAGTCGCGAGTTCCTCGCCCACCTTACCGGTTTCCATCCAGGAGGATTGCGTCGCAAAGATGCGGTCAGCCGCTGCCTGGTAGTAGCCGAGCTGCCCGGCCGCGTTGGCGTAGCGGGCGGCAAGGCGCGAGTAGCGGTGCTGGGGCAGGGGGAAGTCGCGGAACACGAGGCGGATTTTGCCGGTCTTGACGTATTGCGCCATCAGCAGCGGGAGGGTGTCGCGGTGAAGCATGGCGCAGGCGGGGCATTCGTAATCGGAGTAGATCTCGCACACTACCGAAGCCATGACCGGACCGAACTGCTTGTAGTCGGGCACCGCCAGCGCGACTGCCGGGGCGGGAACGGGAGCGGGTTCCGGTGCAGTGACTTCGGTGACGGCGGCGGGCCGGGGCCGGATGGTGTGCCAGAAATTTTGCGCGCAGGCGCGGGGCGTGGCGCAGGCCTGAGGCGAGGCCAGGACCACGATGCAGACGGCGGCGACAACAGCGGTGACGGAGGTGGCCAGCAGCCAGCGCAGGCGGCGCGCGCGTCCGGCGCGTTCCAACTGGCGCAGACGGGCCAGGGCGCGTCCGGCATCGGGAACCCAGGAAGCGGAGGGCTCGAGAGAATCGAGGCGCGCGGCTACCCAACGGCTAGTCTTCTGGGAATCAGGATCCATAGTGCTCGAGATACTCCTTTCGGAACGCCTGCTGGGCGCGACTCAAAAAAGTCCCGACCGACGCCGGGTTCAGGTCGAGGGCGGAGGCGATTTCCGCGTAACTGAGGCCGCTCGAGCGGAGCAGCAGCAGTTCGGCCTGCCCGGATTCGATGGCGGCCAGCACGCGTCTGACCTGCTCGCGCTGCTCGGCGGCGGCGTGCTCCTCTTCGGGGGAGAGGGGCGGCGCCGGGACCTCCGCCAGCGCCTCGTAGCGGCTGCGGCGCGAGTGGCTGCGCAACTCATTGAGGCCCATGCGGACGGCGGTACGGTACATCCAGCCGCGGGCGGCATCGCCCTGCGCGCGCGGCGTGCGCCAGAGCTTCAAGAAAGCTTCCACCGCCAGTTCTTCGGCGCGGGCGTGGTCGCCCACCACGCGCGCGATGGCGCGTGCTACCGGCCCGTAGTGTGCTTGAAAAAACGCGTCGAAGTCGAAGGTGTCCTCCCCGGCTGCGACTGCCGCGGCCAGCTTGCCGTGTGCGTTCACATAATCTGAACACCGCCCGCGCCGAGTTTGTGACAGCCGCTATTCCCAGCGTAGCGCGCGAATGGGATCCACACGTGCGCCGCGGCGTGCCGGAATGAGCGCGGCGGCCACGCCGACTGCGGCCAGCAGGAGCACGGCGGCCACCCAGGTGGCGGGGTCGTACCGTTTCACTTGAAACAGAAGGCTCTCGAGGTAGGTGGAAAGGGCCCAGGCGCCGGCGAGGCCCGCGGCCACTCCGCCTGCGATAACCCAGGCGGCCTGGCGCACTACCAGGGCGACGATGCGCCATGGATTTGCGCCCAACGCGATGCGGAGGCCCAGTTCCGGAGTGCGCTGGCTGACGCTATAGGAGAGCACGCCGTAGATGCCGACGAGCGCCAGCCCCACAGCCACGCCGGCGAATACCAGCACCAGCAGGGTCTGGAACCGCCGCTGCGCCACTGACTCGCTGACAATTTCCTCGAGCGTGCGGACGCGGGTGAGCGGGAGATCCTTATCGATGGACCAGACCTCGGCCTGGATGGCATTGACGAGCAGGCGCGGATCGCGCGCCGAACGGATGGCGAAGTCGGCGAGCGGGACGGGATAAAGATCGGTCTGGGCCGCGGCGAGGTAGACCTGGGGATTGATATCGGCGGTCTTCCCGGCGCGCCGGATGTCGTCCACCACGCCGACGATTTCGACCCAGGGCCGTCCGTCGCCGCGGCGCATGCGGTGGCCGATGGGATCGGCGCCATTGAGGTAGTGACGGGAAAAAGCCTGGTTCACGAGGGCCACGGCGGGAGTTCCGGCGCGGTCGGCAGCGGTGAGCTTGCGGCCGTGCAGCAGGGGGATGCCGAGGGTTTCGAAATAGCCGGGGCTGACGGCCTGAAAATCGGGATCGAGCATGCGGCCGGGGAGCGAATCGAGATCGATGCCGGAACTCCAGCCGCCGCGCAGGGGCATGCGATTGGCATACGCGGCCGATTGCACTCCGGGCAGAGACTCGACACGGGCTGCAAGCTGCTCGAAGAAGCGCAGGCGATGGCCGGCCGAGGGGTAGCGTGCGGCGGGTAAGTTGAGGTTGACGGCGAGGACGCGTTCGGGCTGAAAGCCGAGGTCGATGCCCATGAGCCGGACGAAGCTCTTGATCAGGAGGCCCGCGCCGATCAGCAGGATCAGGGAAAGCGCGATTTCGACGGCGGGCAGCGCGGTTCTCCAGCGGGCCTGGGAGCGGTCGGCCGTGTTGCGGCCGGCGCCCTTGAGGGCGTCCACGGGTTTCGATTGCGACGCCTGCCAGGCGGGAGCGAGGCCGAATACGATACCGGTGACGGTGGCGATGGCGGCTGCGACGGCAAAGACGCGCCAGTCCAGCGCGACCTGTTGAATGCGCGGGATGGCGGGGGGCGCGAGAAAGACGAGCAGGCGCATCAAAGCCTGGCCGACCAGGATGCCGGCGGCGCATCCGGCGCCCGCGATAAGCAGGCTTTCGGCCAGGAACTGGCGCACGATCCGCACCTTGCCGGCGCCGAGGGCGAGCCGCACCGCGGTTTCATGGCGGCGGGCGATGGCGCGCACCAGAAACAGGTTGGCGACGTTGACGCACGTGATGAGCACGATCAGCGCGGAAGCGCCGAGGATGGCGAGGAGGGAGTCGTGCACGGCGCGGACCAGGTCGCGGTCGAGCGGCGCGATGGCCGCGGTGACGCCGGTGTTGGTATTGGGATACCGCTTTTCGAGCGCAGCCGAAACGGCCTGAAGCTGGGCGCGCGCGGTATCCATCGTCGCGCCGGGGGCGAGGCGCGCGACGACGTTCACTTCATGGTCGCCATGGCTCTGGAGGAGCAGCGGGGTGAGGAGGGCGGGAGTGTAGATTTCGATGCGGTCCTTGAGGCTGAGCTGGGCGGGGGATTCGAAGCCGGCGGGGAGGACGCCGACGATGCGGTGCGGTTTGGCGTCGAGACGCACGGAGCGATCGAGGACACGCGGGTCGGCGCCGAGGCGGCGCTGCCAGAAGTCGTGCGTGACGATGACGACGGCGGGCGCGCCGGGGCTATTTTCCGCGGGAAGAAAATTGCGGCCGAGGGCGGGGGAGACGCCAAGCACGCGGAAAAAAGCCGGCGTGATGGCTTCGCCGTTGAGGCGCACGGGGTTGCCCAGGTCCGTGAGGTTCATGGGCGCGCTGTCATAGGGCGCGAGTCCGGCGAAACGCGGGCGCGGCTATTTCGTAATCGGCGAGGTTGGCCACCGAGACGGTGGAGCGTTCCTTCCCGCCGGCGCTGCCGCTCGAATTGAAGACTGCGGCTCGCGGGCGCGGGTCTCCTCCCACAGGGAGACGAGACGGCCGGGGTCCGGGTAGGGCAGGGGGCGCAGCATGACCGCGTTGACGAGGCTGAAGACGGCCACGTTGATCCCCAGGCCAAAGGCGAGGGTACCCACGGCAAGGGCAGTGAAACCGGGCGACTTGCGCAGGGCGCGGAAGGCGTGGCGGAGATCCTGCGCGAACCGGTCCGGGCGGGACCAGCCCCAGGTTTCGGTGCTGGTTTCGCCGAGCGCGGTGCGGTTGCCGAACTGCCGGAGCGCGCGGTTGCGCGCTTCCGCGGCCGCCACGCCCTGCTCGCGCAGTTTGCGGGCGCGCAGTTCGACATGCAGTCGCATTTCCTCGT
Source organism: uncultured Solibacteraceae bacterium (assembly GCA_963836405.1). Classification (GTDB taxonomy): domain Bacteria; phylum Acidobacteriota; class Terriglobia; order Bryobacterales; family Bryobacteraceae; genus CAWIJJ01. Next base: position 261,505 of record CAWIJL010000013.1, read on the forward strand.
CGAGATCGCTCGCGAATTCCTCTTTCCGGAAAAGGCGGGTGAGCCGCCGCCAGATTTCGCCGATCATTGCATCCTCCTGTTATGCGGGGTGAAGCACGCGGGCGATGGCCTGCGCCACCCGGCCGTACCGTTCCATTTCGCCGGCCAGGTGCTTGCGGCCGGCAGGCGTGAGGCGGTAATAGCGGGCGCGCCGGTTTTCGCTTGTCTTCCCCCATTCGCCCGAAATCCAGCCCTTGACGAGCATGCGTTGAAGGGCGGGGTAGAGCGAGCCCTCTTCCACCTGGAGCACCTCTTCGGAGGCGGCCAGGATGGATTCCGCGATTTCGAAGCCGTGCATCTCGCGGGCGCGGGCGAGGGTCTTCAGGATGAGCATGTCGAGCGTGCCGGGCGGAATTTCGTCGCGCTGTCCTCGAGTCACATAGACAATCTATGTCAGTGGAGGGGAAAATGCAAGTATGGCTTGCGAATCGGCCGGCTGAGGATCTGATAGACTCTTGCGATGCTATCGCCGCTCCCGGTCGTTCTGTTGCTGCCCTTGGTCCTCGCGGCGGCGGAATTGCAGGACACGCTGAGGCAGTACCTGCGGGCCCTTAACCGTTTCGATGCCGCTGGCACGCGCGCCGTTCTGGCCAGCTATTTCGAGATTCCGTTCAGCTGGACGCGCGAACTCAGCGGCCGTCTGCTGCCCACCGTGGAGAACTGCCCTTCGTGCGGCGGGACGGCGCGTGGCGGGTGTTCCGGCTGCGCTTTGGTTCGGTAGCGTTCGAGCCGCCCATTGTAGCCATAGAGCCCGCGGTACATCACGATCCTGCGGGACCCGACGGCTGGGTCACGCTGTTTGACGGGCAATCGGCCGCAGCGTTCCAGGATTTGGCGGGCGGGGCGCTTCCTTCCACCTGGCGCGTTGAGGACGGCGCGCTACGTACCGTGCCCGGAAGGGGCGGACGCGCCTTGCGCACCCGCGACACCTACCGCTCCTTCGAGTTGCAATGGGAGTGGAAGGCCGCCGCCAAATCCAACTCGGGTGTCAAGTACCGCCTCTTCTACATGGACACCAACACACCGGGCGGCGGAGCCGACGGCGTCGGCTTCGAATATCAATTGGCCGATGACACCGGAGATCCCGGTGCAATCAAGGAACCCACCGAGCGCAGCGGGGCTTGTTTTCCGTCGACGTTCTCGCGGTAGTTCCCGGCAAGATTGGTCGAATTGCTCCGCTTCCGAGTGCCTCGTGAGGCGAAGGAGCGGGATAGGATACGCACTCGTGTAGGCACTGGTGGTATCCCGGGGCGTTGGCAAGCAAAGTTAGTACGCCCGGCAAAAGCGGCCGGGCGCGCGTTTAAGAGCCCAGGGCCTCCGCTCGGGAGTTTCACCAAAGAAATGCAGGTTTTTGTTTTAGTCGGTCGGAAAGCAGAGAGCCCTCCCGCGCCCCGATGCGGGAACTGCGGGAGGGCTTTGGTGAGCCGATTTCTTCGGAGCCAACTCCGTCGCATCGGCCCTGGGCATCCGCCGGGCGCGACCCCGAGCGGACCTCGATGCGGCCAGGCGCAGCTACAGCGGTAGCCGGTATTGGCCGTCAACTTGAACAATCAAACCTTTGGCGGCAGGCTTCTCCGATCGCCAGTTGGGCGGTACGTTTGGAACAGTCGGCCTGCTCCATGACTTGCTGGCGGAGTTGGTTATAGCGAGCCTGCCGTCCCAGACCGGCCATCGCCTGAGTCACATGCTCCTGGTCGACTTTCTTGCGCGCCACCGCTGTCCGGGCGGGCGCCGCCCCAGCGGCGGAAAAGCACAGCGTCTGCGGATCGAGTTGCAGCAAGCGAGGCGCAGAGGCCGCGGCGTAGCGGAACTGGAAGCGCAACTCGACAGTGGCGGCGAGATGGGCCGAGGGGCGCGTGAGCAGCAGGTAGGAGTCGCCCACCGCGTGCAGCGCCGAGGAACCGCGAAAGGCGCTGCCGATCTCTTCACGGCCGATCGATTTGCGCACGTGATGCACCACGATGAGCGCCGCTTTGGAAGCATCGCGCAGCCGCAACAGGCTCTGGCACAGCGCCGCCATGGAGCGCGTATCGTTCTCGTCCTGATCGTGAGTGGAGTACAAAGGGTCGAGCACGATCACCTCGGCGGCCGACTGACGGGCGGCGTTGAGAAAGTGATTGAGACCCTGCGGTGCACTCAGCAGATTGCCGCCGGCCCGCGTATCCACCAGCAGGTTCTGGTCGGCGGCCGTTCCCACCGACCGGCGCATCGACGCCAGACGCGAAACAAACTGCGGGGTGGGCAGTTCGAACTGACAGACCAGAACACGGCGCGGCGCGGGGATGGTGAAACCGGCGCGGTCTTTGCCCGCGGCCAATGCCAGCGCCAGATTGGCCACCAGCAGACTCTTGCCCACCTTGGGCTCGCCGCCCACAAACAGAATGCCCGACGGCGGCAGCAGTCCCGGTTCGATCCAGCCGGGCGGCGGGGCGGCCGGTTGCTCGGCGAGTAACTGCGCCAGCGATAACACCGCTGGTTTCGGAGGAGCTTTGGCACTCTCTTTCACAACATCGCCTCCGCCGCGGCATCGAGTAAGATGGCTTCATTGACGGTTTGCGACTTACTCGCCGCGGCCAACCGCAAGGCGGTCATGGCCAGCTTATTGACCTTGCGCGGAATGCCCTTGGTGGCCTGATACATTCCCTGGCGCGCGGTGTCGTCAAACAGCGGCTGCGACACGCCGGCGGCTTTGAGTTGCAGCGCCAGGTAGGCGTCGAGTTCCTCGCGCGTGAGTCCTTCCAGGTGATACTGCGTGCTGACACGCTGCCGGAGCGCTTCGTGCATCTGCAGTGAAAGAGTCCGCCTGAGCAGCGGCTGGCCCACCAGCAACAGCGTGAGATAGCGGGAGGAATCCATGTCGAAGTTCAATAGCAGCGGCAGTTGTTCCAGGGCGGCATGCGGCAGCAAGTGGGCTTCATCGCAGATCAGAATGGGATGCTGCTTTTTGCCCTGATTCAGGCGCACGATGGCATCGGCAATCTGGCGCACCAGGTCGCCGCGGAAGTGCGCCGGCGCCAGGTCCAGTTCGAGCGCGATCTGGCGCAGCAGGTCCAGCGCCGAGCCCGAGGAGAAGTGCACGTAGAGAATCTTGTAGAGGCTGGTGTTGAGCGTGGCGGTGAACACGCGCGCGGCAGTGGACTTGCCGGCGCCCACTTCGCCGGTGATCAGGCCCACGCCGTGATGCTGCGCCAGAAACTCCAGCCGTGTCTTGACCTGATTCCAGGCTTGGGAGGCGAACAGTTGTTTGACGTCGGGGCTGTCGGAGAAAGGGGTTTTCTTGAAGCCGAAGAAGGATTCCCACATGTTACTTCTCCTCCGTTTCCCAGGGCGGCAACAAGCCGTTGACGACTGCGTCCACCAGCCGCGCCCGGCCCTCGGGCTTGCCTTCGGAGTAGATCTCCAGTTGGGTGAGATCGAGCGGATCGAAGCGCACTTCGATGCGCTTGCCTGCCAGGTGCGAGGGCGCTTCGAAGAAACGATTCTTCAGCAGGAAGGTGGAATCGCGGCGCACCAGGCGGTCCACGCGATGAAAGAACAGACGGCGCATGTCGGTGGCCGGCGGAAGTTGGCGGACCTGTTCGATATCGCGCTGCCAGCGCAGCAGCGGCGTGGTCTGGAGCGAGCTGTGTTCGCGGCGGTGATAATCGGTGTCGAGCCAGTGCCACAGGCGCTCGTTGAGTTGTTCGAGGGAAAGCAGAACTTTGGGATCGAGCGAGGCCAGAAACTGCTCGCGCACGGAACGGAAGAAACGTTCGATCTTGCCGCGTCCTTCGGGCTGATAGGGAGGGGTATGCACGATGAGGATGCCGATGGAAGCGGCGATGCGGGCCAACTGCGGGGAGCGGTAGATCTTGGCGTTGTCCATGTAGAGGCGAGTGGGAATGCCGCGGGCGGCGATGGCCTGGCGCAGGCAGTCGAGAAAGGCGTCCAGTCCCTGATTGGAGTAGAACTGAGCGTGCGGGATGAGGCGGCTGGCGTCGTCGAGCGCGGCCTGCAGGAAGACCTGTTGCTTGCCTCCGCCGGGGCGTGAGACCCAGGGGCCGAAGAGCATGTCGGACTGCCAGATCTGGTTGGCGAACTGGGCTTCGTACTTTTTGTGGGCGGTGGCCTTGTCGAGTAGCAGTTGGCGTTCGGTGAGGCCGCGGGCGCGCAGGAAACGATAGAGCGTGGAGGCCGAAAGGCCGGCCTGATGAGCTTCGCTGGCGGTGGCCAGTTCGCGCAGCAGAGCGGCGCCGGTGCGATGCGGGTTCTCGCGTTTGAGCCGTTCGATGAGAGCGGCGGTGTCCGACGCGACGGCGCGGGCCTGCCCGCGGTCCTGACGCGGTTTGGGCGATAGACGCGGGCAGACCGTTGCGGCGGTAGCGCAGGGTCCAATCCAGCAGCGTGTCCACCGAGACCTGGCGGCGGGTGGAATGAGGAATGTCGTAGAGGCGGGCGGCGATCTGCTGGGCGCGGCGCGTGAGTTCGCCGCGGGGCAGCGTCTCCAGCACCAGGGGCGCAATCAGCCCGTAACGAAAGAGCGCGACTTTTTCGGCTTTGTCGTCCATCGAGTGTTTTTCTCCTGGACGGCAGCTTACGGCGGAAGGCTTCGCGGTTCCATGCAAATGGTGTGTGGGGAGGCTCAGACGGGCGCTGCGGCGGAGGAGAATGCGGCGCGGCGGCCGTCGGGAGCCAGACCGCGCGGCCAGCCCAGCAGGTGGCAGCGCACGCCGGCAAACAGGAAGCGATGAGCGGCGATCCAGCCGGTGGATTGGAGCATGGCCAAGGCACGGTGGACGAAGTCGGGCGCGGGAGTGGGCTGAGTCAGCGCGGCCAGTGCGGCGCACAGCGTTTGGGCCTGCGCGCGGAAGCGGCGAATCCAGAACTGGCCGCGCTGGTAGGGCATGGGCGGCGGCCCGGACTGCGGGCGGCGGCCTCGATGGTTTGCCCACCCAGCAGACGGGCTACCAGGAACAGCGCAATCACCATCAGGCTCGACTGCGCAGGTAGGGCAAGATGAACTCGGGCAGCAGGGAGACGGTGCGCCGGCAGGCGTGGCACAAGTAGCGGCGCACGCGAATGACGCCGTCGAAAGCAGCGTCGATCAGCGTGCGTGTATAGAAGCCGTGTGCGGTGAGGGGCTGTTTGGCATGGCACTGCGGACAGTGGCCGGGGCGGTAGCAATCGGGGTCAGCCAGGCGCTCGGTATACTGCTGCAGAGACCCGGCGAATGGGTGTAGGATCTGCATAGGATCTGCCTCCGGGAGCTGCGAACTCCCAAGGTTCGTTCTGCGGGCGGGAGAGCTCTTTTGGATGGGTGTCCGGGGGAGTTCTTCCGCTCACTTCGATATCCTACACAGCTCTGGGACAGGGATGGGATACTGCTGCGGCGCGCGATCCCGCTGGGATTGCCGCGCTCGGCTCCGCCACCGCTTCTCGATCCCCTCCGGGGTTGCGGAAACTAATCTGACAAAAACTGCTTGCTAGGCGGGGGAAAATTGCGACCCGTTACACCTGGGGGTAGGGCTTGGTGGTAAGGCTGGTGGTGAGGGCTGGTCGTGAGCCTGGTGGCACGGCTCAGGGGCAGGGCTTGGTAACAGGCTTGGCGGCAGGCTTTACATTGGAGCTGCGGTGGTTAGCGGAACACCAGGGTCCCGAAGTGTTCGGGCACGTGATTGGGATCGCGGTCCTTCACGCAGGTCGGCTGCCAGCACATAAAATGGCGCTGGGGGTCGGCGCCGAGGCCCTCAATCCGATACAGGTTCATGCGCCACTTGGTGCCGGGTTCGACGGTGAGGACACTGACCGATTTCAGTGGAATTTTCGCGGCGGCGTACCAGACCCGGGCCGATTCATCGATCCGGGCCGCCGTCTTCCAACCCGAACGCCAGCTATGGTCATAGGATTTGTGGTCCAGATCGATGGCGAGGTCGATCCAGTCTCCGGTAGGCGCAATCTCGAATTCCCGGTAGTGGCGGATGTTCTTCCAGTCATCACCCAGGAACATCTCGACCACGTCGCGGTCCCATAGCTTGACGCGAGGTTTATCGTTCTGCGGCGGCAGGAAGAGGTTCAGTTCCTTATAGGGGCAACTGAAGAGGAAGTAGAGATCGGTGTCGGACCAAAAGGAGCGGATCTCGGTCTTCAGGTGCGGGTATTCGACTTTGCTGGAGCAGTCTTTGACCATCCAGGCGGAAGCGGCATGCTTCCAGGCAGCATCGTGCGGGTCCAGCGTCAACTCCGGTGAACCCTTCACGTGCCGGATTTCAAAAACAGCCGTGGGGAATGTCACTTCGCAAGGCTCCTGGGCGAGGAGGGGTAGTCCTGATATCAATAGAAAAAGGGCAGATCGCATCATCGCAGATTTCGCAGTTGGGGCGCCAGTTGGTAGGCCTTTTCCAGCTCATTTCGCGCCTGCTGAGTCTTTCCAGCCTGCTGCAGTACCAGCGCCAGGTTATAGTGCGCCTCGGCATAGCCGGGCTTGAGCCGCAGAGCTTCCTCGAAAGCGCGCTCGGCGGCCGGCACATCGTGAGACTGCAGCAGCACCAGTCCCAAATTGTTCCTTGCTTCGGCAAAGTCCGGCTGTTTGCGGATCAACTCGCGGTAGACATTGGCCGCACCCGCGAGATCGTTCTTCTGGGTCAACAAGAGGCCCAACTGCATGCGGGCATCCGTGTAATCCGGCTTCAGGCTGATGGCCTCGTTGAACTCCCGGGCGGCGTCATCCAGGCGGCCCCGATTGGCCAGCGCGAGGCCGAGGTTGTAATGCGCTTCGGCCAGGTCCGGATCGTTCATCACGGCTTTCTGGAACTCGGCGACAGCCTGCTCGCGCTGGTTCTGCCGCCACAGAAGCAATCCCAAACCGGAATGCGCCTGAGCATAGTCGGGCTCCAGATCCAGAGCTTTTTCGTAAGCTTCCCGAGCCTTCACCGCATCGCCCTGCCGTTCCCAGGCCACCCCTTCGTAGTAGAAACCGGTGGGCAGGGTGGGACTGAGTTCGGCGGCCTTTTGAAACTTGGCCAGAGCAGCAGCGGTATCGCCGGCCTTGAGCGCATCCACTCCCAGCAGGATCAGGCTTTTGGATTCGGAGAGGCGGCGCCGGAAATCGTGCAACCCCTTTACTTCGGTCAGCTCCTTTTCGGCGGCCTCCCGCTGGCCCCGCAGGCGTAGCGCGATTCCGAGGTTGTAGTGCGCTTTTTCGAAAGCGGGCCGCAGGGCGATGGCTTTGCGGAAAGCTTCGATGGCCGCATCCAATTCCTTACGCTGCTTCAGCGCCATACCCAATTCGTACTGTGTTTCGGGATCCTTCGGATTGAGCCGCACCGCTTCGCGGAACTCGGCGAGTGCGCCTTCCGCATCGCCCGTGCGCCGAAGGGTGATGCCCAAGCGCCCATGAGCCTGGGCAAAGTCCGGCTTGAGGCGAGTGGCGTCCCGGAACTCCGCGGCGGCCGCGCGAAAGTCGCCAAGCTGGCCGAACGCGAGCCCCAGGTGGTAATGAGTCTCGGCGGATGTTGGCTGCAGTTTCAGGCTGCGGCGGAACTCTTCGACCGCTCCCGAGGGGTTCTGATCCTGCAGCAGGGCGATGCCGAGAGAGTGGTGCGCTAGCGCGAGCGACGGGTCGGCTTCGATCGCTGAGCGGAATTCCTGGATGGCGGCCGGAAGCTCGCGTAACTGATAGTAGGCGGCCCCCATTCCGTAGTGCGCCTTGGCCCAATCGGGTTTGAGCCCGAGGGCGGCGCGGAACTCGGCGAGCGCTGCCCGGAATTCGCCCTGGCGTTGCAGGACCAGGGCCAGGTTGTAGTGGGTTTCGGGATCGTTCGGTTCCAGGCGGAGGGCGCGGCGGTAGTTTTCCGCGGCCTGGTTCCAGAGTTGCTTTTGAGCGGCAGCCAGAGCGTCGCGGCGCAACTGTTCCCCGCCGCTCTGGGCCTGAACTGCAGGGACCAGCAAGATGAGCAGCAGAAGCGCCGTGTTGACTCCGACCCTCATCTTGCCAGTTTACCGGGAAACCAGTCGCTCGCGGTCGTGGCTCCCTGGCAGCTCTACCACAGGAACTTGAGGCTGAGCTGCCCGATACGGGGATCGCGGGCGCTGCTCACCAGCCCGAAACGACCGTTGTTGAAGTTGCCGGTCGGATTATTGAACTGCGCATGGTTGAAGACGTTGAAGAACTCGGCGCGGAATTGCAGCGTCATGCTCTCCGTGATCCTGGTGTCCTTGTGCAAGGCGAAGTCCCAGTTGTTGAAGCCTGGGCCATGGAAGAATCTCCGGTTGGCATTGCCTAAGCCGCCGAACGGCTGCGAAGTGAAGGCGTCCGGATTGAAGTACTGGTGATCGGCCGATGCACGTGGATCGGTGAACACCAGCGGCCCCACGAAGTTCGGAAAATCCACGCCGCTGGTCCCGGTGAGGGAGCGATCGCCGCTTTGGGAGATCGTGACCGGGAATCCCGTGGAAAAACGGGTGATGCCGTTCAAGCTCCATCCCTCGCTGAGCCGCCGGGGCAGGCTGGGGAAGGCGCGATTGAGAGGCAGTGCGTAGTTGTAGCTGACCACGAAGTTATGGGTGACATCGAACTGAGACAAGGCACGGCTCAGTCCATAGTCCATGAAGTTCACCCACTGGCTGAAGCCGGAGGAGTTGTCCATGGCTTTGCCGTAGGTATACGCGGCCAGGAACGTGAGGTCGGCGGCGCGCCGTTCTACGGTGACCTGCAAGGAATTGTAACTGGACTTGGCAAAGTTCGCGGTGTATCCGTTACTCCCGAAGTTCGGGCCGAGCGGACCACGGGTTCCATTGACGATAGTGCCGTCGGGCCGCGTGTAGACGCCGAGCTCGCCATTAGGCCCGCACTCGGGAGTTCCGGGCATGACGCCGTTGCCGCGGAGGCTGAGGCACAAAGCCGGATCGCCCGGATTGGATTCGGTCTGCGCGATCAGACGGTGACCCTGGGTGCCGACATAGGCCAGCGTCAGCACGGTGGAACTGGTCAGGGTTCGCTGGATCGAGAAGTTATAGTGCTCGGCGTAGGGAAGCCGGTTGTGGATGTCGTAACCGGGCGAACCCTGAATCGGCAAGAACACCGAGTAATCCAACGTTTTGTTGGCCGGGTCTCCGGGTATCGGGAATTTGAAGGGGAAACGCTGCGTCTGCGAGCTGCCGTCGGACCGGGTGAGGAACGGCTGGTCAAACAGCGGCGGCACGATGCTGGGCCAGTAGAGCCCGTACGGCGCATCGCCCACTTCGTAGAAGAGCGTGAGATCCTCGACGGATGTGTAGTAGAGGCCATAGGCCGCGCGGATACTGGTTTTCCCGGGCCCGCCAAAGATCTTGCCCAGCACACCGTCAGTAAAGCCCGGCGAGTAGGCGATGCCGATGCGGGGCCCGAAGTTGTTGTATCGCGTGGGGGCCAGGGTGCTCGGAATCCCGGGATCTCCCGGCACCACCCAACCGGTGGGCGCAGTGGGGAACTGAGTGGACTGCAGGCCCGGAACAATGGTTTCGATCTTGCCCTGAGTGTCGTACCACGGCATCGAAACTTCCCAACGCAGGCCATAGTTCAGCGTGATGTTCGGCTTCAGCCGCCAGGAATCCTGGCCGTATGCGGCCCCGTACCGCGTGCGCGAATCCAGGAACTGCATGCTGCACTGGGTGTAATCGGTCGGAGCTCCGAGCAGGTAATCGGCGAAGTCGTTGCCGGTTTCGGAACCGTCGAAGCTGAAACTGCCGTTGGGAGCGCAGACGTTCCGCTCGTTAATCTGGAGGTACCGAAACTCTCCCCCGAATTTGATCGTATGCGAGCCCTTGATCTTGGAGAACCCATCGGAGAGATGCCATGTATTGTTCGGCTGGAACGTGGCCAGGCTGGGGCTGCCGAGGGAGAAGTTGTTGAGGTAGATGCGGCGGAACACCCTCGAAACCCGGGGGACCCGAGGGGATGATCCCCAGTGTGCCTTCGCCGGTCACGAAGCCCAGGTCGCTGAGACTGGCGAATCCGCCCAGGGGCTGGTCGGTGTGGTGGAGGTGCGCATGAAACTGACCGGGCCTCGTTGACGGCGGTGGGCCCGAAAACCTTGGTGTTGCTCAGAACGGCCTGTTGAGCGCGGGTCGGCGTCACTGACGGAAAGCCGGGGACGTTTGCGGACGGGAACGGATCGGTCACGGTAGAATCATCGAAATAGTAATAGACGAACCAGTTGCCGGTGAGCTTGTTGATGATATCGACCCGCTGGCCGGCTTTGTCGTCCACCACTTTGCGTGCATATCCGGCCGTGCTGAACAGGTTGCTGCCGGTGTTCGGTAAGGGGATGTACTTCATCGTTCCGAGTGCGGGTTGCGAAATAGCAGATTGCGGGATAACTCCACCCGGAAATACGCAGTTGGCCGTGCTGGCGCAGCCGGCCGGGCCATATGGCTCACCGGAAGTGACCGTGTAACCCAGGCGTTGTGAGAGCACGCTTGCCCAGTAAGGGCCGTTTACGGTCGTCGGAACACCCTCGCTGTCCACAAACGCGTCCATGCCGGAGAAATCACCCGCACGCATGCCAGCGGTAGGCAGTTCCACCAGGCCGCTCGATACACCCCGGCTTTCGCGGGTACCCTGATAATCCGTGAACCAGAACAGCTTATTTTTGATGGCCGGTCCGCCAACCGCATAGCCAAACTGATTGCGCTTGAAGACACCCTTCTCCGGGTCGAAGAAGTTGCGGGCGTCCAATTTGTCATTGCGCAGGAATTCGAACGCGGTCCCGTGAAAACCGTTGGTGCCGGACTTAGTGATCGCGTTCATAACGGCGCCGCTGAACTTGCCGTACTCGGCGTCAAAGCTGTTGGTGATCAGCCGAAACTCGGCCACGGAATCCAGGTTGGGAACGACCGCGGCTCCCATGTTGCGGCCCTCGCTGACGTCACCGCCATTGACCAGGAAGGCGTTGGCGGTTTCGCGCTGCCCGTTTACCGAAATGTTACCGGCCGAAAGAGTGCCGGAAACCGGGCGGTCCTGTTGCATGGCTCCCGTAGTGGTCGGCGCCACGCCGGCCTGCAGCCCGAGCAGGTCGATGTAGCTGCGGCCGTTCAGCGGCAGCCGTAATACTTTTTTCTCGTCGATCACTTCGCCGAGCTGTGTGTTGGTGGTCTCGACCTGCACGGCATTGGCGGTGACCTCAACTGCTGTTCGACATTGCCGACCTGTAAGGTGACGTCGATATTACGTTGCTGGTTTACGTCCAGAGTGATGTTGCTGACGAGAAACTTTTGGAATCCTGAGGCGGTAGCTTCGATTTTGTATGTGCCGACAGGCAGGGCCAGGATACGGTACTCACCCACATTGCTCGAAGTCGCTTCCTGGCTCAAGTTGGTTTGCAGGTTTGTGGCAACCACGTGAACCCCGGCGACAACCGCGCCTGTCGGATCTTTCACGGTGCCGAGAATCGTTCCGGTGACATCAGACAGCAAACGTACGGGGGGAGTAGAAGAAATAGTGGGAGCAGCAAGAAACGACCCCTGCGCTGCATAGAGCCAATCCTCCTTGATGATGGAAAATATCACGAATATCGTCCGGACGCAAGGGGCAGTTCGACTCAGGCGAAATTTTGTC
>CAWIJL010000014.1:0-150162 GCA_963836405.1 uncultured Solibacteraceae bacterium
TGCTTGGCAAGAGTGACCCATTAGGGCTTGATTGAAGTGACCCAGGCCGGGAACAGGACTGGGAACAGAGATATACGGGGCATCATCCACGCCGAAGGCGTGTTCGTCGGTTAGGCTGGAAGGACGAGCAGTATCATCCACGCCGCAGGCGTGCGGGGTGGTTTTCCATCATCCGCGCCGGAGGCGCGTTCACCGTGGTGGCGCGGTGCGTGCGAGCTTGTACCGGAGATATTCAAAGTACTCCGGGCTGACGTGCGACGCCAGCACTTCCTCGATGACAGGCAAGAAATAGGCCAGCGAGCGAATCGTGCCCAGAGGCGGTGCTTCGGATGGCCGAATCAGGCGACGCGTAGCGGCCAGCACCAATGCATTTTCGATGACCTTCAGCGAAAGGCCGCGTTGATACAGTTGTATCGCCAGCAGACGGTCGGCACGGCGGACCATTCCCATCGTGCCCGGCGTCTTGCGGTACGCCTCCAGCACCTGACGAACATATTCTTCCTGGCCGTCCATGCTGGACATCCTTAGCCTTGCGGTTCGCGCAATGGTGGACCGTCGATCACGACGGTGTGGCAGTAATGCCGCAACCGGCTCAGCAAGGCCTCTACCATGGGCCGGTTGCCCAGAAAATTGGGCCACTCGTCGTAGACCAGATTCGTGGTGATGATTGTGGGACGCCGCCGGTAGCGTTCTTCCATCAGCTTGAAAAAGATGTTCGACTGCTCCGGTTTCAGATTCAAATATCCAAATTCGTCGATCAAAAGGACGTCCAGCCGCGCCAGACGATTCAGCAACTGCCGCGTCGAACGATCCGCCAGCGACGCATACATTTCATCGAACAGGTCCTGGGCCTTGATAAATTGACACCGGTAGCCGTTCTCCAACGCCTTCATCAGCAGGCCGGAAGCTAATCCGGTTTTGCCAACGGCTGTCTTGCCGACGAATACGATATTTTCCGCCTTAGCGATGAACTCCAGCTCCGCAAACCCGCGGATCTGTTTGCGGTTGACGCCCGGCTGGCGCGCGAAGGGGAACGTCTCCAGCGTCCAGCGCTCGGGCAGCTTGGCGCGCTGGATGCGCCACTCCAGTGCGCCCTCCTGCCGGGCCTGAAACTGCGCGCGCACCAGACGCGTGACAAAGTCCGAGTAGCTGATGTCGTCCTTGTCGGCGGCGCGCAACTGTTCGTCATAGATCTCCAGGATGCGCTTGAGCTTGAGGTTCTTCAGCAGTTGTTCCAGTTCTTCAGTCATCGTCCGGCCCCTCATCGAGCAGAAAGTATTCGCGCGTTACGCGGCGCAGGATCATCCTCTCCAGCCGGTCCAGATCGTAAAGCCCATAACGGGCGGCCTCTTCGACCGCTCCCACCAGCGGTTCGCGCGGATACTCGCGCACAAACCGCAGCAGTTGCCGCAGGGCAAGCGTGACCACCTTGCGGCTGCGCTGTTTCAACCCCATGACGTAGTCGGCCAGTTCCGGCGCGGCGGTGACGATGGCCAACTCTTCGGGATGCGGATCGGGACGTGCGTCTCTGTGACCGCGCGGCGGGCGGTGCTCCGCCAGCATCACGCGCTGGTGCTCGGCTTCGGCGATGCGCCGGTGTGTCACCAGCCGGCGGGCATCGAGCTGAATCTCGATCTTGTCCTTGGTTTCGCGCACCTCTACACGGCGCCCGATCCACTCCACCGGCACGGAATAGCGGTTGCTGTTCAACGCCACGTAGCCTTCGATATCCACCAGACGCTGCTGCAGCCGGTAGACTTCCGGAATCCACGCCGGCAGCGGCTTCAGATGCAGCCGCTCCACCGCGAACAGCTCTCGCGGAACCGCGCGGATGTGTTTCTTGTAAGTCGAGTTGACCTTGTCGCACCACTCCCGTGCCCGCTGATTCAGGTCCTCCCAACTGGAGAAAGTCCGCCCCGCCAGAAAGTTAGTCTCTATGAACCAGAACGGCCGCTCTACGCGCGCCGAACGATTGGTATTCCCAATCGCGTGCGCTACAAACTGAAAGCCGAAGCGCTCGCCAAAGGCGGCCATCTCCGGCACCGGCACCATGTCGCGTCCGCTGCCGCGCAGCACCACCACGTGCGTGTTATCGATCATGGTGCGGGCTGCCGCGCCGCCGAAGTAGCGCAGCGCTTCGGTGAGAAACACCTTGCAGTCGAAACGCCGGAAGGTGGGATAGCACTGGAAGAACAGCATCCGCGAATAGCACAGCACCGCAGACGCGGTCTGCACTCTGCGCTTCTTGCCGCCCAGTTCCAGATCGTGGGGAGACGTGTCGTGCTGAAGCTCCTCGCCAGGCGAAAAATCATAGCGCCCCGCCGGCACTGGCGGTGCGTAGCCGATTCCGTGCCGCCGGCAGAACGCCGTTACTGCCTGATACGACATCTCCGCGCCTGCAGCCACCAACTCCTCATGGACTCGCACGAGGTTCCCCTTGCACTTGTCGAAAAGCTCCAGGATCTGTTGCCGGTAGGGTTCGGCCTTTTCGGTTCGGTGTAACTCCGGCAGGGCGGTCGAGTTGGAGCGCAGGACTTTGCGCACCGCCACGCGCGAGATCCCCATCACCCGCGCGATCTCCCGTTTGCTCACGTGCTGCGCATTCAGTTCCAGAATCGTGGTGCGTTGCGCTTGACTCAACATGCGGTTTCTTCTCCGTCAAAACTTCTTCGTCGATGCGATGGAGTTGCTTTTGAATCCGATCGATCTGGTGCCGCGCGGCTTTCGATTGCTGGTCATCCAACTCTGCGGCAGCGGCGCCAGCCAGTCGCCGCTGCGCGCGGTTGACGATCGCCACTACCATCTCCAGATCGCGTAACAGTTCCGCGCCAGCCCCGGCTGGAGCTTTCTCCTGCGCCTGCCGCTGCGTTTTAAAAAACAGCTCGGGGTCATCCAGAATGCGTTTGCGGATCGCCGGCGAACCCTTGCGCCACGCAGCATAAAGTTGGCCCGCCTCACGCGTATCGCAGTGATACTGGGCGAAGATCACCGCTATCCGCTGGCAATCCTCCAGGCTTTGACGGGCCACCGGCACCAGAAATTTCAACGCCACCTGTGCCGGGATCTTGCCCTCGCGCACCTGCTGTTGGATCGCCTCCGGCAGAACCTCCACCAGAGCCAGCCGCCGGGATACCCAGCTCACGCTACGGTCGAAACGACGCGCTAACTCGTCGAGCCCATAGTCGAAGCGCCGCTCCAACTCCGCCAGTAACCAGCCAACCTCCAGCGCCGTCTCGTGTTCGCTCAGTCTCAGCGAGCGGTCCAGCAGCACTGCCGCAGCCTCGCTCATTGGCCATACCACTGCGTCCACCGTGTCTCGGCCCAGTTGCCCCAAAGCCGTGATCCGCTTATAGCCGTCGATGATCACGAAACGATCCGTTTGGCCTTCGGCTGCCACCACCACGATGGGCGTTTGCTGCCCGCTCTCTGCCAGCGACGCCAATAATCGCCGCTGCCGCCCCGGATGGTGTACTCGCAAGTGCTCCCAACGACGGTCGAGTTGATGAAACTCCAGTTGCATCAGACAGCCTGAATGTACGGCCGGCCCGCCTCCCGATCAATATCTACGCCTTTAAACCCGCGCCTGCTTCCAGCGGCGCTCCCTTTGGCGGACGCGCTCCACGGCCTGACGGCAAGCGTGCGAGCAATAATGCTGCAAGGGACTTCGCCGCTGGCGTGCGAACCCCTCGTAGCAGCCCGGCCGGTCGCAGGAATGATCGAAAAAAATGTTCCGGAGTGATTACCCTCGCGGCCCTGTTATCCGCCCCTTGCGCCGTTGGTTTGCGGTTCTTGACGCGCTGCCGATAACGCCGGCTTTGATCGGTCCGCTTCTCTTTGCCGGCCTTCGTCGCCCGATATCTCTGCTGCGCCTTCCATCTGGACCATTTCCGCGCCGCCTTCTGGCATTCCGCGCTGCAGTAGCGCTGGTTCGCCTGGCGTGGATGGAAGCGCTGCTCGCATCCTTTCAACAAACACAGGCGTGCCCGCGGGCGGCGTGCCGATCGCTTCGGCCGACCCTCTTGATTTTCGGGATGGCCTGTTAGATTCTCGGAAGGGCCCATGGGAGGTGATGACTCCCAGAAGCTCCAGCCCTGGAGGGGAATCCACTCCTCTCCGGGGCGCAAACCTCCGGCTCAGTTACGAATCAACACTCTAACCCAAAAGGGTCATCTGGCTAATTTGGAGTCTCCGACTTTCCGCCTGTTCGGAACGTCAGAACTGAAGACCATGCAGGTACTCGTCACGGATGGTGATCTTCTCGATCAACCCGTAGAAGTAATTGTCAACGCCTGGAACAGAAACATCATCCCTTGGTGGCTGTTGTTGCCGCAGGGCGTCTCGGGCGCGATTAAACGCCGCGGGGGAATCAAGCCGTTTCGTGAGGTCGCTCGCCATGGCCCGATTCCACTGGGAGGTGCGGTCCTGACGTCATCTGGTCGTCTTCCTTTTCGAGGCATTATTCACGTCTCGGGTATTAACATGCTGTGGCGCTCGTCTGAGTACTCGGTGCGTCACTCCGTTCGGAACGCAATGAAACTGGTCTCCCAACAGAACTTCTCCTCGGTAGCGTTTCCACTCATCGGAGCCGGCTCCGGCGGCGGTGCCCCTGAGCAAATTCAAGGATTCATGCTCGACGAGCTCTCGCGCATCGACTACGAGGGATCGGTCTATATTGTTCGATTTCGTGGCTGAGGATTCGGCCTGGGTCAGTTTTGGCGAGCAGAGCCGGGCCACTTTTCCCGAGCGCCGAAGCTCAAAGAGAAACTCGCTCTCGGCGGGGGACGGTCTTGAACGCTTCAGCACTGCTTCGAGTATGCGGCTTTGGAAACACCAATTGGTGATTTGGCTTTCACTTCCTTGTTTGCCCGCCGACCTCTCCCCACGCCGGCGCGCCAGCATTCCGTTCACTTCTACCCTGCGGTCTCCCCCTCACCCGTTCTCCTTACCAGCGGATTAGGGGTAAACGCCTCTGCACCTCTTGGTCGATGGCGACCGACAGTTTTGCCTTGAGACCCGCGGGTGTCTCGCAAGTTGCCAACCCCTGCGTACCGCGCTCGCAGGGGATCCACAAGGGGGCGGCAGCCCTCTTGTGGGGGGAGCCGGCGCAGGATGCGTGCCAGCGCTTTTGGCTGGCCGCGCAGCGTGCTGCCGGCGTGGGGGGAACCCACCCGCCCCGGCTTTCCCCCGGAGGGGGAAACGGGAAAGGCGGCGTTCCGATTCCTTGCTGCCGCAGGCGATTGCCGGCCCTGCCCACCTGCCCGGAATCGTCGCGCGTCTGCAGGTTGTTTCAGCGGTTCAAAGCCATCTGAATGCGGTCGCCCCACAGCATCTGGAAATGGTTCAGCGCCTGCTTCCAGCCCTGGATCGTGTCCCATTTCTGGATCACATTCCGTAGCGCCAGATAGATCAGCTTCAGGGCCGCCTCCTCGCTGGGAAAGGAGCCTCGTGTCTTGATGATTTTACGCAGGCTCATGTGTAGCGATTCCACCGCATTGGTCGTGTACATCACCTTCCGCACTTCGGCCGGGAACTCGAAGAACGGTATCACCCGCGCCCAGTTCTCTTTCCAGAGTTTGCCGATCGCCTGGTACTTCGTTCCCCACCTGGCTTGAAACGTATTCAATTCCATCTCGGCTCGTACCGCCGTCGCCGCCCGATAGATCTCCTTGAGGTCCGTCGCCACCATCTTGCGCTCTTTCCAGTTCACGTAGTTCAAACTGGCCCGCACCAGATGCAATATGCAGAGTTGCACCACCGCCTGCGGGAATACACTTTCGATGGCTTGCGGAAATCCTTTCAGCCCGTCCACGCAGGCGATCAGGATCTCTTTGACCCCGCGATTCTTCAACTCCGTCAATACTCCCAACCAGAACTTGGCGCCTTCGTTGTTGCTCGTCCACAAACCCATGTCCTTCTGCCCATCCAAGCCGATGCCAATGGCTACGTACACCGCCCGGTTCTCCACCCGCCCTTCGTGCCGCATCTTCACATAAAGCGCATCCAGGTAGACGATCCCATACACCGGCTCCAGTGGCCGGTTCTGCCAAGCCTTGACTTCTTCAATCACGCCGTCGGTCACTTCCGAGACCAACGTCGGGCTGACCTCCACTCCGTACATCTCGTGCAAATGCCCCTGGATCTCCCGCGTGGTCATCCCCCGTGCATACATGGACAGGATTTTGTCATCAAACCCGTCAAATCGGGTCTGATGTTTCTTGATGATCTGCGGTTCGAAACTCCCGTTGCGGTCCCGCGGCGTTTCGATCACGACCTCCCCAAAATCGCCCTTCAGCGTTTTAGAGGTCGCGCCGTTGCGTGAGTTCCCGCTCTTATAGCCAGACGGATTATTCCTCTCGTATCCGAGGTGCGTGGTCAATTCGGCGCTCATGGCTCGTTCCAGCAGCGCCTTGGTGAGCTGCTTCAGAAGTCCATTCTCACCAACACATCCTCAGGCTTTTGATACTCCTTCAGCAGTTCGTCAAGCAGTTCTTTCTTTATTTCCATTTTCTCCGTTCCCTAATTGGATCCGGAGAACGTTTACACAGATTGTTTTACACCCTCAGCGGGGTATTCAGGAATGTTTCCGCATCTGGCGCATCAACTCGTGCCCGTCCTGAAGTAAAGCTCGGTATTGATTCTGCTCCATCTTCGCCGCCGCGGTGTACCGCCCGTGCTTCGTTACGGCCCGCCGGATGCGCTCGATCCCATCCGCAGTCTTCGGCCCCGTGCTCAGTCCACCGTGAAGCCGGCACCGTCCGTTTGCCATCGCGGGGCATTGGCAAGACGTTCCGTTCCTGGTCTTCGCGCCGCATCGCGGTGCCTTCGAGAAATCGCCCGATCGATTGCCGTTCATGAGCCATCCTCGAAGCATATCTTGAGGTGTTTGCTGGGGTGTTCGCTCAGGTTTCGTCACTTCGCGCCCTCCCTCCTTTGCTCTCGGCCCCGGTTACGGCTCCCACAATGGCCTGGCCGCCTTGATAGACGTGGACGTGCTCCACCGTGACCTTCTGTTGCCCGGCCTTCCCCTTCAGCTTTGCCATTGCCTGAAGCTGTTCGTTGAAAAGCCGCATCAGGCGCGTGGCCCGGAGCACGTTTGCATCGATAGCTTGGGTGCTTTGGCCCTCGGTAGTTGCGCGCTGCAGAAACTTGAGGGCGGCTTCGTGCGCGCCCACCATTTGAACGCCTAACATGGCTTCCACGGCGTTCGCAGGCTTTAGTTCTATGATCATCTCAAAGGCTGTGATCGCCGTCTTGCCACCGGCGGCGCCCGTAAATCCACATCGCTGCATCGCCGCCATCTGATCCAGTATCCGCCCGGCGTTCTGCTCGCTACGAATTCCGGCCGCTGCGCAAACCACCGCTTCTGTTTTCGTACGCATGTCAAGCGGCTCACGGACTTCCATTTTGCTATTGTCAACTGCGGTCCCTACTTCGCTCGCCTTCGGCGCTCGGGAAAAGTGGCCCGGCTCTGCTCGCCAAAACTGACCCAGGCCGAATCCTCAGCCACGAAATCGAACAATATAGACCGATCCCTCGTAGTCGATGCGCGAGAGCTCGTCGAGCATGAATCCTTGAATTTGCTCAGGGGCACCGCCGCCGGAGCCGGCTCCGATGAGTGGAAACGCTACCGAGGAGAAGTTCTGTTGGGAGACCAGTTTCATTGCGTTCCGAACGGAGTGACGCACCGAGTACTCAGACGAGCGCCACAGCATGTTAATACCCGAGACGTGAATAATGCCTCGAAAAGGAAGACGACCAGATGACGTCAGGACCGCACCTCCCAGTGGAATCGGGCCATGGCGAGCGACCTCACGAAACGGCTTGATTCCCCCGCGGCGTTTAATCGCGCCCGAGACGCCCTGCGGCAACAACAGCCACCAAGGGATGATGTTTCTGTTCCAGGCGTTGACAATTACTTCTACGGGTTGATCGAGAAGATCACCATCCGTGACGAGTACCTGCATGGTCTTCAGTTCTGACGTTCCGAACAGGCGGAAAGTCGGAGACTCCAAATTAGCCAGATGACCCTTTTGGGTTAGAGTGTTGATTCGTAACTGAGCCGGAGGTTTGCGCCCCGGAGAGGAGTGGATTCCCCTCCAGGGCTGGAGCTTCTGGGAGTCATCACCTCCCATGGGCCCTTCCGAGAATCTAACAGGCCATCCCGAAAATCAAGAGGGTCGGCCGAAGCGATCGGCACGCCGCCCGCGGGCACGCCTGTGTTTGTTGAAAGGATGCGAGCAGCGCTTCCATCCACGCCAGGCGAACCAGCGCTACTGCAGCGCGGAATGCCAGAAGGCGGCGCGGAAATGGTCCAGATGGAAGGCGCAGCAGAGATATCGGGCGACGAAGGCCGGCAAAGAGAAGCGGACCGATCAAAGCCGGCGTTATCGGCAGCGCGTCAAGAACCGCAAACCAACGGCGCAAGGGGCGGATAACAGGGCCGCGAGGGTAATCACTCCGGAACATTTTTTTCGATCATTCCTGCGACCGGCCGGGCTGCTACGAGGGGTTCGCACGCCAGCGGCGAAGTCCCTTGCAGCATTATTGCTCGCACGCTTGCCGTCAGGCCGTGGAGCGCGTCCGCCAAAGGGAGCGCCGCTGGAAGCAGGCGCGGGTTTAAAGGCGTAGATATTGATCGGGAGGCGGGCCGGCCGTACATTCAGGCTGTCTGATGCAACTGGAGTTTCATCAACTCGACCGTCGTTGGGAGCACTTGCGAGTACACCATCCGGGGCGGCAGCGGCGATTATTGGCGTCGCTGGCAGAGAGCGGGCAGCAAACGCCCATCGTGGTGGTGGCAGCCGAAGGCCAAACGGATCGTTTCGTGATCATCGACGGCTATAAGCGGATCACGGCTTTGGGGCAACTGGGCCGAGACACGGTGGACGCAGTGGTATGGCCAATGAGCGAGGCTGCGGCAGTGCTGCTGGACCGCTCGCTGAGACTGAGCGAACACGAGACGGCGCTGGAGGTTGGCTGGTTACTGGCGGAGTTGGAGCGGCGCTTCGACTATGGGCTCGACGAGTTAGCGCGTCGTTTCGACCGTAGCGTGAGCTGGGTATCCCGGCGGCTGGCTCTGGTGGAGGTTCTGCCGGAGGCGATCCAACAGCAGGTGCGCGAGGGCAAGATCCCGGCACAGGTGGCGTTGAAATTTCTGGTGCCGGTGGCCCGTCAAAGCCTGGAGGATTGCCAGCGGATAGCGGTGATCTTCGCCCAGTATCACTGCGATACGCGTGAGGCGGGCCAACTTTATGCTGCGTGGCGCAAGGGTTCGCCGGCGATCCGCAAACGCATTCTGGATGACCCCGAGCTGTTTTTTAAAACGCAGCGGCAGGCGCAGGAGAAAGCTCCAGCCGGGGCTGGCGCGGAACTGTTACGCGATCTGGAGATGGTAGTGGCGATCGTCAACCGCGCGCAGCGGCGACTGGCTGGCGCCGCTGCCGCAGAGTTGGATGACCAGCAATCGAAAGCCGCGCGGCACCAGATCGATCGGATTCAAAAGCAACTCCATCGCATCGACGAAGAAGTTTTGACGGAGAAGAAACCGCATGTTGAGTCAAGCGCAACGCACCACGATTCTGGAACTGAATGCGCAGCACGTGAGCAAACGGGAGATCGCGCGGGTGATGGGGATCTCGCGCGTGGCGGTGCGCAAAGTCCTGCGCTCCAACTCGACCGCCCTGCCGGAGTTACACCGAACCGAAAAGGCCGAACCCTACCGGCAACAGATCCTGGAGCTTTTCGACAAGTGCAAGGGGAACCTCGTGCGAGTCCATGAGGAGTTGGTGGCTGCAGGCGCGGAGATGTCGTATCAGGCAGTAACGGCGTTCTGCCGGCGGCACGGAATCGGCTACGCACCGCCAGTGCCGGCGGGGCGCTATGATTTTTCGCCTGGCGAGGAGCTTCAGCACGACACGTCTCCCCACGATCTGGAACTGGGCGGCAAGAAGCGCAGAGTGCAGACCGCGTCTGCGGTGCTGTGCTATTCGCGGATGCTGTTCTTCCAGTGCTATCCCACCTTCCGGCGTTTCGACTGCAAGGTGTTTCTCACCGAAGCGCTGCGCTACTTCGGCGGCGCGGCAGCCCGCACCATGATCGATAACACGCACGTGGTGGTGCTGCGCGGCAGCGGACGCGACATGGTGCCGGTGCCGGAGATGGCCGCCTTTGGCGAGCGCTTCGGCTTTCAGTTTGTAGCGCACGCGATTGGGAATACCAATCGTTCGGCGCGCGTAGAGCGGCCGTTCTGGTTCATAGAGACTAACTTTCTGGCGGGGCGGACTTTCTCCAGTTGGGAGGACCTGAATCAGCGGGCACGGGAGTGGTGCGACAAGGTCAACTCGACTTACAAGAAACACATCCGCGCGGTTCCGCGAGAGCTGTTCGCGGTGGAGCGGCTGCATCTGAAGCCGCTGCCGGCGTGGATTCCGGAAGTCTACCGGCTGCAGCAGCGTCTGGTGGATATCGAAGGCTACGTGGCGTTGAACAGCAACCGCTATTCCGTGCCGGTGGAGTGGATCGGGCGCCGTGTAGAGGTGCGCGAAACCAAGGACAAGATCGAGATTCAGCTCGATGCCCGCCGGCTGGTGACACACCGGCGCATCGCCGAAGCCGAGCACCAGCGCGTGATGCTGGCGGAGCACCGCCCGCCGCGCGGTCACAGAGACGCACGTCCCGATCCGCATCCCGAAGAGTTGGCCATCGTCACCGCCGCGCCGGAACTGGCCGACTACGTCATGGGGTTGAAACAGCGCAGCCGCAAGGTGGTCACGCTTGCCCTGCGGCAACTGCTGCGGTTTGTGCGCGAGTATCCGCGCGAACCGCTGGTGGGAGCGGTCGAAGAGGCCGCCCGTTATGGGCTTTACGATCTGGACCGGCTGGAGAGGATGATCCTGCGCCGCGTAACGCGCGAATACTTTCTGCTCGATGAGGGGCCGGACGATGACTGAAGAACTGGAACAACTGCTGAAGAACCTCAAGCTCAAGCGCATCCTGGAGATCTATGACGAACAGTTGCGCGCCGCCGACAAGGACGACATCAGCTACTCGGACTTTGTCACGCGTCTGGTGCGCGCGCAGTTTCAGGCCCGGCAGGAGGGCGCACTGGAGTGGCGCATCCAGCGCGCCAAGCTGCCCGAGCGCTGGACGCTGGAGACGTTCCCCTTCGCGCGCCAGCCGGGCGTCAACCGCAAACAGATCCGCGGGTTTGCGGAGCTGGAGTTCATCGCTAAGGCGGAAAATATCGTATTCGTCGGCAAGACAGCCGTTGGCAAAACCGGATTAGCTTCCGGCCTGCTGATGAAGGCGTTGGAGAACGGCTACCGGTGTCAATTTATCAAGGCCCAGGACCTGTTCGATGAAATGTATGCGTCGCTGGCGGATCGTTCGACGCGGCAGTTGCTGAATCGTCTGGCGCGGCTGGACGTCCTTTTGATCGACGAATTTGGATATTTGAATCTGAAACCGGAGCAGTCGAACATCTTTTTCAAGCTGATGGAAGAACGCTACCGGCGGCGTCCCACAATCATCACCACGAATCTGGTCTACGACGAGTGGCCCAATTTTCTGGGCAACCGGCCCATGGTAGAGGCCTTGCTGAGCCGGTTGCGGCATTACTGCCACACCGTCGTGATCGACGGTCCACCATTGCGCGAACCGCAAGGCTAAGGATGTCCAGCATGGACGGCCAGGAAGAATATGTTCGTCAGGTGCTGGAGGCGTACCGCAAGACGCCGGGCACGATGGGAATGGTCCGCCGTGCCGACCGTCTGCTGGCGATACAACTGTATCAACGCGGCCTTTCGCTGAAGGTCATCGAAAATGCATTGGTGCTGGCCGCTACGCGTCGCCTGATTCGGCCATCCGAAGCACCGCCTCTGGGCACGATTCGCTCGCTGGCCTATTTCTTGCCTGTCATCGAGGAAGTGCTGGCGTCGCACGTCAGCCCGGAGTACTTTGAATATCTCCGGTACAAGCTCGCACGCACCGCGCCACCACGGTGAACGCGCCTCCGGCGCGGATGATGGAAAACCACCCCGCACGCCTGCGGCGTGGATGATACTGCTCGTCCTTCCAGCCTAACCGACGAACACGCCTTCGGCGTGGATGATGCCCCGTATATCTCTGTTCCCAGTCCTGTTCCCGGCCTGGGTCACTTCAATCAAGCCCTAATGGGTCACTCTTGCCAAGCACCGAAGCGCTCGCCGACACAACAGGTTTCGTCGCCGGTGGGCTTTGGTTGTATTCCTTGTCCGTCACTTGGTTATCTCCGATCATTTGATCCGATTCCCTTCCAGGTTCACCCGTCGAAACGTTTACCCGAGCCGCGCTCTAGAGATCACTCTCCGAGGCTGCCGACACGAACATGCGGATGCAACATCCTGGCGCAACGCACGTGTCTCATTTGTGCCTCATTCAGGCAGTCGGATTGGGGGAATGCTGATTCGACGAGGCGTTGCAGACTCAGGAATTCGCAACAGAAACGCGCAAGTGATTTAGATTCAAAAGACGTCCGGCTTCCCAAGCTGGACGTCGCGGGTTCGAGTCCCGTCTTCCGCCCCATAAAATCAATAACTTAAGAGGTTTTGAGGCGGCAGAAAGCGAAACAGATCGAGGTTGGATGGCGCAGGTCGTTGAACCGGCAAGCTTGAATACCAGCAAACCCGCGGTGCCGTTGCCAGCGGACCACGCGCGCTGTGGGGCGATGTCTTGATGGCCCCTTTTCTTCATTCCCGCGCGCGTGAGCATTCACCCCTATACCGCAATCCTTCAAATCGACACACCAGGTGCGCTCAAAGGAACGGACGGCCGCTTTGGTTGCGCTGTAGACACTGAACGCCGGGTTGCCCGTGATCGAAACAATCGAGGCGTTCAGCGCATCGAGGCGTTCAGCACAATGGAACCTGCCGAAGCAGACGCTGCCTCTTACTGAATCTCCTCGAACTGCGTAATCCGCATCTCCCGATCGGGAAAAACCGCGCGGATCTCCAACTTCCCTCCGAGCGCCTCAACGTAATCGGCGAGCGTGCTGAGGTAGATGTCGGTGCGATGCTCGATTTTCGACACTTCGCCTTGGTTCACACCCAAGGCGTCAGCGAGCTTGGCCTGGGTCATCTGCCGAGCCTTACGAAGCTCCTCCAAAGGCATGGATGCCATGCTCTCTCTGATGCGGCCTGCAATCTTCTGCTGCCGCGCCGCGGGCATTGCCTTAACCAATTCACGAAACTTGCGAGTTGGCATTAGAGTTTTTCCTCCTTCTTCAGCTCGTCTAGATGCTGATCATACAGCCGGTCCGCGAGCGGAACGGCTTTCTCGTACCATCGATCATCGCCTGTTTTGTCGCCACCCAAGAGAAGAATGGCGGTCCGCAGCGGGTCGAAGGCATACAGCGTCCGCAGGGGCTTTCCCGCACTCTGCGTGCGCAGTTCCCGCATGTGCCGGTGACGCGATCCATTTACTTTCGAACTGTGTGGGAAGCCCAAGGCCGGACCGAGTTCGGTGAGCAGACCGACACCATGTGCAACATCATCCTGCTGGTCGTCTGTGAGGGTTTCCCACCAACCGCCGAACTCCTCGGTGAATTCGACTTCCCAAGCCACATCTCATTATGCCATGTACGGAATATTCTCTCAACAGCATCTCAGAACGGAGCAGTGGTCGGATGGTCCGCAATCCTGTCGAGAGCTACCATGGTGGAGACATTCCGAATTCTATGAAAACCGTCCAAATAGATGGGCACCTGCCCAGAATCGCGTTTGAGACGGATCGACACGTGCAGCCGAGCTGAATTCGTCGAACGTTGAACGTTTCCGCAAAACCTGCGCCTCGTCTTTCAAAAACATCTGGTGAGAAGATGGGCCCGTTCCGCGTTCTACTCGGTGGAGGGGAAATCAAATGCTGCCAACTGTCCGACTGCAATGTCTTGAATCAGCAAAACACGTAAAGGCTCGATCGAGATATGCCGATTTGCCGGCGCGCACGGAGAAAACCATGATCTGCGAAGCGGTCACACTCCCGCCTCGGTATCAGCTGCCGTATCACTTCGAAGTTCGCCAACACGAGATTATTGAGTTCATCTTCCGATCCGAATTTCCTCTCGACGTGCACTTTGCCAGCATGGTTGACTATGAGGCGTGGGCGAGTCGCGGGTGTGGACCCGCCAAAGCGTTGACGGTCTATACAGAGGCGCTCGAGACTGTCGGGCACGCGATAGAGTTTGTAGCACCGGCTGACGGAAGTTACGTCGCCGTTCTGCTGAACAACAACGCCAATGCGGTGGATGTGGCCGTGGAGATCCGGTTTTCACCAGCAACTCACGGGTGCGCCCGCAAGCTTTAGTTTGAATGCTGGGACGGCGGCGTATGGTCAAGCGTCAAACATCTCGGCGAAGCTGCGTCAAAGCCCATAACGGATATCGACCGACGACATTCTCTGAAACGTCTCGCGGCTGGCGAGGCAGGGAAGCGGAGGACCAAGGTGGCTGGACTGCGCGGGTTCGAGTCCGTCTTCGCAGTTGCCATTTCCAGGCCGGCAGACGTCTATCCGGTTGTCCGGAGGCGATATTCCGAAATGACGTCAGCCAGTGCCGCTTGCCACACTCGCGGAGCGGTTTTCCGGTCGGCAGGCAGGCTGTGCGAATAGAGACCGAGCGTGATGTCCTGGTTTGCGTGGCCCAGGCGTTCACTGACGACCGCCAACGGCGTTCCGTTGCGCAGCAAGATCGACGCGTGCGAATGGCGCAACGAATGGAGTGAGAAGTTCGGATACCCGGCTTTTCGCAGTAGGGCCTTGGTCCGCGTGCCGACGTGATCGGGGGAATAGAAGTCGCCATTCGGCTGACAGAAGATCAGGTTGTTGGGTTGATAGGCAGATCCGCAAGCCAGCTTGTCTCCGGCCTGGCCCATTCGATGCGTCGTCAGGACGGCAAGCGCGAAGTCGTCCAGACCAATACTACGGGAGCCGCCAGATTTGGTGGACTTGACCCGCAGGCCGGCTCTGGTCTGCTCAAGGCTTTTCGAAACCGTCATCATACCCATTCCGAAGTCGAGATCTGCCCAGGTCAAGGCCAGCAGTTCGCCGCGGCGGCAGCCGGAGCAAGCCGCGGTTACGACGAATGGATAGAGGCGTGTACCGAGGGCATGTTTGAAGATGTTGCCCAGCGCGTCGGCCTCCATGACCGACGGGTCGGGTCTCGGGCGTTTTGGGAGTATCACTTTTCTGTCCGCCATCGGATTCGCAGGGATGTGCTCCAGGCGTGCCGCGTCGCCGAGGCAGGTGAACAGCAGTGATGCTGTCGCGTGGACAGTCTTGGCCGCAAGTGGACGTCCGTCGGGATGGGCCTCAGTGGGCGCGCCGCCGCGCAGCAGCAGGATGTTGACCGCTTCTTGGATTACGCCCGGCCTCAAGTCGAGAATCGGAACTCCGCCGAGCAGCCGGACAAGGGACTCTGCAAGCTGGCGGTATCGCTCGAGGGTCTTCGGTCCGCATCGCAGCGCGGCGTGGCTATCCAGCCAGTACCGGACATACTCCGCCAGGTTGCGGGTGTCCCACTGCCGTGGGCTCGCGTCATGCATCTCGTGTCTGGCCAAAGCGGCGCCGAGCGCCTTGCAGGCGTCGAACCTGGTCGGGAAGCCGGATTTCGCGAATTGTCGGCCCTCCCTCCGATATTGATAGCCCCATGAAAGGCGCCCATCCGTCTTCCGATACTTCGTGATCGTTTCCTTCATTGGCGTGCTCCTCGTTTACTCGCGGTCTCCTGCCGACTCTGTCGCGGGCACGCGCAGTGTGCCAGAATGTCTTCTGTCGATGGTGGCCAAACGCACCTGGAATTCAAATCCCGGCTTCGTACACGCGCATTCGGATGGAAGGGTTCCCATCTCGCCTGCCAGCGGTTGAAGGAAGCCGTTGCGGAGATCAAGAGCGTCGCCAGAACAGATCCGGTGGCCGCCGGCGATGGCGTCGTGACCCTGATGGAGAGGATCTGGCCGGCATTCCAGCATATCGACACTTCGTCCGGCGCACTCGGCGGCGCCGTGTACTGGGCTCAGCAGGAACTTCTGCCGATTGCGGTTGAGGCGGCTGCGGATCGGAAGACGCGCGACCGGTGGCTCGACCGCCTCTGGCAAGCCGTCGAGGATGACGGCGTTGATTACCTGTCCGTCGTCCAGGACCGGTGGGGCGAGTTGTGCGGTTCCGTTGAGGTTGCCTCGCGCTGGGCGGACCGCTTCCTGAGCTTGCTCCGGGCCGCCTGGTCCGACCCGCGGCCAGGGAACTACGTGCGCGGAGCCAGCGTATGTCTCTCCAGCCTCCTGGCAGCGGGCCGGCATGAGGAACTGCTCGGGGTGCTGGCGCTGCTGAGGTTTGCGTTCTGGGACAACCGCAAATTCGGCGTCCAGGCGTTGCTATCGGAAGGTCGAACGGATGCGGCCCTGGCCTACGCGGACGCGTCCCGAGGCCTGAACCAACCGGACGCGAGCATCGACGCAGCCTGCGAGAAGATCCTCCTCGATCTCGGTCGAGTGGATGAGGCGTACGAGAAGTACGCATCGACTGCGAATGCCTCATCAACCGGCCTCGCGACGTTCCGGGCGATCGTCAGGAAGTATCCCGCCCAAGACCCGAAAAAGATCCTGCTGGACCTTGCTACATCGAGCGGCGAGCCCGGCCGGTGGTTTGCCGCAGCGAAAGACGCCGGCCTCCTCGATCTCGCGCTTGAGTTCGCCGAGCGAGGCCGCACCGACCCGCGTACGCTGAGCCGCGCATCGCGCGACTTTCTCAAGAAGGACGCCAGCTTCAGTCTGAAAGTGGGCCGACTCGCGCTCCAGCGAATCCTCGAAGGCTCCGGCTACGAGTTGACTGGAATCGACGTTCTCGACGCGTTCGACCATCACATGGCTGCAGCGCAGACCCTCGGGGTGGAGTCGGAGGCCCGGGCGAATGCGCTCGCCATGGCGGCGCAACACCCCGGCGTGGCTGGCGACATTCTGATTCGCCGGTGCTCGATGGCGTCACCGGAGCGCGCAGACCCAGCACGAACGATAAAAACAGAGCGACGGACATGGAGAACAAGAAACCCGACCGTGCGGTGAACGGCAGGCCCATCGCCAAGCGGATCCTGGCGAAGATGAAGTTGCACGGGCAGCGGAAGGTCGTGAACATCAAGAATGTGATTGCCGGCCGCCGCATTGCGGAGGAACTGCAGAAGACGGTTGTGAGTCAGAAGGACTTGGCGGGCTTTCATCCGGCTCACGCCGCCTACGTCTACACGCAGAACCAAGCATCGGTCATGTCGGAGCAACTCACCGCCCTGAAGGAGATGGCGCCCTTTGTGGACATCATCTCCAGGGCGGAGGACCTGTACATGCCGAGCGCGGCGCCGATGAGCCCGTTGACGACGTCCTACTTCAGCTGCTGGGCATTCTTCGACGCTTGTGCGGGACCGGCCAACGAGACTATAGGCGCCATCATATTGGACGTCGGCGCCGCCTTCGGCATGCACGCCGACCTGCTGCGCCTGATGCGTCTCATGCAGGATTCGCGAATGAGCTTCTACATTCATCGCGGAAGAGAAGGCGACGTGAGCGTTCTCGAGGACCTCGTGACCGGCGCCGTCTGCCGCGCAACCGTTCCGGCTGGCTACAAAGGCCGGAAGAACGAGAACTGGTACATCCGGTTGCTTCCTCCGCCGTTTCCAGAGGGCCAGGAACACGTGGTCTTCACGACGCCATATGTCGTGGTGTATCCAGACTTCAGCGAGTGGCTCGCCTACTTCCGCCGAACGCTCCCGGCCAATGGTGACTTCGCGGATTATGAACGTCACATGAAGTACGGACCTACCACGGAATACTGGAACGATTACGTGTTCGAGGCCTACGTGAACCACCAGACAGACGCGATCTATCTCGCAGGTCTGCCGGACGTTCCCGAGAGCCGACCTCATTCCGAGATTTCCGAGAGGAATGGCTGGAAGGCGCCAGCCTTTATCAAGCAGGGCTGAAGCTGATGGCTGGGCTGAAGCCTCGCGCAGAAACACGGAGACTCTGCTGGTCGTCCAGGTCGGAACACCGCATCCGAAGAAGTCGGTGTCTTCCGTCCAGATCGGACAGCCAATGGCTAACTAACGCGGCAGCCAGTATCGGCCAGTCGTCCGGATCCCTGTCGCCCAGCCGTTCCCGCGCGGTGCTCTCGAAATGGCTGTAGACTTCGCTCCCGATCAGATCCACAAGCCCGCGAAGCGACCGCAGGAATCGGAGCGCCTTATCCGGATCGCCGCAGCGCCTGACGACAAGAGCGGGCAAGCTCCTCTGCTTCGGCGTAAGCCACGTCGAGGATGTTGGCGTCAATGACGAGCGCTTTACTCTGCATTGCCCTTCTTCTCGGGCGCTGCCCGGCGGACTCCCTTGTACTCCTCCATCAACTCGTCTTCGCTGGCGCTCCAGGAAGCGATCATCTCATACAGATCCTTCCCTGCTGCGCGCAGGGCCTCCACTTCGGCTTTTCGTCTGCGCTTCTGCGCGGGAATGTAGAACCCTATCGTCTCGCCATGGCGCACGATCGCCAGGGGCGCCCCGGATTCAAGACAGCCCGCGAGATTCTCGCGGAATTCACGCATCCCAAGTTTAGGTGTTCCCATGTGGCGAACTTACTGTACACATTTTGGCATCCCGTTGCGGTAATGAAGGTCGTGCTACATTCGATGGTTTCGCGCCCCATGGCCACACGAAAACCCTTGGACCACGCCAAGTCGCAGGCGGTCGATCAGCGCATTCGAGATGCCGCACAGCAGGCGGCTGCCCCAGGCGGATTGTCGGCGATGCTCATCGAACGGTTCCTGCGCACCGGAGAAGAGACCTGGGAAGGAGCGGGTTCCGGACGCTTCTCCCTCGCTCAATTCAAAGAGGATGAAGCGTATTCTCGGGCGACAAAGGCTGCCCTTCAGAACCTGTTGGACCGCCTCGCCGATCTGCTTCCCGCGGAAGCTCAGGCGAATCCGCTCGTCTCGCCGGACACGATCCGGCAGCGAATCGAGCCCATGGTGAGTGGATTGGTGCAGGCTGACTGGCGCGACGTCGCATTGCGCGAGATCACAGCGCGGACATTCATCCTGAATCTGCCGGGGACCAGGATGGCCCTTGAAGCGGAGCTATCGACGTGTTTCATGGGATCGGCGTGGCGGGTCCTTTGGTCCCTGTTCGAGGACTACGGGCTCAGGCCAAACGATATCAACGTCGGCTGTGACGGGTTGGCTGGCGACTATGCGCACGTGAGATGGTCCGCGTACCAGACAGACGACCCGTACAGCGATGTCGTGGTTCACGAGGCTGCGCATATGTTGCACTACTTGAAGCCCACCCACAACGGCTTCCAAGTCCGGCGGGGCCAGGAGCGATTCGTCGATATCGAGTTTTGCCATCGCGAGCTCTTTGCATACGCGTGCGAGGCATACTCCCGGGCGGTCCTCCACGGAGACCGCAAATCGAGAATCGCCTTCGTCGAGAAGATGCCAGATGCGGCTTTTTCATTTCCCCGGCCCGAGATTCAAGAGGTGGTCGCACTCGTACTCAGCGCAACTCGGGCACGGAACGGCTGGCGGCTCATCAGGGAAGCCACGGTGATCCGGCGACCCCGGCGACGGACCAGACTGTCAGCAGGAACTGAGGTTTCTTCCCTCTCAGCGGGCTGAGGCCTAAATATCGCCGTATTCGAGCGAGAGCCGATCAATCAACGCCCGGAGTTCGGGCCGTGAGAAGGTCTGCTTGAGAAGTCCGTCGAGACAGCGCCATTCGGTTTCCGAGAAAGTGAACAGCACGCCGTCGGCGCGACGGCCAAAGACAAACAGCGGCTGCCCTTCTGTCCCGATCGCGTCCGTGGTCGCGGAGAAGTGTCCGCCATTCCAAACCTGTCCGCAGTCAAGCTGGCGTAGCATGGCTTCGAACTCTCGAATCTCCGGGTACGATCCGAGCGGGTACCTTACGCCGCGATGGCGCATGTCGATAAGCACGGTGAGCTCGGCGCCATCTTGCATAGACGCTGTAACCTGGAACGGTCCTGATTCCGGCGATTCGATTGCTTGTGCCGCCGCTGGAACTTCACGGGACATTCGCAACGGACGTCCCTCCCGAATCCAATGCCCGCGAGCAGCAAGCCGAAAGAGGACTCCCAAGTAGGCCGTCAAGCTTCGATTCAGTGCGACGACATCGTTCACGGCCTCATCTCGTAAGGCAACGTAGAGGTTGCGCCCGGCAAAGACCACCCCCTTCGGCGAGGTCTCCCCCTGACGCAGGCTCTGAATCAGATCTTGAACGGTACGTGGCAGAAGTTCCGGGTCGAATTGGCGCTCGTTGAAGACGGTAGCCACCGGCACGTCGAGGTTCCCCAAGTAGAATCGATCAAGGCCGCCACCCCGGCCGGTCCGGAGGGAGCGCACTGCGAGCAGTGCTTCGAGGAGGGCGATGAACGAGCCTGGGCCGGGGGCCGTCGTGTACCCCGATTGCTCTTCGCAGGCGACCTGCACGTACCGGGCGAGGAACACCCACTCCGCCCGAGAAAGGGCTTGCTCCTGCTCCCATTTCTGTCGGACGTGCAGGAGTGAAGACGTTGGCGACTGCTGCAGTTCGGCGGCTTCCAACCGGAAATCAAGGCGATCCCGCCTCGCCGATTCCAGGAGGAGCTTGGCGACGTCGGATATCGAGACCGCCTCGCCACGACCGTCGGTGATGAACTCCCTCGCCAGTTCAAGGAATTCTCGTAAGGAGTCGGAAACCCGGATCGACAGGGTTTGCTGCTGAGATTTGCCTTGCGTGATCAACATGCTGTATTCACCCCTCTAAAGGATCGATTGCCCCTCTATGGGATACTTGTTCCCGATCGTACCCCGCCTCTTCCACGGCGCCGGACGCGCAAGTATCGACGTTCACAAGAGTCTCCAACCCCGCACGCAAAGTCCCGTGCCGGCGGGGCGAATGGCTTGTGGCAAGCCCTCGCGGGTTGCGGAGGGGACCTGCGAAACCCGGGACGCGTCACCGTGATGCCCTCCGATTGGCTCATCCACCGATTTGAGACCTCCGGGACTGCGCCGGCGCTGATCCGCGATCGGGGGTGATGGCCGAAACAACTTTCTCTGCAATGGACGAGACGTCCACGGTACCCTCATCACACCGCGTTGCGCACGTAAAGTCCCGAGCGGCCTCAACTCGATTTCGGCAGCACTGCCGTTGCCGGACAGACACGCAGATACTGGCCATCCGAGCACGTTTGCGCCGGACACTCCGGCCAGACGGCGCGAACTTGCGTCAGCCACTGTTCGAGCATCGCGCGGAAGCGCCGCGGCCGACTGTACTCGATTGATCCCAACTGTGCCGTGAGACCGAAGTTCCCGAACAGTGGGATCCGCTCTTCGGACTTCGCGGTGAAGCACCGATACGTGAGCCACATGAACAGATCGAGTACCGCTGGGGCAGAGCCGAATGCCTTGACGGCTTCAATGTCCGCAGGGATCGGATGAGCCATCACTTCTTTGTAGAACTCATCGCTCAGCACGATGACGTTTTCAAAATCACCGGAGATCACCTCCTGGGCTGGACTGCGGTTGTACCAGATCCGGGCCTCGCTCAGGAAGTTGAACCTCGAACGTTGGACCACGCGCGCCTGTCTGCTGGTCGCCTCAGTGCCGAAGAATATAGTTGCGCCGAAGATCCGTTCGAAGGCCGCAACCAACCTGCGATATTCTTTACCTCCCTTTGCCATTCCGAAGATATCGAGCATCTGTGCGGCCGACTTGAAACGAATGGTTTGGCTCTGCTGACGCACAGCCAGTGTCGCCAGGAATATCGGGACAAGGCGATCCTGGCCGAAGGGCAAGCCGAAATCGGGATGTCCGGTGATCTGGAGTGTGAAGTGACCGTTCCGCCGCTCGTACACCAGAGCAGAACCGGGCGGACGTCTCACCGGCAATCCACAGAGCACAAAAGGGCGAGAGGCAAACCCGAGCCGTTGGTATCCCGCCTCGCGCCGATCTCGGACAAGCTGGATGCTCTCGGCTTGTCGCAATCGCTGTCGCGAAACGTAGAACTCAGCGAAACGGTCCTGCAGAACTGAGCTGGCCCGGTCGAGGCCGGCGCAATTTTGTTTTATGTTCGCCCGGGGCGCGGCTCCGGAACTCACGATCCACCTCTCTGTGCCCGAGCCTGGATTGAATCCACGACCAAAGGTGGGGCACATTCGGCCCGGACGCCGTCCGAAACGGCTGAGTGGTGGACCTGTTCAACTTCTGCCGCGGCGGTGTTTCCGTTTGCTGTATGCCCGCTGACCTGTTCAGAAACCTGTTCAACTTGTGCCCCAACCCGCCCAAACCCCGACGCAAACAGTCGATGGCGGATTGCATTTTCAATCAATTGCGATGACTGGAGTGTTTCGTAATCGGCAGGTCGCCGGTTCGATCCCGGCGGGTGGCTCCAGTCTAAAATGAATGAATCACAGGCCCGCCACTGGCGGGCTTTGGTGTTTTTGTCAGCAGATTTGTCAGCAAGTCGCCGGGCGCCGCCTTTCTACTCCTCGTCTCACTGACTGCGCCGCGGGAGCCCTCTGCTCCCGCACGTGCTCGGGTCGGATTGCCGGGTTTGACCTAGCTATAGCTACTTTCCCACTTAAAATTCGGAAAGTTGGCATGGACGCATCTGCTGTGACCGGATGGGGTGATGTTCAGGCATGGGCGGAGAGCGGGCGGTGGATTCAGAAGCGTGTTTCGGTTGGGTGTTGGGGGAAGAGATCCGCAGCGGGGCACCTGGCGTAACGGTATTTTTACCGCTGGCGTGCTTGCTCGGCCAAGTTGGTTCCGATATGAATGACATTGTCGGCGATCACGCCAAGGCCGACCCAGCGCTGGATGCCGTCCGGTCCTCGGTAGAGCGATCGCCGCAACCCGTGCCGCCGTTTGAGGATGCTGATGCGGCCTTCGCAGCCGGTACGCCACTTCTGAAGTTCTTTAAACCAACGCTGCTTCTGTCGCTGTTTGCGCACGGAGCTCTTGGTGTCGTGGCTCGGAATCGAGACTCGCTTGACTCCCATTTGGTGCGCTTTGGATTCGTTAGCGGCTGAAAAGAATCCGGGGTCCGCCGTCACGCGTTCCGGGGCGCGTCCGAACTGTTCAACGTGCTGCTCCAGGCATCCCTCTAACAATGTCGCGTCGGCCGGGCGTTGCTCACACACTTTGTAGTGCGTAATGATCTGGTTCTCCGCCTCCTGAATCAGGACCAGTTTGCCGAACTCATTGGGCTTATGCGCCTTGCCCTTGCGGATCACCTCGGTGTGTGTCTCGAAAATGCTGAGTAGCTTTCCTTCGGCCTTGGTGTTGCCGCGCAGCACTCGCTCCCGTGTCTGGAGCAGCACCTGCTGGACGCGAGGAATCATCTCATCGAGTTGCTTTTTGGCTTTGTGCATTACGGACAGATTGCCCCGCTTGACCCGCTTGGCAATCTCGTGCGAAAACTTCTTCGCTTGCCCGGTAACCCGGCTGGTGATTTCCAGAAGTTGGAGATAGGCGTTCTTCATCTTCTGCCGCCCTTGATCCGTCTTGTTCCGGCTGGCGCGAGCAATCGCCAAGACTTTCAACTTGGCGGACCGGCTGCGGTCGCGCATCTGCGTGCCTACCTTGCCCGCCACCGCGGTGACTTTCTTCATGATGCGCGTCAGCACGCGCACCCCGTCACCCAGCAATGAGCTATCGGTTGGATAGTGGATGTCGGTCTCCACCACCGTCGTATCGACCCGCATCTTACGACCCGTTGCGATCTTGTTTTCCTGGGCGATCTCCACTACCCGCCGATGCAACTTTTCGATCACCTGCGGCCCCAGTTGACGAGCCAGGTTCCCCATTGTCCTGTCATCCGGAACCTTGTCTCCGCCGATCCGGGTGAACTCGCGATAGACCAGATTGGCGCGCACTTCCCGCGATAGCACTTCGTAACTCCAATCGCGCACGTGCTTCAACAGCAGCATTCTGAGCACTACCTCGGCCGGCGTTGCCTTGCGGCCACGGGTCTTGCTCTTCTTGCAGCGTTTCGCCAACTCTTGCTGGATGATAACCAGCAGGGCGTCATCTTCCAGGGCTTTATCGGCGTGGCGCATCCAGGGTTCCCAGAGATCCTCCACTGCCTCGGCGATGAAGCCATCGGCGAAATTGCGCTGCAGGCGACGTGCGGCGATCACGGCTGGCGCTCCTGTTCTCTGGATTCGTCGCGATCCAGACGGAGCAGAAATTGATTCAGTTCGCTGATGTCCTCCAGCGTCTGCTTGCAATCACGATAGTCTTCGATCGCCTTACGAACCAGAGGAACCTGCTCGGGACGCACGCTCACCTGGCGAGTCTTTCCGCCGGGATAACCCACTGTGAGGACCCAAAGCGGATGGCCCTCACCGCGGGCGCATTTTTGACATCCCGAGGAGTGATGGATGGTGCGCTGGAGTAGCGAGCCGCGGAGGACGTCACCGGCGGAAGAGAGTTGCCCCGCCAGTTCTTCCCGCTTGCGGATGGCCTGCTCTCGTGTCATCAGTATAGATGATACATTCTCGCCAAAAGCAGGTCAACACATTTTTCGAACAAAATGTTTTTAATGACTCCGCGAGTCGGAGCCTGATTGGTGCGGCATCTCGGGACGAGGACTGCGTCTGGATCAGCAACCAGCCGCGCATCGCCCTCTTGAAAACGAGGGGCTTGCGTGCCGAATTTTAAGTGGGAAAGTAGCTAGAATGCCCAGGACGAAAATGACGCCGTGGATGCGCACTTCTCTATTCGTTGACAGATTCGGTACTCGCCCTTGCGTTAAGCACGCTGTGAGAATACTATGCGGGCATGGGCGCGAAGCTTCTTCTGGTCTTAGCGGCGTTGCTTCTACACGATAGGGCAGTGGGTCAGACTTGGCCGATTCGACCTGATTGGGTTCTCGTTCGCCATCCGCTGAAATGGGAATCGCCGCCCCGCGAACCCAAACTGAACAAAAAGATAGCGCAAGCCGAAATTATCGTACTCAACCCGTCCGGAGCGTTCGCGACCGTGTTCTGCTTCCTTATCCGCCAGAAGGATGGAGCCATTAGCATTTCGCGTGGCGACAGCCATACGGTGAGCGTCGGCACGTGGAAGAAAGAAAGGGAGTCCATCACGGTTCGATCCCGCGTCTTGTACACCGATGGACTTCCAATTGGCAAACCGATCCCAGGCGACGAAATTGAAAGTCACTTCACGGCATCTTCTCGTGGTGGTCGGTGGCGACTAGCATCACCTACTGGCGCATACGAACCGCTCCAAAGGCTGGAAGATCTCGAATTCCTAGCCACAATGATCGCGTGCGACCGTAGCTACTGGGACGGTCACAAGTGGATCGATGGCATCGATCCGCCCTGTATGGTTGCACGGCAACGTTGATCTTCGTTGAAGGGATGAAGAATTGACGGGTAACACCAGTTTACGCTCCGTCACGTGCTGGGAACTGAAGAGAGCAAGTGACGACACGGTGAAAACGACGAAACAGAATCATGATGCCTTGCGTGGTGCGATCGGCACAACCCGCCGCTCCGGCCCGAACAGCTTCTCCATCTTCGCCGCGGACTCCTGGTCCGCGCCGTCGAACAGGTGGCCGTAGGTATCCATGGTCAGTTTGATCGACGAATGTCCGAGCCGTTCGGAGATTCGCTTCGGGTGCACGCCTTCGTGGATCAAGAGCGACGCGTGTGTGTGGTGGAGGTCGTATAGGCGCAGGCGCGGCAGGCCGATGCTTTCGCAGACCTTCTGAAACCGCCGCAGGACGTTGCGCTCTTCGAGCGGCGTGCCAACCTGGGACGGAAAGACGAGCCCGTGATCCTGCCAGCGGTCGCCCGCGAAGCGGCGCATTTCGTGGACCTCGCCACGGTGCTCGGCGAGAAGGGCGGCAACGAACGGCGGGAAGTCGAGTGTGCGGCGGCTCTTGTCGGTCTTGGGCGGGCCAAACTCGATGCGGGCGCAGTTGTCGCCCTTCTTGCGGCGCGTCTTGGCGACAACCTGATTGATGGTCAGCTTGCGATTGTCGAGATCGACATCACGCCAGCGGAGCCCGTAGACTTCCTCGGGCCGCATGCCGCTGGTGATGGCGATGGCGTACAGAGCCTCATGCGCGCCGCCCTTGGTGGCTTCGAGGAAGCGGCGCGTCTCGTCTGGATCGAGGAAGCGGGTCTTCTTGCCGCCGGGTTTCACGGTGCGCTTGCGCTTGGCGGCACGGAATCGCGCGCCGGCGGGGTTGCGGTCCAGGATCTCCCATTCGACGGCGAACTGCAGGGCGCGGCGCAGCACGGAGTGCGCGTAGTCAATGGTGCGGTCGCCGAGTCCGCGCTCGCGCAGGCCGCGGAGCCACTCGTCCACCTGCAGAGGCTTCAGGTCGCCGAGCGGCAGCGCGCCGATGGCGGGGACAATGTTGGTCTCGATGTGATAACGGTAATCCTGCCAGGTGCGCAGCGCGACGCCACCTTCGGTCTGGTAGTAGTCGAGGAATCGCGTGAGGAACTCGGCGACGGTGGCTTTGGCACGATCCGTGTTGAGGCCCTTCTTGCGCTTGGCAATGAGGGCTTCGGCCTTTTCGATCGCCTCGCGGCGGGTCTTGGCCATAACAGAACGGCGCTTGCCGTCGAGGAACAGGCGCGGCGGCAGATCGACCCGGTAGTAGTCCTGCTGATTGCGGTTAACCTTGAAGGGCGTCTCCTGGTCGAAAGCATAAGGGGCTCTTGTCAGCAGGAAGTCAGCAGGTCGATTCCAGTTTCCGCCCGCAGGGCGCCGCGCAGTTGACTACAGTGTGCAGCGGGTTTGGACTGCGGTCAAGATGCTCGCGACGCATTTAGACGGCGGTGCACGATAAAGACTCGTGAGATTCGCTCGCCGGTGTCGGACAGGTGTCCGACGGTGGGGCGCAAGCGTCCCACTGCCCAAGTAGTTGAAGCATCGGCGAAAAGGTGCGCTCCATCGTCACGGTGTCGGACGTTTCCTTTATGTTCCACTACCGCTTTCCGCTGTCGATGGCATGGATTGCGGACTTCTGCGGATCTTTGCGGAACTCTGCGGGTAGCGGCTGTGATGCTCGAGAGGTCCGCAAATGTCCGCTCCTTGGAACCGCCCGCGCCATGCGCGGGAAGCCATCTTCTGCCTGTGTTATCATTGTGTACACAATCGGGAGGTGGCCATGCAGACAACCAAAGTTGGAATTCGGGAGTTTCGGGAGAACCTAGCGGACTACCTCGAGTCGAAGACGCCCGTCGCCATCACTCGCCACGGCGCCACGATTGGGATCTACATCCCGACGAAGCCCAAACCGAGCCAGGCGGATCTCGAAGCTCTTCGCACTGCGGGAGAGAAGGTGCAGGAGTTGATTGCGGCGGCTGGAACGAGCGAAGACGAGATCGTCGCGGACTTCAAGAAGCTGCGGCGCGAACGCCGGACGCGGAAGAGCTAGCCAATGCTGGTGCTCGACGCGAACATCCTGATTCGCGCGGTGCTCGGGTCGCGCGTCCTCGCGTTGTTGCGTAAGTACGCTGGGCAGGTTGAGTTCCTTACGCCGGACACAGCATTCGAAGAAGCGCGCGAAGAACTCCCGGAGATCTTGGAGCGACGCAAAGTGCCGGTGCCTCCTGCCATGGCAATTCTGGATCAACTTGCCGGCGTGGTGCAGGTCGTCGAAGCCGAGACCTATCGAAGCTTCGAGCATGTCGCCCGCCAGCGCATTGCCCGCCGAGACGAAGATGACTGGCCTGTCCTGGCCGCCGCGCTCGCGCTGGGCTGCGCGATTTGGACTGAGGATACCGACTTCTTCGGCTGCGGCGTGGCGACCTGGACCACGGATCGTGTGGAGTTGTACCTGGCGAAGGCCTCGGAACGAGAGCCATGACCGACCAAGAGTTCACGCGGCATGCGCTCGATGTATTGATGCGCGAGCTTGGCCCCGAGGCCATAACGGCTGGCTGCACATTTTAAGGTACAATGTACTAAGTACGGTACGCGAGATGGCCGACGAAGCGCACGGCGCGCGTGTTGCTCTGCGTTTACCGTGAGCACCTGGTAGCGCTGCATGGGTTCATCAAGAAAACCCGCGCAACGCCAGATGAGGATTTGGCGCTGGCGCGGAAGCGCAAGAAGGAGTTGGAGCAATGAGCAAGAAACAGATGGGATCGAGCGTCGATGACTTCCTCAAAGAGGAGGGCATTTTCGAGGAGGCGCAAGCGCAGGCGGTCAAGGAAGGCGTGGCGTGGCAACTCGCCGAGGCCATGAAGAAGAAAAAAATATCGAAGAACAAGATGGCAACGCTGCTGAAGACAAGCCGCACGCAAGTTGACCGGCTCCTCAGCGCAAAAGACGACATCACGCTTTCAAGTCTGCAGCGAGCGGCCGCGATGGTAGGCCGCCGCGTCACGATTGAACTCGTATAGTGGAAAAGACGAGGGCTGGCATTTCGCTGCCTGGCTTGCCAAATGCCACTTCAGAACCGATACCCTCGGAGATGAAGGTCTCTAGAAGATTGGTGCCCCGGCGTCGTTCAATAGACTGCGCGCAAGGCTCAGCAACTCACTCACTCGTCGTTCTGGATCCTCGATCCTTCGCGCAGCGGCGACTGCCTCATCCGTCCGCTCAGCCGCAAGCCATGCATCCACCAAAGCCGACTCAGCATTATCGCCGCTCTTGCTCCGATCCTGGAACCCGCCGGCAGTTATCGGGAAAGGCGGAATTGGTGAATCCTGGACGTTGACGCGGGGGCTCGGACTTGGAGTTGCAGAGACAAGATTCGGCGGTGGATCTGACACGAACTGGAGACCTTGATCGACGCAAGCGATTGCTTTCGTTTAGTTGGATCAACAATCTTCGCTGCGACCGCCCGAGCGGCTTCATATTGTGGCCGAGCCTGCTGGGGGTGGCCCATGCGCCAAAGGAGATCCGCGAACGCGGTGCCGTACGCAGTTCTCTTTTCCGGATTGGTAGTGCTTTCCAGTAGTTTCACGCCGGGAACAGTGTGGTCAGCGGGAACGAAAAAGGAGCGATTACAAACTGCACCGCGCAAACG
Organism: uncultured Solibacteraceae bacterium; assembly: GCA_963836405.1. Classification (GTDB taxonomy): domain Bacteria; phylum Acidobacteriota; class Terriglobia; order Bryobacterales; family Bryobacteraceae; genus CAWIJJ01. The sequence continues at coordinate 29,067 of CAWIJL010000014.1, forward strand.
GCACAGTGCGGCGGCTTCCCCGTTCGAATCCGGCTTCATTTCAGCGTGATCGCAGCCTCATTGAAGGCCCCGCTCGGACTAAGTGGCCTTTGGCACGATCGAGATGCCGCCACTCTGCTCCAGGACCGCATACTTGATCTGATCCATGCGCTCGAGTCCCTGCAGGCGCCTCGCGGCTTCAAGAACATCCTGCCGGTCCACACGCGCCCGCGCCATCCGTTCTTCGAGCGGACGGCCGTTATCGACGATCAGCAGCGGTGCGCCGTCCATAATTTGTCCAAGCTGCCGGAATTTCCGCTTGAGCAGCGACAGGGCGATATCGATACCAACCAGTGTTGTGATTAGCAGAAAGGCGTTGGTCAGCGAATAATCATCCCCGAGCAGCGCCTGCTGGGTCGTTTCGGCGATGATCAGCAGCAGCACGAAATCAAACGTAGTCGCATCTGAGAGGGTTCGTTTCCCGGCGAGCCGGAAGACCAGCCACACGAAGAAGTAAATCGTCGTTGCACGGATAACTGCATCCATGGATTCTGTCTCCTTAAGGCCAAATCAACTGCCACCAGGCCGCTTCTCCTACATCGTCAACACCAAGCTTGCCGGTTACCGGCCCGAACGTGCCTTCGCTTGCCCGCAACCGGATCGAGACCACCAGTCGCTCTCCGGCCTTACTTCGAAACGCGTATCGCACCTGACCCGACGATGACGCTGTCGACTCAGGCTGGGGCGTCACGCTGCTGATTTCAAATTGTCCGATGTAGTTTTGATCCACCCAGACGCGCGTCATGTCGGCCGGGGCACGGAGTACTGTCACCTCGAGATTCGCCTCACTGGTCATTCGCTGGAAGCGCGAATAAGCGATTTCGAGTCCGTTGCGGCGAACGTACGCATGATCGAGCGGTCCTGCTCCGAAGAGGCCGAGAATTGCGCCGGCGACGAACAGGAGCATGGCCACCCAGCCGATCCGCTGGATTCTCCAAAGCCTCTCGGTCCGCGATGGCTGTTCATCCAGTTCGAAATCCCCGTGCGGCACCATCTAACGTATTGTACGGCCTGCGGATCACTCGAAAACAACGCACGGGACGGAGGCCGCCTCGGTTGGCGCTTCACCCTCGCAGCAGCAGACGATGCACGCGCTCGGCGTTTTCCCGAACCTCGTCTTTGGCGCGGGGAAACAGGCCGATGAAAACGCCGTCGGTCGGCTTGATACTCTCGTAGGCGGTTTTGAAAGCGGCCTCCGCGTTCGCCACGCGGCCGGCAGCCAGGATCTTGAAGGCGAAGCACGGTTTGGGAGTGGCGCGCATCACCTTATACATGCGGGCCGGATCGCTTTGCAGGTAGCACTCGCCCTGCATTTCGACCAGTTCGCCGCCCAGCACCTTCTTCCACTCGTCCTGGGTGCGGGTGCGGTCATAAACGCAGCCGGCGTAGAAATCGACGTCCCAGCCTTCCTCTTCCACCGTCGCGATCACTTCGGGCTTGTGCGTGCCGACGCCCACCATCACGCCCAGGTCCCGCACCTTCTTACACCATTCGCGGACGCTCGCGAGCTGGCCGCTCATGTAGGCGCGATCGGTGTTCTCGCCGTGGCGGTAGATGGCAATTGGGTTCAGCGCCTTGACGAGCTCGCCGGCATCGTCCATGTTGCCCTGGACGATCAGCTCCATCTTGCCGCCTTCCGCCTGGAACCGTTCCAGATCCTGCGGCGCGCGCGCACCCGGAAAGTAGTTGAAGGCGTTGATCCCGAAACGGTTGCATTGGTGCAGCACATCGCACACCCGGTCCGCGGTAAAGTACTCACGCATCACTGTGCCCAGAGTCTGGTTGAAGTGCGCGTACCCGTAAAAGCAGTTACACCCGCAAATCAGGCGGCTGATCTCCGCCTTGCCGAACTTCATTTTGGGAACCTGGACTTCGGATGCGGGCTTGGCAGGACCGGCCGGCTGCTGCGGCCTGCCTTGCGGCGTTGCGGCTGCGGCTCCGGCGAAACCGGCCGCCGCCGCGGCAGCCGCCGCGGCAGCCGAGTGCAGAAAGGTTCGTCTCGTGTCGGACATAGCTTCACCCTTTCCCGGAGCCTACGAAGCTAAAAAGGCCCGGTTACCCTAATTCATACGGTATACGGGGTTCGCCTCTTCTGCAAGGTGGCAGGCGCAGGGGGGAAAAGGGACTGAAGGGTAGGAATGCGGGAAGCGCTACGAGCGACCCCCGCTTCGTTCTTACGCTGCCTTACGCCACGCGTAACTGGTTGTGCACGTCGCGCACGCCCGACACGTGGTCGACGACGTCTTCGGCCATGCGTTTCATGTTGCGCGATTCCACCGTGCCGCTGAGCGTCACCTCGGCCTGGTCCACCCGCACTTCCACTTCGCTCGGGTCGATGTCGGGATGATCGCACAGGCGCATGCACACATCTTCGCGAATGGCCTCGTCGGATCGCTGGTATCCTTTTGGACCGCGGCCGGCGTGCTGCCCGCGCCGGGCGTCGGCGTCCAGCGGGTCGAGGTCGCCGTTGTAACCCCGCTCGCCTCCGCCGTAACTCCACGTAGTGCCGAAACCCCGCGAACCGGTTCCGAACAGGCTTGGATTATCACGGTAATATGCCATCTTCCCTCCTGTTCTCATGCTAAAACCGGGCCTGCCGGCGACAGCGTTCCGCGTTTCACAGAACCGGCGGCAGGCGTACGAAAACCGTCAGGGGGCGCTCCTGCCTTTTCGGGATTTGGATGCCCCCGCACGGGCGGCCCGGTCCAGGCGTGCGGCCAGTTCCGTGAATTCCGGCTTGGGCCCGTTCCACTCGAGCTCATCCACGCTTTGAAAGAGCGGGATATCGGTGCGGAGCGTGGCCAGCGTGCGGAACAGCAGCGCGCGTTCGCGTTCGCGGGCAAGAGTCGCGGCCAGGCCGGGGGCGCCCGTGGCATCCACGTGCCAGTCCTTCGGGTCCGGCGGAATGGCTTCGAGGTGCAGGAACTTCTTCAGCACCGCGGCCGATGATTTGGCGCCCCAGCCGGGCAGTCCAGGGTAGCCGTCGGCCGCATCGCCCACCAGCGCCAGGTAGTCGGGAATGGATTCGGGCGGCACGCCGAACTTCTCCATCACGCCGGCTTCGTCGCGCGTGACGCGGGTGCGCCGGTTCAACTGCACCACCCGCGTGCCGCGCACGCATTGCGCCAGGTCCTTGTCGGGAGTGCAGACGATCACACGGTCCACGCGCGGGTCGCGGGCTGCCGCCTCCGCCGCCGCGGCGAGCGCATCGTCCGCCTCGAACTCCACCATCGGCCAGACCACGACGCCCGCCGCCGACAACGTATTTTCGAGCAGCGTGAATTGCGACAGCAGCGCGGGATCCACGCCGGCGCCGGTCTTGTACCCCGGCCACAGGCCATTGCGGAAGGATTCGATGACGTGATCGGTGGCCACCGCAATGTGCGTCGCGCCGCCGCGGATCATGCCGAGCACCGACGAAAGCACGCCCCGCACCGCCGCCACCTCGCGCCCTTCGTCGTCGCGTGCCGAGGGCATCGCATAGAAGTAGCGGAACAGCTCGTAGGTGCCATCCACCAGGTAAATTTCCACGTCCGTCAGCTCCGGCTAATCCGCGGCAATCGACTCGAGCACCCGCGCCGGAACCTCGGCCGGGCTGCGCACCTGCAATACTTCGAATCCCGCGGCGCGCCCGCTGGCCGCCCCCGGATCGGAGTCCTCCACCACCAGCGGCGCGCGCGCCCCCAGCCGCTCCGCCGCCAGCAGGTACGGATCCGGCTCCGGCTTGTGGCGGCCGCGCGGCACGCTTTCGCCCCCCACCACAGTCGCGAAGTAATGGCGCAGTTTCGCGGATTCGAGCAGCGGCTCGATCTCCGCGCACGAACTGGAGCTCACCACGGCCAGCTTATATTTTCCCTCGAGGCGCGAAAGCAGGCCGTCGAGGCCCGCGGTAAAAGGCGGCGCGGCTTCCATACGGGCGCGGAACAGTCTCTTCTTTTCCGGGTAGAGCGTCCAAAGTGCCTGCCAGTCGCGCGGCGGGTCGGCAGCCGCGGCCATCATGCGCAGCATCTCGCGGTCGTCGATGCCGATACAGCAGTCGCGGTAGTACTCCCACTCGAGCACTACGCCGGCCCCGGCCAGGACCTCCGCCCAGCAGGCCCAGTGTACGGGCTCGCTGTCAATCAGAACGCCATCGAAATCGAAGAGTACTGCGTCGAACCGGCTCATGGGGGGAAGAAGCCAGCGTATCACGGGGCCGGGTGTGGTATCACTGGACTAACACCATGCCATCTGAAGAAGAATTGAAAGCGGAAATTGAGAGGCTGCGCGCCGAGAACGAATCGCTCAAAAAACCCGGCCGGGGGCAAATGTCGCTCCGGGTCAGCGAAAAAGGCGCGCTCTCGGTATACGGGCTCGGGCGTTTTCCGGTTACCCTCTACCGGGAGCAGTGGGAAAAGCTCCTGGGCATGGCCGGGGAAATTCGCGAGTTCATACAAAGCAACGATCACCTGCTGAAGAAGAAGGAGTAGCCGGTGGCGGGCCGTACGGCGCTGGTCACGGGCGCCTCGTCGGGGATAGGTGTGGAGCTGGCGGCGCAGTGCGCGGCCGCGGGGTACGGCCTGATCCTGGTAGCACGGAATACCGCCCGGCTCGATGAGCTGGGAGCGCGCCTGGCCGGCCGTCACGGCGTTCCGGCCCGCTCTCTCACCGCCGACCTGGCGGATCCGGCCGCGCCCGTCCGCATCTTCGACCAGGTGGCCGGCGAACAAGTCGAACTGCTCATCAACAACGCGGGCTTCGGCATCTCCGGGGAGTTTGCCGGCTCGGACTGGTCCGCGCAGGCCGCGCTGATGCAGGTCAACATGCGCGCGCCGGCGCATCTCACGCGGCTCTTTCTTCCGGAAATGCTGCGGCGCGGCTCCGGCCGGATTCTGAACGTGGCCTCCACCGCCGCCTACGTGCCCGGCCCGTTCATGGCCACCTATTACGCAAGCAAAGCTTTCCTGCTTTCGTTCTCGCACGCCATCGCCAACGAGGTGCAGGGAACGGGCGTAACGGTGACCGCCCTCTGTCCCGGGCCGACGCGCACGGAGTTTGCCCGCAACGCCGGGAACGCGGAGAGTCCGCTCTTCAAAGGTCCGGTGATGGATGCGGCCGCGGTGGCGAAGGAGGGCTTCGATGCGATGATGGCCGGCAAACCCGAAATCATCGCCGGAGCGAGAAATCGCTGGCTGATGCGCGGCGCGCGCCTGCTGCCGTTTTCGAAACTCGCCGCCGCCACCCGGCGCCTGAACCAGGGCGCCGGCGCGGAGTGATGGCCAATGGAGCAGCGGATTGAAAGCGAACACATCTCGGGCATTTTGCACGAACCGGAGCAGCCGCGCGGCGACCTGATTCTCCTGGCCCACGGCGCCGGCTCCAACAAAGACGCGCCGCTGCTTGTGCGCCTGGCCGCGGCTTTCGAAGGCTCGGGCTATCTCGTCCTCCGCTACGACCTGCCCTTCCGGCGCAGCGGCCGCAAAGGCCCTCCCGTGCCCGCCGTTGCCGTCCACGACCGCGCCGGAATCGTGCGGATCGTCGCGGAAATGAGGAAGCTCGCCTCCGGACGCATCATCGCCGGCGGCCACTCCTACGGCGGCCGGCAGACCGCCATGGCCGCGGCCGAACACCCCGGGCTTGCGGACGCCCTGCTGCTGCTCTCCTATCCGCTGCATCCGCCGCGCAAGCCCGAACAGAAGCGCACCGCGTTCTTCCCCGACTGGCGCGCTCCCGCCCTGTTCGTACACGGCACGGCCGACCCGTTCGGCTCGCCCGAAGAACTGCGCGACGCCATCTCCGCCATCCCCGCGCGCACCGACCTGCTGCTCGTCGAAGGAGCGGCGCACGATCTGAAACGCGCGCCCGGCCTCGCGTCCGAAATGGAGACGCGGCTGCTCGCTCTGCTATCCTGAGAGCTACTCTCCCTCAGGGATTTCGATTTATGCGCGAATACCGCTATACGACTCCCCACGGGATCCAGGTCACGCGCACGATTTCGCAGGTCGTTTACCGGCGGGGTCTGCAGCACCTGTTGCGGGAACTGGACCAGCATCGTGGGATCTATCTGTCTTCGGGATACGAGTATCCCGGCAGGTACTCGCGCTGGGATATCGCCTCCACCTGTCCCCCGCTCGAGATCGTCTCCTGGGATCGCCGTGTCGAAGTGCGCCCGCTCAACCAGCGCGGCAGAGTGCTCGCCCGGATGCTCCATCCCGTGCTGGCAGACAATCCGCACTGGGAAGAGTTTGCATTCGAAGGCGAAGGACTCGCGGGCCGCCTCAAGCCGTTTCCCGAATCGTTCCCCGAGGAGCAGCGCAGCAAGCAGCCCTCGGTATTCTCCATACTGCGTTCGCTGATCGAGGAGTTTCGCGAGGAAAAGGATTCGCACCTGGCGCTGGTCGGCGCCTTCGGCTACGATCTGCTGTTTCAGTTCGAGCCGATCGAAAAGCGTTTGCCGCGCCACGGCCACAAAGACCTGCACCTGTTCCTCTGCGACGACATCTGGTTTTCCGACCGCAAGCGCGAGCAGATCGACCACTTCCAATACGAATTCGAGCGCGACGCCGAGACCACGAGCGGCATTGCGCGCGAAGCCGAGGCCATCGCCGCGCCGCGAGGCTGCGAGGCCGGCGCCATCGATTCCGACCACCAGCCCGAAGAATACATGGCCAAGGTGGAGAAGGTCCGCGAGGGCATGGGCCGCGGCGATTATTACGAAGTGGTGCTGCGCCAGACGTTTCACGCGCCCTTCTCCGGCACCGCCTCCGACTTGTTCGAGCGCGTCCAGGACGCAAGCCCCAGCCCGTACGAATTCCTTCTCCAGTTCGGCGAGGAGCAGTTGATCGGCGCGTCCCCGGAAATGTTCGTGCGCGTGGAAGACCGGCGCGTCGAAACCTGTCCCATCTCCGGGACGGCGCAGCGCACCGGAGATCCGCTGCGCGATGCCGAGAACATCGCCGCCCTGATCGGCTCGCTCAAGGAAGAGTCCGAGCTCACCATGTGCACGGACGTGGACCGCAACGACAAGTCGCGCGTCTGCGAGCCCGGCAGCGTGCGGGTGGTGGAGCGGCGGCTCATCGAGCGGTACGCCGGCGTCTTTCACACGGTGGACCACGTGGAAGGCACGCTCGAAGAGGGCTTCGATTCGCTCGACGCTTTCCTGAGCCACATGTGGGCGGTCACCGTGATCGGCGCGCCCAAGAAAGCTGCGGCGCAGGCTATCGAGGCGCTCGAAAAAGACGCGCGCGGCTGGTACGGCGGCGCCGTGGGCATGATCAGGCTCAACGGCGACATCAACACCGGCATCCTGATCCGCACCACTTATTTGCGAGACGGCGTGGCCCGGTATCCGGTAGGCGCCACGTTGCTCTACGATTCCGTCCCGCTGCTCGAAGAACGCGAGACGCGGCTCAAGGCCACCGGCTTCTTCCGCATCCTCGGCAAGGCGGATCCGGTCCAGGTGACGGTGGAGGCGGCGCGCGAGCGCACCGGCGCCGGGTCGAAACTGCTGCTCGTCGATAACGACGATTGCTTCATCCAGACGATCGCCAACTACGCGCGCCAGACCGGCGCCGAGGTGGTGACGTATCGCGCGGGGCTCGCCGCCGAAGCCATGGAGCGGTTGAAGCCCGACCTCGTCATTATTTCGCCTGGCCCGGGCCGGCCCGCCGATTTCGGAGTCCCCGCCCTGGTGCGTTCCGCCGCGCGGCTGGGCATCCCGGTGTTCGGCGTCTGTCTGGGATTGCAGGGCGTAGTGGAGGCATTCGGCGGCGACCTGGGCGTGCTCGACTATCCCGTGCACGGCAAACGCTCCAACGTCCGCCATCGCAATCAGGGCATCTTCGACGGACTGCCCAAGGAATTCCAGGTGGGTCGCTACCACTCCCTGTTTGCGCGCCGCGAGACCTTCCCGTCGTGCCTTGAAGTCACCGCGGAAACCACCGAAGGCACCATCATCATGGGCGTGCGGCACCGCGACCTGCCTATCGAGGCCGTGCAATTCCACCCGGAGTCGATTCTCACCCTCGCTCCCGGCGAGAACTACGGCCTGCGGCTGATCGAGAACGCCGTCCGCCTGGCCAAATCGGCAAGGGTAGGGTAGACTTCCCGGCGGGTCGGACAGCGCTCGACATCCTCAGTACCACGCGCTACAAACGGAATCGCTACATCTTTGTAGCGAAGGAGGCCCGGATGTATCGCTGGTTCGGAGTTGCCAGCCTCGCCGGAACTCTTCGCAAGTACGTGGAACTTGCGTACGGTTCGTGGGACGGTGGCAAGCCGAAGTGGCCGCGCCCCGAGATCCAGGGTGGTCCGAACTGGATGGATACGGACCCGTACGACATCAATGCCAAAGCCGAAGGCGTTACTCCCTACTGATTTTGAGAATCCCCAGCAGACCATGCGCCCACCGGGAGGGTTCCGACCCGGCCAGCGGCCGTGCGGCACCGGCAGCTTCCGTTTTGAGGGCAGCGACATCTTCGCCGACTGGTACGGCTTCACGATGCCGGACTTCGCGGGCGTGGCGATCCCCGCGAGGGTGGGCCGGACCGTGGTGGACAAAACGGGACTGCCAGGCCTCTACGATATTCACCTTGAATACGCACGCGAGCTTGCGGCCCCAGTCCCAGGCGCGGCCGTGCCGGAGCCCGCCACCAAGCCGTCGATTGTCCGCGCAATCGAACAGCAACTCGGTCTGAAGCTCACGTCCGCTCGGGCGGCACTCCCTGTAATGTGATCGATAGCGCGGAACGGCCTTCCGAGAATTGAGGCGGACCTACCTTATCAGCGCCTGGCCCGACGGCAGCAGCCGGAATTGCGTCTCCGGGCGCTTTGAATATACACTGGCGGTGCCGGACCCCCTTTATGGCAAGCCGCCAAGAACTCGACCAGGCCACCCAGGCCATTCACGCCGACCGCAGCTTTTTCGGTCATCCGCGCGGACTCGCGACCCTTTTCTTCACCGAGATGTGGGAGCGGTTCAGCTACTACGGGATGCGCGCCCTGCTGATTCTGTTTATGACCCACCAGGTCGCCGAAGGCGGCCTCGGCTTTGGAGATTCCACGGCCGGCGCGGTGTACGGGCTGTACACCGCCATGGTGTACCTGCTCTGCCTGGTAGGAGGCTGGATCGCGGATAAGGTGACGGGCCAACGCCGCGCCGTGCTGATCGGCGGCGTGTTCATCGCCGCGGGAGAATTCTGCCTGGCGGCGCCCACCTTGCTCGCGTTCTATCTGGGACTGGTGCTGCTGATGTTCGGCACGGGCCTGCTGAAGGGCAACGTCAGCACCATCGTGGGGCAGATCTATGCCAAAGGCGACCCGCGGCGCGACTCGGGATTTTCCATCTTCTACATGGGCATCAATCTCGGCGCGCTGATTTCGCCCCTGATTTGCGGGTACATCGGAGAGCGCATCAGTTGGCGGCTGGGATTCGCCGTGGCCGGAGTGGGCATGCTGATCGGAGTGATCCAATACGTGCTCGGCGGCAAGCACCTGGGCGGCGCCGGACTGCATCCGGCTTCGACGGGCGATCCGGCACGCGACAGGCGGCTCCGGCAAAACACGCTGCGGGGCCTGGGAATCGGACTCGCCATCCTGGGCGGTGCTGGCGGTGCTCGGCGCCAGCGGCACCATCACCATGACGGCCACCGGCATTTCCGACGCCATCGGCTGGGCACTGCTCGCCATCTCGACGGCCGTATTTTCCTGGATGATCTTCGGCAAAGGCTGGTCCACCGAGGAGCGAAAACGCTCGGTCGCGATCATGGTTTTGTTCATCGCATCGGCACTGTTCTGGGCCTCGTTCGAACAGGCCGGCTCGTCGCTGAACCTGTTCGGGGAGCGCAGCACGAACCGCAACTTCCTGGGATTCGTTTTTCCGGCAAGCTGGTTCCAATTCGTGCAGCCGATCTTTGTCGTGACGCTGGCTCCCGTATTCGCGTGGATCTGGATGGCGATGTCGCGGCGGCGCGTGGAACCGCCGAGCCCGGCCAAGTTCGCGTTCGGCCTCCTGTTCGCCGGACTCGCCTTCGCCCTTTTGGTGCCTCCGGCGCGGTCCGCCGAAGCCGGCGCGCAAGTCTCGATGTATTGGCTGATCGGCACCTACTTCCTGCAAACCCTCGGGGAACTTTGCCTGAGCCCGGTGGGCATGAGCACGATGACGAAACTGGCGCCGGACCGGCTGGCCGGATTTGTGATGGGCATTTGGTTTCTCTCCACCAGCATCGGCAACTGGATGGCGGGAAAGGCGGCGTCGCTCTACAGTTCCATGCCGCTGCCTACGCTGTTCGGCAGCGTCGCGGTGCCCAGCATCGCCGCGGCGGTGGTTCTGGCCCTGCTGATCAAGCCGACCGTGAAGTTGATGTCGGGCGTGAAATAACTCTGGACAGAGCTGGCATACTACGTCATAATCTGACCTAGTATGGCCAAAGCGAAGCCGCCGGATGTGGAGGCACAGCTCCCTCTGCCTCTTCCCGTTTTTCACATGCTGCTGGCGCTTGGCGAAGGCGAACGTCATGGCTATGCCCTGAAGCGCGAGATTCTGCGGCGTACCAACGGCCGCCTGAATCTCGGCTCCGGAGCGCTGTACGGCTCCATCAGCCGCATGCTGGAGGCCGGCTTGATCGAGGAATCCGGGGAGCGGCCGGATCCGCACCTGGACGACGAGCGGCGGCGCTACTACCGGATCACGCAGTTCGGGCGGCGCGTGGCGGCGGCGGAAGCGGCGCGCATGCGCGACCTGGTGCGCCTGGCGGAGCTGCACTTCGAACTTCCCGAGCCGGAGGCGCTATGAATCGTCTCTACCGGGCGTTGCTCCGCCTCTATCCCGCGGGTTTTCGCGAGGAGTACTCGAGTGCCCTGGAACGGCAGCTAGCCGATGAATACCGCGATTCGGGTGGTGGGCCGCGGTTCTGGCTTCGCGTGCTCAGAGACCTGGCCATCACGATTCCGGCGGAGGCGGGACGCGAGATGAGGCAGGATCTGCGATACGCATTGCGCGTTTACCGGCAGCGCAGCCTGGTGACGATTCTGGCGCTGGCCGCTCTCTCGATGGGCATCGGAGCCACCACGGGGGTATTCAGCGTCCTGAACGCTCTGCTTCTGCGCTCGCTGCCGTTCCGCGAACCGGATCGCCTGGTCCAATTGGTGGTTCCGAAAGTAAACGCCCTTTCCGGGCGCGGCGCCTTCTACCGGTGGGCCTCGGCAAGCCCGTACGCGGAGAGCGTCGCCACGTATTCGGTCCATGAGATGAACCTCGGGCTGACGGGCGGCACTGCCCGCGTGAAGGTGGCGGAAGCGTCGGCAAATTTCTTCCGGACCATGGGCGCCCGCATGTCCATTGGCCGCGGGTTCGCGCCGGAGGAGGATGGCAAGGGAAAGGACCGCGTCGCGGTGATCGGCTACGGCCTGTGGCAGGAACTCTTCGGGGGCGACCCGGGAGTGCTGGGCAGGACCGTTCGGGTCAACGGCACGACCCTGCATGTGGCCGGCGTCGCGCCGCCGCGATTCGATTTCCCCGGCCGCACCGCCCTATGGACGGCCAGCGTGTTCAACTTCGACACCCTTCCGAAGGGCGGCGTCTCTTTCTGGGAGACGGTGGCCCGGTTGAAGCCGGGGCTGCCGCTCGCGCGTGCCCGCTCCATGTTCGAGACCGAAACCGGCCCGCGCCAGCCGGCCCGGCCCGGCAGCATCGAGCCGGCCCTGGTTCCCCTGCGCGACCGGTTAGCCGGCCCGGTGCGGCAAGCCTCATGGGTGCTGATGGGGGTTGCGGCATTCGTCCTGCTGATTGCGTGCGCCAATGTTGCCCACCTGCTCCTGTCGCGGGTTTCCGATCGCCGGCCGGAGCTGGCCATCCGCGCGGCGCTGGGCGCAAGCCTTGCCCGGCTGGTTCAACAACTCGTTACCGAAAGCATGCTGTTGACTACCGTGGCCACGGCCGTGGGACTGGCCGTCGCGGCATGGGCCTCGCGCCTTGCCGCCATGGCTCAACCTGCGCAGCTCGAGGCACAGTCATACGAGATCCTCGACTGGCAGGTGTTTGCGTTCGCAATCGGCTTGGCGGCTGCCATCGGGCTTTTCTTCGGCGTAGCCCCGGCGTTTCTCATGGGCCGCCTGCAACCGTCGGGCGAGACGGTGCGCAGCCAGGCCGGATCGCGCCGGTCGGGCGTTGCGCGTATGCGGTCCGCACTTGTGGCGGCGCAGGCCGCACTCACCCTGGTGCTACTGGCGGGGTCGTTCCTGCTGGGCAGGACGTTTCTGCGGCTGCTCGATACCGACCTGGGATTCCGTACGGGCGGACTGGTGACGATGTCGGTCTCGCTGAGCGGCAGCCGCTACGAGGCGGACGGGCTCGCGGGCGGGTATTACCGCCAGGCGCTGGAGCGGTTGCGCGCCGTTCCGGGCGTGGAATCCGCCGGCGGGGCGCCGTACCTGCCGCTGCTCGACCAAGCCTACATGGGCATGGAGTACTCCCTCGATCCGGCACACAAGGTTCCCATGAGCTTCACGATGGCAGCCACGCCGGATTACTTCCGGACCATGGGAACCAGCATGGTGGAAGGCCGGGAATTTCGCGACGGCGAAGCATCCGGTTCGGTGATTGTGAATGAGGCGTTCGTCCGCCAACTCGGCGCGGGGCCATCGCTGACGGGCAAGCAGATTTGGGACTACCGCCGGAGAGCGCAGTACACCGTGGTTGGTGTGGCGCGCGACATGCTGCTTCGCGGGCCGGCTTCCAAGCCATGGCCGCAGGTGTACTTCCCCGTGGAACGGTTCTCTTCGGGCTTCATCACTTTTGTGGCGCGGGTTCGGGGCGACGCGCGCCAGATGCTGGCGGCGTGCCGCGACGCGGTACGGCTGGCCGATCCGCAGATCGCGGTGTACGACGTGAAGACGCTCGACCAGCGGCTGGCCGATAACCTCGCGCGTCCGCGCTTCTACACGACGGCGATCGTGTTCTTCGGATCTTTCGCGATGCTCCTGGCGGTAATCGGAATCTACGGCGTGGCCTCGTATTCGATTGCGCAGCGCAAGCACGAGATCGGCGTGCGGATGGCGATCGGCGCCGGTCCGTCGCGCCTGCGCCGCATGCTCCTGTGGGAGAACCTGGCGCCGTTGGGAGCGGGCCTCGCCGCCGGAATCGCGGGAGCCTATGCGCTCAAACACTCGCTCGAACGCCTGGTCTACTCCGCTCCTCCTCTCGAAGCGGGCACGGTGCTTGGCGCCGCCGTGGTGCTCTCGGTTGCGGCAGCGGCGGCGGTGTGGATCGCCGGCCGCCGGGTCCTGCGCATGGATCCTACCGCGGCCCTGCGGCTTGAGTGAACCGCGCGAATCGGAAGTCGCGCCCGGGAAGGTAGGTGAGGAAGACTGCCATACCTACCCTAGCGCTACGAGCAATACGCGTTGGGCCAGACCTGGACGTCAGACGACCAACCGCCGTACGGATCGTTCGTGCAACCGATGTAATCCCATGTCCCTGGGTAGAATGGGTGTCCGCAATCATGATCTGGCCATCTGAATTAACCCGCGACCAAGATCGGCGGAGGTCGCATTCGTTAGACGACCTCTCTGCTGAGTGAGAGCAGCCCACGCCCGTCACCTGCTTCCGTCTTGAAAGCTCCGATCCAAACTGCCTTCACGACAACCGTCGAGGACACCCTGGGAAACGTTGGGTTGAGCGCCGTATACCCATCTGGCGGAGAGAAGCGCGGGTAACGGATTTGCCGGCCTTGCTTTCGCCGAGCAGACTTAACGACAACCAAGTCTTGAGTGTTGTAACTAATTGGCGGTCGGCCTAACAATACTATCAACGATGAGAACATCAACAGCCATTTTTGATGAACGCATCACCAGACCCAGTTGCGCTTGAACAGCCTGCTCAAGCAATGGATATTGACTATTGGCAAGACGTGTCGTGAAGGACAGGTCTATTTTGTATTCGCCACTAAGCCCGGTCAGATCCCGTACCGGATACCGACTGGTGTATATTGATAGCACTCGAGCTAGCTCACTCATGCTCATCCCGCGTTTTGGTGCGAACGGCCGTTGATAACGATCGCACGGCCGCTCTTGCCCCTCCCATGAGATATGTACACCGCAGCCAGTATCCGTTGAGCTTGCGGGCTTTAACTTGTGCCCTTTGGAAGCCACCCTTAGCTCATACGCCAAGACAAAGACGACCAAAGGAGGCAAACGGAAAACGCTGTACATTTGCAGAGACGCATGGTTTTTAGAATCGCTCGCATGACGTAATAATCAGCTTTAGATCTAGAAACCTTCCCACACGTAAGCCGGGAAGCGGCGCACGGTGATGAAACCGACGCGCTCGTAAAGGCCCACCGCCCCGTAATTCTCCGCCGTGACCGTGAGGCTGGCCGAGTTGCAGCCCATGTCCCGCAGCGTGAGAAGCGATTGTCGAAGCAGCGCGTGTCCGATACCTGTGCCCTTCACGGCGGGAGAAACGCAGATCTGGGTGATGTGACCGGATTCGGGCCCCACCAGGCTGGCCAGCGAAAGCCCGCACAGGCGGCCATCGGGCTCCAGCGCCATATAGGATGCGGGCCGGAAGAACTGGCCGCACCCGGGATACTGGACGACGTTGTAGAGGAAACGGCGGGCGCCCAGCGATGTCCGGTACTGGTCGTTGATCCGGCTGTCGACGTGCCCGCAATAAGCCTGGGAAATCAACGCGGCCGCGTGTTCCTGGTAGTGATCGGACCATCGCTCCAGGTACATGGGGCGGCGCACGCGTCCTTCCGTAAGTTCGGCCCGGCGAAGTTCGATCCGCATGAAGTTACGGGGAAAGAGGCTCAGCGAATTGGAAAACGGAACCTCCCGAAGCGGATCGGGACTGAGCATCATGAGCTGCGACTCGATGCGCCGGATGGAGGGATTCTCCATGAGCGCGCTCAGGCCCGATGCCAGCAGGCTGTTCTCGCGATCCGCGGTGCGGAACTCTTCCACCACGAAAAGATCGCCGAGCAGCCCCTTGCCTTCCTCGAGCACGTAATAGAGGTATCCGGTCACGGTGCCGGATTCGAGGATGGCGCTGCCGTGGAGGGCGCGAAGGTCGACGAAGCGCCGCACCAGGTCCGCGGACTTCTCGAAATCCCACTCCATCTGTTCGCGCCAGGCGGCGGTCTCTTCCTGAAGGAGCGGTTCCAGGTCGCGTGCGGACAGGCGCCGGAGGTCGACGATTTCCCGCGACCGCGAAGGAGCCGGATGTAGCCGGGCAGCCATCAAAGGTTCCCTATTGTAACCCGAAGACCGCGGCGTAGCTCAGTTGCTGGCGCGTGAAGTCCCGCGGATAGGAAATCGATACGGAAACGACCTTTCCCGACGGATCGAATTTGGCGGAAAGGTCCGAGTTGATGCCGCACCAGTAAGTTGGCACGTCCAGCTTGTCGAAACGAGCAATCACCTGGTCGCGCAGTTTGGGGTCGAAATGCACGGCGTACTTGTCCACCAGGGCCTTGATTGCCGGGTAATCGCCCTCGGCCTTGATCCGCATCAGTTCCGCCAGCAATTCGCCCACTCCTTTCCGCATCTTCTGGAAGTCCGTGACTTGCAGGTAGGTCTTGCCGTTGCGCTGGATCCTGGCGATGGCGCCCGTCTTGTCCATGATGTAGTTGACGATGAGCTGGCGGTTGCGCTGGTGGTCCTCCTCGATGGAGTCGCCCGCCGGAATCCGCTGCAATTGCGTCAGGGCCACTCTGGCGGCGCTGTAGTACATGGCTTTGGCCACGTCCGGGCTTGAAACCAGGCCGAGCTGTTGAAGCTTGGGATCCCAGATATTCCAAAGCGCCATGAGGTCCGCCCGCGCCTCTTCGAGCGTCGAGTAATACTCCTTGAGGTACGCTTCCGAGCCTCCCTGAAGCTTCGGATTCAGTTTGCCGGAACCGTGGCCGATCACTTCGTGAAGCGCGGTCATCATGTCGGACGCCTCTTCGCCGTACTTCTTCGAAATAGCGATCTCTTCCTGGCCGGCCGCGAACTCCTCGAGCGGTCCGAAGCCGGTGCCGCGCGAATGGCTCGCGAACTTCCGGTAAACAGGAAACTCTTACTGCCGTATTTTTCGCGGATCTGGTTTTCGTTGGGCAGGTTGTCGCCCACCGTGTTGACATGGAAATCGCCCGTCTCGATCACCGTCTCGACGGCCTTGGCCAGCGGCGGTTTCACTCCCTGCTTCTTATATTGAGGCGCCCACGGCGCGTGGTCCTCGAAGTACTGCGCGTTGGCGGCGAGTTTCACCATGGCGCCGTTGAGCTTCTGGTCGGTGATGCTGACGAAGCTTTGCGAAGTGCCCTTGGCGGCGCGGGCATCGCGATAAACCTCGATGAAGCCGTTGGCAAAGTCGACCGCCGGATTGTTCTGCACCCAGGCTACCCCAAAGCGGATCCAGTCGGCCGGGTCTCCGGTCCGATAGTAGCGGATCAGCGCGGAGAGAACCGGCTCCTGGCCCGGCTCAGCGTACGCGCGCGCCTTCTCCAACGCTTCGTTGGCCTTCTGAAGAAACACCGCGTAAAGGCCGGGCGCAACCTTCCCGTCCGGCGTTCCGGCGCGGTAAACCTCTTCCACCAGCTTCCCGGAACCGTTTCTTACCAGGCGCGAATTGAGCGGGTACTTGTCCGCAAATCCTTTGAGGTCGGCCATGCTGACGCCGCGGTAGAAATTGTTGGCGCTGGCGGCGAGGATGTCCAGGTTGCCGCGCGGGCTTTTGGCCGTGATCATGGGCTCGAAATCGGGGTCGAAGAGGGACTGTCGCAGGGCCGCGAGTTCGCGGTCCAGGCCGGTCTGGCTGTCGACGATCGCGCCATAGGCGGGTCTCCCTTTGAATCCGCCGGCCCGGAACACGGCGGCGGCCGAGGATTTCAGCTCCTCGAAGGTGAATGCGGGCAGGAATTTCTGCGCGGTGGTGTCGTTGTGGTTGCCGCGGTTGGCCCAAAACAGCTTCGCAAAGTCCGAGATCTTCTTGCGCACGGGCGCGCCGAGCGCATCCTGGTGGAGCATCAGAGCGTCCAGAATGCGTTTCTGCCGCAGGCCCCAGATGGAGTTCTGGTCGTAGACGATCGGATCTATGGCGATGGATGCCTGCGCCAGCCAGTAGGCCAGGGCCTGCTGGCGCGGGGAAAGGGTTTTGAAGCTTTCGGCCTCCACCTGAAGAAAGCCGGTGGAACCGACGCGCTCAACCAGTGCGGGTTCGGCGGCGAAGGCGGAAACACACAGCCCTATGAAAGCAACGACGCGCAAAGAGCGGCTCATCTACGACTATGGTAGCGCCCCGGCGGGCGGGGATTGCCGGTGCGCCGGGAGAGCGATATGCTTGCGACATGGCTCGTCGCACGAAGGGCGCGGCGCTGTCCGTTGCGATCCTGGCCGGCGTTTTGCTGGTTCGCGGTGCGGCGTGGCAGGCGCAGGAACCTCTCTATCCGCTGCCGGAAAAATCCGGACCGCTGCGCAAGGCGATGCTGCTGCTGCGCGAAAGCAAGACCGCGGAGGCGCGCAAGGAACTGGAGCAACGCCGGAAAGAACACCCGGAAGACGCGGATGTCCTGTACCAGATCGCGCGATCGTACCTGATCGATTTCTACAGCAACCAGTCCCCCGAGCAGCGGCGCGTCTCGCTGGGCCTCGCCATGGAAACGCTGAGCGCGGTCCTCAAGCTCAATCCCGACCACGTTCCAGCCCTGCGCGCCAAAGCCGTGATTCACGCCCGCGCCGAATTGCTGTACTATGACCCCGACCTCTCCTTCCAACTGGCGGACCGGGTAGCCAAGCTGGAGCCGCACGCCAACGCTTTCCTGCTCAACCTGAGCGAATGGCTGAGCGGCGAGGTGCGGTTCACGGAAGAAAGCGCCCACCGCGTGCCGCACGACCCGCTGCTGGGCCTGGACCGCTCGATCGACCTGCTCGAACAGGTGATCGACAACGCCATTCCTTACAGCAACGAGGAAACGGCGGCCTACTTCCTGATGGGCAATACCCTTTCCCGCCGCGGCAATTTCCGCGACGCGATCAACTATTACCAGCAGGAACTCAAGCGCTCGGTTTCCGTCGAGCAGCGCGTGGCGGCCCTCCGTGAGATGGGCGCCTGCTACTACCGCATGGGCGATTACATCGAGGCCGCCCGGAAGTTCTACGAAGCCACGCAATGGCAGCGCAACCCGGTGGACCAGTACCTTTTCACGCTGGCCCTGAACCTGGTGGAGGGCCCGCGGCCCCCGCTCCCCGAATCCGCCCTGTTTCCCATGGAGACAGGCAAGCCCGGCGCAGGCGCGCTGCTGGCCTTTGAAGACATCGCCCCCGCCGCCGGACTACGCGCTGTGAATGGAAACGGCACCGCCGCATGGGGGGACATCGACGGCGACGGCGACCTGGACCTGATGGTGGCCGGCAGCGGCGTCTTCCTGCGCGTCTACCGCAATGCCGGCGGGAAGTTCACCGACGTCACCGAAGACGTCGGGCTCGGTCACGTGCCGAGCGGCTACTCCCTGAACCTGGTGGACTACGACAACGACGGCCAGCCCGACCTGTACATGTCGTTGAACGGATGGAGCGGGCCGATGGCGAACCGCCTTTATCACAACGAAGGCGGCCGCTTCGTCGATGTTTCGAAAAAGAGCGGCGCCGACGATCCGGGTTCCGGCTTCGTTTCGCTCTGGGGCGACCTGGATAACGACGGCTGGCTCGACCTGGTGGTTGCCAACGGCGTGTTGAAGGAAGGGAGCGTCACCCAGATCTACCGCAACAACGGCGACGGCACCTTTCGCAATGTGACCCGGGAAGCCGGCCTGAACGAGCCTTCGTCTTACGGAACGATCGGCATCGCGCTGGGCGATTACGACCAGGACGGGCGGCTGGACCTGCTGATCAACGGCCTCGACGGCGCCCCGAACCGCCTCTACCATAACCTGGGCGGCATGAAGTTCGCGGACGTGGCCGCCAAGGCGGGCATAGCGCAGGCGCCGCACAATGGCTTCGTCTGCTTCTTCTTCGACTACAACAACGACGGACGGCCGGACATCCTGACCACCGCTCTGGCGCCCTGGGAGGCGGCCGTGGACGGATTGCGCAAGGGCTTTTCGCCGCCGTCGGCGCGCGCAGTACATCCCGATTCGAGCCGGCTGTTCCGCAACAACGGGGACGGCACGTTCACGGATGTCACTTTCCAGGCGAAGCTGTACTATCCGACGGGCACCATGGGCGCCGGAGTGGCAGACCTCGACAACGACGGCTACATGGACGTCTACATCGGAACGGGCGATCCGCAGATGAGCCGCATCGAACCCAACCGGCTGTTTCACAACCGCGGAGACGGCACCTTCGAAGACGTGACCAACCTCGTCGATATGGCGCGCCCGGGCAACAAGGGACACGGCGTCGCGTTTGCGGACCTCGATAAGGACGGCGCGCTGGACGTCTTCGCGCAACTCGGCGGCCATTACCCGGGAGACCACGTGCGCAACGCCCTTTACCATAACCTCAAGGCGGCAAAGAATCACTGGCTCGAGATCGACCTGCGCGGCGTAAAGAGCAATCGCATGGCGATCGGGGCCGCGATCACGGTGAAGGCGGGGGACATGATTGTCTACCGTGAAGTGAAGGGCAGCGAGGGCTTCGGGGCCACCAGCATGCTCCGGCAGCATTTCGGCCTGGGGCCGCACGCCAGGGCCGATTCGGTCGAGATCCGCTGGCCCAGCGGAGACAGGCAGGTACTCGAACAGGTTGAGGCGAACCGCATAATTTCGGTGGTCGAAGGCCAATAGAAAGGCGGCCCCGGAGCGAGGCCGCCTTTCGTTTTCAGGTTGCGGTTTTTCCTACCAGAACAGCTTGATGCGGATCTGAATCTGGCGCGGAAGAATGTTCTGCGTGGACACGGTGGAGGGCCGGATCACGCCGAATGTGGCGCTGCCCGTACCTGTATCCACCTGGTCGCGGCCGAAATAGTTGTGGTTTAAAACGTTGAATGCCTCGACGCCCAATTGCACGCGCAGACGTTCGGTGATGTTGGTCATCTTGGTCAGCGAGCTGTCGAGGTAAAAGGCATGATGCCGCCGGATCTGACCGGACCGGCTCGGCGTGTAACGGGGAGCAAAACCAGCCGGGTCCAGCCAGGCGTAGTTCCCGCTATCTACCGCGCCGCACCCCAGGGCTGTGCTCGACGGTTGGGGAACGATGGTGCCATTGTCGTTCTCCCGCAGCACGCAGGGATTCCACAGTCGAACCTGGTATGCCTTCCAGTCCGTCTCTCCGGTCCAGATCTCCTTACCGGACGAATCCTTCACGAAATTGCCGGAAGCGTCCTTCACCGGAGTAAGCGGATCCTGAAGCTGGAGGGCATCGGGAAGGTTGCTGGGGAAGCCCTTGAACGGATCGGTGAACGTGTTGTTCCAGGTCCAGCCAGAGATCAGTTTGCGGACAACCCGGTTGGTGCCCGCCCCGAGGTGCTGGCCTTCGCCGAACGGCAGCGTCCACACCGTGCTCACCTTGAGCACGTGCGGGCGATCGAGGAAATACAGACCGCGCTGATAAACGTCACGGTACGGGTCATTAAAGCCCCACTCCTCGATCTGCTTGGAGAGCGTGTAGTTCACGAGCATCGTCAGGCCGCCGCGCATGCGGACGTTGTAGTTCAACTGCAGCGAGTTGTACTTGATGAACGAATCGTTCCGCCCCTGCTGCGTCAGGTTGCCGTTGAACTGCGGGAACGGACGCGCCAGGTTGAAGCGGCTGATCGTGTTGGAGGTGTAGTAGCTGGTTCCGATGAACGCCGGCAGGCCCTTGAACGGATTGGGCACGGTCGAGTTGCAGAAGGTCGGGCTGCCGCCTTCGGCGATGTTGCAGGTCTTGCGAAAGTCCAGCGTCGGGATGTTGTAATCCTTCTGCATGGTCTGGTCGTAGCTGTAGCTGCCCACATAGGTCGCTTCCAGGGTCGATGACTGGCTGACCTGGTATTGGAAGCCGTAGGAGAACGACCACGCTTTCGGAATCAAAGCGTTCGCATCGAACCAGTTGCTATTCTTTCCAGCGAACGTCAGAGTGCCCGCGCTCGATCCTGTGGGCACGCTGATGCCGTCCGGATACGGATTGCTGAGGATGTTGGCGATCGGGTTGCGGCCGTTGTCGAGCGAGTTCACGATGCTGGTGCTGGTGCTGAACCCGTTCGTTCTGAAAATGTCGTTGTTCGGGTTGCTGATGTAGAGGCCGGCGCCGCCGCGCATCACCAGCTTGTCGCTGATCTGGTACGCGAAGCCGAAGCGGGGGCCGAAGTTCTTCTTGTTCAGGTGCGCCGGAGTGCTGCCCACTCCGTTCTCACCCGCGAAGGTCATACTGCCCTTGAGGTTGGCCAGATTGCTGATCTGGCTCTCTGGCACGTTGGCCTTGCGCAGAGCTTCCAGAGCCGAAGCCGGAACCACAATGCCGCTTTTGGCGTTCGGGTCGAAGGGGCCGTTCTGGCGGTTCCACTTTTCGTTGGCAAACCAATTCAGGTCGTAGCGCAGTCCCAGGTTCAGACTCAGGCGCCGCGAAATTTTCCAGTCGTCCTGGAAGAAGAACGAGGCATACGGCTGTCTCCACCAGGGGAACAACGGGTAGTTGGAGGATCCGCTGACTACGCCCAGCAGGAACGTGGCATAAGCGTCGCCCTGCGTGTTCGTGCCGTTGATGTTGGAGCGCTGGGTCCACTGCGTGTCGCCCGTGAAGCTCAGGATGTCGCCAGTGTTCTGCTGCAGGTAATTGATCTGCCGCGCGTCGGCTCCGAACTTGAGCGTGTGCGAGCCCCACACCTTGGTCACATTGCCCTGCAACTGGTAGGTGTTGGTGAAATTGTTGCTCTGGCCGCGGCCCAGCGAATTGTACCCGCTGAAATTCCAGCGGCCGAAATAGATCGGGCTCGGCAAAACGGAGAGAAGCGACTTCGGCAGCCCGAAGCTGGACACGTCGAAGCCTTCGTTGGCGCGTCCGAAGCCTTTCTCGATGAAGCGGTTGAAAGACGCGCGGATATCCATGACCATGGTCGGCGATACCGTCGTCGTCCAATCCGCCACGTACGCGTCGTTGATGCGCTGGAACGGCTGCTGCCCGTCGGTGCCCGGCTTGTTGTCGATGCCGTTGCCCGCCCGGTCTTCCGTGCGGTCGTTGGAGGCGTGCCGGAAGTAGGCGCGGTGCCGGCTTCCGATATTCGCGTCGAACTTCAGAATCAGGTTGTAAAACTTGTCTATGTCGAAGTAGTCGGGCAGCGCCAGGTTCTGCCGTGAATAAGCCGAACCTGCCGGCGCCGGACGATTGGGCAGCGGCATGTAAGACGTCACCGCTTTGGCGATCGGGTTGATCATCGTCTGGGGAATCTTGTTACCCGGGAAGGGCTGGCGAATGGCGTTGCCGGAAGAATCCAGCACCGAATCGAACGGGTTGTAGATGATCACCGGCTGCCCCACCGAGTTGGTCAGCTTGGAGAAATCGCCCAGCCGCATCTCGGGCTCCGGATAGGAGACGAACAACGGGTTCGGCGTGCCCTCCCGGTAGCCTTCGTACGCGCCCATGTAGAACAGCTTCACGGGACCGTCTTTGGGCAGGATTTTCGGAATCCGCAGCGGTCCTTCCAGTTGCCAGCCGTACTGATCGAGATAATGCTCGGCGCGTTGGCTGAAGCCGGTGGCGTTGCGCTGGAAGGTGTTGGCATCGAGCGGCGTGCGCCGCAGGAATTCCCACGCCGTGATGTGATGCGTGTTGGTGCCGCTCTTCAGCACCACGTTCATCACGCCGCCGCCGGTGTGCCCGTACTCGGCGTTGTACATGTTGGTCATCACGTTGAACTCCTGCACGGAGTCCACGATCGGCACATAGGCGATGTTGTTATTGCCCATCTGCCCGTTGTTGCTGGCCCCGTCGAGCGAGAACTCGGCCGACGAGTTGCGGCTGCCGTTGATGCTCCACTCGGCAATCGCGCCGTTATCGAAGGGTCGCTGCCAGATGGCCGCCCCGTTGAACGTGACGCCGCTCATCATGGCGCCCAGCATGAACGGGTTGCGCGCGTTCAGCGGCAATTCTGACACCTGTTTGGTAGTGACAATGCCTCCGCGGCTCGCGGTCTGGGTCTCCAGCACCGCGGCGGCCGCCGTGACTTCCACAGTATCGGTTACCGCGCCCACTTCGAGCGTGACATCGATACCGAGCGTTTTGGCCGCTTCGAGCACCACTCCATCGCGGATAAACTGCTTGAAGCCCGGTGCGGTGGCGGTCAGCTTGTAGGCACCCGGCCGCAGCAGCGGAATGGAATAAGCTCCCGCCGCATCGGTTGTGGCGGTAGTGACTTCGGCATTGTCGGCGTTCGTCACCTGGACCTGCGCGGCCGGAACGGCGCCGCCGCTCGAGTCGTAAACATGTCCAGTGATAGTTGCGCGGAAATCCTGCCCCCATGCGGGCAGGAGTGCCACGCAGAGGAGCGCAAAGAGAGACGTGTATAGTCGAATCCTCACCCAAAAACCCCCAAAAAACAGTTATGGCTTCGCGGTGAGGGGATGGATCTGAATGTACTTCAACAGACCCGAATTGGGCAGATTATATCACCCTTTCACGTTAAAGCAACAGAATCCGGCATCGCTAACTTTAAAGCATGGACCTGCGCACGCGCAAACGGTATCTGGCAGAGGTTTGGACCTGAGCGCGCCGGCGAGAGGGGGTGTGTGCGAGGGGAACGCAAACGTGTCGAGACCGGGTGGGCGGCCTCGCGCTTCGCTTAGAGGGCCGAAAATGCTCGCCACACGCAGAAAAGCCCCCTCTCACCGGGAGGGTGAGAGGGGCTTGGGAAAAAGGTTTGGCTTGTAGACTATGCTTTCCGGGCGCGACGACGCGACAGAATTGCGATGCCCAGGAGACCTCCGCCCAACAGGAACATGGACGCCGGTTCCGGAATCGCATTCAGAGTGAACTGCCCGGAGTAGGTGCTGGCAAACTGGTTATTCTGAAAGAACGCAGCTTGAATCTGACCCGGTGTCAGGTTTTGCTGCGTGCTGTAACCACCACCCCAAGCCGAGCATCCACCGGAATCGCAAACGGTACCGAACGCCCCCAAGCTGATGGTTGTGGTGGGAGTAGGACCAGTGAACCCTTGGAACGTCAGCAGCACCGGCGAACCGGCTACAACGATGCAAGAAGAGCCCGACGTTACGCTTGCAGCTGCGCAGTTTGTGCCGAACGACGGGTTGGGGTTCGTGAAGTCTGCCAGGTTAAAATGCAGTTCAACCGGACCCGGAACCGACGGCGGAAAGACCATGAAGTCCGGGACCAACCCGCCACCAACAGCCAGATTCTGGATGTCACCGACCTCTCCCGGAACGAGAGGAGATGTGGCGCCCGTGTACGTGATGTTGGTCCCGATGCCGGTCACGATGCAGCCGGTTCCGGGCGCGCTTCCCACCGGCGACCAGATGATCTGGGTTGTCGTCACCGTCACGCCACCGCCGGCGCATTGGCCGACGTTGAAATTGACTCCCATGGGAGTAGCACTGGCGATGGCGGACGCGCCGACAATTGCCGCCGCCAGTGTGAGTAGTTTTAGTTTCATCTTCTAGTTTGCCTCCGAGATGCAGCCCCAACTTTCACGGCGGGCAGCACATCCGCGAGTATAGGAGTAAGGGGGGTTGATGTCAACGAAAGTTAGCCCTGCATTAGTACCGAACGTGAACACGTTAGTATTTTCTAACGCTAATCGGTACTTCCCTTTTTGGTTTCAGCAACTTGAGGGATGTCCCCGAAGTAGGTGGAAACCGGCTCGCCTCTAGTACTTTTCCGATAGAAAGTCCCCCGTTTCCGAGCGGCACTCCAGGCGGTCTGGCACACTGTAAGGTCCGCCACTAAATCGAACGAAAATCCTCGCGCGCCTGCTTCAAAACTCGCAGGTCAGTTCGCTGTTCGATAAAAGCCCGGGTCACACCGGCGCGTTGCGCAGCGGCTAACATCGGCTTGAAATGCGCCGTGGGCTCCGCCCCTACGTGCAGCATCGCCAACCGGTCGGAATACCGGCCGATCAGCGCTATCGGATCCTGCCCCGCCCGCTCCGCCTCCACGCAATCCAGCTCGAGTTTTACGCGTGTAGGATCCGTGCGGGCCAGCAGGTCGTCCAGCACGGTTACGCCGTTGAATTTCCGAAACTCCATCCCGTGGTTGTGATACACGAATTGAATATTCGCCTTCTGCGCGTACCCGCCCACGTGATTGAACCAATCGAAGTTCCAGCGCCAGTCGTTCCAGGTCATCTTCTCCGCGAGTTTGCGGATGTCCGCCGGCGTGCCGTCGGAGGGTTTCAGGCCGTCGGGAGTCATCAGCGCCGGAAAGCCGGTCACCAGGTATTCGAGCCCCAGCTCCGTGGCCGCGTCGATGGCGCTCTGGGTCTCCGCGCCGTCGTCCCACATGTCCCAGTGGGCGCTGACGCAGCGCAGCCCGGCGTCAGTGAGAGCCTTGCGGATATCGGCGGCGCGGCGGCTGCGGGTTTCGAGGGGAAGTTCCACATCGCGGAACCCCAGGGCCGCAACGCGACGCAAAGTTCCGGAGAAATCCTGACGCAGGGATTCAGCCACTGAGGAAAGATTGAGGCCGATGGTCATCCCCGGCGCCCCCGCAGCCGGGCGCCGGAGCGCCACGGCCGCGCAGGCCGCGCCGAGGAAGTGCCTTCGCGAAATGACGCTCAAGGAAGGCTACGCCCAGCTAAAGCCGCTCTTGGACAGCGGAAGCGTGCGGATGCGCTTGCCGGTGGCCGAGAAGATCGCATTGACGAGCGCCGGGAGTATCGGCGGCAATGACGGCTCGCCCAACCCGGTCGGCGGGTTATCGCTCTTCAACCAGTGGGCCTCGATCACCGGAGGCGCCTGGCGCAACCGCATGATCTGGTGCTGGTGATAGTTGGTTTGCACCACGCGGCCCTTTTCCAGGGTGATTTCCTGCGCCATGGCCTCGCTCAACCCGTCGATCACCCCGCCGGCCACCAGGTTTTCGGCCGCGCCGGGGTTGATGATCTGGTCGCCGATGTCGCCGGCCACCCAGACCTTGTTCACCTTCACCTTGTTGGCCGAGTCCACCGTCACTTCCGCCACTTCGGCGAAATATCCGCGATGGCTGAAATGGAAGCCGACCCCCATAGCCGTGCCCTTCGGCAGCGTGCGCTTGCCCCAGCCCGATTTCTCGGCCACCAGTTTGAGCACACCCTTCATTCGGCCCGCGTCGTAGCCCTCCCGCATCGGTTCGTCGCCCAGCAGGGCCATCCGGAACTCGATCGGGTCCTTGCCCGCCGCGTGCGCCAGCTCGTCGATGAACGACTGGATTACGAAAGCGTGGGCGTTGCTGCCCGGCGCGCGCAAGGCGCCAGTCTTCAGGCCCAGAGGCATAACAGAACTATCCGCAGAAAAATTCGGCACAAACCGGGCCGGGAATTCATTCGCCGCCAGACTTCCCGACGCGGTGTAGCGATTTCCCTCGCCGAAACTGACAAAATGGGTCTGCCATGCGATCAACTTGCCGGAACCATCCACTCCGCCCTTGAGGAACTGGAAGCCCCCGGGACGGTAGTAGTCGTGCTGCATGTCGTCTTCGCGCGACCAGGTGAGCTTTACCGGGACGCCCACGGTCTTGGCGATGTACGCAGCCTCCGCCATATAGTCGTTGTAGAGGCGCCGTCCGAACCCGCCGCCCGCGCGGACCAGGTGAACCGTGATGTTCGTATCGGGCACGCCGGTTACCGCCACCACCTTGGCGCGTCCGCCGGCGGGCGTCTGCGAGGTGGACCACATTTCGAGCTTGCCGTCGTGGAAATGCGCCGTGCAGCCCTGCGGTTCGAGCGGGGCGTGGCAGATGAAGGGATAGGAATAGTTGCCTTCCACCACCTTGGCCGCGCTCTTCAGGGCCGTGTCCACGTCGCCGTCCTTGCGCATGTTGCGCTGCGGGCCCTGCTTGTGGAACTCTTCCGCCTTCTTGGCGAAATCGAGGCTGTTCTGCTGCGCCCAGCGGCCTTCGTCCCACTTCACTTCGAGTTTCTTGCGGGCGTTCTGCGCCAGCCACCAGTTGTCCGCCACGATGGCGATGCCGGGCTCGATTCCCGGATCTCCCGCCAGCGCCGTATCGGTGATAGGCGACCCTTCCACAATGAAGGCGTGGCGCACGCCGGGCTGCTGCTTGATCGCGTCCAGGTTGGCGCTCAGGGCCTTGCCGCCGAACACCGGGCACTTGACATATACCGCGTGCAGCATGCCGGGCAGCGTCATGTCGATCCCGAAGATCGGTTTTCCCGTGACGATGCTGTGCACGTCCACGCCGCGCGTGTCCTTGCCGATGATTTTGAAGTCTTTCGGATCTTTGAGCTGGACGGAGGAGATCGCCGGAACCGGCAGGGTCGCTGCTTTGGCGGCCAACTGCCCGTATGCGGCGGAGCGGTTCGAAGCGCTGTGAATCACCTTTCCGGAAGCGGTGGTCAGTTCGCCTTCGGGGACGTTCCATGTCTGCGCGGCGGCCGTAATAAAAAGTTTGCGTCCGAGCGCGCCCACCTGCCGCATGGGCATCCAGCCGCTGGGCGTGCCGTTGCTGCCGCCCGTGTTCTGGCCGCCGTAGCGGCCGTCCAGGTCGGCCTGTTCCACCTGGATATCCTTCCAGTCGACATCCAACTCCTCGGCCACGATCATCGGGTGGATGTTCTTGATGCCCTGCCCCGTTTCCGGGTTCTTGGACATCAGGGTGATCACGCCGTCGGAGGCGACGCGGATAAACATGGAGGGCGCGGGCGGGGGCCCCGGCTGCCCGCCCCGTCCTTGGGCTAGAAGTTCGTTTTTGGGATACAGACCCAGCATGATTCCGCCGCCCGCCAGGGCGGTGACACGAAGAAACGAGCGACGTTCGAGCTTCATGGTTTTCATGGGTGCCTCCTTATTCCTTCCTTGCCGACTGCGTGGCCTTGTTGGTTGCCGCAATCTCCGCCGCTTTGTGCACCGCCTGGCGAATGCGCAGGTACGTTCCGCAGCGGCACAGGTTGCCGTTCATCGCCCCGTCGATATCTTCATCGCTGGGCTTGGGGGTTTTCGAAAGCAGTGCCGCGGCGGACATGATCTGTCCCGTCTGGCAATAGCCGCACTGGGGAGTATCCACCTCCTCCCAGGCAAGCTGCAGGGGATGGGTGCCGTCGGCGGAAAGTCCTTCAATGGTGGTGATCTGCTGGTTGCCCACGGAGGAAACCGGCAGGGTGCAGGAGCGAACGGCACGGCCGCCAACCAGCACCGTACAGGCTCCGCATTGCCCGATGCCGCAGCCGTACTTGGCTCCCTTGAGGTCCATCACGTCGCGGAGGACCCATAGCAGGGGCATCTCTGCCGGCACGTCTACCGTGCTGGAGCGCCCGTTGACGGTGAGTTTGTACGCCATGATCAGTCTCCTGATGCTGTGAGTTCAGGCTTGGCGGAAGCGGCGAGATGACGCGTTCGAACTGGAGACAGCATTGTCGCCCACATTCCCTTGAGTACCCAGGGCCGATTCGGCCGATGACCTGATGGGTTCTATCTTCCCACGAAATGAGCGGGTGCGGGAGGACGCGGGGAACGGTTTGAGGTATCGTTAGGTCAATATCTTTGTGCGCTCACCGGAGGAACCTATGACGCTGTCCCGACGAGATTTAAGCCTCCTGTTAACCGCTTTAGCCGCGCCCGCCGCCCGTGCCCAGCAGGGCTCCGAACGGCCGGTATTGCCATCTAAAGTTCATCACAGCAACGAAATGCCGTACCAGGGCGATGAGAAAAAGAAAGGCCGGCGATTCGCCTATGGAAAAACCCACGGCGGCTTCAATGTGGAATTGCACGAGACGATTCTGGGACCTGGAACGGCCACTCACGCCCCCCACAAACATGAGCACGAGGAAATCGTAATTGTGGTGGAAGGCACAGCCGAAGCGTATATCGAGGGCAAAACGCAAACGGTCGAAGCCGGCTCGGTGATCTGGTTCGCCTCTAACCAGATGCACAACGCGAGCAACGCGGGGAGCGGCCCTTTGCGTTACTACGTGATCGAATTGCGCGGCAACGAAGCCTGATGCGCTATTCGGGCTGCTTCGAATAAGGCCGGAGCGCCCGCGCGATCAACCCCAACCCGCCGAACAGCAGCACCAGCATGACGATGGTATTGAACAGGCTCGTCGGCTGGAAATAGATGTGCAAATTCGCGATCACTCCCGCAATCACGAAGATCGTTCCCGCAATGGTCAGGATCCAACCCGCCACGCTCCTGCCGTTCCAAAACAGCAGGCCGACTCCGAACAGCAGCGGCAAAAGCGTAATGCCGAAGGTGCCCGTCCCGTAGAAACTCCAGTAGGAACCGACCACGGTCACCTGGTGGGTCAGCAGGTAGGCTCCCATGCAGGCCATGGCGAATCCGAGCAGAAAATACCCGAGCCCGCCCGGTGTCCCGCCGACGTCGCTCAACCGACGATCTGCCATAACACAAGAGCATAGCAGGACCCGGGCGCGCGAATAGCGCTGCTGAAAGTGACTATTTGATCGCCGCTTCCCAGCGGCATCGCCATTTTCACGACTGCCGCGCAGACCTCGGCAAGCTGGTCGCGTGTGCTGGCCGCTGCCCGGGACCGGCATTCCCCGTCAGGGGAATCCCCCCAATATCTGTGGATAAAGAGCATGCGGCGCGTGTAGACGCGGGTACTGGAACCGAAAGCGGCTGTGAAAAGTCTGAAATTATTTTTAAGCGGCTGATTCCAAAGGTCTTACGTGAGTTGTTCAGGTTTGAGTCAATTCGTTGTAAGTAGTTTTTAACACAAGCCTTTGGCTAACTCCGGGCGGCGCTTTCCCACAGACTTTTCCACAGTTACTGTGGAGATTGTCACACTGGGGTTCGCAGGCCCAAGCGGCGCTGAAGGGATTCGGGAATTTCCGCCTCGACTTCGCAGACGGCGCCTTCGTAACGGGTGCCGAGGACGCGGCCGAATTCATGCAGGAGGGCGAGGGTGGCGCCGTCTCCGGCGGGGAAGCGGAGCGTGGTGCGGACGATGGGGTCGAGGGGGAGGGTCTGGTCGATGACGGAGAGCAGTTCGTCGATCCCCTCGCCGGTCAGCGCGGAGACGGCAATGCGGAGAGTTGGGATGTGGCCGGCAGTCCCTGCCAGGTTGAGACGGGCATCCCCCGCGATGCGGTCGCGCTTGTTCATTACGAGGACCTGAGGAATCCCGGAGGCCCCAATTTCCCCGAGAACCTCGATGACGTGCCGGACGTGCTCGCCCGCCGAAGGCGCGGAGATGTCCACAACGTGAAGGATGAGCGCGGCCTCGCGGACCTCTTCGAGCGTGGCACGGAAAGCCTTCACCAGGGTGGTGGGGAGGTTGCGGATGAAACCGACGGTGTCGCTGAGCAGCACGCGCCGCCGGGAGGGAAGGACGAGCGGGCGGACGGTCGGATCGAGGGTGGCGAACATGCGTGCGTCGGTGAGCACACCGGAGGCAGTGAGGCGGTTGAACAGGGTGGACTTGCCGGCGTTGGTATAGCCCGCGATGGCAAGCGTAGCCAGCGGCACCGCGCTGCGACGCTTGCGGTGAAGCAGCCGTCCGCTGCGCACGCCTTCCAGGTCGTCCTCGATCTTTTTGATCCTGCGGCCGATGCGGCGGCGGTCGGTTTCGAGCTGGGTCTCGCCGGGGCCGCGGGTGCCGATGCCACCGCCGAGGCGGGACATTTCGACGCCGCGTCCGGCGAGTCGCGGGAGCATGTAATTCAACTGCGCGAGCTCCACCTGAAGGCGGCCCTCGCGGGTGTGGGCGCGGGAGGCGAAGATGTCCAGGATAAGCTGGGTGCGGTCGATGACCTTGGTGGAGAGCGCCTTCTCCAGGTTTCGCTGCTGCGTGGGAGTCAGCTCATTATCGAAAATGACGACGTCGGCGTTTTGAAGCCGGACTTCCGCCGCGAGTTCTTCCACTTTGCCGGGCCCGATGAGGGTGGCGGCAACCGCGGCGCTGCGGGCCTGGATAAAACGGCCGGCCACTTCGGCGCCGGCGCCAACCGCCAGTTCAGCGAGTTCATCGAGTGATTCTTCGGCAGCGGGGGCCGTGGTACGCATCCCCTGGGCCCGCCGTTTCCACTCCAGGCCCACGAGTATTGCCCGCTCGTGAACGGGTGGATTCGCCTGCGTTTTCAGACCTCCGAACTGCTGTCGGAGTGAACCGGCACGCCTGGGAGGGAACCTCCGCCGATGCTCTGCCCGGCTGCCTGCGACGTGGAAACGTGGGAATGAGAAGACTTTTGCGTTACCACGGTGGAAATCGCGTGCTTGAAAATCAGCTGCTCCTGATTATTGGTTTCGAGCACCAGAGAGTACTTGTCAAAGCTCTTGATGCGACCCGAGAGCTTCACACCACTCATGAGGTAAATGGTGAGGACAATCTTGTCCTTGCGAGCGTTGTTTAAAAAGCTATCTTGAATGTTTTGCGCCGGCTTTTCCATCGAAGCCCCCATCAAAGTCCCTCACGGGAAAGTAAAGCAGTGTACGAACAGCCTTCGTATTGTACACTATCCACTTTACACGAATGCTCGTGGCGGACGCACGGGCGGAGCGATGCCCATTTTCGGGGGTGCGAGTACTATTCTTCGTCGTGCTCGGCGTGGGCGGTAGCCGAAGGCGAGGAAACCATTGCTGCCAGTTCCTCGCGCGTGACCCGCCGCGGACGTTCGGCATTCTTGGCAGGCGATTTCAGGTCTGGCGAAGCAGCCGGCTCGAGGAGAAATTCGGCGGCTTGGCCCAGTTCCTCCTCCAGGTTGAAATCGGGCGGCGCCTGCAACTGGGGAACCTGAGCCACGCCGCGGTCGCTGACCACGCACTCCATCCCGTTGCGCAGGCGGAAGTGAATCTGGTACTTGCGTTTGATGGCGAGCTTGCGCAGCGCGGCAAGCGTCATCGATGAGATACCTGGTACTCTTCCTCGATCTCGCCATCGGCGATGCGGGCGGCGATGCTTTCCTGGCAGGCGACACAGAACTTGGCCCACGGCACCGCATCCAGGCGCTTGCCGGAAATCGGTTCTTCGCACTCCATGCAAATGCCGTAGCTGCCCTGTTCGATGCGGCGGAGCGCGTCGGCAATCTCGCGCAGCAGCTTCATATCGATAGTGTTGCGATTGAGGAAAATCCACTCTTCGTGGTGCTGCTGGCTGAGATCGCCCTCATCGGAGGGACAATCCAGCCGAGCCACCACCTGGGCGGCTTTCTGGGCGGACATGCTCCGGCGCACTTCTTCCGCTTTTCGTTCAAGGATCTTTCGGTACGCAGCCGTCTTCGGCTTGGATCCGGGTTTCATGGTTTCAACCTTCTCGAATGATGACGATGGAATCGATCGAAATGTTTACGACGCAGTTACAGCCCCGAAAGTTGCATGCCTACACGGGGAAGGAACTACGGCGTGGACTCGAAAGTATAGCTGGATAAGGGCGTGGAAGTCAAATGTCTGGTTTCATTTACGAAACTTTACGTTTGACCCCCACGTGCCAGTGATGGCCGGCACCTTTGCAGGCCGCTATTTGCCCGCTTCGAGGGCTGCGATCAGCTCGGGAACGACCTGAAACAGGTCGCCCACAATGCCGTAGTCGGCGATCTCGAAAATAGGAGCTTCGGGATCCTTGTTGATGGCGACGACGGTGCGCGCGCCCTTCATTCCCACCAGGTGCTGAATGGCCCCGGAGATTCCGACGGCCAGGTACATTTTGGGCGCCACGGTCTGCCCGGAGCTGCCCACCTGGCGTTCCATCGGGAGCCACCCGGCATCGCAGATCGGGCGGGAGGCGGCGAGTTCAGCGCCGAGCGCATCGGCCAGTTTCTGCACAATGGCGATATTCTCGGCTTCCTTGATGCCGCGGCCCACGGAAACGATGATTTCCGCGGTGGAGAGGTCCACAGCGCGCTGCGATTCGCGGAAGAGTTCCTGAGGGCGGGTCCGCACGCCCGAAATTTCGGGTGTGAAGGTCTCGACCGCGGCGGTGCCGGAGACGGCTTGGTCGGCGCGGTAGGCACCGGCCTGCAACGAAAGAAAATTGGGTGACGGGCAGGCGAAGCGCACGTCCACATTGACCTTGCCCTGAAAGAGCTGGCGGACGAGGGTGAGGGCGCCGCTCTCCACGCGATGACCGACGACGTCGCTGACGGCCACGCGGCCGAGAGAAGTGGCGAGTTTGGGCAGGAAATCGCGCACCTGGTAGGTATGGGGGAACACGACCAGGTCTGGCGAAGTCTTTTCGACAAGCTGGCGCAGGGCGGACGTGTAGGCGTCTGGCGTGTAGAGTGCGAGCTGTTCGTGTTCGACGGACCAGACCTTCTCGAGTTTGCGGGAGGCCAGCTCACGCGCAAAATCCCCGGTGTTCTGTCCGAGGATGGCGGCGCTGGCGGGAACGCCGAGCGATTCGGCCATCTGCTGGGCGGCGGCCAGCGTCTCGAACGACATGCGGTTCCACTCCGGAGGACCTTCGGGAGTGTGGCGCAATTCCAGAACGGCCAGGATGCTCATATGACCCTCGCTTCGAACCGCAGCTTTTCCACCAGTTGCGCCGCGGCCTCCTTGGGAGCGCCGTCGAACAACTGGGTGCGCTTGGTGCGCTCCGGCAGGTAGAGACGTTCCATGGCGATGCACGCGCCGGCTGAAGAAACGCCGAGCGACTCCGCCGTGACGCGCCGGACTTCTTTGCTCTTGGCTTTCTTGATGCCCATGAGGGTGGCGTAGCGGAGTTTGCTGATGCCGGATTGAATGGCGAGCACGGCCGGAAGGGGCATTTCGACGTGTTGGAACCAGCCGTTTTCGAGCTCGCGTTTGACGCGGATGCCGCCTTCCTGCACGTCCACCTGCATGATCAGGGTGGCGTGCGGGAGGCCGAGCAGTTCGGCCAGGATGACGCCGGTCTGGCCGTAGCCGAGATCGTCGGATTGAAGGCCGGTAAGCACCAGGTCCGGAGATTCGGGTTTGATGGCGGCGGCCAGCAACCGGGACACGCCCAACGGATCGAAGGAACCCAGGTTTTCCTCTTCAATGTGGATGGCGCGGTCGGCGCCCTTGGCAAGGGCTTCGCGGATGGTCTGGGCGGCGCGAGCGGGTCCCGCGCAAACGGCGACGACGTCGCCGCCCTGTTTCTCTTTAAGCTGGAGCGCCGCTTCGAGGGCGTACGCGTCCGGCTCGTTGATTTCGTACGTCAGGTCCTGGTCTTCCACCCACGTGGCGGAAGGCGCGATACGCAGTTGCGAATCGCGCGCGGGAACCTGCTTGATGGCAACGAGAATCTTCATAGGCATTGCGGCGCGGCCCGTCGAAGCTTCTCGCGGCAGCGCCTACTCCTGGTATCGCTTGAAAATGAGGCAACCGTTGGTGCCGCCGAAGCCGAAACTGTTCGAAAGCGCATAGTTGATGGCCATGGGGCGGGCTTGATTCGGCACATAGTCCAGATCGCAAAGAGGATCCGGATTCTCGTGATTGATGGTGGGAGGAGCGATCTGATCGCGGATGGCGAGCACGGTGAGGCCGGCTTCAAGCCCTCCGGCGCCGCCGAGCAGGTGGCCGGTCATGGACTTGGTGGAACTCACGGCGAGCTTATAGGCATGGTCCCCGAACGCGCGCTTGATGGCTGCGGTCTCGGCGCGGTCGCCCACCTCGGTAGAGGTGCCGTGGGCGTTGATGTACTCGATATCCGAAGGCTGAAGTCCGGCGTCGCGGAAGGCATTGCGCATCACGCGGAAGGCCCCGTCGCCGTCGTCGGGCGGCGCGGTGACGTGGAAGGCATCGGCGCTCATGCCGTACCCCACCAACTCGGAGAGTATAGTAGCGTTGCGGCGGCGGGCGCCTTCCAGTTCTTCGAGAACCAGGATGCCGGCTCCTTCACCCACTACGAAGCCGTCGCGGTCGCGGTCCCACGGACGCGAGGCACGCAAAGGTTCGTCGTTGCGGGTGGAAAGGGCGCGCATGGCGGCGAAACCGCCCACGCCCATGGGAGTGATGCAGGCTTCGGTCCCGCCGCAAATCATGGCGTCGGCATCGCCGCGCTGGATCATCCGAAACGAATCGCCGATGGAATGGGCACTGGTGGTACACGCGGTGGCAGTGGCCGAGTTCGGCCCCTTCGCCCCGCAGCGAATGGATACGTAGCCCGAGGCCAGATTAATAATGGTGGACGGAATGAAAAACGGTGAGATGCGGCGCGGGCCGTGTTCCATCAGGGTCTGGTGTTCGCGCTCGATCACTTCGAACCCGCCGATTCCGCTGCCGATGTAGACGCCCACCTGCTCGGCGTTTTCCTCGGTCACCGGCAGGCCGGACCCGTGGAGCGCGCATTCGGCCGCCGCAATGGCGAACTGAATGAAGCGCCCCATCTTCTTGACTTCTTTTTTCTCGATGTAATTGGTGGGTTCGAACCCCTGCACTTCTCCGGCGATCCGGCAGGAAAAGGCGGCAGCGTCAAACCGGGTAATGGGCCCAATGCCCGACTTCCCGGCGCGGACGGCTTCCCAAGACGCCTCCGTTCCAATCCCCAACGGCGTCACCAAGCCGACGCCGGTCACCACAACTCTTCGTGACAAAACGAGTTCTCCCTGGAGAAATCCTTATTTCTTGGTGGTCTTGTTCTCGATGTACTCGACGGCATCCTTCACCGTGGTGATCTTTTCGGCATCTTCATCGGGGATTTCCAGCTCGAAAGCCTCTTCGAAAGCCATGACCAACTCGACGATGTCCAACGAGTCTGCGCCAAGATCGTCCACGAACGAGGCGTTGCTGTCCACCTGGCTTTCGTCCACCCCAAGCTGCTCGACAATGATCTGCTTCACCTTCTGCTCAACGGCCATGATTCCTCCCGGGATTTTTGCGAACGCGTTGATTTTAGCTGCCTTTACCGGCGGTCCGCAAGTGAGAAACGGGGCCGGAACCGGCTAATCGAAGTCGCCGCCGGGTCCGCTTCCAGACGCCGGTGCAATGGGTGCGATGGCGATTGTAAACCTTGCGGCGAACCATCTTTCGTGCAATTGACTTCCGATTTTGCCACAGATCTAATAAGAGCACATCAAGGAGGGACTGTGTACGGGAAAAAGATTCGCACCGTTCTGTTTGTCCTGACCACCGCCACGCTGGGTATGGCGGAACCCATGGACACGACCAGTTTCACGCCGGGCAAGGCCGCGCTGCAGTCGGCCGGGGCGCTGGCATTCGGCCCCGACGGCGTCCTCTTCGTGGGCGATACGTCGGGCGCGGCTATTTATGCCCTGGATACCGGCGACAAGACGATGAAGCCGGGCGCCGTGAACATTGGAAACATCAACCAGAAGATTGCGGCGCTGCTCGGTACCACACCGGACCAGATCCAGATCAACGATGTAGCGGTGAATCCAGCGTCGCACCGCGTGTACCTGTCGGTGGCGCGCGGACGCGGGCCGGGAGCGCTGGCCCTGATTCTGCGGACGGACGCGTCGGGCACGGTAGAGGAAGTGCCGCTCGACAATATCCGGCACGCGAGCGTGAACCTGGCGAACATGCCTTCGGCGGACGCGCCGCGTAACGGCCGCAGGGATGCCATCACCGATCTCGCCTATCTGGATGGGAAGGTGTACGTGGCGGGCCTTTCCAACGAAGAGTTCGCCTCCAAGCTGCGGGCCATTCCGTTTCCGTTCAACCAGGCTGACGCGGGCACCAGCATCGAGATCTTCCACGGGAATCACGGGCGCCTGGAAACGAACTCTCCGGTGCGCACGTTCGTGCCGTATACCATCGACAGCCAGCCCCATATCCTGGCCGCCTACACCTGCACGCCGCTGGTGAAGATCCCCGTATCGCAGTTGAAGCCCGGGGCCAAGGTGACGGGTACGACGATCGCGGAACTGGGAGCCGGCAACAGTCCCCTCGACATGATCGTCTATCGCAAAGGGGAGTCCGATTACATCCTGATGAACAACAGCAGCCGGGGCGTGATGAAGATGCCCACCGATCGGATCGGGACGTATGGCGCCATCACCGCGAAGACGGACATCACCGGACTGCCGTATACGACCCTGACCGACTGGAAGGGCGTGCAGCAACTGGACCGGCTGGACGATGCCAGCGCAATTCTGCTGGTGAAGTCCGAGGCCGGAATGGACCTGAAGACCGTCGCCCTGCCGTAGGGGGCGAAGACCCGCGCCAGATCCGCCGTGCTTCTCCTCCTATTCAGCGCAGCCCTGCTTGCCGCCGACCCCTCCATTCGCCTGGAGCGGGATGCGAACGGACAGGCCGTCTTCCGTGTCAGCGGAGTGAACGATCCTTCGAAACTTTCAGTCTTTGTGGAAGGGGCGGGGCCGGGCATGCCGGCCGTGGCGGGAAGCTCGCGGACCGACGGCTCCGACGTGGTGTTCGTGCCGCGATATCCGCTGGAGCCGGGGGTCGGGTACAGGGCGGTGTGGAACTCTGAGCCCGCGGTATCGGCCGTGTTCGAGATTCCCAAGGGCCCTCCCGGGCCGCCTGTGGAGGTGGAGCGGGTGTACCCTTCGGCGGCAGTGTTGCCGGAAAACCAGCTCAAATTCTACATCCACTTTTCCGGGCCGATGACCGAGGCAGGGTCGTACCGTTGGATCCACCTGCTGCGCGCCGACGGCAGCGAGGTGGAGGCGCCGTTCCTCAACCTCGGCGAAGAGTTGTGGGATCCGGAGGGGAAGCGGTTCACGCTGCTCTTCAACCCGGGTCGTGTCAAGCGGGGGCTGGTGCCGAACCTGGAAATGGGGCCGCCGCTTGAGGCCGGCGGCACCTACACGCTGGTGATCGAACGGGGCTGGCCGGACGCGTCGGGGCAGCCGCTGCGGGCGGAGTTCCGCAAGCAATTCCGGGTGGCGGCGGCCGACCGCAAGGCGCCGGATCCCAAGACCTGGAAGATGGCAGCGCCGCCGGCGGGCACGCGGACAGCGCTGGAGATCGTATTCCCCGAATCCCTCGATCACGCCTTGCTGGGGCGGCTGATCGAGGTGGCGGGTCCGGGCGTGAAGGCGGTGGCCGGGGCGGTCTCAACCGCGGATGAAGAGCGGCGCTGGCGCCTGACTCCGGTGTCGCCATGGATGCCGGGCCCCTACCGGATCCGGGTGGACCCGGCGCTCGAGGACCTGGCCGGGAACCGGATCGGGCGGCCTTTCGAGGTGGACCTGTCGCGGGAGGCGGAAAGCCCGAAAACGGCAGCGGCGGAGCTGACCTTTACGGTACGCTGAAGCGGGTGGCTGAAAATCACCAGGTGCGGTGCTTTCTGGCCACGGTGGTGTTCGCACACTCGCTATCGAATCAAGGGTTTGCGATTGGTGGTCGAGGTGCATTCGCCTTCACGAAAGGTTAGCCATCATGAACCGCTCACGCGCCTTCGTTCTTCCGCTTCTGGTTTTGGCAACGGGCATCGTTTTTGCTCAGGATGCACCTCCGCCGGCGCCGCCGCCCGCGCCGGCCGCGCCGCAGGCAGCCGACGAATTCGGTCAGCCGCTCGGGCAGCAGCAGCCGCCGCCGGTCGCGGTGCCGCAGACGCCTCCCCCGGCCGGTATCCCGGCGGAGGTCACACTGCGGCCGGGCACGCACTTCACGGTGCGGGTGAACCAGGAGATGTCCTCCAGCCGCAACCAGCCGGGCGACACATTTTCGGCAACGCTGACGCAGCCGATCGTGGTGGACGGCGTGGTGCTGGCGCAGCGCGGACAGACGGTGTTCGGACAGGTGACCGATGCCGAGAAGTCGCGCGGCGGAAGGAGGGCGCGGCTGGCGCTGGCGATTACCGGGCTGACGTTCGCGGACGGCTCGCAGGAGAGTCTCCGCACGCAGGAGGTGCTCCAGGAAGGTCCGCGGACGCCGGTTGACCAGCAGGTGGGCACGGTGGCCAACACGACATTGGTGGGAGCGGTAGTGGGGAATGCGATCAGCTGGCGGAGCGGGGGAGCGATCGGCGCGGCGATCGGCGCCGGAGCGGGGCTGGCTACGATTGCGGCGACGCGGAATCGTCCATCGGTGGTGTATCCGGAGTCGGTGCTGACCTTTCAGGTGGAGTCGCCGGTGACGGTGGCCACGGGACGCGCGCCGGGGGCCTTCCGGTATGCGAATTCGAGCGACTTCGAAGGGGGCGCGGAGCCGCCTCGCCTGCAACGCCGCGACCAGGGCCGGAGGTGCTGGGGCTGCGGTCCGGTGCCTGTGAGTATCGGGGTGGGAATCGGCTGGGGCCGCGGACGATGGGGCGGGCCGTACGGAACCTACGGGCCATATGGGCGTTACGGGCCGTGGTGGTAGACCGCTCAATGCATGCTGTCGATGGTCAGGTGGCGGCCGTCGGAGCGGAACGTGACGAGGCCGTTGCGGTCGGTGCGGTAGAGGGCGGTGTGGCGGGCGGCGAGCCGGTCCAGGACGTCCAGGTTGGGGTGGCCGTAGCTGTTGCCTTCGCCTGAGGAAACGATGGCGAACGCGGGGGAGACGGCGTCCAGGAATTCTTGCGTGGTGGAAGTCCGGCTGCCGTGATGCGCTACCTTCAGGACGTCGGTGTGCGATAGTTCGCCGGCCCCGAGCAGGCCCCATTCGATCTGCCGTTCGATATCGCCGGTGAGCAGGAAGGAGTGGCGTCCGAAGCGGACCCGCAGCACCAGCGAATCGTTATTGCGCGGGGCGGCGGCGGCCTCGTAATCGGGCAGGGGCGCGAGCACTTCCACCTGAACCCCGGCAAAATCGAAACGGCGCGGTGCGACCAGCGGGACGATGCGGGTGCCGGCGCGCCCGGCGCTCTGCCGCAGCGTTTCCCAGACCGGGCCTTCGGGACTGGCGCCGGTCCACAGCTCGCGCGGGTGAAAGTCGGAGACGATGGCGGCGAGGCCGCCGGCATGGTCTTCGTGGGCGTGCGTCATCGCCACGATGTCCAGCCGCGCCAGGCGCCGGTCCCACAAATAGGGAGCGACCACGTCCTCGCCGATTTCGAGGCGGGAGCGCGGACGGGTTCCGAAGACGGGGATGCCGCCGCCATCCACCAGCATGGTCCGGCCATCGGGGAAGGCGAGCAGGAGG
This sequence comes from uncultured Solibacteraceae bacterium, assembly GCA_963836405.1. Classification (GTDB taxonomy): domain Bacteria; phylum Acidobacteriota; class Terriglobia; order Bryobacterales; family Bryobacteraceae; genus CAWIJJ01. The sequence goes on from CAWIJL010000014.1 coordinate 69,111, forward strand.
CTGTCTCCCTGGCCGACGTCGATGGTGGTGAACTCGAGGACGCCGGGGCGGATTTCGGGGGCGAAGGGCTCCCAGAACAGCAGCACCAGCAAGGCCGCGGATGCAACCGCGGAGGCCGCGCGCCACCATTTGCCCCGCACCGCGGCAAGGCACACGAGCGAGACTCCCAGCGCCACGGCGAGCCAGGCGGGGGGCGTGGGAATGCGCCAGTTCGGTTCCAGGGCGGCGTGCCAGTTGACGATCGACTGCGAGAGGCTCAGCAGCGCGCCCGCCACCGCGGCCGGAACCCACCAGCCGGTGAACACCGCGATAAATCCGACCGGCACGACGATTCCGATCAGCGGCACGATGAACACGTTGGCGGACAGGCCGGAGACCCCTACGCGGTGGAAGTAGAAAATCATGGGCAGGGCCAGGCCGAGCTGCACGATGGCGGAGACCAGGACCAGTTCGTAAACGAAGAGGACGGCGCGGGCGGCTCCGGCGACGACCCATCGCGCGAGACGGCGGGGCATGCGCGCGGCACCTTCGAGCGTTTCGGCCAGCAGGCGCATTTCGATGCGAAACTGCGCGGCGCGCGGCTCGAGGTGGATGTCGCGGCCGGTATCGGTAAGCCCGCCCAAGGCGGCGGCCAAGGGGCCGGAGGTGGCGCGGATGGCCGGCGCGGCAAAGGCGCCCAGGAACGCGACGGCGAGGAAGGTGAGCTGAAAGCTGGCGTCGTACAACTGGTCGGGATCGAGCAGCAGGTAGGCGAAGGCAATGGCGGCGAGCAGGTTGATGGGCCGCCGGCGGCGATAGAAATAGCCGGCGATCAGGAAGAGTGTGAGGCCGGCTGCGGAGCGGACGCAGGGCGTCTGCCAGCCGGTCACCAGCGCGTACAACCATGCCGCCAGCGCGGTGAGGAGGCCGGCCAGGGCTTCCGGCACGAAACAGATGCGCAGCAGAAAAAGGAAGAAGCCGGCGAGCACGGCCACGTGCGTTCCGGAGATGACCAGGGCGTGGAAGGTGCCCGTGCTGCGATACTGCTCGGTCCAGACTTTTTCGAGCTGGTAGGACTGGCCGATCAGGATGGCCTGCAACATGCCGGTGCGGTAGGCATCCGGCGAGTAGAGCCGTTCGATGCGGGCGAGCCCGGCCTGGCGCAGGTCCATGACCGCCTTTTGAAAGGGCGAGCCGCAGCGGCCGGGCAGAATGCGCACTTCCGACGCGGACCCGGATGCGGTCCAGTAGATGTCCTGCCGGCCGAGGTAGCGCGCGTAGTCGAAGGCCCCGGGATTGCCGAAGTTGTGCGCCTTGCGCACGCGCGCCGCCACCTCCGCCTTTTGTCCGTAGCGGAGTGCCGGCAGCGGCTCGCCATCGCGCGTGTAGAGCGTGACCTGGGCGCGCGCCCCCGCGGCGAGTTCGAGGAGGAAGCGCTCGCGTTCATCGGAGATTGCGGGCGGTTCGACCACGCAGCCTTCGAGGATGACCACCTCGCGCGATTCGGCGTCGAGCACGGGCGCCGGTCCGGGACGGTGCCGGAGAGCGGTAAACGCGCCCGCGCAGAGAAGCACGAGGCAACCGCAGATGGCGGCGAGCCATCGCGCGCGGCGCAGGAGGGCGATCAACGCCAGCGCCACGAAGGCGGCGGCGGGGAGGAGCAGTTCAGATTCCCGGAACGGTACGAAGCGGACGAGCAGGATCCCCGCGGCAACAGCAGCCAGGGGCCCGACAAGCGGGTCCTTCACCAGGGCGCTACGCTTTCAGCGCATTGCCCTTGCGCTCGATGGCCCGTGGGCCGAAGGCGCCGGGAACGAAGAAATCCTGAGCGCGAAGCTTGCACGCGTCGATCATCTGGAGTCCGTACTCGCTGCGCCGCAGATCGGCGGCTCCGGCGTTGTTCGTGCCGAAGCTGAACTTGCAGCCTTCGGCCTTGGCCATTTCGATGAAGGACTGGCTGGGCAGCTTGTAGCGGCTGTTGATTTCGATAGCGACGTTGTTGGCTTTGGCGGCGGCGATGACGCGCTTGCGGCGGGCATCGGTCCAGAGCGTTTCGTAATCTTTGGCGATGACGTCGGGCAGGAACGTGGGATTCACGTAGATGTCCACGGGTTCGCTTTCGAGGATGCCGACCGCGCGATCGACGAGCGTGTCCATGAATTCCTGCGGGTCGGAAATGGTACCCACTTCGTTGGGCATCCAGGTCCGCATGCGCTTGCCGTGGTTGTCGGTCCAGGTCATGGAATCGGTGAAGATGTAATCAAACTGAGCGGCGGCGCGGCGCGAGAACATCTGCGTCCATTCGCGGCCTTCGGCCTGCATGGCGACAAAGCAGGGCTGGCCCTTCATGCTTTCCACGTAAGCCATCACGGCGGCGTCGGTATCGGTGGGAAAACCCTTGCCGCAGTTGACCGCGATGCCATACTCGATGCCGTCGCGGCGGGACTGGTCGAGCGCCTGCTCCAGGGTGAGTCCTTTAAGATGGGTGTGGTAATCGACCACCGGGTAATTGTCGCGGCTGAGCTGGATGAGGCGCTTGAAAGTGTCGTCGGCTTCGGGCAGCGGGCCCGGCGTGGTCGTGCTGTCGGGCAGCGGCCGCACGCGGACGCTGCGGAAGCGCGCTTTGGAATTGGGGTCGTGGCACTGCAGCGCGAAGGTGCCGCGCTGAAGGAAGCGCTCGCGCTCGATGCCGGTGGGCACGAAGGCGGTGGCGGGCTCGGTGTAATCCACCACCAGCATCCCGTTCAGCCGCACCTGCACGTTCTTGCCGCGCACCAGGACGTTGAGTTTGAACCACTCGTCGTCCTTCACGAATTCCTTGTAGACGTTGCGGAAACCGTAGAGGGAGCCTGTCTTTTTGCGCTCGCCCCCGCCGGCCGTGTTATTGACCTGGACCTCGAAGCCCTTCTGCGGAAAGTCGGTTTCCTGGTAGGCCGTGTGGAAGTAAACACCCGAATTGGCGCTGGGTTTGGCCAGGGCTTCCACTTCGAGTTCGAAGTTGAGGAAGTTGGCCTGGTTGACGTTGCCGGAATAGAAAAGGTGCGAGCGGGGGCCGTCGGCAGCGAGTTGCCCGTCGATCACTTTCCAGGAATCTTTGGTTTCGCTCGGCCGCCAGCCGTTCAGGCTGTGGCCGTCGAAGAGCTGTACCCAACCGTCCTGAGCGGCGGTGAAACCGAGCGCGGTGAGAGCACCGACGAAGACCCGGCGGGTGATGGGGAAGTCCACAACGTGTAGTATAGGTCACTGCACGCGAAAGGGGGGCTCCGGCGGCCAAAACGGCAGTAGGGCCGTTCCGTGTTCAGCCACCTGCTGCCCCTATGATAGAGGCAATCGCAGCCTTCACTCGCCCTTTGCGCGGCGGCGGGCGCGGCGGATTCCGGCGAAGTCGAAGACCGATTCGGGGATGGGCGGGCCGGCGACTTCGATGCGCCCCAGGTCGCGCGTTCCCAGCCCGATATCCTCGGCCAGGCGCAGGGTGCTGTCGCAGACTTCGAAGGGAGGGGTGCCGCGGTCGGCCATGGGGTCGAAGCCCATCAACGCCATGCAGACGGCGTCGGTGCAAACGGGATTCACCCCCGCCGCGAGCAGGCCGGGCTTCACGAGCGTCATCGGGGTGCTCATCCAGGGGCCTTCGCCGCCGGTCATGGTGGAGATTCCTTCGACGATCGCGAGGTGGATGGGTCGCGCGGAAACCAGGTCCACGACGATGCGGGGAACGCGCGCTTTGTCCTCCCGGAACGCGCCGGGATTCTTTTCCTGCGGCGCGCTTTTGGAGGGCTGGCGATAGCCGGTGTGGAAGGGCGTTCGGCCGCCGCGGGGGTCGATGGAGGGCTCGTCCACGCCGGCGCCGGTGCCGTAGATGGTGGCCGGCGCCATGCCGAAGCAGTTTTTCATCGACAGCGTGATGCCGGCGGTAGCGTGCTCCTTCATCTTGGCGATGCTGACGAAGGCGTCGCACTCTTCGTAGGCCTGGTTCAGGTCGAAGCCGGGATAGATGTAGCCGCCCTGGGGCACGGTGAAGCGCGAGTACCTCTTCGCCTTGCCGAGCCAGTTGGTGTTTACGAACTCGACGGCGGGCGCGGCGCCGAGAATATCGCGCGGCTCGATGTTGGCCTGGAGCAGGTATTCCTCAACGGGCTCGCCGGTGGCCCAGGGCGACTCCACCACCCGGATGCGGCGGGCGCCGGCCCTGCCCATCAGGTGAACGGCGGCGGCTATGACGGCCGGGTGGGTGTAGTGCGTGTCCTCGAGCGCCGCGTAGCCGAGCCGGTAGGTGGGCGCGCCGGTGAGGTTGATCTTGACGGTGACTGTCTTGCCCTTCACGATGCGGCCGAGGCCGCCGATCCGGTCGAACATCTTCCCGAGACTGTCGAGCAGCTCCGCCGGCTGGTAGGTTCTACAGCGGGCGATTGCTACGGGCGCGGCGGGCGCGGCCGCGCGGGCGAGGGGCGATCCGGTCAGACAGGCTCCAGCCGCGGCGGCCCGTTTCAGCCAGTCTCGCCGGGTGGGATGCGCGTGCGTCATATCAGGCCTCCAACTCCGCGGCGGCATATTGCGTCATTTGCGGAAGGTGCAGTTCCACCGCGTTTTTCTGGCGCAGCATTTCAAGGGGGCGGGGACCGTTCGCACCGGCGGTCCACAACCGGCCCGCACGGTAATTCCCCGCCACGCGCACGGCGGCGGAAGCGGGTCCGCGATCGGCATAGAAGAGGAGATGGACGACGGCCCGCTTTCCATCCGCGCTCAACGTGTAATAAGAGCCCACCGACCCGCCGTTCCAGAAGCGCAGCAGTTCGTGGCGGTGGCTCACGAGCAGGACCGAATCGTTGGCCAGCAGGTAGGGATCGTCGAAGGCGGCGTTGGCATACGCCATTCTGCCCTTGCCCAGGGCGCGCCAGGTGTAGCGCGGATGGGCGTCGCCGGATTGCGCGGGAGTGCCGGCGGGCGGGCCCCAGTTCGGGCCGGTGATGAGCGTGCCGCCGGCCTGCACAAAGGAGAGAATGCAGGACCGCAGTTCGGCGGAGGGAGGCTGGGCGTCGGCATAGATGACGGCGCGCAGGCCGGGGAAGGAAGCGGCCGTGGCGCCGGCCTTCGGCACGATCCGGTATTGCTGGTTGGTGCGCGCCACCAGGTTCAGCAGTTCCTGGCCCATGAATTCGTTGTCTCCCTGGAAGTCGGAAACGATGCCGAGAACGGCGGCGGGGGGCAGACGGTCCCAGTCGTCGTGGGCGGCGAAGAAAGCGGCGGCGGCGGTGAGGCGCGACCAGGAGGCTTTGGCCGCGCCGTCACCGGAAAGAAGGCGATCCGCGAACGAATCGTCGAGCGAGATCACCCACCTGCCGCCGTGTGCCGCGGCGTCGGAGAACGCCAGCACGTATCGGTCGGGAGAAGCGCGCGGCCCATCGGGCGAAGCATCCACCCACACGGACCCGCCGGGATGGAGCGCCCGTTCCAGCCGGATTCGCCAGCCGTTCGAATCGACCCAGGGATTGCCGGTTGGACCGGCAGAGGCGTCGGCGCCCGAGCGCGGCGACTGCACGCCAGGCCATTCACCCTGCACGAAACGAACGCCGGCGGGCGGCGCGCCGGGGGCGGCAATGGCGATGCCGTTCTGTTTCGCCCGCGCGGCGACTGCCCCGAGGTCCGTGCCTGTTTCGACGATCAGGCAATCGACGGGCGTGCCCTCGAGGAGGGCGAGTGCCTGCGGCTGCGTCCAGCGCTTCGGCCAGCGCAGGGGAGTCCCTGGAGGGTTCATGTAAAACGGATTGTCGCGTGCCGCGCGCCCGTTCGCAACCGGATATCGGAGTTTGCGCTCCGATTTGCAGCGTGTTAATCCAGAGTAAAGGACGCATTAGGAGGAATCCATGACCTCGCTGCCGGAAATCCAGCATTTTCTCGGGCTCAAGCGCATTGCGATAGTTGGCGTATCTCGCAATCCCAAAGATTTTACGCGCAATGTATGGCAGGAATTCGCGGCCCGGGGCTACGATGTGGTTCCGGTCAATCCGGGCACGGAGGAAATCGAGGGACAGCGCTGCTACCGGAGAGTGCAGGACATTGAGCCCGCCGTGGAAGGGGCGCTGCTGCTTTCGCCCGCGCCGGCCACGGACCAGGTTCTGGCGGATTGCGCGCAGGCCAGGATTGCCAATGTCTGGCTGTACCGCGCGACGGGAACGGGATCCGTCACTCCCAATGCGGTTCGTTTCTGCAAGGCGAGCGGGATCCGGGTGGTGGCGGGCGAGTGCCCGTTCATGTTCCTGCCGGAAGCAGCGTGGGTGCACCGGTTCCACGGCTTCTGCCGCAGAATCGTAGGCACTTACCCCCGATAACATACGGCCCCGGCGCGGCGTTAGGTTAGGCTATAGAGAATGGCCGCGACCGTGCCAAAGCCCCAGGACGCACTCGCCCACGAGTTCGACGACCCCACCCTGTACGTCAACCGGGAACTGGGCCTGCTGGACTTCCAGTGGCGCGTGCTGGACGAGGCGCGGGATCCCGGCAACCCGCTGCTCGAGCGGGCTCGGTTTCTTGCCATCGTCGGCTCCAATCTGAACGAATTCTTTATGGTGCGGGTGGCCAGTCTGACCGCGCAGGTGGACGCCGGTATTCCGGAGTTCGGGCCGGACCGCATGAGCCCCACGGCGCAACTGGTGGCGATCCGGCGCGAAGTCAAACGGCTGATGGACGCGGCGCACCAGTGCCTTGAGAAGGAGCTCAAGCCGGCGCTGGCCGAAGAGGGGATCGAAATCCTCAGCCACTCCCAATTGAGTGAAAAACAGCTGGCGGCGAGCAAACGGTACTTTTCCGAGATCATTTTTCCGGTGCTGACGCCGCTGGCGTTCGATCCCGGGCGCCCCTTCCCGCATATTTCGAACCTCAGTTTGAACCTGGCGATCTCCATAAGGGATGCGCAGGGCGGCGAGCACTTCGCGCGGCTCAAGGTTCCCGATTCGCTGCCCGGGCTGGTCGCGCTGACGCGGCCGCTCAAGTCGGCGCACCGGCGTGGCCGCACGCGGCGCAAGGAAGCGTTTGTCTGGATCGAAGAGGTGATCGCGGCCAACCTGAACGCGCTGTTTCCGGGCATGGAGGTAGTGGAGGCGCACCCGTTCCACGTCACGCGGGATGCCGAGGTCGCCATCAAGGAACTGGAAGCGGAAGACCTGCTGGAGACTATCGAAGAGGGCGTGCGGCAGCGCAAATTCGGCAGCGTGGTGCGGCTGCAGGTGAGCCAGGAAATGCCGCCGCATATTCTCCAGATTCTGAAGACCAACCTGGAGGTGGACACGGCGGAGGTCTACCGCACCAAGGGTCTGCTGGGCCTGAGCCGCCTGGCGTCGCTGGCCGATATCGACCGGCAGGATTTGCGGTACACCCCCTTCCTGCCGGCGCTGCCGCAGGAGTTGCAGCCGGCCACGGACGACGAAGACCTGTTCGCCATCGTCCGGCGGCGCGACGTGCTGCTGCACCATCCCTTCCAATCCTTTCAGCCGGTGGTGGACTTTCTGCGGCGCGCGGCGCACGACCCGGATGTACTGGCCATCAAAGTGGTGCTGTACCGCGTCGGGCGGAACTCGCCGGTGGTGGAAGCGCTGCTGGAAGCCATCGAAGAGGGTAAGCAGGTGGCGGTGCTGATGGAGCTGAAGGCCCGCTTCGACGAGGAGAGCAACATCGAGTGGGCCAAGGCGCTGGAGCGCGCGGGCGTGCACGTCGTGTACGGACTGCTGGGGCTGAAGATCCACTGCAAGGCGGCGCTGGTGCTGCGGCGGGAAGGCGACGCCATCCGGCCGTACCTGCACCTGGCCACGGGAAACTACAACGTGGTCACGGCGCACGCCTATACGGACCTGGGAATGTTTACCGCGCGTCCGGAACTGACGGCCGATGCGATCGACCTGTTCAACTACCTGACGGGATATTCGGCCAAGCGCGATTACCAGCGGCTGCTGGTGGCGCCGGTGAATCTGCGCGAGCGCTTCGAAGCGCTGGTGAAGCGCGAGATCAAGCAGCACGAACAGGACGGTAAGGGGCGGCTGATTTTCAAAATGAACGCGCTGGTCGATCCGGGGATGATCCGGCTGCTGTACCGGGCGTCGCAGGCGGGCGTGAAAATCGACCTGCTGGTGCGCGGCATCTGCTGCCTGAAGCCCGGCATTTCGGGAGTGAGCGATACGATCCGCGTCACCAGCATCGTGGGGCGGTTTCTCGAGCACAGCCGCATTTTTTATTTCCGCAACGGCGGCAAGGAAGAAGTGTACCTGGGCAGCGCCGATTTGATGCCGCGAAACCTGAACCGGCGCGTGGAACTGCTGTTTCCGGTGGAAGACGCCGACCTGCTGCGGCGCATTCGCGACGAGATTCTGGATGTTTATCTGAAAGACAACGCCAAGGCGCGGCGCATGAATCCGGACGGCACCTACAAGCGTGTGGGACGCGGGTCGGCCGACCGGATGATCAACAGCCAGGAAGTGCTGCTCGGCCGCCGCGCGCGCCGGAACACCCCCCGCGGCAAGAAGAAGTAGGCACCCGCTACACTAAGAGAGGGACCCCTTTTATGGCCACTCTCGCCGACAGGCTTTCGGAACAGACAACGGCGGCGAAACTGGCCGTACCGCTCGACCGCAACCGGGTGGAATGCGTGGCGTGCGGGCATCGCTGCAAGATCGCGCCCGGGTTCGCGGGCGTCTGCAAGGTGCGGTACAACCGGGACGGCACACTATACGCGCCGCACGGCTACGTCAACGCGGCCTGCGCCGACCCTATCGAGAAAAAGCCGTTCTTCCACGCTTTGCCGGGCACGCAGGCCTTCAGTTTCGGCATGCTGGGGTGCGACCTGCATTGCGGGTACTGCCAGAACTGGGTGTCGTCGCAGGCGCTGCGCGATTTCCACGCGATTCCGAATTTCACGCCCGCCACGCCCAAGGAACTGGTGTCGGCGGCGCTGCGGCAGGGCGCGCGCAGCGTGGTCAGCACCTACAACGAGCCGCTGATCACGGCGGAGTGGGCGGTGGCCGTTTTTCGGGAAGCCAAAGCGGCGGGCCTCACCACCGGATTTGTTTCCAACGGCAACGGGACGCCCGAAGTGCTCGAATACATACGCCCCTGGGTGGACCTCTACAAGGTGGACCTCAAGAGCTTCGACGACCGCCACTACCGCGACCTGGGCGGGCGCATCGGGCCGATCCTCGACTCCATCCGGCGCATTCACGAGATGGGTTTCTGGCTGGAAATCGTGACCCTGGTGATTCCCGGCTTCAACGACTCGGACGCGGAATTGGGCCAGATGGCCGCGTTTCTGGCGGGAATTTCGCGCGACATTCCCTGGCACGTCACTGCGTTCCACAAGGACTACAAGATGACGGGGCCGGACGATACGCCGCCGGCGACGCTGGTGCGGGCGGCCGAAATCGGCGCGCGCGCGGGCCTGCGCTTCGTGTACGCGGGAAATCTTCCGGGCTTCACCGGCGAGCTCGAGAACACGCGATGCCCCGGGTGCCGGAACACGGCGATCGAACGGCGCGGTTTTCGCGTGCTGCGCAACCGGCTGCGCGCGGGCGCGTGTCCGGATTGCGGCGCGGAGATTCCGGGCGTGTGGACGGAAGACGCGCGGCCGAGCGCGCACGATCCCGGTCTGGTGCACATTCGCTGCGGGTAAGAAAATGGGCCTTGCGCACAGTTCGCCTTTTGCCGGCACCTGGTACCCGGAGAGCCCGGCCGAATTGGGCGCGCTGCTTGCGGACTGCTTCGCCGAATCGCGCCGCCGCACCGGACCGTACCTGACGCCCGGCGGTCTTGCGTACGTGGTGCCGCATGCGGCGCCCGCGTATTCGGGGACGGTAGCCGCGGCGGTGTACCGCGCCCTCGAAAGCAATCCGCCGGAGCAGATCGTCATGCTCGGGTTTCCCCACCGCGGCGGCTTGAGCGGGGTGGCGGCGCCGGACGTAGGCGCGATCTGCACGCCGCTCGGCAGGGTTGCGCTGGACCTGGACGATTACCCCCGGCTGCCGGAGCGGGAACTGTGCGACCACTCGTCCGAGATTCAGTTGCCGTTTCTGCAAACGGTTGCGCCGCGCGCCCGGGTCACGCCGTTGTACACCGGGCGGATGACGGCAGACGAGCGCTCGGCGAAGGCGGCGGAGATTGCGTCGCGCTGGCATCCGGGGGTGGTGTACCTGGCCTCGACCGATTTCACGCACTACGGCCGCAGCTTCCATTTCGTGCCGTTTCCACCGGACGAGGCGCGGCTGAGAGCGCTCGATTTCGAGTGCATCGACGCGGCCGGGAGTCTCGACTCCGGGCTGTTTCTGGAAACCCTGGCGAGCAACGGAGCAACGGTGTGCGGGTCGGCGCCCGTCGCGCTGCTGCTGGATATTTTGCGCGCGCTGGGCAGCGGCCGGATGTACCAGGAGACGCTCGACTACCGGACTTCGGGCGAAATAACCGGGGAACGGGATCAATCGGTAAGCTACGCGGCGCTCGGATATTATCCGCGGGAATCGTTCGAAATTTCCGGCGGCGACGGCGCGGCGCTGGTGCGCGCAGCCGAGGCCACGCTGGCCACGCTTCGCGAATCGGGGCGGCGCGAACCGGTACCGGCGCGCGGTTCGAAAGCGCTGGAGGCGCGGCGCGGCGCGTTCGTCACGCTGCGGAGCGGCGAACAACTACTGGGTTGCATCGGCCACACGCAGGGCCGCGGGCCGCTCTCCGAAGAGATTCCGGAGTTGACGCTGAGCGCGGCGCTCGAGGACGAGCGATTCCGGCCCGCAGCCGGGTTTTCCGGTGACATTCAGGTGGAAGTCTCGATCCTGACGCCCTTTCGGCGGATTCGCGGCGAACAGGACCTGGAGATCGGACGGCACGGCGCCATGCTGGAATGGAAAGACCGCACGGGGCTGCTGCTGCCGCAGGTGGCGGAGGATCACGGCTTGACGAAAGCGCGCGATTTCCTGTCCGCGCTCGCGCGCAAGACCATGCTTCCGAGGGACGCATGGCGCCTGCCGGACGCGCGGGTGTTCACCTTCGAAGCGCAGCGCTTCAGCACACCAGGTCTTCGCGGCCGATCTTGAGGTTCTCGAGGTTGCCGAGCACGGTGAGCGCGATCTGACGGGGGTCAAAGAAGGTCTGGGCGATGCGCTGCACGTCGCTCGAAGTCACCGCTTCGATGCTCTCCACCAGCGCGTCGAGCGTGAAAAAGCGGCCGAAGTACATCTCCTGGCGGGCCAGGTTGGACATGCGGCTGGCGGTGGATTCCAGGCTGAGCATCAGCGATCCCTTGAGGTGGTCCTTGGCGCGGCGCAGTTCCTCGTCGGTCACGCAGTTTTCTTTCAGCTGGCGGAATTCGTTGGTGATGGATTCAACCACTTTGGGGGCCGATTCGAGCGAGGTGCCGGCGTAGATGGAAAGGCAGCCCGTATCGCGGTACGGGTTCAGCTCGGAAAACACGGCATAGGCCAATCCCTGGCGCTCGCGGATATTCTGAAACAGGCGCGAGCTCATGCCGCCGCCGAGCAGCGTGTTCAGCACATAGCAGGCGAACCGTTCCTGGTGCGGAAGGGGATAGGACGGGACGCCCAGGCAGAGGTGCACCTGTTCGAGGGCTTTCTTATTGCGCAGCGCGATGCGGGCGTGGGTATTGGGCGCGGCATCCGGCGGAGCCGCCTCGCCCGGCGGAAGCGATTCGAAATGCTCGGCCACCAGCGCCACCATGCGCTCGTGGGTCAGGTTCCCGGCCGCCGTCACGATCATGTTGGCGGGCGCGTAGACGGACTGGTAGAAGCCCATGACCGTGCCGCGGTCGTACCGCTTCACGGTTTGCGGGGTGCCGAGGATGGGTTTGCCGAGCGAATGGTCTTTCCAGAAATTGGAGGAGAAGATTTCGTGGACCAGGTAGTCCGGGCTGTCCGCCTCCATCTTGATTTCTTCGAGGATCACGCCCTTTTCCCGCTCGATGTCTTCGTCGCGGAACATGGGGTGCAGCACCAGGTCGGCCAGGACGTCGAATGCCAGCGAGAGATGCTGGTCCAGCACTTTCGTGTTGAAGCACACCAGCTCCTTGGCGGTGAAGGCGTCCAGGTTGCCTCCGATGGAATCCACGGACCGGGCGATGTCCTCGGCTGACCGCCGCGTGGTGCCCTTGAAGAGCATGTGCTCGATAAAATGCGAAATGCCGTTCTGCTCGGGGGTCTCGCGGCGGGATCCGGAGCCGATCCAGACGCCGACGGAGACCGAGCGCACGTGGGGCATGGCTTCGGTGATCACACGCACGCCGTTGGCGAGCGTAGTCATTTCAATTTCCCGCAGGGGGGTTATGGTAGACGACATGTGAAGGAACGGTTCAGAAGACCTACCTTCATTAGAACATTGTTCCCGCCGCTCCTGAACGCGTGGCGCCGGAAACGGGCAGGCACGGGCAATCCGCTACACTGAAGAAAGATGTCCCAACCGCTGGTGGGCATGGATGTTTCCGATCTCCGGGAAGCACTCGGCCCCGAACAGCCGCCCTACCGGGCCCGCCAACTCTACGACGCCCTCTACCGCGGGGAGACCTGCGACCTGGTGCAGATCACCGCGCTTCCCGCGAGGGTGCGCGCGGAACTGGCCGGCCGGCACCCGCTGGGCCTGCCGGAGATCGCGCGGCGCTTCGAATCCGTGGATGGAACGCGGAGGTATCTGCTGCGCCTGGAGGACGGGCGGACGGTGGAGACGGTGCTGATGCCGGAAGGCGAGCGCGACACCATCTGCATTTCGAGCCAGGTGGGATGTCCGGTGGACTGCAAGTTCTGCATGACGGCGCTGCTCGGGCTGGAGCGCAGTTTAACCGCGGGCGAGATCGTGGGACAGGTGATGCTGGTTGCCCGGGACAACGGGCTGAAGCGCGAGGGCGGGCGGCTCAACATCGTCATGATGGGACAGGGAGAGCCCCTGCTGAACCTGCCCAACGTGGTGAAGGCCACGCGCATCCTGCTCGACACGCAAGGCTTCGGACTTTCGCCGCGGCGCGTGACGGTGTCCACGGCGGGCATTATTCCGAAAATCGAAGAGCTGGGCCGCGAGCCGGTGCGTCCCAAGCTGGCGATCTCGTTGAACGCCTCCACCGAGGAGATGCGGCAGGAGCTGATGCCCATCACGCGCAAATACCATCTGAAGGACCTGCTGGCCGCGTGCAAGGCGTATCCGCTGCGTCCATGGGAAAAACTGACCTTCGAGTACGTGCTGCTGGGCGGGGTGAACGATTCGGACGCGGACGCGCGGCGGGTGGTGAAACTGCTCGCGAACCTGAACGCGAAGGTAAATTTGATTGCGCTGAACCCGGGACCGGAGATTCCGTACCGCACGCCGGAACCGGAACGCGTGGCGGCATTCCAGGCGATCGTGCGCCGCTCCCTGCCGTGCTTCGTGCGCAAGCCGCGGGGCCTCGACATCTACGCCGCCTGCGGGCAACTCAAGCGCGCGGCGGGGTAGCCACCCGTTCAGATTTTCTGGACGCGGCGCAGCGTGTAGAGCTCGTGCTTCATGTTGTGTTGCTCGAAACGGCGCCAGTCGTCGTTTACATGAATGAATTTTCCGCTGATGTGGTTGGAGCTTTCCGAGGCCAGGAAGACGGCAAGCTGCACCTGTTTGTCCGGGGCGATGCCTCCGGTGATGCGGGTCTGTTCGGCCTCGTCGATCTCCTTCTGCCCGGCCTTGGCGGGGCCGGCGTGCAGGATCTCGTCCGTCATATGAGTGTAGGCGGCGCCCGGGGAAATGCAATTGACCTGAACGTTGTGATCGCCCACTTCGTCGGCCAGGCATTCCACCAGGCGAACGATGGCGGCTTTCGAGGCGGCATACGCCGTGAAGTTGGGGCGTGAGTGCCCGGAGCCCCCGCCCACCAGCACGATGATTTTGCCGGATCGCCTCTCGATCATTTTTGGCAGCACGGCGCGGCAGGAATTGACAACTCCGATAAGGTTGATTTCGATGGTCTCGCTCCAGCTTTTGGGCTTGGTGGAGAGCAGCGGCCCGATCGGCCCCTGCACAGCCGCCGCTGCGATCAGCACGTCCACGCCGCCGAAAGCGACTTTCATCCGATCGACGCAGGTGGCGAGCTGTTCCAGGTCCCGGACGTCGGCGCGCAGCCGGAGGGCGTTGCCGCGAGCCTGCTCGATTTCGAGCTTGGCGAGATCCAGTTCCGTCTGGCTGCGTGCCAGCAGCCCCACGCGCGCTCCGGCCTCCGCGAATCCCAGGGCCAGGCGCTTTCCGATCCCGCGTCCGGCGCCGGTGATGAGTACGTTCTTACCTCGAATGCTGGTCAAAAGGTCGGTTCTCCAGGGAGCCGGCAATCCATTGCGCAACGGATCGTGGGGCCAGCCGAAATCGCTAAAAGCCGATTGTAATCCCGTTCGCAATCGACCGAGGCGTGTATGACAAAATGGTCGCATGTCGATTCGCAGCCAGGCGCAGTTCGAGAAGCTGAGGGCGATCGGACGAATCGTGCGGCTGACGCTGGACCGGGTGGCCGCGGCGGTGCGTCCGGGCGTTTCCACCGGGGAACTGGATGAGATCGGGGCGCGCGCGCTGGCCGAACAGGGCGCCGAGTCGGCCCCGCCGAAGGTGTACAACTTCCCGGGCGCGCTGTGCATCAGCGTGAACGAGGAGGCGATCCACGGCATACCGGGGGAGCGGCGGATTCGCGAAGGCGACCTGGTGAAGCTGGACCTGGTGGCGGAGAAGGACGGCTATTTCGCGGACGCGGCAGTCACCGTCGGCGCCGGACCGGCGAGCGCGAACGCGGTGGCGCTGGCGCGTTGCGCGGAGAGCGCGTTTCACCTCGCTGCGCTGGCGGCCCGAGGCGGCAATCGCGTCTTCGACATCGGGCGCGCGGTGGAACGCGAAACCCATCGCTGCGGGTTCGAGGTGATGCGCGAGCTGTGCGGACACGGCGTGGGACGCACCATTCACGAAGCGCCCAGCATTCCCAACTACCACGATCCCCGCTTCCGGACGCGGCTCACGGAAGGACTGGTGATCACCATCGAACCGATCGTTTCCGCCGGCAGCGGCGTGGGCATTCTCCAGCGCGACGGCTGGACCATCCGGACGGCGGACGGAAGTCTGTCGGCGCACTACGAGCACACCGTCGTGATCACGCGCGGGGAGCCGATTCTGCTGACGGCGGCGTAAGGCTTCTCCGCCCACACCGGCAGCGGCGCGGGCATTCTCCAGCGCGACGGCTGGACCATCCGGACGGCGGACGGAAGTCTGTCGGCACTCTACGAGCACACCGTCGCGATCACGCGCCGGGAGCCGGTTCTGCTGACGGCGGCGTAGGCTCCTCTCCGCCCAAATCGGTTGCGGGGAAAAACATCTCCACGGTTGTGCCCACGCCGCGCTCGCTGCGCAGCCGCACTACGCCATGGTGCGCCCGGACGATCCCGAGCACTTCCGAGAGGCCCATGCCGCGACCCAGGAACCTGGTGCTGAAAAAGGGGTCGAAGGCGCGGTCGGCCACGTCCAGAGGCATCCCGCCGGCCGTATCCCGCACCTCGATGCAGACGTAGCGGCCGGGCTTTGCGTGACCGTCGGGCATGACGGCAGCGCTGTCGCCGTCCTCAATCTGGCGGCTCTCGACGCGGATCTCCACCCCGCCCGCGCTCGCGGCGGCGGCTTCGGTGGCTTCGATGGCGTTGCGCAGCAAATGCTCGACGGCCAGGCGCACTTCGGCCGGATCGGCCATGACGAACGGTAACCCGCCGGCGATGTGGAAGCGCAGCCCCGCAATTCCGGAAACGGCGCGAACCACCTCCGGCTGCATGGATTCGATCAGCCGGCCGAGATCGACCAATTCGAAGCGGTAAAAGGCATTGCCCGTGAACGCCATGACCTGGTGCACGAGGCGGGCGGCGCGCTCGGCGGCCGAAAGTGAATTGCGAATGTGCCGGTAGGAGGCGTGATCGTCGGAGAGGTAGCTGAGCGCGATGGAGCCTTCGCCGATAATACTGGTCAACACGTTGTTGAAGTCGTGGGCAATGCCGGCCGCCATGACCGCGAGGCCGCGCATGCGCTCGACCCGGTGCAGGCGCCGTTCGAGCTCTTCGTGAACCGCTTCCCGCTGCTTCCGGCCGGTAATGTCCACGCACGCGCTGAGCACCCCGCGAACTCGGTGCTGCTCGTCGAACAGGGGGGCGGCGAAGTTGAGCAGGTACACGGAGCGGCCGTCCGGCCGTTCGATTCGGGTTTCCTGGCCAATTACGGACTTACCGGTTGCCGCCGCCACGCGCATGGGGAACTGCTCCGGGGTGAGTTCTTCTCCGTTGGAGAACACGCGTTGGTTAGCCAGGGCGTCCCCCAGTTCCAGGGGCCCGGCGGCTTCCGGCCGCGCGCCGAAAACCTCGGCCAGCGCGGGATTGATGCGGATGGAGCGGCACTCGGGGTCGTCGGCCACGGCAATGCCGATGGGAGTCACATTGAGGAGCGCTTCGAAATCTTCCACACGGCGGCGCAACTCCTGGTTGAGCGCGGCGGTCTCCGCCTCGCTGCGCTCGCGGCGTGCGACCTCGACGCTCAATTCGGCGTTGGCGCGCTGAAATCCGGAAGAGCGGCGTTGGGAAAGAAAGAGGAGCATGCCGAAGGAATACAGGAGCGCACCGACAGTCGCGGCAACCGTAAGGATCGAGGTACGGAACGACGCGAGGTGCTGGGCCGAGACGCCCAATTCCAGGGTCCAATCGCGATCGGGAAGCGGAATTGTCGCATGCGCCAAAGCGATGCCGCCCTTGTTCGGGAGGGGCGGGCTCGAGTAGATGATTTGCGACCGGTTGCGGACGGTAATGGAATACTCGGGCGAAAGCTCCCACTGGACGCCGGATTCGATCAGGGGCTGGACTTCATAAACGGCGAGGATATAGCCGGGCGGTTCGGTATCCGGCGGACCGGACGCGGGCACGCAGACCTCAAAGGACGGCCGGCCCTTGGGAGAATCGAAAACATCGGAAAACGCCGCCGCCCGCCGCGCCCGCGCCGCCAGCCAGATCTCACGCGCGGTCCCGCTAATAGCGGTGGCGCTGGTCCGGGGAGTCTCGGGTAACCGGGCCGACCACTTTTCGATCCCATCGGCGTCGACTCCGGAAACGGCACGGAGCCCGGGAACCCGGGACAGCCACACGGGAACATCGGCCCACGGCTTCGACCCGGCGGTTCCCGGTTGCAGCCACCAGGTACCCAGCGGGATAAGTGGATCGAGCCCCCAACTTACCGCCTGCCGCACACGCGTCGCTATGTGGCGCGCCTGCGCCTCAACTCCGTTTTGAAAAGTTTCCCGCTCACTGCGAAGCAGCTTGCCGCACAGGATTACCGCAGCCGCCAGTCCAATCGCCATCACGGCGATCGAGGCGAGCTGAAAAGCCCGGTAGCGACCCATTAGGGTACCGACTTACTTATGCCATGAAGACGAAGAATTGTAAATCGAAATGCTTAAACTAATATGATCCAGTAAGTCAATTGCTCCAGGCCGCTCTTTGATCGTCGCCGGTAACTCCGCCTTGGTTCCGGCCCACGGGGAAGAACAGTTCCACGGAAGTGCCGGCGTTCAGAACTGAGCGCAGGCGGACGGC
Source organism: uncultured Solibacteraceae bacterium (assembly GCA_963836405.1). Taxonomy (GTDB): domain Bacteria; phylum Acidobacteriota; class Terriglobia; order Bryobacterales; family Bryobacteraceae; genus CAWIJJ01. The sequence continues at coordinate 86,678 of CAWIJL010000014.1, forward strand.
GCCCTGGTGAGCGCGCATGATTCCGAGCACCTCGGAAAGACCCATGCCGCGCCCGACGAACTTGGTGCTGAAAAACGGATCGAAAGCCCGTTCGGCGATCTCGGCAGGCATGCCCCCGGCCAGGTCCCTGACTTCGATGCGGACGTACGGGCCGGGCGAGCACCAGCCTTCGTGCAATGCCATTTCGATGTCTTCGCGCGCCAGCTCGCACTGGTCCACGGTGACTTCGATCGAATCGGTGCCGCGGCTCTTTTTCTGCCCCATAGCCTCGATGGCGTTGCGGACCAGGTGTTCGAGCATATGGCGGATCTGGTCGGCATTGGCCATCACGGTGGGCAGCGGATTCGGCGATATGGAAGTGCAGGTCGGCGGTGCCCGTGGCGAGCTCGGCCAGCCGGGTTCGCAACTCCTCGACCACCCGCGGAAGGCTCGTTTCCACCAAGGCGTGATGGGCTTGGCCGGTGTAAGCCAGCACTTGTTGGATCAAGGCAGCAGCCCCTTGGGCCGCTTCCAGCGAGGAGTCCAGGTTCTGTCTGGCGGGGTGGCCCTGGGGAAGGCGGGCGGCCGCCAGGGACGCCTGACCGATAATGCTGGTAAGCAGATTATTGAAATCGTGCGCGATTCCGGCGGCCATCACGCCCAGGCTCTTTCTCCGCTCGGCGCGTTGCAGCCGCTGTTCGAGTTCCCGGCGCACCTGCTCCCTGGCCTTACGTTCCGAGATATCCACGCAGGCGTTGAGGACTCCGCGCACGTTTCCCTCTTCATCGAACAGCGGCGAGGCGAAGTTCAGCACATCCACGGTGGAGCCGTCGGCTTTGACGATCTGGTTCTCGTCCCCCAGCACCGCGGCGCGGGTGGCGGCGGCCATCTGCATGGCCAACTCGCCGGGTGGCACCTCCTGGCCGTTGCGCAGGATGCGGTAGGGCAGGCGGCCGGCGTCGGGTCCGGTTTTCGAAATATTCAGGCTGCGAGGAACGCCCATCATCCGGGCCAGGGCCGGATTAGTGCGGATCGAGCGGCATGCGGGGTCGTCCGCAACGGCGATGCCGATCGGGATCACATCGAGCAGCGTCTCGAAATCCGCCACTTTCCGGCGAAGTTCCAGGTTGAGGTTGACCATCGCCGATTCCGTGCGGCGCCGCAGTTCCATCTCGTCCTGTAGCGCCGCGTTCGCCCGCTCCATCTGGGAGGAGCGGCGGTGCCAGAGGAACATGAGGAGGACGGCCGAGTACAACAGGGCGCCAATGACGCCGGCGACCGTGGCGATGGCGCCGCGGAACTCCCGGAAATAGCTGCGGCTGATTTCGAGACTCATGGTCCAGTTCAGGTTCTGCACCCGGAGGTTCGACTCGGCGGAACTGGTCGGCGACCGCCCGATCTGATCCGACACGTACAGAGGGCTGCCGCCGGACTTCACCACGAGACTGTCGCCGGGCCGTAACTCGCCCTTGACCGACGGCGCCAGCAGGGAGGCGACATTATACCGGCCCACGATGTAGCCTCGGCGTGTCGTGCCTTTCAAAATAGGGGTGGCGGCATAGATTTCCAGGCCGTCGGCCCCTTCCACCGGAGTGGAGAGGGCCATCGCTTCCAGACGCTCGGCGGCTTGAATGGCTTCGGCGGCGCCGGGTTCGACCGGCAGGCGTCCGGTGTGCGGGGCGGCGCCGGGAACGGCCCACCAGCCCACAAATCCATTCGTTCCGACCCAGGCGACTTGAAGGATTCCCGGTGTGCGGCCGAGAAAGAGGTGGGTGTCGCTGTCCCAATCCTCTTTCACCAGCGGCCTGTCCTGGGTGAGCCAAAACGCCGCGAGCTGATTCAGAGGTTCGAAATTGCGGAGGATGCCCGTCTGGAGGCGATTGGCGATATGGTCGGCGTCGGCCTCGGTGGTTTGCCGGAGTTCCGACTGCTGGCGATCCAGAAGGTCCACGCACAGATAGACTGCGGCACCCATCCCGGCGATGAGGATGGCCGCGGAGATAGCCTGTAGGACGCGGAAGCCTCGCATAGGAGTCATCAGTACCAGAGGTACTAAAACATACGGGACGATCTTAACACGGTGTGACAGGGGAACAGCGGGGGTAGCAGTACCCGGAGAGGGTGAATCCCGGATGCAGCTACTTCCCGGCCTTGCAGACTGAGCTGCGAAGCCGGTCCCGGCTCGTAACAGCCGTCACTTCAGACCAGGACCGGCGAACTGACCCGCGAGCGTGAGCGAGCGATGGGACGACCCAAGCGAATTGCCCGCCGGAAAGTAGCTAGGCCACGGCGAGCAGACGGCGCCGGAGGATATCGAGGGCCATTTGGCAGGTGAACACGCGGATGCGCTGGCGGTCGCCGAAGAACTGTCGGTGGGCGGAACGGGAGCCTTCCTGGCCGGCCACACCTACGTAGACCGTGCCGACGGGTACGGCCTCACCGCCGGGTCCTACGCCGGGATCCGGACCGGCCACGCCGGTGACCGACAGGGCGAACGTGGAACTCGTGCGGCGGCGCGCCTGCACGGCCATTGCCTCGGCGGTTTCGGCGCTCACGGCGCCAAAGCTGGCCAGCAGGTCTCCGGGAATACCCAGGAGTTCCTTCTTCATGGCCTCCGAATAAGTAATGAAGCCGCCGGCGAAATAGCCGGAACTGCCGGGCACGGAGGTGAAGCGCTCACCCAGCAGCCCGCCGGTGCAGCTCTCCGCAACCGAGACGGTGGCGCGGTGGCGCAGGAGCAGGTCGCCGACCACCTTTTCCAGGGGATCGCCGTTGCGGGAATAGAGCCTGTCGCCCAGCAGGAGTTCGATGGGGGCGGATACCTCTTCGAGCAGGGCGGCAGCATCGGCCTCGCTGCCGCAGCGGGCGCGCAGGTGAATCTGCAAATCGCCGTTGGCGGCCAGGATGGTGGTTGCCGGATTCTCGTATTTCTTGTAGACCGGGGAAATGAGCTGGTCCAGTTCGGATTCCGCCATTCCGGTGACCCTGAAAAAAGCGGTACGGATCACCTGCCGCGGGAGAATACGGCCGAGGCGCGGCAGGCAGTGCCGTTCGAACATGGACTGGAGTTCGTGGGGCGGACCGGGCAGCAGCATCACAAACCGGCCGCAATCCTCCACCCACTGGCCGGGCGCCGTGCCGCGGTCGTTGCTCAGGATATCCGCGCCCTCGATGACGAACGCCTGCCGCTTGTTGATCTCCGCCATCTTCCGCCGGGCCCGGAGAAAACGCTCTTCCAGGGCCTCGGCGATTTCGGCGTGGAACACCAGTTTGCGGTCCAGGGCCTGGGCCGCGGCCTCGCGGGTGACGTCGTCTTCGGTCGGGCCGAGGCCGCCCGACAGGATCACTACGGCGCTGCGGTCGAGCGCCTGGCGCACCGCGGCGGCGAGGCGGTCGCGATGGTCGCCGATAACGCACTTGCCGACCACTTCCACGCCGAGGTTGTTCAATTGGGCGGTGAGGTAGAGGGAGTTGGTATCGACGCGCTGCGGCGTCAGCATCTCCGAGCCGACTGCAATGATTTCGGCGTCCATCTAAACGAGCGGCCGCCCCTTAATTCCTACATCCACGCGGTACAGAGCGTTGGTCGTAGCCACCACCATGGAGCGCGACGGGCTGAAGGCCAGCCCGACGATGCCGGGTCCGGACAGGAACAGTTCGGCGCGCTTATCGGGGTAGACGCGAACGACCCCCTTTCGGCCGCGAATGGAGGAGGCGACGTACAGGCGGCCCTCGTCGTCGAAGGCCAGACCCTGCGGGCGCCCCAGGCCGCGATAATAAACCTCCACTTCGCCGTGATGAGAGATGCGGTGAACGGCGTCGAAGCTGGAAGTGGTGGGGCCCGCCACATAAAGGTAGCCATCCGGACCGAAAGCCAGGTGATAGGCGGCGATGGACGGTTCCAGGGTGGCGAAAACGAAAATCTGGCGCTCCGGATTGATCTTGAAGATGGTGCCGCTGCGGTCGCCCACGTACAGGTTGCGGTCCTCGTCGAACGCCATGCCCGTGGCGACGCCCATGCCTTCCACGAAAACCGACATGTTGCCGTTCGGCGTCACCTGGTAGACAAAGCCCTCCTGGCGGCTCGAGATGTACAGCATCCCGTCGGGGTCGAAGGCCAGGCCGGTGGCATTCATCAGCTCATTGATGAACGGTTTGATGGCAAAGTTGAGATCGATTTTATAAACCGCAACCGGCACTTTCTGGCCGCGCGAACCGCTGAAGGTGGTATAGATATTCCCGAACGAATCGATTGCCGGATTGGAGACGGGATGGAGGCTTTCCGCCAGTTGCACGCCGATGTCGCAGGCCCAGGATTCGCTGGAGGCGTTGCCGCTGGCCACTACCAACTCGCCGTCCGAGGCTCCTTCCGGCACGCGCGCGATCACCAGCGAATCCGAGCCGATGATCACGGGGGCGCCGATCTCCCCGATGGTGACGCGGGGCCGTTCCGATTTGGCGAACCCCTTGCCGCGGATCTGCAATTCGCCACCGGCAATAGCCGCGGGGGGCGTCACCTGTGAGATTTGCGGCTTGGAATCGGAATTTTTCCGGAGCGCCATATTCAATAAAGATTGAACCATCCCGCCAGCAATAAGACAAGTGCGGCATAGACGCCGGCCATCGCGTCGTCCGCGTTGATTCCCCAGCCGGCGGGCAGGGCTTCCAGTTGCCGCACGGGCCAGGGTTTCCAGATATCGAAGAGACGGAACAGAAGGAACGCGCCCAGCCAGCTCTTCCAGTTCAGGGTGCGGGCGCCGGCGATGGCGAGCCACTGTCCGATCACTTCGTCCACCACAACCAGCCCGGGATCTTTCCGGCCAACGGCCCGGGCAGCGGCGCCTGCCGCCCAGACGGCGGGAAGGAACAGGGCTGCCGCCAGCACGGCAAAAAGCCAGGGCTCGGGGTGAATCCAGGCTTCCAGCGCCACGGCGATGGCCACGGCTGCCGCGCTCCCCGCGGTTCCGGGCGCAACGGGGGCGTACCCGCAGCCAAACCAGGTGGCGAGCAGCAGCGCGGGCCTTGCCTCAGCCTTCGTCGTCGTCTTCATCGCTGGCCGGCTCCGGCCGGGCGGGCGTCGAGATCACGTATTTTTCCGAAGCCCAGTTGCCCAGGTCGATGAGCCGGCAGCGCTCGCTGCAAAACGGGAATTCGTCGTCGCCGAATTTGACTTCTTTTTTGCAGATGGGGCACTTCATACGCCAATCTGAATGAGCGGCGCCGGCGCGAACCGGGGCGCGGATTCGACCGGCGGCAGCAGCGTTCCCACCACATCGTAGTCGTGGGTTTCGGTGATGCGCAGGCGGCGGATCTCACCCTGCCGGGGCTCGGCGCCTTCGAAATCGTTGATCAGCACGGCTCCGTCGATCTCGGGCGCCTGCGCGGGGGTGCGGCCTTCCCACAACAGGTCGGTTTCCCGCGAGAGTCCTTCCACCAGCACCGGCACTTCCCTTCCCGCCATGGCGCGATTGCGCGCCCGCGAAATCTTGCGCTGGATGGCCATCAGGCGGCGCTTGCGGTTGTGGATGGTGCGGCCGTCCACCTTGCCGTCGAGCGCGAAGCTGGCGCTGGTATCTTCGTCCGAATAGGTGAACACGCCCAGGTGGTCGAAGCGGGCCGCTTCCACGAAGCTGCAAAGCTCTTCGAAGTCCTGCGCGGTCTCGCCAGGAAAACCCGCGATCATGCTGGTGCGGATGGCCACGCCCGGAATGGTCCGGCGGATCTGCTCGATCAGCCTGAGGAAAATGTCGCCCGAGCCGCCGCGCTTCATCCGCTTCAGCACGCGGGCGCTCGCGTGCTGAAGCGGCATATCGATGTACTTCACCAGCGACGGGTGCTCGGCGATGGTGTCGAGCAGCTTGCGGTTGACCTTGTTCGGATACGCGTAGAGGAAGCGAACCCACTTTTCGTGCGGCGTTTCGATGCCGGCGAGGCGCTCCAGCAGGTGCGCCAGGCCGTCCTTGAGCCCGAGGTCCTCGCCGTAGCAGGTGGTGTCCTGGCCGATGAGGTTGATCTCGCGGACGCCCTGCGCGAAAAGACGCGAGGCCTCGGAAATCACCGATTCGAAGCGGCGGCTGCGGAACTTGCCCCGGTATTGCGGGATCACGCAGAAGGTGCAGGGATGGTCGCAGCCTTCCGCGATCTTGATGTAGGCGTAGTGCCGCGGGGTGGCGAGCACGCGCGGCGTCAGGTCGTGATACAGGTACGGCTCGCCGCCGGCGGCAGACGGCTCCATGCCTTCGCAAAGGGCGACGATGCGGTCGAGCTCGTTGGTGCCGACCAGGGCGTCCACCTCCGGAAGCTCCGCCAGGATGTCGCCGCGGTAGCGCTCCACCAGGCAGCCGGCTACGATCAACTTGCGCGCGCGGCCCACTTTCTTGTACTCGGCCATCTCGAGGATGGTATCCACGGATTCCTGTTTGGCCGGATCGATGAAGCTGCAGGTATTGACGACGAGGACGTCGGCCTGGTCGGGATGGGGCGTGAGTTCATGGCCCTTGGCCACAAGCTGGCCCATCATGACCTCGCTATCCACCAGATTTTTGGGGCAACCCAGACTGACGAAACCGACTTTCAAATGAATATTCCAGAAGAAACGCTTAGGGGCAACCTTCAGGATACCATCCGCGGCCGCGCCCGAAACTGCGGACACCGCCCTCCAAAATTCGGTGCAACCGGCGGGGCCTCCGGCCCGTCAGCTTGACGTCCGGACTTGCAACACGCTATGTTCGGTCCAAACTCGCTTTTTCCCGGAAACATGAAGCGCTTATTCGCAATTCTCCTCCTCGCGTGCTGTTCGACTGCTCTTGCGCAATCCAAGAAGTGGTCGGAGGATAAGGCTGCCGAATGGTATGCCAAACAGCCGTGGCTGGTGGGCAGCAACTACATCCCGGCCTACGCCAGCAATCAGTTGGAGATGTGGCAGGCCGAAACGTTCGACGCCGACCGGGTGGAAATGGAGTTCCAGTGGGCCGAACGGATGGGCATGAACACGATGCGTGTGTTTTTGCACGATCTGCTCTGGAAGCAGGATCCGAACGGGTTCCGGAAGCGCATCGACCGGTTCCTGACGGTGGCGAAGCGGCACAACATCAAACCGATTTTCGTTCTCTTCGATTCCTGCTGGGATCCGTTCCCGGATCTGGGCATTCAGCGGCCTCCCCGTCCCGGCATCCACAACTCGCGCTGGGTGCAGAGCCCGGGAGCGGCGGCGTTGCAGGACCCGAAGCAGCACATCCGGTTCCTGGAATATGCAACGAACGTCGTGCTGGCGTTTGCCGACGACGACCGCATTCTGGCCTGGGACGTCTGGAACGAACCCGACAACACGAACGACTCGAGCTACGGCAAGAGCGAGCCGACCAACAAGAAAGCGCTGGTGCTGGCGCTGCTGCCGAAGGTCTTCGATTTCGTGCGGTCGGGGCGACCGACGCAGCCGTTGACGAGCGGGTTGTGGCACGGCGACTGGTCTTCGCCCGACAAACTCACGCCCATCGAAAAGATCCAGATCGAGCAATCCGACATCATTTCGTTCCACAACTACGGCCCGCCCGAGGATTTCGAGAAACGGATCGAGTGGCTGCAAGCCTACAAGCGGCCGATCTTTTGCACCGAGTACATGGCCCGGCCGACGGGCAGCACGTTCCAGGCGATTCTGCCGGTCGCCGCGAAGTACAAAGTGGCGGCCATCAACTGGGGCTTCGCGGCGGGGCGGACGCAGACGTGGCTGCCCTGGGATTCCTGGCAGCGGCCCTACACCGACCGTCAACCCGAAGTCTGGTTTCACGATATCTTCACTACCAACGGACCTCCCTACCGGCCCGAAGAGGTGGAGTTCATCCGCGACATTATCGCCTCCCAGAACCGCACCGCGCGGAAGTAGGGCGACACACTGTTTACTTTAGATAACACCGTACTGAGCCCCTGAGTTAGCCACCGGTTAACAAGGAGTCACCCGATGCAGGTCAGCATCCAGGGATATTAGACTTCCGGGTTTGTGACGCTTGCAGCGGGCGCGTTGGTCTTTCAGGTAGGCGACAACGTTCTGGGACTCGGCGAAGTGGGGGACGACGTTGTCGCCACCGCCAGTGAGACGGCGGGCGCCAGCGGCAGTTCAGACACCAGCGCCCCGCGTACGACCTCCCGCCACCGGCCGCGCCGCCACTGGCATCATCATCGCTAGCCAGGCTCCCCTCGCCGATTCGCGCTACCCCTTCAAAGTTTGCTAGTGTAGCTCCCGGAGGAATGACGTGCTGAAACTCATCTGCGGGCTGGTTCTTTTTGCCGTTGCGTCCATCGCGGCGGATGTTTCGGGAACGTGGCAACTGACCGTCGAGACAAGCCAGGGCAGCGGGAACCCAACCCTCGTTCTCCAGCAGCAGGGTGAACAATTGACGGGAACGTTCAACAGCCAGATATTCGGCGAAGCAAAGATCACCGGATCGGTAAAGGGCGCCGCCATCGAGTTCTCGTTCGAGGGAGATGCGGGCGGGCAGACACTGAAGGTCAGCTACAAAGGTGTGATCGAGAGTGCGACGGCCATGAAAGGCACGGCGGTATACGCGGGCTTCGACGACCACGCTACCTGGTCCGCCACGAAGAAGTGAGCTGCGGCGGTTGATCGTTAGCGCCTCAAGCCTGCGTGAACCGCAGATTCCATGCCGCCTGGCCGCCAGGGTTGGACGCCTTCAACAAAATGCGGAAAATGCGCACGCCCCAGGAGCGCCGCAGGCGTCCGTCTTCGATGCGAATCTCCTCCACCGAAGGCGTGAAGGCGCGAGCGTCGAACGTAACTTTAACCGTGTTCCCCGCCCCCACAGCCAGCGAGAGCACGCCGGCCGAAGGGGTCACGGCGCAACATGTCATCAGCGTGAGGGTGATCTCCTTCGGCGCCGGTTCGATGCGGTATTCGTCCGCGCACTCGATCTCGTTCTTCGTCCGGTCCAGCCGCAGGGTCCGGTTCCACGAGCGAATCCCCGCCTCTTTGGGGTAGGCGTGCGAGATGTCGAGCTGGAACCGCGCCGAAGCTTCCGACCCCTGGTACTCCACCGCGGCCGCCTGAAACTCGCGGCCCGCCTGCTGCATCACGCCGTTCACGGTGGGCAGGTTGTGATAGGCCGACTGCATGGTCCAGATCTCGTAGCGCCTCGAGCTGAAGGTCTTTGCCGTATACGTCTCCACCCCCACATCGATGATGGCCGGCAGCCCGTTCGAGTAAATCAGGAAGTTGCCGACGTCGTTGTGGTTATGGCTCTCCGCGTTATGCCCGCCCTGAGCCGCGAGATATAGCCCGCGGTCCGAACCCGCCTGGACCCGAGCCGCCATCACCTGGACTCCGGGCAGCCACGTATCCCGAATCAGCGCCTGCGCGCGCGGCGCCTTGCGCAGTTCGGCAAGATTGAACAGTCCCGGAAGCTGCCGCCCGAGGCTGTCCCCGGGAAGGCCCGCCGGGTTGCGCAGAAATTCACCGTAGGCGCCGTGTGTCATCAGGGTCTGGTCGCCGGTCCGCTTTCCGTACCGGTATACCAGGTCGCCGGCGATATCCACGCGCGCGGCGGCATCCGCAAAGTTGGTGTACCACTCGCCCGAAATGTGCGCGCGGCAGATGTACAGCCCGATCTCCCGCACCAGCGGCTCCCGAAACGCATCGAGCGCTCCTCCCGACGCGCTGTGCAGCAGGTCCAGGCAATCGAAAAGCGACGCGCCCGCCCGGCCCCAGTAGCCAGGGCCTTCGTCGCACCCGCCATCGTCCGCATAGCCGTTGAGGAAGAAATCGAGACACTCGAGGATGCGCTGCACCGCCGCCTTGCGCCGGCTCTCCGAAGTCTCAACCAGCAGCGCCGCGGTCAGCCAGTTGGAACAGATCCACGGATTCCAGTTGTTCACCGGCCGCCCGTTGTATCCCATCCAACTGAATTCCCGGCTCAGGCACGGAGTCAACAGGCGCCGGTCGGTCTCCAGGCGGATCCGCTCGGGAATGAGTTTGGAAACCGCGGTGAGCTGCGGCGTCAGCAGGTAGGCCGTCCACGCCAGCAGCGCGGCGGTTTCGGCGGCGAACAGGTCCACGATCGGTTCGGCCACGTCCGGCAGCCCCACCCCGGACTTCTGCGCGCCCAGGTGCGCGGGCACGCCCCAGAACGACTCCTCGCAAGTCAGCCACACGCCGTTGCCGATCTCATCGGCGAAGCGCCCTTTGTTCTCGATACACTCGCCGATTACCAGGTCCTGAAGTTTGCGCCGGCGGCGGTTGCGGAGGTCTTCGTAACGGGAGCGGTTGCCGTCGCGCGCAAACTCGAGCGCCATGGTCGCGGGCAGCACTTCCCAGGGCGCCGCCAGTTGCCTTTCGGCACTCCGGAGCATTGCGGCGCGGGCATCCGGCGGGAGGCCCTCCCAGGCAGCGCGGTCCGCGGACGACGGTTGAGGACGGAAGCGTTCGCGCGGCAGCAGCGCCGCCGCGGCCCTCCCTTCGGGCCAGAGTTTCGCGAACAGGTTGCGTTTCGACTCGGCCTGGGGTTCTGCCAATGCGGGAAGCAGAGGCGCCGCGGCAACAGCGGGCCCCGCCAAAAACAAGCGGCGGCTGGGCTTGGTCATGAGTGCCCTCCAGCGTACCTCCAAAACGGCGCCGGACGAAACTCGATCGAGTGCCGGAAACGGGCTAAAATGCCTTATAGTCTGAAATTCGAGGTAATCCATGTCCGCAATCCTCAGCCCTTGCAGCCTCCTCGACTCCGCCGCACGGCAGGCCTCTGCCGCAAACGACCCCGACCGGTTCCGGAATCCCGCCGCCGGCGCCGCCTATCTGGATCTCCGCGGCCTCGCGCTCGACCCCCTGCCCGAAATCGACGAAGAGAAGCTCGCGACCCTCGCGCGGATCGTTCGCGGCCTCGCCTTTGCCGCCGTCGACGGCGCTCAATCGGGCCATCCGGGCGGATCGTCATCCAAGACCGAACAACTGCTGGGGCTGCTTGCGAGCGGCGCCCTGCGCTTCGACGCGCGCCGCCCCAAAAATCCGGGACGCGACCGCGTGGTCTGGTCGGCGGGACATTGCACGCCGCTGTTTCACGCCCTGCTGGCAGTGATCTACGAAACCCTGCGGCACGCCGGGCTTCCGGTGGACGACCAGACCGGACAGGCCGTCACCTACCCCGAAGACCTGCCCCGCTTTCGCCGCTGGGGCGGACCGAGCGGCCACGTGGAATCGCACTCGGCGCTGGCCGACACCTCCACCGGAGCCTCCGGCCACGGATTCTCCGCCGGCCTCGGGTTCGCCCTGCTGCATCGATCCTGCGGCCTCGCGACCCGTTCCTGGGTGATCGCCGGCGATGCCGAGACGGAAGAAGGGATGAGCTACGAGGCGCGCAATCTTGCCGCCAACCTCGGCGTCGAAAACCTGGTGGTCACGCTCGACTACAACGGTTTCGGCATCGACGGGCCTATTACCGAGGCGATGCCGTCTCCCTATCTGAACCACTGGACCGCTTTCGGCTGGAATGTCATCGAGGTGGATGGCCACCGCTTGCGCGAACTCGCCTATGCCTACCGCATCGCGGCGGAGGGCTTCGGCAACGGCCGGCCGACGGTGGTCATGTGCCACACCACCAAGGGCGCACACTACGGCAAACTCGAAGGCACGGCCGATTCTCACGGCACGCCGCTCGCGCACGCCGAATATGTGGAAGCGATGCGGCGGCTCGGCTTCGAGATCCCCGGCCGGCCCGGCGATCCGGCCGCCGACATCCTCGTGGTGCTTGAAGCGCTCGGTGCGGCCGAACGGCAATACCTGCTGGACCGGCTTTCCGCGTCGGCGCAGGCCATTCCCGCGGAAGCCGCACTCGTTGCCGGAATGGAAAAAGCTCTCGCGGGCAGGCCCATCCGCGACTATCGCAGTTTTGAACGGCCCGAAACGCTGCCGGAGGAACTGGTTTTCGCCGAGGGCGAGTCCGTGCCCACGCGCAAGGCTACCGAAGCCTGGTTCACCTGGGCCATGCGCAACACCGCGTTCTTCTACGCGGGCGCCGGCGACCTGATGAAGTCCATCCTCACCGGCAAGGCCGAAAACGTTTACGGCGTCCTCAAGCCCGCCAACCCTCTCGGCCGCGGCATCCGCTTCGGCATCGCGGAGCAGAACATGGCCGCGATGTCGGCCGCCATCGCGCAGGACGTGCTGCCAGGGGGCTTCCGGCCCATGACTGCGTTTGCGAGCTATGGCGTCTTCACTTCCATGATGGCCAACGCCGTCCGCATGAACCTGATAAACACCGAGGTCAACCCCGCCGCGAAAAGCTTCTTCATCATGCTCGCCGCGCATGACGGGCCGGAAACGGGCGAGGACGGGCCTACCCACCACGGGCTCTTTTGGATGGCCTTGTTCACTGCCTATCCGGGAATCAAGGTGTACAAGCCGCTCGACGCCAACGAAGCGGTGGAGATGCTGTTCCACGCAGCCGGGCGCGGCGAACCCGTGGCCTTTTCCGTGGTGCGGCCGGGAGTACCGGTCCTCAAGCGCGGCGACGGAGTTCCGCCTGCCCGCGCGGCCGTCGATGGTGCGTACGTGTTCCGGGCTTTCCGCGGCAACGGCAAACCCAAAAAAATCCTCGCCATTTGCGGCGGGCAGGTGATGGCCAACGTGCTCGAAATCCTGCCGGAGATTGAGGAGCGGTGGGACGTGAAACTGATTGCCGTCACCTCGCCGCAGCTATTCGAGGAACTGCGGCTGACCGATCCCGCGAAGGCCGAGGCGGTTCTGCCGGACGGCGAGCGGCCGCTGGTCACCACCATTCACAACGGCTGGCCGGGGTTCCTGAATCCTTTTCTGCTGCCCGCCAACCACCGCGAAAGGGCTTTCGGCATGGACCGCTTCCTCCGTTCGGGCAAGCCGAATGAGATCTATCGCAATGCCGGCTTCGATGCGCAGGGACTGAAGCGCCGCCTGCTTGCCTGATTTTTAGGCCCGGCGGCGCGCCAGCATCCCGGCGATTCCGCCCGCCAGCGCCACCAGCCAGAACGGCATCTCCGACTTCAGAATGGGACCGGCCCGGCCGAAAAACCGCATAATGCTCAGCGGCGAAACGTGAATCGGGTGCCACGGAAAAAACATCCGGGCCCGCGTGATCGGATAAAGCAGCATCACGCCCGAACCGCCGTCGGTAAGCATGTCGAGCAAAGGATGGGTTACGGCCGCTCCCGCCCACACCACCGCCAGCCAGGCCGCGCAGCGCCACGGATACCTCCGCGCCGTCGCTTCCGCCAGCACCCCGCAGAACAGGGCCAGAAAAAACGTGGAGTGAAAAAAGCCGCGGTGAGCGAACAAACTGCCGCGCGGCACGCCGAAGGGCATGACCACCCATGTGTCCAGATCCGGCGCTACCGCGATCAGCCCCGCCGTCACGGGAATCGCCCACGCGGGCAGCGCCCGGCGCACCCAGGTGGACCGGATGGCGGGAAGGGCGACCGCACCGCCCACGATAAAGTGCGTGATCGCCGAGGCCATCTATCGCCATCATACGCCGCTGCGCCTGGAGCGAAAGGTGTAAACTTCTGCATCCGCACGGCCCCGCCGGGCATCAACCGGAACACATGCTGAAATCTCTGTCCGTGGCTCTCCTCATGTCGGCCTCCCTCTTTGGCGCTTCCTCCGTTCTCGATTTCACGATGAAGTCCATCGACGGAAAACCCGCTCCGCTCTCCGCCTACAAAGGCAAAGTGGTGCTCATCGTCAACGTGGCCAGCCGCTGCGGCTACACCCCGCAATACGAGGGACTCGAGGCGGTTTACCGGAAGTACAAGGATCGCGGCCTGGTGATTCTCGGATTCCCGGCCAACAATTTCGGAGGGCAGGAGCCGGGCACCGACGAGGAGATCAAGACGTTTTGCTCCAGCAAGTACAACGTCACCTTCCCGATGTTCTCCAAGATCTCGGTGAAGGGCGGCGACCAGGCGCCGCTGTACCAGTTCCTGACCGATGCCAAAGCCAATTCCGCTGCCGGCGGCGAAATCAAGTGGAACTTCACCAAGTTTCTCGTGGATCGCAGCGGAAAGGTGGTGACCCGCTTCGAACCGGCGGTAACGCCCGAATCCGCGGAAGTCACCGGCGCGATCGAGAAGGCACTCCAGTAAGCACGCGCACTTTACCGCTCCTCGAGGCGGTTCCGGACCCGCACGCATTCCGCTATATTAGACTCTTGCCCCTTTGTCCTTATTGTTCAGTTGCAAAGGAAGAGGCGTGGATGATCACAGAGGATGCGGTGGCCGTTCCGTCTGCCCATCCACTCACGGCCTGCCACGTTGTGGTGGCGCCGGTACGCCACGTCGAAACCTTTTACGATCTGGATGTGCAGGAACAGCAGGCCGTCTGGGCTCTTGTACAGGAGATCCGCGTGCGCATTTCGGCCTCCCTCCGGGTGGAAGCGTTCTACGTCGGATTCGCCGACGGAGGCCACGCTCACGTGCATGTGGTGCCTCAGGGGCCAGGTGATTCCCTCGACCTGCCCGCCGGTGTCGAGTGGGTCGATCCCGACCGTTAGGGTGGCGCAATGGAAGGGACGGACCGCCCGGTCCTCGAAGTTCACGACTTCTCCGCCGCCCTGATCGACGGCCCCACACTCCGAACCATCCTCTCGCCGCTTTCCTTCGTCCTTCCCGCGGGCTCCATCACGGGTCTGTTCGGCGAATCCGGCTGCGGCAAAACTACGCTCGCCCTCGGAATCATGCAGTTGCTTTCGCCGCACCGCTATCGCATCGGCGGCTCGGTCCGGGTGCTGGGCCGCGAGATCTCGAATCTCGGCGAACGCCGGCTTCGCGCGGTGCGCGGGGCGCAGATCTCGTTGATTTTTCAGGACCCGGCGTTGGCCCTCAACCCCGTGATGCGGGTGCGCGAGCAGATCCTGGAACCGGCGCGGGCGCATGGAACCACGGCCGATCCCGAGGCCATGCTCCGCCTCGTCGGATTGACGGACCCGGAGAGAATCGCGAAATCCTATCCCCACCAGTTGAGCGGCGGCCAGCGGCAGCGCGTGGCCATCGCCCAAGCCTTGATATGCCGGCCGGCACTGGTCATCGCAGACGAGCCGTTTACGTCCCTCGACGCCCCCGCCGCCCTCGCCCTGGCGGATCTCATGGTAGATCTCAACCGTTCGACCGGCGCCAGCTTTCTGGTAATCAGCCACAGCCCGGGAGCGTTGGCACGAATTGCCGGCTCCGTGCTCCTCATGCACGGGGGCCGGCTGGTGGACCAGGGCCCACCGGCGGATGTGTTTCGGGCGCTGGTTCTGCCGGGGAGCGGGAATGCCCGCTGAGCCGTTTTTATCCGTTCGCGGTTTGCGGAAAGTTTACTCCCGCCGCCGATGGTGGGGGGCCGACCCGAATCCAGTGGTAGCCGTCCGGCACGTGGACTTGAGCCTGGACCGTGGGCGGACTCTCGGCCTGGTTGGCCCGTCCGGCTCGGGAAAGAGCACGGTCGCGCGATGCCTGACGCACCTCGAGGAGCCCGGCGCGGGCGAAATCCGGCTGGACGGCCGCTACCCCCTGCGGGCGGAGATTCAACTGATCTTCCAGGACGCAGCCTCCAGCCTGAATCCGCGGTTCACCGCCGCCGAGGTGCTGACTGAACCGCTGCTGATCCAGGGCCGCGGAACTCGGGAGTCGCGCCAGGCAGCCGCCGCTCATGCCATGGAACAGGTGGGTCTCCCTTTGGCTTCGTTCCATCGAAAATCCTACGCCTTCAGCGGAGGGGAGCGCCAGCGCCTGGCCATCGCCCGGGCTCTCGTAACCGAGCCTAAGCTGTTGATCCTGGACGAGTCGTTCTCCAGCCTCGATATCGGCCTGCAAAACCAGCTCGGCTCCCTGCTGGTCGAATTGCAGCGCCGGCTCGGCCTCGCCTGCATTCTCATTTCGCACGATCTCAGCCTCGTGGGGCGCCTCGCGGACGACATCGCCGTCATGGAGAACGGTAGCATCGTGGAGGTGCGCCCGGCCGCCGAACTCATGCAGGCTCCGCACCATCCCCTTACGGCGGAACTGGTGCGCGCAAACCGGGCCCTCGCTCTTGGAGGCCCTTCGTGATCCGCTACTTAGGCGCGCGCGTCGCCCACGGGGCGGCGCTGCTGGCCCTGGTTTCGGTGCTGGCCTTCGCGTTCGCGCAACTGGCGCCCGGCGACCCCTACTCAGAACTCGAAAACGACCCTCGCGTCTCCCGCCAGACGGTCGAAGCCCTGCGTGCCAGGGCCGGGCTCGACCGGCCATTCGCCGTCCGCTACGCCGCCTGGGTCGGCTCGGTCTTCCGCGGCGACCTCGGATACTCGCTGACCTATGCCGGCCCGGTGGCGCCCCTGATCGGACCCAGAATCCGCGCCACTCTGCTTCTGACCGTCACCTCCACCCTTCTGGCGTGGCTGATCGCAATTCCCGTGGGTATCTGGAATGCCGCCGTCCGCGATTCGTGGCTGGACGGCGCCGCCCGGGTCCTGCTGGCCCTGCTGCTTTGCACTCCCGACCTGGTGCTGGCCATCGCTCTGCTCGCCCTGGCCGTGGCAACCGGTTGGTTTCCCGTGGGCGGCATGACGTCGGCCGAAAATGCCGGCCTGCCGGACCTGCTCCGGCACCTGGTTTTGCCTGTAGCCGTGCTGGCGGCCGGTATGGTTCCAGTGCTCGTCCGCCACGTGCGGGCGAGCCTGGTGGAAGCGGTGGATGCGCCCTTTGCCCTGAACGCCCGGGCCCTCGGAGTCGGCTGGTGGCGCTTGTGGTTCCGCCACCTGCTGCCGGCCGCGGTTCACCCCCTGGTCTCGCTGTTCGGGTTGTCCATCGGCGCGCTGCTCAGCGGTTCCCTGCTGGTGGAGGTAGTGATGGGATGGCCGGGACTCGGGCCCCTGTTTCTGGAGGCGATTCTGGCGCGGGACTATGCCATCGTTCTCGCCGCTGTCCTGCTCTCCACGTCGTTTCTCATCGCCGGGAACCTCGTCGCGGACCTGCTGCTGTACCGGTTCGATCCGCGCATCCGGGTAAGATAGATGCGCGGCAAAACCGTCAGGATCGCCCTCCTTCTCGCCCTGCTGCATCTTGCCGTGCTGCTGGCGGGCTTCCTGGCGCCTTATCATTTCGCCGCTCAGCATCGGAATTATCCGTATGCGCCGCCTTCCCGCATTCATTTCCGGGATGCCGGAGGCAGCTTTCATTTCCGGCCGTTCGTCTACGCCCTGGTTCCGGACTCCTCGACTGGCAGCTACCGTGAAGATTCCCGCACGGTTTTCCCCATTCGCCTTCTGGTGCCTGCCCGGGAAGAGCCGGCGTCCGGTCTCGTCGCGTTTCCAGTGCGGCTATTCGGCGTCGATCCGCCCGGTGTGCTGTTCCTTTTCGGTTCGGACGGCTTCGGGAGGGATGTCTTCTCGCGGCTGCTCTACGGTGCGCAGATATCTTTGTTCACTGGCCTTTTGGCGGCATCGCTGGCCGTGGGGATCGGTCTGGTTTGCGGCACGCTGGCCGGCTATTTCGGCGGGGTGACGGACCAGATCACGATGCGCGGAGGCGAGCTATTCCTGGCGCTGCCCTGGCTTTACCTTCTGCTGGGTGTGCGGGCGCTCCTGCCGCTCCACATATCGCCGCCAGTCGCATTTTTACTGCTCGTCGGGATTATCGGCGGCGTGGGATGGGTGCGGCCGGCGCGTCTGGTACGGGGAGTCGTTCTGAGCGCCCGCGAACTCGCCTTTGTCCAGGCAGCGCGCGCTTTCGGCGGTTCCCACAGCTACGTGATCCGCCGCCACATCCTGCCACTTACCTCGAGTGTACTGCTCACCCAAATGAGCGTTCTGATCCCTCGCTTCGTGCTGGCCGAAGTGTCGCTTTCCTTTCTCGGCCTGGGTGTTGGCGAACCCCGGCCGAGTTGGGGAAACATGCTTGCCGAAGCCCGGCAGTACCATGCGCTCGTCCAGCATCCCTGGATGCTCTCTCCAGCGGGCGCCATGGTACTAACGCTGTTGTTTTATCTTCTCCTGGCCGACGCGCTCACCACCCGGGAGCATTTCCGATGAATCCTGCCGTCGGGTATAAAACACTAAAAACAAAGCACCTCCTCGATTTTGGAAGAATTGAGCGATAAGTTACACTATGCTTTGAAGGCATGGCTTGGGTGTGAAATCGATTCACGGGGCCGGCGTAGTACTGGTCGCCCTGGCGGCGCTCTCGCAGGCTGGGGAAACTGACTTATTTTTAGTTCCGGGCCTGACCGGACGCCCCGGTGGGACTTTGGTTTTCGCCCAAAGAAGCGAACCCTTGACGTTGAATCCCCTCATCGCCAAGGACGGCGCCTCCCGGGAAGTTATTCCCCGCCTGATGGCGGACCTCATACACATCAATCGGTATACTCTTAAAACCGAACCCGCGCTGGCTAAGAGCTGGACCATCTCCCCGGACGGGCGCCGTTTCGTGATGGAATTGCGGCGCGGAGTAAGTTTTTCCGACGGGCAGCCCTTCGATGCCGACGATGTTCTTTTCACATTTCGTGCCTATCTGGACGATAAGGTCAATTCCGTCCAGCGGGATCAACTGATCCTGAATGGTAAACCGATCGTCGTGCGAAAACTCGATCAGTTCAGGGTTTCCTTTGAATTGCCTGAGGCAAATGCTGTGGCGGAGCGGTTGTTCGACGGCTTCTACATCCTCCCCCGGCACCTCCTCGAAGGCCTCCTCGATCGGGAAAAACTGAACGAAGCATGGGGACTCCGCTCGGCTCCATCGGAAATCGCCGGACTCGGTCCGTTCCGCTTGAAGGAATACGCCGCCGGCCAGCGGCTCGTGCTCGAGAGGAATCCGTATTACTGGAAGAAGGATGCGGCCGGAACTCAACTCCCGTACCTGGCGGAATTGAGATTCGTTTTCGCCGGAACCGAGGATGGCCAGGTTCTGCGGTTTCAATCGGGAGAGTCGGACCTGATCTCGCGGTTCAGCGCGAGAAACTACTCGGTCCTGCTCCGGGACGCTCCCAAGCGCGGATACAGGCTTGCCAGGCTGAACGGCGGGATGGAGTACAGCCTGCTGGTCTTTAATCTGAACGACCCTTCGCGGGTTCCGGCACGAACCGCGGCGCGCGTTCCTTTTTTGAGGCGGGAGTCCCTGCGCAAAGCCGTTTCGCTGGCGATAGACCGCGAGGCGATGGTGCGCCTGGTATATGGCGGCATGGCCACGCCGATCGCCATTCCGGTGCCCCCGGGCAACCGCCCTTGGATCAATGAGAACCTGCCGCCACCGGCGCGGAACGTCGCCGGCGCACGCCAGATCCTGGCCCGGGACGGCTTCAAGTGGCAGCGTGACGGCAGGCTGCTGGACCCGCACGGCATGCCGGTGGAATTCACCATCGCTTTCAGCTCCGGCAACCCGGAGCGTCAGCCCATGGCGGCGCTGATCCAGGAGGACCTCCGCGCCCTCGGAATCACCGTACAGGTGGCGCCGCTCGAATACAGGAGTCTGTCCGACCGCATCGGGCGGAGTTTCGACTACGACGCCGCCATCCTGAGCCTGAGTTCGCCCGACGCCGATCCGAACGCCGACATCAACGTGTGGCTTTCGAGCGGAGGCGCGCACCTCTGGCACCCGAATCAGAAGGCCCCGTCCACACCCTGGGAGGCGGAAATCGATAACCTGATGCGCCGCCAGGCGGTCGCCCGCGACCCGGTTCTGCGCAAGAAACTCTTCGACCGCGTGCAGGAGATTTTCGCCGGGCAGCTACCCATGATCCCGTTGGTCAGCCCGTTTGTGCTGGCCGGCGCCCGCAAGGGCCTGGAAAACTTCCGGCCCGCGGTCCTCGAACATTCGACGCTCTGGAACGTCGAAGAATTATGTTGGGGTCCGCCGGACGGTGTCCGCCGATGAGCGGACCGCCTGCCAGGGAATGGAGCAATACGCGGCTCGTTCAGGAATGCCTCGAGGGCAGCGAGCACGCCTGGAACGCTCTCGTGGACCGCTACAAGAACCTGATTTACTCTATCCCGGTGAAGTACGGCGCGCCGCCGCAGGATGCCGCGGACATCTTTCAAGCGGTCTGCCTCGACCTGTTTAACGAACTGCCCCGGCTGCGCGATGCGGAGGCCCTCGCCGGCTGGCTGATCCGGACCGCCACCCACAAATGCTACCACTGGAAACAGGCGCAGCGATCCACAGGCGCGCTGGACGACAGTGAGCTGGAAACACGTGCGGCCGACGTGCCGGTTCCGCCCGATTTGTTGGCGGCTATCGAACGCGAGCAGATGGTGCGCGACAGCCTGCACCTGCTGCCGGCGCGGTGTAAGTGGATGATCGAGCTTCTCTTTTTTGAATTCCCTCCCATGCCTTACGAAGAGGTGGCCCGGCGGCTCAACCTGGCGCGGGGTTCGATCGGCTTTATCCGCGGGCGTTGTCTCAAACGGTTGAAGCGGATCCTTGAAGAGAAAGGGTTCTGATGGACGTGGACGGGCTCGTGGAGCGGCTCTCCAGCGAGGCGCGTCCGGCAAACCGGAGGCGCATCTTGCTCGAGCACCGCGCCCTGTGGAACGCGGCGACCCTGGAGCGCTTCTACCAGGCCGTGGTCCGGCTCATCAACGTAGATATTCCGAAGGCCGACCGCGTGGCCCGCTCCGCCCTTTGGCTGGCGCTCCGGACCCCCGATCCGGCCGCGCGGGCAGCGAGCCTGCGCGCCATGGGACACGTCCTCGACCGGCAGCGGAGATACGCTCCGGCCCTCCGCCATTATGAGGAAGCGCGGCGCCTGTTCGCCGAACTCGGCAATCAGCTGGAAGTGGCGCGCACGCTCACCGCCAAGCTGCAGAGCCTGATTTATCTCGGCCGCTATGAGGAGGCGCGGGCGGCGGCCGCCGAGGCGCGCGAAGTTTTTTTGCGGGAAGGCGACCAGTTGCGGCTGGGCAGGCTCGACGCCAATCTGGGCAATCTGCTCCATCGCCAGGACCGGTTCGAGGAGGCCATGGACCTGTATGCGCACGCGCTCGAAGCCATGGAACGGATCGGCGAGCCGCGCGACGTCGCCATCGTGCTTCAGAACATGGCCACCTGCCAGATCGGGATGGGAGACTTCCGCAATGCGCTCGGGGTTTACGAGCGGGCGCGCGAGTATTGTGTCCGCCATGAGTTGCCCCTGATCGTAGCTGTGGCCGATTACAACATCGCCTACCTGTACTACCTGCGTGGGGAGTACACACACGCGATTGAGCTCTACAATGCCGCGCGCCAGCACTGCCACGCCTTGGGCGATGTTTACCGGGAAGCGCTGTGCGACCTGGATCAGTCGGAATTGTACGTGGAGTTGAACCTGAGCGAGGAGGGGGCGCACCTCGCCCGGCGCGCCCTGGCGGCGTTTCGCGACCTCGGCGTGAACTACGAAGCGGCCAAAGCTTTGACCAATCTCGCCATTTCCCGCACGCATCACGGGGAGACGGCGGAGGCCCTCGAATTATTCGAACGCGCCCGGGATCTCTTCGTGCGGGAAGGCAACCAGGCCTGGATTTCGACCATCGAACTGTACGAGGCCCTGGTCTACCACCGCCGGCGGCGCTTCGCCGAAGCGCAGGCCCTCTGCGAGAGCGCTTTCCGCTTCTTCGCCAATTCGTCCTTTTCCGGAAAGGCGGCCCTGTGCCAGATTCTCCTCGCGCGCATCCACCTGGATTCGGGGCGCCCGGACCAGGCCAGGAATGTCTGCGAGTGGGCTCTGGACCGTGCCGCGAAGGCGGAAAGCCCGGCGCTCGAGTACCAGGCGTATTTTGTGATGGGCCAGATCGAGGAAGCGCTTGGGGCCGCCGATGCGGCCTACGCGGCCTACTGCAAGGCCCACGAGAATCTCGAGAATCTGCGCAGTCATCTCAAGGCCGATGAGATGAAAATCGCTTTTCTCAAAGACAAGCTGGAGGTGTACGAGGCGCTGGTCCGGATGTGCCTGTCCCGCGGCGGTGCCTCTTCCGAGGAAACGGCGTTTGCTTATATCGAACAGGCCAAATCGCGCAGCCTGGCGGACCTGATTGCGTTTCGTGCCCAGAACCTGCCTGCGCCCGTCAAGGTCCGGCGCATCCTGGTGGAACAAGTACGCACTTTGCGCGAGGAGTTGAACTGGCTGACCCGGGCGATTCAAACGCAGGAGGGCCGCGCGGCGACTGCGCGCGAACCAAAGCTCGAGAAACTGCGGCGCGCCGGACGCGAGTGCGAACAGAAACTGGTGGAAGCGATGGGTTGCTTACAACTCGAGGACCAGGAATTCGCAAGCTTGCAGACCGCCGCCTCGGTGGATCTCGACGCGATCCGATCGTCGATTCCACCGAGCGCCATGATGCTCCAGTATTACCGCGTCGAGGACACCATGCACGCCTGTGTGCTCAACCGCGAGCGGCTCCGGATCGTGCCGCTCGGTTCGGCATCGCGCCTGCGCCGGAACCTGCAACTGCTTCGCTTCCAGCTCTCCAAGTTCCGGCTGGGGCCCGAATATCTGGCCACCTTTCGAAAACAATTACTGGAGGCGGCAAGCGGCCATTTGCAGGAATTCTACCGGAACCTGATCGCGCCGGTAGAGAAATACCTGACGTCCGAGCACCTGATCGTCGCGCCCCACGACTTCCTGCACTACCTTCCCTTTCAGGCGCTGATGGACGGAGACGTGCCGCTCATTTCCCGCCACTCCCTCTCCTATACTCCGAGCGCCAGCGTCTACTATCTCTGCCACATCAAGGGTGGTTCTCGGGGAACCGGTTCGCTGGTTTTGGGCGTACCCGACGCGTCGGCTCCGCATATCGCGGACGAAGTCCGCGCCGTGGGCTCGATCCTGCCCGAGGCGCAGGTTTTCACCGGCGAGGATGCGACCTACGAAACCTTGCGGCGCGAAGGCGCCCATAGCCGTTTCATCCACATTGCCACGCACGGCTCGTTCCGGCGCGACAACCCGATGTTCTCGTCCATCCGGCTGGGAGACAGCCACCTCACCCTGTTCGACCTTTATCAGCTTCACCTGCCGGCCGAGTTGATCGCCCTGAGCGGCTGTGGGACGGGCTTGAACGTGGTCGTGGGCGGCGACGAACTGATGGGCTTGAAACGCGGACTGCTCTACGCCGGCGCTCAATGCCTCCTGCTGACGCTATGGGACGTGAATGACCGGAGCACTGCCGATTTCATGCAGCTGTTCTATCGGAACCTGCGCGGCGGCGCATCGAAAGCCGGGGCCCTGCAGGCGGCCACCGAAGAACTCCGTCGCGCCTATTCGCACCCGTTCTACTGGGCTCCCTTTATGTTGGTCGGTAAGCACCAGTAGGCTTCCTCGAAATCGCATTAACGTTAGTACTATAGGGTTCGTGGAACTATCAGGCGAAAAATAATTCCGCAAAGTATATCCGCGAGCCGCGCCTCACACCCCTTTTGTTAAGAATTATAAGTAGCCTGGATTTCTTCGATTGGCGGAAAGAAAGGTTGGAGAGAGATGAAGCATTACGGCATCAACCAATGGGTTGATTTTGCGAGGAACCTGCTGGACGAAACCGGTGAGATAACCATGCGCAGCCATCTGGCAGCGGGCTGCGCCGACTGTGGAGAGGTCGCCGTATTTACCGCGCGGATGACCGGTATCTGCCGCGAAATGGCCGCTCAGGCGGCGCCCGACGACGTGGTCAGGCGCGCCCGTGCAATCTTCCCGATTCAGTTGGAGCCCCGGAAGAAACGTATCTTCCGCATTCCCGTGGAATTGATCTACGACAGCTTTCTGGTGCCCGCGCACGCGGGACTGCGGTCCACATGGCAAGTGGGCTGGCAGGCGCTCTACCGGGCGGGAGACTGCTCGTTGGATTTGCGCATCGAACCGGAGATGCGCTCCGCGCGCGCCGCCATGATCGGGCAGGTATCCAACCACGTCGTCCCCGACGATCACATGTCGGATCTCGCGGTATGCATCCGCTCCGGAAAACTGATCGTGGCCGAGACGCGCAGCAATCGGTACGGCGAGTTTCAACTCGAGTACGAGCAACAGAGGCGATTGCAGCTCTGTGTCTACCTGGACGAAGGAACGCGGTGTATTCAAGTTGGTTTGAAGAGCGTTGGTACAGACAAGCCGGCGGCTATGGACCGCCTGCGGGCAGGCTCGGAAACGGGCAAGAAATCCGGCAATCGATAGACCGGTAACGGACGCTGATATGAAACGAAACACTCTGGCACGAGTTTCTCTTCTTTTGTTCACGTTCCTGTTGGGAGCGTTTGCCGAGGACAAGATTATTGTCCGGGCGGATCCGGCCGCGCTGAAGCTATTGGCGCAGGTTTATTCGAATCTGGGCGTGAAAGTCGGTGGGTCGCTCGACGGTTCCGGCCAGGTAGCGGTGTTGACGCTGCCGTCCGGTCCCCTCGGTTCATGGATCGCCAATTTGATGAGGCAGTATCCGGGCGTGCTGGGAGTCGAGCCGGACGCGCCGGTGAGACTGCCGCTCCGTTCCGCCGCGGGAATGCCGGCTTCGGCTTTGCCCAAAGTGCCGCCGCTGCACGGACCGAAGTCGAGTTACTACAACGGCAACGCGGTCTGGGGTCCTTATGTGAACCAGCCGGCCGCCGGAATCGTCGGCATCGACGCCGCGCAAAGGCTGTCGACGGGTAAGGGAGCGCTGGTCGCGACCATTGACACCGGCGTGGATTTTTCCCATCCGGCGCTCCGTGGCTCGCTCGTTCCGGGAATCGACCTGACCCGCAGGGGCGGCATCGGCGACGAATCCAGCGATCTGAACCAGGAGACCACTCCCATCCTCGACCAGGAGACCACGCCGATTCTGGATGGAACCGGCACGATCGTTCTGAACCAGGAGACTACCCCCATTCTCGATCAGGAAACAACGCCGATTCTCGATCAGGAAACCACGCCGATTCTCGATAACCGGCTGCCGCCGGCCCTGGGCCACGGCACCATGGTGGCAGGGTTGATTCACCTCGTGGCTCCAGACGCCATGATCATGCCCGTGAAGGCATTCGACGCAAACGGTTCCGCCAGCGTGTCCCAGGTAATCGCGGCCATTTACATCGCGGTGATGCGGGGAGCGGATGTCATAAACATGAGTTTCAGCACGACGCAACCGTCCGACGAACTTCGGAAAGCGATTTCGTATGCAGTCGCGCGCGGAGTGATTTGTGTTGCCGCGGTGGGCAATGACGGGCGCGAGGTCAGCGTCTATCCGGCCGCCTACGATTCCATCGTCGGCGTTGGATCCACCAACGGCTCCGATGTGCGGAGTTCGTTTTCGAACTTCGGCGCAGCGGTTATGCTGGCCGCTCCGGGTGAGGGCGTCATCACGACTTATCCGAGGAACCGCTATGCAGCCGGCTGGGGCACCTCGTTCAGCACGCCTTTGGTATCGGGCGCGGCGGCGATGCTGGTGCAATTATCCGGTAGAATCTCGATTTCCTCCGCCGTCAAGGACCTCTCTCAAGCGGTGCCTGTCGGGCAGGGACTCGGGGCCGGCCGGTTGGACTTGGTCAGGGCGTTGAATTATCAGTTAGTCAACAAGGGCAGGTAGCGGCCGGCTCGGGGACGAATCCACAGGGGTGCCAGGGGC
Source organism: uncultured Solibacteraceae bacterium (assembly GCA_963836405.1). GTDB lineage: Bacteria > Acidobacteriota > Terriglobia > Bryobacterales > Bryobacteraceae > CAWIJJ01. The sequence continues at coordinate 112,195 of CAWIJL010000014.1, forward strand.
AATGAACAGGAATGCGTTGCGTAAGGAAAAGCAGATGACCGCCGAGAACTTTGCGAAATATCGGAGGATGACGGGCACTGACAGCGTGGCCGGCGAAGCCACCGCGGGGGCCAACCACCGGCTCGATCCGGTTGGACCGGCCCCCCGCCTTATCGGCGTAGCCGATTCGCTCTCCAGTGGTTGCCGGATGGGTTGCACGAACGCGTCCGGCGCGGACGTGGCCCACAACGACGACGTGCCGATCTGGCTGGCGGCGTTGATTGCCATCAGTTGTCGCGCTTCCGCCAACGGGGAGGGCCATCCCGTCAGTTGGACCTGCATTTCCGGGCGCGCCTACTACACCAACCCGGGAACCGATGCGGAAACCATACAGCCGCTCGGGGTCCGGCTGGAACGGGGCCGCACACTGTCGGTGAGTTGGGCGCCTGGAGAAACCGAATATACGCTCGAGATTTTCGGGGGACTGGAGCATTGCGCGTGAAGAAATCGGTCGTCCGGAGACAAGTCGCGCCCGTTCTTCCGCGCGCCGCCGCGAAGCGGAATATCGAAGAGGAGTTCCTCACCGAGTTGCGCCACCGGCGCGAGCGGTTGGATCATTGGATCCGGCTGATCCACGCCGAGGCGAAGAGGGAATCGCGCCAGGCGAGGTCCACCCGCGCCGCAGGTCTCCACCGGCCCCCCGGGGATTAACGCCTGAGCTTGCTCAGAATATCGCGAAATCGCTTTTTCACAATTCTCACGCGCCCGACCCGTACCGAGCAGCGACCGTAAGAAGCCGTGAAAAATTGCCAATCACCGCTCAGTAACAAGTCCTGGTTTCCGAAGAGCTTACCGAGCCCCGACCGTTAGGGAGGGATGTTCGACCCCAATTTTTCACGGCTCAGGGAGCGGCCCCTTTCCCGCATCCTGCTAAGCCGTTCGCACCTGCGGAAGCCGGGCGTCCACCGCCGGCAGCGCCGGGAAGTCCGTATAAGGCGCGGCCTGATACCAGTAAGCGCACGAGAAGAAGTTGTCGCCGCGATCGTTGGCGTGACCGTGCTCCATCGTGTGTTTGAGATAGCGGTCAAACGTTACCGGGTTATCGCCGTGCCACCGGTAGCAAAGGTAGCGGCCTCCCGTCCGTTCCGGGTTAACGATCAGGGGAGCGCCGTACATGCGGTGCGCAAAGGGCTGCGCTCCGTCACGCCCGCCGAAGTTCCAACTTCCCAGAAAATAATCCTCCGATCCCGTGCCGACGATGGCCGGCTTCGTTTCGTCGTCTACGAAGATCATATCGTCGCCCTCTCCCCACCAGCCGGGCGCGTTCAGTAGCACGCCGAGAGTGACACCCATCAGGTGCCCCCGCCCGCGCGCTTCCATGTAGACGTGGTTCAGCTTGCCGTCCGGGTTGAGCTTTTGGCCTCCCGCGACCGCCGGCGCCGGCACGCAAGGCGCCGACTGCCGGTACTGCGCATGAAAGTAGAGCGCGTCGTCCGGAAGCGCGGACATCGCCTGGTAATCGATGTTCGAGTAGAACGACCCGACCTCCAGCTTTCCTTCGTTGGTGACGGTTATCCGCGCTCCGCGCCGGTACGGCATGGCGAAGTAACAGTTCAGCGAGCGTCCCGGCGAGCAGGCGAGATATTGCGATTCGTAGACCTGGTACGAATTCAGATTCAAGCCGAAAAAATCCCCGATCGGGAACTTCCACGCTCGGCTTCGGATTGCCGTCCCAGTAGGCCCGCAGCACCAGTTCCTTCAGGTGGTCGCCGCTGCGCGCCGAGATGGTAAACCAGATGTGGCTGATTACTCCGGCCCCGGACGCGTTGAATACCTCGTAGACTCCGGCGGGCTGGATGTTCCAGGCATCGCGATTCCCGCCGGTCTTATCGAAACTGGATTGCTTCAACGAACGATAGTTCAGCGCCCTCGAATACGATGGTAACTGGACGCTGTCTCCGCCCCGCTGCGACTGTCCCTGGGCCTGTGCCGCGACCGGCGCCGCGGCCGCCAATCCACTCGCCGTCAACAGGCGGTGGAGAAATCCTCGCCGGCCGTTTCCTGCCGTTTCCATTTCGTGCCTCACTTTCCCAGTGCCTGCGCGATGGCTTTCTCTGCCAGCGGCGCCATAACCTGGTAGCCGGCGGCGTTCGGATGCAATCCGTCACCGGTCAATTCCGCTTTGAAAAATCCTTTGTCGTCCACCATGGCGGAAAAATAGTCCAGATACACAGCGCCTGTGTGCGCGGCATAGTCTTTCATCCACTTGTTCAACGCAAGTATCTTTTCCGGAGGCCGCGCCGCGGTCTGGGGCCGGTGATAATCGCAAACCGGCATTACCGAGGACATCACGACCTTTATGTTGTTGGCGCGCGCGATATCCGCCATCGCCATCAGGTTATTCTCGATCGATTCCAGGCTGACCGGCCCGATGTTACCGCCAATGTCGTTAGTGCCGGCCAGAATCACTACCGCACGCGGTTTGTGGGCGATAACATCGGGATAAAATCTCAGCAGCATTTGCGCCGTGACCTGCCCGCTAATGCCGCGATTGATGTAAGGCTTGCCCGGGAAAAAACTGCTGCCGTTGTTGCCGCGACCCCACCCGTCCGTAATCGAATCGCCCATGAACACCACGCGGTCCTCGCCCGCCGCGGGCGGCGGAATCTTCTGGTTGTCGGCCGCGTACCGGCGCGTGTTGCCATAGTCGTTGACCAGTTGGTATACGCTCTGCATGGCGTACGGGATGCCGGGAGGAGCCGGCGGCTGCTGCGGCTGGCACCAGGCCGCGGTCGCCAAAACGAGGGCAAGCGGAATTCGCATGTCCGATATTGTATTTCACTCAAACCGAAGTGGGGTATTCTGTGGCAATGAGAAAACTGCTGCTTGCTTTGATTCTGTCCTGCCTTGCGCTCGCTCAGGTCGATGACAGCGTCAATGCCAGGCTCCGAAGCGAAGAGGCCGGGCGGTCTCAGGTGATGACCACCCTGCACATGCTGACGGACCGTTACGGGCCGCGCGTTACCGGGTCGCCCGGTTACGAGGCGGCGGCGAAATGGGCGGTTTCGCAATTGACGAAATGGGGCCTTCAAAACGCGCGGCTGGAGCCGTGGGATTTCGGTCATCCGGGATGGTGGAACGATCGCGCCGCGGGGTACATGCTGGCGCCCGTTCACCAGAATCTCAGGTTCGAGGTGCTCAGTTGGACTCCCTCCACCAAGGGAACGGTCGCCGGCGACGCAGTGCAACTGGTCACGCCCCAGGGGCCCGAGCGCCCGCCCGCCACCAACGGCGCTGCGGCAGCGGGCCGCGGCGGAAGGGGTGGCGCGCCGCAGCGCCTCGGCCCGACCAAAGAAGAGCTGAGCCAGTGGATGGCCGCTAACAAGGATAAGGTGAAGGGCAAAACGGTGCTGATCGGAAAGGCCGCCGCGGTGCCGGTGAACTTCAATCCGCCCGTCATGCGCCGGCCCGACGATCAGGTGAGGCAGCAATACGATCCGAATTCGGACCGGCGGCGGGCGGGGCGGTCGTGGCGGCCGCGGTGAGCCCGGCACACCCGATCCCTCGCGCCTCACCGCCAACCAGGTGACCGAACAGGTGGATGCCTGGCTGCTCGCAAACGGTGCGCTGGTGCGCCTGAACGATGCAGGCATGGAGCACGGGCTGGTGCGCGCCTTCCATAACCGCACCTACGATTCCGCCAAGACCGTTCCCACCGTGGTTCTCCGCAATGAGGACTTCGGACGCATCGAGCGCCTGCTGGCCGATGGCGAACAGGTCCGCCTCGAATTTAATATCGTCAACCACGATTACCCGGCTGGAAAAACCGCCTACAACGTGGTGGCGGAAATTCCGGGCAGCGACCGGGCGGACGAAATCGTCATGCTCGGCGGCCACCTCGATTCCTGGCATGCCGCCACCGGCGCCACCGACAACGCCGTGGGCGCTTCCATGATGATGGAAGCGGTGCGGCTCATTCGCGTCCTGGACCTCAAACCGCGGCGGACAATCCGCATCGCGCTCTGGGCGGGGGAAGAACAGGGCCTGCTCGGATCGGCCGCTTACGTCAAGCAGCACTTCGGCACTTTTGAAAACCCGAAGCCGGAGTTCGACAAGCTCGTCGCCTACTTCAACATCGATTCGGGCACCGGCAGGGTTCGCGGAGCCAGTATTTTCGGCCCTCCGGAAGCCGCCACGATTTTACGCGCCGCTCTGGAACCGTTCGCCGACCTCGGCGTCGCCGGCGCCCTCCCCACCACCAGCCGCGCGACGGGCGGCACCGACAGCACGTCCTTTAACAGCGCCGGTCTCGCCGGCATCGGCCTGGCGCAGGATCCGATCGAATACACCAGCACCACCTGGCACACCAATCTCGATACCTACGAACGGATCGTGCCGGAGGACGTGAAAGCGGCATCCACCGTCATCGCGGCCGCGGTGTGGCACGTGGCAAACCGCGACCAGATGCTGCCGCGTTTCACCAAAGAGAACATGCCGGCGCCCGTGCCCGCGCGGTAGGAGCCGGTGCTCTGCGCTCAACGTTCCATATCGGAGCGTACGATCCGGATGCCGAATATGGACGGCGTCGGTCTGCCGTTGCTTGCCTCGAATCGGACCGTCACCTTCTTCTTGTTCGCCATCAGATCCGCCGGCAACCGGTACTCGACGTCGAAAAATTGGACTTCCCGCTCGGGACTGCGACGCGTCCCGGTTTGTTCGCCGACCTTCGTGCCGTCCACCATCACATCGCAGGCGGCCGCACCGCGATTGTCATTGCTGTACGTAACGATCAGGGTCTGAGGGACCGCCGGATCGGCAGGCAGATCGAAGGAGAACCACCCCGTCGCGGTCCTGCCGAACCGGGTCTCCACCCGCACGGGAGTGCTGCCTTCGCCCTGGTGGTTCGTATCGCGCTCGGCCTGCATCTGGCCCGGTTGCGCGAAGCCGATCGTCGCCGCCTCCAACTTCTTCCGCTTCTCTTCGCGAGTGCGAAATTCGGTCTCCTTCTTTGTCCATTCCGCGGGCGTATACATGTCCTGGTACACGGCATAGCGCCTGCGCGGGACCAGATAGAACGGAAGGAATTCGATCTCCTCCTTCAGTCCCACGCCCGATGTGCGGAACGCGCCGGGCTTGCCGGCCACCGGTTTCAGCCAGCTCGTCACCGCTTGCGGGGGCGCCACGAATACCGGCGCGTCCGGAGCGGCGGTCCGGCCCTGCCCGGTGAGCGCGGGCCCCAGGTCTCCCGCCAGCACGAGCGGTCCCCACATCACGGCGAAGCGATTCGGATTGTCGGGCAGCGCCTCCTTCCGGAGCGTTTTCCGAATCACGAGTTCCACCGCGTCTCCCGCTTTCCAGGTCCGCGCGATTTCCAAGAACGAACCCGCTGAGGCGGCCGTTTTGAAGGTCCGCCCGTTGACCCTTACGCTGAATCCGTTGCCGGCCCAGAACGGACGGCGAAGCGCGAGTGTGAACCTCCTGGGCGATTCCGGATTGACCTTGACCGTGACGGCTTGCCCGATGGGCAGGTCGGTGGCGACTTCGACTTTCACCCCGGCCGATTTCCATTCCGCGGTGGACGGCGCGTACAGCGTCACCCACAGCTTGTCCAGGGATTCGTAATACAGTCCGTCGGCGTGCAGCGCGTGGCTCTCCATTGCCGATCCGACGCAGCAGGTGAACGATTCGAACTTCCTCTGGTATTCGTGTTGAACCCCGCGGCCCACCGGCACCATGTAGCAGACGCGCCCGTCGTCGGGATCCTGCGATGCCAGGATGTGATTGAAGAGAGCGCGCTCCTGATAGTCGGCGTAGCGGCTATCGGCCTGCAAGGAAAACATCGTGCGCGCCATCTTGATCATGTTGTAGACGTTGCAGGACTCGGCGGTGCGTCCGTCCACCATGCTCGAGAGCTGGTCCGGCTGTCCGAAGTATTCATTCCTCGAATTGCCTCCGGTCGCGAACGTGTGGTGCCGGCTCACTTCATCGAAGAAATACTTCGCCGCGGTGCCTTCGGTTTCGTTCCCGGTGTACATGTAGACCTTCAACGCCCCGTAGAGTTTTGGGAATCTGGGTGTTGGCGTGGGTGCCGGGAAGAATATCCTTCTGTTGAGCCAGGCGGTCCACGATAGCCGCGTGGTGGAATTTGCCGGCCAGCGCGAGCCAGCGCCCATCGCCCGTATCCGCGTACAGGTCGGCCATCGCCTCGTTCATTCCGCCGAACTCGGTCGCCAGCATCCGCTGGATCTGTTCATCGTTGAGCGGCGACAGAATGCCTTCCGCCCATGACGCGAATTTGATCTCGACATCGAGAGCCGTGCGGTTGCCGGTGTAACGCCAGGCATCGCGCAGACCGGCGAAGATCTTGTGCTGCACGTACCACGGCGACCACATGCCGTTGAGGTCGAAGCCGCCCGACCGGATGAGCCCCCTTGTGAGCTGTTGAAACAGACTTCTTCCCTTCTGTCCGGTTGGCGTCCATGAGGGCGCCGATATATCCGTCGCCCTGCGCGTCCTGTATGCGCTTCAGGTCGTCTACGATGTAGGCGGCGCGCTCCTTGAAGCGGCGATCGCCGGTGGCCGCCCACGCCATGCTCACGGCCGACAGATAGTGTCCCGCGATGTGTCCCGTCAGTTGGCGCCCGTCCCCGTCCCACCCGCCGTAGCCCTGCGCCTTCGGCTCGAGTTTCGCGCTACGGCGAAGGAATGCCAGCATGCGATCCGGTTCCAGCGCCAGCAGGTATTCAAGTTCCAGATCCTGCGCGTGTTTGAGCGGGCCTCCCGTCAATCGGACATTCTCGAGCGGTAGCGGGCGGGCTTTTACCAGCCGCCGCTCCCGATCGAGCGCTGCGTTCCCCACCTGCGCCCCGGCACAGACCGGAACCAACGCAGTAAGAATAATGAGGGCGGTTCGATTCACTCCGGGACCTCCATACAAACGAGTGTAACTTCCAGGCGAACGCGGCGCGCGTGGCCTGCCTGCTCGATGCGCAGCGCGCCTCTCAATCGAACCGGACCTCCAGCCGCCGGCCATGGAAGACTGCGGTCTTCACTGCCTCTCCGAACCTTATCCGCATTTGTCGCCCCGGCGCAGCCGGCATCTTCGAGGCAGCCGCCATCCGGAGCGTCAGCGTCTTGCGCGTGTCGTTCCAGTCCATCTGAATGCCCGTCCAATTCCCGTTGCGATACTCGAAAGAAACTCCATCGTCTTCGTACAGCAGGAAGCGGCCATCGGCGCCCGGATAGACGGAAATATCGAGCGGCCCTTCTATGCGTTCTGCCGTATATTGCTTCAGCGGACCCATCGGAATCAAAGCGCCGGCCCGAACGTAAAGCGGGATCGTCTCCAGATCCACTTTGCGCGCGATTTCACGGCCTCCCTCGTGCCGCTCGCCGGTCCAGAAGTCGTACCAGGATCCCCGCGGCAGATACAGCGTTCGTTCCATCGCGCCTTTCTCGACTACCGGCGCAACCAGGAGATCGCGGCCCCACAGGTACTCGTCTCCGCGCGCGGCTGCGGCAGCGTCGCCGGAATAGTGCAGCCACAGCGACCGCATCAACGGAATACCGGTTTGCGTGCACTCGCGAACCGCGCTGTAGAGATACGGCATCAAGCGATAGCGCAGCTCCAGGTATTTCTTGCAGATGGGCTCCACAGCGGCGTTGTGATACTCGGCTTCCGGAATGGTGAAGCGCGTTTCATTGGCCACATCCCCGGTGGGCGCACCCTGGTTCCAACCCCAGGGCAGGCGCAAGGTCCACACGCGCCCGTGCGAGCGGAACAACGGGCAAAACGCGCCGAACTGAAACCAGCGGACGTACAGCTCGCCCGTAAATTCCGAAGTGGGAATGAAGCCGCCGATATCCGTGCCCCAATAGGGAATGCCGCTCAGCCCGCTGTTGATGCCGATCGGCACCTGGTTCTTCAATGTCTCCCACATCGAGCTGACATCGCCCGACCAGAGAAACGAAGCGTAGCGCGCCATTCCCGCCGCCCCGTTGCGGTGCAGGGCAAACGGGCGCTCGTCGGGACGGTCGCGCCGGTAGGCGTCCCAATAGAACCTGTTGCGCGCCAGGCGTGACGGCAGGTCGAGCGCGTCGCCCTCATCCGGCCACCAGCCGTCGACGCCTGTGGCCAGCACGGGGAGATGCATGTTCCAGTAACAACTGGGCTGCAGTTCCGCGCGCTTCCCCGGATCGCAAACATCGCCCACCGTGCCTTTGAATTCGTGGATTCCCGTGGGATAGGCCACGTGCAGCACTACCTTGAAATGGTCCCGGTGCAATTGATCGAACATCGCCTCCGGATCGGGCATGACATTCCGGTTGAAGGTGAATTCGGTGTTGTTGGTATTCCAGCCGGCGGGGCAAAAGCCCGTGCCCAGATAAATCATGGCATCGCACGGCAGTCGTTTCTCGCGGAAAGTTTTGGCCTCCTCGAGAATCGCATCGCGTCCGGCCAAGGTGCGGTGCGATTGAAGATAGCCGAAACTCCATAGCGGCGGCAATTCGGGATGCCCCGTAAGACGGGCCCATTCGGCCATAATGACCGCCGGGTCCTTGGATGCGACAACGAACAAATCGATCGGCAGCGCGAAGGCGGACACTTCGGGCAGCGGCGGGGGAGGCGCGCCCCGCCCGCCTCTCGAGACCGGTTCGGGAGCCGGCAGAAACCTGCTGCGTTCGCCGGTAAAATCGAAACGGCCATAAGGCCGCCGGATGTACATCGCCCAGCCGCCCGTGCCGATCAGCCACGGAACAGGTACGCGGCTGCCGAAATTTCGCAGGTTGTACCCGCCGGATCCGCTCATCATCCGTTCCGTGGTGCCGCGCCGGTCGAATTGGGGTCCGCCTTCCCCCAAACCCAGAATCGGCGCAGGCCCGGTTGCAAATGAGATTTCGCCCGTCGCCTTGTCGATCTGGATTTCCTGAACGGCTTCGCCTTTGTCCGTACGAATCGCAAACGTGAGCGGTTCCGGCATGAACGACGCCCGCAGATCGCCCAATTTCACGGTCCGCTCCGCCGCCGTGCCGCGGAGCCTCGCGGCCGGCGCGCCAAAGCTTGTCCGCACCAGCGTTCCGTCATCGGTCAGGGCCGCCAATCTTCCGTTCTCGACAGGTTGCACCGTCAGGCGAAAGGTGTGACGGCTGACGGGCATCACCTGGATTTCCACGTCTTTGCCGGCCACCCGAAGCTCCGCTGAGGCGCCCCGGACCGGCCCCACCAAAGCCGCCCCCGCAGCGCCGATGCGTTTCACGATTTCACGCCGCGAAACGCGGCCGTCAGTCGAACCGTTGGCCATGATTGAGGGTCATTATGACAGCTTCGGCCCGCTCCGATCCTGGCTTCGGCCTGGCCGGCGGATCGCAAAACGCATTGGCACAACTACGCATTGTCGGCCGTCGGCCCAATCTCCGGACTCGCATGGCTGCGACCGGCACCCCTTCGCCCACGTCCACTCCGATTGGCAAATTCAGGCGACCGCAATTGCAAGTGGTAAAGCTTCTTCGGTCCGCCGGAGCTCCGGTTCGATCTCGGATTCATCTACGACAGATTCCACGATGACAGGAACGCTTTCGGGAATAAACTCAGCTACCCTTTGGAATGCCTTTATTGCCCACCAAGTGAGCCGATCGTGTCTGCTGCAAGTATTAACTTCGCTGACGTGGAGTTGTCGCAGCTTGGATTGGTACATTTTGGCGATCGGGTATGCCTCAGTCATAGTCGCATCCAAGCTCTGGTTGTCGTAGTGCGGAGAGCTCTACGGCCCTAATGCCCCGCGAACGAAGCATGTCAAGTGCTCGACGGAAATCGCCAAATGCAAGTGCACCAGTAGAGAAACCGAGTGTCCGCTCCATCAAAAGACTCCATAGACCTCAGGCGCTGGGGCATGGGAAAAGTCTTAGGCGAATATTGATCTTGAGTTCGCAACTGAAGCACGTCAGGAGGCCGGAAACCGTAAATCGGCTTCCGAGACATCGGTAGCTTGAAATTGCGCATGGCCGTACTGCGCCCAAAACGCGATCTTCGTTTGTACGACGCCTGCGCGGGCACTACTTGGCTCGTGCGCATTTGCCCTTTCGAACTCACGCCATGCTCTCTGCAGTAATTCGTTCTTCGTCGCCAACTGAATTCTCCTTGGTCAGTTAGTCAGTTGTAACGATGGAGTTTGCCCCCAACCGTCTACGATGGCCCCCGGCAAAACGATATTTCGCACTTTGACAAGGTACTTAGTCAAGTACGAGTAGTTCTTAAGGCGAAACTGCATTTGCCCAACGATCAATCCGGGGTGCCTGTTAAGCAGTCTCGCGAATGCGATGACGTCCCTCTCATAGTAAAATGGGTGCTTTCCCGCCAAAAAAGACCCGAGTCGGTCGCCTGGAACGCAGAACTCGGCCGCCGCTCGATTGGCCAAACGCTCTTCCTCCGGCAAATCGTCACCGGTTCCGGCGCGTTCTCCCTCCAGATCCCAATCAATCATCCAGTCGTCTATACCATCGCCGTCACCAGAAGCTTCATACCGCCCCTCTCCTCATATCCCCACCCAGCTCCGACCCTTCTCCGCCCCCAACACGCCAGCGCCACCGCAAACACCAGGTCGTCGTGCGTCCCTTCCCGCCAGCACCCGTACTGCTCCCGACCCGAGGCCGTCACCTTCACCTGCATCGCCGTCATCTCCGCCGCCAGCGCCGGACCCCACTTCAGCCCCCGCGCAATTTGCAGTTCGCCTTTCTGGAACATCACCTGCATCCGCACCATCAGGTCCCGCTTCGGCACCCGCCAGTATCCGCCTTCGCACCGCTCCCGGTCTCCCGCCGTCACCACCACCGGCAGAATCCCGCACCCCGGCCGCGCCCGCCGCAGCAGGTCCACCACCGGCCGCCCCACCCCCGTGCCGTCCACCACCAGTTCACACCGCCCCGCCAGCGCTCGCCCCTGCGTCACCGCCGTCACCCGCGCCACCACGTCCGGATACGGCGTCCCCAGTTCCACCCGCTCCAGGTGCCGCAGCCGCAGCGCCCACTCGCCCCGCAGTTCCGCCCGCTCCACCACCGACACCGCCGTGTAGTCATGGCTCTGCCCCAGGTCCACCCCCACGAATGCCCGCTCCATCGCGCCGTCAACCCAGGTTCAGCGGTTCGAACTCGTCCGTGAACGCCCTCGCCACCAGTTCCATGTCGAACACCGCGCCCGCCGTCTCCTCGAATTCGCACAGGTACTCCTGCCGGAAATCGCGCGCCGCCATCGTGGCCCGCTCCCCTTCCAGGAATTCCGCCGCGATCCTGCCGCACTCCGGCGCCGGCGCCCGCACCCGCTCCCATTCCGGGCCTCCGTTCGCCCAGGCCTCCCAGAAGAAGCCGCGCTTCCCGTAAGGCGTGCTCATCAGCCACATCGCCCCGTTGCTCACCGCCAGCATCGGCCGGATCGCCTGGAACATCTCGTCCCGCACCCGCGACGCCTCGTCCACCAGCAGCAGGTTCACCGCCGAGAACCCGCGCACCGTCGCCTCCGTTCCCGGCAGCCCCACAATCCGCGACCCGTTCGGAAACGCCAGCGATAACTCGTTGTCCCCGTCGCCCCGCGGCTTCATTCCCAGCCGCCGCAGAAACTCCTCCGCCTTCCGCAGAAACTCGCTGCTCTGCCGCGCGCTCGGGCTCACCACCAGCGTCAGGCTGGCTTCCCGGTAACATGCCTCATAAATGGCCTTCGCCGCCGTTACCGTCGACTTACCCCATTGCCGGCTGCAATTCAACAGCCCCCGCCGGTTCCCGCTCCGCAGTACCTGCGCCTGTAACTCGTCCGCCGCGAACCCCAGCTCCGTCCGCGCCCACTCCACCGGGTCCCGCATTCGCTTGCCGGTCCCCTTCGGCCCCATCTCCGGCCCTCCGAAATCATACGCGTAAATCATTCCGCTACTACTCTAATCCCGGATATCGGATAAATGACTCCGAAATGGCCGCCGCGAAGCCCGCCTCGCCTCGCTAACTTCCGTTCTTTCAACCGCCTCCGGTCATTTACTACTTTTTACGTTGTTGCGTGACCGCCGCACCCCCGTTCCACCGCCCAAAATCGTTCACAATGCCTCCCACATTGACAGATAAGCACTTAGCCCAGTTACCCCTTTACCGCCGTGCTATCGTCATCCCCGCATATGTCTTCACAACGTAGAATCGATGCGTCCCGTGCCAACGGCAAACGCTCCCGCGGCCCCGTGACTCCTGAAGGAAAAGAGCGCTCCGCCCGGAACGCGCTCAAACATGGGGCTCTCTCCCGCAACATCGTCATCCGCGGCGAATCTCCGGAGGGCTTCGACACCCTCGTCGAGCACTATCTCGTCCGCTTCCCCGACCCTGATGCCGTCGAGTCCGCCCTCCTCCAGGAGATGGTCGCCTCCTACTGGCGCATGCATCGCCTCTGGGCCATCGAAACCAGCCTGCTCGAAAAGGAGGTCGGCCCCTGCGAAGGACTGCCCTCGCTCCAATCCGTCGCCGGCGCCTTCGCCTCCCTCGCCGCCACCCCCACCCTCGCCCTCATCCACCGCTATGAAACCCGCCTCCACCGCATGTACCACCGCGCCCTGAAGGACCTCCTCCAACTCCGTCAGGCCCCCCGCGCCGCTGCCGCCGAGTCCCCCGCCGCCCCACCGCCACCACCGGCGGACGAACCTATTTCAACTCTGCCAAACGAACCTAATCCCGATTCCGGACACTCCGCGCACACCGAGCCTCCGTGCGCCCCGCCCTGCCCGTCCGATAGCCCCGCCCCCGGCTCCGCTGCTCCCTCGCCCCGCCCTATTGCGTCTTCGCCCTCGTCGCAACCGGCGCCGTCTTCCCCGCGTGTACCTCCAGCAGGCGCGCGTGCGTTGCCTTCATCGCAGTCACCAGTTCCCCATAAGGACGGTCGGTTACGTCGATGACCCCGATGTTGTAGTTCTCGCCGTCGAACCGCCCCGTCGAGGGCTCGTCCAGCCATTGAAACCAGTGCGTTCCCACCAGCGATGGATCGGCCGCCGCATTCTCCACGTAATAGCGGTACGCCGCCCCCCGCTCCTGCTGGTTCGCCGCCTGGCGCAAACCCGGCGTCATCCCGCGCCCCGGAGTTCCGAAATGAAACTCGCCGATCAGAATCGGCCGGTCGATCAGCCCGCGAATCTTTTCGATCTCCTGCCGGTCCACCGCATAGTTGTAGTTGTTCAGGCTGTAAACGTCGAATGCCTTCGACGCGCGGATCACCTCCGCCGGCGCGCTGCCGCCGAAGCGCAGGCCCAGAATCACGTGGTTCGGATCGTGCTTCCGCACCGCCGCCGTCACCGTGTCCACGAACTTGCGATACGTCTCGTAAAGAAAGCTCTTGCGCCGCTCCGGCTTGTCTCCCGCGGCCAGGAACGACTTCAGCTCCCGTTGCAGCGGGCTCGGCGGCCCCGCCAGAATCGCGTCGACCGCAACCGATTCCTTGCCCGGCCACGGCAGTTCGTTCCCCAGGAAATAGCCGAGCAGGTATGGGTCGTCCTTGCGCACCGCGGCCTGCTGCGCGATCGCCCGCTCCGCGTTCTCCGCGAACGCCGGGTCGTACACATCCGTCACCCCCATCGGCCCGCTGTTCGCCCGGACCCCCAGGCTCACCGTGTATGGCACGCGCCGCGCTCCCCCCAGCCTCGCATCGGACCAGTTGCCGATCGTGTTGAAGCCCCACGCCGTCAACCGCCGCAGCGTCAGGTCGATCCACGGCTGCACCCAGTCCGCTCCGAAACGCCGCGCCAGGTTCGCGGTGTAGAACGAGACGCCGCCGCGGCCGCCCGCCACTGCCGGTGGAATCGTCGTGAACAGCGCCTCCCGCCCCTGCGCCGAAGTAACCGCCGACGACGTCATCACATCCGCTCCGGCCGACCAGAAGTAGTGGCCGTCCGGATCGATGAACCACCACCGCCCGTCGATCTTCTCCACCCGGAAGAAGCCCGTCGCCTTGGCCTTCGTGCCCTCGAAGCCGCCGTACTTGCAGACCTTCGCGCCTCCCGCGTCCAGCGCCTTCTCCTCCGCCGCCCACGACGCCTTCAGATCGTCCAGGCTCCGCGCCTTGCCGGGCCACGTGTCCGGCGCCCACTGCCCGAACTCGTCCACCAGCGGCTTCGGCTCCAGCAGCGCATCGCCCGGGTCTTCCTTCGTGAGCCGGAAATTGCGCAACTCCAGCGCCGGCGCGCCGATCGGACTCGGAATGGCCACTTCGATGCCGGTCACCGCGTCCAGCGGTCCCGGCGAGCCCATCAGGTTCAGAAACATCATCGGCCGCGGCTTGTTGTGTACCGAAGCCAGGTCCGTGCCCTGCTGCGCCGGCTTCGAAAGAAAGGCGAGCGGAATGGCTGAACGGATCCACACATTGGGTACAGGCGAAAGTCGCACCGCGCGCACGCCCCCCGCCGTGCGGACCCGCAGTTCGAACCGCTGCGGCGAGGAAAGCCGCAGTTCCACGGCGAGAAAATCGAAGCCGCTCCAGTCGGCGGGCAGTTTCGCGTCGAAATCCTCCAGGGTCCATGTCTGGCTGGTGCGATTCGCGTCGAACACCACCCGCTTGTCCTGGCAAGGCGCGGCGGCGCAGAGCAGCAAGGCCATTGCGGCGAGCGAAAACGGTTTCATGTCGGCAACCTCCGGAAACGCATAGAGAAACACACTGCGCAACCCGCGACAAGCGGGGCAAAGGACGATAAAATTGAAAGTAAGGCTTCTGGGGGGTGAAAATTTGTGATCTCGGGTGAGTATGTTCTTGTCGTGGCAGCGAAAAATAGGCTCTGGAACGGTTATGTGGGTAGCGGTGTGCGCCGCTGCGGCCACAGCGGCGGCGCAGAATCCGCGCCCTGCGGCGGCCAGCCCCAGCGAAATGCAGAAGGCGGCCGAAGAGTTCGTCGTCGTCACGCGCCATCTGGGCCTGCGTGCCGATTCGCCCCGCCGCAGTTCCTCCGGCGGTAGCGGCGCCTGGCACGGACGCCTGTTCGAAAACTTCCGTAACGACTTTCTGGACGCCATCCCCCACGAGATCCGCCAGCGCGGCCTCGAACGCTCCACCCTGCGGCGCAATCAGTTCGGCTTTAACGTCGCCGGCCCGCTGGTGCTTCCGAAACTGCCCCGCGCGGCCCGCAATGCCTTCGTCTCCATCTCCTATGAAGGCGTGCGCGAAGGAATTTCGCGCTCGCTCGTGCGCACCGTTCCCACCCTGGCTGAGCGGTCCGGCGATTTCTCCGCCACCGTCGATACCGCCGGTGTGTTGCTGCCCATCTACGATCCGGCCAGCACCGCGCGCAATCCGGCCTTCGACCCTAGCCAACCCGTCTCGGCCGCGAACCTCGAATACACGCGCACTCCGTATCCCGGCAACCGCATCCCCGCCGCCGCGCTCGACGCCGTCGCGCAGAGGGCCCTCGGCTACTATCCCTCCCCCAACACAGCCATCGGTCCTTTCCTGCAGAACAACTTTTTCCTGCAATCGCTCGAAACCAACATCGCCAACGGTGTCATCTCGAAGGTCGATCTGAGCGCCTCGGAGCGCCATCGCGTGACCGCCGGCTTCTCCTTCTCGAACGGATTGCAGGGGTCGGCGCGCTGGTTCGATACAGCCGCCAATCCGGGGCCCGTGGACCGCACCTTCAACTCCCGCCACGGTTACCTGAACCACATCTTCACAGCCTCGGCGAGCACCGTGCATACTGCCGGCATCGAAGTGGATTCGAGCAGCGTGCGGACCGGCGACGAAGATGCCGTGGACCACGCCTCCGCCCTCGGGCTGCCGGTTGAGGGCTCGGGCCGCTTCCCCGTCTTCTCTCTCGGCCGTTACCTCGGCATGGGCCAGTCCACTCCCGCTTCGCGCACCACCGACACCAGCTATACATTTTCCGGGACAATCTCCACGCGGCGCGGCAGGCACAACCTGCGGGCCGCCGGCGCGCTTTCCTTACGCCAGGTCAATTCCTTGGCGCCCGCGTACCCGTCGGGCCGGTTCACCTTCTCCGAGGGCCCCACCAGCCTGCCCGGCATCATTAACACCGGCCATGAATTCGCCACCTTCCTGCTCGGGGACGTGGATTACGCGCAGGTCGGAATCGTGACTTCGCCTTCTTATTTCCGTCGCTGGACCGGCCGCGTCAGTCTCTCCGATACGTATCAGCCGGTATCCAATCTCACCATGAGCGTCTCGCTGAACGTGGAGAATGCGACGCCGCGCGTGGACAAATACGACCGGCAGTCCACCGTGGACTTGAGCGCCATCAACCCGGCCACCGGGACGCCGGGCGCGATGATCGTCGCGGGCCGCGGCGCCCCCCGCGCCTTTCAACCCACGCGCTATTGGACCGAGCCCCGCGCCAGTATCTCCTGGAGCCCGCGCGGCGACTCCAAAACCACCGTCCGCGGCTCGTACTCCCGCAGCTATTCGCCGCCGCCCTTGCATTCGGGCCAGTGGGGCACGCAAGCCTTCAACGGCAGCCCCAATTTCTACGCCGCCAACTCGCAATTGCAGCCCGCCTTCCGCCTGTCCGAAGGCCTGCCTCCGCTGCCCCGCGCCTACCCGGATTTTCGCGGCGACGCCGTCAACAATCAGACCGCCGACCTGGTGGAGCGCAGCGGAGCGATTTCCGTCTACCAGCGTTTCGACCTCACCATGCAGCGGGAACTGCCCGGATCGGTGGTGCTCACCTGGTCTCTCGGCGACACGGCCGCGAAGAATGTCTTCATTGGCGAACGGGCTGGAGCCAACCTTAATGCATTGCCGCTCTGGGCGCTGCAATTTCGGGACCGGCTGAACGACGAGTCCTTTCAGCGCTCGCTCCGGCCCTACCCGCAGTTCCTGGGATTCGATACGAACGAATTGTGGCCGCGCGGGCGCTACCGCCGCGATTCGAGCGCCATGCGCCTCGAGAAGCGCGCCTCCGAAGGCCTGGTGGTCAGCGCCGAGTATGAGCTGTCCAGGCAGATGGACGACTACTCCGGCCCGGGTGTGCAGGACGTTTACAATGCGTCGAACGAGTGGGCGCCGACCCGCTGGAACAGCCCGGAACGCCTCTCCATGTCGTTCAGCTACGCGCTGCCCATCGGCTCCGGCAAGGATTTGCTTGCTTTTAACGACTGGCGCCGCTTCATCGTCGATGGCTGGTCATTCAGCGCGGTGAGCACCTACCAGTCCGGCCGTCCGCTGGCCATCCGTCCCCAGTTCAACAATACCGGCGGCGTGGTGCCCACGCTCCGCGTGGACGTCGTCCCCGGCGTGGACCCGCAGGTCGCCTCTCCCGGTCCCGAAGGCTGGTTCAATCCGCTGGCCTTCGCCCAGCCGCCCGACTTCACCACCGGCACCGCGGCGCGCACCTTCTCCGGACTCCTGAGCCCCGGTTACCAGAACCATGATCTTTCCGTCACCAAGCGCTTCCGCCTCTCCACCGAGCAGACCGTGGAGTTGACCGCCGTCGGATTGAACTTCCTGAATCACGCCAACTGGAACGATCCCGATACGGTCATCGGGCCCGAGTCGGCGCCCAACCTGAACGCCGGCAATATTCTCGGCTCCACCGGCGGCCGCGTCGTGCAGCTCGGGTTGAGGTTCGGGTTTTGATCCGCCGCCGGGAGTTCCTGCTGATGTCGGTGGCCGGTTCCTGTCTGGCCGCCTCGCCTCCCCGGCGCTGGACGCGCGTGCGTGTTCCGGTGTGGGCTGTTGACAGCGCGAATCTCGAGCCTTCCGCCTTCCGCGCCAGCATGGACGGCCAGCCCGCCAGGATCCTCTCTGTGAGCGGGCCGGCCGGCGACCTGATGATCATCCTGGTCCTCGATTTCACCGGTGATTTCGAGCGCGCCGCAGTCGCCCGCCAGGCCGCCGTCGAGGCCGTGCGCCAGCTGCCCCCGAATGCGGCTGTCGCGGTGTTGCGGGCTCAGGACGGGATGCAGGTCGCGCTCGACCCGACCGCCGACCGCGATGCCATCGAGAAGGCCATTCGCGAAACGCCCGTCAGCGGCAAGGCCGGCTTTCTCGATACCGTCGAGGCCGCCTGCCGCGTCGCCGACGGTGTCCTCTCCAAAACCCAGGTGCGCGCCGCCGTCGTGTACCTCACCGATGGCAGCATTTATAATCACCGCGCCGATTACGCCAACCCCGTGATCAACTCGAGCGACCGGCACGATATGAGCCGCCGGTTCCCGGAGGGCCTGGTACAGCAGAAGATATCCAGCGTCGAGAGCGCGCTGGCCGGCTTGCAGGCGCCCCTGTTCGTGGTCCAGCTCGCCTACCGCTCCGACCGCCTCGAGCAGGCCTACCAGGCCGGCCAGTTGCAGCTCGCCGCCGCCACCGGCGGCTCGGCACAATTCTGCCGCTCCACCACGGAAGTAGCCGAAGCCGTGGCCAACGCGTTTGCCCAGGCCGCCTCGCACTACGTGCTCGACCTCCGTCCCCCCGACCGCCACCCCCGCTCCGTCCAGGTCCAGGTCGAAAATGAGGGCCAGGCGCTGAACTACCGGCCCCGCTTCTCCTTCGAATGAGCGGACAAAAAAGGCCGGCTTCCACGCGGAAGCCGGCCGAGGTTGAACAACAGGAGGCCAGAGCTAGAACTCGAAGCGCAGCATGAATTCCAGAATGCGTCCGCCAGGCTCGACGGTACCGGAGATATCGCGGTACGCGCCGGTCACCTGTCCGAAGGTCGATCCCACGCCGGCATAGGCGTTGAAGTTGGTCATGTTGAAAACGTTCAGGGCGGTGGCCCGGAACTCCAGCCGCTTGCCTTCGGTGATCTCGGTCCGCTTCACCAGGCTGGCGTCGAAGAACTTCTGCCAGTTGGGGCGGATGTAGCCGCGCCAGCCGTGCTCTCCGGCGCCGGCCGGCGAGATGTAGGGCTTGGTCGGGTCGATGTCGGCGGGGGTGCGGCTGCCGGTGTTGAAAGCCGCCTGGGTGTTGGCGATCAGGTCGTCGGGCAGGTAGTAGACGATGCCCTTGCCGTCGGAGCCCGTCGTTTTTCGGATGGCCACCATGTCCTGCAACTCGGCGGCCGTCATATTGTGCAGAACGAGGCCGCTCCCGTTTTCGTTGAACGTGCCGAGTCCCGAGCTGACCGAGAGCGGCAGCGCGCTTTGGATGCGAATCACGCCGGCCGTTCCCCAGCCGCCGACGATCTTGTTGAGGAAATGGTTGGAGACGTTGCCGAGCAGCGCCTTGCCGGGACCGAAGGGCATCTCCACGGTGTAGTTGGCTTTCAACGCGTGGCGGATGTCGTAGCCCGAGGGTCCTTTATCCAGGCTGAGATTGCGCAGCGTGGTGGGCTGCAAATAGCTCGTGCTGCTGTTGGTGGGACCGTTGGTCAGCGACTTGGCGAAAACATAGCTGCCCTGCGCGGTCACGCCGCTGCTGAGGCGGCGCCGTAGTTCCAACTGGAGCGAATCGTAGAACGTGGAGCCGTCGTTGGTGACGATGTAGGCCCCGGCGCCGCCGACGGTTGGATTGACGAGAAACATGTTGACGGGGTACTTGGCTGCTTCGAGCTTGGCCATGCGCGAGGCGTTGCTGGCGATCGAATTGGCGGAGGTTCCCGCCTGTCCCAGCATCAGGTAGGTAGCCGTGGTCTGGTCCGTGGTATTGCCGATGGCGGTCTTGAGGATGGGCACGTCCTTCTGCCCGGCGAGTCCCTGGTTGCCGAAGTTATTGGTGCTGGCCTTGTAGAGGTTGCCGCCGCGCGCGATGCGGAGATTGTTCTGCGCGATCTTGAACTCGTTCAGGAACCCGTTCTCGACGACGTTGACCTCGTTCAGGTCGTACTGCCGCCAGAGGTGAACGCCGTGGTTGCCGACGAAACGCGCCTCGAACACCATGTTTTCGCTCAACGCGCGCTGCCAGCCGATGTTCCAGCTCTGCACGTAGCCGAGGCCGAGGTTGGGCACAAAGTCGTTGAGGCTGGTGCTGAACTGCGCCGGGATCGGAAAGTCCGGCGTGGTCAGCAATCCCGAATGCACCGGCAGGTTGGCATCGCGGAACAGCACGCTGCCCGCGGGTCCGAAGTCCTCCGGGGTGGAACTCGGGCTGACGCTTGCCGTCTGCCTCACGCCCTGGTTCGAGCCCCAGATGTTGATGAACAGGTTCTGGCCTTCGCGGACGGTGGAGATCGAGTAGCCGGCGCGGAATACGGAAACGCCGTCACGTTCGCCGAAGATCTTGCCGAGGAAGCCGCTCATTTTCGGGACCTGCCAGGCGAGCCCGATGGATGGCGCCCACACCGAAGGAGTGGTGTAGGTGTTGCCGTTGCTCGAGGTGAAGACCGGCTCTTTGCCGGTGAGCACGCCGGGCTTGAACAGGTTTCCGACGCCCGAGACGCCCCACAGGCTCTCCAGGCCGACGCGCGAGTACAGGCCGTTCAGGTTTTCATAGGCACCCTGTTTTTCGAAGCGCAGGCCCAGGCTCACGGTCAGGTTGCGCGCGGCGCGCCAGGTGTCCTGAATGTAGAGGCCGTATTCGCGCATGCGGTTGCGGTCGGTCTTGGGAATGGCAGCGTACTGCTTGGTCTTCTCGTCCAGCGAAAGCAAGCGCGCGATAGAGGAAACCCTGCCCGTCAGGTTGGTGTATAGGTCGCGTGCCTCGTTGACCTGGGTGCTGGAGGCGCCGGGGAAGTTGGCGGTGGTGAACGGCGCGCCCGAGCCGGTGAAGATCGGGTCTCCGGTTGCCGCTCCGAACGTGATGCTCGGCATGGCATCCGTGCTGGCGATCTGCTGGAACGCGTTGATCTGGGTGAAACTGCCACCGAAGGAGAACTGGTGGGAACCGTGGATGAAATACACGTTGTCCGCGATCTCCTTCACGGGCGAATTGCGGCGCTGCGCGCTGGTAGCGGTAGTGACGCTGGAGAGGCCGAAGGCGAAGATCGGGCGGTAGCCGCGCCAGGTGGAGTACAGGCCGGGGTTGATGGCGTCGAAGAACAGCACGGTGCCGCCGTTGAGACCGCCGCGCCACTCGTTGGTGATGTGGGAGCCAAGCTGCGAGCGGACCGACAGCGTGCCGGCGAACCGGTTGCTGCGCTGGCCGGTGTTGACGTCCGAGCCGAGCACGGTGCCGGAGCCCGGGAAGGCCGCCACCACGTTATTCAGAAAGTCCGGCGTCGAATCGTACTTGTCGAAGTTGTAGACAAACGAGACCTGGTGGTTGGTGGTCACGTTGTAGTCGAGCCGGCTGGTGAAGAAATGGCGCATCTGATTGCCTTCCGGCTGGTAGTTCAGATTGACGCGGTTGAAATCGTTGTTGCTGACGGTTCGCGGGGTAACGGTGCCGGCGGAAGTGGTTCCGGCGATATCCGCGTAAGTCTTCTGAAGGATCGGATCGGGCGTGCTCGGGAAGCCGGCGGCGCCTGCCAGGCTATAGACATTGACAGTCCGCAACAGGCCCGGGTTGCTCACGCACTGCGAGGAACTCGTGCCGGAGGGGCAATAGGTGTAGATGCCGTTGCGCGCGCTGTCGGTGAGTACGGTGCGGGTGTAGCTCTTGGTGCCGGGCAGTTTGTACTGCTCGTAGTTGGTGAAGAAGAACAGCTTGTCGGGGATGATGGGGCCGCCGATGTGAAGGCCGCGCTGGGTCAGTTTCACGACGTCGCGCGCGAGCCCGTCGCGGTTATTGAAGTAGTAGTTGGCGTTCCATCCGGTCTGGCGCAACTGGTAGAAGCCGCCGCCGTGGAAGGCATTGGTGCCGCCCTTGGTGACGAACTTGATCTGGGCCGCGCCCTGGCCGCTCGAATCGGCGCCAGCGGCCGAGCTCGAAACGGTCAGCTCCTCGAGCGAATCCACCGTGGGATAGATGTAGCTGAAGAAACCGTCGCTCGATTTCAGCATGTTGTCCTGCGTGTTCATGCCGTCGATGGTGACGTTCAGCGATCCGCGGGGAAGTCCATTGACGGACGAACTCCGCGGGTTGGTGGGCGTTTGCACGCCGGGCTGCGTGACCAGCAGTTCCACGGCGTTGCGGGTGGCGAAGGGAAGTTCGAAGAGCTGACGTCCGCCGATGGTGCTGCTGACGGTAGCGCTGGTAGCCTGCACGATTTCGGCGCCCGCCGAAACCTCCACGGTTTCCGTGGTCTGGCCGATCTCGAGGGTCAGGTTGACCCGGGCGGGCACGCCCGCATTCAGGACGACGCCTTCCACCGTCGCCACCTTGAAGCCGATTTTGGCAACGCTGACGCGGTACGTAGCAGCCTGCATCGAAGGCACGGCATACTCGCCCTTGTCGTTAGTAACGGTTTTGACGGTTTGACCGGTGGCGACGTTAGTGACGGTAACGTCTGCCGCGGGCACGGAAGCGCCGGTCGGGTCGGCCACCAAGCCATCGATGCGCGCCGTGTTGACCTGGCTAAGCGCGAGAGTGGCGAACGCGAGGAGCGCCACGGGGACTTTCAGAATATGCACAGTCGTATCCTCTCCGGGAAGCTCGCCTTGCAACCAGGTGAGGATGGGCAGACGTACTACTCCGAACTACGCTTAAATTGTCCTGCCTTTCGGCAAGCGGACCTATATATAGAGTTCCGGTTTGGGGTATACGGGTAGAGCTTAGTCACCTACGTGGACAATTGACACCTAACCCCATTACGGTCCAGAAGCCTTAACTAACAAAAGGCCCGCGAATTTCCGCTAGTATGCCACAAAAAGTCAACTTTAGATAGAGGTGGGACGTAATTTCACAAAAAAAAGCCGGCTTTCGCCCTGTATAGGGGGAAAGCCGGCACTGGAGAACAACCGACCGGAGTTAGAACTCGAAGCGGAGCATAAATTCCAGGATGCGTCCGCCCGGCTCGACCGTACCGGAAATATCCCGATAGGCGCCGGTGACCTGACCGAACGAGGCTCCGATACCGGAGTAACCGTTGAAGTTGGTCATGTTGAAAACGTTGAGCGCGGTGGCGCGGAACTCGAGCCGCTTACCTTCCATGATCTCGGTCCGCTTGACGATACTGGCATCGAAGAAGCGCTGCCAGTTAGTGCGGATATAACCGCGCCAGCCCGATTCGCCGGCGGCCGCGGGTCCGATGTAGGGCTTGTTGGGATCGATGTCGGCCGGGGTCCGGTTGCCGGTATTGAAGGCCGCCTGGGTGTTGGCGATCAGGTCGTCGGGCAGATAGTAAACAATGCCCTTGCCGTCGCTGCCCGTGGTCTTGCGGATGGCCACCATATCCTGGAGCTCCTGGGCCGTCATGTTGTGAAGCACAAGGCCGCTACCGTTGTCGTTGAAGGTGGCAAACCCGGCATTCACCGAAAGCGGCAGGGAACTCTGCACGCGCAGCACGCCGGCGGTTTCCCATCCGCCCACGATCCGCTTGAGGATGGGGTTGGTGATGTTGCCGCCCAGCGCCTTGCCGGGGCCGAACGGAAGTTCGTAGATGTAGTTAGCCTTGAGGGCATGGCGGATGTCGTATCCCGACGGCGTCTTGTCCAGGCTGAGGTTCCGCAGCGTGTAGGGCTGGGAGAAACTGGTACTGCTGTTGGTGGGGCCGTTGGTCAGCGACTTGGCGAACACGTAGCTGCCCTGCGCCATCATGCCATTGCTGAGCCGGCGGCGCAATTCCACCTGTAGGGAGTCGTAGAACGTGGAGCCGTCGTTGGTGACGATGAAGGCGCCGCCGCCCGCGACAGTCGGGTTCACCACGAACATGTTGACCGGATAGCCGGACTTGGTCAGGTTCGACATACGGGTCGCATTGGTGGCGATGGAGTTGGCGGAGGAACCTGCCTGGCCGAGCATCAGGTAAGTGGCGGTAGTCTGGTCGGTGGTGTTGCCGATGGCCTTTTGCAGGATCGGCACGGCAGCCTGGCCGGCAAGGCCCTGGTTGCCGAAGTTGTTAGTAGTCGCGTTGTAGATATTGCCGCCGCGAGCGATCCGCAGGTTGTTCTGCGCAATCTTGAACTCGTCCAGGAAGCCGTTCTCCACCGTATTGATCTCATTGAGATCGTACTGCCGCCAAAGGTGAACGCCGTGGTTGCCGACGAAGCGCGCCTCCATCACCATGTTCTTGCCAAGTTCGCGCTGCCAGCCGATGTTCCAGCTCTGCACGTAGCCGAGTCCGAGGTTCGGGAGGAAGTCGTTGACGCTGGTGCTGAACTGAGCCGGGATCGGGAAAGTGGGGCTGGTAAGCAGCCCGGAGCGGGTAGGCAAGGTGGCATCGCGGAACAACACGCTGCCGGCGGGACCGAAATCGGCCGGGGTGCTGCCGGGGCTGACGCTGGCCGCCTGGGAAGCGCCCTGGTTCGAACCCCAGATGTTGATAAAGAGGTTCTGGCCTTCGCGAACGGTGGAGATGGAATAGCCGCCGCGGATTACAGAAGCGCCTTCATGATCGCCGAAGATCTTGCCGAGGAAGCCGCTCATTTTGGGAACCTGCCAGGCGAGGCCGATGGACGGCGCCCAGATGGATGGGGTGGTGTAAGCGTTGCCGTTGGATGAAGTAAAGACTGGCTCCTGTCCCTTCAGAACGCCCGGTGCAAACAGGTTGCCGACGCCGGAAACGCCCCACAGGCTCTCGAGTCCCACGCGGGAATAGAGGCCGTTCAAGTTCTCGTAAGCGCCCTGCTTTTCCCAGCGCAGCCCGAGGTTGACCGTCAGGTTACGCGCGGCGCGCCAGGTGTCCTGGAGATAGAGGCCGTATTCGCGCATGCGATTGCGGTCGGTCTTCGGAACCGAAGCATACTGCTTGGTGGTTTCATCCACGGACAGGTTGCGCGTGATTGCCGAAACGCGGCCGGTGAGGGTCGCATAAAGATCGCGGGCTTCGTTGACCTGGGTGCTGGTCGCGCCGGGGAAGTTCGCGGTGACGAAGGGAGCGCCGGCGCCCGTGAAGATCGGGTCGCCGGTGGCAGCGCCGAAGGTGATGCTGGGCATGGCGTCGGTGCCGGCGATCCGCTGGAACGAATTGATCTGGGTGAAGGTGCCGCCGAAGGACAACTGGTGCGAGCCGTGAATCATGTACACGTTGTCCGCAATTTCCTTCACCGGCGAATTGCGGCGCTGCGCGCTGGTGGCGGTGGTCACGGCAGAGAGGCCGAAAGCGAAGATCGGACGGTAACCGCGCCAGGGGGAGTAGAGCCCTGGGTTGACGGCGTCGAAAAACAGCACGGTGCCTCCGTTGAGGCCGCCGCGCCACTCATTGGTCACGTGCGAGCCGAGCTGGGATCGGACCGAGAGCGTGCCGGCAAAGCGGTTGCTGCGCTGGCCGGTGTTGACGTTGGAGCCGAGCACCGTTCCAGCGCCCGGGAAGGCGGCCACCACATTGTTCAGGAAGTCGGGCGTCGAATCGTACTTGTCGTAGTTGTAGACGAACGACAGGTGATGATTCGAGGTGGCGTTATAGTCCAGGCGCGACGTGAAGAAATGCCGCATCTGGTTGCCGTCCGGCTGGTAGTTCAGGTTGACGCGGTTGAAATCGTTGTTGCTGACGGTCCTGGGGGTCACCGTCCCGCCCGAGGTGGTGGCGGCGATGTCGGAATACGTCTTCGCCAGAATCGGGTCGGGCGTATTGGGGAAGCCGGCGGCTCCCGCCAGGTTGAAGACATTGATGGTGCGCAACAGGCTGGAGTTGTTCACGCAAGCCGTCGAAGTGGAGGACGACGGGCAATAGGTGTAAATGCCGCTGCGGGCCGAATCGGTGAGCACCGTGCGGCTATAGCTCTTGGTGCCGGGCAGCTTGTACTGCTCGTAGTTCACGAAGAAGAATGCCTTCTCCTTCCAGATGGGGCCGCCCACGTGAAGTCCGCGCTGGGTGAGCTTGACCACGTCGCGCGGAAGGCCGTCGCGGTTGTTGAAGTAGTAATTGGCGTTCCAGCCGGTCTGCCGCAACTGGTAGAAGCCGCCGCCGTGGAAGGCGTTGGTGCCGCCCTTGGTGACGAACTTGATCTGGGCTGCGCCTTGGCCGCTCGAATCCGCGCCCGCGGCCGAGCTCGAAACGGTCAACTCCTCGAGCGAATCCACCGTGGGATAGATGTAACTGAAGAAACCGTCGCTCGATTTCAGCATGTTGTCCTGCGTGTTCATGCCGTCGATGGTGACGTTCAGCGCGCCGCGGGGAAGTCCATTGACGGACGAACTGCGCGGGTTTGTGGGCGTCTGCACGCCGGGCTGCGTGACCAGCAACTCCACGGCGTTGCGGGTGGCGAAGGGAAGTTCGAAAAGCTGCCGTCCGCCGATGGTGCTGCTCACCGTGGCACTGGTGGCCTGCACGATTTCGGCGCCCGCGGAGACTTCAACGGTCTCCGTCGTCTGCCCGACTTCGAGCATAAGATTGGCTGTCGCGGGAACGCCCGCGTTCAGCACGATGCCGTCCACCGCCGCAACCTTGAAACCGGGTTTCGCAACCCTTACCCGATAAGTCGCAGCCTGCATGGAGGGCACGGCATATTCGCCCTTGTCGTTGGTTGACGTCCTGATGGTTTGACCCGTAGCGACGTTGGTTACCGTAACTTCCGCCCCGGGGACAGATGCGCCCGTGGGATCGGTAACTACTCCGTCAATGCGTGCCGTATTGACCTGGCTGAACGCGAGCGCGGCGCCGATGAGGAGCGCCAAGACACACTTCCTGTAATTCATGGTTTCGTATCCCTCTAGCGGGCAGACCTACGGCACAGCTATTGCCTGGTGCCTGAAATGCCCGACTATCTCCCTAACCCAACTAACTTGGACCCTAGCCCCGTAGCAAAATAAAGCCGACGCACGCGCCATCGGAGGTGCGTGCACAGAGTCAACGATTTGCGCAAGTATGACACGACCCGGGTGGTTGTTTCAAGGCGCAAAACGTAAAATGAGCCTATCGGGCATGGCCTAGTACCCACGGCTCCCTGGTTTACTTGAGAGATAAGTCGGCGGATAGCGCCAGCACATCCAAGTGGGTCTTACGGATTTGGGCGGTTCGTCCGAGTGACCGAAAGATAGCGCCGCTACTTAGCGCCGCGGTTTGCGCCAGTGATACCGGCAGCGGCAAGAACCTGCTGTATCCCGGTGTATTCGAGGTCAGGCGCGAGACGCCGGATGCCGTCGAAGACGAAGAAGCGGGCATCGGCGTCGATGCCGACTTTGCCGGAGCGGACTCCGCGATCGCGCAAACCGTCCGCGATTAACCGATAGGGGCTCTCGTGCTCCTGCCAGACGCGGATATCCTTGCCGGTGCGAATCAGCTCGCGGGCGCGCTGCTCCTCGAAGGCGGGCAACACCCAGAGCGGCTCCCCCGATGTGGGGAGCACTACCGCGAAGGTGCGCTCACTTTTTCCCCAGCGCACTCCGGTGAGATAGAGCATGGCTGGGCCGGGTTCCAGGACCACGGCGGCCAGACCGAACTCTTTCATGGCGGCCTGCAGTTTGGCGATGCGGGCGTTGAAATCGGGCTCCTGCATCTTACGCCTCCAGCTTGGGATGGCGCGTGTGCCACTCGGTGGCCTGCTCGTAGGCGAGCGCCACGCGCAGCGGCGAGCCTTCCTCGTAGATCCGGCCGAGGTAGCTTATGGTGCGGGGAGAAGGAACCTTTGTGCCATTCTGCTGCGTCGCTTCGCCGAACCCGCACTTCACGATCACTTGCGGGTTGCCGGTGAGGTTAGTGGTGGTCAGGAGCGCCTGGGAGGGGATAACCACCACGTCCCAATCCGCCATGAAACTTTCGAACTTCTCGATCAGCAGAGTGCGGGCGCGCTGGGCGCGGATGTACTCGACGGCGGGCACGAGGCGGGCGGTGCGGAAGGTGTTGGGCCAGTCGCCCTGATTCTGCCCGCGGAGCGTGCGCACCTGGCCGTCGCGGGTGATGTCGTCGAACGCGGCGGCGGCTTCGGCCTCGAGGAGGAAGCGGATGGTGGGCCCGTCTTCGGTGAACTCGACGGGCTTCATGCCGACTCCCGCGCGCTTGAGGTCGGCGAGCGCCTGGTCGTAGATTCTCTTGTTGTCGCCCTGAATGCGATCGAAGGCCGATTGAAGCACGCCGATTTTCATGGCGGCGAGTGGGCGGCGCGGTTCCCAGTGGAAGGGGTCGGCAGCGACGGTGCGGTCGTGACCGTCGGGTCCGTAGATGGCATTGAGGACGATGGCGAGGTCTTCGACGCCGCGGCAGATGGGGCCGATTTTGTCCATGGTCCAACTGAGGGCCATGGCGCCGTGACGGCTGATGCGGCCGTAGGTGGGGCGGAGTCCGGCGGTGCCGCACTGCGTGCTGGGAGAGACGATGGAGCCGAGCGTTTCGGTGCCGAGCGAGAAGCCCACGAGGCCCGCCGCGGTGGACGAGGCGGAACCGGCGGAGGATCCGCTCGAGCCCTGCTCGAGGTTCCACGGATTTTTGGTGCGGCCCTGGAACCAGAGGTCACCCTGCGCCAGCGCGCCCATGGAGAGTTTGGCGATCAGGACCGCTCCTGCCTTGGTGAGCCGGTCCACGACGGTGGCGTTCTGTTCGGCCACGCGTTTCGAGAACGGTTCGGCGCCCCAGGTGGTGGGGATTCCTTTGGTGTCGAACAGGTCTTTGACGCCGTAGGGAATGCCGTGCAGCGGACCACGATAGCGCCCCGCGCGGATTTCCTTGTCGGCGGCCGCGGCCTGCTCGAGTGCGAGATCCTCGGTGAGCGTGATGAGGCTGAGGAGTTGCGGGCCGTACTTCTTCATGCGCGCCAGGTACATTTGGGTGAGCGCGGTGGAAGAGACGGCGCGCGAGCGGAGCAGGGGCGCGAGCCGGGTGACGGGCCAGAAGGCGGCGTCTTCGAGATCGGACGGAGCTTTGGCGGCCGCGGCGGGTATGGTGGTGCTGAAGCGCTGCGGGCCGCGCATGGGTTGGCGTCCGGGAAGGCCGGGGTGGAAGGCGAAGGCGGGCTCGGTGCCGTAAGGGACCTCGGACTTACGGAGGGCCTCGTAAGTGCCGAGGGCGTTGCTGACGCGCCGCAGCATCATGTCCAGCTCGGCATCCTGGAATTCGAGGCCGATCAGTTTTAACCCGGCGGTCAACTGGTCTTTGGCGATGCGGAGCGGCGTCTGCTGTCCACCGCCGCGCTGGGCGTTGGTGAGCGGAGCGGCGGAGAGGACGGAGAGAAGTTGCAGCCAGGTGCGTCTGTCCATAAGCCAACATGATACGGCAAGGGGAGTCGGGCTTGTGGGAGGTCGCGGGTGGCGGGTGGGTCGGCCAGGTCGTCGTCGCGGAGCATGGTGGATGGGGCTACTTGTCTCGATCGTGGTCGCGGAAACCGATTTTGTATTTACGCTTGGGCTCCTGTGGGTTCTTCAGCCGCCGAATCTCTTTGATGACGCTGACAAGGGCCACGGCGTGTTGCTGTTGAGTGGCCGCCAGCTTTTCAATTTTCTCTGCGAGTTCCTTGTGAGTGGCCAAGGCATCCCGGAGCTGCACGAACGCGCGCATGATGAGTATGTTCATCTGGATGGCGCGGTCGCTGGTCAAAACCGAGGAGAGCATCGCCACGCCTTCCTGCGTGAAGGCGTAAGGCATGTAGCGGCGGCCGCCGCGGCCTTTGTTTGAGATCACAAGCTGTGACCTCAAAGATTCGAACTCTTCCGTGGTGAGCTGGAACATAAAGTCTGCCGGGAACCTGGCGATGTTGCGGCGTACCGCTTGGTTGAGGACTCTTGTGGGCACCTGATAGAGCTCGGCCAAGTCGGCGTCGAGCAGAACTTTCTTGCCGCGGATTACGTAGATTCGGCGCTCGATGAGCTGCACGGGCACAAGCAGCTTGTCAGCACTGGACGATGTTCTTTTTGGCATTCGTTGAACGGTTAATGACAGCGCCTGGCGGTGCGCCGGCCCTGCTGCTTGACGATGTAGTGGAAGTGGGCCCTGAGCTTGGGCTTGAATCTGGTAGTGTTCTCGGTGCCGCGGTGGCCTAATAAAGGAAATGCGAGCGTTCGTTGCCGGCCAATTTCCGGCGGGCCAGCTCGAGAGGGCATCCTTTACGTTCCAGTTCTTCGGGGCGCGGGCCGATCAACCCTCGCTCGATGGGCGGGCACAGAGGCCGCCACACGGTCGAGGTAGAAGTTCGTGCGCGGCCCGGTAGATTCAGCGATTTACCAAGGAACGGGGGGCTTGAAAAAGGTGGTGGCGGCGCGCAGACTCGAACTGCGGACCTAGGGATTATGAGACCCTCGCTCTAGCCAGCTGAGCTACGCCGCCCTCACATCGAGTGTAGCAAAAACGCCTTGCGGGCCGCCTTACCTCCGCACTTCCGCCTCGATCGCCTCCAGTTCTTTGCCGGCCTCGGCCCACTTGCCCTGCGAAGACAAGTCGCGATAGCGGCGCAGATGCTCCCGGACCCTGTCGAGTCGCGCCTGGTCCCCGGTTCCGCCGGTCGCTGCGGTGGTCGCTGGCGTGTAGGTGGCCGGCGAGGTCCTCGTCTCCGGAGTGCCGCTCGCCTGATTCACCAGTTGCTGCGCTCCGGCGGAAAGCTGCGACAGAGCCTGCTCGTAGCTGTCCGAGTAGATCACCCGGTTGCCGACCGCCAGGACCACCTTCTTCAACTGCGGCATGCTGCCTTCCGCGGCCTGGATGTAAATCGGGTTTACGTAGAGAAACGTGTTGCCCACCGGCAGCACCAGGATCTGGCCCCGTACCGCGCGGGAACCCTGTTGGTTCCACAGCGTCAGGTCCTTGCTGATGTTCTGGTCCTGGTTGATGAAGGCCGAAACGTTCATGGGCCCCGGGATGAGTTCCTGCTTGGAGAGCTGGAGCACGGTAATATCGCCCAATTTGTCGCCGTCGCACCGGCCCATCATGACGCCGATGAGGTTGTTCTTGTTCCGGGGCGTGAACGGGATCAGCAGCAGGAATTCCACCTTTTCCTCGCCCGGAAGGACCGCCATCACGTAGGTCGGGGTGGCGCGCGTGGTCGCGTTGTCCGGCCCCGAGGTGTGCATCGGGAGGTCCCACACGTCTTCCTTGTTGTAAAACGCCTGCGGGTCCGTCATGTGGTACGTGCGGTAGATTTCCGACTGCACGCGGAACAGCGTTTCCGGGTAGCGCGCATGGGCGCGCAGGTCGGCCGGCATCTGCGACACGGGCAGGAAGAGGTCCGGAAAGAGCCGCTGGTAGGCCCCGATGATGGGATCGTCGGGCGCGAACACGTAGATTTGGGTGGTGCCGTCGTAGGCGTCCACCGTGGCCTTCACCGCGTTGCGGATGTAGTTGATGTTGCCCATCCCGGGCACGCTCACGGATCGCGAATAGGGATGCGCCGCCGAGGTGGTGTAGCCGTCCACTATCCACACCAGGCGCCCTTCGTCGGTCACCACCAGGTAGGGATCCGAGTCCCATGAAAGGAACCCAGACAGCGTCTGGAGCCGGTCAACGACCTTACGGTGAATCATCATCCGGCTGTTCGGCGTGAGGTAGTCCGTCAGCAGAATGTTGGCCTCGCCCTCGTGGATGGCCGCCGCCATCCGCATCGGCAGCGAGGAGATGGGAAAGCCGCCTTTTCCTTCGTAAGTCGAGTAGGCGTTCTGCTCGCCGGAAGGGTAGTTGAACTCCTTTTGCGCCGTGTGCACGAAGATAGGCTCGTGGGTCGCCTCGCCGTAGTAGATCTCCGGCCGGGTCAGTTTGAGGCTGTTGGTGCGCACCTGCGGCGGGGCGTCGTCGATCAGCAGAAGGGGCAGCCCGTCGGGGGTCACCTTGCTCACTTCCGCCAGCACCAGGCCATAGCCGTGCGTGTAAATGAACGCCGGGTTGATCCAGTTGGCGCGCGCGTCGGGAAGCTGCGAGATGTCCAGTTCGCGCGGCGAGAGCAGCACCTGGCGGTACTGGCCGTCGATCATGTACCGGTCCACGTCGCTGTCCTGAAACGTGTAATAGGTGCGCAGCGCCTGCCGCTGCGTGATGGTGTCGTGGAACGGTTTCCATTCCCACAGACGCACGTTGTCTAGTTCCGCGCGATGCGCGTCGACGTCGATGGGCGCGTCCGGCACCGCTTTGAACTCGATCTGCCGGACGTTGGCCGCCAACCCGTACGCGTTCCGGGTGGCATGGATGTGGGCGTCGATATACGGGCGCTGCAGGGAGATCTCGTTGGGACGCACGTAGAGCGCCGAAACCGCGCGCGGTACGATGAACGCCACCAGCAGCGAGATGGCCATGGAAGCGGCGAGCACCCACCGCCCCATCCACACGAGGCCGGCCGCCGCGATGGACGCCGCGATCAACAGCCATTGCAGCGGCAGCCCGACGTTCCGGTCCACGTAGTCGATTCCCACGAGGAAGGTGCCGTGTTCGTTATAGGCCATCTCGAAGCGGCCCAGGTAGAAGCGCAGGGCGAGCGAGAGCAGCAGGACCACCGCGGCCCCGCGGAGGAAGCGGGATTCGAGGCCGCCTTCCAGGCGCAGAAATCCCGGGTCGATCTCCTGCGCTTCCCGCATGTCCGGAAACTTGTAGCGCAACTGCCAGCCCCGCGCCGCCAGCCAGTACAGCAGGATACACAGGATGGCCAGCGCCAGCACCCAACCGCGCAGCATGCCGTAGAACGGAAGATCGAAGAGATAGAAGGAGAGCGGCTTGGCGAACACCGGATCGTGCCAGGCGGTTGCCACGGCCGGCAGCCCCCTCGAGCCTGCAAAACGCACCACGCTCCAGGTGTCGATGGACGCCGCGGATACGATGTACCCCAGTCCGAGCAGCACGAGCGTGGCTACGCGGGCGTAGATGCGATGTTCGCGCAGGCTGGTTCCGGCGAACTTGAGCGCGCGGGCGTGCGCGATCCACAATGCCGCGAAGGCCAACAGCGTGGCCAGCGCCAGCGGAGCCGCCGCGTAGTACAGCATACTGAACCAGGTATTCAACTGGCCCAGTTCCTTCCACCATTGGATTTCGATGGCGTACCCAGCGAACGAACTTGCCGCCAGCAGTAGAACGACAAGCAGGACGACGATCGTGATCCGCGTGGCCGGGGAACCCGGTACCCTGCGTCTCTCTTCCATTTCGAACCGTGCCATGCCCCAAGCGTAGCACCGGCGGCGGCGCGTGATACCGGAAGGGGTATTTCCCGGTCCTCTGCTCCTTCAACTTGGCTGAACCTTCGACCCAGGATGAATCGTCTATTTGGTAAGATGGAAAATCCGGTCTGGATTCCAAGCTTGGGGTAAGTGATTGAAGTTAAGCGTTCTCGTCTCCCTATTTCTGTGCAGCTTTACGGTTGTTGGCGCCCGTCCAGGAGTGGATGCGATGGCGCCGGAAATCGTTCTGGAGCATTTCTGGGCAGCCAGCAGCAGCCAGGAACATGTGCTCAAAAACGCTTCAATGGAAGTGGAGATGGCGGCCACGCTGCCGAAGCTGCACAAGGCGGGCAAGTTGTTCGCGTTGCGGCGCATCTCCGACCTGGGCCGGATCACTTACGAAAAACTTCGCTTCGAAGGCGACGGCACGGTGAAGAACCAGGTTATCGCGCGGTATCTGAAGGCGGAAGCCGAAGCGCAGCGCGACCAGTCGCCCGCGGTGGCGGTGACACCGGCGAACTACAAGTTCAAGTACAAGGGCACCGAAATCGCCGATGGCCGCGAAGTTCACGTGTTTGAAGTCAACCCCAGGAAGAAACGGCAGGGCCTGTTTAAGGGGCAAATCTGGATCGACGCCGAAACGTGCCTGCGCGTGCGCGAGTCCGGGCACCTGGTGAAGAATCCCTCCATTTTCCTCAAGCGCATCGAGTTCGTTCGTAAGTACGACATCGTCAACGGCATCTCCGTCCCGCGGCAGGTGCAGAGCACGGTCAACACGCGCCTGGTGGGCAAGGCCGAACTGACGATCGATTTCACGAAGGTCGCAATCGAAGATGGCAAGCGCGACGTGGCCGACCTCGGCGCGCAGTAGTGCGGGCGGGCGGCCGGCGCAACGGCGCGGCGCGCTCCAGGAGAACCGATGAGAACGCTGTTTCTGAATCCCCCGTCTTTTGAAGGCTTCGACGGCGGCGCCAGTTCGCGCTGGCCGGCTTCCCGGGAAATCGAATCCTACTGGTACCCGGTCTGGCTCTGCTACCCCGCCGGTATGCTGCCCGACAGCAAGGTGGTGGATGCGCCTCCGCACAAAATTTCCATCGAGCAGACGGTGGCCATGGCGCGGGATTTCGAACTGCTCGTGCTCTACACCTCTACTCCCGGCTTCCACGTGGACGTGAAGATGGCGGAAATGATGAAGGACTCGAACCCCAAGCTGCGGGTCGCCTTCGTCGGTCCGCCGGTCACCACCGAACCGGAGAAAACGCTTCAGGGAACCAAGGCCATCGACTTCGTGGTGCGCCGCGAATTCGATCACCAGATCGCCGCTTACGCCCGCGGCGCCTGCCTCGAAGACCTTCCCGGCGTCAGCTACCGCAAGAACGGATTCGTGGTCAACAATCCCGAAGCGCCCGCGATCGAGGACCTGGACTCTCTGCCGTGGGTGACGCAGGTCTACAAGCGCGACCTCGACATCACGCGGTACAACGTTCCGTTCCTGCTCAATCCGTTCATCTCGTTCTACACTTCGCGCGGCTGCCCGGCCCTGTGCACGTTCTGCCTCTGGCCGCAGACGCATTCGGGCCACCGCTGGCGCCTGCGCTCCTCCGACGACGTGGCCAACGAAGTCCGCTACGCCCTGGAGCAATTCCCGAACGTCAAGGAAATCTTCTTTGACGACGACACCTTCAACTACCGCAAGGAACGCACGATCGAGCTGTGCCGGAAGCTGAAGCCGCTCAACTTCACATGGTCCTGCACATCGCGCGTCACCACCGATTACGACACCCTCAAGGCCATGAAAGAGGCCGATGGCGAGCCAGCTGAATCCGTCGTAGAGCTCGGCTACGTCGACGTCGGCGGGCCGGAGGTCGGTGCACGACCACATATGGGCGGCGGCGTCGCGGGGGGCATCGTCGTCATGTCGTCCCACTGGTCCCACGACGGCCGGCCGTGCAGCGCGGTGCCGACCGCTTCGATCCGCGCCACGGAATGGTCGACCGAGCCGGCGTGCTCGGCGACCGACACAACGACCGCGGTCGACCCGTCGACCGGTACGTCGCAGTCGAACAGGCAGAACGGTGTGGTGATCATGCGCGCCGCGAAGTAGTCGTCGATCGACATCGGCTCGCGGAAGATCGCGGCGGGATTGAGGCCGGCGTTACGCGCGGTCGTTCAGCGCGATCTGCGCCATCTGCTCACGGGTCGTGCCGAACTCGTGGAAGTGGCGCTGTGCGTTCATCGCGAGCCAGTTGGCTGCGGAGTACGCGCGAAACGGGAGCGACCACTGAAACGGCCGCCGATCCGGTGGTGCCGACACCGATCCCCGCTCGCCTGCCGCTGCCTTGCGCGGTCGACTCGGTGACCGTGCGGTACACGAGCACGTGCCGGGGGCCCGCCCACGACCGCCATCACCGCGTTGATGACCGCCTGGATCTGCGCGGGGCCTTCGGGACTGCCGCTGTGCCAGTTGAGCGACAGGCGCAGGGCGTCCTGCACGGTGGGCGTGCCCGGTCCCGCGTTGCCCGACACGTCGCCGATGACCGAACCGGAGATACGTCGCGAGGCCGTCGATCTCGGCGACGGTCAATCCCGCGTCGGCGATCGCCGCCGGCGCGGCCTCGATCGTGAGGTCGGGCTCGTCGCGTCCGAGCCGGCGCCCGACGGCCGACTGCCCGATCCCCGAGATGATTGCCCGCTGCTCGGCGTTGTTCATGCGGCTGCGACCTCCGGCCCTCCATCGCCCGTGCGGCGCGGATGCCGCGTCCGGGCGGTCGGTTCTGCGCCTGGCTGTTCATGCGGCTGCGACCTCCGGCCCTCCATCGCCCGTGCGGCGGGGGTGCCGCCGTCCGGGCGGTCGGATCTGCGCCTGGCTGTTCATGCGGCTGCGACCTCCGGCCCTCCATCGCCCGTGCGGCGCGGATGCCGCCGTCCGGGCCGTGGGATCTGCGCCTGGCTGTTCATGCGGCTGCGACCTCCGGCCCTCCATCGCCCATGCGGCGCGGATGCCGCCGTCCGGGCCGTCGGATCTGCGCCGGGCTGCTCATGCCGAGACCGGTCGGAAGAGCGGCAGGTACACCGGTGCCCGGTCCTCGAACACGACCTCGACCGGCATGCCGATGTGCACGGCGTCGGGATCGACGTCGACGAGGTTCGTGGTGAGGCGGACGTCGGGCTGCTCGTCGATCGCGACCAGCGCGATCACGTACACGTCGCCCGCGCCGTCCCACGGCTGATGGTTCACCGTGAACGAGTGGACGGTGGCGCGACCGCTCACCTCGGCCGGTGCGGTCTCGCGGTGCTCGCAGCGCGGGCAGTCGGGCGCGGGCGGGTGGATCAGGTACGAGCAGGCGTCGCAGCGCAGGAAGCGCAACCGCCCGTCGGCGCCCGACGTCCAGAAGAACACGCTCAGCTGGTCGAGATCGGGCAGCACCCGGAAGGTGGGGGACATCTCAATGCGGCTCGAGGTGCGAATGCGTCGCGAGCAGGCGGTCGGAGGCGTTGCCCAAGTCGTCGACGGACCCGTTGAACACGACTTCGCCGTGCTGGAGCACGACGACCGACTGCGCGAGCGACACCGCGCGCGCGACGTACTGCTCGACGATGAGCAGCGCGGCGCCGGCTTCGTTGACGTGCCGGAGCGTCGCGTACAGCTCGTCGATGATCTTGGGTGCGAGTCCGAGCGACAGCTCGTCGACGACGAGGAGGCGCGGCGGATCGACGAGCACCCGCGCGAGCGAGAGCATGCGTTGCTCGCCGCCCGACAGCGTGCCCGCGTCCTGTCCGCGCCGTTCGCCCAGACGCGGGAACAGCGCGACGCGCGCTCCAACCCCGTGGCGATCTCCTTGCGGGAGCGATCGCGCGGAAGCTCAGCGTGAGGTTCTCCTCGACGGTGAGCGAGCCGAAAACCGAGCGGCCCTCCGGCGCGTGCACGATGCCGAGCGCGCGAGATCTGCCACGCCTTGCGGCGCGAGATGTCGTTGGCTTCGAACAGCAGCGATCCGCTCTGGACCGGCACGAGACCGGTGACGACCCGCGCGATCGTGGACTTGCCCGCCCCGTTGGCGCCGAGCAGCGCGACGGCCCCTCCTTCCGGTACGGCGAACGACACGTCGAAGATCGCGCGGAACGGCCCGTAGCCCGCCGAGACGTCGCGGAGCTCCAGGAGTTGGCTCACGACGGTTCGCCACCGACCGACGTCTCGCCGAGGTACGCCTCGCGCACCCGGGCGTCCTGGAGCACCTCGGCCGCGGGGCCCTCCGCGATCAGCGGGCCGAAGTCGAGCACGTAGATCCGCTCGACGAGGTCGATCACCATGTCGATGTCGTGCTCGACGAGCAGCATCGCGGTGCCGCTTCTCGGCGTGCACCGCCCGCAGTGTCTGCGTGAGCGCGCGCGTCTCGTCACGGTCGAGCCCCGACGACGGCTCGTCGAGCAAGAGCAGGCGCGGCTCGGTCATGCAGCGCGCGTCCCACCTCCACCAACCGGGCCCGACCGAGGCTGAGCGCTTCGATCGGCCGGTCGGCGTCGGCGGTGAGGCCGAGCAGCTCGAGCGTCGCGTCGACGCGCGCCTTCTCTTCGGTGCCGGCCCGCCCGATTCCGAGGATGTCCTTCCACAGCGCTCCGCTGCCGCGGCGGGCGCGGTCGGCCACGAGGAGGTGCTCGCGCACGGTCATGCCCGAGAACAGCTCGATGCGTTGGAAGGTGCGCCCGATGCCGAGGCGCGGCGCGCTTGTGCGTCGGGAGCGCCGCTGATGTCCCCCCGTGAACCGCACCGTGCCGCCGTTCGGGCGCAACCCGCCCGAGGAGACAGTTGAAGAACGTGGTCTTGCCCGCGCCGTTGGGGCCGATGAGGCCGACGATCTCGCGCTCGCTTACGGCGAGACCGACCTCGGAGAGCGCGGTGATGCCCGCGAAGCGCAGCGTGATGTTCTCGGCGACGAGCAGCGGTTCGCGCGCTGTCCGGCGTCACGCGCGGCGCTCCACGACGCCGCCGGTGGAGGCGACCGGCGCGGCCACGGTGGCCGCGTCGGTCGGCTGCAACTGCTCGCGCGGGCTGCTGCGACCGCTCG
>CAWIJL010000015.1:0-119327 GCA_963836405.1 uncultured Solibacteraceae bacterium
GTCACTGGTATCCATGTGAGTTGCGTCGCCGCCTTGCGTAAGCACTTCGGCCTGCCGAAAATCCCTGTGAAGGTGCACGAGCCCTACCAGATGTTGGGCCTCGTCGATGACGACCTCGCTGCCGCGCTCGTCGTCGATACGGTTGGCGTCTTCCCGCGAAACAACATGTTCGGCTTTCCCAACGAAAATTGGAAACCGTGGAACTTCCGCGGCCTTGACGTAATGGTCGGCGAGAACTTCCGGATCCGGGGAGCCTCGGGCGATATCGTGGTCTATCCTAAGGGCGACATGACCGCCGCGCCGAGCGGACGTATGCCTGTAGCAGCGCCTTCTTCGATACCATCGTGCGCCAACCGCCGATCGACGAGGCCCGCCCATCCCGCCGACAACCTCGAGGAGTTCGGCCCCATCACCGACGCCGACCTCGATCATCTGGCGCGCGGCGTCGAGCGTGCAGCCTCCACCGGACGCGCGGTCATCGCCACATTTGGGGGTACGGCCTTCGGCGACATCGCGCTGGTTCCCGGCCCTTTCATCACCCCCAAAGGCATTCGCGACATCACCGAGTGGTACATGGCGACGAAGTCGCGGCGCCCGTACGTCCACAGCATCTTCGAGCGCCAGTGCGAAATCGGCATCGCCAACCTCGCGCGGATTCACCAGCGCGTCGGTAACAACGTGCAGGCGGTCTTCGTCTCGGCACGGATTTCGGCACGCAAACGTCGTCGTTCTGCTCAACGGGACCTTCCGCGAACTCTGCTCGTACTACCAGCGCGTCAATGGCTGGATTCACGCCAACACCACGTGGAAGTCGTTTAAGCACTCCTGTGGCAGCGTCGTACGCTTCCTCGATAGCTTCATCGACGCCGGCTTCGACACCCTGAATCCGGTGCAATGCTCCGCAACCGGAATGGACCCTCGTGCACTGAAAGCGAAATATGGCGACCGCCTCACCTTCTGGGGCGGCGGAGTCGATACGCAAAAGACGCTCCCCTTCGGGACACCCGGGGAGGTCCGTGCCGAAGTCCTCGAGCGCTGCGAAATCTTCTCGGTGAACGGTGGCTTCGTCTTCAACACCGTTCACAACATCCAATCCGGCACGCCCGTGGAGAATATAGTGGCGATGTGGAACGCCGTCCACGAATTCAACGGAAGGCCTCGGCTTCTATGAATTCGATCTGCGTTCTTGTCGCTCTGCTCGCCGCGGCCGCCCTCCCCGCCGCACAGCGCAACACGATCCCCCTCGACGGCCAGTGGGAGATCGCGGACTCCGTCGATCTCGCGCAGCCCACCGCCTGGTCCCACCACGCCCCCGTCCCCGGCCTTGCTCACTCCGCAATCCCCGCCTTCCCGGATGTCGATCAATTCGAGAGCCGCCAACTCATCCAGAATCGCGTCCAGCGTGGTCTCTCCCCCGCCTCCGCACTCGTGACGACCGCCCGCGTATCCCGTCAGCAGCGAAACTATTTCTGGTACCGACGCTCCTTCAACGTGTCCGCAGTCCGCGCCGTCGCCACCCTGCGCATCAACAAAGCCCAGTTCGGAGCGTCCGCCGGGGTCAACGGCCGGCTGATCGGAGAGCACCTCCCTTGCTTCTCCGCTGCGATCTTCGATGTCTCGCGCGACCTGCGCCGGGGCGTCAACGAAATTGTGGTCGGCGTCGGAGCGCATCCCGGCGTCCTTCCGCCAACTGTTTCTGCCGGTACCGATTTCGAGAAGAACCGCTGGACGCCAGGCATCTACGACAGCGTCACCCTCACCCTCAGCGACAATCCCGCGATCGAGACCATTCAGGTCGCCCCCGCGCGGGACCTCAAGTCGATCACCGTCCAGACCACTCTGCGCAATCACGGCTCGCAGCCCGCCGCTTTTGCCCTCACGCAGTCGGTTCATCTCTGGAAATCTACCGCCGCCGTCGCCTCCGTTCCCGCTCTGCGATTGCGCCTCGGCCCCGGCGAACAGCGCGTCGTGACGCAGTCGATCGCGATGCCGAACGCGAAGCTCTGGACGCCCGAAGACCCCAACCTTCACATGCTCGAAACCGCCACCGGCGGTGATCGACCTCCACCCGCTTCGGCCTGCGCGAGTTCCACTTCGAGACCGCCACCCGGCGCGCCTACCTCAATGGCCGTCCCTATTTCCTGCGCGGATCCAACATCACCCTCCACCGTTTCTTCGAAGATCCGAAAAGCGGAAACCTGCCATGGGATGAAAAATCGGTGTGCAAACTCCTCGTCGAAATTCCCAAGGAGATGCACTGGAATGCCTTCCGCTTCTGCATCGGTCCCGCGCCCGATCGCTGGTTTGAAATCGCCGACGAGGCCGGCCTCCTGATCGAGAACGAATATTTCGTGTGGACCGGTCGCGGTTGGCACGGCGCGGACAATCAGGTGCGCTTCGATGCCGCGGAGATGATCCGCGAATACGGCGAGTGGATGCGCGACCACTGGAATCACCCGAGCGTCGCCATCTGGGACGCCAACAACGAGACGTTCGACCCCATCTTCGGCGAAACGATCATCCCTGCCGTGCGCGCTCTCGACCTCTCCAATCGCCCCTGGGAGAACAGCTACAACCCGCCCGTAGGTCCCGACGATCCGGTCGAAGATCACCCCTACGAGTTCTCCGGCATGGCCGCGAAGAATGGTCCGGCCTTCAGCATGACCACCTTCGAACGCCCCAATGGCAAAGCCCCGGCAGCGCCTACCGCGCACGCGCTCATCCTCAATGAGTACGGCTGGACATGGCTCAATCGCGACGGATCTCCCACCGAACTTACCAAGGATCTGTATCCGCGCCTGCTCCCACCGAACGCCACCGCGCAGGATCGCCTCGCGCTCAACGCGTATCTGCTCGCCG
This sequence comes from uncultured Solibacteraceae bacterium, assembly GCA_963836405.1. GTDB lineage: Bacteria > Acidobacteriota > Terriglobia > Bryobacterales > Bryobacteraceae > CAWIJJ01. The sequence goes on from CAWIJL010000015.1 coordinate 2,860, forward strand.
GAATCACCGAGTTCTGGCGTGCCTACCGCCAGTACGCCGCGGTGCTCCACTTCGTCTATCTGATGAGCAGTGATCCGATGGGCTACACCGCCGACCATTTCAGCGACGTCGAAAAGTTGGAACTCGAGCCGAACTTCCGCGATTACATGTCGCACGCGTTCGCGCCCCTCGGCGTATACCTCAGTTTCTGGCAGCCGAAACTTGCGCCCGGCAGGCGGACGTTTCAGGTGATGCTGGTCAACGACGAGTACACGGCAGCGTCCGGCACCCTGACGCTCTCGCTCGGAAACGCTCGCGCCGAAGCGCCCTTCCAGGTCGCCGCGCTCGGGCAGACCACAATGTACATCGATCTCGACGTGCCCAATACCCCGGGCGACTATCAGTTACAGGCGAAAGCCGGCGCCACGTTGAGCCGCCGTAAAGTCGCCATCACCCCAAAACCATGACCTCTACTCAATCCAAACTTCGCGAATGGCTCGCCGGCGGGCTCCTGATCTCCGACGGCGCGTGGGGCACGGAGTTGCAAGCGCGCGGATTGCCGCCCGGCGCAGCGCCCGATGCCTGGAACCTGTCCAACCCCGCCGCCGTGGAGTCGGTGGCGCGTGCCTACGCAGATGCGGGCAGCCAGGTCATCCTCACGAATACGTTCCGCGCGAACGCGATCGCCATGGAGGGCGACCTCGACGCGATCAATCGCGCCGGCGTAGAGATCTCGAAACGCGCCGCCGCCGGACGCGCGCTCGTTTTCGCCTCGATCGGCCCCACCGGTCAAATGATGTCATACGGACAGCAGGTCACCGACGCCTTTGCCGCGCAGGCCGCATCGCTTGCCGCTGCCGGCGCCGACGCGCTCCTGATCGAAACCATGAGCGACCTCGCGGAAGCCCGCCTCGCCGTTGCCGCCGCCAAACCCGCGGGCCTGCCCGTGATTGTCTCCTTTGCGTTCGACTCCGGGAAGAACAAGGACCGCACCATGATGGGCGCGACTCCCGAGGATGTCGCCGCCGCAATGGCCGAAGCCGGAGCCGACGCCGTCGGCGCCAACTGTGGTGTCGGCATCGAATTCGCCGCCGCCGTCTGCGCGCGCTTTCGCGAGGCTTGCGATCTCCCGCTCTGGATCAAGCCGAACGCCGGCCTCCCCACAATGCAGGGCGATTCGATCCACTACGATGTCACCCCCGAGTTTTTTGCCGGCCATTACGCCGCTCTCCGCGACGCCGGCGCCGGTTTCCTCGGCGGCTGCTGCGGCTCCAATCCGGATTTCATCCGCGCCCTGGTGGCTGCACGATGCGCCTGAAACTGATCAGCTGCGAAGTCCTCTTCCGCGAAATGTGCGCCGCGTGCGCGCATTCCCCGCACCAGGTAGACGTCGAGTTCCTGCCCAAGGGCCTCCACGATCTCGGCGGAAAACCGATGGCCGCCAAGATCCAGGAGATTGTCGATCGCACGCCCGAAGGCGTCTACGACGCGATCCTTCTCGGCTACGGACTCTGCGGAAACGGCCTCAATGGCTTGACCGCCCGTCACACCCAGCTCATCCTGCCGCGCGCGCACGACTGCATCGCCATTCTGATGGGCGGCCGCGATCGCTATGAGGCTTACTTCGCCGACAATCCCGGAACCTTCTACCGCTCCACCGGCTGGCTCGAGCGCGGCAAGGGCCTCCAGCAACTTACTCATCAAACCGCCGGCCTCGAAGATTCCCTGGATACCCTGGTCGCGAAATACGGCGAGGAGAATGGCCGGTACCTCTACCAGGAAATGACCCGCTACCACGCCCAATATCGCAAGCTCACGTTTATCGAAACGGGCCTTGAGGCTCACGGCAAATTCGTCGACGAGGCAGCCGCGGAAGCCGTCGAAAAGGGCTGGAGTTTCGAACGCTATACCGGTGACCTGGGATGGCTGCAGCGCCTGGTCGAAGGCCAATGGTCCGCCTCCGAATTCGTCATTGCTTCTCCCGGCGAGCGCTTCGCCGCCAGCTTCGATTCCGAAATCCTGAAGGTACAAAAATGACCGGCCAACAACGCATACTCGCAAAGCTCCGCGGCGAACCCACCGATTCGCTGCCCTTGATGCCCATCACCATGATGTTCGCCGCGGATCTCACCGGCACCCCCTACGCTGCCTACGCGCGCGATCACCGCCTCCTCGCCGACGCCCAGTGCGCCGTTGCCGAGCGCTTCGACATCGACTACGTCTCCGCCATCTCCGACCCGGCGCGCGAAGCCAGCGACCTCGGGGCCACCATCGAATGGTTCGACGACCAGCCGCCCGCCATCGTCGAAAGTCACGCGCTCCTCGACGACAAACGCAAGCTCGATGCACTTCGCCTGCCGGCGCTCGATGCACCCGGCCGCATGCTGGACCGTATCGAGGCCGTGCGCCTGCTCGCCGAACGCGCCGGCGAAACGCGCATCGTCGAAGGCTGGGTCGAAGGACCGTGCGCGATGAGCGCCGACCTGCGCGGCCTCAATACCTTGATGCTCGACTTCTCTGACGATCGGCCCTTCGTCGAAGCGCTCTTCGATTTCACCGTGCGAATGGAAGTGGAATTCGCCCGCGCGCAGGTAGCGGCCGGTGCCACGCTGATCGGTATCGGCGATGCCGCCGCGTCACTCGTCGGGCCGAAGATCTATCGCGAACTCGTCCTGCCATTCGAGCGGCGCCTGATCGCCGCCATACAGGCGCTCGGCGTTCCGGTGCGCCTCCATATTTGCGGCAACACCAAGCGCATCGTAGAAGGTATGGGGCAGACCGGCGCGGAAATCATCGACCTCGATTTCCCCACGCCCGTTGCCCTCGCGCGCGCAGCGATGCCGCAAACCCAGGTCCTGCTCGGCAACATCGATCCCGTTCGCGACCTGCGCGACGGCACGCCCGAATCCGTCCATGCGCTGCTCGCGGAGTGTTACCGCCAGGCCGGCGCTGCCTATATCTGCGGCGCGGGCTGCGAGGTGCCGCGCGGCACGCCGCACGCCAACGTGGACGCGATGACGCGCTTCGCACGCGGCCAGTCGTGAAGCTCGAAATCCAACCGCATCCCCGGCAGACCCTGTCCGGACAACTCTTCGATGCCGGCGTGGAATTTCCGTGCGGCGGAGAGCTCGCTTGCGCAGGCTGCAAAGTGCGCGTGCTGTCGGGTGACGTGCCCATCACTCCCACCATGCGCGATGCCCTCACCGAGGCAGAACTCCGCGAGGGCTGGCGTCTCGCGTGTTGTGCGGAAGCAAAAGGGCCGGTCGTTGTCGAAGTGAAACAGTGGTCGCTCCCGGTGCTCACCGACGAAGCCCACGTCCCCATCGAACCGCGCGCCGGACGCGGCGCGGTGATCGATCTCGGCACCACCACGCTGGTCGTGCAGATCGTGAATCTCAACAGCGGTGAAGTCGAGCGCGTCGAAACCGCACTGAATCCGCAGGCTCGCTTCGGCTCCGATTGTGTCAGCCGCCTGCAATACGAACTCACCCATCGCGGTGAACTCGGTGGTGTAGTTCGTGAGGCGCTGGGCCGCATGCTCGGCGAGGAGCCGCTGCGAGAGATTCTGATCGCGGGCAACACCGTGATGCATCATCTCTTCTGCGCGCTCGATGTCGAGCCCCTGACCCACGCGCCGTTCGCTTCTCCCACGCTTGGCGGCTTCCGCTTCGCGGATTGGGAACTCGGCTGGCCCGGTCCAGCCGGGTTCCTGCCCTGCCTTGGAGGCTTCGTCGGCAGTGACTTGCTCTGCGGCATCGTGGCGACAAACCTCGACGGGCAGCCCCATCCTCACGCGCTGCTCGACATCGGCACCAATGGAGAGATTCTGGTCGGAGGCGCCAACGGGATCCAGTGCGCGTCCACCGCGGCTGGTCCTGCTTTCGAAGGCGGCCGTATCGGCGCCGGGATGCGCGCGGGGCATGGCGCCATCGACAGCGTGCACGTAAAGGATGGCGGATTTGTCTGTCACGTGATCGGCGATACCGCGCCGCGCGGACTGTGCGGCAGCGGCCTGGTGGACGCTGCCGCCTGCGCGCTCGAACTCGGCCTCGTCCGCTCCAACGGCCGCCTCGCCAGCCCTCTGACCTTTGCCGGCGAAGTCACGCTCTCGCAGCCGGACATCCGCGAACTACAGTTGGCTAAGGGCGCAATCGCCGCCGGTATCCGCATGCTTGCCGGTGGCGGTGTCAAATCGCTTTCCCTCGCCGGCGCCTTCGGCAATTACATCCGCATCCCCAGTGCTCGCGCCATCGGATTGTTGCCCGCCGACCTGTCCGTCGATCCCGTTGGCAATACCACGCTCCGCGGCGCCCGAATGCTGCTCCTCGCGCCTTCCGCTCGCCGAGCCCGCCTGCAAAAGATCGCCGCCCTCACACGCCACATCGAACTCGCCGCCGACGTCGGCTTCCAATACCTATACGCGGAAATGATGGCGCTCGCGCCATTCCGCCTTCGATAACGCGTGCTGGGTTACATCGCGCCGATGCCGATCGAGAATGTAAAAACCGTCACGACCAGTACAGGCGCGGGGACTCCGGTTTCTCCACCGCGAGTCCGCTCCGCCATGCCCATCGCTACTTGAGAAAACTTGATAAATCCGGGATCCCCATATCGAGTCCCGAATCAGGAGGTTTACTGTGCTTCGAGAAATCACCACAAGAGTAGCGATTCCGCTGGCCGTAGCGGGCTGGGCTTGCAAGGCCGTCTCCTCTTCGGCACTGGGATAGACAAGATACCAGTTTCGGGATTGCCGCGGGAATTCTGCCTTCCAGCCTTGAATTGCAACTTGGTTTCAGGCTGCTGTAGTTACGGGCACGGGTACGAATCTTCGCAACTCGCCGCCCACCGAGTCGAACAACCACAGAAGGCAGCCCGCCTCTGCGCTGCCGACCCCAGCGATAAATGAGCATGCGAACTTTGACGGCCAATAGGCGCATCGCGAACTGTTGTTGAGCCCGCAGCAAAACCGTAGCCAGTTCAGGACGATCATGACGCGATTGGAGCATCATCAACTTGAGAGCCAAGGCGGCGCGCTGGAAATCCCTCTGAAGCTCCCGCGGTACACGGCGAAGATCGCGCAGCGCTGCTGTCGCAGTTTCCTTTTCATGCAAGGTTTGAAACCCGGTGGGGGATCGTAAGAACCGCAGGTCCTCGGCACCGAGCAACCGCTGCATCGGCCGGTACCGATCCGTGGAGAGTTCTGCAATCCAGTCCGCGTTACTGGAAGCTGCGGCTTCGCTCTAAACACTTGCCAGAGAACGAAGGCAGCGAGGATTGAGAGAACTCCTAACAGCGTGATTACGACAACGATGCCTGTCATCGGCTTCTCCAGATTTAGTGTCGCGCACCACCTGTTTCAGGTGCTAGTCCCGGGGGTACTGCTAGGGTGGTGCCTTAATGATCGGCTCCGGTTTGCTCCTGGATCTAACGTGCGCAAACAGGAACTTGGCCCGTCTCTTAAGACGGCAAGGTTGCCGACCCTGCCCGCATCCTCGGTGTGCGGACTTCGCATTCGCTGACGACTGATCCTGGACGGAATCGTTTTCGCGATACCTCAGATAGCGACAATAGCGACTTGGCGGCCAGAAGCCCTGACAAGCCGCTCTATGTCGTCCGGGTCGCTTGTGAGAATCGTGGCTTTTTGTCGAACGGCTGTCGTCACCACAACGGCGTCAACGACATCCGACGTTTTGGTCATGCCTAACAGTCGCCCGGCTTCGTGCGCCTCGGTTTCGACAAGAGGAACGACCACGCACCCGGCCAAAAAGCGCCGGAGTTGGGCTTGTTTTGGGGACCGGCTGACCTGGGCGACCACCGGCGCCGGAACGAACGGAACAACGCCAAGTTCCAAACGGGCCTTGTGTTCAGCCCAGGCTCGCCGCTCGTTTCTATCGGCGGCCACGAGAACGGCGGCGTCATAGATGACGCTGCTCATGCCGAACGCCGGACCGTTCGCGATGTTTGGAGCTGAGCCCGCACGCTGCGGCGAGCTTCATTCATCTCCTGTGTCGTGAAGCGTCCGTGCTGCTTTTCCCACAGCGCGACCGCCGCCAGGCCAGCTCGCCGCTGCAGTGCTTGGCGCGCTGCGGCAGTCATCCAGGCAGAGACGCTCACCCCTTCGCGGGCAGCCGCCGTAAGGATCTCTTCGTGAACGTCAGGATCTATTGTGATGGCAATCTTGGGCGATGGGTTGCCGCGCGGCATAAGAAGTATCCTACTACAATATGATACCAGGAGGAGAGTCCGCTATCGACCACCTTGAGTCTCGGCATCTGGCGCCCGGCGCCATAACCTCCGCGTCGGCGCAGTGTGCCGCCTCGCCTAGGAGGCGATTGTGGGCTACTACGCAGCCAAACTCGGCCGCTGGCATATGAAGCGTAAAGGGAGTTAGGACGATGGGCGTAAGACTGGGGAATTGGCCGACCCCGGAATAGTTCGCACCGGTTCTGGAAGACACGTGACCCTCAGCTGTTGAACGGCAAAAGGAACCGCGCCGTTCTTGGCGGTCCTGCTCGCCTGCACACGAGGCGGTGAATCTAGATTTCGCCCTCATCCATCAGCGGTACCTCGGCTGCAAGCAGCGCATTCGAGCCGCTGTCAAAGACGGCATAGGCATCGAACCCGAGCATTGAGTAGTACACCCTCGCGTCCGCGGAGACGCCGCCCGCTGAGAATCACTCCGATGGTCACTTCCGCGCCTCATTCGTGCTCGTGCGCTTTGAAGGTCTTCCGCGTCTTAACTCGCCAACGCGGGTATCCCAATCGTGTTCCTTACATTTTGGGCAACGCTTTGGCCGTCCCTCAATGCGCTTGATCCACTGGTGGTGGCAGCGGAGGCACATGCAGCGCATGCTCTGCGGGATTTTCATCTAGTCACATAATAATCCGTTTTTTTGTTGACATAAATTAGCCTATTATGAGAGACTAATTAAATGAAGGGCTGTACTGAAGAACTCTACGTCGATTTCGCAGAGAACAAAGCGGTCGCTCTGTGCAATTACTGCACCTACGCCCCCACTCGCATGCCTACGTCAGATTTGTACGCGGATAATGCGGAAAACAACGAGGAACTCGATTGCCCCACTCGTCATCTGTTGATCCTGCAAGCACAGACCGTTAAGGAACTGGCGGCGCTCCTCAAGGCGCACCGAAAGACCTGTCAGGCGTGTCATGGAACTGAAACCGCATCGGCAGAATTGCAGCCGGCACGAATCGAACTACGAAACAACCTTCGAGAAGAAAACCAGAAAGGAACCGAACGCGATGAAAGAAATTGTGAAATTCCCAATGGCTACCCAGGTCGAAGTCGCCCTGCGATTCGAACACGGCCTGCGTGTCGAGGGTCGCTACGGCGATCAGGTCATGTACTCACTCAGCGACAACCGGGTGATGTACGTGCCGCCCGCCGTCGAGCAGAGAATTCAGGAACTGGCCGTTGCGCCGGGAGAGCCGCTCATGCTCTGCAAGAAGGAGATGAAAAGCGGAAATCGCAAATGGGTCGAATGGAGCGTACGCAGAGCACCGCAGCAACCGCCAACGTCGGGAAACGGAACGGTTGCTGCGGCCAAGCCGCTGAGCAGAGCCCAGGACCAAAAAGATGGTAGCACTGACGGCAGGGTCAACGGACAGGCAAAGGTGCCGGAGCAGAAGTTACGGGTGGAGTTGATCCGAACGACCACGCCCGATGGGATGAAAGTGATGGAAGACGCCCTGAACGGCGCTGCCCTCATCGCCCAGCGTGTCGAAGCACAGGCGAGCGCCAGGAGCTACTGCTTGCGCTTTTCCAGCGAGGATATCCGCGCCATCGGGCTCACCATGTTCATCCAGAGCGCGCGGGAAGGCGGTGCGCGATGGCAGCAATAGCTACCGTGGAACCGCGGCTTTCCTACCGCTCACTCGAGAAGGTGAGTTCTGAGGAATTGCAGCGCCTGCGCGGCCTGGTGGATGGAGTTTTGGACGACCGTGCCCGGCAACTTGTGCTCATCCCGGCCATTGTGGACCCGCAGCTTGTCCCCATACCTGAGGGGAAGCCCGAAGCCGCTCCGGTGAAGTCGGATCAAGAACCGGAAGCAGCCAGGGTATTGTCTCCGAGTCAGGTCCGGACGTTCGTCGGCTGCTCGGCCCGCTGGTGGTTCAAGTACGGTCTGTCCTTACCGGAGCCGAAGACCAGTTCGCTCGCGCTTGGGTGTGCCGTCCACCAGGCGATCGAAACGAACTTCCGGGAGAAAGTTACCACCAAGGAGGACCTGGACACACAGAGTGTGGTTGCTGTCTTTCAGGTAGCGTGGCAGGAGCAGGCGGAAGAGACGGAGTTTCGCGATGAGGAGAACCCGGCGGAGATCGGCAGGGTTGGAGAGCAGTTGGTCGCCAAGTACATGGATGAGGCAGCACCGGCGATTCAACCGGCTGCTGTGGAGCTTGAGGTAGCGGGAACGATCGGTGGAGTGCCGGTGCGGGGAAGAGTAGACGTCATCGACGAAACCGGCCGCGTGATTGACCTGAAGACGGCGGCGCGGAAGCCTTCAGGCATCGCGCCGGATTACGCCTTCCAACTCGCCACCTACCGGCAACTCACGCCGGGCGCGTCCGGTGAGGCGCGTCTCGATACGCTGGTGAAGACGAAAACCGTGCAGCTCATCACGCAATCCTACGCCGTCGGCGAGCAGGATATCCGGGCCACCCAGGTCCTGTATCCGCTCGCGCAGGAAGGGATGCGCAAAGGACTGTACCTGCCGAACCGTCAGTCGCTCAGCTGCAGCCGGCGTAATTGTGCCTATTGGCCGCACTGCGAAAACGAGTACGGCGGCACTATCGAAATCGCCTGATCCACCACGAGCCGTAGCAACAGACACGGGTGCAACCACGACCTCGCGGCGCTGCCGCGACAGGACGCGTGTCTCCCGGTGGTCCTCGTGCGTCTCGTTCAAACCAAGGAGATCGTGTGATGAACAGGAAAGTGGAAGTGCCAATCGAGTGTGAAGTGGATTGGGATCAGCCCCTGATTGACGCGGAGTATCGGATTGAGCACCTCAGCGTGACGCATGTCTGCGAATGGTGCCGCGAATCGATCGGCCTCCTCGACGCGCAAACCTCCACGGGCAGAGTCTCCTGGCACACACGCTGCTGGAACGAAGCCTGGGAAGCACGCGCCGCAGCCCTCGCCGAATCGGATGATGCCTAAGGCTTCGTTTCCTCCCTGACGAGCTCGCGAAGAGCGAAACCGGCTCCGGCCGGTCGGAGGTAATTGCAACTATGGCAGCAGCCGCATCGAACACCCGGCCTTCACGCGAAGTCGTGGAGTTCCCGCCCAATGTCCCAGTCACGGTCGCTCTCAAATATGGTCAGCCGAGAACCGTGAGCTCCCAATGGGGTGAGCGCTTCATGTTCACCCTGGCAGACGGACGGGTGATGTTTCTCGATCCCGAGGTCGGAGCACAAATCGAAGCCCTGGGGGTCAACGTCGGGGAGAACTTCACCATCACCAGGAAATGGGACGAACGGAAGTCCGGTCCGCCCATCTGGGAAGTGGCGCGGGTCGAAGGGGAGCAACCGAATGGCACCTTGATCGTTCCCGCGGCACCGTCGAAGCCGCAAAAATCGGCCGGTGGTGACGCCGCGCGCCGGCAACTCAACCCGCAAACGCCACTGGTGGAGGAGGCGAAGAGCTTGGTCGATACCTTCGCGGCCGTCCTCGATCACGCCCTGACCACCTATCAGGGCCGCATCCAACCCGAAGAGGCCCGGGCCCTCCTGATCACCGCATATATCCAGCGCGCCAAATTGTCGTCAGTCGCTTAGCTCAAAATACGGGCGCGCCTCACGCCGAAGCGCGTCCGTACTCATTCTCCATCCATGCTTACGGGAAAACACTTACGCTCGTTCCTCGCCCACGCGGTGTTAGGCCGCAAACTCCCGCAGCGCGAGCGCATTGGATCTCGCAAGGGTCCGCCGCGTCGAGGTCCGCCACGCGACGAACAGTATAAAGATTGGATCCGTACGCTCGCCTGCTGCGCCTGTGGAATCCAGGGCCGTTCGCAAGCAGCGCATACCGGAGGCGATGGCGGGATGTCGATGAAAGCCTCGGACTACTCCTGCGTCCCTCTTTGTCCTGCCTGCCACACGCAAGCCCAGGACTCCTATCATCGGGTAGGTAAGGCTGCCTTTGAGCGAGTGCACGGTCTCTGCCTCGCTGAACTGGTGCTGCTGCTGCACCGTGAGTCGAGCGAGAAGTGAGTCAGGCCTTCGAGCCACACCGGCGCCGGAATGAGCAGTCGATCGCCGTACCTCCGCGGTCAGTTCCAAAGCCTGCCAAGTGGTCTCCGAGGATTGCCACAGGTGTGGCGGGCATCCACTCCAGTCCGTGGGTAGAACCCGTGAAACGATCGGGCTAACAACCGGTCCAAGATCGTCGCGGCTCTGTAACACAGGCACTTGCGGCGCCGCGAACGTGTGCAGGACGGATCTTGTCACAGGTCGTAAACTTCGCGGATCAGAAACAAAGAGGCTACCGCGCCGCGCGCGTAAGCAAGCGCTCGTGAGTTTGAAAGCGAAGCTCGATGACGCCACACTAGGCCAGAAGTACCGGTCGGGCATGGTTCGTACCAGTTGCTGTATACATGCGCGAGGCCCAGCCTGGAGCCTATTTTCAGGCAAGCGCAAGCAAGACAAAATCCGCTCCGACACCCGTGGCAAGACCCGCCGGCGCACCCGCGCAACGGCCGGGAGTGGACGGACGGGCGTTTCGCGCACCCGAGGTTCCCGCAGTCCTGCAACTTCCCAGGCCCATCGAGAAAGCGGTAGACGCACCCGCCATCGTTCAGCCCGAGTTTCGCCCAAACCCGGTGGTGCCTGCCACGTTACCTCCGCTGGCTTTCTGGGCCCGTCAGGCGTTAGACCTGCCCAAGCCGCCGCTCCCCGAAGCGGTAGTGGTTCCTGGCCGGACCGAGGAGCTTTCGCCGGCTCCAAGGCTTGGCGCTCTTCCTACTCTCGCCGTTCCCAATCGGGAACTCCGAGTGAGTAACGTCAATGTATCCTTTGCGCCGGCCCGAGACGCAGGAGCAGTCCGCTCTCCCTGTGGCAAACTCGACCACGGCGCCCGTTCGGCGCCGCGATGTGGACGAATCGCAAATGGCCAGCTTCGAGGTGTCTTCCGGCCAATCCACGAACGTGCTCACGTTTGCCACGGAGCGCCGGGATGTGAGGGACATCCTGATTCCCAGGGGAGTAAACAATATTCCCGACTCCGCCGCAGCCGGTGACAGCCAAGCTACGGGGGCAGCGATCCGCCCGTCCGAGGCGGCTCAAAAAGGGATGGGTTCCGGCCGGGTAGACCAAAATCGCGCGGCCGCGGCAAAAAATGTCGCGGATTTGAGTTCGTCTCCAGGGGAGGCAGCCGCCGAATCAACAGCGGGGGTGGCGGGCGGGTCAATGAGACCCTCGCCGTCCAACGGAAATCCGGCCGGTTCTTCTTCAACCGCTCGATCTGACTCTTCCCATCCGCCAAGCCGTGCCGAACTTACTCGTATCGACCATCCGGCCAACGGCAGCTTCGACGTGGTCATTAGTCAGTCCGGCGGTCGTGACGACGTGCTGGAGCTCGGAGCCGGCTTGAAGGGCAGCCCGGTTTACTCCGTCTATCTGCGAGTTGGTGATCAGAAGGAATGGATCCTCGAATACTGTCTGCCTCCGGCTAAAATGGCGCAGTCCAGTCCCTATCAGATCAATATCGACGATGCATCGCCGCTGGTTCCGCCGTATCCTATCACCACTATGATCCCTAACCTGACTTTCGCACTTCGCGGAGTTTTTCCGACTCAGCCGAACTATATTTGCTTTGCCTGCAACAACCACCATGCTAAAAAGGCCCGAAATGGCCTGAGTGAAGACCTACCCTCTTTTCTTTCGACTGGACTTCTGGCATTCTGCTGCTTCTCATGTTTCTGCGAAGCACTCCGCGAAAGAAGGACGGCAAGATTCACCGCTACTTCAGCATCGTGGAGAATCGGCGGGTAGCGGGCTCGCGGATCGTGCAGCGGACCGTATTGTATTTGGGAGAGATCAACGACCAGCAGCAAGCCGCCTGGCGGCACACGTTGCAGGTGTTCGACGAAGACGAGCAAGACTACCGAACCATGAGCTTGTTCCCGGAGGACCGGGAAGTGCCAGCCGATGCGTTGGACAGCACCCAGGTGAAGTTGAGCGGCCTGGAATTGCGGAGACCGCGCAGCTACGGCGCTTGCTGGCTGGGGTGTGAGTTATGGCAACAACTCGGGCTGGATGAGTTTTGGCGGGAGCGCTTGCCGGAAGCGCGCGAGGCGGTGAGTTGGGAGAAGGTGTTGCAGTTACAGGTAGTGAATTGCCTGCTCGACCCGGGCAGTGATTACAGCCTGCACCGGCAGTGGTACGTCGATACGGCGATGGACGAGCTATTGGAAACGGACTTCGCCGTGGCCGCCAAGGATCGGCTGTATCGCTGTCTGGATCGGGTACTGCCACACAAACAGGAGTTATTTGTCTGGCTGAAGCAGAAGTGGGCTGATTTGTTCCAGTCCGATTTCGAGGTGCTGCTCTACGATTTGACCAGTACGTACTTCGAAGGCGAGATGGAACAGAACCCAAAAGCCAAGCGCGGGTACAGCCGGGACAAGAGACCGGATTGTCTGCAATTAGTGATCGCCTTGGTGGTGACGACCGATGGGCTTCCCCTGGCCTATGAAGTGATGAAGGGCAACACATCGGATCGCACCACACTGCCAGGTTTTCTGAAGAAGATCGAGGAGACTTACGGCAAAGCGCGGCGGGTGTGGGTGATGGATCGTGGCGTTCCTACCGAAGCCATTCTGAAAGACATGCGTGATCCCCAACGGCAGACGTTCTATCTGGTGGGCACACCCAAGAGCAAGATTAACCAGCATGAAAAGAAATGGCTGGATCTGCCGTGGCAAAAGGTCCGCGACTCGGTGGAAGTGAAGCTGTATGAGCACGAGGGCGAACTCTACGTGCTGGCCAAAAGCGGTGGGCGGCAGGCCAAGGAGAACGCTATGCGGCGCAAGCGACTGGTCCGCTTGGTGCGCAAGTTGCGGGCGATGCGCAAGAGTCTGCCGAAGCGCGATCAACTGCTGTTGCGCGTCGGGGCCGCCAAGAAAGAAGCCGGCCGGGCCTTCGGGTTCGTGAAGATTCAGATGCCGTCAGCGGACCAAGCGGTTACTCGCGAGACTTTCTCCTTTGAGGTGGACAAGGTCAAGTTGAAGGCTGCGGAACAACGCGACGGCCACTATCTGTTGCGCAGCAACCTCACCGGCGAAGATCCAGCGGTGTTGTGGACGCGCTACGTACAACTGACGCAAATCGAGAGCGTGTTCCGCTCGGTAAAAAGCGAACTGAGCATCCGGCCCATCGGTCATCAACTGGAACGTCGGGCCGACGCGCACATTCTGATTGCGTTTCTGGCGTACAGTCTGCAGGTCACTCTGAAGCAACGGCTGATGATGCACGCGCCGGGACTGACACCGGCGGCCGTGTTCGAAAAGCTGGCGACCATTCAGATGGTGGAGGTCTGGATTCCACTGGTGGACGGTCGTCAGCTGGTGATGCCGCGTCATACCCAGCCGGAGCCGGACGTGCAAGCCTTACTGAACCAAATTCGGATCACGCTTCCGCCTCAGCCACCGCCGCGGATCAAGGCATCCCAAATCCCGCCAAAAAACGCGCCGGCCCCACCCTTCTTTGTAGTGAAGACCTAGCCAAACGCTTTGCTGATTCTGCACAACTTAGCTCTGCCAAAACCCTCGAAGTGCGAAAGTTAGGCTAACACGCTGCCGGGGCAGCCGATCATAAGGCACATGGTCTTTCAAGGACGCCTCACTACCGGCGGAAGACTGCAAAATATGAAGATGACTGGGGCGGCAAACCCGACAGTGATGGAACTGCTGGCGCTTCTGAATGAGTGGCAGTTTCGCCCGGCATTAAAGAACAAAGAACCAATTGAGGTCGAAGTCCTCCTGGTCATCCCATCACGGAGTTGACGATAAACGCGGGCGGGCTCTTCACGAGCGTTAGCTGCTGCCGCTTCGGAGCGAAACGGGCTGCCATCAAGAGCGGAATCAACGCCTCGTGAATCGCGGGCGGGTGGCGGCGCTGGGCCGCAGTTCCGGGCACCGCAGGCAATTCCACCGTCCGCGCCCCTGCCCCCGAATTGAGGTAGCGAGCCCTTCTTCTTATCAAAATCACTGCGTTGCCCTTGAGGCCGGAGGGAGCCTGAGCGCCGGCTGACTGCGCCCAGGCTCCTTGGAAGGCCGCTTACTTCGGCCTGACTGCGACCAGACGGATCACTGCCAGGCTGCCGGGCCGCTCGTCTCCGCTCTTGGGCGTCGAGAACGCGTGAGCCGGCGCGCCGCGGCCGGTCCATACCTGTCGCAGGACGCAGCCCGAATCGCCGCATGCGAAGGCGAGCGCCGGATGACCGGCAGCCGTCCAGGATTTTGGCGGATCCTGCGGGGTTTGTGTCATCAGCAGGATCACGTTACGGGAGTTTTCGTCTCGAACCTGGAACCACTGTTCGCCGGGGGATGGGGTCAGCGTATAGGTTCCCGCCGTCATCATCGTCTTCCCTGCGCGAAAGTCGAAGGGGATCTCCGCCTTCAATGCCTGGGCCGAAGCGACGGTCGATGCCACCGTCAAGGTGGCGGTTGCGAGCATAAGAGTCATCGTTAGGCTTTTCATCTTTCTTACCCTCCTTGTGTTTCTGGCTGAGAGAGCCTTGCGTTGGCTTCTTTCTGCCTTCACCCGACTAAGCGGAATCGGCGGCAGAAACCTGTCATTGCGCCGGAAATCTTTTGAAAGGAATTGTTGCTCCAGAGGCCTGGAGCGCCGCTTTGGATGCGCGCTGAAGAGGATCGGGGGCGGGGAGTTGAGGATCTTTTGGCGGGTTGAGTATCGAAGAGACTGCCGAGGTGCTGGGGCTTCCGTGCAGAACGTCAGGCGGGATGAAACCTCGGGAGAGGCCTGAGCGCCGGCTGACTGCGCTCAGGCCCCTTCGAAGGCCTCACAGCTACTTCGGCCTCACCGCCACCAGGCGGATCACGGCCAGGCTGGTGGGCCGCTCGTCGCCGGTCTTGGGCGTGGAGAAGGCTTGGGCGGGTCCGCCGCGGGCGGTCCAGAGCTGTCTCAGCGCACATCCGGCATCGCCGCATGCGAACTCGAGCGCCGGGCGGCCGTCAGCTCTCCAGGTCTTCGGGGGATCCTGCGACCTGATCGACATCAGCAGGATCACGTTACGGGAGTTCTGGTCGCGAACCTCGAACATCCGTTCGCCGATCGACGGGGTCAGCGTATAGGTTCCCGCCGCCATCATCGTCGTACCAGCGCGGAAGTTGAAGGGGATCTCGGCCTTCAGTGCCTGCGCCGAAGCCACGGTTGATGCCACGGTCAGGGTGGCAGTTGCGAGCATAAGAGTCATCGTTAGGCTTTTCATTTTCTTACCCTCCTTATGGGTATCTGGCTGAGAGAGCCTTCCGTTGGCTTTCTTCCGCCTTCATCTGACTAAGCGGAATCTGGAGGACAAAAACTGCCATGGCGCGAAAAATATCTTCAGGGAGCCGTCTGGTAACATTTGTTACATAGCCATGGGAGGGTAAAGACGGCGAACCCCTGCTCGGTTTCGCGCCCGGGCCGGTAAAACAGTGGCCGCGGCGATTCGGTGCTGGCGACGATGGCGGCGGTGTTGCACAAAGAACCCGATCCGCCCCTCGCCGATGTTCCGCTGGATCTTCAAAAGGCGATTCTGCGCTGTCTGCGCAAGGATGCGGAACGCCGCTTTCGGAGCATGGCGGACGTCCGCGTGGCGCTGGAGGAATTGCGGGAAGATTCGGTATCGGGAGGCGTTTCGTCAACGGCGGCGTGGGGCGGCGTCACGCGCGGTCCGAGCCGGGAGCAGCTCGCCGATGGGTTTCGGGTACGGCCGGGCGCGTGGACCCCTTCGGGTGACGAGGTCACGTATTTCGCCAACCAGAGCGGGAGTTACGGCTCTCCCGAGACTAAGATGCAGCTTCCGTATCGGAAAAGGCGAACGGACGGAGCACGCGCTGGAGACGGGATGGCCGGGAAATCGTGTACCTGCCGCAGGGAGGGCTAATGGCGGTAAGGGTCAAAGAGGCGCCGGTCTTTTCGGCCCGGAAGACCTGCGGTGCTCTTTCAGAGAACTCAGAAGCCGTCAATCCTACTTACCGAGCCGCGACGGCGCTCCACATCGTTGGGGGTTCAACCTTGTGGTGCTGCACTCGCGCCAACGCGAACAGTCCGGGCTGAGCGAACTGTTTCCTAGGCCAATTCGCAGATCGGCCGTTTCCCGTCACGCCTTCCAGCATCCTGCTAAAGCTGAGGGCGATCATCGTCATCAAAACGTTGACAACGGCGCTGGAGAGGCGTAGTATCCGTGGTATGTCTACGGTAGACAGTCTATCTGAGCCGCTCGAATTCCTGCAGGGGACGCTGGAGGTGCTGATCCTGCGGAGCCTGCAATTGGGGTCCAACCACGCTTATGGGATCGCGCAGTTTCTCAAGCACCAGTCGGAAGAGGAGTTTGTCGTGGATAACGGCTCACTTTATCCGGCATTGCAACGGCTGGTGCAACGAGGGTGGATCGTGGCCCAGTGGAAGATGTCGCCGAACGCGCGGCGCGCGCGATATTACCGGTTGACGCCAGCGGGGCGGAAACAACTGGTAGCGGCGGAGTCCAGGTGGCGGCGGTTCGTGGAGGCGATGGCGCGGGTACTGGCGCCGGAGGGCTGACGATGCGGACGTGGTGGGCGAAGTTGCGGAGGCTGGCGGGTAGCGGGCGGCGGTTCGACGACGAACTGCGCGAGGAGATGAGCGCCCACCTCGAATTCGAGATCGAAGAGCGCCTGGCGCGGGGCGTGCCGGACGGGGCAGCGCGGGCGGATGCCCGACGGCGGTTCGGCAACACTACGGCAATTACGGAACACAGCCGCGAGGCGTGGCAGTTCCACTGGGTCGCAGCGCTGGCGCGCGATCTGCGGTACGGGGCGCGATCCATGGCGCGGCGGCCCGGGTTCACGGCCGTGGCAGTGCTTTCACTGGCGGTCGCGCTGGGCGCTAATACGGCGGTGTTTTCGTTCGTGAATACGATCGTGCTGAAGAAGCTCGAGGTTGCGGAGGCGGCGCGGCTGGTGGTGCTGCGGCAAAAGAACGAGCAGTTCCACATGGAGAACTGCTGCTTCGGGTACCCGTTCTTCAAGGAATTGCGGAAGCATCCAGGCAATTTCGAAGATGTGCTGGCGATGAGCCCGGCCGATGTCCTGCTGACGGACGGCGAGGATACCGAACGGCTGCGGGCGGAGGTGGTGAGCGGCAACTATTTCCGCATGCTTGGAGTGCGGGCGGTGGTGGGGCGGCTGCTCGAGGAGAGCGACGACGGCGCGGAGGGCGCGAACCCGGTCTGCGCGATCGGCTACAAGCTTTGGCAGGAGCGGTTCGCCGGGGATCCCGGGGTGGTGGGGCGGCGGGTGCTGCTGAACGGCCAGCCCTTCCAGATCGTGGGGGTGAGCCAGCGCGGTTTCGCCGGCGCTGCGCTGCATGCGCCGAGCGATCTGCAGGTGCCCGTGTCAATGACGGAGACGTTCTGGGGAATGAAGCGCGATTCCTTCGGCTTTCTGTTTCTCATCGCCAGGGTGAAGCGGGGAGTGAGCGTGGCGCAGGCGGCGGCGCGGCTCAATACGGCAGGGCGACAGATCCAGAACGCAACCGGACCGCGCATGGGGCCACAGGACGATTTTCTGCTGTCCGACGGCAGTCAGGGGATCCAATCCGGACAGGAGCGACTGGGCAAGCCGGTATTCATGCTGCTGCTCCTGGTTGCGGTCCTGCTGCTGGTGGCGTGCGCCAACGTGTCGGCGCTGCTGCTGGTGCGGTCGGTGGAGCGGACGAGGGAAGCGGGATTGCGGGCAGCGATGGGGGCTTCGCGGGCGGTGCTGTTCCGGCAATTCCTGGCGGAGGCAGGACTACTGGCCGTGGCGGGGGGAATTTGCGGATGGGTCCTCGCGTTGTGGCTGATCCGCGTACTGCTTCACCTGCTGCCGCAGGCCGATAGTCTGGCGAAGCTGGTGCACCCGGACGGGCTGGTGTTCGGCTTCACGGCCGGGGTCACGCTGTTGGCCGGACTGCTATTCGGGTTGCTGCCGGCGTGGCGCGCGTCGCGCGCCGATCCGCTGCCGGCGACGCACGGAGCGGCGGGGGCACGGCGAGGGGGGCGGCCGCGGCTGGTCTCGAGCGCGGTGATCTCGGCACAGATCGCGCTGTCGCTGGCACTGGTGTTTTGCGCCGGGTTGTTCTCCGGGACGCTTCACAATCTGCGAGCGGTGGATCTGGGGTTCCATGCGGAGAACGTGGTGATTGTGCCCATCGACCTGGGGAAGACCGCGTACCAGACACAGGCGGGGCCGTTCTTTACGGAACTGCTGCGGCGGGCGCGGGCATTGCCGGAGACGCGGGCGGCGGCGCTGACACAGCTGAGCGTGATTTCAGGCAGCATGCAATCGATTACGCTGCGCCTGCCAGGCTACACGGCTCCCAACGGCGTGCGGCCGGTGACCTACTTCACGCACATTACGGGAGGCTACTTCCGGACGCTTGGGACGGCGCTGGTGGCGGGGCGCGATTTCACGGAGCAGGATGGCGATGGGCGCAACGGGGAAGGCGCGGCGATCGTGAACGAGCAATTCGCGCAGCAGTTTTTCGGCGGCCAGGCGATCGGCAAGGCATTTGCGTATGGCGGGGGAGGTAAAGTGCGGGTGGTGGGGGTAACGCGGACGTCGAAGTTCCGGCACATCCGGGAGACGCCGCAACCGGTGATGTATCTGCCCATCGGAGAAGGCGGGTTCCCGGACAGCCTATACCTGGAGGCGCGAACGACCGCCGGTGTGGCGACAGCCATGGGGCGGCTGCGGGGCATCGTGCACGAGATGGGTCCGCGGATTCCAGTGGTAGCGGCCACGACAATGGAGATGCAGATCGACGCGGCGCTTTCGCGGGAGCGGCTTCTGGCATTTCTTTCGACGCTGCTGGGAGGGGTGGCGGCGGCGCTGGCGGCCATCGGGTTATACGGGGTGCTGTCATTCGCGGTGACGCGGCGGACGAAGGAGATCGGCATAAGGCTTTCGGTGGGGGCGCGGCCCGCCGGGATTGTGGCGCTGTTTCTGCGGGAGGGCGCGTTGACGATCGGGGCGGGGCTGGCGGCGGGAATACCGCTGATGCTGGCATGCGGAAAGCTGGCGGAATCGCTGCTATATGGGTTGCAGGGGGAAGACGCGCGAACGGCGGCGGCGGCGACGGTGGGACTGGGAGTGGTGGTACTGGCGGCAGCTATTGTGCCGGCGGCAAGAGCGGCACGAGTGGATCCGGTAAGGGCGTTGAGACATGACTGAGGCGTGAGCGGTTTCGGGGCGGTTGGCAGGCGAGAGCGCTGACCGCAAACGAGCCCACCAGTTCCATGGATCCCTGGGCCGACGCCGACTGGCCGCGGACGATCTATGTCGTTCCAGATGGCAAGGTGGCCGAGTGCGGAGCCATGCCGAAGGCTGGATGGCGCAGAATCGCGACGGGGGGAAATCTCATGAAATGCGGCGGTCCGCGACATAGCAGACCAGTTCGGCCAGTGTCCGGACACCGATCTTCCGCATGAGGCGGTTCTTATAGGTGCTGACGGTTTTGGCGCTGAGCCCGCATTCGGCGGCGATTTCGCCCACGCGCTTGCCTTGCGCCAGGAACAGCATTACCCGGCATTCCTGCGCCGAAAGCTGGAGGTAGGGGTCGGACAGGTCAATTTCGGGGAAGAAGCGGTCGCCGGCGAGTACGGCATGAAGAGCCTGCGCCAGGGCCGAAGTATCGGCGCGCTTGGTGACGAAGGCGGACGCTCCCATGAGACGGGCGCGGCGGATGGTCCAGTTGTCGGCATGCATGCTCAACATAATGACCGCGGTTTCGGGGCAACTTTTGGTGACCTCTTCGAGGACGGCAAAACCGTCTTTGCCAGGCAGGTTGATGTCGAGGATCACCACATCCCAGGAGGCCGTCTCGATCTCGTGGAGAGCGGCTTCCGCGGAATCGGCTTCTCCGAAATCGACATGGGGCAGTTGGCGGGTAAGCAATTGCCTGAGGCCGCTGCGCAGGAGCCGGTGATCGTCCACAAGCAGCACCTTCAGTGGACCGCGTCGGGGTTTGGGCATGATCGCAAGCACTGGGTTCCTTTGGAGTGTCCGCGACTGTGCGGGCTCGTCTGGAATATGGCGCTCCCGTGTATTACATACAAGCGAAATGAAGCGAAACGATGCGAAAAACCAACGCAAGTACCGGAACTCCGGTTGTTGAAGTCTACTACGAAACAAGATAGATTAAGAGCTGCAACTCTGATGATTGACAATAGCAGTTTGTCCGGGGAACTCCAGTCTTGGAAGGAGATTGCCGCGCACCTGGGTGTGACGGTAAGGACCGCTCAAAACTGGGAGCAGCAACGCGGTTTGCCTGTGCGGCGCCTCCGGGGCGGAAGGGGCCGGGTCATCACCACGGTTGAAGAGCTCGAGGCGTGGAAACGGGGTGCAAACCCAGCCAGACCGGGTGAGGATCAGCCAGGCACAGCAGGGGATAGCAAAGCGAACGGCACCGAAATCCGGCGATCGCGGAAGACGTTGCTTGTGCTAGCCTTGGCGGGGCTGGCGCTTATCCTTATTATAAGCGGCTGGTCTATCCGAGCCGCGGGGTGGAAGCCCGCCCGAATTCGCGTGGCCGAGAACACGATCATCGTATCCGACGAAGGCGGCCGGGAGTTGTGGCGAAAGGTCTTCGCCGGCAAACTGATTTTCGGCGATCGGGATAGATCGTGGATAGGGGACGTGGACGGGGATGGGCGAACAGAGGTGCTCTTCGACGAAACGCCCACCTCCTTCGGGGCACCGTCCACGTTGCATTGCTACTCCCAAGAGGGCACGGAACGCTGGCAATTCAAACCGGGGGGGCGGGTGCGCACAGCCCGGGAAGACTTCACCGGGCCGTATAGCATCGTCGCCATGGGCGTGGAGCGGCTAGGCCGCAGCAAGGAAATGAGGATAGTGGTTGACGGCGCGCACTACCTCTACTATCCGAGTCAGATTGCGATGCTGGCGCCGGATGGGCACTTGATCCGGGAGTATTGGCATTCCGGCCATCTCGACTTCATGCATTTTTCGGACGTGAACGGCGACGATCAACCGGAGATTGTGGCGGTGGGCGTCCACAATGCCTCGGGGTCAGCCACGCTGATAGCGCTCGACCCCGACACGATGGGCGGCGCGTCCGAGGAGGAGAACAAGGATTATCAATTACTTGGACGTCCTCCTGCGAATGAGCTGGCGCGCATTCTCTTTCCGCGGAGCTGCATGAACCGCAAATTCGAGCCGTTTGCGACCGTGGGAAAAGTCTGGGCCGAACCGGGAGAGATCAATCTCGAAGTGACGCATCGCCTTACCCCGCCACCGCGCGGAGACGCGGGTGTGTACTACCACCTCAACAGCGATCTCAGCCTCAAGCAGTTTTCGGCGGGCAGCAGCTTCAAGGCACGGCACGAGAGCGCGTTTCAAAAGCGGGAGATCGACCACCGGCTAACCAAAGACGAACTCGGAAAGCTGGCGCAACTTCGCTATTTGCGCGGCGGACCAGCCGCGCAGCCGGCGCGTCCGTGAGCGGGTGTAGCGTGTTGGGCCAGGCCGGTCTTGCCCGGTCGAATCAGTGTGGTATTCGGTTGATGAGGCACCCGTGACGACACGACGTAGATTTCTCGCCCGCAGTTCTGCCGCGGCCGCGGCTCTGGTGAAGGCTTCCGCGATGCAGCGGCCGCCGCGAATCCTACTGAGAAGCGCGTGGCAGAGCGTCAACATCGGGGACGTCGGGCACACGCCGGGCGCCCTGGACTTGATGGCGAAACACTTTCCCGAGGCGGAGATCACGCTCTGGGCGGGCAATCTCGGCAACGGCGCGCGCGAAATGCTGGCCGCCAACTATCCGCGGCTGACGATCGTCGAGGGCGGGCTGGGCGCGGGGGACAAGCCGGCCAATCCGGCGCTTGCGAGGGCTTGGGCGGAGGCCGACCTGTATCTGAGCGGGTCCGGATCTGGCTTTCCTGCAAGCAATCACGCGCTGGCCTTTCAGAAGGCGACCGGCAAACCGGTGGGTGTATTCGGGGTGAGCACGGATCCCATCTCGGGGATCGGCGGGAATCGCGAACCGGAGGGCGGCACGCTCCGGCAGATCCGCGCCAAGGCGCTGCGGCTTCCCCCAACGCACCTTTCCGCGGACCTGCGATTCATCATCGACCGTTCGGCCTTCTTTTTCTGCCGGGATACGATCTCACGGGATTATTTGCGGTCGCAACGGGTGAAGACGCCGGTTCTCGAATTTGGTCCCGACGCGCAACTCGGGATGACATTGCGGGACGAAGCGAAGGGCCTCGCCTATCTGAAAGCGAACGGACTGGAGCCGGGCAGGTTTATCTGCGTGATCCCGCGGAAGCGATACACGCCGTACTACCAGGTGAACAACCGGCCGCGCGGGGAAGGCGACGACATGCGGGACGCCATCAACGGGCGGACCACGGAGAGCGACCACGCGAAGCTGCGCGAGACGATCGTCGCGTACGTGAAGAAGACCGGGAACAAAGTTCTGGCGTGCCCGGAGATGACGTACGAGGTGGAACTCGCGAAGCAAATCCTGTTGGACCCGCTGCCGGACGAAGTGAAAGCGCGGACCGTCTGGCGGGACACTTTCTGGCTGCCGGACGAGGCTGCGTCGGTTTATGCGAAGGCCCAGGCGGTGGTGAGTGTGGAGTGCCATTCGCCGCTGATCGCGCTGCACAACGGCACGCCCACTTTCTACGTGCGGCAGCCCACCGATACGTGCAAGGGGCAGATGTACCGCGACATCGGGGCAGGGGAGTGGTTATTCGAAATCGAGGAGACGAGCGGACGGCAATTGTGGTCGCGGCTGGAAGCGATTGTGCGCGATCCAGGCAAGGCGAAGGCCAAGGTGAAAGCGATCATGAGCACCGTGGAGACGGGGCAAAAGCGGATGGTGGATGCGGTGCGCGCCGCTTGCCGGTCACTCGCATAGGTCATTGAGTTAGTAAGTGCGCTTCGTAGTGCATGCCTGTACGAGCTTGGGGACATATAGGCCGGCGGGCCGAGGGAGCGGTTTTTACGACGGACTGCTTACCGCGTGGATGCGAGTTGCAGGCGGACGAAGGAATTGTTTGGGAGTTTGCGGTCCCATGCGCGCCAGAGTTCGAGGCGGCGGTCTTCCCACTGGCGCGCGAGCGCTGTGTCGCCTGCGCGACGGTGAATTGCGGCGATGGCGGCATAGACGGTCGAGAAGGTGGTTGCGTCCGTCACGCTGGCTTCGGGTTTGGCCGGGAAAGCCTGCATGCGTTCGAGGAGGAGGCGATACCGATCCAGGGCGCGGCCAGGATTGCCGGAGGCGGCTTCGAAGCCGGCGAGCGCGCTCAGCGCTTCGACGGCTTCCGAATCGGGGTCCACGGCTTCGGCGGGATAAAGTTTGAGGCTGCGTAACTGCTCGAAGGCCCTGTCGAGACGCTTGCGGGCTTCCGGCGAACGGCCCAGACGGCGCAACGGATAAGTGGATCCGGCCAGAGCGAGGACTTCCTCGCGACGTGCTTTCTCGTTGTTACTAACTTCCGCCATGCGCTCGAGAACCTCGTCGTAAGTCGCGACGGAGCGGGCGGGATCGGAGTGGCGGAGGATGCCGGCTAATCCAATGCCGCGAATGGCAATCGAGATGCGGGACCGACTATCGTTCGGATCCCGGCTGGCCAAGTCTTGTTCCATGCTGAGGGCGCGGGCGAACAATTCAGCGGCCTCGGGTCCCCGGCCGAGGCTGACGGCGTCGTCTTCGCCGAGGATCGAGGCTTGGGTAGAGAGGGCCAGCGAGAGGCTCCATTTCCAACTTGCGCGCGTGTCACCGGGCGGCGGCACGGCCATGCGGACGGCGTCCTGGGCGGCGGCGAGAGCGCCGTCGAGATCGCCCTGCCGGCGGAGGGTCCTGGCGACAATAATCTGCGCCGCAGCGATCTGACGCGGCTGGCCGGTGCGTCTGGATAAGTCGATCATGCGGCGCAGGAGGGCGAGCGCGCGTTCACTCAGATCCTTCCGCACATACCAGTTGGATACGTTGATACCGATCAATACGGCCTGGTCTCTTTCGGCGACTTCCGGGAGGCCGCCGGCCAGATACTTGTCCAGCCAGCGTTCGGACTCGAATGCCAGCGGAAGCGCGGCCGAATCGGGACGCCGGTCTTCGGCCAGAACCATGCGATCATGGGCGATTTGCGCGGCGCGGAGGAACGCCGTCCGGTTGCCGGGCTGCGCGGCCAGCACGGAACGGATCAGCTTTTCGGCGACTAGCAGATTCTGCTCGGCATTTTCCGTCTGGCCGAGGTTGGCGGAGATCGGAACTCCCTGCACTCTTCCCACGCGCATATAGGCAGTGCCGACGTCCAGGGCGAGATCCGAGTCGCCATGAACGTCGGCGGCCAGGCGGCGCAAATAGTCGAGCGAAGTATCGACGATGAATTGGCGCGCCCGCGTGCTGCCGGGAAGTCCGACCACCTGCCGGTCGATCTCGAACAACTTGTTGGATAACTGGCGGACCTCCGCGAAACGGCGCTCGGCGACGATGCGCTGACGGTGGGCGACCCACATACCGGCGGTAGGTCCCGCCACGGCCAGCGACGCCGCCAGGACGGGAATCCAGTAGCGGCGAAGGAACTTGCGGGTACGATACCAGGCATTGCCGGAGCGCGCCTTCACCGGCCGCGACTCGAGGAACGCGCGGATATCGTCCGCGAACGCTTCCACGGAAGCATACCGTTCGTTGGGTTCCTCACGTAGCGCCTTGCGGACGATACATTCGAGATCGCGCGGGGGCCTCGGATCTTCCCGCCGGGGCGGGCCTGTGGGCGGTTCATCGGAAGCGGCGCGCGCGGATTCCCGGGGCGAGCGCCCGGTCAGCAACTTATGAAGGACCGCTCCCAGGGAATAGACATCGGTGGCCGTGGTCTGGATCCCACCGCCGAATTGCTCGGGGCTGGCGTAATTGGGAGTAAGTAGCCGGTCTACAGTCCGGGTCTCATCGGCGCTAACATCGAGTAACTTGGCAATGCCGAAATCGAGCAGCTTGGGATGGCCGGAGGAATCCACCAGAATGTTGGACGGCTTCAGATCTCTATGCACGATGAGACGCCCGTGCGCGTGCGAGACTCCCTCACAGACCTCCAGAAAGAGGCGGAGCCGGGAGCGAAGGTCGAGTCTGGCAGCGTATTCGTCGATCGACACGCCGTCCACCTTCTCCATGACGAGATAGGGACGCCCGTCGTCGGTATGCCCGGCGTCGATGAGCCGCGTGATGGACGGGTGGTTCAAATTGGCGAGTAACTGGCGCTCCCGCAGGAAGCGCTCGCGCCAGGACGGCCGGTCGGCGTCGGCGCGAAGGAGTTTCACGGCGACCTGCTGCTGAAGTTCGCCGTCCTCGCGCTCGGCGAGGTAGACTGCGCCCATCCCGCCCGAACCGAGTAACCGCAGCAGCCGGTAGGGTCCGCAATACGCGGGCCCGGCGAGCGCGTGGAGGGCTTCCTTTGCCGCGCCGGAAACCCGCCGGGTGAACGACTCACCCGGAGTGGAATCGTACATAAGCAGCGATTGCAGGTCGGCACGGAGTTCGGTTGAGACTCCGCGTTCGACGAGAAGTCTATCGCGCTCGAGCGGCGGGAAGTCAGCGATCTCCTGGAAAAGGCCCCGCAATTCGGAGTTCACCACATCACCCATGATTTCTACATCCCTGACACGGTACGCGTAAGGAAGGGACAAAAAGGCTCACGGCAATTCTATCAGCCGCAGACGGTTACTTTCAGGTGGTGCTCGCGACCGGGTAGGAAAACGAGCGATTCGGGACGAGGGACGAAGTGATAGGATTATCACCGTGGCCGACCCTATACCGGAACTGCTGAGCAGGCTGCGCACTGGAGACCGCGCCGCGGCCGACGAACTGACGCCGGCGCTTTACGCGGAACTGCACCGGATTGCGGCGCGCCGCCTTTCGGCGGAACGGCTGAACCACACGCTGCAGGCGACGGCGCTGGTGCATGAAGCGTACTTGAAACTGCATGGCGGCGGGGATCGGGAGTTTGCCGATGACGCGCACTTCCTGGCGGTGGCTTCGCGCGTGATGCGGCAGGTTCTGGTGGACTACGCGAGGGCGCGGTCGAGCCAGAAGCGGTCGGCGGGGCAGGGAATCGTGCAGTGGACGGCGAGTCTCGAAGTGAGCAGCGACAGCGGCCCGGAGCTGCTCGATCTCATCGAACTGGATGGAGCGGTTCAGGCGCTGGCGGCGGAAGACGCATCGCTGGCGCGGCTTATCGAGATGCGCTATTTCGGCGGCATGACGGCGGAAGAAACCGCGGAAGCGCTCGGGTTGTCTCCTCATGTAGTGCGCCATGACCTGCGATTTGCGCAAGCCTGGCTGCGCCGCAAGTTGAGCAAATAATTTTTCGCGAAATTGCCCGCCATTTTCCGCGTTCGAAAGTAGGGGCGTGAAATTCGTCGGTTTCACGCCCGGCAGGCTGTGGCAGAAGCCGGAGAACACCGCTCACCACGGACTGCCAGGAGATAACGAATGCAGAAATGGACAGTGGACCCTTCCTTTTATCCATCACCCAGGATGGCGATGGAGTCTCCGCGCGAGTCGCTGGCGTATGTGGCGATGCTGAGCGCAAAACCAAAGCAGCCGGACGCGATGGGCGTCGTGGATGTGAACCCCGAGTCGCGGAGTTACGGCCGCCTGATCGGCCGGATGGACATGCCGAATGCAGGCGACGAGTTGCATCACTTCGGATGGAACGCCTGCAGTTCGTGCCTATGTCCGTATTCGCCGCACCCGCACATGGAGCGCCGCTACCTGGTGGTGCCGGGCTTGCGATCGTCGCGCATTCACATTCTCGACACCCGGCCCGATCCGCGCAATCCGAAGATCGTGAAGGTTCTGGAGCCGGAATACGTGATGAAACGAAGCGGATACAGCCGGCCCCATACGTCTCACTGTGGTCCGGACGGCATCTACATGAACGCGATCGGAGCGCCGGATGGCGGCGGTCCCGGGGGCGTGTTCGTAATGGATCCGGAAACGTTCGATATCCGGGGCGCCTGGGAGCTGGACCGGGGACCGCAAGTACTTTCCTACGATTTCTGGTGGCACCTGGGATACGACACGATGATCACGAGCGAATGGGGAACGCCGAAGATGGTGGAGGACGGCATCAACCCCGAGTTGTTGTTGGGAGGAAAGTACGGGCACCAGCTACACGTCTGGGATCTGCACAAGCGGCGCCACAAGGAGTCGCTCGATCTCGGCGCCGATCAGCAGATGGTGCTGGAACTTCGTCCCGCCCACAACCCGTCTCACGCATACGGCTTTGCGGGGGTTGTGATTTCGACCAAGGATTTGTCGGCGTCTGTCTGGCTGTGGTATCGCGACCAGCCCAACGGCAAGCGGAACGGCGGTTTCAAACTATGTAAGGCGATCGAAATTCCGGCCGAACCGGCAGATCCCGAACGGCTGCCACCGCTGCTGAAAGGGTTCGGCGCAGTGCCTCCGCTGGTGACCGATTTGAACCTGTCGCTGGACGACCGCTACCTTTACGTATCGTGCTGGGGAACGGGAGAATTGCGGCAGTACGATGTGACGGATCCCTTCCAGCCGCGCCTGGTGTCCAGCATCCGGATTGGTGGAATCGCGAAGCGTGCGCCGCATCCGCGGTGTCCGGCCGAACCGCTGAACGGCGCGCCGCAGATGGTGGAGATCAGCCGCGACGGCCGTCGTGTGTACTTCACCAACTCGCTGTACTCGGCCTGGGACGAACAGTTCTATCCGGACGGCATTCGGGGGTGGATGGCAAAAGCGGACGTGGGGCCGGACGGAGGAATGCATCTGGACGAGCGATTCTTCCTGGAATGCGAAGGTATGCGGCCGCACCAAACCCACCTGGAAGGCGGCGATGCGTCGTCGGATTCCTACTGCTACGCGTGAAAGGAGATGTCATGGATGCGACGAATGTCTGGCCATGGCTGGCCCTCGCGGGACTGGGGGCCTTTCACGGGCTGAATCCGGGAATGGGCTGGCTCTTCGCGGTGGCGTTGGGGATGCAGGAGAAGAGAAGTGCCGCGGTGTGGCGCGCTCTTCTTCCGCTGGCGGCCGGGCACTGTCTGGCGGTGGGCGCGGCCGTAACGGTTGCTGCACTCGCCGGCATCGCTCTGTCGCCGGCACTGATGCGCTGGCCGGTTGGCGTGCTGTTAATCGGACTGGGCGTGCGCCGGTTGTTCCGCCACTGCCATACGAGCGGCGTCGGCATGCGGACGGGGATGCGCGGCCTGACCGTGTGGTCGTTCCTCATGGCGACGGCGCACGGCGCGGGCCTGATGGTGCTGCCTGTGTTTCTGGAGATGACGGCGCAGGCAGCCTCGGGTCCGAGCTGCCATGCGCATGTGGCTGGCACGGGGCCGGCCACCGCTTTCGCCGCCACCATGGTGCACGGAGCGGGCTACCTGGCGGTCACGGCGGTGGCGGCGTGGCTGGTATTTGAAAAACTCGGAGTGGGATTGCTGCGGCGCGCGTGGTTCAACCTGGACCTCTTGTGGGCGGGCGCGTTGATTGCCACGGGAAGCCTGACCCTGGTCCTCTAACCGGAACGAAGCACCCTCGGAAAATCATGCGAAAAATTCTCCGAATCCCGCTGTAAGGGATGTAGGTACTCGCCAATGATTATCCGGGACGCACAAATATCGATTCTTGAAGAGGACGTGGTGGCGCGGTTCGACCGGTCGCTGGCGGACCACCTCCGGCAATACGCGCCGCGCGAAGCGAAGCCGCTGGGCGAAGACGAACTGCTGGCGGTTGTTCGTCTTGGCAGGGAGCGGGCGGCGCAGGTGGACCTCACCAGCCGGGAGAGTATCCGGCTGTACCTGGAGCTGATGTTCCTCTTTGGCAGCGGATTCTCCACGGACCCGCAGTATCCGTGGGCAGCGCGCGCGCTGGCCAAAGATGGAGGGGTGCAGGACCAACGGCAGCGCGCGGGCGCTTTGCATTCGCTCGCCATCCGCTACCTGCACACCGTGTGGGGCGAGAAGCGCGAGTTCATCTCGATGGCGTTGCAGCGCCTGACCGTGCACCGTTTGCGAGATCTTCTGGACAGCGGGCCTGCGCCTGGATCGCTGGTTGGGAAGCTGAATGCGATCTATCCCGAGAAGTGCGCCTACCTGGGAAAAGACGGGGTGCTCCTGCTGATTCAACAGGCGAACCGGCTTGCGGCGGAGAACGGACTGGGGGGAGCGGGGGCTCGCGCTTTGGCCGCGGTGCTGGTGTTTGTGCTGGGACACGAAACGGATCGCGATCCGATTCGTCCCTGGGTGGCGTCGATCCTTCGCGATACGGCTTCGCTCGAGCCGGCGGCGCGGACGGAAGCGCTGGAAAACAGAATTTGGGAGGAATTCAGAAATGGGATGGGGTGACTCGCCGGATCCGGCTGCGCCGCAATTCGACCGCGACGCGCCGGCAAAATGCGCCGTGCAGGAATGCCCGTGCGTCAAGATGAAGAAGTTGAAGGTCATGTCGCTGGAGTTCGCCAACGACCATGGCATGTTACACGACTACAAGGCCGACTTCCGCCCGAGCGGGAAGAAGTACCGGAAACCGGAATGGGATGGAACCAACTCCAAACCCGTCAGTTACTCGATGGACGATTACATCGAGGTGTGGCTGACCTTCATGGTGGAGCCCGCGGACGCCTGCCCGGAAACGGGCGGCATCAAAGGATCGGGACCACAGGGCATCTTCTTCGAACTGACAAATTACACCTTCGTTCCGGGAGTCAACCGGGTCTTCATGATCGCGCGCAAGGCCCTGGCGCGGGTGGT
This sequence comes from uncultured Solibacteraceae bacterium, assembly GCA_963836405.1. Classification (GTDB taxonomy): domain Bacteria; phylum Acidobacteriota; class Terriglobia; order Bryobacterales; family Bryobacteraceae; genus CAWIJJ01. Next base: position 32,856 of record CAWIJL010000015.1, read on the forward strand.
TCAAATTTTCAACCTCGAGGTCATCTGGAAGACCGTTGGCGTGAGTGCCGACTTCGACTTCTTCCAGGATTTCACACTGAATCGAGTCTATGTGACTTATGCCAAGCCTTATAACGGGACCAGGTGGAACAATACGGTTACCGAAAAAAGGCTGGAGTGGCTGTGCACTGTGTGCAACGGCGACACCAATGGACACGATTCCGTGATGAAGATTCACGACAAAGGGGGAAAATATGCCGTCGGCGCTCCGGAGCCGAAATCGCACTGGCAGGTTGTGGAAGGAGTGCGGTGCGAATGCATCGACCTGTCGGTCTTTTACATGCTCGCGTCCCGGATGCTTGGCCTCAAGGCCGGCGAGCTGGTCTTTCTGTATCCAATGGAAGGCAAGCTGACCAAAGAGTCTACGAGCTCACTCGAGAGGGAGTCGCGATTCATCCTGGGTGAAGGGCACGAGGGCCGCCATGACCGGGATCGGGATACCGAACTGCTTCTCATGGTGGATGGGGGCAACGGCTGGAATCAGTACGAAGCCTGTTTCAAGTTTACGCATCCGGACAAGGGGGAAACATGAAGACGCGCTACTATGCCGGTGGGGCGGAGGTGTATAACACGGCCGAAGAAGTAATGAAATCGGTGTGTAAGACGACCCACTGGACGTATATCACGGATTTACGCGATGTCGGGGGACGAATCGGCGAGAATATCTGCTATAACCCCGGTCCCTCTCCGGTCGATAAGTGGAACTAACACCATGAGCGCGATGTCGGGTGAACTTCTCAGTTACGAATATCGAAATGAAAGCGGAGTGGGCGTACCGGCGGCGGTACAGCTTGCCGGACAATGGTTGCAGGAAATTTTCCAGGAGCCCTGGTGGCCGGACAACAAGGTGCGTCACCTGGTGCACCAGGGCGGCGGCACGAGCTGTGATGCGGTAGCGGTCCGCTATCGCGCGGGCGACGCGGAAGCGCCTCTCGAGATAACCGTTCTTCAGACGGTGTTCTACATCGTGGTGGCGGTGAGCCGCGAATCCGCCGGGAAACCGGACCCGGGAGAACTGGGACGGCGGCTCTTCAGCCGCTCCGAACGGCTACAACTGGCGGTCCTGACTCAGGAGGCGACCGGCGCAACCGGACGGCAGGTCTCGAACGTGGCGTATCGGGATTGCGACTGGCTGGACACGATGGAGTGGTGGAGCGACGAAAACCTGGTCGGGTTCGAAATGCTGAAGCGAACCGGCGCCGAACAGCCGAGTATCGTGAGGCCGGAACGCGAGGCCAACCTTACGTGGTTTGCGCGATTCGACTAGCGCAAGACGAAGCTGGTCCACGGTACGCCCACCGCAAGGAGCACCACAAAGAAGACACAGCCGAAGACCAGGCCGAGGCGCCAGTAGTCGGGCGGCGGCAGATATCCGCTCGATTGATAGATCAGGCTGGGGCCGGTAGCGTACGGGGTGAGGATTCCCATGATGCCCAGTTCGAGAGCGAGCAACATCGCGAACTGCGGCATTGGCAGGCCCGGAATCGACGCCCCCGTGGCCAGGATGACGGGCATGAGGGCGGCGGTGTGCGCGGTGAGGCTGGCGAACAGGTAGTGCGCGAAGAAGAAGACGGCCAGGAGCGCGATCATAGCGTTTCCCGGAGCGAGTCCTCCGAGGCGCGATGCCACCGCGCCGGCAAACCATTGGATGAAACCGACGCGGTTGAGGCCGTCGGCCAAGGCCACCAGGGTGGCGAACCACACCAGGGTACTCCACGCCGAGGCGTTCGCGGCCACATCGGTCCACGAGAAGACGCCGGTGACGAGCATTAAAGAGATGACGACCAGGGCCACCGCGGCGGCGTTCAAGTAGGATCCCGCGAAGATCCACAGCAGCAGCGCCAGAGTCACCAGGAATCCGAGGATGATTTCGTTGCGCCGGAGTCCGCCCATCTTCTGAAGTTCCGCGGCCGCCCAGGCCGGCGCCTCGCCGCCCTTCTTGATGGCGGGCGGGTAGATCCAATAGGCCAGCGCCGGGGTGAGCGCGAGCAGCAGGACTCCCACGGGCGCGGCGGCGATGAGCCAATCGGTCCAGGTGAACTCGATGTGCAGCACCCGCCGGACGATTTCGAGGGCCAGCAGGTTGGGCGCAAGGCCCGTCAGAAACATGGAACTGGTGACGCTGACCGCCGCGATGGCGACCCACATTAGGTAGGATCCGATGCGGCGTGCGGAGGGGTCGTTGGGGTGCGAGCCATAGAGCTCCGGCAAGTGGCGGATGACGGGGTAGATGGCGCCGCCGCTGCGGGCGGTGTTGGATGGGGTGAAGGGCGCGAGCGCGAGATCGGCTAAGGCGATGGCGTAGCCAAGCGTCAGGGTACGCCGGCCCGCGCGCCGCACGAGGAGCAGTGCGATGCGGTGCCCGAGCCCGGTCTTTTCATAACCGAGCGCGAACATGTAGGCTCCGAAAATCAGCCACACGGTGCTGTCGGAGAATCCGGAGAGGGCCCACGCGATGGCGGCGTTCGCCGGCCGGAAGTCCGGCTGCGCGAGCTGCCCGGGCCCGAAGAGCGTAAAGGGCGCCAGCACGGTAACTGCCGTCACTCCGAGAAAGCCGATCGCGGCGCCGGGCAGAGGCGAGAGCACCAGGCCCAGGATTACCGCGGCGAAGATCGCGAAATAGCGCCAGGCGTGCAGCGCCAATCCGGCCGGGGCGGGCAGAAGGGCAAGGAGGACGGCGACCGCGATCGGAGCGGCCGCGCGGACCACGACGGGCAGCCGCATCAGGCGAAGGTTCCCACGCCGCAACGATAACAAAATGTGCCGGGGGCCGTTCAGCGCCAGGGGGCGCGGGTCGAATCGAGACATCCCTTAAACGGATGAAATCTTAAAGTTGACAGAATCTCAGATTAGATATAATCTACTTTACATACCACCTCTTTCGTTCATTGATGCCGATTCGATCAAACGGTACCTGGCAGGCAGCGGGCTGCGGTGCACGCCACAGCGTTACGCCGTGATGGCATTCCTGATGGACCATCCAAAACACCCCACGGCCGCGGAGATTTTCGAAGCCGTCAATCGCGCGGATCCCCGCTCTTCGAGGGCCACGGTCTATAACAATCTGTCGGATTTGGCAAAGGCGGGCCTGGTGCGGGAAGTAGCTGTTGCGGGCCGCGCCGCAAGATTCGATCTCAAGGGCATGCGGCATCACCACTTTATCTGCGACCGGTGCGGCAATGTCGAGGACATGGAGTGGTACGACGTGCCGAGGCCCGCACAGGGCTCGCTCGGCAAGCGCGTTCTTCGCGATTGCGAGCTCACGTTTCGGGGGCTGTGCGCGAAGTGCGCTCCGCGCCGCGGCACCCGCCGGGCAACGTAAGGTTGTCACATTGATTTGACTATTGGAAGGAAGATAAAGACATGGAGCAAAAACTCAGTACCGCGGCTGGGGCAAGCGTCCCGGCAACTCCGGATCAGAAGCTGTCGTCGGAATCCAAGTGCCCGGTAGCGCACGTCGCTCGCAGGCACACGGTGGCCGGAGGCCCGACGAACGCGAGCTGGTGGCCGAACCAGCTAAATCTGAAGATCCTGCACCAGCATTCGCCACTGTCCAACCCCATGGACAAGGACTTCAACTACGCAGCGGAATTCAAGACTCTGGATCTTGACGCCGTGACTAAGGATCTGCACGCCCTGATGACGACGTCGCAGGCCTGGTGGCCGGCGGACTACGGCCACTATGGGCCGTTCTTCATTCGAATGGCATGGCACAGCGCCGGAACGTACCGGATCGCGGACGGCCGCGGCGGGGCCGGCTCCGGCTCGCAACGTTTTGCGCCCCTCAACAGCTGGCCGGACAATGCGAACCTCGACAAGGCGCGCCGGCTGCTCTGGCCGATCAAGCAGAAGTATGGGCGGAAGATCTCCTGGGCCGACCTCATGATTCTTGCCGGCAACGTTGCGTTGGAGTCGATGGGGTTCAAGACCTTCGGTTTCGGCGGGGGTCGCGCGGACGTGTGGGAGCCGGAGGAGGACATTTTCTGGGGGCCCGAGGGCAAGTGGCTGGCCGATGAGCGATACCGGGGCGATCGCGAACTGGACAATCCGCTGGGCGCCGTGCAGATGGGCCTGATTTACGTGAATCCGGAAGGTCCCAATCAGAAGCCGGATCCACTGGCCGCGGCGCGGGATATCCGGGAGACGTTTGCACGGATGGCGATGAACGACGAGGAGACGGTTGCGCTGATTGCGGGCGGACACACGTTCGGCAAAGCCCACGGCGCCGCCAATCCGGGCGACTATGTCGGCTCCGAGCCGGAGGGCGCCGGCATCGAGGCGCAAGGTCTCGGCTGGATCAACAAGTACGGCAACGGCAACGGTGTCCACACGATTACCAGCGGCTTGGAGGGCGCATGGACCCCCACCCCGGTGAAGTGGGACAACAGCTTCCTGGAAACTTTGTTCGGGTTTGAGTGGGAGCTCGGGAAGAGCCCTGCCGGTGCGCACCAGTGGTTTCCCAGGAACGGGGCCGGGGCGGACACGGTTCCGGATGCGCACGATCCCTCGAAGCGGCACACCCCGATGATGTTCACGACGGACCTCGCGCTGAGGATGGACCCGATCTATGAGCCGATCGCGAGGCGCTTCCACGACCATCCGCAGGAGTTCGCCGATGCGTTCGCCAAGGCGTGGTACAAGCTGACGCACCGCGACATGGGGCCGCTCTCGCGCTACCTGGGTCCGCTGGTTCCCGCGGAACCGCAATTGTGGCAGGATCCTGTGCCCGCGGTGGATCATGAACTGATCGGGGAGCGGGACATTGCCGCTCTGAAGGCGAAGATCCTCGCATCGGGACTGTCGGTTTCTCAACTGGTGACGACTGCCTGGGCGTCGGCGGCGTCGTTCCGCGGTTCCGACAAGCGCGGCGGCGCCAACGGGGCACGCATTCGCCTCGCTCCGCAAAAGGACTGGGAAGTGAACCAACCCGCCGAACTGGCGAAGGTCCTGGGGAAGCTCGAGGCGATCCAGAAGGAGTTCAACAACGCGCAGTCCGGCGGGAAGAAAGTCTCGTTGGCCGACCTAATCGTTCTGGGCGGCTGCGCAGCGGTGGAGGAAGCCGCGAAGAGCGCCGGGCACGACGTGAAGATCCCCTTCTCGCCGGGGCGCACGGACGCTTCGCAGGAACAGACCGACACGCAGTCGTTCGCGGTAATGGAACCGGCGGCGGACGGGTTCCGCAATTACGTTCGGAAGGGAGAGCAAAGCCCGGCGGAAGAGCTGCTGGTGGATCGGGCGCAGTTGCTGAGGCTGACCGCTCCCGAGATGGCGGTTCTGGTTGGCGGGATGCGCGCCCTGAATGCGAACGTGGGACAGGCGCAACACGGTGTGTTCACCAACCGTCCCGGGATGCTGACGAACGATTTCTTCGTCAACCTGCTCGATATGAATACGGAGTGGCAGGCCTCGCCTGCGTGGGAGGGTGTGTTTGAAGGGCGGGATCGGGCGACGGGCGAAATCAAGTGGACCGGCACGCGTGCCGACCTTGTTTTCGGGTCGAACTCCCAGCTACGGGGACTCGCGGAGGCTTACGCATGTAACGACTCGAAGGAGGCGTTTGTGAAGGACTTCGCGGCGGCGTGGACGAAGGTGATGAACCTCGATCGCTACGATCTGGCCGCGGCGTGATAATTTGGGCCCCTCGGCGGTTCCGCCGGGGGGCTCAGAGTTTTGAACACATGACATCCTGGTGGGGCTGCACAGGCTCGAACTGTGGACCTTCTGGGTGTAAACCAGACGCTCTGACCAACTGAGCTACAGCCCCGGAATCCTCAGTGTACCAGCCGGTAGACCAGCCGCCAAACCGGCTGGTTTTTGTTTTTCCTGGAACAAATCGGGGGTTGCGCGACGTACTTGCTCCCAAGGAGAAGTGCGCCTCATGAACAGCCTGCTGCAAGACGTCCGCTTCGGATTCCGGCAGTTGCGGAAGAGCCCGGTTTTCACGACTGCCGCGGTGGTGACGCTGGCGCTGGGCATCGGGGCGAATGCCACGGTCTTCACCTGGCTCAAAGCGATCATCTTCGATCCGCTTCCCGGTGTGGATGCCGGCAATCTGGTGTCGGTTCGATGGCGGTCGCCTCAGGGGAACAGCAGCAGTTTTTCGTGGCCCGATTACCTGGACGTGCGCGGCCGCGCGCAGACACTCGAGGGACTGGCGGCCGGCAGGATGGCGGCCATGAGTCTGGGGACGGCAGGCGAGGCGGAGCGCATCTGGGGAATGCTGGTTTCGGCGAACTACTTCGAAACCCTGGGCGTCAAGCCGGCGTTGGGCCGGACATTCCGTCCCGAGGAAGACCGGAACCCGGGCGGCCACCCGGTGGCTGTGATCAGCCAGCGTCTTTGGCAAACCCGCTTCGGGGGAGATGCCGGCGTGATTGGCCGGCAGGTGCCGCTCAACAAACGGACTTTCACTATCGTGGGAGTGGCGCCGGAACCGTTCCAGGGCTCGACGCTCGGGCTTCGTTTCGACCTGTGGGTGCCGGCCGTCATGCAGCAGGCGATTCTCAGCGGCGCGGGGTCGCTGGACCAGCGGGGCTCGCACTGGCTGGAGGGTTGGGCCCGCCTCAAGCCCGGGGTAGCGCCGGGGCGTGCCGAAGCCGAGCTTACGGCGATCTCCGCGCAACTTGCCCGCGAGTTCTCCAAATCCGACCAGTATCCGCGCGCCGTCACGACGCCGGTCTGGAGGGAAGGCGGGGGCCGCATGCTCGCACCGGTCATGTTCCTGTTGATGACGGTGGTGGGCGTAGTGCTGCTGATTGCCTGCGCCAATATTTCGAACCTCCTGCTGGCGCGCTCGGCCGGGCGCAGCCGCGAAATCGCCATCCGGCTGGCGCTGGGAGTCAGCCGCGGCCGGCTGGTTCGCCTGCTGCTGATCGAAAACGGGCTGATAGCGTTTCTCGGATGCGCGGCGGCTCTTGCGGCGGTACCGGCGGCCACCGGTTTGCTTGCGAATTTCGTGCCGGTGACGGACATGCCGGTGGGCCTGACGGCGAAGCCGGATGCCGCCGTGTTCCTGTTCGGGTTGGGCGTGTCGGTGCTGGCGACGCTGCTCTTCGGGCTGCTGCCCGCGCTGCGCGCCTCGCGTCCACGGATTGTAGAGACGCTGAAGGACGACAGCGGCGGGTCGGCGGGCAGCCGGCGCACCTGGCTGCGCAACTCGCTGGTGGTGGTGCAGGTGGCGCTTTCGCTGGTGCTGCTGGTGGCCGCCGGCCTGTTGCTCGAGAGTCTGGACCGCGCCCGCGCCGCGGATCCCGGTTTCGACCCGCGCAACGTGCTGGTGGCCGGCGTAGACCTGTTCCCGAACGGCTACGACGTTCCACGGGGCCGGGTTGCGCTGCGGCAGATGACCGAGCGACTGGCAGCGCTACCCGGCGTGGCCGCGGTCAGCACCGTTCGGCGCCTCCCGCTCGGCCTGAGCGGCAGCAGCTCGTCCTCGTTCACGGTTGACGGCTACGTGCCGCGCAAGAACGAGGAGATGGTGGCCTACACTCACGCGATCGGGCCGGACTATTTCCACACCATGAACACGCCGCTTGTGGCCGGCCGGGAATTCACTCCGAACGATACCGACGAGGCGCAGAAGGTGGTGGTGGTCAATCAGACTTTTGCGCGGCGCTATTTCGCCAATTCCAATCCGGTGGGTCAGCGTGTTCGCAGGTCGGCAGATTGGCTGGTGGTGGTCGGGGTGGTGAAGGACTCGAAGTTTCAGAGCCTGGACGAGCCGGCGGCTCCGGCCGTGTACTTCCCCGCCGAACAGGCCTTTGCCTCCGAGGTGAATTTCCTGGTGCGCACCGGCGGAGACCCGCTGGCCATGGCGCGCCCGGTGGAGGAGGCCATCCATTCGCTGGACCCGGCGCTACCGGTATACGGGGTTCGAACGCTGGAAAAGTCGGTGGGCGCGGCCTTCTTCGCGCAGCGGCTGGGAGGTTCGCTGCTCGGCTTCTTCGGGGTGCTGGCGCTGGCGCTGGCGGCGGTGGGCATGTATGCGGTGCTGGCGTATTCGGTGGCGCAGCGGGCGCGGGAAATGGGGATCCGGATGGCGCTTGGGGCGAGCCGCGCGGCGGTCATGCGGTTGGTGTTGGGACAGGGACTGAAGCTGGCGGGAGCGGGTCTTGCGGCCGGACTGGCGCTGGCGGTGCCGGCCGCGCGACTCATGCGTTCGCTGCTCTTCGGCGTGTCCGCCACCGATGTCCCGACCCTCGCAGGGGTATCGCTGCTGCTGCTGCTCGTCATCTGCGCCGCGAGCCTGCTGCCCGCGCGCAGGGCGACGAATATCGACCCGATCGACGCCATTCGGCGCCAATAGCGGCCGCTACGGCACGTACCGATGCAGGAAATCGAGCGCCACCGCGGTGTCCACCCTGAAGTTGTAGTCCACGCCGATGCACGGCGTAATACCCCACGACGTCACCGCCGTCACCATGTTGGAGGTTCCGAAGAAGATCGGGCCGCCGGAGTCGCTGAAACAGGTCACGCCTCCAAGGCCTGGATTGTTGGTGAACTTCGCGCTCTGTCCCCCGTCGTTCGTGCTCTTAAGTTCCACAGGTGCGGGGAAACTGCTCGAAATCGTTGGACTGCGGGTGCGGGATTGCCGTTCCGGTGACCCAGCCGTGCGCAGGGTTATGCAAATAGCCGGTAGGGATGCGCGTTTCCGTCGGGTTCGCCGAACGTGGTGGCGAATATTGTATCCGGTCCAGGTTGCGAAGACGATTCTCAGGTGGCGCCGAGCAGGGCGCGGATGGTTTCGATGGTGTCGGCATCCTCCGGCTTTTTGTCGTGCCGCCATCGCGCCATGCGCGGGAAACGGACGGCGATTCCGGAGCGGTGCCGCGGCGATTGCTGAATGCCTTCGAAGGCGAGCTCGAAGACCAGTTCCGGTTTCACGGCATGCACCGGGCCGAACTTCTCGATGGTGTTGCGGCGCACGAAGGCGTCCACCTCGCGAATCTCCTCGTCGCTCAATCCGGAGTAGGCTTTCGCGAACGGCACCAGTTTTCCATCCTCCCAGATACCGAAGGTGTAATCGGTGAACAGGCTGGCGCGACGGCCGTTGCCGGGCTGGGCGTAGATGAGCACGGCGTCCACAGAGTAGGGCTCGATTTTCCACTTCCACCAGTCGCCGCGCCTCCGTCCGACGCGGTACGGCGAATCGAGCCGCTTCAACATGAACCCTTCCACTTTGCGGCGCCGCGATTCGCCACGCAGTTCCTGCAGTTCCTGCCATGATGCGGCGGTCACCACCGGGGAGAGCACGAGCGCGCCATCCGCCGGAGCCAGTTCCTCGAGGCGCGCCCGCCGCCAGGCGAGCGGCCGTTCGCGCACGTCCTCGCCGTCATGTTCGAGCAGGTCGTATCCCACCAGCACCACCGGCACTTCGCTGAGAATCTTATGGCCCAACACCTTGCGGCCGATGCGCCGCTGCATCTGCGCAAACGGCAGGGGGGCGCCGTCCTTCCACGGCATCACTTCGCCGTCAATCGCGGTGCCCTCCGGGAGCAGCGCGCCCAATGCTTCCAGTTCCGGAAAGCGGTCCGTGATCAGTTCCTCGCCGCGCGACCAGAGGTAGGTGTGCCACTTCCGCCGGATGAGCTGCGCGCGAATCCCGTCCCACTTCCACTCCACCTGCCACTCGCGGATGTCCCCGAGCTGCTCCACGCCGCCATCCAGAGGGTACGCGAGGCAGAAGGGATACGGGCGGCTCGCGTCGGCGTCGCTGGTTTCGCGCGCCGTGAGTAGCCGCCAGAAGTCCGGGGTTGGCTGCCAATCGCCCATCAGGCGGTGGGCGATGGCTTCCGCCGAAACGCCGCTGGTCTCGGCCAGCGCCCTCACCACCAGGCTCTGCGAAACACCCACCCGGAACTCTCCGGTGATGAGCTTGTTCCAGGCGAAGCGCTGCCGCTCGTCCATCTCGCGCCAGGCCGCGGCCAGCGATTCGCGGCGCGTGGCATCGTCGGCCGTGCGCAGCGGCAGCAGCCGCTCCTCCACCCAGTAATGCAGCGGCAGTTCCGTCGATGCGGTGGGCGGCGGCAGCAGCAGCGCGATGGTTTCCGCGAAGTCGCCCACGGCGTGGTAGCACTCGCCGAAGAGCCACTCCGGAACTCCCGCCTCTTCGATGGCCCACTGCGCCAGTTTGCGCGATTCGAGCAACCGCTTGGGCCTGCGCCCGATCAGGAAGTTCATGGCCCATGCCGCGTCCTCCGGCGGGGCCGTGGAAAAGTAGCGGCGCAGCGCGGCGATCTTGCCGTTGGTCTTGGTGGTCTCGTCGAGCGCCGTATAGAGTTCGGCGAAAGCCTTCATTTACGACCGGCCATTTTGTTATTATCCAGCGGTTCGGAGCGTCGTATGTACATGCGGATCTTGTTTGTGGTGATGGTCGCGTGCCTGCCACTGTTGCGCGCGCAGTCGCCTGTCAATGTAATTTTCCTGGAACCGGTGGATCGGGTGGATACCGCGAATGCCGAAATCGCGGCCGTGAATCCGCTTTTCCGGAAGGCCGCGGACCCGCAGCGGTACGCCGGCTGGCTGAGCAACGAATCGGCCGCGCGGGCCCTGCGGCTTTACCGCGAAGCCTGCGACATCGTGACGCCTGCGGGCGGCACGCCGGACTACTTCGTCGCGCTGGTGCCGGGCGGAAACCACGCTGCCGTTGGCTTTCGGCTGCAAAATGGCGACGCGGTGGAAGAGCATCCCAAGCAGCCGTACATCCTTTTGGACGCCGCGCCTGGCCGCTTTGAAACCACCCTGCTGCATGAGACCGCGCACATGGCCATGGCGCTGATGGCCGGCGGACGGCTGCTCGAAGGCAACTCCATGGCCTCTGTGCCGCACACCACCGCGGCGCTGTCGGACCGCACCACGGCGTTTGCCGAAGGCTACGCCATTCACCTCGAAACGCTGGCCGCACACCTCAATCGCGACCTGAATTCGCGCCGGCGGTTCCATCGCGAATTCGTGCTGTTCGGCGCGGGCGAGTGGCAGGCCGAAGAGTACTTTCACCACTCCGTGGACCTCACCAGCTACTCGCAGAATCTCGCCCGCTACGCCGACGTGCGCGAGAACAACTTCGCCTTCGAGAGCGCGTTCCAGGGCCCCGACTACCTCCGCGTTCAGCTCGAAAAAGCGCGCGACTTCGCCACCCTGCGCGATGCCAACCAGTTGCTGCAATCCGAGGGCTTTTACGCCAGCTTCTTCTTCCTTTATGTAATGCGCGGCTCCCTTCCGGACGAAGTCGTGGTTACCGCGCGCGAGCGCCAGTTGCTCAGCGCCATGCAGGCCATGTTCGCCGCCGGAGGCGAGGATGCATCGAGCCCGTGGCTGGTGCGCTTCGTGCTTGCCTACATGGAGAAATTTCCCGGCGAAAAGGCGGTCGTCGTAGACGCGCTCAACGACCTCAGCCACGGCGTTTTCGTGGACCCCGGCGCGGCCACGCTCTGGCGCGAACACTACCTGGCGGCCCTGCGCCTCGACCTCCGCAATCTCAACGGCCAGGCGATCGGCGACAAGCGCAAGCAGTGGCGCGAAGCCGTGCTCGCCGATCCCAAGCTGCTCCTTTCCCGCCTGGGCCCCGAAGTGGCCTGCACGGTTCCCGGGGTCAAGGTGAAACTGGTGGCGTTAGGCGCCGAACGGCCGCTTCGCTTCGACATCAACACCGCCCCGGCTGCCATTCTCCGGCTGATTCCCGGAATCACTCAAAACGAAGTAGCCGGGTGGACAGGCGCGCGCCACGAACGAGCCTTTGCGGGCGCGGCCGACCTGCGCGCCCGCGGCGGCCTCACCGCGCAAACTCTGGCCCTACTCGCGTTCTGAAATCCCGCCGGGAATGTGGGTTTCGATGGCTACCGCGCGACGGCCGTGCTCCTCCAGCGAGCGCAGCAGTGGAGCCCGGAAGCCGTGTGTCACCCACACCGTTTCGGCGCCCGTCGAATCGATGGCCCGGAGCAGTTCGTCCCAGTCGGCGTGGTCCGACAGCACGAACCCGCGATCGAGCGACCGGCGGCGGCGGGTGCCGCGAATGTGCCGATCTGCGCGCCCGGGGCGGCCTCACCGCGCAGACTCTGGCCCTACTCGCGTTCTGAAAGCCCGCCGGGAATGTGGGTTTCGATGGCTACCGCGCGACGGCCGTGCTCCTCCAGCCAGCGCACCAGTGGAGCCCGGAAGCCGTGTGTCACCCACACCGTTTCGGCGCCCGTCGAATCGATGGCCCGGAGCAGTTCGTCCCAGTCGGCGTGGTCCGACAACACGAACCCGCGATCGAGCGACCGGCGTCGGCGCGTGCCGCGAATGCGCATCCATCCGGACGCCATCGCGGTGGAGATCTTTCCGAGCGACCGAGCCCAGGCCGAGTTCTGGCTGCCCGGGGGAGCCACGACCAACGCGCCGGGCGGTATCGTTCCCGATGCCGCCTCCGGCAGGGCTACGCCCTGCTCGCGGTACAAGCGGCTGAACGACTCCACGGCTTCGTGCGCGTGCACCGGTCCTGCCGCCGGATCCAAGGCGGCGAGCAGGCGCTGCGCCTTACCGAGTTGATAGGCGAACAGAAGACTGGTGAGATCCGCCTCACGGTTCGCGGCCCACCACGAGTGGATCCCGGCCATGACTTCGGCCTGCGGGCGCCAGCGGAAAATCGGCAGCCCGAACGTCGATTCCGTAACGAAGGTGTGGCAGCGCAGAGGCTCGAAGGGTGCGCAGGTCGGATCCGGGCCCAGTTTGTAATCGCCCGAAACCACCCACACCTCACCGCCCTTCTCGATGCGCACCTGCGAGGATCCCAGGATGTGACCGGAGGGATGCAGCGAGACCCGAACGTCGCCGATCGTAAACTGTTCGCCGTATTCGACTGTGCGGATGCGCGCCTCCCCGCCGACCCGCGCCCGCAAGAGCGCACCGCCGATACGTGTGGTGAGATAGGCGTCCGACCCGGGCCATGCGTGGTCGGAGTGGCCATGCGTGACGACGGCACGGGCCACGGGCGCCCACGGGTCGATAAAGAAATCGCCGCCGGGACAGTAGAGTCCGGAGTCGCGCGATTCGAGCAGCGGCACGCCCTTCATTATCGCCGCCCCCGGACCCCCGCGGCGCGCGGTATTGCGACGCGATCGCGGACCACTTCAAGCTTCGGCCATCACCACCGGCTGGTAGAAGCCGCTTTCGGCGGGAAACAGCCAGCGCACCCGGTGGAATCCCGCGCCTTGCAGAATCTTTGTCAGTTCGTCGCGGAGCACCGCATGGTACTCGGACGCGCCGTGAATCGTCGTCCATCCTTGGTCCGTTTCGCGCGTGATGTACAGATGGAAGGTGTAGCGCCGCTCGCCGGTCCAATCCCATAGCTGCATGACGATGCGGCGCCGCCCGCCGTCATCGAGAAAGGCCGGCCCGTGCACGGTGGGCCGCTCCACGATCAACTGGTCGTAATCGCGGATGCTGGCAATCAGCGTCCCGCCATCCCGCAGCTTGGCGCGGAGCTGCGCCGCCGCCCGGGTCAGGTCGTCTTCGCCGGGAAGATGCGGCAGCGCATTATCCATGCAGATCACCGCGTCGAAGCCGGTCTCCGGAATCTGGTCCAGCCGGCGCATGTCTTCCGCATAGAACTGCGCTTTCAGCCCGCGCAGGGAAGCCTCGAGCCGCGCCCGCTCCACCGCGGCCGCGCTCAAGTCGACGCCCGTCATTTGAAAACCGAGCCTCGCCAGGCCGAGCGTCTGAGTCCCCGGCCCGCACGCGCAGTCGAGCACCCGCACCCCCGCCGCCGGGCCGCATTGCCGCTCCAGAATGGGACCGAGCGCCGCCGCCTGCCGCGCGATGGATGCCTCCCAGTCCGGGAACATCAGGTGGTAGGCTCCGGCCAGCCGATCATAGAAGTCGCGAACCACGTCCGCCATACGGACTCGCCTCTGCCGCGGCCCCGGGTCAGCGAACCTGCCGCGGCGCCGGGTTGCGTTCGGCCCCGAATTTCTGCTGGTGCCAGTTGGGATACGGCAGCGGCCGGGCCGTCACCGCGTCCAGCTGCCTGACCTCTTCGTCGGAAAGCGACCAGGTGGCTGCCGCCAGGTTATCGCGCAACTGCTGCTCGGTGCGGGCTCCGACGATCACCGTGTCCACACAAGGTTTGCGCATGACCCAATTCAACGCCGCCTGCGCGATAGAGGCGCCCCGCCGCTCCGCGATGTCCGCGAGCGCGTCGGTGGTTTTGTACAGCCGCTCCTCGTCGAGTCCGCCGGGAACTTCCAGGGTGTTGAGCCGGGACTCGGGGGGCTTGGGCTGCCCGCGCCGGAACTTGCCGGAAAGCAGGCCGGCCTGTAGCGGGCTCCACGCCATGATACCCACCCGCTGGTCGAGCCCCGCCGGCACCAGCTCGTGCTCGGCGTCGCGCGCCAGCAGCGAGTAATTGATTTGCTGCGAGATGTAGCGGCGAATGCCCAGCCGGTCGGAAACCATCAGCGTCTTCATAAGCTGCCAGCCCGAATGATTCGAGCAGCCGGCGTAGCGGATCTTGCCGTCCCGCACCAGGTCGTCGAAAGCCCGCATGGTTTCTTCCACAGGCGTGAGCGAATCCCAATTGTGCGATTGATACAGGTCGATGTAGTCGGTGCCCAGGCGGCGCAGGCTCGCCTCGCAGGCCTGGATCAGGTAGCGGCGGGAGAGCCCCGCCTTGTTGGTCCCCGGCTCGAGCCGCGCCAGCGCCTTGGTCGCCAGCACAATGTCTTTGCGGCGGGTGCCGAGCGCCTTGCCCAGCACTTCCTCGGACTTGCCGTTGGAGTACATGTCGGCCGTATCGAACAGCGTGACCCCGGCGTCCAGGCAGATTTCGACCTGCCGCCGGGCCTCCTCGACCTGCACGTTTCCCATCGCGGCGAAACGCCCTTCGCCGCCCATCGTCATTGTTCCGAAGCTCAACACCGAAACTTCCAGGCCGCTGGCGCCAAGGAATCTGTATTCCATGCACACTCCTTCGAAGTTCAGCATACCCGAAATGCGTCCGGCCGCCGATCGAATGTTCGCGAACGTACGGCTCTGCGCGGCCGGCTCTTTTCCCGCTCGGGAGGCGTGACTTTCGCGCTCGTCGCTGCGAAGGAACAGCCGGGGAACAAACATGCAAATAAACGGAAACAATTTTCGCGCGAAGGCGGCGCTCGGCGTCGCCGCGGCGTTCGCTCTTTCGGCCTTCGGAGGGCAAGCCATGGCCCAGAACCGAGCCGTCTACACCATGACGAATTCCGCCGGTGGCAACGCAGTGGTCATGTACGACCGCGGGGCTGACGGCAGGCTATCTGGGCCCGTGGTGGTGGGTACAGGCGGCTACGGCACGGGCAGCGGTCTTGGATCGCAGGGCGCCATCGCCCTCAGCGAAAGCGGCCACTGGCTTCTGGCCGTCAATGCCGGCAGCAACGACATCACCGTCTTTCAGATCGGCCACAACGGTTTGACGGTCGCCGACAGGCAGCCGTCCGGCGGCATCATGCCCATTAGCATCGCCATGGAGCATGACCTGGTATTCGTGCTCAACGCCGGGGGATCCGCAAATATCAGCGGCTTCCGATTGTCCGCGAAAGGCAACCTCGTGCCCGTGACCGGAAGTACGCGCGTGCTTCCCGGAATGGCGCCCGCGCAGGTGTCCTTCGCTCTCCATGGCGCGGTTCTGGTGGTCACCGAGAAAGGTACCAACACCATCGCGACCTTCCCGGTTGACGACGGCATGATCGGTTCCGCGTCTACCCATGCCTCCGCCGGCGCCACGCCCTTTGGCTTCGCCGTCGCGAAATTCAACTTGCTCGTCGTGACCGAAGCCGCGGGGGGCGCGCCCAACGGCAGCACCATAACGAGCTATCGAGCCGAAAAAGATGGCTCCGTAACTGCGGTCACTTCCGCGCTTGCCACCGGTGAAACGGCGGCCTGCTGGGCCGCGATCACCGACAACGGCAAGTATGCCTACATCGCCAACACCGGCAGCAGTTCCATCAGCAGCCTCGAAATCGGGCAGGACGATTCCCTCACCCTCCTCAAGGCCGCCGCAGGTCACACGCCTTCCGGTACCCCGACCGTCGACCTCGCCTTCAGCGTCAACAGCAAATTTCTCTACGCGCTGGCCGGCAACACCGTTTCCGTCTTCCGCGTAGCCAATGACGGCAGCCTCGCGGCCCTGCAGACAGTCATGCTCCCGGCTTCAGCCGTTGGACTGGCGGCCCGGTAAGTCCGCTCGTGCGCAACGCTCACCCGGCGCGGTTCGCATCGTCCTTGCTATGCTCCCTTACAGGCTTGGGGAGGTAATGCCGGAGCGCGGCGAACCGGTACCGGAATCCGAATTGGAACGGCTGCTCGGCCTCTACCAGCAGGGGGACACGGCAGCGGCGGCAGGACTGGTGCGCGCCGCGTCCCCCATGTTTGTCCGTTTCTGTCTCCGCCAGGGCGACCCTCCGCAGGACATCGACGACATCCTTCAGGAGATCTGGATGCGCGTGCACAAGGCGCGTCACACCTATCGTCCCGGCGCCGCCGCTACGCCCTGGCTATACGCGGTGGCGCGCAATGCACGGCTCGATGCCTGGCGCCGGCGCGCGCGCTTCCGCTCGCGCGAGCTTCACGTCGAAACACTCCCGGAAGTCGCGGCCCCCGAGGCCGAGGCGCCAAGGCGGCCGGTCGCGGAAATTCTTTGCGGCCTTCCGGAGGCGCAGCGCGAGGTGCTGCTCATGTTGAAGGGCTCTGGAATGAGCCTTGAAGAGGTGGCCCGCGCCACATCCTCGACCGTCGGCGCGGTCAAGCAGAAAGCGCACCGCGCCTACCGCCGCCTGCGCGCATCGCTCGAAGGCGCGAGCCGGGGGGCTACGCCATGAACTGCGACCAGGCTTGCCTCTGGATGGCCTCGGGCCGGCCGCCGACGCCCGAACTGCTGGAGCACCTGCGCTCCTGCGCGGCCTGTTCCGAACTGAATGAGATTGGTGCCATGACGCCGGAAGCCGCCGTCAATCCCGCCACCGAGCAGCGCATCGTCGCCGCCATCACCAGCGGGCTCGCCGCCGTCCGCCCGCTCGCACCGGCGTGGGTATACGTGCTCGCCCTGGTGGCCGCATCGCTGCTGGTAGTGGCCGTCGGCGCCTCGCTCCTCGGCCTCGCCGGATGGAAAGCCGACACTCCCGCCCAGCGCGTTTGGTTCACCGCCGGGCTTGCGGGCGGCATCGCCTTGTGCGCGGTCATGATTTCGCGGTTGATGGTTCCCGCGGCCCTGCTACCCGTCCCTCTGCGTGTTCCGATGCTGGTCTCCGCCATCCTGCTCGGCGCGGGCAGCTTTCTTTATCCGCTCGCTTACTACGATCATTTCGCGCGCGCCGTGGTCACGTGCCTCTCCATCGGACTCGGCCACGCCATCGTGCTCTCCGCCATCGTCTTCTGGATCGTCCGCCGCGGCGAATTCCTCTCCCGCGCGCAGGTGGTGGTCACGGTGGCCTTCACCGGCGGGCTCACCGGAGCCGCGGTGCTGTTCTTCTTCTGCCCGCATCGCGACCTTGGCCACATCGGCCTCGCTCACCTTACCGTGCCCTTCGCCGCCGCCGCGCTCGCCTTTTGGGCCGCTCACCGCCTGAAATTTTGTAAACAGTGATCCGGGTCTGCGCCTGTTTCGCGCCAATTGATTTTGCGAATGTCTGTGCGGCACATTTCTCCTGGTCTTTGTGCGAGCAGGAACACAGTACGGCTCAGGATCGCCGCCGGTCCGTGTTCCTTTGAGCGGTTTTGTACCTAGACTGAGAGCTGGAGGAAGCGAATTGACCAAGGCTGGACCGTTTCTCCTTGCACTCGCCGCCGCCGCGTTGAACGGCTCCGGCGGGCGCCCCTTCAACGCGCACGAACGAGCGTTCTACGCGGACCCGAATCTGGTGAATTTCGTGCGTCCGGGCCTCTCCGTCAAGATCACCGGCGCGACCATCGGAGCCGACGGCGTCATCACTGCCGGTTTCAGGGTGACCGATCCGCGGGGCCTCGCCCTCGACGTGCAGGGAATCAACACGCCTGGGACCGTCAGTACCAGCTTCGTCGCCGCCTACATTCCCAAGGGCGGGCACGACTGGGTCGCGCTCACCACGCGCGCGCAGACCAGCCCCATCAACGGCAGTCGCGCCGTGCAGCCCGCGGCCGATACGGGTGGCGCCATCACTGCGGCAAACGATGCCTACACCTACCGGTTTCAAACCAAGGTGCCCTCGGGTTTCGATATGTCGCAGACCGTGCGCATCGGGGTCTACGCCTCCCGCAACCTCAGCGAGTTCGATTTGGGCACTAATTACGCGGACGATGTGTTCACCTTCGTGCCCGGCGGCGGCGCCATCACCGACACGCACGATGTGGTCGCCACCCAAAGCTGCAACCGCTGCCACGATCCGCTGGCCGCTCACGGCGGTTCGCGCCGCCTGGTGGCTCTCTGCGTCATGTGCCACAACCCCGGCGGAAACGGCACGGACACAGTAGATCCGGACACCGGCAACAGCATCGATCTGGCAGTGATGGTCCACAAGATCCACATGGGCTCCAGCCTGCCCAGCGTGCAGGCCGGCACGCCATATCAAATTATCGGGTTCCAGCAGGGCGTCAACGATTATTCGACTGTCGTGTTTCCCGCCGACCCGCGCAACTGCCAGATGTGTCACGAGCAGGGCGCCTATCCGCGCAAATCCACCGCCGGAACAGCCGGGGCCTCGGCCGGCCTCCCGCCTGCGCCGCTGCACGTTTCCGGCGGCAACAGCGTTCCCGGCTCGGATAGCGGCGATACCACCGTGACGCCTGTGTTCCCGGGCACCGGCGATCCCACTGCGGGACCGGGCGGGGCCACCGCCATTCCCGTCAGCGAGGCGGCCGATCCCGGCCAGGCTACAGAGCCCGCGCCCGTCAATGCCAACTGGTGGCTGACGAAGCCGAATTCCAGGGCGTGCGGCGCCTGCCACGACAACGTGAACTTTCAAACCGGACTGAATCACGCGGGCGGCCTGCCGGTCAGCGATAACCAGTGCGCCATGTGCCACGTGCCGCAGGGCGAATTGCCGCTCGACGCCTCCATCCTGGGCGCACACGTGATTCCCGAGTGGACGCCGGGCCTGCTTCCTGGTGTCGTCTTCAAGCTGATCGGCGTCACCGGCACCGCTGCCGGGTCCAAGCCGACCGTGACCTTCAGCGTCAAGGACAACCAAGGTAACGCCATCGACGCGAGTAAGATGAACCTGCTGAACCTGCTGCTGGCCGGGCCCGCCGCCGATTATTCGAACTTAGTAAGTGAAAGCGCGATCGGCGCCACGGCCAGCGGAGAGGCCGGCACTTACACTTATACATTCAAGGCGGCGATCCCCGCAGATGCTAAGGGCACTTACACCATCGGCATCGAAGGTTACCGCAACCAGGCAGTTCTGCCGGGCACCGTCATCGAGCAGACCGTCCGCGACGTGGGCTTCAACAAGCTCCTGCCATTCTCGGTGGATGGCTCGCCGGTTTCGCCGCATCCTGTCGAAGCGGTCCAGCAGGACTGCAATGCCTGCCACTACCGGATTTCCGCGCACGGCGGGATCCGTCAGAACGTGCAGTACTGCCTGCTCTGCCACAACCCAACCGCCACCGATGCCGCGCGGCGTCCAGCCAGCGCCGCTCCCGCCCAATCCATCGACTTCCCGGTGCTCATCCACCGCCTCCACACCGGCGACGAGGCCGAAGCGGGCGGGCAGATGACGCCGTTCATCGTCTATGGCTTCGGCGGGAGTCGGAACGACTTCAGCGACGTGCGTTTTCCCGGCGACCTGCGCGACTGCGGCAAGTGCCACGTGAACGCCTCCCACGTTCCGCCCCTTCCCGACACCCGCATCGCCGTGAACAACCCGCGGGCCTTCATCAATCCAACGCCGCCGGTCACCGCCGCCTGCACGGCGTGCCACACCGCCAAAGACGCCTCGGCGCACGCTTTCCTGATGACCAGCGCCACCCTGGGCGAGTCCTGCGCCGTCTGCCACGGCCAGGGGGCGGCTTTCGGCGTGGACAAGGAGCACGCGCGAACCTTCTGACCCGGGGAGCTGACAATTCCGTGACAATCGAATTGCACGCTTCCGACATTCGCCTGCGCGCGCGGTGACAACCTCAGCCCGCCGGGTTCGTATTCTGGGATCATGATGCCTGCCAGGCTTTGGGACCCACCGGCGCAACGGATCGCGGCGGTCCCCGTCCATTCCGACCTCGAACCGCCCACCCTTCGCGACCGGCTCCTGTTTATTCCGTCGGTGCTCCTTCCCTGGGTGGCCCTCTACTTCTTCACCGCCGCCCTGCACCTGCAAGGCCGTCCCTTCCAGTTCGCTTTCGAGGACCGGCTCCCCATTTACTCCTGGACCAGCATCATCTACCAGAGCATCTACGTGGTTGTCGCCGCCGCCCCCTTCTTCGTCCGCACGCGCCGCGACCTCCGGCAACTGAGAGTGTCGGCATGGGTGGCGATGGCCGTGGTCTTTCCCTTCTACTGGATCATGCCGTCGAGCGCCCCGCGGCGTCCGCTCGAAGCCTCGGGCTGGATCGCGCACCTGCTACGCTTCGAGCGGGACGCCTGCCCGCCGTCCGCCGCCTTCCCTTCCTTCCACGTGCTTTGGGCCATCCTGCTGGCGCGCGTCATCCGCCCCGCATGGCTCGGACTGATTTATGCAGCCGCCATTGCGGTGAGCTGCATCACCACCGGGATGCACTACATCCCGGATGTACTCGCATCATTTGCCATCGCGCCCTTGCTGTTCGCGCCGCGCCGGTGCTGGTCCGCGCTCCGTAGCCTCTTCGCGCGCCGCTAGCGCACGCAACACCGCCACGGCGCGCGCCGCGTCTTCGGCACGAACGAAGAGGTGATCGTGATGCCACGCGGAAACCGAATTGACGGCGATCTTCTCCGCCGCCAGGCGCGCGGCCACCGCCGCGAGGAGTCCTACCGCTTCCAGGCTGGAATGAACCGTCAGCGTGATCATGCGGCACCGGTACGTGTGCGGCAGGCCGAGCCGCTCCGCCTCCTCGCGGCGCAGAATCAGGCTGGTGCCCTCGCGCTCCCGGAACAGGCACAGGGCTTCCGCCGGGACCTCGCCCGCGCAGGTGGCGAACACGAATTCGCCAGGATCCAGCACCGGTTCCATGCTGCGCAGCAGGGTTTGCAAATCCGTCTCGCCCGGCATGGCTACTTCCACAGCACGAGCAGTTGCGCGAGCACGATCTTGGCCACCGTACACACCGGAAACACGCGCGCGTAGGACGCCTGCGGGGCGTCGGAATTGGCCGCGAGGCTGGCGAACGCCAAGCTGGCCGGCTCGGTATGAATGGCGCACACCAGCCCCATGGCCGATTCGAACGGCAGCTTGAGCAGCCGGTGTCCCAACACCAGGCTGACCAGCGCCACTCCGGCCGTGATAGCCGCGCCGCCCGCGATCATCGAGATGCCGCTGGTGCTCACCGTCTCGGCGAAGCCGTAACCGGCGCGCGTCCCGACCCCCGCCTGAAACAGCACGAGGCCGATCTGCCGCAGCGTCAGGTTCGCGCTCAGCGGAATGATCCAGCGGATCGGCCCGGTGCGCTGCATGCGTCCCAACACCAGGCCTGCGATCAGCGGCCCGCCGGCCAGGCCGAGCCGCAGCACCGCGCCTCCGGGCAGAGGCAGCGGAATGAGCCCGAGAATCACGCCCAGCGCCATACCGAGCCCGACCGATCCGAAGTCCGTCTCGGCCGTGCCCCGTATGGAATCGCCGAAGAAAGTGGACACGACGTCGAAGTTGGCCGGCGGCGTCAACACGCGCACCCGGTCGCCGAACTCGAGCCGCGTCTCGGAAGTCGGCACGATGTCCACGTCGCCCCGCCGCAAGCGCGTGATCGTCGCCGACAGCGAGTTTTGCAAATCCAGGTCGCCGATGCGCTTGCCCACCACTTCCGAGCGCGAAACAAAAACGCGCCGGTAGTCCAGCACGCTGCGGTCCTGCTCGATATGCATCTCGGTGGGCTCCCCGAAGATATGCCGCGCCCGTTCGAAGGCCAGCCGCGTGCCCACCACCGCCACCACGTCGCCCAGTTCCAGTTTCGATTCGGCCGTGGCGAGCGTGGTCTCGCTGCCGTGGCGAATGCGGCTGATGACGAAGCCGAGATCCTTGTGCAGCCGCAACACGTCGGCCACGCTCTGCCCGGCGATGCCGGGGTTCTGCACGACGAAGTCGCGCACCTCGATCGGCTCGCCCGGCTCGGGGCGCGCGGGCCGGATGCGGAAGACGGTGCGGTAGAGTTGAAAGCTCAGCATCACGCCCAGGACGCCGAACGGATAGGCGAGGCCGAACGCGATCACCGGCTGGTCCACGATCCGCTGCAATTCCGCCGGGCCCAGCGCGCGGTTGTTGTCGCGGAGCACTTCCTGCGCCGCCGCCAGCGCCGGAGCGTTTGTCAGCGCGCCGGAAAACAGGCCCGCCAGCGTGGGTCCGGGCAGCCTCTGCCACAACGCCACCGCCAGCGCGAACCCCACGCCCAGCACCAGCATGGCGATGCAGAACAGGTTCTCCCGCGCGCCCGAGCGGCGGAAGGGATTTACAAACGTGGGCCCGAACTGTATCCCGATCGTGTAGATGAAAAGGATCAGCCCCACCGTGGAAACGATGGAGGGCAGCGCCACGTCCGGCCCGAGCGCGCCCGCCGCGAGCCCCACAAACAGCACGCCCGCGACGCCCAGCCGGAACCCGAAAATGCGCAGTTGTCCGACCAGGTAGCCGATTCCAATAACTCCAAACAGGGTGACCACCGGAAAATGGGTGAGGAAAGTCGTGACGGCTTCGCGCACGGATCATTTATTCTAACAGGGGCGCGATTCTCAACCTCTTCCAGGAACCGCTATTATGGGTATGCCGCCCGCGGCATGTTCTTGTGAAGCGACTCCCATTTCTCGACTGGATGCGAGGACTCGCCGTCCTCGTCATGATTCAGTGCCACGTTTTCAACTCCCTGGCGCGCCTGGATGTTCGCTCCAGCGGTACGTACAAGCTTTCGCAGTTCGTCGGCGGAATGGCCGCGCCGCTGTTTCTGTTCATGGCGGGGATGACCTTCGGCTTTCAAATGGAAGGCCTCGACCGGAAAGGACTGACGGCCGCGCGCCGATGGCTTGTCTCACTGCGCCGCGCCGGCTATATCCTCGGCATCGCCTACCTGTTTCGCTTCACCAACTGGGTCTTTACGCCGCGTGTAGACTGGCACGAGATCCTCCGCGTGGACATCTTGAACTGCATGGGCGCCGCCATGCTGGCCGTCTCCGTGCTGGCCATTTTCCAGGGCCGGGACCGGGTGCGCCTCGCCGCCGTGGCCGGACTGGCCATAGCGGCCGCCGCCCCTGTCGTCGCCAACCTCCCCTGGGCGGGTGTCCCGCAACTGATCCGCGACTACGTCGCCGCCGGAGCCGGAAACAGCCGGTTTCCGCTCTTTCCCTGCGCCGCCTACGTCGCCTTCGGCCTTAGCGCCGGCGCGGTGGTCAGGCGCATGGCCGAAGAGGGTCTCAACCAGTTCATGCAATGGGCCGCAGCCCTGGGACTGGGTTTGGTCGTCTCCGGGCAGTATTTCTCCAACATTCCTTTTTCGATATATCCCAAGTCGAACTTTTGGACCGACAGTCCCGCGCTCATCGTCATCCGCCTCGGCTTGATGCTGCTGATCATGGGGGCCATCTACCTGTGGACCGGCTTTCGCAGCGGGGCGGGTTGGAGCTGGGTGGCATGTCTCGGGAAAAGCTCGCTTCTCGTGTACTGGGCCCACCTGGTGCTGGTCTACGGCGCCGCCGCCATTCCGTTCAAGCGGGCGCTCGAAATTCACGAGACGGCCCTCGCCGTGCTGGTCGTAACCGCGGCCATGGTAGGGCTGGCGGCCGTCCGCCAGTCAGGCCGCCTCAAGTCGCCATTGGCCGTCCTCCGGCCGCAAAGAGTGCGATGACGCTCCTTTTGTCCCTTTTCAACCACTTTTTTTTCTGCTAGAACTGGTTCGACTTATACCCAGGGGGACTCCTATGTTTCTTTCCAAGCCATGTCTGCTTGCGGCGGCTATCGTATTAGCCGGAACAACCGCTTTCGCCCAGGCGCAGGCTAGCGCCGGCGATGTGACCGGTACGGTGACGGACGCCAACGGGGCCGTCATTCGGGGAGCCCGAGTAACCGTGCTCTCTCCCGATCGGGGCCTGACTCGAACCGCAACAAGCGGCGACAGTGGAGAGTTCCGCCTGCCGCTGCTTCCTCCCGGCACTTACTCGCTGCGCGCCGAGGCGCCCGGCTTCACCACCCGCGTAGTAGAAGGCATGGTGGTGGAGGTGGGGCAGACCCTTTCCCTGCACGTTCAACTGGAAGTGGGCGCGGTCACCACCGAAGTAACCGTGCTGGCGGAAGCTCCCGTGGTCGAGACCGAGCGCACCCAGCAGGCCACCACCCTCAACCAGCAGCGCATCCAGAACCTTCCGATCAACCGGCGCAACTACCTGGATTTCGCGCTGCTCGCGCCGGGCGTGGTGGAGACCAGCAGCCTGGTGGACAGCAACGACTACCGCGTCATTCAGGCGCCGCAGTCCGGCCTGAGCTTCGGCGGCAGCAACGGCCGCGGCAATAACTTCACCGTGGACGGCGTGGAGAATTACATGAACTCCGGCGGCCTGCGCGCCTCCGTGAGCCAGGAGGCCGTGCAGGAGTTTCAAATCAACCGCAACAGCTTCGCGGCCGAATTCGGCAACGCCTTCGGCGGCACCGTCAACATCATTACGAAGGGCGGAACCAACGGTCTTCACGGCAACGTGTTCGGCTTCCTCCGCCACCGCGACCTCCAGGCCCGCAATTTCTTCGACCCCGCCAAATCCGCCTTCACCCGCGGCCAGTACGGCGCTACCGGAAGCGGCCCACTGCAGCGGGACCGCACGTTCCTGTTCCTCGGCTACGAACGGCTGGACCGCCACGAAACGTCCTTCGTGCCGATTCTTCAGGACCGCAGCGCCTTCGCCAGCCTGACCCCCTCCCAGCAGCAGCTTGCCGATTTCTTCGACCACGCACCCATCCCGCAGTTGCAGGCTTTCGGACCGCTAATGCGCAGATACCTCATCACCAATAACTTCCCATCTACCCTGCGCCTCTTCAACGAAAACAGCGGAACCTTTCCCTTCAGCGAGTCCGTCAACCAGGTGGCGGCCCGCCTGGACCACCATTTCAGCCCGCGCGATACTCTCTTCTTTCGCGGCAATTTCGCCAACAGCGCCAATGAAAACGCGCAGCTCGGCGCATTGATCGGGTTCAATCGGGGACGCAGCATTCACAACTGGGACGGCACCGTGATGGCCGCGAATACCGCCATCCTCAACGATCGCTGGGTGTCGGAAACGCGCATCATGTTCGGCTACGACCGCCTTGGCGTGATCCCCAACGATCCTTACGGGCCGGACATCACCATCTCCGGCTTCGGCTCATTCGGGCGCGAGATTTTCCTGCCCTCCACCACATTCGAGCGTCACTACCAGTTGCAGCAGAACCTCAATGTCGTGTCCGGCAGCCACTCGGTGAAATTCGGAGTGGACATCAATCCGGTGCGCGACGTCGTCCGCTCGGAAACCTTTTTCGGCGGCCGCTTCAACTTCGGCTCGCAGATTCCGCTGGGCCTGCTGCTTCCGCAACTCACCGGCGATCCCAACGCCGCCGCCACCCTGGCCGCCACCCTGACCGCGTTGGGACAGTCCGCCCTCATCGCCAATCTGAGCCAGCCGATCAGCGCGCTGCAATCCTACAACCTCGGCCTGCCCGACCTGTACCAGCAGGGCTTCGGCGATCCTAACTGGACCGCCTGGTTCAAGCGCGCCGGCTTCTTCGTGCAGGATTCGTGGAAGGTGACGCCGCGCTTCGTGCTGAACGTCGGGCTGCGCTACGACCTCGAAGGCGAGCCGCCGCCGCTCCACACCGACAAGAACAATCTCGCGCCCCGCCTCGGCTTCGCCTGGACCCCGTTTGCGGGCGGCAAAACCGTGATCCGCGGCGGCGCGGGCCTGTACTATTCGCAAATCAACGCGCAGATTGTCAATTTGCCCGCCACTCTCGACGGCGTTCAGATCGCCCAGGTCGCCATCACCGCGCTCGGCATTCCGGGCCTCAACAATCCGCGCACGGGGCAGCCGCTGAAGTCCTTCGACATTTACCAGACGCTGGCAGCGCAGGGCGTCATCGGCAGCCGGACGATCGCCCGCTCGGACCTGACGCAATTCGGACTCGAGCCCGGTCCCAACGCCTTCGGCCGCGTTCTGTTCGGCATCACGGACGATTATGTGAACCCCTACGCGCAGCAGGCCAGCCTTGAGATCGAGCATGGTATCGGATCGGTTGCCCTCTCGGCGAGCTACGAATACACCCGCGGCATCCGCCTGCCCCGCATTCTCGACCGCAACCTGTTCTACACCGGCCGCCTCCCCAGTGGGCAGCCCACCTTCGGCTTTTATAACCCGGCCATCCTGCAGAACAACGTGGAGGAGTCCACCGCCAGTTCGTTCTATCACGCCCTGGTCCTCCAGGTGAGCAAGCGCTTCAGCCGCAACGTGTCCTTCACCACCCACTACACGTTCAGCAAGGCCATCGACGAGGTGACCGATTTCAACAGCGACTTCGAGCCGCAGGACCAGTTGAATGCCCGCGACGAGCGCGCCCTTTCGAGCTTCGACCAGCGCCAACGCTTCGTGTTTTCGGGCGTCTTCGAGTCGCCCTCGAAAAACGTCATTTTCCGCGACTTCACGCTATCGCCCATCGTTCAGGCCAGTTCTCCGCGCCCGTTCAACATCCTGACCGGCACGGACATTTACGGCGACCGCCATCCCACGGTGCACCGCCCCTTCGGCGCCGGCCGGAACATCGGCCGCGGCCCGAATTTCTTCACCGTGGATATGCGCCTGACGCGGCGCTTTCCTTTCGGCGCCGAGGCGCGGCACAACGTGGAATTCACCGCCGAAGGTTTCAATCTTCTGAACCGCACCAATTTCCGGAGCGTCAACAACGTGGTGGGCGCGGTCCCTCTATCGAGCCTGCCCAATCCGATCGAAGGCCATCGCGGCAGCCCCACCGATCCGCTGGCCTTCACCGCGGCCCACGACGCCCGGCAATTCCAGTTCGGCCTGAAGATCAACTTTTGATATAGGCACGGCGTAGATCGGCGAAGGGGCAGCGGGACCGCCGGGTCCGGCAAGCAGGAGTCGCCGCGTGTGATACGGCCACCGCCGGAATACGTTCGAGTTGGCGGAATCAGCGTGGCTATTTCAGTTTTGCAGCCTGGTATTGGTACCAGACTGGCATGTAGCCGTTGCGCAATTGGGCGGCATTTTCGAGCAGGGGAAGGTCGTGGCGGTGAACGACCTTGCCGAATCGTTCCAGGTATTCGATCACGGCCTCGCGCCCGTCCAGGCCGCCGTACTTCAGAAGGGCGACGGGAAGTTTCATGGCGAGGTCCTGAATGTTGTAGGCAAGCTCGTCGGTTGCGGGCGCTTTGGAGGCGGCGAGCAGGTAATCGATGGCAGCATTTTTATCCTGGTCCACGCGCATGGCAACCATACCGAGAGTCACGTTGGCCTGGTAGACCGCTGTGCCGTAGTTCGGATCGCCGGTGAATTTGGCGGCAAGCTCCAGGGCCTGTTGGGCGTACTTGCGGGCCCATTCCCAATCCTCCTTGGCTTTGCCGGTGTCGTGCTCGTTATCGGCCCATTCGCCGTGCAGGTACGCCGCCTCCGACATCTTGGCCAGCCAGCGGAAACGCTCGGAGGCGGGCATGGCCGCAAGGGAATCAGACCAGTTGGCCACCGGCTTCTGGAACGTGCCGGGCGGGAGGGTCGCGTTCCACTGCATGTTGTGAATCAACACCAGCGCCGAATGCGCCGATTCCTGATTCGGGTCGAGCGTGAGCGCCCGTTCTGCGTAGGACGCCGCCTGGTGGAGGAATGCGGACTCGCGCTCCTGTCCGCCCTGCCGCCAGTTGCCCGAGAGCAGCATTCGGAACGCCATGGAGCCGAGGAACCTGGCATCGCTCGATTCGGCGAGACGCTTGCGAACGCTGGCGGCGAAATCGCTGCCGGAATCGCGTCCGGTGATGGCAGAGGCGTAGAGCCGATAGAGCCGGGCGGACCACCGGCCGTTCGGATCGGCGGCTTCGGCGCGAAGCAGAAGGCGTTCGGCGAGCGGTTTATCGTAATTTTCGAAGAATGCCGCGGCGTTTCCAAGCACGGCCGGCGAAACATCGGGCCGTGAGATGGCAGCAAGCCAAAGCGTTTTGGCCTGGCGGTCGCCGGCGGGGTCGGATACCGGGTTGGCGCGTATGGCGGCCTCGTCTTCGGGATGATGTTCGACGAACCAGAGCTTTTGCCCGCGGAAGGCGGCTTCGTGGGCCTTGCCCTGGTAGTACAACATCAGTTTTTTGCGGCCATTCAGGTCTTCGGGATTCTGCTGAATCTGGCGTTCGAGTTCGGCGACTCGAGACGTCGCCATTTGGCGCGCGGCGGCGGCGAAGTCCTCGGCGGTCTTCAGTTGGTCCAGTTGTGCGGTGGAGCTGGGGTCTTCCCGTAGCGCGCCTGTATAGAACGATCGCTGCCGGCAGGCCGCGACGACGATGACCGCGGCGAGACACCATGACGCCGATGAAGATCTTGCGGGAGCGGGAAATGCGGCCAGCGGGCCCTTCGCGCAGGATTCTTGCGATGCGCTCGCCGAGCAGCCCCGGACGATCGACGCCGACGCCCTGCCAGGCGAGGCGGCCGCGACGGCGGCGCACGGTGTTGGCCATGTCGAGCAGCATCTCGGCGTAGGACCGCGCATCGCCGGAGCCGCTCATCGCCGCGTCGTCGGCTGCGAACTCGGCGGTGAGGGCCAGCCTCCGTTCGAGCCACCACGCGAGGGGATGAAACCAGAAGAGACAGCGGTTGAGGTGGGCCAGCATGGAGGTGAGAGGGTCGCGCCGGCGGACATGCGCGAGTTCATGCGCGAGCACGGTGCGGAGTTTGTCAGCCGGCCAGTCGCGCCAGCCCAAAGGGAGGATCACCTTCGGCGAGATCGCTCCGATGGTGACAGGGACGGCCACCTGCGGCGACTCGAGAATGGCGGTGTGCAAGCCGTCGGCCTGGGCGCTCTTTCCCGCAATGCGGTACATTGCGAGCCAGCCGGCCGCAAAGCGGGTAAGGAAAAACAGGACTCCGGCTGCCCAGAGGATTGCCAGCCACTCGGCAGGCGTCGTGGAAATCCGGTCGGCGGTCGGGTGCGGCGTCGCGGGATTCGCGGGAGCCGCGGGGGAAATGTCCGCCTCCAGTTCCGGAACCTCGACCACGGGCGCATAATCGCCGCGGAGCGACGGCATGGGGACGGGCGCCGGAAGCCGGGGGACAACAAGGGGAAGCACCGGCATGAGCAGCATGGCGCACAATACGGCGCTCCACACGGCGTGTCTCGCGGCACCGCCACGGACGCGCGCAAGGCTCAGCGCCAGACCCGCCAGTCCGGCGACGGCGACGATGCGGAGCGAAGATTCCAGGAGGACCCGGAGCAGGGAATTCATTTGCGGTTCCCGACCTTTCTGGCTATGCGCTCGAGCTGTTCGGCGGAGAGGACCTTTTCTTCGACCATGCCGACGACGAACTCTTCCGCCGACCCCGCCCAGAAGCGGTCGATCAATTGGCGCACCATGCGCGCGGCCAGGCTGTGGGAGGGCGCCTTGGCCCGATAGAGGAACGTCTGGCCGTTGACGGTGTGGCTGAGATGCTCCTGCGCTTCGAGGCGGCGCAGGAGAGTGCGGACGCTGGAGTCCTTCAGCGCGTGGATGGGAAGGAGGGCTTCGCGCACCTGGTCGGCGGTGGCGGGACCGTGGCTCCAGAGGAAGTCGATGATGGCCTGCTGGAGTTCGGTGAGGGGGCGCTGCTTGTTACGGCCAGTCACGTTACACAGTGTAACTGGTTCGACGGCAGAGCGCAAGCGGATTTTTTCGCGGGCGGAGACGAAGCGTTTCGTCCTTGAATTGGCGAATGATAGGGATTACAGTCGAGGGCACGCGGGCCGTGTTATTGGCCTGCCCGGTTCTCAGGGAGATGGAGATGAAAGTTACGCGTCGCGACGTATTGAAGAGCGGCATATCGCTTCCGGCGGCCTCGGCCGCCATGACGGAGATGGGGCCGGCGGCGCAGTCGGCCCAGGCGCAGAACGCTCCGGGGCAGTCCGCCGCGCTGCGGGAGCGGATGCTCCTCGATTTCGGCTGGCGCTTTCACTTCGGCCATGCCGACGATGCGACGAAGGACTTCGGTTTCGGCTCCGGCCGGTCGGGCGGTTTTCAGAAGACCGGGGGCTTTCTGTCTCCGAGCAACCTGGTTTACGACGATGGCGACTGGAAGGCGGTGGATCTTCCGCACGACTGGGCGATCGAACTGCCATTCAAGAACGACCCGGCGCTGGCGAGCAAGGGTTCGTACCCGCTGGGCCGCGACTATCCGGAGACCAGCGTGGGCTGGTACCGGCGCGTTTTCGACCTGCCGGCGTCCGATGCCGGCCGGCGCATCTCCATCGAATTCGACGGCTCATACCGCGAAACCATGGTGGTCTTCAACGGCTATTACATCGGGCGGCACAGCGGCGGATACGATCCGTTCAGTTTCGACGTGACCGACTTTGCGCTTCCCGGCACCCCCAACGTGCTGCTGGTCCGCGTGGATGCGACGTTGAGCGACGGCTGGTTCTACGAAGGCGCGGGCATTTACCGGCATGTGTGGCTGGTGAAGACGGCGCCGGTGCACGTGAAGAAATGGGGCACGCTGGCGGCGGCGAAAATCCAGCCGGGGCAGGCCACGGTGTCGATCAAGACGGAGGTGGAGAATCACGGCGCGGGGGCGGCCAACGTGCGGGTCGTCTCGACGGTGCTCGATCCTGGGGGCAGGGAGGTGGGGAAGGCGGCCGGCACACCGGCGGCGATTCCGGTGCTGGGCGAACGGGCTTACGAGCAGCAGGTGGTAGTGCGGCAGCCGGCGCTGTGGTCGCTGGAGCAGCGGAACCTCTACAAGCTGGTGACGGAGGTGGAATCCGGCGGGACGGTGACGGACCGCTACGAGACGCGCTTCGGCATCCGCGACCTGAAGTTCGACCCCGACCAGGGCTTCCTGCTCAACGGCAAGGCCGTCAAGGTCAAGGGCACCTGCAATCACCAGGATCATGCGGGCGTGGGGGTGGCGCTGCCGGACGCGATGCAGTCTTTCCGGGTGCGGAAGCTACAGGAGATGGGCTGCAACGGGATTCGCACATCGCACAATCCGCCGACGCCGGAACTGCTCGACGCCTGCGACGAACTGGGGATGCTGGTGCTGGACGAGACGCGCATGCTGTCGTCGAACCCCGAGGGGCTGGCGCAGTTTGAGAACGTGGTGCGGCGCGACCGCAATCATCCCAGCGTCTTTATCTGGTCGATGGGGAACGAGGAGAGCGTGTCGGTCAGCGAGACGGGGCTGAAGATCCTGACCTCGATGAAGGCGACGGCGCTCAAGCACGACAGCTCGCGGCCGATTTCGATTGCGCCGCCGCCGGCGGGCGATTACATGGGGCGGGGCGGCCTGGCGGTGTGCGACGTCATGGGTTACAACTACGCCGACCCGCAGGCCGAGGCATGGCACAAGAACAATCCGAGGATGGGGATTATCGGGACGGAGAACGTGAGCGCGGTGGGCACGCGCGGGCAGTACGTGACGGACCGCGAGAAGGGGACGGTGAGTTCCTATGATCCGTACACGACGACTGGGCGCGCGTCGGCGGAAGGGTGGTGGCGATTTGTGAGCGCGCGGCCATATATTTCGGGGGGCTTCGTGTGGACGGGGTTCGACTACCGGGGAGAGCCGTCGCCGTACCAGTGGCCCAATATCAGCTCGCAGTACGGCGTGATCGACACGTGCGGGTTTCCCAAGGACACCTTTTACTACTACCAGTCGTGGTGGACGAACAAGCCGGTGCTGCATGTTTTCCCGCACTGGAACTGGCCCGGGCTGGAAGGGCAGGACATCGCGGTGTGGGTGCACTCCAACCTCGACCGGGTGGAGCTGTTCCACAATGGGCAGAGCCTGGGCGCGAAGGACATGGAGAAGGACCAGCACCTTTCCTGGATCGTGAAGTATGCGCCGGGGACGATCGAGGCGCGCGGCTTCAAGGATGGCAAGCAGGTACTGACGGCGAAGCGCGAGACGACGGGACCGGCGGCCAAACTGGTGCTGCGACCGGACCGCACCGAGCTCAAGGCGGACGGCGAGGACGTGGCGGTCTGCACGGTGGAGGTGCAGGACGCGCAGGGACGGGTGGTGCCGGTTACAGACCACGACGTCAGCTTCAAGGTGACCGGGCCGGGCGGCGTGATCGGGACGGGCAACGGCGATCCCACGAATCATCAGCCCGACCCTGGCGCGAACCGGAAGGCGTTCGCGGGGCTGTGCATGGCGGTGGTGCAGTCCTCGAAAACGGCGGGGACGGTGAGGGTGGAAGCGACGTCGCCGGGGCTGACGGCGGCGGCGGCCGCGCTTACCAGCAAAGCGGTGAAGCTGCGCCCGCAGGTGGCGGCATGGGAGCGCGAGGTGCCGAAGGGCACGGGGATTACGGGCCTGTGGAGGCCGGCCGCGGCCGCGGCGGATGCAACGGGTGGGAACCCGATGGCGCTGGCGGGGGCCCAGGCGGACTCGATTTACACATTCAAGCAGGACGGGAGCAGCGTGACGGGCAAGGTGGAAGCTTCGGGAGGCGGCGGTTTCGGCGGAGGCGGCAATGCGGGCGGGACGATCGAGGACGGCAAGGTGGAAAGTTCAAATGTCTCGTTCCGGACCGGGAACACGACCTACACGGGCACGATCGACGGTGACCGAATCGAATTGCGGCGGACGGGCGGCGCCGGTGGGCGCGGCGGGCGCGGGGGCGGGCAGGCACCTGCGGCGGAGACCGGACCGCGACCGGCGATTGGGCCGGCCCCGCGGGGCGCCGACCCGTCGTTTGGCGGCGGCGGGCGGGGAGGACGCGGCGGCCAGGCTCCCGCGCCAATCGTGCTGCGGCGGGTAAAGCGGTAATCAAGGAGATTCATGAAGCGCAAAGAGAAGGCAGGCACGGCGATCCTGGCGATGGTTTTGGCCGGTCCGCTGGCGGCGGCGATCAAGCAGCCCGTGCAGGTCACCGGCGGGCTTGTTTCCGGCGTTCCGGCCAAGGACCCGGCCATCCTCGCGTTCAAGGCGATGCCGTTTGCGGCGCCGCCGGTGGGCGATCTGCGCTGGCGCGCTCCGGCTCCCGTCATCGCCTGGAAGGGTGAGCGGACGGGCGACAAGTTTTCGGCGAGCTGCATGCAGACGATTTCGACCGAGGAGCGCCAGCCCTGGACTTACGAGTTCATGACGCACAACGAGATCGGCGAGGACTGCCTCTATCTCAATGTGTGGACTGGCGCGAAGTCAGCCACGGAGAAGCGGCCGGTGTTCGTCTATATTTACGGCGGAGCTTTCAACGAAGGCTCGGCGGCGGTGCCGCTCTACGACGGCGAGGGACTGGCGAAGAAGGGCTTGGTGGTGGTGACCTTCAATTACCGGTTGAACATCATGGGGTTCTTCGTGCATCCGGAGCTGAGCGGTGAGTCCGGCGACCACGTTTCGGGAAATTACGGGCTGCTGGATCAAATTGCCGCGCTGAAATGGGTGCGGGAGAATATCGCGCGCTTCGGCGGCGATGCGAATCGCGTGACCATCGCCGGGCAGTCCGCGGGCGGAATGTCGGTGCATGACCTGATCGCATCGCCCCTGGCGCGGGGGCTGTTCCAGCGCGCCATCGTAGAGAGCGGCGGGTCCACGTTGGGACGGGCGGGGATTACGATGAACGCGGCCACGCTGGCGAACGCGGAGGCGGCGGGACAGCGGTTCGCGGAAGCCAAGGGAGCGAAGTCAATCGCGGAACTGCGCGCGATGAGCTGGCAGAAGCTGACCGAGCGGGCGGCAGCGGCGCCGGGCGGCGGCAGAGGGCCGTCGGCCACCAGCGCGCCGATCGTGGATGGACACGTCCTGCCGGTTTCGGCCAACGAGGCCGTGGCGCAGGGAAAGCAGAACGACGTCCCGATTCTAACCGGCATGAACACCGGAGAACTCGGCGGACTTGTTCCGGGTCGAGGCGCGGTGACGCTCGAGAGCTTCCGCAACCAGGCCCGGCAACGCTACGGGGAAGAGACCGACAAGTTTCTGGCTTTGTATCCCGCGTCCAACGACCAGGAGGCGGCGGCCGCCCAGGCCCAGGCAAATCGCGACCAGACGCTCGTCTCGATGTACCTGTGGGCCAGGATGCGCTCTAAAACGTCGAAGACGAAAGCCTTCGAGTACCTTTTCGATCACGCCCTGCCGGGGCCCGAAGCCGCTCGCCTGGGCGCCTTTCACAGCGGCGAAGTGCCTTACGTTCTGAACACGCTGTACGCGGCGCCGCGCCGTCCGTTCACGGATGCGGATCAAAAGGTCGCCGATTTGATGTCGTCGTACTGGGCGAACTTTGCCGCTACCGGCGATCCCAACGGGAGAGGCCTGCCGGTGTGGCCTGCCCACGGAGAGAAGGCCGTGATTATGGAACTGGGAGACAAGACTGGACCGATAGCTGCCGCCGACAGCCAGGCGAAGCTTGATTTCTTCGAAGAGTACCTGACGCGGAGATAGCGCGGACTGCGCCTTTCCGCGCGGGAGTTTAGCTCGACGCGAGTGTCGCGTTCAAGGTGATGTTCGCCTTGTAGAGCTTCGAGACGGGGCATCCGACCTTGGCTGCCTGCACGGCGTTATCGAACTGCTCCTGGGTGGCGCCGGGCACCTTCGCATTTACTTCCAGATGACTCTCGGTGATGGCGAAGCCGTCGGGCTGCTTTTCGAGAGAGATGGAGCAGGTGGTTTCGATGGACTCGGCCGTGAGGTTGGCCTGCCCGAGTTGCGCGGAAAGCGCCATCGAGAAGCATCCGGCGTGGGCCGCGGCCAGCAGTTCCTCCGGGTTGGTGCCCTTGCCGTCTTCAAATCGCGTCGCAAACGAGTATTGCGTGTGAGACAGTACACCGCTCGCGGTGGACACAGAGCCTTTGCCCGTCTTCAGATCGCCGCGCCATTCGGCGCTTCCGGTTCGTTTCATGACCCTTGGATGCGGGACGGCCGAAAAGGTTGCCGCTCCCTTATGCTGAATTGGTATGGCTCATCGCAGGGTGGAAGCGGAGGTGGAGGCGCTGGAACAACTCTGCGCGTCTCCGGGGCCCGCGGCGGCGGCCGCTTTGAAGAAAGCGCTGGCCGACAAGGTCAGCCTGGTCGCGGCCAAAGCGGCGAAGCTCACCGCGTCGCTGCAACTGCGGGAACTGATCCCGGATCTGCTCCGCGCTTTCGACCGGCTGCTCGAAGATGGCGCCAGGCGCGATCCGCAGTGTTGGGGGAAGAACGCGATCGCGCGCGCTTTGACGGAGCTGGAATATCGGGAGTCGCAGGTGTACCTGAAGGCCGGGAGGCATGTGCAGTTGGAGGCCGTTTGGGGGGGAAGGGAAGATACGGCCGGTCCTCTGCGCGGGATTTGTCTTCTAGGACTGGCGGCGGCGACGGACATCTCGCGCGCGGAGACGTTTCGCGCGCTGGTGGACGGGTTGACGGACTCCGCGCACACGGTGCGGCTGGAGGCGGTGCGCGCCGTAGCGCAAATGGAAGGCGAAGAAGCCGCCTTGCTGCTGCGGCTTAAAGCGCGCGCGGGGGACGCGGAACCGCGCGTCATCGGGCAGGTGTTCGATGGTCTGCTCGGGCTGGAAGGGCAGGCGGCCTTCCGGTTTCTGGCGGGGTTTCTGGAAGCGGGCGCGGGTCCGGTGTGCGAAGAGGCCGCCCTGGCGCTGGGAGCCAGCCGGCATCCCGCCGCGTTGTCGCTCCTCCAGGAAGCATGGAAGGCGGCGCGCGATCCCGATCTGCGCTATCTGCTGCTGCGCTCAATAAGCGCGTCGCGGCAGGAGGAGGCCATCGGGTTTCTGATCGGGATCGCGTGCAACGGGCGCGCGCCGGATGTTCGGGACGCGATGGAGGCGCTCTCGCTGCACCAGGATTCCGCGGAACTGCGGCGGCGGGTGGAAGCGGCGGTGGAGGAGGCAGGGTCGCTGGCGCAGGAGCAGTTCCGGCGCTGCTTCGCCAGAATTTGACCGCAACCGGCGGATGGCGGGCCGCGGGCGCGAGGGGCACGATAGAAGTATGTTGAACCAAGAGTATTGCTGGAAGGCGGTGCAGAGCCGGGATGCTTCGCGCGACGGCGAGTTTTATTTCGGGGTGGTGACCACGGGCGTGTATTGCCGGCCGGGGTGCCCATCGCGCCAGGCGCTCAAAAAGAACGTACGGTTTTACGAAACTGCGGCAGAGGCCGAACGCGACGGGATGCGGGCATGCCTGCGCTGCCGGCCGCTCGACGCGCTCGCGCCGGCCGCCGGCATAGTGCAGAGCGTGTGCCGGTACATCGAAGCCCACCTTGACGATGCAACCGACCTGGCCACCCTGGCAAAGGCGGCGGGCCTGAGCCGCTTTCACCTGCAACGAACGTTCAAGGCAGCCATAGGACTCACGCCGAGACAGTACGCCGATGCCTGCCGCATGCGCCGGCTCAAGAACGAATTGCGGTCTGCGCCGGACGTGACCGCGGCTGTGTACGAAGCCGGCTACGGGTCCGGCAGCCGCGTATACGAACGCGCCGGTGCGGGGCTGGGCATGACGCCGGGAGAGTACCGGCGGGGCGGCCGCGCGGAGATCACTTACGCCGCCTCAAAGACGCCCGCCGGGCTGCTGCTGATGGCCGCGACGGACCGTGGACTGTGCTTCGTCCAATTCGGCGAAACGGAAGCGGACCTGGTGGAAGCGCTGCGGGCCGAATATCCGGGCGCTCGCCTGGTAGCGATGGCGAAGGCGCCGTCGGCCGAATTTCGCGGATGGATGGAGGCGCTCGGGAGGCACCTGGCGGGCGGGCAGCCGCGGCTCGATCTGCCGCTCGACATCCGTGCGACGGCCTTTCAGGCGCGGGTCTGGAAGTATTTGCAATCCATTCCGTACGGTGAGGTGAGGTCGTACAAGGCGGTGGCGGAGGGCATCGGATCGCCGGCGGCAGTGCGTGCGGTGGCGCGCGCGTGCGCGGCCAATCCGGTGGCGCTGGCCATTCCGTGCCACCGTGTGATCCGAGGCGACGGGGACGCGGGCGGGTACCGGTGGGGAATCGAGAGGAAGCAGGCGATTCTGCAGCGGGAGGCCGCGGGGCAGGCATAGGGGCGAGGGGTGGGGTTTCGAGTTTCGCGGAGAGTAAGATTGTACTCGAAGGAAGGTACCGGTTTGCTCTCGAGAAACGTGGTAGCAGCATTGGTTCTGTCGGTGATGGCGGCGTGGCCTGCGCTCACGGCGACGGTTGACGTGAAGGCGTTCGGCGCGAAGGGCGACGGCAAAACGCCGGACCGCGAATCGATCAACAAGGCGATCGATGCCGCGGCGGCTGCGGGCGGCGGGACGGTGGTGTTTCCGGCCGGCACTTATGTTACCGGCTCCATCCGGCTGCGAAGCAATATCACATTGCAACTGGAGCCCGGATCGGTCCTCGAGGCATCGCGCGACGCTGCCGCCTACGACGCGGCGGAGCCAACCGAGTGGGACAAGTTTCAGGACTTCGGCCACAGCCATTTTCATAACAGCCTGATCTGGGGCGAATCGCTCGAGAACGTCGCGATTGTGGGGGCGGGGCTGATTCGAGGCACGGCCTTGAGTAGAGAACAGGGGCGCGGCGGCGACAAGGCCATCGCGCTGAAGTTGTGCCGCAACGTGACGTTGCGGGATTTCGCGATTCTCAACGGCGGCCATTTCGGGATTCTGGCGACGGGCGTGGATAATCTGACGATCGACAATCTCAAAATCGACACCAACCGGGACGGGATCGATATCGACTCCTGCCGCAATGTGCGGATCTCGAATGCCAGCGTGAATGCGCCCAACGACGATGCAATCGTGCTGAAGGGAAGCCACGCACTGGGATTCGCGCGCGCCACCGAGGGCGTGACCATCACGAACAGCCTGGTGAGCGGCTACGATATCGGATCGCTGCTGGACGGCACTTACAAGCGGACGGTGAAGCAGGCGCCGGACCGCGACGGGCCCACGGGGCGGATCAAGATCGGCACGGAAAGCGAGGGCGATTTCCGCAACATCACGATCTCCAACGTGGTGTTCGACCGCTCGCGCGGGCTGGCGCTCGAGAGCGTGGACGGATCGCACATCGAAGACGTCTCCATTTCGAACATCACCATGCGGGAGGTTTCGAACGCGCCGATCTTCATCCGGCTCGGCAGCCGGATGCGTGCGCCGGAGGGGACCCAGGTGGGCTCGGTGCGGCGCATCAGCATCAGCCATGTGACCGCGTATGACGCCGACCCGCGCTACGGGTCGATCATCAGCGGCATTCCGGGCCACGACGTGGAAGACGTGAAGCTCAGCGACATACGCATCTGGTACCGGGGCGGGCTGACGCTGGACCAGGTGGCGAAGCAGCCGGCGGACCTGGTGAATTCCTTCTTCTTCCGTGCTACCGGCGGAGTGCCGCCGCGGCAGCCCTACGATACGCCGGAGCGGGAGAAGGAATACCCGGAGCCATCCATGTTCGGACTGATTCCGGCTTACGGGTTTTTCATCCGCCATGCGCAGCGCGTAGAACTCGACAACGTGGAGGTGGCCTTCATGCAGGAGGACCGGCGCCCGGCGTTCGTGCTCGACCACGTGAGCGGTGCGGATTTCACCGGCGTGAAGGCGCAGAAGGCCTCGGGCGTGGCGACGGTCGTTTTGAAGAACGTGCAGAACTTTTCCGCCCGCGACTGCGTGCCCTTGCCGGATGTGCGCGTGCCCAGCGTCGACCTTCGCGAGATGTGAGGCGGGAGAGAATGTGGCACGGCCGCTGACGGCAAATGAAGCACTGGAACTGGCGCGGTCGCTGTGCGACGGCGGCCGGTTGGCGGAAGCATCCGAGGTTTGTTCGAAGATTCTTCTGGCCGACCCAGACCATGCGGACACGCTGCATCTGCTCGGCATCGTGGCATACCGGCAGGGGAAGCGGGAAGCGGCCATCCGGTGGCTGCGGCGAGCGGCGCGCGTCCAACCGGGAGGGGCCGCGGCACGGAACGATTTGGGTAACGTCCTGATGCAGGAGGGGCGGACGGCGGAAGCCATGGAGCAGTACCGGCGCGCGGTGGAGATTGCGCCGGACTTCGCGGCGGCGCACAACAATTTGGGCAACGCGCACCAGATCGCGGGCGAGTTCGAGGAAAGCGTGGGCTGCTATCGAAGGGCGATCGGGCTGTCGCCGCAGTATTCCGAGGCGCATCGCAACCTGGGCAGCGCGCTGCGGCAACTGGGCAGGCTCGCCGAATCGGTGGCCTGTTTTCAAACCGCGGTCGCGCTGAATCCGGCATACGCCGAGGCACTGACGGAACTGGTGCAGGGAATGCAGTCGGTGTGCGACTGGTCGGCGATAGGAGAGATTACCGGGCAACTGGTGGAGGTAGTGGAATCGCAGAAGGCGGCGGTAAATCCGTTCGTATTTCTGTCGCTGGAGACGACCGCGAGGCAGCAATGGCTGTGTGCGCGGCGGTGGGCCGCCGAGTATGTGGACGGCGGTGCGAACGCGATGGCGAAAAGGGCGGGAGCAGCCGCGGCGGGAAGGATCACGCTCGGCTACCTGTCGGCGGATTTCCAGGAGCACGCCACCGCGCACCTCACGGCGGAGTTATTCGAGCGGCACGACCGGGATCGCTTTCGAGTGCTCGGATACTCGTACGGCGCGGACGATGGGAGCGCAATGCGCCGGCGCCTCGTGGCGGGGTTCGACGATTTCGTGGACCTTGAAAAGGCGTCGCATGCGGAGGCGGCGGGGCGGATTCGCGCGGACGGCGTGGATATTCTGGTGGACCTCAAGGGATACACGCGCGATGCGCGGCCCGCGATTGTAGCGATGCGGCCGGCGCCCATCCAGGTGAACTATCTCGGATATCCGGGGACGATGGGGACGGACGCTGTAGATTACATCGTGGCGGACCGGTTCGTGATACCGGACGGCGAGGAGCCGTATTACTCCGAGAAGATAGCATATCTGCCGGACTGCTACCAGGTGAACGACTCAATGCGCAAGATCGCCAGCCGTATTCCGAGCCGCGGGGAGTGCGGGCTGCCCGAAACGAGCTTCGTGTATTGCTGCTTCAACGCGTCATATAAGTTGATGCCGGGGCTGTTTCCGACGTGGATGCGCCTGCTCGAGGCATCGCCGGGGAGCCTGTTGTGGCTGCTCGCGTCCAATCCGGAAATGGTGTCGAACCTGCGGCGTGAGGCGGAGGCGCGGCTTGCGGGCGGCGCGGAACGATTGGTATTCGCGCCGGCGCTGCCCAATCCCGAACACCTGGCACGGCTGCAACTGGCGGACGTTTTTCTGGACACGCTTCCGTACAATGCGCACACGCTGGCGAGCGATGCGTTGTGGGCCGGGTGCCCGGTTATCACGTGCGCGGGAGTGGCGTTTGCGTCGCGGGTTGCGGGGAGTCTGCTGCGAGCCGTGGGATTGCCGGAGTTGGTCACGAGCGGTCTCGAGGATTACGCGGCGGTGGCGATGGGCCTCGCGCGCGAGCGCGCGCGGCTGGCGGAGATTCGCGAGAAGCTTCGGGCGAACCGGGAATCGGCGGCCCTGTTCGATTGCCGGAGATTCACGCGCCACCTGGAGGCGGCATTCGAGACCGTGTGGCGGCGTTATGAAGCGGGCGAAGCGCCCGCATCCTTCGCGGTGTCGCCGTAAATTCAGCTATCGCCGCGGCTCGATTTTCAGGGCGAAGGCGTACTGGTTGGGTTTCTGTTCCGGCATGTTGACGACGAGGCCCTCGGGGCCGCGCGCGAACTGGAGGGAACCGGGATTACCCAGCAGTTCCACGCGCGCGGGCTCGCCGGGGTAGTGCGCGCTTCGGGCTGCGAGACTCTTGATGGTGAGTTTCCCATCCGCGGGCCAGCCGAGCGCGATGGCGTAGAGCACGTCGCCTTTGGTGGTGAAGCGAATATCCTCGGCCGTGTACGGGCGCGTGTTGCGCTCGTTGAAATTGCCGGTGCTGCGGACGTCGGGCGGTCCCTCGCCGGAAACGGTGAACGGCCGCGTGCCGAAGATGGCCTCTCCGTTGGCGGGCATCCACGCCGCGAGGCCGTCCAGCACTTTGCGTTCGTCTTCATCGATGGCGCCGGAGCCGCGCAATGGAATGTTGAGCAGAAGATTCCCGTTTTTGCTGACGATATCGACCAGCATTTTGATGACGGTGTCCGCCGTTTTGTAGGTGTGATTTTCGAAAGTGGCGCGGCGGTAGTGCCAGTCCCCGATGCAGGTGTCGGTCTGCCAGGCGGCGGGAAGGATCTTGTCGGCGCGTCCGCGCTCGATATCGAGGACCATCGCGCCGGTGTGGTCCGGCGAGAGGCCCTTCGAGGTGAGCGCCGCTTCCAGGCGGCCGCCGTGATTCTTCATGTTGGCGTTGTAGAAGTGCGCGGCGATATCGAGGCCGGCCTGGCCGAGCGGCAGTTCGGTGTTGTCGAAATAGAGCAGGTCGGGGCGGTACTTGTCGAGCAGATCCTGACAGCGCAGAAACCAGCGATTGACGAACTCGGGATTGTCGGGCGGCGGCGCCTCGGTCCAGCGGCGGTCGTGCTGCTGGTGCCAGTCGTTGGCCTCTTTGATGCTGGTCAGGCCCTTGGGCATGGGCATGTTGGGGCCGGTATAGAGTTCCTGCGGGTCCAGACCGTCCCACCACTTGCCGTTGCCGTCGGCCTTGGTGAGAAACCCGTCGTAACGCACGCCGGCCATCGGACCTTCGGGATCGTAGCCGTAGGCGGTTTGGAACCAGTGCCAGGCGTGGGCGGAGTGGTTCGTGACCCCGAAGCGAAGGCCGTGCCCGCGCGCGATTTTGGCCCAGGTGCCGATGATGTCTTTCTTCGGTCCGATGCGCACGGAGTTCCAGGCGTGGTGCGTGGAATTGTAGCAATCGAAATTATCGTGGTGGTTGGCGAGGCCGACGAAATAGCGGGCTCCGGCTTTGACGTATAGCTGCATCAGCGCTTCCGGCTCCCAGCTTTCCGCCTTCCAAAGATTGTCGATCTCCATGAAGCCGAATTTGGACGGGTGGCCGTAGTGAGCTACATGAAATTGGTACTGCGGATGGCCCTGGATATACATCTGGCGGGCGTACCAATCGCCCTGCTCGGGAACGCATTGCGCGGTCCAGTGCGCCCAGATGCCGAACTTGGCGTCGCGAAACCAATCCGGCGCTTTGTACTGCCTGAGCGAGTCCCAGGTGGGCTGAAAGTCGCCCGATGCGATCTTGCGCGCACCGGCTGGTTGCGCGCGAAGCACATTGGCCGTCCACCCCGCGGGCGCAATGCCGGCCAGCCGCCGCATCGCGGATCGTCTTGTCATCATTCCTCGCCTCCTGCCGCTTGAAGTTCATTTCTACGATACTCCCGAGCGGTGCGGTCGTGTATAATTTGGCTCCGAAGGTGGATAGTGGGATGTTTATTCGCTTCCGTCGCTCCCTCCTGGT
This sequence comes from uncultured Solibacteraceae bacterium, assembly GCA_963836405.1. Lineage (GTDB taxonomy): Bacteria > Acidobacteriota > Terriglobia > Bryobacterales > Bryobacteraceae > CAWIJJ01. The sequence goes on from CAWIJL010000015.1 coordinate 75,492, forward strand.
CCTGATCGCGGCTGTGGTGGGTCTATCCGGCCAGAATCCGCAGGAAGACCGCCAGGGAAGACAACTGGAAATCGAGCGGTGGAACCGGATCCTGACCGCCGAACAGCCGCGCTTCAACACGAATCCGAACGCGTTCCTGGTGGAGATGGCCAGGAGCCGCAAGCCCGGCCAGGCGCTGGATGTGGGAATGGGGCAAGGGCGGAATGCGATCTGGCTGGCGCAGCAAGGTTGGGACGTGACGGGCTTCGATCCGGCGGACCGGGCGGTGTCGCTGGCCCGGGCCAACGCGGCGAAGCTCGGCGTGAAGCTGACGACGGAGGTCAAAGGCTACGAGAAATTCGACTTTGGCACTGACCGGTGGGACCTGATTGTGCTGTCGTACGTGGGGGGCCGCGAGCTGGTCGCGCCGGTGACGCGATCGCTAAGGCCGGGGGGCGTGGTGATCCTGGAGGGCTTCCACCGCGATGCGACGAAGTCGGCGTCCATCGGCGCCGCGGTGGTGTTCGACACGGCGGAAGTGCCGGGGCTGTTTCGTGAACTGCGCGTGGTGTCCTACGAAGAGCCGATGGCGACGACGGACTTCGGGCAGATGCGGGCGCGGGTGGTCCGGTACTGCGGGGAAAAGCCGGCGCAGTAGCGCAGCGGAGTATAGTGGAGCCATGACTGGCAGGACGGCAGGAGCGTTGCTGGCGCTGGCCGTCGGCCTGGCAAGCGAACCGCCCGTTCGGGTGCTGCTGGTGGTGGAACGCGTGCAGTCCGCGCTCGCCCGCGCGGAAAAGGACGGGCAGACAGCCAAGGCGGTTTCCGGGTTCAAACTGGCGGAACGCTTGGACGACCGGGTGGTCGAAGAACTGGAAAGTCTCGGCGCCGGTCCGAAAACGGTAGGCGAGTTGCGGCGGCTGCGCGACGCCTCGGCGGAGCTGCCAGTGCCGGTGGAAGCGCCCGAGTTCGCGCACGCTGCGGCTCCTTCGGATGAGGAGCGGAGCGTTTTGATTCGCGACGCTCGCGAGCAGGCCCTCAACTACGTGCGCTCGCTTCCCGATTTCGTTTGCAGCCAGGTCGTGCAGCGTTTTGAAAACGTGCGCGGCTACTGGGCGCGCAAGGATACGCTCGAAATCAAGCTGACTTTCTTCGAACGGAAGGAGAACTATCAGCTTCGCACCGTGAACGGGCGGTCATCGTTGAGGCGCTATCGCGACGTCGGGGGAGCGATCACGGAAGGTGAATTCGGAACCCTGCTGGCCCACATTTTCTCGCCGGAGCATTTTGCCGCGATCGAGTGGGACCATTGGACTACGCTGCGCAAGCGGGCGGCGCATGTGCTGCGCTTCCGTCTGGCGGTGGAACACTCGGAGGCGCACCTGCAGGTTTACCGGCCAGCGGGTGGAACCTATGACGCAACCGCGGGACAGCACGGCTTTGTGTACGTCGATAGCGAAACCCACGCCGTCTTGCGGATTGTCGCGGAGTCGGACTCCTTGCCGCCGCGATTCCCGATCCGCTCAGCGATCACAAGTCTGGACTATGACTACGCCGAAGTCGGCGGCCACTCTTTTTTGCTCCCGCTTCGCGCCGAAATTCTCATGACGACGTCGGATCTGTCCACCCGGAACGAAGTCGAATTCCGCGACTACCGCAAATATGCCGCCGAATCGAGTGTCTCCTTCGAAGATGCAAAATAGCAGCAATCGCCACAGGGCTCTGGCATACTGTTAGTTCAATCCAAATGACTCCGGCCGGTAGTATGATGTCGCGGGCTGCGCGCTGGCTGACGTTCGGCTCGGCAGTTTCCATTCTCTTTTCGATCGCTGCATCGCAGATTTTGCTGGGGCTTGCGCTGGTTGCGCTGATGCTGTCCGGCGAGAAGTTGCGACTGCCTCGCATTCGAGTGCCGCTGGCCCTGTTCCTGCTGGGCACGATTGTTTCGCTGGTGTTGTCGCCGGATCGTGCGGCGGGCCTGGTCCAGGTGCGCAAGTTCTTCGTGTTCGGCGAACTCCTGGTCGTGTTCTCCCTGCTTCGCGATTTGCTGCTGGTGCGATGGCTCTTTCTGACATGGGCAGGCTTTGCGAGCATCACAAGCATCCGCGGCCTGGTGCAATTCGTTCAGAAAGTGCAGGAGGCGCACCAGGCCGGAAGCAACTCCTATGATTTTTATGTCGGCGAGCGGATCACCGGCTTCATGAGCCACTGGAATACGTTTTCCGCGCAGGAGATGTTCGCTCTCCTCATGATCTGCGCGTACCTGGGTTTCGCCCCCGGCGTGTTCAAGCGCGGCTGGCTCTGGGTGGCTTGCATGGGCCTGATGGTGTTGGCGGTGGTGCTTGGGGAAACACGGGCGGTGTGGATTGGGACGGCGGTGGGCGGAATCTACTTGTTGTGGAACTGGAAGAGGTGGACCGTTCTATTGCTGCCGGTTGCGGCAGGCCTGGTTTTTGTCGTATCCCCCGGGGTGATTCGGGATCGCGTGACGTCCATGATACGCCCGAAGCAAGTCGATTCTAACCAGTTTCGAATCGTGACATGGCGGACGGGGCTGAGGATGATTGAAGCGCACCCGGTATTCGGGCTTGGACCGGAAGGGCCGCGCATTCATTTCGAGAACTGGGTCCCCGATGACGTACCAAGGCCCCTGCCGGTCGGATCTTACATTCACCTGCACAACATTTACCTGGAGTATGCGGCGGAGCGGGGAATTCCGACCCTGCTGATTCTGCTCTGGCTGCTGGGTCAGATGCTCTACGATTTCAGCCGGGGTATCCGGGCCTTGGGACCTGAGCGCAGTAACCGGAAGTTTATCCTTCACGGCGCGATCGCTGTCGTGCTGGCGACTATGGCGGAGGGATTCTTCGAATACAACCTCGGCGATAGTGAAGTGCTGACCATGTTCCTGGTTGTTGCGGCATGCGGCTATCTGGCATTGGAAAGTGAACCAGCCCTTGCTGAGCCGGTGGCAGGCGGAAAAACTGGCGCCCGAGAAGCGGCCGGGACAGGCTTGCCGGGTTAAGCCAACTGCTGTGCGAGGGGCTTCCCGACGACACAATTCTTGGTTCCTCTCCGAAAAGTGAAATGGGAGTTGAATTGCTTTGAAGCCGCCGCTGGGGCTCGTATTAGGCGGCCCCCATGAGTCCGACGATGCAGCGGAAGGCTGCTTGATATACTTTAATAACTGCTGGCGAATGTCCCTCAAACGGAGCGAATCATTCAACTCCTCAAGGAGGTCGAAGGGCTCTCGCTCCAGGAACCTACCAGATCAACTGGAACACCCTGAAAGTCCGCCTGTTTTGCGCCCGGCAGCAAGTTTTGAAAGCATTCCGCGGGAAAGACGCCGAGAAGTACACGCGCATGCCGAATGAAGGTAAGCGGCGAACCCGGACGAACCGGCAACGGCGTACCCAAGAGGTTCGCAATATTGCTCACAGAATCCACTCTTGAACTGAGCGCCCGCGCCGAGGTCTCTAGGCTGAAAGGCGAGAAAGGAACGGTAAAACCCGTGAGACGAGGGCAGAACAAAAGGAGCTAGGACGGCTCGCGAGGTTGGAAAAGGCGGCCACGAACGCGTGCGCCACCGATGTTGTCGCCGCGCCCGGCCGCAGCCCGGGCATCCCCCGGGCCCATTCTGGACCGAATAGTCGAGATTCAGGCGGCTCGCGCCGGGCACGCGGATTGAGACGGAACTCGGTGAGGCGCGCAGATGCTATCGCGAGTTGATCAACAGGTTCGTGGACGAACTGGGGACCCGTTGCGAGCGAATGACGGAGGACGCCCAACGTATCCTAGTGTTTGAGCTTTAGCTGAGGATGTCCAGAGCGGCCTGAACGCGGCGGTTTATGAGAAGCGGCAGGTGCTGGGCTGGGTGATTTCATCGAACGGCTGTGGGATTAGTACCGCGTGACTCTAGAGCAGTTGCGAATGAACCAAGATTAGGGAGGCGCTTGGGTACGGATGATCGGCTGGGGCACCAAATCACTCTCGGAACTGGTACGAATCGACGGCGCCGGCATGGTATTGGCGTTAATACGGGGGTTACGTACAGTCCAGCCGCGAGGAGAAGCGCAATGCGGTCAGGGCGATCGAGTCCGCGGTGGCCCGAAAGACAACAACCAAGCTGTCGGCGTGAGGTTGCCAGGGAGGTGTTAGCAGTACCTCCGTGAGGTTAACGGACTGAACGGAGTGAAATTGAAATGGCCAATGTTCCCAGTTATTGAAAAGATGGAGCGGGAGACGGGGTTCGAACCCGCGACGTCCAGCTTGGGAAGTTACACGACACTTTAATTTCAGACATTTAGAGAGCGCAGGTGTTGGTTTGGAGAGTACCGAGACACCTGGAAAAACAGCGGTACACCGCGAGCGCCTCTTAATGGAGTGCAATTGGAGTGCAGCGCGTGCTCATCGACAACTTTCGAAAACAACCTTGGGTTAGTCCCGAATCCGGCCGAAATTCCTGCCGAGTACAGTCGTTCTCGAGAGCTCTCAGGCATTCTCATGGCTCTCCAAATCCTCGGGCGAGAGCTTGCGAAGTCCCGTATGTTTACCCTGCATTGAATTGCACCCCAGAAACAGCAATGGCCCGCGCGCGAACGCAGGCCATCGACCCAAAGGGGTGAAAAGTGAATTTCCTCAACGGAAGTATACACCACCAGGACCAGCAAAGAAAAGACGAAAATGCTCTCGGCGCACACGCATATGTTGGCTGCGAACAATGGAGAGAAACGCTCCAACGTCGGGGTCTCAATCTCATCGGATCCGAACTGACCGACGCCGATTACGCAGCTTTGGAAAGCCGGTGGATTGACCGCGCCTTAGCCGCCCGTGCCCAACTGCGGAGGGTAGATTCGTTAACCGGTGCTGAGGTCGTCGGCCGGAAAAGCGGCGACTATGCAGGACTGGTCATTCCGTATTTCCATCCGGAATCTAACCAGGTTCGCGAGTATCGCCTGCGCCGCGACCATCCCGACTTCGGGCACGATTTCGCCGGCAATCTCAAAGAACGCCAGAAGTACCTTAGCGCGCCGGGGCGTGCCAATATGTTGTATCTGCCGCCGGGAGTAAGCCAATCGTTATTGCGCGATTCTGCCCTGCCCCTCGTGATCACCGAAGGGGAATTTAAGACGCTCGCCCTCTGGCGTCTGGCAAACCACGGGGGGCCGAGCCACGCCCGATTTCTGCCGGTGGGCGTGTCTGGAGTGTACGCCTGGCGCGGAACCATTGGCAAAACCGTTGGACCGGACGGCAGCCGGCTCGACGTGAAAGGCACGATTCCTGACCTGGAGTGGGTCGCCTGGCAGGATCGCAAAGTTGTGATCACGTACGACGCGGACGCTATCACCAAAGCCCCAGTGCGTATCGCCCGCGCAGAACTGGCCGCGCACCTGCGAGGTCGCGGCGCGCAGGTCGGATTTCTCGAATGGGACTTGGCCAAAGGCAAGGGCATCGACAACCACCTCGCGGTGGCTGGCCCGGATCGAGTCCTGGACGAAATCTCCCATGTCGATTTCGCGAGTTCGGCGTGGAGAACAGACCTGATACGAGGAAAGCCTCCCATGAACAACACCGAAGGCCGCATCTTGCCGGTGCTGGCAAACGCCATCGCTGCCTTTCGGCATGCGCCGGAATGGGGTGGCGTGCTTGCGTTCAACGAATTCGCATACGGAACGGTCGCCATGAAGCCAACTCCCTGGGGAATCGTGCCCAAAGGCGAGTGGACGGATCACGAAGACCGGCTTGCCGCGGAATGGCTTCAGAAGCAGGGAATCCTCGTCACCGTTGACGTCGCGGGCCAGGCCATTCAGACGGCAGCTCGCGACCACCCGATACATCCCGTGAAGACTTACCTTCACGGCCTCGACTGGGACGGAGTACAACGCGTGGACACATGGCTTTCTTCCTATCTCGGATCCGAGGACACTGAGTACGCCCGAGCCGTCGGATCGCGTTGGCTGATCTCTGCGGCCGCAAGAATTTTGCGGCCCGGGGCCAAGGCGGATTGCTGTCTGATTCTCGAAGGGCCGCAAGGAATCCGTAAGTCAACCGCACTGAAAACGCTCGCCGGTGAGTTCTTCACTGATGAACTGGCGGACCTCGGGAGCAAAGACGCTGCCATGCAGACTCGCGGCGTTTGGATCATCGAGTTGTCGGAGTTGGACAGCCTGAGCCACTCGGAGGTGGCGCGGATCAAGGCGTTCATGAGTAGGACCACCGATCGCTTCCGGCCGCCGTACGGCATGCGGCTGGTCGAGTCACCGAGACAATGCGTCTTTGCCGGCACGGTCAACCACAGCACTTACCTTCGCGACGAGACCGGCGGACGCCGCTTCTGGCCAATTGCCTGTGGCCGCATCGACGTGGAAACTCTGGCTCGTGACCGCGACCAATTGTGGGCGGAAGCGAAGGCCAGGTTTGACGCGGGCTGTGTCTGGTGGCTCGATTCGGCGGAACTGGTACGCATGGCATCGGACGAACAGACCGAGCGTTACGAAGGGGACCCGTGGGAAGAAGTGATCGGCCGATGGGCGGAAGATCGCTCGGATGTTTCGATCAGCGAGGTACTCGAGAGGTGCCTGCAGAAGCCGCAGGGCCTGTGGACGCAGTCAGACAAAAACCGCGCCGCCCGCTGTCTACGCTTCCTGGGCTGGGAGCGCTATCGAGAACGGCAGGGCGCTCGATTGGAATGGAGATATCGGAAGAGGGAAGATTAAATTGTTCCCGGTGTTCCCAGTACTGTTCCCAGTCTGTTCCCAGATTCCGGCAAATGCTTTCAACTTGTTCCCTATGTTCTCCGTTCCCGAGGCTCGCGCTATTAGCGCAGTTTTCTGTATTCCCTCTTTCCAGCCTTGGAACACTGGGAACAGTGGGAACTCCACAGAGATTGAAGATGTTCCGCGTCGAGCCCGGTGGAACAGCCGTGGAACGACTGGGAACAGATATCAGTGGGGCGGCAAATGCCGAGCTTCAGTCCAGAGTGCACTTGCCCGCTCTTCGGCTTGGCATGAAAACGCAACGAGGCCTGCTGGATGAACGGCCGTGGCGCCGGCATAACGGCGGATTCCCTGGTTACGACCCTTTGAAGGTGAAGAGAGCATGTCAAGAACGCAATGCAAGCCTCAGCAGCAGACACTTTCCATCCGGGTTTCTGAATCTCTGCGAGAATTCCTCGACTTCGGCGCTCGGGAAAAGTGGCCCGGCTCTGCTCGCCAAAACTGACCCAGGCCGAATCCTCAGCCACGAAATCGAACAATATAGACCGATCCCTCGTAGTCGATGCGCGAGAGCTCGTCGAGCATGAATCCTTGAATTTGCTCAGGGGCACCGCCGCCGGAGCCGGCTCCGATGAGTGGAAACGCTACCGAGGAGAAGTTCTGTTGGGAGACCAGTTTCATTGCGTTCCGAACGGAGTGACGCACCGAGTACTCAGACGAGCGCCACAGCATGTTAATACCCGAGACGTGAATAATGCCTCGAAAAGGAAGACGACCAGATGACGTCAGGACCGCACCTCCCAGTGGAATCGGGCCATGGCGAGCGACCTCACGAAACGGCTTGATTCCCCCGCGGCGTTTAATCGCGCCCGAGACGCCCTGCGGCAACAACAGCCACCAAGGGATGATGTTTCTGTTCCAGGCGTTGACAATTACTTCTACGGGTTGATCGAGAAGATCACCATCCGTGACGAGTACCTGCATGGTCTTCAGTTCTGACGTTCCGAACAGGCGGAAAGTCGGAGACTCCAAATTAGCCAGATGACCCTTTTGGGTTAGAGTGTTGATTCGTAACTGAGCCGGAGGTTTGCGCCCCGGAGAGGAGTGGATTCCCCTCCAGGGCTGGAGCTTCTGGGAGTCATCACCTCCCATGGGCCCTTCCGAGAATCTAACAGGCCATCCCGAAAATCAAGAGGGTCGGCCGAAGCGATCGGCACGCCGCCCGCGGGCACGCCTGTGTTTGTTGAAAGGATGCGAGCAGCGCTTCCATCCACGCCAGGCGAACCAGCGCTACTGCAGCGCGGAATGCCAGAAGGCGGCGCGGAAATGGTCCAGATGGAAGGCGCAGCAGAGATATCGGGCGACGAAGGCCGGCAAAGAGAAGCGGACCGATCAAAGCCGGCGTTATCGGCAGCGCGTCAAGAACCGCAAACCAACGGCGCAAGGGGCGGATAACAGGGCCGCGAGGGTAATCACTCCGGAACATTTTTTTCGATCATTCCTGCGACCGGCCGGGCTGCTACGAGGGGTTCGCACGCCAGCGGCGAAGTCCCTTGCAGCATTATTGCTCGCACGCTTGCCGTCAGGCCGTGGAGCGCGTCCGCCAAAGGGAGCGCCGCTGGAAGCAGGCGCGGGTTTAAAGGCGTAGATATTGATCGGGAGGCGGGCCGGCCGTACATTCAGGCTGTCTGATGCAACTGGAGTTTCATCAACTCGACCGTCGTTGGGAGCACTTGCGAGTACACCATCCGGGGCGGCAGCGGCGATTATTGGCGTCGCTGGCAGAGAGCGGGCAGCAAACGCCCATCGTGGTGGTGGCAGCCGAAGGCCAAACGGATCGTTTCGTGATCATCGACGGCTATAAGCGGATCACGGCTTTGGGGCAACTGGGCCGAGACACGGTGGACGCAGTGGTATGGCCAATGAGCGAGGCTGCGGCAGTGCTGCTGGACCGCTCGCTGAGACTGAGCGAACACGAGACGGCGCTGGAGGTTGGCTGGTTACTGGCGGAGTTGGAGCGGCGCTTCGACTATGGGCTCGACGAGTTAGCGCGTCGTTTCGACCGTAGCGTGAGCTGGGTATCCCGGCGGCTGGCTCTGGTGGAGGTTCTGCCGGAGGCGATCCAACAGCAGGTGCGCGAGGGCAAGATCCCGGCACAGGTGGCGTTGAAATTTCTGGTGCCGGTGGCCCGTCAAAGCCTGGAGGATTGCCAGCGGATAGCGGTGATCTTCGCCCAGTATCACTGCGATACGCGTGAGGCGGGCCAACTTTATGCTGCGTGGCGCAAGGGTTCGCCGGCGATCCGCAAACGCATTCTGGATGACCCCGAGCTGTTTTTTAAAACGCAGCGGCAGGCGCAGGAGAAAGCTCCAGCCGGGGCTGGCGCGGAACTGTTACGCGATCTGGAGATGGTAGTGGCGATCGTCAACCGCGCGCAGCGGCGACTGGCTGGCGCCGCTGCCGCAGAGTTGGATGACCAGCAATCGAAAGCCGCGCGGCACCAGATCGATCGGATTCAAAAGCAACTCCATCGCATCGACGAAGAAGTTTTGACGGAGAAGAAACCGCATGTTGAGTCAAGCGCAACGCACCACGATTCTGGAACTGAATGCGCAGCACGTGAGCAAACGGGAGATCGCGCGGGTGATGGGGATCTCGCGCGTGGCGGTGCGCAAAGTCCTGCGCTCCAACTCGACCGCCCTGCCGGAGTTACACCGAACCGAAAAGGCCGAACCCTACCGGCAACAGATCCTGGAGCTTTTCGACAAGTGCAAGGGGAACCTCGTGCGAGTCCATGAGGAGTTGGTGGCTGCAGGCGCGGAGATGTCGTATCAGGCAGTAACGGCGTTCTGCCGGCGGCACGGAATCGGCTACGCACCGCCAGTGCCGGCGGGGCGCTATGATTTTTCGCCTGGCGAGGAGCTTCAGCACGACACGTCTCCCCACGATCTGGAACTGGGCGGCAAGAAGCGCAGAGTGCAGACCGCGTCTGCGGTGCTGTGCTATTCGCGGATGCTGTTCTTCCAGTGCTATCCCACCTTCCGGCGTTTCGACTGCAAGGTGTTTCTCACCGAAGCGCTGCGCTACTTCGGCGGCGCGGCAGCCCGCACCATGATCGATAACACGCACGTGGTGGTGCTGCGCGGCAGCGGACGCGACATGGTGCCGGTGCCGGAGATGGCCGCCTTTGGCGAGCGCTTCGGCTTTCAGTTTGTAGCGCACGCGATTGGGAATACCAATCGTTCGGCGCGCGTAGAGCGGCCGTTCTGGTTCATAGAGACTAACTTTCTGGCGGGGCGGACTTTCTCCAGTTGGGAGGACCTGAATCAGCGGGCACGGGAGTGGTGCGACAAGGTCAACTCGACTTACAAGAAACACATCCGCGCGGTTCCGCGAGAGCTGTTCGCGGTGGAGCGGCTGCATCTGAAGCCGCTGCCGGCGTGGATTCCGGAAGTCTACCGGCTGCAGCAGCGTCTGGTGGATATCGAAGGCTACGTGGCGTTGAACAGCAACCGCTATTCCGTGCCGGTGGAGTGGATCGGGCGCCGTGTAGAGGTGCGCGAAACCAAGGACAAGATCGAGATTCAGCTCGATGCCCGCCGGCTGGTGACACACCGGCGCATCGCCGAAGCCGAGCACCAGCGCGTGATGCTGGCGGAGCACCGCCCGCCGCGCGGTCACAGAGACGCACGTCCCGATCCGCATCCCGAAGAGTTGGCCATCGTCACCGCCGCGCCGGAACTGGCCGACTACGTCATGGGGTTGAAACAGCGCAGCCGCAAGGTGGTCACGCTTGCCCTGCGGCAACTGCTGCGGTTTGTGCGCGAGTATCCGCGCGAACCGCTGGTGGGAGCGGTCGAAGAGGCCGCCCGTTATGGGCTTTACGATCTGGACCGGCTGGAGAGGATGATCCTGCGCCGCGTAACGCGCGAATACTTTCTGCTCGATGAGGGGCCGGACGATGACTGAAGAACTGGAACAACTGCTGAAGAACCTCAAGCTCAAGCGCATCCTGGAGATCTATGACGAACAGTTGCGCGCCGCCGACAAGGACGACATCAGCTACTCGGACTTTGTCACGCGTCTGGTGCGCGCGCAGTTTCAGGCCCGGCAGGAGGGCGCACTGGAGTGGCGCATCCAGCGCGCCAAGCTGCCCGAGCGCTGGACGCTGGAGACGTTCCCCTTCGCGCGCCAGCCGGGCGTCAACCGCAAACAGATCCGCGGGTTTGCGGAGCTGGAGTTCATCGCTAAGGCGGAAAATATCGTATTCGTCGGCAAGACAGCCGTTGGCAAAACCGGATTAGCTTCCGGCCTGCTGATGAAGGCGTTGGAGAACGGCTACCGGTGTCAATTTATCAAGGCCCAGGACCTGTTCGATGAAATGTATGCGTCGCTGGCGGATCGTTCGACGCGGCAGTTGCTGAATCGTCTGGCGCGGCTGGACGTCCTTTTGATCGACGAATTTGGATATTTGAATCTGAAACCGGAGCAGTCGAACATCTTTTTCAAGCTGATGGAAGAACGCTACCGGCGGCGTCCCACAATCATCACCACGAATCTGGTCTACGACGAGTGGCCCAATTTTCTGGGCAACCGGCCCATGGTAGAGGCCTTGCTGAGCCGGTTGCGGCATTACTGCCACACCGTCGTGATCGACGGTCCACCATTGCGCGAACCGCAAGGCTAAGGATGTCCAGCATGGACGGCCAGGAAGAATATGTTCGTCAGGTGCTGGAGGCGTACCGCAAGACGCCGGGCACGATGGGAATGGTCCGCCGTGCCGACCGTCTGCTGGCGATACAACTGTATCAACGCGGCCTTTCGCTGAAGGTCATCGAAAATGCATTGGTGCTGGCCGCTACGCGTCGCCTGATTCGGCCATCCGAAGCACCGCCTCTGGGCACGATTCGCTCGCTGGCCTATTTCTTGCCTGTCATCGAGGAAGTGCTGGCGTCGCACGTCAGCCCGGAGTACTTTGAATATCTCCGGTACAAGCTCGCACGCACCGCGCCACCACGGTGAACGCGCCTCCGGCGCGGATGATGGAAAACCACCCCGCACGCCTGCGGCGTGGATGATACTGCTCGTCCTTCCAGCCTAACCGACGAACACGCCTTCGGCGTGGATGATGCCCCGTATATCTCTGTTCCCAGTCCTGTTCCCGGCCTGGGTCACTTCAATCAAGCCCTAATGGGTCACTCTTGCCAAGCACCGAAGATTCCTCGAACTATCCAGGCAAGTCATCGCACACGGCCGTGGCGATGCTGTTTCGATATCCGACGTGGCACGAATTCTGCTGGAGTCGGCGAAGGAGGATCGCCTGGATTTTCGGTTGGAAGTCGCCGAACTGCAGCAGTCGCCAACTGCTTCGCTCGGGCAGGTCCGACGAAAATGGGAGCAGCAGCACCTGTTGTCCCGGGCAGAATGGGTCTTTCTCGCTCAGTACGTTCAAGTCGCCTGTGAAGAGCTATCTGGAACCACGAGACTTCCCAGTCCAGACTCGTTCATCGCGCTGCTCGAAGCACTGCTGGCCGTGCGCTCTCTCCGCGCCGACCGCGGTGGAAGCCTACCGATTCTACTTGGGCAACCTCGGCGTCCCCGTCTCAACAGTCTTCGAAGAGCGCCATTTCGATCCGGAACTTCTGCCGCACGCCGTTGCCGATCTAATTCAAGACCTACGCCGGGGGGCAGCCTCGCCGAAGCAGGTTGTTTTTGCCGGTCGTAACCTGTATGTTGCGCTTCGTGATGAGGTGCTGAGCGATATCGTCGCGCTTAATCGCAGCTTAAGCGCACTTCTCGGGACTCTGTTCCGGCTCGCGGCTCGAGGACACTGGATTCGGGAGAAACGGCCGTTACCAACGCCGCAGGCATTTCCGGCGACTTCCCCGTTGTTTGAACCTTCAAGTGCAGGACCATTCGAAGTCACTGCCTCTGTGAGTAACGACGGTGAACTCGAACTACATCTCGCGATGCACAATCGTGGCGTGAGGTGCCTCCTCAAACCATACCCGGAGATCCGGGAGTTGGAAGCAATTTTGCGCCACCTTGAACCTGGACAGACATTGGACGGCGTGCACTTCTTCGCTTCGGGCTACACGGCTGAGAAAGATGGGCAAACACTGTTCTCCTTCAGGCGTCGATCTGACGATGTGCTCTTCACTTTTTCAGATGGAGACTGGTGCTGTCTGAAAGACTTGTTCTCGGCGGCGCTAGAAAAGCCCGAGCTCAGATTGATGCTGGACCGCCTCTCCCTGAAATACGGCGAGACGTAGGACCTCGTCAGAGGAATTTCTGCGTCACTGACGCGTTCTAACGGCGTCGGAAGTTCGGCTCGCGCCTACTGGTGTACGGCAAGAGCAGGCTTCCCGGTGGTTGGTGCGATGGCGAGTCTTCTTCATGGCCTGCGCCGAGTTGTGTGAGTACGCTCAGTGGCAGGAATGGCTCGTGTCCGACTATCTGTTCGATAATCACCCCAGCCTGGGCCGCGAAAGCCGCATCTCTGAAATACGCTCCCGATAATCCGGATGGCCTCTTCCATGATTCCGATACGGCAAGGTGATCGCTCGTTTCGGCGCTAAGGTTGCGTCTGAATCGCCCGAACTGGTCAAGACCCTCGAAGCGGCGCTGCGTTAGCGCTGAAGGTCGCTAAGACTAACTGTCTCGGCTGCGGATCTCAACTGCCAGCATGGATACGTCGTCCGCAAGGGCCGAAGGAGCGGACCACCGCTCAGCGCACGCAATCACCGCCGTCAGACTGTCGGAGAGGGGCAGGGAGCGGCTCCGCTCCAGTTGCTCCCCGAGTCGCTCCACCCCGAATGCCTGCTCCGCGTCGTTTTCGGCCTCGATGACGCCGTCCGTCAAGAGGTACAACCGGTCGCCCGGTTCCATCTTGAGGACCTGCTCTTGATAGGTCAAACGGGGGAACAGGCCAATCGGCGCGTCACCGGCCCGTAGAATTTGCGGTGGTGCGCCGTTTGGAACATACATCGGATCGACATGCCCGGCCGAGATATAGCGGATCTCGTGAGTCCTGGTATCCAGGATGCCGTAGAAGATGGTGAAATACTGGGCCGTCCGGGGCTCAAACGGAAACTGTTTGTTCAGCCGGGTGGCAACCTCTGCAGGCGATGCGACACGGAAGGATCCGGTGCCATCGCCGGCGGGCTGATATAGCACGGACTGTTCGGGAATTGCGGATAGCAAGTGGCTCAGTGTGACGGAGAGCAGGGACGAAGCGACGCCATGGCCCGAGACATCCAGAATATACAGGGCGACTCGGTGGTCATCGAGGATGAACACATTCAGTGTGTCGCCGGCCAGTTCCTCGCACGGCCGGAACGCCCATGCCATGTTGACTCCGTGGATACGAGGCAAGACCTGTGGCAACAATGCACGCTGCACGACCGTCGCCGCATCCAGGTCCAGTCTCATGCGCTCACCGGCTGCTTCCAACTTCCGGTTGGCCGTTTGAAGAGCTTGCTCCGTTAACTTCTGCTCAGTGACTCGGACTGCACCCCGATGAAATGTGTGATGTTCCCGGAATGGTCACGGACCGGCGTTATTGAGAGGCGATTCCAGAATGAGGCTCCGTCTTTCCGGTAATTCAGCAACTGGACCGTGCATGCGTGCTTCTGACGAATGGCTGAGCGCAGTTTCTCTAGCGTGTCCGGGTCCGTGCCGGGCCCTTGTAGAAATCGGCAATTACGCCCCATCACTTCTTGAATGGAATAGCCGGTGAGCCGTTCGAAGCCGGCATTCGCGTAGATGATCGGATTGTCGGGTAGGCGGGCGTCCGCAATCGTCACGCCTTCCGCGGTGGCCGATAGGGCTCTGTCTCGAAGCTCGAGTTGGGTCTTGAATTCCGTGGCTTGCCTCCTTGGCATCCGCGGCTTCGGGTCCCTCTCAAAATGTCGCTCGGGCTAATCGGATCGCCGCGCGAGCCGCGCGTAATCTGGCGCGCAGATGCCACAGTGTAACAAGATACAGCACGGGCGGCCTTGCTTCCTGATGCGCTCCCGGATCGGATTCCGGAGCACCGGCGCCGCTCCGCTTTGCGGATATCCTGACTGCCGTCGTCGATTAGCGCCAGAGCCGCCGTGACTCCGCGCTGCAACGGCGAGTCCCAATGGAGCGTAAGCACGGCAACGTCACGTTGAACCGCCGGCATCTCCTGTTCGCACGTTCGTGGCGAACGGACTCGTGACGCTTGAAAGAGTGGCGGCGAACGAGATGCAGAAGAACATCGCGGGCGTTCGGGTAGGCGAGATCGCCCGGAATGCCATTCGAGCGAGGGATTCACGAAGCGAGCGGCGTAGGAGAAGGAGCCCTTTTAAGTTAGGTTCGTCAGAAAAAATCGTGGGTTGATTCGGGCTCGGGCAGTTTGCCAAGTGAGTGATAGAGCGCGAGTTCGAGGCAGCGGAAGGTGCGGAACCCGTAGGATTTTCTCATGGTGACTTTGGCTTTGTTGTTCAGACCCTCGACGACGCCGCTGGAAAGCAGCTTTTGAGCCCGGAAGTAGTTGAGGATTAGTTCGCGGTGTTCGCGCAGGGAACGGGCGATTTTCTTCATCGGCTCGATGCGGGAGCGCATCACCTGACGGCACCATTCGTCGAGGAACTTCCCAGCCCAGGTGGCGGAGTTGTAGTCCCAGAGTTGCTGAAAGGCTTCCTTAAGAAGGTAAGCGCGGACGGTCCTCAGGTTGTAGCGGAGGAGGTCGCGCAGCCGGAAGCGCTGTTCGGTCTTCAGATTCTCTTCGCGTTTGAGCAGTAGCCAGCGTGACTTCTTCAGAACGGGCGTCCGGCCTTCCATGGCCATACGGCGCGATTCTCCGGCGCGGATCTCATCGAGAGCCTTGTTCATCTTCGCCACGATATGGAAACGATCGAGGATGTGGAGAGCCTCGGAGCACTTCTCGCGGATGACCTTCAAATAGGGCTCCCACATGTCGGAACAGACGAAGACGATCTTCGAGGCCACTTCGTCACCGATCGTGGTGAAGAATCCCTGAAAGGATTCGATCGTTCTTTCTTTTCCGACCCAAAGCAGGCGCGTAACGTCGAGGTCGATCTGGTAAACCAGCGTCAGATACTTGTGGCCTTTGGCGTATTGGATCTCGTCAACTCCGATGGCGTCGATCTGGCCGAGAGTGCGATGCGCGAGTCCAAAGGCGACGATATGCTCGACGGCGTCGAAAACCTTTTCCCATGAAGTATGGAATGCTTCGGCCGTTTCCTTCCACGAAAGGCGGCGCGCCCAGCGGGCCAGAAACAGCATATAGGCATTGGTCAAGGTACGCTTGCCATCGCCCCAGGGCACTTCCTCGACGACGACTGCCTGACAACGGCGGCAATCGACGCGACGCATGGAATACAGCAGAAAAACCAGAAAGCCCCAAAAGGGAATGAACTCGAAACGGCGCTCGGGGAGCTGATCGTATCCGGGGGCCGACTGATGGCAGCGCGAACAAACCGCCACCGAACCCTTGCGCGGACGCACCGCAATCTCAATACTCTTATGATCGGAGCTGAAACCGGCCTGCCGGTAAACAAACCCCGGAAAGCGGTGACAGCGGTTTAGAATCGTGATGAGCTGAAGCATGAAGTGGAAGATCGCGAGGGCGAGAACTACCAAAATAACCCGCGCCACCACCGCGGCGCGTCACGACCTTGAACACTATTGCCGGGATCTGAACGGCTGGCCACGTTCATGGATGGGGCTGGAAAAGGATCTGCCGCCCGGCGAACAGTTGCTGGCCCTGTTCCGGCCCTTCCTCGAAAACCTGGCAGTGTCAGACCTGTCGCCGAAGACGATCCAGAAACATATCGATAACATGTGGGCATTGGGCGGGGAGTTCATCCGCGATCTCCACAGCGATTCTTCTCTGAGAAAGAAGCCAGTGGAGTTGGTTCTCCGCCAGATGATCGAGTACGGCGGGCCTCTCCTCTATCACGGCGGGGAAGATCAGCAGAGATCCTTCGATTCCACGTGCCGCAAGTTCCACCGGTTCCTCACCAAGACGGCTCGCTGACGCTCGCCGTCACCCACAAATTCCCCCGAGGAGGCTTAAGTTAAGCCGACGTCGCGCGCGACCTGTGGATCAGGAGATCGATAGGGCAGGAACGATTCACCCGCTACGCGCTCTCCCGTAGTTGCGTGCAGGACAGTGCAGGCAGATCGCGGTTCCACTGAGGCTGCGTAATGGCTACACCGTGGCTTTCGTGAAACTCTCCGCTGAGTTCCTCAGGTAGGGCGTGGAGCAATGTCGCGATGAGGGCCGTAATAGCTAATGTTCGGGAGAGCGCAATTGAGCATATCCGACCCGAGCAGGACTGTGGTTTCAGCAATATGGAAGTTGGCCGCCCCGCTGCGGAACCCCGGTCCGCAGGCGCGCGACCGGATGGGCGCGAGCCACGACGCAGCCGCAACTCTAGCGGACATCCCGCCGATCCACCTGCTCGCCATGTAAGTAGCCGGACGCGAGCTCAGCCCCGCCTGCCGCCGCCGATCGGGGCGGCTTGGGGCAGAAGCGACATCAGCTTGTCATCGTCCACTGAGCGGAGTTCGCTGACGGTGTCGAAGACCATGGTTTCCCGGCCGGACAGGGTGTAGGGTTTCCAGGCGAGGCCCGCTTGGGATGGATCACCCGTGCGGGCGAAGTTCACCCAGGCCTTAGATACTTGATCCTGCAAAGCCAGGGCCGCGGGCCCCCCGCCAGTAGCGATGCGAATGTGCGGCTCACTCAGCGCGTGGAACGCAAAGGCGATTTCGGAGCAATGGAATGCGGTAACCCCACCGTTTACCGGATACTCGTAGGTAAACATGTAGTTGTAGACGGGCGCTTTGGTCTTTTCGAGTTTTCTTGCCAAACTGCTCTTCGAGCCGGGGCGGAACCTGCCGTCTACGAACAGAACGTCTTGAATCTTCTTGCGCGGATATAGCTTCGTGTACTCGGCAACGATGGCGTCCTTCTTGTCGCCGAATGCGGCGTCGAGTTTCTCATCCACTTCTTTCCGGGACCACTCGTTCTTCGTGAACTCCTGTTTTGCCATGTTGCTGCTGAACTCGCTAAGGACGTTGCCCACCATGTACGGAATAGTTTCGGCCCAATCGCAGAACTCACGCATTACATACTGGTCGTCGGCGATCGGGTTCCAGCCCATTCCCCCTCCCCCTTGAACTTGCCTGGCCAGGGTTTGATTGGCAGCATTCCCGGCGGCCAGAAGGTCGCGATAGGGAACGCTCTTGAATTTGTCGATCTGGGCGCCGGTCAGATTTAGATTCTTAAGCGTTTCGGCGGTGACCGCTTGCTGCTGCTGGATCACCTTGGCGGGATCGGTGTTGCGATAATTCAGCGCACCGCCACTTTGGCAGATCACCTTGTGGAAGAGGCCCTTGGCCGCCGGCATGTGCATCAGCCGGGTCACCTTTCCGCCTCCGCCGGACTGACCGAAGATCGTGACGTTCCCGGGATCGCCACCGAACGCCTCGATATTCTCGCGAATCCACTGCAGGCCCGCCACCAGGTCGGCCATCCCCGCATTGCGCGAGTTGGCATACTCCGGGCCGTACGCCGATAAATCCAGGGTTCCGATGATGTTCAACCGGTGATTGAGGCTGACCGCGACCACGTCGCCGAATTCACTCAGCGCCTTGCCGTCGTACGCGTAGGACTCCATGGACGAGCCGTTGGTGAACCCGCCACCGTGCATCCAGACCATCACGGGTTTCTTCGCCGCCGGCGCCGGGTTCTGGGTCCAGATGTTCAAGACCTGGCAATGTTCGTTCTCCACCCAGAAGCGGTGAGGAAACACGAAGTCGTCACCGCCGACGGAGGTCGCCTGCGGGATAGGGCAGACCGGTCCCCAAGTCTGTGCGCCCTTGATGCCTTCCCATGCTTTCACCGGCTTCGGCATCTCAAAGCGTTCCGCCTCGGCGTACGGCACTCCCAGGAACGTGAGCGTCTTTCCGTCTCGGAAGCCGCGGAGCTTTCCGGCTCTTACCTGGACCACAGGCGGGTTCAGGTTCGGCGCTACCGCGGGCGCGGTGCCGGTTTTCTGTTTCTCCTGGCCTGATGCGTTGCCGGCTGCGAGCGCGACCCCGGCGGCCGCACCTCGGGCGAGCAAGCTGCGGCGGTTCATCTTTTCCGATTGTGGCGTCTGGGTTCCCATCTTCCTTGTCCTCGAATTGTCATTTTGCAGTCTTTAGAATCCCGTGTCCAGCGCCACGCCTTGATGGCGCCAGAAGCTCCGTAGGCGGTATCCCAATTACTCTGACGTTTTGACGGCTGGATACCAGAACCGCGGCCTCGGCGCCCCGCATGGAACCGGGCGAGAAAGACACGATGACGCTGAGCGAGGGCCAAAGCCTCAGCAGGTCATGCGTGAAATAGAACGCACGATCCTCATCGTCAACCCCGAATCGAACAGCGGTGAGGATTACGGCCGGGTGCTCCCGTACGAGCCTCGAACGGAATGCCTCGAACGCGTCACCGTACGTCTCCGCGAGAACCGCGATGTCGCCTGCGCCGCCGATGAGGTCCGCCGCCTGATCGGCAAGGGCGTGGCTGATCCCCAAAGAGGCAGGATCCGGGCCCGCCGCCGGATCGGTCAGATCGCAGCTTCGGCGCTTGTGGCGGGGGAACTTCGGCATTTCAATTCTGGGACGACTTTGGGGGCGGACTTGCCCCATCGTAAAGCTAGCCACGGTCCAAGGCAACGGTCTTATCCGAGAATTCGAGAGGATCACGGCAAGGCTCGATTGCTCAATCACTTGCCCGGCCGTAAATGGCCCGTAAAGACGTTAATCCTCGGACTGCTCCTACGGCAACACCTCGGCAGCGACACTACCAAACGTGGCTGGCTACCAGTTGCGGCTCTCCCCAGTCCTCGGTGACGAGTTTGGTCTGAATGACGAGTTCAATATTGTGTCGCTCCCACCCCGCCGGGAGGCGCTGATCCAGTTGGCCGAGGTACTTGGGGTTGGTCACGAACTCCATGGCCGCGGCACTTCCCCTCTCGCCCAGTCCGGCGAGAGCGAGCATCGTTTGGCCGGTGCTCGGATCCGCCGCCCGCGCGATTAACGCGTAGTCCGTGGTCAGTCCGGGAGCCATTGGAGCGGCCCAATTGCGTGATGGATCCTGCCGGTCGACAATGCGCCGGATCAGCCGTTCCCGGTCCAGTTCCAGGAAGAACCGGAACGAAGCCAACGAACGCCGCGTCAACGGATTGTTGAATGCGCCCAGCAGGATGAAGGGGCCACGCCGTAACCGCGGTACCGTGACATTCCGGGCGAGTTCGAGTTCTGCGATCTTGCCGTGGCCGTGCAGAAACGCGGCTAATTTTGCGGACGATTCCTGCACGCTGAGAAACAGTTTGGGGTCAATTGTCTCCGTCACGGCCGGTCTGCCCTGTTGCGTAGTGCGCTGCGGCGGCGACGCCGCCATTAGTGTCTCGGTCACCACCAGAACCGACTCGTTGCCCTGGAAAATCGGGCTCCAGAAGCGCTCGATCGCCGGTTTTGGCGCCCGAAGCCAAATCGCCCCGGAGATTACGGCGGCCGCCGTCAACAATGTAACCGCTCCCCACACCAGTCGGCGACGCGCCGGACGCACTGGAGCGATGACCGGCGGCGGTAGCACCGCTTCGGCGGGGGCTGATCGGAACTCGGGAAGATAGCCGCCGACCGGCAGAGAGATTCTCAACTCGCGTGCGTGTTCCGGTTCCGAGTAGTATTCCTCGAGGCGCTTGCGCACCTCGGAAGCGGTGTTCCGGACTACCGGATCGGCGCTCGTGTCGTACTCGGCGGAGCGCTTGAAGACGGCGACGCCGAGGGAGCGTTCCTTCAAGTCGTCGCCGCCGTCTTCGAGGGCTTTCTGCACAACATACTGCAGGAATGCCGGGTACCGCCGGCTGTGCTGAAACAGGCGGCTGGCCAGTATTCGATCCAATTGGGCCAGCACCGCGTCGCGGTCGAGCCCGCCCGGGGGAGGCAACTCCACACTCTCTCGCACGGCTTTGTCCGGAGGTCTCACCTGGGCATATTATATCGGTCCCGCGCTGCGCACTACCGCACCGCCGCTTCGAAAAAGTGGGTACCCGAAGCAACTTCGATAGCCGGTTTTCCCGGCACAAACACGCTCGCGGTAGTGCCTGCGGGAACGGTGACCGAGAGCTTGAAGGTACCGCCCTCGATCCGCCAGTCGCTCACGATGTCGCCGTGAATGGAGCGATACTTCGCGCGTGCGGACGTCAGGTCGCCGACCACGGCCGGCTTGATCACGAAGTGCTGGAAGCCCGGCGACTTGCCGTCGCTCTGGATTCCCCCGAGCCCTTCGATGAACCAGGCGCCGATCGAGATCAGGGTGTCGTGGATGTGCGACTGGCCCGTCCAACCCTCCCAACTCGTCGTCGCGCCATTGGCCAGCATGTAGCCCCAGCCCGGGTAATCCTGCTTGCTGGTCGTCTCGTAAATGAGGTCGTTGCGTCCGGCTTCCATGAGGTACTTCATGACGAAATAGGTTCCGTGCATGCCGGTGTCGAGATGACCGCCGTTCCGAACCCGGATAGTGTTCTCCAGCTTATTCATGACATCCTTGCGTAGTTCCTCTGGGACGAGACCCGTCAGGAGAGGGAAGGCCTGCTGCACCGAGTCGCCGTTGGTGTAGGCGTGCTCGGCCGGGTTGTAGAACTTCTGGTGGACGGCTCTGGCAACGGTCGCTGCCCGGGCCGTAAACGCGGCGGCCTCGGCATCCTTCCCGAGGACGCCCGCAATCTTCGCGGCGAGCTGAAGCTGGTACAGGTAGTGAACCGTATTGATCGCCAGCGCCGGTTCAGGACTGGGGCCGTTGCCGCGAATGTTGCCCTTGGGCGTCAGCCAGTCGCCCAGAAAGTTCCAGGTCTGCATCGACATGGCGTGGCTCTTATGATCCAGAAGGATGCCATCCGGGGCCTCGGAAGCCAGGTATCCGAGCCACTTCTGCATCATCGGGTAGTTCGTCTCCAGCAGGCGCCGATCGCCGTATTGCAGGTACATGTGCCAGGGGAGGGTGACGACCATACCGCCCCACATCGGGCCGCCGCCTCCCTGGTTCTGGTAGTTTGGAGCCGTATGCGGCAGGGATCCGGTCGCGGGCTCCTGGGCGTCGCGCCAGTTGGCGAGCCACCGGCTGTAGAGGCCGCCGGTCGAGAAGTTGAACATGCCGGTCTCGAAGGAGGTTCCCGCGTCTCCTCCATACCCCAGCCGCTCGCGGGTCGGGCAGTCAACGACGTACCCGCCCAGCGTGAGCGCTTCGTAGGTCCGGTTGACCATGCGGTAGATCTCGTTGA
Source organism: uncultured Solibacteraceae bacterium (assembly GCA_963836405.1). Taxonomy (GTDB): domain Bacteria; phylum Acidobacteriota; class Terriglobia; order Bryobacterales; family Bryobacteraceae; genus CAWIJJ01. The sequence goes on from CAWIJL010000015.1 coordinate 97,510, forward strand.
ACAGGCTGTTGGAGGAAGTGAACTCGCCCGTTCGATCATAGGCGGTGCGGATCAGGTAGCCCTTGGCATCGGAAACTGCGGGAGCCGACTCGGTCCCGATCACCCTCACGTATCGAAATCCGTGATAGTTGAAGCGCGAACGGAAGATCAATACCTGCCCGTTTCCAACGATCTCATCGCGTTGGTTGAACGTGTTAGGGAAGACGGTGGGATTCCCACCCCGGCCCATCCTTCCCACGCCAGGCGCTGCTCCCCGCCCGGGCGCTGCGGCGGAAGGAGTGCCGGGTCCTTCTCCGGCGCCTCGGCCCGCGGCCGAATTTTGCCCAGGCGCGTTGCCGGGCATACCGCCACCGGCGCCCGTCGCCGGTCGTGTGGGTGTGCCGGGAGCCGGTTTGTCAGGTTCTGCCTGATCGGAGTATTCCAGCTTGACCGTGGTTTCCTTCGCAACGGCTGGCAACCGGACCTCCAGCCACCCGGTGATGTTCCTCCCCAAATCGATGACCCAACCTCCATGCGAATAGGCTTCGACCCGCACCGCGGGGATTGTCTCTATGATGCGGTTCGGCTCCACCATCTGCGCCGCCGTCAACCCTTGCGGCGGTTCGAAGGCAAAGGCAGGCTGCCACCCGGAGTCGTCCAGCGCAACGCTGTGCCAATCCGGCAGGTCCAGAGCGGGGTCGTAGCGCTCCCCGCCGTAGTCTCCGAAGGCGGTTCCGCGCCCAAGGGGGGTCAGGGGGCTCTCGCGGAGTTTCCAGCTTTCATCGGTAACGATCTGAATCGGGCTTCCGCTCCCCATAGAGATATCGAGTTGCGCACGCACCAGCGGGCCGTCGTGGATCACGCCCGGATGGCCTTTCACGTACCAGCCTCTTCCCAGCCATAGCGCGACGACATTCTTTCCGGGGACCAGATAATCTGCGATCTCGTGTGTGACGTAGAGAGTCCGCTTGGAGTAGTCGGTCACCGCCGGGCTGAGAACGTGGTCGTCAACCTTTCTTCCGTTGATATAGAGTTCGTAGTAGCCGAGAGGGTTGATATAAGCGACGGCTCGCGCCGGTTTTCCCGTAAGCGTGAATGTCTTGCGCAGCCAGGGGAACGGCAGCGGAGTGCCCTCGGCGGTTCCCGGCGGAAGCCGCTCTCCAATAAACTTGCCCTTCCAGTCGGAGGCTTGCAGCAAGCCCATTGACCAGGACGCCTGGCCGCTCCAGGAAGCGGGCTTTCCGTCCCCGGTCCACACCTGCACCTTCCACCAGGCCTGCTGCCCGGAGGACATCGCTCTGCCGGCATACTCCACCCAGGTGTGCTGCGCGGACACCACACGACCCGAGTCCCAAAAATCGCCGCGGTCCTTTTGCAGGAGCGAAGGGCTGCTTGCGACGAGCAGACGGTACGCTGTCTGGCCGCCAGGGCCCAGTATCCAACTCAAGCGCGGCTTCGGGACGTCGATACCCAAGGGGTTGAAGAGATACTCGCAGCGGAGTTCCTGGGCCGAAGAGTCCGCCATCTCCGGGGGGTCACCGAAAAGCAACGCTGCGCCAAATGGGAAAGAGAGCGTAATGAGAGATAGCAACGACTTCAGGCTGCTGTTGTTCATTAATAAGCCACCGGAGTTTCTAAGAATCAGCCGTAGCACCCGCTCGATTGGAGAGGGCGCCACGGCGCTATTTGCGGCTCGTTAGAAGCGGACCTTCATTGCCAGTACGGACACACGAGCTGTGCTGGAGATCGACACAGTACCGGCTGAGGACAAGAAGCTCCCAAAGTAAATGTTGTTGTTCGGTCCGAAATTGCCGTTATTCCAGGGTGTTTGATACTGCAGGCTGCTGCCGGCCGGGTTGCCGTAGTTCGGATGGTTGAACGTGTTGTAGGTTTCCATCCGGAACTCCAGTTCTGCCTTTTCCTTGATCTTGAAGATCTTGAACAGCGATATATCGGTGCTCCATGATCCCGGCCCAAAGAACAGCACCGGCGGCGCATTGCCGAGGCCCAACTGCGAGAGAGCCGGGATGCTGAATGCCGCGGGGTTCAAGCCAAAGTCCAGACTATTCGCCGGAGTTTTGAACATATTGTTAAAATCCGTGACCTGTATGCGCGAGATCCCCGTAGTCGGACTACCGGAGAAGTTGAACCCGCCGGGTACTCCCGTGACGTTGTAGCTGACGCTGCCGGTCTGTCCGCTCAATACGGTCAGGAAACCGGTGAATTGCCAGCCATCGAGAACCAACTTCGCGGCAGCGTTCTTCACGAATTGGCTTCCGTCCGGAATCCTGTAAGTCCAATTGAAGTTGAAATTGTGCTTTCGGGTGTTTCCGGGGCTGTAAGTAAGCCGGTCGTCGTAGAACGGAGTCTTCGTAAACGTCAGTGTTCGCGAGAAGGTATAGTTCCCGCCGAAGGTCAGCCGTTTCCCGAATCGCCGGTTGACGCTGGCCTGGAGCGCGTTGTAGTTGGAGTTACCGTTCCACTGCCGGTAAGTGATGCCGCCATATCCCTGATACGGCCGCAGGAAATTCGTCGGAAGCGGTTGGCCGTTGGTCGAGTCCAGCACCGATGGAGTGAATCCGGTGAAGGTCGAGCCTCTCCACGTCGTGCCTGGCGCGATCGCGTTGATATCAACATTGGTTTGCTGGTGGCGCGTGGTGTTGCCGACATAGGTCGCGTCCAGCACGATGCCGGCGCCCAAGTCACGCTGCATTCCAAAATGCCAGCTCAGCGTGCTCGGCAGCACGAAGCTCTTCTGACCGGCGACGATGTTGGCCACACGAAAGTAATTTGGCGCGGTTTTCATATCCGCCAGCGTGGTGTAGTTCAGGGTTTGTATGAGGGTCGCCGGAGGAGCGTCGGTCAAGGTCAGGACGTCGTCCACGCTGCCTGAGCTCGCATCGTAGAGGATGTCGAAGCCTCCGCGGACAGCCAGTTTGCCATTGCCAAGCGCATCCCAGGCAAAACCGAATCGCGGTCCTACGGCAATCGGAGGCCTGTCGTAATACTCGCCTTTGAATACCGTCGCGGCCTGATAGGGAGTTCCGCCCGCATTACTCAGTGCGCCGATCAGGGTTTGGGGAAGTTGCTGGCCGGTCTTGGGATCTACCGCGATGCGATTGGCGCCGCTGGGGCAGGTCGTGCCGGTTTTGCATGCCGGCTTGATCAATACGGGGTTTGCGCCGCTGCTATAGTTTCCGGGTACGAACAGCGCCAGCGGCTGGCCCACGGAGTTTGCCGGCTGTGCCAGGGTGAAACGCACGCCGACGTCAATCGTGAGGCGGCGGGAGACTTTCCAATTGTCCTGCGCGAACCAGTCGAAGCGCTTGTACACGGCGTCGCCGACACCGAAGCGGTTGGATTCCTGGTACTGCCGGACCACGCCGGCCATGGCGTTGGCGAAGCCCCATCCGGTATCGGCGCCGTTGAATGGATCGGAGCCGAAATCGTAGAACCCGTTGAACAGCCCGAGGTTGGCGGCGCCCCCGCCATTGGCGGCGCCGCGCTTCGAGTAGCGGTCGGTCCGCTCCAAAGAGAAGCCGAACTTGAAGTTATGCGGGCCGCGAACGTAGGAGAAGTTGTCCGTCAACGTGTCAATTCTCTCGGTTCCCTGGAATGGAAAACGGTTGTCGAACCCGAGGGAGCCCACATTGCCGATATTGCCGCCGCCATTCGCCGTGTTGAATTGAATGTTGGGAATTAGATTCGCTGCGTTGGCTGCCGGATAGAACGAAGGCAGCGCACTTTGCGTCAAGCCCGTTTTGTCGCGAGTGAAGCTCGACAACTGGGACTGATCAACCGCAACCGATTGGTCAGTGAGGTTGACCCCGTACGACAGTTCGTTGACCATCGTCGAGGTAAAGGTATGTACCACGGTTCCGACCACGCCGTGCGATTTGACGTGGTATCCCCCGTCCAACATGGGCCATTTCGTGCCCGTGCCGAAACCGGAGACGAAGCATATCAGGTATACGGAGCAGGGACCATCGGTCCCTTTGAAATCCCGGATGAAACGGGCATAGGCCATCGTTTTGGGACCGGGATTCCAATCCACGCGCAGAATCTCGTTGTTCGCAGGGTTCTTCGTCGGCAGTACGTATCGTGTATTGTACGCGTGCCTGCCGCTCGGATCGGTGGTGTTTGGCGTCGGAAACAAATTCAAAATCGCCTTGCCGGCCGCGCTTTGCAGGTTCGAGGGCAGCCGGTTCCCCGGAATCGCCACCCCCGTGGTCGGGTCTTTGAGCGTGATGACCTGATTGGTTACGCTGTCGAAGCTTTGGGAGAAATCGCCAGTCCGCTCGGCAGCGGTCGGGAACGTAATCTGGCTGACCGAAGAACTCGTGCGCAGCAAAATGTCGTGCGCCCAAAAGAAGAACAGCTTGTTGCGGCTTTTGTTGAAATTTGTGCCCGGGATGAGGACCGGACCGCCGATCGTGTACCCGGGATTCTTGAACCGGTAGGGTGGTTTCGTGACGCCGTTCCGGTTATTGTTCCAGTCGTTCGCATTGAACATCTCGTGCCGCCAGAAATAGTACCCGGAGCCGTGAAACTGGTTGGTGCCGTTCTTGATGGAGACGTTCATCTGGCCGCCGGAACGTGAGCCGAACTCGGCCTGCGAGCCGGCTAGATTCACTCTGACTTCGCCGATCGCGTCGACATTCGGGGTAATGAAACCGGCGCCCGCCGCAAATCCGACGTCCTGATTCGGAACGCCGTCCAGCGTGACTAGAAACTGGCCGGCCTGGCCGCCGTTCACCTGGGGGGCGCCGCTATTTCCGGGCGCGTCCCGATTATTGGTGTCCAGTACCCCCGGGAGAACCCGGAGCAGGCCGAGATAGTCGCGGCCGCGGTTCGGGACATTCTGGACCTGGGTCGGCGTGATCAGGCCCGCGCGTTCCGAACTGGCAGTCTGCACGCGCGCTGCATCCGCGACAACTTGAATCGAATCCGTGCTACCGCCAAGCGTTAGCGTGATCTGGTGCAGGTCTACGCGTTCACTGGAACTGACATTGATTTTCGATTGTTCATAAGCCTTGAAGCCCGTCTGTTCAACCCGGAGGCTATAGTCGCCTGGGATCAAGTTTGTAAAGATGAAGCTCCCGGTTGGTTCCGTGGTGAATTCGCGCGTGTTCTTGGTCAAGTCGTGGATCAGTTGAACCTTGGCGCCCGCCACGACGGCCCCCGACGGGTCGGACACGACTCCCGAGATTTGGCCAGTCTGGCTCTGGCCGTAAGCCGACAGTGCGGCGGCCAATAGCAGTATGGGCACCCCGAGCAGGCGGGTTGGATTCAACGCTTTCGGTGTAACCATGCGAGTGAGACCCCTTTCGTTCCAGGCTGGCGGCTAGGGCCAGCCCGATTAGGAATTCCGATAATGAGACGATACGGTCGGGTTGACGCAAAAAGACAGGGGATTATCTGTAAATGTCAAGGACGACGCGTTAATCCTTTGCTTTTCAATGAATTGGGTGCACGTATGGAGGAGCGCAAGGAGGGAGTTATCTGAGGTCTGGCTGCGCAGCACCCCGCACTGAGCTGGTACAAATGCGGTTAGTCGCCCGAGAGCCGCACGTTCGGTCGGCGTGCTACAATCCAGGCGTTATCCGTGACGAGCCACATCAGTTCGCCCTGTGAGGAGCGGGCCCAGGTCGAGCGCCTTCTTGCTGACGCGTTGTTCAGCCAGAGCAAGCGTTATGGCGCGTTTTTGCGCTACGTTACGGAACGGGCTCTCAGCCACACCCAGGAACCGCTCACGGAGCGGCACATCGGCGTCGAAATCTTCGGGCGACAGCCAAACTACGATACCGACGCCGACCCCATCGTTCGCGTTACTGCGAGCGAACTCCGCAAGAGGCTAGCACATTACTACGAGGATCCCGCGCACGCCGGCGAGATTCGCGTCCTCATTCACAAAGGGTCGTATGCCGCTGAGTTTGTCGCGCCGGACGTTAAACCCCCAGCGGTCGAACCGGCCCCCGCGCAGGTCCCCGCAACGGCTCCGGTCCAGGCGGCGGAGCCTGCTCCTGAAGATCGTGGCCACTCCTGGAATCGCTGGTATGCAGCGGTAGCGCTGACAGCCATCGTTGTTTTGGCTGCCGCGTTGGTCTGGCAAGTGCGTCCCCAAGCCTCCGCATTCGAACTTTTCTGGGCGCCAGTGTTAACCGGTCCGCACGACGTGCTCTTGTCCATTCCCCAGTTCTCCGATCACGTCAATCTGGAGGGGGTCGATAACCCGAAGCTGACGTGGACCGATCCCCTGACACCCAGTCCGGACCCCATGGGAGTGCCCTGGTCGCAATATGCCCGAAGGTTGGTCCACGTGGCCGATCTCTCGGTTGCCTGCCGCCTCTCGGAATTTCTTGGCAGCATGGGGAAACACATTGTGGTCAAGGGCGAGCATGACCTCACGATGCGTGACTTGCGTGAGTCCCCGGCAGTTATTCTTGGCGGATTAGCCAACCAGTGGACAACGCGACTCTTGCCACAAGCCCGATTCACTTTCGCTGGCGACGGCACCGTCCGATTCGTCCGCGACCAGCAGAAGCCAGAGAGTCGGCAATGGAGTTTCGACGCCAAGGTCCCGAGCAACATCCGGGAGAAAGATCTGATCATCATTTCGCGGGTGTCCGATTCGGTGAGCGGCCGCGTGACGGTCCTTGCGGGCGGTTTCAGTGTCTGGGGAACGGACGCAGCGGTGGATTTCCTGTCAGACCCGAATCAGATGAAGACAATCCTTGCCCACTCTCCAGTGAAGTGGGACGCCAGAAATGTGCAGATCATCCTGGAATGTTCGGTAGTGAATCGTGAATCCGGCATTCCGCGATTTCTCGCCGCCCACTTTTGGTAATTCCAATACTGCGGACTCCCTCCGGACTCATTTCGCCGTTGCGAGGTAGTTTCCGTAGCCCACGATTACGGTTGAACCGACCAGCACCAGCAGGGTAAGCGCGACAAGGGACTGGGTCCGGCGGCTCACGCCCGACCACTCCTTGAGCGCAATGCCCCAAAGCGTGCTGAAAATCATGATGCTCGCCATGTGCAGCGTCCAACTCGAGAACTTGTAGCGCCCCATCTGGGTTTCGCCCATGGTGTAGAAAAAGAACTGCAGGTACCACGTGGTTCCAGCCAGCGCACAGAAGAGATAGTTGGTCAGCATCGGCGCACGCGCTACTGCCGGCCTCGCGACTACGGCCGTCCCTCCACCACTCTGGCGAGCACCGGCCGGCAACCCAGCTTCAGGTAACTGGACCTCAGCGCGAAAATATTGGAGCCCCGTGCCGTTTCGCAGATTCAGAAAGGCGCACCAGAGGAAGTTCGTCGTGAATCCTCCCGCCAGAATGACCACCAAAGCCGGCAGTCCTTGCCATAAGGTGGCCGTCCCATGCTGGAGCGTGAGGGCCTTGATCGGATCGCCGGCGGCCAATCCATACGCGAAACAGGAACTCATGATTCCGGAGAAGGTGGCGACCAGCACGCCCCGCTTCAGATTGAACTCCCGGATCGCTTCTCTCTTTTTCTCCGTCGGCATCTCGCGCTCTTTGGACACTCCGGCGGCTCCCGCGACGCCGATGCCCGCGATGCATACCGCGACTCCAAATAGGATCACCCGCCCGGAGTGCGTCCCGAGCACCTGACCGGCGAACTCGCCATTGAAAATGGGAGGCAGCAGGGTGCCGAATGCCGCCGTGTATCCCAGGGCCACTGCCATGCCAAGGGACATGCCGAGATACCGCATCGAAAGGCCAAATGTGAGGCCACCCATGCCCCATAGCACGCCAAAGATATACGCCCAACGCAGACTGCTTGCGGGCGCACCGGCGAGTACCTGGAGTAAGTCGTTGGTCATGGTCAAGCCGAGAATCCAGGGTGCGATGATCCAACTGAAGAAGCCTCCGGCAAGCCAATAGGTCTCCCAGGCCCAGTGCTTTACGCCCCTGTAGGGAACGTAAAAACTGCCGGACGCCAACCCGCCCAGCCAGTGGAAGACTACACCCAGTAACGGATTCGGTATCACCGCTTATTCGCCTTCCTTTCGACCGGCACTGCCGGTCCTGTCTCACCGCGTCGCCGGTGCGACGACGGCCCCGCGCGCGCTCCCCGTTACGACAGCGGCGCGGCCAGTGCGTGCTCGCCAATCGATCCGCGCCGGCACAAAACGTCCCTCTCGTAGTTCACAACCTGGTCATACCAGGCCATGCCAACGGGAACCTCCTGGGTCAGACAGTAGTAGTCCCAAACAGCGGCCCACGGCATTCCCTTCAGCTCTTCGAGCAGCGCCAGCCTACGCGTGTAGTCCATCCCCCGTTCCGCGAGCCTGAGAGTTCCGGTCGGTTCCAGAAGAGCAATCAACAGCGCCTTGAGCAAATTGCGCATCCCGATCACCCAGGCGGCGACGCGGTTGATGCTGGCATCGAAGTAGTCCAGCCCAAGGTGGATCTTCTCCGCGAGTTTGCCGCTCCTCACCACTTCCCTGGCTATCGCCTGGAGTTCGTCGTCGAGGACCACGACGTGGTCGCTGTCCCATCTCACCGGACGGCTGACGTGGAGAAGAAGTCCCGGGCAGAACATCAGGACCGACGATATCTTCTCGGAGATCATCTCCGTCGGGTGATAGTGTCCGGCATCCAGGGTCAACAGCTTCTGGCGGGAGACTGCATAGCCAAGGTAATATTCGGCTGATCCGGCGGTGTAGCTCTCCAGCCCGATCCCAAAGAGCTTGGCTTCGACGGCGTCCAGGAGGTGATTTGAGTCGATCGGTTCCGCGAAGATGCGGTCGAGTGAATCCGTCAGGCGTTCCCTCGGTCCGGAGCGGTCCGCGGGGGTGTCTTTATAGCCATCCGGGATCCACACGTTGGTAACGGCGGGCGTCCCCAACTGCCGCCCCATTGAGGCGCCGATCAAGCGGCAGGCAATGCCGTGATCGATCCAGAAATTGCGCACCGTCGGGTCAGGATGTGTGAGTGTGAAGCCATCGGCTGCAAGGCGGTGCGAGAAAAACGTTGGATTGAAATCGAGACCGAGACCGTTGGCTTTCGCCCAATCGATCCAACTCTGGAAGTGGTCCGGTTCGATCTCGTTCCGGTCCACCGGCCTGCCACCGTGGTCGAGGTAACACGCGTGGAGATTTAAACGGTGTTTCCCGGGGATCAGCGAGAGCGCAGTTTCAATGTCTTTCCGCAACTCGTCGATGGCGCGAGCCTTGCCCGGGTAGTTGCCGGTGGTTTGAATGCCGCCACCCGTAAGGCTAGAGTCCGGCGCCTCGAACCCGCCTACATCGTCTCCTTGCCAGCAGTGCAGGGAGACGGGAATGGTCCGGAGAGACCGCATCGCCCCGGCCACGTCCACGCCGAGTTCGGCATATTGATCCCGCGCGGCTTCGAATGCTGCTCGGATGAGTCGGTCTTTAGGCATGAAAACTCCTTTAGCTATCCGTTCTCAGATACAACCCTCACACCTTCGACTACGGTAAGGTCAGGTCGCCGCAAAAAGACATGAGATTATCCGAAAATGGTGTATGCGGTACGTTAAGAGCTTATTGTTCAATCGTTTATGAATCCCTTATGCCGGCCGCAATGAGTGTGTCCGGCCGCGGGACTGCGCCGTTCGGAGCTGAAATCCGGTGCGCCGCGCGGTCTTACGTGTTCCGGTCCAGGGAATTGTTCAAGGTGGGTGCCCGCTGTGCGCCCTTGAAAACAAACCCATACGGCTTGTACGAGAGTCCGTTGTTGCCGCAACAAACACCGCAACAACCACAACCAGACCGTCCCGGCGTGTTACTGTCTACCCAGACCGCCGAACTTGAATCGCAAGCGGCTCTGCGCCGGAATAGGGGAGGCTCCATGAAGAGACTGGGATTGGCGATTTGCCTGACTGGATTTCTAGCGTCGGCTCAGAGTCCGGCAGGGCGCCTGCGGGCGGGCGCCGCCAAGGTGGATATCACTCCGCGGGCGGACCAGTTGCAGATCGCCACCGATTCCATCCGGGATCACCTCTACGTTCGGGCCATTGTTGTAGACGACGGCCGGACTTGCGCGGCGCTCGTCAACATCGATGGCGGTGCGCGGGATGCAGTGGTTAACCCTGCAATCGAGAAGTCGTCGGCTTCGACCCAGTGCCCCCCGGAGAATTACATCATTTCCGGCACCCACTCCCACAGTGCAAATACGGGCGGACTCGGTGGGGCCGGCTCTCCGGACGCGCCAACCATCACAGCGGCCATCGTTTCGGCCGTCGACTCGGCGAAGTCGAAGCTCGCCCCGGCACGCGTGGGCTACGGCAGGACCACTCTGGATCTGAACGTCAACCGTGACCTGTTCAATAGCAAGCAGGAATGGCGCCAGGGACCAAACCCGGAGGGCACCTCCGATAAAACCCTCGCCGTGGTGGAGTTTGTCGGGACGGATGACGTGCCGATCGGGGTCTACATGAACTACGCCATGCACCCCATCAACTTCTATTTGAGCGGTGCGATCAGCGCGGATTTTCCGGGGGAAGCTTCCAAGTACATCGAAGAGCTCTTCGACGGCAAGACCGTGGCGGTCTTCAGCCAGGGTGCGTCCGGCGATCAGAATCCGCGTCTCGGGTATTCTCAAAGCTTTAACGTACGCCCGCAGAATGTGGATCAAGTGCAGACGGTGGGACCACCTCCGACGCGACCCGAGGACCGGACTGCGCAGGGTTTTAACGCGGCAGCCGCGGGTTCCAGCCGTCAGGCGATCCCGCCGGAAAAGATGGAAGCATACAGGAAAGCCCTCGCGCGCACAGGTGCCTACGCCGTGATGCTCGGCCAGATGATCGCGACCACAGCCGTGCGGCTCATGAGGGAAGAGATAAAGCCCGTGGATAGCGCGGCAATCTGGGGCGGACAGGAGCGTTTCTCCTGTCCCGGACGGGAACGCCTGGATGCCGCCAATCCAGCGCGTGAGAATGTCTTCCCGGGATACAAGGACGGGGCCGAGATCAATTTCAAAGTGGGACTGCTGCGCATCGGCGATATCAACCTCGTCACATTGAACGGCGAGGCCTACAGCAGGATCGGACTGAAGCTCAAGGAATCGGCGCCGGCCAACAAGACAATCATGGTGACGCTGGCCAACGGGGCCGCGAGTTCCGGCTACATCTACTCCGATGACGCATACAACCACCTCACCTTCCAGGTCATCGGATCGCGCCTGAAGCCGGGTTGCGCGGAAGGAAAGATCATCTCCACAGCGATCGGCCTGATGCGTAAATCGGGCGAGTAGCACCGACGCCGCGCCGAAACGATTCCGGCGGACGTGAGAATACGAGGACGAACATGAACTCATTCATCAGAGCATCACGGCGCGATTTTCTCGGCGGCCTTCCGCTGGCGTTGACCGGCGCCGCCGCATTCCCGCGCATGGGATTCTCGCAGACGACGGAACCCGAGTACGTGGAGGTGAAGACATCGCACGGCCGGCTCCGTGGCGCCAAGACGGGTAACCTGACCACGTTTAAGGGCATTCCCTACGCGGGGTCGGTCTCCGGTGCGAACCGCTTCAAGGCGGCGCCTCCGCTGAAACCGTGGGACGGGATACGCGACGCGATCGCATTCGGCGCGCCCTCGTTGCAACCGGGCCAGCGGCGCAACGAACCGGCACAGGCCGAGGACTGCCTGTTCCTCAACGTCTGGACGCCGGCGGCCGACAACCGCAAACGGCCGGTCATGTTCTACAGCCACGGCGGAGGGTTCACCACCGGGTCGGCCGCATCCGGGTATCAGGATGGAGGAAACCTGGCGCGCACCTTCGACGTGGTCGTGGTGTCCACCAACCACCGGCTCGGACTGGTGGGCTACCTGTACCTGGGAGAGTTGGGTGGCGAGGAATACGCCACCTCGGGCAATCAGGGATTGCTGGACATCGTAGACGGGCTGAAGTGGGTGCGGGAGAACATCGCGGCATTCGGCGGCGATCCTGCGAACGTAATGATCTTCGGTGAAAGCGGCGGGGGCGCGAAGACGTCGTGCCTATACGCCATGCCTTCGGCTGCGCCGTACTTCAACAAAGCGTCGATCGAGAGCGGGCCCGGCATCCGCATGATGCCGCGCGACGCGGCGGCCGAGACCACTCTAATGACGCTCAAGCAACTCGGCATCGAAAAGAACGACTGGCGCAAAATCCTGGACGTGCCGGCGGAAAAACTGGTGGAAGCGCAGGGTGCGCTCGGCCGCACCGGCGGCGGGCCGCTGGGTATGAACGGCGGCCGCAAAGGCATGGGCGGAGGATCGCGTCCCGGCGGGTTCGGCCCGGTGGTGGACGGGAAGATCTTGCCCCGCCATCCGTTCGAGCCCGATGCCCCGGCCGTTTCGAAGGACAAGCCGCTTCTGGTCGGGTACAACCGCGACGAAACGGTGTTCTTCTTCAACCAGCAGCGCAACACCGAGGTCTTCAAGTTGACGGAGGCCTCGCTTAAAGAACGTCTGGCCAAGGAATTCGAGGGTAACTCTGAAGCGATTTACGACGCCTACCACAAGAGCCGTCCCGATGCCTCTCCGTCTGATTTGTATATCGCGATCACCACCGCGCGTATGATCGCTCTCGGCGCGACAACCATCGCGGAGCGGAAGTCCGCGCAACACGGCGCCGCGGCCTATATGTACGTCTTCAAGCACGAGAATCCCGCGCTCATCCCGGGCACGCAGCACAAGATGGGAACGCCTCACGCAATGGAGATCACATATAAGTTCTACAACGTGCCGCAACCGGGCCAGCAAAGCGCCGGCGCACAGGGCGGCGGAGGGCTGATGGGAATCTCGCGGCCGGAATCGGTGAAGGCGGCCCACAATATGGCCGAGTTGTGGAGCACGTTCGCCCGCACCGGCAAGCCCTCGGCCAAGGACCAGCCCCAGTGGCCGCCCTACACTGCCGAAACGCGGGCGACGATGGAGATCGACGCCGAGTGCAAGGTGGTGAACGACCCATACCCGCTGGAGCGGAAACTCTGGGAGCGGCTAGACCCGTAACACAACTATTTTCAGAAAGAGGTTGTCCCTTGAAACTAACGCTTCTCTTCTCTTTGTTACTCATCGGGGTCACCGCATGGGGGCAGCAGCCGCCGGCAGCCGCTCCGGGACCCGGCCGGGGCGCGAGGCCACCTGCTCTGCGCTCCGCGGAGATTCTGGACGATGGGCGGGTTACGTTCCGGCTCCGCGCCGCGAACGCATCCGAAGTGACGCTCAACGGCGATTGGCCGGAAGGCCGCGGCGTGAAATTGACCAAGGACGATCAGGGCGTCTGGTCAACGACGGTAGGGCCGATGACGCCGGAGCTTTGGTATTACACGTTCAACGTGGACGGGGCTTCCGTGGTCGATCCGGCCAACGCCAACCTGCTGCGGGACGGCACGCGCTACATGAATTTCTTCGTCATCCCCGGCCCGCTCTCTGAGAACTACTCGATCAAAGATGTCGCCCACGGCAACGTGCATGTGGTGTGGTACGACTCCCCGAGTCTGAAGTTGCAGCGCCGCATGTATGTTTATACGCCCGCCGGCTACGACACCGGGAACCAGAAGTACCCGGTGCTGTACCTCCTTCACGGAGCGGGTGGTGATGAGGACGCGTGGAACAACATGGGCCGGGCGAGCGTGATCCTGGACAACCTGATCGCCGCCGGCAAGGCGAAGCCGATGCTGGTGGTGATGACGAATGGAAACGCGAACCAGAAGATGGCGCCCGGATACGGCGTGATCCCGGGACAGAACACGACCGGCATCTTCGGCAATCCCGGCGAGGTAGGCGCCGCCGGATTCGCGGGCCGCGGCCCGGCAACTCCCGGCGCTGCTCCCGCTAGCGCGGCGAATGCCGCTCCAGCATCCCGCCCGGCGGCAGGGACACCTGGAGCGGGAACGCCCGGCGGCGGACGCGGCGGAATCGGCGGAACAGCCTTCCCGGAAAGCCTGGTGAAGGATGTGGTCCCCTACATCGAGAAGAACTACCGCGTGATCGCCAAAAAAGACAGCCGGGCGATTTCCGGCCTCTCGATGGGCGGCGCACACACGCTGACCGCCTGCAACGCGCATCCGGAGATGTTCAGCTATGTCGGCGTGTTCAGTATGGGCACCCGCGACGACATCACGGACAAACTCCAGGCCCTCAAGAAAGCCGGCCTCAAGTACTACTATGTGGGCTGCGGCCAGGCGGACAACATCTGCGTGGAGGGGAGCAAGAACCTCGACACGCTGCTGACGAAGGTGGGGATCAACCACAAGTTCACGTTCAGCACTGGCGGCCACACCTGGGCGAACTGGCGCATCTACCTGAACGAGTGGGCGCCGATGCTGTTCAAATAGCTAATATGGCCAAAATCGGATCGTTAGGTCCCGTTGCCCTGTTCGCTCTGGCCTCCTGCTACGGACAGACGGTGGCGCCCCTGCCTCAGGTGCGCCAGAACGGCGCCGTCAAGCATCTCTACGTGGATAACGAGCCGTACATCATGCTGACGGGCGAACTGCACAACTCGAGCGCCTCCAGCGTGGATTACATGAAGCCGATCTGGGACAACCTCGCCGCCATGCACCTGAATACGGTGATCGGCACCGCCAGTTGGGAACTGGTGGAGCCGGAGGAGGGCAGATTCGATTTTTCCCTGGTGGATGCCCAACTCAAGGAAGCGCGCCAGCGAAGCATGCGGCTGGTGCTCATCTGGTTTGCCACGTGGAAGAACGCTAGCTCCAATTACGTGCCGCACTGGGTCAAGGCCGACCCGAAGCGGTTCCCGCGTATGGTGTTCAAGCCGCAACCGGCCGGCGGGCGGCGAATGGGCGTGCCGGGAGGGATCGGTCCGCTGAGCCCGCTGGGCGAGGCAATGCTGAAGGCCGACGCCACGGCTTTTCGAGCCTTGATGCGGCACATCAAGTCAGTCGATCCCCAGCACACGGTCATCATGATGCAGGTGGAGAACGAGGCCGGATCTTTGGGCGACAGCCGGGACCGGTCTCCGCTGGCGGAAGCCGCGTGGGCAAGGCCGGTGCCTGGCGACATGATGGACTACTTCAACAAGAACAAGGCCACGCTGCTGCCCGAGATGCAGGAGGTCTGGGGACGCAATGGTTATAAGACGAGTGGGACCTAGGCCGAGGTTTTCGGGACCGATGAGTGGGCCGACGAGGTCTTCATGGCCTACTATGTGGGCCGTTTGATCGGTGAGGTGGCGAAGGCCGGCAAAGCCGAGTTAAACATTCCGATGTACGCGAACGCCTGGCTCGGCCCACAACCGGGCGCAACCCTCCCGGGGACGTGGCCGAGCGGCGGCCCGGTGGCCAGGGTCATGGACGTCTATCGCGCAGCCGCCCCGTCCATCGACTTCATTGCACCCGATATCTACGTGGCCGATTTCAAAGGGACATGCGCGCTTTACGCCCGGTCGGGCAATCCACTCTTCATCCCGGAGGCGCGAGATCAGGTGGGAAACCTCTTCTGGGCATTCGGGAATCACGCGGCGTGGGGTTGGGGGCCATTCGGAATCGAAGACCTCGACCCGCAGGGGCAGGTAGCGCACGCCTACGGCCTCTTTGCCGAGATGTTGCCGCAGATGGCCGCTTGGCAGGCCGCCGGGAAGATGAAGGGCATATTGACTCTCGACGGGGAACAGCCGCAGACGGTGGCTCTTGGCGGGTATAGGATCACGCTTGTGGCCCGCGCCGGGCGCGGTGGAGCGGGAGCTGCGCCAGCGACCCCTGGCCAGAGTCCTGGTAGTGGTGCTGCGCCGCTCGGACTCGGCGGTGTGGCTCCGGGATCGCGGGCCATGCCCAGGGATACGCGGACATTTGCGATTGTGGTCAACACCGCGCCCGACGAATTCCTATTCATCGGCAGCAATGGTGTCCCGAGCTTCGAACCGGAGAACGCAGACGGTCCGCGAGTAGCGATCTCGGCCAAAGACGAGGGCCGTTACGACAAAGGCCGATGGGTCCCCGGCCGCCGCCTCAATGGCGACGAGGCGGGAAGCGGACTGCCGAACGGCAGCATCGGAACGTTGAAGGTCAGGTTGGTCCGTCTGAACTGAGCACGCCACGCCTCTTGGCGTCCGGCGCCCCTTCTGTGCCCGGGACTGCATCGCGTCACTGGTAACATGAGGGGACGGCGACAGCCGCCGTCCCGATTTACTCTGGCACCATCGCCATCTACTTCCTCAGCGCGGTGCCACCTCGAAGCTATGCACACCCGGGCCGACATCGAAGCCCCGCCCGGTATTGCCTTCGGTTGACGACGTTGGTTTCGCCTGGGTTTTGACGGGGCCGCTTCCCGGCACGAATACCGTGGCCGTGGCGCCCGGAGGAACAGTCACGTTCAACTTGAATGTGCCGCCCTCGATACGCCAGTCGCTTACGATATCGCCGCGAATCGACCTGTACCGTCCCTTCGCCGAGGTTAAATCGCCGACAGGAGCGGGCTTGATGAAGAAGTGCTGATACCCGGGTGCCTTCTCATCGGCCCGAATTCCGGCCAGTGCTTCCACAAACCACGCGCCGATTGTGATGAGCGTGTCGTGGATGTGCGATTGGCCTGTCCAGGATTCCCAACTCGTCGTGGCGCCATTGGCGAGCATGTAGCCCCAGCCCGGATACTCCGTGGTGTTGGTGAACAGGTAGACCAGGTCGTTGCGATCCAGTTCCAATAGCGCCTTCCAGAGCAGGTACGTTCCCGGCAGCCCGCTATCGAGGTGACCCTGATTGCGAACCCGGATCACGCTCTCCAGGCTGGCCATGACATCCTTGCGAGATTCCGGCGGTGTCACGCCCACCAGCAGGGGAAACGCCTCCAGCGTGGAATCGCCATTGCCGTAGGTGTGATCGTCGCTATTGTAGAACTTCTGGTGCGTGGCCTTAGCGATCGCGCCGGCCTGTTCAGTGTACCTGGCGGCGTCTTCTGGTTTGCCCAGCGCCGTCGCGATCTTCGCTGCGGTCTGAAGTTGATACACCAGGTGGACGCTGTTCAGGATCTGCGCTGTGGCAGCCTCTCCGGAGTAGCTGCCCTTGGGCGTCAGCCAGTCTCCGATGAAAGTCATCATGCCGCCCCCACCGGGCTGCCCGCCGCGCCCGATGAGGACGTTGTCGCGGGTTTCCGACGTGATCGCCGCCATCCACTTCTGAATCATGGGGTAGTTGGTTTCGAGCACGCGCTTGTCGCCGTACTGCACGTACATGTGCCACGGCAGGGTCACCACGAAGGCGCCCCACATTGGACCGCCGGCTGCGCGGCCGTAGTAAGGCGCAGTGTTGGGGATGTTGCCCGTGGCGGGATCCTGTGCGTCGCGCCAGAGTGACAGCCAGTTATTGTAGAGTCCGCCGGTCTGGAAGCTGAGCATCCCGATCTCGAACGACGTGGCGGCGTCGCCTCCGTAGCCCTGCCGTTCGCGCGTCGGGCAGTCCACCACCATTCCGCTCAGGGCGAGCGCCTCATAGGTCCGGTTGACCATCTGGTAAATCCGGTTCAGCAGGTCGTTGGAGGAGGTGAAGTCGCCCGCGCGGTCGAAGCCGGTGCGGATCAGGTATCCGGTCGCATCCGAAACGAGGGGCGCCGCGCTGGTTCCGATGACACGGATATACCGGAAGGCGTGATAGTTGAAGCGGGAGCGGAACGTCAGGGGCGCGCCGTTGCTCACGATTTCGTCCCGCTGGTTAAAGGAATTGGGCAGCGTCGTATCGTTGCCGCCGCGGCCCCGGCCGCCGCCAGGCTGCCCGCTACCCTGGCCAGGGCCGCGGCCAGCTCCTGCCGGTCCTCCCGGCGCCCCAGGTGCGCCGGCACCAGCTCCTCCGCGACCCGCGCCCGCGCCGCCTCCGAAACCGCCGCGGATGCTCGGATCCCGCCGCAGCGCCGGAATCGTGTCCGGGGCCGGTTTATCACGCTCCAACTGGTCCGAGTATTCGAGCTTGATCGTGGAGCCCTTCGCCACCGCGGGCAACCTGATCTCCACCCATCCCGTGAAGTTCTTGCCCATGTCGATGGTCCAGCCGCCATCCGCGAACGGTTGAACCCCGACGGCCTTAATCGTTTCCACGATCCTGTCCGGTTCCACCATTCGCGCTGTCGCCGGCGCCGGCGCCGGCTGGAAAACAGCCGCGCTCTGCCACGACGAGTCGTCGAACTTCACGGAGTTCCAGTCCGGGATCTCCAACGCGGCGTCGTACTTCTCCCCGCCGTAGTCGCCGAACACCCTGCCCGAACCGACCGCGGACAGGTGGCTTTCCCGCAATTTCCAGCTCTCGTCGGTCACGACCTGCGAGGAACTTCCGTCGGGCATGGTGAATGCGATTTGTGCGCGCACCAGCGGCCCGTCGTGAATCACGCCCGGATGACCTTTCACGTACCAACCCCTGCCCAGCCAGAGCGCAACGACGTTCTTTCCGGGAGTCAGGTAATCGGCGATTTCGTGCGCCACGTACAGGGTGCGCTTCGAGTAGTCGGTCACCGGCGGGCTGAGAACGTGGTCATCCACCTTTTTGCCGTTGACGTAGAGTTCGTAATACCCGAGGGCGTTGACGTAAGCCACTGCCCGGGCCGGCTTCTGCTTCAGCTCGACCGTCTTGCGCAGCCAGGGAAACGGCAGCGGCGTGCCTTCAGCGACTCCGTCCGGCCGTCGCTCACCGATGAACTTCGCGTTCCAATCGGAACTCTGCAGCAGCCCCATGGACCAGTTCGCCTGCGCGCTCCAAGGCAGCGTTTGGCTGGCCTCGGTCCAGACACGCACCTTCCAGTAGGCCTGCTGCCCGGAGGCCAGCGGCTTACCTGCGTATTCCACCCAGACCGTCTGCGGGGAGGTCACGCGGCCCGAGTCCCAAAGGTCGCCCTGATCTTTCTTCAGAATTGCCGGAGAACTCGCCACCAGCACACGATAGGCGCTTTGGCCGGTGACTTTGGCCGCGGGATTGAGCAGCCAGCTCAGCCGCGGCTTCGGAACGTCGATGCCCAGCGGATTCGACAGGTACTCGCAACGGAGTCCGGATATGGCGACGTTCGCGGCGGGCGGGTCAGCGCCCCAAGCCACCGCGAGACCCAGCGACAGCGCGATAACGGCGCCCGCGAGTACGGTTCGATCATAGCGATTCATAAAAGAGCGTTCCTGCGTCAAATCCGTTCATCCAGTGCCACCAGACGCGAGGACGGGCGCTCTCGGGCGGGTTCTGGAATCCCTGCTCCAGCTGGTCACGCGGGTACTGCGCCAGCACCAGCCCAGGTACCGATCACGGCCGCGGCCAGTGCCGGCAAGGCGGGAATTCGGAATCGCACGAGTTGTCTGTCCTTCGTACTCTCCGGAGAAACCATCGGGCAGGTGGGTCCGGTTCTGGACCCGATGCTAGCACCCTTACACCTGAAAGCGGCGGTTATTGCGGTATTGTTGCTGCATCACATGCTTTGTTTTGAATGCCTAAACGCTCAGTTCAGAGTGGCCACCGATCGGCTATAGACAGCAGCCTTTGAGAGGGGACAGCTGGTCGTTACCGCAACAAGCGCTGCATCAAAGCTGGATTGGGAAAGAATCATGTTACTGTCCTGTGGGCAGGCCCGGAGACCGGGATTCAGAACGCCGCGCTGGAGTTGATTAACGACTACGTGAACGGCGCTGCCGCAACCGGTAGCCGCAGGAGGAACCAATGGCCAATCGTCAAAACGCCGCTCTGCTTTACCTGGCCGCGGCTCTCGGTGTCGCCGGTTACGCCTCGGTGGAAGATCCGGTCCTGTACTCCGAGGACTTGAGAAGCGCCTCCACCATCCAGGACCGGGATCCTGCGTACACGCCGACCTACCTGGTCTACGCGGACCGGCAGCGCACCGGAGACGAGGCGAAAAAACTCGTCCAGGACCTGGGGATGGCGGAGCACCTGAAGCAGTACAAGGCGCGCGTGTTCGTCATCGGCCCGGCCAACGGCACGAGCTACGACGCGGCAGCCGACCTTACCGCGTTCCAGAATCTGCTGCGTACGAAGCGCTCTTCCAACCTGAAGATCATCGGCGTCGGCGCGGGCGCGACCTTCGTCAACAACGTCTTGGCGGAGCACGCGTTTGCAGTCGCCGGCATCCTGACCTACGGCGGCGACGTGGATGCCGGCCGTGCGTCCAAAATGCCCGTGCCTGCCTATGTCCATGCAGCCAAAGCGGCCGTCGGTAAGCTGTACATCGAGGCGAACGGCGCCACCGCCCAAAAGGGCTCCGCGGCGTACACCACCTACACCAATCCCAGCCAGGGTCTTCAGCAAGTTGTCGTCAGCAAGCTCAGTGACGCGAAGGAGAGCCCGGCACAGGCATTTGCCAACGCTTGGACTACCGTCTTCAGCAGGAACTACCGGCTCTACATGCGGCTGGCCGAAGCCTACAGTCAGGGCTTCGATCCGAATAACTACACGGAGCCGTGGGAACTCGAGCCCTATGTCATGTACGACGAACTCGGCATGAGCTATCAGGCCGTCACCGAAGACCTGCCGGGGTTCGGCCTATCGCTGCGCTATGAGTACGTACCGAAGCAGGCCCTCTCGGCCGCGCCCAAATCCGTCCCGCTGGTCATCCTGCTTCACGGCAACAACAACGATCCCCGGATACAGGGCGAGAGCGGCGGGTGGCCGGAAGTCGCCGCCAAAAGTAACATTATTCTTTCCTCAATCGAATGGCAGGGCCGCAAGTCGCAGGAAGGCACGGCGTTTGCCGCGATTGGCGAAGGCGGCACCATGGCGATCCTGGACCGGCTGCTGGCGAAGTTCCCGCAGATGGATCCAGACGGGCTATTTCACCGGCCTCTCCGCCGGCGCGACGCACGAAGCAGCAGGCTACCGGGCGAGTAGCGTCCCAAGCGCAGCTGCAGTCACCATGGAGCGCCAGATGGCCGATCTACCGGTGATCACCTTGAACAACTCGGTCGAGATCCCCCAGCTGGGGTTCGGAGTCTTCCAGGTGCCTCCCGGGCAGACCGCGCACATGGTCACCATCGCCCTGCAGAGCGGATACCGCCACGTCGACACAGCCTCCCTCTACGCCAACGAGCACGGCGTGGGTGCGGCCGTCGCCGCATCGGGCATCTCACCGGACGAGCTGTTCGTCACCACGAAGCTCGGCAACCCGGACCAGGGGTACGAAGACCACCCTGCGCGCGTTCGTCAAGAGCGCCGGCCTGCTGGGCCTGGATGTCGTGAATCTCTACCTAATCCACTGGCCCCAGCCGCGGCGCGGCCGGTACGTCGAGACGTGGCGCGCGTTCGAGAAGCTGTACGCCGAAGGGCGCATCCGGGCGATCGGCGTGTCGAACTTCCAGATCACGCATCTGCAGCGGCTGCTCGACGAGACGGACATCGTCCCGGCGGTGAACCAGATCGAGCTGTCCCCCTACCTCACGCAGGTACCGTTGCGGGCGTTCCAGCAGACGGCACCGACATGCCCACGGAGTCCTGGTCGCCGCTGGCGAAAGGCGGGCAACTGCTGCGCGATCCGCTGATCACGATCCTCGCTGAGAAGTTCGGCAAGTCGCCGGCCCAGGTCGTGATCCGATGGCACCTGCAAGGAAACCAGCTGATCGTCATCCCGAAGTCGGTGACTCCGTCGCGCATCGCCGAGAATATCGACGTGTTCGACTTCGAGTACCAGCAGGACGACGACCTCGACGCGATCAGCGGCCTCGACCGCGGGGAGCGCACCGGCCCGGACCCCGACAAACTCGGCTGACTGTCAGGAACGGGCCTCGACGACTGCGTCGACCACTGCACCCAACACGTCGGCGATCGCGAAGTCCTTGGGCGTGAACACCCGCGCCACGCCGGCCGAGCGCAGCCGCCCGGCATCGGCCTCCGGGATCATCCCTCCGACAACCACCGGCACGTCGGCCAGGCCG
>CAWIJL010000016.1:0-209286 GCA_963836405.1 uncultured Solibacteraceae bacterium
ATTTCATCGATACTGTCTTGCGGCCAGCGCGCGGTGTTGCGGATGCTCTCGGCGGTGACGAGCACCACGGTACAGCCCTGGCGTTTACACTCGCGCAGGAACTCGTGGCCCTTTTCGTAGCTGGCGAGGCATAGAACGGTCATGATGCATCCGCGAGTATACCAGCCGCCGATTTTCTGCCGGGCACTCTCGAGATGCTCGTCCTGAAAACGCTCAGCCGCGCGCCGAATCACGGGTGGGGAATCGCGCAACACATCCAGCAGGTGTCGGACGATGCACTCAAGGTCGGAGAGGGATCCCTTTATCCTGCCCTGCAACGCTTGCTGCTGAACGATTTCGTATCCGCGGAGTGGGCGGTGACGGAGAACAACCGGCACGCCCGGTACTACCGCATCACCGCGGCGGGGAGAAAGCGCCTGGCGGAGGAAAAGCGCAGCTTCGGTTTCCTCCTGGCAGGCATTGCACGCGTAATGGAGAGCTGAAATGCGCTTGTGGGGACGGCTGCGCCAATGGATGGGGCGCCGGCAATTCGAAGCCGACCTCGCAGAGGAGATCCGCATTCACCGCGAGATGGAGCACGATTATCGCGCGGCAGCGAATTCTGGTGGGAATCGAAGGATGGCACATGGCGCGCGACATGGTCCCAATTGCGGGCGCTGCGGCGCGAAAATTCCGTGTTCACGGCCTATCTGGGCGCTCTGCTGCTGATCGCGGCGGCGTCGCTGGGTGCGAGCTTGCGGCCGGCGCAGCTGGCCGTGGCAGTCGATCCGCTCTCGGCCCTGCGCTGCGATTGACAGGCCCTACTTTTCCGGAGCGTCGTAAGTGGGGATGCGGCGGACCCAGATGTTGCGGTAGCGGACGGGGTTGTTGTGGTCCTGGAGCATCAGCGAATCTTCGGGCGGGTGCGGCGTGTAGTGCGCCACCTGGCGGTAGACCATGGGGCCAATGGATTCTTTCCGGTTGTGGACCATGACGCCGTTGTAAAAGACGGTGAAGTAAGCCGGCTTGACGAGTTTCTCGCCCTCGAACTTCGGCGCTTCGAAAACGATGTCGTAGGTGTTCCATTCGCCGGGGCGGCGGGCCGGGGCGGCGAGCGGCGGCCACTGTCCGTAGATGGCGCCCGCCTGTCCGTCGGCATAGGTGGGGTTCTGCCAGTTGTCCAGGACCTGAATTTCGTAGCGCGTCATCAGCAGAACGCCGCTGTTGCCGCGGCCCTGGCTGTTGCCGGTCGCCGGGACGGGGGAGGACCACTCGACGTGAAGCTGAACGTCGCCGAACTTTTCGCGGGTGAGCAGGTCGCCGGTGCGGGCGCCGGTCTCGAAGTAGCCGTCACCGATTTTCCAGTGGGCGTCGGTCATTTTACCGGCATCGGCGCCGCGGCCGCGCTGCATCCACTTGGACAGATCCTTGCCGTCGAAGAGCACGATGGCGTCGGAGGGAGGGCCGCCGGGGGTGGCTGCGGGCGTCACTACCTTGGGATGCGGGCGGGCCGGATCATGCACGTGATACGGCAGGTTGGGCAGCATCGGCGTGTCGGTGAAACCGAGGTCGGGGTTGGCTTGCTGCTGCGGTTGCGCATCCGAAACGGTTGAGGAAGTGACGGCGGCGGCCGCCAGCCCGAGGAAACTCTTGCGCGTCATAAACACCCCTTACTTCACGATGGCGGACGATTTTCCCGCGAAATCCAGCACCCAGCCCGGGAAGATGCCGAGAAACAGCGTGCCCAGCGCGGGCAGGATCAGAGCCAGGCGCAGGCCCGCCGACAGCGGTTCGGAATCCTTGACTGCCTCTCCGGGCTCATGCATGTACATCACGACCAGGATACGCAGGTAATAATACGCCGCCACGGCGCTGTTCAGCAAGCCGAGCACGGTGAGCCAGACCAAATGGGATTCGAGCGCCGCTTTGAAGATGTAGAACTTGCCGAAGAATCCACCGGTAAGGGGCACGCCGATCAGGGAGAGAAGGAAGATAGTGGCCATGGCGGCGGCGAAGGGCTGCTTCTGCCCGAGGCCAGCGAGGTCGTCGATATTCTGATATTGCTCGCCTTTTCCGGAGATGTGGCTGATCACGGCGAAGGCGCCGATGTTCATGAGAGCATACGCGGCCAGGTAGAACATCGCCGCGGCGGTGCCTATTTCCGAACGGGCGGTCAACGCCACCAGCACGTAGCCGGCATGCGCAATCGAGCTGTAAGCCAGCATGCGCTTGACGTTCGACTGCACCAGCGCGGCGAAGTTCCCGATGGTCATGGAAAGCAGAGCGGCGGCCCAGACGAGCGGCTCCCAGCCGGTGCCGATGGGGGCGAAGGCGGTCATGAAGATGCGGAGGAAGACGGCGAACGCGGCGGCCTTCGGCCCGGCGGACAGGAAAGCGGTGATGGGGGTGGGCGCTCCCTGGTAGACGTCCGGGGCCCACATCTGGAAGGGCGATGCCGAGACTTTGAAGCCGAGCCCGACGAACATCAGCGCGGCGGCCAGGCCGACAAACACGGCGGAGGGGGCGTTGGGGCCGGTGAGCGCGGCGCGGATGGAAGTGAGGGTGACCGTGCCGGTGGTGCCGTAGATCACCGCCACGCCATAGAGGAAGAACGCGGTGGCAAAGGAGCCGAGGAGGAAGTATTTGAGCGACGACTCGTTGGCGCGCTTGTCGTCGCGGAGATAGCCGGCCAGCACGTAGCTGGAGATGGACGAGATTTCGAGGGCGATGAAAACGACGATCAGCTCATTAGCCGCGGCCATGATGGACTGGCCGGCGATGGAGAAAAGGAGCAGCGCGTGGTATTCGCCGGTTTCGGCTTCCTGGCGATCGAGAAAGCGATACGACGGCAGGATGGTGAGGATGCCGACACCGAACACCAGCAGGCGGAAGAATGTGGCGAAGCCGTCCACCATGAGCATGCCGCCGAAAGCGGGGCCGGCATTCCGGTAGGCCGCGATAGCGCCGGCCATGGCGCCGACCAGGGCCAGCAGGCTCAAATGGCCGAAGGCGCGGGACGAACGGCGGTTGAGCACCGGATCGAGCACCATGAGGAGCGTGCCCATGACGGTGAGAATGATTTCAGGAAGGAAACGGATCAGGTCGCCGGCCGGAGGCATGAGATTAACGGGCATTGGCGGCCTCCGCGGGGACCGGGTTGGCAACCCGGAACAAGACGTTCACCCGCGACTGTTCGAGCACCCGCGCATTGACCTTGCCCACCGGCGGCAGAAACGTCTGCGCGTACACGCCCATCCAGACCATCATCACCAGCAGGGGGACGACAGCGGCCCACTCGCGCAGGTTGAGGTCGGAGACGTGGTGGCGAACCTCCTCGCCGGCTTCGCCGTAGAAGACCCGCTGGTACATCCACAGCATGTAGACTGCCGAGAGAATGACGCCGATGGCGGCGAAAACCACCCAGGTGAAATTGGCGAGCGCGGCGCCCTGAAGGACCAGGAACTCGCCCACGAAGTTGCTGAGCGAGGGCAGGCCGATACTGGCCAGGGTAGTAATCAGGAAGGCGGTGGAAAGCCAGGGGGCGGCAGTGGCGACCCCGCCGTAATCGTCGATAGCCAGCGAATGCCGGCGCTCATACAGCAGCCCGACGATGGCGAACAGGCAGCCGGTGGAAATACCGTGGGCGAGCATCTGGTAGACCGCTCCGTCGAGCCCCTGCTGGGTGAACGAGAAGATGCCGAGCACGACGAAGCCGAGGTGGCTGACCGAGGAATACGCCACCAGTTTCTTCATGTTCGGCTGCACCATGGCCACCAGGGCTCCGTAGATGATGCCGATGATGGCGAGGATGACGATCCAGGGGGCGCAGGCGCGGGCGGCGCCGGGAAACAGCGGCAGGCAGAAGTGCAGGATACCGTAGGTGCCCATCTTCAGCATGACGGAAGCCAGCATCACCGATCCGGCGGAGGGCGCCTCGACGTGCGCGTCGGGCAGCCAGGTGTGCAGCGGGAACAGGGGCACCTTGATGGCGAAGGCGAAGAAGAACGCGAGGAAGAGGAGCATCTGCTCGCCGGCAGCAAAGGTCAATTTGCCGCTGGCCAGCATTTCCACGATGGCCGGATAGTTGAACGTGCCGGCGCGCAGGTAGAGGTAAATGATGGCGGCCAGCATCAGCACCGACCCGGCCATGGTGTAGAGGAAGAATTTGACGGCGGCGTAAATACGGCGCTCGTGGCCCCAGATGCCGATCAGGAAATACATCGGCACGAGGCTGACTTCCCAGAAAACGTAAAACAGGAAGAGGTCCTGGGCCTGGAACACGCCCACCAGTCCGAACTCCAGCAGCAGCAGGAAAGCGTAAAACTCCTTGGCGCGGTTCTGGACGTAGCGCCAGGAGATGAGCACGCAGATGGGTGTCAGGAAGGTGGCGAGCAAAATCAGCCACAGGCTGATGCCGTTCAGGGAGACGGCGAAGTGGATTTCCGGGGAAGCGATCCAGGGGATATCGACTGGGAACTGCTCGCCGCCCTGGCCGCGGTCGAACCCGAAAGCGACGGCGAGCGACAGGAGAAAGATGGCGATGGAGGAGATCAGCGCCCAGGAGCGACTGTTCCGCTCGAGGCTGCGCGGAATGAGCAGCGCCACGAAGAAGGCAACCAGCGGAGCGAAGAGGAGCACTGTCAGCAGGTTCATCGGATGCCTCCCGCGATTCCCAGGGCGACGATCACCATTACCGACCCGAAGAGGACCCAGGCCGCATAGCTTCGTATATTGCCGGATTGGATGAGGCGCAGGATCCCGCCCACGCCACGCGCCCAAGTGCCCACCCCGTTGACGATGCCGTCGATGAGCCCGGCATCGACACCGCGCCACAGGACGGCGCGCGAACCGCCGACCACCGGTTTGACGATCGCGGCATCGTAGATTTCATCCACGAAGTACTTGTTGTAGACCAGTCTGTACAGGCCGCCGATGCTGCCGGCGAACGAATCGGCCAGGGCGGGCCGGGCCACGTACATCAGCCACGCGAGTCCGATTCCGATGAGTCCGGCGGCGACGGAGACAACCATCAGGGTCATGTCCTCGCCTTCATGCATCGCCGGAAAAACGGGCTCGAGAAATTTCGGCACGGGGAAAATCATGCCGCCGACGACCGAGAGCACGGCGAGGACTCCCAGCGGGATGAGCATGACGGGCGAGGATTCGTGCGGGTGGTGGTGGCCGCGGTACTCGCCGAAGAAGGTCATGAACATGGCGCGGAAGACGTAGAAGGCGGTCATGCCGGCGGTGAACACGCCCAACCAGTACATCCAGGGCGCGTGCGCGTAGGCGGCCAGCAGGATGGCATCCTTGCTGAAGAAGCCGGAAAACGGCGGCACGCCGGAGATGGCCAGGGCCGCGCACATCATGGTGAGGAACGTCCATTTGATGGGCTTGCGGAGGCCGCCCATATGGCGCATGTCCTGCTCGCCGGAAAGGGCGTGGATGACGCTGCCGGCGCCGAGGAACAACAGCGCCTTGAAGAAGGCGTGGGTCATCAGGTGATAGATGCCCGCCGAGAATGCGCCCGTGCCCACGCCGACGAACATGTAGCCCAACTGCGAAACGGTGGAGTAGGCGAACACCTTCTTAATGTCGTTCTGCGCCAGGCCGATGGTGGCGGCGAAAAAGGCCGTGAGGATGCCGATGACGGCGATCACGTTCATGGCCGAGGGGGCGTGAGTGTAGATGGGCCAGGAGCGCGCGGTCATGTATACGCCGGCGGTGACCATGGTAGCGGCGTGGATGAGGGCGGAGACGGGCGTGGGTCCGGCCATGGCGTCGGGCAGCCAGGTGTAGAGCGGAAGCTGCGCGGATTTGCCGCACGCGCCGAGCATCAGGAGCAGGCCGATGGCCGTGAGGGCGGATACCGGCGCGGTGGGGGCCTGTTCGAAGACGCGGGTAAAATCGAGCGACCCGAACTGCTTGAACAGGTAAAACGCGGCCAGGATGAAGCCGAAATCGCCGATGCGGTTGACGATGAACGCTTTCTTGCCCGCGTCGGCGGCGAACTTCTTATCGAAATAGAAACCGATGAGCAGGTAGCTGCACAGGCCCACGCCTTCCCAACCGACGAACATCACCAGGTAGTTGGCGCCCAGCACCAACACCAGCATGAAGAACATGAACAGGTTGAGATAGGAGAAGAAGCGGTAGTAGCCGCCCTCGTGCGCCATGTACCCGATGGCGTAGATATGGATCAGGGCGCCGATGCCGGTGACCACCAGGAGCATGACGGCGGTGAGGCGGTCCACCGCGAAATCGCAGTTGATCTGAAGCGCTCCGCTCTGGATCCAGGTGAAGTAATGCTCGGTGTAGGTGTGCTCGAGCCCGCCCAGCCCCAGCAGCGTCTTCAGCACCCAGGCAAGCGACAGCAGGACGCTGCCGATGGCGAAGGTATTCACCAGCGCCTTGGAAAAACGGCGTCCGAACAGGCCGTTAATGGCGAAGCCCGCCAGCGGAAGGATGGGTATGAGCCAGAGTTGCATTAGTTCTTCATCGAATCGATGTCATCGATATTCAGGGTTCCGCGATTTTTGAATATCGTCAGGATGATGGCCAACCCCACGGCCGCTTCCGCCGCGGCCACCACCATGACGAAGAACGTGTACAGGTGGCCGTTCACCTGCTTGAGCTGGTAGGAGAAAGTGACGAAGCTCAGGTTCACGGCGTTGAGCATGAGCTCGATCGACATGAACACGGTGATGATGTTCTTGCGGAAAAGAAATCCCGCTACGCCGAGCGCGAAGAGGATGGCGCTCAAGGTGAGAAACCAGGAAATCGGAACCTGCGACATGGATTAGTCCATTTCCTTTCGCGCCAGGACCACGGCGCCCAGAATGGCAATCAGGATAAGGATGGAAGTGATCTCGAACGGCAGCAGGTAGGTGGTGAAGAGGGCGCGCCCCACGTCCTGGGCCGACCCACCGCGGAAACCGCCGAAGCGCACCATGGTATCCACCGGGAAGATGCGCTGCACGAACCACCCCATGAGCAGCAGCAGCGCGAGCAGCAGCGGAACACCCAGCAACTGCACCATGAAAGAGCGGCCTTTTTTGACTTCGGCGCCGGCGTTGAGCAGCATGATGACAAAGACGAACAGCACCATGATGGCGCCGGCATACACGATGACCTGGGCGGCGGCGATAAATTCAGCGCCGAGCAGGAGGTAGAGAACCGCCAGGGAGCCCATCACGCCGATGAGGGAAAGAGCGCTCGAAATCGGATGCGACTGCACGACGACGTTGATGGCGCAAGCGACGGCGATGAGGGCGAAGGTCAGAAAGAGAATGACGTCCATCAGGAAACCAGTGCGACCAGAAAACTGGTCACCAGCAGATTGAGCATCGCCACCGGAAAGAGAAACTTCCAGGTGAAGCCCATCAACTGGTCGTACCGGAAGCGTGGCAGCGTACCGCGAATCCAGATGAAGGCGAACAGAATGGCGCCGGTCTTGGCGCAGAACCAGAACAGGGGAATCAGCCAGCTTTGCACGACCGGCAGCAGGAACACGACCGCAATAAGCAAGAAGATCGCCCCGAATGCCGGGAAGGTGTACTTGTCGCGTTTTCGCGCCGCGTTCATGCCGTGGTAAAGCGAGATGACGCCTGCCGCGGCAAAGATCAAGGAAGGCACGAAACTGGAGCCGTACTCGGCGGGCCAGGGCGCCACCCAGCCACCCAGGAACAGCAGGACGGCCAGCGAACTGACGGTAATCATGTTGGCGTACTCGGCCATGAAGAACGAGGCGAATTTCATGCTGCTGTATTCGGTGTGGAAGCCGGCCACCAGCTCGTTTTCGGCCTCCGGCAGATCGAAGGGCACGCGATTGGTTTCGGCAAAAGCGGCGATCAGGAAAATGAAGAAGCTGACGATCTGCGGGAACGGACCATGCAGGATGTTCCAGCCGAAGATGCTGTTGCCCTGCCGCTCGACCAGCTCGCGCAGGCTCAAGGTATTCGAAATCAGCAGCGGCGCGGCGATGGCGATGGACATGGGCAGCTCGTAGCTGATCATCTGCGCGGAACTGCGCAGGCCGCCGAGCAGCGCGTACTTGTTGTTGGAAGCCCAGCCCGCCAGCGCAACCCCGTAGACGCCCATGGAGGAGACGGCCAGGATGAACAGCACGCCGATATTGAGGTCGGTCAACTGCATCCAGGTACGCACGCCGGCCACCTCGATGACGGGGCCGAACGGGATGACCGAGATGGAAAGCAGCGCCATGGTGATGGCGAAAAACGGCGCGGCCAGGTACAGGGGCTTGTTCACGTAAGGGGGAACGAGGTCTTCCTTGGTGAGGAGCTTGATGACATCCGCCAGCGGTTGAAGCAGGCCGTGCGGGCCGACGCGATAAGGCCCGGGACGCAGTTGGATATGCGCAAGCACTTTGCGCTCCACCCATTGCAGGTAGGCCAGGGTCGTCATGAGCACCGCAAAGACCACCAGCGTTTTGATCAGACTGATGACGATAAACGAGTCCATTTAGCGGCTCAAACGGCTTTCTACGACGGAGTTCAGTACTTTAGAATAGCGCCCGAGGGTACCGGATGCGAACAGGCCGTTGTGATCGGACCGTACCAGGTCCGGCCGGCTGTCCACCGGGATGCGGCCGTTGACCGGAGTGGTCTGCGCGGCGCCGCCGGTGGCGATGACCGGCAGCGGCACTTCGTAGCCGCGCACCTGCTTGCGAATTTCGTTGAACACGGCCTCGACCGACCAGGGTCCGAGGGTGGCGGCGACTCCCATTTCCCGCGCGATAAAGCCCATGATCTCGAGGTCGGACTTGGCGCCCATGGTATTGACCGCCCGTTTCAGGCGCTGCACTTCGCCGGTGGTGTTGGTGACCGTGCCGTTCTTTTCGTAAGCGCTGGCGGCGGGAAGGACCACGTCGGCCTGGGCGGCGGTAGCGGTGAGGAACAGGTCCTGAACCACGAGGAAACCGGCCTTGCGGCTGCCTTCGGCGAGCGGGTTCGCGCCCACCACCCACAACACATCGAGGTCCGCGGCGGCCATTTCGTCCATGCGCATGCCGGGACGGCCGGATGGTCGATATCCCGGCAGCAATTCCGGCGTGACGCCCATGTCCAGCGCGCCGCGCGAATTCGAATAGTCGACCAGGCAGATGTACTTGACCGGAATTCCGAGGGAATTTCCGAATTCCACCAGGCGGCGGACATCGTCACCCTTGAAGGCGTCGTTGAAAACGATGACGAGTTCGGGTTCGGCCTGGAGTTTCTCCCGCAGGGATTCGAGCGCGCCGAAGTAGTCGCCGGGGACGGCGGTGAGGTTGTGCGGGTGCACGAAGCCGGAGGGATTGCCGGTGGCGATACCGGGTCCGGAGACGGGCTCCCAGCGCGGTCCGGGTCCGGCGGCGCCGGGGTTGGGCACCACGCCGGGACCGCCCACGGGGGCTGCGCCGGGGCCGCTCGAAACGGCGCCGGCGTCGCGGCCGGGAACCACGCCCAGGTCGCCGGTGTTTCTTTCGTCAGGCCCGCCGACGCGCACGCTGGCCACCGAGTACTTATCCTCGCGGACCGGTCCGGCGGTGACGGCGTATACGTGCGCCTGGTGATGCCGGTAGCTGGCGCGGATCTGGTAGGAGAGAAGCGGATGTTCGAGCGCGAGGTCTGCGCCGAGCACCAGGACGGCCTTCCGCTCGTACAGGTCGGCGACACCGGCCAGTTTGTCTTCGGTGCCGCTAAGGGCGTCGAGCAGTGCGGTCACGTCGCCGGTGCGTTTGTGATCGATGTGGTTGGTGCCGAGCACTTCGCGCGCGAACTTCTGCAGGTAGTAGTTCTCTTCGTTGCTGGTGCGGTTGGAGCCGATCACGCCGAAGGTGCCGCCGGCCTCCACGGTCTGTTTGAATTTGGCGGCCACAACGCCCAGGGCTTCGGACCAGGAGGTTTCCTCCAGCTTGCCGTTGCGTCGCACGAGCGGGGCCTGGAGCCGCTCGGGGTGGTCGTAGAAGTCGAACGCGTAGCGGCCCTTGATGCAGAGGAATTCGCCGTTGACGCCGGACCGGTCGCGGTTGTTGCCGCGAATGATGCGGTCGTTGCGGGTGCCCAGGGTGGTCTTGCAGCCGTCGCCGCAGTGGGTACAGATGGTGCCGACGTGGGTCATCTCCCAGGGTCGCGTTTTATAGCGGTAGGCGCCGCTGGTGAGGGCGCCGACGGGACAGATGTCGATGCAGGCGCCGCACTCGTCGCATTCGAGGTGGTCGCCGTGATTGGGCGCGATTTCCGAGACCACGCCGCGGTTGACGATGCCGAGCGCGCCGACGCCCATGCCTTCATTGCAGATACGGACGCAGCGAAAGCACAGGATGCAGCGCGGCGCATCGAAAAACACGACCGGGGAGAATTGTTTTTCGGGCGTGTGCACCTTTTCTTCGGTGTACCGGCTTTCGCCCGCGCCGTAGCGAAACACCATGTCCTGGAGTTCGCATTCGCCGCCCTTGTCGCAGACCGGGCAATCGAGCGGATGGTTGGTGAGCAGGAATTCGAGCGTATACTTGCGGGCCTGTGCCACCTGCGGCGTTTCGGTCCGCACCACCATGCCTTCGGCCACGGGGAGAGTGCAAGCCGTCATCAGCTTGGGCATTTTCTCCACTTCCACGAGGCACATGCGGCAGGCAGCCTGCAGGGTGAGCCCTTCGTAATAACAGAACGCCGGAATTTCGATGCCCACCGTTTTGGCGGCGTCGATCACCAGCGTGCCGGGGGCGGCCTGAACCTCCCGGCCGTCGATGGTCAGCTTTACCAGATCAGCCATGAGAGACCTAAACCGTCACCATCTGGCCGGCGTGCTCATAAGGGCACGGCTTCCCGTTCAGGTGGTCTTCGAATTCCTGCCGGAACTTCTCCACGATAGAGATGGTCGGCATCGCGGCCGCGTCTCCCAGCGGGCAGAAGGTGCGGCCGAGCATGTTCTTGGCGATATCGCCGATGAGGTTGATGTCGCTTGCCACGCCGCCGCCTTCGTGAAAGCGCGTGAGGATCTTGCGTAGCCAGGTGGTGCCCTCGCGGCACGGAATGCACCAGCCGCAGCTTTCGTGGGCGTAGAAGCGCATGATGCGCAGGGCGGCTTTGACCATGCAGGTCTGGTCGTCGATGACGATGACGCCGCCCGAGCCGAGCATGGTTTTGCGCTGCGACATGGAATCGTAATCCATGGTGGCGTTTTCGACTTCGGCCGCGGTGAGCACCGGGCAGGAGGAGCCGCCCGGGATGAAAGCCTTGAGTTTCCGGCCCTGGCGGATGCCGCCGCCCACCTCTTCGATCATCTGCTGCACGGGGAAACCGAGCTTCAACTCGTAGACGCCGGGCCTGTTCACGTGGCCGGTGAGGCACGTCATTTTGGTGCCGCCCGCCTTGGGCACGCCGAGCGCGGCGAAGGCGGCGCCGCCATCGCGAATGATGGGCGGCACGGCGCAAAACGTTTCCACGTTATTGAGCACGGTGGGGCACTGGAAGGCGCCGACGACCGCGGGGAACGGGGGACGGATGCGCGGCACGCCGCGCTTGCCTTCAAGCGATTCGAGCAGCGCCGATTCCTCGCCGCACTCGTAGGCGCCCGCGCCGGTGTGAGCGTACAGTTCGAAATCGAATCCGGTGCCCTGGATGTTTTTGCCGAGCCAGCCGTTTTCGTACGCTTCGGCGATGGCCTTTTCCATCACCTCGATGAGATAGCGGTACTCGCCCCGGATATAGACGTAGCCGGCATGCGCGTCCACCGCGAGGCCGGCGATCAGCACTCCCTCGATCAACTGGTGCGGGTCGTTTTCGATCAGCACGCGGTCTTTGCAGGTGCCCGGCTCGCTCTCATCGCCATTCACGACGATGTACTTGGGCTTGGGCGAAGTGCGCGGAACGAAGCTCCATTTCATGCCGGTGGGGAAACCGGCACCGCCGCGCCCTCGGAGGTTCGAAATCTTGACCTCCTCGATGATCTCTTCGGGCTTCATCTTCGACGCCTTGACGAAGGCCTGGTAGCCCTCATTGGCGAGGTAGGTTTGCAGCGAGGCGGAATCGGGCAGGCCAAAGCGCTTCGTCAGCACCCTGGTCTCGAGCGGGCTGGGTTCGTTGTACAGCATGCGTTATTGTTTCTTCCTCAGACCGTCCAGCAACTGGTCCAGTTTCTCGGGCGTCACGAAATGCTCGAAATCGTAATTGACCTGAATCGCCGGGGCCCAGGAGCACGCACCCATGCACTCCACCTCTTCGAGCGAAATCTGCCCGTCGCCGGTCACTTCCTTGTGGCCGATGCCCAGTTTTTTGCAGGCATGCTCCCAGAGCTTGTCGCCATCGTGGAGGAGGCAACTGATGTTGGTGCAGATCTGCACGTGATACTTCCCCAGCGGCTTGCGATGCAGCATGGAGTAGTAGGAGAGCACCTCGTTGACCTGCAGCGGCGTGACGCCCACGCGTTTGGCCACCTCGTCCACCACTTCGTCGGTCACCGCGCCCACTTCGTCCTGCGCGTAAAGCAGCATCGGGATCATCGCCGATCGCTGCCGCCCTGCCGGGTAGCTCTTCAGGAGCTTGTCAAACCTGGCTTCGAGTTGCGGAGAAAAAGTCATCGGTCCGTATCGCCCAAAACAAAATCCATACTGCCGATGGAGGCGATCACATCGGCTATCAGGGTTCCTTCCACCATTTTCGAGGTCGCCTGCAAGTTGCCGAAACTCGGCGTCCGCATGTGCACGCGGTAGGGCGACGACGTGCCGTCGCTCACCACGTAATAGCCTAACTCGCCGCGTGGCGACTCGATCACCTGGAAGATCTCGCCGGCGGGGACGCGGAAGCCCTCGGTAACGATTTTGAAATGGTAGATCAGGGCCTCCATCTGGGTCTTCATTTTCTCGCGGTCGGGGAGGACGACGTGCGGAGCGTCGGCCTTCCAGTCGCCGCCCGGCATGCCCGCAATCGCCTGCTGAACGATGCGCGCGCTTTGCCGCATCTCTTCGATGCGCACCTGATAGCGGGCGTATACATCGTTTTCGGTGCTGGTGGGCACTTCGAAGTCGAACTTCTCGTAGCTCGAGTAGGGACTGTCCTTGCGCGTGTCGATTTTCAAACCGGCGGCGCGCAGCATGGGCCCGGTCACGCCGAGGTCCAGCATGTCCTCGAGCGAAATCCGTCCTACGCCCTTGGTGCGTCCGATCCAGATGGGATTCTTGGTGAGCAGGTCTTCGTACTCGTCCACGTTTCCGGGGAAGGCGTCGATGAACTTGCGGATGCGCTGCTCCCAGCCGCGAGGCGGTTCGAGGGCGAGGCCGCCGATGCGGAAGTAGCTGGTCATCATGCGCTGGCCGGAGAACATTTCGAAGATGCGGAGAATGTCCTCGCGCTCACGGAAGCAGTAGAGGAACACGGTCATGGCGCCGATGTCGAGCGCGTGGGTTCCCAGCCACACCAGGTGGCTGTTGAGGCGCGTCAATTCGGTGAGCATGACGCGCATCCATTGCGCTTGCGGCGGAATCTCCAGGTCCAGCAGCCTTTCGACCGCGAGGCAATAGCAGAGATTATTGGAGAGCGGCGCCAGGTAGTCCACGCGGTCGGTCAAGGTCACCGCCTGCTGGTAGGTTTTGACCTCGAACTCTTTTTCGATGCCGGTGTGCAGGTAGCCGAGCTCGGGCTGGCAGGTGACGATGGTTTCGCCGTCCAACTCCATGCGCAGGCGGAGGACGCCGTGCGTCGAAGGATGCTGCGGGCCCATGTTGAGGACCATGCGGCGCGGGCCGGATTGCGGCTGCGCCTCGTCTTCGGCAAGGACGCTGACGCCTCCCGGAATCGCAGATTCGCTCATTGTTAAACCCTCGACCCGGTAACCGGGTAGTCCTTACGCAACGGATAGCCTTCCCAGTCATCCGGCAGGAGAATGCGAGTGAGGTCCGGGTGGTTGAGAAAACGGATGCCGAACAGATCGAACACCTCGCGTTCATACCAGTTGGCGGAACGCCAGACGGTAGTGACGGAGGCGATCTGCGGGTCGGTTCCGCCGATGCGGCATTTCAGGCGCACGCGGTCGTTCCGGTCGATGGAATGGAGATGATAGACGACCTCGAAGCGCGGCTCGGCGGGATAGCGGTCAACGGCCGTAACGGTGCTTAAGCGACCGAACTTCTGGTCGTATTTGAGGAAGCCGCAGACGCTTTCGATTTTGGCGGCGGCGAGGTCGAGCGTGAGTTCTTCCCGCTCGTACTTTCCGCCCAGAAGCGCTTCGGAATCGAACGCCTCCACCGCGGCGGCCACCGTACGCTCTCGCAGATTGTCGGGTAGCATTTTCGAGTGTTTACTGCCCGCGCCGGGAGAGATCGGATGCCGACCAGTCCAGCGCGCCTTTTTTCCAGATGTAGAAAAACCCGGAAAGGATCAGAACCACGAATACCAGCATCTCGATAAAGGCGAACATCTTGAGTTCGCGATAAACAACCACCCAGGGGTAGAGGAAAATCGCCTCGATATCGAACAGGATAAACAGCATTGCCACCAGGTAGAACTTGACGCTGAACCGCTGCCGCGCGTCTCCGGTGGGAACGATGCCCGATTCGTAAGGCATGTCTTTTACGCGGTTGCGGACCTTTTTTCCCAAGAGATAGGAGACGGAAAGGAGACCGGCGGCCAGCGCCATCGCCAGGATCGCCTGAACCAGAACAGGAAAATACAGCTCTGTATAGGAAGTCGGCATGCGCTTTAGGGAAAACGGGTCATCTTTGACTATAATTGGTAGAAAACAAGGGTGTCAACCGACCATGGCTATCCGCATTGTAGTCAACGGCGAAGCGCGTACGGAAGCCGACGGCCAGACGGTGCTCGGGCTGCTGGAGCAGTTGCGCATCGATCCGGCGCGGGTGGCGGTGGAGCTCGACCGTCGCATCGTGAAGCAGACGACTTGGAGCGAAACCGTGCTCCGATCCGGTTCACAGGTGGAGATCGTTCAATTTGTCGGTGGCGGGTAAGTAAGGCCCGGCGGGGAGAGCCGCTCCCTCCGGCCGAGCCCGGGCCAAAGGGAGCGGAGGTACGATGTTTACGCGAAGCTGCGAATGGCGCCCGCTTCGTCCTCATGGACGTCGAACACCGTGTACAGCTTCGTAATCTGCAACAGGTCCTTCACACGCTTGTTCAGGTTGAGCAGCTTCAACTGCCCACCGCTGTTCGTCACCGTCGTGAAGCCCGAAACCAGCTCGCCGATGCCTGAGCTGTCGATGTAGGAAACCTCTCCGAGGTTCAGCAGGATGCGCTTCTGCCCCTTGCTAACCATGTCTCGCAGGGTATCGCGCAGGGCACTCGATCCCTCGCCCAAGGTGATCCTTCCCGCCACATCCACCACGCTCACGTCGCCAACCTGCCGGGTACTCAACTTTACGCTCACTTGTATTCTGCCTCCTCGCCTTGCTGCCGAATCTACTTAGACACCGTGTACTTCACCAATGTTACTTCGGTCCCGTGCGGCTCCAGGCGCCGCATTTGGAACTCGTCCATGAAGGACCTGATCAGGAAAATGCCCCGCCCCGAAGTCCGCATCAGGTTCTCGGGCGCGAGCGGGTCGGGAACTTCCGAGACTTCGAACCCTTCGCCCTCGTCGGAAATGCGGATGGTCAGGCGCTCCGGATTGTGGCCCACCATAAAGCGCACCTTCTTGTTCGCGTTGTAGCGGTTTCCGTGCACTACGGCATTCACCACCGACTCGCGGACGGCCATTCCGATCTTCAGCAGGTCGTCCTCGTCGAAGCCGGCGCGCTGCGCAATTCCGACGGCGAGTTCCTCCGCGCTGTCCACGCTTTCCAGAGTCGAGTCCAGAAACCGTTCCACGGTTTCTGGCACATGGTGCTGATTATCCCGCATACGTAGAACGGCCAGGACACGTTCCCAAGTTGAATGGCTAGAATAAATTACCCGCCTCAGGAAAGTCAAGGAGCCTTGAGTTTTCAGGCGCGGACCGGAAGTCCCGCGCGGGATCATCGGCGGGCGGTTTCCAGGTACTTTTCCAGCGCTTCGCCGACTACCGCATTCAACTTCTTTTTGTGCTCAGCGGCGTAGACGGCGGCCCGCTTGTGCAATTCCCGGCCGACGCGAACATTGAACGTACCCTTGAACGGCTGCTCGGGTGACTTGCCGCGTTTCCTGCACGTCTCCAGGTAATCGTCGACAGCTCCAGTGAAGTTCTGCTTCAGGCTGGCCACGTCAGTCCTTCACGTTCCAAAACCCGAATGCCCTGCAGTTTGCCGTGGAATACTTCGTCCTCATCGCTGAAGCGAACTGAGCCGATGTAGCCTTTGTGTTCCATGAAGTCCTTCACAACCACCCCTCTCCGACAACCGCAACGGGTTCCATACCTATAGTCTGCCATACATAAGACGAATGCAACTAAAAATAGTTGCATTCGGACTGCGACCCACCGACTCCGACGGGATTCGCGCAGGCGCCCGCTGGGTCCCAAAACGTCGGCGGCCTACGGCGTCTCGCGTTTAGGAATCGCGCCGCCGATAAAATCGGCCACGTCGCGCTTCAATTTGGCTCCTGAATCGCTATCGATGTAGAGCATGTGGCCGGCTTCATAATACGCCCAGATCACATTTTTCCGCATGGATGGATGCAGGCCCATGTGGTTGAAGGTGTGGCGCACGGCGAAGTAGGGCGTGGCCAGGTCGAAATAAGACGCCACCACCATCACCTTCATGTAGGGATTTTTGGTCATGGCGTTGCGAAGCAGGCTGGCGGTTTCGGCGAAACTGTTGCCGGAGCCCCAGTCCCAGGACTGGATCCCGCCGCTCACGAAGTAGGTCTGGTCGGTTTTGTAACCGAACTCGCCGCGCATGTAATTGGTGAAAGCGGCATTGAAGGGCGGTAGGACGAGGGTATTCGACGGGTCGTACTCGCTGGTTTCTCCGGTGTTCAGCGAGGATGGGCCGGTGAGCCGTCCGTCCAGCCGTCCGATGGTGAGGTGCTGGTCGCGCAGCAACTGCCTGGTGAAGTGCTGCACGTCGAAACGGAGGTTGGACTCATCCAGATAGCGGGGTTCGAGCCCGGTGTAGCGCGATAGCTTGTCGAGGACGGCCTTGCGCTCGGCCGCGGGCAGTTCGTCGCCCTTGTTCAGGGCCACGGTATAGTCGCTCATGGCGAAGCCTTCCACTTCTTTGAGCAGGCTCTTCAGGTCTTTCTTCTGAAGGTCGGGGGCGACCTTCTTGTGGTACCAGGCATCGGCGGCGTAGGTCGGGAGTTCGAGCGCGTACACGAGGTCGTCGGAACGGGACCAGATGGTTTCGAGGTTCAGGGTGGCGGAGATCAGCAGGATGCCGTTGAAAGCGATGCCGCGATCGATGAGGTAACCGGCAAGTCCCGCGGCGCGAAAGGTGCCGTAGCTTTCTCCGGCGATGAACAGCGGCGAAAGCTGCCGGTTATTCCGCACAAGGTACATGCGGATAAACTCGCCCACCGATTGCAGGTCGCCCTGAACGCCGTTCATGCGACGGGCGATCTCCTGCGTGCGCGCCTTGCTGTACCCGGTGCCGACCGGGTCGATGAAGACGAGGTCGGTCTGATCCAACCAGCTATGCGGGTTGTCGCGCATTTCGTAGGGAGGCGGAGGCATGCTGCCGTCGGGCATGAGCTTGGGTGTGCGCGGCCCCATGGCGCCCATATGGACCCAGATGGAGGCCGAGCCCGGGCCTCCGTTGAAGGCGAAAGTGAGCGGTCGTTTGGCGGAGTCGGCCACGCCGTCGAGGGTGTAGGCCGTGTAGAAGATGTGGGCCTCGGTTTCGCCGGATGCGTCCTTGAGAGGCATCCCGGCTACGGTGGCCGTGTAGTTGAGGGTCTTGCCGTTAATCTGAATCGAATGATTCGACACTACCGGCGTCTCGTCCACCGTGCCGCCAAAATTACCGGCG
This sequence comes from uncultured Solibacteraceae bacterium, assembly GCA_963836405.1. Taxonomy (GTDB): domain Bacteria; phylum Acidobacteriota; class Terriglobia; order Bryobacterales; family Bryobacteraceae; genus CAWIJJ01. Next base: position 17,867 of record CAWIJL010000016.1, read on the forward strand.
CGCCCGCCTCCGCGGCCGCTGGGTTCGGCCTGCGGCTGCTGGGTCTGTTGTTGCGTGGTGGCCCGGCCCTGCGCGGCGGCAAATTGCGGTAAAGCGAGAAGGAGGAATGCCAAGATATAGTTCACGTGGACGCTGACCTCGTGAGATCCAGTCTACTTCACGTCGCAGTTTGCAGAGGAGCCAGAGGACTGCTAGGATTCGACGGTGAACCTGCGCGTTGGAGGCGCAATGGCGTTGGCGGCGATCGCGTGGACGCAAGAGCGCCCCGTGATGCGGGTAACCACGCGGCTGGTCGAAGTAAATGCCATCGTCCGCGACAAGATCGGCCCGCTTCGCGGACTGAGTAAGGCGGATTTTACGATTCTCGATCGCGGCAAGTCGCGCGAAATCGTCACGTTCTCAGTCAATTCCGCCCGTGCCGGCCGCTCCGTTCCGGACCCGCTGCCGCCCGGCACGTACTCCAACGAGCCGGAGCGGCGCGGCATCAGCCCAGCCACCGCCACGGTCGTGCTCCTGGACGGCCTCAACACTCCCATTGCAGACCAGTTGTACGCGACCCGGCAATTCGCGGCTTTCCTGAGACAGATTCAGCCGGGCGATCGCGTCGCCGTCTATACGCTTGGCCGGACACTGCGGGTCTTGAACGAGTTCACCAACGATGCCGGCCGGCTCTCGGCCGCGCTCGCGCGCTATCGGGGGCGGGACGACCATGCGCGCGAATCCGACCTTCCGCAGCATTTTGACGCCGCGGATGAAAAGACGAACTCCGGGTGGAACGACTTTCTGACTGGAGAAAGGGAACGGCTTCAGGACCGCAGGGTCCAGATCACGGTAGAGGCGCTCGAAGCCGTCGCCAACCGGATCGGGAGCATCCCGGGGCGCAAGAACCTGATCTGGGTGTCCGCCGCGTTCCCCTTCACCACCGGCGTCTTCACCATGGGCGCGAAAAATTACGCGCGGGAGCTCAACCGCGCCGCGCGCGCCCTCAACTCGGCAAACATCGCCATCTATCCGGTGGATGCGCGGGGCCTGGTGGCTATGCCTGCCTTGAATGCGGCAGGGAACAGTGCGCCTTCTCCCCACGCATACACAACCCTGATTCCCGCCGGGCAGGACACGATGGATGCCTTCGCGCAGTCGACCGGCGGGCGCGCCTTCAAGAACAGCAACGACATCCAGGGCGCCATCCGGACCGTGCTCGACGATTCGGAGGTGACCTACACCCTCGCTTTTCGGCCCGATGCCGACAAGCTGGACGGCACCTTTCACAACATCAAAGTCAGCGTCAATCGGCCCGGCTCCCAGGTCCGATGCCGCAGGGGATATTTCGCCGATCCGGATCCGGCGGCCGGGGAGCGGGAGAGGGACTCGATTATCCGCGGCGCACTGGCGAATCCACTCGAGTCCTCGGGCATCCGGTTGCGGGCGCGGCTCGCACGGGGGCGCGAACTCTCTTTCGCGGTGATCCTGAATCCCGCAGACCTGGCGCTCGAGTTATCGAATAAACACCGCACCGCCACGCTCGATGTGGTCGTATCGCAGCGGGCAACGGACGGGCGGGAACTGGTGAACGCGACGTTCACTCTCCGTCCGAATTTGGACGAGACCCAGTTTCGCGATTCCCTCGAGGAAGGTCTCGGGTTCGAGAGAAGCGTTGCACCCGTCTCGGGCGCGGTCGAAGTGAAGATTGTCGTTTACGACCGGGGCTCCGGCCGCACCGGCTCCGTCATCGTCCCGCTGTAGCGCCGGCGCCCTGCTGCTTCACTCCCATCTTGCGCAGGAACGTGATCATCGGACACCAGTTGGAGAAGGCCGACTGAAACAGGTTCAAACCGACGAAACCCGTGAACAGAAACCACGCCGGGTGGACCCAGTACCCCAGCGCCACACTAACCATCACGAAGAACCCCGCGATCATGCGGAGATAACGCTCGACGTCCATTGCACTTTTCTCCTTCGATTCACCATGAAATATACGATGGGCACTGTCATGCGGGATAGCAGCAGCGACGCGATTTCGCCGGCCATCAACGCGATTGCCAAGCCCTGGAAGATGGGGTCGAACAGGATCACACCCGCGCCCACGACCACCGCCGCGGCCGTCAACAGCATCGGGCGGAAGCGAACCGCGCCCGCATCGATGACGGCTTCATCGAGGGCCATTCCCTCCGCCAGCCGAAGTTCCACAAAATCCACGAGGATGATCGAGTTGCGCACCACGATGCCGGCGCCGGCGATGAAGCCGATCATCGACGTAGCGGTGAAGAACGCCCCCAAAAGGCCGTGAGCAGGAATGATTCCCACCAGCGAGAAGGGAATCGCCGCCATGATTACCAGCGGCGTAACGAACGACTGGAACCAGCCCACCACCAGCGCGTAGATCAGGATCAGCACGGCGGCGAAGGCGATGCCGAGGTCGCGGAACACTTCGTAGGTGATGTGCCACTCGCCGTCCCACTTGATGGAATACCGCTCGGTGTTTTCCGGCATGGAGGCCATGTGCTGCTCGAGGGCGTAACCCTGGGGTGCGCGGATCTTCTCCATTTCGGGACCGAGTTTGAGGATGGCGTACACCGGGCTCTCCATGGCTCCGGCAACGTCGCCGGTCACGTAGGTCACCGGCTGAAGGTTCTTGTGGTAGATGCTCTTGTCTTCCACCGAGGAGACCGGGTGCACCAGTTCGCCCAGAGCCACCAGGCGTCCGCCGGCTCCCGCCACTTTGAGTTGCAGAACATTATCGAGGTCCGAACGCGAAGCGCGGTCGAGACGCATCACCAGCGGCACGTCTTCTTTGGCAGAATCCACGTGCAGCAGCCCGGCGGTGAGCCCGGCCGAGGCCGCCTGTACGGTGCTGGCGATGTCCTGTTCCGAGATGCCGCTGAGGGCGGCCTTTTCGAGATCCACGATCAGCCGCTGTTTCGGCTGGTCCTCTTCGACGTACCAGTCCACATCCACGACACCATCCGTGTTTTTCCAAAGGTCGCGGATGCGGCGGGCGAGGTTGATGCGCTCGGTCGAGGAGGGGCCGTAGACTTCCGCCACCAGGGTTTGCAGCACGGGCGGGCCGGGCGGCACTTCCGCCACCTTGATGCGGGCGCCGTAGCGCTGCGCCACGGGCAGCAGGCGTTGGCGCATCTGTTTGGCGATGGCGTGGCTCTGCAGCTTGCGGTCGCCTTTGGGAAGCAGGTTCACCTGAAGGTCGGCTACGTTGGATCCGGAGCGCAGGTAGTAGTGACGCACCAGGCCGTTGAAGTTGAACGGCGACGCGGTGCCTACGTAGCTTTGCAGGTTCACCGCTTCGGGCTGCTCGAGGGCCGCGCGTCCGAGGGCGTCGGCGGCGCGCGCCGTCTCCTCGAGCGTGGTCCCTTCGGGCATGTCCACAATCACCTGGAACTCGCTCTTGTTGTCGAAGGGCAGCATCTTCACTTTCACGAACTGGAAATAGAAGAGTGAACAGGACCCGACCAGCAATACTACCACTCCGCCGAGAAATCCCCAGCGCATCGGCGCGTTGTGAAGGATGGTGCCCATCACCCGGCGATACAGCCGGGTCACGAAATCTTCGCGCTCGCCATGCTCGGCCGCGTGGCCGGCGCGCAGGATGCGGACGGCGGCCCAAGGCGTCACCATGAAGGCGACGATCAACGAAAACAACATGGCCGCGCTGGCGCCGATCGGGATCGGCCGCATGTACGGACCCATGAGGCCGCCCACAAAGGCCATGGGGAGAATCGCCGCCACCACGGCGAGCGTGGCGAGAATGGTCGGGTTCCCGACTTCGTCCACTGCCTCCACCGCCACTTCGTGCGGCGGGCGCCCGCGATTGGCGGGCATGCGCCAGTGCCGCACGATATTCTCCACCACCACGATGGCGTCATCCACCAGGATGCCGATCGAAAAAATGAGGGCGAACAGCGTAATCCGGTTCAGCGTGTAGCCGTAGAGATAGAAAACTGCCAGAGTGAGCGCGAGCGTCACCGGAATCGCGATGAACACGATGAGGGATTCGCGCAGCCCGAGGGTGATCGCGATCAGAATGCTCACCGAGACGACGGCGATCAGCATGTGGAACAGCAACTCGTTGGATTTCTCGGCGGCGGTCTCACCGTAGTGCCGCGTGATGTCCATGTGGACGTCCGGAGGGATCACGGTGCCTTCGAGCGGCTCGACGCGCTTCAGCACGTTTTCCGCCACCAGAACCGCGTTGGTGCCCTTGCGCTTGGCCACCGAGATGGTGACCGCCGGCAGAAACTCCTTGGATCCCGGGCGGGCCATGCGCACGTACTCGGTGGGTTCGGCGCCGCCGTCGGTCACTTCCGCCACGTTGCGGACGAAAACGGGGCGGCCGCCGGCTGCTCCCACCACGACGTTGCGCACATCTTCGGCGGTACGGAGAAACTCTCCGGTTTCCAGCACGTATTCCCGGTTGCCCGTGGCATAGCGGCCGGAATCGAGGCGCCGGTTGGCGGCACCCAGGGCGCCCGCCACCTGAAGGGGCGTCAGATTGTAACCCGCGAGGCGCGCTTCGTCGAGCACAATCCGCACTTGCCGGCGCTGGCCGCCGATGAGGGTCGCCGCGGAGACGTCGGGAGCCTGCTTGATGGCATCGTGCACCTGGGCGGCGATGGCGCGGAGTTCGTAATCCCCGTAGCGGGAGCTCGAAAACGTGAGCGCCAGGATGGGAACGTCGTCAATCGAGCGCGGCTTCACCAGCGGCTGCGAAGCGCCCGGCGGGATAATGTCCACGTTGGCGAGCAGCTTCTGGTTCAGCCGGACGATGCTCTTTTCTTCGTCCTGCCCCACCAGGAAGCGGACAATCGCCATGGAGGATCCGGGCTTGGAGGTCGAATAAATATATTCCACGCCCGGGATTTCCCACAACAGCTTCTCCATGGGTTTGGTGACCCGCTCTTCGACTTCGCGCGCCGATGCCCCGGGCATCTGGACGAAGACGTCGATCATGGGGACGATGATCTGCGGCTCTTCCTCGCGCGGCAGTTTCCACACCGCGAAGGCTCCGGCCAGCAGCGACCCCGCGATGATCAACGGCGTCAGCTTGGAGCCGATCCACGCATTGGCGAACCGGCCCGCCGGACCAAGGCGCTTCAAGGTTTCACCTCCACCTGCTCGCCTGCCTGTAGGCCGGAAAGGACCTCGACGGTGTCGCCCCGCCGCGCGCCGGCCGTAATCAGCCGCGCATGCGCAGCGCCGTTTTCCACCACCATGACGGATTGCAACTGGCCGCGTTCAATCAGGGCGGCGGCAGGTATGGTCAAAACTTGGCGTCCTTCCGCCGGAAATACGGCGCGTCCGAACATTCCGCCACGCAGCGTGCGGCAACCCGGCATGGCGGCCAGGTCGATCTTCACCGTATAGCTGCGTGACACTGCGTCCACAACGGGCACGATTTCCGACACGCGCCCCGATCCTTCGCAGCCTTCGAGCGCGACATTCACCGCCTGGCCCTGGCGCACGCCGGCAATGCGGGACTCTTCCACATTGGCTTCCAGGCGGAAGCCGTTCTCCCCTTCGAGCGTCAGCAGGGGCGCGCCGGGGGCGGCCAGCGTTCCGGGTTCCACCATTTTTTCCGTCACCAGGCCGGCGAATGGGGCTTTGATCAGGGCATAGTCGCGCATGATCTGGGCCGCGCTTTGTTCCGCCTCGGCCTGGGCGATCCGGGATTGCACCTGCGCCCGTTTGGACTGAGCCATCTCATAGGCGGCCTGGGCGGCTTTCAGGCGGGTGGAGGCCTCGTCGAATTCCTGCTGGGAAACCGACTTCTTGTTGGCCAGGTCCTCCACACGCTTGAAGGTGGTCTGCGCCAGGTCGAGATTGGCCTTGGCGGCGGCGATGGCGTGCTCCAGTTCGGGCACGGCGGCCTGGGCCTCGGCGCGACCGGCCTCCGCCCGCCGCATATTGGCTTCGAGGTCCCGCGGGTCTACCGTGACCAGCAATTGACCCTGTTGCACGTGGTCTCCCACGCCCACATGGACCTGCTGCACGTAACCCATCACCTTGCTGGCGATGCGGGTGACCACGCGGGGCCTTACCGTGCCGGTCGCCTCATAGGACCCCGGCCATTGCGACATGGCCGCGGCGGCCGTGGGCCCCACCGGCTTCGCCGCTTCCGCCGTTTTCTCGACGCTCGGGGGCGCTTCTCCGCCGCACGCCGCCAGCCCTACCAGGATTCCTGCCACAATCAACGCTTTCATTAGTTCAATACCTCCGATTCCGACGTCAGCTTGCCCGCGGCAAGTTCCAACAGGGTGGCCGCCACACGTTGGTCGTGAACCGCGGCCAGGTAACGCGTCCGGCTTTCCAGCACAGCTGTTTCCGTGCGGAGCAGGTCCGTGACGCCGGTCATTCCGGCTTCGTACCGGTTCTGGGTGATGCGTAGACTTTCTTCCGCCTCGGCGACGGAGGCGCGGGCGACCTCAATCCGCTGCTCCGCGGCCCGCAATCCGGCCCACGCACGCCGGACCTGCAGTTTGACGGCGGAATCGGCCCGCTTGGACTCCGCCTCGGCCCGGTTCACCAGGTGCGTGGCCTCGGCGATGCGCGCCTTGTCCGCCTGGCCGTTGAAAATGTTCCAGCGCAGGGTCACGGCGGCCATCCAGTTGCCGCCGCCGTGCCGAATGAACTGTTCGCGGTCCGCCTCGAAGGCGCCGCGCACCGAAACCTGCGGGAGCATTCCGGTCCTGGCCGAGTCCACGCCGGTCTGCGCCAGGTTCAGGGCAAGACGGCTCTGGCGGGTTTCCGGACGGCTCTCGGCCGCCTCCCGTTCCCGCTCCGCCAGGGCCGTTTCGGTAGTAGCCGCCGGCGTCAGGGTCGAAGCGAGGCTCAACGGGGTATCGAGCGCCAGCCCGAGGGCGTCGTTCAGGGCGGCCTTCGCCACGTCCAGGTCCGCCGAGCGCTGAATGCGCTGTTCGTTCACCCCGGCGAGGTGGACACGGATCGACAGCACGTCCACATCGGTGGACATGCCGGCCGCCCGCACCGAATCGGCGCGCTTCAGGTCCGCTTCCGCCGAGCGCACGGCCTGTTCGGCCGTTTTCAGGCTTTCCGAAGCCAGAACCACGCCAGTGTAGGCTCTTACCACAGCCGCGATCAGGTCCATTCCGGCCGCGCGGCGGTCTTCACCCGCCAGTTGGCGCCCCAAGTCGGCGGACCGCAGGGCGAGTTTGGTCTGGCCAGCGTCGTAGACCACCTGGTCCACGGCAAGCTGCGACTGGAAGTTGTTCATGGAACCGGGACGGTTCAATTCTCCGATGGCGAAGTTCCGCTCGGTGAACCTTCGCTGGCTCAGTAGGGAACTGAAGACGAAGACGGGATTATCGCTGCGCGTGAAGGATTCGGTGTAATTGACCTTGGGAAGGTATCCGGCGCGGGCCTGGTCCAACCGGAGTTCGGCGGCGCGTTCGGATTCCGCCGCCGCGGTCATGCCCGGATTCTTCGCGAGCGCGATGTTTACCGCATCGCGTAGCGACAGGGACGCCTGCCCCCACAGCGGCAGGGAGATCAGAAAAACAAATGCTGTTCGCATCACTCTCCTTGATGCATGCCTGCCGGGAAGGTGACATTCCGATGGCCGTGTCACCTCCGGCTGCGGACTGCATCCCTATTTTCGGATATGGAAATCATAATTACACACCTTGGCAACGTGAAGTTCCAGGCGGCCGCGCGCGGCCACCGTATCGAAACCGACCAGCCGGCGGACGGCGGGGGAACGGATTCCGGCATGACACCGCCGGAGCTGATGCTGGCGTCGCTCGGCACCTGCGCGGGACACTACGCCGCGCAATATTTAAAAGGCCGGTCGCTTTCCGCCGAGGGCCTGGAGGTGAAGGTCACTGCGCAGAAACTGCTGCGGCCGGCGCGCCTGGCGGGATTCCGCATCGAAGTGAGTGCGCCGGGCGCGCCTCCGGAACACGAAGCCGGCCTGCTGCGCGCCGTCCACGCCTGCCTGATCCATAACACGATGATGCAGCCGGCGGCAATCGAGACCGTGGTCAATACAGCAGTCGCGGTGTAAATGACGCTACAATCGCGGTTTGGACAGGCAAGCCGAAACCGAACTCGCGCGCGCGTTGTTGGCGGGAACACCCGGCGCTTTTGAGAAGTTTGTCGAGCACTTCCGCTCCAAGGTCTTCCACTACAGCTGGCTGATGTGCGGCAAGCCGGAAGACGCCGAGGAGGTGGCGCAGGAAACGCTGCTGAAGGTGTTTGAAAATATCGACCACCTCCGCGATGCCGAGCGGGTCCGCGGCTGGGTGTTCCGCATCGCCAAGAATGCCTGCCTGATGCAGCGCCGCCGCAGCGTTTTCGCCCCCTCCTACGAACTCTCTCTCGACGAGTTGCTGCCGGCGGCAGAGATCTCCGGAACCGAAGAGCCGCCGGATGCCGAACTGCTGCGCGACGAACTCAAGGCCATTCTGGACCGGGTGATTTCCGAACTCCCCCTCACCTACCGGGCGGTCGTCCTGCTGCGCGACGTGGAACAGCTCTCCACGGAAGAAACCGCGCAAATTCTCGATATCAGCACGGATGCGGTGAAGACCCGGCTTCATCGCGGGCGCCAGGCGATGAAGCAGTCGCTCGATTGCTACCTGCACAACCATTGCCTGGAAGACCAGCCCAGCCCGAATCCGGCCCCGCTAACGGTCCAGGAGCGGGAAGCGCTGCTCGACCGGTACACGGCCAACCGCGCAGTCCGCTGAAATCCCGGTGACTTCAGTCACTGCCTGAATCCTTTCAGGAGTTTAGGATAGTTTTAGAGGCAAGCAAGATGGCAACCCTGGCAGTTCCCCCCGCGCGAACACCCCGGAAGAAGCTGTTGCGGCGGGCCGGTCCCGACCATTCCCAACTGCTGCGCCGCTCGGTGCAGGCCATCTTCCTGGCGCTCAACGTCTGGATCGCGGTGGAGTTCATCCTTTTTGTCCGTTACTACGAGAGTGGGGGCCGCACCGCCTTCGCAAGCCGGCCGCCCGGGGTGGAGGGCTGGCTTCCGATCGCGGCGTTGATGAACCTCAAAGTCTGGCTGTTTACCGGACACATCCCGCACGTCCACCCGGCGGGGATGTTCCTGCTGCTCGCGTTTCTGGCGGCCTCGGTGGTCTTTCGTAAGAGTTTCTGCGGCTGGCTTTGCCCGGTGGGCACCATTTCCGAATGGCTGTGGCGCCTCGGCCGGCAGACCTTCGGGCGGAATTTCAGGCTGCCCCGCAAGCTCGACGTGGGGCTGCGCAGCCTCAAATACATCCTGCTTGCTCTGTTCTTCTACGCGGTCGCTTCCATGTCCGTGGCGGGAATCCGCGCCTTTCTGGAGGGTCCGTACGGCGTGATCGCCGACGTGAAGATGCTCAACTTCTTCCGTTTCCTGGGCCTCGGCGGCGGCATCGCGATCGCGGCGCTCGTAATCGCGTCGGTGTTTGTGCAGAATTTCTGGTGCCGGTATCTCTGCCCCTACGGCGCCCTGGTGGGCATCGCCTCCCTGGCCAGCCCGCTGCGCATCCGGCGGGAAACGGACCTGTGCATCGACTGCGCGAAGTGCGCCCACGCGTGTCCCTCCGCGCTGCCCGTGGACCGGCTGATCTCCATTCGTTCCGCCGAATGCACCGGTTGCCTGCAATGTGTCTCGGTGTGCCCGGCCGCGGGAGCGCTGTTCCTTTCCGCGCCGCGACGGAAGCGGGTGCCCGCCTGGGCGGTGGCAGCAGGGGTGGCGCTGATCTTCCTCGGCGTTTGCGGGTATGCGCGCCGGACGGGTAACTGGCGCACAGACCTTCCCGCTTCCACCTATTCGGACCTGATTCCGCGGGCGAACGAATTCAGCCACCCCTAGGGGCGCTACTTCTCCGCGGCATTGCGGCGGCTGTCCAGCACTTCGCGGATCTTGCGCGCCAGGGCATCCGGGAGAAACGGCTTTTGCAGGAAAGCGGCTCCGGATTGCGGGATGCCGTGATGTAACACAGCCTCATCGGTATAGCCGGAAATGTATAGCACGCTCATGCGCGGGCGGCTGCCGGCGACCCGCTTCACGAGTTCGGGTCCGCTGATTTCGGGCATCACCACATCCACTACGGCCAAGTCAATTTCCCCTTCGTGCTGCTCGCAGACGCGCAAGGCGTCGGTGCCGCGCGAGGCCTCGAGCACGCGATAGCCGCGGGCCGTGAGCACATCCACGATCAATTTGCGGACCCGCACCTCGTCTTCCACCAGGAGGATGGTTTCAGCGCCCGTCACGGGGGGCGCCTCGGCCGCCTGATCCGCCGCGGCGGATCCCTTCGGCTGGACCACCGGCAGATAAATCCGCGCCGTCGTTCCCTGGCCTACTTCGCTCGTGAATGCGATGGCGCCTCCGCTCTGCCGGATGATGCCGTAGGCGGTGGCGAGGCCCAGGCCGGTGCCGCGTCCCGGGTTCTTGGTGGTGAAGAATGGTTCGAAAAGGTGGCTCTGCGTCGCTTCGTCCATCCCCACGCCGGTATCGTTGATGGCGATACACACGAACAAACCGGCCTTCACGCCCAGTTCCTTCGACGAGAAGTCGCCCAGATTGTGGGTGGAGGATTCGAGGGTCAGTTTGCCCCCGTTCGGCATGGCATCCCTCGCGTTGACCACCAGGTTCATGACCACCTGCTCCAGCCGTCCCGGGTCGGCCTCCACCAGGTCCTGCGACGCCGCGGCCAGGGTCACCAGTTCGATGTCCTCGCCGATCAGCCGCCGCAACATCTTTTCCACCTGGAGCATCAGGTCGTTGATTTTGACCATCTTCGCTTCGAGCGGCTGCCGGCGGCTGAACGCCAGCAGTTGATGAGTCAGGGCGCCTCCGCGTTCGGCCGACTTCCGGATCTGTTCGAGCGCCGTCCTCTGCGACTCCTTGAGATCCTTGCCAGCCAGCAGCATGTCGCTGTAACCGGTGATCACGGTGAGCAGGTTATTGAAATCGTGGGCCACGCCTCCGGCCAGGCGCCCGACGGCCTCCATTTTCTGCGCCTGCCGGAACTGCTCTTCGAGGCGCGTGCGGTCGTGCCGCATCTTGGCCGCGCGCAGTTCCCGCTCCACCGCCGCGTTCAGGCGCATCAGGTTGCGGCGGCTGACGTGGTCGGCGGCGCCGGCCTTCAGCACGTCCACCAGTTCGGAATCCTTGATCCGGGCGGAAACGACGATCAGAGGCAGGTCCACGCCCCTGGATTGAAGGATGGAAAGCGCGTCGGGCGCCCCAAACCCGTTTACCGAGAACTCGCCGATGACGATATCCCAGGTGCGCTCGAGCGCCGCCTCGAAGGCGGCCTTGGTGGCGGCAGGCTCGAAAACGGGCTCGTATCCGCCGGTGCGCAATTCGCCGTCGAGTGCCGCGATGCCGCTGTTGCCAACATACAGAACACGTAAGGGCCTCGCCATCTATCCAATACGGTATCGAAATACACGTCGGGGTGCCTAACCGGCCAGTAGCGACATGTGCCGTTCCGAACATCGAGGAGGGCGGCGGCGGGCACGCTAGACTGGAGAAAGTGGAAGAAGAGGTCCTCGGAAAAGCCTATGATCATGTGCTGATGCGCCGCCTTTTAGGCTACATGCGGCCGTATCGCGCTTATGTCGGAATCTCGGTACTGTTCCTACTCGGCCAATCGATTCTCCAGGTTCTGGGACCGTTGCTCACGCGCACCGCGGTGGACCGCTATTTGCAGCCGCGCCCCGGGGCACAGACTCTCTTCGATCCCATTTTGCCGGCCGATCCCTGGAGCGGACTGTCGCGCATCGCGCTGCTCTATCTGGCGGTCCTGGCCGGCACCTTCGTGACCGAGTTCGTGCAAACGTACCTGATGCAGTACACCGGACAGCTCGCCATGTTCGACCTGCGGCGCCAGCTCATGGAACATCTGCAGCGCCTGGATCTCTCGTTTTACGACCGCAATCCGGTGGGCCGCCTGGTGACGCGCGTCACCACCGACGTGGACGTGCTCAACGACCTTTTCGCCTCCGGGCTGGTGACGATTCTGGGCGACGTCATGGTGCTGTTGTTCATCCTGGCGGTGATGTTCCGGCTGAGTCCGCTTTTGACGCTGGTGATGCTGCTGGCGCTGCCGTTCGTGGTTCTGGTGACGGTGATCTTCCGGCGCAGCGTGACGGAGAGCTACCGGCGCATCCGCGTAGCCATCGCGCGCATCAACTCCTACCTTCAGGAGCACATTACCGGAATCGTGGTGCTCCAGCTCTTCAACCGCGAACGGCGCAGCGGGGAGGAGTTCGAAGTGGTCAACCGCCAGCACATGGACGCCTACAAAGACGCCATTCTCGCCTACGGGTGGTTCTACCCGGTGGTGGAGTTCATCTCCATGCTGGCGCTGGCCGCGATTCTCACCTATGGCGGGTTCCGCATCGAAAGCGGCGGCCTCACTCTGGGCGTGGTAGTAGCGTTCCTGCAATATGGCCTGCGATTTTTCCGGCCGATTCAGGACCTCAGCGAAAAGTACAACATCCTGCAATCGGCCATGGCTTCTTCCGAGCGGATCTTCAGGCTGCTCGACACCGAGCCCACGGTCCTGCCGCCTGCGGCTCCGCTGGAGGCGCCCGCCGCCATCGCCGCGGTCGAGTTCGACCACGTGTGGTTTGCCTACAAGGACGAGGACTGGGTGCTGCGCGACGTGAGCTTCCGGATCGAGCCGGGTGAAACCATCGCCGTGGTGGGCCACACAGGGGCGGGGAAGACCACCTTGATCAGCCTGCTGCTTCGCTTCTACGACGTGCAGCAGGGAAGCATCCGGATCGGCGGCATCGACATTCGCCGCTTCGACCCGCTGGAGCTCCGGCGGCAGTTCGGCGTTGTCTTGCAGGATCCCTACTTGTTCACCGGCACGCTGGCGGAAAACATCCGGCTGGGCACCGAGAGCATTCTGCCGGAGCATGTGGAATCGGCAGCCGAACAGGTCAACCTGCTGGATTTCATTCGCAGCCTGCCGGAAGGATTCGCGCAGCCGGTCCGCGAACGCGGCAGCGGCCTTTCCACCGGGCAGAAGCAGCTCATCAGCTTCGCGCGCGCCCTTGCTCACAATCCGCGTTACCTGATTCTGGACGAGGCCACTTCCAGCGTGGACACGGAAACCGAATTCCGGGTGCGCGAGGCGCTGGCGCGCATGGTGGAGGGCCGCACGTCCATTGTGATCGCGCACCGGCTGTCCACCATCCAGCGCGCGGACCGCATCCTGGTAATGCACAAAGGCAAACTGCGCGAATCGGGCACGCACCAGGAACTGCTGGCCGCGCGCGGCATTTACTATAAGCTGTACCAGCTTCAGTACAAAGACCAGGAAACGCAGGTAAGATAGCGGCGCGGTGCGGCTATTTTGCGGGGGCGGCCGGGTCGAAGTTCCGGTACGCCTGGTCGAGGATTTCGACGACGTGAAGGACGCGCTGCCCGGCGCCGTGGAGCCTGACCCCCGCCTGCAACTGAAGCAGGCAGCCGGGATTGGCGGTAGCCACGATGCCCGCCCGGCTGGCGTTCACCGACTTCATCTTGCTGGCCAGGATCTGCGCCGACATGGCGGTTTGAACGACGTTGTAGATGCCCGCGCTGCCGCAGCAGATATCAGCGCCGCTCATCTCCCGCAACGTCAGGCCCGGCACGGCCTCGAGCAGCTTCCTGGGCGCCGAGCGGACACGCTGTCCGTGCGCGAGGTGGCACGAATCCTGGTAAGTGACGGTTTCGTTTACCGGGCCCATGCGGAGATCGAGGTCCACGGAAGCCATAAACTCGGTCACATCCCGCATTTTCCCGGCGAACTCGCGGGCCCTCGCCGCATAATCCGGGTCGTCCCCCAGCAACTCGCCATATTCTTTCAGAGTGGAGCCGCAGCCGGCGGCGTTGGTAATGATGGCGTCGAAGTTGCCGTCGAGGATGGCGTCGATGTTGCGGCGGGCCAGCACCTTCGCCTCTTCCTTCAGCCCGGAATGCACGTGCAGCGCGCCGCAGCATCCCTGGCCGCCGGGAATCGACACCTGGCATCCGTTCTTCTGGAGCACCCGCACGGTGGCTTCGTTAAGCCGCGCGAACGCCACGTTGGCGATGCACCCGGCAAGGAACGCGACGCGGTGGCGCTGCTCTCCTTCGGCCGCGAAGGTCTTTCCGATCTGGCTGAAGAAGAACGGCGGATCGGCTTTGGGCGCAAGCTGCGCCATGTCTCCCAGGCGGCCCAGCATCTTCAGGACCCCGAGCGCGCCTACCAGTTTCTCGAGTCCACTCGCCTGGTAGAGATAGAGCAGGGATCCGGCGGCGGTCAGCGCCGCGCGCGATTGCAGGAGGTACCCGAAAACGAAGCGCTGCAGGAGCCGCGCGCCCAAACCGCGCTCGGTTTGCGCCTGGATCTGCTCGCGCGCGTCCTCGACCATACGGCCGTAGGGCACCCCGGACGGGCACGCCGATTCGCATCCGCGGCAGGCCAGGCACAGGTTGATGTGCTCGATGTAAGAAGCCCCGACGGGCGCGCCTTTCGCCACCTGCACCATCTGGTATACCCGGCCGCGCGGCGAGTCCATTTCGAGACCCAGTTCGCGGTACGTCGGGCAGGCGTTCAGGCAGAGGCCGCAATGGACGCAGCGGTCCAGGTCCCACTGCTTAGGTCCGGCTTCGCGAGTTTCAGATACGGCCGTAGAGTCGCCCACGATTCAGTATGTTCCCCGGGTCGAAAAGTTGTTTCACGCGGCGCATGATCTCCAGGTCGGCGCCCGGCTCCGGCCACAACTCCGCGCCGCGCTTCCACTCCTCGGGCGCGAACTCCATCACCGCGCGCCATTTGCGCTCCACCGCGTCGCGCAGCCAGTCCGCCGCCGCTTCCAACTCCGCGAAGTAGCCGTAGCATACCCCGGTGCCGGCGCGCGCCACCGCCGGCCCTTCAAAGGAGGCCATCACCGCTTCCAGTTTCTTCAGCGTACACGAGACGCGGACCACCGCGCCATTGCCGTGCCGGTCCAGAAACACGGGCGTGAATTCCTGTACGTGCCGCCAGAGCAGGCGGTCCTGCCGCTCGTCGTCGAACGCCACGCCGCCTTCGAAATTCGCCAGTTCGCGCTCATACCGTTCCATGGCCTCGGGATTTCCGCCGGCCCGCACGGCGAGAACCCAGGCACGATTTCCGATGGTGGCGGCGGCGGCCGGATTGAGCAGATCGAGCGACGCGGGCTGCAGCGCTCCGGCCAGAATCCGGTCGCGGGCGGCCACGGCCTCCTGCGCGGTGGCGAAGGGAAGCAGAAAACTGCGTTCGGCCTCGGGCATCGGAGTTACTTTGAAGTTCACGACCGCAATGGCCGCCAGCGTTCCGAACGAGCCGATCATCAGCTTGGCCATATCGAGGCCCGCCACGTTCTTCACCACCATGCCGCCGGACTGCACCAGTTTGCCTTCCGTAGTGGCGAACTGCATCCCGATCACCACGTCCCGCGCGGTGCCGAACAACAGCCGGCGCGGGCCGCTGCAGTTGGCGGCCACCACGCCTCCCACCGTTGCCTGTTCGGCAAATGGAGGATCGAGCGGCACCATCTGGCGGTTGGCTTCGAGCAGGCTGCGAAATTCCCGCCACGGCATGCCGGCCTCCACGCTCGCCGTCAAATCGTAGGGCTCGTACTGGAGCACGCGGCACATGGCGCGGGTGGAAACGGCCTCGTCGGCGCAAAACGCGGGCCCGCCCATGCCGCGCTTGGAGCCGTGGCCGCACAGCGAAACGGTGCGTTCGTGCTGTGCCGCCCAACGCAGTTTCTCCGCCAGTTCCCGAGCGTTTTCCGGTGTGTGCATCGGCCAGAGATAATGATAAGCCATGGCGACCCTCTACGCCGGTACTTCCGGCTTCGCGTACACCTCCTGGAAGCCGAATTTCTACCCGGCAAAGCTACCCTCCAACCAGTACCTGAAGCACTACGCGACGCGCCTCAACTGCGTGGAAGTGAACTACACTTTCCGCCGCCTGCCCTCGGCGGCCACGCTGCAGGCGTGGGTGGAGGCGACGCCGGCCGGTTTCGTCTTCGCCGTCAAAGCGAACATGCGGATCACCCACATTCAACGCCTGAAAAACGCCGGGCCCTCCACCGAGATCTTCTTCAAGGCGATCGACCCGCTGCGCACCTCCCGCCGCCTCGGCCCGGTGCTGTTCCAACTGCCACCGCAACTCAAGTGCGATCTCGCGCTGCTGCGCGACTACCTGCCGCTGCTTCCCGAAGGCATGCGCTACGCTTTCGAGTTCCGCCACGAATCGTGGCTTTCCGAGGCGGTCTACGAACTGCTTCGCGAGCGCCACATCTCGCTGTGTGTGGCCGAATCCGAGCGGCTGGAGGTGCCGGAGGCGATCACTGCGGATTTCGTCTATTACCGCCTGCGCAAGCCGGACTACACCGAGGCCGACATCGACGCCTTCGCGGCGCGCGCCCGCAACCTGCTGGCCACCGGCAGGGACCTCTACCTCATGTTCAAGCACGAAGATACCCCCGACGGCGCCCTCAACGCGGAGCTACTCTTGAAGAAGCTATGAGACGCGTGCTGCTGATGCTGCTCCCGGCGCTTGCCGCGGCGCAATCCTACTCCGCGCACAGCGGCTGGAACTTCGACGATACGCTGCACGCCGCAACTGAAATTTTCGCCGGCCGCATCGTGGCCGGATCGGCGGCGGACTCCGGAGCGGAAGTCCGGGTTGCCGCCACCATCCGGGTGATCCGTGTGCTGAAGGGGACGGCCGCGCCGGGCTCGGACCTGCGACTCGAATGGACGTATCAACCGGCGCCTAACCAGGGTCCGGCCGTCACCACCTCGGTGCCGCGCTCCACCGGTATCTTCTTTGCCCGCAAGCAGCCCTCGGGCGCCTACGAAGCCCTGCGCGCTTCCGGCATGCCGGCCCTGATCGGCGGGTTCCTACTGCCGGTGCCCGAGACCGCGCCCTCGTCCGCGCTGCTCTATACGCCGGACATGCCGGTGCAGGCCAAGCTCGCGCGCGAACTTGCGGCCGCGATGCAGGGGTGGGCCCCGGGCCTCGTCGAACGACCGGCTACGGAGGCCGCCCGCCTTGCTTCACTTTCCTACCAGGCGCTCGCCATGACGCTGGAGCAGTTGGAACCCGCGCAGGTATTGCCGGTCTTCCAATATCTATCCACCCTCGGCGACATCAATTTGCGATCCGCCGGCCTGCTGGGCCGCCTCGCCTCGGGCGACAATTCGGCGATCTTCGAGGTGGAACAAGATCTGCCCCGTATCGCCGCGTCCGTGGGAGCCGGCAGTTTCGGTCCGCGCATCATGGGGTTCGACACCAGCCGGGATCTCGCGGCCACCCATGCGCTGGCCCGGATCGGACTGAGCGAAACCCCGCTGCCGGGCGTCGAAGGCGGGATGGTCTTCCGCCTGGCCGCCACACGCAGTCCCGAATTCCTGCCCTACCTGATGGTCCTGACGAAAAGCCCGGACCCGGGCACGCGCGGCGGAGCCCTGATGGGAATGTGCCTGTTGCTGCGCAACGTGAAGACCCTCTGGCAGCCGGACATGGACGCCCACTGCCCCACCCATGCGCCGCTCAATGACGCGGAACAGGAACGGCGCGATATGGAATTCTGGACGTCGTGGTGGACAGCGCAACGCGGGGAGATCGCCAAAACCGTCCGGCTGCCCGACGCGATCGTTCCCGCCCGCTACTATGCCGGGCCGCCGGCGGGACTCGCGGAGGTTACGGACATACCGCTCGAAGTGCGGCTTGGGGGTCTGCTCGGCATGAGCGCGGCGCGGAGCCAGGCCAGCCACTATCACGCGGGCGGCGATGACGTGGAAGGCCCTCCCCCAGGTCCGCCGGATCCGGTCTTCGGCCAACTCCCGGAAGCCGATCGACCGGTGTATCAGCGGATCCTCGATACGGCCAACGCCAAACTCGAGCAGAACCGGCAGCGGGCGATGGACATTATCAACGCGGCGCGGATGGCCGGAACCCTCGCAGACCGTAGCAGTCTCGAATCGATCGAGGCCGAGCGCCAGGCGGTGCTCGCTGCCGCGGTCGCGGAACTGCGCGCCGGCCTGTCGCCGCAAGGGTGGCAGGCGCTGGAACGGTTCCTCATGAACATGGCAATCCGGGTACTGCGGGCGAACCCTCCGGAACGGAAGTAATCGCCGCGGCGGACAAAATCGCTTCCGAGCGGTTTATCATATCCTTCATCGGAGGCTTCAGCTTGCGTTTCGCCGCCCTGCTCCTGAGTGCGCTGTGCCCGGCCGCCTGGGCGCAGCCGGCGGTGGTATCGGCGTCCGTGCTCGGCCCGCTCGCGTGGCGCAGTATCGGTCCCGCCGCTACCGGCGGGCGGATCGCCGACATCGCGGTCGCCA
The DNA here is from genome assembly GCA_963836405.1 of uncultured Solibacteraceae bacterium. GTDB lineage: Bacteria > Acidobacteriota > Terriglobia > Bryobacterales > Bryobacteraceae > CAWIJJ01. The sequence goes on from CAWIJL010000016.1 coordinate 36,198, forward strand.
GGGGGCCGGGCCGGCCCGAAGAGATCTACATCGGTACCACCACGGGCGGGGTCTTCAAGAGCGTCAACGGGGGCGTCTCGTTCAGCCCGATTTTCGACAATGCCGGGGCGATGATGTCCATCGGCGCGGTGGCGGTTGCGCCCTCCAACCCGAACGTCGTGTGGGTGGGGACGGGCGAAGCCGACAACCGGCAATCGTCATCCTGGGGCGACGGCGTGTACAAATCGGCTGACGGCGGCATCACGTGGCAAAAGATGGGCCTCGCCGATACGCGGCACATTGGCCGCATCGTCATCGATCCCACCGATCCGGACACAGTCTATGTGGCCGCCGTGGGACATCTGTGGGGGCCCAACACGGAACGCGGCGTTTTCAAAACCACAGACGGCGGGCGCACCTTCACGCGCGTGCTGTACCGCGACGAGAACACCGGCGCCATCGACCTGGCGCTCGACCGGCGCCAACCGAATACACTCTATGCGGCGCTCTACCAGCGCCAGCGCAAGGGCTGGGGTTTTAATGGCGGGGGGCCGGGAAGCGGCATCTTCCGCTCGACCGACGGCGGCGGCTCCTGGACCGAACTCACCAAAGGACTGCCCGAAGGCGACAAGGGACGCATCGGCCTCACGCTGTTTGCGGGCGACCCGCGCATCGTCTACGCCATCGTGGAAGCGGATGCCACGGGCGGGCGCGGCGTGACGGAAGACCAGCCCGCCCGAGGACGCGGCGCGGCTCCTGCGCCAACCCCGGTTGCCCCCCGCAGCGGCATCTACCGCAGCCTGGACGGCGGAGACAACTGGGAGCATCTCTCGCCTCTCAACCCGCGGCCCATGTATTACAGCCGAATCTATCTCGACCCGGCGCAGGCAAACCGCGTCTACATCATGGGGTCGAATCGCGGCTTCTATATTTCCGACGATGGCGGACGCAATTTCCGCGACGTCTTCTCCGGCGTGCACAGCGAGGACCACGCGCTGTGGATCGACCCGGAAAATACCAGCCGGCTGATCATCGGCGGCGACGGCGGCGTATCCATCTCCTTTGACCGCGGCCTGTCCTGGCTCTTCCGCAGCAACCTGCCGCTGGGCCAGTTCTACACCATTTCCGCCAATAACCAGGATCCGTTCCTGGTCTGCGGCGGGCTCCAGGATAACGGAAGCTGGTGCACGCCGTCGGCCACCAACATGAGCTACGGCATCTCGTTCAAAGACGCCTTCAACGTAGGTTCCGGAGACGGCATGCATGCCCTGTTCGTGGACGACCGCACCTTACTGGTCAGCTCGCAGAACGGGGCCACTAACCGGCTTGACCTTCCCAGCATGGAACGGCAATACATCGGGCCCGTGCAAGCGGGTGAACGGCCGCAGTCGGGAAATCCGGGTTACCGCTGGTATTGGACTTCGCCGCTGATCGTTTCGCACTTCAACTCGAATGTGATCTATACGGGCGCCAACCGTCTGTTCCGTTCCGAGGACCGCGGCGTAACCTGGAAGGCCGTCGGTCCGGACCTCACCGCCGCCATCGATCGCGAGCAGTTGCAGATGATGGGCGGACCGGTTCCCGCCCGCGCCCTTTCCCGCCACGACGGCCAGCCGAACTTCAGCGCGCTTACGGCTATCGCCGAATCGCCACTCGACCGCAACGTCCTCTATACAGGCGCGGACGACGGGACGCTTCAGGTGACTCGCGACACGGGCCAGCATTGGACCAAGCTCACGGCCAACCTGCGCGGGCTGCCGCGCATGCTGAACATCAGCGGCATCGAGGCGTCGCGGTTCGCCGCCGGACGCGTTTACGTCACGGTGGACGGCCATTTCAACGACGACTACCACGCCTACATTTTCTCGAGCGAGGACTACGGGCATACGTGGCGGGCGCTCGGCACGGGACTGCCGGAGGCCTCGGCACACGCGATCCGCGAGCACCCCGCCAATCCCGATTTTCTGGTGGCGGGCCTTGAAACGGGCGCATGGGCCACCTTCGATCGAGGCGCGCATTGGACGCCGCTGGGCACGAGCCTGCCGCCGGTGCCCGTGTACGACCTTCTGTTTCAGCAGAGTACGGGAGCGCTGGTGCTCGGCACCCACGGGCGCGGAATCTGGGTGCTCGACAACGCCGCGGCGCTGGCCGGGCTCACGCCGGACGTGCTCGGCGGTGAAGGCCGCCTCTTCCCGGCGCTTCCCGCGCGCAAGAGGACCATCTACACCAACCAGGCGTGGTTCGGCGCCGGCGAGTTCTTCGCCCCCAATCCACCCTTCGGCGCGGTGCTCACCTACTATTTGCCCCGTTCTTCGGAGTCCGTCCGCATCGTAATCTCCGATGCCGCGGGGAAACCCATCCGCACGATGCGGGGTCCTGCCTCGGCGGGCTTGAATCGCGCCTGTTGGGATCTGCGGCGCGACCCGGCGCCGGCAGCGCCGGGCGTGCCGCCGCCCGGCGCCTGCGCCCCGACTTCCGGCCGTGGAGGCGGTCCGCAGGTGGAGCCTGGAAAGTATCGCGTCACGATCTCCGGCGCCGGGGGAACGGACCTTTCGAGTGACTTGAAGGTGGAGCCGGATCCCCGGTTTCCACTCTCCGCCGCGGACCGCGCGGCCCACGAAAGTGCCGTGATGAGCGCGTACAGACTGCAGCAGCAGTTGGGCGCGGCGCGCGCCGCGGTGCAGTCCGCAAGCGGGCAGTTGGCTTCCCTGCGCCAGACCGCTCCGAAGTCCGGGTCGGCGAGGCTCGAGAAGGCCTCGGCTGCCCTGCTGCATTCGCAGGCCGAGATTTTCCGCGTGCTCAGCGCCACGGCCGCCGTTCAAAACGCGATGGATGCGTATGCCGGTCCGCCAACCGCCGCGCAGCTCCGGCAACTCGACTGGGCCTGGGAAGATGCCCAAGCTTCAGTGGCGGCGCTGAACAGCGTGATCCGCGAGGAACTCCCCGCGCTTCGTTCGGCCGCCGGCGGGGCTGTGAAGTGGCAGGAGATCGTCCCGGTGGCAGTGCCGGTGCGTTAACATGCACCCATGAAATGGTGGCTGGCTCTGCTTGCGGCGGCCGGCGCGCTGGCTCAGGGTCCGCCCGAAGCGAGCATCAGCGGCACGGTTCGAGATGGCGGCACGGGCGGTCCTGTGGCAAGAGCGCAGATCGCACTCATCGCGCAGGTCACCCAACGCCCTGTCGAGCCGCGCCAGACGGCGGCCACGGACGCGGACGGCCGCTACACGTTCACCGGCCTGGTTCCCGGGCAATACCAGATTCGCGCGGGCGGCGGCGGTCTTGTGGGCGATGCGAAGACCGTGAAGGTGAGCGAAGGTGAGAGAGTAACCGGCGTGGACTTCCGGCTGCTTCGCTATGCCGCCATTTCCGGCTCGGTGACGCAGGGGAAGAAGCCGGCCCCCGGCGTGAACGTCTGCCTGGTGAACCGCGTCTACTCGTTCGGTGTGCTACGAAATGTCCTGACCGCCTGCCGTCCGGCGGACGCAAATGGCGCCTACGAGCTGAATATCGTGCCGGGACGCGGCGTTCTGCTGATGGCCCGCGCCACGGTTGCCGCCAGCGATGCCGCGTCGGCGCTTGCGGAAGAGATTGCGGAACGCCCTCCGGTTCCGGCCACCGTATACTACCCCGGCACGCCCGCGATCCGGGCGGCCGAAGCGCTGGTGCTGAGGCCGGGCGAGGTCCGCGAGCACCTGAACCTGGAGTTGCGTCCGGAGTCGAATCTCTGCGTGGCGGGCACGGTGCAGTGGAAGGATCCCGAGCCGCTTGAATTCTCCCTGTTGGAGGCGGAGCCCGTCACTGGAACGGCTGCCATGGTGCACGGTCCGGGCCTCATTCCAGAGGACCGCAAGTTCCGCATCTGCAATCTCCATCCCGGCGACTATCGCCTTACCGTTCTGTCTCGCGAGGCTCCTCCCGGTGCGCCGCTGATGGCTTTTTTGGGCGTCGCGGACTTGAACCTGACGGAAAAGGACATCACGGGCCTGGTGATTGCGCCGGAGCCGTCCTTTACGGTTCCGGGCGAAGTGGTCTGGGAAAAGGAGACGCCCGCAAGCGGTGAGGCGCGCTACCTCAACGTCGTCGCCTTGCCGGTAGGTCGTATGCCTTACCGCGGCGAGTACTCGCCGGAGCGGCCCCAAATTCCCGGCACGTTCCGGCTGGAAAACCTGCGCGCGGCCGAGTACCAACTTTCTTTCCAGGGCATACCGGCGGGCGCGTACCTGAAGGACGTGTCCTTCGGCGGGCACAGCATTCTCCATGAAAGCTTCCGCCCCGCGGCGGCATCGGGGGTGGGCGTGCTTCGCATCGTGCTCGCCCGCGATGCCGGCACGGTTTCGGTCCAGGTCGAGAATGCGGAAGGCAAGCCGGTCCAGGGTGCGAACGTGGTCTTGATGCCGGCCGGCGTCGCGTCGGAAGCCGCCCTGGCCGGCAGCCTGGCGTTCGGACAGTCCGGTGCGGAAGGGGTTTGGACTAGCGCATTGATCGCTCCGGGCAAATATCGCGTTCTCGCCACCCGCGAACCGGTGGACCTGGGCTTTGAACGCGTGGCGAACCTCTGGCTCTCCTACGGCGGCGCAAAGGAAGTCGAGGTAGCGCCTGGCTCCGCGGTTTCCGTGCGTCTCCGCATGTAGCCGCTGCGTTGGCCCAACCAAGAAAAGGTGCAGGTGACTTGACTTTAGCGGTGCCGGGGAAGAACATTCGGGCATGCTCGACGATTTGCGCTTTGGCGTTCGGATGCTGGCCCGGTCGCCCTGGTTCACCCTGGCGGCCGTGGTGTGCATGGGGATCGGAATCGGAGTGGCCACTTCGGTTTTCAGCCAGATGGGCGACATGGTCTGGCGCGATACGCCGGGGGTGAGCCGGCCCGAGACGCTGCTGCGGTTTCAAATTCCCGTTTCGTTCCCGGAATTCGAGGAGTATCGGGACAAGAGCGGCGTGTTCCAGTCGCTCGCAGCTTACGCGGCGCCAGTGCCGTTCGTGGTTTCCGTGGGTAGCCGGACGGAGCGGGTGTGGGGACACCTGGTGACGCCCGACTATTTTTCCGTGCTGGGTGTGCCGGTGCAATTCGGACCCGGCACCACGGCCGTAATCAGCCATCGCCTCTGGCAGTCGCGCTTCGGTGGCGACCCGCAACTGTTCGGGCGGACGGTGCGGATCAACGGACGCCCGGTGACCATCGCGGGAGCGGCCCCCCAAGGCTTCCTGGGGGCGTCGCCGATGCTCTCGGTGGCGGACGTCTGGATGCCCGTGACGGTGGAGCCGGCCGCCGTTCCGGAGTTGCAGGGGAACCTGCTGCACGACCGCAATGAGCCGCGCTTTCAATTGATTGGCGCCCTGAAGCCGGGAATCGGCACGGAACGGGCGGAAGCCGCGCTCGACGCCATGGCGCGGCAGTTCGAGATCCTCCGCAACGCGCCCAACCGGAATCGGCCAGAGCGCCGGATCACGCTGCTGCCAGGAGGACGCCTGCTTCCCATACGGGACCAGGACATGGCTCTGGTTGTGGGGCTGCCCGCACTTCTGGTGGGGCTGATTCTGCTGATGGCGTGCACCAACATCGCCACCATGCTGCTCTCCCGCGCCGCCTCCCGGCGACGGGAGTTCGCAGTGCGCCTCGCCCTGGGAGCGAAACGGGGGCGGCTGGTACGCCAGCTCATGACCGAAAGCCTCCTCATCGCGCTGCCGGGGGCCGCGCTCGGATGCCTGCTGGCGTGGTGGCGGAGCACCCAGATGGATACAATCACCGCGGTGATGCCGACCTTCATTCACATGGAAATGAAATTCGACTGGAAGGCGGGGCTGGTGGCCACAATTCTGGCAATGGGTGCCGGTATGCTGGCCGGGCTGATCCCGGCGCTGCATGCTACCCGCATCGACATTTCCCCGGGTCTGAAGCCCTCGGACCCTCCGCGCCGGCGCTGGCTGGGCTGGCTGAACCTGCGCAACGTGCTGGTTTTGCAACAGGTTACGGCCGCCATGATCCTGCTGCTGGTGACCGGATTCATCACCATGGGGATCCAGAAGGCGAACACAGTGCATCTCGGATTTGAGGCGCGCGGCCTGCATCTTGCGGCCGTTGACCCGCAGCGCGACGGCTACTCGCGCGCCGAGGCCGAAACGTTTTTCGCGGCACTGCCGGAGCGCATCCGCAGGATACCTGGCGTGGTGGCCGCAGGCTTGACCAAAACCGCGCCGGACGCCCTGCTTTCCGGCGGCGACGTCATGACGGCCAAGATCGAGATGCTGGGCGGTCCCAAACAGGTCAGCCGCTTCGAGCAGAGGCTGGTGGGTATCGGGTTTCTCGAAACCTTTGGGCTGCCGGTGGTGCGGGGGCGGATTTTCCGGGAAGGCGACCAGAATCCGGACGTGAGCCGGATCGTGGTAAACGAATCGATGGCGCGGGAATCCTGGCCCGGCATTGATCCGATCGGGCAGACGCTCGAAGTCGAAGGCCGCAAATACGAGGTGATCGGCGTGATCGGGAATGTACAGCCTCCCATCATGCTTAAACCGCCGGCGCCGGTAGTCTACCGGGCGGCGGCGCCAGCCGATTTTGCCAGCCCGACGGCGGACGGCATCACCCTGTTGGTGCGGACCGCGCCAGGCGCGGCCACGATGATGGAGGTCCGGCGGACCATCGAGGCTACCGATTCCCGCCTGACCGTGTTTCACGTGAGCAACATGGCCGAAATTGCGGACAACATGCTGGCGCTGATGCGGGTGGGTTCGGCGATCTACGGCGGAGTGGGACTGTTCGGCCTGATACTGGCGTTGGTGGGCCTCGCCGGGGTCACGTCCTTCGCCGTGACGCGGCGGACGCATGAAATCGGCATACGCGTGGCGGTAGGGGCAAGCGCGGGGAACGTGCTGGGCCTGGTGCTTCGGGAAAGCACGGGAATCGTGGCCGTGGGAGCCGCACTCGGGATTGCCGGCGCATTTGCGGCGTTGCAGGCGTTGAAGGCGATCTTCGTGGCGCTCTCGGACGCTACCCGGACCAGCACCACCGATCCGCTGCTGATCTTCGGCGCCCCGTTACTGCTTACCGGGCTGGCTCTTCTGTCCTGCTACCTGCCGGCGCGAAGGGCCTTGAAGATCGACCCGATTACAGCACTTCGTTCGGAGTGAGAAGGCGGCTTAACCGATCTGTCACGTCTGTTAAGCTAATCCATTGATGACCGTAGACGAAATAAGAGAGCTCATCCTTCTGGCGTCGGAAACCGGTGTGGCCGAACTGGAAGTGCAGCGCGGTGAAAATCGGGTTCGGATCCGGCGCGCTTCGTTCGCGACGTCCCAGGAGATCGTGGTGAACCCCACCTCTTATGCGGCTCCCGCTCCGGTCCCGGCAGCGGCAGCTATCGGCGCGGCCGCGCCCGCAGCGGCGCTCGAAGCCAGCGAAAAGCCTGAAAAGCCGGTGGCGGACCCGAATCTCGTGCTCGTCAAGTCCCCGATCGTCGGCACCTTTTATGAGAGCCCGTCGCCGGGCTCTGCCGTTTTTGTGAAGCCCGGCGAACGAGTGCAGCCCGGCAAGGTCCTGTGCATCATCGAGTCCATGAAACTCATGAACGAGATCGAGGCGGAGGTCTCCGGCGTGCTCGAAAGCAAGCTCGTCATGAACGGACAGCCGGTGGAGTACGGGGAGGCGCTGTTTGCCATCCGTACGGTTTAAGAAAGTCCTCATCGCGAACCGCGGGGAGATCGCGGTGCGCGTGATCAGCGCCTGCCGCGAACTGGGAATCGAAACGGTAGCGGTCTATTCGGAAGCGGACCGCTACAGTTCGCACGTGCGTTTCGCGGACCAGGCCATCTGCATCGGGCCGGCCAAGAGCGCACGCAGCTACCTGGACGTCGCCTCCATCATCAGCGCGGCCGAAATTACGAATGTCGATGCGATTCACCCCGGCTACGGTTTTCTGAGCGAAAACGCCGCCTTCGCCGAGGTTTGCGAGGCTTCACGGCTGGTCTTCATCGGACCGAAGCCGGAGGTGATCCAGTTGATGGGGGTGAAGGAGCGCGCCCGCGCTTTCATGCGCGAGATGGGCGTGCCGGTACTGCCTGGATCCCCGGGCGTACTGAGTACGCCGGAAGAAGCGCTGGAATTGGCTGAGTGCGTCGGATACCCGGTCATCCTGAAGGCGTCGGCCGGCGGCGGCGGGCGCGGCATGCGGGTGGTGCAGAAGGCCGATGAACTGGCCTCGCTGTTCGCTCAGGCACAGCAGGAGGCGGGCGCGGCGTTCGCTTCCGCCGATGTTTACCTCGAGAAATACATTCCGGCGCCGCGTCATATCGAGTTTCAGGTGCTGGCGGACGAGGAGGGCAACGTCGAGATTTTGGGTGAGCGCGAGTGCAGCATCCAGCGGCGGCACCAGAAACTGCTGGAGGAATCGCCGTCGCCGGCCGTAACGGACCAGCAGCGCGAGGAGATTTCGACCGTGCTGCGCAAGGCCATGTCCGCGGCGGGTTACACCAATGCCGGCACAGTCGAGTTCCTGATGGACGAAACCGGCAAGCTGTATTTCATCGAGGTGAACGCACGCGTGCAGGTGGAGCATCCGGTCACTGAATTCGTCACCGGCGTGGACATCGTGAAGGCCCAGATCCGGATCGCGCAGGGCGAAAAATTGACGGATATCCTGGTCGGGCCCGTGGAAATGCGCGGCCACTCCATCGAGTGCCGCATCAATGCGGAGAACCCGGATACGTTTGTGCCTTCCCCGGGCAGGATCACGGGATTTCACGTGCCGGGCGGCATCGGCGTGCGCGTGGATACGTGGGCGTATACCGACTGCGTCGTGCCGCCGTTTTACGATTCGCTGCTGGCCAAGCTGGTGACCTACGGCAACGATCGCGGCGAAGCCATCCGGCGCATGCAGCGGGCGCTTGGCATGTTCATTGTGGAAGGAATTTATACGTCGATTCCGCTGCATCAGAAGATAATGGCGGATCCGGATTTTCAAGCCGGGAATTTCGACACGAATTTCATCAAACGCTTCGGGAAGTAGGGCGCGGCACGTCTTGCGGCCCGGCGCGAAGGAGTCCAGATGACCAGAAGAGAACTGCTGGGATCGGCGGCGCTGCCTTTTTTGGCGCGCGCGGCCACGCCCGAAAAGCCCAACATCGTTTACATGTACGCGGACGACCTCGGCTATGGCGACGTCTCCTGCTACGGCGCCCGGCGCGTGCGCACTCCGAATATCGACCGCATGGCCGCCTCCAGCGTGCGCTTTACCAATGCCCATTCGCCTTCGGCCACCTGCACCCCGTCGCGTTACGCGCTGATGACCGGCGAATACGCCTGGCGGCAGAAGGGCACGGGGGTTCTGCCGGGCGATGCGTCCCTGATTGTCAAACCCGGACGCTACACTTTGCCGGCGATGTTGCAGAAGGCCGGATACGCGACCGGTGCAGTTGGAAAATGGCATCTCGGGCTGGGAGACGGCAATCTCGACTGGAACGGCGAGATCCGTCCAGGACCGCTCGATGTCGGGTTCGACTACTGCTTCCTGCTGCCCGCCACCGGCGACCGGACCCCGTGCGTCTTCGTCGAAAACCGGCGCGTGGTCGGACTCGACCCGAAGGACCCGATCACGGTGGCGTACGACAAACCGGTAGGCAACGAGCCGACCGGAGCCGCCAATCCGGACCTGCTGAGGATGCGGCCCAGCCACGGGCACGACAACACGATCGTGAACGGCATCAGCCGCATCGGATACATGAGCGGCGGCAAAGCGGCGCGCTGGGTGGATGAGGACATCGCGGACACGCTCACCTCGAAGGCGGTGTCGTATATCGAGCGGCAGCCGAAGGGCAAGCCGTTCTTCCTGTATTTCGCCACGCACGACATCCACGTGCCGCGCGTTCCCAATCCGCGGTTCGTGGGCAAGAGCGGAATGGGCCCGCGGGGCGATGCCATCGTGGAACTGGACTGGTCCGTGGGTCGGATCCTCGATACCCTCGAACGTCAGGGGTTGACGCGCAACACGCTATTCGTCTTTTCAAGCGACAACGGTCCCGTAGTGGACGACGGCTATCAGGACCGGGCGGTGGAACTGCTGGGCGATCACAAGCCGGCGGGACCGTATCGCGGCGGCAAGTACAGCGCCTACGACGGCGGCACGCGCGTGCCGTTCCTGGCGCGCTGGCCGGGCCGCATCAAACCGGGCGTGTCGAACGCGCTGCTGAGCCAGATCGACCTGCTCGCTTCCTTGTCCACCCTCACGGGCCAGGCGCTTCCGGCCGATGCCGCGCCCGACAGTTTCAATGTGCTGCCGGCGCTGCTGGGAGAGTCGCGAACCGCCAGGGAAAGCCTGGTGGAGCACGCCGGGGCACTGTCGTTGATCTCCGGCGACTGGAAAGTCATCGAAGCGCACGGCGGCGCCAAGCGCAACCTGACCGGCAACGAACTCGGCAACGATGCGCAGCCGCAACTGTTTCACTTGAGCGTGGACCCCGGCGAAAAGGAAAACGTGGCGAGCCAGAACCCGGAGAAGGTCGAGGAACTGCTCGCCACGCTCGGCCGCATGCGCGCGGCGGGACGCACGCGGCCGTAAGTCGGAGCGTCAGGCCGCGGCGGATGCCGTCCCTTCTCGCTCTTTCGTCTCTTCGCGCTCTTTAAAGAAGAGCAGCCCGGCGCGGGCGGCGTCGAAGTCCACCGTGATCCGGTCGCCTTCCTGTAGCTGCCCGGTGGCGATCAGGTTGGAAATCGGCGATACCAATTTCCGCTCGATAGCCCGTTTCAGGTGCCGCGCCCCGTAGCGCGGATCGGTGCCTTCCCGCAGCAGCAGGACGCGCGCGCCCGCGCTCACCTCGAGCCCGATGCGACGTGACGCGGTGGCTTGCATCAGGCGCGTGCGCACCTGTTCGAGTTCAAGGTCGAGGATGCGCTGCAATTCGTTCTCGCCGAGAGGGCGGAACGTCACGATGCTGTCCAGCCGGTTGAGGAACTCCGGGGTGAAGCGGCGCCGCGCGGCCTCCACTCCGGCGCGCGACATCTTCCCGTTCACCTCTTCCTGCCCGAGCGCCGGCTGATTGAAGCCCAGCTTCGGCCGCACGATGGACTCCATCTCGCCCGCGCCCAGGTTGCTGGTCAGCACGATAATGGCGCGGGAGAAGTCCACGTGACGGTTGTCGCCCAGCGTGAGCGAGGCCTTGTCCAGAATTCCGAGCAGCAGGTTCCATAGCGCGTCGCTCGCTTTCTCCACTTCATCGAACAGCACGAAGCTGAGCCTCAGCTTTTCGGTATGGAACTGATCCAGGTTCTCCTGGCAGAGCAGCGGGCGCGTCTCCCTGTGGCCCAGGTATCCGGGGGGCGAGCCGACCAGCTTGGCGATCTCGTGACTGTGCTGGAACTCCGCGCAATCGATTTTGAGTAGCGCGCGCGGATCTCCGGCGAGGCTTTCGGCGAGCGCTTCCACGGTCCGCGTCTTACCGGAGCCGGTGGGCCCGAGAAACAGCAGGCTTCCTACAGGGCGCGCCGGGTTGGACATCCCGGCCAGGAAAGTTTGATAGAGCCCGACCACCTGGCGAATCGCTTCGTCCTGACCGACGATCTGGCAGCGCAGGTCCCTTTCCAGCGCCTCGGCACCCTTCCCCATGATTGTGGGATCCAACAACATCCTCGGTGTTGCCATTGCCGTTCCCTCCTGATTAGTTGGACGGCGGAAGCGCGGTGGGAATTGTAAAGGTTTGTGTTGGATTTCGTCTAAAAAGCCCCTGTAGGATTAAAAAGCGATAATAGTGGCTTATGATCATCGCCGATCTCACGCAAATTGCCGGGCGCACGTACCCGGCGCGGCGCCGAACGCAGAATCTGGTGGGCGGCATGAGCCCCATCCAGGCGGAGAATTTCTCCATGGGCCACGTCACGCTCGATCCGGACGGCGGACAGGTGCCCTGGCACAATCAGCAACAGGAGGAGATCTATTTCATCGTGGAAGGCGAAGGCGAGATGTGCCTGGGCGAGGAGCGGCGGGCCGTCTCCGCGGGTCAGGCCGTCTACATTCCACCCACCATTTTTCACCAGTTGACCAATACCGGCTCCGCGCCGATGCGGATGATCTACTGCTACGGCCCGGCGGGCGACGTGGCCCACTGGCGGCAGGAACTCGAAGGCACGCTGCCCCGCGCCGGAATGGAGGCTCCGCCGCTGCCTGACGGGGCGCGGCCGCAGTGCACGGAGAAACCATGACGGTCCATCCGGTTGGTGTAATCCTTAACGGCGTCACCGGGCGCATGGGCTTGAATCAGCACCTGCGGCGGTCGCTGTATCCGCTGGCGCAGCAGGGCGGCCTGGCTTTGAGCGATAAAGAGGCGATTCTCCCGAAACTGCTGCTGGTGGGGCGGAGCCCCAATAAGCTCGAGGCGATTTCGAAGGAATGCGGGGGCATTCCCTGGACGACGCGGCTCGACGAGGCGTTACAGAATCCCGATTACAGCATCTACTTCGATTCGCAAACTACCGATCGCCGAGCTCCGGCCGTGCGCGACGCAATCGCCGCCGGGAAGCACGTCTATTGCGAGAAGCCGATTTCCGAGAGCCTCGAAACCGCGCTGGAGCTCTACCGGCTGGCCGAAAAGGCCGGGGTCAAACACGGTGTGGTGCAGGACAAGCTCTGGCTGCCCGGAATGTTGAAGCTCCAGACGCTGCGCGATCTGGGTTTCTTCGGCCGCATCCTCTCGGTGCGCGGCGAGTTCGGGTACTGGGTCTTCGAAGGCGACACTGTGCCGGCGCAGCGGCCCTCGTGGAATTACCGCAAAGAGGACGGCGGCGGCATCATTCTCGACATGTTGTGCCACTGGCGGTATGTACTCGACAACCTCTTCGGACCGGTGAAGGCAGTCTCGTGCCTGGGGGCGACGCACGTGCCGGAGCGCGTGGACGAATCGGGAAAGACCTACGCCTGCACGGCCGACGATTCGGCTTACGCCACTTTCGAGCTCGAGGGCGGCATCGTGGCGCACTTCAACTCGTCCTGGTGTGTGCGCGTCCGCCGCGACGACCTGTTGACGCTGCAAGTGGACGGCACGAAGGGGAGCGCGGTGGCCGGACTTCGTCACTGCTGGATCCAGCCCTACGGCGGCACCCCGCGCCCCGTATGGAATCCGGATATCGACAGCCCGCTCGATTATTTCGACGGGTGGCAGAAGGTCCCCGAGCAGACCAGCTTCGATAACGCTTTCAAACGCCAGTGGGAGTTGTTCCTGCGGCACGTGGTCAAGGACGAGCCGTTCCGCTGGACGCTGCTCGAGGGCGCCAAGGGCGTGCAACTGGCGGAAAAGGGCCTCGAGTCCTGGCGGAAGCGTGCCTGGGTAGACGTGCCCCCGCTGACGAAGTGAGACTTACCCGTCAGTCCGCTTTGTAGATCGTTACGGACCAGGCAATGGCCGCCCCGATTCCGGCTCCGATCCCGGCACCGATCACGCTGGTGCCGATTACGTAGCCGGCGGCGTTTTCGTCCGGACCGTAAGTGTCGCCGCCCGCGCCCGCGAAAGCGAAGATCCCCAAGCAGACAGCACCGGCCAAAGCGCCCCAGAGTGCGGCTAAGCCTCGTGGCTTTCGCGTCACGCGAGCCACTTCGCTCCGGTTGACCGTTGTCATGCCGGCGGCTTCGGCAAACGTAATGAAGTTGTCGCGCAGGTCGATTTCTTCCGCCGTGCCCTCCAGGACCTTTCCGTTGCGAAATGAAATTTCCACGGCTTCTCCACGCTTGAAGAGGATCGCGTTTTGGAGCTCGCGGGTTTTTATTCGAATCCAGTTCTTTTCTTCGGCGACAATCAAGCCATCCAGTTCAAAACGCTGGATGCGTCCCTTCAGGACACGGCCGTCCCTCAGGTGTACTTTGACATTTTGCAGATTGCCGACCCGGCTCAGCCGGTCCCAGTCCCGGGCACTTTCGGATGCCGCCAAAACCGGAATTGCGGCTGCCAGCCAGATCGCGAGCAATGGTGAACGCATCGGGCTACCTCCCCGTCTTCGCGGATCCAAGTTAACGCCGCCGGAACCGGCGAGTGTCACGGTTTAGCAAAATTAATGTCTACAGCCGGTTGATCAGGCTGGCCACATAGCCCGCACCGAAACCGTTGTCGATATTGACGACGGTCACGTTACTGGCACAGCTATTGAGCATGCCGAGGAGCGCTGCCAAGCCGTTGAAACTCGCGCCATAGCCGATGCTGGTGGGAACGGCAATCACGGGACAGGAGACGAGTCCTCCCACGGCGCTGGGAAGCGCGCCTTCCATGCCGGCGCAGACCACCACAACGCGGGCTTCCGTGAGACGCTCGCGGTTATGCATGAGCCGGTGGATGCCAGCCACCCCGATGTCGTGTATGGCGTCCACTTCGTTGCCCATGGTTTCGGCTGTAGCCTGGGCCTCCTCGGCTACGGGCATGTCGCTGGTGCCCGCGCAGACTACAGCTATCTTCCCTTTGCCCAGTATCTTACGGTCACGCCAGAAGCGGATGACGCCGGAAAGCTCGAGGTATTCGGCGCCCGGAACCCTTTGCGTAACCAGCGCCGCGCAGTTGCGGTCTGCCCGGGTTATGAGCACGTTGGGCGAGTGCACCAGGAGCCGTTCGGCGATCGCGACTACCTGCTCCGGTGTTTTGCCTTTTGCGAAAACGACCTCGGGCATGCCATGCCGGATGGCGCGGTGATGGTCGATTTTTGCGAACCCGAGGTCCTCAAACGGCAGGTGGCGAACCCGGGCAACGGCGCCCTCGATGTCGATTTTGCCCTCGCGGACCTGCTCAAACAATAACCTCAGGTCGTCCTGGTCCATCCCGACAGAATACCAGAGCGAAATTCTGAGGCGAACACCCTGGTCCCCATAGATCCCCCGGCCAGAAAGTACTAATGAGATCTATTGTTCTTTTGAAGCTTTCGAGCTATTGTTCCCCTGAGCACGTTTATTAATATAGGATTGGAATGACTCCAGGTACTGAACAGGAAGGCCCGGACCTGACGGGAACCCTCGAGCGGCGAGGCACCGGTCGGTTTCCGTTGAAGGAAGATGTCCGCTACAAGCTGCTGCAAAGTAAGGCCATGCAGATTAGCGGCTCTGGGCAGACGTTGAACATCGGCAGCGGAGGAATCCTCTTCACCACCGAGGAGCAACTGCCGTTGGGGAGGGTCGTCGAACTCTCGGTCAATTGGCCCGCTCGCCTGGGTGGGACGTGTCCCTTGAAGTTCGTGGCCATCGGCCGGGTCATTCGATCCGAACCGGATCGCGCGGCAGTCCGCATCGAGCGCTACGAGTTCAAGACTCGAGGCAGCGTACTCGCAAGTTAAAGCTTATCCATCGCGATGCACCGTCGCGGGCGAAAATGCCGGCAGGCAGACTGCAATGTATTCAGCGCCGGCATCTTCGGGAGTGCTGTACCGGATCCATTCGCCTGGATGCGTGACCACGGCCTGTCCGGCCTGTACATCGATTGCCCCGCCCTCAAATTCGACTCGCAACGTGCCGCGAAGCACCACCGTGTACTCCCGAAACTCAGGCGTCTGACCAGGTTCAGTCCAACCACCGGGACTGCGCATGTGGGCGACGCTCAACTCCAGGGTTTGCGAATTCACCCGTCCGAAGTATTCGTCGATCAGCTTGGGCTTGTTTCCCGCGGCTTCGATCCGCGTGGGTCCGATAATGTGTGTAGGCAGATTGCTTCCCCCCAACGTCGATATGTTAACAAGCATGCCTGCGGATTGCCGTGAGACGAGTCCGGGTTGAATCGGACTTGCCCGGCGGTTGATCTCGTCGGTATACTGTCAATTTCGCTGAGACGTTTATGACGGCGAGAGATGACTTCGATCCACTAGCTCCGCAACGGGAAGCAGCATTCTTCTACGGCCTTTTCCTCAGGGGACACGATGTAGAAACACTGCGCCAGGACATTGACGTTCCTCGCTCCACAATCGACAAGTGGATGAAAGCAAGGGATTTCGAGGCCTCATTTCGGGATAATCTAAACCGCGTGTACGCCTACCGGAAGCAGGTTCTGGCAATTTTCGACGGTCTGGTCTCCAACGAGCAACTGCGGCCCAGGCTCCAGTAGGTCCTTCCCAGGAACATTCCCAGAATGTATGCGGGGGATACTTGCGTCTACTTGGGGTCGCCCAGGTGCGAGGCGGTCTTGGTCGCCTCCTCCACTGCCCGCGCCAACACTGACCGGATCCTTCCATCCTCCAGCATCAGAAGGCCTGCGATGGTACACCCGGCGGGGGTGGTAACATCGTCCCGCAAAGAAGCGGGATGGCGACCGGTTGCCAGCACCATACGCGCCGCTCCCAGGGCGGTCTGCGCTACCAGGGTCAGCGCCATGTGCCGGGGCAGCCCCACCCGCACGCCGGCGTCGGCCAGAGCTTCCATGATCAGGAACTGGTACGCCGGTCCGCTGCCGCTCAGTGCCGTGACGGCATTGAAGTGGTGCTCGTCCAGCGGGACGCACTTGCCGACGGCGGAAAAGATCGCCTCCGCCATGTCCAGGTGGCGGCGGGCGGCGTGTTTCCCGGCGCACACCACGGTCATGCCCTCCCCCACCACGCAGGCGGTATTCGGCATGGCGCGAACCACCGGGTTTGCGGTCCCAAGCAGCGACTCAATGCGGTCGGTGGACACGCCGGCGAGAATGGAGACGATGAGCGTATCGGGCCGCAGGCCGCCCCGCTTAAGCCCCGCGGTCACCGCCGCGGCATCCCCCGGCTTCACGCACATCAGGATCAGATCCGAGTCGCCGATACGGTGGTAATAGTCGGTGGTAGACGGAACCTCGAGGTTCTCGCAGGCAGCTTCGTTCTTGTCTCCGGCCCACAACCGTTCCCGCTCCACCATGCCCGTGGAAAGCAGCCCGCGAATAATCGTCCGGCCCATGACGCCGGCGCCGACGATCCCGATGTTTGTGCTCGCGAGTATCATTCAAAGATCTTCCAGAATTTTGGCGGCGTGTCCCTGCGCTCTCACTTTGGAGTAGATCTTCTCGATCTTTCCGGCAGCGTCGATCACGAACGTAGTGCGCTCGATGCCCATGGTTTTCTTGCCGTACATGTTCTTCTCTTTCCAAACGCCGTACGCCTGTGCTGCCTTCTTCTCGTAGTCGGCGAGGAGCGGGAACGTCAGCCCGTATTTCTCTTTGAACTTCGCCTGCGGGGCTACCTTGTCGGGCGAGATACCGATCACCGCCGCGCCTTTCTCCTGAATAGCGGGGAGATGGTCCCGAAACTCGCAGGACTCGGTGGTGCATCCGGGCGTATCGGCCTTGGGGTAAAAATAAAGCACGACTCGCCGGCCTCTGAGGTCCGAGAGGCGGAAGTTCTCGCCGGTGTCGGTTTCAAGATCGATTTCGGGCGCTTGATCGCCTTCTTTCAGCATGTTTCTCCTCCTCCGAGTTTGCGTTTGAAAATTTGCGCGATTACCGCGACATTCGCCTGGCCGCGCGTGGCCCGCATCACCTGGCCCACCAGGAAATTGACGACCGTGGTTTTGCCGCCCCGGAATTGCTCCACCTGTTTGGGATTTTGCGCGATCACTTCTTCGATGACGCGCTCGAGTTCGCCGGTATCGCTGATCTGTTTCAGGCCCTCGCGCTCCAGGATGACGGCGGGTGCATCGCCGCTCGCAAACATCTTCGGGAAAATTTCTTTCGCCAGTTTGCCGGAAAGCTCGCCCCTGGCGATCAGCGCCACCAGTTCGCCAAGATGTGGCGCGGTCACCGGCGAATCCGCGATCTCCCTGCCTTCCGCCTTGAGCAGCCCCATGAGCTCTCCCATCACCCAGTTGGCGGCCGTCTTGGGATCCCCCGAAACGCGCGCGGCGGTCTCGAAGTATTCGGCCGCGGCGCGGCTGGCGGTAAGAACCTCAGCGTCGTACTCGCGCAGTCCGAACTCGGCGGTGAATCGGGCCCGCTTCACGGCGGGCAATTCCGGCATGGAGGCGCGCACGCGCTCGAGCCACTCTTCCCCGATGCGGAGCGGCACCAGGTCCGGTTCGGGGAAGTAGCGGTAGTCGTGCGCATCTTCCTTACTGCGCATGCTGAACGTTTCGCCGCAATCCGGATCGTAGAGCCGCGTCTCCTGCATGATGCGGCCGCCGCTCTCGAGCACTGCCACCTGCCGCGCGATCTCGTACTCGAGCGCCTGCTTGAGGAAGCGGAACGAATTCAGATTCTTGACCTCGGCCTTGGTGCCGAGCTGTTCCTGCCCCCGCGGACGCACCGAAACGTTGGCGTCGCAGCGCAGATGGCCCTTTTCCATGTCGCAGGTGGAGACTTCAACGAACTGGAGGCGCTGCTTCACCTCCGTCAGGTACGCGTAAGCCTCATCCGAACTGCGCATGTCCGGATCGCTGACGATTTCTATCAGCGGCGTGCCCGAGCGGTTCAGGTCGACATAAGAGTAGCGGTCCGAATCCTTGAACCCCTCGTGAATACTCTTGCCGGCATCGTCCTCCATGTGCACGCGGGTAACTCCGATGCGCTTGCCGTCGAGGTCCACATATCCAGACTCGGCAAACGGTTCGTCGTATTGGGAAATCTGGTAGCCCTTGGGAAGGTCGGGGTAAAAATAATTTTTGCGGGCGAAGCGGGATGCGTGCCGGATGGTGCAGCCGAGCGCGAGCGCCCCTTTGATAGCCAGTTCGACGGCGTGGCGGCTGAGCACCGGAAGCGCACCCGGGTGTCCGAGACAGACCGGACAAACGTTGCTGTTGGGAGGCGCGCCGAAGCTTGTTGGACAGCCGCAAAATATTTTCGTAGCCGTGGCGAGTTGCACGTGGACTTCAAGGCCGATGACGGCTTCATAACGCGCGATCGCCTCGCCGGATGCCGGCGCGAGGGAAGACAGGGACATGGGCGTCCTCCTATTATAGAGGCCGCCGGGTTCCCGACTGCGGGTCGAGGCGCTTCTCCACGTCGCGGACAAAAGCCTGCACGGCGGCGCGCTCCGCCTCCTGCCATTTGACCACCACGAACCAGTTGTCGCGATAGAAGAACACCGTGTCCGCGGACGGCTTCCAGCGCTGCACCAGGTCGAGCGCAACCCCGGCCGAAGTGAGCTCGTAGGCGCGCGCCTCCAGCTTCCCGGGACCTTCATAGCGGGCGGTCAACACCTGACGGATCGAAGAGCGCGGCACCGGATCCGGACCGCTCGATCCGGTTTCGAAGGCGGTGCGCCGCCAGCCCGACGCCGCCGTCACGGGAAACAGATCGGGGGAGGGTTGCTTTTTCGAACAGGCGCTCAACGCGGCGGTGAGTGGGAGAAAAGCGCGGCGCGTCATCAAGTCGATTCTGACATGCGCAATGCTACTATCGCAGTGTATGGCGAAATTCAAGCCGGCCCGTGGCAGAAAAGCCCGCCCGGCCGGCCCGCCGCAGGGCGCGGTTTCGTGCATTGTTCTGATCGTCTGCGGAATGTTGCTCGGGATGTTGTTCCTCTACTTCGTGATGAGAAATGCGAACGGATAGCCGGCAGGTCACCGAAATGCGCCCGGTGGAAATCGTCACCGGATACCTGTTGACGGCCGAGGGATCGGCGTTGATCAAGGTCGGAAACACGCACGTTTTGTGCGCTGCGACGGTGGAAGACACGGTGCCGCCCTTTCTTCGCAACAGCGGGAAGGGCTGGGTGACGGCGGAATACTCGATGCTGCCGCGCGCTACGGCGAAACGCACCCCGCGCGAGTTGAACAAGGGCCGCCCCTCCGGCAGGACGCACGAAATCCAGAGGCTGATCGGCCGGTCGCTGCGCGCGGTTGTGGATATGACCGCTTTGGGCGAACGGACCGTGTTGCTGGACTGCGACGTGCTGCAGGCCGACGGAGGCACGCGCACCGCTTCGATCACGGGCGCCTTCGTCGCTTTGTCGCTCGCCGTCCGGCAGTTGATGAAGTTCGGGGCGCTCAAGAAGAACCCGCTCCGCGACTACGTAGCCGCTACGAGCGTGGGCCTGGTCCGCGGCCAGCCCATGCTCGACCTGTGCTACGAAGAGGACTCGCAGGCGGATGTGGATATGAACGTCGTGATGACCGGCGCCGGGCTGTTCGTGGAAGTGCAGGCAACCGCCGAACACGTGCCCTTCGACGATGCGCAGATGAACCAGCTCATGACGTATGCCCGCGCGGGGGTTGCGGAACTGGTGGAACTGCAAAAGCAGGTGGCGAAGATTTGACGCGCCTGTACTGCGCCACGGGGAACCCCGGCAAGCTGCGGGAATTCCGCATGGCCGCCGGCCACGCTCCGGTGGAGATCGAACTGGTGCCCGGATTCCGCGGCATCGAGCCCGCCGTCGAGGACGGATCCACCTTCGAGGAAAACGCCATCCTCAAGGCAAGGCACTATGGCCGGCACGTCGCGGGGCTTCTGTTTGCCGACGATTCCGGGCTGGAGGTGGACGCGCTCAGTGGCGCCCCGGGCGTCTACTCGGCACGCTTTTCGGGCCCCGGCGCCACCGATGCGTCTAACAACCGGCTTCTGCTCGAGAGGCTGAAAGACGTGCCCCCGGAGCGCCGCACGGCCCGTTTCGTGTGCGCGATCGCGCTGGTGGAGGGCGACGCCGTGCGCGGCGTATGGCGCGCGGCGGTGGAGGGCCGGGTCCTGGACCAGCCGCGCGGCGGCGAAGGCTTCGGCTACGATCCGCTGTTCTTCTACGAGCCGTTTCAATGCACGTTTGGAGAGGCCTCGGACGCACAGAAGTTTTCGGTGAGCCACAGGGGCCAGGCGCTGCGCGCGATGCTGAACGCGCTGTAAACGCGATTCGGCCTATCTCCGGACGAAGTTGACGGTCGCTGTTCCCGACTTGGATGAGTCAGCCACACTCACCGCCCGCACGGTAACCGACGACGGATTCGGGAGCTTGCCGGGCGCCGTGTACCGGCCGGCCGAACTGATGGTGCCCAGCTTCGAATTCCCCCCGGTCACGCCGTTCACCTGCCAGGTGACACGGGTATCGGCGGTGCCCTGCACCGCGGCTTGAAACTGGACCGTGCCGCGGAGCCGCACCGTCGCCGCCGCCGGCGAGACGCCCACCGTAACCACGCTCGGGGCGGTCACGGTCACCGCGGCCGACCCGCTCACCGCGGGCGCCGCGACCGTGGTGGCCTGCACACTCACCATCGCCGGCGAGGGAACCAGCGGCGGTGCGGTGTAGCGCCCGTTAGCATCGACGTACCCGGCCTGCAAAGTGCCGCCAAGCACACCATTGACCGACCAGTTAACCGCTTGATCGGTGGCGTTCTGGACTGTCGCCGAGAACTGCTGGTTCGCGCCCGTGGAAACGGTTGCCGTAGAGGGCGTCACCGTCACCGAGACGCCCGATTGCCGCGCCTGGCCCGAGTCCACACTCACCATCAGGGGCGAGACGTCCACGGCTTCGAACGCCGACCCGGGAACATTCCGCAGGGTGGAGAGATCGCTGTTATTCCAGCGGGAGTCCGGCTCGCCCGACAAATACCAGGCTGAACCGTTGTCGGCGATCGTCATTCCATATTTCTTGAGCGCCCGCAAGATCACCTGCACCTGCGCCGGAAACGTGGAAATGTCGAAGCTCTCTTTGAGCCGGAATCGCTGGCCCATGGGAGGATACTTTGCGTCCGTGAGACTCGAGGCATAGTGACGGGCCGGCCATACATAAGCCCGACGCGTATGCGGCACCGTAAAGCGCAGCGCGTGACGGATCTCGCCGGACGCAACTTCGTCGTATCGCGCCAGGCCAGGCATGATGGGCAGACCGGCGGCATCGGCGGACGTCCAGGAGGCAGGGCGCAGCGCGTTGGATTTCAGGTTGAAGATAGCGCCGGAATCCGCCTTCCACGAGGACGTCTGCGGAAAGGCCCGGTAAAGTTCGTACAGCACACAGTTGTCTTTGTCCACCGCGATCGCGTGACGGTCTCCCGTGCTGCTGCTGCCTCCCTCTATGGGAGCGTTCAGGGGCACCGCATAGGGGCCGGCGTCGCTCTCGTCGGCATAAAGGAAGCTGGCCGGGTATTTGGTTTGCGTTCCCGGCACCTGAACGAAGGGAATGCCGATCGGTCCGCCATCCCACAGGCCGGAGCCGAAATCGGCATGCATCCCGATCGATGCGCCGATGGTGGCCACCCAGGTAGCGGAACTCGACGACACCGCCAGCGTGTTGACGGGCGTGTTCCAGATATTGTCGGCCGGGAGCACCGGGCAGGTTCCGATGGCCGGACCCTGCGCGTACGACAAGCCGGCGGCGCAAAGCGAAGCGATTATGCCAAATAATTTCACGTGCGCTCCTGAAGTTCTAGTAATACTAGGACTCATCAGTTAAACACATTACACCGCCGTATGCACGACCGGCGCGCTGCTTTACAATCTCCTCAGGATGAGATTCAGACTTCCGGGTTTCTTTTTGCTCTTGATGGCGCTGCCGGCGGCGAGCCCCGCGCAGAAGACGGCCTCCGCGGTTCGGGTGTGGGAAGAGCAGATCGTCATTCCCACATACGCAGTCGGCGCGCCTGAGCCGAACCCCATGTTCTACTTCGGGAGGCAGTCCCAGGGCGCGCAGGCCCCCGTGTATCCGTATCCAATGTACGATACGCTGACCGGCCGCAAGGTGGACAAGTCGTACCGCATCATTTACCTCGAAAACGAATACCTGAAGATCGGCATTCTGCCCGAGCTTGGGGGCCGCATTTTCGAGGGCATCGACAAGACCAACGGGTACAACTTTATCTACCGGCAACATGTGATCAAGCCGGCGCTGATCGGCATCATCGGCGCCTGGATCTCGGGCGGCGTGGAGTGGAACATTCCGCACCACCACCGCGCCAGCACGCTCCTGCCGGTCGAGAGCGGCATCGAACAGAATGTAGATGGCAGCCGGACGGTCTGGGTCGGCGAACTGGAGTTGCGCCAGCGGATGCGCTGGGCGGTGGGCTACACGCTGCGGCCGGGAAAATCGTACCTGGAGGCTTCGCTCCGCATCGTGAACCGCACGCCGGTGGAGAACTCGATGCTGTGCTTCGCCAACGTGGCGGTGCACGTGAACGAGAACTACCAGGTCATTTTTCCACCCGGCACCGAGTACGGCACCGGCCACTCCAAGCGTGCCTTTCAGAAGTGGCCTGTGAGCGACTCCGGCGGCCGCACTGTGGACCTCAGTTGGTGGAAGAATCACTCGGTTTCCACCTCCGTCTTCGCGTGGAACTATGAAGACGATTTCATGGCCGGCTACGATCATGGCAAGCAGGCCGGAATCATGAGCGTGGCCGACCACCATGTCGTGCCGGGCAAGAAATTCTTCACCTGGGGAACCGGGCCCAGCGGCCGTTCCTGGGGTGACAATCTCACGGACGCCGACGGTCCTTACATCGAGCTCATGGTGGGCGCCTACTCCGACAATCAGCCGGACTACAGTTGGCTCCAGCCCTATGAAACGCGCTCATTCTCCATGTCGTGGTATCCATTCCGGGACATCGGCGGGGTGAAGAAGGCGAACCTCGATGCGGCCGTAAACCTGGAGGTCCGGAACGGCGCCGCCTCGGTCGGCTTCTTCGCCACCTCCGCCCACCCGCGGGCCCGGGTGCGCCTGCTGGCGGCCGGCAAGGTGCTGTTCGAGCAGGCGGTTGCCATCGCGCCCGATAAGCCTTTCCGCAAAGAAGTGTCCCTGCCCGCCGGCACCGCCGAGCACGACCTGGAGGCCTCGCTCTGGGATGGTGCGAGAGAACTGGTCTCGTATTCGCCGGTGCGGCTGAAGGGGGAGCCCACGCCAAAGCCAGTAACCCCACCGCCCGCGCCGGCGGAAGTAAAGACCAGCGAAGAGCTGTACCTCATCGGGTTGCGCGCCGCCCAGTTCCACGACCCCGTGCTGAATCCGGAAGCCTACTGGCAGGAGGCGCTCCGCCGCGACCCTTCCGACACCCGCGTCAACACGGCCCTCGGGATCGACCGCTTCCGGAAAGCCCGGTACGACGAAGCCGCACAGTTTCTGCGCAAGGCCATCGACCGCCTTACCGATCGCTACACCAGCCCGAAAGAGGCCGAGCCGCTCTACTACCTGGGCGCAACCTTACAGGCGCAGGATCGCAACGAGGAAGCCTTCGCCGTCTATTCCAAGGCCGCGTGGAGCCAGCCGTGGAAATCGGCGGCGTACTTCGGGCTTGCCGAAATCGCCACCGGACGCGGAGAACTCAGCCAGGCCCTCAACTTCGCCGACCGGGCGCTGGACGCAAACGGATCCAACCTGCGGGCGCAAAACCTGAAAGTTTCCGTGCTGCGGCGGCTTGGCCGCAAGCAGGAGGCGCTCCGGCTGCTCGACACCTCCGTTCACCGCACCGACCCGCTGGACGTGCGTGCCATGGCCGAGCGCTGGCTGCTCACCAAAGACCCGGCCGCTGCCTCGAAACTGGCTGCGGTCATGACGCAGCATCCCGCCACCGCCCAGGAAACCGCGGCCGAGTATCTCGACTCCGGTCTCTGGCAGGACGGTATGGACGTGCTGCTGCGGGTGGCCGGTCCAGGCCGCCAGATTCATCCGATGGTCGGATACTATCTGAGCTACTTCGCGCGGAAGCTTGGCCAAAACGAAAAGGCCGCGGAATTCCAGGCGCGGGCGATGGCTGCGCCGCCCGACTACGTGTTCCCCTTCCAGAACGAAGCCATTCCGGTGCTGCGGGCGGCGATCGAGGCCGATCCTCGCGATCCACGGGCTCCCTACTACCTGGGCAACCTGCTGTACGACTGGCAGCCGGAGGAGGCCGTCCGGATGTGGACCGCGGCGGTGGCGTTGGACCCGCTGTTCGCCATCCCGCGGCGCAACCTGGCCATCGCCTACGCCCACGCGGAGCCCGCGCCGGACCTGGCGCGCGCCATTGCGGATCTGGAAACCGCGGTCGGGCTGGAACGTAAATACGCGCTGCATTTCGTTGAACTCGACGGGCTTTACGAACGGGCGGGAACTCCGCTGGAGAAGCGTTTGCCGCTGTTTGTGAAGAATGCCGCAGTGGTGGCGCAGCGTGACGACGCGCAAAACCGCATGATCGGCCTGATGGTCGCACTCGGCAAGTACGACGAGGCGATCGGATTGATGACCGGCCGCAAGTTCGCGGTCGCCGAAGGCGCCAACCTGAACGTGGCCGAGCATTGGGCGGACGCCCACGTGCTGCGAGCCCGGCAGCGAATCCGCGCCGGACAGTTCGCGCAGGCGCTCGAAGACCTGAAGGCCGCGGCCACCGTTCCGCCGAACCTTCCCGGCGGGACCGCTGGCAGGGCTAACGCCGAGGCCGCGTACTGGTCGGGAGCCGCTTACGAAGGCCTGGGCGACCGCGCCCGGGCTCTCGAAGCGTGGCGCGGCGCCGGCGCGAGTGCCGGCAGGGGCGTAGCGGCCAGTTCAACCTTCTACCAGGCGTTGTGTGGGCAAAAGCTGGGTGAAGCCGACCGTGCGGCGGCCGCCTTTCGAAGCCTGCTGGAGTCCGGCCGGAACCAGCTTCAGCAATCCGCCGAACCCGGCGGAGGACGGGGACGGACGCTTTCCCCTCGCGCCCGGCAGGCCAACGCGCATTTTGCAATCGGCCTTGGCTACATCGGGTTGCAGGACCTGGCGCGCGCCCGGGAGGAATTGAAAGAGGCGGTGGACCTGAGCCCGGATTTGCTTGGCGCCCGAATCGCTCTCGCTTTCCTGCCATAGCTTCCGCCGCCGGCGTGTTAAGCTGTCAGTCCCCCGGCAAGGAGGCCTGCAATGACGGACTGGCTGAAGGCACTTTCGACTGCGCGCGTGTTCGACCTGGGACAGCCCTACTTCGCGGGAATGCCGCATCACCCGTCCCACCCGCCGTTTCTGTTCGGGCTGGTGAAGCGGCACGGCGATTATGTCGGGCCGAAAGGCCACAGTTCGGCCGCCGACGCGATCGCCATGGGCAGCCACGTCGGCACGCATATCGACGCACTCAGCCACTTCTCGTGCGGAGGCATGCTGCACGGGGGCGAGCCCGCCGAAGCGGCGCAGTCTTATGACGGGGGGCTGACCCGGTTCGCCATCGACACGGTAGCGCCGATCCTGAGGCGCGGAGTGCTGCTCGATATTGCGAAACTGCGCGGCGGCATCCTGGCAGCGGAGGACGAAATCACGCCCGCCGACCTCGAATCCGCAGCGCGCGAGCAGGAGGTGGAGGTGCGCGCGGGCGACGTCGTGCTGCTCCGCACAGGCTGGGCCGCCTGGTTTGCGGATGCGCGCAAGTTTATTTCCGAGGTGCACGGTCCCGGGCCGGGCATCGCCGGAGCCGAATGGCTCAGCTCCCGGCAGGTGTTTGCAGCCGGCTCCGACACGGTGGCCTTCGAGAAAGTGCCGGATGCCGCCATGCCCGTGCATGTCCACCTGCTGGTAAACCACGGAATCCACATCATCGAGTGCCTGAACCTGGAAGAATTATCGACCGCCGGTATCCACGAGTTTCTGTTCGTCGCCCTGCCCCTGAAGATTCAGGGAGCCACAGCCTCCCCGATCCGCCCCGTGGCCCTGGCCGGTCAGGTTTGACACCCCCTTTTCGGTGCTGTTAGCCTGAATCTTCATGCCTGCCGCGCCGGCGCTCCGCACTACACCTCTGAATTCCGTCCATCGCGGGTTGAAAGCCCGCATGGTGGATTTTGGCGGCTGGGACATGCCTGTCCAGTATGCCGGAATCATCGAAGAGCACATGGCTGTCAGGCGGGCCGTCGGGCTGTTCGACGTCAGCCACATGGGTGAGATCGAGATCCGCGGGCGCGAGGCGGAAGCGCTCACCGATTTCGTGACTACCAACGCCGTTCGCAAACTCAAGACGGGCCAGGCGCACTATTCGGGGCTGCTTTACGGGCATGGCGGCTTCGTGGATGATATTCTGGTGCACCGGGTGGCGGACGACCACTTCTTTCTGTGCGTGAATGCGTCCAACCAGGAAAAGGACTTCGAGCACATCCGGGCTCAGAACCGCTTCGACGCGGAGGTCGAGTTCGCGTCGGAGAAGTACGCGCAAACTGGCGGTGCAGGGACCAAAGGCCCGTGCGACGTTGCAGAAAATCACTCCCGTGGACTTGGCCGGCATCAAATACTATTGGTTCGCCGATGGCACCGTCTCGGGGGTACCGTCACGGATTGCGCATACCGGATACACCGGCGAAGACGGATTCGAAGTTTACGTGGAACCGAACGAGGCCGTGCGAATTTGGAACGAGCTAATGGCGGCGGGCGAGGAGTTCGGAATCCGGCCCTGCGGCCTGGGGGCGCGGAACACGCTACGCCTGGAAGCCAAGATGGCGCTCTACGGGCACGAGATCGACGCCTCGACTACGCCTTTCGAAGCGGACCTGGGGTGGATCGTAAAGCTGGACAAGGGCGATTTCGTAGGCCGCGAGGCGCTCTTGAAACAAAAGAATACGGGCCTGCGGCGTCAGCTCGCCGGGTTCGAGATGCGCGGCCGCGGCATTGCCCGCGATGGATACGAAGTTTGGATGGATGGCGCGCCCGCGGGATGGGTGACCAGCGGGTCGCCCTCTCCGGCGCTGAACAAGAACATCGGGCTGTGCTACCTGCCGCCCGGGCAGGCGCAGCCGGGCAGGACCATTCAGATCATGATCCGCAACCAGCCAGTGGAAGCGGTCACGGTAGAGACTCCCTTTTACAAACGAGCGAAATAATCATGTTTCCTGAGAATCTTCGATACACGAAGGACCATGAATGGGTCCGCGTGGATGGCGACACCGGTACGGTGGGCATTACGGATCATGCGCAGGCGGAACTGGGAGATATCGTTTATGTGGATCTGCCGCGGGCGGGCGCTCAATTGCAGCAGTCGGCGTCGCTCGGCTCGGTCGAGTCCGTCAAAGCGGTGTCGGAAATTTATTCGCCGGTTTCCGGCGAAGTGACGGAAGTGAATGCCGCCCTCGCGGACAAACCGGAAAAGCTGAACGAGGACCCGTACGGCGAGGGGTGGCTGATCAAAATCAAACTGGGTGACGCAGCCGAGGTGGAAAAGCTCATGTCGGCGGCCGATTACCAGGCCTACGTAGGAGCGGAAAAGTAGTTTGAGGTATTTACCGAAATCCGAATCGGAACGCCGCCAGATGCTGGAAGCCTGCGGCGTATCCACAGGCGACGAGCTATTTGCGCACCTGCCTGAAGCTGTGCGGCTGAAGCGGCCGCTGGACCTGGCTCCGGGTATTTCCGAGTACGAGATCGCGGCCTATTTTCGCGACCGGGCGGCGGAGAACGCCGGCGGCTATGCCTCTTTCCTGGGCGCGGGCGTTTACTCTCACTACAGGCCGGTGATGGTCGATACGGTGGTGTCGCGCGGCGAGTTTCTCACCTCCTACACGCCTTACCAGGCGGAGATCTCGCAGGGAACGCTGACCACGATCTTCGAATTCCAGACCATGATCTGCCAGCTCACCGGGATGGACGTGGCCAACGCGTCGATGTACGACGGCTCCACGGCCGTTCCGGAAGCAGCCATGATGGCGGTGCGCGCCACCGGCAAGGGACGCGTCCTGGCGGCGCGGTCGCTGCACCCGGAGTACCGCGAGACGCTGCGCACATACGCGCGCTACCAGGGCATGCCGGTGGAGGAATTCGATTATGACCGAGACACCGGCAGGCTGGACCTCGAAGATCTCGATCGCAAGATGGACGACCTGACGGCAGCCGTCATCGTGCAGTCGCCGAATTTCTTCGGGATCGTGGACGACGTGAAGGCCGCCGCAGACATCGCGCACAAGCGGGGCGCCCTGCTGATCGTGGCATTCACCGAAGCCGTGTCGCTGGGGATTCTGGAGCCGCCGGCGAGCGCCGATATCGTGGCGGGCGAGCTGCAATCGTTCGCCATTTCTCCGAGCTACGGCGGACCGTTCGCGGGCATCATCGCCACGCGCGATAAATTCATTCGCCAGATGCCGGGACGGCTGGTGGGCCAGACCACCGATTCGCGCGGCAACCGCGCCTTCTGCCTGACGCTCTCTACGCGCGAGCAGCACATCCGGCGCGAGAAGGCGACCTCCAACATCTGCACGAACCAGGCCCTGATCGCGTTGATGGCTACAGTCTTCATGACCGTGTACGGCAAGCAGGGCCTGCGCGAGCTGGCCGAACAGAACCTGGCCAAAGCTCACTACCTGGCATCCACCGCGAAGCCTCGATTCTCCGGCCGCTTCTTCAACGAATTCGTGGCGCAGGTGGACGGGCGAACGCCGGATGAAGCCAACAAGGCGCTGCTCAAACGAAAGATCATCGGAGGACTGGCGCTGGGGAGATTCTATCCGGAACTGGCAGACTCGATGCTGCTGTGCGCGACTGAGATGTCGCGCCGCGAGGACATGGACCGGGTGGGCGAGTCGCTGCGCGCGGCCGCCGGTCGGCTCGAGGAGGTGACGGCATGATCGCGAAAGTGCGCAATCACCTTTCGCAGAACGAGCCGCTGCTGTTTGAACGGAGCTCTCCGGGCAAGAAGGCATACCAGCTTCCCGAACTCGATGTTCCGCCGGTGGACGCGCAGGAAGCGCTGGGCGCGGATAACGTGCGGGAGGAAATCGCCGGTTTCCCGGAAGTGAGCGAGGTGGAAACCATCCGCCACTTCACAAGGCTTTCCACCTGGAACTACGCCATCGATTACGGCATGTATCCGCTCGGTTCCTGCACCATGAAATACAATCCGCGCATCAACGAGCTGGTGGCGCGGACCGAGGGCCTCGCATGGGCGCATCCCTACCAGCCGGAAGCGCTGGGCCAAGGCTCGATGGAAGTGATGGCGCGCCTGGAAGCGGCGCTCGCGGAAATCACCGGTATGGACGCGGTGACGCTGCAGCCGGCGGCGGGGGCTCACGGCGAGCTTACCGGCATCCTGCTGATTCGAGCGCTGCTCGAAAAGCGCGGCAATCCGCGGAAGAAGATCCTGATTCCGGATTCGGCGCACGGCACCAATCCGGCCACTGCCGCGATCGCAGGCTATGCGGTGGAGAATATCCGCTCGAGCGCATCCGGCGTGCTGGATGTGGGCGCACTCGAGCACATCGTGAACGAGGATGTCGCGGCCCTGATGGTCACCAATCCCAACACGCTGGGGGTATTCGAGGAAAACATCATCCACGTCGCGGAAATTCTGCACGCCAAGGGGGCCATGCTGTACATGGACGGCGCCAACATGAACGCGCTGGTCGGTATCGCGCGCCCGGGCGATTTCGGCGTGGACGTAATGCACCTAAACCTGCACAAGACCTTTTCGACGCCGCATGGCGGTGGGGGTCCGGGAGCGGGTCCGGTGGCGGTGAAGACGGCGCTGGAGCCGTTTCTGCCGGTGCCGCGGCTGAAGCGGTCGGGCAAACGCTGGGCGTACGATTATAAGCGCAAGCACAGCATCGGCCGCGTGAAGGCGTTTTACGGGAATTTCGGAGTGCTGGTGCGGGCCTTTGCTTACATCCTGGCCCACGGCGGACCGGGACTGCGGAACGCGACCGTGGATGCGGTGCTGAATGCGGTTTACGTGCGCAAACAGCTCGAACCGTATTTCGACCTTCCGTACACCCAGCCGAACATGCACGAAGTCGTCTTCAGCGACGAGCGGCAGGCGAAGTCCGGCATCCGTACCGGAGATATCGCCAAGCGGCTGATCGATTATGGCTTCCATCCCTACACGGTCAGCTTCCCGCTGATCGTGCACGGCGCGCTGATGATCGAACCGACCGAGACGGAAGGCAAGCGCGAACTCGACCAGTTTGTGGAAGCGATGATCGCCATCGCCAAAGAGGTCGAGACCGATCCGCAGATGGTGAAAAATGCGCCTTACGGGACCCGCACCAGCCGCGTGGATGAAGTGACCGCCGCGCGCAAGCCGGTGTTGCGATGGAAGCCGGAATAGCGAAGCGCGCGCTGTTCCTGCTGCTCGGGCTTACCCTGCTGCTGCGGCTGCCGTTTCTCAATCAGGCGGTACAGGGTGACGACCACATCTATCTCACCGAAGCGGCTCACGCTTTGATCGAGCCGCTGCATCCTTCGAATACACGCTATATCTTCATGGGGGAAGTGGTGGACCTGCGCGGCCACTCGCATCCGCCCATGAATGCCTGGGTGCTTGCCGGACTGCTGGCCGCGGCGGGTGAAGTGCGCGAACCGCTGTTTCACGCCGCATACGCCGTTTTTTCCCTGATCGCGGTTTGGGCTATGTGGCGGCTGGCGCGGCGCTTCTCCCCACAGCCGGTCTGGGCAGTGCTGCTGTTCATGGCAGTTCCGGCCTTCGTCGTGAACGGGAATTCGCTCGAAACCGATCTGCCGTTCCTGGCGTTCTGGATGGCTTCCGTCGCGCTGTTCCTCGAGGGACGGCTCGCGTGGGCCGCGGCCGCCATGGCGCTGGCAGCAATGACTGCGTACCAGGCCGTCCTGCTGACCCCGATCCTGGCCACCTATGTCTGGCTCTTCGAGCGCAAACGGCGCGGCGCGTGGCTGGCAATCCTGGCTCCGGTAGCGACCGTGGCGGCATGGCAGGCATTCGAGCGAATTTCGACCGGCGCCCTTCCCGCCGCGGTCCTGGGCGGCTATTTCGTCAAGTACGGATTCCAGGCGCTTGCCAAGAAAGCGGCCAGCGGGGCAATGCTGGCAATCCACAGCTGGTTTATCGTTTTTCCCGCGCTCGTTCCCGGGGCGACGCTGCTTGCGTGGCGGAAGAGACGGGAACCCGAGACGCTGTTCCTGCTGGCCTGGATCGCGATCTTCTTCGCGGGGGCGCTGGTTTTTTTCTTTGCCGGATCGGCGAGGTACCTGTTGCCCATGGCAGCGCCGGTAGCGCTGCTCGCTTCCCGCCTGTCCCGTCGCTGGCTGGCCGCGGGATTCGCGGCTCAGATGGCGCTTGCGCTAGGCCTGGCGTTGGTGAATTACCAGCATTGGGGCGCCGAGCGCGCGTTCGCGGAGTCTCTGCGGGAAAAGGTCGCGAACCGGAGGGTCTGGGTCGACGCGGAACTCGGCCTGCGCCACTACCTTGGGGACATGGGCGCGCTCGGCCTGCGCAAAGACCAGCGGTTGCGGCCGGGCGATGTCGTGGTGACGAGCCAACTGGAAGGAACAGTGCGCGTGCAGGGACCGGTGGGCCAGTTGGCCGCAACCGAAATCCGGCCCGCGATTCCGCTTCGCCTGATTGGCCTCGAAACCCGCTCGGGCTACTCCGATGTCTCGCGCGGATTTCTGCCCTTCGGCGTTGAGGGGGGCGCGATCGACCGGCTTCGCGCCGTCCAGATTGCCGAGCGCAATCCGACACTCGAATTCCTGAACCTGAAGGACGCCGCCGCCGCAGCCATCCACGTAATCACCGGCATCTATCCCGACGGCTGGATGGGCCGCCGTGGGGAGGTGATTCTCCGGAATCCGCCCGCCCCCAAAATCCTGAGGGCTACGGTTTACGTTCCCGACCAGGCTCCGGCGCGAAGGCTGATTCTGTACCTCGATGGCAGCGAGGTTGCGTCTCTCGCGCTTTCCGGGCCGGGCCTGCACACGATTGAAACCGCGGCGCCGGTGCGCGGAGCGGGGGCGGCAGTGGCGGTGGCGGTGGAAGTAGACAAAACCTACTTCGCGCCGCCGGACAAGCGTGAATTGGGAGCCGTTTTGACTGGTGTGGGATTCGCCCCGTAGTATCCTGACTACATGGGCTGCGGTAACAGCGGTTTCAACATGATCGACAATGCGATCCGGCCAGACGCCCGCAAGGTGTTCTGCGTGAAGTTTCAGCGGGAGATGGAAGGACTGGACGAGGTGCCTTTCGAAGGTCATCCTCTCGGCCAGAAGATCTTCGAAAACGTTTCCAAGGAAGCCTGGAAAATGTGGGTCGAGCACATGAAGATGCTCATGAACGAGTACCGGCTGAACCTGGGAACGCAGCAGGCGCAGGAGTTTCTCCTTCAACAGATGGACAACTACTTCTTCGGCGAAGGCGCGGCGCTGCCCCCGGATTTCGTAGCGCCTAAAACGAAGGGCTGAGCGTTTCGAGCGCTGTGGCGATGCGGAATTCCAACTCCGCATGGGCGCGGCGCAGGGCGGCCTCCACATCCGCGGGGGTTTCGCCGCGGGCGAATAGAAATCCGAGATAACTCGATCCCTCGGGCGGAGGTACCAGGCGCTGGCCCGGTTGCGCGGTGACGATCACGTCCACGATGCCGGGCATGGCCGCCGCCCGCTCCACTCCGTCCGCGCCTTCATACAATCCGGATTTGGGAATCGGGATCATCATTGCGCCGGAGGCCCCCGCTTCCAGCGCTGCGCCGGAAACGTCTTCGCCCATGGCGTGGCGGAGGATCAATTCCTCGAGCGGCATGCCTCCTTCCAGGCGAATCGCCTTCGCGCACAGGCCGCCGATGGGCCGCGCGTGGGTTTCTAAAATCCACGCTCCGCCGCTGTTGTAACGCAGTTCGGCGTGCACGGGTCCATACGTCAGGCCGAGTGCTGCTACGGCTGCTGTGACGGTTTCGATCAACTCCCGCTGCACCTTCGCCGGCTCGCGCGAGGGCGTGACGTAAAGCGTCTCCTCGAAAAATGGGCCCTCCAGGGGATCGGGCTTGTCGAAGATGGCGAGCGGCTGGAAGCGGCCGTGCGTCACCAGACCCTCCACCGCGAACTCCCGTCCCTCGATGTACTCTTCCACCTGAACCTCCTGCTGTCCCATTTTGCGAATGCGGTGAAAGGCCGCCCGGAACGCAGCCGGATCGTCGGCGCGGATCACGCCGGTGCTGCCGGAAAGCCCCAGGGGCTTCAGAACGCAGGGATAGGACGCCGCGGCCGCATCTTCCGCCGACAAGGTTCGGAAATAGGCGGGGACGCGCAGCCCGGCTTCCTCATACTTGCGGCGGGCCGCGAACTTATCGTGGCAGGCGCGAGCCGCTTCGGGCGGATGGAACGAAAGTCCAAGGGCGCGTGCGGCTTCCGCGGCCAACACGGCCGGGCGATCGCCGACGGCGGCCACTGCATCGAAGCGTCCCGCCTGCAACTGCCGAACTGACCAGGGTATGTGATCGAAGCGCACGGCTATGGCGTGATCGCCCCAGGGATCGTCCAGAATATGGCAGCGGTCGGTGGCGAGGGTGAGTTCCGCGCCCAGGCGGCGCGCGGCATCCGCGAAAACGCGAAGCTGGTAGCCCGTAGTGGCCGCGAAGAGCAACAGGTTTTTCGGCACGATTCCATTGTCGCGCTGCAAGCCAACCACCTGTAGCAGGTGTTTCGAATTCGGAAGGAATCGAAAATCTGCTTGACACCAAAACGGGCAGCGGAATAATCTATACCCACTGGGTCAGTGATACGTTTCAAAGCTGGAGGGGCATTGGCGACCGGGAAGTCCTCTCCGCAAGATTCCGTTTCTAGCCGTCTGATGTAAATGAGTTCTATCTGAAAGTGTCAAGTTTTTAGCTTGCTTTGAGCAGGGGAAAAGCCTGATAGATCAGCAAGTCCAGTTCCGCGTCGACGCGGTCGAGTGATTGGCGCAAGGGGAATGGGAGAACCGCGTCATTGGCAGTGAACATCGCCATGGCGGGTCGGAAGACTCGCCCCTCCAGTCTGGAGAACAGCCGCGCTACTTTCCAGCCGTACGGCGTGATGATATAGCGGTTGGTTTTGGGAGGACGGTAAATCAGTCCTTTCAGCCGAAGGCGTCGCAGGTCGTACGTCATCTGCCCAGGACTGTACTCGCTCAGCGTGACGCCCAGTAGATCGGCCACCTGTTGTCTGAGGTCGTGGTTGCGAAAGCCATCGATCAAGTGATGGAACATGGTGAGCGCCAGCATCAGTGCCATCACTCTCGGTTGACCGAATTTCAACCCCGGAGCCTTTTTGCCGTCCTCGGTCACGGCAGGTTGCACCACACGTTGGATGCTGTCGCCGCTCAAGCCGCTGTTTTGGCTGACGCGTTCGACTTCCAGCAAGCGCCGGTTGATCTGTCGGCCGATCTGCTGTAGATACGGCAGATTGCTCAGTCCTTTGTTCACGCCAAAGTCATTCGGATTCCGGAACGTCCCCTCGGTCCGGCAGCCGCGACCTTCTTTGAAGTACTGTTTGAGATCGAAGTTCTTGTATTCGATGTGCAGGCTGGGATGCACGCCGTCCTGTATCACGCGCGTACGGAACTGCCCGGGCGTTTTCTTCGTCACCACCCGATCAAAGACCAACTGTACGCGGTCCGGCCGACCCAGATCCAGATTGTCGCGAATGATTTCTTCAAAGAACTCACGTCCCCGCAGTGGACGGTCGAAGATCTGCGTCAAGCTGACCTCCATCTGCCAGATCGACAGATCCCAGTCGTAGCCCGCTTCCCGGTCCTGCGGTCGCAAAGGCAATGGAATCCGCTTCAACCACTTGCGGAAGACCCGGTCGATGTCTTGGGGCCCCAAGGAATCGCAGATCTGTTGCAGTTGCTCGGGTGCGGTGCAGGATAGGAATCCGTTATCCAACGCCTCGTAGGTGATCTTCCTCTTCTCCAATTGCCGTTTGGCCCACTCGTGCCCGTTGAGACACAACTTCGTGCTCCACGGCGCGTAGCTGCATACCTTGAGAAACAAGGGGCCGAAATCCTGATCGTCGATGTAAAAATAGTAGTGGTTGACGTAGACGGTCTTGTCCCGGTTGAACTCGAACTGCCCGTTCACCTTCTTCCCGTTGAACGCCTTGGCCTTCTCCTGCGCGACCCCGATGAAGACGATCTCATCCCGCACTGGCCGTTGCCGTCGAATCTCATTGGCGATGTCGTCCTTCTTCTCTTTGGGGTCGAACTGGTAAATCGGAATGTGGTCGCGCTCCGCTTGTGTTTTCACCGCCTCACGGAAGCGTTCCGAGATCTGCCCGAGAACCGCCGGCGAAGGAACCGGTTTCCCCAACTGGCCTCGCATGAACCACATCAGTCCCCCTCCTGTCGCCAGTTTGCCGATGTAGCCGTTTAGGTAGAGTCGATCCAGGCACTCCACTTCCAGTGTGATGTGCCCGTCCAATAATTCCGGGATTGTCGCCATTCTCAGGATTTTACGAAATGATTCGGACGTACGCTCGTCGGTTTGAGGTCGAAGACCTCGCTAGTGTAAGGGGTAGAGCGCAGTACAAGAGCCCGGCGGCCGTTTACGCGTCCGCCGGGCATTTTCATTTCTATCGGGCGCCGGCTTGTGGCGCCGCTTCGATGAAAGAGTTCCCGCCTTCCAGCAACTTTCGCCGATAAGTGGCGGTCAAGTCGCGCCGTTCTCCTGGAAATAACTCGAAGTAATTGTCTTCCCACAAGACCGGGTTGATGTCCGGGCCTCCCTCGCCTCTGCGCACGATCAGCCGCACAGCAACCGCCAGGTTTGGCGAAGCATTCTCCACGGTTATATGTTCGACCCGCTGCGTACCTTGGTCTTCTGAACTCCAGGTGACATTCAGCCGGACTGGTGGCAGGGTTTCGAGCCCCGAGAGGTCCGCAAACGCGGTCATCGCAGTGTGCACGTTGTCCGAGTTGTTCCAGTCGAAGATATCCGGCTGTGTCGAGAGCCAGTAGAAGTTCGAACTGACGAGTTGACCCTCCGCGTCGTGCAGAAAGAGACGGACGAAGTAGGTCCGCGATAGTTCCTCAAGCGCCGGCATAGTAAAGACGCGTGTCGAGCTGTCTTCGGGAATATCGACGGCCTCGCTCCGCGAGTATCGCTCTGAAAGGTCCAGATTGAAAACCTTGGCCGTGGCGGTGTAACCGGCAAACGATCGGTACATCGAATTGGTGACGACAATCGACCGGTCGTCGTACGAGTACTGCACGTGGAGCGGCTCGTTCGCTTTCTTTGTCCCGAAGTAGCCGCCGCCGGGGCGAAGATAGTAGTCGTACAGGTGCCACACGGTGGACGGCCAGGCGTTGTTTAACATCCATTGCACGACTCCTGTCGCAGCACCGTATTTGTTACGCCGGTATGCTTCGAACATCGCGCGCTCGCCCTCATATGCGGCAAGTTGGCTCTTGGCCACAAAATCCTCGAGGCCGGTGACGGCCCCGTATCGGGCCTCCAGCGCGGATCGGTACAACTCCATGTCGGGATAGCCCGGGCTCGCCGCATGGAATTGCCAGTAGTCGTCCACGGGCCACAAGTGCCCTGCCGGAAGCATCTCGCGCAGCGACTCGAGAACCGGAATCGCAAAACCGGGGCTGGTTTCCGTGATGAAGCCGAATGCGCCGCCGCGTCGTGTGTCCTCCAGCCAGTAACCGGGCGCGACGTAGTCATAGGGTCCGGTCATCTTCACCCCGGTCCAGCCGGCGCCGGGCGTATCCCTGTCGGTGGCGGACGAAAGATACGAGTGTGGCCACCGCTCCTCGCGGAACACCTGTAGGTAGACGCGCTCCGCCTCGGCAGTGGGCGATTCGTCGCTGCCATAGAGAAAGGCAAACACGCCGGCGTAGTTGCGAAGGCGGCGCAATTGCGAGCGTAGCGACTCCGCGGCCATCGTGTAGTCTTCCGGTTTCCAGCGGGGCCACTGTTCCCAATAGCCGCAGCAGCACCAGCCCGGCATCACCATCAGTCCCAGCCGGTCGGCGGTCTCGAAGAAGTGCGGCGTCATCGTCTTTCCTTCGAGCCGCACCGTATTTAGATGCATGTCGCGGGCATAAGTAAGTTCGTCTTCTTCGCGCTTGTCGTCCACCCGCATCAGCATGTCGTGCGTCCAGCCGCCGCCTCGAATCAGGATGCGCCGGCCGTTGATGCGAAAGAGGCGGTTGCGGCGGGCGTCGAGCTCGGAGGTGAACTCGCGGATTCCGTAGCGCACCTCTTCGGCATCGGATACGGCTCCGCCCGCCACAAAGTCCACACGGAGGTCGTGCAGACTCTGCGGGCCGAGGCCGTAGGGCCACCAGAGTTCCGGATCGCGAACGTCGAGCTGCGGGTAGTCCTGCGGCGTAAGGGCCACGGTCGCGGATTCGCCGGCCGCGAGACGCACGGGCCGCATCAGGTCCAGGCCGAGCGTTGAGGCGTGAAGCACACCGTCCACCGCCTGCGTTCCGTCGTTCTTCAGGTCGGCATACACGGTGAGGTGGGCAAGGTCCAGGCTGTCTTCGACACGCGTGACAATCTGGGTATTCCTCACGGTAACCGGGCCGCTCTCGCGGATGAAGACGGCTCCCACCAGCCCCATGTCCTTGTCGGCGGGGAGCGGATTCCAATCCACGAACGTCAGCCCGAGGTCGTCCTCACGCGGCGCGAAGACCTCCACCGCAAGCGCGTTGACGCCCGGGCCAACGGCAGTGGTGATGTCGAACTCGAACGTCCGGTACATGCCTGCAACGGTGTCCGCGCCCGCAATCAGCCGGCCGTTAAGCCAGATATTCGCGCGGTAGTTGATGGAGTCGAAATGCAGGTAGAAACGCCGTCCCGCGGCGCCCGCCGGCAGCCGGAACGTTGTCCGGTACCACCAGGAAACGGCAAACGGGCTGTCCGCCGGCATGGGAAGATTAGCGAACTGATCGCCGATTTCGTATTCGGTGCCGGGCACGGAGCGCAGGTTCATTCCGAAGTTAGGATCGGGGTAGACGCCGTGGTCAACCAGCGCAGCCAGCACCGTGGAAGGCACCAGTGCGGCATACCAGGTGCTCGAGTCGAATGCCGCGGTGGAGATGTTCGCCCCTCCTTCCCGGACGAACGCCGAAGACTGGATACTCCACTGCTTGTCAAGGGTGATGCGGCCCGGCGGGGCCGTGCGGCGGACCTGTCCCAACCCGGTGAAGCTCAATAGCAGCGTGGCGGGAAGCAGGGCGAAAAGCGGTCTCATAGGGTAGGGGTCTCCTGAGGACGCTTCGCGATCAGCGTATCATGCCGCGCGCTATCGTAGTGACTGTGAAAGCACTGGTTAAGAGCGAACGCGGGCCGGGACTTTGGCTCCAAGATGTCGAGGTCCCTTCGATCGGTATCAACGATGTGCTCATTCGCGTGCTGCGCACCGGCATCTGCGGAACGGACGTTCACATCTACAAATGGGACGAGTGGGCCCAGAAAACGATCCCGGTCCCCATGGCGGTCGGGCATGAATTCGTCGGCCGCATCGTCGAGGTCGGCTCGAACGTTTTAGACTTCTTCCCGGGCGACATCGTCAGCGGCGAGGGACACGTCGTGTGCGGTCGCTGCCGGAATTGCCTCGCGGGGCGGCGCCACCTGTGCGCGCACACCCGCGGGGTCGGTGTGAACCGGCCTGGCGCATTTGCCGAATTCATCTCCCTGCCGATGACCAACATCTGGCGGCACGACGGATCCATTCCGCTCGACGTGGCCTCCATCTTCGATCCGTTCGGCAACGCTGTACATACAGCGCTGTCATTCCCCGTTCTGGGCGAGGACGTGCTCGTCACCGGGGCCGGGCCTATCGGTATCATGGCGGCGGCGGTCGCGGCCCACGCCGGCGCGCGCTACACCGTGATCACCGACCTCAATCCCTACCGGCTCGAACTTGCCCGGAAAATGCACGTCACGATGGCGGTGAACGTGCGGGAAACCAGCCTCGGCGACGTCCAAAAACAGCTCGGCATGACCGAGGGCTTCGACGTCGGACTGGAGATGTCGGGCAATCCTTCAGGCTTTCGCGACATGCTGGCAAACATGAGCCACGGAGCCAAAATCGCCATGCTCGGCATCCCCTCCGAGCCCATGACCGTGGACTGGAACACGATTATCTTCAACATGCTCACGATCAAGGGGATCTACGGGCGCGAGATGTACGAGACCTGGTACAAGATGACCGTCATGCTGCAATCCGGACTCGACATCGAACCGGTCATCACCCATCGCTATCCCTACACTGAATTCGAAAAGGGCTTCGAAGCGATGATCTCCGGCAATTCCGGAAAAGTTGTCTTGAACTGGGAGTAGCGTGTTTCCTCACGGCAGTTCCAGACCTTGAATTCGGCAGCCCGGCAATTCCTCCGGGATGGTATATACTGCCATCGCAGCAGGAGGGGCGGCCATGGCGATGCCGGCAAAGGTTGAATCCCAAACTCCGGACGTTTTCTTGAAGAACGGCCGCTTCGGCGCCACTTCGCGCCGCGACCGGTGGTGGCTTTCGCCCCTGTTGGTCTTCCTGGGTCTGGGCACGTTCCTGGTCTACGCAAACTGGGCAGCCTTTCAGAACAGGAACTACACGTTCGGACCCTACATCTCCCCCTTCTACTCTCCCGAGTTATTCGGCGATTCTCCCCACGCGTGGTTCGGTCCCAAGCCGTCCTGGTATCCGGGCTTCCTGCCGTTCTCGCCCGCCCTGCTCATTCTCTGGATACCGGGCCTCTTCCGCTTCACCTGCTACTACTATCGCGGCGCCTATTACAAAGCATTCTGGGCCGATCCGCCGGCCTGTGCCGTGTCGCGAGCCGCGCAAAATCGTATCTCGGCGAACGCAGCTTCCCGCTGATCTTCCAGAACTTTCACCGCTATTTCCTGCGCCTCTCCTACCTGGTCTGGGGCGTGCTGGTTTACGACGCCATCAAGTCGTTTTTGTTCTCCGACGGCTTCGGAATCGGCGTCGGCAGCATCGTGCTTTCGATCAATGTCGTGCTGCTCGGCGGATACGTCTTCGGATGTCACGCGTTCCGGCACCTGATCGGCGGCACGTTCGACCGCATCTCCGAGCATCCGGTCCGCCACCGCCTCTACGACTGTGTGAGTTGCCTCAACGGGAATCACAAGAAGTGGGCATG
The DNA here is from genome assembly GCA_963836405.1 of uncultured Solibacteraceae bacterium. Classification (GTDB taxonomy): domain Bacteria; phylum Acidobacteriota; class Terriglobia; order Bryobacterales; family Bryobacteraceae; genus CAWIJJ01. The sequence continues at coordinate 76,793 of CAWIJL010000016.1, forward strand.
GGCGAGTCTCGTCTCCGTCGGCTTCGCCGACCTGTATGTGCGGCTGTGCTCGCATGGGGATCTGGTCCGACTGGAGAATCTTCTGATATGGCGGAATACCGGACGCACTCCTACGATGTCCTGGTGATCGGCGCGGGCGGCGCGGGACTGCGGGCGGCGATCGAGGCGGCGGCTTCCGGGCTCAAAGTCGGCGTGGTCATGCAAATCGCTGCTGGGCAAGGCGCACACCGTGATGGCCGAGGGCGGCATCGCCGCGGCTCTGGCCAACGTGGACGATCGCGACAACTGGCGCGTGCATTTCTCCGATACGATGCGCGGCGGCCAGTATCTCAACAACTGGCGAATGGCCGAGTTGCACGCCAAGGAAGCGCCCGACCGCGTGCGCGAACTGGAGGCCTGGGGCGCCCTGTTCGACCGCACGAAAGACGGCCGGATTCTTCAGCGCAACTTCGGCGGGCACCGCTATCCGCGCCTGGCGCACGTCGGCGACCGCACGGGCCTCGAGATGATCCGCACGCTCCAGGACCACGGCATCCACAAGGGCATGGAAGTGCACATGGAGTGCACCGTGCTCACCCTGCTGATGGATGCCGGCCGCATCGCGGGCGCGTTCGGCTACGATCGCGAGAAGGGGCATTTCATGCTGTGGCCGGCGCAAGGCGGTAGTGCATCGCCACAGGCGGCATCGGGCGGGCGTTCAAGATCACGAGCAACAGTTGGGAGTACACCGGCGACGGGCACGCGCTGGCCTATCGCGCCGGCGCCGAACTGCTCGACATGGAGTTCGTGCAGTTTCATCCGACCGGGATGGTGTGGCCGATCAGCGTGCGCGGCATTCTGGTGACCGAGGGCGTTCGCGGCGAAGGCGGCGTGCTGCGCAACAAGGAGGGCCGGCGCTTCATGTTCGACGAAATTCCCGACCTCTACAAGGACCAGACCGCCGACAACGAAGAGGAAGGCTGGCGCTACACGCAGGGCGACAAGGAACGCCCGCCGCCCGCCGGAACTACTCACTCGCGATCACGTAGCGCGGTGCATCAATCGCGAAGTGAAGGCCGGCCGCGGCAGCCCGCACGGCGGCGTGTTTCTGGACATTGCCTGGATCAAGGAGCGGCTTTCCAACGGCGCGGAGCACATCAAGCGCAAGCTTCCCAGCATGTATCACCAGTTCAAGCAGCTTGCCGATATCGACATCACGGTGGAGCCGATGGAAGTCGGGCCCACCACGCATTACATGATGGGCGGCATCCGCGTGGATGGCGATTCGCAGATGTCCACCGTGCCCGGGCTGTTCGCCGCGGGCGAAGCCGCCGCGGGACTTCACGGCGCCAACCGTTTGGGCGGCAATTCGCTCTCCGACCTGCTCGTGTTCGGTAAGCGGGCCGGGCAATTCGCTGCAGAATTCGCCAGGACAAATCCGCTCCGGCGGTGGACGATGCGCAGATTCAGGCGGCCGCCGGTGCTGCCCTGCGCCGTTCGAACACGGGCCCACCGGCCGAAAATCCGTATCAGATTCAATACGACCTGCAGGAATGCATGCAGAACCTGGTCGGCATCGTGCGCACGGAGAGCGAAATGCGGCAGGCGCTCGATGCCATCGAGCAGCTACGCGGAACGCGGAATAGCGCCGGAATATCGGGAAACCGGCAGTACAACAACGGCTGGCATACGGCCATGGACCTGCCCAACATGCTGAACGTCTCGGAAGCCATGACGCGCGCCGCCCTGCTGCGCAAGGAGAGCCGCGGCGCGCAGTTCCGCGAAGATTTCCCCGAGAAGGACGCGGACTGGGGCAAGCACAACATCGTCGTTCGGCAAGGCGGGTCCGGCGAGATGCTGGTGGAGAAGCGTCCCGACCGCACCTATGCCCGACGAACTCAAACACATTATCGAGGAGATGAAGTGATGCCGAAGCAGGCGCTGTTTCGCATCTGGCGCGGCGGCCCCGAAGGGCGGAGCCTTTCAGGACTACCCGACTCCGGTGGACGAAGGCATGGTCGTGCTCGACGCAGTCCACCGCATCCAGGCCAATCAGGCGCCCGACCTGGCCGTACGCTGGAATTGCAAAGCCGGCAAATGCGGCTCCTGCTCCGCCGAAATCAACGGCATGCCGAAGTTGATGTGCATGACCCGGCTCAGCCAGTTGAATCTCGACATGCCCGTGATCGTGGAGCCGATGCACGCCTTCCCCTCCATTCGCGACCTGGTGACGGACGTATCCTGGAACTTTCGCGTGAAGAAGACCATCAAGCCCTTCCGCCCTCGCTCACCCGACGCCCCGGACGGCACGTGGCGCATGCGGCAGGCCGACGTGGACCGGGTGCAGGAGTTCCGCAAGTGCATCGAGTGTTTCCTGTGCCAGGATGTCTGCCACGTCCTGCGGGAGCACCGCAAACACGACGAGTTCATCGGCCCGCGGTTCTTCGTCTATGCCGCCGCCCTGGAGATGCATCCGCTCGACACGGAAGACCGCGTCCGGGATCTCAAGGACAAGCACAGCATCGGCTACTGCAACATCACCACCTGCTGCCGGCAGGTATGTCCCGAATTCATCACCATCACCGAGAACGCCATCATCCCGCTCAAAGAGCGGGTGGTGGACGAGTTCTTCGACCCCTTTAAGAAACTGCTTCATATACTCTGACAGGGAGGTCCCATGTTCGCGCTAAAACCGATTTCTCAGGCGTGCGTCCCCGGCGCTCTGGCAAGAGCCGAGCGTTACCGGCTGCTCAATGAACCGGGCGAAGCGGAGAGCATCTGCCAGGACATCCTCTGCATTCAGCCCGGTAATCGAGAGGCCCTGGTCAGTTTGTTGCTGGCTCTGACAGATCAGATCGCCGACAACTCGCGGGCCTTCGCCGAAGCGCTGGCCATTGCCAACCGCTTCGAAGCCCCCTACGACCGCGCCTATTATGCAGGCATCGCCTGGGAACGCAGGGCAAAGGCGTTCCACAGCGGCAGCGGCCACAGCGCCAATAACTACGCCTACGACTGGCTGGTGTCCGCGCTGAACCTGTTCGAAGAAGCCGAGCGGCTGCGCGCCCCCGGCAACGACGATCCGGTACTGCGCTGGAACGCCTGCGTGCGCTATCTCGACGGCCACCGTGAACTCTCGCCCGCGGCGGACGAGGAGCCGACTCCGATCGTCTCCGAGTGACGTGTCACCTGGCCGTGGAACTCGATCACATCTTCGTATGTGTGGGCCGGAGTGCGCCGGAGGCCGGCGATTTGATCCGGTTCGGGCTGCGCGAAGGATCATCGAATACTCATGCGGGGCAAGGCACGGCCTGCCGCAGGTTCTTCTTCAGAAACACCATGCTGGAGCTTCTGTGGGTGGAGGACGAGGTAGAAGCACGGAGCGAACGATCGGCGCCCGCGAAACTTTGGGAGCGCTGGTCCCGCCGGCAGTCCGGCGCATGTCCCTTCGGCATCGTCCTGCGCCCGGGCAGCACGGAATACGCTGGTGCGCCGTTTCCAGCCGTGGACTACCGGCCCGAATGGCTTCCGCCCGGCGACCAGATCTATGTTGCGCAGGCCGACCTCGAGGAGCCCATGTGGGTGTTCTTTCCGTTTCTTGAAGCCGCGCATCATGAGCGGCGCTTTCTGCCGCATCCGTGCGGACTGCGCGAAATCACCCGCCTGAGTCTGGCCTCACCGCTGCCGTTGCAGTCGGCCGCGGCCAAAACTGCCTTGGATCGAAGAATATTTACCCCGGCGAGCGGAACGGAATACCTCGCCACCATCGAGTTCGACGGGGGGCTGCGGCAACAGTCCAGGGACTTCCGCCCGCTGCTTCCACTTATCCTCGAGTTTTGAGGCGGCCGCCGCCGTCACGCCGCCTGGCGGCCAAAGATGCTCATAGCAATCGGAATCGTCGAGAGCACGCCGAGTCCGACCAGGGCCGATCCAGCCCTTTTTCGCTTTTCTTTTTTCAACCGTTGCGAGATCAGCAGACCAATCCCGACGCCGAGCGCGACCCGGGTGCCCCCGATTAGCGCGATTTGTGGAAGGGTGAGAAGTTTTTTCGTCATATGCGATGACGTGCAAACCGGTCGCCATCGCAGCCGAACCTTGTGCCATGCGGAACAGGTCCGGATCGTCCGGGTGCTTTCAGACCATCAGGCGCCGGCCGTTCCGTAGTTGGGCGCGCAGAACGTCGCGGATCAACTGGCAGGCCTGTTTTACCTCCGGCAGCGTCAGCGAGCAGAAAATCTGCTTTCCGTCGCGCCGCGTCGTGACCACGCCCGCTCCCTTCAATATCGCCAGATGCTGGGACACGTTGGGCATCGTGATGCCGAGCTCCGATTGCAAGTCCGACACCGTCCGCTCCCGTTTCGCCAGCAGGTCGAGCATGCGCAGACGGGTCCCGTTGGCGAAAGCCTTACAGATGCGAACCTGCATCTCATAGATTTGATCCTCAGACTCGGATTTGCAGGTTTTCGGCATGGGTTCCTTCCCGTATTTTATAACGGATACATTTGTCCGTTGAACCGGATATGGCATTGGCGTTACTCCACGATGGGAGCTTGTTCTCCTCCCGCCGTGCCGCTGGTCATGGCCCGCAGCAGCGCGCCCGGCGTCGGCCCGGTAGTTGCCAGGTAAATATGGGCGATCAGAAAGGCGAGAAAAAGGTAGGAGCCTAGCGTGTGCGCCGGACCCAGCAGCCACAGCCCGCCCACGCGGTCGAACGTTTGCGGCCACCGGTCCGCTCCCCAAAGCAGCACGCCCGTTGCCATCTGGTACGGGAGCAGAAAGTTGAGCAGCATCAGGTAGGTGATCTTTTGCAAGGGATTCAGTTTTCTGCGTGGATCGGTTTCGAGCGGGTGCCGTTCGCCTTTGAAGATGCCGTACATATAGAATCGCGCCTGGCGCATCGCCGCCCCCGTGAAGTCTTCCATGCGCGGGAGGAAGTGATGATATTTCTCGGCGGTCAAATGGTAGAAGGCGCCCAGAAAGGCATTCGCGAGCATCGCTGCCGCAAACCATGTGTGCACGCGGATGGAATTGGCCATGGAACCGAAAATCCCGAACCGGTCCGGATAATGAATCGCCAGCCCGGACAAAATCAGCAGGATCATCACCGCTGCCTGCATCCAGTGCCAGATCCGTTCGTGTAGCGTGTACAGCGTTGCGCCTTGGTTCATATGCGGCCTCCGATCATTCTCAAAACGGCGTGCAGCAGGCTGAGCAGTGCCGCGCCGCCCACCGACAACCAGCCCAGCCATTCCACCCACCACGCGCGGCTGTTTCCGATGATGTAAAACGATTCGAGCAGCACCCGGTTGTCAAACACCGGTTCCTTGCCATCGTAGTTGACCACGGGCAGCATCTTGCCCCCGAAGACCACCGGAACGCCCTTGGGCAGAAATGAGTTCAAGTCCAGCGGTCGGTGCAGAATGGAGTTCGACGAATGACAGGCGGTGCACTCCTTGATCGCCTGCCCCTTGCCGGCGGTGTTGTGGCTCATCGCCCAGGGAACGATCTCCGTGCGTAGTTCGGGATCTGCCACACCGGCGTACTTTTGTAGCAGCCCCTTCACCAGCTCGATCTTCGCCGGCGTGTCATAAACGGCCTGGGGCACGTCGATGATCTCGTCCTTGTCCCCGAATGCCTTCACGATTTCGGACCGGTACACCCACTCGCCGCCCTCGGGCAGGGACTCAAAGAAAGCCTGCTGCATCTGCCATGTGAATACCGGCCGGCCCTTGACCTTGTCGAACCAGTACACACCCGTAATCAGGTTGGTCGGCCGGATCTTCCGGCGCTTGCCGTTTCCGGGAGTGGGTATGTAGGCGGGCAGGTATCCCGTCACGTCCGACTCCGGGTCCACGATGTCGCCGTCGATTCCGCGCATCGTGATCCGGCTGGTGCCGGTGTCCATCAAAAATCCCCAATCGTCGCTTCGGTAGGCCCAAAAATGCACCGCCGGGGTGTGGCACGTCTGGCAAGCCAGGGCGTCGAAATGCCGGCTCTTGTAGGGCAGGAAATCATGGGTCTTCTCCGCTTCGTGGCAATCGCCGCATTCGCGCATGGTGTTGTGGCGCGTCAGGTTTACGGTTTCGGGTGGAATGTTGCCGCGCGCGAAGTTGTGGTCCGGTCGTTTGAGATAGGCCGCGATGTCGACGCCCGCGGGCCGGTAGCGCAGATTCTTCTTGGGATCTTCCTGAATCATGCGCCCCGGGTTGTTCGGCGAGAAATGGCAATCCGTGCATACCAGACCCTTGGCGGCATGGGCATCCCAAGCGAAATTCATGTGCTCCTTGCCGGCGATTTTGGGCGAGGTAGTGTCGCTGATCTTCGCGCCGTTGTAAATCCAGCCGGCCTTCTCCGTGCCGCGCATGATGTCCGCGTGTTGGATCGGCTGAATGTCGTTGGTGTTTTTCGCGCTGAAGCCGTGACACTGTGCGCAGTTCTCGAGCGCCGGCCCGGCGATTCCCAGGAGGTCGGCTTTCACCGTTCCATCCGGGTTGAACGCAGCCCGGCTATAGCGGTATTCTCCATTGCCGCCCGCCACCACGATCCCCGTCTCTGCCAGCGTCGCGTTATTGGCCCAACGAAAATTGCCGGCGGCCATCTCTTTCTTCCGCTCCGCGCGGCTGGCGTTCGGAATATGACACAGGAAGCAGTCGGCCTCCGCGATCCCGCTTTTCTCCCAGTCCCACGGCCGCACCTCGGCCTTTTCGCGATCGCGAATCGTGTAACTCGGGTCGAGCGGCCCGGAAGGTTTGGCATCCGGCGAAAGGAATCGTCGTCCCTTCAGGTCGTATTCGGAAATGCCGCCGCCCGTATGGCAGCCGCCGCACTTGGTCAGCCACTCGGGCTGGCTCATGTCGGCGTCGTCCGCGCCGGGAATACCGGCGTGAGTTAACTGGCGATTGGGAATGATCGAGAATTTACCGAACATTCCAGGGGACGAATTGAACTTCGCCACGCCGTGGGCGTCCAGCAGTTCCCGGTTCATTTCCGCCTTGCCCTGCTGAAAGTGGAAACTGTCCGCGATGAAGTCGTAGTCGTGGCAGTCGCCTCCGCAAGTGCGCCTCGTGCTTACCGGCTTGCCGCTTTCGAGCACGTTGCGTCCCGCCTCGTCCTTCAACGTCAGCGGCGGGTGCGCCAGCCGCGGCGCGGCCCCGGATGCCGGCGCCGCAGCCCACGCGACCGTGCTCAGCGCCATGCTTACCGCCAGTTTCGACAGGACGCTGCGGCCCACGCCGCGCCGGACAAACGTCTTGCACACAAACATTGCTGCCATCGTTTTCCTCTCGCCGCCTGTTGAATACCGGCGCGGCGGCGGCCGTTGCCGGTAGCGCCGCGCCCACCACCCAATGCCGTTACTTCCCGCAAGTCTCCGGTTGCGGAGAGTCCGCGGCGTGGTTGATCAGAAACGTCTGCACGTCCAGCAACTGGCCTTCGTCCAGGTACTTGGCGAGTGGTTCCGCGGCGCTGTGCTTCGCCTTCAGGAAGTACGTGCGCCATTGCGCCTGGGTTTTGGTCAGAGGCGACACTTCGCCCCCCTTCGCCCCCTTGACATGACAGTCCTTGCAAATCTTGCGGTAATAGGCCCGTCCCTTGGTCTCACTGCCTCTGGCGGCTGCCGCCAGGTCCATGGTGAACAGAGTTGCCGCCACGGCCGCAGCCGCGCAAGCGTTAACGAAAAATCGGAATGCTCGTGATCGATTCAGCATGATTGCCTCGTTCTTTCGGAAAAGTGACCCCGCCGCGGGTTAGAATCGCGCCGTAAGTCCCAGCGACACCATCGTGGCTCCGCTGTAAGTCGGGAAACCCAGGGTCGGGGTGGAGCCTAGATCCTTCGGAGACCCGACGTGCCAGCCCGAACCGGAATAGTCGTAGAGATACTTAATAAAATCCGCTTTGAAGATAAATCGGTCGTTGATGCGGTGCGTCAGGTAAGTCTCCACTACCTTCCCCCGGGTATTCGTTTTGGGGGCGATGATATCGTCGGCGGCCTGCGCGAAATTAAACCAGTACTGGCTCCCGTGGTTGTACTCGAATCCGAGCTTGGTGCGTTCGTCGTTCGGGAAATTAACGCGCGCGCCGGCCAGGAACATGTATCCCGTGCGATTGACGGGGGTCTCGAAGGGGTCGGAGAGCAGGCCCCCGAAGGGGGTGGTCGTGCCGTTCGGACGCGTCGCCGAAAGATTGCCGCTACCGTACAGGTCTACCGCGCTTAACTTGTGCGTGAAGTTCATTCCGAACAGGTGAATCGCACCCAGGTTCGCCGAGGGCGTATACCGCATCACTACCGGGGCGTTTACCGAATCTCCCGTGAGCGGGTTCACCGGCAGCACCATGAGGCCGTTAAAACCGTCGGCGACGTTGAAGGCATGCGCGTAGGTGGCCTGCACCAGCGTTTCGTCCGAGTTAAAGAGATCCAGGTTTGCCCCCAGAAAGTGGGTGTCCTTCAGCCGGTCCTGGGGCATTTTGAGCAGGTTGCCGTTGCCGAAGCCGGATTCGTACCCGAGGCCCCAGCACAGCCGCCAGATCATGGTTTCGGTGAAGCGGTATCCCACCGTGATGCCATCGAACTGAAAGTCGATCAGCGCGCCGGAGGGCGTGCCGCCGCGCAGCTCATCCTGCCGGTAATTCATCGGCGGACCGCCGGAAGAAGGCCGCCGGCCGATCGACAGGTACAGGTTCGAACCGCCGATGTGGTTCCAGCTAAAATACGCGCGCTCCACGCGAAGTTGGTCCGAATTCGGAACTCCGGTTGTCGTGCCGTCCATGTTCAACGTGTTCGGCTGGCCATTGAACACCTGCACGCCCGTCGAATCTCCGAAGGCTTTGTACATGCTCAACCGGCCGGAAAATGAGACATTCTCCGCCACCTGTGCGTCGAAGTTCAGCCGCAGCCGGTTCGTGAAAAGCGCGCTGTTATTGTCTTTGTAAGCGGCGGTGTAAGTGGAAGGCATCAGCATCCCGAATAGCTGCTGTTGCATGGATGCCGGAAAGGAGGCCATGCCTTGCTTAAGCTGGTCGAAGGTCAGGTTGCCCGAAAATTGAAGATAGTCCGCATAATGGGAGCTTACCGTGTTGTTGATCTCATCCACGCTGGCCGGAGGGCGTCCCAGGATCGGCATCGCAAACATGGTCTTGACCACCAGGTTCTGCAGTTTCATGCCGTCAAAGTGCGCCGGCACACTGCTGGAAATTCCATGGCCTTCGAAGCGGTAGTCTCCCGTGAAACGGATCCGGTCCAGAGCCTGACCCATCTCCGCCTTGGATACTCTCTGATCGAGTTCCTTCAGTGTGGCTGCCACTTCGGAGGGGGACGGATCGCCCGGCTTGGGGGCCTGGACCTGCTCCTCCTGCGCCTTCAGGCGCTTCTCGAGGTCGGCGACCTCCTGCTTGAGACGGTCCAGTTCCTGCCGTGTCTGATCGGCGTTGGCTGCCGCTTGCGGCGCACCCGGCTCGGGCGCGGCACCGGGTGCGCCGCTCTCTGCGGCCGGCAGTCCGGTCAAAGGAAAAAGAAACAGAAGTAAGAGTAAAGCGCATCGGCGCATAAGTGAGACCTCGACCAATTAGTAACAGATGCGAATATCTGAAAGCAATAAGTTTCTAAATTTCGCAACTGTATGTAAACCGATGCAACAAAGGGTGTTGGGGAGATCTACAGGCTGTGGAAAACGTTGGCGGTGTTTTGGGGCAAATGCCCCGATTCGCGTCGGCAGTCCCCCGGAACCTCTCAAAACCGGCAGCGGTCGCCGCTCACCGCTCGGGGGGCGGCCACCCGCGCAAAGCGTGATACTTCTCCCGCGGCTCGCCCGTCCACCCGTTGACGCCGTGGCGCGGAAGCCAGATGCCATGGACGTAAATCACCGGCAGCAGCGCGATGACGAAGGCGATGACCACGCCGCGCCGGCCGAAGAAATGCGAAATGGCCGCCATCGAACCAAACACCACCACCCCCTTCAACACACGACGCCACCACGGCGCCTTCGGTTCAAAATGGCCGAACGCCAGGTTCCCGAAAACCAGGAAAGCCGCCACTACAGCCAGTTCGAGGAGCACGGCCTATTCTATCGCTTCCGCCTCAACTCAAGCCGGCGAGCGGGCCGGATAGTTCGGGGAATAGAGCATGGACTTGGGACGCGGCACCAGGCGGCCCCCCGATACCCAGGCATCGCCGCGCGGCGCCAGGTGGGCGGCCAGACGGTCGCGCCACAGATTCATTTCCGGCCTGCGCGCGGGCTCACCGGTAAGGTCGTTGCACTCGTGAGGATCGGCCTCCAGGTCGAAGAACTGCTCCTGGCCGTCGAGAGCGTGGAAAATGTATTTCCGCTTTCCGTCGGTGCAGGCGTTCCAGTGGTTCGCCGGGCTATAGCAGACATCGTGTTCCAGGTCGATCCAGGGCCGCCATTCCGATTGCGGGTTGCGCGCGAGCCGCAGCAGGCTGGCGCCGTCCACCCGCGCGGGCGGTTCGACACCCGCGGCGTCCAGCAGAGTGGGCAGCACATCGCGGATTTCGACCGGGTTGTCGATGACGCGACCCCGGGCTGCCGCCGCCAGTCCTTCGGGCCAGTGGAGCAGCATCGGAATCCGGGCAGAGGGCTGGTAGGCGTAGCTCTTGCGCCAGAGATGTTGGTCGCCGAGCATGTCTCCGTGGTCGGAGAGGTACACGACCAGGGTACGTTCCAGCCAGCGGCGCTGGTCGAGCACTTCGAGGATACGCCCGACCTGCTCGTCCATGAACGTGACGTTGCCATAGTAGCCCCGGCGCGCGCGAGCGACGGCGGCATCTCCCATCTCGCCGTGCCAGATGTCCACGCGGTCGCTGTTCGGCTGGCGGTGCTTATCGGCCCAGGCACCCGACTGGGCGGCAGGAAGTTCGCCGCCGTAGCGTGCCCAGAATCGCGCCGGCGGATCGTACGGGCTGTGCGGCCGCGCGAAGGAGACCTTCAGGAAGAACGGCTCGGGACGGCGGTAGTCGCGAAGGAAGCGGACCGCGGTTTCGCCGGTCCAGGACGTCGGGTGCAGGCGCTCGGGCAGCGGATATGTTTTGGCGGTGTAGCCGTTCCAGTCGAGGCCCGAGGCATCGGGGTCGCCGCCGGGGTGCTCGGACCAGAACCAGGCGCGGTAGTCGCTGCGGAAGTCCGGCGATTCGATGCGGCCGGATTCGTCGAGTAACGTAGTATGAAACCCGTGCAGGTTCCGCTGGGGGCGCCAGTGCATCTTGCCGATGCCGGTGGTGTAGTAGCCGGCCTCACGCAACGCGCGCGGCAGTTCCACGGCGTAGCGTTCGCCGACAGCCCCGTAACCCAGCATGCCGTGATTCCACGGGGCCATACCGGTAAGCAGTGCGGCCCGGGCGGGCGTGCAGGTCGGAGTAGAAGAGAAGGCGTGGCGGAACCGGGCGCCGCCGCGGGCCAGGCGGTCCAGGTTGGGGGTGTGGATGGCGCTGTTGCCGTCCGCCCCCAGGCAATCGCCGCGATGCTGGTCGGCCATCAGCAGGAGGATGTTCGGGCGTTCTCGTTGCGGCGCCGAGCCCTGAAGCAGGGCGGGAGCGGCTGCCAGCGAGGGGCCGGATTGCAGGAACCTTCTCCTGTTCATCATCCCTACAGGGTAACGGCAGGAGGCCCCTTCCCGAAACGCCGCACACCGTTCTTCGCCGCCTGCCTCGGGATGTTGTAGACGAAGATGGAATGCCCGACAATCGCCACCGGCGAGATAGTTTGCGGCCAGTTGTCTTCGGTGGCGCCCGGTGCCAGCAGCGCCACCAGGTGGGCGCTGATGGCGTATAAGCCGGGCGGCGGACGGCGCACCAGTTCCTCCATGTTGAAAGGCTCGGTGTGGATGCCGTAAGCCTCGGGAGGAAACCCGAAGGGGCTCGCCACTTTTACCGTGCGCCCAGGCCGGTTGCGATCCAGCCAATTTTTGAGCTGCTTGAAGCCTTGGCCCCAATCTACGTTGCTGTCCGCCAGCCACGCCGGTCCGCAGCGGGTGCCGCCGTCGAAACCGATCTTCCCGGGATCGCTGAACAGGCACGCGGACTCGTTGAAATAGGCGAGGTGGTCGGGGTACACGCCAAGCGCCGCCAGCACGGCCCACGCCGCCAGTGCGACCGCGGCGCCGCGCACCCAAGTCCTTCGGGACCGGAACAGCGCGACCAGCGCGAGCCCGCCCAGCAGATGCGCAAAGGGCAGAGCGGGGATGAGGTAACGGACGCCGAGATTGTCCGCCCAAAGGGTATGTCCAAGGAACACCGCCGCCGGCGGAGCCAGGAGGAAAAGCTTCGAGAGTGTGGGGATGGAGCGGCTGGCGAGGAGCACCGCCGCACCCGCAGCCGCCAGAATGATTCCCGCGAGCGGATCCTTCAGCAGGTAGGCCACCAGAAAGTAACTGGTGAAACGGCGCTGGAACTCGCCGGCCAGAAAGACCTCGAAGTCGGCCTCGTGGTCGGCGTTGACGAGACGCAGCCCGTCGAAATAGGCAAGGGGCCCTGAGCGGAAAAAATATAGGGCCTGGATCGCCACGAATGCGATGACACACATTATGGCGAACGCGGCGGCGGCTGGGAGCAAACGCCGGAGCCGCTTCGAGCGGACGGTTTTGACGGCTGGCTCGCGTTTCTTCCGCTTCGCGGGTTCAGGGGGCGGGGTACCGGGGCGCCGGAGAGCCCCATAGCCGAGCAGCAATACAACCGCCGGCAGCAGAAACAGGCCCGAGAATTTCGCCCCCAGGACCGCGCCCAACGCCAGGCCGCAGAGCAGTAGTCGCATGCGGCCGGGTTTCGCCATGTACTCCCACAATGTGAACAGGAACAGAACGCTAAACGCCGCCAGCCCCACATCCATGGTGACCAGAAACGAGTGCCCGAGAATGATGGGATCGAGCGAGTAGAGAAAGAGCGCGCCCAGCGCCGCCGGGCCCCCGAGCATCCGGCTGCCCCAGATGTAGATCGTCAGCCCCAGCGCACAGGCCAGCAGCATGAACGGCAGGCGCGCCCAAAACAGGACGCGGTCCGGACCGCCGTTCACGATGATGCTGTTTCCGATCTCCCACTCCGGGTGCTGGTTCTCGAGCCTCTCTCTGTGGAGCAGGTTCTCCGTCGCACTATTCCTCGGCCATCGAATCCCGCCCAACCGCAGAAACAGGCCGGCCAGTTCTTTGAGTAGCGGCGGGTGCTGGGGATTAGCGCGAAAGATGCCGGTTTCGACGTAGGAGAGGCCCGCTGCGATGTGTGGCGGTTCGTCCGAGGCCGGGCTCTTGGCGGCGCTCTCGGTTGCGATCTGGATCGCGAACAGGAGCAGCAGGACGGCCGCCGCAACATGAAGGAACCAAGGCCGGAAACCGGAGGAGGACATTCGCGCCGATTTTAGCATCCCGGAACGAACGGACCCCGAAACGAACATCGGGCCGCCGGTCGCGTGTGCGACGGGCGGCCCGAAAGGGAACAGCTTTACCCGCGACTTATCAGAACTGGAATCGCAGGGTCATTGCGACCTGGCGCGGAGAGCGGGCGCTGGTGTAGCGCCCGAACTGCGAATTGCTTTGCACCAGGCTGCCCTGGCCGTTGATCCACTTCTGGTACGACGGCAGGTCATACTGCAGGGTATTGTTGATGCCGCTGAACTGAGTGTGGTTCGGCAGGTTGTAGAACTCCGCCCGGAACGTCAACTGGCGCCGTTCGCCGCCGAGCGGGATGTTCTTGGCCAAGGTCAGATCCCAGTTGTTCATCCAGACGGGCACCGAGAAGATGTTGCCGCTGCCCGCATTGCCGAAACAGTCCATGTTCTGGTTGGTTGCACTGCACGGTACCGGCGGCAGGAAGGCGTTGGGATCGATGTTGTTGTAGAAGGTGTTGTTGGCCAGCGTGGGGTTCCCGACCACGAACAGGCGCGCGCCTTCGGCGGAGCCGGTCATGTTCGGCGCGGGGTTGCTGCTGCTGGTTCCGGTGAAGGAGACGCCAGGGGCTCCGTACATCCCATGGCTCTGCCAGGAGGTGATGCCCGACACCGACCAGTTGTCAATCATCCAGCCGAGCGCCCTCTTGTTGTAGCGCTTGCCCAACCCGGGGATGTCATAAATGTAATTCGCGGTGAGCACGTGAGGTGCGCCGCTGAAGGCTGCACCGTAGTAACGGTGCTTGAAGTAGGGATTCTCGGGATAGGGGCCGTTGGAGGTGTACATCATGGTCTTGGACCACGTGTAGGCCAACCCGTAGGAGAGGCCACGGCGATTGGCGCGCCGCACGGCAACCTGGAGCGAGTGATAGTTGCTGCTGCCGCGGAAGCCGCCCACCCAAACGTTGCCGAGACCGGCCATGGGACGGAAGTAGTTGTCGTTGAGGGCGCGGCCGGAGGCGTTGCTATAAAGATTCCCGGTCCAGGGGCTGTAGTTCGCCGGATTGTACTGCGAGTATATCGGAACGGCATTCACGAACTGCTGGCCGACGCCGCCCGTGCTCGATCCCGAGGTCTGGATCATGTGCCGGTGCAGCGAAAGCACGTACGATGCGTCCACGATGGTGCCGAAGCCCACTGCCTGCTGGATACCGAAGCTGCCGTTCATGACGGTCTCGAGATCCTGCTTGCCGGTGGTTCCGCCATTGCCGATAGGAGATACCGCTGCGCTGTTTGCGTAGTTCGGAATGGATCCGATTGGCGAGTAGTAGATGGTCCGGGTGTAAGTGACCGGCGGAGCGCCGCCGAAGCCCATGACGATGTTACCGTCACCGCGGTTGTAGAACGTGCCGAAGCCCGTGCGGATGGCGGTCTTGCCGGTGCCGAACACATCCCACGCGAGGCCGACGCGGAACGCCGGTTGCAGCTTGGGCACGGTGAACAGAGTCCTCGGCACGCGCGGGTCGTTGCCATCGGCTATGACCATGCCGTTGAAGTAATTGGGGTCGCTGCTGTAGCCGCCCACCGAGAACGGCACAAAGGTGCCGGCCAGGGCCGGATAGGTGGTGTAGCCGGTAACCGGATCCAGGGCGATCTGGTTGGCTGACGAGCAGGCCGCGCCGGCCGCCGGCGTAGTCTTGCACGACGGATAGAACAGCCGCGGCGCCTTCGAGGGATCGTAAGCCGATTGCAGGAATACCGCGGAGTTATTGTTCAGGTTCTCCTGCGATGGCGAGTGATAGAAGCGGGCTCCGATGTCGAGCGTGAGCCGCCGGTTGACTCTCCAGCTATCCTGCAGGTAGAACTCGAGATTTGTGAACCAGTAGTCGCCGATCACCCGCTTGCCTTCCTGGTAGTTCTGGAAGTTGCCGACCAGCGCGTTTGCGTAGCCGTTGTTGGTGGTCATCGGCATGGAAGAACTGCTGCCGAAGTTGAAGTTGCCCAGGTAGGCGCCGCCCGCCTGCTGCACTTTTCCGGTGCGTTCGTACGCCAGACCCGCTTTGAAGCTGTGCGCGCCGCGGATATAGGCGAAGTTGTCGTTGAAGCTGTAAATATCGTTGTAGTTGGTGTAGGGACGGTTCCGGTTGAAGCTGACCTGGCCCACTGTCGAACCGCCGCCGAACGCAAAACCGGGCGCCCAGAACGCGAAGTTCTGATTGCCGGGGGTGAGATTCGGACGCGGCAGGTCCTTGTCTTCGGTGAAGCTCTTGTCGTTCTCGTCAAACCAGTGCGGCGGGTTGCCGATGTTGGCGCGGTCGAGCTGCGACGGGTCGTGCGGATACCAGCTCCAGGTGTTGTAGCTCTTGCCGAAGTTGAACTCATTCACCATCGTGGGAGTCAACGTATAGGTGATGCCGATGCCGTAGCCGTGTCCCGGGTTCGGATGGTCTTCGGCGTAGGGGGAGAATGTTCCGTCCTCACCCTTGAGTCCCAAACCATTGCCACTGTTGGTCACCTGAAGGTCGTAGTCGTTGACGTAGCGAATCCAGGTGAGGAGCTTGGGTGTGGGGTTGAAGTCGACGCGGAACACGTCGTTCCGGCGGGGGTGCGATTCATTGAAGATCGACCGGTAGTTCCGGCGGTTGATCTGCGTCGGGTCGGCTTCTTCCCAGCAGTCGGAAGCCGCGCCGCTTGCGCCGCAACGGTTCGGCGGCGCCATGAAGTTCAGGAATGCCAAACCCGACGGGTTGATCTGCGATTGCGGGATCATGTTCCCAGGGATCGAGGCACGAGTGGTCGGATCCAGCAACTGGATCAATTTGCCGTTCTGGTCCACGCTCTGGGAGAAGTTGCCCGCGCGCTCGAGAGCGGTCGGAACATTGGCATACCAGATCTGGGTCGCCGGACGCTGCTTGGTGTACTCCTGCGAGATGAAGAAGAACAGCTTGGATTTGTCCGTGTTCCACTTGCCCGGGATGTAGACGGGGCCGCCCACGCTGAAGCCGCGGACGTGATAGCGGTAAATGCTCTTCGGCTGGTTGTTGTAGTTGTCGAAGAAGCTTTTGGCGTTGAACTGCTCGTGACGCCACTGCCACCAGCCGGTGCCATGGTACTGCTGGCCGCCGCCTTTGGTGATGATGCTGACCGAGCCGCTGGCCATGCGCCCGAACTCGGCCTGGAAGTTCGAGGTCAGAACGCGGACTTCAGCCACAGCGTCCATGTTGGGATTGAAGTGGGTGGTGCCGTTGGAGCCGGTATCGAGATCGACGATGCCGTCAACGGTGAAATTGGCGCGGCTGGTGCCGCCGCCGTTGATGTTCACACCGCCGATGGAATTTTCGCTGGTGACTTCACCCGCGCTCGTGCTGACAACGCCGGGCACCAGGTTCAACATGGCCATCAGGTCGCGGCCTTTGATAGCGATCTGGTTGAGCTGGTTGCCATCCACCAGCGAGGACTTTTCGCTGGACGCGGTCTGCACCGAGGTGGCGGTGGCAACGACCGAGATCTCTTCGGAGAGAGATCCGATAACCAGTTTGATCCTCCCCAAGTCGCGCGTTTCGGCGCCGGCCAAGTTGATATCTTGTTGGGTATAAGTCTTGAACCCTTGAGCCTTCGCGGTCAGGGTGTACGTCCCCGGCGCGATGTTGTTGAAGCGGAAGGTACCTTCCGATGTCGTCGTGAATGCGCGGGGTGTTCCGGTGGCGTTGTCCTTAATCGTGACCTCGACACCGGGAACGCTGGCATCGCCAGGATCCACGACGATCCCCAGGATGTTTCCGGAAATCTGGCCGAAAGCGCCGACCGCGCCAAGCGCCCAGATGACAAACAGGCACGTCCAAAATCTAAGCTTCACAAAACTAACCTCCCGGCGACTAAAGCGTAGCCGCACTTTGAGACATTAAGGACCTAATCTACCTTTTGGTAACAGCACTCATCCGGGGAAGGGATCCCGGAAAAGGACTTCTTCCGGCCCTATTTTCCAGTAGGTTGACGGAGTCCTTGCGTTTACAGTTGTTTGGGAGGCGGTTGACGGAGGGAATTATGGGGAAGAAGCAGGGCAGGTGCGGAGAATCGCTGCGGAGAACGGAGCCGGCTCTCGGGAGTTTACCCCGGGAGCCGGCCCTCTATATCAGAACTGCAACCGGAGCGACATAGACATCTGCCGCGGGTTGCGGGCGCCGGTGTAGCGGCCCAGGTTGGCGTTGGTCTGCTTGAGAACTCCCCCTTGCCAGCTGCTCAGGTCGTACTGCGGACCCGAGTTGATGCTGCTGAACTGGGTGTGGTTCATGAAGTTGTAAACCTCGGCGCGGAATTGGAGCTGCCGGCGTTCGCCCTTGAGCGGGAAATTCTTGGCGAGCGTCGCATCCCAGTTGTTCACGTTGTACGGTACCGAAATGAGCGCGCCGCCCCCGGCATTGCCGAAGCACGACATGCTCTGCCCGATTCCCTTTTGCGGGGTCGCCCCCGGCGTCCAGCTGCACGGCATTGGAATCTGGAGCACCGAGGTGTCGATGGTGTGGTAGAAGTCCACCTGGTCCAGCGGAAGCGAAGGATTTCCGAGAACGTTCACACGAGCCCCTTCGTAGGATCCGGTGAAGTTTGGAGACGGATTGAGCGTGCTGGTCCCGGAGAAGGAGATCCCCGGGATGCCGATACGCGCGTGGCTTTGCCATGAGGTGATGCCCGAGAGCTGCCAGTTGTCGGTGATCCACCCCAGTGGCTTGATATTCAGCTTTTTGCCTAACCCTGGAATCTGGTAGATGTAATTGGCCACAATCACGTGGGGTGCGCCGCTGAATCCGGGTCCGTAGTTTCGGTTCTGGAATAGCGGATCGTCATACGGACTTGGATTGCCGTAAGTCATGGACTTGTTCCAGGTGTAGGCAAGGCCGAACGAGAGCCCACGGCTCAGGTTACGCCGGATATTGACCTGCAAAGAGTGGTAATTCGAGCTGTTGTTGAAGGCAGCCGTGTTCACCGACCCCAAGCCGACCATCGGCCGGTGATAGTTGTCGCTGATCGCCTTACCGGATGCGTTGGGGGCCAGGCCCGCGTTGAGCGGATTGTAGAACGCCGGGTCGTATTGCGAGAACATCGCGATGGCGTTGAGTTGCCGGGTGCTGATCAGGTGGCGGCGGAAGGATCCCACGTAGGAAACCTCGGCCACCGTGCCGAAGCCCACGTCCTGCTGGATGCCGAACGTGAAGTTCATCGTGTCCTGCAGCTTCTGGTGCCCGACGATGGCGCTCGGGCTGGCCGGAGCAATAGCTGCGGAATTGGCGTAACTCGGAATCACGCTGATCGGGCTGTAGTAGACGGTGCGCGTGAAGGTGACCGGCGGGTTGCCGCCCGCGCTCATGATCTGGTTGCCGTCGCCTCGATTCATGAACTGCCCGAACGAGGTGCGGATGGCCGTTTTGCCGGTGCCGAACACGTCCCAGGCGAGACCGATGCGGACCGCCGGCACGATCGCCGGTGTGAAGAATAGGCTCTGCGGAATCAACGGGTTCGACCCGTCGGCCACGACCATGCCGTTGAAGTTGTTGGGCTGCTTGGAGTATCCGCCTACCGAATAGGGGACGAAGGTGCCGGCCAGGGCGAAGAACGTCTGAGTGCCGGTCACCGGATCGTAGGCCGCTTGATTCTTGGTCGGGCAGGTTGTGGTGGTCGCTACCGTGCAGTACGGGTAGTAAATGCGCGGCGCCGCGGCCGGATCGTAGGCTTCCTGAATGAAGCCGGCCGAAGTGTTGTCGGTGTTCCTCTGCGGCGGATTGTGGTACAGGCGGATGCCCGCGTCCAGCGTGAGCCGCTTGGTGAGGCGCCAGTTGTCCTGGAGGTAGAACTCCAGCGTGTTAAAGACATAGGTGCCCATCACGCGCCGGCCTTCCGAGTAGTTGTTGAAGTTGCCGAGGTACGCGTTCGCATAACCGTTTCCGGTATCGAGCGGGAACGCGGAACTGCTCCCAAAGTTGTAGCTTCCCAGGTAGTTGCCCTGCCCGGCCTGCTGCCATTTCGAGGTGTGCTCGAAGTAGAAGCCCGCTTTGAAGCTGTGCGCGCCCTGTACTTTGGTGACGGAGTCGGTAAGGCTCCATAGGGGGTTGAAGTTGGTGTAGGGCCGCGTGGGGCCGAAACTCGCCTGGCCCACCGTGGAACCGCCGCCGAACGCGATGGCCGGAGTGGCCACCAGGAAGTTCTGGCTTCCCGGGCCGAGGGTCGGCCGCTTGCCGTCCTTGTCGTCCACGAACCACGGATCCTTCGAGAAGTCGTTCCAGGAGGGCGGATTCGCCATGCGCGACCGGTCCACCTGGGAAATGTCGTGCGTATAGTAATCCCAACTGTTCCAGCTCTTGCCATAGGTGAACTCGTTCACCATGGTGGGGCTAATGGTGTAGGTCACGCCAACCCCGTAGCCGTGGCCGGGATTTGGATGATCTTCCGAATACGGAACCCAGTCGCCATTGCCATTCTTCAACTCCATATTCCCGGAGGTCTGCCAGTTGTCATAGTCGTTGATGTAACGGGCGAATGCCGTGACTTTGGAGCTGATGTTGAAGTCCAGACGGACCGTGTCGTTGCGCCGGGGGTGGACCTGGTTGAACTGCCAGTAGTAGTTGCGTCGCTGGCCCTGAGTCGGATCGCCTTCGTTGTAGCAGCCGTTCGGGGCGTTGGGGTTGATGTCGCACCGGTTCGGCATGGGCAGGAAGTTCAGCATCGCCTGTCCGGCCGCGGCCGACGCCGGGTCCAGAATCAGGCTCTGCGGAATCCTGTTGCCCGGGATGGCGACGCGCGTGGTGGGGTCGATCAGGGTGACTAGCGAACAGCCGCTGCCGTCGTACTTGAAGCAGCCGTTGTTGTAGCTCTTCGAAAAGTCGCCTGCACGCTCGAGCGCGGTCGGCATCCACGAATAGCCGCTGCTCCTCGCCGGCTTCTGCTTGGTGTATTCCTGGGACACGAAGAAGAAGACCTTCCTCTTCGAAGTGTTGAACAGCTTCGGAATGTACAGCGGTCCGCCGATGCTGTACCCATAGACGAAGAACCGGTAGACGCTCTTCTGCGTGTTGTTGTAGTTGTCGAAGAAGTTCTTGGCGTTGAACATCTCATGCCGCTTGTTGGCCCACCCGCTGCCGTGGAACTCCTGGCCGCCGCCCTTGGTGATTACCGCGATCTGCCCGCCGGAGTTGCGGCCGTATTCTGCCTGGTACCCCGTAGTCAATACGCGGATTTCAGCCACCGCATCCATATTCGGTGCGTAGTGGGCGGTGCCGTTCGAACCCGTGTCCAGGTCGGTGATGCCGTCCACGGTAAAGTTGTTCACGATGCCGCTGCCGCCGTTGATGCTGACGCTGCCGATCGAGTTTTCGGCAGTGGTTTCCGCTTGGTTGGCCGTGACGCCCGGTAGCAGGTTCAACATCCCCATGATGTCGCGGCCTTTGAGCGCGATCATAATCAACTGCGTGCCGTCCACCAGAGCGGATTTCTCGCTCGATGCCGTCTGCACCGGCGTAGTGGAGGCCGTTACCGATATTTCTTCGGTCACCGCGCCCAAGGCCAGAACCAGCCGGCCCAAGTCGCGATTGTCGCCCGCGCGGATGGCGATTCCCTGTTGCGTGTAAGCCTTGAAGCCGGCCGCGGCCTTGATCGTCAGGTTATACGTGCCCGGAGCCAGGTTGGTGAACCGGAAGATGCCCTCCGCGCCGGTGGCGCCCGCTCGCGTCACGCCGGTAGCGGTGTCTTTGATTTCAACCTGGGCGGTCGCGATCGCAGCATCCCCGGGATCCACCACTGTCCCGAGCATCGCGCCTGTCGTAACCTGGGCGCTGAGGCAGCCGCAACCTAGCAAAGTGACGCAGACTACCTGCGCCAGTCGTCTCGCTTTCATTGACTAATCCTCCCCATTGCCCGATGTCTGCTCACCTCTCAAAATCTCCCCGGCAGGCAATGGTTTCCCCTTGCAAAATACACCTGTAGCAATAGGTGCTCGGGCAGGTGTACCATGAATATCCAATTTGTCCAATACCGCTACCGTAGCGAGACTTGTATCAGGCGGGGTGATCTTATCTTTCATGGAGATACATCTGCATACTCAGGGCTTTGCCGGGCATTGTAGCGGACGGTTGATACACGTGATTTCAGACGGTTCCATCCGTTTAGCAGGCTGGTTTCTACAGAATTTGGGAACAGCCGAAACCGATAAAGGGATTCGTTGAAAAATACCGCAGACAAGCCGGTGGGAGGCAAAAGACAGCAGGGCTCCACGACAGAATCGCGGGCCGGCGTGTTGATGATTTTGCGAGTGAAGGAGCCTACCAGAAGTAGGTAGCCAGCACGCGGGGCGGACCCGAATTCGCGCCCGACAGAGCTGTGGAAACCACGATCTGGATGTTCTTGTCTCGCCAGCCTGCCGGCGCCGTCCGCACGACCTCTTCGAGGTATGCCGGATCGCAGATCGCCTCGCTGGCCGCGCTGGTCCCGAAATGGGTCAGGCCGGCGGCAATCACCGCAATCCGTCCGGTAGAGGGGTCTTTGAAGCGCGTGATCAGCGCAAAATCCGTTTCGGGGGGCGGGGCTTCCGGACGGAAATCAACCACCCACTTCTGCTTGGGATTCGCCTCGTCCCCGATCCAAACCAGGTCGCCAGTCCGGTGGAACCGGTAACGTAACCGGAACTGATCGAGCACGCGCATCGTCCACCGGTTGCGGAACCCGCCCAACAAGACGATCGGGCTCTCCCGCAAATCTTCGAACTTGGTATTGGCGGCCGACCGGATCCGGAACTTCGTCCTGTGCGGACTCTGCCCCAGGATTCCCGCGACTGCCGTCACATAGTCGAGCGTGACACGCTGCACGCCGCCGAAGGGCTCCATTTGAGCGGGCGCCCACGCACCGGCCGAAGCTTGGAGGCCCAGTCCGGCCGGCGCTTCGTCCCCTTCCAGGCAAATCAGGACGGGATCGGGGGAACTCCAAACCGGGCTCCAGAAGAGCTCCAGCGAGTTCGGCACCGCATGGTTCCACCAGAAAGTAGTCGCCACAACCAGCGCCGCGATGGCCGCAACTGCCGCCGCCGCAACCAACGGCGTGGCCCGTTTCGGCGCCGGCACCAGCACCGGTAGTGGCTCCGGCGAAGGCACCAGCACCGGTCCGGCGGCCACGGGAATCCAAATGTCCGGCGTATAGCATCCCGCCCGGAATTCGATCCGGATTTCCTGCTCTCTGCCCGGTTCCTGGTAATACTGCGAAAGACGCCGTCGCACCTCCACCATGGTGGTGCGTACCACCGGGTCCTGGTTCGTGTCATAGTCGGGTTCCCGGCGGAAGACTTCGATGCCCAGGGTGCGTTCCTTGATGGAGTCGGTGCAGCCGTTCAAAACCCTTTCCACCAGAAACTTGAGCAGCGCCGGATAGCGCTTGCTATTACGGAACTGGTGCGCTGTCAGAAGACGCTCGAGCTGCTCCCGCACCCGAGCCCGGTCGGCCTCGGTTTCCGGCGCCCTGAGATTTCCCGGCACGGGCGGACTAACGGATATAGGGGTCATCTGGAGGCATCCCGAAGCATAGGGGGTGATCATATCACCGCCAATTTTTCAAAAATATACTGTAAAGGCTGTATTTACCACGTCTCACTTCAGCCGTTGCAAGATGCTACGGCAGGGCGCGGTTGAATCGGCAAACGTCCTGAAATCATATGTTTACGCACCGTAGAGGCACCATTCGAACGTGTTCTTGCAAAAGGCTGCCGGCTGCGGGTTCCTCAAACCCCTCCCGATGCTGCCGATAAGGCGGTATGGAACGACGTCAGGAGTCTCGATTTACGTTGGGAGAAGTGGTCACGATCACGGTGCTCGACCCGTCCGGCGAAGCAGTGGAGGGTCGGGTGACGGACGTTTCCCCGCGAGGTTTGGGAGTGGAACTACGCCGCGCCGTCAGCCCTGGAACGGCTGTTCGCATCGACCTGAATGATGGTTTTGTACTGGGGGAGGCGGTCCACGCAGGCCGCCGGGGGGACGCTTACTATTGCGGCCTACACTTCGATCAGGCGCTCGCCGGGCTCGCCCGACTGGCGCGAATCGTTCAAGCGTTCGAGGAGGGTTCAGAGCCGCAGGCTATGAATTCCACCGGCGAACGCCGCCACCAGAATTAGCAGCAAACCCAGGAAGAGAACTGTTGCCGCCCATTCGGCCCGATGCCCCCGCTGAAGTTCGGGGTGAAGAATTCTCCGCATCTTCCCGATCTCCCTCTTGCTAACAATACCGCAGGAAACTCGCGAGGGGTTTCCCTTTTGTATTCCGTCACCCGTCCACGCTGTTATCCTGTGAATTCGTGATCAATCGCAGAGCGGTAGTCTTCGGAGCTTCCGGTCAGTTGGGCATCGAGCTGGTACGGGAACTCAAATTGCGGAAGTGCGCCGTGATGGGCTGGGACCGGGCCCACGTGGACATCACGGACGCTGGAGCCGTACAAAACGCCTTAGCCCAGTTCGATGCCGAAGTGGTGTTCAATTCGGCCGCCTACAACCAGGTGGACGTGGCCGAAACCGAGCCGCAGAACGCATTTCTGGTCAACGCCATGGCGGTTCGGAACCTGGCCCTGGCCTGCCGCCAGATGGATGCCAGACTGGTCCACTTTTCAACAGATTACGTTTTCGACGGCCGCGCGCGCCATCCTTATGCGGAGGACGATCCGACGCATCCGCTGGGCGCATATGCCGTTTCCAAGCTGGCGGGCGAGTTGTATGCGCAGGCATATCTGGACCGTGTCCTCGTCGTCCGCACCTCAGGCGTCTTCGGGCCGGGCGGGCTCGCCACCGCGCGCGGCAATTTCGTGGAGCTGATGCTCCGTCTGGCCAACTCGAGCCGGCCCATCCGGGTAGTCGAAGATCACGTGGCCTCTCCCACCTTCGCCCCGGCCCTGGCGGCCCGCACGCTCGACCTGGTGGAGCGCGGCCACGATGGCGTCTTCCACATCGGCGGAGGCTCGCCCATTACCTGGTTCCAGTTTGCGAAGCTGATTTTTGAAGTGGCCGGGCTGAATCCGATGCTTTTGGCCACCAACGAACGGGAGTACCGCACCGCCGCGCGCCGCCCGAAGTATTCGGCTCTCTCCAACGGCAAAATGGAACGCGTGGGGCTGGAGCCTATGCCTCCCCTGCGGGACGCCCTGGAACTCTACTTCGCGGCACGGGCCGACCGCCTCGCAGCGCAGCAGGACTAGGCCGCGCTCACCCGGCTCAGCGCTTTGGAAGTCGGCGTGCACCCGAATAAGACGATGCCGACGCGTATTCGCAATACGGAAATCTACCCACCCGGCGAACGGCTGCCCGTGCGCGATCCCTGGATCGAACGAATTGCCTGGCTCATGGACGGGGCCATACCCGTGGGCCGCTTCCGCATCGGCCTCGACGGGTTTCTGGGACTTGTCCCCGGCTTCGGCGACCTGCTGGGCGCGATGATCTCCATGCTGATCGTGGCGCGGGCCGTGCAGGCCGGGATCCCGCGGGTGGCGGTGGCGCGCATGACCGCCAATATCGCCATCGATACCCTGGTAGGCGCCATCCCCCTGTTCGGCGACGTCTTCGATTTCGCATTCAAAGCCAATCTCAAAAACCTGCGCATCTACGAGGAGGCAATCTCCCGCCCCGCATCGGCCGAAGTCCGGCATTGGGGGTTCTTCACCGCGCTGTTTCTGGCCGTCGCCGTCCTTGTGCTGCTTTCCGTCTTGGGCCTGGTGTTCCTGATCCGCGCCCTCTGAATCTTCGGCCGTATTGGAGTAGCATGGGGCGATAACCCATGCGTGTTTCTAGTGCCCTGCTCATTCTGATGGCGCTGGCCATTTCCGGCTTCGGTGCCGGCTCCGCGATCCCGCTTTGGCCCAAAGGCGCTCCCGACAAACCAGGCGCGCTGGGCGAAGAGCGCGATACCACCAAACCGACCGACGCGCTGGTTGGGGGAAAGCGAGTGATCCGGCTCGGCAACGTCGGCAACCCGACCATGACGGTCTACCGGCCCGCGAAAGATCGCGATACGGGCGCTGCCGTGCTGGTGTTTCCGGGCGGCGGCTATTCGATTCTGGCGATGGATCTGGAGGGCACCGAGATTTGCGAGTGGCTGAACTCCATCGGGGTGACCGGCGTTCTGGTGAAGTACCGGGTTCCGGCGCGCGCCGGGCGCCCGCGCTGGGCGGCTCCCTTACAGGACGCGCAACGCGCCATCGGCCTGGTGCGGCAGCGCGCTGCGGAGTTCGGCATCGACGCCCGTCGTATCGGAGTGCTGGGCTTTTCCGCGGGCGGCCACCTCGCCGCCGCCGCCAGCACCAATTACGATGCCCGCACCTACGATGCCGTCGATGCCGCGGATGGCGCCAGCAGCCGCCCCGATTTCACCATCCTGATTTACCCCGCGTATCTGACGGTCAAAGACGAAGGCGACAAGCTCGCGCCTGAATTGAAGGTGACCAAAGACACCCCGCCCACCTTCCTGGTGCAGGCCGAAGACGACGGCGTGCGCGTGGAGACCAGCCTTTTCTATTACGCAGCCTTGCGCAACGCCCGGATCCCCGCGGAAATGCACCTCTATCCTTCCGGCGGGCACGGCTACGGCCTGCGGCCAACCGCTAAGACCGTGACCACGTGGCCGAAACGGGCCGAGGAGTGGATGCGGGCATCCGGATTCCTGGAAAAACCGTAAAGGAGACACCATGCAGATCACACGACGTGGAGCAATGGCCGCCCTGGCCGTTCCCTTCGCCCGTGCCGCAGACCGCCCGGTGCGGCTGGGGGGCCCCATTTTTCTCCGGTCCGAAGATCCGGTCCAACTCGCTCGCGAGCACCGGCGTCTCGGCTACAGCGCCGCCTACTGCCCGCAGGCCGAGATTGCCGATACCGCCCGCATCCGCGCCATTCATGACGCCTTCGCCGCGGAAAATGTCGTTATCGCCGAAGTGGGCGCGTGGAAAAACATGCTCGACCCGGATGCCGCCGCTCGCAAGGCGAATCTCGACTACATCGGCCAGCGGCTCGCTCTCTCCGAGGCCGTAGGCGCGCGCTGCTGCGTTGCCATCGCCGGATCGTACAATCCCCGGATCTGGTATGGAATGAACCCGAAGAATCTCTCCAGGGAGTTCGAGGATGCCACCGTCCAGAACTGCCGCACGGTGATCGATTCCGTGAAGCCCACGCGCACCGTGTTCACCATCGAGATGATGCCGTGGTCGCTGCCCGACGGTCCCGATTCCTACCTCTCTCTCATCAAAGGCGTGGACCGAAAGAGCTTCGCCGTTCACCTGGACGTGTGCAATATCATCAACAGCCCGCGCCGTTTCTATGAAAACCGGGCGGTTATCGAGGAGTGTTTCCGCAAGCTGGGCCGCTCCATCGTGTCCTGCCACGCCAAGGACCTCGCCTGGGTCCCGGAGTACAACGTGCATTTCGCGGAAGTCGTTCCCGGCCGCGGCGAAATCGATTACGAGGCCTACTTGCGCGAGTTGTCGCGCCTGCCCGTGGACGCGCCATTGATGCTGGAGCATCTCAAGAACGCGGCCGAATACGACGAAGGCCGGGCTTACATTCAAAAGGTAGCCGCCCGCACCGGGATCCCGCTCGCCTGAAAGCGCGCGCCCCTACAGGCAGCTCGCACGCTCACCCACGGCTTCCACCTCGTCCGCATCCTCCGGCGTTTCGAGCGGCGGGACTCCCGATTGCGCCTATCCGCGCCCGCTCCCGCTGCATGCAAACTCACAGTCCGATCTGCCGCCGCAGGTGGCACCGCGGCATTGGCGGTCCCGTGTGCTATGCTTCGGTTCGAAATTCGATGGTTTCGCGAAGCGGTTCCGCGCGGTGGTCCGACCTGCTTTCCCACGTGGCGTACGCCGCTCAGCCCCGCGAGCGCATTGAAGTGCGCGGCCCCTGCACGGGTGAAATATTTGCGAGCGTGCCGGCCGCCACTGCGGCGGATGTCCGCCAGGCCGTCGATGCCGCGCGATCCGCGCTGCCCGCCTGGCAGGCGCTCCCGCACCGCCGCCGCGCCGCCATCTTCCTGCGCTTTCACGATCTGCTTCTCGACCGGCAGGAACAGGGACTGGACCTGATCCAACTGGAAGCCGGGAAGGCCCGCCGCCACGCCTTCGAAGAGATCCTCGATACCGCCATCGTGACCCGCTATTACGCGCACCGCGCCGGACGGATTCTGCGTCCGCGCCGCCGCAATGGCGCCCTCCCTTTCCTGACCCGTACGCTGGAACTACGTACGCCGGTCGGCGTAGTAGGAATCGTCTCGCCCTGGAACTATCCGCTCAACCTGGCCATCACCGACGCCGTCCCCGCCCTGCTCGCAGGCAACGCCGCCGTCCTCATGCCCGATCGCCAGACGACCCTGACCGCGCTCTGGGCTGTCTCCCTGCTCCGCGAAGCCGGCCTGCCTCCGGCCATATTCCCCGTGCTCACGGGCGACGGCCGGGAGGTGGGGCCCTGGCTTGGCGACTTGGCCGACTACCTCATGTTTACCGGCAGCACGGCCACCGGCCGGATCGTTGCCGGCCAGGCCGCCGTGCGTCTCATCCCCTGTTCGCTGGAACTCGGCGGTAAGAATCCCATGCTCGTACTGGAGGACGCCGACCTCGATGCCGCCGTCGAGGGCGCCGTGCGCGGCTGTTTCGTAGGCGCCGGCCAGGTCTGCGTTTCCATCGAGCGGCTCTACGTGCACGCCTCCCTCTTCGACGCCTTCCGGGACCGTCTTGTGCAGCGCACCCGCCATCTCAAGCTGGGCGCCGCTCGCGACTTCGCCATCGAAATGGGTTCGCTCACCTCCGAGCGGCAACTGAATACAGTTGAGGAGCACGTCCGCGACGCCTTGTCCCAGGGCGCCGTCCTTCTCGCCGGCGGCAAGCGGCGGCCCGATCTCGGCCCGCTCTTCTACTCCCCCACCATTCTTGCCGGCGTCCGGGAAGGCATGCGGATGTTCGCCGAAGAAACCTTCGGCCCCGTGGTCGCCCTCTATTCGTTTGAAACCGATGAGGAGGCGGTCGCCCTCGCCAACGCCTCTCCCTACGGCCTCAGTGCCAGTCTCTGGACGCGCAATCGCGGCCGCGCCCTGCGACTTGCCGCACGCATCCAGGCCGGAAACGTGAACGTCAACGAAGCTTACGCCGCTGCGTGGGGATCCGTCGATTCGCCCTGCGGCGGAATCAAACAGTCGGGCCTGCATCCCCGCCACGGCGCCGAAGGAATCCTGAAATTCACGAACAGCCGCACCGTGGCTTCGCAGCGCTGGATACCCATCGCCCCGGTCCCGTGGATGCGCCCGGAACTCTGGGCCGCCTGGATGTCACGAATGCTTCGCCTTCTGCGACGGCTGCCCCGCTTCCTCGGCTTCTGACTATTTCTGCCCCGCCAGGCGCTCCGCGATCAGAACGTAGACCTCGGGATTGAAAACCATCCCGATATGGGTTCCCGTTACCTCGAAGTCATTTCCGGGCTGGCCCGTCACGCAGACGTTCCAGTCCACGATGCCGTCCGTTTTCGTGTAGATCGCCATGTGCGGCAACTTCTTCGGCAGTTTGTCGATCAGGGACTCGATGAAATTGCAGGTGCAGGCTCCCGTGTAGCAGTCGGGCAGCACGTCGCCGCCGTGCCGGTCCAGAATCTGGCTGCGGACCAACTCTGCCGCGCGCAGAATCGAAGGGTGCGCGGAAACCCCGCGGAAGGGCGCTCCCAGGGTGATTACCGACGCGATGCGGTCCGGCATCTGCACGGCCACCGCTCGCGCCAGGACACCTCCCAGGCTGTGGCCGATCAGGTGTACCTTGCGTCCCGTCGAGCGATGGGCCTCATCGATCGTCTCCGCCAGGCGCTCGCGGATCAGCAGGTTTGGACACTCGGCATTGAGCCCGATGCCGGAATACCGCGAATCGTACCCGATGCGCTGCAGCCACGCCCGCAGTTCCACCAGGTACAGGTCCGTCCCTAGAAACCCGGGGATGACCACCACGGCGGAGCCGTCTCCCTGAGGCACACCCGCCCCCCAGTAAACAGGCGCCAGCTTGAGAGTCAGAATTTCGAAGCCGACCAGTAATTCCTGCCAAATGGGGAGCGAAACCGAACTGTAATCCCTCTGAACCTCGTTACGCCGCGAGGCCATTCTACCCACAGTTTAACGTAGTCGGTGCGCGCGTGACTCAAACGGGTGCGGCGGCCTCCGTCAGCGGCTCCGGCGTTTTGTTTCTCGCCGCACGAGGCCGGCGCGGCGGTGCGGCCGCACGCCGCAAGGCCTCAAACGCCTGATCAAGGAATTCCCGGATGCGGAAAACGTCCGGGACGACCTCCCTGTCCGCAGTCAGCCCGAAAAAGAACCGGTCGCAATAGCTCTGCATGGCGCAGCAGAAGCCCATGTCATTCCCGATCGGCACATACGGATACGAAGCGACCATTCTGCGGCCCATCAGGTAAAGCGGCGCCGCCGGTCCCGGCACATTGGTGCAGACCAGATGGAAAGGCGAAACCGGCAGCACGTTACCCAGCAGGCCGAACGCGGCCTGAAGCGGCGGTGGCGAGGCGCCCAGCCACGCCTGCGCCATCCCGATCAGCTCGATCAGGTGAGAGCGCTTCAATTCCTGGGTGCGGCGATAGACCTCCGCCAGCAACTGCCTGGCATCGCCGCAGTCGAGCGGGATCAGCACCGGCAGGATCGAGATGCGGTTGCCCGTCCCCGCCTCCTCCCCGGGCGCGCGCAGGTTGATCGGCACCCAGTAGCGCAGCAGCCGCTTTTCCACGCTCTGCCCGTGCAGCACCGCGTACCGCGACACGGCCAGCGTCACCATCGTCAGCGCCACATCGTTCAGAGTCCCCCCGAGTTTCTCGCGAATGACAGCGATTTCCGGCATCGGGTAACTGGTCCAGATGTGCCGCCGGGGCCCTTTGCACGGGGCGTTGAACGGCAGCCGGTCCAGCGAAACCAGAATCTCCGGGATCAGTTCCAGCCAGCTTTGAACCGCTCCCCGCGCGTTGGTTCCCGCCAGTTTTGCAGCCAGGTCGAGCGCCGCCGCCTCCGCCGCCAGCATGTACTTCACCGCGTCGGAAGTGGCGCCGACCAACGCGTCGACAACGGAGTGGCCGGCGGCGGGAGGCGGAAACCCCGGGTCCTCGTGCGGCGGAACCGGCTCTGGCTCGGGGCTCGCATCCAGCAGAAGGTTCAAAATCGCCACGCCGGCAATTCCATCCGCCAGGCAGTGGTGCAGCCTCGCGATCATCGCCGTTCGCCCGCGCTTCAGCCCATGCACCAGCGTGATGTCCCACAACGGCCGGTCGCGCGGCATCACCTGGCCGAACAGATCCCCCGTGAACTCCTCGAGTTCCGCATCCGTGCCGCGTTTCAGCGTTGCCTGCGAGATGTGGCGCCGGATATCGAACCCGGGATCCGGTTCCCAGCACGGGTGCCCCAGGTGAAGAGGCGGAACCGCGACCCGCTGGCGGTATCGCGGAATGAGCGGAAGCTTGGACTCCACGAACGCCGTGAATTCCTCGAGCGCCACCTCGCCATCGAAGATGCACGCCGCGCCGATGTGCAGCGGCATCTCCTTCTTCTCGAGGTATAGGAAAATCGAATCTTCCGAAGAGAGACGGTTACAGACGGGCGGATTGGGCACGCGCAGACCCCCAGCGGCGGCTAGGGCCCGTCCGGCAGACGGGCGCCGGCCGGCGAACCATGGGAGCGCGGCACGCCGGCTGGAAGTCCGCCTATCAGACTACGATACCCGTTTATCCCTATGGGGTCGGCGCCCGCCCCCGGCCTTATGTGCGTTTACGTCCCTTTAGGCTGAAGCGGCGGCGGCTTTCCGCCGGGCGGCCGCGGGCCGTTTCCGCGGGGCTGCCTTGGGCTTTGATTCGACCGCGGGCTTCGCGCGTTCGCCTGCCTCCCGGCCCATCACATCGAGCAGCGCCTTCTGCGCCGTCACGAATCCCTCTACCGTCTGGCGCGTGATAGCGGCCAGATCTACCGCGGGCAGCGGGTTCAGCACCTCGGCCGTTCGCCGCGCCGCCTTGGCGTTGGCGGCCAATTGCTGCGCCGCAACGTCCAGCAGTTTCTTCTGCGCGTCGATGAACGCCTCCGCGCCCTGCTTGGCCAGTTCAAGCAACTCGGTCTTCTTCTTCCCGCCGGCGCTCTTCGGCTCTTTCGCGCCGGTCGCCACCGCCGTTTCCTCCGCCACTACATCCAGAAACTTCTTCTGGCTCCGGACAAACACGTCCATCGCCTCGCGGGCGACTTCCGGCAGCGACTTGCCCTGGAATTTCTCCCCCGATGTGGCGGCGTCGATCCACGAGTCCGCCTGCTTGCTCGCAATCGTGAGGAAATGCTGCTGCATATCGATGAACGTATCCACACCGCTGCGCAGCAATTCCGTCATCGCTCCCAACGCTGGAACCGCGGCTGTGCGCTCTTCCAGCGCGCCCATCACGATCTCGTTCTGCCGCTCGGAAAGATGCAGCAGCACCCGCTGCGCCGCCACGAAATTCGAAATACCCTCGCCGGCAAGCTCCGCCAGCGTTTCCGCCGGCAGCGTGCGTGCCGCGGCCAGGCGTTCGCGGACGATCTTAATGGTGTTCGCATTCTGACGCATCACCAGGTCCAGGAGAATTCGCTGGGTGGCAAAAAAGCTTTGCGTGCCCTGCCGGATCCAGTCCGACAGCATGAAGAGCGCCGGAAAACCGTACTGCGGGCTGGCCGGCCCGGATTTTACCGCTTTTGGCATTTCAACCTCCCTATTGCTGCATTGCAGCAATCATTCAAAGCATATGCCTGAAGGACGGATTGTGTCAATATAGAGAAAGATTCTGCAATGCAGCAGGAGACGGGTGTGGACCAATCCACCATCGTGATCCGCAAATATGCCAACCGGCGCCTCTACGACACCTCCGCCGGCCGGTACGTCAACCTGGAAGACCTCGCCGCCCTGGTCCGCAAGGGATGCGATGTCCGTGTGGTGGACGCCAAGACCGGGGAAGACCTGACGCGCGTCGTCCTCACCCAGATCATTGTCGAGGACGCCCGCGGCCGGCCCACCGGCCTGCCGCTCGAACTGCTGCGCCAATTGATCGTCGCCTCCGACCGCGCCGGACAGGAGTTCGTCATGTGGTACCTTAAATCCGCTTTCGACGCGTATCAAAAAGTGCAGGAAACGTTTCAGGCCGGACTGAGCGACGTGCGCAGCGCCGCACTCTCGCCGCTCGGCATGGTCCGCAATTTATTGGGCGGTTCGGCCGCCGCTCCGAACCCCGAACTGGAACAACTGCGCGCCCGGGTGGCGGAACTCGAAGCGCGCCTGGGCCAGGGGCCGTCCGGCAGCCGCAAGCGCAAGGCTTCGTAAGGAGAACACGATGAGTGTCGGCGATGCGATCGCCCGGCTCATCCCGGTTGAATTTCTGGTCCCGGCGGATGCCGCCAAGTGGCGCCCGTTGATCGCCGATTCGCTCGAGTTTCTCTTCTCCCATCTCTCACCGGCCCGCCTTGCCGCCAAGTTTCGGGAACAGGCCGCTCTGCCTCCATCCACCGCCCCCGAGCAGCGCCTGGTCGTGCTCATCTCCCGCATGCCCGCCTTGCAGAAGATCGGCCAGGTCCTCGCCCGCAACCGCCGCCTCTCTCCCGATCTCCGCGCCGCGCTCTCCCAGCTTGAAAACGGTATGTCCGACGTCACTCCCGCGGAAGTCGGTGAACTCATCGAGGCCGGGCTCGGCTCCCTGCTTCGCGAACATGACGTCGAGATCGCCAGCTCCATCCTCTCGGAGGCCAGCGTCAGCGCGGTGGTGCGCTTCTCCTGGGAAGACATCGGCCGCGAGCGGCGCCACGGCGTCATGAAGGTGCTCAAGCCCTACGTGCCCGATTTCTTCGGCGAGGAGATGCGCCTCCTCGAGGACCTGGGCGCCTACCTCGCCGCCCCCGGCCGCGGCTACGCCTACGCCATCAGCGACACGCAGGAGATGATCTCGGAAGTGCGGCGGATCCTCGAAAAAGAGCTGGACTTCGCCGGCGAGCAGCGCACCCTGGTGGAAGCCCGGGCCGCCTACCAGGCCAGCATCGGCATCCGGGTGCCGGAGTTGATTCCCCAATTCTGCACTCCCCGCATCACCGCCATGACCGAGGAGCGGGGCGTCAAGGTCACCGACGCCTTTCGCCGCTTCCCGGCCCGCCGCGCGCGCATTGCCCGCCAGTTGATCGAAGCGCTGGTAGCGGTCCCACTCTTTTCCCGCGCCCCGGTTTCCGTCCTCCATGCCGACCCCCACGCCGGCAATCTCTTTTACGACGAGCCCAACCGCGAGTTGATCGTCCTCGATTGGGCGCTGGCCGGCCGCCTCGGCCGCCCCTTGCGGCGCAACCTGATCCTGCTGGTGGCCATGATGACCTTCGGCGATCGCGACGGTGTCATCGCCTCCATCGAATCGCTGCGGCTGCCGGGCCCCCGCGGAAAGCATTCCGTTGCCAGGCACGTGCACCGCTACTTCGAGCGCCTGCCCGCCGCGGCCTCTCCAGGCGCACTCGACGCCATGCGCCTGCTCGACGAGATCGCCCTCGAAGGCGTGCGCTTTCCCCCCGACCTCTTCCTGTTTCGCAAAATCCTGTTTACCCTGGACGCCGTGCTCCACGACGTTGCCGGCGGCGATGTCCGCATCGACGAAGTGGTGGTCGGCGATTTCTTCTCCCGGTTCCTCTCCAGTTCCGGCCTGTTCCATGCGCCGCTCGAATGGGCCGACCTGGCGCTGCTCTCCCACAATGCCCTGATTCAGGGCTCTCGCCGGCTCGCCCTCACCGGTTCCGGCCGTGCGCCAGGGAAACCTCGCCGGCCAGCACCACCCCGCCCACGATCTCGGCAACGTGGTTGACCTTGCCCTTCGCCGATTGCAGCCCGTTCTACCTCGCCGGGGGAATGAAGCTCATCGCGCGCTCCGTGACCGCGGTGATGGTCAGGCTCGGATTCACACCCAGGTTGGCCGAGAGCACCGAGCCGTCGCACACGTAGAGATTGCGATAGCCGAACACCCGGCAGCGGTCGTCCACAACGCCCTCCGCGGCGGAAGCGCCCATCGTACATCCACCCAAGATGTGGGCCGTCCCGGGCACGTTGAACAGGATCTCCGTGGTCATGCTCATGGCCGTCCCGCCCACCAGGTCCGCCGTCAGCCTGGCAAACTCGTTGGCTTCCGGAATAAACGTTCTGACTTGCTCGCCGCGGCTGACCAGCGTGCGCTCGAAAGGCCACCACCAGCGCCTTCCCAGGGTCATGTCGATATGTCCCTCGAGCGCCTGCATGCAGAGCAGAATCAGCGATTCACGCGCCCATCCAAACGGGTGCAGCGACCGCACGGTGCGCCACGGGTGGCGCGCCAGCGCCGCTGCCAGCGTCCCCAGCCACGAGAAGATCCGCGTGTGTCCCGGCCGGCCCCCGGTGAGCAGTGTGGACAGCAGCCCCATCGTGTCCGACCCGGCGGGGTACCGCACCGCCTCGATGTGCGTGTTCTCGTTCAGATGAATTCCGGACCCGATCGCCACTCCCTTGGACAGGTCCTCGCGAAACCGGGGCACCCGCACGCCGATCAGCGACTCCGCATTCGTGCGCACCCTGCGGCCAAGCTGCGGGCTCAGGTTGGGAAGCGAGCCCTTTTCCCTCAACCGGAACAGCAGGTCCATCGTGCCCAGCGCCGACGCGGCGAAAATTACGCACCGGGCCGTGAACCGCCGTTCACCGCCCCAGAGGCTGGTGGACCGTACCGTGCGCACCTCGTACCCACGGCTTCCGTCCGGGCTGCCTGCGAGCGGCCGCACGTCCACCGCCCGCGTTTCCGCAAGCACCCGCGCGCCGTTCTGCTCCGCCAGGTACAGGTAATTCCGATCCAGGCTGTTCTTCGCGTTGTAGCGGCAGCCCACCATGCAGCCGCCGCACCCGATGCAGGTGGTCCGCGCCGGCCCCGTGCCGCCAAAGTAGGGATCCGGGTACGTGGTGCCGCCTGCCTGCCCCGGCGGCGGCTGGAACACCGCCACGCGCGTGCGGTAAAAGCTACCCGCCACGCCCGCCGCATCCGCCGCCAGTCTCAGCAGGTCGTCGGCAGGGCCCAGAATCCGATTCTCTTCCACGCCCAGCATCCGCACCGCCGTCTCGTAGTGCGGCGGCATTTCCCGCTCCCAGTCCGCCAGCCCGCGCCACGAGCCGTTTCGCCAGACGTCCGCCTTCGGCACCAGCATCGTGTTCGCGTACGTGATCGAGCCGCCGCCCACCGCGCAGCCATGAAGAATCACCACGTGCCGGAAGAACCGGATATTGAAGAAACCGTGCAAAGCCAGGCGCGGGCGCCAGATCCAGCGCCGCAGGTTCCACGTCGTGGCCGGGAAGTCCTCCGGCTTCCACCGGCGGCCCATTTCAATTACCGCCACGCGGTACCCCTTCTCCGCCAGACGGTGCGCCGAAACGCTGCCGCCGAAACCGGACCCGATGACGATGTAATCGAACTCCAGTTGCTCTGGCTCCATGACTCCGTCCCCCGCCTACGCGAAACGCCAGTACGAATTCAGCCCCAGCAGATAGTTGTGCTGCTTCCCAATCTCCTTCATGCTCGTCGAATACGAGCGGCAGCGCCACCCGCCGGCATCCACCTTCTCCCAGACCACCTCGTTTCCCGAATCGATGACGGCCGGCTCCCTCAGTTGCACGGTGAATCGAAACCGGTTTTGTCCACTGCGGCATAGCAGGCTGGATGCGGAGTTCCGGCCGCGGACCAGTTGTTCGCTCCATGCTCTGTCGGAAGCCGACACGACGATCGGCGCCGTCCCCGTGCCGCAGCGTTTCGTAACACTGGCTAACATGGCCCGCCTTTCAGACGAAAATGTCCGCTTTAGTATGAATCGGCCCGCGCCCGCGGAAAAGGCGCACCGGGCGTTAAATCGTACGCATACGTCCGAAATGGCCGCGGGATTGTCTGGACGGACCCGCCGGCCTTCCTTAGTCTGGGGAAGAGGAACCCGGCATGCAGAAACTGCCGGCCGTGGAAACGGCCAAAACGTTGTTCGAAGAGGCGCGCGAGTGGTCCGTCTGGCGCTGGCTGATGGAGAAACGCCGGGCGCGCGCAGCCGCCGATTCCGCGAATGAGGCGCTCGACGCGTCCAAAGAGCGTGTCAAAAAGAGCTGGAGCGAAGAGGCCCTGCTCTGCTACCGCGAACTCCAGGCCGAAGCGGCGCTCAACGGAAACTCCCGCGCCCGCCAGAAATTCGAGCGCGCCCGCGACGCCGCCGCCAACGTCGGACCCGAGATCAGAACTGCCGTCAAGCGCTTCTATGATCTGGAGCGGGAAGCCTGGAACGCCCGCATGACCGCCGAAGCCACCTTCGATGAAGCCGACCGCCGCCTCAGCGCGTCCCTGGCGCGCGAGGGCACCGGTCAGGCTATCGAATCGTGGGTCCTGCACGAGAAAGCGATCCGCAAAGCGGAATCCGTGGCTCGCCTCGTCGACGCCGGTCACCAGCGATCGATGTAGATGGGATCGGCCGGCGGTTTGCCTTCGCACCAGTAGTGGTCGAAGTCCGTGATCCCGGCCAGCTCGCGCAACGCCTGTTCGTCGATCCACTGCTGCCCCGTCGATTCCCCCGGCTCGCGCGAAAAAATCGCGCAGGCTGCGTCGCACAGGATTTCCGGAGTGCGCCATTGCGACCGGTCCGCCATCTTCCAGTTGATCGACGCCTGGCTTTCGACGATCGTGCGCGGCCAGAGGGTGTTGGCCGCAATGTTGTCCCCCCGGTGCTCCTCCGCGATCCCGATCGCCAGCCGCGCCATGCCCAGCTTGGAAATCATGTACGCCACCTTCCCCGGCGAAGGTTCTCCGTGCAACCTGGGGCACATGTTCAGGATATGGCCCCACCGCTGCTTCGCCATGTGAGGCAGAGCGTAGTAGCAGGCCGCATAGGCGGCGCGCACGTTCACGCCCACCACCAGGTCGAACCGTTTGGGCGGTGTTGCGAGCACCGGCTGCACCCAGATGGCGCCGGCGTTGTTCACCAGAATGTCCAATCGCCCGAATTCGGAGATGGTGCGCTCGATTGCAGCGTGGATTGCCTCTTCGTTCCGCACATCAAGTGGGATCGCCAGCGCCCGCCCGCCTGCCTGTTCGATCTCCGCCGCCGTTTCGTGGATGCTGCCGGGAAGCCGCTCCGTCGATTGCTCGGTTTTGGCCGCCGCCACCACCGCCGCCCCCTCACGCGCCAGGCGCAGTGCCAGCGCCTTCCCGATTCCGCGGCTGGCCCCGGTGACTACCGCCACACGGCCTTTCAGGTTGGGA
This sequence comes from uncultured Solibacteraceae bacterium, assembly GCA_963836405.1. GTDB lineage: Bacteria > Acidobacteriota > Terriglobia > Bryobacterales > Bryobacteraceae > CAWIJJ01. Next base: position 114,395 of record CAWIJL010000016.1, read on the forward strand.
TGCAATGCCTGGTTCACGGTGAGCACCTCCCGATCGGTAACGGGCAAGCCGCGGCTTTGTGTGTTCTGAAACACCGGAGCTTTGACAGCCGGCCCGGGACACTGATATCTTACCCACGGGTAAGAAACGGCGCAAGACGTTCTTTGCACCTCCGCCCCGGCGATAGAGTGCAAAGTCGTCCGGTTTCCGAAGGAGGTGCCGGTTGACGCCTGCGAACGCGGTGGAGAGTCTGCCGCTCGACTTCTTCTTCAAATGGGAAAAGCAGCGGCCCGGGTCTGTCTTCCTGACCCAGCCGCTCGGTGCCGGCAGAATCCGGCACTGGACCTGGCAGCAGGCCGGCGAGGAGGTTCGCCGCATGGCCGCCTACCTCAAAGCACAGGGCTGGGAGCCGGGCTCCCGCGTCGCCATCGTCTCCAAGAATTGCGCCTGGTGGATCATGGCGGACTTGGCCATCTGGATGGCCGGCTACGTCAGCGTCCCGGTGTATCCCACGCTCAAGCCCCAGTCCATCCGGCACATCCTCGAACACAGCGATTCCCGCGCCTGTTTCCTCGGCAATACGGACGATCCGGACGCAGTCCGCGAAGCCATCCCCGAAGAAGCGCTGCTCATCCCGTTCCACGCCCGGCGCCGCGACGAAGCCGATTGGGATGCCATCATCGCCGGGTGTACCCCCCTGGAGACTCCGCCGGAACGGCATGCCTCCGATATCGCCACCATCATCTACACCTCCGGTACCACGGGCCTTCCCAAGGGCGTCGTCCACAGCCACGGCGCCTTCGGATACGCCGCGCGCCACTTGCCCGAAGTCCTGCACTTGCATCCGAACCAGCGCGTGCTCTCTTACCTGACGCTGGCCCACATCGTGGAACGGACGGCACTCGAAATCATGGGGCTGCACCTGGGATTTCACATCTTCTTCGCCGCCGGCGTGGAGACCTTCCTCGAGGACCTGCACCGTGCCCGCCCGTCGCTCTTCCTCTCCGTTCCGCGCCTCCTGCTCAAGTTCCAGCAGGGCGTTTACGCGAAGATTCCAAAGCAGCGATTGGAAAGGCTGTTAACCACGCCCATCGTGAACCGCTACGTGAAGTCCCGCATTCTGCATCGCCTCGGCCTTCACACGGTACGATTCGCGGCTTCCGGTGCCGCTCCCCTCGCGCCCGATATTCTGCTCTGGTATCGCCGCCTGGGATTGGAGTTAATGGAGGGCTACGGCATGACGGAGGTGCTGATCACGCATCTGCCGCCCTTCGGCCACGTGCGTCCCGGCTACGTCGGAACCCCCGTTCACGGCGTGGAAGCCAAACTCGCGGACACCGGCGAACTGCTCATCCGCAGTCCCATGAACATGCTGGCCTACCACAAGGATCCCGCTGCCACCCGCGAGAGCTTCACCGAAGATGGCTTCTTCCGAACCGGGGACCTCGCCGAGATCGACGCCGACCGGCAGTTGAAGATCGTCGGGCGGCTCAAAGAGCAGTTCAAAACCAGTAAGGGCAAGTATGTCGCGCCCGCCCCTATCGAAATGAAGCTGAATTCCCACCCGGCGGTAGAGGCGTGCTGCCTGATGGGTGCGGGCATGCCGAATCCCTTCGCAATCATTCTGCTTTCGGACGAGGCCCGCCGCCAGTGCGACAGTGCCGAAGGACGGCGCCAACTCGAGGCGAGCCTCCGCAACCAGATGGATGAGGTCAACGCGCAGCTCAATCCCCATGAACGGCTGGCATTCCTGGCCATCGTGAACGGGCCCTGGAACATCGGCAATGGCCTGCTCACCCCCACGCTGAAGATCCGTCGGACCGCGCTCGAAAACCGCTACCAGGCCCTCGTCGAAAACTGGGCACACCAGACCTCTCCCGTCATCTGGGAAGCGCAAACCGAGTGTCTGACCTGAACCCGCCGGGGCGACAGCGGTTTGAGTGTACTTAGATCGGGCGTGACAATGAATATGTGTTCGGCTGACCGTGACTGGGACTAACGCGGCGTAGCCACTTCAATCGACCGCTACGAGGGGGCAAATGTAGTGCAGAAACCGCTTGATCCCGCGGACCTGAAGGCCGCTCTGGACAAGGTCAATCGCGCGGGGGTGCCGGGAGTGTTCGCCGAAGTGCGCGACGGCGACCAGGTATGGCGCGGCGCCGCCGGCGTCGCGGATGTCGGCACCGGCCGGCCCGTTACCCCCGACATGCGGCACCGCGTCGGCAGCATCACCAAGACCTTCACCGCCGCCGCCGTCCTGCAGCAGGTCGAGAGCGGTCAGATCGGCCTCGACACGCCGATCGCCCACTACCTGCCACATCTGGTGCCCGGGGAACGCGGCAACGCGATCGCCGTCCGGATGTTGATCGACCACACCAGCGGCCTCGCGGAATACCTCCCGTATGCGTACCCGTCCCTCAGGGCGTTTCCCAAGCTGGCGGACACCACGCCCCAGAGTCTCGACGACCACCGGTTCACGCACTTTCACCCGACCGAGCTGATCGCAATGGGAGTCGCGGCGCCTCCCAACAGGGGCGGCCCGGTGCCACTCCGGGTGTGTATTCCAACACCAACTATCGGCTTCTCTGCGAACTCCTGGAGCACGTAACCGGCGCTACCGCGGAGCAGTGCATCACCCGGAACGTCATCGAGCGCGCCGGGCTCCGCAACACCGGGTTTCCGGCCGGACCGCAGATCGGCCGGGCCCCACTCGCAGATGTACGAGGCGTGGTTTGGCATGATCGACCCGCCGCGCGACTACAGCGTCTATGACATGTCCTGGGTGGGGCCGGCGGCCTCGCTGATTTCGACTGTCGCGGATCTCAACCGTTTCTACGGATTGCTGCTTGCCGGCGAGATTCTCGCCCCGTCGTCGCTCGAGCAGATGCAGCGCACTGTCCCGGTCATTTCCTTTGAGGGGAAGAAGATCGACTACGGCCTCGGCCTGCACCGGATGGAGGTTCCCGGCCATGGGACGTTCTGGGGCCATGACGGCACGGTCTGGGGTGCCGGAGCGATGACGATGACTCGAGCCGACGGCAAGCGTCAGATGTCAGTCGCGGCTGAACCTCATGAGGTGGAACAAGCTGGACTTTCGGGGAAGCCGCAGCACCATCCCCTCGATGACGCGCTGTCGGGCCTTTTACCGGCTGGCGATGTGCGGTAACGGAAACCCTCCGTAAGACAGTGCACGCGTCTGTTGACTTCCACCGCCACCGCCCAAAACAAAAATGCTCCCTCCCGCGAAGGCCCGTGGGGGACCTCCGCCGGAGGGAGCGTCGAAAAGATTCAGGAGGTTCGGTTAGCCTTTACTTCTTCGGCCCGAAGAACGCCACTACGCCCAGAAGAATCGTCGGCTGCGCCTTGCCCGTCCGCCCGCCTTCCTTTTCGAAGAACGGCTGGTTGGACCAGTCGTTGCGGAATTCCAGGCGGCTCATCAGCCAACCGGTGAGCTTGTACTCTCCGGTCACCGTGAATTCGCCCAGCTTCTGCTGCGTTCCGGTCGAAAATCCGTCGATGTCGTCAAAGAATTCGAGCCGCCCGGCAATCGCCGTCTTGTCCGTGAAGGCGTACCGTGCCGCGCCCGCGATGCCGGCCCACTGCGACGCCGCACCATCCACCGCCTTATCCCGGCCGTAGTCGAAATTGATATACGTGCTCAACTTGTCCGACGCGTTGATCATCACGATCGTGTCGTACAGGTTGCGCCATCCCTTGTTGGTGTGGTCGTGTTCCGGCCCGGCGTAATAGTTGTTGCTCCACGTCACGTTCTTCCATGCATACGCGCCCGTGAGCCCGATCGTCTTCCCGCTGTTGTTGTCCTTAACGTTGTTCCACCCGTTCACCAGTTGGACGCCGCCGGTAAAATGCTCGCCCACCGGGAACGATGTCCGCAGCCCGAAATGGTAATAAGGAATCGCCCAGGCAAACAGAATCGACCGCGAATAGTTCCAGTTTCCGTTCGACTCGATCACTTCCGCTCCGGCCGAGGTCACAAACTTACCGACATCGAGTTGCAGCCCTTTCCACGCCTTCGGCTTGAAGCTGACGTACGCCTGCTTGATCCAGTCGGCTTCGTCCGGAAACCGTTCCGCGCCGTGGATGATCTTGAAAGTCTGGCCGAATCCGCCCTCGAAGTGGAAGCCCACCGGCGCCGGCGCATGATCGATGGTCGCCATCACCTGGCTCACGTGCGCCGTGTTCGCGCGCACGTCGAAATTGCGCAGCGCGTTGAACCCCGAGTCCGGATTATTGAAATTCTTGTCCACGTACCCGTCGAAAAGGAAGCTGAAGTCGGTTCCATACTGGGTGAACGGCGATTTGGCCGGCGCCGGAGCCGGGGCGGCGGGGGCCGCGGCCGGCGCCTGGCCGCTGGCCGTCGATAGCAACATACCCGCCATGGAGACACAAATAGCTGCGCTGATTCTGTTCACGAAGAACCTCCAGATTTTATGTGATGAGGCAAGCGACAGGGCCGGCCTTTGGGGAGCAAAACTTTGATTTAGTCTATCCGGTCACCGCCCCGATTGCGAATAGATAATTTCTATCGCGGGCATCGGTAGGATAGACCTCGAGGCCGCATTCTAACGCGTGTTGTGGGTTAATGCCTCACCGCGGCGTGATCAATCCGCCCAGCTTGTCCTGCTCTCCGGCAGAACTGCGCGGGAACCGCGTCGCGTAAGCTTCCGGATATTTCAACCCCGACCCGGTGTTATACAAAACCACCCGGTCGGAAGGCTTCAGGAATCCGCTCTCCAGCAGCTTTCGCGCAGCGGCCACGCACGCCGCGCCCTCCGGCGCCGCGTAGATCCCTTCGTCCGAGGCCAGTTGGATTCCCGCATCCAGCATCTCCTCGTCGCTTACCGCGATGGCTGTGCCGTGGCTCTCCCGCACCGCCTGAAGCACCAGGAAATCGCCCAGCGGCTTCGGCACGCGCAGCCCCGCCGCCACCGTGTGCGCGCCTTCGAAAAAGCGGCTGCGCGTCTCCCCTTCCTGAAACGCCTGCACCACCGGCTGGCACCCCTCCGCCTGCACCGCGACCATCTTGGGCCGCCGCCCTCCGATCCAGCCCAGCCGCTCCATTTCGGCAAATGCTTTCCACATGCCGATCATGCCCACGCCCCCGCCCGTCGGGTAGAAGATTGCGTCCGGCAGCTCCCATTCCATCTGCTCGGCCACTTCGTAGCCCATCGTCTTCTTGCCTTCGATGCGGTACGGTTCCTTGAGCGTGCTCACGTCGAACCAGCCTTCCGCCGGTCCCCGCTCGGCCACGATGCGTCCGCAATCGCTGATCAGCCCGTCCACCAGCGTCACCTTCGCGCCGTAAGCCTTGCATTCGAGATAATTGGCCTGCGGCACGTCCGACGGCATGAAGATGTGGGCTTCGATCCCCGCCGCCGCCGCATAGGCCGCCAGCGCGCTCGCCGCATTGCCCGCCGAAGGAATAGCCACGCACTCTGATCCCCAGCTCCTTGCACATCGAAATGGCGCAGGCAAGGCCCCGCGCCTTGAAGGACGCGGTCGGGTTCAACCCCTCGTCCTTTACCCACAAAGCGTCCGATCCAATACGTCCGCCCAGCCGGCGCGTGCGAATCAGGGGAGTCCAACCCTCCCCAAGTGTTACAATTGCCTGATCGACAGGCGGTAGAACAGGCGCATAGCGCCACATGCTGGAGGGGCCGTTCGCGACATCCCTTCTCCTCCACCGGTGGCGTATCGTGTCCAGGTCATATCGCACCAGCAGCGGTCCGCCGCAATCACAGAGGTTCGCTCTTCTCCCCGCATCCTGCCTCTTGTTGCACAAGCTGCAGTCCAAATGGGTCGCTCTAGGCATTAAGTCAAAAGTCTAACATCGGAACATTGCATGAAGTTTGTCCTCCTCGCGTTATCGCTCACCGGCTGCTCCTTCGCGGAAGGGTTTTCTTACCTCCCCGCCCCCCCTGCGGTCCACCGGCCCTCCCCTGCCTCGGAGCCGCTCCTCGCGCCAATCATGCGCGATGCCGAGACCCACGAGTTGATCCGCGCCGCCGCCGAAAAACACCAGGTGCCGGCAGACGTCGTTCGCAGCATCGTCGCCGCCGAGTCCAATTTCGACGTGAATGCCGTCTCCCCCAGCGGCGCCATCGGCCTCATGCAACTGATGCCGGCTACCGCCCAGCAGTTTGGCGGCGATCCGCGTGTCCCCGCCCAGAACATCGACGCCGGTACCAGATACCTCAAGACTCTGATGGAACGGTACCAGGGCTACAAAAACTGGCTTTCCCGAGTCATTGCGGCCTACAATGCCGGTCCGGGTGCTGTAGATCGCTACAAGGGAGTACCCCCCTTCGCCGAAACCCGGGGTTATGTGGCCAAAGTGATGGGACTTCTCAAACAGTTTCAGCGCGAAAAACGTTAGCAGTCCTATTACGGGGGGCTTACTACCACCCCTTTTCCGCATCTCTGGTTCATGGTGCAATTTACTCATGAACGTTGACGCCCTTCTCCTCGCGCTTCTGGCACTTGCCGATTTCGCCCTTTTCGTGTACCTCCGCCAGCGCCGTACGCGATTCTTCCAGTTGAGGCGGGTGTCGCGCAGCCTCAAGGTCGCAATCCAGCGCGAGCTCAACGGAGGCTGTCCGGTCGAGTCTCGCCGGATGCTGGTCCTCCGCCGCGCCAGCTGACGGTCAGCCGAGCTGCTCCAGCTCGCCCTCGAGCATGCGCGACGTGCTCCTCTTCTTCCGCCGCCAGTTCCGCGCACAGATCCTGTTCCAGCCCCGCCGGCAGTTCCCGCGCGAGCTTCCGGAAATGGTCCCGCGTGCGGACCTCCATCTCGAGCGCCGCCCGGTACAGCCCCGCCACCCCGGCCGCCTCGCCCACGTTGAATTCCGCGGAACAGCCAGTTCGCCAGCAGCGTGTCTTCGTTCGACGAAAGCTCGACCACCTCGCGGTCCAGGTGCGCGTGGTACTTCTCCTCGAGCTCGTGCAGATGGTCGAGTTCGGCCTCGTAACAGCCGCTCCAGCACCTGCCCGCTGCTCCGGTGAGCTCGCCCGGTCCCGCGCCAGCTTATAAAAGTGGAAAGAGTTCAGCTCGAACTGCACGGCGTCCCGGATGGCCCGGAAACGCATCGAATCGCCCAGCTCGCGGTCCGGCACCACCTCCAGGTCGCCCCCGCACAGGAAACACTTTCCGTATGGAATGGCGAACCCCGAGTCAGCTTGAAGCAGCTCTTGCAGCGCCACGAATAGCGCACCTGCGCGCAGCAGATCTCGTCTTCTTCGAGCACTCTGCCGGCACTTCGGACACGACGACGGCATCTTATACGCTCCTCGCTTCGGCCAGTTCCGCGGCGGCGTGCCCAGGCCCATGTACTCCAGCATTCCCTTCGCGGCCCGCCGGCCCGCGCCCATGGCCAGGATCACGGTGGCCGCGCCCGTGACAATATCGCCGCCCGCGAACAACGCCCGGTATCGACGTCATGCCTGTGCCCTCGTCCACCTCGATGTAGCCCCACTTATTCACCGTCAGCCCCGGCGTGGTCTGCGCGATGATCGGGTTCGCCGTCGTTCCCAGCGCGTAGATCACCGTGTCCACGTCAAGTCAGGAATTCGGAACCCTCTACCGCCACCGGCCGGCGCCGGCCGGAGGCGTCCGGCTCGCCCAGTTCCATCCGCTGGCACCGCATACCCGTTACCCACCCCGACGAATTGCCCACAATTTCCACCGGATTGGTCAGCCACAGGAACTCGATGCCTTCTTCGATCGCGTGCTCCAGCTCCTCCAGCGCGCGCCGGCGATTCCCGCCGCGACCGCCGGTAGACCACCGTCACCTGCTCGGCGCCCATGCGCTTGCGCCACCCGGCACGAATCCATCGCCGTATTGCCCGCGCCCACCACCGCCACCCGCTTGCCCATGCCGACCGGCGTGTCGTAGATGCGGCTGCCGGTGGCCGCGCATCAGGTTTACGCGCGTCAGGAACTCGTTGGCCGAAAAGACCCCGTTCAACGCCTCGCCCGGGATCCCGGCGAACTTGGGCGACCCCGCCCCGGTGCCGACGAAGGCCGCGTCGTAACCCATATCCGTCAGCAGCTGCGGGATCGTGAACAGCTTGCCGATGATCGTATCCAGCCGGATCTCCACCCCCATGCTTCTTCAGGTTCTCGATCTCGGCGTCGATGATCATGTCCGGCAGCCGGAACTCCGGAATGCCGTACTTCAGCACGCCGCCGGCCACGTGCAGCGCTTCGAAAATCGTCACCTTCACGCCGTTGCGCGCCAGGTCTCCCGCGCAGGCCAGGCCCGACGGCCCCGACCCGATGATCGCCGCCCTCTTCGCCGCCGGCGCCGCCGCCGGAGCTTCGTCCCACCCGCGCCCCATGCGCGCAATCCGCCACGAACCGCTCCAGCCGCCCGATCGCCACCGGCTTGTACTTGGCCCCCACCACGCAGGTCGCTTCGCATTGCGATTCCTGCGGGCAGACCCGCCCGCACACCGCCGGCAGCGCGTTCGATGCTTTCAGAATCTGGTACGACGCGCTTGATGTCCCGCAGCTGCAGCGCCGCGATGAACCCGGGAATGTCGATCCCCACCGGGCAGCCCGGCACGCACCGCGGCTTCTTGCAGCGCAGGCAGCGGTCGGCTTCCACCAGCGCGCCTTCCAGGTCCAGCCCCAGCGCCACTTCCTCGAAGTTGTGGATCCGCTCCTCCGGCCGGCTGGTGCGGCATCGGCGTCCGCTCCGGCGGGATGGTCTTGATGTTCTTCGGCACGCGCGGACCCGGCGGCGCGGCCAGCGGCTCCGGCAGTTCGCAGGTGGACGCCGACCGTCCGTTCTGCTCCGACGCGCGCGGCCAGCGACGCCAGCTTGGCCGATTCGCTGCGGAACCGCTCCATCGCCGCCTTTTCTTCCCGCTCGAAACGCTTCTGCCGCAGCGACAGCTCGTCGAAATTCACCAGGTGGCCGTCGAAATCGGCGCCGTCCACGCAGGCGAACTTCATCTTTCCGCCCACCGTCACGCGGCACGACCCGCACATGCCCGGTGCCGTCCACCATGATCGAGTTCAGGCTGACCACGGTCGGAACGCCGAACGGCCGCGTCACTTCCGCAGCAGGCCTTCATCATCGGAATCGGCCCGATCGCCACCACTTCCCGCACGTCCTTTTCGCGGTTCAGCACGTCCGCCAGCGCGTGCGGTCACGAAGCCCTGCCGGCCGTAGCTGCCGTCGTCCGTGGTGACGATCAGCTCGTCGCTGTAGCTCGCGGAATGCGTCTTCCCAGAACACCAGGTCCCGGTTGCGGAACCCGACGATCGAAATCGTGCGGTTGCCCTGCTGCTTATAGGCGCGAAGCTGCGGGATAGACCGGCGCCACGCCCAGCCCGCCGCCCACCATCACCACGGTGCCGTCCAGCTTGCGGATGTGGCTCGGCAGCCCCAGCGGCCCGATGAAGTCCAGCAGTCGGTCGCCTTCGCGCTAGCCCCATCATTTCCAAGGTCGTTTTCCCTACCGCCTGGATCACCACCGTGACCGTGCCGCGGCCGGCGTCGAAATCCGCCACCGTCAGCGGGATCCGCTCGCCGTGCTCATCGATCCGGGCCATGACAAAATGCCCGGCGCGCGCCGCGCGCGCCACATCCGGCGCCTGCACTTCCCAAAGAAACGTCGTCGGACCAAACTGGACTCTGCGAGTGATGAGAAACACCACACCCCCTAAAGGTCGATAGTACCAGATTTTCAGACCTTTTAGGCCGACATGGAGGCTCGCGCGCTCAGATCCGCCGCACCAGTACCTGCTTGAACTCGGTCCACCGCCCGGCATCATGCGCCTGCAGCCCGATCGGACCCGGCTCCAGGTTGTCCAGCCCTTCGTATTCCGTCACCGTTTCCCCGTTGATCCGCACCAGGCAGCCGGCGTCCTTCACCCTCATCTGGAACAGCCACCATTCCCCCGCCGCGATCCGCGGATAAATTCCGCGCTTCACCGAATACAGCGACCCGGTCGGATAGTGCGCTCCTTCCACGTCGTGTAACTGGATCTCGTACCGCCGTCCCGTCGATCCCTTCCCGTCGGCGCGGAACAGAACGCCGCCGTTGTGGTGCCAGCTGTGCCGCACGTACATCTGCAATTCGAAATCGCGGTAAGTTTCGCGGGTCGCGAACTCCCCCGAGCCGTCGCCGTGCAGCACGCCGCCCAGCGCCTGAAACACAGGCTTGCCGTTCAATACACGCCACTTCGCGATATCTTCGGGTTCCGTATACAAACTCGTCCAGCTTACTTTCGAAGCGAGCTCCCGTACCCGTAACTTACGAAACCGGATTGGATAGGAGAGCGATTCCAGGCCCAGATATCCGCTGCGCAGCCGGTGCCGCAACTCGGGCACGGTCTCCACGTCGAGATCCTGCACCATCTCGCCGTTGGTCCACACCCGCAGCCGCGGCCAGTCCATCGCAATCCGGAACGAATTCCACTCCCCCTTATTCTTCACGTTCACTTTGAGCGGCGCTACCAGCGGGAACACCGACCCCATCGATTCAGGCGCGGGCTTCGCATCGCGCTCGTGGAAAATGTTGATCTTCATCCCGCACCACATGTTCCGCCCGTGCTCGGGCGCGTGCAGATACAGCCCCGAGTTGGTCCAGCCCTTGACGAAGAATTCGCCGCGGAAATCGAAGTTCTCGTACTGCTTCGCCGATCGCAGCCACGCCGGATACCCCGCGCTCTCGTGCACCACGATGTCCCCGGAATCCACGTAAAACGCCGTTTCCGGACCGTCCCGCACCGTCCATCCCTCGAGCGACGGCCCGTCGAACAGCGAAGCGAATCCCGCCTCGTCGTCCTGCGGAGCCGCGGCCAGCGCCGCCGCCCCCATTCCCGTTACAAATCCGCGACGCGTCAAAGCTGCCCCCCTTTCCCGTTTCAAACACCATCCTACGCCCGCCTCGGACCCGCCCGCCCCTCCCGCAGGTACAAAAGCAGCGGCAGCCCCGCCGATACTCCCACCGTCAGCAGCGCCACAACCGGAATCCACCACCACCGGCCCACCCGCCGCCGCTCATACACCAGAAAAGCGATCGTTGCCAGCGCCGAGACCATCACATCCGCCGAAAAGAATTCAGTGACCGCGCTCGCATGCAGTTCATGGCGGAATAGCCCCACATCCAGACCGTGTTCGGCCAGCCACGGCCAGAAGTGCAGGTACGGCACCAGGACGCCCAGCGCTGCCAGAATCAGGTAAACCGTCTTCGCTTTCATGCCGCACAGTCTGACACGACTGGCGCGCCACCGGAAGCTACACGAGCTTGCGAAGCACCAGCACCGCGTTCAATCCGCATACTCCACATTTGCCGTCACGCGCGACGTTCGGCACAATGGACGGTCGGCAGCGCCACAACCGGAATCCACCACTTGCCGGCCCCGCTGTCAGCGCCGAGACCATCACATACATGCAGACCGTGTTCGGCCAGCCACGGCCAGAAGTGCAGGTACGGCACCAACGCCCAGCGCCGCCAGAATCGGGTAAACCGTCTTCGCTTTGCGTCACCGGAAGCTTACACGTGCTTGCGAAGCACCAGCACCGCGTTCAATCCGCCGAACGCGAACGAATTCGATATCGCGTACTCCACCTCCGCCGCCCGCGCGACGTTCGGCACGATGTCGAGATCGCATTCCGGATCGGGCGTGGTGAAGTTCGCCGTGGGCGGCAGGATGCCATCGCGCAGCGCCATGGCGGCGGCCGCGCATTCGAGCGCCGCGGCAGCCCCCAGCGCGTGGCCGTGCATCGACTTGGTGGAACTCACCGCAACTTTCGCCGCGTGCGCGCCGAAAACGCTCTTGATCGCCGCCGTCTCGGTCGGATCGTTCGCCGGCGTGGCCGTTCCGTGGGCGTTGATGTAGCCCACCTGTTCGGCGGCGATACCCGCATCGCGCAGCGCCGTGCGCATGGCCCGCGCCGCCCCTTCCGCCGAAGGCTGCGTAATGTGGCAGGCGTCCGACGACATGCCGAAACCCACGATCTCCGCATGCACGTGCGCGCCCCGTGCCAGCGCCACTTCCAGCGGCTCCAGCACCAGCATCGCCGACCCCTCGCCCAGGATCATCCCGCGCCGGTCCTTCGAAAACGGCCGGCACGTGTCCGGCGACACCACCCGCATCGCCTCCCACGCCTTCAAAATCCCGAAGCTGAAGGGCGCCTCGCTGCCGCCCGTCAGCGCCAGGTCGGTCATGCCCGACCGAACCATCCAGAACGCCTGCCCGATAGCATGAGCCGACGACGAGCACGCCGTCGAAATCGTATAGCTGGGACCGGTGATGCCAAACTCCATCGAGATGTGGCTCGCCCCCGCGTTGGCCATGGTCTTCGGAATCGTCAGCGGATGCACCCGGTTCAGCCCCCGCTTATAAATATCCACGAAGCCAGTGTCCTCCGTCGATTGTCCGCCCACACAGCTGCCCGTGACGATCGCGGCCGTTTCCTTGAGCTCCGGCGTCCACTCCACCGCCGCGTCCTCCACCGCCTCCCGAGCCGCAATCACCGCAAACTGCGCGAAGCGGTCGATGAAGTCCGCGCGCCGGTCGTCGAAATACGGTTGATGGCTGTAGCCCTTCACTTCGGCGCCGTTCTGAAACCGCATCTGCCGCATGTCGGTCGATTCCACCGGCCCAATGCCGCACCGCCCCTCGCGCAGTGAAGCGGCAAATTCGGCTGTGTTCCGTCCCAGCGCGCAAATGGCGCCGATGCCTGTGATCGCGACCCGCCGCATTCCTACTGCCCGGCCGCCGAGTCCGACTTCGCCGCCACCAGCTTCTCCACGCCCTCCGCCATCTGGCGCACCGTGCGCACCTGCCGCACGTCTTCGTCGGGAATGCTGATGTCGAATTCGTTCTCGAGCGCGAACAGGATCTCCACTGCGTCCATGGAGTCTATGTTCAGTTGCTGGAACTCGCTCTCGATGGTCACCGTTTCCGGCGGGATTCGCTTGGAGGTGGCGATTACGTTCAAGACCCGTTGCGTGATTTCGTCGGACATAGAAGTCGGCTAACCGTTTCGAAGTTGTATCCCCGGTCCAGCAACATCGGAACCAGGCGCCGGACGGCCTCCGCGGTCGCACCGATATCCGGCTTCACGCGAAGCTCACGTCCATCGTGTAGGCACAGGATAGCGCCATTCGACGCTCCACGCGCAAGGCGCCTTACTACATCCTCCGCCTTCCGATTCCAATCATAGCCGATTGCGGTCCACATCACCCCGGTGACCCCCGCCTTGCGTTGCGCCTGCCTCAGCCCAAACCAGCGCACCCCGAACGGCGCGCGGAACCAGACGGGCCGCGCACCGGTGTTCCCCTCGATGGCTTCCTGCGCGCGCCTCAGCTCGGATTCGAGGAAACCCTCCGTCCGGAACGCGAACATCGCGTGCGAGAAGCTGTGGTTGCCGATTTCGTGGCCCTCGGCCCGCACCGCCCGCGCCACCTCCGGCAGCCGCACCACGTTGGCCCCCACCTGGAAGAAGGTGGCTCGCACCCCGTACCCTCGCAAGATCTCCAGAATCTGCGGCGTGCCCTCGCTCGGCCCGTCGTCGAACGTCAGCGCCAGTGCGCGCCGGTCCCGGGGACCGCGCCAGTACGAGGGAGCGAAGACCGAGGACGACCGGCCGCGCACCGCCCACGCCATCAATCCGGCCGCGCCCGCCAGTGCGCCCGAAACCGGCGCCAGCATCAGCTTCATTGTAGGGCACCGCCCCCCGCCGATATAATGGAAGCAGTCCCCTTCCCAATGGAACTCCGAGAGAAAGCGGCCCAACTCCCCCTCGCGCCCGGAGTGTACCTCTACAAGGACGCCGCCGGCCGCGTCATTTACGTCGGCAAGGCCAAGATCCTCCGCCACCGCGTCCGCAGCTACTTCCTCGAAGAGCGGCTCGCCGATACCAAAACCGGCACTCTCATCTCCGAAGCCCGCGATGTGGACTACATCCTGGTGGACAACGAAAAAGAGGCGCTGGCGCTTGAAAACAACCTCATCAAGCAGTACAAGCCGCGCTTCAACATCCTGCTCCGCGACGACAAGACGTATCCCTACATCAAGCTCACGGCCGAAAAATACCCGCGCGTCTACGTCACCCGCCGCCTCAAAAAGGACGGTTCCACTTACTTCGGCCCCTATTTCCCCGGCAACCTCGCCCACCGCCTCGTGCATTTCATTCACCGCCACTTCCAGGTGCCCTCCTGCAAAGTGGACCTCACCCGCTTCCATCCCAAGCCCTGTCTCCAGTACCACATCCATCGCTGTCTCGGCCCTTGCGTGCTCAACCTGACCACCGACGAGGCCTACGCCGCCGCCGTCCGCGACGTCCGCCTCTTCCTCGAAGGCCGCCACTCCGATCTCGCCCGCGAACTGGGCCGCCGCATGGCCGCCGCTTCCGATGCCATGCGTTTCGAGGAGGCCGCCTCCCTCCGCGACCTCGTCACCACCGTCGAAGAGATGGAAGAACGGCAGAAGATGGCCGCCGCCAAAGGCGACGACGTGGATATCTTCGCCTGCTACGCCGAACCGCCCCTGGTGGCCCTCAACCTGTTTCACCTCCGCAACGGCCAGATCGTGGACCGCCGCGAGTTCTTCTGGGAAGACCAGCCCGAGTTCGACGAGCCGCAGTTCTTCTCCTCCCTCCTGCTCCAGATCTACATGGACCAGCAGTATGTCCCCGGCGAGATTCACGTGCCTGCCGATTTCGAGGACCGCGAGGTGCTCGAAGAGCTGCTTTCCGAAAAGCGCAACCGCCGCGTCGAGATCCGCACCCCGCAGCGCGGCCAGAAAAAGGCCCTCCTCGGCCTGGTGCAGACCAACGCGCGACACAGCTTCAACGCCCGCTTTCGCGTCCTCAAGCCCTCTTCCAAAGCCATCCAGGAGGCGCTCCAGGACAGCCTCAACCTGCCCGCCGCGCCTTCCCGCATCGAGTGTTTCGACATCTCCCATATCCAGGGCACCGACAAGGTGGCCAGCATGGTGGTCTGGGAAGACGGCCGCATGAAGAAGGCCGATTACCGGAAATTCATCATCCGCACCGTGGAAGGCAACGACGATTTCGCCAGCATGCGCGAAGTGGTATCGCGCCGCTATTCACGGCTCCAGGAAGAAGGCATCCCCATGCCCGGCCTGGTCCTGATCGACGGCGGGCTCGGCCAGTTGCACGCCGCCGCCGGAGCCCTCGAAAGCATCGGCATCATCGACCAGCCGCTCGCCTCCATCGCCAAGCGGGAAGAGATCATCTACGTCTACGGACAGGAGGACGAGCCGGTTGCCCTCGACCGCTTCTCTCCCATCCTGCACCTGGTCCAGTCCATCCGCGACGAGGCCCACCGCTTCGCCGTCACCTTCCACCGCTCGCGGCGCAACGCCCGCCAGCTTACCTCCGAACTCGACGCGATCGAAGGCGTCGGCAAGAAGACCGTCGTCAAGCTGCTCAAGCAATTCGGCAGCTCGGAACTGGTGCGCGCCGCCTCCGAGGACCAGTTGTCCGCCGTGGTCGGCCGCGCCGCCGCGCGTCGCGTCAGGGCCCACTACGCGGAGCCGTCACCAAGCCCGCAGGACGTGCCAACCGTGCCGCGAGTGTGAGCGCCGATTCCTGGCCGCAATCACTCATTCCCGCCATCCACCCAAACGAAACCCGCATTGGATGGTGCGTACCCCACCTGTAGCTCGGTCAGGTAGTAGTTCATCCGGCCCGCCATGGGAGCAGGCGCCAGGTCCGTTGGTATAAGCACGTTGACCTGCAACACGCCGGCCACCAGTCCCGGAGCCGCCCCGGCGTACAGCACCACTGCCGGACGCCCGCCAATCCGCACCGAAACCGGCAGTTCGGGGCGGCTGAGCGTTCCCGAAACGACCTGCCCTTCCTTCTGCGGCGGATTCATCGCACCCGCCCCGGAACCGAATAACGCCACGACGGAGCCAGGGGCCGCCGGATTGCCCGGTCCGTTCCGCGTACCGTCCTGGTTGAGGGCGGAAGCGGAGATCAGCGTGCCCGCCCCGTAAACCGACAAACCCGGAACCGCCGGCAGGACCGCCATGGTGACGGCGTTCGATGCCACCCCGTCCACTTCGACCGTGATACCCGTAGTCGCGGATCCCGCAATCCGGTACGGCGCAATCGCAGTAATCCGATCGGCGCGGACGGCCAGCACGGGAACAGGCTCCCCGTCGAACAGCACTCTCACTCGCTCCACGCTCGTGCCCAGCCGCGCTCCCGAAATCGTGAGGATCTCCCCCGGCGCCACCGCCGCGGAAGGAATCGAAAACACGAAAGGAGGGAATTCCGCGGTCGCGGCGTTCCCGATGGATTGAATGAAGGGATGCAGCGGAAAGGGCGGCCCCAGCGTGGAAGCAACCACAACCGTGTTTCCCGTAGCGATCCAGAGACGGCCGGATGCATCCATCGCCAGCCCCTTCGCCGGTCCGCTTGCGATCGTGCGGATGGTGCCGCCGCGGTCCACCATCCGGATCGCATAACCGTCCCCGATCAGCACGTTGCCCGCTGCGTCCACCGCGATCCCCCACGGCAGGTCCATCCGGGCCGCAATGGCGGGCCCTCCGTCACCCTCCCGCCCCTGCTCTCCGTTTCCCGCAACCCGCTCCATAATCCCCGCAGGCGTGATCCGCCGGACCAGCCGCGCCGACGAGTCCGCAATCAGCAGGTTCCCCGCCGCGTCCACCGCCAGCGAGCGGGGGTTGATCAGTTGCGCCAGCACGGCCGGCCCGCCGTCGCCCGCCGAACCCCACTGATCCGAACCGGCAATGGTGTGGATGATGCCGTCCGGCGTCACCTTGCGGATCCGGTGGCTCAGCGTGTCGGCGATATAGAGGTTCCCTGCCGCATCGATCGCCACTCCGTCCGGCTGCCCCAGCGATGCCGACGTGGCCGCGCCGCCGTCCCCCGCGAACTTCGTCTCGCCGTTCCCCGCCACCGTCTCGATGAACCCGGCCGGAGTCACTTTCCGGATGCGGCTATTCTGTGCGTCCGCGATGTAGAGGTTCCCTTCCGCATCCATCGCGAGGCCAGCCGGCGCGTTCAGACGGGCTTCCCGCGCCGGTCCGCCATCCCCTGCAAAGCCCGGTTCGCCGTTTCCCGCAACCGTGGTGAGCGTACCCTCCGCATCGATGCGCCGCACCATGTTCGACTTTTGATCCGAGAAGTACGTGTTGCCCGTTCGATCGCGGACCAGGCCGGCGGTGGACCCGACCCTTCCCCACACCGCCGGTCCGCCTTCTCCCCCGCAGAGGCAGCCCGCCAGGGTTCGAATCGCACCGGTTCGATCGACTATCCGCACGCGCGTAGAATCGGAGACGTAAAGGTTGCCGGAAGCATCCACCGCGAGGCCCTGGATGCCCCGCTGCAACTCGAGGACAGTCTCCACCTCGCCTCCCGGCAGCAGCCGGCTGACTTTGCCCCGATCCCATGCCGAGAAGTACACGGCCCCTTCCCCATCCACCGCGATCTGGTAGGGGCTCGGCGTTTCCAGCACGGTATCGATCGTTCCGTTCCGGTCCACCTTGCGAATCCGGTTGTTATTCGTGTCCGCAATCCAAAGCACCCCCGCCGGACCGAGCGCGATTCGATACGACGGGCCGATCCGCGCGGCGTTCGCCGGACCGCCGTCTCCGCTAAAGCCCGCCTCGCCGGTGCCCGCCACCACCGTCTGGCCGCCGTCGGCGGCAATCCGCACCACCCGCAGTCCCCGGTCGAGCACGTACAGCGCATCCTCGGCATCCATCGCGATACTGTTGGTGGAAATCGGGGCGTAGAGTTCCACCAGCCCGTCGCGGGTGAGCCGGTAGACGCCGCTCCCCGTGCCCAGGAAACGGTTGCCTTTCGAATCTTCGGCCACAGTGCTCGGAGTGAGCAGAGTGAGCAGCGCGCGCACCCGCTCACCCGCGGGAACCCCGGCCGCGCCGAAACCGGTAATGGGCACGAACGTTCCTTGGGCGTCGATCTCGAACAACGCGCGATCCGCGTTGATGTAGACCGTGCCACTCCGCCCTACGTCGATCTGCTCGAGGTAGCTGCCGGACGTGAAGGCCGGTTGAAACAGCCGGTAGTCGAGCGTGGGGCCCAACCGGAACGCCCAGGGGATTAAATCATAATTGACGTAGCCGGTCTGCGCACCCGCTGCGGCCGTCAGAACGAGCAAGGCCACCGGCGACATCCAGGGAGATCTCACTCTTCTAAGACCCGCGAAGCAAATGAACCACCTACGGCGCCGCCGAAATTCAGGAACTTTTTGGAGAATGGGCGATATGGGAAGTATGACGGCTTTGGAGGAAGAGCAACGCGAGCTTTGGGAGGCTCTGAAAGCGGAGGCAGGAAGACGCCCTGAAGAGCAGTCAGCGATCGAGTACCTGCTGGCGCACCTCAGTAAAGATATGCCATCGCAACCCGACGCAGCCAGCCACCTGGGCCACCGCTGTTAGCCCCGGTCGCACTCTGTTCTGTCGCCGCTGTCAACGAATTCCGTCGCCGCCCGAACCTACTCGTGCCGCAATGCCGTAATTGGGTTCACCCGCGTGGCCCGCTCGGCCGGAACGTACCCGGCCAGCAGCGCCACCGCCGTTAACGCCACCGCCGAGAGCGCTACGCTCAGCGGATCGTTCGGCAGGATGCCGTAAAGCTGCGTGCGCACCAGACGCGTCAGCGCCAGCGCGCTCGGCACCGCGATGACGATGCCGAAGAACGTCAAAATCGCCACTTCGCGCATCACCAGCCCCAGCAGGCTCGCGCGCCCCGCCCCCAGCGCCACGCGAATCCCGATCTCCCGCGACCGCCGGCTCACCGTGTACGCCATCACGCCGTACAAACCCACCGCCGCCAGCAGCGTCGCCAGCAGCGCGAAACAGACCGACAGCGCCGCCATCAGGCGCGGCGCCGAGAGCGCCTCGTCCACCTGTTCCTCCATCGTCCGCAGCCCGCTGATCGGCAGATTCGCGTCCAGCGCCCGCGTCTGCGTCCGGATGGCGTCGAACACCGGCTTGGAATTCCCGGACGTCCGCGCATACACCATGAACGAACTTGGATTGTCGTTCTGAAGCAGCGCCAGGTAAACCACCCGCGGAATCTCCTCGTCCACCCGCGAATACTTCGAGCCCCGCACCACCCCCACGATCTCGATCGGCGTGTCCTTGTCCCTGCCCAGGCCGAAGCGGCGCCCGATCGGGCTCTCGTTCTTGAAATAATATTTGGCGAACACGTCGTTGACGATTGCCACCCGCGGAGCGCCGCTCCGGTCCCGCGCGTCGAACTCCCGGCCCATCAGCAGCGGAATACCCAGCGTCGAGAAGTACCCCGGGCTGACCGCGTCGAAGTACGGGTTCATGTTCTCTTCCTCTTTCGCCCGGTAGCCCTCCACGTGGACCGTCGACATGTTGATGTTGTCCGCGATCAGCGGATTTTCGCCCAGCGCCACCGACCGCACGCCCCGCACCGCGCCGAGCCGGTTCT
This sequence comes from uncultured Solibacteraceae bacterium, assembly GCA_963836405.1. GTDB lineage: Bacteria > Acidobacteriota > Terriglobia > Bryobacterales > Bryobacteraceae > CAWIJJ01. The sequence continues at coordinate 133,837 of CAWIJL010000016.1, forward strand.
GCAGCGTTTCCGCAAACTGCAGGATGCGCTGCGGCGAATAGCCGTTCAGCGACGGGTCCACCCCGAACGCGAGCAGGCTCTCGCGGCGGAACCCCAGGTCCACGTTCTGCAAATTATGCAGCGAGCGCGCGAACAGCGTGGCCGCGATCAGCATCAGCAGCGACACCGCCACCTGCGTCACCACCAGCACTTTGCGCAGGCGCACGTGGCCGCCCGCCGGCGAGAGGCTGCCCGCCTGGTCCTTCAGAATGCCTGCCAGCGAAGGCGAGGTGGCCTGCAGCGCCGGAATCAATCCGAAAACCGTCCCCGTGAGCACCGATAGCAGGAACGTGAACGCGAAAACCCGCCAGTTCATCGAGGGCGTGATTCCCAGCGTCTCGGCATTCGCCAGCAGCGAAATCAGCCCGCCCGCCGTCCACGCCGCCACGATCACGCCCAGCAGCCCGCCCGCCACCGAGAGCACCACGCTCTCCACCACCAGTTGCCGCACCAACCGCCAGCGGCTCGCGCCCACCGCCAGCCTCACAGCGATCTCCTTCTGCCGCCCCACCGCGCGGGCCAGCAGGAGATTCGCCACATTGGCGCACGCAATCAGCAGGAGCAGCGCCACGATGCCCGACAAGATCAGGATGGGAGCCGAAATCTGTTCCCGAAAATCCGAGACGCCCTGCGCCGCCGCCACCAAGATCAGCGGCTTTCCGAGCCAGCGCTGCCGCGACTGTTCCGACCGCGCCGGCATGCTTTCCAGCTCCATCCTGAGCAGCGCCCGGTAGTACGGCTCCAGGCTCGCCCGCGCGCGTTCCGGCGTAATGCCGGGACGCAGCCGTCCCACCAGTTGCAGCCAGATCACCCGGCGGTTGTCCAGGCCGTTCCAGGTGGGCGTCATCTGCGCCTTCATCATCGCCGGCACCATCGCGTCCGTCCGCGCCCCCACGTCGAAGCCGCGGTAGCCCGGCGCGGCCACCCCGATCACCGTCATCGGGTGTCCGTTCAGCCGCACCACCTTGTTGAGGATGGACCGGTCGCCGCCGAATCGCGATTGCCAGAAATCGTAGGTGAGGACCACCACCGAGTGGCCGCCCGGAACGCGATTGTCGTCCCGCGTGAACCCCCGGCCCAGCACCGTGCCCAGGCCCAGGGTGTCGAACCAGGTTCCGGAAACGATTTCCGCCTGAATCCGCTCGCTGCGGTTGTTGTAGCTCAAATTCAAATCGGCGGCGAAGCGCGCTCCCACGTTCGCGAAGACCTCGTTGTGGTCACGGAAGTCCTGAAACATGGGATACGAAAAGCGATTCGAGCCCCACACCATCCCGCTTTGCGGGCCGGGGCTGGTAAAGTGCACCAGCTCGCGCGCGTGCTTAACGGGCAGCGACCGCAGCATGACCTGGTCGGCAATCGTGAAAATGGCGGAATTGGCGCCGATGCCGAGCGCCAGCGAGAGCAGCGCCACCACCGTGAACAACGGCGTGCGGCGGAGGTTGCGAAAGGCGTATCGAATGTCCTGGAGCATCCCTGGTTCCTGGTTGCTATGTTAACGCGAGCGCCAGCGGGAAAACGGCTCACTCATAGCGGAGCGCCACCAGCGGATCCACGCGCGCCGCCCGCCGCGCCGGAAGATAACAGGCAAGCAGCGTGACCGCGATCAGCGCGGCGGCCATCAGAACAAACGTGAGCGGGTCGAACGAGCTGACCCCGAACAGCAGCCCGCTCATCGTTCGCGTCAACGCGAATGCGCCGATCGCGCCGATCGCCGTTCCCGCCGCCGCCAGGCGAAGTCCGGCCGCGCCGATCAGCTTCAGCACGTCCCCGCCCTGCGCGCCGAGCGCCATCCGTATGCCGATTTCGTTGGTCCGCTGAGCCACCGAAAACGAGATCACCCCGTAGATCCCGAGCGCCGCCAGCGCCAGCGCGATCGACGAAAAAAGCGTCAGCAGAAGTGTCAGGAAGCGCGGGCGCGACCGGGCGCGGTCCATCACGTCTTCCATCGTGCGCAGGTCCGAGATCGGAAGAGTACGATCCAGCGCCGCAATCTGTGCCCGTACCGCCGAGGCCAGCGACATCGGATCCCCCTTGGCCCGAATCGCCAGGTACGAGGTGTTGCGCGGGGCCTGCGCGGCCGGAAAATAAAGCTCCGTGCCGGCCGGCCGGTCCAGCGCGGCATTCTTAATATCGGCCACCACCCCGACAATCGTTCGCCAGGGAGACGTGGGGCCACCGTTGCGCACCCGGTGCCCCAGGGCGCTCTCGTTCGGCCAATAGGTGCGCGCCAAGGTCTGGTTCACCAGCACTACCGGGTTGGCCGAGGCGCCGTCGCCGTCCGTAAACAGCCGGCCTTCCACCAGCCTCGCCCTCATGGCTTCGAAATACCGGGGACTGACGGAATTGTAGTAATCGAAGTTCTGGATCGGCCCGTTCGGCCGCGGCACGAAACCCTCGATCATGGTGTCGTTGGCGTTGATCGGCCGTCCCGGCGGCAGCCCGCTCACCGCCGAAGCCGCTTCCACGCCCGGCAGCGCCTGCACGCGTTCCAGCAGGTTGTTGTAAAACCCGGAGACCGCCGCCGGGTTCGGATAGGTGGCGCCCGGAAGCGCCAGCCGCATCGTCAAAACCCTCGATGGGTCGAAGCCCGCGTTCACGTCCATGAGCCTCCAGAACGCTTTCACCATCAAACCGGAGCCGATCAGCAGCACCAGCGCCAGCGCCAGCTCCGAAGTCACCAGCACGGCACGGAACCGGTTGGCCTGCTGGCTGCCCGCCGACCGACCGCTTGCCGACTTCAGCGTGTCGTGCAGCGTCGACGGCCGCGTGTGCACAATCGGCGCCAGCCCGAAAATCACGCCCGTCGCCACCGAAACGCCTAGCGCGAAAAGCAGCACCTGCCAGTCGATCCCGATCTCCGCCACCCGCGGGATGCTGCCCGCGTTCGTGGCCACAATCAGGCGCAGCCCGCCGAACGCCAGAAGCAGCCCCAGGGCGGCGCCCCCCAGCGATAGCAGAATGCCCTCCACGATGAACTGTTGCAGCAGTCTTCCCAACCCCGCGCCGATGGCCGCGCGCACCGCAATCTCGCGCCGGCGCGATTCCGAGCGCGCCAGCAGCAGGTTCGCGACGTTGACGCACGCAATCAGCAGCACGAACGCCACCGCGCCCAGCAACACCATCATCGCCGGCTTCACCCCCTGCACCACTTCGTCCTGAAAGCCGGCGGTCACGATCGGGTGGTTCTTGGGATGGAACGGGTGGGTCCCCTGTGCCGAGGTTTCCCCGGTGTGCTGGACGTACCGGCCAATTTCGCCGTTGGCCTGCGCCAGGGTGATGCCAGGCTTGAGCCGTCCCAGCAGGCTCAGGAAGTGGCTGCCGCGGCCGCCCGGACGCGCCGGATCGATTTGCAGCGGGAGCCACACTTCCGGCGGATCCAGCTCGCCCGGAGGAAACGCGAAACCCGCCGGCATCACCCCGATCACATGGCACGGGTTGCCGTTGAGCCGTATGTCGCGCCCGATGATAGCGCGGTCTCCCCCGAACGCGCGCTCCCACAGGCCGTGGGAAAGCACCGCGGTGAGAACCACGTTGGGCTGGTCGTCCGCCGCCGAGAAGACGCGCCCCAGCGCGGGTTGCACCCCCAGCATCGGCAGCATGCCGCCGCTCACGAATGAGACCGTGGTGCGCACCGGTTCGGTCGCCCCCGCCAGGTTGGCGCCCTGATTGGCCCAGCCTTCAATGCCTTCCCAACTGCTCAGGTCCCGCCGCAGATCCAGGAATTCGGGCGGCGACACCCAGAAGTGCCGCAGGCCGCCATTCGGAAAGTTGGGGAATTCGGTGAAGATGCGGACCAGCTTGCCCGAATCGCGATAGGGCAGCGGACGCAGCACCACCGCGTTGACCACGCTGAAGATAGCCGTGGTGGCGCCGATCCCCAGCGCGAGGCAGGCGATCGCCGCAGCCGTAAAGCCGGGATTGCGGCCGAGCAGTCGCAGGGCGTAGCGGATGTTGTGCAGCACGAATTCCTCCGGTAGCAAGTTTAGACGAGGCTGGCGGGTTTTGGTGGCGGAAGTAGATGGTTACAGTCCGCCCGACCGCGCGTAGCGCAGAAAGGTTGACGCCTTCTCCCACAGCCGGGGGGAGCGATTGCACGGCAAACAGCAAGGTCTACGGCATTCCTTGATCGCACGACGTACCGCGCGAGCGCGTTCACTTCTCCAGGCTTGCCGAATGGGGCCGTCGTCCACATGCCCGAATGCGGTGTGCTCGGCATCGCACATATAGAGGGTTCCTGAAGGATCGATCTGTAAGTCCGTCTGCCCCAGCATGCAGCGGCCCCGGCTGATTTGAAATGACTCCGGATGGACGAAGTACTCCCGCACCTCCCGCAGCGGCCGCAACGGCACCTCAATGTGCGACGAGTGCCCGCACCAGCGAGACAACGCGTTCATGGAGTCGTCGAGCGCTTCCAGGTCGCGGACGAATAGATTACTTTCGCGATGCCAGCCCGCCCCTTTTCTCTGTGGGCCGAGAGGCTCAACCAACGGCTGAAAGAAAATGCGGTCCACTCCGAGTTCTTCGGCCCACCGCGCATATTCGGCCAACTGCGCAACGGTTTCACGCATGATGATACAGATCAGCGAGACGTACATTGCGGGCCGCTCGCGTTTGATGCGCCGAATTAATTCGGTTACGATCTCGTGGAGCCCGGGAATTCCGCGATTCTGGTCGTGAACCGCCGCATCCTTGCCGTCCAGCGAAAAGGTGATGAACCTCAGGCCGGTATTCATCAACTTGCGATAGTTGACTTCGGAATCGAGAGCAAGCCCATTCGAAATGAGGTTGACGGTAAACCCGAGATGAACCGCCTTGCGAATGATGTCGTAGACTCCGGGCTTCAGGAAGATCTCCCCGCCGACAAAACGCACGCGGACCGTGCGGGTCCACGAGTGGCATTCATCGAGCAGGGCGAGCCAGCGTTCGGCAGGGAGTTCATTGCTCACGTCTCCTATCCGCCAGAGGTCGCACATGACACAACGGCAATTACAACGATGCGTCAAGAGCATCGTGATCTTCTCCGGAGCAGCCAGTCCACGCATCAAGTGGTAATCGACGCTCCCCAGCAAGTGACGGTAGCCATAAATAGCAGCCTTCCTGCTGGCATCGATCAGGCTCGTTCCGGCTCTGCCGCTTTCACTATCTTCGAATTCGCCGTCCGTGCGCTCACGCAAGCCGATAACCCCACTTCAAAACCGCTTCGCCGGGACCTTGTCGGAAACCGGCACACGTGACCATTCTTGCGGTCATTCGTCGCACTTCAGTTGCCTGCTGGCTTTTCCACATGATCGATAGCGAGGAACTCGCCAGCGCTTTTGGGTCGCGGTGAATTCTCAAGCGAAATCTCTCCTCGAGAAGCGCCCGAAGCATCGGACCCATCATCATTCCCTCTGGTTGAGCGGGTTCCGCCTTTGCCTCAATCGTGTATCGATCGGAATCGATCCAGGCCGGGCCGCCTAAGATCGCGTTCGGGGAGATCATACTTGGATTGGGGCGTCCGTCCCTGTACATAGAGTAGGCCCTCAGAATGAGGCCTCTCACCCCTTGGCAGTTCAGGAAGAGCCTTCCCGGCGAGTTGCGGCCACTTCCGCCCACGAAAGTCGCATCGGTGTTGCACGGCTTGACCGAGGCCACTTCAAATCGCGCTAACGTGGGATTCGTCGATCCAGGCACGGCGGTTTGAGTGTGACCAATTCGTACTGCGACGAGGCCCGTTCCGAGGAAGAGGCCAGCCGCGCTGGTCAGAGACGCGAGTATCGCTTTCCAGCTACAGCCTTCTGTGTACACGATCGACGAGCGCACGATGGCTCTCCTACCTTTTCTGCGGCCGAATGCGAGTTGGGACCAACGCTACGACAACGAGCCGTCAACCGGCTTTGGCTTTAGACACCGACTGTAGCGGACCGGTTCCAGCCACTTTGCCGCATGGCGAGAGCCGCCGCGTGTGAGCCATTTCGCGACCGCACACGACGCCGCAGGCCTTCATGCACCAACGTCTTCAACAGCGTTTGATAGCCGGCGCAATCCGGATCTGCGCTGCGGGCGCTGACGGCGTCACCGAACTCTCGACATCGCTTGCCGCAGGATGAAGTTGATGCGGGTCGAATAGCCCTCGCCAAACTTTTTCAGCCAATCCACCACCTCGCGGTCCAATCGGGCCGCCACCAGGACCTTCGGCGCCCGCTTTGCGTTGGCAAGCTGTTCTTCGGTGAGGGCTGGAATGTCGGAGTAATCGATCTCGGAGTCGTCGCCCGCCGCCTGGCGGGCTGCAATCCGGGCCAAGTCGGCCTTGTCCCGTTTACTCAGCGGCTTGCCCAAAATAAGTTTGGACGAGGCGGCGTGCTTTCGCGGAATGCGGCAGTCTCCCTGCCAGGCGTTAGAATCGGTCTGTAAAGGAAGGCCACCATGAAGGGACTCTACCTGTTCCTCTGCTGCTGCGCCGCCGCGTGGACGGCGCCGCTACGGTTTCACCAATCGGGATTCGCCGCGGAAACCGGCGCCAACCCGGAAGGGTGGACCACGTGGAGCGCGCGGGCGGAAACCGCGCCCCGCACCTTCGTCGATCCGCAGCAATACCGGACCCGGCTCGGCGCGCTGGCAATTTCCGGAGCCGGCAATGCAGCCGAACACGGCGGATGGGAGCGGCGCCTGTCCGGCGTGGAACCCGGGCAGTGGTACCGTTTCACCGCCTACTGCCGGGCGCAGACGGTGTCTTGCGAGTCGTGGCAGGTGGTGGCGCGGCTCGACTGGCGGACGGCTGCCGGCGGCTCGCGCGGGACAGCCCGATTACGTTTACCGCTCGGCGCGTGAAGGCGCCTGGACCAAAGTCTGGGTCGAAGCGGCAGCCCCCGAGAAGGCGGCGTCCGTGGTCGTGCAGTTGTACCTTTCCAACGCCCCACAGGCAACGGTCTGGTGGGACGATCTCTCGCTCGAACCCGTCGCCGCGCCCGGAACCCGCGCCGTCACCGTCGTATCGCTGAACCTGCGGCCCGCCAACACGCGATCGGCGCAGGAGAGCGTGTCCCAGTTTATCGCCGCCGTCGAAAAGCTGGCCCCTGCCGCCGCCGATGTCATTCTGCTGCCGGAGGGCATCACGGTAGTCGGCACCGGCAAGACCTACCTGGAGGTGGCGGAATCCATTCCCGGCGAAACCACGGCTCGGCTCGGCGAACTGGCGCGCAAGCGGCACGCCTATGTGGCCGCCGGGATCTACGAACGCGAGGGCACGGCCATCTACAATACCGCCGTCCTGATCGATCGCGAGGGAAACGTCGCGGGGAAATATCGAAAGGTCTACCTGCCCCGTGAGGAAGTGGAAGCGGGCCTCACGCCGGGCTTCGACTACCCCGTCTTTCGCACCGATTTCGGTACGGTCGGGCTGATGATCTGCTACGACGTATTCTTCGCCGACCCCGCGCGCGCCCTCGCCAGCCGCGGTGCGGAAATGCTGCTGATGCCAATCTGGGGCGGAGACGAAACGCTGGCAAAGGCGCGGGCCATCGAAAACAAAGTGTTCCTGGTCTCGTCCGGGTACGATCATCCCACTTACATCATGGATCCCGATGGAGAAAGGCTCTCCGTAGCGGCGCAGCGCGGCACCGCCGCGGTGGCGACAATCAATTTGAACCGCCGGTATCTGGATCCATGGCTCGGCGAAATGCACGGCCGCCGTCTCAAAGAGCTGCGGCTGGACGTGCCCCCGCCGGTTCCCGGACTCCAGCACTGAGCGGCGGTAGGTCCACCGAGCTTTCGCCCTTTTCGCTCCAGCGTCTCGATATCGATGGAATCGGCGCCGTCAGACGCTCACGGCGTCTTCATACTCGACCCTTCGAGTGGTCCGCCATGCCAGGCCGGCCAAAAGGCACAACAGGAGCAGCGGCAACAACCGCCCCCCTCCTATGTTCGGCAACAAATACCAGATCGGCAGTAGCAGCGCGATGGCTGCGTAGCGAAGCGAACCAAGGTCTGACGGCGCGAGCAGTAGCATGGCAGGGATAAGCAGGACGCAATCCTGGGGATAGGCGTGCACGCTGGTGAGGATTCCCGCAATCAGAGCGGTAGCGAGCCCGATCCGCCGGTCGGATCGGCGGCCGACCATCCACACGATCGCCAGGCAGACGATCGCCAGCACCAGTTCCAACATCGTGCGGCCGGGCAATTCCGCGAGCAGATTGTGAAGGTTGGGCATGTTTTCCACCCCCGGATTGACCACCGGCGAAGAGATCGTGTTCAGGAAACGCGCGGGCCAGTCCAGTCCCGCAACGGCAAACGAGATCGCCGCCAGGATTCCGCCTCCGGTAGCCAGGCCGGCCGCAATCCGCCCTTCCCGGCGCGCGATCAGCAGGACGGGAAGAGGCAGAAACAGGTGGAACTTCGTGGCGCAGAGCGCGAGGACCAGACCCGCGGCGAACGGTCGGCGATCGGCCCATCGCAGCGCGAGAGAGATCCAGAGCAGCAGAAAAAGCACGTCCTGCCCCTGCGCAAGGGCCAGGAAGACGGGGACCGACCAGCAGCACGCCAGCGCGAACCAGGCGCGCTTCCCCGGCCAGAGCAGGATGGCGAGTATCAGCGCCAGTACGGAGAGCGCCTGAAATGTCCAATAGGCAGTCAGGAAATTCAGCTTGCCCAAAGGCCAGAGCAGCGCTGCCAGGAACGGCAGGCGCGTATACTGCCGGGAGGGGCTCCGTTCATGCGCCACTTCTCCGCGTAAGCGCAGTCCCGCCGCGGCATCGTACAAATAGGGTGTCGCAACCAGCCGCGACCCGGCGTACAGCATGGCGAAGTCATTACGGCCATGGACGATGGCGTCCACAAAAGGGAAATAGGGTACCGGGACCAGGGCGAGACCCACCAGCGCCGCGAGCACGAGTCCGGCCCGGCGCCTTCCTGTGGTGGCGGACGGAGGCAAAACAAACCTTAACACGCCGAGGGCCGGCGCCGGCCGCGGCCGCCACGCGGTAAGTCCTACTCCCCTCTCAGCGCCACCGCCGGATCGACCCGCATCGCCCGGCGTCCCGGCACATAACTCGCCAGCCCCGCGGTCAACAGCAGCGCTCCCGCAACTACCGCATAGGTGGCCGGATCCGTCGCCTCGATCCCAAACAGGAAAGCCGTCAGCAGCCGCGACAGCCCCAGCGCCCCCGCAAGCCCGGCCGCCAGCCCGAGAACGGTCAGCGTCAGCCCTTGCCCGATCACCCGGCCCAACAGCATGCCCGGCGACGCGCCCAGCGCCATCCGCAGCCCGAACTCCTGCGACCGTTGACCCACCGAGTACGCAAGAACCCCGTACAATCCGACCGCCGCCAGCAGCACCGCGAGCCCCGCGAACACCGCTACCAGCATCGCCTGGATCCGGCGCTGCGACACGTCGTTGTCGAGGATCTCGTCCATGGTGAAAACATCCGTCACCGGTTGCTCCCCGTCCACGCTCCACACAGCCCGCCGCACCGCCCCCGCAATGCTCGCCGGATCCACTTTGGTGTGGATGGCCAGCGAACCGGAATGGAACCCCGCCTGCAGCGACGAAACGTAGAACTCCGGCTTCGGCGCGGCGTCCAGCCCGTCCTGCCGGATGTCCCGCACCACCCCGATCACGCGCGAAAACACCCCGGCCTCGAAAACCAGCTTCCGCCCTACCGCATCCTGCCCCGGCCAAAGCTCGCGCGCCAGCGTCTCGTTCACCAGCGCCACCAGCGGCGCGCCATCGCTGTCGGTTTCCGCCATGTCGCGTCCGCGCAGCACCGGAATCCCCATCGTCGCCAGATAGCCGGGACCGGCCACCCGCGCCCGGCACTGCACCCTGTCCCTCGGGTTCCGCCCTTCCGCGGTCACCCCGGTAATGTCGCCTTTGAAAGCGATCGGCACGTGATTCGTGAATCCCGCGGACTCGACGCCCGGAATCGCTTCCACGCGCGCCAGGATTTCCCGCTGCCAGTTCGCGATCTCCGCCGGTGTCGGTCGCATCGCGCTGACCCTGGGAAGGCTCGCCGTGAGAATGTTGCGCGTGCGGAAGCCCGTATCCATCCCCCGAACCCGCGCAAAAGTCTGGATCAGCAGTGCCGCCCCGATGGCGAGCACGAACGCGAGCGCAACCTGTGAGCCAACCAGTATGGCGCGAGTCCGGTTCGAACGCCCGGCGCTGAACGTACGAGCGTGGTGTTTGAGGGACTCGACAATGTCCAGCCGCCGCGCGTGCAGAAGCGGGATGAGGCTGAATGCAACGGCTACCGCGATCGAGAGCGCGCAGGTGAAACCGAGAACTCGAAAATCGACGGCCAGCGACTTGAACCCCGTCATGTCGCCTGGAGCGAGATGTGCCAGAAACCGGAACGTCGCCGTCGCCAGCAGCAGTCCCAGCGCGCTGCCCATGGCCGAGATCAGCAGGCTTTCGCAGGCGAACCGGCGCGCCACCTGCCACATCCCGGCGCCCAGCGCGACCCGCACACTTACCTCCGTTCTCCGGCTCGCGGCCCGCGAGAGCAGCAGGCTCGCCAGGTTCGAGCACGCAATCAGCAGCACAAAGGCCACCGTGCCCGATAGCAGCGTCAGGATGCGCCGGCTACCCCGCACAAAGTGGTCGCGCAGCGGGGCCACGAATGCGCCGACTTTCTCGTTCGTCTCCGGGTATTCGCGCGCCAGCGCCTGGCCGATCGACCGCATTTCCGCGTCCGCTCGCGCCCGCGTGACGCCCGCTTTCAGGCGCGCGATCACCATCCAGTTGTGCCGCCCCCGTTCGTTCCATCTCTTTGGCGTGTATTTGGCGCCGAGCGGCGTCCACACCTCGCCCAGCTTCATCACGTATTGCGAGGGCGGCTCGGTTCCCGCCGCGATCACGCCGATTACGGTGTGCTTCTCCTCGCCCAGCCGTATCGTTTTGCCGACGATCCCCGGATCTCCGGCGAACCGCCGCCGCCAGAGCCCTTCTCCGATGATGGCCACTTTTCCCGCGTCGAGCCGGTCGTCGTCGTCCCGGAACACCCGTCCCAGCAGCGGGCGCGTCCCCAGAGCCCGGAACAGGCCCGCCGTGACCACCGCTCCCAGCAACAGCTCCGGCGGACCGTCGCCCGCCAGCCGGTAGCCCGCAATTTCCAGCGCGCCCATCTCCTCGAACGATCGCGCCCGTTCTTTCCAGTCCACATAGTTCGCGGGTGACACGGGGCTGTCTTCCAGCCCGAAAAATGGAGCGCTCTCCCAGACCATCACCAGGCGCCCCGGATCGGCGTACGGCAGCGGCCTCAGCAGGACCGCATTCAGCAGCGAGAACACAGCGGTGTTCGCCCCGATTCCCAACGCCAAGGTGACAACCGCTACCGCCGTGAAGCCCGGCGAGTGGGCAAGGGATCGCGCGGCATAACGCAATTCGTGGAGCAGGCCGGCCATAGAGTTTCAGACGCATAAGTCTGAAAAAAAGTTCGGTGCGCGGCTGCTTTACTGCTTCGTCGCATCCATGGCCAGGATGTTGTCGCCCCAAGGCAACCACAGCTCCATTAATTTGCCACGCACTCTCCGTTTTCCAGCCCCAACCCGCCATCCACTACCGTGAACTGGAAATGCACCTTGTCGAACGTTTTTGGCCGCGACGCGTCACCGGACCCGCCTCGGCAGCCATCCCGCGGTTCGCCACCAGCCTGCCCGGCTTCGGTCCGGCCAGGGCGAGATCTCGCAATCCGCGGCAAAGCGGGCGACCATCCGCTGCTTGCGGTCATCCGCCGGAAAACCCGGCAATCGCCTGCCAGCCTCTCTCTCCGCCGTTCAGCCGAACCCTGCGCCCCGCGTTCCGAGGCCGCATAATTGCAACTCCCCGGCCCAGCCTCAACGTAGTTTATTGGAAATGCTCTCCCGCGCCACCTTCGCTCTGTGCCTGTCCGTTCTCGCTGATGCGGTTTTTGCACAGGTGCCGGCAACCGTCCAAATCAAGGATCTTCAGATCCCGAAACTGACATCCCGCCCGCGTATTGAGCAGTTCCTGAACGGGCAGACCCGCTCCGACATGAAGCGCATCGACGACTTCCGCCAGCGACAGCCCGGCGATAACGTCCCCGTAAGCCAAAAGACGACCGCCTGGATCGGATATGACGACACCACCCTTTACACGGTCTTCGTCTGCGCATCGCCGCCGGGCCAGATCCGGGCCAGAATGTCCAAGCGGGAAGACATCTTCAGCGATGACGTGGTGGGAGTCATTCTGGACACCTATCACGACCGCCAGCGAGGCTATGAGTTCTTCGTGAACCCCTACGGCGTTCAGGCCGACGCCACCGAAAGCGAAAACTCGAATGACGATTTCAGTTTCGATACGCTGTGGTACTCCGATGGCCGCGTGACTCCGGAGGGTTTCGTGGCCATTCTGGCAATTCCCTTCAAGAGCTTGCGATTCGCCCGCATGCCGGTGCAGACCTGGGGTGTCGCGTTCTTCCGTTCCATCCCGACGAACAACGAATCGTCCTTTTGGCCGTACATCACGCAGAAAGTCTCGGGGTTCAATCAGCAACTCGGAAACATGACCAGCCTGGAAGGCATCTCTCCCGGGCGGAATCTGCAATTCATCCCGTACGCCGCCCTCGCTGGTTCGCATTTTTTGGACGATCCGCCCTCTGGTGCGCCGGCGTTTCGAAAAAAGAACGATTTTCGCGCCGGTCTCGACGCGAAAGCCGTGCTGCGCGATTCGCTGACCCTCGATGTGGCGCTCAATCCGGATTTCAGCCAGGTGGAATCGGACGATCCGCAGGTGACGGTGAATCAACGCTTCGAGGTGCAGTTTCCCGAGAAGCGTCCGTTCTTTCTCGAAAACACCGGCTACTTCAACACACCGGAGAATCTCTTCTTCTCGCGGCGCATCGTGGACCCGGAGTTCGGAGCCCGCCTCACAGGGAAGGTGGCGCGCTGGAACCTGGGGCTGCTCGGTATCGACGACCGGGCGGCCGGCAAAGTTCTCGATCCGCTCGATCCTCGTTACGGCGAACGGGCCGCCATCGGAGTCGTGCGCGTGCAGCGCGACTTCGCCAAACAATCGAACGTCGGTTTGATCTTCACCGACCGCGAGTTCGCCGGCGGCTTCAATCGCGTCGGCGGCGTCGATACGCGTCTGAAGCTGAACGACCACTGGACCGTCATGGGCCAGGCAATCGCGAGCCAAACGAAGCGAGAGGATGGGACACGTTCCGGCGGTAGCGCATTCAACCTGGGGGTGAACCGCTGGAGCCGCACCTGGGGCTACGACCTCTCCTACATCGACCGCGCGGAGGGCTTTCAAACAGACCTGGGCTTCGTGAACCGGGTGAATATGCGGCAGCTTCAGCAATTCGTGAGGCGGCGGTACTACCCAAAAAGCAAGAAGCTTCTTTCCTTCGGACCGACGTTCTACTCCATGGCCCTCTTCGACCACCGCGGCGTGCAGCAGGAGTGGCGCATGAATCCCGGTTTTCAGTTGGAGATGGCGCGGAGCACGTACCTGTTCTTCAACCGAAGGGAGGTCTTCGAGCGGTTCCAGAACATTAATTTCCGGCATGCCGGCGTGGGCTTTGGATTTCACACCGAATTCTTCAAACGCGCCACCATCGATTTCAATCGGGACGCCAGCCGGTCGATCAACTACAACCCGGCGAACGGCCTGTTACCCTTTCTGGCGGACGAACGGAATTGGCAGGCGAACCTGACGTTCCGGCCCACGTCGCGGCTGAAACTCGACGAGATTTACGTCTACACTGCGCTGCGCGTGCCGGGCGCAACCATATTCGTGAACCACCTGGCGCGGTCGCGTCTGAACTACCAGTTCAACCGCGCAATTTCGCTGCGCCTGATCGTCGACTACAACGGAGTATTGCAGAATCCCGCGCTCGTGAATCTGGCGCGGCAGAAACGGGTGACGGGCGACGTGCTCTTGACATGCCTGGTCCATCCCGGAACGGCGGTGTACGTGGGATACACAGACCGGTTGGAGAACCTGCAGCTTTATCCGGGAAGCCCGCCAACCGTGGAGACGACCCGTTTTCCCTCCACCACCACGGCACGGCAGTTTTTTGCCAAGGTAAGCTACCTCTTTCGGTTTTGAGGGAGACCGAAAGCCGCGTTCCGTCGGCGTAGCCCGGGCCCGTGCGCCTCGTTCAAGCGGTTGTGCCGCGGTGGATCGCGACGGCAGCTTCGCCTGCCGGCGTTACGGTCGCGTACATCTCGCCGGCAGTTTCAAATGTGCGCGTGACCGCTGCGGATGAAGGGCCACACCTTCCCCACCCCGTATCAACAACGCTGGTCATTTTGTAAATAACGCTTGACACTCATCGGACCCGCGCACTACAATCTGAATGTAAGCTAAACTTTACATTTAGACAATGAAAGGCGACATGATGAATCAATCGAAAACAATCGAGAATCGCTATGCGTCGCGAATCAGGACGAGCACGATACGCCTTGCCCAATGGACCGGCGCGTGGCTGGCTGCCACGGCGCTGATGGCATTCGGACCGAAACTTCTTTGGAATAACGCCCTGGTGTTCACGCTGCTGGCGGTGGGTCTAGACTTCGCCGTGGGCGTCGGCATGATCCTGGCCAACAAAAGGTACCTCGAGGAACTGGATGAGCTCCAGCGGAAGGTTCATCTCAACGCCCTGGCAATCGCGGTGGGAGTTGCCCTTATCGCCGGCATCCCGTATTCGATGATGGACGCGTACGACGTGATTCCCTTCAAGGCGCAGATCTCGCACCTGGTGATGCTCATGAGTCTGACGTATCTTGTGTCCTACCTGTACGGCGCGAGGCGCTACCGATGAAGAACCGGCTCAAGGTGCTGCGCGCCGAGCGCAACTGGACGCAGGCCCAGTTGGCCGACGCCCTCGATGTGTCCCGGCAGACCGTCAACGCCATCGAGACCGGCAAGTTCGACCCGAGCCTGCCACTGGCGTTCCGGGCCGCCCGGCTCTTCGAAATGCGCATCGAAGAGATTTTTCATGACCCGGCACTGGACAACGATGGCAGTAGTCTTACGACGGCCGGACATACCTGAGGCCCCGTCGGACGTGCCGCTCGAAACCGAAGAAGAGGAAATCCCCC
The DNA here is from genome assembly GCA_963836405.1 of uncultured Solibacteraceae bacterium. Classification (GTDB taxonomy): domain Bacteria; phylum Acidobacteriota; class Terriglobia; order Bryobacterales; family Bryobacteraceae; genus CAWIJJ01. The sequence goes on from CAWIJL010000016.1 coordinate 148,921, forward strand.
GGTTTAGACCTGACCTACTCCGCTATTGATTTCCCGAAATTCCTCGGCTAGCATGAAGCTATGCATTGCGAGGTATTGTGCGACGCGATGATTTGAACGAGTCCCGCAATCACCGCGGCTCGGACCTGGACCGGTGGGAAGCGCAATTACGCAAGGGCTGCCTCGAGATGGCCGTCCTGGCTGCGCTGGCCCCTGGCAGAAACTATGGTCTCGAGATCATCCGCGCTCTCGAACGGCATTCCGATCTTGTCCTTTCGGAAGGCACCGTGTACCCCATCCTCAACCGGCTGCGCGAGGATGGACTGCTCACTTCCTCCTGGGTCGAGTCGGAAAGCGGGCATCCCCGCAAATACTATTCCTTGACACGCCTGGGATACGAACGCGCCACCCGGATGGCGGAACTGTGGATGCAATTTACCTCCGGCGTGAATGCGCTCATACGGCCCCTGCTGCCCGACCAGATGGAGAAGGTCCGATGATCATGACGAACGACCCCCTGGAGATCTACATCGGCCGCTTTCAGGCCAATCTTCCTTCCATGACGCTGGCGGAACGCCAGGATATTGTGGACGAGATCCGCTCCCACGTTCACGACCGGGTCGCCGCTCACGGGTTGACTATCCCCGACGTCCTGGAACGCCTCGGCGCTCCCGAGACGCTGGCCGGCGAGTATCACCGCGGAAACCTGGTCCTCCGCCAGCGCTTCTCGCTGCTCGTCTTGCTGCGGATCGCTTTTGCCGCGGTGGCAACCGCTTTCCACGGCATGTTCCTGACGGCGATCGCATTTTTCGGATACGCGGGCGCGCTCTCCTGTTTCGGGTTGCTGATAGCACGCATGCTCTTTCCTGAGCAAACAGTGCTCTGGACGACGCCGGAATGGCAACTCGGCATCGGTGCGGACCGTCCTCCCGGGGCGACAATCTTACTGAACGGCTGGCTTCAGCCGATTGCGTTCGGAGCCGGCGCCGCGCTATTCAGCCTGACGACGATGCTAATCCAGCGCACCTGGCGCAGCATGAAGCGATGGTATCGCCGCGCGACCGGCCCGCTGGAATTTCCAACTTTTTCCGGCGCCCGCCAAGCCGTTTCGAGCGTGTCGAAGGAGTTCCGGGACGCGCGCAGTCGCCTCATGCGGGTCCGCACCGGCTGGCAGAACAGCTAGCCTCGTTCACGCTGCGATTCCATCGTCGCCTGGGCGATTCCTGTCCATAACTTTCCTTGTACCGGGAACCGCGATCTGCGTGTCGGGATGCCAGTCCTTAAGTGAACCGTATTGAGTACTGCACGGAGGTAGAACCCCAACCATCAACAAGGGGAAGCCTGAGGGAAAGATATTGGAGCGGGAGACGGGATTCGAACCCGCGACATCGACCTTGGCAAGGTCGCACTCTACCAGCTGAGTTACTCCCGCCCGAGAGGGAAACCCTATTTTCCACCAGAACAGGAACGGTGTCAAACGTTACGGCAAGATCATTGAAAACAAGTGACTTATAAACTTGTTGTAACCCATTTTTGTTGTGCTAGACTACTGTCTCGGTTGGCTAAACGGAGGTACCGGCAACCTCGTCGCCATTCGGGGATTCCTGCTCGGTATTCCTGCGGATAGGGAACACACGAAAACTCGAAAGCTGTGGAAAAGTTTGTGGAAAAAGGTGCGCCGGTAGTGTGTCGAAAATGAATTTTTGGGACCAGATCTGTAATCAATTGCGTTTACGGGTGAGCCGCGAGAACTACAATAACTGGCTGGATGGAACGGAATTCGCGGGTTTTGAGAACGGAATGCTGTACGTGTCGGTTCCGGACCGCGAAACGCGGACCTGGATCGAAAGGGAGTATAGCGGGCTGGTCGATTCCACCGTTCGGGAACTCGATCTGCCGGTAAGCAAGGTACTCTACGAAGTCCTTCCGGCAAAGGGAATCCGCAACGAAGCCGTCGCCGCGCTCGAAGGCGACGCCCAGTCGGCTGCCAGCCTCCTGAACCCGAAATTTACCTTTGAAAGCTTCGTCGTCGGCTCCTGCAACCGCTTTGCGCACGCCGCTGCGCAGGCCGTCGCCGACCGCCCTTCCCGAAGCTATAACCCGCTCTTCATCTATGGCGGCGTTGGCATGGGCAAAACCCACCTCATGCACGCCATTGGACGCGAACTCATGGGCCGGTTCGGCGCCATGCGCGTGATCTATACCTCGAGCGAGAAGTTCATGAACGAGATGATCGCCTGCATCCGCCTCGAACGCATGCCGCAGTTCCATCATCGCTACCGCGAAGCCGACGTGCTCCTCATCGACGACATCCAATTGATCGGCAATAAGGAGCGAACCCAGGAGGAGTTCTTCCACACTTTTAACGATCTGCACGACCATCAGAAACAAATCGTGCTCTCCAGCGATTCCCCCCCAAAGGAGATCCCCGGCCTCCTCGACCGCCTGCGGTCCCGCTTCGAGTGGGGACTGCTCGCCGATATCCAGCCGCCCGACCTCGAAACCAAAATGGCCATCCTCGACAAAAAGGCCGAGGCCGAAAACGTCAACCTCCCCGATGACGTGCGCGCCTTCATGGCGTCCAAAACCAAGTCCAACGTCCGCGAGCTCGAGGGCGCGCTGGTCAAACTGGTAGCCTATTCCTCCCTCACCGGCGCCTCCATCAGCCTCCAGATGGCCCAACAGGTGTTGAAGCACCTCACGCACGGGCAGGAGCGCCGCATCACCATCGACGTTATCCAGAAACACGTCGCCGAACGGTTCTCCATCAAGCAGTCGCAGCTCAAGGAAAAGAGCAACACCAAGAAGGTCGTCTACCCCCGCCAGATCGCCATGTACCTGGTCAAAGAGCTCACCGACGCGTCCCTCCCCGAGATCGGTCGCGCCTTCGGGGGCAAGCATCATACGACCGTGCTCCATTCCGTAAACAAAATCGAGCGGGAGCGTACCCGTGATCCGGAATTGAACAGGTTACTCCACAGCCTAAGCGACTCATTACAATGAGGTTGTGTGAACCTTGCACAGGCGTTCCCGGGACCGGGCTTAGGAAACTGTGTAAATCCGGTTACGAATGCCGGTTTTAGAGATTCGGCGCAGAGCCTTTCCGCAGCGTCCGATAGCGAAAAGTGGTTGAATTTAGTATAATTTAGATAGTCTTCAACAAATTCACAGGGCCGATGAATACGGTTGGTATATTGCGAATCTCTACCGTCATCATCGAATAGGAGCGCAGCGCGCGATGGAATTCACTGTTAACAAGACCGACCTTGTCAAGGAACTCAGTCTGTCGCAGGGCGTGGTGGAGAAGAAGACCACGATTCCGATTCTCTCGAACGTGCTTTTGGAGGCCTCCGGAGACCGCCTCACCCTCACCGCCACCGATCTGGAGTTGGGTATCCGTTGTTCCTGTCCGGCCAAGGTGAAGAAGGAAGGCGCCGGCACCATCCCCGCCCGAAAACTCCTCGATTACGTGCGCCTGCTGCCCGAAGGCGACGTGCAGATGAAGTTCCTCGAGAACCACTGGGCGTCCATCACCTGCGGCCGCTCGCGCACCCGCATCGCCGGTATGTCGCGCGAAAGCTTTCCGGAGCTTCCCGAAATGCCGGACCCCATCGCCGAGATTCCCGTAAAAACCCTCTCGTCGATGATTTCACGCACCTCCTTCGCCATCTCCATGGAGGAATCGCGTTTCACCCTGAACGGCGCGCTGCTGCTGATGCGCCCCGAAGGCCTCACCATGGTAGCCACAGACGGCCACCGCCTCGCTTTCGTCCAGGCAGCCCAGTCCGAGAGCGGTTCGGTCGAGCAGCAGTTTCGTGCGCTCATCCCCAAAAAGGCCATGGCCGAGCTGTTGAAGTTGAGCGACGATGCCGGTGAAGCCGGCAAAGCTGTTTTCGCCGGCGACGACAATCACCTGTTCTTTCAGGTCGGCCACCGCCTCCTGATCACGCGCAAATTGACCGGCAATTTTCCCGACTTCGAGCGCGTGCTGCCCAAAGATCATAACCTCTCCGCGCGCTTGCGGAAAGACGAGATCCGGTCCGCCATCGAGCGCGTGGCGCAGTTCGCCGACGAGCGCTCCCGCGCCATCCGCGTGCAGTTTCACGAAAACGAAGTGAAGGTATTCTCCTCCTCGGTGGAAATGGGCGAAAGCGAGGAAAGCGTCACTAGCGAATATCAGGGTCCCCAGCTGGAAATCGGATTCAATGCCCAATACCTTCTGGACTTTCTGCGGGCCATCCCGCAAGATGCCGTCTCCTTCGAATTGAAGGACCAGAAGAGCGCGGGCGAAATGCGGCCCGCCGGCGACAGCGTGCCCGATCAGTACCGGTATGTCGTCATGCCGATGCGGATCTGACGCGTGTAAGGAAGTAAATCGGTAAATATGGCAAACGACGTGAATACGGGAGTCGGAGTTTACGATTCCACTAGCATCAAGGTACTCGAGGGGCTCGAGGCGGTTCGGCTGCGTCCGGCGATGTACATCGGATCCACCGGGGAAATGGGATTGCACCACCTCGTCTACGAGGTCGTCGACAATTCGGTCGACGAAGCCCTGGCCGGATTTGCAACCGAAGTCACGGTAACGATTCACGACGATAATTCAATCACCGTGGTGGACAATGGCCGCGGCATACCGGTAGACCTGCACGAAGAAGAAGGCGTCTCCGCCGCCCAGGTCGTCATGACCAAGCTGCACGCCGGCGGCAAGTTCGATTCCAAAAGTTACAAGGTCTCCGGCGGCCTGCACGGCGTCGGCGTAAGCTGCGTCAACGCCCTCTCCGAGCGTCTCGAGCTCGAGATCTGGCGCGACGGCCACACCTGGGTTCAGGAGTACGCCTACGGCGCCCCCAAGGCCCCCCTCGCCCGCGCCGGTAAGGCGGGCCGCAAAACCGGAACGCGCGTCACCTTCAAACCCGACACCTCCATCATGGAGATGACCGAGTTCAACGCCGATACCCTGGCCACGCGCCTCCGCCAGCTCGCCTTCCTCAACAAGGGCCTCAAGATCACCCTCACCGACGAGCGCGTCGATCCCGAAAAGGTCACCGAGTTCCTCTACAGCGGCGGCATCGCGGAATTCATCAGGCTGCTCAACCGCGGCAAGACCGTGCTCCACGAGAAGCCCATTCACTTCGAGCAGGATCGCGATCTGCCCAACGGCGGCACGCTCAGCATGGAAGTCGCGCTGCAATACAACGACAGCTACGGCGAAAATATTTCGAGCTTCGCCAACAACATCAATACCGTCGATGGCGGCACCCACCTCACCGGCTTCCGCACCGCCCTCACCCGCACCATCAACGCCTTCGGGCAGCAGCAGGGCCTGTTCAAGGACGTTAAGGAAAACCTCACCGGCGACGACGTCCGCGAAGGCCTCACCGCCGTCGTCAGCGTCAAAGTCCCCCAGCCCCAGTTCGAAGGCCAGACCAAGGGCAAGCTGAATAGCGACATCGCCGGCTTCATGACCCAGTTCGTCAACGAGAAGCTCAGCGAATACTTCGACAAGAACGCCACCGTCGGCCGCAAGATCGTCGGCAAGGCCATCGAGGCCGCCCGGGCCCGCGAAGCCGCCCGCAAGGCGCGCGACCTCACCCGCCGCAAGGGCGCCCTCGAATCCGGCGGCATGCCCCACAAGCTCGCCGATTGCCAGGAGCGCGATCCCGAGCGCTGTGAGCTGTTCCTGGTCGAGGGCGAATCCGCCGGCGGCACCGCCAAGCAGGGTCGCGACCGCCGCTTCCAGGCCATTCTTCCCCTCAAAGGAAAAATCCTCAACGTCGAAAAGGCGCGCTACGACAAAATGCTCGGGCACGAGGAAATCCGCGCCATGATCACCGCCCTCGGCACCGGCATCGGCAAGGACGATTTCGATTCCACCCGCCTCCGCTACGGCAAGATCATCATCATGACCGACGCCGACGTCGATGGATCGCACATCCGTACCCTCCTCCTCACCTTCTTCTTCCGGCACATGAACGAGCTGATCCAGAAAAACCGGGTCTACATCGCGCAGCCGCCCCTCTACCGCATCAAGAAAGGCAAGAACGAGAAGTACATCAAGGACGAAAAGGAATTCACCCGGGAGATCATGCGCCGCGCCACGGAAAATCTCCGTGTCGAGATCCAGGCGCCCGCCTCCGGCCCCGGCGCCAAAGCCGTGCTGGAAGGGACGGAGTTGCGCACTTTCCTGATGGGCCTGGACGAGTACGAGCAGATGTTCCACAAGGTGGAACGGCGCATGCGCGATGCCCGCGTCGTGGAAGTCCTGTCCAATATCGAGTTCCGCGTGGACCACAAAGCCGAGTTCCAGGAAGAGGCCAACCTCCGTCCCGTCTTCGAGGCGCTCGAAAAGCTCGGGCTCAAGCCCCAGATCCGCCGCGATGAAGAGCATTCCTCCTACGATGTGATGTTTCGCGATTCCACCCACGCCGAACGCGCCATCGGCATGGCCCTGGCCGCCCAGCCCGAATACCGCCGCTTCCGCGCGCAGGCCCGCGTCGTCGCCCGCTACAATTCGCCCCCCTTCGCCGTCGTCAAGAACGAACACCGCGAAGTCCTGCCGGACTGGAGCGCGCTCCTGAACTACGTCAAAAACGAGGGCAAGAAGGACGCCTCCGTGCAGCGCTACAAGGGGCTGGGCGAGATGAACGCGGAACAGCTCGCCGAAACCACCATGAACCCCGATAAGCGCACCCTCCTTCAGGTCCGCCTCGAGGACGTCGTACTCAGCGAACAAATCTTCTCCACCCTCATGGGCGAAGACGTCGAAAGCCGCCGCAAATTCATCGAAGAAAACGCGCTCGACGTCAAGAACCTCGACGTCTAAGAAAGCCATGTTGCGCTTCCCGGGCGCTGTCGGCCCGATTTGCCCCCCCGCCCTGTTTTCCCGCGGAGGACGGGCTATAATTCAAGTAGATGCAAACCAGGGACCCGCGGGCGCGGGTTGTCGCAGGTTCGGATTTTTCCCATCTGTACGTCCTCCGTATTCGTCTTACCCTGTTTGGAGGTAGCCAGCAACGAACTCAATGAAAGCATCTGTGCGCATTCAGCGAGGCGTCGAAAGCCTCTTCGGAACCCGGGATGAAAATATCCGGCTCATCGAATCCGGGTTGGGCGTTCACACCCAGTTAGTCGATAACAGCCTCGAGATTGAAGGCGAAGCCGATAACGTTTCGCGCGTGGAGAGTATCCTCGACGATTACAATACGCTTACGCGCGAGGGCCACGTGTTCAATAACGGCGACCTGAACAGTTACCTCCGCGTCGTCACCATCGACCCCGAAGTTTCCCTCCGGTCGCTCGTGCAGAGCGGCCGCCAGCGAAATTTCGGCAAGAAGGTCCTGGCTCCCAAATCCGTCAACCAGCGGCGTTACTTAGACGCCATCGAGCGCAACGACCTGGTCTTCGGCATCGGTCCAGCCGGAACCGGCAAAACCTACCTCGCCGTCGCCATGGCGGTGTCGGCGCTCATCGCCAAGCAGGTTGCGCGCATCATCCTGACCCGTCCGGCAGTCGAAGCCGGCGAGCGCCTCGGCTTCCTTCCCGGCACGCTCCAGGAAAAGGTGGACCCCTACCTGCGCCCTCTCTACGACGCACTCTACGATATGCTCGACAGCGACCGCGTGGAAAAACTGCTCGAGCGCAACGTGATCGAAGTGGCGCCCATCGCCTTCATGCGCGGGCGCACCCTGAACGACAGCTTCATCATTCTCGACGAAGCCCAGAACAGCACGCCGGAGCAGATGAAAATGGTCCTGACCCGGCAGGGCTTCAATTCCAAAATGGTGGTCAACGGCGACGTCACGCAGATCGACCTGCCCAACGCGCGCCGCAGCGGACTTCTCGAGGCCACGGAAGTGCTGAAGTCCGTGCCCGGGATCAGTTTCGTGCAGTTCGACGAGAAGGACGTCGTCCGCCACACACTGGTGCAGCGAATTGTGAAGGCCTACGAGAAGTACAACGAAACCGTCGGGGCCGGCCGGCAGCTCACACTGAAGCTGGGCGATCCGGAAACTCCGGCGCCGGAAACCGCTCCCCAGGCCTGAGCGACCGCGATGTCTTCCAACGATGGCAGTACGGTAACACTCCGCAGGGCCGCCGCCGATTTGCGGCCGCGAGCCCTCGCCGCCTTTGCCCGCCGCCTCCAGCGCGACGTCGCCAAAGGCCGCTCCTTCGCTTGCCTCGTCACCGGCGATGCCGAAATGCGCCGCCTCAACCGCGACTTCCGCGGCTTGGACTACCCCACCGACGTCCTCTCGTTTCCCGCCGCGCCGCCCGCCCGCGACGGCCTCGGCGACATCGCCATCTCGGCCGCGCGCGCCCGCGCCCAGGCCCACGAATTCGGACACACCCCCGAGCAGGAGGTCCGCCTCCTCATGCTCCACGGCGTGCTCCACCTGCTCGGCATGGACCACGAAACCGATTCGGGCGCGATGGCCCGCGCCGAAAAGCGCTGGCGTGCGCAACTCAAGCTTCCCGAAAGCGTGATTGAGCGGGTGCGCCGGTGATCTACGCCTTCGCCCTCGCCACCGTCGTCGCCGTTCCGCTGCTGGGCCTCGTTACCTTCGTTCAACTGCTGTACCTCGAGAGCATGCGCCTGCGCCCCCGCGACCTTCCGGCCCTCTCCTTTTTCAAGGACACCCTCGAAGACCGCCTCGCCCTCAAGCCCGAACAGGGCACCGGCAGCTTCTCCCTCATCAAACACACGCTGCTGGTGCTGCTCGGCGTGATGTTCTTCGCCTGGCTTGCCGACGGCGAGCCGCCCCACCCGGCCATCTTTTGGCAGGCCCTCGGCTCGGCGTGGCTGGTGATGGTGTCGTTCGGCTACGCCCTGCCCCACCTGCTCTACCGGCGCACTTCCGGCCGCTGGCTGCTGCCCCTCGTGCCCCTTCTCCGCGGCCTCGCCTTGCTGGCGCGGCCCCCGGTTGCCCTGCTCGGATTCTTCCAGACCCTGATCGACCTCTCCGACGATACCCCCATGGATGAAGAGCGCCCTACCTCCGCGGACAACATCGACGCGCTCATCTCCGCCGGCACCGAGGAGGGACTCATCGAAGAGGAAGACCGCAAGCTCATCCAGAGCGTCGTCGAGTTCGGCGATAAAGTCGCGCGCGAAGTCATGACGGCCCGCCCCAACATGGTCGCCGTCTCCGCCGACGCCACACTCGAGCAGCTCCGCCAGCTCGTCATCAACGAACAGTATTCGCGCATTCCCATCTTTGAAAACAACATCGACGAAATCATCGGCTTCGTTCACGTCCGCGATATGTTCGAGCTCGAAGAGGGGGAGCGCGAAAAGCATACCGTGCGCGAGCTGGTCCGGCCCATCTCCTTCGTTCCCGAAACCAAGCCCGTGAGCGACCTGATGCGGCAGATGCAGGCCGAGAGCACCCACATGGTCATCGTCATCGACGAGTACGGCAATACCGCCGGGCTCGCCACCATGGAAGACCTGCTCGAAGTCATCATCGGCGAGATCCGCGACGAACACGAGCCCGGCAGCGACGTGCAGGAAGATGGCCAGGGCGGCTACATCGTCTCCGGCAACTTCGACCTCGGCCGCGTCGAAGACCTGTTCCAGTCCTTTCGTCCGGAGGAAGATATCGAATCCACAACCGTGGGCGGCCTCGTGACCGAGTGGCTGGGGCGCGTCCCCAAGCCGGGAGAACAAGTGGAGCGTGACGGATTGCGAATTGAAGTGCTGGCCAGTGACGACCTGCGCGTGGGCCAGGTGCGCTTGAGCCGCCCGGAAGCGGTTGCGCAATGAACGAAGATTTCCGCTCCGGTTTCGTTTCCATCGTCGGACGCCCCAACGCCGGCAAGTCCACCCTGCTGAATGCGCTGGTGGGCCAGAAGGTGGCCATCGTCGCCGATAAGCCGCAAACCACCCGCACCTCCATCCAGGGCGTCCTCACCACCCCCGAAGCCCAGGTCGTGTTCATCGATACGCCCGGAATCCATAAAGCCGATACCGCGCTCAATAAGCGTTTGATGGACAGCGTGCGCAACGCCCTCGAGGAGCGCGACCTCCTGCTCTTCGTCGCCGGCGCCGCGCATAAGCTCCTGGATCAGGACCGCAAAGCCGTGGACATCCTGCGCCGCGTGACCTCCCCCGTCCTCCTGGTGCTCAATAAAATCGACTTGGTGAAGGAGAAGGCCCGCCTCCTTCCCCTCATCGAGCAGTACAGGCTCCTCTACGATTTCGCGGCCTTCGTGCCCATCTCGGCGGCGCGCGGGCAGGGGCTCGATATCCTGCGCAAAGAGATTTTCGAAAGGCTCCCCGTGGGCCCTGCGTACTTCCCGGAAGACCACGTCACAGACCAGCCGGAACGCTTCCTTGCCGGCGAGCTGATCCGCGAAAAAGTCCTCCTCGCCACCCAGCAGGAGGTGCCCCATTCGGTGGCCGTGACCGTGGACCGCTGGGAGGAAACGCCCCGCCTCACGCGCATCTACGCCACCATTCGCGTGGAACGCGACGGCCAGAAGGCCATCGTCATCGGCAGCAAGGGCGCCATGCTCAAGCAGGTGGGCACCCTCGCGCGGCAGGAAATGGAGCGCATTTTCGGCGTTAAGATCTTCCTCGACCTGCACGTTCGCGTGCAGCCGGGCTGGCGCGGAAAGGCCGCCTTTCTCGATGCGCTCGACTGGCGTACAATGGCCGGAGAAGACGATGCTTAAATTTGTGGCTGTTCTGATGGCTGCACTTCTGCTGGCCGGCGTCGCCCTGGCAGCGGACCCGCCTACAGACGGCGCAATCAACGACAATGTCCGGATCAAGCTTTCCGCCGACGCCGAAGTGAAGGGCGGAGCGCTGAAGGTGGACGTGAAGCAGGGCGTCGTGACAATCAGCGGCGTCGTGGACACCGAACGGCAAAAGGAAAAGGCGACCAAAATCGCCCGTAAGGTGAAGGGCGTCAAAAAGGTGGTGAACAACATCGCCTTGAAAGAGAAGACCGACAGCCGATGAAGCGCGCCGCGCTCTTCGGCCTGTTCGCCGTTTTCGCCGCCGCCCAGGACTTCACCGAAATACAAATCGATCAACTGGCCAAGAACCTTGGCTATACCGAAGGACCCGCATGGTGCGCCAAAGACGGCTACCTCGTGTTCAGCGATACGCCCGCCAATAAGATCATGCGCTGGGTGCCGGGCCAGCCCGTGGACGTGCTTCGCGCCAACGCCGGCGGCCCCAGCGGGAATGCCTTCGATGAGGACGGCCGTCTCTATACCTGCGAGACCCACGCCCGCCGCGTCACCCGCATGGACAAGAAGGGCGCCCTCGAGGTGCTGGCGGAAAAATGGGAAGGCAAGCGCCTCAACGCCCCCAACGATATCGTCGTCTCGAAGAACGGACACGCGTACTTCACCGACCCCGCCTTCGGCGAACAGGCAGACCACCGCGAGCTCGATTTCTACGGCGTGTACCACATTCCGCCGAGAGGCCCCGTGGAGCTGATCGCCAGGCCCGCCGGCCGGCCCAACGGCATAGCCCTCTCCGCCAACGGGCGGCTGCTCTTCGTAGCCAATAGCGACGAGCGCAACGTCCGCGTCTACGACGTCTCCAAAAACGGCGGCGTCTCCAACGAACGCGTGCTGCTGTCCAAACTCCCCGCTCCGCCCGGCGGCCTGCGTACCGACGAGAAGGGCAACCTGTACGTCGTTACCGACGGCATCCTGATCTACTCCGCGGAAGGCGCGCTGATCCGAAAAATCGAAATGCACGACCGCGTTTCCAACATCGGGTTCGGCGATCCGGACCTGCATTCGCTCTTCATCACCGGCTCGGGATCCGTGCTGCGCGCGCGCCTGGACGTCAAAGGATCTTATTGACCCCGGTCGATGAGCGGCGGTATCCCAACCGGCCCATCGTGGGCGTCGGCGCCATCCTTTTCGACCGCGGCCGCGTCCTCATGGCGCAGCGCGGCCGCCAACCCCTCATGGGCTTTTGGAGCCTGCCGGGCGGCGCCCTCGAACTCGGCGAGACCCTGCACCAGGCGGTTGTGCGCGAGGTGCGCGAGGAGACCGGGCTCGACGTGGAGCCCCTGGGCCTGTTCGAGATTTTCGAGCGCATCATGCCCGACGCCGCCGGACGGGCCGAATACCACTACGTGCTCGCCGATTATGTCTGCCGCGTCACCGGCGGCGAGCTGTGCGCGGGCGACGACGTGGCCCGTGTCGAATGGGTGCGGCGGCGCGACCTCGGCCGCCTCCAAATCACCGAAGGCACGCTCGGCGTGATCGAAAAAGCGTTCCGCCGGCGCCGCAAATTCATAGGATCCTGAAGTGAAAACGAGCGCGGAAGTCCTGGAATTCGAAGCCATGCGGCAGGTGCTGGGCCGCTACGTGCCGAGCCCGGCGGGCCGGCGCGAACTTGAAAAGGTGGAGCCGCATCACGACCGGCAGCGCCTCGTCGACGACCTCCAGGAGGCCGGCGAAGCCATCGGCTACCTGCGCCTCGCCGCGCAGCCCCAGCCCGCCGCGCGCGGCGCCGCCATCCGCGTCGAGTTCGGCGGCCTCCCCGATACCCAGGAGGCCGTGCACAAGCTGCGCATCGAAGGCGCCAGCCTCGACCCCAAAGAGATCTTCGACGTCTTCGCCCTCCTCGACCGCGCCGCCGACGCCAAAAGCGTCCTCACCGCCGCCGCCGAACGCTTTCCACGCCTCGGCCGCCGCGCCGCCGCTATCGGAGATTTTCGCAACCTGCTCAAAGAGCTCGACGGCAAGATCCTTCCCGACGGCAGCGTTGCCGACTGCGCCTCCGTCGCCCTCGCCCGCCTCCGCCGCGATATCGAGCGCCAGAAGAAATCCATTCAGGAATCGCTCGAACGCTTTCTGCGCGCCCACCGCGAGGAAGGCGTGCTCCAGGAGGAGTTCGTCACCATCCGCAACGAGCGCTTCGTTGTCCCCGTCATCGCCGGCCAGCGGCGCAAGCTCGATGGAGTCATCCACGGCGCCAGCTCCAGCGGCCATACCCTCTTCGTCGAGCCGCTCGAAACTATCGACCTCAATAACGAACTGGTGCGGCTGTTCGAAGAGGAGGCGCGCGAGGTTCACCGCATCCTGCGCGAGATGACCGAGCGCCTTCGCGGGTACTCCGATTCCATTCGCCAGACGCTCGTCACCATGGCCGAGCTCGAGCTGGTCTTCGCCAAGGGACGCTTCGCCGCGGAGTTCGATTGCGTCGTCCCCCGCTTCGGCGACAAACTCATGCTGCGCGACGCCCGCCATCCCCTCCTCGAAGACGTGCTGCGCCGCAAGCGCAAAGCCGCCGTTCCCGTCAGCCTCGAGCTTTCGCGCGACCGCCGCACCCTGCTCATCAGCGGCCCCAACACCGGCGGCAAAACCGTCACCCTCAAAACCGTCGGACTCCTCACCCTCATGGCGCAGGCGGCCATCCCCGTGCCCGCCGCCGAGGCCGAGTTCCCGCTCTTTGAGCAGGTGCTCGCCGACATCGGAGATTTTCAGTCCATCCAGGAAAACCTCAGCACCTTTTCCGCGCACGTCTCCAACATTCGCGAGATGGCGCTGGACGTGACCCCGGATTCGCTCGTGCTGCTCGACGAGCTCGGCTCCGCAACCGACCCGGAAGAAGGCGGCGCGCTCGGCGTCGCCATCGTCGAGCATTTCCGCACGTCCGGAGCCTTCACCCTCGTCTCCACCCACTTGATGAACCTGAAGATTTACGGCGCCTCCACCGAAGGCGTGGTCAACGGGTCCATGGGCTTCGACGAAGAAACCTTCGAGCCCACCTTCCGCTTGCAGCTCGGGCTGCCCGGCAAATCCGCCGGCCTCGACATCGCCACCCGCCTCGGCATGCCGGAAGACATCATGCTGCGCGCCCGCCGTTCCATGAGCGACCGCGAGCGCGACGTCACCCGCTTCCTTTCCGAGCTGCACCGCCGCATCGAAGAGACCGGCGCGCTCGAGCAGACGCTGCGCGCGAAAATCGCCGACCTGGAACGGCAGGGCAGGGAGCTGGCGGCCGAATGGGAGAAGCGCGAATCGGCCAAGCTGAAGGAGCTGGAGCGGCGCACCGACGCGGCCCTCGCGCGCTTTGAAGAAACTGCTAACGAGACCATCGGCAAGATTACGCAGAGCGGAGACCGCCGAAAAGCCGAACAGGAAGCCCTGCGCCGCATCGCCAAAACCAAGCGCGAGCTGCGCGAGGATTTTCACACCACCGTCCTCTCCACGGAAGAGGATTCGCGCCAGGGCAGCATCGCCGCCCCCCGCATCGAAGAGGGAGCGCGCGTGCGCCTGCGCGATGTGCGCGACCCGGCCCGCGTCCGCCGTCTCCTCGGCAACGGCCGCCTCGAAGTGGAGGCCGGCTTCATGAAGATGCAGGTCTCAATCGACGACGTGCTCGAAGTCCTCCCCGAGAGCGCCGCCTCCTCCGGCAAGCTGCCGAAGAACGTGACCTACAAACCCGCCCCCGAGCTCAACCCCGTGCACCAGGAGATCAACGTCATCGGCCAGCGCGCCGAAGAAGCGCGCGACGCCGTCGACGAGTTCCTGGACCGCGCCGTCATGGCCACCGCCAGCCGCGTCCGCATCGTCCACGGCCATGGCATGGGCGTCCTCAAGAAAACCATCGCCGAACTCCTCTCCCGCCACCCCCACGTCGCCCGCTTCTACCCGGCAACCCAACACGAAGGCGGCGCCGGCGCCACCATCGTAGAGCTGCGCGACTAGCCTCGACTTTAGCCGGGGACTGACAAACTGGCGCGGGTCGGCCTTCGAAACCGCAGGCGAGTGGGTCCTCTTCGCTTCGACGTAGCTTACAAACCGCATTTCGTGGCACCAACGATGGCTGCGGGAAATTGTTACGCGGGCCGGATGGGAAGACGAGATTCCTGACGCCCAAGCGCGATGAGCGCGGTGTCCGCCGTGAGGAGTACGAGGTTTTCAGCTTCGGCCACGCTCAACAGCAGGCGGTCGAACGGATCGCGGTGAGACTCCGCAGCTTTCACGCGGGTCAAGACGTGTTCGACGGTTACCGATAGAACCGCGGCTCCTGCTGACCCCATCTCATCACGAAAGCGCGCCGGTGCGATCGGTAATTTACCCAGGCGGTGCTTGAGATCGACCTCCCAAATGCTGGCGACCGACACAGCACACGGCGAGCTGACCATTAACTCCCGCGAGGACTTGGAGAGCCGCGGGCTGGCGGTGAGCCACCAGAGCGCCACCTGAGTATCAAGGAGCAGTCTCACATCTGGCCCTCGAGGCTCCTGGCGATTTGTGCATCTAGCTCCGGGGTGAAGGCCGCGTCGATAGAGGCTCTGAATTTCTTCAACTTGCCCCAACCACCCAGATGGCCTCGCCTGGCGACTGGCACCAGCCTGACCATCGGTTCGCCGTTGCTGGCGATCACGATATCCTCGCCTGCGAGAGCTTCCTTGACGAGCCGCGAGAGCTGATTCTTAGCCTCCAGCATGTTGACTTTCATGCGTCCTCCTCCACGGCCTATTGTAGCCTGGCTTGGCCAACTTAGCCAAGCAGGGCGGAACGATGACGATTGGGCCGGCTCGCAACACATTCCCGCGTGCCATTTGGGCGTTAGGCCGCAATGGTTTTGTGCTCGGCGATCTTGCGCCCATGCCCGACAATTCTGTGAATGAAAAACACCGTCAGGCTCACGGCCGCGAGGCAGATAATGAACGCCCGGATCGCCGGCCAGTCCACGGTCCTCGGACGAATCTCCTCGCCGGCAGTCTGGCGCGTCTGACACGGGATGCGAGGCGCAGAAGGAAGACAAGCTCCGACAGCAAGACGGACCCGCAAGTGTAGATCGCGGCCCGGGAGAGCGGCGTGCGGACGTCGCCGAGCTACTCTCCCCCATCCCCACGTCGTCCGCTTCTACCCCGCCACCCAGTAGGAAAGCGGCGCGTTCTTGGCGCCTCCGGGACCGCTTCAAGCACCACACGCCGCTCATTCCTCCGGCCCGGCGGGAGCGTCGGTAAAGGCCGTGGCGTGGGTGAGGAGGTAAGTACACTCCGCCAATCTCATCATTATGCGTTTATCCGGCCAATCTCTGCCCGTTATCCAGCGGGGTTGAGTTTGCGAGCCTCGGAGAGGATTTTGGTCAATCGGTTGGAGAGTCGATCAAGGCAGCGGCGGGGAGGGCCGTCTGGCAGGGAACGGCGGAACATCTCGATGGCGTGTTGAGCGAACAGGAGGGCATCGGCAAGGCCATCCAGGCCTGCCCGCGGCGACATCGCTGGCGCTTTCGGTTGTGGCACCAGATGCCGGGGCCGCGAGCGGGCCAGGTGGAGCTCACGTTGCAAATCGTCGCCGGCGACCTGGACGTACTTCATGCTCATCTCGGCTTTAACGTGGCCGAGGAGCGTCATCAGGGCAGGCAAGCTGACGCCCGCGCGCACCATCCCAGTGGCATATGTGTGCCTCAGTTGATGCGGAACGATACGCTGGGAATCCGCAAGGCGCGATCGACGAGGGCGACGCGCTGATTGATGGTGGCGCCAGTCAGTTCGCGTTCCTGGCCCGACTGGAACCGCACATAGTCCAGCAGCGTCGTTGCGGTGAGGGCATCTTTGGTGACCACGTCAGTGTGGTGAACACTCTCCCACCACCGGAGAAAATGCAACAGTTCGTGCGCATAAGTGCGCAGGGTGGTGTCGGCCAGGCGTCTGAGCATCTCGTAGTCGAGATACTGGTTAATCCAGTCGATCTCACGGCCGGTGGCCTGTTCGACAATGCGGTACGGGCAGCGCACATGGTTGTTGGAAGGAGTGGAAACTACGCGGAAGCTCATCATCGCGCTGCCTCCAGCAGTGACTGGAACTGATGCGCATCGCCGCCTCGGACGAAAAAGCTGTTCGGATCATGGCCGGCGGGCAGCGTGACGGTACGGACGTCTACACCTTGCCCGGAGAGCCGGCCGGCAAGCGATTGTGCGGCTTTCTGCCCGCTGCCGTTCGCATCCGCATCAAAGGCCAGGTAGACGGTTCGCCGGTCGTCGCCGAGTTGACGGAACTGGCGCGCATTGAGATTCACACCTAACGAACAGGTGACATTTTCAAAGCCGGCCTGCCATAAGGCGGCGTAGTCAAACAGGCCCTCAACCAGAATCAACTCGGGATACCGCCGGGCCTGGTCCCATGAATATAAGCCGCCCTTCGCGGCCGGCAAGAAACGATGCGGTGGCGCCGCCGCAGACAGACTGCGGCCATAGAGATTGCCTTCCAGCGGAAACACCACGCGGTGCCGGTAGGTGTCGTAGCCAGCGGCGCTCACCAAGCCGGCTTGCCGCAAAGCCTCGACCGGGTAACCCCGGTCTGCCAGCCAAGCTCGCAAGCAGCCGCCAGGTGCGTAGCATCGACGAGAGCGAAGCTTTGGAGTGTCTTGCCAAAGTGTGTTGCCGTAGCCGGCGGCGTCGCGACACGCGCTAACTCTCCGCGGTTGTTGTTGCGTTCGGATAGTTGAAGAACAGCTGATTGCCGTCGGGATCGTCGACCACCAGCAGCCGGTAGCCCCACCGGCCGTCCTTGACCGGAGCGCCCTTGGCTTCGAGCTCGGCCCGCAGCGCATCGAGCGCCGCGACTGAGGCCTCGTGTGTCTCCGGCTCCACGTTCAACGAGATGAACATCAATCCTTTGCCCGCCTTCTCGGGCCAGTGGCTGGAAAGGATCAGCGCGCAGCCCTGCCGCTCCACTTGGGCGACGAAGGTCTTGCCGTCCTCCTCGAAACGCCAGGGGCTCGAGAAGCCGAGACGGTCCACGTAGAAGCGGATCGATGCGTCGACATTGCTCACGTGCAAGACGGCGCGAGCGAACCACTCGGTCAAACGCTGGATCTCCTCACAGCAAAACTCGCCGCCATCTTAATCCCAGTCAACACCGCGCACCCCAGCATCGCCACCCTCACATACACCGCATAGTGCATCGGCGGATCGCCCGCCACCTGCCGCGCCAGCCCGAACGCCGCGCTCACCAGGCAGAACCCGAAGTACCATCGCTCTTCGTCCCGCCCCAAGTCCCAGAAACCCCACCGAGTGCGCCAGCGCCACCACCGCCCGCTTGCGGTTCGTCAGGATGCGGTACCGCTTCGCCGTCATGCGATCCGCTGATAGGTCTCCACCCGCGCCGCCTCGGCCAGAAATTCACCCGACCGCGCACGAAATGCCTTCAGGTGGTCCGACGCCGCGTGCCGCTCCAGGTCGCCCGCCGAGGCCCAGTTCTCGTAGAACACGATCCGTCCCGGGTCGTCCGTGTGTACGTGCAGGTCGTATTGCACGCACCCTTCTTCTTTCCGTGTCGGCTCCACCAGAGCGAGCGCCGCGCTCCGCAGTTCCGCTTCTTTTCCCGGCTTCGCCACCATCTCGGCAACTACCGTCAGCAATTCCGCCATTTCAAGTCGATCATCTCACACGGCGTGTCCCGCAGTGCTATGCTTCGTTTGAGGGCTATCCTGTCGTGTCGCGCTACCTCACCGTCCTGGTGCTGCTCGCCGCCGCATCGCTGTTCGCCTTTCAGCGGCCCTTCCGCCAGTTCGCCACCCGCCAGTACGACAACTTCCCCATCCCGCCCGACTGGAACGAAAAGACCGAGTGGGTCTTCGGCCGCCTCATCTATCCCGATGGCGCCAGCCGCGGAGGCTTCGGCCGGCGCGGGGGCTTCGGCCGGCGCGGCGGCGGTTTCGGCAACTGGCGCGAAGGCTTCACCAGTTGGACCACCGACTACCCCCGTTCCGACCGCCACTTCGTCCAGGCCGTCCGTCGCCTCACCCGCGTTCATACCCGCTCCGTCGAGCAGGGCGTCAATCCCGAAGACGGCGACCACTACGACTGGCCCTGGCTCTACGGCGTCGAAGTCGGCCGCTGGGGCCCCTCCGGCGAATACGCCGCCGCCCTCCGCGAGTACCTCCTCCGTGGCGGCTTCCTCATGGTGGACGACTTCCACGGCACCGACCAGTGGGACAATTTCGTCGCCGGCATGCGCGAGGTGCTGCCCGACCGCGAGATCGTCGACATCCCCGATAACGATCCCATCTTTCACCTCATCTACGACCTCGACGACCGCTTTCAGGTGCCCGGCGTCCAATACCTCAATTCCGGCCGGACCTACGAGCAGGACGGCATCACCCCCCGCTGGCGCGCCATCTACGACGATAAGGGCCGCATCATGGTCGCCATCTGCCTCAATATGGATCTCGGCGACGCCTGGGAATGGGCCGACGACCCCCGCTATCCGGAGAAATTCTCCGGCCTCGCCATGCGCGTCGGCATCAACTACGTCGTCTATCCCATGACCCACTGATCCACTCGGCGCAATTCGTTGATCCAAGATCCCGCCGCCCCTGTGGGCTAAGATACGCGGCATTTCGGTGGGGACGCTGAGACTGGGTGCCGGCAATAAAGTCGAAACAGGAACGCTGGCCTGTTAACTGCCCGGCACGGCCGTCGCTTGCAGGCTGTCGTACACCTGCGCGAACAAACTCTTCCACGGATAACTCGCCGCCATCGACAGGTAAATGCGTCGCACACTCACCCGGACCCGCGCGCCGATCTTCAGCAACCGCGTGCGAATCGTAGGCACTTGTGCCTGCGCCATCTCCGTGTTCTTCAAACCCAATCGACGCAAACCGCACATCAGCACGTAAGCCATGGCCGAAAAGTACATCCGCATCGGATCCGCTCTCATCGTTTCGGCGCTGACGCGATCGGCAAACAGACTGAACTGCTCCTCCGGTTCTCCATCTCTCCGCGGGCGCAATAGAGTTCTTCGTACAGCGCTTGCGCCGCCCATCGTTCCGCTCGCAGGGACGTCACCACAAAGCGCGGATTCTCTTTGCCGTCGATGTGTTCGGCTTTGGCCACCACGCGCCGCTCCCGGGCCCAGCCGCCCTTCTTCCGCTTCCTGGTCTGGTAAGAGAACTCGGTAAACACCCGCGCCGGCTTGCCGGTCTGGCCCCACTGCTCCGTCGCCTGCCACATCTGCGGCCCGATGATCCGCCGCAGTCGCTGATTGCGCGCCAAACCGAACACGTACTCGATTCGATTCTCTTCACACCAGCTCATCAACTCATTGCGGCAGAAGCCCGAGTCGCCACGCAAAATGATCCTCACCTCCGGCCAGGCTGCGCGGATCTGCCCCACGATTCGTTGAATCTCCACCAGAGCCCCTCCTGTTGACCATGCAACGGAAAATCGGTGGCGTCCACATCCAGGATGATTTCCTCTGGCGCGGTAGGATGCGATTCCAGGAATACCTTCACCAACAACTCGTCGATGCCCGCTCTCCAGAAGGTGATCTTCTTGTACCGGTTCGGCGTGCCGTCGCTCAGTTCCAGGCGGTTCAGCGTGCTTTTCCCGGCCAGCGGACTGTCCTCCACATCGGCTTTACCCGCCAAGACCCGCAATAGCGGGTCTTGCCGCAGTTGCTCGTGATCGTTCAAATCCTCATAGCCCAGCGCCAGGCCGTAGATCCGCTGCGACACCAGTTGCTCTACGGAGTGCTCCACGAATACCGGATTGCGGGCGTCCAGAAAACATTCGGCCAATCGCGGCAGCAGATTCAGTCGACGGTCGGTCTCCCGTAGCAGCAACCCACCGCTGTCGGTGGTAATCGTCCCGCCGTCAAATCGGGCGACCACTTGGCGCGGAAAATGGACGGCAAACTCGAACGTAGATTGGTTACACTCTGTCATAGCGGAAGCCGTGCTCCTTGCCGGCCAGAACATGTTGTGGCAAATATGTTTATGCCACAGGATTTCCTCATCCCCCGCGGCCACCGTCGCGCAGAAGTACCCCCGCGCCCACAGGTGCTGCCCCCGGACCGCTTTCGCAATTCGGGAAACTCGTCTTGCAGGCTTCGCGACGACCGTCCCTTGATGTATTGCACCAGTTTGGCTGGCGACAATTGCGGGGGCGCCGACAGCAACATGTGGATATAGTCCGGGGACACCGCCCCACGGACGATCACCACCTCTCGTGCTTGACAGATCTGCCGGATCAGATCTCGCGCACGCTCCGCTACCCTTCCCTTCAATACCTTGTGCCGACACTTCGTAATCCAGATCGCGTGGTACTTCAGGTGTTATGTCGCGTGTGTCAAGCACTTGAGCTGCCAGCTCACCGCCTGAAAGGCGTTGGGATGAGACCTGGAGGCAGGAGCTGAATGGTCACTCCCGATTACCTGACCGTGAGACGTGTTTCAGCGAGCCATCGGGCCAGTATTGTGTCCAGATGACGTCCCCGCCGGGCTCCCGCCGCCACTCCCACCGCTTCCGTCCGGCTTCGTCCCAATACGTTTCGACTCCCGTCTTCAGTCCGTTCTTCCATGTCGCTTCATACTGTTTGGAGCCGTTCGCGTACCGCCACGTTTCCACTCCATCCAGCAGGTAGCGTCCCGAGGCGGTAATCACGCCCGACCATTCCGCCCCGGCCATCGAACTGCGGACCCGCTTCCCGCCCCCCGTTTCCGCCGCCAGCACGGCCTGGTCCGTCAGAATCCACGCTTCGTTCATTTCGAATTCCTGCGCCGGATGATTCATGGTGGTGATCAGGTGGATTAGTCCGTCCGGTCCCTGTGCGGCGGTGGCGTAGCCCAGCGTTCCCTCACCGTGAAAATCGACGGCCCAACCCTTGCGCGCCGGCAGCACGTGCGCTTCGTGCGGCAGGGTTCCGGGAATGGTCTTCGCCCGCCAGGTAGCGCCCTCGTCGTCCGACAGCGCAACGAAAGCGCCGCGTTCGGTGATTCCCGCCGGCTTCTTTCCCCTGCGGTCCTGCCAGTCCGACGCGAAGAAGAGCCGCCCGCTCGCGAGGCGCATCAGAAAGGGCCGCTGGTTGCTGCCGAGCGCCGGAAACCGGGTCTTCGACACCGTCCAGGTGCTGCCGCCATCGCGCGATACCGATTGCGGCATGAACCCATCGATGTTGGTGTTCTTCCCGCCCAGTCCGAGAATGGACCCGTCCTTCAGAGCTACGAAGGTCGTGTGCCGCCCGCCGGTCCGGCCGCCCGTGTCCACCCACGTCCGGCCCTCGTCGTCGCTTGCCCACAACAGCGACTCGCCGCCGATCCCGTCCATCCCCACATACATCTTTCCGTCGCGCCCGCGAAACCCGCTGGTGATCGGTTGCGGCGTGAACCCGCCGATCGGCCCCCGCAGCAGCGGAAACTCCGGCACCGTCCACGTCGCGCCGCTGTCGCGCGAAACCTGCGCGCGAAACGGAACCCCGTTCAGACCCACGCCGCCGCCGAAGAAGCGCACCACCCCGCCGTCGTTCCACAGCATGGGCGATTCGTCGTTCACGTCCGCAAAGTCGTAGAACACGTCCGGCATGTCCCATTCGTCGCTACCGAACCTGCGCCGCACGGCCACGAGCGTCGTATTGGGCAGATACTCGGTGGAGCTCGACGATGCCGAAAATTCGACCACCAGCACGTCGCCGTTCGGCATTACGGCGACGCCCGGCGAGTGGTTGTGCCCCATCACGCCCGGATCGAACCCCGCCGCCGCGATGGCATCGGCCTCGGCATTCTCCGGCGGCGCCGGCAGCAGATTGCGCTGGCGAAACCACGGCCGCTTCGGATTCGGACCCGCGGTCCCCGGAGTTCCGCCCTGCTTCACGAACTGTCCCCACAGCCTCGCCGTAACGGGCACCGGCGCGGTCGCGGGCGTCGCAGCCTCCACGATGCGGAACCCGATCGCGTGGCGTCCGCGAAACCCGGGCGCAATGCTCGCCCGGTTGGTGTCCCGCCGGTACGCGGGTGTGAAGCCCGACGGCCCTTTCTCGTACGCGCCCATGATTCCGCCGCCGCGCACCACGCGCGCGGTTCCTCCCGCCGGACCCACCGGGTCGGTCTGGGCTTCTACCGAATACGGCCCGTACCAGTCCAGCGTCCACTCCGCCACTCCCGACTCCATGTTCTTCACGCCGTAACGGTTTGCCTGCCCGGGCTCGAGCGGCGATTCTCCGGCCGCAAACGGCCCGTCCCCGCCGGCCCGCGCCGCGTATTCCCATTCCGCCTCCGTGGGCAGCCGGTAGTGGCGCTTCTCTTTGCGGCTGAGCCAGGCGCAGAACGCCTCCGCGTCTTCCCAGCTCACGCCGCTCGTGGAAGGAGAAAACATGCCGGCGTCCTGCCAGTCCGCGCGAAATTCCTGGAACTGCCCGACCGTGATTTCGGTTTCCGAAATGGAGAACTCGCCCGAGATCGTCACGTCGTGCGCCGGGCGCTCATCCGGGTCGCCCGCCGCCGCGCTGCCCATCCGAAACTTGCCTGCCGGGATCCGTACCATGCGAATTCCGATCGAATTGACGTCGCCGACCGGACTCGAAACCGCCAGCGATACCGCCAGCGCGAGGCCGGCGCCCGCCAGACTCACCCGCGCCCATTTGATTCCACTCATTTCACGGGCAGTATACCGCCAAAGCGCGCCACCGGTCCCCGGCAGCGTATGATCGAAAAAGGTTTCGGTGACCAGAAAGAACTTTCTCGGAATGGCCGGCGCGTCCCTGCTCATCGGGCCGCGCGCGGCACCCGCTGCCTCCACGCTCGAACCCGAACGGTTTCGCCACTACATCGACGAGTTCAACGGAATGGCGAAAGAGGAAGTCGTGAACTACGTGCCGGACGCGCGGGCGTGGGATTTCCTGAAGGACAACATCCCCCTGTTTACCTGCCCCGACAACGACTTCGAAACCACTTACTATTTCCGCTGGTGGACTTACCGCAAACATATCAAACAGACGCCCGCCGGCTTCATCGTCACCGAGTTCCTGAAGCCCGTGAATCACGCCGGCGAATTCAACGCGCTCAGTTGCGCGTTCGGGCATCACCTGGCGGAAGGCCGCTGGCTCCACGACCGCCGGTTTCTTGACGACTACGTCCGTTTCTGGCTGCGCACCGGGCCCAGCGGCGGCCTTCGCGCCAACTTTCACCAGTTCAGCGGATGGGCCGCCGCCGCGCTCTACGGCCGCTGGCTGGTGGACGGTAATCGGGAGTGGCTGACCTCGTGGCTCGCGGCTTTGCTCGAAGACTACCGCGCCTGGGAGCGCGAGCGGCTTACCGAATCCGGACTCTTCTGGCAGCGCGACGTCTCGGACGGGATGGAAGAATCGATCAGCGGCGGCCGGTCCGTCAAGAACCTGCGGCCGAGCATCAACAGCTACATGTTCGGCAACGCAACCGCCATTTCGGCCATCGCCGCAATGGCCGGCGACCGCGATGCGGAACGCGAATACAGGGGCAAAGCGGCGCGCCTCAAGACTCTCGTCGAGCAGCGACTGTGGAACAAAGACGCCCACTTCTTCGAAACGCTTCTCGAGTCGGGCCGGTCCGCAGATGTGCGCGAGAGCATCGGCTTCACACCCTGGTATTTCGACTTGCCGGAACACCGAGCGGGCTACGAGATTGCGTGGAAGCAGCTCATGGATCCCCAAGGCTTCTATGCGCCCTTCGGTCCGGCCACCGCCGAGCGCCGCCATCCGAAATTCCAGATCGCCGACCGCGGCGACGATTGCCAGTGGAACGGCCCGAGCTGGCCCTTCGCCACCACCATCGCGTTGCGGGCGCTGGCCAACGTCCTGAACCGATATCCGCAAAACGCGATCGGCCGGCGCGATTACTTCCGCACGCTCCAGATCTACACGCGCAGCCAGCGGCTGAAGCTCGAAAGCGGGCGCGTGATTCCCTGGATCGACGAGAATCTCGATCCCTTCACCGGCGAATGGCACGCGCGCGCCCGCAAAATCGCGAAGGGCACGTTTTATGGGCGCGGCGACTATTACAATCACTCCGGCTACGCGGACCTGGCGATCACCGGACTCGCCGGCCTGCGTCCTCGCGCCGATAACATCGTCGAAGTGAACCCGCTGGCTCCCGCCGAATGGGATTGGTTCTGCCTCGACCGCGTCCGTTACCGCGGTAGAATGCTGACCATCGCGTGGGATCGCAGCGGCGCCAAATTCGGCGGCGGCAAAGGACTGCGCGTTTTCGCCGACGGCAAGCAGATCGCCGCGGCGCCGGACGTGCGACGGATCACAGGACCACTCGGATAATCTGATACGGTCCGGCGGCCAACCGATTACTTGGTAGAACGTCTACCCAGTGTGGCGGAATGCTGGGTAGAGCTGTTTGGACCCAATGACCTGCTGCAAATCGAGCACGGGTCCTTATACCCGGCGCTCCATCGGTTGGACGTAAGGGTTGGCCCACAGCCAGTTGGGAGGCCGCGGGGAAGGATCTGAAGGGCGAGTTCAAGTACTACCGGCTGACCGCTGCGTAGCCCGCTTCCCGGTCCTGCGGTCGCAAAGGCAATGGAATCCGCTTCAACCACTTGCGGAAGACCCGGTCGATGTCTTGGGGCCCCAAGGAATCGCAGATCTGTTGCAGTTGCTCGGGTGCGGTGCAGGATAGGAATCCGTTATCCAACGCCTCGTAGGTGATCTTCCTCTTCTCCAATTGCCGTTTGGCCCACTCGTGCCCGTTGAGACACAACTTCGTGCTCCACGGCGCGTAGCTGCATACCTTGAGAAACAAGGGGCCGAAATCCTGATCGTCGATGTAAAAATAGTAGTGGTTGACGTAGACGGTCTTGTCCCGGTTGAACTCGAACTGCCCGTTCACCTCTTCCCGTTGAACGCCTTGGCCTTCTCCTGCGCGACCCCGATGAAGACGATCTCATCCCGCACTGGCCGTTGCCGTCGAATCTCATTGGCGATGTCGTCCTTCTTCTCTTTGTGGTCGAACTGGTAAATCGGAATGTGGTCGCGCTCCGCTTGTGTTTTCACCGCCTCACGGAAGCGTTCCGAGATCTGCCCGAGAACCGCCGGCGAAGGAACCGGTTTCCCCAACTGGCCTCGCATGAACCACATCAGTCCCCCTCCTGTCGCCAGTTTGCCGATGTAGCCGTTTAGGTAGAGTCGATCCAGGCACTCCACTTCCAGTGTGATGTGCCCGTCCAATAATTCCGGGATTGTCGCCATTCTCAGGATTTTACGAAATGATTCGGACGTACGCTCGTCGGTTTGAGGTCGAAGACCTCGCTAGGTCTAGGAAACAACCGCAGGAGTAGATGGCGAACCACTGCGGTGTCAGATGAGTTCCTTCCATGGGAAACTACGCGCACCGGTTGCGTGGTGAGAATGCCGTAGAGGCCCCTTCTACGCGTTTCCGACGTAGAATCGGCGGGATATTCAGAGCTTGTTCAGGAGACGAGTATCGGCTCAATCAATGGTTCGAGCCAACGGCGATCCGCCGCCGCGGCATAACTGTCCCAGGTCTCAATTGCGGCTTTTATCCGGGCGACCTCGGCGTCCGTAAACTCGAACTCCTTTGCCGCTGTTGTGAGCGACGGGTTCCACACGGTCCGTTCTTGGCCGCTAAAGAGCTCGTGCTTGAGTTCGATTGCCTTCTCCTCGTCGGCGTCGAGTGCGATGCGGTCCTGAATGGCCCAAATCGCGCGAATATCCTTACCACGACTCGTACCCGAAGAACATCAGCCTCGTGCATGCGATTCACCAGATGCCCGCGCCGTCGATCATGGCGGTCTGGCAGGGCACCGGGCCGGGGTCGTTCGGCGGCGTGGACGTGTGGAAGCACCAGGTCACGTTGTTCCTGCGCGCCAAGCCTGAGTCGAATCCGTGCACCGCGTATCACAGGCTGTTCCGGCTGATCACGAAAGGCATTCCCGCAGCGGCCGGCATCGCCATGGAGAATGCCACAGTCCATCCGTCCTGCCACGCGATGGACCTCCCGCAAATTCAACGGCAGACCGATGCGGAGGCGCTGGACTATTTCGAAGTCCCGCTTTCCTTCACAGAGATTGGAGACGACTGACATGGACAAGGCTTGGATGATGCCTCCTTTCGGCGAGGGCCAACCGAAAGAAGTCGATGCTACGCCCGAGGTTTTGGTTCCGATGATGACTGCTGGCTGGAGCCAGTGCGCGCCGCCGGAAGTAAACCAGGAGGTAAAGACCGATGTCCACGACTAGGCTGCAGGAAGTCCTGGTCTGCTTTGGCAAAGGCAAGCAGACGGACATCGCCACGGCGCAATTGGCCGCGACGATGTGGCGGTTCAACAAGCTGAACGCGGCGCTCGCACGAACCCGAAGCTCGCGACCGAGAACGACGCCGACTTCTCCTTCGTCGAGCAGATCCGTCCCGGCGCCGGTGTGGTGCTCGACCGCCAGGCGGTCGGTTGCGCCATTGAGTCGTGGCAGATCTCGGTAGGGTCCGGACCTGGCCGCGCGAACAGCAAGATCAGTGTTGAGTTTGCGGGCTCGGGCAAGGTCATCGATTCAGCGACTGGCATCACCATGCCCGCCGCCACCGTCGAGAAGCTTCTGCCGTCCGCGTCGCTCACGCTTTCGATCAACGGCGTCGACTACGTCACCAACAAGAACATCGTGTCGCTGGATACGGGGTGGAAGAACAACCTGCGCATGGACGCCGGCTTCTTCCCCGGTTCCGGCTTCCAGACGGCGGGCGACGGTTCGACCGGCGCGATCCGTGGCAGGCTGGAGTTCGGGAACCGTGCCGGCAACCTGAAGTTCGTCGCGCGCTACGACAGCACGTCGCTCGAGTACACGAAGCTCAAGGCGCAGACCACCGGCACCGCCGTCATCACGCTCACCTTCGACGCCAACAACTCGCTCCAGATCACGTGGCAGAAGCTCGCCTTCGCAGTGGTCGAGATCGGGGAGACGGACCAGATCCTCACCGTCGCCGTCGAATGCACCCCGCTCTACGACACCACCAACGGTGTCATCTCGGCTGTTGCCAAGTGCAACGTCGACACCATCTGCCAGTAGCTACCCGGCCCGCTTCAGGCCATGGCGTATGGCTTCTTTGAGCACGGTCTGGTATCCAGTCCCCCGCTTCGACGCGATGCTTTTGGCAAGTTCAATATCAGCGATCGACAACCGGATCGACACCGGGCGGGTGGCATTTGCTTTTGCTTGTTCCAGCAGCGCTTCTAGGACTTTGGGATTCGTTCGCGGTATGCGCGATCCGGAGGAGCGGACCAGCGTGCCTTGTTTCAGTGCCCGTTCGAATTCACGCTGAGTTTGCCGGCGGCCTTCGGGGCTTGCGTACCAGTCGGTTTCCTCGGCTGGCGATTTGGGCTCAGGGAGTCTCGTCGATTTCCGGGGCATAGATTTTCCTCTCTCGTTGATTCATCGTATGGGCGGTAACAGGCCGTATCCTGTCGTCCCGAATCGTGAACACTACGACTAGATACCGTCCGGCAGCGGATGTGCCGAATAGCTTCCATCGTTTCTCATCCCCCATGCTCTTCGCGGGGATGATTACATGCGGCTGTTCGAAGGCTTCCTCGACTTCCGCCGGGTCGACGCCATGCCGGGCGACATGCCCGACATTGTGCGAATCCCATTCGAAGCCCTTAATGCCATCCAGCACAGTTTCAGTATATACGAGTTGTGTATATACAACCCGGCCCCAGATTAAGTAGGAAAGGACGACCCGACAGTTATGGACACCCCCGTTTTTGACGCGAGCAGGCCGATTGCCCTGCGACTTCCTGGCCCCAATGGTGGCCGCACAATTCATGTCCGGTACCCCTCGGACGACGAGTGGATCGACCGCCAGCGCCGGCGCAAGGTCCTGACGAAGCAGTTGGGACGCGGTCAGTCCGAGACGACGATCCTGAATCGCGAGGACGCGGACGCCGTGCTCATGGCGAAGATCCGCACCGAAGAGAACGAACCGGAGACGGATCCGTTCGAGGCGGTCAAGCTCATTGAAGAGTTGGCCACCTGCGATGTAGACGACGTCGTCGCTGCCGGTGAAGGCTTCCGGATCACCACCCGCGTCTTGGGAGCGGTCACCATCCACGTGCTGAAGATGCCTTCGGCCAAGGACACCTTCGAGTTCCGGCGCGGCTTCGCGCGGGTGATCGCGACCACGGAATCGGATCACGCATTGTGACGCAAAAGAGTCGGCACCGGCTGGTCCGATTCCCTGTCCGCAGCCCACTCCTGGGCGCAACCCGCTAAAATCATTTGGTTGTCCTAAATCACATCATGGCGAACAAGAAGAAAGTGAAGGCTGCTGCGGCTGACAGCAATCTCGACAAGGTGACCGACTACAGGTTCCCCGAAGCGACCCGCAAAAACAACCCGCCGGCCAAGATCGCCGCCGAAGGGCACGTGCCGCTCATTCCGAAGGCCGAGTACACGTACAGTCCGCGCCGCCCGCCCGAACTGCGTTTCGACCCGACAGGCCGCACAGACAAGTTGCCGGAGTTGCTGGCGACCGCCAGGCAACGGAAACTAACGGAGGCTGAGGCGTCCGCGCTCGCGGAGGCGTTGCGTGTCCACGAACCGTGGCTGGAGTGGGCGGGCAAGAGGGAGGCACGCTCGTTCGCCGTCGATCCGGTGGCACTCCATATCCACGACCGTGTGAGCGCGCAGGCGATTCTGAAGATCGCGGCGCGGGAGGACGTAAACCGCCAGCTATTTGCAGACCCGGAGCAAGAATACAACGAGGCCGTCCAGTTTTACAAACACGACGTGGACTGGTCCAACCGGCTGATCCTGGGCGACAGCCTCCAGGTCATGTCCTCGTTGGCGCGGCGTGAGGATCTCGCGGGCAAGGTGCAGATGATCTACATCAACCCGCCGTACGGGATCAGGTTCGCGAGCAACTTCCAGCCCGAGGTACGGAACCGGGAGGTCAATGACAAAGAGACGGACTTAACGCGCGAGCCGGAGATGGTGAAGGCGTACAGGGACACGTGGAAGCTCGGTGTCCACTCCTACCTCGCGTACCTCCGGGACCGACTGATTGCTGCTAAAGAACTACTAGCAGACACGGGAAGCATGTTTGTCCAGATCGGGGATGAGAACGTCCATCTAGTGCGCGGAGTTCTCGATGAGGTCTTCGGCCGTGAGAACTTCATCGCGGAGATCACGCTCCGAAAGACCACGAGTGCGACTAACTTATTCCTCCCTGGTGTGGCAGATTACATCCTCTGGTACGGCCGGAACCGTGAGTCGACAACCTACAGCCCGGTCTATCAGGACAAGGGAGCGGAGCGCGGAGCAGAGCACTACGGGATGGTCGAACTCCCCACCGGGCTTCGACGCACCCTTTTGAAAGACGAGCGATCGGAGGGCACGATTCCGAAGGGTGCGCGCCTGTTTACGGCCGACCAACTTCAGTCGGCCAGCATGGGACGCGAGAAGGGCGAGGGCGCCGCGTGCTGGTTCCCTGTGGAGGCAGGCGGCAAGAGTTTCCTGCCGAACCAGAAGAACCGGTGGAAGACCAACGAAGTTGGGATGAAACGCCTGGTTGCCGCAGAGCGCGTTTTGCCACAGGACGAGGCACTTAGGTATGTCCGATATGTGGATGACTTTCCGGTTTACCCGCTGAATAATGTCTGGACTGATATCGGGGGCGCGCCGGACCGGAGATACATCGTCGAGACGACGACTAAAATTGTTGAACGGTGCATTTTGATGAGCACTCGTCCTGGCGATTTAGTGCTGGACCCGACGTGTGGGAGCGGCACAACGGCGCAAGTTGCCGAGCAGTGGGGCCGACGATGGATAACGATTGACACCAGTCGCGTAGCAGTCGCGATTGCACGCCAGCGACTGCTCACTGCTCGGTACGACTACTACAGGCTTCGGGACGAGCAGAGTGTTGAGGGTGGGTTCCGGTGCAGGACTGTCGGTCGCATCACGCTCAAGAGCATTGCGCAGAATGGGAATCTCGATCCGTTATTTGCGAAACACGAGGCGGTGCTAGACCAGAGGCTTTCAGCGGTCAACGCGGCGCTAGCGAGAATCTCAGAGCGCCTCCGAAATGACCTTCGGAGCAAACTTGGCCTGAAACAGAAACAAGCGGGTAAGAAGGCCATCACCGACGCCGACCGCAGGCGCTGGGATCTGCCATCCAAAGAAAACGCGTGGCAGCATTGTGGGGTTCCTTTCGACACCGATCCGGACTACCCGGACGACTTGAAGAAGGCCGTCGAGGACTATCGTGCTGCGTGGCAGTCCAAGATGGACGAGATAAACGCTGCGATCACCCACAACGGCGATCCCATAGATCTTACGGATCAACCCGAGGTGGACCGCAAGATCACCCGCGTCAGCGGGCCGTTCACCGTGGAGGCGGTCCAGCCGCCCGAAATGTCGCTTGGGGATGCCATCGAGGTCAGCACCGGCCAGTTCGCGGGCGAACCGGATGATTTGGGTGAGACGTTCGTGATTCGCGAAGTCCAGGCGGGCGAGTCCGCGCAAAACGTCGAGGCATATCTTGCCAAGATGGTGGACCTGCTCAAGATGGACGGCGTCCGCTTCCCCGACAACAAGCACCTGAAATTCACGCGCCTGGACCCGATCTACGCAAGTGGGAGTTCGGCCGGCATCCACTCGGAAGGGCGGTGGGTCAACGTAGGTGAAACGGACGATGACCCGAATGGGGATGCCGCGGTGGGAGTTGTGTTCGGCCCGCAGTACGGACCCATCACCGCAAAGATGATCGAGGAGGTGATCCGGCCCGCCGCAAGGCGCTATGAGGATCTGGTCTTCGCTGGGTTCAGTTTCGACGGCCCCGCGCAGGCTGTGATCGACGAAGGCCATCCCCGCCTCCGCATGCACCTCGCCCACATCCGTCCCGATGTGAATCCCGGCATGAACGGGCTGCTGAAGGAGCAGCCAGGCAGCCAGTTGTTTACCGTCTTCGGACGGCCGCGGACGACGCTAGCGGGAGTTTACTGAGAACACCCCAGTAGCGCGCCCGTTGGTTTCCGAAGTTCTTTCCTGCCAAGCGCATAGTCCGCCCCAGCGCGATCAGGTTTTGTATTACCCTATATCAAACATTTCTATAGCAAAATGTTTGGAATGTTCTTGACCCTTCACGCCCTTGGCTCTATACTGGTCTTACCCTATATATGGCTTCCCTCATTGCCAAAAAGAAGGGCCACAAACTCTACTACTACGTCGTCGAGAGTGCTCGCGTCGACGGCAAACCTCGCATCGTTCACCAAGCCTATCTGGGCACCGCCGAAAAGGTCGCCGACCTCGTCAAGGACCGCACCTCACCGGTGCCCCTGTCCGCCACCATGCGCGAGTTTGGGTTGCCCGGCTCCCTCTGGCTCGCCGCTCACCAGACGGGAGTCTTTTCTCTGCTCGAGTCGCTCTTCCCGCAGCCGCGCTCCGCCCCCTCGCCAGCTCACTATCTCTTGCTGGCAGCCATCCACCGCATCTGTCAGCCGGGGCCCAAGACCGAAGTGGCCGATTGGTATGGCCGCTCCGTCCTGCACTCGCTGTGGAATTTTCCGCCCGAGCGCTTCACCTCGCAAGCTTTCTGGGATGTCTTCGAGAAGATTCTGCCGCAGGGGGCTTCCGGCGACGATCCGCTCGAAGCTGCCCAACTGCGCCTGCTGGCCTTGTGGAAGCAAAGGCAAGGCGTGAGCCGCCGCTTGTTGGCCTACGACACCACCAACTTCTACACCTATATTGCCAGCACCAACACCCGCAACGAACTGGCCCAGCGCGGACACAACAAGCAGGGCCGTCACAATTTGCGACAAGTGGGTCTCAGCTATGTTTTGGACGGCGACAGCGGATTGAGCTTATGCCATCACGTTTATCCTGGCGACGTAGCCGACGCCGAGGAGTTCTCCGTCGCGCTGTCACGAATCACGCGCATGCTGGACCAAAACCAAATCGCGCGCGATACGGTGACACTGGTGTTCGACAAGGGAACCGCTGCCCTGGCCAACACCGTGCAACTGGAGGAAGCCCGCGTGGGATGGATTTCCGCGCTGCCCTGGAACCAAGCCCCGGCGGAGTTGCGGGAGCGAGCGGTGGAACAACTTCCGCCATGCAGCAGCCAACAACCCGGCGTGCGTGCGGCCGGTGAAAAACTTCTGGTGCATGGCAAAGACTACTTCTGTGTGGTGAAGTACTCGGCTTCCTTTGCCGGCGAGCAACTGCATAGTTTGACCACCAGCGTGAGCAAAGTATTGCAGTATCTGCGCCGATTCTCCATCGAACTGAATAAGCCGAAAGCCCGCTGGGATGAGAAGAAGATTCGCAGCAAGATCCAGCGCTGGCTATCGGGCCAGTTCCTGACGGAGGTAATCCGCTACGAACTCCAACAGCGGGGCGGCCATTGGCATCTGCAGTTCGACTTCAACATCGTTGCCTGGCAGCACCTGCTAACGCATCGCCTCGGCCGCACGGTTCTGCTTACCAATCGCATGGACTGGACGGCGGAACAGGTAGCAGCCGGATACTCCGGCCAGCAATCCATCGAGAGAGTCTTCCGCGGACTCAAGGATGGAGAGTGGCTGGGTTGGGGACCCATGCACCACTGGACGGATCGCAAGATCCGCATCCATGCTTTCTATTGCATGCTCGGAATCTCGCTGCTGCAATATGTGCACAAGCAAGTGCAAGCCGCGTGGGACGGGATTTCAATGGAGCAACTGCTCGAAGAATTGCAGCAGATCCAGCAGTTCGTCTTGCTCTACCCTCCGCAGGGCGAGAAAGGACCGAGCCGCATTTCCACCGTGCTCTCCAAGCAGACCCTGGCGCAACAATCTCTCGCGCAAACCTTGGGCCTCGATCAACTTCGTAGTACCCAAACATAGGTAATACGGACCGACACCTGCAAGTTCTTGCAAGAACAACCGTTACGACCCTGTTCCCTTTGCTCTCAGTAAACTCCCGCTAGACGGTCCAGACGGCGACCGAATGTATCGCTTGAAGATGGAAGGGGTCGATATTTATGATCCGGTGACCAACGCCATCGTGGACACCGGTGCCACCAAAGTGGCGGCTTGGTTCGTCGACACTGATTATGATGGGCGCACCTTCTGCATTACCCAGGCGTTCTTCCCCGACCGGAGCGCGTGGACCAAACTGAGCAAAGCCCTCGAGGGCGTGGTCGATCCGGATCGCTTCGAAGCCTTCTCCGGCACGGTGTCGCTGCCGTTCTCAGCCGGCCAGCACAAGTGTGCCGCCGTAAAGGTCATCGATCCTCGTGGCAACGAAGTGATGCGGGTCCACCCGTTAGTGCCGGAGGGTAAATAGGATGGCCCGAAAGGGTACTGCTGGTGCGGCGGTGGGCCAGGGACAACTGCCGGTCCAGCCGGTTGAGAACCCGATCATCTGCAACCCGTACGACGAACCGCACGACCACTGGATCTACGACAAGGAGTCGGGTGCAGCGAGTCGCGCCGGAATTCGCCGCGAGGCCAGCTATTGGTACAAGACGGAGCGCACGGGCGGGGCGCAATTGAGCCTCTTGGCAGAAGAGGAGCGCGACGACCTGCCGCTGGTGAACCTACTGCGTGAGGACGTGCGGAGGCTGCGCGAGCGCAATTACGCCGCTTGGTCGAAGGTCACGCGTGACCTCCTCCAACACTGGGCGCGTGCGGATCGGGCGCGGCGATTGTTCTTCTGCCAGCGAGAAGCTGTGGAGACGATCCTGTACCTGTTCGAATTCCGCATTTGGAAGACGAAGCGCCTGCCGTTCAAACCGGCCCTGAGCGACAGTGATCTGGCTCTGCTTCTCGCAGGAGAGCGGCCGTCGTTCAGTTTCGCTGGCCAGGAGTTCTTCCCACGCCTGATTGACCCATCCTCAGAGGACGGCATCGTTCCGCTCCGGCGCATGGCGGCGAAGATGGCGACCGGGAGCGGCAAGACCGTCGTCATGTCCATGTTGATCTCCTGGGCGTTCTGCAACCGGGGGCAGAACGACGCGAGCACGTTCTACCCGAACGGAGTGCTGATCTGCTGCCCGAACCTGACGGTGAAGGAGCGGTTGCAGGTGTTGCGGCCGGAGCGCGCGGACAATTACTACGAACAGTTCGACATCGTGCCCGTGAAGTACCGCCCGCTGCTCCAGGCGGGCAAGGTGCTGGTGACGAACTGGCATCGTTTCGCGCCTGAGTCGGAGCACGTGGAGAACGGCAAAGCTTACACCGTGGTGAACAAGGGGCCGGAGACACCCGACACGTTCGCGCGCCGGGTGCTGGAAGACCTTTATGACCGGCTCCCGATCATGGTGTTGAACGATGAGGGTCACCACTGCTGGCGTCCCGCACCGGAGCCGGAAGATTTGACCGGGGCCGAGAAGAAGGAAGTAGACGAGGAACGCGAGGAGGCGCGCATCTGGCTGGACGGGCTGGACCGGATCAACAACTGCACACCGGACCCGGCGAAGCAGGCGGGGATCTCCGTCTGCGTAGATATGTCGGCAACGCCGTTCCACATCCACGGCAGCGGGTATCCCGAGGGACGTCCGTTCCCTTGGATCGTCACCGATTTCGGCCTGGTGGACGCCATCGAATCGGGCATCGTGAAAATCCCGCGTCTGCCGGTGCAGGACACGACGGGTCGTCCCGATCCCAAGTACTTCAAGCTCTGGAAGGCCATCAACGAGAACCTCGAACCTGCCGAGCGGCTACCAGGCAAGGGAGGTAGGCCCAAGCCCGACGTGGTGTACAGGGAAGCAGAAGGCGCGCTCCAGCAGATTGCGTCGCAGTGGAAGGAACGTTACGAGCAGATACAGGCAGCGACGCCGGGGCAGGAACACGTGCCGCCGGTAATGATCCTGGTCTGCAACGACACGGATGTGGCGGCGGTGTTCTACCGCAAGATTTCCGGCGAGATCGAAGAAGACGTGGTCACCGAGGCGGAAGTGGCCGAGGTGCTGGGCGAGGAGGAGAACGGTGATGTCGATGCCGGCATGAACGGCACGCCGAAGAAGGCGAAGGGGGCGAAGCGCAAAAAGAACGTGATCTACGGGCAGGGGGCAATCTTCCCTGAGCTTTTTCCAACACGCCGACAGAGAAGCGCACCATCCGCATCGACACGAAGTTGCTCGCGGAGGCAGAGAGCGAGGACCCGAAGAAAAAGAAGCAGGACGCCGCCGAGGAATTGCGGCAGGTGGTGGCGACGGTGGGGAAGCGCGGCGAGCCTGGCGAGCACGTGCGGTGCGTGGTGTCCGTCTCGATGCTCACCGAGGGGTGGGACGCGAACAACGTCACGCAGGTCATGGGCGTGCGTGCGTTCGGCAGCCAGTTGCTCTGCGAGCAGGTGGTGGGCCGTGGGCTTCGCCGGATGGATTACGTGCCTGACCCCAAGACCGGCCTGCTCACGGAAGAGTACGTGGACGTGTACGGTATTCCGTTCAGCGTGATCCCGTTCAAGGGGCGGGCGACGAAGGGGCCTGCGCCCGAGGACAAGCCCAAGAACCACGTCAGTGCGCTTCCCGAGCGCAAGGCGATGGAGATCCGGTTCCCGGTGGTGGAGGGCTATGCGTTCGCCCTCCGCAAGAATCTGATCCGCTGCAACGTGGGCGAACTCGACCCGCTGGTGATTGAACCCAACCGCGAGCCGACGGCCACGTTCGTGCGTCCCACGGTGGGGTACCAGGAGGGCAGTCCCGCTTCGCATAGCGCGCCGTTCCAGTTCATGCAGCAGGACCGCGCGGAGTATTACGCCGACACGCACCTCCAGACGATTGAGTTCCAGATCACCCGTTTGATCGTGGATGAGTTGACGGTGGGCGCCGGGGCTGCCACCGACAAGCGGCGGCGCGTGCTGCGGTTCCAGTCCCGCCACCAGTTATTCCCGCAGGTGTTCCGGTACGTGGACGAGTACGTCCGGCGCAAGGTCAATTTCAACGGTGCCAACGAGTGCGAGCTGGGCCTGGAGAAATATGTGAAGCGCATGGTGGAGCGCCTGCGCGACGGCATCGTTCCGGACGAGAGCGAGGGCGAGCCGCCGCTGATGCCGATCCTGAACCGCTACAAACCCATCGGCACCACGACGGACGTGGATTTCAAAACGACGCGCCCGTGCCACGCGACCTTCAAGAGCCACATCGATCAGGTTGTGATGGACAACCTGTCCTGGGAGGCTAGCGCGAGCTTCAAGTTGGAATCGAGCGAGGCGGTCTCCTTCTTCGCCCGGAACGATCACCTCGGCCTGTTGATCCCGTACGAGTACATGGACATCGACCACTCCTATGAACCGGACTTCCTGGTGCGCCTGGCGAGCGGCGTAACCTTGGTGCTGGAGATCAAGGGCTTTGAGGACGATCAGGATAAGGCCAAGCACACCGCGGCGAAGCGGTGGGTGATGGCCGTCAACAACTACGGCCAGTTGGGGACGTGGGCTTTCCATATCTGTCGAAACCCCCAGCTACTTGACAAAGAAATGGCCTTTATCTTGGCAGCGGTTCCGCTGGATGCACGATGCTATGGTGAGGAATATGGCTGTTGAACACTCCCCTGGTGATAGAGATCATAAGCCTCATTCACAGGAATCCAGTGGCGAATCCGAAAACGAAATGGCAGTGGCAGATGCACCCGCATCTGAGCGACCTGACGAACTCGTATTCGCTTTCGTTTACCCCGTCGGCGCTCAGTCTGGAGCCATCCAGACCGCGCTTGAGGATCAACTGAAACAGTTCGGGTACGACATCGTGCCGATACGCCTAAGCAACTTCCTCAAGTTTTATGTCAAAGAGCTGAAACTCAATCTGGACCTTCCGGACGCTCCAGAGGAGGACCGAATTGAGAAGAGAATGGATGCAGGTAATAAGCTCCGAGAGGTGACCAAACGGCAGGACTTTCTAGCACTAGCTGCGGTCGCTGAGATCAACGCGCGACGCCCCCAGGTCGGTGGCAGACGAACGCCCAGAAACCGAATAGCGTATATTCTCCTCTCGCTAAAACGCCCCGAAGAGGCGACGCTGCTGCGGGACATCTATGGGCCTGCGTTCTATTTACTTGGCCTTTACGCCACCGAGCAGGAGAGGCTAGCCTACTTGCAGAATCACAAGGGTATCGCCGAGCCGAAGGCTAGACACTTGATCACCAAAGATCAGAACGAAGCAAATCCTTACGGCCAGCGCACCAGGGACACATTCAGTCTCGCTGACGTCTTTATACGCCAAGACTCACCCGCACACATAGATGAGATATCGAGGTTTGTTGACCTCTTGTTTGGATATCCTTACCACACTCCAGCATTCGATGAGCAGCAGATGTTCTTCGCATATGCTGCATCGTTGCGTTCCGGCGATCTCTCGCGACAGGTAGGTGCCGCGATTACAAACGACCGCGGGGAGTTAATCGCGGTTGGATGTAACGATGTGCCGACTTATGGCGGCGGACTGTATTGGCCCGGACCAGGTGATCAACGCGATTGCAAGCTGGGCTTCGATTCAAATGAGAGGCGGAAAGATGAGATCCTCGCAGAAATGCTCCCTCTGCTCGGCAGCAACTTGACCCTTGAAGAAGCAAAGCAACGACTGAAAAAGAGTCCTTCCATTATCGCGGATGACGAGACGTTGATGAAAGTGCTCTCTATTCTTACCAGTTCCCTCAGCATCGCGGAGGCGAAAGAGCGTCTGAAGGGTGTGTCTGTTGAGATCGAAGAGGAGCTTCTGGCGGGAGTACTTCCGGTTCTTGAGGGCGCGCTCAGCTTCGATGAAGCGAAGGAGCGTCTTGAACACACATCGTTTTTTGATTTGACGGAATTTGGCCGTACGGTTCACGCGGAGATGGATGCCCTTCTGGCCTGTGCACGTCTGGGCATTAGTCCACGGAATGGAACGCTCTTTACGACGACGTTTCCATGTCACAATTGCACTCGACACATTGTGGCAGGTGGGATCGATCGGGTCGTTTATATCGAACCGTACCCTAAGAGTCTGGCGCTGCGGTTGCATTACGATGCGGTCGATCTGGAGGAGCGGGGATGGGGCCGAAGGTCCAAGTCTGGCTGCAGCGAAAAGGTGTCCTTCGAGCCATTCGTCGGAATCGGCCCTCGACGATTTTTTGATTTGTTCTCGTTGAAACTCAGCACGGGCTTCCCAATCAAGAGGAAGCAGGCAGGGGAGGTAGTCGCATGGCGAAGGTCCACTGCCCAATGCAGAGTACCCCTGCGTCCGACTTCGTACCTAGACCGCGAAGAAAAAGCGGTTGAACAGCTCGCATCCAGTATATGATAGTGCTTAACGCTATGGATCCCAAACGCGAGTCGACGATGCATGACCGTCCGACTTTTTCACAGTACCTGCGTGAAACAGCGCAGACTGTCCGCTCGAAGCCGGAATGGATGAAAGCGGAAATCGGCTGCAAGTCAAGCGATACGAGAGTTGTTGATCCTCCCGTTCGTCTGGTCGCCAAGGCCCACCAGTAGATGAATCGCCGAGAGCGATTCAAATGCCTTTCGCCTGCCGCGGCTGTCACAGGAATTCTGCCGTAACCCCGAAGTCCCCCAATCATAACCGTGATCCCTTGTGCCCCTGTGTTCAGGGGTTCTTTTTCTGCTGGATCCTTCGCATTTTCTGACGGCGCAACCCCCCGCAACCTCGCGGTCGGCAATGGACTCCATTCGGACAATTAGGAGATCGATCGCTCCTCTCCTGACGATTCTTGGTCGCGGCTCCTGATGGCAAACGCCACTGGGGGGATTTTGGGGGGACCCCGCCGTCCACGGATGGGTAAATTCGGGTAAGGACGGGTAATTCCCGATTCCGGCCGTTGCGCGGGCGCACCAGTGCAACTGGCGTGTTGAGTAGGGGATACGTTGAAACTAAATGAATTAAATTGGCTCCCCAAGTCAAACAAAGGGTATTTGACGGTGTGGAGACACTGGCAAAATAATTGATTCTGAATGGGCTACTCAAAGTCGCCGAACGATGATTTTTCGGTCTTCCTCTTCTTCGTGGTCGTTCTAAAGCCCAACCGCCCAACGGATGCTTAATTCGGCATCGTGCCGGCGATCCAACGTAGACAATCAGCGTTTGCTGCGACGCGGCTGGAGATAATCTAGGAATCTCGGCAGGGAGTGCGTCAGACCGCTTGTAATTCTGACAGGACTATTCGCGAGAATGCCCGAAGCTTGCGTGATCGGAATGAGAACAATCCCAGCCACCTCACCGTCCGCAAAGGCAATCTTGGTTATCGCCTCGGTGGCGAGCCTGCCGATATACAAATCTCCTTCGGTGCTTGGCAAGAGTGACCCATTAGGGCTTGATTGAAGTGACCCAGGCCGGGAACAGGACTGGGAACAGAGATATACGGGGCATCATCCACGCCGAAGGCGTGTTCGTCGGTTAGGCTGGAAGGACGAGCAGTATCATCCACGCCGCAGGCGTGCGGGGTGGTTTTCCATCATCCGCGCCGGAGGCGCGTTCACCGTGGTGGCGCGGTGCGTGCGAGCTTGTACCGGAGATATTCAAAGTACTCCGGGCTGACGTGCGACGCCAGCACTTCCTCGATGACAGGCAAGAAATAGGCCAGCGAGCGAATCGTGCCCAGAGGCGGTGCTTCGGATGGCCGAATCAGGCGACGCGTAGCGGCCAGCACCAATGCATTTTCGATGACCTTCAGCGAAAGGCCGCGTTGATACAGTTGTATCGCCAGCAGACGGTCGGCACGGCGGACCATTCCCATCGTGCCCGGCGTCTTGCGGTACGCCTCCAGCACCTGACGAACATATTCTTCCTGGCCGTCCATGCTGGACATCCTTAGCCTTGCGGTTCGCGCAATGGTGGACCGTCGATCACGACGGTGTGGCAGTAATGCCGCAACCGGCTCAGCAAGGCCTCTACCATGGGCCGGTTGCCCAGAAAATTGGGCCACTCGTCGTAGACCAGATTCGTGGTGATGATTGTGGGACGCCGCCGGTAGCGTTCTTCCATCAGCTTGAAAAAGATGTTCGACTGCTCCGGTTTCAGATTCAAATATCCAAATTCGTCGATCAAAAGGACGTCCAGCCGCGCCAGACGATTCAGCAACTGCCGCGTCGAACGATCCGCCAGCGACGCATACATTTCATCGAACAGGTCCTGGGCCTTGATAAATTGACACCGGTAGCCGTTCTCCAACGCCTTCATCAGCAGGCCGGAAGCTAATCCGGTTTTGCCAACGGCTGTCTTGCCGACGAATACGATATTTTCCGCCTTAGCGATGAACTCCAGCTCCGCAAACCCGCGGATCTGTTTGCGGTTGACGCCCGGCTGGCGCGCGAAGGGGAACGTCTCCAGCGTCCAGCGCTCGGGCAGCTTGGCGCGCTGGATGCGCCACTCCAGTGCGCCCTCCTGCCGGGCCTGAAACTGCGCGCGCACCAGACGCGTGACAAAGTCCGAGTAGCTGATGTCGTCCTTGTCGGCGGCGCGCAACTGTTCGTCATAGATCTCCAGGATGCGCTTGAGCTTGAGGTTCTTCAGCAGTTGTTCCAGTTCTTCAGTCATCGTCCGGCCCCTCATCGAGCAGAAAGTATTCGCGCGTTACGCGGCGCAGGATCATCCTCTCCAGCCGGTCCAGATCGTAAAGCCCATAACGGGCGGCCTCTTCGACCGCTCCCACCAGCGGTTCGCGCGGATACTCGCGCACAAACCGCAGCAGTTGCCGCAGGGCAAGCGTGACCACCTTGCGGCTGCGCTGTTTCAACCCCATGACGTAGTCGGCCAGTTCCGGCGCGGCGGTGACGATGGCCAACTCTTCGGGATGCGGATCGGGACGTGCGTCTCTGTGACCGCGCGGCGGGCGGTGCTCCGCCAGCATCACGCGCTGGTGCTCGGCTTCGGCGATGCGCCGGTGTGTCACCAGCCGGCGGGCATCGAGCTGAATCTCGATCTTGTCCTTGGTTTCGCGCACCTCTACACGGCGCCCGATCCACTCCACCGGCACGGAATAGCGGTTGCTGTTCAACGCCACGTAGCCTTCGATATCCACCAGACGCTGCTGCAGCCGGTAGACTTCCGGAATCCACGCCGGCAGCGGCTTCAGATGCAGCCGCTCCACCGCGAACAGCTCTCGCGGAACCGCGCGGATGTGTTTCTTGTAAGTCGAGTTGACCTTGTCGCACCACTCCCGTGCCCGCTGATTCAGGTCCTCCCAACTGGAGAAAGTCCGCCCCGCCAGAAAGTTAGTCTCTATGAACCAGAACGGCCGCTCTACGCGCGCCGAACGATTGGTATTCCCAATCGCGTGCGCTACAAACTGAAAGCCGAAGCGCTCGCCAAAGGCGGCCATCTCCGGCACCGGCACCATGTCGCGTCCGCTGCCGCGCAGCACCACCACGTGCGTGTTATCGATCATGGTGCGGGCTGCCGCGCCGCCGAAGTAGCGCAGCGCTTCGGTGAGAAACACCTTGCAGTCGAAACGCCGGAAGGTGGGATAGCACTGGAAGAACAGCATCCGCGAATAGCACAGCACCGCAGACGCGGTCTGCACTCTGCGCTTCTTGCCGCCCAGTTCCAGATCGTGGGGAGACGTGTCGTGCTGAAGCTCCTCGCCAGGCGAAAAATCATAGCGCCCCGCCGGCACTGGCGGTGCGTAGCCGATTCCGTGCCGCCGGCAGAACGCCGTTACTGCCTGATACGACATCTCCGCGCCTGCAGCCACCAACTCCTCATGGACTCGCACGAGGTTCCCCTTGCACTTGTCGAAAAGCTCCAGGATCTGTTGCCGGTAGGGTTCGGCCTTTTCGGTTCGGTGTAACTCCGGCAGGGCGGTCGAGTTGGAGCGCAGGACTTTGCGCACCGCCACGCGCGAGATCCCCATCACCCGCGCGATCTCCCGTTTGCTCACGTGCTGCGCATTCAGTTCCAGAATCGTGGTGCGTTGCGCTTGACTCAACATGCGGTTTCTTCTCCGTCAAAACTTCTTCGTCGATGCGATGGAGTTGCTTTTGAATCCGATCGATCTGGTGCCGCGCGGCTTTCGATTGCTGGTCATCCAACTCTGCGGCAGCGGCGCCAGCCAGTCGCCGCTGCGCGCGGTTGACGATCGCCACTACCATCTCCAGATCGCGTAACAGTTCCGCGCCAGCCCCGGCTGGAGCTTTCTCCTGCGCCTGCCGCTGCGTTTTAAAAAACAGCTCGGGGTCATCCAGAATGCGTTTGCGGATCGCCGGCGAACCCTTGCGCCACGCAGCATAAAGTTGGCCCGCCTCACGCGTATCGCAGTGATACTGGGCGAAGATCACCGCTATCCGCTGGCAATCCTCCAGGCTTTGACGGGCCACCGGCACCAGAAATTTCAACGCCACCTGTGCCGGGATCTTGCCCTCGCGCACCTGCTGTTGGATCGCCTCCGGCAGAACCTCCACCAGAGCCAGCCGCCGGGATACCCAGCTCACGCTACGGTCGAAACGACGCGCTAACTCGTCGAGCCCATAGTCGAAGCGCCGCTCCAACTCCGC
This sequence comes from uncultured Solibacteraceae bacterium, assembly GCA_963836405.1. Lineage (GTDB taxonomy): Bacteria > Acidobacteriota > Terriglobia > Bryobacterales > Bryobacteraceae > CAWIJJ01. The sequence goes on from CAWIJL010000016.1 coordinate 192,073, forward strand.
CAGTAACCAGCCAACCTCCAGCGCCGTCTCGTGTTCGCTCAGTCTCAGCGAGCGGTCCAGCAGCACTGCCGCAGCCTCGCTCATTGGCCATACCACTGCGTCCACCGTGTCTCGGCCCAGTTGCCCCAAAGCCGTGATCCGCTTATAGCCGTCGATGATCACGAAACGATCCGTTTGGCCTTCGGCTGCCACCACCACGATGGGCGTTTGCTGCCCGCTCTCTGCCAGCGACGCCAATAATCGCCGCTGCCGCCCCGGATGGTGTACTCGCAAGTGCTCCCAACGACGGTCGAGTTGATGAAACTCCAGTTGCATCAGACAGCCTGAATGTACGGCCGGCCCGCCTCCCGATCAATATCTACGCCTTTAAACCCGCGCCTGCTTCCAGCGGCGCTCCCTTTGGCGGACGCGCTCCACGGCCTGACGGCAAGCGTGCGAGCAATAATGCTGCAAGGGACTTCGCCGCTGGCGTGCGAACCCCTCGTAGCAGCCCGGCCGGTCGCAGGAATGATCGAAAAAAATGTTCCGGAGTGATTACCCTCGCGGCCCTGTTATCCGCCCCTTGCGCCGTTGGTTTGCGGTTCTTGACGCGCTGCCGATAACGCCGGCTTTGATCGGTCCGCTTCTCTTTGCCGGCCTTCGTCGCCCGATATCTCTGCTGCGCCTTCCATCTGGACCATTTCCGCGCCGCCTTCTGGCATTCCGCGCTGCAGTAGCGCTGGTTCGCCTGGCGTGGATGGAAGCGCTGCTCGCATCCTTTCAACAAACACAGGCGTGCCCGCGGGCGGCGTGCCGATCGCTTCGGCCGACCCTCTTGATTTTCGGGATGGCCTGTTAGATTCTCGGAAGGGCCCATGGGAGGTGATGACTCCCAGAAGCTCCAGCCCTGGAGGGGAATCCACTCCTCTCCGGGGCGCAAACCTCCGGCTCAGTTACGAATCAACACTCTAACCCAAAAGGGTCATCTGGCTAATTTGGAGTCTCCGACTTTCCGCCTGTTCGGAACGTCAGAACTGAAGACCATGCAGGTACTCGTCACGGATGGTGATCTTCTCGATCAACCCGTAGAAGTAATTGTCAACGCCTGGAACAGAAACATCATCCCTTGGTGGCTGTTGTTGCCGCAGGGCGTCTCGGGCGCGATTAAACGCCGCGGGGGAATCAAGCCGTTTCGTGAGGTCGCTCGCCATGGCCCGATTCCACTGGGAGGTGCGGTCCTGACGTCATCTGGTCGTCTTCCTTTTCGAGGCATTATTCACGTCTCGGGTATTAACATGCTGTGGCGCTCGTCTGAGTACTCGGTGCGTCACTCCGTTCGGAACGCAATGAAACTGGTCTCCCAACAGAACTTCTCCTCGGTAGCGTTTCCACTCATCGGAGCCGGCTCCGGCGGCGGTGCCCCTGAGCAAATTCAAGGATTCATGCTCGACGAGCTCTCGCGCATCGACTACGAGGGATCGGTCTATATTGTTCGATTTCGTGGCTGAGGATTCGGCCTGGGTCAGTTTTGGCGAGCAGAGCCGGGCCACTTTTCCCGAGCGCCGAAGCAAATCTCTCCATTCCCAGTTGAAAAAGCACTCGTCGGGCCGGGATTCGTCGAAAGCATATCCACCAACATGGGCGAGGCCGGTCTCCAGATCAGACATTTCTAGATGCAGTTCTTCGAACATCTCGTTCTGAGCTGCCTTTTCTGCGGCATCAGGGTCAGCACCCGGGACGTGGCCACCCACCGTGATGTCCAGGTGGCCAGCAGAATCGTCTCTCTTCCAATCCCGGATCTGAAATAGAAGGAGATCGCCCAGGTTCGGACTGCTCCAAATAAGCAAGACGTGCGCACATCTATGGCGTAGTGCGAGCACATGGCACAACCAGCGGGGGCAGAACGTACCTGTGGGGATGCCATCCCTGTCCACCAGTGGCAGCAATTCATCTTGGTCGAGCGGACGGAGCAAGTACCGCGCTGGCGCGAGAGTGGCTTCTATCTCCGACAGCATTGCCGGCTCTGCACGAACACCGTGTTCAAGTTCTCTCCGGAGGCTCCCAAGCCGTGCGCCAAGAGACTTGCTGATCGTGCCTGCCAGACCACACCTCCCTACCGACAATCGAGTTTGGTTTGGTCGGCCATAGCCCCACCTCTTACCTACTAGAACTGTAGCTGATTGCGGCGCCAGCAAAAATGCTCAAGTCATCGTGAGTGCGCCCGGGTTTCTCGAACGCAATACCAAGCCGCTCGCCGATCCGGGCGATCAGGTCAGTGGCATGCTGGTAATAGACCAGTTCCGGGTATAGCCCCTTGATGAATTCCGACACCGGCGAGCCAGCCGATGCGTGAGCCACAACGATCGCCTTCTTGCCCAGCGCGTAAGCATAACCCAATTCGAACCCCACGCCGTGACTATAAGTGGACACGTCGGCTACCAAGACATCCGACGCCCGAATCGCCTCCAACGTCGCAAGCGCAAGTTCTTCACGGAACAGCGCGTACTTAGGGTGTGTCACACGACACCTATGTTGCTTCAACCAGACAACCAAGGCATCCATCGGAGCAACGCTGTCCCGATTAGTCATGGCGTGCGCTAGGTAAACTTTCCTCATGTTTGTGACTCCATCAGCGATGCGCCGTAAACGTACAAGTCGGCTGCGAGCGCCCGATCCTTTCCTGCGATGATTGAGAGGTCAATGCCAAAGCGTCTCTGCATGGCTTCGCCGCTCTTGTCCCAGAAGGGATACTCCTGATAATCTTTGCGAAGTTCTACCGCTATCACGGCCTGCGACCAAGCCCCGAGTCCGCGAACACTGGCCAGAGCATCGGAACCCTGCATGGCAAGGTGTGCAAGCCCATCATGCAAACGTCCTGCCTTGAATCCCAACCGTTCCGCCCGATATGCGGCGGCTGACACCCGAGTCAAAGCAGAGAGTGTTGGGAACCCGTACACACCGTTCACGGAATACCCGTGCCGCTTGACGAACTCTGAAAACAGCGAACGTGCGCTGTCGGCGCGAATCACCTGGCGGATGACGGTCTTGACAAACGCCTCCTCCGGAGTTGGCGCATACGTCGGCACTACATACGTACAGTCAATATATTCCCGGAGGCCGCCGCAGGATTTGGATCCCAGGTAGGAAACCAGTCTTCTTCGATCTGGCCGTCGAGACCCAGTCACCCAGAGATCGTCATCTCCCACAACCTCCACGGTGTCCTCGCCCTGAAGAAACGCAATGGACACAAGTGTTCTACTGCGGTCATCGGCGTTGCAGTAGCGTGCGAAACTGTCACTCGCAGTTGCGACAAACGGTGTGCAGTCGCCGTTCTTCGGATGAGGGAAGAGCCTAAACACCATAGAGCGCACTCTCTTCCGACTGAACGAAGCGGTCAAACTCGGCCTTCAGATCCTTCACTCCCAGGCCCACCTCGAAACGAGCGTAGGCAAACTTCCCCAGAAGCCGCAGGCTATCCGGGGTGAATCGCTCATTGAGTGAGATTTCGGGCTTGGCCGAATACTTGCGCAATCGATGGGCTGAAAACGAACGCTCACGGGTAAACACATCGTCGATGACGGCGCCCTGAAAAACCACTTTGCCCGTCACCGCAGAGATCTCGGTACCCGGAAAGGGCATTACGGGAAAGAATGCGACATCACTGAGCCCATTACGCTTAAGCTCGACCGCAAAGTTTATCGTTTCGGCGATCTGCGCATGGCTTTCGTTAGGAAAGCCAAGCATGAAAAACGCTTTGCAGACCATGCCATGGTTCCTGATGCTCGCAACCGTATCGAGGGTCCTCTTCAGGTTGAGGTTCTTCCGGATGTATCGTTGAATCTCTACGTCGCCACTCTCAATCCCAAGGTCAATTTCGAAGCACCCAGACTTCGCCATCGCCGCGACCAACTCGGCATCGAGTTGATCGGCTCTAGCTTGGCATTTCCACGTGAAGCGCAGATTATTATTGTTGATCAAGTCGCACAACTGGCGGATGAGTCGCCCTTGCTTATGCGAGAAGTTATCGTCCACAATCTGAAGTTCACAGGGAGAGTACGTGTCAGCAATGCTCCGGAGATACTCGAACAGTCGGTCCGCTGGGATCTCACGGACTGCCCGGCCCCAAGTCTGCGGTACCGAGCAATAAATGCAATTAAAAGCACAACCTCTCGATGTATGGATGTAGAGACGCCTCTTCACGGAGAAATAGCGATCGAGGGGGAGAAGAGTGAAGTCTGGCGGGGGCAACGCAGCCAAATTCAAGGGCGCGACACTTCTCGTGCCGATGGGACCGCCGCCATCGTTTAACGCGAACACACCCGGTATTGTCCCGGGCAGAATCTCGCGGCCTTGAAGAAGTTCGCTGGCGAGTCTAAGGAATGCCTCCTCCCCTTCCCCGACAACTGCATAATCGACGTCGTGAGTGGAAAGGGTGTGCTCTGTGGCCAAGGAAGCGTGTGGCCCGCCACATACGACAGTCACGTCATCGCAAATTCGTTTTATGTAGGCCGCAATTGTGTGGGCGATATGAACATTTGGTGAGGAGACATTGAGGCCCACGACCTGCGGACAGGAGCCATCCGACACCAGCCGATCGACCGTCGCTAGAGCGCCTAGATTTTCGGCATAGGCGTCGAGAATGCGCACGTTGACGTTCTCTGCCCTCAGGTAAGCAGCCAAACACAGTAACCCGAGCGGCATATTGTGGTCGAAGCTGAGATAGTCATCCCTGGGGTGTGGGGTGATAGAGGACGGGGTATTTACCAGGATTACTTCACGACGGAGCGGGTACTGGAGGGCCCGATGACGAAGGTGCTTGACAAGAGCGAGTGCATCGAAGATGAAGGAAGAAACCTCAACCACGGAGCCCGGATCCAGATAGGCAGCGTAAATCGCAGCGGCCTCCGAAAAACGAGGATACGCCGAGCAGAAATACTCGCAGGCGCGCTCTTTGCTGGCGATCGGATGATTCTCCAGCAGAAGAAAGGCCCGGATCGCGTCGTAAACGCTCTGCGCGATGGCTTTCAGTTGATTCGGGTCACCAGCCACCCGCGGAAGGAGGCGTACGATGTAACTTTCTTGTTCGGAAATGCGTTTCAAACACTCCGGCCTCAATGATTCTGCAGTCTCTGAAACCTCAAGGAATGGGTTCTGGCCGAACTGATCAACAAGGAAGAGCTTTAGGAGGTGCCTGTTAATAACAGGAATGTCAGCTAAGGTCTGGCGCGAATGGATTCGCGTATCGAGCAGGAGATTGTGCTTGGCGCGGAGCCGATTGATGATGGTCCAGACATAGCCGATGTGTCCCTCATTGAGTTCCGCCAAGACAACCACGACGTCGAGGTCACGTATAGCGACGTTTGGCGGTCCTGATAACTCGGTTGTTGTCCCGACGTACTCAAGGACGCCGCCAAACGTGGCCTTGAGGTGCTGGACGAATTCTCGCAGGATCCCTTCGAGTTGCCCACCGTAGCCTGAATAGGCTCTCATCTTACGGGAGCCTCGCCCTGGACTTGAGCTGCGGTAGACGGCTCGGCGGGGCGCACAAAAGCACAGAAGAAACTAGAAGGGTCCGAGCCCAACTCGATCACGGGCGTTGGACCGATACGCATTCGTGAACGCGGCCGAATCATCCACCTCTCCTGTCCGCTGAACCGGCCAGTCGAACCGTGGCCGTGGTCGCAGAGCACCCGGGCGCACTTCTGCGATGTCGTTGATACGTATACGATAATACTCGATTTTAGGGCCGGAAACAATTGCTTACTGCTCGCGCGAGGCGACGAGATTGGCTGGAAGGGGTTTGGAGGCGCGGCCCATTGATCACAAAGGACTTGTGGGTCGTGACCCTTCGTCGTGCGGCGGCTCCGACGCGGGGTGGAAGAGGCAGCCGGCGGGCCCCCGCTCCTCGCACCTCCGCTCGATGCGGTCGAGCACTTTGTCGATCCGCGAAACGTCGTGGGCAATGCCAGTCCGAATCTCCGAGACCAGGACCGCCGTCACATACTTGCCGTTCAGCAGTTGAAGCATGTCGTCCTTCCAATCGACGAACTGCTTCACCAGCGCAATCTCTGCCGCAGCGGAGTCGGCCTTCAACTGCGCCTGCAGCGCCGCCAGACGAAGGCCGACATACACGTTGATGACCGCGGAGACGATGGTCACGACGGAGATTCCAATCGTGAGGTCCTGGCCGGTCATTGCGCGGCGGGCCCCGGCGATCCCTTGGTGAACACTCCGGTCTTGTTGAAAGTTGCCACGACTCGGTCGATCAGGCTGGTGATCAATTGAACGTGCGATTCCGGCACAGTCTCACCGGCGATCTGCGAGACCGTCTGGATGGTGTTTAATGCGACTTGCGCCTTGGTCTGCCCCGGCGCATTGACGGTCTGCTCGACAACGGCGACCGTGCCCATCACCAGCGGAAGGTACTTTGCGATTAACAGGAACGTTTTCATTCAGATTTCTTCCTTTCTCATTGCTGCGGTTGGGCCGAGAACAGCGTCTCGACTAGTGGTTGAAGCCAACGCCGGTCGGCATTAGCGCCGTACGAATCCCACGTTTCGATTGCCACCTTGATGCGAGCGACCTCCGGATCGGAGAACTCAAAGTCTTTGGCCGCGAGCGAGAGAGCGGGGTTCCACACCACGCGCTCCTGGCCCGCGATCATCTCGCGTTTCACTTCGACCGCCATCTCTTCGTCGGCGTCGAGGGCGATACGGTCCTGAACAGACCAGATCGCACGAATGGAACCCACGTCTGCCCGCTGCGCGCCCAGGAGCGCGTGCAGGTTCAGACGCTGGGTGTGATCCAGCGTCAATTTCATTGGTTGTCCTTTTTACGGGTTGGAGTAGAGCAGGATGTAGCCCGCCGTGACTCCGGCGGGATTCTTCACTTTGAGGACGCCAGACCATCCGGACGGATTGGTCGCGCCCATGAGCTCCGCGAACCGGTAGCCGTTGCCGGCGCTGCCCGCGATGATCAGTTCACCGCCAGCGGTCACCTGCAGGAGCGTGTGATCCGCGAGGTTCGATCCGGGGCCGGCGACCCGGAGCGGCGACTCCGTGCTGTCCTTCGCCACGACCAGCAGCGCGCCGCACGCGGCTCCGGCCGCCACAGCCGTCGCTTGGTAGCCCCACGTCCTGGCATATGCTTTCTTCGGGTCGTTGCCCTGCTGGAGGCACGCCCCCCACGAAGAGAACGACAGGCCAGATGTCCAGCCATCCGTGTAGTGGCCGATCGCGACCCAAAGCGCGGTCGCGCCTCCGGTCATCGTTGCGATCACTTTGAATCGTTGCCACGCAGTCGTGAGCGTGACGGCAGTGGGACCGGTCAGCCACGTGGTCCAACCGTTGTCGAGGATGCCCAGGGAGACGGTCATTGTGCCCGATGCGACCCGCAGCCAGAGGTAGAACGTGTATTGGCCGTTGGACACGAGGCCGGAGATGTTCTGCCGAATCAAGCCCGCCCCGCCGCTCGCAGTGACCGTGTCGGCGGTCTGGTTGCCATCGGGTGCGAGGACGGAATTCGCGGTCACCGTGCAGGTGCCACCGTTCTTATCCCACGTCGCGACGCTGAAGTCCTCCGAGTACTTCAGCATGTTCTCGTACGGCGCGCCGACCGTCTGGAAAGCGCCGCACTCGACCGATTGGAAGTGGGAGTCCACATATCCCCAAACGCTGTTGGCCGCGACGTAACCGAAGTTCGCGCCCGCCGAGGCATCGCGCAGGACCACCGTGCCGGTGGTCGCGGCAGCGGTGGCGTCGCTGATCTGCGCGGACGTATGGGTATGGACGTTCGCTGCCTTGCCTGCCAGATCGGTCAAAAGGTTCGTGACGTCCGATTCCGCGTGGGTGTGCGCCGGAAGGTCCCCGGACACCAGAGCGGCCACGGTGACCACAGCGCCCGAGCTCGCCTGCTTCAGAAAGCCGGGCCCTGTTGCCGCCAGCGTCGCCCCCGTGCCGCCACGTGCAACCGCCAGCAGGCCGGTGGTAAGTTTGCTCGTGTCCAGGTTCGGAACGTCACCAGCCGCCAGCGCGGCCACCGTGACCGCCAAGCCTACGCCGGTCTGCTTCAGGAAGCCAGGCCCCGTACCAGAGAGGTTCGCGCCCACGCCGCCGCGCGCCAGTGCCAGCGTGCCCGCGTTGATGTTCGATGCGTCGTGGTTGTGGGACAGCGCGGCCTTGCCCGCCAGATCGGTCACGAGGCCGGTCACGTCGGCTTCGGCGTGGAGGTGCGCCGGGACCGACGCGAGCGCCAGGGTGACGTTCACCCGGTCGTTGCCCGCGTCGTCCGCGACGGTCAGACCGATGTTGGCGCCCTCGATAAAGTTCAACGCGCGGCGCGTGCCCACGTCCGCGCCCGCCTTCTGGATCTTAAAAGGGAGCGATCCGGAGACGATATCGGACGCCGTGTGGGTGTGGCTGGGCAGGTCGCCCGCCAGGAGCAGCGCGCCAGCAGTGACGCGCCCCTTCTGGTCCACTGTGACCTTGGGATACGCTCCGGGCGTCACTGCCGTATCCGCGATGGACACCACACCGCCCGCGACGGCCAAACCGCCAACGGCGTCGATCTGGACGATGCCCTTGGCGGCGGTCGTTGCGTCCGGATAAGAGAACGCGCCGAACGTCTGGCCCGCCGCGAAGTCGATAATGGCGTCCATCGCGAGATGGTCGCTCCCGTTGAGAGCCATGCCGAGGTCGCCGGAGTTGTCCTGCTTCCTCCACTTGATCGCTCCGGCGTTGGGCAGGCGTGCCAGGCCGGTCGCCGCCTTTGTGCCCGCGCCGAACTCCACGCCGTCCTGGAAGGTCTTGAGGCCGGTGACTGTGACTGCGCCGTCCTTCCGGATGTAGTTGCGCGCGGCGGCGGTGCCCAGATCGTTCTCGATGGCCAGGACCGCAGACTGGAGCGCGGTGATGAAGCCCGCTACCATGTTCGCGCTCACCGCCACGCCGTTGCCGTGGCCGGATGCTCCGGTCCCGAAGGCTCCACGCTGGCACCCGCTGAACTGCGTGGCGGTCTTGCCGGCATACACCACGAGTTCGTCATCAATCGAGAGGATGCCGTAGCTCGCGGCAAACCCGGATGTGGACGCGACGCTGATGGTCGAGTCGCCTGCCATGACCGCGCCGGTGGTCGTGCTCTCCAGTGGCGTGCCAGAGAACGCATTGACCGGGCTGTAGAGACTCGATGCACTGTCAATCGAGCCCGGATAATCAGCCATTCAGTCTCCTCTCATTCAACGCGAAGCGGTTGAGCGCGCCGCCTGCAGACGCCACGACCTCGACTGCGGTCACCACCTCCACTGCGCGGGCGGCGCGCGGCTTGTGATAGACCGCCGCCGTTCCGGAGGACTGCACCCATGCCGGGAGGGGGACCGGCCTCGCGTTGAGACAAAACTGGTCGAACGCCCAAAAGCACATCGAGTAGAAGGACGATTGCAGCCACAGCCCGTACGCCTGGGCCAGAGGCGGGTCCGGAGGACCGTAGAGACCCGCGAGATACATGCACTCGCCTGCGGGCCGTCCCAGCGTCTTGCTGGCGTACGAGATCGTCTGTGTCATCAGGTTCACGTTCTTCTGCCAGATGTCATAGTCGAAACCCTCGCAACGGAAGTACTTGATCCCGTATGAGGAGTTCTTCCATTGGTTTGGCAGGTTCACATGCATCAGGAGCCTGCGGTAAGCGGGGTCCGGAGAGCGCTTCCCCTGGTTCGCGTCAAGCGGCCAGAGGCACTCGAACACAGCCGCCGGATGATATCCGCGCACGTACGCGATCACGTCCTGGCAGTAGGCCCAGATCCGGTCGCGCAGGAAGTCGGCGGTTTCGTAGGGGTGCGCCGGGTCGCCAGCGGGATCGTCCACGTTGGAAGTGAACGGCCAAATCTGGTGACCTTTCGTCGCCGCGAACGCGTCGATCGTCTCCTGGTCATAGAACGACATCCCGCCCAGCGGGTCTTGGGTGCGGTTGTCGAAATACCACCACTGCGTCTCGCCGAACTGGAGCACGACCGGCAGGCCCGCCGCCGCGATCTGGTCGGCGCATTCCTTGTACATCTGTCTGAGGTAGCTCCGGACGCGCGTTCCGAAGTGCATCTGGTGCGAGGGGATCTCCAGGTACACGTCGTTTCCGGGCTGGACAACGCCGCCGTTCAACCGGAGATACTTGGCGCGCGTCGCGGCGGGCGGATTGTACACCTCCATCGAGAAAGCAAACGACGCGGAGATGCCCGCTGTCGCAAACTGGCCGGCAAGATCGCGAATCCACTCCCGCGCGCCTTCAGTCATCACCGGCGACACGGAGTCGAGCAGTTCCCAATCGCCTTCCGTGCCAACCGCTCCAAGGTGATCCGTCAAGGTGAGGGACACGCTCGCCGCCGAGGTGACCGCGATGGTGAACGTGTAGCCGGGAGCCTTGCTCTGAATCCTGAGCGTGGCGCTCGTCCCGAAGTTATCGTCGGCCCACACGCCCGCGAACATGCCGTTGATCGTCGCGCGCATGTGGGACACAAGCTCCTGGAGCGTCTCGCCGTACCCGATGGCGTGCGTCACGTTGCTGCCGCCGATGGAGATGGAGACCGTGTCGCCGGGCGCCGGCGTCCCGGCGAAGGCGACGGTGGCGTACGGGTAGCTCGCGCCGACTCGCTGGCGCTTGTTGTTCCAGAACACGCCCATGTACACGTCGGCATGACCCTTGAACCCGAGCTTCTGGAGTTGCCAGAGGTGCCAGGCCGGAGGCTTCTTGTAGCCGTGGTCGGTGTCGAAATCGATGGCGAGGGACACATCGTGGTACATCTTCGGCGCGTCCGGAACGTCTTGCGGAACCAGTGGCCAGAGGTAATCGAAATAGAAGTAGTACCCGGTGCTGCTCGCGTGCTTCTCGAACAGAGCGGTGATCGTGACGGTGTGGTTTCCTGCCGCGACGCCGCCGCGCACTTTAATGTTCGCGACCCTGCCCTCGTACTCGCTGAGATACAGATCGTGGTCGCTGGCCACGCCGTCCACTTCGACGCGGATCTTCCCGCAGTTCGTGTAGAGGAACGTGCCGAGATACAAATCGTGCTCCCCCGGATGCGAGTACGAGAGGAAGACCTTCCGCACGTCGTTCGCGTCGGACGGCGCGGTGCGCTTGGCGTGGCCGCCGGCCCACCACTGCGACGGCCAGCCGGTTGCGTACTTGTAATCCTCCCAATAGCCGGTGTACTTGCAACGGGCGTCGGACTCCTCGATGCGCGGACTGCCCCCGCCCACCTTCAGGCTGGCGTCGCCCTCATCAATGGCAAAATTCGAGAGGGTCACGCGCCATTCCACATCGGACCCGAACCCGCTCTTGGGCGAGAGCTTCTTCAGCCGGGCGCCAGCCGGCCAGGAGCCAGCCGTCGAGCCTTCGTACCCGCGCTCGACGCGGATCTGCGTCGTGGAATCGACGACGGCGAGCAGGACACGCTCTTCGTTGGTCGGCGTTCCGATGAAGTACCGGCCGCCGGTTAGCTCCGAGGATTCGTCCACCTGCCACGTCGCGTCACCGGCGTTCACTGGCGCGGTGAGGAAACAGCCATCTTCCAATTGCTCCTCCGCGCGCTCGAAGCGCGGCGCGAACACCATGTAGATCTTCCGGCAATCGTTCATCGGAACCAACCGCCCGAGCTTGTCCTTGAACCCCGAAGGATGCGACGGGTTGAGGTAGATTCGCTGCCGGATGGTGTTGTCGCCGCCAGTGAAGCGGGGCGAATAGCCGGAGCCATCCGTCCACAGGAACCCCTGCTGCGCGTCCGGAACGCCGCCGATGGTGCGCCCGTGCGTCACGAGAATGCGGTCGAGATTCCCGAGCTTGCCGTAATACTTGCGGTATTCCGGCGACAGGAACTCCAGATAGAGCGTGCCCGACTGGTATGTGCTCCCCGCCCCACCGGTGGCCTTGATCGTCTGCGAGTAGTCGGGACCGAAGCGGCCCGCCACCGTCGCACCGAACGTGTTGATGATAGCCGCAAGTTCCTGCGCAACGTGGATGGCGCGCGTCTCGCGCGTAATATACACGTCCGACGTGTGGGACTTGGTGACCCATGCCAGCAGGTACGGTCCAGAGACTTCATCGACGCCGACCTCGATGACCGTGGTGGTCTCCTCGTTAGTCCCGGTGCGTTCGATCGTGATCGTGTCGCCCGGTGTAAACCCGGCGACGCTCATCACGTCGATTTTCGTGTAAGTCTGAACGCCGGTTTCGGGGTCGATGTTCGGACCGAACGGCATCCAGGCCAGCGTCTGCGCGCGGCAGTCCGTGCTGGTGACTGTGTATCGGGTATCGCGGAAGTGAAGATGCAGCCAATCGATCCCGCCGTCAAGGATCTCAGCGCCGGAGATTTCGACGGCAACTTTGGCGGGGGTCTCCTCGCCATCGAGATAGTGGTTCTGGATCTCGCCGGTGAGCTTCACCTCGTAGATATCGTCGGGCGCAACGCCCTTGCCGCACACGAAGGTGAGCGCGTCCCACGCGACGGACGGGTACTTCGCGGAGTCCAGCCGCATCGCGCCATCGAGATCATGGTCATACTCGAGATCGAAAGACCACGCCACCCCCGACAGGTCTGTCCGCGGCAGGTGCTTGCACCGCAGATGAGCATAGTAATCGTATGCATCGTACAGGCCCAGGACCGCAAAGTCTTCGGCACCTTGGAAAATACCAGAGATGGACACGGCCGTCGCGGAGGCATCGTGGATCGTGGTGGTCGCGCCGCGACCCGTGAATCCTTGCAACTGGAAGTTATGGCGCGGGTCGAAGATTGTGAGCGGTTCCGCTGCCATGTCAGGTCTGAATCACCACGGTCAGGTCGCTGCCGGGGTCCGGGCTGGCGACCGCCAGGATATCGAACGCGAGGCTGTAGCCCTCGTTGAGAATCGCGGTCGGCCAGATCGTCGGCCTCACGGTCGCGCCGATCGAATGGTTCTTCGTGAAGACCGCAGTGAAAGTCTGGTTGGCCTGGTCGGCGGCAAGCACTTGGACATACTCCTCGTCGGCCTGCCCGAGGTTGACGTGGACGAACTCGCCCACATCGAAGCCAAGCCTTGACGCGCCGTACGACGCCGTCTGGACCGTCTGCTGGCCGGGACCGGCCACCACATCCTCCAGGAGGATGATCCCGAACTCGTTGTACGGAAGGCGGCGCGTCACGGGCTTGCCGTATCCCTGGCTCACCACGAAGTCGTAAGTGTTCTTCGCGCCGTCCGGAAGCATCTGGGCGATGCCCATGTACTCCAGCACCTCCCACGTCGCGCCGTCGTCGCGCGACACTTTCACGAGATACGCGCTCTGGCCGTCCGTGGTCGGCGTCTGGACGTACGCATAGATGCACCGGATCGAGGCGCTATCCTGCACGCGCATCGGGATGACCACCGTGTCCGCGACCGCCAGCGCGCCGGGGATCTGGAACGTGTACGCGCCGCCGTTGCACGTCCGGTCACCTGGCATGAAGGGTTCGCTATGATGCGAGAGCGGCCATACAGTGAACGGACTGTACCCGAAGTTATTGGCCACGCCAACCAGCATCGCCACGACGCAGGCCGAGGGAAGCTTCGCCTCCACGCGCGCCGGGATGCCGGGCGTCCGGAAGAATCCTTTCTTGACGCTGAACGTGAAGGTCTTCATGTCGAGCTTGAAGAAGCGAATGCCCGCCTTGTGCGCGCACCGCAGGGTGCCGAAAGTGGCAAAGCCGGGATCGACGCCGGGATAAGCCCGCTGGAGTTGGAAGTTCCCGGTCGGCACCGCATCGCCGTCGCTCCCTGGCCCGATGATCTGCGCGCATTCATACGAGCGCAGATACCCAACGTCCGGGTTCTTCGTCTCGTCGTTGAACACCACGAAGTCTCCGACCTTGAACGTGCGCGCCGTGTCCGGATTGACCGTGCATGCGAAGGTGGCCGGGTCGGTGTCCCTGCCAAGGTCGGCGTCGAGGCTGGCCCACAGATCGACCGCCAGTTCGTCCACGTAGTACAGGCCCATCGCGACCTCGTGCGCGGAGACGATGTTCGCGTTGCCGGAATCGTCCGGTTGGATCACGATGTCATCGAGCGCGATGGTCCCGTAATCCCCAAGCTTCGGCGTGCCGGTGACGATGCCGGGAAGCCCGGTGTCGTACAGGATCTCCTCCGGAACCGGCGTCGGTTCCACGTCGGCGGGCTTCGGCCCCGCCACGAGGTCGTACATCGAGTCCGTGGTCGTGCGGCCCTGGATATCGATGCTGAAGTCCTTGTTGAGCCGCCAGGAGACGACACGGAACTCTCCGGCGCCGCCGGGCATGTCCTCGTGGGTCATCGAGCAGACCATCCCCGGTTCCGTGTTGAGCGCGAGCACCGTGGTCTTGAACCCGATCTGGCGGGCCTTCCTCCACTCCGTCGCGGTGATGCCGCCCAACTCCTCGCGGAGACGGACGCTCACGATCCGCGCCGCCTGCGACTTGCTGGACGTGCCGCAGAGGTTGACGCTCGACTTCAGGTACATCGGCCCCGCGCCGCCGCCGATCTGCGAGGCGTGGTCGATATCGTAGACGGCCACGCTGTTGTTCACGAACGCGAAATCCTGGTCCGCGAAGTTGGCGGTCAGGTGGTTGAACGACGGCTTGGCCGGAGCCTGTTGCAGGCTGCGGAAGACGATGTTGCCCTCCGTGAAGGCCTCGACCACGGAGGAGTTCTCGCGGATGCCGATCTTGATCTTGCCGAACGAGAACGTGTAATAGCCCAGGCAGTTCATGAGAACCTCCTGGAGCCAGTCGCGCAGGGGCTTCTCCTCCTGCAACGTGCCGCGGAACACGAACTGCGTCTCGCTGCCCGCGCCCACCAGTTTCGTCACGCTCTGGTTGCAGATGGCGGCGGCGTCGAGCGCCGCCTGCACGTCGAAGTAGGTTTCGGCGGCGTCGAGTTGTCCGGTCGTGGCGTCCGCGCCCAGCCGGATGCCGCGCGCCCGGAGCAGCATGTTGACGGCGATCCACACCGGGTTGGTGAGCGCGGGCCCGTACGCGCGGACGCCGAGGCTGGTCCACACCCACCCGCGCATGCCCATCGAGACGGTGGCGATCATGGCGTGGTCGCCAGGCTTCGAGAGTTGCAGGCCCTTCGCGTCCGACTTGCGGATCACGACGAACGCCGTGCCCGCCGCGAAGTTGTCCTTGAACGTGGAGTTGCCGGAGTACACCTTCCGGAAGTCGCCGCCCGTCTGGTTGCCGGATTGGTCGAGCGAGAAGAAGTCGGTCGCGCCGGCCGGATCGTCTCCCAGGACCGTGCGGAGGCCGAAGCTATTGGCCGGGAAGCCGTGGTGCATCTGGCCATCGAGGGTGTGGCCCACGAACGTCTCCGCGACGCTGTCGCCGTCCTTGTCCTCCATGCGCGGGGTGGTGTACGCGACGAGCGGTCCCTCGCCCACGATCCCCAACGCCTCGTAGAAGTCGCTCTCGTCCCGGCCCGCCGCGACCTTGCAGTTCACCGGCATGTCGGTGTCGGTGTAGATCTCCGGCAGCACCTGGTCGTAGATCGAATCCGCGACCAGCGACACGCTGGTGAGCGGCGACCGCGCGAAGCCCCACACGCCGGTCGAGTTGTCCTTGATCCGGACGCCCTGCGGTTCGGCCAGGATCGCGCCGTAGTACCGCTTCATCCCGTGCGCGAGGCACCCGTTCGCGGTGTCGTAACCCTTGTCGCACTTGGTCGCGTCGGCTGTCGGGGAAGTGGACCAGATCGAGCGCGCCGTGACCGGCGTACGGGCAGGCCTGCGAGTCGAAGACCTTCCAGCACGTGCGGGAGATCTTGCGCGTCGGGTACGGCAGGTTCAGTTCGTACAGGCCATCGGACGCCGTGACCTTGAACTCCGGCCCCGCGTCCACGGTCCAGTTGACGATGTCGCCCTTCCACAGATCGAGCTTGATGCCCTGGCCGACGTGGAACAGCGAGAAGGAGATCGCCGCACGGTACAGGTCCACGTCGTTGGCGAGGTCGCGCATCACGCGATCGGCGTTGCCAAACGTGAACGAGGCGTCGTCGGACTCGTTGCCCATGCCCTGCGAGATGCCGTCGAAGTCGATCAGGCGCGCCTGGTAGAGTTGCGCGCCGACCGTGCAGCGCCGGTCGGAGAGATAGATGGCGGGGTACCCGGCCTGGAGGGGCTGGATCTTGATGAGCGGGATTACCTGCTGGACCTGCGAGAGGAGAGCGGCCTGCAAGCCGCCCGAAGGGAACCGCGTCACCGTCGAGTTGAGCGCGTACGCCGGATGCGCCGGCGGGGATCTCGACCAGCGTCACGCCGACAGAGCAGACCCAGTCCGCGACCATCTGCCAGGACAGAGGCTCGTTGGCGAACCGGCAGGTGAACGCGGTCGTCCCGTTGCCGTCGTCGTTGGGCGCGTTGTAGGTGAACGCGCCGTACGGCCCGTACTTCGATTCCCAGAAGTTCCGGAGCGCGATCCGCTGTGCGTCGTTCATCCACGTGCGCCGCACCGAGAAGCGCCGCGCGCCGGTGCCCAGCAGGAAGCGCTGCTCGATCTTCGCGTTGCCCGACCCGAACTGGTGGATGGCCACGTCCGGATGGCTCGCGCGCCCGTACGGGTACTCGGGCACGATCGGGAACGTGCCGGAGGCGGCGATCTCCGGAACGGTGATGTTGCCGATGGTGTCAGACATTGGCCCTCAGCGGTTCTCCACCTTGACGGAGATGGTGCGGTCGTCGGTCCTGCCGCCAACGGTCGCGATCCGGTTGGTCACGAGGTAAGTCGTGCCCTCGTCCCCACCGCCCAACCACACCACCGTTCTGCTGGTGGTGAACGTGTCGGTGATCTTCTCGATGGTCGCGCCCGACTCCAAGATCCACTCGCTCGAGGAAATCTGGTCGCCCGCCAGCCACAGGAACCAATCCACGGAATAGTCGAGGACCGCATCCGGGTCTTTCGTGAATGTCATGCCTCGATGTCCCTGTTCTCCGCGTGCGGATGAATGGTCCGGTCCTCTGCGGCGGGCACGAGGACGCGCGCCTCGCGCCGCACGAGCCTGGATCGGGATTCAAACGTGACCGGCAGGGTACGCGCCTCCCGCCGGACGCGAAACCTGCGGGCGGCTGGCGTTCCGACCGACAACAGCATGACCCCAACGACCCGCGACCAGCCCGTGGCCACGCCCGCCAACGCGCGCAGGCAGGACGCCCGCCCGAGGACGGTGGACGTACCGGACGCCACGCCCGCCAGCGGGCGCACACGGGCCAACTGTG
>CAWIJL010000017.1:0-358851 GCA_963836405.1 uncultured Solibacteraceae bacterium
AACCGGGCGACTTCCTACTCTCCCACACAGTTGCCCGTGCAGTACCATCGGGGCTGAGGAGCTTAACTACCGTGTTCGGGATGGGAACGGGTGGGTCCTCCTCGCTACGGTCACCCAGAAAGGGGATGACAACGAGTTCAGAACGATTGACGGGGAAAAACGGGGGAAAGCAGCGCTCACGGCGGTGTGTGCGCAGTAGAGTTTTATGGTCAAGCCGAACGGGCAATTAGTAACGGTAAGCTCAACGTGTTGCCACGCTTACACATCCGTCCTATCAAACAGGTCGTCTTCCTGTGCCCTTCTTAGCTTTCGCTTGGGAGATCTCATCTTAGGGAAGGTTTCACGCTTATATGCATTCAGCGTTTATCCTGACCGAACTTCGCTACCCAGCGGTGCCCCTGGCGGGACAACTGGATCACAAGAGGTTCGTCCACCCCGGTCCTCTCGTACTAAGGGCAGGCCCCTTCAAATCTCCTACGCCCACCACAGATAGGGACCGAACTGTCTCGCGACGTTCTGAACCCAGCTCACGTACCGCTTTAATAGGCGAACAGCCTAACCCTTGGGAGCTTCTACACCCCCAGGATGCGATGAGCCGACATCGAGGTGCCAAACCGGAGCGTCGATGTGAACTCTTGACTCCGATCAGCCTGTTATCCCCGGCGTACCTTTTATCCGTTGAGCGATGGCCCTTCCATACAGAACCACCGGATCACTAAAGCCTACTTTCGTATCTGCTCGACTTGTTGGTCTCGCAGTTAACCTGGTTTATGCTTTTGCACTCGTCGGCGGATTTCCAAGCCGCCTGAACCAAGCTTCGCGCGCCTCCGTTACCGTTTAGGAGGCGACCGCCCCAGTCAAACTACCCGCCTTCCACTGTCCCTCATCCCGATCAGGGATGGAGGTTAGAACCACAGAACGATCAGGGTGGTATCTCACCGTTGGCTCTGCCGAGTCCGAAAACCCGGCTTCAAAGCCTCCCACCTATCCTGCGCAGATCGCCCCATAGTTCCATGAAAGGGTATAGTAAAGGTGCACGGGGTCTTTCCGTCTAGTGGCGGGCACCCGGCGTCTTCACCGGGACCACAAGTTCGCCGGGCGGCAGGTTAAGACAGTTCTCAGATCGTTACGCCATTCGTGCAGGTCGGAACTTACCCGACAAGGAATTTCGCTACCTTAGGACCGTTATAGTTACGGCCGCCGTTCACCGGGGCTTCAGTTCAAAGCTTCGCTTGCGCTGACCTCTCCCTTTAACCTTCCGGCACCGGGCAGGCGTCAGCCCCTATACGTCGTTTTCGACTTTGCAGAGACCTGTGTTTTTGTTAAACAGTCGCCTGAGACCATTCACTGCGGCCCACGTCTTAGGTGGGCACTCCTTCTCCCGAAGTTACGGAGCTAATGTGCCTAGTTCCTGAACCTACCATCACCCGAGCGCCTTAGAATATTCTTCTCGTCCACCTGTGTCGGTTTGTGGTACGGATACCTCGCTTCTCCTTAGAGGCTTTTCCTGGCGGACGACCCGGCGGATTTGCCTCTCCGGATCTCCCTTCACCCTGGATTGTAACCATTGCGCACCAGGGCTTACGGTCCGCGTCCCCCCTTCGGTCTTGATCGAAACAAGGTAGTGCAGGAATATTAACCTGCTGTCCATCCGCTACGCCTTTCGGCCTCGCGTTAGGCTCCGACTAACCCTGAGCGGATTAACCTTTCTCAGGAATCCTTAGACTTACGGCGACCAGGGTTCGCACCTGGTTTCTCGCTACTTATGCTGGCAGAGTCACTTCTCAACGCTCCAGCCCTGCTTCCGCTAGACCTTCACAGCTGTTGAGAACGCTCTCCTACCATTCGTTCCGAAGAACGAATCCGTAACTTCGGTACCATGCTTAAGCCCCGTTATATTGTCGGCACCGGGCCGCTCGACCAGTGAGCTGTTACGCTTTCTTTAAAGGATGGCTGCTTCTAAGCCAACCTCCTGGCTGTCTGAGCGTCCCGACTTCCTTTCCCACTGAGCATGGATTTGGGGACCTTAGTTGACGGTCTGGGCTGTTTCCCTTTTGACAATGAAGCTTAGCCCCCACTGTCTGACTCCCTCGCTACACATTCACGGCATTCGCAGTTTGGTTGGATTCGGTAACCTGGGAAGGCCCCTAGTCCAATCAGTTCTCTACCACCGCGACGGACCACGAGAGGCTAGCCCTAAAGCTATTTCGGAGAGAACGAGCTATCACGGAATTTGATTAGCCTTTCACCCCTACCCTCAGCTCATCCAAGCTGTTTTCAACCAACACTGGTTCGGACCTCCAGCCGCTGTTACACGGCCTTCATCCTGGCCAAGGGTAGATCATCCCGCTTCGCGTCTATTCCCAGCGACTCCATCGCCCTGTTCAGACTCGCTTTCGCTTCGGCTCGCTTTCGCTTAACCTTGCCACTGAGAATAACTAGCCAGCTCATTATGCAATAGGCACGAGGTCAGGCATTCGCCTTGCGGCGCATAGCCCTCCCACTGCTTGTAAGCGTGTGGTTTCAGGTACTATTTCACTCCCCTCGCAGGGGTTCTTTTCACCTTTCCCTCACGGTACTGGTTCACTATCGGTCGCAAGTGAGTATTTAGCCTTACCGGATGGTCCCGGCAGATTCAAGCAGGGTTCCACGTGCCCCGCCCTACTTAGGTACCACTAAAAGGAGAATTGCATTTTCACCTACGCGGCTGTCACGCTCTTTGGCCGGCCTTTCCAGACCGTTCGATTAACACTCTTCTATCCCTCGTTAAACCAAGCTTTCAGCTATCGGCTTTTCAGCTTTCAGCTATCAGCTTCCGGCTAAAACAGCCGACTGCTGACAGCTTGGTTTTTGTGGCCCTGCAACCCCAGGTTCTCCTTGCGAATTACCTGGTTTAGGCTGTTCCGAGTTCGCTCGCCACTACTTTCGGAATCACGGTTGTTTTCTCTTCCTTCGGGTACTGAGATGGTTCACTTCCCCGAGTTCGCCCGTACACCCTATAGATTCAGATGCACGTAACCGGTGTTCGCACCGGTTGGGTTTCCCCATTCGGATATCTCCGGATCACAGCCTGTTAGCGGCTCCCCGAAGCTTTTCGCAGCTGACCACGTCCTTCTTCGCCTACTTGCGCCAAGGCATCCACACACACGCCCTTAGTAGCTTGACCATAAAATCTACTTCGCACACAACACCCGGACATCCCTCTTCAGGTCTGCCCGCGTTCAGGTGGCGCTACTTTCTCGCGCTTACACTTAAAAAACTTGTGTTTTGTTTATGCCCGTCAATCATTCAGTTGTCAAAGATCGAAAAAGCTTTTAGCTCTTAACTCTTGGCTATCAGCTTTCAGCGAAAACCTCTCAGCCACTCCGGCTGAAAGGCGATCGCTGACCGCTGACCGCTTGTTTCTTGGTGGGCCTGGGTGGAATTGAACCACCGACCTCACCCTTATCAGGGGTGCGCTCTAGCCATCTGAGCTACAGGCCCGGAAGCTGTCAGCTATCGGCTATCAGCTTAAAACATCCGGCTATCCACTGCCTGTACCGCAATTCGCCCACCGCTATCTGGTGGAGCTGGTCGGGATCGAACCGGCGACCTCCTGAGTGCAAATCAGGCGCTCTCCCAGCTGAGCTACAGCCCCTTCAGCTATCGGCTATCGGCTCTCAGCTCAACCGTACTCCGGTTTGAGCCGATCGCCGACCGCCGACTGCCTTTTTCAATCGAGGCCAGTTGGATGCAGAGACCACGGGTCCAGCCCATGGCCGTTTCGAAAATCTCTTGGAAATTCAAGTGGAGATACGGAGCGGGCTCACCAAGTCCCCCGAAGGAAACCTGGCGGTTTGGAGTGGAACGGCTGTTTCCTACTGTCGGCCCCCGGGTACACCCACAGGGACATCTTTTCGGAAACTCCACCCACGTTCTCTCTTAGAAAGGAGGTGATCCAGCCGCAGGTTCTCCTACGGCTACCTTGTTACGACTTCACCCCAATCATGAATCATACCTTGGGCCGCTGCCTCCCTTGCGGGTCAGCCTGCAGACTTCTAGTACAATCCACTTTCGTGATGTGACGGGCGGTGTGTACAAGGCCCGGGAACGTATTCACGGCAGCGTGCTGATCTGCCATTACTAGCGATTCCAGCTTCATGCAGGCGGGTTGCAGCCTGCAATCCGAACTGAGAACGGTTTTTTGCGATTGGCTCCCCCTCGCGGGTTTGCTGCGCTTTGTACCGTCCATTGTAGCACGTGTGTAGCCCTGGACATAAAGGCCATGAGGACTTGACGTCATCCCCACCTTCCTCCAGGTTATCCCTGGCGGTCTCCTGCGAGTTCCCAACTGAATGATGGCAACACAGGACAAGGGTTGCGCTCGTTGCGGGACTTAACCCAACATCTCACGACACGAGCTGACGACAGCCATGCAGCACCTCGACTGGACCCCCTTGCGGGGTAACAGTGTTTCCACCGCCGTTGACCAGCCGTTCGAGCCCAGGTAAGGTTCTTCGCGTTGCGTCGAATTGAACCACATGCTCCACCGCTTGTGCGGGCCCCCGTCAATTCCTTTGAGTTTCAGCCTTGCGACTGTACTCCCCAGGCGGCATATTTAACGCGTTAGCTCCGGCACGGACAGAATGAACTGCCCACACCAAATATGCATCGTTTAGGGCGTGGACTACCAGGGTATCTAATCCTGTTTGCTACCCACGCTTTCGTGTCTCAGCGTCAGTTACGGTCCAGAAAGCCGTCTACACCACCGGTGTTCCTCCTGATATCTACGCATTTCACCGCTACACCAGGAATTCCACTTTCCTCTCCCGCACTCTAGTCATTCAGTATTCGGCGCACCCTCCCAGTTGAGCCGGGAGATTTCACACCAAACTTAAACAACCGCCTACACACCCTTTACGCCCAGTAACTCCGAACAACGCTTGCTGCCTACGTATTACCGCGGCTGCTGGCACGTAGTTAGCCGCAGCTGCTTCTGCAGGTACCGTCATCATCTTCCCTGCCGAAAGAGCTTTACACCCCGAAGGGCTTCATCGCTCACGCGGCGTCGCTGCATCAGGGTTTCCCCCATTGTGCAAGATTCCCCACTGCTGCCTCCCGTAGGAGTCTGGCCCGTGTTTCAGTGCCAGTGTGGCCGTGTGCCCTCTCAGGCCGGCTACCGATCTCAGCCTTGGTGGGCTTTTACCCCACCAACCAGCTAATCGGCCGCGGACTCCTCTCTCAGCGCATTGCTGCTTTCCCTTCTCAGGCTTATGCGGTATTAGCCCTAGTTTCCCAGGGTTATTCCCCACTAAGAGGTAGATCATCCACGTGTTACTCACCCGTACGCCACTGTACTCATGGATTGCTCCACTTTCTCGTGCGACTTGCATGTGTTAAGCGCGCCGCCAGCGTTGATTCTGAGCCGGGATCAAACTCTCATTTGAAATGTAGAGTTTCAATCGTTCGCTCCGCTTTACTCAAACTTCTGACGAGTTCTTCTTACTGCATCCAACCAGATTGTCAATGATCTGCGCCGCCCGCACGGGACATCGTAATACCCCGGCCAACGGCAGGCCTCGAAACTTGCCCGGCACAAACCTGCCCGCAAGGCAGATACGACCGGGATGAACTTTAGAATTTTGAAAAGAACCAAACAGGAAGGCCGTATTCCGCTTCGTCCGGTGGCCCGAACGAAGTTTTGTTACCATTCCTTACAAAGGACCGAACCTGCTTTGTGAATCATCGCTGCATGACGGCCAGCCCTTCAGGGCAAGCTACGCCAGCGATCCTCAATTCAGCGACTCGTTCAGAATAACATTCGCGTTGCAGATTGGCAAGAGCTTTCTGAGTGAAAGACATGAGAGCTATGTAAGCATCTGGAAGATATGGAGTTATCGCGCAAGATCGACAGGCGGGAAGGGGCAGGAGGCGTGTGGGCGGGCAGAATCGGTTGCTTTTAGCCGGTATTTTTTGCGGCGTAATCTGTTGTTTTCTCACTTTCCACATGCTTGCTAGGCATTTTAGCCTGGCGAATTTGTATTTTTCCGCGCCGGAACGGAGCCGGGGCAGCAAGGAATCGATTCCTTTTCCTCTCGAAGGAGGAGCAGCATGCCGCTGTGGCCGCCTGGCGACGTTGACTGCACGGTGTCCGGGATTATCGTAGCCCCCTCAAGGTATGTGGGCTCCCGCGTGGAGTACCGAACGGGTTGCAACTCGGCGAACGAGCAACTCTTTTCGCTTACAGGATTAGCATGGCGACCGCGCCGACCGGCAGGGCAATCCAGCTAACCCGTTGCAGGGACGTGGAAAATTATTCCGAATCCGGTGTGAACGAAAACCGGCCAATCTTGAAGTGCCGGCTTGCCGCAGGCGATGTCTTTTTCTTTCAGTAGCTTCTGATATAAGGTGCAAAGGCCCGGGGCCGAGCAATACCTTGGCGGGTGACCCGGTGCGGGCCTTTGCGCCCGATGATCGTATTTATCCCACGAGCTGGGCTGCCGAGCAACCCCCAACCGGCGGATGGACAGATCCCGATCTCCGCCGTGCTGTCCTCCGCCTCCTTGCGTGATTCGCAAGTAGCCATTCCCTTAGCCACGATGAACACGCAACGGGTCACCTATCTATATGAGTTAATGGATTCGGCTTACGACGCGGATCACATTCATCAGCAGAGCCGCAGCCTGGGGCACGTGCCGATTATCGATCCGCACCCCCGCCGGAGGCAACCCGAACCGTTCTCGCCCGCGGGTGCGGCGCAATTAAATCCGGCACAGCAGGACCGCTACCGGGAACGCACTATGGTGGAGCGCGTCAACGCGCGGCTCAAGGATGAGTTCGGCGGCCGGAACATTCGCGTTCGGGGAGCAGCCAAAGTGATGACACACCTGATGTTCGGAATCCTGGCATTGACGGCAGATCAGCTACTCCGAATGGTTGTGAGGAGGGTATGAATACCACCACGGAAATTTGAAATATTGCTTCAGGTCCACGTGGGAAGCGTGTGCCCGAAAAACGACGAGGTACACAATATGTGAGCGAATTCGATGGTAACGCCCTACCTGTAGGCACGTAGGGCTCCAAAACTCAGCCGGAAGAAGAGGCCCACGAAAAAGATTTACCCGGTTTGAATTGAGTTCTGCAAGTGAGTCACGCGTGACCACCCCTCACGTGAACCGGCCGCACTGCCGATGGATACTTTGACCGCACCGCTCGGCGGCGAGGCAAATGAAAAGAATTCTGGCCAATCTTTCGATCCGGCAGAGGGTCAGCATCGCGGTGGTAGCGGCCCTTTTCGGTGGAGGGCTTTACTACTTCGTCCAGCGCCAGCGCGAGGCGGACTTCAAGCCCCTGTTCACCGGCGTAGCCGCCGAGGACGCGGCGTCCATCGTGCAGAAGCTGAAAGAGGCCGGAGTTCAATACCGGCTTCCGGACGAAGGCGGCGCGGTACTGGTGCCGTCCGCGCGGCTTGCCGAGTTACGGCTGACGATGGCCGCGGCCGGCCTGCCGAAGACCGGACGGATCGGGTTCGAGCTGTTCGACAAAACCAATCTGGGAGCGACGGAATTTACCGAACAGGTGAACTTCCGGCGCGCGTTGGAAGGCGAACTGGAACGCTCGGTGATGTCGCTCGACGAGGTGGAACAGGCCCGCGTGCACGTCACCTTCCTAAAGGATTCGGTTTTTCTCGATTCGAGACAACCAGCCAAGGCGAGCGTCGTAGTGGGGATCCGCGCGGGCGCGCGGCTGTCTACGCAAAGCATTGTGGCCATTGAGCACCTGTTGGCCAGCGCCGTGGAAGGGCTGTCGCCGGATGCGGTGACGGTGGTCGATACGCAGGGGCATCTGCTCGGCCGGCCGAAAGCCGCGGGGACGCTCGAAGGGCCGGAACTCTCCGAAGCAGGGCTCGATTACCGGCACAAAATCGAGGCGGACCTGGTCGCGAAAATCAATTCTACGCTCGAACCGCTGCTCGGAGCCGAGAAGTTCCGCGCTGGGGTTTCCGTCGATTGCGATTTCACGGGGGGCGAACAGAGCGAGGAAACCTTCGATCCAACCAAATCCGTGATGGTCAATTCGCAGCGCACGGAAGACAGCAGCGGATCGACGAGTGCGAACGGCGTGCCGGGGACGGCCTCCTCCCTGCCGCGGCCCACATCGCGTCCCGGATCGGCCGGGAAAACAGTTCTGCGAAGCAACGAGAGCATCACCTACCAAAACAGCCGCATCGTGAAGACCACCCGCCTGCCGGCGGGTTCCATCCGCAAAATTTCTGCCGCGGTGCTGGTAGACCAGGAATTGGAGTGGCACCAGGAGAAAGGGAGCTTTCAGCGGGTCCTGGTTCCTCCCACGCCGGAGAAGCTGAAGATCATTCGGGACCTTGTCTCGGGCGTCACCGGCTTCAATCCGGACCGGGGAGACCAACTGGTGGTCGAGACTCAGCCATTTGAGAGCACGCTGGCCATTCAACCGCCTCCGGTCGCACGCCCTCCCGCGCCGCCGGCCAAGGCGCCGGTTCCCTTCGGGTTGAAACTGCCGCAGGACAGGAAAGGCTGGATCATCGTCGGCTCGTCCGCGGGTGGAGCGGTGCTCCTGCTCGCCGTCCTGTTCCTTTTGCTTCGGAAACGGAAAAAGCGCTCCGTGAAGGTCGAGTCTCAAGGGGCGATCGCAGCGGGAGAGCAGAAAGCGGGCACCGAAGGAATCGAGGAGACGATCGAGGCCAAACTTGCCCAGCGGGATGCGTTGCAGCAGAAGCTCGAAGAGAAGGCGCTGCACTCTTTGAAGCTGGCGCCGGTGATCACCAAAACGTCGGAAGTGCTGGCGAAACACTTGCGGGAGAAGGTCGCCAAAGAGCCGGAGGTCTCGGCGCAGATTCTGCGGGCGTGGATTCGTGAAGAGGATCCCGATGCCTGAGCTCGGAGCGAACCGATGATCCTGAACACGACCAAGGCTGAAGGCGAAAACCTTCCCGGGCTGCGCAAGGCAGCCATGCTGTTGATTGTGCTGGGCGAGCAATCGAGCGCGGACTTGTTGCCGCAACTCGGCGAGGACGACGTCCAGAAGGTCAGCCGCGAGGTGGCCAAGATCACAGCCATTTCCGCGGAACAGGCCGAAATCGTCCTGAACGAGTTCAATCATATTTCGACGGCGGGCGACTACGTGGCCCGCGGTGGCATCGAGTATGCCCGCAAGCTTTTGATGCGCGCGTTCAGTCCGGACCAGGCGAAGAAGCTGCTCGACCGGCTGACGAAGGCGCTGGGCGCCGAGGCGGCATCATTCGACGCCATTCAGAAGGCGGATCCGCAACAGCTCGCCAAGTTCATTCACAACGAGCATCCGCAAACTATTGCGCTGGTCCTCTCCCATCTGAATTCCTCGCAAGCTGCGGCGCTGCTCTCCTCGCTGCCCGCGGGACTGCGGGCGGACGTCTCGCTCCGGATGGCCAACCTGGACCGGATCTCTCCCGACATCATCCTGAAGATCGCCAGCGTGATCGGGCAGAAGCTGAAGGCACTGGGCGAATTCAGCCGGGAATCCTACGGAGGCGTGCGCGCGGTGGCGGAGGTACTGAACCGTCTCGATTCCGCTTCCAGCCGGGAAATACTCGACCATATCGAACAGCAGGACACCAATGTGGCGCAAACCATTCGCCACCTCATGTTTGTTTTCGAGGATCTTCTGCTGATCGATCCGCTGGGCCTGAAGGAGGTACTCGCAAAGGTGGATCGCAAGCTGCTGACAGTGGCGCTCAAGGGCACCAGCGAGCAACTGCGGAACAACATCCTGGGCTGCCTCTCGCAGCGCGGCGCGGACATGCTGAAAGAGGACATGGAAGCGCTCGGCCCGGTGAAGATCAAGGAAGTGGAGGCTGCGCAGCAGCAGATCATCTCGGTTGTGCGGCAGCTCGAATCGGAGGGCGTGGTGAGCCTGAAGGGAACGGTCGGCGAGCAGTATGTCGTCTAGGATCTTCCGGCCCGACGAAGGGCGGCAGGCCGACACCCTCGCCTGGCGGCAGGTTTCCGGGCCACATGTTGCGCCCGCGCGAGCGTCGCAGGGTGCGAAGGCGCCCGACCCGGCCTTCCATACGGCGCAGGTGCAACAGCAGATGGAGCAGCGGGTTCGGGAGGCGCATGCCGCGGGGCTGAGGGAAGGGGAAGCCGCCGGCCGCAGCCGCGCCGTGGCGGAGGTGCAGCCGGTCATCGAGCGGCTGAGCCGCTCGATCGACGAAATCGGGCAGCTTCGCGGCAAGCTGAGGCGGGAGGCGGAGGCGGACACGATCAAGCTCGCGATGGCCATTGCCCGGCGCGTCCTGCGGCGCGAAGTGGCGGTGGATCCGGAGGCGCTCCACGGGCTGGTGCTGGGAGCGCTGGAGCGTTTGCAGTCGCAGGAGATAAGCCGTGTACGCGTGCATCCATCGCACGCCGGCGCGGTTTCCGAGCAACTGCGCAACCGGGGCAACGGAGGCAACGTGGAAGTAATCGCCGATGGCTCACGCGAGCCGGGGTCGATCGTATTTGAAACGCGCCGCGGGAACCTGGACGCCTCGGTCGAATCGCAGTTGCAGGAAATCGAGCGAGGCCTCGCGGATTGCCTCCGGAGGCAGACCGCGTGACACAGCCTATTTCCCTGGCTCCCTACCTCTCGGAGATCGAACGCATTTCCCCGCTGCGCTGGAGCGGGGAGGTGACCGAAGTGGTGGGGCTGCTGATCGAATCGTGCGGGCCGAATGTGGCGATCGGGGACTTCTGCGAAGTGCAAACACCCGGCGGGAGGCGAATCCGCACGCAGGTGATCGGCTTCCGGAACGGACGCGTGCTTTCCATGCCGCTCGAGGAGATTGACGGACTGCAACTGGGCGATCCGGTGGGCGCCCGGAGCGAGGATGCCCGCGTGGAAGTGGGTCCGGGGCTGCTGGGGCGGGTGATCGACGGATTCGGCAAACCTATCGACGGCGGCCCGGCCATCGAAGGCAAGGACGCATACAACCTTTTCGGCACACCGGCCAGCCCGATGGAGCGGGAACATATCACGCAACCCCTGGTGACCGGAATCCGCGCGGTGGACGGCTTGCTTCCCTGCGGAAAGGGGCAGCGCATCGGGATTTTTGGCGGCAGCGGCGTCGGCAAGAGCACGCTGCTCGGGTCCATGTCCCGCAACAATTCGGCCGATGTCACGGTGATCGGCATGATCGGCGAGCGCAACCGCGAGGTGCGCGGATTTCTCGAGAACGAACTGGGGCCGGAAGGACGCAAACGGTCGGTGGTGGTCTGCGCCACCTCCGAGCGCCCGGCGCCGCTGCGCGTGCGTGCCTGCCTGGTATCGCTGGCGGTGGCGGAGTACTTTCGCGACCAGGGAGCCAATGTGCTGCTGGTGGTGGATTCGGTGACGCGCCTGGCCATGGCGCAGCGGGAAATCGGACTGGCGGCCGGGGAGCCACCCAGCCAGAAAGGATACACGCCATCCGTGTTCAACCTGCTCCCGAAGGTCCTCGAACGAGCGGGCAACTTCCGGCGCGGCTCGATCACAGGTTTTTTCACGGTGCTGGTGGAGGGCGACGACTTCAACGAGCCGATTTGCGATGCCGTGCGCGGCATTCTGGACGGACACTTTATCCTCTCCCGCCAGCTCGCGGGCCAGGGCCATTATCCGGCCATCGACATCCTGCATTCGGTCAGCCGTCTGACATCGGCAATCGCGAGCCCGGAGCAGAAGGACGGGGCGCGCCGCATCCGGCAGGCGCTCTCGGCATACCGGGACGCGGAAGATCTGATTCAGCTTGGCGCTTACGTGGCGGGCACAAATACGGAACTGGATTCGAGCATCCGGTTGCGTCCGGAATTAATCGACTTCCTGCGGCAGGACCATATGGCCCATTCTCCGCTGGCCGAAACGCTGGCGCGGATGCGCGATCTGTCGAAACGGCTGGAGACACCGGGAACGGAAATGACGCCCTCGACCACGGGGAAGAGATGAAACGGGGCGCACCGCTTTGCGCCCGTTCGCTCAAGAGCGGGGCAGTGATCGGACGGGATAGATCGCGATGACCACTTTTCGATTTCCGCCGGCAGACCATATGGCCCATTCTCCGCTAGCCGAAACGCCGGCGGGGATGCGCGATCTGTCAAAACGGCTGGAGACACCGGGAACGGAAATGACGCCACCGACCGCGGCGAAGAGATGAGGCGCGATTTGCGGGAACGGCAATGACCACTTTTCGATTTCCGCCGGCAGGACCACATGGCCGATTCTCCGCAGGCCGAAACGCCGGCGCGGATGCGCGATCTGTCGAAACGGCTGGAGACGCCGGGAACGGAAATGACGCTTTCGACCAGGGGGAAGAGATGAAACGCGGCCCACGGCTTTGCGCCCGAAGGCTCAAGAGCGAGGCAGTGATCGGACGGGATAGATCGCGATGACCACTTTTCGATTTCCGCCGGCAGGACCATATGGCCCATTCTCCGGTGCCGAAACGCCGGCGCGGATGCGCGATCTGTCGAAACGGCTGGAGACGCCGGGAACGGAAATGACGCTTTCGACCAGGGGGAAGAGATGAAACGCGGCCCACGGCTTTGCGCCCGAAGGCTCAAGAGCGAGGCAGTGATCGGACGGGATAGATCGCGATGACCACTTTTCGATTTCCGCCGGCAGGACCATATGGCCCATTCTCCGGTGCCGAAACGCTGGCGCGGATGCGCGATCTGTCGAAACGGCTGGAGACACCGGGAACGGAAATGACGCCTTCGACCGCGGGGAAAAGATGAAACGGGGCGCACCGCTTTGCGCCCGAAGGCTCAAGAGCGAGGCAGTGATCGGACGGGATAGATCGCGATGACCACTTTTCGATTTCCGCCGGCAGGACCATATGGCCCATTCTCCGTTGGCCGAAACGCTGGCGCGGATGCGCGATCTGTCGAAACGGCTGGAGGCGCCGGGAACGGAAATGACGCTTTCGGCTGCGGGGAAGAGATGAAACGCGATTTCCGGGAACGGCGATGACCACTTTTCGATTTCCGCTCGAGAAGGTCTTGCGATGGCGACACACGCAGCTGGAACTTGAGGAGGCACAATTCCGACGGCAGGCGGCGGAACTGGCGAACCTCGATCGTGCTCTGGCGGAGATCGAGGCTTCGGCCCTGAGCGCGGAAATGGAACTGCGCGGGCAAGAAGTCGTAACGGGCCGCGACCTGGCTACTTTGGGTGGATACCGGCTGGCGGTGAAAGAACTCGAAAGGCAGATTTCGCGGCAGCGGGAAGACTGCCGGAAGCTGGTGGCCGAGCGCCAAGCGGCCATGATGGAGGCCCGCCGGCGTTTCCGGCTGCTCGAGAAACTGAAAGAGCGCCGCCTCGGCGAGTGGGAAAAGGAGCGGGACCGGGAGATGGAAGAGATTGCGTCCGAATCGTTCCTGGCGCGGTGGAGCGGACGGTAAAGCGCCGGATGAGCTTCCCTATAATGAAGTGATGACCCCAGAAACCATCGCTGAAACGGCTCTGCCGGCAGTACCGCTCACCGTGGAAGGCGCCAGCCTGCTGCACCAGATGATGCGAATTCGCCGGCCGGCGTGGAGGGCCCTCACGCCCGCGCAGAGGGCGGAAATCGTGCACGAAGCGATTCCCGTTCTTTCAGCGATGGAGCAGCACCAGGAAGGACGCCAGAGCGCCCTCTATTCGCTGCTCGGCCACAAGGGCGACCTGATGCTGATTCACTTCCGCCGGAGTTTCGAGGAACTGAACCAGGCGGAACGCGAACTCGCTGGCCTGCGGCTGAGCGATTTTCTGGAGCCCACGCATTCCTACCTTTCGATCGTTGAACTGGGCCTGTACGAGTCCACGTCGAAGGTGTACAAGGGGCTGGCGGCGAAGGGGGTGGAGCCGCACTCGGATGAGTGGAAGCGCGAAATCGAATCCGTCCTCGACCGCCAGCGGCAGGCCATGGCGCCGCGCCTGTGGCCGGAGATCCCGCCGGCGAAGTATCTCTGCTTTTACCCGATGGACCGCAAGCGCGGCGAACAGTTGAACTGGTACACCGAACCGATGGCGGACCGCGCGCAAATGATGCACGAGCATGGGCTGGTGGGGCGGCGGTATGCGGGGGAGGTCCGGCAGGTGATCAGCGGCTCGATCGGATTCGACGATTGGGAATGGGGGGTCGACCTGTTCGCCGAAGAGCCGCTCGTATTCAAGAAACTGATCTACGAGATGCGCTTCGACCAGGTGAGCGCCGTCTACGCGCTTTTCGGCTCGTTTTACGTCGGCATCCGGGTTGCGCCGGCCGATCTCGGCAGCCTGTTCGAATAGCTACGGCGTCTTTTGCGAGTGTGCCTTCCCGCCGAGGTGGCGATAGAAGCCGAGATCGGCGCCTGTCAGCATCTTCACCGCGAACAGGATCTGGCCGGTGTGCATGGAGAAGTGCTCCACCACGTGATAAACGGCCTCGAGGACCGAGACGTCGTAGCCCTGAATCACGACGCGGCGCGCGAGTTGCCGTTCCGAGAGCCCTTGTATTACCGCGACGGCCTCCCCGACGGTATCGTGCAGACGCCCGCGAAGTTCCGTGGATCCGGGCCCATCCCTGACGGCAAACTCGGCGTCCCGGGTGCGTATATCGGGCGCGCCGCCCACGCCGGCCACGATCCACTGCCGCACGTTGCCGCAGAGGTGCAGGACGAGATTGCCCACTGCGTTTTCGTGTTCGCCATGCCGGCTCCATACCTGGTCCGGTGAAAGCGAGTCGAGAGAGGCGGCGATACGGCCCTCCAACTGGCTCAGCTTGGCGGTGGAGTAATCGATAAACAGCCGGTCGAGCACGTCAGCTCCGCTTGCGCGTCGAAGCCTTTTTGGCGGATGTCTTTTTCGCGCCGCTCTTCTTGGCAGCGGACTTCTTCGCGCCGCCCTTCTTCGCGCCGCCTTTCTTAGCCGCACCCGTTTTCGCAGCACCCTTCTTGGGAGGCACATCCCCGCCGGCGCGCCTCGCTTCACTGAGCCCGATGGCAATGGCCTGCTTCGGATTCTTTACTTTCCGTCCGCTGCCGCTCTTGAGCTGTCCCTGTTTGTACTCGTGCATCACCTTCCCGACTTTGGCTTGAGTCTTCGACGATGACTTCTTCTTCGTGCCGCTCTTCTTTGTGGCCATTTGATTCCCCCTTTTCGAAAGTATATCGATGCACTTGGAAGCGCGCGGGAATGAATCGTACGGTCGGGTATGCTGGAAGCAAGGGGCGTCAAATTTGCAGCGGGCCATTCACATCATCGGAGGCGGGCTTGCGGGTTGCGAAGCCGCGTGGCAGGCGGCCCGGCGCGGCGCCGGAGCCGTGCTGTACGAGATGCGTCCCACGCGCCGGACGCCGGCCCATCAAACGGACCGGCTGGCGGAGTTGGTGTGCAGCAACTCCCTCAAATCCGAATCGGAGAACAGCGCGCCCTGGCTGTTGAAGCAGGAATTGCGCCGGTTCGGTTCGTTGCTGCTTGACGCGGCGCAAACGGCGCGCGTGCCGGGCGGCCATGCGCTCACTGTGGACCGGGAGGTATTCGCGCGCGAAGTGACCGCTGCCATTTCGTCCGAGCCGCTCATCGAAATCCGGCGCGAGGAGGTGACCGCGATGCCGGAAGACGGCATCGCGATTGTGGCCACCGGGCCGCTCACCAGCGATTCGCTGGCGGCCGAAATCGCGCGTCTCACCGGGTCCGGCCGCCTGTTCTTCTACGACAGCATCAGTCCCATCGTGGACGCCGAAACGGTGGATACCGGGACTGCTTTCTGGGCATCGCGCTACGGCAAATCGACGGACGGCACGGACGATTACCTGAACTGCCCGTTCAATAAAGAGCAATACGAGCGGTTCGTGGAAGAGCTGCGGCGCGCCGAAAGCGTGTCGTCGCACATCGCGGAGGAGGACACGCCGTTTTTCGAAGCGTGCCTGCCCATCGAAGAGCTGGCGCGCCGCGGGAAAGAAACGCTGCGTTTCGGCCCGATGAAGCCCATGGGGCTGGTGGACCCGCGCACCGGACACCGGCCGTGGGCCGTGGTTCAACTGCGGCAGGAAAACCTGCGCGCCGCGAGCTTCAACCTGGTAGGTTTTCAGAACCACTTGAAGTTCGGCGAGCAGGCGCGCATCCTCCGGCTGATTCCGGGGCTCGAGAAGGCCGAGTTTCTGCGCTTCGGACAGATCCACCGCAACACGTACATCAACGCTCCGGCGCTCCTGACACCGACGCTGCAACTGAAGAGCCGGCCGGAAGTTTTTTTCGCGGGACAGATTTCGGGCGTGGAAGGCTACGTGGAAGCGATCGCCACCGGCCTGCTGGCGGGAGTGAACGCAGCCGCGCTGGCCACGGGACTGGAGCCGCAGCCGGTCCCGCGCGCGACCGCTCTCGGTTCGCTGTGCCACTACATCTCGGGCGCCGACCCGGCGCATTACCAACCGGCGAACATCACCTTCGACCTTCTGCCCGCGCTCGACGAGGAGACGAGGCGGCGGCTGCGCCACGACAAGAAAGAGCGTCACGCCGAAGTCTGCCGCCGGGCCAGGGCCGCGATGGAAGAACACCTGCAAACCAATGCCTGAGATCGGGGATCAGATCGGGATGTATCTCGCGGAACTCGCCCGCGGCAACTTCTCGTCCCACACGCGGGAAGCCTACCGTTCCGACCTGGCACAGTTTGAGGCGTTCCTTTCGCGGGGAGGCGCGCCACCCGCGATTCGGGACATCGACCTCCTGCTGCTGCGCGGGTGGCTCGCCGACCTGTACCGGCAAGAGCTCGAGGTCGCTTCAATCCGGCGAAAACTGGCGGCGGTGCGCGGGCTGTTCCGGTTCCTGATGCGGGAATGCGTGGTGCAGATCAACCCGGCCAAACTTGTGCTCACGCCGAAGTCGCCGAAGCGGCTGCCCGACGTGATGACGGCGGAGCAGGCGAACCGTCTCGTGGACGGCGTGGGAGGGGGAGCGCTGGAGCGGCCGCATCCTGCCCGCGACCGCGCCCTGTTCGAGCTGTTGTATGGCTGCGGCATTCGGGTCGGCGAACTGGCGGGGTTGAACCTCGAAGATCTGGATCGCAGCGAAGGCTGGCTGCGGGTACGCGGCAAGGGCAAAAAGGAGCGCCAGGTGCCGGTGCCGGGCAAGGCGGCCGCGGCGCTCGAACGGTATCTTGCGGAACGGCCGGTGGTGCGCGATCAGAATGCCGTATTTCTCAATCACCGGCGCGGCAGGTTGACCGCGCGCGGCATCGGCGGCATCGTGAAACTCTACGCCACGTATCTTTCCGGCGATCCGTCCATCCATCCCCACAGTTTTCGCCACGCCTACGCGACGCACCTGCTGGCGGATGGCGCCGACCTCCGTGCGATTCAGGAACTGCTCGGCCACGCCCGGCTCTCCACCACGCAAAAGTACACCCAGGTCTCGCTTACCGACCTGATGGCGGTGTACGACAAAGCGCATCCCAAGGCGTAAGCGCGCATGCGGCCAACGGTGCGATTTACCATGCGGGACCTGTCCAACGAATACGGGCCCATGCTGCGGATGGCGGCGCCGCTTGCCCTGGCTGAACTCGGCTGGATGGCTATGGGGATTGTGGATGCGATCATGGCGGGGCGGTTGGGCCCCGCAGCAGTGGGCGCGGGCAGCCTGGGCAACATGATCTTCTACCCGATCGCCGTGAGCGTGACCGGCCTGCTGCTCGGGCTGGATACGCTGGTCGCACAGGCGTTCGGATCGAAGGACGCGCGCGACTGCCGCCGTTCGCTGGTGAATGGCGTGTGGCTGGGACTCGGACTCTCGCCCGCGGTCGCCGTTCTGATGCTGGCGGCGATTCCGCTGATGCGCCTCGCGGGCGTCAATCCGCACGTGCTGGCGCTATGCATCCCGTACATTCGCGCGATCGTCTGGGGAGTGGTGCCGCTGATGGTATTCACGGCGTGCCGGCGGTATTTGCAGGCGGTGAACGTGGTGAAGCCCGTGACCTTCGTCATGATCACGGCGAACCTGATCAACGTTGCGGGCAACTGGGCCCTGATGTTCGGCCACTGGGGGATGCCCGCCATGGGGCTTACGGGGTCGGGGTGGTCCACGTCGCTTTCGCGCTGCTACATGATGCTGGTGATGGCGGCGGTGGTGTGGTGGTACGAACGGCGGAACGGCAGCCTTCTTTTTCACGTGTCGTGGCGTCCGGACGTGGCCCGCATGCGAAGACTGTTGTCGCTGGGGCTTCCGGCTGCGGGACAGATGGCTTTCGAGGGAGCGGTGTTCGGCGTGGTGACGGTGCTGGCTGCCAAACTGGACGAGGCGTCGCTGGCGGCGCACAGCGTCGCGGTGATGGTGATCTCCACCACGTACATGGTGCCGCTGGGAATCAGTTCAGCGGCGGCGGTGCGGGTGGGGCACGCAGCCGGCCGCAGGGATCCGCGCGGCGTCGCGGCGGCCGGTTGGGCAGCACTGGCCATTGCGGCGCTGTTCATGGGTGTGGCGGGGATTGCGCTCTGGGTGGTGCCGCGGCTGATCGTGCAGAGCGTTATTGGAGACGCGGCGGTGATCGCGAAAGGTGCGGTCTTGCTCCGCATCGCCGCGTTCTTCGAGTTGTTCGACGGCCTGCAGGTAGTGGCAACGGGGGCGCTACGGGGCATCGGGGACACTCGCACGCCCATGTTGGCGCACCTGATCGGCTACTGGGGAATCGGAATGCCGGTGGCGTACGTGCTCTGTTTCCGCGTGGGACTGGGCGCGGCGGGAATCTGGAGCGGCCTCAGTACGGCGCTCATTCTGATCGGCGGCGTACTGCTGCTGGTCTGGCGGCGCCGTCAGAACGACCAGAGCAGGCTGGCGTAGCCGGTGTGCGCGCGGAAATTCTGGAATTCGGAGAACAGGTGGAACTCCTCGCGGTAGCGATAGAATTGCCAGCCGAGGTTCCATCGCAGCTTGGGCGTGATCCGTATCGAGAGGCGCGCCAGGGGCGACTGGTACGTCAGCGGGAAGGTCTGCACCGACTGGAGCAGCGCGGCAATGGGGTCGGTGGAAGGGCCAGGCACGGCGCGCGGCCGGCCGTCACCGATATCCTTGGCGATGTTGTAGCCGAGGAATACATCCGCGCGCCGGTGCACGGAAAACCGCGTACCGAGGGTGGCGGCGTGCGTGTTGGTGAGGTACAGGGCCGAGTAATCGGTTTGCAACTGCGGACGCGGCCCCTCCGAGGCGAAGAACGCGAGGCTTGACAACGTGTCGATGTGGAGCTTGGTGTAGCTGGCATCGAGGGAGAAGAAGTCGCGGGGGCTCCAGGAGGCGTTGGCGCTGTAAGCGCGGGTGTGGGAGCTGAACGCGGCGAAGTTGAGCGGCGAATTGACGTTGTACACCTGGCGGTAGGCGGTGGAAAGCTGGACACGGCGAAGCCGGTAGCCGGCGCGCGCGTCGATGGCGTGGTAATTGCGATCGCCGACGGAGGTGAACGGACGATCGGCGCGGCCGATTTCGCCCGCTACGTCGATGGTGAACGGCTTCCACGGGCGCACGCGAACGCCCGCCCGGCCGGAATGCAGCGTGTTTTCGACTTCGGATTCGACGCCGGCGGCGGACACAGGGGGCACCATGACGGAGCGGATGCGGCGATTGGAGAAGCGATATCCGCCATAGAACGCGATCTTGTTGCCGGCGCGATAATTCAGATCGGTCGAGTTGGCGACGGTACGGATTCCGAGATAGCGAAACGCTACGGTGGTGCCGATGTCGAACCCGCTCTGGAACTCGGAGATTGTGGAGAGGCCATCGATGCGGTTATTGGTGATGGAAGTGTTGTTCGCCACGGTGAGCCGGTCGCTCGGGAAGAAGCTGAGGTTGAGGTCGCCCGCCAGCACGGGCCGGCTGGCGCTGCCGGTCACCAGGATGCGGCGGGTGGCGGCGGCGCCGGACGAGTTGAGGCCGGAGGCGAGCTCGTCTTCGACGAAATTGCGGCGTCCGCCCACGTACGTGAGGCGGGCATTCGCGCTCCAGTATTTGCGCTCGGTGAGAAGATTGCCGAGCCACCCTGGATTGGCGCCGTGCACCGGGTCGGAACGCCGGAACTGCTGGAGTTGGGAATTGTCGCCGGCGAGATTCGATCCCACCACGCCGGTGGAGGCGTACGGCGTATCGTCCTTGAAATAATCCCACCGGTGAAGCAGCGTGAACTTGAATCCGGAGAGGTCGGCCGAAGCGCCGAGGCGGTACTCGTTCCATTCGCGACGTACGTCGCGGAAGATCGGGAATGCCGCGCCGTTAGGATCGAATTCCTGCGCCGTGCTCAGAGCCGGACCATTTTCCGTGTTGCGGCTGTAGCCGGCGCGGAATTGAAGGCGGGAGTCGGGAAACAGCGTCACGTCATGATCCTGAAGCCGGCGGCTGGTATCCATAAGGTGGGTACCGGAAGCGACGACGAGACCCGGATTGTAGTATTCATTCAGCCGCCAGCTCATGTCGTAGCGGTAGAGCCGGTTCTTCTGGATGCGGAGCACGGCGGACTGGTAGGGGTCGTTGCCGAGGCCCGTCGTATTGAGCAGCAACTCGTCGAATAATCGACCGTGGCCTTCGCGCGAGTTTACCGTGAGGCTTGTGCCGAGCAGGCGGATGCCGTTGCCGAAGTTGACGATGCTGCGGTACATGCCCAAGTCGCCATCGACGGCGCGCCAGCGGTAGCCGGCTTCGAACGACTGCGTGACGTTGTAGTTGCCGGTGTTCTCGCCGCGCGGAGGGCCGACCGGTTCACCGGTGGGCGCCACAGTCTGCTGCGCGGCCAGCAATCCCGCGAACAGTGTGGGGAGGCAAAGTCGGGTCAGCATGGCGGTCACCTTTTGAAATACTCGTCGTTGTTCGATCCGTGGATGCGCACATGGCAGGTGGTGCAGCGCTGATATTTCGGATCGAGCAGGTTGTGGCGAGAGGTCTGCAATACAACGCCGTCGCCGGTAAGCCCGGTGCCTCCGCCGTTGTGGCACTCCAGGCAAAGCGTGAAAACAACCGGCCGCTTCAGCAGCTTTGCGTTCATGGACCCGTGCGGAATGTGACAGGTTTCGCAGCCTTCCACGCGGACCGGAGCATGTTCGAAAACGAAGGGTCCGCGCTTGTCCACGTGGCATTTGAGGCAGGGCGTTTCGTTGGTGACGGCCTGTTCTATCATGCGCGGGCGCTGGCCCATGCTCCAGGTGGGAGCGAAGGCGCCGTGCGGGTTGTGGCAATCGGAACACTGCATGAAGCCCTCGTTCACGCGGTGTTTGGAGGGCATGTCGAACTGCGCGCGCACCGGCGCGTGGCAGGTGTAGCAGAGTTCGCGCTGCTGCTTCGCCAGCAGGAATTTCGGGGTGGCGGGACGGTGGATGGAATGGCACGAAGCGCAGACCACGTCGTTGAGCGTGTGTTCGGAGCGGCGGATGTTGGCGCGGTTCAGGTCGCGCGAATGACACGTGAGGCAGGTATCGAGGACCTGCTTCGGAGCCATCAGCGAGAACGCCCGCGGGATGGTGTTTTTGCCGCCGCCGGCCTCGACGTGAGCTTTGCCGGGCCCGTGGCATCCCTCGCAGCCGGTACGTTCGGGGGGCTCCAGGCCGGAGGCGATGCTCTTGAAGTGCGGGTTCTTATGAAAGTTCTGCCAGACGTCGGCGTGGCAGGTCCGGCACGTGTCGCTGCCGACGAAGCCGGACGTGGAAGCTTGCGGCGCCTGCGCCGAAGCGGTGCAGGCGAGAGCGAAGAGAGGTAGGATTGCCTTGGCAACCGCGCGTGCCATACTCAATGATGATAACCAGCGCGGAACGGGCAACACAGGCGATGGCAAGAGAATTTACGTTGGTTCCAAGAGCGGTAGAGCGCGTGGAAACGCGATTCCGGCGCATTGTGACGCCGCTTCCGCATCCCGAGTCCGTAGCGACTCTCCAGAAACTTTACGAGTTTGAACCTCGCGCCATGCGCGGGCAGCCTCCGGTGGTGTGGCAGCGGGCCGAGGGGTTCCAGGTGTCGGACGCCTGGGGAAACCAGTGGATCGACTGGACGAGCGGCGTGCTCATCGCCAACGCGGGGCATGGACGCAAAGAGATCGCCAAGGCCATCACGGACCAGGTGCAGGCGCAACTGCTGATGAGTTTCTCTTTCGCCAATCAACCGCGGGCGCAACTGGTGGAGAGGCTGGTCTCGATACTACCGGAGCCGCTCAAGAAGGTGTTCCTGTTCAGCGTGGGGTCCGAAGCGGTGGAGTGCGCGATCAAGCTCTGCCGCACCTGGGGCGTCAAGACCGGCGGCCGCAACAAACACGTGATCGTCTCGTTCGACAAGGCGTTTCACGGGCGGACGCTCGGTGCGCAGCAGGCGGGTGGAATTCCGGAGTTGAAGGAGTGGATCGTCAACCTGGATCCGGGGTTCGTGCAGGTGCCGTTCCCCGATGGCTTCCGCACGCGTGACGTTTCCTTCGAAGGATTCGAGCGGGCTTTGCGCGAGCACGGCGTGGAATCGCAGAACGTGGCCGGAGTGATGCTGGAAACCTATCAGGGCGGCAGCGCCGCGTTCGCCCCGGTTCCGTACATGCGCGCATTGCGGCAGTGGTGCGACGGCCACAAGGCGCTGCTGGTGTGCGATGAAATCCAGGCGGGCTTCGGGCGCACGGGAACGCTGTGGGGCTTCGAGCAATACGGCATCGTGCCGGACCTGGCCGTGTTCGGAAAGGGCATCTCGGGCTCGCTTCCGCTTTCCGCGGTGGCCGGCCGCCCGGACGTGCTGGACCTCTACGCACCGCTGAGCATGACGTCCAGCCACGCCGGCAACCCTGTGTGCTGCGCGGCTGCGCTGGCTTCGGTGGACCTGGTGGTGAACGAAGGACTGGCCGAGCGCGCGCGTGCCGGAGGCGCGCTCCTGCATCGCCGGTTGAACGCCATGGCCTCGCGGTTTCCGCAAATCGGCTGCGTGGCGGGAAAGGGCCTGGTGGCGGGCGTCGCGTGCGTGAAGCCGGGCAGCACGGAACCGGATGACGGCCTGGCGTTCGAGGTGGTGCGCGGAGCCATGGAACGGGGCGTGCTGATGTTCGCTCCGGTCGGCTTCGGGATGGCCACGGTGAAGATATCGCCCCCGCTGGTTATACCGGACGAAGCGATCGAAGAGAGCGTGGACGTGCTCGAAGAGGCTTTCGCCGCGGCGGTGAACGCGGGCGCGGCAGTCGCGTGATGCACGTTCTGGTGGTTGGCGGCGGCATGATCGTGCACGATCAGATCCTGCCGTCGCTGTACCAGTTGCAGCGGCTGGGGCGCATCGGCGAAATTTCGGTCTGCGCCTCCACTCATGAAACCGTGAGCCGGCTCGCCGGTGCGGAGAGCCTGCGGCGCGCTTTTCCCGCGCAGCGGTTCCACATGTATCCGGAGGCGCCCGCGCCGGAACGGCAGCCGGAACTCTACCGGGAATTGATCGCGCGCATGCCGGTCCGGCAAATGGTAGTGGTGGCGCTGCCCGACCAGATGCACCACGCCGCCATCATGGAGGCGATCCGGCACGGCCAGCACGTGCTCGCGGTTAAGCCGCTGGTGCTTCGCCATGCCGAAGCGCAGGAGATCGCGCGTGCGGCCCGGGAGCGAGGCGTGCTGGTGGCCGCGGAATATCACAAGCGCTTCGACGACCGCAGCCTGATGGCGCGCACAGCGTACCGCGAGGGCCGCTTCGGAGAATTCCGGCTGGGCACCGCGTGCCTGCTCGAGAAGTGGTACTACCGCCATTCGAATTTCCAGAACTGGATGACGGTCGAGAATTCCGATGCATTCACGTACATCGGATGCCATTATGTCGACCTTGTGGCGTTCATCACCGGGCTCGCGCCGGCGGCAGTGAGCGTGTACGGCATTCGCGACCGGTTCCCCAACGGGCGCGAAGGCTGGTTGTGGACCGACGCGCGCGTCATCTGGGAGAACGGCGCCTGCCTGAACGTACAGAACGCGCTGGGCTTTCCGGATGCGGCGCCGGGCAGCAACACGCAAGGGCTGACGATGTACTGCTCGGGAGGCGAGCGCGGCGGGTGGCTGTCGCATTCCGACCAGTACCGCGGATTACAGCACTGCCATGCGAATCCGGAGGCCTACAGCGAGCCGAGCCCGGACTACTTCCAGTATGTCGATTTCGGCGGACCCGGCCTGGTTCCGGTGGGCTACGGCTACCGCTCCATCGAGGCCATCGTGGCGGCGGCGCTGCGCGTCAACAGCGAAGGGCCGGCGGTGCTGGATGAGATCGACGCGGCCGGAATTCTGGCGACTCCCGCGAACAGCAGCTATAACGAGCGTGTGATCGAGGCGGCGCGGGCGTCGATCGCGAACGGCGGCGAAGAAGTGCGTTTTTCCTCTTGACCGACGAAGACCTTCGTAGTAAGGTCTTCGTAGATGCCGCCGAAACCCACGGAAGCCGAACTGGAGATCCTGGCCGCGTTGTGGAGCCTGGGATCCAGCACCGTGCGTGAGATTCACGCCGAAATCTGCAAGCGCAAACCCGCCCAGTACACCACCGTCTTGAAGCTGCTCCAGATCATGACGGAAAAGGGACTGGTGCGGCGCGACGAGAAGCAGCGGGCACACGTCTACTCCGCCAGCCGCGCGCGCGAGTGGACGCAGAAGCAACTGGCGGGCGATCTGATCGACCGCGCGTTCGGCGGGTCGGCGCGAAGCCTGTTGATGGGCGCACTCTCGGCGCGGAAAGCATCGGCGGCAGACCTCGAAGAGATGCGGCGTTTGCTGGACGAGTACGAAAAGGAGAACCGATGAGCGCACTGGAAACCCTGGTGAACACGTCTCCCGCGCAGGCGCTGGGCGAAGCGCTGTTCCATTTTCTATGGGAGGGAGCGCTGATCGCGGGGCTGCTGGCCGGTGCGCTGTGGTTGGCGCGTCCGGTTTCCGCGCGGGTTAGGTACGCCATGTCGTGCGCGGCGATGCTGGCAATGCTGCTCGGCTTCGCGGCAACGGTGGCGTGGTGCTGGCCGGACAGCGCGGAAACTGTATCCGCGGAGCCGTTGCGGCCGGACGGCGCGCGGGAGCCTGTGGCAACCGCCGCGACGCCTTCGGTGCCGGTGCCGGTCTCCTTCGCCGAGGATCTCCGCTGGGCCGCTCCGCTCTGGGTCGCGGGCGTGTGCGTTCTGCTTTTCTACCGCGCGGGAAGCTGGCTGATCGCGCTGCGATTGCGCCGGGTGGGCACGTGCGCCGCACCGGCAAGCTGGCAGCGGCGGCTCGACGGCCTGGCGCGGGACATGCGGCTCTCGCGGCCGGTGGCCCTGCTCGAGTCGATTGTGGCGGAAGTGCCGGTGGTAGTCGGCTACGTGAGGCCCGCGATTCTGACGCCCATCGGTATGCTCGCGCAGTTGCCGGTGGCGCAGGTGGAGTCGATCCTGCTGCACGAGCTGGCGCACATCCGGCGGGCGGACTACCTGGTGAATCTGCTGCAAACGGCCGTAGAGGCGTTGCTGTTTTATCATCCCGCGGTCTGGTGGGTGTCGAGCCTGCTGCGTGCGGAGCGGGAGAACTGCTGCGACGATGCCGTGCTGGCGTTGCGGCCGGATGCCCGTGCGTATGCCGAAGCGCTCGTCACCTTGGAACGAACCCGCTGGCGTGCGCCGGAGGCCGTGTTTGCGGCTAATGGCGGTAGTCTGCTCAGGCGCATCCGGCGCGTGCTGGGCATGCCGCAGGGGCAGGCACTGGCGCTGCCCGCGCTGGCTGCGGCTCTGCTGTTATTGACGGCGGGCGCGGCATTGACGGCCTGGCAGGAACCCG
Source organism: uncultured Solibacteraceae bacterium (assembly GCA_963836405.1). Lineage (GTDB taxonomy): Bacteria > Acidobacteriota > Terriglobia > Bryobacterales > Bryobacteraceae > CAWIJJ01. The sequence goes on from CAWIJL010000017.1 coordinate 25,716, forward strand.
CTCCTCCGCCACCACCACCTCCACCGCCGCCGCCGGCAGCGCAGCCGAATTCGCCGCCACCGCCGCCTCCCCCGGCACCACCTGCCAAACCCGTTCAGACGCCGGTGCCGCCGCCACCTCCGGCGCCACCTCCGCCCAAAGGCTATGCGATGTGGATCTCGCAGGATGCGGCGTACATCATCAACGCGGAAGAGCTCGCCGCGTTTGAGCGGCTCCGGACCGACGCCGAACGGGAGCGCTTCATCGAACAATTCTGGGAGCGCCGCGATCCGACGCCGGGCACGGTCCGCAACGAATACAAGGAAGAGCACTATCGCCGCATCGCTTTCGCGAATGAGCATTATTCCGAAACCGGCAGAGCGGGATGGCAGACAGACCGCGGACGCACGTACCTCCAGTATGGGCCTCCGGACGAAAAGGAAGTCCTCCCTTCCGGAGCGGCCGCGCAGTGGGAGACATGGCGATACAGGGCCGCCGGTTCCGGGACCCCAACGGAAGTCGTATTCCGGCAGACGGAGAACGGCTTCAACTTCTACTTTGGGAATCCCCGGCAGTTGGTGTCGAATGAGCCGCCGGGATCGTACTGGCAAATCGTAGCAGCGCCGCTCAAGTATGCCGAGGCCGTGATGGGCGCTCTCAAGCACAGAGGATTTCCCGCTCTCATGACGCCGGGACCACCCAACCTGGTGCGCGTTCTGGTTGGACCCTACACCGACGCCGCCGCGTTGAACAAGGCGAAGACAGAACTCGAAGCGGCGGGTTTCCGGCCCATCCGGAGATAAGGCAGGACTACGATGAACGCACTTTCCAAACTGGTGGAAACACCGCTGGCGCAGGCGGTTGGCGAAGCGTTGTTTCATTTTCTCTGGCAGGGAACAGTGATTGCCGCACTGTTAGCCGCGCTGCTGATGGTGCTGCGCCCGCGACCGGCACGGGTCCGCTACGTTGCAGCGGTCGTCGCCTTGCTGGCTATGCCCCTGGCGTTCGCCGCGACGCTCGCCTGGTTGTGGCCGGACAGCCGCGCCACAGGTTTGCTGCGACTGCCGGCGACAGGCGGACTGACCGAGGTTGCGGCGGCCTCCTCGGGGCCGAGCCAAACGCTGCCTTTCGCCCTCTCCGAGCGGCTCCGCTGGGCGGCTCCGCTTTGGCTGGCGGGAGTGTGCGTGCTCCTCATCTGCCGCGGCGCAAGCTGGGTTGCGGCGCAGCGGTTGCGGCGGCGGGGCACGTCTCCGGCGCCAAAGACCTGGCAGACGGCCTTGGACGATTTGGCGCGGAGCATGAAACTCGCGCGGCCGGTGTTGCTGCTCGAATCCTGCCTCGCGGAGGTCCCGGTGGTCATCGGATATCTGCGGCCCGCGATCCTGGCGCCCGTGGGTATGCTCGCAGGGCTGCCGGCGGCACAGGTGGAAGCCGTCCTGCTGCACGAACTGGCGCACATCCGGCGCGCGGACTACCTGGTGAACCTGCTGCAGACGGCAATTGAAGCGCTTCTCTTCTATCACCCCGCGGTGTGGTGGGTGTCGAACCTGGTGCGCGCGGAACGGGAGAACTGTTGCGACGATGCCGTGCTGGCGCTGCGGCCCGATGCGCGCGTGTACGCCGAAGCCCTGGTCACCCTGGAACGTAGCCGCTGGCGCGTACCGGAGGCCGCAGTCGCGGCAAACGGCGGCAGCCTGCTCCGGCGGGTTCGCCGAATGCTCGGCAAACCGCAGGGGCACACCCTCACGCCCGCACTGCCGGCTGCCGTGCTGCTGGTATCGGCGGTCGCGGTGTTGACCGCCTGGCAGACGCCGGCTCCACCACCGTCCCGGCAAGCGATGACGCCCTACGAAAAGTGGGTACGCGAAGATGTGGCCTATATCATCCGCGACGAAGAGCGTGCCGCGTTCGAACGGCTCCAGTCGAACCCGGAACGGGAGCAATTCATCGAACAGTTCTGGCTGCGGCGCGATCCGCTCCCGGGCACACAAGTGAATGAGTTCAAAGCAGAGCACTACCGCCGCATTGCCAACGCGAACGAACGGTTCTCCGAAGCCGCTGTGCCTGGATGGAAGACAGACCGCGGGCAGGTCTACATCATCTACGGCCCTCCCGATGAAAAGGAAACGCGCCCGTCGGATCCCGCCGGCGCCTCCGAGGTGTGGCGCTACCGCGTCGGGTTCGACGTCGTTTTCCGGCAAACGGGCTCAGGCTGGGCCCTCTCACCCCAGGACGGCCCCACGTTCGATGGCGTGGCGACCGGCGACGCGATGGCCTTCGCGCCGCGCCACGCACAGGTTCGGGTCATTCCCGGGCGAGTCGCGACCGTGACGGTGCCGCTCAACTTCGCGAGCGGCCTGGTCAGCGTCTCCGGATCCGCGGACGGCTGGAAATTCGAGGAAACTGTGAACGCCGCGGCCACGAACGTCTTTTCGAAGCGTGCCTCGTTGCCGCCGGGAGCTTACGTCCTGGAAGTCACGGCGAAAGACCTTGCTACCGGCGTTGTCTACAAAGAGCTTGTCCGCTTCCAGGTTCACTAGCGTCACCGGACCTTTCGGAAGCGCAGGTCCCACACCCGGTCCTGGCTGACGCTCAATTCGTTCACCTTGCCGGACGGGTCGCGCAGAAACCGCAGCATGGTGCCCTGATAGCTGAAGGCGTCGTGGTAAGCGGGATTCAGCGGAATGCGCGTGTCGGGCCTCCGCCGCAGCACCAGGCCGTTGTTCTCGAGCGCAATCTGGAACGTCACCTCCGCCTCGTCGCTCACGTACTCGCCTGTCAGCGACTGTAGGTCCGTTTCCGATGATGCCCCTCGCTCCACCTTTTCGAAATAGTCGCCGGGGTCGATGGAACCGGGCAGGCGAATCCGGGTCGGCATGCCGGAGCCATTGGAGATTACCGTGGCACGGCCCTCCTCACCCACCGCGAAAACGTTCGGCTCGATGGGCCGGAACACCTGGGCTCCTGCACGAAGCTGGCCCTCGCGGAAATCGATCACGCGCGCGGAGGAATCCCGCGAGCTCCGGTATACTCCGGCGAGCGTCTGCATTTGCGCGGCATCCAGGCTCATCGTGGCGGGAGACGGCGGGGGCGCCGGAATGGCAACGCCGAGCATCGCGTCGGCCACCTGCCGGCCCATTTGCGCAGCGTTGGCGCTCGACGCATTGCACAGCACGGCCACCGATACTCCCTGTTCCGGATAGCGGGCCAGCCACGCCCTGTAAGCGGCGGTGGCCCCGCTGTGGCTCACTTCGGGAAGGCCGTGCCACTTGCCGACATTCAGGCCCAGGGCGTACACGATCTCCTGGCCGCTGTTGAGCCGGGCCCGCTGCTGCTGCTTCTGCACCAGTTCGCGGCCGCCCAGTTTCGCGTCCGTGTAGTTCTGATTCCAGCGCAACAGGTCGCTCACGGTGGTCAGCAGCCCTCCGTGACCGTAGGTGTCTTCGAATGGCATTTCCTGACGGATGGACCCGTTCCCATCGTTGTAGGCGATAGCCCGGTTGCGCACGATGCGGCGGAAATCGTCCCGCCACTCCGTATTCATCATGCCCAGCGGCCCGAAAATCGATTCCTTCGAAAACACGGCGTGGGATTTTCCCGAGAGCCTGCCCACCAGCATGGCCGCCAGGCTGTAACCGCTATTCGTGTAGGAGTAAGTTGTGCCCGGCGGGTAATTCAGGGCGCGCTGCCGGCTGAGAATTTCGAGTACGTAGGCGTGGGTATAAACGCGGGTGGTGCGCGGCCAGCCGGCAATGGCTTCGATGTTGCCCCAGTCGCGCAGCCCGCTGGTATGCGTCAGCAGATGGCGGATGGTTACGGGCTCCAGATACTCGGGGAGTTCCGGGAAGTACTTGCGGACCGAATCGTCGAGCGACAGCTTGCCCTGCTGCTCCAGCAGCAGCACGGCGAAAGCGGTGAACTGTTTGGAGATCGAGCCGGCCTCGAATACCGAATCCGGGGTAATGGCGATGGAATGCTCCAGGTCGGCCATGCCGTAGCCGGCGCTCAGCACCGGCGTTCCGTCGATTCCGGCCGCCACCGCGCAGCCGGGCGTGTCGGTATGGTTGTAACGCGCAAAAATGGCGGATGTGCGCGCCTTCAGGTCGGGGGGTGGCGCGATGCGCTGGGCCAGCGCGGCGCCGCCGATCAGGAGGCAGACCAATACCTGCCGGGTAACGGAGCGGAGAAGCATAATCGGTTCCTGCGCAATAGGATACACCGCCCTGGCGGCCGCCAAGGAGCTTCATGAATTTATTGTTGCGGCCTTGCGGCGGGATGCGCCATATTGGAGTTGTCGTCAAACAGCCGTGTAGAGCGCATCCGCAGGACCAAAGTCGAAAGCCGTCCCGATTCCGCTCTCGGGCTGTGTGGCGGGGGGACGAATTTCGATGCCGGAACGCTTTCTGTACTTCACAGAACTGCTGTCCATGCCGGTGCTCGACGTGCGTGGACGCCGAATCGGCCGCGTCAAAGACGCCGCGATCGTCCCGCTTGTCCACCCGTCCCGCATCGACCGGATCCTGGTCGGCGGGGCCGACGTGTGGCTCACGGTCCGGTACGACCAGATCCGGGCCATCACCCTCGGCCGCGGCATCGACCTCAGCGACGAACTGCTGGTTCCTTACCACGATGACGAGTACCTGCTGCGCATCGCGCGAGACCTGCTGGACCAGCAGATCATCGACGTCAACGGCCGTAAGGTGGTTCGCGTCACCGACATCACCATGGACGTTCTCGCCGAAGCGGGTCGAGACGTCCTTGCTGTCATGGAAGTCGATATCGGCATCCGCAGCATCTTCCGGCGCGTGCTCCAAGGGGTCATACCCGCGACCTGGATTCGGTACCTGCAGAATCCGATCTCGCCGAAGTCCATCCGCTGGGATTTCGCCAACGTCGTCGAGCCCGACCCTTTGCGGCGGCTGCGCCTGAACATCTCCTACCAGAAGCTCGAGGACATGCACCCTGCCGACCTCGCCGATATCGTGGAGGAATTGGGTCCGGCGGAACGCGAAGCGATCTTCGAGACCATCGACAGCGAAGCGGCGGCCGACGCGCTTTCCGAGGTGGAAGATCCCAAGATGCAAGCGGCCATCCTGGAGTCCCTCGAACCCGAGAAAGCGGCGGACATCATCGAGGAAATGTCGCCCGACGAAGCCGCCGATGTGCTGGCGGAACTAGAGGAGGAGACTTCGGAGGAAATTCTGGACGAAATGGACTCCGCCGACAAGACCGAGGTGGAGGAACTGCTCGAGTTCGAGGAGGACACTGCCGGCGGGATGATGAATACCGAGTACGTGGTCCTCCACGAGAACGCCACCGCGATGGATGCACTTTCGGCACTGCGCGGCAACGAAGACCTGCTCGAAGGCCTGAACACGCTCTTTCTGGTAGACCCCGACGAGCGGCTGACCGCCACAATCCCGCTCGGTCGCCTGTTCCTTGCCGCGGGCAGCACCAAGCTGAAAGAGCTGGCCAGCGAGACGCTCATCCAGGTGAACGTGGACGAAAGGCAGGACCGCGTTACCGAACTGTTCGACAAATACAACCTGCTGACTTTGCCCGTGGTGGATGAAGACGGCAAACTCGCCGGCGTGATTACGGCGGACGACATCATCTCCGTTCTGAGGCAAAAATAGCGGTGCTCAAACTGCTGAGCCGGTTCCGCTATCATGTCGGAATTTTCTTCGCCGTCATCGGACCGGGGTTCGTCACCGCGGTGGTGGATAACGATGCCGGCGGCATTCTCACGTATTCCTCTGCAGGCGCGCAGTTCGGCTACCTGCCGCTGTGGACGCTGCTGCCCATCACGCTGCTCCTTATCATCACGCAGGAGATGTGCTCGCGCATGGGCGCCGTCACGGGCAAGGGACTGTCGGACTTGATCCGCGAGGAGTTCGGGCTGCGCATTACGTTCCTGATTATGTCGGCGCTGGTGCTGGTGAACCTCACCAACGTGATGTCGGAGTTTGCGGGCGTGGCCAGTTCGCTCGACCGGTTCCACGTCAGCCGCTACATCTCCGTGCCGGTAGTAGCCGTGGCGGTGTGGTTTCTGGTGGTCAAGGGCAACTACGCAAGCGTCGAGAAAATCTTCCTGTTCGCCTGCGTTCTGTACGTGACCTACGTGATCTCGGGCTTCCTGGTAAAACCCGACTGGAAAGAAGCGGCCATCTACAGCCTGAAACCGGTGCTGCTGCTCGAACCCGCCTACATTTACATGCTGATCGGCATGGTGGGCACAACCATCGCGCCGTGGATGCAGTTCTACTTGCAGGCGGCGGTGGTGGAGAAAGGCGTCACCGCCAAGGACTATGCCGAGTCCCGGGTGGAAGTCATTGTCGGTTGTTTCATGACGTCGGTGATCGCATTCTTCATCATCGTGGCCTGCGCAGGCGCGATCTACAGCGTGTCGCCGCGCGAGATCAAGGACGCGGCGGAGGCGGCGCTCGGCCTGCGGCCGTTCGGCGAATACGCGTCCCTGCTGTTCAGCGCCGGACTCTTCAATGCGTCGATCTTCGCGGCCTGCATCCTGCCGCTCTCCACGGCTTATTCGGTGTGCGAGGGGCTGGGGTTCGAATCGGGCGTCAATCGCCGCATCCGCGAAGCCCCGATCTTTTACGTGCTGTACACGGCCCTGATCGTGGTGGGGGCGGGCGTGGTGCTGATCCCCGGTTTTCCGCTGGTCCGGATGATTCTGCTTTCGCAGGTGCTGAATGGCGTGCTGCTGCCCTTCGTTCTAGTCTTCATGATCCTGCTGGTGAACAAGCGGGAACTGATGGGCGAATGGGTCAATCCGCGCTGGTTCAACGTGGTTTCCTGGGTGGCGGTAGTGTTCATCATCGGACTGACGCTGGCGTACGTCGGCATCGTGGCGCGCGACCTGCACTGACGCCTACTCGGACCGGAGCGCGGCGATCGGGTCCACCCGCGCCGCACGGCGTGCGGGCACGTAGCAGGCGGCCAGGGCGATCAAGGCCAGCACCGCGGGCAAGGTGAAGAAGGTCAACGCGTCGGTGGCCGAGACGCCGAACAGAAAACCGGCGATCAGCCTGGAGGCGCCGAACGACCCGGCGAGCCCGGCCGCGAGCCCCACAGCCACGGCGGGCACGACGCTTCCGAGCGCTCCGCGGACTATGTGGCCCGGTTGCGCGCCGAGCGCGATGCGAACGCCGAATTCCGCGGTGCGCTGCGCAACCGTGTAGGACACCACGCCGTAAATTCCGATCGCCGCCAGCAGCAGCGCGCCCCCGCCGAAAACCGCCAGCATCCAGAAACCGACCCGCCGTGTCGCAATCGAGCCGGCGACAATCTCCTCGAGCGGCGCCACTTCATAGAGGGGCTGCTCCGGGTCCACCGAGAAGACGGCCTTCTGCAACGCGCCCCCCAGCGCCTCTGGATTTCCGGAAGTGCGCACCACCAGCGACTGGAAGCGGTTTGCGTACTGCGCGTGCGGCATGTAGATCTGGGGTGTCGCCGGCAATCCGAGCCCGTACTGGGCGACATCTCCGACCACGCCCACCACTTCGCGGAAGGGCGATGTGGCGAAACCAGTGGGAGATCCGGCCCGCACCTTGCGCCCCAACGGCGATTCGCCTGCGAACCACTGCCGTGCGGCCATTTCACTGATCACGCAGACTGGCCGGTGCGCCGCGTCGTCCTGCAGGTTGAACAGCCGGCCCTGCCGCAGCGGGATGCGCAGCACGTCGAAATATTCCGGGCTGACGATGTAGCGGTCGGGGCTCACCTTTTCTCCCGGCGCGAAGAGCTTGCCCTCGATCTCGAAGCTGGTGCGGTCGAAATTGGCAGAAATGGGAACGACGCTGGTGACGGCGGCGCTACGCACGCCGGGAAGGCGGCGTACCCGATCGAGGGCGCGCTGGTAGAAAGTCACCACGTCCTCGTCCTCCGGATAGCGGACCGAGGGGATGGAAATGGAGGCGGTCAGCACTCCCGCGGTTTCGAAGCCCGGGCTGACCGCGCGCAGGCGCAGGAAACTGCGGCCGAGCAGTCCTCCGCAAATCAGGAGCATGAGGGCCATGGCGATCTGGCCGGAAGCCAGCACGTGGCGCAGGCGATTGCGGCGGTCGCCGGAGACGCGGCTTCCCAGGCGGAGATGCTCTTCGAAACGGGCCGCGTTCAACCGCAACACGGGTGCGAGGCCGAAGATCGTCGCGGCCAGCAGGGATAGGGCACCGGAGAACAGCAGCACGCGTCCGTCGATCGCGATCCGGCCCGCGTCGGGCAGCACCCGGGCGACGACCGCATCCAGGCCCGCCAGGGTCCACGATGCCGCCAGCAGACCGCCGAGGCCGCCCAGGGTGCCCAGCACCAGGCTCTCGGTAAGAAGCATGCGGGCCAGGCGTCCGGCGTTCGCTCCCAACGCGACCCGCACCGCCATCTCACGCTGCCGCCCGCTCGATTTCACCAGCAGAAGGTTGGCGATATTTGCGCAGGCGATCAGCAACAGAACCAGGACCGCGGCCTCGAGCGCGATCAGGCCGGCGCGGAGGCCGCGTGTAATCTCGCCTCGCAAGGTGACGATGGTAGCGGCCAGGAGGGCGTCGTCCTTCGGATTCTGGCGCGCCATGTCCCGGCAGCGGACGTCGATTTCCGCCTGTGCCTGCCGGAGCGTTGCCCCGCGCCGCAAGCGGACGATCGCTCGCAGGTGACGGCCGCTGCGCGCCGAAGAATCGAAGGGTTCGCCCACCGGCCGGTAAATCGCGGGTGCCACGCCGGCAAGGCTCGGCGGCAGCGGAAGCAGATCGGCACGGGCCACGCCGACCACCGTGTGCGGCCGCGAGTTCAGCAGGATCTTGCGGCCGATCACGCCCGCGTCGCCCGCAAACCGCTCCTTCCAGAAACCGTTGGAAAGCACCACCACATCGTCGGAGCCGTCCCGGTCCTCGGCGGGAAGGAAGAACCTGCCGAGCGCCGGCGCCGCGCCCAGCACGGCAAAATAGCTGTGAGTGACCAGCAAAGACGGAATGCGTTCGGCCTCTCCCACGCCCGAGAAAATCGGCTTGTAAAACGAGGAATAAAGCGCGCCGTTTTCAATCGTCCGGCTGTCCCGCAGCCAGTCGGCAAAATCGTCATAGGAGACCGGCGAACGGCCGGATGCGCGATTCACGGTCCACACCGCGGCCAGCCGGTCGGAGTCCGCATACGGCAGAGGACGCAGCAGCATCGCGTTCACCACCGAGAAGACGGAAGTCGCCATCCCGATGGCGAGCGCGAGCGTGAGCACAGCGGCAGCGGCGAAGCCCGGCGCTTGCCGCATCGCGCGCAGAGCCACACGAAGGTCTTGCAACATGGTGCGGATAAGTAAAGCACCGCGCCTGCCATCGCAAGTGGCTGGATTACTTGGGAGCGGCCGTGTGCCCGTGTTCGCTTTTGGGAACCTGTGGACCGGCGGGCACACGCTCCGGCGGCCGCAGCAGGCGCGACGGGAGCTTGGAAAGATACGTCAACCGCTCCACCAAAGGCAGCAGACGCCGCACCGTACGGCCGTGCAGAATCAGGCTGCCGGTGACCAGCGCAGGATGCGGAATTGTCGTGCAGCAGCGGGAACAGATATCCACCTCCCCTCCGCGGCCGGCGGCGTGCAGGCTGCGCATCTCCCGCATCGCCTCCGAATTCCAGATTTGCGTGAGCGGCTGTTCTCCGATGCGGCCCACCGGACTTCCGTCCAGCATGTAGCTCTGGCAACAGGGATAGACATCGCCGTTCTGCTTCACATACATCGGACCGCGCCAAAGATAGTGGCACGGATGCTTCCAGGATTCGGCCTTGTGGCCAGCGTCCGGCCGCATCAGATTGGTTTCGTCCGCCTTGATGCGGACCTGGTCCACTCCAGGCACAGCGCTCCAGAAGCGGAGGAACTCGCCGACCTCGCCGGCATTGCCCTCCATCCGCACCATCTGCACTACTACCTGCAATTGGGATTTGCGCTCGTGCTTCATCCGCGAGAAACGCACGAAATTGTCCCGAACCTTTTCGAACTTCGCCCCCTTGCGGTAAAACTCGAAGGTCTCTTTTTTCGCACCGTCGAAGCTGAGCGTGATCTGCTCGAGCGGCGAATCGAGGATGCGGCCGGCGCAACGCTCGTCGAGGAATGTGCCGTTTGTCGAAAGCAGAGTCGAAATGCTGTGCCGGTGGCAGAATTCGATGCGCTCGAAAATTCGCGGGTCCATGAAGGGCTCGCCCAACCCGATCAGCATCATGTGTTCGGCGGAGGAGCCGGCCTCGCGCACCAGCCGCTCGAATACCTCTTCCGGCATGTCGGCTTTGGGCTGCTTATGGGTTTCGCGCGGGCACATGGGGCAGTAAAGGTTGCACTTGGCGGTGGTCTCCACGATATACTCCACCGGCAGCGCCCCCAGCCTGGACCGCCGCGCGAGATACCCCCATAACAGCTTGACCCGGTTCCAGGCTCTCATCGGAATCCTTTTATTGTACCTGCGCACCCGCCGCGGGAGTCCCATAAGGGTGCGGGAACGAGTATTCAAGGCATCCGCGGCAGGTATCCGGCCCGGCGGCCGCCATGTGCTTTACTGGATGCGGGTTAACCGGCGCGTGCAGTCGAATCACGCGCTCGATTTCGCGGCCGGGCTCGCCGGCAGCATGGGCCTGCCCCTGCTGGTCTACGACCGGCTTGGTTGCGATCCGTACGCAAACGACCGCAGCCACACCTTCGTGCTGCAAGGCGTGCCGGAACTGGCGGCCGACCTGAAGGAACTGGGCGCGGGCTACCTCTTCCACCTGGAGCGCGCCCCGGGAAAGCCGCACCGCATTCTTGATCGCCTGGTTGACGACGCCGCGGCCGTGGTGACGGACGACTATCCGGAAACGGTTGCCTCGCGGTACGGCCTCGGCCTGCCGGAGTGCTTCGATGTCGACACGTACCTGGTGGACTCGAGTTGCATCGTGCCTATGCGCCTCCATCCCGGGCAGTCCTACGCGGCTTACTCGCTGCGGCCTCGCATTCATGCGGCTTTGCCCCGCTTCCTTCAGGCGGCCGCTCCGCCGAAACTCACCAGGCGATTTGGAAACCGGACCTATCCGGAACATACCGACGTTTCCGGCGCCTCCATCCCGAAGCTGGTCGCGGGCTGTAAGATCGACCATTCGGTGCCGCCGTCCACGCTGTTTCATGGCGGCCGCACGCACGGACTTTCGCGGCTCGACCGGTTCGCGCACCACACTTTGCGCCGCTATTCGAGCGAAAAAAACGAGCCCGCCGCCCATGCCACGTCGCGATTGAGCCCGTACCTGCACTGGGGTCGCGTTTCCGCGCTCGAAATCGCAATCGAGGTCCAACGGGCGGCCGAGGAAGAGAAACTGATGGCCGCCGAGTTCCTGGAAGAGCTGATCGTGCGGCGCGAACTCGCGTTCAATTTCGCCATGCATACGAAGTGCCTGGATTCCCTCGAGGCGCTCCCGGAGTGGGCGCGGACGACGCTCCACGATCACCGCCAAGACAAGCGCGAGTTCGTCTACACTCCGGAGGAATTCGAATCGGCGGCCACCCACGACGACCTCTGGAACGCCACCCAGGAGGAACTTCGGCTCCGCGGCATCGTGCACGGCTACTACCGCATGTACTGGGGCAAGAAAATTATCGAGTGGTCCCCCACGGCCGCCGAAGCGCTCGCCACCATGATCCTCCTGCATGACAGGTACGCGCTCGATGGAAGAGACCCCAACACCTTCGCGAATATCCTGTGGTGCTTCGGTTTGCACGACCGCCCCTGGCCTGAGCGCCCCATTTATGGCAAAATTCGGTCCATGACGCGGCAGGGAATGAATCGCAAGTCAGACCCGGCGGCGTACATCCGTGAGATCCAGTATCTGAAGCGCACGAACAAGGAACTCGACACATGGACATCGCCATCTCGGGGGCTTCCGGCCTGATCGGGCGCCGGCTGTTGAAGACGCTTGCCGGGCAGGGGCACACGCTGCGGGTGTGGAGCCGGCACGCTGGGACGAACCTGCCTCCCGGTGTCGCCATCGCCGTTTGGGACCCGTTGAAAGGCGAACCTCCCGCGGAGAGCCTGAAGGGGGTGGATGCGGTGATTCACCTCGCGGGCGAACCCATCGCGCAGCGCTGGACCGCGGAGGCGCGGAAACGAATTCGCGACAGTCGCGTGATCGGCACGCGCAACCTGGTACGCGCCCTTGGCAAACTCGGCAAACGGCCGGGCACCCTGATCTGCTCCTCGGCGATCGGTTATTACGGCGACCGCGGCGACGAAATGCTCACCGAAAGTTCCCCGCCCGGCACCGGTTTCCTCCCCGACGTGTGCGTCGAGTGGGAGCAGGAGGCGCAGACCGCCGAGGCGCTCGGCATCCGCGTGCTGCGCATGCGAACGGGCGTGGCGCTGGATCGCCGTGGCGGCGCGCTCCAGAAAATGCTGCCTCCCTTCCGCCTCGGCGTGGGCGGGAAACTGGGGAGCGGACGGCAGTGGATGTCCTGGATCCATATCGACGACCTGGTTGGCCTGTTGGCCCTCGGGCTCGCTCCCGGACTGAGCGGTCCCGTCAACGCGGTCTCTCCCAATCCGGTTACCAACGCCGAGTTTACGCGCGGCCTGGCCGCCGCGCTTCACCGGCCGGCGATTTTCCCGGTTCCTGCACTGGCGGTGCGCCTGCTTTTCGGACAGATGGCCGACGTGGTGCTCACCAGCCAGCGAGTGGTGCCAAAGGCCGCGGCGGATTTCGGGTATTCGTTCCGCTTCCCGCAACTGGCGCCGGCCCTTGCTTCCGCCGTGCAATGAGGGTTGCCGGCCGCGTCGTGGCGTATAATGGAAGGGAACACTGAGAGGCTTCGTGTCCCCAAGTACGTTTTTGCGTCTGTTTACCCACCTGCAAATGCTCCCGATCCTGGAAAGCGGCGAGGAAACGCTCGTCGGCGGCCAGGCTGTTATGGAAGGGGTCATGATGCGCGCACCCCACAGCTACTGCGTGGCCGTGCGCAAACCGGACGGCACAGTTACCACCGAAGAGATGCCGCTCGCCCGCATGTCCGAGCAGCACAAGATCTTCCGCTACCCGATCTTCCGCGGCCTGGGCACGCTGTACCAGGCGTTGAAACTCGGCGGTAGGGCTTTACGTTTCTCCGCCAACGCGGCGCTCGACGACCCGAATGCGAAGAAGGATGCTGCGCCGCCCAAAGAGATTCCCGGCTGGGCGATGGCGGGTCCCATCGTGTTCTCGCTGGCCTTCTTCATTTTCGCGTACAAGTTTCTGCCGTTGCTGGCGGTAACCCGCCTGGCGGCGATCTTCCCGGTGCTCGAAGGCCGGATCGCGTTCAATACGGTGGACGGAATTATCCGGCTGCTCATCCTGCTCGGGCTCCTGTATACGCTGTCCCGGACCAAGGACATTCGCCGGATCTTCCAATATCACGGCGCCGAACACAAGGTCGTCTTCAACTACGAATCCGGCCAGGCGGTGACCGTCGAAAACGCGCAGCGGTTCACCACGTTCCACCCGCGCTGCGGCACCAGTTTCTTGTTCGTCGTGTTTGTTCTCTCCATCCCGGTTTACGCAGTAATGCCGTTCGAGGGTTTCGCCGCCAAACTGCTGGTGCGCATCGCGCTGATCCCCCTGATCGCGGGACTCTCTTACGAGCTGATCCGCTTCGCGGCAAAGCGGCGGGGCTCGTTCCTCGCAACCATGACGGCACCCGGCCTCTGGATGCAGCGCATCACCACCAAGCCTCCCGCGGACGACCAGACCGCGGTGGCGATTCGCGCCCTCGAAGGCGCCATGGCACTCGAAGAATCACAAGGCGGCGAACTGGTCATCGCCTGATCACTCATGCAATTTCGCGAGAAGCTCGAACAGCTCGAAAAGCGTTTTGACGAATTGAACCGCCAGATGGCCGACCCGACGGTGATCGGGGATGGCGACCAGTACCGCAAGGTGACCAAAGCTCACAGCGAACTGGCCGAGGTTGTGAGCAAGTACCGGGAATGGAAGAAGGCCGAGGACTCGCTTTCGCAGGCGCGCGGAATGATGGAAGACCTCGACCCGGAATTGCGGACCATGGCCCAGGAGGAGATCGCACGGCTCGAACCCGAGAAGGTGGCTATCGAAGAACAGCTGAAAGTGCTTCTTCTGCCGAAGGATCCCAACGACGATAAGAACGTGGTGCTCGAAATCCGCGCCGGCACCGGGGGCGACGAAGCCACGCTTTTCGCGGCGGAGATTTTCCGCATGTACACCCGCTACGCGGAAACTCTGCGGTGGCGCATCGAAGTAACCTCGAGCAGCGAGTCGTCCGTGGGCGGCCTCAAGGAAGTCATCGCCCTGGTAAGCGGCGACAAGGTGTACAGCAAGCTCAAGTACGAGAGCGGCGTGCATCGCGTGCAGCGCGTGCCGGTGACCGAGCAGCAGGGCCGCGTGCACACTTCTGCAATTACCGTGGCCGTGCTCCCGGAAGCCGATGAAGTCGAGATCCGCATCGATCCCAAGGACGTCCGCATCGATACCTTCTGCTCGTCCGGACCGGGCGGCCAGTCGGTGAACACGACCTATTCGGCGGTGCGGCTGACGCACCTGCCCACGGGCCTGGTGGTCTCCTGCCAGGACGAGAAGTCGCAGATCAAGAATCGGGCCAAGGCCGAACGCGTGCTGCGCTCGCGGATATACGAGATGGAGCTCGAAAAGCAGCAGGCAGCGCTCGGAGCCGAGCGCCGCAGCATGGTTGGGTCCGGCGATCGCAGCGAGAAGATCCGCACTTACAATTTCCCGCAGAACCGCGTGACGGACCATCGCATCGGGCTGACTCTGCACCAGCTCGATTTCGTGATGGACGGCAAGCTGGAACCGATCGTGGATGCGTTGACCACGCATTACCAAACCGAAAAACTGAAGCACCAGGGCGAGGAGGGCGCCGCCGCCTGAGGCAATGACGCTGCACACGGCCTTGCTCCAGGGTACGCTCCTGCTGGAGGAAGCCGCCGTTCCGGCGCCGCGCCTCACCGCCGAAGTATTGCTCAGCCACGCGCTGCGGCAGGAGCGCGTTTACCTGTTCGCGCACCCCGAACAGGAACTGCGCGAAGTCGAGTGGATCCACTACGGCCGTTACCTGCACGAGCGGCTGAAGGGCAAGCCGACGCAATACATCACCCGCAGGCAGGAGTTCTACGGGCGCGAGTTCCGCGTTTCCGCGGACGTTCTGATTCCCCGCCCCGAAACCGAGCACGTGGTGGAAACGGCTCTGGAGGTGGCTCGCGGGGCGCGAACAATTGTGGACGTCGGCACCGGATCCGGAGCGCTGGCGGTCACCCTGCAGCTTGAAACAAAAGCCGCCGTCTGCGCGGTGGATATCTCCCCAGCCGCGGCGAGGGTCGCCTTAGAGAACGCCCGGCGGCTCGGCGCTGAAAATCGGCGTCGCGGTCTCGGACCTTACCGAAGCGATCGCCGCCGGCTCCATCGACCTGGCCGTTGCCAATCCGCCCTACGTCCCGCTTTCGCAGCGCGAAGGCATGCAGCGCGAAGTGCGCGACTGGGAGCCGCACGTGGCCTTGTTCGCCGGCGAGACCGGCTTCGAGATCTACGACCGCATCGCCGCCGGCGCGCCCCGCATTCTGCGCGCGGACGGCTGGCTGGTGATGGAACTGGGTTTCGGCAGCCTGGAGCATGTTTCGACACTGCTTGCGGGATGGCGAAATGTACGCGTCGTTCCCGACCTGGCCGGCATTCCGCGGGTGATCGCCGCGCAGCGCCCGCTATAATCTTTAGGGCAGCCCCATGCGGGCGGCGTCATCCATTGGGAATCGGAATCCGCATCGAAAATCTGCGCAAGGTTTACGACTCGGCGCCACCTTCTGCAGCGCGCGCCGCCGGTTTCTCCTTCGGTCCGGTGCGGTCCGCGCGGCCCAAAGAGAAGAAGAAAATCGAGGTGGTGGCCCTCGACGGAATCTCGCTGGAGATTCAGGCGGGCGACATCTTCGGCCTGCTCGGGCCCAACGGCGCCGGAAAATCGACCACCATCGGCATTCTCACCACCCGAACCCGGCCCACCCACGGCCGCGCCTTCATCGGCAATTACGACGTCTGGCAGGAGCAGGTGAAAGCGAAGCGGCTCATCGGGGTCGTGCCGCAGCGGCCCAATCTCGATTTTTCCCTCACCGCGCGCGAGATCCTCACTTATCACGGAGCCTACTTCGGGCAGCCTGCGCGCGAGCGCTCCCGCCGCGCCGGCGAGTTGCTCGAGAAGTTTAAACTGACGGACCGCGCCGACCACATCGTCCGCGGCTTTTCTGGCGGCATGATGCAGCGCCTTTCCATCGCCCGCGCCATGATGCACGATCCGGAGGTGCTGTTCCTCGACGAACCCAGCGCGGGCCTCGATCCGCAAACGCGCCTGCTGCTCTGGGAACTGATTCGCGATTACAACCAGCATGGCAAGACGATCGTGCTGACCACACATTACATGGACGAGGCGGACGCGCTCTGCCACCGGCTGGCCATCATCGACCACGGCAGGATCATCGCGCAGGGAACGCCGCAGGAGTTGAAATCGTCGATTCCCGGCGGATACCTGCTGCGACTGCGCTTCGATCAGGCTCCACAGGCGCTGCTCGAACAACTCCGCGCCCTACCAGGTGTAAGCGATGTGCGCCCTGTGAACGAGACGGGCGCGGATGTTTACGCCGACCGCGGCGGTCCCCTGATCGGTCCCATCGTCAACACGGCGCAGTCAGCCGGCTCCGAGTTGCACGACGTACACATTCAGGAGCCGAGCCTGGAGACCCTGTTCCTGCACCACACCGGAAGGAGCTTGCGCGATTGAACTGGCGAACCTTTTACGCTTTGCTGCAACGCGACGGCCATGTGGCGCGCCGAAACCTGTTGCCCACGCTGTTACAGAATCTTCTTCAGCCGCTGCTGCTCACCTTCGTATTCGGGCGCGTGCTCACCGCCAGCGGCATGATGCAGGGTGCGTACAAAAGCGTGCTGCTGCCCGGAATCATCGCCATCAGCATGGTGCTCTCCGGCATTCAGGCCGTGGCCATGCCGCTGATCACGGAGTTTCAGTTCACACGCGAAATCGAAGACCGCTTGCTGGCGCCGATCGAAAATCACTGGCTGGCCGTCGAGAAAGTGGTGGCAGGCATGATTCAGGCGCTGGTAGCGGGCCTGGTGGTCATCCCCGCGGCGTGGCTGACGATGGGCTCCGGGGTGAACCTGAGCTTCGCGCATCCGCTCGAGTTCGCGGCCATCTGCCTGCTGGTCGCGCTGCTATCCGCGTCCGGCGGACTTACCCTGGGATGCACGGTGGGGCAGACGCAGATCGGCCTGATGTTCAGCCTGATTCTGGCGCCCGCCATGATGTTCGGCTGCGCGTATTATCCCATGGAGCGCGCTGGCAACGTTTCCCGTGCTGCAATACGCGGTGCTGGTGAACCCGCTGGTTTACGCGAGCGAGGGACTGCGCGGCGCCCTGGCGCCCCAGGTGCCGCATATGCCCGCGCTGGCCGTGATCGGCGCGCTGGTCGTGCTGGATCTTCTGCTGCTCGCCGTTGGCCTGAAGAAGTTCGACGGAAAAGCGGTGAGCTGAACCTGGGCGCGGCAGCATTGCGAGCATCCTATGCCTCGTGTGCGCGCCTCGCGGAAAATTCGGATTGCCGCCTGTAGAATATCTGTATGAGCGGCACTAGCCGTTATGTTCGATGGCAGGACGGCGAGATGTGGCTCGGCTACATCGAGGAATTCCCGGATTATCGCGTCTCGGACAATCGGAGTGCTGCCTGTGTGACGATATTCTGTGACGAGTCAGGTACTTACCCCTTATTTCAATGGGTCACTCGTGTTGGCCTTCACCGGAAACGCGGATTGCCGCCCGGACAGAACATCTAAATGAACGGCACAAGCCGTGATGTTCGATGGCAGGACGGCGAGATGTGGCCCGGCTGCATCGAGGGATTCCCGGATTATCCACGAAAGCTTACGCAAGGCGAAACGCTGAGCGAACTGGAAGAAACCCTTCGTGAACTGTACCGGGACCTGCGCAGGAAGCCGGGTGCTCGTTGGTCCGGCGCGGCGGCAGGCACGATTTGTATCAGAACCCTCAGACGGGCGCATCTAAACCGATTCCACGGCACCGTGAGATGCGGAAGATGAGCGCCCGGTGAAGACCTATTTCCACGTCGACATGGACGCGTTCTTCGTGTCCGTGGAAGAGCTGTTCGATCCTTCCCTGAAGGGCAAGCCCGTGGTGGTGGGGGGGCGCCCGAACGAGCGCGGCGTGGTTTCCGCCGCATCTTACGCCGCCCGCAAGTTCGGCGTTCACTCCGCCATGCCCTTGCGCACCGCCTACAAGCTCTGCCCGCAGGCCATCTTCGTGGACGGGCATCCGGAACGTTACCGGGAATCGTCGCAAAGGGTCTACGACGTCCTGCACGCGTTCACTCCCGTTGTGGAGATGGCCTCCATCGACGAAGCCTACCTGGACATGACGGGCACGGAGCGTCTCTACGGTCCGCCGCTGCGGGCGGCGCACCTGCTGCACGAGCGCATGAAGAAGGAAACGCTCCTCAACTGCTCCATCGGAATTTCGGCATCCCGCATGGTGGCCAAGATCAGTTCGGACCAGGCGAAGCCCAACGGTGTGCTGTGGATCTTTCCGGGATACGAGGCCGGTTTTCTGGCGCCGCTGGACGTTCGCAAGGTGCCCGGCGTCGGCAAAGTGACCGAGAAGAATCTGCATCAGCTCGGCATTCGCAAGGTGGGCGACCTCGCCCGCCTCGACGAGGATTTTCTCGCGCAGCGCTTCGGCAAGTGGGGTCTCGCGCTGGCTGGAAAATCGCGCGGCCTGGACGCCGGGGGCTGGTTCGACTCCGAAATCGGCGCGGATACCGGACCGAAGTCGATCAGCCACGAGCACACCTACTCGGAAGACACGGCCGACATCGACACGCTCGAATCTACGCTGGCGCGTCTTTGCGAGATGGTGGGCCGCCGCCTGCGCGAGCACAAGCTGCTGGCGCGGACCCTGCAGCTTAAACTGCGATACTCGGATTTCACTACCATCACACGGGCCCACTCGGTCGAGCGCGGCACGCAGCTCGACACCGAGCTATATGAAGAGATCCGCCAGTTATTCCGGCAAAACTGGAAGGCGGGTTCGCGCGTGCGCCTGCTGGGTGTCCAGGCTTCTTCCTGGGCGGACGGAGACGAGCAGATGGACCTGCTCGCCGAGGACCGGCACGAACGCTGGAGACAGGCGCTCCACGCCGCCGACCGCATGCGCGACCGCTTTGGCGAATCGGCCGTCTCCCTCGCTGCCAGCCTGCGCGGAAAATTCCGCGAACGCACGCACGAAAACCCCGCCGGATTGCCCGGGAAAAAACCAGGGAAGTAAGCTACTCGAGGTAATGGCGCCAGGTCATGAACCCGATCATGGTCTTGCCGTCTTCGAGCTTCCCCTCGCGGATCAGCGCCGCGATTTCCTTCGCCTTGAACCAGCGCGTTTCGATCTGTTCGTCGTCCATCGGCGTGGCCTCTCCGGCCTTGAGATCGGTGGCCAGAAAAATGGTCATGCGCTCCTGCACGTACCCGGGACTGGCGTAAAACGAAGCCAGTTTCGTCCATTTGCGGGCGGTGTAGCCGGTCTCTTCCTTGAGCTCGCGCTTGGCGGCCTGCACCGGCTTCTCCCCCGGATCGAGGCGCCCGGCCGGCAGTTCCCAGAGGTACCGTTCCGCCGGCAGCCGGTATTGGCGAACCAGCAGCACCCGCTTCTTTTCGTCCAGCGCCATCATCACGGCCGATCCCGCGTGCCGGACCACGGAGCGTTTGATCTCGAAACCGGTTTTCGGGTCGGACGCCTCGTCTTCGGTCACCCGGAAGAGCTTGCATTCGTATACTTGCTTCGATTTTGTGATTTTCATTTTCTTGTCTGAAGTGCATCGGCGAACGCGCCGGCCGGCAGAGTGTTCATCACGTCCTGTGGCCCGAGCCAGCCGCGACGTGCAGTGGCGATGCCGAAACGCATGCTGGCGAGATGCCTGGGATGATGGGCGTCGGTGGAGATCGTGAAGCGGGCGCCCTTCCCTTTGGCGGTGCGAACCAGCGCGCCCTCCAGGTCCAGGCGCTCCGGGCTGGCGTTGATTTCCAGCCAGACGCCGCGCTTGACGGCCTCGGCCACGACGCGTTCGAAGTCGAACGGATACCCCTCGCGATGCAGCAGGATTCTTCCCGTCGGATGACCGAGAATCCGTATCTGCGGGCATTCCACCGCCCGCAGCAGCCGGTCGGTCATCTCGGAGGGCTCGAGGTTCATGTGGCTGTGGACGCTGCCGATCACCAGGTCGAGTTCCGCCAGCGCATCGCCCGCGAGGTCCAGCGTTCCGTCCCGCAGAATATCGCACTCGATTCCGGAAAACACTCGGATGCCCAAGCCGCCGGCGTTAATCTCGCGGACGCGCCGCGCAAATTCCACCACTCGCGCTTCATCCAGGCCGTTGGCCATGGCCAGCGCCTTGGAGTGGTCGGTGATGGCGATGTACTCGTAGCCTCGCGCACGCGCGGCCTCCGCCATCTCTTCGAGGGTCGCGCGGCCGTCGGTTTCGGTCGTGTGCATGTGCAGGTCGCCGCGGATGTGGCGGAGCTCGACTAGCTCGGGCAGCCGTCCCTCTTCCGCCGCTTCGATTTCGCCGCAGTTCTCGCGCAGCTCGGGCGGGATCCACGCCATCCCCAGCGCATCGTAAACGCCCGCTTCGGTCTCGCCGGCGATGCGCGTATCGTCGTCAACGCGAAACAGCCCGTACTCGCTCAGCTTCAGTCCCATTTTCACGGCTCGGATGCGCACCGCGACGTTGTGGTCCTTGCTGCCGGTGAAGTACTGCATGGCGGCGCCGAATGTGCCGGGCGGGAGCGTCCGCACGTCCACCTGGAGCCCTTCCTGGCCAACCCTGGCGCTGGCTTTGTTCCCGCCGGTGCCGAGCACTTCCTGCACGTGCGGGTATTCGAGAAAGCGCCCCAGCGCGTTGGTCGCTTCCGGCCCGGTGACCAGCAGGTCCAGGTCCCCCACCGTTTCCCGGCCGCGGCGCAGGCTCCCTGCCGGAGTCACTTCATCCACTCCAGGCACCTGCTTGAGCACCCCAATGAGTTCCGCCGCCACGCCTTCCGCGTAGCTCAACAGGTACCGGCCCGAGCGCTGCCGGTATTGGGCGATGGACCGCAGCACCTTCTCCTCGAGCCTCGCCCCCATGCGCGGCAGCACCCGCAGTTTCTGCTCCACGCACAGGCGCTCGAGCTCGTCCATGGTGCTGATCCGGTAATGCTGGAAAATCAACGAAATGCTCTTCGGCCCCAGGCCCTGAATCTTCAGGAACTCGAGCGCGGTGGGCGGAAACTTCTCGAGCAGCTGATCGCGCCGCTCGCACGACCGGCGTTCCACGATTTCCGCAATCACCATCGCCAGACCTTTGCCGATCCCCGGGATCTCGGTCAGCTTCCGCTCCGGATTGCGCAGAATATCCAGCACGCGCTCCGGATTGCCTTCGACGGCGGTGGCTCCGTTGCGGTAGCTGCGGATGCGGAACCCATCCTCGCCGGCAATCTCCATCAGGTCGGCCGTTTCCCACAGCACGCGCGCGATTTCCTTGTTCTCCAAGCGGAAGCCTCGCTCTATTCTACTGTCCCTGTCCGGATGGCACGGCTCACGTACGGGTTGCCACGCACCAGGAAGCGCAGCGGCAGGTCCGCGCATTGTGTGATGCCCACCCGCGGGGTCACGGCGATATCAACGGGTTTCGGTTCCGCCGGATGCCGCACCACCAGGCTGCCCCGCGTTACGTCCACGCCGTTCTGGGCACGGGTGATTCCCATCGCCAGCGTGAGCTTTCCGGGTCCGGAGGCCAGATCCTGCGGCTTTCGCGCCGCGGGCCGGCGCCGGCGCATAATCTCGATTCCGGCAAGCGGCTCGAGCGCCCGGACCAGCACGCAGCCCGCGCGCCCCTCGGCTTCGCACACCAGGTTCAGGCACTCGTACATGCCGTAAATGAAATAGACGTAGGCATGGCCCGGCGGGCCGAAGATCACCCGGGTGCGCGCCGTTACGCCGCGGGCCGAATGCGCCGCCAGATCGTCCCGCCCCAGGTACGCTTCCGTCTCCACGATCGCGCCCGCCGTCGGCCCATGCACCAGCACGGTGCCTAGAAGTTCGCGGGCCACCTCGATGGCCGGGCGGTCGTAGAAACTTCGCGGGAGGACCGGACCGAAGCGCATCGCCCCCACTGTACAATGAAAGTCCGCCCATGCGATTGTTCACCGGTCTGGATCTGCCTGCCGAGGTGGTTCGCAACCTGGAAGGGCTGTTGGGCCAGCTTCGACCCGCCGCGCACATTCAGTGGAGTCCTCCCGCCAACCTCCACATCACGACGAAATTCATCGGCGAGTGGCCGGAGCAGCGTCTGGACGAGCTTACCTCGGCGCTTGCCAAGCTGCCGCCACGGCCGGCGCTGGCCGTGGCCATCCGCCGGGTCGGATTCTTTCCGAATCCGCATTCCCCCCGGATCTTCTGGTGCGGCATCGAGGCGCCCGCCCTCGCGGAATTGGCGGCCGATACGGATCGCGCGACGTCGGCGGTCGGCGTCCCCTCCGAATCGCGCGAATACTCGCCGCACCTCACGCTGGCCCGGATGAAGGAACGGCTGGAGCTTCAGCCGCTGCGCGAAAAGATTGCCGCCCTGCCCTCGCTCGACTTCGGGCGGTTCGAGGCGGCCTCTTTCTTCCTCTATCGCAGCACCTTGCGCGCGGGCGGTTCCGTGTACACTAAACTCGCGGAGTTTCCTTTCGCAAAATCATGAATTCCCTTATCGTGCTTCCGCTCGCATACCTGTTAGGCGCGATTCCGTTTGGATATTTGCTGGTCCGGTGGAAAACCGGCAGCGACGTCCGGTCGAAGGGTAGCGGCAATATCGGAGCTACCAACGTCCTGCGCACCACCGGGCCGGTCGCGGGGGTGATCACGCTGCTGCTCGACATTGCCAAGGGTTACCTGGCGGTCTGGATCGCCGGGCGTCTGACGGACAACAGCCCGTGGTGGACGAGCGCCGCCGCTCTGGCTGTAATGGCGGGTCACGCTTTTCCGGTCTTTCTCCGGTTTCACGGGGGCAAGGCCGTGGCCACTTTCGTGGGAGCTTTTCTCCGCCTGGCGCCCTTGGCCATGCTACTGTCGATTCTGATTTTCGTAGTAGTTGTGGCGTGGACCCACCATATCTCCATGGGCTCGATCATTGCGGCAGCCGTCTTTCCCCTCGGTGTGTGGCTGCTGCTCATGCCTCCCTGGCCCGTAGAGCTGGCTTCCCTCCTCGGCGGCGCGTTTATAATCTACAGACATAGTAGTAATATCCGAAGACTGCACGAAGGCTCCGAAAACGTGTTCACATTCGGGGCGCGGAATTGAAGCGGCTGGCGATCATTGGAGGCGGAAGTTGGGGCACGGCTCTGGCGATCGCCTTGGCGCCGCGGTTTTCCGGTATCCGGCTTTGGGTATACGAAGAAGACCTCGCCCTTCGGATGTGGAAGGCGCGCGAGAATGACACCTATCTGCCTGGCTTTCAACTTCCTGTAAATGTGGATGTTACCAGTGATCTATCGGTGGCCCTGGAAGATGCGGAAGCGGTGCTCAGCGTGATGCCCTCGCATCTCGTGCGTATCCTGTACGCCCGGATGCTTCCCCTCCTTCCCGATGATGTCATCCTTGTCAGTGCTACCAAAGGCCTGGAGAACGAATCTCTCCTACGGATGTCGCAAGTAATCCGCGAGGTAGTGGGGAAATCTCATCCACGGATTGCCGTGATCTCAGGGCCGACGTTCGCCCGGGAGGTCGCACGGGGCGATCCTACTGCTCTTGTCGTATCTTCGGATGACGCGAACCTGGCGGCTGCGGTCCAATCCGCTTTCTCGGGCCCCACTTTCCGCCTGTACACCTCCTCGGACCCGGTAGGGGTCGAAACCGGGGGCGCTGTCAAGAACGTCGTGGCGATCGGGGCCGGGGTCCTGGCCGGCTTGAACTTGGGGCACAACGCGGTGGCCGCCCTGATTACGCGGGGCTTGGCTGAAATGACCCGCCTGGCTGTGGCGATGGGCGGTAAGCCGTTGACGCTAGCAGGTTTAGCTGGAATGGGCGACTTGGTGCTCACCTGCACCGGGGAATTGAGCCGGAATCGGACCGTGGGTATCGAACTCGCCCGCGGCGGAAAACTCGATGAGATCGTCGGCTCCATGCGCATGGTGGCCGAAGGCGTTAAAACGACAAAAGCGGCAGTCGAACTAGCCGCCCGGCACTCGGTGGAGATGCCGATTACCGAACAGATGCACCGGATGCTGTACTTCGGGATTTCCCCCCAGGAAGCCATCCAGACCCTGATGGAGCGGTCCCTCAAGGGAGAATGACCGAAAAATCACGGGTGAAACCGAAACCTCGCTGGCCGGAAACGGGTTATGCATAATATGGGGATCGTTCTGGCGACGCTCGATTACGACGCCGAGCTGATGCTCCGGGTGAAAGAAGGAGACGGCGAGAGCTTCGGCGTACTCCTCGAGAAGTACCGCTCGCCGGTGATTCACTTCCTCTACCGGATGATCCAGAATCATGCCTTGGCGGAGGAGCTGGCGCAGGAGGTCTTCCTTCGGGTTTACCGGTCGCGCCAGACCTACGAGCCTACAGCCAGGTTCACGACTTGGCTTTTCCGCATTGCCACCCACCTGGCGCTGAATTCGCTGCGCGACGGCAGGAACGAGCGCCGCCAGGACCGGTTGGACGACGATTCGGCGGAGCAGGGCGCGCTGCAGCTTTCCGACAGCCGCCCCTCCGCGGAGCAACAGATGGTGCGCCAGGCGGCGCTCGACGAAATCAGGCGAGCGATCGCAGCCCTGCCGGCAAAACAACGAGCAGCGGTCCTGATGCACAAATACGAGGAGATGGAGTACTCGCAGATTGCGAAGGTTCTGAGCTGTTCGGAATCCGCGGTGAAATCTCTCCTGTTCCGGGCGTACGAAACGCTGCGCGCCCGCTTGGCCCACATGGCCTGAGGGAAGAAGAGGTGGTTATGAGCTGTCCGATCCGGAAAAACGAAGACCTGCTGCTCGGGTATCTTGCGGGAAAAATCGAACCGCGGCAGGCGATCGAATTCGAGGCCCACTTGCGCGATTGCGGCGTCTGCCGCGAAGCCGCCGCCGCCCAGCAGGCCGTTTCGCGCGCACTCGACGCCTGGCCCGTTCCGGCGGTCTCCGCCGACTTCGACCGGAGGCTGTACGCGCACATCGGCGCTGAAGTCCCGTGGTGGGAAGCCATGCTTCGCCGTTTCCGGCCGGTTCTCCACTGGCGCGCCGTGCCGGTGGCGGCCACCGCTGCTCTATTGCTGATGGCTGGTTTGCTGCTGCGGAGTCCCGAGGTCACCCTTCCGGATGTTCCGGTGACGGCCCAGGTGGAAGCCGTGGAACCGGATCTGGCCGAAAACGCCCTCGTGGAAATGGAAGCGATTAGGGAGTTCAGCAGCCTCGTTCGCGCCGATGCGGCTGCCCCGAGGATGTAGACATGAAAACCGCCCTGATCCTGGCAACTATGCTCATCCCCTTCGCCGCCTTCGCTGCCGCTGAGCAGAAGGGCACGGCGGCGAAGACTCCGCCCGTCCGGCCGCGCGCTCTCGCGGGAACGCCCAAAGCGGGTGCCGCGCGGGGACCCCGGCTGAACGACCCCGGCAGCCCGGCTGCCTGGCTCTACCGCGCCACGCCCGAACAACGGGATCGCGCCATCGAAAAGTTACGCCCCCTGCAGCGGGAGCGGATCCGCCGCAATTTGGCTTGGTTCGACAGCCTGCCGAAAGAGGACCAGGAGATCGTAATCAAAAGGACGGAGAGGTTTTCCGCGCTTTTGCCCGAGAAGCGGCGAGCCTTCGCGCTGCAACTGCAAACGCTGAACCGGATGGCTCCGCCACGGCGTCAGGCAATTGGCGCGGCGCTGAGGCGCCTGCAGCGGATGCCCGACGAGCGCCGCGCGGCGATCCTTGCGAGTCGGGAATTTCAGGAGCGGTTTTCGCCGGACGAGCAGAAGATCATTCTGGACCTTTCCGAGGTGATGTTGCCCGGCGAAGACATTCACCCCTAGAAACAAAAAACCGGGACCCGATGAGGGGTCCCGGCTTTCCAAATCTTTATATTGCCTTGCCGCTCAGGACGTGCGGCTCGATCATCTTCTGCAGCTCGGACTTGCCCACGGCGCCGACGCGCTGTTCCACCACGCTGCCGCCCTTGAAGAGCAACAGGGTCGGAATTCCTCGGATGTTATACCGCATCGCGGTGTTCCCGTTGGAATCGACGTCCAGCTTGCCAATCTTCACTTTGCCGGCATACTCGTTGGCCACCAGATCCAGCGCGGGCGCCATCTGCCGGCAGGGACCGCACCACTCGGCCCAGAAATCCACCAGAACCGGTACGTCCGACCGCAGCACGTCTGCGTCGAAGCTGGAGTCGGTAAAGGTTAGTGTGTTCTGACCTGCCATTTGTTCTCCTGACTATTAGAATCCCCGAGGCTAAAAAGGATTCAGGCCCCCAGCAAGCGCCGGTAAAGCTCTGAATATGCCGCGGCGGAAGTCCGCCACGAGTAGTCGCGCCGCATCCCGCGGCGCATCATTTCCTGCCATGCTTCCCGGTTCGTAAAAACACCCACGGCGTTCCGGACAGCCTCTACCAGCGACGCCGCCGAGTAATCCGAGAACTTGAATCCAGTGCCCTCATCGATGGTATCATCGAGCCCCCCAGTGGCGCGAACGATGGGAATCGTACCGTATCGAAGGCTGTAAATCTGGTTGAGTCCGCAAGGCTCATAGCGGCTGGGCATGAGGAACATATCCGCCCCTGCCTCTACGCGGTGCGCCAGCCCGTTATCGAACCCGATCTTCACCGCGATGCGCCCGGGAAACTCTGCGGCGAGCCGGCGGAAGTGCTCTTCGTACTGCGGCTCCCCGTTGCCCAAGGCCACCATGTATGCGCCCTCGGCGACAATCTGCGGTGCCGCCCCCGCCACCAGGTCGGTTCCCTTCTGTGAGGTGAAGCGCGACACGATTCCGATGAGCGGCGCGTCCATGGCTTCGGCGGGTAACCCAAACTCCTCGAGCAAGCCGCGCTTGCACGCCCGCTTGCCGCTGAGATCGTCGGCCGAAAAGTTGGCGGGGATGAGGCGGTCGACATCGGGACTCCAATCCCGGTAATCCACACCGTTGAGAATGCCGCTCAGCACACTCGCGCGCGACCTCAGGGCGCCGTCCAACCCGAATCCCTGTTCGGGAGTTCGTATTTCGCGCGCATAGGTGGGGCTCACGGTGTTGATGGCATCCGAGTACATGATGCCGCCCTTGATCAAGGCGATCTGACCGAAGAACTCCAGGCCATCGGGGCGATAGACGCTTTCGTCCAGCGAGATTTCCGGCAGCACGCTCCGCGGAAACAGCCCCTGGTAGCCAAGATTGTGAATCGTAAAAAGCGTCTTGACGCCGAGAAACGTCGGGTCCGTCTCAAACGCCTGGCGCAGGTAAACCGGCACCAGCCCCGCCTGCCAGTCGTGGCAGTGGAACAGATCCGGCCGAAACAGAAAGCGCGCCACCCCGATTGCCGCACGCGAGAAAACCGCGAACCGAATGTAATTATCCGGATAATCCAATCCGTTTTCGCCGTAAAACCCCTTGCGGTTGAATAAAGGCGGACAATCGACAAGGTAAAGCGGAAACTCCTCGGCGGCCTGATACACGCTGGTCCGGTACAGCACGCCGCCGAGATAGATGTTGAGATCGTCGTAAACGCGCCGGGCGCGCGACACATCGATACCGCCGTAACGGGGGATCACCACTGCGGCTTCGTCGCCAAATGCCTTCAAAGCGGACGGCAGGGACCCCACCACATCCGCCAGGCCGCCGGTCTTGGCCAGCGGGGCGGCCTCCGACGAGACCATCAGGACGCGAGACACACCGGAATTGTAGCAGAGCCTATTGGAACAACTGCGGCGTGAACTCGTCGAGATAGTTGCGCCAGTTGATCCAGGTGTGCGCGCCGGGACTTTCCTTGAAAACGGGATTGAAGCCGTGCTTCTTCAGCATCTCCACCGTGGCTTTGGTATTCGCCATCAACCCGTCGTCCACTCCGGTGCTGAACCACAGCAGCTTGAGCCCCTTCTTCAGCCCGGCATCGTCCAGGTTTGCCTGGTGGCTAGTCTCCCATGGCGAAGGGCCTCCGGGAGTTGCAGTGGCGGCTCCGCGGCCTCCGCCCAGTCCCGCACCCGAGCTGAACACACCGATGTAGGCGAACTTGTCCAGGTTGAGGAAGCCGATGTTCAGGGTCTGGCCGCCTCCCATGGAAAGTCCCGCAATCGCCCGGTTCTGGCGCGTGTTCAATGTCCGATAGTTCTTCTCGACGTAGGGCATGACGTCGCTCAGGAAGTCGCGCGCAAATTCGTCGAGTGCCGGCCTGGGAGCCGGCGCTGCGCCCGCGGCCGCTGGTGCCGCTCCGCGCCCGCCGGTTGTCCTGGTGGTGTGACCCGCCGGCATGACAACGATCATCGGCTTGGCCTTTTTCGCGGCAATCAGGTTATCGAGAATGAAACCGGCGCGCCCGACGGTGCTCCACGAGTCGTCGCTGTCGCCGGATCCGTGCAACAGATAAAAGACCGGGTACTTCTGGCTGCCGCCGAGTTCATAGCCCGGGGGCGTGTAGACATGCATGCGGCGAAAACGGTCCAGGGCCGTGGAAAAGTAGGTCACATCCGCCACCGCGCCGTGAGGCACCTGCCGGGTGTCCATAAAATCCGAGCCGGGAACATATACCAGGCTCCAGGTGTTGTTGTTCGATTCGCTGGTGGCCGGGTTGCGGGGATCGATCACCGTTACTCCGTCTACGTTGAAGTTGTAGCGGTACGCTCCCGGATCGATCGGGCCGAAAGTCAGCGACCAGACGCCGTTCTCGCCCTTGGTCAACTGGTTGGGGGCCGGGCCGGCATTCGCCGCGGCGCCGCGTCCGCCGCCGCTCATGCCCGGGATGTCACCGGCGCCCAGGCGGACGTTCTCCGCCTGCGGCGCGAGAATCCGGAAGGTCACGCGCCGGTCGGCTCCCACCTCCGGCGAAATCACCTGCGGTCCCTGGGCTCCGCGCCCGCGCCCGGCCGCAGGCGCCGCGGCCGGCTGTTGAGCCATCGCCAGTCCGGCAAGGGCCAGCGCGCTAAGAAGCATCAGTCGGATCTTCATGTCCATCCTCCACTTGCGTTCAGATATCCGGTGGCAGCATATCACGCCGCGCCCCCGGCGTGAACCGCACAAACGCAAAACGGGCCCGCAACCGCCCTTTGGCGGCCGCGGGCCCGGGTTGGTTCAGGTTCCGGTTCCGGATCAGAACTGGAGCCGGACCACCAGCTGCATGATCCGCGGATCGCGCGCTCCGCTGACGGTGCCGAAGCCGTTCTTATTGTTCACCGTCCCATCCGCCTTCAGGTAAAGATTGGTCGGCGTGGGGTTGGTCAACGAGGAGAAGTTCAACGTCGAGTTGATCCCCGAGAACTGTGTATGGTTGAAAGCGTTGAACGCGTCGGCGCGCAACTGAAGCCGCACGCGCTCGGTCCAGGCAAACTCCTTCTGCACCGAAATGTTCCAGTTGTTGATGCCCGGATTGATCAGGTAATTGCGCGGCGCTTCGAGTCCGATCGAGCCGACCTGCGGGGCGGCGAAGGCCGCCGGGTTGAGCCGGTTGTACGGGCTGTCGGTGGTTCCGGTCAGCGGGTCGCCGGTCAGCGCCAGGCGCGCGCCTTCGGTGTACGACCCGGTGATGTTCTGGTTTCCAGCGCCGGAGATGCTGAAGCCCGGCGTGTACGGGTTGCCCGTCTGGAAGGTGGTGTTGCCCGAGATCTGCCACCCGTCCGCCACCATGTGCAGCGTGTTGTTGTTCTTGAAGATCGACGGCAGGTTCCAGGTGTAGTACGCCTGGAACGTGTGCTCCCGGTGGAAGGAGAGCAGCGCGTAGTTGGCAAGCCGGGTGTACTGGTCGATGCGGTTGAAGTTGCCGCGATCGTCGGCAGTGCCCAGAGCCCGGGACCAGGTGTAGTTCACGCCGAAATCCAGGCTGCGCGCGAACCGCCGGGTGAGCGACGTCTGCAACGAATTGTAGTTGGACGTGCCGCCGAACTCGTGCAGCGTGATGTCGCCCCAGCCCGGATACGGGCGCAGGAAGACGGCGTCCAGCGCATTCGCGCCAGGCAGGCCCGGATTCTTCGTCGGATCCACATTCTGCGGCTGGAACGTAGCGCCGTAGGGGATGGCGTTCAGATTGACCCGCTGCAACTGGTGGCGCGACATACTGCCGACATACGCAACGTCGAGGATGGTGCTCTCGGCGAGCCGCGTTTGCAGCCCCAGGCTGTAGTTATAAACAGTCGGGACGTCGCCGTTCGGGGAGAATGCGTTCAGGTTGCTGGGCGCCACCTGGATGTTGTTCGGATCGAGGTTGCTCAGCAGGCCGTTGACCAGGGTCGGCGCGAAGGTGGTGGGCGGATTGGTGATCATGTCGAACACTTCATTGCCCTGGAAGCGGTCGTAGAAAATACCGCCGCCGCCGCGCAGAACCATCCGCTGCTGCCCGGTGACATCGAAAGCGAAGCCAAAGCGCGGTGCATAGTGAATGCCGCGATCTTTGATCAGGTACTTGTTCACCTCCTGGCCGGCGCGTGCGATCCCGTTCAGCGAGTCGCCCGTTCCGTTCACGATCTTGCCGATATAGGTGGCATCCAGAATCTGCCCGGTTCCGGGATCGATCGCCTTACGGTTGCTTGGCGTGCCGGTCGGGCGGTAGATGCGGGGTGCCTGCGACGGGTCGTACAGTTCCGTCCGGAAAGTCGCGGTCTGGAGCCCGGCGTCGAACTGCGGCTGGATCCACTGGAAGCGGAGACCGTAGTCGAGCGTCAGGCGCCGATTCACTTTCCAGGTATCCTGCACGTACCACTCGGCATTGGTGTAGCGGTAGCGGCCGGTGGCGTATTGAGATGCCTGGTTATAGCTCGAGTAAACGCCGAGCGCCATATTGGCGAAGCCGAACCCGGTGTCGAACGGGTTGCTGGAACTGTCGCCGAAATTGATGTCGCCGTTCGCGTTGGCAAACGAGGTCTGGTCCTTGCGGCTGCGCTGCACATAAATGCCGCCCTTGATCACGTGCTGGTTCCAAACCTTCGTCAGATTGTCGATCCACTCGATCGTCGTGTTGTAGTTGTAAAAGGGAGCGTTGTTAGTCCCTACCTGCTGCTGGCTGCCGATCAGGGTGCCGGCATACCCGAAACGCGGAATGAAGTCCTGCTGCACAGCCGAGGGGAACAGCACGGGAATGTCGATGCCGGTCGCCGCACGGGTCAGGCCGTTGGTGGTCGGATCGATATTGATGATGTTCTTCCCAAAGCCCCAGTTGGTTTCATTAGTCAGCGTCGGGCTGATGATCCAGCTTGCACTCAGCGCCAGGGCGTAGCCGGGCCGCTTGTCGGTAATCGGCACCAGCGGAAAGCCGGAGCCGAGCACGAAC
This sequence comes from uncultured Solibacteraceae bacterium, assembly GCA_963836405.1. Classification (GTDB taxonomy): domain Bacteria; phylum Acidobacteriota; class Terriglobia; order Bryobacterales; family Bryobacteraceae; genus CAWIJJ01. The sequence continues at coordinate 57,252 of CAWIJL010000017.1, forward strand.
GACCCGTAGGCGGACGTGACCGAATCGGAATTGTGCAGGTATCGTCCGAAAACGCGCCATTTGCTGCTCAGGTTGTAGTCGATGCGGATCAGGTCTTCGCGCCGGGGATAGGAGTCCGGAATCTGCGAAGAGTAATTAAAACCCTTGTTCGCCGTGCTGATATTATTCGGCAGCGGAAACCAGTTCAGGGCGGCTACGCCGGGAGCGTACAGGCGGTCTTGCGGAATGATATTTCCGGCGAAGATGCCGCCATTCGGATCCTTCAACTGCGGAATGGGATTTCCGTTCTTGTCCACGCTCTGGGAGAAGTTGCCCTGCCGTTCCAGTTCCGTCGGGAAGGTGGCATCGCGGCGTCCCTGCGGCTTCAACTGGCGCTGAAATTCCTGGCTCCAGAAGAAGAACATCTTGTCCTTCAGCCGGTCGAAGACTTTCGGGATATACACCGGACCGCCGATCGTATAACCCGGGTTATTGAAGCGGAAAAGATTGCGCGGAAGGCCGTCGCGATTGTTTTTCCAGTTATTGGCGTTCAGCCCGTCGTGGCGATGATACCAATAGGCGCTACCGTGAAAATCGCTGGTGCCGCTCTTTGTCACTACCGAGATTTGCGCGCCGGAACTCCGGCCGTACTCCGCCTGGTAGTTCGAGGTGAGCATCTTGAACTCCTGGACTGAGTCCAGGCTTACCGTAGCCAACTGGTCCCCGTTGTTGCCCGTGTCTACGTTGCCGATGCCATCCAGAGTCAGGTTGTTCTGGTCGAAACGGGCGCCGTTCGCCGAGATGTTGGCCAGGCCCGCGTGTCCGGCCGTAGTCAGATTAGCCGTAGACACGACGCCCGGCAGCAGACCCGCCAATTGCAGATAGCTGCGCGAATTAACAGCTATGTTCTGAATTTCTTTGTTAGTTAACGCCGAGGACCGTTCCGCGCTCTCCGTTTTGAGCAACACGGTTTCCGCGCTGACTTCCACCGACTCCGCGACCGCGCCAATCTCCAGCATGATCGTTCCGGCCGAAATTTTGTCGTTCGCAAGCAGGGTAAGGTCTTTACGTTCCGCTTTCTTGAATCCCGGCGTTTCAACCGTCATCGTGTAGCGTCCGGGAAGTAGGTTGGGGAATACGAAACGGCCTTGGCCGTCTGTAGTGGCTGTGAACGTCGTATGCTTGTCCTGGTCTACCAGGGTAACTGCGGCGCCGGTTATCGCCGCCTGTTGCGGGTCTACTACTGTTCCCGCGATTGAGCCCGTGCTCGTTTGCCCATAGCCCATCAGGCACACAAGCACGAGCACACAGATCCCATTGAGAATTGTACGCATCTTGGCGATACCTTTCCTGTGGAGGCGGCGGCCCGGTCAATGCTCGCTGCGGGATGTGTAGCCACACACCACAAGCGATGCTACACCAGGAGACGACGCCTTGTTGTTCCTTACGACTTATCTCTGAGACTTAACCAAATTCCTCCCGCCAAATCGGGAGGTTCAATGTATATACTTATACCCCTGCGGCGCGGCTAAGTCAATTAGGCGTACCGTCTCACCAGTGTTAAATTTCACCCTCGAACTTAACAAGTAAGTCAAAGAGGGCCCGCCCCACTAAGGACCGCGTCAAAAATCACCTTTCGCCTTTAGGCGTGGTTTTTCACAAGACCGAACGAACCAGCCGTCCGAATGCAGTCGGGAGCCATCGCGCGTCGACGAGCGGTGGCGAATCGGGCCAACCCCAGGCGGCCCACCCGATTCCTTTTCCTTCCAGGTAAGCTGCCAGTTTCGCCCCCCACTTCACATCCCGTTCTCCCCCGCCCCATTCGCCGGCAAAGACGCAGTGCGACGCTGCGAGACATCCGAACGCGCGGTCCCAGTTTCGTCCTTTGTTGCGGTAAACATGCGTGGAGTACACGACGGCGTCCAGCTCGGGAATGGGAAAGCCGGAGAGATCGTACCCCCAGTTGATGCCCGACACGAACACCAGGGCCGCGGGGTTTTCTTCCCGGATCGCGGAGGTGAGGCGCCGCGCCCAACCGGCCCAGGAGTGGGCCAGAGACACAAACCCGGGCTCCTCGGGAACGGCATCCTCCGGCAACCGGTCGTGGGGCTCCGAAAGAACGTCATAGAGCACCTCGGGCCGGCCGGAGTAGCGTTGCGCCAGTGTCTTCCAGAAGGCGGCGGACCGTTCGTCGGGCAGCGGCGCCACATAGTTGGCGTGGCCATGATGGTCGTAGCCGCGCACGGTGTAGTTATCCAGCCATTGCAGCGTCAGCAAAGTGTACGCGCCGCGTGCGGCGGCCAGTTCGACTGCCGCATCGATCGAACTCAGGTACAAACCCGCATGCGCACCGAGAACCCACTCCTGATTCAGCGGCAGACGGATGAGGTTTACCCGCCATTCATTTGTGAGCAGATCGAACTCGGAATTGCGCCAACTGATTCCGCAAGAACCCGTGTACTCCATCCCGGACCGGTTGATCCCGTGAAGAATTACGGGGTCGCCGGTGGATGAGGAGGCGACAATCCGGTTACCCAATACCGCCAAAGCCGGGAGGCTCAAATTCGAGAGTACACCCGGCCGGTGAAGCTCAGCACGCTGCCCGAGCGCGGACGTGCGCTACCACCCGGATCTTCCGGCCGGTGTGCGGTATTCTGCACCTAAAGGACAATTAAACATTATGGCCAACGAAGCGCAATTGAAGCAGAAATATCAGCCCGCAATCGACCAGATGAAGCAATTGGGTATTCATCTGGAACATGTACACATGCAGGGGGATAAGTTGTATATATCCGGCAAGGCCCCGAATGAGGACGTCAAGAACCGCGCCTGGGACAAAATCAAGTCGATCGATTCCTCTTACTCGGACCTGACGTGCGATCTTACAATCGATTCCTCCATGCCGCAACCGGCGCAGCAGCAGGCGCCGCAAACCATGAGCGCAGGCGCTTCCGTCAGCGGCGGCCAGTCTCGGCGATACACCGTCAAGCCGGGCGATTCGCTGTCAAAAATCGCCAAACAGCACTACGGCAGCGCGGATCAATACATGCGGATCTTCGAGGCAAACCGCAACATTCTCTCCGACCCCAATAAGATACAGCCGGGACAGGAACTGGTTATCCCGGAGTAACTATTCGTCGCGGAGCACCGTAATCGGATCGACCCGCGCGGCCCTGCGCGCCGGGATCCACGATGCGGCCGCGGCGATCAGGGTGAGTAATCCTGCCACGCCGGCGTAAGTGAGTGGGTCTGTGGCGGTCACACCATAAACCAGGGTCGTCATCGCGCGGGAGAGGCCGAGAGAGGCGGCAAGGCCCACGGCCAATCCCGCCGCGGTCAGAATCAGGCCGCGAACCACGAAGGCGCCCGCAACGCCGGAGGCCTTGGCACCTAGAGCCATGCGGACCCCGATTTCCCGCGTCCGTTGCGTCACCGCATAGGCCAGTACGCCGTACAGTCCGATTGCGGCCAGCAGCACGGCGAGCGAGGCAAATGCCGTTAATAGAGTCATCTGTTGGTGGCGGTCGGCCACACTGAGGGCGAGTATCTCATCCATCGAGCGCACCGCCGCGACAGGTTGCTCCGGGTCCACCGAAGCGACGACTGCGCGCACGGCCGAGGTCATCGCGCCCGGATCGCCGGCAGTGCGCACCACCAGCATTTCCGGCAGGGCCCAGGTGTCCGTGATCTGCTCGAACGGGAGGTACACGCCGGGCTTCATCTCGAGTTCGTAGCCGCGCTCGTGCACATCCCGGACCACTCCGACGATGGTTCGCCAGACGCGCTCGCGCGTGCTTAACGCGACCCGGTGACCCAAGGCGCCGCCGCGTGGAAAATAGAGCTTTGCGAACGTTTCGTTGATGACGATAACGGGTGGAGCATCCCTGCCGTCGGAAGCGGAAAACCCGCGCCCTTCCATCATGCGGACACCCAGCACGTCCAGGTAACCGGCTGTGGCCACGCGCAGCAGCGCATCGCCCGGATCGCCGGCCGGTCTCGCAATCCCTTCCACCTCGAAGCCGTTCGTGTTTCCCATGCTCAAAAAGGGCAGCGTGGAAGCGTAGGCGGCGTTCCGTACACCCGGCAAAGCGCGAACGCCCGCCACCACGCGATGGTAGAACCCGATTCGCGCGGCCGCATCCTCGTACTTCACACGGGGTAGTGTCGTTCGCATCGTCAGCAGGTGGTCCGGCCGGAAGCCCACCTCGATATTTTTCAGGTTGGCGACCGTGCGGAGCATCAGCCCGGCGCCCGTCAGCAGCACCAGCGCCGCCGCTACTTCCAGCACCACCAGCGCGTCGCGGGTGCGCGCGCTGCGTCCGCCGACGCCGCCCCGCCCGCCCTGCTTGAGAGCGTCGTGAAGCGAGACGCGGGAAGCCCGCCAGGCAGGTATGATGCTGAATGCCAAACCCGTAATCGCGGATAGCCCGAGAGCAAAAAGGAGCACGCGAAGATCCAGTTGAGGAACTACCGTGGCGGAAAGGCCTTCCGGCACCAGTTCCGCCAGGACTTTCATCCCCATCGGGGCCGCCAGCACTCCGAGCAATCCGCCCGCAAGCGATAGCATGCCGCCTTCCGCCACTAACTGCCGGACCAGCCTGCCGCGCCCGGCGCCAAGTGCAGCACGGATCGCCATCTCCCGCTTCCGCCCCACCGCGCGGGCCAGCAGAAGACCGGCGAGATTGGCGCAGGCGATCAGCAGCACACAGCCGGCCGCGCCCATAAGGACATACAGCTCGAGCCCCGTCTTACCCACGATCTCTTCCCGGATGGGAACCACCACCGCTCCGATCTTCTCGTTATTTCCCGGATACTCGCGAGCCAGTTCGCGCGCTATCCGGTTCATGTCTTCCCGCGCCTGGCCCAGCGTCACGCCGGGCTTCAGCCGGGCCACTACGTTCAGGAAGTGGGAACCGCGGTTGCCGAGATCCGCCGCCTGGAAATGAATCGGAATCCAGAAATCGTGCCGTCCGCGGAGCGCGAAATCGGCGGGCATGATGCCAATGACCACCCGGGGAGCTCCGTTGATCAGGATCTTCCGGTTCAGCGCGGAGAGTTCGCCGGCATAGCGTCGCTGCCAAAGTCCGTAGCTGATAATGGCGACAGGGGCGTCCGTGCGGTCCTCCTCCCCGGTAAAGGTCCGGCCAATCAGCGGCTTCGCGCCCAGCACGGAGAAGAAGTCCGGGGTCACGGCGCGCCCCATCGCCTGCTCCGGCGGCCCGTCGGCTGTCAGATTCCCGGATACGCCGCGAGTGGCCGCCATCCCGGAAAACACGCGATTTCGGGCTTTCCAGTCGACATAGTTCGCCGGGGCCGGCGTGTTCTTGGGAAAACTCGCAAAGGAGGCGTCCTCCCAGACCATCACCAGCCGGTCCGGGTCGCCAAAGGGCAGGGGGCGGATCAGCACCGCGTCCACCGTGGAAAAGATGGCGGTGTTCGCTCCGATTCCAAGGGCCAGGGCAATCACGGCTACCGCTGTAAAGGCGGGAGCCTGGCGGAGAAGGCGTAGGCCAAAACGGAGGTCGGCGAGGAAGTTTCCCATTCCCGTTTATACTACTGCAACGGAAAAAGGTTACGCGCACGTCCAATAGTATTGGTCCGTATGCATAAGCTCCTCCCGATGATTGTCTTGGCTGCAGGCTTCGGCCTCGCCCAGACCAAACCGGCCGCCAAGTCCGGCGCCGCCCCCACCCGTTGGGCCATCGATAGGCTGACCGTGGAGGGCAACCGGATCTTCACCCGCGACCAGGTGCTCGCCGTTGCCGGCTTGAAGCGGGGACAGATGGCCGGCAAGGCGGAATTCGAAGCCGCCGTGGACCGCCTCACCGCCAGCGGCGCTTTTGAAACAGTGGGTTACAAGTTCGGGCCGTCCCCCGCGGGAGGCTTCGCGGCGGTGTTCCAGGTGACCGAGGTCGAGCAGGTATACCCGGTCGAATTCCAGGAATTGGCCGTCTCCAACCTGGAACTGCGTAGCTGGCTGGCGGCAAGCGATCCCCTGTTCTCGGGCTTCAAGCTTCCCGCTACCCAGCCGGTGATCGAGCGATACCGGAAGCGCATCGAGGAGTTTCTGGCTGCCAAAGGTACCCCGGAGAAGATTGCCGGCAGCGTGATGCCCGCGGCCCCCGGAGAATACTCCATCGTGTTCCGGCCGGCGCGGAATCTGCCCGCCGTGGCCCAGGTCAGCTTCACGGGAAATCAGGTGCTGAGCGACGAGGTTCTGGGCGATGCCGTTTTCGGAGTCGCCGTGGGCGCGCCCTACACCGAAGACACGTTCCGGCAAATCCTGAACTCCTCGGTACGGCCCAAATACGAAGCGCGCGGCTATCTGCGCGTTGCCTTCCCGGAGGTCCGCGCCGAAAAATCGAAGTCGGTGGAGGGCGTGGAGGTTGCCGTTGTCGTGGACGAGGGGCCCGTCTTCGAATTGGCCAAAGTCTCGGTGGAGGGCCCGACGCCCGTTCCCGCGGAGGAACTGCTGAAGGCGGGGGCGATCAAAACCGGCGAGACGGCGAATTTCGACAAGGTGACGGAGGGCATCGAGCGCATGCGCAAGACGCTGCGGCACGCGGGCTACATGGACGCGAAACTTCTCAGCGACCGCCGCATCGACAACGAAAAGAAAACCGTGGACCTCGTGCTTCGGGTGGAGCCCGGAACGAAATTCATCATGGGCAAACTCACCATCACCGGCTTGGACCTGAACGCCGAAGCGGCGATGCGGCGTATCTGGGCGATGAAAGAGGGCAAGCCCTTCAATCCGGACTACCCGGATATGTTCCTGTCCCGCGTTCGCGAAGAGGCCATGTTCGACAACCTGGGGCAAACCAAAGCCGAGGTGAAAGTGAACCAGTCCGCGCATTCGGCCGACGTGACGCTGAAATTCGGTGGAGCGCCGCCCGCGCCTCCGGAACGGCGCTAATTCTCCAGTTTCCAGAGAATCTGCCGCAGCATCCCCAGCAACACCGGCGCGTCCCGCCCCGCAATCTCGAGCCGCCGCACCAGGCGGCGCACCTTGTCACTCGTCGACCCGGCTGTAGTAGGGTTCACGTAGCCGCTTTTTTCCAGTACCTCGATCAGGCGCGCCGTGATCTGTTCGTTTTCCCCGGCAGTTGCGGCGCGAATGTGGTCGGGCTTGGCCAGCGCGGCCGCGGGGTCGCGCGCCAGTTCGTACAGGCATAGCGCCACCGCCTGGCCCAGGTTCATGCTGAGCCCGGGGTCCACCGTCGGAATCCGCATGAGCCAGTGACAGTGGCTGAGATCGTCGTTGGACAAGCCGAACTTCTCCGAACCGAACAGTAGCGCCACGTTGCCCGACGCCAGGCGTCGCAGAATCAGCCGGGCGCCGTATTCCAGGCGCCGCACGGGATGCTGCAATTCGCGATGTCCGATCGACGTGGTGCCGACCACCAGCGTGCAATCCCCAACCGCCTCGTCGATCGTCGAATAGTCCTCCGCCGAGGCGAGCAGCGGCGCCGCGCCCACCGCCGAACGGGCCTCCCGGAACGCGACGTCGTAGGCGTTGACCACGCGCAGCCGCGCGAAACCGAAGTTGGCCATGGCGCGCGCCGAGGCGCCGATATTCAACGGATTGCGGGTCGAAACCATCACCACCCGCAAATTGTCCTTCCACTTTTCAGCGATGTTCCGATGGTAGCTTACTGGCGAACCGGACCACACAACCTATTCGATCGCGATATACAGGGCCTGCGTGCTTTTCTTGCCGCCGAGCGTAAACGTCAGCGGAACCGCGTCGGAAGCTGGAATACCGGGCACCAGCACGTTGAACTGGTATAGCCCCACCTGGTTGGGCGCCAGTCCGGCATAAGACGTCGTGGCCTGGACATCGCCAAAGAAGAACTGTAGTGGCGTCGCGACCGAGTTACTGCCCTGCACCAGTTGTCCGGACGGCGTATCCGGCAGGACCGGACCAAATCCGACTCCGAAAAGCAGAATGGTATCGCCCGGACGGGCGCGGCGCGTGACGGTGGCGGGCGAGGCGCCTGGCAGAAGAACGAACGAGTAATCGGTGAAGAGCGCACCGGCGTAAGCTCTGCCGGCGATATTGAACTGCGGCGGGCTGTAAAGGCCCGGTTCCGTATCGTGAATCGTGAGCGGGTACGGCTCGCTCGCCCCCGCATTGTTAGTAACTACGAGGTTCTGCTCGCCCGCTGCAACCTGCGACGGCACTTGCACGTTGACTTGGCCGGGGCTGATATAGTCGATTGCCGCTGCCTGCCCGCCGATCGTCACGGTGGTGCCGTCCAGCCATGTAGGTGCGCTCAGGCCTTTGAAATCGCCTCCCGTCCACGAACGCGACGTGCCGGCGAAGTTCGCCCCGTAGATTTCGATCCACGAGCCGGGTGCGGCCGCGGAGGATGCGCCGAAAGCGGCCACGCTGACCACTCCGCCCTTATCGATGGAGGGCAGCGCCGGAGAACTGCCGGGTACCGGCGAGAGCAGCCTTACGGCGTTGTTCTGTACGTCGGCCACGTATATGTTGCCGGAAGCCGCTACCGCCACCCCCGATGGAAAGTTGAAAGCAGCGTTGGTCGCGGCGCCGCCATCGCCCGTGAATCCGAAGCGCCCGTTGCCTGCAATCGTTGAAATCCCTCCGCTCAAAGCGATGCGGCGGATGCGGCTGCTCGAGTATTCCGCGATGTAGATCAGCCCGGCGGAATCCAGGGCCACGCCATACGGCGATTTGAAGGAGGCGCTCACCGCCGGACCGCCATCGCCGCCGAAAGCCGCCGTCCCGTTGCCCGCTATCGTGTTGATCGTGCCATCCGCCGCGATCTCCCGGATCCGATTGTTCCCGGTATCGGCGACGTAGATATCGCCTGCGGAATCGACGGCGATGCCGCGCGGCGCGCTCAGCCGCGAGAATACGGCCCGCATCCCGTCCCCCGAAAAACCGCTGGTGATTCCGCCCGCAATCGTGGAGATGGTCCCGCTTGAACTGACTTTGCGAACGCGGTTGTTGCCGGAGTCGGCGACATAAAGATTCCCGGACTTGTCCACGGCAAGACCGTTGGGTCTGTTCAGTTGAGCGTCCGTCGCGGTCCGCCATCGCCTGAAAACCCCGGGCCCCTCAGATAACTGCCCGCGACTGTGGTGATGGTCCCGCCCGTGCCGATCTTGCGAACCAGGTGGTTCCGCGAATCGGCGAAGAAGACATTGCCGGAACTATCGACGGCGATACCGCTGGGGGAATATAGCTCGGCGCTGGTGGCCGCCGCGCCGTCGCCCGCGTAACCTGCCGTGCCCGTGCCGGCGAAGGTCGAGATGGTGCCGGCCGGTGTCACCATCCGGATTCGATGATTGAGCTGGTCGGCTATGTAGACTTTTCCGGAGGCATCCACCGCAATCGAAACCGGTCCGGCAAGTTGGGCAATCTCCGCCGCTCCCCCATCCCCCGAATAACCGGAAACGCCGGTTCCCGCCAACGTGGAGATGGTGAACGACGAAACGTACTGCGCCCTGCATGGAAGTGGCAGAAGCGCCGCGGTAATACTGAACACGACGGTCGGCAATGCGCGATGGGGTCTGGACAATAATCGAGTCAAGGGCCTGTTACTCCTGTACGGCAGAGTTCGTCCGGCCGCCCGAAAATTTGGGTCGGGACAACGTAAGTGTCTTCGACGCTCGCGGCACGTGCGTCGTTGCGTTTGCGGTGTGTTAAGACGGTTAACCTTTGCCCGCCGCTTCCGGCCCTGGCGGGACGTCGAACCGGACCACCCGCACGTGCTCCCCGCGAGGCGCCCACACCGCCGGATCGGTAGGGCCGAAGATTGCCAGAACCGGCGTGCCGGCCGCCGCTGCCAGGTGCGTGATGCCGGAGTCGTTGCCGGCGTAGAGCCTCGCGCCCGCCAGCCAGCAGGCCAACTCGTACAGGTCGTCGATGCGGACCGCACCGGGTAGCGGCGGATCGCCAGGCCCCACGCACCACTGCACGGGCATCACGCGCTCCAGTTTCGCGGCCAGCGCGCGGAAGCGGTCGAGCGGCCAGTTTTTCTTCGCGCTGCCCGAAAACGGTTGAATCGCGGCGAACGTGCGCTCGCGCGCGGGACACGCGATCCGCGGAATTCCGTAGGACTCGCACGCGCACAATTGCCGCACTTGTTCAAGATAAAAATCGGAGGCGTGCATGCCGCAATCGGCGCCGGGCAATGCCTGAAGAAACGTGAACGGCAGGCGGAGCGCCGCCGTGAGATCCCGGAATTCGGGGCGGTTCGACCCGTACCAGGAAACGATCGAATCGAAGGACCGGAGCCGGTCGAGGAGCTCCGCCGGATGCGGTTCCGCGATTCCGAGCAGATCGAGCCCGGTAGAGGCGATGGACCGCGCGCGCTCCGCAAACCGCGCCAGAGGCACGTTCGCCGCGGAGGTCCACACTTCCACGAATTCGGCCCGCAGGCACTCCAGGGCAGGCAGCGAAACAATGAAGTCCCCAATCGCCCCCGGGCGGATGAGCAGCCGGCGCATTCGCCGCCAGTATCGCAGAAGTGGGGTCCGGCAAGGCCCCTTGCTATCATGGAACGATTATGGAGGCAGTCAAGCTGGGCATTATCGGCACGGGCAACGTGGGCTCGGGCGCGCTTGCCATTCTGGCCGAAAATGCCGGTCAGATCGCGCTGAAACTCGGCTTCGAACTGAAGGTGGTGGCGGTCTGCAGCCGGTCCATCCACTCCAAAGAGCTGCCGCCCGCCCTGGGGCCGGTGATGAAGACGGCCGACTGGCGCGAGGTCGTGCGCCACCCGGAAGTGCAGATCGTGGCGGAACTGGTGGGCGGGACGGGAGTGGCTGCCGAGATCATCGACGAGGCCATCGCCAACCGGAAATCCGTGGTCACCGCGAACAAGGAAATTATGGCCGCCTGCGGGCCCGAGATCTGGGACCGCGCCATCCGCGCCGGTATCAACCTCGCCATGGAGGCCAGCGTCTGCGGTGGCATCCCGATTCACGCCGTGCTGCGCGAGGGGATCTCGGGCGACCGCGTGGTGGCGCTCTACGGCATCCTCAACGGCACCTGCAACTACATCCTCACCGAAATGGAAAAGCGCGGTGAGCCGATGTCGTCCCTGATCGCCGAATCGCAAATGCTGGGCTATGCCGAAGCCGACCCCAGCGCGGACATCGACGGCTACGACGCCCGCTCCAAGCTGGTGCTGCTGGCCGCCCTCGCGTTCGGCGAGAAGATCACGCCTTCCGACATTTTCATGGAAGGCATCCGCCGCATCACGCCTCTCGATTTTCAATACGCGGGCCAATTGAAACACACCATCCGCCTGGTTTGCGGCGCGCGGATTACCGAAAAGGGGCTGATCCTGTTCGTGCGCCCGGCGCTCATTCCGGCATCCACCATTCTGGCCGGAGTGCAAGGCCCCTACAACGCCGTTTGGGTCAAAGGCAAGTACGGCGAGGATACGTTCTATTACGGGTGGGGCGCGGGCTCCCTGCCCACCGGGGTAGCCGTCGTCAGCGACCTGATGCGCGTGGCCCGCGAGATCCGTAGCGGCAGCCCGGAACGGGTATCGCCCTTCGCCCACGACCGGCTGGGCGTGAACGAGCCCGTGCCCGTGACTCTCCAGAAGCGCGCTTACTACCTGCGGTTCCGGGTGGACGACCGGCCTGGAATCATCGCGCGCCTGGCCGGCATTCTGGCCAGCAAAGGGATCAGCCTGGAGGCGGTGCTGCAGGAGCCGTGCAATACCAAGCACGACCTGCCCTTCGTCATTACCGTGGAGCCCACCTCCGAGCAGTCGATTCGTGACGCCGTGGACGAGATGTCGCGGCTGGATTTCATGACCGAGGCGCCGCTGGCGCTGCCTATGGAGACTGCCTTGTGAAGAAACTGCCGGCTTTGACGCTGCTTGCAGCGGGGTGCCTGACTGCGCAGGTTGCGGTTCAGGCGAATTCGGGCTACAAGACCGGCCAGCAGCGGAAGTCGATGGCCGCCGCGCTCGGCGATCCGAAACGCGACCAGACGCAGAACCCGCGCGAGATCGTCCGCGCCATGCAGATCGAAAAGGGCATGACCGTGGCCGACGTGGGCACGGGCATCGGCTTCATGCTGCCTTACCTCAGCCGCGCCACGGGCCCCACCGGCCAGGTGCTGGGCGAGGATATCTTCGCCGATTTTCTGGCTGGCGCGAAACAACGCGCCGAAACCCAGCAGCTTACTAACATCGCGTTCATCCAGGGTACGGAGACCGATCCGAGGTTACCGGATGACGCCGTGGACCGGATCCTCGTGCTCGATGCCTATCATCACTTCGACTATCCGGAGAAGATGCTCGCCTCCATGCACAAATCGTTGAAGCCCGGCGGGCGGCTGATTGTCGTGGATTACTATAAGCGGGCGGACGCGATGCCGAACGGCAGGGCCCTGTCGCATATCCGGCTGGATATGGCGGATGTGATCGAGGAAATCGAAGCCAATCGTTTCCGGCTGCTGGCCGAAAAGGAATTGAACAAAAATGTCCAGTACCTGCTGGTGCTGGAAAAGAATTGAGATCCATGAAGAAGCTATTTCATTTGGCCCTGTTGGCCGCGCTTGCCCTGCCGGCCGGGGCACAGCAGCCGCAGGAGGGCATCACCAGGCGGCAGGCCGATGCGATTCTGGATGAATTGCGTCAGATCCGCCAGTTGCTCGAGAAGCAGGCCGCCAAGGGCGGAGAGACGCAGGAGCCGGTCTCGCGTGTAAAGCTCAACCTCGAAGGCTTCGCCATGCTCGGCTCCAAGGATGCGCCGCTGACCGTTGTCGAGTTCACCGATTACCAGTGTCCCTTCTGCCAGCGATTTCACGTGGCCACTTTCCCGGAACTCAAGAAGAATTTCATCGACACCGGTAAAGTGCGCTTCTACAGCAAGGACATGCCGCTCGACATGCATGCCAATGCCATGCGCGCCGCCCTGGCCGCGCGCTGCGCCGCCGAGCAGAACGGATTCTGGGCGCTGCGCGACATCATGGGCGCTAACCCCGACAAGCTCGACCTCGATAACATCCTCGCTCTCGCCTCCCAGGTCAAGCTGGATCCGGGCAAGCTCCGCGCCTGCATCGAATCGAATAAGTACAAGAACGCCGTGCAGACCGACGTTCTGGATGCGATGCGCATCGGCGCCAACGGCACTCCTACGTTCGTCGTGGGGAAGAGCACCGAAGAAGGCGTCGATGGCGAACTGATGGTGGGAGCGCTTCCCTACGATATGTTCCAGCAGAAACTGCTGACTCTCGCCGAATCCAGGTAAGCAGTCAGCGCTCGACCAGATCTTCGAGAAAGATCCGCCGCGCCTCGCGGTAATCTTCCGAAAGCATGGGGCCCAGTTTTGCGGCCTTGCCGGCAGCTTGCTGCTCCGGACCGAACGCCGCCTGCGCGCTCTGAAACGCCAGCGCGCATGCCTCCACCAGTTGCGCGTCGTACGCATCCGTAGCATCCGCCAGGCGGTTGGCGCGCGTAAGAATCTCCTCGGCGGCCGCCAGGCGTGACGCGGCGTCCGCAAGCAGCGGGTGCGAAAGATGCGGTCCGAAATTCCGCAGCAGCGTCGCCCACCGGTCGAGCACGATGAGCGCGCCGTACCGGTGCGTGTCGTACTGCATCTCGTAAGCGAATGCCGCGCCTTTGGCCATTCCGTGCAGCCTGCGCAACGCCAGTGCCGCGCCGTTCAACTCGCCGGTGAGAGAGTCGGAAAATGCGGAGACGCAGCCCGCGAACTGATCTTCGGTTAGGGAGGGAAAACGGGTGATCCGCAAGGGCTCAGGCCATGTGCTCGCCGAGCGCGCGCTCCACTTCGCCCGGTTCCAGTTTCTCGCCGTTGTTCAACCGGTTCAGGAGGGCGACGATGATCTCCTTGGCCTCGTCCTTACGGAAGTTCTTGATGAAGCCGTCGAAGTAATGTTCACCCGCGAGTGCGTGGTTGATTTCCGTTTCCTTGTTGTGATCCTGAAGCTCGGTGAAGTAAACTACCCGGTATTTGCCTGTATACTCGGTCTCCCGGTAAATCTCGAACATCACTTTATCCGACTCGAAAAGCATAAAAACGAGGGTATCACAGCCCCGGCAAAATACCGGTCAGTGCATGGTGGCGGCGATAATCCAGCAAAGGCCCAATGCCACCGCGGCCGCGAAGATCGCGACCGCAACGTTGCGCTCCTCCACCAGTTGCTTCCACAGGTCGAAGGGCGCCAGTTTCGAGATCACCGCGAACGCAACCGCGAAAGCCGCCACGCCCAGAAAGGTGAAAAGAATCGCATTGAGCAGGGGATATTCGGTCATCATCGCGTCCGCTCCAGCCACTGGTACCAGCACTCGAGACCCTCCCCGCTCGTGCAGGAGAGCCGCGCGATTTCGATGTCCGGCTGAACGCGGCGAGCGTTTTCGCAGGCAAGGCCGGCATCGAAGGGAACATAGGGCAGCAGGTCGATTTTGCTGAGCACCATCAGGTCCGCATGGTGGAAAGTGGCGGGGTACTTCAGCGGCTTGTCCTCGCCCTCGGTCACGCTCAGCAGCACCACGCGCAGTTCCTCGCCCAGATCGTAGCTCGTGGGGCACACCAGGTTGCCGACATTCTCGAGGAACAGCACTTCGAGTTCCTCCACGCGCCACCCCTCCAGCGCCCGCTCCACCATGCGCGCATCCAGGTGGCAGGCGCCCCCGGTGGTGATCTGCCGGACGGGAAAACCGAAGCGCGCCAGCCTCCGCGCATCGTTGTCCGTCTGGATGTCGCCCGTGAGCACGGCAACCCGGCGCGACCCTTGGTAGTGTTCCAGCGTGCGCTCGAGCAGCGACGTCTTGCCCGACCCCGGCGAACTGATCAGGTTCACGCAAAACGTGCCGCCGCGCTCGAACCGCTCGCGCAACCCGGCCGCGATGCGGTCGTTCTCATTCAGTACCTTGCGCTCCAATGGAACGCGCATCAATGATCCTCCAGTTCAATGTACCCGAGTTCTATTTCATCACCTCCCAGAGCTTCGGTCTCGGTGGAGGAGCACTGCGCGCAGTCGGGATTGTATTCGGTGACGCGGAAAACGGCGCCGCACGCGCGGCATCGCCGCGTCCAGGGGCACACCTCGATCTCAAAAACGGTGGCGGAAAGGTCGGTGCCGGCTACCAGGCATTCCAGGCAGAACCGCAGCGATTCCGGTTCGACGCCGGAAAGCTCGCCGATGCGCAGCCCAGCGCGCGATGGGCGCCCGCCCCCGTGCAGGCCCGCTTCGCAGCGCACCGCATCCAGAACCGCTTCCGCAATGCTCATCTCATGCAAACCACACTCTAACGGCATTGCGAGACGCCCGGCAAGCCCATTGACCAGTGCTAAAATAGTTCCCGAAGGGCGGGGTTGGCCTAGTGGTCGGGCGTCAGCCTTCCAAGCTGATTTACACGGGTTCGAATCCCGTACCCCGCTCCAATCGCTATCCTCCCGGCTTCTTTGGCGCGTTCGTTGGCGTTGGCTCCTGTGGATGAGGAAGAGATCGCGCCGGATACAGCACCGGCGATCGACCGCTCTCGCGCTTCCCTGGACCGCGGTGAAGGCATTCCGCACGAAGACATCCTGCGCGAGTTCGGACTGGAACAGTGATCCAGGGACAACCCGGGCCGGAACGCATCGCCGTGATCTGCCCGAAGCGCGCACCGATCTGCGGGTGATCGACCGCGAAACCGCAATTCAGATTCTCCACTGCGTAGACCGCTAATTGGTAAATCGCGCCGGGGACGTGAAACGGCTCAAGCCGCCCTTCACCGGCTTCCGCCTTCGCTGCGGCGATCACCGGGTATTCTTCGGTCTCAAAGGCGAAAACACCGTCGAGATCGCCGCCGTCCGAAACCGGCGGGAAGCCTACCGCTGACTTGCTGCTCGCCAAGCTTTTGAAGGTAGCTCCCGTCCTCAGTCGGTTCTTGTGGCAGCACCAAAGCTGTTCAGCCAAGCGCTTCACAAGCCCCGTTCTGCCGCCTCGGCTGTTCTGGCTCGCTTGTGTAGTCATCTCAGGGAGATGACCGGTCTAACGATCCGAGCCACGGTCCCACAAATGGACTGCGCAACGGCTTTCAGACCGCTTCACGTATCCGGGCCTCTTTACATATTGCCCGGCTTCCGCCGTCCATTCCTGCTAAGGACTCCGCGAGCCGCAATGCCATTGGCATCCGTCGCCGTCAGGTCAAGCCTTAGCTCATAGCCACAACCGCTTCACGACCGCCCGCCGTCGCCGACGGGATTCCTACGTGAACTGCACTACTAGCTAAGCTAGCCTCGCCTAAAATCGTGGCTTTGGGAACCCAGAGCCAATGGTATTGTGGGGGTGCTTTGGTGGCGTGGCAGCTAACGTTCAGGCGAACGAAAGGCTCGGGGAGGTTCGGACGACTGGGTGGGTTAGCCGCTGAAGCAGGACCATTCTAGGACCATGATTGCCGTTTCCGAGGATTCCTAAAGGCTCTTTCGAGTGCCACTCGTGCCTTTGATTTCTGATGTTTACCAACGCACGGAAAACTCATAACCCAAAGATCGAAGGTTTAAATCCTTCCCCCGTAACCAACTCATTCTTCAGCAGTTATTCTCACTTTTCCCATCCTTCCTTTTCGCATTGCCAAGCCCACGTTCCTTCGTAAGCGACTCATTCCAAAGACAGTAAATTGGTGACAGCTCATCGGGCTGTTGGCGATTGCGGGCACTCCGAACAAAGCATCTAAATTCAATAAAATAGCGAATACGCCGCTAGAATCGTCGCCAGTTTGTCACCAATTTGACGGCTGTTTCTAAACGTCAGGGTTCGCTGTTGCCGGAGTGCGAATTCCGTAGCCGTTTCGGAGCACCTGATCATTCCGTGGCGACAGCCTTTTGGATAGCTGTTGCTGCGCCGCTCTCTCTTTGCAACGCACGATCTGGCAGCGGAAATAATCAATTCTCCAACCGCCGGATCTTGATATTGCGGAACCATACGGCGCTTCGGTGGTACTGGAAGTGGATCGGGCTCGAATCAACGTCCAGTCGTAACAGGGATTCCGCGGTCACGCGCTCGAGAACGCCGTCATATCTTTGCTGGTCACCGGTGGCGGTTTCGAATTTTCTCAGCCCGGCTGCGCGATTTGTTTCGAGGACTGCACGGAGAGCGTCGGACCTCAGGTTTCCCGCGGCCACGCTCTCACCGTCGAGCCAGTGCTCAAAATGGTCGCCGGACACCTTAATGCGCGTGGCGTGAATCGTACCAGCGACCACAGGATGCGGCTTTCTCGGAATCACCACCCGGTACAAGGCAGCCGAGGAGCGGGAGGGACTGTCCAGGGCGTCCGGCGCGTTCTCATCATCCGTCAACTGGTATTCGAAGCCGATTGGTAATCCGTCGTTCATTGCGTCAAGCGTGGGCGGCACCAGGTCAACATGGCCTGTCTTCAAGTCGCTTGGATTGAACTGCCACACCCGTTGGATACGGTATTTGACACCGGAGTTTCCACCCTTCGCAATTTTCCATTCGAATTGCAGCTCGAAGTTTCGGAACGACTCGAGCGTCGACAACTGCCGTCCCTCATCGGAGTTCCCCCGCGTATCAGTTCGGATCCAGCCACGGTCAATCTTCCACCTTGCGCTCTTCCGGACCTTGCTGAGTGTCCAGTTAGTCCAGGTTTTGCCATCGAAGAGGAGGAACCACCCGGCTGCTTCCTCTTCCGCTGTCAGTTGGTTCACGCTAGTAGGCTGTGGCGGCTGAGCGCGAGCGGCGGACCCGAGAATCAGGACCAAGGCTATCGTGCCCGACAAGATACTTCTGCGCATGAAGGGGCTGCAGGTTGAACCCTTGCGCGGCAGCCCAGCGAATTGCGAAGATTCGACCATCATTCCACCTCCTGGTGGGATTGCTTTGAAATTCAGTCAGTGTCCCGACCGCGTCTTAGCCCGGTAAACCGTCACATGCCCGGCAGGCAGCGCGGCGCCCGCGCCCGCGCCGATTCCGGCGGCGATCGGTGTCACGAGCATCACCCCAAAAAACTCCTCCCCGGACTCACTGGAATGGATGGCCGCCGCGCCGATTGCCGCACCGGCGGCAGCGCCGATTGCGAGCCCGAGCAGAGTATTCCGCTTACGGTGGGAAGCTTCGCGATTCTTCACGCTCAAGACATTGGCTCGAGGTATCGACACTTGGTCCTTGCCGGCGGCGAGGGAGATCGCATCATCGGCGAATGCGATGAACTTACCCACAACCGCCTTCATCTGCATGTTGACGACCTCGATCTTCTGGCCCGGGCGCAGCCGGCGGAGATTGTCCCATGAATTTTCCGCCAACTGCCCCAAAAGCATCGATGGAATGCAGGCCAGAAGCAGGATTCGGATGGTCGATATCGTTTGATGTTTATGCATCTTCATTGCAAATCCGTCCTCTTCCGTGCTCAGAATTCGTACTTCAGCGCAAGCTGAATAATACGCGCCTCAGTGCTCGTTTGGATGATCTGGCCAAAGCCTCCGCCGCTGATGTTCACGCCCGGCACGCCGAGATTTGCATGATTCAGCGCGTTGAAGAGCTCCGCACGAAATTGAACGAGGTGCTTCTCCGTCAACCTGAAATTCCTGCTCAGATTGAAATCGATATTGAACAACTCCGGTCCGCGCAGCACCCCCACTCCGGAGTTCCCGAACGCCTGGAACGGAACGAAGCCATCGGCTGCGGGGGTCGTTTGCAGGACCCGGAATGCGTTGGTGTCGAAATAGCGGTCTACTGTCCGCTGGGAAGCAGGCAATGCGCCGTTCGCGATGCGGTTCGGACGGCTTTGCCTTCGGCACGCGCGAGAAGTGACCCACCTGTGCTTGCCAAAAATGACTCAGGCAGTCTGTAGCTGAGCCACACTCCCGCTGGCAGCCGCGCAAAACGTGGCGCCGTTTCCGGTACAGTGTTGATTTCGTAATGAGCCGGAGGTTTGCGCCCTGGAGAGGAGTAGATTCCCCTCCAGGGCAGGAGCTTCTGGGAGTCATCACCTCCCATGGGCCCTACCGAGAATCTTACAGGTCCGCACAAAAGGCAAGGGGCTGGGCGACGGAAACAATCCGGGCGTCGGCCGCGAACACGCCGGTGTCTGCTAAAAGGATGCGAGCAGCGCTTTCACCCCGGCCGGGTCCGACAGCGTTATTGCAGCGAAGAGTGCCGGGAAGGGGCACGGGAATGGTCGCGGTGGAAGGCCCAGCAAAGATATCGGGCGACCACGGCAGGCAAACAGAAACGGAACGGGCAAAGCCGGCGCTACCGCGAGCACACGAAAAGCCGGAAACCCGCAGAGCCAGAGGCGGTTAACGACGCCGCGAGGGTAATCACTACAGAACATTTTTTTCGATCATTCGTGCGACCGGCCCGGCTGCTACGTGGGATTCGAGCGTGGGCGGCGAAGTCCTTTACAACGCTTCTGCTCGCACGACTGCCGGCACGCGATGGAGAGCGTCAGGGAAAGGGAGCAGCGGTGGAAACAGGCGCGTGATTTAATCCGGAGATATTGATCGGCTGGCGGGGCTCGGCATACATTCAGCCTGTCCGATGCAACTGGAGTTTCACCAACTCGACCGGCGTTGGGAGCACCTGCGAGTGCGCCATGCAGGGCGGCAGCGGCGGCTGTTGGCGTCGCTAGCTGACAGTGGGCAGCAAACGCCCATCGTGGTGGTGGCCGCCGAAGGCCAGGGCGACCATTACGTGGTGATCGACGGCTACAAGCGGATCGCGGCGCTGGAGCAACTGGGGCGGGACACGGTGGAAGCCGTGGTGTGGCCGATGAGCGAGGCGGCGGCCGTAGTGCTGGACCGCTCGCTGCGTTTATCCGAACACGAGACCGCGCTGGAGGTGGGTTGGCTGTTGGCGGAGTTGGAGCGGCGCTTCGATTACGGGCTGGATGAGTTGGCGCGCCGGTTCGATCGCAGCGTGAGTTGGGTATCGAGGCGGCTGGCGCTGGTGGAGGTTTTACCGGAAGCGATCCAGCAACAGGTGCGCGAGGGCAAGATTCTGGCGCAGATGGCCATGAAGTTTCTGGTGCCGGTGGCGCGTCAAAGCCTGGAGGATTGCCAGCGGATGGCGGCCATCTTCGCCGCACACCACGGCGATACGCGTGCCGGCGGCCAGTTGTATGCAGCGTGGCGCAAAGGTTCTCCGGCAATCCGCCAACGCATTCTCGACGATCCCGAGTTGTTCTTCAAAGCGCAGCGGCAGGCGCAGGAGCAAGCTCCGGCCGGAACCGGCGCCGAACTGTTACGCGATCTGGAAATGGTGGCGGCGATTGTGAACCGCGCCCAGCGGCGACTGGCGGGCGCGGCTGCCACGGAGGTGGATGAGCAGCAAGCGAAAGCGGCGCGGTATCAGATCGAGCGCATTCAAAAGCAGCTGCATCGCATCGACGAAAAAATCCAACCGGAGAAGACACCCCATGTTGAGCCAGGCACAACGGACCACGATTCTGGAACTGAATGCGCAGCACGTGAGCAAACGCGAGATCGCACGGGTACTGGGAGTCTCCCGCGTGGCCGTGCGCAAAGTTCTACGATCCAACTCGACCACCCTGCCGGAACTGCATCGAACCGAGAAGGCGGAGCCCTACCGGCCTCAGATCCTGGAGCTTTTCGACAAGTGCCAGGGGAATCTCGTGCGAGTCCATGAGGAACTGGTGGCGGCGGGGGCGGAGATGTCGTATGCCGCGTTGACCTCGTTCTGCCGGCGGCATGGAATCGGCTACGCGCCGCCCACGCCGGCGGGCCAGTATGATTTTGCGCCTGGGGAGGAGATGCAGCACGACACGTCTCCGCATGAGCTCGAACTGGACGGCAGGAAGCGCAAGGTGCAGACCGCGTCTGCGGTGCTGTGCTATTCGCGGATGCTGTTCTTCCAGTGCTATCCCACCTTCCGGCGTTTCGACTGCAAAGTCTTTCTCACGGAAGCGCTACGCTACTTCGGCGGCGCGGCAGCGCGGACCATGATCGATAACACGCACGTGGTGGTGCTGCGTGGCAGCGGACGCGACATGGTGCCGGTACCGGAGATGGCTGCTTTTGGCGAGCGTTTCGGCTTTCAGTTCGTGGCGCACGCGATTGGCAATGCCAACCGTTCGGGACGGGTGGAGCGCCCCTTCCATTTCATCGAGCATAACTTTCTGGCGGGGCGCACCTTCCGCAGTTGGGAGGATCTGAATCAGCGGGCACGGCAGTGGTGCGATAAGGTCAACTCGACTTACAAGAAACACATCCGCGCGGTTCCGCGAGAGCTGTTCGCGGTGGAGCGGCTGCATCTGAAGCCGCTGCCGTCGTGGATTCCGGAAGTCTACCGGCTGCAGCAGCGGCTGGTGGATATCGAAGGCTACGTGGCGTTGAACAGCAACCGCTATTCGGTGCCGGTGGAGTGGATCGGGCGCCGCGTAGAGGTGCGCGAGACCAGGGACAAGATCGAGATTCAACTCGATACCCGCCAACTGGTGACACACCGGCGCATCGCCGAAGCCGAGCACCAGCGCGTGATGCTGGCGGAGCACCGCCCGCCGCGCGGTCACAGAGACGCGCGTCCCGATCCGCATCCCGAAGAGCAGGCCATCATCACCGCCGCGCCGGAACTGGCCGACTATGTCGTGGGGTTGAAACAGCACAGCCGTAAGGTGGTCACACTTGCCCTGCGGCAACTGCTGCGGTTTGTGCGCGAGTATCCGCGTGAACCGCTGGTGGGAGCGGTGGAAGAGGCCGCCCGTTATGGGCTTTACGATCTGGACCGGCTGGAGAGGATGATTCTGCGCCGCGTGACGCGCGAATACTTTCTGCTCGATGAGGGGCCCAACGATGACTGAAGAACTGGAACAACTGCTGAAGAACCTCAAGCTCAAGCGCATCCTGGAGATCTATGACGAACAGTTGCGCGCCGCCGACAAGGACGACATCAGCTACTCGGAGTTTGTGACGCGTCTGGTGCGCGCGCAGTTTCAGGCCCGGCAGGAGGGCGCGCTGGAGTGGCGCATCCAGCGCGCCAGGCTGCCCGAGCGCTGGACGCTGGAGACGTTCCCCTTCGCGCGCCAGCCGGGCGTCAATCGCAAACAGATCCGCGGGTTTGCGGAGTTGGAGTTCATCGCCAAGGCGGAAAATATCGTGTTCGTCGGCAAGACAGCCGTTGGCAAAACAGGATTAGCTTCCGGCCTGCTGATGAAGGCGCTGGAGAACGGCTACCGGTGTCAATTTATCAAGGCCCAGGACCTGTTCGATGAAATGTATGCGTCGCTGGCGGATCGTTCGACGCGGCAGCTGCTGAATCGTCTGGCGCGGCTGGACGTCCTTTTGATCGACGAATTTGGATATTTGAATCTGAAACCGGAGCAGTCGAACATCTTTTTCAAGCTGATGGAAGAACGCTACCGGCGGCGTCCCACAATCCTCACCACGAATCTCGTCTACGACGAGTGGCCTAATTTTCTGGGCAACCGGCCCATGGTAGAAGCCTTGCTGAGCCGGTTGCGGCATTACTGCCACACCGTCGTTATCGACGGCCCGCCATTGCGCGAACCGCAAGGCTGAGGACGCCAGCATGGACGGCCAGGAAGAATATGTTCGCCAGGTGCTGGAGGCGTACCGCAAGACGCCGGGCACGATGGGGACGGTGCGTCGTGCCGACCGGCTGCTGGCAGCGCAACTGTATCAACGCGGCCTTTCGCTGAAGGTCATCGAAAATGCGTTGGTGCTGGCCGCCACGCGTCGCCTGATTCGGCCGTCCGAAGCACCGCCTCTGGGCACGATTCGCTCGCTGGCCTATTTCCTGCCTGTCATCGAGGAAGTGCTGGCGTCGCACGTCAGCCCGGAGTACTTCGAATATCTTCGGTACAAACTCGCACGCACCGCGCCACCTCGCTGAACGCGCCTCCGGCGCGGATGATGGAAAACCACCCCGCACGCCTTCGGCGTGGATGATACTGCTCGTCCTTCCAGCCAAACCAACGAACACCGCCTTCGGCGTGGATGATGCCCCGTATCTCTTTTCCCAGTCCTGTTCCCGGCCTGGGTCACTTCAACCAAGCCCTAATGGGTCACTCTTGCCAAGCGCTGAAGGCTTTGCCGCTCGCCTCCCAGAGTGAGGAGGTTCGACTGCACAATGGTTAGCCCCAACCCGCTCTGGACGGTGACGATCGGCGAAAACTCCCAATCTCCGAACAGAATCCCGAGGGGCCGGCTTCTGCGGAAAGGCAACTGCCAGACGGCCGACCCGATGAGGCGATGTTGCAGGTCGAACTCGGCCAGCCCGTACTCTGCCCGGCGGTCGTTGCCGTTTTGGGCTTCCTTGAAAACGCCGACATCCACGCCGTTTCCGCCTCCCGAGGTGGAAAGGTGGTCAACCGCATTCGTCAAAGCCTTGCCCCACGTGTACGACAGGAGGCCCGAAATACCTGAGGAGAACCGTTTTTCGATCCTCGCCTGCAGCGAATGATAGTTTGAGACACCCAGGTTCTCCAGTAACTGAATGTCGGCATTCAGGCCATAAACAGCCAGCGGACGGGGACCCGCTCCGGGCACTCCCGCCGCGTTGAACACGACCGGGAGCTGATTCAGGTTTCGGAATGCAGGCAGTTTCAGGCCTCGGTTGCCGACGTAGGCGAGCTCGAATATCGTGTTCTTACCGAGTTCCTGCTGAATGCCGACGTTCCATTGCTGAGTGTAGGGTGTCCGCTGGTTCATGTCCTGGGCCTTGCGGCTGACGTTGGATGGATCCACTTTCGATGCGTCCACAAATCCGACAGGGATCCCCTCCTGCAAATGGAGGAATGCGTTCGACGCCTTCAGGATGTTGCTTCCCGAGATCTGCTGAGTTCGCGCCACGACAAACGGATAATTGAAGCCAAGCAGACCCTCGCGGCCCATCCGGTTGGTGTGGTTGTAGAAGATACCGTAAGCTGCGCGGACCACTGTTCCAGGCATCGCAGTGTAGGCGAAACCAAACCGGGGCGCAATATTGTTGTAATCCGCGTGAATCAGGCTGCGCTCGAACAGCCCTCCTTCTTTGGCCGCCACGAACGCCCGAGTCTCAGGATCATAATTGGCCGACTGATTGTCGCGCTCGAGCGGCGGCGTAGCGAACTCATATCGCACACCATAGTTGACCGTGAGTTTTCGCGTCACCTTCCAATCATCCTGCGCAAAGAAGAAGTACATGGTCTGCGCTTGATGAAACACGGTGTTCGAGTCCTGCGCGTACTGCGTTGGCAGTCCCATTAGCAGGTCCGCGACTCCTCCCTGATACCCGGCGCTCGCTCCGGTAGTCTGTCCGGAGAACCGGCCGCTGAATGTAAAGCGGCCGAGAAGGGCGCTGATGTCGCGAATCCCGGTTGAGACATGCAATATCTCCGCGCCGAATTTGATCGCATGGCCGGAGCGCATCCACGCCAGCGACTCACGGAAATCGTACGACCGCGGCGTTTGGAACTGCGGTTGGGATGTGGTGCGTCCTATCCTCCTTCCCAACCCGCCAGGCAAATCGAAGACGGGAAGTCCTCCGCAGACGGCTTCGTCAGTTGGCAAGCCTCGAAGGCCTATAAGTTGATCGGGGCAGCCGGAACCTGCATTCACCGGCGTTTGATAGTAGTTCCCTCGTGCCCAGCCGAAGCGCGACTCGGAAACTGCTTTCGGCGAGAGCGTCCAGGTAGCACCCGCCGCGACGGCCTGCGACCGCCAAAGCGCTGAGCCGAACGTATCGTTCGAAGATCCTTCCGAGAGCCCGGGCCGCGGTCCCGGCCGGAAGAGATTCGTGTCGGAAAAGGAATAGCGCGCGAATAGATTGAATCCGGCAGCCATGTTTTCATCGACTCGTATGTCGAACTGGTCCGTACGGTTCCTGTCGACGGGCACACTGACATAGTTGTTATCCACCTGTCC
Source organism: uncultured Solibacteraceae bacterium (assembly GCA_963836405.1). Lineage (GTDB taxonomy): Bacteria > Acidobacteriota > Terriglobia > Bryobacterales > Bryobacteraceae > CAWIJJ01. Next base: position 82,074 of record CAWIJL010000017.1, read on the forward strand.
GGGCGATCCGGTATTTGGAGCAGGGTTGACGTTCAGCACCTTCTGTCCCACCGGATCGATCAGGCTGGACGGAATGATCCAGCAGTTTCCGCGGCCATCATTGCAATCAGCGGTCGCGGTTCTCTGAAAATCTGAGCCTGTGTCGTTCGGACTGAAGGGATTGTAGATGGGGACGGTGAACATGCCCTTCGTCCAGATGGGCTGAGGCGCCGAGGTCGGCCTCACTGTGCCGGTCCGGTCACGCAGTCCTTCGTAGTCGCCAAACAAGAACAGGTTGTTCTTGACGATGGGGCCGCCCAGGGCTCCCCCAAACTGGTTGCGCAAGCGAAATGGGTCGCCCGAGCCGGTCTTATTCGAGAAAAAGTTTGTCGCGTCGAGCGACCGGTTGCGATGGAACTCGTAAGCGGAGCCGTGCAGCGCGTTAGTTCCGGATTTGATCACCGCGTTTACTATGGCGCCGGCGCTGCGGCCAAATTCGGCGCCGTAGGCGTTCGTCTGAATTTTGAACTCCTGGAGCGCGTCGATCGAGGGTTGCACGATCTGCGTGTTGCCGCCGCGGAAGGAATTGGAGTACGAAGTATTATCGACTCCGTCCAGGAGAAAGGCATTTTGGAACGCGCGGTTGCCGTTCACATTGAAAGCACCCTTGAAACCGATAGATTGCAGCCGCGGCGTTGCGGGCAGAACGCCGGGCGACAACTGCGCGAGCAGGTTGTAGTCGCGTCCGTTGAGCGGCAGCTCAACGATCTTGCGGCCGTCAATGACGGCGCCACGGCCGGAGGTATCGGTCTCCAGAATGGAGGCATCGGCCGACACGGTGACCTGTTCCGTCACATCCCCGACGGAAAGCGCGATGTCGAGGCGCGCGGTCTGGTTCACTTGCAGCGTTACGTCCGAATGGACAAATTTCTTGAATCCGGTGCGCTCCGCTGTGACTCTGTACGTAGCCGGCCGCAGGCCGGGTACGAAATAGCGGCCGCTGTCGTCCGTGAGCACACGCATCGCCGCGCCGGTGCCTTCGTTCAAGATCGAAATAGCGACCTGCGACATGGGGGCGCCCTGCGCATCGGCAACCGTGCCGGTGAGGCTGGCCGATTCCGACTGTGCCCAGAGTCTGGACGCCACGAAAAAACCTACGACGATCCATCTCATACGATCCTCCTGATTACGCGCCATCCGGCGGTGGCTACCGGTTTCGATATACAGTTTCGAAGCGGGATCCGCCTGCAAGAGCTCCCACCGCGGCGGCGATGCCGGCCCCAAGCAGACCCACCTCCGCACCCATCCCGGCCCGGGTGGTGAATTTCGGGTTGTTGCGGTCGGTCAGGTGGCCGGCGGCGGCCGCCCCGATGGGAAAGCCGATACCGAATCCTACTGCCGCGCCGATGCCCGCTGCCTTCCCTCGCGATGCCTTCCGACGCAGTGAAACCTGCCTGATCGAAGAGAGGGCAAGGGAACGAACCTGATTGCGGTTTTCCAGCGTCAGACTTTCAGGCGACAAGCTCTGGAATTTCCCGTCGACGGTATGGCCATCGATTTGTAGAACCTGAATTGGATCTCCAGCCGAGAGGCTTGCGCGACGATTCCACCTCTGGTCCTGTCCCCATCCAGGGATGCAAACCAGCGCCGCCAAGACAATAGTCGGGAAAATCACAAGGTGCTCCTTTCGAAAAGCCAATACAGCAGCTCCCCAGGCTCTCTACAAGCAACAGCCCGAAAAACCGACAAAATGGCTCAAAAAGATTTGAATTGGCCCGCAGATTGGATGCGTGCTCCGCTCCAATCTCTCGCGCGGGTCACGGGCGAGGTCCTTGGAGCGCTCTGGTTGCTTTATCGGTGAAGAGCTTAAAGCCCTTGCTGCGGGCGTCGGCCGATAGCGCCCCTAAAATCTTGCGCCCGGCCGGTTCGCTTCCGTGTTGCCGCTCGATCGATCCCCAGTGCAACCGCACATCGTAGTGCAACTCCATGGGGCCGGTGGCGGTTCGGGCGGCAGTCGATTCGACTAGCTTCAATGCTTCAGCCGGCTGCCCGGTTGCAGCACGTACCTTCGCGCGGAACAAATCGAGTCTAAGCAATTGCTCATTGTCACCACGCGCCTCCAGAGCTTGTTCGATAGGGGAAAGCATTGCCACGGCTTCGCCATTCCGTCGCCGTTCGATCAGGGATTCCGCAATCAGAATGTCCGCTTCGGCGGCTCTCGTGGCTCTTTTGATTTTGGTGAAAAGTTCCCGTGCCAAACGTGCTTCAGACTCCGCTTCGGCGAACTGCCGTGCATCCATAGCAATCCGGGCGATGGCCAGACGGCTCGCGGCTTCGTGCGCAGGCTGCCTGGTCTCCTGGCGAAGCTTTAGAGCGTCCGCATGCAGAAGTCGCGCACGATTCAGGTCGCCTTTAAGTCGGAAGACCTGGGCTTGTCCGAAGAGGGCTTCAGCGGTCCGACTCTTATCTCCTGCTTCGCGGCTGATGTTGAGCGCTTCAGTATAGTGCTCGAACGATTCCTTGAGATGGCCCTGGTACCTGATCACTTCCGCTAGCCCGCTGTGCGCCGCGCCGATCGCCTGTTTTCGGCCGACTTCCACGCTGATTTCGAGGCCCTCCTGAAAAGAACGCCGCGCAGCATCCAAATGCCAGAGGTCCATCTCGATAGTTGCTAAATTGGACAGAGCGATGAAAGTGGAGTAGCGGTCGCCGGTCTCCCGGTAGAGCGCGAGGGCCTCTTCATAGAGCTTTGCGGCGCCCGCCAAATCGCGATCATCATAAAGGATGATCGCCAATGGAATCAACGTCTGGGCGGCGCCATTCCGGTCTCCTGCTTCGAGGTAGATCCGGTGTGCCTCCTCAAGCGACTTCCGCGCCTCCGCGGGGCGGCCCAAGTTACGCAAAGCCCACGCCTCCGGGATTCGAGCCCTGGCTACGACTAGCTTGGCATCCACTGCTGCCGCGGCACGCACTGCACGCGTGGATGCGCTCAGTTCGCGCGGAAAGTCGGACAACGCCATCGCGGCGAAAGCCTCCGTTAGCGGGATCTGCGGATCTTGCGACCAGGGCGCCGGCAGTTTTTGAAGCTCCTCGATCGTAGCCAACGCCTCTGTTCCTTTGCCGGCCTGGTATTGGTTCCTGGCAAGAATCACGCCATAGTCAACATTGTCGGGAAAGAAGCTGAAGAGCGCCCGGAAAATCGCGATCGCTTTATCCCTTTCGCGGTTCATCGCGCGGTATCGTCCTTCAATAAGCAATTGCTGCTCGCGTGGCAGACCGGCGGACTGCTCGAAAGCCTTGCGCGCCTCGTCGGTCCCCAGTTTGTCCGCCCCGAGGAGCACGAGAACCGTAGCGAGCATCGAGCGGGTCACGGGGTTATTCGGATCTTCCTTGATAGCGGCATAGAGAAGATCCCTGGCGGCCATCGACTCGAAACGGCGCGCTTTCCGCACAGCTTCCGAATACAACTGAAGCGCACGATGGTTGGCCGGGAAGGACGCGCGGAAACTCCTGGTCTCGGACTCGGTAGCAGTCGCTACGCCCAAGCGGCGGCGGAGGCCGTCGCCACATCGCAGAACGAGGTCGAAGAGGCCAGCTTCATCGCCGGTCTCGACCATCGATGCGATCGTTCGTCCGGAGCCGGAGTCCTGGAGCCTGATATCGACTCGGATCCTGCTGCCACCCTCCTTGCCCAGATGGAGAAAGGACCCGAGCACGATGATATCGGCATTGAGATTCGCCCGGATCCGTGCGAGCGTTGATGGCGCGTAGCTCTCAGCCTCCGCCAAGGCAAGCTCCACTTTCATGCGGTCGACATTCTCGCCGGGCACGATACGGAGTTGCTCGCCCGCACCCAGTTCACTGCTAAACATCTCGGCCAAGGCTGTGGACAACCACGCGGACGCCGGTCCGCCGGACAGGTTCCGAAAACCGAGAACCGCTACCGATCGCCTGGTTTGCAGCGCCGGTCCGCCATTTCTGACGGCATCTGCGCTCGCCCTCGCTTTCGTCCCGTTCGGCGCTGCGATTTCGAAAGGTCCTAAACGGGAGACGGGCAAGCTGACGAGAGCAGCCGCAATAAGGAGCATCCCTGCGGCGGCCGCGACCCCATACCGCCTGGTCTCAGCGCGGCGCGCGGCAACGGGCTGGACGCTTTCGAGCAGCGTCTTGACTTCACCTATGGATTGGAATCGCCGGTTGAGATCCTTCTGCAAACATCGCGCAACCACTCGTTGTAGTTTGAGTGGCAACTGCGGGGCAAGTTCACCGATCGGTTGGGGATCGTGCCTAAGAATCTGCGTCACCGTAGACATCGCTGTGTCACCCTGGAATGCCCTTCTCCCAGTGACCATCTCATAGACCAAAGCCCCAAATGAAAAAATGTCGGAGCGATGATCGACGGGGCTGCCGGCTGCTTGCTCGGGTGACATATAGGCCGCAGTTCCGACGATGGCCCCTGGCAGCGTATGCTTCGTGAGCCCAATGGCCTGATGTGGCGTTTCGCCCGGAACAGCCTCCGCAGCCTCGGCTTTGATGCGATCCGAAGTCGCGGCGAGTTTAGCCAGGCCGAAGTCCAATACCTTTACGCTGTTCTCCGCCGTGATAATCACATTCCCGGGTTTCAGATCCCGATGCACGATTCCTGCCGCGCGAGCGGCGACCAGTGCGTCAGCGATTTCTATGGCGTACTTCAAAGCTTCTTCGAGGGGCAAAGCTTGCCCGGCAACGATTTCGTCCAGCATCTGGCCGGTCACGTATTCCATCGTGATGAATTCCAGGCCGTCCGATGTGCCGAAATCGTAGATGGTTGCGATGTGGGGGTGGTTCAGAGCTGACGCCGCCCGCGCTTCCTCAACCAGGCTACGCCTCCGATTCGCGTCGCCGAGGCGCTCGCTTCGCAGGACCTTGAGGGCAACGGTGCGGTTTAGGGTTCGATCCTCAGCCCTATAGACTTCTCCCATCCCGCCGATCCCTTCCAGACGCAGAATGGTGTACCGCTTGGCGATAATCTCTCCTGGTGTTAATACGCTGGCAGACGAGTCAAAAGCGGGAAGACTGTAAGGCGGGCGCAGGAACGCGGGCTCATCCAGAAAACCATCCAGTTCCGAGCCAGCCGCCAGCATGGAATAGATCTCGTCCCGAAGTTCCGAGTCACTTCCGCAGGCGCGGCCAATGAACGCCGAACGGCTACCGGGATCCTGCTCTAACGCTTCCTCGTACAGCCTCCGGATTTGATTCAGGCGAACAGGTGTCACCGCACGAACCCTCCCCGGGACATGACGGTTATCATATCCCAAGCTCGTTCGGCTAGTCTGGCGTTGGCATAGGCGTTGGCCGTGCTGAAGCCATGAACCGCCGTCGCGGAAAACAGGGGGGTACACTTGATGGGATGGATTGCGGCCCAGCGGCGCTCACGACCCTCTTGCTTCAATGGCGTGCCGGAGATGAGCAGGCTCGTGATCGGATTATAGAAGCAACATATGAAGAACTCCGGCGTATGGCTGGTCGTCACATGCGGCGGGAACGCGGGGATCACACGCTGGAACCGGGAGCGCTTGTGAACGAGCTTTATTTGCGGATGTGCGCCTCTGAACCCGTGGATTGGCAGAGCAGGGCCCATTTCTTCGCGGTCGCCGCTCAGCAACTCAGGCGAATTCTCGTTAACCATGCACGCGACCGGCGGGCCCAGAAGAGAGGCGGAAGCCGCGTCAGGCTCTCGTTGGGTCATGCGAACGGCCTTGCCGTGGAACGCCAGGAAGACCTATTGGAAGTGGACGAAGCATTACAGCGCCTGGAGGCGCTGGACGCGAGGGCCGCTCAAGTGGTGGAACTTCGTTTTTTTGGCGGCCTTAGCGACCGGGAAACCGCTGATGTCCTGGCGATCTCGCTCGCCACTCTCAAACGGGATTGGAACTTCGCGCGCGTGTGGCTGCTCCGTCAATTACGATCCAGCCCGGACAACCCCACTTGAAGAGCCCGTTCCTGATGCGAGCGCCACCAGCCAGCATGACCGGCGGGTCGCCCCGCCGAATTAACTGAACCGCCCTTCAAGACGGCGGGCAGACATCAGTTAATGGTTACAGTGCCGCTGGAGCTTTGGCGAATCTGCGCAAAAGCCGATTGATCGAGCAGAACAGTGACGCCGTTCTCCACAATCTGTCCGGAAGCCAGTGCCATCCGCGAACGGCCGTTCGACCGGCCATTCACGCGCATGCCGGGCGCGCTCGTGTGAAAAGTGTTCGTGCCCTGGCTCACTGAATCAGTGGCACTCCACGTGAGAGAAATGGTGGTGAGGACGTTTTGTCCCGACAACTGATCCAGGAGCGCAATGGAGACGCGCAACGACGCTGTGCTGAGGTCCTGCGCAATCTGGAACTCCGCTGAACTGATGGGCACGGTCCCAAATGCGAACATAACCTGTGTTCCAGTACAAACGTTGAAGCGGCTAATGGCCAAGCCGGCTGTACTTTGTTGCTGTGCCGGCTGGGACGGGATTCTTATTGAGCCGGCATTCACGTTGACTTGATAGGTTGTAACGATGCAGCCTTCAGGCTTTGGGAAATACGCATCCGCACCCTCGTCACGCAGGTGGACAACCTCGGCCGCGTGCAGCATGCTCCCGGCGAGGATCGCAATGGCAAATATACGCATGAGTGAAACCTCCTATGTGGGATAGCACGGAATTCACCGAGAACGTCTCAAACTTTCGAGCATGAACTGTGTCACCGATTCAGCGTGCCTGTTGCCTCCCGGGATGAACTCGGGGAGTGCGACCCATTACATAAGCCGCGCATACGGCGCGACTCTCCTCTATTGAGACTAACGCCGCCCGCTCGGAGTCCGGATCGACCGCTCACGGAAGCCGCCCTCGCGTTCCCCCCCGATTGAAAGCGTCAGGTTGCATAGTTCCGGGTCGGCAGGAAGTCCGGGCGGCGTGCGGACGACCACCCGTCCACGCCCTACGGGTCAGCCGATGAGAGGAAAAAACCGAGATGCGGCAGACATCGAAAGCGAGAGTCTGCACGAAAGCTCGTCAACGCCGCAGCCGGCTTCAAACCACGCCGTCCGTCTCGATTACACTGAAAGGTCTCGGTGACGGCGTTCGAAAGGCCCGTCTCGATACCCGAAAGGCCAACATCATCTGGGCGACGAATATGATTACAACGCCGAACCGCATCGTGCTGGTCCACTCGACTCTGAACCTCCGGGGCGAACGCCTGGAGCACATTCGTCAATCTTCAATGGTGTAAGGAAACCGCCACATGCCACAATCCTACTTCGCCACCATCCCGCCGGTAAAGTTCGAGGGAGTTCACTCCGAGAATCCGCTCGCGTATCGCTATTACGACAAGAACCGCGTCGTTCTCGGCAAGACAATGGAAGACCACCTTCGCATGGCGGTCTGCTATTGGCACACCTTCTGCGCAGAAGGCGTCGATATGTTCGGGCCCGGGACATTCCGGCGTCCCTGGAACCTCGGGCCCATGGATCAGGCTCATGCGGAATTGAAGCTGAACGAGGCTTTCGAGTTCTTCACGCGCCTGGGCCTGCCCTACTTCTGCTTCCACGATACGGATGTGATGGCGGAGGCGCGCACCATCCGCGAACACGTCGAGAACCTGGCGCGGATCGGCGACCGCATCGAGGAGCGGATGGCGGCGACCGGCGTCAAGCTGTTGTGGGGCACCGCAAAATCTCTTCAGCCATCCCCGCTACATGGCGGGTGCGGCCTCCAACCCGGACCCGGATGTGTTCCGCTTCGCCGCCACGCAGGTTGTAAGCGGAGATCCAGCCGTAGGGCTCACCGGAGGCCTATACGCCAACCTCAGCGCTGTTTGGCCGGTGAAGCAGAGGTTGCGAAATGAAAGATGTTGCCGGTACCGGCAACCAGAGTTGTTTTCGGGAATTTCGAGAAGAGTTGGACAAAAATGAGTTGACCATCTAGATACCGGCCCAGATCTACTCTTCGAGAGGTAGCGCCACCAGTGAAGCCGGAGACGATGTTGCCTGTAGCAGGCGCGGTTCCGACATCGATCCAATAGTCTTGTGCCCCAGGGACGGCTTTCCACCTGAACGTCACGGGCGAACCGGTCAACACCGTGCCCGCCGCTGGAGCGATCAAGTCTGGATTTAGGAGTGGTAGCGTCGTCTCAAATTGAAAATGGCTGCCCGTACCGGCAACCAGATCGATGCCCGATGTCTTCGAGTAGAGCTGAACGAAGATAGGTGATCCCTTCATATACTGGCGCAGATCTACAGTCCACGACGTGAGGCCGCCAGTAGACCTGGAAATGATATTACCCGTTGAGGGTGCGGTGCCCACGTCGATCCAGTAATCCTGCGCATTCGGGACGGCGGTCCACTGGAAGGTTACCGAAGGAAACGACAGGACGCTGCCGGGCTGGGGAGATATCAACCGGGGGTGAGGGACGGGGTGGGGGGCCGCCGCAGGTCCGGCTACGTGGCCTTGAAGGAGGCGTTCCAACGGCCGGAAAACACGTGCGATGGCGCCGTATGTTTCCGGATGCGCGGTCTTGAGGCTGTCGTAATAACCCGTCACGCTGATCGCCGCGTTCAATACGGCGCCTGGCGCGATCAATATCACGAAAGCGACCGTTGTCAGCCTGCGTATCCAGTCGATGCGACTCGCGCTGATTGACCAGAACCACAGTAGGAGCGCGGCTATCAGAAACCAGCTAGCGAAATCCACTTCATATCGCATCGTTGCCGCGAAAATAGAATACGTAGCCAACAGCGCGCAGGCCGTGGTAAGAACTGAACCCACCACCAAGCATAGTCCCCGGTTCCAGCGCCAGAGTGCTCCGGCCGCCGGTAAGATGAGTACGAGGATCGCCGTCAAGGGACTGACAAACAGCAGGCCGGCAACTGGTTCGAGGAAATAGCCCGGCGGCGGCGGCCGGTAAGCCTCCGGCGCGAGTCGGAGGAACGGAAAGATCGAGGTTAGTTTAGGCGGGACAAGAAGGTAGTAATACAATCCGACTGGCAGTCTCTCGAGACTGAAGAATTTATATCCTTTGAGGCTGAAACCCTGGAGGATATAGGAGGTCCCGACCTCGGTCCACGAGCCAAAGCGCTCATAATTGTAAACGCCCAGCAGGAATAGGCAGATCGCCAGTGGCCCGAATAGTGCTGCTGCTGCGCGTGGTAGAAGGGCTTTGCGTTGCTCACGATAAAGATAGAACGCTAAGGCAATCGGGACTAATCCGACAACGGCCAGCGTGATTCGCGCTCCTGCCGCGAGACCGAGCAGCAGACTTCCCAGAGCCAGGCGGCGTATGTTTGGCACTTTCTGAAGACCCCCGCTCCCGAAACAATAAACGCTGGCAAATACAAGAGCGTACCCGGCCGATATCGCCACCTCGTAATGCAGCGGACGCCGTAGCAGAAAGGGGGCCGCGTTACCGAATCCGAGCGCCAGAATCGTAACCGTGAGTAGCCAGCGTGGCAGTTCGGGATAATACAGATGGCATAAGTAATAGAGGAACAACAATGAAAAAAATAACCCGGCTGAGCAGAATAGGGCGACGGCTACCGGTTCCGGAAAATCTAATCCGGTGAGCACGCGAAAAGGGGCAAATAAGATCAGCGCCGGAGTCGGACCGTAATACAAATAGTATTTCCCGCGAAAGAGACTCGCATCGTGCAAACGGTAAGCCGCGTTCTGCTGCGGATCGTATGGGTCTTTAAGCGCTAACAATTCCGGCGCGGGTTCTATAACAAGACTCAGCCGTCCAGCGAGAAACGACCGGGCTAGAATGTCATAGTATCCGGGTAGCTTCTTGGCCGGCCAATTCGGCGCTCCGGAGGTCGTTGCCGTCCAAAGATAGAACACGGCCACAAATCCGAAGACAGCAGCGCCGATTCCAGGCTTGGGCATACCAAAAAGAATAACTCATCGCATGAAATTCAGGGATTGTGGTCTTCTCGCGCAAGATGAGCCTGGAGGCGCGTCCGTCATGCTGGGGTCGATCGTCCGCTTGCAGGCGAAGGAAACATTAAACCTGAAGGAGATTCAGGCATTTGAGTGCCGATGCAGTCCGGTTTGGGGGCCGCAATCGAGAGGAGCTTTACGACGGGTGAGCCAGACCTTACGGCAGGGCCGCTATGAGCAGTTGAAACGGCGCGGCGGGATTTAGAGAAGATGGCGGGACTGAGCCGTGCGCAGCCAACGCGCCTGCGCACGATCTACCAGGAGGGCGAGGGGGTCAAGCCGAAGCCGTACCGGCGGTGCCGGTTCACCCAACGATATGCCCCCGAGGACATCGCCATTAGCAGCGGTGGACACGGGACGTCGAGCGCGTCGGCGACGAAAAAGATTCTCCAGCGGGCCTACTTCGATTTCCGGCAAGCGCCATATGAGCGCATGGCGAAGCTGTCGGGGGGCCCAGTTGTGCCGGCAGCGGCGGGTAGCGTATCGGCCGACACGGTCCCACGCCGGTGGTGATCGGCGAACGTCGTAAGCCTGAGCCAAACGGCCGGCCCGGGTATCTGCGGGTAGACACGGTGCATCAGGGCGATCTGGACGGCGTCAAAGGCGGGTGCCACATCAACGCCGTGGATGAGGTTGCGCAATGGCAGGTGCGAACAACCGTCTGGCGGAAGAGAAGAACGGATCGGTGGTGACGGGACTCTACCCGGTGGTATGCCACCCATGGAAGATCCTGCGGCATGTGCCCGGCTCGGCGGGGCATCTGCGGCCGGGCCTGACCGTGGCTTAGTTGGAACAGCAGGCGCGGCGTAGGAGCGATACGGTCTCCTCTTCACATTCAAAAGAAGGGAGCCGTGAGAATCGAATCTGCGGTTGTATTCTTGCCGGAAAAGGGATACACTGAGATTCTTCCGGCCAGCCATATGGGTGTATGTGTGTTCCGTCAGAATTCCCGGCAGATCGCCGCAGAGGTTGTCTGAATTTCGATGATCCTTCCACAGTCGGGAGGCGGGATCGATCAACCGGCACCGCTGAAGTACGAACCGGCGCCGCCCTTTCGCCTTAGTGCGCTGCAGGATGACACTGCCCTTGCGAACGCGCGGGGGAAGCGAATCGGAGTCCTGATCGTCACGTACAATGCGATTTCTACAATTCTTTCCGTCTTAAAACGAATTTCACCCAACGTGTGGCAGAACGTGGAGGAAGTGGTTGTCCTGGATGATGCCAGCCAAGACCCGACCTTCGAACTCGCAGTCGGCATCCAGACCATTATGGGTGTCCCTAAGCTGAAGCCGCTAAGAAATCCTAACAATCTTGGTTACGGAGGAAATCAAAAGGCCGGTTACCGGTATTTCATCGAGGCTGGGTTCGACATCGTGGTTCTCCTGCATGGCGATGGGCAATATGCACCTGAGATGCTGGCCCACCTGTATCACCCGATCGTGAATGGCGAAGCTGACGCCGTCCTGGGATCCCGGATGATGAAGGAATTCGGCGGCCCACTGCAGGGCGGCATGCCGCTATACAAATATGCCGGCAACCGGATTCTGACGAAGTTTGAAAATGCGGCACTCGGAATGAACTTGACCGAGTTTCACAGCGGTTACCGTGCATACAACCTGCATGCCCTGAAAAAGATCGAAATGGCGAAGATGACGAATGATTTCCATTTCGATACAGAGATCATTGTCAAATTACAGCATCAGGGATTCCGCATCAAGGAAGTGCCCATCCCAACGTACTATGGCGGCGAGATCTGCTATGTCAACGGAATGCGCTACGCCGGTAATGTCGTACGTTCCGTCTTCCGTTACGTCCTGACGAAGCGCTCAGTTGCGAAATATCCGGAATTTGAAGAATATTACGTTCATTACCCGGTCAAGCAGAGCACTCATTCGAGTCATCATTTCGCCCGTCTCGCGGTGGGGACCGGGGAGGATATCCTCGACTTGGGCTGCGGCCGCGGTGTGCTGGCTGAAGAGTTCGTACGAAGGGGCAATCGCGTCGTCGGTGTAGACATTCTTCCACCCGACAAGGTATCCACGGCACTGCAGCGCTACTTACAGGAAAGTTTCTTTCTGAACGGTTTGGCTAATGTGAAGAACCTTCTCGGTGAGGCAAGGTTCGACAAAGTGTTATTGCTGGACGTGATCGAGCACGTGCCCGACTCGGAGGGAATGCTGCGCGAGTGCCTGGATCTCCTCAGGCCGGGCGGGCAGTTGATCGTCTCCGTCCCGAACATTGCGAATATAACGGTTCGCATGATGCTTCTCTTTGGCAGATTTGACTATATGCCAAGAGGCATCATGGACCGCACTCATCTGCGGTTTTTCACGCGCAAAACTATCCGGAGAGTCGTCGAACAGGCAGGCTACTCGATCATTCGCCACCAGATGACCGTCATCCCGCTGGAGATAATAACCGGTCTGGCACAACAGAACATCCTGATGCGTTCTATGCACGGATTTTTGATCGTCCTGACGCGGTTCTTTCCCGGGCTGTTCGGGTATCAAAGCTTCATCGTGGCCGAGCCGCGGCGAGGCTAAGACGCCTAACAACCCGGGCCGGCCCTATAATCGCCGATCACTGCGAAAAGTATCCGTTCGTATCGATAACAACATGGCTGGTGTTGGTCACGTACACGCTGATTGCTCCGCCGGTTCCGGTCGGAATGAGAGCGCCATTCGCAAGCGCGATCCCTTTGGTGTCGTTGAGCGTGGAGACGTACGGCTGCGTTTGGCCGGCCGGCCAAGTCGTCACATAAGCGAGGTAACCCGTCGGCACAGCAGTTACATTCAGCGAGTATGCTGATGCACTGGAAGGCAATCCGCAGTTGGAACTCGCAGGAGTGAAGCTTCTGGATTGGTTTGCGCCAATAATCGGCCCCCCAAGCGGACCATTGGCATTGCGCGTGTCGACGAGCCGGCAGGCGTTGACAGGGTAGAAGTTCAAGCCTCCTGGAGCGGGCGGTGCAAAGTAGCCATTGATATCTACAACCAGATCGGTCGCACCCGCTCCGTAAAAGCTCACCGAGCCGTTGCTGCCCGCCGGAACAATCGCCGCATTGGCAAGAATCGTCCCGTCGGCCGAATTTATCGTTGAGGCGTTCGGCTGTGATTGGCCTGTGGGCCAAGCGGTCAAGTACCATAAGGGCCCGTTTGGCACAGCCGTGACGTTCAGAGCGTAAGCCCTGGCAGTAGCCGGTACTCCGCAACCACTCGATAGGATCGGGAATGAGCGGCTGTTCCATGACAAAGATGGTCCGCCGAACGTGCCGTTTGCCTGGCGCGTGTCCAGCACCCGGCACGGCGCCAGAGAAAAGTACTGAAGCGTTCCAGTCGCGGGCGCGGTGAAGTAGCCATTAATATCCGCCACCAAATCGACGTCATTCGTGGCAAATGTATTAACGGATCCGTCCGTTCCCGCAGCGACAATGGCCCCATTGGCTAATACCGACCCATCAATTGAATTGAGAGTCGAAACGAAAGGTTGTGCCTGGCCGGTTGGCCATATAGTCAAGTAGCCGAGGTAACCCGCTCTTGGCACGGCTGTCACGTTGAGCGAGTATGCAGTCGCAGAGGACGGAACTCCGCAAGAACTCGAGTGGATGGGAATCGTCCGGATGGTGTTCGCCGTAATGAACGGTCCACCCAGCGGCCCGTCCGGGCTTCTTGTGTCCATCGCGCGACAGGGCGCGACCGGGACAAACTGAAGCCCCGCGCCGGTCGTTCCGCTGAAATTAGCGGCCTCGGCAATGGGGCCATTCATCGTTATCGTTGTCGGGTTCGCAATCCCGGAGATACTCCCGGTGCCGCTTCCTGTCCAACCTGTAAAAGAAAAGCCGGCATTCGGCGTGGCCGATATCTGGACACCCTGCCCGGCATTGTACCACCCGCTCGACGGAGTCGTAGTTCCGCCCGCCGCCGCGTTGATGGTTAGGAAATAGCGTGTGGCGAATGTCGCGGTATACGATCCACTGCCACTGGCGGGAGCGATTACTGTGTGTGAATTTGCTCCCGCATCGCTCCAGTTAGACCAAACATACTGGATACCGTTCGCCCCGGACTGGGTGGCGGTCGTGGCGATCGTATGTGAGCTGCCGCATGGAACTCCGATGGTCTGCGGCGCCGTATACGATGTGCCATCCAACTGAACGGCTCGTCCGGCGGGATTCGATGCGAGCGATATACTGCACGACGGAAGTACTCCCTCATACCCCACCGTAACGCTCAAGCCATCGGATGTCGCGCTATTCACGGTCAGCGACAACTCCGAGTAGGGATCCTTCCAGAGGGTGCCCGGCTGCAACGCCGGCTGGGTAAAGTTACCCGGCGCCAGAAGATTGAATGCCAGAAGACTCGTGTAGCCTTGGTATCGCGGATCGTCGTAGTGAATCAGTGCGCCATTGTATGGCTGTGTTCCGTACGGCTGGAAACTCGTGTCGTAACCGATGGGCTGCCGGTATTCGATCCACAGCCAATTCGTCCCCGTCAGCCCGCGGCGGATATGCAGAGCCTGGAGGCCGCTGGTCTTCGATTCATAAGGTTCAAGGACGAATGTTCCGGGAGAACTGACTTCCTGCACATTGCCCGGCCCGAACCATCCCAGCATCGACTTGTGCGCTGCTGCATAGTGGCCGTTGTAGTAGCCGGCATAATAAAGACCGATTCCCATATCGGAAAACCGGTCGCCGTACTCGTCGTGAACCCCGGTTGCCGTCAGGGCGCCGAGCGGCTGCGTGCCAAAACCGAGGGTGCTGGCGTGCCAGAGTCCGAGGCCGTGGCCGCCTTCATGCGCGATCAACTGCACACCCGCATCATTGGCGCCGAAACCATCTGCTGAGAGCCAGGAGATCGGTCCCTGGATGTAGCCCTTCGACGGCGATGAGAACCCGGTACAGCCCACAGTGGACAGGCCCAAATGGCAACTGCCTCCCACCCGGGGCATCAACACAAAAACGTGATTGTAAACGCTGAAATCGACATCGCGATCGGCTGCCGCGATGGCCGCATCCGAGATTGCGAACATATTATCGCAGCTCAGGTTGGAAGCCACCGTGTACGGGCCCACAACCACACCGCTCGCCGAAGTCTTTCCGTAAGACGCTTCGCGCCAGAACCCGTCCACTGAACGGCCGCTTGTGCCAAACACCATGGGGCTGATGTAGGAAGGAGTGATGTACTCGGGCAGAACTGCGGTCGACCCGAAATTGACCAGCACGACTGCTACTTTTTGATCGCCAGTCGGAGCGCAGGACGATGCGGCGGCAGTGGGCGTAATGGCCGCTGTTTCCGCGCCGATGACACGGCCAAGCCGTATCCCATGCACCTTCAGCCTGTCGCCGCATTTCAGCCGCGGCGCGCCTTTGGCAAAAAAGACCGGGATTTTTTGGCTGTCGATTGCGAGTAATATCATCGCCTGGCTGGCCCCGGAATCGAAATCATCCGCGATCAGGACCTCCGCCGGCCCTTCCCAGTCCCCGGTGATTTCGATCTCGTCGCTGCGCTCCGGAATACGGGCGCGAAGTTGCGCCTGAACCTCTTGAGGAAGGGCCAGTGAGATCGCACGAGCCGCATCGCGCTTCAACAGATCCGAAAGCATCACAGCACGCCGGCTGATCAGAGGACCAATCGGTTCAGCACGACCGTCGCGCTGTTGGATTAATCGGCGATTGATGGACTGGAGTACTTCAGTCTCTTGTCCCCACGCGGGAATGCTAACGAAGGATAGCAGCGCGGCTAATGCAGATACGAGCCTCAAAATACGCTTCACAACCGCGGATTTTAACACCCCTGCTCTGTTAACGGATAAAGAACGGCTGCTAATTCTTCTCGTATTTTACCTGATTCAAATCGGCGGATATCGGGGTACGTCAGACGTTTAATTCCCATTCCACTGTCTGCGTCTATTTCTGTAAGGCCGGCATCCGTTGCGCAGGTGAGCGAGAGTCACCAATCCCTGCCGGTACGCCGTCACCAGCCGTTCACTGCTCTTCTCCACTCGGCCTGTTCGCGACGCAATTCCTGCTTGCGTTTGCGCAGCCGCCTTCCGGCACCGGTCGAGCCCCCTGTTCTCCTCGACTCCCGGCCACTTCTTTGTAAATTGGCGAAAGGTCCCCATACGCTGGGGCAGCCCACGTTGAAATGTTGAAATCGGGATTTGATGATGTCTATGACATGCAGAGAGGTCCTAAAGACCTCAACCTGTCAAGCGATATGTAGCATACAATATTCACACGGCCATTCAATGAGATTCGTCAGAAGAAATCGTGGGTGGACTCCGGTTCGGGCAGCTTGCCAAGTGAGTGATATAGGGTGAGTTCGAGAACGCGGTACGTGCGAAAACCGTAGCATTTCTTTCATAGTGACTTTGGCCTTGTTGTTCAGGCGCGCCACAACGCCGGGCTTCCCTGAAAAAGTTTCAAGTCTACTCAATTAGCTATTGCCTGGTAGCCCGCCCCGGTAGGGTGCACGTGGTCGCCGCTATCGTAAGGTGCCAGGAGGAAATTCGTTTCGGCGGAATCGAGTATGACCGTGTCGTAGTCGATAACCACACTCGCGGCCGCTTGGGACGATTCGTCGCTCAGCGGAAGATTCAGCGTGCCTGTTGCCTCCCGGGATGAACTCGGGGAGTGCGACCCATTACATAAGCCGCGCATACGGCGCGACTCTCCTCTATTGAGACTAACGCCGCCCGCTCGGAGTCCGGATCGACCGCTCACGGAAGCCGCCCTCGCGTTCCCCCCCGATTGAAAGCGTCAGGTTGCATAGTTCCGGGTCGGCAGGAAGTCCGGGCGGCGTGCGGACGACCACCCGTCCACGCCCTACGGGTCAGCCGATGAGAGGAAAAAACCGAGATGCGGCAGACATCGAAAGCGAGAGTCTGCACGAAAGCTCGTCAACGCCGCAGCCGGCTTCAACCACGCCGTCCGTCTCGATTACACTAAAAGGTCTCGGTGACGGCGTTCGAAAGGCCCGTCTCGATACCCGAGAGGCCAACATCATCTGGGCGACGAATATGATGACAACGCCGAACCGCATCGTGCTGGTCCACTCGACTCTGAACCTCCGGGGCGAACGCCTGGAGCACATTCGTCAATCTTCAATAGTGTAAGGAAACCGCCACATGCCACAATCCTACTTCGCCACCATCCCGCCGGTAAAGTTCGAGGGAGTTCACTCCGAGAATCCGCTCGCGTATCGCTATTACGACAAGAACCGCGTCGTTCTCGGCAAGACAATGGAAGACCACCTTCGCATGGCGGTCTGCTATTGGCACACCTTCTGCGCAGAAGGCGTCGATATGTTCGGGCCCGGGACGTTCCGGCGTCCATGGAACCTCGGGCCCATGGATCAGGCTCACGCGGAATTGAAGCTGAACGAGGCTTTCGAGTTCTTCACGCGCCTGGGCCTGCCCTACTTCTGCTTCCACGATACGGATGTGATGGCGGAGGCGCGCACCATCCGCGAACACGTCGAGAACCTGGCGCGGATCGGCGACCGCATCGAGGAGCGGATGGCGGCGACTGGCGTCAAGCTGTTGTGGGGCACCGCAAATCTCTTCAGCCATCCCCGCTACATGGCGGGTGCGGCCTCCAACCCGGACCCGGATGTGTTCCGCTTCGCCGCCACGCAGGTGCGCCACTGCATCGAACTGACCAAACGCCTGGGCGGCCAGAACTACGTTCTCTGGGGCGGACGCGAAGGCTACGACATGCTCCTGAACACCGATCTGAAACAGGAAAAGGCGCAGCTCGGCCGCTTCCTCAAAATGGTTGTGGAGCACAAGCACAAGATCGGCTTCACCGGGACCATTCTGATTGAGCCGAAGCCGCACGAACCCACCAAGCACCAGTACGATTTCGACGTCGAAACCGTCTACTCGTTCCTCCTCGCCAACGGCCTCCAGAAGGAAGTGAGGCTGAATATCGAGGCGAACCACGCCACGCTCGCCGGCCACAGCTTTGAGCACGAGATCGCCACCGCGGTAGCCTTGGGCGTGTTCGGGTCGATCGACATGAACCGCGGCGATCCGCAGAACGGCTGGGATACGGATCAGTTCCCCAACGACGTTCGCGAGATTACGACGGCGCTCTACTACATCCTGCAGGCCGGGGGTTTCTCCACCGGCGGCAACAACTTCGACGCGAAGGTGCGCCGCCAGAGCATCGATCCCGCGGACCTGTTCTACGCCCACATCGGTGGTGTGGACACGGTGGCGCGCGGGCTGCTCAACGCTGCCGCCATGATCGAACGCGCCGAGCTCGCAGCCGTCGTGCGGGATCGCTACGCCGGATGGCAGAACGAACCGGGCCGGGCGATACTCAACGGCGAGACGAACCTGGAGGCCATCTCCGACGCTGCCGTGGCTGAAGGCGTCGACCCGCGGCCGCGCTCCGGGAGGCAGGAGTTCGTTGAGAACCTCGTGTCACGCTACATCTGACCGGACGGAGCCCACAACGTGGCGAAACTCATTCTGCTTCTAGCCGCGATTTCCTTTGCCGCCACGGCACAGACGCAGAGATCGTGGGCCGCCGACAACGGGAACGGGACCTATTCAAACCCGCTGTTTTACGACGAATTTTCGGATCCCGATATGATCCGCGTCGGGCCCGACTACTATCTGACCGGCACCACCATGCACGCCATGCCGGGTCTGCCCATCCTGCATTCGCGCGACCTGGTGAATTGGCGCTTCCTTGCGTATGCCTTCGACCGCCTGGATCTCGGCCCGGACTTCCGCATGGAAGATGGCAAAGAGATCTACGGGCAGGGCATCTGGGCGCCAAGTTTTCGCTATCGCAACGGAACTTACTACATCTTCGCCAACGTGAATCGCTTCGGTCTCCAGGTGTTCCGCGCGTCCGATCCGCGCGGCCCCTGGAAGCACAACCGCATCGAGAAGGGGCTGCACGATCTCTCCGTGCTCTTCGACGACGACGGGAAGATCTACGCGATCTACGGCGCCCGGACGATCCGCATCGTCGAACTGAATCCGGAATTGACCGGGCTGGTTCCCGGAACCGATCGCGTCCTGATCGGGCCGGAACTCGCGATGGGCGAAGGTTCCCATTTCTATAAGCTGAACGGGAAGTACTACATCGTCAGCGCCATTCCTGGCGCGCATGTGCCGATGAAGTGCGCGCGGGCCGACCGTATCGAGGGTCCGTGGGAAGTGAAGACCATCAGCGAGAACGAGAGCCAGGGAATCGGCCAGAGCTACCGCCTGAACTCGGTGCGGTACGGGCCGCCTTTCCAAATTACGCCGCCGAATCCGGCGGAGCGCGCCAGCCTGACCCTGCACCAGGGCGGCATCGTCGACACTGTCAAGGGCGAATGGTGGGGCTTTTCGATGCAGGATCACAACTCCGTGGGCCGGCTCACATCGCTTTCGCCGGTGACCTGGGTGGACGGCTGGCCGTATTTCGGACTCCCGGGAAATCTTACCCGCACGCCGAAGACTTGGGTGAAGCCCGACACTGGCCACGTCGAACGCGTGACCTCTCCTTACGACCGCAGCGATGATTTTTCCAAGCCGCGGTTCCAGCCGGTCTGGCAATGGAACCATGTTCCCGACGATGCCAAATGGTCGCTGACCGAGCGTCCCGGCTTCTTGCGCCTGCATTCGCTGCCCGCGCCCGATTTCTGGAAGGCGCGAAACTCGCTTACGCAGCGCGCCATCGGCCCCGAATCCTCCGCCACCACGGATCTGGACGCCTCCGGCCTGAAACCCGGCGACGTGGCCGGACTCGCGCTCTTGAACCTGCCGTACTCCTGGCTCGGGGTGAAGCGTGACGGCAGCGCCTTCACACTTGAATATTTCGATCAGACCACCGGAAATTCGAAACGCGAGCCGCTATCGAATCCGCGCCTCAAACTACGGGTGCATTGCAACTTCGATACCGATACCGCGCAATTCAGCTACAGCACAAACGGACGCGACTTCAGGGAAATCGGCGCGGAACTCGAGCTTCCGTTCCAACTCAAGACCTTTCAAGGTGTGCGCTACGCCTTGTTCCACTACAACACCGGGCCCGATCCCGGAGGCCAGGCCGACTTCGACGATTTCATCGTGTCCGAACCGCGGCCGCGCGGGTTGACCAAACCAATTCCTTACGGGCGGCGAATTGCCTTTTCCAACCTCGCGAACGGGAACCTGCTCGCGATCGATCAAGCCACAGCCTTCCGTATCGTCGATCGCGGCCGTGGCCGGGTTGCGCTGCAGGCGCCATCCGGGGCCTACGTTTCGGTCGGCGGAACCGGAAAGCCGGGCGAGGTCACGCTGAAGGCAGGCAAGCCCGGCGATGCCGAGACCTTCCAGTGGGTGGACCTGCAGCGCGGCGACACGCTGCTGCTGTCACTAGCCACGCACCGCTATCTGGTAGTGCCAACGGCAGGCCCCGGCGCCATCGCCGCGGACCGCGCTGGACCGGCGCCCGACCGCAAAGACGGCTCGGAGTTCGCGTGGCGCGCCGTGCGCTGAGCGGGCGCTACTGGCGCATTCCGGTGGGCTTGTACTCGCCGCCCTTTACCAGCAGGTCGAGAATTTCTCTCGTCCTCGCGGGACATGCCCGCCCTTGCTGCGGCGTCAGATTGTCGTGCTCGGATTCAATCATCGGCAGCGGCTCGATCGGCCCCGGAATCTGGTTCAAGGCCGTCCACACACCCGCGGGAGGCGAGATCGTGTCGATAAAGCCCATGCCCGCCATCACCGGCGCCTTGATGCGCGAGGCGAAGTTGACGGTATCGAAATAAAGGGCGGTCGCCATCGCTTCGGGCCTATCCGAAGGCCAGTTTGGGTAACCGGCCTTGCGGCCGTGAAGATCGCCATTGGAGTCCGCTCCCGCCGGGACGCAGACCAGCGCCGCGCTGATCTTTTCGGGACGCAGGCCCGCCAGCGCCAGGCTCTGCTGCCCTCCCATGCTGCCGCCCATCACCACAATTGTCTGGCCGTCCCAATCGTCCCGTGTCAACAGATAGTCCAGTGCCCGCGAGTCGCGCAGGTACATGTTCAGGAAATACGATTTCTCGCGATCGCTGTTGCCCACGCTCTGGTAGGCCCGTGGTATGTCGCCGGCAGGATCGGACGGCAATTTATCGTGCGAATCGACGTTGATTACCAGCCAGCCTTCAGCCGCGCGCGTTGCATCGCCGCGCGCATTCAACGCATACACGCCCGCATACTGAAGCTGAATGACGGCAGGAAATTTTCCTTCTCTGGCCGGTTTGGCGAGATAGCCGTGCGCCTTCGATCCCAGCGCATCGAGCACGAACAGGTTCAACTCCACTCCCGGCACATCGGTCTGGACCGGCGTCAGGACGGGGTTGATCGGGACCTTCGCCTGAGCCGCAAGTTTGGCCTGCCAAAATGTGTCGAAGTCGTCGGGACGCGGCGTGGAAAGCCCGATCTTCCCAGGCGCGACGGCCGCTCCCACGGCGTAAAACCCGGTATTGCGGCCCGCGTTGCCCCCCACGAAACTGGAGGCGGGCTCGTTGCCGGGAAGCGCGGCGTACGCTTCAATCGCCACGTAGATCGTTGCCGGCCGGTCGGCCGTGATTTCGATCTTGTCCTCGCCCTTGGAAAGGTCCAGTTTGCCTTCCTTCAGCACCACGGCGTTGTTGCGCCGAATCGTCCATTTGTACGCGTAAGTGGGCGGCACGGGGCCGGCCTTCACAGTCCAGCCGACGGTTTCGCCGACATCGTAGATTCCGCTTGCGTGATACGGAGTAAACGCGAGTTGCCGAGGGATAGGCGCGCGTTGCGCGAAGACGAGGACGTCGGCCAACAGGAGGCCGAACACGAGGCGAGCTCCCGAATACGATGGCATTAGTCTACTCCTCGCAGACCTTCACTTAGCCGGTGCACCGGCACTTACCGTGAAGCCCTTGAGCGGCCGGTCCTCCCCATCCAGAAACCGCGCGCAGAAGTCCGTCGCTCCGCCGGCGTTGAGAATAGCCGCGCGCACGATGTTCGCCCCCTTGTTCAGCGTGAGACGTTTGGAAACGCCATCGTCGATCACAGTCTGACGATCGCCGTACAGGGCGGTGACCTCTTTGCCGTTCACCCACCAGATGGAGGCTGCATTGGAACCGATGGCCAGGCGCACGTTCGACATCTCGCGCGGACACTCGATGGTGGTGACCGCCCAGAACAACGCGTCGGACGTGCGCTTTCCCAGCGCGTGAGCGAAATGATAGAGGTTGACGTTGTAGAGCTTCGTGTCCACGGCGTGCCAGCCGAGTTGCGCATCGGCGGCCGTCACTGTGTCGCCGTCGTGCGGAACGACGGAGAACTGGTTCGGGAACTGCTCCTTGAGAACCGTCGCCCGCACCACGGCTTCGGTGAGTCCGCTCGCGGCGATCGGCTCCAGCAGGAGCCAGCGACGGATGAACCCGTCGGCGCCGGCGGCCCTCTCGGCGGTGACCGGACTCGTTAGCGTCGGACCGAAGCTTTGAGCCGCTGCGCCGGCGGCAATCGCCAGAAGTGCCGAGCCGGCCAGGACGGCGATCGTGGGGATCGGTTGCTTGCCGAACATGTTCATGTCAGACCTTATCTACGGGGTTTTCAGCAGCCAGCGCTGCTTATCGCTCGTCGGATCGAATTTGGCGAGCGTCGCGAAGCTGCTGCCCACCGCCGAAAGCGCCGTCGCTTCTCCAAAATTGGGAACGGACTTCGGCATGATACGCCACGTTCCGTCGCCCAGTTGGTCGATGCGCCAGAGTTGTTCGGGCGCGCCGGTGAACGCGGGCGCCACGACCAGCTCCGCGTCGCCGCCAACGGACAACGCGCGGTCGGTGCCGGCGATCGTGATCTTGAAATACGGCGAACCCGGGTAGCCCCCGGCGTTCGCAACGGGCGCGATCGACCACTTCTGCTGGGCCTGGACCAGATAGTTCGCCATGCGGACGTCGATGCTGCCCGCGGGCCAGTTCATCGAGACCTGCGCGGCATCCTGCGGCGGAATCGGAGTTCCCGTGCCGCCGAACAGGCCTCTTCCTCCACCCGGAACTGCGCCCCTGCCGGCCGGTGGTCCGCCCGGCGCCGGCCCACGGCCAGGACCGCCGCCGCCACGCGCGCCCCTGCCGGCGCGCCCGCCGACCGGCATCCCTTCCACCGCCATCTCGAGCGCCGTGCCAGTGCGCACCGACTCGATTTCGTACGTTCCTTCGCTGGCGTTCTCGCCGGCCACCGGCCAGCCGTCTTGCCACAGCAGCGGGCGAATATCGAGCACGCTGGCGCCGCCCCGATCGAGATCTGCTTCGTAGTGGAGGGAGAACTTCTGCACGCCGTCCCCCAGATCGAGCAGACCGAAGTGCCCGGGGCCGATCAGGCGCCCGCCGGAGCCCGCAAACAACTTCCCGCCGCCCTGGATCATATCGATGCCCATGTGGTCCAGAAACGGGCCGGTGACTTTCTTCGCCCGGCCGACGCGGATGTTGTAGCCGGAGTCGGCCCCGCGGCAGCAACTGCCATGTGTCGCCAGCAAGTAATACCAGCCATCGTGATACATCATGGTGGAAGCTTCGCAGTTGATGGCGAGGTCGCGCGGCTGGTCGTTGGGGTTGATGCGCTTGCCGGTTTTCGGATCGAGCTGGACCAGCCGGATGTAGCCGAAATAGGAGCCGTACACCAGCCATAGCTTGCCGTCAGTGGGATCGAGAAATATGCCAGGATCGATGGCATTGGAGTCTTCGATGCCATCGGACGATGCGACAACGCCGCCTTCCTCCCATTTGTAGTCGGGCGAGTCCGGGTCCAGCGTCTTGCTCCAAATCATGTTGACGGCCGCTTTCGGTTGCGCGCCGATGTTCGCCGCGATATAGACGTAGTAGCGGTCGCCAATGTGAATCACATCGGGCGCCAGGCCGCGGCGCGGAAGCGTGGCCCCGCGCCGCCATGTCCAGCCGTCATCGGAAACCAGCGAGCCGCCGCCGGTGCCGTAGGTGTAGAACTTGCCATTGCACATCGCGATCGTGGAAGGATCGTGAATGCCGGGCTGGCCGTCCAGCGCCAGCAGGACCGAGGCAACGCCTGCGATCGTTGCAGCCACAGCGTACTTTAGGCGAATGTCTTTCGAATGCATCGGTTTGTTTTATTTACAGGCCTTGCCCGTACACAGATTCTTACTGAAGAACGGCATGACGAAGTTCTGAAACCGCACCGCGACAGCGCTGGTGTGCGTGCCCGGATAGATCTCGAAGGTGTTGGCGATGCCATAGCTGTCCAGAATGTCGTGCAGCTTGCCGGCATCGACGCGTAGCCCGTCCTGGTCGCCTACATCGATCGCGATGGCATTGTATTGCTTCAGATTTCCAATGTACATGTGGATGAACGAGAGCGGGGCATTGGCCGCCCACTTGGCCAGAACGTCGGGCTGCGCCACGCCATCCTTCATCGGCATGTCGAGGTATAACGGCGGATTCTTGGGATTCGGGGACCATGCCGCCGCGACTGCCAGCGTCGTGCCCATGCCGGGCACCTTAGCCGCTTCTGCCGGCGACTTGGCTTCCGCGATCGCCTTTTCCGTGGCGGGATTGCCGCGCCCCGCGCCTCGCGCCGACATGCAGCACGGGCTCATTATGTACAGGCTGCCAAACACGTCGGAATGCTTCATCCCGATCCGGCTGGCGCCGTAGCCGCCCATCGAATGCCCCACCAGCCCGCGGCTCGTACGCTTGGCGATGGTCCGGTAGTGCGAATCCATATAGGCAACCAGATCGCGCGCAACGTAATTCTCGAAGTCTCCCGTCGTAGCCGAACTCGAATACATCGAGCCGTTGTACACCGTTTTCGAATCGGGCAGCACCACAATCGTTTCCTGAGCGCCCTTGGCAAAGGCGCCCTCGATCGTCTGCGGCACGTGGATTTCCTTCGACCACTGCTCGGCGCCTATCGAATATCCGTGCAACGCATATACCACCGGATAGCGCCGGGATCGGTCCCTGGCGTATCCGGGCGGCAGAAAAACAAGGACGTCGCGATCCACAGCTTCGCCCTCCAGGTTGCCTTCGAGCGAGGCGCCATGCACCTTGATCCGTTCCACGGTGACCGGCTTGGCCGCGGGTTCGATCGGAGGAACCTCGGTCTTCACCTGCGCCGGCGCCATCAGCGTCAGTCCCAACGCAATCGCTACCGCTACCAATACATTCGCCTGCATGCTGTGATCGTTTCCTTTCCTGTGTACGGTCAACGGTTTCCTTGCTGTGGCCCTATCCGTTCGAATTCAACTGTATACACGTGTCCCGCCTTGAGATTCAGCCGCGGTGACGGCTCGTCCTTCGAGGCAACGCGTGCCGGCTGGCGGCCGTCTCTCACCGAGCGGACAACCACGCCCGCCGGCAGCCTGAGTTGGTGCGCGCCGTCCACACTCGGCCGCAACGTGGCAGTGTCAGGCAGCCCGCCGCTCCACGTAAGATCCAGCTCCAACCCGCCGCGAGCGCGAAGCCCCGCGAAGTTGCCGCTGCTCCAGGCCTTCGGCAGCGCTGGAAGCAGATGCACTTCGCCTGCGCGGCTTTGCACCAGCATCTCGGCCACGGCCGCGGTCCCGCCGAAGTTGCCGTCAATCTGGAACGGCGGGTGATTGTCGAACAGGTTCGGCAGCGTGGAACTGCGCAGCAGCGCCGTCAGGTTTTCATACGCCTTTTCGCCGTCCGCAAGCCGGGCCCAGAAATTGATAATCCAGGCGCGGCTCCATCCCGTGTGGCCCCCGCCATTCGCCAGCCGCCGCTCGATAGTCGCTCGCGCCGCGCGAGCCAGTTCCGGCGTCTTCTCCGGCGTAATCTCGTCCCCCGGAAACAGCGCGAACAATTGCGACATGTGCCGGTGTCCGGGCTCGACCTCGTCGTAATCCTCCAGCCACTCCTGAATCTGCCCGTACCGGCCGATACGAATCGGCACCAGTTTTTCCCGCGCCGCGGCGACCTTCGCACGGAATTCCGGGTCGCTCCGCAGCGTCTCGCTGGCTTCGATCGTTTTTGCAAAAAGCGCGCGCAGGATCTCCGTATCCATCGTCGGCCCCATGGTGAGGACGGCCTTCTCTCCGTTAGGCAGCTTGTACTCGTTCTCCGGCGAAAGCGAGGGCCCGGTCACCAGGTGGCCCTTGCCGTCCGCCACCAGGTAATCCAGAAAAAATTGAGCCGCCTCCTTCATGATCGGATAGGCGCGTTCGGACAGGAATTTGCGGTCGCGCGTGAAATCGTAATGGTCCGCCAGGTGGAGCGAGAGCCAGGCGGCCCCCATCGGCCAGATGCCGTAGCGGGCGCCGTCAATCGGAACCGCATCGCCCCATAGATCCGTGTTGTGATGCAGGACGAACCCACCGGCGCCGTAGTAGAACTTCGCCTGCCGCCGGCCGTCTTCGCGCCCCTTCTCGATCAGGTCGAACAGTGGCTCATGCAGTTCCGAAAGATTCGTCGTCTCCACCGGCCAGTAGTTCATCTCGGTGTTGATGTTGATCGTGTACTTGCTGCCCCAGGCCGGTGTCAGGCTGTCGTTCCATTTGCCCTGAAGGTTGGCGGCCATGCTTCCCGGCCGGCTGCTGGCGATCAGGAGATATCGTCCGTACTGGAAATAGAGCGCGAACAGGTCGTCGTCCTTTGCGCCGCGCTGTAGGCTCTTCAGTCGCTCGTCGGTAGGCAGGGCGCGTGCCGCCGCATCCGCCGGAAGCTCCAGCCGCACGCGGCGGAAGAACTTCTGGTAATCGGCCACGTGTTCTTTCCGAAGCGTGTCGTACGCGCGGGAGCCGGTGGCCAGATCGCGCAGGCACGCCGCCGCCATGTCCTTCTCGCGGATTTCCGTGGCAGCTACGACGATCAACGTAACGCTGTCGGCGGCGGTAACGTCCAGGCGATCGGCGTCCGTCGCGATGCGCCCTCCGGTCGCCGTGGCCTTCACCTCCGCGCGGAAACGGACCCCCGTGTTATTCTCGCCGCGAGCGTTCTTAGGCAGAGCCTGGCCAGTGAGAATCAGGCCGCCCCGCGCCGCCTCGCTCGTCGCATCGGCGGGCCGGGTGATCGTCGCACGAAACGAGATGCTACCCGGCTTATCCGCGGTCAGGCGCACCACGATGCACCGTCCCGGCGCGGAAGCGAACACTTCCCGTGTGAAGTGTACGCCGCCCGCGGTATAGCGCACGCTGGCGATGCCGG
Organism: uncultured Solibacteraceae bacterium; assembly: GCA_963836405.1. Classification (GTDB taxonomy): domain Bacteria; phylum Acidobacteriota; class Terriglobia; order Bryobacterales; family Bryobacteraceae; genus CAWIJJ01. Next base: position 109,149 of record CAWIJL010000017.1, read on the forward strand.
TATCGAGGTCCAGTTCGCGGCGGTAGTCGCTCGCCTCCACGGCCGCGCCGAAATCCAGCCAGAGATCGCCCAGCGTCTGATAGACCGGAAGGGCCCGCGGGATGCTGATCATGGTCCGATCGGCCAGTGCCTGAGCCTCCGCCGGATGCCCTTCCATCAGGAGACGGCGGACCTCGGGGAATGCCTTGGATGCCTCCGGATTGGCCCGGTCGCGCTTCTCGCCCGACCAGATAGTGTCCTCGTTGAGTTGTAAATGCTCCTTGCGGGCGTCCCCAAACATCATGGCGGCAAGCCGTCCGTTGCCAACAGGCAGGGCTTGCGTCCACGCCCCCGCGGGCTGCTTGTACCAAACCTTCAGCGCATTATCGTCCGCGGCGAGGCACAGGCTCGAAGCCGCCAGCGCCGCAACCCCCACCGTCGTTCGAAGCGATCGATGTCGCGCCATATTGAATCCGCACCTTTACTTAGTCGCGGGACTTAGTCCCGGAACAACAGCGGCGCGTACTTCGAAAGGTACACTTGCCAGTTCGGCCAGCTATGTCCCCCGCCAGACTCGTTCCAGACGTGTTTCACATTTTTCTGGGTGAGCAGGTCGTGCATGCCCTTGACGCCGTTGTAGCCGGGATCCTCCGTGCCGCAACCGATCCACAGCACTTTGAGTTTTTGGTTCAGAAGCGCCGGATCCATCTTCTCCCATTCCGCTCGATTGCCGCCGCCGCTGAATGCCGCGATGTACGCAAACTGATCGAGATGGTGGAGCCCGATCGCCATCGATTGGCCCGCGCCCATGGAAAGACCTCCGATCGCCCGGTATTTGCGGTCCGTCAAGACGCGGTATTTGCCCTCGACCAGCGGCTTGACGCTCGTCAGCAATTCCTTTTCGATGGCCCCCGGATCGTTGGTGGGCTGCGTCGCCGTGGCCGCGGGCTTGATCTCACGCGGCACGTGCCCGTACGGCATCGCCACGATCATCGGTTTGATTTTTCCTTCCGCCAGAAGATTATCCAGAATCGCATTGGCCCGGCCGGTCCAGGTCCAGGAGGACTCGATTTGACCGTTGCCGTGCAGAAGATAAAGTACCGGATACTTCTGCTTGCCGGTTTCATAGCCCGGGGGCGTATAGACATAGACCATGCGCTCCATGCCCAGGTTCTTCGAATCGTAGAAGTTCACGTGGACGGTCCCGTGCGGCACATTACGCTCTTCGAAAATCGCCTTCTCGCTCCCCGGAACGAAGAACAGGCTGGTGGGTCCCCAGCGCCGCAATTCGAGATTGGGGTTCGACGGATCGGGCATGCGCAACCCACCGTCGATCGCGTATCCGTAGGTGTAAAAGCCCGGAGGAAGCGGGCCCACCTTGAGACTCCACACGCCTTGCTCGTCCCGCTGAAGCGGCATCGGTTTCTTGATGAATTCCAGGATCCCTGGCGATCCCATCAACAGAACTTCGCTGGCCTTGGGGGCGAACAGTCGAAAGGTGACGCTACGGTCCGCGTGCACTTCGGGCGAAACCGGAATGTTGTTGGTGTTTTCGTAGGCAGGCGCCGGACCGCGCTGGCAGAACAGCGTGCCGGACACGGCGCAACAAAGTGCCGCGGCGACTAGTGGCCGAATCATTCTACTTCTCCTTCACGGAAAAAGCTCCAGGGCCGCCAAGCCCGCTCCGGGCGCTGTAAGCCCTTCCAGGATTCTCAATGCTACGCGAAGGTAATTTCGGAGTCAAGCAACGGTGCGGGTTGGGAGGTTTGGTCTGGGCGGCGCACCTCTCACGTGCGCCGCCTCAAAGCCGCTCATTGCTAGCGTGTTACGGTGGCGGTCAACGGCGTGCTGCGGGAAGATCCGCCGGCGTAGAATCTATACTGCCCTCCAAGCAACTCCCAGTCGTCTTTTTGTTCATTGAAGATGGAGAGCAGCTTCGGCTCCAGTTTCAGGGTCACGGTTTTCGATTCGCCGGGCGCAAGCTCCACTTTCTGCCAGGCCACCAGCCGCCTCGGCGGTTCCTGCGCAGCAGGCGGCAGCGCGGCGTAAACTTGCGCGATTTCGGCGCCCGCCCGCCGGCCCGTATTCCGAACGGTGAACGACACGCTGTCCATGCCCGCTTTCAACCCGGAGTAGGCGAACGTGGTGTAGGAGAGGCCATAGCCGAAAGGGAAGAGGGGCTGTTTGTCTTCCGCGTCAAACCACTTGTAGCCCACCTTCAGGCCTTCCGTGTAGTCGATGTCGAACCCGGCCGGCATTCCTCTGCCGCCCCTACCGGCCGTCGCGCCGGCGGGCTGCTCCGGAGGCATCCCGGGAATCGCGGGATGCGGCAAATCGGCTTCGGACTTCGGGAACGTGGCGGGCAGCTTGCCGGAGGGATTGACGTCGCCGAACAGGATATTGGCGAGAGCTTCGGCGCCGCGAACGCCGGGATACCAGATTTCGATGGTAGCGCTTACCTTATCGATCCAAGGCATGGCCGCCGGACCGCCCGTTTCGAGCACCACGATCGTGTGCGGATTGGCGGCGGCTACCGCGGCCACCAGCTCGTCCTGCTTGTTGCTCAGCGTGAGACTGCGCAGGTCGCGGCCTTCACTGGTCGGCTCATTGACGAAGACGATGGCCACCTGCGACGACTTGGCGAGTGCGGCCGCGGCAGCCAGGTCCGCGCCATCGTTGTATTCCACTTTGGCTTTGGGCGCTTTGGCGCGGATGGCCTTCAGGGGCGAGGACGGGAACCAGACGGGAGGGCCGCCGAACCGGCTGGGGCCGCCGCCGGGAGGATCGACCTGCGCGGAACCGCCGCCGGAGAGGACGCCCGTATCGGCGTGCGAACCGATAAGCGCGATGGAAGTCACCGCCGCGCCGCTCAGCGGAAGCTGGTTGGCGGCGTTCTTCAACAGCACCGAGCCCTGCTCGGCAATGGCCTGCGCCGTATCGGCGCCCTTGAACGGATCGACCACGCGGCCGCGCGGCGGATCGTCTACGATGCCATAGGCGAACTCGGTGCGGACGATGCGGTGAACCAGATCGTTGAGGCGCGACATCGGAACTTCGCCGCTTTCCACGGCCTTCTTGAGGGCGTCGCCAAAACGCGCGCGCGCGACATCGGCGCCGGGCTGTTCGTTATCCATGCCCGCCATCACGGCTTTCACCGTGCTGTGCGTCCCACCCCAATCGGAAAGGACGAACCCCTTGAACCCCCAGGCATTCTTCAGGACGTCGGTGAGCAGGTAGCTGTTCTCGCACGCCCAGTCGCCGTTGAGCTTGTTGTAAGAGCACATGACCATCCCGGGCTGGCCCTCGGTGATGGCGATTTCAAACGCGAGCAGGTCGGTTTCCCGCATTACGCGTTTGCCCATCCGCACGTTGCCGATGTTCCGGCCGGTTTCCTGGTCGTTGAATGCGTAGTGCTTGATATCGCCAATTACCTTTTGGGATTGCAGGCCCTGGACGAGCTGGGCGGCCATCTTGCCGGCCAGGATCGGATCTTCGCCCTGATACTCGAAGTTGCGGCCGTTGCGCGGCTCGCGCATGATGTTCACGCCGCCGCCGATGGAGCTGTTGTAAAGCTGATCGCGCAGTTCGCGGCCGATCAGTTCGCCGTAGGCGAAGGCCATTTTCAGATCCCACGTAGCTGCCCCGGCGATCGCCGAAGGCAACAACGTGGCGTAGCGGCCGCGCTCCGCGGCGGAACGCACGCCCACGGCCGAATCGGCCAACTGAATCGCCGGCAGGCCGAGCCGCGGAATCGGAGACACCACGCCCGCGCCTCCGTTGGAGATCGCGCCGGCGGCCTGAAAACCACCCGGCCCGTGAGCCAGGGAGATCTTCTCGTCGAGAGTCATTTCCGCCACCACCAGATCGGCACGTTGATCTGGTGAAAGATCCTTATTCATCCACGGACCGGCCGGCGCGCGCTGCTGCATCGGCCCTTGGGCCACAACGGGCGCCAGGCCTGCGATCGCCAGAATGGCGGCGATTCCCGCCCAAACAGCGAGGCGGCGATGCTTCTTTTCCATATTCATATGATGAACTCCTTTTTAACTCAATTCCCGGCGCGACGCGCTGGTACATCGCCCACTTCAATTCCCGGTTTCGCGCCTCATATTGCGAAAATCCCAAGCGCAACCGAGGCCAACGCCATACACACAGACGCTCCCAGCAGGAAGGGAAACGAAAACCTTTGATGATCGCCCAGGTCCACGCCGGCGAGGCCCACGATGAGAAAAGTCGCGGGCGTCAGCGGACTCACCGGAAACCCTGTGGTCATCTGCCCGATAATCGCCGCCTGAGCCATCTGAACCGGCGGAGTGCCGAACGCCTTCCCCGCCTCGGCCAACACCGGCAGCACTCCGAAATAGAAAGAGTCCGGATCGAACAGGAGGCTGAGCGGCATCGAGACAAGGCTGAGGGCGAATGGCAGATGCGTGCCGAACCCGCGGGGCACCAGCGCCACCGCCGAGTTCGCCATTGCGCCCAGCATGCCCGATTCCCGCATGATTCCGGTGAAGGCTCCGGCGGCAAACAAAACGCCCGCCATCGTTAACGCGGCTCTCGCGTGGGCGTCCATTCGGTCGCGCTGCATCCGAATGTCCGGGTAGTTGATCTGCAGCGCCAGCACCACTCCCACCATGAACACGGCCACTGGCTCCAGTTTGAACGCGATCATCGCGGCAACCAGGCCTACCGTCAGCGCCAAGTTCAACCACGCGCGCCCCGGCCGCCGCAGCGCCATCTCTTCTTTGTCCAGGTGCCGAGGCAGGATCTCGCCTTTTCCCTTTTTGCCTGCAAGTCCCAGGCGCCGGGCTTCGCGGGCGCCCAGGCGCCACGCGCACAGGAAAACAAATGCCAGACCCACCATCTGTACCGGCGCCATCGGATTGAAGATCGCCGCCACCGGAATCTTCAGGGCGGCCGAGGCGCGGATCATCGGCCCGGTCCATGGAAGAAAGTTGACGCCCGCCGCCATGGACGCCGCGCACGCCAGAATTCTGCGGTCCATTCCCACCCGCTCGTACAAGGGCAACATGACGGGAATCGTCACCAGAAACGTCACCGCGCCAGAGCCATCGAGATGGACGAGCAGGGCCAGCAGAGCGGTGCCCATTACGATCCGCGAGGGGCTGCTTCCAACCGTTGCGAGAATACGGTCGATGATCGGGTCCAGCATTCCGGCGTCCGTCATGATGCCGAAATACAGGATCGCGAAGATGAACATTCCGGCAACAGGGGCCACGGTCTGAATTCCATGCACCATGAACCCGGCGGTCTGCAGGCCGAAGCCGCCCGCCAGCGAGGCCGCAACCGGCACGGCGATCAGTGCGGCCAGGGGCGTCATCCTCTTGCCGAGAATGACCCCAAGCAGAACCGCGATTGTCGCAAAGCCGAGGAGGGCCTGCATGGCTCACGTCTATGCGCTCTGGTGAGCCGGCTGCTCGTAGACGATCCCGGCTTCCGCGAGCGCGTCGATGGCGGCCTCATCCAGCCCAAGCAGTTCCTTGAGCACCGCGGAAGTATGCTGCCCCAGAAGCGGCGCGGGCGACCCCGGCGAGCCCGGAGTCTCCGAAAGTTTCACGGGCGTGCCGGTCGCGCGATGTTTGCCCGCCTTTGGGTGCTCGATGATCGGGAACATGCGCCGTTCCTCGGACTGGGGATGCTCCACGACATCCTTGAAATTCCGTACAGGCGAGCCCGGAATGCCGGCCCGCTGCAATCGATCGATCCACGCGGACGTGGACTGCTTGCGAAACTCCTCTTCCAGTAACGGCTCCAGCGTGGCCCGGTTGCGGATGCGCGCGCCGTTCGTCTCGTAATCGGGGTGCTTCTCGAGATCGGGCCTCTCAATCGCGACGCAGAACGCCGACCAAAGCCGCTCGCTGCCGACCGCAATCGCAATGGCGCTGTCCGCCGTCTGGAAAACCCGGTACGGCACCACCGTCGGAAACGCAGTCCCCATCGGCCGCGGGATGTCGCCCGAACCCAGGAAGCTCATGTAGTTCGAACTCATGGTGGAGATCATGCTATCGAGCATCGAGACGTCCACGTACTGGCCGGTGCCCGTGGCTTCCCTCGCCCGCAGCGCCAGGAGAATGCCGATCACAGCGAAGAGCCCGGCGGTGGCGTCCGTCACCCCGTAACCGCACCGTGTAGGTTCGCCCTGCTCCGTCCCCGTGATGCTCAGAAGACCGCTCGAGGCCTGGACCACCAGGTCCATCGCGGCCTCGTCGCGCGAAGGCCCGTGCTGGCCGTATCCCGAAATCGAGCAGTAGATCAGCCGGGGGTTGCGCTCGTGCAAGGCTGCGTACCCCAGGCCGAGCCGGTCCATGGCGCCAGTCCGGAAGTTTTCGAGCACTACATCCACCGTGTCGATCAGCCGCAGGCACAAATCGAGACCCTCGGGCCGCTTCAAATCGATGGAGATCCCCAGCTTGCCGCGATTCAGCCCCAGAAAGAAATGAGCGTCGCCGCCCGCGAATGGCGGCCCCCAGCCCCTTCCCATGTCGCCCGAGCGCGCCTCCAGCTTGTAAACCTCCGCACCGTAATCCGCCAGCAGAAGAGTGCAGAGAGGACCGGCGAGGGCATGCGAAAAGTCCAGCACGCGGACTCCGTCCAGCGGCTTCGGGCTCCGGATTTCATTCGTTCCATTGTTCGATGTCATGGGACTGCTCGATTCGACGCGTGCGCCCTTCCAATTCTACGGGCAGAGACCCGCCCGGACAATTCGCATTGCCAAATATCATTGATAAGCAGCTCGAATGAATCTCCCCATCCGGTGATAACGTATTCTGATAGGCGGTCCGGCGCATGACCAACCTCAATTTGCGGCACCTGGAAGCGTTCGTGAGCGTAGCGGCCGCCGGGAACTTCACACGCGCCGCGGAGTTGCTCCACATCTCGCAGCCCGCATTGACCGTGCAGATCCGGCAACTCGAAGAAGTCATGGGCGTCCGGCTGCTCGACCGCAATACGCGAACCGTTCGACTGACAAAGATCGGGCAGCAACTGGCGCCCGTCGTGCAGCGGATCCTCCGCGAACTCGAGACCGTAGTGGCGCACGCCCACGACATGGCCGCCGGAGTGCGCGGGACGGTCAGCATCGCCGCCCTGCCCTCCGCATGCTCCATGATCCTGCCGAAGATTATCGCGGGCTACCGTGCGGGTCATCCGGGCATCGCCATCAGCTTGAAGGATGCCGTGGCTCAGAAGGTCATCGCCATGGTGCGGAATGACGAAGTGGACTTTGGAGTCGGTAGTTTCGCCGAGCCCGATCCGTCCATCCAGGTGCTCCCTCTTTTCACCGATCGCATGCGCGTCGTCTTTCCCCTTGACTCCCCGCTGGCGCGCAAGCGGAAAATCGGATTGAAGGATCTGGTGAACTATCCGTTGATTCTCATGGATTCTCAAAGCAGCGTTCGCATGCTGGTGGATCGCGCCTTCAGCTCAATCGGCCACATCCCCGCGCCTGCCTACGAGGCGACCTATATGTCATCGGCGGTCGGAATGGCAAAGGCAGGGCTCGGAGTGACGTTCCTTCCTTCGTCCACACTGGAAGTTTCGGAACTGAGCGGGCTGGCATCGCGGGTCGTGGATTATCCGGGGCTGACCCGGAATATCGTCGCTATCCGAAAAGCGGGCCGCCAGCTTGCGCCGGCGGCGGCCAACTTTTTGAATGTGCTCGTGGCGGAGTGCAAGCAGATCGCCGGCTCCTGAGAGCCGGTCTCCCGATCCCTATCGCGCGGCCGAAACGGCTACCACTCCAGTCGCTTTCAGCTTCTCGGCGTCTGCTGCCGTAAACCGCCATTGATCGTCAAAGCGGCCTTGCACGACGATGTTCGAGGGGTCGCCCTTGAACAGAATGAAGTCTCCCCATTTCGTAAGCGCACGTTGCGCCGGCGCGAAGAAATCGATTCCCTCGGAAATATTCGGCCTTGGGGGTGGAGTGCCGCCGGTGGGCCGGCCTCTTCCGCCGCCGCCGAATTGAGGGTCGGTCAAGGGGAACCACGGCTTTCCCGAACCGATGAGAAAATAGTGGCCGTTTATCGGGTAAACGTAGATCAGGCCGTAATCGTCGGCCGCCGGACTGAGGTGCGCGGGCAGCTGGTCCGCGAACTTGGCGATCACCGTATTGGTTTCCTTCGTCCCGAACAGAACCAGATCGGAGGTTTGCAGATCGCTCGGCCGAACCTGCGTGTCGGAAATGGCGCGAATATTGAGAGCCAGTCGTGACGCGCTCACGGCGTTGTTCCCCCAGGACGCTGTCTTGTTGGCGACCTCCCGGCGGCTCTGTACCTCTTCCCGCGACGGGTTGCCCGCCGTCCCGAACACGTACACGTGCCTGCGGTCGATCGCCGAGCCCAGCGGTCCCTCCAGGCCCGCACGCTTCGCGTTCGGCGGACGATCGTACTTGCCGGGGCTCCACTTGCCGTTGACCTTAGTGAGGCCGATCGAATCCCCGGAAGCCTTCAGCGTGACGCCGTCGATCGCGATCTCCACCGGGCGGCCCCTGGCGTATTTCGGGTGACCCGCCAGGTTCAGCGTCAACGCGTCCAGATCCGAACTGGCGATTTCGATGCGGTTGGGCCCGGTGAACTTCGCGTCGATCTTGGCGAACGTTCCCGGTGTCAGCTTCTCGAACGCCACCCAGTAAGCGCCGCTGTACTGGTAGGAATCGGTGGTGAAACGGACGCGGTCGGGAAACTTGTTGCGCTTGAACTGCCCGAACCACTTGAAGACCGCTTCATCCGCATACGCGTTCTCCCAGGAGTTGTGGCCAACCCCGGGATACTCCGTGTACTCCACCGTCGTGCCCAGGTCTTCCAGCCGTTTGCGCCATTGGCGCGTGCCTTCCGGATCTACCGTGCGGTCGGCGCCCCCCTGGTAAAAATGCACCGGGAAATTGAGGGCGTTTCCAGCCCGCTCCACCGTCCCGAACGGCGGGGCGGGGCACGTGGGCGCAATGGCAGCCCACACATCCGGACGCGTCAGGCCGATCCATAGCGTGCCGCCGCCACCCATCGAGAGGCCGGTCAGATAGGTCCGGTCCTCGTCGATATGGAACCGCCGCTTCACGTCCGCCACCACGTCCCACACGTCTTTCTCGGGGATTCCTTTGTATCCCATGGTGCCGCGGGCATAAGGGGAAGCCACGATGAAATCCACGTCCGCCCAAGCCTGGAAATACCGGCTCGCTTCCAGATCGTTTTCACCCTGCTGGTTGCTGAAGCCGAAGACGCGCTTCAAAGCCAACCGGTGGTTCGATTGCGCTCCGTGAAGCATGATCGCGAGCGGATATTTCTTTTTCTCGTCGTAGTTCTTCGGAAGGTACAGCGCGTAAGGCTGCTCCGAATCGTCGACGTCGGACAAAAATGTGATAACCTGCGGCCCAGGCGCGAGCCTCTGTGCGGCTGCCGGTGGGCCGATGGTGACAATCAGCGCTGCCAGGCCGCTGACTACTGCCGTTCGAATCCAAAACATCTTGTTGGTCCTGCCTCGATTGACTGTTCGGCTGTTCGTTGAGCCGGGTAAGGTCTGACTCAGGTCCGATTATATGCAAACCCATCGCGAACGACTTATAGAATGCTCCGATAACTGATATTTGGAATCGTGAATGATAGCCGCCGGCGCACGGGAGTATGATCGGTGATGTAATTCCAAGTCGTGTAATGGAGGTCTTTCTCCGATGGATCGTCAATCCGGCCCAATCCGCACGATCCGTCTATTGCCAATTCTGGCCGCGTTCCTGACCCCGGCATCACCGGCGGCGACCTGTGAGAGCCTGGCAGCTCTGACCATCGAATCGACCACCGTGACCTCCGCGGTGTCTGTGCCGGCCGGACCGTTCTCGGCCTCCGGAGCACCCGGCCCGGGCGCACGCTCCTTCCCTGCATTCTGCCGGGTTCAAGCCGTGGCGAGGCCGGTCGCCGATTCCGAGATTCACATCGAAGTCTGGCTCCCCCTTGCCGGAGCATGGAATGGCAAACTCGTCGGAACGGGTAACGGCGGCTACTCGGGCGCCATCGGATATTCCGATATGGAAGCGGCCCTCCGCAAAGGGTATGCCGCGGCGGGATCGGATACGGGCCATTCCGGCGGCGACTTGAAATTCGGCGTCGGGCATCCCGAAAAGATCGTCGATTGGGCCTACCGCGCCGTGCACCTGATGACGGAGACGGCGAAACTGGCCGTGCGAAGCCACTACGGGCGATTTCCCGACCAGTCCTACTTTTCCGGATGCTCCACGGGAGGCCAGCAGGCGCTTACCGAGGCGCAGCGTTTTCCCGCCGATTACGACGGCATCGTCGCCGGCGCGCCCGGCAACAACCGCGTACGCCTCAATGCCGGATTTCTGTGGTCCTGGCTCGCAACCCATAAGGATGGCGCCGAGACGCTTCCGGCGTCCAAATTGCCTGCCCTCTATCAAGCCGTCGTGACCGCCTGCGACGCCCTCGACGGAGTGAAGGACGGGCTGCTCGGCAACCCGCGCGCCTGCCGGTTCGACCCGGCCGCGCTGCGCTGCCAGGCGGGCGACAAGCCGGACTGTCTCACACCCGCGCAAGTGGAAGCGGTTCGCGCGGTCTATGACGGCGCGCGCAATCCGCGCACAGGCGAGCAACTCTACGCCGGATGGGAACGCGGCAGCGAATCGAGCGGCGGTCCCCGGCCCGGCGGCTGGTCCGGCTACTTCGTCGGCCACCCCGAACCGGCGCGCGTCGATTTCTGGCGCTATTGGGTGTTCGCCGATCCGAACTGGGACTTCCGCACTTTCGATTTCGACCGCGACATGGCTTATGCCGACGCCAAGATGGCGTTTCTAGCGTCCAACGATTCGAATTTGACCCGCTTCAAGGAGCGCAACGGCAAGCTCCTGGTCTACCAGGGATGGGCGGATCCAGTGGTCCCGCCGGAAAATACCATCCGCTATTTCGAGGACGTCCAGAGCGCCGTCGGCGGCCCGCGGAACATGTCGGACTTTGCGCGCCTGTTCCTCGTTCCGGGTATGGGGCACTGCTCCGGTGGCCCCGGTCCCACTAAGTTCGATTCGCTCGAAGCGCTGGACTCCTGGGTAACCCAGGGAATCGCGCCGAATCGAATTGTGGCCTCGCATTCTACCGGCGGGAAGGTGGACCGCACGCGACCTCTCTGCCCGTTTCCGCAGGTCGCGCGGTGGGACGGATCGGGAAGCATCGATGAAGCAGCGTCGTTCGCGTGTGCGGAGGCGCGCTGATCGGAAGCGTCATGGACTACTTGATGGGTTCCAGAAGAATCGGCCCGCGCGCTATTGTGCTGTTCGCAGCCTTGTTGGCAGCGCCGCGCTCCGATGCGCGCGTGCTCCGGATGGCGGTGGAGACTCGCGAGTCGCCCGCTTTCTCGGGCCAGTCGTTCGGCCGCGCGGGGCAATACGAGCGCCTGGTTGGCCGCTTCTACGGCGAACTCGATCCTCGGGACTCCCACAACGAAATCGTCAACGACATTCTGCTGGCCCCTCGAAACGGTCGCGGCAAAGTCGAATACTCCGCCACCTTCACGCTGCTGCGCCCTCTGGACCCGGCCCGTACCAGCGGCATTTTGTGGTACGAGGTTCCCAACCGCGGCAACTCGCCCCTGAATGCGCGGCCGCCGGCGGATGCGCTCACCGCCGGACACATTGTGCTGAGCAGCGGTTGGCAAGGCGATCTCACGCCGCGTCCCGGTTTGGAAACCATCACCGTACCTGTGGCGCGAAATGCGGATGGTTCCTCCATCACCGGGCCGGTAATCTATCGCTTTGCGAACGCGCGCGGCTCCACCGCTTCCTTGACAGGTGGATACGCCGGCTTGCGATACCAGACTCCGGCCACGCTGGACTCCGCCAACGCCCTGCTGACGAAACAAGCCTCCGATGACGGCCAGGTGGTTCCCATCCCCTCTGCCGGTTGGGCCTTCGCCAACTGCGCGACCACCCCGTTTCCCGGCGAGCCGGACCCATCGCGGATCTGCCTCAAAGAAGGGTTCGATCCGGCTCTCCTGTACCAGGTGGTCTACACCGCGAAAGATCCGCTGGTGCTCGGCATCGGGCTGGCCGCTACGCGCGATCTGGTCTCCTTCCTGCGTTACGCCGCCAGGGACGACAACGGCCTGGCCAATCCGGCCAGCGGTCTGATCCAATGCGCCATCGCGTTTGGGACCTCGCAGTCGGGCAACTATCTCAAGACTTTCCTTCACCTGGGCTTCAATGCCGACGAGTCGAAGCGCATCGTTTTTAACGGGGTCAACCCGAATATCGCGGCCCGGCAGACTCCGCTGAATTTCCGCTTTGCCATTCCCGGCGGTGCGGCGAGTCTCTATGAGCCGGGAAGCGAGGGCGTCTTGTGGTGGAGTCCCTACAAAGATGAAATGCGGGGCCGGCCCGAGGCAAGCCTGCTCGACCGTTGCCGTGCGAGCCGCACCTGTCCCAAGATCGTGGAGACGTTCGGATCCAGCGAATTCTGGGGATTGCGAATGTCGCCAGGCCTCGTCGGAACTCGGGCGGACCGCGACATTCCGTTGCCTCCGGAGGTGCGGCGATACTACTTCCCCGGCGTGACGCATGGCGGCGGGCGCGGCGGGTTCCAGGTGATCGCGCCAGGATCGGCGGGCCGCGCCTGCGCCCTGCCCGATAATCCGAATTCCACCGCGGAGACGATGCGCGCGCTGCGGCTCGCGCTGACCGAATGGGCGGCACACAACGTGGCGCCGCCCGAGAGCCGCTATCCCACCATCGCCCGCGGCGAGCTGGTCCCGCCCGTCCACAGCGCCATGGGTTTCCCCGCAATCCCAGGCTCACCGCTCCCGGACAACATGATGAATGTTCTGCCGGACTACGACTTCGGCGCCTCATTCCGGTACAACGATCTCTCCGGCGCCATCGCCCTTCAGCCTCCCTCAGTCCGGGGCGCCGTTCCAATGCTGGTTCCCAAAACGGACGCCGACGGAAACGAACTCGGCGGCGTTCCGTCGGTCTGGAGCCAGGCGCCGCTCGGCAGTTACTTGGGTTGGAACGTGACTGCATCCGGTTACTTGAAAGGCCGCGCATGCGGATTCGCGGGCGGTTTCATTCCATTTGCGCGAACGAAAGAGGAGCGGCTCGCGTCCGGCGACCCGCGTCCCTCTCTCGAAGAACGCTATGGATCTCACGAGCGCTACGTTGCGAAAGTCCGCGACGCAGCTCGGCAATTGGTCGAACAACGATTCCTGCTGCGGGAGGATGCCGATAATCTCGTCCGCCAGGCGGAACTCAGCGGAGTACTGCGGTGATCGGCGCGCAGACCCAGGCAAGCAGGCCAACACATGAGAGGTGGTCAACGATGAAGACAGCAAGACGAAACTGGATTGGAGTCGGGCTTCTGCCACTCCTGTTCGCTCCGGCGGCATTCTCTCAGGGTGCGCCGCCTCAGGCTCCTCCCAACCAACCTGCGGCCCAGGCCGCTCCCGGTAGAGGCGGGCGCGGACCCCGCGTCGTCTCTCCGGAAATCCTGACCGACAAGCGGGTCACCTTCCGGCTGCTCGCTCCGAAAGCCGAAGAAGTGAAGGTGGACGGGCATTGGGACAACGGAATGGGCATCCCGATGACCAAGGGCGACCAGGGAATCTGGTCCGTGACGGTGGGGCCCCTCGGCGAGCAGATGTGGGGCTACTCATTCACCGTGGACGGCGTTAAGGTACTCGACCCCGGCAACGCGGAACTGCAGCGCGACGGCAATCGCTATGAGAACCTGCTGATGATTTCCGGTCCGGCATCGGATCTGTGGGATTTCAAATCCGTTCCGCATGGCTCGGTGGAGGCGGTCTGGTACCCCTCCGAAATCCTCAAGCAGAAGGGCCGCCGCATGATGGTTTACCTGCCTCCCAACTATCACACCAGCTCCGCGCGCTACCCCGTCCTCTACCTGCTGCACGGCGGCGGCGGCGATGAGGATGCCTGGAATACCATGGGCCGTGCCAGCATCATCATGGATAACCTGCTGGCCGCCGGCAAAATCAAACCCATGCTGGTCGTCATGCCTAATGGCAACGCGACTCAGACCGTGTCGCAGGGTTACGGTTTCGGCCCCACGCCCGCCGTCAGTTCCGTGACCGCGCCTGCTCCGCCTCCGGTTCAGGCGGCGCAGGGAATGGGCGGCAGAGGCGCCGCGGGAGCGCCGGCCGGTGCCGCGGGCCGGGGGCAGCCCGCCGCGAGGCCCGCGCAGCCTTATGAAGGCTCTTACCCGCATAGCCTCGTCAAGGAAATCGTCCCCTTCATCGAGCGCAACTTCCGCGTAATCGCCAACAAAAACAGCCGCGCCATCGCAGGCCTTTCGATGGGCGCCGGCCACACCATTGCCGCGACCAACAATAACCCCGGCGTCTTCGGCTATATCGGCGTGTTCAGCGGCGGGGGGCGGATTGACGCGACCTTCGAAAAACAACTCACCGCCCTGAAGCAAAGCGGCGTCAAGTATTACTGGCTCGGCGCCGGCACCACCGACATGGCTCGCAACGGCACCGTGGCCCTCTCTGAACTCGTGAAGAAGACGGGGTTCACCACGTCGTACCACGAAGCGCCCGGACCGCACTATTGGTTTATCTGGCGGCAATTCCTCGGCGATTTCACCCCGCTGCTGTTTCAGTAGGACGGTGCCGGTCTAATGAATCGCTTCATCGGTCGAATCGTTCTGGGGTCCCTGGGTGCGACGTTGCTGTGCGCCCAGGCCCCGCAGCGCAATCCCCCCACCCGCTCGCCGGAGGTGCTCCCGGATCATCGCGTCGTCTTCCGGATCGACGCGCCCAAGGCAAACGCCGTCACCCTCACCGGCGACTGGGTGGCCCAGGGCCTTGGCACGGCCGGCAACCTGACCAAAGACGACCGCGGCGTCTGGTCCCTAACGGTGGGTCCGCTGACCCCGGACCTCTACTCCTACACTCTCACCGTCGATGGAGTCCGCACCATGGACCCGGGCAATCCGGAGGTCAAGCGCGGAGTCTCCTCGCTCGAGAACATGGTCTATGTGCCCGGACCCGAAGCCGCGTTCGAGGCGAATGTCCAGGTGCCGCACGGCGAAATCCGCCAGGCCTGGTACTTCTCCAGGAACCTCCACGAAATGCGGCGCATGCATATCTACACTCCGCCCGCGTACGAGGGTGGGACTGCGAAGTACCCGGTCCTGTACCTGATTCACGGCGGCGGTGACGAAGATTCCGGATGGAGCACCATCGGGCGTGCCGGGTTCATCATGGACAACCTGATTGCGGCGAAGAAAGCCAAGCCCATGATCGTGATCATGCCAAACGGCAGCGTAACGCTGGCCCCTGACCCGGCGGCGCGCCCGGCGCCGGCACCCACCACAGCCGGCGGCCGGCCCGACATGTCGGCCGCGATGTCCCGCACCCACGACGCATTCGGCGAAGACCTGCTGGGCAGCGTGTTCCCCTACGTGGAGAAAACTTATCGGGTCCTCGCCAGTCAGCCGAACCGGGCCATCGCAGGACTATCTATGGGCGGTGCCGAGACGCTGCGGATCGCACCGCGGAACATCGATAAGTTCGCTTACATCGGCGTGTGGAGCATGGGCTGGCACGATCACATCAACCCCGATTTCGAAACCAGGAACGAGGAGAAATTCTTCGCGCATCCCGCCGAAACGAACAAGCTGGTGAAGCTCTTCTGGATCGGCGTCGGGTCGAAGGACACCTTGATTGGCGACGGCGCAAAGCGGCTTTCCGACTTGTTGACCCGCCGGGGAATACGGAATGAGTATCACGTCAGCGACGGCGGGCACACCTGGATCAACTGGCGCGTGTACCTGCGCGACTATGCGCAGCTTCTGTTTCAGTGAGGTTCAGCGCGGCCCCGCGAGCGGCATTTTCATCCGCGGCCGCCGCGCCCGCCCGTAAGGCGGTTTCTTGATCCCGCGCCTCCGCTACACTATAATCCTGTAGCCGCGCATGCAGGAATACGACCTTATCGTCATCGGATCGGGACCGGCGGGCTTGCGGGCCGCGATCCAGGGAGCCAAATACGGCAAGCGCGTCGCGGTGGTCGAGCGGCGCGAGATCGTAGGCGGCACAAGCATCAATACCGGCACCATCCCCAGCAAGACCATGCGGGAAGCCGTGATGCACTTTTCCGGGTACAACTACCAGGGCATCTACGGGGTGAGCTACCGCGTCAAGGAAAAGGTGGCCATGGCCGACCTCGGCTTCCGCGTGCAGCAGGTGGTGAAGACCGAAATCGACGTCACCCAGGCCCAGCTTGCGCGTAACGGCATCGACGTGGTCTACGGCCAGGCCAGCCTCCTCGATTCGACTCACGTCCGCGTGACCGGCGCGCGCGGGCAGTCGGATTTCGCGGCGCCCTACCTGGTGATCGCAACCGGAACGCGGCCCTCGCATTCTCCGCTTGTGCCGATCAATGGCCGTACCATCATCAACAGCGATCAGATCCTGCAAATGACGGCCGTCCCAAGGACCATGATCGTCGTGGGCGGCGGCGTCATCGGCGTCGAGTATACGTGCATGTTCGCGGTGCTCGGCGTGCGCGTGATTCTGGTGGAAAGGCGTCCGCGCCTGCTCGAATTCGCCGACTCGGAAATGGTGGAGGCCTTGAGCTACCACTTGCGCGATCACCGCGTCACCTTGCGGCTGAACGAAGAAGTCGACATCGTGGAGGAGAGTCCCGAGGGAGGCGTCGTCGCCAACCTCAAAAGCAAAAAACGGATCCTCGGCGATGCGCTGCTCTACGCCGTCGGCCGCCAAGGCAATGTGGACGACCTCAACCTCGCGGCGGCCGGCCTCGCGGCCGACTCGCGCGGCCGTATTCCGGTGGATAAGGACTACCGCACCTCCCAGCCAAACATCTTCGCCGTGGGCGACGTGATCGGCTTTCCCAGCCTGGCTTCTGTTTCGATGGAGCAGGGGCGCCTGGCCGCGGCGAACGCCTTCGGTAAGACAGTCACCACCAATCCCGCGGCCTATCCGTACGGCATCTACACCATTCCCGAAATCTCGTTCATCGGCAAAACCGAGGAGCAGGCCACCGATGAGGATGTGCCCTACGAGGTGGGCGTGGCTTACTATCGCGAAACGGCGCGCGGGCAGATCCGCGGCGACACCACCGGACGGCTCAAGCTGATTTTTCACCGCGAGACGCGGGCGCTGCTCGGTGTTCACATTATCGGCGAAGGCGCCGCGGAGCTGCTGCACATCGGCCAGGCCGTGCTGATCCTCGGCGGCACCGTGGATTACTTCGTGGACACGGTCTTCAACTACCCCACGTTGGCCGAATGCTACAAAGCCGCGGCCTTTAACGGGGTGAACAAGCTGGCTCGTATATAGGAGGAGGGAATGGCGCGGACTATCGGCGTGCTGGTGACGCGGTACATCCGGGTGGGCCTGGTGGAGGACAACCGGCTGGTCGCTCCTCCTCTGGCCTACCCGGAAGAGCACAGCGAACCGTTCGATCTGAAGTCGCTGCCCGTCGAGGAGGTGCTCGAACGGGCAGTGGAACTGATCGTCGCGGCGGCAGCCGATGGCGTCATCGACGCGGTCGGCGCAGGGGTGCCGGGCATCGTGCGCGACGGCGTCATCGAGGAGTCGCCCAACCTGCCCCAGGCCAAGGGCATGCGCATGCGCGACGACTTGCAGGCGGCGCTCCGCGCCCGCGGCATTGAGGCCCCCGTGCTGGTCTTGAACAACGCCGGCGCGCTGGCCGCCGGCATCGCCGCGACCATGGGACACATGGGACGCCTGATCCGCGTCTGGACCCTCGGAAACGGCATCGGCTTCGGACGCTATCCCCATACCGAGGGAGTCTGGGAGGCCGGCCACTCGGTGGTGACGCTCGACCCGAAGGAGCGCTACTGCGGTTGCGGCGGCATCGGGCACCTGGAAGGGATCATGGGGATCCGCGCCATGCGTCTCCGTTTTCTCGACCTCGAGCCGGAGGAGGTCTTCGAAGCCGCGCGCGCCGGCGACCAGCGCTGCGTGGACTTCGTCCGCATGTGGCATCGCGCGCTGGCGGCGGCCACGGCTAGCAGCGTCCACCTGGAAGGACCCGGCAGATTCTTCATCGCCGGCCCCAACGCCCAATTCGTGGATATCGGACTCCTGACAATGCTCTTGCAGGAGATGGTCACCATGACCCCGCTTCAAGGAAGCATGTTCGAAGTCGTAGCCGCCGGCAACGAGGTGTCCCTCATCGGCGCCGCCGTGAACGCGGGCATGGAAGCCGGCCGGTAGGCACCTGACCCGCGCAGCCCGTAGTTGCCGTACAGACCCGTGGCCGCTTGGGTGGCGAAGCTGCCGGATGCGCGGACGTTCGACGGGATGGAGGTGGTACATGCCGGTTACCTACCGTATTGACAGGTGGCAGAAAAGCATCTGCACCAGGTGCGTCGGGCCGTGCCTCATCGGCGCCGCCGTGAACGCGGGAAAGCGCTATGGGGTCCGTAACAATCGAGCGATTTGCTCTTCGCACTGTGCGTAGTGCCGGCTGTTCCAGGTGAATATCGCTTTCACTTTCGCCTTGATTGCACAGTGCGCAAGCATCGCGTCATAGATGGCGCCACCGACGATACCCCGAGCAGCCGACGCTTCCAGTGCGCTCGCGTACTCATCGCCGTCCAGGGCGATGATTGAAAGGCGCTCTCGGATGCTGCCAATGAATAACATGGCCTGCTCCCCGCTGATGCGGTGTTTCCCCGGCATCCGGGTCAGTGTAGAGTACACTTCAGCGAGGCTGTGGGCTCCGCAGCAACCCGTCGATTTGTTGAACTGGATGAACCGATCCAGACTTGCCATATGGTGAATGTGATCCCCGTAGAATACCGGCACCAGGACTGACGTGTCGAAAAACGCCTTCATTCGCCCGTGCCGAGATTTGCGAGGTCACGTTCTTCGCGGATTTGCTGGAGCATTTCATCGGTGGCGGAAGCGGTTAGGGGTTGCGCAGCGTGGAAGACCCACACGCCGCATTCTTTAGTAAGCGGCCCCGTTCCCCTTACTGGTCGTAGGGTAATCTGCTCCCCAGTGCTTTCCATCTCGAGAGAGTCACCCGGTTCCAGATGCAACTCTTCCCGAAGGGGTTTAGGGATCACGACGCGACCGGCCTTATCAATCACAAGACGTGTATTCATTTTGGCACAATGCTCTGGGTCAACCCATCCGTCAATGCCATTCTAGCATCTCCGAAGTGCGGGAGTAGGCCCGCTATTGCAATCTGCAATTGACACCAAAATCAAAATTCTTTCCCCTTCCGATTCAACCACTTCCCAATCCACCCCGCCACTCCCCGCCTGTCGCAGTGCTACCGTCTCCTGCGAAAGGACACATTCATGGCTTCCCCAGCACAGCTCACCGCCAATCAGGCCAACGCCCATTTCTCCACCGGACCGCGCACCGCCGAGGGCAAAGCGCGCGTCTCCCAAAACGCCGTCCGCCACGGCCTCACCGCGCGCTATCCCGTCATCCGCGACGACGAACACGAGGAATTCGCCGCCCTTCATCGCTCCCTCTCCGAAGAACTCGATCCCCAGGGCGCCCTCGAAACCATCGCCTTCCAGGAAATCCTCCACGCCGCCTGGAATCTCCAGCGCTTCAGCCGCATCGAAGCCGAAGTCTCCACCGGCGCCGCGGCCGACTTCACCGACCCCCAGATCACCACCGTCCTCGATCGCCTCACCCGCTATCAGGCCCGCGCCCAGCGCGCCCTCTACCGGGCGCAGGCCGAACTCCGCGTTCTCCAGACCAATCGCGCCCTCCGTTTCCGCAAATTGACCGAAGAAGAGGATGCCGAAGTTCCCGCCGCCGTCGACATCAACAATTTGACAAAACAAACCCATTCCGAGGTCACCGCCGAAGCACTGGAAATGGCATTGAAGATGGTGGAGTACGAGTCCGGCCTCCATCTCCTCAATTTGCGTCAGGACCGCATGAAGACGCAGCAACCCGTTCCGTCGCGCCCCTGATCGCTGTTCTCACCGCCGATAGCCGAAAGCCGAAAGCCGAAAGCCGAAAGCCCCCAGCCTCAATGCGCGTGGTCGCCGCAGAGACAGACGAGCTCGTCGGTCAAAGACAGCGTGCCTGCCAGATAGCCTGCCAGCGCCTGCTCCACGCTGAGCTGGTCCTTCAAGATCAGCGGCCGGATACCCACCCGCACCAGCGAATCGCGCGCGCCCTGTCCGATGCCGCCGCACAGCACGGCGCCACAGCCGTCCAGCAGTTCGGTGAACGTTTTGTGGTTGCCGCACTCTCCGGTTTCCCGCAGCCGCTCCTCCCGCGCCCGCACCGCGCCTCCTTCGATTTCGAAGACCAGAAACGACGCGCTCCGCGCCAGGTGGCCGCTCACGGACACACCGTCCGCCGTGCCGATAGCAATTCGGATCAAATTCATCTGCTTCCATTCTATCTAATTTCGGAGTCCAGCCTCCGGAAGAGGCCGCCGACCGCGGCACGGACCTCGCCGGCGCACTCGTATATACTCGCTTCGATGAAATTCACACGCAGAACGGCTATCGAAATTCTGGGCTCCGGCGGGTTGCTGCCGGCAGCCGCGCCGGTCGCCGCGGCACAGGTCCCGGCGCCGCCGAAGGAAGGCTGGGATACGCCGAAAATCGCCCTC
This sequence comes from uncultured Solibacteraceae bacterium, assembly GCA_963836405.1. Classification (GTDB taxonomy): domain Bacteria; phylum Acidobacteriota; class Terriglobia; order Bryobacterales; family Bryobacteraceae; genus CAWIJJ01. The sequence continues at coordinate 129,742 of CAWIJL010000017.1, forward strand.
GGAACAGGCGACGGCGGGGGCATCCCCGGCGGGCGCGGCGCGGCACGCGGCGGCGCGGGTGGTGTCGACGCCAGCGGCCTTTCGACCCGCTCGCCGGACCCCGCCGAATCAAGCAGCTCGGCGTCAACTACGTGCTCGGCGGCGGTCCCGGCACCCTGCCCTGGACCGTGGAAGGGCTCACCACCGTCATGGACCGCTTTAAACAGGTGGGGATTACCGTCGGCAACCTGATGATCGGCACCTCCCCGGACATCCTCTACGGCCGTCCCGGCGACAAGCGCGACCAGGAGATCGAGAAGATCAAGCAGTCCGTTGTGGCCGCCGGTAAGGCGGGGCTCCCCGTGGTCGAGTACAACTTCTACGCGCATCGCGCCATGGAAGGTTACTTCGAAGAGATCGATAAGGATCGCGCCGGTTCCGGCTGGACCGGCTTCGATTACGAGCTGGTGCAAACGGCCGCGCAGCAGTACCAGACCCGGCCCGAAGAGAAGGGCATGAAGTTCAAAGACCTGCCTCCGCTCCCCAACGAGGGCGCCCATAATCTCGACCAGATGTGGAGTAACATCACTTACTTTCTCAAAGCGGTGATCCCCACGGCGGAAAAGGCCGGCGTGCGCCTCGCGCTGCACCCCAACGACCCGCCCGCTCCCATCAGCCGCGGCTCGCAGCAGATCATGGGCACCCTGGCCGGCTGGAAGAAACTCATCGGAATCGTCTCCAGCCCTTCCAACGGCATCACCTTCGATTGCGGAGTGACACGCGAAATGGGCGAGGATCCGGTGGAGGTCTGCCGCTATTTCGTCTCGCGCGAACGCATCAACCACGTCCACTTCCGCAACGTGATCGTGATGAAGCCCTACGAGCGCTACACCTAAGTGTGGATCGACGAAGGACTCAACAACATGTTCGCCGTGATGAAAGAACTGGTGAAGGGCAAGTACACGCGCGAGATCTACCCCGAACACCAGCGCCGCCTCGATTACGACGTGGAAGCCCGCGGCATCGCCAGCGGCTACCCGGGCGGCGGCGGCTACGCGGCCCTCGCTTACAACGTGGGCTACACGCGCGCCATGATCCAGGCGGCCATGTCCTGATGCGAACCGCCCGTCCGCAAAACCAGGGAGCCCGGCTACGCGCCCATTTCCCGGCGGATTACCTCCGCGATACTCGAGCTGAAGCTTTCCACCTGCTCCAGGTCAGGCCCCTCCACCATGACGCGTGCCAGCGGCTCGGTTCCCGAAAAGCGGACCAGCACGCGTCCGGCGTCGCCGAAGGCCTCTTCCACTCGCCGGATCTCCCGGGCCACCGCCGGCAGCTCGGTCAGCCCCTTCTTATCGCGAACGCGCACGTTCACCAGCCGTTGAGGAAAGACGTGCAGATCGGCGGCCAGCTCTTCGAGTCCTGTGTTCTGCCGCCGCGCGGTCTCGAAAATCCGCAGCGCGGTGAGCATGCCGTCTCCGGTGGTGGATGTGTCGCGGAAGATGACGTGCCCGGACTGTTCGCCGCCCAGCGTCGCGCCCACACGCACCATCTCCTCGAGCACGTACTTGTCGCCCACCGGGGTGCGCAGCATGCGAATGCCGTCGCGTTCGAGCGCTTTCTCGAGCCCCAGATTGGACATTACGGTCGCCACCACCGTGTCGCCCTCCAGCCGCCCTGCACGCTTCAGGGCGCGCGCCGCCGTGAGCAGCACGGCGTCGCCGTCTATCACCTTCCCTGCGCGCGAGACGAAAATCGCGCGGTCCGCGTCGCCGTCGAAAGCCACGCCGAAATCGGCGCCCTGGCCGACCACGGCGGCTTGCAGCCCCTCCAGATGCAGCGCTCCGCAATTCAGGTTGATGTTGCGGCCGTCCGGGTTGGTGCAGATGGCAACAACGTCCGCCCCCAGCCGCCTGAACAGTTCCGGAGCGAGGCCCGAAGCCGCGCCGTTGCCGCAGTCGATGGCGATGCGCAGTCCGTCGAAGCGCACCCCGATCGTGGAAGCCAGCGAATTCAGGTATTCGCCCTGAAGTGCCTCCTCTACTACCAGAGGCTTGCGCGCGGGTTCCACCCCTTGTTCGAGGATGCTGAATATCTCGCGTTCGATGAGGTGCTCTTCCGCGTCCGGCAGCTTGAAGCCGGTGCCGCCGAAAACTTTGAGGCCGTTGTCGCGGAAAGGATTGTGAGAGGCCGAAATCATGACTCCCGCCACGAACGGTCCCGTGCGGGTCAGATAGGCGACTCCCGGCGTCGTGATCACGCCGGCGGAGCGCACCTTTCCCCCGCAGCTTTCGAGGCCGGCTGCCACCGTTTCCGCTATCCAGCCGCTCGATTCGCGAGTGTCGGCCCCGATGAGAATTTGTGGAGCGGGCTGCGTCCGCGCCGCGTCGCGCCCCAGCGCCACGCCAAATGCGAACACCGTCCGCTCATCCAGCGGATACTCGCCGGCCACGCCCCGGATTCCATCGGTTCCGAACAGGTCTTTTGCCAAACTCATTCCTCCGTAATTCACTTACTCGGTTACTCAGTTACTCACTTACTTACTGCTTCTTCATGGCCACCGTGACGGTAATTTGCGCCGGCGAGACAAAGCGCACGTACGAGTCTTCAAGAAACGCATTGACCCGGAACTCGGACGTGCCGATCACGCCCGAAACATCCACCGGATCGGTGGCCACCGACGCGATCCGCGCTACGTGGCTCGCCGGTCCCATAATCTCGACCTGCTGCGGATTCGTCACCCAGTTTCCGACCACATACCCATTCCTTCCCTGGCCGGTGAAGCGCGGAACCACCGGAACAAACCGCCGCAACGCCAGTTCGAATGTGAATCGCACCGCCGACGGAACCGAGCGCAGCAGGCGCACTCCCCGTGGCAGCCTCACGGCGGAATCGTCGATCGGGAACGTGCGTTGCCCGGGCCGCACGTTCGACATATCGAGTATTACCTCGGGTGGAGCCGTGCCGGAGATGGCGCGCAGGTTACCCGACGATCCGGTGATTTCGAGCGATACCTTGTCCACGGGCGGGGAGCTGATTTCCAGTTCGTCTGGTAGGTTCTTGTATTCCAGGCCGGCTGAGGTGAACATATCGAGCTCGGGTTCGCGTGCGACGAATGCCCAGATAGTCACCGACACCGCCAGCGCCAGCAGTTTCCATCCCGCGTTATCGAAAATCAGCCCCGCCAGGCGCTTGGGATATAGTCCGGCACGCGCCTTCATGGCTGTTTCACCCGGTCGGCGGACGGGTTCTCCTGCGCGCCCGGAACCTCGCGCGTGAGCGGAATATCCGCCGCGAACTCGTCGATGTGCATGGGAGTGGGCCGCTGAATCTCGAAGTGCCGGTGAACGCGCTCGGATACCTCCTCGGTGCTGATGCCCTGGATAAGTTCGCCGAAGGCGGCAACCGAAATTCGTCCGGTCTCCTCGGAGACCACGATCGACAGGCAGTCCGTCTCCTCGGTGATTCCGATGGCCGCGCGATGGCGCGTGCCCAACTGTTGCGAAAGCGTCGGATTGGTTGTCAGCGGCAGGAAGCAGGCCGCCGCGGCCACGCGTTCCTTCTGCACGATGACCGCGCCGTCGTGCAGCGGCAGGCCCGGTTGAAATATGGAAAGGAGAAGGTCGCGGGAAAGCCGCGCCTCCAGGCTCACCCCGCTCTCGATGAAGGTCCGCAGGCCTATGTCCCGCTCGAGCACGATCAACGCCCCGGTCCTCGCGCTCGCCAACCGCTCCACGGCGAACAGAATGTCGTTGATCGATTCGGGCACGCGCATGCCGCCGCCCATTCCCAACCAGCGTTTTCGTCCCAGGCGCGCAAGCGTCCGCCGGATTTCAGACTGGAACAGGACAATGACCGCCAGTCCGATATTCGGCACGATCAGGGAGAGCACGAAGCGCAAGGCCTCGAGGCCCGACCACGACGCCACGGCATACAGCGACACCATGATCAGAATGCCGATGAGGATATGACCCGCGCGCGTTCCCCGCACCGCCATCAGCGCCTGGTAGACCAGAAACGCAACGACCAGGATATCGACGATCCCGATCGCGTCCAGCCTCGGCAATAATGGAAAGTAGCGGAGCATAGGTTAGCCGGCTGTGTTCACGCGTAGATTCCGCCAAACACTTATCTTAGCGTGCCTCGGCGCGAACAGCCCGCCGAAACGCTCCCCACCAATGGGGGTAACCACTTAAGCCAATCGGATGCCCGATTCTGCAAATGCCCCGGCGGGCATGGTACGCTACCAAGTTATGCTCATTTCGGATGTCTATCTGGCTCTCGGCCAGGAGGCGTTTGGACAATTGATCCGTAGCATCTCCATCGGGAAACTCAGAACCTATCAGATGTACGAGGCGTTCAAGGTCCGCGCCCACCTGCAAAAGGTGAACACGGAAGGCTTGCGGAAGGCAGTGCCCCGGTTCTGGGAGCGGATCAAGGGCGGCGACGAAGAGTTCGGTAAGGAACTGGCACAGGCAGTGCTGGTTTCCAAGCTGGAGTTGATTACGCAGGTGCTCGACTTTTTAGGAGTGCCCCACGAAAACGGCTTTTTTGCAAAGGACGTCGATGCGAAGCCGTATTTTACGGACGGTTGGGAGAATCGGGTGTTCGAAAAATTTAAGAGCGACTTTTCGGAACCGGTTCTCCTTTTCTATATCAACCACTTGCGATGGGAGCTGCTTGCCGCGACGGAACCCTACCGGCCAGCCGCTTCCGAGCCGGTCTAGTTTCGGCTTACGACGTGCAGATGTATTGTTCGAACCATGACAGTTTGTTACCGCGGCACAGCTTGTGTTCGTCTCATCCCACCCCGGAAACTGTTGATTTCTATATCCGAAAATCCATTATCGCGATATCGGCGGGTTTGGTGTGGGGGCAACGGACTGTCGGGTTTTTATGCACCGGGGGTATGGAATGCGCGATAACCCCCACCGGGCAATATGGTATTCCGGATCGGGTGCGATCTCAAATCAGGCGAGGTGCCGGTTATGAATCACTGTGACTTTCATTATTCCCACTTGCTTCCCAAGAAGCCGGGGATTCTCCCGCTAGAGGAGACAATGACCAAGAAGTGCCGCCGTTGCGGCGCCGAATTTGTCACCAGGTCCCGGATCCGGAAACGGTGCGATGTTTGCCAGACAGTGGTTTCCGCCGAAAAGCAGAAAAAGGCCAATGAGCGCTTGAAAGCGCGGCGCGCGGCGCGCCGCCTGTGCCTGCTCAAGGCGAGCTAAGAACGACATATTCTGGTGTGCCTGCACCCCCGGCGCGTCCGCCGGGGGTGCAGGCCGCCTATACCCGTTCTATCGCGACGATGGCCTGAGATTCGGCGGACCGGCCTTCCCCGACCGGACCGACTCCTTCGGCGGTTTTGAACTTCACCGATACCCGGTCTACGTCGAGTTCGAGCACGTCGGCCAACCGCTGGCGGATGGCGGCACGGTAGTCCTTCAGCTTCGGCCGCTCCAGAATCACGGTCGAGTCTACATTCACGATGCGAAAGCCGGCGGCACCAGCCAGGTCCCTGGCATAGCGCAGGAATACCAGGCTGTCGGATCCTTTCCAGCGCGGGTCGGAGTCGGGAAAGTGCATGCCGATGTCGCCCAGAGCCGCGGCGCCCAGGATGGCGTCGGTGACGGCATGAGCCAGAACATCCGCGTCGGAGTGGCCTTCGAGGCCGAATTCACAGGCCACCGCGACACCGCCGAGGATCATGGGACGTCCGGCTGCGATGCGATGCACATCCCAGCCCAGCCCCACCCGTACCTCGCTCAACCAGCGGCCTCCCGGGCGCCCATTTCCTCCTGAAGAAACAGGTTCGCCAGGTGCATGTCGCCGGGCTTGGTGATCTTGATGTTGCGGTCGGTGCCCGGCACCACGCTGACCTCGATGTCCATGCGCTCCACCAGGCTGGACTCGTCGGTCCCGTTGAATCCATCCTCCCGCGCCGACTGGAACGCGCGCGTGATGATGTCGTAGCGGAAGACCTGGGGTGTCTGCGCCATCACCAGCTTCTCGCGCGGCAGGGTGGCGCGGATGCGGACGTGGCCGGTTCCCCGGGTGACCTGCTTGACGGTGTCCACAGCCGGCACCCCGACGATGGCGGCTCCGGTTTCAGCGGCCTCGTCGAAGACGTTGTGGATGGTTTCCAGGTCGATGAAGGGACGAACCGCGTCGTGTACCGCCACCAGGTCCGTGTCGGCGCTCAGGCTGGCGAGCGCGTTTTCCACCGACTGCTGGCGGCTGTTGCCGCCCTCCACCAGACGCACGCGCGGCCCGGGAAACTCGGCCGCCAGCATCTCTTCCACCCACGGCAGGTCGTCCGCGCGAACGGCTACCACGATGTCGTTGACCCGGTCCGAGGCCGCGAACTTCCGGACCGTGTGCATCAGGATGGGCGAGTTATCGAGCAACATGAACTGCTTGCGGCTGGTACCGGCCCTCTCGGCGGAGCCCCTTCCCATACGCGTGCCCAGGCCCGCGGCGGGCAAAATCACGGCAATCCTCATGTGCTCTACGATTCTATCGTGGTTTTCTCGGTGGCGACGCCCGGCACCGGCTGCGACTCGGGACGGCGGACCCGTTCGTGCTTGTCGGCGCCGGCGGCCGCGGCGTGTACCCGCTCATCGAACTTCCCGAAGATCATCTTTCCCGCGGTTGTTTGCAGAACGCTGGTGACGGAGATGTCGATGGTTTTGGAGATCATCTTCCGGGCGTTATCCACTACCACCATGGTGCCGTCGTCCAGGTAGGCCACACCCTGGTTGTACTCTTTACCTTCCTTGAGGATGAACACGCGCATGGTTTCCCCCGGCAGCACGATGGGCTTCAGCGAGTTGGCCAGTTCGTTGATGTTCAGCACCTCGACCCCGTGGAGTTGCGCCACCTTGTTCAGGTTGAAATCGTTGGTGATGATCTTGCAGTCGTAGACCTTGGCCAGCTCGATCAGCTTCATATCCACTTCGCGCACGTGGGGAAAGTCCTCCTCCACGATCTGCACGTTGAGGTGCACCATTTTCTGGATGCGCTGGAGAATATCCAGGCCGCGGCGGCCCCGGTTGCGCTTCATGGAGTCGGCCGAGTCCGCCACAAGCTGCAGTTCCCGCAGCACGAACTGCGGAATCACCAGCACGCCGTCGAGAAACCCGGTCTCGGCGATATCCGCAATGCGGCCGTCGATAATGACGCTGGTATCCAGGATTTTGAAGGACTTTTTCGAGGATTTTTCTACCCCGAAAAGACCTCCGAGCGCCGCCAGGTTCAGCATGTCGCCTTTCTTGGCGCCTACCACCAGCCCGACGTACATCATCAGCAGCAGCAGGCACACCTGGAGAAAAGGCTCGGGCGACGCACGGCTCAAAACCAGGGACATCAGGAAAGCCCCGATGATTCCGAGAACGGATCCGAATGCCGCACCGATCAGCCGCTTCAGGCTGACCTGTTCGAGCCGGATTTCAAAGAAAATGATGGCGCCGCCAAACAGTAGCCCTCCCAGGGCTGCGAGCCATGGTTGAGATTGAAAAGGATGGAGTTGGTAAGCGGAAAATACGAGGACCAGGACGAAAATTATGCGGACTATCAAAATATCGAGCACGCGCACCCCCTCGGGCGAAAAAGAGACGGATCAGTTCGTTAGCCGGAACGTGATGGGCGAGTAACGTCGCGCCAAGAGTATAACATCTTCTGAAAACGGGATCTCGTTCCAATCGTACGGTTTGGCGAGGGAGAGGGAAAATGAGTGACGCGGTGGAGGCCTTTTCAAGCCTCCACCCGAATGTGTATCCTACTTGGTGCCTGCGGGACCAACCGGTGCTATGGGCTGAGATGTAAAAGTGATGGTTTTGTCCACAATCAGGGAATCGACTTTCTTCCATTCATTGCCGACGTGGCGCAACATTACGGACTGTCCGAGGGCCCACAGGGTGTTTCCTACCTCGGTAGTACGGCAGAGGAAATAGCGGCTCGCCGTCTTGTTGTCTTTCCAGGTTTCACCGCCATCGTCGCTCGTCAGGAAACCCTTATCGTAGGTGATCCAGCCGCGGCCGCCTTTTTCGAAGTTGACCGACGAGAGCACGTCGGTGACCGGGCTCTTTTGAGTATCCCAGGTAAGGCCGCCGTCTTTCGAGCGAAGGATCTGTCCGGCGAAGCCAACCAGCCAGCCATTCTGAGGATCCTTAAAATAAACAGCGCTGACCGACCAGGTGGCCTTTTCCGCCTTCATCGTGTTCCAGGTGACGCCGCCATCCTCGGTGCGCAGGATAGTGCCGGCCCATCCGGCAGCCCACCCGTGCTTGGTATCGTGGAAATAGATGGTCTCGAGCGTCTGGCGAGTTCCGGTTTTCTGATCTTCCCACGTCTTGCCACCATCGGTAGTGTGCAGAACCTTGCCGGCATATCCCGAAACCCACCCTTCATCTCCAACAAAGGAAAGCTCCATCAGATTCTCGGTGGTCTTTGAATCGCGTTTAACCCAGGTTTGGCCGCCATCGTCGGTGGCCAAAACAGTACCGCCTCTGCCGATAACGAGTCCACGGTTGGCATCGAGAAAGGTGATAGCGCGGAGGTTATTCTCGGCCTTCGTCTCGCGTTGTTCCCATTTGTTGCCGCCGTCCTTGGTAAACCACACGGTGCCCTGAGCGCAGACAGCGTAAACCTTTGAGCTGTCGGGAGATGCGAAATCCCTGAGCCAGCAGGAGCGCCTTTGCTCCTGCTCCTGGGCGGCGAGCGGAAGCAAGGTAATCCCCAAAAGCCCGATCAGGGCCATCGTTCTCGACATGTATCCTCCCGACTGCAATGTTTTGTGTCTTAGATATGTTCGTCCGAAAAGGCCGGAAGGTTACATCTCGCCGGTAACTCCCGGCGAAAAGCACTGCATTTTTCGGTTGCGAGCCGTTCCGCCTACTCGAATTTCAAGCCGCGCAGCACGGCGCGCGCCTCGGCGATCTGCCGAACCAACTGCTGCCGGTGACGGGCGGCTTGGTTGTCGATGTTGCGCCCGGGGTTGGCGAGTTCCGCCTCGATTTCCTCGAGGTAGCCCTTCGAGATCCCCGCATTCCGCCGGGCGGTGGCCGGATTCTGGAAGCCGCCCCCGTCCACTGTGACGTAAACCGGTGTGGTGTGCGCCACCTGCCCGACTCCCGCCTCGCATTTTGCCGCGATCCAGATGCCGTGGCCCGGCCTGAGTTCCAACTGCGCGGTCAACCGTTCCGCCCGGACACCTACCGACCGTGCCAGTATCTGCCCGTGGCCGACGATCTCGAGCGATTTCAGCGGAACCTGCCCGGCCTGTCCCCAAGCTTCGGCCGCAATGTTCAACACCGTCCCCGGCGGGACATCCAGCGTATCGCCGGGAAGCTTGCCATTCACCGTCAGCGCGATCATCGGGCCCGTGGATACGAACGTGTGCCCGGCTTTCATGCCGGCCATCCACGACTCGAAAGTGAGCGCACCGCTGGTGTAGGTGTAGAAACGCGCGTTACCGATCTGCGCTCCCCGCGTCTCGCTAAACCCGTAAGCCGGTCCGGTGCCGCACCACGGAAAATCGGAGCCGGCCAGCGCCGTCAGCCGGTAGCCCATGTCGAGGAAATGATAGTAGTATTCGACCGGCAGCGGGCCCGGAGTCACGCAGAATTGCGCCAACTCGAGGAAGTCCGTCTTGCCGCGCAGGGTGTTCAGCACCATGCCGCGATAGCCGTGAAAGCTGATGCCCTGGTGGGCAAATCCGGTCAGGCCGCCGAGTTCGTGGACCCGGTCGAAAAGGCGGTCGTAGGAATAATAATCGGATTGGAAGCGCACGAACTCGCGTTGGCCCAGGGAGATGGTGTGACCGATCTCCGGGGTGCGCGGCTCCTCCTGTCCGGGCGACAGGATCCGCCCGTCCTCCATGTAACGCCCGCGGTCGCCGAAAGCGTATTGCGCGAAGTAGGTGGTCCAGAAATCGCCCATCTGCAGCAGATTTCCGACACTGATATCCTCGGCGGCGATCCAGCGCGCGATCTTGGGGTCATCGGCCGGCGACCGCCGCAAGTGAATATGGTCGTCGGCCGAGTACCAGCCGCGCGCCGGCATGTCGATCCAGCGGGCCATCCGGAACTCGCGATCCACCCGGGCATCAGGCGCGAGGTTGAGCGTTGCCTGCTGCTGCGTGTACTCGAAGCCCTTGGCGATGGTGAGCCGGTAGGCGCCCGGCGGCAGGGTCACATCGAAGCCGCCATCGACGTAGAACGAACCGTCCGGCTGGAGGGCATAGCCCTCGGCCCTATCGTCTTGTCCCCACATCACGGCGATCGCCTGCCGCGGGATGGGGATGGCGGACTCGCTGACCGCAACCGCGCCGCGAACCCTGGGCCGGTTACCGGCGGCATCCTCGAGGCGCACGCGCACCGGCGTCGGCCGGCCCGCCGGGTCCAAAATACGCACCGAGAGGGTAGCGTCGCGGGTCGCCTGCGCCGCATGCATCAGCGCCAGGACGAAGAGGCCGGCGAGCGCCAGGCGGAGCGCATACCGCCGCCGGAAGGTGCGATTCACAACGGCGGCCGCGGCGATGGCGGCCAGCAAAGCGATCAGGACGGAAACAGGGCCCACTCCGGGAAAGACTCCTTTTACGGTTCCGGGAACATCGTATCAGAGTGTCGAGCGTGTGGCTTCTTCACTGCCAGGTTCACGAGGTTTTCCCGGAAATTTCACCTGCCATGGGGATGGGATGTTCGAGACCCCGCTCGTATGATTGGAAATAGCATTTACGAGGACAAACAATGACAACAACTCAGAAGAAGCGGTTCGAAAAATCGCTGTCGAAAAAGCGCGATGAGTTGCGAAAGGAAATTGCGGAGCGCCGCGAAGGCCTGGCCGTAGACCCGGAAGGCGATGACATGGAGCATGTCCGGAGCATGGCGGATCGCGAGCTCGCGATTCAAAGTCTCGATCGGAGCTGCGCCGATCTTCGCCTGGTGGAGAAGGCGCTTGATGAACTCAGGGCCAAATCGTTCGGCCTGTGCGGTGAGTGCGGCGAGCCCATCCCGATGAAGCGGTTGGAAGCCATGCCCTGGTCCACTCTTTGCGTCGCCTGCCAGGAGCGCCTGGAGCGCGGCGGCGGCGCCTACGCTCTCGCCAGTTAGCCCCCGCCTCAGCCTTCTCCTGAACCCGAGCGACGGCAGCAGCCCTGCCCGGGCGATAATCGAGGTGGAAGATCCCAGATGGAAACAGCTACGGGAGTGCAATACGGTTACGTGCGTCCGGTCGGCCTGCCCTTCGAGGAGGCGATTGTCCGGATGGAGGCGGCGCTGAAGGCGGAAGGCTTCGGCGTATTGTGCAACATCGATATTCAGGCGAAGTTGCGGGAGAAGCTCGGGGTGGACTTCCCGCGCTATACGATATTGGGCGCGTGCAATCCGCCGCTGGCGCATCAGGCGCTTCAGGAGGAGATCAATCTCGGCCTCCTGCTGCCCTGCAACGCCGTGGTCTACGAGAAGGACGGTCGCGTGTGGGCCGGAGTCGTGGATGCGGCGAAAATGCTTTCGGTTGTGGAGAACCCCGGGATGACGCCGATGGCGGAAGAAGTGAACCGGAAGCTGCGGCGGGCGGTGGATGCGCTGCCCGGCGCGTAGCTCCGCCGAACGCTCTCAACTTGCCGCTGCGCCCCGGCTAACACCGGGTGTTGTCAAGGCACCGTCAGCACCGGACATTCGGCGTGGCGCACGAGCCGCAGAGCGGTGGATCCAAGGATCGGTGGCTGGCCTGCGGTTCCGCCACGCGCAGGACGGTGAATGTCGCCGGCCGGCTTCCTCACGGTCATCACCGCCACGGGACTCTCGCGCGGGACACGCTCGGCCACCGAGCCCATGGTCCACCGGTTCCATCCGGTTCGTCCGTGCGTTCCCATCCGGCGGCCGACAATGGTCTGAAGCGGTCAGGTGGAAGGCAGGAGTCTGGTCCAGGAAATCCGGATCGGCCATACCAATCTGAAGCTGGTCTCCTGCCGGCCCAGAGGTAACGGCACGGCGCGGCTACCGCGCCGTGTACGTCTTGCTGTAATTGTTGCGGCCGTTGGTGAGTGTAAACTTGCCGTCCTTCTCCACGGTGGCGCGGATCCAGTTGCCGTCGGCCGTATCGAAATTGGCAATCATCTGTTCAGGCGTGTTGTGGGCTTCGTCGTTGCGGAGCGATTTGTGCGACTGCCAGATGCCCTCGATGTCCGGACTCTTGGCCATGGTGTCCCAGGTGTTCGCCGATGCGAGTCCCTTGCGAGCACCGTTGTTGACGACGATTACCTGCGGGCGGACCGCCCAGACGAACGCCGGGGCTCCCGAATAATCCATGTGGAAGCCGTGATGGGTGGCCTGGAACAGCGTGGCCGTGCCGACCTTGTTGACGGGGCAGGCCAGCTCCATTTCCTTGTCCCAGGTCAGGTCGCCCATGTCCATGAACTTGAACTTGCCGTATGTGAGCAGGATGCCGACGCTTCGCTGGTTCTCGGTGGTATCCGGCGGCTTCTGCTGCGCGTCCTTGCAGAACGGATTGGGGCCTCCGCCGTTGACGGGGTTAGCGATCGGCTGGCCGTTCGCAATCAGCACGGTGATGTCCACGCCGTCGAGCGGGATTTTGTCCCCCGGCTTCAGGATTGTGCGCTTGCCTTCGGCGGCGGCGAGGTAGGCGTCCCACATCTGCTTGGACCGCGCGTCGCCGAGTTCGATCGATTCGCCATGATCGTAGTACCGGGCGATCGGAATCAGCTTGGAGAGCGCGGGAACGCCGCCCACGTGGTCGGAGTGAAAGTGGGTGATGAGCACGGCGTCGATCTGCTTGAGGCCGGCGAGCTTCGCGGCTTCCGCAATGCGCTTGGGATCGCGGTCTTCCGGTCCCGGATTGCCGGTGTCCACCAGCAGCGAACGGCCGGACGGCGTCACGATCAGGGTGGCCGCGCCGCCTTCCGTATCGATCCAGTAAATATTCAGGTCGCCATTTTGAGCCGGAAGCACAGCGGCGGCGAACAGCACGACAGGAAGCAGTTTAAGAATCATGAATATCTCGCGACTATCGGGAAGCGGGGGCGTTCGGCGCGCCTCTGCCTCCGGTACGCACCGGCGCCACATAATCCACCAGTTCATCCACCGGTTTGTTGGCAGCCCACGCGATACCGCGGAGCAATGTCCGCTGAATCTGGTAATTCGAAAAGTTCGCGTAGGTGTGGCCCTGCATCCATACGAACGCGCGCGCGGGTTGCCCGCCCGCGACCGTGTGCTCATAGGTCCACATCTGGGGCACGACCTCGCCTTTGTGCTCCCCCGCGCTCGGAGTAGGAGCCATCGTGGCGTTGGCCAGCACGTGAATGGCGGGATTCTCGGCCCACGTCATTTTGAAGAATGCTTCATCGGACAGAGTGAAGTCCGACATGTCTTTCATGATCGGGCTCGACTTATCGACCACGGTGTAGGGGACCGGAGCTTCCAGTGTGTAGTTCACTTCGCCGTGCTTCTTGGCGCCGCCGAGCAGCGTGGCGAAATAGGCGGGGTCCGGGCCGCACAACGAATCGTGGAAGCTCACCAGGCCGCCGCCGCGCTTGACGAACGCATCGAGCGCGGTCTTGTCGCTGTCGGTCATGAAGCCGGCGTCACCCTTATAGATCACTACGACGTCGGCATGCTCCAAGTCGGCAGCGCTGGGGGCATGCAGGGCGCCGCTGACCACGGCCCCACGCTCGGTAAGCAGTTTGCTCCAGTCGGCCAGAAACTGCGGATAGTCGTGTTGGCCGGGACCGTGGGATTTGAGGCCGGCCCACAGGAAGATGTGCATCCCGTTGCGGTTCTGGCCTGGAGGCAGGGGAGCGCCGCGGCCACCGCCCGGGTTGGCGGTTTGCGCCAGGGCCGGCATTTGCGCCACGGCGCCAAGCATCGACAGAAAAACCAAGCCCAGCACAAAAGACCGGGTCGTCAAACTTCGTCGGATCGTCACAGGCCACCCTCCTCATGAGTGATACCGCGTTGCTGTCATCTTATAACGCGGGGCGAGTGGAATAATATCGAAGTCCCGCCGCCCTTGTCCAACCCGCCGCCATAACCCGCCGCCATCACTTGACAAGCCGGAGTGCCGCGAATAGCATGAAACGGTTCTCCGTCCGGGTTGCGGCACAGACTGGTCGGGAGAAACGGGGGAGAGGGAAATCCATGAGGGTGAGATGGGCCGTGCCGGCACTGCTACTCGCCGCGGCGGTGAGTTTGAGCGCGCAGGAAGAGGGCGGCGGACCCGCGGGAGGGCGCGGCGGCGGACGCGGGGGACGCGGCGGCGGCGGCACGCGCGAATTTCTCGGACTGGGCCGGCAGCCCGATGCTGCGACGGCCGCGCGCGGCGAAAAGCTGTATGTCCCGAATTGCGGATTCTGTCACGGCAACGAAGCGCGGGGGGCCGAAGCACCGAGCCTCGTTCGCTCCGAAGTGGTGCTGCATGACGACAAGGGCGAACTGATCGGCCCCGTGTTGATCAAGGGCCGTCCCGATGCCGGAATGCCGGCATTTCCGAATCTGACTCCCCAGCAGATTGGCGAGATCGCCGAATTCCTGCACATGAAGATTGAGATGGCGGCTAACCGCGGCCTCTATGGCCAGATCTATCGCGACCGCAATGCCGCCACGGGCGACGCCAAGGCCGGAGAGGCGTACTTCAACGGCGCCGGCGGCTGCAAACAGTGCCACTCGGTTACGGGCGACCTTGCCAAAATCGGGTCGCGCATGGATTCGGTCAACCTGCAAAACCGCTGGGTCTGGCCCGGCGGCCGCGGAGGCCGCGGCGCAAGCGCGAATCCCGCTACCGTGACTCTCGCTTCCGGACAGAAAGTGACCGGCACGCTCAAGAAGATCGACGATTTCAACATCTCCATCTACGACGCGGAAGGCCGCTACCATTCGTGGCCGCTCGATCAGGTGAAGGTGGAGCGGCCCGATCCCCTGGCCGGTCACCGCCGCCTGCTCGAAACCTATACCGACAAGGTCATCCATGACGTGACCACCTATTTGGCGACGCTGAAATGACTATGCCCCGATTGCTTCTTGCCCTGCTGCCCGCGTTGCTCACCGCACAGGGCCTCGATCTGAAATCGCTGACCTTGTTCCGGCAGCCGGCCGACGCCTGGCCCACTTACAACGGCGACTACTCCGGACGGCGTTTCAGCAGCCTCACGCAGATCAATGCGGGCAACGTGAACTCGCTGACGCTTGCATGGATGTACCGCATCAGCGGAGTAGGCGCCCAGCGCGGAGTTGGCGAGCCCACCATCAAGTCCACTCCCCTGATGGTGAACGGCATCCTCTACTTCACGATTCCCAATCACGTTTATGCTATCGACGCGCGCACCGGCGAGCACATCTGGCAATACGATTGGGAGGATCGCGGGGGCCACCTGGTGGGCAATCGCGGCGTAGGTATGTACCGCGACTGGCTCTACTTCCTGGGTCCGGACGGCTGGTTCATTTCATTGAATGCCAAAGACGGCAAGGAGCGATGGCGCAAGAAGGTGGCCGACGAAAAGCTCCAGTACTTCACCACCATGGCGCCCATGATCGTGAAGGACCACATCCTGGTCGGTGTCGGCGGCGACGCCATGGATGTGCGCGGCTATCTCGATGCCTACGACCCGGAGACCGGCACGCTGCAATGGCGCTGGTGGAGCACCCCTCAGAAACCGGGCGACCCGGGCGCGGACACATGGCCCAACAAGAACGCGATGGACCACGGCGGCGGCATGACCTGGATGTCCGGCACCTACGACCCCGACCTCAATTTGATCTATTGGGGTACAGGCAACGCGAACCCGGTCTTCGCCGGACAGAGCCGCAAGGGCGCCAATCTCTGGACGGCTTCGATCGTCGCACTGAATCCCGACACGGGCAAGATGGCATGGTGGTTCCAGGCTTCGCCTCATGACACCCACGATTGGGACAACGTGGAAACACCTGTGCTGTTCGACGCGGTAGTCAATGGGCAGAATCGCAAGCTTCTGGCGCAGGCGGCGCGCTGCGGATATTTCTTCGTGCTCGACCGGACTAATGGCAAGAATCTGGTCTCAAAGGGCTTCGTGGGAGTGAACTGGTCCAAGGGCGTGGACGCTAAAGGGCAGCCCATTCCGGATCCGGCGAAGGAGCCGAAGCCGGATGGGTCCTTCATCAACACTCCGGGCGGCGGCGGGACCAACTGGCGGCCTCCCAGTTACAGCCCCGACACCGGCCTTCTCTATGTGAACGCCCAGCGCGGCTACAGCTTCGGATACCAGTACGACACGTCGGATACGCCCGAAGGTTATGCGGGCGGCGGCGGCGGCGGTCTCAGCGAGGGTGTGCTGGAAGCGCTGGACGTGAAGACGGGCAACATCGCGTGGAGCCACGTGTATCCTACGGGCAGTTTCGGCAACGCCGGAGCCGGTATCCTGACAACGGCCGGAAAGCTGCTGTTCACGGGCGATCCGGGAACCAACCTGATCGCCTACGACCCCGCCAACGGCAAGACGCTGTGGCACATCGGGCTCAACCGCGGCGTGAGCAACGGGCCGTCCACATGGATGCTCAATAATACGCAATACTTAATAGTGGGAGCTGGGGATACGCTGTTCGCGTTTAAGCTGGCCGGCAGGTAAATGGGTAATCGAAAATTGGTGAGGATTGGTGCGCCCGCGGCGGCGCTGCTGGTCGGGGGCCTCGTCATCGCGGCCCAGGTTGACGAATTCCGGCTGCTGCCGCTCGACGATCCGGCGATTGCGTACAACACGGCGCCGGTCAACGATCTGGTGGCCGCGTTACAGCGGCAGATCGACTCCGGCAGCGTCCGCTTCGCCTACGATCCCGACCGCGGCTACCTGAAAGCGGTGCTGGGAGCCCTCGAAGTGCCGGCCTCCTCGCAGGTGTTGGTGTTTTCGAAAACCAGTTTCCAGGCGACGAAGATCGGCCCGCCACAGCCGCGGGCAATCTACCATGCGCCGTCGATTTCGGTGGGGTACGTGCGCGGCGGCGACGTGCTGGAGTTCGCGGCCGTGGATCCGCGGCAGGGCGTCGTGTTCTATACGCTCGACCAGGAAAAAACGGCTCGCCCCAAATTCGAGCGCCGCGGCGAGTGCATCCAGTGCCACTGGGGCAATTCCACCCTTGGCGTGCCGGGACTCCTGGTGCGTTCGGTGCCGGTGGAGCGCTCGGGCGCGCAGATTTTGACCGGCAAGGCTTACATCACGGACCACCGAAGCCCGATCGACCAGCGCTGGAGCGGCTGGTACGTCAGCGGCACCACCGGAAAACAGTACCACATGGGGAACCGATGGCTCGAGCGCGGCGCCGCGTCCGGGCCCGAGCTTTCCGAGGGCAGCAACATCACCGATCTGAGCCGCTTCTTCGACACCGGCGCCTATCTGACTCCGCACAGCGACGTGGTCTCCCTGATGGTGCTCGAGCACGAGACCCGCATGACCAACCTGCTGGTGCGGCTCGCTTGGGAAACGCGCCTGGCGATGGCGGCGGGGACTCCGCTGGAACGCCTAGACCCGCTGGTGGAAGAGACTTTGAAGTACATGCTGTTCGTGGATGAAACACCGCTTCAGTCGCCGGTTAAGGGCGTTTCGGACTTTACCCGCGAGTTCGCCGCCAGCGGGCCGCACGATAGCCATGGCCGCGGTCTGCGCCAGTTCGATCTAACCCACAGGATGTTCCGGTTCCCATGCAGCTACCTCATCGACTCGCGCCTTTTTGCAGACCTGCCACAACCGGCCAAGGAAAAGCTCTACCGCCGGCTATGGGAAGTACTCTCCGGTGAGGATCAAGGACCGGCATTCCGCCGCCTGAGCTCCGCGGACCGCGAGTCCATCCTGCAGATTCTGCTCGAAACTCACCGGGACCTCCCCGATTCCTGGAGGGTAGTGCGTACTACCAGAGGTTGACTCCAGCCATCATCTTGAATAAGGTTGGTCTGTTGGGGGTACTCGATGCAGCGCAGAGCGGTATTGCTGTTGTGCGTGTTCGTATTCGCGGCAACGGCGCAGGCACAGAATAAGAAACGGATCGCGGTACTGAATTTCGATTATTCGACGGTGCAGACCGGAGTTGCCGCAATCTTCGGCTCCAACCAGGACGTGGGCAAGGGCATCGCGGACCTGCTGGTAGACAAGCTGGTCCAGGGTGGAACCTACTCGGTGATAGAACGCAAGGAGCTCGATAAGATCCTCGCGGAGCAGAATTTCTCGAACAGCGATCGGGCAGATCCCAATACCGCCGCCCGGCTGGGCAAGGTTCTGGGGGTGGACGCGATTGTGGTGGGCAGCATCACGCAATTCGGCCGTGACGATAAGAAGACGAACGTCGGCGGCGGAGCCCTGGGCGGGATTACCGGCCGCTTCGGCATAGGCGGCGTGCAGCGGTCCAAGTCCACTGCGGTGGTGCAGGTCACCGCACGGCTGATCAACACCAGCACGGCGGAGATCATGGCGAGCATCACTTCGAAAAGCGAGGCCTCGCGCGAAGGCACGGGCATCGTTGGTTCTGGGGGCAACTACGGCAATCTCGCCGAAGGCGTGCTCAACATGCAAAGCAGCAACTTTGCCGAAACCGTGCTGGGCGAGGCCACCACGAAAACCGTCTCCGACCTGGCAACGCAGCTCAATGCCAAGTCGGGCGCAATGCCCACGGTGACGGTGCAGATCAGCGGGCTTGTGGCCGACGCAGCCCCGGATGGGACGATCGTGATCAACGTCGGTTCGAAGGCCGGCGTGAAGGTTGGCGACAAGCTCTCGGTGAAGCGCAAGATCCGGGACATCCGAGACCCGGTAAGCGGCAAGATAATCCGCTCCGTGGAAGACTCCCTGGGTGACATCACCATCACCGAAGTGGACGAACTTTCCGCCGTCGGCAAGTTTAGCGGGAGCAGCGCGGCCAAGGTCGGCGACATCGTTTCCAACGGGAAGTGAACGAAATGAACTACCAGATCGGCTCGACCCTGGGCGACTACCAGATCGTGGGGATTCTGGGCGCGGGCGGAATGGGTGAAGTCTACAAGGTGCGGAACGTCATCTCCGACCGCGTGGAGGCCATGAAGGTTCTCCTGCCGGACCTGGCGCAACATCCCGAGCTGGCTGACCGGTTTCTGCGCGAGATCAAAGTGCAGGCCAGCCTGGAGCACCCCAACATCGCCGGGCTCCACACGGCCGTGCGCCTGGATAATCAGCTCCTCATGCTGATGGAGTACGTGGAAGGCGTCACGCTCGATCAGAGGATCAAGCAGGGCGGTCCGCTGCCGGTGGCCGATGCGGTGATCGACATCCGGCAGGTGCTCGCGGCCCTCGAATACGCCCACGCGCGCGGCGTAGTCCATCGCGACATCAAGCCGGCCAATATGATGCTGATGCCGGACGGCGTGGTGAAGCTGATGGATTTCGGCATCGCCAAATCCGCATCGGACCGCCAGTTGACGGTGGTCGGCACCACCATCGGTTCGCTGTACTACATGTCGCCGGAGCAGATCCAAGGCTCGGAAAACGTGGACGCGCGCTCGGATCTCTATTCGGTGGGCGTCTCCCTGTACGAACTGGTAACCGGAAAGCGCCCGTTCGATGGCGACAGCCAGTACGCCATCATGGCCGCCCACCTGGAGCAGGCGCCCGTGCCGCCCATCCAGCACGACCCCGGGCTGCCGCAAGCGCTGAACGACCTCATTTTGATGTCGGTCGCGAAAGACCCCAATTTACGGTTCCAGTCGGCCGCCGCATTCGGCAATGCGCTTTCTCGCGTGACGGCTCCGCCGCAAGCCGCTACCCTGCCCCTGCCCTCCAAGCCGAAGCGCGGCAACCGCGGTCTATGGATGGGCGCCGGTGCGCTGGCGACGGCCGCTGCCATAATCGCGCTCGTGCAGTTCGGGCCTAAGAAGGCGCAGCAAGCCGCGTCGGCCCCGCCGGCAATCACCCGACCCGCTCCGGAGCCCGTCAAAACCGAACCCGCGCCACCCCCTCCCGACTTGCCGGCGGCTGCCGCTCAACCTGAAGCTGCAAGACATGAGGCGTTGAAACAGGAAACTCCCGAAGCGAGGCCGGTGACGAAAATGGCGTCAGCTACCGCGGCAGGAAAATCGAGCGCGCGGGCGAACGACGTTCCCGTTTCCACGCAGGCGCCGGTGCCCTCCGCGCCCGCGCCAACGGCTCCGCCCTCTTCGCAGCAGGTCCAACAGCAGGTCCAACAGCCGCCCGCTTCGCAGCCGCCGGTCAGTGCCGCGAGACGGGCCGAGTTGCAGACCGTTCGCGAACAGACCGTTTTGCTGGGCACTCGCGCGGGCGTGGTCCGAACGTCGCTGCAATCCATGCAACGTGCGCAGGCCTCCAAGGGCCTCAACCTCCGGGCCGACATGCAGGAAGCCGAGGGCCTGATGGGGAGCTACCTGGATGGGGCGAATGCCGCGCTGGCCGCGGGCGATGTCGAATCCGCCAGGAGCTTCTTGGACAAAGCCGAACGGCAGGTTGAGAAGATCGAGAAATTTCTGGGCCACTGACCGTCGTCAATCGAGGTGGAACACCTCTTCGAGCTGAGCCATGTTCTCATCCGGCCGGCCGGATGGGGCCATGAAAAACGGCTGCATTTCGGCCTGCCAGCGGGCGTTCACTGCCTCCTTCTCCATACCTTTCAGCGCCTGCTCGAAATCCGATGTTTCGAGGTAGCCCACGAGGAGTCCATCCTCGCGCAGGAACAGCGAGTAGTTATGCCAGCCGGCGCGCGACAGCGCCTCCAGCATCTCCGGCCACACCTGCCGGTGGCGCGTTTTGTATTCATCCAGGCGTTCCGGCCGGACCTGGAGCAAAAAACAGACCCGTTTCATTCAGGGACAGGCTAGCACAGGCCGCGTTCTGTTAAGATCCTGTCGAGATGGCGGACACGCGACCCTTCCTGGTTCCGGTCGGAGGTTTCCTCGGCGCGGGGAAGACGTCGCTCATTCTGGCAGCCTCCCGCCACCTCGCCGCCACAGGCCTGAGGTGCGCGGCCATACTCAACGATCAGGGCCCGGAACTGGTGGACCGCGAACTCGCGCGCGAAAACGGGCTTGATGCCGGCCAGGTCACGGGCGGCTGCTTCTGCTGCCGCTTCACCGATCTTTTGGAGACCGCGCGCAGCCTGTTGGCGCACCAGCCGGCCGTGATTTTCGCCGAAGCCGTGGGAAGCTGCACAGACCTTTGCGCCACCGTGATGCGGCCGCTCGAAGCATTCGGCGCGGAATTCCGGCTCGCACCGCTGACCGTGCTCGTGGACCCGGCGCGGGCGCGGGAACTGGCAACGGATGCGGAATCCGCCATGGGATTTCTTTATCGCAAACAGATCGAAGAGGCCGACCTGGTCTGTTTCACCAAATCGGAATTGTGCTGGGACACGCCCGCGCTTGAAGGCGTTCCCACACGCCACGTCAGCTCGGCGACGGGCGAGGGCGTGGCGGAATGGCTCGCGGAAATCTTCGGCGACGGGCGCCGGCCCGGCGCCAGGATTCTGGATATCGACTACGATCGCTACGCGCGGGCGGAGGCGGCGCTCGCCTGGCTCAACTGCCGCGCGCAGGTTCGCCTCAGGGATGCACTCTCTCCCGCGATGGTCGTGGGTCCACTGCTCGACGAGCTCGATGTGCGGCTCTCTTCCGACGGTCTGGCCGTCGTCCACCTGAAACTCATCGATCGTTCCCCCGCGGGCTGGCTGAAAGCCGGAATCGTGCAGGCCGGCGGCGAACCCGTAGTGGAGGGCATGATGGACGCATCACCGGCCCTGCGCCACGACCTGCTCGTGAATGTTCGCGCGCTTGGCGAACCTGAGGTTCTGCGCGAGGCCGTGGAGTCGCAGCTCCGGAAACTCGCGGGCCGGGTCCAGATCGAGCGACTGGAATGCTTCAGCCCTTCTCCCCCGAAACCGGAGCACCGTATGGGCGGCGGGGAGTGAGCATGGCGGAACTGCTTCGGGCGGAAGGAATCGAGAAGCGCTACGGCGGCGTGGCCGCGCTGCGCGGCGCTTCGCTTTCCGTCGCAGCGGGTGAAGTGCACGCCCTGGTGGGCGAGAACGGGGCGGGCAAGAGTACGTTGGCGAAGATCGTCGCAGGCTCGGTGCGGGCCGACGCAGGTGCGATCGCGATCAATGGACGCGCAGCCGCCATTCGCAACCCGCGCGAGGCGCAGAAGCTCGGGATCGGCATGATTTACCAGGAGCTCGACCTGTTCCCGAACCTCACCATTGCGGAGAATATCGCGATCGGCAATTTGCGCTTCGCCGATTCCGCGCTCGTGCGGTTGCGCAGGATGGACTCGTTCTGCCGCCCCTATCTCGACCGCGTGGGCCTTCGCCGGACCTCTCGCGAGATGGTGAGCGCGCTTTCCATCGGGGAAGCGCAACTGGTCGCCCTGGCCCGCGCGTTGAGCATGCGCGCGCGCCTGGTCCTGATGGATGAGCCCACCAGTTCGCTCAGCGAGGACGCGGCCGTGCGCCTGTTCGACGTCATTCGCGAACTCAAGCAGGACGGCGTCGCGATCGTGTACGTGTCCCACAAAATGGACGAGATCTTTCGAATCTGCGATCGCGCCACCGTGCTGCGCGATGGGTTGACGGAGGGCACGGTCGAGATATCCGCCACCACGCCGCGCTCGCTCGTCCGCATGATGGTGGGCCGCGAACTGGACACCGCGCGCCCGGCATCCGCAATCAATTCTTTTTCTCCCGATCCACTGCTCGCCGTCTCCGGCCTCGTAACACGCAAGCTTCGCGGCGTGTCGTTCGAGTTGCGCCGGGGCGAAGTGCTGGGCATCGCCGGACTGGTGGGCGCCGGGAGAAGCGAGTTGGGCGCGGCGTTGTTCGGACTCGACCCGCTTCGCGAAGGCGAGATCCGCTTGAAGGGCGTGCCGGTCCACCCCCGCTCGCCTGCCGGCGCTATGCGGCTCGGACTGGGGCTGCTGCCCGAAGACCGCAAGCTGCAAGGACTCATGATGTCCATGAGCGTCCGCGAGAACAGCGCCATCACTGCCGGCCAGTCGCGATTCGGACTGCTTTCGCCCGCCGCCGAAGCGCGAGCGCTCGAGCCCCTTTATCGGCGCGTCGGCTTGCGCAGCGCTGCGGTGGAGAATCCGGTGAATGCATTGAGCGGTGGCAACCAGCAGAAGGCGCTGCTGGCGCGTTGGTTGCTGCTGGATCCGGACGTCCTGTTCCTGGACGACCCGGCTCGCGGCATCGACGTGGCCGCCAAGCAGGATATCTACCGCATCATCGAGGACTTGAAGGCGGCCGGCAAAGGCGTGCTCCTGGTGAGTTCCGAACTCCCCGAGTTGCTGCGCTGTTCGGACCGCATCCTGGTGCTGGCCGGCGGCCGCGTCACCGCCGCGTTCGGGCCCGGCGAGGCAACCCCGGAGGGGGTTATGGCGGCGGCTACCCGCGCCGGCGAAGCGGTGGTCAAATGAGGATATTGCCAAGGAGACTCGATTGACGAACGGGACGTTCCGGTTGTGCATCGCAGTGGCCGCGCTCGCCATGCTGTGCGCCTGCGGCTCCTCACCCGCAGGAAATGGGGCCAAGCAGTACTTCGTAGCCTTCAGCCAGTGCAACAACGCCGAGCCCTACCGTGCCGCGCAGAACGCGCTCATGACGAAGCTTTTCGGCGCCTACGCGGACGTCAAGCTTGTCATCGCCGACGCCCAGCAGGACAACAGCAGGCAGGTGGCGCAGGTGGAGACCTTCATTCGCCAGAAGCCCGACCTGCTCATCGTCGCTCCCAACGAACGCGCCGCACTCACCGAAGTGATGCACCAGGCCATGGACGCCAAAATACCCACCATCTGCCTGGAGCGCGACATCGTGGAGCCGTACTACACCAGTTACATTCGCAGCGACAACGCGGCCATCGGACGGCTGGCGGGCGAGTTCATCGTGAATCGTCTCAAGCAGAAGTACGGCCAGCCCAGGGGCAGGGTCGTGCAGATGCGCGGGCTGCTCGGCGTGGAGGGCGAGATCAACCGCGATGGGGGCGCCAAGGCCGTGTTCGCCAAATATCCGGAAATTCAGATCGTGTCGGAACCGGTTGCCGATTGGATCCAGGCCAAGGCCAAGGACCGCATGACCGAGGTACTGCGCGCACAGCCCAGGATCGACGTCGTCTACGGCCACAACGACCCGATGGCGGTGGGCGCCTACCTGGCCGCCAAGGAACTGGGCCGCGAAAAAGACATCGCCTTTGTCGGCGTAGACGGCTTGGGCGGCGAGGCGGGCGGCATCCGAAAAGTGATGGACGGAGTGCTGGACGCGACATTTATTTACCCGCTGTGCGTGGATAAGGCGGTGGAGATCGGGAACCGGATTCTCCGCGAGCCCGGCTTTGTGCCGCAGAAACAGTACGATATCGAATCGACCATGGTCACCGCCGCCAACGCGGCCGAACTGTACAACAAGGTTTCGCAATAGGCGGCCCCGCGGGGCTGCCGAGGAGAATACGGCATGAGCAGCCGCCGAACTTTCATCCAGACGATCGCGGGCGGAGCGGCCCTCGAGACCGCCGAGGCCGCGCCGCAATCGCCAACCGCCGCGAACGTTACTCCGCCCGCCGCGCCCGCCTGGCGCTATCCGCGCGTTTACTCCGGCCGGCAACTCGGGCAGATCGCGTTTCCGCTGGGCGGTATCGGTACGGGCAGCATCAGCCTCGGCGGTCGCGGCCAGCTTCGCGACTGGGAGATCTTCAACCGTCCGGACAAGGGCCGCTCGCCCTCCTACGCTTTTGCTTCGATTTGGGCAAAGGCCGGATCGGGCGCGCCGGTTGCCCGCGTGCTCGAGTCGAGACTCCTTCCACCGTACGCCAGCACGTCCGGGCTCGGACCGAACAATGCGCCGGGCCTCTCCCGGCTTGCCCGCGCCACCTTCACGGGCGAGTACCCGATGGCGCGCATCGCGTTTCAGGACGCACGCCTGCCGGTGCGTGTCGCCCTCGAAGCGTTCAGCCCCATGATCCCGCTCGACCCGGAAAACTCGGGCTTCCCCGTAGCCGTCCTTCGCTACCGCGTATCGAACCCGGGCGCCACCGCCGCAAGTGTGGCAATCGCGTTTTCCATCGACAATCCGGTGGGACAGCCGGCTGGACGCCGCGGAACCGAAAATCGCATCAACGAATTCCGGACCGGCTCGGCTTTGCAAGGCATCTTCATGCGGAACACGGGTCTGGCCGCAACCGATCCGCAATTGGGTACGTTCGCGTTCTCGATTCTCGGCGCGGAAGGCGGCCGTGTCACCCACCTCACCGGCTGGCCGAACGCCAAGTGGTGGGCCAGCCCGATGCTGTTTTGGGACGACTTCTCCGACGACGGCCAGGTCGGTCCGGAAGCGGAGCAGCGGAAGCCGGTCGCCTCTCTCTGCCTGCAACGCGAGATTCCCGCCAAAGGGGAAGCGGAATACACGTTCCTGTTGAGCTGGCATTTTCCCAACCGGACCCCCGCATTCAGCGGATGGTCGGCGCCGCGCGGGCAGGAGAACACGGTTATCGGGAATCACTACTGCACGCGATTCGCCGATGCCTGGGCGGCGGCCGAAAATTTAGCCGCGAACCTGCCCGAACTCGAGACGCGCACGCGGTCCTTCATGACTGCAATGCGTGAGAGCAGCTTGCCTGCCGCGCTGCGCGATGCCGCCATGGCCAACCTCTCCACGCTGGTGACGCAGACCTCTTTCCGCACCGCGGACGGCGAATTTCACGGCTTCGAAGGCTGCAACGATCACAGCGGCTGCTGCTTCGGCAACTGCACCCACGTATGGAACTACGAAACCACTACGCAGTTCCTCTTTCCCAGCCTGGCCCGCTCCCTGCGCAAGGCGGCCTTCGGATATTCGCAGGACGACGAGGGCGGCATGCGCTTCCGCCAGATGCTGCCGGACGGCTCCGACCGCTTCGGCTACGCCGCGGCCGACGGCCAAATGGGCCAGATCATCAAGGCATACCTCGATTGGAAGCTCGCGGGCGACACCGACTGGCTGCGCGGTCACTGGCCGAAAATCCAAAAGGCCGTCGCCTTTGCCTGGATTCCCGGCGGCTGGGATCCCAACCGCGACGGCGTGATGGAAGGCGTCCAGCACAACACCTACGACGTGGAGTTCTACGGGCCCAATCCGCAATGCGGCATTTATTACCTCGGTGCCCTTCGCGCCGCCGAAGAGATGGCGCGCGCGCTGGGCGACGACGGCGCGGCGCGCGAGTACCACGCGATCTTTGAAAAGGGCGCTGGTTGGATCGACGCCAACCTCTTCAACGGCGAGTACTACATCCAGAAGGTTCGTGGCATTCCGCGCGACCAGATCGCCAAAGCCACGGTGGGCGATATGGGCGCCGACAATCCCGAAGCCCCGGAGTTTCAGTTGGGAGAAGGGTGCCTGGCGGACCAACTGATCGGCCAATATCTGGCGGACCTCGCCGGCCTGGGCCCTCTGCTCGATCCAAACAATATCCGGAAGACCCTCGCCTCGATTCGCAAGTACAACCACCGCGCCAATCTTTTCGAACACGATTCGGTGCAGCGGGTCTACGCGCTAAACGATGAGCCGGCCCTGCTCATCTGCGACTACGGGAAGACCACGCGGCCGAAAATTCCGTTCCCCTACTCCGCCGAGGCGTGGACGGGCATCGAGTACCTGGTGGCGGCGCAGTTCATCCACGCCGGCATGGTCAAGGAAGGGATCGAGACCATCGAAAACGTCAGGATGCGGTTCGACGGCGAACGGCGCAATCCGTGGGACGAACCGGAGTGCGGCCACCACTACGCACGTGCTATGTCCGCCTGGTCGAACGTGGTGGCCTTCAGCGGCTTCGATTACCACGCCGCCCGGCGGTCCCTGTCGGTCATGCCCAAAGCGGCGGGCCGCTTCGCATCGTTCTGGTCCACCGGTTCGGGTTGGGGCATTTTCTCCATCGCTAATTCACGTCTCGAAATCGCGGTCCGGGAAGGCGCGCTGCCTCTTCAGTCGATCCGGCTCACCGGCGGCCGCGGCGTCAGCTCGGTTCTTTCGAACCGGCAGCCCCTCGCGCACAAAGCGGATCGCCAGGGTCAGACGGTCACGCTGAACTTCGAAGAGGCGTTCACTATCCCGGCCGGATCCTCCCTCGTGGTTGCGGTCTGAGACTCAACTGCCCGCCACCAGGCCGTGCCAGAAGGCGTACGCCACCTGGTGACCCGCCACGTCACCGTGGTTGCCGATGAAGCGGTCGGCGCGCAGGTTGAACACTTTGTTCGGTTGGAACTGGTAATTGGCGTCCAGGTCCCCGAGCACTCCGGCCACCGCTTCCGGAGTGCGCTGCGCGCCGTTGCGGCCGATGCCGCCGTAGGGGTCGTTTTCATCCCCGAAAGCCGCGGCCACTTCGCGCGAGAATCGCGAGGCCAGTGGATAGGCGATCCCGACGGCGCGGTCGTTCTTCGTATGCGTGATCAGGAGAGGCCCTGAGATCCGGCGGTCGGCCAGAACGGTCCGGAACGCGCCGTCGTTCTTGCCGTCGAATTTGGAGGCGAGTCCGTTGTGCGAGAACGCGGCCTGCAGCAGCATCATCGTCACCTTCTGGCTGTTGGGCTTGAGGGTGGATGCGGCCGCCGTAACCAGGCGCCCTCCGAAGCTGTGCCCCACCAGGTGCAGCGGCAGGTCCGGCCGTTTCTCGCGGATTCGCGCCAGCACCATCCCGGCTCCGGTCCGGCCCACCGTGCCCGCGCGCGTCTTCATTTGATAGTACGTGGCAAAGTTCGCGATCCTTCGCGCCGCGGCTTTGGCCCCGCTGGCCACGTCGCCGATAAACGAAGCCGCGCCTCCGCCGCTCATCGAGGTCGCGCCTCCGGCAGCGGCGGCAGGCGTAAACTTCACTTCGGCGCTCAGACTCTGGAACAACTCATCGGGATCCGTGGTGAAGAACTCGGCCGATCCGTCCTCGCCGTCCTTTTCGTCGGGGTTCAGAATGGCGCGGATAGCCTGAAGGAACTCGCGGCGGGCGGGGGCGGATGTGCGCAGTTTCGGAATCAGGGCCTGGGCCCGGTCGAGATGAACGGATCTGGCTTCATCCACCTCTTCGCCGCCCAGCAGTACCGGGTCCTTCTTCAGTTCCTCGAGCAGGCGCACCAGCGACTCGTCGCTGGCCGCACTGGCAGCCTTCACCGATGCCGCTCCGCCGCCCGGAATCAGGTCCGAATCCGCAAACTTCTTGCTGGGCCAGTACACGCGCATCAGACCCAGGTTTCGCGTGCCGGCGCCGGGTACGATTCCGGAGTCCGCGACTTCCTCCACGCTGTTCACCCAAGCATCGTAGAGGCCCTTCGCCTCGGCCTTGTCGTTGTTCCAACCGTGCGAAATCACCGCCAGGTTGGACAAGGGGCCGAGGCCGTCAAGCAGCCTGGCCACCTGGCCCTCATCGAAGATGGTCCCGTCCTTGCGAAACTCGACCTCGAACTGCGCTTGAATCGCCATGCCGCCTCCTCACACCGATTGGATTGCTTTCATCAGGTCGAGCAGCCCGTGTCCCTCGAAGTAGCGTTCCCTCCCCAGCGAAATCGCGCTGTCTAGAAAGATGCGCTTCACCTCGAGCGGCCTGCCGATGAACTCCCGCCGGATGGACAGGAATGCCGCGATCGCACCCGACACGTGCGGCGCCGCCATGCTCGTGCCCGTGTCTTCCACGTAATACGCGGCCTCCGCGGCAACGGCAGCTCCAACCTCAGCCCGCGGCATCTCGTCCATCGCGTCCTGCAATTTCTTTCCCGCCGCGCACGAAAGGATGCGCTCCCCCGGCGCGACGATGTCCGGTTTCAGCCTGCCGTCGCCCGTCGGCCCTTTGGACGAGAAATACGAAACCCCATAAGTGTGCGGCGATTCCCGGTGCGTGGCGCCAACCGTAATCGCCAGCTCCGCGTTGCCCGGGTCGTTGATGGTGTTCGACAGCCCCACTTTCGAGGCACGCGTCTGCGCGTTCACCGTGCCGTAGCCGGTATTCCCGGCGGCCGTCACCACCACCACACCCGATTGCACCAGGCGGTTCACCTCATTGCAGAGCGGACTCTGGCCGCAGGCAAACATCTCCGCATCGAACTCGTACCCCACGCTCAGGTTGACTCCCTGCACCCGGAGCATTTTCGGATTGTCGTTCAGCGTCTCGCGAACGTACTCGAGGGCGCGAATGACGTCGCTCGACCGCCCTTCCCCATTTGCGTCCAGCACCCGCAGGCTCACGATCCGGCAGTCTTGCGCGATGCCGTGAAACCGCTTCGCCTCGCGCTCGGAAATCTTCTTGGCCCGGGTCTCCTTCTTGCGCGCCAGCGTGTCGTCGTCCAGGTGCTCCACGTCGATGGAGGCCTCCCGTTCGAGCACGACCACCGAATCCGCCGGCGCACGGCCGGTGATGATGCCCGCTACGTGGGTTCCGTGGCCATAGTCGTCGGCGAGCGCCAGGCGCACGTGTTCGTCCACCAATGCCCCGCGGTTGGCCATCTTCGGATCTTTGTCCGGACTTGCCAGGTGCGAGGGCACGCTCACCTTTCCCACTTTGCGGAACACGGAGCCGAAGCAACGGTGCAGTTTCTGCACCGCCGGGTGGCGGAGCGCGTGCGCGTCGCCCGCTCCGAAGTGCGGATGCTCCGCAAAAACCCCGGAATCGATCACCGCCCACGTAATGCCCTCGCCCGACGCATCGAAGGAGCGGTATGCCGCGTCCGCCTTGATCGTGGCCACGGAGCGGCTGATCTGGCCGCGAATTGGGAAGTCGGGCCACAGCTTGTAAATGGAACGGTAGCGCGACGGCTCCTCTCCGCCCTCCGCCCGCTGTTGTTCGCGCGCCAGCCTCTCGTCTTCCGCCACAAGCAGGCGCCATTCCTTCACCTGGAGATAGCAGCGGTAATAACCCTTGCCGATCGCCGCCGGCTCCTGCCCGGTGTCCTCGTAGAGAAAGGACTCCGGCTGCGACTCGGTCTCGCGCCGTTGGCCCACCACGGCGGCGTACAGTTTGAGAAAAGCCTCCGCGGCCCCGGGCAGTCCACCCACATGCTGGATATTGAGCTCCACCAGGTACGGCCCGCGATTTTCGTTCTCAGGATCTTCCAGCTTCCACGCCCGGCGGTTTTCCGGCCGGTCCAACTCGGGCGGAACGGTGACCCGAGTCAGCCGGTCGCGGATTCGTTCCGGGTCGCCAGGGTCGCTGGGTTGGTTGGAAGGTTTGGGTTCTTCGCCGTGCGGCTTGGTCTCACCGGGCTCGTCCGGCATGTTTCCTCCGTACAAAGTGCGCGCGCCCTACATGCTATCGAATCGGAGGGAAAACGCAAAGAGAAGAACAAAGGATGGCGGAGGAAGAGGGATTCGAACCCCCGAACGAGTCACCCCGTTAACGGTTTTCAAGACCGCCGCCTTCAACCGCTCGGCCATTCCTCCGCTACCTCATTATTATAACGGGCGAAAGCGATTTGCCCTCTCACGCACCCTGGCGCTCCAGAAGTCGCTCCAGCTTCCCATTCAACTCGGCGATGCCGCGCATCAGTTCCTCGTGCTTCACCTGTTCGGCCGGCGGCTGTCTCCGCGTAATGCTGAATTCTCCCCCGGTTCCAGCGTGCACTTCTCCACCTCCTCCAGGCTGTCGAAGCCCTGCTTGTGCAGGGCAATCTTCAACTCGGACTCGGTGAGCAGTTCCTCCCGAGGCGGCTGCTTGTCGATCCGCCCATTTGCGATCAGCCGGTCCAGGCGGCGGTGGCGGAACAACTAGCGGACCACGTAATTGAGACCCAGCAACGCAAACGAGCCGATCACCGCCTCAGTCACCGAATTGTCGTTGCCGATCATGGCGTTCTGCACCGTTTCCGACAACACCATCAGCACTACCAGGTCGAACTGGTTCAGTTGCGCCAGTTCCCGCTTTCCGAACATCCGCACCAGCATGAAGTAAATCAGCTCAGGACGCAGGATCTTCTCGAGCAGGGGCACCCCCAGGTAAAAAGTCTCCGTCCACATGCCGTTCTAGATCAGCAAGTTATTCATCGCGAACCGCCTGAGCACCGCGGGCGTGGGCTTGAGAGGAAAAGACTTGGCATGGAGGCGGCTTTCCGCTACAACAAAAGCTGGGATTGTTGTTTTGGTCTGTGGAAAGCCTGTGGATCGGTCGCGGTACGGTTTGCAAAACACGATCGGCGCTTCACATTCTAAAGATACTTGCGCCATCGGCGCTGCGGCTTCTTTGCGCCTCTTTTTTCCAATGCCTAAACGCTTCAAAAAGGGGAGCAAAAATACAATCGCGCGTTTTGTGAGCCGGAGGGTAGCCTAGGAAATCACGCCATGTCAGCCGTCAATGTCTCCGAGAAGGGCTTGCCTACCAATCTTGATGCCGAGCGTTTCGTGCTCGGCTCGATCCTGCTGAACGACTCGTTCTACGTCCAGGCCGCCGGAACGCTGCTGCCCGACGACTTCAGCCTGGATAAACACCGCCGAATCTTCCGGCGGATGGGCGAGTTGCAGGAGCGTAACGAGAAGATCGACCGCATCACCATCGCCAACGAGCTGATGAAGTTCAACGAGCTGGAGGCGTGCGACGGCCTCAGCTATCTGGTTTCGCTCGACGACGGCCTGCCGCAGATCCCCAATCTCGACAGCTACATTCGGATAGTCAAGGACAAGGCCATACTGCGAAGCATTATTTTCGCGTCCCAGCACATGATGAACCGGTGCCTTGCCGGCGAAGAGGAGCCGGGTGACATCCTCGCCGGCGCCGAGGAAACCCTGCTCCGGCTGGGCGAGGCCCGCGTCAAGTCCGGCCTCGTCAATCCTGGGGACATTCTTCAGGGGTATGAAGGCGGCATCAACGCCTTTCTGGATCCCAGCAAGCGCATCAAGGGCATCAGCACCGGCTTCAGCAAGTTCGACGAGTACACCGGCGGGTTGCACGGCGGCGACCTGTTCATTCTGGCGGCGCGCCCCTCCATGGGAAAGACCGCACTGGCCCTGAACATCGCGCAGCACGTCGCCCTCAAGCTGAAGCAGACCGCGGCCATTTTTTCGCTCGAGATGTCCCGCGAATCCCTGTTGACCCGCATGCTCTGCGCCGCCGCCCGCGTGGACAGCCAGCGCTTCCGCGCCGGGTACCTGACTCCCGATGAGCGCCGCAAGCTCAGCCATTCCCTGCACGAACTGGTGGACGCGCCCCTCTATATCGACGATACGCCCGGCATCCACCTCATGGATATGCATGCCAAGCTGCGACGCCTGCAGTCGGAGCGGAAACTCGGCCTGGTAATTGTCGATTACCTCCAGCTCATGACCGGACGCGGCCGCTTCGAAAACCGCAACCAGGAAGTCAGCGCCCTCTCCCGCGGCATGAAACTGCTGGCCAAGGAATTGAACGTCCCGCTTATGGTGCTGTCGCAGTTGAGCCGCGCCGTCGAAACCCGCCAGGGCGATCACCGTCCCCAACTCAGCGACCTTCGCGAGTCGGGCTCCATCGAGCAGGACGCCGACGTGGTGGGCTTCATCTTCCGCGAAGAAGTCTACCACCGGGACCGCGAAGACCTGCGCGGCCTGGCGGAATTGATCGTCGCCAAACAGCGTAACGGCCCGGTCGGAACGGTCAACCTCGTGTTCCTCCACTCGCAGACCAAGTTCGAGAATCGCGCCGAAGATACGGGCGAACTACCCGACGAGTAGACCGCTCATCGCGCCGCGTGCAGTTCAGCGTGAGTGAAAATGACCGAGGCCACTTGGTCGCGCAGCGTGCTGAAGCCGATGCTCCCCCGCGCCGAACGCAGTCTTTCGGTCTCCGCCGCGGTAAACTGGCGCGAGAAACGGTCCGCTCGTTCGCGGTAGGAGTAGTCCAGGTACACCACGGGCCCTTCGGCCACTACGGACATCAGAATGTCCCAAAAGGTCTCCCGCTGGAAAAGAGTTTTGCGGGCGGCCGCTTCCCGCCGGATATCCACGGGTTGCCTCGGCCCGCGCAGAACCGCGCGCAGGCACCGCTCCCTGGCAAACGCGAGCGTGGGATCGGGATCCGGAAATGTGGATAGCAGTTCCCGGAGGCTTTCCGCGTCGGTTTCCCACCCCGCCCACCGGAACCGCGATGCACCGCTCACCACGCTGCCGCGCAACAGCAAATCGCGGATCCGCGCCTCGTCCTTGCCGGCCACTGCCAGCAGGTGCTCCACCAGTTCCCGCACCGGCAGTTCCTGCAGCACGACCGGAGTGATGGTGATGCCGCCGGCCGCCTCGGAGCTGAGTTTCACCCGGACGCTCTGGGGTAACGCCATATTCCGATTTCAAGCTAGCATAAGTGCGTGACGCCGCTTGAAAAAGTCCTCGCCGAAACCCGGCGCTACGACCACGCCCTGCTGGATTTTTCGGCCCGCGAACATGCGGGCGGCGTCGAGCTCGTCATCGAACTCAAAGATCGCAACCTCGGCCTGCACACCTATTACGCTCCCGTGCACCCTCGCGATATCGAACATCCACAGTTCCCCTGGACCTTCCAGCGCTACCTCTACGACTGCATGCACGATTACCTGGTAGAGATGTTTCTCCGGACGCCTCAAACCCGGGAAGTACAGCCATGACGCCCGCGGGGGAAGTGCTCGCCGCGGAAATCCGTGCCGGCGGTCCCATCCCTTTTCGCCGGTTCATGGAGGTGGCGCTCTACCATCCCGAGCACGGCTACTACCGCCGCCCGCGCGACCCGTTCGGCAAGTCGGGCGATTTCTACACCGCGGAACAGGTGCAGCCCGTGTTCGGCATCCTGATGGCCGCTCGCATCCGGCAGCTTTTCGCGGAAATGGGAGAGCCGTCCGACTTCACCGTCGTGGAACTGGGCGCCGGGCGGCGTGAGATGGCGGACGCTTTTGCCGAATGGCGTTACGTGCCGGTGGACATCGATTCCGGCGCCCTGCCCGAACGGTTCACCGGCGTGGTGTTCTCAAACGAATTCTTCGATGCCCTGCCGGTGGACGCGGCCGTTTTTCGCGACGGACGACTCCGCGAGCAGCGCGTCGCCCTGCGCGGCGAACACTTCGCTTGGGAGGAGGGGGGCGATGCGAGCCCGGAAGTGCAGGCTTTCGTCGAGCGCTACTTCCCGGCGCCCGCCGAAGGTTCATGGTACGAAGCGAACCTCGAGGCCCTCGCTTACCTCGAGCGGCTTGCCGCCGCCCTCGATAGCGGATTCCTGTTAACCATCGACTACGGTTTCACTCGGCGCGAGTCGGTCCGTTATCCAGCGGGAACCCTGATGGGCTACCACCGTCACACCGCGCGCGAAGACGTATTGGAGGACCCCGGAGAACGGGACATCACCGCCCACGTGAACTTCACCGCGCTCGAAGAGCACGGTTCGTCGCTCGCCCTCCGCACCGTTCGTTTCGAAACCCTTGCCGCCACGCTCCTCTCCGTGGGAGCAGCGGACCAGTTCTCCGCCGCCCTCCAGGCGCCGGGCGGTGATGCGGAGGAACTGCGCCGCAGAATGCAGCTGAAGACTCTCCTGTTCGGAATGGGGGAAACATTTCGGGTGCTGACGCAGTGCAAAGGGGGAAAAAATATCGGAGGGGAAAGCCTCAAACAATGAAAAAGGCCCCGGAAACCGGGGCCTCGGAGTGGATCTTGGTCAGCCCTTTTTCAGGGCGACGCCCAAGCTACTTCTTCTTCTTCGGAGCAGCTTTTTTCTTGGGGGCGGCTTTCTTGGTTGCGCTCTTCATCGATTGATTCTCCCTAACATCAAATTTTGCGACTCGAAAAATCGCAATGTGATTCATATATAAGGTTGTTCGCAACGAATGTCAAGAAAAAAATGACAAACGCGGGCGGACAACGCGCGCTCCTCTTGCGCCCGCTCCTTCGACCGCGAATCGAAGCGACCGTGCACGAGAAAATCCTGCAACCAATCTCGCTCGTATACAGGAATGAGCGAGCCCCGCACTTGTATGAGCGCTCCCGGAACGCGAGACTGGAAATGATGCTGCTATTGCCTTTGATCTTGTCGGTGCAGACCGAGGAAGCGGACAACGATCTCGTCCTCCGACTTCAGCGCCGCGAGCAGGAAGCGCTCGCCGAGCTTTACGACCGGTACGGACGGCTCGTCTACTCACTGATCCTCCGCATCGTGAAACACACGGCCACGGCAGAGGATCTGGTGCAGGAAACCTTTCTCCGCGTCTGGAACCGGGTGCAGGGCTTCGATGCAGGCAAGGGCTCCATCGGGCCCTGGTTGATCGCCGTGGCCCGCAACCGGGCCATCGATTACCTGCGCTCGGCGGGCGGCCGCGAGCGGAACGCCATCCAGTTCGACGAGTTCGATCATCCCGCGCTTTACACCGAGATGGAGCACCACCTCCTGGTCTCCGATAAAGCGCGCCGCGTGAAAGCCGCGCTCGACCGGCTCTCTCCACAGCAGCAGCAGGTCATCGAGCTCGCCTATTTTGAAGGACTCTCCCAAACCGAAATGGCCGAAAGGATGGGTCAGCCTCTCGGTACCGTCAAGACCTGGGTCCGCACGGCCCTGAAGAATCTGCGCAACGAGCTCGGGGTGGTGGTGGCGGAATGACTTGCGACGAACTGCGGGAGGAATACGAACTGTACGTTCTCGGCTTGGCTGAGGAGCCCGCCGCGAGCGAGATCCGCGAGCATGTGGCCCGCGGCTGCGAGGCTTGCGCCATGGGATTGAAACAGGCCCGCGGCCTGACCGCCGCGATCGGCGCCGTCACCCCCGAAGCGGTCGCGCCGGCAAGATTGCGGCGGCGCATCCTGGCCTCCGCCGGTTTCGAGAATCGCGGTTTCGGCTGGGCGCCGTGGCTCGCCGCCGCGACGATTCTCTCGCTCTGCGCCGCCGTTTATTTCGGAGGACGGCAGCGGCAGGTCGCCGGAGACGCCGAGCGCCTGCGAGACGAGTTGCGATCCCGCACCATCGAGGTCACGCGCCTCAACGAAGCTTTCGCCATCCTCAGCGGCCCGGAGACCACCGAGGTGCTTTTCGGTCAGGGGCCGAAGGGCAAGGTCTACGTAGACCCGGGACGCGGCGTGCTGCTGGTGGCATCCAACCTCCCTCCGGCACCGGCCGGCAAGACGTACGAAATGTGGATCGTCCCGAAGAGCGGCAACCCCGTCGCCGCGGGCCTGTTCCAATCGGATAGGAAAGGGACGGCGTTTCACCTGGACCGCGGCCCGGTCAACCTGTCCACGACCCAGGCGATCGCGGTGACGCTAGAAAACGAAGGCGGCGCCGCGCAGCCCACGGTGCAGCCCCTCATCGTCGCCGCATTGCCCTAGCTTCAATCCTGCGGAGTGCTGCACCGGATGGACCGCGGCTAACCGACGAGGGTTAAAATAACGTCCGTGACGAAATACGTTCGTTTTCGCTCGTCCTCGGGCACGTCTTACGGAATTCTTGAAGGTGACACCGTGAAGGAGATTTCCGGCGGTCTCTTCGAACCACCGCGGGAAACCGGCGCCGGCTACCCCGTTTCCGAAGTGAAATTGCTCGCGCCATGCCGCCCCGGCAAGATTCTTGGCGTTGGGTTGAACTACCGCAGCCATCTCGGCTCTCGCCCGCAGCCCGCACAGCCCGAAATGTTCTATAAGGCCGTCACCGCGTTGCAAAATCCGGACGATCCCATCGTGCTCCCGCGCGATGCCACGGACCTGCACTACGAAGGCGAACTGGTCATCGTGATCGGCACCGCCGCCAGGGGCGTCACTCCGGAACAGGCGCGCGATGCGATCTTCGGCGTCACGTGCGGCAACGACGTCAGCGAGCGCAACTGGCAGCACGGTCCGGGAAAAGACTTGCAGTGGTGGCGGGCCAAAGGCAGCGACACCTTCGCCCCGCTCGGACCCGCTATCGTCACCGGTCTCGATTACGGCAGCCTGCTTCTGCAGACCCGCCTGAATGGCGAAGTGGTCCAGCGGCAGTACACCTCCGACCTGATCTTCGACTGCCCCGCCATCGTCAGTTGGGTGAGCGGTTGGGTCACCCTGCTGCCCGGCGACCTCATCTACACGGGAACGCCGGGCAGCACCCGAAGGATGTCTCCCGGCGATGTGGTGGAAGTGGAGATCGAAGGAATTGGAGTGCTGCGCAATCCCGTGGCTGCCGCCTGACTAAACCTCCACGAGTTCCCGTTCCTGCTCCACAGCCACAGCGACCGGTTCCGGCGCCCGCAGTCTGCGCATGTGGAACAGCCCGTAGGCCGACGCCGCAACCAGCGGCAGCACGCCCAGGATGAACGTCGTGTCGGGAATCATGCGCGGCCAGAGCAGCGTCTTCACCAGCGGCTGCTGGTAGAAGCCCAACGAGCGGGCGCTCCAGAATCCGTTGTTGAAGCTCTCGAGCGCCTGCATCACGCCCACCGGCAACAGCGTAACCACAATCATTCCCATCAGCCCGATGTTCAGGAGCCAGAAACTGGCCATGAGCCACTTCTCCTTCCAATACCGCGGCTCCACGATGTTGCGCAGCGAGAACAGCGCCAGTGCAATCGCCAGCATCCCGTACACCCCCATGAGCGCGCCGTGTCCGTGCGCCGCCGTCAGGAACGAGCCGTGCTGGAAGTAGCTCACGAAGGGCAGGTTGATGAGGAACCCCAGTACGCCCGCGCCGAAAAGATTCCAGAAGGCGGTGGCCACCAGGAAGCAGAACGATGCCTTGTACGGGAATTCGCCGCCCCCGGCCCGAATCACCTTGTATTGCCCGTAAGCTTCCACCATCAGGAGCGAAAGCGGAATCACCTCCAGTGCCGAGAACACAGACCCGAGCGCCATCCAGGCTTCCGGCGCCCCGATCCAGTAATAATGATGCCCCGTGCCGATAATGCCGCTCCCCAGCAGAACGATCAATTGGAAGTAGGTGGCGCGCAGTGTGGAGTGCGCCGTCACCAGCCCCAGCCGCACCATCAGGAAACCGATCACCACCACCGCAAACACCTCGAACATGCCCTCCACCCAAAGATGGATCAGCCACCAGCGCCAGTAGTCCGCCATGGTGATGTGACTGTCCCGATTGACGAACAGGGCGAAGCAGTAAAACACCGGAATGGCCGCCGCCGAATAGAGCAGCAGGTGCGTGAGCCCGCCCCGGTCCGACTCCGCCTTCAGCGCCGAACGCAGCCCGCGCGCCACGATGAACAGCCAGATGCCCATGCCCGCGATCAGCAGCAGCATCCACAGCCGTCCGAGTTCCAGGTATTCCCAACCCTGCGTCCCCAGCCACCACCAGGACTTGCCCAGCAGTCCCTTAATGGAAAGGTACTCGCCGCCCAGGCTGCCCACCACGACCACCACCAGCGCTCCGAATAGAATATTTACCAGCGCGCGCTGCCCCTTCGGTTCCCGTCCGCTCACCAGCGGCGCGATGAAGATGCCCATTCCCAGCCACGCCGTCGCGATCCAGAAGATGGCGAGTTGGAGATGCCAGGTGCGCGCGATATTGAACGGCAGGATCTGCGAAGGGTTGAAGCCGAAGAAGCTGGCGCCGTCCGCATAATCGTGCGCCATCTTGCCGCCCAGCAGGCACTGCACCAGAAAGAGCGCCAGTGCGATTACGAAAAACTTGGCCGTGGCCCGCTGCGAAGGTGTCAGTGGGGCCGCCGCCGGGTTGAAGCTCAGCCGCGGGTTCGGCACTTCCTGCGCCGTCAGGCTGTAGCGGTGTTGGAAGTAAAGGATGATGGCCAGGAACAACAGCAATCCGGCCACGCTTGCCGCCGACCACATCATCGCGCCCGCCGTCGCCGTATTGCCCGCCGCTTTGTCGTACGGCCAGTTGTTGGTGTAGGAGTGCGCCGCCTCCGGCCGCTTGGCTACCGACAGCCACGCCGTCCAGATGATGAAGGCCGCAAGCTGTTTGGCCGCCGCCCCTTCGAGCGCCGGATCGCCACCGCCCTCGCTCGCCGGAAGCAGCGCGCCCTTCGGCAACGCACGCGCGATCTCGCCCTCTGCAAACAGCTTGTGGTAACGGGCCTGGATATCGTTCCAGCCCGCGGTCTGTCCGGCCGTGAACTGCAGCGTGCCGTTCGCGTACCGGTTCACCTTCAACTCCTCGGCAACCTCGGCATCGACCGCCGCCTTCCCGCCGGTGCCGAGCGCCGCGTAGTCCTGCGCCTTCTGCCGCTGCATCGTTTCGGTCATCCAGTGCAGCGCCTCGGCCGTGTAGTCCGGGCCCAGATAGGCGCCATGTCCGAGCACCGTGCCGTAGTCGATGAGGCCGCGTTTGCGGAAAAGCTCCTGCCCCTGCTGGATATCCGCCGAGGTAAACAGCGTCGCTCCGTCCGGACCGGCAACCCGTTCCGGGATAGGAGCGCGGCTGTGTTAGAGGCTGTAGGTGTTTGGCCCAATGACTTCAGTCACGCCGGAACGGTGACCTGAGTCACACGCTTACATCAGGGCGGAGGCGATGCTGAACAGAAGCACCAGCATGACTACCGAGGAAATCGCGACATACATGTAGTCCCGTTCCAGAAAGAACGCCACCAGCGAGAAACCGACCCGCACCACCGGAGTGGCCACCAGCAGCACCAGGCCGGCGAGCATGACCCGCTGCGGCCCCTTCCAACTGGTTTGAACCCCCGGGTGCAGTTGCACCGGCGCCGACCCGTGCGCCGCCAGGTACCATATCGCGCCCGCGCCCACCACCGCCGCCGAGAGCAACACGCCCGCGCGAAGAAGGATTCCGATGGTCTGCTCTATCCGTTCATCCGTCATTTGAGTCCGCCGAAAAGTCCGCTGTAAACCATCTCGATGGCCAGCACTGCGATCACAACCGCGAAGACCAGCCGGAGAGTCTTGGTGCGCGCGCCCTTCAGCAGCCGCGCTCCCGATACCGAGCCCCCCAGAACCCCCAGCATCACCGGCATTGCCAGATCCGGATGAATATAGCCGTTGCCGAAGAACACCCCCGCGCTCGCCGCCGCTGTGACCCCGATCATGAAGTTGCTGGTTGTGGTGGATACCTTGAAGGGAATCCGCATCAGCTTGTCCATCGCAATCACCTTCATGGCCCCCGACCCGAGGCCGAGCAACCCCCCTAGCAGCCCCGCGCCGAACATCATCGCGAAACCCGACTTCACCCTCTGGACCTGGTAAGCCACCAGCGCGCCTTCGCTCGGATAATCGCCGCCAAGCCGCAGGCGAAGCGCCAGCGGATCCGGCTTCGTGACCGGCAGGTCGGCCGGAATATGGTAGGATTGCCACGCCGAGTAGAGCAGGATCGCACCGAAGACCACCGCCAGCGCCGGAGTCGGCACGACTGCCGTCAGGTGCGCCCCAGCGATGGCCCCCATGGTGGTGGCGATCTCGAGGAACATTCCTACCCGCACGTTTGTGAAGCCTTCCCGAACGTACGCGGCAGCCGCCCCCGACGATGTCGCAATCACGGAAATCAGGGTCGCCCCCATCGCCAGGTGGATGTCCACCCCGAGCATCAGGGTCAGCACCGGTGTGATCACCACACCGCCACCCAGGCCTGTCAGCGATCCCACGAATCCCGCTACCGCCGATACCAGGAAGACGATGCCGGAGAAGACGAAGACGGTCATCGGTTAACCTTGCGGTTCCGACTCCGTCTCCAGACCCGCCCGGTCCAGAATCCGCAATTGACGTCCCTCTATGCGGATGAATCCCTGCGCGCGGAACCTCGCCAGGTTGCGCGAGACGACCTCTCGCACGGTGCCCAGCCGCGATGCCAGCTCCTGGTGCGTGAGAGGAAGATCGAAATCGTCGCCTCCCGCCTGGTTGGCGGCATCGAGCAGCAGGCGCGCCAGCCGCTGCGTCACGCTGCCGAACGTCATGGATTCCACGATGCCAACCAGGTGCCGCAATCGCCGCCCCACCACCGCCAGAATTTTCAACGCGACGTCCGGAAACTGCCGGCAGACCTGCTGGAAATCGCTCTTGTTGATGAACAGCGCAACCACCGGCCCCACCGCCCGTACCGAAGCCGGGAATGGACCGCCGTCAAACAGAGGCAGCTCAGCCACGGTCGTGGGTGCGGTATCGAGCGCCAGCATCATTTCCCGGCCCGCCGGTGAAGTTTTGAAGATCTTGACCGAACCTTGAAGCAACAGGAAGATTCCGGAACAAGGCTCGCCTTCCCAAAAGAGCACGTCGTCGGGCTGGAAGCGACGCTCCACGGCGCGCTGCGCCAATGCTTGCACTTCGCCTTCGTCGAGGCTGGCAAATAGCGGGATTTGCGAAAGTGCCGCGTACTTAGGGACCAAATACTACTGTAATACGGCTGTCTGAGCGCAGCACGGCAGCTAGCGCTACAACGTATTGAGATACGCAACCAGGTCGGCCATCTGTTGCGCGTTGAAGCGCGGCCAGTTCACGTTCCTCTGTTTCATCGCTTCCAACATGCGCGGACCGTGATCCCACAGCACCGATACCATGCTGATTTCCGAATAGGCGTCGCTGCCCTTGCCAAGCTTCGGCGCACCGCTCGAAGGATCGTTGTGGCAGGTAGCGCAGCTCTGGTCGGCAAACACCTTCTTACCGCGTTCCGCGTTGCCGTCGCCCCGGAAATACTGCCTGGCCCAGATGTATGCCAGGACCTGCCGCATCTCGCTCTCCGAGAGGGTCGGCGGCGGGTTCTTCATCGCCGGCTGATGGTTCCACATATCCGCCGCGATATCTGTGATCGTCTGATTTCGCAGCCGGTTCTCGAGCGCCAGCCTGCCCACGTGGCATCCGGCGCATCCCTTGGCCTGGAAAATTGCGGCCCCGTCGTTGGTCTGGGGAAACGAGAAGCTGCGAACCAGGTGTTTCGTCTCCGGCAGATTCTGCAGGTAGACCAGCATGTCCGTCAGCTCTTGGGCCGTGACCGGCGTCCAGCTGAGCTTCTTCGATTCCTGCGCCGCCTTCATTTTCGCCCCGTGATTCCACATCTGCTGGGCCAGCACGATCGGATCCGAAAGCGACTCCCATTTCGCCACCGGGGGCGCTCCGGACGCGTTCGAAGTCGTGATGCCGTGGCACTCGGCGCAGTGCTTGGAACTGAACAAC
Source organism: uncultured Solibacteraceae bacterium (assembly GCA_963836405.1). Taxonomy (GTDB): domain Bacteria; phylum Acidobacteriota; class Terriglobia; order Bryobacterales; family Bryobacteraceae; genus CAWIJJ01. The sequence continues at coordinate 171,690 of CAWIJL010000017.1, forward strand.
CGCTTGCCCCTGCCGGCGTCGCCGGGCTTTTCGAAGAAGCGCGCCGAAACGAAATAGGCGAACAGGTCCGCGGCCGATTCGTCGCTCATCGTCGCCTTCACGATGCCCTGCTTCTTCATTCCTTCCCACATCTCGGGCGCGTGATTCCACATCAGGCTGGCCATCACCGCCGGGGTGAAGTTGCGGTCGATCCGCCGGCCCAAGTCCGGCGCAATCTTCCCGCCCCGCCCGTTTAGGCTGTGGCACTGGATGCACTGCTCCGTCCGAAACAGCTCTTCGCCGCGTTGTGCGTTGCCGGGAATTACGTTCGCCGCCAGCGCGGTCCAGGCGAAGACGGCGCCCGCGGCAATCACTCGTACGGTTGACATTGCTGGTCTCCTGTTACAAACCGCCTTCTGCTCCGGCACCGACGGCTCCTACCGGGTCAGCCGGAGTCCTGTCATAAAAACGTGGGTCCGGAACCCTTCGAACTGGAAGAATTCCTCACCGAATCCGTAATACCTCCACTCGGTGTTCCAGTATACGTGTTTATTGAATGGAAGCGAGAGCCGCGCCATCGGCTGGAAGTACCGCGTGGGCCGGGTTCCCGTCAGAATCATCAGCGAACCCCCGGCACTGAGCTTCCCGCCGCTCAACCGCGGAATCCCGATGTCCACCAGCGAAGTGGCGGTATGCGCCCGCTCCCGATACGACGAAATCTCCGGATTGAGGAACGGCAGGTTCAGGTAGACGATGTCGGAATGGAGGGACGTGCGCTCGTAGTCGGCATTCACGGTGATGTGCTTGCCGCCGCCCGGCATCCAGAACGCCCCCGCCGATACGCTATGATTCTCGAAATCGTACCGGATCGACGGCGACGGGTTCTCGTTGTGCAGCACGTTATAGTTCGCCTGGAATCCGAGAGTATCCGTCACCTGGTACTTGGCCCGGATCTTTGATCGGTGGTAGTTGTTCAGGCTGGTGCGATAGTAGATCTGGTCGCTGTTGGACGCCTCGAAATCGAGGTTGAACCATAGCTTGTGGGTCGGCCGGAAGCTCGCCCCGGCGAGACCCACGTGCCGTTCCAGTTCGCCCGAGGCGAGATTGCCGGTCTGGCTCAGGCTGCCTGCCCGGACCGTTGCATCGCCGAAAATGTAGCGGTGCCCGCCCCGCAGCGTCAGCTTCGAGGTCACATCGAAGAAGACGTCCACCTGCTGGCGGTTATAGTTCACGATCTGGATCGGATTCAGCGTGGTCACGTCCGACCCAGCCTGCGCGGGCTGGTTGAGGCTGGTCAAAAACTGCTGGGTGAACAGCCCGTAACCGGCATCGTGAAACCGGTCCGTGGTCCAGGCTTCGAGGATGCGGATTCGCCGCCAGGGCCGCAGTTCGAACCCCGCGTTGCCCGTCACGTGCGGCTGGATCGCCGAACCGGCGGCGATGCCGTAGTGCGCGCCGTAGAACAACAGGTCGGGTAGTTGCGCGAAGGTGCCGGATCCGAGTTCCGTGTAGGTGGCCGTGGTCTTCGGCTGGCTGAACAGGAACTGCCCGCTCAGGTCCAGCCACGATGTCGGACTCGCCGTCAGGAGCGCCTTGCTGTAGATGCTCTTGCCGCGAATCCCGTAGGCCTGGCTGAGGCTCGTGAGCTCCAGGGTTTGGCCCAGCAGCGGCGTGGTGCGGTCGCCGAAGTTCTCTCCCGACCAGTTGATCGAGGAATCGTCCTTGAATGTTGTGCCGCCCTGTTCGAGGGTCGCATGGAAGCGCCGCAGTTCGATGCGCACGCCGCCGCGATAATTATTTGTGCTGTCGCGCAGCAGCCTGGGCAGTGCGTACTCGTTGGTGCCGCCCTGAAGCCAGGTATCGATTCCGTTTCCGTACCCGGAATTCCTTTCGAATGCCAGGTACGGGATGAATCTCGATCCTGGCAGCAACTCGAAACTGGCGCTGGTGTTCCGGCGGTGCGTATCGAATTGCCGCTCCGAGAAACCGAACGGCGTCGCCGGGTTGGCGTACGAATCGATGTTCCGGTAATAATCCAGGTTGCGGTAGTCGAAATCGAAGTCGTACCACTTCTGCCTGGTGGCCCTCAGCCGAGCTGTATTATAAGGATCGCCGCCCCATCCGAAAGCCTGCACGTCCAACCGGTCGAAAACCCGCTTCTTCGGATCCGCGAAGCTCAGGTCTACGCCGAAGAGCTTCGGGCCTTCGCCCAGGTTGACGATGCTTCGATATTGATTGAAGTTGCCGCGCACGTCGGTGCGCCAGCGATAGCCGAAGTCCACATAACCGTTCACCCAGCTTTCGGTGGACGGCGCCGGCGACTCGGCCGGCTTCTCCTCGGGCGTGGGCGCCTGCGCGGCTTCTACGGCCGGCTTCGCCTGCTCGGCTGGATTCGGCGGCTCTGGCGGCTGCTGCGCGAACGCCGGAGCTATCAAAAAAAGAGCCAGTATGAGTCTCATTTGAATAAGTCCCGGTTCACGTTGGAGCCGTGCACCTTCTGATGGCACAGCGTACAGTTCTGGAATCGCGGATTGCGCAGATCGTGCAGCGCCGGCGGCACCGTCCCCAGTCCTGCGTTTCCGGCCGCTGTCGGTTGCGGCAGGTTGGAATGGCATTCCAGGCAGACAAACCGCACCTGGGAGCGCGTCAGCGACATCGGATTCACCGAACCGTGCATTTGGTGGCAGGTCTGGCAGCCTTCCGTCTTTACCGGGGCGTGCTCGAATACGAACGGCCCGCGCTTGTCGCCATGGCACTTGTAGCAGCCCGGCTCGTTGGCGTGCGCCGTTTGCACGGACCTCTGGAGGAACGTGCCGTGAGGATTATGGCAGTCCACGCACGACATCGCGCCTTCCGGCAGCTTGTGATGGAACGGCCGCTGGAAATTCGCCCAGACGTCGGTATGGCACGTAGCGCATTGCGCGTTGATTTCGGTCGCCTTCCGCGCCACCAGTCCGTGCGGCCCGTTCTTATGAATGGAATGGCAACTGACACAGCTCACCTGGTTTCTGACGTGACTGCTATTGATGCGTCCCACGTGCGTGGCCTGATTCAGGTGGCAGCTGAGGCAGATGCGATCGGTTTCGGCCGGTTTGAGCTTGGCCGGATTGCGGATGTCGGCGGCGGACATGGACTCGGTATGCTTGCTCCCCGGCCCGTGACACGATTCGCAGGCTTTGTCTTCGAACCCGCGCTTTTTGTCGGTTTCCACCAGTTCGTGAGGGCTCTTCTGAAAGGCGTTGAAGATATCCTCGTGGCATCCCTGGCAGACGATGCTACCGGCGAATTCCGCCGGCTTGGCGGCCTCGGCCGCCTGCGTTTCGGGAGTGCCCGGCTTGTCCTGGGCGCCCCATGCGAGCGTAACCGGGCCGGCCGCGAGCACCACCCCCAGCAACGCCGCCCGAAGGCGGCGCGCTGGAGGAGATACAAGTCGAACGCCCGGAGTATGAAACAACCGGAACAAGGCCGTCATCTCCTTATATTGAACTACTTACTTGCCGGCGTGGACCTTGGTAGCCTCGAAATCGGCACCGGTCCCGTGGCAGACGCCGCAGCTCTCACCAAACTTCGGATCGATTTGCTTCACTGCGTGCGCAAACACCGCCTTCTCGAAGTGACATGCGGTGCACGCGGACGTCGTCGCCGGCGACGGTGTCAGCATACCCTGCGGGTCGTTGACCGCCATCTTGTCGACGGGCAGCACCGACTCCGTGCCGTTGATGTGGCACATGTAACACTTCGCCGTGTCGCCGACCCGCCCGTTCGGCGTGAACACCGGGTAGCGGACTTCGTTGAATTCGTTGTGGCTGCCGCCGAATCCAACTACCGTGTAGGTCAGGCCCTCTTCCGCCAGTTTCTCGCCCGTGTGGATTTTGTGGATCATCAGGGCAAAATTGACGGACTGGTTCGGGGCCGCCTTGTCTTTCGCGTCAAGGGCGACTGCGCGCCGTACGCCGTCGGTTTCCTGAGCGTTGTGGCAGAGAACGCACTGGTCGATCTGGTTACGGTTTTCGCCGTGCAGCGAAAGGAACGAGTGGCAACTGTTGCATTTCGCCAGGTCCACCACCTTGCGCCGCGGCACTACCGGACTGCCATCCACCGAGAAGTAGAAGATGTCGTTCATTGCACCGACTTCGGTGCCAACCTGTTTTACCGTCCCCGGATTGATCGTGTAAGCGCGCCGCCCTTCCATGCCAACCGCGAAGGTTCCCTTCGCGTCCGCCGGAATGGCGTGCGTGAATGTATAGGTGCAGGTGCCGTCGGAACTGCACTTCGCCGTCGGAACCGGATTTTCGGAGACGTAGCCCTTGCTGGTCACGTCGGACCCGAAATTGGTCGCGCCGTAATCCGAGCTTGGCCCGGCCAGCACGATGCCCAGGCGGTTCAAGCCGCCGGTCAACTGCGCCATCGTTACCGGTGCGCCGGAGTTGTCCTTCACCGTGAAGGTCACCGTCGGAGCCTTTCCGGCTACGCCGTTGTCCACCTTCGTTACCTTCAGGACGAGTCCCGGAGCCGCCGGGGGCTGCGTTTCGACAATATGCGCGCCGCGGATCGAAATATCCATTTCCGCCTCGCCCTTCTCGAAGTGGCAGGAGGTGCACTGGTTGTCGCTCGTCTGCGGCAGGCTGGCGTGGTTCTCGCCGGTCGCGAAATTCACGTTGTCGTGGCAGGAGCCGCAATCGGTGCGCGAAGGCTGCGTGATCCAGTTGTTGGCCTGTGCCGCGCCCGACTTGGGATCGTGGCAAACTTCGCAGCGCCGCGGGTTCGAAGGCAGGGCCACCGTGGACCAGTCGGTGTTCCCCAGTTTATACGGGGTACCGGCCTGCACGCTCGGCAATTCCTCGCCCATGTGGATCTTGTGCACCATCACCGGCATGTCGGGATTCCAACCGTTCGCATCCTTGGTCTGCGGCTGGTGGCACATGATGCAGAGTTCCATGGAACGGCGCGAGCCGCCGTGGAACGCGAGTTGATCGTGGCACTTGTTGCAGGACTCGGTCCGGACCACGTCGCGCACCACCGTCACCTTGGAGCCGTTCGGCACGAAGTCGAAAAAGGCGTCATCGTAGTTCGTGCCCAAGTCGAATTCGCTCAGGTTGCGCGACCCGTAAACCGCCACGCGGTTGGAGGCCGTCGCATCGAAGCCGGCCGGCGCCTTCAGCCCGAACTTATAAATGTACTCGCCGAGCGCCACGGTCGTGACCGTGCCCGTAGTGTCGCCCGTCGCCTGTTGCACCGTGACGCCGCCGGAAGTCGAGTTCCGGGTGTTGTACGTCATATACTGCGTCTGGCCTTTAGGAATGTAGGCCGCTACGTAACGCAGGGAAAGCGTGCCCGGAGTTTGAATGCCTTGCAGATCGAGGGGCTGGTCCTTCGGGTCGCTGATCTTGTACCGGACCGAAATCGTTCCGTCGCTCTCGATACCCGCGGAAACGATGGTGATCTTGAGTCCGGGACGGACAAAGTTGAGGGTTTCGGCGGAAGCGTAGTACGCCTTGTCGTGCACCGTGAATTGGGTCTTCTTGGGCGCGCTCATCAGAACCAGCGATCCGGCCACCAGAATCAGGCCGGCTGCATAACGCCCTATCGCGAAAACCGAACGAGGAATCCGCATTGCTTATTCTCCAAAAGTAATAATTACCGTCTGTCACCACCGGACGCGCCTGGAAGCAACCCGTCGCGCCCGGCGGCAAGGCTCGCTGAACCTGAGCCCGATTTATTCCCTACTTGCCGGCGTGCACTTTCAGCACGTCGTACGCTGCGCCTACTGCGTGGCAAACCTCGCAGCTTTCACCGAATCTTCCATCCGTATTGGCCGCGGCATGGGACGTCGCCGACTCGCTGAAATGACAGGCCGTGCAAGCCGCAGTGGTTGCAGGTGTCGGATTCAGCATGCCTTGCGGATTCACCACATTATTCTTTCCGACCGGCAGCGCCGCTTCGGTATTATTCACGTGGCACATGTAGCACTTCGCCGTATCCGCCACCCCGCCGCTCGGAGTCATCGCCGGATACCGCACTTCGTTAAATTCGTTGTGGCTGCCGCCGTTGCCGACCACCGTATAGGTCAGCCCCGCCCGCCCCAGTTCCTCGCCGGTGTGGATCTTGTGGATCATCAGCGCCATGCTCACCGATTGCGCCGGAGCGGCCTTGTCCGCCGCCTCCCGCGCGTTCACCCGCACCGCCGAATCGGTCTGGCTCGGGTTATGGCACAGGACGCATTGCTCGATCTGTGTCCGGTTGGATCCGTGTAACGTCAGCCGCGCGTGGCAGTTGTCGCATTTCGCGATATCCACGATCTTGCGCCGCTGCTCCACCGGCGAGCCGTCCACCGAGAACGACAACACACTGTTGTCCGCCCCGTACGTCACGCTCTGCGATCCCGATGGCGCGTCCGGATTCGTAAATACCCGCCGGCCCTCGGCGCCGATCGAAAAGCTTCCCTTGGCGTCAGCCGGAATCGCTTTCGCGAAGGTATACGTGCACGTGCCGTCGGTTCCGCATTTCGCCGCTGTCAGCGCGTTCTCGGAAACGTAGCCGGGAGTGCTTACGCCGGCGAAGGTAGTGTAGCCGTAGTCCGATGTCGGTCCGGCCAGCACCATACTCAGCCTTCCGCCCGTTATGTCGGCGGGCGTCAGCGGGTTGCCCTTGAAGTCTTTCATCGTGAAGGTGACGGTGGGAGCCTTGCCCGCCACGCCATCTTCCACCTTCGTAACCTTCAGGACAAGACCCGGATTGGCAGCCGATTCCTGCGGGAACACGTGCGCACCTTTAATGGAGAGGTCGTATTCCTTGTCGCCCTGGGGCAGGTGGCACTGCGTGCACTTGCTGTCGTCGGTCTGCACCAGGTTGGCGTGATTCTCGCCGGTGGCGAAGTTCACGTTGTCATGGCACGAACCGCAGGCCGCCTGCGACGGATTCTTCATCCACGCATCCGCCTGCTTGGCGCCCGCTTCGTGGCAAAACGTGCAGCGCCGCATATCCGAAGGCATTACCACCGTTGAGTAGTCATGCACGGAATTTGCGTTCCCGATGATCCTGTACGGAGTCCCCGCTTCCACGCTCGGCAGGCCTTCACCCATGTGAATCTTGTGGATCATGACCTTCATGTCCACGGTATTTCCCGTATCCGGGTCCGTCGTCTGAGGGGTGTGGCAGGTGATGCAGTTCTCGATGCCTCTCCGAGTCCCGCCGTGCGCCGCCAGTTGGTCGTGGCACTTGTTGCAGGTTGCGGTTTTAACCACCTCCCGCGGAGCCGGCGTCCCGCCGGCAGGCACGAAATCGATCACTTCCGAATCGCGATCCGTTCCCAGGTCGAACTCGGTCAGGTTGCGTGACCCGTAGATCGCGATGCGGTGCGTCGCCGTCGGATCGTACGTTCCCGTGGGCGGCACCGCCTTCTTGGCGAACGTGTAAATATATTCGCCCGTCGCCACTGTCTGCGTTGTCCCGCCGGAATCCCCAGTCGCCTGTACCGCGCTTTTCCCATTGAAGGTACTGACCTGCGACCGCGTCGCGTACGAGACGTACTGCGCCTGACCCTTGGGAATGTAGGCCACCACGAAACTGAGGGAAATCGTTCCCGGTGTTTCCACTCCATTGCGATCCAGGGGCAGCCCCTTGGGATCCGCGATCTTGTACTGCACACTGATGGTGCCGTCCGTCGCGATTTTTGCCGAAACAATGCTGATGTTGAATCCCGGTCGGACGAAGTTCACCGTGGCCGCATCGGCATAGTAAGCCTTATCATGCACCGTGAACTGGGTTTTCCTGGGCGCGCTCACTAATAACAGCGAACCGGCCACCAGAATCAGGCCCGCTGCATACCGCCCCACCGCGAAAACCGACGAAGGTATCCGCATACGTAATCTCCAATTAAGCCTTGACTGTTAACCGCCGGCCACCCGGGAGACAACCCGGGCGTGACCACGGAAAGGATGCAAGAAACTACCGAGCATGTAAGGCAGTGCACACTCCTAGCCAAAGCCCGACTGAAAGTTTCAGATATACAAACCTTTTATTATCTGTGTGTTGGAAAATCCGGCACATCACTGCCGGATTCTGCATCGCGGGAAATGGGTGAAAAACAGAGGCTGGTTGGGTCAAATTCCGCGCCCCAGTGCCCCATATTTAAAAGGAAATTCAGACCCGTCCGAGATTTGCTGTGGCGACTTCGAGGCCCAACAGGTGCGTCACGGCGACGGCACCACAACGACTCTCGGGATTTAGCCGAAGTTCCGCAGTTGAGCGAATAAAGTCTTTGGTATCAACGGCGGCATGGGCAAGTTTCCACTACATTGCCGCGCGTCCCAGCGCTGTGGGCAGATGCAGGCCGAGCCGTTGAAGCAGGATCTGCTGATGCTCGGTCGGCAGGCCGATGCACCGCTTGCGAATCTCTGTTCCGGATTTGGTTGGGAGCACCACGTCGACCACCGCGATCTCCGACAGCGCCTCGAAGACTCGCCGCGGTTCATCGCCCAGTCCCGCTTGCCGACAACTCGCGGCCAAGGTCTTCCACAGAACATAAGTCAAAAAGCAGACCAGGATGTGCGCCTGCACGCGGCGCTCTTTCTGATGCCACACCGGGCGGATCGCCAGGTCGGATTTGTGAATGTGAAACGCCGCCTCGGCCTCGGTCAACTGGATGTAAGCCTGCCACAGATCTTCCGGGCTCCAATCGGTGACGTTACTGCGCAGCAGGTAGCAGCCCTCACTCAACCGGGCCCACTCGCGCCATGCTTCCACCTTGGACCACCGCAGGCGCGCGAAGCCGTCGGCGTCGGCTTCCACCGTTACATCAAACAGCGCCGCCGCGCGCGTGTTGCGCCCCAGCATGCGACCCACCCGCGTGGCGATCGTCACCGGCTTCTGCTTCTTCTTCTGGCAACTGGTCTGGATTTTCCGCAGGCCTTCCTCGATGCGTTTCTCGAAACGTTCGTGCATGGCCTGCTCTTTGACCCGCCGCTCCGCGCTTCGACACAGAATGAAGACTTCCTTTCCGCCCGGAGCCGGCGCGATGCGCACTTCCAATCCTTCATGTACCAGCCGCCAGTCCTCGGCCAGCAATTCTCGTTCGAACTTGCGCAGCGAGTTCTTCGCCGTCCCGACGATGTAGCGCCGCCCTCCTTCGCGCAGGAACTTCATGTTGTCTTCGCCCGCCATTCCGCGATCCATCACCCAGATCCGGTTGGCCCGCCCGTAGAGGCCTTCGATGTGCTCAACGATCTCCTCCAATGTGGTCGAGTCATGGCGATTGCCGGCGAAGAGTTCATATCCCAGCGGCATGCCGCAGCGGCTCACCACCAGCGCGATGTTGACCTGCTTGCAGTCCGGGCGATGGTCGCGCGAATAGCCCCGCTGGGCTTGCGGGTTCTTCTCCGCCTGCCCTTCAAAGTACGTGCTGGTCACGTCATACAGCAGCAGATCGTAATCCAGATCGAACAGCTCCCCGAGCTTTTCCTTGAGATGTTTCTCCAGCGCCGGCTTGTGCGGCAGCAGCGCATCCAGCGCCCGGTACAGGCGATCCTCATTGACCTTCTCGGCCGGCACGCTCAATAGATCCACCAGCGCGCTGGATTCGTAAAACCGCTCCGCCAGGTGCAGTTCGCTGGAGGCATCGCACAGCCGCCCGAGCACCAGCACAATCGCCATCAGGGGCCAAGGTATCTCTTCCCGTCCCTCTGGCAGCGTCTCGGCCAGAAAGCGATCCAGCTGCAGTCGGTGCAGCAACTCCAGACCCAACCAGGGACCGCCAAACTTCAGGCTGCGTTCGACACGCACGCGATTCACATCGACTTCCATCCATTCGGGCGGATTCTCTTGAAACAAGCTGCGCTGCTGTGAGGCCGTTTGTTCGGCGCAACGCTTCACTCCCAGGCGCCCCTGTTCGTCCATCGCGCCCAGCCAGGCCACGACGCGTTGTCGCGGTCCGCGTGCCGTGCGATAGCTCTCCACCAGAGCCCAGTACGCGTGACGCTTGCCATCCTTCTTTCGGTAGCAGCGCCGCACGTACATGGCTCCATATTACGGATCTTCGAGTCCGATTCAAGAGGGTGGGTCGTCACTACATCGGCTTTTGCAAATGACGAGACCGAGCCGCGGCAATCCGGTGTTGGAAACAAACGGCGGCCTTCATGTTTTCCGGCTTCAACCGCCTTCGAACTGGCTGAAAAAGTCGTCGAGTCGCTACAACTGCGGAACTTCGGTTAGCGCGAAGGACCGGAAGTCGTCGTGAGGTTCCGCTCGATGGCGAATTTCACCAGGCCCACCAGGTCGTGCACGTTCAGCTTCCGCATCAATCCGGCGCGGTAGGTGTCCACGGTTTTGGGACTGATTTCCAGCAGGTCGGCAATGTCCTTCGCTCGTAAACCATTCACCAGATAGGAGAATACCTCCATCTCGCGGGGACTCAGCGAGCTTAGCGGATCCTCCGGAATCGGCCGGTCGCCCTTGGTGAACAGCCCCGCGCCGCGCAGCAATGGCGAAACGTAAACCCCGCCGTCCCGAATGAAGTTGATGGCGTCCAGCAGGTGCCGCGTAGGCCCATCCTTGAGCAGGTATCCGTCGGCGCCGGCGCGCAACGCTTCCAACACGGTCGATTCCTCCCGGCTGATGGAAAGAATCATCAGCTTGGTGGCAACTCCCCCCACACGAACCCGCCGGATCACCTCGAGCCCCGTCATTCCCGGCATATGCATGTCGAGAATTGCAAACTCGGGCCGCAGCGTGGTGATCATTTCCACGGCTGCCGCACCTTCCGAGCACTGCCCCAGGATCTGAAGACCGTTGGCTGCGCATAGTGCCGCTATCCCCTCGCGCACAATCGCGTGGTCGTCCGCCAAGACGATAGTAGGCGGCTTCTGGTCCTCCATAGTGCTCCTTGTGGCTTAAGGTTTTTCCGGAGATAGCGGTACGGAAACCTTTAGTTTAGTGCCAACCGGGCCGCTTTCCACCAGGAATTTTCCGCCAGACGAAGAGGTCTGTTCCCGGATGGCGCGCAGCCCGATACCCGAGGACACGCTTGGCGGCTCCGAACGCAGCCGCGAGACGTCGAAGCCGACCCCGTTGTCGGAAATTGTCAGCACCATCTCCTCCCCGTGAATTTCCAGCGCCATCTCGATTTCGGTGGCATGAGAATGCCGCACCAGGTTGGAAAGCGCCTCCTGCGCGGCGCGGTAAATGAGCACCTTCTGGTCGAGTTCCGGCTCGTTCCCGCCCAGGTCGATGCGCAGCCGCGCGGCGTACTTCTCCGGAACCCCGCTCAGCGCCCAAAGTTGACGCAGCGCTTGCTCGAGGGTCAGCCGCTGCCATTCGGGCGGGTGCAGGCGGCGCGAGACGCTTCTCACCTGCTCGAGTGCATCGGAAGCCAGCACGTCGATCCGCTGCAAGGCTTGGGTGGCGGCCGCCGGCGGCTTGTCGAGTTGAGCCCCGGCCAGTTCGACCTGCAGCCGGATTGCCGCCAAAAGCTGTCCCACACCCGTGTGCAGTTCCAGGCTCACACGCTCGCGCTCCAACTCCAGCATCCGGATCGCCGCCGCCGGCCCGACTCTTCGGGTTGGATGCACGCGCGCCGAAATGAGCCTCTCCAGCGCCTGGAGCCGGAAATAATTCCGGAGCAGACTCGCCTGGATCGCCACCAGCGCCGCCAGTTGGTTCCCCACTCTCTCTTCGAGCTGCGCCTGTTTTGCCGTCCTCGGCGGAACACCGCGGGCAAGCAAATCCGCCCCCGCGGCTCGCTCTCCGGTCGGTCGGGGCAACTCACTCACACGGTCGCCCGACCCGGAATCCGAGCCATAGTTCAACCAGAGTTCTCCTACTGTCGAGGTTGTACATTCGCAGAATGCCAGGATTCGAGCTTCCGTGCAATGAGGTACGTACTTAGTACCAAATTTACTAAATGAAGTACTTGCATACACTTCCGCTTCGTATTATAAGGTAAACAAATCATGAAACGGGACATCAGCATTTTCCCTAGACTCGCCCTTTTCCTGGCAGGAGTCGCGGCCGGCGCCCTCACAAACCGCCGCAGAGAAACTGCCGGCGATACCGAAGCTCTGGGGCAAATCAGGAAGTCGCTGGATGCCCTGGACTCCCGCGTCGCCGCTAACGAACAGGCGGCGAACCAGAAGTTCGAGCGCGTCGATGCCCGCCTGGACGAACAGGCCGCCAAAATTGCCGAATTGCCCTCCACCACGCAGATAGTGGCCGCCATGGAACAATTGCTCTCTAAAACCATGGCTTCTCTGGATGAACGGCTTACGACCCAGGCCCACTCCATCGATGTCCTGAAGACCACCGTCGGACAGACCGACGGCCTCCTGGAACGGGTCCTGGAATCGCTCGATTCCCTGCAAAGTTTTTCCGATGCAGCCGATCTTGCCGAAGATCCGCTCCTGCACCGGCCTGCTGTCTAACGCCGGTCCCCTGGTTGGTTCCGGCTTTTTCTGTTGGAGGTGTTTCCTGATTCGGCCTCAGCAAATCCCGATTTGATCCGCCAGCCAAAGATACTATCCTGCGTGAAAAGGCGACCCCCATGGATCTTTCGAGAGTGCTTTACGAGTTGCGCCGCGAGTTGGAAAACCTGGATGCTGCGATCCGAAGCCTCGAACGCTTGCAGCAGACCGGAAAGCGTCGCGGGCGGCCCCCCCGCTGGCTCGCGGATTTGAAGGGGCCCGACGATGAAGATTCCTCCGCGACTCGTGCCACGCGCACTTCACCTCCCCGAAAGGCATAGCTCGCAAGTTCGAGGTAGCCGTTTTAGAAAGGAATGTCGTCGTCAGTGGTGTCCGTGCCGGGCAATCGTCTCGTTATGCAGGTGACTTTTCGAAGCTTTGCATCGGTTTTTGGCAACATTGCCGGTGCCGGCATCGTATGGCGTATCTTGCGTGACCGCAAGGCCGCGGGCCATTGCTTTCTTGAGGGCCTTGAGCCTGCCCAAGTCGTTTAACCACACGGCAAGGTCAAGATCGGCGCACTCGTGCAGGGTTTCGATCCCGTACCGCTGGAATTTGCGGAATCGCGGCACTTCTGTATCCAGCGGCTGCGAGACGGAACCGAACGCTGCCACCTTCTGTACCTCCGGGAGTTCGCTGAGCGCTACGGCAACGGCTTGCGCAGCTCAGCGAAACAGCCCCTGCTGGCGCAGCAGCAAGGCCTCCTGCTCCTCGATTTCGTCGTCATCCGGCCGGCCAAAGGACTCGAAATCGTTCCAGACGGCATCGGGGTCTATAGCGAGGTCCGGCAGTTCGGGGATAGGCGGGTTGTCGGGCCATGGGTCGCCGGCATTGCGCCGCTCTCCGCCAACTGGCGCCAAAACCGGGGTCGCGGCGGCGGCGGGCGGAGTGTGCTGTCCGATCTTCTCTTGATACAGCGAGCGCACCCATTGGTTCACGGGCGCCTTCCAACGCTGGGAGGGCGAAGGGATGTTTTGATAAGAGACTTTGGCTGGAATCCAAGTGCCTTGGCCATTGTCACTTCTTCGTCGCTGAGACGGCACCGGCGCTTCGCTTCACGCCAGGCGTCTTCATTCTGGCGGTTCATACTCTACAAGACTTGGCTAAAAAGGAACGTCGTCGTCTCCGATGCCCTGGCTGAAATCGTCTCCACCCGCGGGCTGCGCTGCCGGCTGCTGCCGCTGTTGTGCCGAGCGGGGCATCGAAACCGGACGCTCGAAGTCGGCGCCGGCCTGCCCGCCGCCCTCGCCGCCGCGGTTGCTCAGCAGAATCAACTCGTCGCAAACCACTTCGGTGACGTACTTCTTCTGGCCTTCCTTGTCCTCGTAGCTGCGGCTCTCCAGCCGCCCTTCCACGTAAACCTGCTTGCCCTTCAGCAGGTAATTGGCAACATTCTCGGCCCGCCAGAGGACAACGTTGTGCCAGTCGGTAATCTCTTTCCATTCCCCGGTCTGCTGGTCTTTCCAGCGCCTGTTGGTGGCGATCGTAAACAACGACCGCGCCACGCCGCTCGGCGTGAACTTCGTCTCGGCATCTTTGCCCAGATGTCCGAGGAGAATCACTTTGTTGACACTACGGGATGCCATCTTATCCGAACTGTAGCACACCCATTCTGCGTGTCCAGCTTTATCTGCGCGCTTCCGGTCCCTGCCTTCCCGCAGACATCTCCGTCGCGCAGGCCGCCATCGTCGTGCGCGCCTCCTCCTTCGGGAAATACGGAGAAACGTCGGCTAGCGCGCGTTCCAGCATCGGCCGAGAGGCCTCGCAATCGCCTTCCGCCACCGCCGACAGATGCCTCCACGCCGAGGCATCTCCCCGCAAACGCGGGGGAATTTCGAAGTTCAGCGCGCTCGCGAACTCGTTCTCCGCCCGGGAATAATCTCTGCGCCGATATAAAAGGATGCCCCGGTATAGGTGGGCCTCCCCGGATGCCAGGTCTTTCGCGCCCGCAAACGCTGTCCGGCTGGCCAGGTTATAATCGGCCAGCGCCGCCTCCCTGTCCCCCGCCAATTCTTTGGCCCTCGCCCGCAGGTATAGCGGGCGGGCATTGTCCGGCGCTTCCCGGACAGCGGTGTTCAAGGTAGAGATCGCGGCCGTCGTATCCCCGGCTAGCAATTGTGCCCCGCCGAGGTCGGCGTGAGCTTCCGCAAGGTCCGGCTGCGGCGACAACCTGTCTAGCAGCGGCCTCTCTTCGTCACGCGCCGCCTTCTCCCAAATTTCGACAGCGGACTTGTAGTGCGCCGCGGCTTCCTCAAACTTCCGGTCTCGAAACGCCTCACGCCCGGCCGTCCAGGCGCCCAAAGCAGTACCTTGCAGTCCCGCCAGGATCCGGCCCGCTTCCTCGGTCCGCCCGTCCTGAAGCGCGATCCAGGCCACCCACCTTCGGCCCACGTTCACGATCGAATCACAAAACGCGACCGGCATCAGGCTCGCCGGACAGGCGTGAGTCTGCGCCGCCCGCGCAATTTCGTTGTAAGCTTCCGTCTCCTGGGCCTCGGAAATTCCTCCCGCCTTCAGCGTCGCGACTGCGGACAGAACCCGCAATCCGGCGGAAACCGGCTCCGGAACCGCTTTTGTGTTCTTGCTATACCTTGCCGGCCAGGATTCGATCGCCTGGTCGAACTCCCCCGCGGCATCGGTGAAGTCCGTGCGGTTGCCCGTTAGGGCGCCCGACGCCAGCGCGCAGTAACCCTTTCGGAAATGGATCAGCGGCAATTCCTCCCGCGAACTGACGGGAAGCACCGATGCCTGCGACTGAACGCAGGTCGCCGCATCCCGCAATTTGGGAAGCGGCGCCAACTCGACGCGGTCGAAATCGGCTTGCGCTTTGAGTGCCCGCGCCAGCCTTTCATCATCGGCCGCCCACATCGCGGAAAAAGCAAATAGGGTAATAACCGGAACCTTCATCGGAGGTAGAAACCGCAAGGTGGTCACCGTTGTACTATATCGTACCGAAGCCGCTAGTTCGAGATAACCCCGCGGACCAACTGCAGCGGCTTTGACGGACACCTCAACGAAATGACGCGATCCCGCTGCGTCCCGGCACCGGTTATTAACGTCGCGTTTTCGGCCTGAGCCGTCAGGCTGCTTGCGGAGCAGTTCCCGAAGGCACCTCCGCCACCGCAGGCTGCGGCCGCGCAGGCTGCTCTGCATTACAGACGGGACAGCAACGCGAGCAGTACCAGCCGTGGACCTCTTCCGGCATGTGTAACCGGGCCGGCCAGTTCCCACACGAATCGCAGGCGCCCTTCACACGCTCGGAGATGTGACAATTCGGCCTCATGCACGAATGACGAGCAGTTGCCTCGCCAAAGTTACCGGGGCCGCACGCTTCTTCGGCCGCCAGGCATCTACCGCCGGGTATATGTCAGTCCGAATCCGAACTTAAATAGCGGATCGGCAATATCGTGAGGCAGGTCTTCCGCCTGAGCCAGAACCGAAGGCATGTCAGACGGCAAATCGTAGGGCAGTTTGCCCGTCGGGCTGGCCTTCCCGAACACCACGTCCAGCAGGGCGGCGTCGCTGGCTCCGAAAGCCGCAAACGCGCCCGCCACGTCCTCGATGAATTCGGTCAGAATCACCGGCCGGTCCATGTTCACCACCACCACCGTCTTCGTTCCACTGGCAACCAGTTTCCGGATGTCCTCGAGCACGCTCTGGTTCGACGCACCTTGATAGGAAAGGGTGGTCCCGAACGCTTGTCCGCTCAGCACCGGGGGAGTTCCACCCGCCCCGCGTCCGCCCCCGCCGCCGGCGAATCCCCCTCCATACGGGAAGACCGTGTTGGGAGACGCCACCCGGATGATCGCCACGGCGGCCTGCTTCGGGTCGTCCACCACCGTGCCGTACCTGGCCGCCACATCCTTATTGATACCTTCCACGTAGATCCTCGCCGACGGCGCGACCGGCAGCAGGTTGCCGCTATTCTTCAACAGCACCGTCGATTTCACCTGGGCCGCATACCCTGCATCGAGGAAAGGGCGGCTCGCCACCACAGTTGCGGTCCGCGCCGGATCTACATACGGATTCTCGAAAACTCCCAATTGAAACATGGCTCGCAGAACGCGCCGGGCGGCAGCGTCGATGATGGCCGCCGGCACGCTGCCCTCCCGCGCCAACTCGAGGATGTATTTCGGGTCGTTGTCGCCGCCGATCTGGTCCACCCCGGCCATCACCATCATCTTCTGGCGCTCCTTCTCGGTCAGTTTCTCCACGCCCCAGGGCATATTCCGTAGCCAGTCGGTGACTACCACACCCTGAAACCCGAGCTTCTCGCGCAACAGGTTCGTGATCATCGTTTTGGAAAAATTCACCCCTACCGTGTCATGCCCGACGGGGATGAAATACGCGCCCATAGCGCCGCCCGCTCCCGCCTCGAACGCCGCCTTGAACGGCAGCAGGTGATAGTCGAAATTGTTGCCCGGGTAGGATGCCCACTTGCCGTAATAATTGTGGCCGTCCAGGCCGTCTTTGGCCGGGCCGTCGCCCGGAAAATGCTTCACTACCGTCAACACGCTCTCCGGACCCAGCTGCTTGCCCTGAAATCCTTCGACGTACGCGCGGGTCAGCTTCGCCACCAGGTCTCCGTCCTCGCCGAACGTTCCGCTGATGCGGTTCCAGCGAGGTTCGGTGGCGATATCCGCCATGGGAGAAAGGGTGCATTGAATTCCCAGGGCACGGAGTTCCTGCGCGGCGACCCGTCCGAATTCCCGCACCAGATCTGGATCTCCAGTCGCAGCGAGCCCGAGCGCGTCGGGCCATTGCGAAATATTTGGTGCGGCCGTGGAGCCTCCGCGCCCGCCCCCGTGACGCGGGTCCGAGCTGAAGACCAGCGGGATACCCAGGCGCGAGCTCTCGGCGATTTCCTGGAGGCCGTTATGAAACCGCGCCGTAATCTGGGGAGCTTCCCCCGCGTTCGGCCGCACCAGAATCCAGCGGATGTTGCGCTGGAGGATGGTAGCCTGCGGATTCGCCGAAGGCCCCATCGGCTCCACGTTATTCATATTGGGCCTTCCCTGGATCACCCGTGCCGCCGCCGTGACCGGAGCGGACGGCGCGCCGCCGCGCCCGCCGCGTCCTCCAGCCGCCGCAACTCCTAACACTTCGCCGTTCGGACCGGTAAAGCCGGAAAGCGAGGTGTGAATCATCAGCCCGGCTTTTTCTTCCAATGTCATTCTGGAAAGCAGATCGGCCACCCGCCGTTCCACCGGGACGCGCCGGTCCTCGTAGGGATCGAGCGTGCCGTTTTTGTCGAGATCCCGGAACTGCTGACCGTTCACCGTCAGCACGGGAGCTTTGCGCGGGGCCTCCT
Source organism: uncultured Solibacteraceae bacterium (assembly GCA_963836405.1). Classification (GTDB taxonomy): domain Bacteria; phylum Acidobacteriota; class Terriglobia; order Bryobacterales; family Bryobacteraceae; genus CAWIJJ01. Next base: position 189,432 of record CAWIJL010000017.1, read on the forward strand.
GTGAGCGGAGCGGGCCGCTCGCAACACACGCCAGGATGGATACCGCCAGAATTGCGGGAATGGAGTTTCGGGCCATTTTATTTTGTCCTCTAGAATCGCTAGTGTAGTGTCCCTGAATTAGCTGGCCTTTCGTTTGCGGGCTTTTCGGGCGGTGCAACCGGGCTGGATCTGTTCAAGAGTTTGGCGGCAGCGGGCGAGTTTGGCCACGATCGATTCGACGGTCGCCGTCCAGACAAACGGTTTGGGTTTCTCGTTCCAGGCGGCGAGAAACTCGTTGATAGCCGCGATCAGGTCATCGACGCTGAGGAAGGAGTCGCGGCGGATTCGCTTGCTGGTGAGCTCGCCGAACCAACGTTCAATCAGATTCAACCAACTGGAACTGGTGGGAACGTAGTGCACTGTGAACCGGGGATGGCGGTTGAGCCAGTCCTTCACCTCCGGCGTGCCATGGGTGCCGTAATTGTCCATCACCAGGTGTAGCGGACTGTTGCCGGGGAACTCGCGATTGATGCGGCGCAGGAACCTCAGAAACTCCTGGTGGCGATGACGCTTATAACAGTCGCCGATGACCTTGCCGGCGAGCACGTCCAGCGCCGCAAACAGAGTCGTCGTTCCGTGTCGCTTGTAGTCATGGGTCATGGTGCCGCAACGCCCTTTCTTCAATGGCAGCCCGGGTTGGGTGCGTTGCAGAGCCTGAATTTGGCTCTTCTCGTCCACACAAAGCACAATCGCCCGATCGGGTGGATTCAGATAGAGACCGATCACGTCCGTGAGTTTCTCGAGAAACTTCGGATCGCGTGACAGCTTGAACGGCTTGGTGAGATGCGGTTTGATGTGATGGCTACGCCAGATCCTGCTCACGCTGGACTTGCTGATCCCCTGAGCCGCTGACATGGTGCGGCAACTCCAATGCGTGGTTCCTTTGGGCTTGGTCTGCAAAGTGGTGTCAATCAGGGCCTTGATGCGAGTCACATCGTAAGTGGGTTTCCGGCCCCGGCCGGGAGCAATGTCCCAAAGCGCCTGGGGACCGTTGCTCCGGAAGCGCTCGCGCCACAGGCGAACCGTTTTCCGATTCACGCCGTTCTCAGCCGCGATCATCATCTCCGTGTTACCAGCGGCAACAGCCAGGATAATGCGACAACGTAGCGCTACCTGCTGTGGAGTTCCCAATGCTACTACCCAGCCTTGGAGTTCGCTGCGCTGGTCCGGTGAGAGGACGAGAGGATCAATCGCGCGGGGCATGACCCATTATGCCCGGCGGCCAAAGTATTGTCCAGCTATTTGTGGGACACTACACTAGTCTATTCGCCTTCGCGGCCCCTTGCAATATCCAGCTGCTTTCAGTCAGTCTCTCTGTAAACGGCCCCGCTCTCGCCAGTCAGGAGGCCAATGCGGAAGCGCATGGCGCGTTCGAATGCCCGCAATGAACTCCGGGCCAAGACCCAGGCGGTGGCGCAAACGCCGATCGTCGTCGCCACTACCAACGCGCGGGATCGGAACACGAAGAAGAACTGCACGCCGACCGCGACAACGATGGCGACACCACCCAGAACCGGCAGCAGCATCTGGCGCATCCTCTGAGCGTTCGGTCGTGCTGTGAATGGGACTCCATCTATGAGCCCGATTTCCAGGCAGAGATATGTCGATGCGACGGCGGCGCTGTAAGTTATGAACAATACGGCATCTGAGAATCCCCAGAGCCAAGTTAGTGGAATTAGCAGGAACGCGTGAGGAATCGCGATGAACACCAGCCATAGCCGCGCAAAAACGCCCCGCGCGAACCTCCGGAACACCGAACCTGGCACAACGAGAAAGATCCAGGAGCCTTTGTATTCCGTTCCATATGGGAGCGCGGTGCAAACCTGAAACAACGCCACCCCCGCGACGTGTGGAAGGGTGTGAACCGCTGTCAGGGTCCTCGAGAATGGATTCAAACTCAACCTGCCGGTAACAAGAGCCACAGCAGGCATGATCGCGAAAGGAGCCAACACGATCATCTGCCTCCGGAAATGCCAGTCCCTCATCATCATGCGCGACAGGTACTCAAATCCGGCGCGGCTTTCGGGTCCACCGCAGGCGCGAGCGATCATATTGCCGATTCGGGGCTTACGGAATCGCAGCCCGCGACGGCGCGAGCTTCCGTGGACGATCTCCGAGACGTGGTTCAGGTAGTCGGCCGACAGCGCGCGTATCCCGAAGACCACAATGAGGCCAACAACGATGGAGAGCGCAACCGCCAGGGCGGTACGCGCACCGGGGGCGGTCGGCAGCCAGCTCCAATCGACCAGGCGAGGGATGAGAGTTCTCAGGCGGACCGCCATGAAAAGGGCTACCCAGGGCGCCAACTCGGCTGCTTGGGATGCGGACCTGAGGCGAGCGGAGAAATCCGAACAGAAGGAACGCGGTAACGAGCAGGGACGCAGGAGAATAGACTGCAAGGCGTGGGTGCAATGCCACGACGAGAATGCTTCCAAGCCCCATCACGATGGAGTACAGGATGGCTATAACTCTGAGATTGAAGTCATCGCGTCCGAGCTGGCCCAACATCTCACGACGATCCGTGAGTTCGCCGAAGAGGTCCATCAGCACCCAGTAACGGTCGTCCTCGACGCCCAGTTTCGTCAACAAACGCGAAACGAGCGGGCCGCGCAGAAACTGCCTCATGGCCGTTTGAATGCTTATGAACTCAGCGTCGAGAGGATACGGGCAACGCCGGGTCAACGTCCGCGGCGGCCGTCAGCTTTCGGAACACCTCTTCCAGCGTCCCCTGGCCCGTCTCCGCCATAAGCCTTTCTGGCGAGCCGCTCCCGATAAGCGTTCCTTCGTGGATGATCAATACGCGTTGGCAGACCTTTTCGACAACGTCCAAAACGTGCGAGCTGTAAAGGATCGTCTTCCCCCGTGACGCCAACGCCGCCATGAGATCCTTGACCAGAAGTGCCGCACTCACGTCAAGTCCGGAAAGAGGCTCATCGAGCAGAAGGAGGTCCGGGTTATGCACCAAGGCAGATGCGATAAGAATCTTCTGCCGCATGCCTTTGGAGTATGTGTGTCCATGCCGCTCACGCGGTCGGAACTCATGCCGAAAGTCTCCAGAATGTCGTGGATCCGAGTCTGGAGGACATCCTCATCGATGCGGTGCAAGCGGCCGCACAACTCCAAAAACTCCTGGCCCGTGAGGCACTCGAAGAGGCCGGCACTTTCGGGAACATAGCCGATTTGGTTCTTGACGCTGACGGCCGATTCGGACAACCCCTAATCCGCTGGTAAGGAATTTGGGATGACCAAATCGGGCGTTCAATTGCCCGGGGCGGCGGTGGTTGTGAGTAATCCCATCAGTGTCAGGTGAGCGAAGATGAGGAGATAGCCGCAGGCAGACTCAGCAGATTAGGTTATGCGGCGGCAAGACGATTTCGGGCACGTTTTTCCTCCAGAAGTGCTCTGCAAATCCGCCGGTAAGGAACTGCGGATGTCAGGACTAGGCCCAAACCGGAAGCGAGGTCATAGCTGATAGAAACTCGGCCAGCCGAGTCGCGCTCATGGCCAGCCGCAGCATCGTCTTGCGAGCGTGCTGCACCAATCGACCCGCCGTATTGAAAAACAGAAACCGCAGGCGTTTGGGGCGGGCTTGCAGCAGTTCGGCGGGCAAGGCTAGGCGCTTCAGCGCGGTTAGCGTGTTGTACGTCAGCACCGCCAGGCGTAGCCATGCCGCATTGGCCCCGAATCTCCCGCACGGCAACACTCCCGCGGAGAGCTCATTCTTGAGGACGTCATGCACCGCTTCGATCGTCCCGGCTTTCTCCCGGTGCCACTGCAACAGCCGTGCTGGCTTCCATTCCCGAATATTGCTCACCACCGCGAAGTGCTTCACTTGCGTGCCGTCGTTCAACAGGACGCCCTGTCGCGGGCGTATCCGTATCGCGACATATCGCAACGGTTGCAGTTCCTTGTGTTCGCTGTGCTCGTTGGGTACAAACGTCACATCCGCGCACTCACGGGTCACTTCCGCATCGTGCTTGCCATAGGCTTCCCACTGCGCTTCCGGCACTGCCTCCACTGCCTGGCGAAGCGCTGGACTCATGCGCGCGCTGACTCCAAAGCCGATGAAGCCCTGCGGTCCTTCCAGCCGCTTCTCATCCCGCAGCCAATCGAGCAGTTCGTGTTCGTGGCACGCCGAGTCCCCCCGAAAGTAATACTCGTTCACCGTCGAAGGCAGGGACGCAAAGGCAGCCTTCGCCACCGGTAGTCCCTGATACGCCGCGGGCACGTTGCCATCCCGAAACTCGTCGGCCAGCACCAGGTTCATTTCCGCCCAGACCGCCAACATGGGTTGATAGCAGCGCTCGCCCTCATAGCCGCGCAGTGCCTCCTGCTTGCGGCTCTCGATGATCGTGGCATCCTGGTCCACGGTCGCAATCCTCTGCTCTGGACAACGCCGTCCCACTTCCTGCACTACCTCGCGATTGACCAGCCCAAGCCCGCTCAATGCCGCGTTCTCGCCGGGAATATAAGCCTTCATTCCCAGCAAAGTGCACTGCTGCTTGGCGTCGTCAATGCGACTCTCATCGTGAAACTCATACAGGAAATTCCGCGCCGCTCCCGGCGAAGGCAGCTCATGTCCCAATATGGATGCCAGCCCAGCGTCGGCACGCAACTGGTCGAAGTCGTCCAGACAATCTCCGCCCACGCCGTTGAGCACCACGAAGCTCTCCACGAAGGTGGCTTCGTCGTAACCGCGATCCCGCTTCTTGATGTGGATGTGGCGCGCCACGCTCTGCGCTACGCCGAGCGACCGCAATGTCCGAATCAGCACCGCCGCTCCGCCGTAGGAGGTTAACCGCTCCGTGGCCGGCTCAGCATCGATCTCAAAGAGAAACTCGCTCTCGGCAGGGGACGGTCTTGAACGCTTCAGCACTGCTTCGAGTATGCGGCTTTGGAAACACCAATTGGTGATTTGGCTTTCACTTCCTTGTTTGCCCGCCGACCTCTCCCCACGCCGGCGCGCCAGCATTCCGTTCACTTCTACCCTGCGGTCTCCCCCTCACCCGTTCTCCTTACCAGCGGATTAGGGAACAACGAGAATCCCTTGACAGAAACGGTCCCGCTCTTGGGGGTCAGTATACCCGCGATAATTTTGATGATCGTCGTCTTCCCGGCCCCGTTCGGCCCGAGTAGGCCGACGATTTCGCCTTTACCGAGAGTGAACGAGACGTCGTGCAGCACTTCAGTGGGGCCGTAATCGAATACGACGTTATGGAGACTGACGATCGGGGCAGACATTGAGTCGGCGTTCCGGGCCGGACTGCGGTGACATTTTAGCGCCCAGCGCCAGAGAAAGTGGGCACCAAAATTCGTCCACATCGCTAATACTTTTCGGTTATTCTGCCGATTCATCTCTGGTAGCATGTTGCAGCCAACCAGACTCACGATTCTCGTTGTCGATGACCAGCCGCCGATGCGCCGCTTCATCGTCAAACTGCTGGCAGGCCGTGGATACGAACTCCTCGAAGCCGGCCATGCCTCGGAAGCCCTGGCGCTGGCCACCGGGAGGCGAATCGATCTGCTGATCACAGATGTCGTCATGCCGGGCACGAGCGGCCCCGAACTGGTGGAGGCCCTTGCCAGCACCGGCTATAAGGCCCCCGTGCTGATGATGTCGGGCCACGGCGCCGGCGAACTCGCTCCGAACGGCGGCGGGCGCACCCCTTTTCTCGAGAAGCCGTTCACCCCCGGGGAGCTCATCGCCACTGTGGACGCGCTTCTGACGGGAGAAGGCGAGCGGGTGTCGCTTTGTGACCCCGCATAATGAACTATGCACGATGAGTTGTCATTGCGCGCGCTCGAAGACGATCCATCGGTGATCTTCACTCTCGACAGTGAGTTCCGGATCGCCTCCTGCAACCGCGCGTGGGACGAGTTTGCCGCCGCGAATGAAGGCGCCTGCCTCGAACGGGAGTTTGTCCGCGGACGTTCGGTCTTCGACTTTATCGCCGGAGACCTCTCCGGGTTTTTCCGGCGCGTCTATGGTTACGTGCTGGAGACAGGCACGCCGTGGCGGCATCGGTACGAGTGCTCCAGCCCGGACGTGAGACGACAATTCACCATGCACGTCTACCCCGTTGAGGGCGGCAAAGGGCTGATGGTCGTGAACTCACTCATCTCGGAACAACTCCATGAGGGGGCGCGGGGCAGCGCGGTCGCCCGCGACTATCGCGGTCCGGACGGCATGATCGTCATGTGCAGCAACTGCCGGAGAACCATGCGGCCGGGCGCGGCGCCTGCCTGGGACTGGGTGCCGGATTTCGTCGCCGCTCCACCGCCGCGAGTCAGTCACGGTCTCTGCCCTCCGTGCAGTGAGCATTACCACATTGGCTTCAGTGACAAGCTTTCCAGGATGGCGTGAACCAGGAAACGCGTGGCGGGTCGAAGGAAGGCGCCGTCCTGACCACCTCTTTTTTTTCGCTGACGGAAGAGAAGGCGTGCAATCGGTTCAAAGGCCGGAGTTTTTCGCCCGGTAGGACCCAAAAGCATGGGCGGCATCCTGTATAGGCGTGGGGCCGTTTTTCTCAGCGTGAGCGAATCGCCCCCGAACACGGTGCCCACCCTGCCGTGCTGCCCACACCCACTACTGGCGCGTGGTCCGATTGGACGCGGTACGAACCAGCTGCCGCTCACGCTGCCCATTGAGTTTTGGACACAAAACTGGCGGCAGGGGCGTGCCCTGATGTTGTGCTTGGCTGTAAGTGTTTGAAATGTTTTGGTGGACCTGGTGAGATTCGAACTCACGACCTCTTCCATGCCATGGAAGCGCGCTCCCAACTGCGCCACAGGCCCGTAACCGGATGAACTTTCACTATATCATAGCGTTCCCTCCTCCCAAATTGCTTTGCGGCACGCGCCGGCCGCTGCCTACAATGAAAAGGATGCCATCGGGGCGCTTCCCGGCTACTATCCTCCTGCTCTGCCTCACGGCTTTCGGGCTCTCCTCCTGCCTGGCGCGGCGGCGCGTGATTACCCGTCCCGGCGCCGCTAAGTCGGGACATGCCACCCTGCTCGTCGCCGGCCCCGAAAGCCTCATCCAGGAAATCACCCGCCGCTACGACGCCATTCACGACTTCAACGCCACCGTGGACATGGTGCCCGCCCTCGGCAGCGCCGAGAAAAGCAAAATCACAGAATACAAGGATGTCCGCGCCTACATCCTCTTTCGCAAGCCGGATGAAATCCGCCTCATCGGACTGTATCCCCTCGTCCGCAACAAGGCCTTCGACATGGTCTCCCAAAGCGGCGACTTCAAACTGTACATCCCCGCCCAGAACCGTTTCATCATGGGCAAGAACGAGGTTGTCGAACTGTCCAAAAATAAGCTGGAGAACCTGCGCCCGGAGCACTTTCTCGAAGCGCTCATGGTTCGTCCCGTCGATCCCGCAGAGGAGAAAATCCTCTTTGAAAATTTCACCGACGAGGACAACGCCTATTACCTGCTCAATCTCGTGCGGGAGAAGAGCGGCGGCCGGCTGGAGCTCAGCCGCACCATCTGGTTCAACCGGCTCGACCTCGGACTCACCCGCCAGTTGATTTTCGATCCGGACGGAAACATCCTCACCGATGCCCGATACTCCAACTGGAAGATCTACGACAATGTCTCCTTCCCCTCTCACATCGAAATCAACCGGCCCCGCGACGAGTACGGCGTCGTCATCGACATCGTGAAGATGGATATCAATGCAGGGGTGACCGATGATAAATTCGTCCTCGAGCAGCCGGAAGGAACCAAGCTCCAGATTCTCGGCCAGCCAGCCGCTCCCGCTACGTCCCCCGCTAAAGGAATTTCCAAGTGACCGGTAAGCTCGTCCTCGAAAATCTCAAGCACCGGCCGATGCGCACCCTGCTCAGCGTCCTGCTCATCGGCGTCCCCGTGACCCTCATCCTCAGCCTGGTGGGACTCAGCCACGGCATGATCGACGACACCAAACACCGCGCTCAGGGAATCGGCGCGGACATCGTAGTCCGCGGCAAGGGTTCGAGCCTGCTCACCTTGAGCGCCGGGATGAGCGACAAAATGTCGGAATTTCTCGCCAAACAGCCGCACGTGGCGATGGCGATGGGCGTGGTTAACCAGCCGGTCGAAGGCGTCACGCTCGGCGTCACCGGAGTCGATCTCGATCTGTTCAACCGCATGAGCGGCGGTTTCACGTACCTTGAAGGCGGCCCCTTTCATGGCAGCGGCGAGATCCTCGTGGACGAGTATTACGCACGCCAGCACAACCTTCACGCCGGCAGCACGGTGGAAATTCTGAATCGTCCCTGGCGCGTGGCGGGGGTGATTGAAGGCGGAAAGCTCCAGCGCCTGGTCCTGCCCATAGATGTGCTCCAGAAACTAGTTGGCGAGGAAAACAAGGTGAGCCAGATTTATCTCAAGCTGGACGAACCCGCCAATACCGACGCCGTCGTGCGAGACCTCAAGGCGAAGCTGGTCGACTACCCCATCCTCTCCATGCGAGAATTGCTCTCGTTGTACGACCCGGCTAACATCCCGGCCCTCCAGGAGTTCACCTTCATCGTCATGGGCATAGGCGTCATCATCGGATTTGCCGTGGTCTGCCTCTCCATGTACATGGCCGTGCTCCAGCGCACCCGCGAAATCGGTATCCTCAAATCGCTCGGCTCCTCCAAGGGCTTCATCCTCCGGATTATTCTGGCGGAGGCCGCGCTGCTCGGCATCGGCGGCACCATTCTCGGCATCGTCATGAGCCTCGGCGCCTACTGGATCATCGCCACCTTCTACCCGGCTTCGTTCCCCATGGCCATCGTTCCCTCCTGGTGGCCCATCGCCGGAGCCATCACGCTCGGCGGCACCGTTCTCGGCGCGCTTTACCCCGGGTTGAGCGCCGCCGCCCACGATCCCATCGAGGCCCTCGCTTATGAATAACGGCCCGATTATCGAGACGCGCGATCTACGCAAAACCTACCGCGTCGGCAACGTGGACGTGCAGGCGCTTCGCGGCGTCGATCTCGCCGTGCCCGCCGGAGATTTTCTCGCCATCATCGGACCTTCGGGCTCGGGCAAATCGACCCTCTTCCACATCATCGGAGGCCTGACCCCGCCCACCGCCGGCAACGTCAGCGTGGCCGGCAACGACCTCGCCCAACTGACCGACGCCGGCCGCACCCGCCTGCGCAAAAACACCGTCGGGTTCGTGTTTCAGAAATTCAACCTGCTGCCGAATCTCACCGCCCGCGACAATATCGAGGTGGCCCGCTTCATCGCCGGCATGGATCGCAAGCCCGACGCCGAGTTCGAGGAAATGCTTCGCGTCCTCGGTATCGCTCACCGCCTCGATCATAAGCCCAGCGCACTGTCGGGCGGCGAGCAACAGCGCGTGGCCATCGCGCGTGCCGTCGTCAACCATCCCGCCATCCTGCTCGCGGACGAGCCCACCGGCAATCTCGACACCGAGAATTCCTCCGCCGTTCTCGAGATCCTGCGCGATCTGAACCGGCGGCTCGGCCAGACCATCCTCATGATCACGCACAACCCCGAAGCCGCGGCCTACGCCAACCGCACCGTACGGATGAGAGATGGAAAAATCGTGGATGGCGGCTGAGCGTCAGCCCTGACGCACTGCGCCGCTCAACGCCAGCTTCTGCTGTTTCAGCCACCGCAGCCGGCCTTGCTGCTCCTGGTATAGCGTGCCGAAGCCGGCCCAGTAGTAGCCGAACACGAACAGCCCCAGGAAAGGAATAGACAAAAAATTGTACGTCTGCACGGCGAACACGATCATCCCCAGGAAGTACGTGCCCACCGCGATTTCGGCGTACGGAAGCCAGCCGCTCCGCCACCGGTATCTCTTCGTTTCCAGGTTGACCGGCCGCTCCCCAACCGCGTACTTCGGCGTCCGCGCGAAACTGGTCTGCACTCCGAAAAGCGCCTCCAGCACCGCCCTCGTGTTGATGATCGTCAGCCCCACCCCCACCGCCATCAGCATCGGCAGCATAAACACGGACCGCTTCCAGTGTTTCGGGTACAATTCCCGCTGCGCGACCACATAAAACAGCGAGATCGACCAGAACGAGGCCATAATCAGCGGCAGGTCCAGAAACACCATCTGCCACACGCCCATGTAGAAGCGCACGATCATCACCGGTAGCATCAGCGCCGAAACCACCACCATCAGTGGATAAGAGATGTTGGGAGTCAGGTGCAGAAACGCTTCCGCCTTGTGCCGTTTCGGAATATCCGCCTTCAGAATGGCCGGCAGCAGTTTCTTCGCTACCTGCGTCAGCCCCTTGGCCCAGCGGGACTGCTGCACCTGGAACCCGTGCATTTCCACCGGAAGTTCCGACGGGCAGTCCAGCCCAGGCAGATAAACGAAACGCCAGCCCTTGAGCTGCGCCCGGTAGCTGAGGTCCGAATCCTCGGTCAGCGTGTCGTGCTGCCAGCCGCCCGCGTCCGCAATCATCGCCTTGCGCAGGATGCCTGCCGTGCCGTTGAAATTGAAGAAATAGCCCGCCCGGGACCGCGCTCCGTGCTCCAGAATAAAGTGGCCGTCCAGCAGCATCGCTTCCACTTCCGTCAGGAAGTTGTAGTCACGGTTGAGGTAGCTCCATCGCGTCTGCACCACGCCGACCTTCGAATCGGCAAAATAATGTACGGTACGCGTCAGGAAGTCCGCCGGAGGGCAAAAATCGGCATCGAAAATCGCCACCAGCTCGCCCGTCGCCGTCTCCAGGCCCGCCTGTAGCGCACCCGCCTTGTAGCCGTGCCGGTTCGCGCGGTGGAGGTATTCGATCGGGTATCCGATCGTCCGGTAGCGCTCCACCAAAGCCTCGGCGAACGGCGCCGTGTCGTCGGTCGAATCGTCCAGCACCTGGATCTGAAGCAACTCGCGCGGGTATTCGATTTTCAGAGTTTCTTCGATCAGCCGCTCCACCACGTATCGCTCGTTGTACATCGGAAGCTGGATAGTGACGCGCGGAAGCTGCTCGAACCGCGTTTTCGGCAGGCCCGTGGCGTTCTTCCGGTGCTTGAAATACGTGCGGATCACGTCGTAGCGGTGGATCCCGTAAACGGAGAGAACGATCAGTACCGTGAAGTACGGAATCAGCATCGCCCAATCGAACCAGCCCAGTTGGTGAATGCCCGCAAACGAGTCGTCGAACATCCCCCGCATGAAGCGGTCGGCGGCCGACTGTGCGGCGAAGAACGCGAAAGGCAAGCTGACAGGCATAGGTTTAGGGCGCGGATTCAGCCCTTCAGCATCCTAAATGTTACCAGATCGGCGGTTTGCGCGTAGGGGCGGTTACCGGCCGCATCCCCCGCGGCTGGCGGTAAAACACCCCATCTTTCATGACAAAAATTACCTTTTCGATTGGACAGCACGCGCGATATCAGCGATCGGCTACCGGAACCACAAATCGCAGCGCCGTGTGCGTCGCGGAGAACGACGCGACTTTCACGTCTTTGAGCCCCGCCGCCCGCCCCGCTTCCAGAACTTCGATCTCGCGAATCTCCTTGACTCCCTTCGGATACACCACCCACAGCCCGCCATCCGGCTTCATGCCCGCCGCCAGCTTCGCCAATCGCTTCAAGTCCGCCGCCCGACCGGCCGCGTAGAAAACCAGGTCCGCCTTGTCCCGCCCAGTCGCCGAATGCGCGCCGCGCCCGCCCAGTTCCGCCTCGAAGCCCGCTTCGAATTCGCCCGTCAGCCGGTATGTGACGCCATCTCTGACACCCAGCTTTTCCGTCCTTGAAGGTGGGTTCAGGATCTTGCCCGCCCACTTCTCCGCCACCCGCCCCAGTTCGAATTCTGCCGCGCCCCCTGCGAACCGCAGCGTCAGCACCCCCGCCGACGCCGTGACGTCCGTCAGGTCCTTGAACGGAATCTTCAGCCGCTCCGGGCCCCGGAACAGCAGATGATCCGTCTCCAGGTGCGCCTTCCCCGTCACCGGCCGCCCGTTCCATCGCATCCTGCATTCCAGTTCCTGTCCCACCGCTTTATCCCTCCAGCTCTGCCGCTTCCCCCAGCTTGGTTCCGAGGTTTCGCAGGTACGCCTTGATCGTGGAGGTGTAGCCCATGAAGAACCGGGCCACAAACCGGAAGATCACGTTGTAGATCTCCCCATCCTCCCGGATGCTCACTTCCGACCCGCTGCCGGCCGGCGCTACCTCCACCGTCCAGGTGCCTCCGAACGGCAGGCTCCGGTCCGCGATCCGAGTCACCCGCCGGGCCGGCGCCACCTCTTCCAGCAGTTCGTAAGTGACCTTATTATTGTGGCTGTCCTCTTCCCACCACCGCTTGCGGCCGTTTTCGTCAGGCAGCGCGCCGAAACGTTTCACATCCGGCCTCCAGTCCGGCGGACCCGTGATCGTCGCCCAGATCGCTTCCGGGGCAGCTTTGAAATGCGCCTTTCGCGAAGCCGTGTGACGCACCGGAAGCATCGCTCCGATCACCGCCGCAATCCCCGCCAGCCCCACCACGGCCCCGCCCGCCCACAGCACCCACTTCATTTCTCCTCTCCCTTCCAATAGCGTTTCGCTTCGCCCGCCGCCACCATCTCCCGCGCCGCCGCGCCCAACAACTCGAGCCCCAGCACCGCCTGCCGCCGCTTGGCCCCTTCGAGCCGGCCCAGCAGCATTGCCACCAAGGCGGATTCCAACACCTTCTCCTCGCCCTTGATCCGAGCGCCCACCCGCGTCAGCCGCAACTCTACCCGCCGCTTGTCCTGCCGGCTGCGCTCGCGCGTGACATAGCCGCCCCGCTCCAGCCGGTCTATCGTCAGCGACATGGTCGAAGCCGTCACCCCCATGTGCCGCGCCAGATCCAGCAGCGACAATCCCTCCGCTTCATCCAGGTGCGAAAGGATGCTTGCCTGGTGAGCGCTCAACGTCGTCTTCGTTTCCGCATCGTGAACGTGCCGCCGGTGGCACGCAAAAAAGATCCTCGGATAGTTTTCAAGTACCGCCTCCACGTCGCGGTCCGGTCCCATGTGTGAGCAGTATAAGGATGATGATTTGGTTTGTCAAAGCAAATTAATGCCCCGCCGGACGCAATTCCCGGCCAATCCGGCCACGCGCCCGTCATCGTAGAATGAACGGAACCATGACCGGGTCGAAACTGGGTAGCTACGAAATCGGCGAGAAGCTTGGGGAAGGGGGCATGGGCGAGGTCTGGCGCGCCCGCGATTCCCGCCTCAACCGCGCCGTCGCCGTGAAGGTGCTGCCGGCCAACGCCGCCGGCGATCCCGCGCGCCGACTCCGCTTTGAACAGGAAGCCCGTTCCCTGGGCGCTCTCAATCACCCCAACATCGTCGCCGTCTACGACGTCGGCGAAAGCGGCGGCCAGGACTACATCGTTTCCGAACTGGTGGAAGGCGAATCCCTGCGTAAGCTCGTCGAGCGCGGGCCGATTCCATCGCGCAGGCTCCTCGAAATGGCCGTCCAGATCGCCGACGCGGTGGCCGCCGCGCACGCCCTCGGTATCGTTCACCGCGACCTCAAGCCCGAGAACATCATGATCTCGCGCGACGGCCGCGTAAAGGTTCTCGATTTTGGACTCGCCAAGTACAACGGCCCGCCCGCCCACGGGGACGAGACCGCCACCCTCGCCATGTCGCAGCCCGGACTCGTTCTCGGCACCGTCGGCTACATGTCCCCCGAACAGGTCCGCGGCGAAATCGTGGACCCCCGTTCGGACCTATTCAGCTTCGGCTGCGTCCTGTACGAAATGGCCACCGGCCGCCGCGCCTTCGAAGGCAAATCCGCGGCCGACGTGATGAGCGCCATCCTCAAAGAGGAGCCGCCCGAAATGTCGGCCAGCGCTGCCGCCGCTCCGCCCGCCCTCGAAAACATCGTTCGCCGCTGCCTCGAAAAGGAGCCCGCCCACCGCTTCCAGTCCGCCGCCGACCTGGCTTTTGCGCTCCGCTCCGTTTCCAGCCTCTCCTCATCCTCCCAGTTCGCGGCCGTGGCCCCGCCCACCCGGCGCAACTGGATCCGCCCCGCCGCCTTCGCCCTGGCCTCCGTCGCCGTCCTCGCCGCCGGCTACCTGCTCCGCGGCGGCACCCATCAGCCCGCAGCCCCGGTCTTCCAACGGCTCACCTTCCGCGAGGGCCGAGTCACCGCGGCGCGCTTCATCCCCGGCGGCCGCAACGTGGTCTATTCCGCAACCTGGGAGGGAGGCCCCTCCCGCGTCTACCTGGCCACGCCTGGGAATCCCGAATCGCGCGACCTCGACCTCAATGACAGCCGCCTCCTCGCCGTCTCCTCCAAGGGCGACCTCGCCTTCCTGGTCGGGCCCTTCTTCCCGGATGGTTCCGGCACCCTCGCCCGCAACTCCATCGGCGGCGGCACCACCCGCGAATTGCTCGAACACGTCCGCCTCGCCGACTGGTCCCCCGACGGTATGGATCTCGCCGTCGTGCGCTCGGAAAACGGTAAGAGCCGCATCGAGTACCCCACCGGAAAGCTGCTCCTCGAGACCGCCTACGGCCCCTTCAGCATCCGCGTTTCGCCCGACGGCCAGTCCGTGGCCTTGACTACTTACGGCAACGGCACCAGCGTCAAAATCGCCGTCGTGGACCGCTCCGGAAAAGTCCGCGACCTTGGCGTCGTCTCCGGCCAGACCCAGGATTTCGACGCGGCTTCGCTCTGCTGGAATGCCGGCGGCAATGAGATCTGGTACCGCTCCTTCGATAGCGCCGAGTGGAACACCATCTACGCCCTCGCCCTCGACGGCAGCCGCCGCGTCGTCGCCCGCTTTCCCGGCTTCGTCGCCCTCCACGACCTCGCCCCCGACGGCCGTATGCTGCTGAGCACCGAAAACGGCCGCATGGGCATCCGCGCCCTCGCCCCCGGCGAAACCATGGAGCGCGATCTCTCCTGCCTCGATGCCAGCGACCTCCGCGGCATCTCCGAAGACGGCCGCGCCATCGTCGTCGACGCCCTCGGCGACAGCGGTGGCGTCAAAGGCAGCATTTACCTGCGCCGCACCGACGGCAGCCCGCCCCTGCGCCTCGGCGACGGCGTGGCGCTTACCGTTTCTCCCGATGCGCGCTACATCGCCGGCTACTCCTCGCAGCAGACCGCCAGCCGCAAGTTCATCATCATGCCCACAGGACCCGGCGAGACGGTCGAGGCCTCGATTCCCGGCCACGACGCCTTGATCATCGGCTGGCTTGCCGGCGCCGAGCAGTACCTCGCCGCCGGGCGCGAACCAGGCAAAAAATGGCAGTATTTCTCCTGGGAAGCCCGCTCCAGGTCCTTCCGCCCGTTGACGCCCGATGGCGTTCCCGACGTTATCCCCTTGATCTCGCCCGACAAGCGAAAGTTCCTCGTCCAGTGCCCCGACCGCGCCTGGTGCGTGTATTCGGTGGATGGCGGCGAGCCGAAACGAGTCATCGGCCTCAGCCCGCACGACCAGCCGGTGGGTTGGCGCGCCGACAGTCAGTCGCTGTATTTCACCACCCACCACGACCGCCAGGACACCATGCCCGTTTCGGTTCTGGACATCGAAACCGCCGCGCGCAAACCCTGGAAGGAGATTCGCGTTCCGATGGCCGTAGACCGGGTTTCGAATGTCCGCGTTACTCCGGACGGCAGAGCTTACGCGTATAACTACAGTTACGTCCACTCCAGCTTATTCGCGGCTGAGGGCTTCCGATAATCATGGGCAACGATCCTGCTCTGGGGAGCCCTTTAACACGTAATGCACGCAGGTTTTGAAAGGAACGGGCTTGCCGTTTACTTCGCGGAAAGTATTTTCAGTTGTGTGCTGAGCGTTGTCGTCCTCCTGGCGCACAATCACCTTGGTGAAAAAGTCCTCGAGTTTGAAGTAACCCTTTCCCGTTGTCTGTTGTAGAAGCTTCGTGGGTGTAACGATGAGGTCGTCACCATTCTTTTCCAGTGTCACCAAAGGAACTAGGCCCTTGAAATAAGTTATCTTCCATTTTCGGCCATCATCGAGTTGAATGAAGTCCTCATCTGCCTGGAACTTAGTTACCTTATACTTGTCAATGTGGATGGGATAGCTTGGTTTTCCGTGACCGGTTATATCAAGTGATATCAACTCGTGAGCGACGGTGAGGGGTTTCCCATTCTGGGTACCCCCTCTAGGCGGCGGAAAGCCCACGCTGTTATCAGCCACTACGACGGGTTTATCGTCGTCATTGCCGTTCTTCTTCTTCGCGGCGGGAGGGGGTATCTGTGGGTCGTCAGCGCAGCCCGCCAGCAACAATACGAAGAGCAGCAGTAGCAGTTTCTTCATTCGCGTCTCCTTCTCATCGGTTAGCGGATTCTGGATTCAAAACGGGACGTGCCAGCCGCGCAATATCCGGCCGCTTCACATACTCTTTGGCGGAGGCGCCCCACTGAGCCGTCAGCATGTTCAACTCCTGTCGCGCACCCTCGCGATATTTCGGGTCCAACCGCGCCAGCAGGGCCAGCGCGCGCCAGCGGGATTCGATCTCGTTAAACGAAGTTAAAAAGGGTTCGAGCACGGCCTTTGCGCCAATCCTGTCGCCGCATCCCAGGCGGACCTCCGCAAGAACCAGGCGGGCCGAGCGAATGCCGGCCGTGTCTTTCGTCACTTCCGCCGCGGCTAGCGCTTCCTGGCTGTACCGCAAGGCGGCCGCCCGTTCTCCGGCTTCCAGCGACGCCAGCGCCAGCACCCGCTTGAGTTCACCCTCAATCGCTTTGTCCCCCGGCTTTACCTGCGCCAGCGCCCGCCGGGCGATCGCCTTGGCGTTCGCCGCGTGCGCCTGAATCTGTTCCAGGTCCGCCCGCGACCGCGCCACTCTCAACGCCAGAGCCGGGAACTTCGCCGATTCTGCTTGCGCCATGTCGAGCCGCCTGCGGGCTTCCTCGAAGCGTCCAAGTTGCGTCAGCATTCCGCCGGTCTGAAGCCCCGAGTAGCCTTTGTTTTCGGGAGTGTCGGCTGCCGAAAGCGCCTTCTCATACTCCGCCAGCGCTTCCGGGAAGCGCCCGCCGGAAGCGAACAGCGATCCCACGTTCGCCCGTGCGTCCCACACGTCCGCCCTGGTTCCGGACTTCGCTGCCAATCCCACCGCCTCTTCGAACGATCGCAGCGCGCCATCCAAATCGCCCAGGCTCCGTCTCGATCGCCCCAGCAGCGTCAGGCACAGCAAAGTCTCGCGCGTATAGTTCTCAGCCCTGAAGAAGCCCATCGCCTCGTTCGCGGCGCTCGCAGCCAGGCCGAATTCCCGCATCTGCCCGTAGACGGAGGCCAGATTCAAATTCGCGAGGGCTGCCATACGATGCGTCCCCTCCCGCCGGGCCAAAGTCAGCGCCTCCTGGAATTGCTTAACGGCCGCGGCATAGTCCGCCTTCCGCTGCGCCGCGCCGCCCAAATTCAGCAAGCCGCTGATAGCGTGCAGTTCCATCTGGTTTTCGCGCGCCGTTTCGAGTCCCTGCTTCGCCAGGCTCTCCGCAGTGGACGCATCGCCCGCGGCGTAGGCTATGTTCGCGAGCTGGAGCGTCGCATTGATCTGCTGCTCCAGGTTGCCCGCCAGCCGCGCCGTCGCGAGCGCGGCCTGAAGCGCCTGGTTCGCTTCCTCGAAATGCTCCTGCCGTCCAGCGGCCACGCCCCGCCGGTATTCCGCGGCAATCAGTCCTTCCAGGTTGTTCTGGTCCCGAAACAACTGCCCGGCGCGGGCAAACGCCGCCGACGACTGCTCCGGGGTACCGCCGTGGGAATACAGAATCGCCAGCCGCAGCCATATCGCCCCATCGCCCTGCGCCACTGCCGAGGCCCGCCGGTAACAGTCGAGCGCGGCCTTCTCATTGCTTGCCCGCTCCCAGGCCCGGCAGAGATCGAGTTGTGGCGTCCCGCCCGCCATCCGCTCGAACACCGTGGCGGCTGCCGCAAAATCCCGCGCTACGGTCCGGTCCATCGCTTCCACCAACCCGCGCTCGGACTCCCGCAAACCCGAAACCGGGTCGCGCCGCGCCGCCAGCATCGCCGTCTTCGCCCGTTCCGTGATTCCCAGGTCGAACCACGCCTCCGCCAGCCTCGCCTGCGCCGGTGCGTAATCCGGCGCGAGACGCACCGCCCGCTCGAACGACCGGACGGCCGCGAAGTACGCCGTCTCATGCAGGTGCCCCACCCCTCCCGACAGCGCGGCCTGCGCCTGCGCGGACAGTTCCCCAGGCGGCTTCCGCCACCACAGCAGCCCCACCGCCAGCACAGCGATCGACCCCAGCACTGCCGCAATGTGCCTGCGCCGCAAAACCGGCAGCCGTACCGTCACCGCCGCCGTCCGAGCCCCGCCGAGCGCCACCACGAAATCCCCGACGCTCGGGTACCGCCGCGCCGGATCCGGATCCGTCGCCCGCGAAATCGCCCGCTGCCAGCCCGCGTATCCCGGCATCATCCTTATGGCGACCCGCCCCAGCGCGAACTGGTCGGAAGCGAACGACGCCGGACTCCCCGTGAATTGTTCAGGCGCCATGTAGTCGAACGTCCCCATCACCTGGCTCGGCGCCGTAAGCGTTCTTTCCGGACCGGCAACGCCGCGCGCCAGTCCGAAATCGGTGATCACCGCCCGTTCCCGCCCGCCATCCGGCACCAGCATGATGTTCGAGGGCTTCAGATCGCGGTGGATAATGCCCGCTTCGTGCGCCGCCGAAAGCGCCGCGCCGATCTGGCCCATCAGCGACCGCCCCACCGCCGGCTCCAGACTTCCCTCCCGCTCCAAACGCGCCGAGAGCGGCTCGCCTTCGAGAAACTCCATCGTCAGAAAGTAGACCCGCTCGTCTCCACGGGCGTGCACCGCCAGGTCGAAGGCGCGGCATACTCCGGAGTGCGGAATCCTGCGCGACAGCGCGATCTCCTGCTTGAATCGCTCGATCATGCGGCCATCCGCCGCAATCGCCGGCAGCAGCGTCTTCAGCGCCCGACGCTCGTGCATCAGCAGGTCTTCCGCTTCGTACACCTCGCCCATCCCGCCCCGGCTGATAAAACGCAGGATCCGCCAGCGCTCCGCCAGCAGGTCGCCGGCAGCGAACAGCGGCTCGTCGCCGGGTTCCCGCGGCAACAACGGCCGGTCCAGCGGCCCGCTTCGCGAGTGTTCCTCGAGCATTCTCCGGACTTCCGAGAGCAGTTCCGGATCCTCACCGCACGCTTCCCGCAGATATCCATCCGTATCTTCCGGCGCCAGTTCGAGGGCGCAGTGGAATACCTCGTTGAGCCGCTGCCATTTTTCCGGAGTCATTCGCGCGCCCTCAACTGCGATTGCAGCCAGGCCCGCGCCGCCGACCAGTCGCGCTTCACCGTCCGGTCCGACACCCCAAGTTCGTCCGCCGCCTCCTTCTCGGTGAGGCCGCCGAAGTACATCATCTCCACCACCTTGGCCTGGCGCGGGTCCCACCCCGCCAGTCGTTCCAACAACTGCCCCAGCAACAGTAACTGGTCGTAACGAGGCGTGGTGCGAGCGAGAAAATCGTCTAACTCGACGCGGTTCGGCGCCCCCGGACGTTTCGCGGCGGCCTGCTTGCGCGCGTGGTCCACCAGGATACGCCGCATCACCGTCGCCGCGGTGGCGAAGAAGTGAACCCGGTCCTGAAGGCTCAGCTCCTCCTGCCGGATCATGCGCAGGTAAGTCTCGTGCACCAGCGCCGTAGGCTGCAACGTGTGCTCCCGGCGCTCCCGCCGCATGTACCGGCGCGCCAGCGCATGTAACTCGGCGTAGACGCAATTTACCAGGTCGGATTCCGCCTGCGGGTCGCCCCGCCGCACCAAGGCCAGCAGAGTGGTTATTTCACCTGGCATACCGCTTGAGGTTTTGAGAGATTGTACAACAGCCGGAGCAGTTATTCGTATCTTATTTGGGATACTCCGGCGCGCGCTCCAACAGCGACCCCAGCACGGCTATCTCGATCAGCACCCCGGAGATCAGCGGCGGCGGAACGCGATAGGCGAGATTCAGCAGCGTAAACCCGCCCACCCACAGAAAATTCAACCACGCCACGCGCCGCAACAGCCGCGTCGAGGCGTCCGCCGCCAGCAGCAGGTTCACCGCGCCAAGGGCAGTCAGCGTGACGCTCATCGTGAAAATCAGCGTTCGATAAATATCCCAAACGGAAGGAGCCATCCCCATCCCGAGCGCCAGCTTGCGCGTCTGCATCACCGCCTGCACGGCGGTGTCGGCAGGATCCGGAGGGCCTCCGGCGACATTGCCGGCCGTGTGCACAAGCGCCGTCAGAATCATCAGAATCGCCGCCACGGAAAAGAAGCGCCGCCCCCGTTGCCACATACCGATGTATTATGCCGCAACCTGCCGCGGCTCGCTCAGGAGATCTCGAACTCGAACTCGTGCCGCTGCTCCTGCTCCTTCGGACCGCGCGCTTCGTGCGAGTAAGTCAGCTTCTTTCGGTCGTCGGAAACCCGGAACCGCTCCACCACAAGAATCTCGTGGCCGTGAACGAGTTGCCGGCTCTCCACCACCATGACGCCGTCCGGGTCCTTGCGGCTGGTTGAAACCCGGCCCTCCGCCGGCGTTCCAAATCCCGGCCGCCACCCCGCGCCCCGGAACCCGGCCGGCATTCCGTGCAGCATCAGGCTTTCCAGGTTGCGAAGAAACCCGGCCGCTGTCGCCATGCCGCTCTCCGGGAGACGGTCTACAAGCTCGTGCAGCGTCGCCCGGTCCGGCGGCTTTTCCCCTGGCGCCTTCGCGTCATCCGCCAGCGACTGCCGAAGAGATTCGAGCGTGACGCCACGTGCCGCCAGTGCCTGAGTCTCCCTGGACTCCACCTGTAGCAAGCCCGCCAGCAGATGCGGCGGGGCGATGTGGGCGTGCCCCAGCGAAATAGCCAGCTCCGCGCCTCGCGACAGCGCGGCTTTGACTTCCCCCGTCAGCGGCAAATCCACGCTCCCGGCGGTTTTCGTGTGCGCCGCCGGCACCAGTTCGGCCCGCAATCCCTCCAGGTCCGGGATCTTGGCAGCCAGCCTGCGGTCTTCGCGCAAGAGGCCGAGAATCAGATGCGCCGGCTCGATGGCGGGGGACCCGGCGGCCGCCGCTTCGTACCGGGCAAAGAAAATACTGCGGCGAGCAGGTTCGGTGTACCGCTCGAACATAGCCCCTCCCGCCAGCCAGTATATGGAAAGCCCGCGCGCAAGCCAAACGGTATTTCTTTCGGGCGGCTTTACTGAAGCGCGTGGGGTTCCGACTTGGTGGCCTCGGCGGACAGGACCACAAGGTCCACCCGCCGGTTGTGCGCCCGTCCCTCCTCCGTTTCGTTGCTGTCCACTGGGACGTTTTCGGCATACCCCGCCACCGACATGCGCGCGGCAGGCACGCCAAAGCGCTGGCGCAGCACCTCCATCGTGGCGATGGCGCGCGCCGACGAGAGTTCCCAGTTGCTGCGAAAACGCGAGTTGTGGATCGGCAGGGCATCCGTGTGCCCTTCCAGCCGCAGCGGATTCGGGATCGCCTGAATGACGGCTGCAATCTTGGCGAGAATGGCGATTCCGGCAGGCGAAACCGAGTCCTCGCCCGAAGCGAAAAAACCGGACTCCCGCAGGCTGATGATCAGGCCGCGCCCCTCCAGTTTGAGCCCGATCTTTTCCGCTTGCAGTTCCTTCGCGAGCCCCGCTTTCAACGTATCGCGCGAGAGCGCCAGGTCGGCCGGAGGCATGGGCCGCGGCGGAATGTTTTCCGAGTCCCGCACGCGCTCGGTCGGGAGCGGCTGGCGCGTGGCTTCATGGCGGCCCCGCCCCAGCACCGTCGCAAATGCGCTGCTGAACTGCCCGTGCTCGAGCGCCTCGCGCACCGATTCGGAAACCGCCTTTGCCTTGTTCTTGTCCGACTGCGTCGAAGCGAACATCACCACGAAAAACGCGAACAGCAGGGTAATGAAATCGGCGTAGGAAACCAGCCACCGCTCGTGATTTTCGTGTTCCGGATGTGGTTTGCGGCGCACCCGATGTCTCCCTACGTCCCCGCCGCCGGCGCCTTCGCCGCTTCGCCGGCGGGCGCCCGCTTTTCCTTCGCCGGCTTCGTCTTTACCGGCTTCCGCGACGTATCGTAAGCATCCAGCTTGAGCCGGATCAGGGTCGGGTTGAGCCCTTCTACAATCCCGATCACCCCCTCGAGAATCATCTCCTTGAACTGACCCTCCGAGCGGACCCGCGCCCGCATCTTCGCCGCCGCGGGGAGAAAGAACAGGTTGGCGCTGGCTACGCCGTACACCGTGGCGACGAAGGCCACCGCGATGCCGCTCCCGACTTCCTTAATATCTTCCAAATGCTTCATCACCTGGATCAGCCCCATCACCGCCCCGATAATGCCAACCGTCGGCGCATACCCGCCCGCCGACTCCCAGACCTTGGCTTCCGATTCTCCGGCCTGCTCGCTCAGGTGAATATCCAGTTCCATCATCTTCTGGAGTTCCTGAAGATCGGTGCCGTCCACCGCCAGCCCGAGGGCCTTACGAAAAAACGGATCCGGCACGCCCGCCGCATCCGTTTCCAGGCTGACAATTCCGTTCTTGCGGGCCTTGGTCGCAAGCTGGATCAGCATTTCAATAAGGGCCGACGGCCGCTGCGCCGAAGTCCAAAACACAAAACGCAGCCCCTTGGCCGCGCGTAGAAAAACCGGCAGCGGCGTCGTCACCAGAACCGCCCCGATGGTGCCCCCAAAGACAATCATCGCGGCCGTCCCCTGGGCAATATCCTGCATACTGCCTTTTTCCAGGATCAGCCCGCCGAGAATCCCCGCCAGCGCCAAAGCCAGCCCCGCGATCGAGGCGAAGTCCGGACCTCCGGATACCTTGGCCGGTTTGGCCGTTTTGGGCTTCTTTGCGTCGGTCGGTTCCGGCATGCGGAATCAGATCCCTTCTTCCGCCGGTGCCGCCTGGCCGCCCAAGCCTTCCGGATCGTAGATGCGACGCCGGAAATCGACGATCCGGTTCACCACCTCCTCGGCCGTCTCCCGCACGCGGAGGATCTGTCCCGTCGTCAGCGTGATTACCGTATCGGGCGTGACGTCGATGTGTTCGATCAGGTCGGAATTGAGTACGAGCGGCAGTTGGTTCAACCGCGTTAGCCGGATCATTTCAGGGAACTCCAATGACTATATCGGCTAATCGCGAAAAAGCTTCAGAGCCGCGCAGGCAGCGAGCGGTGTTCTTCGACTTCTGCCACACCTGGCAGCCTAGAGATTCGCGTCGCTTTCGAGGCTCCGCCACAAGTACCAGCTCGCCACCGAACAGTAGGGGCGCCAGCGTTCCGCCATTCTCTCCATCTCGGCCGGAGTCGGCAGGCCCTCCATTCCGTATGCCTTCCGGATGG
Source organism: uncultured Solibacteraceae bacterium (assembly GCA_963836405.1). GTDB lineage: Bacteria > Acidobacteriota > Terriglobia > Bryobacterales > Bryobacteraceae > CAWIJJ01. Next base: position 212,735 of record CAWIJL010000017.1, read on the forward strand.
CGTTGCGGATGCCGAGGTCTCCCGTGGGCAGGACGTCGGCGCGGCGCAGGGCGAAAATCAGGAACATGTGCGCGGTCCAGACGCCGATGCCTTTCACCTGCGTCAGCCGCGCGATCACTTCCGCGTCCGGCAGGTCCGGCAATTCCTCGAATATCACCACCCCGTCACGCGTGTGGCGCGCCAGATCGCGGATGTAGGCGATCTTCTGCGTCGAAAGACCCGCGGCGCGCATCCGTGCCGGCCTAAGCTTCAGGATGGTTTCCGCCGTGATCCGCCCCCCGGCCGCCTTTACCAGGCGGGCAAAGATCACGCTCGCTACCCGTCCGCTCAACTGCTGAAATACTATAGACTTAACCAGGGTTTCCAGATCCGGGGAGCGAAACTGAATGCCGTAATCCCCTACCCTCTGGATGATCTCCCCGAGGGTGGGATCGGCGGTCCTGAGGTGGACAATGGCTTCTTTCATGCTGAAACAATCCCGCTGGAGCGCGCGTCACCCATATTGTACCGGGATGAGAAAACTCCTTCTTTTTGCCATTGGTGCCAGCCTGCTGGCGCAGCAGCCCGCTTCTAAACAGCCTGCCCAAAAGCAGCCCGACCAGGACATGCCCGCGCCCATCAGGGTGGATGTGGACGTTGTCAGCGTGCTCGCTTCGGTCCGCGATAAGCGCGGCGGGCTCGTCTCCAACCTCGAGAAGAGCGACTTCACCGTTTTCGAGGACGGCAAGGAGCAGGCCATCAAGTATTTCAGCCGCGAGACGGACCTGCCCCTCACTATCGGCCTGCTCATCGACGTGAGCGGCAGCCAGCGCAACCTCATCGAGACCGAACGCGGCGCCGCGTCGCAATTCTTCTCGCAGGTGCTCCGGCAAAAAGACCTCGCTTTTCTGATCAGCTTCGGCGAGGAGGCCGAACTTTTGCAGGATTCCACAAGCAGCCCGCGGCTGTTGACCGACGGCCTCGGCGATCTGCGCCCCAGTTCCGGCGTGCAGGGCCTGCACCCCGGTCCCGTCCCGACTGCCGGACCTACGCGCGGCACCGTGCTCTACGACGCGATCTACCTTGCGGCCAACGACAAGTTGAAGACCGAGGTCGGCCGCAAGGTGCTGGTGGTCATTTCCGACGGCGTCGATATGGGCAGCCGCCTGTCGCTCAACCAGGCTATCGAAGCCGCGCAGAAAGCCGACGCGGTCATCTACGGGATCGAGTACTACGACCCGTCCGCCTATGGCATGTTTGGCGGCGGCGGCGGCGGGACTCTGAAAAAACTTGCCGAGGAGACCGGCGGCCATGCCTTCCGTGTGGACCGCAAGAACACCTTGCCCTCCATCTTCAAGGAAATCCAGGACGAGATGCGCAGCCAGTACGCCATCGGGTACACCCCCACCAACGAGGTGAAAGACGGCGGCTACCGCAAGGTAGAAATCAAGCTCTCGAGCAAAGACTTGAAGGCCCAGGCCCGCAAAGGCTACTACGCCCTGGCCAGGTAGGCCGGCCGCTCAACGCGCGGGAGGTGCGGGGAGCATGTTGCGGATGGCCGCGATGCGCCATCCATCGCGCGTGCGGGTGGCGATCAGGCTGGCCCACATGCGCCGGTCGGGAGTGCCCCCGCTGCCCGCAATCTCGTAGCGGCCGTCGGCGATCGCCACATGTGGCGTGATAAATCGCACCGACTCCACGGTGATCGTCCGCTTTCCAGTGGAAGCCTGCGAACTGGCCATCGCCCCTTTCACCAGGTTCTCTCTGCCTTTGCGCCATTCGCCCGAGGAAACAAGCTGGTCGGCATCGGCTGTGAACAGCGCCGCCACCGCCTTTTCGTCGCGCTGTTCGCGCGCCGCCACATAGCGCGCTACCAGGCTCCGGACGGCGGTCTCGTCGGCCACACTGCCGGCCTGGGTTTGGGCGGCAAGCATGAGGGCATTCGAAACCAGGAAAAGGGACACGATCAAGGCACGCATGATCACCTCGCAGGCAGTATACCGGAAGTACCCCGTCCGAGTGCTAAACTCGGTGCAATGGGAGGCAGTCTGTTTCCGATGTACGGCGAGAGCGCCGTTCTTGCGGCTGGACCCGCTCCACGCATCGGGTCCGTGCTCATTAAACCCGCATCGGCGGTCTGCAATCTCGATTGCGAATACTGCTTTTACCTCGATCGCGCCGCCGACCCCTACCAGGACATGCCGGCCCGCACCATGTCCGACGAAACTCTGGAGCGGCTGGTGGAAAGCTATCTGTTCTACTCGCATCCCACCAGCATCTTCGCCTTTCAGGGCGGAGAGCCGACGCTCGCCGGCCTGCGCTTTTTCGAGAAAGTTGTGGAGTACGAGCAGCGGTACGGACGCAACGGCCAGTCCGTTTCCAATGCGCTGCAAACCAATGCCATGCTGCTGGACGCCTCCTGGTGCAGCCTGTTTCGCGAATTCCACTGGCTGCTCGGCGTTTCCATCGACGGCCCCGAAGAACTGCACGACCGCTACCGCTTCAACAAGGCTGGCCATGGCACCTGGAAGCGCGTGGTGCAGAGTATCGAACTGCTGCAGAAGGAGAACGTCGATTTTAACGTTCTGTGCGTGTTGAGCCAGGCCAATGTGGAGCATCCGCGCGAACTCTATCGCTTCTTCAAGAGCCTCGGCGTGCAGCACATGCAATTCATTCCGCTGGCCGAATTCGACGCCGAGGGCAAGCCGCTGCCCTTCACCGTGACCCCCGAGCAGTACGGCCGCTTCCTGGTCGAACTGTTCGACGTCTGGTGGCCGGAGCGGCGCAATGTGCGCATCCGCTTTTTCGACAACGTGGCCGAGGCCCTGGCCGGACAGGCGCCCGGCTGCTGCGAGATGCTCGACAGTTGCGACAGCTACGTGGTGGTGGAGTACAACGGCGACGTCTTTCCCTGCGACTTCTTCGTCGAGCGCGACTGGAAGCTGGGCAACGTGAATGCCGACTCGTGGAGCGAGATTGCGCGCCGCTCGCGGCGCTACGGTTTCGCTGCCAAGAAGGCGATCCCGCACGAAGAGTGCCTGGTTTGCGAGTATGCCTCAATCTGTCACGGAGGCTGCCCCAAGCTGAGACACGCGCGGAACAAGCGCTTCGAAGATCTCGACTATTTTTGCGCTTCCTACAAGATGATCTTCAAGCGCGCTACCGGTCCGCTGAAAAAAGAAGTGGCCAGGCTCTTCGGTCAGCCGTCGGCCGGACGCCTGGCGCGTCCCATCGCCTTGCCATAACGCAGCGCCGCCAGCATGCGGAGCCAGTGCGGCATCCACTGTTCCACCTTCACCACCGCTTTGTAAAACGCGCCCGGCACGACGAACACTTTGCCGCGGCGCAATCCGGCCAGCGATGCGTCCACCACGTCTTCCGCGTTCATCCACAACGCTCCGGGAATGGACTCGCGTTTCATCTGCATCACCTCGTGAAATTCGGTGATTGTGAAGCCCGGGCACAGGGCCTGGACCTTCACCGGTGAGCCGGCGCTTCTGAGGTCCACCGCCAGCCCTTCGGTGAACGCATTCATCCACGACTTGGTGGCGCAGTAGCTGGTGTTTCCCGGGCTGATGCCGTATGCCGCCACAGAAGAAACGTTAATCACTGCCCCTTTGCCACGAGCCACCATGCCTCGCAAGGCGGCGTGTGAGAGGCGCAGGGTGGCCAGCACGTGCAGCCGGTGCATCTGGTCCTGGCCTTCGATAGCGGCGTCGAAAAAACGGCGCTTGGTGCCGAACCCCGCATTGTTAATCAGCATCTCGAGCCGTGGTTCGGAGTCGATCCGCGCCTCTACCACCCGCATCCCGTCGTCGGAGGCGAGGTCCGCGACCAGGACCTCGGCGCGTTCAGTTCCGCGGCCAGTTTCTCCAGCCGGTCCCGCCGGCGCGCAACCAGGATCAGCCTGAAACCATCGCGCGACAGTCTCCTGGCGAAAGCCGTCCCTATTCCGGCGGAGGCTCCCGTGACCAGCGCCAGTGGTTTGGAATCGTTCATGACGGTCTTCAGTGTACAATCCCAGCGTTCCGGAGGCGTGACAACATGTCCCAAAAACGGACAAAACAGCCGAAGGGGAGTTCGAACCTGCAAGCCCTTGCGGTGGCCCCGCGGGTGCGCTGCTTCCCGCTATGAATTCGATGCTGAAATCCTGGTTGGTCTTCGCTTCATCGGCGGCAATCTATGCGGCCGGCCCGGCCATGTTCCGTAGCGATCCCGCTCATAGCGGAGTTTACGATTCGCCCTCGGCGCCGGGTATCGCCTCCGTGAAGTGGAAATTCAAGACCGGCGCCAAGGTGCTTTCTTCGCCAGCCGTATCCGGCGGCACGGTCTACATCGGCAGCAACGACCGCTACCTCTATGCTCTCTCGGCCGCCGACGGTACCGTCCGCTGGAAGTTCGCCACCGAGGGGCCGGTTAACTCGTCTCCAGGGGTGGCGGACGGCGTGGTTTACGTTAACAGCGTGGACGGGCGCTTCTACGCTGTGGACGCAGAGACGGGTAAGCTCAAGTGGAAATTCGAAACGGGCGGCGAACGGCGGTTCACCGCACCCGGTATCCACGGCGCAATCCCCCGTACGGAGAACATGCCCGATCCGTTCGACGTCTTCCTTTCGTCACCGGTGATTTCGGCCGGCTTCGTCTACTTCGGAAGCGGCGATCACAACGTCTATGCCCTCGACGCGCAGTCGGGCGCGGTCAAATGGAAGTTCGCGACCGGCAATGTAGTCCACGCGACGCCCGCCGTCTCGGACGGCGTCGTCTACATCGGCAGCTGGGACCGCAGCCTCTACGCCCTCGACGCGGGCACCGGATCGGTGAAGTGGAAATTCGAGACCGGCGACGATACTGAAATCTATAACCAGGTGGGCATCGCCAGTTCCGCTGCCGTGGCCGGCGGGATGGTCTTCTTTGGCTCCCGCGACGGCCACTTCTACGCAGTCGATGCCGGCACCGGCACGGAAAAGTGGAACATCGACAACAAAATGGGGTGGACCATCGCCTCGCCCGCCGTGAGCAACGGCGTCGTCTACTTCCCAACCTCCGACGGGCAGCGGTTCAAGGCTGCGGAGGCGGTAACCGGTAAAATCGTCTTCGACATCGGCAACAAGGCCGTCTCGTTTTCTTCCCCCGCACTGGTGAGGGACACGGCATACTTCGGCTCCTCGGACGGATGGCTGCACGCCGTCGATGTGAAGACCGGTAAAGTCATCGCGGAGTTTCAGACCGACGGCAACAAGGCCAACGCCGCCAAATACATCGATGCCAACGGCCAGATCGACAGCCGCGCTCTCTACAGCGAACCGACACTGGAGGGTATGATCGTCGGCCTGAACCGCATGTTCTCGCTCGGGTCCATACTTTCTTCGCCGGTCGTAGCCGACGGCGTGCTCTACGTCGGCAGTACCGATGGAACGGTATACGCCCTGAAGCCCCCCGCCCCCCCGGCCCGCGCCCCCGCCCGCGCGCCCCCCCCCCGGGCGAGCGCCCCTTAGCCGCGGCTCCCGATAGGCGGCGCCGTTACCCGGTGGCCGAAGCCCCCATGCGTTTTTTCGTCGTGGGGGCGGTGCTTTCCCGGACGCGAACGTATTCGGCATCGTGCGCCTCCCAGTTCGCGGCCAGTTTCTTCACCAGGTCCGGCTGCGAGGCCGCCACATCGTGCTGCTCGCAGCGGTCTTTGCCCAAATCGTACAACTCCCAGGGCCCGTCTTGGCCGGTGGCGATGAGCTTCCAGTCTCCGCTGCGGATGGCCTTATTGTTGTTGTGGTTGAAATGCAAAAAGTCGCGCGGTGCGGCGCCGTCCTTTTGGAAAGCCGGCGCCAGGCTGCGGCCCGCGGGCGGCGGCGCGCCCGGCATGTCCGTGCTTCCACCGGCGAGGCCCATCAGCGTGGGCAGCACGTCGATCAGATGGCACGGGTCGTGCCGCAGTTTGTTCGCATCTTTGATCCCGTTCGGCCAGTGCACGATGAGCGGGCTCGCAATGCCGCCTTCGTTCACCCACGACTTATGCAGCCGGAAGGGCGAGTTCGAGCACGAAGACCAGCCCGGCCCCAGGCCCAGGTGCGTCCGCGCCGATCCGAGCGGGGCGGTGGGGTCGTGACCGTCCCCACGAATCAGTTGCTCGGAACTCGCGCCGTTGTCGGAAAAGAAAATCACCACCGTGTCGCGCTCCGCGCCCATGTTGCGGATTTGCGATAGCACCTTGCCGATTTCCAGGTCGAGCCGCGTCGTCATGGCCGCGTGGATGGCCATCTTCGTCCGCTGCAGCGTCTTCTGCTCCGCGGTAAGCGTGGACCACGGCACGGCGCGCGCTACCTCGCCCGGGCCGATCTTGGCGCGCAGTTCCTCGTCCGGCGAGTTCCACCGTGTCCACATGTCGGGTTCGAGCGGCGCCAGCGCGCAGTTCACCAGCCCCATCCGGCGCATGCGCTGATGCTTGCGTTCGCGGGCCGTGTCCCAGCCCTCCGCGAACCTGTCCTTGTAGTGCTCGATGTCGGCGGGCGGCGCCTGCAAGGGGAAGTGCGGCGCATGCGGCGCGAGATAGAGGAAAAACGGATCGGCCGCGTGCTGGCGGGCGTGTTCCGCAAGGAAACGTACGGCGTAATCGGAAATGGCCGTGGTGCTGTAGTAGCCTTCCTCGGGCTTGGGCAGGCGCTCGCCGTCAAGTTCGTGCCGGTTCTGCGTGAAAAAGCGCAACTCGTCCAGCATGGCGTAGGAATGGTCGAAGCCCGCGCCGCCTTCGTTGGTCGCGAAGCGGATGTGCCACTTTCCCGAATGATAGGAGCGGTACCCGAGCGGCTTCAGATATTCGGGAAGGAAGCGTGTGTAGTTCGGAACGTTCCCCGGCGTCATCACGTCGCAAGCGGTCTGTTGCGCGTAGTACCCGGTGAGCAGGCAGTTTCGCGAGGGGCCGCAGCGGGCAGTGGAATAGGCCTGCGTGAAGCGAAGCCCGCCGCTGGCCAGCCGGTCGAGATTGGGCGTGTCGATGTCGCCGCCGTAACAGCGCGCGTCCGAGAAGCCCAGGTCGTCCGCCAGGATGACCAGAAAATTCGGCTTCTTCGCGGGCGCCGCTCTCAGCGTTGCGGCGGCCGCGCCACCCATCATGGTTAGAAAATCTCGTCTGCTCGGCATCGTGTGCTCCTCGCGTTTCGTTTATCGCTGCGCGGTCCGGATCCGCTTCTCCCAGTCGAAAAATGCCGACAGCGGCGAATCGCGTTCGACCGGGAAGACCACGTAGGCCGTCCGGTCTTCGTAGACATCGCCCGGACCGAGATGCGTCGCCACCCGGTTCACCAACTGGCGGTTCCAGTATTTGCCGTTATCGGCTCCGTCCTCAATGGTCGTCATCGGATTGGCCGTTTTCGACGCTTTGTATTCCAGCACCACGGCGCCGTAGCCGTAACCCTTTTCGAGGTTGACGAAACAGACCCACGGAGCGTCGACGGCGATCGGTTCCTTCTCCAGAATTTTCCCGCGTTCAGCGAAAGTGGCCATGCGCGGCTTGCCATCGCTCCCCGGCCAGGCGACGTGCGTGAACAGGTCGTCCATCGTCATCTCCTGGTTGCGAAGCCAGTACATCTCCATGGGCCGCTCCACGGTCAGCACGGAGTGGAACACGAAATAGGGGAGGCCCGAGAAAAACTGGTATTCCGCCTTGATGTGAATTTCGGGATAGTCCTGATGGTATCCGTCGCGCTCCATGTGGAACGAATTCCCCGCCAGGTTTCGGACGACCTTCTGCACCGGCTGCCAGGTTCCTATGCTCGCGTATCCCGCCGCTCCCACGCGCTGGAAATTCGGCGCCCAGTGCATGCGGTTGGGGGTTCGCACAAGCGTCACCCCGAACTGCTTGAGCGTCAGCGACCGCAGCGTCCCGCTGTCTTCCTCTTTGTTTCCGACGATGCGTTTGGAGAGGTCCGCCACGAAATAATCGTTTTCCACCTTGCAGCCTACCGGGTCCGTGAACGTGACCTTCCATTCCGCGGCCGCCGCCAGCGAGACCGCCAGGAGAAGGAGTGTGGGCATTTTCATGTCGCTTTTGTCAAAACTCGCTTGATTATATCCCCCGCGCATCCCGCCCGCTTTCCCTGTGCCCTGCTATCATGGCCCCATAATTCACTGACAGGAGATATTCCATGCCGATTTCTTCGCGACGCAGTTTTCTCGCTGCGGCCGCTGCCATTTCCGTGGGCCGCGCCGTCGGCGCGAACGACCAAGTGAACATAGTGGTGATCGGCGTCGGGGGGCGGGGCAACGACCACATCACCGAGTACGCGAAGCAGCCCGACTGCCAGATTGCGGGCGTTTGTGACGTCAACCAGGCCTCCCTCGAACGCGCCGTGGCACGCGTCAAGACGCTCACCGGCCGCGAGCCTAAAGCCTACGACGACATGCGCAAGGTATTCGCCGATAAGGCCGTGGATGCGGTCTCCATCACTACGCCCAACCACTGGCATGCGCTCGCCGCCATCTGGGCCTGCGAGGCGGGCAAGGATGTGTACGTCGAGAAGCCCGCCTGCCACAACATCTACGAAGGCCAGCGCATGATCGAGACGGCGCGCAAGACCGGGCGCATCATGCAGGTGGGTATGCAGAGCCGCAGCATGCCCCACAAAATCCAAGCCATGAAACTGCTGCAAGACGGCGTCATCGGCAAGGTCTACCTGGCCAAGGGTCTCTGCTTCAAGCGCCGCGTCTCCATCGGGCACAAGCCCGACGAGCCAACGCCCGCGGGCCTCAACTGGGACATGTTTCTCGGTCCCGCGCCGCTCCGCCCGTACAACGAATTGCGCTATCGCTACAACTGGCACTGGTTCTGGGACACCGGCAACGGCGATATCGGCAACCAGGGCGTGCATGAAATGGACATCGCGCGCTGGGGACTCGGAAACGTCATGTGGCCCAAGTCCGTCGTATCCACCGGCGGCAAGTTCGCCTACATCGACGACCAGGAGACGCCGAACACACAATTGGCAACGTTCGATTACGGCGACATGGAACTCGTCTTCGAAGTGCGTGGCCTGCCCACGGGCGGCGAGGGCGGCATCCCCAAAGGAGGCGGCAACTACGTCGGCGATCTCTTCTATGGACCCGACGGCTGGATGGCCGTCGATGGGTCCGGCTTCCAGGTGTATAAGGGCGAAAAGACCGAGCCGGAAATGAGCGTCAAAAAGACTCCGGGGTCGGACACCGCGCCCCACATGGCGAATTTTCTCGCCGCCTGCAAGTCGCGCAATCAGGGCGACCTGCACGCCCCCATCGAAGTCGGGGCCATGTCGGCCGACCTCTGCCACCTGGCCAATATCAGCTACCGCACCGGCCGCAAGCTCACGCTCGATGCCGCCGGCGGGCGTTTCACCGGCGAAGGCGCGGCCGAGGCCAACCCGCTGTTGACGCGGAATTACCGGCCTCCCTATGTCGTCTGAACCCGAGATCCTCACCACGACCGTCGGTTCCTATCCGATCCCGGCCTGGCTGGCGGCGCTGCCCGGGGAACAGGCACGGCTGGACGCCACGCGCGTGGTCTTCGACATCCAGCGGCAGGCCGGAATCGACCTGCCCACGGATGGCGAACTGTACCGCTTCGACGTGAATCATCCCGACACCAACGGCATGATCGAGTATTTCATCCGTCGCATTGCCGGTATCCGCGCGGACGTCGGCCGCAGCGATCACGAGGCCTTCGGGCAGGTGAATACCATGCGCTTCCGCCGTAAGGCGGCCGGGGTTGTCGAGCGGCCGCTGGGCGAGGGCTCGCTCAACCTGCTGGCCGATTGCGAGCTTACCGCCGCCGTTTCGGGCGGTCCGTTCAAGTTCACCGTCACCAGCCCCTACATGCTGGCCCGCACCCTCCTGGACCGGCATTACTGGGGTTTTGAAGACCTGTTGATGGCATTGGCCGGCATCCTGGCGCAGCAGGTGGCCGGCCTTCCCTGTTCGTGCCTCCAGGTGGATGAAGCCAACATCCCCGGCAATCCCGCGGACGGGCCGCTGGCGGCGGCGGCTATCAACCGCGTGCTCGACGGTTTCACCGGAAAACGCGCCGTTCATCTCTGCTTCGGGAACTACGGCGGCCAGACCATTCAGCAAGGCGATTGGCGCGCGCTCACCGATTTTCTCAACGCCCTGCATGTGGACCACCTCGTGCTCGAACTGGCGCACCGTCCCGCGTCCGACCTCGAAGCGCTGTGCGACGTGGACCCGCGCATCCGCCTGGGAATCGGCGTGGTGGATGTGAAGGTGAATCATGTGGAAACCCCCGAGGAGGTCGCCGCCGCGCTGGAGCGCGCCGAAGCCGTGCTCGGTCGCGGGCGGGTCGGCTGGATTCATCCCGACTGCGGCTTTTGGATGCTTCAGCGGTCCGTCGCCGACCGCAAAATCGCGGCCCTGGCCAAAGGCCGAGATTTGTACCTGGGGCGCCGGTGATCGAATCCAGGGACCGGGCCACGGGTGCGCGCGTCCTCCAGGTTACCGAAGGGCCGGCCATCAACCATCCGTCGTATTTCTTGCAAAGTTCGTTTTTTCCCGGCGGCCGCGACCTGTTCTTCACTTCGTACCGCACCGGCGCGCCGCAACTGTTCGAAGCGTCGCTCGATTCCGCCGAAGCGCGGCAGATCACCAGCGGCGAGCCCGTTCACCCCTTTTCGGCGGCGCTCCATCCCGACGGCGAAACCCTGGTGTTCACCCGCGGCGGCGGCTTGTGGGCGATCCACCGACGCACACGCGCCGAACGCCGCATCGCGGACCGCCCGGGCGCACAGCTCGGGGAGTGCTCCATCAGCCGCGACGGGGAATGGCTCACGGCCGCCTTCAAAGGGGGCCGGCAATGCGGTCTCGTCGCCGGCCGTTTCGACGGTTCCCTCTGGCACGCCATTCCGTTTCCCCGCACCGTGATTCACCCCCAGTTTCATCCTCTCGAACCGGAATGGATCGAGTTCGCCGGCGACCCCGCACCACGCATGCACCGCGTCCGCCGCGACGGCAGCGGCCTCGAATGCCTGTACCACCACGGCAATGACGAATTCGTGGTGCACGAAACCTTCCTCGGCGAGACGGGGGACCTGGTTTTTACGGTTTGGCCGCGCGCGCTGCGCCGCCTGGACTGGAGCACCCGCGCAATGCGCACCATCGCTGAGTACAACGCCTGGCACATCGCTCCCGACCGCGCGGGCCGCCGCATTCTCTGCGATACCAACCACCCGGATGAAGGGCTCCAGATCGTCGACGCGGCCACCGGCGCCCGGCGCTGCCTTTGCCTCAGTGAAGCGACCAACCAGGGTTCGCAGTGGCGAAAATCGCGCTACGCCGTCGCCGAAGACTTCGCGCAGGCAAGAAACGAGCTGAGCTGGATGGAGAATGCCGCCGACACCGTCTACGGCCCGCAGTGGAGCCATCCCCACCCCTCCTGGTCCACCGACGAGTTGAGCGTCGCCTTCGCCAGCGACCGGACCGGAACCGCCCAAGTCTACGTCGTCGGCGTGGAGGCCTGAAGGCCGTCCGGGGTGCGGCCCGCCCCATCCTCCGAGCGACGCCGCAATCCAGTCTTGCAGCCCAGGCGCTCATGAGTTCCAGCCCGCGCGAGGCAAGGCAGCCCGTCAGAGCGGCGGTTTGCAGGCGGACCAAAAACCACCGGATCTCTGTCGCGGAGGCGCGCCTCTTCGGCACTATCCAGGATCGCCAATTCCGCCGCCCGGCACGAGCGCGCGCCCCGCCCGGCCACATGTCGGCATTGATGGTCCGTCACGTCGCTCCGGATGGGCAACGACAAGGATGGCGCGCAACAGGAACACAGCCATCTGCGATCTCTCTAAGCGGGCGAACTTCTTTCTTTATATCTTGGCACTCCCTTGGCATCACAATATCAGCGAAACTCCATCCGGGCGCCTGAATGTCCGTGCCCGATCTCCGTGCCCCCAAGGACGGCACCAGCGAGTTCGGATTATAACGACCGAACGGGTGTCGGTGAGCTGTTCAACTGGATCCAACAACGTACCGCAGGGGAGAACAAGGAATCGCAGCCGGCTCCGAATGGACTTCGGCAGCGTGTCCTCGCAGTCCATGGCGAACCGCATGAAACGCGCCAGCCTGAGGCGCCCTAAGATCGAGCGGGTTACGGGACACACAAGCCATAGGGGAATCGGGGCAGGCGCCAAATGCTCTCCGAAAGGCAATCCCTGCCTCGTCTCGCCAGCGGTGGTGAAGACCACGATGACGGTGGGGGTGGCTCCGTCAACATGCCATGTCGTCGGTCGAGATAGCATGCAGGAAACCTGCATCGATCCGATTTCAGGTTTGGGAAACAGCTCAAGGAACATCTCGAATCACCCGCGTCGCATCTGTTTCTACAGCGTCGGCTTCTCCCGGTCGGACACAATGACAATTTGCATATCCTTCGCGCGGTCGATAAGTCTGTGAACCGGATCTCTCGAAAATGCCGGACCCCAGGCGGTGGTGTGCGGGCGGGCAGAGAAGATCTGCGTCACTGCGTTTGTGCGGGCGAAGTCGATCACAGCCGACGCAACATCGCCGCCTTCGAGAATCCGGGTCTCAATCCGGAGATTGCTGGCGAAATTCAAGTGCTTCTCGATAGACTCCCAAACAGCTTCAGAAGGTGAGCCACGATCGCCGGGCGCCCGCACCGCAACCGCGAAACATTCCGCACCGAGGAAGTCGCTCACGCGCCGCGCGCGGCGGATCACCATCGCTGTCTTGGGATCGGCCGTCACCAGGACGAGTATCCTGTGACGCTTGCCCTGCTCGTTTAGACCGCGTTGGGCCGATTGTGTCTGAGTGTCGTTTGCGCCTATCCGATGATCCACTTCATGTGCGGCCTCACGCATCGTGAGTTCCCGAAGCGCGGCCAACGACGATTCGCGAAAGAAGTTCTCAAGTGCGTGCTGCGCCTTCTCCCGGCTGTAGACAACGCCACGCTCCAGTCGATGGAGAAGCGCTCGAGGCGTCAGGTCCACCATGACGACTTCGTCCGCCTGCCGGATGACCCAGTCGGGGATCGTCTCTCTAACGCGGATGCCGGTAATGTGCCGAACCTGATCGTTCAAGCTTTCGAGGTGTTGCACGTTCATCGTGGTAAGCACGTCGATACCGGCGTCGCGCAGCAGTTCCACCTCTTCCCATCGTTTGCCGTGATCCGAGCCTGGAACGTTCGTGTGTGGGAACTCATCCACGGCACAAACGCGAGGGCGCCGTGCGAGAATGGCGCCGGTATCCATTTCTTCGAACTGCGACCCGCGGTATTCGACGATCTTGCGGGGGACGATCTCCAGTCCTTCCGTCTTGGCGATTGTCTCCGCACGGCCGTGCGGCTCGAAGTACCCGATAACCACATCAACGCCGTCCGACTTCAATTGCTGGGCCTCCTCCATCATCTTGAAAGTCTTGCCGACGCCGGCCGCATAGCCCATGTAGATCTTCAGACGCCCGCGTTTCCGGTCCGGCATAATTATTGAGGAAACACCCGCACGTCCATGCCCCGCGAGGTCTGGATCAACCGGTGCACCGGGTTGCCCCTCAACCGTGGCCACAGGCCGGTGCGCTGGCTATGCCCGATAAAGATCTGGGTGATACCCCGGGAACGCGCGAACTCCAGGAGCGTGGCGACCGGGTCATCCCCCTCGAGGATCTCGACATGGGCGCCGGCCGCCTGGGCTGCCGCGAGTTTCCCGTCCAGGGCATCCTGGTCCGAGGGGGAGATCCGCGGCTGATTGACGTAGGCTCCGATCAGGTCGCCATGAAACCGGTCGGCCACGATCCGTGCGGCCGCGAGCATTTCGTTTACATTAGCGCGCGGCGTGATGCAGACCATGATGCGTTCGTGAGCCCCGTAGTGCTGATGAATGCCATGACCCTCCAGGTACTGGTTCAGCTGTTGATCGACAACGTCCGCGGCCAGGACTAAGGTCAACTCGCGCAGCCTCGAGAGCTTGCGCCGGCGCTTCTCAGCGTCGAGTTGGTATTCGTGGGAGCCTTCGTCCGAGTCCTCGGCGGCTGCGTCCACAATTTCGATTTCGTCGGCGCTCTTGATGAAGTCGATTGGAACTGTCTGCGTAACGTGCTTGCCCGTGATCGCCTCGACCTCCTCCCGCAGTTCGGCGATGTACTGAATGTTGATGGACCCAATCACCTTGATGCCCGAATCGACGAGCAGTCGTACATCCTGCCATCTCGCCGCGTTGCGTAGGCCCGGCGGATTGTCGTAGGCAAGACCGTCGACGATGCAGATGGCGGGGCGCCGGCGAAGCAGCGTTTCCACATCGATCGCGGAGTCCGGGCCGACCTGCTTGAGCGGAACGACCTCCAGCATCTTCAATAATTCCTGCGCTTCGGCAGGGGCATTCGGCTGGATCGCGCCCACCACAATGTCCTGACCGCGCTCGCGGCGCCTTCGTGCCTCGTCCAGCATTCGGACGGTCTTGCCAACTCCGGATGCGTAACCGAGAAAGATCTTCAGGTGTCCCGTTCGCGCGGCTGCCTCTTCGGCCTGGACGGCGCGAAGGAACTCGTCCGGTGTCCTTCGCCGGTCCTCATTGTTCATGAGCGAGCCCCCTTCCTATTGAGAAACCACAATCTCCACCTGGCCCGAACGGCGGACTACCTTCACGTTCGCATCCTCTCCATCGCGGGTCAAATGGAGTCGACGGGTGGGGGGCATTCCTATCGTAGTGCCTCAGAACAGAACCCCCCTCGACAATCGCGCAAACTTGCTTCCGGTGCGTGCCGGACGGTCCGAACGCGAAGCCGGAATCCCAGTTTTCTTGGGAGTACGCATATATGAGGGCCACATTCGGCTGTTGTTCTGTAGGGGAGATGCCAGACTCTGGAACGCCGTCTGCGACAGATTCACCATCCCCGAGAGCACGACGGCGTGTGGGCCGTTCGCGTAGGTCAGGGAGCCACTCAGCCAGGAGTAGCGGTTCGCATAGTAGCCGTCGTTCCAACTCAACGAGGCCGTAACTTTGCCGGTGGTTTGGCTTACTGGATGCCGCGGTTGATCGCGTTCTCCTGATTCCACAACAAACCCTATTGGACATTCATGTTCTGGAACGTGAACGTCGACTCCGCCTGCGTGGACTTGTCGCCGGTTGCGTGATTGCTCTGCGCCAGACCCATCCCACTGACGGCCCCAATTATGGAGAACTGTACGGCCCCCTCGCGTCCAAACCTGATTGGTGGCGCTGCCCGAAGGTGTCTCGTAATCGCCGGCGTGGGGAGGGACGAAGGGCCGATGGCGCAGGGGCGCGCTGAGCGGCCGGTTGCTGGTCCGACGCCGGCGATTGCTGCGCCCGAAGCGGCGCCAATGCCCAAACTGCAAACGCGTGCGCCTGAATGGCATAGTAATGCTCCCTTCAAGAATTCGGTGCTGTCTACTGCGGTTCGCTGACGACCGCCGGGCCGATCATGAGAATTGCCAGGAGTGAGCGATCAGGCCAGTCCGGTCCAGGGGCCGCGTCCGAAGACGCTAGCGCTTGACTGGGAATCGGCGGTCGAGCGCCAGGTTCAGGCGCAGCACGTTGACGCGCGCCTCTCCCAGAATTCCGAGCTCCGCGCCCTCCGTGGCGCCGGCGATCAGTTGCTCGACTTGGGCGGGGTCCGCTTGCCGGGCCTTGGCAACCCGGTTGGCCTGCGCTGCGGCGTTGGCGGGACTGATGTGCGGGTCGAGCCCGGACGCCGACGCTGTAACGGCATCCGCGGGGATCGGCGCCTTCGCCGTGACCCGCAACGGCGCGTTCGCGTCGTTGAACGCCTTGATCAGTTTTACGTCGTCGAGATTCCCACTCGCGTCCTTAAACCGGTCGATCGGAACCGAGGTTTCATACGGTATATCGTTGTCGAGGCAGTATTTCAAAACCCGAAGGCTGATGCCGTCGAAAGCGACCACTTCGTTCTTCTTGTCGTCCGTTTCGGTAGTGCCGCGCAGCAGCTTGGCGCTTGTCGGGCCGAGGTTCGACCCGCCGCTGGCTCCCGCATCGTAGCCGGCGCCCGCCGACGATGGACGCGGCTGGAAGTACTCCGGCTTCGAGAAGACCTGGCCGATCAATTCCGATCCGACCACTCTACCGCCCGACCTCACGAGGCTGCCGTTCGCCTGCTTCGGGAAGATCGCCTGGCTGATCCCGGTGATGGCGAGCGGATAAATCACTCCGAGCAGCACGGTCATGAAGATCGTGATTCGAAGTCCTGGCAAAATTTGTTCCCACATAGTCTGTTCCTCCTTACGCCAAGTGCAGCAGGGCGAGCATCCGGTCGATGACCCAGATGCCCGGGAAGGGTGCAACGATTCCTCCGATTCCGTAAATCAACAGGTTCCGCCGAAGCAGGCTGGCGGCATCGAGAGGCCGATACTTCACGCCGCGCAACGCCAGCGGGATCAGCGCAATGATGATCAAGGCGTTGAAGATGACGGCCGACAGCACCGCGCTTTGCGGCGTGTGCAGTCCCATGATGTTCAACTGCGCCAGCGCGGGATATGTCACCATGAACATCGCCGGAATGATGGCGAAGTATTTGGCAATATCGTTTGCGATCGAGAAAGTCGTCAAGGCGCCGCGCGTGATCAGAAGCTGTTTGCCGATCGCCACCACTTCGATGAGTTTGGTTGGATTGCTGTCCAGGTCCACCATGTTGCCCGCTTCTTTGGCAGCCATCGTCCCCGTGTTCATCGCCACGCCGACGTCGGCTTGCGCCAGCGCGGGAGCGTCGTTGGTGCCGTCGCCGCTCATAGCGACCAGCCGGCCCGCGGCCTGCTCCTTGCGGATATACTCGAGTTTGTCCTTCGGCGTCGCCTGCGCGAGGAAGTCGTCCACGCCTGCCTCTCCGGCAATCGCCGCCGCCGTTAGCGGATTGTCGCCGGTGATCATGATCGTGCGGATTCCCATTCGGCGGAGCTGGCTGATGCGCTCCTTCATTCCACCCTTGACGATGTCCTTCAGGTAAATGACTCCCAGTAGCCGCCGACCGTCCGCAACCGCCAGCGGTGTGCCGCCGTTGCGCGAGATACGGTCGCTCAGCTCCTGAAGGCCGGCCGGAACCTCACCGCCATTTTCGACGGCGAACTTCGCAATCGCCTCGGTGGCGCCCTTGCGGAGACGCCTCCCGTCCAGATCCACACCGCTCATGCGCGTATAGGCCGAGAAGGGAATGAACGCATGCTCCGGTACGTGCCGGCCGCGCAGGCCGTACTTTTCCTTCGCCAAAACCACGACCGACCGGCCTTCCGGAGTTTCGTCAGCCAGGCTGGACAGTTGGGCGGCATCAGCCAGTTCCCGCTCGCCGACTCCCGCCAGAGGCAGAAACTCCACGGCCTGCCGATTACCCAGCGTGATTGTTCCAGTTTTATCCAACAGCAGCGAGTTCACATCGCCGGCTGCTTCGACCGCCTTTCCGCTCATCGCCAGAACGTTGTGTTGCATCACGCGGTCCATCCCCGCGATGCCGATAGCCGACAGCAGCCCACCGATGGTCGTCGGGATCAGGCACACCAGCAGGGAAACAAGCACTGCCACCGTTGGAACCGATCCCGAGCCCGTCTGCGCGACGCTGAAGACCGAATAAGGCTGGAGCGTGATCACGGCCAGCAAAAACATCAGCGTGAGACCGGCAATCAGAATGTTCAATGCGATCTCATTGGGCGTCTTTTGCCGCTCGGCGCCCTCCACCAGCGCGATCATCCGGTCGAGGAACGTCTCTCCTGGGTTCGAAGTGATTTTGATCTCAATTCGATCCGAAAGCACCCTGGTGCCGCCGGTGACGGCGCTACGGTCGCCGCCCGACTCGCGAATCACGGGTGCACTTTCGCCCGTGATAACTGATTCGTCGACCGTGGCGATACCCTCGACAACCTCACCGTCTCCGGGGATCATATCGCCCGCATCGCACACTACGTGGTCTCCGGCGCGCAAAGCCGATGCCGCAACCTGCTCGAACCGGCTGCCTGACAGGATGCGCTTCGCCATCGTGTCGGTTTTGGATTTCCGCAGGGTCTCCGCCTGGGCTTTGCCGCGCGCTTCCGCCATGGCTTCAGCGAAGTTCGCGAAAATCACCGTGAACCAGAGCCACAACGTAATCTGTAACTGGAAGCCTATGTCGCCGTTTCCGGCGAATAGGTCGCGCAGCAGGAAAACCGTGGTCAAGGCCGCCCCGACTTCGACGACGAACATGACCGGGTTCTTCAGCAACGTCATGGGGTTTAGTTTGACGGCCGACGCCCGCAGAGCCCTGCCGGCGATCTCCGGGTCTAGAAGGGGCCGGGACCTCGACAGCTTCTTCGGCAGGAGCAATGGTGGCTCGGCCTGCGGAACCTGTTTTGGTTTCAAATCGGTACGTGCGGTTACAGTGGACATTCCTTAGCTCCTCCCGGAATCCTCAGAAAACCCGGCCGCCCTGCATCAGGTAGTGCTCCACGATCGGCCCGAGCGAAAGGGCCGGGAAGTACGTGAGCGCGCCGATAATCAGCACGGTTCCAATCAGCAGGCCGACGAACAGCGGCCCGTGAGTGGGGAACGTGCCCGCGGTGGCCGCCACCTTCTTCTTCGCCGCGAGGCTACCCGCAACCGCGAGCAACGGGATGAGGAACAGAAAGCGGCCAATCCACATGGCCAATCCGATCGTCAGGTTGTACCAGGGCGTGTTTGCGGAAAGGCCCGCGAATGCGCTACCGTTGTTGCCCGTACCGCTTGCGTACGCATAGAGGATTTCGGTAAGGCCGTGCGCTCCGCTGTTGTTCAGATTTCCGGTCACGCCGCCCAGTGGATTCCAGTAGCCCTTCGCAGGAAAGTCGATGACCGAGCTGAGCGCGGTAAAGGCCAGGACACTGAACGCCGTAGCGATGACGGCCAGCATCGCCATCTTGACTTCCTTTTTTTCGATCTTCTTCCCCAGATACTCGGGTGTCCGGCCGACCATCAATCCTGCGATGAAGACCGCGAGGATACAGTAGAGGAGGATGCCGTACAGGCCGGCGCCGACGCCGCCGAATATTACTTCTCCGGTGAGTATGTTGAAGAGCGGGACCAGGCCGCCGATGGGCGTAAAGCTGTCGTGCATCGAGTTGACGGCGCCGCAGCTCGCGTCGGTGGTCACAGTCGCATAGAGCGCCGAGGAGGCGATCCCGAATCGTACTTCCTTGCCCTCCATATTTCCGCCGGTCTGGCCGGCGGTAGCCGCCGATTGCACGCCCATTTTTGAGAGGATGGGGTTGCCCGACTGCTCAAAGCCGTAGCAAACAAACACTCCGATCAAGGACATGACAGAGAATGCAGCGAAAATCGCCCAGCCCTGCCGCGTGTCGCCCACCATCTTTCCGAACGTATAGGTCAACGCTCCAGGGATCGCAAAGATGAGAAACATCGAGGCCATGTTCGTTAAAGGCGTTGGGTTCTCGAACGGGTGCGAGGCGTTGGCGTTGAAGAATCCGCCACCGTTCGTGCCAAGCTGCTTGATGACTTCCTGCGACGCCACGGGCCCTTGCGCGATGGTCTGCTTGGCACCCTCCACCGTGGTCACTGCGGTGTACGAGTTGAAGTTCTGGACTATACCCTGCGACACCAAGAAGAGGGCGCCGATCAGACAAATGGGCAGCAGCACGTAAACGGTCGCGCGCGTCACGTCGACCCAGAAGTTACCGATCGTCTTCTGCTCCTGGCGGGCAAATCCGCGCACCAGGGCGATCGCGATCGCGATGCCGGCCGCGGCCGATGCGAAGTTTTGCACGGCGAGAGCTGCCATCTGAACGAAATAGCTCAGCGTCGTCTCACCGCCATACGATTGCCAGTTGGTATTCGTCACGAAGCTGGTGGCGGTATTGAACGCTGAATCCGGCGCGACGCTGCTCGCGCCGAAGCCTTGCGGATTGAACGGGAGCATGCCCTGCGCCCGCTGGAGCAGGTAGGTCAGGAGGAAGCCGAAACCGCTGAAGCTGAGTAGCGACGCGGTGTAATGCGTCCACTTCTGCTCCACATCCTCCTCGATTCCCGTGAGCTTGTACGTGAGCGCTTCGAGCCGACGGAGCACGGGATGCAGGAATGTTCGCTGGCCATCGAATACCCTGGCCATGTACTGTCCAAGCGGCTTTGCGCAGGCCAGGATCAATGCGAAGAAGATCAAAATCTGGACGATACCTGTTGGCGTCATGATCAAAACCTCTCCGGCCAAAGCAGTGCGTAAATCAAATACACAAACAGCCCCACCCAGGCGACGCCTGCGATGATATAGTCCATAACTTACTCCTAAAGCTTGTCGCAGGCCTTGGTGAAGGCCCAGCAGACAAGCAGAAATCCACAACCGATAGCAACGTACAAGAGGTCGAGCATATGCTTACTCCGTTTCAGTGACAATCACTTCGTGGCCGGCTCGCCGTAACTTCCGGGCGAGCCTTCGTTCGGCAGTCAGCCACCAGCGTGTACGCCCGCCGATCACGACGAGTGAGCACGGCGCGAGGGCTCGCGACAAGGTCTCCAGGCGGTCGCGGCACAGGTACAGCATTACTTTGGTATTAACCGGGCTTTCACTTGCAATTACCTGGAAGCGGCGTTCATTCCAGTCCAGCAGTACGGGAGGGCTGGTGAGCGGTAGCTGGTAGGGTACTACCTGCGGCACCAGAAGAGTGATTTGACCGCCCAACCGGCTGGCGAGTGTTCCCGCCCGTTTCAAGGCTTCGAGCGTGGCTTCTACCGACGTAAAGACAACCGAGATGTTGAGCCGGGACCCGGTTCCCGGAGTCGAGGCCGGTGGCGGAGATGCCGTGTTTGGGACCAGAATTCGTTCAAGCGCCAATGACATTTCGTTTCTCGCTTCCACGATTGAGCGTACGGAGAAAGGCCTAAAGAAGTCATAGAAAAGTCATGAAGAACATATGAAGATCAGGCGGACTTGGCGGGCGTCGAACCGTTCAAACCGGGTAGTTTGGGCCAGGGGCTCGCCAACGGGCGCAGTGATCCGCCGTTGCGGGACGCCGGTATTAGAGCTGGGAACGGTGTGGGGATCAGATCACTCCGGATTGGGCCGCACGGAGAACCGATACCCGATCCACGGTTCGGTGACGATATATTCCGGGGCCTCCGGGTTCAGCTCGACCTTTTTGCGGAGGGATTTGATAAACACTCTGAGGTAGTCGACCTGGTCGCCGTAGTCCGGCCCCCAAACCGACTGTAGGATTTCGCGGTGGGATACCGCCTTTGTGGCCTGCTGCGTCAAACAGCGGAGGATTTCAAGCTCCTTCGGCGTCAAGTGCGACGTAGTAGCCCCGTTCGCGACTGTTCTCGCCGCAAAGTCGATTGTCAGTTCACCGGCGCGAATCTTCTCCGGTGAGGACTGAGGCAACATCGGCACCCGTCGCAGCGCAGCCCGAATTCGAGCCAGCAGCTCCGGGGTGCTGAACGGCTTGGTCACGAAATCGTCAGCGCCGGCATCCAGTGCTCTCACTTTGTCATTCTCTGTGTTCTGGACTGTAAGCATGATAATCGCGACATGGCTGTCCTGGCGTATCGCTCTACACGCTGCTACCCCGCCCATTCCTGGCATGTTGATGTCGAGCAGAACGAGGTCGGGCCTGAATGCGCGCACCTTTTCGAGCGCCTCTTCGCCGGTTTTGGCGTCGTCCACTTCATAACCCGCGCCGGTCAACGTGGTCCGCATAATGCGCCGAATCTGCGGTTCATCATCGACGACCAGTAAACGACCTGCACTCAAGTCTTTTTCTCCGTCTTCTGTTCTATAGGCAACATCAGCCTAAACGTGGTTTCTCCGGGACGACTCTCGACAGTGAGATCTCCATTATGGGCACGCGCGATCTCGGAGGCTATACTCAACCCCAGGCCGGAACCCGGCATTTGCTTCGTTACGGACGGACTTCGCCAGAACCTCTCAAAGACGCGAGCCCGCTCGGCAACGGGGATGCCGTTTCCGTGATCGGTGACCGCCACCGCCACGGCATCTCCCGCACTGGACACCCTGATGAGCACGGGCGTTGCGGGCGGCGAATACTTCAAAGCATTATCGAGAAGCTGCTTGATAGCCAGTTTGATGAGTCGCCGGTCTATCGGTATGGCCGGCTCTGCCCCCTGAGCGTCGATCTCGATGGGACGACCATCAATGTCCTTTTGCATTGAAGCGACTACTTCCTGAACGACGGCCGGAATATGGGATCGCTCCAGTTGGACTTCAATTCTCGCCGCGTGAAGCCTTCCCATTGCAACTGCGTTATCGATGAGGTCCACGAGATGCTCTACTTCCTCATCAGCCACTTTCAACAATTCCGTTTGGATTTCGCGGGGCTGGTCCGGAGCCGATAACAGAGATGTAGTGGCGGCCCGGATCGATGTTAAGGGCGTCTTGAATTCGTGCGCCATAGCGTCGATTAAAGTCGTCCGTAGTTGTTCACTCTGTCGAGCGGCTTCCACTTGATGGGCGAGGTCCTGGGCCTGGGCGCGCTCCAACCCAATTGCGACGAGATTGGCTATGCCCTGCAACACCGAATCTGGCATCTGAGTTCCGTGGAGGGCCAGACTGGCTATCGGTTCCGAGCCTAGGCGGACTGCCGTTATGACTCGACTGCATGCCGGGTCTGAAAACGAGCTTCCATGCAGGGCGGCATCGCGCAGTTGATCGTCCATTCCATCGAAATCCGACGGGCCGGCTCGAAAGAACTCGCCGGATCGCCGGTCGTATAAAACCGCGGCTTGTAGCTGGAACACGTCCGCCAGTTTTAGCGTCAAGTGTTTCGCAAACGGCTCTCCACCCTCGATCAAAAGGATAGCGCGGCTGAATGTGTATAAGCGTTCCACGTCCTGCCGGCGTTCGATAGCATCGAGAGCACGCTGTTTGGCTTCAGTGGACAAATGGCTCGCCACCAGGGAGGTCGTCAGGAAGCTTAAGAGAGCGACCCAGTTGTGTGGATCGGCAATAGTGAACGTGCCATAGGGCGGCAGGAAGAAGAAATTGAAGGCGAGCGCAGCCGCCAACGACGCGAGCAAGGACTCGACAAAACCCCATGTGCTGGCAATCAGCAGGACAAGGATGAGATAAGCGAAGCCCACGGTTGTGGCGTTTACGGGGACGATGAGCTTCCCTGTAAATGTGACAAATGCGACGCCGGCCAGCACAGCGACGAGCCGCAAGCCCAATCGAACTGTCGTAGGGCACCTCCGGCAGTTATTGTAGGCGATCCCGTCATTTGCTCGCGATGGATCGACGCCGATGATCCAAGGCGTCTCGTCCATTTCACCCACTCGGACCGCGTGAGTTCGGCACGCGGCGCTGTAGGCTTGCAGCAGATCCGGCAGCAAATGAACCGGCCCGTGCCGCCGCACACTCAGACGGTGGATGCGAGCAGTATGTGGCCGCCTTTCTCGGGCATATCTGCTGCGCGGCTCTGAAAGTAGCGCTCGGCCATCTGCCGGGGTCCCACATCTTCCACAGCAATGAACCCCATTCCGCTTAGACGCACTTGCAGATCCTCCGGATTGAAGAAACTCAACCAGCGTTCCCCGAGCGCGGCCACACGCCCCGCCCGCTCCATGAGTTCCGCGCGTTGCGCCTCCGGCAGCGCCCCGGGCGGATCGGCGTAGTCGAACACCACGTGCGCGCCGCCAGGGACTCCTGCTATGAACCCGAGCGTGGACCAGACCGCTTCCTCCGTGAGATACGGCACGACTCCGAGCCAGGTGAAAAAGGTCTGCGCCGCGGGATCGAAATTCACCTCCGCCAACCCTTCGGCAAGACCCTGCCTTTCGAAGTCGATCGGAGCATAGGTCAGCGACGGCGGCGAGGAAATCGCGGCGGCGGAGAGGCACTCGCGCTTCCGCGCCTGCGTGGCCGGATGGTCCACTTCGAACACCCGCACCCGTGCCGCGAGAGGGCTGCGGTAGGCCCACGTGTCCAGCCCGGCGCCCAGCACCACCACCTGCCGGGCTCCCCGTTCCACGGCGTTCGCGAGAGCGTCTTCGGCATAGCGGTGCCGGACGGCGATGAAAATCCGCATTCGACGGCCGCCTGGCCTGGCGGCAGCCTCACGCGCTACCGCGTCCGCATCCCGGCCGAGGATGCGCACGGCGAGCGGATCGCAAAAGATCCGGCCCCCTTCGAGTACCTGGTGCGCCGCCCGGTGAACGGCCACACTCCACGCGGTCCGGCTTGGTTGTCCCGACTGCACGTTTTCAGGCTACGACAGCGCGCCCGCCGGCGGGTTCAGGTGCGGTAAGGTCCGTTTGCCGCTGGATTTTGGTCGGGCGTTGCGTTACGCTCTTGAAAATCTGGAGGTTTCCGAATGCGGATGCAGTTCGTCGCGGGCATGCTGCTCGCGGCTTCGACGGCCATCGCTCAATATGGCACCCCGGACCGTCCGCTGGACGTTCCTTACGTACCCAGCCCCAACCCCGTAGTGGACGCCATGCTCAAGCTAGCGGACGTAAAGAATACCGACACCGTTATGGACTTGGGATGCGGCGATGGCCGCATCGTGATTGCAGCGGCTAAAACCTTCGGCGCGCGCGGCGTGGGAGTCGACCTCAACCCCGAACGCGTCGAGGAAGCGCGCGCCAATGCCAAAAGCGCGGGGGTCGAAGACAAGGTGCGTTTCGAAGAAAACGACCTCTTCAAGGCCGACATCAGCAAGGCGTCGGTGGTAACACTTTACCTGCTTCCAGGAGTCAATGAGCGCCTGAAGCCGAAGCTGTTGGCTGATCTCAAGCCCGGAACGCGCGTTGTTTCCCACAGCTTCGATATGGGCGACTGGAGGCCAGACAAGGAAGAGGTGGTGGACGGGCGCCACATCTTCCTCTGGGTCATTCCAGAGAAAAAGTAACTCGTTCCTTGCGCCGGGGCGGCCGGGCGTTCAGAAACTCGAGGAACGGCGCCATGGCCCGGAACCGCCCCACGATCAGGGTGTAGAGTTCAGGCGCGATGGCCGCGTCCGGCGGAAGCTCGATGTAAAGCAGGTACTGCTTGAAGCGCAGCAGGTCCGCGGCGGGGTGGTCCGGCGCGTAGCCCTTGGGTACCCGCGTCAATTGTTCGCCGTGCATTTCGCCGAACAGCCGCCGCACTGGCGCCGCCGCGATGATCTTGCGGAACTGCCGGTGGTTTTCCGCGATGTGCGCCCTCACCGCTCGCAGCGTCTCGGGCGGCGGCATGTAGATCCCTCCTCCTATCGCCACTTCCTGGTGCGACACGGCAAAGTAGAAGCCTGCTCCGTTCTCGATAGCGCGGTGCCGGAAAGATGCGGCAATCTGCTGCTTATAGGGTGATTTGTCCTTGCTGAAACGGGTATCCCGGTAGAAGCGGTACACGGCTTTGCCGGGCTCGGTACGGTACTCGGGAGCGAAGCGTTCGAGCGCCCCGTTTACCGCCTCTACCAGCCGGTACATCGGCTCCTTCACCGATGCTTCGAAGACCGGCTTGCGGGGCAGGAACCATTCGCGGTTGTTGTTGCGCTGGAGGCCGCGAAAGAACTGCATGGCTTCCGGCGGGAAGCCTGGAAATCCGGATGGCATTCAGGTACTCTCCCTTATAATTGAGGTGATGCCGACGGCGGAAGAGATGCATGCGCGTCTCGCCGAAATACCTAATTTAACCGTTTCCATCGGCGCTCCGCTCGCTCAACACACCCGGTTCGGGATAGGCGGTCCGGCCGACCTGCTGGCGGAGACGAGGGACGAGGCGGCGTTTCTCGAAGCCGTGGCGCGCACGCGGTCGAGCGGTCTGCCCGCGATGGTGATCGGGGGCGGCACGAACCTCATCGTGTCCGACGCCGGCTTCCGCGGCATCGTGCTGCGCTTTCGCGCCGACCGCCTGGAGGCGGATGGCGCCCGCGTCCACGCCGAGGCCGGAGCCGTCCTCCAGGACCTGGTGGATTTCACCATCGCGCACGGTTTGAAAGGTTTCGAAACCCTCTCCGGAATCCCCGGCTCGGTCGGGGCGGCAGTGTACGGAAATGCCGGCGCTTACGGCCACTCAATTTCCGAGCGCGTCCAGGCGGTGCGCTTCTTCGATGGCCGCGACATCCGCGAATTCTCAAACGAGCAGTGCCGGTTTGAGTATCGCGAGAGCATTTTCAAGAAGTGCAAGGAGTGGATCGTTTTTTCCGTTGACCTCCTGCTGGAGCCGGGGGACGGCGTTGAACTGCGGCGCCGGGCCGGCGAAATCCTGGCAGTCAGAAACGAGAAGTTTCCCGTCACCATGAAATGCGCGGGCAGCATTTTTAAAAACCTGCTGTTTCGGAACCTGCCCGAGAGGGTGGCGGCGCAGGTGCCGCCGGCATCGGTGCGCGAAGGCAAGGTGGCGGCGGCGTGGTTCCTCGAGCAGGTGGGTGCCAAAGGCATGCGGCGGGGCGAGATCCACGTCGCCGATTACCACGCGAACCTGATCTACAATACGGGCGCCGGCACGGCGGCCGACCTGTCGCTGCTGATCCGGGAACTGAAGAACAGGGTGCGCGACCGCTTCGGCATCGAACTCGAAGAGGAGGTGCAGTACGTCGGGTAGCGCGTGCTTCATCGCCGTCGTTCTGGCGGCATCGCTGGCCGCGGCAGACCTGCACCAGGCGGTCCTCAGCGGCAACCTGGAAGCCGTGAAGGCCCGCGTTGAGGCCGGCGACAACGTGAACGCCCGCGACCAGTTGGGCGCCACCGCCCTTCACGACGCCGCCTGGAACGGATACCTCGAGATCGCCAGGTACCTGATCGAGCACGGCGCGGATGTGAAGGCGAAGCATTCCGAGGGCGGGTCGGTGCCGCTCGGCTACGCGGTAATCAAGAACAACCTGCCCATGGCCGGGCTGTTGCTGGAGCACGGCGCGGAATTGACGGCGGTGGACCGCTGGGGCGATACGCCGCTGCACCTGGCCGTGGATAAGGGCCATATCGAGATGGTGGAGATGCTGTTGCAGCGCGGCGCGCCCGTAGGGATTCGCGACCGCGCCGGCTCGAGCCCCCTGGACCTGGCCGCCGAACGGGGCAGCCGGCCCATCGCGGAACTGCTGCTCGAGCACGGCGCTCCGGCCGACGAACCGAACCCGCA
This sequence comes from uncultured Solibacteraceae bacterium, assembly GCA_963836405.1. Lineage (GTDB taxonomy): Bacteria > Acidobacteriota > Terriglobia > Bryobacterales > Bryobacteraceae > CAWIJJ01. The sequence continues at coordinate 239,738 of CAWIJL010000017.1, forward strand.
GAGCGGCTCGACTCCGCTGCTGACCGCGGCCGGCCGCGGCAACGACAGCGTGGTCAGACTCCTGCTGGCCAGGGGCGCCGACCGCAACCGCCGGAACCATAGCGGCGACCGCGCCCTCGAACTGGCCGTACGGGGACGCCATACCGCAGCCGTCGGACTGCTGCTCGAAGGCGTGGTGGAAAACACCGCTCCGGCCTTGCTCCAGGAAGCGGCACTAAAGGGACAAACCGAAATCGCCGATGTACTGATTGCGAAGGGTGCAAACGTAAATGCGCGGGACGAGTCCGGCGCCACGCCGCTGCATACGGCCGCATTGAAAGGCAACACGGCGATTGCCGCCCTGCTGCTCGATCACGGCGCCGAAGTGGATGCGCGCGATGGGGACGGATTGACGCCGCTGCACGATGCCGCTTTGAGCGGACAGGCGGCGGTGGCGGCGCTGCTCCTCGACAAGGGGGCGGACCGCGACGCCCGCGACGGCGATTCGGGCGCGACTCCGCTCTACCACGCGGCGTCGTGGGGGCGGCGGAGTGTAGTGGAACTGCTGCTTGAACGCGGAGCTAATGTCAATGCGGCCCACAATGCCGGACATACGCCCGCTGCCATCGCGCGGATGAACGGCTTTCCGGAAATCGCGGCCCTTATCGAGAGCCGCGGCGGAAAGTAGTCCCGAACCGCACCGCACCCTCCGGCGAGGAGTCCATGGAACCCGAACTTTCGGTGGCCGCGCGGCGGCACATTCGAGCGCTGTTGCGTGCCCTGGCGCCCGCCGCGGAGCGGCTGGAAAGCAGATTCTACCGGCGGCTGCGAAAACGCAAGTGGCTGGAAACAGACGCAAATGCCCTGCTTGGGATCCTGCCGAGCGCGGCCGCAAAACATCGCACCCTGGCCGGATTCTTCCGTCAGGTGGAACGGCAGGGCCGGGAACTGGCCAGGCTGAACGTGCCGCCACCCGTCGTCACCTCCGCCCTGGCCACATTCCAGCCATTGCTCGAGACCGCGATGGCGGGCCGGTTCGCGCCGGCTCGCGAACAGCTCCAACTTGCCACGGTCTTGGTCTTGAACCGCGCCTTCTACGATGTCCGGGAGGCGGAGGCACGCTGCTTTTTCGGCCTGTATCGCGCGGAGACCGAAGCCGCCGGTCTGGACGAGCTGCTGCGCCGATTCGTTCGCCTCCTGGCCCATTCGCTAAGAGCACAGACCGCACGGCTGCTGCTGGCCGGGGAGGGATTTGCCGTACCGCCCGGGGGCCTGGCCTACGGGGAGGGTGATGCGGCAGGGCAGGGGTGCGCCTGCGTCTGGTCTTATCCCATCCGCCAGTTCGCCGAGCTGCAATTGGGTTTTGCGGCGCCCCGGCGCTGGCTTCCGCGTGAGGAGACGCTGTTGCGCGCGGCCGCGGATCGTTTCGCCGAGGCCTTCGAGCGCGTCCGCGTACAAGCGGAGTTGCGCCGCCTGCATGCCGAAACGCTGCGGGCCGAGGAAGAGGAGCGGCGCCGCATCGCCCGCGAACTGCACGACGAAGCCGGTCAATCGCTGCTGCTCCTGCGGCTGGAACTGGAACTGATGGAACGCGAGCTGCCCGCTGAAATGCGCGTCCGGCTGACCGCCGCGCGCGCCGTGGCAGAGCGTACCATCGATGAGCTAAGGCGCATCGTGGCGGCACTCAGCCCGGCCGTGCTCGAGCGCCTGGGACTCGAGGCTGCGCTGCGCCACCTCTCGGGCCGCTTCGCCAAAATGCATCCGGCCACCTTGCGCATGCGCATTCGCCTGCCGCAATCGCCGTTTCTGCCCGAGCAGCAGCGGGTCGTCTACCGCGTGGCGCAAGAAGCCTTACAAAACATTTCCAAGCATTCTCAGGCCACCCGAGTGAATTTTTCGGTGACTTTTACCGATAGGGTAATCAGGCTGCGCGTTACGGATAACGGCGCCGGCTTTTGTGCGGAGCAGGCGGATAGCAAGCCGATGGCTTTCGGTCTCGGCGGGATGCGGGAGCGCGCAGCGCTCCTCGGCGGAACGCTGAACATCCGCAGCGCGCAAGGCGCGGGAACGGCGGTGTCGCTGGTGATCCCGTATTCCGCAACGGTGGCAACTCATGGCGAAGACTCGAATACTCATAACTGACGACCACATGCTATTCCGGCAGGGCATCCGCACTTTGCTCTCTGGCGAACCGGATCTGGAGGTAATCGGCGAGGCGGCCAACGCGGCGGACGCCGTTTCGGCGGCAAGACAGCTTCACCCCGACGTGGTCCTGATGGATATTGGCATGCCGGGGATGAGCAGCTTCGAAGGCACACGCCAGATCCGCAAAGACCGGCCCGATACCCGTGTCGTGTTTCTCTCGATGTACGACGACGAGGACTACCTCTCCGAGTCGCTCGCCATCGGCGCTAACGGCTACCTGCTGAAGGATAGCCCCGCCGACCAGCTCGTGATGGCCATCCGGGAAGTGCACCGGGGCGGCAGCGTCTTGAGCCCCCGCATGTTGGCGCGCCTGGTGGACGATTTCCGCGGGCAGGGCAAAGGGACCACGCGCGAGCCCCGCTTCGGAACCCTCACCAACCGCGAGCGCGACATCCTCAAGCTCCTGGCCGAAGGCAAGTCGGTTAAAGAGATCGCCTCCGGTTTCGACCTGAGCGTCAAGACGGTCGAGGCCCACAAATTCAATCTGATGCGCAAGCTGGATATCCACAACAAGGCGCAACTGGTCCAATACGCGATCCAAAAAAAGATCATTCGTCTGCCCGAACACGTATTCGGATAAACAGACGCAGATCCAGCGTGCTCCCAAACAAATTTGTGTCGAATGCAAAAGAAAACAATTTGCACACGTAATGTTTTCTGGTATCCTGAAAACGCTCTGGTTGTCGATTTCCGCGCGCGAAAAATGGAAACAGCCGCACAAGGCCTTCTAAATCGCGATGAAATGGAGAGCAGGCGCCTGATGGCCGCTCAGGACCTGCAAACGGGGCTCTCGCAGTCCCAAGTCGCCCGTAAATTCGGCGTCAGCCGCACCACCGCTTCCCGGTGGCACCGTGCTTTGCACGGTAACGGTGTGGAAGCACTCAGGAAGCGCCGCGCTCCCGGACGCCCCTGCCGCCTGACCAAAGATCAGCTTCTCGGCGTCACCGAGGTCTATCAGGCCGGGCCCCGCGCCGCCGGTTTCGACAGCGACCGCTGGACCACCATGCGGTTCGCCGAAGCCATCTTTGCCCGTTTTGGGGTGCGCTACGATCCCGATCACGTGGGCCGGATCATGCACCGCCTCGGTCTGCGGGACCGGACCCGCCGCCGCGAGAACGAACAGAAGTTCGCGGTCGAAACACCTGGAATCACAGCTGTAGCGTGAGTAGGGCGCTGTCGCCTTTCAGGAGGACGCCCTACTCGCGGTACTCTCCAAATACGCGCCTGAGCCGGTCCGAGATCTCGCCCACGGTGACGTAAGCAGCGGCTGCGTCCAGGATTGCGGGCATCAGGTTGACCCCGGCACAGGCGTCCGATTCCAGCGTGTCCAACGCCCGGTCGGCAGCGGACTGGCTCCGCGACGCTCGTACCGCGCGCAGACTCTCCACCTGCTCCCGCTCGAGCGCCGGATCCAGCCGGAACCCGCCGGCATGCTCCTGCGGCTGCTGGAACCGGTTGACGCCGACCACGATTCGCCTGCCCGCCTCCACTTCCCGTTGGTACTCGTAAGCCGAGTTCTGTATCTCGTTCTGAATAAAGCCCGTCTCGATAGCCCGCAGCGTCCCGCCCAGGTCGTCGATACGCTTCAGATAGTCGAGTACTCCCTGCTCGATAGAGTCCGTCAGGCCTTCCACCGCTTGGCTTCCTCCCACCGGGTCCACCGTGTTCGCGGCGCCCGTCTCATAGGCGAGGATCTGCTGCGTCCGCAGAGCGATCCGGGCCGATTCCTCTGTCGGCAGCGACAATGCCTCGTCCCGCGAATTGGTGTGCAGCGACTGTGCACCCCCCAGTACCGCCGCCATGGCCTGCAACGCCGTGCGGACGATGTTCACATCCGGCTGCTGCGCGGTGAGCGTCGATCCCGCCGTCTGCACATGAAAACGAAGCATCGACGAGCGCGGGTCCTGCGCGCCGAAGCGGTCCCGCATCAGGCGGGCGTAAATCCGGCGCGCCGCCCGGAATTTGGCAATCTCTTCCAGGAAATCGTTGTGGGAGTTGAAGAAGAAGGAGAGCCGCGCGGCAAAGGAATCCACCGCCAGTCCCGCAGCCAGTGCCGCTTCGATGTAGGCGGTCGCATTGGCGAAGGTGAAGGCGAGTTCCTGAACCGCCGTGGCGCCGGCTTCCCGGATGTGATACCCACTGATCGAGATCGTGTTCCACTCCGGCATCTCCCGCCCCGCCCAGGCGAAAATGTCGGTTATAATCCGCATCGCCGGCCGCGGAGGGTAGATGTAGGTGCCCCGCGCGACATACTCCTTCAGAATGTCGTTCTGAATCGTCCCCGAGAGCTTCCGGATATCCGCGCCTTGCCGCCGCGCCACCATCGCGTAGTATGCCAGCAGGATCGCGGCCGTCGAATTGATAGTCATCGACGTCGATACCTTCTCGAGCGGGATGCCCCGAAACAGCGCCTCCATGTCCGCGAGCGACGAGATTGCCACCCCCACCCGACCGGCTTCGCCCACCGCCATCGGGTGGTCCGAATCGAGACCCATCTGCGTGGGCAGGTCGAAAGCGACGGACAGTCCCGTGGTCCCCTGTTTCAAGAGGTAAAGATAGCGGCGGTTGCTCTCCGCGGCCGTGCCGTATCCGGCATACTGGCGCATCGTCCAGAGGCGGCTGCGATACATCCCAGGGTAAATACCGCGGGTGTAAGGGAACTGCCCCGGCTTTCCGCTTTCCGGGCTCATGAACGGGAGATTTTGCGCGCTCGCAGGAACGAGGTCACCGCGAAGTAACCCGTTAGCGCAGTGCAAAAACCGGCGACCAGCATGCGGCCCACGTGCCCGCTCGCGTCAGCCGACGGATCGGTCTGAAACCAGGACCACGCATAGTGGCCCGTCCGAAATCCGAAAATCACCGAGAAACACAAGAAAATAAACCCGATGACCTCGTTCCAAAGGGTCCGCGCCGGCTTGATGACGGCAGGCACGATGTGACGGACGAACTCCTTACCGTGCCGTGCAGTGACTCGCTTCCACACATCTTGATGTTAACAAAACCCTCTTTCCGGCATTAAAGGCCGTGATGCGCGGCAATTGAAATGCCGATACATTGAGTTGTGGGCTCTTGTGATCGGTAGGTACGTCCACTACAATCGGAACGGGTGGAATCACCCTCCGCGGGTGGAACGCCGCTGGCACTCGACGCATCCACTCTTATAGGGAGCACTCTGTGGAAGAGCCATTGAAGCACCTCATGCAGGAATTGGGAAACGCGATCAACGATTCCCTTTCCGAGTCCGACCGGATCGCGGAAGCGATCGGCGAAATCAAACGGGCCGGCTACGATGTTTTTCTGGTCCTGGAGGCCACCATCGGCTTCAATCGGCGCGATGAAAACGGAGAGGAAGAAGAGGAGCAGAGCGAAGTGGAAGAGCCCAAGCGGTTCGAGGCGACCGGCAAAATCAAGTTCACTTCGCAGGACCATCGCTTTCTTCGCGCGCTGAAAATCGCAGTAGACGACGAAAACCGCTAGCCAAGCGTCTTTTCATATACCTGCCAGGTTTCGAGGCAGGCCTTTTCCCAGGAAAAACCGGCTGCTCGTTCGCGTCCTTTGCGCGACATCTCGCTCCGCAAGTCCCCGTTTTCGGTAAGTGCGACGAGGGCGGCGGCGATTTCGCCCGTTTGCAGCGGATCCACCAGAACGGCCGCATCCCCCGCCACTTCCGGCATCGCCGAACTGCGAGCGGTAACCACCGGGATTCCGGCCGCCATCGCCTCCAGCACCGGCATTCCAAAGCCCTCGTCGAGCGAGGGAAACGCAAAGACGGAAGCGCGCGCGTACCAGGCCGCCAGATCCTCCGGGGATACGTAGCCGGTGAGCACGATGCGGTTGCGGGCGGGGCTTTGCGCAACCCTGCCGGCGATCTCCTCCGCCCCAAAACCGTTCGAACCCGCCAGCACCAGCCGCCAGGATCGGTCCACCGCCTCGAACGCTTCCACCAGGCGCGCCACGTTCTTTCGTTTTTGAATGGCGCCCACGCTCAGGATTACTCGTTCGCGCGCCGCGGATGTCGCGGGCGCCGGATGAACGCCGTGGTGGACCACGTGAACCCTCGCCGGGTCGACGCCCAGCAGTCCGATCACTTGGCCCCGCGTGAATTCCGAGACCGCAATGATGGCGTCGGCGCGCTCGGCCGCCTCGCGGGCCTGCTCCCGGAAGCGGGCCCGGAATTCGGACGTCGAATAGTCGCCGGTGATCACGAACAGGTCGTGAAAAGTGACTACGGCGCGGCGCAGACGCATGCGCGGCAGGCGCTGGTTGAGCCCGTGAAAAAGGTCCGCCCACCTGCCGCCCCAGGGTTCGGCCAGGATCCGCCGCCGGGCGTTGGCCGGCAGCGATTCGCGGAACGATCGCAGGAAGCGGTGCGCGCGATAGCAGAAATGGAAGCGGGTCCGCCGGTGGGCAGCCGCCAGTCCCCACAGGATCTCCCGCGAATAGACGCCCACACCCGAAAGGGCCTCGCCGGTGCTGTAGGTGGCGTCGAGTGCTACGGTCAATCCATTCCGTATTGTTTCATTCTTCGGTAGAGCGTGGTGCGGCTGATGCACAGCATTTGCGCCGCTCGCCGGCGTTCGCCTCCGGTAGCGACTAAGGCGGCGCAGATCTGCTGTCGCATCGTCTCGTGCACGGAAATGACGGGCGACCGCGGCGCCAGCGTGGTGTACGGCGCATCGTCGTCGCGCGCTTGCAGCGCGCCCGAAAGCCTGCCAAGCGCGCACATCTCCTGGAAGTTGCGCAAACCCGAAGGCATGTCGGCCACTTGAATCCCTCCCTCGGACTGCAAAGCCGCCATTCGCTCCACACAGTGCTTCAATTCCCGGACGTTGCCCGGCCAGTCGTAACTCAGCAGCAATTCCATGGTTTCCGGGCTGGGTTCGAAAAAGGGAGCGCCGGACAGGACAGCCTGGGCGAGGAAATGTTCGATCAGCAGCGGAATATCGGCCCGGCGGTCGCGCAGAGGAGGTAGTTTGATGGGAAAAACGTTCAACCGGAAGAACAGGTCCTGCCGGAAGCGGTTTTGTGCGACCGCCGCCTTGAGGTCCCGGTGGGTGGCCGCGATGATCCGGATGTCCACTTTCCGCCAGTGCAGGCCCCCCACCGGGCGGAACTCGCCTTCCTGAACCAGGCGCAGAAGCTTGACCTGCAATTCCAACGGAAGGTCGCCGATCTCGTCGAGGAAGATGGTGCCGCCGTCGGCCAGCTCCACCAGCCCCCGCTTATGTTCCGCCGCGCCGCTGAAGGAGCCCTTCACGTGCCCGAACAGCTCGCTCTCCATCAGTGTGGAAACCAGGGCGCCGCAATCGATCGGGATGAAGTCGCCCTTCCCATGGCCGTGGTGAATGGCGCGGGCCACTACCTCCTTGCCCGTGCCGCTTTCTCCCAACAGAAGCACCGGGAGACGATTCGAGGATGCTTTGTCGATCAGCCGCAACACGCGCCGGATTTCGTCGGATTCCCCGATCAGGTCCCGCGCGGAAGACAAACAGTGTTTCATGTGTAGAGAACGCCCCCAAAAGCGGGCCTCGGCTAGAACGTATCTAGTCGAAGCACAAAGGCATTTCTCTCACCGGATTCGGACCGAATTCGGGCGGCCAGCGTCCGGGCCTGGTCCTCGGTGGGCTCGCTGCCCACCAGGACCCGCCAAAGGTCCGGATCGCCGGGCCGGAGGACCATTCGCGCCGAGCCGTACGTGGTTTCCATCCGTTCCCGCATCCGCTCGGCATTGCCGCGGTCCCGGAAAGCCCCCACCTGCACCGCAAAAGCCGAGGGCGTGGCGACCGCCGGCAGCCTCAGGATTTCCAACCTCACCTGTGCGATGCCCGGCCCCACCAGGTCGATGGCGCGGGCGGCCGCGTGCGAAAGGTCTATGATCCGGCCCTCGATGAACGGTCCCCGGTCGATGATCCTGACGTCCACGGTCTTCGCGTTCCGCAGGTTGACCACGCGCACCCAGGTATCGAACGCCAGCGTCCGGTGTGCGGCGACCATCTGTTCCATGTCGTAGATTTCGCCGTCCGCGGCCTGCCGCCCGTGATAAGGATGGCCATACCAACTGGCAATCCCGGTTTCCGTGTCCCCGGGAAACGGAACCGAGACTCGTGGCGGCGGCGGCGCACCCCGGTTGGCGCTGGCCGCTCTTTTGGCGCCGCAACCGCACAGGGCTATCGCTACCACGCTCACCGCCAGCCTCATGTACATCCTAGTCGTCGATTATGTCACGGCAGCCGCATTCCGGCCCAGAAGAAACATCGGCCGAGGCCGCCGCCGGCATTAGCCCGCCACCGGGCCGAGTGCCCTGTCCGGCTCTACCCCGCCACTCTCTCGATCGCCTCGGCTCCGCAGATGGCTTCCACCGCCGCGCGAAATTCCTTGTCCGGCCGTACCTTCGCCGGCACGTCCAGCAGCACCGCGAAATCCCGCGGCGCTTCCAGCCGGAAGCGCACCTGCGTCGTCCCCGGCTTCTTACGGAACAGTTCCTCGAGCGCCTGGCGCCTGGTCCGCCCCGCCATTTCGCCCTACCCACACCCGGATCGAGATCACGCTCGGCATGTCCACCCGCGCATTGTCCAGCGGTACGATGTCCTGCACCGAGATCTTCGTCCCCGCGCCCTCTTCGGGCAGCGCCAGCCCGCGCACCAGCACCGCCTGGTCTTCCACGATCAGCGGCGACAGCCGCTCGTAGTTCGACGCGAAACACATCGCTTCCACCGACCCGCCGCGGTCTTCCAGCGTCATCGCCGCCCACGGCTTGCCTTCCTTGTTCCGCTTCCGCGCGATCCCCGTCAGCACGCCGCACAACGCGACATCGGCGTTCTTCTGCAAGCCTTCCAGCGTCCCCGTGTTGTGCGTCGCCAGTTCGCAGATCTTTTCCTCGTACCGGTCCAGCGGATGCCCCGTCACCCAGTAACCGAGCAGTTCTTTTTCCCCGGCCAGCTTGTCTTTCTCGGTCCAGTCCGGAACGTTCGGCAGCCGCGCCTCGTGCGGCGTTTCCGCCATCAGGTCGCCGAACAGCCCTTCCTGTCCGCATTCCCGGTCGCGCTGCACGCGCTGCCCCGCTTCCATCGCCCCTTCCACCGCCGCGAATTTCTGGCTGCGCGTCCCTTCCAGGTTGTCCATCGCCCCGGCGCGGATCAGGCTCTCGATCATCCGCCGGTTCACCGCGCTCAAATCCACCTTCTCGCAGAACTCGTACAGCGACCGGAACCGCCCCACTTCCTGCCGCGCGCGCCCGATCGCCTCCACCGCCGACTGCCCCAGGTTCTTCACCGCCCCCAGCCCGAACCGGATGGCGCCCGCGTCCGGCGTAAAGCTCCACTCGCTCGCGTTCACGTCCGGCGCCAGCACCGTGATGCCCATTTCCCGGCATTCGTTGATGTACTTCACCACCTTCGCCGTGTTGCCCGTTTCCGAGGTCAGCAGCGCGGCCATGAAGTCCACCGGGTAATGCGCTTTCAAATATGCCGTCACGTACGCCAGGTACGCGTACGCCGCCGAGTGCGATTTGTTGAACCCGTAGCCCGCGAACTGCTCCATCAGATCGAAGATCTTCTCGATCTTCTTCTGCGGGAACCCGCGCTCCAGCGCGCCCTGGATGAAGCGCTCGCGCTGCTTCGCCATCTCCTCGAGCTTCTTCTTGCCCATCGCCCGGCGCAGCAGGTCCGCATCGCCCAGCGAGTACCCGGCCAGGCGGTTGGAGATCTGCATCACCTGTTCCTGGTACACGATCACGCCGTAGGTCTCCTCGAGCAGTTCCTTGAGCTCCGGCAGGTCGTACTGCACCGCGCGCCGTCCCACTTGCGCTCGATGAAGTCGTCCACCATCCCGCCCTGAATCGGACCCGGCCGGTAAAGCGCGTTGAGCGCCGTCAGGTCCTCCAGCCGGCTCGGCTGGTAGCGCCGCAGAATGTCGCGCATGCCCGGCGATTCGAACTGGAACACGCCGCTCGTGAAGCCCTTGCAGAAGATCTCGTAGGTGGCCGCATCGTCCAGCGGCAGGTCCTCCGGAACCAGCTTCACGCCGTGCCGCTGCTCGATCAGCCGCAGCGCGTCCTGGATGAGCGTCAGCGTCGTCAGCCCCAGGAAATCCATCTTCAGCAGCGACAGCTTTTCGAGGCCGCCCATGTCGTACTGCGTCACGATTTCGTCGCGGTTCGTCTTGTACAGCGGCACCAGTTCCTTGAGCGGCTGCGGCGAAATCACCACGCCCGCCGCGTGCACCGAACAGTTGCGCGCCAGGCCCTCCAGGCGCAGCGCCACCTTCAGCACATCGTCCACCCGCGGGTCCTTCTTCGCCGCCTCCCCGAACCCCGGCTCCGCCTTCATCGCGTCGTCCAGCTTGATGTTCAGGACGTTCGGCACCATCTTGGTGATCCGCTCCACGTCGGCGAACGGCATGTCCAGCACGCGCCCCACGTCCTTGATCGCCGCCCGCGCCCCCAGCGTGTTGAACGTGATGATCTGCGCCACCTGCTCGCGGCCGTACTTCTCGGTGACGTACTGGATCACTTCGCCGCGGCGGTTCATGCAGAAGTCGATATCGATATCCGGCATGCTGACGCGCTCCGGATTCAGGAAGCGCTCGAACAGCAGCCCGTATTGCAGCGGGTCGATGTCGGTGATCGCCATCGCATAGCCCACCAGGCTCCCGCCGCCGAACCGCGCCCCGGACCCACCGGAATCCCCATGTCCTTCGCGTACCGGATGAAGTCCCAGACGATCAGGAAGTAGCCGGAAAACTTCATCTGCTGGATGATCTGGATCTCGCGGTCCAGCCGTTCCGCGTACTCGGCCAGGTCGTGCTTCAGGATTCCCTTGGCGCGCATCGCCTCCAGGCGCGGGCGCCGCTTCTCGAATCCCTGCCGCGCCACGTATTCGAAGTAGGTGTCGGTCGAGTGCTCCGCCGGCACGTCGAACTTCGGGAACGGCTCCTTGACCTTCTCCAGCTTCACGTTGCAGCGCTGCGCGATCTCCCAGGTGCGGTCCACCGCGTCTTCGAGCTCACCGAACAGCTCCATCATCTCGTCGCGCGTCTTCAGGTAAAAGTCCGGCGTGCTCCACCGCATCCGGTTCGGATCGTTCATGGTCTTGCCGGTCTGGATGCACAGCAGAATCTCGTGCGCCCGCGCATCGTCGCTTCGCAGGTAGTGCGAATCGTTGGTCGCCACCAGCGGGATGCCCGTCTCCTGCGAAAGCCGGTTCAATTGCGGCGTCAGCCGCTTGTCCTGTTCGAGGTGATGGTCCTGCACTTCCAGGAAGAAATTGTTCCGCCCGAATATGTCCGCATACGTGTGCGCCATGCGCCGCGCCTCGTCGTATTTATCCGAAAGGATGGTCTCCTGAATGTGTCCGCGCAGGCACGCCGACATCGCGATCAGCCCCTTGGAGTGCTGCGCCAGCAGGTCCTTGTCGATGCGCGGCTTGTAATAGAACCCGTCCAGGTACCCCGTCGAAACCAGCCTGATCAGGTTCCGGTAGCCTTCCTGGTTCTCGCACAGCAGCACCAGGTGGTTGTAGCGGTCCGTGTCCGACCGCGTTTTATGCCCCTGCTGCGAAACGTACATCTCGCAGCCGATCACCGGATGCACGCCCGGCCTTTCGCGCGGCGTTGTAGAACTTCACCGCGCCGAACAGATTGCCGTGGTCCGTCATGGCCACGGCCGGCATCTTCTGCTCGACCATGATCTGCATCAACTGGTCGATATCGCAGGCGCCGTCAAGCAGGGAATAATCGGTATGGCAATGCAGGTGGACAAAAGACATGCGTGCGCGCTCGTTAGCCTGGGGAGGTGCTACCTATTTTACCAGCCGGAGGCGGTCCCTGTGCCGTGTCCCGTCAATGCACAATCTGCTGCTTCACCCGCAGCGTGTCGCCGGTATCCTCCATCTCGAACAGCTTCCCGCGAGCCTGCCGGAAGGGTTGGTGCAGCACCATCATGAGCTTGCCTTCGAACGATTCGAACAGCATTCCGTGACCGCTATCATTCCCCACGAGCACGTCATCCTGCTTCCAAGGCCCTCGCAGCCTGCCCGAAGTCGAGTGCGCCAGCGTCTCCACATAGAGCCCGTCGCGATAGCTCGACCACAACATCGCCAGATTGCCGTTCTTCGTCCGGTACAGACAGGGACCGTCCGTGACATAAGTGGCCAACTCGCCGGGTTTTCTCTCCCGTTCTTTCACCCACGGCGCCTCCGACGCTTTGAACAACAGGAACGGCGCCCCCGCCGCGGCCGACAAATCTACCTTCAACGGGACTGCCTCGATGGTTCCATCGAGGGCCTGAAGCCATTCGTGCGCATACACCATGTACGGCGTACCGCCCTCGACGTACAACGTCCCGTCCAGCGTCATCAGGCTTGCGGGCGGAGCCGGGCTGTTTCCAATCGGCTGGAACGGCCCGTCCGGCGTGTCCGCCACGAAGATCTGCGTCCCTCGCAGGTGCGGTTTCGCCTTGCGGCCGTTGTACACCGGCAGTTTCTCCTCGTCGTCGTAGGGGAGCGGCTTGCCGCTGTTGTGCAGCGTCGCCAGCAGGTAGTACTTGCCCCGGTACAGATGCACCTCTGGAGCCCAGACCCCCTCGCGCGGGTCGGCCCAAAGCCCGTCGGGAACCTCGAAAACGGTGTAGGGGCCATCCCAATGCAACAGGTCCTTGCTCTTGTAGGCCACGACACCACCTCGCCCGCCGCCTAACTGACGGGCGCCGGCGGCATTGTACAGATAGTACGTGTTTGTTTTCGCGTACGGGAGAATGAACGGGTCGTGCAGATAGAAGTCGCTGAACTCCAACCCGGTCTTCACGGGCGTCTGGGCGAAAAGCGACGCGGCCACCAACGGCAAACACCAGAGTTTCGGCATCGATCCTCCTGAATGCTACACTACTGCACTCACCACCCTTCTAGGGCGAGAGTGTCATAATAAGGGCCGAATCACCGGCGCCGGCCGGTCCAAGGAGGCTGAACGGAGCTAAACTTCGATTTCAGAGCGGAAGACCCATGAAAAACACATCCCCGACAATCACTCGCCGGAGTTTCACAGCCCGCGCCGCCGGCCTCGCGGCTACCCCGCTTCTCGGAGCCGCTGCCGCTTCAAGGCCGAACATCCTCTACATCATGACGGATGACCATGCCTCCCAGGCGATGAGTTGTTACGGCAGCAAGGTGAACCAGACCCCTAACCTCGACCGCATTGCCAAAGAAGGCATCCGCATGGACCGGGTCTTCGCCACCAATTCGATCTGCACTCCGAGCCGCGCTACGATCCTCACCGGCAAGTACAGCCACATGAACGGCGTGCCGGTCTTCAACCGCTTCGACGGATCGCAGCCGACCGTAGCCAGGATGCTCCAGACTTCGGGGTATCACACCGCCATGGTCGGGAAGTGGCACCTCGGGAGCGACCCCACCGGGTTCGACTATTGGAATATCCTTCCGGGCCAGGGAGTCTATAACGACCCAACACTTTACGACAAGGACGGCTCCACGGTTTACAAAGGCTACGCCACCGATATCATTACCGACATCACCATCGCCGCGCTCAAGGATCGTCCGAAAGACAAGCCGTTCTTCATGATGTCGCACCACAAAGCGCCCCACCGCGAGTGGACTCCCGACGAAAAGCATCGCAAGATGTTCGAGAACAAGCACATTCCAGAGCCGCTCACGCTGCGAGACGACTATGCCGGCAGGACCGACGCGTTGCGCGAACAGCTGCAATCGGTCTTTCGGGACCTGACCCGGCGCGATCTCAAGATACCGCCCCCGCCCGGCTTGTCGGGCGCGGAGCTGCGCAACTGGTATTCGGTGAAGCCCACCCAAGTCGAGACAGTAATCGACGGAGTCAAAAAGGTGCTGACCGGCAAGGCACTGGAGGACTGGAAGTACCAACGCTATATGCAGGATTATCTGGCCTGCGTGCAAAGCGTGGACGATAATGTCGGCCGCCTGCTCGACTGGCTGGATGGTAACGGCCTCAGGGAGAACACCATCGTCATTTACTCGAGCGACCAGGGCTTCTTCCTCGGCGAGCACGGGTTGTTTGACAAACGCTTCATGTACGAAGAAGCGCTGCGCATGCCCTTTGTGGCCCGGTGGCCCGGCGTAATCCGTGCGGGAAGCACGTCCAAGGCGATCGGCATCAACTGCGACTTCGCTCCAACCTTCCTCGATGCGGCCGGTCAGTCGGCACCGGGCGATATGCAGGGCCGCAGTTTCCTTCCCGTCTGGAAAGGGAGCACCCCGCGGGACTGGCGCCACTCCATGTATTACCGCTATTACCACGATCCGGGCGACCACAACACGCGGGCGCATTACGGCGTCCGGACCGATACCCACAAGCTGATCTATTTCTGGAAAAAAGATCAGTGGGAATGTTACGACCTTACGGCGGACCCGCTGGAGATGCATAACATCTATAGCGATCCCAAGGCTCAAAAGCTGGTGGCGCAAATGAAGCAGGAACTCTACCGGCTCAAGAAGGAATTGAAGGACGACGACCAGTTTGCCAACGAACAGCCGCGCGAGTCGTCCTACGTCCAGGCCCCGCCGCTCAAAAAGAAGTGATGATCCGTTTCACCACGTAGGCCCCAGGCCCAGGCCGACAGCGCGCCGAACGCTGCAAGTGTTTTCTTCGTCAGGCGCGCCTCATAGGGAGCGGCCGGGGCCACGGTACATCGCCCGGCGGGACGATTCTCCACCCGCCTCGCCGGGCTGCTATGATAGGGATGCACGAAGATCGATCTGCAAGCTTTCTCCCCTCACCGGTAGGCGGTTCGCCGATTTCCCCTTCTGAACAACTTGACGAATGAAAACTTTTTCTGAAACATCTCTATCTCCCCTCCTGAAGACCAACCTCTCCCGCAACGGATTCACCGTACCCACCGCGATCCAGGCGATGGCCATCGAGCCGGCGCTTGCAGGAAACGACCTGGTCGCCACCGCGCAAACCGGAACCGGCAAGACGCTGGCGTTTGTGCTGCCTGTGATTCAGGCGCTGGCCGCCAAGGGCGCGCCGGCGGGAATCCGCGCCGTTATTCTGAGCCCCACCCGGGAACTGGCGCTGCAAATCAACGAAACTTTTACACTGATGGCCGCGAACAGCGGTGTACGCGCCGCCGTGGTGGTGGGCGGCCTGAGCGAGAAGGCGCAACTACAAGCCATACGCAAAGGCGCGCAGGTGCTGATCGCCACCGCCGGGCGGCTCTACGATTACCTGAGCCGCGGACTGGTGAAACTGGGAGGCGTGAGCATCCTGGTGCTGGACGAAGCGGACCGCATGCTGGACATGGGTTTTCTGCCGACGATCCAACGCATCATGGCGGCGCTTCCGCAGCAGCGGCAGACGCTGTTCTTTTCGGCGACCATCGAAAGCTCCGTGAAGCACCTGGTGGACTCGCATGTCCCCAACGGAATCCGGATCGAATTGGGATCGACAACCAAACCGGCCGAGCAGGTGGACCTGCACCTTTATGAAGTCGAACCGGACCGCAAGCTGGAATTGCTCCACGGTCTGCTGCGAAAGGAAGATGGCTCATTCCTGGTGTTCGCGCGGACGAAGCACGGCGCGGACCGCCTGGCACGACGACTGGCCGGCGAGGGCGTGAAGGCGGCGGCGATCCACGGGGACCGGACGCAGAACCAGCGCAACCAGGCGCTGCGCGGGTTCCAGGAAGGATTCTACCGCGTGCTCGTGGCCACCGACGTGGCAGCGCGCGGTATTCATGTGGACGGCATCGCGCACGTGGTGAATTACGATTTGCCGCAGGCGCCGGAAGACTTCATTCACCGCGTCGGGCGCACGGGCCGGGCCGGAGCGCGGGGCACTGCCTCGACTTTTGGCACGCGGGCCGAGCGGTTGGCGATTGCCGACATCGAACGCAAGCTGGCCATCCGCCTGGTGCGTTACAGCGAGCCGGGCGAAGTGGCGGCGGAGCAGGGTGCGGCGCCGAGGCCGCAGGAGCGGCGCTGGCGGTCGTTCGGGCCTTCGCGCGGCACGGGGCGGCGGTCGATGCGCCGGGCAGTGTAGAGTTTTTCCGCACAGAAAAACCCGAGGCTCCGTATTTCGGTGGTAAAATCACAATACCACCGAAAGCGGATCCTGTTCGGCCGCATTAGCGGCTAAGACTTGGCCTGGGCACATGAAAATCCTTCTCTACAACCCCGATAACGGCATCACGCAAAACTTCATGCCGCACCTGTGGATGTTCCTGCTTCAGGCGCTGACACCCGCGGGACACGAAGTGACGCTGATCGATGGAAACACCCAGCCGCTGACGGACGCGGAACTGGTGGCGTTGCTTAAGGAACAGGGCATCGGCTTGGTCGGGATCGGCGCCATGACGCGCATGATTGCGAAGGCATACCGGGTGGCGGACGCAATCCGCGCGGCGGGCGTGCCGGTAGTGATGGGCGGACCGCACGTTACCGAGGTTCCGGACGAAGCCTTGGGTAAGGACGGCGGACCGCGTCATGCCGATGCCGTCGCGCTGGGCGAGGCGGACCAGACCTGGCCGTTGATCGTGGCCGATGCGGCGCGCGGCAAGTTGAAGGAAGTCTACTCTCCGGTGGACGCATTCGGGCAGGAACAGAAGCCCACCTTGCAGGACTACCCGGAGATTCCGTGGGAAGCGCTCGACATGCGCCAGTTCAATCGCATTCCGGCGTTCTTCCGCCCCATCATGCGGAAACTCCAGTATGAGTGGGAGACGTTCCACATTATTCCGATCGAGTCCGGGCGCGGGTGTCCGTACGGCTGCGAGTTCTGCACCGTGACGGGTTTCTTCGGCGATTCCATCCGGTTTCGCACCAACGAAAGCATCGTGCGGGAGATGCTGGCGCTCAAGCGGCGGGCGAGCGAGAGCCGCGGCAAGATCGCGGTATTCTTCGTGGACGACAATTTCGCGATCAACGTGAAGCGCACCAAGTCGCTGCTGCGCGATATTATCGCCGCGGGTGCTGCGATGTCGTGGGTGGCGCAGATCAGCGCAAACCTGCTGCGCGACCAGGAGCTGGTGGACCTGATCGCGGATTCGGGCGGGAAATGGATCTTCATCGGCATGGAGTCGCTGGATGCGGCCAACCTGGCCAGCGTCCGGAAGAGCTTCAACAAGCCGGCCGAGTACGCTACGGTGCTGGAGAGGCTGGCGCGTCGGAACGTCTACGCCATCACGTCGTTCATTTTCGGGCTGGACAACGACACGGAAGGGGTGGCCGAGCGGACGCTGGCGGAGATCCGGAACTGGCCGCCGGTGCTGCCGGTTTTCGGGCAGATCACGCCATTTCCGGCCACGCCGCTCTACGACCGGCTGGCGAAGGAAGGCCGGCTCACGAGGCCCAAACACTGGCTGGATTTCGCGCCGTTCCAGATGGCGCACACGCCGTTGAAGCTGAGCATTCCACAGGTGCAGCAGGAAGTGCGATACGCGTGGATGAACTCCTACAGCCCGGAGGCCACCGCGGCGGCGATTGAATCGATCGCATCGGCGCCGGTGCCCTACAAGATCAGCCACCTGGCGTCACGCCTGTTTTTCCGCGGTATCTACTTTCCGCAAAAAGGGACCTGGAAGTGGCTCAAGCTCATCGCGCAGAATCGGCGCACTGTCTTCCGCATCATCCGCGAGTCGTTTACGCAATGGCACGGAACGGAGCCGCGGGAACCGCAGCTTGACTTCAATTCGGCGCCGGCGCCGGCGCCGACCGATTCCTCTTCGTAGGCGGCGCTCAGTGGGAGGCGGAGCCCGGTAGAATGGGCCAATGCCCATCGACATCGGCCGCCTCACGCAGTTCGACACACCTACCATCTGCAACACCATCGAAGTATTCGAAGTACGCCCGCGGACGGCCGGGTACATGGACGCGCGCATCCGCGCCTGTTTGCCGGAGATGCCGCCGATTGCCGGGTACGCCTCCACGGCCACCATGCGGTGTGCGTTTCCCCGGCGCGAAGGCGACGTGTACACGGCTCTCGACGAGCAGGTGGCGCGCTTTGAGGAACTGCCCGGGCCGGCGATCGTGGTGTACCAGGACCTGGACGACCCGTGCGTGGCGGCGACATTCGGCGAGATCATGTGCTCCACCTACCAGGCGTTTGGGGCGGCGGGCCTGATCACGAGCGGAGCGGCACGGGACCTCGACCAGGTGCGGCGGATCGGCTTCCCCGCCTTCAGTAACGGCGCCGTCTGCTCACATGGCTACAGCCACACGGTGGAGATCCACCGGGCGGTGCGCGTGGGCGGCATGACGATCCACCCGGGCGACCTGATCCATGCGGACGGCAACGGGGTGACCACCATCCCGCCGGAGATCGCGGCGGAAGTGGCCGACGCGGCGGAGGAGTACGTGGCGGCCGAAAGGATCGTGCTGGACTACCTGGGAAGGGGCAAGCCCGAGGGCAAGGCATTCGCCGAGGCGCGCCGCGGCATGCTGGACGCGGTGGCGGCGCTGGGACGCCGGGTTCGCGCGAAGGCGGCGCGCTCGGGTTCGACTACCTGATCTCGCCGCGCATGGCGGCCTTGGCGAACTCGCCCGACGGGTTGAGCGCGTAATTCCAGTCGCGGATCAAGGTGGGGCCCCATTCAGGATCGAAACACCACACCGTCCAACTGATGTTTTTGCTCTCGAGATATTTGATGATGGAGGGCCCGTAGGCAGCGAGCAGGGCGGGGTTGCCGAAGCCTCCGCGCCCGGGAGCGGCGGCGGTTGCGGCTGGAATCGGAGTTCCGGGAGCGGCGAATCCGCCGAACTCGGTGGCGATCAGCGGGTATTTGGCTGCCGCGAAGCCGAAGTCCTCTTCCCATTTCGGTTCCCAAGGCTGCGTGCGCTTGTTGGAGTACGGGTGCACGGTGTAGCCGATGCGCTCGGCGGCGATCGGATTGAGGCGCAGCGGCGTGAGATCGTAGGCCCAGTCGAAGCCGGCCACCAGCGGGATGACCTGCTGCGTGTTGGCTCGGATGACCGCAATTTCATCTTCGACGATGGCTTTCCAGGCGTCCCAGGAGACCCTGCCGAAGGCGGCCGGCTCGTTGAACAGCTCGAAGAAAGCGACGGTGTTGTTGCGGCCGTAGCGGCGCGACATGGCGCGCCAGAAGCTGTAGGTTTCTTCGCGCGTTGTGTCGTACATCGGGTCCTGGTAGACGCCGGTGGTCAGGTTGCCGATGGAGTGCCAGTCGATGATGACGTACATGCCGAGGTCGGTGGCCCATTCCACAGCCTGATCGAGGAGCTTGATATATTCGACGCCGCCGCGCTCGCGCCACGCCACCGGATGAACCGGGATGCGGAGCAGAGTGGTTCCCATTTCTTTGACCTTGATGAAGTGCTCCTTGTTCCAGTGGCCCTGCATCTGGAGCTTGTCGGGGTCGGAGATGGAGAGGCCGCGGAAGAGGACGGGCTTGCCCGCGGGGTCGACGAAGCGATTGCCATGAACCGAGATCAGCGGCAGTTTGGCGGCGTTCGGATTCGGCGCGCCGCGTCCGGCGCCGGGGGCCTGATCGCGCCACCAGAGGTGGGTGCGCGGGGGCGGGGCGGGCGCGGCGGTCTGGGCAACGGTCCCGACTTGGACGGCGAGTAGGGACAAAAGCAGGGCTCCAGCGCTCGAGAAAAGTTTCATCATGCAGCTCCTGGGAATGGCGAGCCTTATTTCAGAACTGAAACTCTATTATGGCGTATCGCGCGCCGGAGCCTGCTCCGGCGATAGTTGCTAGACTGCCGTTTCAGCGGAATTCCCGCGGGGGAAGGAACATTATTTTGAAGAAAATCGCGTTGTTGAGCCTCTTGGCCATTTCGGTGCTGCCCGGACAGGAATTCACGAAGGGCCTGGGAATGTATCCCGGCAATCCGAAGGAGGATTTCGCGCCCGCGATGGTTCCGGATACGGCCACCTACCGCAACCTTGCCTTTCGCCGGCCCGCGTACCATTCGAGCAGTTCCGATTACAACCAGACGGCGCAACTGGTTACCGACGGCATCAAGGAAAGCTACTGGCCGCGGGCGGTGGCGGTGAGCACGAGCGGCCCGGCGCCGGCAGCGGGCCGCGGAGGCCGCAACTTCGGTCTGACTGCGGCGGGCGAGCATCCGTGGGTGCAATACGAGTTCACAGGGGGCGCGGCAGCGCCGGAGATCGACCGCATCGAGATCGCCACGGGCGGGCCGTTCGGCCGCGGGCAGGCTGCCGCCGCGCCCGCCCAGCCGGGGCCTGGAAGCTGGAGCATCGTGGTTTCGGGGTCGGACGACGGGCAGGGGTGGAAAGAACTGGGGAAGGCCGCGGGCGATACGGCGCCGCCGGTGCCGCTGAGGCAAGCGGTGGCCTTCACCGCGTCGGCGCGAAACCGCTTCCTGAGGATCGCGCTCGAATCGCCAGGCGTGGGAAGCTGGCGCATCGGCGAAGTGAAGTTTTTCCGGCAGAACGAGCGCGTCTACGGCGACGCGCAGCACGACCTGAGCAGCGTCTGGATTCCCGCCGGACGGGGCGAGGAATGGGTTTACGTTGACCTGGGCGCGGCGTGCACGTTTGACCGCGTGGCGCTGAACTGGCTGCAGCGGCCGGCGGCCGGCTCGCTTCAGGTTTCTGACGACGGCACCGCGTGGCGAACGCTACAGGTGCTGCCCGCTGGGCAGGGCGCGACGGACGAGATCCGCCTGCCGGCGCCGGCGAAGGCGCGGTATGTGCGCGTGCTGATCACGCAGCCGGGCGGCGAGGCATACGGTTTGAGCGAGCTGGAGGTGTGGGGCCGCGGCGGCTTCGCGGCGCGCGCCCAGGCGGCGCCTGGTCCGGAGCCGAACGGTCGGCTGCACTTGGCCGGCGGCGCATGGCGGCTGCAACGCGCCACCCTGGTAACCGAAAGCGGCGCGAAAGTTTCGACGGCCGGGTTCGCCGACAAGGATTGGGTGGCGGCCACCGTCCCGGCAACCGTGCTTTCGAGCTACCTGAATATCGGCGCCCTCCCGGATCCCAATTTCGGCGACAACCAGTTGCAGATTTCCGACTCGTTCTTCTGCTCGGATTTCTGGTATCGCGACGAGTTCACCGCGCCGCCAGCCGTGCGCGGCCGTCACGTATGGCTCAATTTCGACGGCATCAACTGGAAGGCGGAAGTGTATCTCAACGGTTCGCGCGTGGGCGATATCGAGGGCGGCTTCATGCGCGGCAGATTCGACGTGACGGGGCTGCTGCGTCCGGGAGTGAGAAACGGGCTGGCAGTGCGGGTGAAGACGAACGCCACGCCGGGGCCGGTGAAGGTGCCGACCATGCAGTCCACGGGCTCGAACGGCGGCCCGCTGGGCGCGGACAATCCGACGTATCACGCCTCCGCGGGCTGGGACTGGATGCCCACCATTCGCGGCCGCAACATGGGGATCTGGGCGGACGTCTACCTGACCGGCACGGGCGGAGTGTCGATCGAGGATCCGTTCGTCAACACCACGCTGCCGCTGCCCGACGTCTCCCGTGCCGAGATTTCGGTGGAAGCGACGCTGGTCAATCACGACCGCAGCGCGGCCAGCGGAACCCTGCGCGGGCGGTTCGGACCGGCGAGGTTCGAGATGCCGGTGACGATCGAAGCGGGGGCAAGCAGGACCGTGAAGTTCGACCCGGCGAACACGCCGTCGCTGCGGCTGCAAAATCCGAAGCTGTGGTGGCCGGTGGGTTACGGCGATCCGAACCTGTACGACGTGGAGCTCACGTTTCGTCGGCGGCGCGCAACGCGGTGTCGGACACGAAGTCCTTCAAGGCGGGCGTGCGGCAGTTCACCTTCAGCGAGGAGGGGAACGCGCTGCGCATGTGGATCAACGGACGGCGATTCGTGCCGCGCGGCGGAAGCTGGGGCTTCCCCGAATCGAACCTCCGCTACCGGGCGCGCGAATACGACGCGGCCGTCCGCTATCACAAGGAGATGAACTTCACGATGATCCGGAACTGGGTGGGCCAGACCGGCGACGAGGCCTTCTACGATGCCTGCGACAAGTACGGCGTGGTGGTATGGCAGGATTTCTGGCTGGCGAATCCGGTGGACGGGCCGAACCCGGACGACAACGAAATGTTCCTTGCGAACGCGCGCGACTACGTGCTGAAGATCCGCAACCATCCGTCCATCGGGATCTACGTGGGACGGAACGAAGGCTTGCCGCCGAAGATCCTGGACGACGGGTTGGTGCGGTTGACGGCGGAACTGCATCCCGGCCTGCTCTACATTCCGAGTTCGGCGGACGACAATCAGCGAGGCACCGGAACTTACGTGGTGACGGGGCACGGGCCGTACCGCGCGCAGCCCATCAAGAGCTACTTCGAGGATCGCGCCACGCCCAAGATGCACAGCGAAATGGGCATGCCCAACGTGCCCACATTGGAGAGCATCCAACTGATGCTGCCGGAGCGCTACCGGTGGCCGCAGAACATCGAGTGGGCCATCCACGACTACACGCTGGCCGGCGCGCAGGGCGGCGCGTCGTTCAACTCGTGGATCGCGAACTCCTACGGCGAGGCGAAGGACCTGGAGGAGTGGGTCACGCTGGCGCAGTTCGTCAACTACGACGGGCACCGCGCGATGATCGAAGCGCAGAGCAAGAACCGCATGGGGCTGCTGATCTGGATGAGCCATCCGGCATGGCCGTGCTTCGTGTGGCAGACTTACGACTATTACTTCGAGCCGACCGCCGGCTATTTCGGAATCAAGAAAGCATCCGAGCCGCTGCACATCCAGTGGAACGCCGGCCACCGGCAACGTGGAAGTGGTGAACTACAGCGGCGGCAACGCCACCGGCCTGACTGCATCGACGCAGATTCTGAACCTGGACGGAGCGGTGAAGTGGGAGAAGTCGGCGCAGGTGGACAGCCCGGAGGACAGCGTCGCAGACGCCGATCCAGATGGAGTATCCGGAGGGGCTGACCCCGACGCATTTCATCCGGCTGAAGCTCAGCGCGGGGCACGGAGGTCGTCTCGGAGAACTTCTACCTGCACGGCACGCGAGGACGGCAATTTCACGGCGATCCGCGCGCTGCCCAAAGTGAAGATCGAAGCGGCGACGAAGATGGAGCGGCGGGGCAGCACGTGGGTGCTGACGACCGAGTTGCACAACGGCTCGGCCCAGCCGGCGCTGATGGTGCGGCTGAAGGCGGTTCGGGAGCGCAGCGGAGACCGCATCCTGCCCGCCATTTACGATGACAATTACGTGGCGCTGATGCCGGGCGAGCGGCGGACGATTCAAACGGAGCTGGAACAGGCGGATACCCGCGGCGAGCGTCCGCGCATGGTGGTGGAAGGATTCAACGTGGCCGGAGATGAAGGCAGCCGGGTCGATTCCAGAGGGCCGGCGGCTCAGTGACGGCAGAATCGTCCCCCGGCTCTGCTGGCCTCATCGCAGGCCGGCGCGGACCGCCATTTCAAAGGGAACCACCTCGTCGGGGGTCAGGTAGCCGTCGAGGTTACGATCGAGTTTCTTCAGCGCCGCGCGGGAGTGATCCATCTCTGAAGCCGAGATCTCGCCGTCGCGGTCGGCGTCGAGAGCGGAGAGCACAGGATGATAACCCATAAACCGGCGGCGAAGTTGCGGCGCCAGCGGCGCGGGCACGGAATTTGGATCGATGTGAAGCCCGCATTCCTCGGCCGTCACCTCCCCGGCATGGTCGGTGTCCAGCTTGCGAAGCGCCGTCGCGGTGTTACCAATCTCCCGCGGAGAGAGCGTAAGATTGCCATCGGTGTCGAGCGCGCGCAGCAGGGGCATCGAACCAAAATAGGGCCGGGCGAGCTTCAGCCACGCATCGATGGGCTCGGGTCCCACCTTGACAGCCGTGTTGAGATCGCCGGCGGTCACCGAATTCCGGTCGATCGGCAAAATGCCGGGCCTGGAAAAATGCGCGCCGACGAGAAACGGCCGCGCCACTCCGCCGCCTTTGTTGATCACGACCAATGCGGCAAAGAACAACAGGATCGTGAGGAGCCCTCCATTGAGCAACGCCCCCGGACGCGGTTTGTAAGGCTCGATGGTTTGGAACAGCGGAACCCCCGCTGCCAAGGGAGGCTGTGGTCGTCTCCGGCCGCCGGAATTCCGGGCGCAACAGCCATTGCCGAGCAAGCGAGGCAGCCGCGTCGGCGAAATATCGCGGCTTGTCGCGTAACGGGGCGCGATCGAAATCGTCGAGCATGTCGTCGCCAAAACGCCAGCGGAACGGCGCCGGGTGAAGCCAGATCAATTGGATGTACAGCCATCGCACCATCAGGCCCTCCTGGGTTTGAGCGAGCGGAGGCGGATTCTGCCCTCGTTCACCACGTCTTCCAGTCGCGCGATTTCCCGCGAGAGCACGCCGCGCCCGAGCGAGCTCAGGCGATAATAACGGCGGCGGGAGTTTCCCTCTTCGCGAGATCCCGCAACTTCCTCCACCATATGCTGCTTCATCAGCCGCTGAAGGTTGTCGTAGAGCGTGCCGGGCCCGAGGTTATAGCGGCCGCCCGAGTGGCGCAGCACCTCTTGCATAATGCCGTAGCCGTGCATCGGCTCTCCGGCCAGCGAGAGCAGGATGTGCAGCGTGGCCGGGGCCAGCGGAAGATAATCGTCGGGGTCCGGTTTCATGATCGGTTTCCGTTATAACAGATTCCGATATTCAGTGCAAGGGGTGCTCAGACATCACTTCAACCGGATGTTGTGCTTGAGTTCATCCACAGTCTCGCCCTGGGAATAGCAGCCAGGGATTGCTGGAACCTCTGCCCAAAATCCGCCTTCCGGGTCTTCGTGGCTGACAACAGCGCAGCTCCGCACGTTCTTGATTTCCCACAATGAACAGCCGAGGCCGCGATTCCGGGGTGCCGGCGAGCCATTCGGCTGCGGACTCCCCTACGCTGAGCGTGCAATTGGCGGATTCTCAACGTCGCGGTCCGTGCGAGACCGCGATACTCTGTTTTCAGCCGGCGACTTGGAGCCGGGCGACGGGTAGGGGCTACAATGCAGTCGATGACTGCATCCACCCGCCGCGATTTTCTGGCCGGAGCAGCGGGAGCCCTGGCTTCCACCGTAACGGCCCATGCCCAGTCCGCGCCGCGCCGCCCCAATATCCTGTTCCTGATGCCGGACCAGTTTCGCGTGCAGGCGCTGGGCTGCATGGGCAACCCGGACGTGAAGACGCCGCACCTGGACCAACTTTCCACCGAAGGGCTGCTGCTGCGCAACACCTTCGCCAATACTCCGGTGTGCTGCCCGGCGCGCGCCAACATCCTCACGGGCAAGTACACGCACGCAAACGGCATGGTGGCTAACGACCTGCGGCTGCGCGAGAATCAGCCCACGCTTTCGAGCCTGCTGCGCGACGCCGGTTATCGCACCGGCTTCATCGGCAAATGGCACCTCGATGGCGGCAAGCGCCTTCCCGGCTTCGTGCCGCCCGGTCCGCGCCGACACGGCTTCGAATACTGGGCCGCCAACGAGTGCAGCCACGCGCATTTCAACACGCAATACTTCCGCGACAGCGACATCCCCATCCCCATTCGCAAGTTCGAAGCGGAAGCGTGGGCGGACCTGGCGCTGGAGTTCCTGGGCGGATCGAAGGGCGGCGAACGGCCGTTTTTCCTGACGGTCCAGATGGGTCCGCCGCACGATCCTTATAAAGCGCCGCCGCAAAGCCGCGCGCTCTATGACCCGGCCCGTCTCACTATGCGCCGCAACTGGCAGGACAAACCGGGCCTTCCCGGCCGCAACGAAATTGCCGAGTATTACGGGATGGTCACGGCGGTGGACGAGCAGATCGGACGAATCGTGAGGGCGCTCGACGAAAACGGCCTCGCGCAGGATACGATCGTGCTGGTATCTTCCGACCACGGCGACATGCTCGGTTCGCAGGGACGCCGCCTGAAGCGCAAGCCGTGGGAGGAATCGATCCACCTTCCGGGCATCATGCGCTATCCGCGGAAAATCAAGGCGGGCGGCCGGTCGGACGCGTTTTTCACGCATGTCGATTTCGCGCCCACGCTGCTGGCCATGTGCGGCCTCGCGCCCCACGCCTCGATGCAGGGCGCGGACCTTTCGCGGGTGCTGACAGAGGAGCGGAGCGGCGCGCCGGACTCGGCCTTCTTCCAGATCTTCGGCCCGTATCAGGGCGACGGGACGGAAGACGGGTGGCGCGGCGTGCGCACCCACCGCTACATGTACGCGCGGTTCGAACAGAAGCCGTGGGTTCTTTACGATCTCGAAAAGGATCCCGACGAGCTGCACAACCTGGTTGAAGAGCCCGGGTCGGCGGCGCTGGTGAAGGACATGGAAGCGCGGCTCGGGAAGTGGATGGAGCGGACGAAGGACTCGTGGTCCAACGACTGGCACCACCTTGTGGAGGACGGCGGCCGGCTCTACCGCGGCGAGACCTTCTATACCGTCGATGAGTACCTCGCGTGGGCGAAGTCGCATCCCGAGTTCGACCGGAAGCAGTAGGCACGCGCGGCACGCGCCGGACGCGGGTCGACCGCGCGTTATCATGGGCGACAATGAGACGAAAAACTCTCCGCCTCGCCTGGCTCGCGGCGGCCGCGCTGGCCTGCTCCGCGCTTCAGGCCGCGGACGCCTATGATCCGTCGCTGTGGTCGGCTCTGCGGTACCGCATGATCGGGCCGGATCGCGGCGGCCGCGTGACTGCCGTGACCGGAGTTCCTTCCGAGCCGAACACGTTCTACATGGGATCGACCGGGGGCGGCGTGTGGAAGACGGTGGATGCCGGGCACACCTGGACCAACGTCTCGGACGGCTTCTTCAAAGTTGCATCGATGGGCGCGGTAGAGGTTTCGCTGTCCGATCCCAAGGTGGTCTATGCGGGCACCGGATCGTCGAAAATCCGCAGCAATGTTTCGATCGGGCGCGGCATCTACAAATCCACCGACGCGGGCAAGACGTGGTCTTTTATCGGCCTCCGCGATACGGGACAGATCGCCACGGTGCGGGTGCATCCTACAAATCCCGATATCGTGTTCGTGGCCGCGCTGGGCGATCCTTTCGCGGCGAACAAGGATCGTGGCATCTATCGCAGCAACGACGGCGGCAAGACGTGGAAGAACGTTCTGTTCGTTTCCGACGAAGTGGGCGCGGCGGACGTGGAGATCCAGCCGGGCCATCCAAATGTGCTCTTCGCCTGCATGTGGCGCGGCCAGCGCAAGCCCTGGACGATCGTCAGCGGCGGACGCGAAGGCGGCATCTACAAGAGCACGGACGGCGGGGACACGTGGAACAAACTCGCGGGCGGACTGCCGCACGAGCTGTTCGGGCGCGCCAACGTGGCGATTTCGAACGCCAGAGCCCGAGCGCATCTACGCCCTCATCGAAGCCAAGCCCGGTTCGGGCCTGTACCGCTCCGAGGACAGCGGGGCGACGTGGACGCTGGTGAACGGCTCCGGGTCGATCATCACGCGGCCGTTCTACTACACCACCCTGGGCGTGGACCCGAACAACGCGGACGTGGTCTACGTGGGGGATGAAAGCTGGTACCGCAGCGCGGACGGCGGCAAGACGTTCCGCCGCGCCGGCGGCGCCGCACGGCGATCACCACGACGTCTGGATCAACCCGCGGAATTCGCAGATCATGATCCAGTCCAACGACGGCGGCGCCAACGTTTCGCTGGACGGCGGACGCACCTGGAGCACGCAGGAGAACCAGCCCACGGCCGAGATTTACCAGGTGGCGGTGGACGATCAGTATCCGTACCGCGTCTATGGCGCGCAGCAGGACAACACCACGGTGATCGTGCCGAGCCAGCCGCTGGGAGACGGGCAGGCATTCCGCAGCGGGCCGGGATGCGAGACCGGACCGATCATTCCCAGCCCAGCGAATCCGGACCTGGTCTACGGAAGCTGCAAGGGCCAGTTCAGCCGGCTGGACCTGAGGACGTCGAACGAGCAGCAATATTGGATCGGCGCGCAGTCGCTTTACGGCAATCCGGGGGACGACTTGATCTACCGCTTTCAGCGCGTCTCGCCGATGGAGGTTTCGCCGCACGATCCGGCGGTGGTCTACTACGGCTCCCAGTTCGTGCACCGCACGCGCGATGGCGGCGTGACATGGCAGAAAATCAGCCCGGACATGACGGCGCACCCGGAGGGCACGCAGGGCGCGAGCGGCGAGCCCATCACGCGCGACGCCACGGGCGAAGAGGTCTACAGCACGCTGTATACGATTCGCGAATCGCCGGTGCAGAAGGGCGTGATCTGGACGGGCTCGAACGACGGGCCGATCTGGGTGACGCGCAACAACGGCGACTCCTGGGCCGATGTCACGCCGCAGGGCCTGCCTCCGGGCGGCCGCGTGCAAAACATCGAACCCAGTCCGCACCGCGCGGGCAGCGCGTACGCGGCGGTGTACCGTTACCTGCTGGGCGACTTCGCGCCGTACATCTACCGCACCGACGATTACGGCAAGACGTGGACGCGGCTCACCGACGGCTCCAACGGCATCGCGGCCGACGAACCCACGCGCGTGGTTCGCGAAGATCCGGACCGCGCCGGCCTGCTCTATGCCGGCACCGAATTTGGCCTGTACGTTTCCTTAGATAACGGCGGCCGCTGGCAGCCGCTGCAGTTGAACCTGCCGGTGACGCCGGTGACCGATATCAAGGTGGCGCACAAGGACCTGGTGGTCTCGACCCAGGGCCGTTCCTTCTGGATTCTCGACAACCTCACGCCGCTGCACCAGATCAAGGAGGACTCGGGCGCCACCGCCATCCTGTTCGCGCCGCGCGAAGCGGTGCGCTCTCCGGGGCGGGGCGGGCGCGGAGCGGCGATCGACTATTTCCTTCCTGCCGGCTACTCCGGCGACGTCCGGCTGGAAGTGCTGGACGCGCGCAACCGCGTGATCCGGACGTTCACGAGCGGCGGATCGGGACGCACGGCGGAAGAGGCTCCCGCGCCGGAACCGGCGGCCGAGGATGAGGAAGGCGGCGGCGGATTCCGCGGGCGCGGCGGGTCCGTGCGGCTGCCGGCCGGCCCCGGCATGCACCGGTTCTCGTGGGACCTGCGCTATCCCGGCCCGTGGCAGAGCGCCAGCCGTCCGGAAGGGCCGAACGGACCGGTGGCCACGCCGGGGAAATTCTCGGTGCGGCTGACGGCGGGGGCGTTTACGGCTACGCAGCCGCTGGTGGTGATCGAGGATCCGCGCGTGACCCGGTCCGGGGTGACGCAGGCCGATCTTCAGGAGCAGTTCGATCACAACATCGAAGTGCGCGAACTGGTGAGCGATGTGAACAGGGCGGTGGCGCGGGTTCGCGCGGCGCAGGCCGGGCTGCGCGGTAAGACCGGCGCGGACGCGGACAAACTCGCGAAATTGAACGACGTGGCGGCGCGCTTGATCACGCCCTCCATCCGCTACAGCAAGCCCGAGTTGCAAACGCACATCACCTACCTTTATGGAATGACCAACTCGGCGGATCAGAAGCCGGGGCGCGATGCGGTGGAACGTCTCGGTGTGCTGCGCAAGGAGCTGGACGCGCGCGTGGCCGAACTGAACGCGATTCTCGGTCAGGAAAAATAGCCGCGTCGCAGTGTTACGATGCCACGTATGAAAACGTGGTGTATTGCGTCGCCTGCTGTTTCTTCCGCTGCTCGCGCCGGCACAGCAGCCGGATCCGCTGAACGCTTTGCGCTTCCGCCTGGTGGGGCCGTACCGCGGCGGCCGCTCGGTGGCCGTTGCCGGCGTCACCACGCAGTCCAACGTTTATTATTTCGGCGCGGTGGGCGGCGGAGTGTGGAAGACGACGGACAGCGGAAACTCCTGGGCGCCCGTCACCGACGGGAAATTGAAGACGTCGTCGGTGGGCGCCATCGCGGTAGCGGAGTCCGACCCTAACGTCGTCTATGTGGGGATGGGCGAGGCGTGCGTGCGCGGCAATGCGGCCAACGGCGACGGCGTCTACAAGTCCCTGGACGCGGGCAAGACCTGGACGCATGTGGGCCTCGCCGACAGCTACCACATCGGCGCCATCCGCGTGCACCCGAAGAATCCGGACATCGTGTACGTGGCGGCGCTGGGCCACCTGTTCGGGCCGAACCAGGAGCGCGGCGTCTATCGCTCCACTGACGGCGGCGCGACGTGGAAGCAGGTGCTGACGCGCGGCGTGGATGCCGGCGCGGTGGATATCGCGATGGATTCCTCCAATCCGCGCGTGCTCTACGCGGGCTTCTGGGAGGTGCGCCGCAAGCCCTACCGCTTCGACAGCGGCGGCCCGGGCAGCGGGTTGTGGAAGAGCACGGACGGCGGCGACAACTGGACCGACATTTCGCGCAGCCCCGGTTTGCCGCGCGGCGTGCTTGGGCGCATCGGCGTCACGGTTTCGCCTGTGAATCCCGAGCGCGTGTGGGCGCTGGTGGAGGCTGCCGACGGCGGTGTTTTCCGTTCCGACAACGGCGGGCGCAATTGGACGCGCGTCAACGAGCAGGCCATGCTGCGGCAGCGGGCCTGGTATTACACGCATATCTTCGCGGACCCGAAGAGCGCGGACACGGTATACGCATTGAATACCGGCATGTACCGGTCGATCGAAGGCGGGCACACGTTCAACGCGATCCGCACGCCGCACGGCGACGATCACGCGCTGTGGATTGCCCCCGACAATCCCGACCGCATGATTGAAGGCAACGACGGCGGCGCCAACGTCAGCAACGATGGCGGACGCACCTGGTCGAGCATCATGAACCAGCCGACGGCGCAGTTCTACCGCGTCGCTTTGGACAACGATTTCCCCTACAACATTTACGGCGCGCAGCAGGACAACTCCACCATACGCATCGCCAGCCGGACCGCGGGCGGAGGCATCACCGAGAGCGACTGGTACGACGTGGGCGGCGGCGAAAGCGGCTGGATCGCGCCCGATCCGCGCGACAGCCAGATCGTCTACGCGGGGTCGTACGACGGGTTGTTGACGCGGCAGGACAGGCGCACCGGCCAGAGCCGCAACATCAATCCGTGGCCGGACAACACCATGGGCTATGGCGTGGAGGCGATGAAGTATCGCTTCCAGTGGAATTTCCCAATCGTGTTTTCGCCGCATGATCCGAAGACGCTCTATGCGGGCGCGAACGTGGTGCTCAAGACCGTCAACGAGGGGCAGAGCTGGGAAGCGATCAGCCCGGATCTGACGCGCAACGACAAATCCAAAATGGGAAGTTCCGGCGGGCCCATCACTCAGGACAACACCAGCGTCGAATATTACTGCACGATCTTCACCCTGATGGAATCGCCGGTGGCGAAGGGCGTGATCTGGGCCGGGTCCGACGACGGACTGGTGCACGTGACGCGCGACGGCGGCAAGACGTGGGCGAACGTCACGCCGAAGGACATGCCGGAATGGATTCAGATCAATTCCATCGACGCTTCCCCGCATGACGCCGGCACGGCCTACGTGGCGGGCACCATGTACAAGTCCGACGACTTCCGGCCCTACCTCTACAAGACCAGCGACTACGGCAAGACGTGGAAGAAGATTGTGAACGGCATCGCCGCCAACGCCTTCACGCGGGTGATTCGCGAGGATCCGAATCGCAAGGGCTTGCTGGTGGCCGGGACCGAGTTCGGCCTGTATCTCAGTTACGACGACGGCGAAAACTGGCGCTCGTTCCAACTGAATCTGCCGGTGGTGTCGATCACGGACCTGGCTTTCCAGAAGCGCGAGCAGGACCTGGTGGTGGCGACCCAAGGCCGCGCGTTCTACGTGCTCGACGAAATGCCCATGGTCTACCAGTTGCAGAACGCTCCGGCCGAAACCGCGCGCCTGTTTAAACCGGAAGACGCGTACCGCTTCGGCAGCGGCGGACGCGGGGGGGGCGGCGGCGGCACGGTGGGGGAGAACCCGCCGGCGGGAGTGGCGGTCCACTACTGGCTCAAGGAGCAGCCGAAGGATGAAATCACCCTCGAGTTTCTCGATCCTTCGGGCAAGCTGGTGAAGAAGTTTTCGAGCAAAGCGGCGGCGGGCGGCGCGCCGGAGCGACCCGCGCCGGGCGGTGAGGCCGAGGATGACGACGCCCCGCGTCCGGCCGCCGCGTCGCGAGTTCCCGCGCAGGCGGGAATGAACCGCTTCGTCTGGAACCTCCGCTACCCGGACGCCACCGGATTTCCGGGCATGATCCTGTGGGCTGGTTCGCTCACTGGGCCCCGGGTGTCGCCCGGCAGCTACCAGGTGCGGCTGACGGTGGACGGCAAGACCCAGACCGAACCCTTCGCGGTGAAGAAGGACCCGCGCCTCGACACCACACCCGAGGAATACGCCAGGCAACTCACGCTGGCGCTTCAGATCCGAGACAAGCTGTCGGAGACCAACGAAGGCGTGGTCCGGATTCGCGAAATCCGCAAGCAGCTCGAGGATTATTCCAAGCGTGACGACAAGAAGGTGGCCGATGCCGCCAAAGCGTTGATGCAGAAGTTGACGGCGGTGGAGGAAGAGCTGTACCAGACCAAAAACCGGTCCGGGCAGGACCCGCTCAACTTCCCCATCAAACTGAACAACAAACTGGCGCACGTTCTGGGCGTCGTGACGAGTTCGGACAACCAGCCGACCACGCAATCCAACATGGTTTACGAGGAGCTGGCAACAAGTGTGAACGCTCAGTTGAAAACGTTGAACGGCCTGCTGACCACTGACCTGGCGGCTTTCAACAAGCTAGTCCGCGATTCGGGCGTTCCCGCCGTGCTCGCTCCGGCTACGCCGGCCGTCGCCCGGTAGACCGTTAACAATCGGGTTCGCCGTTCGTCTGATGGGAGAACGGGTCGGGGAATCCACGCGCCCGTTCCCCATCTGATATGGAACAAACCGCAAGAGATCAGCGTCTGAGCTTGACGGTGGCCCAAAAAGGGAATCTCCGGTTCAGCGCCTCCTTCTGGGAGGCCACATGCATCGCCGTTGACTCGCTGCGGAAGAACAAACTGCGAAGTTTCCTGACGCTGCTGGGCATCATCCTGGCCACCACCACCCTGATCGCGGTCACCGCCCTCATTCACGGCATGAACCTCTACATCGCGGAGAAGGTCTCGAACATGGGCTCGGACGGCTTCCGCGTGGTGCGAATGGCCTGGTTCGGCCCATGGGATCCGAAGAAGTTCTTCGAGATGGACAAGCGCAATCCGCAGATCAAACCCGCTGAGTATGACTTCGTCCGGGAGCGGGTGCAATTGGTCAAAGAGATCGGCATGATGACATCCCGCCGCGCGCGCCTGACTTACAAGCGGGAGACAGCCGAAGACGTGGATCTGCAGGGCATCACGGACAACATTCCGGAAATCAACTATGTGCAGGTGGATGCTGGCCGTGCGATAACGTACGAAGAGGTGCGCCGGCACGCGCCCGTCACTTTCATCGGCAACGACATCCGCAACAAGTTCTTCGAGGGCGTGGATCCGATGGGCAAGACCATCAACGTGGAGGGCCGGCCTTACGAGGTGGTCGGCGTGGCGAAAGCCCTGGGAAGCGTGTTCGGCAATTCCCAGGACAACTTCGCCATGATTCCCATCGAGAGCTATTTCAAAACCTATGGCAGCCGCACGGGCATCCGCCTGATTGCGAAGGCCGTCGATCAGCCGCACCTCATGGAGGCGCAGGACGAAGTGCGAGTGCTGCTGCGCTCGTTCCGCCACCTCGGTCCGGCGCAGGACGACAACTTTTCCATCTTCGCCTCGGAGACCATCGTCAGCCTGTGGGAAAGCTTGACCGCCGCCATTTCCGGCATGGCGGTCGGCATCGTCTCGGTCTTCATGATTGTGGGCGGCATCGTGATCATGAACATCATGCTCGCCGTCGTCACCGAGCGTACTCACGAGATCGGCATCCGCAAATCGCTGGGCGCCCGGCGGCGGGACATTCTGAGCCAGTACCTGGTGGAATCTTCGGTCCTCTCCGGCGTGGGCGGCCTCGCCGGCGTCGTCATCGCATGGCTCATCGCCATTCTGGTCCGCAACACCACCTCCGTTCCCATGGCCTTGCCGTGGACGTCGGTAATGATCGGGGTAGGCCTCTCCGCCACGGTTGGACTGTTTTTCGGCATCTATCCCGCCCGCCGCGCCTCCAAGCTGGATCCCATCGAAGCCCTGCGGGTCGAAAGATAAACTCATGACGAAACTGGCGTTCCTGAACGGTGTGGTGCTGGCGCTCCAGACCATCCGCTCGCACAAACTGCGCGCCTTCCTGACGGTGCTGGGTGTCATCATCGGTACGGGCACCATCATCGGTGTGAGCGCAATCCTGACGGGCTTCGACGCCTCCGTGTCCGCCGTGCTCCGCAGTTTCGGGCCGAACTCAATCATCGTTTTCAAGTTTCCGGTCGGGCCGCGCACCGGACGTCTCAGCCCGGAGGAACGAACTCGCAAGGACCTGACCTACCTGAACGCAATAAACATTCGCGAGCGCTGCCAGTCCGTTGAAGACGTCTCCACGATGTTGTTCCCCAACCGCGGACCCATCAACGCACACTACAAGGGGAACGACATGTACGACGTAAACCTCTTCGGAGTCGAAGAGGCGTACGCGCGCGGAGGACAGGTGGACCTGCACTTCGGCCGGTTCTTTACCGAACAGGAAAGCCGGCGCCGCGTGCCGGTTGCCGTCATCGGCCAGGACCTCGAGAAAGGTCTGTACGCTGGCGTGGATCCCATCGGCAAGACCATCCTGGTCGATGGTCACGAATTCACCGTCATCGGCACCATGGTCCGGCCCGCCGCATCGTTTTTCGGCGACACCGACAATCGCGTTCTGCTGCCCTACGGCATGATGCAGAAGATGTATCCGAGCGCGCGCGAGAACGCCATCGTGGTCACCGCCCGCGAGGGCCAGATCGCCAAAGCGCTCGACGAGATCCGCATTTCGCTGCGCATAGACCGCCGCGTTCGCTACGACAAGCCCGATAATTTCGCGCTCTCCACGGCTGAGCAGATGGTTTCCGACTTCCGGCAGATCACGGCCATGACCTTCCTGGTGATGGTGGTACTAAGTTCCATCGGCCTGCTCGTAGGCGGGATCGGCGTGATGAACATCATGCTCGTTTCCGTGACCGAGCGGACCTACGAAATCGGGATCCGCAAGGCACTGGGCGCGCGCCGCCTCGACATCCTCGTCCAGTTTCTGCTGGAGGCGGCCTCCCTGACCTTCCTCGGCGGCATCATGGGCGTGATCTTCGGATGGCTCATCTCACTGATTTCCCGCCTCGTGTTTTCTTCCATCCCCGCCAGCGTTCCGCTATGGGCGGCCATGGCCGGAATCGCCGTCTCCGTGAGCGTCGGCCTTTTCTTCGGCATCTGGCCCGCCAACAAAGCCGCCCGCCTGGACCCGGTGGTGGCCCTCCGCTACGAGTGACCGTGCGCCTGCGTGCATAGAAACTATTGATTGCCGGAATAAGAATATCCGTCTTGCCGCACCTGTCTTTCGATACCTTTGGTAATCTGTAAGATAGTTTGACTTCGACGTCATTCTATGGCTGGTCCATACGCAACGGCCTGTTCACATCCACAAATTCACCGGAGGTTTCGACTTTGGGAGCAACCCTACACAAGCGCAGGCAGTCGCGCTGTTTTTGATCGCTTTCGTGCTGTTGGCGGCGGCATTTGCCACCGGCGGCGGCATCGTCTATTCGTCGGCTTCTTCCTGTTCCTGGGCGCTGCTTCGCGCTCTTCGCGAAGTGCAAGCCGTGGGAGCACTGGAGGATTAATGGCCATGATTCTGGTTGGAATACTGGTCACACTACTCGGATTCGCGTCGCGTTCTTCAGTCTGGGCCTGACCACGGATGTGAAGCGCGGCTGGCAATGGTCGTAGCCGGCATCGGCATCAGCCTGTTCGGAATCATGGGGCTGATCAACAAAGCCTATTTGAAGAACGCGATCTGGAGGAAGTAAGCCATCGTGAAACGATCGATCTTGTTGTCCCTCATCGATCGCCGCCTGCATCAGATCGCGGGCGCGCAGGCGCCCCCGCCGCGGCGCCCACGGCGGCGCCCCCGGCCGCCGCACGGGCAACTCCGGCGCCGGTTGCCATCACGGACGCGGACCTCAAGGCGGTCGAGGCGCCCAAAGCGGAAGATCGCGCCAAGGGCGATCCGGACGGATCCCTCACCGGCACCGTCTCCGACATCGGTGTCGCCGATTCGAAAAAGGGCCTGATCGGTTTCCGATGTCGTGAACCAGGTCGGCCAGAACAAGATCGCCATCAATTTCGTGTGGACCCTGGTCACCGGCTTCCTGGTCATGTTCATGCAGGCCGGGCTTCGCGATGGTCGAAACCGGACTGTGCCGCGCCAAGAACGCCAACCACACCATGATGATGAACTTCATGGTGTACGGCGTCGGCATGCTGGCCTACTGGCTGATCGGCTTCGCCATCAGATGGGCGGCGTCGGCGCGGTCGGCAACCTGGGCGGCACGCCGCCGCTCAATGCCGAATTCGCCATCACATCTGTTCGGCAAAGACATTCGGCCTGTTCGGCACAGAACGGCTTCTTCCTCATGCACGGCGGCACCTACGACGTCGGCGTGATGGTGATCTTCCTGTTCCAGATGGTCTTCATGGACACGGCGCTGACCATCGTCACCGGCTCGGCCGCCGAGCGCTGGAAGTACGCCGCCTTCCTGGTCTCGTCGTTCCTGATGGGCGCCTTCACCTATCCGCTGTTCGCCAACTGGGCCTGGGGCGGCGGCTGGCTCGCGAAGCTGGGCGCCAATTTCGGCTCGGGCAAAGGCTACGTGCGATTTCGCCGGCTCGGGCGTGGTGCACGCGGTCGGCGGCTTCACCGCGCTGGCGCTGGCCATCATCATCGGTCCGCGCATCGGCAAGTTCACCCGCAACGGCAGAGCCGCACGCGATCCCCGGCCACGATATGGTGCTGGTGCTGACTCGGCTGCTTCATCCTGGCCTTCGGCTGGTTCGGATTCAATCCCGGATCGACGCTGGGCGCCTCGGGCAACGGCAACCTGCGCATCGGCTCGGTCGCCGTCAACACGATGCTCGCCGGCATGGCGGGCGCCTTCGGCGCGATGTTCTACATGTGGATGCGCTACGGCAAGCCGGACGCCTCCATGACCGGCAACGGCCTGCTGGCCGGCCTGGTCGCCATCACGGCGCCCAGCGGATTCGTCAACCCGGTCGGCGTCGGTGATCATCGGCCTGATCGCCGGCGTGCTGGTTTGCCTCTCGGTCGAGTTCGTCGAACGCGTCATGAAGGTGGACGATCCGGTGGGCGCGATTTCGGTGCACGGCACCAATGGCCTCTGGGGCGTCATCTCGGTGGGCCTGTTCGCCGACGGCAAGAGCAACTACGGCGGCTCCTGGAACGGCGTGAGCGGGCTCGGTGACCGGCCTGTTCTACGGCGACGCCGAGCCAGTTGGTCGCGCAGTTGATCGGCGTGGCCACGCTGATCGGCTTCGTCTTCACCTTGAGCTTCGTGCGTCAACCTGATGCGATCGACGTCATCATCGGCCAGCGCGTGTCGGCGCGAAGGCGGAACTCGAAGGCCTCGACCTTCCCGGAGATGGGCGCGCTCGGCTATCCGGAGTTCGAGCTGAAAGCACGAACGCCGTGGGCAGTGCAGTAGCGACGCCATGTCCCACGCCACTCGTCACCACCTCGGCGCCGCAGTCCGGCGCCTTCCGCCGTTCCCTGGCGAGATCCGCACACGGTCTCGCAGGAGGAACTTGCCGGACTACATCGAGTGTCTGGAGCAAGCGTGCCTCGAGCAGACCCGCAGTCGGCCGACCTGCGCACGTGCCTCGGCATGGCTTACGCCATGAATTACGACGTGTACAAGTCGATGGACGCGCTGGAAGCCGCGCGTGCGAACTCGACGCCGGAGCAGCTTCTGGGCGCAGATGAAACTCGCCGAGTTGTACTACCGGCTGCGGGCGCTGCATCGCGCGGAGGCCGAAACGAAGCGCGCGCTGGACCTCGCCGGAGACGCCGCTGAACTCGGAGTCGCGAGGCGCCAGTTGCAGGAGATCCGCCGCCTGAAACGGGAAGGCACGCAGAAGCCGGAGTGGAACCGCTCGCTTCGCGCTCCCGCCGTTCTCTTCGCAATTATGACCATCGTTCTATGCTTGGGGGTGTACTGGAAATGAAGTGGGGATATTTTGCGGGCGCTGTGATTATGGCGTCGTATTTTCTGTTCCAGGCCGGCGCGCGTGGTACACGATCGCCGGCGGCGCGCTGCTGGTGGCGCAATTCAACCGCGGTAAATACGCGCGCACGCCGCGCGCCTGAAAGTGTGTCTCCCCGCGAATACGCTCAATTCAAAGTTTCTATTTGGATTCCTCACGCTCCTTGTTTAGGATGATTCAATGCTTCCGGATTTTCCCGGCAGCATCCGCAAGCGCCTCGTCGCGCCCGTGTGACCATCAAGCAGATCGGATTCTGAACAACACATTCCCGCGGGTTTGGCCACTGGTTTCGCCGGTGCGGAGTCCTGGAAGAACCGCCCGGGTCCTGGACGAACCACACGGGAGAGGAGTTTCTCTTGACCGCCGCGACTAGAAAACGACTATTCTCCAGCGCCTGCCTGGCCGGAACCATCTTACTCTGCTCCGCCACTCTGTTCGCGCAGCAGCCCGATGCGCCTCCCACCCTCGCCGACCTACAGAAGGCCATTGCCGACTTGCAGAAACAGACCGATATCGTGTGGACCATCGTCGCCGGAGCGCTCGTCTTCTTCATGCAGGCCGGATTCGCCATGGTGGAGACCGGCTTCACCCGCGCCAAAAACGCCGGCAACATCATGATGAAGAACCTGCTCGATTTCTGCATGGGCGGCGTAGCGTACTGGGCCATCGGTTTCGGCCTGATGTTCGGCGTGACCAACGGCCTGATCGGCACCTCGAATTTTTTCCTCAACTTCGACAACAACACCATCGACGGCCAGTGGGGCTACACCTTCTGGTTCTTCCAGATCGTGTTCGCGGCAACCGCCGCCACCATCGTTTCCGGCGCCATGGCCGAGCGCACCAAGTTTTCCTCGTACCTGATCTACAGCTTCATGATCAGCCTGCTGATCTACCCGGTCTTCGGACACTGGGCCTGGGGCAACCTGTTCAACGCGGATAACGTCAAGGGCGGCGCCTGGCTCGCCAACCGCGGCTTCATCGACTATGCCGGATCAACGGTGGTGCACTCGATCGGCGGATGGGCGGCACTGGCGGGCGCGATCTGCGTAGGCCCCCGCCTTGGAAAATACACCAAGGACGGCAAGGTGAATCCGACCCCGGGACACAATCTCACCCTGGCCGCGCTCGGCGTATTCATCCTCTACCTCGGCTGGTTCGGATTCAATCCCGGCAGCACCACCGCCGCCAACGGGTTTCAGTCGCGCATCGCGGTGAACACGCTGCTCGCCGGCTGCACCGGCGCCCTGGCCGCGCTGGCCATCTCCTGGGTGAAATTCAGGGTTCCCGATATCGGCATGACGCTCAACGGCGTGCTGGCGGGCCTAGTGGCCATCACGGCGCCGTGCGCCACGGTAACGCCGCTCGCCTCCGTGATGATCGGCGCAATCGCGGGCGTGATCGTGGTCTACAGCGTTTTGTTCTTCGACAAAATCAAGGTGGACGATCCGGTGGGCGCGATTTCCGTGCACGGCGTGTGCGGCGCGTTCGGCACCCTTTCCGCCGCCCTGTTCCACGAAAATCTTTTCCTTGGCAAGCCATTTGACCTGATGGGACAATTATCCACTCAAGCCATCGGCGTCGTGACCGCGTTTGCCTGGTCGTTTGGCACATGTTTCCTGCTGTTCCAGTTGATCAAGCGGACGATCGGATTGCGGGTTTCGGCGGAGGAGGAAATTAGTGGGCTGGATCTCGGCGAGCACAAAGCCAACAGCTATCCGGATTTCGCGCCTTCGCACCCCGGCGGCATTCTGCCGGTGGGCGGTTCGCTGATGCAGCCTCTGGGCCACCCGGTCGCGGGAGAAGCTACCGCCCTCGACGGGTAATCGATCTTTTGAAAATCGGATTCCGGGCGCGCCGCCGGCCGCAATGGTCCGGCGGCGCGCCCCTGTTGTTATGGAGTAACTGAAAACCAGATGCCCCCGATCGCACTCTTCTTGCTGGAACACGCCGGCCCAGCGCGCATTCCCCTCTCCATGCTCATCGTCTTCGCCAGTGCCAAGTTGATGGCGGAGCTGTTCGAGCGGCTGGGCCAGCCGGGCATCGTCGGCGAGATCCTGGCGGGTGTGGTGGTGGGCCCGAGCGTGCTCGGCTGGCTCGCCCCTAACGAATTTCTCGACGCCCTCGCGGACTTGGGCGCCATGTTCCTGCTTTTCCGCGTAGGCCTCGAAGTCAAATCCTCGGATCTGCTCAAGGTGGGCGGCACGGCCATGCTGGTGGCGTGCTGCGGCGTGGTGGTGCCCTTTCTGATGGGCTGGGCGATTCTGCTGGCCTGGGGCGCGCCTTCCGCTGAAGCGATCTTCGTCGGCGCCTCCATGGTGGCCACCAGCGTGGGCATCACGGCCCAGGTGCTCGCGGCCAAAGGCTTGCTGCACGAGGTTTCCGCGAAGATCATCCTGGCCGCTGCGGTGATCGACGACGTTCTGGGCCTGCTGGTGCTGGCTGCCGTCAGCAGCCTTTCGCGCGGCAAACTGAACTGGATCGAACTCGGGCTGACCGCCGCGCTGGCCTCCGGATTCACGGTAGCGGTGGCGTTCTGGGGCACCAGCACCATGCGCAAGGTGGGGCCGAAAATGGAGGCCACCCTGCGCGTGGCCGAATCCCAGTTCGTGCTGGCCATGATCCTCCTCTTCAGCCTCGCCGTGCTCGCCGTCTACACCGGCGTCGCCGCCATCGTAGGCGCATTCCTCGCCGGGCTTGCCCTCGCCGAAAGCACGGGCCGCCGCGTCCACGACCTGGCGCAGGGCGTCGGCGAACTGTTGGTCCCGTTCTTTCTGGCCGGGATTGGATTGAAGGTCGGACTTTCCGCCTTTTCCGAAGCCTCCACCACCGTCCTCGCGCTCATCGTTCTTGCCGCTGCCATCGCTTCCAAATTCTTCGGGTGCGGCCTTGCTTCCCTGCCCCTGGGGCGGACCGAAGCGTTGCGGGTTGGCGTGGGCATGATCCCCCGCGGCGAAGTCGGAATGGTGGTTGCGCAGCTCGGGCTCGGCATGGGCATCATCCAGCGCAACATCTATAGCGTAGTGGTCTTCATGTCGGTGGCCACCACCATCGTCGCGCCGCCGCTGCTCAAAATTGTCTACGCCGGAGCGGAGCGCAAGCGTTCCACGGCCGAAGCCGAGGAAGTCTATCGCGTCGGGTAACGCACACGATGATGAAGATCGAAGCCATCATCCAGCCGCACCGCTGGCAGCCGGTTCAGGACGCCCTCGCCGGCGCCGGCGTGGAGGCGGTCACCGTCACCGAGGTGCTCGGGCAGGGCAGGCACCGCGGCCACACCGAGGTCTACCGCGGCCAGGAGTACGCAGCCCCCTTCGTGCCCAAGCTGAAGATCGAAGTCGTGGCCGCCGATTCCGAGAAGGACGCCATCGTCTCCGCCATCCTGCGCGCCGCCCGCACCGGCCGCATCGGCGATGGCAAGATCTTCATCCTCCGGGTGGCCGAAGCAGTGCGCATCCGCAACGGGCAGATCGATGAAGCCGCGCTTTACTGATTCGCCTGAGCCTGCATGTTGTACGACAGCTTCTGCATGGCCTCTTCCGAACCCGTGAAAAGATTCTTCGGGAACTGCCGCGCGTTCAGGATCTGGCTGTAAATGAGGTACTCCATGCTGCGGTTCAGCGCCATGCCCGCCAGGTATTGCAGGCGCAAGTTGCCGTCGCGGTTGATCTCCGCGTCCTGTAGCCACTCCGTCAGATCGGACCGCTGCGCGCCGTACGTGCCGAGCAGTCCGTAGAGCGAGCCGAACCCGACCTCGCGGATGGACTCGAGTACCCGGGCATGATCGGGCCGCGCGAGCCGCTGTTCCATCTCGTCGAGGTTCAGCTTCAGTGGCTGTTCCTGCCCCACCAGCACGGTGTCGTACCCGCCGTTGTTCTGGTTCCCCCACAAGGTTCCGTTCGGAAACACGGAGAAGAAGGTGGCGACTTCACTCTTCACCACGCCCAGGTCGCTTTCATAAAGCGGTACCCATTGCGTCACCACGCCGCCCGGATTCAGGTGCGCGCGCACCAGGTCGAAATACTCCTTCGAGTAGAGCGTGGCGCTGCCTTTCACCCAGGGATGGATCGGGTCGGAGGTGATGATGTCGAACTTCTCGCGCGTCGTCAGGATGTAGTGGCGCGCGT
The DNA here is from genome assembly GCA_963836405.1 of uncultured Solibacteraceae bacterium. GTDB lineage: Bacteria > Acidobacteriota > Terriglobia > Bryobacterales > Bryobacteraceae > CAWIJJ01. The sequence goes on from CAWIJL010000017.1 coordinate 282,121, forward strand.
CGTCGTAAACGATCTGCACCCGCGGATCGTTCATGACGTTGTAGTTTTCCTTGCCGAAGTATTTGGTCGCGGTGGGTGGAATCAGCGGCTCCATCTCGCAGATTACGATCCGCTCGATCCCCGGATACAGCGCGAACGACCCCGATGTCACGCCCGCTCCGAATCCCACGATCAGCACGGATTTCGGATTGGGATGGAACAGCGCCGGCATATGGCCCAGCATGCGCTGTAGGCGCATATCGTAAGGTTCGGTGGAGGCTTCCACCTTGCCGCTCACGTGGAACTGAATCGCGCCGTCGTCCCAGCGGGAAATGGCGATGGAGGAGTTTCTGCCTTCGCCCGCGTACAGGATTTTCGACCGGTCCATCGACATCACCGTGCGGCGGCCGTACGCGATCAGCATTCCCGGCACGTCGCCGATACTGGTCAGCAGCAGCGCGCCCATCACCAGGGCAGCGGTAAGCGCGGCCGCGCCGGCCAACGATTTCGACGCCCGTACCAGCGGGAACAACATCAGCAGCGCGCCCGCCGCCGAGAGCACGATGAGGAGCCGCTCGCTGCCCGGAGTTCCGATCCACGGCACCAGGAAGAGGCTGAACCCGAGTGCCCCGGCGATAGCACCGCCCGTGTTGGCGGCGTAAATGCCCCCCACCAGCCTGGCCGCGTCCTGCTTCTCGGTGGCCGCCGCCGCGAGTGCCAGCGGAAAGCTCGCCCCCCACAGCAAAGTGGCCGGAAGCATGGCCCACAGGCAGCGCGCCATGTCGATCTGGAACGTAAACCAGGGGCTGCTGGTCAGCAGCGGATTAACCGGCCAGAAGGGCAGGGAACTCGAAAGCATGATCGCGGTCCAGGCAACCGCCGCGATCAACAGCGCCTGGCAGATGCCGAAGGCCAGCCGCGGCCGCACCGTCCGTGCCAGCATGGAACCTGCGGCGCTGCCGGTGCCCAGCCCGATGAGGAACACCGCCAAAATGATGGAGAAGGTATAGACGGTGCCACCCAGCATGAGGCCCAGCAGCCGTGTCCAGACCACCTCGGCACCCAACGCGGCGGCGCCGGAGAGGCCGATGGCGGCATACACCGGCCAGTAGATCGGACCTTTGGAGACGACCGTTTCCGCCTCTCTCCCCGAAGAGCGGTGCGGCGTGCGCCCGGCAATCCACAGGCTGACCAGCGCCACCGCGGCGTTGATGGCCGCGGCGGCAAAGGTGGCCGTGGTCATGTCGTACTCGCGGAGCAGGTAGAATCCCGCCAGCAGGCAGCCGAAAACCGCTCCCACCGTGTTGCCGCCATAAAGGAACCCCATCCACGAGATTCCCTCCGTGCTGGTCTCGATCCAGCGCGCCGCCGCCGGCAGCGAGGCGCCCATCAGAAACGTGGGCGGCACCAGGCACAGCGCGCACACCAGGGCGCGCAGCAGCATGGCGGGAGCGCCGTGTCCCACCGCCGCCGAGTACAGCCCGTCCACCAGGGGCATGCAGATCAGCACCAGGATTCCGCAGATGGCGATCCCGAACTCCACGTACGCATAGAGGCGGAGGGGGTGCATCTCCCTCGCGCGCAGGATTCGCGGCAGCATCAAGCTGCCGAAACACAGGCCCCCCATGAAGGTCGCCAGCAATACGCCAAGAGAGATGGCGCTCGATCCGATTACCAGTTGAAGCAACTGATACCAAACGATTTCGTAAATCAGGGCGGCGCAGCCGCTGCCTCCGAAGAGGATCAGCAGCAGGGGAAGGAATCGCGTCGGCGCGGCAACAGCCGCCGCCTGCGGTTTGATTTCGGGTGTGGTCATTCGATAGGCCGGGTTCTGAAAAGGCGTCCTTAACGAATGATACGTTACCCGGGCTCACGGCGCGGCGGGGGGCCGGGACCGCCCTTACCGGCCCCGGATGCGGTCGGCCGCGGCCTTGGCGGAAGGAAATTCCTCCGCCGCCCGGTCCAGGTGCATCAGCGCTTCACCCACCGTCTCCGCGTGCATGGCCAGAATCTGGCCGAGGACCATGTGCGCCCGGCTATACCCGCCGTCGATCCGCAGGGCCTCCCGCGCCTTCGTCACGGCGGCGTCGAACTGATTCATCGCGGCCAGCGCGAAGGCCGCATTGGTCAGGTCCACCGGATTCGGTCCGGCGATTTCCATCGCCCGCCGCGCCTCCTCGAGACCCGCCGGGTACTCGCGCATCCGCAGCATCTGCGCCGCCAGGTTGGTGTGCGCTTCCGCGAACTCGGGCGAATCCGCAATCGCCTCGCGCAGTTTTTCCGCTGCTTTCGCCGGCTGCGCCGCGGCCGACAACCGGGCCGCTTCCTGCGCCGCGCGAACAGCCTTGCGTGAGGGCGGATGCTGCAACTGCGTCACCGATACGCTGGTGCCGGTGGGCCGCTCGATTCGCCGCTCCGGCAGGCGCAGGCTCACCTCCGGAGTAGCCGCGCTGACGATCACGAACGCCTCCGTAATGGTCTCGCCATAATCGTTCTTGACCTTCAGCCAGTACGCTCCATACGGCACGCCGCGAAACTCGAACGCCCCGTCCATGGCCCATTCCACTTCCGCCACTCGGCCCTGGTTCCTGCCCGGATCTTCCAGAGTCAGTTGATACGACGCCGGGACCGCGCCAGAGCCGCCGCGAAGCTCTCCTTTTACCGTGGTCTGCCTCGGCTGCCCCTGGCAGACGAACGGAATGCAGGCGATTGCCGCGAACTGCAGCACGCACTTCTTGCTCACAGTATTCTCCTCTTGTTTTTCTGGTGATATCGCGCTGAACGTGGGGGAAAACCGGAGTCTACGGGGACGGACGGCCCCTACTCGAAGCAGGCCGCCAAAATTAGCGTACGAGGCTGCGAGGCGGGCGGGCGGTTATTCGCCGTCGCCTTCGCGGCCGACGTCTTCGGCGAGTATGATCGCTTCGGCCAGCTCCCGCATCGGACGCCGCAGTCTCCGGCTCTGATTGCGAAGCCGGAAATAGGCGTCTTCCTCGGTGGTGTTGTACTTCTGTTGCAGAATGCCCTTGGCGCGCTCCACGACCTTGCGGTCTTCGAGCTGCCGCTTCACCGTCGCGGCTTCCTCCTCGAGGCGCGCTTTGTCGTCGGCGAGCAGCGACTTCGATACCGCGCCGCCCATCTGCTCCCCGACAAAAACCAGCAGTGCGATCTCGTCCGCGCTGTGGTCGTGCGCTTCGCGATGGTGAACGTTGATCACCCCGATCACCTCGCCGCCGCTGACGATCGGCACTGAAAGAAAGGCCTCGTAAGTGTCTTCCACCAGCGCCTGGAACCGCTTGAATCGGGGATCGGAGGATGCGTTCGAACTCAACGCCACCACCGCTTTGTGTTCCGCCACCCACCCGGTGACGCCCTCGCCCATCATCAGGCGCAGCTCGCCCAGAGCCGCCGCGTGCGGCACCTGGGACGCGCGCAAAACTACTTCATTCGATCCCTGTTCGATCAGATAGACCAGGCAGGCGTCGCACTCCGTGACCTGCACGGTGAGCCCCACGATCTCGCCCAGCATTTCTTCGATCGAAAGGTCCGAGCTCACAATGCTGCTGATGCGATGAAGCAGGGAAACCTGAGAGTCGTGCATGTATGCCGTGTTCATGGTAATGATTCGCGCTTACCGTCAAAAAGAAGGGGCCCGGTGGAGCCGCCCTGTAGATCAATCCTACCCGCAGCCTCTCCGGGTGGTCCAATCAAAAAAATGTATGGATCGGATTATAGGTGAGCTAACTCGCGAACCAACTGTAACTTAGCAGTAATGTTCCGGGTTGCAGTGCCGTGTCCCCGCCGGCCCCTAAGCGCTTCAGCAGCCACCGTTCAGCCGCCCCGCTTTAGCTGATAGCCGATAGCTGACCGCTTCCGTCCTACGCCGGACGCTTTTCCCATCTTCCGCGCGTGAAGTCGGGGAACGGCATCGGCGCGCTCCCCTTCGCCACCGATTGCTCGCTCAGCGGACCGGGCGCGCTCCAGGTGGCGGCGTCGTACACGTCGATATCCGGCGCCGTGCCCTGCTTGATGCACTCGATCAGCCGCCACGCCATCACAAAGTCCATGCCGCCATGGCCGCCCAGCTTGCGCGCCAGCTCGCCCGTCTCCTTCCAGTAAGGATGCTCATACTGGGCTTTGTACGGATCGATGGGGCCGAACTCTTCCTTGCCGCGGCCATCCAGGTAAATGCGCGGCGGGTAGTCGCGGAAGATCCCCTTGGTCCCCGCGATCATGTTGATGCGGTCGTAGGGCTGGGGCGAAGAGACGTTGTGCTCGAGGGTGATCACCCTGCCCTTGGCCGTGCGGATGAGGCTGGTATTGAGGTCGCCCTCTTTGTAGACTTCCTTCTGGCGCGGATCGTCCGCCGCGATCTTTTCCTTCCGGTAGGCGGGCAGCGAGGCCACTTTGCTGCTCATCGAAACCAGGTATTCGAAACGGTCGCCGCGCTGGATGTCCATGTAGTGCGCCACCGGGCCCAGGCCGTGGGTGGGATACAGGTTGCCGTTACGGTTCAGGTGTTCGAAGCGCCGCCACAGTCCTTCGCCTTCGTTTGAAAATAGAATGCTGCGCAGGTCGTGGTTGTAGGCGCAGGCGCCGTGGGTCAGTTCGCCGAACTGGCCGTCCTTCACCATGTTCCACACCAGCATCTCGTTGTAGCCGTAGCAGCAGTTCTCCAGTTGGATGCAGTGCCGCTGGGTCGCTTCTGCCGTGTCCACCAGCTCCCAGCACTCCTCGATGGTCCGCGCCGCCGGGACCTCCACGGCCACGTGCTTGCCCGCCTTCATGGCCGCTACCGCCATGGGGACGTGCCAGATCCACGGCGTTGCCACCACCACCAGGTCGATGTTGTCCCGCTTAACCAGCTCTTCGAACGCCCGCTCGCCGTTCGTGAACGTGGCCGGCGCCGTGGGCAGCTTTCCCGCGCGCTCGAGCCGCGCCTGCGTGCGCTGCACCTTTTCGGGCACTACGTCGCACACCGCCGTGATCCGGACTTCCGGCATGGCCGCGAAGTTGTCCACCAGTGAGTTGCCGCGGCCGCCCGTGCCGATCACGCCCAACCGGATCGTCTGCTTCGGCTCGAACTTCATCCCCATCACGCTCTTCCCGGGCGTGCGGGTCTGCCCCTGCGCCACCGCGGAAAACCCCGCCCCCAGCGTGGCGGCGGAAAGCGTGCGCATCAGGTCTCGTCGGGAAACTTCGTCCATGGTCTACCTCCAGAGCCGGGCCACCACGCGGATGAGGGCGACGGCGCTTACTGCGAACACGGCCAGGAGCGCGAACGTATATCCCATCCGGCCGTAAAGAAAGTTGCCGACCATAAACAGGGCCGACCAGATCATGATACAGCCTGACACCCACCCGAGGAGTGCGCGGGGGAAGTTCTGCGCCTCTTCGTCAGCCCGGTCCTCGGCTGAAATCCCGGCCTTAATGCGGATGGCCTCCCAGCCCGGACCGAACGGCCTGACCTTGCGATAAAAGTCCACCAGCACGGCTTCGTCCGTCCGCGGCCCCAGATAAGCCATGGCAATCCAGCACACCGTCGTGATCCCGATGGTGATCAGCAGTTGCTGAGCCGTACCCAGAGCCAGCCCGCTGCGCGTCGCCGCCAGCATGCCTGCGGAGGCCAGAAACGAGGTCACCATCGCCACGATCTCGCACCACGCCGTCACCCGCCACCAGAACCACCGCACCAGGTAGATCAGCCCCGTCCCCGCTCCGATCAGCAAAATGATATTGAAGCTGGCCTGCGCCGTGTCGAGGGCGAAAACCAGCGCGGACGACGCCACAAACAGCAGCACTGTGGCGCACCGCCCGGCCCACACATAATGGTGTTCCGTTCCGTCGCGATTGATGAACCGGCGGTAGAAATCGTGAACCAGGTAGGAGGCGCCCCAGTTCAGGTGGGTCAGGATGGTGGACGAATTGGCCGCCACCAGACCCCCCAGCATCAGCCCCACCCAACCGGCGGGCAGGAAACGGAGCATGGCCGGAAACGCGATATCGTGCCCGATCAGCTTCGGGTCCAGGTGCGGAAACGCCGTCTGGATATCGGATAACTGCGGGTACACGATCAGCGACGCCAGCCCCACCAGTATCCACGGCCAGGGCCGCAGCACATAATGGGCGACGTTGAAGAACAGCGTTCCGCCGAGCGCGTCTTTTTCCGATTTCGACGCCAGCATCCGCTGCGCGATGTAGCTCCCGCCGCCCGGTTCCGCGCCGGGATACCAAACCGCCCACCATTGCACCGTCAGCGGAATGATGAACACCGCCACTGCCAAGTCCCAGTTGTTCGTGAAATCCGGCAGCATGTTGAGGTAGTTCAGGCCGCCCGGGCCGCGCAGGTGGGAAAGCTTTTCCACCAGGCCGCTGAGTCCGCCCACCTGCGGCAGCGTGACCGCAAAGTAAGCCGCCGCAATCACCGCCGACATCTTGATGAAGAACTGGATCATGTCGATGACCAGCACTCCCCACAACCCCGAGTGCGCCGCGAACACCACGTTCAGCAGCCCGACCGCCAGCAGCGTCTGCCACCGGTCGAAGCCGAACAGCACTGCCGCGATCTTGCAGGCGGCCAGGTTGACCGTCGCCATGATCATGCAATTGAAGAGCAGCCCCAGGTACACCGCGCGAAACCCGCGCACCGCGCTCGCCGCTTTGCCCGAATACCGTAGTTCGTAGAACTCGAGATCCGTCAGAACGCCCGAGCGGCGCCACAGCCGCGCAAAGAAAAACACCGTCGCCACGCCGGTCAGCGTAAACGCCCACCACTGCCAGTTGCCCGCCACCCCCTGCGTGCGGACAAAGTTGGCCACCAGGTTCGGAGTGTCGCTTGAAAACGTCGTGGCCACCATCGACAGCCCGGCCAGCCACCACGGCACGGAGCGCCCCGAGGCGAAGAATTCGGTGGTGTTCTTGCCCGAGCGTTTGCCGAAAAACAGGGCCGGCAGAAAGCAGATGGCGACGGCGACGAAGGCGATGATCCAGTCAATCGTTTTTAGTTGCATGAACGGGCCGTTCTCCTCCCCACAGCGCGCCCGGGGCAGGCAGCGCATCGATCAGGTGCTGCTCCGCGTCGAAACCCGCAAGCCCCCGGTAAAACCGCTCCTCGATGCCGTGCCGCACATCCTCGAGTTCCCGTGCGGTTGTCAGTACCACGGCGCAGCCGCCGAATCCGGCGCCGGTCAGCCGCGCCCCCAGCGCTCCCGATTCCATGGCCGCCGTTACCAGAGAGTCCAGTTCCGGGCAACTCACCTTCAGCCGGTCCCGCAGGCTCGCGTGCGATGCCAGCAGCAGCGCGCCGAACCGCGCCGCGTCCGCGCGCTCCATGGCCGCCACCGCATCCGCCACCCGCCGGGCCTCCCCGGCAACGTGTTCGAACGCATCCCGCTCTCCGCAGTCCTCCAGGGTTGCAATGAGCGTCGCCGGATCCTCCTCGATTTCGCCGTACGATCGAACCCCCAGCTTTGCCAGCGCGCCCGCTCCCGCCTGCCGCACCGCGTTGTAGCGCTCACGCGCCGTCCCCGACTTCTCGGCCGTCACCAGGCTGTGCGCCACCACGAACCGCCAGTCCTCGGGCACCGGAACGTGCCGCACGTGCAGCGGTTCGAATTCCACCAGCGAGGCGTGCCCCGGACGTGAGGCGAGCGATGCCGCGTGATCCATGCCGCCGCCGCGCGTGCCCACAAAGTGCTCGCCCTCGGGCAGCACTTCCATCAACTCCTCGAATGTAGGGTCGTAGCCGTTGGCGCGCAGCAGGCCGAGTGTCGTGGCCACTATCAGGGCCGAGGAGGACGACAGTCCCGCCGCGGCCGGAAGGTCCGACGCGATCGCCGCGTCGATCCCCCCGCCCACCCCCCATTTCGCGCTCACCGCCTGCGCCGCCGCCCGCAGATAGTTCTCCCAGTCGCCCCGCTCCACCGGCGCCAGCTTTTCCGTCCACTCGAATTCGCGCACCCCGTAGGCGCCGCTCGCCACCCGGATCCGCCGGTCGCCCCTCCGCCGGAATCCCATCCGGATGCTCCGCCCGATCGCCATCGGAAGCACGGCGAGACCGTGATAGTCGATGTGCTCGCCGATCAGGTTGACCCTGCCCGGAGCGGAGACGCCTGCGATTTTGCCGCCCGCGCCAAACGCCTGCTCGAGCAGTTTGCACGGATCGGTTTGCCCTGTCATGTCCGGCTGCGCTTTCGTCACAATACCATCCCGCACCAGCTTCTGTGAGAAACTCTCGACTATGCAGAGACTGATTCTCGCCGCTGCACTCGCCGCCACCGCCGCGTCCGCGCAAACCCTGCTGGTCCTGAACAAGGAGGGCTCGCTCGCGATCGTCGATCCGGCAACTACCAAGGTGTTGGCCACCGTCCGCACAGGCGACGGACCGCACGAAGTCGAGGCCTCGGCCGATGGCAAACTCGCGTTCGTAACCAACTACGGCACCGGTTCCGCCCCCGGCAACTCGCTTTCCGTCATCGACATCGCTGCCCGTAAAGAGCTCCGCGTCGATCTCGGCCCCCTCCGCCAGCCCCACGGCGTGGCCGTCTCTGCCGGCAAGGCCTGGTTCACCGCCGAAGCCAACAAGGCGATCGCCCGCTATGACCCCGCAACCCACAAAGTGGACTGGATCCTCGGCACCGGACAGAACGGAACTCACATGGTTCAATTCGGCGCCGGAGGCCGACAGATCTATACCGCCAACATCTCCGGAAACAGCATCGGCATTTTCGACCAGACCGGCACCATGAGCTGGGACCAGACCGTCGTCCCGGTAGGCCAGGGGCCCGAAGGTTTCGACGTGACGCCGGACGGAAAGCAGCTCTGGGCCGCCACCTCGCGCGACGGCGGAATTTCGGTGATCGACCTCGCTTCGAAAAAAGTCGTACAGACTTTTGGCGTGCAAACCAAGCGGTCCAACCGGCTGAAGTTCTCCCCCGACGGCCGCCTGGTGCTGATTTCCGACCTCGAAGCCGGCGATCTGCTCATCCTCGAACGGGAAACCAAAAAGGAGCTGAAACGGCTGCCGCTAGGCCGCAATCCCGCCGGCATCCTCATCACCCCGGATAGCCTGAGGGCCTTTGTCGCCGTCACCGGGGACGACGATGTGGCCGTGATCGACCTCCGGACGCTGGAACTTGCCGGCCGCTTCAAAACCGGCACCGGTCCCGACGGCATGGCCTGGATTCCGTAGCCGGCGCCCGCCGTTTTCGCATGCCGTTATACTTGTATTTCCATGCCTGTGACGCGCCGATTCTTCTTCTTTGGAACGTTCGCCCTGCCGGTCCTGGGTGCTGACAAGCCGGTCCGGAAGCCGAATGTTCTGCTCATTTCCACCGAAAACCTGCCGTCCTGGGTGCTCGGGTGCTACGGCAATAAGGAGATCCGGACCCCTAACCTGGACCGTCTCGGCCAGTTGGGCACCCGCTTCCAGCGTCACACCTCCTGCGCTCCCGTCCCGGGACTGGGGCGGACCGCGATGCTCACCGGGCGTACTCCCATGCAACTCGGCGGTTCCGCCACTCCGGCCGCCGGGGTGCCGGCCCTCGAAAAGCTTCTGGGCGACGCGGGCTACCAGTGTTCGACCGTGGAACCGGCGGGAGCTGCGGCCTTGCTCGATGCGGCCGCCCCTTCCAAGCCGTTCTTTCTCCATGTGACCTGTCCCGGCCCCCGGGCGCCTTACGACGGCGTGCCCGAAAAATTCAAGGACATGTACGCCCAGGTCAGGTTTGAGACGTTCAGCCCCGAGCGCCTCTCGCCGCGGGCGCGGTCCGGCAAGGAGATGCTCGCCGACATGGTCGCAAGCCAGCGCTTGTACGCCGCCGCCGTTACGGCGCTCGACGACCAGGTGCAGACCATCATCGGCAAAGTCTACCAGCGCAAGCTCCAGGATGACACCGCCATCGTGTTCACCTCCACCTGCGGCGCCCTCCTGGGCCGCCACGGCGTGTGGGGCGCGGCAGACTCCTCCGAGCCCCCCAATATGTACGAGGAGTCCGTTACCACGCCGCTGTTATGGAGTTGGGTGGGAGACGTTCCGGCGCAGGCGGTGCGCCCTGAGGTGGTGAGCACCTACGACCTGCTTCCGACTGTGCTCGATATCGCGGAAGCCGGCAAGCCGCCGGCCAACTTGTGCGGCCGCAGCTACCGGGCTCTCGTCACCGGCAAGCCCCTGCCCCCTAAGGAACCCTGGCGAACCACCGTCTTCGCCCACTACGCCAATACCGATATGGCCCGGGAGGAACGCTATAAGGCCGTCCTCCGGGACCAGGGTAAAGGCCCCGGAGAACTTTACGATCTTCGTACCGATCCCGGCGAAAGCCTGAACCAGTACAACAATCCGGAGTTTGTCACGGTCCGGAATTCTCTTACCGCCGAACTCAACGGCTGGCGGCAGAAGTACTCGGCCTGAAATCGGATCGCGCCCTTACTTGCTCTTGTAGCCGTCGAGCGAGTGCTCGTGGCTGGCGTAGTACTTGCCGGCGTCGTTCAGGTTCTTGGCCATCGTCTCCTTGTTGGAGTCCATCTTGCCGTGGCAGAAGGTGCAGGCCTTCTTCTCTTTGGTCGCGTAAGCGGGCTTCGCGTACGAAACGGCGGAACACACGACCAGTCCGGCAAAAACGGCTGCTGGCACGATCATCTTCAATGCGCGCATCTTTTCTCCTCACCCCGTTGTAAAACGCTACAAGCCGGGGGTCGATTCCATTATAACGTGGTGTAAAAGGGCGCAAAAGAAGGGTTTATCGCCCGAACTAAATTAATTTTTGTTCTTGAAGCTGGGTCAAATGACGCTCACCGCCCGAAGCAGATCACTCGGCTCCTTCGAGGACGCTCTTCACCTTCTCGGCCAGTTGCCGCGAAGTATACGGCTTTTGCAGGTATCCGGCCACTTTGCCGTTCGCAAAACGGCTGGCGGCATCGCGGTGGTCGTACCCGGTGGACACGATCACCTTCGCCCCCGGACAAGCTTCCACAATGCTCGAAACGGCCTCTTCGCCCCCCATTACGGGCATCGTCAGATCCAGCAGCACGAGGCTGGTTTCGGGGTGTTCCCGGGCCACGTGAATGGCCTCCAGGCCGTTATTCGCCATCACCACGCGGTAGCCGCGGACTTCCAGCGCCGCACGCGCGATGCGCCGCACCATGTCCTCGTCGTCCACCACCAGAACCGTGCCGGCGCCCGAGAGGTCCCGCGGCACGCCGGCGTCGCGTTGTCCGGCGAGTCGCTCCGCGGCGGGAAACGTCAGTCGTAGCGCGCTGCCCTTACCGCGAGCGCTGGTAACCCGAATGATAGCCTTGTGCCCCCGCGCAATTCCCGCCACCGCCGCCAGTCCCAGGCCGCGCCCGGTGAATTTTGTGGTGAAGAACGGGTCGAACATGCGCGCCTGCACCTCCGCGTCCATGCCGCAGCCCGTGTCCGTCACCTCCACGAACACGCTTTCGAGTTCCTCGCCGGAGACTACCGTGATCTTTCCGCTCTCTTCGCCGATCGCCTCCGCCGCGTTGCTGACCAGGTTCAATACCACCTGCTGCACCTGGCTCGGGTCCGCGTCGATGGCCGGCAGCCCTTCCCCCAGTTCAAATTCGAGCGTGACCTTCTTGGGCACCGCCGCCTCGATCAGGTGGCGGACCTGGTCGATCAGCGTCGAAAGTTCCACCCGCTGCATGAAGTGGCGCCCTTTACCCGAATAGGCCAGCAGTTGCTTGGTCAGGTCCGCCGCCCTCTGGCTGGCGCTCACAATGTCGTCCAGCTTTTCGCGGTACGGCGAGTCGGCCGCAACGTCGCTCGATATCAGGCTCGCGTTGCCCATGATGCTCGTGAGCAGGTTGTTGAAATCGTGCGCCACTCCCGCGGCCAGCGTCCCGATCGTCTCGAATTTCTGGCTCTCCCGGAACTGCTCTTCGAGTTGCCGCCGTTCGGTGTAATCGCGGATGATCTTGACCGCGCCTGTGGCTTTTCCGTTGGCCAGAATCGGGTCCACGCTGATTCCCAGCCGCCTCGAATCGTAGTCGATTTCGATGCTCTGCCTGGTTCCCGTTTCGAGCGCCCGCTGGAGCGGGTTCCGCTCCCCCAGTTCCTCCAGCAGCCTCGTCCCCGGTGTCCCCGGCAGCTCGGCAATCGGCGCCTCCATCATCGCGGCGAAAGCTCTGGTTGCAGCGGCGAATCCGCGCCCGTCTCGTCCAGAATAGCCACCCCGTCGCTGATCGAGTCGAACGTCGACTGCCACTCGCGCGCCAGTTCGTGCGCGGATTCCTCCGCCTTGCGGGCGCGCAGGATGGCCCGGATCGTTGCCAGCAATACCGCCGGTTCCACCGGTTCGGTCAGGTAGCTGTCCGCCCCGCTTTCCAGGCCCTCGCGCCATTTCGTCGGCGCTCAGGTACGAAGCCGTCAGGTGCAGAACCGGAATCCGGGCCGTTTCCTCCGCCGCTTTAAGCAGCCGGCAAACCTCGATGCCGTCGATGTCCGGGAGGTTTACGTCCAGCAGCACCAGGTCGGGCTTCTCCGCCTTCGCAAGGACCAGGGCCTCCCGTCCGTTGCGCGCTTCCTTCACCCGGTAATTGTTTAGTTCCAGCAGGCGTGTCAGGGCGTAGCGACACCCCTCATCGTCATCGACGTTGAGAATGGTTACGCTGGTGTCCCGGGTCATCGAGAACTCTTATCTCCCTGCGGAACTTTGATCGGGTGGGCCGGCGAATCGAACCTTCTCTTCTCCACAGCCGTCCGGATGCGTTGGCCCGCATCCGGCTGCGATAGCACTTCTTTTGATAATACCGCGGACGCCAATGCCCCAAACACCTCGCGCTCCTCCGCGGTGAGCACTTTGGAAGTCAGCACGACCACGGGGATGTCGCACGTCGCCGGATCCTGCTTGAGCGTCCTCAAAACCTCCATGCCGCGTCATCCCCGGCATTCGCAGGTCCAGCAATACCCCCCGCGGCAGGTTCTTTCGAACCATTTCGACTCCCGCCGCGCCGCTTTCCGCCTCCAGGATCGAAAGCGAGGATCCGAGCGCCTGCCGCACCAAATACCGCGACACCTCCTCGTCGTCGATGATCACCAGGTCGCACCCGGACTGGCGCGCCGGTTCCGCTTCTGCCCCGCCATAAATCAGCGGGATTTCGGCCGAGAATTTCGAACCCTTCCCGATCTCGCTCTCCACGCTGACCTTGCCGCCCAGCAGTTCCGCCAGCCCGCGCGAGAGCGGCAGCCCCAGCCCGGTTCCCTGAAAACGCGACTGAATCGGCAGGTCGATCTGGGCAAATTCCTGAAAAATCAACTCCAGATGCTGCGGGGCGATGCCGATCCCCGTGTCCTTCACCTCGAAAATCACCGCCTTGCCGTCGGCGCTCAGCCTCGGCCGAAACCCGCACCTCCCCCCGTTCTGTAAATTTCAAGGCGTTCGAAATGAAGTTGCGCAAAATCTGCGAGATCTTCGATTCGTCCGTGATACAACGGCGGAATGCCCGCCGCATCCTCGAAAATCAGTTCAACGCCTTCGTTCACCTGCAGCGGCCGCAACACCCCGCGCAGCGCCCCGAACAGGCTGGTTACCTGGAACCCGCTCGCCCGCACCACCGATTTGCCGGCTTCGACGCGCGCCAGGTCCAGCAGGTCGTTCACCATTTCCAGCAGGCTTTCCGCCGACTTGCGGATGAAAGTAACCTGCTTGTGCTGCTCCGCCGAAAGCGGACCGTCGATCTGGTCCAGCAGCAGCCGGCTCAGCGCCATGATCGAGGTCAAAGGCGTCCGGAACTCGTGGCTCATGTGCGACAGGAAGCGCGATTTCATCTGGTCCGCGCGCCGCAGCCGCTCCGCCTTTTCATCGAGTTCCGCGTACAGTGCCACCACGCCCCGGTTGGTATCCTCGAGTTCCGTGTTCAGCCGCAGCAGGTCCTGTTGGCGGTCCCGCAGCTCGTCCATCACCCGGATCAGTTCGCTGTTTTCCGTGCGCAGCTCGTCCAGCACGTTTCGCGGCGCACGTTTCGCTATATCGGCGGCAATCCGCGCGAGGCGCTGCGGCGCGATCTGCGCGGCCTTGCCCGCCAGCCGCTTGGACATGGTCACCACCGTCCCCTGCCCAGGTTCTGACTCCACCTCGAAGGCATCCATTAGCCGGCGCGCCCCCAGCAGCCCCATTCCCATCCCGGTCTTGGAACGATAGTGTCCGCCCAGGATCTTCCGCAATTCCGCGATCCCCGGTCCGCTATCCGAAATCTGAATCGTCAGACCGCCGGCGGAGTCGTCGAAGCCGAACTGCGCCGTGCCGCCTCCGGCGTAGTGAAATGCGTTGCGCGCGATTTCCGAAACAGCCGTCGCAATCCGCGTCTGCTCGTGCGGATCGAACCCCAGCAGTCCCGCCAGATCCCGAGCTTGCTTTCGCACGGTAACCACATCCTCTTCCGTCCGGATGCCTTGCGAATGGAGGTTGGTGGTCATCGGCCCGTTACACGTCGCACCACCAGCATCGTGGCGTCGTCGCGGTTCCTTCCCAAATCCCGGTAGAGCACCCCCGCAATCAACGAAGGATGCATCCGCCAGAGGCCGTCATAGGCCCCCGGAGACCAGTGCGAAGCTATGCCATCGGAGTATAGCAGCACCACCGAGTCCGGCGGCCAGCGATACGAAAACTCCCGACCTCCCCGGTTATTGTGGCCGAGGATTCCCGGCACGCTGACGGTTTGCCTGGCTGTTCCCTCCGCGATGATGGTGCCGGCGATGTTGCCCAGCCCGGCGAATCGCAACTCCTCCCGTTCGTGGTCGAAACGGGCGACCGCCGCGGCCGCGCCGCGCGTGGCGCGCAATGCCGGATGCATCTCGTCCAGCACCTCCAGCGGCGCTCCCGTTCCGTACTCGAGAAAAGCCTCCACCGCCGCTAACGCACACTGCGCCGCAATGGGTCCGTGACCGAGGCCGTCCACCACCATGATGTTGGTGTAATCCGGCCCCCAACTCACCGCGTACGAGTCGCCGCTGGCAGTCTCGCCTGGCATCGGCACGGACACCGCGCCGATCTCCAGGCGGTGAGCCGGCAGATTCGAGGGCTGCGACGGGCGGCTCCAGCAGCGCGTCAGCACGGCCGTACCCTTTCCCGGCCCGGAATAGACTTCGCACATACTCGATAACCGCCGGATGGCGCCCAACCCGGTGCCGGAACTGCCCGCGGTCGAATATCCATCCTGAAAACAGAGTTGCACGTCAGCCATTCCCGGCCCTTTGTCCACGGACATCAGTTCGATACCGGTGCGGACGCCCTCGTCGTTCAGTGGGGTCACCAGGATCTCGCCGCCGCCTGCGTGCCGCCACAGATTGCTCGCCAGTTCCACCGCGATTAGGGCCGACCGCGCCGCTTGCGACTCGTCGAATTGAAGGTTCTCGGCCAGAGACAGAACTGCCCGCCGCGTTTCGCCCACCTGGTCGGCGCCGTCTACCTGAATCGAAGTAGTGCCGGCGCCCGCGTAAGCGTTTCGCTCAAATCTTCCATCTTGTGATGGCAACGCGCGTTCCCTCTCCCGGACTGGATTGGATTTCAAAATGGTTGGAGAGCCGTTTGGCGCCGCCCAGCCCCAGTCCCAGACCGCCGCCCGTGGTGAAGCCGTCCTGCAGCGCTCTCTCCACATCCGGAATGCCAGGCCCTTCGTCCTCGAAGAGCAGCCGCAACCCGCTCCTGCCAAGCGGCCCCTCCACGATTTCGATCTGCGCCCACCCTCCTCCGCCGTAGACCAGGGTGTTGCGCGCCAGTTCGCTCGCAGCGGTTACAATTTTGGTCTGGTCCACCAGGCCGAAGCCGAGTTCCACCGCCCGCGCCCGCACCTGTTGCCGCACGAGCACGATGTCCTCCGAACTCCGAATCGGCAGCCGCTCAAGCTTCCGGGCCAGACCAGCCATCCGCTTCGCCCCCCGACGCGCGCAGCAGTTCCATTCCTCGCTCTACGTTCAACGCCGTGCGCACGCCGGAGAGAGACAGCCCCAATTCCACCAGCGTGATCGCCACCGAGGGCTGCATGCCCACAACTACCGTGGCGGCGCCCAGCACCTTGGACATGCCCGCGATGTTTCCCAGCATGCGGCCGATGAACGAATCCACCATCTCGAGGGACGAAATGTCGATCAGCACACCGTGGGCGCGGGTCTCGGCAATCCTTTGCGTCAGATCTTCCTGAAGTGCCAGGGCCAACCGGTCGTGCATATCTACCTGGATCGTCACCAGGAGATACCACCCCATTTTCAAGATTGGAATCCGTTCCATGGTTTCCGTCTTACCGGGTGCCCTCGGACTTGGTGACCACCAGCCCGGAACGCCGCAAGGCAACCCGGAACGCGTCCGCCAGTGTCGCTTTGGTCGTGACGTCGCCCAGGTCCACTCCCAGGTGAACGATGGTCTGCGCGATCTGCGGGCGAACTCCGCTGATGATGCAGTCCGCTCCCATCAGCCGCGCCGCCGCCACAGTCTTGAGAAGGTGCTGCGCCACCAGCGTATCCACGGTGGGCACGCCAGTGATGTCCATGATCGCGATCGCGGCGCCGGTCTGCACGATCGTTTGCAGCAGGTTCTCCATCACCACCTGCGTGCGCGCGCTGTCCAGCGTGCCGATCAATGGAAGTGCCAGCACGCCGTCCCACAACCGCACCACCGGGGTCGAGAGTTCCAGCAGTTCCTGCTGCTGGCGCATAATGATCTCATCGCGCGTCTTCTGGTAGGATTCGGTGGTCAGCAGTCCCAGGCGGTCCAGCACTTCCGTCACGCTCCACGTGCTGGCGGCCAGCCTGCCTGCGTCCGAAATGTATTCCTGCCGCAGCCGTGTAAACAGCGGCAGCTTGAGAGAGAAGACGAAAGTCGCCGTCTCCACGGAGGTGAATCCCTGCCTCGTCCGCGTGCGCGAAATCTCGTTCAGAAAATCCCGTACAGGTGCCCAGCCGGAAGCCGACGTATCTTCTCCCGTCTCCAGCGCATCCCGGAAAGCCGCCAGGAAGGCGCGCGACTGCTCGCGGAGTTCGCTTTCCCGGAGCAGGTTGCCTCGAACGGCTGTGCTGACCATCTGCTGGCGGAGCCAATCGGCCAGGATATCGGCCTCATAGCGGCGAACGATCTCGCCAATCCGCGCCGTTTCGCTCATAATCTACGTCATCTCCGGTGGGCTATTTCGCCAGATCGATTCCGAGCTTCTTCAACTCCTCGGAGTAGTATCGCCGATGCAGGAGATCCCACTCCTCGGATCCTTCCGGGATCTCGCGCTTTTGCGTACGGATTTTCTGCCGAGCCGCCCGGTCTACCTTGTCCTCGGCCACCAGCAGTTCGGTCAATACCCGGACAATCTCCAACCGCACGCTGTTGGTGTCCTTGTTTTTCAGCCGCAGGTCCCGGTTCTTGCGAAGCATTTCCACAACCTTATGGGAAATGTCGGTCACTTTGTCCCGCGAAAGCTTCATCGCGTCGCCCGAATCGCGCCCCGAAGCCCGGATCACTTTTCGCTGCATGATCAGCGTGTTTTTAATACGCCGGAACATATCCTGGTAGCTGACGCCTTCCCGCCGCATGTACTCGGAATACTGGCTGAGCAGGTCCCGCACCTCGTCGTTCAGGCGGTCTTCCTGCGCCAGTTCTTCGGTGATCACCTCGGCAATCTTGTCGCCGACGGCGTCCGGCGAGTGCGTCTCGATAATGCCGGGGTTCAATTTCTTGACCAACTGTCGGGCTAAGTAGGTGACGAACTCTCTTGCAAGCAGCATGCGCTAAATGGCGTGAAACCGTTAGTTTATCACGCGTCCTCCGGTACCGGAGAAAATGTGCGATTGATAACGTTCATGCGCTTAGGTTGTACGAAAAGCGATGGCGCTCACGATGGCGCGGGAGGTACCCTTTGAATCGACGCATACCGGCCTCACGGCTGGCGCGCTGCATTTTCAGGGAGATCGCTATGATGAACCGTACGCTCGGGACGGTACTTGCACCCGACGATCCTTTGACCTACCTTCCGCGCAAGCCCGTTCAGGAGTTTGCCCGCCGGCGCGTGATCTACGACAATCACCAGCCCTCCGATCACTTGTACGTGGTCATTCTGGGGCGTGTGAAGATTACCAACATCGCCGAAGACGGAGGCCAGACCATCGCCCGCATCGTGTGCTCGGAGGGCTTATTCGGTGAAGCTTGCCTCATCGGGGACACCCGCAGAAGTGAATCCGCGGTGGCCCTCGATACGGTCAGCGTCATGTCCTGGAGCGCCGCGGAAATCGAGCGCCAGGTGGAGCACGAACCCCGCCTCGGACTCGCTCTTTCGCAGTACCTGGTGCGCGAGTGCATCGAATTGCAGGACCGCATCGAGAGTATGGCCATTCATAAGACGCCGGAACGCGTGATGCTTTCCCTGATCCAACTCGCGCAGGCGCTCGGCACCCCGATAGGCGACGGCGCCGTCCGGATCGGCGCGCTCACCCACCACACCATTGCGGAGTTTGTGGGAACCTCCCGCGAGATCGTGACCTTCCAGCTCAACCGCCTCCGGCGCCTCGGCATGCTGCGCTATTCCCGCAAGTTCATGGATATTTACGTGGACGCCCTGGTGCAGGCCCTCCGCGATCAAGGCATCGACACTCCGCAAAACGCCCGCGGCCTGAGCCAGCGCGCCGGCCACTAAGCGCCACGACCGGGAAGGCTACCGGCCAGACGCATCACCTGCGTCGTCAATAGACTGGACGACGATGATCGCGATAGATAGCGAGCGCCTCGAGGCCTTCCCACGGTTCGCGTCGGCTCCTCTTGCGTTCCTAGCGCCAACCCGTCGTCCAATCAATCGTAAACGAAGTGCAGCAGTTTCTTGAGGTCTTCCCAAGCCTCGCGCTTGGCCTCCTGGTTGTACGCCCGCAGCAGGAACGAGGGATGGTAAGTCACCATCACCGGAATATCCCGCCAGCCGAACCACTTCCCGCGCATCTTCGTCACGCCTTCCTTGTGTCCGGTCATCGCCCGCGCCGCCGTTCCCCCTAGCGCGCAAATCGCCTTGGGCCGGATTGTCATCAGTTGCCGGAACAGAAACTGGCCGCAGATCTCCATCTCGTCCTGCTCCGGAGTGCGGTTTCCGGGCGGCCTGCATTTCACGACGTTGCAGATGTAGACGTCCTCCCGGTTCAGCGGAATGCCCTCTTTCCGAGCCGTGCCCTCGATCATTTGCGTGAGCAACTGGCCGGCGCGGCCCACAAAGGGAATTCCCTGCGCGTCCTCGTCCGCTCCCGGGCCCTCTCCCACAAACACCAGCGGCGAGCGTTCGTTCCCCACTCCGAAAACCAGGTTCGTGCGGCCCTCGTGCAGCCGGCAGCGCCGGCAGTCCCCAATCTCTTCGAGGATGCGCAGAAGCGTATCGCCTGCTGCCGCATCTGCACCCGGCAACGCGTCCGGTGCCCGCTCCGGCTCCGGTTCCCTTGCCCGCACCGCCGCCGTGCGCCGGTACACATCCCGAATTCCGAGGTCCTGGTAGTATTCCAGGTACCGGCGAACATCGTCGGAGTTCATCGGGCTGCGTGCAACTCCAGCCGCAATTTCAGAATCTGGTCCAGAATGGCGTCCGCGATTTCGCGTTTCGAAGCGCGCGGAAGCGCGATCGATTCTCCCGTGGAAAGCACCAGCAGTACCTCGTTCTGGTCCGACTCGAACCCGACCTCTTTACCTCCCACGATGTTCCCCACCACCATGTCGCAATTCTTGGTTTCGAGCTTCCTCCGCGCTTCCGATTCCAGGTTCTGCGTTTCCGCGGCGAACCCGATCAGCAGCCGGTCCCCCTTTTTCCTTCCCAGCTCCGCGAGAATGTCGGGCGTTGGATCGAATTCGAGCGACAGCCGCGCGGCCGTCTTCTTCACCTTCTGGTCCGGCACCTTGCTCAGATGAAAGTCCGCCACCGCGGCCGCCTTGATCACGATGGTGGCCGGTTCCAGATTTGCGAACACCTGCTGCCGCATCTCGAGCGCGGTCCGCACCGGAATCAGTTCCACCTCCGCCGCCGGAGGAAGGTGCACCGGCCCGGAAACCAGTACCACCCGCGCACCGCGCTGCGCCGCAGCCTCCGCCAGCGCGTACCCCATGCGCCCGCTCGACCGGTTGGAAATGAAACGAACCGGGTCGAGCGGCTCCTGCGTCGGCCCGGCGGTGAGGAGCACCGTTTCGCCTTCCAGGTCCCTCTTGCGCGCGCCCGCCCTTTGAATCGCTTGCGCGATCGCCTCCGGATCAGCCAGCCGTCCCGGCCCCACCATTCCGCAGGCCAGATAGCCGCTGTCCGGCTCCACAAAGACATGGCCGCGCCGCCGCAGGGTCTCGACGTTCGCCTGCGTGGCCGTGTGCTGCCACATGTTCGTATTCATGGCGGGAGCAATCACCACCGGTCCGGTGAAGGCGAGATAGAGGGTGGTGAGAAAGTCGTCGGCGAGGCCGTGCGCCAGTTTCGCCATCAGGTCCGCGGTCGCCGGAGCGATCGCCAGCACATCGTTTCCGCGCGCCACCGAAATGTGCTCGATGGCCGCCTCGATGGCGAACAGATCGGTGAGCGTCGTGCGTCCCGTGAGGGCGGCGAAGGTCAAAGGCTGGACGAACTGCTGGGCGGCCCCGGTCATGACCGCCTGCACCTCGTGCCCGGCCTGCATCAGCAGGCGGGCGAGCTCAGCCGCCTTGTAGGCCGCGATTCCGCCCCCGACCCCAAGGATGATCTTCATAACCGGTCAGACGGCTTCGGGTTGCTGCGTTTCTTCCGGCGCCTGTCCCGTCAGGCTGTATTTCACCAGCCCGCGCCGCACTTCTTCGATGGCGATCACAGTCGGCTTTTTGGAAGAGGTCGGGAGCACCGGGCGAGCGCCCCCTTGCAGCTGGCGGGCGCGTTTTGCAGCCACGATGATGAAACGGTACATGCTCTGCTCTTTATCGTCCGGGATGGTGCAGTGCACGTTGTTGCGCGGGGCTTTGTCGGCCATATTCTTTCTCTTTCTTAACTGCCTTAACTGCGAAACGTTTCCAGTACCGGCTGGATCTGATCCTCGATCCGGATTCGCCGCACCCGTTCCGCGCGCACGATGGCGCACAGCGTTTCAGTGGACTCTTCCAGGCTTCGGTTAATCAGCACATAGTCGTACTGATCGTACTTCCGGATCTCCTCGGCCGCTTCCCCCAGCCGCCTGGCGATCACCTCGTCCCGGTCTTCGCTGCGCGCGCGCAGCCTCTGCTCCAGGGTCTGCCTCGAGGGGGCCAGGATGAATATCGATACGGCTTCGGGAATCTGCTCCCTCAATTGTCTCGCACCCTGGACGTCGATGTCGAGTACCAGGTCTTTCCCTTGGGCCCGTGCTTCCTGGAGGATACAGCGATGGGTGCCGTAGTAATTCCCGAACACCTCCGCCCATTCCAGGAATTCCCCGGCCTCGATCATGCTTTCGAACTCCGCCCGCGAGACGTAGCGGTAGCTGTGCCCGTCCACCTCCGTTCCCCGCGGCTTCCGGGTGGTGTAGGAGACCGAAAACATCAAACCCTGCACATTGGACATCAGACGCGCGACCAGCGTCGATTTCCCCGAGCCGGAGGGAGCGGAAATAATGAATACGGTCGTCATGCGCGGCGAAGGATTACTCCAGGTTCAGGGATTGCTCCCGGATCTTGTCGATCTCGGATTTGGCGGCCAGCGCCAGGTCCGTGATCGTCAGGCCCAGTTCTCCCAGGCCGCCGGTCTTCGATAGGACCGTGTTCGCTTCGCGGTTCATCTCCTGTAGCAAAAAATCCAGCCGTTTTCCCACCTCTCCCCCGCCCTCCAGAATGGCGGTCAACTGGGCCGCGTGCGTCCGCAGCCGCACCAGTTCTTCGGCGATATCGCTGCGGTCCGCCAGCAGCGCCGCCTCCTGCGCCAGCCGTTGCGGTTCGACGCCCGCCCCGTGGAGCAGGTCGGCCAGTTTTTCCCGCAGCCGCTTCTGGAATGCCGGCACCGCGCCGCCCCGGATCTCCTCCATCCGTTCCACCAGGCCGCAGATGTTGGCGCACCGCTGCCGCAGTTCCACCACCGTGGCGCCGCCTTCGCGCTCGCGAAACTCGTTCAGGATCGCCACCGCTTCCCGCGTAACCGCCAGCACCGCCTGCGAGGTCTGCTCGTCCAGTTCGTCCTGCTCGCCGGTGCTGAGCATTCCGGGAATCCGCAGGGCCGCGTTGAGGTCGGGCTGGGCCGGGATGCCCAACTGCTGTGAGGCTTCCCGGAACGCCTCCAGGTACACCGCCAGCAATTGCCGGTTCAAGCTGGAGCCCGGGCCTCCTGTACGAATCAGCGACACATGAATCTGAATGTGTCCCCGAGCCACCCCGGCGCGGATGACGGTACGGATCTCGTTTTCGAGCGCGTCCAGCTCCGGGGGCATGTGGAAATGCAGGTCCAGTCCGCGGTGGTTCACGCTTTTCAGGCTGACGGTAACTTCGCCCGATCCGAACGCCTGCCGCACCCGCGCAAAGCCAGTCATGCTCCTGACGCTCATCCATCCACCACCGATCCGGCGTCTTCGAACTGCAGCTCGTGCAGCCGCTGGTAGATGCCGCCTTGGTTCACCAGTTCCTCGTGCGTTCCCACTTCGCGAATACGACCTCTCTCCAGTACGACAATTTTATCGGCCCGCCGGATCGTCGACAGCCGGTGCGCGATCACGATCACCGTGCGATGCTCCATCAGGTTGGCGAGGGCCCTCTGCACCAGCATCTCAGACTCGGTGTCCAGGTGCGAAGTGGCTTCGTCCAGAATCAGCAGCGGCGCGTTCTTGAGCAGCGCCCGCGCGATCGACAGCCGCTGCCGCTGCCCGCCGCTCAGTTTGATGCCGCGGTCGCCGATGACCGTATCGTAACCCTCCGGCAGCCGCGAAATAAACTCGTGCGCCAGGGCCGTTTCCGCCGCCGCCCGGATCTCCTCCGCCGGCACCCCCGGCCTGCCGTAGGCGATATTGTTGGCCACCGTGTCGTTGAACAGAAAAGTGTCCTGCGCCACGATCCCCACCTGCGCCCGCAGGCTGTCCAGATCGGCTTCCCGGACGTCCACGCCGTCCAGCCGGACCGCACCTCCGGTCACGTCGTAAAACCGCGGCACCAGGTTCGCCATCGTCGTCTTTCCGCCCCCGCTCGGTCCCACCAGCGCCACCACCTCGCCCGCTTTCACTTCCAGGCTCAGCTCGGCGATCTCAAAACCGTTCGGAGCGCCCGGATAGCGGAAACAGACGCCGTCGAAAACCACCGCCCGGCGGAACCGGTCGAGCTTTCTTGCCGCGGGCAGCGATGCGATCCGGTCCTGGTGGTCGAGGTATTCGAAGACTTTCTGCGACGCGCCCAGCGCCTGCTGGAAAATGTTCGTGATCCCCACCAGCCGTTTCAACGGTTCCAGCAGCAGCAGCAGCGCCGTCAGGAAGCTGACGAAATCCCCGGTGCTGATCGCGCCCGTCTTGATGTTCACGCGCGCATAAGTCAGCAGGGCCACGATCATCGCGAGCGCGATAAAGTCGATCAACGGCGAGGACAGCGACTGTTGCAGGATGTAGCGCATGTTATTCCTCTTGAGCCGCTGCGCCGCTTCCCGGAACTTGCCCGATTCGTACTGCTCCGCCCCGAAAGCCTTCACCACCATGTGGCCGCTCAATGTCTCCTGCAGAATCTGGTTCAGTTCCGCCTGCCTGTCCTGTGTGCGCCGGCTGGTGCGCCGGATCCGTCTGCCGATGCGCGTCACGGGAAGCATCACGGCGGGCAGAATCGTCAAGCTGACGGCGGCCAGCTTCCAATCCGTGCTCACCAGGACGAACAGCAGCGCCAGGGCGGTGAAGAACTGCCGGAAAAAATCGGCCAGCATCTGCGAGGTTGCCAGTTGCACCTTGTCGATATCGTTCATGATCGAAGACATCAACTGTCCCGTGGAGTGCGCTTCGAAAAACTCCGCCCCTTGCCGCAGGACTTTGTCGAACACCGCGTTGCGCAGGTCCGTGACCGACGAGAACCCGGCATAGCTGATCAGGTAATTGCCCAGGTAGTCGAAAAGCCCCTTAGTCAGGAACGCGGCCAGCAGCGCAAACGCCACCATGAACCAGGCGCTTCGGCCGGTGAACGGCACAATCTGTTCGAGAAAAATCTGGTGCCCCAGAATCGGTTTTGCCAGCAGCGGCGTGGGTCCTTCGGTGGGCACGTTGGTCAGGACGCGGTCGAAGATCGGCCGTACCAACAATGCCAGCGTCCCCTGCGCCGCCCCGGCCACCGCCATCAGCACCACCGACACAGCCAGGTGAACCGAATAGCGGCGCGCGTACGCGAGTAGCCGGAACATTTCCGTCATGCGTGCACCCGCAGGCGCGCCAGCGCATCCAGCACCTGCGACGTCGTGACCGCAGCGATGCCCCCCGGCGCCGTCACGATTTCACTCGGGGTCCGCCACGGACCCCAGATCTCCGGGTCCGACGCGCCGAAAATCGTCACCACCGGCAGCCCGCACGCCGCGGCCATGTGCGCCGGCCCTGAGTCGTTCCCCACGAATAGCGAGGCGCCGCGCAGCAGGTCCGCGATCGAGGAGATCTTCGCCCCCCGTACCGTCCGGTAGCGCGAAAACGGCGACAGGTCGTCCGCGGCAGCGCCGATGAACACCGGCTCAATCCCGCCGCGCTCCAACTCCCCGGCAACTTGCAGGAACCCCTGCGCCCCCCAGGTTTTCCCGGCGGTCGCGGCAACCGGATGAATCACGGCCGCCGCTTCCTTTCGCGCGGGCGCCCCGCCGCCCCCGATCTTCGCCCGCGGGATCTCCACCCTTTCGCCCGCCAGAAAAAACATGGCGCTCGCCAGGTGTTCCGCCGTGTGGACCTTCCGCTCCACCCCCAGAATCTCCTGGGCGCGCGAAATTTTGACGTTGTAAAGGGCGCGATGCCGGTAATGCGCAAACCCGGCGCGATACCGGGCCCCTGAGCCGGCAGTCAGCCATGCGCTGCGCGTGCCGCCATGCAGGTTCAGCGTGAGGAGAGGTTGGAAACCGCGCACCGCCCGGATCCCGGGAGCCAGAACCCGGTCCACATCGGCGTGATTTTCGAAAATCTCCCGGAAGCGGTCTTCCACCCCCACGGCCACTTCGAGGTCGGGCCGCAGCCGTTTGAGCACGGCGAGCGCAGGAGTCGTGAGCACGCAATCACCCAACGACCGCAGGCGAATTACCGCCACGCGGCTGCCTCGCGGCAGACCTGCGAGTACACTTCCCACGCTCTAGTCTTCTACTTTGGCCTCGTCCACCAGCATCACCGGAATATCGTCGCGGATCGGGTAGACGCGGTGGCATTCGACACATTTCAGCCCGCTCTGGTCGGGTTTGAGCTGAACCTCGGCCTTACAGACCGGGCACACGAGAATCTCCAGCAGATCTTTGCTGATGGCCATAGCGACTCTCAGTGTAACAAGCGGCTCGCCACGCCTACCCGCCCCGATCCCAAGGGCGGCAGGATCTCGGAGTCCCGCAGCGGATGCGGACCTCAGCCCTCGCGCTGGGCAGCCATATTGAACAGGGTGGGCGTGTGCGCTACGTACCGCACGGGCTTCTTCAGCTTTACTATTTTACCTTCCCGGACGCCTCTCTCCAGCCAGTCTTTGACCTGCGCTACTCGCACACACATTTTTCCGGCTAGCCATTCGTCGGCTTGCGGCTCCCCAAGCAGTTTCAGCACTGCGTCGATCACCAGGCTGTAGGCATCGTGCGTCGGTTCGGCTTCCGCAATGCTAGCCGGCTTCTCCGGCTGCTCTTCTGCCGTGGCGGCCTCCGGTGCTTCGGGGCATACCTCTGCCGGAGAGACTGCCGGGGCATCCACGATTCGCTCCGGCGTAGCGGCTGGCGGAGGCGCTGGGGAGAACAATTTCCCATTCTTATCTTCGGGCGCCGTCAATAGAGCGGCAAGGTTCGTCCATGGCTCGTCCGGAAATGGAATCCCGCCCATACGCACCAACTTTGGATTCCCCGGGGCCAGAAGGCCGGTCGATTTTACGAATACTTTCACTCGACCATGCCGAAGAGCTTCGGTCGCTCCCGCCCATGTGCCCCCAGAGTCGGCTGAACTGGCAATGACCAGCGCAGCGTCACTGAGACCGTACAAAAGCTTATTCCGCTCCATCGCAGTGTAGGCAAACCATCGCGATTCCGGATCGAACGGCGACACCAGGGTCAGGTGCTCGCTTACCAATCCCGACCGGTATTGCCCGGAAGTGGCGGTCTTAGCCAAACCCTCGGCAAGAACGCCCAATGCCCAGCCGCCCACATCCAAAGCACCTGCCATTGCGTCGCGGTCAATCCCTTTGGCGGCGCCCGAGATAATCGCGATGCCTTCCTGCGCGCAATGCTCGCCGACGCGCCGCGCGAATTCGCCGTCCTCATCCGATCGGTCGCGCGACCCAACCACAGCGAGCCCCCCGCGACTGAGCAGGCCCTTGGAACCAACACCGTAGAGAAGAGGCGGAGCGGCCTGCCCAAGATACCGTTTCAGACGTTCCGGATAACAGCCATCGCTCCGGCTCATCACCCACAGACCGCTTCTTTCCCATCGTTCGACGACCAAAGCGAGCGCGGCGCCGCGCTCGAGCAGCGGCGAAACCCGATCGGAATTCACCTCCGCTGTTTGAAGTCCGCCAAGCTTCGTTTGGCCTTCCGATGTCAGCAGATCGCCTGGCCGCAAACCCTCCGTTTTCAGCCAGGTCGCAAGTGTGTTGTATTGCCGGAGTCCGAGTGGCTTCAAGCCGTTGCCACCACGCTGGCCCAGCTCCCCACACAGGAGGAGCACCGCTTGCGTATCGGGTGTCAGAGTCGATTCCAATCCCATCTCTTACTCACCATTCTCCGAGGAACTGTCTGCCAGAGCAAATGGATAAACGGGTCCACTTCCAGCCTGGCGCAACAGGACAGCCGCCGTTGTAAACGTCCACTTCGAATCCACCATGTCGTCCACCAGCAGCACCGGCGCGGGCCGAACCGCCGCCTGATCTATGGCGAACGCTCCGTGCAAATTCTGAGCTTGTTGGAAGCTGTTGGCCCGCGTCTTCTGCGGTTCAGTATCCCTCACCTTCCGGATGCATTCCACGAATGGGAGACCCAGACGGCGGCCAAGGCGCCTGGCAAAGTCCGGAACAAGGGTCTGGTGCCGATTCGAGGGAATGCATGCGACCCAAGTCGGCGCCGGGCTGGGGCGCCAGCGGTTCTCGATGAGTCGGGCCGCAGTTTCGACGAGCCGGTCGTCAAAATGACGATCCTGTCGCTTGCCTTTTCGCACAAGCACGCCGAAACCAGGGTCGCCCCACCGGCATAATGCCCGACCCTCCTGTGCCTGGTGCTCGACAGAGATAATCCCGCGCATCTCGGGAGCGGCCATTCCCGCCGGCCAGCGTTTTCGTGGTTGGATTGGGTTCTCCAAGCGATCGAGGAATTCCACTGCGTCGTGAGTGAGCGCTTCCGGGATGTCCTCAGGCAACAAATAGCCAACGCAACTAACGCATTTGCCGCAAGCTCCGGCGTTCGGATCGTTCAACTCCTCTGCCAGGAACCGCATCAAGCAGTCCCGGCTGCTCACGTAGGCCCGCATACGTTCCAGTTCGTGTCTCCGCAAGTTCGTGATCCGTTCGATTCGGTCGGCGGGCATCTGCCAACGCACTGGGTTCACAACGTAGCCGTCCTCCGTCTTCTGAATGGGTGCAGGCGATTCGAGTAATAGAAAATCCAGAATCCTGTCGATCTTACCTCTCGATAGGTTGACTCGCTGCTGGAGCTTGGAAATCGTCAGTGCGGAGCCGGCGGTTCGCATCGCCGCCAGAAGCTGGTCCACGTCCTGGGGCGTGGGAAATGCCGTTCGTATAAAGTAGTCGGCGATGGCATCGTCTTCTTCGCCGTTGAGCAGAATGCCATAAGCATTGTCGACAGCGCGTCCTGCCCTCCCGACTTGCTGGTAATAATGCACGACGGAGGCCGGACGCTGGTAGTGGATAACAAACCCGAGATCCGGCTTATCGAAACCCATCCCAAGTGCAACCGTGGCCACGAGAGCTTTCAGGTCATTGTTGAGCAGACGATTCTCCAGCGCTTCACGCTCGTCCGTTTCCAGCGCGCCGTAATACGCTTCCGCGTCGATTCCCTGTGACTGTAGCCAGCTAGCCAGACGTTTCGAGTCTGCAACGGTCAGCGTGTAAATGATGCCGCAGCCTGGCAGTTCGCGAAGGCGGCCGGCAAGCCATGCCATGCGCTCTGCCTGAGAGTGCAGGTAGATGTTCTGAAGGCTGAGGCTTGCTCGGGCCAAAGGTCCACGCTGGACCTCCAGATGCGGCCCCAGTTGCTCGACGATATCCCCGACAACCCGATCGTTTGCCGTTGCAGTCGTTGCGAGGACGGGTATCGTCCGGGGAAGCGCTCTCAATATCCTGACAATTCTTCTGTAGTTCGGACGGAAGTCGTGGCCCCAGTCGGAAATGCAATGCGCTTCGTCGACTACGAAGAGACCCACCCTGCCGGCGATCGGCAGCAGGCATCGATTTACGAAATCGTCATTGGCAAGTCGCTCCGGCGATATCAATAGCACATCGATTTCGTTATGGTGCAGCCCTGCCTCGATTCGGGGCCAATCCTCCTCATTTGTCGAGTTGATCGTCTCGGCTCTGACACCAAGCCTTCGGGCCGCGGCGATCTGGTTCCTCATCAGCGACAGCAGGGGCGAGATCAAGATCGTGCAGCCGGCACCCCGATCGCGCAGCAATCTCGTGGCGAGAAAATACACCAGGCTCTTGCCCCATCCGGTCCGCTGGACCACCAGGAGTCGTGCCCTTTGTTGAACGAGGGCGGCGATCGCCTGCCACTGCCCATCGCGGAAGCGTGCGGTTTCGCTATCGAGGGCCTGCCGAAGCAGCGCTAAGGCTCGGGCTTGCATCAGGATGCCCATACCAGATGTGTAGCAGCGAAATCGGAATCCTCATTGTAGTTCCGTACGGCCTTCTTCTTGGGTTGAAAGGCGGCAACGCGGGCTTCTTTCCATCAGCTAAGGCTCGTTCGCCAGCCCGGTCTGAAAGTGGCCTGCGTACGCAGGGTCGGGCGTGAATAAGAAGCCGAAGATGAGGGCGGCAGCGAGGACCAGCGGAGGAGAAAAGAAACAAGGAGCATGCCTCCAGTGAAGCGGCGGGTGTTCCAATAACTTCCATGTCAGGGACAGCACAGTCGTGGAGACCCGGATGCAGTTTTCTCCGCTTGGTCCGCTGCTCCAGTGCTTGGGGAAATGGCGGACGTGCCGACTACAACAGTCCTCACGAAGCCATCACGGAACGACCACCATCCTCGCCACCGTCCGGAATCTCGCGAGCACGCCACCAGCGGCGACCAGCGACCCTCAGGTGTGCCGGCAACGCTCGATGCGTCAACATCCACGCTCCGGGTGTCCAGCCGGAGCCCCACCCCCATGGCCTTCAGCGTGCTCTCCTTGGCACTCCACAGCAGCGTTGAAACCAGCGCTCTTCCGGACTCGCACGTCTCCTCAACCAAGCCCTGTTCGCGGTTGGTGAAGTAATCGGCAAGGAACGAAGCGGCGCGGGTCTGGATTTGTTCCAGGTCGCACCCGAGCCGGATGGCGGACGACGTCAGCGCGCAGAGCGCCGACCCCGAGCTGTGGCTGATCGAGATCGAGGGCAGAGCTCCCCCGCCTGCGAACACCGCTACGGGCGCGCCGCCCGGCTCGCTCTCGATACGAATCGCGGCCAGTGAGCCGGTGTGGGGCGGCACGCCCATGTACCGCGCGATGAGCTTCTTTGCCGTCCATCGCCCCAGCCGCCAGTCGCACCGCCGCTTTTCGAATCGCAAGGTGCTCTGCACTTTCAGTTCGCAGGCGTCGAGCCAATCGTCACCGGGCGTCACGTCCCCGGTCGTCTGCTCCAGCAGGTAAAGGAAAGGCATACTAATGTCCGGGCGAATGGACCGCATCCTCCGGTCGCGGCTCTGCAACATCAAGGCGTTGGTGAGCCGCGAGCGCACCCTACGTCGCCGCCGCAGCCGCCATAGTGGAAAAACCAGCCTCGGCCTTCTGTATTCCCCGTTCCACCGCTTCAATCAGGTACGGCCGCAGTCGCGCCGGCGGAACAATGCAGTTCAGGGCGCCCACTTTCAAAGCACGCTCCACGCTGTGGACCGCATCAAACTCTGAGGCCATCTGTCCGAGTTTTTCCGAATGCACCAACCTGTACAACTCATTCCATTGAGCCCTGAGCCTGCCCCGCTCCAGCGGGTCGGCTTTGGCCATCGCCTCGTGGATGGATTGCAGGCGCCCATCGGCGCGGGTGCGGGCCTCCACTTCGCTCGCAAATACAACCGCCGCCGCCGGAGCGCCGCCGATTACGGAAGCGTATGTTCCCTCCAGCGCAGCCACTTCGAGATTCTCGTTCAGCGCCTTCGAGAAAACCACATAGGCTCCGCCGTGGTAACGCGAAATCACACAGAAAACGATCGGGCCGGAAAAGTTCACGATCGCCCGTCCGATCTCAGCGCCGTATTCCAGTTGAAGCTTGCGCATCGACTCCGGCGAGCCGTCAAACCCCGACAGGTTCGCGAGGATCACAACCGGGCGATTATTGCTCGCCGCATTGATTGCCCGCGCCACCTTCTTTGACGAGAGTGGAAACAGGGTGCCGGCGCTCCACTGGTCCGGCCCGTCGGCCGGTACGAATCCCATTCGCGGCAGCGGGCGCGATTCGATGCCGATCAGGCATACGGGGTAGCCGCCCAGACGGGTATCCCAGACGACGGCGAGTTCGGCGCCCCGCATCCCCGCCCAACGCTCGAGCGGCGAATGGTCCCGATCGGAAACAGCCTTCATCACTTTGCGGATGTCGAAGGACTTCTTCCGCCCGGGGTTGGTCTCATCGGAGAAGATTTCGCCAACCAGGGCGAAGGACCCCTCGGAGCCGTTGTGCGGATAGAGCCGCACGTCCCGGTCGGCGGGATCGGTAGTGGGCGCGCGCCGCGGCAGCCTTTCTCCAGCGGCGATGTAGGTGTGTTCGTAGTGACGTAACAGCAGCGCCGCGGCATCGTAGAGGTCGCGCGCCCAATACTGCGCCTGACCGTTCACCCCCATGATCCGGTCGTAGCCGCCGATTCCGTGGTTGTCGTCGGCTGAGACGCTGCCGGAATAGTCCAGCGCGCGTTTGCCGGTAAGGACCATGGCGGCCTTCGGGGTCATGATGAGGATTCCCCGCGTGTGCATCAGCATGGTGGCTTCGGCATTCCAGTAAGGCTGCGCGCCGACGTTGATTCCGTCGATCACCAGGTTGATCTCGCCTCCGGCCTGCGTGAAGGTCACGATGCGGCGAAGAACACGGGCGATCCAGTCCATACTCTCCACACCGCTGTCCATCGCGATCTTCGCGCCGGCCGAAACTGCGAACCATTCCAGCGGAACGCCCATCTGCTCGGCCAGGTCGATTGCGCCGAAGATCCGACGGCACTCCGGTTCGGCGAGGGCCCCGAGCCCCTTGCTCGGATCTCCGAGCAGTATCACCCGCTCGAGGCCCTCCGGATAACAATTCGTGTAGTTGCGGATGACGCCTGCGATCACGTTGGCGCTGTTCTGGCCGTAAGGGCGGTCCACGGGAACCAGCATGCCCGAGGGGTCAAGATCGTATTCTACGAATTCGCCGGGGGGCATCGCCGTGCGTGCATGCTCCCCGGGGGGCGTCAGCATTCTCACGATCTCGTAGGGGTACATAAGACCCCGCTGCCGCATCCGAATTACCATCTGCTCGTATTGCGTCAATGGCTTCATCGGCTGAAGATTCGCGGCCGGCCGGAACGTCATGAGCAGCCCCGCGCCCGCCGGATTGGAAATCCTGACCACCATGTCGCGCAGCTCGCCGGTTCGCGGGCTCGGGATGCGCGTCCGCAGCACCACCTGCTCGAGACCGAGATCGTCCGTCGCCAGCGCCAGCTTGGTGACCATGCGGTTGGATTCATCCGGCTGAAGCGTCAGCGGCGGCCATATGTATAAGAAGATGCGGTTCCAATGCAGCCGCTCGTGGACCGATCGGCGCGCCTGCGCAAGCCGGATGGCCGCCGCAGCTTCCGCAAACACGCGCTCCAGGTGAGGCAGCGCGATTACGCGGCCGTCCTCGTCCCGCACCGGCGTTACGTCGCGAACTTCCGCGAATGCGATCAGCCGCTCGTCTTTCGGATTCTCCCGCGCCCTGGCCCGCACCAGGTAAACGTCTTCCACCGTCGGTAGCCGCTCCAGATCGAAGTTGGCCAGCCGCCAGAAGTGAAGCCGCTTGGCGATCATCGGATGCAATCCCCGGTACAGTTTTTCTTCGCGATAGCCGGATGCGGTGTGCCGGTACGTAAAGCACTGGGTGGAGACGCTACCATGATGAGGCCCCGTAGACGCCACCACGATTCTTCGCAGCGGGCACGGGAAGGCCACCTGATTCAGCAGCGTCTCGATCTCGTGCGCCGAAGCGTCGAAATCGGCGGCGGGCGCGGGCTGACGCACGAACAGGTCCAGCACAACGTCCTCATCGGGGGGCAGCGAGTAAATCAACGGAGCTATGGATCTGGCCGCTTCAGTGAACTCGCAGTATGCGGCTTCGGTGGTGAATACGTGAATCGTTTTCCCCTCGTGTTCGTAGTGTGCGGCCAGACAGCAGCGCCCGTTCACGTCCGCGTGCCGGATCCCCGCGACGTTGCGGCTGCGGTAATACCGCAAAAGGAGCACCTGGAGCATCGCCTGGCGCAGGGCGTGAGAAGCCTCCGGAAACCGGCGCGAGAACAGGATCGTCAGCGGTTGAGGGCATTCCAAAAGCGCCATGATGTGTTCCTGGCGATGCTGGTCTTCTGGACCGTTGTCCAGTTCGCGCAAGTGCTCATCCACCTGCTCGTAAACCTGCTTGCGCACCTCCTCGAATAGCGGCTGATCGAAGCAGCGGTATCTGACTTCACGGGCCAGGTCGCTGATCGAGGGAAACAGGCCCCGGGTCACGTAGACCATGCGGTCCAACAACACGCGAAAGGCATCCGTGGATGCGGACCCATAGGCTTCCACCGTACTCAGCCGGCGCTCCAGAATCCCCACCACCGGCACAACCTGCAGGTCCATTCGGGCATGGGACTTGTAGATGCGAAGCAGGCTTTCTTCCAACTCGGGGGAGCGGTCGAGCGTGTGAATGTCGTAATGCGCCAGCGCGCGCCGCAAGCTTGCAAGGAAGCCGCTCGGCAGCCCGTCGCCGCGCCTGTCGAGCATGCGCAGGTACGCCAGTAAGCTGGCTTCAGCGCTCGGCGCTTCTCCTCCCGCTGAGTCGGTGACCTCGGGCATCCGATGGAACAGCGAACAGATGTCTGCGAAGATTTCGAGGATCTCGTCTTCACGCTCACGGATCTCGTCGCGATCGGACGGCGCGCAGAATTCGTCCCACTCGGCCCGCAGTTCCGGGCCTCGGGACGGGTCGCCGTCGAAACCGAGCATGAGCTGGCGGATCTCCTGTAGCGTATCGAGACAGCGCGAAGCGCCGGCGTTACGCGCGATCTCCTCGGCGTGCGACTCGAACGCGACACGTTCCTGCTCCGCACGTACCTCCACGCCGGCGGCCACCTCCAGCTGAACCAGTGCGGTTCCGGCGGCCACTTGAACGTGAGGAATCGCCATCACCTGCCGCACCTTGCCGGTGAACGGAGCAGTGACGTGCATCTCCATCTTCATCGCTTCCAGAACGGCGACCGAGGCTCCGGCCGCAACCAGATCGCCCGGTTTGACGGAGAGCGAAACCACCACCGCCGGCGATGGCGCGCGAACAAAACCACCATCGTCGCGCAGGACCAGGTGAGAAACGCCGCCGACCTCAATCCGGTAATTCAGGCCGCCGCTCGTCGAGACCACCTGGTGCCGCTGCCCGAAAACGCTGAGCCAGTACTCGAAGGGGCCGAGGCGGTCGAGCCGCGCGTCCACACGCACGCCGTCTACTTCGAGACGGTATCGTCCCAGCCCGAGTCCGCGAACTTTGAAGGAGTACGCGTTGCCCCGATATCGCAACTCGACCGTACGGCCAACATCCGTTGCGACCTGCGGTCTGTTCCGGACGGCCGAGGCAAAGAACTGCGTTTGCTCCACCGCGAGCTCGTCAGCGTACCCCTGGATTGCGGCACAGACGAGCGCCACGTCCGCATAGCGCCGGGAAATGTGGTCGCCGGCCGCTGCCAGACGGTCGAGCCAGCCGATATCCACCTTGCCGTCCCTGACTTCCTCGCGGGCCAACAGAGCCACCAGGAATGCCTTGTTGCTCGCGCCGCCCTTGATCGCGACGGAGCTTTCCAGCAGCGCCCTCTCCAGACGTGAAAGAGCCTCCCGGCGGTTTCGCCCGTAAGCGACGATCTTCGCGATCATGGAATCGTACTCCGCGGGCACGGAGTCCCCTTCCGCGACGCCCGTGTCCACCCGCACTCCCGGTCCGGTCGGGATTCTGAATCTCTCGATCCGCCCAGGAGCCGGCGCGAAGTTGTTTTCGGAGTCCTCCGCGTTCAGCCGCACCTCGATCGCGTGGCCAACCGTCCGCGGCGGCTCCCCCTCCAGACGCCCGCCGCGCGCAACGTGAATCTGAAGCTTCACCAGGTCGAGCCCGGTCGTGCATTCGGTCACCGGATGCTCCACCTGCAGCCGTGTGTTCATCTCCATGAAAGCAAAACGGCGGCTCTGCGGGTCGTAAAGGAACTCCACCGTCCCCGCATTGCAGTAGCCCACCTGCCTGCTGAGCCGCACGGCCGCCTCCCGCAATGCAAAATCCTGCTCGGCCGTCAATGCCGGCGATGGCGCTTCTTCGAGTATCTTCTGGTGACGCCGCTGGATGGTGCAATCGCGGACGCCCGCTGCCCAGGTGGTGCCGTAACGGTCCGCGATGATCTGCACCTCCACGTGACGCGCGCCCTGGATCAGTTGCTCCATGAAGACGGTGGGATCGCCGAAGGCCTTGTACGCTTCGGCGCGCGCGCTTTCGAACGCGCGAACCAGGTCGTCCGGCGAGTTCACCCGCCGGATTCCGTGGCCGCCGCCGCCCGCCGAGGCTTTGATGAGCAGGGGGAAGCCGAGGCCCTGGGCGTGGCGCCAGGCATCGTCGATCGTCTCGACCGCCCCATGACTCCAGGGCGCGACGGGAATGTGGGCCTCCTCCGCGATCAGCTTGGACGTGATCTTGTCGCCGAGCTGCCGCATGACGTCTCCATCGGGTCCGATGAAAACGATCCCGATCTCGCGGCAAAGGTCGGCAAACTGGGCGTGCTCCGCAACGAATCCCCAACCGGGCCAGACGGCTTCGGCACGCGCAATTCCCAGCGCGCGGCCCAGCCGGTCATAAGCCACGTAGCTGGTCTTCCGCTGGTTGGTTTGCGGATCCACGACCTGCGCGGGCCCGAGCGAAACGGCCTCGTCCGCCTCGCGGACGAACATAGCGTGGCGGTCCGGATCGGTGTAAAACGCTATGGTGCGGAGCGCACATCCGTTTTCGCGGTTGTACTCGCGGACAGCGTGAATGAAGCGCATCGCGGCCTCGCCGCGGTTGACAATCGCAATCCGTTGGAATTCGTCCTGCATATTCCTCCCCCGCGGCAGCAGCGAAGCTGCCGCCAGAAGCTTTCTGGCAGTGCGACACCGGCGCCGCTACTGTCCGGCCGCCATCGCAGCAGGTCGCATAGCGTTCCTCAGCGCCTCTACATCCACGGAAACAGGGAGCGGAACCGTTCGATACCCACTTAGTTCGAGATAGCGATTGCCCGCCTCGTCCACGATTGCGGCATCGAAACCGCTGCCCCCGTTCTCAGGTGTGACGATTGCGTATAGCGGAACGTTCGCGGGCGGCGCCGCGCCGGAAAGCCTCACGCTATCGATGTGCAGCGGCAGCGCCATCCGGCCTTCGACACCCATCTCCCATACGCCCGCGGTCTGGAAGCAAAGCTCAATCAACCGGGGCGAGGCGGCCAGCGGGAGTTGCGGAGGATGATGATTCGGCGGCAACACCCCAGCCAGTTCACCGACGATCCACTCTCCGTTCGACCAGGTCCGGTGGAGAACCTGGTACGCGGGACCGTGGAAGTACAGACAATAGATCTCCTCGGCTTCCACCACACCGGCCGTCGGCGCCCACAGCGACGCACCTGCCATCGCGGCGGGCGGCTGTTGCGTCAGCCGGATCTCCGCCGTGAAGTGCGTGGTCTCTTGCGGTTCGTGCCGATTGGGAAGTTGGCGGCTGCCCACCAGCCTGCATGAGGCAATCACGTCCTCCCCTTCCGGCCGCCAGTTCACTTCGATCTTCAGCGTGCGCGGCTCGTCTCGATAAAATTTGAACGGCGCGACAAATTCGACATTATCGATCGCCGCGATGTGCCATCCGGGCAGAACGCATCGCGCCGCTTCGGCGAACGCCTCGATCCCCATGACGCCTGGCAAAACGGGCGTACCGTCGATCCTGTGATGATCCAGGAAAGGCTGAGCCTTCGGATCGAGCGTAGTCTCCACCGTGAAGTCGCCGTCAACCGTCATACCGGCGACTCGGCCCATCATCGGTCCTTCGATGAACGTCGCGGCTTCAGGGTCGAGCCCTCCAGTGGAGTCCGATTCCTTCACCAGCACTCCGAGTTTGCCGGCGATCACGATCTCACCTTGGCGGCCTCCCGCCGTCAGTTCGCGCCGGATCGCCGGAATGCCCGCCTCCGGTGGAAGCATGTCGATACCGGCGAGCTGCATCATTCTTGGAATTGAGCCGCGCGCGGCCATGCCGATTCCGGCCCAGGCGGTCCAGTCGATCGCGATGGCGCGCGTCGAAGGCCGAGTGGAACGAAAGCTGGATGCGATCTTGCACAGCAAGTCGTTCGCCGCGCTGTAATCGGCCTGGCCCGCGTTGCCAAACCGGCCCGCAATCGAGCTGAATGCCACGGTTGCACCCAGCGGCATGTCGCCGATGGACTTCAGCAGGTTGAACCAGCCATCCGCCTTCACGTCGAAGACGAGGTCGAACTCCTCCGGTTCTTTGGCTGGCAGAAAGCGGCTGCGCTCCATGCCGGCAGCGTGCAGCAGGACGTCGATTCGCCCCTTCGCCGCTCGAATCTCGTCGATCGCACCGGCCACGGCACGCTCATCCGTGA
The DNA here is from genome assembly GCA_963836405.1 of uncultured Solibacteraceae bacterium. Classification (GTDB taxonomy): domain Bacteria; phylum Acidobacteriota; class Terriglobia; order Bryobacterales; family Bryobacteraceae; genus CAWIJJ01. The sequence continues at coordinate 319,231 of CAWIJL010000017.1, forward strand.
GGTCGACTCTGAAATAGGTGGCCGTCCCTCCGGCGGCGCGCACCGCCTCGATGGCATCCAGAGCGGCCCCCCCTCGTTCGATCGCCGCGAGTTCCCGTTCCACCAGCGCCGGGGTCGCCCGCTTGCCGCGAGCCTGAATGCGCGCGGCCAGTTCGCGCTTCAAGCCTTCCCGGTCGCTCCGGAATTGCGCGAAATCGGGGTTGCGCGGGTCCGGTTCGGGTGTCAGGTCGAGCAGGTAGAAGGTACCGCCGGATGCCGCGGCCAGATCCGCGGTGATGGCCGAAACGATGCTGCCGGCTGCTCCCGTAATCAGGAACACGGAGTTGCTGTCGAGCGTCATGCCCGCTCCGCCGCCGGCGGGAGACTGCTCTTGCAGTCCAACCGACCAACGAAGCTGGCCTTTGTACCCGATCTCCACCGCGCCCGGATCGTGGAGAGTCTCCCGCACCAGGGCCTCGGCCGTCTCCTCCACGTTGGACAAAGGCTCGAAATCGACCACTTTCACGAGAGCGTCCGGGCGTTCCCGCTTGTACGTCTTCGCGAATCCCGCAACGGCGCCCCCGAGCGGACGCGTCGCTGCGTCGCAGCCGTATCCGAATTGCCCGCCCAGGCGCGTTGCAGTCACCAGGAACGTGCCGGCCGTTGCGATCTGCTCGTACAGGCCGCGCATCGTCTGAAAGAGCCGCTTCACCCGGATCTGCAGGGCGTCGCGCCACGCGGCGAGGTCCATGCTAGCCAGGTCGCCCTCGTCATCGAGAGCCGCGAGCCAGTAAACGCCGTCTACCGGCCCCTCGGCGATGTCTTCAGGACTGAGCACCTCAACACCGCGCGCTCGCAGGCGTTCGGCGAGCGCCGCCCCCACTCCGCCTTTGTCCGGCATCACGACTACACGGCGGCCGGCCTCCAACGCCACGCCGGTCGGTTTCGTCATCGCCAGGGGCGGCCTCAGCCGGGCAACAGGAACGCGGCGCGGGACAGCGTCGGCGGCATCGAAAGATGCAGGCTCAGGACGTGGCTCGGCGGGTGCAGGCTCAACGGCGGCAGGGACCGCCCACCTGCTGCGCGCGAACTCGATCACGTGAGCCAGCGTCGGAAAGTCACGTAGCTTGAGATCCGGGTCGCGTGCGATTCCGAAGATCTCCCGAACCGATGCAAACATCTCGGCCTGTTTGACTGTATCGACGCCGAGGTCGGCCTCCAGATCGAGGTCGAGGTCGAGCATCTCTTTTGGGTACCCGGTCTTCGCAGCCACGATCTCGAGCACTTTCTCCTGGATTTCGTCCGCGGCCGCTGCAGTGGTCGAAACGGCGGGCGCCGGTGCGGCTTGGGGCTCCACGACATCGCGGAGATCCGGGCGCCGGTCTTTGACGAAACCGATTACGTGTTTGAGCGTGGGAAAGTCGCGCAGCTTGAGATCGGGATCGCGGACGATGCCATAAATTTCACGGATCGCGGCGAACATCTCCGCCTGCTTCACCGTGTCCACTCCGAGGTCCGCTTCGAGATCCAGATCGAGGTCGAGCATCTCCCGCGGATAGCCGGTCTTCTCTACCACCAGCCCGATGACGCGCTCCTGAACCGGGTCCCCTTCCGGCTCGGCAATCGCCCGTTCCGGTTCGGAGGCAGCGACGGCGAGGTCGGGCCTCCGGTCGCGCACGAAACCAATCACGTGGCTGAGCGTGGGAAAGTCGCGCAGCTTGAGATCGGGATCGCGCACGATGCCATAAATTTCGCGGATCGCTGCGAACATCTCCGCCTGCTTCACCGTGTCCACTCCGAGGTCCGCTTCGAGATCCAGATCGAGGTCGAGCATCTCCCGCGGATAGCCGGTCTTCTCCACCACCAGCCCGATGACGCGCTCCTGAACCGGGTCCCCTTCCGGCTCGGCAATCGCCCGTTCCGGTTCGGAGGCAGCGACGGCGAGGTCGGGCCTCCGGTCGCGCACGAATCCGATTACGTGTTTGAGCGTGGGAAAGTCGCGCAGCTTGAGATCGGGATCGCGCACGATGCCATAAATTTCGCGGATCGCAGCGAAGATCTCCGCCTGCTTCACCGTGTCCACCCCGAGGTCCGCTTCGAGATCGAGATCGAGGTCGAGCATCTCCCGCGGATAGCCGGTCTTCTCCACCACCAGCCCGATGACGCGCTCCTGAACCGGGTCCTCCGCTGCCGCTACCGCCACAGCCGGCGCGGGTTTCGGCGGCGGTGCCGGAGCCGGTCGCGGCGCCTCTGCTGCGGTGGCCGGAGACGCAGCGGCGGGCGCAGCCTGGGCGACTGCCGCCTTTGCCTGCGGGACGGGCGGCGCGGGAGGCACCGCCGCAGCCTTGCCATCGCGAATCCGCAAGGTGCGGGAGACCACTTCCAGTTCCGCCCCGGCACCCGCAACGCGCTTCAGCCATGCGCTCCATTTACCCGAATCCTCGATGCGGTACGCATAGCCGAGCCTGTGCGGGCTGGGCCGCCGCTCATCCTTCCCGGGTACGCGGCGCAACAGCGTCATCGCGATCTGCGAACCGAACCCGGCGCCGAGCCGCAGCGCATATTCGACCGGATACGCACCGCCCTTGGACAGGTTGAGCGCCCCCAATTCGGGATCGATCTCCTTGAAGTTCGGCACGGCGGGCACGCACCCTGTCTCGAGCGACTTCACCGCCACCACGTCTTCAATGCCGGCGCCCATCGCATGCCCGGTGAGCCCCTTGGTGTTGGCGATTACGATGGAATCGGCCGCTTCCCGGAAGGTCTTCCGAAGCGCGTTCACTTCGGCCGAGGCGCTGCCGCCCCGCGCCGGTGTGTATGTTTCGTGCGACACGAACACCGTCTTCGCCGCCGCTTCCCGGCGCACAAAGTCGCCGCGCTCCTCCGCCTTGCAGATCAGCCCTTCCATGACTTGGCCGATGTGCTCCACGTCCAGCCGGGTGCCGTGAAACGCGCTGTTGGCGATCGCCGCCCCCAGCACTTCACAGATCGGGCGAATGCCGCGTTCCCTTGCCGCCTCGCCGCCTTCCACCACCAAAGCAGCGGCGCCCATCCCGACGATCATGCCGTGGCGCCGCCGGTCGAACGGCAGTGCCGCCTGCTCCACGTTGCCATCGGTCGCCGCGGCGCCTGTGGCGAGAAATGCGGATCCGATCCATTCAATGAGGTTGTCGGAAGTGATGTCGTCGGCGGCGATCACAACCACCCGCCGGCAGCGCCCGGCGCGAATCCAGTCGTGTGCCAGTGCAACCGCTTGCGTTGTGCTCGCGCAGGCCGCGTTGATCGAAGTGTTCGGGCCGCGCGCTCCGATGAGTTCGGCGAATTGTGAGTGGCCCATCGACAGGCTTCGGAAAATGAACCTGCGATCGAACACGTAGGGATTTCGCGCGATGGCGACCCGCAAATCGTCGATCCGGGAATCGAGTTCCTGCACCAGGGCCGCATTGCCGTTCGACCCTTCCGCCCGCGAGCGCAGGTCCTCCAGCACGGCCAACTGCTCCCGCCTGGCGCGATCCGCGTGACAACGGGACGTCTCCTCCGCAAAGGAGTCGAACCCCGGCCAGCAGGATCCGAAGATCACACCCGTGTCGTCGCGCATCTCGTCAGGCAGGCACCAACGGTCCCGCAACTGCGTGCCGACAGTCGTGGTCTTATAACGCAGAACCAGCGGAATACCGGCATCGCGGAGCGCATCGATTCCCGCGGCAATCGCCAGGCGAGTCACGCGGTCGAGCGCCGCTATGCGTTCGGCCGGAATCCCGAATTCCTTTTCCAGATCGAAGGCGCCGCCGCGTCCGGCCAGCTTGATTACATCGGATGGCTCGCTGATCGCCTCGAACACCGGACCTCCGTTGTCCGTCTTGACCAGCCGTGTGATGTGCTTTTCGGCCATGGCGCGACGGAAGCGGTTGGGAATCGCGTCGATGAACTGCTCGCCCTTCAGAATGCGGGCGATGTTGTCGTCGTCGAAGATGCGTTCCGTTCCAGGCAACCCTAGCGCGGCGCCCGTGATCGCAACCGGCGGTTCCACTCGCCGCTGCCGCTCGATGGGAGCCGGAGCGCCCGCTTCCACGGGCTCGCTCCTTCGATGTCCCGCGCCCAGTCCGGCGGCGTACAACCCGCAGAGCGCCTGGTTGAATGCAACGGGATCGGCGAACTTCGGATGGTTCGTAAACAGAGCGATGCTGTCGCTCTTCGCGCCAAGCACGTCCTCGGCAAACCCGTGCAGTGCTTTCTTTGGCCCAACCTCCACAAACACGCGCGCACCCGCGCCGTAGAGAGTCTCGAGCCCTTTCACGAACTGCACGGGCGAAGCCACCTGGCGCGCCAGCAGGTCGATCATCTGCGGTACGGCGTCCGGACCGGCCGGATAGAACTCGCCGTTCACGTTCGTCACGATCGGCGTTTTAGGCGGACTCAGGCTGAGGCTTTCCAGCACCGCGCGCAACGGCTCGCTTGCCGGAGCGACGATCGACGTATGGAACGCGTGGCTGACCGGGAGCAGCACGGCATTATATCCCTGTTTCTGAAAGGCCGCCACGGCCTCCTCCACGGCTGTGCTTGCGCCGCCGATAACCGCCTGGCTCGAGCTGTTGATGTTCGCGATTACCACGTAGCCATCGATACTCCCGAGTGTCTTTTCCACTTGAGCCAGCGGCGCGAAGACCGCCGCCATCTTGCCGTTGTCCTCGAGTGAGACTCTCGTCATGCCGCGGCCCCGTGCGCTCACCGCCTGCAATGACTCCTCGAACGCCAGGCCGCCCGCCGCCACCAGCGCGCCGTATTCGCCCAGGCTGTGCCCCATCGTGAAGTCCGGCCGGATGCCGTAAGCTGCGAACAGGCGGGTAAGCGCAATGTCTACCGTCAGAACGGTCGGTTGCGTGATCTCGGTTTGCCGCAAATCGGCTTCCGCTTTTTCTACCGCTGAAGCGTCCCGGGGGTCCACGAAGACGAAATCGGTGAGCGGCTTCCCGAGCAGGGGCCGCATGACCCGGTCCGCTTCGGCAAACGTCTGCGCCACGATCGGCTCCATCTCCGCGAGCGGCCGCAGCATGTTGGCGTACTGCGAGCCCTGGCCGGTGTAAAGGAATGCCACCTTAACCGCGGGCCCCTGGCCTCGGAAAATGCCTTGTGCGCGCAGGGCCTTCCACGCGCCCGGCTGATTGGCCGCCAGCGCTTTGAGCGCGGCGGCGGATTTTGCGGCCAGTTCCGCTGCCTCACCGTAGTCGATCGCAACCCGTTCGCGCGCGCGCAGGTCCGCCTCCGCCGGCGCCGCGGGCGTGGGAGCGCTCCCTGCCGCAGCCGCCGCTTGAACCGCGCGAAGCCGCTCCGCCAGCTTGTCCGCCGTCTCGGCCCCGATCACAAGTGCGCCGCGAAACGGAGCCTTCAGGGAACTGGAGGGTACGGTCGCCGCTCCTTCGCTTCGCGCCACCTGTCCGTTGCCTCCCGTTGCCGGGCTCTCCTCCACCGCAACGCTCCGCTTCCCGTTTCCGGTCAGCCGGTGCGGGATGTACTCTTCCAGCACGACGTGCCAGTTGGTGCCCCCGAATCCGAACGCACTCGCGCCCATCCGCCTCACCCCGCCGTTGCCGGGAGCCGGCCACTCGCGTAGTTGCGTATTGACGTAGAGCGGACAATGTTCGAAATCCACACTCGGGTGCCTGCGCTCGCAATTCAACGTCGGCGGCAGCACCCGGTCGCGAAGCGACAACGCCGCTTTCAGCAATCCCGCCGCTCCCGCCGCGCCCTTCAGGTGTCCGATATTGGATTTCACCGAGCCGAGCGCAATGGATCCCGGCGCCATGTCGAACCCCCGAAACAGGTCCGCCATGGTTTGAATCTCCACCAGGTCCCCGACACTGGTGGAGGTGCCGTGGCCCTCAATACACGTCGCCGTCGCGGGCGACAGGCCGGCGGTCTTCCACGCGCGCTCGATCGCGAATTTTTGCCCCACCGGGTTGGGGGCCGTGATCCCCTTTCCCTTGCCGTCGCTCGATCCACCCACTCCGCGGATCACCGCGTAAATTCTGTCCCCGTCCCGTTCGGCATCCGCCAGGCGCTTCAAAATGAAGATCGCGGCGCCCTCGCCCATGACGAACCCATCGGCGCCTTCGGCGTAGGGTCGCGAACCCGTGCCGGATAGCGCTCCGATTTTGCAGAACTTGATAAAAGACGAGGCGCCCATGTTGCGATCGACGCCCCCGGCGATCGCGGCGTCGTAATGTCCCGCAACCAGTCCTTCGACTGCGGCGCTGATGGCCGCCATCGCCGAGGCGCATGCCGCATCGGTAGTGAAGTTTGGTCCGTGAAAATTGAAGACGTTCGCCACGCGGCCCGCGATGCAGTTCGCCAGTTCGCCGGGCATGCTGTCTTCCGTAACCTCCGGCAGCCGCCGCGCGATCCGCGCCCGCAATTCACGGTTGATGTCGCTGCGCACCGGGGCCGGCAGCGCCGCAAAGCTGGCGCTCTCGGCAAGTTCGCGGGCATACTCGGGGAAGTAGATCCGCAGTGCCGTCATGTAGTGCAGCTCCCCGCCCATCGCATTCCCAAGGATCACCGCGGTGCGGTCCGCGTCCAGCGTTCGCTGCGGATAGCCGAAATCCTGGAGCGCCTCCCGCGTACAGGCGACGGCCCATTTCTGGCCGCCATCCATCGCGTCGCTGACGCGCGGCGGAATCGCCATCTTCCAGCGGATCGGATCCCACGGGTACTCCCGAACCCAACCGCCGATTTTCGAATACGTCTTTTCGGGTGCCTTCGGCTCGGGGTCGTAATAGAGCGCAGGATCCCAACGATCGGGCGATACCTCCGAGATGCTGTAACGCCCGCCCTTGACGTTCTCCCAGAACGCCTGCACGTTCGGTGCGTCGGGCAGCACGGCTCCTGTTGCGACAATGGCGATGGCTCTGTGGGAAGTCTCGTCTCTCATAAACTGCACCTCGTCGTACTGGTTCTCTATGCCGGCATCGCGGCACGCCGTGACGCGCGTCCATACAGCACGTCACTCACGTAGTCCATGTCCCCAAGCAGGCCGGCTTGCGCGCGGTGGATCGCGCCAGTCTGGACAGCCGTCTCGAAAGCGGCGATTCCAGCTTCAGCGACTCCGCCCGCCCCAACTGCCAGCCGCACGCCGCCCTCCGCAATCTTCTGCGCCGCCTCGCGTGCGAAGATCCGGGCGATTGCCGCCAGTTCGGTTGCATCGAACCGCTGATCGGCCTTCTCGTGCATCTTGCCTTCGGCCTTCCGGGCTGCCCTCCCGCAAAGACACGCGGCGCATTCCGCCCACGCAATCAGCTCGCCCAGCCGCAGCAGTACGTGCTGATGCCTGGTCAATCGCTGGGCGCGGGCCACTTCCATAACCTCGGCCAGCGCGCGCAGACCGAGCGCGGCGATATTCGCTCCCACATCGGGGTGCAGAGCGTGCACCGCATCGCACTTTCGGGCTTCGTCGTGGTAGTGGCGACCACGCGTCTTGAGATGGAGTTGCCACCGGTCGCGGCTGATGGTCATCTCCATAATTTCGGAGGTGCCCTCATAAATCGTCGTGATCCGGACATCGCGCTTGATCTTCTCGACCATGTACTCGTGCGTGTAACCATAGCCGCCCAGCGCCTGTATGGAGGCGTCCGCGGCCAGGTTGCCCGCCTCGGTAGCCATGTACTTGGCGATCGCGCCTTCGGTGTTCAGGCTGCCTTCCTTCCCGCTATCGATCCGCTCGGCCGTTTCTTCGATGTACGCGCGGGCCGCCTCCAGCCGGCAGACATTCGGAACGATGAGTTTGTGGGTGTAGCCCTGCTTCTCGGAAAGCGGTGCGCCGGCCTGTATGCGTTTCGCGGAGTACGGTATGGCGCGGTCGAGCGCGGCCCAGCCGCCACCCAGCCCGAAGGCCGCTACCATCAGGCGGGTATACCCGAAGACGGCCTGCGCCTGTACCAGTCCCTGCCCCTCCACGCCGCCGATGAGCCGGTCGCTGTCTACATACACGTCCGTTAACGATAGCGCTGCCGTGTTGCTGAGCCGGATGCCATGCTTGTTCTCCGGCTTATCGTGCGCAAACCCGGGCGTGCCCTTGTCCACAACGAACCAGGCCGGCCCGCCGGCCGTATTCGCCAGTATCGTGTAGGCATCCGCGATGCCGCCGTTGCTGATCCACTGCTTGCTGCCGTTGATCCTGTAGCCGGCCACCCGTTCCCCGTCCATCACGCGGTCGGCGGTCGTCTGGAGCGCGCCCAGGTCGCTGCCCGCCGCCGGTTCGGTGGCGCCGTAGGCAAACAGGATTCCCTCTTCGGCAATGCGCGTCAGCCAGTGCTTCTTCTGTTCGGGCGTTGCTCCCACCACGATCGGGTCGCTCCCCAGGAATGTCGCCAGCACTGACGTCGCAACCCCCAGGTCGATTCGCGCCATCTGCTCGCACACGACATACACGTCGAATGCGCCCCCTCCGAATCCTCCACAATCCTCCGGAATGAAAAGAAGCTGTATCCCGATTCCTTCCGGGTCGCACAACGTGCGCACAATCTCCAGCGGGCATTCGTCCAATTCATCCAGGCGGATGAGCTGCTCGTCCGGGAGGCGCTTCCTGGCGAAGTCCCTGAGCGATTTCAAGCTGAGTTTGAGCGTTTTGGCCGAGATCATGGTTCATTTCCCCTTGATTGCCTGATTGCTCTGAACGTGCGCGGTCATCGCGGCCAGAAACTCCAGCAGGTCATCCACAATCCCGACATCGGCCACATGGAAAATCGGCGCCTTCGGGTTCTTGTTGATGGCCACCAGGAACGGGTTGCCCTTGATCCCCGCCAGGTGCTGGAACGATCCGCTGATCCCGCAAGCCAGGTACACCTTCGGCTTCACCGTCTTCCCCGATGAGCCCACCTGCCGCCCCTTATCCAGCCATCGCGCGTCCACCACGGGCCGCGAGCAGCTCACCGCGCCGCCCAACGCCTCCGCCAGATCCTCGGCAAGTGCAATGTTGTCCTGTTCCTGTATGCCGCGTCCTACCGAAACCAGCAGCTTGTATTTCGTGATGTCCACATCGCCCGAATCCGCCGCAATCGTCTCCATGTAGCGGCGGCGCGATCGCAGCGCGGGAACCTCGGCCGATTTGTCCACCACCGTTCCGCAAACCGCGCCGGAAGCAGCCCGAAACGCGCCCCCACGGATCGTCAGCACCGCCCCGGCAGAAATTTCGCAGCGAACGTGCGTGCTGACCTGTCCGCCGAATTCCTGGCGGACTAGCACCAGCACCGCTGCGTTTGCCGCTTCGATATCGACTACGTCCGGCACGTATGCCGCGCCCAGCTTGATCGAAAGCCCCGGCGACAGGTCGACCCCGAAGTGATCGTGGGACACTAACAGGACGCTCGCCGGCGGCAGCACGCCGGCCAGAACCTGCCGCACGAGTTCGGCGTCGGGATACGCGAGCGCTTCGTTGGCGATTTTCCAGACCTCGGGATACATTGACGCGAGCGACTCGCACGCCGCCTCCAACCCCGGTCCCTGCCCGGTTACGATCGCCACAGCCGGGTGAGCGGCGTCGATCCGGGCAGCGGCCGTCCACATCTCGGCAGCCGCGTCGTCCGGCACGCCGTTCCTGTGTGAGATAAAGGCAAAGATCCGCGGCATCAGTTCAGTCCTCCCTTGGCCTTGAGCATTTCAAACAGCTTGCCGGCGATTTCCTCACGGGAGCCGGTGAGTATTTCCGCCTTCCTCGTCGCGGCGGGCACGAAATAGTCCAGACGCACCACCTTTGCCGCCACTGCGCCTGCCACGCCGCCTCCCAGCCTCAGTTCCGAGGCCCCGAGTTTCGCGATCGGCATGGACGCGACCTGCCGGATTCCGCGCATCCCGACGTACCGCGGCTCGTTGATGCCCGTCTGAATCGACAGAACACACGGCGTCGAAATCTCGTGGACCTCCTGACAACCGCCCTCCACCTCCCTGCTGATCCTCAGCGTCCCTTCTCCGGCCAACTCGATGGCGTTCACCACGGATGCAAACGGATAGTCGAGCAGGGCCGCCAGCATGCCGCCCACCTGCGCTGCGCCATCCTCGGCCTGCACACCGGTCAGGATGAGGTCGAACGCACCCGTCCGGACGTACGCGGCCAGAATCTGCGCGATCCCCCGTCCATCCGAACCCTCAAAACCTTCATCGCAAAGGAGCACTCCTTCCCGCGCCCCCATGGCCATCTGGCGCCGCAGAACCTCCTCGTCGTCATCGGTGCCTACCGTCGCCACCGTGACCTTTCCGCCGGTCCGTTCCGCGATCCGGAGCGCTTCCTCGACTGCGTAGTTGTCCGCTTCGTTCACCGTGTAAACGAAGTCGTCGCGTTCGATGTCGTTTCCGGCGCTGTTCAGGAGAACTTCGTTCTCCGCAGTGTCCGGTACTCGTTTTACGCACACCAGAATGTTCAACGTCGCCTCCTTGTCTCGTGCGAATTTCAGGAAACGGTAGCTGCTGCCGGGACGGGGCCGGGAACAAGCTGCCCTGCCACCAACTCCGCGAGATCTATGGCGGACATCCTCCCCTCCAGCCCCGCAACCTTGATCCCGTCCTCGATCTGGATCATGCAGAACGGGCACGCTGTGACGATGACGGTCGCTCCCGCTTCCGCGGCCATCTGCACCCTCATGACGCTCATCCGCCGCTCCTCCTTCGGCTCGTAGAACAGCGAGAGTCCTCCGCCGCCGCAGCAGAACGAACGGTCGCGGCACCGCTGCATCTCCACCCGCTTCATACCGCGGATGGCGTCGAGCACGGCACGCGGTTCGTCGAATACCTGGTTGTGCCGTCCCAGATAGCAGGGGTCGTGATAGGTGTACACATCGTGGCCGTTCTCGAGCGGCGCCAGCCGGATCTCGCCTCGCGCCAGTTCGCGCGCGATCGCCTGGCTAATGTGCTCCACCGGCGGCACGTCTTTGTAGTCGTGTTTTAGCGCGTTGTAGGCGTGCGGGTCATTCGTCACGATCCGCTTCACGCCGGCAGCCTTGATGGCGGCGGTGTTGTGGTCCCGAAGCGCCAGGAACAGGGTTTCCTCACCGAATCTTCGCGCTTCGTGGCCGCTGTCCCGTTCCGAGGTTCCGAGGATGGCGAAATCTTCCCCCGCGCACTGGAGGATTCGGGCCGTAGCTCGCCCGATCGACTGAATGCGGCCGTCGAATGACGTGACGCTATCTACGAAATACAGCGTCTCCGGAGGGCGCCCCCCGTTGACCACTTTCACCGGGCATGCGTTCCGGAACTCGCTCTCCTGGATCCACTCGGCCCTCTTCCTCTCCGGCTTACCGAACGGGTTGCCGCGGCTTTCCAGGCTTTTCAGCGGCTTCTGAAGCGATTGAGGAACCGCACCGTCATCCACCAAGCCCCGCCGCAGATCGACGATCTTGTCGATATGCTCGACGAGTAGCGGACATTCCGCTTCGCACGCGCCGCACGTCGTACAGGACCACACCTCATCGGCGGTGTACAGATTCCCGATTACAGGCTGACCCTTGGAATGCACTCCCATAATCGGGTAGTGCCGGAATACGAAGTCTCGTCCTTTCGTGGTCAGCAGCCTGGGCGATAGCGGCCGGCCCGCCGCACGCGCCGGGCACTGCTCAGCGCATCTGCCGCAATCCGCGCAGGAGTAGAAATCCAGAATGTGCTTCCACGTGAAGTCTTCAAATGTCTTCACGCCCAGCGACTTCGCCTCTTCGATCCGGTCCTCCGGAACGTCCCACCGCACCGGTTTCACCCTTCCGCGGTCCAACCTGGCGAAGTAGATGCTGAACAGCGACGTCTCTACGTGGAACTGAATTCCAAACGGCCGGTAGCAAAGAAGAAAGAAGAACGTGACCCCGTGAAGCACAAACGAACCGTGATAGAGATACCAGAGCGCCGTCAGTGGCATCGCTGCGAACGCCTTCTGCGCCACCCACGCCAACGATAGCGTCGCCGCGATGTCCCCATGGCCGCCGCCAAACGAATCGGCCGCCGCTCTGCTACCCTCGAAAACCGCATCGGCCGCCATCAGCACGGCGATAAGCGCCAGCAGGAAGACCGCGTCCCACGCGCGCCTCCTCGCGTCAGGCCCCTCGAGGGCGTAGCGCGCGGGCCTGAAGGCCACGCGCCGGACCATCGCCACCACCATCGCGAGGAACACCAACGTCGCGGCATAGTCCGCCACCACGTCGTAGGTGTGGCCCGATAGCACAGGCATCGCGAAGTCGCCCCACACACCCATCGTCAGCAGCGTCACCGCCCGGGACACCAGCACGAGGAATCCCGCGAAGATCAGGATGTGCAGGAGACCTGCCGTCGGGTAACGCGGGTGCCGCCATTGGCCGACCCAGAACTTGGCCACCATCCACAGCCGTGCCGGCGGACGGTCGAAGCGGCGGTCCCGCTGAGCTCGTAACATCGGAGTCGCTCGCCGGGCGACAATATACGCGAAACAGATGACACCAATCAGGTAAATGAGACCGAATAACATCGGACCGGAAATCCACCCGTAATCTGTGTGTGCAGGCACTTGTATGTAATCGGTCACTTGATTCATCCCTTGCGCACCGGTCAGGTATTGCGGTTGACCGTAACAGTAAGTTGCACGCCCGGGTGCGGCCACACAATCGGAGTCAAGACGAAGCTCCGGAAGATCAAGGATAAACGGAACTGATTATCTGAAAAAGACCCGCACAGCACTTTGACGTATGAAAACACCCAGACTAGGCCCCCTGCCGGGGGTTCCATTGTGCGTTGTTATACCGTCACCTCGTACCCGGCAAATCCGACGATCCATTCGGGGCTGCGGAGCGGGAATCTGTGAGGGCCGATCGGAAGCCGGCCTCTCCGGCTGCCCCCGCCGAATGGATCGAACGAGGCGACGACGAGGCTCCACGCGCTACCAGACGTGCGGAGGACGTTTGCGGAGGCGGCGCGCCGGTTGAGAGTCGCGATCTCGCGGCGCGGCGGCCGTCAAGCAGTCGAATCGTTACGATCTGAGATACAGAGCCATCGCTGTGGCCGGGGAGGCCGGACTACGCAATTCAATTCACTCACCGGCCGGTGGTTCGTAAATGAGCCGGTTCGCCAGGCCCATGAGCTTCAATACCTTGTACGACTCCACGCGCGCTCCCCGCACAATACCTTTGGCGCCTCGGAATTCCACGATATCCGCCAGTCTCTCCAGTGCCTTCAGCACTGGCGCGTCGAGCCGTGGTAAGGCGGAAAGGTCGACTGTGACCTCTTTGTCGCCACGCACGACATAGAGGATCGCTTCTTCGATGCATTCCACGCTGCGGGCTGCATCTACCTTTACGATTTCTGCATTCATCGGCACACCACTGCCCTCCCCTCATTGCACGCGCCGGCATCGGCTCCCACGCGGCCGCCCGTGCGTCCTTCAAAGCCTTGCCAGAGCAACTGCGACAACTCGTCCATCAACGGCATTCGCGGATTGGTGGGCCGCCACGACGGGTCGTCGAAAGCTGCCATCACCAGCTCCGGCAGGGCCTTTTCGAAGTCCCCCCGCGCGATGCCTGACTCCGCGAAAGAACGGGGAATCTCCAGGCGGTCCAGTAGGTCCTTCGTCGCGTTCACCAGGTTCCCGACCTTGTCCGCGACAGTTACACCTCCCAGCTTCAGAAGGTCCGCAATTGCAGCGTACTTGACATGGGCGACATATGCGCGCTGGTGCGGTGACGGCATGAACTTCGCCGGCACAGATGCGTTATAGGCGATCACGTGGGGAAGCAGAAGCGCGTTTGCCTTTCCATGCGAAATCCCGAACCGTGCTCCGACCGCATGAGCGAGTGCATGGCAGACACCCACCGAGGCGTTCGAGAAGGCCAGGGCGGCCAGGCACGCGGCGTTATGCATCTGAGTGCGCGCCTCTTCGTCGTTCGGGTGCTCGAACGCTCGCGGCAGGTACTCGAACACCAGCCCTATGGCCTGCATCGCGTTGGCATCGGTGTACGGTGAAGCGTATACCGAGACCGCCGCTTCCAACCCGTGCGTCAGGCAGTCGATTCCCGTATCGGCTGTAAGTCCCTTCGGCATCGCCATCACGAATTGCGGATCCACGATCGCCACGTCAGGAGTCAACGAGTAGTCGGCCAACGTGATCTTACGCTTACGCTTGCGGTCCAGCAGCACGGCGAACGGTGTTGCTTCGCTCCCCGTTCCGCTGGTTGTAGGAATCGCGACTAATGTGGCCCTGTTGACCTTCTCGGTCGGATACTCCGCCACGCGCTTCCGTATGTCCAGAAACGGAGCGCCCAGCTCCTCCAGATCGGCTCCGGGGAATTCGTACTGTAACTTCATGATCTTGGCCGCATCAATCACCGACCCGCCTCCGAGCGCCACGATCAAGTCCGGGTTGTAAGACTTGAACGTCTGAAGCGCTTGCATCACCGTAGCGATTTCCGGCTCTGCGTCGGGAATTGTCAGCGTGTGAACCTGTGTCTGCCGCTGAAGGTGACGGCGAACGATATCGGCGTATCCCAGTTTCTCGAGAAAGGGTTCGTGACGATGATCGTCGAGCGGGAGGGAAACTTTGCGAGAGTCTCAACTGCGTTCTTGTTGAAGTAGATTTGATTTGGGATGCGAAACCACATAGGTGACTGTGTCCTCCTGGCTACCCGCTTGATGTTGACGTAGTGATAGACGTTCACGTTGTCCGTTGTGCTGTTGCCGCCGGCCGTGCCGCAGCCGAACGAGAGCGTAGGCACCATGTCGTTGTACACGCCGCCGATCGCGCCGATCGAGCCGGGCGAGTTGACGATGATCCGCCCCGTATTGATAACCGTACTGAACTTGCGCACGATCTCCTCATTGCGCGAAAAGATCACCGCCGTATGCCCGAGACCTCCTGCATGGTTGACGTCCACGCACATGCGGACTGCATCCTCCGTCGACTTGGCCCGGTAAACCGTCAGTAGCGGGAAGAGTTTCTCCGCCGAGAGCGGGTGCTCGCGGCCCAGCGCCGTCGATGCGGGCAATCAGCAGTTTGGTGTCCGGCTTGACCGCCAGGCCGGCCACGGCGGCGATGTGGTGGCCTTCTGCCCGATAGCCGTCGCGCGCGGATATCCGGTTCGCCGGATCGATCAGCGCGCGCGTAAGTTGCGCTGTTTCGTGTTCGTCGCAGATGTGCGCTCCCAGTTCGGCGAATTTCGCGAGCACCCGGTCGTAGATCTCCTGGTCGATCACCACCGTCTGCTCCGAAGCGCAGATCGTGCCGTTATCGAACGTCTTGGAAGTGATGATATCCACCACGGCCATATCGATCTCGGCACTCTTCTCGATATAAACAGGCGTATTGCCCGGTCCTACGCCCAACGCCGGCTTACCCGAACTGTACGCGCCCGTACCACGCCCCGGCCGCCTGTGGCATCCACCAGCGCCACACCTTGTGCTGCATGAGGTACGCGTTATCGGCCACCGTGGGGGACTCGATCCAGGAGAAGACGCCCTCCGGTGCGCCGTGCTTCACCGCCGTCTCGTACATGATCCTCGACCGCGGCGCGATCGAACATCGCGACGACGCCGGATGCGGCCCGAAGATCAGCGCGTTCCGCGTCTTGATCGCCATGATGCACTTGAACAGCACCGTCGCCGTCGGATTCGTGACGGGAATCAGGGAGAGGATCACGCCCATCGGTTCGGCCACTTCGACTGAGCCCGCGTTCCGGAAATTCGCGGATTACCCCCACCGTCCGCTTGTCCCGGATATAGTCGTAAACAAATTCCGTGGCCACCATGTTCTTGATGGCCTTGTCTTCCGGGACTCCGAACCGGGTCTCTTCCACCGCCAGCTTGGCCAACCGCTGCGCGTTCTCCATTCCGGCGATGACCATCGGCTTGACGATCCGGTCCACGTCCTCCTGTGTGTACTGGGTGAAGACCGCTGCCGCGGTGCGGGCGCGGCTGACCAGCGCCTCCAGGTATGCGCGGCGGTCGTCGGCGAGATTCACTTCCGTCTCTGGCATTGCGCGAATCGTCCTTTCATCGAATGAGTGACAAAGCCCCGAAAAAAATGCAGTAGTATAGTACGCCCTGGGGCCTCGACGAACACATGTGCAGCTGAAATCGTGTCAAACTCGGGGGAGCGTGGTGACGGGTATGATCGCGGATATCGATTCGCAAGCGCCTTTCGACCGGAACGACACTCCAGCCGACGACCTCCCCATGTGGCGTGAGTGCTTCCTGGCGCTCGAAGCCGCCATGCTCCACGTCGCTCCGATCTACTGGGGTTTCGGCGCTCCTCACGGGGATGGATCCGCAGTCGTGCTGATTCCCGGCTTCCTCGGAACCGACACCCTGATGGCCGAGTTGTACGCCTGGCTGTACCGTATGGACTATCGGCCGTACTTCTCGGGAATCGGCATCAACGCCGAATGCCCGAATCTGTTGATCAAGGGAAACTTGAACGCGACCATCGACCGCGCCCGCCGCGAAACCAAACGCAAAGTGCACCTCGTGGGCCACAGCCTCGGCGGCATGATCGCCATCTCGCTGGCGGCTCAAAGGCCGGACGATATCGCTTCGGTGATTTCCCTGGCCGCGCCGTTTCGAGGGAAGGCCGCCCATCCCAACATTCTGCGCCTCGCCGAGTACGTTCGGGGCACCATCCAGTGCGCGTCACGGCGACAGCGTCCTGCCGGCCTGCTATACCGGTCATTGCCTGTGCAACTTCGTGGATTCGCTCGCCCACGTCCAGTGCCCCACTGTGCCCCTTTCTGCCGTCTACACGCGAACCGACGCCATCGTGGACTGGCGATACTGCATCACAGGCGATTCCGAACGGGATTTCGAGGTCCCCGGCACGCACATCGGATTGATCTTCAACCCGTCGGCCTACACCCTGATCGCGAAGCGGCTGTATGTAGCCGCCATGCGCCAGTAACCCTGCCGGTCGCGATCTCAGCTTGCCCAGGACCATAGCCCACTCCCGTAAAACAACGCGCTGCGCTCCATCGCGAGGAGATCCCCGACCGTCAACGGGTCCGGCAAAACTCCCCAGCCTTCCAGCCAGCGCGCCATAAATTCCCGCGCCACAATCAGGTCCGGCCGGACGTCCTCCCCCGCCACGTCCTGGAGAACGCCCTCCAGCGTGAAGAGCGTCTTTCGGATCAGCACCAGGGCTCCCGGAAAACGGACGCCCTCCATTCCGATCTGGTCCAGCAACCGAATCGCGTCCATCGCCCCCGGCGAACAGACAAGCGGCAGCGCGCGGAAAAAGCGCCTGACGCGCCTGTCGATGGTCGCGCGCACGGCCGCGCGGCTGCTCTCATCCGTCAGCGCCAGATCCTCGACGGCGCCGCGCACTCCGCCTGCATCCCGAAGCGTCATCATCACGATCAGCCGGACGACGTGCCTTCGCTCAGCCCGGCTCAGCCGGCCCGTCAGCGCCCAGTCCAGTACGATCAACTGGTCGCGATCCTGGTCGTACAAAAGGTTTCCGGCATGCGGATCGGCGTGGAATATGGCGTCTTCCTCCGCCGAAAGGAATGGGTCGGCAATCAACGCCTCCACCACACGAGCGGCGATACACCGCGCCCGGCGCGTGCGGTTCCGTATGGCTTCCGTCACTTTCACACCGCGTTCGAGGCTCATGGCCGTGATTGTCTCTGTGGATAGCTGTGGAATCGGCACAGGCGCCCGCACCTTCGCGCGCCGGTATGCCCGGCGGACTTCGCCAAGAGTAGCCTGCTCGCGCCGGAAATCGGTTTCGCGCTCCAGCAGCACCCGGACCTCGTCGATCGTGTCCGCGGCTTCCCGGTTGCCCCGCCCGTCCGCATGCCCGGCCAGCAGGTGCTCCGAAAGGCGCCTCAGAAGCGCCAGGTCCTCCGCGAAGCATACGGGTATGTAAGGCTTCATCACCTTGAACACGCCTTCCTCACGCCGGCCCGAGGAAGGGTTTCGCCAGGTGAACTCGAGGATCGCGCTCACACTTGCCTCGGAACGAAGCGCCGGTGCCAGTTCCACGCGGTAGGCTTTGATGCACGTTCCCAACTCTCTCCGCACGATCTCGAGAACCGCGGCGGGATCGACATCGTGAATCCCGTTCTCCAGCTTCTGAAGTTCACCGCGAAGCTCCGGACTCAGCCGCCTGTTTCTCGCCAGAACCTGCCCGATCTTTTGCAGTCCGGGTGTCTTTGCGATCAGTAAACCGAGCCGGACTTCGGTCGGGCAGTCGGGCGGCAGTTCCAGTTGTTCCACGATCTTGGGTGCCAGCCGCTTATCCGGAAAATTGGCTGAGAAGAACGTCATGCACTCGCGGATCAGCGGACGCCAACTGCTGTAGCGTTCGGGCACCAGTTTCTCGATCTCGAGCAGACCGGCAATCCACGACCCGATTTCGTCGTGCGAGTCACGGCCGGAGGCGCGCAACGCCCTCTCCACTGCGCTCACGCGTTCGGCCGTACTGGTTTCGCCGCCAAACGCGGCCGCAAGCCTGGAGAGATGCTCCGCGGGAACAACCGCGAGAAGGCGTTCGAAGCTGGACGTGCTTGGCATGGAGTCCCCTCATGCCCTCCCGTCAGGACGTACCGGCCGCCGTCTTTGCGCGCTTCCCGCCGCGGACCTTGCCGCGTTTCGGTGTGCGAACCGGCCTTGGTGCGGCCGGCGCGGCCCCCACGGCGACCTCGGCTTCCGATTCCCGGAGAGCCGGCGATTCGGCAGCCACGCCCGCCGCCTCCCGCAACTCCGCGTGCGCGTCCACCAGGAAATCCCGGAACAGTTCGCCGTCCGGCACCGCCTGGCAGTCGTAGGTAACCCCGTAATACAGGCTCCGGTTGTAACTCGAGACGGCAACGCCGATCCCCACATCGCTGCCGCATGGCACGTGCGGGTAGTAGGTGAGCAGTTCGCGCCCGTTCGAATACAGCGGAAACATCGGCCCGGGCACGTTCGTGCAAACCATGTTGAACATCAGCACAGGCTGCGGCAGAATCGGCAGCGCCGCCAGGGGCTCCTGCAAAAACGGCGGAGTCCACCCGAGCCCGTTCCCGATCAACGAAATCACCTCGGCAATATGCGCCGATTTCATCGCCGCCGTGCGCTCCGACACCGCTTTCAGCCGCGCTGCCGGATCCTCGATGTCCAGCGGCAGACTCAGCGGCAGCATCGAAATCTGGTTCCCCACGCCTGCGCTCTGGTCACATGCGCGCAGGTTCACCGGGACCAGCAGTCTCACGAACCGGTCCTTCAGCGGCTCGCGGTGAGCCGTAACGTACCGCGACACGGCGCCCGAAACCACCGTCAGCACCACATCGTTGATGGTCCCGCCCAGCGCCGCGCGAATCGCCCGCGCTTCCCCGAACGGAAACGACGTCCAGCAGTGGCCGCGAACACCCGAACACGGGCCGTTGAACGGCAGTTTCAAAGTCGGCCGGAGCAGTTCCGGCATTACAAAGAGCAGACCCCGCCGGCTCGCGGTCGAGGAGTCCCCGGTGAAGGCCTGCACCAGCCGCAGGAAGCTGAGCTGAGCCCCGATCAGCCGCGATGCCGCCTCCGTCCAGATCGAAGCCGTCCCTTCCACCACCACCTGCTTGGGGTCCGGCAGAGGCGGAGGGCTGAACGGCTCCGTCTGTACCCGCCGAGGCTCCGGAGTAGTGTCGAACATGATGTTTGCCAGAGCCACCCCGGAGATGCCATCCACCATGCTGTGGTGTATTCGAATGATGAGCGCCGACCGCCCACCCTCCACCCCGTCCACCACCGTCACGTCCCACAGAGGCTTGTTCCGGTCCATCAACGTCGTGAATACGCGGCCTGAGAGTTCCGAAAGCTGCCGCTCGTTGCCCGGCGGCGGCAGCGCGACCCGCTTGATGTGATTGCGAATATCGAAGTCGGGATCGTCCGCCCAACTCGGATGCGCGAGGTTGAAAGGTGCAAACACCACGCGTTGCCGGTAGCGCGGGTTTTCAGGCAGGCGCGCCGCGAGCAGTCTCTCGCTTTCCTCATCGAACGATCCGTCCAGAATCGCCACGCACCCGATGTGGAGAGGCATCTCCTTTCGCTCGAAGTACAGGAACATGGCGTCGGCTCCGCCCATCGGCCGCTTCGGTTCGGAAGTGGACATCTGGTCTTCTCCTGCTTGCACGCGCTCGCCCCCCGGCGCCGTCAGGCGGCCGCGTGGCTCTTAGCCTCCTGGGTCTGAGCCGGCCTCGCGGCCAGTTCCACCAGTGCCTTCTGTGCCGCTACGAAGCTGTCAACGCTCTTTTTCACCGCGTCCGAGAAGGTTGCCGGCTGCGCATCGAAGCTGAATACCTCGCGGGCGAAGGTCACGTTTGCCTTCACTTGCCCGGACACCATATCGAGCAGCCGCTGTTGTGTCTCGACGATTGCATCCACGCTCTGTCTTGCCGCGTCGAGCAGTCCGACGGTCTCGCTGGCCCCTTCCCCGCATGCCTCCGTCTTGCCCGCGATCTGTTCCTGAACCGCTTTCAGAAACTGCCTCTGCCCTTCCAGGAACTTGTTCACGGCATCCCGCGCCAGTTCCGCCGGCTTGCCGCTGTCGAACGGCTGTCCGTCGCCGAAGTCGTCCAGCGCTCCATCTGCCTGGGTTTGAACGGCCTCGAGAATCTGCTTCTGCGCCACGACGAAGTTCTCCAGGCCCTTATGCAACAACTCGGCCAAGCCGCCGAATGGAGTCTTGTCGAGACGGGGCTTTAAGCCCGCCTGAATAATGCTGTTCTGCCGCAGGGCCAAGTCCAGGACCGTCTGCTGAACATCCATCAATGTCTTGACGGACTGCCCCGCGAAGTCCGCCACCTTCTTCGCAGGCGGCGCGGAAAGTCCGACGCGGTCTCGCACCATCGATAGCGCCAAAGCATTCTGTTGTGCAGCCAGGTCCAGAAACACTTTCTGGGCTGCCACGAAACCCTCCGTGCCCTGACGGATCCAGTCGCCAAACAGGCCGATCGTGGAATCGTACGCCTTCCTGGAAGTCTCCGGCGCGGGCGCCTCACTCGCAGCCATCTCGGGCTCCTTTCTTTTCATCGGATGCTGCATTGCAGCATCAAACCGGAGTATAGGGTCTTTTGTCTCGATACGCAAACGGAACCTTGCCCCGCACGTGCGAGAAATTACGATCGCGTGCGTGGCCGACAAATCGGACCTTGTAATCCGTTATTGCCTGGGCTATCGTCGATTTCGAGGAACGTGCATATGGCGCCCATGCAGTTGGCGGAAGACAACCTGAACGGCCCTGCCGGGTCACTCTGGAATTTGGGAAGCTGCTTCGCGCAGGCCTCTCCATCGGAGCGCGACGATTCGTCGCTGTGCTTCTTATGCATGCGGTGGACGTCCGGCGATGAAGGCTGCCGGCGTGGCGTGCGCTGCGACTACCAAGTCGCGCTGGACCGGCTCGAACCGCGCACATGATATGCTATGTTGCGCTGCAACATGGCCGAACGTCTCGTCCGAAAATACGGCAACCGCAGGCTCTACGACACTACCGGCAAGTGCTACGTCAACCTGGACGAGGTCGCCCGGATGATTCGCGACGGCGATAACGTCCAGGTCGTCGATGCCAAGACCGGCGAAGACCTGACGCGCTCCATTCTGACTCAGATCGTCGTAGAGGAGACGCGCACTCACGACGGAGGCCTGCCGGTCGAAATACTGCGCGAGTTGATCGCCCTATCCGACCAGGCCCAGCACGATATTCTGACGCATTACCTCCGCAATGCGCTGGACACCTATCGCCGCGCACAGGACGTCCCCGTCGGCCTCATGCGCACTCTGTTTGCCCGGCGGCCTCAGGACGCAACGGAAGTTGAGGAACTCCGTCGCCGGATCGAAGAGCTCGAGCGGCAGCTCCCTTCCCGTTGACTTTCGTCCCACCGGCCGCGCCGAACTGGTCGTCCTCGGTTGATCCCGCTAGCGCCGTAACCGATGACGCGCCTCCCGCGATGACCTTCGTGATCTCGTCGAAGTAACCCGTTCCGACAAACCGCTGATGCCGCACGGCGGTGTACCCGGAGGTCTCCGCCAGGCGAAACTCGCGCTCCTGTAGCGCGGCATAGGCCGTCATCCCTTCCTTCGCGTAGCCGTGCGCCAGCTCGAACATGCTCTGGTTCAAAGCGTGGAATCCGGCCAGGGTCACGAACTGGAACCTGTACCCCATTGCGCCCAGTTCGCGCTGGAAGATCGCCACGGTAGCGGCGTCCAGCTTGGCCAGCCAGTTGAATGACGGCGAACAGTTGTAGGCCAGGCACTTACCCGGGAAGCGCTCGTGAATCGCATCTGCGAATCGGCGGGCCTCTCCGAGATTGGGTTCGGAGGTCTCGCACCACAGCAGGTCGGCGTACGGGGCGTACAGCAAGCCGCGCGCGATTGCCGCCTCCAGGCCGCCGCGGAATCCCAGCAGGCCGGTCTCGTTCGCGGCCCCGGTCAGGAACGGCTGGTCGTGCCGGTCGGCGGCGGCCGTAATCAGCTTCGCGCCGTTCGCGTCGGTTCGGGCGATCAGCACGGTCGGCACCCCCGCCACGTCGGCCGCCAGCCGCGCAGCCACCAGCTTCGGCAGGAACAGGCTCGCCGGTTCCATCACCTTGCCGCCCATGTGGCCGCACTTTTTGGCGGATGCGAGCTGGTCTTCGAAATGCACTCCCGCCGCGCCCGCCGCGATCATCGCCTTCATCACCTCGTACGCGTTCAAAGGCCCGCCGAACCCCGCTTCCGCATCGGCTACGATGGGCGCGAACCAGTACACGCCGTTCCGCCGTTCGCTGTGGTGGATCTGGTCGGCACGCAGGAATGCGTTGTTGATGCTCTTCACCACCGCGGGTACGCTGTTCGCCGGATACAGACTCTGGTCCGGGTACATTTCACCGGCTAGGTTGGCGTCGGCCGCCACCTGCCACCCGCTCAGGTATATTGCCTTCAGCCCGGCCTGCACCTGCTGGACCGCCTGGTTTCCCGTCAAGGCTCCCAGCGCGCGTACGTGATCTTCCTCATGCAGCAGATTCCAGAGCCGCTCCGCGCCCATGCGCGCGAGCGTGTGCTCCACCTGTACCGTTCCCCGCAGCCGGACAACGTCCTCCGGCGAATAGGAGCGTTTCACCCCCGCCCACCGCGGGCGGGTCTCCCATTCGCGTTTCAATTCAGCGCTCGTTGGCAGATTCATACTTTCAGTGAACCCGCGATTCGCAAATCGGTCAAACCGAAGCGGCCGAATCGCGCTAGTGGGACAAATCGGCGGGTCGAAAACTCACGCCACGCCCGGTACAATCGTCCCACCGGGCCCTTTTGGCCCAGGTCTTGTGCGAAGCGCCGGCCGCGCCGCTACCATGGCGGCATGGCTTCTCCAGTTGTTCCCACGCAAATCGCGAATGTCGAAATCACCGGGCAGGTGAACCCCGAATGGGCCTTCATCCTCTCGCCCGGCGCGGTCGAATTCCTCGCCGCGATCTTTCGAACATTCAACGCGCGGCGCTGCGAATTACTCGACGAGCGCCGTCAGCGCCAGCTCGAGTTCGACCGCGGCGTCAAGCCGGATTTCCTCCCTCATACCGCCTCCATTCGCCAGTCCGAATGGTGCGTCGGCCCCGTTCCCGCGGACCTGGTCGATCGCCGCGTCGAAATCACCGGTCCCGTCGAGCGCAAAATGATCATCAACGCCCTGAACTCCGGCGCGAACGTCTTCATGGCGGATTTCGAAGATTCGAACTCCCCGACATGGAGCAACGTCATGGACGGGCAGGTCAATCTCTACGATGCCGTCAGGCGGCAGATCGAATACCAGAACCCCGATGGCAAGCTCTACAAGCTCGGGAACTCCTGCGCCACCCTGATGGTTCGGCCCCGCGGCTGGCACCTGAGAGAGAAACATGTGCGCATCGACGGAGAATTCGTCCCCGCCGCTATGTTCGATTTCTCTCTCTATTTTTTCAACAATGCCCGCGAGCTTCTGCGCCGCGGCACCGGGCCTTACTTCTATCTGCCCAAAATCGAAAGTCACCTCGAGGCCCGCCTGTGGAACGATATCTTCCTCTTCGCGCAGGATTGGCTGAGCATCCCCAGGGGTAGCATTCGCGCCACCGTGCTGATCGAAACCATAACCGCCGCCTTCGAGATGGATGAAATCCTCTATGAGCTCCGCGAGCATTCCGCCGGACTCAATTGCGGCCGCTGGGATTACATCTTCAGTTTCATCAAGAAATTCCGCCGCGACCCGAACTGCGTGCTGCCGGACCGCGGCGAAGTCACCATGGATCGGCACTTCCTGAACTCCTACGTGAACCTCCTGATCGCCACCTGTCATCGCCGCGGGATTCACGCCATGGGCGGCATGGCCGCGCAGATCCCCATTAAGTCCGATCCGAAAGCGAACGACGAGGCTCTGAGCAAGGTGAGGCAGGACAAACTCCGCGAGGTCGCCGCCGGCCATGATGGAACCTGGGTGGCCCATCCCGGCCTTGTGCCGCTTGCCAGGGAGATCTTCGACCAACACATGCCGGCGCCCAACCAGATCTCCTCCCGCCGCGGCGATCCTCACATCACCGCGCAGGATCTGCTTACCGTCCCGCAAGGAGGCATCACCGAGAAGGGACTGCGCTGGAACCTTGACGTAGGTATTCAGTATCTCGAATCCTGGCTCCGCGGCTCCGGCTGCGTACCCATTTACAACCTCATGGAGGATGCGGCCACCGCCGAAATCTGCCGCGCCCAGGTCTGGCAGTGGATCGAATTCAACGCGAGACTCGACGACGGCCGCCCGATAACTTACAATTTGGTCCAGGAACTTCTGGCCGACCAGGTCGCCGAGATGTGGCAGAGACTCGGGCCCGAGAAGTTCAACCGGGGCCGGTACCGTCTGGCTACCGACCTGCTCGAGTCCATGGTGACGGGGGCGGATTTTCCGGAGTTCCTGACGGAGGTCTGCTATTACTTCCTCGAATGAAGCGCACGGTCCGGCGGAGCGGTTGGCGGCCGAGTTGCGCGACACCATCATCGCCCGGCGCATCCGCTCCGGCCTCGCCTGCCTGGAAGCCAACCGGCGCCAGATTCAGGATCTCGATCCCGCATTGCCGGGTGGCGCGCAACTCATCTGGCGGCTGGCGCAGTGGTCCGACGTAGGCTGGCGCCACATTGAGGTGGTCGAAAACCTGCTCGAGCGTTTGACCCCCTGCCGGCTCGCCCGGCTTCCCCTGCGCGATTACGCAGCCGTACGGATGGCGCGAGGTATGGCCGCGATGTCGCGCGAAAACACCGGCGAGGCCATCGCTCACTTCGACGCCGTCCTGCTGCTCGAAAGCGATCTGGACGACCCCGAGCTTCCCGGCATCGCGCATTACTGGAAAGCCCGCTGCCGCCGCGCCAAGGGCGAGTACGACGAAGCGCTGCGCCACGCCGTCCGCGCCCGCGAAATCGCCCTGGAACACGGCTTTGTCAATGTTGCCGCCGTGATTCGCGTGCTCGAAAGCTGGCTCTTGTTCCAGAAAGGCGGGCACAACGATGCGCTCAAACTGCTGGCCGAAGCCGAGACCGTTCTCCGCTCTACCGACGACTCGGTGGTTCTCGGCAACATTCAATCCACCTACGGCCGCATCTATCGCAACGAAGGTCGCTACGATCGCGCCATCCACCACTTCCAGTCTGCGATTGAGGAATACCGCAGGCTCGATCCGGAACATCCCCATCTGGCGCGCAGCCTTTCCAACATGGCATCGGTCAAACGTCTGGTCGCGCTGGAATTCCGTCGAAAAGTCGATGCCGACCTTGCCCGCCGCAAGTCGGGCGCCGATTCTCCACCGGTCCCGCAGCGCACGAACTACCGCGAGCGATTCGCCCTCATCCGCGATGAGGCTCTACTGCACCTCGAGGAAGCCGCCCGCATCTGCGCCGTTCATCCAAATCACCGCATCGCCGGTACGATTCATCTGAACCGCGGCCTCCTGCACCTCGACAGCGGGGACTTGGATCAGGCTGGAGAGGAGGCCGAGCGCGCGTTCGCCTTCGGAGAAGAAAAGCAGAATCTCATCCTCATGGCGCGCGCCCGCATTCTGAGTTGCATGGTCGAGAATGCCAGGTTCGACGAGGATATCGGCGACGACCCGCGCCGGCACGCCCATGCCGCCCTCGATTGCATCCGCAACGCTCTCGGCTACGCGCAGGCCACTCAAAACCGGCACCTTCTCGCGCGCGTTCACATCTGGCACGGCCTTACCTTGTCCAACGAGTTCTTCCACATGGAAGACGCCGCCATCGAAGCCATGAACACCGCCCGCGGCTACCTCGACCGCGCGCATCACGATACCGCCTCCGAGGACTTCCAGCGGCTGCGAGCCCGTCTCACCAGGACCCAGCCCATCGATGCAACCCTGCGTGCCTGGTCCGCGGGCGCCATCGGCAAGACGACGTTCAAGGAACTGTCCGAGCAGTTCGCCGGAATCGTCATCACGAAAGTATGGGAGCTCGAGGGCCGCAAGATCGCCCGAGTAGCCGCGAGGCTGGCCATATCGCCCAAAAAAGTCCGCCGCGCTTTGATCCGTGCGGGCCTTCTGGCGCCAGCCGTCACTGAGCGGCAAGCGTAAGCGTGCTCGCCGTCATGGAAATGGGCCGCCGCTGGAGCCCGAAGCTCCACCCTGGACTGCCTGCGCCACGTATGGATCCTTCACGGCTGCGCCGTGGGCGGCGGCTCCGTCACCTACGCCAACACGCTGCTCATCCCCAATGACACCGTCTGGGATGCGGGAACGTAGGCGGCTCTGGCCGACTGGAAATCGGTGATGCCCGCTTTTTACCGCACCGCCATCTGTATGCTCGGCGTCATCGATTACCGCGTGCTCGGTCCCGAAGGCGAAAGCACCGGCCGCACATATCCCCATGCCGGTACAACGCCAAGAAGCCTCGACAAAAACGATCTGTACCTTGCCGCGAAGGGAGGCTCATAGGTATTGCCCGAAACCAGTCGTGGACGTGCGCCCTCTGCCCGACCGCCAGGGCTACCAAGTAACCGCCCTTCGCTCCGCCGCCCTCTTTCGGAAGAAACGCACCAGGTTCACCGCCGCTGGACCCTCGAAACTTCGCCCTGGGACTGCGCGGCTTCGGGGACACCGCAATGAACATCATCGCGGAGATTCTCTTCGATATGCCGGGCACCGCCCACATTCTGGGAGGCTGCGTCATGGGCCGCTCGCGCGAAGTAGCCGTGGTCGATTCCCGCAACCGCGTCTTCGGCTACGAGAATTTGTACATCTGCGACGGTTCAGTAGTCGCCGCCAACCTGGGTGTGAATCCGAGCCTGACCATCACTGCGCTAGCCAAGCGCGCCATGAGCCCGCGGGCACAATCGCGCGGTCAACGCGGTACCTCACGCCCCCGCCGCCGCCCCACCCCTGTACCACACGATCTGGGCCTTTGACCCGCACCATTCATCGAAATGCCGCCCATAGTGCGTTTCCAGCTTCGCTCGCTTCAGCTTCAACGTCGGTGTGAGAAACCCGTTCTCGATCGTCCAGGCTTCGTCCGTCACCACGAGGCAGCCGAGCCGCTCGTGAGCGTCCAGTTCACCGTTCACCTGGTTCAATAACGCCTGGAGCGCACACGTGATCTCGTCGCTTCCCGTCCCAGGCTGTTTCGCGAGCAGGATCATGGCGAACGCTCTGGGCATCCCGGCTCCCACTACGCAGCAGTTCTCCACCACTGGGTGAGCGCTCAGCAGTTTTTCGATCCGCGCCGGCGAAACGTACTTGCCCTTGCTCGTCTTGAACTGTTCCTTTACGCGGCCGGTGACTTTGAGCCAGCCCTCTGCGTCCAGTTCGCCCAGGTCTCCCGTTCGAAAGTACCCGTCCGGCGTGAACGCACCGGCAGTCGCCTCCGGGTCTTTGTAGTAGCCCATCATGTTCATCGGCCCGCGAATCAGAACCTCTCCGTTTTCGCCCAGCTTCGTCTCCACCCCCGCAATGCCGTCGCCCACGTATCCCGGCCGGCTTTGCCCCCCTTTCGGAGTGTGCGAGATTCCCGTCTCGCTCATTCCGTAGCCCTCCACCAGGTTCAAGCCGAGCTTCCGGAACCACGCGAGTACGCTGAGCGGAAGTGCCGCGCTGCCCGATGCGGCTAGCCGCGTTTGGTCCAATCCGAGTTGGCGCAGGATCTTCTGCTTCACCAGCCGGCTCACCAACGGAAGCCGCAGCAGCCGGTCCAGCTTCGGCTGCGGCACTTTCTCCAGCACGCCTTGCTGAAACTTCAGGAATAGTCGCGGAACCGAGAAGAAGATCGTGGGCCGGGCGCGCTGCAGGTCGGCCACGAACGTGTCCGCCTTCTCGACGAAGTACAGATGCATCCCCGTCTTCAAAGCGTGTGCTTCCACCAGCGCGCGCTCGGCGATATGGGCGAGCGGCAGGTACGAGAGCATCCGGTCTGACGACGCATCTCCCACCACGCGCGTGATTGCCTCGGCGAAGTAGGGAAATGCGGAGAACCGGTGCATCACGCCCTTCGGCTGCCCTGTCGTCCCGGAGGTGTAGATGATGGTCGCCAGCTCGTTCGCGTCGCGGAGCGGTCTGCCGGCCAGCGGCTCACAACTCCCCACCACGGACTCCCACTCTGAGCGCCCGGCGCCTTTGGGCGGAGGCATGCCGATCACCCGCACGCCGGCGGGCATTCCAACCGACCCGGCCCGTTCATCGTCCATCGCGCCCGTGAAGCAGGCTACGGCTTCGCAGTGTTCGAGCAGCAGCCGCACTGTTTCGGCCCTCAACGAAGCGTATATCGGAACGCTCACGTGGCCCGCCATCCAGATCGCGAACTCCGCCATCATCCACCAGGCCGAGTTCTTCGCTAGAATCGCGATGTGCGATCCGGGCGGCCAGCCCTGCGCCTGAAGCCACGTGGCCATGCGGCGCGCCTCCCCCACTGCGTCGCCCCAGGTCCACTCCCGCACCTCGCCCCGAATCGGCTGCGTGAGGAACACGACTCCCGCGCGTGCTTGCTCCCAATGATAGATTCGTTGCAGGGGCAGGTCGGCGGCGGAGATTGCCGTCTCCCCTTGGTTTTCAGCATGGGCCGCGCTCGACATAAAACCTCCCTCTGGCCACCGCACGGTGTGCCGAACGTTCTGACCGCGGTCACGATCCTGCCGCGCTACGTGCTTTCTTCACCGCGTCGGTGAATGCCGGCACCACGTCGAATCCGTTGACCCTCCGGATCGATTCGCATCGCCGCGTCCCGTTGCGGGACCTGCTTGATTGCGACAGGGATCTTCAATCGTTCCCTCCCCTGGCCCGCGCGAGCCGCGCAGGCTTGCGTTTCTTACCGCGCGGTAAGGTATCGGAAATCTTACCGAATGGTAAGATACACGGGATTGCGTGTCAAGCGCCGACGAGAGGGATCAAGTGCCTAAACAACCGGTCTTAGCCAAAGTGTTTTCCGATCGCAGGAGGGACCCCGATGGAAAGCGCGAGGCAATTCTGCGCGCCGCCGTACAACTCTTCCTTGCCAGGGGCTTTGCGCGCGCTTCCATCGTCATCGGAGACTTCGGCAGGGCCGTCATCCGCCTGGCCGACTCAGGGCCTGCGTGAGAGGCAGAATAAACGGAACGCATCGCAGCCCATCTCGCGAACGCCGGCGCTTCACGCGTAAGCGATTGGGTTCTTTTCCAGCCAGTGCGCATCACGCACGGTGTTGATCCCGCGGACGGCCTTCCGAGCGGCGGACCGCGTCAGTTCCCGCGATCTCCACGCCATGACGGCGCTCAACCCGAGAGCGCTCCCCACCACGCAGCCCACGGCCGCCGCGCGGCTTCTCCTTGCGTCTCGCCGCTGCAATCCGGCGCTCAAGGCCCCGAGCGCGGCGCCGGCAAATACCCCTTGCCACACCTCGGAAGCCATCCTCATCCTCTGGACGGCCTGCCCTCCGTCCTTTCGGGCTGACCGGATGCCATCCAACCCCGCCCGAACCAGTGCCGCATAATACGAGCACTCCGATTTGATGATTTCAGACCTTGTAGTCTTCATCACCACTTCATCATAGTCCTCCAGGATCCAAATTGCCCCTCGTCGACCTTCTCGAACGGGGCGATAATGAACAGACGATCCTTGCGGGCAAGCCTGTGGTCCGCGGGCCGCGTCCGGTTACTCGAATTCGAGTTGCGTCCAGACGGCGTGGTGGTCGGAAAAACGCAGCGGCAGCACTTGCGATCCGGCGGGCCGCAGCCCGGTCATCCAGATCCAGTCCAGATGCATGCCGAGAAAATCGGACGTGGTTGCGCGCTCCGCAATCGCCGTGCGGAAGCCCTGGCCCTTCATGAAGCTGTCCACTGCCGCAGCCTGCGAGTGCAGCGCGGGCAGCGGCAGCACGTGCTCCACCCAATAGAACGGGTTCGAATTGAAATCTCCGGCAACAATGCGGCGTCCGGCGAACTTGCCGTCTTCATGAATCACCGGCTCGAGTTGCGCCAGGCGGTCGGCCGCGTTCAGCCGCGTATCCAAATGGACGTCGTGGAGGCGCAAGGGCCCCCAGGGGGTGTCGGCTGTCGCCGAAAGCGCGAAACGGGCCCGCGAATGGAATCGCAGATCGAAGCGCTTCAATTTGTGCGCCTCGATGTCCCGCAGGGGATAGCGGGAAAGGATGGCAAGACCGCGGTCCGATACACCGGGCGCCTCGGCGGAGTAAGCCACGTGCAGTCCCATGGCCTCTCCCAGCCGGTGGGCGATGCACGGCGCGCCCGCCTCCTCCTTGACCTCCTGCAACAGCAGGATATCGGCATTGCGCAGTCCCGGCGCGGCATCGAACTCGCGCAGCACCCGCGCGGCGGAAGTCTCCTTCGCCATGTTCAGGGTGACGATGGTCACTCCGCGTTCGCGCGAAACGGCGGTGGAGGGGCTTGCTGCCGGAAGTGCCAGGATCGCCGCAACCAGCGGCAGTGTGAGTTTATGCACGAGGGTGGTTACATATTGGACGTTCCATCGCCGCTCGCGGTTTCAGTTTGCCCCTGGCGTGCATGTTTCAGGCTGTGCCCGTGGTGATCGATCGCCTGACAGCCTTGTTCGAGCGCCCTCGCGACCAGCATCATGAAGCGCGGCGTCACGCAACCGCCTACAAAGTTCTGGCGGTCGTGTCGCTGATTGCGCTCGCCCTCCAGAGCAGCCTCCTCCTCATTTCGCTGTTCGGACCGGCGCTGCCATACCGCATCGCGGAATACGGAAGCGAGCCGCTCGATTCGCCC
Source organism: uncultured Solibacteraceae bacterium (assembly GCA_963836405.1). GTDB lineage: Bacteria > Acidobacteriota > Terriglobia > Bryobacterales > Bryobacteraceae > CAWIJJ01. The sequence goes on from CAWIJL010000017.1 coordinate 350,363, forward strand.
GAGTTCGTGCGGGTGCTTGCCGCGGTGACCGGAGGGTGGGAGTCGCAGGACAACTCGGTCGAGGTGCTCACTAACGGTGACCGCTTCTACGCTGCCGAACTCGATGCCATTCGCGCCGCCCGGCAGTTCGTCCACATCGAGTGCTACATCTTTCAGAAGGGGCGCGTTACCGAAGAGATCGTGAGGGCGCTCGAGGAGCGGGCCCGCGCCGGGGTGGAAGTGCGGCTGGTGATCGATGCGGTGGGCAGCACGGCTTACCCGGACAGCCGCTTCGACGCGCTGCGGCGGGCGGGCGGCAAGGTCGCCTGGTATCACCCCGTGCGGTGGTATTCGTGGCCGCGGATCAACAACCGCACCCACCGCGAACTGACCGTGGTGGACGGTGTAACCGGTTTTGCTGGCGGCGCGGGCTTCGCCGACCAGTGGCTTTACGGCGTGGACGACCAGCCGCAATGGCGGGACACGATGTTCCGGCTGGAAGGCGGAGCGGTCACCGGCCTCGAAGCCACGTTCTGCGAGAACTGGCTGGAAGCTTCGGGCGAAATGCTGATCGCCCCGCGATACTACCCGCCGCCGGAGCCGCGCGGCCGCACCACCGCGCTGGTCGTCACCAGTTCGCCGACCACCGGCCGTTCGTCCGAAGCCCGGTCCCTGGTGCAGACCGTCATTGCCAAAGCCGTGCGCAGTATCCACATCACCAATCCCTATTTCCTGCCGGACAAGAATCTGCGGCAGGAACTCGCGAGGGCCGTTCGGCGAGGTGTGGAGGTCACGATCCTGGTGCCCGGCAAGAAAAGCGACCACCTGCTCACCCGGCGCTCCAGCCGCGCACTCTATGGCGACCTGCTCCGCGCCGGCGCTCGCATCTTCGAATACGAGCCCTCCATGATCCACGCCAAAATCGCGCTGGTGGACGGCCTCTGGAGCCTCGCCGGCTCGACCAACTTCGATTCGCGCTCCTTCAAACTCAACGACGAAGTGAGCCTGGCCATGAAGGACACCGCCGTGACCGGCCGGCTCGAGCAGGACTTCCAGAACGACCTGGCCAGGAGCCGGCAGATCTCCTACGAAGAATGGAGCCACCGGCCGATCTGGGAACGGGCGCAGGAGCGCATCGGCTGGTTGATCGAAAACCAACAGTAGCTTCAGTACACGCCGATGTACACGGTTTGCGCCACGTCTCCGTGTAGTTTTTGGCGACGATGATTTTGGAATTTGTGTACGCAAGATCGCTGTCGTCCAGCACTTTGGGGAACCCGGGCAGGGCGGGCAGATCGCCGGCAAATCCGGGGTGGGTGACGTCGATGCCGCTGTCCACGATGGCGATTTTCACGCCGGCACCGGCGCCGCCGCCCGGGAATCGGGGACGGGCACCAGCAGAGCATTGGCCACTGTGTCCATGCTCCCCAGCACCGTGGCGCCCAGCGCCGCCGCATCGCCGGAAAGCTCCATTACGTAACGGCCGGGTACGATCTGCCCGAATGCCCAGCCTGCAATCAAAACCAATACCAGTAAGACCCGCATGATTCCGTTCCTCCTATTAAAAGGGAATATGACGCGATCCGCCACACCGATTTCAGGTGGTAGCAGTCTTTGCCGGGCTTAACGAGTTGGAGGGGGAAATGACGGTTGTTGACTGTTTCACGTGAAACAATACTTATTGGACCTTAATCTCCCAATTGGCCCTGTGCGTGCAGGTGCCAAACGGAAAAAACTGGAGGGCTGTTCATGGCCAAAGGCTTCGTTGCCATCACTGTAGAGCGCTGCAAAGGTTGTGGATTCTGCGTCGAGTTCTGCCCTACACACGTGCTGGCCCTTTCTTCCGCTTACAATTCCAAGGGTTATCATCCACCTAACGTAGTTTCGGCCGACAAATGCAGCGGCTGCGACCTGTGCGGGATGTACTGCCCCGATTTTGCGATTTTTGGAGCTCGTTATGCACGCTGACCCCAAAGGGGTTCTCACGGGTGTACATTTTCTCGACGGTGACCATGCCTGCTGTGAGGGAACCCTCGCAGCGGGTGCGCGATTTGCCTCAGGCTACCCCATTACTCCGTCCACCGAAGTGGTAGAGCGCTTCGCCTCCCGGATTCCCACCGTGGGCGGCGTTTTCATCCAGATGGAAGACGAGTTGGCGGCTTCGATCGCCCTTCAGGGAGCGGTCTGGGGCGGGGCCAAGGCTTTCACGGTCACGTCTGGTCCCGGTTTCTCATTGATGATGGAACACATCGGCTACGCCGCCATGACGGAGACGCCCTGCGTGTTTGTGAACGTGCAGCGCGGCGGTCCGTCCACGGGGCTGCCGACCCTGCCCGCGCAGGCGGACATGATGCAGGCGCGCTGGGGCTCGCACGGCGACTACGGGATCATCGCGCTGTGTCCGAACTCCCCGCAGGAATGCTTCGACCTGACGATCACCGGCTTCAACCTGGCAGAGGAGTTTCGCGTTCCGGTCATGATGATGCTCGACGAGTGCGTGGGCCACATGACGGAGAAAGTCGTGATTCCGGAGGCGGGCGAGATCGAGGTGACGCCGCGCCGGTACACGAAGAAGACACCTGAGGAATTCCGGCTGTTCGAACCCGGTCCCGACCAGGTGCCCGATATGGTGAAAGCGGGCGACGGATACCGGTTTCATGTGACCGGACTGACGCACGACGAGCGCGGCTACCCGAGCATGAACCTGGAAACGCAAGACCGCATGGTGCGCCGCCTTCAGGACAAGCTGAAGCCGCTGGCGAACGGCCGCGCCTTGTGCGAGACCGAGCACCTGGAGGACGCCGAAGTGGTGGTGGTGAGCTACGGGATCACGTCGCGGGTGGCGCAAAGGGCGCTGCAGATGGCGCGCGAGCGGGGCATCCGCGCGGGCAAGTTCCGCATTATCTCCGCGTGGCCGTTTCCCGAGCAGCGGATCGCCGAACTGGCGGGACGCGTAAAGGCCTTTGTGGTTCCGGAACTGAATTTGGGACAGATGGTGCTCGAGGTAATGCGCGCGGCGGCAGGGAAGGCGAAGGTAGTGCCGGTGAGCCATGCCGGCGGCGGAGTGCATAACCCGGACGCGATTCTGAACGCGATTGTGGAGGCGGCCCGATGAACGAGACAACGCTGGAAATTCCGATGGAAATACCCGAGGGCGCCCGGAATCCGGTAGAGCCATTTCTGCGCATGGACCGGATCCCGCACATCTGGTGTCCGGGCTGCGGCATCGGCACCACGGTGAACTGTTTCACGCGGGCGCTGGAATCGTCGCACGCCAACCTGGACAAGGTGGCGATCGTGTCCGGCATCGGCTGCACGGGCCGGGTGGCCGGCTATGCAAGCCTCGATTCTTTTCACACCACGCACGGGCGCGCCATTCCGTTCGCCACCGGGCTCAAGCTTTCGAACCCGGAGCTTCAGGTGGTGGTTTATTCGGGAGACGGCGACCTGTTTGCGATCGGCGGCAACCATTTCATTCACGCTGCGCGGCGCAACATGGACATCAAGGTGATCTGCGTCAACAACCTGACCTATGCGATGACGGGCGGGCAGACGGCACCGACCACGCCGTCGCAGGTGATCAGCGCCACCGCGCCCTACGGCGTTTTCGAGCCTTCCTTCAACCTGGTGGCGCTGGCCGAAGCGGCGGGTGCGGCGTACGTGGCGCGATGGACCACCTATCACGTGAAGCAGCTCAGCCGGTCGATGGAGGAGATGTTCAAGAAGAAGGGCTTCTGTTTCATCGAAGTGCTCTCGCCCTGCCCCACGCTGTACCAGCGGCGGAACAAGATGGGAGACGGTTTGGACGCGATGAAGTTTTACAAAGAGGTCAGCAAGGTGCGCAACGGCGCGTCCACGGCCGACTGTGCGCTGACCAAGGCCGGTGAGATTATTGTGGGCAAGTTCGTGGACCGCGACCGCCCGGACTACCTGGAGCTGTTGAAGCACCAGATGGTGGAATCGCTGGGCGATCGTTACGCGGAACCGGAGGTATCATGCTGCGAAGGCTGACGGAAATTCGAATTGCCGGATTCGGCGGGCAGGGAGTGATTCTGGCAGCGGCCGTGATCGGCAAGGCCAAAGCGATCTTCCAGGGCGGCTACGCCACCATGACCCAGAGCTTCGGTCCGGAGGCGCGCGGCGGATCGTCGAGCGCGCAGGTGATCCTGTCCGACGATCCGATTCTGTATCCGTACGTAACGCAGCCCGACGTTCTGATAGTCATGAGCCAGGAGGCCTGCACGCGTTTCGTCCCGCAGTTGAAGCCGGGCGGCATCCTGATCACCGAGCAGGAACTGGTGCGGGTGGACAAGTATCCGGCGGGAGTTCGCGCGTTTGGGGTGCCGGCCACGCGACTGGCGGAAGAACTGGGCCGCAAGGTGGTGCTCAACGTCGTGATGGTGGGCTTCTTCGGCGCCGTGACGGGCCTGCTGGAGGCGGATGCGCTGCGGCAGGCGGTGGGCGATTCGGTGCCGCCGGCTCTGCAAAAACTGAACCTGCAGGCATTCGACAAAGGCTATGAGTACGGCTCGCAACTGATCTCGAAGCTCGCCGACGAATCCGAGGAGCTGGTGGCGTCGCTCGAGTCGGACGGCTAGTTTCACGGCCCGCCGAATCATGATGGAATTGAAACATGATTCCCAGCGAAGGCAGGGACCTGCAGTTCTACGAAGAACTGCTAGAAGGCGCGCCCGAAGCCATCTGCGCCGCCGCCGCTGACGGGCAGGTGACGTTCGCCAACCGGCGGGCGGAGGAACTGCTCGGCAGCGAAATCCGCGGCCGCAACTTCCTGGATCTGGTGGCTGCCGAAGACCGGCCCATTGCCGGCGCGCGTCTGGCCGATGGGTCCGGCCGCGAGCGGCTGCGCGTTCGCGGCTTGGAGACGGATCTGGAACTTCAGTGCGCGTTCGGGCGGCTGTCCGGCGGGTCGGTCGCGATCGTCCTCACCGACCTCACCGCGCAAATCCGGCAGCGCGACCTACTGGCTGTGCAGGTACGGTCTTTCGAAGCCCTGGCTTCGATTTTGCCGGTGGGGATCGGCATCGCCACGGACCGGGAGTGCAGGCGGGTGCGCGTGAACCCTGCATTCGCGAAGATGCTGGCGGTTTCGCCTTCGGTCAACGCTTCCAAAACCGGCGAGGCCGCCGGATTGCTGCCGTTTCGCGTATTCGAGGCCGGCCGCGAGGTGGCGGGCTCCGACCTCCCCATGCAGGTTGCAGCGCGCGAAAACCGGTTCGTTTGCGGGCAGGAACTGACCCTGGTGCAGACAGACGGAAGGGTGATCGAGGAGCTGGCATTCGCCTGCCCGCTGCGCGACGCGCGCGGCGAATCGCAGGGGTCGATCGGGCTGTTCATCGACATCACGGAACGCAAAACCACGGAGCGGCGCCTGCGGGAGGCGGAGCGGCGATTCCGGCGTCTGTACGAATCGGACATTATCGGTATCTTCAGCTCCGACAGCGACAGCATTCTGGAAGCCAACGACATTTTCCTGGAAATGGTGGGCTACAGCCGCGAAGACCTGGAAGCCGGACGCCTGGTATGGCGCGAAATGACTCCGCCCGAACACCTGAAATCTTCCTTGCGGGCCGCCAACGAGCTGCTGGCGTCGGGCTCGTTCGGGCCTTTCGAGAAAGAGTACATCCGAAAGGACGGAGAGCGCGTTCCGGTACTGCTCGGGGCGATCCGGGTGGAAGGCGAGCCGCCGCTCAACCTGTGCTTCGCGATCGACCTGACGGAGCGGCGGAAGCTGGAGCGGCGCGTTCTGGAGGCGCAGAAACTGGAGAGCGTCGGGCTGCTGGCGGCGGGCATCGCTCACGACTTCAACAATCTGCTGGTGGGTGTGATCGGGAACGCCAGCCTGGCGCAGGATCTGCTGCCGCCGGACCACGAAGTGCAGCCCCTGCTGAACCTGGTCGTGCGCACCGGGGAGCAGGCCGCGCACCTGACACGGCAGATGCTGGCCTATTCCGGCAAGGGGCGCCTGCTGTTAGAACAGGTGAACCTTTCCGCGCTGTTCGCCGGACTGACAGAGATCGTCAGGCCTTCGATTTCGAAGAAGATCGGGTTGGTTCTGGAGTTGGCGGCCGGTCTCGATCCGGTGGAGGCGGACCCCAGCCAGATGCAGCAGATTTTCACCAATCTGGTGTTGAATGCCGCCGAAGCGATCGGGGATCGCGAAGGCACCATCACGATTCGCACTGGCGCCTGGACCCGGACGAAAGGCGAAGGCCTGGAACTTGAGCCCGGGGAATATGTCTATGTCGAGGTGGGGGACACGGGGTGCGGTATGGACGAAAGGACGAGGGCCCGGGTCTTCGAGCCGTTCTTCACCACCAAGTTCGCCGGACGCGGCCTGGGACTGGCGGCGGTGGCGGGGATCGTCCGCACGCAGAAGGGGGCCATCCACGTCGAATCGGCTCCGGGCGAGGGCACGCGGATGACGGTGCTGCTTCCGGCCGTTCGCGCGCCGGAGGATGGGGGCAACGGCGGTGAAGCGGGGCGGCGCGGCACCGTTCTTGTGGTGGACGATGAGGCCGTGGTGCGGGATATCGCCAGCCGGGCCCTGGAGCGGAAGGGGTTCGCGGTAATAGCGGCGGCAAATGGCGACGAGGCGCGGGAGATGCTGGCGGGTTATCCCGGAATATCGCTGGTGCTGCTGGACATTCGCATACCCGGCCGGGGCGGCGTGGAAATTCTGGAGGAGATTCGCGGGGGCCGGCCGGAGTTGCCGGTCGTTATCGTGAGCGGGTTCCCGGAGCAGCAGACCATGCGCCAGTTGCCGGGCCTGGTGGTTTCCGGGTTTCTGGCGAAACCCTTCAAAGCGAGCGAACTGGTGCTGGTTGTGGAAACGGCCATCGGGCGGGCGGCCGGTGGCGGCGCCTGAACGCGCGCGCCTCGCGATTATTGCGGGTTCGGAATGGAATGGTGGCCGTGAACCAATTTCCACTCGCCGCCGCGCAAGACGAACACTTCAGTCAACGCGAAGGGCGAGGAGAAGGTGCGCCCGTCCGAGAGGACGAAGGTCGCCGTCCCATTGGCGGTCAGCAAGGCGACGCCGGGCGCGAGCACGGTGACGTCGGTGCGGTCGTATTTGCGCTCCACGCCGGTGAATGCCTGGATGCCGCGGCGGACGGCTTCGAGGGCTTCCTGACGACTGGCGCGCATAACGCCGTCATCGATGATCGTGCCCGGCCCGGCGTCGAGAATCGACGCGAACATTTTGTCGGGGTTCAGTTCTCGCATAGCGGAATTCATCCGGGTGTGGACTTCCAGCACGGCTTTTCGGATCGCCTGCTCGTCGGCATCGGCGGCCCGGCCGTAAGGCGCCGCGAAACTGAACAGCACAGCGGCGGCGGCCAGCGTTTTCTTCAAACTTCCACGCTCCTCTCGGTCTCCAGCCTAGCTGAAAGGCGGAAGGATGGAAAGCCTCGATGTAGATCGTGCCAGCTCTCAGTGCATGGGTCGAGCGGGCGGCGGGGCCGAGGCATGATAGTCGCGCGCCACGCGGGAGGCGTAATCGTGCAGCAACTCGCGGACGCGGGCGGCGCTGGGGGAGCGCACGATCAAACCGACGTGGTGCGGTTCGGACATTCGCCAGACGATCTCCGGGTCGTTGAACGGAGTGGTGTCCGGCTGTTCCATGCGCGCGAGGGAAACCAGCAGGCCGGCGTAATCGCGGCGGAATTCCGGGACGAGGTACGGCGTACGGCCGCCGGCGATTTCAACCTTCGCCCACTCCGCCCACAGGTTGATTCCCGCGGCGGCTTCCACCAACTCCGCGATATGCGCGCCGCCGACGCGCGCGGAGGTTTCGAGGAAGTAGAGCCGGTCATCGTCGCGGCCGAGGATGTACTCGGTGTGAGAGACGCCGCGCACGATGCCGAGGGCCTTCAGGACGCGCTGGTTTTCCGCCAGGAGACGGGCGGCCGTTTCCGAGTCGCGTTCCAGGATACGGGTGGTGAAGATCCCTCCGCCGTGGGCCACCTCGAGAGGCGGAGTGCCGTAGGCGCTGGCGAGAGCGAACGGAATCTCGCCCTCAGAGACGATGGAATCGACGTGGAAGATATCGCCGGGGACGAAGCGTTCCAGCAGGTAATCGGACTGCTCGTCTCCGAGGTTCCCGACGGCGGTCCAGAATTCGTCCGCGTCATGAATCTTGCGGATGCCGATTGCGCCGGCCATGGAGCGGGGCTTCAGGATCCAGGGCGGCGGGACGCGGTGGAGAAACGCGGCGAGGCTGCCGTGATTCAGCACGTGGATGAAATCGGGTACGTTCAGGCCGGCTTCGGCGGCGCGCATGCGCATAGCCAGCTTGTCGCGAAAGTAGCGGGCCGTGGTTTCTCCCATGCCGGGCACGCGGAGGTGCTCGCGGAGCATGGCCGCCAGCTCAACGTCGAAATCGTCGAGCGGCACAATGCGGTCGAAGACGCGGGTCCGCGCCAGATAGCTGACCGCGTTGCGCAGGTGGAGCGGGTTCCAGCGGCCATTCTCGCCGGGCAGATAGAAAA
>CAWIJL010000018.1:0-467881 GCA_963836405.1 uncultured Solibacteraceae bacterium
ACTCCGGCTGCAAACACGCAAAGCGCGCATCGCCCCAACAGTCGTCCCATTCCAGAACGCAGAACTCGCCAAACGAGCCGCGCACGTCAAGCGAGCGCTGGCACGCGAAAAGGCCCTCACGCGGCTTCAAGGAGCAGCAGCGAACCGAGGGGAGTGAACGCATGAGCGGGATGTCGGTTTCAGCACGCCGAAGGGATGGCCGCGGCACGGGTTTCAGCGCCGGGGCGGCGCAATTTTCTTCGGCATCATTGCCATGCTGGCGGCCTGGTTCTTGCAGGTCCAATACCAGTGCGACGGAATGCAGCGGTATTACCTGGCGCACTACGTGGTGTCGAGCGTCGGGCTGTTTCAGAAGTACCTGGTGCTGCACACGGTGGACCGGCGGGGGAAGTGGCATCCGACGGTGCTGGCGGAAGTGGTGCCGGTCGAGATGGCCAGCTACCCGCACGGCGTGATTCCGTTCCGGCTGTCGGACGCGGCGCTCCAGCGTGGCGCGGTGCGCCTGGTGAATCCGGTGATCCCGGTGGACAAGGCGCGGTTCTCCCTTGGGACTGCGCGATCGCGCCAGCCTGGAGACGCTGTACTCAACCGGAATGCGGCGGCTCGAACTGGTGAATCTCAAACTGGAGCGCCTGACGGTGACCATCCGGCAGGGCAAGGGCAAGAAGGACCGTGTGATTCCGATCGGCGATCGCGCCGCGGCCTGGGTGCGCAAGTACCTGGCCGAGTCGCGCCCGCAACTGGCTTCGGAACCGGACGACAAGACCATCTTCGTGTGCCATAACGGAGAGCCATTCTCGCTCGGCTACCTCAGCCAGGTGGTGCGTGACTATGTGGACGCGGCCAAACTGGGCAAGCAGGGAGCCTGCCATCTGTTCCGCCACACCATGGCCACGCTGATGCTCGAAGGCGGCGCCGACACCCGTTTCATCCAGCAGATGCTCGGGCACGCCGATCTGAACACCACGCAGATTTACGAGCACTTGGCCATCCGCAAGCTTCAGGAGATCCATCGGGCCACGCATCCGGCCAAGCTCGAAAAGCAAAAGCGCGAACTGCTGGACGCCATCTCCGCCGAAGATGACGACGGCCCCGGCGAACGTGACGAAGATGCGTAGCCGAGTGCCGGACAAATCCAGGGCCGCGCTGGAGCGTCTCATCCAGATCGCGCAGGCGACACCGGACAAAGCCGCATCGTCGCCAACTTCCTGCTGGCCTGGTGGAATGCCATCGAGTGCGGCGGCTTCGACCTGACCGACGTGTGGGGAGTGGATACGTCGATCGCGTTGGACATGCTCCGGGTGTTTGCGCTCGTGGCTGGATGTCAGCAATACCCGGACGCCATGGGGTACGGCCAGCAGTTCGAGAACATCGTGCGTGCCTGGCGGCCAACCTTGATCGGGAACCGCTGAACCGGCGCGGGCCGCCCCCTTCCCTCCCTCTCGACTTTCCACAGCGGTCCTCGCCGTCAAGGGTCCGCTCCGCCGCGCCACAAACCGGTGCGCCCTTGACCGCTCCGGGCCGCTGTAGACCAAATCCATCCTGACAAAGGGAAGGGGGCTCCCAAAACTCGCATCTAGGCTTCGCGCCGTCCGGTACCGAAGGTTACCGGGGCTTGCTCGCCGGTAACCTGCTGAATGCACTGGGGAACTCCGAACGTAGCTGCGAATCGGCAGAAACCTTCGCTGTTGTCGGCAACAATCGGCGTCAGAGGCCACCTTATCTGATTCACATTTTCATTGGCGATCCCGATTCAGGGCGAGCCGCGCTGCTTAAGCGAGTCCCTTAAATCCGGTCTGGCCACTATCGTCCCTTCGTTTGCGCGAGGCCCGCTTCAGTGATCAACGCCCAGGCGGGCGGCACGTCGGAGAGCATTAGGATCATCCGTGCCTCCCGCGCTAGCCCAGGGCTAAAGCTTTCGATGCCCTCGACCGGCGCCCACGGTCACGGGCAAGCCGACCCGGCGAAGCACCTGCTGGCGCGACGGCTCAGCCCGCGCAGTCTCCCGAAACCTCACCACATACCCCCTGCCGGCTTCCAGCGTCGAAAACGGCCCCTTCCCGAAAAACCGTTCACACGCCATCCCGCTTTGACAGATAAGCACTTAGCCCAGTTACCCCTTTACCGCCGTGCTATCGTCAGTCCCGCCTATGTCTTCACAACGTAGAATCGATGCGTCCCGCGCCAACGGCAAACGCTCTCGCGGCCCCGTAACTCCCGAAGGAAAAGAGCGCTCCGCCCGGAACGCGCTCAAACATGGGGCTCTCTCCCGCAACATCGTCATCCGCGGCGAATCCGCGGAGGGCTTCGACACCCTCGTCGAGCACTATCTCGTCCGCTTCCCCGACCCCGATGCCGTCGAGTCCGCCCTCCTCCAGGAGATGGTCGCCTCCTACTGGCGCATGCATCGCCTTTGGGCCATCGAAACCAGCCTCATCGAAAAGGAGGTCGGCCCCTGCGAAGGACTGCCCTCGCTCCAATCCGTCGCCGGTGCCTTCGAATCCCTCGCCGCCACCCCCACCCTCACCCAAATCCACCGCCATGAAACCCGCCTCCACCGCATGTACCACCGCGCCCTCAAAGACCTTCTCCAACTCCGTCAGGCCCCCCGCGCCGCTGCCGCCGAGTCCCCCGCCGGTCCGCCGCTCCCGCCCCCGGACGAGCCAATTTCAACCGTTCCAAACGAACCTAATCCCATTTCCGGACACTCCGCGCAGCCCGGCCCCGCGAACGCACCACTGGATTCAACCGATTCCCGCACCGCCGACCCAACGCCCCCGCCCACAGACCCGCGCATCTCCACCGTGCCAAACGAACCTAATCCCATTTCCGGACACTCGGCGCAGTCCGGCCGCGCGCACGCACAAATTCAATCAACCGGAGCCACTACCGCGCCCGCTACGCAGCAGCCGCGGCTTTCATTTCTTCGCGGGCCTTCGCAATGGCGGCCAGGTACTGGCGCGCGCGTTCGGCAATCAGGTCGAAACGGCCTTCATTCACGAGTTTCACATCCACCAGTTCGCCGCCCACGCCAGCGGCACAGGCGCCGGCCTTGAGGAAGTCGCCGATCGTTTCGAGGTTCACGCCGCCGGTCGGAATCATTTCGATGTGGGGAAAAGGTCCGCGCAGCGCCTTGATGTACTTCGCCCCGCCTACGTTGCCGCACGGGAAGATCTTCACCGCGTCCGCCCCCGCCTCCCACGCGGCCAGGACCTCCGTCGGCGTCAGCGCGCCCGGGCAAATCACCTTCGAATACCGCTTGGCCATCTCGATAGTGCTCGGGCGCAGGCTGGGTGTGACGAAGAACTCGGCTCCCGACAGCATGCAGATGCGGGCCGTCTCGGGGTCGAGAACCGTGCCGGCGCCGAGCACCAGGCGCGAACCGAACTGCTCCGCGCACCGTTCCAGCGCGCCCACCGCGCCGGGAACCGTCATGGTGATTTCGGCGGCGCGGATGCCGCCTTCGTACAGCGCCTCCACCACGCGCACCGCCGAGCCGGCGCTCGAGGTCCGTACGATCGGCACAAGCCCAACGCCGGAGATGAACGCAAGAATCTCTTTGGAGGTCATGATCCTTAACCTAGCACCGCATCGCCTAACGTGGATTGGAACCCGCCGAAGACAGCTTGAGCTGCCGCAACATCATCGTCAGGTAGGTGTGGGTGCGTGCGATCAGCCGGTCCATCCGGGCGCTCGAGTCCGCGGCGTCCCGGTCCGCGAGTTCTTTCCGGAGCCAGGGGTGCAGCGGGTCGGCGCACACGCGGTGGCCGAAGGCGAACATCGGCAGGAACAGGAAGACCGCTCCCTCGGGCCCGGGCAATCCGGCCTCGCCCGCTTGCTTCCGGGCGGTTGCCATCAGGCCGGCGATCGCCTCGGAATCCAGGTACTCCATGCGCTGCGGGTGGAGCCATTCCATCAGCTTGGGGCCGCTGGTATCGAAATCGGCGCCCGCTCGTTGCAGCCGGTCGCGCGTGAGTTGCAGAGTCCGCTCCAGGGCTTTCTGGCCATGCTCGCCCTTGTCGCCGTAGGCGCGTTCCAGGTACGCGCGTGCGTGAAAGTGCAGCAGCCGGGCCCGCTCCATGGTGCCCACGCCTTCCATCTCGCGAAGGAAAGGGTGAAGCCAGGCGAACTGCGGGTCGGTATCGAAGGCGCTGCCGAGCGACATCATGAGTTGCAGGTAAAGCTGCAACTCCCGGCCGCTGCCCAGGTTGTAGCGCCGCGCCTTCTCGAGCCCCTCGCCGGCCACCTGCTCCAGGCCGGCCTGGCCCGCGGCAGCGGCCAGCAGCGGGTCGTATTGCCGCAGGTGCCGCACGGCGCCCTCGATATATCCGGACTCCGCCGAGGTCGTCAGAGTGTCGAACTGCTGCTTGCGAATGATCATGAGTTACACCCGCCCCCAGCCCAGACTATCTCTCCGGGCCCGGCGAAGCCAAGGTCCGGATCCACAATTCGCACCCCTGTTATCGTGTAGTGGTACTGCCATGAGAATGACCGGAAATTGGAAATGGCTGGCGCTGGCGGCCGCGCTGATCGCGCCGCTTCACGCGGAAGAGGGAAAGTGGACCCCGCAGCAGGTGTTGGAACTCGGAGCGGCCCGGCTGCGCTCGGCCGGCCTCGAGTTGCCGGTTTCGCGTCTTTGGGATCCGCGCAATGGCACCGGCCTGCTGGCGGCCACCGTGAGCACGGGCGGGTGCTCGGCGGCATTCGTCTCGCCGGACGGGTTGATTCTTTCCAATCACCACTGCTTCTTCGGCATCGTGCAGGAGCACAGCCGGCCCGACCGCGACCTGATCGCGAACGGCTTCCTCGCCCGCACCCAGGCCGAGGAGCTGCGCGGCCGGACCGCGCGTATCACCGTTCCCCACAAGTTCACCGACGTCACGAAGCAGATCCACGCGGCCATCCCTGCGGGCGCGGACGACCTCGCGCGCGGCAAGGCCATCGAAGCCGAAGAGAAGAAGCTGGTGGCGGATTGTGAGAAGACGCCGGGCATGCGGTGCAGCGTGGCGGCCTTCGAGGGCGGGCTGTGGTACACGCTCATCGAGAGTTTCGATCTCACCGATATCCGGCTGGTGTATGCGCCTCCGCGCGCGGTGGGCGAGTTCGGCGGTGAGGACGACAATTTCCGCTGGCCGCGTCACACGGGCGATTTCTCCATCGCCCGCGCTTACAAAGACGGCAAGCCCTACCGCCCCCAATTCTACTTCCCGATCGCGCGCACCGGGGTGAACCCCGGCGATTTCGTGATGGTCCTCGGCTATCCCGGGCGAACCATTCGGGCGCTTACCGCCGGGGAGATGGCCAACGAGCGCGATTTCCGCTTCGGGCTGCGAGCGCGCGTATACGGCGAGTGGATCCGGCTGCTCGAGGAAAAGATGCGCGGAAACGCGGCGGGCGCGTTGGCCGTGGCGGCAACATTGAAGAGCCTCAACAATTCGCATACCAACGCGGAAGGGCAGCTTGCCGGATTGCGCCGCGGCGGCATCGTCGAAAAGCAGCAGGCGCAGGACGAGGCGGTGCTGGCGTGGGCCGCGGCGCGGCCGGAATTTGCGGCATCCGTCGCGGCCAAACGGGAACTCGACCGGCTGGCCGCCGGCCAGCGGGCGACCGCCACCCGCGATTTCCTGTTCGGCATTCTGCAAAACGGGGCGCTCGCGTTGAAGCAGGCGACCACCCTGGTGCGCCTCGCCGCGGAGCGGGCCAAGCCCGATGCGGAGCGCGATCCCGACTACATGAGCCGCGAACTTCCTGCCTTGCAAGCCCGGCTGGAGCGCGAGCAGACGAGCTTCTTCGAGCCTGCGGACCAGGCCCTGCTCGCATCCTGGCTGGCGCAGGCCGGCAGCCTGGGAGCCGCCGAGCGGATCGCGGCGCTGGACCGTCCCATTGACGTTGCGGCCCTATATCGCGCCACCAGGGTGACCAGCGCGGCCGAGCGGCTCAAGATGTTCGAAGAGACCACCGCGCAACTCCACGCGCGCCGCGATCCGCTGCTCGAACTGGCATTTGCGCTCGAGCCGGAACTGCGGGCATGGCAGATGGCGAGCCGCACCCGCGATGGGGCCGTGGCGCGGCTGCGGCCCGAATGGCGGAAGGCCGTCATCGCGCACGCCGGCAAACCCGTTGCCCCGGACGCCAACGGCACGCTGCGCGTCAGCTTGGCTCACGTCAAGGGCTTCACGCCGCGCGACGGCGTTTTCTACACTCCGCAGACCACGCTGGCGGGTATGCTCGAAAAGCACACGGGCCAGGAGCCGTTCGCCGTACCGGAGCGGGTGATGGAGGCCGCGCGGCGAACCGATGCCGCCAAGATTCCTCTGAATTTCCTCTCCGACGCCGACACTACGGGCGGCAATTCCGGCAGTCCCGTAGTGAACGGGCGCGGTGAGCTGGTCGGTTTGAACTTCGACCGGCCCTGGGAAAATGTAGCCAACGATTTCGGCTACAACCCCGAAGTGGCGAGGAACATCAGCGTGGATGTGCGCTTCCTCATCTGGATGCTCAAGGACGTGGAAAAGGCTTCCGCTCTGGTGGCGGAGCTGGGGCTTTGAAGCGAACCGACTCGCCGCGCGAGCTCACGATCGCGCGCGGCGGACTGAATTTGGCCGTCTGGGAATGGGACGGCTCGGGACCGCCGCTCGTCTTCTTTCATGCCACCGGTTTTCACGGCCGCTGTTGGGACCAGAGCATTCGGCGGCTCCCGGGCCGCCATTGTTTCGCCTTGGACCTGCGCGGCCACGGGCACAGCGGCAAGCCGGAGCCGCCGTGTCCCTGGCAGCCGTTCGCCGATGATTCGGCCTTCCTGATGCAGCACCTCGGAATCCGCGGCGGGCTCGCCGTGGGGCACTCCATGGGCGGCCACACCGCCGTGGCTGCGGCCATCGCGCGGCCCGAAGCTTTCGGCGCGATCCTGCTGCTCGATGCCACCATCTTTCCGCGAGAGTGGTATGGCCGGCCGCCGCTCGAAGCCGGGTTCATCCGCAAGCGCCGCGCGCTCTGGAAGTCGGCGGATGAAATGTTCGAACGATTCCGCCCCCGGCCTCCGTTCGCTTCGTGGGATCCGCGTGTTTTACGCGACTACTGCGAATGGGGACTGCTGCCGGCGGCCTCCGGCGATGGCTTCGTGATTGCCTGCCCGCCGCAGGTGGAGGCTTCGATTTACGAGAATTCCATCGCGGCCGAATCGAACCTGCACCCGCAGCTTGCCAGGGTCGGCGCGCCGGTAGTGGTCGTGAGGGCGGGCAGGTTCTGGACGCCGGGCGAATTCGACCTCAGCACCTCACCCACGGATCCGGGCCTCGCGTCGCACTTTCCGCGCGCCAGGGACGTCCTGCTCGAAGGACGGAACCACTACTTTCCCCTCGAATCGCCGGAACTGGTAAGCGCCGAAATCGAGGCTGCCCTCGCCGCCTATTTCTGATCGAAGAGAGACGACCGCCGCAGCCGCTCGCCTTTGAACACCACCAGGGAAATGCGTTCGGTGGCGCCGATCTCGTCGAGTGGATTGCCGTCCACCAGTAGCAGGTCCGCATCCAGGCCCTTGCGGATGGTGCCGAAGCGGTCCGCGGCGCCGAGCAGTTTCGCGCCACCCGATGTGGCCGCCTGAAGGGCCACGGCGGCGGGGATTCCCGCCTTCACCCACAGCTTCAGTTCCTCGTGCAGCGAGGGGCCGTGGAACACCAGCGGGTTGCCGGAGTCGGTACCCATGGCGAGCGGGACGCCGGCCTTCCAGGCCCGCACCAGGTTATCGGCGGCCTGTTTCAATGCCCCTTCGAACAGGCTCTGCCGCGCCGCGTTGACGGACTTGCCCGAAACGATGAAGTCGCGCGTTCCTTTAAGGACCGGCGCGGTCACCACCTGCTGCACCAGGGAGTTGTTCAGCACGTCGGACTTGCCCGCGTAGAATTGCGTGTAGGCCGCCGCGACCACCAGTGTGGGGTCGAGGAATACGCCCTCCCGCGCCATTCGCCGGAGCAGCGGATCGGGCAGTTCGTCGCGCCAGGAGCCGTGTTCGATCGATGCGGATCCCACCTCGACGGCGTCGGTGACGTCGCGCGCATCGCCGGTGTGGGTGGCGAGCGGCAGGTTCTGGGCATGCGCCTCTTCGGCCACGGCGCGGATGAGCAGCAGGTCCAGGCGGTCGTAGATCATGCCGGCGCCCCAGCCGGCTTCGAGAATCGCCTTGATGCCGTCTACGCCGGCCTTTTTGAGCTCGCGCACCTGTTCGCGCGCCTGCTCCGGAGTCTTGGGGGTGCGGATCAACTGCTGGGTGACGTTGTCCCGGACGGCGGCGGGCAGGTTGCGCAGGAACTCCGTGCCGTGGCCGCCCTCAGCCGTAAACATGGGGCCGCAGATGAAAAGGGTGGAGCCCAGTTTGCTGCCGTCGGCGATTTCGGCGCGCAGCTTGAGGGAAGCGTCCAGGCCGTCGCCCACGCTGCGCGCGGCGACGATGCCGCTGTAGAGCAAGGCGGCAGCGGCGTGCGGCATGGTGGTGGAGGCGTCGTAATCGCTGTCCGAACCGGAGTTGCCCGCGGCTCCGGCCAGGTGCACGTGGACATCCACCAGGCCGGGTAGCAGCGTTTTGCCGGCGCCTTCCACAACCTCCGCTTTCATGGAGTCGGGATCCGGGCCGGAACCTTCGACCACGTCCGCGATCTTGCCGTCGCGCACGATCACGGAGCCGTTCTCGATCACCTTGCCGTCGCCAACGAAGACGCGCGTGTTGCGAACGATGAAAGTGCCGGAGCGTTGCAGGTCGCGGAAGAAGGCCTGGTTTTGTCCGAGGTGCTCCCGGCTGTAGGCGCGGTAGCAGCCCATCACCAGGAACGGGCCCATCACGGCCAGCACCCAGAGGCGGTTGCGCGGCGCGATCTTGTCCTCTTTTTCCCAGCGGAAAAGCTGGACCGCGAGAAACGTGCCGACCACCATCGTCAGCGCCAGGGCGCCGGCGGAGGTGGCGTTGTCGAACAGGGTCTGGTTGCGGAAGAAAATGCCCTGAAAGCCCGATACCAGGTACGATGCCGGCATGAATTCAGCGAGAGTCTGCGCCCATCTGGGCAACATCGCCGCCGGAATAGTCGCGCCGCTCAGAAAGAGCATGGGCATGTAGAGAAGCTGGATGGCGACCATCGCCTCCTGCATGGTGTTGGTCACGGCCGCCAGAATCAGGCCAATGGCGCGGAAGGCGCACACGCCGAGCGAAACCATGGCGAAGAGGGAGATCCAGTTCTGCGGCATCGGCATCTGGTACTGCCAGTGGGCCACCCCCAGAATGATGACCACGACGGGAAGGTACAGCAGCCAGCCGCTCACCATGGCGGCCATCAGAATCGGCAGCGGACCCACCGGGGTCACTTTGTAGCGCCGCAGGATGTTGGCCTCGCGGTCCTGGACCGACCGCATGCCCGCGCCCCACAGGCCGTTGCCGAGAATGCCCATGGTGAGCACCGTGCCCACGAAGTAAGCGATGCCGGAGCCGGTGCCCGCTTTGAACAGCTCGGTGAAGGCGAAGAAGAAGATGAACGGGAACAGGTAGTTGAAGAACAGGACGGTGCGGTCCCGCAGGGTCAACTGCATGTTGCTCTTGAACAAAGCGAAGTAGGCTCTCATTCGCGCAGGCTCTTTCCGGTCAGCTCGATGAATGCCTCTTCGAGAGTTGGCCGCTTGATGCGGATGTCCGCCAGTTCGAGGCGCTCTTCGTCCAGCCACTTCACCATCTGAACCACGGTGCGGGCGGGCCGTGCGGAGATCACGGCGATGCGCGTGCGCGTCTCATCGAGCGTCGCTTTCGCGGCGTCCTGCCAGGGTGGAAGCGAGCCGTTCGTGAATGGCGCGGCCAGTTCGAGTTCGATCGTCGAGTTGGAGATGGTGCTCTCCTGGATCTCCCGCGGGGTGCCGCTGGCGATGATGCGTCCCTCGTCCACGATGGCGACGCGGTCGCATAATCTTTCGGCTTCCTCGATGTAGTGCGTGGTCAGGAGGATGGTGCGCTGTTCGCGCCGCAGTTCCTGCACGAGTTCGTGGATCTCGAAGCGAGCCTGCGGGTCGAGCCCCGCCGAGGGTTCGTCGAGGAACAACACCTGCGGGTCGTTGAGCAGCGCCAGGGCGAGCGCGAGACGCTGCTTCTGCCCGCCGGAGAGGTTCGTATAGAGGGTTTCGCGCTTCTCCCAGAGTTGCAGCCGTTTGAGCAGGGCCGTGCTCTCCACGGTGCGCGTGTAGAAGGCGGCGAACATCTCCATGGCCTCGCGGACCTTCATTTTTTCCTGAAGCCGCGTGGATTGCAGGCAGACGCCGACCCGGTCCTTCACCAGCTTGGTCTGCACTTCGGGATCGTAGCCGAGCACCGAAACGCGGCCGCTCGACCGCGAACGCAATCCTTCCAGGATCTCGACTGTGGTGGTCTTTCCCGCGCCGTTCGGGCCCAGCAGCCCGAATACCTCGCCGGGGTGAACTTCGAAGTCGACCCCCTTCACCGCTTGGACGGAGCCGTAATTTTTCTTGAGTGCCTCAACCTGGATCGGGCAGTCCACGAGACAACAGTGTCTCACAGTGGGCCCAGGGGGGCAGCCTAGTTGGCGGCTACGCCCAGCTTGTTGTTGAGCTTGGTCAGTTCGGTGCGGAAGAGCGGATTTTCGGGGTATTCCTGCGCTAATTCGTAAAGCAGTTTCTGGGCTTCGGCCGGTTTCTTTTCGCGCAGCCTGGCGATGCCGATCAGGATCTTGGCAAAGGCCTTGAAGTAGTGCCCCTCGCGGGCCGTCAGCAGGAGGTTCTGAATGCCCTTTTCCTTGCTGCCGCTGACGTTATCGAACTTGACGAACCAGCGGACGAAGAAGGGCAGGCTGGCCACCATGTATTCGGAGAAGCCGGCCGTCAGGTAGGCATCGTAGAACTTAGGGTCGAGCTTCAGCAGCCGCTGCGCGTAGGTGTTGGACCGCTTGGCGGGAGAAAGGCTCGAAATCTGCTTCTTTTCGACCAGGGCCGTGTAGTCGGTGAGCACGCCCTGCGCGATGCACATCGCAAACAGAGCGTTTTTGTCATTCGGATTCTCCTTCAGGGCCGCATCGGCGCGAACCTCGGCATCCTGAACCGCCCGGGTAAATCCTGCCTTGATTTTCGGGTCCGGATCCAGTTTCTTCTTCTTTTCGGATATCTGGTCGTCGTCGGTGAGGAACTCGCTCTCGAGGATTCCCAAACGGTCCAGTTCCTGAAAGAGGTACGCCGAAGCCCGGAATGCGTAGGGCAGGGGATCGGATGGATGTTCCGCAATCAACTGGTTCAACACCTGGTGGCTGGCCGGGAAGTTGAAGCTGTACATTTGGTGCAGGGCGTTATCGATCGATGGGGCATCGGTACCCGCAAAAGCGGGGAGACACAGCATCGTTGCCGCCAGACAGAATCGGAACATGTACGTTTTATCCTAATCGTTGGCAGCACCGAACGCCACCATCATTTTCGACCGAACAACCGGTCGAAGAACTCTCTAGTTTCTTGACGGATGGAGTGCAAGCCTCGTTCCAGTGTTTCCCCGTGCAGGTGTTGCGGTGTCCAGCGGCGCACAAGACGGGTCAGGATCTCGATTTGGGTGTGCGAAGCGGGCAGGCTACCCTCGGCATGTCCCGTAGAAATCCGGGAAGCGTGGTCCACGGCGCGGAAGAAGGTAGCGGCATCGCGGAGAAATGCCGCCTCCCGCGGCTCGAGCTGTCCGGTCTGTTCGATGACGTCGATGCGTTCCGGCGTATTGAGCACCTTGTAGAAGATGCCGGCGCGGCGGAGCCGCAGGTACATGAGGGCGAAGTCGATGTCGTAGTAGCCGCCGGGGCCGGCCTTCAAGGGGTTGCGCGCGCCCTGCTCGCGTTCGAGGCGCGCGCGCATCGCCGACAGTTCTTCGCGGGAGCGCATGCCCTGGCCGTAACGGCGCCAGTCCACGGCCTGGAGTTCACTGAGGAAGCGGGTGGCGCGGGAAGCATCTCCGGCCACGGCGCGGGCCTTCATGAAGGCGATGCCTTCCCAGGCTTCGGCGGCGGTTGCGAAGTAATTATTGCAGGCGCTTTCGGTGATCACGAGGTTGCCCTCGCGGCCGTTGGGCCGAAGCCGTGTGTCGATGGAAAACAGCACGCCTTCTCCGGTATAGGAGCTGATGGTCTGGATCATGCGTTCGGCCACGCGCGTCCAGAAAGCCTGTTCGGCGGCGCTCTCGTCGGGGATCACGAAGATCAGGTCGGCGTCGGAACCGAGATCGAATTCGCGCATCCCCAGGCGGCCGAGCGCGATCACCATCAATTGTCCGCCGGCGGCAGGTTCCGCGCCGAGCGCGATGTGGTAGGCCGAGGTGATGACTCGATCGGCGAGCATGGAGGTCTGAGCGAGGGTGTCGAAGATGGGCGCGGCATCGACGACGCTGCGGCTCTGGATGCGGAGCATCTGGCGGCGGTAGAAGCGGCGCAGTCCGGCGCCGTCTTCGAGCACCGGGCCGTCGAGTTCCGGGCTGGCGCCGATCTCGGAGAGCAATTCGGGATAGCGCAGCAGCTCATTGGAAAAATACCGGCTGTGCTCGAACAGGTCCAGCACGGCCGCGGCGAGCTGCGGATCCGACTCGAGGCGCGCCAGAACCTCGGGAGCGGCGAAGGCCTTCTCGAGAAAATGCTCGAAGCGCTGGCGGCCGTGTTGCAGGCCAGCGCCGGCCACGGCTCCGGCGAACTGCGGGGCCTGCCGGTCGAGGGCGTGAGCCAGGGTATGGGAGAGACCGCCGGGCCGGTCTGGGACGGGCTCCGGCTCGGCAGGCTCGCTGGCCGCGGGCAGGTCGTAAAAGGGCCGCTGCGCGTAGATCACGCGGGTGTAGAGCTGGCGCACCCGATGAAGGTGGGCGTCCAGCCGCTCTTTGAACGCGGCTGCGTCGAGAATGCGGCCGGTGCCCTCGGGCGGCATCTTGCGCGCCAGCAGCTCCAGCCTTTCCGGATCGCGGGGAAGGGTGTGGGTCTGGCGGTCGTCTTCGAGCTGCAAGCGGTGCTCGATATTTCTCAGAAACTGGTAGGCGGTGGCGAGACGGGGGTATTCGACGTCGGACAACAGGCCCTTGTCGCGCAAGCGGAACAGCGCCATGAGCGTTCCGCCGTGCCGCACCCAGCGCTCACGGCCGCCATGCAGCCTCTGCAGGCACTGAACGAGGAATTCGATATCGCGGATTCCGCCCGGGGCCAGCTTCACATCGAGCCCCTGGGGGGCGCCGCGACGGGCGGCCATTTTCTCGCCGATGCGCGCGCGGGTTTCGGAAACGGCCTCCACGGCGCGAAAGTCGAGGGATGTTTCGTAGATGAGGGGCTCCACGAATTCGAGCAAGGCCGCGCCCGGCGAGGGTTCCCCGGCAGCCACGCGGGCTTTGATCAGCATCTGCTTCTCCCAGTCGCGCGCCCGCCCGGAGTAATAGCTGCGCGCGCCTTCGGCGGACATGCAGACCTCGCCCAAGGTTCCATCCGGCCTGAGCCGGAGGTCCACCCGGTAACACTGGCCTTCGGGAGTGTAAGAGGAGAGCAGGGCGGTGTACTGGTTGGCGACGCGCTTGTAAAACTCGCCGTTGCCGATCGGAGTGGGACCGGCGGTTTCGCCTTTGCCCTCGTAGACGAACATGAGGTCGATATCGGAGCTGTAGTTCAGCTCCGCGCCGCCCAGTTTGCCGAGCGCGATCACGGAGAATCCGCAAGGTCTTCCGTCCTCGAGCCGCGGTTCTCCGTATTGTTCCACGAGGCCGGCGCGGATGCGGCGGTAGGCGGCATCGAGAATGGCGTCGGCCAGACAAGACAGCTCCTGGGTAATGTCGGAAAGGGCAGCCAGGCCGAGCACGTCGCGGAGGGCGATGCGGGCGAGTTGCCGGCGGCGGTAGCGGGCCAGTTCCACGGCCTCCGGAATCCGGCTTCCCGGTCCCAGGCGGGCCTCGAGACCGGCCGCGAATTCCGCCCGGGTCAACACGCGATACAGGGTGCCGGATTCGACCAGTTCCAGGATGCGATTGGGATGGCGGACGGCCGCTTCGCCCAGGAAATTGCTATAGGAAAACAGCGCGATGGTAGCGCGCAGGGCGGCGGCGGAATTGGCGATCCGCTCGAAACCGCCGGGCGATTCCTGGCGGAGACGGGAGAGGCAGCGTGCCGCCCGCGCGGGATCGGGCGAGGCATCCACCAACAACTCGGCGCGGCGCACCACGCCTTCCGGGAGGCCCGCTTCCATGCGGAATGCGTCGAGCGAACCAGGCATCGTCAAGCCAATGAGGCAACGACTGAAACGATATCTCCCGGGCCGACCGGGCCCGGCTGCACGACGCTGGCGTAGAGGCCGCTCATGCCCCAGCGAGGCGACGAAGGATCGCGGGCCTTGACAAGCGCGTCGTAGATCTCGTGCCTGATGGGACCGTAGATATCGAGCGCCGAACAGGGGCCGCGCGGCTGCGTGATTTCGATAATGGCGCCGCCGGCGCGAAGGCGATCGCCGAGGCGCAGGTCGCGGACCGGGATTCCGCGCGTGGTCAGGTTCTCGCCCAAGGCGCCGTAGAAGACGGGGTACCCGCGGGCGGCGAGATCGTCCACCACTTCGGCGGCGATCAACAGGATGGCCTTCAAGGGGCCGCCGTGAATCTGCGGGTGGGCGTGCAGGTCGCCCTCGATTCCGAGCGGTGTTACCAGGCCCTGCGGAATGGCCCGTTTGGGAAGTCCACCCGGCGAAATGGCGACCTGCACGATGGAACCTGTCATGGTCTTAAATGTCGTAATACAGCGCGAACTCGTAAGGATGGGGCCTCAGCCGCACGGCTTCGGCTTCGTTCTTGCGCTTGTAATCGATGAAGGTGTCGATCAACTCTTCGGTAAACACGTCGCCGCGCATCAGGAACTCGTGATCGTCCTCGAGGCAGCTCAGGGCTTCGTCGAGCGAAGCGGGCATGGAAGGCACGCTCTTCATCTCTTCGGGCGAAAGGTCGTAGATATCCTTGTCGAGCGGCTCGCCCGGATTGAGTTTGTTCATGACGCCATCGAGGCCGGCCATCATCATGGCCGCGAAGGCGAGATAGGGGTTGGCGGCGGGATCGGGCGGCCGGAATTCGACGCGCTTGGCTTTGGGACTTGCCGAGTACATGGGGATGCGGCAGGCGGCCGAGCGGTTCCGCCGCGAGTAGGCGAGGTTGACCGGCGCCTCATATCCGGGCACCAGGCGCTTGTAGCTGTTGGTGGTGGGCGCAATGATGGCGGAGAGCGCGCGGGCATGTTTGAGCAGGCCGCCGATGTAGTGCAGGGCCATCTGGCTGACTCCGGCGTAGCAGTCGCCGGCGAAGAGAGGCTTGCCGTCCTTCCAGAGGCTCTGGTGGGTGTGCATGCCGCTGCCGTTATCGGCGAAGATCGGCTTGGGCATGAAGGTGACGGTCTTACCGTACTGATTAGCCACGTTGCGGATGATGTATTTGTACTTCATCATGTTGTCGGCGGATTTCACCAGCGTGTCGAAGCGCTGGTCGATCTCGCACTGGCCGCCGGTCGCCACCTCATGATGATGGCATTCGATGTTGAGGCCGCACTGGATCATGGTCTGCACCATTTCGCTGCGCAGGTCCTGATAATGATCGGTGGGCGGCACGGGGAAATAGCCCTCTTTGTAGCGCGGCCGGTAGCCCAGATTGTTCTCGCGGCGTCCCGAATTCCAGCGGCCTTCTTCCGCATCCACGAAATAGAAGCCGGAGTGCTGGTTCTGGTCGAAGCTGACGTTATCGAAGATGAAGAATTCGGCTTCGGCTCCGAAATAGGCCGTGTCGGCGACGCCGGTATTTTTCAGGTGCATCTCGGCTTTCTGGGCGATCCAGCGCGGGTCCCGTTCGTACCGCTGTTTGGTGATCGGATCCTTGACGTCGCCGTACATGACGATGGTCGGGATTTCGGCGAACGGGTCCATGAACGCGGTATTCGGGTCGGGGATGAGCAGCATGTCGCTCTCATGGATGGCCGCCCAGCCGCGGATACTCGATCCGTCCATGCCGAAGCCTTCTTCAAAGCTGCTCAGCTCCAGTTCGTTAATCGGGTACGAAACGTGATGCTGCAAGCTCGGAATATCGGTGAACCGCAGGTCGAGCTGCCGCGCGTCGTGTTCCTTGCAAAACTCCAGAACTTCTTGTGGGCTCATTGATTCTCCTCGTAGGCCACCCGCAGCCAACGTTTCACTTCGTCGTCGATCTCCGCGGGTGTGGAGATCGGAATCCGGTGGGTAATGCGATCTTTTTTGGCGTATCCGCCGGTATCGATGAGACGGCCTTCGGCCTGGCGCGCGCCGAGCGCGAGGCCGAGGTCGACGCGTGTCAGGGCTGCCGGCTTGATCTGCGCGAACACATGCTTGCGATAGAGGGGCACAATGCTCTGGCAAGGACAGGCCTTGACGTCACGGCCCAGGGCAAGGCCGAGACGGAGCAGTTTGTCATAAATGGGCCGCAGCGCGGCCTTTTTGCCGGAGAACATATTCTCGACGTATTGTTCGGCGGCGACGAGGTAGGCCTCGGGGTCGGCCATTTCGGCTCCCTTCCCGCCGGCGCGCCCGGCAATCCACCAGGCGGAATTTGTGCCGAGTCCGTGTTCCTTGCGGAGCCAGACGCGCCGCTCGGTCTCCGTTTTGGGGCCTTTGGTATGCACCAGCGCGAGCCACTCTTCGAGTGTGCGGCCGGTGTTTCCTTTGAGCGTGGCGACCCACTTCCGGGTCAGCAACACCCCGGGATGCACCCCGTACAGCGACTTGGTTCTGGGCATGGGTATTCCCCAGAATATACCCGCGGGGGATGCCTGGCGAGGGCGGACAGCGGCTGGGGTGCCGGCGGCTGCCGAACGAGTACAATTGGAACAGTCAGGCCAATGCTTTTTCCTCAGGTTTCCCGGGTCTTCATGGCGTTGCTGTTTACGGCTCTTCCTTTGCTGTGCGCCGAATCCGACGCACGGGCCATCGACGCCGTCATCGTCCAGCGGCACATGCCGTTCGGCACCATTTTGAACCCGATCTTCGCGAGCGATCGCGAAAGCATAGCGGCTTATACCCGCGGCGGCGACTCCGCGCTATGGACAGGCCACTACCTGGCCGCCGAAGCGTTTCGCTACCGGGTCACGCGCTCGCCGGAGGCGCTGGCGAATGTGCGCGCCGCTCTCGCCGGGCTGACGTTGCTGGTGGATGTGACGGGCCGCGACTTGCTGGCGCGCTGCGCGGTGCCGGCGGATTCGCCCTACGCCGCCGGGATACGCAGCGAAGAATCGGTACACGGCTCGTACCCGGCGACGCTGAACGGGCGGGACTGGATCTGGATCGGCCACACGTCCCGTGACCAGTATTCGGGGGCTTTCTTCGGACTGGGCACGGCCTTCGACCTGGTGCCGGATCCCGGCATCCGGGCGTCGGTCGCGGCTCTCGCGACGCGCCTGCTGCAAAAGCTGATGGATTGGAACTGGAACATCGTCATGCCGGACGGGTCGGTGAGCACGACGTTCATTATTCGTCCCGACCAGCAACTTACGCTGCTCCAGGTGGGCCGGCACGTCAACCCGCAGCGTTTTGAATCCGAATATTCGAGCTTCGCTTCGAGCCACGCTTTCCTGGTTTCGCTACCGCTCGCGATCGACTCGGCCGACGAGCACAGCTCCTACTTTAAGTTCAATCTGGCCTATATCAATCTATTCAGCCTTCTGCGCCTCGAAAAAGACGGGAGCACCCGCCGTCTTTACGAGAACGCGTATTCGGTGGTTCGCGGCACGACCCGCACGCACCAGAACGCGCATTTCAACATGATCGACCGGGCCCTGCACGGCCCGGACGAGGCTCGCGACAACCAAACGCGGCAACTGCTGGATGCCTGGCTACAGCGTCCGCGAGGGGACGTTTTCGTAGACTGGCGCGGCCGCATTCCGACTTGCGGCGACCCGGAGAACGCCTGCTTGCCGATTCCGGTGGCGGAACGGCCGCCGTCGGATTTCGTATGGCAGACGAATCCTTTCCAGATGCGGGGAGGGGGAGCGGGCCTGATCGAGACGGCGGGAATCGACTACATACTGCCTTACTGGATGGCGCGTTACTATCGCGTGATTGCGGGCAGCCGTCCGGTCCGGAGGTAGGGGCAAAAAAATTCCAGGCGGACGCTGTTTGGAAGCGAGGCCGCCTGGAGAAGTAGGAACGTTTGCTAACGCGCGCGGATCGGCAGCACACGCCGGGAGCGCGGTTCGGGCGATTAGGTGGTGGCCTTTTTCGCGGTTACTTCGTTGGTCATCGGGTTGCCATCGCGACCCTGGTTGGTGATCTTCAGCTTGATTTCGTTCCCGGAGATGGTTCCCGAATACTGCGTTTTGATGGTCATGTCGCCCATGGTGCGGGAGGTGGTGAAGGAGATGTTGTCGCCATCCACTTTGCCTTCGCTGATGGGAGTTTCCATCGCGTTGCCATCGCGGCCGGGGCGGCTGACATTGCCGGTGAGGTTGTTGCCGGCAGCAGTCAGGTTCAAGGTCACCGTGACGGGATTTCCGCCCTGGCGCCCAGCTTGTTCATAGGTCCACTTGCCGGTCACGTCGGCCGCCATCGCGGCGAAAGCAACCACAAGCAGAAGCGTCGTTACAAAAAGCAGCTTTTTGGTCATAGTGAATGCAAAGGCGTCTCTATTTTTGGGGCGGTTACGATTTTGCTCATTAAGATTTATTCTTTCGCGGGGGGTGAACGTCATGTATAACCCCTGCCTTTTCTGTATCTTTCGGCTACACCGTTTGGAGGTTACAGCGATGAACGGGGGGCCGGAACTGTTTAGCGACCACCGTTGAGTCCCGGGCATCTGTTCATCATGGCAGAACAAAAGACGATCGCCGTTTTAGGCGCGACTGGAGCACAGGGCGGAGGTCTGGTACGCGCGATTCAGTCGGATTCAAGCGGAGGATTCCGGGCTCGAGCGATTACGCGCAACGTGGAATCCGACAAGGCGAAAGCGCTGGCGGCGGGGGGCGCGGAAGTGGTCGCGGCCGACATCGGCGACGAGTCCAGCCTGCGCCGCGCTTTCGACGGCGCGGATGCGGCGTACTGCGTCACTTTCTTCTGGGACCACTTCTCGCCGGAACGGGAGTACGCCGAAGCCGAAGCGATGGCGCGTGCGGCGAAGGACGCAAAGCTGAAACATGTGATCTGGTCCACGCTTGAAGACACGCGGCGATGGGTGCCGCTGGACGACGACCGGATGCCGACGCTGATGGGCAAGTACAAGGTGCCGCACTTCGATGCGAAGGGCTCCGCCGATCGACTCTTCACCGAGTCCGGCGTGCCCACGACATTGATGCTCACGTCTTTTTACTGGGACAACTTCATTTCCTTCGGGATGGGGCCGAAGCGCGGACCGGACGGCAAACTGGCGATCACGTTGCCGATGGGAGACAAGAAACTTCCGGGAATCGCAGCGGAGGATATCGGCCGCTGCGCCTACGGCATTTTCCAGCGGGGCAAGGAATACCAGAATCGCGCGGTAGGAATTGCCGGAGGGCACCTGACGGGTGCGCAGATGGCCGCTTCATTTTCCAAAGTGCTGGGGCAGGAAGTGGTTTACAACGCCGTTACGCCCGAAGCGTACCGCGGCTTCGGCTTCCCGGGAGCCGAGGACCTGGGAAACATGTTTCAGTTCAAGCGCGACTTTGAAGAGGTCTTCTGCGGGGCGAGGAACCTGGAGGAATCGCGAAAGCTGAACCCGGCGTTGCAGACGTTCGATGAATGGCTGGCGGCGAACAAGGAGAGGATTGCGGTCGAGTAGAGGCGGCTATCGGCTATCGGCTATCGGCTATCGGCGGTCGGTGTGGGCAAGTTCAAGGGCTCGCTCACGCTCGCTGGTCAGTCGCAAGTCAGAAGCTTTTAGTGACGCCGACGGCATGTTCGCGGTTTGGCCGATAGCCGATAGCTGACAGCCATCAAAACGCGGCGCGGATGGAGAACTGGAGGGAGCGGGCGGGCAACTGATTGGTAATTCCGGTGAGAGGGGCGCGGAAACCGGCGCCCGGGGCGGCGCCGTTGCCGTAGGTGCCGCTGTAGCCGATGAAGTTGGGGTGGTTGAAGACGTTGAACGCCTCGATGCGCGGGGCGATGCGCAGGCGCTCGCCGAAAAACGTGAAGGGACGTTCGAGGAACGGGGAGACCTCGTAAACGGGGCGGCCGCGGCCGGCATTGCGGCCTACCACCACGCCATCGATCACGGGGCGGTCGGTGGTGCCGCCGGTGTCGCCGCTGTTATTCAGGCCGGTCACGTAGTTGTACGGGAGGCCGGTGCCGAGCGTCACCACCCAGCCGAAATCGATCGCGCCCGGGGCCACCCAGACGCCGCTGAACACGAAGCGATGGCGCTGGTCGAAGATCGCATTGCCGTATTCGATGTGTCCGGTGAAGTTCGGATCGTTGGGGTTCTGGCCGGGCACATCGGGATCCACATTTGCGAGCGCGTGGGACCAGGTGTAGCTGGCGAGCATGGAGAGCCCGCGCGTGAAGCGATGGCGCAGGTTCACGTCGAGGGCGTTGTAGCTGGCATAGCCATCGTTGACATCGCTTTGAACAAGCGCATAGGGCGGCTGCGGATTAGAGGCCGCGGCCGGGTTGCACGTGCCGCCGCGCTGCGCGTACCACCAGATCCAGAATGGCCGGGTGCAGTTCGCCGCTTGCGCGCTGCGCACCTGGCCGGGGGCGGTACGGATGAAGGGCGCAGGGGGATCGACGTCGCGCGGCCGGTTGATGCGCGACGTGTGGGAGCCGACATAATCGACGCTCAAGACCCAGTCCGCGGCGAGCCGCCGTTCGAGGCCGAGCGTCCACTGTTCCGAGTACGGGTTGAGCAGCCTGTCCTGGTAGCCGGTGAGGACGGAGGTAGGGAGAAACGCGTCGATGGCCGCGCTGTCGCCAGGACGGATGTAGAGGCTGCGCAAGGGGACGGCGGCGCCCGAGGGGAAAGCCGGGAGCGGCGCCGCGGAAACGGAGGCGGGGAAACCGATCTGCCCGGGCGCGGCGGTGTAGTTGAAGACTCCGGTGGGGCCGGTGAGGGCCCAGTTGGCGGCGAGATTATCGACGATCTGCGAATAGTAGATGCCGGCGCCGCCGCGGATCACGGTTTGGCCGTCGCCATGCGGGTTGTAGGAAAAGCCCAGGCGCGGCGCGAAGCCGTGGGTGGAATCGGTGAACGTCTGGCGCTCGTAGCGGAGGCCGAGGTTGAGGGTGAGATCGGGACGGACGCGATAGTCGTCCTGGGCGAACAGCGACCAGAGCGCGTCGGTGACGCGGTAATCGGCGTTGCCGTAACTCTGGGTATAGCTGCGAACGTTGGCGATGTTATTGAGGTAGGCCGCGCTCTCGCATACGCTCAGCGGCTGGGTGCAGGCGTTGTAAACGAACTGGCCGAGAAAGATCGGGCCGCCGAACTCCTTGCTGTTGCCGCCGTTGCGCGCGATCAGGACGTCGGCGCCGAATTTCAACTGGTGGCGTCCGGCGACGGCGGAGATCGTGTCCGCGAACTGGTATTGCCGGGTGGCGAGAAGGGCGGACTGGGAGGTGCCGCTGGTGAAGGTGCCGCCGGTGGAGACGGGCACTTGAAACTGCGTGCCGTAGACTACGGGATCGAACTGGGTGATGGGGGAACCGAGTTGAAATTGCAGCCGCAGGTTGTTGACCAGGTTAGGCCCGAGAACGGCGGTCTCGCCGGCCTCGACCGAATAGGTGCGGCGGCGGAAGACGCGCGCGACGGAAGGCAGGTTGTTTCCGCCGACGGTTCCGTTCGGGTTGGTATCGTGATAGCCGTCAACCTGGGCGCGCAGAAACACGTTGTTGTTGGCGTTGATTTCGCGATCGAGCCGCGCGAGGCCGAGCCAGCCGCGGTAGTACCCGACGTAGATGCCCGGCGCGAGTGGAGAGGTAATGGGCGACCCGCGTTCCTGCCTGCTCCATTCGCCGGATACGGCGAAATGCGTGCGGCCGCCGGACCCGAACGGTCCCGAGAGCGCGGCGGCGGTCTGGTCGAGTTTGTCGCTGGTGATGGCATTGCCGTTGGAGGCGGAGGCGGCGGTATAGCCGGAAAGGGCGGCGGCCGTATCGGCGGGCCTCCAGAGCTCCAGCAATTCTCCGTGCAATTCGCTGCCGCCGCTGTGCGTGACCACGTTGACGACGCTGCCGGTGCTACCGCCGTACTCGGCCGAGAAGGCGTTGGCGAGCACGGTCATCTCCTGGACCGAGGTGAGCGGGAGGTTGCTGAACATGGTCTGGCGGCCCCAACTGTCGTTGCCGGTTGCGCCGTCCACGACGAACGTGGTTTGGCGACGGCCGGCGCCGTTGGTGGTGAACAGGTTCTGGTTCATGAACACGTCGCCCTGGTTCAGGGCGGGCCGGTTGGCGGCACTGAGGAGCGGCAGGTAGCTGACGCGGCGGCCGAGCAGGGGCGTGCGGCGGACAGTTTCGGCATCGAGATACACGCCCACCTGCGGGGCGTCGGCGCGTACTTCTCCGGCGACACCGGTGACCACCATTTCGGTATGTCCGCCGGAAACGCTCATCTCGAGCGTCAGTTCGGCGGTGGCGCCGCCCACGAGGGTCAGGGCGGCGGCGCGGGCGTCGGTAAATCCTTTTTTGGCGGCGACGATTTCGTACTTGCCGTTAATCGGTAGGCCGGCGAAGGTGAAGCGGCCCGACTCGTCGGTGGTGGTGGTGCGCTCGAGCCCGACCCAGGCATTTTTCGCTACGACCGCGGCGCCCGCAACCGCCGCATGGCTGGCATCGTTCACCCGGCCTTTGATGGTCGCCGTGTCTGGGGTTTGCGCGGCGAGCGGCAGGACAGCGGCAAGCGTGACGGCGAGAAGCAATCGGCAGTGCATAGGGGAGGGTTTCAGGGTAGCGCGACGGTTCCGGCTACTACCACTGCTCGTAGTTGCGGGTCAGCGCATGAGCTGTTCGAGGGCGGCGTGTACGATTGTGGACATGCGCGCCGGAATCGCCAGGGTCGTGACGGCGACCAGCACAGCGGCAAGGGTGAGGGCCTTCACGGAAACGATCGGGGGACAGGGAGGATGGGGAGGGGCCAGCAAGCGGTCGATACGCCCGGGCAGGTCCACCGATGCGGCCATCGGGCTGCTTACGAGCCAGCCGGGATGAGCCGGGCCGCCAAGCCGCGAAACGCGCAGCAGGGCGGATGCCAGCGAAACGGAAACGCAGGGATCGCCGGCGACGGCGTCGTCGTCGGCCGCCCATTCGGTGAGGCGCGCCCAGGTCAGTTCCAGGCGGCGCAGTCCGCTCCAGCCGGGCAGCAAGCCGGGGACGGCGAGAATCAGGAGGCGCTTCAGGTTGTCGCGGGAGGCGCGGTGGGCGCGCTCGTGGCGGAGCGCCACCGCCAACTGGTCGGCAGTGAGCGCCTGCAGGGTTTCACTCGACAGGATGAGGCGGGGCCGGGCCACGCCGGCGAGCATCATGGACGGAGCGCCGGCGCCGAGCATGCAGGCCGGCCGATCTTCGCCGGGCAGTTTCACGCTCCTGCCCGCCTGCAGGCACACTCTGAGGTACCGCGCGGATTTTCCGGCCGCATAGACGGCGCGGGCCAGCGATGCGACCCAGAGGAAGAGCCCGACGGCAGCGGCGATCATGCAGACGGCGGAGGCCTTTTCGGACGCCTCCAGCGATTCATGCAGAAGGTAGGAGGGAACGCAGATCAACAATACGGCCGCCAGCGCGAGAACCGACGGAGCCAGCCGGAGAGCTAACGCCAGCCTTGCTCCCGAGCGGGGACGCAACCGGCCGGTGAGGTTTACGGCAAGCGGCGATGCGGCGGCCACAATGGCTGCAATCGTCAGATGGAGGATGGCGAAGCACGCCAGCGAAAGGCAGACCAGCCTCGGCAGGTAATCCAGTGTCACGCCTGCCTCCTTTCGTCGAGTTGTTTGCGGCGCGCCTGAATGCGGCGTTCGAGTTCATCCAGCAACTTTTCGTCCTGCTGTCCGACGGCATCGACGAGGCAGGAGACCAGCTCGCTGGACGGAGTGGGACCGGAAAGGAACGCCGCCAGCGCCTCGCCGGCGCGCTTCTGCTCCCATTCCCGCCGGGACAGGCGGGGAAGGTAGAGGAAGGCGCGCTCCGCCTTGCGCCGCTCCAGCACGCCCTTCTTGAAGAGGCGGTCCAACGTGGTCATCACGGTGGTGTAAGCGAGCGGACGCGCGAGGTGTTCCAGCACATCGTGGACGCAGGATTCGCCACGATCCCACAAAATCTCCATGACCGCGACCTCGAGGGGACCCAGCAAAGCGGGAGCGGAAAGCGGCGGACCTTTGAAGCGTCGCAGCACGGGAATACCGAATTCTAGCGCATTCACTTTTTCCGCGGGGCGGCAGTTTTGGGCGCGGCGCCGCCGGCACCAAGGAGCCGGTCCAGTTCGGCCATCAACCCGTCACCTTCGAAGATCGACTGCGTGGTTGGGCCGTAACTGAAATGCCGGAAGATCATGCCCTGCGCGTCGATCAGAAAGACTTGCGGCAGGTCGAAGGTGGTGGTCAGCAGGTAGGAGTAGGCCGCCTGCCCCATATCGAAAAGGATCGGGTAGGCGACCTTTTGTTTTGCGATGTACTGCGCCACGGTGGTCATATTGTCCGGGGGATTGGCGACGGCGACAATATTCAGGCGGGCGCCGTACTTCTGCTTGACTTTTTGCAGAACGCCGGCAAAGGCGCCGCAATGCGGGCAGCCCGTATTCATGAATTCGAGCAACAGCGGCTTGCCCCGGAAATCGTAGAGGTCGTGGACCTGCATTTTGCTGTCGGGCAGGGCGAAGCCGGGCGCGCGGCGGGGAGCGTCGGCGGCATGAAGTGCGCCGGCCGCGGCCAGCGCGAGGATGAATCGAAACATCGTCTTCACGGTATCACGGCCGCCGCGGCAGCAAGCCTCCGCAGCGATTCTTCGTAAGGTGCGGTGGCGACGCCCCGCTCCGTGATGATGGCGGTGACGTAGCGCGCGGGAGTGACATCGAAAGCCGGATTTTGGACGGCGGTTCCCGGGGGCGCAACGGCGTGCCCGAAGACGTGGGTGACTTCGGCGGCGGGGCGCTGCTCGATGGGGATCGAATCGCCCGAAGCGAGCGTGAGGTCGAGCGTGGAAATGGGGGCGGCCACATAGAACGGGACGCCGTTTTCCTTGGCCAGGACGGCGGCCATGTAGGTGCCGACTTTGTTGGCGACGTCGCCGTTGGCGGCGATGCGGTCGGCGCCGACCACGACGCATCCGATGCGTCCGGATTTCATGAAGTGACCGGCCATGTTGTCGGTGATCAAGGTAGTGGGGATGTGGTCCTGTTGCAGCTCCCAGACCGTCAGCCGCGCGCCCTGAAGAAAGGGCCGGGTCTCATCGGCGAAGACGTCGATTTCCTTGCCCGCTTCGACCGCGGCACGAATGACGCCGAGAGCGGTGCCGTAGCCGGCCGTCGCGAGGGCGCCCGCATTGCAGTGGGTGAGCACGGTCTTCCGCGCCGGCACGAGGGGCGCGCCGTGGCGGCCGATGGCGCGGTTGATCTCGATATCCTCCTCGCGGATGGCCCGGGCCTCTTCCACGAGGCGCCGGCGGAGTTCGGGCAGGGGAAGGCCGCGCAGAGATTGGTACAGGCGTTTCATGCGGTCGATGGCCCAGAACAGGTTCACGGCCGTGGGGCGGGTCTTCGCGAGGGTGTCGCAGATGATGTCCACCTGCGCGTCCAGATCCTGTTCAGAGGCGTGCAACACTCCGATTGCCACGCCCATGGCCGCAGCCACGCCGATGGCCGGCGCGCCGCGGATGATCATGTCGCGAATTGCAGCCGCCACGTCCTGGTAGGTCCGGCAGGTGACGAACTTTTCTTCGATGGGAAGGCGCGTCTGGTCGATCATGACGACGCCGTCGCTGGTCCACTGAATGGTTTCGATCATGTCTGAGCAAAGTTTCCGAAGCTTACTGCAAAGAACAGTGCGTTGTAAGAAGCGTGCATGAGGGTGGCGGCTTTGGTGGAGCCGCTCACGTGACGCATCCAGCCAAAGGCCGATCCGGCCAGCGAGATCAGCACCACGTGGCGCCACGAGTAGCCGTATTCCTGAAAATGCAGCAGTCCGAAGGGGAGCGCTGCCAGCAGAATTCCCGGAACTGCGCCGAAGGTGCGGACCAGCAGCGGCTGGAGGAAGCCGCGAAAGGCGAGCTCTTCGCAGAGCGGGCCGACGGTGGTGCCGAACACGGCGAGAAGAATTACGGCGGAGCGCTCGCGCATGAGTTCGGTCATTGCGTTAGGGGTATTCGGGGTGCGCAGCAGGGTGCTGACGTAGGCAACCCCGAAGGCCGTAGCCACTCCGGCGGCGACGACGAGGGAAAATGGAATCCGAAAGGGAACCCAGCCGAGCGATTTCCAGAACGGCTTTCCGTACTGCACGCGGAAGATCAGGGCGAGGGCGCCGAACAGCAGGAGATAACCGAGGAACTGCTCGGGAACCAGTTCCGCCGCCCGCAGGGTCGTCCGGATGCGCAGCAGGGTCAGAATCGTCCGCACCGTAAGCACGCCCACCAGGAGCGACGGAATCGCCAGCCCGGCAAACAGCAGAAAATCGGAATACCCCCAGAACGGGTAGCGTTCGGGAGGCGGCTCCAGCGTGGGCGGAATGGCAGGCGGCGCTGTTTCCTCCGTGCTTCCCGGCGGCGGGACGGTTGCCGGGACGAGAGTTTCGTCGCGGCGGTCTTCCGGCTGATCCATCAAGTGTCCTTTTCGACCAGAGCCGCGGCGAGCAGCGGGATCATGATCTCGTGATGCCCGGTGATGGAATAACCGGCGCCGCCCGCGTGGGCGTGCGGACGTTCCACAACGTTGACGCGCGGCCGGTAGTGCTGGAGGAAATCGAAATTGGCGGTGGTGAATCCGGCCAGCGGATGGCCGAGGTTTCGCACGGCGGACACGGCTTTCAAAAAAACTTCCGGCAGCACGACGGCCGAGCCGAGGTTCAGGTACACGCCGCCGCCATCGAGGCCGGTAAGGCAGGCGCAGAACAGCCGGAAATCGCGGTGCGAGGCGCTGCCGATGGCGGCCGCGTCGGCCGCCGGATGGGTGTGGGGGGTATCGGTTCCGATGGCCACGTGCACGGTCACCGGCGTATGCGCCCGGTAGGCGCCGAGGAGCAGGCTGAAGGGTGCGAAGCGCGGATCGGCGATCAGTTCGAGGCGGGCGCCCAAGGCTTCTCCGATGCCGAGTTCCTCGCGGTCGCCGCCCGAGATGGCGCGGTTCATTTCGCGGCCGGTCTCTTCGGCGGAACCGAAACGGCCGTCTGGCAGGACGGCTTCGACATCCTCGCTGGTGTGGCCGGCAAGGGCGATTTCGAAATCGTGAATGGGCGCCGCTCCGTTCATGGCGAAGGCCGTGACAAAACCGCGCCGCATCAGGTCCAACAGAACGGGCGCGAGGCCGCACTTGATGACATGGCCGCCGAGGCCGGCGATCACCGCCCGGCGCCGTTCGCGCGCGGTTACGATGGCATCCACGACTTTGCGAAAGGAATTTCCGGCGAGCAGGCGGGGGAAACTGTCGAGCAGTCCGGCGACGCCCGTTCCGGCGCGAAACGGCTCGGGGAAGTGGGCCGCCGTCACTTTACTGCCGCGTTCGGCCAGACTGACGGTTCGCAGCCCGGAAAGATCGAGCGGCCGTATTTCGTAGCCGCTCATGCGACCTTCCAGCTTCCGAGCACCTTGCGCAGCGCGCTGGCGGTGTAGCTCTTTTTGGAACGGCTGACCTGTTCGGGCGTTCCCGTAGCCACCACGCGGCCGCCGTACTCGCCGCCATCCGGACCCATGTCGATCATCCAGTCGGCAGTCTTCATGACATCCACATTATGCTCGATCACGACGACGGTGTTGCCGAGGCCAACGAGTCTTTGCAGGACGTCCAGGAGCTTGCGCACGTCGTCGAAATGCAGGCCGGTGGTGGGCTCGTCGAGCAGGTAGAAGGTCCGGCCGGTCTGGCGTTTGCTCAACTCTTTGGCCAGCTTGATGCGCTGCGCTTCGCCGCCGGAGAGGGTGGTAGCGGGCTGGCCCAGGTGCACGTAGCCGAGGCCGACGTCGGCCAGAGTTTGCAGCTTGGCGCGAATCTGCGGCAGGTTTTCCATGAGGGGGAGGGCCTCTTCCACGGTGGCATCGAGCATGTCGGCGATGGAGTGGCCTTTGAACTTCACTTCGAGGGTTTCGCGGTTGTAGCGGCGGCCGCGGCAGAGGTCGCAGGTGACGTAGACGTCGGGAAGGAAATTCATCTCGATGCGCTTGAGGCCGTCGCCCTGACACGCTTCGCAACGTCCGCCCTTCACGTTGAAGCTGAAGCGGCCGGGCTTATAACCGCGCTCGCGCGATTCGGGAAGCATGGCATAGAGGTCGCGAATGGGAGTGAACAGCCCGGTGTAGGTGGCGGGGTTGGAACGGGGGGTGCGGCCGATGGGGGCCTGGTCGATGCGGATCACCTTGTCGATCTGGTCGATGCCCTCGATGGATGCGTGCCGCCCGGGCTCATCGTGCGACCCGTAAATTTCGCGCGCGAGGGAGCGATAGAGGATCTCGTTGACGAGCGTCGATTTGCCGCTGCCGGAGACGCCGGTCACGACGGTCAGCAGGCCGAGCGGAATTTCCACGTCGATATCTTTCAGATTGTGTTCGATGGCGCCGCGGATGACCAGCTTGCGATCGCCGGGCTTGCGCCGTTCGCCGGGAACGGGGATTTCGAGCGCGCCCGACAGATAGCGTCCGGTGAGCGAGTCCGCATTCCTGGCGACCGCCTCGGGCTGGCCGGCGGCAACCAGGCTGCCGCCCAGGCGCCCGGCCCCGGGACCGAGATCGATCACGTAGTCGGCGCGTTCGATGGTTTCGGCGTCGTGCTCGACCACGAGCACGGTGTTGCCGAGGTCGCGCAGTTGCGCCAGGGTTTCGAGCAAGCGGCCGTTGTCGCGCGGGTGCAGCCCGATGGAGGGTTCGTCCAACACGTAAAGCACGCCCCTCAGCTTGGAGCCGATTTGCGTGGCCAGGCGGATGCGCTGCGCTTCTCCGCCGGAGAGCGTGGCCGAGGAGCGCTCCAGACTGAGGTAGTCGAGGCCCACGGCGGAAAGGAACTCGAGCCTCCGGCGGATCTCCTCCACGACGCGTCCCGCGATCTGCGCCTCCCTCTCTCCGAGTTCCCAGTTCCGCACCGTCATGAGCGCGCGGGCGATGGAAAGGCCGGTGAACTCCGCGATGGAAAAATTTTTGACGCGCACGGCGAGGCTTGCCGGGCGCAACCGCTTCCCTTGACACGCGGGACACTCGGAAGGCGACATGTACTCGGTGAGCCAGTCGCGGTATGCTTCCGTGGAAGATTCGTAGCTGTCGTTCAGAATCCGCAGGATTCCGGGGATCTCGCCGGAGCCGTTGAAGAGGATGTCGTGGGCCTTCTTCGACAGGTCCTCGAAGGGCTTGCGAAGATCGATGCGGCTTTTCTTCGCGAGATCCTGAAGGCTCTGCTGCATGAACCAGGAGCCGGCGCCGGGGCCGAGTCCGCCGTCGAGCAGGGGCTTGGACGCGTCGGCGATCACCTTGGCGGGATCGAAGCTCCATTTGCTGCCGAGTCCGTGACACTCTTCGCAGGCGCCGTAGGGGCTGTTAAAGGAAAACGAGCGCGGTTCGAGTTGAGGCACGCTGGTGCCGCACTCCATGCAGGCCAGTTTCTGCGAATAGAGCCGCTCGTCGCCATTCACGACTACGATAAGGACGAGGCCGTTCGCCAGCCTGGTAGCGGTTTCGATCGAGGCTTCCAGGCGCTTTTCGATGCCGGACTTCACCAGCAGGCGGTCGACGACGACCTCGATGGTGTGGTTCTTGCGCCTGTCCAGCGTGATGGTGTCTTCGAGCGAACGCAGGATGCCGTCGATGCGGGCGCGCACGAAACCCTGGCGGGCGAGCTTTTCGAGATCCTTTTTGTATTCGCCCTTGCGGCCGCGAACGACCGGCGCCATGACCATGATGCGGTCGTCCGGCTTCAACGCCAGAACGTGCTGGAGAATCTGCCCGGTGCTTTGGCGCGAAATCTCTTTTCCGCAAAGCGGGCAATGCGGCGTGCCGATGGAGGAGTACAGAACGCGCAGAAAATCGTAAATTTCCGTGATGGTGCCGACGGTGGAGCGGGGGCTGCGGGTGGTGGTCTTCTGCTCGATGGAGATGGCCGGACTGAGCCCGTCGATGGAGTCGACGTCGGGCCGTTCCATCTGATCGAGGAACTGCCGCGCATAGGTGGACAGGGTTTCGACATAGCGGCGCTGCCCTTCCGCATAGATGGTGTCAAAGGCGAGGGACGACTTTCCGGAACCGCTCAAACCGGTGATCACGGTAAGCGAATTACGGGGTATCTCGATATCGATATTCTTCAGATTGTGCTGGCGCGCGCCATGCACAGTGATCCTGTCCAGCATTGTTTTTAGAGGAGAAAGGTAAACGTTATCATTGTCCCGCGTCTTGTCCCACCGGCGCAATTACGATATAAATGTACCAAGTGCGAAGGTGTTCACAATGCGGCGGCGCGCGGATGAGAAGACTGCACCGCACTACGTGGGAACACTTTTTTTACCTTGCCATTTACGAGTGCGCGGATTGCCATGCGGAAGAACCGGTTCCGCGGCGATACCAATTCCACTTAGGGCCCGCCAGCCGTTGTCCGAGATGCGGCACGTACCGCCTTTCCAAGCTGAAGGAACGGGACAAGATCGACAAAATGGCGAGCGGGGTCCTGAACCTGGCGGAGCGCCTGGCCGGCGGGAAACTGTATCATTGCTGCTTCTGCCGTCTTCAGTTTTACGACCGCCGGCAACTTGCGCCCCGGCCGCCGCGCGAAACGGAAACGAGCGCCACTACGAACCAACAGGATACGGCCAGATCGGGTGCGTGAAGAGCCCGCCGTCAACCCAGATGGTCTGCCCCGAAATGAACGATCCGCCCTCGCCGGCGAGGAATGCGACGGTGCGCGCGACATCGAGCGGCTGCCCTACCCTGCCGAGCGGCGTGAATTTCGCCCAGGTGCCCGCGTAGTCCTCCGATTCGAGTTTGGTGCGCTCGATTTCGATGGCGCCGGGGGCGACGCAGTTCACTGCAATCCCGTATTTTCCCAGTTCCACCGCCGCGACCTTGGTCAACATTTCGATTCCCCCTTTGCTGGCGGTATAGCTCACCAGGTTCGGAAACGGAATCTTGTTGCAGCCGGAGCCGATGTTGACGATGCGTCCGCCGCCGTTGTCGCGCATGTGGCGGGCGGCGGCCTGCGTGCAGAGAAAGCAGCCTTTGAGGTTGGTGTCGACAACGCGGTCCCATTCGTTTTCTTCGAGGTCCAGGAGGGGCTTCCAGACCTGGGTTCCGGCGTTGTTCACGAGGATGTCAAGGCGCGAGAACCGCTTCACGACGTGGTCGAACATGCGCCGTACCTGGGCCGCATCTCCCACGTCGGCCTGGACGATGCAGGCGTCCCGGCCGATGGCGGCGATTTCGCCGGCGGTGACGTCGGCGCCGGCGCGGTCCGAATGATAGTTCACCGCGACGTTGCACCCGCATCGCGCCAATTCGAGGGCAATGCCTTTGCCGACTCCCTTGCTTGCGCCGGTCACCAGTGCAGTCTTCGATTCAAGGGGCTGAGCCATTTTCGTAGAATACAATTTCGTGCGCCTGTCCGCCGAACTCAGCGACGCCGGAAAGCGTCTCGACCAGTTTGTGCACGAACGCCTGCCGGCGTTCAGCCGCTCGCGGATTCAGGAATGGATCAGGCAGGGGCTGGTTCGCGTCAACAACGCGGGCCAAAAAGCTTCGTACGCGGTCCGCGCGGGCGACGGCATCGAGGTGGAGCCGGCAGCGCCAGCGCCGCTGCGAGCGACTGCCGAGGAGATTCCGTTACGCATACTGTACGAGGACGCGGACGTGGTTGCGGTGGACAAGCCGGCGGGAATGGTGGTGCATTCGGGCGCAGGCATCCATTCGGGCACGCTGGTGAACGCGCTGCTTCACCACTTCCAATCGCTCTCGGCGGTAGGGGGCGATCTGCGTCCGGGCATCGTGCACCGCCTGGACCGGTATACGAGCGGCGTGCTTCTGGTGGCCAAGAACGACGGGGCGCATCATCACCTGGCGGCGCAGTTCGCGGGAAGGCAGATTGAAAAGGTCTATCTCACGCTGGTGCACGGCAATGTGAAGCAGGACGCGGGGCGTGTGGAGCGGCCGATTGCGCGCGATCCGGTGCGGCGCGTCCGCATGACGGCGAGGCTGGCGGAGGGACGGGCGGCATGGTCCGAATACCGGGTGCGGCGGCGGTTCGCAGGCTATACGTTCCTGGAGGTGAAGATCGGCACGGGCAGAACGCACCAGATTCGCGTTCACCTGTCGAGCATCGGCCATCCGGTGGCGGGAGACCGTCTTTACGGCGCTCCGGCCGACAGCCACGGCCGCTATTTCCTGCACGCTCACCGGATCTGTTTCCGGAGTCCGGCGAGCGGGGAACCGGTCACGGTAATTTCTCCCTTGCCGGCGGAACTGGAGGCGTGGCTGGAAACGCTTTCGGGTTAAGCGAAGACTTCCCGGACCAAGCCGAAGTGTTTTTGCAGCACGAGCGCGACCGTGCCGCGAAGGCGGGCCATGCCGTCTTCGTAGGCCGGAACCAGGCGGGGCGGGCAGCCGCCGGGCAGCACCTGTTCCAGGACTTCGGCCTCGATCACGGGTCCGAAGCGATGCCAGGAGCGGGTCAGGTCGCCGACCAGGACGATGCGTTCCGGCGCCAGGCCGGCGACGATCATCCGCATGCCGCGTCCCAGGTAGTGGGCCATGGATTCGATGGCTTTGGCGGCGCGGGTGTCGCCCTGGTCGGCGCGGCTGAGCAGGTCGAGGAAGGTGAGGCCCCCGGGCTGCGAACCGGATTCGAAGTAGTAGCGCAGGGCGGCGCGGTTGGATGCGAAAACCTCCCAGCAGCCGCGGCTGCCGCAGCCGCAGACTGGCCCTTTGGGATCGAGCGGCACATGGCCGAATTCCCCCGCCATGCCGTTGAGCCCGCGCACCAGCTCGCCGTTGGCGAGAATGCCGGTGCCCAGGCCTTCGGAAACGGTCACGACTACCAGGTTGCGGCATTCCTCCATGTGGTCGAACCAAACGGCGGCGAGGACGCAGGCATTGGCCGCATTTTCAAGTTCGACCTCGAGGCCGGTGGCCCGGGCTATGGGGCTGCGGAGATCGACGTCGCTCCACTGAAGGTTCGGGGCGAACACGAGCCGGTCGGTACGCGGATCGAACCGGCCGGGGAGGCTGATGCCGATGCCTTCCACTTTCTTGCCGCGGCAGCCGGCGATGATCCGCTGAATGGCGTCGATCAGCCACGACAGCATCTGCCCAGGATCGGGCGTTGTCTCCATGACTTCCTTGGAGCTGAATTTCCCGTTGGCGTCGGCCAGCGCCACTGTGGTTTGTATGGGCCGGATATCGACGCCGACGATCACGCGCTCGTCGTTCAATCGCAGAAAGGTGGGCCGGCGGCCGCGGGGGAGGCGGCCGGTCGGACCTTCGATCACCCAGTTTTCGGCAATCAACTGTTCGACGATGAGCGAGATGGTGCTGCGCTGAAGGCCGGAAACGCGCGCCAGGTCGGCGCGGGAAATGGGCTGGCGGGTACGGATCAGGTTCAGAACCAGCTTCCGGTTGATGTCCCGGACTACCTCGCTCGATGCACCCTGACTCCTTTTTCCTTCGAGCGACTGCGGGCTGCGAATGTCCGTCCTGGCACCCTCCTTCTTTCCGGCAAAGCCAAGTGTAACTCAGTCGGGGAAGCGAGGGAAAACCCGTTAGACCTCCAGGTAGATTGCGCCGTCCTCGACGGCGATGGCAACACCCGCGGCCGCGGCGGCCTCCTGCAAGGCGGCGTCCAGCATCACCACCGGGTCCGGGCTGACATCGCGCCGGCGCATGAGACCCTCGCCCTTCTTCGGGCCCACGGTGAGCAGGATCTTGAGGCCTCGCCGCTTGCAGCGCACGGGAGTGCCGTCCTCGAGCTTGGTATTCATCGGCTTGAGGTAGGCGTCCACGTAGTGCACGCCGATGCCCGACTTGTCTCCGGTCGATTCGGGCAGCTTTTCTTTCGCGGCGCTATTCAGATCGCACAGCCTGGTTTTCATGCCGGTTCGCTCCTTCCCTGTTGGTGAGAAACTCGTCCATGGCGCGGCGGAAGGCGCGGATGTGATCCGGCGTGCTGCCGCAGCAGGCCCCCACCAAGTTGGCGCCGGTCTGGAGCAAGGGAACGAGGCCGCTCACCATCTGCTCCGGAGTTTCGTCGTAGATCACTTTCAGGTTCACCAGTTTCGGCTGGCCGGCATTGGGCTGGACCATGACCGGGAGGTTGGTGACTTTCTTGTACCGTTCCACCGCCTGGCGGGCGCGGTCCATGTCCATTCCGGTGCCGCAGTTCAGGGCGACGATATCGGCGCCGTTGTCCTGCATGAAGCGGGCGGCGCGTTCGGGATCGATGCCCATCATGGTGCGGAAAGTGGAGCCATCGAGCGTCACATCGTAGGCCATGGAGCCGATGACGCAGAGCGCGCCCGCATCCCGAGCGGCTTCGAGCCCGATGAGCAGCTCTTCGAGCGAGGTTTGGGTTTCGATGATTATGGCGTCCGCCCCGGCGTCCACCAGGGCCAGCGCCTGTTCCTCGAACGCCTCGCGGACCTGGGCTTCGGTGAAGTCGCCGTAGGGTTGCATGAGGCCGCCGAACGGGCCGATGTCGCCAATTACGTATCCATCGCGGCTGCCGAATGCGCGGCGCGCGATTTCGACTGCGGCGGCGTTGATCTCCGCCGCGCGGCCGGCGTTACCGTGACGATTGAGCATGATGCGCGATCCGCCGAAGGTGTTGGTGAGGAGGCAATCGGAACCCGCCTCGGCGTAGCGCTGCTGGATTGCGAGAACGCGGTCGGGCTGGGTGAGGTTCCATTCCTCCCCGCAATTGCCCTGCGCGAGGCCCGCGAGCATCAACTGCGTGCCCATGGCGCCGTCGCCCAGCAGCGGCTGTTCGCGGATCGCGTCCTGTAGAAGTTTCTTCATTGGTTTTGGCCTTGTTTCTCCATTCGGACCAGCGCGTAATGGATCGTCTCCAGCACCAGTCCCCATTTGTGATTCGCGCGCTCGGGGTCGCAATAGCATCCGGCGGGGCTGGATTGGCGGCGCCAGGAGAGCACATCGTTCAATGGGCGTCCGAGCAGCGGCTTCTCTTGCGCCACCTCGGCGGTCAGGGTGTCGCCGCGGCGTAGATACTCGCACATGAAACGGTGGCCGGCGTCCTTTTCGGCGGGAGCGCAACTCTGATCCACTATCCGGTATCCCCCGGCGCGAGGACCCAGGGTCACGGAGTAATCGAACTCGAGGGGGCGTCCCAGGTTGCTGCAGGTGGTGCCTTCATATTTGAAGGTCGCGAGCCATGCGCCGCCGGGAAGGGGTTGCAGCCTCAGCCTCTCCTGCGACCAGCGGCGCAAGGCTTTCGGATTGACGAGGTATTGCGCTTCCGGGTCCAGCAGCGCATGGCGGCGGTAGGGCGCGCGCCGAAACGCGCAGCGCGGCATGGCACAGCCGGCGCACGCCTGAAGCAGGTTCCCGGGCTTGTCCGCGTTGAGCTTGCGCGTGATGCCGAAGGCCGCCAGCAGCGATTTTTTGGGGCGCAGCATGCCGGAGTCGAGCGCCTCGATGACGCCACGGCGGCTTGAGCAGGGCCAGCAAGGCGGGCTGTTCGGCCACATCCCAGTCCGCGTAGCCGGGGCTCTGGTGGGGCAGCACGGCCATGCCGGTGGACTCGGCCCAGGCGCAGAGGCGCGCGCCGGCCAGGGTCACCAGATGCTCGGCCACCGCCGACCCCAGCGCTTCCAGAAAGAAATATTCGTCGGGCAGGTCTTCGCGCCAGTGGCGCTGCGCCTCGCGCTCGAGTTCGGGTCCGGCGCTGACGCACGCCAGGACAGCGCCGTGAGC
This sequence comes from uncultured Solibacteraceae bacterium, assembly GCA_963836405.1. Taxonomy (GTDB): domain Bacteria; phylum Acidobacteriota; class Terriglobia; order Bryobacterales; family Bryobacteraceae; genus CAWIJJ01. Next base: position 36,016 of record CAWIJL010000018.1, read on the forward strand.
CTCGCCTTGGCGGAATAGGTCGCGAAGCCGCGCGCCGGTAAACGCAGCGCCGTCGATGCGCACGGTATCGCCGGCGAGCTCGAGGCATTCCGCCTGCCGGGCGTAAATCCAAGGGCGGCCGTTGGCGCGGTACCAGGCCCGGGCTCGATCGGCGAGCTCGGCGGCGCGGCCTTCGGGCGTTCGTCCGCGAGGATATCCGAGAAGCCGCAGGTATTCGGCTTCGGCGACCTCCACTTGCGGCGATGTATCCAGAAACTCGATCATCCGGCCAACCCGTGCAAGGATTCGATGGGCTTGAACTGGCAGCCCTCCACGAAGAAGTCGAAGAAATGCGGGTGCGTTTCGAGGCGGCAATGCTCGACGCGCCGCACCAGTTCTTCGAGCTCGCGACGTTTGCGGCGGGAAAGCAGCGCCAGCGCGGCGCCCTCGATGGCGGCATTGCCCACCTGGATGACGCGGGATGCGGGCAGGTTGGGGATGAGGCCGATGCGCCGCGAGGCATCCACTTTGAGGTGACGGCCGAAGCCGCCCGCGAGGTAAAACAGCTCCACATCGTCGAATGCGATGCCAAAGCGGTCGAACACCACCTGGAGGCCCGCGACGTTGGCGCCTTTGGCCTGGGCGAGTTCGTTGATGTCGCTCTCGAAGAAGGCGATGCGGCGCGCGGCGTCGAGAACGATCGAGTGTTCGTCGTCTTCGAAGCGGCCCATCGGGTTCATGCGGCCGGTCCGCAGCAACTCGCTCAGCAGGTCCACCAGGCCCGAGCCGCAAATGCCCTGCGCGGGACCGTCGCCAATCACGCCCAAACGGATCGCGCCGTCGTCGCCGATGCGCACGTCTTCGATGGCGCCATCGAGCGCCGGCATCCCGCAGGCGATCGCGCCGCCTTCGAAAGCGGGACCGGCGGGGCAGGAGGCGGCCAGAATGCGGTGGCGGTTACCCAGGATCAGCTCGGTATTGGTGCCGATGTCCATGATGGCCACCAGGCGTTCTTCGTTGGCGAGGTCCACGGCGAGCATGCAGGCGGCGGCGTCGGCACCCACGTGGCCGCTGACGACAGGCGCGCCCCATACGCGCGCCCGTGGATGAACGGGCAGCAGCGAGCGGAGGCCGGTGGTCGCGAGGCTGGTGCTCGACCGCCTGCCCTCGGCCATCTCGATTTCGGTGATGGACCGGTAGGGAGTCTGCCCGATGGAATAGACGCTCTGGCGGAAGAACAGGTCGCGCATGGTGGAGTTGCCCACTACCACCACTTCGTAGATGGAGCGCGGATCGACGGGAAACTCCTGGATGGCGTGGCTCAGGTATCCGGCGAGCGTACGCATCAGCAGGCGCCCGCTATGCCCGGTGTCGTACTGGATGCGGGCCATGATGTCGGAGCCGCCGAAACGCTGCGGGTTCTCGAGGGACGTATCGGCCACACGCCGGCCGGTTTCGAGATCGATCAAACGCAGCACGACGGTGGTGGTTCCCAGGTCCATGGCGATGCCGTAGATCGGGCCGTCCGAGCGTTCGATCTCTTCGCCGTCGACCAGGATGCGGCCGCCTTCGCGCGTGACGGCAGGGTCATGGTCCGGCTGTCCCGACGCCGCCAGGTTCGACGCGCTGCATTCGATGCGCATCCGGCCGCGGCGCATGGTGTGGCAGCGGACTACGCCACCGCCGGCGGCGACAAGGGTCCGGCAGGAGAGGCGGAAGCGGCCGCCGAGGTGCCGTTCTTCGAGGGTGCGCGCGGAGAGATGCTCCATGCCCTCGGTGACCTCGACCATGCACTCGCGGCACTTGCCTTGTTTGCGGCAGGAGGTCGGCACATTCACGCCCGCGCTTTCCGCATGGTCGAAGAGCGAGGCTCCGCTTACAGCTTGTATTTCATGTTCGTCGATGGCAACCAGGACAGCCATGGTATCGTCGCGGCGAGGGGTGCGGAGCGGCTACCAGCCGGCCGCGGCCTCGAGTTCGGATTGGACGGCGCGCGCCACCTCGTTCGCCGAGCCCTCGCGCTCCTCCTCTTCGCTCCAACGCCACTGGGCGAGATAGTCGTCGGAGTTCTGCAAGCCGCGGCGCGCGGCCAGGGTGTCGATGCGCTCCATGAATTTCGGGGGCATTTCGAGCGTGACCTCGTCGAGCCCGTCGTCAGCCCTGATCTGAGACGGCACTTCCTGCCAGTAGAGAATCTTGTACGTCGCCATCGTCGTTACCCTGGGCCGAGAGGTGCAGGAAAAGGTCCACCGCCGCGGAGGCATTGGCGCCATATCCGTCGGCTCCAATTTCGTCGGCGTACATCTGGCTGATGGGCGCACCGCCCACCGCCATGCGGATGTGTCCGAGGCCCGCCGCGCGGAAGCCGTCGATCACCGTCTTCATGTAAGTCATGGTGGTGGTGAGCAGCGCGCTCATTCCGATAATGGTGGGCTTGCACTTCTCCGCCGCCGCCATGAATTTCTCGACGCTCTGATCCACTCCGATGTCGTGGACTTCGAACCCCGCGCCCTCCGCCATCATGCAGACCAGGTTCTTGCCGATATCGTGCAGGTCGCCGCGGACGGTGCCCATCAGCAGGATGCCCTTGGGCCTGCTTCCGGAATCCTTCGCGGTCAGCAGCGGTTTCAGCACCGCCATTCCGGCCTTCATGGCGCGCGCCGCAATCAGCACTTCGGGCACATACAGGACGTTGTGCTTGAAGTCCTCGCCCACTACGCTCATGCCGGCAATCAGGCCGTCGGTGAGCACCTCCTGCACGGCCCGGCCCTCGGCCAATGCTTCCTTCGTCATGCGCTCGACTTCGGGCGCCTTGCCCTCGTAGAGGCACTGGTTCATCAGCGCGTAGTCAACCATTGACCGGCTCCGTCGCCTTGGCGAGGCGGTTGGCGTTGAATTCCTGGAGCGCTTCGAGCATGGCCACGATATTTTCGCGCGGCATGCCAGGGCTGACGCCGCCGCCCACCGAGAGAATAACGCCTTCGCCGCCCGAACCTTCCAGCACTTCGAGCGTCTCGTCCCGGACCTCGTCGGGCGTGCCGCGCACCGCCACTTCCAGGGGGTTCACATTACCCATGAGGCACATGCGGTCGCCGACGCGCCGCTTCACTTCGGTGATGTGCTTCTGCTTGCCCCAGTTCAAGACGTGGAAGCCGGCGTCGGGCAGATGGTCGAGGCAGGCGTCCACCTCCGCATCGTTATGGTAGAGCTTGACCCAGTCGGAGGGGAACGCGTCGCAGATGCGCTTGAGGTAGGGGTGAGCGAATTCCAGGTAGTGGTCCTCGTTGATGAACCCGACGATGTCGTCCAGGATGAAGATGCTTTCCACCGTGTCGCCCATGACCTTCTGCTGGGCCTTCAACCAGTCGATGACGACGCGCGTGCAGAGGTCGATGAGCCGGTGCGCGCCCTTGGGGTCTTCCACCAGGTCGATCATGAAATGCGTGGTGCCGCGGACGAACCCGGCGGTACACAGCGGACCGCGCGCGGTCACCATGGGCAGGATGTAGCCCGCGTCGAGAATCCGCTGCCGGTGCATGCCGATGCGGTGCAGCGTCAACGCGGCGAAAGCGTCGGCTTCCACCTCGTAATCGGGAAAGGCGTCGATGTCTTCGAGCCGTTGCAGCGTGTGATATTCGCTGGGGGTGTTGTCCTGCCAGAACTTGATTTTGGATCCGAGCACCGAGGGCTCCGCCGCCATCCCGTATTCCATCCACCAGGAGGGCACGAAGATGATGTCGGGGAATTCGCGCATGATTTTGAGGTTGGATTGAAACCATAACTCGGGATCGAGGTAATAGTCCAGGTGCTTGATGCCGAGGTAGCCGGGAATCCACGGGCTATCCACAATCAGCGCCATGGGGATTTTGTCCATCTTTTCCCGGCGCGCGGCGCGTTTGAAAATCTCCCACTGTTCTGGCAACATATCGGTCCTTTTTGTTAGTTCACGCCGGCCCGGATTTCGACGTAGTCGATTCCGGCAGCCTCGCGGCCGTCCGGCGTTCCTTCGATGCGAATCTCGTCTCCGGGACGGAGGGCGATTCCCGGAATGAGGCGGCGCGTCGACGCGGACGCATCCATCCGCCGCGCGGGCACGCTGGTTTGCGAGGCCGCCCATTCGTCCACCAACTGGCTTCCCACGTAGACGCGAAACTGTGAAACGCCCGCGGGCTCGTCGAAATACTGCACGTGGAGCGTGTACCACCCGGCCACGCCATCGTACCGCATGGCCGCCTTACACGCGGTCCCGGCGGCGCATCCTACGGCCTTGCCGCCCGATGCGCCTTCCCACGGCGTGATATCGCGGACGGTGTAGCCTTCGAGGCGCATGGCCTCGGCCTCGGTGCGTCCAGGATAGTTTCCGACGCGATTCGCGGCGTCCGGCACGTTCGAGGCTTTGAGGAACCACGAATTCACCGCATCGCGCCACACTTCCGCCTGGCCGGCCTGGTATTGGAGCTGCGCCAGCACTTCGTGGTAGCGCCGCTCGTCCACCAGTCCCTCGAGCCCCTTCCACTCGCGCACGTAATTTTCTACCGCCCGCGCGCCCTGGTAGTGCGAATCGTAAATGTACTGGATCACGGTTTTGCCGGAATGCAGCTTGTGCGTGTAAGGCACGTGATGGAGGAACAGCAGCAGATCGTCCGGGCAGCTCTCCACCGATTCGTAGACCTTCGCGATGGCGGGCTTGTACTGACCGACGTAGCCGGTTCCGGTGGCCACCGTGCGGTCCATTCCGATGCCGGTTTCGTCGGCCTTGTGCCACTGCCCCCAGCCGTTGCGCTCGGAAGCTTCCACGGCCACGCCGTAATGATTGCCCACGATATCGGTGAGGGTTTGAAGGCCGAGCGGGCCGGTGTAGTTCTCGTAGGTGCGCCACGAGGTGAGCTGAATTCCGTTCACCGTCCGCACCACCTTCGGGTCGGAGCCAAAGGTCTGCCTGGTCCACTCGTCGGCGATCTGCTGCGCGCTCAGGTCCGGATTCCACGCAAGGCGGCCGTAGCCGTAGAGGTTGGCCTGCGACATGTGGTTGCCGAACCAGTTTTCGTCCATCCCCAGGTTGACGACGCCGACGAAGCCGCCGGTCGGCCGGTGGAAAGCCTTGCCGGACACCAGCGCTTTCACCGGCGAGCCGGGTTTGGGCGACTGCATATCGAAATCGAGCACCTCTTTCCACATCGGCACCAGGTAGACCAGGTGCTTCGCCTGGCCCATGTACTCCTGGGTGACTTGGAGCTCGATGGCCTGGCTGGTGTTTTCGAGCGCGCCGAACAGCGGCGATGCCGGCTCGCGCACCTGGAAGTCGATGGGCCCGTTTTTGATCTGGACGATGACGTTGTCGTCGAACTTGCCGTCGAGGGGCTGGAAATTATCGTAGGCGGCGCGGCCCCGGTCGTTCTTCGGATTGCGCCAGTCCATGTGGTGGTCGTAGACGAAGCCGCGATAGAAGAGCACGCCGCCGTGCGGCTTCAGCGCGCGCGCCACCACGTTGGCGGCATCGGCGTGGGTGCGGCCGTAGGTGGAGGGGCCGACGCGGCCTTCCGAATCGGCCTTGAGGACGAAGCCGCCCATGTCGGGAATGGCTTTGTAGAGCTCGTCCACGCGGGACTTCCAGAATTCCGCGACTTTGGCGTCAAGGGGATCGTAGGTATCGAGGCCGCCGACGCTTTGCGGGCTGCCGAAATCGACCGAGATGGCGACGCGCACGCCCCAGCGCCGGAAGACGTCCGCAACGCGGGCGATCTGGGGAACGAAGTCGGGGCCGAGCAGCTTCGGATTCGCGTTCACGTTGCTGATGTCGCAGCCGTTGATGCCGAGAGAGGCGAGCAGGCGCCCGTAGTCGTTCACGCGGCTCAAATCTTCGCGGACCTTGCCGCCGTACCAGAAAACCGACCGGCCGCCGTAGCCGCGTTCGATGGAGCCATCGAGGTTGTCCCACTGGTTCACCCAGCGGATGGGAGCGTAGGGCGCCTGCCGCTGGTTCAGTTCGGCCAGAGGCTCGCCCAGGCTCATTTTGCGCAGGTAGGCGAACACGCCATAGAGCACGCCGCGATCGCTGCCGCCGGCAATCACGGTATAGGCAGCGCCGTTGGCCCTGGCCGCGGTAAGCGAGAACGCGTCCGGTTCGAGGGCCGCGCCGAGGTTCAAGCCGGGCACGCCGCTGCGCAGTTCCGCGGCGGTGCCGAGCAGCAGGGCATTTTCCCGCCCGGCGCGAGCTTCGATGCGAAGGGTTCGGCCGAGCAGGCCGCGCACGCCGCGAATCAGTTCCTTTTGCGCGCTCCCGAGCACGGGCGAATTTCCGTACAGCACCACGACCGGCGGCAGGACAGCACGGTACTGCCGGACTGCGACGTCGCTCAATCCGGTGTAACGAAGCCACGCATCCGCCCCCGACTCGGCGTACAGACCGGCTGCGGCAACAGCAACGATGGGGCAAAGCTTGAGCAGCATCTTCATCCACCTCAATCGGGAATTTCCACCGGGCGATCGTCGGTGGGATCGGCCCAGCGGTCGTTGGGAACTATCGGGGTCCACCGGGGACGGGCCGGGTCCCGGTCGTAAGGATACCCGCCCAGCCGCCGGTACAGTTCACTGTACTCGCCCAGCTTTTCGCGGTCCAGTTTCACGCCCAGCCCGGGACCACAGGGTACGCGGATGGCGCCGTCCTCATACGACATGAGACCGCCCTGAATCACGTCGCCGGTCAGGTGATGGTAGTGGGCGTCCGCCGCGAAGGAGAGGTTCGGGATGACGGCGCCCAGGTGCAGCATGGTGGCAAGCTGGATTCCCAACTCTCCGGAGGAGTGGACCGCTACGCCGAGCTGAAAAGTCTCGCAAACCGCGGCGGCTTTCAGGCAGGCGCGGATGCCGCCCCAGAAGGTGGTGTCCAGCAGGATTACATCCACCGCCGTGTGGAGCGCGTTGGCCGCAAGCTGCTCGAAGTTTACGACGACCGTATTGGTGGCAAGGGGCACGCGCACCTTTTCGCGCGTGCGGCGCATGCCGTTGAGGCCGTAGACCGGGTCTTCCAGATAGTCGTTGCGGATGCCTTCGATCGCCTGCCCGAAACGGATCGCCTGTTCGGTGGACCAGACGGCATTGGGATCGAAGCGGAAGGAATCGCCGGGGAACGAGGCGGCCAGGGCGCGGTACACCTCGAGCTCGTAATCCTGCGGGAAGACGCCGCCCTTCAGCTTGTGGGTGGTGAAGCCGCAGCGCTGTTTGAGGGTGCGCACGAATTCGACCACCTGATCGATCGTACGGGCCTCTCCTTCGCCCGTCCGCGGATTCGGGTAACGGAAGAAGCAGTAGGTCGCAAATGGCACGCGGTCACGCAAACGTCCGCCCAGGATATCGCAAACGGGGACGCCCCATGCCTGGCCCAGGATGTCGAGACAGGCGAATTCGAGCGCGGCCAGCATCTGGGTACGGTTGTTGTAGAGCGAAGCCGTGGGGTTGGCGATGAGAAAGCGCATTTCTTCGAGGCGGGCGGGATCGTGGCCGAGCAGGTAGGATTTCAGGCCGCGGATGGCCGTTTCGGCCGATTCGCCTCCGCCGCCCATTTCCCCGAGGCCGATCAAACCGTTATCGGTCTCGACTTCCACGATGGTCCGCACAAACCGGCCCCAGTGGCATCCGTTGGCGTGGCGCAATGGCGCTTCGAGCGGAACCGTCACCGTGGTTGCACGGATATCCCTGATGGTCATTCTTTTGTTTCATGGTACAACAATACTCGCTCGGGTCAGGTTGGAGGCGGCTCGGCTGAGGGTGCGGTGCGCACGACCTGGCGCCCTTCGCCGTTTACTGGCGCAGTTCGCGCAGGGCGCCGTGGAGGTGCTGCGGGGATTGGTGTGCCGCTTCCGGCGGTGGGTGCGATCTCAACCGGGATGTGGGCGGCACAAACGCGATATAGTTCGGCGCAAGAACGAAGTAACGCGCGTTCACAAGGCTGCCGCGCTACAGTGGCGAGGCTACGGGTGTCGGGCGATCGAGGACTCTGTGGTTTGCAGCGATCCGGGAAGCCCCGTCCGCCCTGTTTTATCGCTGAATCTCGTACCGCTTGATCTTCTCGTACAGCGTGGACCGGTCGATTCCCAGAACAGCCGCGGATTCCTTGATGTTCCCGCTCGTCCGGTTCAGGGTGGCCACGATCAGGTGCTTCTCCATTTCCTGAAGCGTCATGCCCGCCGGAATCTGCAACGCGCGGGGCATTCCGCTTTGCGCCAGAAACGAGAATTCGTCTTCCGTCAGCACCCTCCCGCGGCACGTGACCATGGCGCGCTCCACGGCGTTCTCGAGTTCGCGAACGTTGCCCGGCCAGTTGTGGTCCATCAGCACTTTCAAGGCCCCCTCCGAGATCTCCGCCACGCTCTTGCCGAGTTCGTGCGAAAGCCGCTCCAGGAAATGATTCGCCAGCAGGGGGATGTCCTCGCGGCGTTCGCGGAGGGCAGGAATTCGGATCTCGATCACGTTCAGGCGGTAATACAGATCGTCCCGGAAACGCGCCTCCGCGACTGCCTGCTGCAGGTTGACATGGGTCGCGGAAATCACCCGCACATCCACCCGCACCTCTTCCGACCCGCCCACGCGGTAGAAGCTCCGCTCCTGCAAGACGCGCAGCAGATCCACCTGGAGTTTCGGCGAGATGTCTCCAATTTCGTCCAGAAACAGCGTGCCCCCGTGCGCCATCTCGAATTTGCCGCGCTTCTGCTGGCTGGCGCCGGTGAAGGAGCCCTTCTCGTGGCCGAACAGTTCACTTTCGAGCAGCGTCTCAGCAAGCGCCGCGCAGGAAACGGCGACGAACGGCTTCGAGGCCCGGTCGCCGGAGTTGTGGATAGCGCGCGCGATCATCTCCTTGCCGGTTCCGCTCTCGCCCTGTATGAGCACCGTACTGCGAAGCGAGGCGATCTCGCGCGCCAGGCCGAGGATTTCCTGCATACGCGCGTTCTTGCTGATCACGTCGTGCACGCGGTACTGGCGCGCCAGTTTTTTGCGCAATATGGAATTCTCGCGCTGCAGGTTCTTGACCTTGACGATCCGGCTCACCAGCAGCGAGATCTCTTCCGGATTGCACGGCTTGACGATATATTCCTGCGCGCCCTCCTTGATGGCGGTGATGGCTGTGTCCACCGTGGCGTACGCCGTGATGATGATGATGGAGGCATCCTGCCACAGCCGGCGGATCTGCATCATGGTTTCGATTCCGTCCATGCCGCCGGGCATTTTCAGGTCGACGAAGTAGATGGCATAGTCGCGCTGGCGCGCTTTGTCCACCGCTTCGCGCCCGGAAGCGGCGGTGTCCACAGTGTAGCCGTCCTCGCGCAGCCAGGCCGCCAGCGACTCGCACATCACTTCTTCGTCGTCCACCACCAGGATTTGCCAGTGCGATTTCATGTTGCTCGCTCCCTTGGGATTCGACCCAGACGGACCGCGCAGGTGGCGCAGTAGGCCGCGTGTTTGGAATCGATCTGCCGGATGTTGGTGGCCAGCGACATGGCACACGTCCCATCCGGGCAATGCACCAGGCCGAACATGTGCCCGGCTTCGTGCAGCGCTTCCTTGAGCGCCCGCTGCACGAAGATCTCCCGGTCCGCGGGGAGACCGTAGAACTCCTGGCGCAACCGCGCCAGAGAGATCACTGCCACACGGCCGCCCAGTTGGGCATGGCCGTAGACGAACGTCAAAACGGGAATGAACAGGTCCCGCCCGGTTACCGCCAGAAGTTTCCAGGCGTCCGGCGGGCACTCCCGAACCAGCATCTCCATCACCGGAATGGAGCCGTATTGCCGCCGCCGTGCGTCCCAGGCAAAATCGACGGGCGGCAGATTCGTCTGCCGCGCCTCCATCCCGAACTCCTTGCCCAACCTCTCCCGCACCGCCGAGAGCGCCTCCGCGTCCGGCCCGCTTTCACCCGCGGTTGCGCCCACGTACAGGTACTTCATCCTTTCTGCGCCAGGCCGAGCACCTCCGGCTCGGCGGGCAGTGGCGGCCGCTCCACGGGCAGCGAAACCGTGAACGTTGTCCCTTCCCCGACGATGCTCTTTACCTCGATGTCCCCGCCGTGCGCCTGAATGATCCCGTACGACACGGCGAGCCCCAGTCCCACGCCCTTCCCGTCCGATTTGGTGGTGAAGAACGGATCGAAAATCCTGGCCTGGTTCTCCGGCGGGATTCCTTCTCCGTTATCGGATACGGTGAGTTCCACCGTGGCCGGTCCCGGCGACGTCCTCACGCGCACGCGGCGCTCCTGCTTCGCGCTGGTCGCTTCCGCCGCGTTCAGCAACAGATTTAACGCCACCTGCTGGATCTGCGAGGCGTCGCACTGCGCCGGCGGCAGCGTCTCGCACAACTCGAGTTCCACTTCCACGTTACTGAGCTTGAGCTTGTGCTGCGCGAGGGAAAGCGTGCTGCGCACGATCTTGTTCAGGTCCGCCAGCGTCCGCTGCGGTTTCGAGCGGCGCGAAAACGCCAGCAAATCGCTGACGATCCGTCCAACCCGCGACGTCTCGTTGGTGACCTGCGTCAGGTACTTGCGGAACTCTTCGATCCGTCCGGGCGGAACGCCGTCCGCTTTGAGCATGCGTTGCAGCAGCATGGACAGGTTTAGTACGCCCGAGATGGGGTTGTTGATCTCGTGCGCCACACTGGCGGAGAGCTGCCCCAGCGACGCCAGCCGGTCGCTGTGCAGCAGCTTCTTCTGCGCCGCCTGAAGCTGCTGCGTGCGTTCCTCCACCTTGCTTTCCAGCTTCTGCGTAAACTGGTTCAACTCGCCCATGGCCGTGCGCAGGCGGTCGCGCATGGTGTCGAAGGAGTGCGCCAGTTCGTCCAGTTCCTGGCTGCTTCCCACGATGTCGAGCGGCTTGTCGAGTTCCATCTGGCTGATTGCTTTGGTGCCTTCAATCAGCGTGTCCACAGGCCGGGTGACGAAGCGCCGCGTGAAGTAGATGATGAAGAGGCTGATCAGCGTGATCTCCACACCCGTAACGAGCAGCACCCGGAATTTCATGCTGGCCACTTCGCGGTCCACGCTGTCCAAACTCAATTGAAGATCGAGGACGCCCAGCACCTTCACGTCCGAGGGGTGGGCATGGCACGCCGCCTGGCTGCACGACGGTTCGTTGGGGATGGGCGTGAGCATGTTGAGCCGGCGCCGGCCGTCCCTGCCGCCCAGCACGCGCACGCTGCTGGTCATGTCCAGCCCTTCGTGGGACCCGCGATCCTCGGCGTTGGTGGAGAACATCATCTGGCCGGCGCGGTTGTACATGCGAATCCGGTCGATGCCCTGCTTGAGCGCAATCGTCTCCATCACCTGGTAGGCAGCCTCGCGATGGTCGTCGAGCATGGCATGCCAGGTGGCGCTGGTGATCCCCTTGGAAAGCTGGTCCGCTCCCAGGATCATTGTGTTGAGGAGCTGAGCCTCCTCGGTTTTAACATTCACCAGCCCGGAAACCGCCGCCACGATGATGACAATCACCGTGATCGAGAGCATCAGCTTCCGGCCGAGACGCCTCGGCATTGCGGAGGGCACTAGCCCGACACGATTGTAGCGCCTGTCACACCCGCGATGCGGTACCCTCGGGAGGAATGGTGCTGGACATCGGCTGTGGCAGCCGCAAGATCGAGCCGGATGCGGTGGGCATCGACATTTCGCCGGATTCGGCGGCCGACCACGTGTGGAACCTCGATCGCTATCCCTGGCCGCTCGAGGACGATACCTTCACCCGCGTGCACATGTCGCACGTAATCGAGCACCTGGACGATCCCATGCGGGCCATGGCCGAGGTCTGGCGCGTGTGCCGCGACGGGGCCGAGGTCTTCATCGCCACCCCCCATTTCAGCTCCCACAACTCCTACGTGGACCCCACCCACAAGCGTCACATGGCCGCTGCCAGCTTCGAATATTTCACCGGAAAGAATTTCCCGACCTTCGCCGGATCGCCCTTCCGCTTCGACGTGCTCCAGGTGGAGTTAACCTTCGGCGGCAATTTCATTCTGGATAACATGGGCCGATTTCTGGCGGCACGCTCGCTGAAATGGTACGAACGGCACGCCGCGTGGATCTTCCCCGCCCTCGACATCCGCTGCCGCCTGAACGCCCGCAAATAGCGCCTCGCTGAAACGCAAAAAAGGGACGGACCACGATGGGTCCGCCCCACTCTGCTGCTCCTCAGCGAGGAAATCGAAAAGCTGTTTAGAACGTGAAACGAAACGCCAGGCGAATATTCCGCGCGCCCTGGAAACCGCTCGGCATTCCGTAACGGCTGGCCAGCGTCAGCTTGGTCTGCACACCGGTGAAATCCCCCGTAGCGTTCATGGCGTCGATGTAGTTGTACGACCGCATCACCTTGTTCCAGTCCACGCCCAGATCGCCCGGAAACCGCTTCGGACGCGTAGGGTTCACCAGGAGGCTGGGAATCATGAACTGGTAGTACACGGTGCTGGCGCGCTGGTTGAACAGGTTCGTGGCGTTGGCTTCGATATCCAGCGTCCGCCCTTCCGCCACGCGGATCTGGTGGTGAATGGACAGGTCGGTCTGCACCAGTGGATCGGTGCGGGCGTTCTTGATGACGTTGCCCTTGACGATATCGCCGTTGGGAGCGCGGGAGAGTTCAACGAAATTGCCGCGTCCCTCCGCCCACTGGCATGCCGAGGAGGTTCCGACTACCGGCAGGCAGGAACTGATCGGCGTTCCCTGATAGGCGATCTGCGTGAGGCCGATCAGAGTTTCCATCTTCAGCCACCGCAAGCGATAGAATGCGTATCCCTTGGCGGTGTGGGGACGGTCGGTCGCGAGCGGACCATCGTCCAACTCACCGCTGGGCAGGAAGGTCATGGTCGGCAGGTCGAACGCGCGGTTGTTGTTCGGTGAGTGCCGGCCGCCGCCGCCGTCGGTCGGATCGCTGTTGGTCAGGCCGGCGTAGTTCCCCTCGAGTTTGCTGTAGGTGTAGGACAGCGATCCGAACCAGCGGCCGCTCGACCGCCTGGACAGCCGCCATTCCACGCCGTCATAGCGGCGCACCGCGCCGACGGTGTTCGGGCACTCGGCGCAGAACGGCTGCGCGCTCAGGTCGCCGATGCTGTCGATCCACACATTGCGGTGCAGAACGTCGGCGAACTGGGAGCCCGGATTACCGATGTAGAAGCCCAGGTTGTCGGTGATCGCCATATCTTCGATCGTGCGGTCCAGGCGCTTGCGCGAGTAGCGGGTCTCGAGTGCCCAGTTGTCGGCGAGGGCCCAGTCCACGCCGATCACGAATTCGTGCTGGAGCATCGGCTTCATGTTGGGGGAGATGGCCGGATCGCGCGGATCGGCCTTGGTGGCGCGGAAATCCGCGTTTTCGATGAACCGGCCCGTCGTGACACCCGGCGCAGGTCCCGTGGCCGGGCAGCCGCCACCGATCGGACCCGTGGGAACGATCTTGGTGTAGTCCGGGTCGTCCAGCGCGTACACGCAGTTGTGCCAGTAGTCGCTGCCGAATGAGCCGCGGGCGAGTCCCATTTTCATGATGTCGTAGAACTTCCCGTAGCTGGCGGAAATCTTCACCTTGCCGTTGTGCAGCAGGTCGTAGGCGCCGCCGATGCGAGGTGCGATCTTATCGCCCCAGCCGAACTTCACGGTCGGGAAACGCTTCGGATCGTAAGGCGGCTGCGTTTCCTGGTCGAGACGGACGCCCAGGTTCAGGGTCAGCCCGTAACCTACCTGCCAGGTGTCCTGAAGATAGACGGCGTTGGCAGTCTGCTGGTCCGTTCCGGTGTTCGTGACAGCGTTCCCGACGCTGAAGTAACCGTACCGGCCCTGACAGACCGACTGGCCGAATGTTGCCAGGTTGGCCGATTTCACCTGGTCGCAGGCCGTCGTGCCGGTGACCGGCTCGTAACTCTGCCCCCAGTACAGATACACGAGGCCGCCCTGAAGGTTGCGCAGCACATCGTTGGACTGGTTCTGGCGGAAATAACCGAACTTCAGGTTGTGCGTGCCACCGCCATTCAGCAGGTAAGATGCGTCCACATTGAAACTCTTGCGGCTGTAAGCGTCGAAGGTGTACGCCAGGTTGCTCGGAATGTTCGCGTATCCGCTGGTATTGAACGTCGAACTGGGAAACGCGGCGTCCGTCAAGTCGCGGCTGGAGGCGTTGACCGTCCCCTGATAGAGATAGCGCAGGCCCACGGGCGTTCCGCGCTGTCCGTTGTTCTGGAACATGTACCCGAAGCGGGTGCTCAACACCAGCTTCGAGGTCGGAGTCCAGTCGCCGCCGAAGGTCCACACCGAAAGCGGATTGACCGAACCCGAATCCGAGCGCAGACTGTTCGGATCGGTGCTGGCGCCGGTATTCCGCTGACCGTAGAGGCTGTCGGTGCCCCCCAGCGCTCCGGTGGTCCGCGAGTAGGCGTAGTTCATGGCGGCGAAAACCCGCAGGTTGCTGAACGGGCCGTAGTCCAGGCGGTTGTACGCGTTGTGCTGGGTGGAGGTTTGAGTCAGCGTGCGCGGTCCCGGATTGCTGCCGGTGAAGTTAGTGGTGCGCCGCGTGGTGTCGATCTGCGGAATGTAGCTCGAAAACAGCCACAGTTTATCGGTGCGCAGCGGACCGCCCACTTCGTAGCCGGGCTCGAGGATCGTGTGCTGGTCGGGGCGCGCGCCGAAATACTCCGGCACGGCATCGAGACGGGTCGTGTTGTTCAGGGAAGGCAGCAGCGGATTGGTCCGCAGCGTTCGGTCCGAGTTATTCGCGTTGAGCGCGTTGGTGCGCACGTACGTCATTAGTGAGCCGTGCCAGTTATTCGACCCGTGCTTGGGAACGGCGTTGATGACGCCTCCGAGAGCGCCGCCGTACTCCGCCTCGAAACTGCTCGACTTGATCTGTACTTCCTGCACGAAGTCGATCTGGAAGCTTTTGCCCACGCCGCCGTTTTGAATCTGGGTCGTGTTCACGCCGTCGATCAGGTACGCATTTTCCGAATCGCTGGCGCCATCGATCTGATACCCGTTGCCGCCCTGCAAGGGCTCCTGTCGCGCGCCCGGCGCAAACGGGATCAGCGATTCGAAGGAACGGCCTTTCGGAATGCTGTCCAGTACCGCCTTCTCCACCGTGACCGCCACTTTGCTGGAGGTGGTGTCGATCAGGGCCGCGTTGCCGGACACCTCGATCGTCTCGGCCACCGCGCCAACTTCAAGCTTGATTTCGAGCGTGGGAATCCGGCCCACCGCCAGCGTGATTCCGGATTGTTTGAAAGTGCGAAATCCAGGCGCGCCCACCGTCAGCAGGTAATCGCCCGGAGGCAGTGCCGCAAAACGGTACCTTCCCTGTTCGTCCGACTGAACCTGGCGGTTTCCGATCAGTGAGGAGCCGGTCAGCTCCAGTTTGGCGCCGGCAACCACCGCCGAGGTGGGGTCGCGAACGACGCCTTGAAGGCTGGCCGTCGTTTCCTGGCCGAATGCCGCCGGCAGGGCGAGCAAAGTCAACAGCAGAACCGGCGTTACGCGTGTCGCACCGGCAATAAGTCGGTGACGGCAACACTTCGCCACCGAAGAGCACACTCCTCGTAACATATTTTTGTATCCCTTTCGCGAGCCAACTAACCAACTAACCTTGGGGCGCTCACTACACGGGCGCCTCCGATTTTCCGTAAAGTAGGTGGACCGGGCACGCATGGCGAGTCCGGTCAGTATGTTGGTTATACTACGGGACCGGCAAGTGTACAAGGATTTTCATTTGCCGGCCGGCAATTTCGGAGTCCATCCCTTGGGAAAACCCCGAACACCACTGCGCCGATGTGGCGCCTGCGCCGGAAATGACCGAATTTAGGGCGTGCGGCTGAGGATGATCGCGGCCGGATCGTTAGCCTTGAAGGGAACGCATTCCGCCGGACGCGCGTTCCATAAACGCCGGGCGAGTGCCAGGTCCGGCTCGTACGGAGCCTGCCGCGCGCGCGACCCCCGCCGGGCGAGTGCGGCGCGCGCAGCTTTCACATCGGCATCTTCCGCTGGATCGCAGCGCACTCGCTCGTCGAGAGCGTATTCGAGTAGTTCCCTGGTGCGGCGGCGGCGCTCGGCGAGGCTCAGGGTCTGCCGCTCGGGATCCAGCCCCTGCAAATCTTCGATGAATTCGACGCGGGTCTTCGCCTGCTCGTCCGCCGGGTTCATGCGGAGTGCGGCGCGGAATGCGTCCCGCGCGGAGACAAGGTCGCCGTCCTTGTAGTGGGCTTCTCCCAATACATCGAAATCCTTGGCAACTTGTCTGCGCGGTTCCGGGTCGGTAGGCGCGGCTGCGGCTGCGCCGAGCAGTTCGGCTTGCGCCTGGTCCGTCCGTCCGGCTTTGAGCATCAGTCGCGCCAGTTCCAGCCGCGCCGCGAATGACTCGTTTTCAGGCACCGCGGACCAGGATCCGTAGATCGCCCGGTGATAGCGCATTGTCGCTTCGTCCACGTTGCCTCGCTCTGCCGCGTCGCGCGCCAGCCCGAGGTTTGCCGGCCCGTCCTCCGGCTGGGATTGCACCACCTGGTTGAAATAAATCGAGGCCTCGCCCAGCCTCCCGGCCTGCTCCAGCGCCAGCCCGAGAGCCAGGCGATGCTTGAGGTCGTGCGAGGCGGCCAGCGCCTCCCGCAGCCGGCCGATGGCCTGATCGGTGTACCCCTTTGCGAGCAGTTCCTGCCCTTCCTGGAAATAGCGCTCCGTGCGGGCCGCTCTTTCGGCCCTGTAAAAATGGTTCAGGAAAGCGGTGAGCAGCGCCACGCCCGCCAGCACGGCCAGCACGCCCACGAGCAGGGGCCGTCCGGCCATCCCCAACGTGGCGCCGTTCTCTTCCTGCGGCTTGCCGATGCGGTAAGCGCCCACCACGTCTTCGAGCGCGATGGTGCCTTGCAGCGCGCGCACGTCCGAACGGCTTACCACAGGCAGGGCGTTCAGCCCGGACGCGGCGATGCGCTGCATGGCCGTTTCGAGCGAATGGTCCGTGTGGATGTGCGGGAAGCGATCGCTGGTCAGCGTCTCGCCCGGTCCGGGCTCCGGCACCAGCGTGTCCAACGTGTCGTCCCCGCGCTGCGCTTCCATGGCGGCGCGCAGTTGATCGGCGGTGATCATGCCGCGCAGGCCGCCGCTGTCCACAACCGGAAACGCACCCCGCTTCCATTCCGCCAGTTCCACCGCGCGGCGTACCGTCAGGGCCACGGGAAGCTTGACGATCTCGGTCCGGTAGGCGTTGCCCACCAGCATGAGGGCCTCGCGCGCGCGGCTAGCGGTAGGCAGGTGTACCCCATCCTGGTGCTGCAAGGCTTCGTAAACCGGCTCCTCCTGGAGGCGGCTCGAAACGAAATAGGCGACCAGGTTGGCGATCATCAGGGGCACGATGATGGAGTAGTCGCGCGTGATCTCGAAGATCATGATGGCGGAAGTGAAAGGCACTCGAATGGTGCCGGCGAAGGCCGCGCCCATTCCCACCAGCGCGTACGCGCCCGCGCTGCCCGTATAATCCGGCAATAGCTGGTGCGCCACACCGCCCATGGCCCCGCCCATCATCGCGCCGAAAAACAGAGTCGGACCGAAGATGCCGCCGGCGTTGCCGCTCGCATAGGAGGAAGATGTGGCGATCACCTTGAGCAGGGCCAGCAGCCCCATGACTCCCACCGCCATTTGCCCGTTCAACGCCTGGCCCACGAAGTTGTAGCCGACCCCGAGAACTCCCGGATAAAACCAGCCCAGGATGCCGACCAGCAGGCCGCCGACCGCCGGTTGCAGCCACAGCGTCCAGCGCGGCCAGGTGAGAAAGTGCTTACGCTGCCACAACAGCAGCTTGACGAAGGCCGCGGAAAGCGCGCCGCCCGCCAGACCCAGCGCAGCGTACAGCAGGAATTCGCCGGCATGCACCAGTTGGTAGGGAGGAACGTGGAACAGCGGCTCGTCGCCCAACACCAGGTGCAGCACGATCCAGGAGGTTGCCGACCCCGCCACAATCGAACCCAGCACCGGCGCATGCAGGTCCCCCATGACTTCTTCGAGAGTGAACAGGACCGCCGCCACCGGGGTATTGAAGGCCGCCGCCAGCGCCGCCGCCGCGCCCACCGGGACCAGCGACTTGATGCTGGCGGGTGAGAGTCCAAGCTTCCTGCCCAGCACCGAGGCGATGCCGGCGCCTACCTGCACCGACGGTCCCTCGCGCCCCAGCGCGATGCCGGTGGCCATGGTTACCGAACAGAGGCCCAGCTTGGCCAGCACAGTGCGAAGCGCAATGTACCCTTCCTGGAGGAACAGCGCGGCCTTGGTTTGGGGAATGCCGCTGCCGCGAGCCCCCGGGAAATGGCGAGCCAGCAGGAAGCCGGTGCCCAGGGCGCCGGCGAGCGGGAACGCCAGCCTGCGCCAGGGCGCCCCCTCAACGGGGTAAAGGCGTGCCCCAAGTCGTTCGGTGACGACGATGAAACCTACCACCACCAGCCCGACTACCGCACCTATGACGATTGTGAGGGGCAACAGCAGTTGCTCCTCGCGCACCTGCACCCGGTACTTGGAAAACCTCAAATTTCAGTATGCCGCAAAACGTTCGATAAGTGCCCGTCAGCTCAAAAGAACGGCGAGCACTTCTTCGAGCTTTGTACTTCCAATCTCTGTTCGGTCGCCCCGTGTGGTAATCCGGTCCGCCTCCAGTGCGCCGTACATCTCCGCCATCACTTCGGCGATGCCCTTCGGAAGGCCCGCCTGCACCAGGCTGTCCACGCGCTGCGCCGCCGGAATCTCCACCAGTTGAAGGCTGACGCCCAGCGCCGCGGCCAGTTTCTCGCACACCTGCCGGGGTGTGTACTCGGGACCCAGCAGATCCACCACCTCGTTGCGGGATGGATTTTCCGGCAGGAGGCGGGCGGCGAGCCTTCCGATGTCCCGCGTCGCGACCATGGGAATCGCCTTTCCGGAAGGAAGGAAGCTCGGACAGATTGCCGCCTGGCGGGCCGGACCGATCGCTGCCGCCACGTTTTCCTGGAAGTATGCGGGCCGTATCGCGGTGAGCCGGGTTGCGGTCGCGGCCAGCGCCTTCTCGAAGTAGTGCAGCCCCAGGATGGGGCCCGTGCCCGATTCGAGATCCGCGCCGATCGACGACAGCATCACCACGCGGGGCACCTCCGCCTCCTTCACCGCGGCGGCGATCGAATCGGCCATGCGCCGCTGCCCGCCAAGATAATCGTCGGGAGGGTATTCCGGCGGCAGCATCGCGAAAAATCCCGCCGCGCCCCGCAGCGTTCCCGCCAAGAACTCCCTGTCGTCCAGCGCGCCGGCCGCCATCTCGGCGCCCAACTCGCGCAACCGGGTGGCTCGATCCGTGTGGCGCGCGATCGCCTTGACCCGTTTCCCCTGGGCGAGCAGTTCCGTGGTTACGACGGAACCGACATGCCCCGTCGCTCCTGAAATCACGTAAAACGACATTCTTACTCTCCTTCCGCAGCCGCGTCGCTTTCTCCGGCGAGCCTGCCCGCGGCCAGCAGCACGCCCGCCAGTACCACGCACAGCACGGGAACCACGTACATCGCCTGATGGAGCCCGGCGGCGCGCGCGGCTTCGGTGATTTCAACAGCCCCGGCCCACCGCCGTGCCAGCCCATCGCTCAGACGCCCTGTCAGCAGCGGGCCGAAGGCTCCGCCGCAGAGATACATCGCCATCAGGTACACCCCCATGGCCGTGCCTCGCAGGGCAGGCGCGACCACGTCCTGGATGGCTGCATAGACAAGCCCGTAATACATCTGGAGCAACCCGTACGCTACCATCAACAGGGCGCAGCACGCAGCCGCGCGGCCGGCAGGCAGGCTCAGCGCGGCGAACCCCGCCGGCGCCGCCGCCAGGGCAGCCGTTCCGGCCAGAGCCAGCCGGGCGCGCGGGCCGCGGCCGCGGTCCCCCCAGGCGCCCGCCGCGAGCGCCCCCAGGATTCCGGCCACGCCCGACCCAACCCCCGACCAGACGCCCGCCTGCCCCACGTTCAGCCCGTGAAACCTGGTCAGAAAGGCCGCAATGAAGCTCGAAAAACTATACAAGATGAAGTTGACCACCGCGCCCGAAACCACGATCCAGCGGAAGGCCGGAATCCGCAGCAGGGAGAGCGCGCCCGGTTGGTTCCCGGCGGCCGGCCCCGTCTTGCGCGGCGGCTCCTCCAGCCACAGCACCGCGGGCAGCAGCACCAGGGCAGGCAAGGCCGCCGCTGCCAGGGCCAGACGCCAGCCGTAGGCTTGCGCCAGCGGTCCGGTCACCGCGAAGCTCAGCATGACGCCGACCGGCACCGCCAGCATGAAACCCGCCATGGCGCGCGCCCGCCTGCCGGTCGCCACCACGTCGCCGATCCAGCTTGTGGCGGCCGGCGCGCAGGCCGACTCCCCGATCCCCACCCCAACCCGAGTGGCTACCAGCATGGCGTAGTTCACAGCCAGCCCGCCCAAAGCTGTCAGGCCTGCCCAGACCGCGATGGCGCCCGCCAGCAGCCGTTTCCGGCTGCCGCGGTCCGCCATCCGGCCGAGCGGCAAACCGGACACGGCATACACGATCGTGAAGAGTGTAGGAATCGCGCCCAGCGCGGTATCGGAGAGCTGAAAATCGCGGCGTAGCGGTTCGAAAACTGCGCCCAGCGCCTGGCGGTCGTAGATATTGAGGACGTTGACCAGAAAAAGAACGGCCAGTGATGGCCCGGGCTTGGGTCTCACTGGCCGCTTATGCTATCACATCTTTACTTCGGCATCCTTCAGGTTCTTGGGCACGCGCGGTGTCCTCGGCGGCGCAGGCGCGTCCGGCACTCCCATCTCGCTTGCCGCCCCGCCTTCACGGCGGACGGTCACCGATCCCCGGCTTGCCGTCAGCCGTACCGGCGGACCGTCACCGACTTTTCCGGTGAGCGTGGCGGTACGGTCCTGCCGCTCCTGCTGGATCTGCGGCCCGAACTCGTTCGTGGCCTCGCCCTTTTCCGCCGTGGCCTGAAGGTCGAAGGTGGCCTTTTCCGGCAGCACCAGCACGATGCGTCCCACACCCGAGCGGGCCGTGATCGCGGAGATTGGAAGCGCCGGCTGCAATTCCAGGTCGCCGCGTTCCGTCTCGATTTCCGCTCCCTGGCTGAAGTCCTGGATCTTGATGTCGCGGGAACGCGCCACCAGCCGCAGCGGGCCGACAATCCCGCTGCCCGTGATTTCGCTCAGGTCCATGGTCAGCCGCCCGGGAATCGCTTCGGCGTGAACTTCCGTGTTGCGCGATCCTTCGAACTGCAGCGGCTTGGCCAGGTTCTTGAACTCGAGCGTTCCGCTGTAAGTGCCGGAAAGCGTCACCTGGCCGCGGATGTTCTCGAGATCCACATCCGTGCCGCGCGAACCCTGCAAATCCATGCGGCCCTTGACGTCGGTGGCGCGTATCAGCTCGCTGCGGTTGATGTCCAGCCGCACGTTGCCGCCCAGCCGCGCGAGCCGCACATCCGCCCGGTCGGCCGCCAGTTCCACGTCTCCGTTGACGTCCGTCACTTCATAATCCGCCGTCCGGCCCTGTGCTTCGATGGCGATGTTCCGCGGGACCGTCACCTCGATATCGTCGGCGATGCGCTGGCTGTCCGGCACCCGGTCCTGGTTGGTGCGTATCAGCAGCCGGTCCCCCTGCGGCACGATTTCCACCGGAGTCCTATCGTTGCTCTGGTCGGCTTCCTTCCGCGCCCATGCGCGAATCGTTTTGCGGCCCGTGACCACCACTTCCTGCGTGTCCGCTCCCACGATCTTGATGTTGCCCCGCGGGTTCTCGAAAGTGATCCTGGTCATGCCCGCCGCCGCGGCCCTGGCTTCCACCGGATAGTCGAACTGCTCGCCGAACATCTCCAGGCCCCCGGTGGTGAATCGAATCCCGCGTTCGCGCGCCTGCCACACGCCCGTTCCGAAGATGCAGATCAGCACGATCAGCGCGATTTCACCGCCCGAGAAACTGGACCACTGCCGGTTCCGCCAGACCGCCACTTCAACCAGCCGCAGCAGCCCCCAGGCGATCAGCAGAAAAGGCCAGTACTGCGCCACGATGTCGAAAACCGGCGCCTGCGGATGAAGGTTCCGCCAGAGGAACAGGCCGCCGATCACGAGCAGCAAGATGGGTCCGGTAAATGAGCGCCTTCTCATACGTTTTCTCCCGTGGTGCCAGTCTCCGGGTCGCGCGGGGCCGTGGTGCCGAAGCCACCCCGCGCCGCCGGTCCCGGAGACGCCGTGGGAGGCGTCCCGGGATACGGCGTCTGGCGGTACGTACCCGGACCCGGAGGCGCGGTGGGCGGGTAGTACACCTGCTGCGGCGGCGGCGGGAAAGGCGGAGGTGCTTCCGTGCCTCGCCCCAGCAGCGTCATCAGTCCGAACACGATCAACAGCACGGGCCAGGTCTCGCTGAACCGGTACTGCGTAAAGTTGTTGAGCGCGAACAACGTTCCGACCGTAATCAGGGTGACCGGACCGCGGACCGATCGGGCCATCGAGTGGTGGTTATTGCCCCTCATGGCGCACTTCCTCCTGCGCCGCCGCTGGAGCGGTGAACCGGTTATAGAGCAGGTACGCACCCGCCGCAATCAGCAGCACCGGCCAGAAGCGGGCCACATATACGAAATCGAGCAGGTTCAGGGTGTGCAACAGCATGAGAATGCCGAGCAGCATCAGCGCGATGCCCGCCACCGGAACCTGGTCGTTCCGCCCGCGCAGGTTTAACAGGCTGGAATACTCGTCCACCGGCTCGCCGTTGCGCCGCTTGCGCGCCGTATGGTAAGCCTCGAAAGCCATGTAGAACATCCACACGGCAACCAGCATCCCGAACAGCGGCTCCAGCCCGCGAGTGGCGCTCGAGTCGATGATGCTCACCAGGATGCCGAAGATGACCGCGTGCACGAGACCTTTGGCGTACTGGCCGTTGTAGATGGCGCCAACGCCGGGAATCCAGCCAAGGAAAAAGGCCAGCCCGGGGGAGACGTCCGCATACACATACGTCGTGTGAGGCGCACCTGGCCCCGGTACGGGCGGCGCATAGCCCCCCGGCCCGGGCGCGGGAGCGGGCGCATGCTCCGCGCAATAAACGGTTCCGTAAGCATCCCGGCGGCATTGGTCGCAGAGGGGCTTGCCGCAGCTCCGGCAGTAGGCGGTAGCCGGTATTTCTGGATGGTTTTGGCAGTTCATAACGTATCCCTCAATGTGAAACCGGCGGATTAGTCGAAGTTGGCGCTCCGCCGGGTGGTGCTGAAGACTGGTTCGGATCGGACTTAACCGGCAGTTTCCGCTCGTCGGTTTGTTTCGGAGCGGTTCCCTGCCTGCCTTCGTCCTGCTGCTGCCACTCGCGCAGCGTGCTTTGAATCTGGTACACGAACTTCAGGTTGTCGTAAAACTTCACGGTGCGGGCCCACGCCCGGACGGCACGATTTTCAAGTCCGGCCCAGACTTCGGCCGGCTTCAGGTCGGATGGTCGCAATTGACGTACCGGAACGATGAATTTCGCCAGCATGGAAAGCGAAAGAATGGTCATTGCCATACTCATCGCGAACTTCGGCTGTAGAATCGGACTCAGCAGCGAACCGAGCCAGCTCCGTTTCCTGGCGCCCTTCTCCTTCGTCCACGGCGCGTCGAACAGAATGCGCGTGATTAGTTCGGGGGGCGGTTCCACGTCCGCCACCCGTTCCATGAACGCCACGGCGGAGGCGCTGTCCCGCGCCAGTTCGGCACACGCCGGACATCCGGCCAGGTGACGCTCGACTTCCGCCTTTTCGGCGGCGCCGAGTGTGCCGTCCACGTATTCGCAGATGAGGAGTTCAATCTCTGCGCAGTTCATACCGCCAGCTTCTGCTTTCGCAGCAGGCGGGCCAACTCGGCCCGGCCACGGTTGATTCTCGACTTTACGGTCCCTTCGGGAATCGCCAGCACTTCGGCAATCTCCCGGTATTCCATTTCCTGCAAATCTCTCAGAATTACCGCCTCGCGCAGGTCCGGCGAGAGCTTCTGCAACGTCGCCTGCAGGATTTCGCTGGCCTCCCGGCCGGCTACGGCCGTATCCGGCCGCACCGACGCGGCCGCCCCGGCTTCCTCGAGCATCGGTAACTGCTCTTCGATCGAATCGGTTACCCGCTCCTGACGTGTGCGGCGATAGTGGTCGATCAAAAGGTTACGCGTGACGCGCGACAACCAGGTGGCGAACGAGCCTTCGTTCGACCGGAAACTCTTGACCGTGCGAAAAACCCGCAGGAACACTTCCTGCGTCAGGTCCTGCGCTTCCGTTCCGCTCCCTGTGAAGCGATAGCAGAGCGCATACACCCTCCGGGTGTGCAACCGGACCAGTTCCTCCCACGCGGTTTCGTCACCGCGCAGGCACCGGGAAACGAGGCTGAAATCGGGGTCCAAGGTTCTTTCTAACAGATTCCGCGCCGCATGAACACCCACGTGGTGGTGTAAACCTTCGCTTCCGGCCACCTGATTCCCGAATTGTCCGAAAGCTATTGTCGCGGATGCCATTGCACTCGTTTCTTCCAACTTGAGAAACGAGGCTTTATCATGATAGGTTCAATTTTTCCGGTATGCTACGGTTTTGAAGGATCCCCGGCCGGAGGAGTCGAGAATTCGCCGCCATACCTGGAAATGGTTCGCCGGATGCGTCCTGGCAGCCGCCGCCCTCCTCTGGTATTTCTACACGCAGTTGTCCGCCCGGGGCTTCGACTGGCAGGTGGTTCGGACGGGACTGGGACGCCTGGACTGGCGCTGGGTGACCCTGGCTGTCGTGCTGATTTACGCCACCTACTACGGCCGCGCCGTCCGGTGGGCCGTTTTTCTCAAACCGCTGAAACCCAAGCCTTCCATCCGCAATGTGCTGGCTGCCACCGTGATCGGGTTCACCGCCATCACGCTGTTCGGCCGCCCGGGCGAGTTCGTCCGCCCCTACCTGGTGGCGCGAAAGGAGCAGGTCTCCGTCACCTCGCAGCTCGCCGCCTGGCTGCTGGAGCGCATGTTCGACCTGCTCATGGCCCTGCTCGTTTTTGCGTTCGCGCTCACCCGCGTGCAAGCCTCCGGCCTCCAGGTTGGCCCGCAACTCGCCTGGATACTCGAGATTGGCGGCAAAGTGGTGGGCGCGGCCTGCTTCCTGGTCCTGCTCATCCTCCTTTCCGTCCGGCACTTCGCCGACCCGCTAAAGCGCTGGCTGCTGCGCCTGCTACAGTTCCTGCCCGAATCCCGGCATGGCAAGGTGGAAAGGTTCGTCACATCGTTCGCCGAGGGCGCCGCCTCCACCCGCAGCGATACCGCGCTCTTGCTGGTGCTGGTATATTCGATTATCGAGTGGCTTCTGGTGGCGGCCTGCTACTGGTGCCTGGTCCGGGCGCTGGCAGGACTGATCCCGTTCGGATTGGTGGACGTTCTGATTTTCATGGGATTCGTGTCGTTCGGCTCGGTGGTTCAGATTCCCGGGATCGGCGGCGGAATGCAGGTGGTGGCGGTTCTGGTGCTCACCGAATTGTTCGGCGTGCGTTTCGAACTGGCCACTTTTTTCGCTGTTCTCATCTGGCTTACTACGTTCGTAGCGATTGTCCCGGCGGGGATTCTGTGGGCCGTGCGGGACGGTCTGAAATGGCGCAACCTGCGCCGCATCGGGCAGGAGGCTTCTTAAGTGAAGTGTCCATTTTGCAACCACATGCAGGATAAAGTGGTGGACTCCCGGGAGACCAAAGAGGGAGACACCATCCGGCGCCGGCGCGAGTGCCTCGGTTGTGAACGCCGTTTCACTACCTACGAGCGGATCGACGAGGTTCCCTACATGGTGGTGAAGAAGGATGGCCGCCGCGAAAAATTCGACCGGCAAAAAGTCTTGGGCGGGCTCCTCAAGGCGTGCGAGAAACGTCCGGTCAGTATGGCGCGGCTTTCCGACCTGGTCAACCGGGTTGAATCCAAGGTCAGCGACTCGCCGGACCGGGAAATATCTACTATCGAGATAGGAGAGTTTCTCATGGACAACCTCCGGGAGCTCGATAAGATCGCATACGTACGGTTTGCGTCCGTGTATCGGGACTTCCAGGACGAAGAGGCATTCTATAATGAGCTCAAGAACCTGATGCGTCAGAAAACTACCTGACTCGAATTGGCCTCTTTGCGCCCCGGCGCGAAACTCTGTAACCTAAACAGATTCAAAGCATCTCATAAAATAGAGCTTAACTTTGCTGGGGAATGATGGTATTATCAGTCGAAAGTCGAACCCCGGAATGCGGCAGCCGATCTTTCCAAACCTTCGGGCCGGACCAGCAATCCGTTTCTTTTTCAAGCAATAATCCCATTTCCCAGAGATTCGAGATGAAGTCGAGTCTTGTGTCCCGTGGGGGAGGTGAGTCTTAGTGGACCAATTCGAAGATCAATTTTTGGCGGATAACC
The DNA here is from genome assembly GCA_963836405.1 of uncultured Solibacteraceae bacterium. Lineage (GTDB taxonomy): Bacteria > Acidobacteriota > Terriglobia > Bryobacterales > Bryobacteraceae > CAWIJJ01. Next base: position 62,353 of record CAWIJL010000018.1, read on the forward strand.
CCGAAACCCTGGGCCTCACCTTCGAGGAGGACGCGAAGTTCTTCGATCCGGAGGCGGCGCAGGAAGCGGACTTCCTACATCCTACACCCGTAGAGGAGTCGATATACACCGACGACCCGGTCCGCGTGTATCTGCGCGAAATGGGGGCTGTTCCGCTACTCACCCGCGAAGGCGAGGTCGATCTGGCGCGCCGCATGGAGCGCGGTAAACTTCGGATGCAGAAGGCGATCAGCCGTTCCGCCCTGGTGCAGGGCGTGGTGGTTGAACTGGCCGAGGCCGTAAAACGGGCCACCCTCGAATTGGAGACGATGGTCGATTTGGGAGACGTGGAGGAAGGGTCTCCCGCCGATTTGAAAGTTCGCAGCGACGCCACCCGCCATTTTGCCGATGTCGCGGCGCTGCACAAAAAGCTGCAACAACTGGAAGACAAGGTCGAAGCCACCCCGGTGGCCAACAAGAAGCCCCGCAAGCGCCTTTGCGCCAAGCTCAACCGGGCCAAAGTGGAAACCTCCCTGGCGATTCGCCGGGTTCCTTTCAAGGTTAACAAATGGAAGGAGTTTTCCCGCGAGATCGAACGCGCCGTGGAGGAGATCAGCCATCTCGACAGCGAGATCAAGAAGCTGGAAATCCGCAACAATCCACTGCAGCAGACCCGCGTCCGCGAACTGAAGCGCGAGATCCGCAAACGCGAAACCATCGCGGGCGCCTCGCTGCCGGAGCTCCGGCATAGCCTTACCGTCATTCGCCACGGAGAAGCCGAAGCCGAACGCGCCAAGAAGGATCTGGTGGAAGCCAACCTAAGACTGGTGGTTTCGGTGGCGAAGAAGTACGTCAACCGCGGCCTGCACTTGCTGGACCTCATTCAGGAGGGCAACATCGGGCTGATGCGCGCCGCCGATAAGTTCGAGTACCGCCGCGGCTACAAGTTCTCCACCTATGCCACCTGGTGGATCCGCCAGGCCATCACCCGCGCCATCGCCGATCAATCGCGCACCATCCGCATCCCGGTGCACATGAACGAGAGCATGAACAAGTTCCTGCGCGCCACGCGTGAGCTCGAAAAGGAACTCGGCCGTACTCCTACGAATGACGAAATTGGGCGGCGCATGGACATCCCGGTCGAAAAGGTCCAGAAGCTCAAGACCATTTCCCGCGACCCGGTTTCGCTCGAAACTCCCGTCGGGCGCGACGGCGAATCCGCTTTGGGCGACCTCATCGAGGACCGTTGGGTCGGCTCCCCGGTGGATGCGGTGATCGAGTCCAACGTTCGCGACGAAACCGCAGGTATCCTCAAAACGCTCTCCCCCAAGGAAGAGAAGGTGATCCGGATGCGCTTCGGAATCGGCTGCGAGCGGGAGCACACCCTCGAGGAAATCGGCCAGGAGTTCGACGTGACGCGCGAACGCATCCGGCAGATCGAGGCGAAGGCTCTGCGGCAGTTACGCGCCCCCGAGCGCGCCCGCCGCTTGCGCGCCCTGATGGCCGCCCGTTAAGAACGACGCACTGCTCATCAGGGCCGGGAATTTCGGGCGGCCAGCTTATCCCTGCGGCCGGTTCTTGGCCTGTTCCATGGCGATCTGGTTGATGTGCGACAGCGCTTTCGACCCGCTGGCGCCTTCAATCGCCTTCAACGCTATGTCCTGGACCTGTTGCTTGGCGTCGGCGAGTTGTTTCTCGAGGGCCGCGACCTGCGCCTGCTGGCGCGCCACCAGATCGTCCAGCGTCTTCACGCGGAGTTCGCCGAGGCGTTGCTCGGCTTCGGCGTCCTTGCGGAGCACCAGGGTTTGCTGTTCCAGGCGCGCTTCTGTTTCGCTGCGCGCCTGCGCGGCGGCCACGGCAGCCTCCTTTTGAAGACGCGCCGGAAGATCGGCGGATTCCTTGCGCAGGCGGGACAATTCCTCTTCCTGCTCCTTCAACGCGGCTTCCCGCTGTTTCCAGCTCTTTTCGAGCGATTCCTGCTTTTCCGCGTTCTTCTTTTCGATCTGGCGGACATCCTCGTCGTATTTGTCCTGGGCCTTTTTCCGCTCCAGGTTCTTTTTGTATTCGTAGTCGTCGATCTCGCGCTGGCGCTGCTTTTTGTGCGCCTCTTCCTGTTCCTTGTGGTCACGCTCGACGCGGTCCGATTCCTGTTCCCACGTGGCACGTTGAGCTGCGATTTCGGCTTCCAGCCGCTGCTTTTCGCGCGTGAAGTCCTGGACCATCTGGTCGAGGGCGGTGGCGGCGATATCGATTTTGTGCAGCCGTTCGAGTTCCTTACGTTCCAGCGCAACGGCCTCGCGGACGGACGCCAGTAACTGGGTCTCGTCCGTCAGCTTCGCCGAAACATCGGAGAGCGCCCGGGCAACCTCCAGTCCCAGGCCGGAGAGCCGCTGGACGATGCCCTCAACGGTCACGGCCTCGACGGCGCCGCGGACCTCGGCTTCGCGCAGGCGCGCGGCCTCGTCGGCTTTGGCGTCGGGCGTTTCGCGCGCGCTCTCCACCTGCTCCTGAATTTGGGTGAATTCCTTTTCTACGTCCGCTCTGATGCGTTTGCCGCGGACGGGTGCTTTAACGGTTTTTGCCGGCATGCCTATTTTCTTCCCGAACCGATAGCTTACCGCGCCGGCATGCGGATCGCGCCGCTATTTGGGTCCGGGCAGCATCTTGACGCCGGCCGGCAGGCTGAAGAGTTCGTCGGTGAGGTTCTGGTCGATCTCCACCGACTCGGCAAACATTTCGAAGATCTTCTCCCCGTTACGGTCGCGCCGGATGTCGAACGGCCATTTCACTCCTCCGCCCACGTCCCGGTATTTCCCGAAGACCGTCTCCTCGGTGTCGAAATCCTTGAACTGCGGATTGCGCCGGCGGAAGACCTGGCGGATCGGAAGCTTGTTCAGCCTGTCGAAATACACCGTCACCATGAGGTTGTCGGAATCGGTGATTTCCACAATTTCGACGGGGCGGTTCTGCCACAAGTCGCCGCCCTGCGAATAGAAAATCATGCCGGGCTCCTTCAATCGCTCGTGCAAAATGTAGAAGATATTCCGCCGCACGCTGTCCAGGTAATTGGCGTAGCGTTGCTGTTCGAGCGGCCTCGCGCCCCGGTAGGTAACCTCCCAGGCCTTCTCCGGAGTGAACAGCAGGTAGCTGTATTCGTCCTTTCCGAAGGCGTCCCGCTCGCGCTGGTGGATCGGGCCGTCGCCTTGGGGGAGGTAACGGGTGTAGATTTTGGCGACGGAGAGCCCGGAAAGCTCCTCCCGGAAAAAGGAGTAGGCACGGCCGCTTTCGACGCGGTCCTGCATATCGAGAAACGCCTGGCCGCCGAGCGCCTGCAGGGCCTCGTCCACCACCCGCTTGCCGCGCTCCTGGGCGGTTTCCGCGCGTCCCGAGGCGGCCGCCAAAAGCAGAAGAACCAGCAGACCTTTCATTGCAGCCTCTGAAGGTCTTGCACCTTCAGCCCCTGGTTAATCCGAACGTTTTTGACGGCCACGCGGGCAACTTCGCGGCCGTTCTCGATCAACGTGAAACGGGACGGCACGCGAATCCCGTCCGCCTCCTGAAACTCTCCGATGCGTACTTCCACTGTTACTGGGTACGTGCCATTCAACGGGACGGTTTCGTAGACGATCCGGGAGGGTAATCCGGTAGAGTCATCGATCACCATCCGAACCATTTGGCCATCGCCGTCCACAATTTCGATGGTGTCCCCCGCAACCGCGTTGACGGTCTGGCCGGGGAGATCGCTACCGGCAAGCAGGCGGGGGTACAGGCGCAAAACGCTCGACTTCACTGACGGCAGCAGGGTGCCGCCGAGCGCCGCCGTGCCTTCCGGAACCCGCACTGTGCCGTTGGTTCCGTCCCAGAAGATATATGTTCGGCGACCGCGGAACAGGGTGTCCTGGCGCCAGACGGAGGGGTAAATCCAGCGGTCGGTCTCCGTCATGGTTCCCTCCCCGGTGGTCGTCGAGAACTCCAGTTCCTGTGCGAAATCCCGAATAGCCGCGATCCGGCCGGAGCCGCCGGATGCGGCCTGGAGCCGGGCGAGAATCTCTTTGCCCCGCGCCAGGCTGGCGGCGTCGGACGGGGCCGGGATCATGGCCGAATCGGGAATCGTCAGGTCCAGGTTCTTCACGGAACCGGCACTGGTCAGCGGACGGAGCATATCGTTGGGGTTGGCTGCCGCGACTACCGTGAGCGCGGCGGGGTCGAGATACAGTTTGGCGACGCGCACCACGTCCGCGCGCGCGACGGCCGCCAGTGCCTTCTGGTACTGCTGGAGAAAATCGTGGGGCAGGCCGGCGCTTTCCTGCGATAGGAGCGTGACGATGATGTTGCCGGCCGGATCGGCCGCGAAAACCATTTTTCGGACGACCGACTCTTTCGCCTCACGCAGTTCCTGGTCCGTGATTGGCGAGGCCGGCAGCGATCCGATCTCCGCCTTGATTCCGGCCAGTGCCTGGGCAGCCGCATACGGTTTAGCGCTGCCCGATACCACGACCAGCCCGGGATACCCGTAAGCCGGGCGAACGGCGGCGGAGATTTCGTAGACATCCCCGGAGCGCGCCACCAGCCGCTGATAGAGCCGGCTGCGGGGATCGTTGGCGAGAATCGCGGCTGCGACTTCCAGCGCCGGATAATCCTTGCTGTCGGGTTCGGGAGCCAGCCCGCCGATCGCAAAGTACAGGCGGGAGAGGTCCTGCCGGGCTCCGAGATACACGCCGCCCTTATCCTCCGCGGAGGGTTGGGGAGTTTCGGCCGGGGGCGCCTCCGGCGCTGTCCAGGTCCCGAAGAGGTTCTCCAGCCGGGCCTTCATGGCGGCTGGATCGAAATCGCCGCGGATGCCGATTAGGGTCGTATCCGGCCGGTAGTGGCTGCGATGGAACGCGGCAACCGACGATCTGCCGATGCGCGCCACGGTGGCGTGCCCGGCCAGTTGCCCGTAAGGCGTGTTGCGGCCGTAAACCAGCGATGCCAACTCGCGCGCGACCAGTTCGGGAGCCTGGTCGTTGCGGTGCGCCACAGCGTTTCGAAGCTGGGCCTTCGCCAGATCCACCCTTTCCTCCCGCAATGCCGGGGAGGTGAGCACCTCGTGAAACATAGACAGCACCTGAGGTGCGGACTCGGCCAGTGCGGAAAACGAAACGATGCTGTACAGACGGCCGGCGGAGGTTTCGATGGACGCGCCCAGGGAGTCGAGGGCTTCGTCGAGCTCTTCCGCGGTATTGGATCGGGTGCCGCCCTGCCGCAGCAGGGTCGCGGTCAGGCTGGCCAGGCCTGCCTCGAGGGCAGTGTCGAAGAGCGCGCCGGCCCGGATGAAGGCCGCGCCCTCGACGGCCGGCAACTGGTGGTCCGGCAGCAGCAGTATTTTCAGGCCATTCGGCAGGGCGATCCATTGCTCCTGCGGAGTTACCAGCGCGTGGAGCGGCGGAAACCTGAGGTTCTGAAAGTCAGGGGATGGCGCGGCGGCGGCTTTGCGCGAGGCGGGAGGCGCCGGAGGGGTCTTGCGGGGCGCCACAGTCTGCGCTCGCAAAAGTCCCACCAGCAAAAGACAGGTGGTCAGGCAACGAATCATCGCAATGTCCCTCCCGGCATGGCGCGGACGCGAGCCGGGGGCGGAACCGTGACAACGGTAGTGCGGCCCTGGGGCGTAAAATATCGAAGCGAGACCTGCCGGACATCTTCCGGGCTCACTTTTTCCATTTCATCCAGAACCTGCAGGCCTTTGCGCCAATCGCCATACATGAACTGCGCGCCCGCCAGGTAGCCGGCCGCCCCGCTGTTGCTGGACAATTGTCGCAGGGCCGCCGCCAGAGCCTGGTTTCGGGCGCGCTGGAGAGCTTCTGCATCGATCGTCCGGCTGGAGAGACGCTGCAAAAACGCATCGACCCCGTCTGTCACTTCCCGGGTCGTTTTTCCGGGCGCGGTGGCCAGCAGAATACTGAAGAGCGACGGAAAGCGCCAGCCCGGATAGGCCGCCACCGCCCGGGCTCCCGCCGCGATTCGCTTTTCCTCTACCAGCTCTTTTTGCAGCAGTCCGCGCCGGCCATTCAGGATCGATTCCACAACCCGCAGGACCGCCGCGTCCGGGTGCAGTGGACCTGGCCGCTTGAAACACACCGCGACCAGGCTTCCGGCAGCCGTGACGGTGGCCTCCCTGGGACTGTTTTGGGGCGACCCGGCGATCTCGACGGGCGGCGGTTCGGGACTTGCGGGAAGCCGGCCGAAGTAGCGCTCCGCCAAACGCTTCGCGTTCGGCACAGTGAGGTCTCCGGCAATTCCGATCACGATATTGGCAGGAACATAGTAGGTGTCGAAAAAAACGCGAGCGGAGCCGCGCCGAAGGTTGGTGAGCTCTTCAAGCCGTCCCGATGCCGGATGGCCGTAAGGATGGCCGGGGAATGCCGTGGCGAGAAGCGTTTGGTCGATCAAAACCTGGGGATCCGCGGATTGGCCCTGTAGCGCAATTGCGTTCCGGTCCCTGTAGAATTCGCGGAACACGGGACGCAGGAATTCCTCGGATTGCAGCAAAAACCAGAATTCCGCCCGGTTGGACGGCAGGCTTCCGGTGAACTCGGTAACGTCAGCCCCGGTAGTGCCTGAAATATTGGTTAACCCGTTCTCTTGCAGCGCCCGAAGGAAATTGCCTGAGCGGCTGAAGGCGTTGGTGCGGTCGATTGCCGACTTTGCCTGGGCTCCGAGGCTGAGGATCCGGGTTTCGTCCGCCTGGGCGCCTTTGCCGCGCTCGGCATCGAGCAGGTCGTAAAGTTCCTCCACGCGGTCCTGGGCCTTCTTCTCTTCTTGCCAGTCCGCGCTGCCCAACGTCTCTGTTCCCTTGATGATCGACCGCGCCACAAGGAAGGCGAGTCCCGATTTGCCCTGAGGATCGTTGGCCGAACCGGCGCCCACCACCACATGAAAAGACAAAACGGGCGAGTCATGGCGCTCCATCAAGACGAATCGCAAGCCGTTCGGCAATGTAAAACCGGCGACCGTGCTCTCGAACCGCGCAAAGCCCTGGGCCGCAAGCAGCATGGGGGAAAGCAGTGCGACGGCCAGGATCCACGGTTGTTTCATAAACGGCTTCCGGTTGGCAGCTATGAGGATAGCAGGCGGGTGCCGGCGGGGAAATGGAAGCAGTCGGCAGATCCATACCCCCAAAGGATAGCGACTACTATCCGGTACCAATAAAGTACCCCTATGCCTTTCGGTAACGTGTCAAAGCCCGGGATACTAGTCATGTTAATTAAAGGCCCCTTTTCACAATGAGCTGGTTAGATGAGCCATCCCCTCCGCAGACGATCGGAGGCGAGCGTCGCGCCGACCGACGCTACGAACTTCAACTCGACTTGAGATGGAAGATGATCCGACGGAAAAAGGTCGTCGAGTCCGGTACGGGCTGGACCGTGGATTTTTCAAGCGGCGGCATATTGTTCGATGCGGGCAGGGAACTGGTTCCGGGATTGAACGTGGAACTGGCCGTCTCCTGGCCGGTTCTCCTTCACAACGTGGCACAGATGCAACTCGTAATTTCCGGCAGGATTGTCCGGGTGAACGGTAGCCGGACGGCTATCCGCATGATTCAGCACGAGTTCCGCACGACCGGCATACCCGCCGAGCGCCGTATGACGGCAGGGCGGCCGCCGTCCGCGTCGCCAGGCTGGCCGCAGCAGTCCGGGCAACACAACCGGCTTCAATAGCCCTGGCGCGCTTTTCTGCCGTTGGCGGCCTCCGCCAGTGGTGGGGGCGCCGCATCCGGCTCTTCCTCCGCTTCCGGTTTTCGCGGTTTGCGATTGAGCCTTTCGCTGAGAAAGTCTTCACGCGCCTTGGCGTATTTCGCCGTGCCCGGCTTGGCCGGCACGCTTTCCCATTCTTCCGGCGCGATCTCCTGCACCAGCGGCAGGTATTTCTGGAAGTAGCTGCGCAGCCGCTCCTGCACCGGCTTGAACGTGGAGTGGTAAAGCAAAAACAGAATTTCGTCGGGTTGCGCCGCCGCGGCCAGGTGGTAGACGTGGGAAGGCTTGCGGATTTTGGGGGAGCGCACGGCGGTTTCCAGCTTCCGTGCGCGCACCTCGAGTTTCAGCCAGCAATCCGCGTCTGCCTTGCTCAACTCGGTTGCGTGGATGAGCGCCTGTTTCTCCTTGGGCGCCAGTTTCTCGGTCAGCACGTAAAGGAACGGTCCCAGCCGCGCGCTCCGCCAGCGGGGATCGTCAGGAACCATGCGCAGCAGCTTTTCATAGCGGGCCAGCCCGGCGGCATTGTTTTTCGGTCCGGACAGGGCGGCCGAGAACAAGGCCAAAAGCCCGGCTTCCTCGAGCCCTTTCACAATCTCGGCAACATTGTCCTCGACGGCGATGCGGCGCAGTTCCTCTCCGAGGGCCTTGGCCGGGATGAGCCGCTGGACGTCCGACTCGAGCGCGTTCGCCATTTGGGTGAGCGTGCGCTCTTCCACCGCGAATTCCATGCGCGCCCGGAAACGGACCAGCCGCAGGAGGCGCGTCGGGTCGTCGTAGAAGCCATGGGTGCTAACGGCGCGAAGTTCCCGCCTACCGATGTCGGCGAGGCCGTTTGTCGGGTCGAGCAGCAGCCCCCGAGACGCCCTATTCAGCGATAGTGCGACGGAATTGCACGTGAAATCGCGGCAGCGCAGATCCTCCTGAATGGTGGCGGCGGTTACCTGGGGCTTCGCGCCGGAGCGGGCATAGCGTTCCTGGCGGGACATTGCCACCTGGGCGGTCACTCCGCTCGGAAACTGGATTTCCACGCTTTTCCGTGTTTCGTCTACTGCCATTTGCCGCGCGCCGGTGCGCTCGCAGACAGCCTTGGCAAGTTTGAGGGCGGGACCTTCCACCACGAAATCCAAATCCCGGATACGGAGGCCGGACAACATGTCCCGCATGGCTCCGCCGGTCAGGAAAAGGTTGACATTAGTGCCCGAGGCGGCCTGCTGGACCTCGCTGACCACCTGGTTCTGTTCCGGACTCAGGTGGCTCTCCAACATGTAGATGTAGTCGCTCATCGCAAGCGTTTGCCGCCGCGCCGGCAGTCTGAACCGGCCCGCTGCGCTCCTCTCAAGCCCGTGGGTGGTGCTTCGTAACGGTTTCCCGAAGTCTCGACCGCATGACGTGGGTGTAAATCTGGGTGGTCGAAATATCGGCGTGCCCCAGCATGACCTGGACGCTGCGGAGGTCCGCGCCCCCTTCGAGCAGGTGGGTGGCGAAGCTGTGGCGCAGCACATGGGGCGTCAAATTCTGAAAAATCCCGGCCTTTTTGCCATATCCGGCAAGCAGCTTCCAGAATGCCTGCCGCGTCAGGGGGCCGCCCCGTGCCGTCACAAAAAGGTAGCGGCTGGCGCGTGCTTTGAGCAGGTCGGGCCGGGCCAATTGAAGGTAATCGGAGACCGCCCTTATGGCCGGGGTTCCGGCGGGGACCAGGCGCTGTTTGTTTCCCTTGCCGGTGGTGCGCACCACGCCCAGTTCCTGATTGACCTCGCCCAGCCGGAGCCCGCATAGCTCGGAAACCCGCAGTCCGGTGGCATACAGCAATTCGAGCATGGCGTGGTCCCGCAATCCGGTTGGCCGGGACGCGTCGGGAGCCTGGATGAGTCGCTCGATATCCTTAAGATTCAGGTACTTCGGTATAGTTTGCCATTGTTTTGGGGTGCGCAGGTGCTCGGTCGGATCGGCCTGAATCGAGCCTTCGCGGAGCAGGTACTGGTAAAAGCTCCGGAGGGTCGTCAAATGGCGGGCGATCGACCGGCTGCTCAGGCCGCCGGCGGCGAGAAAGTCCAGATAACGGCGCAGATCCTCCGCCCGGGCTGCGGGACCGGCCGGTACGGCAGAAATTAATTTATATAAATCGGCGGAATAGGCGCTGAGGGAATTCGCCGCAAGCCCCTTTTCCATGCGGCAGAAGTCAAGGAACGCAGCGACGGCTGTGCTGTTCAGCGACTGGTCGGCGCTGGCCGTTCCTGGCATCGAGCCAATGATACAATAAGCGCCGAAATGTTTGAAACATACTTCTGAAAAGAGGGCGTTTTGGCGGGGTCCACTACGAAGAAGGCCGTCGTTCGGAGATATCAGCGGGAGCCTATGTATGGATACGTGAATCCGCTGTCTTTTCTTCAACCTGGCGGGGTGGAACTGCTCACCGCCGAAGGCAACGTTTCAAGCATTCCGTACAGCGAAATCAAATCGGTGGTGTTCGTTCGGGAATTTCAGGCTGCCGCGGGCGACGAGCGGCGGGTGTTCATGACCCGGCCCAAAATGGAAGGACTGTGGCTTCGGTTGCGTTTTCGGGACGGGGAAGAGATGGAAGGCGTCATGACGAACGACCTTCTGCACCTGGAGCAGCACGGTTTCACGGTGATTCCCCCGACCCGTTCAGCAACAGCCAGCGGTATTTCGTCCCGCGCGCGAGCCTCGAATCGGTGCAGGTGCTGGGGGTGGTGGGCAGCCCCCTCAAGAAGCGCAAGGCGAAGCGGGCTCCCGAGGCCCAAATCGAACTTTTCGAGAAGTAAGGCGCAGCGGGCGACCGGGAAGTGTGTCCGTCCGCGCCGGCGCCGGCAGCAGCCGAAAGACAGCGCCGGAAGTTTTGGCGCTATACTGGATTTAATACATAATAGTCTCTTGGAGGCAACTATGAAGCTGCGTTCGCTGGCCCTCGCCGCCGCCGGGATGGTATTCCTGGCACTCACATCTTTCGCCCAGATCACCACGATCGAAGGTGATGTAAAAGGCGCAGACGGCAAACCGGTCGACAAAGCCGTCGTAAAGATCGAACGAATCGATATCAAGGGTAGCTATAAAACCACGACCAACAAGAAGGGCCACTACCTGTACATGGGCCTGCCGATCGGCAACTACAACATTGCGTTGGAAATCGATGGCAAGGAAATGGACAAGGTAGCCAACATCCGGACCCGGATGGGCGAACCGACGCCGGTCAATTTCGACCTTGCCGCCGCGGCCAAGCAGAACGCCGCCCAACAGGCTGCGATGCAGCAGGCCATGCAGACCGGCCAGTTGACCGACGAAATGAAACGCGGCCTCTCCGCCGAACAGAAAGAGGCCATGGAGAAGCAGCTCAAAGAGCAGGCCGACAAGATGAAGAAGAACAAGGAGTTGAACGATGCGTTCAACGCCGGAATGACGGCCCTGACCGCCAAGCAGTACGATGCGGCCGTCACTTCTTTCGCCAAAGCCTCGGAACTGGATCCGACGCAAGTAGCGGTGTGGGCCCAGTTGGGTGAGGCTTATGGGCAGATGGCCGCCACCAAGACGGGCGAGGAGTTCAACCAAGCCATCGACAAGTCCATCGAAGCTTACACCAAAGCCATCGAATTGAAACCGGACGATGCCGCCACCCACAACAATTTCGCGCTGGTGCTCGCCAAGGGCAAAAAGTTCCCCGAAATGCAGGCGGAGCTGAAGAAAGCGGCCGAACTCGATCCGGCGAACGGCGGGAAATACTATTACAACCTCGGGGCGATTCTGGTGAATACGGGCCAGAACGATGCGGCCGGCGATGCCTTCAAGCGCGCCATCGAGCTGACCCCGACCTACGCCGATGCCTACTATCAATACGGCGTCACCCTGGTGGGCAAGGCGGCTATCGGATCGGACGGCAAGGTGACTCCGGTGCCGGGAACCATCGAGGCGTTCCAGAAGTACCTGGAATTGCAGCCCGAGGGGCCGTTTGCGCAGTCCGCCAAGGACATGTTGACTACGCTCGGTTCGGCGGTGGATACGAAGTTCGTGGATCCCAACGCCAAGAAGCAGCCGCCAAGAAAAAGAAGTAGACGGTTCGATTGTCCGGGGCGGGGTTCCTCCCGCCCCGACCTCATGATAAGGTTTTTCATTCTCCGAATTCTCCTTCCCCTGCTGTTGTTCCTGCTGCTCCGGGCCATGCTGAAGAGTGTATTTGCGAGCATGAACTCGAGTTCCGCGCAAGCGCCCGGAGCCCGGGCCGCCACCCACGGCGACTGCCGGCGGCGACCTCAAGAAAGACCCGGTCTGCGGCGCTTATGTCTCTCCCGCGGTGAGCGTTACGCGCAAGATCAACGGCGAACTGGTACATTTCTGCTCGCCCGAATGCCGCGACAAATACGCGGTGGGAAAGACCTGAATCACCGGCCGGGCGTTCCCGCCGGCTCCCCGCATAACCAAAGGGCCTTTTCCTGCGCCTCTGCTACTCTAGTGTCCTGTCACCATGATTCGCAGCATAATTCGCCCGGTGCGCCAGACCGCTCCGTCACCGTCGCGGCTCGGAACGGAAGGTGTTACGGAACCGCGAGTGTGAGCGAGCGGGAGGGACTTTTGAAGCGAACTTCGGTGACAGCACACTAGTCAATCGCTCAAAACCTTCGGAGATCCCTTTTGGACATGGCAACACCAACGCTCTCTCGCCCGGCAAGCTTTCGGGAATCGCCTTTCCTGTTCTTGCTTCTTATCCTTTTCGCAGGGAGCGGCTGTGCGGCCCTCATCTACGAAATCGTCTGGTTTCAAATGCTGCAACTGGCGATCGGTTCGACCACGGTCTCCATGGGGTTTCTCCTCGCGGCCTACATGGGCGGGTTGTGCCTGGGCAGCCTGCTGCTGCCGCGCATGCGGAAACTGCCGGCACACCCGCTGCGCACCTATGCCTATGTGGAACTGGGTATCGGGGCGCTGGGACTCATCGTCCTGGTAGCCATGCCGCTGGTAGAGAAAATCTACCTCTCGGCGGCCATCCTGGGTGTGCCCGGAATGATCCTGCGCGGCCTGATGGCGGGGATCTGCCTGCTGCCTCCCACCATTCTGATGGGAGCGTCGCTTCCGGCGGCTGCCCGCTGGATCGAATCCACGTCAAGGGGCGCATCCTGGTGGGGCCTGCTTTACGGGACCAATACGGTGGGCGCGGTATTCGGCTGCCTGTGGGCGGGCTTCTACCTGCTGCGGCACTACAACGTCCAGACGGCCACCATGGTGGCGGCAGCCCTGAACGTGGTTGTGGCTCTTGGGGCGCTGGCGATTGCATCGCGCACCCCGGCATCCGCGGGCATGGAGGAGGAGCCCGGTCACGCGCTGCCTGAGGCGCCTGAAGCGCCTGCCGCGCGCAGGATCACCCTCTGGACCATCTATGTCACCATCGGCCTGTCCGGCGCCTGCGCCCTGGGAGCGGAGGTGGTGTGGACGCGCCTGCTCGGCTACCTCTTCGGGCTCACGACCTACGTATTCTCCATCATCCTCGCGGTCTTTCTGGTGGGCCTGGCGGTGGGCAGCACGGCGGGCTCATGGCTGGCCCGCGGGCGGACGCCGGAATGGGCCCGTTTGGCGCTCGGCTGGTGCCAGGTGTTGCTGGCGGGCGCGACCTTCTGGGCGGTGTACATGATTTCCGACTCGCTGCCCTTCTGGCCGGTGAACCCGATGATGACCGACAATCCCTGGTTCATCTTTCAGGTGGACATGGCGCGTGCTCTCTGGGCCATCCTGCCCCCCACGCTGCTCTGGGGCGCGAGTTTTCCGCTGGCCCTGGCCGCCACGGCCTCGCCGGGGGAGGATTCCGGCAAACTGGTGGGCGGCGTGTATGCCGCCAACACGCTCGGCGCGATTTTCGGAGCGCTGATTGTCAGCCTGGTCCTGGTGCCTGGAATCGGCACGCTGCAATCGCAGCGCCTGCTGCTGCTGCTCTCCGCCGGCAGCGCCCTGGTGGTGCTGCTGCCTTACGTCCGGCGCACCCGTTCGATGGGCACGGCGGTGGCGCTCACCGCCTCCATGGTCTTGGCTCTCTTCCTGGCCGCCAAAGTCCACGAAGTGCCTTGGGAACTGATCGCGTTCGGCCGCAAGATTTCCACCTCGATGGGCCATGCCACGCTGCTGCACAAGGCGGAGGGCCGCAACTCCTCGGTAGTCATTTCGCAGTGGGAGGACGGCGCGATGCAGATCGACGTCAACGGCCACGTGGAGGCCACGAACGAGCCGTACGATATGCGCCTTCAGCGCATGGTCGGCCATCTGGCGGCGCTGATGAATCCGAAGGCAAAGTCGGTTCTCGGCATCGGATTCGGCGCCGGCGTTTCGGCGGGAACGTTCACCCGGTACTCGAATATCGAGAAGATCAAGGTCTGCGAGATCGAGCCTGCGATCCCGCCCATCTCCACCAGGTTTTTCGGAGCGCAGAACTACCGGGTGATGCTCGACCCGCGCACCACCATCCATTACGACGACGCGCGCCACTACCTGCGGACGACTTCCGAGAAGTTCGACATTATCGCTTCGGACCCGCTCGACGTTTTCGCCAAAGGCACGGCGGCGCTGTATTCGAGGGAATACTTCGAGTCAGTGAAACAGCACCTGAATCCGGGCGGAATCTTCACGCTGTATGTGCCACTTTATGAAAGCGACACCGAAACGGTTCGTAGCGAACTGGCCACTTTCTTCGAGGCTTTCCCCTACGGCACTATCTGGACGAACACCATCGACGGCCAAGGCTACGACATGGTCTTCATGGGGCACACGCAGCCGCCGGTTATCGACCTGGATGCCATAGAAGCACGGCTGAGCCAGCCGGACTGGGCGCCGGTGGTCGAGTCTCTGCAATCGATCGAGTTCCAGAGCCCCATCGAACTTTATGCGACGTATGCGGGCCGCAAGTCGGACATGGCGGCGTGGTTGCAGGGGGCACAGTTGAACCTTGACGAGAATTTGCGGCTGATGTACATGGCAGGGTGGGGAATCAACTCCAACAAGGCCGACCCCATTCACCGCGATATCATGCGGTTCCGCCAGTTCCCGGCCGATATCTTCAGAGGGTCGCCCGATAAGATTCAGTCTCTACGAGCAATGATGGGGGTGCGGTAGGGGCTTCCACTTTCGCGAAAATGAAGCGGCCGAGAATGGCGGAAGCGCCCAATGCCAGCGCGCCCATCAGGAACGCGGCCGGGTAGCCCGACCGTTCGGCAATTGCGCCGGCGGCGAAGGAGCTGAGTCCGACAAAGAGGTCGTAGAACGCGCTCAGGAGTCCCACGGTGGAGCCCCGCTGGGCGCTGGGGGTGCGGCGCAGCACGGCGCCGGCGATGGACGACCAGGGGAAGGACAGGCCGAATCCGAGCAGGCCGGCGGCGCCTATCGCCACTGCGGGCCCCGGTCCGGCGGCAAGCACAAGTAGGCCGATGGCCATGGCCACGAGGCCTCCGTAGAAGGTCACGGCGGGGCGCATGCGGTCGGGCAGGCCGCCCAGGAAGAACCGCGACAGCAACACCATCGAAGCGAACGCCGTGAAGGCAGCGGGGCCGGAGTTGCCGTGGCTGGCGAGGTGCAGCACCAGAAAGCCCGTAATCACGGGGTACTGCACGTTGACGAAGCCGATGGCGAGTCCCGGGGCAATGATGGATCGCGGCAGCCACTGGCGGCGTTCGTGGCGCTCGGGGGGACGGTAGTCTTCGGGAATCCTGGTAAGCAGACCGAAACCGGCCAGCGCGGCTGCCGCCTGCATCCATGCGGCCGCCTGGAACGACCCGAGCCACTGGCCCACCACAGGGCCGGCGGAAATGCCGCCCCAGATGCCGGTGCTGACGTAGCCGAGCGCCTGCGAGCTTCTCTCGATCCCGCCCAGTTCCACCGCCCAGGCCGCCGCCCCCGTGTACAGGCAGGCCTCGCCGAACCCCTGCAGCACGCGGCCAAGGTAGGCGCCCCCGAGTCCCAGGGGCAGCAGGTAGGCGACACCGGCCAGGGCGCAGCTCAGCAGGCCCGAAAGGAACGCGACCTTGCGTCCGCGGCGGTCCGCCAGCGGCCCGGAAATGAAGCGCGAGGCGAGGGCCACGAACGAGAATACGCCGATTACGAAGCCCACGGTCTGATCGGTTCCACCGAGGTCGTGGCGAACGTGCGGCGCCATGCGCGGAAGCACGGTTCCGATGCCCAGAAACCCGAGGAATGTCGCGCCGATCAGTGCCCAGAAGCGCCCGCTGAACGAGCCTGCGGATAAACCCATGTACTCTCGATTGTAGCGGTCTGGCGGCTATGCGCCCCGGGCCCGGGACCAGCCGAGAGACCAGGCCCAGACGGCGGCGGGAATCAGCATCGATACGCCGATCAGGAAGGCGAAGGTGCGCGCCGGAACCCCGAGGTCGATAGCGAGTCCCGCCAGATAGCTGCTGGCCGAAATACCGAGCATGCACAGCCCGTAATCGGCGGCAAAGACGCGGCCGCGGAAGCGGTCGTTGGAGTAAATCTGGAGCAGCGTCGTCGAAAAGACCCAATTGGTGGAGGAGCCGGCATGCGCGGCGGCTACCGTGGCTACGGCCAGCGCCAGCGCGCCCGCGGTGCCGAGAAACAGGTAGCCGGCGGCCGAGAGGAGAAAGCCGAAAAAGATACCCACGCGCAGCCGGTCCTGCCGCTCTCCGGCCCACCTGCCGGCGACCAGCGGCCCGATCAGAGAGCCGACGCCTCGCGCGCCCATAAGCAGGCTCATGCCGAGCGTCGCTCCGCGCTCGGGGTCGAGGCCCTTCCATCCCACGGCGAACTCCCGCTGCCCCAGAATCGGCAGCACCACGTTGTTGGCGCCCAGCAGCCCGATGCCGCATTTCACGAAAACGGTGGCGAACAGGCGGCGGTCCGCGCGGATGTAGCGGATGCCGTCCAGCACCGGGGTGAAGTCGAACAGGTCGCGCGCGCGGAGCGGAGGGTGCCCGGCGGCGTGGGGCTCTTCGAAGCGCATTTCGGCAATCAGCCAGGCGGAGGCAAGGAACGACACGGCGTTGATCACGAAGACTGCGTCGCGCCCCAGCAGCACCGCCGCCAGGCCGCCCAGCGAGGCGCCCGCCGCCAGGCAGAACGACCAGGTGATGGAAGCCAGCGCATTGGCCGGCAGCACCTCGTGCTCCGGGACGATGTTGGGAATGGCGGCGCTGTGGGCCGGTTCGTTGAAGGCGGCTCCCAGGGTTTCGAGCAGCAGCAGCGGATAAACCAGCCACACCATTCCCGGAGTGCGCACCGCTACCATGCCCAACACGATGAAGCAGCGCGCGATGTCCGAACCGATCATGATGGACTTGCGGCTGACGCGGTCGTTAATTACCCCGGTGGCGGGCGCGGCGAGGGTGTGGGGAAGCACCTGGAGGATCACGGCCAGCGCCACCGATTGCGCCGAGTTGCCGGTCAGCTCCAGCAGCAGGCTGTAGACAGCCAGCGTGTAAAACCAGTCGCCCAGTTCGCTCACCAGTTGCGCGATCCACAACAGCCGGTAATTCCGGTTGCGGCGAAGCAGGTCCAGGTAGCAGCGCAGCATCGCGGGTTAAACGTGGAGGCCCATGCGTTCCTTCACCAGACGCACGGTCCCGGCGGCAATGGGCGCGACGCGTTCGGCGCCTTCCCGCAGTACCGAGGCCACATAGCCGGGCTCGGTCGCGATGCGGCGGTATCGCTCCTGGAAAGGTTCGAGGTGCGAGATCACCATCTCGGCCACGCGTTTCTTGAGATCGCCGTAACGCAAGCCCGCGAATTCGCGTTTGATCTCGTCGTCGCTCGCGCCCGAGAAGGCCTGGTAGATCGCCACCAGATTCAGCACGCCGGCGCCGGCCGTTTCAAAATCCACGCAGGGATTCGAATCGGTAGTGGCGCGCATGATGGTCTTGCGGATGTTGGCGGGGGGGTCGAGCAGAGCCACCGCATGGCCCGCCCCGGTGGACGACTTGCTCATCTTCTGGGTGGGATCGTCGAGTCCCATGACGCGGGCCCCCACGGCGGGCAGGCTCGTGCCGGGCACGACAAAGGTATCTCCGTAAAGGGAATTGAAGCGCTGGGCGATGTCGCGCGTCAGTTCCAGGTGCTGCGCCTGGTCGTCTCCCACGGGTACGATTCCGGCCTGGTAGAGCAGGATATCGGCGGCCATCAGCACGGGATATTGCAGCAGCCCGTCGCCGATCGACTCCTGTTTGGCGGCCTTTGTCTTGTACTGCGTCATCCGCTCCAGCCAGCCGACGGGAGTGACGCAGGTGAGCATCCAGGCGAGCTCGGCGTGCGACGGAACGGCGGACTGCACCATGATGGCGCAGGTTTTGGGATCGATGCCGGCCGCCAGGTACAGAGCGGCGATTTCCTCGATTTTGGCGCGCAGTTCGGCGGGATCCTGATAGACCGTGACGGCATGCAGGTCCACGATGCAGAAAATGCATTCGTAATCGTGCTGGATCCGGACCCAGTTCTTCAGGGCTCCGAGGTAGTTGCCGATGTGAAGATTTCCGGAGGGCTGCATTCCGGAAAAGACTCGTGTTTTCATTCGCTCCTGTTTGTGCGCCGGTCTCGCGCGCCGCGCCCCGGTCAGCCAGTTGTGGCAGTCTAGAAGGTCGGGGGTAACCTCTATCCTAAGCAATTTCGAAGTCACGGTGGAGAAGTTGGTTTACGGCGGCGACGGGCTGGCGCGTCTGGACGGGCGGGTGGTATTCGCGCCGTTCGTGCTGCCGGGCGAGCGCATCCGCGCGTCGGCGTGGCAGGAGAAGCCGGGCATGGTGAAGGCGCGGACCCTGAAGGTGCTCGAGCAGGCGCCCGAGCGGGTGCTGGCGCCCTGCCCGTATTTTGCGCGCTGCGGCGGCTGCCACTACCAGCACTTGCCGTACGAGTATCAGTTGCGCGCCAAGCGCGAGATCCTCGAAGAGGAGCTTCGACGGCTGGCCAAAATGGAGCCGCCGGGCGAGATCGAAGTAGTTTCCGGCGAACCCTGGGGATATCGAAACCGTGTCCAGCTGCACGTGGAAAACGGTCGTATCGGATACCGCGAAGCGCGCTCTCACAAGCTCTGCGCGATTGAAGAGTGCCCCATTTCGTCGCCTCGCATCAACCAGGCGATCGGCATCCTGGCGCGCATGGCGCGGGACAATCGCTGGCCGCGTTTTTTGCGTTCGCTCGAGATCTTCACCGACGAGAAGCAGGTGCAACTCAACGTGACCGAAGCCGACCGTCCGCTGGCCCGGCGCTTCTTTGAATGGTGCGGCGAGGAGATCTCCGGCCTCGTGGTTGGAGCGTTGGATTACCAGGGGCAATTTCGCGTAAGCCGGTCGTCGTTTTTTCAGGTGAACCGGTTCCTGGCGGACCGCCTGGTAGAAATGGCGGTCCCCGAGACGGGGGGCGAACGGGCTGCCGATCTTTACAGTGGCGTGGGCCTGTTCACCATTCCGCTGGCGCGGAAGTTCGGGTCGGTAACGGCGGTGGAGTCGGGCGCGGCGGCGGTGCGCGACCTGGAATTCAACACCGGCCGGAGCGGGCTTGCGAATATACAGGCAGTGCAGACCACCGCCGAGGAGTTTCTGCATTCGACCGAAGACGCGCCCGATTTCGTCCTGCTGGATCCCCCGCGGTCCGGCCTGGGGAAGGCGGTGGTGGCACGGCTGATCGCACTTCATCCCCGGCGAATTACGATTGTGGCGTGCGACCCGGCGACGCTGGCGCGGGACCTGCTCGGCTTGACGGGGGGAGGGTACGTGTTGGAGCGGGTGGTGCTGGTGGATCTGTTTCCGCAGACTTACCACATCGAGACCGTGGCATCCCTACAATTCCGGTAAAAACGAAAAGGGCCGGGAGTGGCCCCGGCCCACGGCAGAATTTGAAGGATCTCTCTTACGCCTTGCGGCGTCGAATCAATCCGAGACCCAGCAGCGCGCTACCTACCAGCACGAGCGCGGTGGGTTCGGGAACATCGAAGATCGAGGGCGCGTTCAGCGTGACGCCGGCGCTGTTGCTGCCGGCGCTACGCGTGACCGTAAACGTGAGGGAGGCCGAGTTCGGTGTCAGCGTTGGGTCGATCGCCAGAAGGGATGGACCGGGGTCGTAACTCCCATTGACGAAGAAGTTCAGAAAACTTGCGGTATGCGTGGCCACCGTTACGCTGGAAGCGGTGAAGGTGCCCCACACGCTTGTGAGGCTCCAACCAGCGGGGTTGGCGATATTAAGGGGTCCACTCTGGACAAAGGAGTCGAATAGCCCGACGGGAGCGTAGTCACCGAGACCCACCCCGTTTGCAAAGTAGAGCACTGCGCTGATTAACTGTGTGTCGGTGAGCGGACTGCTTCCGTCCACCGTTACAACGGCTGTACCGAGCGAAATGGAACCGGTGATGGGGCTCGCAAAAGCGGCCGAAGCGGACAGAACTGCAACGACAAGAAACAACAGAGCGCGTTTCGACACTGCTCGCATAATCCTCCGAAATCCCGGACTGAGGGCCCTTCAGGTGGTGATTTTCTCTCAGCCTTCATGGTGATCGTAGGAGACTGGCGAGCGCACGGTCAATACTGCCTAAAGGTAGTACTGGTTAGCAACTTACCGGGAATAAAGGAGATAGTACCGTACCCGGGTGAGCGCCCGACGGGCCGCCGTCATTGCACGACGATGTTCACCAGCCGGTCCGGCACGGTGATCACCTTGCGCACGCGTTTCCCCGCGAGTGAGAGTAGGACCTTTTCGTGAGCGAGGGCGAAGGCCTCCAGATCCGACGCGGCCGTGCCGAAGGGGACGTGGATGCGCGCCCGCAGCTTTCCATTTACCTGCACGACCACCTCGGCTTCCGGCTCCCTGGCGAGTTCCGGATCGAAATCCGGCCAGCACTGATGGAAAACGGGCCCCTGGTGACCGAGCTCATCCCACATTTCCTGAGAAAGGTACGGCGCGAACGGAGCCAGCATGAGCGCAAGTTTTTCCACCACATCCCTGGCCACCGCCGGGGAAATGTTCGCCTCCTCTGCGTACAGGACGTTGAGCAGTTCCATGATGGAGGCGATGCAGGTATTGAAGTGCCACCGGCTCTCGAAATCCTCGGTGATCTTGCGCAGCGTCTGGTGCAATTTGCGGAGCACGGCGGCGTCGGATTCGCCGGCGCCATCGCCGGTCCGGTCGAGATTGCGGGTAGCGAAGCGGTACACGCGTCCGAGGAAGCGGTGAATTCCTTCGGCCCCTTCAAACCGCCAGTCCACCTCTTTTTCGGGCGGCGCCGCGAATAGCACGAACATGCGGGCGGTATCGGCGCCGAAGCGTTCGGCCAGCATATCGGCGCCGACCACGTTGCCCTTGGATTTTGACATCTTGGCGCCTTCGGCAATGACCATGCCTTGCGTGAACAGGCGGCGGGCGGGCTCGCTATTCCCGATCAGGCCGATGTCGCGCATCATCTTCGTAAAGAAGCGCGAATAGATCAGGTGGAGAATGGCATGTTCGACGCCGCCGATGTACTGGTCGATCTCGAACCAGTAGGCGATTTTCGCGGGATCGAAGGGCATGCGGCTGTTGTGCGGGTCGCAGTAGCGGTAAAAATACCAGGACGAATCGATAAACGTGTCCATGGTGTCGGTTTCGCGGCGCGCCGGGCCGCCGCACTTCGGGCACTCGACATTTACGAACGCGGGCACGTTTTCAAGCGGCGACCGGCCGGTTCCGGTGATCTCGATGCGGTCGGGCAGGATCACGGGAAGGCGATCTTCGGGCACTGGCACGACGCCGCAGGCCGGGCAATGGACCACGGGAATCGGAGTTCCCCAGTAACGCTGCCGCGAAATGCCCCAGTCCTTGATGCGGAAGGTGATGGCAGCCGTTCCGAAGCCGTTTTCTTCGGCGAAGGCGGCCATCTTGCGGCGGGCCTCCTGGCTGGACAGTCCGGACCACTCGCCCGAATTTTCAACGATGCCGTAGTCGGCGAACGCCCCGGTCATGCCGGGTTCGGCGGCCAGTTCGCCATCCGCCGGGCGAATCACGGGACGGACGGCGATACCGTACTTCCGGCAGAACTCGAAATCCCGCTCGTCGTGAGCCGGCACGGCCATGATCGCACCGGTGCCATAGCCCATGAGGACAAAGTTGGCAATCCAGATCGGCACTTTTTCGGCGGAGTACGGATTGATGGCGTAGTGTCCGGTGAAGAAGCCTTCTTTGTCGATGTCGCCCGGATCGCGGCCGGCGCGGGCATCCACCATGGCCTTGGCTTGTGCCTTGCCCGCCTCGTCGAGCAGGGTTTCATTGAGCGGATGCTCGGGAGCGAGAATCACGCAGGTGGCGCCATAAATGGTGTCTACGCGCGTGGTAAACACGCGGATGGGCTCGCCGGTTCCGGAGAGATGGAAATCGACCTCGGCCCCTTCCGAGCGGCCGATCCAATTGCGCTGCATGGTGAGCACGCGCTCGGGCCAGCCGCCTTCGAGCGCCGCCATGTCGTCGAGAAGCTGGTCGGCATAGGCGGTGATTTTGAGGAACCACTGCTCGAGCGCCCGCTGTTCCACGGGGGTATCTTCGTGGCGCCAGCAGCAGCCTTCCACGACCTGCTCATTGGCCAGCACCGTGGCGCATTTCGAACACCAGTTGACGAGCGCCTTCTTGCGGTAGGCGAGCCCGCGCTCGAGCATCCTCAGAAAGAACCACTGGTTCCAGCGGTAGTATTCCGGTTCACAGGTGGAGACTTCGCGGTCCCAGTCGTAACTGAAAGCGAAGCGGCGATGGGTCTTCTTCATCGCCGCAATGTTGTGCAGCGTCCATTCGCGCGGCGGCCGCTGGTTGGCGATGGCGGCGTTCTCCGCCGGAAGCCCGAACGCATCCCAACCCATGGGATGGAGAACGTTGAAGCCGCGCATCCATTTATAGCGGGCCAGCGCATCGCCGATGGAGTAATTCCGGATGTGGCCTATGTGGAGCGTGCCGCTCGGGTAGGGCAGCATTTCCAGCACGTAGAATTTCGGCTTGGAAGAGCCTTCTTCGGCCTTGTAGTGATCGGCGTCGAGCCAGCGCTCGTGCCATTTCAACTCGATGCGGTTGTGGTCGTATGACTTCTCGGGCATAGCGCTTGGATGGTTGGGAAGCTAATTTCCATCCTAGCAGGCGCGGGAG
The DNA here is from genome assembly GCA_963836405.1 of uncultured Solibacteraceae bacterium. Lineage (GTDB taxonomy): Bacteria > Acidobacteriota > Terriglobia > Bryobacterales > Bryobacteraceae > CAWIJJ01. The sequence continues at coordinate 85,167 of CAWIJL010000018.1, forward strand.
AAGCGATTCTAACGTCCCGGGGTGTAGTAGCCGTTGCGGGCGTAGATCTTCAGGTGCGGCAGACCTTTCGGCAGCAGCAGTTGAACCTTGACCTTGCGATATTTGCCGGCCGGGGCGTCGTCCGGCGGGTAGTAGCCGATGACGTACTGGTTGTGCAGACCGACGCCCAGGCGAGCCATGGTGGCGTGCACCTGCTTCGGATCCGTAATCAAGTACGTAAGGCCGCCGCTCGAAACCGCCAGCTTGTTGAGCAGGGTCGGCCCGTCCACTTCCTCGGCGGTGCGGGGCGTTTCCCACAGGCACATCGCGTAGATCTGGACGTCGGCTTCGGCGGCTATGTCGGTAAGTTCCCGCAGAGTGTAGCGGCTGTTGTTATCGCCGCCATCGGAGACGACGATCAGAGCCCGGCGCGGATTCTTCGCATGTTTCATCACCTCAAGGCCCATGAAGACGCCGTCCAGGAGGGGAGTTGTGCCCTTGGGGTGAGTGAAGAGCAGCGCGTTTTGCACATCCTCGAAGTTGGAGGTGAAGTCCTGGCGCAGTTCGGGCTTCTCGGAGACCGTGATAAGGAACGCCTCGTCTTCCGGGTTGAGCTGCCTGAACAATTCCGCCGGCGCCTCGCGCGCACTCATGAATTTCTCGACCATGCTCTTGCTGCAATCGAAGACCAAGCCCACGGAGATGGGGGCGTCGTGGCGTCCGAATGAGACGATCGGCCGTTGATCGGGGCCATCGAAGACGCGGAAGTTGTCCCGGGTGAGGCCGAGGACGCTGTGCCCATACGGGTCGAGCACGGTCACCGGAATCAGGGTCATATTCACGTCAACGCGGATATTGGCGCGGGTTGGAGCAATCGCCGCGGGTGCGGAACCTGCGATCCGGCTTTCGAGCAGGCGGGGCCCGCTCTGGGCAGATGAGGGTAGGAGCGTCGCGGCGGAAAGAAGTAAGGACAGAGCTAGAGTGCGCATGGGTTCTCTCATGTTTTCGTAGTAAATTCCGCCGCCCTGAAGTGTCCGGCTGACGGTAATTACGAAGCGGCGGTGGCGCCTGCCAGAATTACTTACAATCCTCGCGCCAATGTGCGCCGTGATGCCGCAAGGCGCTTGAGAGTGTCGAGGTTCTTACTGTCGTCACCGGGGGAATCCACGGGGGTCTCGAGAATGAAGGGTTTGGAACGTAGTTGGGGGTGGGTAAGAATTCGGCGGAACGCCGGGAGGCCGATGAAGCCCTCGCCGATATTCGAGTGCCGGTCAACGCGCGAGCCGAGCGGCTTCTTCGAGTCGTTGGCATGGATCAGGTGAACATTGCTTAATCCGAGGATTTCTCCGGCCTGCCGGAGTGTGGCGCGAAGACCCGCCGCCGTGGAAATATCGAACCCGGCGGCCAGTAAATGGCAGGTGTCGAGGCAGTAACCGACCGGCAAGTCCGTAAGATCTGCCGCCAGTTCGCGGATGGATTGCAGCTCTTCGAAGCGGCTGCCCAGACAGGCGCCCGATCCAGCGGTGTTTTCGAGCAGGACGGCGACTTTGCGGGAACGGAAGGACGCGGCGGCGTCGCGCAGTCCCAGGACGAAGGACGCTATCCCTTCGTCGATGGAGCGGCCCTTGTGATTGCCGGGATGGATAACCAGGTATTCGGCGCCGATGGCGGCGGCTCGTTCCAGTTCTCCGCGGAAGGCGTCCACCGACTTTACACGGATCACAGGGTCGTTTGACGCCAGATTGACCAGATAATTTACATGGATGGCCAGCGGGAAGAGGTCGAATTTCTCGCGGGCTCGTTTCAGTTGGCGGATCTGAAGCGGGTCCGGCCGGCTGGGACGCCACATGCGCGGGCTGGAGGAGAAGATCTGGAAGGTGTTCGCGCCGAGTTCGGCTGCCTTGAGCGCAGCTTTCTCGAGCGAGCCTGCGATGGAGGTATGGATACCGAGACGCAGAAGAACTCATCCTGACCTGATGGAGCCAAGCCCCTCAGGATCAGTTATTCAAGGCGATTCCGGGGTTGTGGAGCGGCCGGGGACTTGCGCATTCCTCTTGCGCGGGCGCACCTTCCCACGCCACCGGATACGCGCGCAGACACTGCGGGCAAATGTACCGGCCGTGTATCGGCCACATGGCCTGGGTGTGCATATTCCTGCACCAGAACTTCGAGATCCAGTTAAGCATTCGACATCCTCTCCAATCCGCCGGCGCGGTATTTGGAGGAGAGTTTGAGCACGTAAGTGGCCAAATAGTTCGACAATGAACATAATGGTGGCCAGGCATTTCGCCGCTTGACAAGTGATTCAAACAAGTGTTTAAATCAAACGATTGAATACCAAGGATAAAATCCTGGATGCGGCCGAGCGTCTGATTGGCGATCAAGGGTATGCGTCGACGTCGCTGCGGCAGATCATCGGTGAAGCGGGTGTGAACCTGGCTGCGGTGCATTACCACTTCGGATCCAAGGAAGAACTGCTGGACGAGATCATCCGGCGAAAGGCGGGTCCGGTCAACGAGCGGCGGATGGCGCTGCTGGACGAAGCCGAGCGGGAGGCGGGCGGGGATGCGCCGCCGGTGGAACGGGTTCTGGACGCATTTCTGCGGCCTGTTTTCGAAGTGAAGGAGCGCAATCCGGAAATCGTGCGGGTGATGGGCCGCATGTACAGCGAAGGGCTGATGCCGCTGATCCTGGTGAAGCATTTTCAACCGATGGTGGTTCGATTCCACGCGGCCATGCTGCGGTCGCTGCCGCATTTGAGCGACGACGAGCTGCGCTGGCGTCAGGAACTGATGTTCGGGGCGATGGCGAGCACCATGTGGCACCGGCCGCCGGTCATGCAACCGGTGATGTCCGGACCCGAGGTTTTGCCGCGCCTGCTTAGTTTTTTCGGGGCGGCGTTCCGCTCGCCGGTGACGGCGAAGGAGGTTTGAAGTGAGACTGGTGTGGATCGGATTCGGGCTGGCCGCCGTGCTGGCCGCTCAGGGGCCGGAGCCTCGGGGCCCGCTGCCGTTAACGTTGAAGCGCGCGGTGGAACTGGCGGTAGCGCCCGAAGGCAACACCGCGGTGCAGCTTTCCGGTGAAACGCTGGCGCAGGCGGAGGCTCGTTCGCGCCAGGCGCGGAGCGCGCTGCTGCCAAACGTGGACGGGACGCTGAGCCGCCGCGATCAGACCACCAACCTGGCGGCGGTCGGGCTTCGATTCTCGAGCCCGATTCCGGGGTTTCAGTTTCCAACCCTGGTGGGGCCGTACGGAGTGACGGACGCGCGTGTTTCGGGGGCGCAGACGGTGTTCGATTTCAGCACCATTCGCCGCTATCAGGCATCGAAGGCGGGGGTGGCTGCGGCACGGTCGGACGTGGACACGGCGCAGGAACAGGCCGCCGCGGCAGTCGCCCGGGCCTACATGGCGGCGCTGCGCGGCGCCGCCGACGTGGAGGCCTCCCGGGCCAACGTGGAGCTTTCCGAGGCCGTGGTAAAGCAGGCCGAGAGCCAGAAGGCGGCGGGCACCGGAACGGGCATCGAGGTCACCCGCGCCCGGGTGCAACTGGCCAACGACCGGCAGCGCCTGCTCCAGGCAGAGAACACGGACCGTGCCGCGCGGCTGCGGCTTATGCGCGCCATGGGGCTGCGGCTGGATACGGAAATTCAATTAACGGACAAGCTGCAGTATGTGCCTGTGGACGCCGTGACGCTCGAGCAAGCCAAGGCTGAGGCATTGAAACAGCGTCCGGACCTGCACGCGCAGAAGGACCGGGAAGAGAACGCGCGCCTCTCCGCGGGCGCCACCCGGATGGAGAGGCTGCCCTCGGTGCAGGCGTTCGGCGACTACGGATCCATCGGGCCGGCGTTCGACAACGCGCTGCCCACACGCACGGTCGGCCTCTCCTTGAAAGTCCCGATCTTCGACGGCGGCCGTCGTGGCGCGCGGCGCGCCGAATCGGAATCGCAATACCGCGCCGAGCGGACGCGCACGCGCGATCTTGCCGAGCAGATCGACCTGGACACGCGGCTGTCGCTGGACGCCCTCAAGTCGGCCGAGGAACAGGTGCAGGTGGCGAAGGAAGGGTTGGAGCTCGCGGAAAACGAGCTGGCGCAGGCACGGCGCCGCTACGACGCCGGGGTGGCGGCGGGCCTGGAAGTCACCGACGCGCAGACGCGGCTCGAACGGGCGCGGGACAACCAGACGGCCGCGCTCTACAACTACAACGTGGCAAGGGTGGATTTGGCGCAGGCTATGGGACGCGTGAGGAGCATGGTGCAGTGATGAGGAAGCGTATCGTTCCGGTGGTTCTGATTCTGGCGGCGGTCGCGGTGACCATCTACTATTTCCGGGCATCGGGAAAGACGCCGTCGGACCGGATCCTGGTTTCGGGAAACATCGAGCTCATGGAAGTGAATATCGCCTTCAAGACGCCGGGACGGCTGATCGAGCGCACGGTGGATGAAGGCGATGCGGTCAAGAAAGGCCAGGTGGTGGCGCGCCTCGACCGCGATCAGTTGCTCGCCCAGCGCACCCGCGAGGAGGCGGGACTGGCGGCGGCGGAGGCGCAGCTCGCGCAGGCGGCAACAGCCCTCGAATGGCAGCGGGCCACGCTCGCGGCGGAGCTGGAACAGCGGCGGGCCGACCTCGCGTCGAACCAGGCGCGGCTGCAGGAGCTGCAGAACGGAGCGCGCCCGCAGGAACGGCAGGAGGCGCGCGCGGCCGTGGATGCCGCGCAGGCCGAGCTCGACCGGGCGCAGCGGGACTGGGACCGCGCGCAGACGCTGCACAAGAACGACGACATTTCCACGGCCCAGTTCGACCAGTATCGCAGCCGCTGGGAAGGCGCCACGGCGGCGCTGAAACAGGCCAAGGAGCGCGAGGCGCTGGTGCTGGCGGGTCCCCGGGCGGAGGTGGTGGAGGGCGCCAGCGCGATGGTTAACCGGGCGCGCGGAGCCCTGAAGATGTCGGAAGCCAACGCAATCGAAATCAAGCGCCGCGAGCAGGAACTTACGACGCGCCGGGCCGAAATCGAACGGTCGAAGGCGGCGCTGGCGATGATCGACGCGCAGCTTGCCGACACCATCGTCGTTTCCCCGGTGGACGGCGTGGTGCTGGTGAAGGCCGCGGATGTGGGGGAGGTGCTGGGGGTGGGGAGCACGGTAGTGACGATTGGGGATATCGACCATCCCTGGCTGCGCGGCTACGTGAACGAGACGGACCTGGGCAAGGTCAAGATCGGATCCAAGGTGCGGGTCACCACCGACACATATCCGGACAAAATTTACAACGGGCAGGTGAGTTTTATCGCGTCGGAAGCCGAGTTCACGCCGAAGCAGATTCAGACGCAGCAGGAGCGCGTGAAGCTCGTCTACCGCATCAAAATCGACGTGGAAAATCCGCACCGGGAGCTCAAATCGAACATGCCCGCGGACGCCGAGATCCTGCTGGATTAGCATGGAGCCGATCATCGAGACGCGAGACCTGACCCGCCGCTTCGCGGGGTTGACGGCGGTGGATCGTTTGAACCTGTCCGTCGCCCCGGGCGAGATTTTCGGCCTGGTGGGTCCCGACGGCGCGGGAAAGACCACCACCCTCAGGATGCTCTGCGGCCTGATGGATCCCACCGAAGGCAGCGCCCGCGTCGCCGGCTTTGATGTGCAGCGGGACTCGCGCAAAGTCAAAGACCAGATCGGGTACATGGCGCAGCGTTTCGGCCTTTACCAGGACTTGACCGTGGACGAAAACATGGCGTTCTACGGCGACCTGTTCGGCATTGTGGGCGAGGAGCGCAAACAGCTCACGGCGCAACTGCTGCGCATGACGCGGATGGAGCCCTTCCGCAACCGCCAGGGCGGCCGCCTTTCCGGCGGAATGAAACAGAAGCTGGCTCTGATGTGCACGCTCCTGCATCGCCCGCGGATCCTGTTTCTGGACGAGCCCACGAACGGCGTGGATCCGGTCTCGCGCCGCGATTTCTGGACGATTCTGTATCAACTGTTGAAGGACGGCATCACCATCTTCCTGGCCACCGCGTACCTGGACGAGGCGGAGCGCTGCAACCGCGTCGGGCTGATGTACCGCGGACGGCTGATCCGCTGCGACACTCCGGAGCAACTGCAAAAAGCCGCCGGGGCGGGCAGCCTGGAGGGTGCGTTCATTCAGACGGTACGCGCCGAAGAGGCGCAGGGGGCGCGATGACGGAAGCCGCGGTTCAGATTCAGGACCTGGTGAAAACGTTCGGGTCGTTCACCGCCGTCGACCACGTTTCGCTCGAGGTGCCGAAAGGCGAGATCTTCGGCTTTCTGGGGCCGAACGGCGCCGGAAAGTCTACCACCATTCGCATGCTCTGCGGACTTCTGAACCCGACCTCGGGGCGCGCGTCGGTGGCGGGGTTCGATGTGGGGTCGCAGCCCGAGCAGGTGCGTCAGAACATCGGCTACATGTCGCAGAAGTTTTCGCTCTACGACGACCTGACGGTGGAGCAGAACATCGACTTCTTCACCGGAATGTACGGAGTGAAGCGGGAGCTGCGAAAGCAACGCAAGGACTACGTGCTGGAGATGGCGAAGCTGACCGAGCGCCGCGGGAGCCTGACCGCCACTCTTTCCGGAGGATGGAAGCAGCGCCTGGCACTCGGCTGCGCCATCCTGCACGATCCGCCCGTAGTGTTTCTGGATGAACCGACCTCGGGTGTGGACCCGATCGCGCGCGCCACGTTTTGGGACCTGATCGCCGAGCTTTCGCGAACCGGGCATACCGTTTTCGTCACCACGCATTACATGGACGAAGCCGAATACTGCAACCGCCTGGCCCTGATGTACGCGGGCAAGGTGATTGCACTCGGCGCCCCGGACGAGCTCAAGAAGATGATGACCGAGCACCGTCTGCTGCGGCTGGACACGGCGGCTCCCCTCGATACCATGCGGGCCATCGAGCACCAGGAAGGGATTCTCGAGGTCGCGGTCTTCGGAAGCGGGCTGCACGTGGTGGTGGACGACGTGGAGGAAGCGCAGGCCCGCGTCCGGGAAGCGCTTGGAAAGCAAGGGATCGCGATAGGCCGCCTGCACGAGATCGAGCCTTCGCTCGAAGACGTTTTCGTGGCGTTGATCGAGGCCGAAGAAAGGAAGGCGGCGGCATGAACTACCGGCGCACGAGGGCGGTCTTTCTCAAAGAACTGCGGCACATTCTGCGGGACAAACGCAGCCTGGGGCTTGCCCTGGCGATGCCCGCCATGATGCTGCTGCTCTACGGATACGCTCTCAGCCTGGATGTGGACAAAGTTCCCATGCTGATCCTGGACCAGGACGGCACGGCGGCAAGCCGCAGCCTGTCGCGGCAGTTTCAGGGATCGCGGCTGTTCGACGTAAAGGGCATGGCGCGGGACTATCGCGAACTCGAACGCGGCATCGACACCAACCGGATCCTGCTCGGACTGGTAATCCCCAAGGACTTCGGCGGCGACGTGCAATCGGGGCGCGGCGCGCCCGTGCAACTGCTGGTGGACGGCAGCGATTCGAATACGGCGGCGATTGCCATGGGCTACGCCGAGAACCTGGTGCAGGGATTTTCCAGCGCCGAACGGATCGACATGCTGAACCGCCGCGGCATAAAGGCTCCTCCGCCGCCGGTAGCGGCGCACACGCGCGTCTGGTACAACAGTTCGCTCCAGTCGAAGAACTACGTGGTGCCGGGCCTGATCGCGGTAATCCTGATGATCCTCACCGGGCAGTTGACGGCGCTGACCATCGCGCGGGAGTGGGAAATGGGCACCATGGAGCAGATCCTTTCGACCCCGCTGCGGCCGGCCGAGATGGTGATGGGGAAAATGCTGGCCTACTTTTCCATCGGCCTGCTGGACGCGATAATGGCGGTGATTGCGGGCGTGACCGTGTTCGCGGTGCCATTTCGGGGGAGCCTGGTGGTGCTGGCGCTCTCCACCTGCATCTTCCTTTGCGGCGCGATGTTCTGGGGGATCTTCATCTCGGCCGGGGCGCGCACGCAGGTGGCGGCCTACCAGTTGGGAATGCTCAGCACCTTCCTGCCCGGTTTTCTGCTTTCCGGATTCGTTTTCTCGATCGACACGATGCCGAAATTCATTCAGGCGATCAGCCTGATTGTGCCTTCGCGCTATTTCGTTGTGATCCTGAAGGCCCTGTTTTTGAAGGGCGTCGGCCTGGAAGTGTTCTGGACGCAGGTGGTCTACCTGATCCTGTTCGGCGGCATTGTGTTCTGGCTCTCGGTGCGGAAGATGAATCAAAAGGTGGCGTGAAATGTGGGAACGGATTGTCGTCATACTGCGAAAGGAATTGATCCAGCTCTTCCGGGAACCGCGTATGCGCGGGATCCTGTTCATTCCCCCGATCCTGCAACTGATCATCTTCGGATACGCCGTGACGCTGGACGTGGACAACGCAAAGATCGCCTGGATGGACGGCGACAACACGCCGGAAAGCCGCGCGCTGCTGGCGCGCTTCCAGGGATCGGGCCGCTTTCAGATCGTAGCCCAGCCGGGAAGCGAAGCCGAAGTGCAGAGCATTCTGGACCACGGCGACGCGCACGGTGTGGTGCGTGTGCTGCCCGGCTTCGCACGCGACCTGGCGCGCGGCAAGACCGCCGAGGTGCAGGTGCTGCTGGACGGGACCAACTCGAACACGGCGTCCCTGGTGGGCGCTTATGCCGGAGGTGTCATCTCCAGTTTCGCGGCGGACGTCACACCCGGGCAGGAGAAGAACCGGCAGAACATCAAGCTGATGGTGCGGAGTCCGGGGGCGGCGCCTATCCAGATCAGGGCAGTCACTTCCAGCACTCGCGTCTGGTTCAACCCCGACCTGCGCAGCCGCAACTATTTCGTTCCCGGCGTGGCCGCGAACATCCTCTTCATGGTCACGCTCACCCTGACCGCGCAGGCTATCATCCGGGAAAAGGAAATCGGAACCATGGAGCAGTTGATGGTGACGCCCGTGCGATCCATCGAACTGATGATCGGCAAGACCCTGCCGTTCGCCATGGTGGGAATGGTGGACCTGGTGCTGGTCACCACGGGCGCGCTGTTGATTTTTCGCGTACCGTTCCGCGGCAGTTTCCTGCTCCTGTTGGGCAGCGCGGCTGTCTTTTTGATGACGATCCTGGGCGCGGGGCTGTTTCTCTCCACCATCTCGCGTACGCAGCAGCAGGCGAACATGGCGTCGTTTTTCTTTTCAAGTCCGGCGTTCATGCTGAGCGGATTTAATTTTCCGATCCGCAACATGCCGGAGGTGGTGCAGTACCTGACTTATCTCAATCCACTGCGCTACTTCATGGAAATCGTGCGCGGTGTTTTCCTGAAAGGCGTCGGCTTCGAGGTGTTGTGGCCGCAGATCGCGGCGCTGGCGGTGTATGGCGTTCTGGTCCTGAGCCTGAGCGCGATGCGGTTCCACAAGACGCTGGATTAGCCCGCGGTGCGGCCTGTTTACACTCCGCCCCGCGCGGCCTCGGCCGTGTACAGGAAGCTGGCGAACCGGTTGGCCGGATCGGTCTGCCCGCCGTTGCCCACCAGAGCCGACCCGTCGCCGATTTTCAGAAAATCGCCCGTATAGGTGCGAAACATGTAGCCGCAATCGCGGCATTGAACGGCCTCAAACGTTTCCCATTCTCCGACCTCGGAAGCGGTAGCCATGATTGGGCTGCCGTCCTCGTCCAGTGCCGAGAAGTATTGCCCACCGGGTGCCTGAAACGCGAACTTGTTGCTGCCAAGCGGAACCACGGTTAGTTTCTCCCACCAGGAAGGGGCCGCTCCGGTGAGCAGGATTTCCCGGTCTCCGCCGTCCTGGGGCGAAACGTACGCCTGATTATTTCCGAGCAGCGCGATGCGCGGCGCCGCGGCGGCCGCGGCGGCAATCGCCGGAATGGCATCCACACGGCACAGGTTGTAGCCGGCATCGAGCAGCCGCGGCACGAGACTCTGCGCAAATTCCAGGCCCCTGTTCCGGCCGGCCAATCGCCTCACGTTCGCCATGTTGTCGTGCATAAGGATGATGCCCTTGCGCATGGTCTCGATTTCCTCGAAGTATTGCCGGGCCACTTCCGCGGGGTCCACGCCGTCCAGCCATTTGTCCCAATCGGTCGCGTTGTTGTCCCAATGGATCGGCCCAAAACATGTGGCGCACGTCGCCAGATCGGCATTCAAGGCGCGCGCCACCCGTTCCGACCACTGCCCGTAGGGTGCGCGCAGGTACAGCGGACATCCGCAATTGTTCAGCAGGTTGGAAGTCAGCTCGATCTCCCGCACGACGTCGCCTCCCTGCGAAAGGTAGTCGTCGAGTCCAATGTGGTTATAGGTGTGGACACCCAACTGGTGGCCCAGCGCATGAATTTCCTCCACGATCCCCGGGAACTCGTGAATTTGCCTGCCGACCACGAAGAATGTCGCCCGCACTCCCTGCGATTCGAGATACTGCGCCAGTTCGAGCGATCGCGGTCCGGGCTCGTCGGGTGAAGTTGTTTGCGCCGGACCGTCGTCGAACGTCAGGCAGATCGTCTTGTCGGGAAAACTCGGGACACTTGCGGCCGAAAACGTCGTTTCGAAAAGCATGTGGCCTCCTTCGCATTGCGATGATAGTCCTTCCGGCACAGGGTATTTGCGAAACCTGCAACGTTCCAGTACCAGCGATCTGGCTCGTTAGAGACTTTTCTCTTGGATTGTGTGTACGTTCGTACGGTTTTCGTTCGCAGTGAACCGGGCGCAACCGTCCATCGGTAAGTTGTTGACCAGGGTTACGGTACGGTGTAGTAGTGTTGCGAGGGTACCCACATCGCAAGGCTTTGATCGCGGTGACGGCCCTGACGTTTGCCCTCGCAGGGGCTGGGTGCCGCAAGCACGTTGCGGTTGTTCCTCCTCCTCCACCGCCGCCTCCTCCCGCAAAGGTTGTTCCACCGCCACCTCCGCCTGAGCCGCCGCGCATTGGTGCATTCACGGCAGATCCGTCGCGCGTCGAACGGGGGCAAAGCACAACACTCCGCTGGTCTGTAATTGGCGGCGCCACGGAGGTTCGTATCGAGCCGGGTATCGGGAACGTCGCGTTCAACGGCAGCCGACAGGTGTCTCCCGAGCGCAATACGACTTATGACCTGCTGGCGAGCGGCCCTGGCGGCGAGGTGCGCCAGACGGCGGTGGTGACCGTGCTGCAGGGGCAGACGGCTGCGCCTGTCAGGCTGGGGACCATTCAGGGATCGGTTTTGGACCCGACGGGTGCGCCGATCCCCGGAGCGGCCGTTACTGCCATCGGAAGTTTGGCGCGGGAGACGGTGACGACGGATGCGAACGGGCAGTTCGCTTTCCGGGACGTTCCGGCCGGCACTTACCAGATCGAGATTGCCACGGCCGGATTCAAGAACAGCCGGATCGAGAACGTGGCCGTGACTCCCGGCCTACGGACAAATCTGAAATCGGTGATGGATATCGGGGAAACGCCGTCCGCGGTGACTGTTTCGGGTCCGGAGCCGGAACGGCCGCGGGCACGCGAGCGGCTGGTGATTCGCCTGGCGGATATTCCGCCGCCCGAACCGGCGACTTCGGGAATCGGGGCGGCCTACAACCGGCTGCCGGCGGGCGCCTACCGCTTCGAATTACCGGAACTGCGGCAGCGGGAAAAATCGGTGGCCCGCCTTGTGGTGGATGCGAATCCGACGAAGGTCGCGACGGAGGACGAGTGGGAGAAGGCCCTCGCACAACCGGGTAATCTGGCGGGGCAGCCCACCAGGATCTCGGACCTGATGACGGCTACCCTGTCGGGCAGTGAAGGTATCGAGATCCGGCCGCTGAATCAGTCAGCCGATGGCCGGGAGAGTGTGTTCGCGGGGCGGTTGACGAGATGGAACTGGGAGTTGACCCCGTCATCGAGCGGCGCGCAGGTGATCACGCTGGATTTGCGGGTGCAAATTGGCGCGGGATACGTGAGCGTGGATCCGTTCCCGATGGCGCAGCAGAAGACGGTGATTCCTTCGACCGCGAACAACACCGGTCCGGGCAGCGCGCCTTCGACGGCGGCGCCTAAGGACACCCGGACACCCAGCCGCGGGCTTCGGTGGTTATGGCCGATCGGGTTGCTGGTGGCGATGGCCGGCCTGGTGGGCGCTTTGCTGTGGAGACGGCGGCGCGGTGTGGGTGCCGTCGCGGTTCGGACGTCCACTCTGCTCATTCCGAGGTTGCTGGTGATTCACGGCATGGAGGAGCGGCCGAACGCGGAGAAGTTCTGTAAGCGGCTGGGAGTGAAAGGTTGCGAGTACGTTTATGGACTCTCGGGTTTTCCGGCCGGCAGTCCGCAATGGCAGCGGGAATTCGATCGCGGGCTGTCGCAGGCCGACGGGGTGATCGTGCTGCTGACGGGCGCCTCGCTGGGCGAGCAGTGGGTGAACTGGCAGGTGGAACGCGCGATGCGGCAGCAGTCCGGGCGAGGCACGCCGATCTATCCCGTGATCCTGGATGAAAAGGTCAGCCGCGCGGCTTCGACGTTGGGGAGGCTGTCCGCGTTCTCGTGGCTGAACGCCAGCCGCGAGCAGGATCTGGACGAGTTGAAGGAACGTGTGGAAGCGATTCAGCCCGCTCCCACGCGCCTGGTGAAGTGCTTCATCAGCTACAGCCGGAAGACGCAGCAGGAAATCGACACTGCAGTGCGGCTGGAACGGGATCTGGAGCAGATGGGATATCAATGCTTCCGCGATCTGACCGATCTGCGCGGCGGCGAAGAGTGGGAACAGGCGATTCGCGATCAGCTTGCCGGCGCGACGCATCTGCTGGTGCTGGTGACGCCGTCCTCTTCCGAATCCCGTTGGGTGTTGAAGGAGATCCTCTGGGCGGAAGGGAAGACCATCATTCCCCTGATGTCGGCAGGCGTCGAATTGCCGGAAGAGTTGCGCCGCTTTCAGGGGATCCCTTTTTCGGAGTACGACAAGGGACTGGCGGAACTGCTCGAGGCCTTGCGGCAGTATCATCCGACGCGGAAGGCGGGCGTCGCCTGACAGCGGCGCGGTCCGGCAGTCCGGGCTATCCTTGCGTGAGAAGATAAAGAGCCGCGAAGTAGACCAGGCCGCAAACGCCGATGCCAATTCCGGCCATCAGCGCCATCCGGCCGTAACGGTCTACCGATGCCTGAATCTGTTCCTGGTCCTCGCTCAGATTTTGGGTCGCCGTTTTCGTCATGGGAATCTCCTCATTTTCGGTTTGGTTTGTCAGTCTCCGGCAAGCGCTGGAAGCGATTCGCCGCGCGTCCGGCTCTTGCCCACGAATTCGCCGAGCGAAATTGGCACGGCCACTTTGAGCATCAGGGTGAACAGCAGAAAACCTAGCGCGAAGATGCCGGCGGCGACGCGCAGTTCCGGCAGGGTCGGATAGTATTCGTAGATCTCCCCCAGCGCATCGGGTGTCAGGCCGGGGATGATCAAGCCCATGCCCTTTTCGATGTAGACTCCGGCATAAGTCGCCAGGCAGCCGATGTTCAGGGTCAGCCAGCGGCGCCGCGCGGAGGGAATGATGAATACCGTGAAGGCAACCAGGTTCAGCGTCACCGCCGACCAGGCGTAGGGCACCAGGGTTTTGTGAGCGCCCAAGCCCGAATACCAATAGCGCGTGTATAGCAGGTGTTCGGTATCGGAGTAGAACTCTTTGAAGGCCTCCGCTCCGTGGAGGAACAGGTTCAGAAACATCGCGTAGGCCATCAGCTCCGCGATTTTCCAGATGGCCTGGTCCTGGATTTCGAACTTCGTGAAGCGTCGCAGGACCTGCAAAACCACCAGCAGGATGGCCGGTCCCGAGCAGAACGCGGACGCCAGAAACTGGGGCGCGAGGATGGACGAATTCCAGTAAGGACGCGCCGCCAGGCCGTTGTACAGGAATGCGGTGACCGTGTGGATTCCGACTGCCATCGGAATCGAAAGCAGCACCAGGGGCACTACCAGCCGCTTGCGGTATGCCCTGCCGTGAAAGGCGCGATACAGGATGTGCGTCGCCACCAGGAAGTTCACCACGAAGTAGAGGTTCAGCACCAGGACGTCCCAGGCCAGCACGGAGCGCGGGAAGTTCAGATGGCCGATAAACGGAATCAGGTGCCAGAAGCGGTCCGGCCGCCCGATATCCACCATCACGAACAGCAGGCACATGACGATGGCGCTGATCGCCAGCAGTTCGCCGTAGATGACGATTTCGCGAATCGGCTTCCAGTTATAGATGTAGGCCGGAATCACCAGCACCACGGCCGCCGCCGCGACGCCCACCAGGAAGGTGAAGTTGCCGATGTAGAATCCCCAACTCACCTGGTCGCGCATGGCAGTCAGGCCGAGCCCCTGCCGCACCTGCGCGGCATAAGCCGCCGCTCCCGAGGCAATCAACGCCAGCAGCACCGCTACCCAGAGCCAGTACGCGGAGTTCCCGCGAAGCACCAGCTTCGCGCTTCCGCGCGCAAAGGCGGAGAAAAGCCGGACCGTGTTCATGGAGTCCTCACGTGGCATAAAAGTAGAAGAACCGCGGCAGCGTGTTCAGCTCCTCCTTGAGCACCATCACCCGTTTGTGCTCGATGATGTAGCGGATCTCGCTATCGGGGTCGAGCAGGTTTCCGAACTTGCGGGCTCCCACGGGGCACACCTCCACGCAGGCCGGATATCGGCCCGTGCGCGTCCGCTGAATGCAGAAGGTGCACTTCTCCACCACGCCTTTGGGGCGCGGCCGGTTTCCCAGCACGTGCAGTTTCGCGTTCAACGACTTTGCCGGAATGGAAGGCTCGGACCAGTTGAAATGACGCGCGCCGTAGGGACACGCCGCCATGCAGTAGCGGCATCCGATGCACCAGTCGTAGTCGATGACCACGATGCCGTCGGGCTCGGTCCAGGTCGCGCCCGTGGGGCAGACCTTGGTACAGGGGGCGTTGCGGCACTGCTGGCAGGCAACCGGCACATAGAAGTGCGACTCCTCCGGCACCTCGTCGGGCTGGTAGTAGGGATCGGCATGGGAGAAGTCGACGCCCTTGTCTTTCTCCATGGAGAGTACGCGGATCCATTGAACTTGGGGATCGCGGGACTGGTTGTTCTCCTCCACGCAGGCGTACACGCACCGGCGGCAGCCGACGCACCGCGAAATGTCGAGCGCGTACGCGAACTCGACATTGGGCATGGCGGGCGTGTCCGCCACCGACACCTTGGCCGAGTATTGCTCGCTATACTGCCGCTCCAGATCGCCTACAAGCTGCTTCAGCCGGGCTCGGGGCGCATCGTAGAGGCGCTTGGGGCCGCAGGAGGTGAGCACCCATCCCGCGGCTCCGGCGGCCGCCGCCATGAAGAGCCGGCGGCTCGGGTTCTGACGGTCAACGTCCATTTCGAGCCTCCGCCGAAGGCCTGCCAGGGGGCGTGGGCGCGGGTTTCGGCGCGATGGCGCGGAACCGGGGCTGATGCGGATTATGGCAATGGGCGCACAGCAAGTACCCCTTTGCCCCGTTCCAGTCCCCGCTCCGGCGTCCATGCACCCCTGCCCTCCAATCGCGCAATTTCTCTCCGTGGCACTGGCCGCAGAGCCGGTACGATTCATCGAAAGACACACGCTCGCCGCTCGCAAGATGCAACCAGTCGCGATCCGTGGCGTCGTGGCAATCCAGGCACCAGCGATGCTGCTCGTCGTGCTTCAGGACGATATCGGTGTGCATCATGGTAAGCTCCCGCCGGGTGCGGTCCGGCTTCATGCCCGCATGGCAGCCGGTGCATGGAAACAACCCTTCGCTGAAGGGGGGCGGCGGCGTTTCGATCCGCTCCTGCGCCTGTTTGCGCGCCGTTTCCTGGGGAGCGCCTTGCGCCGCCATCGTTAGCGCCAATACCAGCAGCCAGGGCCTCATGCTCCGCTCCCCAGTCATGCGCAGCGCAACTCCACCATACGCTCGATTTCGCGCAGCCACATCGCCTGAAACAGTTGCAGCCGCTCGCCGATCACGCTGGCCAGGTTCAGCGCCACGCTGCACCCTACGGCCGGATTGACGGAAAAGTAATGCTGCAACGCCTCGCGAGAGAACGCGATCAATTCTGTTTCCACGGGCGCCGTCGCGGTCAATGTGAACCGGTAGGGCGGAATCAGCGCGGACCATCCCACCGTGTCGCCGGGACCGCGCTCCTCCACCACGATCTCTTCCTCCTGGCCGCGCACCTGCATGGGCATCGTAAGCCTGAGGCGTCCGCGGGCGATCAGGTACACGCGGTCGGCGTCCGAGCCGAGGTGAAACAGTTCCTTGCCGCTTGAAAGCGTGATGTGCGTGCCCAGTGAAAGCGTCTGGCCGGCATCTTCCGGGTTGAGTCCCCGCAACAGATCAGCTTGAAGGTTTGCCATGGCGTTTCTCAATTCACCAGCGGCGAAACCGTCCGGCTGTGGAGCAGCGCGGGGTGCGGCGCCGCAAGAAACGATTCGGCGGCGGCCTGTTCCAGGCGGATATGGTTTTCGATCTGGAGCAACAGCGCCTCGAGAGGCATACGCGCATGCGCAGCCAGTGGAATCGTCACAGGATCCGCAAAGAACCGCGGCGGGGCGGCCGCCTTCGCAGCCTCAGCGGCAAACGCCGCGGGGGCCTCCACGGGTTTCTCATCTTCGGGGAGCGCCGCGCGAAACGCCAGGCAGCTTACAGCCAGGCCGAACAACCCCAGGCAGGCGCCCATCAGCAACATTTCCATGAGTGGCTTTCTCCTTCGCGGCGGAGCCTGGTGCAAACGGCATGCCAATCGAAAAGTCTATAAAAGGGCCTTTATTTTCGTGTATTTGTTTCCGTGGCCCCGGCAGCGCCTGACAGATTGTCAGGCTTGCGCCTGACGGATTGTCAGTCATTGACCGGGTCGGGCGGACTGTGACATCATTGCATCCCAGTACCAGGCCATGAAACTGCGCTTTGCCGGCACGACCGCGGGGCTGGCCGTGGGTGTGACAGCGGCCGTCATCATCGCATGCGCGGGCGGCGCATACCTTTATTCCAAGCAGCATCTCCGTTCGCTGCTCGAAACGGCGCGCAGCACCGCCCTGGCCGAAGGCGATCTCATTCGCGTGGCGCTCGAACACCAGATGATGGAGAACGACCGCTCGCTGATTGCGAAGATGATCGAGAGCTTCCGGACGCAGTCGCGTGTCGAGCGCCTTGTGCTGCTGGACCGCACCGGCAGGCAGCAGTACCCCGGCCCGCCGGGCGAACCCGACCCGGATCTTCGCCTGGACTCTCCCACCTGTCAGGCCTGCCACCAGCATGCCGCGGATCAACGGGAATCGAGCCGCGTCATCGAGACCCGAGGAGGCGAAGTGCTGCGTACCGTGGTGCCGATTCGCAATCGCCTGGAATGCCACCGCTGCCACGACCCGAGCCACAGGATCAACGGAATCCTCATCCTGGACTACAAGGCCGACGAGATGCGGGCAGCCATGTCCCGCGACCTTCGCTGGCTGGTGGGCGGCGCGGCAGCCATCACCCTGCTGCTCGTCGGAGCGATCGCCCTGGTGATTCGTTTCGCTGTGCTCCGCCGTTTGCAACGCTTCGAAACCACCGCTCGCCAGATCGTTGCCGGGAACCTGGAGCGGCGCGTGCCCGCGGAGGGCTCCGATACGATTTCATGGCTGGCGCGCGAGTTCAACACCATGGCCGACTCGGTCACCGGCCTGGTGGCGGATGTGCGCAACGAGCGCGAGCGGCTGGAAACCGTCATCAACAGCATCGACGACGGCATCGTGGTCCTGGACGGCGGCCGCCGCATCATCGCCGCGAACGACGCGTTCCAGTTGCGCGCCGCGCAGTCCCGCGACAACCTTCTCGGCTGCTGCTGCACCGAGGCTATTCCGGGCGGGTGCAATTCCTCCGGCTGCCCAACGCTATCCTGCCTCGAGTCCGGCGCCCGCCAGGTCCGCATTTTCGAACGGCGCGCGCCCAACGGTTCCGTGGTCTGGGAGGAGATTCACGCCTCTCCCATCCGGGACCGGGGCGGCAAACTTCAGTATGTCGTCGAGGTGTGGCGCGACATTTCCGAACGGCGCGCGGCCGAGGCGCGGCTGGCGGACTCTCACCGGCTCGCCTCTCTAGGCACGCTTGCCTCGGGCTTTTCTCACGAACTGAACACGCCGCTCGCAACCGTCCTCACCTGCCTCGAAGGGATGTTGCGCGACCTGACGCTTCCATCCGACATCGCCCTCGAAGCGGATCACCTTCGCGAGAATGCATCGATCGCCCGGGAGCAAATTCTGCGCTGCAGGGCCATCACCCAGCACTTTCTACGGATGTCCCGCGGGCAGCGATCGGAGGGAGACGTCGTGGATGTTGAAAATATCGTGTCGGCGGTGGCGCGGCTCATCGAGCCCACCGCCCGCGGCCGCTCCGTCCGCATCGACGTGCGCCCCATTCCGCCGGGCCTCCACGTTCGCGCCGACGAAGCGGACTTGCAGCAGGCCCTCATCAATCTGCTGCTCAACGCCATCCAGGCGTGCAGCCAGGGAGGCCGGGTGACGCTGAACGTGGATGCGGGCGATCCTGTACGCCTCCGCGTCGCCGACGATGGCTGCGGGATTTCCGCGGAAACAAGAAAGCGCATCTTCGAACCCTTCTTCAGCGCCCGCGCGGGCGGCACTGGTCTGGGCCTGTTCCTGACCTTGAACTTCGTTCGACGGTGGGGCGGAAATATTAACGTCGAGAGCGACCTTGGCCGCGGCTCCTGTTTCGAAATCGTGCTGCCCCTGCTCTCGCGAACGCCCGAGGTAGTCTCCTGAAAGCCGCCGCTTCCATTTTGCTGGTGGACGACGATTCCGCCTTTCGCCACGTGATGGCCTCCGAACTTCGGCGACTGGGCCACCGCGTCTCCACGGCATTGAGCGGAGAAGAAGCCGTGGGCTGCATCGTGGAACTCGACCCGGAGGTGGTTCTCCTCGACCTTCGCCTGCCCGGTATGGACGGCCTGGAAACACTGACCGCGATCCGGTCTCGGGCGCCGGGAGCGGAGGTCATCATGCTGACCGGACACGGGGCCATCGATACGGCCATCGAATCCATTCGTATGGGAGCCTTCGACTACATCATCAAGCCGTGCCCGCTGGACGAGCTTCAGGTCCGCATCCACCGGGCGCTGGAACGCCGGGCCTTGCGCAACCGGGCCAGCCTGCTCGAGCGCGGCCTGATGCTTCCCAACATTGCGGCCTCCTTCGTGGGAGACAGTCCCAAATTCCGCCTTCTCATGAATCTCATCGACCGCGTGGGTCCGAGCGATTCCACAGTTCTGATCCTGGGCGAAACCGGAGCCGGCAAGGAGCGGGTGGCGAAGCTGATCCACGCGCGCAGCGGCCGCAAAGACCGGCCTTTCGTCGTCGTCGATTGCGCCTCCCTGCAGGAGAGCCTGCTGCAGAGCGAATTGTTCGGCCACGAGCGGGGAGCTTTCACCGGTGCCGATCGCGCCAAGCCCGGCCTCTTCGAAGTGGCGCACGGAGGCACCATTTTCCTGGACGAAATCGGCGAGGTCAGTCCCGCCACACAAACCAAGCTGCTGCGCGTGCTCGATTCTTCCGTGTTCCGCCGGGTAGGCGGCACGGCCGAGGTGCGCGTCGATGTGCGTGTGCTCGCCGCCACCAACCGCGACCTGCAATCCATGGTGCGGCAGGGCCTGTTCCGAGACGACCTCTATTATCGCCTCGCCACCATCTCCATCGAGATCCCTCCCCTTCGGGACCGGGCCGAAGACATCGCGCTGTTGGCGCGCCATTTCGTCACCGTGCTGAACGAACGCTTCGGGTCATCGAAAATACTGGGGGCGGCGGCTCTCGATGCCTTGCGGCTCCACACCTGGCCCGGCAACGTCCGCGAGCTTCTTCACGCCGTGGAGCGTGCGGTGGTGGTGTCGGAAGGCGACGAGATTCTGCCGGAGCACCTGCCGTCCACCGTCGGCCTGGCGGCGATCGGCCGCTCCTCGGCAGGATCGCAGAACGGCGATGCCGAACTGCCCACCCTCGAGGAGATGGAGCGCCGCCACATACGGCTGGCGCTCGAGGCGGCCAACGGCCACCGCGCTCACGCCGCCCGAATCCTCGGCGTGAGCGAGCGCAACCTCTACCGGAAACTGCACGAGCTGGGCTTCTGATGCCGACCGTCAAGTAACTTGACGGTCCGCCTGCCCGATTGACACCACGGTTTTGACTCTTTCTCCGCTGCCTTCGCGGTATCCGGCTTTGAATCCGATATTTACATGAGCCTACGCGCATGGCTTGCCGAGTGCATTGATCAGGCACGAGTAACCGGTGCTGCCGGGATGCAAACGGAGGGAAATAGATGAAACGAAGCAAATCTTTACGGGGCTTCACGCTGATTGAGCTCCTTGTGGTGATCGCAATTATCGCGATCCTGATCGGACTGCTGCTTCCGGCAGTACAGAAAGTTCGTGAGGCCGCGGCCCGGACGCAGTGCACCAATAACCTGAAGCAGATTGGGATCGCGCTGGTCGATTACCAGAGACTTACCGGCCGTTTTCCCGCGAGCCTGGGTGAGATCCTGAAGCTGCCGGGCTGCCTCGACGATAACGGCAAGCCGGTACCGTGCCCTCCCGATGGCCGGATCGCGGGTCACAAGTTCATTGCCGCAACGCTGAAGACCGATGAAGTGCGTCTCGTTCTCGAGCCGGTCGTGCCGGGCGTCACGGGCTCCGAGAATATCGAATTGCGAGTTGGCAGCGTGACGGACGGCACCAGCAACACGATCATGTTTTCCGAAGTCGTCAGCGCACCCGCTGGCGAGAAGAAGATGTATGCCGATATTCTGGCGAGCGGCGCGAA
Source organism: uncultured Solibacteraceae bacterium (assembly GCA_963836405.1). Lineage (GTDB taxonomy): Bacteria > Acidobacteriota > Terriglobia > Bryobacterales > Bryobacteraceae > CAWIJJ01. The sequence goes on from CAWIJL010000018.1 coordinate 105,916, forward strand.
AGCGATCTCCTCCCTGACCCTGCTGCTGCCGTTCGTCGAGCAGGACAACGTCTACAAGTCGACGCTTCCATTTCTGGGGACCGCCGACTCCTCCGTGGATTATGCATTGCGCAGCTTCGCCGACGCCAAGGGCAATGTCAGCCTGAACAGCCTGCACAGCGGCGGCGTCAATTTCGGGACGGACAGGTCGGTCGGCGGCGTCATGCGGCAGTTTGTGGACGACGTCTTCAAGGCCATGCACGTGGGGGAAGGCGGGGAAGACTGGATGCGGGTCCCCGGCTATCAGCCCGGCAGGACAAGCCTGACCACCACGCTGAGCAAGGATCTCAGCCGGCCGGGAGCGATCTTCAATTTTGGAGACCTGATGCAATTGACGGAAACCGGCGTGGCGGACGCCGCGCTGCGAAGCGAGCTGATGGACGATCTGAAACGTGCCTCCGATGCGGCATCCGCGGGCATGGTGGCGCAGAAAGATCGGGCGCTCGCCGGGTTTGTTGCGACGCTGCAAAAGGCGGCTGGAGGTTTGGTGCCGCACATGACGGCCGACTATCTCTGCCAGGTTGCGCGGAGCATCTGAGGCGAAGAACCAAGTTTTCGGTCCGGCAGGGTCGCGGCCGCGGCCCTGCCCGTTTTCAGTCCCGGATTACCCCAGGTCGATACGGAATGTCGTTCCCCTGTTCTTCGCGCTTTCCACCGAGATGCTCCCGCCATGGTCGCTGACTACCGATTGCACAATCGCGAGGCCCAGGCCGGTGCCGTGCGTCTTGCTGGTGTAATACGGCGTGAAGAGGCGATCGCATTCTTCCGGAGTGAGTCCCTGGCCGGTATCGGAAACTTCGAGCCGGATGCCGTTGCCGGCGACCGCCGTTCGTACCGTCAGAGTGCCGCCGTCGGGCATGGCGTCGATCGCGTTCAGAACCAGGTTCCGCAGGGCGCGGCTCATCTGTTCCGGGTCGGCGGAGACTTTTCGGATGCGTTCGTCGAGCTCGGTTTTGGCGGCCACGCGCGCTTGTTCCAGTTGGCCGGCGAACAGCTTCAGGTTCTGCCGCACGAGGTCGTTGAAATCCACCGCCTGCATCTCCGGCGCGGGCATTTTCGCGAAGTCGCTGAAGCGGCCGATGATCTGCTTCAGATTCGTGAGTTCCGCAAGCAGCGTTCCGGCGCCCTCGCGGAACACCTCGTCGAACTGTTCGGGGTGGCGCTCGTGGGCACGCTGCATGTTCTCCACGGTGATCTGCAAAGGAAACAGCGGATTTTTGAGCTCGTGCGCCAGTCGCCGGGCCAGTTCCCTCCAAGCCGCCACCCGTTCGGCCTGGAGCAAACGCTCGCGCTGGGCCACCAGCTCATGGGTCATGGTGTTAAAGGCCCGCGCGAGCTGGCCCATCTCATCGGTGGAATGGATTTCCACGGTGGCGCCCCAGTTTCCCGCTGTCACCTTGCGGGCGCTCTCCGCCAGCTTCCGCACCGGCCGTGTCACCCTGGCAGTTGCCCACCAGCTCAGCAACAGTCCGACGACGATTCCCGCGGCCGCCACCGCGAGGCCGATGGTTCTCAGCGACGCCTCAAGCTCCACCATCTCTCTCCGCGAACTGCCGGTCAGCAGAACGCCCAGAAGCTTGTCGTCCGGACCCTTGAGCGGCAAGGCATGGAAGGTCTCCGCCTCGGCGCCGCTGCCCACGGTGGCGGTCAGGGGCTTTCCTTCCCGCCGCACCTGCTCGATGAGGCCGCTCAGGCTGGCCGCGTCCTGTCCGCGCGCGCCCAGCAGTTCCTTCGCGGAAAACTGTGCATCCAGGTTGCGATAGAGCAGCGCCCGCATTCCGGCGGGAAGCACCAGCGACTTCAGAAATTCCCGGTCCAGTTTCTGCCCGCCCGTAACGTATAGCAGGCGGTCTCCAGCCCTCACGGTTCCCACCGCGGTGAGGGCGAGCGTGAACCCGTCGGGCAACTCCGCGCGCCGCAGAAACGCGCCCTGAGTTTCGTGATCCGCGCCACCGGTTAGCCATTCCTCCTTGTAGCCGAAGCGGGCCGGCCATTCCGCGGAAGAAACGATGGTTCCGTCGGGAGCCACCAGTTCCAGCAGGTCCAACCCGTGCGTTGCGGCCAGGGCCCCGGCCTCTTTGAAATAAGTGGTGGGATCGGGTTGGATCGCGATGCCGACCGCAGCCTCGGACTGCGCGATGGCTCGCACCGCCCGCACGATATCCTGGCCGCGGCGCTCGAATTCTCTTCGGAACTGGGCCGTCAACGCCGCCGAGCGCTGTTCTTCCAGGCGTTCGAACGCACGCCGGGTATTCTCCGTCACGACCCACTCCACCAACCCCACCGACGCGACCACCGACGCCGTCACGATCACCAGCAGCCGGGTGCGGAAAATCATGGCCGTTGCGCCTCCAGCCAGAGATTTTCGAATTGCCACCCACCGAGCGGCGTGATTCCGGTCTCGCCTTTCACCCTCGCCGCCGCGCCGTACACGTAGGGCAGATGAAACATCGGAATGGCCCGAAACGTATCGAGCAGCGCGCGTTCCGCCTCATACAGGGCCTCGGGGCTGCCGGAACGCGGTGTTTCGCCGAAGTCGAGCGCGGCGGCCGTCTCTGCGAGCGCCCGCACGGGGTCCGTCGAGCCGATGCGGACTTCCACCAGGCGGATGTCGGCCGCCTGGCCGGTTCCAACCGCGATGGTGAGGCCCGCGTCGCGCGCGTTGAGTGCTACCCGCGCCGCCACGGTTTGCCAGGCGGGGTCCGCGGCGCTCATTGTCAAAGTTCTGGAGGCCGGCGGCAACCCCGCCGCGAGGCTCTTCGCGCGGGCGACGTCCGGCGTCGTCGAAAAGAGGAATGCATACCCGGAAAGCCATTGCGGCAGCAGCGCGGCCGTCACTTCTCCCTGGCCCTGCAACAGAACCGAATGGATGCTCTGCCGGTCTAAAACCAGCGCCAGAGCTTCGCGCAGCCGCGCATCGGTGACGCGGGGTCCGAAGACCAGCGCCACGAGCCGCACCGGCGCCGACGTCCACACCTTCCGCCCGGCAACCACGCGCCGCATTTCCGCCCCGCCAAGTTCCACGATATCGGCGCGGCCCAATTCGAGATCGATGGCTTGGTCCCGCAACGGCTTTCCCATCTGCACTTCGACGCCGTCCACAAAGGGCCGGCCCCCCGGCGCCGCTTCCTTGGCCGAATAAACCGCCAGACGGCCCGCTTCCCAACGGGTAACGGTGAAAGCGTCGTTCAGGTCTGCCAGGCCGGGACCGGATTCCGGCGGGTCGGAGCTCTCCACGGCCGTCCGCATGCTTACCCGCAGCACGCCTCCGTACCGCGGGCGTGTCGCGCCCCCGGCTACCGCAATTGCGCAGCTAAGAACCGCAAGCCGTCGAAACCAGGTACGCAATGTACTTTCCGCTTTCCGAATTCCGCACGATTGCCACCGCGGCCTCTCCGCCGTAAGGCCATAACGCCGTGATGGGTCCCGGGAATTCCAGCGCGGGACCGCTGGCAACAGCCAGGCGGTTCACCAGCATGTATGGCTGTATCGCATCGCCATCGCGGCCGTCGCCGGGCCGGGTCGCCAGCACCACCGGGTTGCCGCCGCAGCGCACGTCTGTTCCCACGATATCGCTTCCCCATCCGGAGAACACGCCGTCGCCTTCCCAATTCGTGTCGAACAATTGCGCGCGTCCGTCGGTAAGGGCCAGCACCCAGACCGTCTCGCCGCCCAGTTCCACGGCGGCGGCCGAAAAGAAGGGAGGTACGGTCTTCCGCTGGCCGGCCTGGGTAGTCACGCGTCCGTCGAAATTGTTGCGTCCCGGCGCCAGGTGGGCAATCAGGAGGGACCGGGTGCCCGAATCGAGCGTCCAGGCCTCTTCGCTCGACCTGCACTCGAGGGCGCCCGGTTGCACCGAACGGCATTCCAAACCGGGCAGGTGGGCCTCCACCGTACCCGCCACGATGCGCAGTCTTCCTCGTAGATCGCGCGGCCACGGTTTCTCCGTCTGGATGGCGGCGGTGATGCCGGAAGCGGACCATCGAACTCCGGAGGGCGACAGGATCACCAGCCGGTCCCTGGTGCCGGCGACGTCCAGAATGGGTTCGCTTTGTTCCCAGATCGGAGTCCGCGTGAGCACCGGGTGCGGTCCGCCGGGCGGCCGGGGGATGCCGCGTTTCCATCCCGCCATCCACACCTGGCGGTCCCCGCCTTTACGGGCTTCCGCCACCAGAAGGTAATGCGTCTGATTTTCGGAGAGTGTAATCCGGACTTCCGCGATGGGGGCGATATCGCTGGTCCTGCCACCAGCCTCCCGCAGGCCAGTTTCGAAGGCGATGCGGGCAGTGGCCAGATCGCCCGACGGGAGCGTCGACAGGTTACGCCACGATACGGAAACGGGTTCGCCCCGCCCTGCGAAGGCCGCCGCTTTGCGTGCCAGTTCGCGGGCGGCATCGCCGGCATCGTCAGCGCCTGACGCAGCCGCCGTGACCAGAAACAGCGCCAGGAGCGCCCTCACGGCTGCGATCATAACACATCGCCCATGACGGGCCTCAGGACCAGAGCCCTACGGGTAAAGACAGAATGCGAACAACGTATCTCCTGCCGCCACCAGCAGGTATTGGACACCGTCCAGCATGTAGGTTCCAGGGGCATTGGTCACCCGGCCGATCCGCGAGTGCCACAAGGGCTTGCCGTTGGCCGGATCGTAAGCGACGATGTTGCCGGCCAGGTCGCCCCCGAAGAGCAGTTTGCCTGCCGTGGTCAAGAGTCCGGGCCCGAGGCCGCCGCCTGTGCCGGGGTAGCGGTGCCGCCAGGCCACCTTGCCGGTTTTGTAATCGATAGCCGTGAGGAATCCGCCCAGCGATCCAACGCTCACTTCTTCCTTGCCGCCGAGCCCCATGGAACCGCGGGGGTCGGTTTCGGTGAGGTAGTACATGGAAAAACTGTCGTCGGAGGGCACATAGAAAAGCCCGGTGTCGGGCGAGTAGGCCGGCGGCGGCCAGTTGGTGGATCCGCCGTTACTGGGGGAAACCAGCGACCCCGGAACGGTGGAGTCCTTCTCGGGATTTCGAACCGGCGCGCCGTTGTCGTTCAGGCCCTTTGCCCAATTCGCGGAGTCGGAGAATTTGCCGGTTACCAGGCGCTCGCCCGTCAAACGGTCCAGGGTGAAATAGTAGCCGTTGCGGCTGGCGTGCAGCACCATTTTGCGCTGCCTGCCGTTGAACTCGCCATCCACCAGAATCGGCGTCTCCGTGGAATCGAAATCGTGGGTGTCGTGCGGCGAGGTCTGGAAGTACCACGCCATCTTTCCGGTGTCGACGTTCACCGCAACGATCGAGCAGGTGAACAGGTTGTCGCCGGCGCGGCCCTTTTGGTCCGTGTAGGCGGGCGTAGGATTCCCGGTTCCGAAAATGTAGAGCTTGGATTCGGGATCGTAGGCGCCCGGAATCCACACGTTGCCGCCGCCATGCGCGGCCGTATTCGGATCGCCCCACGATTCCATTCCGGGATCGCCCTTCTTCATGGGCACGGCGTACCATTTCCACTGCACCTCGCCCGTCTCCGGGTCGAAAGCCTGAAGGTAGCCGGGCGCGTCCAGATCGTTGCCGGTCCCCACCAGAACATGGTTTCCGACCACGACGGGCGCCATCGTGGAGAAGTATTGCTGGTCGAAGGGGGAGATTTCCTTGCGCCACCGCTCCTGCCCGGTTTTGGAATCCAGGCAGACCAGGTAGTCATCCGGTGTTTCCATGTAGAGCCAGGTGCCCCACATGCCCAGGCCGCGGTTGCCGATGTGCGTGCCGCCCCTGGTCTTCCAGACGTAGTGCCAGAGCACGTGGCCGTCGCGCGCATCCACCGCCCACGCGTTGTCGGGCGTCGAGAGGTAGAGGACCCCGTCCACCTCGAGGATAGAGGCTTTGATGCTGGCGTTGCCGGTTGCTTCGGTGTCACCCACGCCGCCCACGATGGCCGGCGGCGCGCCACCGCCGCCCCGTCCGCCAAACGCGCCCGCGCCTCCGCCTCCCGAGCCCGCGGTCACGCGGGTTAACCACGCCAGCGTCAGGTTCTTCACCGTCTGCTGACTGATCTGCGTCAGCGAACTATACCGCTTCCCGCTGTAATCGCCATTGTAGGTGGGCCACGATTCGCCCAAGGGCTTGTGCAGTTCCGCCGTCGTCAGCCCCTGCGCCGCCAGCACTCCCGGCAGCAGAAGCAGCGCCGCGGCGAGCGGAAAGCTTCTTTCGTTTCTCATTTCAAGGTCACCAGGTAGGCAGTCAGGTCGTGAATATTTTTGTCGGTGTAGACGGTCAACAGGTCTTTGTGGCCCTGCAACGGGTCGTGGATCTCCACTTTTGGCATGTCGCCCTCACGGCGGTAGGTACGCTCGGTGCCGTCGGCATGAGCCAGCGACACCAGGAAATCGTCGATGCGGACGAGGCTGCCTTCATCCTTCTGGCCGCTGGAAGTGGTCACGGTCACGGTAGTTGGAGGCACGCCGCCGGCAGCGCCGCGTCCTCCGCGTCCACCCCGGCCGCCCGGCATCACGAGGGTGTTCTGAAGCGTCTTCGGATCGCTGTACTTCGCCCCCACCCCTTCCAGGTTCCCGGTCACCGAATGGCACGATGCGCACTTCTGCTTGAAGTAGGCCTCGCCCGCCTTGGCATCGCCCACCAGGATGCTCTCCGGCCGCATGCGCGAGAGGTCATATCCACCCACGCGAAAGCTGTGAATGAAGGCTGCGATGTCCGAGATTTGCGCCGCGGTGAGAGGAAAGGCCGGCATGCCGCGGTCCGGGAATCCCTTCTGGACCACGGGCGTCAACCGCTCACCGTTCTCGTCCAGAAGCAGAACCTCGGACCGGATCAGGTTCGGGCCGCCTTCCCCGCCGCGCGCATCCGATCCGTGGCAGAACTGGCAATTTACGCCGTAGAGAGCCTTGCCGCGCTGGAGCACTGCCGGGTCCGCAGGCGGCCGCTGCGGGTAAGCTCCGCCGAACCCTCCTCCCCCGCCCCGGCCTCCGCGGCCTGCCGGCGGCGTTGCCGGTGTGCCCGCCGTCCGCGGCTGCTGCGCCGGCCCCGGAAACGCAAACGTCCCTAAGGCAAGCAGCCCTGCGGCCATCGACTTTCTGGTAATCACTTGAAAACGTCCCCTCTTGGGGCCGAGTATATCATGGGCCCCTCGAGGTGCTACCTTTCGAGCCGCCGGCGGCACTCGTCCAGCATCTCCGCGGTGCGGGTGGCGCCCGAGCGGGCCACTCCGATCAAGCGAACTTCGAGCAGGGCATCCAGGGTGCGGATGCCACCCGCGGCTTTGACCCGCACCTGTGCCGGCGAATGACGGCGCATCAGTTTCAGGTCGTCCAGGGTGGCGCCGCCCGGGCCGTAGCCGGTGGAGGTTTTGACGAAGTCCGCGCCCACGTCCGCGCAGATTTCGCACAGCCTGATTTTCTGGGAATCCTGGAGGTAACAGTTCTCGAAGATCACCTTCACGATGGCGCCGCCCGGGTGAGCCAGGGCCACCACCGCCTGGATGTCGCGGCAGACGTACGTCCAATCTTCGGCAAGCACTTTGCCGATGTTCACCACCATGTCGAGTTCGGTGCCGCCATCGTGGATAGCCTGGTCGGCTTCGGCCTGCTTGGCGGCGGTGGTATGGCCGCCGTGGGGAAATCCGATAACGGTGGAGGCGGCGACGGCGCTCCCGGCCAGCAGTTCGGCGCAGCGCGCCAGGTAATAAGGCTTGACGCAGGCGGAGGCAACGTCGTAGCGGCGCGCGAGCAGGCACCCTGCCTCGAGTTCGCAGTCGGTCAGGGTTGGATTGAGCAGCGAGTGATCGATCATTTTGGCGATGTCGCTGTAGGTGTAATCCATAGCTGTAGGGTAGGCCCCCGGCAAGGGGACCGCAACGGCGGTAGAATCAGAGCCGTGAACCGCCGCAGCTTTTTGCTATCCGCGGCAGCCGGAGCTTCCGTTGCTGCCGCCGCACCGGAACGGCTACCCATACGCAAGGCCGTGGAGTTCAGCATGCTGCCCGCGTCGGCCAGCGTCCTGGACCGCTTCCGGATCGCCCGCGAGGCGGGCTTCGAGGAGATCGAGTGCCCGACAACGCCCGAAACGGCGAAGGCCGAGGAGATGCTGGAAGCCTCGCGCAAGATCGGCCTGCGCATCCACTCCGTGATGAACGCGGAGCACTGGCGCAGTCCGCTGTCCTCGAGCGACCCGGCAGTGGTGGAAAAGAGCCTGGAGGGAATGCGCACAAGCCTGCGCAACGCCGCTTTGTGGAAGGCCGATTCGGTGCTGCTGGTGCCGGCGGTGGTGAATGCGGAAACGAGTTATGCGGACGCTTGGGAGCGCAGCCAGCGGCAGATCCGGAAACTGCTTCCGATGGCGCAGGACTTGAAGGTGGTCATCGGCATCGAGAACGTGTGGAACAAGTTTCTGCTGAGCCCGCTCGAATACGCGCGCTACGTGGACGAATTTCAAAGCCCGTGGGTGCGCGCCTATTTCGACGTGGGGAACGTGGCGATCACGGGGTTTCCGCAGGACTGGATCCGGACCGCCGGGAAGCGAATCGTGAAGGTCCACATCAAAGATTTCGCCTTCAAGACGGACCCGAACCTGCGCAAGCGGGTAGCCGATTTCGCGGCGTTATACGAGGGGGAAATCGATTGGAAGGCGGTGCATGACGCCCTGGCCGCGATCGGATACAGCGGCACCGCCACGGTGGAACTTCCGGGCGGTGACGCGGAGTATCTGAAAGAAGTGAGCCGGCGATTCGACCGGATCCTGGAGGGCGGGTAGCCCCGCCCCATGCTTACTTGATTTTCTCGTCCCGTTCCACTTTGCCGTCGCGCACGGAGATGATGCGATGGGCGTGGAGGGCGATATCGTGCTCGTGGGTAACCAGCACGATGGTGTTTCCCTGCTGGTAGAGGCGTTCGAAGAGGGCCATGATTTCGTTACCGGTGGCGGTATCGAGGTTTCCGGTCGGCTCGTCGGCTAGCAGGATGGAGGGGTTGTTCACCAGGGCTCGAGCCACGGCAACGCGCTGGCGCTGGCCGCCGGAAAGCTCGTTGGGCTTGTGGTGCATACGCTTTTCGAGGTCCACCTGGCGCATGGCGTTCTTGGCCATTTCCATGCGCTTTTCGGCCGAGATGCCGGCGTAGATGAGCGGCAGTTCCACGTTGTGCAGCGAAGTGGCGCGTGGCAGCAGGTTGAACGTCTGGAAAACGAACCCGATTTCCTTGTTGCGGATGCGGGCGAGTTCATCGTCGCTCATCTCGCTGACGAGGTTGCCGTTGATGTAGTAGTGGCCCCTGGTGGGAGTATCCAGGCAACCGATCAGGTTCATCAGGGTGGATTTTCCGGAGCCGGAAGGTCCCATGATGGCGACGTACTCGCCGCGCTTGATCTCGATATCGACTCCCGATACCGCATGGATCTCCGTATCGCCCATGATGTAGGTTTTCCAGAGATCGTAGGTGCGGATAACGATACCGTCCCGCTTCAGTTGTTCGCCGCGCTGTAAAAGTTCTTTATCGACTGCCGCCATCTAAATGGTTCTCGTTTCTGGGGTACCTTCGCCGGTTCAGGACTTGGCTGCCGTCTCGACCTTGTTATCGACCTTCACCTGAGCCTCGTTCTTGATGGTCCGGATCACCTGATATGTGCCCGTGATGATGGTGTCGCCGTCTTTCAGGCCGCTGAGGACCTCGATATCCGTCGCACCGGTGATTCCGGTTTCCACTTTTCGAAACTCCGCCTTATCCGCTGCAACCACGAACACGCCCGTGATTTCTTCCTTCTTCGCCTTCTCCGCCGCCGGATCGGGCTTGGTCGCCGCCGAGGCGGCATTACCGGTCCCGGCAGGTTTTGCCTCGAGATCGCCCTTTTGACGGACGGTCAGCGCCTGGATCGGTATTGTTAGGACGTTGGAACGGGTGGCTGTGGTTATCTTGGCGGTGCAAGAAAGTCCGGGGCGAATTTCGTCCGGAGGGTTCTCCAGAGCGACAACTACTTTAAAATCCTTAGCTTCCTGGCTGGAAATGGCACTTTGCGAAGCCGCCATTCCGGAGGAACGGAGGATGGCGGTGTTGCCGATTTCGCTGACATGGCCCTTGAAAGTCTTGCCGGGAATGGCGTCGATGGATACTTCGACCGGCTGATTGAGGCTCACGTTGACAATGTCCGTCTCATCCACCTTGACCTCGGCGGTGATCAGCGACATGTCGGCGATAGTCATGATGATGGTGCCCGTCTGGTTTTGTAGGCCGGGAACCACGCTTTCGCCCTGACGCACGGGGAGATTGGTGACTACACCATCGAGGGGAGCGTAGGAGTTGCGCTTGCTGAGGACATCGCTGGCGCGTACCAGGTTCGCCCGGGCGATAGCGATGCGCCGCTGGGTTGAGGCGAGCTGGGCAGCAGTCTGTTCGCGCTGGGCCCTCGCCTGGCTGACGCGGGCCTCGGATTGGGTGATGGCGGCGCGCTGGGCCTCGTAGCTGAACTTCTTCAGGTCATATTCCTGTTTGGCCAGAAGCTTTTCTTTGTAGAGGGCATCGGCGCGATCCATCTCCGCTTTCATGCGGTTCAGATCCGCCTTATCGCGTTCGAGCCCTGCCTGGAGGGTGCTGACATTCTCGTCGGCTGCCTTGAGGCCGGCTTCGGACGCGGTGGAATCGGCTTCGGCGGAAGCGAGAGTGGCCTTTTGAGCGTTCACATCGGCTTCCGGCTGGGTGTCTTCGATTTTGGCCAGGAGTTGGCCCTTTCGGACGTGATCCCCTTCTCTGACCAGAAGGTCCGTGATTTCACCCATGGCGTTAGCGCCTATGTTGATGTAATTCTTGGGTTTGATCTCGCCTGAAGCGGTTACGACGCTGGTCAGGTCCTGGCGGACGACGGTGCCGGTCTGGACTGTGACGACTCCGCGCTTGCTATAGACGGTACTCGCATACACGCCGATAGCCGCGATTACGAGGGCAGCAATGGTTATAGTTATCTTCCACTTACGCTTCACGACGACACTCTCCCCTTTTCCTTGTCCAACGAGTATAGACGCCAGTTCGATGATGGGAGTTCACTGTTATTTTACACCCAGGTATCCGGCACTCCTAAAAAAGAGAGACGGATAGACGAGGAAGGAATTAGCCTCAGAGGAAGAAGTTGCCCATTCGGCGAAATTTGGCGTATCGGTTTTGGATCAACTGGTCCGGACTGAAAGCGGTAAGTTCGTCCAGGCGCGCGCGTAGGTGTTCGCGGAGCGATTCGGCGGCGCGCTTCGGATCTTCCTGGGCGCCACCTTCGGGTTCGGGAACGATGCCGTCGATCAGTCCGAGTTCGAGCAGGTCCGGCGCAGTCAGGCGGAGCGCCGCCGCCGCCTGCTCGGCCTTGCCGGAATCGCGGTAGATGATGGCCGCGCAACTTTCCGGGGAAATGACGCTGTAGACCGCGTTTTCGAGCATCAAGACGGTATTTCCCACTCCGAGGGCGAGCGCGCCTCCGCTGCCGCCCTCTCCGATGCACGTGACGACGACCGGCACGGGAAGCCGGGACATCTCGCGAAGATTGCGGGCAATGGCCTCGGCTTGGCCCCGCTCCTCGGCATCGATGCCGGGGTACGCGCCGGGGGTATCGAGAAACGTGAGGATGGGGCGGCCGAACTTGCCGGCAATGTGCATGGCGCGGAGCGCTTTGCGGTAGCCCTCCGGTTTGGGCATGCCGAAATTGCGATAGAGCTTCTGCTTGGTGTCGCGGCCTTTCTGCTCGGCGACGATCATGACCGGACGGTTTTCGAAAGTTCCCAGACCGGTCACGATGGCGGGATCGTCTCCGAAAGAGCGGTCGCCGTGGATCTCCTGGAAATCCGCTATCAGGAACCCGATGTAATCGAGAGAGTGAGGTCGCTTGGGATGGCGGGCAAGCTGGACCCGCCGCCATGCGGGATTCGGCTCAGGCGGCGCTGTGTCGGGCTTTATTTCCGGATCCACTCAGAACATATTAGCAGGCGCAACAGCCGCAGCTTTTCTCGTATGGCAGGATACTCTCCGGCAGAAGCTGTAACCAGCAGCACGATGGATCGGTTCTCAATCGTCCGCCACAGGCGGCAAGTCGCTTGTCAATCCGGGGCCTGAAAACGAAACTCAAATTAAGGAGGGGGCGAATGCATCTGGTTTCTCTGCAGGACCTCTATATCAAAGAGCTTAGGGACTTATACGATGCCGAGCAGCGGATTATCGAGGCGCTGCCGGAAATGGCCGAGGCGGCCAGCGCTTCGGACCTGAAGCAGGCATTTGAATCTCATTTGGCTGAGACGCGTAATCAGGTGAACCGGCTGGAAGAAGTCTTCCGCATGTTGAAAGAGACGCCCAAGCGACAGAAATGCAAGGGCATTCAGGGAATTCTCGAGGAAGGCGAGGAACTGATGGACGAGGATGCCGCGCCGGCAGTATGCGACGCGGCGCTGATTTCGGCAGCCCAGCGGGTAGAGCACTACGAAATTGCGGCCTATGGCACGGTGAGAACCTTCGCGAGGCGCCTCGGTTTCGAGGATCAGGCCAAGCTGTTGCAGCAGACACTCGCGGAAGAGGCGAACGCGGATAAAAAATTGACGGCACTGGCGGAATCGCACGTCAACGAGCAGGCGAGGAGCGCCAGATAGAAGTTAGAGAACGAGGAGATCGCAACAATGTGTGACTATTCGCTCATGGCAGTACCGAACCGGCTGGCGATGGAGGGTGAGGAACTGGTGACGCACCGGTTCCCGACGGGCTCTCTGGGGCTGGCCTCGCCCAATGAAATCAAACGCTTGAAGGATCCGCAGCCAGTTTCCCGCAAGAGTGTCTGGTGTGCGGTGCGGGACTTCTTCAACCCGCCGAAAGCCGAAGCCGTAGCGGCAGTGTGCATTCCACCGGGTGCCCGCCTCCGCTTGGGCGACATTCCGGCGCGTCTGCAACACGAACTGGCAGTAGGCTGCTCGGAAGAGGTAGTCTTCACCCAGATCTCGGCGGCGGTGAACAGCTACCGCGACGCGGTGCGGTTTTCAAACGGCCGCGAAGTGCGCTTGCAGGAACTCCGCGAGGGGCAGGCCGTCGCCGTGCTCGACCTTTCCGGGGCGGAGGCGCTGGACCTCGACAGGCTGCGGGAGGAGCGTCCGGAGTATACGTATCGCGTGCGGTAGCAGAATTCCCACGCGGTGGGAGCCGAATCGATCGCGGAACTGGGCTACACTGGAACATCCGGGTCCGGTTTCGCTTGATCGATCTGCACTCACATACCAACCAGTCCGACGGCACTTGTTCGCCGGCGGAACTTGTGTCGGTGGCCGTTGTTCAAGGCGTCAAGACGCTGGCGATTACGGATCACGACACGTTTGCGGGCTACGACGAAGCGCGACCCCATGCCTTGCGCCTGGGGCTCGAGTTGATCTGCGGCATCGAGCTTTCCACCAAACTGAACGGCCATTCGGTGCACCTTCTCGGTTATTTCCGCGGCGATCGCGACCTGAGCGGCTTCCGCGAGTGGATTCTGGAGATGCAGGCTTCGCGCCGGGAGCGGAATGTGCGGCTGGCGGCGCGACTCCGGGAGTTGGGGCTCGATATAGCGGTTGAAGAAGCGGAGGCGCTGGGCAGGGGCATGACGGGCCGGCCGCACTTCGCACAGATCATGGTGGAGAAGGGCTACGTCGCCAATCTCCGCCAGGCTTTCGACGACTACCTGGACGAGTCGGCGAAGGGCTATGTCTACCGCCAGGAACCGGGTTTTGCGGAAAGCGTGCAGCGCATCCGCGGCGCCGGGGGGATCGCTTCACTGGCGCATCCGGTTCGCGTCCGCGGCGACGTTCCCGCCATGCTGCCCGATTTGAGCAACATGGGGTTGAACGCCCTGGAGGCTTACCACAGCGATCACGGTCCGCGTGAAACGGAGATGTACCTGGAACTGGCCTGCAAGTATGGCCTGCTGGTGACGGGCGGCTCGGATTTTCACGGCCTGGTGAAGCCGGAGGTGGCGTTGGGCACCGGCTACAATGGCAACCTGAAGGTGCCCGAAGACCTGGTGGACCGTCTAGGCTTGCGGTGAGACGCGGGCGTAACCGAGGGCGATCACCTTTCCCGATTGCGGCGAAAGTACCGACGAGGTGATTTCCGTGTCGCGGTTCTCGAACGTCAGACGGGTGCCGGGAGCCGGGGGCTCAGCCGTATCCAGTTCCATGCGCCGCAGTTCGCGATTCACATGGCCCCGGGCACGGATGCGCTCCACAATTTCCTGGCCGAGGTAGCAGCCTTTGCTGAAACTGACGGCGTGCATCTGCAGAGTCTCCTGCGGCAGCGTAGTTTCCAAAATATCTTCGCCGTAACGCGGTTTGCCGTTCTCGATGCGGACGATGCGGGCGTCTTCGGATGTGGCGGCGACGGCTCCGGCCGATTCGACCTCCGCTATAAGGCCGGGCAGCGCGGAGGGCGAACAGTAGACGCGATATCCGGGCTGTCCGGTGATCGTGAACGGAGCGGCGATGTGGTCGCCGGGCGGAAGTTGCAGGCCGTTCGCGCCGGGGCCCTCGATGCCGATGGAGGCGGTGGAGCCGGTGACGTCGGTGAGTTCGATCTGATCCGCCACCCGGTACTTCAGGATGTGGCGCAGAACTTTTTCGCGCAGCTCGGGCTCGGTATCGATGAGGAAGCGGTCTTCGAGGCAAAGCAGTTCGAGATCGCCGAGAATGCGGCCCTGCGGCGTAAGCAAGAAGGCGTAGCAACTGTCTCCGGGACTCATCTTCTTCACCTCGTTCGAGGTCACGTTGTGGAGGAACCGGGCGCGGTCCCGGCCGCGCGCCTCCAGCCTGCCGCGGTCGGAAAGGTCCAGCCAGGCGACGCCCTGGCGCAATGCTTCGTAGCCCTTAGTCATAGTTAGAAGATGCGGCGGAGCCATGCCGAGATGAGCAGAATCAGCAAACCCGAGATCACGGTGCCGGTCATCATTCGTGTGCGTCGCGGGTTATTGGGTTGAACGATCAGGATGGCGACCGCGAACACGTGCAGGGCCAGCAGCAGCTTGACCCCGAGCAGCATGTGATAGAAGGGCCTGTGCCCCGGGGTGGTGAGCAGGTTGAAGGTTCCGGAGAGCACCAGTCCGGCAATGGCGGCATACACGAACGGGCGGTAGCGCGCGGCCCAGGCTTCGGACAGCGAAAGGCGGGCTTCCTCGGAGACCGCGGCAAGCGAAGGAGCCATCACCAGCCGCGCGAAGAGGATACCGCCGATCAGGGTGGCCATGGAAGCGATGTGAAGCCATCGCACCACGACGAAGAGCGCGTCGGACATATCGTGAGTATACTCGGTAGGGAAAAACGAAATGATCCACGAGATTCTGCCGGTGGGGATGCTGCAATGCAACTGCTCGGTGTTCGGCGACGAGCAGAGCCGCGAAGCGATGGTGCTGGATCCGGGGGACGAGATCGAGCGGGTGCTTGAAGTGGTCAAGAGGCACGGGCTGACGGTGAAGGCCATCGTCATCACGCATGCGCACATCGATCATATAGGCGGGGCGCAGAAGCTCAAGCGGGCCACCGGCGCGCCGGTCTACATGAACCTGAACGACCGCGAGTTGCAGGCAATGCTGGACGTGCAGGCGTCGTGGCTGGGGATGCGTCCCGTGGAGCCCGTGGATATCGACGTGGCGGCCAAAGACGGCGGCAGCTTGCTTGTGGGCGCGTCGAAATTCGAAATTCTGGACACGCCGGGGCACACGCAGGGGAGCATCAGTTTGTGGAACCCTGAGGCGGGGATTCTGGCGGCGGGCGACACGCTCTTTCGCGACAGCATCGGGCGAACGGATTTGCCCGGCGGGGACGGAAGGCAGATCCTGCGTTCGATTCGCGACAAGCTGATGCCTCTGCCCGAGGAAACGATCGTGATTCCGGGTCACGGAGAGAACACGACCATCGGCCGCGAGAAGGAATTCAACTTCTTCCTCCAGAAGCTGGGTTGAGGCCGTTCAGCGGTGGCGCAGGCTCCTTCTGATAAGATTCACGCATGGCCGATCCCGAGATCTACGCTCCGCCCGCCGGTTTTGCCGCGCGCGCCCATGTGAAAAGCATTGAGGAATACCGCGAGCTCTACAGAAGAGCCGCGGAAACGCCGGAAGAGTTTTGGGGCGGGCTGGCGGAGAAAGAGCTTTCCTGGTTTGAGAAGTGGTCGCACGTATTTGAATGGAATCCGCCGCAAGCGAAGTGGTTCGCGGGCGGAAAGATCAACGCCTCATACAACTGCCTGGACCGGCACCTGGAAACGCACCGCAAGAACAAGATAGCCATTCTCTGGGAAGGCGAACCGGGCGACCAGCGGCTGATCTCCTACCAGGAACTGCACCGCCTGGTCTGCCGCTTCGCAAATGTGCTGAAGGGTCGCGGCCTCAAGGCCGGCGACCGCGCCATCATCTACATGGGCATGGTGCCGGAACTGCCGGTGGCGCTGCTCGCGTGCGCTCGCCTGGGCGTGATTCACAGCGTGGTGTTCGGCGGATTTTCGTCCGAAGCACTGAAGGCGAGGATTCAGGACCTGGAGGCGCAGGTGGTGATTACGGCCGACGGATCCTGGCGCCGCGGCAAAGAGGTCCCGCTCAAGGAAGCGGTGGATACGGCGCTGGAGGATTGCCCCACCGTGCAGAACGTAATTGTCTACCGCAGGACGGGCGGCGCGGTGCGGATGGCGGCGGGCCGCGATCACTGGTGGCACGAACTGGACGACGGCGTCAGCGAGGTGTGCCCGGCCGAACCACTGGCGAGCGAACATCCGCTCTTCGTGCTGTACACGTCGGGCACTACGGGCAAACCGAAAGGCATCGTCCACACCACGGCGGGCTATCTGCTTCAAACCACGATGACGATGAAGTGGGTCTTCGACCTGCGGGACGAAGACACTTACTGGTGTACGGCGGACATCGGCTGGGTGACCGGCCACAGTTACATCGTTTACGGACCGCTTTCGGCGGGCGCCACCAGCATGATGTATGAAGGCGCGCCGGATTTTCCGCAGCCCGACCGTTTTTGGCGGCTGATCGAGAAATACAAAGTTAATACGTTCTACACGTCGCCGACGGCAATTCGCGCGTTTCTCAAGCAGGGCGATCAATGGCCGGAGGCGCACGACCTTTCGAGCCTGAGGCTGCTCGGGTCGGTGGGCGAGCCGATCAATCCCGCGGCGTGGGAATGGTACTACCGGGTGATTGGAAAAGAGCGCTGCCCGATCGTGGATACGTGGTGGCAGACGGAGACGGGCGGGATCATGATCGCGCCCATGCCGGGGGCGGTGCCGGCCAAACCGGGGTCGGGCACGCTGCCCATGCCGGGAGTGATCGCGGACGTGGTGGACCTGTCGGGCAAGACCGGTTCCGGAAAACACGGAAGGCTTTCTGGTGATCCGCCGCCCTTGGCCGGGCATGGCCCGCACCTTGTGGCGCGAGCCCGATCGCTACCGGCAGCAGTATTGGGAAAAGATCGAAGGCGTGTACCTGGCCGGAGACGCCGCGCGGCGCGACGCCGATGGATACTTCTGGATTCTGGGACGCGTGGACGACGTGATGAATGTGAGCGGGCACCGGCTGAGCACGATGGAACTCGAGTCGGCGCTGGTGCGGCACCCGGCGGTGGCGGAAGCGGCGGTAGTCGGCAAGCCCCACGAGATCACGGGGCAGGCGGTGGCGTGCTTCGTCACGTTGAAAAAAGGCAACTGGAATCACGATCAACTGGCGGAAGATTTGCGCAAATGGGTGGCCAAGGAGATCGGCAGTTTCGCCAAGCCCGAGCAGATCCGGTTCACGGAAGCGCTGCCCAAGACGCGCAGCGGAAAAATCATGCGGCGGCTGTTGCGGGAGATCGTCACTTCGAATGCGGTGACGGGGGATGTGACGACGCTCGAGGACCTGTCGGTGGTGACGCGCCTGGCAGCGCAGCACGACGAAGATTGAGTATGCAGTAACACCCAATCGAACTTGACATCGGCGGCATAGAGGCGCATATTTGGATCAGGAGGCGGGCAAAATCAGCCTCCAGGTCTTTTTCTCAGAAAAAGGCCGATTCGCGATCCCCTATCACGGGGGAGCCATTTGTGAAGGAGGAAGTAAATAGAACCAGTCCACCACAAAGGCGGCTTCCAGCTTTCTCGACTGAGTGGTTGCGAGTCCTGACGCGCCGAGCAAGTAAGCATTACCAGGCGCCGCGGTAACTGCACCGCATATCATCCGGCTCGCACCAACATTAACAGGAGGGGTTGGCGGCCGCCTTTTCTTGTCCTTGTGCCCACCCTCGTCCCCGCAACTTCCGCTACACTGGAATTCGTTCACCCATTGTGAAGGCCGTTGAATTTCAAGGTGTCTCCAAGAGCTACGCGATCTACGATTCGCCGGGCGACCGCCTGAAAGAACTGTTGTCGCTCAACCGGCTGAAGCGGCACAGGGATTTCTGGGCGCTGCACGACGTGAGTTTCGACGTGGAACAGGGCGAAACCTTCTGCATCGTAGGGCGAAAACGGCTCGGGGAAGAGCACACTGCTTCAGATGGTGGCGGGAATCCTGCCTGCCACTTCGGGTTCGGTCGCGATTCACGGGCGCGTTTCGGCGCTGCTCGAACTGGGAGCCGGTTTCAATCCGGAGTTTTCCGGACGCGACAACGTGTATCTCAACGGCACCATCCTGGGATTGACGACACGCCAGATCGAAGAGCGCTACCGGCAGATCGAAGAGTTTGCCGAGATCGGCGAGTTCATC
This sequence comes from uncultured Solibacteraceae bacterium, assembly GCA_963836405.1. Taxonomy (GTDB): domain Bacteria; phylum Acidobacteriota; class Terriglobia; order Bryobacterales; family Bryobacteraceae; genus CAWIJJ01. Next base: position 124,653 of record CAWIJL010000018.1, read on the forward strand.
GATCAACCCGTCAAGACTTACTCGAGCGGCATGGTGGTGAGGCTGGCCTTCGCTGTGGCGATCAATGTGGACCCGGAAATTCTGTTAGTGGACGAAGCGCTGGCGGTGGGGGATATTTATTTCCGGCAGCGGTGCATGCGCAAGGTGCACGAACTGCGGCGGCAGGGAGTCACGATCCTTTTCGTATCGCACGCGGTGGCCGATGTGAAAGCGATCGGCGACCGGGTGATGTGGCTGGAGGGCGGGCGCGTAATGGAGGTGGGCGAGCCGGAACGCGTGATCTCGAAATACCTGGCCGCGATGACCGCCAAGGACTCGCGCTACCGTATCGCGCAATCGGCGGGCGAGGTGCGCCAATCGCGCGGGCACACGGTACTAGCCCCGGAGATCGCGACCACGATTCCCAACATCGACCACCGGTACGGAGACAAGCGCGCCGAGGTGCTGGGCATCGCCATCCTCGATGCGGAAGGCGCGCCGCTGCACATGCTGGAATCGGCCGGCCGCATCGTGGTGCGCATCAGCGTGCGAGCCAACGACCACCTGGCCATGCCGATGGTGGGATTTATGCTGCGAAACCAGATCGGCATCGATTTTTCCGGAACGAACACGGCGGCCGAGGGATACGAGTTGCCGCCGATGGAACCCCTCGACGTTTACACGGTGGACTTTCACCTGGAGCTGCCGGAGCTGTACCCGGCGTCGTTTTCATTTTCGCCGGCGATCGCCGATGGCACGCTGATCGCTTATCAAATGTGCGACTGGATCGATAATGCGGTGGCCCTTCAGATGGGCCGCTCCGAAGCGCAGATCTACGGTTACCTGCGGCTGCCGTGCCGTGTGGAAGTGAATGCGCGGCTGGGCGCCGGGGCGCGCGCGCCGGAGCTGGAGAATCGCGTTGGCTGAGTTCACCGGAGAACGGCTGATCCCGGGACAGGTGGACGTGGATCTGCTGAACGAGCACATGGCTCGATACGCCTTTGCGTCGCGACTGGCACGGGGCAAGCGGGTGCTCGATGCCGGATGCGGCGCGGGGTATGGATCGGCGGAACTGGCACAGGCGGCGCTCTCGGTGGTGGGGCTGGATCGCGCCCCGGAAGCGCTCGAGTTCGCGAGCATGCACTACCGGGCGCCCAACCTGGATTTCGAGCAGGCGTCGTGCACGGCCATTCCCCACCCCGCCGCGAGCTTCGACCTGGTGGTTGCCTTCGAGGTGATCGAACACCTGGAGAACTGGCGCGGGCTGCTCGAAGAGGCTCGGCGCGTGTTGTGTCCGGGGGGCCAGTTGATCGTCTCCACACCCAACAAGCTGTACTACACCGAATCGCGCGGCGAGCACGGCGCGAACCCGTTTCACGTTCACGAGTTTACGTTCGAGGAGTTCTGCGAGGAACTGCGGGCCGTGTTTCCGCACGTGTCGGTGTTTCTCGAAAACCACGTGGAAGGGGTGACGTTTCAACCGCACCACTTTGGCAATACGGTGGAAGCGCGGGTGGATGCGGGCGATCCCGCGCCCGACGATTCGCACTTCTTCGTCGCGGTCTGCGCGCACCGGCAGCAGATTGGAAATCCGACGTTCGTTTATGTGCCGCGTGTCGCCAACGTATTGCGCGAGCGCGAACGCCACATCGAACTGCTGGAGAGGGAAGTGGCGGTGAAAAGCGAGTGGCTGGAGAAGGCCGTCGCCGAGCAGGGCGCGTTGATGCGGCAGTTCGCCGAACAGGCGCAGGCGCTCGAACGGAGCAACCGGTGGGCCGACGGGCTCACCGTGGAACTCCGGCAGTGCGGAGAACGGATCGTGGAGCTTCAACAGGAGCAGGAGCGGGAACAGGAAGCCGCCCGGCGGATGGCCGCGGCCTACGAGACCGACCTGGAGGAGAAAAGAAACTGGGCGTCTAAACTGGACGCAGAACTTCAGAAGCAGACAGCCGCACTGGCGAGGGCGGTGGACGTGCTGCACGAAACCGAGAAAGAACTGGAAGAGCGCACCGCATGGGCCGTTGCGCTCCAGGAGGAAGCCGCGGGATTGCGCGAGCAGATCAGCCGGATCTCTCACCAGCTTGCGCTGGTGCGTGCGTCTCGATGGATGAAGCTCGGGCGGCGGGTCGGCCTGGGCCCGGTCCTGCCGCCGTCCTGACATGCAGTTTCTGAAGCGATTCCTGCGCGCTCTTCCGCTGCTGATTCTCTCTCCGGTGCTGGTGCCGCTCAGCCTGCTGGCGCTTGCGCTCACGGATCTCGCATGGAAGCTTTTCGGCGGCCGCAAGGCGCCCGCGTCGGAGCCGGCGCGGCACGATTCCGCCACCGTCGTGATTCCCAACTGGAACGGCCGCGACCTGCTCGAGAAATACCTGCCGTCGATCGTGCAGGCGCTCTCCGGGAATCCGGCCAACGAGATCATCGTGGTGGACAACGGCTCCGACGACGGCAGCGCCGATTTCGTGCGGCACGCGTTTCCGGGGGTCAAGGTGCTGGCGCTGGCGCGAGAATCTGGGCTTCGGCGGCGGCTCCAACGCGGGCTTTCGCGCGGCGCGCAAACGACATCGTCGTGCTGCTCAACAGCGACATGCGCGTGGCCCCGGATTTTCTGGCGCCGCTGCTCGCAGGTTTTGACGGACCCGGACGTTTTCGCCGTGTCCTGCCAGATCTTCTTCAGCGATCCCGGACAAGCTTCGCGAAGAAACCGGGCTGACGCAGGGCTGGTGGCAGGAAGGAGGGCTGCGCGTGCGGCATCGAATGGACGAGGCGGTGACGGACCTGTATCCGTGCTTCTACGGCGGCGGCGGCTCGTGCGCGTTCGACCGGCAGAAGTTTCTGGAACTGGGCGGCTTCGACGAGCTGCTGGAACCGTTTTACCTGGAAGACACCGACCTGGGCTTCTGGCCTGGAAACGCGGCTGGAAGGTGCTGTATCAGCCGCGCAGCGTGGTATATCACGAGCATCGCGGCACCATCGGCAAACGTTTTACGAAGTACATCCAGTCCGTGCTCAAGAAGAATTTCCTGCTGTTCTGCTGGAAGAACATCCACGATTGGCCCCGGCTGCGTCTCGCATTTCTTCTTCACTTGGGCGGGCGCGGTGCTGGCGGTGATCTTCGGCGATGTCCCGCAGCGGCCGAACTTCGGGTCCTGTGGAAGCGCTTCCGGCAGCTTCCGCGCGCCGTGCGCTCGCGCTGGCGGGCCCGGACGCTGGCGCGCGGTCGACGATACCGAAGCGTTTCGCCGGCCGCTGGGCGGATACTTCCGGGACCGCTTCGCGGCCATGGAGACCGAAACCTGAACGGCTGCGGCGTGCTGTTCGTCTCGCCGTACCCGATCTGCCCGCCGGTACACGGCGGCGGCGTGTTCATGTACCAGACGTTGCGCGAGCTTTCGAGGCTGGCCGAAGTCCACGTGGTGGAACTGCTGGATTGGCCGGAGCAGGAGCGGCCGCCAACGAGGAACTGCGCGAATTCTGCGCTTCGGCGGAATGGCTGGTGCGGCCCGGCGGAGAGACGCCGAGGCGCCGGATCGATGCAGCCCCACGCCGTCCGCGAATTCGGCAACGGCGACCTGGAATGGCTGATCCATCGGCAGATGTACTCTGCGCGGCATCGACGTGCTGCAACTCGAATACACGCCCATGGCGCAATACCGTGGCGAGTACCGGCACATCCCCTGCATCCTGTTCGAGCACGATGTCTATTTCCAGTCGATCGCGCGGGGCCTGGGCCGACATGGCGGGCGCAATGGACGAATCTGAAGGCGCGTGTGGAATATCTGCGCGCGCTGCGTTACGAACTGCGGGTGCTGCCGGCTTCGACCGGGTGCAGGTGTGCAGCCCGACAACCGCGATTACCTGCTGTCCTTTCTCCCCGAACTCGCGCCGCGGCTGGCGGACGGTCTGCGCGCCGGAATCGACACGCGAGGCTACGAGTTCCGCGATGCGGGCAGCGAGCCGTTCACCATGCTGTTCGTGGGCAGCTTCCGGCACGACCCGAACCGCGTGGCCATGGACTGGTTCGTGCACGAAGTGATGCCGCTGATTCTGGCGCGGAGCCGCGGGCGCGGCTGGTGGTGGCGGGCTCCGATCCTCCCCCGGTGCACGCGTATTCCCGATTTTGGCGGAGCGCTTCGAGATGCTCGGATACGTGGACGACGTGCGCGAGACCGCTGGTGCGCTATGCAGTGTTCGTGTGCCCGATTCTTAGCGGATCGGGCGTGCGGGTGAAACTGCTGGAGGCGTTCGCGGCGGGAATCCCGGTGGTCTCGACGCGGGTGGGCGCGGAAGGGCTGGCGAATCAAGATGGCGAGATCTGCCGCGCTGGCCGATGACCCGGCGGGATTCGCCGAGCGCGTTGCTGGCGCTGTTCGAGGACGCCGAAGCGGCGGCAGCGCATGGCGGCGCGCGCGCGCGCGGAAGTGGAGGCGAACTGGGATATGGCGGCGATCACGCGCAAGCTGGTGGAGAGCTACCGCGGTCTGGTGGAGGCGCGAAGCTAGGCGAGCGGGCTATCTTCCGCGGGAGGCGAGATCCTTCTTGAGCCGGCTGACGATTCGGTCGGCGATGCGGTCGAGATCTTCCGACGCGCGCCTTGGGCTGCTCGTACGTGGACCACAAGCACCTGGCTGGACTTCGGGTCCACCAGGAAGATCGTGCCCTTGCCGCGGCCGAATGGCGGAATTGAGCGGCGGGATTGTCGAGCTTGTTGTCGCGTGTCGGTGGTGAGCCTTGGGCCAGTCCGGCCTCGTCGTCCTTTTCGGGCTTGGCTTGCTCCGGCTTGGCGGGTTCGGGCGGCGGAAACAGCGCTGTCCAGCTGCGTCTCGAAGCGCCTCGCCGATGCGGTCGGAGAAGATGGCGTCGGCGTGCTTCGGGTCGGTGACCACCTGGAACACGTGGTCGTGGTGAGGCGGTTGGCGAGGTACTGGTCGAGGCCGCGCGCCATGGGCAGCATGTATACCGAGTGCACGCCGGAAAGGTCCGGCGGCGCAGCAGCAGCAGCGCCCGAACCGAGGAGAAGAAACAGAAGCCGCTTCATGGCTTCCATGATAACGAGACGCGCCGGCACAGGAAAAAGACGGTTCGGAAGGCTCGATGTATAAGGGGCAGACGATCACGGTGATCATTCCCTGCCTGAACGAAGAGCAGGGCATCGAGCAGGTGCTGCGGGCGCATGCCGGAGTTCGTGGACGAAGTGATCGTGGTGGACAACGCCTCCACCGACCGGACGTCGGAAGTGGCCGCGGCATTGGGCGCGAAGGTGATTCGCGAAGATGTGCGCGGCTACGGGCGGAGCTACAAGCGCGGGTTCGCCGAGCGCCACCGGCGACATGATCGTGACGCTCGACGGCGACCACAGCTATCCCGGCGGACGCGATCTCCTACCTGATCGAGGCGTTCCTGCACCTGGAGGTGGATTTCCTGAACGCGTCGCGCTTTCCGGTGCGCGACCGCGCGGCCATGAGCTTCAAGCACAAGTTCGGCAACCTGATCCTGTCGCTGGCCATGTCGGTGCTGTTCTTCCGCTGGGTGCGCGATTCGCAGTCGGGCATGTGGGTGTTCCGCCGCTCGATTCTGAAAGACATGAAGCTGGAATCGGACGGCATGGCGTTTTCCGAGGAGATCAAGATCGAAGCGCTGCGCAATCCGCGGATCCGATTCGGCGAGATCTCGATCCTGTACTCGTCCCGGCTGGGCGAAATCAAGCTGAACCCGTGGCGGGACGGAGTTCAGAACCTGTGGTTTCTGCTGAAGAAGCGCTTCCTGCGATGAAGATCAGCGCCATCGTGCCGGTGTGGAACGGACGAGGCGCTGCTGGCCCGCCTGTTGGATAGCCTGGATGCGCAGACGCCTGCGCGCTTCAGAACTCCTGGCCGTGGACAACGGATCGACGGATGGCGCACCGGACCTGGCGCGGCGGCGGGGTGCGCGGGTGATTTCGATGGGACGGAACGCGGGCTTCGCGGCGGCCGTGAACCGCGGGATTCGCGAAGCGCGCGGGGACGCGGATTGCGGTGCTCAACAGCGACGTCGTGCTGGCTCCCGATTACCTCGGAACGGCTGGCCGCGAGCGAGGCTGGTTCGCCACCGGCAAGATCCTTTCCGATAGCGACCCGACGCGCATCGACGGGACCTTCGATCTCGTCTGCCGCGGCGGGACGGCTTGGCGGGCGGGCAACGGCAAGCTGGATGGGCCGTTATGGAACCAGCCTCGAACGATCTGGTCGGCGCCGTGGACGGCGGCGCTGTTCCGCGGCGGAGCTGTTTCAAAGAGCTGGGCTGCTCGAAGAGAGTTTCGGGTCGTACCTGGAAGACGTGGATTTCGGCTTGCGGTGCGCGCGGCTCAAAATGGCGGGCGAGTACGTGCCGGGAGCCGTCGCGCGGCACCGCGGCAACGCGGCATTGGGCCGCTGGCATCCGGAAATGGTGAGGCTCATGTCGCGCAACCAGGTGCTGCTGATTGCCAGACACTGGTCGGGCCGGATGATCCTCTCCACCGCGCGTAATACAGTTGCGGCGCATGGGCTATTCTTCCTGCTGGCGATCCGGCACGGCGCGGGAGGCGCGTGGCTGCGCGGCCGGATGCAGGGGTGGGCCATGTTCGGGCGGGCGCGGGGCAGTGGCTTCGATCCTGCGTTGCCGGAGCTCCTGCGCGAAAACGACCGGCTGATCCGCGAACTGCAATCCGCCAGCGGCTTCGACACGTTCTGGCGCGGGTACTTCCTGCTGGCCGGCCATTGACCCGCACGGCGAATTCAGACAAGATGGTGCCGGAATACCATGCGCCTGCTGTTGTGCTATGTCGTCGCGTTGCCCTTGATGTCGCAGCCTTCCAGCATCGGGGGCCGTGTGATGCACGCGTTGAACGGGCAGCCGGTGGCCGAAGCCGAGCTGACGCTGGTCTCGTCCGGCGGGGCGGCGCGCCGGCGGACCGCAACCGCAGACGCGCAGGGACGGTTCAGCTTTGACGATCTCGAACTGGGATCCTACACGCTGGCGTTCTGGAAGCGCGGCTTTGAGCCCGGATCGTACGGCGCACGCGCGCGTTATGCGCCTGGTCGAAGACTGGTGCTCGCGCGCGACCAGCACCTCGACCTCGCGCTACGCCTGACGCCTCTCGGCACAATCTCCGGCAAAGTGGTAGATCCCGACGGAGAGCCCGTGGCGCACGTGTCCATTCTGGCGACGCTCGTCGGGCCGTACGGCAACCTGGACCTCACCGACGAGGGCGGCGAAACCAACGCCCAAGGCGAATTTCACCTGCCCGATCTCCTGCAGGGCCGGTACTTCGTACGTGCGATACCGCCGCACTTGCAATCCGGCGATGAGTTTCTAATGCCCTCCTTTTATCCCTCGGATGCGGAAGCTTCCGTGCCGGTTACGGTCGCGGCGGGCCAGGCGTCGGAAGGTATCAAAGTCACGCTGCGCCGCACACGCGGCTTCCGGATCCGGGGGCGCGTGGAGTCCGCCGGCGTACCGTTATCGGGTGTGACGCTACTTCTCACCGAAGGCCGGAAAAACGGGTTTTCTACGACGCCGGCGATGCAGAAATTCTCCGAGCGCGCCGGTTCGGCACGGGCACTGCGGGATGACGGCTCGTTCGAACTGACGGGCGTGGAGCCGGGCAGTTATGAACTGGTCATCGCTCCTCCCGGGAAGCAGGCGGTCGCCGCGGTCACGGTCGTCGTCGCCGACAAAGATATCGATGGCGTCGTGCTGCGCGTCGAACCGGTGCGTGTGTCGGGGCGGGTCCGCATAGAGAAAGACAGCGTGGTTCCCGTTGGCTGCGGGCTGATGTTCAACCCCGTTGACCGCGATCTTATGGTGTCCACGTTTGGCGCCTCATCGGAATCTGACGGGCGGTTCACGGTGGAACGGATTTTGCCGGGGCGGTACTCATTGCAGATCGGATGCCGGTCGCAGGGTATCTATGTGAGTTCGGTGCATGTGGGCGGCGAATCGGGGTCGCGCGACGTGGTTGACTCGCTTCTCGATATCCCCGCGGGGATGACTGAGCTATCGATGGAAGTCGTGTTCTCTGCGGATGCCGCGGCGGTCGCGGGAATCGTGCGGGATGGCGATGAGCCGGCTCGCAACCGCTGGGTAGTCCTGGTGCCCGAACCCGCGGGCCGCGAGCATGCCCTTCGCGTAAGGACCGTTTTCTCCGGCGACGACGGGCGTTTCCTCCTGACCAATGTGCCGCCCGGAGATTTTCGTGTCTATGCCTGGGCGGAAGTGCTGCCGGGGTTCCTGCACATGGACCCCGCGTTCCTACAGCCCTTCGCGAATTTCGCTGTCAAGGTGAAAGCTTCGGGGGGCGAGCAGGAGCAGGTTGAGATTCACGTGACGCCGCCGTTGCGATGAGAACGCCGCGTTACACTGAAACTCGTGCAAACCGACGCGGCCGCCTTCTGGGGACTGTCATTTTTGCGCACCCCGGGTGAGACAAACTGACACATGTGTGAGGTCGGGATCGCAATTGTTACCTACAATTCGGCACACGTGATCGAATCGTGCCTGAATGCAGCGGTGGCCACGGGTGCCGAAGTAATCGTCGTCGACAATGCCTCCGTTGATGGGACGGTGAATGCCGCTGCCCGTCGGAATGTGCGGCTCATCCCGAACCACTCGAATGTGGGTTTCGCGGCTGCGGTGAATCAGGCGTTTCGGGCGCTCGATAGGCCCTACATTCTGCTGCTCAATCCCGACGCGGTTATCGAGAGCGGTCTCGACGCCTTGCGTGAGGCGTGCGATTTACCCGGAGCCGCCGCGGCGGGGGGGTGTCTCCTGGATGTAAACCGACATCCGCAGCGCGGTTTCATGGTGCGCAACTTTCCCACCGCGGCGTCGCTTGTTTTGGAAGCTCTCTTGCTGAACCGCCTCTGGCCGAACAATCCGGTCAATCGTCGATATCGAGGTTTGTCGCTGGACTATTCGACACGAATGCGGGTGGAGCAGCCTGCGGGGGCGTTCCTGATGATTCGACGCGATGTGTGGCGCGAACTCGAGGGATTCGACGAGGGTTTCCGACCGCTCTGGTTTGAAGATGTGGACTTCTGCCGCCGGGCGGCTGATCGAGGATATAGCTTGTACTACGAGCCAAGGGCTGTCGCAAAACACACCGGCGCACACTCGATCTCAACTCTTACAATGGAGATGCGCAAGATTTATTGGTATTGTAATTTACTGAGATACTCAGCCAAGCACTTCGGTCCCGCAGCTTTTCGCGCGGTGTGTGCGGCTGTGATTTTGGGCGCCATGCCGCGGCTTCTTGCGGAATTGGCCGTGGAGCGAAGTCTCAAACCCCTGGCAGCATTCGGGACAGTCGTACAACTCGCAGGCCGGTGCCTGATCACCGGTTGGCGCGAGCAGAAGGTTGTTTAATACCCTCGTATTCTTGATGTCGGTGTGTACGGAAGGTTCGGGCTTTCAGGTTCTTGTTCATGGCGCAAAACGACTTTGTTTCCGTCACGATAGTTACTTATAACAGCGGCCGATTCATCAAGCGCTGCCTCGAATCCGTACTGGCGCAGGGCTATCGCGGATAAAGAGATCATCGTCGTCGATAACGCATCCGACGGACGGCACGGTGGATATCCTGGAACAGTTCGAGGATCGTTGCCAGATCTACTACAACGACGAGAATGTCGGATTCGCGGCGGCGCAGAACCAGGCCATCCGTCTTTCCAGCGGCGATTGGGTGTTGACCTTGAATCCGGATGTGCTGCTGCTGCCGAACTTCATCGAGGCGCTGGTGGAAGCCGGGCAATTCGACCCGCGCATCGGCACGGTCTGCGGGAAACTGCTGACCATGTCCGCGCATTTCGAGATCCCGGAAAGGCCGGTAGTCGATTCGACGGGCATCTACTTCAATCCGATGCTGCGCCACCTGGACCGCGGCAGCCAGGAAGTGGATAACGGCCACTACCTGCAGTACGAATACGTTTTCGGCGCCACCGCGGCGGCCGCCCTGTACCGGCGAGCCATGATCGACGATATCGCGCTCGACGGCGAGTTCTTCGACTCCGATTTCTTCGTCTATCGCGAGGATGCGGACGTGGCGTGGCGGGCGCAGCTTGATGGGATGGAAGTGCATGTATGCGCCCTATGCGCGCGGGTATCACGTGCGCAAGGTGCTTCCCGGGAACCGGCGCGCGCTGCCGGCCGAGATCAACATGCACTCGGTGAAGAACCGCTTCCTGATGCGCATCAAGAACATCTCGCCGGACCTTTACCGCCGCAACTGGTTTTCGATCACGTCGCGCGATCTCGTGGTGGTTTCCTGCTGCCTGCTGTGGGAGCACAGTTCCCTGAAGGCCTTCTGGTTTCTGGCCACGAACCTGAAGCGCGCCATGGCTAAGCGGCGCTTGATTCAGGCCATGCGCCGGGTGGATGACCGATATATGGCTAATTGGTTTCAGTACGAGCCGGTGAGTGTGGCGGCGCCGAGGAAAATGCCCCGTACGCGGACCCGCTCGGAAACGGCCAAGACCTAGGCGCGGCGGATGCGCATCGCGCTCCTCGGCACGCGGGGCATCCCCGCCAACTACGGCGGCTTCGAAACATTCGCCGAAGAACTTTCGACACGCCTCGTGGCACGCGGCCATCCGTCACCGTCTACTGCCGTGAAAAACATTCCGGGACGCGAGTACCGCGGAGTACGGCTCCTGTATCTGCCCACCATCCGCCACAAGTATCTCGAGACTCTTGCCCACACTTTCTTCTCGACCTTCCACTTGATGTTTCATCGCGTAGACGCCGCGCTCTTCTGCAATGGCGCCAACGCGATCTTTACGCCGTGGCCGCGACTCGCCGGAATTCCGGTGGCGCTCAACGTAGACGGAATCGAGCGGAAGCGGAAGAAGTGGAACCGGCTGGCGCAGAGGCTGGTACCTGCTCTCGGAATGGCTCGCCACTTTTTGCCCGGACGTGGTGATCACGGACGCGCGAAACGATCCAGGATTACTACCGGCGAGCGTTACGGCAAGGCAGCACTATCTTCATTCCGTACGGGGCCGAGACGGGCAAGGCGGCGGGCACGGACGTCGCTGGAAAGCTTGGCCTGGAGCCGGGCGGTTACTTCCTCTACGTCAGCCGGATGGAGCCGGAGAATCACGCCGCTGGAAGTTCGCCAGGCCTTCGAAAGCGTGGTCACACCGGGCTCAAGCTGGCGCTGGTCGGCGACGCTCCCTACGCCCGGGAATACATCCGTCGTGTGCGCGATACCGGAAGATCCGCGCGTCGTGATTCCGGGAGCGATCTACGGTGAAGGCTACCGCCAACTCGGGTCGCACTGCTTCGCTTACATCCATGCGACGGAAGTGGGCGGTACGCATCCCGCGCTGATCGAGGCGATGGGACGCGGCGCGCTGGTGTTGTATCGCAACACGCCGGAAAATGCCGAGGTGGCTGGAGGCGCCGGAATCCCGTTCGAAGCCGGACGACCTTGCCGGGAAACTGCGCCTGGCGGTTTCGATGAGCGATGAGGAACGCGAAACGCTGCGATGCAAGGCGGTCGAGCGCGTCCGGGAGCGATACTCCTGGGATGCGGTGACCGATGCCTACGAGCGGTTACTAAGCCGGCTGGCGGGACGCTAGACCGGCTTGCCGTTTATCGTGACCGCGTCCATGGTTAGCCCTTCTACGTTTTCGATCAGGTTGGGCTTGGCGACTTCCTCAAATGTGCAGTCGTGCAGGTGCACGCCGCTGATGGGCGAATTCGGGTACCCGCGGAGGGACAAGGCCATGGCGCATTTGCGGACCCTGAGCCCGCTCACGTCCACGTCGCGCACCACCGGCTTGTACGGGCCGTTGGCTCCCTCTTCGTAGTTGAAGTCCACCTCGATGGCCGCGCCCGCAACCTGGCCGACGTCTACGTTTCGCATGTAGACGTGCTCCAGGATGCCGCCGCGCAGCGCATTGTCCTTGAAGCGCAGCACGCGGTCCAGGCTGGGACTGTCCATCGTGCAATTTTCCGCGTACACGTTTCGGATGTCGCCCGAACACTCGCTGCCGAGTGTCACGCCGCCGTGACCGTCCTTCATCGTGCAGCCGCGGATGACAATGTTTTCCGACGGGCGATTGACGCGCCGTCCGTCGGCATTGCGTCCGGACTTGATGGCGATGCAGTCGTCGCCGGTATCGAACGTGCAGCCTTCTATCAAAACGTCTGTGCAGGATTCCGGATCGCAGCCGTCGTTGTTGGGGCCGTGGCTCACGATCGTCAGGTTGCGGACTGTGACATTGCGCGAAAGCGTCGGGTGCACTTCCCACATCGGCGAGTTCCGTATCGTGACGCCTTCGATCAGCACATTGGTGCAACCGTACGGCTCGATGAACGACGGGCGCAGCCACCCGCCGTCGCCGAAGACGCGCTTTTCCACTGGCACGCTCTTCTCCGCCATCTCCATCAAGGCCGTTCGCGCGGTCCGCTGGTTCGGCCCGCCGCGGGGACCGCAGTTCGCCTTGCCCGACCACGGCCACCAGTGCTCGCAGGAGGCGCCTCCGTCGAGCGTGCCTTCGCCGGTTATGGCGATGTTCTGTTGGTCACGGGCGTAAATCAGGGGCGAGTAGTTCATGCACTCGGTGCCCTCGAAGCGCGTGAGCACCACGGGGTAGAGTTTCGGATCGGGGTCGAAGCGGAGCGTAGCGCCTTTTTTCACCTCGAGGGCTACGTTGCTCTTCAGGTGAATCGCGCCTGTTTGGAAGACGCCCTCGGGCACGACGACCCGTCCGCCGCCGGAGCGCGCGGCCTCTTCGATGGCGCGGCGGATGGCAGGCGTCGCATCGGCTGTGCCGTCCGGCTTGGCTCCGTAGCGCGTGATTTCGAATGCACGTCCGGCGAGGCGAGGGGGGCGAATGCGGGCCAGGATCGGGGCCAGGCCGGCCCACGGGTCGGCCGCCAGCGCCCGGCGCCCGGCCAGCGCGGCGCCCGCGCACGCAAACAACGCTTGTCTTCGCGAACAGGTTGGCATCACCTCCGATGGTAGGCGCAAGCGGTGACGCGGTCAATCCATCGTTTAGCCCGCCTAAACGTATGCTTTCATAAACCCGATTTCGACGGTCAAAACCGGCGTTCTAAAATATGGGTTCTGATGCTTACCTTACCGAAATACTCGCTGGGCGTCGGCGACCGGTTTGCCCGACAGGCCAAGGCGCAACTCCGGGCCTGTATGGATGCCGCTGCCCAGGGAGTAACCGTAGTTCCGGTGTGGAACAAGTCCAACCGGGAGCATGTTATCGTCGGGTCCGAGCCGTCGGGCGTTCGCGCCGCCGCGGATTCGGCGGTGCGCGACCTCGGCTGGGGCTGCGCCTACTTCGTCGATGCCGACCACATCAACCTCCAGACCGTAGACCGGTTCTTGGAGGCGAGCGATTTTTACACCCTGGATGTCGCTTCCGCTATCGGGCAGCCGCCCGCCGACGGCGAAGTGAACGCCTTTCTCGATCGCCATCCCGAATTGAGCGGGACTGTCCGGGTGCCGGGAATCGAGGAGCCGTTCGAGATCTCGCGAGCCCAGACGGCTGCGGTCGCCTCCAAGTACCTGTTTGCCGTGGCCGAAGCGGGGCGTATCTACCGGCGCGTCGAGGCGGCAAAGGGCGCCGGCACGTTCGTCACGGAAATCTCCATGGATGAGACGGACGAACCGCAGACGCCTCCGCAGTTGCTGGTCATTCTGGCCGCCATCGCCGATGCAGCCATCCCGATCCAGACGATCGCTCCCAAATTCACCGGCCGGTTCAACAAAGGTGTGGACTATTCGGGCGACCTGGCGCAGTTCGAGCGCGAATTCAATAGCGACCTGGCGGTGGTGGCACATGCGGTGAGCCGCTACCGGTTGCCCGCCAATCTAAAACTCAGCGTGCACTCCGGCAGCGACAAATTTTCCATCTACGCTCCCATGCGCAGGGCCATGGCGAAATTCCGCGCCGGAGTCCACATCAAAACCGCGGGCACCACATGGCTCGAGGAATTGATCGGCCTGGCGGAGAGCGGCGGGCCGGGCCTGGAACTGGCCAGGGAGATCTACGCCGAGGCCTGGTCCCACCGGCGGGAGTTGTGCGAGCCGTATGCGGCGGTGATCGATATTCGAGAAGAGTGCCTGCCGGCGCCGGAAACGGTAAACGGCTGGACTTCCGCCCAGTACACAGCAGCGCTCCGCCATGACCAGTCCAACCCGGCCTTCAACCCGCACGTCCGGCAACTGCTGCACGTCGGGTACAAGGTCGCCGCGAAAATGGGGACGCGGTACCTGGACATGCTGTCGGCTTGCGAGGCGGACATCGCGCGCAACGTCACTGCGAACCTGTACGAACGGCATATCGAGCCGCTGTTTTTGCGAGGCTGAGCCAGCCCGGGTTCGGACAACGCCCCTACAATGAAATGGTGCCGGCGCCATTTCGATCCTATGTGCTGGTTTCGCGCGAGCAGATCGCACGGAATTACCGGAACGTTTGTTCCGTAGTGGGGCCGGACGTGGAAGTTGCCGGGGTGGTGAAGGCCGACGCGTATGGGCACGGAGCACTGGAAGTTTCACGGGTGCTGGCGGCCGAAGGCGCGCGGTGGCTGGCGGTGAGTTCGGTGGATGAGGGTGTCAGCCTCCGCTGCGGAGGCATGCTCGCTCCCCGGATTCTGGTGATGGGCGGGTTGCTGGCCTACGAGAGCGCGGCGCTGGTGGAGTATGACCTGACGCCGGTAGTCCACTCGCTCGCGCAGATTCGCGATGTGGACGATCTGGCGCGGACCTCGGGAAGACCTCTCTCGTATCACCTCAAGATCGATTCCGGAATGGGCCGTTTGGGAACGCGGGCAAGCGCCGCCGCGATTCTGGGCACGCTGGCCGAAGCGCCGCACGCCCGCCTGGAGGGCCTGATGACGCACTTCGCGTCCGCCGCGGATTACACAACGGCGCAGACCACGGAGCAATTGGCCTACTTCCACGCCGTCTCGGAGCAGTTGGGCCGGGCCGGCTACCTCGCTCCCTTCCTCCACACGTCCAGCAGCAACGCCATCGGGTTCGGGCGGCGGGAGGGGTGGCACAACCTGGTGCGGGCGGGGCACGCTCTCTACGGGTACATTTCGCCGGCCCGCGGGAGCGCGCCGCCCTCGCTGCTGGATGTGCAGCCGGCCCTCGCGTGGAAGGCCAAGTTACTGGCAGTGAAGGACATACCGCAGGGCGCCCTGGTTGGATACGGGGGCACCTTCCGCGCCCCTCGCGACATGCGGATCGGGATTGTGGCGGCGGGGTATGCCGACGGGGTCTTTCACCGGCTCTCCAATCGCGGCCAGGTGATCGCGGACGGGAAACTGACGCCGATTCTGGGTACCATCTCGATGGACCTGACCACCATCGACCTCAGTCACACGCAAAGAATGGGTCCGGGTGACGAGGTGACCCTGCTCGGCTCGGAGGGCGAGGCGCGTCTCGACGCCCAGCAGATCGCCCGCGTCGCCGGAACGATTTCCTACAACATCCTGTGCAGCATCAGCGCCCGCGTGCGCCGCGTTTATATTTGAACCGAAGGCCATTATTTTCAGTGGCAAAGATTACAAAACCGCTTCGAATGCCGAGGTGGTTTGGAACGGGGAATGCCTAATTGCAGTGATATTATAGGAGGCAGATGAGCTTACTGTCGCCGAGACTACAACTGAAGGTCGCACAGAAGCAGATTCTGACTCCTGGTCTGGTGCAGATGGTGACCGTCCTCCAGCTTAACCGGCTGGAATTAAAGGAGATGATCACCCAAGAGATTGTCAAGAATCCGGTTCTGGAAGAGTCGGCCGACGAGCCCGGAGAAGAGATCACTCCGGAAGAGTTGATGCCCCTGCTCGAAGGAGAGACGGTAGCCGATCCGACGGACAAGCAGATTCTGGACGCAGCGGTTCTGAACGACGCCAATTCGCTCGCCGGCGCCAATGGGGATGTTGCGATCAACGGAAATCTGTTCCCCGACGCCGAAGAGACCGCCTCGGCTTCAGCCGAGGCTCCCGCTGTGGCCGATGCCCTGCTAGACACGCCCGCTGCTACCGATCCCTTCGATGAGATCGATTTCGGCTCGTTCTTCGACGACTACCTGGACCCCGGCTATAAGAGCCCTGCGTCGGAGTCGGTGGAAAAGCCGTCTTTCGAAACCTTTCTTTCGGCGCCCGTAACGCTGGGCGATCATCTTCGCTCGCAACTGAGCGTGACGCTCATTTCCGAAAACATTCGGGATGCCGCCGAGTCCATCATCGGCAACCTGGACGAGGACGGGTACCTCTCGGCGTCGCTCGATGAAATCGCGACGATGGGCGAACACAAGCCGGAAGAGGTGGAAGAAGCCCTCCGCTTCGTCCAGTCGCTCGATCCGGCCGGCGTGGGCGCACGCAACCTCCGGGAGTGTATGCTGCTCCAGATCGAAAGCGTGAACGGCCGCGGCGGCGTGGCTTGGCAGATCGTCTCGAACCATCTTCGACTTCTCGAGACCCGGCAGTACAAGGAGATCGCGAGAGCTCTGGGACGGCCCTTGGATCACGTGGAAACGGCCGTCAGCATGATTCAGCACCTCAATCCGAGGCCGGGGCTGCGGTACTCCGGGGCGGGTGCGCGGGTGGTGGAGCCGGACGTTTATTTCATCAAGGACGGCGAAGACTACATCATTCAGATGAATGACGAGGACGTTCCGCAACTCCGGCTGAATGCGCAGTACCGCAAGATGCTGGATCGCGAGAACGGCGCCACGAAAGAAGTCCGCGATTACGTGCGCGAGCGCTACACTTCCGCCATCCAGCTGATGAAGAACATCGAGCAGCGGAAGCAGACGATTCTGAAGGTGTGCCAGGCAATCGTGCGGCGGCAGATGGAGTTTCTCTCGCAGGGGCTGGACTACCTCAAGCCGATGATGATCAAAGAGGTGGCCGAAGAAGTCGGCGTGCATCCCTCAACGGTCAGCCGGGCGGTGGCCAGCAAGTACGTCCACACCCCGCAGGGCGTCTTCGAACTTCGCTACTTCTTCTCCGAGGCCGTGCAGGGCCCCTTGGGCGGGGGAACTCCTTTGCTGCTGCTGAAGCGCAAGGTGAAAAAAATGATTGAGGAAGAGGATCGCAGCAAGCCTCTTACCGACGAGCAGATCACCACGCTGCTACAGGGCGAAGGCATCAACGTAACCCGCCGCACCGTTGCCAAATACCGCGAGGATATGAAGATCCCTTCAACCCATCAGCGGCGCGTGCGAAACTAAGCCGTACGCGATTCTCCGCTTCACAATTTTGCCGGACTTCAGACGGGATAACCGCCGGGTAGCGGTTATTCCGGCGGGAATAGCGGTATAAAGGGAATGGGCGGAGATCCCTATGAAGATCACCTACACAGGCAGGCAAGTAGAGTTGGCTCCAGCGCAGTTGAAGAAACTCGAGTCCCGCTTCGGGAAAATCGGGAAGCTCCTGGATGGCCGGCGGGAAAGCGAGGCCCACGTGATCCTCTCGCTGGAGCGGCACTTGCATTCGGCGGAAGTCACGGTGAACTACTTCGGTCATCAACTCGTGGGTGCCGGTGCGGATTCGGACCTGTTCACGGCAATCCATTCCGCGGCGGAGAAACTCGAGAAGCAGGCGGTGAAGGCCAGGACGAAGTGGCGCGACACCAAGCGCACACCCCGGAAGGCAGCCCCGGAGGTGGAGACCGAACAGATCGCCGCGAAGGATGTCGAACCCGTGCCGGTTCACAAGATCTACAAAGTGAACCACCACCAGAAGCGCAAGCCGATGACGCTCGACGAGGCGATTCTCGAGATGGACAAATCGCGCGATTATCTCGTCTATCGCGATGCCGACACCGATCGCGTGTCCGTTCTTCTGCGGCGCCGCGACGGCAATTTCGACCTCGTCGAAGGATAGCGGCGAGGGATGGCGAAGAAAGCTCCGGCACCCCCACCGTCAAAGTCCCAGAAACCGGAACTTGTAGTCATTACGGGCCTGAGCGGGTCCGGCAAGGGTTCCGTGCTCCGGGCGCTGGAGGACCTGGGCTTTTATTCGGTCGACAATCTTCCGGTCGAACTGATTCCCAAGTTCGCCGAGTTGGCGCGCGACAACAGGAATATTCGCGCGGCCGCGCTGGTAGTGGACGTCCGCGAGGGCGCGACCTTGCAGACCTTTCCGGCGGCCTATGCGCAGATCAAAGGATCGCTGAACGCCCAATTGATCTTCCTCGAAGCCGACGATGGCGCCATCATGCGCCGTTTCAGCGAGACCAGGCGGCCTCACCCGCTCGGAACGGAAAGGTCGATAGCCAAGAGCATTCGCGCCGAGCGCCGCCAACTTCAGCCCATCCGCGCGATGGCCGACCTGATCATCAACACTTCCAAATTCACCGTTCACGACCTGCGGGCCGTGATCGACGAGCGCTTCCGGGGCAGGCGGGATGAAACGCGAATCGTTGTGTACGTGACGAGCTTCGGTTACCGCAACGGCGTGCCGCCGGACAGCGACCTGGTCTTCGATGTGCGTTTTCTCCCAAACCCAAACTACCTTCCCAAATTCAAGCATCTGACCGGCAGAAATCCCGGCGTCGCCAAGTACATTCGCTCGTTTCCGCAGACACGGGAATTCATTTCGCGCATTTCCGACCTCCTGGTTTACTTGCTGCCGCACTATATACACGAGGGAAAGAGTTACCTCACCATCGCCTTCGGCTGCACGGGTGGGCAGCACCGTTCAGTAATGATGGCCGAGCAGATCCGGAAGAATCTGGTAGAAGCCGGTTACAACGCGAAGGTCACTCACCGGGACATGCCGCGAGCCAGCCGCTAAGACGTCCACGACCCTTCGGTGGTGCCGCGCCCGGAAGATATCGAGCCGCTCTCCTGCTCCCCCTTTTTCCGGTAACATCTTCGTCCCTTTACGGGATGGCTACCGAAGGCGCATCAGCGCAGAATCCGAAAAGCAGGCCAGGGCGGCGGGTGAGCCAAACCCTGGCGCTTCGTGTAACGAGGTAGGTCCAGCCATACGAAAGGGGTGGGGAAATGCAAGTAGGGCGAAGCCTTGTACGCTTGGCGTGTGTCTTTACGCTGATCGCGGCATGCATGTCCGGTCAAACGGTTTCCAGTACTTTGCTAGGCACCTTGACCGATCCGGGAGACGCTGCAATTCCGAGCGTGCAGGTTCAGGTTCAAGATCAATCGACCGGCGCGATCCGAAATGTAGTGACGGGCGCGACCGGAATCTTCCGTTTTAACCAGCTGCCTCCGGGCACCTATACACTCACCATTAAGGCGAGTGGCTTCAAGACATACAACCAGCAGGGGATCGGCCTGGCATCCTCGGATGTCCGCGACTTAGGCAGGATCGTGCTGACGCTGGGCGCTGTCACCGAAGAGGTTTCTGTAACAGCCGTGGCCACGCCCATCCAGACCGCCTCGAGCGAAAAGTCGTCATTGGTAGACGGGAACCAGCTTAACCAGATTGCGTTGCGGGGCCGGGACCTGTTCGGTTACCTGAAGTTGATCCCTGGAGTAACCGGAACCAACGGCGGGGAAACAACAGGTACCGGCCTGCCCGGCGCCATCAACGGCGGCGGCCAGAAGAATTTCACGGTGGACGGGATCACGGATATGGACACCGGTTCCAACGGAACCGTGCACTATGAGCCGAATCTGGACTCCATCGCCGAAATTCGAGTACTGACCACCAATTACCAGGCCGAGTACGGCCGCAATGCGAGCGGCGTAATCAGTGTCGTTACCAAGGGCGGAGGGCGCAGTTTCCACGGCAGCGCCTGGGAAACCAAGCGGCACGAGATGTTCAACGCCAAGAACTTTTTTGAAAACTGGAACAATAACCCCAAGGGACTATACCGGTACGACGTATTCGGATTCAGCATTGGCGGTCCGGTGGTCATCCCCAAGCTGTTCAATCAGAATCGCCAGAAGCTATTCTTCTTTGTTTCGCAGGAATATACGCGGCAGAGGCCCTCCACCACGGTCAGCTATTTCAACCTGCCGACCGCGGCCGAGCGCGCCGGCGATTTTTCGCAGACGGTGGACCAGAACGGCAGGCTGATTCAACTCCTCGACCCGACCACGCGCAATCCGGTGCCCGGAAATCAAATCTCGGGACTGATCACCGATCCCGCCTCGGCGGCGTACGGCCAAGCCATGCTCAATTTTTATCCGCTGCCGAACCGCTGCGACCTGAACAATAACGCGGCGGGATGTTATACGGAGAGCGATCCCACCCAACTTACGCGCCGGAACTATCGCGATATCTTCACCGGGAAACATCCGCGGCGGAACGACGTCGTTCGCCTGGATTTCGCTCCCACCAGCAAGCTCAATACCTGGGTGCGCTACGTGAACGACTACGACCTACAGGAAGCGAATCCGCGCGTCCCGATGAGAAACGCTTCGGGCGAGTTCGAGACATACTACGAGGACCATCCGAATCCAGGCCACGGCTGGGGTGTCGGGATCACTTATACGATCACTCCGCGGCTGGTGAACGAGTTCACCTTTGGAAAAAGCTATAACACGTGGGACTACTACGTCCACAATCCGGACCTGGTGGCCCGCGGCAACCTGGCGAATCCTCCCTCCTGGAACGACTTCTCCACAGACCCGAGCTTTGTCGAGGATAAGGATCTCAAGAGACCCGGACTATCGCCCGGCAGCCAGAATTTTCAGGCCAATGTGCCGGCTCTCAATTTCACGGGCGGCTCGGCTGTTGCGTACAACTTCAGCACGACGCGTCCCTACACGAACTGGAACGACATTTACAGCTTTAACGACAACCTCAGCTTCGTTTCCGGCTCCCATAACATCAAGGCAGGCTTCTATTATGAGCGAACCGGCAAAGTGCAGCAGGGCGGGTCGGGCGCTTATCTGGGCACGTTCAACTTCGGCAGCAGCTCGTCGTTTCCGCAGGATACTAACCACGGATACGCCAATGCTTACCTCGGTAACTTCCGCCAGTACAGCGAGGGACGCAGGATCATGGGCGACTTCTGGTTTACGGGGATCGAGTTCTTCGTGCAGGACAACTGGAGGGTAAGCCGCAACGTGACCGTCGATGCAGGCATCCGTTTTTATCACCTGATGCCGCAGGAGAACCTCAACGGGAACTCCGCCGCGTTCATTCTCTCCACTTACGATCAGGCAAAGGTGCCGCGACTGTACTACCCGGGCTGCAGTATCGCCAACGCCGGAAAGGCATGCCCCGCCAAGAATCAGATTGCGATAGATCCGGCGACCGGTTTCACGACGTTCCCCGCGCTGGTGGGCACGTTCGTACCGTACTCCGTGGGAGGTTATTCGACCGAGCCGAATTACTTCAACGGCATGCAAGTGGCGGACGGCAGGAATCCCAACATTCCGATGTCGCTTTTCAGTCCGCCCTTCCTGACACCAGCGGTCCGCATCGGCCTCGCCTGGGACGTCTTCGGCAACGGAAAAACGGCCATCCGCACCGGTTTTGGTCAGTTTTTCAATCGCGGGGACGGGAATCAGATCATGGGACCGTACAATGGCGCGCCGCCGGTGACTTATTCGCGAACCATGTATTACTCCGGTATCGCGACCATCCCGAGCTTTGCGGCCAGCGCCGCCGTCTCGCCAATCGGCAACGGCGGCCTTACCGGCGACCAGGACTACGAGAACCTGATGAACGGCAGTTTCGGCGTGCAGCAGAACGTGGGCTTCGGAACAGTGGTGGACGCTTCGTATGTGTTCTCGCTGCGCCGCCACCTTCTGCAGAGCCAGCAACTCAATGCCGTTCCGCTGTTCTCTCAGTATGACCCGGCGAATTTCAATCGCTGGACCGCAAACCTGGCGGCAAACGCATCCGGCAGGGCGCTCAACGACAACTATTTCCGGCCGCTGGCCGGTCTGGGGGCGGTCACGAATTCGGGTTTCCGCGGCAGTAACTCATACCACTCGCTCCAGGTCGCCGTCCGGCGTGCCTTGTCGCGCGGTCTGTCTTACGGCCTCGCCTATACGTTCTCGAAGATTACTTCCGAGGGCAATCCGACCATCTACTCGGATCCATTCTTCAAGGACCGGAACCGCGGACCGTCGTATGCGGGAGCGCCGCACATCCTGGTGGTGAACTATGTCTACGATGTTCCCGGCCTGGGCCAGCGCCTCAACCTGAAGCCCCTGGGCTGGATCACGGATAACTGGACGTTGTCCGGCATCTACCAGTGGCAAAGTCACGGAAGGATGGGGATTCCGGGGTTCTCGTTCACCGGCACCAGCAGCACCAAGCCGGCTCCCAACTTCACCGGATCCGCCGAAACCGCTCGCGCAGTCGTGATCGGCGATCCCACTCTCCCTTCCGATCAAGTGACGTTTTACAACACCTGGAATGCGGCGGCGTTGCAGCCCCCGGTTCCGTGTAGTGAAGGCCGCCAGACCATGGATTGTTTCGGCAATGCGGGCGCCGGCAGCCTCATCTCGATTCCCACGTGGATGAATAACTGGGACATGACGTTCGCCAAGAACTTCCGGCTGGGGGAACGCCGGCAGTTGACCTTCCGCGTGGAGATGTACAACATCTTCAACCACACGCAGTTCAGTTCCCTTAATAGTACTGTCCAATACGACCTGGGCTCATTCCAGAACTGGATCGCGGGCGCGGGTGCGCTGAAGCAGACGAACTCGCAGTTGGGACGCTACACCGGGACGCAGGCGGCGCGCCGAATGGCTATGTCGCTGCGCTTCCAGTTCTAGAAGTACTTGGCCGGGGCTGGCAACCCGCCGCCCCGGTCTGCTAACAACGTTCGATCCTTCCACTTAACCTGTGTGATTTTGCGTAAGTCTCCCACGCATCCGCTGCAAATCCTCTTTACATCCCACAAATGCCTGTGATATAAGCACACCAATCAGGTATTCACGGGGGTTCGTGCGCATGCTACAGGGTGCTGCGCCGGGCCCGGTCCGACCTTAAGAGGGAGGGTGAACTCAATGTCAGCGATGCGCGTCGGCGCGCTCCTGTGCGCCAGTACGCTCCTATGCGGGAGCCTGTTCGGCCAGACCGTCTCGAGCACTATGCTGGGAACGGTCGCAGATCCCGGTGATGCGGCGATACCGGGGATCGAGGTTCAGGTTAAAGATCAGTTAACGGGTCTGGTCCGCAGTGAGGCTCTTCTTCTTCGTGTCGCAGGAATACACGAGGTAGCGGCCGTCGTCCGTCGTGAGTTACTTCAATGTCCCGACCGCGGCCAGAGGGCCGGCGATTTCTCGAAGACCGTCGATCAGAACGGCAAGGCGATTCAGTTGCTTGACGCCGACCACGCGCAGTCCGCCGGGAACCAATATTTCCGGCCTGGTGTTGGATAAGGTCTTCGGCGGCCTACGGTCAGGCCATGCGTGAACCTCTATCCGCTGCCCAATCGATGCGACCTCAGTAACAACGGATCCGGTTGCTTCACCGAGTCGGATACCAAACGGAGAATCTCAATCCGGTGCCGCTGTTCGCGCAGTACGATCGCGGCGAATTACAATCCGTGGAACGGCCAACTGGCGCCGAACGCTTCGGGCAAGGCGCTCGACGACAACTATTTCCGGCCGATCCAGGGGCTCGGCAGGCATCAGCGGTCGGACTTCCGCGGCAGCCAATTAGTGCCACTCGCTCCAGGTTGCCGTGCGGCGTGGGCATGTCCCGGCTTTCCTATGGGGCCGCTGATTGCTTCGTGGATGCGAAGACCATGTCGCAGGGCCGCGCCGCCAACTACGACCTGCCGTTCTTCAGGAACCGGAACCGCGGGCCCTCCTACGCCGGCGCACCGCACATTCTGGTCACGAACTTCATCTACGAGGTTCCCGGACTGGGCAAGAGGTTGAACCTGCGGCCGCTCGGATGGGTCACCGATAACTGGACGATGTCGGGCATCTATCAGTGGCAGAGCCACAGGCGTCATCGGAGCGCCGGGAGATCTCGTTTACCGGCACCAGCAGCCAACAATCCCGCTCCGAACTTCACCGGCTCGGCGGAAGGCGCCAGGATGAGCGTGATCAGGCAACCCGACGATTTCGAACGATCAGGTGACCTTCACGAACACCTTCAACTGGCAGGCATTCCAGGCCGCCGGTGCCTTGCAGCCTGGAACGGCAGACGATGGACTGCTTCGGCAATGCGGGGGGCGGATCCACCTTCCGCGATCCCCACGGACTGGATGAATAACTGGGACATGACTTTCGCCAAGAGCTTCCGGGCCGGAGAGCGGCGCGAGTTCACCTTCCGCGCGGAGATGTACAACATCTTCAATCACACGCAGTTCAGCTCAATCAACAGCACGATTCAGTTCGATCTGGCTTCCTATCAGAACTGGACCCAGGGCAAAGGGCAACTCGTGCAGAGCAACACGCAGTTAGGCCGGTACACGGGAACGCAGAGCCCGCGCCGGATGGCGATGTCCCTCCGGTTCCAGTTTTAGGAATCCAACGCAGTCTCGGAGGCGAAGGCCGCCCGCACCGCGGCGGGCGGCCCCATCGGCAAATGGATGCATAAACATTTCTAATCCTAAATTGCACTTGAATTTGGAAAACTTGTAGGCTACACTCGAATTTATTCTCCGATGTCCACTCGTCTCACAGGCCGGCCGTTCAACTCCCTCAATATTCCTGTAGGCATCATTATTCTGGTCATCGTAGCCGGCCCCGCCTGAGGCCAGCCGGAACTCGAGTTCCAAGGCCATCGGCGGGGAAAAGAACCCGGCCGATGGCCTTTTTCGTTTGGTAACGACTTTTGGAAGGAAAGCTTATGTCAACGT
Organism: uncultured Solibacteraceae bacterium; assembly: GCA_963836405.1. GTDB lineage: Bacteria > Acidobacteriota > Terriglobia > Bryobacterales > Bryobacteraceae > CAWIJJ01. The sequence goes on from CAWIJL010000018.1 coordinate 149,369, forward strand.
TGATGAGCGGCGCTCGCATGTTGCTGGAGTGCCTGGTGCGCGAGCACGTGGATTGCATCTTCGGATATCCGGGCGGCGTCACCCTGCCCTTTTACGACGTCCTCTACGAGCACCACATCCGCCATGTGCTGGTGCGGCACGAGGAGAACGCGGCCTTCGCGGCGGAAGGGTACGCGCGGGCTACCGGCAGGGTGGGCGTCTGCTGCGCCACGTCGGGTCCCGGGGCCACCAACCTGACCACCGGGCTTGTGGACGCGATGATGGATTCGATTCCGATCGTCGCGATCACGGGGCAGGTTTCGACCAAGCTCATCGGCAGCGATGCTTTTCAGGAAGCGGATACGTTCGGCATCACGCGCTCCTGCACCAAACACAATTACCTCGTGAAGAAACTCGAGGACCTGCCGCAGACGGTCCACGAAGCGTTCTACGTGGCGGCGAGCGGCCGGCCTGGCCCGGTGCTGGTGGACGTCACCAAGGACGTGCTTCAGGGCAACGGCCACTATCAGCCGGTAACCTCCATTCACCTGCCGGGCTACAAGATTTTTACCGAGGGCCACACCGGCCAGATCCGCCGCGCGGCGCAACTGATAGAGGAATCCGAGCGGCCGCTGGTGTACTCGGGCGGCGGCATCGTGGCGTCGGGCGCGGCGCCGGAACTACGCGAGTTCGTCCAACTGACGGACACTCCCGTGGTGAGCACCCTGATGGGACTGGGCGCGCTGCCTTCCGAGCACCCGAACTTCATCAGCATGCCGGGAATGCACGGCAGCTACGCTTCGAACATGGCATTGAGCAACGCGGACCTGCTGATCGCGCTCGGCGTTCGCTTCGATGATCGCGTGACGGGAAGGCTAGCCGCGTTCGCGCCGCACGCCAAGGTCATCCACGTAGATATCGACCCGGCGGAAATCGGCAAGAACCGGGCGCCGGAGGTGCCGATCGTGGGCGACGTGAAGCGCGTCCTCGGCAAGCTCAACAAGCTGCTGGTGGAAACAGCGCCGGCCGCCAATGAAACGCTGGCGGCCGCCCGGCGCGCCTGGTGGCACCAGATTCGCGAGTGGAAGGCAGAGCACCCGCTACAGCCGTCCACTTCCGACAGCGAGATCAAGCCGCAGCACTTGATGGCGGAGATCGACCGGCTGTCGGGCGGCAACGCCATCATCACCAGCGACGTGGGCCAACACCAGATGTGGGCCGCGCAGCTCATCCGTTTCAACGAGCCGCGGCTGTGGATCAACTCGGGCGGCCTCGGGTCGATGGGTTTCGGGCTGCCGGCGGCGGTGGGTGCGCAGTTCGCGTGTCCGGACAAGCTGGTTTTCGCGATCGTTGGCGACGGCGGCTTCCAGATGTCGATCCCGGAACTCGGGACGGTGGCGTCGAACGGGCTGCCGGTCAAAATCGTCGTGATGAACAACGGCTACCTGGGAATGGTGCGGCAGTGGCAGACGCTGTTCTACAACAACCGGTTGAGCGCGGTGGAACTCGACTGCTTCCCGGATGCGGAAAAACTCGCCGGAGCCTATGGCTTCAAGGGCCGAACGATTGACAAGCCCTCGGAATTGGCCGGTGCGCTCGAAGAGGCGGTCCGCGAGCCCGGTCCGTACCTGTTGAATGTGAAGGTGACGCCGTTCGAGTGTGTCTACCCGATGGTGCCGGCGGGCGGTGCGATTAACGAGATGGTGCTGGGGCCGCCGCAACCGGTTGCCGTACCCGCGCAATAGGAGCTTAAAGAACATGCTGCAAGTGATTTCCCTGCTTCTCGAGAACAAGCCCGGCGCGCTGATGCGCGTGACGGGACTGCTGAGCCAGCGCGGCTACAACATCGAGAGCCTGACGGTGGCGCGGACGCTCGACCCCGAGCTCTCGCGCATGACGATCGTGGTTGACGTGGAAGCGACGCAGCGGCAACAGGTGATCAAGCAGATGAACAAGCTGATCAACGTGCTGCAGGCGTCCGACCTGACCGAGTGCCCGGCCGTGGTCCGGGAACTGCTGCTGGTGCGCATCCGCACCGCCCAGGAATCGCGCACGGCGGTTCTGAAGGAAGCCGAGATCTTCGGCGGCCGCGTGGTGGATTCGTCCACCGAAGGCTACGCCATCGAAGTGACCGGCGATCCGGAGAAGCTGGGCGAATTTATCGGCGTCATGCGCAGCTACGGCGAGATCGAGGTGACCCGGTCGGGCGCGCTGGCTATTGCGCTCGACGCCAAGAAGCTCAAATTGCAGCCGCCGGTCCCAACCAAGGCGGGCAGGTTGGAAGAAACGGTTTTCTAGGGCACTGCTCGCGGTCGGGCAGGTTCTGACGCGCGAAAAATCAAGCGAGGATTCATGGCGAAACGGTTTTACGAAAAAGACGGCAATCCCGGCCTGCTGAGCGGCCGCACGGTTGCGATTATCGGGTACGGGAGCCAGGGCCACGCGCACTCGTTGAACTTGCGCGATTCCGGCGTCGATGTGGTCGTCGGATTGTATCCGGGCAGCAAGTCCTGGAGCAAAGCCGAGGCGGCGGGCCTGCGCGTGATGACGGCGGCGGACGCGGCCAAGGTTGCCGACGTGGTGATGATCCTGGTGGCCGACCATATTCAGGGCGACCTCTACAACAACGAAATCGCGCCGCACATGACGCCCGGCAAGACGCTCATGTTCGCCCACGGCTTCAATATTCACTTCGGACAGATCGCGCCCCCCGCGGGCGTGGATGTTTCCATGGTGGCCCCCAAGGCTCCCGGCCACCGCGTGCGCGAACTGTACACCGAAGGTGTGGGTGTGCCGGCGTTGGTGGCCGTGCACCAGGACGCTTCGGGGCAGGCGCTGGAACGGGCGCTCGCCTACGCGATGGCGCTCGGGTGTCTGAAGGCCGGCGTGATCGAGACCACCTTCAAGGAAGAGACCGAGAGCGATCTGTTCGGCGAGCAGGCGGTGTTGTGCGGCGGCGCCAGCGAGTTGATCCGCGCCGGCTTCGAGACGCTGGTGGAGGCCGGGTACGCGCCCGAGATCGCCTATTTCGAGTGCCTGCACGAGTTGAAACTGATCGTCGACCTGATTCAGGAAGGCGGCCTCAGCTATATGCGCTACTCGGTATCCGATACCGCCGAGTACGGCGATTACACCCGCGGGCCGCGAGTCGTGAATGAGCAGACTCGCGCGGAAATGAAGAAGATCCTGGCCGAGGTGCAGTCCGGCGAATTCGCCCGGCAGTGGATCGGCGAGAACAAAGCAGGGCGCCAGAAGTTTCTCGAGATGCGGGAAGAGGCGCGCAACCAGCCGATCGAAAAGGTGGGTAGCGAGCTCAGGGAGATGATGACGTTCCTCAAGAAACGGAAAGAAGCAGGCGTACCATGAAAATCTTCACCTTCGACACGACACTCCGCGACGGAACGCAGGGCGAGTCCGTCTCCTTCTCGGTGGATGACAAGCTGGTCATCGCGCGCAAGCTGGACGAGCTCGGAATCGACTACATCGAAGGTGGATGGCCGGGGTCGAACCCGAAAGACAAGGAGTTCTTCGCACGCGCGGGCGAGCTGAATCTTGCCCATGCCAGGCTGACGGCCTTCGGGTCCACGCGCTTCGCGAAGAACCCGGTGGAGGAGGATCGCAACGTGCGCGCGCTGGTGGAAGCGGGCACGCCGGTGGTCTCCATCTTCGGCAAGACCTGGGACCTGCACGTGAAACGCGCGCTCGGCATCACCGAGGAAGAGAACCTGAAGCTGATCTCGGAGACGGTGACGTATCTCAAGGCTCACGGCAAAGAGGTGGTCTACGACGCCGAGCATTTCTTCGACGGGTACGCGGCGAATCCGAAATACGCTCTGCTGACCCTCGAAGCCGCAAAAGCGGCGGGCGCCGACGTGCTGTGCCTGTGCGACACCAACGGCGGCACCCTGACCGGGCGGCTCGTGGAGATCGTATCGGAGGTGAGGAAGCGGTTCGACGGCGTGGTCGGAATCCATACACACAACGATTCCGATTCCGCCGTGGGCAATACCATTGCGGCGGTGGAAGCAGGGGCGACGCACGTCCAGGGCTGCATGAACGGCTATGGCGAACGCTGCGGGAACGCCAACCTGGCCTCGGTGATCGCCAATCTGGAATTGAAGCTGGGCCACACCACGGTGGGCCCGGAGCGCCTCACCAACCTTGCGTCCGTGTGCCGCTTCATCGCGGAACTGGCCAACCTGCCGCTGCGCAACGACCAGCCGTTTGTCGGCAAAAGCGCCTTCGCGCATAAGGGCGGTGTGCACGTGAGCGCGGTCCTCAAGGATTCGCTGACCTACGAACACATCTCGCCGGAACTGGTGGGCAACCGGCAGCGGGTGCTGGTGAGCGATCTGGCAGGGCGCGGCAACATTCTCTACAAGCTGAAGCAGCATGGTCTGGGAGACCGGCTGAGCGAGGACGCACGGCGGGAGTTGCTCGAGCGGATCAAGCAGATGGAGTACGAGGGCTACGAGCTCGAGGCCGCCGAGGGCACTTTTGAATTGCTGGTGCGGGAGGCGCTGCGGCCCGGCCTCCAGTTCTTCGAAGTGGACACCTACGAGGTTGCGACGCGATCCGGGAACACCGGCGGCTCGAAGACCACTGCTACCGTGACCCTCCGCGCACAGGACGGCGTGCATACGGAAACGGCCGAAGGGCACGGGCCGTTCAATGCGCTGCACCTGTGTTTGCGGAAGTGCCTCGCGAAACTGTATCCGCAGATCACGGACGTGCGCCTGACCGACTACAAGGTCCGTGTGCTCGATTCCAACAAGGGCACGGCGGCCAACGTGCGGGTGCTGATCGAGTGGAGCGACCACAAGAAGAGCTGGTCTACGGTAGGGGTTTCCGACAACGTCATCGAGGCGAGTTGGAAGGCTCTCGTGGATGCAATCCGGCTGGAGTTAATGCGCCTCACCGAGCAGGACAACTCCATCGAAAAGGCGGTGGAGGACTACTGCTGGGGCGTGTAGCGGCCCTCAGTCGCCGTATTCCGGGGGCACCAGCAGAGTCAGGGCGTCCGGGACGAGTGTGATTTCGGCGGGAAGATGGCCGGCAAACTCGCCGTCGATCTGGACGAAAACGCGCTCGTCGGCGGGGCGCGGCAGGGAAATGCGGCAGGAACGCAATATGGTTACGCCGCCCGTGCCCTCCAGCCGTCTCAGCGCCATCGAGAGGAAATACTTCACGTAAGGAAAGGTGTTGCGGCCCTCGAAAAGTACCACCTCGAACTGATCGTCGAACACGCGCACGCTTTGGGCGATTTCAAAATCGCCGCCGTAGTTCCGCACCTTGCTGACAAGCGCGAAGGAGCAGCCGAACCGGCGGCCATCCACCTCCGCCTCCATCTGCGCCAGCGACTTTCCCAGCAGGCTCCAGCCTGCCAGCCAGTATGCGAATTTGCCGGCGCGAGCCTTGATCGCGGCGTTGACGCGATACACGATGTGAGCGTCCAGGCCGATCCCCGCCATCAGCAGGAAATGCCGGGAAACGGTGCCCCCGCCGCAAATCAGGTGGCCGACCGGTATTCGCCGCGGCTGGAGTTCGCCGAACCGGTGGGCCACCCGTTCCAGGTTGCGCCCGAGCTTCATCTCCATCGACAGAACGTTGGCCGTTCCGCCCGGGAGAATTGCGAGCGGAACATGGGTGTGGATCAGCCCTTCGGCGGTCTCGTTGATGGTGCCGTCGCCTCCCGCGGCAATCACCAGGTCCGCGCCTTTTTGCGCACAGTTGCGCGCCAGGGCGGACGCGGTCCGCGGCCCGGTAGTCGGAACCACGGTGACGTCGATTCCGTCCCGCTTCAGAATTTCGATGGCGCGATCGAGGCTGGCCCTGCCTGCCCGTCCGAATTTGCCCGCACGCGGGTTGTAGATGAGGACGGCATTCTTGTAGCCTGTGATTGGTCTGTTCTCCCGTTTCCTCGTTAAATTATAGATGAGAGCCCAATGAAAGATCCCGCGCGCCAAATCGAAAAGCTGCAAGCCGACCTGCGCCGCCACGAACATCTTTACTACGTCCTGGACCAGCCCGAGATTTCGGACGCCGAATACGACGAGTTGATGCACCGCCTCCAGGCTCTCGAATCCGAGCATCCCGAACTGGTTGCGCCGGACTCCCCCACCCTTCGCGTGGGCGGTAAGCCGCGCGAAGGCTTCATTAAGGTAGAACACCCCTCGCCCATGCTCAGCCTGGATAATGCGTTGAACGAGGCCGAGTTGCGGAGCTTTGACCGGCGCGTGCGGGAACTGCTGCCCGGCGAGGAGTTCCAGTACGTGGCGGAACTCAAGATGGACGGGCTTTCCATGGCGGCCCATTACCGCGAGGGCCGGTTTGTCCAGGCTGTGACGCGCGGCGACGGGCGCATCGGAGAGGATGTGACGGAGAACGCGCGCACCATCCGGTCGCTGCCGCTGCGCGTACCCTCGCCGCTTGCGACTTTTGAAGTGCGCGGCGAAACGGTGATGAACCGAAAGGCCTTCGAGCGCCTGAACGCGGAACGCGACGAGCGCGGCCTTTCCCGTTTCGCCAACCCGAGGAACGCCGCGGCAGGTTCCCTCCGGGTGCTGGAACCTCAGATAACGGCATCCAGGAGGCTCGATTATTACACTTACTTTCTGCTGGCCGGCGGCAAGCCCGCCGCCCCCAGTCACTGGCAGGCTCTCGAGGAACTCGCGCGCCTGGGTTTCAAAGTGAACCCGCGCCGGCAGATCTGCGCCAATGTGGACGAAGTGCTGCGTTTCTGCATGGAATGGGAAAGCCGGCGGGACGAACTCGCCTACGAAATCGACGGCGTGGTGATTAAGGTCGATTCAATCGACCAGCAGAAGCGTCTCGGCTTCACCGCGAAAGCGCCGCGCTGGGCCATCGCCTACAAATATCCCGCCCGGCAGGCGGTCACCACGGTGGAGAATATCGAAGTGCAGGTGGGCAGGACCGGCGCGTTGACCCCGGTGGCCCACTTGAAGCCGGTAGTGGTCGGCGGTGTAACCGTGGCCCGCGCCACCCTGCACAACGAAGACGAAATTGAGCGGTTGGGCCTGGAGATCGGGGACGAGGTGGTGATCGAGCGCTCCGGCGACGTAATTCCGAAAGTGGTGCGGGTCCACTCACAGGGCTCGTACCGCAAGCCCTACCGGATGCCTTCGGCGTGTCCGGTCTGCGGCGGCACCGTGGTGCGGGAGGAAGGCGAGGCGGCCACGCGATGTATCAATACCAATTGCTCGGCGCGGCTGAAGGAATCGATCCTGCACTTCGCTTCTCGCGGGGTGATGAACATCGACGGCGTCGGGGGGGCGCTGGTGGACCAGCTTGTCGATCGCGGCATGGTTGCCAGCGTGGCGGACCTTTACACTCTCACCACCGAGCAGTTGACGACCCTCGAACGGATGGGAAAGAAGTCGGCCGCCAACGTCATCCGCAACATCGAGAAGTCGAAGAAGAACCCGCTGCCGCGCGTGCTGAACGCCCTGGGAATACGCTTTGTCGGAGAGCGCACCGCGGTGTTCCTGGCGGAAACCTTCGGCAGCCTGGATGCAATCGCGCGCGCCGGCATCGATTCCTTGCAAGCGGCGGAAGAGGTAGGGCCGCGGATAGCGGAGAGCATCTTCCGCTTCTTCCGCGAGCCGCGCAACCGCGAACTGGTGGACCGGCTGCGCCAGGCCGGTTTGCGGTTCACCTACGATATGATCCGGCCGCCCGGGGGGCCGCTCAAAGGCTACACTTTCGTCGTCACGGGCACGCTGCCCACGTTGAGCCGCGAGGACGTATCCCGGCTGATCGAGGCTGCCGGGGGAAAGGTGAGCGGGTCGGTGAGCAAGAAAACCAGCTACGTGGTGGCGGGCGTGGAGGCGGGTTCCAAACTGGCCAAGGCCCAAGAACTGGGGATTCCCGTGCTCGACGAAACGCAGCTTCTCGAATTGATCAGAGTCGGCTGAGCCGGATCCCGGGTACTTCCACGATGCGAACTCCGTGGGCGGGGTGATCGACGGCGCCCGCAAGCGTCGCCACCATTTGTGCAAGGGTCAACAGACCGAGGCGTTGCGCCGAAGCGCGCGTGCGCGGCGCCAGCCCCATCGCGAAGTAGACCGGCAGCAGCAGCATCGGCCAGCGCCGTCCGGGTCCGAGCACGTACCACGGGCGCAGAATGGTGGCGTCCAAGCCCGCGTTCCGGATGGCGGCTTCAGCCTCCTGCCGGGCGGCGATGTACTCCTGCATGATGGGTGCCGGCTGTGCCACCGAAACGTAGATGAAATGGTGGACGTTGGCCCAGGCGGCAGCACCGGCCGCCTCGCGCGCGGAGGCAAGGTCGATGCTCCGAAATTCGGCCGCGCGCGACGGATTCGGGTGGGCGACACCCACCAGATGGACGAACGTGTCGGCGCCGCGGAGCGATTCGCGATAGGTGCCGGCGTCCAGTGGATCCCCGGTGACGACTTCGCACCCCGCCACCGCGCGCTTTTCCGAGCCGCGGCGGACCAGTGCGCGCACTGCGTGACCGCGCCTCAGCAACTCGCCGCTGAGCGCGCGGCCCATGAAGCCGGTGGAACCGGCCAAAAAAACCTGTTGCACGTCTGAGAGTACGGAGCGAGCCGGCCGCGCGGATGTTGTTTTACTGCTCGATGGAGTTTCGCAGCTTTTTAAGGCGGCCGCGGATCTCCTCGGTCGCGTCCTGAATCTGGTTGGTGTCGTAAATCACGCGCGGCGTGATGAAGATGATCAGCTCCGTGCGCGCCTTGGTGTAGGACTTCGAGCCGAATGCACCGCCCAGTACCGGCAGTCGCGAAAGCACCGGAATGCCCGCGGTCTCATGCGCCTTCGTCTCCTGAATGAACCCGCCGATGGCGATGGTTTCCCCGTCCTGAACGGTCACGGTGGTCGAAAACGAGCGCCGCGAAAACGAAGGGGAGCTGATGTTGCTCGACGAATTAGTCTGGGCTTCACTGACGTCCTGGTCCACATTGAGGGTGACCACGCCGCTCGAATTGACACGGGCCAGGATGGAAAGCGTGGTGCCGGTGCTGCGGTTGCTCACCGAGTTGTAGGAACTCCCGGTCACGGCCACGCCGGAGGAGGTCAGCACCGGGACATCCTGGCCCACGTTCATGATGGCCGGGATGCTGTCGGTTGCGATGATGCTGGGCGATGAGATGACGCGCGACTGCTGGTTGAGTTCGGCCATCGAGAGGGCGCCGAGCAACTCATGGCTGCGCAGCACGAGCGCGCCGGTGGACAGCACGAGGCCCCCGTTGCTGGAGGCCTGAAGCGCCCGGGAGAACGGTCCGGTGCCCTTCTTGGCGAGGTACGCCTGAACGCCCGAAGAGAAGGCGCCCTTCAAATCCAGTTCGTAGATTTTGGCATCGATGAGCACCTGCCGTGGAGGCACGTCGAGCTGCCGCAGCAGGCCGTTGATCTGTTCCCATTCCTGCGGCGTGCCCTGGATGAGCAGCGTGTTGTCGAAAGGATTGGGCACGATGTGCGGAATGCGCGCTCCCGATTCGCCTGCCGCGCCTGCCGTTCCGAGATACATGCCTGTCTGGTTGGCGCTATTGACCGGCGAAGGATTTGCGCTCCCGCCCAAGGCCGGGCTTACCGGAAAAGTGGAGACGGCGCCGCCCTGCGGCGCGGGCGCGGTGGTGCTCATGGCCCCGTACGCGCCATTTACCGGAGCCGCGGGGTAGCCGTAGCCCATTCCCAGGCCGCCCATGCCGCCGTAGCCGCCCATACCGCCGCCGTAGGCGCCCATTCCGCCGCCGTAGCCTCCGCCATAGGCGCCCATTCCGCCGCCGTACATCCCTCCGTTATTCATCATCCCGGCCATGGCAGCCAACGCCATGGTGTTTCCGCTGTAGAGCGCCATAATCGCCATGGCCAGCGTTTCGGCGCGGCCGTATTTCAGCCGGTAGACATAGTTCGTGACCGCGCCTGCCGTGATCTTCACCGGCACGTCCAGTTTCTCGATCCACTTGGCGACGTCTGTGAAAACTCCCGGATTCGGCGCGACCGCAATCACGATGTTGAGACGGTCGATCGGAAAAAACTTCACGGAGGTGGTCTTTTCGGAAAGCGCGTAAGCCTTGAAGATCGACTCCAGCTCCTTCACCAGGTCCGAGGGACGGCTGTTTGTGACATCGAACAGCCGCACGCGCTGCGAAGCCATCGTATCGGAATCGAACATCGAGATCAGTTCCATCGTGCGCTTCATGTTGCGGCTGTTGTCCTGGAGGATCAGCAGGTTTCCAGGATCGTACACCGAGTGGCTGGCGCCTTCGCCGTAGAACGGAGTGAGCAGCTTGTCCATTTCCGAGGCGATCGCGTACTTGAGGAAGATCAGGTTCATCACCATCCGCTCGTCTTCGGGAAGTGTCTGGGGATCGGCGTTCATCACCGGATCGAGCGGGAGCTGGGAAACCGTGTTAATGGGGACGATGCGGTACAGGTCTCCCACCTGCACCATGGTCGCGCCGTTCACACGCAAAATGGTTTGCATGAGCGGCAGCAGGTCCACGGGCTTAACTTCGCCGTAGGTGTAGATGGTGACCGATCCCTTGACGCGCGGATCCAGAATGTAATTGATCTTCAGCATCTTCGCTAGGATGTCGATCATCTCGCTCAGGGCCACGCCGCCCAGCAGGAAGCCACGGCTGTCGGCCAGCCGCGGCTGCGCCGGCTGGTTGGCGGGCTGCTGCGGCTGTTGTTGCTGCTGCTGCTGCGCCGGCGGTTGCTCGGGCGGCGGTTGGAAGATCTTGGGCGGTGCGGCCTGCGCCGAAAGCACGGCGGCCGTGATGCACCCGATCGCAAAGAGCCGGAAGCAGGGAGGAAATCGCATCGTGCTAATCCTGTTTGGCGTTCCGGGAGCGGTCCCAGGCGGCCTTTTCGGTATCGTTCAGTTCCGTCTTCTTCCGTTCCCAGCGGTAGGTGCCAAACGGGCCGGGGCGCTCGAAGCGGATCACGTCGCCAGCGTCGGTTGCCTTCACCAGCGCCGCCGCGGGATCGGGCGGGGCAACTACGGGCTTGTCCTCCAGCCGCGCCACGCCGAACGGCGTCTTGCGGTAAATCCACTTCTTGCCGGCCGCATCGGTGGCGCGGAAAGAGCCGGGTTCGAACTCGACCGCGTCCTTTGGAATCGCGAGCGGCTGAATCAATCGCGGAGCCGCGGCTTTCGACGCCGCCGGCCTGGAAGCCGCCGGCCGCGCCTTGGCGGCCGCTTTCGAAGGCTTCGCGGTTTGCGCCTGCGCGGCGAATACGAGTGTCAGAGCGAGAATGAGTTTCATTGCAGTTTCCTTTTTGGCCGGGAGCATCCGGCGGCGGTCCTTGCCTGCCTGCCCTACTTCACCGGGTCATACGTGCACGATTTGCCGAACGGCCCGTTGTGCACCACTTTTCGATAACCGTCCACCACTTCTCCTTCGGCATGTCCGTCGTTCAAAGCGCACGTGCGAAAGCCGAAAGTGGTGGTTTCCCCCGGACCGGTTGCGGCCGCGGGAGGCGGGGCGGCCTGAACAGCGGGGGCATCCGTACGAGGAGCGGCGTCCTGCTGAATGGCTATAGTTTGCCGGTTCGCCAGCTCTTCCGTCGGTTTGCGGATCGTCTCGCCGTTCCAGTCCAGAACCACCACATCACTATTGACGTCCACGAGCTTGAATTGGCCGATGGTCTCGCCGGGATGCACCGCTTTATGTGGCGCCGTGGCGTTGACGCTCATGATTGCCATCACGCCGCTGTCGCCGATGTTCATCAAGCCGTGAAAAACCGGAAGCGACGGCATAGGCGGCTTGGGCGGCGGCGGAGGGGGCGGCTCCACCGGCACTTCCGGATTGCGCGATCTGTCGAAGAGCAGCTTCTGCGCGATATCGAGGTAACCGGACGGCATCACCGGCTGCTCCGCCGGCAGCGGCGAGAACTTGGGTGGCGGCAACTGTCGGATGGACCGGTTCAGCGTCGCCGCTTCGCGCGCTTTCGCCATCCGCCAATCGCGTCGCAGCGCGACCACTGCCCAAGCCACGGCCGCAAGCAGAAGCAGATTCAGGAAAAGCAGCTTGCGGTTCATGACTGCCCCGGACCCTTTCTTACCGGCACGAGCTTTCTCGGCACCACGCCCGAAAGGCTCAGCCGCACCTGGAGGTTCTTCTTCTTGTCGCTGCCGCCGCTGATGTGAATTTCATTGGTGGCCAGAAGCACCGACTCATTGGCGAGCGCCGCCAGGAAATTTACCAGTTGTTCAATCGCGCAGGTGAAGGGTACGGTTACCGACACCTCGCCGTAGTCGCTGCCCAGGGGACGCGCCTCGCCCATTTGTTCCGCGCCGCGCGCGTCGAAGCCGTTGGCCGATGCCAGCCGGTGAACGATGTCAAGAATCTGCGCCTGCGCCTGGGGCGCGGTATCCGCCTGAATCACGCTCTTCTCACGAATCTGAAGTTCCACTGAGGCCTGCTTCAGCACGGCTTCCTTGCCCGACACGGTAGCCGCGATCTCCCGCACTTTCTGGAGCCGCTTCTCCGCCACCGGCACGCTATCCACCGTTCCCACAACCGCCGGCTCCCGCTGCGCGAAAACGCCGAAGCGCAACACCAGAATGATGGCGAGGCAGATTCCCAGGAGGATTGCGTGGCGGCGCTCGAAAGTGCCGGCGGTCATTTGCGGAACTCCCGGGTGCTGCGTATCTGGAACATTTCGCCGGTTCCCGAGGAGCTCCTCTGGATCATGTCCGGCGCGGAGTTCTGAAAGAAGGGCGATGAATCGAGGATGCGGAGCAACGCTGCGGCCTGCGGCGCCTCTCCGGAGACGCGAACGGCGTCACGCGTGAGGTCGATCGAACTGGTCCAGGCCGGCGGCTCGATCAGCCGCGTCAACTCGTTCAGCGTGTCCAGATCGGTCCGGGTGCGGCTATGAAACTGGTCCAGCAGTTCGGCGCGCGCGCGCGTCTGGACGATCTGCCGGTCGAGGGTGGAGGCGCGCTGCGCGGCCGGCTCGAGCCTGGCGATCTCGGCATTGAGTTCGCGCAGGTAGCGCCGGTCGGTGTACTGCGAAAAGGCGAAAATCGAAGCGGCCGCCAGCAGCGCGATGCCTGCCAGAATCATCGTGGGGATGAACATGGCGCGGGAACTGTAGCGGCGGTGCTCGGCGGGCAGCACGTTCGCCGCGGGCGCCAACCGGGGGCAGGCCCCGGCAAGCGCCGTGGCGTACGGCAGTGCATTGCGGGATAAGTCGTTTTCTACCGGATTCGAGGCCGGCTTTGGAAGCAGATCTTCGAGGCTCAACGGAGTCGTGCCCGCGGGCAGGCGCAGTTCGGACGCGGCCAGGCTGGCGGCGCGCTCAGCCGGCATCGCGAGCTCGGCGGAGAACAATGGTCGCGAAGGGCTCTCGCCGTACACCTCGACGGTGCCGGATTCGGTGCGGCTCAATGCCACGAAGCCTTCCGCGGCCGTGGGACCGTTCAGCCGGATGGCCGCGTGAACCGCGGCGGCGGAGAACGTGAAGGCGGCCACCGCGATGCCCGCCTCATTGAATAGCTGGTAATAGCGATCCACCGTGGTCCGGCGCGCTACGCCCACCAGCACCGCGCCGTAACCGAGCGCCGACCAGCCCCACGCAATTTCCTCTTCCCCGTACGGGTGCAGGGTGTCGAGCTGGAAACGAATGGCGCTCTCGATATCCTTCGTCGCGACGCCCGGCAGCGAGACGTGCCTGACGATGACATCGCGCCGCGGCAATAGCACAGTCGCACTCAGGTACGACGCACCCAGCGATTTCAGAAAGCGCGTGTACTCGGCCCCCCACTCCGCCGCCGGGCGCGAAGCGAAGCTGGCAATCACCAGCCGTCCAAGCACCTGAACCCCACGCGGCCGCACTTTGGCGGCGACCACTTCGAGGTCGGTGGCGCCGATCCCGATCCCCACGCCCGAGCCGAACGCCATCAGCTTGCGGAGATCCTTGGAAATGGGCATCGGGGTCGTCATTCGTGGTCTTAGTTTCTCCACGCCGTGTCGTACCAACGCAGGGTGTGGACGGCCGAATCGCTGCCGGGCGGCATGTATTTCACCACTGCCGCTACCGTCCGCTTCAGGTCGGACAGTTGCCCGTTCTGAAGGCGCAATTGCGCGGTGGCGCGGATGGTAATCACGGATTCTCCTTCCACCCTCAGGCGGCTGGTCGCAATCCCCGCCGATCCCAGAAATTCTCCCAGTTGCTGCTGCGTGAACGGAGCCACACGGCGGCGCTCGAGAATCGCGCTGATCGCGTAGGGATCGAGGCCGACCGCGGCAAGCACCGCGGGCTGCGCGGTGTTGACGTCGACGCGGTCCACCGCGCCGTAGACCGAGAGGCAGTCTGCCAGGCCCGCGCGGGGCGCCAGGCGCCGCTCGCCGGCCGCCGCCGGTACCCACGTTCCGTAGAAAAGTTCGGGAGTGACGCCTTTCACCAGCAGTAATTCCTCGATCTCCTGTAAGGACGCATGAGGAGAGCGGAAAGACGGAGTCTGTGAAAGATAATACGAGTCGAACGGACTGCCTCCGGGCGTGGGCCGGCGGTAGTCGTCTATGGCGGCCGCGATCTCCTGGGCGCGCGCCGGACCCGCGCCGAGCGCGAGCGCCACCCGGTAGAGATCCTCAGGCGCAACTTTGTTGACGTTGAGCTTGGAGGCTTCGGAAATCAACTCCACGTGTACCAGCCCGCTCGGATACGTGTAATCGATCGCCGTGGAGCCCTGCGGGATGCGCCGCTGCTGGGGATAGGTGACCGACCATAGCAGTTCCACCGTGGCCCGCTGGATGGAACCGGCCGCGAGATAGTAGGAGCGCAGACTGTCCACCGCGGTGCCGGTGCGTTCCGCCTCGCCCCGCACGGTGGCGGCGAGCGAAAACCCTATGGCGGCCAGGGCGGCGGACATCCAGAGAACGGTCAGTAGCGCCGAGCCGGAAGTGCGGCGAAGCGGCCCCTTAATCCGCATACACCAGCTCCAGGCTGCGATAGATGCGGATGGGGGCCGTCAAGGTAGTGGGTTGCAGGCGGGCGGGGTTGGGTTCGAGCGGCGCCATTTCCACGCGGACGGCTTTCGGCCAGCCGCGGCGGTCCCACACGGGCTGCCAGGTGTCCGGCTCGTCGGGGTTGCGCGCGGAAACCAGGTAGCTGAAGCGGCAGCCGGCAAGCTGGTCCGCCAGCACGAACGAAGCGGGTCCCGCCTGCGGCGGCGCGAAAATCGGGATCGCCCCTTCCTCGATGCCTACGCAGAAGCGCCCGGCGCTCACGGGTCCCGTATAAGGAAGCTCGTTGACCACCAGCCGCACGCCGCGCCCCTGGTCGCCCGGAATGACGAACATCTCCAGAATCTGCGGCTGTCCCCGCCACCCGCCCTGGAGCGAGAAGCCACTGACCAGACGGAGCGAATTGGGCGTGCCGCCGAAGAATGCGAACTTCACTCCCGGTCCGCCCTGGGGCGCGCATCCGGCCGTCACCGGCAACAAGCCTTCAATCTGTTGCTCCAGAATGCGCTGTGCGCCGGCCACGCGGCGGTTCTCCATCAGGCGCTCGTCGGTTTTCGTAAACGCCTGGAGGCCGATCCGCATCGACATCAGCATGCCCACCGATAGCAGGCTAAGCAGCGTGATCGCGATCAGCACTTCGAGCAGGCTGACGCCGCGGGCGCCCTTCATTGCGGCACCGCCTGGACGGGAATGTCCTCCTGGCGCAGCGTGCCGAACCGGTAGCCCTCGAGTGTGAAACTGCGCGGCTTCGCGCCGTTGTTCCACCACACTTCGAGTTCCACTCGCTGGATGCTGGTCTGTCCGGGCGCCGGGGCGGGCGGCATTTCGGCGGTGGTGATGCGCGCGCGCCATCCCGCTTCGAGGCCCGAAGTCACCGCCGGATCGAAACGGCCCTCCACCGGCGTGTTGAGCGGAAATCGCCGATCCAGCAGAAGGTCGTTCATGCGCAGCCGCGCCAGTTGCACCGCCCGGTCGTAGTCCAGCAGGCGCGCGGCGTTGCGCGTGGAACTCGCGAGCCCCGCCAGCAGGCCCACCACCGCCACGGCCATGATAGTGGTGGCGACGATCAGTTCGAGCAGCGTGAATCCGCGGCTGCGTCTCACTCCGCCCCGGCCCTCTCGATGCGCGGAAATCCGGTCATCGGGTCCAGCCGCACGATGCGACGGGCTCCGCGCTGGTTGGCGACCCGGATGCCGATGCCGGGCACCGTGGCGCCGGGAAGCAGCATCAGGCGGCGCGCGCCGTCCGGTTCGGCGGGAAGTTCGGGCAGAATCGCGTCGATCGTCACGCCGTCCGGCAGTTTCAACTCGCGCTCGAATCCGGGCTCGTTCGAGTAGATGGAAAGCCGGTTCTCGCGGGGCGAGATGATCAGTTCGATGGGCTCCTGCCGCCGTTCGGCGCGGTTCACCGCCGCGTTCAGGAAGCTGGCTATGTTGTCCGTCGTGGTGGTGATGCGCACGCTGTCCAGCCCGGCGGAAATCGAGGGCGCGGAGACGGCGACGATCAGCCCGATGATCGCCACCACCACCATCATTTCCAGCAGGGTGATGCCGCGGCTATTGATTCTTCCAACTGAGGATGTCGGCATTGATCTTTTCACCGCCCGGCTGCCCGTCGCCGCCGAGCGAGGTGATTTCCGGCTCGTCTCCGTGCTCGCCCGGATACCGGTAGATGTACTCGCGTCCCCACGGGTCTTTGGGAATATCCTGCGGCATGTACGGGCCGTTCCACTGGTTCACTTCCGCCGGTTTCTGGCGCAGCGCGGCCAGACCCTGCTCAGTGGTGGGAAACATTCCGGTATCGAGCTTGTAGCTGCCGAGCGCCGTCATGAAGTTGCTAATCTGGGCGCGCGTCGCGGTGATGCGGCCTTGATCCGCCTTACTCCAGAGGGAGGGGCCGACCAGGGCCACGAACAGCCCGATGATCGTGACCACCACGAGCATTTCGATCAGGGTCACGCCGGCTTGCCCGCGTTTCCGGTTGCGTTTTGTGCGAAGGAGCATTGGTTACACCGCCACGTCGTTGATGCTGGTAATGGCCAGCAGCATACTGAGAATCAGCGCGCCCACAACCACGCCCATCACCAGAATGACGAGCGGTTCAAACAGCGAAGTGAACCGTTTTATGGAGGCGCGAGTATCATTTTCGTAAATCTCCGCCATGCGGGCAAACATCTGGTCCAGCCGCCCGGTCTCCTCGCCCACCATGAGCAGGTGCGAGGCCAGCGGCGGAAACACGGCCGCTTTGCGCATGGGAGCGGCGATCCCTTCGCCGCGCTTGACGCCCAGCGCCACGCCCGCCAGCGCCGCCGCGATGGTGCGGTTGTTCAGCGTGGCCGCCGCGATTCCGAGCGACTGCACCAGCGGCACCGAATTGGAAACCAGCGTCGCCATGGCGCGCGCGAATCGCGATGTCTCCGCCTTGAGCAGCGCGTCGCCGAGCAGCGGGAGCCGCAGGCGCGCGCCGTCCCACCAGATGCGTCCGGCCGCCGTCCGCGTGTAGCTTCGCCACGCGATCAGAATCGCGGCTGCGGTGCCGGCGCCCATCCACCAGTACGTCTTCACGATGCGGCTCGCCTCCAGCATGATCTGCGTCGGCAGCGGGATCTTCATGGTGGAGTCGGTGAAGATGGACGCAAAACGGGGAACGACGAACGTAAGGAGCAGCAGGATGGAGCCGAGTCCGACCGCCGCCAGCAGCGCCGGGTACACCATCGACGAAATGATGTAATTGCGCAGGTCGTCGCGCGAGCGCTCGAATTCGGAGAGCCGTTCGAAGATGGCGCCGAGCGCGCCCGAGGCCTCGCCCGCGCGGACCATGTTCACGTAAAGGTCGGAGAAATATTCCGGGTGCGTGGCCAGGCTGTCCGCCATCGACTTGCCGCCTTTGAGCACGCGCAGAATGTCCAGCACGATGAAGCGGAAGGCGGGCCGTTCGGTCAATTCGGCGGTGATGGTGAGGGCGCGGTCGAGCGGCACGCCGGCATTGAGTAGCGTCGAGAGTTCCTGTGTGAAAAGGAGAACATCGCGCCGGCGCCCCCTTCCGAAGGTGGGGAGCTTGAGCTCGAATGAGGATCCCCGCGGCGCCACGCCCACGTAAATGGGAGTGAGGCCCTGCTTGCGCAGTTCCCTCGCGATGAGCTTTTCGTTGTCCGCCGTGAGGCTGCCGCTGCGGACTTTCCCGTCCGAGGCCACCGCGCGGAAAAAGAAAGTGGTCATCAGAATTCCTGCGTGACGCGCATCACTTCTTCCTTCGTGGTCGCTCCATCGGCAATCTTCTTCCACCCGTCCTCGCGGAGATTGCGCATGCCGTTGCGGCGCGCCGCTTCGGTGAGAACCGAGGCGTCGGAGTTGGACATGATCAGCCGCCGGATCTCGTCGTTCAACTCCATCATTTCGAAAATGCCCACTCGCGAGAGATAGCCGCGGCCGTTGCACTCCGGACAGCCCTCGCCGCGAAAGCTGGGCACCATCGTGCCATCCGGTGCGAGCACCCGTCCGGACGGGACTCGACAGTTCGCACAGATCACGCGCACCAGCCGCTGCGCCAGCACAGCCACTACCGAGGACGTGATCAGGTAATTCTCGACGCCCATGTCCGTAAGCCGGGTGATGGCGCTTGGAGCGTCATTGGTGTGCAGCGTCGAGAACACCAGGTGCCCGGTGAGCGCGGCGCGGATGGCGATGTCCGCGGTCTCACGGTCGCGGATTTCCCCCACCATGATCACGTCCGGGTCCTGCCGCACGATGTGGCGCAAACCGGCTGCAAACGTGAGCCCGATCTGCGGGTTCACGTGGATCTGGTTGATGCCGTCCATCTGGTATTCCACCGGATCCTCGATCGTGATGATCTTCTTGTCCGGCAGATTGATGCGCTTCAACGCCGAGTAAAGCGTGGTGGACTTCCCGCTGCCGGTCGGTCCGGTCACCAGAAAGATGCCGTGAGGCAAACTGGTGAAGTGCTCCATGCGGGTGAGCATGTGTTCATCGAACCCCAGCCGCCGCAGGTCGTAAAAATCGCCGGCGGAGCGGTCGAGCAGGCGCATCACCACGCTCTCCCCGTACAGCGTCGGCAGCGTGGAGACGCGCAGGTCCACCTCGCGGCCCAAAATCTTGATCTTGATGCGGCCGTCCTGCGGCAATCGCCGTTCGGCGATGTTCAGCTTGGCCATCAGCTTCAGGCGGCTGATAATCGCGGCCTTCAGTTCGCGCGGTGGAGTCTCCTGGTTGAAGAGCACGCCGTCCACGCGGAAGCGGACGCGGAATTCCTTCTCGAAAGGCTCTATGTGAATGTCGCTCGCGCGCCGCTCCAGCGCTTCGGCGATCATGGCATTCACCAGGCGGATGACCGGCGCCTCGCTGGCCATGTCCCGCAGATGTTCCAGGTCGGCGCTGGCCTGCTCCTCCTCGCCCTCTCCCGTGAACGACTGCCGTTCGCTCTCGCCGTAATACTTTTCGAGGGCGTCCAGAATCTCCTGCTCGGGCGCCAGGGCGGGTCGGATCTCGAGTCCCGAAAAGGCGCGCAGCGCGGCCGCCGTCTCGAAATCGAGCGGGTCGGCCATGGCCACGGTCAGTGTCGAATCGGCCAGCGCCAGCGGGTACGCACGGCATTGCCGCAGAAAACGATGCGACAGGCCGTCGATCTCCGGCGCGCCCGGCGGCGGCCCTTCGATCGATACCAGCGGAACCGAAAGCTGATCGGAAAGCGCCGCCAGCATGTCGCGCTGCGCGATCAGGCCCATGTCCACGAAGATCTTGCCGATCTTGTCGCCCCGCTCGATTTGCAGTTCAAGCGCGCGCTCCAGGTCTTCGGCCTCGATCTTGCCGCGCTCGATCAGGATCTCGCCCAGCCGCAGATACCGCGGCTCGCTGGCCGCGGACTCGGATTCGGGTGTTGGAGGATGCGTCGCCGGCACTACTGCTCTTCCAGCTCGAAGTTATTGGACGCCGCCGATTTCCGGTCGGCCTTCATCACGATCAGCCCGGGAAGCCCCAGCGTGTCTTCCCACTTGTAATAGTCCAGCCGGACCGCGACCACAAACTCCTGGTTGTCCGGAATCTGGGTCAATTGCATGGCGGCGGTGCGCAGGAATTCCTGCATCGCCTGCTTGAGTTTCGGCAGCCGCTCGGTCTTCCGCTGGTGGACCTGGACCTTCTCCTGCTGCGTGATGGTCTGCTTGAACGGGCTGATCCCGGGTGTCAGAAGCAGGCTCATCTCGGTGGTGAAAACCACCCCGTAGCCTTCGAGGTACAGCCCCCGGGTGGTGCCCAGCATGTCGATGGGATCGTTCACGCCGCCCAGCGTGGCCAGTTTGGCGTTGAAGCGGTGTTCGAGTTCGCTGAGCGACGAAAGCGGCACATGGACGCGGGCCGGCGCCGTCACCGTCGGCGAGCCGCCCAGGCTGGCCACCTGGCTGTTGATCTGCGCCCAACCCGGAGCGGACGCGATCAGGAGCAAGGCGAGCCGCCTCATTTGAATTCTCCCCGCTCGGCAGGCGGCCCCAGGCCACTGCTGGCCATCGTCAGCACCCGGTTCCGCTTCTCCGCCCTTTCGAATTCGTCGGCCGCCCATTGCAGTCGCAGACGCGTCTGCTGCACTTCGCTGGCGAGTTGGGTAATCCTTTCCGACTGCCGCGTCTCGGCTGCTTCCAGCGCCTTGGCCACGGCCGCGTCGATGCGCGCCTGAATGTCGGTATCGCCGACCGTCTGCACGGCCGCGGGCGTTATTGCGGCCGCGGGCGTTATTGCGGGCGCGGTTGCCACCTGCATCACGGGAGCAGGACGTGTCAGCGCGAACACCGTCAGCGCAACCGACAGCATGGCAGCGGAAGCGAAGCCGAGGCGGGCGGCGGAGCCCCAGAAGCTCTCCCACGCCCGGCGCCACGGCGACGGCTCGAAAATCTTATCCGAAACGAATGCGATGCGCTGCGGGATTTCCTCTTCACGGAGCGAAAACAGCGCCGCTTCCGTCAGACGCAGCCTTTCCATTTCTTCGCGGCACGACTGGCAGGATTTGACATGGGATTCCACCTGGCGCTGCTGCGGGTCAGTCAGCTCCTTCAGGAAGTAATCCCGGAGATCGAATGGCGAGCAACTCATGACACACCTCGGCTCTTCACAGGAGCCAGTTCCGCCTTCAGCAATTCGAGCGCGGTATACAGGCGGGACTTGACGGTGGAAACGGGACACGAAAGAATCTCCGCTATCTCGTCGAATTTGAAGCCCTGGTAAATCTTGAGCACCACGGCTTCGCGCTGGTCCGGGGAAAGGCGCTCGAGAGCGCTGGCAACAGCCAGGCTGAGCTCGACGGGGAAGACCGAACTTCCCCCTACCGTAACCCCGGTTTCCACTGCCTCCGGCTCGATCTCGTCCACATCCGTTTCGGGCCTTCGCTTGCGGAACATGGAATAGGCCTCGTTGTGCGCAATGCGGTACAGCCAGGGGGCGAATCGCCCTGGATCGTCGAGTTTCCGGAGGTTCTGGTACGCTTTCAAGAACACGTCCTGCGTCAAGTCCAGGGCGTCTTCACGGTTTCGGGCGAGGCGGAAAAGGTAATTGTAGACACGTTTCTCCCACCGGGACACGAGGAGGTTATAGGCCTCCACGCCGCCCCGGGCAGCCTGCCGAATCAGGTCGGCATCTTCAACTGCCCGAAAGATCAAATTCCCTGGCTCCTGGTGGATAGACGCAGCCCGTTCCGAAAAAGTCGGAGGCGGTACTTCCAGTGTACCGCCGGGAAAGAACGGAACCACTGGCCTCTTGGCGCGTATGTAATAGGCAAGATGCGCATCCTTGTTTTGCTCTCTGTCCTGGTGCTCGCCCCTGCGGTGAGCGCGCAGACCCTGGACCGGCTGCAACCCCGGAAAGTCAAAGCGGAGATGGTGGATTATCGCGGGAAGAAAGCGATCCACCTGACGCCCGCTCCGGGCGCAACCGAGGGCGAGAATATCGCCGTAGTCGCCGGCTCGGAAATGCAGGACGGCACCATCGAAGTCGACTTGGCTGGCGCGCCGGCGGCCGGGGCCATGGAAGGCGCCCGCGGTTTCATCGGCATCGCCTTCCGCGTACCGCCCCAGGCGCCGAAATTCGAGCTGTTCTACCTGCGCCCGACCAACGGCCGCGCCGACGACCAGCTTCGCCGTAATCACTCCACCCAGTACGTCTCCCTTCCCGACTGGCCGTGGCAGCGCACCCGCTCCGAGACCCCCGGCCTCTACGAATCGTACGTGGACCTGGAGCCCGGGGTCTGGACCCCCGTAAAGATCGTCGTTTCAGGCGCCAAAGCGCGGCTGTACGTGAACGGCGCGGCCCAACCGTGCCTGATTGTCAACGACCTGAAGATCGCCCCTGCCAGCGGAACCGTCGCCTTCTGGGTTGGACCCGGCACCGACGGGTACTTCGCCAATGTCAAGGTGACCCCGCAGCGTTAGGCACGCGACCGCTCGTCCAGCACGCGTGGCAAGATCGGGATACGCTTAAGCACCTCAATAAAGAGCTGTGATCTCCAGCCTGGTATTTAGTAGCTGAGCGTGCCGGTGCGCGGCGTCTCTTCAGGGTTGGGCAGGTACAAGGTGTGACAGTGTTCGCAGCGGTAAATCTCCGCGTCCTTGCCGAATTTCCGCTGCACTTCGTCGCCGAAAAAATACCAGCGCTTAAGATGGCCGGCACACAGCTTCCCTTTTTCGTCCTTCTCGTTGCAGGCCCTCATGCGCGGAATGCGGCGCTTTACCTTGGTTCCGTCGCTCAGCGTGTCCACCAGTTCCGCTACCGGAGGCGGCGTGTCTGAAGGCGCATATTTCGGATTCGCCATAGAAAGAACGTCGAGTATAACAGGCGTCGCGCGGCGTGTGTCAGGCAGTCGCCGACAGCCGCAGTTCGCAGCCGGGAAACCACTCCTCGAACCACGCCTGCAACTCCGCGCCCTGACGAAGCCGGCTCGCGGATACCGGTTGCGAAAATCGGGCTGGAACGATCCCGCGCACTTCGCCGACCCATTTGAGCGCCCACGGTACCGGGAACGGGGCGATGGCCCGGATGAACTCGTCGAGCAGGCGGCCGCACTCCCGGAACCGGTCCGATTCCGGTTCCGCGCCCGCCTCGAACAGCGCCAGCAGCAATTCGGGCAGGACGCAGGCTATGCCCGAAACGACGCCATCGCAAACGCCTTCCCGCAAAGCCTGGACTAGGGCGGAATCGTTGCCCACAATGCGGCACGCCCGGCTGTCCGGACAACTCAACGCGCGCAGGATGTCGAGCGAACCGCTGCTGTCCTTGATCCCGACGATGTTCTCGCAGCCGCCGATTAGCGCCGCCACCGTCTCCCTGTCAAAGCCGGTGGTAAACTGCGGCAGGTTATAAAGCAGGATGGGCTGTTTTACCCGGGCCGCCACTTCGCGGCAGAAGATCTCGACATCCTCCTGCGCGTAAGGAAAGAAGTGTGGCGCCGGTAGGAGCAGCGCTTTTGCCCCGGCGGCCAGGGCGATTTCGGCATTCGCGATGCATCCCCGGAAGCCCGCCGACCCGATGCCGCACAGCAACTCCGCGCGTCCCGCCGTGACCTCCGACGCGATCCTGGCGATGGCCGCGAGCTCATGCGGCGCGGTCAGGCAATATTCACCCGTCGCGCCGTTCACCGCGAAGGCCGGTATGCTGCGCGCCATCAGAAACTCGAGTTCGTTTCGCAAGGCCTGCTCGTCCAGGCTGCCGTCCGGCTGCCGCGGCGTGCAAACCGCCGCAACGACACCACTCACCAGTTTCCCGGGCATCTTCTTTACTCTAGCGCCCCGGCACCTTTGCCGTGCTCCAGAACGGAGTGCCGCGCCGGCTAACCCATCCACTCGGGATGCTGCGCCGTCCCGTCGAAGCGGGTGGACGTTTTGAACAATTCGAATTTCCCGGTCAGGGCCGCTTCGCGCGTTTTTGCAATCAACGCTTCGATCTGCGCGCTGGTGAGCGGCTTGAACGTGCGCGCCGCCTCGAACGCCTGGTCAACCCGCTCCATGCTGTTGCACCCGTTGATCACCACCGACGTGGGCAGGCTCAACGAATAGTGCAGGCATTCGACCGCGCTGGCGATATTGTTGCGCGGAATGGCCCCATTGGCCAGAGGCTTCATGCCGAGCACCGCCGTCCCCTGTTCCACCAGTTTCGGCACAACCTGGTGCGCGAAGCTGCGGAAGCTCGCGTCCAGGATGTTCAGCGGCATCTGCGCGGCGTCGAAATGAAACTTGTGCTGCGCCGCGATCTCCAGCATTCGCAAATGCACCACCGGGTCCTTATGCCCCGTGAAGCCGATGTAGCGGATCTTGCCGGCCTGTTTGGCTTCCATCAGGGCTTCCACCGGGCCGCCGTCCGCGAAGAACCGATCCGGATCCTCCATGCGAATGTTCTCGTGGTACTGAATCAGATCGAGCACGTCGGTTTGCAGGCGTTCTAGCGATTCATCGATCTGCTTCGCCGTCGCGGCTTTCGTCCGGCCGTCGAACTTCGTCATCAGAAATACTTTCTTCCGATAGCCGTCGGCGAGCGCTTTTCCCATCCATATCTCGCACTTGCCGTTGGCGTAATCCCAACAGTTGTCCATGAAGGTGATGCCGCGATCGATGGCCGACCGGATGATGCGGATTGCTTCCTGCTCGCTCGGAGCCTGTCCGATGTGGGAGCCTCCGATGCCGATTGCCGAAACCCGCTCGCCAGTCTTGCCCAGCGTGCGGTAGATCATATCTCCCGAGCGGGTCTGCGATTGCAGCACGCCCGCGGTGGCCGCCACCACCAACGCCTCTAGAAATTCGCGCCGATGCGTTTCCATTCTGCCTCCTGCCTCTTATTGCTGTTAGCACTTGGCGTTCCGCGCATCAAGCGGGCGCTATCGACCGGCACAGCCGGGATGTGAGCATGCGCACCTGTTCCATGAGTTCCGGCGATTCCCGCAGTTCGAACTCCACGCCGAGGAGAAGAAGGTACAACGCCAGGTTTTCGTAGGTGGAAGCCGCCAGGTCGCAGAAGCAGGTGTGATCGTCCCCCGGTTCAACCGCGCCCGCGCAGAACGGCAGCCGTTCGGCGGCCTCTGCGGCCGATACTAGTAGCTTCACCCGCGCACGGCACGGCGGCGCATCCCGGGCACCTTTGGAAACATACGCCGCCAGATCCTGCGCCGGCGGATCTCGGGGAATAAAAGCGGCGCCGGTCGCCGGGCGTGGCTGAATCCGGTCCACGCGAAACGTCCGCCAGTCTTCGCGCCCGGTATCCCACGCCACCAGGTACCAGCGTCTGCCGGTGTTCACCAGGCGGTGTGGCTCCACCAGTCGCGCCGTCGCGGTTCCCGCATGATCGCGGTAGCGGAAGCGCAACGTCAACGTGTCGCGGCAGGCGGCAGCGATCGAAGACAAGAGACGCGCGTCAACGGCGGCCGCCCCGCCGGCCGGAGTGACGATCATGGTTTGCAGAGCCGCAAACCGCCGGGCGAGCCGCGGCGGCAGCAACTGCTCCATCTTCGAAAGCGCCCGCAGGGAAGCCTCCTCGATCCCAGCTACGCTCCCGGCGGAAGCGCATCGCAACCCCAGCGCCACGGCCACCGCCTCTTCGTCATCCAGCAGCAGCGGCGGCATGGTAGATCCCGCGCCGAGCCGATACCCACCCTCGACGCCTGCTGTCGAGTGGATCGGGTAACCCAGGCCGCGCAACTTGTCCACATCGCGGCGCAATGTGCGGCTCGTGACTTCCAGGCGCTCGGACAGGCCCGCGCCCGTCCAGTATCTGCGACCCTGAAACAGCGAAAGCAGCCGCAACAGCCGCGCCGACGTTTCCAGCATGAATCCCATTCTGCCACTGATTGAGGACCGAAGCTGTCCGCAATCCGGCGTAGCTTCTCTCTATGACTACATGCCAGACGATCACAATCGATTTTGACGACGAAATGAAGAACACGCGCCGGCTTCTCGAACTCGTTCCGCTCGACGACGCTCATCGCGAATACCGCCCCCACCCCAAATCAATGCCGCTCGATCGACTCGCCACGCACGTTGCGGAACTGCCCTCCTGGCCGAAGGTAGCGCTCGAGAGCGAACTGTTCGAACTTCAGCCCGGTTTCAAGCCGCACATCGCCTCATCCACGGCCGAGCTGCTGGAGATTTTCGATCGAAGTGTGGAGCAGGGGCGCTCCAGTATAGGCGCCGCCACAGAAGACGACATGTCCAAGGACTGGAGCTTTCGTTTTGGCGAACTGATCTCGTTCACCCAGCCCCGCACCAAGGTGATTCGGAGTTTTCTGAACCACCTGGTGCACCACCGCGCGCAACTAACTGTTTACCTGCGACTCAACGGCATTCCGATCCCCGGGATGTACGGCCCCTCGGCGGACGAGCACGCGTCCTGAGATCGCGTGGAGCCCTCCGCGCCGGGTCGGCAGCGTATATAATGCTCCTGATCCGGCGTGCAGGGATTCTCGCTGTTTCCAAGAGGAGAAGCCTCGCCAGATAGCGTTCATGATCCCTGCTGCCGAAACATCTTTCTTCAGAGGGTATTTCATGACCAACAAAGCAGCACTCTGTTTCGCTCTGGCAATTGCCGGATCGGTGCTGACGGCCTTCTCCCAGGCTCCCGCGCCGCAGCTCCCACAGGCTGCCCCCGGCCGCGGAGGCCGCGGCGCGCCGCAGCCCATGCCGCCCGGCCCGAACCCGAATTCGCAATACCGCCTGGGTCCCGACTCGATGCCACAGGAAGGCGTGCCGAAAGGCGAGATCCGCGGCCCCTACACACTGCCAAGTAGCGTCTATCCCGGCACCCAGCATACCTTCTGGGTCTACGTTCCCGCGCAGTACGATCCCAAGGTCCCTGCCAGCCTGATGGTGTTCCAGGACGGCCAGGCGTTCAAGGACGAAAACGGCGACCTGCGCACCCAGAACGTGATGGACAACCTGATCTATCGCCGCGAGATCCCCGTCATGATCGGCGTGTTCATCAATCCCGGGCGGCGTCCCGACCAGCCCGAACCGAGCCCGCAAACCGGTTGGGGCGACGGCACCACCAACCGCGGCATCGAGTACAACACCCCCGACGACAAGTACGCCCGCGTGATTACCGAAGAGCTGATGCCGGTGCTGTACAAGGATTACAACATTTCCAAGGATCCCGAGCAGCACGGCATCGGCGGGTCGAGTTCCGGCGCCATCGCCGCCTTCGCCGTCGCTTGGGAGCGCCCCGATCACTTCCGCAAAGTGCTGAGCAACGTCGGCAGCTTCACCAATCTGCAGGGCGGATTTGTTTACCCCGAGCGCGTTCTCGCCGCCGATAAGAAACCCCTGCGCGTTTTTCTTTGCGACGGCCGCAACGACAACCGCGCCCTCCGCGCCGACGGCTCTTACGATGAAAAGCGCGACTGGTTCTACCAGAACGTCCGCTTGAAAAACGCGCTCACGCAAAAGGGTTATGACGTGAACTACTCCTGGAGCATCAACCTGCACGGGCAGAAGTTCGGCGGCATGATCCTGCCCGAAATGATGCGCTGGCTCTGGCGCGATGCAGAGCCGGTCTCCACCGATCCGCGCGATCTGGAGCACCGCGGCTTCCGTCTGCCCCCGTCCAAGACGTCGGAGACCGGGAACCAACAATAGCCGCGGCCGCTTACACCGTCTCGAGAGCCGCCTGCATCATGGCCCGGGTGTACGCCACGCTGTAGGCGATGCCCGTGTACCCGCCGCCGCCTGGGTATCCGCCGATGCGGCCGCCCGCGGGCACCCGGTCGCGATCATGATCGAACGCGCGCGGGTGCTCGGGATAAATCGTGCCGGTGTATTTGTTCTTTACCAGCGCCTTCATCACTCCGAACATATCCGCCATGCCCGCGTCGATGAAGACCTCCTGGTACTTCTCGTAAGGCTTCACCACCGAAACGTTGCGGAAATGCACGTGGTTGATGCGTTTGCGGCTCGCGAAATAGTCGGCCACCACCACCGAATCCTCCCCCATCTCGCGCGTCACGCCGCTGTCGTACGTGATCCCGTTCGCCGGGCTGTTCACGATCGAGATGAGGTGCTTCCACCCATCCAGGCTTCCCATGATCTGCTGCGACCCGCGGCTGACCGGCGCCGGTGGATCGTTCGGATGTAGCGCCAGCCGCACGCCCGCCTTCTCGGCCGCCGGGACTGCGGCCTTCAGAAAGTAGGTGATGTTCGCCCACATCTCATCCAGCTTGTGCGCGCCTTCATTGGGAAGCGCCGGCAGGTCTTTGAACTTGACCTTCTTCGCGTCCGGAAATGCCGCAAGCGTCTCCGCAGTGATCTGCCCGTTTTCGTCGCGGTAGACCGGCTGCACGAGCTGGCCGTTTTCGTTCACCAGCAGTTCCAGATCGTTATCGAAGCCGGTGTAGCCCGCCTTCGCGCGGCCAACCGTCTCGTAGTAGCCTTCGATACCGCGGTGCGCGTAAAAGTTGTACTCCACCACCTGCAGCCCGCCCTTGCCCGCGGCCTCGATGGAGGCGAGAAACGGCTCCATGTCCTTACCCCGCGTCTCACGTCCGTAAATCACGCTGGCGGGCAGGTTGATCATGGAGTTGTACGCCACCAGGCCGGCGTCCTTCGCGGTCTGCACGGCACGGCGGACATTTTCCTCGGTCCACGGACTGCCGCCCATGCCCACGCCCAGCAGGTAGCTTACGCCCAGTTGCCGAATGCGCTGGTAGCTGGCTGCGATGTTGCCTCCGCGTCCTCCGGGGCCCGCTCCCTCCGCAGGCGCCGGCGCCGGTTCGGGATGCGGTGCGAGGAAGCCGCCGTAGCCGCCTCCGCCACCCCTGCCTCCCCGTCCGCCTGCCGTGGCGCTCGGAGCCGGAGGCTGCATCGCCGCTGGTAGGGGCCCGCCGCCGTCCCCCGGCGCCAGACAAATCTTCGGCGTATCCGGACCCTCTTCGATAGGCCACTTGCGCGCCGGCGGAGCCGCTTCCAGGGGCGCGAGTGATTCGGCCAGAGCCGCGGCGCCGATTCCCTGCATCATCCTTCTTCGTGAAAAACGAGTTGCCACGTCAGTTTCCTCCGCTCCATTAGATCACCAGGCGGAGGCCGCTGTTAAGCTGCTCTCGCCGGCCGATCAAGCCCGATCGCGACATTGCGGCCCCACCCGGCGTTCACTTGCCCGATTGCGAATGCGGCACCGTCACCGTCGCCGTACGCACGGTGGCGCCGCCCGCCGGATCCGTGCAGGTGATCGTGATGGTGTGAGTGCGGTCTCCGATGTTTCCCGAACGTTCCGCGCGCAGGCGCACCAGTGTCGGACTCACCACTTCGAAATCCACCGGTCGGTTTCCGTCGCCCGCCGCATTCGACGGTTCACTGCTTTGCACCGTCACCACACAGGCCGCGCCGCCGCACGTGTCGCTGGCGGCATACGAAAGGTGAACGTCCACCAGCTTGCCGTTCGGCGGCCAGAGCTCGGGTGTGTCCACGGTCACGGCGCTGACCACGGGAGGCGGATTCGATACCAGCGTCGTGGATATCGCCGAGTTGTTGCCGGGATTCGAATCGAGCGTCTCCGAAGTAACCGCGGCGTTCAGGTTCAACGATGTGCCGTTGGCCAGCTCGCAATCGACGGTCACCGCCAGCGTGACCGATTCGCTGGCGCCGCTTGCGAGAAACGGCTTCCGGCACGTGACCACGCCCGCGCTGCCAAACACCGGCGTGGCGCACATCCATCCAGCTGGCGCCGCCAGGGACTGGAACGTGGCCAGTCCTGCCGGCACGGTGGCGGTCAGTATCACCTCCGCCGCCGCTTCCGCAAGCGTGTTCGTCACGGACAAAGTGTACGCCACGTTCTGACCGGTGACGGGCGCCGGCGCCGACGTAATGCTCAGCCCCAGGTCGGCCGCCGGGAAGCGGAAATACGCGACCGCCGGGTCGTGATCGGAGAGCCGCTCGGGCCGGTCCGGGTCGTTGCGGTAGACCTCCGGAAAATCGGCATTGACGCGGCCATGGGCCAGAGCCGCGAAGTACGGCTGGAGGTTCTGTGTGAACAGCACCTGGTCGATCGTTTGCGCGCTGCCCTCGAACACATAGGAATAACGTTCGGCGGCGGGAACCGTATCCGACGCGTCCACCAGGTCCGGGCTCACCAGGTCCGGGCTGGCCAGCACCACGTTGGACGCCGCTGTCGGCGTGCCCCGCACCGTGCCGGTCACGTCCACGTAACCATCGCTGAACGGAAACGCGTTGAAGTCGCCCACCACCACGATGCGCTCGGCCGGATTCGCCGCCTGCCTGGCCTGAATCAGGTCCGCAAGGAACTCCGCCTGCGCCTTACGTTTGGCGCGCACGCGGGGGCCGTCCGCAGGGTCGTCGATCCCGTTAAGCGACCGCAGATGGTTCGCGATGACGGTGATCGGGAACGCCGCCGACCCGCCCGGCCCGCGTACCGACGCCGTCAGGATCAGCGGGGGCCGGTCATTCAGCAATTCGGTCGCGCCCGCCGGCGTCGCGTAAGTCGTCGACTTGCCTTCCTGCGTCACGCCGAGCGCGTCCACGCGGGCGGGCTTGACCAGGAAGCCAACATCGATGCCGCCCACATCGTTGCCTTCCACAAGGTACGCCGTATAGGCGGGGTTCGGCAGTCCGGCCGCGGCCGCATCATTATTGACCTGATCGGCTATGTCCTGAAGCGCGCCCAGGTTTTCCATTTCCTGCACGGCCACGATATCGGGCAGCAGCAGGATGTGGCGGAGAGCTAGCGAGGCCTTGCGCAGGCGGTTCGCATAGGCCGCCGGCGTCAGCACCACGTCGCTCACCGCCGGGTCGTTCGCCGTATCGTAGAACCGCTCCATGTTGAACGAAGCGACAGTGACCTGGTTGGAAGCGGGGGCCGGAACGGGCGTCGCGACAATGTTGCCCGTCACGCCGGGCGGCGTCCCGGGATCGGGATCGATGGTGTAGGCGCGGAAGCCGTAATCGAGCGGGCCCGTCAGGTTCGTAATCACCGCCCCGGTGGTCACGTCGAGGGCCGGCACGGGTGCGCCCGCCAAGTCCCGTTGCGCGTCGCTGTCCACACGCAGCCGCTCGGGATTCGCGTCCCAGTAAGGCACGCAGCACGGCGCGCCCGCGGGCAGCGGGTCGGGAGTCTCGATGCCGGGCTCGCGAAAGGGACGTGCGATTCCGGTAATCACGCCGTAGAAGACGCCGTCGGACGTTGAGGTGGCATTCGCTTCCGAAAGGAAGCCGTCGGTTGGCGCCACTGCCGTCAGGGAATCGACCTTCACGCGCATTCCCTCGTACTTTTCGAGTTGGTACAGCCCGCCGGCGGGATCGGTGTCCGCCGCTGTGAGCAGCACCGGCTCGGGCAGCGCGTTGCCGGTCGAAACCAGGGTCACGGCCGGGCCGCCGCCGATCTCGGTCAAACTCGGGCCGTTCGCTTCCGGCTGAAACTCGGAGACCGTTCCATTGACCTGCACCAGGTTACCTACGGCCGCGGCGGAGGGCGGAGCGCTGCTCGTGAAAACGAAAATTCCTTCCGAAGTCGCCGGATCGGCGTCCCCGGCGCCGTCCGGCGTCTGCATGAAAAAGCCGTTGGACTTTCGCCCGGTCACGATCCCGCGCACCGCCACCGCCTGTCCGGCGTAGGGGGAGCCGTTCCCCGGCCCCTGCACCTGGCTGATGGGCACCACGTCGTCGTTTGCGATCGTGATGGTGCCGGTATCCTTCGCCACTTCGGCTCCGGAAACGTTGGTCACCTGCACCTGGAAGCTCTCGTTCGCCTCGAACATAGTGTCGCCGATCACCTGCACCGTGAAGGTGTAGGTCGAATTCCCTTCGGCGATGCTTTGGGCGGTGAGCGACCGCGCCACGTAATCCGAACCGGTCAGGGCCGTGCCGTCGACGGTGGCGATATCGAAAGTGACCCCGCCGGGGCCGGCCGGCGCCGCCAGGGTGACCTTTACATCGAATGCGGTAGTGCCGGCATCGCCCTCATTGAGAGTTAGATCCTGCACCGAGACGCCGGAATCGACCAGCGGGGTCAGCGAGAAATCGTCCACGGCCAAACCGTCGTCCGAGCCGGGCGAAATGTCGAAGTCGAGCCACCGAATCCAGAACGCCGCGCCGTCCCCGATGTTGAGGCCGTCGATGGTGGAACTGATGTTCACCGCGTTGGCGTTGCCATTCAGCGCGCCCGTGCTCCCGGAATTGACCGGGCTGGTGAAGTCGAGCGAACTGTGGCCCGTCCACGTGCCCGTGGCGAGGCTCGAAGCAGTCGTGCTGAATTGAAAATCGATGTGGTCCGCCGGCCTGCCCGTGGCGCCGTACCGCCACTGCTCGCCGCGATAGGCGACCGAAATCCGGGTGATGCCCGCCCCGGTATTGTTCACGAAACGGGCGCCGATGCGTGGCGTCAGCGTTCCGCTCAACAGCATTCCGAAGGCACGCTCCGAACTACCCGACGCGCCGTAACTGTACGTGTCGCCGCCCGTGTCCGACCCCGTCGATGCCGAGTACATACCGTCGTTCTTTGCGCTGCTGCCCGTTTCGCTGAAAAACCAGCCGGCCGGAAGCGCGGCGGAGGTTCCCGTGGAAGCCAGCGTGTCGAAGTTTTGGGTATACGGCCACCCGGCGGCCGTCAGACTGACGCAAGGTTGCGCCTCTAGCGGCAAGACCGAAAGCGCGGCGGTAAACGCCAAAAGTAACTGAATTGTATTCAAAATCGCGCTCCTGATGCAGGTAGCCTAACTGTCCTGGCGGCAGTTTGTCATCCTACTCGGACACGCGCGGATTTCGCAGTGGATACAATCGTACTACCGGTTGTAAGAAGCACTTACGAGCAGCAACAGACGAAGAAAGCAAAGGAGTCGGGTTCAAGGTCTAGCACGATGGCGGTGCCGGCACCCTGGATGCGTTTGTCGCAGTCCGAGATCTGGAATGCCAGCGCCGCTTTTACGAGGCCGCCGGACGCGAAGCGTTTCAGCCGGTCGGCATCCCCTTTCAAATTACGTCGTATCCGGCGATCAGCCGCGCATATGCGAGCCTCGTATCATCGTGGATCGGCGACTGGCACGGCGGCCTCGATCCCGCGCAACCGGTCCATTATCCTGGAACTCGAACCCGGCACGGGACGCTTCACATTTCTGTTCACCCAGGATCTCAGGCGGCTTCTGGACCGAGGGGGATTGGGGCACATCCGCACGCGCCACGTCTGCGCCGACCTGAGTAGCCCGCTGCTTGATCACATCGCCGGGCACGAGGCGCTCGCGCCGTTTCTCGAGCGCGGCCTGCTCGATTTTGCAATCTTCGATGCAGCCGATCTGCAGCCTCCGCTGCTGAGGCGCGAGGGCCGGCCGCTCACTCGCCAACTGGTTGCGAACCCGCTCATCGTCATCGCCAGCGGTCAGTCTCGCCTCCAGGCTCGAGTGGGAACTGAGCCTGGACTTCACGGAATGACTTCGGAGCTGCCCAGTGTGCTCCGCCATAATCCCGCACTTGCGACGTAATTAACGATAACTCGCTGCATCGACTCTGACTTAGATAGTTTCTTAACGCGCGGACAGCCATTGATCCACGTAGTGCCAACTTATGAACACATGCAGATTGACGCCGCCCCATACTGAAAAGAGGAGTTTTCAATATGGTCAAGAGAAACTACTTAGCAACGATCGGGCTGGCTGCAGCGCTGGCCGCGCCAATGCCCGTCCTGGCTTGGCAGAACAACAACAACAATCAGGCGGATCGGGATCAGTACGGGCACCACGTCACCATGGATCGGGATCGTACGGGCACCACGTCCACCATGGACCAGATGGGTTCGCGCGACGAGCAACTCACGAACCGGGTCCAGAACCGGCTCTACGACAGCCTGTCGCTGTTCGGCTCCGACATTCAGGTCCAGGCACGGAAGCACACTGTGACGTTGACGGGCAAAGTGGCCGACCAGAACGCCAAGCAGCGTGCCGAACGCATCGCAAATAGGACGCCGGGCGTTTACGACGTAGAAAACAAGCTCCAGGTCGACAGCCAGTACGCCACCAACCGGCGCTCCGATGTTCCGGACGACCGCCTGGCACGCGATGCGGCGCAGGCCATCGGCCGCGAACTCAATGCCAAAGCCGATCAGGACTGGTTGTTCGGGTGGGACGTCTCAGCGGGCCAGTGGGAAATTGAAGTGGATGCCGATGGCGGCGTAGTCACGCTTTCGGGCGACGCGAAAACATACGGCGACGCGAATCGTGCAGTCCAGGCGGCCGCCAAGGTCCCGGGCGTGAAGTCGGTGCGCAACAACATCGGCCTGAGCTGGGAAACCAGAATGAATAACTCAGACTGGGGTAACCCTTATTACGGTTACTACCCTTATTGGTATTAGTGTAATATCGGCAGGCAGACGGGGCGGCCCTGTGCCGCCCTCACGATCCAGGTTGGACGGTCACGAAGAAGGTCTGCCCTTTGCGGTCGAGCAGCATGAGAAGCGGACCGGAGCCTGACATGGCGCCGGTCACGTCCGCCGCGGACCGCACGGGCTTGCGGTTCACTTCCAAAAGCACATCTCCGGTTCGAACACCCGCCTCGCCCGCCGGTCCTTCGGGATCGACCGTTGTGACGACTACGCCCGAGGCGCCGCGATCCACGCCCAGTTGCGCCGCCAGCGAGGGCGTCAGCGGCACGACGGAAATGCCGAGTTTGCCGCTCGCGCCGGTTTGTGCGGCGGCGGGGGACTCATCGCCGCCCGCCTCAGCCATTTGGAATTCGCCTAGTTTAACCGTCACCTTCCGTTCGTTTCCGTCGCGGATCACGGTCAGTGTCACTTCCGAGCCCGGCGCCGTGGTCGCAATCTTGTTGCGGAATTTGTTGCCGTCTTCCACCGGGTCTCCGTTGAGCGCCACGATAACATCGCCCCGCTTCAGGCCAGCGCGGTCGGCCGGTCCCCCCGCGGTCACGGAATTGATAATCTGGCCGCGCGCCTCCTTGAGCCCGAGAGCCGCGGACATCTCCGGCGTGACGCGCTGGATGCTCACGCCCAATTGTCCCCGGCGGACATGTCCAGTGCGCACCAGTTGATCCATCACATTGTGCGCCATGTTCGAAGGGATCGAGAATCCGATTCCGATACTGGCCCCGGTGGGCGAAAGAATCTGCGAGTTGATGCCGATCAGTTCGGCGTTGGTATTGACGAGCGGCCCGCCGGAGTTGCCTCGATTGATGGCCGTATCGGTCTGGAGAAAGTCCTCGAATGTACCGTCACTCAACCCCGTCGTACGGCCTTTCGCGCTGATGATCCCCATTGTCACGGTGGTGCCGACGCCGAGCGGATTGCCCACGGCCAGCACCACGTCTCCAACGCGAACGGCATCCGAATCCCCGAGCGGCAGCACCGCCAGGTTATTCCCGTCGATGTCCAGCACGGCGAGATCGCTTGGAGCATCCGACCCGAGCAACCGGGCCGGCATCACCCGCCCGTCCCGCAGTTCAACGCGAATTTCCTCCGCCCCATCCACGACGTGGTGATTGGTCAGGCAATGGCCGTCCGCCGTAACAATCACTCCGGAACCCAAGCCGTATTGGATTGCTCCTTCTCCTTGGGATTCCCTTTGGGAAGGGCCGAACGAAAACGGGAAAGGAAACGGAAATTGCCGGGGAGCCCGCACCCGCCTTTGCGATCGGATGGTCACCACTGCCGGTATAACCCGGTCGACAACCGATGAATACGACTCCACGCCCGGCCGTGGCGGAGCGGGTTTACCTGGGGGAGGGGTGTTTTCCACCCGCTGGGATACCGGCCGGCAGGCGCCGAGCAGGCCCGCGCCCAGGATCATTGCGAGAAGCGGAAGAGCGGGCCGCGCTCCATTCCGCATTTAAGCCACTGCTCCAATTCCAAGCACTACCATGATGAACAGAACCACGGCGATGAGCAGGAAGACGCCGAAAACGATCTTCGCGACCGTGGCCGCGGCGGCGGCCACACCCGTGAAGCCCAGCGCGCCGGCGATCAACGCGATAACCAGCGCACCAATTGCAAAACCTAACATTGTACCCTCCTGGTGACAGTGTAAGTCCGCTGCTAAGTCGAGCGATGTCTGGAAAGCAACTTCGCCCGCGGACGCGGTTACACTTGTGTACGGTTTCCTTTAGGGTCGAATCAGGTTCAGTCCGGACTCGGGATCGTAGGACCTCTCCAGGTTGCGCGGCGATTCGCGAATGACAATCTCCAGCGTGGGTCTTACGTGCGCTTCCATCACGTGTCCGCCCCACGCCGTGCCGTCGGCCTTCCCGACCACGACGTGCGCGTGAATTTTGGGCTTGCCACTGTCCAGCGAAATATCGCCCGCAAGCGTGAGCACTTCCACCTGTTCGGAAATGGAGTTCCGACGGTAATCCTTCTTTTCCCAATCGAAATACCCCAGTACCACGTCCCGAAAGGCGCCAATGGCTGTGAAACTGGAGGCGCTCAGGCGATTTTCGGCGGCAAAGCGATTGAGGCACTCGGAAAATTCGTCGCCGGTCTCGAGAATGACAGCCCAGGACTTTGCCTCGCCGCTTTCCAAAACCTTGGATCTCATCGGAACGCCTCCTTTACTCTTTCAGTATCCGGCATGAGCCAGGTTGCGCCCGCGTGAGTGGCCAATCGAAACGTTCGTACGCGAGCCGGCCAAGCGCAATCGGGGTGTTGAGACGCACATCCGGATGTGACATCAGTTTTCCGGCATCCGGCGTGCACATACATTGACGAACCGGCGCCACGCCGGGAGCCAGCTTCCCAATGCGATGAATGTTACAACTCTGGGGTTACTCGAAAAAGTACGGACCAGCTTCTGGTTTATCCCTTCCGGGATGGTGCTGGGAGCCGCCGCCCTGTCGGTGGTCGGGATCCACGTGGACAACGCAATCAGGGGCAAAGTGATCGAGAAGCTAGGCTGGTTTTACGCGGGCGGACCCGAGGGAGCCCGCGCGGTGCTGGCCGCCATAGCTGGCTCTATGATCACGGTTGCCGGCGTCGTTTTTTCGATCACGGTGGTGCTGCTTTCGCTCGCCTCGCAACAGTTCGGACCTCGCATTCTCCGGACTTTCATCCGCGACCGGTCGAATCAGGTGGTGCTCGGAAGTTTCGTTGCGACCTTCGTCTATTGCCTTCTGGTTCTCCGCACGGTTCGCGGCACGCAATCGACGGACTTCGTACCGTACATCTCCGTCACTTTCGGAATTCTGCTGGCTGTGGCCAGCATTGGAGTCCTGATCTTCTTCGTTCATTACGCCGCCGAGTCGATCCAGGCCTCCAGTCTCATCGCGGCCGTGGGGCGGGAACTCGAGGGCGCCATCGACAGCCTGTATCCGGATCAGATCGGCAGCGGCGACGGTGAGGGCGCGGAGCCGAAATTCCAGTTTGCGGGCACTGAGACCGCAGTGCCCAGCCTCGAGACGGGCTACGTCCAGTTCATCGATGGCGACGAGTTGTTGAAGTTGGCGGTCGAACACAGCCTGGTGATCGAAGTTGCCGCGAATCCCGGAGACTTCGTCCGCACGGGCGACAGCCTGGTTCGCATCGAGCCGGGCCGCGGGCTGGACGACAAAGTCTGCGGCGCATTGCGCGGAACCTTTGGGCTTGGTGAACGCAGGACGGCCACGCAGGATATCGACTTCCTGTTCCGGCAGCTAACCGAGATCGCGGTTCGCGCGCTGTCGCCTGGAATCAACGATCCGTTTACCGCTATTGAGTGTCTGGACCGGCTCAGCGCCGCCCTGAGCCGCCTCGCCGGCAGGACAATCCCCTCGGGGCACAGGCGGGACGAGCAGGGTCACATCCGAGTCATCACCAGGCCGGTTACGTTCGCGGAAATGGCGCGGACCTCGCTTGGATCGGTCCGGCGCTACGGCGAAACCCACGAGATGGTGATCAGCCGCCTCATGGAGGCGATTCGCGACATGGCGCCTTTCATTCGCCGCGACGAGGATCGCGACGCGCTTGCCGAAGAGGCGCGACACGCGCTCGATGCCTCTGCGCGCTGGAGCGACGAATGGTCGCGGCGCCGGATCGAGCGCGAATACCAGGCGGTGTTCACCGCTTTCACGCACGAGCCTGTGTAAGGCTCACTGCCGGCTCGATACCGGGACTTCGTCGCGCTGCGACAACAGTTGCTGAACGGAGGCCGGCAGCTCGTGCGCGCGGGATAACAGCAGGCTGACTTCCCATAGTTGCCGGTCTGAATACGCCTTATCGAACGCCGGCATTCCGGTCAGCCGGATGCCGTTCTTCACCACCCAGTGCGTCTCGCCTACCGGATCGTCCGTCACGCCCTTGCCGCTCAGCAGCTCTGGGGGCTTCGGGTACATGCCCTCCTGAACCTTCGTTTTGCCTTGGCCCGGAAGGCTGTGGCAGAAGGCGCAGGAGGAGCGGTAGAGCCGCGCTCCGGCCAGCAGGTTGGCCTCTGTGGGCTCTATGGGTGCGGCGGTATCCGCGGCGCCTTCCACCTGTGCGTGCAAAGCATGATGCGAAAGATATCGCTCGAACGGCATCGGCGCGGCCGAGACGCTGGCGGGTGCAATCCCGAGCAGGAAGTATCCGAAGACCAAAATCAGGACGCCCGCCACGCCCGCAATCGCGCCCAGCACGAACATCTTCCAACCCGACATGTATTCGCTCCTTGACCCCACTAAAAGTATTTCACGGGCCTGTCCCGCGCATCCGTTAAGTTCATGACATGAGCCGCTCCGGCCCGTGTGCGCGATCACTCCGCTCTAAGTAATTCATAGCTTGTGGGGATGCGCATAGACCCGCCAGGCAGTTACCCTGAGATCAGCAGCGTCATCACCGCGCCAGATAAAGGAAAAATCGTACGTTTCGCGCCCGTGACAAGGCCTCGTACCCCGAAGTTATCCGATACAGACAGAACGGAAAGTGACTTATGGCTCCTCCTGTATGGCTGGAAAATGTGGCTGTCGTTTCGCTGCTGGCGGCCGTGTGCTCTGCCGCGATTATCGGTTCCGACATCGTGCGCGGAAACAGGCAGCACATGTGGATCATGGACGTCGTCTGGCCTGTGACCGCGTTGTGGTCGGGGCCCGTGGGCTTGTGGGCGTACTTCCATTTCGGCCGGAAGACGACGCACCAGCGGGTTGAAGAAGCGAAAAAGCGGGGTGGAAAAAACCCCGGCATGGAACGGCCGAAACCCGAGGCGGTGGCGATCGCCGCCTCGCATTGCGGCGCCGGCTGCTCGCTCGGCGACCTCATCGCCGAGTGGATCCACTTCGCCGTGCCTTTTACCATCGCCGGTGTGGCCATGTTCGGCGCATGGGCCATCGACTTCATTTGCGCCTATCTGCTCGGTGTCGCCTTTCAGTACTTCACCATCGCTCCCATGCGAAATCTCGGTTTTCGCGAGGGGCTGGTTCAGGCGATCAAGGCGGACACGTTGTCGCTCACGGCCTGGCAGGTGGGTATGTACGGTTGGATGGCCATCGTGCGGTTCGGGATCTTTCGGAGGAGTTGGCGAAAACCGATCCGGCCTTCTGGTTCATGATGCAGATCGCGATGGCGGCCGGATTTCTGACCTCCTATCCGGTGAACTGGTGGCTGCTGAGCAAGGGCATCAAGGAAAAGATGTAGCTTGTTGGTTCACCGGATCAGACTGGCGCAGGTTCACAGGAGTCGGGTCCGCGAACAGGTCACCACCTCATCGCGAGCCTCTCGTGTTCGCAGGCCGGATTAGTCTTGAAGCGACCCCTGCATGTAGAAGTACACCCCGATCGACATCAGCAACA
This sequence comes from uncultured Solibacteraceae bacterium, assembly GCA_963836405.1. Taxonomy (GTDB): domain Bacteria; phylum Acidobacteriota; class Terriglobia; order Bryobacterales; family Bryobacteraceae; genus CAWIJJ01. The sequence goes on from CAWIJL010000018.1 coordinate 189,032, forward strand.
CTAAAGCCGCCAGCGCAACGATGACCCGGATGAGTACCGGCTTTCTAAGTTCCACGATTACTATGCTATTCCTGCCGCCCTGTGGCTGACGGCCGGGCACCCTCGTCGGTATCGTTCCGACCATTGCCGCAGGCGGTCGAGCGGAGTTACTTAGCCGCGGACCTCCTGCTCCGTTCGGACTATATGCACAGCGCCGGGTTCGGGTTCAATCGTGCGGCCGTGGTTGGCGGCCCATACCTGCGTAAACTCAGCGCCCAGCAGGAAAATCATGGCGGAATAGTAGGTCCACACCAAAATCAGCGCGAGCGACCCGGCCGCGCCATAAGGGCTGAGCACGTCGCTTCGTCCGATATACAGCCCCACCAGGTACTTGCCCAAAACGAACAGAATCGCCGTCACTACCGCGCCGATGCTCACGTCTCGCCACTCCACCTGTGCATCCGGCAGCACTTTGTACAGCGCGCCGAAAAGCCCCGTGAAGACTGCGAAGGACAGCACGGCGCTCGCGAACCGGAGCAAGCCGCCGGAGAGGAAGTCGGGCAGATAGCCGGTCAGGACGTCGCCAAAAGCGCTCATGGCCGCGCTCAGTGCCAGGGAAACCAGCAGCAGAAAACCGATGGCAAGGATCATTCCGAACGAGAGCACTCTCTTCAGGATGAAGTTCTTGAGGCCGTTGGTCGCCGGGTCCGGTTTCACGTCCCACGCGCGGTTCAACGACGATTGCAGCTGGGCGAACGCGGTGGTGGCGGCAAATGCGACGGCGGCCACCCCCAGGATCGTCGCAATCAGCCCGGAGCCGGACAGGCTCACCTGCGCGATCATGGTCTCCACCTGCTGGGCCGCACGCGGTCCGATCAGCCCCCCGATCTGGTCTTCGATTCTTCCCTGCACCGCCGCCCGCCCGAAGATGGAGCCCACCGTCGTGATCACGACCACGAGCAGCGCGGGAAGGGAAAAGACCGTGTAATACGCCAGTGCCGCGGCCATCGACGGGCAGTCGTCGTCGATAAATTCCTGCACCGTCTTTTTCAGTGTCGACAGAAAAATGTTCATGCCCTTCTATACTGATAACGCCGTCCGTCGTGGCCGTCCAAGCCATGGCGCTCCACCGGCGCCTGCCGATTGAGCGTTTGCACACCGCGGCTGCCCGCGAAACGTGAGAAGTCGCGGGTACGGCGCCATTTGAACCGGCGCCGTTCTCCGGGTATGCTGGTTGCCGGAAATGGGGCTGACATCATGAATACCGACCGAAGAAGCTTTTTGCGGCTGGGGGCCCTCGGCGCCTCCGGCCTGGCGCTGCCCTCCGTGCTCCCGGGCCAGCCAAAGAAGCCGAACTTCGTCATCATCTTCCTCGACGATTCCGGCTATGCGCGATTTCCGGCCCTTCGGGCATACCGAATATCCGACGCCGAACGCCGAGCGGCTCGCCGCGAAGGATGCCGGTTCACGAATTTCTACGTGCCCCAGGCGGTCTGTTCGGCCTCGCGTTCCGCGCTGCTCAGCGGATGCTACCCGGGCCGGACCAAGGTCTTCGGCGCGCATGCGCCCGGCGCGCGCGGCCTCGATCCGACTTTCGCCACGCTCGGCCAGGTGCTGAAGCCCGCCGGCTACCGCACCGCGGTATTCGGGAAGTGGCACATCGGCGACCAGCCCGACACCCGTCCGCCGGCGCGCGGCTTCGACGAATCCTGCGGCCTGATGTACTCCAACGACATGTGGGAGTTCCATCCGGAAAACCCGCAGGCCTACCGCAAGTATCCTCTGCATTTCTGGGAAAACGGCAAAGTGAAGATCGAGCGCGTGCTGCCCGAACACCAGAACATGCTCACCACCTGGTATACCGAGCATGCCGTCGATTTCATCGGCCGCGCGAAGGACAATCCGTTCCTGCTCTACGTTCCCCACTCCATGCCGCACGTGCCCCTGTATTGCAGCGACAAGTTCCGGGGTAAGTCCGGCAAAGGGCTCTATGGGGACGTGATCGATAGAGATGGACTGGTCTGTCGGCGAGATCATGAAGGCGCTGAGAACGGCCAAGGTCGACGACAACACGCTGGTCATGCTCTCATCGGACAACGGCCCCTGGACCTCGTACGGCAATCATGCCGGCAAGACGCCGTTCCGCGAGGCCAAGGGCACCGGCTTCGACGGCGGCATCCGCAGCGCCTGCATCCTGCGCTATCCGGGCCGGATCAAAGCCGGAACGGTTTCCAGCCGGATGTTCGGCTCCATCGACATCCTGCCCACCATGGCGGGCCTCGCCGGCGCCGCGCTGCCCGAGAACCCCATCGACGGGCTGGACGTCTGGGACCTGATTACCAACAAGCCCGGCGCCAAAAATCCGCACGACTATTACGCCTTCTGCACCAACCGCAAATTCGAAGGTGTGATCAGCGGCGACGGCCACTGGAAGCTGCACCTTCCGCACGAGTACCGCACGTTGATCCAGGCCGGCCACGACGGCTCGGCGGGCAAGTACCGGCAGGAGGGCATCGAGCTATCGCTGTTCGACATGGAAGAGGACCCGTACGAAACCACCAACGTGATCGCCCGATTTCCCGAGGTCGCCGCCCGGCTGAAGGCCTACGCCGACGAACACAAACGCCAGTTTTATAATTGAAATGCCCGAAGCAGCCGCGCGCCGGGCGGCGGTATCCTTTGATCAGACGATGTTGCTTTCGGGTTTTTTCTGTTATAGTGCCCGATACCGTGTAGGAGGGGTGACATGTCCCGAGTTCGAGATATCGTCCGAAATCGCGATCTTTTCTCCGTGGAAGAGACTGATACCGTGGCCGATGTGGCGCGCCGCATGGCGGAACTTCGTGTCGGAGCCATCCTGGTGCTGAAAGACGGTGAGTTGCGGGGCGTCTTCAGTGAACGCGACCTGATGAACCGCGTGGTGCTCGAAGGGCGGGATCCGCGGGAGACCCTCATCGCGCAGGTCATGAGCACCCACCTGGCAACCGTGGATGAGATGGCCAGCCTGGAAGAGGCCATGGAGTTGATGCACAGCCATGGCTGCCGGCACCTGCCGGTGACCAGCGGCTCCCGGGTGCTCGCTTTCCTTTCGATGCGCGACCTGATGCACTTCGAACTGGCGCGAAAGACCGAGGAACTGCATCATATGAGGACGTACATCGCTGGATCGTGACCACCGGGATCGTGATTTTCGCGCATGGGTCACGGGTCGAATCCGCCAATGAGGCGGTTCGGTCCGTGGCTGCGGCCCTCAAGCAGGCAGGCGGTTACACGCACGTGGAAGCGGCATTCCTCGAATTGGGCAAGCCCGATCTCGACGGCGCGGTGGCCCGGCTGGCAGCCGCCGGCGTTGCCAAGGTGCTGGTTATCCCCTATTTCCTGACCCTCGGAACTCATCTGGAGCGCGACTTGCCTGTTCTTTTAAAGCGGGTGGCTCGGGTCCATTCGGGCGTTGAAATTGCCGCTACCCGGCCGCTCGATGGACATCCGGCGCTGGTGGACATTCTGCTGGACCGGTCGCGTGAGCCCTAAAAATCTGAGTATCTTTCACTCAACCAATACTTGACAAGCTCCCACTAAAGTTTCATAATGGTTCTGTGCTAACCGGCCGCCCTCCGGCGGCAGTAGTCGTAAGCTCATCACGAGGGAGGCTTTAAGAGAATCAATGGGAAAGATAATCGGTATCGACTTGGGCACGACCAACTCGGTTGTGGCCGTAATGGAAGGTGGCCAGCCAACGGTGATCGCCAATCAGGAAGGCGCCCGTACGACGCCCTCGGTAGTCGCGTTCACCAAGAGCGGCGAACGCCTGGTCGGGCAGGTTGCCAAGCGGCAGGCCATCACCAATCCGGAAAACACCGTGTTTTCCATCAAGCGCTTCATGGGCCGGCGGAACGACGAGGTCAGTGAAGAGCAGAAGATGGTCCCTTACCGGGTGGCCAGCGGCGACAATGGCGATGTCCGGATCGACATTTCGGGAAAGAAATACTCTCCCCCGGAAATTTCGGCAATGATCCTGACCAAGCTGAAAGAGGCTGCCGAATCGTACCTCGGGGAGAAGGTCACCCAGGCGGTGATCACCGTGCCCGCGTACTTCAACGACGCGCAGCGCCAGGCTACCAAGGACGCGGGTAAGATCGCGGGCCTCGAAGTGATGCGCATCATCAACGAACCGACGGCTGCGGCGCTCGCCTACGGGCTCGACAAAAAGAAGAATGAAACCATCGCCGTCTACGACTTCGGCGGCGGCACGTTCGATATTTCGATCCTGGAAGTGGGTGACGGCGTCGTGGAAGTGAAGTCCACGAACGGCGACACGCACCTGGGCGGCGACAACATCGACCAGCGCATTATCGACTGGATCGTGACTGAGTTCAAGAAGGAAAACGGCATCGATCTTTCGCGCGACCAGATGGCGCTCCAGCGCCTGAAGGAAGCTGCCGAAAAGGCCAAAATGGAGCTTTCGACGCTGCTCGAGACCGAGATCAATCTGCCGTTTGTCACCGCGGATGCAACCGGCCCCAAGCACCTCCAGATGCGGCTGAGCCGGGCGCGGTTCGAGCAAATGGTCGAGGATATCGTGCAGCGGTCCGTTGGGCCCTGCAAACAGGCGATGACGGATGCCGGCGTAACGCCGCAGCAGATCGACGAGGTCGTGCTGGTCGGCGGCCAGACCCGCATGCCGCGCATCCAGCAGACGGTGCGCGAACTGTTCGGGAGGGATCCGCACAAGGGCGTCAACCCGGACGAAGTGGTCGCGGTGGGCGCGGCGGTTCAGGGCGGCGTGCTGGGCGGAGAAGTGAAGGACGTTCTGCTGCTGGACGTGACGCCGCTGTCGCTCGGAATCGAGACGCTGGGTGGAGTGTTCACGAAACTGATCGAGCGCAACACCACCATTCCGACGCGCAAGAGCGAGGTCTTCTCCACCGCTTCGGACAATCAGCCGTCGGTCGAAATCAAAGTCTTCCAGGGCGAACGGGCCATGGCTCGCGACAACCGGCTGCTGGGCGTGTTCCAGCTCGGCAACATTCCTCCCGCCCAGCGCGGAGTTCCGCAGATCGAGGTCACCTTCGACATCGATGCCAACGGAATCCTGAATGTGACGGCGAAGGACCGGGCCACCAATAACGAACAGAAGATCACCATCACGTCCTCCTCGGGCCTGTCCAAGGACGAAGTGGACAAGATGGCGCGGGATGCCGAATCGCACGCCGCCGACGACCGCAAGCAGCGGGATACGATCGAGGCGCGCAACCGCGGAGACGCCATGGTGTACAACGTCGAAAAGACGTTGAAGGAGCATCGCGGAAAGGTCAGCGAGAGCGAAGCCAAGGAGATCGAGTCGGCCATCGAGGAAACCAAGAAGGTGCTGGCGGAGAACGATCCGGTGGCCATCAACTCGGCGGTGGACCGGCTGACTACCGCCAGCCACAAGCTGGCGGAGGCAATGTACAAGGCCTCCTCGCAGCCGGGAGCCGCGCCTCCTCCCGGAGGTGACGGCAACGCTCCGCCCCCGGGCGGCGATTCCGGCGGCAAGGGCAAAGACGACGTCGTGGATGCCGAGTTCGTGGACGTCGACGACAAGAAGTAAACGCGGATCGGGTGGGGCGGGCGCGGGCCCGCTCCACCCGTTTCCGGCGGCGCGCAGGCGTCCGCTTTTTCCAGGCAACGTATGTCAGCTCCCAAGCACGACTATTACGAAACCCTCGGTGTGGCGAGGAAAGCCTCGGCCGACGAGATCCGGAAGGCTTACCGCAAATTGGCGCGGAAGCACCATCCCGACCTCAACCCGGGCGACAAGTCCGCCGAGGATCGCTTCAAGAATGTTCAGGAAGCCTATGATATTCTGAGCGATTCCAAGAAGCGGCAGATGTACGACCAGTTCGGGTTTTATTCGGAAAATGGGTTTGCCGGAGCGGGGCCTTCCGCAGGGAGCGGCTCGGCGCCGCACCCGGGCATGGACTTTAGCGGCTTCGATTTCTCGGACTTCACCTCCAGCGGCGGTGCTGCCGGAGCAGGAAGGCGGACCGAAGGCGGCGGAGGCGGGTTTCGGGACATCTTTTCGCAGTTTTTCGGCGGACGGGGCGGAGCGCCCCAACCGGAGCCGGAAAAGGGCGGCGATCTCGAATACGTGATGGACATCGACTTCTGGCAAGCCATCAAGGGCACTCAGGCGCGGGTCAATATCACTCGGTACGATGTCTGCGAAACCTGCCACGGGTCGGGCTCGACCGGTTCGGGCGAAGTCACCTGTCCGCAGTGTAAAGGAACCGGGAACGTCACCCAGATGGCGGGCGCGATGAAATTCAACCTGACCTGTCCCCGATGCGGCGGCAGCGGACGGCTGCGGAACGCCTGTCCTACGTGCGGCGGCGACGGGCGCGTGCCCAGGACCGAAACCGTGGAGGTGCGGATTCCGCCGGGGGCGCGCAACGGGTCGCGGCTGCGGGTGCCCGGCAAGGGAAACGCGGGTAGCATGGGAGCTCCTCCCGGAGATCTGTACATCAACACGCGCGTCGAGGAACACGCATTTTTTCAACGCGAAGGGGATAATATCGAGATCCAGGTGCCTGTGGCAGTGTGGGAAGCGGCCCTCGGTTCCAAAATCGAGGTTCCCACTATCGACGGCCGCACCCTGCTCAAGATTCCGCAGGGAACGCGAAACGGCCAGCGCTTCCGGCTGCGGGAAAAAGGTGTGCTGAACTCGCGCACCAACCAGCGGGGCGACCAGATCGTGGAAGTTTCGATCGCGGCGCCCGATCCGAGAGACGAGGAGACCCGCGAATTATTGCGCAAGCTCTCCAAACTCCATCCGGAGGACCCGCGCGCCGAAATCTGGCCCAAGCTGTAAGTATCTGGAGGGATTGAGGAATGGCGAAGTCCAAATCCAAAGCGGCTTACATGATTTCGGCGGTCGCCGAGCAGTACTCGATTCATCCTCAGACATTGCGTCTGTACGAACGGGAGGGGTTACTCAAACCGTCGCGCAGCGATGGCAACACCCGGCTCTACACCGACGAAGACCTGGAGCGGCTCGAGGTGATTCTCCACCTCACCCGCGACTTGGGCGTGAATCTGGCCGGGGTTGAGATCATTCTGAACATGCGGAGCCGGATGGGGGAGATGCAGGCGCAGATCCAGGAGTTCATCGCCACGCTCAATCGTGAACTGGCCGCCCGTTCCGGACGAAGCCCGGAAGCCGAGGAACGAAACTGCCTGATTCCGGTGATCCAGGCCCGTCCACCAGTACCTATGACCCGAAAGAACCGTTAACGTTCCATTTACAACACCCCACTACATCGCGCTACCATAGGCGCGCAGTTCCTACGCACTTCATGCTGGACGCTCATCGCCGCGCCACGATAGCCTATGCTGCTCCGTTTGCAGCCTTCGTCCTGATGCTGGGGCTGGAGCGTGTGCTGCCACTGCCGCCCGGTATCTACTATCCCTTCCGGTTTGTGCTGGTGGCGGTACTTCTGGCAACCGTGTCGCGCGGAATACTGCCGTGGCCGCCCTCGCGATTTTGGGCGAGTGCCGCCGTGGGAGCCCTGGTATTCGTGGTGTGGATCGCCCCGGACCTGCTTTTCGGATATCGCGATTCCTGGCTCTTCTCGAATGCCCTGACCGGCAGAGCGGAAAGTTCGATTCCGGAGGGTCTGCGGCGGACCCTGTGGTTTCCAGTGCTGCGCTCCATCAGTTGCACCCTGCTGGTGCCGGTAGTCGAAGAACTTTTCTGGCGCGGCTGGTTGATCCGGTGGCTTGCCGGCCACCATTTCACAAAGGTGCCATACACCACTTACGTACCTTCCGCGTTCTGGATTGTGGCTTTTCTCTTCGCCTCCGAGCACGGTCCGTACTGGGAAGTCGGTTTGCTCGCCGGAGTGATTTACAACTGGTGGCTGATTCGCACCGGGAACCTGGCCGACACGATCGTGGCGCACGGCGTGACGAACGGGATTCTATCTGTTTACATCCTTCTCTCCGGCCACTGGCAATACTGGCTATAACCGAATCGCTCGCCGGCACGTCACACAATTTGGACAGGTGATGCGAAGTTTTCCTTCTCCCTGTCTCCGGCTCCGGAGCGCGGCACGTCGGGCCCCGCGCTCCGTGAGCTCCATTCTCTTCCGGCGTAACTGCCGCTCCCGCTAAAATAGAAGTACCTCATGATTCAGCTTACGGGTGCAGCCAAGCGGTATGGCCCGAGAACCCTTTTCGAAAACGTGGACTGGCTGGTCACGCCCAACGAGCGGATCGGCATCGTAGGCGCGAACGGTACCGGTAAATCCTCTATTCTCAAGGTGCTGGCCGGAATGGACGGCATCGACGCGGGAACCCTGTCGCGGCAGAAAAACGTCAGTACGGGATACCTGCCGCAGGAGGGCCTCACGCTTTCGGGCCGGTCCGTATTCGCCGAATGCATGACGGTTTTCGCCTCCCTGCGGGCGCTCGAAGACGAGCAGGAGCAGCTCGCGCGGCGCATGTCCGAGCTCGACCCCGGCGGCGCCGAATACGCACAGGTGGCGGACCGCTTCCACCGGGCCGAGTCCGAATTCCAGGCGCGCGACGGCTACGCCATCGAAGCCCAAGTGGGATCGGTGCTCTCCGGGCTGGGGTTCCCGCAGCGGGACTGGAAGCGGCGCACCGAAGAGTTCTCCGGCGGCTGGCAGATGCGCATCGCGCTCGCCAAGCTGCTGCTCGAACGGCCCAACCTGCTGCTGCTGGACGAGCCCACCAATCACCTGGACCTGGAAGCCCGCAACTGGCTGGAGGAGTACCTGTCTTCGTACCCCTTCGCCTTCGTGCTCGTCTCCCACGACCGCTACTTTCTGGATGTGACGGTACGAAAAATCGCCGAACTCTGGAACAAGGGGCTCCATTTTTACACGGGCGGCTATACCCGCTACGAAGAACTGCGGCAGGAGCGCCGCGCGCAGTTGCAAGCCGCGTTTGACAACCAGCAGGACCGGATCCGCCAGCTCGAAGCCTTCATCACCCGCTTCCGCTACCAGGCGACAAAAGCCAAGCAGGTACAGAGCCGCATCAAGGAACTCGATAAAATCGAACGGATCGAAATTCCGCCCGAAGAAAAGAGCATTCATTTCAGCTTTCCGCAGCCCAAGCCGAGCGGCCGCATCGTGGCTGAGTTCAAGGATGTTTCCAAGAGTTACGGCAGCTACGAGGTATTCGCCGGGGCGAATTTCTATATCGAGCGCGGCGACCGGCTGGCCCTGGTGGGCGTGAATGGAGCGGGCAAATCCACCCTGATCAAGATTTTGGCAGGCGCCGAACCCGTCAGCGGCGGAACCTACATCCTCGGCCACAATGCCCAGCCCGATTACTTCGCGCAGGATCAGTACAAGGAACTCGATCCTGACGCGCAGATGATCGATGACATCGGAACGGTCGCGCCGCGCGCCACCAACACCGAACTGCGCAGCCTGCTGGGCTGCTTTCTATTCTCCGAAGACGACGTGTTCAAGCCCATCGGGGTGCTCTCCGGCGGCGAACGGAACCGCTACGCTCTGGCGCGAATGCTGATGATGCCATCTAACTTTCTGCTGCTGGACGAGCCCACCAACCACCTGGACATGAGGGCCAAGGACGTTCTTCTCCGGGCGCTGCAGGATTTCCAGGGCACCCTGGTGTTCGTTTCGCACGACCGCTACTTCATCGACAAGCTGGCCACCCGCATTATCGAGGTGGAGGATGGGCGAGTCCACGTTTTCCCGGGCAATTATGAAGATTACCTGTGGCGCAAGAGCGGCGGAGGACAAGCGCCGGCGGCCACAGAACCCGAAACGGAACCGGCGCCCGCCGAACCCGACGGAAACGGGGCGTCCGCGCTGTCCGGCAGCGCGGACCGGCGACTCAATCCGATCCGTTTGCGCCGGATGAAGGAGCGACGGGGTGAAATCGAGGAAGAAGTGACCCGCCTCGAGGCCGAAATTGCCGATTGCGAGGCGGCACTGAGCAATTTTGTCAATGCCGAAGAGACGCGGCGCGTGAGTGCCCTGCTGGACGCTCGCCGCGCCGATCTCGAAGCCCTGATGGCTGAATGGGAAGAAGTGGCTCAGGCGATCGAAGCGAACTCCTGAGCGAAAATGCCTACTCCTGAGCGGGCATCTGCTGTTCGATCTCGCGCCACGCGCTGATCTTCAGACGGCGGCAAACCCAGCAGAGGGACTCGTTTCCCACGCCGGCGGTCTCCGCGCCGCACACGGTGCATTGCGCGGGTTTCTTCAGCCGGTCCGCGGAAATAGACCGCTTCGCCTCCTCCAGAATCTCCGGAGGGACGACCGGGTCCGACTTTGGTTGTGCCTTTCGTCTCATACCTAACCCAGTTTCTGATTTCACTATGGCAGAAATCACGCCCCCGAAACAACTCCTTGTTTAGATAACAGTACCGTTCAGGCGGCTTCAGGTATTTGGATCACGACAGCAACTTCGAGAGAGGATCCGCAGCGCGGGCATCGCTGCCCAGCCAGCACTCGCGGAAACTTGCCCTTCAAATCGAGGTCGGCGGGCACCGTGTGGGTGCAGATGGGGCAGTGAACCTGACCCTTCAACTCGTTCTGGGTGAAAGCTTTCATTTGTTCTTCCCTCACTTCATCCGACGCAGTTAGTGAAGCACGGGTTGTACCAATTTCGTAATGAATCGTAAAAACTTTGGTGAAGAAAAGACGTCCTGCGGCTCCGGGCCCGGATGCTACGCTGTAGGCTATGTCGCAACCCCCCGCTCCGAAGATCCAGCTTGTGAACGGTCCCGAGTACCGCGAAAGCTACGCCAACAGTGTGCAGGTGCGCGTCAACCTGTGGGACTTCCTGCTGCTCTTTGGAAGAATCAACCAAACCGGCCCCGACAATGTCATCATTCACAACTTCGAGGCCATCTACCTCAGCCCGCAGCAGGCAAAAGCGCTCCTGAACGTTCTCCAGCAAAACGTCACGCAGTACGAGACCGCATTCGGGGAAATCAAGCTGGAGCCGCAGGCGGGTGGGGCGAGCGTGCAGTAGTCGCGCTCAGGCCTGCTTGGCGCTCTGCTGGATGGGCTTGGGTTTCATCCCGGACCGGCACAGATACTCTAGAAGCACGAGCATCTTGTGCTCCTGGTCGGAGCGGCGGACGCGATTGGCCTGAAACTGGGCGAGCCGCACCGTCACATGCACCTTCTTGAACTCCAACTCGCCCGATTCGACGATGCAGGCGCCGAGGAAGTCGGCGATAAAGTAGAGTTCGTCCGAGGAAAGGCCCGTCAGGAACCGGCGGACCCGGCCCTTGAGAGAGTCTTCAGCGCACGCGGTAAGAGCAGCTTCGATCGTACTCCGCACGGCAGATCTCCGAAGGCGAAACCGTAAACGTCGCGTCTGAAGGCAATTATTGCCAAAACCTACCCCGCGTGCAAGGGGGTAGGAGCATCACCGCCGCGGGTATCCGACACTAAGACCGCCGGGAGCGACCCTAAATGCGACCCATCAGTAGCAGGATGACCAGAATCAACACGATCAGCCCGAGCCCGCCGCTGGGGTAGTATCCCCAGCCGCGGCTGTAAGGCCATGCGGGCGCCGCCGCGAACAAAAGAACAATCAGGATTACTAAAAGGATCAGCATCGTTTGCTTTCCTCCCACCCCGGAGAAAGCACGCTGTGTCCCGTTGTGCGGGCCGGTACGTAACAGCGGCGCCGCACTCAGTGCGAAGTGGTCAGCGTAAGCTTGCCGTGACGCACGCCTTTGGCGGCAATCAGGGAGTCGGCAATGCCCTGTACGCCTGCGGCCGAACCGCGCAGCACCAGCACTTCCAGGCAGTTATCGTGGTCCAGATGGACGTGCAGTGTAGAAACGATCTGATGATGGTGATTGTGCTGCTGCTTCAAAAGGCGGTCGTTCAACTGGCGCACGTTGTGGTCGTAAACCAAGGTGAGGGTGCCCACCACCTCCCGCTCCGGCACCGCCACCGATTCCTGCAGCAGGGCATCGCGCATCAGGTCGCGAAAGGCCTCCGAACGGTTGGCGTAGCCTCTGCGGTCGATCAGTCGATCGAAGCTGGTGAGCAGTTCATCGGGAATTGCGACTCCGATCCTTCGAAGATCGTTCATTTAGCGAGCCACCTTGGGACCGATTCTCCCTACATGATAGCCTCGCTGCCCCGTCATCACGGTTTGGCCGGCTGAAGGAACCGCCGTGCGGCCAGCCTGCCTAGTACGGTGACCAGGGCGAACAGGGGAGAATGCTCGCCCTGCACCTGATGGCCGCGCCTCCGCGTGTGCGACCCGCCCGATGGCAGCACATACTTGTCCACCAGTGAAAGCAGGTTGGTGGTCGCGCCGGGAAACAGGCCGTGAAAAGTGGCCAGCGCGCCGGCGGGCGCGCCGAGTACCGTTTCGGCGTCGCCGCGGCGGGTGGCGGCGACAATCTGGGCGGCGGCGCGATCCGCGCTCATGCTGATGCCCGGCAGCGTGGCTCCCAGGCTGAACCAGGTATTCTCGCCGGCGTGATCGCCCTTGAACTCGGCGTTTTGATGCGACCCGGTGCGCATCAGGCCTGGCGCGACGGTAATCGCCTTCACGCCTTTGTCAGCCAGTTCCGCGCGCAGCCCTTCGGAAAGCCCCACGGCGGCAAACTTGGCGCAGGTATACGGCAGCAAGTGCGGAACCGCCACTTTGCCGCCGATGGAGGTGATGTTCACGATCCGGCCGCTGCGCCGCTCCGTCATCTGCGGCAGTACCGCGAACGTCGGGTACAGCACGCCCCAGAACATCACCCGCATGGCGTCTTCGAAATCGCGGACGTCCAGGCTTTCGAGCGGGCCCACCTGAATCTCACCGGCATTGTTCACCAGCACATCCACGGCTCCGAACCGCTCCACAGCCTGGCGCACCATCGCCGCCACCGCGTCCCGGTCCGAAACGTCGCACTCGACCGCCAGCACGCTGGCGCCGCGCCGCTCCAGGTCGGCCTGGGCGTTGCGCAGTTCGTCCGCGTCGCGGGCGCAGATGACAATGCGGCACCCTTCGCGGGCGAACGCGCGCGCCAAAGCCAGGCCCAGGCCGCGCGAGCCTCCGGTGATCAGCACCACCTGCCCGCGCAAATCGTCGCCTTTATTTCGCAGCAGAGTGCTCACCGCGACCCCGGCTCCGATTCCCGCGGCCGCCAGCATCCACACACGGCTCGATCGCATCGGGAGTGTCTCCTTCCGGCTTCAGTTCGGGCGCAGCACTACTTTGATGCAATCGTCGGCATGCGCACCAAAGGTGCGATAGGCCTCCGGTACGCCATCGATGTCGGTGCGGTGCGTGATGACGAAACTGGGGTCGATCTCCCCGCGCTGGATGCGGTCGAGCAGCGGCTGCAGGTAGCGCGGCACGTGGGTCTGGCCCATTTTGAAGGTGAGGCCCTTGGAGAAGGCCGCGCCGATGGGGAACTTGTCGATCAGACCGCCGTAAACGCCGGGGACCGAGACCGTACCCCCCTTGCGGCAGGCCTGGATGGCCTGGCGCAGAACGTGCGGCCGGTCCGTTTCGAGCCGGACCGCCTGCTTGGCGCGGTCGTACAGGTTGTCGAGGGCGGCCCCGTGCGCCTCCATGCCGACCGCATCGATGCAGGCATCCGGTCCACGCCCCCCGGTCATCGCTTTCAGAATTTCGACTGTGTCCACATCCGCGAAATTGACCGCTTCGGCCTTGCCCTGGCGCGCCATCTCCAACCGCTCCGGCTGCTGGTCCAGGGCTATCACACGCTCGGCCCCGAGCAGGTAGGCGCTGCGGATGGCAAACTGTCCCACCGGGCCGCAGCCCCACACGGCTACCGTGTCGCCCGGCTGGATATTGCAGTTCTCCGCGGCCATATAGCCGGTGGGGAAGATGTCGCTGAGGAACAGCACCTGCTCGTCGGTCAGCCCCTCCGGAATTTTGATCGGCCCGACGTCGGCAAACGGAACCCGCACGTACTGCGCCTGGCCCCCGGCGAATCCCCCGAACATGTGCGAATAGCCAAACAGCGCGGCGCTGCTTTGGCCGTACATTTTCTCGGCCACCCACGCGTTGGGGTTCGAATTGTCGCACAACGACCAGAGGCCCTTCTGGCAGAAAAAGCAGCGCCCGCAACAGATGGTGAAGGGCACCACCACACGGTCGCCCTTCTTGAGGTTGCGAACGTCGCGGCCCACTTCCAGCACCTCGCCCATGAACTCGTGGCCGAGGATATCGCCCTTCTGCATGGTGGGAATGTACCCGTCGTAGAGATGGAGGTCGGACCCGCAAATCGCCGAGAGAGTCACTTTGACGATTGCGTCGCGGTGGTTCAGGATCGCGGGGTCGGGAACGGTTTCGACGCGCACGTCGTGCGTGCCATACCAGCAAGCGGCTTTCATGAGTTTGGCTCCTTTTGTCTTTCTACCGGCTATAGGCGGGGGCGTCGCTGGCCGGGAACGATTCCTCGGAAGCGTCATGCACCTCGCGGTCCATCTCGCGCTGGTGGCGGCGGCGCTCGTGCGTCCGGGAGCGTGCTCCAGTGGGCTGGCCCGCCGTCGTCAGCACTTCGCCCGCTTCCAGGATCTGTTTGAGGCGGTGGAGATCCCGCTGGATCTGCTGCCCGGGATTTTTGCCCCACAGCGTCGCCAAAGCCGCGCCGATGATTCCCGCCGGCGGATTGTAGTTGAGTTCCACCTTCACCTCGGTGCCGCGCCCACCCGGCGCGTCCTTGAACCAGACCGAGCCGGCATGATCCACTTCCGACCCCGGCAGGGTGCGCCACGCCAGCATCTGGTTTTCGATGTCGTTGTAGAGAACCGCGTCCCATTCCACGGTGCGCCCCGCCGGGGCGGAAACCACCCAATGCGATTGGTTTCCTTCACCCGGTGTCACCGACCGGACGTTCTTCATGAAGCGCGGCAGGTTGGTGAGGTCGCGCCAGAATCGATAGATTTCCGCCCGCGGGCGGTCGATCGTCGTGGCCCGGTCTACCCGCATCCCGGATTCGTAGGGAACGCTGGTGGTATCCGCGCCCTGTCCTTTCGGCGCGGTCCTGATCCCGAGAGCCTGGTACATGTGGCAGTGGCCACTGAGGCTGCGCCGTAGAAGATCGCCGCCGATCAGACCGAGAGCAATGCTGCCCGCGGACCGTCGCTTCAACGCGGCCGCCAGCAGTACCCCTCCCCCGATGGCGGAGATCACGCGCTCGGTTTTTCCGATGTTCTGCGTCTGCAGCTTACGTTTGGAACGTTCCATGTTCCAACCATAAGACGAATCGGCCGCGGCACGCCGCACCTCTCCGTGCCGAATCTGACCAATGAGAGGCGGAGAACGGGTGGTTGGTAACGCTTGCCGGGAAAGAGACCCTCAGCCGGCAGCAAACGCTGGGCCAAGCGGAACCCTACGCCTCGAACACCAGGCTCATGCAGGTCACCCCGGCCTCCGCCTTCCGCAATTCCGATGTGTCCAGAGCCCGCACTCTCCATCCCGCCTTCTCGAGCCGCTCACGTGTCCGCGGAAAGCCCTCCGGCATGATCATCGTGTCCCCGATGCGCAACACGTTGGCCGCCCATGCCTCCCCCACTTCGATAATGCGCATCCCGGCGAAAATACCCACGTCGATCCATGCCGGATTCGCCAGCACGGTATCGTCTCCCAGATACGAGCAGCCGCTCTTCAGGTGCAGGCAGTCCCGCATCTCCAGCGCCTCTACCCGGTAGCCGAACGGCTGCAACGCCCGCGCCAACGCCCTTACCCCCTCCCGATTGGTACGCTTCGAAAGCCCCGCATAGAGCGTCCTGCCGGCCCGCATCACGTCGCCGCCTTCGAGCGTCGCCGGCGCCTCCATGCGGCGCACCGGCCGGAAGCGGGCCAGCGCCTCCTCGAGCGACTCCGCTTCGCCGCGCCTGGACTCCACGCCCATGCGAGTTACTACGGCCACTTCGTCCACCACCACCGCCGGATCCTCCACGAACATCGAATCCGCCAGTTCCGGATCCGCCGGCAAGGAAATCACCCGTGCGCCCAACTCCCCGAGCAGCGCCTCGTAAGCGGCATGCTGCTCTCGCGCCCCATCCACGTCGATCGCTTCCCGGTCCAGGTACGAAAGCTCGCAGCGGTTCAGGGCCGGACTCACCGCGCGGGTAATTGCCGTCAGCATGCCTCTTGCATTCTAAGCCGCTCTGCGTCATACTCCCCTAAGAGTTTTATGGGAGGCAAGTACGGTTTGCGCGGCGACGTCCTCCAGGGCACGCTGGACATGCTGATCCTCAAGGCGCTGACGCGCGGCGCCCTGCACGGCTACGCCATCGCCGAGTTCCTGCTGGAGGCTTCCGAAGACGTGCTGCGCGTCGAAGAGGGCGCGCTCTATCCGGCCCTCCACCGACTGGAACTGCGAGGCCTCGTCAGCGCCGAGTGGGGCCTCTCGGACAACAACCGGCGGGCAAAATTTTACCGGCTCACCGCCGCGGGCCGAAAGCGACTGGCAGCGGAAGCCTCCAACTGGGACCGCCTTTCGGGCGCCATCGTGCGCGTCATGCGGACTGCCTGATATGGAGTGGGAGGCCCTCAGCGAAATCCGCCTGCGGCTGCGCGCATTGCTGCACCGCCGCCGCCTCGAGCGCGACCTCGAGGAGGAACTCGCGTTTCACGTCGCCATGCGTGCCGCTCACAGAGGACCCGCCGAAGCGCGCCGCCGCTTCGGCAACTCCACCTTTTACCGGGAGACCTTACGAGATATGTGGACCTTTCGCTGGATCGAGGCGCTGCGCCAGGATCTTCGCTTCGCCGCGCGCAACTTCGCCCGCGCGCCGGGCTTCGCGGCGGTCGCCGTGCTCACGCTCGCCCTCGGCATCGGCGCGAATACCGCCATCTTTAGCGTTGTTAATGCCGTGCTGCTGCGGCCGCTGCCGTATTCGGATCCGGACCGCCTCACGCTGCTCTGGGGCAACGTCAAGCGCGCCAGCGTGGAACGCCGCGGCACTTCCATTCCGGATTTCGTGGACTGGCGCGCGCAGTCCCGCTCCTTCGAGGGAATGGCGATCGTCATGGGCGCCAATCCCACTCTTCGCGGCGACGAACCCGAACGCGTGCCGGCGGAATTCGTCTCCTGGCAGTATTTCTCCCTCCTCGGCGTCGAGCCCGTCCAGGGCCGCCTGTTCCGCCCCGAGGAGGACCAGGCGCCGCAGCGGGACGCCGTGGTACTGCTCGGCGAGGGACTCTGGAAAAGGCGCTTCGGCGGCGATCCCGCCATCCTGGGCCGTCCCATTCGCCTCGACTCCCGCGATTACACCGTTGTCGGCATCCTTCCGGCCTGGTTCCACGGCAACGACGACCGTGCTCAGATCTGGCTACCGTCCATGATGGGGATCGTTGCTTCCGACCTCAACGAGCGCGGCAACCGCGGTCCGGTGGTGCTTGCCAAACTCAAGCCGGGCGTGACCCGCGCGCAGGCGCAGTCCGAAATGGACGCCATCTGCAAGGGCCTCGAGCGAGCCTACCCCAACAGCAATGAAGCTCGCGGCGTTGAAGTGGCGCCGCTCGACCGCGAACTGCTCGGCGACCTCCGCCAGCCGCTGCTGGTCCTGCTCGCAGCCGTCGGTTTCGTCCTCCTGATCGCCTGCACCAACGTCGCCAACCTGCTGCTCGCCCGCGCCGAAGCGCGTCAGCGCGAGATCGCCATGCGTACCGCGCTCGGCGCCAGCCGGTTGCGCGTGCTCCTGCAACTCACTACCGAGAGCCTGCTGCTGGTGGCTCTGGGGGCAGGCGCCGGACTGCTGCTGGCGCATTACGGCATCCGGCTCCTCCTCACCGCCAGCCCGATTACATTTCCCAGCTTTATCGAGGCTGGGATCGACGCGCGGGTAGCCGCCTTCACCGCCTTGATTTCGTGCGCCGTGGCGCTCGTTTTAGGTCTGGCGCCTGCTGTGCACCTGGGCGCAGCCGGCTTGCACGATGCGGTCAGGCAGGGCAGCCGCACCGCCGGCAGCCGAGGTGGAAGCCGCTTCCGCAAGGCGCTGGTGGTGGCCGAAGTCGCGTTCGCCATGCTCCTGCTGGTGGGTGCCGGGCTGCTGATGCGAAGCCTGCGCGAACTCGCCGCTATCCACCCCGGCTACGACCCCTCCCACGTCCTCACGCTGCGCGTCAGCCTTCCCGCGGCGCAGCCCGCCGCCTCCGCCCCGAGCCTCACGGCTGCTCCCGACGCGCGCACTGCTGTCACCGCTGCCGAAATCCTGAACCGCGCTTCCACGCTGCCTTCGGTCTCCGCCGCGGCGCTCGGCTCCGACGTCCCCCTCACAGGCGGAGGCGCCGTTTTCTACACCGCGGAAGGCCAGCCGCCGGTCACCGCGCAGAACATGCCGCGCGCCTACCTGCACCGTGTCACGCCCGGCTTCTTCGAGGCTCTCGGCATCCGCTTCACCGCCGGCCGCACCTTCACCCAGCGTGAAATGCAGTCCGACCTCACTACCGTCATCGTCAGTGAAAACGCGGTGAAGCGCTTCTGGCCCGGACAGGATCCAATCGGCAAACGCATCAAAGGCGGCGGACCCACCTCCAGTGCCCCCTGGATGACCATCGTCGGCGTCGTGAACGAAATGAAATACCGCGGCCTGCCGGACAATCCCACCGCCGATCCGGACCTGTTCCTGCCCTTCAACCAGCGCGCCCGGCAATTCAGCCTGGTGATCCGCACGCCCCTCGACCCCGGTTCACTGGCCGCGGCCGTCCGCGGGGCCCTCCGCCAGGCGGAGCCTTCCGCCGTCGTTTACGACGTTTCCACTTTGCAGGAGTTCATCGCCACACAAACCTCCCGCCCCCGCTTCACCGGCTGGCTGATGACGCTGTTCGCGGCAGCGGCCCTGCTGCTTGCCACCATCGGGCTGTACGGCGTCATGTCTTACACCGTCTCGCGCCGCACGCAGGAGATCGGCATTCGAATGGCGCTCGGCGCCGCCCGCGGCCAGGTGCTGCGCCTGGTGCTGTCCGGCGGCATGGGACTGATCGCCTTTGGCCTCGGCCTCGGCATCGCCGCCGCTCTTGCGCTCACCCGGCTGCTCGGCACCTTGCTCTATGGCGTCACCGCCACCGACGCCGCCAGTTTTGTCCTGGCCGCTCTTGCGCTGGCCGCCGTAGCGCTTCTCGCCTGCCTTCTTCCGGCATCCCGCGCCACCCGCATCGACCCTGCAATTGCGCTCCGGAACGAATAGGCGTAGATGTATCCTGTACCTTATGGCCGATCAAACCGCACCCGCCCGCCAGATGGGCTTCGCCACGAAATCGCTGCACGCCGGACACACTCCGGACGCCGCGAGCCGTGCCCGCGCAGTCCCTATTTACCAGAGCACGTCGTTCACGTTCGAGGATTCGGCGCACGCCGCTTCGCTCTTCGCGTTGCAGCAGTTCGGCAACATCTACACACGCATCATGAACCCGACCACGGACGTGTTCGAGCAACGCGTCGCTGCGCTCGAAGGCGGCATCGCCGCGCTGGCCACCTCCAGCGGCCAGGCGGCACAATTCCTGGCCATCACCAGCCTGGCCGGGCCGGGTGACGAAGTGGTTGCCGCCAGCACGCTCTACGGCGGCACTTATACGCAGTTCGACGTCAGCTTCCGCAGGCTTGGAATCGAGGTCAAATTCGTCGAGCCGGACGACCCGGAAAATTTCCGGCGGGCCATCACTCCCCGCACCCGCGCAGTCTATGGCGAGACCATCGCCAATCCGCGCATGAACGTTCTCGACATCGAGAAGGTGGCGGCCATCGCGCATGAAGCCGGCGTGCCCCTGGTCATCGACAACACCATGGCCTCGCCGTACCTGTGCAGGCCCATCGAATGGGGCGCCGATATCGTAGTCCACTCGGCCACTAAATTCCTCGGCGGCCACGGCACCTCCATCGGCGGCGTCATCGTCGATAGCGGGAAGTTTCAGTGGACCGACAAGTATCCCGCCATCACCCAGCCCAGCCCCGGCTACCACGGCATGAAATTCGCCGAAGTCTTCGGTCCGCTCGCCTGGATCATCAAGGTGCGGGTGGAAGGCCTGCGCGATTTCGGCCCCTGCATCAGCCCGTTCAATTCGTTCCTGTTTATCCAGGGCATCGAAACCCTGAAGTTCCGCATGGAGGCGCATAGCCGCAACGCGCTCGATGTGGCCGCATGGCTGCAAAAGAACTCGGCCGTGACGTGGGTGAAGTACCCCGGTCTCGAGAACAGTCCCTACTTCAGCCTCTCGCGGAAATACCTGCCCAAAGGCCAGGGCTCCATCGTGACCTTCGGTATCAAGGGGGGCGGGGAAGCGGGACGCAAGCTGATCGATTCGGTACAGCTTTTCTCGCACCTCGCCAACCTGGGCGACGCCAAGAGCCTGATCATTCATCCCAGCAGCACCACCCACCAGCAGTTGAACGAAGAGCAGCAGGCCGAAGCCGGAGTCTCCCCGGACCTGGTCCGCCT
Source organism: uncultured Solibacteraceae bacterium (assembly GCA_963836405.1). Lineage (GTDB taxonomy): Bacteria > Acidobacteriota > Terriglobia > Bryobacterales > Bryobacteraceae > CAWIJJ01. The sequence continues at coordinate 209,434 of CAWIJL010000018.1, forward strand.
CTCGGTCGGCATCGAAGATCTCGAGGACATCATCTGGGACCTCGACCAAGCCATCGCCGCCTCCCAGGCCTGATTACTTCGCGCCGCGTAACTGGCGCGCCGTGCGGGCGAAACGCTCGCCGTAGCGGCGCGCCTCCTCCTGCTCCTTCCCGCTGATGCCGGGGTCGTCCGGGCCGGTGGTGGCCTCCGGACCCGTGGTGCCGAATCCCGCGTCGTCCACGCCGCCCACCACCGTGAACCGCATGGTCAGAAGCGCGGAAAGAATCGAGAGCCGCGCCACGTCCTTGCCCATGGCCACGCCGCCCCCGGTGCAAAACGCGCCCGCTGCGCGCCCGTCGCCGTTGCGGTTGGCTTTCCACAGCACTGCCCCTACCCGGTCCAGAAACCGCCGCGTTTCGGTGGAGGCGTTGCCCCACTGCACCGGCGTTCCCACCACCACGCCATCCGCCTGAAGGATCTCGTCATCCTTCACGTCCGCCGTTTTGCGTAGCGTCACCTCCACGCCCGTCACCGCGGCCGCGCCCTTGCGGATCGCCTCCGCGATCTTCGCCGTGTTCCCCGTTTCCGAGTGATACGCGATCAGCACGCGCACCGGCGGCTGTTGCGCGAACAGCGCGCCCGCCGCCAGCAACAGCAGGAGCTTCATGTCAGCAGCGTACCGCAGAAACGGTAAGCGAGGCTTACGTGGCGAGGTCCTCTTCGATGACTTTGAAGCCCATCAGGTCGCCCAGCCGCTTGAGCCCGCGCACGTGATCGCCGTAGTACACCGACCGGTGCAGCATGGGCATCGCGCCCGCATACTGCGAAAGGTCGCCCGGACTGCCCTGCTGGACGATCGCCCCGCCGCCCCAGTTCAGAAACAGGTGACGCGCATCGCGCACCGACTGGGTAAATTGCGTGCGGCAGGCGAGCGGGCTGCTGCCCGTCTCGATCACCTTTCCGGGTACCGCCAACATCGTCTCCAGGTTCACCAGTTTGGCCATCGTCACCGCTTCCCCCACCTGCCACTGGACCTGCAAGGCGACCCCGCCTCCGCTGTCCGTCTGGTTCCGGATGAGGAATGGCATCCGGCCGCCGCCGGGCCTCTGCGTGAAGGAGGTGCAGTGGAACTGGACGACGGCGTTCTTCGATTCGTCGATTACCGGATCGGTGATAAAACCCGGTGCCCGGAACGCATGCGCGAACAGCAGCATGGTAAGCGTCGAATCGATGTCGCCTTCGCAGGCGCCCACCAGCCCGAGGTCGTTGAGCTTGCTGAAGGTCAGGCAGGCGCGCGGTTCTCCCATGCAGGCCGTACTGCAAATTCCGCGCGCGTTTTCCCGCACCATCAACTGCTTCACCGCCAGGTAATACCTCGCCGAATCGACGATCTCCTGCCGTTTCGGCTCGAGGATGCCGATGGCCGGCTTGATCCAATATTGCTCCGCCTCGTCTTCCGCGGCCTTGGCGTCGATGGACCGGGCAATCGCCAGAACCTGGTCGTTCTTGATCGTTACCACCTCGACCCCGAGCTTCTTCCTGACCTCCTCGGCCGAGCAGGCTGTCCTGGTGCCGCGCGGCCCATCCACCGCCAGGATTCGCGTCTGCTTCATCAGCGCCGGCACCCTCAGCAGGCTCACCGCTTCGTCCAGGTCGTTCCAGTCGGTGGTGGAGAGCAGCAGGACTTTCCTGTTCTTCCATTGCTGGTGCCACATCCACCCGTGGCCGCTGAACGGTTGAAAGAAGGAGACGGCCGGCTTGTCGAGCCCGAAGCTGAGCTTGTCGAGGGTGGCGTAATCGCCGCCGTGCCCCGAAAGCCAGATCAGCAGCAGACCGTCGGCCGCCGCTGCCCTGGCAGCGACTTGGGCCGCATCGGCGGGCGGAATGGTCTCTCCCCCCACGAAGGTCACATCGCCCAGCTTCTTCTCGAGGTCGCGGAGGTGGCTGTCCATCTTCGCGATCTCTCCGGCGCCCCAGGTCAGATACTGAACGCTGCTGCCGGTGGTCGAATTGGTGGTCTCCCCGAATCGCCCGATATAGATTTTGTAGATTTTCGCCGGCCGCAGCCTGGGCCATGCAGCCGCTTCGGCAGCCGCGGACTGCTCCGCCGCCTGCGCCATCGGCAAGGCGCCCGCCGCAGCCAGCGTTCCCACGAAGTTGCGGCGCGTTACCGGATCGCTCATTGCATTCCTCCTTTGCAATTCAGCTAACCAGGTCCGATTATAGCCCCGCGGGTCACGGCCAGAGATCGGTGGAAAGGTACTTGAGGCCGGAGTCGTTGATGATGGTGACCACCGTGCGCCCGGGCAACAGGCGCAGGGCGGCGGCGATGTTCGCACCGGATGAAAAGCCCGCGAAAATTCCTTCCTCGCGCGCCAACCGGCGTGCCGCGTACCTCGCTTCGTCGCCGCTCACGCGCAGCCGGCCGGCGATTTGCTCCGGACGCAGCAGCGGCAGGTCCGCCAGACTGTAGCCGCCGCCCTGAATGGGATGGTCCGGCCGGTCGGGCTCCACCAGGTAGCACGCGATCGAAGCGCCGGCGGCGTGGAAAGCCGCGGAGCAGCCGGCGAAGGTGCCGCCCGTGCCGGCGAAATCGCAAAACGCGTGGAAGCGGCCCCCCGACTGCGCCAGGATCTCCGGCCCGGTGTGCAGGAAATGAGCGCGGAAATTGCCGCTGTGGCGAAACTGGTCCGCACGAAACGCGCCGCGCTCCCGGGTTAAGCGCTGCGCGGCCCGTTCCACCAGTTCCAGGTCCGTGCCGGAGACGTGGCCGCATCTCGATCCTGCCGCCTGCGGAACCAGCACCACTTCCGCACCCAGCGCGCTCATCATGCGCGCCCGTTCATTGGAGTTGCCCTCGGACATCACGGCCACGAATGGGTGTCCGGTGACGGCGCACACGATGGCGAGGCCCGTCCCCGTGTTTCCGCTCGTGAGCTCCACCACCGGCTGCCCCGGCAGCAGCGTGCCGTCAGCCTCGGCATCCTCCACAATTTGCCGCGCGATGCGGTCTTTCTTCGAGTGGCCCGGGTTGAGGTATTCGAGCTTCGCCAGCAGGCGTCCGCCGCTCGCGCGGGCGAGGCGCCCCAGTTCCACCAGCGGCGTGCCGCCGATCGCTTCCACGGCCGACCCGAGCACCGGCATCAGAGCCCCGCCGGCGTGGCCGCGTAGCCCTTCCGCTCTTCTCCGACCAGCACGCGCAACCGGCCCGCAAAGCTCAGGATCTTTTCCGCCCCCGGCTCGCCAATCATCGGAAACCGCATCAATCCCTTCTTGGCTTTTGGAGGCGGCATGGCCGGCACGGTCCCCAGATCGCCGCCGGTACGCGTGGCCTCCATCAACTGCTCAAACCGTGCTGCCAGAATCTCCTCCTGGCTCGTTCCCACGCGCTCGCGGAGCACGTCAAAGGCGCGCGCGCGGCGGGCGTCATCGGTCAGGTAGGCAGCGGTCTCCCACAGCACCATCACGAACGGACCTCCGGCGGCCGGAGTTGCCGGAGGTCCGTGCTGCCGTTCGAGTCTGCCGCGAATGCCCCCCAGGCGCGAGCCCGGCCATGCATCGGAGGTCATGGGAGCAGCATATCGAATCGGCCGGCAGTGCGGACGGGCTTAACGCCGCCTGCCGTGGTCGGAAACCCGCAGAAGCGCATTCAGCTCGCGCTGGTCCCGCGCCAGTTTCTGCCGGTTGCGCTGCGCGGCGGCATGCCGCCCGTGCCGCAGGTTCTCGTTGAGTTGCATCCGGTCGCGGGCAATCTCGGCGCGCAAGCGCTCGATGCGGTTCTGGTTTACGTACGACGCCGGCCGTTCCGGCGCTCTCCACGGCTGCGCCGAAGCCCCCGTCACACCCACGCCCAGCGCGATCGCCAGCCCCGCCATCCATTTCATCCTTTTCATTTCCGTTTCTCCTCTCGAAGCCCCTCTTCCCGGGTGCCTTCACTTGTATAAGCGTCGGCGGCCCCGCCCTGGTTATGCTCCGACGTGTAAGGGTTTATAAACCCTCGTCAGCGAATGGAAAGGGCGTGAAGGCCGCGGGGCCGCTCAACTCACTCGACGGAAAAGACCAGCGGGACTCCGTGCTGCGGCTGCAAGTAGCTGACCTCCGGCGCGCGAATGCACAGCGCCGCGCGGAACTGGCGCGGGTCCGCGGCGTTATCCGGAAACATGTCGTAGTGACAGGGAATAGCGGCCCGCGGCCGGATCTCCGCAGCGAGCAGCGCCGCCTGGTCGTGCGAGAGGTTGCGGAAACCGCCGTTGATGCACGTGATCATCAGGTGCGGAGCATGCCGGCGCGCCGAGGAGAGCAGTTCGCACCACGCGGTGTCGCCTGTCATGTAAACACGGGCGCCGCCGCCGAATTCGAAAACGTAGCCCATGTGGTTCAAATCGGTATCGTCGGTGGGCAGCGAAAAGGTGCCGCGCATTTTAATATCCCCGAGCTCCAGTTCGGCGTCCGGCCAGGCGGGCAGGATGCGTCCGGACTCGATCCCCTGGGCGCGGAACACCTCGCAGCTTGGATGCGGCCCGATGAAGTGCGTGGTGTCTTTGTGGCGCAGCCGGCCGATCGTCTCCGGGTCGGTGTGGTCCTGATGGTTATGCGTGACGGCGTACAGGTCCACATCGATTTCCTCGGGCGGAATCAGTACCGGCACCTGGCGGCTGAGGTCAATTCCGCGCGGCGCGATCGCGCGGCAACTGTCGGTCAGGTAGAGGTCCGTGGCCAGCAGGGTGCCTTCCGGACTCTTGAAAATATACCCGTTCTGGCCCAGCCACCAGAGGGCGACCGCGCCGCGAGGCACGGGGAATTCGCGGATTTCCCGCATGAGGCTCATGGTTAGATTTTCACGCGGCTCGGCGTGCAATAGCCAGACCCGTGTTCGCCTCCCTTTGGGCCGGGAACAACACTCCTTCGGATCGCGTATAACAGAACAGATGCCCTTTTGCAGCCAATGCGGAAACCAGGTGGCTCCACAGGACGCGTTTTGCGGCCGGTGCGGTTCGCCCCAGGGTGTCGCCGCGCCTCCTCCCCCTCCACCTCCTCCGCCCCACCGGGGTGGCGACCCGCTGGGCGCCCTGAACCCGCGGACCGCGTCCATCCTTTGCTACGTCCCCGGGATTGGCTGGATCGTTTCCATCGTCGTGCTCGCTGCCGATAGATTCCGCCGCGACTACGCCGTACGCTTTCACGCCTTCCAGGGGCTCTACCTGTTCGTCGCCTGGCTCATGGACGACTGGGTGCTGCGCCCGCTGCTCGAACACTCCAATGCCATGCCCGTGCATCGGGTCATCCAGGCCATTCTGATCGGCATGTCCATCTTCATGATGGTGAAAGCCTCGCACGGCGAGAACTACCAGCTCCCGGTGATCGGTGAACTGGCGCAGCGCTCCGTCGTCGAAGACTGAACCCGCCCCCCGTCATTGGAACTTTCGCTCGCGCCTGCCTGAAGCAGTTTCAGGAGCCTCAATGAATCGAAGATCCGCGTTATTGATGGGCATTGCGGGCGCCGGCCTGCTCCGCGCCCAGCGCCGCGGCGGCGGCATGCGCATGCAGGATTCCGCAATGCCGCTACCCTCTGACGAAGCCGAAAAGAAAATCCTCGGCGTGCTCTCCGAAGCTGCCCGCGCGGGAGACGTCTACCTGGAAGTTCCCAACAGCGACGGCCGCATGCTGCGCCTGCTGGCCGAGGCCGTGAATGCCCAATCCGTGGTCGAGGTCGGCACCTCCACCGGATACTCCGGCCTGTGGCTGCTGCTCGCCCTGCAAAGCACCGGAGGCCGTTTGACCACCTTCGAAATCGACCACGGACGCGCCACCGAAGCGCGCCGCCATTTCATCCAGGCCGGCGTAGACGGCCAGGTGACCCTCATTGAGGGCGACGCCCACGAGAATGTCAAGCGGCTCAAAGACCCCATCGATGTGGCATTTATCGACGCCGACAAGGACGGGTATCCCGACTACCTGGCGCGTCTCGCCCCGCTGGTTCGTCCCGGAGGTCTCATCCTGGCGCACAACTTCGACCAGGCAGCCGCCTACGGGCGGGCCGTCACCGCCGACCCCGCACTCGAAACCCTCGTGCCGGCCGGATCCCTCGCCATCACGCTGAAGAAAAGGTGACCGGCAATCGCCGCGTCCCGGAGCCGGTCACATGATGCGCAACAGTTCCCGGCTCCCGCTGACCCAGAGGTCCGTGTAGCCCTTCATCTTTTCGCGGATCTGCGGGTCCGAGGTGTACCTCCGAAACGTTTCCTCGAACCCCGCCGCCGATTCCACTTCGTATTCCATGACCACGCGGTTGAACTCGCCGGTCACGTCCGTCAAAACGCGAAAATTCGTCAGATTTCCCGCCGTGGCCATCTCCTTCAATTGAGCTGCCAGCTTGCTCGCCTGACCCGGCTTCGCAACGAAACTGTTCCGTACCACGATCATTCGCTTGATTCCCCTCCGGGCACGAATCCTATCACGCAAACACGCGCTTTGTAGTAGAATAAATATTCATCGGTACGAATAATCATCCAGAATGGCGAAATCACACAAAGTCGGCATCGCGGGGCACTCCGGTTACAGCGGCGCGGAACTGGTCCGGCTCCTGGCGCGCCACCCGTCGGTCGAAACCGTGTTGCTCGACCACCGCGAGATGCCTTCCGCCGGTAGCCTGCGGCGTTCCCCGGGTCCCGCCCGAATCGTGTGCACTCCGGAAGCGGTCCAGGCGGCGCGGCTCGACCTCGTCTTCCTGGCGACGGCGCCGGACGTTTCCATGGAACTTGCACCAGGCATGCTGGCCGCCGGAGCGCGCGTCGTCGATCTCAGCGGCGCCTTCCGTCTGCGCACCCCCGAAAACTACACCACCTGGTACAAAGAGACCCATACCCAGCCCAAGCTGCTTGCCACAGCCGTCTACGGCCTGCCGGAATTCTGCCGCGCTTCCATACCCGCCGCGCGCCTGCTGTCCAACCCCGGCTGCTACCCGACCGCCGCCAACCTCGCGCTTCGCCCCCTGCTGGAAGCGGGTGCCATCGACCGCTCCGCCGGCATCGTCTGCGATGCCAAAAGTGGCGTCAGCGGCGCCGGCCGCAAGCCCAGCCTCAAGACGAGCTTCTGCGAAGTCACCGAGAACTTCTCCGCCTATTCCGTCCTGACGCATCGCCACGTTGCCGAGGTGCTCCTCACCTCCGGCCTTGAAGAGCGGGAATTCAGCTTCACCGCCCAGCTCCTGCCGCTCGACCGCGGCATCCTCGAAACCATCTACTTCCGCACCAATGCTTCGGCGGACGACCTGCTCGCCATCTACGACGCCCGCTATGCCGCCGAGCCTTTCATCCGCCTCTACAATCCCGGGAACATGCCCGACCTGCGCGCGGTTGCGCGGACGAACTTCTGCGACATCGGGCTGACCGTGGACTCGCGCACCGGCCGCGCCGTGGTGGTGGCGGCGATCGACAATCTCGTGAAGGGCGCCGCCGGACAGGCGATTCAGAACATGAACCTGATGCTCGGCTTCCCGGAAACCGAGGCGCTGCTGTGAGGATCCTGGTCAAACTCGGCGGTACGCTGCTCGATGCGCCCGAGTCCCGCCGGGCCCTGGCTGAGCAGATCGTCGCCGCATCGGCCGCCGGCGCGCAGGTGGTGGTGGTCCACGGAGGCGGCAGGCAGATGACCCGCTACCTCGCCGATCGCGGGATCGAGAGCCGCTTCGTCAACGGATTGCGCGTCACCGGCCCGGAAACCCTCGATGCCGTGCTGAAGGTGTTTGCGGGAACCGTGAATCACGAACTGATAGCGGCGCTCAACCGTGCCGGCGCCAAGGCCGTCGGGCTCACCGGCATCGACGCGCTGCTGGTGGAGGCCGAACAGATGGACCCGGCGCTGGGCGCGGTGGGACGTGTGACCCGCGCTAATCCGGAACTGCTGCGGCTGCTGGCCGGGGCGCGGGTATCTCCCCGTGGTCGCGTGCGTAGCCGGCGGCACGGGTGGCGAAATCTTCAACGTCAACGCCGACCAGATGGCGGTCGCCTGCGCCGGCGCCTTCGAGGCCGGCCGTCTCGTGTTCCTTACCGACGTTCCCGGCGTTCTCGATGCGTCCGGCCAGGTCCGGCCGGTTCTCACGGCTGCCCAAAGCGAGGTTCTGATCGCGGACCGAGTCGCCACCGGAGGCATGCAGGCCAAGTTGAACGCGGCCCTGGCCGCGCTTCGCGCCGGGGTAGGGGAAGTTGTCATCGCGCCCGGTGCTTCGCCGCGTGTGCTCGACCGCCTGCTGGCGGGAGAATCCGCCGGTACGCGCATGATTCTCGGCCAGGAGGTTTCCGCATGATCAGTGGTTTGCGCGCAGACGCTTTCGTTGAATCGCCGCACGCCGGCCTGGGGTTCACCGTCCGCAAGGCCGTCATGCACGACATTCCGCCCATCCTGCAACTGATCAACGGTTATGCGGCACGGGGCATCATGCTGTCCCGCACAGAGTTCGAGATGTCCGAGGCCATTCGCGATTTCTCCGTTATCACGCGCGGCCCGGACCTGCTCGGTTGCGGCGCCCTCCACTTCTACAGCCCCACGATGGGGGAGATCCGCTCGCTCGCCGTCGATGAGCAGGCCAAGACCCACGGCGTGGGCCGCCGCATCGTGGAGGCCCTGGTGCGCGAGGCCGTCCAATACGAGTTGGACGCCGTGTTTGCTTTCACTTACGTGGACGAGTTTTTCCGCAAGGTTGGCTTCCAGTACCGTCGAACGTGGCGTGCTCCCCCTCAAAGCCTGGAAGGACTGCGTGCGCTGCCCCAAATTTCAGGCTTGCGACGAAATCGCCGTCCTGCGCATTCTCCGTCCCGAGCGCTGGGACGAGGCGCAACCGGACCAATGGGTCCGTTCCTCCGCATCGCCCGACGACCAGTTCATCCAGATCCCGGTTCCGCGCCGGCAGACTTAGGGGCATACCCCCAAAGTAGGGTTTTCCAGCACCCCGCAAAAGACCGTGGAAATAATAGGCAGGCCCAGTTTTTCCGGGTGTAGACTACCATTTAAGGACAAAATAACCTTAAATCACAGACGGAAAGTTGGTCCGAGGCTGCCATGAGAGCGCAAACGGTTGACGTGAAATCCTCAACTGGACGAGTACTTTGCTGTACGGTGTTCCGGCCGGGTGGGAAGAAGCTGCTGGCGAAAGGCCATGTCATCAGCGATGAAGATGTTCGCGTGCTGGAATCCGAAGGCATGGAGACCATCTGGGTCACCGAACTGGAGGACGGCGAGGTCGGAGAAGATGACGCGGTTTGTCAGGTTGCCAGCGAGATGGGCTGCGGAAGTTTCGAAATCCGGCTCGCGGCCGGTGGCCGGGCCAATCTCGTCGCCACCGAAAACTGCTGCGTGCTGGTAGATGACGAACTGCTCAAGCAGATCAACTGCACCGCCAGCGTCGTCATCGCCACCTCCCTGAATTTCAGCTACGCCGTCGCCGGCCAGCGCATCGCCACCGTCAAGAGCGCTCCGTTCGCAGTCGCCAAGGACCAACTCGAAGCCGTCATCAATATCATTAAAGAGCGCGGCCCGATCCTTCAGGCGCGCCCCGTGCGCACCCCGAGTGTTGGAGTTCTCTACACCGACCCGATCAGCGGCGAGCGCGCCCGGCAGTTGTTCGAGAACATCATGCGCCAGCGCCTGGAACGCTTCGGCGTGAACGCGAATTTTGTCCTCGCCTGCACGGAAGACGAGAATTCCGTTTCGCGCTGCTTACAACATCTGCTGAGATCCAAGCCGTGCGTGATTCTGGTGGCTTCCACCACGGCGCCTGCCGGTCCGGAAGATGTGATCGGCCAGGCTATGCTGCGCGTCGGCGGGCAGGTCGAGCGTTTCCTCGCCCCCGTCGAGCCCGGCAACCTTCTGCTCATGTCCTACAAGGACGAAGTGCCGATTGTGTCCGCTCCCGGCTGTTTTCGCTCGGCCAAGCCGAACGTCGTGGACCTGGTGCTTCCGCCGCTGCTCGCAAGCTATCACGTGACCGGCTGGGAAGTGGCTTGCCTCGGGCATGGAGGTCTCCTGGCGTAAGTAGCATTCGAGTCTCCTCCACCCTTGTAATCTGACACCTCCGAGCAGATTACAAGTGCGCACTCACCGGGCGCTTCCAAAGGAACGCCCGGTTTTTTATTCCCAGCCGATCCCCCGCTCCCGCATCTCCCGCTCGATCTGCGCGGCCGACTCGAACTGCACTGAATCGATCCCCAAAGCCTTCGCAGCCGTCCACGAACTCCGGGATGTCGTCGGTGTAAAAGCACTCCCCGGGCCTGCATCCGGCCTTCTCGAGAGCCACCTGGTAGATCCGCGGATCGGGCTTCGCCGCCCCCACCTCGTGCGACAGCACCAGGTCGTGAAAATGGCGCAGCAGCGGGTAACTGCGCTGGATCATTTCGAAATGAATGGCGTTGGTGTTGGAAACCAGCACCAGGCGGTAGCGGCGCGCCAGGCCTTCCAGCATGCTTTCCGGCACCAGCGTCCCGGTGAAAATGCAGCTCCAGATTTCGCAGAACTGGTCGTAGTCCGCGCGCAGGTCGATCAGCCGGCAGAACTGGTCCACGAAATCGCGGGGCTCGATCTGCCCCGTCTCCAGTTGCAATACCCAGCCCGGTAGGTGCCAGCCGCTTCCGGATTTCCGCCGTTTCATAAGGGCAAAGCGCTTCCATCGCCCGGTAGCCCCGGGCAAAGTCAAAATGCACGAGCACTTTGCCCAGGTCGAAAAGAATCGCTTGATAAGCCACGTTCCTTCTACGATAACCTGTCCCGTTTCCGCACCGCCGATGTTCAAAATCGGACATTCCGGACCCGCTTGCCCCGTACTCGCGCCTCTTTTCAGCCACCTGTGGTGGCATTCCGGTTGCGCCAGCGAGGCTGCCATGAGACTGCTGCTGCTGTTCTGCCTCGCCGGCGCGCTGTGCGCCCAAGATATCACCCGCACCCCGGACGTCCGGGGCTACCAGGGAGAAGGCATGGTGTCGCGCGCTATCTGGAAATACCTGCCGCGCGACATGCCCCACACCCAGTTCTATAATTCCAACCGGCTGGAATCGCTAATGCGTGCGGGGAACATCTATCTTTCCCTCAGGACGCCATCGCCCTGGCGCTCGAAAACAATCTCGACATCGAATACCACCGTTACGACCGCAAACAGGCCGAGACCGACCAGTTACGCGCCAGCGCCGGCCAGTTGCTGCGCTTCACCAGCAACCCCGCGCGCGCCGGCTTTAACTCCGCAGCCAGCGGCGTACTGGCGGACTGGGCGCGCTCGGCGGCAGCGGCGGCGGCGGCGCGGGCGGAAACAGCAGCATTCTCAGCGGATTCAACATTCAGGGCGGTCGGCACGCGGCATCCCCGACCTGGAGACGTACGCCTTCGCCAGCTGGCGGCCGCCCACAACACCCGCATCCTCACCAGCGACACCGCCACCGGCACCAACTACATCGTGAGCAGCGCGCACAGCGCCAACTACGGCATCCGCAAGCTCTTCCTCACCGGCACCACGTTCAACTCGACATGGCCAGCAGAGCCTGTTTCAGAACGCGCCCGCCAACCAGTACAACCCCGTCGCTCAACGGCAACCTCGATCTCAACATCAGCCAGAACCTGTTGCGCGGCTTCGGCCTCGGCCTCAACCGCCGCGCCATCATGCAGGCCAAGAACAACCTCAAGGTCGCCGATCTCAATTTCAAACAGCAGGTCATCGCCACCGTCAAGAACATCATCGACCTCTACTGGGATTTCGTCAGCCTCGGCGACAACGTCCGCTTCAAGGAGCGATCGCTCGAAATCACCAGAAGATGTATGAGCGATAACCGAAAGCGCGCGGCCATCGGAGCAATGGCCCCCATCGACATCATCCAGGCGGAAGCCGGCGTCCAGACCGCCGAACTCGACCTCCGCCAGGCGCGCACCCAGGTGCCCAGCAGGAACTGATCCTGAAAAGCGCCCTTACCCGCACGGGCGTGGACAGCATCGAGCTGATGGATGCCCACATCATCCCCACCGACGCCATCCAGGTCCCCGACGTGGAGGCCATCCAGCCCATTCAGGACCTGGTTTCGAGGCCCTTTCGGGCCGTCCCGAACTTCAGGAAGGCGCCATCAGCATGGAAAACAACCGCCTCTCCGCCGCCGGCGTCAAAAGCGCCATGCTGCCCAGCGTGAATGTCAACGCCGATTTCCAGAATTCCGGCACTGGCCGGCCGGTCAACACCCTGCCTATTCCCGATTCTTGCCAGACGGCACCCCCTGGTGGTGCGCGGCAAGCCGAACTCGGTGTTCCTCGGCAACTGGGGCACCATCTGGAGCCAGGTGTCTCCCGCCAGTTCCCCAGATATTCCATCAGCTTCAGCTCAACATTCCGCTTTCCAACACCGCCGCGCGCGCCGACATGATCAAGAACCAGCTCGACTACCGCCAGGCCGAAATCAACCAGCGGCAGGCGGAAAACCGCGTCCGCATGGACGTGGTGAACGCGCGCATGGTGCTCGAACAGGCCCGCGCCGCCTATGAGACGGCCGTTAAGGCGCGCAAGCTTCAGGAGCAGACCTTCGCCGGGACCAGCGCAAGTACGAACTCGGCAAGGCGACGTTCCTGGAAGTGAACGCGATGCAGCGCGACGTGGTGACTTCCCAAGCGGCGGAGGTGCAGGCGCTGAACTCGCTGGTCAAATCGCGCAACAACATGGACCAGGTGCTGGGCCGCACCCTGGAAGTCAACCGCGTGGATCTCGGGGAGGCCTACGAGGGCCGGGTGAAGCGCGCGCCCTCGCCGCTTCCGGTGCTCCAGTAGACGGCGCCGCCTGGGTCAGCGCGCCTCCGGCACCCGCACCATCAATCCCGGGCGCGTCACCGCCACACGGACCCGCCGCTCGGCATGCTCGGCGTTCGGCGGGTCCGCCCGGAAGCCGATCACGTAACGGCTGCGCAGGTCCCTTTCGATGCGCTCCAGCACCGTCCGGTATTCGTCGCCCGCCGGGTCGATCAGCACCCCGCCCGTTTCCCGCGCCAGCCGCAACAGGCTGTTCCGGCCCGAGCGTCCGCCGGAGGGATACTTGACCGCATAAACCACGCCGCCGGCGCGCCGCACCTCGTCCACCGCCTCATCCAGGCTCCGCGTGCTGCCGGTATCGTCTCCGTCGGAAAGAATCACCAGCGCCTTGCTCCCCGGATACCGCCGCAACTTCAGGCTGGCCGAAGCGTACACCGCGTTCCACAACGCCGTGCCGCCGCACACTGGCCGCTTGCGCACCGTAGGGCAGGGCGGCCCCAGCAGGTCGCCGCCGGGTCCGAGCACCACGCGCCTCAGTCCATGGGGCCCGCCGATCGTTTCCGAGCGCAGCACCACGCTGCTGTTCACCGCCACCACGAACGCCCGGTCGCCCGGACGCACCAGGGCAGCCAGGAAATTCTCCACCGTGGCTTCATGACGCCGCCACAACGCGCGCTGGCTGTCGCTCGCGTCGATGACGATTCCCACCACCAAAGGGAGCTCGGCATCCGCCCACACGTTTCGGATCTCCCGCGGCGACCCATCGTCGTAGACGCGAAACTCGTCCCGGCGGAGGTCCCGCACGGCGATGCCATGCTCGTCCGTCACCACGCAGGCAACCGTGGCCATATCCACGTCGACGCGGAAGACCGGCCCATCCTGAGACCGGAGCCCCAGGCAGAATAGCGTCCCCAGGATGGCGATTCTCCGCCGCATCGCTTGCAGCATACACCCGCTACGCCGCCGTGGCGCGCTCGCCCACCTGCTGTCGCCACATGGCGTAGTAGAGGCCGGGCTTCGCGAGCAGCTCGCTGTGGCTGCCGAACTCCACGATCCGTCCGCGCTCCAGCACGTAGATGCGGTCGGCATGCAGCACCGTCGAGAGCCGGTGCGCGATCAGGCAGGTGATCGCGTCCCTGCCGGCCGCAATATCCCGGATTGTCTGGCTGATCTCCTCTTCGGTGAGCGAATCGAGCGAGGAGGTGGCTTCGTCGAAAACCAGTAGTTCCGGATTTCGCAGCAGGGCGCGCGCGATCGACAGCCGCTGTTTCTCGCCGCCCGAGATCTTCATGCCGCCCTCGCCGATGACCGCATCCAAACCCCGCCCGCCCCGCTTCAGCAGACCGTCGAGCGATGCCTGGTGCAGCACCTCCAGGCACTCTCCGTCTGTCGCCTCCGGGTTGACGAAGCGCAGATTCTCGCGAATCGACCCGGAAAACAATTGCGCGTCCTGCGTGACAAAGCCGATGCGCTCGCGCAGGTCCTCGATCGCGATCTGATCCTCGGGCGTGCCGTTGTAGTAGATGTGCCCGCTGCGGGGGCGGTACAGGCCTACCAACAGCTTCACCAGCGTGCTCTTTCCCGCGCCCGAAGGTCCCACGAAGGCGATGGTTTCCCCGCGCTTCACGGCGAACGTGATGTTGCTCAGCGCCGGCACGGAAGCCGAGTTGTGCTGGAACGTGACATCCTCGAACTCCAGCCGCTCCAGCCGGTTCATCGCCAACCGGAAGCTGCGGCCGCGGCTCCGGCGGTAGCGCCAGAATGTCCTCGAAGTTGTTCAACGATACCTCGGTCTCGCGGTAAACGTTGATTACGTTGCCGAGTTCCTGCAGCGGACCGAAAATGAAGAACGAGTAGATCCACAGCGAAAAGAACTGCCCCACCGTGATCCGCTGCGTGAAAATCAGGTACAGCATCAGGAACAGAATGGACGTGCGCAGGAAGTTCACGCAGGTGCCCTGAATGAAGCTGAGGCTGCGCAGGTACCGTACCTTCTTGAGCTCCAGGTTCAGAATCTTATCGGTAGTCGCGTTGAGCCGCTCGATCTCCTGCTGCGCCAGGCCAAGGCTCTTCACCAGCTCGATGTTGCGCAGCGACTCGGTGGTCGCGCCCGCCAGCGCCGTGGTCTCGCCCACAATCTGCTTCTGCACCGTCTTGATCTTGCGGCTGAGCACGGAGCTCAACCCGCCCAGCAGCGGCACCGTCAGCAGGTACGCCGGGGCCACCGACCAGTGCACGCGCGCCGCATAGATCAGCACGAACACCAGCCCGACCAGCGTAGTGAACACCAGGTTCACCGACGTGGAAATCAGCCTCTCCACGTCCGTGCGCAGTTTCTGGAGCTTGCCCAGCGTTTCGCCCGACCGCTGGTCCTCGAACAGCGTGTACGGCAGTTCCAGCGAGTGCCGGATGCCGTCCGCATAGAGCCGCGCCCCCACCTGCTGCGTGATCAGGTTGACGAAATAGTCCTGGAAATTCTTGGCCACGCGCGAAATGAACGCCACGCTCACCGCCGCCGCCAGCAGCAGGCTGACGCCGCGCACGAACCCGGCGCTCGAGTATTCCTTGTAGCGCGTGGCGTAAGAGTCGATGATGTGGCGGAAAATCAGCGGATCGAGAAGCGAAAAAATCTGGTTGACGGCCGCCAGTGCCAGCGCGGCGGCGGCCAGTTTCCAATGCTTGCGAAGATAACGGTAGAGAACCTGCATGAACCGGAAAGCCCTCCGAGGGTTCTTCTATTCTCGCCCGAATCGGGTCTGATATAATCCGCCGATGCGCCCGATCATCTTGGCTCTGCTTGCGGCATCCCTCGGCTTCGCGCAGCAGGACCCGGACGTCGCGGGCCAGCGCGAGGCCATGAAGAAGCTCGAGTTCCTGGTGGGAACCTGGACCGGCGAGGCTACCGTGACCACCGGACCCCGCGGGCCCATCCACGTTCTGCAAACCGAGAACGTGGAGATGAAACTCGACGGCCTCGTGCTCCTCATCGAAGGAACCGCCCGCGATCCGGTCACCAAAGACGTCGTTTTCAGGGCTCTCGCGACGATCTCCTATGCCCCGGCCGCGCGTGTCTACCGTTTCCGCGCCTTCAACGACGGGCGCGTGCTCGACACCGAGATGAAGGTGAACGATAAGGGTTTCGAGTGGGGCTACAAATCAGGCCCGGCCGTCATCGGCTACGTGATGCGCTTGAACGAGAAGGGTGAATGGGTGGAGACCGGCGAGATGAAGATGGGAGAGCAGCCCCCCGCGGCGGCTGATGGATATGACGGTGCGGCGCTAAAAACAATCGCCTGCGGCCCCGCCGGGGAACCGCAGGCGAATTAAATAGCCGCTTCTTGACTTACAGGCCCTTCTTGACCAGAAACGCCACCAAATCGACCACGCGGCAGGAATAGCCCCACTCGTTGTCGTACCAAGCCACGATCTTGGCCAGGTTGCCGTCCAGCACCTTCGTTAACTGCGCGTCCACGATGGAGCTGTTCGGATTGTGCATCATGTCGCTCGAAACCACGGGATCTTCCGTGTAGCCCAGAATGCCCTTCAGGGCTCCCTCCGAAGCCGCCTTCAACGCGCTGTTGATGGCTTCCGCGGTGGTGGGCTTCTCGAGCACCGCAACCAGGTCCACGACCGAAACATCGGGCGTCGGAACGCGCATCGAATAGCCGTCCAGTTTGCCCTTCAATTGCGGCATCACCAGCCCGATCGCCTTGGCGGCGCCCGTGGTGGTAGGAATCATGTTCAGGGCGGCGGCGCGTGCGCGTCGCAGGTCCTTGTGCGGGAAATCGAGCACGTTCTGATCGTTCGTATAGCTGTGGATCGTCGTCATCGATCCCTTCTGCACGCCGAAGTTCTCGTGCAGAACCTTGACCACCGGCGCCAGGCAGTTCGTGGTGCAGGAGGCGTTCGACAGGATGTTGTGCTTGGCCGGATCGTACGTATCGTCGTTGACGCCGAGCACGATCGTGACATCTTCGTTCTTCGCCGGAGCCGAAATGATGACCTTCTTCACCGAACCGCGCAGGTGCTTGCAGGCGTCCTTGGCATCCGTGAAACGTCCCGTCGATTCGATGACGATCTGCGCGCCGACAGAGTCCCAATTCAGTTCCGCCGGATCCTTAGTCGCGAAGACCTTGATCTTTTTCCCGGCAACCGTGATGGAATCGGCATCGCAGGTGACTTCCTCGTGCAGCGGTCCGAGCACGGAATCGTATTTCAGCAGGTGAGCCAGCGTCTTTGTATCGGTGAGATCGTTCACCGCCACGAATTCCACGTCATTCCGGTGCAGTCCCGCGCGGACGACGTTCCGGCCGATGCGGCCAAAGCCATTAATGCCAACTTTTACAGCCATTTATTCTCCTGTTATTTGGTGGGATCGGATTAATACAAAGGATATCAGGATGCCGGTATCGGGGCAACGTCCCCCACTGGGTCAGACCGCTTCCCGACCCTGCGCGATATGCCCCAAACGGCAAATTCAGATGGCTGGGTGTGGAATATTTCCACGCGTTTTCAGCGCTTCTGCGGTGGCACTTGAAGTGCAATCAGTTTCACTTCTAGAGATTGGAGAACCGATGAACTTCGATCAATCCCCGATGCTTGTGATCTGGGAAGTCACGCAGGCCTGCGACCTGGCGTGCGTCCACTGCCGCGCCTCCGCTCAATCGGAGCGGAACCCCGCCGAACTGACCACTGAACAGGGCTACCGGCTGCTGGACGAAATCCGCTCTTTCGGCGAGCCCCTCATGGTCTTCACTGGCGGCGACCCGCTCAAACGCCCGGACCTCTACGAACTGCTGCGCTACTCGGTAAAGATCGGGCTCCGCACCAACGTCACGCCGAGCGCCACTCCGCTGCTGACCCCCGAAGCGGTGGATGGCTTCAAAGCGGCCGGCGTTTCCCGCATGGCCATCAGCGTGGACGGGCACGATGCCCCTTCGCACGACGATTTCCGCGGCATCCCCGGCACCTTCGACCGGGCCATGCTGGCGCTGCGGCACGCCCGCGATATCGGGCTCGACACCCAGTTCCAGACCACTGTCACGCGCCGCAACATGGCGCGCCTGCCCGAGATCGCCGACATCGTCAAGGAAGTCCGCTCCAAAATGTGGAGCCTGTTCTTTCTGATCGTCACCGGGCGCGCCCTTGAAAACGACGACCTCCTCGCCGCTGAGTACGAGCAGGTGTTCGAGTTCATGTACGACCTCTCCAAGACCGCGCCGTTCGGTATCAAGACCACCGAGGCTATGCACTACCGCCGCTACATCGCGCAGCGCATGAAGGAAGAGCACGGCGCTCCGGCGAATGAAAGCGCCAGGGGTGTCGCCTTCCGCACCGCCGGAGTGAGCGACGGCAAGGGCTTCGTATTCGTTTCGCATACGGGCGAGATTTTCCCCAGCGGATTCCTGCCGGTGAGCGGAGGCAACGTGCTCACCAACCCGCTCACCGACGTATACCGCAACTCCGGCCTCTTCAAACAATTGCGCGACACCACGCTGCGCGAGGGCAAGTGCGGAATCTGCGAGTACCAGAAGGTGTGCGGCGGATCCCGCTCCCGCGCCTATGCCTTGACCGGCGACTACCTGGCTGAAGATCCGCGCTGCACATATCAGCCGCACCTGACCGACGCCATGGCCGGCTAAACCACCTCGGCGGCTTTCGCGAATTCAGGCTGTTACCATAATCGTTCGACTTATGAACGATCTATTTTCCCTGGACGGCGAAGTAGCCGTCGTAATCGGCGGCGGCGGTGTCCTCGCCGGCGCGATGGCGGAAGGGCTGGCGGACGCGGGCGCGGCGGTGGCCGTCGCCGGGCGGACTCAGAAGAACGCGGACACCCGTGCGGAATCGATCGCCTCCAAAGGCGGCAAGGCCGTCGGAATCCAGTGCGATGCCACCAGCCGCGCCAGCCTCGAACGAGTGCTGGCGGAGGTGCGTGAGCGCTTCGGGCGCATCGACATTCTGATCAACGCCGCCGGCGTCAATTCCCCCACTCCGTTTTTCGAAATTTCGGAGGAGGAGTGGCACCGCATTCTCGATATCGATCTCAAGGGTGTGTTCCTCGCCTGCCAGGTATTCGGGAAAGCGATGGTGGATGCGGGCCGGGGCGGCTCCATCGTCAACGTCAGCTCGGTTTCTTCCGGCCCCCCGCTGTCGCGCGTGTTCACTTACGGCGTGGCGAAGGCTGGGGTGAACCAGATCACCCGGTTCCTCGCCCGCGAACTTGCACCGCACGAAATTCGCGTCAACGCCATCATTCCGGGATTCTTTCCCGCCGAGCAGAACCGCAAGGTGCTGACGCCGGAGCGCGTGGCCAGCATCATGACCCACACCCCCATGAATCGCTTCGGGGAAGCGGGCGAACTGGTGGGCGCCGCCGTGTATCTGGCTTCGCGACGGGCCTCGTCCTTCGTCACCGGCTCCATCCTGACGGTGGACGGCGGCTTCACCGCCATGACCATCTGACCCGCCCGCGCCGCGTGCGATAATCGAGCCGCATGCGTTCGGAATGGCCGGTGGCCGCGCTGTGGTGCTGCTTCCTGCTGCGCCTCGGGTTTTACTCGGCCGCCCTGCCGCTCTGGGAAGGCTTCGACGAGTGGGCGCACTTCTCCGTCGTTCGCGCCGTGGCGCACGGGTCGCTTCTCCCGCCGCGCGCCGGACCGCTACCCCGCGACGTCGAAGAATCGATGCGCCTCGCTCCCGCGCCCAGGGACTCGACCGCCTCCCTGCCGTCCGCCGTCACTCATGACGACTTCTGGCAACTCGCGCCCGCCGAACGCGCGGCCCGCGAAGCGGCCCTGCGCGCGCTGCCGTCCGATTTCCGCAACCAGCGCGGCAGCAGTGCGCTGCGCGCCTACGAAGGTCTCCAGCCGCCTCTGTACTATTGGCTGACGGCCCCCGTCCTGTGGCTCGCCGGTGCAGCCCCGCTCACTTTCCAGGTGCTGCTGCTGCGACTCGCCTCCGTGCTGATCGCGTCCATGGTCGTCCCCTTCGCCTATCTGGCGGCGCGCGACTTTTTTCGCGATTCCCGCCTGGCCCTCGGCTGCGCAGCCGTGGTTGCGCTGATGCCCGAACTGGCCTTCGACGTGGCGCGCGCCGGCAACGACTGCCTCGCCGTTCTGCTCTTCACCGTGCTCACCTGGCTCGCCCTGCGCGTCGCGCGCGAAAACCGCGCCACCGCGCTCGCGCTCGGCATCGTGCTGGGCCTGGGGCTGCTCACCAAGGCATATTTTCTCGCCGCCATCCCCCCCTTGTTGCTCATCCTGGCCCCGCTCGGCCGCGGCGCGCTCGTGCGCGGCCTGCTGCCCGCCGTGCCCATCGCCGGCTGGTGGTACCTCCGCAACCTGCTTACGACCGGCACCTTCACAGGCCTCAACGAAGCCGTGATGCTGCGCGGCAAGACGGGCTTCCTGCTGCTGCGGGCGGGTGAAGTGCCGTGGCGCACCGCCCTCGATTCCATCCTTCTCTCCCACCTCTGGTACGGCGGCTGGAGCGGGCTCACCATTCGCAGCTGGATGTACCACCTGTTCTACCTCGCGATCGCCGCCGCAGCCGCGGGCTGCTGCCTTCAATTGCGTTCGCTGTTCCGTCCGCTGGCCATCTACGGCTTCTTCTGGCTGGCCCAGTTCTACAACGTGCTGCTGCTCTTCCTCAGCAAGGGCGTCCCTACCTCCATGGGCTGGTATCTGTACGCCGCGGTTGCCGCCGAAGCGATCCTGTGCGTGGCCGGGCTTCGCGCCCTCCTGCCGAAGCGGGCGCAATACTGGCCGCCGCTCGCGGGCGCGTTCCTGTTCGCCGCGCTCGACCTCTACACGTGGAATGCGGTGGCCGCCCCGTATTACACGGGGTTGATCCGCCATCGCGCCAACGGCGCCCTTGCCGCCGTGCATGTCTCCGACTACTGGGCCGCCGGTTTCGGCGAGTTCTTCAACCGGCTGGCCGCCTTCAAACCCATCGCCGCGCCGTGGCTGGCCGCATTCTGGATCCTCTACCTGCTGGCCACCGCCGCGCCTGTGATCCTCGCCGCCCGCCGCCGTTGACACCTGTTCCGCCCGGCGATAACGTAGCGGCGATGCCCGCCCATTCTTCCCGACGCAGTTTTCTTTCCCAAATCGGCGCCGTCCCTTTGCTGGCCGCGCCCCTGGCCGCCCAGGATCAAACCGCGCTGCTCGGCCGCGTCTGGACGGCGCGCTGGATCTCCGTGCCGGGCGCACCTCCCACCGAATACGGCGTCTATCACTTCCGCCGCATCCTCGAACTGCCTGCCCGGCCCGATCGCTACCCCATCCACGTGACCGGCGATAACCGCTATCAGCTCTTCGTCAACGGCCGGCGCGTGGCCTGGGGACCGGGCCGCGGCGACCTGTTCCACTGGCGCTACGAAACGGTGGACCTCGCCCCGTACCTCAATCCCGGCCGCAACGTGCTGGCCGCCATCGTGTGGAACTTCGGACCGCACGCGCCCGAAGCGCAGGTCACGCTGCAAACCGGGTTCCTGTT
The DNA here is from genome assembly GCA_963836405.1 of uncultured Solibacteraceae bacterium. Taxonomy (GTDB): domain Bacteria; phylum Acidobacteriota; class Terriglobia; order Bryobacterales; family Bryobacteraceae; genus CAWIJJ01. The sequence continues at coordinate 230,676 of CAWIJL010000018.1, forward strand.
GCAGGGCGATTCGGAGGCCGAGCGCGCCGCCGACACCGGACCCAACTGGAAAGCCCTGCGCAACGCCGCCTACTCGCCCCTGCCCGTCACCACCGGACAGATGCGCGGCTATTTCGTGGCCGGACCCGGCGACCGCGTCGCCGCCGCGCAGTACCCATGGGGATGGCAAACCGAAGCGTTCGACGATTCCGCCTGGCCCGCCGCCGTTTCCATCGGCCCGGCCGCCGGCCGCAACGCGCAGGATTCCGGGTCGCGCTGGATGCTGGTGCCGCGCACCATTCCCATGATGGAGGAGTCGCCCGAGCGCCTTCAGGCCGTTCGCACGGCCACCGGTGTGGCGGCGCCCGCGGCCTTCCCCGCCAAGCCCGAAGCGGTACATATTCCCGCGCGCACCCACGCCACGCTCCTGCTCGACCAGCGCTGGCTCACCACCGCGCATCCCGAACTCGTGGTCAGCGGCGGCAAGGATGCCGTGGTCCGCCTCCGCTACGCCGAATCGCTCTTCGGCCAGCCGCAGGCGGGCAGCCGCTCCCTGGTCAAAGGCAACCGCGACGAGGTGGCGGGCAAGCAGTTCATCGGGTACGCCGACGAGTTCGTCGCCGACGGCGGCGCGCGCCGCACCTTCCGCCCGCTGTGGTGGCGCACCTACCGCTACATCGAACTCGACGTCGAGACCAAAGACGAGCCGCTCACCATCGACGACCTGGCCGCCACCTACGTCGGCTTCCCCTTCGAGCGCAAGGCACGCTTCGACGGAGGAGACCCCGAAATCGGTCGCATTCTCGACACCGGCTGGCGCACCGCCCGCCTCTGCGCCCACGAAACCTACATGGACTGCCCCTACTACGAGCAGCTTCAGTACGTTGGCGACACGCGCGTGCAGTGCCTGGTCTCGCTCTTCATGACCGGCGACGCGCGCCTCATGCGCAATGCCATCGACCAGATCAACGACTCCAGGCAGAGCGACGGCTGCACCATGTCCCGCTTCCCCACACGCCTCGAACAGTACATTCCCGGCTTCGCCCTGTGGTGGATCGGCATGGTGCACGACTACTGGTGGTACGTGGACGACCCGGCCTTCGTGCGCCACATGCTGCCTGGCATGCACTCCGTGCTCAGCTTCTTCGAAGCCTATCAGAAGGAGAACGGCTCGCTCCGCAGCCTGCCCTGGTGGCGCTACTTCGACTGGGTGCCTTCGTGGCAGAGCGGCAACGCGCCGCAGGATCCCGACGGCTCCTCCGCCCTGTTCGACATGCTGCTGCTGATGGCCTACGGCTGGGCGGCCGACCTCGAGAACGCGCTTGGAGTGCGCGCGCTCGGCGAGATCTACCGGGACCGCGAGCGCCAGCTCCGGTCCACCGTGCAGGCGCTCTACTGGGATGCCGGCCGCCAGTTGTATGCCGACACCGCCCGCAAGGCGCAGTTCTCACAGCACGCCAACACCATGGCCGTGCTCGCGGACCTGATTACCGGCCAAGGCGCGCGCGACCTGATGCGGCGCACCCTGGCGGCCGAAGGACTGGCGCAGCCCGGCCTCTTCTTTCAGTTCTACGTGCACCGCGCCTTATCGAAGGCCGGCGACGGCGATTCCTACCTCGACCGCCTGAAAGACTGGCGCGACATGCTGGCGCACGGCCTCACTACGTTTGCCGAAAACGTGGACCGCCCCAACGGCTCGTCGCGCTCCGATTGCCACGCCTGGAGCGCGAGTCCCAACATCGAAATCTTCCGCAACGTGCTGGGCGTCGATTCCGCCGCTCCCGGCTTCCGGCGCGTCATCGTCGATCCGCACCTCGGAAAGCTTCCCTTCGCGGCCGGAACCGTGCCTCATCCCAAGGGGCCCATCGAAGTGCGCATCGATGCGAACTCGGCATCCGTGACGCTGCCGGCCGGAGTCACCGGCGAACTGAACTGGCGCGGATCGCGGCGCCCGTTGAACGCCGGACCGAACCGCTTTTCGTAGCGCGCTTACGGGATCGACTCGTACACCACGTAGCCGAACTGTTTGGAATCGGGCGACCAGGAATTCACGTTGATCGTCCCCTGTCCGCCGAAAATCTTCACCACGGTTTCGATCGGCGCCGCTTTCAGCGTGTTCCCGGGCATCGGCATCATGCGCAGTTGAATCTCCATGCGGCCGTTGTGGTTGGTCGTTCCGGCGGGAAACGAGAGGAATACCAGCAGCTTCCCGTTCGGAGAGGGATGCGGGAACCAGTCCTCCCATTCGTCGTTGGTCACGCGTTCGGCCTTGGCGTCGTCAGGGCCGGCGCCGCCGAACGGAATCCGCCAGATGTTCCACCCGCCGCCGCGATCGGAGTTGAAATAGATCCACTTCCCGTCCGGCGAATAATCCGGGCCGTCGTCGTAGCCCGCATCCATCGTCAGCCGTTCTTCGGGGCCGCCGGCAAACGGAATGCGATAGACGTCGTAGCTGCTGCCGTTGCGCTGTGCCACGTAAGACAGGTACTTGCCGTCCGGCGACCAGCCGTGAAAGTAGCTCGGCGAAACCGTCGTCACCTGCCGCACGTTGCTGCCGTCGGCCGCCGCCACGTACACGTTGGAGCCGCGCGATGTCGGAGACGAAGCCGAGATCGCCAGCCATTTGCCGTCGCGCGAGAAGTCGTGGTCGTTGTTCGCCCGCAGTTCCGGATTGATCGCCAGTTTCTCGGGCGCGCCCTTGCCATCCACCGCGATTCGGTACAGCGCGCCGCCTGAATTCGCCACCAGGAACTTGCCGTCCCGCGTCCAGTTGGGCGCTTCCCACACTTCATCGGCCGTGTGCACCACGCGCGTCTGTTTGGTGGCCAGAGTGTAAATCGTGATCCTGCTCCGGTATCGCTGCTGGGCCGCCTTGCCGGCCGCTTTCTTGGGGGCCGGCGCCGGTGTCTGCGCGAGCGCCAGAGTCAGGCCGGCCATGGCCAGGGCAAAAATCCGCAGGTTCATAAAAACTCCTTCCGATCGGGAACGGCTTCTAATACGGACGTCGCCCTATTATATTGCCCGGCGGGTCGTAATTGCAGACCCAAACCTCCCGGAATGAGCTGCGGGCGACGGCGCATCCCACTTCCCGCGTGTCGCGCCAGACGATCTGGGTGTAGTGCCCGCACTTGCCGCGGCACGTATTTTGCCGCCGGTTGTAGTCGCTCGCTTCCGCCGTCCAGTTCGCCACAACTTCGCGCGCGCCGATCCTGCCCCCGCGGATCTCGTACATGTTCTCGCCGTAGAAGTTCCTCGGCCGGTGCAGGAACGCGCCGTTGAGCAGCAGCGTCATCGCCCAGTTGGAGGCGACATCCGCCAGCTTGGCGGACCAGTGCAGCGGCGGCAGTCCGAGTTTCTCGCGCACCTGGTTGTGCGCCTCCAGCATCTCGCGCTGGATGGATTTGTCCGCGCCCCGCGCCGGCGCCCCGGCACAGAGCGCCGCCATTGCCAGCACTGCCATTCGCGAACGAAACCCCCGCCCCATGCTACGGCCAATGTAGCATGCGCGTTCCGCTCAGAGCTTGAGTTCCCAGCCCTTGCGAAGTACCGGCTTCACCCAACGGTTGGCGTCCTGATTATTGGTGACTTCGCCCTTGGCGTTATCCCACAGCAGTTTGCCTTCGTAGTGCGTGGCCACCGCTCCCATCACCAGCCACTCTGTGTAAGGTCCGCCGATGTTGAAGTTCGAGCAGGCCGGAGCGCCGCCCTTGCAGGCCCGCACCCAGTCCCGCGCGTGCGCCGAGCCGTTGTCCCCGGTACTCGCTCCCGGCGACCGCTGCAGGTAGAAGCTTGTACTCGGCCCAGCGCGGAACCGGGCAGCAGGCCCACCCCTTCGCCTCGCCCGCTCGTTCCCAGGTAGCCCTTGGACCCGACGAAGATCAGGTTGTAGCCCGAGGAAACCGGTCCGCCGCCGCGCCCGCCTTGAGGCGCTGCCGCCGCCCGTCCCGCCGCCGGTGTGGGAGCCCCCGCCCGTCCGCCGCGCCCTCCTTGCGGCCCGACCTGCGGCCCGGCGCCCGGAGTTTTGCGCGCCTCCTCAGCCGTTCCGGGCGGCAGGTAGGCGTCGCCCTGAACGTTGTCGTTCCAGTAGACCGTCACTGGCGGCATGTTCCCGCGCGCCGCGAATTCGTACTTCACGGCGTTCCTCACCGGATACGTGAACGGGCTGACGCCTTCCCGCTTGATCGCCTCCACGCTGACCAGGCTCGCCGGGCTCAGCCGCAGACCCCAATTGGCGGGACCCAGAATGTGCACCCCCCAATCACCGAATAGTCCGCTGCCGAAATCGAAGAAGCCCCGCCAGTTGAAAGGCATGTAGAATCCAAACGGGGACTGTCCGCCTCCGCCCCCGCCGCGTCCTGGGCGCCCGGCCGCGGCACCCCCAGGCGCCGTGGCGGCCGCAGGTGCCGGGTTCCGTCCCGCGTTCATGAACTCCGCGGCATAAGCCCGATATTCGTCGTCCCCCGCCGTGTACGGCCGCGCCGCCGCGCCTCCCAGCCACAGGTCCCAATCCACGCTCTCCGGCACCGGCGTTGGCGGCGGAATCTTCTGCATTCCCTGCGGCCACCCCGGACGGCCGTGCCATGCGTGCACTTCCCGCACTTCTCCGATCTCGCCCGACCACAGAATCTCGCAGGCCACCCGCGTGGCATCGTGCGAATATCCCTGGTTGCCCATTTGCGTCGCGACTTTATATTTCTCCGCCGCCTGCGTTAGCAATCGCGCCTCCCACGGCGTGCGCGTCAGCGGCTTCTCCACGTACACGTGCTTGCCGTTCTCCATGCACGCCAGCGCGCAGGTGGCATGCATGTGATCCGCCGTGCCGATCACCACCGCGTCGATGTCCTTGCCCGACTTGTCCAGCATCTGCCGGAAGTCTTTGTACTTGACGGCGTTCGGCCAGCGCGTGAAGCCCTGCGCGCCGCGCGTCCAGTCCACGTCGCACAACGCCACGATGTTCTCCTGGCCCGCCTGCGCCGCATTCAGGTCCGAATACGGCCGCCCGCCCGCTCCGATTCCGGCGATGTTCAGTTTCTCGTTGGGACTCTTGTAGCCCGACGCCTTCAGCGATTGCGTGCTGCCGAAACCGCCGCTCGGGATCGCGCCCGCCATCAGGCTGCCGAAAAAGAAATATCTTCTCGAAATTGCCATAATCGGAACCTCCATTCCGCAGCTCACCGCCCTGCGAAAAATGGCGACACCTCCCGGCACTTCCTTTATGTTCCACTACCAGACCACTGTTGCTGTGTTTTCCGCCGCTCTCTGAGAGGGAGTTGGAATCTGTGAGAACTCTTGAGAACGTCTGAGAAACATCGAGACTGCGTGGGAATTGCTGGGAATCTGCGGGAATCAGCGACAAGGGTCGGCACACAGCGGGCGCACCGCGAGCCGCGAGTATGGCGCTTCACCCGGAACTCCTTTTCATGCGTTGGACCGTCACTATCGCGAGCGGCTGTTCAGTTCCCTCTTCGTCCATAGGACTTTGGATCCTGAAGAGGCAAGGGCTAACGCCGCGACGGACGCAATCAACGTTGTAGGAATGCGCGTCACGTTCCAGGGAAATGAAGTAGGACGGGCATTACGGGCGCAGGAATTACTATGCAAGCTCTCGAAGAAAAGTCTGCCTTGGCTGGCGTCCACCAGGAATCCCTGACCTGTTTGGGTCCCTGTATGCGCTTTCAGAAAATCGATTGACAGGCCCACGTCCGCGTGGTACAGCTAGGGCGGTGCGATGCGACCAGCCTGAGCCATGGTGTGCTTTGGCTCGCCGTCGACGTACCCTTGTCTTGAAAGGAGACTTCATGAAGTCTACGCTGATACTGTTGGCACTGGGCGCCGCAGGTCTCTGCTGGGGACAGGCGCCACCCGACTGCAAGCCCAATCCGTTGAACGTTCCGGAGGCCAAGTACCCCTGCATCTTTCCGGACAATCGCGTGATGTATCGCGTGATCGCGCCGAACGCGCAGGCGGTGCGCGTCGGGAATACGAACTTGACGAAGGGACCGGATGACATCTGGAGCGGCACAACGGCACAGCCGGCGGTGGAGGGTTTCCACTACTACGGCGTGAACATCGATGGGGCTACCGTGGCGGATCCGTCCACCCGCACGTACTTCGGCTCCGGATGGTGGAACTCCGGAATTGAGATTCCCGCGCCGGACCAGGACTTTTATCAGCCGAAAGAGGTTCCTCGCGGCCGCGTGAGCGAGCAGTGGTATTTCTCGAAAGTCACCAACGGGTGGCGCCGCTGCTTCGTCTATACGCCGCCGGGCTACGACGGGGGAAAGAACAAGTACCCCGTGTTTTACCTGTTGCACGGCTGGGGAGAAGACGAGACTGCCTGGTTCAACCAGGGCCGCGTCGACTACATCATGGACAATCTGATCGCGGAGAAGAAGGCTAAGCCGATGATCATCGTCATGGACAACCTCAACGCGGTCAGGCCCGGTGACGAGCGCGAGGACGTTCGCCGGCCGAGGGCTGGTGCCCGATCCGAGCGATCACCCGGCGCCCCCACCGGCAGCGAGGGGAGGAGCGGCCGGAGCGGGACGTGGGGCCGGCGGTCCCGGTGGCGCTCCGCCGGCGGCAGGCGCGCGCGGAGCGGCTGGAGCCCCGGGCGCGGGTCGAGGCCCGGGTGGGGGCGGACGAGGAATGATGGGCAACTCGGCCTTTACCGAGATGATGCTCACCGACTTGATCCCCATGATCGAGAAAACTTACCGCGCGCTTCCCGGCGCCGCGAACCGCGCGATGGCCGGGCTATCGATGGGCGGCATGCAGACTCACAACACCACCATGGCCAACCTCGACAAGTTCGCCTACATTGGCCTGTTCAGCGGTGGCAATATTCCGTCATCGGAAATCAAGGATCCGGCCGCGTTCAAGAAGCAGGTCAAGGCTGTGTTCTTCGGCAATGGAGAGAAGGAAAACAGCGGTCCGAGCAAAGCCGCTGCGGAGGAACTGAAGAAGGCCGGCATCAACGCTTTCTTTTACGAATCCCCGCGGACCGCTCACGAGTTTTTGACCTGGCGGCGTTGTTTGCTCGAATTTGCGCCGCTGCTGTTCAGGTAGAACTCGGTGGGGCAGAACTTTGGAGCCTGCCCCGCGTCCGGCGCAACGCCGCGCCCCTGACCCGCTGCTCTCGCGCCGAAAGCCGATAGCCTGGCGTCTATACCTCCAACGAGGAGCGGTCCCAACCGCCGAGGCGCGCGCCGGCATCGTAGGTGCTCTCGAGGAACTCGTACAAGTCCTGCTCGGGAGAGTCCGCGCGGCGCACGTCGTCGTACATCAGAACGAACTCGGAGAGCTGCGGGTTCCATTTGGCGGCTGCGGGCCGGACCGGCTCATTTTCAAAACCGGCGGGCTTGGGTACCGTGTAGGAATAGTAGGCCGGACCGTCGATGTCACCTCCTCCGGGCCAGAGGCCGGCGCTCGATACTTCGTGCGAATAGGCGGGGCCGCTGATCACGCCCTTACGCGGCGGAGCGGGGCGCCCGGAAAAGCGCGTGCACGCCAGGTCAAAACTGCCCCAGAAGAAATGGACCGGACTGCATTTGCCGATGAACTTCGCACGGAACTGCTCGAAGACCTTGGCGCTGGATACCAGGATGCGCCAGAAACGATAGGCAGACTGCGCGTCGTACGAGCGGTTGGCGGTATCGCGGTCGAACGGCACGGGATCGGCAACCTCCTGGGGATTGACGTCGATTTGCGCCGCGATGCCGAGGGATGCCAGGCTGTCGAAGAGCCCCGTGTAAAAGGCGGCCACGGGCTCGGCTTGCAAGGGGCGGGAGGCCCGTGTGCCTTCGCTGGTGGAAATATTCAGCTCGTGTTCCTGGAAGTCGAATTGGATTTCAAAGATGCCGGGCGGGTACGGCACCGGGCCCGTGGTGAGGCCGCGGGAATTGACATAGAGCGTCACGTGCCACCAGTGATTCAAGGGCGGGGACAGGGCCATGCGGATCTTGCCAACGATCTGCGTCCACATGTGGAGGGTGCGGTAGGTATCCTGCCATTCGTGCAACGGCAGCGGCGGCCACGACTCGGAGGTGCTCATATGTTTATTTCCTTGCGTAGGACTTCTCGTACTTGTTGCGGCTGTTGGAGACGGCGTACGAGCCGTCTTCCTTCACCGTCATGCGCAGCCATTTCCCCTGGCACTGCTCATACACGTTGGCAATGAAGGGGTCGGCGGAATTATGGGCTTCGGCCCCCGCTACCGCGAAATGAAGCTGCCAGAGGTCCTCGAGGCCGGGCGTATCGTGGACGGTCTGCCAGGCGTCCGGGCTTCCCCCCTTGCGCGCGCCGTTGTTCATGACGGCCACGCGCGGCGAGATGGACTTCAGCAACTGCGGCGAGTTGGACTGATCGATGCCGTGGTGCGAAACGACGAAGACGTCCACGCTGCCGAGTTTGTTGGCCGGGCAGACCAGGTCGTATTCCTTATTCCACGTCAGGTCGCCGAGGTCCAGCATGCGGAAGCCGCCGAACTGAATCATGAGCCCGATGGAGCGCGCGTTTTCGCCGGGGTCGATGGCTTTCTTCTGAAACGCGGCGCAGTCCGCACCCGGCTGTCCGGCCCCCGGCAGGGCGCGGCCGAGCGGCTCTCCGTTGGCCGCGACAACGGTGACCGAAAGGCCCTTGACCGGGAGTGTATCGCCGGGCTTGGCGAGCACGTGCGCGCCCTTGCTCGCGGCGTCCTCGTAAGCGGCGTACAACTGGTCGGCGGCACCGCCTTTTTCGACGCTCGGGCCGTGGTCCACGAAGTTCCGGATGGGCAGCTTTTGGGCCAGTTGCAGCACGCCGCCGGCATGATCGGTGTGATAGTGGGTCACCACCAGGTAGTCGATGCGCTTCACCCCGGCTTGCCTGGCCGCCAGGGCGATGCGATCGGCATCCCGCTTATTGAACCCCGGCCAGCCAGTGTCGATCAGCAGCGACTCGCCCTCCGGCGAAACCACCAGCGTCGACTGGCCGCCCTCCACGTCGATGAAAAACACCTGCATGGTCTTGGCCCCATAGAGGCCGCCGGCCAGGGCCAGCATCATCAGTGCAATCCGTGGCGTCTTCATAGATAGATTGTGACGCGGCGCCTGCGGGACGCGCCAGTCCGTTTCGAAGAAGGCGGAGGGATGCGCGGTGGGGCAGCCATTATGGCAAACTCTAGGTGATGCCATCGCTCGAGTTCATGCGTGGCGTGTTGGGCGTGCTGGCGCTCGGCTGCGTGTACATGGCCGCCCGGTCGCTGGTGGCGTACCGGAGAGGCGCGGTGAAGATTGCAAGGCTATACGGCTGGATCCTGCGCGCCGCGGTCTGCCTGGGCGCGATCGCCTTTCGCCACGAGATAGATACGATCGATATCGGCATCTGGATCCTGGCGGCAATCGCGTTCGCGGCCGGTTACTGGGAGGCGTCGCGGCCGCGCAAACAGGAAGATCTCACCAGCCAAATTTTCCCGGAGTAGATGCCTTTCCACTGCGCGGATTATGCGGGCTGGCTGCGCGATCTGCCGGCGGGCGCGCATCCGGCGGCCGAACTGGCGCGGCTGCTGGCGCTGGGCATGCTGGAGGCCCGGGTGGACAGCCTGCTGCTGCCGGTGCTGGTGGGTGCGCGTGACGATGCGGTGCGCCTGGATGCGGTGCTCGAGGCCCGCGGGATCGAACTCGGATGGCACCTTGCGGCGGGCTTCTTCGGGGAGCGCCTGGAGAGTGGCGCGTGCCTGCTGCTGCTCGAAGAAGACACGCAGGCGGGGGCCGCCGCGGCGCGCTGGCCGCGCTGCCGGGTATTCACGGTGGCGGAAGCGGCCGCGTTGCTACAATCGTCTGTTACATGTCCCTCATCGTAGTTGGATCCGTTGCATACGACGGCGTGGAAACGCCGCATGGAAAAGTGGACCGCATGCTGGGCGGCGCCGCGACTTACATTTCTCTGGCCGCGAGCTATTTCGGTCCGGTGAAACTGGTGGGCATCGTCGGCGACGATTTCGCGGGCGCGGACGTCGACCTGCTGGCGTCGCGGAATATCGACCTGGCGGGCCTCGAGCGGGTGCCGGGCAAGACCTTTTTCTGGAAGGGCGTCTACTCGGCCGACATGAACGACCGCACGACGTTGCAGACCGATCTCAATGTGTTCGCGGATTTCGATCCCAAACTGCCGGAATCGTACCGTTCGGAGCCGTATCTTCTGCTCGGCAACATCCAGCCCGCGCTGCAGAAAAGCGTGCGCGCGCAGATGCCCGCGGTGAAGCTGACGGGCGGCGACACCATGAATTACTGGATCAACGATTTCCGCGAGGAACTGCTGGCCACGATCCGGGAGTGGGATTTCCTGCTGATCAACGATTCGGAAGCGCGCCTGCTTTCGGGAGAAGGAAATCTGCGGCGGGCGGCGGCGAAGATCATGGACATGGGCCCTTCCACGCTGGTGATCAAGCGCGGCGAGTACGGGGCGGTGCTGTTTCATGGGGGCTGCCACTTCATGGCGCCGGGCTATCTGCTGGACGACGTATTCGATCCGACCGGGGCGGGCGACTGCTTCGCCGGCGGCTTCATCGGCTACCTGGCGGGACGGGGCGTGGAGCCGGGCAAGGGCGGCATCGATTTCGCCGAACTGCGCCGCGCCGTGATCTACGGCTCGGTGATGGGCAGCTTCTGCTGCGAAAAATTCGGCGTGGACCGTTTTCGCACGCTGACTCGCGATGAGATCGAGGCGCGCTATCAGGAATTCCAGAGCTGCACCGCGTTCTAAACTGGCGCCGGCGGCGGTGGCGCTCGGCATTGCGGCCGTGAGCGCGCTGGCGGTCTGGTATTTCTTTTCGAACGGCTGGCTGCAATGGTATGGGGACGCGGAAGCGCACCTCAACATCGCGCGCAACCTGATCGACAACCGCACGCCCGGCTACGACCAGTTGGGCACCGTGTGGCTGCCGCTGCCGCACGTGCTGACGATGCCTTTCGCACAGGTGGACGCGTGGTGGCGGAACGGCATCGCGGCGTCCTTTGCTCCGGCGGCGTTTTTCATCATGGGCGGCGTCTTTCTGTTCGCGGCGGTGCGGAGAATTTACGACTCCACGGCCGCCGCCTTCGCCGCCGCGGCGCTGGCCACGCTCAATCCGAATCTGCTTTACCTGCAATCGACGTCGATGACGGAGGGCTATTTCTACGGCGAACTGATGGCGGCGCTGTACTTCACGGTGCGCTACCGCGAGACGCAAGGACTGGGCGCGGCGGCGGGCGCGGGAGTGGCGGTCTGCGCGGCCGCGCTGACACGCTACGAGGGCTGGTTCCTGATACCGTTCGTGGCGGCGTACCTGCTGATTGCGGGATCGCGGCGCCGCTTCCTGGCCGCAGCGCTGTTCTGCGCGATTGCCGGCGCGGGTCCGCTTTACTGGATGGCAAGCAACTGGTACCTGACCGGCGACGCGCTCGATTTCTATCGCGGCCCCTACGCGCCGCGCGCCATTCAGGGCGGCAAACCGTACCCGGGATATCACGACTGGAGGCTGGCGTGGATGTATTATCGCGCGGCGGTGGAGTGGTGCGCCGGCCCGGGGCTGGCGCTGATGGGCGCGGTGGGAGTGGTGGTAGCGCTGGCGCGGCGCGCCTTCTGGCCTCTCCTGCTGCTGGCCTTGCCGCCAATTTTTTACATCCTGAGCAATCACTCGTCGGGCGGCACTCCGATTTACGTGCCGAACCTGTGGCCGCACTCCTGGTACAACAGTCGCTACGGCCTGGCCGCTCTGCCGCTGCTGGCTTTCTGCGCGGCGGCGCTGGTGCTGGCCGTGCCTGCGCGCTTCCACGGCGCGGTGGCGGCGCTGATCGTGGTGGCGGGAACCGTTCATTGGGCGTCGCATCCGGGACCGGAAAACTGGGTCACATGGGCGGAATCGCGCGCGAATTCCGAAGGGCGGCGCGCCTGGACGCGCGAGGCCGGCCGATTCCTCGGGCCGCGTTATGTGCGCGGCTCCGGCGTTATCTCCACGTTCGGCGATGTGTCCGGCATTTTCCGCCAGATGGGCCTGCCGCTGAGCGAAACCTTCACCGTCAATAACGGCATACCGTGGGAAGCCGCGGTGCGCCGTCCGGACCTGTTCCTGCGCGAAGAGTGGGCGATCGCCGCGTATCGTCCCGATCAAACCGACCCCGTCCGGGCCGCGATCGAGCTGGCAGAAAAATCCGGAATCCACTATACGCTCGAGAAAACCATCCGAATCAAGAACGAGCCGGTGATCGAAATCTACCGGTACTCAGGAGGCAGAAATGGTCCCTCATGAAAACGTGACGACGGCATTCGATCTTCCCGGATTGCGCGTGCGGCGGAACCTGGGCGTGGTGCGGGGCATCATCGTACGATCCCGATCGCTTTTCGGGACGATCGGCGCCGGCCTGCAAACCATCGTCGGCGGCAATATCACGCTATTCAGCAGCCTGTGCGAGCGCACGCGGCAGGACGCCTTCGAAATAATGATCGACCACGCCAGCGCGCTGGGCGCGAACGCGATTATCGGCGCGCGCTACGACGCCACGGAGATCATGCAGGGCGTGACCGAGGTGCTGGCCTACGGGACGGCGGTGGAAGTGGAACCGATTCCGCAATGAAGATACCCTTCACCAAGGCGCACGGAGCCAGGAACGACTTCCTGCTGACGTGGGCGGCGGACGCTCCGGAAGGGGACCGCGCAGCGATGGCGCGGGCGATCTGCGACCGGCACACGGGCGTGGGCGCGGACGGGTGGATGCTGGTCTCGCCGCCCGCCAGCACCGAATCGGAGGGGGCGATTCAGCTTTACAATTCCGACGGCAGCATGGCGGAGATCAGCGGGAACGGGACGCGTTGCGCGGCGGCGTTTCTCATCCGCCATCGCTTCGCCGCCGGCGTGGTCCGGATCGTCACCGGCGCCGGGCTGAAGTCCCTGCGCCTGCTGGAACGGAGCGACCTCTGGTTTGTCTTCGAAATGAACATGGGGCGCGCGGAGATTCGCGAGTTGCGGTTCGACCTGCCGCTTTCGGGCGGAGCGCGCGACGTGGTGCTGCTATGGGTGGGGAACCCGCAATGCGCGGTGCCGGTGGAGGGCTTCGATTTCGACTGGCGCGCGATGGGAGCGGAAATCGAAGCGCATGCGCACTTTCCGAACCGCACTAACGTCTCGTTCGTCCGGGCAGTGGACGAGCACACCATCGACGTCCGCTTTTACGAGCGCGGGGCGGGCGAGACGATGAGTTCGGGGACCGGATCCACGGGCGCGGCGGCGGCCGCGGTGGCGCGCGGGATGGCGGCGTGGCCGGTGCGCGTGCTAACGCCGGCGGGAGAAATCAACGTACGGTTCGAGGGTGACATCTTTCTTACGGGGCCGGCGCAGATCGTGGCGGAGGGCACCTTCCTCGGGTAAGAAGCCGCTCGGCCAAGTACCGTAACTGCTACGACGAAATACTCGGATTATTCGATGGCCTGGCATAAACCTCGGTAAGTACAGAAGACGTCGAAAGTGGGTAAGGACGGCTACCGTTCGGGAGAACCTGTTCAACGACGCGGCCATGGGACAGATACGGTGGCCGCGCTCTTTGGGCAGGCCAGATACTGCCAACCTTTTCATGGGTTCACCATCCAAAGCAAAATCGGGTCGATATCTGGCATATCGGCCTGGATGGTTCGGTGGTGGAGGACTTACAGGGGTGGGTGCCCGGCGTGGTCCCGGAAACAGGGACGGCGGCCCGGACCCGGAGTTCTATTCCGTCCGCTACTCGATCCGCACGCGAGGCGGCGGCGACGAATGGGTGGAGGTTCAGTTTTCGGGCGCTGCATGGCGGCATCCGGGCCGTTCGGTCCGCGCCCGCCAGCGCTACCTGAGTTCGCACGGATTCCAGTTTCCCGCCGGCGATACGCGATGTCGGCGGCGAGGCCCGGGCACTGGAACTCCGCAGCCTCCAGGACGTAATTCAGAAGGCGGACCCGATCACGCACCCGCTGTTATCGGAGTGGGCATCGGCTGCCGACAACCGGAAGGCGCTGCTCGCGGGGAGCGCCTGGGGCGGCACCCGCTGGCCGAAGTTTCTGGGCAGACCGTACCCGTATGGATCGAGCCGCAGCGTTCCCGGCCCTGCCGCCAGGCTCAGTTCCCACGAGACATGGGCCAAGCTTACCGTCAGCCGGTTGGGGTTGATTCCGCCGCCGCCGGCGAAGAACATGAAAGCCACACGAAACTCCGCCTCCGAACTGGCGTCCCACACCGACGGCGCCGGTTGGACTCTGAACGTGCTGATGCCTCTATAGTGCCCGCCGCCCACAGCGACTTCGGCAACCTGGGCGAACGGGTGGTCTTTCCCGATTTCGTAGTGAAGCACGACCCTTACCGCCGCAGCCTGTCGATTCAGCCTTTGGGTCCATCTATCGATACGGTGCAATTCCGTGATCCGGGGTAGTTAAGTTAGGTCTCGGATAGCGATGCAGCATCGATGGGTGAAGAATCGAAGGCGGGCGGCATGCGCTCTTACTGTCGCCCGGTCAGCACGGTCGTTCGTGTGGTTGTGAAGGCTTTGAACTTGTTTTCGAAGTCTTTGATGTCTTTCTCCGCTCTGGCCTTGTCGTAGGCTGCCCAGGTCAGCGCGAAAAGGCTCTCCATCAAGCTTACACACCAGTTGTACAGAAGGGTGAACTCGGACGCCATCTGGCCGGAGGGCGTATTTAATTCGACCCGGTGCTCGAGGGCATGCAGAGCCCGCTGGATGTGGTTCAGGTCGCGGTGCATCTGGAAGATTTTGTCGACGGCTTGCGCGTGCGGCGTGTTCCCAAAAAATTGGGCGATCATCTGTCCATCTTCTAACGGCATATCTACGATTCCTTTCTATTTAAAGGCGGTGGGCTCGTGAGGCTACGGCATCCACGACTTCCCATCTATCACAAGAAGCGAAAAGTGCGGGCGGAATTAGCGGAAAAGCCCGGACGGAGAAGCTCGCTGGAGGCACTACCGCTTTTGCCCGAGAGCTGTTTCGGGTAGCCGGAGGGCGATACAATGTGTTCGCCGTGCCCGGCACCGGTCGCATTCCGGGCCTGCACGTCCCGTGGGCACGTCAGGATGTAGAAAGATGCCATTCAGAGTACCTTATCAACCGGAGCCCGAGTTGCCAAGCAAGGCGGGATATCACGCTCCCACCCGGTATCTGGATTTCGAACTTCGGGCCCGGCGCCCCGACTGCGAGCGCGTTGAGGTGATCGTACAGAATAGCCCGGCCGGAAAAATGGACGCGCCGGTGTTCGTGTCGATGCCGCAAAGCGAGGATGCCTTGCTCCGCGTTGACGCCGAGGCAACGCTGGGGGATGCGGTGAAGGCCGGCCGGGCCATGTCTCGCGTTCTGTTTCCCGCGCCGGTCTACAGTCTCCTGAAACAGTCGCTACACATCGCGTCGCGCCGCGGGCACACGGGCGTGCGTCTAAGGCTCGTGCTGGATTTCTTTCTCTCCGATCTGTCCTGGGAATTCCTCTACCGGCCGGAGATGAGCGAGGGCAATGCCCTTTCCGGTTTCCTGATTCTCGACGCCTCGATCTCCCTGGTTCGTGGGGCGGTTAACCCGGAAGCCGGAATCGAGCCGGTAACCGGCAAGCAGCGTCTCCTGTATGTCGGCACCTTTTGGCCGGGCGGCGAAGATAAGTGGGAAGTCAAGCCAGAGTACGAGCGCATCCGATCGGCGATGGAAGACCTGAAGGATCTGGTTGACATACAATTCCTGAGAGCTTCCGAACAGCAGGGAATCCAGAAGGCGCTGGCTCAGCGGGTGCCAATATTTCATTACGCGGGGCATACCGATGTCGATCGAACCACCGGGCTGGCGTATCTGTTAAGAGAGGCGGCGACAGAGGGGCCGAAATTATTCAGTAACCATCTGGCGCCCATGCTCGCCCGGGCGGGCACACGACTGGCGGTGTTTAGCGCGTGCAATAGCGCGGCGTCCGCGTTTGTGCGGCCGTTCATCGAGAGCGGTATCCCGGCAGTCATTGCGGCCAGCGGCCTCATCTACGTGGATACTGCGTACGCGTTCTGTAGCAAGCTGTATCAGTCCCTCGCAGTAGGTCTGTCACTCGATGAAGCCGTTACATTTGCGCGTCTGAACGCGATACAGGTCGAGGCTACGAGGGGACAGTGCCATTGGGGACGTTTCGTCGTATACATGAACACGCAGGAGGCTGTGCTGTTCCCGCGTAAGGCGAGGAAAGCCATCCGGGCCCAATCAGCCCAGCGCGTGTCCCGATCGAAGACGATCGGCGATGTCCACGACCTTGTGAAACATCTGGACGGAGCGGCTTACGGAGAGCTGATGTCCGAACTCGTCGCGCGCGGCGTTTTGATACTGGGCCGCTTCACAGCTCGCCGTCGAAAGATACTCGAGGCAATTCAGCACAGTCTGCAGCTCGGGAAGAGCGGCTACATTCCAGTGCTATTCACTTTTCAGAAGCCCAAGGGGCGAGATCTGATCGAATCTGTTATGGGCTTCGCGGCCCTCAGCCGCTTCGTCATTGCCGATCTTACAGAGCCAAGAAGCATTCCTGCCGAGTTACAGCAGATTATTCCAAGCTATCCCTCGCTGCCCGTGGTGGCGATCATCAGCGATGGAACACGCGAGTTTGCGACGTTCGGAAATCTGAAGCGCCGCAGTAACGTTGTCAGGCCGACAGTAGTGTATCGCGACGAAGATCACCTGTTAGAGATCCTCGAACGGAAGGTGATTGCGCCCGCTGAAGCGAAGCGGACCGAACTGCAGCGGGATGTGTGAACTTACGCTCGCGAATCATACAGCTCAACAGGAGGTCGAGGCCCCGCAGATCAGAAGTGAAGCCCCGCGCCGATTTGGACCCGGTAGCGTTCCGGACGGATAGAAAGCCTCGGGTGAAGAGCGATATTCATTCCCGCGGCGAATGCGAGCCCCAATTGGTTCGCCGTCGTGCGTCCTTCGATTAGCCGGGGCTGGAGGGCTCCCGTGAGTGGGTCGACATCGAAGACGCAGAGTTCACAACGATTGGAATAGTCGGCCCGGATGAGACCGGGGCCGCGGCAAGGTAAGGCTGCACCCTGCTTCGCGCGCGAAAGTGCACCGGGGAACGGGCGGACTCCGATGGAAAAAACGGCTCTATAGCAGAATCTGTGGGTAGGATTGGGAAGATTTGCGGGGGAATCGGCGGGAGCGGACCTTCTGCGTCCGACGGGAGTTCCTGCTGAAACCAAAACAAGAACTTTCTGAGAAGGAAAGACAAGAAGCATTCTGCGCCCGCCCCTGGTCTGGCGAGCAGGACGCGTTAAAAGGAGACGGAACAGAGGCCTGAACTGGCGCTGGGCGAATAGCTGATCTCCAGCAGCTTGGATTAATCTGCAGTTGAAGAGACCGAGACTCATCGGCCACAGAGGAGATCAGCCATTCAACTACAGGTTAAGACCATCTTGAATCAGGTGCAACGATTCGTAGGGTTCGTATACCAAGGGGTCCGCATGCTTGGCGGCCCGGAGGGGCCGCCGTCGATCGAGATCACGGTAGAGCCACACGCGGGCATACGCAGGCGCTGTTCGCGTTGCCAGAAACCGGCCCCGGGCTATGACTGCTTGCCCCAGCGGCGCTGGCTCTTCGTGCCTTTGTGGGGGATCGCCACCTATTTTTGCTACGCTCCACGGAGAGTAGAGTGTGCCGAACACGGGGTTGTAGTCGAGCACATTCCGTGGAGCGACGGCAAGCGTCCGGTGACCTGCGCCATGATGGGATTTTTAGCGCGCTGGGCGCGACGGTTGAGTTGGCGGGAAACGGCGCGAGCGTTCCAGACCAGTTGGGAGGCGGTGTATCGGTCAGTGGAGTGGTTTGTCGAGTGGGGCTTGGCGCAGCGCCAACTGCACGGTGTCGACTCCATCGGTGTGGACGAAATCCATTGGGGACACGGCTTGAAAGCAGACAACTTCTTGACGGTGATCTACCAAATCGACGCCGGCTGCCGGCGTTTGCTATGGGTGGGACGCCGGCGTTCGCAGGCAACCCTGCGGCGAGGCCTGAAGGCATTGGGGCCGGGGGTCGCCGAAGGGCTGCGTTTTGTGTGCAGTGACATGTGGAAGCCTTACTTGAAAGTCATCGCAGCCGAGGCCGGTCAGGCTTTGCACGTGCTGGACCGATTCCATATCACGAGCCATTTGAATCAGGCGGTGGATCAGGTGCGCCGCGCCGAGAGCACGCGCCTGGGAATCAAAAGCAAGAAAGCAGCGCAGCAGCTCAAGCATTTGCGCTGGCCCCTGCTACGCCGCGGCGGCCGGGTGCGCGGGCGAGCCAGGCAAAAGCTGAATGCCCTGCTTGCCAGCAAACTGGCCACCGCACGGGCCTGGGACTTAAAGGAGACCTTCTCCCATTTCTGGAAGTACAAATCCGAGATGTGGGCCGGAGCCTTTCTTGACTATTGGTGTTTCCGGGCCATGCGGAGCCGTCTGGAACCGATGAAAAAGCTGGCCCGGATGCTGCGCGCCCATGAGCCGCTGATACTGAATTGGTTTCGCGCCAGAGGAGAAATCTCCAACGGTGCTGTTGAGGGCCTCAACAACAAGATCCGAGTAGTCACCAGACGATCCTACGGCTTTCGCACCTTCAACGCGATGGAAATTGCCCTTTATCACAACCTGGGGCGGCTCCCGGAACCACAATCCCCCCACAGATTCTGCTGAGGAGGCGAAAAAACATAATCGGCGCCTCGGCCCCAGTTCCGGTTACCATGAAACAGGCCTCCGGAGCCGGCGTTGGCATTCAGTTCCATCCGGGAAATCCAGGGCGTCACGTGTCCGTGGAGGCAGGTTGCCAGGGCGGTCCCTACCGAGGTGACGAAGACGGCGGTGGCCAGCCTGGGAACGTCGGCATGAGCCAGCGGCTCACCAGATCGAAGCTGAGCTTTGAAACGTTTTATAAGTTGTGGTGAGCGCGGAAGGAATCGAACCTTCAACCTAGTGATTAAGAGTCACTTGCTCTGCCAATTGAGCTACGCGCCCTGATTTTGAAACGGCTGGCGAGACGACGCTGCCGAGGCAACGTCAAACCGATTATAGCATCTCACCGGCGCGTGTCACGTCTTGGCGGGCGGCGTTTCAGCTTCCATTGCCGCCGCGGCAATCTGCGCGATATCGAGCAGTTTGGGGGGCGCTCCGGGCATGGCGCCGAGCGCGTCGCGGAACATCGTCTGGCAGAATGGACAGGCGGTGCCGATCACGGGCGCGCCCGTTTCGATGAGCTGCCGGGCGCGCTCGACGTTGACGCGTCTTCCCTGTTCTTCGCCGAGGAACATCTGCCCGCCGCCGGCGCCGCAGCAGAATGAGCGCTCGCGTGACCTTTCGGCTTCGACAACCTGTCCATACCGCTCGACTACCGCACGCGGTTGATCGTAGATGTTCCGGTAGCGTCCCAGGTAGCAGGGGTCGTGGAACACCACTTTTTCACGCGGTGCGCCGGGTCCGGGCAGTTGCGCCTCGATGCGCGCCATGAGCTCGCTGTGGTGCTCGATTTCGAAGGTGGCGCCGAATTCCCGCCAGTCTGTGCCGATCGTCCGCACGCAATGCGGGCAGATGGAAACCATCCTGCCGACGTTGGCCGCGCGCAGCGCTTCGATATTGGCTTCGGCCACCTGGGCGAAAGCGAGGTCGTTGCCCAGCCGCCGCGCCGGGTCGCCCGTACACTTCTCTTTGCGCAGCACGCCGTAGGTGATGCCGGCATGGCGCAGCACGCGGGCGAGCGCGAGCACGATTTCCCGCCCCTGCGGATCGTACGCGCCCATGCAGCCGAGCCAGAGACAGTAGTCCTGGGTGCCGTCATAATAGGGCAGCTCGTTCTTTTCGATGAACTTCTGCCGCTCGGACGGAGCGAATCCGAGGGCGTTGCCGTTCCGCTCCAGGTTCAGGAAGAGCTTGGTGCCGTAATCGTTCTCCC
The DNA here is from genome assembly GCA_963836405.1 of uncultured Solibacteraceae bacterium. GTDB lineage: Bacteria > Acidobacteriota > Terriglobia > Bryobacterales > Bryobacteraceae > CAWIJJ01. The sequence goes on from CAWIJL010000018.1 coordinate 250,580, forward strand.
ACTTGCCCGTGTTCACGGCGCCGCGCCGCAGCCCGACGATGATGGGCAGGTGCTGAATGCCCACCGGACATTGAAACTCGCAGGAGCCGCAGGTGGTGCACTGAAAGGCGGCGACCTCGGAAATATTTTTGCCCAGCAGCGGCGCCTCGTCGCCGGGCCCCGACTCGTTCAGGTATGCGCGCAGCCCGAGAATGATTTCTTTGGGGTTGAGCACCTTGTCGGTATTCGTTGCCGGACAATGTTCGCTGCATCTCCCGCACTCGACGCAGGAATAGGCTTGAAGCGCGTCGATGCGAGTGATGTCGCGTCCCGTGTCGAGCCCGAAATCTTCATCGCCGGCGAGCGGAGGAATCCGGCTGAAGCCCTGCCGCTTCAGGAAAACGGTGAACGGACTCAGGGCCAGGTGCAGGTGCTTGGTGTGCGGGATGAGGGGCAGAAACACGAGCAGAGCGAGGGTATGCAGCCACCAGTTGACGCGCCCGGACGCACTGCTTTCGTCCAGGCGAAGTCCGGCCAGGTACGTGATCATCAACGCGAAAATCAGGAACGCGATGAATCCGGATTCCGGGGAAACCTTGCCCAGCCAGACCGGCCTCGCGACGAAGCGGCGGACAAACAGCCCTGCGATGGCCACGGCGACGGCGACGGCCCACACGGCAACGAAGCCGAAATAGAAGCGGCCGAAGGCCGAGTGCGCCGGAATCAGCGGGAATCCGAAGCCGGATGCCACGTGATTCAGGGTGACGAGCGCAAAGGCGCAGAATCCCCAGAAGACGAAGGCATGGGCAAGTCCGGGCAGCGGCCTCTGCCGGATGACTTTGGCCTGTGCCGCCACCTCCACGAAGAACTGTGTGAAACGCGGAGCGAGAGGAGCAATCTCGAAATCCGGCGTCGGCCGGGAGCGGCGAACGACGCTCAGAACTCTCCGCAAGCGAAAGCAGAAGAAACCAATCGAGGCGGCCAGCAGTCCGAGAAGCACCGCCCGTTCCCACCACGATGCGTCGGTCATAACACCACTTCTGAATGTAGCACGCGGGAAAACGCCGGCTGTCCCGATAGAATTATGGTGTGGGAGACCTGCGCATCGTGGTAGCCGGAGCGGCCGGCTTTATCGGGTCGCATTTTTGCGATCGCCTGCTGGCCGAGGGCAACACCGTAGTGGCGCTGGACAACTTCCTCACCGGGGTGCCGGCAAACCTCGAGCATCTTGCCGGAGACCGCCGGTTCGGTCTTATCGAGCAGGACATTACGCAGCCCTTCGCGATCGAGGGCGCCGTGGATATCGTAACCAACCTCGCTTCCCCCGCAAGCCCGCGCGACTACCTCGAGCATCCGATCGAAACGCTGGACGTGGGTTCGGCAGGAACGCGCCGCATGCTGGAACTGGCCGTTTCCAAGAACGCCCGTTTCCTGCTGACGTCCACCTCGGAGTGCTACGGCGACCCGTTGGTTCACCCGCAGGTGGAAACCTACTGGGGCAACGTCAACCCCGTGGGCCCGCGTTCCTGCTACGACGAAGCCAAGCGTTTCGCAGAAGCCTTGACCATGGCGTATCACCGCAAGCACGGCGTGCGCAGCAATATCGCGCGGATCTTCAACACGTACGGGCCACGGATGAAGCTGGACGACGGCCGGGTGGTTCCCGCATTTATCGAGCAGGCGCTTCGGGGTGCGCCCCTGACGGTGTTCGGCGACGGCTCGCAGACGCGCAGTTTCTGCTACGTCACGGACCTGGTGGATGGCCTCTATCGCCTGGCGTTCTGCGACGAGCCGTACCCGGTGAATCTGGGCAACCCCGCGGAGATGACGATACTCCAATTCGCGGAAACGATCCGGGGGCTCACGGGCAGCCGGTCGGCGATCGAGTTTCGGCCGCTTCCAACCGACGATCCCCGGCAAAGGCGTCCGGACATTACCAGGGCCCGCGATCTTCTCGGGTGGGAGCCGCGGATCTCCCTGCAAGACGGGCTCCGGCGCACCGTCGAGCACTTCCGCTTGGCGGAGACCCACGGCGCGTAGATTTTCTGTCACGCTCAGGCGGTTGGCCGCACTATCCCGGATGAGACCAGCGGGGTTTCCGGATCACGATATGGACAACGCAGCAACACGCAGAATCCTGCGCAGCCGCTCGATGGAGCCCGAACAGGTGGAATTGTACCGGTGCCAGACCGAGGCCTTTCGCGAAAAGTTTGGCCGCGACATGGGCCCGGACGATCCGTTTTTCTTCGATCCGAGCTCCGAGATCCCGCAATTTCGCGGCGCAGCGGATGGCGAATTGGCTGTGGCATTCATAGCCGAGCTCATGTCGCAGGTCGGACTGGACCCGTCGCTCATCTATGCCTTCAAGCGCACGGGGGGCCTGTTCCCGACTCTGCCCGGAATTACCGAGGATGAGATGGACGAGTGGAACGCCGCGCTCAACGAGTATTACTGGACGCTTCGCGCGGGCGCCGTCCAATAGCGGCCTGCAAGATCCCTGGTAGGCCCGGCTGGACTCGAACCAGCGACCACCTGCTTAGAAGGCAGGTGCTCTATCCACCTGAGCTACGGGCCCGTGCTTCCACGAGTTTACCGCAATGGTGAAATGGCGGTCCTGGATGGACGGGAGCGGGATATTGGGGACGTGAACTGGAACTGTCGCAGGACCGCAAAATCATTTTAACGTGTTTGTGCGCATACGCACCAAACTTTTGGTTTGGAGAGTACTACTACCACGCGCACGACATCATGCACTCCCGGCGAGCAGGACTCCGCATTCCGCGAAGCTCCTGTCCAGGATTTCGATGAACTGGTCCACGTCGGACCGGCCGATGTTCATGGGTGGAGAGAGGCGCAGCCCGTTGCCGAACATGCCGCCTTTTCCGATGAGGAGCCCGTTCCGACGCGCCGTTTCCATCACGAGCGCGGTTTGCGCGGCGGCCGGCGCCCGGGTGGTCCGGTCCTCGACGAGTTCGAGCGCCTGGAGCAGGCCCATGCCTCGCACATCGCCGATCAGTTCGTGTTTCGCTTTGAGTTCCTCGAGCCGGCCGCGCAAGTACGCGCCGGTCGATTCGCAGTTCGACATGAGCTGGTGTTCTTCGATGAAGTCGATCACCGCCCTGGCCTGGGTAGAGACGACCGGGTTGCCGCCGAAGGTCGAAATGGTAAGCCCCTTGACGGCGTTCGCCACCTCCGGCCGCGCAACCGTGACGCCCACCGGCGCGCCGTTGCCGAGGCCCTTTGCGCTGGTGATGACATCCGGGGTGACACCCCAGTGCTCGATCCCGAACCACTTGCCGCCGGTGCGCCCCCAGCCGGTCTGCACTTCGTCGCTGATGAAAATTCCGCCGTGACTGCGCACAATTTTTTCGACGATCGGAAAATACTCTTTGGGCGGTGTGATGAAACCGCCCACACCTTGTATGGGTTCCGCCAGCAGCCCGGCGACGCGCCCGGAGGTGGACGAGCGGATCAGGTCCTCCATATCCTGCGCGCACTTCACTTCGCAATCGGGATACGTGAGGCCGAGCGGGCAGCGGTAGCAGTAGGCATTGAGCGCGTGAACGACGCCGGCCTGCGGCATGCCGAGCCGCCAGGCGCCCTGCCCGGTGAGGGACATGCCCATCGAAGAGCGTCCGTGATAGGAATGGCGCAGCGCCACGATCTCGCTGTTGCCCGTAGCCCGTATAGCATCGGGCTGCCAGAATGGCGGTCTCATTCGCTTCCGTGCCGCTGTTGGTGAAAAAAGACTTGGTAAGCGCGCCCTGCGGAGTAATGGAGGCGATCTTCCTGGCAAGCGCCACCTGCGGTTCGTTGATGAAGACGGTAGAGACGTGCTGGAGCGTATCGAGCTGGCGGTGAACCTTGGCATTCACCTCATCATTGGCGTGGCCGACACTCACCGTGACGATGCCGCCGAAGAAATCCAGGTACTGCCTGCCATCGGCATCCCACACGTACTGATTCTTGGCGCGGGTGACGACGAGCGGCTCCTTGAAGTAATGAAAAACCGACGGGAAAAGAAATTCCTTCTGCGCGAGGATGATTTCGTCTTTAGTCATGGTTCAGGCGTTCACCAAGGGACTCGGATTGGAGGCTTGAATCAGGGAGCGCCGCACGATTCGCGACATGAGGGACCCTCCAAAAGGCACGCCGCCGGGCTATGAGACCGCGGCGGCGCGATGGGGGTTATTATTGCGCTTCCCCGGGGGCAGGTGCAACCGGCGCCCGGGGGAAGCTCTATTCGGGCGACGTGCGCACGAACTGCACGGGGCCGATCAGGCCGGAAGGCAGCAGCGGCGAATCGGCGCGGTAGAACTGCTGTGAGGTATAGGTGTACTTTTTCGCGGCGTCGGGCTGTTGATCGCCCACCAGGCGGTTAACCCAGAGGTTGGTCACCTTGACCTCCAGTTGATTCGCTCCCGCCTTGATGGCCGGCGTAACGTCGATCCGGAACGGCGCCTTCCAGAGCACACCCAGCGCTTTTCCGTTGACCGAGACTTCGGCCAGGTTCTTAACGTCACCGAGGTCCAGCCAGAGCCTGGATCCGGATTTGATCCAATCGGCGGGAACCTGAATCGTCTTCGTGTAAGTGCCGGTTCCGGAGAAGTATTTCACGCCGGCGTCGGCATTCTCGCTCCAGGATGCGAGGCTGTTGAGCGTCGCTTTTGCGGGCGCGCCGCGGTTCGGCTGGAGGGCGACTTCCCACGCACCGGCCACCGGCCCGAGTGCCGTTTCGACGATCTTCGGCAAGGTCCGGGAAGGAGTCGACGATGTCTTGCGGAAGACCACAAAAACCGCGTCGTTGGGCTCGAGCCGCAGCGGCACCGTAGTGCGGCCGCCGGCGGTACGATAAGCGGCGGGTTCCTGCACACCGGTGTCCGGATGCCAGAGTTCCGGAGCTTTCCCCGCGATCCGGAAACTGGCGTCAAGATTCTCGACGCGAGCCTTCCGGTTGTTGACCCAGTACGCGTCGCCGTCGGCCAGTTTGCGGTGGACGAACAGGAGTTCGGTATCCTGCTGCGGTTTGGTGTACTCGAAATCCGGATCAACGTTGATGGCGGCCAGGGCGTCGGCGATGGTGCCGGAGGCAAACACTCTGCCCCGGCCGGCGGCGGATCCCCAGACCTGGTCGGCGATGGTCTTCCATTCGGCCTGGTTGTCGGCTTCGCTGGGGCTGTCGGTTGGTTTGGATCCGACCACCACGGCGCCCGCGGCAACCAGGTCGCGAATCTTGCGCAGCACGGGCAGGGACATATGCAGGCTGTTGGGATCGAGCGCGAGCAGGCGGTAACTCATGCCGTTGGGCGTACTGAGCATCCCATTGGTCACTGTAAGTCGATTCCTCAGGGCGTCAGCGTTGACGTAGTCGAAGCTGTAGCCGGCGGGAATCGGCGGCGGGTTGCTGCTGAACAGGGCAGTGATATTCGAATCTTCGCCGTAATAGTAAACGATGTCGGCGGCGAACTTACCCTGCTGTAACATGTAGGAGCTGCGGGCCAGGTAAGTGGTCCAGACTTTGGCGAGTTCCGCCCAGGTTTCGTGCCGGGTGAACCACTGTCCGAAAGGCCCGAGGCCGAGCCCGGGTATCTTATCGTTCGAGGGCTGATGAACCGAAGTGTGGATGACGAACCGGTTGAGGCCCATTGCCAGAAGCCGGTCGGCCGTGGGCTTCAAGGTTTCCGGCGAGAAGGTCCACGCGCCGGAACCGGCCGTGAGCGACTCGGCGGCGACCAGGTTCTGCCCGTAGATGTGGGCGACGGAAGCGGATTCGCGCACATCCGCGTCGTATCTCTCGGAGGTTTGGCCCGGCCTGGCGGTCCACATGGCGCTCATCGGGATATCGGCATTGCGCTTCACTTCCATGCCATCGGCGATAAACGCCCGTCCCGACTCGTGCGATTCGGTGTACCGGCCCATGCCGCGCTGCCGCAGCATGGTGGTGAGCTGGTCGTAGTGGTTCTCGGCCACCAGGTCGCACAGGGTCTTGCGGAAGTCCCACAGGAAGCGATCCGTCGCCTCGGCGCTTTCCACGATCCGGCCGGTCAAAGCCGGAATCCAGGGCCGCATGTCGTAGCCGCGGCGCTTCGAAAACTCCGCGATCATGTTGTCGGTCCAATTCTGAACGCCGGCTTCCCAACTGTCGGTAATCATGTATTGGAGGCCGCGCTTGCCCATCAGCGGGCCGACGGTATCCTGGTATTGCCCGAGGTAGTTATCGAAGTAAGCCTTGACATACTTACTGCTGAGTTTGTCCACTTCGAGGCCGGTTGCTTCGGGTGAAGCCGGGTTGTTGTGCGCGCCGGTAAGTGAATACCCCATGCGCAGCACGACCCACCTTCCCGCGGGAGGCGTCCAGTCGAGCGTGCCATTCGGCCGGAGCTTCGCGGTAAGATCCACCACGTCGCTGCGGCGGACTGCTTCGGCCGCCGGGACGGCCGGAGTGGCCATGTTGTAGATGCCGGAAGCGGCCGAAAAAGCGGCCTTCTCCTGGAACCGGTTGACTACGGCGTCATGCAGGTTCAGTTCGGCGATCTGAGTTCCGGCGGGCGCGGCGGGTTGTTGGGCCCGTCCCGCTTGCGCTCCGCCACCAAAGCCGCCCATTCCGCCGCCCCGGCCGGTGTTCTGCTGGGGTGGACGGGTGAGTATCGTGAGGCGGAAATAACGGGCGCTGACCGCCGGGAAGGCGATCGTCCGCGCGCCGGCTGGAATCTCCGTCACGAAACGGAACTGCCGCCCGTCGTCGCTCGCTTCCAATGCCTGACCGCTGGCTCCGCCGCCGCCCCGGCCTCCGAAGCCTCTCCCGCCTCCACCGCCGGCGATGAAAGTGAGTCCCCGGATGGTCCTCGCGGCCGGGAATTCAATTTGAATCCATGCCTTCTCCCCAACCGGCGCGGCAGGCAGCAGCGTGGCTCCGCCAAGGTCGCCATCGGTGAGCGCGGCGAGATTGAAGTTGCCGCCGCTCGAAGTGACCCTGGCTTGCAGTTCGGCCAGCGGGCGGTCGGTTTCAGGCGCACGATACGCGACCACGGCGCTGTCGGCGTAAAACTCCGGAGGAGCCGCGGCCTCCTCGCCCCGTCCGCCCCGTCCACCCGCGAGGTTCTGATACGAACCGGTAGTGGACGGCGGTTTCGGAAGCGTGCCGGTGAACGGCTTGCCCCCATCAACCCAGGTCTCGCTCCACACGTATTTCTTCATAGCCTGCGCCGGCGTGACCCACGGACCGCCGCTCTCGCTCCATCCGGGCGATCCGGCGATGGCCATTTCGAGGCCCAACTGGTCCGCCAGAGTGGCTGTGTATTTGAAGGCCTCCTTCCATTCCGGCGTCATGAAGACCAGCCGCTTTTCGACAATTTGCGGTGTGTTTAGTCCCGCGTCGAAATTCTGGAATCCGGCGATCCCGGAGCGCTTCATCCACTCCAGGTCGGCCTTGATGCCTTCTTTCGTGATATTGCCGCTCATCCAATGCCACCAGACTCGTGGTTTGGCGGTATCTGGAGGCGTCTCAAATCCTCGGGCGAGAGAATCGCCCGAATTCTGGGCGGGAACGCTCCAGGTTCCCAGCAACACGGCGAGCCCGACAGCCAGGCCGAGTTGCGCCGCACCAATCGGTCGACGCATTCTATTTGTTCTCTAAGCCATTGGACCACCACGCGCGTCCGATGCCAAATCGCGCTTCGGCGTTTTGCAAGACCCCTCCGGAGCGTTTTACAACTCTTTTACAAGTTGGCGATCCTACCGCAGGCACGGCTCCGTAGCATAGCAATTGGAACAAGGAGGATTCATGGGACCGGTTCAGACGGGGAACAACAGAATATATCGGGACGAACACCTGATGCTGGATTTCGACCGCAAATCGGCGGCGCTCGATTCGGCAACGATCGTTCTGACGCGGAAGGAGTACGACCTGCTTTCGCTCATGGTGATGCACGCCGGGCAGATTATTCCGCGGGAAGCGCTGCTGATGCGGGTCTGGGGCTATTCAGCGGAAATCCGCACGCGCACGCTGGATGTCCACATCCGGCGGTTGCGGAAGAAACTCGGCGGGTACGCGGATCAGTACATCGAAACGATCTTCGGTATCGGCTACCGCTTTCAACCGTTTCACGCGCCGCGATTTGTGACGGCGCCGTTCAATGGAACGCTGCTGGCGATGGGCGCCTAGCCTGCGCTGCCGCCCTCTCAGCCCGGCGAAGCCCGGAGGCTGCCCTTGAGCGAATCCGATTCGATAAAGATATGCTTCACCTCCGGCAGGCGCCGGCGGATCGCGGTTTCAAGCCGGTCTACCGCCTGCTCGATTGCGGGAGCGTCGAGGGCGGGCCGGAAGGTGACGTTCATTGTCAGAAGGGCAACATCCGGACCGAGGTGCATGGTCATGGGGTTCTGCAATTGCATCACGTCCGAATCGGACTCCACCACATTCCGGATGAGCCGCAGTTTGCCGCGATCGGCCCCTTCTCCGATCAGCAGGTCCTTGCATTCGCGCGCCAGCAGCACCGAAACGGAGATCAGGATCAACCCGATCGCCACGGACGCGGCGCCGTCCAGGTACACGTTTTGGAAGAGGTGGCCGAGGAAAATCCCCAGGAACGCGGCCAGCAACCCGGCGAGAGCCGCCGAGTCTTCGAACATTGTGGCGAAACTGCTGGGATCCTTGCTGGCACGGATGGCGGCCCACAGGCCGCGATCGGGGTGCGCCTTGCGGAACTTGCGATAGGCGACGACGAACGCCGCTCCCTCGAAGATCGCCGCCGCACCGAGCACGGCGTAAGCCCACGTCGGATCCTCGAGCTCCGGTGGATTGAACATATGCAGAATGCCCTCGTAAACGGACACTCCTCCGCCCGCGGCGAAAACCGAGAACGCCACCACGAGGGACCAGAAGTAGAGCTCCTTGCCGTAGCCGAACGGATGCAGTTCGTCCGGCGGCTGCTTGCTCCTCTTTAAGCCGAGGAGCAACATGCCGCCATTGCCGGTGTCCACAAGCGAATGAATGGACTCGGCGAACATCGCCGAACTTCCGGTGAACGCCGCCGCCACACCCTTCGAGACCGCGATGGCGACATTTGCGGCGATGGCCGCGTAGATGGCCGCCTTCGATTCAGCGGCCATTCGCAGTCCTCGATGACCCCGTGCATCGACGACCGGCGGCCTCCCGCGGACGCATTCCGTCAGTGCTGGGTCTGTGCATCGTTGCTGTCGCTGTTCCCCAGTTGGCGATCGATGCGATCCAGTGAGCGGTCAAGCCGGTTCTTGGTGGCCTGCCACCAGTTTTCCGGAGTCGTACTGCGCAGATCGTTGAGCTGCGACCGCAGGTCGTTGAGCTCTTCGCGAACCTCATCCGCCTCGCTGCTGTTGACCGCCTTTTTCGAAGCTTTGTTCAGATCCTGTTCGAGTGCGTTGATCTGCGTCTCCATTCCGGAGATGAACCGATCCCTGCGCGTCGAGAAATTTTCTGGAGCCGTTCTGTCGGCCTCGCCGGCAGTTTCGGTAGCGACCGGCGTGGTCTCAGCCGTGGTCGTAGTTGTCGTTCCCGGCTTCACCTCTGCACCGATGCGGTTCGCTCTATTAGTCACGGACCGCTCGGTGGCGGGCCACCAAGTCTCGGGAGTAGCTTTCCGCATGTCGGCAACCTCTTCACGGAGATCTTTCAAATCGCTCTGGATGTCCTCAATGCGGGCATTGCTGATCGGCTTCTTCGCCGTCGACGCCGTCGAGGTTTTCATGGCATCGAGTCTGCCCTCGAGCCCGGCGATCCGCTGTTCCATCTTCGCGAGTTCCGCATCGCGCTCGCTCTGCGCCGCGGCCGTTTGTTCCGTGGCTGCCGGCTGGTTCGCAGTCCGGTTTTCCTTCGAACAGCCGATGCCCATCGCGACCAGGGTCACCGGCAGTAACAGGTAAATAGAATGTCTTGTATGAATCACGTCGATTCCTCCCCGGCCGCGAATCGGAATTAGCCCGGCGCCATGCACTTCGCGCCGGTTCTGTTTCCGGCTTCGCTACCGGCAGTTATTCGGATTTCTCCGCAACAAAACCCGGCGCATGGAAACCGGCACGCTTCCCGGTTTGCATGCGCCCAAAAACTGCTTTGACGTTGAAAGTGCCGCGCTGCTCTACTATCATTTTGGGCCACGAACTCGCGACCCCGCTACCATTCGACAAGTTCGAATGGAAGTTCGCGAACTACCGCGATTGCTCGACGCGCAGGTTGTTAGTTACCGAGAATACACCGGGGACGGATTTCGCCTGAATAGATGCCACATTGCGGTCATTCTCGTTCGCTACCACACCATCGAGGGTCACGTTGCCGTTTTCGACGATGATGTGAATTGGGGGCACGGCCTGCAACGCGTACCGATCGAGCATCGAGTTACCGTAGATGGCCCGATAAGCCGCCAACCGGATCTGGTCGTCATTCGGCGACAAAGGAAGAACCCGGATTTGATTGACAACCCGCTCGACTCCTTCGACGTCGCGCACCACGTTTTCCGCGCTCGATTTCAGAGTCGGCCTGGTCACTTCGCCGAACAGGGTCACGGTGCTGCCGTCGGTTCGGAACGCCAGGCGATCGAACACACCGTAATACGGGAGCATCACCAATTCGTGCCGGACGTCACGCTCCAGACGCGTACGCGCCCGGTTCCCCGGATTGATCCCCATGCGGTCGGCGGAATTGGTGGCCGGCATTGTCGAGGAGCCGGCTGCCGTCCCCATGTCCAACCGGGGCAGCATCGGTACGCCATAGCCGAGCGCGATCACGTTGAGGTCGGTACGGAGGTTTTCCCAGGCGCGTCTGGACTCCGGACCGAAGTAGTGCCGGCTCATGAAGCGGTTGATAGGGGAAGCCATCAACATTGCGTTATCGAGGTTCTCTTTGGCTTCGGAGGTCTTGTGGTCGTTGTAATTCTTCTTGAGGTTGTCCACCTCGTCCTCGAGGTCTTCGGCGGCCTCCTTTACGCGCTCCTCCCGATCGGAAAGATGCGCGGACGACAAGGCCTTCTTGAACTCGGATTTGAACTCGTCACCGTGGCGTTCCACCCGCTGGATGGCCTCACGCAGATCCGTCCGCGTGTAAACGTCCTGGGCCCGGGCGGCAGGCGCCCACAGCAGTGCCGCGAAACCCGCGGCCGTAAGCAGTAAAAACTTGAAATGCATCCTTACCTCCTTCGGAAATAGTCTCCCCTTAAGGGACGTATCTCGAACCGATTCAGAGTTGTAGCTACGGCGCCGCGGGTGCGGCCGGTCACAGGACGGCGGTGGCCTTTACAATTCGGGAGTTTGTGAGTTACTTCCTAAGATAGTCGCGTAGCCACCGACTTGGCTTGCAGGAACAGCAACAAATAGTCCGGTCCGCCGGCTTTCGAGTCCGTTCCGGACATATTAAAGCCGCCGAAGGGGTGAGCCCCGACCATGGCTCCTGTACACTTGCGGTTGAAGTAAAGGTTTCCCACGTGGAAACTGTGTTTTGCTTCACGCAGGTGTTGCGGATTGTTCGAGTAGACCGCTCCGGTCAAACCGTATTGCGTGTCATTGGCAAGTTCCAGCGCGTGCTCGAAATTTTTCGCCTTCGTGACCGCCAGCACAGGACCGAAGATCTCCTCCTGAAAAATACGCGCGTTCGCATCGACGTCGGCGATGACGGTGGGTGCGATAAAGTAACCCTCGCCCGGCGCTGTTCCGCCGCCGGCCACCACGCGTCCCTCCTGTTTTCCCGCCTCGATGTATTCGAGGATCGTCTTGCGCGCACCGGCGCTGATCACTGGACCCATGTAGTTCTCCGGATCGTGGGCAGGTCCAACTTTCAAGGTGTTGACTTTGGCTGTGAGCTTGCGCAGAAACTCGTCGTAGATCTTCTCATCCACAATGGCGCGAGAACAGGCGGAACATTTTTGCCCCTGGTATCCGAATGCGGACATCCAGACTCCTTCCACGGCTTTGTCCACATCCGAATCGGCATCCACGACGATCGCGTCCTTGCCGCCCATCTCGGCGACCACGCGCTTGATCCAGACCTGCCCCGGCTGCGCCTTGGCGGCGAGTTCGTTGATGCGCAGACCCACGTCGCGCGATCCGGTGAAGGAGATGAACCGCGTTTTGGGATGCTGCACAAGCACATCGCCCACCGCGGCGCCGCTGCCCGTCAGCAGCGTGAAGGCGCCTTCCGGAATGCCGGCGTCGAGCAGCACTTCGCCGAATTTCGCGGCGATGGTCGGTGTTTCGCTCGATGGCTTCACAATCACGGAGTTTCCCGCAACCAGCGCGGCAACCGTCATTCCGGCCAGGATCGCGAGGGGGAAGTTCCACGGCGGGATCACCACTCCGACGCCGAGTGGGATGTAAATCATCTCGTCCTGCTCGCCTGGCAACTGGACCACCGGTTGCGGTCCCGACAGGCGCTTCATTTCGCGGGCATAGTATTCACAGAAATCGATGGCCTCGGCGATCTCCGCTTCGGCTTCGGGCCATGTCTTTCCGGCCTCATAGCTCATCCAGGCGTCGAACTCGAAACGGCGTGTGCGCAGCGCGGCCGCCGCATCGAGCAGCATCCGCACGCGCTCTTCGGCCGGTGTGCCGCTCCATTCGCGGAATGCCCGCCAGGAACTCTCGACGGCGCGCCGCGCCAGGTCCGCCGTCGCCTTATGATGAATCCCGACCACCTCGGACGGGTTCGACGGATTTACGGAAACGAGTTTGTCGCCGGTGGCGATCCATTCGCCTCCAATTCGGAGCCGGTACTCGCGGCCGAATTCCGAGCGCACCTTGGCGAGCGCCGCCTCCATGGCCTGACGGTTCGCGGGTTGGGAGAAATCGGCATACGGTTCGTTGCGGAACGGTGAGAGCGTTACGGTTGCCATGCCCTTCAGTGTGGCGCAGCGGGTGAGTCGAATTCAACGCTACGGAGCGACCGCTTCGAAATGCGCTTTCGGGTGTGTCCGAATGCGCGCGAAGGGAAGATGGACGTCGTGCGCGAAGGCGCAAAGCCATCCGCCTTCGCTCGCGGCGGTCAACCACCGGGTCTTGGTTTCGATCACTTCCAGGGGATACAGATCGAAGGCCGCCACCCAGGTGGGACGCACGTGCGCCGCCGTGGGCACCAGGTCGGAAAGAAAGCAGAACCGCTCCTTCCCGCTGTCCGCGGTAATCACGCACAGATCGCGGTTATGTCCGGGCGCGCGCCGCATCCAGATTCCGGGCACGATTTCGCAGTCGCCATCGACCAGCACCAGGTGTCCGCTTTCGAGCAGCGGGTCGTAATTCGCGTCGATATAGCTGACGCTGTCGCGCGGATGCCGCTCGTGCGCATGTTCCCATTCGCCGCGCTGCGCATAGTACTTGGCGCGGGGGAAGGCGGGCACCGGACCATTCGTTTCAAGAATCGTATTGCCGCTCGAGTGGTCCCAGTGCAGGTGGCTGTTGATTACGGTGTCGATTGTGTCGGGGTCAATGCCATGGCGGGCGATCACCGCCGGAAGCGGCTCAGCGGGCTTTGGCAGTTTCGCCCGCTCACGGGCGCGGTCGTCCATTTTGTCTCCGGCACCGGTTTCCACCAGGACGGTATGGGCGCCGGTGCGGATCACGTAGCAGTTGAGCGCCGCCGGAATACGATTGAGTTCATCGCATTCGGTTTCGTGGCTCCACAGCGTCTTCGGCACGACGCCAAAGAAGGCGCCGCCATCCCACCAGTAAACAGCCTCGCGAACCAGCGTAATTTCGAAATCGCCCAGGACGGTGCGGGACACGGCTGTCGCCCGGCTCAGCCCTGCACCAGTTTGCGGCCGCGCTCGAACAGCTCCGCCGCGTCTTCGACCAGTTTGCGGCCGCGCTCGAATACGTCGCGTCCGGCTTCCACAAGGTTCTGGCTGGTATCGTTCACAGTGTCGCGGCCCAGCCGGGTCGTGTCGGCGAGCAACTGCCGGGTATTCGCGCCGCTCTTCGGCGCGAAAAGCAGACCCAGCGTCGCGCCGATGACGGCTCCGGTGATGAACCAGGCGATCCGGTTGGACCCCTCGTCCGCCGCTTCTTCGATGGTGCCGTCCTCTTCGTTATCGGACATGAAACTATGCCTCCGCGGGAGCGCCGCTCGAGAAGGCTCCCCCCACATTCTGCGATATCCTTAGGCATGGCGCAAGATCCCGAACGCGACGACGAACTGCAGGACGAAGGCCTGATCGATCCCTCCCACGACCTCGATATGGTGTCGGTCTACGATTCGCAGACGATCGACTCGGACGTGGAAGCCGAAGTCATCCGGGGCATCATGGAGGCCAACGGGATCCCCTCGATACTGGCGCGAAACCCTTTTCCTCCGCTGGGCCTGGTGGTGCAGGTGCCGCGTTCCAGGCTGGATGAGGCGCAGCGGCTGATCGAAGAACAGGAGGCGGCGGGTCCGGAAGCGGCGGCGGAGGCGGAAGCCGCTTCCGAGGAAGGGCCGGTCTAGCAGCCCGTGGTAGAAGCCCGAAAGGACCGCTCGCTGACCTGCGCGGCTCCGTAGATTCAGCGCTAGGTCGTTTCCATGGGAGCCGGCGGTTCCGGTTCCGTAGGTCGTCCCGGCGGGCCGGGTTCGGGTTCAGGCTCGACCGGAGGGTCGGGTTCGGGGCGCGGGAAGACCGAGCGGGCGGAAACCGGGGGCGCGAGATGGTCCGACAGCGTCACCTCGCACTCGCAGCAGTCGCTGCACCGCAGGCATTTTTCGCAGAGGTGGTTGTTGCAGGCATCCTTGGTGCATCGAGCGCAAATCCGGGTCGATTCTTCCGCGCAGATACTGCATTGAAACGGCATGACGGGGGTTAATTCTTCCTTCCTGTTTTGAGCGGCGCCTGGATCACCAGGCCGCGGCATCGCTGGGCCTCTTTGTCCATGATGGCCAAGTCCTGCTCGCGCTCATACGCCAGGTTCACGGCGTAGTTTTGCAGCCGCTCCCGGTTGGCGCCGTTCTCCGCCGCGAGTCCCAGCAAAGCCTGCGCGTCCTCCGCACTCTGATACTTGCGAATGGCTTCGGCAAGCGAGGGCACCATGGCCTCGAGTCCCTGGATTCGGAACAGCACCTCGAGCGTGGCCGACAGTTTCTCGGGATTGCGGGCCAGCGCCTCCGCACCCGCTGCCAGGGCGCGCGCCTGCTCCCGGCTGGACTGTAACTGGGCAACATAAGTGTCCGATGCGCCGCGCTCGACCCATGCCTGCGGTTGGAGTTTGTCGAGTGCCGCGGCGAGCCGCGTGGCGTGAGCCGAGATTTCCCGCAACACCGGCGCAATCTCCCAAGCGGCGATCAGGCCGGGCTGTTGTTGGGGTGGGTTGGCGGGCGCCTGGGCGAACATCGCCGAGACACAAACGAGCGTCAGTCCTCGCAGCGCAGTGAGCATAACACTTCCTTCAATCTAGCATGCGCGGATTTCGCTGCCTGACACAGGCGACCCCGATAGCGGGATCGCCTGGAAGTGCGTGCTGCGGGAAACAAAACCTGGGGTTAACCGCCAGGAGGGGGAGGCGGCGTGCCGGTCGGCGCGGGTGGAGTCCCGGTGCCCGTCGGAGTGGTGCCGCCGTTCTTGTCCTTGTCGCCTTGCGTTCCGCCGGGTGTGGGCGTGCCTCCGCCCGACGGTATGCCGGTTCCGCCACCCGGTTGGCGGCCGACCGCGACCTGATAGAGCGCGTCGCGAGTAACTTGCAACGCTTTGCGGAAGATATTGCCCTTGTCGATGGAACGCGCCAACAGGGGCTGCCCGCGGATCACGCGGATCGAGTCGCCCGGATTCAGAATCGCCGGGTTGCCTGCTGCCGTAAGGTTCCGGACCGCGACTTGGCCTTCATCCACAGTGATGAAGGTGGTTCCGTCGTCATCTTCCACGACGACGTCGAAAACCGTGCCTCGTACGGAGACGACAGCGGTGGGACTGGTGACGTTGTTGGGGTTCGGGATCCCGGGTGCGTGCTGGACAAACACCTTGATCCGTCCTATGAAGATGTTGATCAGGTGCTTCCAATCGCCGGGCGTTTCGCGGAACACCACCTTCGAGTTCTGAAAAACTTCGAAGGTCGAGCCATCGGACACCTGGAAGCGGGCGTATCCGTCCGCGCCCGTCACAATCAACTGGCGCGGCCTCACGCTGCTGCCGGTTGAGAGGGCCTTGAAGTAGCCGCCGTCGGCAATCGAAACCATTCCGGTCTGGGCGATCACGGTGGCAGCCAGATCCTGGGCGGAGAGCACCGGCAGGCAAGCTGCGAGGGCTGCCGCTGTCAGCAGCTTTGCCACAGTCCGCGAGAGAATTGAGCGCCGGAACATTCTAGCCGTTTCTGGATGCCCGTGTCTGAAACCGGACCCCGAGATCAGGTCTCCTCAGAGTCTAGCATCAAACATGCAGCGCAAATAGACCGCCGCGATTAAAAAATCGTCAGAAGCCTTGAGAACATTAGTCTTTAGGCGGAAGTCCGGCGTCTGAAATAAGGTAGAATGAGACTCAGTTGTGTATCATAACGCCACATTCTCCGCCTGTTCGCGGGTGATCGTTTTCGCTCTGGGCGGGCTATGGGCATTGCAGGGCCAGACCGCGGATTGGCGGAAAGTAGGCGGATCGGCAGTCGAGCTTTCGCTGGCTGCCCCGGCCACCGGACCTGTCGATCGAGTCTGGTTTTCTCCCGCCGGATCAGTCCTTTACGCAAGAACCCGCAGCGGAAATATCTTCGAGACGGCAGACTTCGAAACCTGGGTTCCGGCTGAAACCGCGGCTGAACCGCCCGCAATCCTGCCCGCGGCGGCGGCGCGAGTACCGGAGCCCGGCGCGCACATCGTGGCGAGTGCCGCGCGGGCCTCGCGAAGCTATGCTTTGGGGCGGAACCTCTACCGGTCCGACGATGGCGGGCGCATCTGGATCAATCTCACCGCGTTCCGGTCCGCTCCCGTGATCGGCGGGGAGCAGCGAAGCGTGGCGGTTTCCGCCGCGGACCCGGATCGGATCGTGGTTGCGAACGAATTTGGCGTCTGGCGGTCCCTTGACGGGGGACTATCCTGGAGCGGGCTCAATCAATTCCTGCCCAACCTGTCGATTCGAAGGATTTTGGCCACTCCCGCGGGATCCACTGGAATGCGCGTGCAGGCGGAACGGCTCGGCCTGCTCGAATTGCCGCCGGGAGGCTCGGTGTGGGTGCCGGTTGCGGCCGGGGCGGACCCGGAAGCCCAACTCCGTCAGCGCTTTTCCTCCTCGCTCAATGTCGAAGTTTCGGCGGTTGCCGCCTCCGGAACCACCGTGTATGCCGGCGGGGCGGACGGTCACATGTGGTTTTCGGTGGATAATGGCGTGACTTTCCGGCCGAGCAATATGCCCTTAGGAGCCGCAGGCAGGGTGGAGCGGATTTTCGCCGATCCCGTGGAGCCGTGGGTGGCGCTGGCCGCCCTCAGCGGCCCCGGTCCGCACGTGTTGCGTACGACCAACCGCGGGCTGTTCTGGGATTCGCTCGACGGCAACCTTCCCGACGTTTCGGCTCACGGCATTTCGGCCGAACGGGCGGCCGGGGCGGTGTATGTGGCGACCGACCGCGGCGTCTTCTGGGCCACGGCCGACCTGGAAACAGCCAGCACCGCGACCGTCGAGTGGACCGAGTTATCCGGCAGGCTGCCGGCGGCGGCGGCCGAGGATGTTCTGCTCGATCCGGCCGGAGCTCAACTCTATGCCGCGCTCGACGGGTACGGGCTGTATGCCATGCCGGCTCCGCACCGCCGCACCAACCTGAGAATTTTGAATGCCGGCGATTATTCAACTCGGCCGGCAGCCCCCGGTTCGCTCTTGAGCGTTATCGGCGGCCGTGTGCTTTCCATTCAGGGTGGAAATCTGAACTACCCGGTATTCGCCGCCTCGGATGCCGAATCGCAGGTTCAAGTGCCCTTCGATGCCGTGGGACCGGTGGTTTCGCTATCCGTGCAGACGGCCGGGCGCACGGTGCGCCGCGACCTGCCGGTCCAGCCGGTTTCGCCCGTCATCATGGTCGCCCGGGACGGCGCGCCCATGCTGTGGGACGCGGAAAGCGGAATGCCGCTCGATCTCCGCAACGGCTCGAGGCGAAGCGCCAAAGTGCAGATTTGGGCTACGGGTCTGGGCAAGGTGCGCCCCGATTGGCCCACTGGAACCGAAGCGCCGCTCGAGAATCCGCCCGCCGTCGTAGCTGAAGTGAAGGCTTTCCTGGACGGTGTTCCGTTGACCGTGACCCGGGCCACGCTGGTTCCGGGCTTCATCGGGTTCTACCTGATCGAGGTGCAGTTGCCGGCCCTGGTCAATACCGGGGTTTCCGAACTGTGGATCGCCGCGGATGGCACGGAGAGCAATCGCGTGGCCCTGGCGCTCGAACAGTAAACCTCGCCGTTAGCGCGGCAGCGCTTCCGCCTCAACCGTGACCGCCCGCTTTCGTACCATCATCCGCACCAGCGCCATAGCGATCAGCACCAGCGCGAACGTGCAAACGATGGTAGCCCCGGTGGGCAGGTCCACTTTGAGCGAAAGGTAAACGCCCAGCGCCGAAACCAAGGTGCCCATCGTCCAGCCGATGGCCAGCCGGGGCCCCACCTTGTCGGCCCAAAGCATGGCGCCCACACTCGGCACGATGAGATAGCAGAAGACCAGCAGAACGCCTGCGATCGCCACCGAGCTCGTCACCACGAAGCCGAACGAAGCGTAGAACAGAAAATCCCAAAAGCGTGTCGAGATTCCCTGGCGCTCGGCCTCCTCCGGATTCATCGAGATGAGCAGGAACTTCTTGCGGAAGATGTAGTGGAACAGGCCGATCGCCCCGTACAGCGCGGCGGTCTTTCCCACTTCGAACCAGGACACGGTCAGGATGTTCCCCACCAGCATTTCCTTCAGGTGTTCGGTCTGTTCCACCGACTTGCTCATGGCCAGAATCGCCGCCGCGGAAGCCACGGCGTAACAGATGCCGATTATTGCTTCTTGCGGTATCCGGGCCTTCTTCGTGCGGATAGTGGAGAATACGGCCGCACCCAGAAAAGTGAAGATCAGGCTGATGATGTAGGCCCCTACGCCGTGCGGCTCGATTCCGTACAGCACGGCGATGGTGGTCCCAAGGGCGGCAATCTGCGCCAGCGACAGATCGACGAAGATCACTCCTCGTTCCACCACGTGAACTCCCAAATAGGCGTGAATGCCCGTCAGGATGAGGCTGGCGATAAACGGCGCGAGCAGGAAGGAAAGGGTGTTCATGTTGTAATCACCAGCGTCCTATTTGTGCTTCTGGAAAAGGCTCACCAGGAGGTTGATGTCGTAATCGAAGAGCTGGAAGTAGGTTGTGACCTCCTTCTTGCCGCCTACCGACGGCAGCAGCACCGCGACATCCCCGTTCGTTTCGCGCGCGACCGCATTGGGCGTCCGCAGATCGAAATACGGCTCCACCAGCAGCAAGTGGACATTCTGCTGCTTCATCGTGTTGATCAGCTCGAGCGTGTGCCCCGGAGTGGGTGGAATACCGGGCTTCGGCTCCACGTAGTCCACCACCTGCAATCCGAACCGCTCGCAAAAGTTCGGCCAGGAGCGGTGATAGGTGACCACTTTCCGGTTCCGGTAGGGCGCCATTTTGGCCTCCCACCCCTTCTGCGCCTGGGTCAGGCGCTTGTCGAAATCGGCGTACCGCTGCTGGTAGTAAGCGGCGTTGCCGCCGTCCATGCGGGCGAACCGGTCGGCGAAGGCCTTCGCAATGCGCCGCCCGTTCTCCGGATCCAGCCAGTAGTGGGGGTTGCCCAGGGGATGGACATCGCCCATGGCGCGGGTCACCTGCGTGGTGGGAATCTCCAGGATCTGGCAGTGCTGCGACATGTCCATGTATCCGCTGCCGCCCACCTGGATCCTGGCATTCCGGCTCTGCGTTTGCAGCGGCGGCAGCCACCCGATTTCGAGCTGCAGCCCAACCACGGCCAGCAAATCCGCTTTTTGGAGCTTCAGCAGGAAGCTGGGCTTCGGTTCCACGAAATGGGGATCCTGATAGCCTTTGGCGATCGAATCGACCGCGATCTTGTCGCCGCCTACCTCTCTGGCCAGTGCAGCCAGGTCTTGCGTCGTCGTCATTACGTTTATTTGAGCGGCAGTCGACGGGGCGGCCGCGAGCAATACGCCGAGCAGGCTCAGCGCGAGTAACTTCAGGTTTCTCAAAGCAGTATCCTTACCTTTCAGGACGTCCACGCGTCCTCCCGGGGTTTCGTCGGCGTTTTCTTCCGCATGATCAAAACGGGTGGGCACCGTGGGCGCCGATGGAGAAGATGAGCTGGAACAGCAATTCGTTGGTGGTCAGGCCTTCGCCGTACCGGGTCCGGCGAAGTTGCGTCCGGACCTGGCTGAATTCGCTGGGCCAATAGGTCAGCAGCAGCGATCCGCCGGTATCCTGCAACAGGCGGCCCGCACGGTAAACCTCGCAAGGCGTCGTGGTTTCGGGGAAGGTCGGAAGGCAGCCTCCGCGTTCGGAACGGTCGAAGCGGGCGCCGGCGAACCATCTCTGGCGGAGCTGATAATCGCCGGAGACGTAAAACCCGAATGGCCGCAGGATGGAGGCCGTAGATCCGAACGGCCGGAACGGGGTGATGTCCACCACGGTTCGCGCCCATACCAGCTCGGTGCGCGCGGCAAACGAGCGGTAGATCGAACGCTGCAGCGGCTTCCAGCGAAGTGTCGCATCGAACCCGTAGAGCTGGTTCCAGCCCTCGCCGAACGGGCTGCGGCCGCGGGCAAACGAGCCGCCGAGGTCGAGATTGGTGGCTTCATTCAGGTCTTTGTATGCCCGCAGGTGGCCTACCGTGGATAAATCGCTTCGCTTATTGGAGGTAAAGACCCCTTCGCTTTCCCCGCGATAGAGCTGCGCCGTGCCTTCCATGAAAATGCCGCCGGGCGCGGGGAGGAACCGGCTGAGCGACACGCCCTCATCGTTGATGCCCTCTTCGCCTGCCAGCAGGTTCTGGGAAACCAGGGGCCGGTCCACCCACGGCAGGATGTGGTTATGCATGGTGTTGACGCGGCCGAAGGCGGCGCGCATCTTTCCGGCACGCAACTGGAGGCCGGCGGGCAGAGCGGTGAAGGTGAGATAGCCTTCCTCCAGGTCCACCCCCTCCCTGCCGAAAGTCAGGAAGAAATCGGCGCGGGCGTAAGGGTCGATCACTTCCTGAAAGCTCACTTCGGTTTCATGCATCTCGAGTGCGGGCGTGGGACGATTGGCCGGGTTTCCCGCCGCGCCGGTGAAGTCGCCGATTACCGCAACATTCGGATTCAGCACCTTCGCCGCTGCACCCCCGGCTCCGCCCAGGACCGGTGGGGGCGCGGCCTGCGGAACCACGGCCGCCTCGGCCGGCGTGATCGCCGGGGCCGCTGCCGGGGGCTGCGACTTCAGCGCCTGTACCTCCGCTTCCAGCGTTTTGATCCGTTCCTCCATCGCCCGCATGCGATTCAACAACTCGGTATTGTCCTGAGCTCGCAACGGTAGCGCCGCCAAAGCAAGCGCCGCGGGGAGCAAAAACGAAACCGCTCGAATACAGTTTCGGTGTGTCACTCGAGTCCTCCTCTTGATTACACTGCCAGGCGCAATTACAACTCGCGCCGCCGATGAAATCAGACAGAGAGACGGGGCGGTCCGCGCGTGCCGCCGGTGGGAAGCACAGGGTCACAGGACGAGCCGGCGCTTTCGGCAACAGGAAGCCAGGCGAGCGTCAACAGAGGGGCGGAAAATGCCGGGAGCACCGGCCCGGAAGAAAGCGCGGGGCCGTTCGCGCAAAGTGCGCAGTAGTGCCGGAACCCGCTCTCGTGGCCGTGTTCCGCCGCGAGCGCAACGGTCAGGCTTCCGATCAGCAGACAGGCGATCAGAACAAAGACAATTTTTCGGGCGAGCGTCCCCCCGTGCATCCGGATTCATTATAGTATTTCCCCACGCGGAGCAAAGGATCGGTATATGATTACGCGTATCGGCTCGGATGCGATCGCGTCCGGCACAGAGGGACTGACAATGATCTACACCAGACGAGACATTGGGAAGCTCGCCCTGGCCACCATGCCGGTGGCCGGGCTTATGGCGGCGGAGAAGCCAAACTCCAAATTCGGCGGAGTGCAGATTGGCGCCATTACTTATTCATTCCGGGCACTTCCCGCAAGCGCGGAAGAGACGCTGAAGTATCTTCTCGAAACCGGCTTGAGCGCATGCGAAATGATGGGGCCGGTGGCGGAGAGTTACGCCGGAGTGCCGTCCGCGGGCGGTGGCGGCGGAGCGGGACGCGCGGCAGGCGGCGGGGCCGGACGTGCCGCAGGCGCCCCTCAGGCGAATACAGCCGGAGCGGGCGGAGGCCAGGGACGCGGCCGCGCCGCCATGACTCCCGAGCAGCAGGAAGCGCGGCGCAGGGCGGCGGACGACATCAAGAACTGGCGGCTGTCCGCTTCCATGGACAAATACAAAGCGCTGCGCAAGATGTACAACGACGCCGGCGTCACCATCTACGCCTACAAACTCGAGCCCCAGGAAAACATGTCCGACGAGGAGTTCGAGTACATCTTCAACGTCGCCAACGCGTTGGGTGCAACGCACGTCACCCGGGAACTGCCCACCAACGAGGAATTCGCCAGGCGCATCGGCGACCTCGCCGCCAAACACAAGCTGATGATGGGCTACCACAATCACACCCAGGTCAAGTTCAATAGTTGGGATAACGTGATTGCCAACTCCAAAGGCAACGGTTTGAATCTCGACGTCGGCCACTATTATGCGGCGAATGGGGAGTCCGCCTGGCCGCTGATCCAGAAGTATCACGACCGCGTGGCCAGCTTGCACCTCAAAGACCGCCGGGGACCGACTAACGGCGGAGCGAATATGCCCTGGGGTCAGGGCGAAACGCCGCTCAAGGAGATCCTGCTGGGACTCAAGCAGGAGAAATACAAAATCCCGGGCAGCATCGAACTGGAGTACGACGTGCCCGAGAATTCCTCGGTTCTTGTCGAAGTTTCCAAGTGCGTCCAGTACTGCAAGGACGTCCTCGCATAGCCAAAAGGGGCTCCGGGAACGGAGCCCCTTTTACTCACATATTCGGTTTTTTTGTTTTCCTCAGACCACGCTTACGTTTTCAGCCTGCAAGCCTTTCGGGCCCTGTTTCACTTCGAATTCAACTTCCGCCCCTTCGTCGAGGGAACGATATCCACTCGACTGGATTGCGGAAAAGTGAACGAACACATCGTCGCCGCCGGATCGCTGGATGAATCCAAAGCCTTTAGCGGCATTAAACCATTTCACTATACCTTTTTCCTTCACTACACCTTCTCCTCATCATTGTTCGTCGTGCTCTTGGGTCTCTTGAGACAAGGAAAGCGGACTTTCGAGGCTTGCTAAGAACTTTCGAGGCGCGGCTAACAAACGTTTCCGTTGCGTACGGTATTCTCTCAGATGGCATGGGTATGGTCAAGCGGGCGCGAGTAGCCCCGGGTGAAGCCGAATTTCTCGAGCGGATTCGAAAGAAGGCCTCCGCCGCGGCGGCGCCCGGGATTGCGCTGGGTATCGGCGACGATTGCGCCATCTTCCGTCCGATGCCGAAAGAAGACCTGGTGTTCACTACGGACATGCTGGTGGAAGACACCCACTTCGAGCGCGCCACGCACAAACCGGGCGATGTTGGATGGAAAGCGCTCGCCCGCGGGCTCAGCGATATCGCCGCCATGGGTGCCCGGCCTCGCTTCTGCCTGCTCTCCCTTTGCCTGGCGCCCTGGACAGGACGGGCGTGGGTGGACGCCTTTTACCGCGGACTTCTCACGCTGGCCCGGCGCGAAGGCGCAGCCTTGGCGGGAGGCGATCTTTCGCACGGCGACAAGCTGGTCTGCGACATTGTGGCCTGCGGCTCCGTTCCCCGCGGAACGGCATTGCGGCGCGACGGAGCCCGCCCCGGCGACGCTATCTACGTTTCGGGCAGACTGGGCGGATCGGCGCTCGGCCTCCGCACGGGTTCGGGCGGCGCCTGGCGGCGACACGCGCGGCCCGAACCGCGCCTCGCTCTCGGCCGTTTCCTGCGTGCCAGACTGCACGCCACCGCCGCCATGGATTTGAGCGACGGGCTATCGCTCGATCTCCACCGCTTGTGCTCCGCCTCGGGCGTGGGAGCCGCTATCATCATACCGCCGGTGTTTCGCGGCGCCACCGCGCACGACGCGCTGCATGGCGGCGAGGATTACGAACTGCTGTTCACGCTTCCGCCGGACTGCTGCCCGCCGGCCGCTTTCGAGGGCCTGCCCATCGCCCGCATCGGTGAAGTCACCCGCGCCGCGGCCGGCACCGTGCTTCTCGACGGCCGCGCCTTGCCACTGTCCGGTTACGACCACTTGCGAGTGTGATGTGGCCTGCGAGTTGCAACTCACGCCGCCCGGGGAGAACCTTTATGTCATTCGGACTCTACATGGTCGGCTTTATTGTGCTGATTGTCGGCCTCGCTTTGGGCGCTTACCTCATGCACGTTCCTGCGATGTGGATCGGCGTGGGAGTTATCGTACTGGTCGGCATCGGCATTCTTACCGGGGTGACCTCCACGCGCCGTCCGGATCCCTCGTAAAATGGTGAGTTGATCGTTACACTCACGATAAACCCGGCCATCGACCGGATCATCAGCGTGGACCGCCTGGCATTCGACGACCGCGCATATATCAACTCCAATCGCGAATCGCCGGGAGGCCGGGGGCTCAACGCCTCCTGCGTCGTCCACTCCTTTGGCGGCAAGACGCACGCGGTGCTTACGGCGGGCGGCAGCACGGGCGAACGGCTCCAGGAGCACCTGTCCTGCTGCGGGTTCCCCATCAAGGTGGTGCCCATCGAGCAGCCGATCCGCACAAACCTGACCGTGACCGACAAGCAGGGCCTGACCGTGAACCTCAACGAGGAAGGGCCGCACCTCACCAAATCCGAAATCGAGCGCGTCGAATCGATGGTGCAGGAATCGCTGGCCACGGCGTCGTGGCTGATGGTCTGCGGCAGCCTGCCTCCGGGAGTTCCCAGCGATTTCTACGCGAGAATGATCGCCCTCGCCCGCAGTCATAAGGTGAAGACGCTACTGCATGCGGGCGGCCCCGAATTGCGCGAGGGTATCGAGGCTCGGCCTACCGTGGTTACGCCCAATCAGAGGGAGGCCGAGCGGCTCCTCGGCCGCATGTTGCTGACCCGCACACACCATCTGGAAGCGGCGCAGACCATCCGCTCCATGGGACCCGAAACGGTGGTTCTTTCGCTCGCCAGCCGGGGCGCAATCGGCGCGTTTGCCGACGGGCTGATCGAAGCCCTGCCGCCGCGCATCGAGGCGCTCTGCGCGATCGGCGCCGGCGACGCGCTGACCGCCGGATACGTGTGGGCCATGCGGCGCAAGCCGAATGCCGCCGATGCGCTGCGCTGGGCTGTGGCGGCCGGAACCGCCTCCGCCAAACTGCCCGGCATGAAGTTCGCGAGCAAGCTGCAGACGCAGGAGATCTACCGGCAGGTGGAAGTCCGGCGCGTCGAATAACGTGGCACATCCGGAGGCCGAAAAAACGCACGGTTTTCTGCGTGCCGCGGGCACCGTTTCCGCCGCGGTTCTTGCGAGCCGCGTCACCGGCATGGTGAGGGAAATCGCGATGGCCCGCCTCTTCGGCGCCGGCCAGACGTACGACGCATTTCTGCTCGGCATGCGCATTCCGAACCTGGTGCGCAACCTGTTCGCGGAAGGCGCGCTCTCCTCGGCCTTCGTTCCCGTCTTCACCGAGACCCTGTCGAGCCGCGGAAAGCGGGAGGCCGCGAAGCTCTCGAATTCCGTAGCCACTATGCTGATCCTGGCGGTGGGCGCCCTGTGCGCGGCCGGGGTCGTACTCAGCCCGCAGATCGTGCGTCTGCTGGCGCCGGGGTTTGCCGCCGTGCCGGGAAAGCTCGAGCTTGCCGTACTCCTCACCCGCATCATGTTCCCGTTCCTGCTGCTGGTGGCGCTGGCGGCGCAAGCTATGGGGCTGCTCAATTCCTGCGGGCGCTTCGGCGTGCCAGCCCTGGCCTCCACCTTCTTCAATCTCGGCTCACTGGCCGTGGGACTGGCGGTGGGCTTCACGATCGGGCGGAGCTTCGGACAGGGCCTGATTGTTTCGATGGCTGTCGGCGTGGTGGCAGGAGGCGTGTTGCAGCTCGCCTGGCAATTGCCCGCCCTGCACCGTCTCGGGTTCGGTTTCCGTCCGGCATTCGGCCTGCGCGACCCGGCGCTGCGCCGCATCTTCCGCCTGATGCTGCCTGCATTTCTGGGAACTGCCGCCGTTCAGATTAATGTCATCGTCAACACCAACCTGGCTTCGAGCCTGACCGACGCATCCGGCAACGTTGTCAACGGTCCGGTAAGCTGGCTCGGCTACGCCTTCCGCTTCTTGCAGTTCCCGGTGGGCGTTTTCGGCGCGGCGATCGCCACGGCGACCCTTCCGGAGATCTCACGCAGTGCGGCGGCGGACCGCCTGCATGAGTTCCGGGACGCAATCGTCCGCGCCATGGAAACGGCCCTGCTGCTGACAATTCCCTCTTCCTTCGGGCTCGCGATTCTCGGGCGCAGCATCATCGCCAGCGTCTTCGAGTGGGGCCGCTTCACTCGCGCGGACACCGAACAGACGGCCGCCGCGCTAGCCTGCTACAGCGTGGGCCTGGCCGGGTACGCCGTCATCAAAATTCTGGCGCCGGCATTTTATGCGCTGGATGACGGCCGCACTCCGGTGCTGGTGAGCATAGCCTCAGTGGCGATCAACCTGGCCGCGGCACTCACGCTGGTTCACTGGGCGCACCTGGGACACCGCGGTCTCGCCCTTTCCACTTCACTGGTGGCACTGTTCGGCGCAGTCGCACTGTTTCTGCTGTTGCGCCGCCGGATTCCTGGTTTGCACAGGACCGGGCTGGCAGTCACCGCGCTTCGCATCGCCGCGGCATCGGCCGCGATGACGGCCGTTCTGTTCGTTTCCAGCGCCGCGGTCCACTCCCTGGCCGGAAGCGGGAAACTGGCATCTCTGACCGACGTGGCCCTCTCCGTGCCCCTTGGGGCGGCCGTCTTCTATTTCGCCGCCCGCCTCCTGCGGGTTCCGGCGCGCATTTTCTCATGGAAGGATGAGCCTGAAACCGGAAAGCGGGAGAACCGGCGCTGAGTCCGACGCGCGGGTGGCGCGGACTTCCCATCGCGTCCTTCAGGCTCATCTTGCGTGAGAATCGGGGCTCCGGTTAAGGCTCATCGCGCGTGAGAAAAGAGCACCCGGAGCGCGCGCCCGGGCGGCTGCCCTACAATAGGGTTTAAGAACTCAAATATGCCTTTCCGTGGCGTGGACTACTTCTGCGTCGACTCCCTGTTCAACGAAGAGGAGTTGATGGTCCGGCAGACTGCCCGGCGTTTTGCCGAAGAGCGTATTCTCCCTCTGATCCGCGACTGCTACCGCGACGCGCGCTTCCCGTCCGAGATCATCGGGGAGATGGGCGAACTCGGTTTTTTGGGCGCGAACCTCGAAGGGTACGGCTGCGCCGGGATGAGCAACGTGGAATACGGGCTGATCATGCAGGAACTGGAGCGCGTCGATTCCGGCGTGCGCAGTTTCGTTTCCGTGCAGGGCGCCCTGGTGATGTATCCGATCCACGCCTTCGGTACCGAAGAGCAAAAACAGAAATGGTTGCCGGCGCTGCAAAGCGGTAAGGCGGTGGGCTGCTTCGGGCTCACGGAGCCGGACTTCGGCTCGAACCCCGCCGGCATGCGCGCCAGGGCCCGCCGCGATGGAGACGGTTGGGTGCTCAACGGCGAAAAGACCTGGATCACGAACGGCAGCCTGGCGGACGTTTCGGTAGTTTGGGCCCGCACCGAGGAGGGCATCGCCGGATTTCTGGTGGAACGGGGCACGCCCGGCTTCACGACTTCGGATATTCACGGCAAGTGGTCCATGCGCGCCTCGGTCACGTCCAGCCTGGCGCTGGCGGACTGCCGGGTGGGCGAGCGGGACCGGCTGCCGCGCGCCAGGGGGCTCAAGTCGGCGCTGGCGTGCCTTTCGCAGGCGCGCTATGGCATCGGCTGCGGCGTTGTGGGCTCAGCCATGGATTGCTACGAAACGGCACGCCAGTATTCCATCGTGCGCAAGCAGTTCGACGACCGGCCCATCGCCTCCCATCAACTGGTGCAGGAGAAGCTGGCCTGGATGATCACCGAAATCACCAAAGCGCAGCTTCTGGCCGTGCAGGCCGGCCGCCTCAAGGACGGCGGCAAGCTCGAGCCGGCGCATATTTCGATGCTCAAGCGGAACAACGTGGCGATGGCGCTCGAATGCGCCCGTCTCAGCCGCGACCTGCTGGGCGCCAACGGCATCACGGACGAGTACCCGATCATGCGCCACCTCTGCAATCTCGAAACCGTGAAGACCTATGAGGGCACGGACCACATCCATGCCCTGGTTATCGGAGAACGAGTCACGGGGGTTGCGGCTTACCGCTGAGCATGCTTTTGTACGCTTTTACGATTCTGGTCAGCGCTTTTCTGTTGTTCCAGGTCCAACCTGTTATTGCCAAAATCATCCTGCCCTGGTTCGGCGGGTCGGCCGCGGTTTGGACCACCTGCCTGCTTTTCTTCCAGATGGCGCTGCTGCTGGGCTATCTCTACGCCCATGCGGTGGTTCGCTACCTGCGCCCGCGCGCGCAGATGTTGCTGCATTCCGGGCTGCTCCTGGTGAGCGCGGCGGCGCTGCCCATCTATCCTTCGCTTGCGCGCAAGCCCGCGGGCACGGAACAGCCCACTCTGGCCATCCTGGGGCTGCTTGCGATTACGGTAGGGCTGCCGTATTTCATGCTGGCCACTACGGGGCCGCTGATTCAGGCCTGGTATGCGCGCCGCTTCAAGACCTCGATGCCGTACCGGTTGTACGCCCTCTCGAATGCCGGCTCCATGTTCGCGCTGATCAGCTACCCGGTGCTATTCGAACCCACGCTAACCACCCACCAGCAGTCGTCCATGTGGTCGATCGCGTACGGCGTTTTCGTCGTGCTTTGCGGCTTCACTGCATTTCGCGCCGGCAACGCGCCGGATTTCGGGCTGGAGGCAGAGGTGGAGACGGCGGAGAAGCCGGGCGCGCGCCAGTATGCGCTCTGGCTGGCGCTGCCGGCGTGCGCCTCCGCGCTGCTGCTGGCCATCACCAATCACCTCTCCCAGAATGTGGCGGCCATCCCGTTTCTATGGGTTCTGCCGCTCAGCATCTACCTGCTCACCTTCATTCTCTGTTTCGAGAGCAGCGGATGGTACCGCCGCTATCCTTACCTGCCGCTGCTGGCGGTGGCGCTGGCCAGCATGACGTTCACCAGTTCGGTGGACACCCTGGGCAACGTGCCACTGAAATTAATGGTGCCGCTATTTTGCATGGCGCTGTTCACCTGCTGCATGGTGTGCCACGGCGAACTCGTCCGGCTCAAGCCGCATCCGCGCTATCTCACCCATTTTTATCTGATGATCTCCGCGGGCGGGGCGTTGGGCGGCATCTTCGTCGGACTGGTGGCTCCCTACCTGTTCAACGCCCTTTACGATTTGCACCTGGCGATGATCGCCTGCGCGGCGGTGGTGCTGATCGCGCTCAGCGGCGATCGCGAGGCGGAATGGACGCGGAACCTGCTGCCGCCTTCGCTGATCGGAGTGGCGGCGGTATCGCTGACGGCGATCGGAATCTTTGCATACGATTTCCGCGGCGGACTGCTCTCGCTCGGCGAGCGCGTCGTGGCCGTCTTCGTGAAGGATTTCAACGAACCCGACGATTTCATCAA
The DNA here is from genome assembly GCA_963836405.1 of uncultured Solibacteraceae bacterium. Taxonomy (GTDB): domain Bacteria; phylum Acidobacteriota; class Terriglobia; order Bryobacterales; family Bryobacteraceae; genus CAWIJJ01. Next base: position 280,319 of record CAWIJL010000018.1, read on the forward strand.
GCGCGTGCTGCTGGTTTTTCTGTTGATGGTCGCGGTGCCCGGCCTGCTCCTGCTGCGCGGCCTGATCGATTGGCGGCGCCAGTACGAAGTCGATCCGGGCGACGACCAAACGCCGCCAGCCGCTACGGGAGCGCTGCGCAAGTGGCGGTCCGTGGCGGCGGAATGCCTGGTGCTGGTTCTGGCCGGATATCTGGGCTACGAGATGCGCGAACTCACCAGGGAGTACCGGTTGAGCGTGCGTAACTTCTATGGCGCCCTGCGCGTGCGCGACAGCGGGCCGCCCTCCGACTTCACCGCCACCCGCACCCTCACTCACGGCACTATAAACCACGGCGAGGAGTTCCTCAATCCCGCGCGTCTCTACCTGCCGACCACTTACTACGGCCCTGACACGGGTGTGGGCGTTGCCATACGGGAACAGGGGAAAAATCGCGCCATACGCGTCGGTGTAATCGGCCTCGGCACGGGGACGCTGGCCGCCTACGCGCGCCTCGGCGACTACTTCCGCTTCTACGAAATCAATCCGCTGGTTCCGGGGATCGCGAAGACCCAGTTTCATTTTGTTCCCGATGCCAAGGGCAAGGTGGAGATCGCCATGGGCGATGCGCGCCTCTCGCTCGAGCGGGAAGCGGACGAAAACTTCGACGTGCTCGCGGTGGATGCCTTCTCGAGCGATTCCATTCCCGTCCACCTGTTGACCCGCGAGGCCATGGCGCTCTATTTTCGTCGTCTTTCGCCCGATGGGATTTTGGCCGTGCACATATCCAATCGGTATCTAAACTTACAGCCTGTGCTTGCCGGCGAGGCGCGCGCGCTGGGCAAGACAGCGCGCCTCTTCGACACCGACGACGATGAATCCACAGGTGTTTTCGGCGCCACGTGGGTTCTGCTTGCTTCCTCGGAAAAGGCATTCGATGGAGAGGGATACACGGCGGGCAAGCATCTGGCGACGGACGGCAGCGGCGTGCGCCTGTGGACAGACGACTACAGCAACCTTTTCCAGATCCTGAAATAGCGGTATCATAGGGGTCCGCGCCCAATCCTCAGAACCAGAGATCGAAGTCTGTTAATCAGTTTTCGATGTTATGATCTATTTGCCGAGGACAACCATGGACGCCGCCCGCACTCCAATTAAACAGATCGTATTGCTCTCTGCCGTCGCATTGCTGGTCGCAGCACCGGCGGCGGCGCAGACACTCCAAGTTAGCTCGAACGACGTTACTCTCGTCACCACCGAAGCGGTAAATGTCACAGTTACCAGTTCCGGACCTGCAGTGCCCTTCCTTGTTGCGAAGGCGGCGGGCGACACCTGGTACTCAGTCACTCCACTCCAGGGCACTGCCACCTCCACGAGCGGAGTAGTGCTGGCGATCCAGTTGCAAAATGCGAGCTGCGCTATAGGGGGGGCCACTTGCAACGGGACCATCACGCTCACCGGCGGCACGGACACCAAGACCATTGCCGTCCATTTCGGAAATGCCAATCCGGGCACGGGAACCGTCACCGCAAACCCGACCAGCGTCGCGCTGGTGGCGAGCGGAACCACTTTGGTTCAGCAGGATGTCACGCTTTCGTCCACCAGCGCGGTTCCGATCACTTTTGGGCCGCTTGAAGTGAGCTATCAGTCAACTGGGGTGGCATGGCTAGGGGCGCAACTAATTGGTACGACCGTGAGCGCATCTGCGCCCAATACGCTGCGAATCACCGCGAGCCCGACGGGGCTACCCAACGGCGTCTATACCGCCACGATTACGGTGAGACCCTCGACGGGCAGTGCGATCCCGATTAACGTGACGCTTACCGTGGGCGCCACATCGTCCACGGGGACCATCCGCCCGACCGCGAATCCAGTCAGTTTCGATTGGACGTCCACCTCCGGCTCGCTGTTTCAAACGGTCGGTCTGACCAGCACCAACCCAGCGGTAACGGCGTTCTCCGCCACCGCCAGCAGCACCGGCGGTTGGCTCACGATCAACGGTTTCACCACCGCAACCGGAAACGTCGCCGGCGGTCTGCCTTTGAGCGTCAACGATAACGCGGCCGCACTGCTCGCCAACGGCGACTACGTCGGCTATGTCACGATTGCCAATCCGAACAATGCGAGCGACACCAGCGTCCTCACGGTCAACCTGTCGGTAAACGGCGGCGCCGGAAGCGGGCTCTTCAGCCCCTCGACCGTCACCTTCAGCGCCGCACTGGGCGGCGCACAGCAGCAGCAGACGGTAACGCCCACCGGTAGCGGCTTCTATTCCTGGACGGTGCCGAGTACATGCAACACGTGGCTCGGTGTCACCCAGAATTCGAGCGGCGGTTTCGTTCTGACCGCGTATCCGACGGCACTGGCGGCAAACGGAACCTACACGTGCGATGTCTCCTTCGCCAAGGACGGCTCGGCGTACGGCACCTTGCCGGTCACGTTAAATATCGGCACCGGCGGCGGCACGACCACGGGAAATCCGGTCGGCCCCACCACGCTGAACTTCGCCTATCAGGCCGGTGGCGGTAACAGCCCGCCGCAGCAGCAGATCACGGTGGGCGGCACGGGCGCTCTTTCCATCAGCGTGAACCAGGGCTCCGGCAGCGCATTTATCAGCGCATCGGCGGGAGGCACCACGGCGCCCGGATACATCTTCGTCAACGTGCTCGGCGGATTGCCGGCGGGCACCTACTCGGGCACCATCGCGGTGACGACTCCTTCGGGCACGACGGCGGTCGCCGTCAATCTCCTGGTGTCGGCTAATCCGGTCCTGATCGTCAACCCGTCCACGATCAATTTCTCCTATAACACCGGCGACACCAGCTACAATACGAACCTCTCCGTCTCCATGAGCGATGGTTCCAGCCGTGCGGTAAGCGTGAGCACGCCGGATAACTGGATTCTGGTGAGCGGCGGCACCTCCGGCAATACGCCGTCTTCCTATCAGGTGACGGTGAACCCCGCCAGCCTCGCCAGCGGATTGCGGACCGGCAGCATCGTTGTCACTTCGGCGGGCGCCCCCAATTCGCCGCTAACCATTCCGGTGTTGGTCCTGGTTAACAACTCTTCTTCGGGCGGCCTTCTCACGCTGGGCGCGAACGCCTTGACCTTCACCGCCATTGCAGGGGGCGGGGCGCCGGCGCCGCAAACCCTCGGTGTTACCGCAGCCAGCGCGACTACCTTCACCGCTTCGGTGAGCACCAGTCCCTGCGCGTGGCTCAGCATCTCGCCCAGCGGCACCCTGACCACGCCGCAGAACCTGACGGTCGCCGTGAATCAGGCCAGCCTCGCCGCTTCCACCACGGCATACACCTGCAACCTCGCCTTGACCGCGGGCGGCGTCACCCAGACAGTGCCGGTGAGTCTCACGGTCAACGCTCCCACGGGCGGGTCCGGAAACATCACCGCAAATCCCACGTCACTGACGTTCACGGCACAAACCGGCAACACTCCACTGTCCCAAGTGCTGCGGGTGACCAACAGCACTTCCGGAACGGCTGGTGTCGCTTTCACGGTAAATGCCTCCACCACCAGCGGCGGAAACTGGCTGAGTGCCGGCGTCGCCAACGGTACCTCTCGTACCGCTCCTGTCGATCTTATCGTCAGCGCAAGCACTACCGGCCTGTCCGAGGGGACGTATCAGGGCACCATCACCTTGACGCCGAATGGCGGCAACGTGGTGCGGGTGAATGTCACGCTGAATGTCCAGGGCACCTCAGTCTCGGTCATCACCACGCCCCTGACATTCGCCTACAAGACCGGCGATCAGAATCCTGCCGGCCAGACTTTACAGGTAACCGGCGCTTCGGGGCTTCAGTTCACGGCCTCGGCGGCGAGCACCGGCAACTGGCTTTCCGTCAGTCCCACCAGCGGCAACACCGGAACCACCCTCACGATTTCGGCCAACCCGGGTAGCCTGTCGCCCGGCACCTATAACGGGACGGTGACGGTGGCCGGCGCCAACGGCGCGACGGGCAGCAGCACCGTCAACGTGACCCTGACCGTCACCGCTCCAGCGCCGACGATCGACCGCGTGACGAATGCCGCCAGCAATGTGGCCACCGGAGCGGTCGCGCCGGGTGAAATCATCACCATCTTCGGCACGAATCTCGGGCCTGCCACGCTGGTCCCGTATCAGATCGACTCCACCGGCAAGTTCGCCACCACCGTGGCCAATACGCAGGTGTTGGTGAACGGCATTGCGGCCCCGCTGATCTACTCGAGTGCGACCCAGGTGGCGGCCATCGTGCCTTACGATATCGCCTCCCCATTTGTGGCCAACGTACCGATCAAAGTCGTGTACCTGACCCAAAGCTCCAACACGGTCACGGTGGCTCAGTCCGGCTCGGTGCCGGCCCTCTTTACGGCCAACTCCACCGGCTCGGGCCCGGCCGCGCTGCTCAACGCCAACAACTCCTATAACCTGCCCGGCAACCCGGCCGCCCGGGGCGAGATCATCCAGATCTTCCTCACCGGCGAGGGACAAACCACTCCGGACGGTGTCACAGGGAAGATCACCACGGTCACCTTCCTGCCGAACGGGTTCCCGTTCACGCCGCAGCCGCGACTCCCGGTTTCGGTGCTGATCGACAGCCAGCCCGCGCAAGTCGTATTCTTCGGCGAGGCGCCCGGCCTGGTTTCCGGCGTCATGCAAATCAATGCGGTGGTGCCTTCGACCGCGCGCGCCGGTAATGTGCCCATCCAGGTGCTGATCGGCGGCGGCGTGACCCAGGCCGGCGTCACGGTTTCCCTCAAGTAAGCTGCTTCTTCTGGTGCGCTCCTACGGGCCGGGCGGGGACTTCCCTTCCCGGCCCGAACTTTTTCCGCGGGACTGTTTCGGTACAGTAAAGAAATGATTCGCCTGCTGGCGTTGTTGCTGGCCTTACCCGCGTTTGCCGCCGGCTCCGCCCCGGTCGCCGTCGCACCCGCCTCACTGTCCTTTGTGTATCAGATAGGTAGCGGCATCCTGCCCCAGCAGGCACTGTTTGTCTCTAGCGCGGAGGCGGGCAACTTCAGCGCGACGCGCCCCATAGGGGCTCCCTGGCTGCTGATTTCGAACAGCGCACCGAACATCCTGGGCGCCTACCCCGTGCTGATCCCGGTCGCCGTCAACCCCATCGGGCTCGGACCGGGAAGTTACTCGAGCGCTATCACCATCCAGACCACGTCGAGCGGTACCGTGAGTGTACCCGTGACATTGCAGGTGACTCCCGCTATTGTGTTGCAGGCGGCCGGGAACGGCGACCTGGGCCTTGCGATTTTCGATTCGCTCGGCTATCCGAACGGCACCGTGCCCCTGCAAAGCGTCGCGATCTTCTCAAGTAACCCGATGTTTCCGGTGCTCCTATCGTCTTCCACCAGCACTCCCTGGCTATCCGTGCGGACCACCGGGAGCACGGTGCAGATTTCCGTGGACCGGTCCAAGACACCGGCCGGCGTGGCCACCGGTTATTTCTCGGTTGCCGCCAACGGTTTCTCCAGCCGTAGCATACCGGTCCTGTTCCTCAGCCAGGGGCAATTCAGTTCTCCACCGCTGACCGTAACGCCCAACTCCCTTGCTTTCAGCGGATCCGGTTCGCAGGGGCTGCTCCTGGACGCTCCGGCGCCTACCGACTTCACCGCCAGCACCGCCGTGCAAAACGGGCCGGCTACGTGGCTCTCGGTGAATCCGGCTGCCGGGACCACCCGCGCCGGCGTGACGGTCTGCGCCAATGCAGAGGGGCTCGACCCGGGGGATTATCAGGGGTCGGTCATTTTCAATGCCAACGGCGCAGTGCAGTCGGTCCCCGTCAGGCTGACGGCCTCCGCCCCGTCCGCGCCCGCCATCACCCGGCTGGTAAACGCAGCCACGTTTCAGGAAGGCGCCGTCGCGCCCGGCGAGATCGTGACCCTCGGTGGCACGGGCCTGGGTCCCGCCTGCCTGGCCGGTCTGGCCCTCCAGGCCAACGGCCGCGTAGCCACCAACCTGGGAGGAACGCAGGTTCTTTTCAACGGGATAGCCAGCCCCCTGGTGTACGCCGCCGCCAACCAGGTGTCTGCCGTGGTGCCCTACGAAATCGCCGGAAGGTCCTCCACGGACATCCAGGTGGTGATGGCCGGCCGCTCGTCGAACACGGTCACTTCGCCGGTGGCTGCCGTGGCGCCCGGAATCTTCACCGCCGACTCCTCGGGTACGGGTCCCGCCGCCGCCCTCAATCAGGATACTTCCATCAATTCGCCGACGAACCCGGCTCCCAAGGGTTCCGCTGTCGTTGTTTACCTGACCGGGGAGGGGCAGACCAATCCGAATGGCGTCACAGGTATGGTGACCGAGGTGTCTCCCATACCTCCCTTGACCCCGGAGCCCCGCCTGGCGGTGACGGCCACCCTTTCCGGCCAGCCGGTCAAGGTCGAGTTCGCCGGAGAGGCGCCGTTTTTTGTCTCCGGCGTGCTCCAGGTGAACCTGCGCATCCCCGGCGACGCCCCTTCCGGGAATTTACCGCTGGTAGTCCGGGTGGGTACGGCTGGTAGCCAATCGAACGTGACCGTTTCGGTCCAGTAGGCCGCATTACACGTTTCGCCCCCGGCGTGCGTCAAACCCTTTGTGAGCTACCGTTATCTCTGTGTTGGATTGCTGGCGGTGTCTGCATGGGCTGCCGATGCCAATCTGGAAACCCTGCTCAAGAAGGTGGAGACGCGCTACAACCACGCGAAAACCCTGCAAGTCCTTTTCAAAGAGGACTATACGCCTCCCGGCAAGCCGCGGCGAACGGAATCCGGCATTCTTATGCTGCGCAAACCGGGCAAGATGCGGTGGGACTATTCGCAGCCCCAGGGCAAGCAGTTCATTTCTGACGGCAAGTACCTCTGGCTCTACACTCCCGACCAGAACCGGGCGGAGAAAACCAAGCTCAAGGAAACCGAGGACATGCGCGCCCCGCTCGCCTTCCTGCTGGGTAAACTGGACTTCGATAAGGAGTTCCGCAACATTCAGGCGAAACCCGAGGGGGCGGACACCCGCATTACCGCCGAGCCCAAGGGGGACAACCTGCCCTATTCGGCCGTGGAGTTCGTGGTCGCCCCGGACGCCCGGATCCGGGAGGTCAGGGTCACCGGGTTCGACCATTCCATCCTGAATTTCGCGTTCGACCAGGAGAGAGTGGATCCGAAGCTCGATGGCAAGCTGTTCGAGTTTCAAACCCCGCCCGGAGTGGAGCTGGTGGAGTCCGGACAATAAGATGGCCGAGTTTGTTTTGAAATACGCGGACGGGCGCGGCCAGATCCACCAGCACGTGGCTTCCGCCGGGTCGGAAAAGGAGTTGCGCGACCGCTACTCGCAGCAGGGGTTCCTGATTTACACCATCCGGCCGCGCACCAGCGGCGCCAGCGTGGTTTCGGGCGGATTGTTCGGCGGCAAGAAGCTGAACATGGAGAAGTTCCTGATTTTCAACCAGCAGTTCGTGACGCTGGTGCGCGCCGGTCTGCCGATTCTGAAGGGCCTCGACCTGCTTGCCGAGCGGCTTACCGACCCGAAACTCGGCCCTTACATCAGGAACGTCCGCGACGAGGTCCGCAGCGGCACGCTGCTTTCCGAGGCCTTCCGCCAGCAGGGTATCTTCCCCAAAATGTACGTCACCTCGGTAATGGCCGGAGAGAAAAGCGGCAGCCTCACCGAAGTTCTGGACCGCTACATCAGCTACCAGCGCGTGGCCCTTTCGGTGCGCAAGAAGGTGATGGTCTCGCTGATGTATCCGAGCGTGCTCATGGTTCTGGTGGTCCTGCTGATGGTGTTCCTGGTGACCTACGTGGTGCCCACCTTCGCCTCGCTCTACGGCACCATGCAGACCAAGCTGCCCACCATGACGGTGTACCTGATCGCCGTCGGCACCACGGCGCGCAGCTACATCGTTTTCCTCGCGGGGGGGCTGGTAGGCGGCATTTTTCTGTTTCGCTGGTGGTCGCGGCGGGATGCGGCGCGCGAACGCATCGACAAGGTGAAGATGCGGCTTCCCATCGCGGGTGAGATCTGGCTCAAGTACCAGGTGGCGCAGCTTTGCCGGATTCTGGGCACCTTGCTTACGGGCGGCATTCCGCTGGTGCAGGCGATGGAGACGGCGGCCGAATCCCTGAACACGCCGCTGCTGCGGCGAGCGGTGGAAACCGCCGGCAAAAGGGTGCGGGAAGGCCAACCGCTTTCCGGGTCGCTACGAGCCTCGAAAATGTTTCCCGGCCTGGCCGTTGACATGATCGAGGTGGGCGAATCCACCGGCGCCCTGCCCGCCATGCTCAACAGCGTGGCCGAATTTTTCGAAGACGACGTCAACACCCGCATGACGGCCACGCTGTCCCTGGTCGAGCCGGCCATCATGATCGTGATGGGCTCGCTGGTCGCTTTCGTTCTGATTTCCCTCTATCTGCCGATCTTTTCGCTGGCGGATACGATTCAGCGGTGATCCATGGCAACTATCGATAAACCCCGACCTTCCGATCCAGCGGCCGAAGCCGAACAGGCGCGTGCCATCGCGGCGCGCTACCGCTGCGACTACGTGGACCTGCGCGAAGCGGCCATCGACCACGACCTGTTCCGGTCCATCCCGGTGGACCTGATGTTCCGCTACAACTTCGTCCCCATGAAGTCGCAGAACGGGACGCTGGAGATCGCGCTTTCCGATCCGCGCAATTTGAACCTGGTCGACGAGCTGACGCTGCTGCTTAATCGCAAACTGCGTGTGCGCGTGGCCACGCTCTCGCAGATCGCCGAACTGCTCAAGAAGACGGAGCAGTCGCAGCGCGTGCTCGAGGAGGTGACCGAAGGCTTCACGCTCGACGTGGTGGCCGAAGAGGGCGACCAGGACGAGACGCTCTCCATCGACAAGCTCACCGCCACCGACACCGATATCGCGCCGGTGATCAAGCTGGTGGACACCACCATCTTCAACGCGCTCGAACGGCGCGCGAGCGACATTCACATCGAGTCGCGCGACCAGGAAGTGGCCATCAAGTACCGCATCGACGGCGTGCTCCACTACGCCATGCCGCCGATTGCCAAGGACTGGCAGTCCACGATCATTTCGCGCATCAAGGTCATGAGCGAGCTGGACATCGCCGAAAAGCGCGTCCCGCAGGACGGCCGTTTCCGCGTGCGCTACAAGAACCGGCTGATCGACTTCCGCGTTTCGATCATGCCCACGATCCACGGCGAAGACGCCGTGCTGCGCGTACTCGATAAGGAGTCGATGAGCGAGAAGTTCGCCAAACTCTCGCTCGACGTGGTCGGTTTTTCCGATGCCGACCTGGTGAAATTCCGGCGCTACATCCTGGAGCCGTACGGGATGGTGCTGGTGACGGGGCCGACCGGTTCGGGAAAAACGACCACGCTGTATGCCGCCCTGAGCGAGATCAAGAACGACGAAGACAAGATCATCACCATCGAGGACCCGGTCGAATACCAGATCAAGGGCATCACGCAGATCCCGGTGAACGAGAAAAAGGGGCTCACCTTCGCGCGCGGGCTGCGCTCCATTCTGCGCCACGATCCCGACAAGATCATGGTGGGCGAAATCCGCGACCAGGAAACGGCGCAGATCGCTATCAACTCGGCGCTAACCGGGCACCTGGTGTTCACCACCGTTCACGCCAACAACGTGCTGGACGTGCTGGGACGTTTCCTCAATATGGGCGTAGAGGCTTACAACTTCGTCTCCGCCTTGAACTGCATCCTGGCCCAGCGGCTGGTTCGCGTGATCTGCGAGCATTGCAAGCGCCCGGTGAAATATCCGGATTCGATGCTGATTGAAAGCGGGCTCAACCCGGACGAGTGGCGGGACGTGGAACTGGTGGAGGGCGCCGGCTGCTTTGAATGCGGCGGCACGGGATTCCGCGGCCGGTCCGCGATCCACGAACTGCTGGACCTGACCGACCAGATCCGCGAAATGATTTTGAACAAGCGGCCGACTTCGGAAATCAAGCGTGCCGCGCGCGAGGACGGAATGACGTTCCTGCGCGAATCGGCCGTGCTGAAAATGCGGGAAGGAATCACCACCCTGCGGGAGATCAACAAGGTAACCTTCATCGAGGCTTAAGGGTTCGCACGCAACATGCTCGACAAGCTCAAATCCATTCTGCAGGACCCGCCGCCGGCGATGGCGTTCGAAATTTCGGAAGCCGGGATCGCCTCCGCGCGCATCGGCTCGAAAGCGGAGCTGGACTTTCACCCGCTCAAGGAGGGGACGATCTCGATTTCCCCGCTCAAGGAAAACGTCAACGATCCGGACGATTTTTCGGCGGCCGTGCGCTCCCTGGCCGGCGCCGTGGCAGGGCGCAAGCAGCGCGACGCCGCGCTGATCCTGCCCGACTTCTGCGCCCGCATTTCGGTGCTCGACTTCGACAACTTTCCCTCGGATCCCAAAGAGCAGCTCTCGCTGGTCCGCTTCCGCATGAAGCGCAGCGTTCCATTCGATGTGGAATCGGCGGCGGTCAGCTTTGTGGCGCAACCGGCCGCGGCCAAGAAGATGGACGTTGTGGCGGTACTGGCGCCGCTCGAAATCGTGGCGCGATATGAGGCCCCCTTCCGGATGGCGGGCCTGAATCCGGGCCTGATCACCACCTCTTCCATCGCCGCACTGGAACTGGTGCCCGAGACCGGGCTGAACGTGGTGGCCAAACTCAGCGGGCGCGTGCTCACCGTGCTCGTGCGCAACAGGGCGGCGCTCAAGCTGGTGCGATGCCTGGAGATACCCACTTCCGAACTCGAAGATATCGCTTCTGTGCTGGTGCCGACTTTCGTGTACATCGAAGACAATCTGGGCGGGCGCGCCGAGCGTCTCCACCTGTGCGGCTTCGGCGGCCAGGCCGCGGAGGCGCAGCGCCGGTTCGGCGAAGAACTGGGCGTGGAGGTGGAACCGCTGCGTTCGGCCCTGGGCGCGCCCGGAGAAAGCAACGCGGGGCTGCTCGGGTATCTGCGTTCTATCGCCAGGAATAATTGAAATGAAGCTTCCGATCAATCTCGCCAGCCAGCCTTTCCGGCGCGACCGCGCCATGCTGGCGGCCTCCATTGCCGTTTCCCTGCTCCTGGTGGGGACCCTCGGTGTGCTGATCTCCCTCGCCCTGTTGGACCGCGCGCAGCTTGCGGACGTGCGGGGCGACGTCAGCCACCTCAACGCCCAGATCCGCCAGGTTCAGGCCGAACAGGCGAAATTCGACACTATCCTGCGCCGCCCGGAGAATGCCGAGGTGCTGGAACAGAGCGTGTTCATCAACGCCCTGCTGCGGCGCAAGGGCATCAGTTGGACCCAGATCTTCGTGGACCTCGAAAAGGTGCTGCCTTATAACGTGCGCATCATCCAGATCCGGCCGGTGGTCGATGGACAGAACCATGTAACCCTCGACATGCAGCTCGGCTCGGATTCGCCCGCTCCGGTGATCGAGACGTTGAAGGTGCTGGCGGCGGCGCCGTTCGGCAGCCCGGAAATGCTGTCGCAACAGCCGCCCACCCAGGCCGAACCGCTGTGGCGCTATCGCATGAGCGTGAACTATGACCAGAAACTTTAGCCTCAAGGATGTGCGCATCAAGGACCCGCGCGTGGCAATGCGGGTCATCATCGGGGTCCTGCTGGCGGCCAATCTTGTGGCGGCGATCGTCGCGTTCAAACCCTTCGGCGGATCGGCGGAAGATCTTCGCCGCGAGCAGCAATCGCTGGGCACGCAGCTCACCGCGGCGCGCGCGCGCCTGGCGGCCAGCCGCCAACTGGTGCAACGGGTGGAGACGGCACGCACGCAGGGCGACGAGTTCCTGGGCAAGTACTTCATGCCGGCGGGCCCCGCTTCGGCCATGGTGCTCACCGAACTCACCGACCTGGCGAACGCATCGGGAATCAAAATGGGCCAGGCGCAGTTCAGCCGGGAAGAGATCGAGGGCAGCGACTCTTTGATGATGCTGAGCTGGCAGGTCGGCTTCGAAGGAACGTATACGAACCTGGCCAAGTTCGTCAATATGGTGGATAAATCGCCGCGATTCTTCATTATCGAGAACCTGTCGGCGGCGGCTCCGCAGCAGCAGGGCGGGCAGGCGTTGAACGTGACCCTGAAGATTGACAGTTTCATCCGCAACGCCGAGGGGGTGCCGGTCATATGACGCTCGGAACCGGCGATAAAAAGAAAGTCGGCATGCTGGCCGGGCTGGGCCTGTTCGCGGCTTACATGGTCTACTCGAACCTGCTTTCCGGGCCGTCCGCCCCGCCGTCGGGTTCCGCTCCCCGTACGGCCGCTCCCGCCGCCGTGCAGCCGGCGGTGTCGCTGCCGGACACGGCTCCCGCGACCAGGTCGGGCGCGCCCGCCCGGGCCGGCTCCAGGCGCACGGAAGAGTTCCGTCCGGTTGTGAGGTCGAAACGGCCGGAAGAGCGGGTAGATCCGACCAAGGTGAATCCCACGCTGCGGCTGGAACTGTTTGCGCGGGTGCAGTCGGTCGGCATGGCCGGAGGCAGCCGCAACCTGTTCCAGTTCTCCACTCCTCCGGTGAAGGAGGTTGCCAAGCTCGAGGGGCCGGAACCGTTCGTGAAGGTTGGGCCGGTTCAGCCGCCCCCGCCGCCGCCTCCGGCGCCACCGCCTCCTCCGCCCCCGATTTCGCTGAAGTTCTATGGCTATTCGGCTTCGGGCAGCACGGGGAAGAAGACCGCCTACTTCCTGGACGGGGAGGATATCCTGCTGGGTAAGGAAGGCGATACGCTGAAGAAGAGGTACCGGATCGTGCGGATTTCTCCAGGCGCTGCCGTGCTCGAAGACACCGACGCCAAACGCCAGCAATCCGTGCCTTTGGCCGAGGAGGCTCAAAGCTGATGCGGTCGGGACGCCGGAAAGAGTCGGGGTTCGCTCTGCTGCTGGTCTTCCTGATGGCGGCGATTGTGGGCATCATGCTGTTTCTGGAGATTCCGCGCGTCGCTTTTGAAGCGCAGCGCCAGAAGGAACAGCTTCTCATCGACCGAGGCGAGCAGTATAAGCGCGCCATCAAAGTCTTCTACACCACGAACAAGCGGTATCCGGCCAGCCTTGAGGAACTGGAGAGTTTCAACAATCGCCGTTTCCTGCGCAAGCGCTACATCGACCCGATGACGGGCAAGGACGAATGGCGTCCCATCCATGTTCAGAACGGAATGCTGACGGATTCGAAGGTCGTTCAGCCCCAGGCGGCCGGGCAGCAGCAGACGGCTTCGACCGCCGGGCAATATGTCGGCGAAAAGACCTATATCGGAGTGCCGGTATCGACCGGCGCCACGCCAGGCGTGAATCTGGCGCAGCGGCGCCGGGCCAGCGACGACCGCCCGGCAGGCCTGGTCGATGCCGGAAACGGCGATCAGCCGGTAATATCGGACCCTAACGGCGATCCCAATGCGTCGCAGAACCCGGGACAGACACCGTATCCCGGACAGGTGCCGGCTCCCGTTCAGGTGGGCCAGCTTCCGCCGGGTGTGCCGGTGCCGGGAGCGGTTCCGGTTATGCCGGGCCAAGTCCAGGGAACACCGCTCGGCGGGGGCCGCTTCCCCGGTCAGATCGCCTTGCCCAATCAGAACCCGGGCATGCAGAATCCGGGCATGCAGAATCCGGGCATGCAGAACACCGGCGGCGGCTACGTCAGTGCCGGCGGTTCGTACGTGGGAGGCAGCGGGTCCTACGTAGGGGGCGGCACCTCCTATGTGGGCGGCAATCCGGCCACCGGCTCGCAACCGAACGCCCCGGCGGTTCCCGGTCAATATCCCGGCGCGGTGCCGAACCAGCCGCCCGGCGTCGGGACGCCCGGCTACAATCCGACCACCGGAGCAAACGGAACGCCAACCGCGTACGGCCAGCCGGGCGTGAATCAGCAGGGTCAGAACGCGGCGGTCGGCATGATCCAGAACCTCCTCACCACTCCGAGGGTCGCGCCGGGGGGGGGCACGGGCCCCCAGGGCACGGTCATCGGCGGCGGAATTGCGGGTTTCGCCAGCCTGGCCGACCAGGAAGGCATCAAGGTGTATGGCGACCGGACCAACTACAGCGAGTGGGAGTTCATCTATGACCCGGCCAAGGACGTGCTTCCCCGGAATCCTGCCACCGGCAGTGCCGGAACTCCGGCCAGCCAGCTCGGCAACACGCAAGGAATGGGCAACCAGGGCATGAATCCCGTGGGAGCACCGCCGCAGCCGGGGATGAACCCTGGATGAACCCGGCATGGGCGGTCGTCGCCAGTAAACTTTCGTTCTACCGGCGGCGCTTCCGTTCCGCCGCCCGCACCTGCGCTTCGTTCATGCCGAAATAGTGCGCCACCTCGTGCCACACCGTCTCTTCCACCATCCGGACCAGTTGCGCCGGGTTCAGCGCGATGCGCTCGTGCGGCCCTTGAAAGATGATGATGCGGTCGGGCATGGCGAACGGCTCGAAGACGCTGCGGGTCGGTAGCGGGCGGCCCTCATAGAGGCCGAGGAGAGTCCCGCCGGGCCGGACCCCGGCGCGCCGCAATTGAGCGGGGCTCGGCTCGGCCTCCACCATCAGCGCCACATTTTTAAGCCTGCGGCGAAAGCGTGGCGCGATTTTCGCGTACGCCTGTTCCACCAGCCGGTCGAATTCGTTCGGACCCATCCGATTGCTATTCTATTTCTTGGCCGATCTCAACCAAAAGCGGATTGTCGTGGCGATCGACGGTCCGGCCGGCGCGGGCAAGAGCACCATCGCCAAACGGCTGGCTTCCCGCCTGGGATTCACCTACATCGATACGGGGGCCATGTACAGGGCGGTTGCCCTCTGGGCGCTGCGGCAGAAAGTGGCCTTCGATGACATGCACCGTACCGAGCAGCTTGCCGCGGCGGCCGAGATCGAACTGGCGCCCGGCCGGATCTCGTTGAACGGCGAAGATGTGACCGACGCGATCCGGACGTCCGAAGTCTCGAGCGGCGCCTCGCAGATCGCCGTCATTCCGGGTGTGCGCCGCGCCATGGTGGCCAAACAGCGGGCCATGGGCGAACGCACCAGCGTCGTCATGGAAGGCCGGGATATCGGCACGGTGGTTTTCCCGGCGGCCCACGTCAAAATCTACCTGGACGCGAATCCGCCCGAACGGGTGCGCCGGCGTTTTGAAGAATTGCGGGCCAAAGGCGACGTGGTGGCGGTTTCCGCCCTGGCCGAGCAGATGAAGGAGCGGGACCGGCGCGACAGCACGCGGGCCGATGCACCGCTGGCGCAGGCGCCCGATGCCATTTATCTCGATTCCACGGGCCTCACGATCGACGAGGTGGAGGAAGCCATTCTGAAAATCGTTCGCTCCCGTGTGAGCAACGGAAAGGACTACAGTTGAACGACCTGCTGGTAATGAAATTCGGGGGCACGAGCATGGGTTCCGCGGAACGGATCCGCGCGGCAGCCGCGCTCGCCTCGGCGGAACTGGCCCGGCGGCCCGTCGCGGTGGTGGTTTCGGCGATGTCCAAGGTCACCGACCTGCTGCTCGACACCATGCGCCACGCCGAAGGCGGCGACCGCACCGGCATCGAAAAGAACCTGGCCGCACTGCGCTCCCGGCACGAAGAGGCCTGCCGCGACCTGCTGCCGCCTGAAGCGCAGCCCATCGTGCTCGCGCGCATCGGCGAACTGACCGGCGAATTCGAGCGAATCGTAGGCGGCATGGCCATGCTGAACGAACGTCCGCCGCGCTCGGTGGATGAGGCCGTTGCCGTCGGCGAGCGGCTTTCCGCGCTTCTCATGTCCGAGTATCTGCGTTCGCAGGGGATTCCGGCTACGGCCGTGAACGCCTGGGACGTAGTGGTCACCGACGCTGTTTTCGGCAACGCCTCGCCGCTCATGGAGCCCACCCGGACCAAGGCCCGCCACATGCTCCTGCCGCTGCTCATGGGCCGCGGCATGCCGATCGTTACCGGGTTCAACGGCGCCACGGCGGATGGGCGTCCGACGACTCTGGGACGCGGCGGGTCGGATTTTTCGGCGTCGATCCTGGCGGCCGCCCTGGACGCCGCGGAGCTGTGGATCTGGACCGACGTGGACGGAATCATGAGCGCCGATCCGCGCCTTGTCCCGGACGCCCGGGTGCTCAGCGAGATCACCTACGCGGAGGCGGCCGAACTTGCCTACAACGGGGCCAAGGTGCTGCATCCCCGCACCCTGGCGCCGCTGGTGGCTAAAAAGATCCCGGTCTGGAGCAAGAACAGTTTCGCCCCGGAAAAACCCGGTACGAAGATCGTGCCTTCGGTGGAAGTCGGGCGGGGCGCCCGCGCGGTCGCCTCGATGACGCGGGTGGCGCTGGTTTCGCTGGAGCCGGCCAGTCCCGAACTGAACGGCGTGGCCGTGATGGCGAGATCGCTGGACGCAATCTCCCGCTCCAATGTCGAAGTCCTGGTGGTTTCGAGTTCGAGCTACCGGCAGAGTTTTTGTTTTCTGGTCAGGGAGGAGGAACTGGAACGGGCTGTGCAGGCGATCGAAGCGGCGCTGGCGCTGGAACTGGCGCATGGCTACGTGAACCCTATCGAAGTGGACCGGGGCGTCAGCCTGCTGGCCGCGGTGGGGGAGGGAATGCAGGGACAGGCCGGACTGGCGGGCCGGATTTTCACCGCGATCTCCCGGGTCCAGGTGAACGTGATCGCCATCGCGCAGGGATCGAGCGAATTGACCATCGCGGTGGTAGTCCGGCGCGACGGCCTCGAGCAGGCGGTGAAGGCAGTGCACGCCGAATGCGGGCTGGGGCAGCGTCCCCCGGTTCCCGTTTTTAATTATCCGCTCCGCCCGCGGAAGAACCCGTAAGAGCGGCTACTTCTTGACCGTGTCCGGCGCCTGGTTGCCCATCCGGGTCCGCAGATCGAGCTGTTTCTTCATGTCTTCGATCGACCGCTCCAGTTTCTGCGTCCGTGCTTCCTGGTCGCTCAACTGCGTTTTCAGCCGGGTCGTCTCTTCGTCCTGCTGCTTGCGCGTATCCTGGGGCAGTTTGCCGACGAACGTGCTGAACTCGCGCGACTCAGGCGCGTTGCTGCGGAACAGCCGCAACGCTACGTCCACCCGCTCGGACTGGCGGGAATAGTTAACCGCGCCGCTCCGCAGGCGTGCGCTGTCCAGGTCGATGTTCCAGGTCGAGGCGCCATCCACGATGGTCACCACGCCTCGCTCCGCCCCGCTGATGGCTTCGCTCTGCGGATTCCACCGGATCTGCATCTGGCCGGCCTGCTCGGAAACAGCCAGGGAGATGGGTGGCGGCGCAGTGGGCGGCGGCGGAGCCTCGGTCTTAATCGCTGCCTCGGGCTGGCTCCAGGCCGCCGCTCCAGCCCGTTTCAGCAGGGGCAGCCACCGGTCGGCGGTCTGGTAGGCAAGGGCGCCCAGGCCCGCCCCGATTATCACGGCCATTACGCCGACCCGCCATCGCCCGCGGGGCTCGGCGGCAAGAAATTTCGGCGGCGGGACGGGGCCCTCCACCTGGTCTGCGCGGCCCGGGAATTCGAGGACCGGAGGTTTCGGCGGCTGCGCCGGGGATTCGTCCACCGGTTCCACCGGTTGCCCGTCCGCAAGCTCCGGGATGGCATCGAGCGTGATCACCGGTCCCCCGGCCGCGGAGAATTCGGTATCCCCGGCCTGGTTGAATCCGCCGGCCGGCGTTTCGGCTGGCGACGGCCCCTGCGGCACGGGTTGGGCCGGAAGCGGGTCCAGCACGAACTCCTGGTGTGCGGCGGCTGCCTGGATCGCGCCGCCGGAATCGCTGAAAAAGAACCCGGCGCGCGTGGGTTGAAAGGTGTGGGGCTTCAATACCAGCGCCACTTGCCAGGGTTCCGGAAAGAAGCGCTTATGGATTTCGAGATCCGCCTCGGAGAGGAAGATCTCGCTGCGTGTGTGGGAATGATACCAGCCGACCGGCTGGGATCCGTTGGTCCGGGCGGAGGACAGTAGTTCGGCCAACTTGGCCCGATCTTTCGGGGAAAGTGTAAACGAGGGGCCGTAGGCGTGCTCGCAATCGAGGGCCGACGAACCGGTAATCGACAGGCGCCCGGCATTCCGGCGTCCCAACAGGATGCCGCCGATTTCCGCGCCGCCACGGGGCAGGGAAAAGAACGCATCGACCACGGCCAAACGGATATCGTCCAGCACCCGGGCCGTGTATTCGATGGTGAACGGGCATTCCGGGGTGCTCCAGGTGCGCGTCTCCATTTCCAAACGGTTATTGTACTCTCCCGCGTGAAATCACGAGATAGTCCCGGCCCGACTCGCGCTTATAATGAAGTCGTGCCAAAGTCCAAAGAGCTCGAAATGCGCTTGCAGAGGACCGAGCAGCAGTTGCGCCTTTTCCAGAAGGTGAGCCGCTTCATGGTGCGTGACATGAGCCTTCAGGACGTCCTCCAGGGCATCGTCTCCCTGGTTGTGGAGTTCACCGAGTGCGACGCCTGCCTGGTGTACCTCCTCGACGGCGAGGACCTGGTTCTCTGTGCGTCGAATACTCCGCATCCTTCCACCATCGGCAAGCTGCGGCTGCGCTGGAACGAGGGCCTGACCGGTTGGGTGGCGCGCGAGCGGCGGCTCCTGGCGATTCCGCGAGAGGCCTATAAAGACATCAGATTCAAGAGGTTCGGTGAGCTCGAAGAGGACACCTACGAGGCTTTTCTCTCGGCGCCGCTCATTGCCCGCAACCGCGTGGTGGGGGTCATCAACGTACAGCACAAGCCGCCGCACCAGCATACGGGAAGCGAAATGGAGGTGCTCACCACTGTCGGCGAACAGGTGGGTTGCGTGCTGGTGCTGGCACGGATGGCGCCGACGGCCATCGAATCGGCAAACCATGTGGAACTGGTCCTTTCCTCGGGCCCGGTTCCAATGAAACAATAGGGTTGTGACCTTCTCTGCGCGCTCGCCGGTTTTTCTGGCGTTGCTCCTCGCCGCCGTCGCCGGCCCCGTGTCCGCCGCGCCGGGATGGCGTATGCAGTATTTGTATGACGAGGCAAAGAGTTCACTCGCGATAATCGATCTTCAGTTCCCTACACCCCTGCGCGGTATAGCCGTCGGCTTGACGCGGGATGGCCGCCGGGAAAAGCCGATCGCCATTCTCACTTCCGATGGAGGCGAACACTGGGAGACGGCACCGCTGCCGGACGACCCGGTCTCGTTGTTTTTCCTGGACGAGAGCCTGGGCTGGATGGTGGCGGACAAGGGCGCTCTATGGCAGACCACGGAGGCGGGCAAAAACTGGAAGAAGCTGTCGAGAATTTCCGGCAACGCCCTGCGCGTTCACTTTGTCAGTGAGACCCACGGATGGGCGGTGGGCGACAAGAAGCATGTTTTCGAAACCACCGACGGCGGACGCCACTGGACGCCGGTTCCGGCAGCCGCCGAGCCGCCGGGGGACGAGGACCAGAGCTTCTACAACTGGATCGTCTTTGCCACGCCGCAAATCGGGATGATCACCGGATTCAATCTGCCTCCGAGCCGTATTCCGCAGCGGCGACCCGACTGGGTCGATCCGGAAGAAGCAATGAACCGGGCGGAGACTCCTCACCTCAGCTACGCGCTGGTGACGAATGACGGCGGGAAGAACTGGAAAGCGTCCTCCGCGTCCCTCTTCGGCCAGGTTACCCGTGTCCGTTTGGGCGGCAATGGTTACGGCCTGGGGCTGATTCAGTACGCCAACGGCTTCCGCTACCCGAGCGAGGTCTACAGACTGGACTGGACCACCGGCAAGAGCACCACGGTTTACCGCGATCGCGGTTTCAACGTGAGCGACATTTGGATCCAAAACGGGGGAGAGTCCTTCCTTGCCGGCGACTCGGTTTCCGGCCAGGTACACAACGTGATTCCCGGGAAGGTAAAGGTCCTGCGCAGCACCAATCTGACGTCCTGGTCCGAGATGCCAGTGGACTATCGCGCCAACGCCACCCGCACCATCCTGGCGGGCGCCGGCGGCGAACTGTGGCTGGCGACGGACACGGGTATGATCCTCAAGCTAACCCGCGATTAGCGTCCGGAGGGTTCCTGCAACGCAGGTGGAGAAAATAGGGCGCGATGCGGGTGTCCGCCAGCTTCGGAAACCGCTCCAGAACGGCGTCCGTTGCCGCCGGTTCGATACACCGTTCGATCCGAAAACCGCATTCCGCCACCATGTTGAGCCACTCCGAGAGCGGCCGGTGAAAGCGGGGGACGCGGAACTTGCGCAGCCCGGCGGTTCGTTCGAAATAGCCGCCGGTTTCGAGGGCGTAAGGCCGTCCGCCGGCATCTTTCACCTGGCGGCGGTGCGGCGTATTCGAACAAGGATGGGCGATGGAAAACTGGAGAAAGCCTCCGGGGACAAGCACGCGGGCGGCCTCGCGTAAGGCCTCGACCGGCTGTGGAACATCCATGAGGCTCATGCAAGCGGTGGCGAAGTCGAAGGAGCGGGCGGCGAACGGCAGTTGGTGCATGCTGGCCAAGGCATAGTGGACTCCGGGAACCGGCAACTGTGCTGCGGCCCGGATGAAGGTGGTAGCGATATCGATTCCCACATCAACGCGCCGCGCCCGGCCAGCAAACGCGTGTGATGCCCTTCGCCGCACCCGAGATCCACGCCGGCGAGTCCACGGACATCGGGTAGAAGATCGAAGATGAAAGTCCATGTCTTGTTCTGACGGGTGGGGGGCTGGACGGCGAAGCCTGAAACCAAGCTCGGAAGCCGCCGTTTTATGCACAGGTTTTACAGGTGGCGGACTTTGTATCTATTTGAAAATAAAAGAGAAGAATGTTGAGGAAATCTGGATCTCCATGGGACAAACCGCTTGACGATTTCATGCCTCGAGATCATAGTGAAGGAGGTTCCAAGAGGTTTGAGGAACAGCAAGCCTCCGAAAACGTAGCGGACCAGGAACGATGATCCGCAGCCGAAGCACTAGTAATAGAGATCGGCTGCGGGGAGCGAGAGGAGATCGGGCGGATTCGGAAGGCGGGTTGAACTTGCAGCGAAGCCGGTAGAACCCTTTGATCCGGAGGGATGTAAAAGTCCCGAAGGGGAGTGGAGACCGGGGCAGCGGTAAGTCAGCCCGGTTGCGGAGCCTGCCACGGGCCTTAGCGAGGAAGCAGCCGGACCTGGGTGCAAACCGGGGCTGGGTGCGGAGCGAAGGGCACACCGGGCGGGTGAAGCGGTCGGGCGGAGAGCGAAGCAGCAGGCCGGGAGTGTTGACCCTGGAATGGAGGCGCAGAGATAGCGTCGCTGTTGCAGGTGAGCGAAAGGCCGGTGCGGGCTCTCGATCCCGAGTTGAAAGGCAGTTGCGGCGAGCCGGGAGGCGTTGAGCCGGTGTTCGGGAAACCGAGCACCGGGGAGCGGAACGGCGAAACGTCCGGCGCTTTCAGCTTGCGATGTTCAGTGCCGGGCATGCCGGCGGTGGACAGGGCTGTGAATCAGGTCACTTGGAACCATTTTTCTTTTCAGGGCAACTTCGCCACCGGTTTGATCCCGGCGTGCCCGGCAACATAGCGGCGCACGTAACCCGCAAAGACCTGTTGCATGGCCGGCCAGCAGCGGTCGACGCGGCCCACCGGACGCCCCTCGATCTCCACCACCGGCAGCAGGTCCCGGGTGGTCGAAGTAATGAAGACTTCGTCTGCGGTTTCGAGCTCCTGAGGGGTCAGCACCTTCTCAGAGACGTCGATACCCGGCGTATGGCACTCACCGAGCAGCACCTCGCGCGTGATTCCCGGCAGGCAGCCGGCGCTGAGGGGCGGCGTCCATACTTGATTCCCATTGGCCGCGAAGATGTTGGCGGACGTGCATTCGGCCACCTCGCCGCGCTCATTGAGGAGGATCACTTCATCGAGGCCGCGGCGCTGCGCGTTCTCGAGCCACGTCAGGTTCATCGACCAGGACAGGATTTTTGTGCCGGCGAACGGGCTGGCGGCATGGCGCGCGTTGGCCTGCAAAGCCAGTTTGGCGCCGCCGCCCCAATCCTTGGAATCGGCGGTGAGCGCGATCACATCGCTCGCCCGCGCGGGGGCCGGGTTGCCCCACATCCCGCCGCCGTTGCGGACAATCGCCAGGCGGAGCGTCGAGTGCCACGCACGGTTGGCCTCCACCAGGTCCAGCAACTTCAGCCGCAGCCGTTCGGGGTCGTCCGGGAGCGCCACGTGGAACAATGCCGCGTCGCGCTGAAGACGGGCCCAATGCCGTTCCCAGGCGAACAGCACGCCCTCGGCGACGCGCAGGGTGCTGAACACGCCCCACCCGGAAAGCAGCCCTACCTGGCCTGCGGATAGCGCCGCGTCGTCGTAGTGGCGCAGCGTTTCATTGTGGAGGACAAAACTGTGCAGCACCCCGATATTGTAGCGTGGCGCTGCTTCATCGCCAGTTGGGGAACGGATTCAAGCGCGCCGCGCGGCACCCCTCCAGCATATCCACGACCCGCTTCCGGCGTTCGAAGAGCCGTTCCAGCAGCCGCTCCAACTCGTCCTCGTCGCCTTCCAGCCACTCCAGAGGAACGCCCTTCCAGGCGCGGTCAATCACTTCTTCGGGGAAGTTTCGCACCTGGTCCAGCCATGGCTGAAAGTCGTCGGGGGAACGCACGCACTCGTAGACGGCACGGCGCGCGTAGAGACCCTGTACGGCCGATTCGGGGAAGTCCCAGTTGGGCCCGTTGAAGGCGAACCCATGATCGATCATACGGGCCACGAAGCCCTTTCCCTGCGTTCCGCCGTCGCGCTGCAGGGTCGCGCGATAGAACACGCACTGCCTGCCGTCGGCATTCGAGGTCCACTTATCGAACACCAGGATGGCGCGGAAGTCATCGAGGTTAACGACTTTCGCGAGCAGCGCATCGGGCAGGAAATCGTACACGGCCACGCGCTCCGGATCGCCCGGGTAGCGCGAGCCGAAATGCCACCCGGCGGGCACTTCGATGCGGCGCGTGCCGAGCGTCAGTTGTACGTCCGGATTGTTGCGGAGGAAGCCGCTGGTGACGTGAACGAGGGCTGTGGGCGGAGCCGAGATCTGGAGGTACTCGAGGAGCACCGAGCAGACGGATTCGTTGATCAGGACGCGCCGGTGCTGCGGGTTGTTCCGGAACTTGACGACGTAACAATGGCCGTCGTCCGCTTCCAGAAGGTGGGCCTGAGCGCCACCTCGCATTCTCCGGATGTGACGGACGGCCGTGAGCGGCATCGATAAGAAAACCACGGAGCCGGCGCGCCGGCAACGGTAAACTAGAGTTGTAACACACGGAGGAATAGAACAACGATGGCGGAACCAGCACCCCTCACAAACGCTCCCGAGACACCCGCACCTTCGGGCCCGGCCCGCAGCAAGGATGAAATCGCGCTCGAACTGATGAAGTTTATCGCGGTCGCCACCGGCTATGGCAAAACTTCGCAGTCCACCGCGGGCTTTTCGGCCAAGGCTTCCGGCCGCACGACAGAGGAGCAGGCGGACGCACTCCTGGAGCTATTCGAGCGCTGCCGGACCGCAGTCAACAAGTAGACTGAGGCGACGCGGCCCGGAAGTGGATGAACCACCGGGCCGCGCGTCTCGGGCCGGGTGACTTATCGCTTCTTTCCCGGCGCTTTTTTGGCTCCGCTCTTCACGGGCGCCTTCTTGTTCGCGGGTGCCTTTTTCGCGGGTGCCTTTTTGGCGGGCGCTTTCTTGGCGGGCGCTTTCTTGGCGGCGGATTTCTTCACGCTCTTCGACGCGGCCTTCTTGGCGGTGGTCTTTTTCGCGGCCTTCTTGGCTGGCCCCTTCTTGGCCGCTCTCTTGGGTGCCGTCTTCGCGACGGACTTCTTCACAGCCGCCTTCGCGGGCGGTGCCTTTTTGGCCGCTGCCTTCGTCGCGGGCGCCCTCTTCGCGGTAGAGGCCTTCTTTACCGGTTTCTTCGGCGGCGCTTCCGGCTCGGCTTCGCCCGCCGGTTCCATCGAATCGGGACCGGACGACGGCTCGACTACCGATGCCGGCAGGGTCGCTTCGGGTTCCTGCTCTTCCTCGTCCTCCTCGTCTTCGTCGTCGTCATCATCTTCATCGGAGTCATACTCATCGAGCTTGGAACCTTCCGAGGTTTCTTCGTCCTCGTAGTCGTGGAAGTCTTCCAGGTCTTCTTCGTCTTTGAGAGCCAAGCTGAGCCTGTCGAATATCAAGCAAGCCTCCTGTACTCAGTCACAATCACCCATAGCATACCCCTTTTTGCGGCCGCTGCAATATGGAAAATGCGCACCACGGGACAGTTGGCCGCACGCAGCACACGATTGGTGGGGCACTATCGCACGCGAACCGCAATCCGGACCTGCGATATGCCGGAGGTTACCGGTTGCGCGCAGTGAGGACGGAGGCAGAGCGTTTGCTGGAAGGAGTGGCGGCCCGCTGTACAGGCTTGGCAGCGGGCGTCTTGGTCTGCTGCGCGGCAGTGGTGTGGCGCGACGTCGATTTGGACTTCACCGCGGGTTTCTTGGTGGAAGGGGGCCGAGAGGCGGCGGGTATCAGAAGCGCGTCGCCTTCCGACGCTTCGGTGGACGCGAGTTGGTTCACCGACACAATGCTGCCCGGTGTGGTGTTGTAGCGCTTGCCGATCTCCGCCAGCGTTTCGCCCGGTCCCACCCGATGCAGACGCCACGATTTCCGGCTGTCTTCGGGCACGTTGCGCAGCGTAGTGACCACCTGATTCCCCAGACCCTTGGGAACGTGCGCCTGAAAAGCGCCGGGAATCATGCCGCCGAGAACCGCGGGATTGATCGCCGCCAGCTCCGCGGGCGAGGTTTCCACAATATCGGCCAACAGTGCCATGCTGGTGGGAGCGGTGATCTCGATGGTGTCATACTCGAGCGGCGGGTCCAGCGTCAATCCGTCGATGCCGTACTCGGCCGGGTACTTCTCCATGATTGTCATCGCGAGAATGATCGGGACGTAGTTGGTGGTTTCCGCCGGCAGCACGCCGCGGCGCCGCAGTTCCCAAAAATCGGCGTAGCCGGTGCGCTCCACCGCTTTCTCCACCGTGCCCGGCCCGCAGTTGTATGCGGCAATTGCCAGGTACCAGTCGCCGAACTCGGTATACAGGTCGCGCAGGTGCCGTGCGGCGGCACGCGTGGCCTTCTCCGGGTCCATGCGGTCGTCCGTGTAGGATGTTTGCTTCAGCCCGTACTCGTTGCCGCGCCATTTCAGGAACTGCCACATCCCGCCCGCTGCCTTCCGCGACATCGCCCTAGGGATAAAGCCGGATTCCGCCTGAGCCAGGTGAATCAGTTCCTGCGGCACGCCTTCTTCATCCAGAATGCGCTGGATCATCGGCCGGTATCGTCCGGAGCGCTGGGTCCCGGCCACTACCGTCTTGTGCCCGCGGTTCGCAAAATAATTGATGTATCCGAGGACTGTATCGTTGACCGACAAAGGAAGCTGGGAAACGGTCGAGGCGACCTGCTCGCGCACCCGATCCTTCAATCTGGGGTCCACCGGGAAGGTCATCTGAAGCAGATCCTCGAGGGGCGCTTTCTCGAATTTGCCTTCTTCCACCTGCGCGGAGGCTCCCATGCCGGCTAAATCCATATGGTGGATCTGGTCGACCATCCTGTCCAACTTGGTATCCAGTTCCATCCAGTCCGTCGGATTCTCGTCGGCGGCCTGCAGCATCAGATCCACCGCCGCGTCGAACTCCCGCCGGGCGGTTGCGATGTCATTTCTCTGATAGGCTGCCTTGCCACGCTGGAAGTGCGTGTCGGCCTGCTTCACGGCGGCGAAGCTTTTGTTTGGAACTCGAATGGCGTCGGGATTACCCAGCAGGACTGCCGGCATTTCCCGCTTGAGGAAGATATTGGTTTCGACCAGAGGGGGAGGCGCCATCTCGACCGTCGCTCCCGCAGTCGGCTTGGGTGCCGGTGGGAGAAACGACATTTGGAACCTCGAATGCTGGTTATAGCCGCATCCCGTTGCGGTCGTGAGGGCTGCGGCCAGGAGGAAAAAAGATAGCCGTATGTTGGTTTGATTCGTCATCAAACAGCCTCGACTTAAGAAAATAAAGAACTTAATCGGGTCTGCGCCCGCTACGAACTTATGAAAGCGTACTACAACTGCCCTGCAGCGCGCAACAATAAAAGTGTGTCCAATCGACACCGGGATGTGTCCGGTTTTCCTCACTGACCTCCGAGGGCATCCGGAACCACTTCCGTGGCGGATCCGCTAAACTCCGCGAATCCGCCCCCGGCAACCGCCTACTCCTCTTCTTCTTCCTCGCCGGCCTTGGCCGCTTTGGCCGCGGCGATGATCTTATCCGCCTGCAACTGCGGCACGAAATCGTAGTGGTCGAACTCCATCGTGAACGAAGCGCGGCCCTGCGTCATGGCAGTTAAGTCACTCTGATAGTTTAACATCTCGGCCATGGGCACCTGCGCGCGAATAAACTGCGTGCTGCCCTTGGTCTCCATACCGGCAATGCGGCCGCGGCGGCTGTTCAGGTCGCCCATCAGGTCGCCCGCATACTCCACGGGCGCCTGAATCTCGACGTTCATCACCGGTTCCAACAGAGCCGGCTTGGCTTGCTGCATGGCGGCTTTGAATGCTTTGCGCGCCGCCAGCTTGAAGGCCAGTTCCGACGAGTCCACGTCATGATACGAGCCGTCATACACGGTGACCTTGAAATCGACCATCGGGTAGCCGGCCAGGAAACCGTTCTCGGCGGCCTCGACAATACCCTTCTCCACTGCCGGGATGTAGTTTTTCGGGATGGCGCCGCCGAAGATTTCATTGGCGAATTCGAATTTGGCGCCGCGGGGGAGCGGCTCCATTTTGATCCAGCAGTCGCCGAACTGTCCGTGGCCGCCGGTCTGCTTCTTGTGCCGGCCCTGAACATCGGCGAATCCGCGGATGGTCTCACGGTACGGAATCTTGGGGGCCTTCAGGGTGACGTCTACTCCATACCGTTTCTTCAGGCGGCTCACCACGATTTCCACGTGCTGCTGTCCGGCGCCGGCAAGCAGAAACTCGCGCGTTTGGGGATCGCGGTAAAACCGGAGCGACTGGTCTTCCTCGAGGATCCTGTGCACGGCATTGCCCATCCGGTCCTCGTCGTTCCTCGATTTGGCTTCGATGGCGAAAGCGATGGACGGTTCGGGCAGTTTCACCGGCGGATAGACTACGGTGAAGCCCTTCTCCGCCAGCGTGTCGCCGGTAAGCGTATCCTTGAGCTTGGCGACGGCACCGATATCTCCCGCCTGCAGTTCGGTAACCGGCTGGAGGGTCTTGCCGAAGGGACTGCTCAAGTGTGCCAGGCGTTCGGTTGTGCCGCGCGTGGCGTTGACCAGGTTGGCGTCGTTCTTGACCACGCCCGTGATCACCTTGAAAAAGTTGATTCGTCCGGCGAACGGGTCGGCCGTAGTCTTGAAAACCTGGATCGAGCAGGGGCCGCTTCCAGCGATCTCCTGGGTGCCGTCGCTGCCGTTCACGTTGGCCGCAACCGGTTCGTGCTCGAGGGGAGAGGGCAGGTTTTCCACGATGAAGTTCAGAATCTGGTCGGCGCCGGCGTTGTGCAGTCCGGACGCGCACAGAACCGGGCAGATCCGCATTTCGCGGACGGCATGGCGAAGGCCTTCGAGGATCTGCTCGGGCTCCAGCGTCCCCTTGTCGAAAAACTCTTCCATGAGGGCGTCGTTGCCCTCGGCTACCATTTCCACCAACGTTTCGTGCGCCTTCTGCGCCGCATCCGCCAGATTGCCTGGGATATCTCCTTCGCTGCCTTTTCCATCGCCCTCCGCGGCGTAGGTGTATGCCCTCATGCGAATCAGGTCCACCACGCCGGAGAAATCCCGCTCCGCCCCGATCGGGATCTGGACGGGCACCGCCGAGCGGCCGAAGGCCTCCTGCACGCTACCGAGCGAGCGATTGAAGTCGGCCCGTTCGCGGTCGAGCTTATTAATGACGACGGCCCGCGGCAACTTGAAATCGTCGGCGAAATGCCAGACCTTTTCGGTTTGGACTTCCACGCCGGCAACGCCGTCCACCACGACAATGGCGGCATCGGCGGCGGCCAGAGCCGCGTGCGCATCATTGATAAAGATGTTGTAGCCCGGGGTGTCCAGGATATTGATCTTGGTCTTCTTCCATTCGGCCACGGCGATGGCAGTGGAGATCGTGATCTTGCGCGAGACTTCTTCCTCGTCAAAATCGGTGATCGTGTTGCCTTCGTCCACCCGAAGCAGGCGGTTCGTCGCTCCACTGGAGAACAGCAGCCCGGCGGTGAGCGTCGTCTTGCCGGAATCGCCGTGGCCCACCACACCGACGTTCCGAATGTCCTTGCTTTCGTAGACTTTCACGGAGGTGCTCCCTTTTAAAACGGCATAGTAACACGTAGGGCAGGTGGGCGGCGGAAAAGGAGCGGCGGTCAAATTAACGCGTATTGTGTGTGCTTTTGTAGCGGGACTGAACCGCAGGGGTTCCCGCCGCAGCGCTGTCGAGTGTTGTCAGGAGGTATCGGCAACGGCCTCCCACAACAGATGACATAACGCCCCGCCACGATTGGTGAGAGGCGGCAAGCTCGAAAGACTGCGATCGCGGCCCAGCTTCCGGTGCACCCGCGTTAGCAGGGCACCCACCGTGCCGGGCCGGATTCTCAGAGCAGCGCCGATCTCCTCGTAGCTCATGCCCTGCGCGCGCAACGTAAGACACTCCATCTCGCGGGCCGTAAGGGCGGAGGCAACTGCCTGCGCGGCCTGTCTGCGCTCAACCGGGTCATCCGCATCCACCGCCGGAAATAGCGCCTCCACGGCGCCCATTGTGACTTCGTTGCGGCAGGATGCCTTCTTCAGCCGGTCCAGCAGGAAATTGCGGAGAGTTTGAAACAACCAGGCTTTGGGATTGGCGATGCTGCGTCCGCAACGCCGTTCGACCATATAGCGGAGGAACGTCTCCTGTACGGCGTCGTTCTGGATCTCTTCCCTGGCGGCGATTGCCTCCGCAAATCGTTTCAGCCCGGGACTGTGGCGCGTGTAGAGTTCGGCAATTTCCAGTTCCAACAACGCAGAGCGGTGTTTTGACTCCGGCCGTTGACCCAGCTTCTCCACGTCCCGAGGATAACCGCCGGTCCGCGCGAGAACCATTCCCTTCTGGATATGCCTGGAATGCTTACTTCGGCAAAGCGGGTAATCGAGCGGGTGAGTGGATTCAGCTTCCCACGACGCCGGCGAGCGGACTGCTGGCGGAGGCATACAGCTTGCGCGGCATGCGTCCGGCTTCCCACGCCAGACGTCCGGCTTCCACGGCCAGCTTCATGGCGGTGGCCATTTTCACGGCGTCCTCGGCCGCCGCGATGGCCGTGTTCATCAAAACCCCGTCCGCCCCGAGTTCCATCGCGACGGCGGCATCGGAAGCAGTGCCGACGCCCGCGTCCACGATCATGGGCACCCCGGTGATCATTTCCCGCATGATGCGGAGATTGGCCGGATTCTGCACGCCCATGCCGGACCCGATCGGCGCCGCCAGCGGCATGACCGCGGCCGCCCCGGCATCGATCAGCTTGCGCGCATTCACCACGTCGTCATTGGTGTAGGGCAGGACCACGAAGCCCTCTTTCACCAGCACACGTGTGGCTTCGAGCAGCCCCTCGTTATCCGGGAACAAGGTCTTCTCGTCGCCGATGACCTCGAGCTTGACCCAGTTGGAGAGTCCGACCTCCCGGGCCAGCATGGCGGTGCGGATGGCGTCGTCGGCGGTGTAGCAGGCCGCGGTGTTCGGCAGGATGAAGATCTTGGTCCGGTCGATAAAATCGATCAGCGATTCCTTGGAACGGTCGGTGAGGTTGACCCGCCGCACCGCCACTGTGACCATGTCCGCCCCGGTGGCTTCGTGGCAGCGCTGCATCTCCTGGAAACTACGGTACTTACCTGTTCCGACGATGAGCCGGGAACGGAATTCCCGGCCTGCAATACTGAATGTCTCCGGCATTTCCTCATTGTAGCGGTTCAGCCGGCCGCTTCCGTTCCAGCCTCCCGCGAGCCGCCGAAGTAGGACCACTCGCCGGGAATCCACGGATACCGATAGAGGACCGATTCGTCAACCGTTACCCCCAGTCCCGGGCCGCGCGGCACGATCAGGTCTTCCTGGTCCAGATTGAGGGGTTCCTGGAGAATCTCCGCCGCCAGCGGAAAGGGATACATGCCGGCCCGCCCGGGTGTCGAGTAACAGGGATATTCCAGCCATTCCACTGCCTGCTCCGGCCAGCAGATACCCAGGTGCGCCGCCGCGATGACTTCGAGCGCCGTCCCGGCGCAATGAAAGGCAAAACGCAGCCCCTGGCGGGCAATTTCGCCGAACAGCCGACGGCCGATGGCGTAGCCGCCGCGGCAACAGACGTCCATCTGCACGTAATCGACGGACTGGGTCAGGATGAGATCCAGGTAACGCTCTTCGCTTGGTTCGTAGTAGCCGGCGGCCAGCGGCACCAGGTCCATCTCCTTCAGCCGCAGATAGCCGGCATGGTCGTCAGGAGGCAGCGGCTCCTCCAGCCAGGCGACGTCATGCTCCGCCATAGCGGCGGCGAGCTCCTCGATCGCTTCCAGGGTGTAGTTTTGGCCGCCCATCTGCCGCCAGGCATGGGCGTCCACCATCAGATCGAAGTCGGGCCCCACCGCCTCGCGCACGCGCCGCACCGCCTCGAGATCGCCCTCCGGCCCCAGCGCGGGCCGCATCTTATACGCCTTAAACCCCTGCGCCGCAACCGCTTTGGCCTCCGCTGCAAAGCCCTCGGCATTCATATAGAGGCCGGCGCTGCCGTACAGCCTGATCCGGTCCCGGACCCGTCCGCCGATCAGTTCGGAGACCGGCGTTTCCCGGTGCTTGCCGGTGAGGTCCCAGAGCGCGATCTCG
This sequence comes from uncultured Solibacteraceae bacterium, assembly GCA_963836405.1. Lineage (GTDB taxonomy): Bacteria > Acidobacteriota > Terriglobia > Bryobacterales > Bryobacteraceae > CAWIJJ01. The sequence continues at coordinate 311,068 of CAWIJL010000018.1, forward strand.
ACGGCGCCCCAGGCGTTGACCAACCCGGCGTTATCGCCGAATTCCTTCAGAAATTTCACGCGCAGAGCGTCCGGATCCGCCAGCACCCGGTGGCGCAGAAAGGGGGCAATTGCGGTTTCTATGGCCTCCCGGGTCCTTTCGTCGCCCGGACCGGGTCCGTAGCCGGTCAGTCCGCTGTCGCTCTCCACCCGCACCAGCATGGCGTCGCGCTTCAGGATGGTCCGTTCGCCGCCACGAAACGGCAGCCGCACAGGTTCGGGAAACGGAAAGGAGAGAAGGTGGGCCCGCAACGACGCGATCTTCATAGACACCTCGCATGGGCGCGCCGCCCAGCCCGGCGTCGAGCGAACGGCCAGCCGCTACAGATAGTGTGCCAGCAGCGCGGCCCCGCCCGCAGCAACAATCAGCGAAGATACCATAGGTATCCGCCACAATCCGGCCGGACGTTTCAACTCGCCGAAAGACGGCGGAGACGCTTCCGCGGTTTCCGAAGCGGTTGCGTCCGGGACTAAAGGATCCGGCGTCTGGGCTTCAGGCGATGGAGGAGAAGGCGGGACAGGCGTCGGGGGCGGCGCCGTTTCCTTCGGTCCCCCGAGCTTTTCCGCAGTTTCCCTGCACATTTGCCCCATGGAGGCCACGAAGTCGAACACCGCCGCGTCGGTGTCGCGGGTCCGCGTGCGCAGTTCGGCGATTTCCTGGTTCTTTCGCTCCAGTTCTTCACGCAGCGGCGCTAGCCGATCTTCGAAGCGCGCGAACCGCTTCTCCACGGCCTGGTCCACCTGCTCGCCCACGATTCGGGCAACCTGCGCCGCAAACTCCCGGTGAAGGGCCAGGATCTGCCCGCGCAGCGACTCGATACTCTCCTCGATCGCACGCGCGTTGCCGCGATCCTGCTGGTTGAGCGCCTTCATTTCCACGGCGACGCGGGTCTCCAGATCGGCCAGACGCCGGTCCACCGAAGCCGCCTGTTCCTGAAGGCGAGCCTCCACGCCCTGAACCAGGCCTTCGACGATGCGCTGGTCGAAGTCGCCCGGCACCGGGGCGGAACTGCATTCGATCTGCCGGAGTCGCTCTTCCATTTGCTCCAGCCGGGATGCTTCGCCCGACCGGCGCGCCGCGTTCTGCGTCATTTTCATTCCCACGCCGAATGCCACCCCGTCCCCGAAAGCGACGGCAATGCTCCGCCAGAGCGACGAATCGCGGGAAGTGTTCATACAACATAATCTAGCCGAAATGTTTCGCTGGACAAAGCCAAATCTTTGGGGATGCTTCTCACCCTGGTCCTCCGATTGCCACTTTCACATTGGAAGGAGAATTGTATGCACTTCTACACACGCCCGGCGCTGATCGCGGCCGCGGCTGCTTTGATATGGGCCGCCCCCTCCGCTTTGCGGGCCCAGGACGCCAATCGCGACGTGGTGGTGACCACCGCCTCGGCCGCCCAGATCGTGGACCGCCTGGAGAAGCGGACCGGCGACTTCAAATCTCAGTTCAACGAGGCCGTGGAGCACAGCATGATGGACGGGTCCAAGCTCGAAGATAACGCCAAGGACCGCGCCGACGACCTGCACGATAACGCCAGCAAGCTCAAAGACGAATTCCACGACAAGCAGGACAAGAACAACCCGAAGGTTCGGCAATGGGTGGATAAAACCCTGGCAGCGGGCGCGGACGTGAACAAAATCATGTCCAACCACCGCTTCACCGACAAGCTGCAAAACGAGTGGACTTCGCTGCGCAGGGACCTCAACGGCCTGGCCGCGCTCTACAACCTGTCGCCTATGTAGGCGCCCTTACTCTCTTGTCGCGCGGCGGCAGCACCGAGCGCTTTCAGCGTTCCTCTGGCCGTCGTTTCCCAGGAGAACTGCGCCGCCCGCCGCGGGCCTTCGTACGCGAGTTGCCGGCGCAGTTCTTCGTCCCCGGTAATGCGGACCAATGCCGAGAGCATGGCTCCGCGGTCTTGCGGGTCGAACTGTAGCGCGCCCTTTCCCGCGATGCTGCCCACCGGGTCAATGTTCGAACAGGCCGTCGGAATCGCCGCAGCCATTGCTTCCAGCACCGGAAGTCCGAAGCCTTCAAACAGGGTCGGGTAGATGAACGCGAAGGCGCGCCGGTAGAGTTCGTGGAGGTCCCGCCGGGGAATCCAGCCGGCAAATTCCACCGCATCTTCGAGGCCCAGGCGCCGCCGCACACCCTCCAATGTCTCCGTCGCCAAACCGCGCAGCCCGCAAATCACCAGCCGGAATTCCGGGTGCTCCCGCCGGAACCCGGCGAAGGCTTCCATCAGACCATCAAGATTTTTGTGCGGGTGCAGGGTCGAAACGGCCAGAAGGAACGATTCCGGGGCGCGAACAGCGGCCAGTTCCGAGAATTCGCGATCGACGCCGAGGGGCAGAACGTCGATCCGTTCCGGTGGAATCCGGTAAAAGAACTGGAGGTCGCGCGCGGTGCGTGCCGAAACGGCGATCAGGCGCTCGGAGATTCTGGCCGACCCGTAGAGAAAGAACCGCCAGAACGGCAGGTCGAACCAGCGGAAATATTCCGGGTGCCGCTTGTGCTGCAAATCGTGGAAGACGGTCACTTGCGGACACCCGCACAGCAACGGCGCGGTGAATCCCGGATTCAGCAGCACATCCAATTGAAGGCGCGCTGCCTGCACCGGCAGCACGATCTGCTCCCAGAGAATGCGCGCGGGCCGGAAACTGGCCCGTACGGCTTGCGGGACGGCCGCGAAGTTGGGCTGTTTGGGAACCAGGTCCGGTCCGGTCTCCCGGTTGGCGAAGATGAAATAACGGTTCACCGGATCGAGCGCGGAAAGCGCGGAGAGCAGGCCCCGCAGGTAGATTTCCGTGCCGCCGACGCCTCCCGGGATCAGGTACAGCGCATTGACGCCGATCCGCAGGGGCCGCTCCATATCTCAGCGTTCCTGCTGCCGCGCCGCTTCTTGCGCCATCCTCAATTCCTGAAGGGCCTCCGCACTCTGCGGGTTGAGCGACAAGGCGCGCGTATAATCGGCGACTGCCAGGGCCGGCTGATTCAGCTTGAGGTGGATCTTGCCGCGGTAAAGATATGTGGCGTAGTAGTTGGGGTCGATGGTCTCCGCTTCCGCCAGCGCCTGCAACGCCTTCGGCCATTCCGAATGCTTCGCGTAGACCATGCCGATCTGCGAGTACACATGCGCGGTCCGGTCCACCGAAGCCGCCTCCCGCAGTTTCGCCAGCGCCTCGTCCGTCCTTCCCAGCGCGTCCAGCGACAACGCCCAGTCGATCAGCAGGTTGTAATGCGTAACGGGATCGACCTGACCTGTCTGGCGGAACTGCTCCACCGCCTTGCCGTACTCGCCGCGCTCAAAATACGCGAAGCCGAGCTGGAAATGAGCGCGCGGTTTGGCCGGCGACTTTTGCACCGTATCCTCCCACAGCGAGATGGGGTTCGACCACACCTCCGCCCGCGAGTAGGTGACGCCCGCCGAGACCATGGCGGCAAACAGGCAGGCCCCTACCAGTACCCGCCGGTCCACTTTCACGCGGCGCCCGAATTCGAGAACGATCAGCAGCAGCCCGAGCATGGAAAAGTAGGCGCGCCGCTCGGCGATGGCATCCTGAATCGGCAGGATGGAGGACGTAGGCGACATCAACAGCAGGTAGGCGAAAAAACCGAAGCTGGCGAGCGGGAAGCGCTTGCGGTAAACCCACGCGAGCACGGTCAAAGCCAGCAGGGCTGCCAGGCCGAAGATCGCGCCCCGGTCAAGCAGGGTGTGGGAAACGGGGAAGTCCCAATCGGCGGTGAGGTGGAAAGGAGCCAGAAAAATCGCTACGTACACGAACAGGGCGCGGCACTGGGTGAAGAAATACTGATACCAGGTGACGTCCTCGAGGTGGAATCCGGCGCTCTGCGAGGTGATCAGGATGCGCCAGAAGAAAACCACGGCCAGCGCCGCACCCGCGGCCATGGGCAGATACAGGCGCCAGTTGTTCTTGATGCCGCGAAAGGAAAAACCGGGGTTCCACCAGTAGTCGGCCAGCAGCATCAGACCGGGCAGCACGATGATCTGTTCCTTGGAGAGCAGCGCGAGGCCGAAGAAAGCGAACACCAGCGCCACGCGTTTCCACGATATCGCCCGCTCCCGGCGGTACAGGAAAAGAGTGAACGCCAGGAAGGCAAACATGACGCTCTGGCCTTCCGACCGGCCGGCCACGTACGCCACCGTTTCCGATTGCAGGGGATGCAACAGGTACACGACGCCCGCGAATGCGCCCAGCACGCGGCTGCGGGAGGGTTCGGTCCCGGACCATTCGAGCAGCCGGACCGCGATCAGGTAAACCAGGCCGCTGGTGACACAGTGAAACAGCACGTTGACGATGTGAAAGGAAAACGAGTGTTCCCCGGAAATCTGCACGTTGAGCCAGTACGTAAGCATCAGCGCCGGCCGGACGCCGCTGAGCCACGACCGCAGCGGTTCGTGGAAGCCAGGCCAGCTGAAAGGCATGGCGCTGTCGTCAAACAGGAACGGCGCGTTCAAGGCGGGCGAATAAGCCCAGAAAACGGCCACCAGGGCCGCGCCCAACACCACCCAGAGCCGCCACGCCGCATTGGTGGAATGCGGCGCCGCGACGGCCTCCGTCGTTCCGTTCCGCCGCGGGCCGGAATGGCGCGCCGCTCCGGGACCTTCCCGCGCTCTCACATGCGATTCAACCTTCCTGCTTCTCATGGCTCCTGAGAGACTCGATGTGATACTCGAGGATTGCAACTTTCTGCGCGAGGGCGATGTTGTCGTCACGCAGATGCGAGACGATGATGGAAAATCGGAAAAACATCACCAGGAATACGCTGCCGGCAATGAGGAACAGCGTCAGCGGTGTGTCCGGAATGCCGAAATTCCGGGTCAGGTAGTCGAGCGCCGGCCGCGCGCGGGAAAGCAGCAGCATCAGCACCGCGGCCACCAGCCAGCTCACCGAGTGCTCTACCCGAATGTGCTCCCGCCGCACCGAGACCAGTACCAGCACCAGCAGCAACAGGCTCAGCGCCGTCGTGATGTTCAACAGGCTCTGCATCTAATCTCCGCTCCCCGGTCCGCCGCGATGAAATCGCCTCTCGTAACGCAGTACGTTGACGAAAACGCCCAGCAATACGTGCAGAATGTAGGACAGCGATTTGAATGCCGTAATGGAACTTCTGCCGCCTGCCCGTGGACGCATCTTGCACGGCACCTCCTCGAAGCGGAAGCGGCGCCGCTGTAGCACCACGAGCGTTTCGATTTCCGGATAGGCCAAGGGAAAACTCCGGCTGAACACGCTGAGCGCCCGCCGGTTGACGCCCACGAAGCCGGACGTCGGGTCCTGCACCGGCCTGCCCAGGATGGGCCGAAGCACCGCCCGGAAAAAAACGATGCCCGCCGCGCGCACAGGGCCGGGACGGAACCCCTCCCCGACTCGCGAACCGATCACCATCTCGCAGCCCGACTGCACCAGCCGTTCCAGAATCCGCAAAATATCGCGCGCGTCGTGCTGCCCGTCGCCATCTACCCGGATGACGTATTCGTAGCCCAATTCGTAGGCCAGTTTATAACCAGCCTGTACGCACCCGCCCAGGCCGAGGTGATGCGGCAGGGACAGTATGTCCGCGCCCGCGTTGCGGGCAACGGCCACCGTGGCATCCTCGGAACAGTCGTCGATCACCAGAACCGGCACGCCGGGCACATGCTGCCGCACGGACCGCACCACTGCGCCCACCGCGGCTTCCTCATTCCAGGCCGGCACGATCACCAGAAGCTCGCCCGCGCCGCCCGCGCGGGTCAAAGCAGCGCCACCTTTCGGGCACTGATGCGGTTCGTCCGTACCAGGTGGCGGAAAACGGCCGGCGTGATCCGCGCCCGGGCGCGGATCGCCCGGCGCTCGCGCCATAAACGGGGCAGGTTGGCCAGCAGCGCTGCGTGCGCCTTCAGTACATACCATGCCAAGCGGGGGCCGGCATTTCCTTCGCTCCGAAAACGGGCGGCGCTGCCGTGTCCCGAGACCAGATATCGCAAGTGCCAGCCATAACGTGCCAGCGCCACTGCGGGCGCGGCCAGCAGCATACGCGCCGGAAAGTTCTTTACCAGCAGGAAGAGGCGGTTCCGCTCCACGTAGTACGCTTTCACCGGCGAAGCCCGGCCTGCCGAGTGTGAATAGTGATGCTCCACAACCGCTTCCGGGGCGTACAGGCATTTCCAACCCGCCCAGCGCGCGCGCAGGCCCAGGTCGGTATCTTCGCAGTAGAGAAAGAACCGGCCGTCGAAGCCGCCGGTCTCATCGAGCATGCGGCGCCGGTAAAGGGCTGCCGCGCCGCTCGCGAAAAGCGTCTCCTCGGATACCGGGAAGTCGGCCGGCTCCCTGCCGTGGCCGCGCTGTTTGCTGCTGCCGTCGCCGGCAATCAGCATGCCCGCCGAATCCAGCCGCTCTTCTCCGAAAAAGCGCACCTGCGAGGCGCACATCCCCGCGTCCGGCCGGCTCTCGAGAGCTTGCACCAGCGCATCCAGCCACTGCGGATGCGCGACGGCATCGTCGTTGAGAGTCGCCACATAGGGCGACTTGGACGCAGCGATCCCCTGGTTGACCGCTTCGCCGAAACCGGCGTTCCGGCGGTTTTCGATCACCCGCGCTCCCGGGGCCGAACCGTTGATTCGTGCGAGTCCCTTTCCGCTGTTGTCCACGACGATCACTTCAAAATCGCGACGTGTCTGCCGCCCGAGGGATTCCACGCACTCGCGAAGCCTCGAATCCGCAGTCAGGGTGGGGATCACCACCGATACGAGGAAGTCAGGCAACATTCGATTTTACCAGTTGCGCGCTTCCCGCAATTCCTGCGATCTCTGCGGGGACCGCAGTATACTGGCCTTTCTGCATATGTTGCGAGTATCGATCCTTACATTCACGGCCGCCTTTTGTGCCGTTGCCCAGACCGGCCGCTTTGCCGACGTCCGCCAGCTCACCAGCGGCGGCGAAAACGCGGAAGCTTACTGGGCGCCGGACGGGCAGCGGCTGATTTTTCAAACCACGCGGCCGCCCTACCCGTGCGACCAGATCTTCGTGATGAATGCCGACGGTTCCAACCAGCACCTGGTCTCGACGGGCAAGGGCCGCACCACCTGCGGCTATTTTTGCGCCGACAACAAGCACATTGTCTACGCTTCCACCCATGCCGCATCCGATTCCTGCCCGGTGAACCCGGACCGCAGCAAAGGCTACGTCTGGGGCGTGTTCGACAGCTACGATATCTACCTCGCCACCGACGCCGGGAAAATCGAGAAGCGGCTGACCGACACTCCCGGCTACGACGCGGAAGCAACCGTCAACTGGAAGACCGGCAACGTGGTCTACACCTCGCTCGCTTCGAAGGACCTGGACCTGTGGACCATGAAGCTGGACGGCACGGGCAAGAAGCAGATCACGCGGGAGATCGGCTACGACGGCGGGGCCGTTTACTCGCGCGACGGAACGAAAATGGTCTGGCGAGCCAATCATCCGAAGGCGCCCGCGGACCTCGAGAAGTACAAATCCCTGCTGGCCGGCAACCTGGTGGCTCCCATGAAGATGGAGATCGTCGTCTCCGACGCGGGCGGCGCCAATCCACGGACCGTTACGAACTTCGGCTGCGCCAGTTTCGCCCCCACCTTCACGCCCGACGGCAAGAAGATCCTCTTCGCTTCCAACAAGCACGAGTGCGACGGACGGAAGTTCGAACTGTTCCTGATCAACCTGGACGGCACGGGCCTCGAGCAGGTCACGAACTTCGGCGGCTTCACGTCGTTTCCGGAGTTTTCGCCGGACGGCAAAACGCTGGTCTTCTGCTCCGATAAAGGCGCCAAGGACCGCTACGAGTTCAACATCTTCACGGCGAAGTGGAACTGACGCGCAGGCGGGCGAGCAGGGCGGGGTCGATCCTGGCTTTCACCGTGCGGCGGTCGATCGCGAGCTGCGCGGCGGTCTGTTGATAGCTCCCCGTCCTGTGATAGACGAGGGTGCAGTACCGGCTGAGCAGTTCCTCGGCTGTCACGCTGCCGCTCCCGATTTCCGCCGCCAGCCCGGAACACGGCGCGGCCGGCAGGGAAGCCGCGGATGGGCGGTAATCCCGCCGGATCAGCACGTTCCTCACACACTGTTCCAGTTCGCGATAGTTCCCTGGCCACGAATAGGACGACCCGAGATTCTGCTCGACCCATTCCTCCACCTCCAACGCCAGCCCGTCCCCTTCCGCTCCCGCCACGCGCCGGGCCATGTAGCGGATCAGCTCGCGCAGGATCTGCGGCGAATCGGCAAGCTGCTGGGACAGGGACGGCGTGGCGATCTGGTCCGAGCAAAGCCGGTAATACAGATCTTCGCGGAAACGCCCGTGGCGAATATCGGCTTCGAGGTTGCGATTGGTGGCAGCCGTCAGCTTTCCCTGAAAGCGCCGGCTGGCGGTATCCCCCACCGGGTGCAGCGTGCGGGTTTCGATCACGCGCAGCAGTTTCACCTGGATGGCCGGGTCGAGGTCGCCCAGTTCATCGAGAAAGACCGCCCCTCCGGCGGGGCAGGCTTCGAGGAAACCCTTGCGGTCTCCCACCGCTCCGGTAAAGGCGCCGCGCCGGTGCCCGAACAGCTCCGATTCCACCAGCGTCGGCGAGAGGGCCGAGATGTTGATGGGGAAAAACGAGGCCTCACCCTCCTCGGGAAAAATCATCCGCCGTTCGTCGAACCGGCGGTACTGCGATTGCGCGATGGCGCGGGCCACCAGTTCCTTGCCCGTCCCCGACGGACCTGTAATCAGGGTGGCGAATTCGCTCATGCGCGCGAACAGAGTGCGGCGATAACGGCGCATGTCGTGGCTGAAGATCGACTGCCACACGGCCGCGCGAAGCCGCGCCGCGGGCAGGGAGTTGCCGATGATGTTCTGAAAGATCTGCTCGAAGGCGCACTGAATCTGGCGAAAGCAGGCAAAGATGTGCACCGGTTCGTAGAGTGTGGGGAGCGCCACGGCATCGCCCAGGAATTCGCGCCAGTCGGCAAGGAAGGCCTCGTAGAACCGCCAGCGCGCGGCGCCCGCCGTCGTCCGGCTGCCGAAGCCCGCGTCGTAGAAATGCGGGTAATTGCGCTGGTAGAGGAGATTCAGGACGGCGTCTTCGTAAAGGACCAGATCCTGCTCGGCCGCCGCCGCACCCGCTGCCAGGCGCCGCCGCAGCTCCGGACAGAGGACTTCGAGGCGCGCCGCGATGCGCCACACGTTGGAGCGGGTCCGTTCCGGCTCGTCCACCGAAAAGCTCCAGACCGGCTCATCCGGGACGAACTCGCCGCCGAGCGCGGCCTGCTCGTGACCGATGCGCTCGGGGAGGAACGGATTGCAGAAAGCGAGGCTCGAAGCCGCCCGCAGGAAAGTCCGTTCCGATGGGTTCAGGAAAGTCATCCGTACACTGAGTGTATAACGATATACCTGAAATGTACGCTCGACCTTCTAATTCTCGTCTCGCCAGAGGAACAACTGGCTGTAAACAATCGACTTTCGCTTTGGTGCCTTTCGTGTATTTTCTCTTCCCGCAATGAGTGATGATCCAAGAGCATGGCACATGGGCGGTAGCGGCTTCACGCAACTTCTCAGGCAGCGGGGATTCCAGGCGTTCCTCTGGACGCAATTCCTGGGCGCGTTCAACGACAACGTCTATAAGATCGTGGTCTCGATGCGCGCCGTGCACGTCGCTGCCACCACCGGGTCGGGCAGCGAATACCTGTCGCTTGCGGGGGCCGTTTTCGTGGCTCCGTTTCTGCTCTTCTCCGGGTATGCCGGACATCTCGCCGACGCCGTCAGCAAGCGCTCCGTGCTGATCGCGGTCAAGGCATTCGAAGTGGCCGTGATGCTGCTCGGCCTCGCCGTCTTCTTCACCGCCCGCATCGAATGGATGCTTGCCGTGCTGTTCCTGATGGCGCTTCAATCGACTCTGTTCAGTCCCGCCAAATACGGCATCGTCCCTGAAATTCTGCCTGACCAGGACCTGTCGCGCGCCAATGCGCTGCTCGAGATGAGCACCTTCGTGGCGATCGTGCTCGGCACCTCCATCGGCTCCTTCCTGTTCGTTATGTGGAAAGACGAGCCGTGGAAAATGGGGCTGGTGGCGGTGGCCGTGGCAGTCACCGGGTTCGCGGCCAGTTTCCTGATCCCGCGTGTCGGCGCAGCGGGGGCGGAAACGCGGCTCCGCCTCAATCCTTTTTCGGAAATAGTGCAGGGAACGAGGCACCTGCTGGCCGACCGGCCGCTCTGGCTGACCGTCCTGGCGATCTCCTACTTCTGGTTCCTGGGCGCGCTGTTCCAAATGGACCTGCTGCTGTTCGGCAGCGAAGTGCTGCGCGTCGACGATCTGCACGTGGGGCTGATGGTGACCGGTCTCGCTCTCGGCATCGGCGCCGGGAGCCTGGCGGCCGGCAAGCTTTCGGGCGACAAGGTGGAGCTCGGGCTGGTGCCGCTCGGATCGGTCCTGATGGCGCTGTTTTCGGTGCTGCTCTACGCGGCGCGCGGCTCCTATGCCTGGTCGGTGGCCATGCTGGCGCTGCTGGGAGCGGCCAGCGGCCTGTTCATCGTGCCGTTGAACGCTTACCTGCAACAGCGGGCGGGCGCGCACGAGAAGGGGCGGCTCATCGCCACCAACAACATCTTCAACACGTTCGGCCTGCTGCTCGCCTCCGGCACCCTTTGGCTGCTGCACGACAAGCTCTCCGTCTCGCCGGACAAGCTGATCCTGATTTTCGGGGTGGCGACGCTGGGCACCACGGCGTACATTGTGACGGTGGTGCCGGACTTCCTGGTGCGCTTCATCCTCTGGATGACCACCCACACCATTTTCAAGATCCGCATCGTGGGCCAGGAGAACGTACCTCTCCGCGGTCCCGCGCTGCTGGTCGCGAACCACATGTCGCATGTGGACGGGCTGCTGATCAACGCCTCGATCCAGCGCTTCGTCCGGTTCATGGTCTGGCGGCCGTTTTATGAGAACAAGGCGCTGCACTGGCTGTTTCGTCTTGGCGGGTCGATTCCGGTGGGCAGTTCGCCGCGGCAGGCGGTGGAGGCGATTCGCGCGGGCAGAAAGCAGTTGGCCCAAGGCGAGTTGGTCTGCATTTTCGCCGAAGGCGCGATCACCCGCACCGGCAACCTGCTGCCCTTCAAGAGCGGCTTTCAAAAGATCGCCGAAGGCAGCGGCGCACCCATCGTCCCGGTGCATCTCGACCGGATGTGGGGCAGCATCTTCAGTTTCGAGGGCGGCCGGTTCTTCTGGAAATGGCCGAAGCGGATTCCCTACCCGGTGACGGTGACTTTCGGCCGGCCGCTGCCTTCGTCGGCAACCGCGCAGCAGGTCCGGCAGGCGATTCTGGAACTCGGCAGCGAGGCGGCGGAGGCGCGCAAATCCAGCCGCGACCTGCTCTCCCGGCGCTTCGTCTTCTCGGCCCGGAAGAACTGGTCGAAGTTCGCGATGGCCGACTCCACCGGCCGCGAGCTCACCTTCGGGCAGGCGCTGGCCGGCAGCCTGCTCATCGCCAGGTGGCTGCACGCGCACGGCCCCGAGGAAAAGATGACGGGCGTTCTGCTGCCGCCGTCGGTGGCCGGCGCGCTGGCGAATGCCGGCATCACGCTGGCCGGGAAGGCGCCGGTGAACCTGAACTTCACGGCGGGTCCCGAGGCGATGTCGGCGACGATCGCGCAGTGCGGCATCCGAACGGTCGTCACCTCCCGGGCGTTTCTCGCGAAGGCCAAAATCGAAGCCGTGGAAGGCGCGGTGTACATCGAGGACATACTGGCCGCAGCCGGTAAGCCGGCGAAAGCGTCGGCATGGCTCGCCGCGCGATTTCTTGCCCGCCCGCCTGCTGTGCGGCCGGCTGCAGCCCGATTCGCTCGCAACCGTGGTCTTTTCGAGCGGCAGCACGGGCGTGCCGAAGGGCGTGATGCTGTCGCACTACAACGTGATCTCGAACATAGAAGCGATGGCGCAGGTGTTCTGGATCGACAACCGCGATCGCATCGTCGGCGTGCTGCCGTTCTTCCATTCTTTCGGCTTTACGGTGACAATCTGGTTCCCGCTGGTGAACGGATGCGGCGTGGTGTACCATCCCAACCCGCTGGACGCCAAAGCCATCGGCGCGCTGATCCAGAAGTACAAGGGCACGTTCCTTCTCTCCACGCCGACGTTCTGCGGCAACTACGTTCGCAAATGCGCCGCCGAGGAAATCGCGTCGCTCCGGTTCGTGCTGGTGGGGGCCGAGAAACTGCGGGAACAGACCGCGCGCGAGTTCGAGGAGAAGTTCGGCATCGAGCTGCTGGAAGGCTACGGCTGCACGGAAATGGCGCCGGTGATTTCGGTGAACACGCCGGATTTCGACGCGGTAGACAACCACCAGGTCGGTTCTAAGCGCGGGACCGTGGGCCATCCGATGCCGGGCGTCGCGGTGAAAGTGGTGGATCCGCAGACCGGGGAATTGCTCCCGCCGGACACGGAAGGACTGCTGCTGGTGAAAGGCCCGAACCGGATGCTCGGCTATCTGGGCAACCCGGCGCAGACGGAAGCCGCGCTGCGCGACGGCTGGTACGTCACCGGGCGACATCGTGTCGGTGGACGATGACGGCTTCATCCGCATCACCGACCGTCTCTCGCGCTTCAGCAAAATCGGCGGCGAGATGGTGCCGCATTTGCGGATCGAGTGTGCCGCCTCGGAGATCCTGGGCGAGCCGGCATGCGTCGTGGTCGGCGTGCCGGATCCGCAGCGCGGGGAGCGGCTGGCGCTGCTTTATGCGGGACCGCAACGTTTCTCCGCGCGAACTCTGGCAGCGGCTGTCTCAGTCGTCGCTGCCGCCGTTGTGGGTGCCCAAGCGCGAAGATATTTTCGAGGTGCCGGCCCTGCCGCTGCTCGGCACGGGCAAGCTGGACCTGCGCGCGGTCAAATCGCAGGCCATCGCCCTGATGGGCGCCTGCAAGCCGGCCAGATAACCGTCAACAGGACCTGAAGCGAAGGAGCTTACGCCATGGTACCGTTTCTGCTTTTTATCGTGCTGGTGGTGTTGTTGGTTCGCTGGCGCATCCTTTCCGAGCGTTTGGCCGGAATCGAGCACCGGATCGCGGAGGCATCCGGAGCGCGGGTGGAACCGTGGGAACTGGCGGCGTTGACCCGCAGGGTGCACGCGTTGGAGATGAATCTCGGCCTCGCGGAAACCAAACCGGCGCCGGAGAGAACGCCTGTACCCGCGCCCGCGCCGGCGGCAGTGCTGGAGCCCGTCGTCAAGCGATTCGAGGAGCCGCCCGCCGTTGACCCTCCATCGCCCGTCTTCGCGCCGGAGCCCGCGCCGCTTTTCGCGCCGCTTGTGCCGGAGCCCGCGCCCGCGACCCGCAGCGGCGCCGAGTGGGAGGCGATGGTCGGCGCCAACTGGCTGAACAAGCTCGGGATCGCCGTGCTGGTGATCGCGCTGGCGCTGTTTCTCGGCTACTCGTTCTCGCAGATGGGGCCCGCCGGCCGGTCGGGTGTCGCGCTGGCGGTGAGCATTTCCCTGCTGGGCGCGGGCGCGGCCCTCGAGCGGCGCGAACGGTACGTGCTGTTCGGCCGCGGCCTGCTGGGCGGCGGATGGGCCGCGCTGTACTTCACCGTGTACGCGATGCAGGCGCTCGATGCCGCCAGGGTCATCCACAACGCGCTGGCGGGCGGCTTTCTGTTGCTGGCGGTGGCGGCCGGCATGGTGGTCCATTCACTGCGTTACCGGACGCAGACGGTCACGGGTGTCGCCTATGCGGTGGCGTTTGCCACCCTGGCCATCACTCCCGTCACCGCCCTTTCGGTGATCGCGCTGATTCCGCTGACCGCTTCGTTGATCGTAATCGCCGACCGCTTCCACTGGCACAACACCATCCTGTTCGGCCTGGTGGCCACCTATGCCACCTGCGCCTCGCGCGGCGATACCGGCGCGCCCCTCTGGTCCGCGCAACTGGTCTTCGCCATCTACTGGCTGCTGTTCGAGGGCTACGACCTGCTGCGCGCGCGCCGCCGTTCGAACCATCCGGCCGAGCAGGCGCTGCTGCCGCTGAACGCGTTGGCCTTCGGGCTGCTGTCTTACGCGAAATGGTCGGCTGCGGCGCCGGACCGGATCTGGCAGCTTGCGGCGGGGATGGCGGTGGCTTACCTGGCAAGCACGATTCTCCGCGCCTGGCTGCGCGCGCCTTCGAGTTTTGCACCCGACCAGGGCACGTTGGAGCGCTTCATGGCCGGCGGCTACGAAGGCCCGGTGACCCTGGCCGCGGCCTTCTCCGCCGCTGCCGTCGCCCTGCGCCTTCACGGGCAAACGGCGAACATGGTGCTGCTGGCCGAGGCCGAACTGCTGTTCCTGGCCGGGGTGCTGTTCCGCCAGCATCATCCGCGCCGGCTGGCCGCGGCGCTGTTTGCCGCGCTGGGAGTGAAACTGCTGCTCCGCGACCTGCCTTCGGCCGGCACCCTGACTTTCGCGGGACTCGAACTGCATGACTGGACGCCCTTTGCGGCGCTGTCCGCGCTGATCTTCTACGGTAATCGCGCCCTCCGCCGGGCTGTTTCGTATTACGGATATGCCGCGGCGGCGCTGGTAGCGCTCATCCTGGGAGCCGAGGTCCCGCTGCGCGATCTCGGCCTGGGCTGGCTCGCTTTCGCTGTGCTGCTGTTCGCGTCCGGCTGTCAATGGCGGCTGGCCGATTTTCGCCGGCAGGGTTACGGGGCGGCTGTGCTCGCCCTGGCGGCCACGGCGTGGTACCAGGTTCGCATCCCGAACGTGGCCGGACTGCTGCCCACATACCTGTGGCTGCAACCCGCCTGCGTCGCACTGGCGGCCTACGGCGCGGCGCTCTATGCACGTCGCTCCGCCTCCGCGCGCATCACTGACCGGGAGCGGAGCGTCCTTCAGCCGGTGGCGAGCGCCGCCGCGCTGGCAGCAGCCGCCGTGTTGCTCTGGCGCGTTGTGCCGGATGTATATCTCGGCCCCGCGTGGATGGCCTGCGGTCTGCTCGCGCTCGAAGCGGGGCTGCGCGGCTGGCCGCCCAGCCTTCGCGTACAGGCGCAGTTCCTCGCTGCCTTCGGCACGCTGTATGTCCTGCAAGGGACGGCCTTGCTTCCCCGCAGCATGTTCCATCTGGACGAGCGCCTGGCGTTGGGAATCGCCGCCGCGCTCGCGTATGGGCTGGGCGCGCGCAGGGCAGCAGAAAGGCCCGTGCTCTACGTGGCTTCGGCCGCCGGCTCCCTGTTCCTGATGGTCGAGCTGTGGGCGATTCTGCCGGCCGCCGCCGTCGCTTTTGGCTGGGCCCTCGCGGCGCTGCTGTTGCTCGCTGTCGGAATTCGAGCCCGTCTCTCCGGGTTCGAATGGCAGGCGCACGTGACAGCCGCGGCGGTCATGGCCCGTCTGTGCCTGGTGAACTTCGCCGGCGTCGTTCAGGACCCCCCCGAATGGCGGATCCTGGGGTCGGCCGTCGCAATCGCCTGCCTGTTTGCCGCGCAACTGATTGTGCCGCGGCAGCGGATGGCTCGCCTGTACTACTCACTGCTTGCCACGGTGCTACGGCCGCGCTCCTGTTCCAGGAAGTTTCCGGCAGCCTGCTGACGGTCGCCTGGGGCATCGAAGGCGCCGCGCTGCTGGCCGCCGGCTTCCCGCTGCGCGACCGCACTTTGCGGCTCTCCGGCCTGGCCATCTTCCTGCTCTGCATCGGCAAGCTGTTCTTCTATGATCTGCGCGAGCTCGACACCTTCCCGCGGATCCTCTCGTTCTTCGTGCTCGGCGTGATCCTGGTGGCCGTATCGTGGGTATACACCCGCTTCCGGGACCGCATCGAACGTTATCTGTGATGCAAAAAAGGCGGGCACGGTTGTCGATCGGCCCGCCTTCCGTTCGACGCTATAGTAGAGCCCGGATTCGAGGAAAGAGGGCGGGCTCGAAAAGCACAAGGAGACAGGAACGATGAAATTCATGGTGATGGTAAAAGCGACGCAGGAATCCGAGTCGGGCAAGCTGCCGGACGAGAAGATGCTCCGTGAGATGGGGATGTTCAACGAGGAACTGGTAAAAGCAGGCGTGATGCTTGCCGGGGAGGGACTCCATCCCAGTTCCAAGGGCGCCCGCGTCCGCTTTTCCGGAAGCAAAAGGACGGTCATCGACGGGCCGTTCACGGAGAGCAAGGAACTGGTAGCCGGATTTTGGATTTTTCAGGTGAAATCGAAGGAAGAAGCTATCGAATGGGTGAAGCGCTGCCCCAATCCGTTCGAAGGAGAAAGCGAGATCGAGATCCGGCAGATCTTCGACTCCGCCGATTTCGGCGAAGAGTTCACGCCGGAACTCCAGGCGCAGGAGGAGCGGCTGCGCAAACAGGTGGAGAAGCAGCAGAAGAACGGCTGAGTTACGGGCTTGCCATAAACCGGCGGAAAATGCTCTGATCGGGAGGAGTGGCAGGCGGGGAAATACAGAGGGTAGTCGATGCGGTCTGGAGGATCGAATCGGCCAAGCTGATCGCCGCCCTCGCACGCATCGTGCGGGATGTCGGCGTGGCCGAAGAACTCGCCCAGGACGCGCTCGTTTCAGCCCTCGAACAATGGCCCGAGTCGGGCGTCCCGCGCAATCCGGGCGCCTGGCTCATGGCCGCCGCCAAACACCGCGCCATCGATCACATCCGCCGCAGCCAGCTTATCGGACGAAAGCACGAAGAGATAGGCCGGGAACTCGACGCCGGTCGGAACAAGGCTGTCATGGAAATCGAGGCCTCGCTGGACGACGACGTGGGCGACGACCTGCTCCGCCTCATCTTCACCGCATGCCATCCGGTTCTGCCCCCCGAGGCGCGGGTGGCGCTTACGCTACGACTGGTGGGCGGCCTGACCACCGTGGAAATTGCGCGCGCTTTCCTGACGCCCGAACCCACCATTGCCCAGCGCATCGTGCGCGCGAAGCGGACCCTTTCCGAGAAACAAGTGCCGTTCGAGGTTCCTTCCGGCAGCGAACTTACCGCGCGGATCGCGTCGGTGCTGGAAGTGATCTACCTCATTTTCAACGAGGGCTACTCGGCGACTGCCGGCGACGACTGGATGCGCCCGTCGCTGTGCGACGAAGCGCTGCGGCTGGGCCGGATTTTGGCCGAGGTGGCGCCGCGCGAACCCGAGGTCCACGGTTTGGTGGCGCTGATGGAGATTCAGGCTTCGCGGTCGCGCGCCCGCACCGGCCCTTCTGGAGAGCCGGTGCTGCTGCTCGACCAGAACCGCGCGCTGTGGGACCGCATTCTGATCCGCAGAGGGCTCGCCGCAATCGAGCGCGGCGAAAAGCTGGGCGGCGCGCGTGGTCCCTACGCGATTCAGGCCGGCATCGCGGCCTGCCATGCGCGCGCGCTGGTGCCGGAAGCGACTGACTGGGAGCGTATCGTGGAGCTCTACACGGAACTCGCGGCGATTTTGCCCTCGCCCATCGTGGAACTGAATCGCGCGGTCGCGGTGGGCATGGCGCGCGGTGCGCGGGAAGGTCTCCGCCTGGTGGAGGGATTGGACGCCGAACTGGAAGGCTATCACCTGCTGCCCGCCGTGCGCGGCGATTTCCTTGCCAAGCTGGGACGCCACGCCGAGGCCCGTGTGGAGTTCGAGAAGGCGGCGGGCATGACCCGAAATTCGAGAGAGCGCGAATTGCTGCTCAAACGCGCGCGGGCGGCGGAAAACTAGTCGCCGGTGGCTTCGTCCGTACTGGGCGTGAACCACCAGCCCATATCCGCCAGCGCCGTCTGCAAGCGGTGCCGGTAGGTCTTGATAGTCGATATGGCCAGCATCAGCAGGATGATCATCACGGCCGCGACCACCGTCTGGGGCACGTTCAGGGTGCCCTTCAGGAACCAGAGTCCTTTGCCATAGACCATCTCGATGTGTACCCAGTAGACGAGCAGGGACGTGGTTCCGAGTTGCCGTACCCAGCTCCAGCCTTGGCCCGCCGCGTAGCGAGTCCACAGGTAGGCGAACGACAGGATCAGCAGAAAAACTCCCAGCTTGGACAGAATCAACCCCGGGCTGTTCAGCCAGTAGTCGGATTTCGAATAGACCGAGTAGGGGAGACTCGAGAAGTATTGGGAGCCGAGGATCAGCGCGCCCCCCATGAGCGCGCCCCACTGCATCACCTTTTCGATGTGCTCGCTGCCCGCCAGGCGGATAATGCTGCCGGCGCTCATGCCGAAGGCGAGAAACGCAGCCCAAGGGAAAAAACCGAAATAACGGGCATCGGGAACGATGTACGCTCGGATCATCCACGGGACACCGGACCAGTCGATCTGCGAAACCAGGGGCGCCGCACAGGCGATGCCGAGGCCTACGATCGCGCAGAAGCGGGTTCGATCCGCGGTGCGGAACATGGCCAATGGGGAAAGTACCGCGATGGCGAAGCCCATGGCGTTCAGGATGTCGACTTTGAACAGGTCCTGCCAAGGGGCGGGAAGGCCAAAAATCCAGAGCTGCACGCGAAAAGCGACGGCGAGGAAGAACAGGTAGCCGGAGCGACGGAAGGCTTCGAAGACACGGGTGCGGGGTGCAAGCCCTTTCTTTTCCGTACTATCCATCAGGAACGACAGCGTCACGCCAGTGAGGAACAGAAAGATGGCCGGCGGCATGCCCCCCACGAACTGGGAGAGCACGTAAGCATCGCCGGAGCGGAGGTCGCCCCGAAGGAACGAATCGAACACGTGACCTTGCAGCATGACGATCGCGCCGATGCCGCGGGCCCAGTCCAGATATTGGAGCCTGAAGGAGCTCGTCTTGGTCTTCATCCTACTTTTGAGGTCTCTCGATCTTGGCGTTCCTGGGTACGTCGAGCTTGACGGCCGAATCCGCGGGATTGGTGAGCTTGATATCGGTGTAGGTTGCCATCACGTAGTCGCCTCCCCCCTCATGCATTTTCTGCTGCAAAGTAAGGCCCGTTTCGTCGGAAATCCACAGCTCGATTTTGGGAAAAAGCTTGGACAGCTCCTTGTTCTTCGGAATCAGCACGATACGAGTGGCTTTCTGCCCGGAAACGGTGTCGGCGCCGCCCAGGCTGGCTGTATAGGCGCGCATGAGATCCCGGGAGTTACTTCCGAAGGCGAGCATCATCAGTTCGTCCCGCATGGCGCCGCTCTTTCCTAAGTCCCATTCCTGCACAAGGTTGGCTTTGGGGTAGTAAATTTGCGCCTTGTTGCCGCCGATGAACGCTTTGCGCTCGGTAGCGCCCTCGAACTGCATCAGAATCCGCAAATCCTTGGGGCTGTAGCGTTTCACCGTAACCCTGCCGGTGTCGGTTTCATCCTCGTTGATCACGTCGGTGTGCTTGACCTGCTTGAGGTTAGCTGTCAGGCCCTTGAATCCGGGAGCGACCGCGTCCATTTTGGCGAAGGTCGCCTCCAGAGACGGCTCGGCCGCCAAGGCGGGGATTGCCAGCAGGATTGTGAGCAGGGGGCGAAGCAGATGCATCCGGTGTGTCTCCTGTTAGATGTGACGTACCCCGGTTAGGTCGCGAGTACCTGGCTCGCCGGCGGCTTGTCAGGGCCGCGCGAACGCCAGATAGCCTTGCAGTTCCCCTTCCGAATCGAGGATGGGTTCGAGCCGCGTGACGCGCAGGCGGCGATCGCTGGTTCCAGACTGGAGCCATTGAGTCAATTTGGCAACGCGCTGGTTTTCGGCTATACCGTCCAGCATTTTGGCATCGACATAGAAGGCCGAACTGCCGTTATCGCTCGGCAGCATGGCCAAGGTGCGGACACTTGGAATGCGCGGCTGGTCCCCGAACCATTCCCGCGGGGTGGCAAAAATGAACGCCAGGATCAGCGCCACCATGACGTCGTATTGCCAGCTTCCCCGCTTGTAGTCCCAGAGGATGAAGCGCTTCAGCATAAATAAGCATTTTAGCAGGGGTTCGGCTGAAATCGCGTTCTGAGGATGCTCCGTCCACCCGAAATGAAGAAGTGCGCCGCCTGTTTGCCCGGCTGGCACTCAAATGCGAACAAAGCCCCGGGTTGCTTAATCGGAGCCGACTGCGTCACACTGGAGATGCCTTACGGTCTTGCCGATTATGCCGGAATACTGCACTTGCGGGGCACAGTTGCCGCCGGACGCCCTCTTCTGCCACAAGTGCGGAAAGGCCCAGCGCGATATTCCCGTTCCCGAGACTCTCCGTGAAGAGCCGGTGACGTTTGTGCCCCCAGTTCCGATGGTTACCGAGCCGGTGGCGCCGCCGCTCACGTTCCGGAATCCGATCGCGATGAAAATCGCGCTCATGGTGTCGGTGGCGGCCACGGTGCTGATCGCGATCATTCCGTTCGTCAACTGGATTGCCGGCGGTTTCCTGTCGGTGGTTTTTTACCGGCGCCGGACCGGCAATTTATTGACCGTACGGGCGGGCGTCCGGCTGGGGTGGATTACCGGCTTGTTGATGTTCTGCTTCTGGACCGTGGTGTTTACGATTCAGCAGGTGCCCGCGGCGCTTTCCGGAAAACTCGGCGGGATGCTCCAGGAGAGCATGCAGAACCTGCCCACTAACGATCCCGGCGTTCAGCAGATGATGGAGTTTTTCCAGACAGGGCCGGGAATCGCGGCGGTCCTGGTGGTTTCACTGGTGGCGTTCTTCCTCTTCATCACCGGGCTCAGCATGGCGGGCGGCGCGCTGGGTGCGAAACTGGTGGGCCGCGGAAACTAACGCGCCTGCCGCGGGCGCAACGAATACCGCTTGACGATAGCGACACCCGCGAAAATCACCAGCATCGCCATCATTTCACGCCGGCCGAAGGGTTCACGGTAGAAAAGCCAGCCGAGCGCGACCGCCACCGTTGCATTGGCATACGGGTAAACGGAAACAATCGCCACCGGGAGCTTGTCGAGCGCGTAGGCATACGCGCTGTATCCGACAATCGAGCCGAAGAACACCAGGTAAAGCAGCGCCGATACGCCGCGAACGCTCCAATGAACGGGGTGCTCGTGCACCACCAGGAGCAGCGGCGCCAGGATCACTCCCGCGGCCAGCTGCTGCACTCCCCCGGCGATGATGGGGTGGGTTTTGCCCGCTTTCCGGCGCTGGTAAATGGAGCCGAACGACCAGCCCGCCATCCCGATTTGCAGGATCAGGAATCCGCTCAGCAATCCCCGGTCGATGTGGCCGATGCCGCCTACCGGGGCGAAGAGCAGGCTGGCACCGGCCAGTCCGACCGCCATGCCGCCGATGGTGGGAGCATGCAGCCGTTCCCCTCCGGGAAGCAGCGCTTCCACTCCCACCATCCAGAACGGCGAGATGGTGATGATCAGCCCTGCGATCCCGCTCGGGATGATGGTTTCCGCAAAGACCAGGGCCGCATTGCCGATGCCCAGCGTGCAAAACCCGCTGAAGCAGGCCACCGCCAGGTCTTTTCCCCTGGGAAGGTACAGCCCGCGCATCGCGGCAAAGGCAACCAGAAGGCTGCCCGAGACGATGTAGCGGAGCGATACGAGCTCGAGCGGCGGAAAGGATTCGAGCGACATGCGAATACCCAGGTAGGTGGTGCCCCAGAAGAAGCACACCGCCACCAGTGCCGCATACGCTTTAAAAAGAGGGTGTCGCCGCAACGTTCAGCGTAGCACCCGGTCGGGCGTATCCGCGAT
The DNA here is from genome assembly GCA_963836405.1 of uncultured Solibacteraceae bacterium. Lineage (GTDB taxonomy): Bacteria > Acidobacteriota > Terriglobia > Bryobacterales > Bryobacteraceae > CAWIJJ01. The sequence continues at coordinate 332,688 of CAWIJL010000018.1, forward strand.
TTCATGGGCCCCGGGCAGGCGGAAGCGGAAGCATGCGCCGCGGACTTCCGCCGATTCCACCCACAGGTCGCCGCCGTGTTCCAGAATGGCCTGGCGGGTGAGTGCCAGCCCGAGCCCCAGCCCGTTCCGCTTGCCCGCGCTCACGAACGGCTGGAAAAGACGGGAGCGAATTTCCGGCGCGATCCCGGGTCCGGTATCGTGCACGCTGACGACGGCGGAATCGCCCTCGATCGCCGCCGAGACGCGCACTTCGCCGCCGTCCGGCATGGCTTCGAGCGCGTTGCCGATCAGGTTCAGGAAGGCGCGTTCGATGCGGCTGCGCTCGAGCGGCAGCTCGATCTCGGCCGGGATGGTGAGGGTCAGCCGGACGTTTTGCGCTTCGGCCGCCGGAGCGAGCGAGTCGCAGGCAGCAGCGGCCACCTCCCTAAGGCGGCAGGGTTCGGGCTGCCGGTTTTTGCCGCGAGAGACGTTGAGCAGGTCCTGGAGCAGTTCCTGAATCTTGCGGGAGGCGCGATAGATGTTGCCGGCCAGCCGTTTCACATGCGCCGGCGGCAGGTCCCCATCCACCAGCATTTCCGCGCCGCCGTAAATCGCCGCCAGCGGATTGCGAAGGTCGTGCACGATGGAACTCGAAAGCCTGCCGATGGTCGAAATGCGCTCCTGCCGGATGAGGTCCTCGCGGGCGTGACGGATGGAGGCGCACATGGCATTGAATGTTCCGGCGAGGCGTCCCATCTCGTCTTCGCCGTGCACTTCCACTTCGATCTCGTAGTTCTGCCGGGCGATTTCGGCGGCTGCGCGGTCGAGTTGCTTGACGGGCTCCACGATGCGGCGCGCCAGCAGGTAGGTGAGGCCGAGGCCTCCCGCGATGGCGACCAGCCACAGAACCAGGATGTTGCTGTACAGGCTGGCGAGGCGCGTGCGGACCCCTTCGAATGAACGCAGAATCAGGATTTTGCCCACCGGCTTGCCGGCCAAGTCCGGCAGCGGCGTTTCCAGGCGCGCGAACTCCTGCACTCCGTCGCTCACGCGCGCACCGGGTGCGCTGCGCGCGGCATTGCGTACGATGGCTTCGGTGGCCCGGGGGTTCAGCGTGGAGGCGATCACGGCGCCCGGCGTCACAAAGAGAAACTCGCTGTTGGTGCTCTGCTTCAGGCGCTGGGCGACAAGGGCGTCCACGCGATATCCCGCGACGAGCACATTGAGAAGCGCCGGCACAGGCGTCGAATCGACATATACGGGTGTGACCGCGATGTGGTATAGCTCGCCGTTCAGGAGCAGAAAGCCGGACGATTGCTTGGGGAACCGGCTGTAAACTTCGGCCACGACGTCGAGGTTCTTTTCGCGCGCCAAAGGCGTGACGCCGCCGAGCGACGCGATCACCCGTCCCCTGGGGTCGGTCACCAGGAAAATTCCGCTGGAATCGGAAATTTTAGACCACAGTTCGCTGGCAGTGTCCTGGATGGTGGCGCGGTCTCCGGTGCTGAACGCCAGGCGCACTTCGCGCATGGCGCTGAGGATGGTGCTCACGGAAGAAAGCAGTTGGGCGCGCGATTCGATCAGCGAAGTGTAAGCCTGAAAACTGTTGCGCACTTCTTCTTCGAGCGTGCCCGACATGGTGGCGCCGATGTGCCGCAGCACAATCTGTCCGGTGATACCGAACAGAACCGTGATCGCCACCGAAGTGGAGAGCATGATCTTGGCCAGCAGGGGAAGCCTGGAGAAGCGGCGCCGCATGCTTATTTCTGCGCCCCCGGGTAAGAGCCTGCGTTGGGAACGGGAGGATAAGGGTTGCCGTGTTTGTTGACGTGGGGAACGGCGATGTAGCCGGTCTCGGAAATCGAAATGAGCGGCAGGACCAGGCCGCCGGCGGGTACGGTGATGCGCCGTTCGAGGAACCTGAGATTCTCCGGCAGGGCGCGCTCGTGAAAGATGTGCAGGTCGTACTCGCCCGCCGGCACGTTGGCGATGGAAAACTTTCCGTTGGAGGGTGTCGCCGCATACCAGGGGGTGGGGACCACCGCGATGATGGCGCTCATTGTGGGGTGGATATTGCAAAATACCCGAACGATGCCCTCGGTTTTAAAAACTTCGCTGCGCGACGTTCCGGGCGGATAGAGTCCGACGTCGAAAGGCTGGCCGGAGAAGCTCGAGAACGCGTTATGGAAGATGGGATCGAGATTGGGGAAATCGACGGTGCTGCCGACGGGCACGGCCAGCACGTGCGGAAGGAAGTGCCGTCCTTTTTGGCGCATCTGTTCGCGCTTCGGAGCGGCCGGGGCGCCGGTAGCGCCGGCGGGCACCAGCCAGAGCACAACTCCGGAGTAGTCCTTATTGCGCCGCACCGACGGATCCGCGGAATTGGTAATCTCCACCGAGCCCGAGACTACCGCCGGCGGCGGCGCGAAGCCGGCGAAGACCGCTGCCGCCAGCCCGAGGCTAGAAATAGTAAGCCAGTGCCACGTCATAGTGATTGTTGATGCGCAGTCGCTGTCCCACATACCAGGTGCGCACCTGCGAAACTTCGAAACCGGTCAACACATTGGGCGCGAGATGGTAGTAGACATTGCCGCCGTACTGAAGGTTCCTGCCGATGCGGCCGTAGTAAAGGTCGCGGTCATCGTCGTCCTGCTGCCCACCGAAAATGTGCAGGTCCACGCGCGGCGCCGCGCGAACCGTCATTTGTCCCCAACCTCCGGTGCTGCGCACGGGACGGAGACCGCCCGTCTCCTCCACGGTGAAGCCCTGAAGATAGCCGTTACCCAGCGGGGCGACGTTGCGGCCGGTGTAGAAGGCGCCGGAGAATTCGACCGGCTGCCAGGGGTTGAAAAACCAATCGGTCGAGAAAATGCTGGAAGGGATCGAAACTCCCGCGACATGTGACATGCTCTTGTGGAACCCGGGGGCGATCTCGAGACGCCGCCCGTCGGCGAAGCGATGGAACACCTCAAAACGGCCTTCCAGGGCGGGACGGGCGCTTTCAATCGGCCCGGCGAAGGGGCTGCCCGGGTAAGGAGGCGCTTCACGGGTTTGCAGCACGCCGACCTGCGCCGTGATCCCGGTATTGCGGACGAACGAGAGAGTCTGCTGAAAACGGGCCTGCGGCAGCCACAGCCACAGGTTACCCGCCCCGGTCAAGGGAGAAATACCGACCTGCGCCAGCGAATCGGGCTCGCGCGGATTGAAGATCGGCTTCTCGACGCCAACCAGGATGCCGCGAGTTTTCCAATCGACGGCAATCGACGCGGTCCGCAGGCGCATTGCCGGATTGTTCACGCCAATGAAGAAATCCATGTAGAGGGAGCCGTGCACCCGTCCGCCCCCCACCGCTTCCGGCCCCCGGTATTCAAGTCCAAGCACTGTCTGCCGGACGGTCGCGCCAGCGCGACCGGTACCCGTGGGCGCGGCTACTACCGGATAATCGATGCCGCCCGACTGGCGTGAATTCAGAAACGAGTTAAACAGCGCCATGCCCACGATCCGGATAAGAAATTTTTGCGACGCTTCGACCTTCGTTTGCGCGATTTCCTCCGCGCGGCGCTCCTGAATCGTGAGCCGTTGTTCCACGGTAACCGGCGCGGCGGGCGGGCCCTCCGGGATGGAAGCGGGCGCTGCTCCGGCAGTGCCGTCCAGCCGCGCCTGCAGCGCTTTTACCTGTCCGGCGAGCTCGCGATTTTCCCGTTCCAGCCGGTCCAGGCGCTCGAGGATGCGGGCGAAGTCCGGCTGGGTCTGCGCCATGGCCGCTCCGGCAAAGAGGAGTCCCACCAGCAGCCGCGGACCGCGGGAGCTTTCAGTGTGTTTTGCCATTGAGAATCTGCTCCAGTTTCCGTCGCACTTGCGCGGGCGAGTATGGTTTCGGGAAATAGGCGTCGACGCCCAGCGCGGCGACCCGGTCCGGCGTATTGGGGTCGGTGTCGGCGCTGATCACGATGATCGGCAGCGCCGAAAACTTTCCATCCTCGCGGAGCCGGCGGATCATCTCGAAGCCGTCCATGCGCGGCATGTTCAGATCCGTCACGATGACTTCTACGCCGGGCTCGTCCCGGGCCAGAAGCTGCAGCGCCTCGAGCGCGGACGACGCCATCATCACCGAGACTCCCGGAATCCCGAGGAAAGCGATTTCCAGAGTGGCGGCGTTATTTTCCGAGTCCTCGACAATCAGAACGGTGCGTGCCGGCTGGTTGGAAAGCGCCTCGTCGCTCTCGACAGGCATCTCGCTATTCTCCCTCATCCCTAATCGAGTAGACGGCGATCCAAGGGTTAAACCTGTAAATTCATTATGGTACGAACCGGTAGCCCACCCCGTGAACGGTCAGAAAATGGCGCGGAACATTGGGATCCGGCTCGAGTTTCTGGCGCAGTTTCACCACATGCGCGTCCACCGTCCGGGTGTTCGGGAAGAATTCGTAGCCCCACACCGAATTGAGGATCATGTCCCTGGTGAGCGCCCGGTCCGGGTTCTGCACAAAGTAGCAGAGCAGATTGTACTCGGCCGGAGTGAATTTGAGCTCTTCGTTCTTGCGGCGAACCAGCCGGCGCTCGAAATCGACTTCGTTGTCGGAGAAATGAACCACCTTGCGGGCGTCCGGAGAGGCGCGCCGCAGCACCGCACGGATGCGAGCCATCAATTCGCGCGTGCCGAAAGGCTTGACGACGTAATCGTCCGCGCCGATTTCAAGCAGCAGCACCTTGTCCACTTCGTCCCCGACGGCGCTCAGCACGATGATCGGAGTCTTCACCTGGGCGGACCGCAATTGCTTGCAGATCTCGGTTCCGCTCATGCCCGGGAGGCGCAGGTCGACAAGTACCAGGTCCGGCTTCAAGGTGACGGCTTTTTCGAAACCCGCCCTGCCATCGCCGGTGAGCACGGCACGGAATCCGTCCTGCTCGAGCATGACCCCGATCGTGTCGCGCAGGCTCTCATCGTCGTCAATCACGAGAATCGTCTGCATCGGTTTCTCCGATTGTAGCCAATCAGCCAGGAGCGCCCGGCGTAGAGCGCTCCTTTTACTTCACATGGTGGCGGCGTTCCCGGATCACGGTGCCCACCGAGGCGCCCAATACCTGCGCGCCGGGGCTGACGGTGCCGGTTACCTTCACGCGAGATCCGCGGGACGGGACACCCGTCTGGCTCAACACGTAGATCTTCCCGGTATCGTCTTCCACCTGGTAGCCTCCGGTGCCGAGCACGCCGACGGAATTGGTGACCGTCCCGGTCACCGTCACGGTGCGATTGCGGTAGCGGGACGGGTCCGCCGTAATGCGTCCGATTTTGACGGAGCCGCAGCCGGCCATCAGGAACGCGCCTGCGAGTACCGACACGGCAAGGACTTTTCGGGCTTCCATGCGCATTGTGATGCCCGGCGCGGCCTCCGGGTTTCCGCCGTTTGCCGTCGGCTTGACAAGCCAGAGACAGGCGGGCGTTACTGTGGATATGCCATTTGTTCCGGTGGGGCCGGCTTCCGCCCTGCCCCCAGACAGCGTCATGGAAGTGGCGCTCGGAGACAAACTGTTCGCTCTGTGCAATGTGGGCGGAGCGCTCTACGGACTGGATGGCGTTTGCCCGCATTCGGGCGGCCCTCTGGGCCAGGGCCGGTTGGAAGAAGGACATCTGATTTGCCCTTTTCATATGTGGGAATTCGATTGCGCGACAGGCGAATTCGGGCGTGGTTCCGGCTGCCGCATCGATACGTTCGAAGTCAAGGTCGAAGACGGCCGGATCCTCTTGCAGGTGCCCTGAGCGTGCCCGAACTGCCGGAAGTTGAAACCGTAGTCCGGTCGATAGCGCCGCTGGTCGGGCGCCGGATTCTTTCAGCCGAATTCCGCTGCCTGCGCGTGCTGCGCGGCGGCGATCCGGACGAGATGTCTGCGAAACTGGCCCGCCGCAAAATCGAGGGCATCCGCCGCTACGGAAAATTCATCGTTCTTTTCATCGAGGGCGGCGGCCACCTCACCGTCCATCTGGGTATGACGGGACGGCTTCTGCTGGGCGGCGAACCGGGTAAGCACACCCACGCCATCTTCACCCTCGACCGCGGCGTGCTGCTGTATGACGACAGCCGCCAGTTCGGGCGGCTTCTCTACAGCCAGGAGTTCCCCGTGCGCGTGTCCCGTCTCGGCCCCGAACCCCTGGAGGTGCTCTGGAATGATTTTGCCCGTGGACTAAAGGGGCGGAAAGCCAGGATCAAGGCGCTGCTGCTGAATCAGGATTTCCTCAGGGGAATCGGTAACATCTACGCCGACGAAGCGCTGTTTCGTGCCGGAATTCACCCTCAGGCGATTGCCGGGCGCTTGCGCGGGGACCGTCCCAGGAGGCTCCACGACTCGATTGTGGCGGTACTCACGGAAGCCATCGCCGCAGGCGGCTCGTCCATTTCAGACTACGTGGATGCGGAAGGCCGAAAGGGCTTCTTTCAGGTGAGCCATCGCGTCTACCAACGTACCGGAGAGCCCTGCGTGGATTGCGGAACACCGATCCGCAAGGTGCTGGTGGCGCAGCGTTCTTCTCATTTCTGCCCGAAGTGCCAGAAAAGGTAGACTGTAAGAGTGAAACCCGAAATTCGGGTTGGACGTCGTAACTGGTAACACGGCAAGTAACCGCCGTGAGGAACACCCCGGCATCCGGGGTTGTTTGGGGTCCAGGCAATTCGTATACAGGCAATTGTAGCTATCTATCAGGAGAATCTCTGACGTGAAACGTATCTGCCGCTATCTACCACTGTTGGCCCTTCCAGTTTTCTGCGTCTCTTTTGCCAGCGCTCAAAGCCAGGTCGATTTTGGAATCGGCTTCGGCTCAAACCACGCAAAAAGCAGCGACGCATCCATCGACACTTTCGGAGACGGTACGCTGTACCGGACCTCGAGCTTGGGCGGTTTCTTCCTGGGCTTCGGAGCCAATGTGATGCTGTACCCGAAGTTCGGCGTGGGCGGCGAGGTGCAGATGCAGCCGAACAAGCCCGAGTACGCCGGATTGCAAGGCCGCACCACTTTCTACGATTTCAACGGGATTTACTCCCCCATATCGACCCCCAGGGCATCGCTCCAGTTATTGGGCGGCATCGGCGCTGCAAACATGCGTTTCTATTACAACTCCCAGTACTGCAGTTCATTCACCGGGTGCTCGAGCCAGAACCAGTTTCTCGACAGCTCGAACCACTTTGCGCTGCACACCGGGGCCGCGGTGCAGGTTTATCTGACGGACCACGTATTCATCCGCCCGCAGTTCGACTTGCGCTATGTGCATAACTTCTTCCAGTACGGAAGCAACTGGGTGCCGGGCGGGTCGGTCTGGCTCGGTTACAGTCTCGGCGATCGCTGATTTTGGTCCGGCCGTGCCGGCGGGGTTCAGTTATGCGCCGCCGGCGCAGCCTCGCCGGTCAAGTCTTCCAGCGTGGCCGGGGGATTGTAGTAGAGAATCCGCTGGCAATTTTCGCAGACCAGGATCTCGTCGCCCTTCTTGAGATCCTGAAAAAGCTGGGGGCGCAGGGTCAGGTTACAAGCCCCGCACCGGCCTTCCACAGCCTCCGCGATACCTACCCCTCTTCGAGCCTTGCGGATGCGTTCGTAACGCTGGTAAGTGAAGGGCGTGATTTCCGCAACCGCCGCGGCGCGTTCCGTCTTGAGTTCGTCGGCAGCCTTCTCGTCCACCATCGTCCGCTCGCGGGTTTCCTGCTTTTCTTTCTCCACCTGGGCCTTTTCGGCCTTCAACGCAACCTCGGCCTCAGCCACATTCCGGTCCAGAGGTTCGGATTCCGTCATCAACTCGAGAATCCGGTCCTCCTGTTTGCCAATTTCCTTCTGGCAAAAATCGATTTCGTTCTGGAAGGCGCGATACTGTTCGTTGGTTTTGGCCTGAAGCATCTGATCTTTCAGTTTTGAGATCTTCTGCTCCTGGATCTGGATATCGCCTTCGCACTTCTTGCGCTCCTTCTGGTTGGCGGCGAGGGCGGCGCGATCGGCCTCCAGTTTGCGCTCGTGCGAGACCAGCTTTTTTTGGATTTCGGCGATGTGCACCGGCAGCGCGGCAATCTCCCGCGCCAGTTCCGCAAGCCGGTGATCGATTTCTTGCAGGCGGATGACCAACTTCAGGTCGGGATGCATTTCTAAACGCAGTGTAACATGCGTCTCTGAGGGCCTCGGGTTCCCGCTTGCGCGCAGTTTGTTGGGGGAGCAAACTTATGAGGTGACCACACTGCGTCTCGTCTTTTGCCTGAGCCTCGCGGCGGGCCTCTTCGCGCAGACCGCGCCATACCTCAATCCCGACCTTCCGGCCGAGCAGCGCGCCAAAGACATCGTTTCGCGCATGACTCTCGACGAGAAGGTGCTCCAGATGCAGAGCTCGGCCCCCGCCATTCCGCGTCTGAACATTCCCGCCTACGACTGGTGGAACGAGGCGCTGCACGGCGTTGCGCGAGCCGGCGAGGCGACCGTGTTTCCGCAGGCAATCGGCCTGGCGGCCACCTGGGATACGGACCTGATGCACCAGATTGCCGGCGTGATCTCCACCGAGGCCCGCGCCAAGTACAACGAAGCGATCCGGACCGGCGATCGCAGCCGCTACCACGGGCTCACCTTCTGGTCGCCCAACATCAACATCTTCCGGGATCCGCGCTGGGGCCGCGGGCAGGAGACCTACGGCGAGGATCCGTACCTGACCGGACGAATGGCGGTGGCTTTCATCCAAGGGATGCAAGGCACAGATCCGCACTACTTCAAGGCGATCGCGACGGCCAAGCACTACGCGGTGCACAGCGGGCCGGAGCCTTCGCGGCACGTTTTCGACGTCCACCCCAGCGCGCGCGACCTGGAGCAGACCTATCTGCCGGCCTTCCGCGCGGCCATCGTGGAAGGCAAGGCCGATTCGGTGATGTGCGCGTATAACGCCGTGAACGGCGTGCCGGCCTGCGCCAATCCGGACCTGCTCGAGAAAACTCTGCGCGGCGACTGGGCCTTCAAGGGCTACATCGTCAGCGACTGCGGCGCCATCGCGGACATCTACCGCTTCCACAAATACAAACCCAATGCGGCGGAAGCCTCGGCAGTGGCCGTCAAGGCGGGCACGGACCTGACCTGCGGGAACGAATATCGCGCGCTGACTGAGGCTGTGAAGTCCGGCGCCATCGCCGAGGCGGAGATCGATCGCGCGCTCGAGCGCCTGTTTGTGGCCCGTTTCAAGCTGGGCATGTTCGACCCGCCGGAACGCGTGCCGTTCTCGAAAATCCCCTACTCGGTGAACGATTCGGCCGAGCACCGGAAACTGGCGCTGGAGGCGGCGCGGGAATCGATCGTGCTGCTGAAGAACGAAGGTGGCGTGCTGCCGCTCAAATCCGCGGTGAAGCGGATCGCGGTGATCGGCCCTTCGGCGGACGACCCGGAAGCGCCGCTCGGCAACTATAACGGCTTTTCGCGGAAGCACGTGACGCCGCTCGAAGGCATCGAGAAGCAGTTCGCGGGCAAGGCGGAAGTACGCTTCGCGCTGGGCTCGACGTACACCAGCCAGTCGCAGGCGCTGCTGCCCGCGGAGGCGCTGACGCCGCCGGACGGCTCGGGACACGGCTTGCTGGCCGAGTATTTCGATAATCCCGAATTGCAGGGGCAGCCTGAGGTGCGGAGGGTGGAAGCGCGTCCTTACCTCCAGGCGGGCATGATGGACCAGGAAGTCGCGGCGGCGTTCCCGCAGCACGGCTATTCGGTGCGCTGGACCGGCACTCTGCGCGCGCCGGTCGAGGGCGAATACGTATTCGCGCCGCGCGGCGGTGGCTTTGGGCGTCCGGCCGTGCGCCTGTTCCTGGACGGCAAGGAACTGGCCGCCGAAGCCACCGCGGCAGCCCCGGGAGCAGGCCGCGGCCAGCCCGTGCAGTTGAAGGCGACCCTCGAAGCCAATCATGACTACCCGTTTCGCGTGGAGTACCGCGCTCAGGAAAATGCTCCGGCAGCGGCGGCGGTCGGGTGGGCTCCCCCGGCCGCGCCCCTGCTGGCGGAGGCCGAATCGGCAGTGAAAGGCGCGGACGTGGCCATTGCCTTTGTCGGACTGAACCCGAGCCTCGAGGGCGAAGAGATGCGGGTGACCATTCCCGGCTTCCAGGGCGGCGACCGCACGGATCTCGAGCTGCCCGAATCACAGAAGGACTTGCTCGAGAAGGCCGTCGGCACGGGCAAGCCGGTGATCGTGGTGCTGACCAGCGGTAGCGCCCTGGCGGCGAACTACGCGGCCGAAAAATCCGCGGCGGTGCTCGCCCTCTGGTATGGCGGCGAAGAGGCCGGCACCGCTATCGCCGAAACCCTCGCCGGCGCCAATAACCCGGCCGGACGCCTGCCGGTCACGTTCTACAAAAGCGTGGAACAACTCCCGCCGTTCGACGATTACTCCATGGACGGCCGCACTTACCGCTACTTCAAAGGCGATCCGCTGTGGGGCTTCGGCTACGGCCTGAGCTACGCGAAATTCGCCTATTCCGGCCTGCACACGGAACGCAGCCCCAAAGGCGCGCGCGTCACCGTGCGGGTCAAGAACGATTCGCCGCGCGAAGGCGATGAAGTGGTGCAGCTTTACCTGAGCGGCGCCGGAGATTCCATCCGCGACCTGCGCGGCTTCCGCCGCGTTCACCTCAAGGCCGGCGAGACCCGCACCGTGGAATTCACCATCCCGCCCGCCGAGGTTCCCAAGGAGAAAGTGAAGGTCAGTGCCGGCGGCGGTCAGCCCACAGGGGACGTGGCGCGCGTCGAAGGCGTTCTCTGAACGCTACGGAGCGTCACTCACCCGAACGCGGAATTTCAAAGTAACGGGCTTCCCGGGTTCCAGCGTGTAGCCGTCCGATGCCGCCGTGCGCCCGGGGAACGACGCACCCACAAAGCCGTAGTTGCGCAGGCACCACTGATAGGGCGCGTTCAGGTTTCCCGGGTCGGAGGTGATGCGCAGGATGGCGCGCTTGCCGCCATAGACCCCTTCGAGTTCGGCCCACTGGTGCGGGTTCAGGTCCTCGTCTTTGGCAAGAGTTTGTCCATCCGCGCGGAGGACGGTGCCCTCGCGCGCGGCGAAGCGCGCGCTCACGCCGCCGTAGCTCTTACCGCTTTCACGCGAGCCTTTCAAAGTGACGGGGGCGCCGACAGCTTCAAGCGTCAATTCAAGGTCGATGTCGCGCGCCGAATCCCGCGCGGGAAGCACCGCGATGCGCAGGTTTTCGCGTACTATGTCGCGGCCGTCGGCCTGCCACAGATTGTCCACCGCCAAGCGGGCATCGCTCTTGCCGGCGGAAGTCTGCGGCGGTTTCACGGTGGCATGCTTCGCGGTGAAGTTCATCCAGATGTCGTACGTTTTTCCTCGGGTCTCCACCACCGGCCACGACCAGAACAGTCCGCGGTGGTGCCAGTGGTCGGTTGGGAAGTCGTCCAGCATGGAAACGCCGCCCGGCGTGTAGACCGGAAAGATGTAGCAGCAGCGGCGCTTGTTTTCGGGCGCGCCCGGCTTGAGTTGCGGGCCGTAGTTGTACACGAGCACCGGCTTGCCGGCCTCGGTCAACTCCAGGCGGCCGGAGCCCGTGTCCTTCCAGGCAAACTGCCCGAAGGCCGGAACGGCCAGCAGCAGGAAGAGCCGGCACATTTTATTCGCGAGATGCATTGCGGATCTTCGCCTCCTCCACTTCCACACCCAGCCCCGGCCCGGCGGGCACGCGCAGCGCTCCGTCTTCGAGTTGAAACGGCTGCTTTAAAAATGACCCCGCCAGGAATTGCAGCCCGTTGAGCGCCGCCGGATATTTGAGCCCGTAGGCGCCAAACAGAATCAGCGAGGCGGCGAGCGAAATGTCCGGATCGGTCAGCCCGCTGCCGAGAAACATCAACTTGTTGGCTTCGAGGTACTCGACCTGCCGGCGCGCGTCCCACAAGCCGGCGGTGCGTGCGGGTTTCATCGCCACGCCGTCGAGCGCGCCCAACTTGTGGAACTCCTCGAGGTCGGCCACCGACACCACCCCTTCGTCCAGCAGAATCGGCAGCGCACCCTGTTTCTTCAATGCGGCCAGCGCCGTGAGCCGGTTGGGAGGGACGGGCTGTTCTAGTACGTTAACCCCCGCATCGCGCAGTCTGGGAGCGGTAGCGAGCGCAGTCGCTTCGTCGTATCCGCCGTTGGCGTCGGCCCACAGGAAGCAATCCGGAGCGAGACGGCGCACTTGTTTCGCCATCGCGACGTCGAACGCCGGGTCGGGAGCCACTTTGATGTTGAAATGCCGGTAGCCCAGTTTCCGCCCTTGGACCACCAGCGGTTCGATTTCGGCCAGGCTCCTGACGTTCACCGTCCAACTGAGGGTGATGCGCTCCAGCGGCTTGCGCCCCCACAATTCGGGAAGGCTCTTGCCGGCAAGTTTACCCGCGATGTCGTGCAGCGCCAGGTCGACGCCGGCCTTGGCGATGGGCATGCCGGTAGAGAAGGAGGCGGCGATCGCCTTGTTCATCGCGGCGTGGGCGCCGGCGATATCGGTCGGGTTGCGGCCGACGAGCACCGGTGCAAGATACGAGCGGATCGCGCTGGTCGCCGACTCCAGTGTTTCGTAGCTCCAGGTGGGAAGCGGAACGCTCTGGCCCCAACCCGTGGTGCCGTCTTCGCACACGGTCTTGACGAACACCGCCTGCCGCTCGGGCTTGGTGAAGAACCGGAAATAGGCCGTCACGGGGTAGCGAAGCGGAAACGCCTCCACCGAGCGGATCGCGGGCGCGTCTTTGGCGAACAGCGGACTGGCAGCCATTACACCAAGGAAACCACGGCGCGTCATGCCAGCGCCATCTTGGCCGCATCGAACCTCACGCGGCGGCCGCTGTCGAGCGCCACCGCGGCCATGCAGCCGGCTACGGCGTGCTGAAATCCGTTATCCACGCTGGCGCGCGGCGTTTCGCGGGAGCGGACGCAGCGCAGGAAATTCGCCATGTGAGACTCCACCTCAACCTTCTCGAAGGCGAGCGTTTCCTTGACGCGATCGGGATCGCGGCTGCCCTCCCCCGTGATCTTCTGGTTATCCAGGTCGAGCACGCCCTTGCTGCCGTACCAGAGGTTGCGGTTGCCCGCACCGTTGGTCAGGCTCATGGCGAACGTCACCAGGCACTCGTTGTATTCGACGATAGCCTGGAAAACATCGGAGGTGTCGCGGCCGTCCTTCCACAAGTACACGCCGCCCATGGCCATCGCGCTCTTCGGGTACGGGTCCTGCAAATACCAGGGCGCGAGGTCGATCAGGTGGCACATCCAGAGTCCGGCGATGCCGTTGGTGGTTTCGCGGAAGAGCTGCCATTCACGAAGCTTGCGCGGATTGTACGGGCCGCTGATACGGCCGCCGAACTGGAAGGCTTCCCAATCCACATCGTCCTGCCTGACGTTGGTGAGGTCGCGTTTCCAGCGCTGCTCCTGGAAGTTCACCGCCATCTCGACGCGCGTGACCTTGCCGATAACCCCGCTGTGAATGGCTTTGGCGGCGGCGATGAACTGCGGGTCGCTGCGCCGCTGCGTTCCCACCTGCACCACCTGCCTGGTGCGCTTCACCGCTTGCCACGCCATCTTGCCGTCGTCGAAGTTCACCGCGAAGGGCTTCTCGCAATACACGTCCTTCCCGGCAGCCACCGCATCGGCCAGAATGTGCGGGTGGGTCATATCCGGTGTGGCGATCATCACCGCGTCGATGTCCTTGCTCGCCAGCAGTTCCTGGTAGCGCGTGTATTGCTTCGGCGCCGCCCCGAACGCCCGCTCCACCATCGTGGCCCGAGCTTCCCGGTTGACTTTCCACACGTCGCAAACCGCGGTGATTGCGGCATTTTCGCCGGACCGGCGCAGTTCGTTGAAATGGTCGAGCGAGCGGCCGCCGCAGCCGATCTGGCCGAGGCGGATGCGGTCATTCGGAGATTGCTGCCAGCCCTGTAGGGCGGGCGCGAGCGCCGTGGCGCCGGCAATGAAAGTTCGGCGTGTCGAATTCATAACCTCACTCTCTGAAGACGGTACCCGACATTACGGGAATGGATTCCGCCCAGTCGCAGAACTCGCGAATCACGGTTCCGGCTTCCAGCAGTTCCAGGGTATGGAACGGTCTTGAGCTTGTCAATCTCGAATGCGCATGGCTGCAGGGCCGCGGGGGCGCGGGTCACTCTGCGGCGGCGCGGAATCCGGCACTCGCCTGGTACGCGAGCCTGCGCGCGCGATTCATGCTTCCCAGAGGCCGCAGAAAGTCATCTGTAATGTTGTTCCAGGGGTTGAAGTTCAGCGCATCCACCTGGGCGTCGTTGGACTTCGCTTCTGCCGTACCGAGGTCCTGCTGCGGAACGACCAGTTGCGCGATGCCGACGAACGGTGAGTCCTCTTCATTCCACTCGGTACTCGCATCTTCAATCGGCGTGGTTTCTTCGTCCACGAATCGCTGCACTTTAAAGTCGAAAACAACCGGCTGCTTTTCAAGACGCCTCTGGAGATCTTCACGGAGAAGCCCCGGACCTGAGGGTTCCGGTCTCAACCTTGTCCTGGTCGTGTGTTGCAGCTTGAACTGCACGGCGAACGGACCGAATTTCGAAGGCGGCCGGCACCAGTAATCCTGCATGGCCAGGCTCTTTATGCCGGCGGAACGGATCACCTGTCCACCCAGTGTGGTCAGCATGCGCACCGCGTGAAATTGGCTTTTCAGGGGCTCGATGAAACCCGTTGCACCCGGGTCCTGAAGTTTGCCCGCAATCTCCTGGATGTCCGAAATAAAATCGGCTACGTCCCCCGCCAGGCTTGGCAGCACTCCCTTTCTTGCCAGCGCGGTGGTAACGATCATGAATTCCACGGCATCCCGCACATGGCTCACGGGTGCGTTGACGAATAGGAAATCGTGAGGCTTGCGGTTGTCGAAAGAGAGCCGGATGGCAATGCCGCGCAGGTCTAACTCGTTATCCGGCCTGTTCAGGCCATCCGCATTGGAGAACCGGAGTGTGGCGGGGTACACCATTCCTGGTTGAAAGAAGCCGGCCCGAAACCGTTGGGGCAGGTCTCGTGAGATGCGGAATTCCGCATTGCAGATGCCCGCGTGAATCTTGGAATGCTGCCCGCGCTGCGGACGGTCCCGGCCGGCGTGGTCTTTGTTCAGTACCTGCACAACTCTGACCTGGTTCGCCAGTTCGGCGAAGATCTTCTCCTCCGCCTCCTGGCTGCCACCCAGATAAGACTCCCTCCATCCTGTGTCGGGCTTTGCTCGATTCACGGGTTACCTCCTCTGGTGAGTATGGATCATTTTGGAAGGTGGCTACCGCGCGTTCACGGGCGGACTTATCCACCGAATGTGTCCTTTTCCTCCTAAATGAGGGGCCTTTTCGCAGCACAGGCGTGCGTGTCACCACAATTCGGCAGGTGCATGGTGCGCGCTCGGGCTCATCCGGCAGTAGAATTTGGCGCAGGTATGCGTGACGCTGCCACGAATTGCTCCCTGATATGGGCTGCTCCCGGGAAGCCGGTTTCTGTCACTCTCAGCCCCGAACTGATCGCCCGTCTCGAGGTGGCGGTCCGCGAGGGACTTCAGTTGCTGCCGAGCCGCGGCGAGGAAGTGGGCGGGCTTCTTTTGGGGAAGGCGAAACGTGCCGGCGCCGCGGCCGTGGTTGAAATTTCCGACTTCGAGCCGCTCGAGTGCGAGCATGCCGCCGGGCCGTCGTTCCTGTTGTCCGGTCCGGATCGGGCCCGGCTCGAACAGCGGCTTCGCCGCTTCAAGTCCAAGGCAGGCCTTTCGATTGTAGGAGTCTATCGGACGCACACCCGCAGGTCGCCGGGCCTCACGCTCGAAGATGTCGATTTGATGTCCGCCTATTTTGCGCGACCGTCGGATCTCTTTCTGCTGATTCGCGCGCACGCGGATGGTCTGCCGACCGCGGGCTTTGTGATCTGGGAGGGTCGCGAAATCCGCTCCGTTACGCCCTACGCCGAGTTCGTGTTGCGGCCAGCGCCGCCGGAGGCCCCGGCGGCCCGGGAGCCGCGCGTTGAGCCCCCGGCGGTTCCCGCGCCCCCACCCGTCGTCGCGGTCCCCCCGCCGGAAGTGGCGACGCATCGGCGTCCGGCGTGGAAGCGCTGGCAACTGGCTGGTCTGGTCGCCGCCGGAATCGTGTCCGGGGTGGTATTGACCGGGTTGAGCCGGGGGCCGGAGAGAACCGTGGTCGCCGCTCCGGAAGTGCAACCGGTCACGAGCGCGAAGAGCAGACCGTCGCCTAGGCCGTCGCCTTTTCTGGAACCGGCATCGGAGCCGGTGGCGGTGGCGCCCCTATCCACCGCCTCGATTCCGTCGATACCCTCCGCCGCTCCCCCGGGGCTGGTGAAACAGAGCTTGGGTTCCAGCGATCGGACCGTTCCGGAACTGCCGGTCACACGAGTTGCCCGGCGACGCTTGCTGCCGCCGCCGGTCTCCCTGCCTGCGGAAGTGCCGAAGCCGGCCGAAATGCCCGAACCTCCGCCGATCGCCGCCCATGCCGTCGCGGCCAGACCGGATGTACCCCTCGCAAGCGGCATCTTCAACGTGCCCGCTCCCAGGCCTCCGGATACGTTCGTGCGGGTAACTCTCGATTCTTCGATAGCATCCCGGCGATCGGGTTTCTTCGGTAAATTCCGGCTGACATCCAAGGAAGAAAGGGAGGCTGGGTTCGTGCCTCCGAAGGTTGTCCGCCGGGGGGAGACAACCGTTTCGCCGGAACTCCGCCGCCGCATCAAATCCGAGGTTCCCATCGATGTCAGGGTGTTTGTGGACCGAGCGGGCAAGGTTGAATATGCGGAGCTGGTGTCGGACGCGAGCCGCCTGGATCGCGACCTTGCCAGCCTCGCCGTGTTCTCGTCGCGCCGCTGGCAATTTACGCCCGCACAGACAGGAGACGAGAAGGTGCCGGCCGAAGTCGTGCTTCACTTCCGCTTCGGTCCGGCAGCCCGCTGAAACCGCGACATCGCGATTCGGCGCGCCGCCTCATTCCATGCGCAGGGCATCTACCGGATGGATCAACGAAGCGCGCCTGGCCGGCAGGTAACTGGCCAGCGCGGCCGCGCCGAGCAGGCCGGCGGAGGCCAGAACGTAGGTGAGCGGGTCGAGCGGGCTGGTATCGAACAGCAGCGAGGACATGATACGAGTGATGGCTCCGGCCGCAGCGAGTCCCACGCCGACTCCGATTCCCGCGAGAATGACGCCTTGCCGGACAACCATGCCGCGCACTTCGGCGTTACCCGCGCCCAGTGCAATCCGGATTCCCAGTTCGCGGGTCCGCTGCGAAACGGAATACGAGATGACGCCGTAGATACCGATCACGCCCAACAGCAGCGCCATTCCGCCGGCGATGCCGAGCATCGCGAGGGTAAAGGAACTGCGTGCCATAGAGCCGCGGTAGACCTCTTCCATCGTCTTCGTATTGACGATCGGAACGTCCGGGATCACAGACCAGACCGCCTGCCGAATCTGCGTCAACAGGCCTTCCGTGCCGGCGCGGCCGGTTCGCATCACGAACACAGAACGCCGCGGCAGGAAGGTTTCGTTGCCCCAGAAGTTGTTCATGATCACGGGCCAATAGATGGTGGCGGGGGCCTTCTTGTCGGCGCCATCGTGGCGGATGTCGCCCACCACGCCGATGATTTCGTGCCACGGGTCTGCGCCACCTTCGCGGATCCGTTTGCCGAGGGCGGCGGATGGATTCTGCCAGAGTTCCCGGGCGAAGTTTTCCGAGACGATTGCCACCTGTTGGCGCTGCTCGATGTCGGTCCAGGTAAGGTCGCGGCCCGCAATCAGCGGAGTGCCCATAGCCTGGAAGAAGCCCGGGGAAACGAACTTGAACCGCCGGAGCGGCGGCACCTGGCCTTCGGCGTAGACGCGGTCTTCCGCAAAAAGCACGTCGGTGCTGTTGTTGCCGTCGGTGGGCACCGAGTTGGCGAAAGACACCGATGTGACGCCCGGCAGTTCGACGAGTTTACGGCGAATCTCCTGCTGCATGCGGAGGACGCGCTCGGGCTCCTTCACCTGTCCTTCAGCGATTTCGATGCGGAACGTTTGCAGGTGCTGGAGGTCCGTGAACCCGGGATGCACGCCGCGCAACGACTGGAAGGTCCGGATCATCAACCCGGCGCTGATGAGGAGGACCACCGCCAGCGCGGTTTGCAGGATGACCAGCGTGTTGCGGGCGCGATGCCGTTCCTTGCTTTGGCTGAGCGAGCGTCCGCCCGCGCGAAGCACCGCGTTGCTGTTGGGCGATGCGTACTTGAAGACGGGAATCAAGCCGAAGAGCAGCCCGGCGAGCAGCGAGATGGCGAGGGTGAACAGGATCACGACCGGATCGAGCGAGATCTCGTGAAGGCGCGGCAGGTAGGCGGGCGCGATGGAGATGAGGATTCGGAGCGCGCCGTAGGCAACGCCGAGGCCCAGGGCGCCGCCGGCGATGCCGAGAAACACGCTTTCCGTCAGAAGAGCGCCGGCGATGCGGTTCCAACCCGCGCCGAGCGCCATGCGAGTGGCGAGTTCCTGCTGGCGTCCTTCGGCCCGCACCAACAGAAGGTTTGCAACATTCGCGCAGGCAATCAGGAGGACCACGCCAATGCTGGCCATGATCACCCACAGCACGCTGCCGAGGTCGCCGACAACGTCTTTCTTCAGGGGCCGCACGGCGGCCGCGATGCCGGCCTCATCGAACATCTTCGCGCTGAAGCCGGGAGGCGCCGGAAACCGCTGGTTGACCATGGGGATCATGCGGGCCACGTCGGTGTTGGCCTGCGCCAACGTGACTCCCGGCTTTAGACGAGCCAGCGGGTTGAAGCTGAAATTGCCCAGGTTCACTTTGGCGCGATCGAACTGCATCGGGAGGAACAACTCGGGTTTCTCATCGAGGAATCGGAAGGATTGCGGCATCACGCCCACAATGGTGGTGGGCTTGCCGTCGGCAACCAGGCGGCTGCCGAGGACGGACGGATCCCCGCCGAATCTGCGCTGCCAGAACCCGTAGGTGAGGATGGCGACCTCGGGTTTGCCGGCCTGGTCGTCTTCCGCGGTGAACCAGCGGCCCAAAGCGGGACGCACGCCCAGAGCCTTCAGGGTTCCGTCGGTGAGGTAGATGCAGCGGAGTTGTTCGGGGGCATCGCGGCCGGTGACGGCGACGCTGCCGCCGTTCCACAAGCCGAACTCCTGAAAGGTCCGGTTTTCCTCCCGAAACGTGAAGTAATCCGACGGGGAAGCGTTCAGATTCTCGATGTTCAGCTTCGGAGCCGTCTGCCAAACGCCGATCAGGGCCTCGGGGTCGGGATAAGGCAGGGGTTTGAGCAAAACGCCGTTTACCACGCTGAAGACCGCGCTGTTGGCCCCGACACCGATGGCGATCGTGAGGAGAGTAACGGCCGTGAATCCCGGTGAACGCACGAGCCTTCGGACAACCCGTCGAATCTCGGTGGCAAATCTCACGCTTAAGTCTCCTTCCCGGATCGGGCGAACAATTTGACCTTCAAATAACCGTATACGCCGATGGAGCGGCAAAGTTCGCACTTTCTGCCGTGTAGCTGCGGTCCGCCGGCCGAGGCAAGGGCGAGCGGTGCGATTCCGGCCGCACGTGCGTGCTCGCCGCCGCCGATTGCGACAATGGGAGAGTGAGCACGCTGCGCGACAGCCTTTCGTACGAACCCCGTGAATTGAAGTTCGGCACCAGCGGACGGCGAGGAGAGGTGGTTCACCTCACGCAACTCGAGATCTACGTCAACGTTCGCGGTGAAATTGAATATTTGCTGTCGTTGCCGCGCGACGAAGGCGGAATTCGCGGCGGCGATCCATTCCCGTTCGGTTACGATCTTCGCCCCAGTTCCACGATGTTCGCAACCGAGCATGCGGGCCGGGGCGAAATCTGCCAGGCGGTGGAGCGGGCGATCGGCGACGCCGGCATGCGGCCGATTTGTCTCGGATGCGTGCCTACCCCGGCCGTGATGGCTTACGCGGCCGGCCGCGGGCTGGGCAGCATCATGGTTACCGGCAGCCACATTCCGTTCGACCGCAATGGCTATAAGCTCAATACCTCGCGCGGCGAGTTGCTCAAGCACCAGGAGGGGCCGGTCAACGAATCGGTAGCCCGGGTACGCGCCGAGATATACGCGCAGCCTGCGGACGCGTCGCTGTTCGACGCAACCGGAATGTTCCGGTCCGGGCACCGCGATTTGCCGACGGCGATTCCCGACGCTCGCGAGGCTTACCTTCGGCGGTACTCGGAATTTTTTCCGGCCGGCTGCCTGGAAGGAACGCGTGTGCTGCTGTACGAACACTCAGCCGTGGGAAGGGAACTGCTGGCCGAACTGCTGCGAATCCTCGGCGCCGAAGTTTTCCCGGCAGGGCGCAGCGAAACCTTCGTTCCCATCGACACGGAAAATATGGATGCGGCCCAACTGGCGCGGATCGAGCGGCTGGCACGCGAAGCAACGGTTGCTCACGGCCGTTTCGATGTGGTGGTTTCGACCGACGGCGACAGCGACCGTCCACTGCTCTGCGGCGTAGACGCGGAGGGCTCGGTGCGGTTCTTCAGCGGCGACCTGGTGGGCATGATCGTGGCGTCGTACCTGGGCGCCGACGCGGTGGTGGTGCCCATCACCTGCAATGACGGCATCGACCGCGGCTCGCTGGCGCAAGCCGTCGAACCAAAAACGCGAATCGGCTCGCCTTACGTGATCGCCGGAATGGAAGCCGCCCGCGCGCGGGGCCGCCGTGCGGTGTGCGGATGGGAGGCCAACGGCGGCTTCCTGACGGGCTCCGAATTCAAGCGCGGCGATCGCAGCCTGGCGGCGCTGCCCACGCGAGACGCCTTCCTGCCGGTGGTGTGCGTATTAAGCGCGGCGCGGGAGCGAGGGCTGCCGGTCTCGGGGCTGTTTGCGGAACTGCCGCAGCGGTTCAGCAGGGCGGCCCTGCTGCCGCGGTTTCCCCGCGCTGCCGCCCTCGCGATCATGGACCGCTTTATCCCGGGCCGCGACGCCGGCCGCACGAGCGCGGAAATCACTCGCGAGCTCGCCGCCGTATTTTCGCCCGGCAGCGGCTTCGGACGCATCGAGGGTATCGATTATACGGATGGTGTGCGGGTGCACTTCTCAAATGAAGATGTGGTTCACTTCCGGCCGTCCGGCAACGCCGATGAATTCCGCATCTACGGCTACGCCGGCAGCCAGCAGCGAGCCGATGAGATTGTTGCCGCGGGAATTGCGCCCGATGGGTTTCTACGGCAACTGGAGGCTGCGCTACGGGAAGGTTTCCCGGCTTGACAGTCCCGCCTTCGTTTAGAAAGAATTACTGTGAGCTCTCCAGGAGCGGCCGTGCGTATCTACGCTACACCAGACAGCTATAAGCCTCTAGCGCCCGTCAAATGCGGCTCGTGCGGCAGTTCGGACGTCGTCCCCATGCCGGTGATCACTCTGTTCGACCGGTTTGCGTGGCGGGCGTATCGGGCACCCTTCAAGTGCCGCGGCTGCCACGCGACGCTCTACCGCCGCGTGATGAAACTGCCGGGATGGGACGACGAACCGAACGAGAGCTAACGTCCCAGCGCTCGCTCCGCTTACGGCTCTGAAATTGCGGGCTGAGGGAGACGCGTGGGGAGGAGCGTTTGGTAACGGCCACAAGTAATTCTCCCGTTACCGATCTGTCATCTGGCTGCGGCGTGGAAAGCGTATGCTATCGGTTCATGCCTCGCCTTACGATTTTCCTGATTGCCGCGGGATTCCTCGCGACGCCGATTTTTCCCCAGCAATTGCCGCATCCGATACCCGGCGGCTACGAACTGCCGAACGGTTGGCGGCTCACGCCGCTCGGGCGCTCGATTCAAACGGAAGACATGGTGCTGAACGTATCGATTGCGCCCGACGGGAAGGCGGTGATCGCGCTGCACTCCGGCTTCAACCCTCACGGGCTGGTGGTCGTCGATGCGCAATCCGAGGAGGCCGTGCAGCGCATTCCGCTCAAGTCGGCGTGGCTCGGAATCGCCTGGCATCCCAATGGGAAGCAACTCTTCGTATCGGGAGGTAACGCGAACGCGCGGCGCGCCACCCGGGCGCCGATCTATATCTTCGATTACCAGAACGGGCGGCTTTCGAGCGAGCCTGGCGGGACCCTCGAGGAGACGATCGATACTTCCGAGCTGTACTGGTCGGGTTTGGTCCATCACCGGACCAAGCCACTGCTTTTCGCGGCGAATCGCGGGACGGGAGCGGGCGCGAGCAACGTGGTGGTGTTCGACACGGCGACGCGCAAGCTGCTGCAACGCATTCCCGTGGAAGTGAATCCCTACGCGCTGGTGTTGAGCGACAACGGCCAGACGCTGTACGTTTCGAACTGGGGCAGCGACTCTGTGAGCGTGATCGACGTCGAGACGCCGCGGGTGGCCGGACGAATTCCGGTGGGCGACAATCCGAACGACATGGCGCTGTCCAAGGACGGGCGCCTGTTCGTCTCCTGCGCGAACGACAACACCGTGGCGGTGATCGACACGAAGACAAATCACGCGATCGAGCGCATTTCGACGGCGTTGACGCCGAACTCGCCGGAAGGCTCGACACCGAACTCGCTGGCGCTCGATCGCGACAACCAGATGCTGTTCGTGGCGAATGCGGACAACAATGACGTCGCGGTGGTTCGGGTGGCAGAGCGGGCGCACAGCGAAGTGCTCGGGTTCCTGCCGGCGGGATGGTACCCGTCGGCGCTGGCGGTGCAGCGGGGCAAGCTGTATGTCGGCAACAGCAAGGGAATGGGGTCGTACTCCGACATCCGCGGACCCAAGAGCCCGTTACCGCCCGGCGACGAGGGCAATGGGTCGGTGAAGAGTCTTCAAAAAGGCAGCGTCGAAATCGTCGACCTGACGAAGATGAAGACCAATCTTCGTGCCTGGAGCCGGCAGGTCTTCGACAACACCCCTTATCGCGACGAGCAACTCGTAGCGGCGAAGGCGCCGGCCGCGCCGAGCGTCGTACCGCGCGAGGTCGGGGCCGGCTCGCCGATCAAGCACGTGCTCTACATCATCAAGGAGAATCGCACGTACGACCAGGTGCTGGGCGACTTAGGAAAGGGGAACGGCGATCCACGGTTGACCATCTTCGGCGAGAAGGTCACGCCCAACCAGCACGCCATCGCGCGACAGTTCGTGCTGCTCGACAATCTTTTCTGCGATGGAGAAGTGAGTGTAGACGGGCATTCCTGGTCGAACTCGGCGTACGCGACCGATTTCAACGAGAAGCTCTGGCCGGTGACGTACGGCGGACACAGCAAGGCCGGGACATCGGCGGCGTACATCCCGGGCGCGGGTCACATTTGGGATCTTGCGCAGAAGAAAGGGCTCACGTACCGCAGCTACGGCGAATACGCAACGCGCGCGAGCGATGGGACTACGATGGAGGCATCGCCGGGCGTTGGCGGATTGCTCGGGCATGTGTCGCCAAAGTTCAAGTTGCCTGGGATGCGGGATACCGAGAATGCGGCGGTATTTTTCGCCGAACTGGACGAGTACGAGCGGAACTTCGACAGCCCCGACCAGAACAAGCGCCTGCCGAACCTGATGGTGATGAGCTTGCCGGAGGATCACACGGCGGGCACGACACCGGGCCGGTTCACGCCGGTTGCGATGGTGGCGAACAACGATTACGCCGTCGGCCAGATTGTGGACCGGTTGACCCACAGCCGCTATTGGCCGGAGACGGCGATCTTTATCATCGAAGACGATGCGCAGGACGGTCCGGACCACGTAGACGCGCGCCGGACGACGGGATACCTGGTCAGCCCGTACGTCAAACGGCAGACCACTGACAGCACGCTGTATACGACCAGCTCGATGCTGCGGACCATCGAACTGCTCCTCGGCCTCCCGCCGATGAGTCAGTACGACGCCGCTGCGACGCCTATGTTCAGTTCGTTCAGCGCGACGGCCGATCCGGCACCGTTCACGCACGTCAAGCCCCAGGTGGACGTGATGGTGAAAAATACGCCGCAATCCTATGGCGCGCGGCGATCGGCCAGAATGGACTTTCGCGACGTGGACGAAGCGCCGATGGCGGAGCTGAATGAAATCCTGTGGAGGAGCATCAAGGGTGCGAATTCGCCGGTCCCGCCGCCGGTGCACCGCGTGCGTTTCGATGGGCGGCAGTAACATTAAATGGATATTCTGAATCGATGATGCCTGCAATTACGAGACGGTCCTGCATGGCGCGCTGGGCGGGAGCGCTCACAGCAGGACTAGCACCGGGATTCCTGCGGGCGGACCGCCCGGAGGCGCCGGCGGCGGTCATGGCGGGGGACGTGGTTCCGGGCTCGGCGATCGTCTGGTCGCGGGCCGCGGAACCGGCGCGCATGATCGTGACGTGGAAAACCTCCGAAGCTGGTCCCGCGCAGACGATCGCCGGGCCGCACTGCATCGACGCGACAGACTACACGGGGCGCGTCGAGCTCACGGGGCTGCCGGCCGGGCAGACTATCCTGTACGAAGTGCGCTACCAAAGCCTGCGCAACGATCGCTCCGTGAGCGGGCCCATGCGCGGCCGCTTTCGGACTCCCGCCGCGGCGCCGCGCAACGTCCGGTTCCTCTGGACCGGCGATCAGGTCGGGCAGGGATGGGGCATCCATCCCGACTCGGGCGGAATGCGGATCTATGACGCCATGGCGCGGCTATCGCCGGACCTGTTCCTTCACAGTGGAGATGTGATCTATGCCGACAATCCCTTGACGGCGGAGGTGCGGCTCGACGATGGCTCGATCTGGCGGAACATCGTCACCGAGGCGAAGAGTAAGGTCGCCGAGACGCTGGATGAGTTCCGCGGCCAATACCGGTACAACCTGCTCGACGAGCGGCTGCGCGCGTTCTGTTCCACAGTCGGTCAGGTCTGGCAATGGGACGATCACGAAGTGATGAACAACTGGTCGCCCGGGAAGACGG
Source organism: uncultured Solibacteraceae bacterium (assembly GCA_963836405.1). Classification (GTDB taxonomy): domain Bacteria; phylum Acidobacteriota; class Terriglobia; order Bryobacterales; family Bryobacteraceae; genus CAWIJJ01. The sequence continues at coordinate 357,579 of CAWIJL010000018.1, forward strand.
TCGACGACGATCCGCGGTACACCGAGAAGAACCTTCCGCTTATGGTGGCGCGCGCCACGCGGGCGTTTCTGGAGTATGCGCCGATGCGGCCCTCGGCGAGCGAAACCGAGCGCGTCTACAGGCGGATCCCCTACGGCCAACTGCTCGACGTATTCGTGCTCGACATGCGCAGCTATCGGGGGCCGAACACGTGGAATCGCCAGGAGCGCGCCGGCGCCGACACAATGTACCTGGGGCGGCCTCAGTTCGAGTGGCTGCGCCAGGGGCTGCGGGAATCCAAGGCGCTGTGGAAGGCGATTGCGTCCGACATGCCGATCGGCTTGCAAGTACCCGACGGCAAGGATCGGAGGGACGTGCGCGCTGGGAGGCGATCGCCAACGGCGACGGTCCGGCCCTCGGCCGGGAATTGGAGATCGCCGGGCTGTTACGCGGGCTCAAGAGCGACGGCGTGCGGAACGTAGTCTGGTTTACAGCGGATGTGCACTACACATCCGCGCACTACTACGATCCAGGGAAGGCACGGTTCACGGAGTTTCTGCCGTTTTGGGAGTTCGTCTCGGGTCCGATGCACGCGGGTACATTCGGCCCTAACGAAATGGACAACACATTCGGCGGGCAGGTCATCTACCAGAAAGCGCCGCCCAAGGGGCTTCAGAATTTGCCCCCTTCGGCGGGAATGCAATTCTTCGGAGAGGTCGAGATCGAAGCGCGCAGCGGCGCCATGACTGTAACGCTGCGTGACACAAGCGGCGCTTCCTTGCATCGACAGGTTTTCGCGCCGCAACGCGCGTAGGGTCGTCATCCGCCAGGCTGGAGATCCGGAGCCGGCTGGCGATGCGGACGCCGACGTAGTCGAGGTACCGGAACTAAGACGCCGCCGGCAAGGTCAACCCGGCTTTGGCGAGCGCCCGTTGCAGCATCCCTGCCGCGTGCACATCCGGAACGTTACGCGAAATCGAGATTTCCGAAACCAGCATATGCCGCGCCCGTTCGAGCATCTTTTTCTCCCGAAAAGAGAGCGGCTTGTCCGTGTGGAGCTGGATCAGAACCTTGAACACCTCGGCAGCTTTGAGCAGATCGCCGCTCTGCATTTTGTCGGTATTTTCACGGTAGCGGACCTTCCAGTCGGGATTCACGTCGCACCAGTGGCCCGAAAGGTACGACAGCACCCGGGAAATTTCGCGATCCTTGGTTACACGCCGCAGACCGATATCAGCGGCATTGGAAAATGGCACCAGGACCGTCATGCTGTTGGCCCCGAAGCGTAGCAGGTAGAACTTCTCGAATGCAGACCCGAACGAACGGGTACTGATATTCTCGATGGTCCCTACCCCTTGATTGGGATAAACGACCTTATCGCCGATCTGAAACATCATACGGGGTCCCCCCACGAAACCACCGCTCTCAAGTGGCTGTTGTTAACTTGAACAACAACTCTTGAATGGTACGCTGGCAAACTATCTCTGTCAAGAGGAAACGCGGCGAAAAGCCGCAACGGGTGAGGCTTTTCGACACACAGCATCCACCAAAAACTTGGCCCGATCCCAGGCATCAAGAGCAGACATACACCACCCCGCAGGTGTTATACACCAGAGAAGAGTGCACGGTTCCGCTGCGGCTTCTGCGCAGCGGCTAAATGGACCTATACTTTTGTCGGCCCGGACCCGGTCCCCTCGCCCGCCGGCACGTTCCGCTCCGCCAGGAGCAGCCGGCGCAAAGTCCGCAAGTCGTTGAGAATTCTTCGGCTGGAGGTGATGTGGAGGTTCAGCTTGGCGAGATTGTAGGAAACCAGGAGGAGGGCTTCTTTGCGGCGTTCCGCCCCATCGCGTTCGGCCAGGGTCAGTTCGGCCTCGACATCGCGGCGGGCTTCGTTCAAGGCTTCGGCGAGCAATGCAACATACTCGTGCGACCCCTCGATGTGATCAAATGGCGTTTCGGCTTCGTAGCTCACTACACGCCTTTCAAGCCGCCTGCGTCCGCTGCAGGCCCATAAAGTTAACGGTTTTGTTATTTTCCCATAAATCTGCCGCTTGCAACTGTTCTTTCCGGAACATATGCGCTCTGGTTGAAACAGAGGTGTAAATTGCTAGGAGTGCCTATCACCGCAATGCTCGTGGACGACGAGGAACTTGCCCGCGGATTCCTCCGTGAGTTGCTGGCGCCTCACCCGGAAGTGGAGGTGGTTGCCGAGTGCGGCAACGGTTTCGAAGCGGTGAAGGCGGCAGCCGATTTCCATCCCGATCTGATTTTTCTCGATGTGCAGATGCCCAAGCTCGACGGATTCGAGGTGCTGGAGCTCATCGACCCCGGCCCGGCCATCGTCTTTGTCACGGCTTTCGACCAGTACGCGATGAAAGCATTCGAGGCCCAGGCAGTCGACTATCTGCTGAAGCCTTTCGGGTCTGAACGGTTCGAACGGGCGCTCGAGCGGGCGAAGCGGCGGCTGGGCGAGAGCCCGCTGCCGGTGGAACTCATCGCTGCCAGGCCGGCAGCCGAGCGGCCGCAACGAATTGTCATCCGGGATGGCAGCCGCGTGCATGTGGTGCCGCTCGAGCGGCTGGACTACGTGGTCGCCCAAGGCGACTACGTGGCAATCCACAGCGCCGGGAAGAGCTATCTGAAGCAGCAGCCAATCGCGGCCCTGGAAAACGCGCTCGACCCCTCGCGCTTTGTGCGCATCCATCGCTCGGCAATCGTCAACCTCGAACGGATCGTGCGCATCGAACCCTACGGCAAGGAGAGCCGGATCGCGATTCTTTCGGGAGGGGAGCGCCTTCCGGTCAGCCGTGCCGGTTATGCAAGGCTGCTGGAGGCGATGGGCGACTCGCAGGGGAGCCGCAAATCCGCGAAGTAGGTGCCGCCGACGGCGCCGGCTTCCAGGCTCGCGGCAGATCCATAACGCACCGCCAGGCGGCGACGCACGTGCTGCTGTCCGATGCCGAGGCTGCGGGGCGCGCCGGACTCGGGATCGAAGCCGTTTTCGATCCGTATGGCGATGTCGCCGTCCACACGCCGTGCCGTCAAGTGGATGGTGCCGCCCTCGACGAGGCCGGAAATCCCGTGCTTTACGGCATTCTCCACCAGGGGCTGCAGGAGCAGCGCCGGAATCGCGCATTCCAGGCATTCCTCCTGTATCTGTTCTTCCACCCGCAGCCGGGATCCGAAGCGGACGCGTTCCACCTCGAGGTAGCTTCGCGCCAGGGCCAGTTCTTCGCGAAGGGAGACTGTCTCGCGTTTCCCCAGCCCCAGGCTGCTGCGCAGAAAATCGGCAAGGCGGAGGCACATGTCGCGGGCTCGGACTCCGTCAGCCACGGCCAGCGCGCTGACGGAATGAAGGCTGTTGAACAGGAAATGCGGATTCAACTGGATGCGCAAAGCGAGCAATTCGGCCTCCCGGGCCAGGGTGCGCGCCTCGGCCTCTCGCCGCTCGGATTCGTGCGACGCCGCCACAGCGAGCACCGCGTAGTGCAGGGCCACAGAAACCATGTACAGCAGGACGCCCATCGCCAGCAACGCGGGCCATTGGGGGAAGGGCCGACCGAGCAGGGCTGCCATGAATCGCCCGCCGCCCGCCAGAATCAGGCCGGAGGCAGAAGCCGCCGAGAGAAAGGTGGCCAGCAGGCCGGGAGCGGCGGAAAGACGAAGGGGCCGGGCCCGGCAGATGTACCAGGGCGACAGGCAGACGAAGGCATACACGAAGCAGGCCGGACCAACCTCCGCGGAGGCTTCCCATATCGAGTTCCCGCCGGCCGCCCACAGCACAGCCGAGAGCATTGCCGCCAGCGGAATCCACGAAAGGAAGTAAAGCGACAGGCGCCGCCGGGATGCCAGGATCGGGTGCATCGCCTCTAGTTTTTGATGTCAACGCCGCCAAAAACGGCGGAGCCCTTGACGATCACCTGTTTCGGATTCGGGTAGTGGACGGGGTCGGGCTGCGTCGTCTGGTCGTTCACGCCTCCGAAGATGGCGCTCACCTGGACGACGGTGCTCCAATGGCGCGGAACCCGGATTTCAATTCCGCCGAATACCGCATCGGTCTCGATGGTGACGGAAGGACCCGGAAAATCCGCATTCCGCAGGTCGAGCTCGATGCCGCCGAAGACGGCGCCCACTTCACCACCCTTGAAGTTCTGCGACAGAATATTCCGCTTGGAGCCGGAGAAGACGGGATGCTCGCTAACCCGGTCGACATCGACGTAGGTAGCGTTCTGCGGGCCCGGCCTCGGCCCCTGCCACATCCGGTTATAGAGCATCAGCACGCCCACGCCGATCAGAACCAACGGCCATAACGCGCCGACGCTCACGAAAAGGAACCCCATGTTTTTGGCAAGAAACACGGCGCCGATCACCAGCATGATTCCACCGCCGATCCGGCCGCCCTGGTGCGCGGAATCGACCATTTTGACGATGCCGGCGGCGATCAGAATCACGGGCCAGTAGCGCACGATTTCGTTGAAGTAGAGGATGTGCAGGTTGTTCAGCAGGAACAGGGCGCCGATGCCGATCAGCACCATCGCAGGGATGATCCGCTGCGCCGATCCCGTCTCGGGATTGTAGGGAGTGTAGGAAGGTTCCATGGCCCCAGAGTAAGGCCGGAAGAGGCGCGGGCGCCCGCGCGAATCGCTGAACGCCGCCCCTTCACCGCCAAAACCGGAGCCTGCCCGGATAGATGCGTCTCGAGCTAGCCGCTCATGGAGGCGAGGAATTCGCCGTTGCTGCGCGTCTTGCTGAGCTTGTCGAGCAGCAGTTCCATGGTCTCGACCGGCGACAGGGGATTGAGCACCTTGCGCAGGATCCAGACGCGGTTGAGCTCTTCTTTGGGCAGCAGCAGCTCTTCCTTCCGGGTGCCGCTCTTGTTGATGTCGATGGCGGGGAAGACGCGCTTGTCCACCAGTTTGCGTTCCAGGTGGATTTCCATGTTGCCGGTGCCCTTGAACTCTTCGAAGATGACGTCGTCCATGCGGCTGCCGGTGTCGATCAGAGCCGTGGCGATGATGGTCAGCGAGCCACCCTCTTCGATATTGCGCGCCGCGCCGAAGAAGCGCTTGGGCCGCTGCAGCGCGTTGGAATCGACGCCGCCCGAAAGCACTTTGCCCGAAGGCGGCACGATGGTGTTGTACGCGCGCGCCAGGCGCGTGATGGAGTCGAGCAGAATGACCACGTCGCGTTTATGTTCCACCAGCCGCTTGGCCTTCTCGATCACCATTTCGGCCACCTGCACGTGGCGCGTGGCGGGCTCGTCGAAAGTAGAGCTGATCACTTCGCCGCGCACGCTGCGCTGCATATCGGTGACTTCCTCGGGCCGCTCGTCGATCAGCAGCACGATCAGGGTCACTTCCGGGTGATTCGCGGTGATCGAGTTGGCGATGGACTGAAGCAGCATGGTCTTGCCGGTGCGGGGCGGCGAAACGATCAGGCCGCGCTGCCCCTTCCCGATAGGCGTGAGCAGGTCCATCACCCGGCCGGAGTAATTGTCGCGAACAGTTTCGAGCTTGAGCCTCTCGTTGGGATAGAGAGGCGTCAGGTTGTCGAAGAAAATCTTGTTGCGGGCTTCCTCCGGCGGCTCGAAATTGATCGCATCCACCTTGATGAGGGCGAAGTAGCGCTCGCCTTCCTTGGGCGGACGGATCTGGCCGGAGATGGTGTCGCCGGTGCGCAGGTCGAAGCGCCGGATCTGCGACGGGGAGACGTAAACGTCGTCGGGGCCGGGCAGGTAATTGTACTCGGGAGCGCGCAGAAAGCCGAAGCCGTCCGGCAGGCATTCCAGCACTCCTTCCGAGAAGATCAGACCGCTCTTTTCCGCCTGGGTTTGCAGAATTTTGAAGATCAGTTCCTGCTTGCGCAGGCCGGCGGCGCCGGCGATGCCCATGTCCTTGGCAACCTGGTTGAGCTTTTGAATGCTCATATCCTTAAGTTCCACCAGGTCCAGGGTGGGAGTGCCGTTTTTGGCGCTCTGCGCGGCCTGTTGCTTGCGCCGCTGCTGTCCCAGGTTGCCCAGGAGCTCGATCGGCGGAGGAACCACGGGTGATTCAACCGGGAGTGGCTTCGGCTCAGGCGCCGGGGGTGGCGCCGCGGCGACCGGAGCCTTTCCGTCCGGTTTGGCCTCCGGCGCGGGCTTTGGTTCGGCTGGCGGAGGAGGCGGCGGCGCCGCAGCGGGCGCGGTCTTGGGCGGCTTTTCGGCGCGTTCGCCGCGCTCCGGCCGCTCGGCGTGCGCTCTTTCGGCGCGTTCCGGCTTGGGAGGTTTCTCGTTCTCCGTAATAGCGGCTTCGCGGGCGGGTGTCTTTTCGGTGGGCTTGTCGGATTGTTCCTGCGGCGGGGTGTTTCCTACCGAGCTTGCAGTGATGTCGTTATTGCTTGCCAAATTTCCCTCACTCCCCGGCCGTTCAGGGCCGAGAACGGCAACGGATCCACGCCTTCCTTGCGGATGGCGCGCAAACCGCGCTCTTGCTCAGAATGGTTCAACTTATCCATCTTCGTAGCGACTACCAGGTACGGTCTGCCGGAATCCTCGAGGTACCGCTTCAAGTCGAGATCTTTGTCCATCCATCCGCGGCGGGTATCGAGTATCAGGCAGGAAAGCTTCAGAGTTTCTCGTTTCTCCAAATACTGCTCGATCAGTAATTTCCAGGCCTGCATGAATCCGGGCGGAACCCGGGCATATCCATACCCGGGAAGATCGACGAAGTACATCTTTTCATCGATCGCATAAAAATTGATCGTTTGTGTCCGACCCGGCGTGCTGCTGGTGAAAGCCATCCCCCTCTGCCCGGTGAGAGCATTGATGAGACTGGACTTTCCTACGTTACTTCTCCCTAAGAATGCAACCTCGGGTAACCGGCCGGGTGGGAACCCGGCCGGCGCCCCCGCGCTGATAACAAACTCAGCCTTCAATCTTAATGCGCCCGGCTCTCTTCGACTGGCTGCGTCTCGACGCCCGGTGTGCCGGACGGGAGCGGCAATGCGACCAGTTCACCCTCGAGAGCGATCTTTAACACCTCGTCCATGGACTCGACGAAGTTCAATTTCATCGTGCTCCTGATGGCATCCGGGATGTCGGGGAGATCCTTCTCGTTCTCCCGAGGCATAATCGCCTCCAGAATGCCGTGGCGATGCGCGGCCATCAGCTTTTCCTTGAGGCCGCCAATCGCCAGGACCCGGCCGCGAAGCGTGATCTCTCCCGTCATCGCCACATCGCCCCGTACCGGCACTCTGGTGAGCGCGCTACAGATGGCCGTGGCCAAGGTAATTCCGGCGGAAGGCCCGTCCTTGGGAATGGCGCCTTCCGGGATGTGGATGTGCACGTCCAGATTGCGGTAGAAGTCGCGTGGAAGTCCGAACTGGTGGGCGCGGGAGCGGATATAGCTCATCGCCGCCTGCGCCGATTCCTGCATCACTTCGCCCAGTTTGCCCGTGATGGTGAGCTTTCCTTTACCCTCCATCAACGTGCATTCCACCGTCAGGATCTGGCCCCCGACTTCGGTCCAGGCGAGGCCGGTGACTGCGCCTACGTCGCTCTTCTTCTCGGTCCCCAAATCGCGGAACTTCCACGGGCCGAGCAGTTCCGGCAGTTTTTCGCCGTTGATCACGGCTTTGGGCAGCGTCTTCTTTTCCTTCTCGCCCTGGTTGTTGACTACCTGGCGGGCGATCTTGCGGCAGACGTTGCCGATTTCGCGTTCCAGGTTTCGCACTCCGGCTTCGCGCGTATAGTATTGGATCAGGCCGTTCAGGCCGTCGTCGCCGAACTCGATCCGTTCCTTCCCGAGGCCGGTCTGCTCCATCTGCTTACGCACCAGGAAGCGCTTGGCAATCTCCATCTTTTCGAGCTCGGTATAGCCGGAAAGCCGGATCACTTCCATGCGGTCCTGTAAGGCCGGTGGTATGGTGTGGAGCACGTTGGCGGTGGCGATGAAGAAAACCTGGCTGAGATCATACTCCACATCGAGATAGTGGTCAACGAACATGAAATTCTGTTCGGGATCGAGCACTTCCAGCAGGGCCGCGGACGGGTCGCCGCGGAAGTCCATCGACATCTTGTCCACTTCGTCGAGCATGAAGACCGGGTTGCGGGTGCCGGCCTTCTTCATCATCTGAATCACCTGTCCAGGCAGCGCGCCGATATAGGTCCGGCGATGCCCGCGGATTTCCGCTTCGTCGCGAACGCCGCCGAGCGACATGCGCACGAACTTGCGGCCGGTTGCCTTGGCGATGGACATGCCGAGCGACGTCTTGCCGACGCCCGGGGGTCCGACGAAACAGAGGATCGAGCCCTTGGGATTCTTGACCAGGCGGCGCACCGCCAGGAATTCGAGGATGCGCTCTTTGATCTTTTCAAGCCCGTAGTGATCGGCTTCAAGCACCTGTTCGGCGTACTTCAGGTCGCGGATTTCCTTGGAGCGTTTCTTCCACGGCACCGCCAGCAGCCAGTCCAGGTAGTTGCGCGATACCGTGGATTCGGCCGACATCGGCGGCATGTTTTCCAGGCGCTTGAGCTCGGCGGTGGCCTTGTCCAGCGCGTCCTGGGTCATGCCGGCGGTTTCGATGCGCTTCTTGAGCTCGTCGATTTCGCTCTTCTCGCCGCGGCCCAGTTCCTTCTGGATGGCCTTGATCTTCTCGTTGAGGTAATACTCTTTCTGGGCCTTTTCCATCTGCCGCTTGACGCGGCCCTGGATGGTCCGGTCGACATTGAGCTTCTCGATTTCGATGTCGAGCATCTCGGCTACGCGCGTGAGCCGGTCGATGGGATCGAAGATTTCAAGCAGCTCCTGCTTCTCCTCGATGGTGAGCTGGAGGTTGGCCCCGACGGTGTCGGCAAGCTTGCCCGGATCGTCCACGCGGATGGCGGCGATCATGGTCTCGTAGTTCAGGTTCTGGCTGAGCTTGACGTACTGCTCGAACAGGCCGGTGACGCGGCTGATCAGCGCTTCGAGCTGCTGGCCGGTTTCCACTTTGAAATTGGCGGTGCGGACAACGGCGCGGAAGAAGCCCTCGTCGTCGGAAACCGACACCACTTTTCCGCGCTCCACACCTTCCACCAGGACCTTGATGTTGCCGTCCGGCAGCTTGAGGCTCTGCACGATATTGACGATGGTCCCTACGTTGTAGATTTCGTTGGGTTTGGGTTCGTCGATGGAGGCGTCGTGCTGGGTTGCCAGGAATATCTTTTTGTCGCCTGCCATGGCCTCTTCCAGCGCCCGGACGCTCGATTCGCGCCCCACCACGAAGGGGGTCATCATGTACGGGAAGATGACCACGTCGCGGATAGGCATCATCGGCAGACGTTTTGTGTCGGATTTTTCCTTTGAAGTAAGCATTGTTCTCCCGGGGGGTTGATCCTGCCCCCTGTTTCCCCGAGGTGCGAGTATTCCGCGGAAGGCGAGTCTAGCCGGCCTTTTCTAGTATTGTAAGACTGATTTTCTGAGCCAGCACCATCTCTTTGGTGACCTGGAACTCGCGAACCTTCTTGTAGGAAGGCAGGTAATACATCAAATCCAGCATCAAGTCCTCCAGAATCATACGGAGGCCGCGGGCGCCGACCTTGCGCTCCATGGCGAGATCGGCGATAGCTTCGAGAGCCTCGTCGCTGAACTTGAGCCGGACGTTTTCAAATTCAAAGAGCTTCTGATACTGCTTGACGATTGCGTTCTTGGGCTTGGACAGGATCTGAATGAGGGCGGAACGATCCAGGTCCTCGAGCACGGCGTGAACCGGCATGCGCCCGATGAACTCCGGAATGAATCCGAACTTGATCAGATCGACGGGCTGGGCCTGGGACAGCAAATCGATATCGCGCCGCCCGCTGATTCCCGACAGACGCGGATTGGATTTCTCCTCTTCCTGAAGAAAACCCATGGACTTCTTGCCGCTCCGGCGTGCGATTACCTTTTCGAGGCCCACAAAGGCCCCGCCGCATATGAACAGGATGTTGGTCGTATCGACCGGGGTAAATTCCTGATGCGGATGTTTGCGGCCCCCCTGTGGCGGCACGTTCGCGACAGTGCCCTCCAGAATTTTCAGGAGCGCCTGCTGCACTCCCTCTCCTGAGACGTCGCGCGTGATGGAAGGGTTTTCATCTTTGCGGCAGATCTTGTCGATCTCGTCGATGTAGATGATTCCCTGCTGGCACTTCTGCACGTCGCCGTCGGCAGCCTGGAGCAACTTCAGAATAATGTTTTCAACATCTTCGCCCACATAGCCGGCTTCGGTCAAAGTGGTGGCGTCCACAATAGCGAAGGGAACATCCAGAATCTTCGCCAAAGTCTGTGCCATCAACGTCTTACCAGTGCCGGTCGGGCCGATCAGCAGAATGTTCGACTTCTGCAGCTCCACGTCGCTGTTGCGCATGCGGTTCATGTGAATCCGCTTGCAGTGGTTGTAGACGGCCACAGCCAGCTTTTTCTTGGTAGCCTCCTGCCCGATCACGTACTGATCCAAAAACTCTTTTACTTCCAAGGGCTTCGGAATCTTGTTGGGAGTTCCGGAGGGTGGCTCGACCTTGTCGTCTTCTAAGATGGAGTTGCAGACCGCGATACATTCGTCGCAAATGTACGCGCGGGGATAGTCGCTCGGGGAAGAGATGAGCTTGCCGACTACGTCCTGACTCTTATGACAAAACGAGCACCGTAAAGCATCATCGGATCCGGCACGCTTCACGCATTTTTCTCCTGTTCCGCCTTAGGCTCTGGCCGGATTACCTTGAACTCCGGGCTGCCTCCGGGGTAGAGAACCACAATCGATTTCGTTTCTATTATCACCTGAACAGACTTCCTTAGCAATGTGCTCGAAGGTAGACGGGGTCGGGGCGCGTACTGTATACCTTTTCGATGACCCGGCAGCCCGCTACGCTTCAACCGTCTTGCGGGCGTGCTCGAAAAGGAAATTTAGGGTTTTTTCCGTCTGTATATGGCTGGCGATCCGCCCCATCGTCCCATCCTTCTCGAATCGCATCTGGACGGCGGCGACCGCCTCCCGGTTCTGGCGGGCCAACCGTTCCACTTCCTTGTCCACTTCTTCGCGGGTGGCGTGAATCGACTCGCGCTCCGCAATGCGGCTCAACAGCATGGACGCCTTGACTTCCCGCAACGCCTTGTCGTGCTGAGCCTCTTTCACTTTGGTCCAGTCCAGTTTCAGCGAACTCGGATCCACGCCTTCGGCAGCCATTGCCCGGAGGCTCTGCTCGACGCGGTTCTGAATCTGCCGGTCAACGAAGGTTTCCGGAACCGGGAATTCGTGCCGCTCCACCAGCACATCTACGATCTTGTTTTTGGCCGCTTCCTGAGCCTCGTGCTGACGCTGCGCGAACAAGCCCTTCCGGATGGCGTCGCGAACTTCGTCCACATTCCGGTAGTCGCCCAAGTCCTGCGCGAACTCGTCGTTCAATTCCGGCAATTCCTTGCGGCGCAGGCCCTTCACCGTGGCATGAAACTTTACCGTTTTGCCCGCCAGTCGTGGCGCGCCGTAATCCTCCGGATAGGTGACGTCGAAGTCCTTCTCGTCTCCCGGCGACAGACCGCGCAGGTTCTCCGTGAAGGCCTCGAAGGTGTCGGGACTCCCCATCTCCAGCACCATCTCATCCTGTTTGACCGGTTCCCCCTCGACTCCCGAAAGGCTCTCGAGGGAGACCACGGCGAAATCCCCATCCTCTACCGGGCGGGGGTCGATGTTGATGTGCTGCGCCTTCTGCTCCCGGATTTCGCTGAGCCGCTTTTCCACGTCTTCATCGGTGACAACCGGATCCTGGTAGGTGACCTCGACATCGTGATACTCGCCGAGCTCGATTTCGGGGACCACTTCGAACTCGGCTTTGAAACTGAGGGATTCTCCCTCATGAAAGTGCACGTCCTCGATGTCGGGCCGCCCGACCACATTCAGATTCTCGGCTTCGATCTGCTTCTGGAGGAATTTGGGGATCAGGCTTTCCAGCACCTGCTGTTTGATATCGCCTGAAAACTGCTTACGAATCAAAGAGCTTGGGGCTTTTCCGGGACGGAAGCCGGGAAGCTTGGCGCGCTTCTGGATATTGGCGATGACGCGGCCGGTTTCGCTTTCCACCTCTGCGGCGGGAATGGAAATCTCCAGAGAGTGCCTGCAACCTTCAATCAATGCCAAGTGGATTTGTACCTCGGGACGGAAGTGATGGTGTAAGTCATATCATACCACGTACAATGGGTTTAACGGGCTCCTGACGTTTGCGAACCATCGCCGCTGCCGCCACCGGCATCCTGAAATCGAAATGCACTTCAATCTTGTCAACGCTATCACCAACGTATTGTTGCTTTGGATGCTGACTGCGCCGCACGAGTTCGCGCATGCCTGGGTGGCCACCAGGCTGGGTGATGAAACGCCGCGTCAGGAAGGCCGGGTGACGCTGAACCCGCTGGCCCATGTCGACTGGATCGGCACCGTCCTGCTGCCTTTTCTGACCTCGCTGCTGGGAGGCGGTTTTCTGGGCTGGGGAAGACCGGTCCGAACCGTCACGGCGAATCTGCGGGGCGGTCTCAACGGGCTGGCGCTGGTGGCTCTGGCGGGGCCCGCCAGTAACGTCATTCTGGCCGTGATCATGGCCATCGTCGCAGTGGCCACAGTCCAATCCGCTCCAAACGTGGCCAGGTTCCTGGAACACGGAGTGCTGCTGAGCCTGTACCTGGCGATCTTCAACATGCTGCCGGTTCCTCCGCTCGACGGCTCCAAACTTCTGCTGGCGGCGCGAATCCCGATGATGGTCTATATGGAGCTGGCCCGCTTCGGTTTCATGCTGCTCGTGTTGATGATCTCCTTCACGAACCTTGGGTTGTGGATGAACGAGTGGAGCTATGACGGGGCACGGGCGATCTTCGGTGTCCTGCGCTAACCGGCCGCTCTACACGATAGGCCACTCGACGCGTCCGCAGACCGATTTCCTCGACATCCTTCGCAGTTTCGACGTACGGCTTCTGGCGGACATCCGAACCGTGCCGCGATCCCGCACGAATCCGCAATACAATCAGGCGGAATTCCAGGCATGGTTGACTACGGGCGGCGTGGATTACGTCCACCTGCCGGACCTGGGCGGATTGCGGCACGCCCGCAAGGACTCGGTCAACACCGGATGGCGGAACCAGTCGTTCCGCGGCTTCGCCGACTACATGCAATCGGCACAGTTCGACGCCGCCGTCGAACACCTGATCTCGCTGGCAGCCGGGCGGACGGCTGCTATTGCCTGCGCGGAAGCTGTGCCATGGCGCTGCCACAGGTCGCTGGTTGCCGATGCCCTGCTGGTGCGCGGCATCGAGGTGCGGCACATCATGGGGCCTGCCAGCGCAAGGCCGCACGCGCTCACGCCATGGGCGAAGGTGGACGGGCTGCGGATCGCCTACCCCGCGGCCGAGACCGGCTGATGGCCCGGCTACTCCCGCTCGCGGGACCTCACCTCAATCCGCCCCTGTTCCACGCGCGTGTCGAAACACGGCTGCGGGTGGGTGGCGGGGCCATCGACGACCGACCCGTCCTGGAGCGAAAAGCGTGAACCGTGCCAGGGGCAGGTTACTTGATCGCCGTGAACTTCGCCCTCGGCCAGCGGTCCGCCCAAATGCGAGCAGACTTCCGACATGCAATAGATCTGTCCGCCGCTCCGCACCAGCAGCAGCCTGGCACCGCCGGCCTCGGCGCGGCGGGGTTGCCCTTCGGCGAGGTCGCTGTCGTCCATCACCGCCGTCCAATCGGAAACCGGCGGTTCAGCCGCAGTATGATTGACGCCGATCTGCTTGCCGTACACCAGGTTGCCCCCCAAATAGGCGGCTGCCGACGAAACCACGAACCCCGCCAGCGCGAGAGCCCGGCCGGCGCTGCGATTCCGCTGCTTGCGGGCGATCAGCGAGGCGGTATAGAGACCCGCGCTCACCAGGTTCAGCATGCCGTGCACAACGCCCACACGTCGCGCCTTGCCGTCTGTGACGTGCCAGTCCGTAATCCCGGCCAGCGCCGCGCAACCTGCGCCTGCCAGACCGACGGCGAGCGTGACGTCCGCGCCCGCCCGGCAGTCTTTCCGGCCGGAAGCCTCCATCATGTCGAGCACCAGCGTCGCCGTCCACGCTCCCAGCGGAACGTCCGTCAGCATAGGGTGCAGCGGGTGGCCCAGCCAAGTCCCGTGCAGCAGGTTCTGAATCGGGCGTGCCGGTCCCTGAAACACCGCCGCCACTGCTTTCTGCGTTCCGGTCTCGACCGGTTCGAGCCACGCCTGGCGCTCCACGAATTCCACCGGGGGTTCCGCTGACATAAGCTCATGCTAGTCCGGGCACCGGCGGATCCGCCGTGCCCTTGCGCACCGAACGATTCTCTTGCGTGCCTTCCGATCCGTTGTGAGCGAATTGGTGATACGATTCGCTTCATGCTGCGGCGAGGGATTCCGAAAAGAGCGATAGCTATCGCGGGTGTTCTGATCGCTTGGACGATTTTCGCGGCGGCTCCGGCCGAACCGGGCTATACGCCGCTGTTCAACGGCAGGAATCTGGACGGATGGAAGCTGGTGGGAGGAGTGGGCCCGGGCTACGTCGTGGAAGGAGATCGGATCGTGTGTCCTTCCGATGGCGGGGGTAATCTTTTCACCGAGAAGGAGTATGCGAATTTCGTCCTGCGCCTGGACTTCAAACTCAGCCCCGGCGGAAACAGCGGCATCGGGCTGCGGGCGCCGTACGAAGGGGACGCGGCCTACAAGGGGATGGAGATTCAGGTTTTGGACGACCCCGCGGAGCAATATAAAAACATCCAGCCGGCGCAGCACAGCGGGTCGATTTACGGCGTGTTTCCGGCCAAACAAGGCGCGCTCAAGCCGACCGGAGAGTGGAACTCCTATGAGATAACGGCGAACGGGCGCCATGTCGCCATCACGCTGAATGGAACCGTGGTGGTGGACGCGGACCTGGACACCGTGAAGGATCCTCGAATTCTCCAGCAGCACCCCGGACTGGCGCGCGCCTCCGGCCACATCGGGTTTCTCGGCCATCGAAGCTACGTGGAATTTCGAAACATCCGGATCAAGGAACTACCGTAGCAATTTGGCCGGACCCGGCTGAAATGCAGCCTTTCAGTTAGTGTTCCTGGAACCCCAAACCGCGATAGAACCGCTGGGACTGGAGTTCTGCGGCAGACGCCAGCATACTCACAGTGTGACCGAGTTGTAACCGGCGAATATCTCCGAGGAGACCCAAAGATGCCCTATTACGCGCTGCTTTCGCTCGTCTACATGATGAGTTTCGTGTTTCTTTTCGACCGCGTGCATTACAGAAACGTAGTAGGCAGTTGGTTGCGCGGCAACCTGATGGACCGCGAACAACTCGACGAAATCCAGGCAATCTGGGCGGCCTGCCAGGAGAATTGATCGCGCCAACCAAAGGCGGATGGCCCGCGGGTCACCCCATCAGGTCCAGGGCCGCCTGGATCTCGCTCCGAGTGTGCAGGTCGCCTTTCCTGGTGGTGGCCTCGATGCCCGCCAGATACGTTTGGCGCGCTTCTTCGGCGCGGCCCAGGCGCTCCAAGGCTTGACCTCCGTGGAAGTAGGCGGCGCTGTAGTCCGGATTCGCTTCCAGCAATGTTCTGAACTCCCGGATGGCTGCTTCCAGATCGCCTGACTTGCTGTATTCCATGGCGAGACCGTAGCGCACGAAACTGTCGGACGGATTTTGCTCCACCAGCGTCTTTAGAGCTTCGATCCGGGTATTCGTCATGTCTTGTGCTACTATACCTCCGAAATGGCCTGCCCCTATTTCGAGCCGGTCGAGCCGCAAGGGGGCGCACGCCGTCCGCAGGATACGATGCTCCCGCTCGGCCGCTGCTGGGGCGGTGTTTGCCGCTCCGACCCGGAGTTGCCGCACATCCCGTCGTCGCAGACGCTTCGCTCCTACTGCAATCTCGGCTATGCGCGCGATGACTGCCCGCGCTTTCCGGCCGCGGCAGTGGGCGATGCGGTCCGCTTCTCGATCATGGGCGACGCGGGCGGCCGAATTCGCCTCTACCACGTCGTCGAACACGACCACCTCCCGTTGATGCATGGACCGCTCGAGTTCGCCGCGGATACCGGCGCCATCGAAGGCGCCGCGCAGGCAGGCGTGGCTTTGCAAGCCCTCGCCTACGTTCGCAGCTACCTGGATCAGCGGGCGGCAATTTCCAGGCGATAGCGGTTTTGGAGGAACCCTTGGAAACGCTCCCTATGCTCGAAGCCAAACCCGTACGCGAATCGCAATCCGAATATTCCGAGCTGGCGCTTCCGAACGATGCCAACGGACTCGGCAACGTTCTGGGCGGCAAGGTCATGCACCTGGTAGACCTGGCGGCCGCCATGGCCGCCATACGCCACGCACGCCGGCCGTGCGTCACCGCGTCCGTAGACAGCCTGCACTTCCTTCACCCGGTGCGCATCGGGCAACTGCTCGTGCTGCGCTCTTCGGTGAATCGGGTGTTTCGCACCTCGCTCGAAGTCGGGGTGAAAGTGGAGACCGAGACGCTGATGACGGGCGAGAAGCTGCACACCTGTTCGGCGTACCTGACGTTTGTGGCTTTGAATGAAAAGGGACAGGCGGTAGAAATATCGCCGGTGCTGCCGGAAACCGAAGAGGAACTGAGGCGCTACCGCGAAGCCGGCGAACGCAGGGAATACCGGCTGGCCATGCGCCAGCGGGTCCGTTCCTGAGCGGAGGACCCTAGCCCTCCTTGTACATGTATTTGATGGCCGGTTTATACAGCAGCAGATTCGGTTCGCCCGTGCGGTTGACCTTGAGGCAGCACTTGTCGTACCACTCGATGGTTCCGTGCAGGGTCTCGCCGTCCCGCAGCACGAATACCATAGGCGTCTTCGCCTGCATCTGCTTCACGTAGTAGAAGTTTTCCGCGTTGGTCTGATCCGGTGGTACGGGTTTCTTCTGCTGTACGGCGCGCCGGGGAGGTGTGATCTGTTCTTTGATCTCGTTCAAAGACGGACGGATGAGTTTTCGATTGACAGCTTCCACGGGCTTGCCACCTTTTTATGTTGAAAATTTATGAACGGCCGTCGCTACTCACGAGAGCGGGCGCTAGTTGGATCCTAAAGTCCGACTTGAACCCATAAATAACACAATGGGGGGACCGCTGCAAGGTTCCCGAGGCGGGCCGGCGGGGCGCCTTCCGGTTCCCGCCCTTCATCTTTAGTATGATGAACAGTAATGCCCCAGCGGGAATCCACCGTCGCCCCGCCGGCTACATTTTCGCCGCAAATCCTTTCCAGGCTGGCCGCGTTGGAGACGGCTCTAGGGTCAGTGATCCGCGGGAAAACGGAAGCCGTCCGTCTCTCCCTCGTGTGTCTGATGGCGCGCGGCCATCTGCTCATCGAGGATGTTCCCGGCGTGGGCAAAACGACTCTGGCGCAGGGATTGGCCCGGTCCGTTTCGTGCCGGTTCCACCGGCTCCAGTTCACCAGCGACATGCTGCCGAGCGACGTCCTGGGGGTGACGATTTACAACGCCCACTCGGAGGCATTCGAATTCAAGCCGGGACCGATTTTCAGCAACTTCCTGTTGGCGGACGAGATTAACCGGACTACGCCCAAAACGCAATCCGCGCTGCTGGAGGCGATGAACGAATCGCAGGTCACCATCGACGGCCATTCGCACTCTTTGCCCCGGCCCTTCATGGTGATCGCCACGCAGAATCCGGTCGAGCACCACGGAACCTACCCTCTTCCGGAATCGCAGCTCGACCGCTTTCTGCTGCGCCTCCGCATCGGCTACCCGGACGCCGCCAGCGAACGCGAAATTCTGCGCAACAACGAGCGGCCGTTTGGCGACAGTCCGGCCTCCGGTCTGGTTTCCGAGGACGTGTTGCAACTGCAGGAAGCGGTGCAGCGGGTGGGCGTGGAGGAGTCGGTGGTCGATTATATGCTTGCCATAGTCGAGCGAACGCGCAACCACGAATCGCTGACCCTGGGGGTCAGCCCGCGCGGTTCACAGGCTCTGTTCCGGGCCGTGCAGGCCATGGCGCTGCTCGAAGGCCGGGATTACGCGATCCCGGACGATGTGAAACGACTGGCGGCGCCCGTCTTTGCGCACCGCGTCGTGATCAACACCCGCACCACCCTGGTGCAGCGCCGCGCCGATATGGGCGAGCGCATCATCGAAGAAATTCTCAGCCAGGTGGAAGTTCCCCTGTAGATCGCTTCCTTTATGAAGACTGCCATTATCGGTCTGCCCATGGTGGGCAAGACCTCTTTGTTCACCATTCTCACCGGCGTCGCCCAGGAGACGCGCATCGGCTCCACGGCCGTGCGCACGGGAGTGGCGCGCGTGCCGGATGCCCGCCTGGACGCGCTGGCCCGCCTTTTCGAACCGCCGAAGGTCACCCACGCGGTCGTGGAATACGTGGATATGCCGGCCATATCCAAGGAGAACCTGCGCGATCCCAGCTACCTGGCCAGCCTCCGTGTGGTGGATGCCTTTGCCCACGTGCTGCGCCTGTTTGCCGACGATACGGTGCCGCACGAGAAGGGTTCGGTCGACCCGCTCCGCGACCTCGAGGATGTGGAAACCGAACTGATTCTCAGCGATCTGGTGGTGGTGGAAAAGCGGCTCGAACGGCTGGACAAAGATCGCAAGAAGATCAAGAACCCGGAACTCGATCGCGAATTCGACCTGCTTCAGCGGTGCAAGACCATGCTCGAGGAGAACCGCCCCCTGCGGCTTCTGGAACTCGATGCGGACGACGAGAAGCGGCTTCGGGGTTTTCAGTTTCTTTCGCAGAAGCCCGTACTCTACGTTTTGAATTTGGGAGAGGCCGACGCCTCCAGCCTGCACCGGCGCGAACAGGAGTGGCGGGAAGGCGCGCTTGCCGGAAGGCGCCACACGGCGGTGGCTGCGGTCTGCGGCAAGATCGAAGCGGAACTGGCGGAGTTGCCTCGCGAGGATCAACGCGATTATTTGGCCAGCTACGGCCTGGAGGAATCGGGGCTGGAGCGGCTCATCACCGCCACGTATTCGCTTCTGGGATTGATGAGTTTCCTCACGGCCGGAGAGGATGAATGCCGCGCCTGGACCGTGCCGGCGAGCAGTCACGCGGTCAAGGCTGCCGGGGCGATCCATTCGGATTTCGAAAAGAAGTTCATCCGCGCCGAGGTGGTGAACTGGAAGAACCTTGTGGACCTGGGCGGCTATCCGGGCGTGCGGGAGAAGGGCCTGCTTCGCCTGGAAGGAAAAGAGTACGTCGTCAAAGACGGCGACGTGCTGGTGATCCGGCACTCGTAGACGAGCGGCGTAGTTAGATAACCCGTTCCGCCAGGAGGAGGGCGAGCGCCAGGGTCGCGCAAACGGCCGCGAACCAGTCGCCGAATCGCGTGTAAGGCGTGCGCGCAGCGATGTACTCGAAGCCGCTGTGCGAGGCTGCCCGGGTGTACAACGGGAGCGTGCCGCGAAGCCGTCCGGCCGAATCGATGGCGGCGCTGATGCCGTCATTGGTGGCGCGGAGAATCCAGCGGCGGTTCTCTGCCGCGCGCATGCGCACGATCTTCAGATGCTGTTCCCGGGCAGCGGTTTTTCCGAACCAGCCATCGTTCGAGATGTTGAACAGCACTTCGGCACCGTTGTCGGCGAATTGGCGAACGAAATTCGGGAATACCGATTCATAGCAAATGAACGTTCCCAGGTTGTGGGTTCCCACCGGCGACACCACCACGCGCGTGCCCGCCGCGAAATCGCCTGTTTCGCTCGAGATGTTTTCCGCGAGTGCGCCGAGCGGCCAGGGTACAAATTCCCCAAACGGCACCAGATGGACCTTGTCATAGCGGGTTAACGCGATTCCGGCGGGCGACACGAGGGTGGCGGAGTTGAGCGGCGCCCCTTCGGGCGTGTGGGCTACGGTTCCCATTAACAGGTATGCTCCGGCCCGCCGCGCCAGCGCATTGGCGTAATCGCGGAACCGGGGGTCTTCATAATAATAGAGCGGCGCGGGCACCTCGGGCAGGACGAGAATGGAGGGGGATTGCGCGGGCCCTGTCAGGGCGTTTTTCAGCGTGAACTGAGTCAGATCCTGCTCCATGCGATCGAGGGTCTCGGGCGTCCATTCTTCGGTCTGGGAGATGTCGGGCTGCACCAGCAGAGCAGTCCCGCTTCCGCGTGCTGCCGGCGGCAATTCGGGTAGCAGGAGCAGTGCGGGCAGGGCGGCCAACCACAAGAGTTCGCGCCGCGGCCTGCGCAAACAGGCGAGGGCGACTGCCGTACCCATCATCGCGAACACGAACGAAACACCATAGACGCCGGTAACCGGGGCGAGGCGCATGGGGATGCCCATGTCGATGCCGGCGTTGCCCAGGTCCAGCCAGGCGAATCCCAGCCAGCCGTGCGTCACCTCAATGGCAACCCACAGGGCAGCCACGGCCGGAGTCGCCCACCAGCGACGCACCAGAAAGCCCGCCAGCAGCGCGAACACCGCCATGTGCAGTCCTTTGGCTAGCGGGAACAGAGTGAATACCGACCATCCGGCCACGTGGCCCAAGCCGCCATAGACGGCCAGAACGAACTCGATCCAGTAGCAGACGCCCCACCAGTACAGGATCCCCGCCGCCCAGCCAAGCAGAAAGCGGCGGAACATGCGCCTCTCACGGTGGACCGCCACGAGGAGCGGCGCAAGGGCGAAGGGCGCCAGCCAAACCAGGTTGTACTTGGGAAAAGAAAGGATCAGGAGCACTGCCGTAAGCAGCGACAGCAGCAAGTTCAACACAACGCGTTCCGGGCCTCCTGGCTGACTTCATCCGCCATATAGGAGCTTCGGACCAGCGGTCCGCTGAAGACGGCGCGGAACCCCAGCCGCAGCCCGTATTCGCGGTACGCCTCGAATTGCGCGGGTTCAACGAATTCCGCCACAGGCAGGTTGCGCCGCGTAGGCTGCAGGTACTGGCCGATGGTGGCTACGTCCGTTCCAGTGGCGCGCAAATCGGCGAGCAGACCTTCAACTTCCCGGCTGGTTTCCCCGAGCCCCACCATCAAACCGGACTTGGTAAGCGTATCCGGAGCATATCGGCGGGCAAACTCCAGCACGGCGAGGGACTGCCTGTACCCGGCCTGTGGACGCACGCGAGGGTAGAGTCGCGGCACCGTCTCCATGTTGTGGTTGAACACGTGCGGACCCGCTTCGAGCACCCGAGCCACCGCGTCCATGTCTCCGCAGAAATCCGGGGTGAGCACCTCCACTCGCGCTTCGGGCAGTGCCTCGCGCACTTTGCGAACCGTCTCGGCAAAATGGCGCGATCCTCCGTCTTCGAGGTCGTCGCGGTTGACGCTGGTGATCACGACGTAACGCAGCTTCATTTCCGCCGCCATGCGGGCCACATGCGCCGGTTCATCCGCGTCGAGACGCATGTCGTGCCGTGCGGGATTGCCCTTGGGCACCGAACAGAAGCCGCATCCGCGGGTGCAGCGGTTCCCCAGAATCATGAAGGTGGCCGCGCCGCGATGGAAACACTCGTGAATGTTCGGGCAGCGAGCGCTCTCGCAAACGGTGTGCAACCGCAGGCCGCGCAACTCCCGCTTGAGCCGGTTCAGAGACTCGAAATGGGTACGGCTCTTGCGTGCCCACTCCGGCAGACGCGGACCTTTCGGAGTGCCGATTTGAACGAGCGGTTCGGCCGGTGACATTACTTTCTTATTGGATGAAAGCCGGCGTTTTCCAGTTCCGTTTTCGCTTTGCCCATGCTCAGAGTATCGCTGTAAGGGCCAACCAGCACCCGCACGAGGCTGTTCGGCCCTTGCGTCATCACGGCGGGAAACCCCTTGTCCTTCAAGGTACGCCACACCGCCTCGGCATCCGGCTGGGCCAGCGCCATGACCTGCCAGTAGGACCCGGGAGGACCTTCGGGAACCGCGATCACCGCCCCGGACGCCGGGGGCGGAGGGGCGCCATCGCGGGCCGGCTGCGTGGTTGGCTGCGCCGATCCCTCGGCGCCCGGCTGCGCCGCTGCCGGTGGCTCGGAAGCCGGACCCGAATCGGAGGCGGGCGGATTCTGCGCTGCCGGGGCCGCGGGTTCGGGGCGGCTCTCGGCGCTGGTGATGGGCACCGGCGGAGCGGCGGCGCCGGCCATCTTTGCCGAACGGGGCGAGTTCTGGCCCACAACGTAGCCCATAGCGAAGGCGACCGCAAACAACAGGGCCACAATAAAAAACCCGCTCAGCAGCTGACGGTTTCCGACGATGACTTCAAACTCCCCGGTTTCCTTGTTTCGCATGTTTTCGTCACGCTAAGGGGTAACCGGTTTTACGGGCTCGGAACTCCTGCCCACCCGGTCCAATGCCCCTTGCACTGAAGCAATTATATCGATTGGCAAAGGAAAGACGACGGTCGTGTTCTTTTCGGCGCCGATCTCCACGAGCGTTTGCAGATAGCGTAATTGCAGCGCGGCCGGCTGCCTCTGAAGGACCTCCGCGGCCATACCCAGCTTCTCCGCCGCCGTGTATTCGCCTTCGGCGTGGATGATCTTGGCGCGCCGCTCCCGTTCCGCCTCGGCCTGACGGGCGATGGCGCGGATCATCTGCTCGGGCAGGTCCACCTGCTTCACCTCCACCATTGTCACTTTGACTCCCCAGGGAGCGGTGTGCTGGTCGAGAATCGATTGCAGCCGGACGTTGAGTTTCTCCCGCTGGCTCAGCAGTTCGTCGAGTTCCACTTCGCCGAGGACGCTGCGCAGAGTGGTCTGCGCCAGTTGCGAAGTGGCGTAGAGGAAGTTAGTTACCTCCACGATTGCGAGGCGCGGCTCCAGCACGCGGAAGTAGATCACGGCGTTCACCTTGACCGTGACGTTGTCGCGCGTGACCAGGTCCTGCGGCGGCACCTCCATCGTATCCACGCGGAGGGAAACCCGGACAATGCGGTCGACGGGCGCAAACACCAGGATTATGCCGGGCCCCTTGGGTTGGTCGAGCAGGCGGCCCAACCGGAAAATGACGCCGCGCTCGTACTCCCGCAGAATTTTGACCGAACTAGCCAGGTACAGAACCACAATCACCAGCACAATCGTCGTCAGGTCGATGCCGTTCATGATGCGCCTCCCGCCGGTCCGGAAACCGGTTCCACCGTCAGTTTGAGATTGTCGATGCCCGTTACCCTCACCGTCGCGCCGGCGAGCACCGGATGGGCGGCTACGGCGTTCCAATACTCCCCGTGAACGAAGACCTTGCCCTCCGGCGCCAGGTCGGTGATGGCCGAACCGGTCAGGCCCACCATTCCCTCTTCGCCGGTTTCGACCTTCCCGCGCCTGGCACGCAGCACGATGGTAAGCAGAAACCCGGTGATGAGCGAGAACGGCAGCGCGAGCGCGATAGCCGTGCCCCAATGAATGCGCATCTCCGGAATCGGGCTGTCGATCAGGAGGACCGCCCCCAACACCATCGCCACGGCTCCACCGGCGCCGAGCACGCCGTGCGAGGCGATGTTCGCTTCCAGGATAAAGAGAGCCAGCGCCAGAATCAGGAGCGCCGCACCTAACCAGTTGATGGGCAGTACCGAGATGGCGGAAAGGCCGACCAGCACCAGGATCGCGCCGATCACGCCGGGCGCGATCATGCCGGGCACCGTGAATTCCACATAGATCGCGAGGGCGCCGATCACGAGCAGAACCAGCGCCAGGTTCGGATCGGCCACGGCGGAGATGACGCGCTGCCGCGCGGTGAGCGAATACTCTTCGATTACGGCGCCGGCCGTGTGCAGGGTCTCCTGGCGGCCGTCGAAGCGCGTGATCGAGCGGCCATCGAGCGCGGCCAGCAGATCATGGTCGTTGGGCGCGATCAGGTCGGCGAGCCTGTCCCTGACCGCCTCGCCGTCAGTGAACGATTTGCTTTCGCGCACCGCCGTTTCAGCCAGGGCGCTGTTACGCCCGCGCTTTTCGCAGATGCTGCGGAGATAGGCCGCCGCGTCGTTCTCCACCTTCTGTTTCATAACGGCGTCCATTTCGCCGCCGAGTGCGACCGGGTGCGCGGCGCCGGTGTTCGTGCCTGGAGCCATGGCCGCTACATCTCCCGCTTCCAGAATGAAGAACCCGGCGGACGCTGCCCTTCCGCCGCTGGGCGCCACGTAAGTCACCACGGGAATGGGGGATGAGACCATTTTTTCGATGGTTTCCCGCATGGCATCCATCAGCCCGCCGGGCGTATTCAGGCGTATGAGAACGGCAGCGGCATTCTCCCGCCGCGCCTGTTCGATGGCGCTGCCGACGATTTCCGCCGTGACCGGGTGCACTACGCCGTCCACGTTCACCGCGATCACCTTGGGTGCCGCGGCGGTGGCCGGAAACATCAGCACCAGCGCAATCCACGTGGTGGCCAGTCTGGACAATCTAACCCTCACTATACACCAAAGGACGTGCTGGTCTGAAAGCGCACGTTTAGTAATCCGGCCGATACGAATTTGTTATGCCCGGATGGGCTAGAATCCGCTAAAATATGTGGAAAGCTCAAGCATTTTGCTCTTAGGGAGATTATGACGAAGAAGCGTACTGCCGAAAACGAGATCGTGGTGTCTTCGGGCGCGGCCGCGGCCCAAACCCGGCGCAAAGCGCCGGCGCGCTCGCGTGCCAAACGTACCGCCACGCCGGAGAATCCATCCACCCTCGCTGTTGGATCGGAAGCCGCTGAATTAATCGATGCACAGCCCGCCGTGGCTGTCGCAGCCGCAACGATGGCCGTATCCAACCCCTCGCGCGAGGAAATTGCAGAGCTCGCGTACCTCCTCTGGGAGGCTCGCGGGTGCCAGGGAGGCTCTCCCGAAGAGGACTGGCTGCACGCCGAACAGCAACTGCTCGCGCGCGGTTAGCAGCGGCTCATTTGTACTTCCTCAGGACTGCCAGCAGGCGTCCCTGAATGCGAACTTCTCCGGCCGGCACAATGATCGGCTTCAGCATGGAATTGGAGGGTTGAAGCCGAACCATGTCTCCAGGTTCGCGGTAAAACCGCTTGAGGGTGGTATCGCTGCCGGAAACGAGCGCCACCACGATGTCGCCGTCCCGCGCTTCGGAGACGCGCTCCAGTAAAATCAGGTCGCCGTCGCAGATGTGATCGTCAATCATCGAATTGCCGCGCACTTCGAGGGCGAAGTTGTTTCCGTTGCCCGCAAAGTCGGCGAAGTCGAGCACCTCGCTTTGCTCCACAGTTTCCACCGGTTGGCCCGCGGCAATCCGTCCGAGCAGCGGGATCTGCGTCATATCCGGCTTGAATCGCTTCTGCTCCTGCACGTATTTCTGGGTCAACTCGAGTGAGCGGCTTTGATTGAAGCCGCGTTTGAGATAGTTCTTGGATTCGAGTACCGAAATGTGTTTGTGCACGGTAGCGAGCGACGCCAGGTCCAGCCCCCGCGCAATTTCATCGTAGCTTGGGCAGTAGCCGTTTTCGTCAACGAATCCCGCAATAAAATCGAGTACCTGCTTTTGCCGCTTAGTCAAAGGCATGTCGGTTCCTTGTAGTTGCCCCAACGCTCCGAAATGACAGCTTACTGACGTGCCGGCTCCGTGGATTCAGCGACTTACAGAGCCGCGACCGTGAGGGAGCGACATCTACCACGGGCTGTTAGACACTCCCGCTGTCCATTGTGGGCGAATAAAAAGAGAAAATCAAGTCCTTTCTCGATGCTAAAGTTTCGCTCGCCGCCTCCCGATAGTGTTTGCGAAGAAGGTACACGGATGATTTCGATTCGCGAGTCGATAGACGAGTTTGAGAAGTTGTATCAGATTCGGACCTCGGCCATTGAGGGGTATACGGCAGCCCTGCGAAACATCGCCCAGTATGCCGTCGAACTGGACGAAGGCATGACCACCGCCTTTAAGAGCGCCGTTACGTCGCTGGCGGACCATGTGGCCGATGGCGATCCCACGGTGGTCAACGAAAGCAAATCCACGCTGCGTGGCATTCTGCGTAACTATCGCGAAAAAGCGTCGCAATATCTTGGTGGTCTGCACTCGGATTTTGCATCTACCGCCCGGGCGCTCGAAGAGATCATGGAAACGCTCAGCCAAACGGACCTGGACCATGAAGCGCGGTTGCGCGGATCGATTCAGAACCTCCGGGATGCATGCCGGTCTGTGAAAACGGAGTCGCTGCGGGAGGTGGTGCTGGGGGCGACCGAAGCCATCGAGCGCGGGTTGGACCAGTTGAGCCGGCAGCACCAGGTCACCGTCGCCCAATTTCGCATGGAGATCCGCGTTCTTCACAAGCGCATCGACTCGCTCGAAACCAGCGCGTCGATGGACGGGATGTTAACCATGTTGACGCGCCGGGACGTGGAGGCGCGGCTGGCCGGATATGGTGCGGGATGCCTGCTCCTGATCAGAGTCAGCGGACTGCGGCTTGCGGAAACCACTTTCGAACCGGCGGTGGCCGCCACATTGTCGGCGGCGTTCGCGCGGCGGCTGCGCAATATTCTTCCGCCCGGAGCCGAGATCGCGCGCTGGAGTCACGAGGAGTTCGTCGTGATGATCGCAACGGGCAAGGATGAGGCCCTTCCCATCGCCAAGTGGATCGCCGAACATCTCTCCGGACCCTATTCCTGTGTAGTAGATACGCGCACGGTTCACCCTGCCCTACAGCTCAGTGTTGGACTCATCGAGCGGAACGGCGAAAGCGCCGCGCAAACGCTCGCCAGGATCGCCGATTTCCTGCACGGAGAGGATTCGGCAGTTACATCAGCGAAAGCGGGTCGACGTCGATGACCAACGCGGTTGCGCCCCACTTCTGGTCCAAGGCGTAGGTGCGGATTTCCCGGAGCAGGCCGTTTAGCACCTTGCGATTCACAGACTTGATCAGGAACTGGTAGCGATACTCGTTTTTGAGCCGCGGCACGGGCGCTTCTGCGGGGCCGAGCACACGTACCTGATCGGGCGAGGGTATGAGCCGGTGCCCCAGGTCCGCGCTCATCCGCATCGCCATCTCTTTCTTCTCGGAGCGGACCAGCAGATTGGCCATGGCGCTGAAGGGCGGATAGTGCATCATGCGCCGAAAATGCAGTTCCTTTTCGTAGAAGCCGCGGAAATCGTGGGCTGCCGCCAGCCGGACCGCATAGTGATCGGGGTTGATCGTCTGAATCAGGACGATGCCCGGAACGCTGCCGCGTCCGGCTCGCCCGGCAACCTGCGTCAACAGTTGGAACGTACGCTCGGCGGCGCGAAAGTCCGGCATTCCCAGCCCCACGTCGGCCGAGACGACGCCTACCAGCGTGACGTTGGGAATATCGTGGCCCTTGGCGATCATCTGAGTGCCCACCAGGATGTCGTAGTTCCCTTCGCGAAAATCCTGGAGGATGGTCTCGTACTGGCGTTTCCCGGTGACCGTATCGCGATCGAGCCGCGCGATGCGCGCCGCCGGAAAGGCCTGGTGCAGCTCCTCCTCCACTTTCTCCGAACCGAGACCGAGGAAATAAATATGCTCGCTCGCGCACTTGGGGCAGACGGAGGGAATCTTTTCTGCGTAGCCGCAGACGTGGCACAGCAGGCGGCGATCGCGTTTGTGGTGGGTGAGGGTCAAGGAGCAGTTCATGCACTGCACCCGCTCGCCACAGGAGCGGCACGCGACGAAGCTCGAAAAGCCGCGGCGGTTGAGCAGTACGATCGCCTGTTCGCCCAGATCCAGCCGGGCGGTTATGGCGTCCAGCAGCCTGCGGGAAAAGGTGGCCTGTTTACGGGTCTCCAGGAATTCCTGGCGCATGTCGATCAGTTCCACGCCTGGAAGCGGCCGCTCCTGGATGCGGCAAGGCAGTTCGAGCAGCGTGTATTTCCCGCGCTCCACGTTGTAGCGGCTCTCCAGGCTCGGTGTGGCCGACCCGAGGACGACGCAAGCGCCGGCCGCGCGCGCCCGAACCACAGCCACGTCGCGGCCGTTGTAGCGGGGTGTCTCTTCCTGCTTGTAACTGCCGTCGTGCTCCTCGTCCACCACGATCAGCCCCAGCCGCCGCACCGGCGCGAACACGCCCGAGCGCGTCCCCACCACGACGGAAGCCGCGCCGGAGCGGATACGGCGCCACTGTTCGGAGCGCTCCACGTCGGTAAACGCGCTGTGCAGGATGGCCACGCGATCGCCGAAGCGCGAGAAAAACTGGCCGGCCATGGCGGGCGTCAGCGCGATCTCGGGCACCAGGAGCAGCGCGCTCCTTCCCTGTTCCAGCGTGGCTTCGATGGCGTTAAGGTAAACTTCGGTCTTTCCTGAGCCGGTCACCCCATGGAGCAGAAAGGCGCGAAATTCGCCTAACTGGATCGCCTCCCGGACGGGCTCGAAAGCCCGCAGCTGCGCCGGGTTCATCTCGTGGCGGGCGCGGAACAAGCCGGTCGCCACTGGCGCACTCTCCGGGCGCAAGGTCGCCAATTGCTTGCGGGCGAGCGAACGGGCGGCGATGCTGGCGTTCGGAACCACCGTTTCCAGTTCCCCCAGATTGTGCGAACCGGGATGGAGAGCCAGAAAAGCGTGCAACTCGCGTTCCGGCTTGTTCAATTTCTTGCCTTCCGGCTCCGCGGCGAACTCGACGCGCAGACGCGCCGCGGGGGCACGCAGCGGATCGCGCTCCGTTTGCACCTGCTCGGCTACGATGAAGCCTTTCCGCTCCAGTGAGCGGATGGCATTGGAGGCAAGCGGAAGCGCCTTGGCCAGGTACGCGGCGTTGAGAGGCCTCTTTTCCAGCATGCTCAGGATCCGGGCCACCGGGTCGTCCGGCGCAGAGTCCAGCAGCAGTTGACGCGCCGCATCCCGCCCCGAATCTGTCAGCGACCACACCTTCCCGCGACGGATTTCGGAGGCGAGCGGCAGCATGGACCGCAGCACGTCTCCGAGAGGGGCGCAGTAGTAGCCGGCAATCCAGCGTCCGAGGTCCAGCAGTTCCCGGTCCAGAACGGGCTCGGAATCGAGCAGCCGCAGCGCCTCGCGGGTGGCCACATCGGGCCGCTCGTCGTGGCAGCGCAGGATCACGCCGGTGAGTTTGCGCGGCCCGAACGGAACCAGGATCCGGCAGCCGGGCTGCACCCGGTGACGCAGCGTTTCCGGAAGCGAATAAGTAAAAGGCTGATCGAGCGGGACCGGGAGACTCACGTCGCAAAATTGGTAGGCTCCCTGTGGCATCGAAATTTCAGAATACCGAATGCTAATCGAGTGCCTGGGGATTGGCCACGGTGGATAGATCCCCAAGCGGCTCGTTGAGGTAGCGCTGGCGCATGAGGCGGCGCACGATCTTGCCGCTTTGCGTCTTCGGCAACTCGGCCACCACCAGCACTTCGCGGGGGCGGAAGGTGGGTCCCAGCACCTGTACAACGGTTCGGCCGACAGCTGCGCCGTCCACAACCACGCCCGGCTTGGCAACGGCAAAACCCACGATCGCCTCGCCGGTGATCTGGTCCGGGACCCCGATGACGGCGGCTTCGGCCACGCCCGGGTGCTGCAGAATCGCCTCCTCCACCTCGGCGGGGCCCACTTTCCGTCCGGCCACGTTCATGGATTCGTCGGCCCGCCCGTGCAGGAACCAGTGCCCGTCTTCATCCACGCTGGCCCAATCGCCGTGATACCACATTCCCGGAAAGCGCGACCAGTAGGTATCAAGGTAACGCCGCGGGTCGCCCCAGATGCCACGCGTCATGGAGGGTGCCGGCTTGGAACAAACCAGGTAGCCTTTCCGGCCGCGCACCGGCGTTCCCGCTTCGTCCACGACCTCGGTGGCCATGCCGGGAGCGGGCGCGCCCAGGCTGCATGGCTTCAGCGGCTGGACTGGCAGCGGGAACAGGAAACAGCCGACGATTTCGGTGCCACCGGAAATGTTGATGATGGGGCAGCGCCGGCGGCCCACCCGCTCGTAGAACCACATCCACGAGCCTTCGTCCCACGGCTCGCCGGTGGAGCCGAGCAGCCGCAGGTCCGCCATGGATGGAAGTTCGCCCCCGGACTTGCTGAGAAGGCGGATGGCGGTGGGGGAGACTCCGAAAGTCGTGATGCGGTGACGATCGATCGTCTCCCACAGGCGCGCCGGCCCCGGGTAGTCGGGCGCACCGTCGTAGAAGAAGATCGTGCCGCCGAACAGATGATTGCCGAGGATACTCCACGGGCCCATCATCCAGCCGATGTCGGACAACCAGAAGAAGCGGTCCGAGGGCTTGTGGTCGAAGCCGAGCCAGATTTCTTTTCCCATCTGCGCCAGGCAGCCGGCGTGGGTGTGAACGGTGCCCTTGGGCTTGCCGGTGGTTCCGGAAGTATAGAGCAGGAACGAGCGCGCCTCCGAATCCAGTGCGGCGGTTTCCGCCTCCTCGGAAGCGGCGTGCAGAAACGCGCTCCACGAGATGCGGCCTTCGCCGGAAAGCTGCGGCTCCTCTCCGGGGCGGTAGGGAATCACCACGGTACGTTCGATCCCGCGCGGCATTTTATCGAGCAGCGGCACCGGCTTGCCGCGGCGGACGAGCTTTTCCGTCGTGAAGAGAAGCCGCGCGCCCGAGTCCTCGATCCGGCTCGCGATGGCGCCGGGGCCGAAGCCGGCGAAGATGGGCACCACCGTCAGCCCCGCCTTGAAGCATCCGTACAGAACCGGCAGGATTTCCGGGATCATGGGAAGGCAGAGGGCCACGCGGTCGCCCGGTTGCAAACCGTTCCCTTTTAAGGCATTGGCCGTGCGATTGGCTTCGTTTCGCAATTCACCGAAGCCGATGGAGCGGGTGGCGCCTTCCTCGCCTTCCCAGATGCAGGCCGTGGCCCCTGAGGCCGCCCACCGGTCCAGGCAGTTGTGCGCGATGTTCAGCTTTCCATCCACGAACCACTGCGTCCACTCGGGACCGCGCGAATCGTCCAGAACGCGGCTGTAGGGCTGAAACCACTCGATGCGCATCTCGCGCACGATTTCGTCCCAGAACCGTTCTGGCTCTCGGGAAGAGAAGCGCAGGAACTCCTCGCGGTCATGGAACCCGAGCCGCTCCATGAAACGCCAGACGTTGGTGGACCGGACGTACTCTTCCGAAGGCTGCCAGATCAAGCGTAGGGTAGGGTAGCACGCCGGAGGCGGCTAACGAAGCAGCCCGCCCAGCTTTTCGAGCGCTCCCTCGATGCGCTGCGGACGCGAGAGCACAGGTTCGAAGATGTCGCCCTTTTTCGCAAAGCGCTCCACCGCGTTGGCGATAGTGAACTGGCTCGGGTGAAGTCCCCGCTTCACTTCGCTCCATTCGAGCGGCGCGGCCACCGGCGCGCCGGGATAGGCGCGAAGCACGTAGGGCGCGGCAATGGTTTTCGACTTCCCGATTTGCAGGTAGTCGAAATAAACGCGGTTTCGCTGGCGCTTGGCCACGGACCGGGGCGTTGTGAACATTTCGGGCTTTTCGGCAATTGCCAGGCGCGCGATCAGTTCGGCGAAAGTGCGTGCTTCTTCGTAGCTGTAAACCGGCTCGATCGGTATGTAGATGTGCAACCCATCGCCGCCGGTAGTCTTGGGGTAGCCGGCAAGTCCGATCCGGTCGAGGAAGCGCTTCACCAGCAGCGCCGCGTCCACGATCATGTCGAAGGGGCATTCCTGCGGATCGAGATCGATAAGGATGAAATCGGGGTTGTCCAGGTGGGGCGAGCGGCTCATCCAGGGGTTGTGATCGATGCAGCCCAGGTTAACCAGGTACAGCAGGCTGGCGCGGTCTTCGGCGAACACGTAGCGGATGGGGCGGCCGACGTGTTCCGAATCGATCATCTCGGTCCGCAGCCAGGGCGCGAAAGCTTCGGTCGTATTCTTCTGGAAAAAAAACTCCTGCTTGATCCCGTTGGGATATCGCTTGAGCGAGAGCGGGCGGTCCTTGAGATGCGGAAGAATCAGGCCGGAGACCGCATCGTAGTAATTGAGCACCTGGCCCTTCGGTGTATCCCTCGTCGGGATAGTAGACCTTCTTGAGGTTGGTGAACTTAAGGGTGCGGCCGTCGATCTGTTGAGTAGCCTCTTTAGCCGAGTCGGCCACCAGCCTCGATGCGGACACGGCGGATTCGCGCGCCACTGCGGATGCGGCCACGTCCTGTCGCAGGCCGAGGTAGACCGGCGCGCGCAGGCGGTTATCCTGCGTCCAATTCGCGAACTTCACCTGGCACACCAGTTCGGGCTTGACCCACGTCATGCCGCGGTCCGGTTTGGGCCTCACGGCGAACGGGCATTTGGCCGTAATCAGCGGCTCCATGCGGCCGTGTAGGGCGGCCAGCGTCTTCTGATCGAAGCCAGTGCCGGCGTTGCCCACCCAGCGCAGCTCGTTGCCTTCGTAGGTGCCAAGGACCAAAGCCCCGAAATAGTCCCGGTCGCCCTGTGGCTCGGTGAAGCCGCCGATCACGAACTCCTGCTCGTTGACGATTTTGATTTTGAGCCACTCGCGGCTGCGGCGCGATTCGTAGCAACTGTTGGCGTGCTTAGCCACCATGCCTTCGAGTCCGTTTTCCCGCGCGGCATCGAGCATTTCCTCGCCCGCACCCGGAAAAGCCTCCGAGAGACGCACCGTGGCGTTCGGAGTGAGCACCTGCTCGAGCAGCCCGCCGGCGCTCGCCGAGCGACACCATGCGCAGGTCGTAGCCATCCAGGTAGATCAGGTCAAAGACGAAATACATCACCGGGGTGGACCGGACCAGGTGCGCCACCGAGTTGGGATCGGTGTTGGCGATGCGGGGTTGGATCAGGTGGAATCGCGAGACGCCCTTCTCGTCGAGCACCGCGATCTCGCCGTCGAGCACGGCCTGGTGGGCTGCGAGATGATGATGGATCACCGCCAGTTCCGGGATACTGCCGCTCGCACCGCAGGCCGTTGCGGGATTGCAGGCGGACCTCCTCATTTTCGACGAAGGCGAGCGCCCGCACGCCGTCCCACTTGACTTCGAACAGCCAGTCGTCGCCGCGGGGCGGACGGTCCCCCAGGGTTGCCTTCATAGGCTCGAGCGCTTCCGGGATCTCAGCCGCCGCGCGCCCTTCAGGTTTTCGAGCGCGATGGAAGTTTTTTTTTAGGGCGCGGTTTTAGAGGCGGCTGTTTTGGCCGGCGACTTGGCGGCCTTCCGTGCCGGACGGCTGCTCTTCCATACGCGGTCCGAAGCGCCCGCCGTCTTCCGCTTACTGCGCCGCGCCGGCAGATTCTGCGCGATCTCCTGCTGGGTGCGCCCGGAGAGCACGCTCCAGGCGTGCTCCTCCACATCCCAGCCTGCCACGGCGAACTGGTCGCGCTTTTTGATCAGCAGCCATTCGTTGCCCTTGCCCCGGTTCTTCATGTGCACGATGGCGAAGTCGCCCTGGAGCTTCTCGCCGTGCAGCCGGAACTTGAGGTCGCCGCGCGCCATCTGCTCGCGCCGCGGGCATGTCGCCGAGTAATTCGAAGGTGCCGCGGTCCCACAGCATCACGCTGCCGGCGCCGTAATTGCCGGCCGGGATGTTGCCTTCGAACTCGCCGTAATCGATCGGATGGTCTTCGACGTGCGCGGCAAGGTGCTTCACCGGAGGGATCGAGCGAAGGGCCCTTGGGAACGGCCCACGACTTCAGCACGCCGTCGATCTTCGAGCCGGAAGTCGTAATGAAGCCGGGTGGCATCGTGCCGCTGCACGCAAAAGAAATTGGCACCCGGTTTTGCGCTTGCTCTTTCCGGGCGGCGGCTCCGGCGTTTTCTCGAACGTGCGTTTGGCAGCGTATTCTTCGAGAGGCATAACTCCCTTTACATCCTACATTTACAAGAGACGCGGCTTTGTAGTATCGTGAAACCCGAAGCTTCACGTGAGAGGGTGATCGTAATGGCATCGAGCGTTTGGAAAGGGCACCTCACATTCGGACTGGTTTCGTTTCCGGTCCGGCTTTTCAGCGCCGCGCGGAGCGAGACCATCAGTTTCAACCTGCTGCACAAGGACGACCATTCCCGCATCAAGCAGATGACCTTCTGCCAGAAGGAGGACAAACCCGTGCCCCGCACCGACCTGGTGAAGGGCTACGAGTACGAAAAAGACCACTACGTCGTCATCGACGAAGAGGACATCAAGAAGGTGGCGCCCAAGACGGCCAGGGTCATGGAAATTCTGGAGTTCGTCAAGGCGGATCAGGTGGACCCGATCTACCTGGAGAGCTCCTACTACGTGGCGCCGGACGAGGGGGGCGAGAAGCCATACGCGCTGCTGTTCCAGGCTCTGCGGGAATCGGAGTATTACGCCGCTCGCCAAAGTGGCGATGCACAACCGCGAGCACATCATCATCCTGCGGCCAGGTCGCCAAGGGCATTCTGTCCGCACACCATGTACTTCCAGGACGAGATCCGGCAGGTGGAGGAATTCCGCACCGACACCAGCCTGGTGAAGGACAAGGAACTGGCCATGGCGAAGATGCTGATATCCTCGCTGGAGGCGGAATTCGAGCCGCAGAAGTATCACGATGAGTACCGCGAGAACCTGCAGAAGATGATCGAGGCCAAGATCGAGGGCAAGAAGGTTGTGGCGGCACCCAGCGAGCACGTCGCCCCGGTCATCGACATCATGGAGGCTTTGAAGCGCAGCCTGGCCGAAAAGCGCAAGCCCGCACAAGCCGCGACGGCGGCGGCAGCGGCCGAGCAGGACGAGCTGCCTCTCGATGCCACGCCAAAGAAACGCGCCCGCAAAAGCAAGGTGGGATAGCGGGCGCGTTTCGCGACCTTTCTACACCGATCGCAGTTGCGGAGTGAATGGCTCCGGGAGCAGGGCGTCCGGTATTCGCCCGGCCTGCCGGCTTCGGGCTTCCTCGGCGGCTTTCTTACCGGCAATGAACGCGTGATCCGAGTTGTAATACTCCCATTCGCTGTACCTGCCGGAAAGCAGGATGTCGTGTCCGGCGAGCCACTCCCGAATGTGAGCCACGGCGGCGGCGCGACCGTGGTCGTAGACGACGTAGGCATAGGGCATGTCGCACTGCACGGCGGCCCAGACGGGGTCTTCGGGCTTGAATATGCCGACCTTGTGACAGTCGGCGATCGCCCGCTGGATGAGCGCATCGCCCTCGCAAGGCAGCGGCTTGTATTCCGAATACGTGATCTCGCACGTCAGGCCGAATCCGCCCGGCGGATTGCAATGGGGGCTGGCATTGCCCTGCACGAAGATACGGTGGAATACCGTGTCTTCCGGATAATAGATCCAGTGCTTGTCGGTAAGCGCTTCGCGCCCGATGCCGAGGTGGATGCATCGCACCGAAACGTGACGCAGGCTTTGCGCGGCGGCCCGGATTTCCCCCGGAGCCTGCTCCCCGATTTGACGGATCAGGACCGGGAGCGGCATGGTGCTGATGAGCTGGTTGTACCGCAGTTCGGTTCCGTCGTGGAGTGTGAGGGTGTGGTCCCGAGGTGAAATTCTCACCACGCGGGAATTAAGACGCAGGTCGCCCTTAAGGTGCGGAAGCCAGCCGTCCATGAGGCTTTGGAATCCGCCGCGCAGAGGATAGCCGAAGCGGGCGTTGGGCCCCATGGGCTTCGGAACGGGAGAGAGCGCGCCCTCGATCATTTCCTCGAGATCGGGAAGCGGCACGCGGCCGCCCAGCCAGGATGTCTCCATTTCCGAAAGCGGCACTGCCCAGAGCTTGCGGTTATATGGAATGGCGAAGTGTTTGGCGATGCCGGCGCCCCACACGTTGTAGATGAACTCCTCGAAATTCCGGGGGGCGCTTTGCCCGTCGGCCGCCGGCGGCTTCTCCTCGAGCGGCGCGGATGCCTCCATGATGCCGTCGGCGCAGCAGTCTTTCACCGAAGGCTTGCATGCCCCGTTTCCGTTAACGCCTTTGGCGTGGCCGTTGACGTTTCCATTGGCGCCATTCGCTTTACGCGGCGGTTTCAGGCTGCCGTACCGGGCCTCCACGGCGCCCACGATGCACTCCTTGATGACCTGCGGCGGCAGTCCGTAGAGCGCTCCCTGGAATGGGTAGCGGGTGTACACGTTCTTGCTGAAGATCCAGGCCTCGCGGTCCTGCCAGTGCACGTTATCGCCGAGCAGCATCTGGTAGAGCTGGTGGACGTAGGGCTCGTTCGAGAACATGATGTGGCCGGCGTAGTCGAAGGTGAAGCCGTTCCGTTCGACGGACCGGCACCAGCCGCCCACCCGATGGTTTTGTTCGAGCAGGATCGAATCCTCGCCCAGATGATAGGCCGCGCTGAGGCCGGTGGGGCCGGCGCCGATGACGATGGTTTCCGCGGAGGTGCGCGCCGGCCGCGACACCTTGCGCGCGGTTACGGCCGCCTCTATCAGCTGTTCCATGCGCCTGGCGGTATGGTCCCACGATGTCCGCCCGATCACCTCGTCCATCTTCCTGCGGCGCTCCGTTCGCTCGGCTGGAGAAGCGGCCAGCGCAAGCTCGCATGCGCGCACGAACTCCTCCGGCGTGCCTCCCAGGTAAACGATGTCGCCATAAGGCTCCGCAACGTCCTGGATAGGCGTGCTCACGATCATCTTGCCCGCCGCCATATATTCGAGAGTCTTGGTGGGGCTGATGAACCGCGTCGCCTCATTCCGGGCAAATGGCAGCAGGCAGACATCCCAACCCTTCAAATAGGCGGGTAGCTGCCGGTAGGAGCGCTGGCCGTAATACCGGATGTTTGCTTCATGCGGCAGCGAGGAGGGGTCGATCTTCACCACCGGTCCGACCAGCGCGATCTGCCAGTCGGGATGCTGTTCGGCCATGGCCCGGACCAGCGACGCATCGAAGCGCTCATCGATGACCCCGAAGAAGCCGAGCCGCGGGTGGGGAAGGTCGGATTGATCGGCCGCCTCCTGCATCCCGTTCGCGGCCGCGGCGAAATGTTTGGCGTCCACGCTGCTGGCGAAGCAGTGAACGTTCGGGTGCTTGTCTTTTTTCGCGCGGTAAAGACTCGGACCGCCGGTGAATACAACGTCGGCGCGGCGCATCAGTTCCGCCTCGCGTTCCAGTAACTGGGGAGGAGCATTCAAAAATGCGCTC
Source organism: uncultured Solibacteraceae bacterium (assembly GCA_963836405.1). Lineage (GTDB taxonomy): Bacteria > Acidobacteriota > Terriglobia > Bryobacterales > Bryobacteraceae > CAWIJJ01. Next base: position 394,459 of record CAWIJL010000018.1, read on the forward strand.
AACTCGTCCATACAGTCGTAAACGATCGCGGCCGGAGTAAGTTCCGAGGCGAGGGGAAGGGCCATCGGCGTGTAGAACCACAAAATGTAATCGGTCAAGTGCTCTTGTTTGAGCAACTCACCCAAAAGAGGCTTCAAGTACGGCATTTGCTCGTCATGAAATCCGGGGGTTCGGGAGGGGGTACGGGGGCGGCAGATCAAGATGTTGGGCTCGGGTTCACGAAAGTCCCAACCGGTACCGGAGGAAGGCTCAGGCTCCTCAATAAAAATTACACGCCGGTTCGATGCCAGGCGTGAGAGTAAGTGCTGGGGGCGCTGATAAACGAAGTCCCAACGCAAGTGGGAAAACACAATAAGCGTATTATTCGACTGCATTTTTTTGGTCTCCTGCTCGTGCTAACCGCAAGTGCCGTGGCGTCGCCGGACGGCGTAGTGCTGCATCAACTTGCAGCTAATCGGCCACTGTATGGAAACGTGGTTAACTCAGGAGAGCAGCCTCTGGGCGGCGGCCAATGCCCGCGCATATTCCGTGTTCAGAACCCGATGCAAGCTTCCCTCGGCGGCACAGGGCATATCCCACAGCCCGCTGTTATGCCAGTGCGTGCGGTCTTCCCAATCGAAGCGGTCGAGAATCGGATAAAGGCAGATGCCTTCGAGCGGCACTCCCCGATCGACGGCGATTCGGGCTTCGGCGGCGACCTCATCGATCCAAGGCGCGCGACCGATACCGTAATGACTTGTCTCGGCAATCACCATGGGACGCCGGTACCGGTCGGCTACCTCGGCGAGGAGCAGGTGGAGCGGCATCCAGCGTGGATCGTCGGAGCCCGCATCCCAGTGTAATTTTCGGCCGCCAGGTACTTCCCACTCGTTGGCGGCGTAGAAATTCACCCCCACGATGTCCAGGAAACGTTCGGCTCCGCCCAATTCCGGCGCCGTGCGGCCCGCGATCATGTCCCAGGCCTCGAACTGGCTGTTCCGCTGACTCAGCGCGGGGCCCGTATTCCAAGGCTCGTCGAGCGGCGGAACATTGTGAATCAACGGCTCGGGATAGAGCATGCGCGCGGAGGCATCGACTTCCCAGATGGCCCGGCACGCGGCCAGCGCGGCTCGCACCAGTTGCCGTTTCAACTCGGAATCGCGGCCGGCGGCGTAGGGAAAGATGAGGTCGCGGGTGGCCGCCCAGGCAAAGAACGAAACCTCGTTGATGGGAGAATACAAGCCGCCCTCACCGGCATGCTCGCAGTGCACCTCGGCGGACGCACGCGCGAAACGGGCGAAACGCTCCACGAACTGCGGCGAAAAGATGTCGAGGTCATCGGGCCAGCCGTAGTGGCACAGGTCCCAGATCACCTGGACGCCGGTTTCCCGCGCGGCGTGCAGCATGGGCAGCCAGCTCGACCAGTCGAACTCGCCGCGATTATCGATCAGGTGCCAGCGCAGCCCGTCCCGGGCGGTCGAAATGCCGGATTCGCGGAGCATCGTGTAGTCCTGCAGCACACGGACATCGTGCTCGACGGCCGCAGTCATGTCCAGGCGGACGCCAGCCGAATTGATATGGCTGGAACACTCGTATCCTGCCATCCAAAACGAGCGGAACAGCCGGCCGCTCGATGGGGTTGCTCCGGAATCAGCGGGGATCATGACTGGTGTGGCGATCCTCGCTGGGGATGACGTACTGCTGCCGCTGCTGGTTCATGAGGCGCTCCCGCCATTCCCACTCGACTTGGAAATCGCGCTTGGTGCGGGGACCTCGAGTAGCAAGCGCGATGTGCTCGAGGGGAAACTTGGGCGTTCGGTCGGCGAAGAGCAAGCCGTTGGCCTCCTGGTAAGTATCGGCGAATTGCGTGTAACAGAAGCCGGATAACAAGGGCAGAGCGCGAACCACTTTGAGCAAGTTGAGGTAGCGTTTGGCAAATTCGTCAGGCGAGTCCGTGCGCGAGTAACCCCAGGTGCCCGCCAGGTCCGGGGAGTAGGCGATGCCTCCGAATTCGGTAAGCATCAGGGGCTGTTCCTGAACCGGATTCCCGAGCATCAGCAGCCGGCCGCCGGGTCTTTCGCGTTTGAACAGCCGCGGAACTTCATCAATCAGGTAACGCTGCGAAATCCGGTCCGGCTGGTCGTCGTAATCGTGAATGCCGATGACGTCCGTGGCGACGCTCTCCCATCCATCGTTGCCGACCACCGGCCGGGTCGGGTCGAGTGTTTTCGTGATGTGATAAAGCGCCTGCACATAATGGCGCTGCGCGGGGCTATCCGGCAGGTCGGGCACACCCCAGGATTCGTTGAAGGGAACCCAGGCGACGATGGACGGGTGGTTCACGTCCCGTTTCATGGCGTCCGACCATTCGCGGACCAGCCTTTCAATGGACGTCCGTGTGAAGCGGTAAGCGCTGGGCATCTCTTCCCAGACGACCAGGCCCAGCACGTCCGCCCAATAGAGGTAGCGCGGGCTCTCGATTTTCTGATGCTTGCGGACTCCGTTGAAGCCCATCGCCTTGGCCAGCTCGACATCGCGCCGGTATGCATCGTCGTTGGGAGCGGTGAGCCCGGTTTCGGGCCAGTAGCCCTGGTCCAGCACCATGCGAAGCTGGTACGGCCGCCCATTGAGGACAAACTTGTCTCCCTGTGCGCCGATGGAACGGAGAGCCGTGTAACTCCGAATGTTGTCTAGTACCCGCCCTTCCCGGTCGCGAAGTTGGAGTTCGGCATGAATGAGGGTGGGGGTGGCGGGACTCCACAGCAGTTCGTTGCGGTAGTCGTCGATGCCCGGGTCGGAGAGCGCAATGCGGCGGTGGACTTCCCCCGCCACAACCGCGTAGGTGTCGTCCACCAGGAGGCTCTCGTTGGCGTAGAGGCGGACCGAGAGCACCAGGTCGTCGCGCCGCTCGCCGCCCAGCCACGCTTCCAGACCAGCCTCCCAGTGTTCCACATTGGGGGTCCAACGTACGTCGCTGATGTAGGTGGAGGGAAGTCGCTCCAGCCACACCGATTGCCAGATCCCACTGGTCCGCGGATACCAGATGGAATGGGGATGGAGCTGCCAGTCCTGTTTGCCGCGGGGCTTGGAAAGGTCGGCGGGATCGTCCTCCGCCATGATTACGACCTCCTGCGGCCCGTCCGCGCGCAGGCTTTCGGTGAGGTCGGCGGAGAAGGGAGTGTAACCGCCTTCGTGGCAGTCGACTACCACGTGGCCGTTTACCCAGACCCGAGCGCGATAATCCACCGCGCCGAAGTGGAGCATCAGGCGTTCGCCCGGCGGCAAATGCGGCGCATCGAATTGCCTGCGATACCAGCAACAGCGGTAGAAGCCAGTATCTCCGATCCCGCTGGCGGGCGTTTCGGGCGAGAACGGCACCACGATCCTGGCGTTCCAGACAGCATCTCCCGGCAGTCGCCAGCGTCCGTCCCGGTCAAGCGCGAACTCCCAGTCTCCATCCAGGCAAAACCACTCCGCGCGTTCCAGTTGCGGACGGGGATAGCCGTGCTCTCCGTTCAAGTGCCCCTCCTCATCTCAGGGTAAACGGGGCTCAGCAGTTGTCGTAGGCGTCGGCGGGCGAGTCTCGTATTGTAGACTACATCCCGGGGTGCACAGCGACCTCGTATTTCAACGCGGTATACTAACTGCTTACGTAACAGGTTGGCGAGGGGAATCTAATGGGGGCGGCACAGGCTATTACTCCGCACAACAGGATGAAATCCGGCGATGCGGCCGGTCTGGCCCACAGCTGCCTCTACTACATGTCCATGATGCGGGAAATCGAGGACCGCATCGAGCGCAAGTTGTACCGGCAGGGCAAGATCCTCGGCGGCGTCTATGTGGGGCGCGGGCAAGAGGCGATTCCCGTCGGCACCGCGCTGCATGCGCTGGACGGGGACGTTCTGTTTCCCAGTCATCGCGACATGGCCGTTTTTCTAATTCGCGGAGTTCCGGCGCGCCGCATCTTCGCGCAGTACATGGGACGGATGGGAGGCCTGACCCGAGGCCGCGACGGCAATATGCACATGGGCGACCTGAAACTGAACGTGGTGTCCATCATCAGCGCTCTCGCCGCCACCGTGCCCGTAGCCGCCGGATCGGCCCTGGCGCTTCGATACAAAGGCTCTGACGGCATCTGCTTTTCGTATTTTGGAGACGGCTCCACCAGCCGCGGCGACTGGCATGAAGGCGTCAACTTCGCCTCCGTTCAGAAACTGCCGGTGGTGTTCGTCTGCAACAATAATCAGTACGCCTACTCGACCCCCCTCAGCGCGCAAATGGCGTGCGCCAACGTGGCGGATCGCGGCCCCGCCTACCATATGCCGGCCGAGATTGTAGACGGCAACGACGTGCTGGCCGTGTACGAAGCCACGGCGCGGGCGGTGGAGCACGCGCGCAGCGGAAAGGGTCCATACCTCCTGGAGTGCAAGACCTTCCGCATGACCGGCCACTCCGCCCACGATGGGGCTCACTACGTCCCCAAGGAACTGTTCGAGCAGTGGGAAAAACTCGATCCGATCGACCGCCTGGAATCGGCGATGCGGGCCAGGGGCTGGGCCTCACAAGAGGAGATCGACGAACTCCACGCGGACATTCACCGCGAGGTGGACGAGGCCATCGCATGGGCGGAGGCGAGCCCGTATCCGGAGGCTTCCACGTTGCTCGACGGCGTCTACGAAAACTGACACCATGCCGACTACATACCTGGAAGCGATCCGGGAGGGTCTCTGGGAAGAGATGGAGCGCGATCCGAACGTCTTCCTGCTTGGCGAAGACATCGGCGTTTACGGCGGCGCGTTCAAAGTCACCGCCGGATTCATCGAGCACTTCGGTGAGAAGCGCGTGGTGGATACGCCCATTTCGGAGGCCGCTATCGTGGGCGCGGCGATCGGTGCGTCGTTTCAGGGTCTGCGTCCGGTCGCCGAAATGCAATTCGCCGACTTCATCTCCTGCGGCTTCGACCAGATCGTGAACTTTGCGGCCAAGTGCCGCTACCGTTGGGACGCCCCGGTCCCAATCGTCATCCGCGCTCCGTCCGGCGGCGGAATTCACGGTGGCCCGTTCCATTCGCAGAACCCCGAAATGTGGTTCGTGAAGACACCCGGCCTGAAGGTTGTGGCGCCGGCCACGGCGTACGACGCCAAGGGGCTGATCAAGGCGTCCATCCGCGACAACGACCCGGTGATCTTCTTCGAGCACAAGGCACTATACCGGCGAATCAAGGAGGATCTGCCCCCGGCGGAGTATACGGTTCCCATCGGCAAGGCCAAGGTGGCGCGGGAAGGCCGCGACCTGACCATCGTTACCTACGGCGCCATGCTCTGGGTGGCGCTGGACGCTGCGGAGAAACTTGCCGGCGAGGGCGCTTCAGTGGAAGTGGTGGACCTGCGCACGCTGCTGCCGCTCGACCGCGAAACCGTGATCGAAAGCGTAAAAAAGACTTCGAAGGTGTTGCTGGTGCACGAGGACACCCGCACCGCGGGCCTCGCGGGGGAACTCGCGGTGAGCATCACGGAAAGCGTGTTCGAATATCTGGACGGGCCGATTCTCCGCGTGACTGCGCCCGATACTCCCGTGCCCTACAGCCCGCCGCTCGAAGAGGCGTTCCTGCCGAATCTCGACAAGGTGCTGGAAAAAGCGCGCTGGCTGCTCGCGTATTAACTCGCCGATGCTCCACCTTGGACCACCGCAGGCGCGCGAAGCCGTCGGCGTCGGCTCCACCGTTACATCAAACAGCGCCGCCGCGCGCGTGTTGCGCCCCAGCTGCGACCCAGCGCCGGCGATCGACACGGCTTCTGCTTCTTCTTCTGGCAACTGGTCTGGATTACCGCAGGCCTTCCTCGATGCGTTTCTCGAAACGTACGTGCATGGCCTGCTCTTTGACCCGCCGCTCCGCGCTTCGACCAGAATGAAGACTTCCTTTCCGCCCGGAGCCGGCGCGATGCGCACTTCCAATCCTTCATGCACCAGCTGCCAGTCCTCGGCCAGCAATTCTCGTTCGAACTTGCGCAGCGAGTTCTTCGCCGTCCCGACGATGTAGCGCCGCCTCCTTCGCGCAGGAACTTCACGTTGTCTTCGCCCGCCATTCCGCGATCCATCACCCAGATCCGGTTGGCCCGCCCGTAGAGGCCTTCGATGTGCTCAACGATCTCCTCCAATGTGGTCGAGTCATGGCGATTGCCGGCGAAGAGTTCATATCCCAGCGGCATGCCGCAGCGGCTCACCACCAGCGCGATGTTGACCTGCTTGCAGTCCGGGCGATGGTCGCGCGAATAGCCCCGCTGGGCTTGCGGGTTCTTCTCCGCCTGCCCTTCAAAGTACGTGCTGGTCACGTCATACAGCAGCAGATCGTAATCCAGATCGAACAGCTCCCCGAGCTTTCCTTGAGATGTTTCTCCAGCGCCGGCTTGTGCGGCAGCAGCGCATCCAGCGCCCGGTACAGGCGATCCTCATTGACCTTCTCGGCCGGCACGCTCAATAGATCCACCAGCGCGCTGGATCGTAAAACCGCTCCGCCAGGTGCAGTTCGCTGGAGGCATCGCACAGCCGCCCGAGCACCAGCACAATCGCCATCAGGGGCCAAGGTATCTCTTCCCGTCCCTCTGGCAGCGTCTCGGCCAGAAAGCGATCCAGCTGAGTGGAGCCACTGGACAGCGGCGCGCGCCTGTCCTACCATTCTTGCGATGCGGGTCTGGGTCTTTTTGGCCGTGTTACCTGCCTTCGCCCAGGGGGCGGGCGAGGTGCGAGGCACGGTAGTCGATGCACGCGGCGGCGAACCGCTCTCGAACGTAGTCATTCAACTGGTTGGCGGAACGTACCGCACCAACAGCGACGGCATGGGGCGGTTCCGCATTTCGCCGGTAGAACCGGGCGACTACGTGCTCAACGTGTCCACCATCGGGTACCACCTGATAAAGCGCGACTTTCACCTGGATGCCGGAGAAACCAAGGAATTCGAGGTGGTGCTTACTCCGGACACGCTCCGTCAGACAGATACTGTGCAGGTGCGCGCCGATCCTTTCGAAGCGGTCCGGCAGGATAGCCCATCGGCACTCGTGCTGGCCGGAAACGACGCGAAGAACCTCGGCAGCGTGCTGGCCGACGATCCGCTGCGCGCCGTGCAAAACCTTCCCGGCGTCAGTTCCAACAACGATTTCGACGCCCGTTTTTCTCTGCGGGGCGCCGACTTCAATCGCATCGGTGTTTACCTGGATGGCATCCTGCTCCATCAGCCATTCCACACCCTGCGCGAACAGAACGTGCAGGGTTCGGCCACCGCGTTCAATGGCGACATGGTGGAGGAGATGGAACTGCATGAAGGTGCCTGGCCACAGCGATTCGACAATCGAAGCGCCGGAGTTCTCGACGTCCACACGCGCGACGGGTCGCGCAGCCATCCGGGATTTCGCGTCTCGGCGAGCGCTTCGAACGCGGGCGGCATGGCGGAAGGGCCGCTCGGCAAGCGCGGTTCCTGGCTGGCCGGTGCGCGCAAGAGCTACCTGCAATACATTCTTTCGCGGACTTTTCCGGAGACGAGCTTTATTTTCGGCTTCGAAGATGCGCAGGGAAAACTGGCTTACGATGTGACTTCCCGGAATAACGTCACCCTCTACGTACTGGAAAGTTACTCCGCGTTGGACCGTGCCAACCGGTCGAAGATAGGGATTAACGCGCTGGCCGGCGCGGGCTATCACTACACACTCGGCAATATCGGATGGCGGTACGCTGCGTCTTCCGGGTGATGGTGACCACGCGAGCCGCATGGATGCGGGAGAAATTCGACAATTACAATCCGACCAGCCTGCCGCTGGGCGCGGGATTCTACGGAGAGTGGGTGGCCACCTCTACCGCCACGTGGACGTGGAACGGGCGCAGTCCCCTGGATGCGGGAGTGAGCCTGCGCCGCCTGCGCGACGCGGGCTTCTGGCGACGCTACAACAACACCGGCGCGGTGCAGAGACTGCTGGACCAGTTCGACGGCACGGGTTGGCTGGGCAGCGGATTCGCGCAGCAATCGTGGTCCGGGGCGGCAGGACGGCTGCATGTATCGGCGGGCGTGCGTTGGGACCGCCATTCGGTGGACCAGGTCGCCGCCGTATCGCCCCAAGCTTCGGCGGGAGTGATGGTGACGGGCAGCACGCGGCTCCAACTCGCCTGGGGACAGTACGTGCAATATCCGGAACTCTCGGTGCTCACCTCCACGCTGGGCGCGCGCACGCTGCTGCCGGTCCGTTCAACGCATGCGACGGCAGCCCTCGAACAGCGGCTGGGCGATCGCACGCGCCTGCGTTTCGAATTCTATAACCGCGCCGACCGCGACCTGCCGTTTCAGCCGCTGTACGATCCCCGCCTGGTGGCCGGCAAAGTTGTTGTGCCACCGCCGGCTCCGCGCTATACGAATTCGCTCCGCGGCTACTCGCGTGGCTTCGAAGTATTTCTCCAGCGGTCAAGCGCCAACCGCTTCACCGGATGGATCTCCTACGCCTACGGGCGTACCGGCATGCGGGACGGCGTCACTGGTTCTAGCTTCCCCGCGGATCAGGACCAGCGCCACACGATCAATATCTACGGCGGCTACCGCTTGCGCCCTACCCTGAACGTGAGCGGACGATGGAGCGCAGGAAGCGGATTCCCGCTGCCGGGCTACTTATCGAAGACAGGCGGCAATTACTATCTCACCGGCGAACACAACCGCCTGCGGATGCCATCCTATTCCCGCGCCGACGTCCGAATCAATAAGTCGTGGACGCAGGATAAGTGGAAGCTCACTCTGTACGGCGAGGTGGTGAACCTGGCTAACCGGAAGAACTATCTCTACGACAGCTTCAACGGATACAACTCGCAGACGCATCAGGCGTTCCTGACGCTTGATACGATGTTCCCGATCCTGCCGTCGGCCGGAATTCAGTTCGAACGATAGCTCAAATGGGGCGGGGTAAAACGGGCGGGAAACCGAGCCCTCGCGGGTAAACGTCAACGCCGTGAAGGTCCGCTGGGCAACGGGCGTGGTTTTGTGGCGCTCGAGAGAGAGGGAGTGGGAAGGCGGTAAAATCGGCAGATGCTGCTTTTTGCTGCTCTGACGGTGCTGCACCTGGCGCCGGTTTCTCCGGCGGTGCCAAACCGGCAACCGCAACTGGCGGCGGTCGACGGCGTCGTAGCCATGGTTTTCGGAAGTGGGGAGTCGATCTGGTTTACGCGGTCGGACGATAACGCGCGCACCTGGGCGCCGCCTTCAAAGGTTGCGGACCTTCCCAAGATGATGCTTGGGAGGCACAGGGGGCCGCGCGTGGCGATTGCCGGGAAGGCGATTCTGGTCAGCGCGATTGCGACGGAGAGCGACCTGGTCTGCTGGCGCTCGACCGACGGCGGCAAGACCTGGTCCAAGCCGGTAGCGATTAACGACCGGGCCAAATCCGCGCGCGAAGGATTGCAGGCGATGGCCGCCGACGCCGAAGGTCACGTTGCCGTCGTGTGGCTGGACGACCGGATCGCGAAGGGCAAGCGGCTGTGGGGCGCGTTTTCGGACGACGCGGGCGCCACCTGGTCGAAGAACGCCCTGCTTTACGAGTCGCCTTCCGGTACCATCTGCGAATGTTGCCATCCTTCGCTTACCGCCCTCGGGAACGGCGACTTCGAGGTGATGTGGCGGAATTCGCTTGATGGCAGCCGGGATTTCTACACCATGCGCCTCGATGGCGGCAAACCCGCATCAGAGGCGGCGAAGGCGGGCACCGGCACCTGGAAGTTGAACGCTTGCCCGATGGACGGCGGAGGCGTTGCGGTGCAGGGCGGAAAGGTGATCAGCGCATGGCGCCGGGAGAAGGACATCTATCTCGCTGAAGGCGGCGCGAGTGAGACGCGCCTGGGCAGCGGACAGGATCCGGCACTGGCCGTGAATGCCAAGGGCGCGTACGTAGTATGGGCAACTCCCCAGGGCATCGTGGCGCGCACGCCGGGAGCCTCGCGGAATATCGACGTCTCCGCGGCGGGAGCTTTCCCCGCCGCAGTACGGATTCCCGACGGTCGTGTCCTGGCCGCCTGGGAAGAAAACGGCTCCATCGGCGTGGCATCCCTGCAATAGGTGCCGTTCTGCCAATCCGCGCTAAAATTGCTAGTACCCGTTAGGCCACCCATGACTACAGCCACAACTACCCGTTGCAACGAATTTCGCGATCAACTGTCACGCCGTGTGTTGGTTGCCGATGGGGCGATGGGCACGATGCTGTATTCCCGCGGCGTCTTCATCAATCGCTGCTTCGATGAGCTTTGCCTGTCGTCGCCCGACATGGTACGGCAGATCCACCAGGAGTACGTCAAGGCCGGCGCCGAGATTCTGGAAACCAACACGTTCGGCGGCAGCCGTCCGCGCCTGGCGGCGTTCGGGATGGCGGAGAAACTGCGGGACATCAACCGCGCCGCGGTGCGGCTGGCCCGTGAGGCCGCTGGCCCGAACGGCGCGTATGTCGCCGGCGCGGTGGGTCCGCTCGGTGTGCGGATCGAACCGCTGGGCCCTACGTCGTTCGCCGAGGCGAGGGCCGCATTTCGCGAGCAGATCGAGGCGCTCGTCGAGGCTGGAGTTGACCTGCTGATTCTGGAGACCTTCGGTAGCCTGGACGAACTGCGCGAAGCGGTGCTGGCGGCGCGCGAAGCCGCCGGCGCCGAGATGCCGGTGATCGCCCAGGTCACCATCGACGATTTCGGGTATCTTCCCGGCGGCACCGATCCGGAAGCATTTACGCGAGCCATGGACGAGTGGAACGTGGACGTCATCGGGTTGAACTGCTCGGTGGGTCCGAAAGCCACGCTGGAAACCATCGAACGCATGATGCAGTATTCCACCAAGCCGATGAGCGCCATGCCGAATGCAGGCCTGCCCATGCGGATTGAAGGGCGGAGTATTTACCTGTGCTCGCCGGAATACATGGCGCAGTATGCGCGCCGTCTTCTTTGGGCCGGCGTCAGGGTCATCGGCGGCTGCTGTGGAACCACGCCGGAGCACATCAAGCTGATTCGTTCGGAAACTCGTTCGCTACAGCCGCTCACTACCAGGCTGGCCATCACCGTAGAAGAGCCGGCCGCCAAGGCGCACGCGCTCACTCCCGTGCCGGTGGCGGCGAAATCGAAGCTCGGCGCCAAGATCGCGGAAGGCAAGTTCGTGGCGTTCGTCGAAATCCTGCCGCCGCGCGGCGTGGATGCCTCGCGGGAGATCGATGGGGCGCGGCGCTGCGCCGAAGTGGGCATCGACGCCATCAACGTTCCGGACGGTCCGCGCGCCAGCGCCCGCATGAGCGCGCAGGTCACCTGTCAGTTGATCCAGCAGCACTCCGGAATCGAGGCCGTGAACCACTTCTGCTGCCGTGACCGAAACATTCTGGGCATCCAATCCGAACTGCTGGGCGCGCATTCGGCCGGCGTTCGCAACCTGATCTGCATCACGGGCGATCCGCCGCGCATGGGCGCTTACCCGGACGCCACTGCCGTCTTCGACGTGGATGCCATCGGCCTCGTCAATATCGTGCGCAACCTGAATCACGGCCTCGATATCGGGGGCAACCCCATAGGATCGCAGACGGCCCTGCTGATCGGCGTGGGCGCCAATCCGGGCGCCGTCAACATGGAAGAGGAGATCCGCCGCTTCGAATGGAAGGTGGAGGCTGGTGCCGAATACGTAGTGACGCAGCCGGTTTTCGACCTGGACCTGCTGGAGGCTTTCCTCGAGCGGATCGACCACGTGAAAATACCCGTGATCTGCGGCATCTGGCCGCTGACCAGCTACCGCAACGCGGAATTCATGGTCAACGAGCTGCGCGTGCCGGTTCCGGAAGAGTTCATGGAGCGGATGCGGCGCGTGGACAACGCCGACGCGGCGCGCGAGGAAGGCGTTGCCATCGCCCGCCAGATGGTGCGGCATGTCCGATCCATGGTACAAGGAGTACAGTTGAGCGCACCGTTTGGCCGCTATCAGATGGCGCTGGACGTGGCCGAAGCGATCGGCTCCCGCTAAACGACCCATCTCAATGGCTACCGACCTGGTCGAAATCAACCAAGACGAGCCCCAGAAAGAAGCTCTGGAGCGTGCCGCCGCCGCCGTGCGACGAGGCAAAGTTGTCGCCATCCCCACGGACGCGCTCTATACCTTGGTAGCCGATCCGTTCAATCTGCGCGCTGTGACGCAGGTGTTTAAGGCCAAAGGACGCGAGCCGCACCGCTCTCTTCCCATCCTGGTCAGGGACACCATGATGGCGGAAGAGCTGGCGGGCGAACTGAATAACCGCTTTTACATTCTGGCGCGGCGTTTCTGGCCCGGGCCGCTGACCGTCATCGTGCCGGCTTCGGCAAAAGTACCGCTGAAGGTGACCGGCAACACGGGGCGCCTGGCCCTGCGCCAGGCCCGGTCCAAAGTTGCCGACATGCTTTTGGGCATTCTGAACGAGCCGCTGATTTCCACCAGCGCGAATATCTCGAGCCACCCCACCTGCCGCAGCGGTATCGAAGTATTCGGGATGATGGATGGCCGCGTTGACCTGGTGCTTGACGGCGGAATCTGCACCGGCTCCGGCGCCACCACCGTAGATATTACGGAGCCCTACTGGCGGCTGATCAAGTCGGGCGCGGTGGAAGAGAAAGAAATCGCGGCCTGTCTCCGGCCGGCCTGATCGGGCGTCGCAACCGGACGGTGCGTACGCCGCGCTTGAGATACGATCCGGTCTCTTTCCGCAAATCCAGCCGTAAGTCCTTGGCCGCGGGACGAACCGGGCCGTGCGGGCGGAACTACGTCGAGCTTCCGCATGCCGGGATTCGTGACAACGGATCCAGGCGCGGGCGCTTACTCGACGATCGACTGGAGGACGGCGTTGTCGAAGTCGCGCTGGACGCCGACCACCTGCGTCTGGATCATGACGATGGACACCATCTTTTCCTTGGGATCGATCCACGCCTGTGTCCCGTAAGCTCCGTCCCAACCGAATGTGCCGGGAGAAACCCGCAGGCCCGAAGCCACCGGCTCCTCGACGATGCCGAGGAGCAGGCCATAGCCCATCCCGTGCGCCGGCCGGCCCAGTTTGCCGTTGAACATATCGCCGACGTGATTGGACGCCATCAGCCGTACGGTGGTGGGACTCAACAGCCGCTGCCCATTCAGTTGGCCGCCGTTCAAGAGCATCTGCGCGAACTGCGCATAGTCTTCCGCCGTGGACATCAGGCTGCCGCCCGCGCCGAAGAACGTGCGGCTGGAAAAGCCGTCCTGGTTGGGGTTCTTCTGCAAGCCGTTCGGGCTGCGGCTGTAGAGCGTCACCAAGCGCGGGCGCCGGTCGTCCGGCGGATAGAAGAAAGTGTCATTCATGCCGAGCGGTTCGAAGATGCGCGTCCGCAGAAACCGATCGTAGGGCAGGCCGGAGACGATTTCCACGATGCGTCCGAGCACTTCGGGACCAGCCGCCCCGCTATACGCCCAGGCGGTGCCGGGCTGGAAATCGAGTGCGACGGCGCCCAGCCTGGGTACATAGGTTGCGAGCGTCTCGTCCGGCGATTTGGGCGTGGATTTGGCTGCTTCGCGCGCGCCGATTCCACCGCTCATGAGTCCCGAGGTGTGGGTAAGCAGGTCGCGGATGGTGATTTCGCGGTAGGCGGGAACGAGGTAAAAGTCCGGCTGCCCGCCGCGGCCTCCAGCGGGACGCGGTGAAATCGTGTCCCTCGCCATGGCCACTTTGGTGTCCTTGAATTCGGGGATGAACTTCGACACCGGATCCGTCAGGCGGATTTTCCCTTCCTCCACCATCATCATCACGGCCACGCCCGTGATGGGCTTGGTCATGGAAGCGATGCGGAAGATGGCATCCTTTGCCATGGGCTTTTTCGATTCGAGGTCCATCAGCCCGTGGGCTTCGAAGTGCACGATGCGGCCGTTGCGGGCAACCAGCGTCACCGCGCCCGAGATTTCTCCGGCGTCGATATGCCTCTGCACGGCCTGGTGTATTCTCTGGAGACGCTCGGCTGACATGCCCGAGTCTTCAGGCTTTCCGGCGGGAAGGCCGGCCGCAGCCAGCGGCAGCGACACGGCCAAAGCGGCGGCGAAACAGGACACCAATACGATTCTTCGCACGAGGGCTTCTCCCTTCCGAAGGCACAATGAAACTTTAAGCCATACGAAGTGGGACTGCAAATACCCCGTGGTTTTCATCCCGAAGTGCCGGAGGAAGATGCTTTACCGCAAACTGCGGCAGCACCTTGGGGCACGCGGCTTTTTCGTATCGACGGTTGGCCGCGAGGAGGCGACGATCCGGGAGTACATCAAGAGCCAAGAACGAGAGGACCAGCGACTGGATAAGTAAACTGCTGGACTGACCGGCCACCTTCAGGTGGCATATCCATTCGGGGCCGCGTTAGCGACCCCGTATAGCCCCTTTGAGCGGCTCACAACCAAAAGACAGGCCTTGCCGGCGGTACATTACTCGACGAAATGGGGCGCGGTTCTTGCCGCGGGTCCGAACTTTGCGTCAATACAGTTCGGTTGCGAACTGCTTACGCTCCGAGTTTCCGACGGACGCCGCCAAGAACCGCTTGGTCCAGACGCCGAAAGGCTGGTCGTTCGTCAGGTACGTCCGTAGGGCCCCGCGGTCTCTGAGATCTGCAATGTCGCCGTCCTTGGCTTCGGCCAGACCCACAGGTTACGGATGCGCCTTGAGCTTACTATTGTCGTCCGCTGTCCGGATGTTGTTTCCGCCACCTACCGATCGGCTACAGGGAGCCAATGTACCCGCAGATTGGCTGAAGCAGTCGGGCGGGTGCTCGAAAACGCTGCAACCAGCACCCGAGCCGTCAAGGGTGTCGCCGCAATCGTTGCGGTCTTGATCGTGGGTGCCTGGATGGCGAACCACGCCGCACTGCCAAGAGCCCGAATTGTCACTCTGTTGTTGGTTCTGTTGATTGGGTATGAGGTTTGGAAACGAGGTTGAGGGTCCGCAATGCGCAGATATCCTTCGATGCCGCTATGAGGTAGGTTCTGATGCAGGAGGGCGGAACAGGATCCACGCGATCAAGCCGAAGGGAAAGAACAAAACCACGGCGATTAAGACGAGTAACGGGGATTTCCGCCTGCTCATCGCGTCCTCGATCGCCCAGAGGATCAGAATTACGAAAAAGAACAACAGAAGCGCTACTGCCGTAACTGCTCCCAAAGACATATCATCCACCATTTGAAAGTATAGCCCTGCGCTTACGACCCCGGTATCTTGAATTCTTCTCGAACATCACTTCTCACCGGGACGCGGTTATCATTCACCACGCCGTCGTGGTCCAGGCTGCGATGGACGCTGCGAACGGTTCGGACCGGGGCGTGACCACTTGCGGCGGCCGTGCGCGTTCCGTAGACTCTAAGGCGTCATGTCCGAATTTCCCCGTCGCGAGTTTCTGCGTGCCGCAACCCTGCTGCCGCTTGCCGCCGCCCCGGCGACATCAGCCGAAAAGCCGTCCTGGGTGGACCGCCCGATGCGCTGGGCGCAACTCACGCTGGCGGAAAACGATCCCGGACAATACGATCCGAACTTTTGGCTCGATTACTTCCGCAAGACGCATTCCGACGCCGCCTGCCTCAGCGCGGGGGGGTGCGTCGCTTACTACCCCACGCGGGTTCCTTTGCACTACCGAAGTAAGTGGATGGGCGACACCGACCCGTTCGGCGAACTGGTGGCGGGTTGCCGGAAACTGAACATGGCCGTGGTAGCGCGAACCGATCCGCACGCGGCGCACCAGGATGTTTTCGACGCCCATCCGGATTGGATCGCCGTGACCGCCGAGGGACAGAAGCGCCGCCACTGGTCCATGCCGGAACTGTGGGTCACCTGCGCCCTGGGGCCGTACAACTTCGATTTCATGACCCAGGTGACGCGGGAGATCGTCTCGCTGTACAAAGTGGACGGCATCTTCAGCAATCGCTGGACCGGGTCGGGCATGTGCTACTGCGAGCATTGCCGCGAGAACTTCCGCGCGGCCAGCGGCTTCGATCTGCCCCGCACCAATAATCCGGAGGACCCGGCACGACGCGCCTTTATGCAGTGGAAGCAGCAGCGCCTCTTCGAACTTTGGCGGCTCTGGGATAAGAACATTCGGGAAGTCAATCCGGACGCCTGTTTCATCGCCAACTCCGGCGGCGGCGCCTTGAGCGAACTGGACATGAAGACGGTGGGCGAATTATCGTCCATCCTGTTTGCGGACCGGCAGGCGCGCAGCGGTCTGGCCGCGCCCTGGGCCAATGGCAAGAATGCAAAGGAGTACCGGGCGGCCATGGGCGACAAGCCGATCGGCGGCATCTTCAGCGTAGGCGTGGAGGAAAGCTACCGGTGGAAAGACTCGGTCCAAAGCCCCGCCGAGATCCGCCTCTGGGCGCTCGACGGCGTGGCCAACGGGCTGCGGCCTTGGTTCACCAAGTTCCGCGGCGTGCTGGAGGACCGGCGCTGGCTGCCGGTGGTGGAAGAACTTTACGGCTGGCTCTACCGCAATGAGCCCTATCTTCGCAACGAGGCGCCGCTGGCGCGCGCCGGCCTGGTCTATTCGCAGCAAACGGCGCAGTTTTACGGTGCGGCGCGGGCGCGCGAGACGGTGGAGAATCACATCCTCGGCTACTACCAGGCGCTGATCGAAGGGCGCATTCCCTTCGAGATGGTGCACGACCGCAAACTGGATGCTGCCGCCATCGCACCGTACAAGGTTTTGATTCTGCCCAACATCGCCGCGCTCTCCGAGGCCCAGTGCGGCCAGTTGCGCGAGTTTGTCCGCGGCGGGGGCGGGGTGGTCGCCACCTACGAAACCTCGCTTTACGACGAAGGCGGAGCGCGCAGGAACAACTTTGGACTGTCCGACCTGTTTGGCGCCGCGTACGCAGGAGGCAAGGACGCGCGCATGATGAACTCCTATCTACGGCTTGAGACGGATGCCGCAACCGGCAAGCGCCACCCGTTGCTGGCCGGGCTCGAGGACGCGACACGGATCATCAACGGCGTCTCCCGCGTGCATACCCGCGCTGCCGGCTCATACCCGAATCCTCCGCTGACCCTGGTTCCCTCGTACCCCGACTTGCCGATGGAGGAAGTTTTTCCGCGCGTTCCCAAGACCGACCAGCCGGAAGTCTACGTGAAGGAATTCGGAAAAGGGCGAGTGGTCTATTTTCCGTGGGACATCGATCGCGTTTTCTGGGAATTGCTGGCGGTGGATCACGCCGTTCTGCTGCGCAATGCGGTGGACTGGGCGGCCAACGAGCCGCGGCCGGTCCGCGTGACCGGGAAAGGGGTTCTGGATGTGACCGTGTGGCGGCAGAAGAACTCCATGACGGTCCACCTGGTGAACCTGAGCAATCCCATGATGATGAAAGGTCCCCTGCGGGAGTTCCTTCCGGTGGGTGAGCAAAATGTGATTGTGCGGCTGCCGGAAGGCAGGAGGGCGCAGCGGGTGCGGTTTCTGGTGCGGGGCGGGGAACCCGCGGTGAAACGGACTGCGGGGGAGATTCAACTGACGGTGCCGGGCATTCTGGACCACGAAGCGATCGCCATCGATTTCGCCTGAGGCGGCCGGTTCACTGTTTTCGCAGGAGGCTCGGCGCGGGCCGCGCGGCGCGGGTGCGGATCTGCCTGGCGCGGCTGCGGACCGCGTCGCTGTCGGCGTAATTCGGGGCCAGCAGCACGTAGGTTTCGTACGCTTCGGCGGCCTGGGTGAATTGGCCGGCCGCTTCGCGGGCGCGGGCCAGTTCCAGGTATGCCGGCGCGTAGGAAGCATTCAGACGCAGCAGTGCGGCTCCGTCGGTTTCCACATCGCGGGGGCGGTTCATCAGCCGGTGCACGTGCATCAGGTTCCAGAGGTTGGCGATGGAGCGGGGATTGAGGCGGACGGCTTTGGCGAGCAGCGGTTCGGCCTGGCCGTATTCGCCGCGCGCGACGTGCTGCGAGGCAAGCTGAAACAGCGGGAGCGCCCATTCGGGCGTCAGGCGCGCCGCTGCTTCAAACGCGCGCCGCGATTCGGCGGTCCGGTTGAGGCCCGCCAGCGCTACGCCGAGCGCATTCTCCGCGCAGGCGAATTCCGGGTCGCGGCGCAGAACCTGCTGGAGTGTGTTTGCCGCCGAATCGAACTGACTGTTGGCGATCGCCAGGCGCGCTCCGCAGAACAGCTTTCGGGTCTCTACGGTCTTGTCGGCCGGGCGCAGGATCTGGAGGCGGCCGAATGCATCGTAGGCTTGCTGCAACAGCGCTTTCTTGGGACCGATCCGGGTGGACTGCACGTAGTCGGAAACACAGGCCTGGCCGAGTTCTTCGAGGGTTCCCGCCATGAGCGCGGTTGCCGCGGCGCGCTGCGGTCCGGCGCTCGCCTGCTGCCGGTAGAAATCCCAGGCCCCGCCGGGCTCGAGCACCTGGCCGGCGGCAATGCGGGAACGCAGTCCGCCAAGGGGACTCGGCGCAGGTTTGGGAATATTCATCCGCCCCAGGCTGGCGGTGAGCGTGAACCGGCCCTCCAGCGTGCTGCCCTCGCCGAAATCCACGGAAAGCCGGTGGGTGCCCATTCCCAGGCCCTCGATCCGCAAGGTGCCGTCCGCACGAACGGCCCCGCGAAAGGTGTTGTCTACGTAAACGGCGCTGCCCGTGGGACCGGAAACGTCCAGCGAAGACACGGTGGCAGGTTTCGGGATCGGGACGTCCGTGGCCATGGGAATGCGGGCGTCAAACGTGCCGGCTACGCGTGGATGCTGGCGGGATTCGGTCTCCTCCGGGACGACCCGGCCGAGGTAGTCGATCACTTCTCCGGCGCGCACGATGCCGTCCGCATCGCGGTCTGCCTGGCCGCGAAGGCCCTGGAGCAGCGCATAGGTGAAGACTCCGTGGCCGCCGCTCCAGCGGACATCTTCGAACGACCGTTCGCTGGGCCGGGAGGCCAGCAGTTTCAAAAAAGAGCGGTCGCGCCGTCCGATCTGGGCCAGCGATTCGCTGGTTCGATCCGGAGGATCCGACGAATACGTGGACCAGCCAAGGCTGCCGCTATGGCAGGCGTCCACGGCCACGATGGCGAGGCCGGCACGCAAGCGGTTGCTCAAGACCTCATCCACCTCGGCGAACGGGAGCGCGGTCGCGTGGAGATTCTGGGGGTCCGAATCGTAGGCGACGAAAAAGGACTCGTTGCGTTCGGCGGTCACGCCGTGCCCGGCGAAGAAGATGTAGACGATATCGTTCGGTCCCGCCGATCCGGCGAGCCACTCTTCGAGACCGGCGCGGATTCCGGCCAAGGTGGCCTGTTCGTTGGTGAGCAGGCGGATTCGCGCGGGTGGAAGGGATCCGCCCGCGGTGCTGCGAAGGAAGGCGGCGAAATCCTCGGCGTCGCGATCCGCGAACCGCAACTGGGCCTGTGGCGGCAGGTTCTCGTGTTTGGATATGCCTACCACCAGCGCCCAGCGAAGGCCGCGGTCGCCAAGGGGGTTCGCGGGCTGATCGGGTTCAAGGCGCAAGTCGCGATTCTGCTGGGCCGACGCCAAGGCGCAAAACAGCATAGCGGAAATGGCTATCCGGCGCATTTCACTCAGGATGATATCAGTTTGGGGTGTTTGCCGCGCCAGCTTCAGTTGACGCGGCGGCGGCGAACCAGCCACGGTTCGAAGGCGCCGGGATTCTCGAGAATCTCGGCCTCCAGTTCGTTGAACTGGGCGTCGATCACCGCGCGTTCGATGTCCATTCCAAGAGATTCGTCGCCCGTCTGGGCGCGCTTTTCCTGAATGAGGCCAAGGATCGCCTCGCACAAATTGACACGTTCAATAGCGGTGGTCATAATCCTTACCTCCACTAAGGTAGACGAAATTTCCCCCACAGAGTTGCACTCTCCGGCAGGGTACGGTACTAGGACCACCCTGCCGGATTGTGAAAAAGACTACTGAAACGAGGCCGGTGCGGACGTCCCGGTGAGGGCGAAGAAGAAGCCCGCGTCGATGGAACCGCCGGCTGTCAAAGGCGCGCTGAACAGGCCGTTGGACCCGGTCGGATTCACCGTCGAATAGACGTACAGTGAGCCGAATGCCTTTTCCGAGTTCAAGTCGGAAGTGGAAACCGCCGGCAACTGATTCAAGATCGAAGCTGGCACCGTGAATGTTCCCTTGCCCGCCGTGGTGGTGCAAAGGAAGGAGGTCTGGTCATGGATAGCGTCTGAGCCGCTGCCGGTGATCGTGCCCGCCGAGCCTCCGATCTGCACCAGGTCCGAGGAGTTGCCGCCCGTCCAGTTCAGGGTCAGGCCGGAATTCCTTGTAACGGCTGTGGGCAGGCCGCCGGTCACCGTCAGCGGAGCGCCGAGAGTCACCGAGGCGTTGAATGCACCGACGTCCTTGCCTCCGGCTCCGGCCAGCGAGTAGGTGCCGGCGATGATGTTGGCGGCGACCTGACCGGGTATCGAAAATCCCTCGGTTCCGAGGGAGAGGAAATAGTTGCCGTACGTGGCATCCCGGGTCAGCGCCAGGTTGTTGATGTTCGATCCCGCGGGACCGTTCAGCGTGACCGCGCCGGCGTCCAGGTATTTGACGGTTCCACCCGAGCCGACCTGCTCCTGGCTGCCTACCACGCGGCTGACGTAGCACGCCCCGGTTCCCGACGCTGCGGCTTGGTACTGAGCCGCCGAATCGAGCTTGAAACCGCTAATCTGCGCGAACCCTCCCGAGGCTGAGGACGATTTGAAGGTGCCGGCGCCGGAAATGGTGGTGGAAACGGAAATCAATTCGAAGCTGCCGACTGTATAGGTGCCGCCCTGGTCGAACTGCTTCAACTGAGCCTCCGTGAAAGCGTCGGAAACGCAGGCAGTGGCGGAGCCGTTCGGCGCAATGGATATGAACGTCGGATTGCTGAGAACGCCGTTGACCGAAACCTGGAACGGAACGGTGCAGCCGGTGGGGACGTTGTTGGGCAATTCGAAATTGATCTGGTCCGCGCCGGCGAGGCCTGGAGCGCGCCCGGCATACAGCGGCGTGATGCTCACTCCGCCGACCAGCACCTTAACGGTGACCCCGTTGGCTGCGAAATCGTAGCCTGCGGACGGTGTGTTGTCGCCGCCAGGCACCGGACCCATTCCGGTGGCCCAGGCAATCAGTATCTGGCCGGGTTTCGCCGGCGAGATGGTGTATCCGCCCACGCTGCCGGCGGTGAAGCGGTCGATATCGAGCTGGCTCGGCGAGATGTAGTTCTGGACGGTGGCGAGGCCGCTGCCGTCTGTGGATTGAGTCAGCAGGCCGATCTTGCGCTGCACGACACTCACAGGAAATGGAGCGCTGACCGAGGTGCCGTTGGTAACTGTGACGTTGTAGTTGCCCACTGCGAGACTGGAGGGAAGCACCGCTGCCAGTTGCGTCTTGTTGCCGACGCAACCATAGAGGTCGGTGTTGCAGGTGTAGACCAGGAATGCGTCGACTTCGGAGCCGCCGGTTGCTGGAGTAAAGGCGATCTTCACGCCGTCGCTCGAGGTGGGTAGGGGGAAGCCGAACTGCTTCAGTCCGGACGGCGCGAGGTTCGAGCCTTTGACCACGAACACGCTGCCTTGGGCGATCCTCTCGGTGTAGCTGCCCGCATCCAGAACATCGGTGATGACGGTGGTGGACGTGCCGGGGCCGGGACCGCCGCTCCCGCCGGTAGTGATGGTGCCGGGGCCGGTGAACGAGACCTTGATGCTGGCACCCTCGATTCCGCCGGTTCCGGCGAGCGTCGGAAACGATCCGGTGGCGCCGGCGTACGTGCCGGTCCCACCCGTGATCGTAGCGGAGCCGTTAGCGGCCGTCCCGCCGCCAAACAGGCTCGTGGGAATCACCAGGTTTCCTGTGAGGGTGTCGCTGCCGCCGGAAAGCGCGATTATGAATGGCGCGTTGGCGGGTTCGGTGCCGACGATGGCGCTTAACGGCAGTGAGCCGGTGAAGGTGCCGCTGCCGATGCCGGTCAGGGTCGCCGTGCCCGTTGCGCTGATGGACGCACCGATCGTCAAGGTTGCGTTTACCGCTAGTGTCGTGCTGATGTCGGCAGCCTGCATTCCCGAAGAGAACACTGCTGCCAACGCGAATCCTGCGAATGTCAGTTTCATTAGTTTAGGGGTCATCCGATTTTGGGGGCGGAAGCGAATCCGATTCTGCGAGTTCCCGCTGTTTACAAAGTATTTGTGGGCTTCGGTCAGTGTACTCCGATGGAATGGGTCCTTCAAGTTCTTTTAAAAACGCGCAATCGGGCCACCAATCGGTCCACAAAAAAGCGCGGATCTACTCCGCACCGGAATTCGCCGGGTCCATCGCCACCGCCAACCCCAATGCGCGGAGCAGCATCGCGTGCTGCCGCGCCTCGCGCCGGCGGTGATGGCGATTCCGCCAGATCCGGAAGGATAAGACGGCGAAGAGGCTGAGGACCGTTGCGGCCAGGAGGTTCATGACCCGATACTACGCCCGAATCACGAGGTTCATAAGCCCCGCCTGCGCGGGGTGAAGGCGGGGAAGCATGGGTTAGTACTGGTTAGTGTTCCGCTTTGATATCCGCGCGGCAGGTTGGCCTGAGAATTCCCGCAGCCGGGGGCGATTGCGGAGAAACAACTCGCTCGAAGCGTTGGGGCGGCGGGCTTGGCTTGCCGGCGTGGACGCATTTCGAACTCTGGCGTGGTCAGCCGGCCGTGAGGCGGTAGTTGTTATCATAAAAAGCGATTCATGGACTGTGGGCGGATGGTCTTCAGCGGCCACGCGACGATGCAAAGGGCCTGCCTCCTCGTTGGAAGCCAGAGCGACTTCCGAACGAGGAACTGCGTAATCTGCAGGAATGGAACAACCCGTAGCGGGATCGCCACTGTGACGCTGCAGCGTGGAGACACCATTGTGATCCTAAAACAGGTGCCGCCAGTGTCTGTGAAAACTGCGGGGAGTACTATCTTTCCAGCGAGGTAGCCGCGCAGGGCTTGGAGAAGGCCGAGTCAGCGGTCAAGAGCGGCGCCGAAGTCGGAATTCTGCGATTCGCGGCTTAGGGGTTTGGCTGGCCGTCGGGGACCCATTTCGAACTCTGGCGTGGTTCCGATGCAGTAGTCCGGCGCCTTGGAGTACCATTCTGCAAGAGGCATGCCCATGCCGGCAGGAATAGAGAGAATCACGATTGAACCCGGGAAGCGCGGGGGCAAACCGTGCGTGCGCGGCTTGCGAATAACCGTCTGGGACATCCTTGCTTGGCTCGGCGCCGGGATGACCGAGGCGCAGATCCTCGATGAGCATCCGGATTTGGAGAGAGACGATTTCCCCGCCGTTTACCGGTTTGCGGCCGAAACCGGCCGCAGGACTAAAATCGGGTGAAGCTGCTGTTGGACGAGAATCTCTCTCCACGACTGGTGGAGCGGCTGGCCTCGTTATTTCCCTTCTTGACCCATGTGCGCGACGTTGGATTGAAGCAGGGTTCCGATAGCGTTATTTGGGAGTGGGCGAAAGAGAACGATCATTCGATTGTTACCACGGATGCCGACTTTGTCGCTCTAAGCGTAAGTCGGGGCTGGCCGCCTAAGGTGCTCCATCGTGAAGAATGCGATTTCCCACTCCCGATTATCAAAGGTTTGCTGAGACAGAATGCCGTCCGCATTTCGGAATTTCTGAACGATCGTAATGAAGGCCTGTTGCCGGTACTTCTGACGGGCAGCCGGGGGCGGCGATAAGCGGGGTTGGCTGGGACGCAGGGATTCGAACCCCGATACGCAGATCCAGAGTCTGCAGTCTTACCGTTAGACGACGTCCCAGGAACGACACCATTTTAGCAGCACCCGGGCGCGCTGTAAAAGCGGGAGCGCGTAGTACACTGAAGCGACAGATGATTAAGCGGTTACGGCTTGGCCTGTTGCTGCTCTGGTGCGCTTCCGGCCTGTTCGCCGTGGACTGGAAAACGCTGCGCCCTCAGGGCTACGTCAGCGATTTCGCCGGCGTCATCGATGCGGGCAGCCGGCAGCGGCTGGAGTCCTACGCGGGTGCGGTGGAGCGCGCCACCAAGGTGCAGCTTGCGCTGGTGACGATTCCGTCCTTGCAGGGCGAGCCGATCGAAGACGTGGCGAACACCATCGCCCGCGCGTGGGGCGTGGGGCAGCGGGGGCAGAACGAAGGAATTCTGCTGCTGCTGTCGATCGGCGACCGGCGCAGCCGGCTGGAGATCGGGTACGGGCTGGAGCCGATCCTGCCGGACGGCCTGGCGGGCAGCATTTTGCGTGAAATGCGGCCGGCCCTGCGGCAGCAGCAGTACGGCGAGGCGATGATGGCCGCGGCCGAAACGCTGGGCGAGGCCGCGGCTAAGGCCAAGGGCGTGACCATCAGTGAGAACCTTCCGCGGCGCGTGCGGGCGAGGCCCTCCGATTCCATTCCGTGGCCGCTCGTGATTGGAGGGATCTTCCTGCTGCTGATGCTGTTTCGCGGCGGAGGGCGCCGGGGACGCGGCGGACGCGGCGGTGGCGGTGGCGGAGGACTGCTGGCGGCGCTGCTGCTGGGCAACCTGATGGGACGCTCTACCTGGGGCGGGCGGGGCAGCGGCGGGTTCGGCGGCTACGATTCAGGCGACAGCTTCGGCGGGTTCGGAGGCGGAGACTTCGGAGGCGGCGGCGCCTCCAGCGACTGGTGAGACGGATATGGAAAAGCTCCTGGAACAACTGGTCGGAAAACTGCGCAAAGCGTTCGGAGAGCGGCTGATTTCGGTCGTGCTGTACGGCTCCGGCGCGGCCGGAGACTACGACGGAAAATTCAGCGACCTCAATATTCTATGCGTGCTTTCGCGGGTTACGCCGGATGAGCTACGCGTCAGCGAAGAGATCTTCCGCTGGTGGAGAGAGCAGGGCAGTCCCTCGCCGCTGCTGTTGAGCGAGCGGGAACTGGCAAGTTCGGCGGACTGTTTCGCCATCGAGTTTCAGGATATCCAGCGGCAGAACCGGCTGCTGCACGGCCGGGACCTGGTGACCGGCATGCAAATCGGCCACGTGTTTTACCGGGCGCAGGTGGAGCACGATCTTCGCGCCAAAATGCTGCGCTTGCGCCAGAAGGCCGCCGGGATGCTTTCCGAGCCGGACCTGCTGCGCCGGCTGCTGCTCGATTCGGTATCCACCTTCTGCGTCCTGTTCCGGCACGCGCTGATGCTGCACGGCGTGGAGCGGCCGGCCAACAAACGCGAGGTAGTACAAAAGACCAAAGAAAACTTCGGTATCGACGCGCTTCCGTTTGACAAACTATTGGACATCCGGGAAGATCGCATGAAGCCGCGGGACGTGGAGCCCGTCGCGCTTCTCGGTTCGTACCTGCTGGCCATCTCCACCGTAATCGACGCCGTGGACCGGCTGGAAAAATAGGAGAACGACGTGAAAATCGGTCTTATCATCCTGCTCATCGTGGTGGTTTTGCTGCTCGGAGTGGGCGGCAAGTTCGTCAGCGTGAGAAACAACCTGGTCAACCAGCGGGAGGCCATCAACGCGCAGTGGTCGCAGGTGGATGTGGCTCTGCAGCGGCGGGCCGACCTGATTCCGAACCTGGTGAATACGGTGAAGGGATTCGCGCAGCACGAAACCGAGGTATTTGCGAACATCGCCAACGCCCGCGCCGCGCTGGTGGGCGCGCGCACGCCGGAAGACCGGATTGCCGCCAACGGCCAGCTCAGCAACGCGTTGTCGCGGCTGCTGGTGATTTCGGAGAATTATCCGCAACTGCGGTCCAACGAAAATTTTCTTCGGCTGCAGGATGAACTGGCCGGGACGGAGAATCGCATTGCGGTGGAGCGGCGCAAGTACAATGAGACTTTGGAAAGGTACAACGCGCAGATCCAGCAATTTCCGCAGAATATCGTCGCTTCCATGTCGGGCTTCACGCGCAACAACGCTTACTTCACCACCGAGCCCGGCGCCCGCACCGCACCCAAGGTGGAGTTCTGACAGGCACACTTTTTATGGCTGAAACTTTCGCAAATTACATCAACGGCGAGTGGGTGACGGGAGGAGTTTTAGAAAACCGCAACCCGGCGAACACGAATGAGCTCGTCGGCAATTTCGTGAGCGGCACGAAGCAGGATATCGAGGCCGCGGCCGCGGCTGCATCCGCCGCGCTTCCGGCATGGTCCGCGATGAGCGGTCCGGCGCGCGGGAACATTCTCTTCAAAGCGGCCGACATTCTGGACCGGAAGTTCGAACAGGTGGCCGCGGACATGACGCGGGAAGAGGGCAAAACGCTTCCCGAGGCGCGCGGCGAGGTGCGGCGTTCCATCAA
This sequence comes from uncultured Solibacteraceae bacterium, assembly GCA_963836405.1. Classification (GTDB taxonomy): domain Bacteria; phylum Acidobacteriota; class Terriglobia; order Bryobacterales; family Bryobacteraceae; genus CAWIJJ01. Next base: position 420,677 of record CAWIJL010000018.1, read on the forward strand.
CATTTTCCGCTATTTCGCCGGCGAGGGCTCGCGCATGCCGGGTATGCTGGTGCCCTCCGAACGCGACCGGGTGCACATGTTTGCCATCCGCAAACCCATCGGGGTAGTGGGGCTGATCACGCCGTGGAATTTTCCGAGCGCGATTCCCGCCTGGAAGATGGCGCCCGCGCTGATTTGCGGGAACACCATCGTGGTGAAGCCGGCATCGGCCGCGCCTTTGAGCGCGTGGCGGATCGTAGAGGCGCTGCACGAAGCGGGCGCGCCGCGGGGCGTGGTGAACTTCGTCTGCGGGCCGGGAGGCGAACTGGGCGAGGCGCTGGTGAACGCGGGTCCGCTCAAAGCGGTGTCGTTCACCGGCTCGTGCGGAGTGGGCGAATCGGTGCACCAGGCGGCGTCGCGGCGGCGGCTGCGGATCCAACTGGAGATGGGCGGCAAGAACCCCACCATCGTGCTGGCCGACGCGGATTTTACTCCAGCCGTGGAGAACGTGGTCAATGCGGCGTTCTTCTCCACCGGGCAGAAATGCACCGCTACCAGCCGGGCCATCGTCGAAGACTCCATTTACGACCGCTTCGTGGCCGCCGTGGTCGAGCGCACGAAGAAACTCAAGGTGGGAGACGGCATGCAGCCGGGCATCGAGATCGGGCCGTGCGTGGACGAGCGGCAGATGCAGACCGACCTGCGCTACATCGAGATCGGGCGGAAGGAGTGCGGCGAGCCTTTGTGCGGCGGGCGGCGGCTGACCGACGGCGCGCTGGCCAAGGGCTATTTCGTCGAGCCCACGGTTTTTGCGGATGTCGAAGAGCGGCACACCATCGCGCAGGAGGAGATTTTCGGGCCCGTGCTCGCCATCATGCGGGCGCGCGACTTCGAAGACGCCATGCGCATCGCCAACAACATTCCGTTCGGGCTCTCGTCTTCCATTCAGACGACCAACCTTTCGCGCGTGTTCGAATACGTCTACCGGGCCGAGGCCGGACTCCTGACTGTCAATCTGCCCAGTGCTGGCGTAGAATATCAACTGCCCTTCGGCGGGACCAAAGATTCCAGTTTCGGGCCGAAGGAGCAGGGGCCCGCGGCGCTGGAATTCTACAGCGACTACAAAACCGTTTACCTGAAATATTAAATGCATCTTGGACAAGTTCGATGGCACGGCGCCGTAGTAGCGGCGCTATTTGAAGATGGACTCGCGCGGCCGATCCCGGAGCACAGCATGCTCGACCTGATCCGGCGCGCGGAAGCGATAGGCGAGCCGCTGGGCAAGCTGGCGGGAGAACTGGCGGCTCGGCACGGAGAGGCGCTGGACCCGCTGCTGCCGGTAAATCCGCCGGAGGTGTGGGCGTGCGGGTGCACGTACGAAACCAGCGCTTCGTTCCGCGATGCGGAGCACGGCACGCGGGAAGGAATGTACGCGCACGTGTACCGCGAATCGCGGCCCGAAATCTTTTTCAAGGGCACGGCCCGCGTCTGCGTGCCCACCGGAAAGCAGATCGGCATCCGCTCGGATTCCAGTTTCACCGCTCCCGAACCGGAGCTCGCGCTGGTGCTCGGAAGCCGTGGCAAGATCGCCGGGTACACCCTGGCCAACGATGTTTCGGCGTGGGACATCGAGCGCGAAAATGCGCTGTACCTGCCGCAATCGAAGGTCTACGACGGCTGTTGCGCGCTGGGGCCGGCCATGGTGACTCCGGACGAACTGACCGACCCGTACAACCTGGACATGACGTGCGTCATCCAGCGCGACGGCAAGCAGCTGTTCTCGGGGGCAGTGAACACGGCGAAGCTGCACCGCAAATTCGAAGTCCTGCTCGAATACCTGCTGCGCGCGAACCACGTGCCGGCGGGCACGGTGGTGCTGACCGGAACGGGGATTATCGTCACCGCCGAAGCGGCGCTCGCGGCCGGCGACGTGGTCACCATCCGGATCCCCGAAATCGGCGAACTGCGCAACGAAGCCGTGCTGGTGGGTTGAGCGAACGGGCGCCCTACAGCGGCCGCAGAAGGCGGTTCCAACGCAGGTTTCGCACGGTCCGCAAAGCGTCCGGCCGGTCTTCAGTTGCGTGCGAGTCGTAAACCAGGACGGGCGAGGCGACGATGTCGGTGTGGCCTATGAAGCCCCAGTAGCGGCTGTCGAGCGAATCGTCGCGATTGTCCCCGAGGACGAAATAGCTGCCGGGCGGCACCACGATCTCGCTTCCACTGACGTGTTCCAGCATGGCTCGCTGCGAGACGAAGTGGATGGTATCGGGCGGCGATGGGAAGTTGTCGCGGTACGGGTCTTCGAACGAAGAGGTGTGCACCGCGTAGGGTTCGGGAACCGGGGCGCCGTTGCGGAAGAGCTGCTTGTGTTCGATGCGGATGCGGTCGCCCGGAAGACCGGCGACGCGCTGGATGAAGATCTGCCTGGGATTGGGCGGGTAGCGGAAGACCAACAGGTCGCCGTGCCGCGGTGAGCGTCCGAGGCGCCAGGTGGCGGACTCGGTGAGCAGGGTGTCGCCGGGCATCAGCGTGGGCGACATGGCTCCGGAGGGCATGAAGTAGCCGCCGAACATGAACGCATAGGCGGCATAGACGCCGACTGCCAGCATCCACGGTGCGACGCGCCGGGGTTTCGGACTGTGCCAGGCCACCCATGCAGCCCAAAACGCGAACGCCGCGATGGCGAGCGGAAGCACGGAGGCAAGCGCAAACTGCCGCAGGGTGGCGCCGGTGACCTGCGGCAAACCGGCGACGATCCGCACCAGCAGGAAGCCTCCGAGCGCCAGGGCCGGGCCTGCGCCTCCGTTGCGTAAAGCGAAGGCGAGGACAAACAGGATGGCGGCATTGATCGCTGCCGGGACCGGCGAAAACGCGATGCCTACGAGCGAGAGGCACCCCAGAACGATAGCGAGCCAAAACGCGCGGCGAACAGCCCGTTCGGACGGCATGGATGTCGCTTGCATACCCTGATTGTTACGCAAGCAAGGCTTGGAGAGTTCGCGGAATTATTAGCCGGCGTCGGGTTGGGGAGGGCGTAAATGGGGCCGCAGGGGAACGGAAACGGGCTGGGGAGGCCGGTGCCGCGGATTGCGGTTCACTTCCTGCATGACGCGGTTGCGTTCGGCGAAGGCTCGCCGTTCCGTGGCACGCTGGCCAATTACGCAGCACCAGAGCAGACCGACGGAAACCGTCATCGCCGCCAAACCCTGTCCCGTTATCTTCGCGACCGGCATCCGCCGTCTCCTCCGGAAAAAATCTTGAGCAATTTCAGTTCCAAGCAAAGCAGCTTCTGGAATTACGGGGCGGCGAGGCCGCGCCACTGTGGCCGGACCGCCACAGGCGCGACTAATGGCAACCCATGCAGGTGAATTCCCGGCCGTGGCAAACGGCGCAGGAGGGTTTGTCCAGTTGCAACTTGCCGCTCGAATGGGTGTCCATGAAGTTGGCAGTGTGTGAGGCAGGCTTGAGGCCGGGGTCCTCGGCGTGACATTGCCGGCAGGTAAACGGGGGCTGGATGCGGTCTCCATGGCAAACCAGGCAGTCGGCCATTCGAGGCATGGCGGCGTGGGTCACCTGGTCGGATTCTTCGAGGCCGCGATGGCAGGCCTCGCAGGCGTTGGCGGTGTTGAGAAAGCGGCGCGTGTCGCCAGCGGGCTGGAGGTAGTCGCCTCTGTCGATGGCGGCGGCGATCCGCGGCGCGGCGTTGCCGAGTTTCAGGTGCAGGGCGTGATTGAAGCGGGCCAGGCGGACGGTGGGCGGCGCCGGAATGGTACGGTCATCGTGGCAGCCCTGGCAGACTTCCTTGCGCGGGAGCAGATTGTCTTCAAGGCGCGTGCTGGAGGCGGCGGCCGTGTGGCACCCCGTACAGGTCAACTGCATCTGGAGGTGCAGCTTATGCGAAAAGGGCGCAGCCGCCACGGCCACGCCCCCGCCGATCAGAATAGCCAGAACCAGGCGCAAGCTAACCTTTGTAACTCAGATGCCAGACCTTGTGGCCGCCGTCGTCGGAGATCAACAGACTGCCGTCGGGCATCTGCATCACGGCAACCGGCCTGCCCCAGACTTCGGTTTTGTCCGGGGAGATCATCCAACCGGTGACAATTTCCTTGATCGGGCCGGACGGTTTGCCGTCTTTGAACGGGATGAAGACGACCGACTGGCCCACGCGCTCGGAACGATTCCACGAGCCGTGGAAAGCCAGAAACGCTCCGCCGCGATACTCTTGCGGGAACTGCGAGCCGGTGTAGAAGGTGAAATCGATGACCGCCACGTGCGAGCCGAGAAGCACGTCGCCCTGGATCGTCTTCGCCACCAGGTCCGGCTTCTGGCCCTTGTTGCGGGGGTCTTCGTGGGGCCCGGCATAAGCGTAGGGCCAGCCGTAGAAACCGCCTTGCTGGATGTGGGTGAAGTAGTCCGGCACCAGGTTGTCGCCCAGTTCGTCGCGCTCCTGCACGGCGGCCCAAAGCGTGTCGGTTTCGGGATACCAGTGGATGGCGGTGGGGTTGCGCGTGCCGGAGGCGAAGATCTCGTGCCCGGTGCCATCCGGATTGTAGCGGTTGATAGCGGCGCGCCGGGGGTCCTCTCCGGGCGATACGTTGGAGCCGGAGCCGACGCCCACGTACAGCTTCTTTCCTTCGCGGTCGAACAGGAGGGTGCGGGTCCAGTGGCCTTGGCCCATGCCTTTGAGAGAGACGATCTCTTCGCCTGGGCCGGCGGTTTGCGCCTTGGAGTCGTATTTATAGCGCTTGATCGAATCCGGCTCGCCCACGTACAGGTAGCCGTCGTGCATAGCCATGCCGTAGGGGCGGGTCAATCCGCCGATGACCTGTTTGCGCTCCTGGCCCTTGCCGGGCAGAATGTACACGCCGCCGCGGCCGGCCTGGACGGAGTCGGTGATCAAAACTTCATTTGTTGGCCCCAACATCATATAGCGCGGGACCTGGAACCCTTCGGCCCAGACCTCCATCTGGAAGCCGGCCGGCAGATTCAATTTCGCACCCTCAGGCTGCGAAATCACGTTCGGACCGTTGCGGACCGAGGGCGTGGCAAAGGGGGCTGGAAGCGGCAGTTTCTGTTGGCCGGCGATGAAGGTGACCAGACCTCCGGCGAACAGGCAGACGAGTGCGGTGAAAATCCCTCTCCGGTACATGTCTTTATCCTGTCACAAGGGATGCGGCGCGAGGCTGGGGGGTCACAAAAGAAAACGCCGGAACGGGTATCTTTCGGCACCCGCTCCGGCGCTTGTCGAAAATCGCAACGGCTGGCTACGTTCCGGCGCAATCTTCGTCCCTGGGCCGTCGTCTACCTGACGAACTGAGCCGCGCGTGAGCGAGGCGCGGCACCGGCTCAGGATGTATCTGATTAATTAAGCGAGGGATACTGCCGTCGTCTACCCGGTGCGCTGCGCCCGGCGGGAGACTTTCAGGAGGTCGAATTCCGCGGCTGGACTGGGCTGGAGCCAAGTCCAGCCAATGATCCGGTTGCACCACGCCTACCGATCTTTGTATGCTTATAGTTTCCCCGCATGGTGAATCTCGCTTCGGTGGGTCGTTGTGCGGGTGAAGGGCTGGACGGGTGGCCGAGCGGTTAATGGCAACAGGCTGTAAACCTGTCGCTCCTTGGAGCTACGGAGGTTCGAATCCTCCCCCGTCCACCAGCTGTTTTTTCGTACACTGTAGTTCAGGGCCGTTGTAGCTCAGTTGGTAGAGCGCGTCCTTGGTAAGGACGAGGTCACCGGTTCAAGCCCGGTCAACGGCTCCAGATTTTCTCCGCCGGCACGCATGCGGCGGACCTCCTGTAGCGAACTCCGTACAGAGAAGGCGTTGATATGGCAAAGGAAAAATTCGACCGCAGCAAGCCGCACGTAAATATCGGGACGATCGGGCACATCGATCACGGCAAGACCACCCTGACGGCGGCGATCACGAAGGTGCTGGCCAAGCACAATCCGAAGAACAAATTCCGGAGCTTCGATTCGATCGATAACGCGCCGGAAGAAAAAGCCCGCGGAATCACGATCGCGGTGGCGCACGTGGAATACGAGACGGCCAAGCGGCATTACGCCCACGTGGATTGCCCGGGACACGCCGACTACATCAAGAACATGATCACGGGCGCGGCGCAGATGGACGGCGCCATCGTGGTGGTGGCGGCGACGGACGGACCCATGCCGCAGACGCGGGAACACATTCTGCTGGCGCGGCAGGTGGGCGTGCCGTACATCGTGGTGGCCATGAACAAAGTGGACATGGTGGACGATCCGGAACTGCTGGACCTGGTGGAGTTGGAAGTGCGCGAGCTGCTGAAGACCTACCAGTTCCCGGGCGACGATCTGCCGGTGGTGCGGGTTTCGGCTCTGGGCGCGCTGAACGGCGAGCCGGAGTGGGAAAAGACGGTGGACGAGCTGATGGAGGCGGTGGACAACTACATTCCGATGCCGGAGCGCGCCATCGACAAGCCGTTCATCATGCCGATCGAAGATATTTTCTCGATTCAGGGCCGCGGCACGGTGGTGACGGGACGCATCGAGCGCGGGATCTGCAAGGTGGGCGAGGCGATGGAGATCGTGGGCTTCCGCGACACGCGCTCCACGGTGGTGACGGGCGTCGAAATGTTCAAGAAGCTCTTGGACGAAGGGCGCGCCGGGGACAACGTGGGTCTGCTGCTGCGCGGCATCAACAAAGAGGATGTGGAGCGCGGGCAGGTGATTGCGAAGCCCGGCTCGATCACGCCGCACACCACGTTCAAGGGACAGGTATACGTGTTGAGCAAGGAAGAAGGCGGACGTCACACGCCGTTCTTCAAAGGGTACCGGCCGCAGTTCTACTTCCGCACGACGGACGTGACGGGAGTGGCGCAGCTACCGGAAGGCACCGAGATGGTGATGCCCGGCGACAACGTGGACCTGCTGGTGGAACTGATTACGCCGGTGGCAATGGACAAAGGCTTGCGCTTCGCGATTCGCGAAGGCGGCCGCACGGTGGGCGCCGGCACCGTGACCGAAATCGTAAAGTAGGAGTATTCGAGAAATGCCTCGCGACATCATTACGTTCCAGTGCACCGAGTGCAAGAACCGGAACTATTCTTCGACCAAGAATAAGAAGACCACGACGGAACGGCTGGAAATGAAGAAGTTCTGCCGCCATTGCCGCAAACACCAGGCGCATAAGGAAATCAAGTAGAATAAGTAGATGCCCCCCGGGACTTTCGGGGGGTGTGACGTTAGGGGCGTAGGTTTAACGGCAGACCAGCGGTCTCCAAAACCGCGAGTGGGGGTTCGAATCCCTCCGCCCCTGCCAACCACCCTTCCACATCTCAGGGAGCAGCAAGGAAAAGCTATGGCCGATGTCAAAGAAATGGTCCAAAGCACCAGGGACTATGTCAACGAGCTGAAGCTCGAAATGCGCCGTGTGACCTGGCCGAACCGCAAACAGGTGGAGAGCACTACGGCCGTCGTGATTTTCGCGGTCTTCATGTTCGCGGCGTATTTCGAAGTCGTGGACACGGTGCTCCATAGCAGCATACAGGGAATCCTGAACTTCTTCCAGAAATAGGCGACTATGGCAGCCGACGACAACGATACCTTCGACGAGCAGCCCGGAGAGACGGCGGAACAGGCCGGAGAACTGCCCGCGGAGGAGCCTGCCGTGGACGAACCGGACACGGACGAACCTGCCGTGGACGAACCCGCCGTAGACGAACCGGACGCGGAGGAACCCGCCGTGGAGGAGCCTGCCGCGGAGGAGCCCGCTGAGGAGTCCGCGGAAGAGCCCGTAGAGCCCGTAGACGAAGAAGCGGCCGCCGCGCCGCAGGGCTACGACGAGTCCTCGCCGAAGAAGTGGTTCATCATCCACACCTATTCGGGGTTCGAAAACAAAGTCGCCGAATCGTTGCGAACGCGCTCGGACGCATTCGGTTTCGCCGACAAGATCGGCCAGATCCTGATTCCGACCGAAGAAGTGGTGGAGCTGCGGAACGGCAAGAAAGTCACCAGCAAGCGGCTCGTGTATCCGGGCTACGTGCTGGTGGAAATGGAAATGAACGACACCCTGTGGCATGAAGTGAAGAACACGCCCCGGGTGACGGGCTTTGTAGGCGGCGGCAATTCCCCCGTGCCGTTGAGCGCCGATGAAGTGAACCAGATTCTGTACCGCCAGGCATCCTCGGCGGAGCGGCCGCGGCCCAAGATGACGTTCGAAAAGAACGACTCCGTCCGGATCGTGGAAGGTCCGTTCGCAAACTTCTCGGGGAAAGTGGACGAGGTCAACACAGAGCGCGGAACGTTGCGCGTGATGGTGACCATTTTCGGCAGGGCCACGCCCGTCGAACTCGAATTTCTGCAGGTGGAAAAGGTTTAACGTATGGCAAAGAAAGTTACCGCTCAGGTGAAGTTGCAGATTCCGGCCGGCAAGGCCACCCCGGCGCCTCCGGTTGGAACGGCACTCGGTCCGCAGGGCGTGAACATCATGGACTTCTGCAAGGCGTTCAATGCGAAGACGTCGGGCAAGGACCAGGAAGGGCTGATCATCCCGGTGGTGATCACCATTTTTTTGGATCGCTCGTTCACCTTCATCACGAAAACGCCGCCGGTGCCGATCCTGATCAAGCGCGCGGTCAACCTGGCGAAGGGCTCGGCCGAGCCGCACAAGAACAAGGTCGGCATAATCACCAAGGCGCAGATCGAGGAGATCGCCAAGGTGAAGATGCCCGACCTCAACTGTTTCGATGTCGAGGCGGCCATGCGCTCGGTGGCCGGTACCGCCCGCAGTATGGGCGTTGACGTAGAGTAAGCGCCGCAAGGCGCAGCTTTCCGCAAAGGTTGACTCCACCTCTGCGGTCTGGAAAAATGGAGTCTGCCACGGAATGCGGATGTGGCGGAATTGGCAGACGCGCATGGTTCAGGTCCATGTTCTCGCAAGGGAGTGGAGGTTCAAGTCCTCTCATCCGCACCAAAATTTCAAGAAAAAGGCCGCTCGGTTGAGCGGCCTTCGCTTTTTGGCGTAGCGGTTTCCGTAGCTCACCTTCCTGTGCTCCGCTTTTCCTCCCGTGCCATCCATCGTTCGCGGTTCGATCCCGCCGCTTTGATCGCCTCGCAGCCCACTACCGCGGGCACCCCTTGTTCGGCCAGAAATTACGTGTGAGATCCCATGGCAAAATTTCGGCCGCGGATTTCGTCCTTGGCCAGCCCCTCGTTTCTCTCGATGCTCTCATTGAACCGATAGCCACCGCGGATCATTCGGCTGCCGCCGATGAGTCGGCCTTCGCGAATGATCGCTCTCAATCTGGTGAATGCATCTTCTACGCATTCGCCGCCTGTGAAGTGAATCAGCTAATCGCTTACATCGAAACGGCTGGCCATCCTGGATGATCACTCGTCGGGAAGTTCGAAACGGGGCGGCGCGGCTGAGAGCAGTCTTCGCGCAGCGTCGATTCGCGCCGCGATTTCCGCTTCGTTAGGAAGATTCAGTTGGTATTCGCGCGCAAGCACTTGGTTCCCGAAGTTGCCCAGAGCATAATGCGCAACCGCCGCGTCTTTTTCCGAGCACAGAATCAACCCTACCGGCGGATGCTCATGCGCATGAGTCCAATGCTCGCGTGCGTAGTTCAAATACAGGTGCATCTGGCCGGCATCGGCATGCGTGAACTGAGTTTCAAGTCTACCGAAATCGTTACCCAGTTCCAACAGAAACTGCTCGAGGCTCTGAATGAGACCATTTGCGAGCTCTGTCTCCGAATATTCGTCTTTCAAATTTAGGAATCCGAGACGAATGGATCTCTCACATGCGTGTCGGCGGGCAGAGTCTCTTCTTTGGTGGAACGCGGTCTTGCGCCGCGCGTTCTCTGGTACGCGAGACTGGCGATCTGCCGATCGAGCTGACGGGCCGACCAGCCACCCACAAGCGCCTCACGCTCATAACATTCCCGTGCGTTGCGATCGGCGATGGAGAGCATCCGGACGTAGTGGGACCAAGCCAGCGGGAACCCCGGCCACGAGATAGATTTGGCAGACGGCGTCTGCCGAATTCCCGCCAGCCCAGATAGAAAAGCCGCATCTGGCGGAGGTTGCGTTCGGAAAAGCCGCGGCCAAGCTTCGCGGTAAGATCCTGCGCCAAGCGTTTTGAACCAGACTGCTCATGTTCGACGATCCTCTGGCCGACCGGCCAGTACGTTGACGTGAGCACCATGTTGCCGGCCTGCTATGCTGAGCCAGGGACGGGTGCTGTTGCGTTTACGATTATTGCTTTCGCTGGCGTTTGGTCTGGCTTCCTGCTCCACCCGTGGCGGCGCTCGTTCCGAGGCCTTGACCATTCCGCACCCCGACGATCCCGGCAAAAAAGTGGAATATTTCCTGGAAAGACCTCCGGGCCCCCGCCCTGGCCACAGCCGTTGTTTTTGTGCATGGCCATCAGGAGTGGCCGCGTCGCGGCGGGAAGGACTTCGTCAGTTGGGGTGTGCTGGACCGGTTTGCGAAACGCGGCTACCTCGCGGTGGCGGTCTCGCAACCCGGCTATCGGGGTTCCGCCGGACCCGCGGACTTCTGCGGGGCCTTCACGCAACATGCCGTTTCGGGCGTAATAGCGAACTTGCGAAAGCAGGGCTTCCTCACCGCCGATAAGGTCCTCATCGAGGGAATCAGTCGCGGGGCGCTGGTCGCGAGCCTGATCGCCGCGCACGATCCATCCATTGCAGGAATCGTCCTGATTTCCGGCCTCTACGATCTGAACGCATTCGCCGCAAACCCAAAATCGGTCGCGGCGAAATTGACTAGCCGTTCCATGATCGACGAGACCGGCGGAGGACGCGACGCGCTGCGGGCACGCTCCGCCCTCAATTTCGCGGAAGATATCAAGTCCTCCGTCCTCGTTATGAATGGGGCCCCGGACGAGCGAACGGATCCAGCCCAGGCTCGACGCTTCGCCGACGCGATTACGTCACACGGCGGGAAGGCTCGCGTGATTATCTATCCGGCTTACGCCCACCAGATCCCGGTCGAAATTCGAGACAAGGAAATCGACCCGTTCATCGATAGGGTGCTGGGCAAATAGCCGGTCTACTTCACCGCCTCAGTTCCCTCTCTTGTCATATTGGTTGGGCGCGCCGGGCGTGGGAAGGTGGCTGCCGATTTGCGCTCCGCTGGCATGCGCCTTCGTCAACGCGGTCGTGACACTGATGCCGCTGCCGGAGACCTGCGCGCCCGCCGCGTGCGCATGAGTGAGCGGTGCGCCGACAGTGATCGTTGGGCCGGGACCGCCTCTGCCGCCGCCTCGTCCGCCCGTGGCGGCGACTACCGCCGTCTCCTGGTTCGCGCCGCTGTCAATGGTGATCGTCTGGCCCGGGCCAAACCCGATCCCGCTGGCGATCGGAATCACGGTCGCACCAGCACTGGTGGCCGCGCTCACGGTCGTCGCGCCCGGAGTGCCCACAGTCGCGATCACCGCGGTCTCCGCGTTCGCGCCGCTGTCGATCGTGATAGTCTGGCCGGCGCCGAAGTCCGCCACGCTGGCGACTTTGATATTGTTCGCGCCCGCGGCCGAATCCGCCGACAGGATGCTGGCGGGCTGCACCAGGAAATCATCGCAGTTGCTGTCGGTATCGAGGCCGTCCGGGAAGCGGCCCGCGCTCCTGTGCGGCGCGCTGGCGGCCGCACCGCCCGGCCCGCCGAACCGGCCGCCGAAACCACCGCGGCCGCCCACGCCCGGCGTAGGCACGCGGCATCCGCCCTGTCCCGCTCCCGAAGTCCCGTGGTAACCCTCGGCGGCCCACGGGTCCACCAGGAGGCCGTAATTCAGGCTGTCAGCGACAAAGCCCGCGGCGTCGCGCAGTACCATCGTCCCGGCGCCCGGCGAAAGGGCCGGACCCCCGAACCACTGGTTGGGCGCGGGACTCCCCTGGTACCCCGCCGTCGTCACCGCGGCGTCACGCACAGCCGCCTCGATCGCATGCGCCTTGGCCAGGGGCTTGTCCAGCGTGATGCCGGTGCCGAGCGGCTGCACGGGCTCGTTGCTCGAGTGCGCGAAGGCCGTCGCCGGCTTGAAGCTGATGCCCGTTCCGCGATCGCTGAACGGCATGTTGGACGCATGGTTGAACTTCAACGGGGCCGCCAGGTCCAGGCCCGTGCCCGGATCCGCTACCGGGCCGTTGTTCGGCGACCGGTTGGATTGCGTCCCGACTTTCGTGACCGTGACCGTCTCGATCCCGTGTCCCACGCTGTCGATGTCCAGCCTGATCTTGTCGCCCACCGATATGTTGGCCACCGACGATACCTTGATGTTGGTCTCGCCGGCTTTCGCGTCCGCTGCCAGCCAGGCCTGCGTGCCCTGCTTGCCGACTTCGGTGACCGTGACCACCTCGTACTTCTCCGTGGTTCTTGCCACGGCGGGGTAAGTGGCGCCGTAGCCGATGCCGATCTTCTGCCCCACCTCGAAGCCGGCCACGCTCGTGACGGGCACGCTGGTGGAGCCAACCGGAATCGCGATCACCGGACCTTCGGGGAGCGGTTGCCACAGCGTCGTAGGATTGCCGGCCGCCGTCCCGACGCTTGCGATCTTGCGCGTCTCCATGCTCGAGCCGGTGTCGATTTCGATCGCATCCCCCACCGACATGCCGTCCGTGCTCCTGACGTGGATGGTCGTATCGCCCACCCGCGCGGGAACCGCCAGCCCGGAGTTCGAAAGCCCAAGCAGGTAGAAGCCGCGGGCCGCGAGTCTGGTCCCCGCCGGGATCTTCACCGAAGAGAACGGGGCCTGCTGGGTCTGGTGCTGGGCGAGCGTCCAATTGGAAATGTCGATGCTGCCTTCGCCGGCATTGTAGAGTTCGATGAACGAGTCCGTCGGGTTGGTGGGAGAACCGGCGCTGACTCGGAATTCGTTGATCTTGATCGGGCTGACGTTTCGCACCTTCTGCGCCGTCTTGGCGGATTGCGTCCTGCCGTTCGCCGTCCAGGATGCGTTGCCGGCAATGTCGCCGTTGAAGGCCGCGCGCCCCGAAGTGAGCTTGAAGGTCGCGCTCACGCTGGCGCCCGGCGCGACCGGCTCGGCGATCGTCTTCGACGCACCGGTGCCGTCCGCGGCCACCGAGGTCCACCCCGCGGGCACGTTGACGCTTAACCTCACGCCCGTCGCCGGCGCACCCGTCGTATTGGTGAACGTCAAGGTGGTGTCCTGCGAGGACCCCGGTGAGAACGTCTGGAGTCCCGTCGGCGCGGCAGTCGCCTGCGCCGGCGCCAGCCTCAGCCGCGCCACGTCGTAGCGGGCGGCTACAACGTTGGCCTGCACTTTGTGGTTGGTCTCCGCCGTCGGGAAGGTGCCCGCGGCCGTCATCGCGCCTTCGTAGAAAGTGCCCTGCGAGCCCACGCTGTTGTCCCCGCCGTTACCCAGCAGGATCGCGCCCTGCTTGCGCATCGGATCGTAGGTGGCGTTGACGCGCGGTCCGTCGAACATGACCTTCAAATCGCCTTTCTGCGCGTCGCCCCCCATCGACCTCCAGTGGTGCGGTTCGCCGTCGGCGGTGGCGGTCACGAACCGCCAGTTGATGACCGGCAGGGTTGGGCAGGCCTTGGATCCATCCGCGTTGACGCAACCAACCAGGTTGTTCTCCTGGTCGGTCATAATCCACGGACCCGGAGGCGGCCCATGAAACCAGGCGGTGGCATTGCCGTAATAGGTGGTTTCCATGGTGCCGTTGCCGTCGTCGCGGCTATCGGTTTCGGCGTTGCCATAGTCGAAGCAGCAGCCGGAGTTGTAATGCTGGCCGTCAATCACCCAGTACTGCCCCTCCGCCTGGTCGTCCACCGCGGTGCCCTTCGCGTCGTTCTGCCGGAGGCCCATGCCCGGCGCGATGAACACCCCGTACGCCTTGTGCCCCATGATCGTAATCGGCGCCATGTCGGCCACCGGAAGGTTGTTGAACCCGCCCATGGCCGGCCCGCTGAACCCGCCGCGCGGAGCCTGCTTGAGGTGGTTGTGCTTGGGAGATTGGTCGTAAACGATCGAGATCCAGCAGTACGTGTTGGCGCAGAACGCGTCCTGCGCGGCCGCGTCTGCATATCCGCCCGCATCCGGGACCGGCGACGCGGTGGGCCGCACCACGCCGATATCCAAGGTCCTGCCGTCCGACTGGCGCAGCACCTGGTAGAGCGGCCCGTTGTAACTGGCGTACAGCGCGCGCGTCGTGCTGTGGGCCGCTGCGCAGGCGTCGCCGGCGGCTCCGTAGATGTCGCATGGACCCTGCGGCCGCGGAGGAGCATTGGTTCCCGGCTGGGCCTGTTCGGCCATCGTCAACGCTGCGCCAATCAAGGTGAGCGCCACTGCAAGCATGAGCACAACTTTCATTCTCGTTTTCATTTCGATTCGTCCGTGGATCTTGGATGAGAGTACTAGTTCCGCTTGTTCGTTGCAAGTACAGCCGTGGCCCACTGCTTCAGCGCGCCGCTTTGGCGATTTCGACCGCGAACACGTGTACCGGCCCAAGCATGTTGGAGCGGAAAATAACCCATTTCATGTCCGGTGAAAAGGTGACGTTCGGCTCCAGCCGGTAATCGTGTTTGGCCATGTTCACCAGCCGCTCCGCCTGGAAAAAGCCCGGGTCGATCAGCCCCTCTGCATTCGCCGTTTTGACGCCCGCCACGTCCGGCACGCGCTCCGGCCGGAACAGGTAAATCCACTTTCCGTCAGGCGCCCGCGCCACCATCTCGCTGTCGCCTCCGTCGCCCGCGAACAGGCTGCCGTCCGGCGAAACATTGAAGTGGACCGACCACTCGTTGCGTTGCAGGTGATACCAGGTGCGCTTGCCGCTGCCGATGTTGTATCCCGCCAGCCAGAAGTCCTGCCCGCGCGGCGTTTGCAAGTCGTACCAGATCGTCTTTCCGTCCGCCGAGAAGAACTCGTGTCCGGCGATCTCCATGTTCATCGTGCGCGTGTGTATCTTCTTCAGGCCGGATCCGTCCGTCCGGATCGTCCAGATGCGGTCCACCTCGTGCCAGGTGCCCTCGTGGCAGAACATGATCAGGCCTGGATCCGTCGGCGAAAACTGCAAATGCCCGAGCCACTCGTGCTCGCGGAAAATATCCTTCGCCTCCCCGGTCGTCGTGTTCACCGTAAACAGCACCCTCGCCGCTCCCGCTCGCGTGGCCATCAGTTGATTGTGCAGCCGTAAGTCCTTGGCGTCGGCGTACGTCATCGGCTTGCCGTCCGCGCCAACCGCTTCGTAGTTCGGCTGTCCGAAGCGCGCCTCCGCTCCCGGCAGCCGCCCGCCTCCTCGGCCGCTCGCGGAAGCCCCGTCTACATACGTGCCCAGCAGCAGCGTTTCATCCGCATTGAGCGACGCCACCGTTCTCCCGAGCGGCAGTTCAACCACCCGCCGCGTGGCTCCCGTGTCCACATTCGTGGCGAATACCACGGCCGCCCCCGCACTGCCGGCGGCCTGCCGCTTCGTGTAATACACATCGCCCGTCTTATGCCCGGTAACCAGCACGGACACCGGACCCGGAACCAGCGTCTTCGCCTGCCGCGTGCCGAGGTCGATCGCCGCGATCCCGCCCCCGGTAGTGGTCACAATCAACTTCCGCCCGTCCGCCGAATATGCGTTCTGGTGGAAGTAGAGGCTCTGCGTCCCGTCCTCGCGGGAGAGGCGGATGACGCGGTGGCCGGTATCTGGATCCACCCATTCCGTTGGCAGATCCGCGGCGACGGCAATTGCCTGAAGCGCGATCGCCGCCACGATTGCCGGTCGCGCCCGACTCAGTCTATTCATGCCCGGTCCTCGCTTCCGCCTTGCCCACTTCCACCGCAAACACGTGCGTGGGTCCGAACATGTTCGATCGGAACACGACCCATTTCATATCCGGCGAGAACGTGACGTTCGGTTCCAGCTTGTAATCGTGTTTGGCCAGGTTCACCAGCCGTTCGGATTTGAAGTACCCGGCGTCGATCAGGTCCTTCTTGTCGCGGAACGAACTGCCTTTCACCATCACCGGCCGGAACAGGTAGATCCATTGCCCGTTCCCCGGCGGGTTCAATAGCTCGCCGTCGGGCGATCGTGCCGCCACGCTGCTCGGGCCGCCGCCATCGCCTGCAAACATCGTTCCGTCCGCGGAGACGTTGTAGTGTACCGACCACTCCCCGCGTTGCAGGTTGTACCAGGTTCGGTGTCCGGTGGCCACGTCCACCCCCGCCACCCAGAACACGCCGCTCTTCGGCGTCTGCAAATCGTACCAGACTGTCTTGCCATCCCCGCTGAAGAACTCGTGTCCCGAAATCTCCATGTTCATGGTCCGCTCGTGCATCAGCTTCAGCCCGGAACCGTCGGTCCGAATCGTCCAGATCCGGTCGTTGTAATGCCACGGCCCTTCGTGGCAAAACATGATCAGGCCGGGATCGGTGGGCGACATCTGAAGGTGGTTGGTCCAGTCGTTCTCGGTGTAGATCTTCCGGAACTTGCCGCTCTTGATGTCGATCGTGTAAAGCATCTTGGGCGTGCCCCGGGCCCAATTCGCTTCGAGGCTTCCTCCCAGGCCGCCCGGAGGCGGAGTGCGAGGCACGGTCTTGCCGTCGGGATCGGCGGCGATTCCCACCAGCAGCGTCTCATCTGCGTTCACCGCGATGGCGCCCCCGCGCCCGGCCTCCGGCGGAATCTTCGCCACCTCGCGCGTCGCGTGCGTGTCCAGGTCCGTCGCAAAGATCGCTCCGTCGCGCGTGTAGTAGACCTGACCGGTCTTGTGGCCCGTCACCAGAACGTTCACGCGACCCTCTACCACCTGCTCGACGGCCCGCGTTTCCAGATTGATCGTGGCGATGCCGTGCGGGTTGGTGACCACCAGCTTCTTGCCGTCCGCCGAATAGGCGTTCTGGTGGAAGTAGAGAGATGCCGTGCCCGGCTCGCGAGACAGCCGGATCACGCGATGCCCGGTATCCGGATCGACCCACTCGGTAGGCGGCTCCTGCGCCGGAAGCGGCCTCGCCCCCAGCGCCAGCAGAGAAATCAAACAGCCCCTCGTCACTCTGGACGTGCCATGCCTCTCCGTTGTCATGCTAGGCATTACACATCCTTCCGCACGGCCCGGTCAAATGCCTGCGGCGATCGCACTCGACGGATCGGACGGTCGTCCTGCTCTATTCTTCGTGCCCCGGCTGTAATTGAATTCCGCGACGGCCCGCCATTTCGGCTCCGATGGACTCCCGGTCGGACGCCGAGAGAATGCTGGCTGCCAGCGGGAATACTTCCGTATCTTCGATCGAGATGTGCTTGCGATAGAGCTGCACCAGATCCTCCAACACGGCTGAGAGCCGTGACGCATCCTCCGGCGCGAGTTCTCCCGCGGTGAGCCAGCGCTGGCCCAACGCGTCCACCTCCTCGTGCAATGAAGAGGCCCGCTCGTGATCCCGCTCGAGCAGCTCGACTCGCGACAGGACCGGTTCTACCCCGGGAGATCCGCTGCCGCGCAGCCGCGGAAACAGGCTCTCTTCCTCGTCCGCGGTGTGCTTCGGCGCGGCCTCCCGAAAATACCGCAGGCTCGTTGCGAGGGCCATCTGCTGTTGCCCGGTCAACGGGCCGCCTTTCTCCTGGCCGGAGATCGATGCGAGCACGTTCAGGAATCGTTCGATCCTCCGGTGACAGTCTCCCAACATTCCGATCGGGTCCGTGAAATCGCTTTCCGGCTTCGCGCCTATGGTGATGGGCATTTGGAGTCTCCCCTCTACCTTAATACTGACCCAGGTCCGTGACAGGTGCTGTGACCTCGGTTACCGGCACGCGAGGATTGCAGGAAGGAAGGAGGGCACGAGCGAAACAGACGCAGGCTCGTGCCCCGTGGTTGTAACAGGAGAACTCAGGCCTTGCGGCGACGAACGAAACCGAGGATTCCGAGACCGACACCCAACAGTCCCAGTGTTCCCGGCTCCGGCACGGCGCCCGCCGCATTCACTTGGAATACGGCCGCGCCGCCGGTACCCACATCCTGCAAAATGGTCAGGGAGTGGCTTCCGGCGCCGAGGTTGAAACTGCCTCGGCTGTAGTTGGAATCGGCGAGTGCGCAAGCGATGTCGCCGCCGCAAGCGCTGATACCCCCCGGTACCGAGGTCGTGCCCACCAATACGGCGTTGTCAAACAGGGAAAACTGGTCGGTTGCTGCAAACAAATCGAGGAGCCGCACAACCCCAGGTCCGCTAAATGTCCACGGGGAACTGGAGCTCTGGTCGGAAGCGGGAGTTGTTGGTGAGCAGCCAATGCACGGTCCGTCGCCAGAGGTTCCAGGTCCGGTAAACAAAAATTCAAACCAGGTTCCGTCCACCGTGACAGGACCCGCAAAACTTGCGCTGGCCGAGAGCAATACCAGAGCACATATCGTAAACAGCAGTTTCATATTCCTCCGCTGCGCTGCGATGCGCATTTCTCGAGATTCTCCAGAACCGTCTGGAGGGTGACACAAGCTTAGCTCAGCCCCCTTCAACCGAAGATGAGTTTCGGACGCTGAATTTCAGTGTTTTGTACTAGTACCGTCTCGGTCGTATCAACACCCAAAGCGCCCGAGGACAGCCGGCGCGAAACCCCGGCATGGCGCGAGAGGCGGGCCTCTCTTGCCCGTAAAAGCAGCAACGAAGACGCCTGAGTCAGCGCCGCGCCGCGGAAGAACCAGACCGTCGACGACCTCCGCCTGACGCCACTACCGGACATGCAAGCCAAGATTGGCCTTGTGGACCGAGTTCGGTCCATCGGGGATTTTCCGAGGCACGTTAAGATAGTCGTGTTCGGACACCCCCGCGGACCCGCCAATGGCACTCTAAGAGGTTCGATCTCCAGCGGCT
The DNA here is from genome assembly GCA_963836405.1 of uncultured Solibacteraceae bacterium. GTDB lineage: Bacteria > Acidobacteriota > Terriglobia > Bryobacterales > Bryobacteraceae > CAWIJJ01. Next base: position 439,456 of record CAWIJL010000018.1, read on the forward strand.
CTTGAAACAGAACATCCACGTAATCGCCCCTGACACGCTGGTGATCGCCGAGGAGTTCTGCGAGTGGGATGAAAAGCAAGCGTCGTGTCGATCTTCTGGCAGTTGACCGGGACGCAAACCTGGTCGTCATTGAGCTGAAACGGACGGAAGACGGCGGGCATATGGAACTGCAGGCCGTCAGGTACGCGGCGATGGTTTCGCCAATGACGTTCACCCAGGCAGTTGAGGTGTACGGACACTATTTGGAGCAGAACGGCAGCACCGACGACGACATCCGGCGCTGCGTCCGGCCGCGCCCGTATTTTCTGGAGAGCCGGAAGGCCAAGCACGTCGAATTCGACTTGTCGAAGTATGACCTCACGGTTGACGGGAACACGCTCCCGCACTTGACAAAACGCCGCCTGGTGTTCGAGGTCGTGAAAGCCGCTCTCGCCAGGGGCTTCCCTACGGAGCAGATCGCCGCTATGCTGCCACCGAACAAATCGATTTCCGTTGAAGGCGTACTCACCGCCGAAGAGTTTCGGGAGAAGGCATCCAAACTCCAGGCGAAGCTCGGTGGGAAATAATCTCCACCGGTATTTCTGCGATGACGGGGAGCTATTCCATATCATCGGAAGAACGTACGCTCTCAGCAATCAGTAGAGCGTAAATACGATCTCAATAGTGGACGAAGTGATTGCGAAGCTCCCAAACGGCGGCGTGAGCTACGTGGAGGCGGCAATCACTGCCTGATCCATCATCATCACCGCATCCGCGCCGAAAATCCTGTACCATGCATGGCCCACAATGGATACCGTAGTCTGGGAATAGTACTGGGAATTTGGTGGGCCCTGTAGGATTTGAACCTACGACCGACGGATTATGAGTCCGCTGCTCTAACCGCTGAGCTAAGGGCCCTGTCCTTCGAGTGTACCCTACGCGCGCGCTCCGGCTTGCGCTGTGCTCTTCCGGGATGATATCGTCTCCCACACGGAATCTGTCGAAGATCGCCGGCCCATGACACATCGCATCCCCCTCATCCTCGCCGCCCTCGCCGCGTGCGCCTCCGCGGCGGACTGGCCCGCTTATGGCGGCGGTCCCGAAGGCACCCGCTATTCGGCGCTCAAGCAGATCGACAAGTCCAACGTCAAACAACTCCAGGCGGCCTGGACCTTCGATACGGGCGACGGCCCGGGCGCCACGCAAACGCAACCCATCGTCGTCGATGGCGTCCTCTACGGCGTCACGCCCAAACACAAGGTCGTGGCTCTCAACGCGGCCACCGGCAAACTGCTGTGGACCTTCGATTCCGGAGTTCCCGCGCGCGGCGCCAACCGCTCCGTCGTCTACTGGGCAAGCGGCAGCGACCGGCGCATTTTCGCCTCGGTCCTGAGCTATCTCTATGCCCTCGACGCGCGCACCGGCAAGCCCATCGCCTCGTTTGGCATCGACGGCCGCATCGACCTCCGTGAAGGGCTCGGCCGCGATTCGCGGCGCGTCTCCATCGTTCTCACCAGCCCAGGCATCGTCTACAAAGACCTGCTGATCGTCGGCGGCCGCACCCCGGAGCAGTTGCCGTCGCCGCCCGGAGACATCCGCGCCTTTGACGTGCGGACCGGCAAAGTGCGCTGGACTTTCCACACGATCCCCCGCCCCGGCGAATTCGGTTACGACACCTGGCCCAAAGACGCGTGGACCTATACCGGCTCCGCCAACAACTGGGCCGGCATGGCGGTCGATTCGTCGCGCGGCATCGTGTACGTCCCCACCGGCTCGGCCGCCAGCGATTTCTACGGAGCCGACCGCGCGGGCGACAATCTCTTCGCCAATACGCTGCTTGCGCTCGATGCCGCCACCGGCAAGCGCATCTGGCATTTTCAGGCCGTCAGGCACGATATCTGGGACCGCGATTTTCCCTCGCCTCCCACTCTCGTCTCCATCAAACGGAATGGCAAGACCATTCCCGCGGTGGCGCAGACGTCCAAGCAGGGTTGGGTCTATCTCTTCGACCGGACCAACGGCACGCCGCTGTTTCCCATCGAATCCAAGAGCTATCCGCGCAGCCGCCTACTGGGTGAATCGCCCGCCGAAACGCAGCCGCTGCCCGTCAAACCGGCGCCGTTTTCTCGACAGATCCTCACCGGCGGCATGCTCACTACGCGCACACCGGAAGCGCACCAGTGGGCGCTCGAACAGTTCAAAACCATGCGCAGCGAAGGACAGTTCGTGCCTTTCGGCGTCGGGCAGGACACCATCATCTTCCCCGGATTCGATGGCGGAGCCGAATGGGGCGGATCGGCGTTTGACCCCGAGACCGGTATCCTTTATGTGAACGCGAACGACATCGCGTGGATGGCCTCGCTCGCCGAAAACGAGGTGCCCGTCTCCCCGCGCGAACTTTACCTTTCGCGCTGCGCGGGCTGCCACGGCGACAGCCTCTACGGCGCTCCGCCGCAAATTCCTTCCCTGCAGAACCTGGCGGGCAAACGTACCGAACAGCAGGTGGCAGCCATCATTCACGACGGCGCCGGCAGAATGCCGTCGTTTCGCGCTCTCCGCGCCCAGGAAGTGAACGCCCTCGTGGCTTACCTGTTCACCGGCGAAAGCCGGGAGCTTGGAGCGCCGCAGCCCGGCCAGTCCGTGCCGCGCTACCGCTTCACCGGATACCGGAAGTTCCTGGATCCGGAGGGCTACCCCGCGGTCGCACCGCCCTGGGGAACGTTGAACGCAATCGACCTGAACACGGGCGAGTACGCCTGGAAGATACCGCTCGGCGAATATCCCGAGCTGGCCGCGCAGGGGATGAAAGCAACGGGGACCGAGAACTACGGCGGACCGATCGTCACCGCCGGCGGACTCGTCTTCATCGCCGCCACCAACTACGACCGCAAGTTCCGCGCCTTCGACAAAGCCTCGGGCCAACTGCTCTGGGAAACCACGCTCCCGTTCGCCGGCAACGCCACGCCCATTACCTATGAGGTCGGAGGCCGGCAGTTCGTGGTCGTCTACGCCACCGGCGGCAAGGGAAAAGCAAGCGATCCCACCGGCGGCTCCTATCTCGCTTTCGCGCTTCCGCAATGAAATGAGAGGCGCGTTCCGAGCAACCTACCAGTGCACCATCTCGCGCTTCTCCACCTTCGCCTCGTCGAACTCGATCCCGAACCCCGCTGTTTCCGGCAGGGCGAACCGGGCATTCTTCGGCGCCGGCGGATTCTTCTCGAAGTTGTAGTACGACCGCATTTTCAGAATCAGGTACTCGGCCAGCGGGCACACCGCCGGCGACTGGCTCGCAATCAGATGCAACGCCGCGTGAATGCTGTGCCCGTGCGGAATCACCGGCACGTCGTACACCGACGCCAGCGTGCAGATCTTCTGCAACTCGCTCAACCCGCCGCACCATTCCGGGTCGCACTGAATTACCTGGATCGCCCCCGCCTTCAGGTAGTCGTAGACCTCCCACCGCCCCTGGATATGTTCCCCGGAGGCGATCGGAATCGACGTGCCCCGGCCCAACTGCGCGAAGCTGTCGATCTTCTCGGCCTGCGTCGCCTCTTCGATCCATCGCGGCCGGTACCGCTCCACCTGCCTGGCCCAGGCGAGCGCGTACGTGAGATCCCAACCGCTGTACACGTCGAACATCAGCTCCACTTCGTCGCCTACCGCTTCGCGCAACACGCGCACCGTCTCCACGTTCTTCTTCAATCCGTCGGCGCCGTCGCCCGGGCCGTAAGCGAGGAACCATTTCTGGTTGCGGAAGCCCTCGGCCTTCAGAGCCTTTGCTCGCGCGCTCGCCTTCTCCGGCTCCAGCGAGTACCCGAGGCAGCTCCCGTAAGCTTCCACCGTCGCGCGCGTCGGCCCGCCCAGCAGGCGGTAGACGGGGACCTTGTAGTAGCGTCCGCGCAGGTCCCAGAGCGTGTTGTCCACCGCGCTGATCGCCATCAGGTAGGCGCCGCGGCGCGCGTGCCGGTTGGAGCGGTATAGCTGGTCCCACAGCTTCTCCTGCGCCAGCGCGTCCTTCCCCATCAGGAACGAGCGCAGTTGTTGGTCCACCACTACCGCGGCTTCTTTGTCGATCGGCCCGTAGAGACCCTCCCCGGCGGTGTCGGTGCCGATGCGCAGGTAGATGGCGTTCATGGCGGCGCGCTGCGGCGTGGGCGTCCCGTCGGCGTAAGGCTTCGGCCGCAGTTCGTCGTAGATGTGCAGCGGGTTCGCCTGGAACTGGTTGTTCACGCCGCGCACCGTATCGTAGTGGCCTTGCAGTTGCCACAATTCCACCGCCGTGATCCGGGCGGGCTTGACCTGCGCAAACGCGGCGGCGGCCGGAACCGCGGCCAGAAAGCCGCGCCGGCTCATGCGTGCTGATGGCTTCATGATCGCCCCATTCTATCCCGGCGCCTTACCAGCGATGGTGGAGGGTCCGCCACCCGGGAACTTCGCGGCTGGAGCGATCAGCCTCGAGCTCGATATGAAAACGCGATTGCCGCTGTGCGGTCTAGGGCTTCAGCACGACCTTGATGCAGTCGTCCTGCTTATTGAGAAACATGTCGTAGGCCTGAGGAGCTTCACTCAGGCTCATGCGATGTTGTGACCAGGAAGCTGGGGTCGATCTGTCCCCTCTCGATCAATTCGAGCAAAGGCTTCAGATATCTTTAAACGTGCGTCTGGCCGCTTTTGATTGTAATCGAACGGTTCATCAGCGAACCGAACGGGACCTTGTCGATCATGCCGCCATACACACCTGCCACGGATACTGTGCCCCCGTTCCGGCACGCCATGATTGCCTCCCGCAAGGCGATGGGACGGTCCGACTCGAGCATCATGGCCTGCTTGGCACGATCGTAGGCGTACATCAACCCGTGAGTGTGGGACTCCATTCCCACAGCATCGATACACGCGTCGGGGCCGCGTCCTCCACTTAGTTCCTTCAACGTCTCCAGAACATCCGCGTGCTCGTAGTCGATCGTCTGTGCGCCAGCCTTCTCACGGGCCATTCGGAGCCGCTCGGGGAAGCGGTCAATCCCAATCACCCGCGATGCGCTGAGCAGGAAAGCGCTTTTGATCGCGAATAGACCGACCGGTCCGCAACCCCAAACGGCGATCGTGTCGCCTTCTTTGAGGTCGCATGCCTCAGCCGCCATGTAGCCGGTAGGAAAGATGTCCGACAGAAACAGGACCTGCTCATCCGTGAAGCCGTTCTCAATTTTGAGAGGCCCAACGTCGGCAATCCGAAGATGCCGGCCGGCGAATGACCCCACATCTTTTCCGCCATCCACGAGTTCGGGTTCGAATTCTCGCAGAGCGAATACATCTGCCTTTCGCAAAAAAAGCAGCTTCCGCAGGAGATCGGGAATCCGTTGTACAGGTGGAGGTCCGAACCACAGATGGCGGTGGACGTAATCTTCACGATCGCGTCGCGAGAGTTGAGAATCTTGGGGTCGGGCACACGCTCGACCTCTATTTTTCGGATTCGTCAGAAGAATCTGTGGGTGAGTTCCGGTTCGGGCAGCTTGCCAAGTGAATGGTAGAGCGCCAGTTCAGTAGCGCGGAAGGTCCGGAATCCGTAGGATCTTCTCATAGTGACTTTTGCTTTGTTGTTCAGGCCCTCGATTACGCCGCTGGAGAACTCTTTCCGGGCGCGAAAATAATTGAGGATGAGTTCGCGGTGGGCGCGTAAAGTCCTGGCAACTTTCTTCATCGGCTCGATCCGTGAGCACATCACTTGGCGACACCATTGGTCGAGGAACTTGGCGGCCCACGCGGTCGACTGGTCCAGCGCTTAATGCGTCCGTGAGAGTACGGCAGGCCGCAATCGATGAGTATCCATTCCCCTGTCGGGGCGGAGATTTGCATAAAGATTAACGAGCAATACACGCAGTCCAGCGATTCCAGGTGCTATGCTCTCCAGAGCAACCACGTCCGGCTCGGGGATCGAAATTTTTTTCCATGCAGCCACGCGGAGCAAATCGAGAGCCACTGATCGTCCATACACCAATGGGCGGCGAGATGCGTCAGGCTCTGCTGTTCCGAAAATCTCTAGGGCGTGCTAACCCACTCACGGTCCGGGCCATCTTCCGTTTTTCCGTGACCTGTTTGGACGCTTCCAGATCCGGCTGCTTTGGCTGCTCTGCATTCCGGCTCATGAGTCTTCAGTTCCTCTTCCGTATTGAAGTGCCTGCCGCAGGATTCGCAGCGGAACTTGTTAGTGTCGGGGCTTTGTGGTGTTGGCATACCGCTTACTCAGCAATTCAAGGGCAAATTCGCGAGGCGGCCTCACCAGCGCTGATGGACCAGCGGCCGGATGCGCGCCTCGTAGATACGCCGCACCGCCTCCATCCCTTCGGCGGAAATCGGCGGCAGGTCCGAGGCGCGGCAGTTCTCCTCCACTTGCGTGGGCCGCTTCCCGCCCGGAATCGCGCAGCTCACCGCCGGGAACATCAGGATCCAGCGCAGCGCGAACTGCGCCATCGTCATGCCCCCCGGAACCAGCGCCCGGATCTCCTCCACAGCCGCGAGCGCCGTTTCGTAATCCACCCCCGAGAAGGTCTCCCCCACGTCGAAAGCCTCGCCGTGACGGTTGAAGTTGCGGTGGTCGTTCGCCGCGAATTGCGAATCGCGCGTCAGCTTCCCGCTCAGCAGCCCGCTCGCCAGCGGCACCCGCGCCAGAATCGCCACCCGCTTCTCCCGCGCCCGCTCGAAAAACAGCTCCGCCGGACGCAGCCGGAAACAGTTGAAGACGATCTGCACCGATTCGACGTTGGGGTACTCGATCGCCTTGAGCGCCTCTTCCACCCGCTCCACGCTTACGCCGTAGTGACGGACCTTTCCCGCCCGCACCAGCCCGTCGAGCGCGTCGAACACCTCCGGGCGGTAATAGGCATCGGTGGGCGGACAGTGAAGCTGCACGAGGTCCAGGCTGGTGCAGGAAAGGTTGCGCAGACTGTCTTCGACGAACGCCGTCAGGTTCGCCCGGTTGTAGCCCTCGGTGGTGTGCGGCGAGAGCCGCCGCCCCGCCTTGGTCGCGACGAAAATCCGGTCCTTGCGCCGCCGCTTCAAATCCGCAATCAGCCGCTCGCTCCGGCCCATGCCGTACACGTCCGCCGTGTCGATGAAGTTCACTCCGCAATCGATTGCCTTCTCGAGCGCCGCCATCGACTCCGAGTCGTCCACCTCGCCCCACGAGCCGCCGATCGCCCACGCGCCGAAGCTCACCTCGGAAACCTTCCACCCCGTCCGTCCGAATTCGCGATAGTTCATCACGACAAGCATAGCCTGCCTTGAGCTTTCAGCAATCGGCGATCAGCTCTCAGCTAAACACCGGCGTCAACTACTCGCGGACGCGAGAGAATGGAACCAGTCGCCGACCTGGCAGGGAGGGGAATGCTGGCATGACGAGAGAAGAGCTGCGGCTCGAAGAGGCACGGGAGAGGCGCGCCCACTGGCAGCGCTGGGGCCCTTACCTGAGCGAGCGGGCCTGGGGCACCGTGCGCGAAGACTACAGCCCTTTGGGCACCGCCTGGGAGTATCTCCCTCACGACCACGCGCGCTCGCGGGCTTACCGCTGGAACGAGGACGGCATCGCCGGCATCTGCGATCGCCACCAGTTCATCTGTTTCGCCGTCGCCCTGTGGAACGGCCGCGACCCTATCCTCAAGGAGCGGCTCTTCGGCCTCAGCGGCAACCAGGGCAACCACGGCGAAGATGTGAAGGAGTGCTACTACTACCTGGACAGCACCCCCACGCACTCGTACATGAAGTATCTCTACAAGTACCCGCAGGCGGCGTATCCCTACAGCGATCTGGTAGAAGAGAACCAACGCCGCGGCCGCCGCAGTCCGGAGTACGAGCTCATGGATACGGGCGTGTTTGCCGGAGGCCGCTACTTCGACGTGCAGGTCGAATATGCCAAGAACAGCCCCGAGGACATCCTCGTCAAAATCGCCGTGACAAATCGCGGGCCCGATCGCGCCGCCCTGCACCTGCTTCCCACCATCTGGTTCCGCAACACCTGGGCCTGGGGCGACGAACCCGGCCCCAAGCCCGTACTGCGCGCTTCAGGCGGCGGTATCGAAATCGAACAGCCCGACCTCGGCAGCCGCCGCCTCGCCTGCGACGGCGAGCCCGAACTTCTGTTCACCGAAAATGAAACCAACATCCGCCGCCTGTACAACTCTCCCAACCCCTGCGCGCACGTGAAGGACGGGATCGACGAATTCGTGGTCTCCGGCGTCGCGGATGCCGTGAATCCGGAGCGCACCGGCACCAAGGCGTCGGCCCGCTACATCCTCTCACTCGCCCCCGGAGAGACGCGCACCGTGCGCCTCCGATTCATGCCGGCCGTCTCCGCTGGCCCGGCCTTCGACGCGGCATTCGAAGCCGTCTTCGCCGACCGCATCCGCGAAGCGGACGGCTTCTATGACACCGTGATTCCCCCCGGCCTTTCGCCCGACGGCCGGAACGTGATGCGCCAGGCCTTCGCCGGAATGCTCTGGTCCAAGCAGTTCTACCACTACGTGGTTCGCGACTGGCTGAACGGCGACCCCTCCCAACCCACGCCCCCCGTCGAGCGGTCGAGCGGCCGCAACCACGAGTGGTCGCACCTCTACAATGCCGACGTGATCTCCATGCCGGACAAGTGGGAATACCCGTGGTATGCCGCCTGGGACCTCGCCTTCCACTGCGTGCCGCTCGCGCTGGTCGATTCCGAGTTCGCCAAGCAGCAGCTCATCCTCATGACGCGCGAATGGTACATGCACCCCAACGGGCAGCTTCCCGCCTACGAGTGGGCATTGGGCGACGTGAACCCGCCGGTGCACGCCTGGGCGGCGTGGCGCGTGTACAAGATCGACAAGAAACGGCGCGGCCAGGGAGACCGCGCTTTTCTCGCCCGCATCTTTCAAAAGCTGCTGCTCAATTTCACCTGGTGGGTCAACCGCAAGGACAGCGAGGGACGCAATGTGTTTCAGGGCGGCTTCCTCGGCCTGGATAACATCGGCGTCTTCGATCGCTCCGCGCCGCTGCCTACCGGCGGCTTCATCGAACAGGCAGACGGCACAGGCTGGATGGGTATGTATTGCCTGAACCTGCTGGCTATTGCCATGGAGCTCGCAAGCGAAGACGCGGCGTACGAAGACGTGGCCAGTAAGTTCTGGGAGCACTTCCTCTACATCGCCAACGCCATCAACCACCTCGGCAGCGACGGCCAAGGCATGTGGAACGAAGAGGACGGCTTCTATTACGACGTGCTCCACATGCCCGACTCGAGCCACGTGCCCATGAAGGTGCGCTCCATGGTGGGGCTGATCCCGCTGTTCGCCGTGGAAACGCTGGAGCCGGAACTGTGCCTCAAACTCGAAGGTTTCCGCCGCCGCATGGAATGGTTCATCGAGCACCGCCAGGACCTCACGCGCAACGTGGCCGCCATGCAAGTGCCCGGCGAAGGCGAGCGCCGCCTGCTCTCCATCGTGGACCAGGAACAGTTGCGCCGCGTGCTCAAGCTGATGCTGGACGAGAATGAATTCCTCTCGCCCTTCGGCATCCGCGCGGTCTCGCGCGTGCACCGCGAGCATCCCTACCTGTTCCGCGTCAACGGCAGCGAATACCGCGTGGACTACGAGCCGGGCGAATCCTCCACCGGCCTGTTCGGCGGCAACTCCAACTGGCGCGGGCCCATCTGGTTCCCCGTCAATTTTCTGCTCATCGAATCGCTGCAGAAGTTCCACCACTACCTCGGCGACGATTTCCAAGTGGAGTGCCCGACCGGCTCGGGATGCGTGATGAGCCTGTGGGAAGTCTCGGCCGAGCTTTCCCGCCGCATGACCCGCATCTTCCTCAAGAACGGCGACGGCGCGCGCCCCGTGCACGGCCAGAATCCGCTCTACCGCGACGACCCCGCCTGGCAGGAGCTCGTGCTGTTCTTTGAATATTTCCACGGCGACAACGGCTCCGGCGTCGGCGCCAGCCATCAGACCGGCTGGACCGGATTGGTGGCCAAACTTCTCCAGCAGAGCGGCGAATGGGAACACGACGAGGCGCCGCAGAAACGTCGGGTCCGCATGCGCCTGGACACGCCCGAATTCGATCGCGTGCCCTCGGGTGATTGACGCATGCAGAACCTCGATGAGCGCGAGTGGTGGCTGACGGCGAGTGGTACCGCAATTTCGAATACGAGATCGAGCGGCACGGCGGGTTTTGAAGCCGAAGCGCTGCCCCATCTGCCGGCGCTCTACCGGACGGCGGCAGCGCTCCTTCGCAACCCGGCCGAGGCCGAGGACGCGGTGCAGGATACGTATGTGCAAGCGTGGAGTTCGTTTCACCGCTACGAAGCGGGCACCAACTGCCGCGCCTGGCTGTTCCGGATCCTGTTTCACGTGCTCGCCCACAGGCGGCGCAAGTGGTACAACCGTTTCGTTTTCACCGAGCCGCAGGAACTCGAGCGGGTTGCCTCGACGCCGCCGTTGAGCGACCGCCTCACCGACGAGGATCTCCTTCACGCGCTCGCCGCGATTCCGCAGCGTTACGCGGAAGTGGTGGTGCTGGCAGACGTGCAGGAGTTTTCATACAAGGAGATCCAGGAGACGCTGAACATACCGATCGGGACGGTGATGTCGCGCCTGAGCCGGGGCCGCCGGTTACTTCGGGGAGAGCTCACAGGCGGACAAAAATAAATTTTCAAAATGTGTGAACGGGATTTACTGAATAGCGATTAAGGCGGAGAAGGCAAAGAAGGCGGAGTTATCCCGCGAGGCTAAGGCACTGTTAAGAAATAACAGTTTCATTGTGAGGCAAGATGTCGTAGTTCCATTCGCCGTGAAAATCGTCGCGCCTCAAGCGGATTTCTGCCATCTGCGCGTCGGGAACTTTGGTGCCTGCCGGATAAGGTCGGCTATCGATCTCGGCGTGGACCTGTAGGCCCTTGCGTGTCGTGGTTCCCGCAATCAGGCTCACGATCACCTTCAGACTGGTTAATGGTTGCCCGCGCTTTCTACTGCAAACGACGCCGTATCGTGATCCACTCCCACACTCACCCACCCCATGTTCTGGGCCAGATCATATACGCCGTAGGGCGCGGCACGTCCCAGTTCGGGAATCACGAAATCATGCACTCGAACCTTTTCCGGCTCTCCCTTTGGCCGCCAATCCCGCCCGGCATTCTTGAAGTCGCCCACCAATTCTTTCTTTTTGGTATCCACTGAAATCACTGGCTGTTTGCGGACAATATACTGCTGCACCTTGCTGTTGATGTGTTCAAACTGCGCGTTTCGGTCCGGGTGATCCGCCTCCCCTTCTTTGGTTTTGCGATTAGCCTGCAAGCTATAGTCCAGTTCGTGGAGCAGTCCCGCAACCACCGGGTAGCTGACCCGATGCCCCATCCCCTCCAGTTCCTCAGCCAACTTGCGAACGCTCTTGCATGTCCACCGCAGACAGGATTCAGGGTCACCGCGCGTGGTCGACTCCACCAACTTTTCCAGATCTTCGACCAGCGTCGCGTCTTTTTGTCTCGCTCTCTTGCGCCCGCCGCCAGGACGGCGAATTCGTCCAGTTGGGCGGACCGGCGGTTGTTCCAACTCCTTCAACCCTTGCCGGATCACTTGGCGCGAGACGCCGGTTGCTTGCGACACCGATGAGATGCCGCCTGGCCCCCACGCTTTACACTCCGCCGCGACCAAAAGCCGCCTCGACCTTTCGTCCAACACCTTCTCCAAGGTGGCGAAACGCCGTCGAACTCCCGCCATGCTGTCCATGGGTCCAGCATAACCCGAAACATCTTGTGTGGAAATGTTATTTCGTAACGCTGCCTAAGTATTCGTTGCGGCGGCCGGGGCTATCGGACTTTTCGCCGTGCGTATCCGGCCGCCAGTGAATCGAGCGGCATCTTCATCGCGCATTGGAGTAGCTGGATGGCGTTACTCTTACGCTGTTGATTCGATGATTCGCTCTCTGAAACCCAATGGGACGGCGATCACCGCTATCCGCACTCCAAAGGATGTTATGGGTTCGAACCCAGGGTCTCCCCGCCGGCTCCATCTACGGGAGTGGCAGCCGTTCGGCCGTTCACGGGCTTACGGGAAGCTCAGTTCCACCGGAGAAGCAACGCTTGCTGGCCAGCAAGTAAAACCTGTGTTGGAGGGGCCGCGGTGGGCGGCTAACCTCAATTACACAGTAACATGCCTGTCAAGTATTTCCGGTGCCTTTTGCGATACACTGTTCCGCTGAGGTGGTTGGATCATGAAGGCGACGGTGGCTATCGTCCTGCTTCTTTCCCGGGTTGCGATGCTGCCAGTAACGCGTCCCGGAGTGGCACTCAGATCGCGAACCGGCAGGTTGAGGCAGGATGCTCTCAGCAAAGTGCCGACCGAGAACTGAGGGCAGAAGCCTCGGCGTGACGGTTGACGTTGCGGTGGTCGTCCGCCGCGAATTGTTCGTCGTCTCCCGAAACGGACCGGATGCCGCGGATCAGAACCACACAGACACGCCAAACGAACCCTGGAATTGATGCCGCGTCCCCACTTCCCGTCCGTAGAACACCGCCGTGTCTCCAAAATCGACCCGAACCGCAACGTGGTGCAGCGAATAGGCCTCTAAGACTACCACCAGAACCAGAGCCGGCCGCGTTCCCAGGTTCGGGTGATACAGCACCTCGTCAAATCGCGCACTTTTGCGAATATGCCGAATGGCCACGCCCGCACGCCGGCCCTGGCGCCGAACAGCGCCTCCGTGGCCGGGTAGTTCGACGCCGCCCCGCCGATCGGAAACCGGTTCACTTCGCCTTCCACATCCAGGAAGCGCCAGGCATTCACCGTCACGCGGTCGCCAGCGTTGAGCGGTTTCTCCCCGAGACCCGCCCGCATGTCAATGGCGCCCAGTTGCACCCCGGCTTCGAAGCGCGGACTTGGTTGCGCAAGAGCCGCGTGTACGAACATCGCCGCCGCCAGCCATAGCCATCTCTGCATCTCCCTGAATTGTAAGCCGCCGCAAGCCCAATGATATGATTCGAGTGGATGGAGCGCGACGAGATCCTCGCCCGGCTTCGTGAAAGGATTGTCCATTCCGCGGCATCTTTAGTATCGAGGGATGTCGCCGAAGACCTGGCGCAGGAGGTGCTCATTTTGCTGCACGAAAAATACGCCCACCTCCACCGCCTGGAAGACCTGGTGCCGCTGTCCCTTCAGATTCTGCGCTATAAGGCGCTGAGCCTGCGGCGCAAGAACGTGCGCCATGGCGAGTATACGCAAGTGTCGATTACGGACCTGCCGCTGCCCGATTTGTCGTCCAATCCCGCCGACCGCCTGGAACGCCAGGAAATGCTCGACCGGCTGCGGACCGCGCTCGGCCGCCTCACCGGCCGCTGCCGCGAACTTATGCGGCTCAAATTGCAGGACAAGTCGTTTCCCGAAATCCAGAAGATCCTCGGGGCCGGCGCTATCAACACGGTCTACACCTGGGACCATCGCTGCCGCAAAAATCTGCTCGAGCTCATGGGCGGCGAGTGGGAGGCCCGCAAGCCATGACTCGCGAAGAAGCCCGCAAACTGCTCGGCGGATACGCGACCGGAACCCTCACCCCGGAGGAACAGCAGGCATTATTCGAAGCCGCCCTCGAAGATCAGGAACTGTTCGACGAACTGGCCCGCGAGCAGTCCTTGCGCGACCTGCTGTCGGATCCTGTAGTGCGGAACTCGCTCGTGGCCGTCCTCGACGAGCCGCGGCCCGAGCCCTGGTACCGGCGCCGCTGGTTGATGGCCTCGCTGGCGGCGGCCGTCCCAGCCATCGTCCTGATAGCCGTCCTGGCGACGCGTCCCGCCCCTCGCGTGACCACCGTGGCCAAACTCGAGTCGGCCCCTCCCGGCCCATCCTCGTCCCCGTCTGTCGCGGAGCAGGCGCAGCCCGCCGCACCGGAGAAGAAGCGGGCTGCGCCCCGTATTCCCCCCGCCCGCGAAGCCTTGGCAGACCAGGCGGACGCCAGACCCCGGCAGGAAAAGGAAGAAGCGGCTGCCGAGGCGCGCCCGAAGGTCGCTGTCATGGCCGCGCCGGAGCTTGGCGCCGTCGCTGCCGCCGACCAGGCATCGCCAGCAGTCGCGCGGAGCGCTCAGGCGCTCTTCTTCAACAACTTCCGCCAGGACATACAAAGCGCGCCCGCCGGCGCAGCCGCGGACCAGTCCAAGGCGGCCGAGCCGGCCGAGCCGGCCCAATCGGCCCCCGTCCAGCAGCAACTCCGCATGGCCACCACTTCGAACGCGATGCAGACAGTCTTCCCCGTCAATCTGGGCGTCGGCTATACCGTGCTGCGCCGCGATAGCGGAGGAGAGTTCATACCGGCTTCCGAGCTCGATCCCGGCGATACGGCCGCCATCCGGCTGGTGCCCAATGCCCGCGGGCACCTCACCGTAACGGCCCTCGGCTCCGGCACCCGCCGCGCACTGCTGTCGCTCGACGTTGCTCCCATGGCCAGCTACACCACACAGCCGCTGCGACCCGGCGAATCGCAGGTTTCGGTGGTCTTCTCGCGGCAGACGCAAGTGGCGCTCGATCGCCTCACCACGCAGAACCTGGTCGAGACCGGTCCCAACCAGATCACGTACGTCGTCAACGCTCAATCCAATCCGCCGCCGGCTGAAGTGGCCTTCACCATTACGCTGAAGTACAAATAACGCGCACTCCGACCGCCGCATCCAGAAAGGATTGCGCCACCAGCGGAGCGTCGTACTGCTCCACGTGCAACCCGCCCGCGGCGCCCATCGCTGCACGGTGTTCCGGCGAGTCGTGCATTTGCGCTATCCCCTCCGCCAGCGCCTCCGCGCAGTCCGGCTCCACCAGCGCTGCATGCGGCGCCACTTCGGGAATGGCTGCCGCCCGCGCCGCCACAATCGGCCGGTTCGCCGCCATCGCCTCCAGCAGCACGATGCCGAAACCCTCCTGCACGCTGGGCAGGCAAAATACCGCCGCGCGATTGTACTCGGCTGCCAGTTCGGTGCGGCTGACGTCGCCCAGCCACGTTACCGTGCCATCCAGCCGCAGGTCCGCCGCAAGCCTGCGCCATGCCGGAGTGCACGGCCCGTTTCCCACAATGCGAACCGCCAGCCCGGGAATTCGTCCGCGGAGCAGGGCAGCCGCGCGCAGCAGCACGTCCACGCGCTTGCGCCGGTAATGCCGGCCTACGAACAGCACCGAGAAGCGCTCCTCCTCCGCCGCCGCATTGCTTGCCAGCATCGCGCGCCACTCCGCCAGTTCGATCGGCTCCGGCACCACCGCCGGCAGCTCGCTCAACCCGTAGAATTCGCGCGCCCGCTGCGCCGAGTAAAGACTCGTTGCCAGCACCCGCGCCGCGCGCTGCACGTGAAGCCGTTCCCACCGCGCCTGCATCCCCATGGTGGCGCGCGTGACGCCCCGCTCGAAACGGAGCTCGTCGGCGATCACCCCCTTGAGCGATGCCACGTGCGCCGGCTCGCCCGCCGCGATGCGGTAGCCGTCCAGGTCGAAACCCACGGTCACATCGAACTCCGCCGCCCGCTGCAACCCGCGGTTGAAAACCATCCGCTGCGCCGTGAACACCGGCAGCGCCAGGCGCGGCGTCTCCACATGCACCTGGTGGCCCATGCGCTCGAGAGCCCGCGACAGCACGCGAATCCCTACGAACGTGCCGCTGCCGCGGCGAACGTCGAGCGGGGTGGAGGTGAGGAACCGGATGCGCACTTTGGCTAGAAGACCATTCTAACGCCCCACGCTATGCTGAAAAGGGAATGACCAAAGCCGTCTGTCTGCTCAGCGGGGGCCTCGATTCCTCAACCTGCCTGGCGCTTGCCCGGCGCGACGGGTACGCCTGCTATGCGCTCTCGTTCGATTACGGTCAGCGCCACCGCATCGAGCTTGACGCCGCCCGGCGCGTAGCCGAACGGCTCGGGGCCGAGCGCCACATCGTCGCCGCCATCGGACTCGACGCGTTCGGCGGGTCCGCGCTGACCGGCAACTTCGAGGTCCCCAAAGGCCGCACCGCCGGTGAAATGGGTGCCGGAATCCCGATCACCTACGTCCCGGCCCGCAACACCATTTTTCTTTCCTTCGCGCTGGCCTGGGCTGAGGTGCTCGAAACCTCCCACATCTTCATCGGCGTGAACGCGCTCGATTACTCGGGCTACCCGGATTGCCGTCCCGAATACATCGAAGCTTTCACCCGCATGGCGAACCTGGCCACCAAAGCGGCGGTGGAAGGGCGCATGTCGGTGGAGATTCACACTCCTCTGCTGCACCTCGGCAAGGCCGCCATCGTCCGTCTCGCGCGCGAGCTGAATCTCGATTTCTCCTTGACCTTCAGTTGCTACGACCCGCGTCCCGGCGGCGCTCCGTGCGGCCAGTGCGACGCCTGCCTGCTCCGACGAAAAGGGTTTGACGAGGCCGGAATTGAAGATCGCTGAACTGTTTTATTCGCTTCAGGGCGAAGGGTCGCTGGTGGGCGTTCCTTCCGTGTTCATCCGCACCACCGGCTGCAACCTGCGCTGCGCCTGGTGCGATACGCCGTACACTTCCTGGCAGCCCGAAGGCGTCGAATTTTCGCTGAACGAGATCTTGAACGAGGTGAAGTCCCATCCCGCGCGCCACGTGGTGGTGACCGGCGGCGAGCCCATGATCCTGCCCGAAACCCAGCCGCTCACCGAGCGGCTGCGCGCGCTCGGCCTTCACATCACCATCGAAACCGCGGGCACGGTTTTCCGTCCGGTCGCCAGCGACCTCATGAGCATCAGCCCCAAGCTTTCCAATTCCACCCCGCCGGGCGAAGAGGCCGCGCGCCACGAACGGCTCCGCATCCAGCCCGACGTCCTGCTGGAGCTGATGGCGCGTTACGAACATCAACTCAAGTTCGTGATGGAGAAACCGGAAGACCTGGCCGAAGTCCGCGACCTCATCGAAAGGCTCGGCGCGGACCACTCCAAAGTCATCCTCATGCCCGAAGGGACGGCGCCGGAGGTCCTGCGCGAGCGTTCCCTCTGGCTCGCCGAAATCTGCAAACAGGAAGGCTTCCGTTTCAGCCCGCGCCTGCACGTGGACATCTGGGGCAACCGCCGCGGCATCTGAACCGGCCTGCCCGAATTGGCAGGTTTCGACTGGCCGATCTTCCGGTGTGCCGTCCCGGTGCGCCGCGTCATCCTGGAAACGTGGCAAACGAACTAACCGCACTTTCCAATCAACTCGCCGGCATCGTCAACCAGACGGCCGGCTCGGTGGTGGCCGTGCACGCGCGCCCGCGATTTTCGTCGAGCGGCGTGTACTGGCTCCCCGGAATCATCGTCACCGCCGAGCACACCATCCGCCGCGAAGAAGAGATCACCCTCTCGCTGCCGGACGGCAGCAACGCTCCCGCGACTCTGGCGGGCAGCGATCCCGGCACCGACATCGCCGTCCTTAAAGGCGAATGGCCCGGGCTCCAACTTGTCCGCCGCGACGCCGCCGATCCGGTGCCCGGCAATCTCGCGCTTACCATCGGGCGTTCCGAAGACTCGGGCGTGAACGCCACCATGGGCATCGTCAGCGCCGTCAGCGGCTCCTGGCGCACATGGCGCGGCGGCCGCCTGGATCATTACATCCGGCTCGACCTCACCCTCTATCCCGGATCGTCCGGTGGACTGGTGGTCGATTCCTCGGGCGCCGCGATCGGCATCGCCACCTCCGCGCTCTCCCGCATCGCGGGCCTCGCACTCCCGGCGATCACCATCGACCGAGTGGTCGACGAGATCCTGACGCGCGGCCGCGTCAGCCGCGGCTACCTCGGCGTGGGCCTGCAACCGGTGATGCTGCCCGATCATCACAAAGGCCTGATCGTGCTCTCTTTCGAACCCGACGGACCCGCAGCCAAAGCCGGCATTCTGATCGGCGACATTCTGCTGTCGCTCGCCGGCGAGCGGATTGCCGATACCGACGAGATCCAGGGCATTCTGGAGCGCCATCCCGTCGGCGCTGCGGTTCAAGCCGAAGTGCTGCGAGGCGGGGTTTCGCAAACGCTGTCGATTACAGTCGGGGAGCGGCCCCGCAGGAGCTGACCATGCACGGATTCGGCGAAATCGCGGAGCGGTTGCGGCGCTCCACCGTGCAGGTGTTTCCCAAACCTGGGCATGGCGCCGGTTCGGGCGTAGTCTGGAACCGCGATGGCCTGATCCTCACCAACGCCCACGTCGCCCGCACGCCCGAAGCCGAGGTGGAACTGTGGGACGGGCGGCGTCTCCCGGCGCGAGTCCACGTTCGCGACGGCAGGCGCGACCTCGCTTCCCTCCATGTCTCCGCCCCCGATCTCGAGCCGGCTTCCATCGGCGATTCCGCCGCCGTCCGGCCGGGTGAACTGGTCATCGCCATCGGCAGCCCACTGGGTTTCGCGGGAGCGCTTTCTACCGGGGTGATTCACTCCGTGGGCGCCCTCCCGGGCCTCGGCCGGAACCGCTGGATTCGCGCCGGCGTCCAGCTTGCGCCCGGCAACTCCGGCGGCCCGCTCGCCAACGCGCGCGGCCAGGTGATCGGCATTAACACCGCCATCGTCCACGGACTGGGGGTCGCCGTGCCTTCCGAAGCGGCGCTGAGCTTCGTGCGCGATGGGCCCCGTCCCGCACTCGGCGTGGTGCTGCGTCCTTCCGGACCGGGGCTCGAAATTCTGGAGCTCGATCCCGGTGGCGCCGCTGCCGCCGCCTCCCTGCGCCCCGGAGACATTCTGGCCGGCAGCTTAGAAAGCCTCAACGACGCGCTCGATTCCGGCCGCGAGGTGCTGCGCCTTCCTTTCTTTCGCGGCGACCGGACCCGGCTCCGCGAGGCGTTCGTGCGCGTCGCCGGCCGCCGCGAGGCCGCCGCGTGATCCGCCTGCTGATCGCGGCGCCTTCCGCGCTGCTTCGTTCCGGGCTGGAGTCGCTCGCCGCATCCAGCCCCAACATCGAAGTGGCCGGCTCCGTGCCCGATCTGGCCGCGGCGGAGGCGTTACGCCCCGATGTGGTGCTGGCCTCCCTGGCCCTCTCCGACCTCGCTCCGCCCGACACCGCATACATGCCCGCGGTGGTGCTGCTGACCGCCGAGTCTCAGCCCGTCTGGACGCAGGAAGCGCTGCGTCTCGGCGTGCGTGCCCTGCTCCCCCGCGATGCCTCGCCGGGCGAGGTTCTGGCCGCCGTCGAAGCGGCCGGCGCGGGCATGGCCCTCATCGACCCGCGGGAACTCGAACAGTTGGTTGCCGCCGCGGCGCCCTCTCGGCCTTCAACGGGCTCGCCCGTGTTGACGCCGCGCGAACTCGAGGTCTTGCGAATGATGGCCGAGGGCGATGCCAACAAATCCATCGCCTGGAAACTTCAGATTTCCGAGCACACCGCCAAGTTTCACGTCGCGTCCATTCTCTCCAAACTCAACGCCAACACCCGCACCGAGGCCGTGGCCACCGGCATCCGCAAGGGCTTGGTTATGCTGTGAACCTGCAGAGTTCCGCATGCGCGCGCATCACCCACAAAAAAAAGGCCGTCCACCCCCTGGCAGGGCGGACGGCCATCGAGTTAGTTAGTTTAGAGACTCGGCCTGGAACTAATCAGAACCGGAATCGCGCCGACACAACCGAGTGACGCGCCTGGATCTGCGCCCCGCTGATCACGCCGAAGCTCGAATTGGTTTGTGCTCCGCTGTTGAAATTGTAAGTGAGCGATGAGCTGGGATTATTCGGATTGAAGTGGTTCAACGTGTTGAACGATTCATACCGCAATTCCAGCCGGTAGCGCTCCGTGAAGTTGAAGTCCTTGCCCACGGAGAGATCCAGGTTGAACATTCCCGGACCGTGGAACAGCACCGGCGGCGTGTTGCCGATGCCGAGCGAATCGGGCGCGGGCAGCGAGAAGTTCGCCGAGTTCAGCGCCCACTGCAACTCGGGATCCTCAGATGCCTTCGGCACCTGTCCGGCGGGCAGGAAGATGTCGTTGCCCATCTGGCAGCGGAACGGGATGCCGCCGGTCGGCGTGCCCGTCCAGTACCCGGCTGGGGCGCTCTGTGCCGAACAACCCACCGTGAACGGATTGCCGGAATAGATAGCGCCGTTGCCGTTGACCTTCCATCCGTCCAGAACCTGCTTGGTGAAGCCGTTGCTCCAGATGTGGCTCAATTGCGGCAGTTCGTAGCCGAAGTTGAAGTTCACGGCGTGCGGCCGGTTGATGTCGCGCTTGCCCAGGCTGGTGTCCACCCACTGGTTGAAATCGTAAATCAGCGTCTTCGACCACGTGTAGTTGAGGTTCCACTGAAGCCGGCCCACGCGCCGGTTCAACTGTAACTGGAGCGAGTTATAGGAACTGTTGTTCAGGTAAGTCCACAGCGGAATCCGACCGTAACCAGAGTAGCCAACCAAGTTACGAATGAGGTTAGTCGAGTAGAAGCCGCTGCTGCTGGTCGGATCGCGGAAAGCGGGGTTTGCCCCGCTGGTCGGCGTCCACGTTGTGTAAGGCGGTATGGCGTTGTAATCGATGGATTGGCCGTAGCCGTGCCGCAGCGCGTTACCCACGTAGGAGGCCTCCGCAATCAACCCGCGGGTGATTTCGTGTTGAAGGCCGAAGCTCCAGTTATAGGTGGTCTGGGTCTTCTGGTCCTGCGATCCGCCGAGCACGTTCTGCGGCGTGAAGTAAGTCTGCGCGCTGGCCAGGTTGGCGAAGTTCGTGTACAGAATCACCGGCGCCTGGTAGTTAGGCGGCGCGGCCATTGGTCCCGTCCCCGAGCCCGTGGCGCCGATGCTGTCCACCGTCCAGTTGCGGCCTACGGTGATTCCGAATCCGCCGCGGAGGGCCGTCGTGCCGTTGCCGAATACGTCCAGCGCGAAACCGATGCGGGGACCCAGTTGAATCGGCGGAACGTTGAAGAAGTGGCTGTCGTACTGGTGGATGCCGGACCACGGTATGCCGCCGGCCGGATACGATGCGGTGTCGAACGTCCCCTGCCGCACGTACGGAAATACCGTGCCGGTCACCGGGTTGATGGCCGCTTTCTGGCCGTTCACCCTGGCGGGATAGATGAGTTGTCCGGCTTTGGAGGCATCATACTCCTCCTGGCGGAAGAAGCCGAGGGTGGCGCCCGCCGAGTAGAGGTCCCCCACGCGGTGGAACCGCAGCCCGCCATCCAGCGTCAGGCGGCGGTTGACTTTCCAGGTATCCTGCACGAACCATTCGAGCTGCGTGTAACGGGCGTGGTTGATCTGCTTTTTATTATCGTCGCCGTAGGCGAAGATACTGCCGAGCAGCGCGTTCGAATAGGGGTAGCCCGAATCCAGCGCGGCGGCTCGATCGGAGCCGAAATAGTATGTGCCTGCCGTATTGAAGGTCGAGTACACGCTTACGTTGCGCGCCATGCGCTCGATGTAGATACCGGCCTTCACGGTGTGATTATTCTTGACCCAGGTCATCTTATCCGTGATCGACTGCACCATGTCGGTTCCCAGGAATGGCCAGCGGCTGTCGTGCCCGAAGGTGGGCGCGCCCGAGATGCCCTGTCCGGACGATTGCGCGCTGAATCCCGAGGGGAAACCGAAATTGACCTGCGGCAGCAGGTTGAGTACATTGCTGCCCGCGAAGATGCGGGGCAGCGCGATCGGCTGGCCGTTCGAATCCTTGAGCGGGAGCAGGTTGTCCTCGTACTTCTTGGTGCCGCCAGTGGACGTCGAATCCACCTGGTCGATCGGGTTCACACCCTGCTTGCCGCGCGTCACGCCGTAAGTGAATTCGTTGATCAGGTTGGGGGAGAAGGTATATACCGCCGTGCCCACGGCGCCTGCCGCCTGCACGTGATAGCTGTGCTCGAACTGTCCCCAGCGGCCGCCCGCCGGGCCAACCGTGCCGGCATAACCATCCACCGCCTGGTAGTCCTGCAACAGCCGGACGAAGGTCTGCAGTTTCGGGCTCACGTTGTAGTCCACGCGCAGGATCTTGTCCTCGTTAGGCCGGAACTGCGGGAGAATCGCGCGGAAGTTGTAGCGGCGCTGCCCCGTCGGATCCAGATTCAGGCCCAGCGGATCCGGCAGCGGAAACAGGTTCAGCATCGCCAGGCCGGCGGCGTTGATCCGCCCCGCCGGGATCTTGTTGCCCGGGAACGGGGCTTGCGTGGCCGGATCGTAGATCGGAATCAGCTTGCCCTGCGTGGTCACGCTTTGGGAAAAATCGCCCGCCCGTTCGAGAGCGGTAGGCATGGTGAACGTGTTGTTGATCGTGTTCTTGTTGCGAAGGTAATCCCAGGAGAAAAAGAAGAACAGCTTGGTGCGGCTGCTGTTGAATCGTGTCCCCGGGATGATCAGCGGACCGCCGATCGTGCCGCCCGGATTCTGGTAGCGGTATTTCGATTTCGCAACGCCGAGCTTGTTGTTGAACCATTCGTTGGCGTTGAACATCTCGTGGCGCATGTAGTAGTAAGCCGTCCCGTGATACTGGGACGAGCCGCTCTTGGTGCTGAACGTCAACTGGCCGCCGGTGCGGCCGCCGTACTCCGCCGTGTAATTGGAAACCAGCAGTTTGACCTCGCCGATCGCGTCCACGCTGGGCGCGATGTAGCCGGGATTGAGGTTGCCGGAATCCTGGCTGGCGGCGCCGTCGAGATTCAGGATCACCTGTCCGGTACGGCCGCCGTTGATGGCAGGGATGCCGCCGCCCGACCAGCCGCGAAAATCGCTCGACGACGTCGTTTGCACGCCGGGCAGCGTCATAATCAGCGACAGCGGGTTGCGGCCGCGCGTCGGCGTATCCTCGATTTGACGCAGGTTGATGGCGACGGAACGGTCCGAACTGTCGGTGGCCACGTGCACCGTGGATGCTTCCACCGTGACCGTGCTGGTCACATCGCCGAGCTGCAATTTGACCTCGTGAAGGTCAACCCTCTCTTGCGAGCTGACGTTGATGGCCTTCTGGTCATAGGCCTTGAAGCCGGGTTGACTTACGTGCAGGCTGTAAGCTCCGGGCACCAGGCCGGTGAAGATGAACGATCCTCTGGCGCCAGTGACGAAACTGCGGGTTTGTTGAGAAAGGTCGTGGGTCAACTGAACGGCCGCGCCTGGGATGACTGAGCCGGACACATCCGTTACGGTTCCTGAAATCTGTCCGGTAACGCTCTGCGCCCGGGCAACCGGTAGCGCAACCCACAACACGGTGGAAAACAGAGCAGCAACGAAACTCTTGTTCATTAGCGTTCTCCCCAAAAACGTTCGAAGTGACTGGCGCGTCCCGGCCAGAGGTATCCCCTGGGCTTTGTAACGTTTCAAGAACCCCTCGGAAACAGAACGTGAGACGCAACAGCGATGGGTACAAGTATGATCTCCGCCGGCGAAGTGCGGCCATCCCTCAATCACTGTAAAAGTCTCCGGCAAATACAGGAAGCGGGTGGAGAATCGGTTCGGCAGGAACAAACGCCAGGCTTTTCGCTGGGCTGGACCCTCAGTCCTAATTCTGCTGGCCCTCTGGTACCGCCGTTCCGTCATCGGCAGGACTAACGAGTGGGGCAGAGGCGCGTCTAACCAGAGTTTGACATCCTAATTAAGACTGGAGGAGCCGCACCATGGGAATAGTTCCGCAGGACCTGCGATACGCGTTGCGAAATCTCCGCCGGACTCCCGGATTCACGCTGGTGGCGGCGGCCACCCTCGCGGTGGGCATCGGCGCGAACGCCGCCATCTTCAGCGTCGTCAATGCGATTCTCCTCAATCCGCTTCCCTTCGAGCAGCCGGACAAACTCGTGCGCCTCTATGAATCGGAAGCCGCGCCCGGCAAATATCCGTTCGCGGGCCCGGATTTCGTCGACTGGAAAGCGCAAAACCGCACCTTCGACGACATGACCCTCTTCGGCTGGCCGCACGACATGAACCTCAGCGGCGGCTCCCGCCCCGACCACATCCTCGCCGTCCCTACCGGCGCCAACTACTTCTCGCTGCTCGGCGCAACGCCGCTGTTCGGCCGGACCTGGGCCGCGGGTGAGGACCAGCCGGGCAAAGGCGACGTCGCCGTGCTCAGCTACGCTCTCTGGAACAGCCGCTTCGCAGCCGACCCCCAGGTCGTCGGCAAAACCGTCGAACTCAACTCGCGCAAGTACACTGTGGTCGGCGTTATGCCGCCCGACTTTCGTTTCCCGCCCCAGGCGCAGCTTTGGATCCCGCAGGACATGAGCACGAACGGCCTGAACCCCCGTGGCAACCATTGGGCAAACGCCATCGGCAGGCTGAAGAAAGAAGCCACCCTCGCCGCCGCACAGGCCGACCTGACGCAAATTGCCGCGAACCTCGAAAAAACGTACCCCGCATCCAACCACAAGGTGGGAGCGATCGTCGTCCCGCTGCATGAGGACCTCGTAGGCAAATCGCGGGATTCGCTTCTGATGATGCTCTCCGCGGTTGGCCTGGTCCTGCTCATCGCCTGCGCCAACGTGGCCAACCTGCTGCTTTCCCGCGCCGTGGCCCGCCAGAAGGAAATGGCGGTGCGCAGCGCCGTGGGTGCCGGACGCTGGCGCCTGGTGCGGCAACTGCTCACCGAGAGCATGGTGCTGGCCGTGTGCGGCGGCGCCCTCGGCTTGGCCCTCGCCTGGGTCGTCCTCAAACTCTTTGCCGGCGTCACCGGTGCCGGACTCCCGCGCTTCGCCGTCGCCCGCCTGGACGGCACCGTGCTCGCCTTCGGAAGTCTGCTGGCCGCCCTCACCGGGCTCGTATTCGGACTTTACCCGGCGCTCGCCACCTCTCGCCCCACCCTGCACGAGGAGTTGAAAGGCGGAGCCGGCAGTTCCGTCAGCCAGGGACGGCAGCGCCGCTTCACCAGCAACCTGCTCGTGATCTGCGAATTCGCCTTCTCCGTGCTGCTGCTGGCTTCGGCCGGCCTGCTGCTCAAGGACTTCGTGCGCGTGCGCAACGCTGAAATCGGCACGCGTACCGAGGGCATCTGGACGGCGGCCGTGCAGTTGCCGGAAGCGAAGTACGGCTCCCCCGAGCAGCGCTACAGTTTCGCGCAAGGCCTGCTCGCGGACGTGACCGCCCTTCCCGGCGTCCAGGCCGCGGCCCTCACCGACCGCCTTCCGCTCGAAGGCGGCAGCAACTACTTCATCAAAATCCGCGGACGCGTCAATGCCGCCCCTATGAGCGGCCCGCTCGTGGAACGTCACAACGTCACCACCGATTATTTCCGCGCGCTCGGCGTGAAACTGGTGAAGGGCCGGCTGTTCACCGAGGCCGACACACAGGGCATGGGCGAACGGATGGCACGCACTCAGGCCCTTTACGCCGACGCCAAGAAGCCGCCCACGCCCGCGCAGACCAACGCCCTGGTTTTTCCCACAGTGGTGAACGAAGCCATGGTGCGCGCCTTCTGGCCCAATGAGGATCCGCTCGGCCAGATGTTCTCCAACGGAAACGACAACGGTCCCTGGCGCCAGATCGTCGGAGTGGTGAGCGATGTGCGCCAGCGCGGCCTCACCGAAAAGGCGCGGCCGGAAGCGTACGATATCCTCGGGCCGTCCACCGGCTTCTTCATCGTGCTGCGCACAACCCTCCCGCCCGAGAGCCTCACCGCCGGAGTCCGCCGGACGCTCGAGCGCAAAGATGCCGGCCTGCCCCTGTTTTCCGTTCGCACCATGCAGCAGGTGGTGGCGGACAACGCGCAGGGCAAGCGCTTCCTCAGCCTGCTGATCGGATCGTTCGCCGCGCTGGCGGCGCTGCTGGCGGCTATCGGCATGTACGGTGTGCTCTCCTACGCGGTCACCCAGCGCACACGCGAAATGGGCATCCGCATGGCGCTCGGAGCGAGCCGCGGACAGTTGCTCGGCGCCGTTCTCGCCGACGGTCTCCGCCTGGCCGTGCCCGGGTTCGCCATCGGAATCGCCGGCGCCCTCGCCGTGGGCCGCATCATGGCCAGCCTGCTCAACGAGGTGCAGCCCCGCGACCCGTCGGTTCTAATCGCTGCCGCCGCGCTCCTGGCCGTCGTCGCCCTGGTGGCCTGCTACCTGCCTGCGCGCCGCGCCGCCGCTCTCGACCCCATGAGCGCCCTGCGCCACGACTGACTCACTGCTCCGCGCCGCCGCTCCGCGCATGCGCCGGACCGCGGAATACCGCGTTCAAAAACATCACGTTCATTCCGTCCAGCATGGCGCGGAAGTTCGGGTCCTGCGTGAACCCCACCACCACGCCCCGCCCCGACTGCTCCGCCACCGCCAGCGGCTTGAACGCCAGTTGCTTCCGGTTCTCGCTCCACAGGTAGCCGCTCGCCACCAGCTTGTCCGCCGCATCGAAGTACGCCGCGTTCACTCCCTTGTTCGCCTTCACCGGCGCGTAGATTGCGCGCCCCTCCAGCATCGCGTACACCGCGTCTCCCATTCCCGCCGTCAGCCAGTGTTCCGGATGAAGCCGCGCCCGTACCAGCGTTCCCGGCGCGCTGTCCGGCAGTTCCGTGGTGGTCCGGATCAGCTTCTCATAGTCCGTCTCGCTCGCAATCGACGTGCCCGGCAGCCGCCCGTTGGTGCGCTCCGGCGGCTTCTTCTCCTCCGTCTCCCGCAGTGCGTTTTCCTGCACCAGGTCGAGCAGCCCCACGTTCGTCGCCGCCAAAAAATTCACCGCGCTCCCCAGCGCCACCACCGTGCCGCCCCCCTGCACCCACGCCTTCAGGCGCGCAATCCCGCCTTCGCCCATCTGCGACGCATACGCGCCGCCCTCCGGCAGAATCAGCACCTGGAATCGCGCCAGCTCGGCGGACGCAATCTGCGACGCGCGAATCGCGGTCACCGGATACCCGTATTGCCGTTCCAGCACGAAACGCGTCGCGCCCGCCGAGCCCGAGCCCGCCGGCGAGTCCCAGATCATCGCAATCGCCGGCCGCTTCACCGGCATCACGTACCGGCTGCCGAAGTTGACGCCTTCGTCCACCCAGCCGCTGCTGGTGGCGTACACGTCCGCCCCCGTTTCCCGCGCCAGTCGCGCCAGCCGGTCGCCCAGATCCGCTGGATTGCCCGTCACTTTGAAAATCAAGCTTCCCGCCGGATACCGCACGCCGTTCTGCGCAAACGGCCGGTCGGTCGTATGCACCAGGATGTCTTCCCGTAGCGCCCCGGCCAGCAGCCGCCCCGCCGCCGCCGAACCCCATTGCGCCAGGTACGCCACCGATGCCTTGCCGCCCCGCAGTTCGCCCGGCTGCACCCGCATCGCCTTGGCCGCTTCGAAGCTGCCCTGCGCCGCCGCGTCGTTCGCCACCGCCTCCACGTTGAACATCAGCGGCAGCGACCACGCCGTCACATCGTAGATCTCGCTCCGCTGCCGCAGCTTGCGCCGCGCCTCTTCCGCCTCCACGAATTTCTGGTCCATCGGAGTCTGCGGGTCCAGCAGCGTGCGGATCAGCCGCTTGGAAGGTTGCGCCATCGATACCACGTACGTGCCCGTCGCATAGTCGCGATTGCCCGCGCGAAATGGCGCCGTCGCGCGCTTCACTTCGATCCCGTGGTCTACAAGAATTCCCGCCAGCTTATCGGTCGCCGCCGCATCCCGCCCGCGCGGCAGAATGTATTCCTTCACCGGCTCCGATCCGCCCTCCGCCACCGCCGTCGTGCGGTATTGGTAAAAACCCGTGAGCAGCTTCTCGCGGTTGGCCGCCGCCGCTTCCAGCGTCGATACCGATGCCACGAAATGGTGCCGTACCGTATCCCGGAACGTCATCAGCGTTTCGTCCGACCGCCGCAGCACCAGCCCGCGCACCGAAGCCTGCTCGTACGTCATCGCGATCGCCCCGTAATACAACGGCCAACTTGCTCCGTAGCCCGGATAGAAGGCGTCGTAGTTCTCGCGCGTGAAGTAATCGAACCCGTATTGGTCGAACCACTTCGCGTTGTTCTGCCCGAAAATCTTCAGCGCCTCGCGCTGCTCTTTGGTCAGGTTCGGATTGTAGGGGTCCGATTCCGGGCTGAAGAAATACGTGCTGTCGCCGCCCATCTCGTGCAGGTCCACATACACCAGCGGCAGCCACTCGCGCAGCACCTTCACCTGGTTCAGAATCTCCGGCTGCGTAGCGCGATCCAGTCGCGGTTCAGGTCGAAAAGATAGTGGTTGACCCGGCCTCCCGGCCACGGCTCCTGGTGCTCGGCCGAGACCGGGCTCGCGTCCGGCTCGAGGCCCCGCGCCTGCTCGAAATAATTGACGAAGCGGTCGCGACCGTCCGGATTCTGTACCGGGTCGATCAGCACCAGCACGTTCTCGAGAATCCCGTCCACCGTCTTGCTGCCCCGCGCCGCCAGCAGGTGATACGCCGTCAGCAGCGCCGCATCGGGAGAGGAGATCTCGTTGCCGTGCACCCCGTAGGAAAGCCACACACCGCCGGCAGTCCGGTCATCAGCCGCCTCGCTTCCGCCTCCGGCGTCTTCCGCGGGTCCGCAATGCGCTGCATGCTCGCGCGGACCTCCGCGAGCCGCCGCACATTCGCCTCGCTCCCCACCGCCGCGAAAATCAGCTTCCGCCCCTCCCA
>CAWIJL010000019.1:0-264957 GCA_963836405.1 uncultured Solibacteraceae bacterium
GGCTTTCAACGAGCGTGCCTGTGGGGTTCGACCTGGCGAACACCTACCCGTAAACGCAGCGCCATTACCCTGGATCAATCCGGCGTGTGGCCCTTCTCGTCGTCGGGCAGTTAGACGTCCGAGTGGATTACTTCTGGTCGGCGCGTAATCCGCTCGGGATAAGAGCTGAGGTGCGAAGAAAAGCGCTTCATTGTTCCTTTGTGAGAAGGGGATCTCGCGACCTCGGCGGGGATCCCCCTCTTAGAACAGCAGAACAGAGCGGCTGGCAGGCAAATACGGGGCCGCGGACGGATTCGATGAGGTCAACAATGGATACCATTTGATGACTCCGGTTGGGCGGGTTGGCCCCATTCCGACGAAGTTTCGTACTGGTCGAGCGCAGACTGGTCTGAGCGTTCCGCTGGACTCTCGTATACAATGATCGGGAACGCGGCCATTTCAAATGGCATTTGTTCCCAAATACGATCACGATCTCTTCATCAGTTACGCTCACCTGGATGGATTTGAGTGGGTGCAAGGGTATGTCAGCGATCTGCAAGAGGAACTGGTCCGGCTGACGCCGGGGCGAATCAAGCCAATAATCTTTCTGGACGATCAGGCTCTCCGCGCGGGGGACGAGATCGACGCGCGGGTAGCCGCGGCGATCGAAAGCTCGGCGATTCTAGTGCCGGTGGTTTCTCCGAATTACCAGGCAAGCCCGTACTGCATAGGAAAGGAACTCGCGCTTTTTCAACGGCTGAATGGGGCTCAGTCGGAACGGATCCTGCAAATCATCCGAGTGCCACTTCCTCCCCCGGCACAGCCGCCGGTCCGCAACAACAAATGGATCCGGTTTTGCGATCACATCCGGGAGCACCCCCGGGGGAGCACCGCGTACCGGCAGGCGATGGACAAGATCGTCGAGGCGCTGCTGGCGAAGCTGCTCGCGATGCGGCGTGAATCACAGTCCTTGTACATTGCCTGGCCGGCGGACCGGCTGCACCCCGATCGGGAGAGCATCGAGAAGGAGTTTCAAGACCGTGGATATGTGCTTTTGCCCAACCAGGTATTCACGGAGTTTACCAACCGCGAGGACATCGGGGCCGAACTTGGCGGCGCGGACGTTTCGATTCACCTTTTCGATCGCCAGCCAGACCTGTTGGCCGACACCCAACTGGCGATCGCGGTGGAACTCGGTAAGCCGACCATCATCGTGACACGGAGCCCCATCGAGCCGCGGCGCGGCCACCTGGACGGGGAGATTCCGATTTACCTGAAAGACCCAAACGCGAGGCAGAGCCTGATCGACCGGGTGAAAAGGACGCTGGGGACGGATGCCACAACCTCCAGGGCGGCGCTGCCGGTGTTTCTGCTGTACCAGCGGGAAATCGATGCGCGGTGCGCATGGAACTGCACGGCGTTGCTGAAAGAGCGGGCGCGCTACGACCTGGAGATCCTGCAGCCGGATGCGGACGATCCTCATTTCGAGCTCAACTTAGACCAATACGTGCCGCAATTGGGCCGGGCGCGCGGCGTGGTGGTTTGCTGGGGGGACGCGCCGCAGGCGTGGTTCGAACAAATCGACCGCAAGCTCACCTCGATGATGCTGGTGGAACGACGGCTTTCGGGGCTGCGCCGGGCCAATTACTACGGAGAGCCCTTTCCGAAAGAGGTGAAATCTCTGCGGAATGTGTTCGAAATCCGCCAGGATCCGGACATCGATCCGTTCCTGGCCGCGCTGAGGAGCGACGGGAGATGACGGCTGATCCTCCGGAGCGGATGGAAACCGCGGTGCCGTATCCGGGTTTGCGGCCGTTCGAGGCGGCCCAGGCGCGGTGGTTCTTCGGGCGAGACCAGCAAATCCTCGAATTGCTGGAGCGGCTTTCGGCAAACCGGCTCCTTGCGGTAGTGGGCGTATCGGGCAGCGGAAAGTCCTCCCTAGTGCGTGCCGGGCTGCTGCCGGCGCTGGAGGCGGGACACCTGACGAAAGCGGGAGCGAGATGGCGCTTTGCGATTCTGCGTCCGAGCGGAAATCCGCTGGCGACGCTGGCGGCGCAATTGAACGAGACACTGGGTGCCGATACGCAACGTCTGAACCAGCTGGAGAAGTCCTCCTTCGGCCTGCTGAGAGCTTCGGAAAAGGGGCGAGCCGCGGATGAGAATTTGCTGGTGCTAATCGATCAATTTGAGGACCTATTTCGGTTAGGCTGCGTCAATTAATAAAGGTAGCAACTTGACGCGGTTGGAGATATACTTGTGTCTGCATGGAGAAGGACGAGAGGTCTCTGCGCCGAAAGTTCTCGCGCGTGTGGTCCCTGCTTGATGAACGGAGCCGACGACTCATGGCTGCCAGCGAAGCTCTCGCCTTGGGGTACGGAGGTGTTTCGACGATTCGGCGAGTCAGTGGTCTTTCACGAAAAGCCATTGCCAATGGGATACGTGAGATCACTGATGGAAATTCGAAGCCGGGACGGATTCGCCGCGAAGGCGCTGGCCGGAAGAGCATTGTCGAGCGTGATCCCAAGCTACTCGTCTCGTTGGATAGGTTGATTGAACCGGAAACTCGGGGCGATCCCGAATCCCCCTTGCGTTGGATCTGCAAGAGCACTCGAAATCTTGCTGCTCAACTGACTCGGCAGAAGCACCCAGTCAGTCATGAAAAAGTGGCACAACTTCTGCGCGATCAGAACTACAGCCTACAAAGCAACCGGAAGACGGAGGAAGGTACGGATCATCCCGACCGCGATGCACAATTCCGTCATATCAACGCCCAGGTGAAGCGAGCCTTGGTGGCGGGGATGCCGGTAGTATCGGTGGACACCAAGAAGAAGGAACTGCTCGGAAACTACGAAAATGGCGGCCAACAGTGGCTTCCGGCAAAGAAACCCGTCAAGGTCAACGGACACGATTTTCCCGGTCCCGACCTTCCCCGCGCCTATCCATATGGCATCTACGACTTGGCGCGCAACACGGGGTTCGTAAATGTGGGGACGGACCATGACACCGGAGCATTCGCGGTCGCGTCCATCCGGGGGTGGTGGCGTAGCGAAGGCAGAGTGTTGTACGCGCAGACGACCGCGTTGCTGATTACGGCCGATGGTGGGGGCAGCAACGGCTCACGGTTGCGGCTCTGGAAATTGGAGTTGCAGAAGTTGGCGGATGAAACAGGCCTTTCGATTTCGGTCTGTCACTTTCCCCCCGGCACCAGCAAATGGAACAAGGTCGAACACCGATTATTCTCTTTCATCTCCTCGAATTGGCGCGGCGAACCGCTCCGCGACTATGAGACGATCGTTAATCTGATCTCTCGCACCACGACGGCCAAGGGGCTCCAAGTAACCTGCCGCCTGGATCGCAGGAAATACCCGACTGGCAGAAAGGTGACGGACGAGGAGATCGAGCGAGTGAATTTGGAAAAGAACAAATTCCATGGCGAATGGAATTACACCATTCACCCCTCAAGGCATTAGTTTTAGTTGCTACCTTTATTTATTGACGCTGCCTTAATGGACAGCGGAGACCTGAAGGCGGAGGATGGGGCCCAGTTCGTGAACCAGCTTCTGGCGGTGGCGGAGGAGCCGAGGCCGGAGTATCGGGTACACCTGGTGCTCACACTGCGCAGCGAGTACCTCGGGCGCTGCGACGAATTTCAGGGGCTTCCGGAGGTGCTGAACCGGGCACAGTATTTGGTCCCGCGATTGACGCCGGAAGAGATGCGGAAGGCGGTCGAGAATCCGGCGGCGCTGGAAGGGGTGGGGATTGAGGACAGGCTGTTATCGCAGTTACTGTCGGATGCGTCTACGGGAAACGACGCTCTGCCGCGACTGCAACATCTGCTGATGCGACTCTGGCATTCTCGCAGCAGCGGGGATGCGATGACGCTGGCGGACTACAACCAGCCGGAAATCGGGGGATTGCAGAGCGCGCTGGACCTGCATGCCACCCGCATTTTTGATTCGTGTACACAGCGGCAAAAGGAGATCGCCCGCCGGCTGTTTCAAGCGCTGACGCGGTACGAGGAAGGAGCACATGACGCGCGGCGTCCCACCCGCATGTCCCAGATGCCGGGACTGACGGGCGCAGCGGCAAAAGAAGTCCAGGAGGTGATCAAGCGCTTCCGAGAGGAGAATTTTCTGGCTCTATTGCCTGCGGGACCGGACGACGACCCCGAGATCGATATCACGCACGAAAGCCTGATCCGTCACTGGCAGCTGCTGGACGGATGGGTTCGGGAGGAGGCGCGCGCGGCGGAGATCTATCGAGGTCTGGCAAAGGCGGCGAGCAGCCGTCAAGATCCGATCTGGACGGATGTGGAGCTTCAGGAAGCGCTTCGATGGCGCGACGAATTCGGGCCGAACGAAATATGGGCGGGGCGTTACAGCACGGACGGACTGAAAGGGGCGCTGCGACTGTTGGAGCGGCTGGAAAAGCAGTGGAAAGACAGCGAAAAGCGCAAACAGCGCCAGTTCCGCATTGTTGCTGGATTAGCCTTACTGTTTCTGGTATTGGCCGCCGCGGCATTCTACGAATGGCAGCGGGCTACTAGCGCGGAGAGGGCGGTGAGTGCGATCCGGCTAGCCGCCCACCGGGCCGGAGAATCCGAGCGGCTAATTCGAGGTGGGATGGAACCGCTGCACGCGAAGCTGCTAGCGGCCATCGATGCTTTGCGGGCGGTCGGTTCGGCGGACATGGACGAGGAGGTACGGAAGGCGGCGCAGTTGCTGGCGCTGCCGACAGTGCTGCTGAAACACGACGCTGTGGTCCAGTCCGTGGCTTTCGGTCCGGAAGATCGATTCGTGGTCACGTTGCCGGAAGGGAACAAGGCGCTGTTGTGGGACATCGCAAAAGGAACGGTGGTCCAAAGTTACGTTCATACGGGCCGAGTGAATGGCTTCACCCTCAGCGAGAATCGAGATTTGATCGTGACGGTTGGGTCGGATGGCGATGCCATAGTCTGGCATACGCTGGCGGGAGGGAAGCCGGTTGTGCTCCTGCATCACGACGAGGCCGTGAATGCCGCCGCATTCTCGCCGGATGGGAAGACCGTGGCCACGGCGTGCGACGACGGGAAAGTGCGGCTCTGGGACCTCACATCGGGCCGGGCATTGGCAACGGCGCAGCACGACGGGCCGGTAAACATGGTTGCGTTCAGCCCGGACGGGAGTCTGGTGGCGAGCGCAGGTGATGACAATGGAGCCTGGGTCTGGCGTGCGCCTGGATTGGGCCGAGTTGCCCAACTTGGGATGGCGGAGCTGGTAACCTCGTTAGTCTTTACCACGGACGTCTTCGGTCTCGCCACCGGCAATGCAAAACTTCGTCCCCGGCTGGTCCTCACCGCAGACTACGCCGGGGAGGTGGGAATTTGGGGTGTGCCGGTGAACGGCTTTCGCTGGACGCTGTTGGCCAGAACTCAGATCGGCGCGTGGCACTTAGCGGTGACCGGAAACTCCTCTTCCGAGCCGCCCCTGTGGCCCTTGCGAACTACACGATTTGGGCAGATGGCGTCCATGGAGAGAGAACAGAAGCTGGACTTGGGTCAGTTCGGGGGGATTAGTGATAACGGAATACGAAGCTTGGTGCTAGGCGAGATTGGACCGCTCGCCGTGAGCCGCGGAAAGATCGCGCGCCTTTTTGCTACGGGCACCTCTGACAGGTATCAAGAGTCGATCCGGTTGTCACATCCGGATATGCTAACTTGGGCGGCAATCAGCGAAGCCGGATCAGAGTTTCTGACGGCGGGCGGACGTTCAGTACAGGTATGGGAGCCGCCACCCCAACTGCGGCGCGGGGCGGATATCGGCGCCGTCAGCGAGGACGGATTCTGGGCGGCACGTGTGACAGACGGCGCCGTCCAGTTGATTGACCTCCGGGCAGGGAGAGAAGGGACGATGTCGGTGACATCGAAGTTGGTTCCCCCGGAAGGACTTGCGTTCAGCCAGGACGGCAAGTTCCTGACAGAGTTGCACCCAGACCGTGTAGTAGTATTGGATGCGGTTGCGGGAACCCAGCGAGAACTGAAGCCGAGCCGGGGCGAATCCGTCACATACGCACGCATTGCTGCCGGCACTCTGCTACTGGCGGGACCGCAGGAAATTTCGGTTTGGGATCCGGATACGAGCGAGGAGCGCTGGCGTGCTACGCCCGGAGTGGCGATCCGCGGCGCAAGGTTGAGCCCGGATGGACGGCATATTGTTGCGTGGACAGGCGACGGACAACTGTATCTCTATGCAAACGACGAAGGGGGGAGCACAAAAGGGAAGCCGAAACGATTTGATGCCGTCGGCGATGTCCAGTTCAGCCCGGATGGCGCGAGGCTGGCGGTCTGCGGAGACTCCGGGGGGGTCTCGCTCGTTGAGGCAAACACCGGCGAACTAGAAGTGACGCTGAAAACTGACGCCAACTGCCAGGCGCTTGCGTTCGACCTGACGGGACGGCTGCTGTCCATCGGCGACGGAGCAGGCATCTCGGTGTGGGATGCTGCGAGACGGCAGAAAAGAGCGTAATTGCCCTATCGAGCGGGATCAACGGCGTGGCCTTCAGTTCGGATTCGAGATTTCTGGCGACACTGGGGGATGACGGCTATGCGCGTGTGTGGAGGCTCGCTGACGGCTCGGAGGTCGCGCGGATTCCCGGCCGGACGCTTCCCAATAGAGGGAGCCTCTACTATGAGCGGGCGCACTATGAGCGGGCGGGACTGGCGTTCGCAGGCGGCAACCGGTACTTGTACGTGGACCATGCGCTTTTCTATTGGAAGACCGACGATGTGATCCAGCAAGCTTGCCGGTTGTTCGCGCCGGAGACGATCCCGGCGGAGTACGCGGGGGTTTGCGAGCGGAAATGAGCCCGGAAAGGCGTTGCGGCGTTACAATCAGTCGAGCGCCGGGACGGCCTGTAGGTCTTTCGACCTACCCCTTTGCTGGGATCCCGGCCCGGCGCGGAGCCGGTTCCATAGCGATCTCGACGGGTTCCCACTTGCCGGGAATGGGCGACCGCACCGAAGACAACCCCAGTAGGGAGCGCAGGCGCTGAGGCAGCTCGCTTTTCGCGGGACTGTATGGGCGGACATGTTCGGCCATCCAGGATGCAAAGAGCACGCCGTTTAGAGCGCCGGCCAAGTCTAACAAACCATCCTTGGCGGACCGGGGAATGTCTTCCGCGGACGCGATCAAACCGGGATTCTGAAGGGCTTTCAGGCGTGCCAGGCGTAATGGCCCGCTCGGAGTTTTCGCGGCGTCTCCCCAAGTGTTTGGAAGGCGTTTCAGCCGGAGAACCGCGCCCGAGGTCAGACGCGCCTGGCGGTACACCTCGGCATATTGTTCAACGCGCACGGCCTCAGGAACGGGATCGTTGGAGGCGGGACGGACGACACGGACGACGAAGCGCAATTCGCGGTCACGGGCGAAGTAATGGAGCAACTGGCGCAGGTACGAAATCATAAAGCGATCGCCGCTGTGGAAGACGAACGTCCGGCGATAGCGTGAGCGAGTTCTGAGTTTCCGGATGGCGGCGATGTGTCGTGGAGGATCGGAAGTTATCAGGAAGCCGAGGATGAATGGCGCAGTGCGTTCGATTGTGCTGGCGCTTTCGGCGACGTAAGCGTACGTGGCGGAGGCGGGAACGGCGAGGACGGCTGAGCCGGCGGCAAGAGAGCCAGCAAGAAAAGTTCGCCTGGTCAGGTCCGGCACAGTGACAATCTTAATCGTCAGGACGCGGGACGCGCAAGGGGCCGATCACAAGGAGCGCCGGGAAGTTGGCCGCCCGGCGACTCCCGTCGACAGCCCACCCCCACCAGCAGCGCCATTCACGCCGAAGGCGCCTCGCGAGCAGATCGTCGGCCACTCGGAACTGCCCATTTGGCTGTGTAGTCGATGCTGAAACCGGGAAGCACGGGGGCTTACTGCTGCGTGATCGTCAAGGGGCGATGGAGGATTTTGCCTGAGGGCACTGTTGTCATTGAAGCGATTAAATCATGCGCCGAGCGCAAGTCGATGATCCTCAGCGATGCCGAGAAGCGCAACACGGCCTATCACGAAGCCGGGCACGCGCTGGTGGCCGCGGTGCTGCCCAATGCCGACCCGCTGCACAAGGTCACGATCATCCCGCGCGGCATGGCGCTGGGCGTGACGATGCAGCTTCCCATCGACGACAAGCATTCCTACAACAAGGACTACCTGGAGGCGCAGCTCGCGATTCTGATGGCGGGCCGTATCGCCGAAGAGCGGTACATGCACCACATGACCACGGGCGCGGGCAACGACATCGAGCGTGCCACCGACCTGGCCCGCAAGATGGTGTGCGAATGGGGCATGAGCGAACTGGGGCCGCTGAGCTTCGGCAAGAAAGAAGAGCAGATCTTCCTCGGCCGCGAGATCGCGCAGCATCGCGATTACAGCGAAGAGACGGCCATCCGCATCGACGAGCAGGTGAAAAAGCTGGTGCAGGGCGGCTACGATACCGCCGCGGAGGTTCTCAACAAGCACAGCGAGGCGTTGGTCAAGATCGCCGAAACGCTGCTCGAACGCGAAATTCTGGACGGCAACGAAGTGATGCAGATCATCAGCGGCGCGACGCTGCCTCCGATGAGCTCGACGGGCTCGAAGGATTCGGCGGATCACACGCAGCAGGTTCTGCGGCCGGAAGGCGGGCGCCGGGTTACGGGCCTTTCCGAAGGGGAGCGTCCTCAGCCGGCGTGATCCCTCCGTTTCCGGTCTACATTTTTGACATCGACGGGACCCTGCTGGACTCGGCCCAGGATATTTGCGGGGCGGTCCAGCAGGCCCTCGAAACCCTGCCCGATTGTCCTCCCGTCACCTTTGAATTCCTTCGCGGCTACATCGGCCGCCACCTGATCGAAACGTTTGGCGCGGTGATACCGGACTGCCCTGCCGAACAGGTGGACCGGCTGATTCAGCAATACCGTTCCATCTATCTGGGCCGGGGACACAAGATGACGCGGGTCTACCCGGGCGTGGAGGAAGGCCTGGCCGCGCTCGGCGGGCGCAAGACCACCGCCACCACCAAGGGCACGCCCACCACGCGCGCGGTGCTCGAGATGTTCGGACTGATCCGGCATTTCGAACACGTGCAGGGCACCGACGGGATCCCGTACAAGCCCGCTCCCGATGTCCTGCTGGCGGCGATGAACGCGCTGGGGGCGAGCCGCGAGGACTGCCTGATGGTGGGGGATTCGGCGGCGGACATGGAAGCGGGCAAGCGGGCCGGCATCCGGACCTGCGCGGTGCGGTACGGCTACGGTCGCGAAGAAGACCTGGCCAGGTTCTCCCCGGACTACTGGATCGACGACTTGCGCGAACTCTGCCGCTGAACCTCGCTACTCATCAATTTCGCCGATTACGCGGTGTGCCGATTCCAAGGCGCCCTGCATCCATCCATTCCAACAGCTTGTGTGTTCGCCGGCAAAATGAATCCGCCCCTCGCGGCGGGCATTGAGTGGAATGGTGCGGATCTGACCCACGTTGTATTGCGCCCATGCGCCACGCTGCCAGGGATCATTTGCCCAACTGTTCGAGACGCCTCCTTCAAACTCTTCTGACAGTCCCGGGAAGACTCTCTGAGCATCCCCGAAGACCGCCTCGATTTGTTGCGACGGGCTCATCGCATCGAGTCTTACGGCGGCCTTCGACTCCGTGTATGCGAGGAGCAGAGAACGGCCTTCATCACGATCCAACGCCCACAGGCGCTCGATAGGCAGGTCGGTGTAGGCGAACCCGCTCAAGCCCTCACGCCGCCAGAAATTCGATCTTGTCTGCAGGAATACCTTGGTTGATGGCGTATATTCCTGGGCGTTAATCAACTCCTGTTTGGCCCCGGCAAGCCGCGCTTCCGAAAACATCTTCCGTACAACCGAGAACGGAGCCGCGCAGACGACATGCTGGCCGCGGATCAGTTGCCTCTCGCCCTGGCGTTGAATGACCACCCAAGCGGAACGGCCGTCCTGTCCGATTGCGATGACCCGCGAACCGTAGCGAATGCGCGCCTCCAGTCGTGCCGCGAACGCTCGTGGAAGTAAGTCGTTCCCGCCCTTGATGTGCGAGGGTGGCCTTGCCGACTGGCGATTGAGTTCATCGAGCAGCCACCAGGCGGCGGATCCCACATCCGCATCGGACCCCAGGGTCAACAGATGGACGGCGTCACGCGACAGGCCCCGGTTTCCGAGAAACTCTCGATAGGTAATTCCGTCGTAGCGGGAAAGTGCCGCCGGAATCTGTCCATTCAAGCCAGAACGGCCGAGCGAGCGGACCACGCTATCTACGTACCGCTCCTGTAGACCGGAGAGGCCGGCCGCTGCCTCTTCCGGTGAAAGGTTCAGCGGCCACCGCACCGCCGTTTTTGCGGTTGCCCGATAGGAGCGGCCTTGAATATGATACGTGTCGTCCATTTCTACCGGGCGAAAGGGCTCCAGTTCGAGTCCGAACTCCCGGATGTAATGCAATGTGAACTCGTGAGTGTCGGGAATACGCGCAGCGCCGGCTTCGGCAGTCAATCCGAATGCCAGGCCTTCGCGAAGCGTCTTCACCCGGCCACCTGGCCGCGCCTGGCCCTCGAACAGCAGGACGTCGTGGCCCTGCCGGCTGAGTTCGTAAGCCGAGCACAGACCAGCAAGGCCTCCACCCACTACCAGGATGCGCTTGGCTGCGCCCTGGCGTTGGGGCATTATGAGCGGTGAGGAGCCGAGCCCCGCCGCGCCGGCGAACATGGCGAGAAGGCTTCTCCGATTCGGCTTTGCGTCCATTCAGCAACTCTTTCATCCTTCTGCATGCCGCCCGGGCAGAGAATACCGCACAGCGCGCAAGCGCTATTTCAGTTCACTTACATCGACCGTGTTCTTCGCACTGGCTATCTTGAAACGGCCGAGATGCGCGTGGGCCTCCTTCTCCAGATTCGCCGCCCGGAGCTTCTGGCCGCGATGACGAAGGACCTTGGCGTATTCCGACAGAGTGATGACGCGCAGAAGACTACCAGGCGCCGAGGTTTCCTCAATGATGAGGGCTCGCTGGTGCAGCGCTTCGGCCTCCGCATAGTCGCCCAATTTGGCGCGCGCGATTGCGAGACCGGTCAAGGCGGCCGCGGTCCGCAAGTCGTTCTCGTCACCAGCACGCAAGAGAATGGCCAGCGCGCGGCGGTACAGCGGGTCGGCTTCGCTGTATCCACCCTGCGATGAAATCGCGCTGGCGAGTGTGGTCAGCGCCTCCCCGACTAGGATTGCTCCGTTGCCAAAGGCGGCTTCCAATAACTTCACTCCGCGTTCCGCAAGGGACTGGGCTTCCACATAGCGGCCTCGGCGGCGCACGGTTTCGGCGAGGTTCAGGAGAACGACGGCCACTTCGGTATGGTCGGGGCCCCACCTGGCTTCCAAGATTCGGAGTACGCGCCGCCAGCGCGCTTCCGCGGCTTGAGATTGGCCCCTGGCGGCTTCCAGGGTTGCGAGCCCGCTTTCCACGTAGACCGTCTGTGTGGCGCCGGGCCCGTACGCATGAATGGCAGCGTGCAAGGCGCGATGCAGGACCGGTTCCCCTTCCTGTAACCGGCTCTGTTGCAGGTAGACATTTCCCAGCGCCGTAAGGGCCATGGCCAGAGCGCCAGGCAGTGGGTTGCGCTGCTGCTCGATGACGCGGACCGCCGTCTGAAGCGCTGCGACGGCTTGCGCGTTGCGCCCTGTTTCGCTGTACAGCAGGCCCATCGCATATTGCGCTGCCGCGACCTCCGCGCTGTCTCCCGTTTTTTGCGCAATCGCCAGCACACGGGCGGAAGCCGATTCTGCCTCCGCGTACCGGCCCATGCGGCGGTAGCACTCTCCCAAATCGGTCAGGCAGCCAACCACCTCCTTGTGATCCGGCCCAAGAGAATTTTCCACGTTGGACAGCGCCCGGGAAAGCGCTCTGACCGCCTCATGCTGTTTCCCCTGGTCCAGGTAGAGCGAGCCCATCCTGCTTAGCGTCATTCCAAAGTAAGAACTCTCCTCGCCACGCGAACGCGCCAGCTCCAAAGCCGCCTCGAAGCTTTTCAACGCATCATCGAGAGCTCCGTTGGCGCGAAGGCGGACGGCCTCACGCACCTTCTCCTGCCAGCGATCTGGCGATGTCGTCCACGCCGGACGTGGGCGCCGGTAGAGCTTGCGCCGGTGCGGCGTGGCTCGCCGTCAAGACCGCAATCAGCAATGAACACAGCTTTGGCATAGCTATCCTCCGCTCTGGTTGTTCCGCTTGGCCGAGAGAGCCGCCGTTGGTCAGAACTGAAGCTTCACGGCCAATTGGATGTTGCGCGGTCCGCCGCCTCCGAGGTAGGGATTCCCACCCGCCACGTCCGGAGTGGCCGTGATCGGGATCGAGCCGGAGCCGCGGCCATCACTGCCGGGAGCCGAGCCGTTGAGAAAATCCACGGAGAATGCGGGCAGCAGCGGGTTGCTGAAGTTGGGGTGGTTGAAGACATTAAAGAGGTCTGCTCGCCACTGCATCGAGAGGCCTTCGCGCAGCCGCGTGTTCTTAACAACCGAAAAATCAAATTGCCGGAACGATGGTCCGGTGAAGGCGTTCCGGCCGAGGTTGCCGAAGTGCTGAGTGCCGGGAGCGCAGTCACCCGCGGACGCGTCCCACGTGCAAGGGACGGCAAAGGCTTCGGCATTCAG
The DNA here is from genome assembly GCA_963836405.1 of uncultured Solibacteraceae bacterium. Taxonomy (GTDB): domain Bacteria; phylum Acidobacteriota; class Terriglobia; order Bryobacterales; family Bryobacteraceae; genus CAWIJJ01. The sequence goes on from CAWIJL010000019.1 coordinate 12,626, forward strand.
AAAGGCATTCGGAAGCTGACGCCCAGCCTTGGGATCGCCCACCAGATCGGGGCGGCCATAATACTCGCCGCTTCCATTGAAGTCACCCTCAAAGAGGTAATTTACATTAACCGGTTGCCCCGTCTGGATGCTCAGGATGCCGTTCAAAGTCCATCCGGATAAAAGAATCTGGTGATGGCTGAAGCGCGGAAATGCGTAAACAAAATTCCAGGAGAAGCGGTGACGGGTATCGAAATTCGAGCTGGCTCGTTCATTACGAACATTAAAGCTGTTGTCCGGCTGGCTGGCGTTGGGGACAAAGTCCAGTCCGTCGCTGGCGGTGTCGATAGAGTGCGACCAGGAATAATTCACGTTCGAGGTCAGACCGCGGGTCCGGAGGCGGAGGCTCGTTTGGAGCCCGTTATAGTCAGAGTTCGCAGTTGATTCGAACTGGTTGATATAGACGAAATCGGGGAATGGGACGGGACCGCCGCCAACACTCTGATTCACGTCGCGGTAGCGGAACAGTTTGCGACCGGCTGAGCCGACATAACCGATCTGAAGCACTACGCCGGAGGCGAGCTGTTGCTGGACATTCAGATTGTAATTCTGAATGTAGGGAGTTCGGATGTGCTGGTCCACCGTGAAGACGTCGGTGGCTGCGAAGTTGCTGAAGACCGGCGGCGCACACAGGCTCGAGTGGGGCACTGGAATCGCAGGCGCGGAGCACGGACCGGCAGTTGTGGCAAGCGCTGCCGTGCTGCTGAAGAGAACCGGCGCAGGTCCGCCGATGTCGTTGTAGGCCGGCCCCGCATTGAAGGTGTTGAACGGCAACTGGCCGACGAAGAAATCCTGCGAAAACGCATCGTAAAATAGACCCCACCCCGCGCGCACGACTGTCTTTGAATCGCCTCGCACATCGTAAGCCACACTCACTCGCGGAGCGAAATTGTTCCAGTCTTTCGGGTAAAGCTGCTTCACCTGTCGCGGCGCCGCGATCGCGGGATCGAAGATGCTGAAGCGGTTGCGTTCCTCGCCAATGACGCCGAAATAGTCCCATCGCAGGCCGGCATTGACCGTAAGCTTCCGGCTGACCCTGATACTATCCTGCAAATAGAGCGCGTGGTTGTTCTGAAAAGTGCCGCGTCTTGAATCGCCTGTGGCCTGGTGGTTGGACGAGGTGAGATTGCCGGAGGGCAGCCCGGCCAGGAAATCTGCAAGATCGGGAAAAAGGAGCCGCCCGCGGTAGCCGTTGTCGAAGAATCCGTTCACGAAGTTGCGGCGGAATTCATAACCGAACTTCAAATTATGCCGGCCTGCTTTGTAGGAGGCGTTGCCGAGATAGTGCCAACTGGTGTCCACACGCCCGCGGGGAAGGGAGGTATTTGCACCCAGCGTTGCCTGGCCGGAGACGTTGATTTGGGGCAGGCCGAGATCGCCGTCCTGGCCGGTGTTCAGCCCAATGGAGCGAGGGTCGAACGCGTGGTCCTCGGGCGAGAATGCTTGGACGAAGCGATTGTAACCGCCGCGCAGTTCGAGGAGCAGCCGCGGCGTGAAAACATGGGTGTAGGAGAGCGAACCGAGTTGCACGCGGGTGGGGGTGACGGTGTTGAAACCCGGGAGATTTCCGCCGCCTACCAGGGCGAGAGGATAGCTCTGGCTGCTATCCCCGAAAAAATAGCGGGCGGTGACGATATCACCAGATGCAAACTGCTGGTCGATCTTGGCGATCACGCCGTCGAGCCGGTTTGAGAAGCGCGTGGATGCAAGCAGATTGTTACCGTTGGTATCGGTGGGGATGTTCGCGGCAGGCCAGGGCTGACGGGCCAGCAGATTCGCGATTATGGGACTTACACCGCCTGCGTTTACAACGGTGGGCGAACGGAGTGCGGCGGCGATATCGTCTGGCGTTGGCACATGACCGAGGCTGCTGAGGCCGCCGTATTCGCGCTGCCCTTCATTGGCGATGAAGAAGAAAGTCCTGTTCTTGAGAAGGGCGCCACCGAGTGAGCCGCCGAACTGGTTATTGTGGAACGGGTTTTGGGGAACGGCGGCGCTATTGAAGAAGTTGCGCGCGTCGAGGGCATTGTTACGAAAGAATTCAAATGCCGAACCGTGGAGCTGGTTTGTTCCCGATTTAGTTACCAGGTTTACGATAGCTCCCGAATTTCTGCCAAATTGCGCATCGGCCCCGGCGATAACAGGTATCTCAGCGATGGCGTCCAGCGGCAGAATGGTGGAAGGGGTTCCCCAGACGCCCGGTTCGTTGATGGCCGGATTGTTGCGGAAGCCGTCATTCATATCGGCGCCGTCGAGAAGGTAGTTGTTTGAGCGGCCTCGGTTGCCGTTGATACTGAACATGCCGAATGAGCCAGGGGCGTCCGCGATCGATGACGGATCGGAGGTGGCGCCCGGAATGAGGAGCAGTGTCTTTATCAAATCACGTCCGTTGACGGGCAATTCGGACGCCTGCCGGCCCTCGATGGCGCCGCCCTGGTTGTTTCCGGAAGTCTCGAGGAGCGGGATGTTGCCCACAACCTCGATGACTTCTGTCGACACGCCGGGAGTCAGGGTAAGGTCGACACGCGGGGAAGCGGCAACCTTTACTTCAATGGCCGTGACGACCTGTTTTCGGAACCCGCTTCGCGCGGCGGTGACCCTATATAAGCCCACCGGAAGTTCCGCGAATTGGTAATTGCCGTAGGCGTCGGTGACCACCTGGCGCGCGAATTGCGTTTGCTCCCCCGTGGCCGTGACTTGGGCGTTGGGAACGGCAGATCCGCTCGAATCAAAGACTGTGCCCAGAATTGCACCACGGAACGTCTGCGCGTGGAGCCAGCCTGGGTTGAAAGTGAAGGCCACAGTGGCGGCTAAAATCGCTCGTAATAACATGAATTCCCTCCTGCTGGCGAGATAGTGACGCGGTTCCGGAAAGGACGCCATGGTTTGCAGCTTGTCTGCCGATGGGCTGTATCTGTCGGCGTAACTGCCGGGAACCAGACCACTTCCATCCGGACCTGTTCTGGTCCGCAAGATCCGCAGAACCGAGGATGAAGTTCCTGGTGGCATGTGATAGACTCAAGGCCCTTACAGAAGGCCTTCATGGCAGGACCGGCCGGCCCGGTGCCGGTATTTCATTTCGGCGTATTCGAACTAGACCTCCGGGTGGGCGAATTGCGGAAACGCGGCATTCGCATCAAAATTCAGGAGCAGCCACTGCAGATTCTGGGCCTCCTGATCGCGCGTCCCGGCGACGTCGTCACCCGGGAACAGATTCAGAAGAAACTCTGGGACGGCGACACTTTTGTCGATTTCGACAACGCAATCAACAGCGCCATCCGCAAGATGCGGGATGCGTTGGGTGATACCTCGGAGAATCCCCGATTCGTGGAAACCGTGGCGCGCCGCGGCTACCGATTCATCGCGCCAGTTAACCAACAACTCACCGCAGCGCCGCCTATCGATGAGAGCCAACTCGCGACGACCGGGCCGCTTCCGCCCGGTCCGGTGACGTCCTCGCCGCAGTTACCCGGCAGCGGGCCGGCAGGGTTGGATATCGATGACGCGCTGGGGTTGCCGGAGCCCGCAGTTGCGCGGGCGACGAGACGGCGCATCAACCCTTGGATCATCGTGGGTGCGGCAGCGTTGCTGATCGGCGCCGGAGCGGTGGTTTGGCAGGCCGGCCGGACGCCCGCGCAGGAAGTCTGGTCCGGCGTGATGCTGGCTGGGCCGGCCAAGGCGTTTCAGCCGCGGCTTTCGCCGGATGGACAACTGCTGGCGTTCCTGGCGGTCATCAACCAACTGCCCCAACTCGCCGTGATGAGGCCAGACGGCAGCGGCTGGACTCCCCACACCAGCGATCGCGAGCATGGCTACATCACTACGATTGCCTGGGCCCCCGATTCCAGCAAGATTTACTTCGACCGCATGTGGGGTCACCCGCTCGGAATCTACTCCGTGCCGCAAGTCGGCGGGGACCCGCGCATGCTGCTGGATGAAGCGTTTGGGCCCGAGCCTCTGCCGGACGGCAGCCTGATTGTCGTGAAATTGTCGGACAGTGGCGCCAACCAACTGTTTCACTATTGGCCGGATTCGGGCAAGCTGGAGGCACTGCCCGCGTTCCTTTCGAAGAGCGACATTACACCGATGCTACGCGCCTTTCCCGACGGCAAGGAGCTGATCTACTTCGGTACCATCGGCACCAGCCTGAAAGAGCGGTCGCAGAGTGCGCGCATGTTGATCTACGATCTGGCTTCGCGGCAGGCGCGCGAGTTGGCGCCCGGTCTCCCGGTCGATCCAGAAAGCGATGGGTGGGCGCCTTTGGGTGTGGCGCGAGACGGGGAGTCGGTCTACTTAGCCACGAAAGAAGGAGATAGTCAACCGTTAGTGCAGGTTCCGCGTAGGCAGGGAAACCGGCCGCGGACCTTACTGTCATTTCCGACCACTGCGGCGCCGGTAGCGATGGACGCCGCACGCGATGGTTCGCTGTATATGGACTTGCTTCAAACCGCGACCGTGATCTTGCGGGTCCCAGCCACGGGCGGGGCAGGCGAGGAGTTTGCGATGCCGCCGCTCGACAACTTCCCGATGATTGCGCCCGGCGGTGAAGTATTGGCGACCCTGAAAGGTTGGGGAAAGGAGCACCTGGCGGCGGTGCGCCCCGGAGGCGAACCCCAAACCCTGGTGGAGACTTCGGAGGAGACGTCGCTTCCCGCGACAATATTCGGTGGTAACGTGGCGTTCATAATCGGCTCTGGAGATCGGCGACGGATCGCGATCGCTGCAGTGCGCGACGGGCGTGTGCTGCGCCGCTTTTCGATGCGTAGCGACTACGGCATGGCAGCCTCGCCGGATGGCAAGACGCTCTACTATTCATTCGACGGAGGCATTTGGGCCCAAGCGGTTGCCGGAGGGGAGCCGAAGCGCATCACGGAAGGAATCGACGTGACTCTCGATCCTCGAGGCGAGTACCTGTATGTGAAGCGCGTCAGTAATGGGGTCATGGGGATTTGCCGGATTCCGGTAGCGGGCGGCGATGCGGAGGAACTTCCCATGCCGGCGGAATACCACGTCGCGTATCCTGGACTTTCGCCGGCTGCGGTGGATGCGCGCGGGCGGATCCTGGTTTCCGTGGCTTCGAAGGACTGTTGGTACTACCAGACTGCGATCCTGGACCCGGCCGCGAAATCGTTCACGCTGGTGCCGATCGCGATCGATGGAGATGCTTCGCCGGCCGGTTGGGCTCCCGACGGCCGGATTCTGGCACGCGGAAAGCGGTATTTTTCTTCGCTCTGGCGGTATCAGCGGTCCACGGCCCGTTGATAGGCCAACGGCCCCTGTGTTTCGCATTGGTATCGGCGGATCTCCTAACGTGGGCTTGCGAGTTTTGTTATGACAGGTCGGAAACCGCAATTGAGGCTCAGGGTTTTAACCCGGCCAGCCTTCTTTAGCGCGCACACGCAGCGAGCTTCCGGGGTGTAACGTCGCCATCGGGCGGATCGTCGCCCAGCCGGGCACGCGCTGGTGGCCGCGGTGCTGCCCAATGCCGACCCGCTGCACAAGGTCACGATCATCCCGCGCGGCATGGCGTTGGGCGTGACGATGCAACTTCCCATCGCGAAATCGCTCAGCATCGCGATTACAGCGAAGAGACGGCTATCCGCATCGACGAGCAGGTGAAGAAACTGGTGCAGGGCGGGTACGACACCGCCGCCGAGATGCTCAGCAAACACAGCGACGCGCTGGTGAAGATTGCCGAGACGCTGCTGGAGCGCGAGATTCTGGACGGCAACGAAGTGATGCAGATCATCAGCGGCGCGACGCTGCCTCCGATGAGCTCGACCGGCTCCAAGGATTCGGCGGATCACACGCAGCAGGTTCTGCGGCCGGAAGGCGGGCGCCGGGTTACGGGCCTTTCCGAAGGGGAGCGTCCTCAGCCGGCGTGATCCCTCCGTTTCCAGTCTACATTTTTGACATCGACGGCACGCTGCTGGACTCGGCCCAGGATATTTGCGGGGCGGTCCAGCAGGCCCTCGAAAGCCTGCCCGGTTGTCCTCCCGTCACCTTTGAATTTCTGCGCGGCTATATCGGCAGCCACCTGATCGAAACCTTCGGCGCGGTGATTCCGGATTGCCCGCCGGAACAAGTAAACCAACTCATTCAGCAATACCGTTCCATCTACCTCGGCCGCGGCCACAAGAATACGCGAGTGTACCCCGGCGTGGCGGAAGGCTTGGCGGCGCTCGGCGGGCGCAAGACCACGGCCACCACGAAGGGCACGCCCACTACGCGCGCGGTGCTCGAGATGTTCGGGCTGATCGGGCATTTCGAACACGTGCAGGGCACCGACGGCATCCCATACAAGCCCGCGCCCGATGTGCTGCTGGCGGCCATGAACGCGCTCGGTGCGAGCCGCGAGGAGTGCCTGATGGTAGGCGACTCGGCGGCCGACATGGAAGCCGGCAAACGCGCCGGCATCAAAACCTGCGCCGTCCGCTACGGCTACGGCCGCGAAGAAGACCTGGCCCGTTTTACCCCCGACTACTGGATCGACGATTTGCGCGAGCTCTGCCGCTGAATCACGGCTTTTGATCGAACGGGCCCGCTTTCATGACACCCACGTCGGTGTGGCCGTCCGTGCGCAGCAAAACGTGGCCGATCTCATGCGCGAGCACATGTGCCAGGATGGGCGCTTCCCGGCTCGAGCCGTTTGCTACAAACCGAATCCGATCGAACATGACCGTGATGGCGACGGCGTGCCCGCCAAACGGCAGAGCGCACGCCAACGCGTCACCGCTGACGCCGGCTGGCGCCTTATGGGTAAACTGAACCTGGATGGTGACGGGGCTGGCCGGCGGAGCGCCTTCGCTGAGTTCCCCATCGTGCCATGCCACTCTCACACCGATCCGGGCGAATATCCAGGTCGCGGTTTCCCTCGCGCTCGAGTAAACGGACCCGGGACTGTCGCCATTCACATACACGGTTACATCGGCCGGTTTGGAGTCGCGGGCATGAGCGGTCAATCCGGCGACGAGAATACCTGCTATCCGAATGGAGTGTTTCATATGCCCTGCGCGCGAGCGGGCGGGAACTGCATCGCAATGTGGGCTTCGCGATGATGATTCTTGCGTGACACAATCGTATGGTTCTTCAGCATGGAGTTCAGTACCAGGTAGTTCCTCTGTGTCTGCCGTATCTACTCGTGCCGTTTCCTCCAGGCGGGTGGAGCGAAACGGTACTCGGGCTCGGCGACGGCGTCTGGGCGAATCATTGACAACGGGAACAATACACGATCCCGAGAAACAGATGAGTTTTCAGCATTTCCTTTTGGCACACAAAAACCTGTGAGCTTGGGCAAACAGGGATGACTGGCGGTCAGGCCGCCAGAATCAGTGTTGGATCTGACTAAGTGCAATCGGAAGGTTGCGGCACGTTCAGGAAATCAGAACCCGGCGGGTTATCTGGCCGTTGTTCTCCCAGAAGGTCCTACGGCTCGCCAGATACGGGTCGTCCGGCGCCGGCTGCACGTTGCCCTCGACGTCGAACGCGCGCGATCGGACCCGGTGCTCGCCCGGCATGGGCGTTCCCCAGTCGAACACCCAAAACTTCCACGCGTAGCGGTGCGACCTCTGCATCCCAGGGCTTGCGAGTTGGGTGTCCATCCATGGCCCGCCATCGATCTGGATCTGCACCTTGGCGATCGGAGCGCCCCAAGCGGCGCCCATGATCGCATACCGGTTCTGCCGGCGGGTCACCTTTGCCGGCGCCGACTTCAGTCGCTCATGGCTCACCGTCGTGAACGTCCAGATTGTCTGCCCGTCGCGCGCTTGCTCCCGGATGCTCACGTAATCTCGTGCCATAAAATTACCTGCGAAGCGCTGGCTCAGTACTTCGATCCCGGTCAGCCATTTGACGTTCGCGACGCCATACCACCCGGGTGCAATGAGGCGCACCGGATATCCGTGCTCGCGAGGAAGCGGCTCACCATTCATTTCGTAGCAGAGTAGGTTATTGGGATTTAGCGCGTCGCGGACAGACATGCTGCGGGCGAATTGCTCGGTAATCGTCAGATCGATTCCGCCGTCAGCGTCGGGCTCTCCGATTCCCGTCCTGCCGGCGCTGACAATCCCCGTGTTGTCGCGGATCGTTCGGCGGCCGCTGTCTGCGCCCCAGAAGACGACCTCGCTCCCCTCCTTCAGAATGCCCGCCTGCTCGAGTAGCGGCGCGAGCCGCGCGCCTCCCCAGCGGGCATTCCCGATGCCGCCGATAAAGAAGTCGAGCCCTGTGTTTCCCGAGCATTCGAGGGTGAATTCCACTTCATGGCGCGCGAGCGCCTTCAGATCCGCCAGGCTGAACGACTGCGGGCGCGCCACCAGCCCTCGAATGTCGACGCGCCACGCCAGTTCATCCAGAATTGTTGGTTGGCCATAATGGCTGACGAAGAAGAAGTTGTGCGTCGGCGTCAGCCTCGAGTCGAGTTCTTCCCACTTCAGCAGGTTGCCCACTGTGGGGAAGGGACTGGGCGGCGGCTGGTCAAGCCATGGGATTACCTCGCGGCCTGCCTGCGCAAATGCGTGTGATGGACCGGTCACCTGCAGCACGGTCAATCCTGAGAGTGCGACAGCGCTCTTCTTCAACAAGCTCCGCCGCGACATATTCTGGTTCACTATCATTTCTCCTCCCTCGGGCAACTTGTGCCCTTTTGCACTCTGCATCCGCCCGGAATCCGAAATTGAGTTGGCTCTCGGGATCGCCTGGCGGATTTGTCCTCTGGTTGTCGATTTTGATCGCTGAAGCGCAACCGAGGGGAGGGAACGGAGGTGAATTCACCGTGAAATGCGGCGACGAAAACGTGGGTTGTCTTGGAATTCTTAAGTGGTATAATCGGCCCCTGAACGAAGGAGGGTCGCGGTGGCCGCGATAAAAACGGCGGAGGCCGGACAGATTCGCGCCGCAGTAGAGCGGATCACCGCAAGCAGGCACTTTGCTCAGGCGGAGAGCTTGTCTAACCTGCTGAAGTACATCGTTGAGCGGTCGCTCGATGGCAACTCACAATTTCTAAAAGAGTACACCCTCGGAGTCGATGTGTTTCACCGCGGCGCCGATTTCAACCCAAAGGAAGACACGATTGTACGCGTCCAGGCGCGGGCATTGCGGTCGCGTCTCGAAGCATACTATCAGGCGGAGGGCAAACGGGAACCGATCCGGGTCGTTGTGCCAAAAGGCACGTACGTGCCGGCATTTGAAACCGCCTCCCGCCGGCGGAGTGTTGTCTCGGGCTCTAACCGGGTGCGGGTCTGGTTGGCTGCCGCCATCACCTTCACGGCCGTCGGACTGGCGTGGACTTGGTCTACTTCGCACCGTCTGTTCCAACCCGCGCCATGTTCGACCTTGGCTGTTCTTCCCTTCGATATCGTATCCGCCCCGGGCCGTGGTTTCATCGGACCCGCCCTCGCCCAGGAATTGGCGATGCGACTGTCTGAAGTTTCCGGATTGACGATCATTTCGTTCGAATCCGCGTCGCGGCACAAAAGGTCGGGCAGGCCTCTCATCGAATTGAATGCAGCTTGCGCCGTCGAGGGCCGCGTCCGGTCCGACGCCGACGAAATCGAACTGGACCTGATTCTCAAGAACGGGCAGAGCGGACGAACAATATGGCGGCAGGTCTATCGCCGGCCGCTAAAGGAGATACTGAAACTGGAGGCGGATGTGACCGAGGCGCTCGCCCGCAGGGCGCTTTCCAAATCGCTGCCGCCAGCGCCGAAAAACCTGTGGGCCTCAACAGTCAATCCCGAGGCGGCGCTTCTTTACCTGGAAGCCCGGCAGGAATTCAACAGGTACGACGAGGGAGGCTTCAAACGCAGCATCGACCTATACGAGCAGGCTATCGGGAGGCAACCTGATTATGCGCTGGCTTATGCGGGTATGGCACTTTCATGGTTCCGCCGCTCAAATTTCTTCGTACCTCCCAATGAGGGCATGCCCAAAGCGAGGGCCGCCGCCCGGCATGCGCTCGAATTGGCGCCCGAACTTGCGGAAGCGCATGCCGTACTCGCAGCCGTGTCGCTTACGTACGACTGGCGCCCGGCGGCGGCCTACGCCGAGTTGCAGCGGGCCATGGCTATCGCGCCGAGCCAGCCTCTCGTCCACGAGATGACAGCGCTGTATTACATCTCGGTTGGCCGGTTCAATGAGGCATTCACAAACCTGCGAATCGCTCGCGAGCGCGATCCACTGTCACTTCCCCTTCTTACTTTTGATCAGTTCGGTCTGCTAGTTACCAGGAATTACCGCGACGCCGTGGCTCCAGGCGTGCGAGCCGTGGCTCGGCAACCGGACGCCGCTTTCCTGCGCGCGATCTTTGGCCTCAATCTGATCTATGGGGGCCGGACTCTGGACGGTATTGAACAAATTGAGGCTGCTATGCGCCTTGATCAAAGTTCCCCGATCGGGTTGCTGGCCGCGACGGGTTTCGCCCGCGCCGGCGACGATGCCAGCGCGCGGCGGATTCTCGCGGCCGTGAAGACCCGGGCGCGCAGCCAATTCGTTTGTCCCTACGAGATCGCTAGCGTTCACGCGGCGCTGGGCGACTCCGATCAGGCTTTCGCTTGGCTCGAAAGAGCAAGAACGGTCCGTTCCGATTGCATGCTTTGGCTTACCATCGAGCCATGGTTCGACCCTCTGCGTAGAGACTCGCGTTTCCCCGAATTGGCCCGCGAAGTGACATTTCAATAGCTGCCGAACGCAATGGCGATGCAACCTCCCAGGGCCTGCGAGCCGGGTGTCTATCCATGGCCCTTCCCATCGATCTGGACCTGTACCCTTGCGACCGGAGCCGCATCTTATCGGCACGGGTCTTCGGAACCGCCTGACGCACGCCTCACGACCGCCAACGTACTACATCAGCGAGCACTACTCGCAGCACCCCGCGACTCTGACCTTTGACATCCCAAGCCTCTCCCTCAGTACGCTTGTGCCGACTCTTTGCAGACTGGCCCGAGCGGTGATTTTCACGCCTCTGACTCTCGACCAATACTTCAGCGTGCGGTGAGCTTGCGCCGGCGCTGTTCGCTCTTCTGCAATATCTCGCTCATATCGCCTGTTGGCCGTATGTCGAAGATCGACCCGTACTTCACGGCGGGATGCTGCGACATGAGTTGAAGGGCATGATTCATGTCGCGCGCCTCCAGCACAAGAAGGCCGCCGAGTTGTTCCTTGGTCTCCGTATAAGGACCGTCGGTGGTCGCGACTTTGCCGTTCTTCCAATACACGGTCAGAGCGTTTTCAGAAGGCTGAAGGGCTTCTCCACTAACCCAGTGCCCGCTGGCCCGCAGATGGTCGTCGTAGTCAAAGCATTCATCGAACATTGCGTTCCGTTCGTCCTCGGTCATGCTCGCGTGTTTTGCCGGCTCGTAGTATCCCAAACAGATGTATTTCATCGGTCTCTCCTTATGGTGGTTACAGCAGCGCGAATCGCGCACCCGGATGCTTCACCCTATAGTCGCCGGGCGGAGGGAAAATCGACAGCGGAGCCGGTTATTTTTCTCAATTCCTCGAGGCGCCCGGAGAGGAAACGACGCTCCGGTTCCTGCCGGGTCCCATCCCGAAGCAGGGCAAGTGCTTTCTCATACGAGGCACGGGCCTCCGGAAGCCGCCCCAGCCTGCGACACAGATCCGCACGGGCGGCGTACGCCAGGTGATAGCCGGCGAGTTCCGCGCGCGACAGAAGCTCATCGATGAGGCGCAGCCCGTGCTCCGGACCCTGGTCCATGGCGATGGCAACGGCACGGTTGAGTTCCACGACCGGTGAGGGCTGAATTCGCAGCAGCCGGTCGTAGAGCAGCGTGATCTGGTGCCAGTCGGTGGACGCGGCCGAGGAAGTTTCCGCGTGCACTGCCGCGATTGCCGCCTGCAGGGTGTAGGTACCGAAACGGCGCGATCGAAGGGCGCTCTCGGTGAGCGCGATGCCTTCGGCGATCTGATCTCGATTCCACAGGGAGCGATCCTGCCGCTCCAGCAGGATCAGCTCTCCTTCCGCAGAGCTTCGCGCGGCGCGGCGCGATTCCTGCAACAGCATGAGCCCCAACAGGCCCATCACCTCGGGTTCCGGGAGAAGGTCGAGGAGCAGTCTGCCCAGGCGGATCGCCTCGCGGCTCAACTCAGCTCCTGTTGCTTCCGCCGAATAACCCGCGTTGAAGACCAGGTACACAACCTGAAGCACGGCCCCCAACCTCGCCGGTAATTCCTGCGACACAGGCACCTGGTAAGGAATCGCCTTATCGCGGATGACGGCCTTCGCGCGAACGATGCGTTGCGCAAGCGTCGCCGGCGTAACGAGAAATGCGCGGGCGATCTCCTCGGTTGTCAGTCCGCAGACTTCACGCAGTGTGAGCGCAACCTGCCCCTCCGATGGCAGGGCAGGATGGCAGCAGGTGAAGATGAGACGAAGACGATCATCCTCCATCTCCTCTTCGTGAGGCGCTTGCTCGGCGCGCGCTTCGATTTGGAGTGCCAGGTCACGCTGTGCGGCGTCGAAGCGTGCTCGCCGGCGCATCACGTCGATGGCCCTGAATCGCCCAGTCGATATCAGCCAAGGGCGCGGCTTGTCCGGAAGGCCGGTCTGCGGCCACGTCTCCAGGGCGGCAGCGAAAGCCTCGTGCATGGCTTCTTCGGCAAGATCGAGATCGCCGAGCAGACGCATCAGTGTAGCCAGGATTCTGCCCGATTCCGATCGGTAAAGGGTCTCTATGGTCTTACTCAGATCTGCGGGCGCACTCGGCGACATGCATGTCAAAACTAGCAAACGAATAGGCTCGACACAACTGCGGGTCCTGCCAGCCACCTTGACGAGTTGTCGCCGGTGCCGGGGTCGGGCAGCATGCGGAAGCGCTGCGGGAGCGCGAGGTTCCGGACGGCAACGGCGTGATGCAGATCGTCAGCGGCGCGAGGCTGCTTCCGATGAGCTCGACCGGCTCGAAGAATTCGGCGGATCACACCCAGCAGGTTCCGCGGCCGGAAGGCGGGCGCGGGGTTACGGGCCCTTCCGAAGGGGAGCGTCCTCAGCCGGCGTGATCCCCCCGTTTCCGGTCTATATTTTCGACATCGACGGCACGCTGCTGGACTCGGCCCTGGATATCTGCGGGGCGGTCCAGCAGGCCCTCGAAACCCTGCCCGGTTGTCCTCCCGTCACTTTTGAATTTCTGCGCGGCTACATCGGCAGCCACCTGATTGAAACCTTCGGCGCGGTGATTCCGGACTGCCCGCCCGAACAGGTGGATCGGCTCATTCAGCAATACCGTTCCATCTATCTCGGCCGCGGCCACAAGATGACGCGTGTGTACCCCGGCGTGGCCGAAGGCCTGGAGGCGCTCGGCGGGCGCAAGACCACGGCCACCACCAAGGGCACGCGCACCACGCGCGCGGTGCTCGAGATCTTCGGGCTGATCCGGCATTTCGAACACGTTCAGGGCACCGACGGCATCCCCTACAAGCCCGCGCCGGACGTGCTGCTGGCGGCCATGAACGCGATGGGGGCGAGCCGCGAGGAGTGCCTGATGGTAGGGGACTTCTCCCCCGACTATTGGATCGACGATTTGCGCGAGCTGTCGCTGAATCACGGCTTTTGATCGTAACGGGCCGCTGGGCACTTGCGGTTTGACGTGTCTCACGCGTAGCGGTAAACGCAGGGCGATCACTGTGCATCCATCCGGCGTCGGCCACTGCTCAGCAACAACTGTGTCCCGTCACCTTGACGGGTCTGCCCAACTTCCGGTTGGGGCGCGATCCGATCAGGATGCGGGCCTTCTCGAAACGGTGATATGCTGCTTAGCCGTGGAAGCCAAGGCGAGCACGCGCAGGAAGCGGACGGTGGGTGCCGCCCTTATAGTCCTGGCGATGGCGTTTCCGCCATTCGTGAACAGCCTCGAAAACCCGCACTTTGCAGGGCTTCGCGGTCCTGATATCCTGCAACTGATCGCGATCGGGTTTTGCGTTGGCGGTGCCTTCGTCCTGTTCCTTGTTGGGTTCCTTGGTGCGCGCTGGTCGTCGTAATCATGGCGTTTACGGTCCGAGGAATGGGTCGTTGGCTGAAGAGTATGCCGCGAGGTCCTTTCCATTCCTGCCGTCGTGCCGCCGAAGGCCGCATGCAAGCGGGACGGCCAAGAGCGCGCGATCGCGTTTGCCTTTCAATAACTCACAATCGGGTGCGTTCCAGAGCCGTTCCGATTGTTCTGGCGTTAATCAATTCCCGAGCCGGACGCCGATCTTCTTGACGCCCTTCACGCGTCGAATGACGGCCGCCAAATCCGGGTTTAGCAGGCCGCAGTCAGAAGCCTCGTACGCGAGGCGGCGCACTGCGCCGAGCCGCGAGATTTATGGTGCCGGATGCCAGATGCCGAGATTCCAGGTGAATGCGACCAGCCAGCCGGGCCGGAGGAGCCGAACGAAATCGAGAACCTTTCATTTCCGTGTGCCCGGTGCGGCAGCGGCATACTGAGAGGCGGCAGACCGATTCTTCTGGAGGCCGAGGTGGACCAAGTCGGCGTCTTCCGCGGCGAATTCCAGCGGACCCTGTTCCATGGCGTTAAAGTCCGGTGGGGTCCAGTGCGCCTGCATCACGCCGGCTTCGGAGTGGCGCGCCACGCCCTGAAGCACGTGGGTGAGTTCGTGTACCAGAACGTGGGCCAGCACGGTGGGTTCCGAGCGGGGCCGGCACCGCATGACTTCGTGTAACTCGGCGTAAAATACTGTGATGCGCGCGCCTTCGGCGCCATAAGGGTTGGCGGAGGCAAATGCCTCGCGGCTGGCGGACGCCGTCCTTGACTTCGCCATCCGGACTCCGATCTGCCAGGGCCGCCCGGCCGTGCACGTGGTGCTGTCCGCCTCACAGTTCCGGACCGGACGCCGGGTGGTCCATTTTACGATCACGCCGATACGGGCAAACATTCGAGTCGCCGTGGCTTCGGCCTGAAGCAGCACGGAGGCCGGCACCAGGTTGCTTTCCTCAACGTACACCACAACATCGGGCACGGGTGTCTCGTCAAGCCCCCGCCTCGGGCCCGCCGCACCTACCGGTAGCACCGCCAGAAGTCCCATCAAAAAGAGTTTGGATGTCGCGTTCGCCATGTGTTGTTCTCCGGCTTCCACAGCCCTGTACCCGTGCACCAGAACCTTCGGAAACGGAGGACAAAACGGCTAACTGATTTTGCAAAAATGTGACAGAATGCAGCTCAGAATGGAATCCCACTCTGTTTCGGCGCTGTTGACCGCCTGGGGACGGGGCGAGCCGGCCGCCCTGGAACAACTCACGCCGCGGGTATATCGCGAACTGCACAAGCTGGCGCGTGCCTATCTGCGGCGGGGTTTGCCCGGCAACTCACTGCAGCCGACCGCGCTGATCAACGAAGC
The DNA here is from genome assembly GCA_963836405.1 of uncultured Solibacteraceae bacterium. Taxonomy (GTDB): domain Bacteria; phylum Acidobacteriota; class Terriglobia; order Bryobacterales; family Bryobacteraceae; genus CAWIJJ01. Next base: position 28,010 of record CAWIJL010000019.1, read on the forward strand.
CTATCTGCGATTACTGGACCAGGCGCAACCCGTCCAGTGGGAGAACCGCGCGCACTTCTTCGGCATCGCCGCACGCCTGATGCGCATCATCCTGGTGGATCACGCCCGCGCCAATCATGCCGCCAAGCGCGGCGGTGGCCCTGCCGCCATCACGCTGGACGACTGCATGGCGGTCGCTCCCGGACGCGCCGCCGATGTGCTGGAGGTTGACGAGGCTCTCGAGCGGCTGGCGGCGGTAGATGAACGCAAAGCCAAGGTGATTGAACTTCGCTATTTCGGCGGTATGGACCGCGAAGAGGTTGCTGCCGCGCTTGGTCTCACGCTGCCAACAGTAAAGCGGGACTTGCGTCTCGGCGAGGCGTGGCTTCGCAGATTCCTGGCAGGCGACGGCGGACAATAGGACACCCGGAAGGACCGCATGAGCGACAACCGCTGGCAGCGGATTGAGAGCATCTTCCACCGGACGCTCGAACTCCCACCCGAAGCGAGATCCGCATTTCTCAAGGAGGCATGCGGGACGGACCAATCACTTCGGCGGGAAATAGAGTCGCTCTTGGCCCACGAACGCAAAGACGGGAGCACGTTCGTGGGACCGGCGGGGGACGCGGCACCGCAATCGATAGCTCACTACCGCATTACCGCCAAACTCGGTGAGGGCGGGATGGGGGCCGTCTATCGCGCCAAAGATACAAAGCTGGGTCGCGATGTGGCGATCAAAGTCTTGCCCGCTAGTGTTGCCGGCGACCCTGACCGCATGGCGCGATTCCGGCGCGAAGCCAGAGTGCTGGCATCGCTGAACCATCCCAACATTGCGGCCATCTACGGCGTAGAAGATGGCGCGCTGATCATGGAATTGGTCGAAGGTAAAGATCTGCAAGGCCCGCTGCCGCTGGCCACCACGCTGCGCTATGCCGCACAGATCGCCGGCGCACTCGCCTGCGCTCACCAAAAAGGCATCGTGCATCGCGATCTGAAGCCAGCCAATATTCGGATTACGCCCGAGGGCATGGTGAAAGTGCTGGATTTCGGCCTGGCGAAAGCAACGCTATCGGGGGTCGATTCCGAGGCTTTCCCGACCGTGACTGCAGCAACTCAGGCTGGAGCGCTGATGGGTACCGCCGCCTACATGTCTCCAGAGCAGGCTCAATGCGGAGCCGTGGACACTCGCTCGGATATCTTCGCGTTCGGCGTCGTGCTTTACGAAATGCTGACCGGACGGAGAGCGTTCCAGGGCGCGACAGCACTTTCAGTTCTGGCTGCCATCCTCAAAGAGGAGCCCGAACCGTTAGGCAGTCGCTTTGGCGGAATTCCATCCGAATTGGAGCGCATCGTTGCACGGTGCCTCCGCAAAGACCCCGCGCGCCGGTTCCAGAACGCCGCTGATTTGAAGGTTGCACTGGAAGAATTGTTGGACGAAGGCTCAACGTCGCCGGTCGAGCGGGGTGCCGCCCGGCCATGGAAATGGCGATGGGTTCTTGGTGCGTTGTTCCTGATCGCCCTGGTGGCCGGGGCGGCATGGGGCTGGCTGCTCACGCGCACAGCGCCGGCAATCCCGCTCCTGGTTTTGAAAAGATTGAGTTCCGACACCGGCCTGACCACGGATCCGGCACTGTCTCCGGATGGGACGCTGGTCGCCTATGCCTCCGACCACAGTGGTGAAGGCAACCTGGACATTTGGGTTCAGCCGGTGAACGGCGGGCAGGCAGTACGGTTGACCAGCGACGAGACCGACGACCACCAACCCGAGTTCTCGCCGGATGGCGCCCAAATCGCCTTCCGGTCGGAGCGCGAGGGCGGCGCGATCTTCATCATGCCTGTGCTTGGGGGCGAGCCGAGGCTGGTGGTCCGGAACGGGGTACGCCCGCGATTCTCATCGGACGGCAAACACATCCTATTCGATGTAAGCAGCAACGCCAAGGGGGAGTTGTATGTGGTCCCCACGTTTGGCGGGTCACCCGTGCGGCTCCAAGCCCAGTTCTGGAGTGCCAGCAATGGGGTTTGGTCGCCTGACGGCAAGCATATTTTGTTTCTGGGGCTCAGAGCGCCGATTGGGGTGGGCCGCGGTCAGTGGTGGATCTCGACTTTGGCCGCCGCTAATCCCGTGGCAACCGCGGCCCGGGAAGTCATCGATAGTTACGGCCTGTTGCCGCCGCCAGGGGAGCACGATATCGCTCCAAGCCTGTGGCTTGAGCGCGAAGACCAAGTGATATTTTCGGCAAGACTCGGCGATACGACGGACCTCTGGAGTCTGCGGCTGTCTCCGGTTACCGGAAAGGTTACAGACGTTCCGCAGCGACTGACGGCGGGTACCGGGCTGCATCAGTTTCCGTCGTTTGCCGCCACGCGGTCCAAACAGAAACGTCGCAGCCTTGGCGTGATTGCTCTCGCAAGCCTGAATTACAACGTCGATGTCTGGAGTTTGCCTCTGAACGCCGACCAAGGGACGGTACGCGGTGAAATGATACGCCTGACGCGCGACGCCGCCCCTGACATCAACGTATCGGCGTCCCTGGACGGCGAGAGAGCCGTTTTCGCCTCCACCCGGTCCGGCAGCCCGCACATTTGGATGAAGGACCTGCGCAGTGGAGCGGAGACGCAACTTACGACGGGCGATGCGGGCAAAGCCTATCCGAGAATCAGTGCCGACGGCAGGCAAGTGACGTATGCCACACGAGAAGGCGAGAAATGGTCCATCGACGCCGTTACCCTCGATTCCAGGGGCCACAACGGCGCCGAGCAGCGGCTCTGTGAGGGTTGCGGAATACCCACGAGTTGGTCGCACGACGCCAGGCGTCTGCTTTACGTTGTATTTCCGCAGGCACATATCGGCCTTCTGGACTTTGCGGATGGCTTCCGGGGCGATGTCGTCAGTCATCCGAGAGACAGCCTTTGGCAGGGCGAATTCTCTCCTGATGACCGTTGGGTCGCATTCATGGCGGCAGCAGGAGGGATCGGCCGCATTTACGTCGTGCCGGCGGATACACTTCGTCATTCGCTTCCTCCGGAGACATGGATTGCGATCTCCGACGGCGAAACTTGGGACGACAAACCACGCTGGTCACCCGACGGCAACCTGCTGTATTTCATCTCCGAGCGCGATGGATTCCGCTGCCTCTGGGCGCAGCGGCTCGACGTGCGGACGAAGCGCCCCTCCGGTGCGCCGTTTACGGTCCAACATTTTCACAGCAGCCGGCTGTCGTTGAAGAATGTTGAGAACCCGTACCTGGAGATGTCAATCACCCGCCACGGAGTCATGTTCACTGCCGGGGAGATGAACGGGAACATCTGGGCGGCGGAAATACTCGATGCCAAGTAATTGGCGCGCACTTTGCAAGGAGCGGAGGTGGAGGAGACGATCGCGAGGCCTCGGTCGGGTCCCTGGCCGCCACATGGCTGTATAACGAACCGCCGATCTGCCGCGACGATTGGTTCCGAGTGGATGGTCGGCAAGCCAGAAGCAATCCACATGAGTGAAAAGTCGCCGACGCTGAGTTTGACCAGCACGACGGAGGGCATTACTCCTGCGTAGTTGACAAGGGGCGATGGAGAGACTTGCTGGGGGGCACTGTCGTCACTGAAGCACGGGCATCCCACACAAGCCCGCGCCCGGCGTGCTGCTGCGGCGATGAACGCGCTCGGTGCGAAGCGCGAGGAAGACCTGGCCCGCCCCGATTACTGGATCGGCGATTTGCGCGAACAGCAATCCCTCCGCCAATGATCATCGCGGCAATTGCCACGGAGGCGAACCCTTTGGACATAGTGATACGCTACTTCGAAAGTTATTTGTTGTCGCGAGGTTTTGCGTTCGGCAATTAAGGGCGGTATTCTTTTTTCGTTCGAGACTTGGCGGCAACGGTCGGTGGCAGGCCTTCACGCCGGCCGCCGATTCTGTTTATCGCACTGCCGGAAGCAGAAGACAACATCGTTCCGGGGAGCTCGTTCCCGTTGGCCATGTTGCCCCGGTGGTGCCAACCCTACAAGCAGGCGAACGACGACGTTCACGACGTTATTGGCATCCGGCGCGGTCGCTGCCGACCGTGAACTATCTGCAGACAGACGATTGGCACCCGGTCCGGCTCATCGGTGGCGGCCGCTTGATGGGGCGGTGCCCGCTGCACCCGGACCGCAAGCCGAGCGTTCTGTTGGACCCCCACAAGAACCTGTTCTATTGCTATGGTTGCGACCGCGGCGGCGACGGAATCCGCTTTGGCTGAACGAGCTGGGTTATCCGACGGTGGTGCTTCGGCAAGCCGGCCTGGTCAACGCCGCCGGGAATGGTTAACCCACCAGTTCCAACGGCTCCTGGCGGCCGCGCAGCCGACGATTTGTGCGACGTTTGTCGCTGAAGGGCACAACACAGCGCCGCGGCCGCGTCGTCTGATACTATGCGTGGCTATGGCGGCAATCGAAATCTCCGGCGTCAGCAAGGCCTTTGGAGAAACGCGGGCCGTCGACGATTTGACCCTTGCCGTTCCCGAAGGCTCCGTTTACGGATTCATCGGTCCGAACGGGTCGGGCAAGTCCACGACCATGCGGATGATCGTGAATATCCTTTATCCGGACCAGGGCACGATTCGGGTTTTTGGCCGGCAGCTTTTCGGAGGCCGTTCGCCCGAGATCGGCTACCTGCCTGAAGAGCGGGGTCTATATCGGCGGATGAAGGTGCGCTCCCTGCTCGAATTTCACGGCGAACTGCGCGGCGGCCGCAGTGTGACCCGGGAGGTGAATGCCTGGCTGGAGAGACTCGATCTGGGCGGCTGTGGAGACCGCCGGGTGGACACGCTCAGCAAAGGCATGAGCCAGAAAGTGCAGTTCATCGCCGCTGTGGTGCCCGAGCCGAAACTGCTGGTGCTGGACGAGCCGTTCACGGGTCTCGACCCAGTCAGCGTCGAATCGCTTCGTTCCGCCGTCCTCGAGATGCGCAGTCGCGGCACGACCATTATCCTCAGCACCCACGACATGAATGTGGCCGAGGCCATGTGCGACTACATCTTCATGATCTTTCGCGGCCGCAAAGTGCTCGATGGAACGCTCCAGGCGATTCAGGACCAATACGGCAGCGATACCATACGGGTCTCGGCCGAGGGCGGCGCGGCGGTAATGAACGGTCTGGCGGGCGTCGACAAGGTCCGCGACTTCGGCCAGGTTCAGGAATTGCGGATGGCGCGGGGCTGCGACCCACAGCGGGTGCTGCAGGCGCTGGTGGGGCGAACCTCTGTCTCGAGTTTCAGCGTCACCCGGCCTTCGCTGCACGATATCTTCGTCCGCATCGCCGGTCCCGAGGCCACACAGGAGGTCCAACATGCCGCCCGCCACGCGTAGAGTGTTCCTGATTGCGAAGCGCGATTATCTGGCTTCGGTGAAGGCGAAGGCGTTCCTGGTGGGGCTGGTGGTGGCTCCGCTCCTGTTCGGCGGCGGATTTCTCGGCATTGCCCTGATGAAGGGCAAGCCCGATCTCGCAGATCGCCGCATCACCATCGTCGACTACACCGGAAAGGCCGCTCCGTACGTCGTCGAGGCTGCGGGCGAGGTGAACCGGGACGGACTTTTCGACAAGCTCAGCGGTGCGCAGGTCAAACCGCGATACGTTTTCGACGTCCGGCCACGCGGGCCGGGGCCCTCCGATATGGTGCGGCTGGAACTCTCGGACCGCGTCCGCCGCCGCGAGATCTACGCATTTGTCGAGATCGGGGCTGACGCCCTGCATCCGGCGAAAGGAGAAGCGGCGGTCAAGCAGGCGGCCAATCGCGTGGACTATTACGCGAGCGCTTCGGGGATCGACGAAGCGCGTTCGTTCCTCAACGGCGCGATCAACGATGGCCTACGCCGCGCGCGCCTGGCCGAGGCCGGGATTGCGCCGGAGCGGTTTGCAGAAATCTCCGCGTCCACAGCCGTGCAGACCATGAGCCTGGTTTCGCGCGACCCGAAGACGGGAGCCATCGGCGCCGCTCAGAAGAAGAAAGAACTCGAGTCCCTGATGGTGCCGCTGGCGACGATGATGCTGCTGGCGATGATCGTTCTCGCTTCAGCCAGTCCCATGCTGGGCGCGATCGCCGACGACAAAACGCAGCGTGTCTTCGAAATGCTGCTCGGTTCGGCCACACCGTTCGAGCTGATGCTGGGCAAGGTGCTGGCGTCGGTCGCGGTGGCGCTCACCAGTTCGGTCTTCTATGTCGGTGTGGGCCTGTTTGTGCTCCAGAGCATGGCCCTGATAGGCCTTGCGCCGCTGACTCTGATCCCGTGGTTTCTTGTCTACCTGGTGGCGGACGTGATGGTGCTGAGCGCGCTCGGCATGGCGTTGGGGGCCGCCTGCGGCAGCCCGCACGACGCCCAGCAGCTCGCCGTGGTGCTGCTTGCACCGGTCATGATCCCGCTGTTCGTCTTCCTGCCCATCCTGCAAAAACCCGATGGAACCATGGCGCTGTTGCTCACCCTGTTTCCGCCGTTCACCCCGCTTCTGATGATGCTTCGCCAGGCCATTCCGGGAGGCGTTCCGTCCTGGCAGCCGTGGGTGGGACTGGCCGGTGTGCTGATCTGGACGGCGGGGATCTCGTGGGCGGCAGCGCGGATCTTCCGGGTGGTGATCCTGACGCAAGGCAAGCTGCCGAAGTTCCGCCAACTCATGCAGTGGGCGATCAGAGGATGAGAGAGGTCGAGATCGGCGGCGCGATCTTTCAGTGCACAGAAAGCCAGCGAGCGCAATCCCTTAAGGAGACCGCTTCAGCCGCGGAGCGCTTCCGGGGTATCATCGTAGTATCAAACCTCGAGGTCTTCTATGTCCGAAGAATTGAATCGCCGAACTTTCATCAAAGCAGCGGCGCTGGCCGCCGGGCCGGCCGTCATCTCCGCTCGTGGAGCGAATGAAAAGATCAACGTCGGCTGGATCGGAGTCGGTACGCGTGGCTACTACGGCCTGATGTGGCTGCACCAAGCCGCGAAAGACGACGTGGAGCTTACCTCGATCTGCGACACGTACGAAGGGTACATCGAATCGGCTCAGAGCCGCATGCAGGAAGTATGGGGCCACGCGGCCAAGGTTCACAAAGATTACCGCGAGTTGTTGGCCGATAAGAGCATCGACGCGGTCTACATCATGACGCCCGAGCATCTGCACAAGGAAATGAGCGTTGCCGCGCTCAACGCCGGGAAACACGTGTACCTCGAAAAACCGATTGGCCACACGATCGAGGAGGGCTGGGATATCGTCAACGCGTGGCAGAAGTCGGGGAAGGTTTGCCAGATCGGCACCCAGAATCGCAGCTCGCTGCTCTATAAGAAGGCGAAGGAGTGGATCGCCCAGGGCATGATCGGCGACGTGCACTACGCGCGCGCTTTCTGGTATCGGAACCGGATCAACGTCGCCGGACAACCGACTGCGGCGTGGCGCTACGAGATCCCGGGTCCGAATTTCAGGGTTCGGAACGCCGCCGGCGCATGGGTTCCTTTCCCCATGCCTGCTCCCAACGAGAACAACACCGATTGGAACCGTTTCCTCGGCCCCGCGCCGAAGCGCCCGTTCGATCCGCACCGCTATTTCCAGTGGCGCCTGTATTGGGATTATTCCAACGGCATCGCGACGGATTTGATGGTGCACCAGACCGACATCATCAACTTCATGTGCGATAAGACGACGCCGAAATCGGTGATGGCTTCCGGCGGAATCTACCGTTACACGGACGGCGACAATCGCGATGCGCCGGACACCTTCTCCGCGATTTTCGAGTACCCCGGCAGTTTCCATCTCAACTACAGCAGCTATCTGGGCAACCAGAGCGAAAATTTCGGCGAACACATCCTCGGCAACGAGGGAACCATCATCGTGGAAAACCGTACGGACTTGTATTTCAGCCCCGAAACGGACCCCGGCGCCGATCCGAAAATGAGAGCGCGGCAGGCGATCCATCTGCGCAACGATGCCGCTCCGGAAGTGCAGAGGAAGACCGCCAAGTCCGATTACGCCGAAGTGGATGGCGTGCAGGCACACTTCAAGAATTTCATCGCCTCGATTAAAGGGACCGAGAAGCCGGTCGCGCCGCCGCCCGTGGGGCAGGAAGCCGCTATCGGCGGTCACCTCGCCACACTTTCGTACAAGCAGGGCAAGAGAGTGCTTTGGAACGATCAGACCCGGAAGGTCACGTTCGCGTAGACTGAAGTCCCCTGCCCATCGAAATGGCCGCCGCAGCCTCCATGCCCGCGCCCTTCCGGGCGCGGCTCGATTGCCGCTGGATCGTGGGCCGGGGTGTGGACCTGGGGCTGATCATCGGCAGTTCGCTTGCCGGCTATCTCTACCTCGCGCTCTACGCGGCGCTGCACGTCCCCATCTCGCCGCTGTGGTGGTTCTGGTCGGTGGGATTCGACGGCACCCACATCTTCGCCACTGCCTCGCGCACGTACTTCGACAGCGAAGCGCGCGCGCGTAACCGGAAGCTGTTCTTCGGCAGCCTGATTTTCTTTTTCGCGCTGGGGCCGGCGATGGTGCTGGCGGGCTGGAAAGGATGGCTATACCTGTTAGTGGGCGTGTGGGCCTACTATCACGTCATCCGGCAGCACTACGGATTCATGGTGCTGTACAAGGTGAAGAACCGCGACCTTGCTCCGCTGGACAACACGCTCGACCGGCTTTTCCTGGGCGTGATGACGATCGCGCCGCCGTTCCACCGCTTCTTCGTGCATCATCCGGAGGAACTCGGCATTCCGTTTTCGTTTCCAGGCGCGGACATCCCGGTGCTGGCGATTGCGGCGCTCACGCTGGCGGCGTTTCTGGCGCGGCAAGCGATGCGGCTGCGCGCGGGCGATTCGCTGAATGCGCCCAAGCTTCTGCTGCTGGGGGGCGTGATTCCGCTGCACTGGCTCACCTTCGAGTGGATGAGCTGGCAGGCGGCGGTGCCCACCGTGACCATCGTGCACAACCTGCAGTATCACGCCCTGGTGTGGTTTCACAATCGCAACCGCTACCGGGTGGCGGACGGCGCGGCGCGTTTCGGACGCATTCCGCCGGCGGTGAGCCGGAGCCTGCTCGGGTACCTTGGGGCGGCCCTGCTGTTCAGCGCGCTGTACCGGATACCGGGCTTCCAACTGGGACAGGTGTCGGACCTGGCTTTCGGACTGTTCTGCGGTTTCGGGCTGACGCACTATTATCTCGACAGCCGCATCTGGCGCGTGCGCCACGATCCCGGGCTGCGCCAGGCGCTGGGGTTGGCTACCCTGTAATTTGCTGACGACGCTTACTTCCGAACATCGCCGGGTCTGGTGGGCGCGGTTCGGGCCGACCGCGCGCTACCTGATGCAGACCGAGGCGCACGTTTACGCGCTGGCTATTTCGGCAAGCGTGCTGCTCGCGTTTTATCCGTTCCTGCTGGTGATGCTTTCCTTGTGCCGCGACGTGCTGCAGTGGCCGGCGGCGCAGCAGGCCATCTATCTCGCGCTGGGCGATTTCTTCGCGGGCGAGCCGGGCGACTTCCTGGTGCGCAACCTTCAGCCGTACCTGGTGCCCCGGCTTCATCTCACCTCGATGTTCCTGCTGCTGTTCACGGCCAACGGAATTTTCGAGCCGCTGGAAGTGGCGCTGAACCGGGCGTGGGGCGTGACCACGAACCGTTCCTACCTGAAGAACCAGCTCATCGCGGTGGGCCTGATCTTCGTTTGCGGCGGGCTCGCGCTGGTTTCGCTGATGTTGACGGCGGCCAACAGCAAATGGATCGGGAACGCGTCCGGCATCGACCCGGCGCCGGAATGGCTCAACCTGCTGTTCTTCAAGCTGGCCGCGGTGCCGGTTTCCATGCTGGCGCTGTTTCTGATTTACTGGCTGCTGCCGAATCGCAAGGTGGAGCCGGGCCGCGTGGCTCCGGTGGCGATCGTGGTGGGGCTGCTGCTCGAAGCGTTGAAATACGTGAACCTGCTGATCTCGCCAATGCTCACGCAAAAGCTCAGCGCCGAATACGGGATCTTCCGCTTCTCGGCCACCATCCTGCTGCTGAGCTTCGTTGCCGCGCTGATTGTGCTGGCGGGAGCGCACTGGACGGCGCGCCGCGACCGCACCGATCCGCTATCGTAGGAGACATGAAGGACTGGAGAGGTATCGCCCGTTCCGCGGGAATGGAAATTCCGCCGGCGGATCTGGAGCGTATTGCCGCATCGCTCGACGCGCTCGAGTCCGCGACCGCGCCGCTGTTCGCAAAACTCACGCCGGAAATCGAACCGGCAATCGCATTTTCGGCAGAAGAGGCCGAACCATGACAATCCGGGAGGCAGGCGATGCGCTGCGGCGGCGTCAGGCTTCCCCGGTGGAACTCGCGAAGGCAGCGATTCAGCGCATTGAACGGCTGAATAGCGGACTGTGCGCGTTTCTCACCGTCACTGCCGATTCCGCTCTTGCCCGGGCGCGCGAAGCCGAGGCCGAACTGGCCGCCGGGCGCGACCGAGGTCCGCTTCACGGCATCCCGCTCGCCGTGAAAGACCTTTTTTATACGCGTGGGGTGCGTACCACCGGAGGCTCGAAAATCTTCGAGGATTTCGTGCCGGACTACGATGCCGCGGTGGTGGAGAAGTTGGAAGCGGCGGGCGCGGTGATGCTGGGCAAGTTGAACATGCACGAACTGGCTTATGGGATCACTTCGGCGAATCCGCATTTCGGGCCGGTGCGGAATCCGTGGAATCCGGAGTACAGCCCGGGCGGGTCGAGCGGCGGTTCGGGCGCGGCGGTGGCGGCGGGCATGGTGTACGCGGCGATGGGGAGCGACACGGGCGGGTCGATTCGCATTCCGGCGTCGTTTTGCGGCGTGGTGGGGCTGAAGCCGACGTACGGCCGGGTGAGCAGGTACGGCACGATGCCGCTGGGCTACAGCCTGGACCACATGGGGCCGTTGACGCAATCGGTGCGGGACGCGGCGCTGGTGCTGAACGCGATCGCCGGGTACGATGCGCGGGATCCGGCATCGTCGCGGCATCCGGTGGTGGACTTCGCGCCGGATGAGGAGTGCTCGATCCGCGGGCTGAGGGTGGGATTTCCGGAGAACTTCCTGTTCGAGCGGCTGGACCCGGACGTAGAGTCGGCGGTGCGCGGGGCGGTGGCGCGCGCGGGATCGCTGGGGGCGGTAGTGAAGCCGGTGAAGATCCGGCCGGACCCCGAGGCGATGAATGCGATTGCGCGAACGGTGCTGCTGGGTGAGGCGGCGGCGACGCTTCAGCCGTATCTGGGGAACCGCGCGAACTTCGGGGCGGACGTGCTGGCGCTGCTCGACCAGGGCAGCCTGCTGCCGGCCAGCGACTACATCAACGCCCAGCGCGTGCGCCGCGCGATGTGCCGCGAGTTCGGCGCGGTGTGGAACGAGGTGGACTGCATCCTGGCGCCGGCCACGCCCAACACGGCGCCGCGGGTGGGGCAGACGACGGTGAAACTAGGCGGGCGGGAAGAAGACGTGCGGCTGGCGACGACACGGCTGGTGCGATGGGTGAACCTGCTGGGCCTGCCGGTGCTGTCGATGCCCTGCGGGTTGAGCGGCGCGGGGCTGCCGGCGGGGCTGCAAATCATAGGGCCGCCTTTCGGGGAAGCGGTGGTGCTGCGGGCGGGGGCCGCCCTGGAAGACGCGGGCGTGGGAATTCCGCCGGCGCCGGGAATGTAAGACAGGGCGGGGACACGGCTTGGTGGCGATGTCCCCGCGATTCAGCTACTAAAAGATGAATTTTGCCTCCAGTTGCAGGCGGCGCGGGTAGTTGTTCTGCGTGGACGCGGAGATCTGCCCGAAGTTGGCGGAGGTCACGTTCATCTGCGGCGCGGGAAACAGGGGGTGATTGAACGCGTTGAGCGCCTGCGCGTTGATGCGCAGCCGGGTGGTTTCGGTAATGCGCGTGTCCTTGATCAGGGACAGGTCCACGTTGTTCTGCCTGGGTCCGCGGAGCCACGAGTAGCGAAGCGGATTGACGCGCAGGTGGGACGCGGGCTGCTGGGAGGAGGCGGTGACGAAGGCATCGGTGTTGAACCAGTGTTCGGGCGTCCGGTCTTCGAGCGGGAGCACGATGGTGGAAGGGTCGCCCGAGAAGAAGAAGTCGTTCGAAAGGGTCAGGGGCAGGCCGCTCTGGAAGGCCCAGATTCCGGTGACCTCCCATCCTCCCACGATGCGGTCGAGGACCGGGTTCATATGCGAGCCGAAGCGGTGCCCGCTGCCGAACGGCAGGACGTAGATGGCGGTCATGGCGAAGCGGTGCGGCACGTCCTGGTCGGAGATCATGCGGGTGGGCGCGGGGTCGCCGGGATTCAAATAGTCGGTGGCCTGCATGAATTTGGAGAAGGTGTAATTCGCATTAAGGGACAGGCCCTTGCCGAAGCGCTTTTCGGTGCGGAGTTGGAGGCCGTGATACCAGGAATAGCCTTGGTTGGTGGTGGTGTTGACGGAGCCGAACTGCGGGTAGGGAACGAGCAGCGACTGGCGCGAAATATTCTGGGCGGTGAAGCCCGACGGCGTCCCCGGAGGCACGTCCAGCCCGGCGAACGGATTGGGCACCGACTGCGTCAGGTACGCATTCTGGGTGGTGTCCCGGAGCGGCGCGGTGCTCAGGTAACTGTTGGGCAGGGCGTTCAGATTTCGCGTCATCTCGATGCGGATGCCCTTGTTGCCGACGTAGGAACCCTCCACCAACACCTGGCCTGGAAGTTCGTGCTGCACGCCCACCTGCCAGCGGTAATTGGTGGGCGTGTCGGGATGCTGGTTAAAGAAGGAAATACTCTGGCCAACGTTGGTTTCTCCGCCCTGGGAAGACCCCACGGGCTGGAGCACGCCGTTCGGGAAGGGATCGGAGAGCGTATTGACGATGGTTACGTTGTCGGAAGCGAAGGCGTTGAAGGGCGTGGTGCGGGTGAAGCCGGTCTGGATGACATCGCCGCGGCGCTGGCCGAGGAACCCATCGTAAATGCCGAACCCGCCGCGCAGCACCGTTCGGGCGCGCAACTGGTAGGCGAGGCCGAAGCGGGGCATGAAGTTATGGTTGGTATGGTACAGGCCCGAACCATCCGCATAAGTGAGGCCGCCGAGCACGTGGAATTGGGAAGCCGGCACGGCGGCAGGGTTAGCCGCATAAGCTGCCTCCGCCGCGGCGGCGAACGGCTGCACGAAATTCGGATCGAAGTCCTTGACGCTGCGGTTATACCGTTCCTCGAGCGGGGTTTCGTACTCCCATCGCAAGCCCAGGTTCAGGGTAAGTCGGGCGGTGGCCTTCCAGTCGTCCTGAACGTAAATACCGGTGGTGGTGGACTGTTCGGCGTAGTTTCCGGATCGCGAGATGTAACTGTTGCTCGAGGAGGGGATTCCCAGGAGCAGGGCGGCCACGGGTTGACCCAGGTTTCCGGGCGCGGCGGTGGAGTTGTCGTTGGGCCCGCGGGTGTAGCTGGTGTCGAAGTTCAGCCGCATGGTCTGATCGTTGCCGAAGAACAGGTCGTTCTCGCGATATACGCGGTATTCGAGGCCCGCGCGCAGCGAATGGCGGCCCATGGTCTTGGTGACCGCGGCGGCGAACGAATGGGTGTCGATGGGACGGTATTCGCCGCCGAAGCCGGTGCCGATATAACTCTGTAAGTCGATGCGGGGAAATCTTCTCAGGTCGGCCGGGATGAGGCTGTTATAGGAGGCCGGAAGGCCGATTTGGGTCAGGTCGAAGCCGATCGCGTCCTGGTTACCGTCTTGGGCGCGGATGAAGCGGTTGTAACCATACCGTAAGTCGAGCACGGCAGTGGGAGAAAGGACAAACGTATCGTCTATCACGGCGTTGTGAGAGAAGAACTGGAAGAAAGAGCCGGTGGCTTCATTGTGGAAGTAATTATTGTAAGTGCTGTCGCGGCGGTATGTGCTGTAACGGCCATAGAGCCGCTGCCGGTCGCTGATGTTATGGTCCAGGCGGGCGGTCAGGTTGTAATATTTGGCAGTTTCGGCGAGGTCGGGCTGTAACAGATTATTGGTGCCGTCCGGATTACCCGGCGACGTGGGATCCGGGTAGAACTTATCCAGGATCGCTTTTCCGACGGGGTTCCAGTACTCCTGCGGGATGATGTTTCCCGCGAAGGGCTGCTCCACGAAGCGGCCGTTCACCAACTGGCGAGTGTAGGGATTGTAGATCTGGTACTGGGGCCCGAGGGCGAGCAGGGCGGAAAAGTTGCCGTTCTTCATGGCGGGAGTCGGCACCTGCGGAGTGGAACTGTCGTAGCGCGGGCGGGAGTCGTGAATGCCCTCGTAGCCGAACATAAAGAATGTCCGGTTTTTGCCGTTGTAGAGCTTCGGGATGTAGACGGGACCGCCGAGGGAACCGCCCCAGCGGTCGAACTTGAAGTTAGGCCGCTCGCGGCCGAGGCGGTTATTGAAGAAGTCGTTGGCCCAGAAACGGCGCCGCATGAGGGTGTAGTAAGCGGTGCCGTGCAGGTCGTTGGTGCCGGACTTGATGCCGAGGTTGGTAACACCGCCTTCGGTGTTACCCACGGCGGCGTCGAAGGTAGCCGTCTGCACCTTCATCTCGGCGAGGATGTCGGTGGGGGGCACGTAACTGGCGATGACCTCTCCGGCGTTGGCGGTGGCGGTGGCGGGTGCGCCGTCGAGCGTGATGTCGCTGCGGTCGCCGCGGGTTCCGTTCATGCTGAAGTTGGCGATGTGGGTGGGCTCGAACGGACGGTCGAGCCGGGGGCTTCCCATGAAGGCGGTGCCGCTCGAAATGCCGATGAGGGCGAACGGATTGCCGTAGGAAAGGGGCAGGTCCATGATTTGCTGGGTGGTGATGACGCTTCCCATGGATGCGGTCTCCGTGCTCAGCAGGGGCGCGCCCGCTTCCACGGTGACGCTCTGTTCCGCGGTGCCCAATTCGAGTTGCGCATTCACTTCGATACGGTCGGCAATCCGCAAAGTAATATTCTCGCGGAGGAACGTCTTGAATCCTGTAGCCGAAACGGTCACCGAGTAATTACCCGGAAGTAACAGAGGAGCGGTATAGATTCCGTCCGAATTTGTTTGCAGGTTCACCTTGGTGCCCATGTCTTTGTTCGTAACGACAACGTTCGCACCCGGCACGACCGCGCCGGACGCGTCGGTCACGCGGCCCACGATGGTGCCGCGGGTCTCCTGCGCCCACACGGCGGATACAGTAATCAGAAGGACGATGAGTAGGTTTTTCGGCATTTACGAGCCCCTTTGTGCTGGCTTGTGCACTTGTGGGGCCTCCGCGGCTTTGCGAACGGTAAGGCGAAGGGTTCGGGGGGCCACACCGCGGCGGCCGGCAACTTTTCGGCGATGGTTCTGAAGACCCTGGAGGCTCTGGGGCCGAAGCAACTGGCCAAAGAAGCGCGGGAATGGAGTCAGACGGCGGCGATTATCGAACGCTTCCTGCGGCCCTCCGGGGAGGGTCCACGAGAGCGATGCGGGCCCTGCTGTGGCGGGTGGCCGGGCTGTTCGACAGGCCGCGCAGGGATCGGGAACTGAGCGAGGAACTGGAGTGCCATCTCCAGATGGAGATCGATGGCAACCTCCGCTGCGGCATGACGCCCGGCCAGGCGCGCCGCGCGGCGCTGATAAAGTCTGGCGGAGTGGAGCAGGCCAAGGAGGCGTATCGCGAACGGCGGGGCTTGCCGGTGCTGGAGATCGCGATGCTGGACCTCCGCCATGCGCTGCGGCGGCTGCGGCGCAATCCGGGCTTCACGATCGCGGCGGTGGTGTCCCTGGCGCTCGGCATCGGCGCCAACGCGGCGATGTTCACGCTGCTCGACCAGATGCTGCTTCGTCCGCTGCCGGTGAAGGACCCCGGGCAACTGGTGATGATCTGGACAACCGGCCCAAGCCTGGGTAGCAGCCAGGGAACGAGGGGTTCGTCCTATCCGATGTACCAGGATTTCGAGCAACGGGCGGCGGGATTTTCGGATGTATTTTGCCGCTACTATACGGCGCTTTCGATCGGGTCAGGAGAGCAGGCGGAGCGCGTGACGGGCGAACTGGTCTCAGGCAATTATTTCCAGGCGCTGGGCGTCGGGCCGGCGCTGGGACGAGTGTTTGCGCCCGAGACGGACGATCGGGTCTACAAGGGTCATCCGGTGGTGGTGCTGAGCTATCCATACTGGCAGGCGCGTTTCGGCGCGGACCCGGGCGTGATCGGGCGGAAGATCCTGGTCAACAACTACCCGATGACGATAGTGGGGGTGTCGGCGCGAGGATTCTCCGGTTTGGATCCGGCGCGATCGCCGCACATCCGGATACCCATCCAGATGAAGCCGCTGATGACGCCGGGATCGGACAACCTGGGCAACCGGCGACGGCAGTGGGTGCAGATCTTTGCGCGGATGCGGCCTGGGGTCACCGTGCAGTCCGCACAGGTCTCGCTGCAACTTCTGCTCAGCCAGATTCTCCGCGGCGAGGCCGGGACGCTGCGCGAGACTCCGCAGGCGCTGCTGGAGTGATTTCTTACGAGGAGAGTGGTGATGGAACCGGCGGCCCACGGCTACTCCGACCTGCGGGGCAGCTATTCTTCGGCACTGGTTGCGCTGATGGCAATGGCCGGGGTGGTGTTGCTGATCGCGTGCTTCAATGTAGGCTGCCTGCTGATTGCGCGCGCCGACGCGCGAAAAAGGGAGCACCCGTCCTCTGTTGACATTCGGTTGAGAATCGGCCAACATAGGCATAGTTGCCTATGCCTAGCTCTCTAAGAAGCGAAAATCTGCAAGGTACGCTTGATCTTCTGGTTCTCAAGAGTCTGGCGGCCCGAGGCGCCCTGCACGGTTATGCCATCTCCACCCATATACAACAAATATCGGATGACTTTCTCAGGGTTGAAGAAGGGTCGCTGTATCCGGCGCTGCATCGCATCGAAGGATTGGGGTGGATCTCGTCGACGTGGGGCACTTCTTCAACAAACCGCCGTGTGAAGATATACAGCCTCACTGCGGCAGGGCGCCGACAGCTCGAAGTGGAACAGAAGCGTTGGGATGATCTGACCTTAGCGGTCCGAAAGGTGCTCGAATGCTACGGCTAAAGCTGCGATCGCTGTGGAACCGCCGCCTGGACCAGGATTTGGACGACGAATTGCGCTCGCATATCGAGCTGAAGGCGGAGGAACTCGAAGCTGGCGGAATGACGCGCGACAAAGCTCTCGCTGAAGCACGGCGGCGATTCGGGAACGTGACCCTTGCGGCTGAGAGCACGCGCGAACTGCACGTGTTTACCGGAATAGACAGCATGCTTCAGGATGTGCGGTATGGTCTTCGGCGATTGTGGAGGGAGCGCGCCTTTACGGCCGCCGCGGTGCTTACTTTGGGCCTTGTCATTGGCGTTAACGGCGCCATCTTCAGCGTCGTCGAAGCCGTGCTTCTGCGCTCGCTTCCATTCCCCGAACCGGATCGTCTGATTGAAATCTACGGAACGACAAAGAACTCGAACCGCGCGGAGATCTCCATCCCCGACCTGGAGGAACTCGCCGCCGCCCATTCACTCCAAAGTATCGCCGCGGAACAGGTGCAGAGTGTCAACCTAACCGGCGTTGAAGAGCCTGGCCGGTTAATTGGAGGCTTCGTCGCCCGCTCGTATTTTGAGATTCTCGGCGTCACTCCGGCGTTGGGCCGCGGCATCGGCTCCGAAGACGAGAAGCCTGGCGGACCGAATGTCTGCGTTCTGAATTACGCCGTGTGGCGTGATCGATTCGGGGCGGACCAGAGGGTTCTGGGGCGCTCACTGCTCCTGAATAACCAGCCACACGCGGTGGTCGGTATCCTTCCTGAGAGTTTCCAACCGCGCTACATCAATGCAGAGGTGTGGATCCCGGTGCGTCACTATCCCGGGTACTCACGGGATAGTGCCCGGACGCCAGTCTTCGCGCTGGCGCGGTTGGCGCCCGGCGCAACAATCGAACAGACCCGTGCGGAGCTCGGCGGCATCATGCTGCGGCGCGCGAAGGATTACCCCGGCACCAATCGCGACCGTGGTGTTGCCGTGCACGCGCTGAGTGAGATTGCAGAGGGTGGCAGAAGGACACCCGTGCTGGTGCTCGCCGCGGGAGCGGCTTGTGTCCTGCTGCTGGGATGCGCGAACATTGCGGCGCTACTGCTGTCGAGAGGAGCGGGCCGTAAACAGGAGATCGCCATTCGCAGTTCGCTGGGAGCCAACAAGGGCAGGCTGATACGCCAACTCCTGACCGAATCCCTGTTGTTGGCGGCGACTGGGGGTGCGGTCGGGATAATGTTTGCGAATTTCGGAATCGACGCGCTCCGCGTCTTCAGTCCGGATCTTATCGGACTGACGGAACCGCGTCTGAACATGACTGTTCTCGCCTATCTTGCCGCCGCTTCAATCCTGACCGGCATACTGTTCGGACTGGCGCCGGCGCTCGGCGCCGGACGGCAGGCAATAGCGTCGTTGCGGCAGCGCGGTCGCACTAGAAGCCGCCGGTTCCAGAACGGGCTTGTGGCCGGACAGGTTGCGCTGGCTCTGGTGTTGCTCACCGGCGCCGGGCTTCTGGCGGCGAGCCTGCGCAACGTAGCTGCCATTCATCCGGGCTTTCAGGGGGAGCGGGTCCTCACGATGGAGTATCGTCTCGCGCGGGATAAGTACACAACGGCCAGTCGCCAGGCTTCGATTCATCATCAAATCGTCGCGCGTGTCGGGACGGTGCCAGGAGTCGAATCGGCGGCATTGGTGGGCGCGTTGCCGTTCAGCGGGAATGGCAATCGAATTTTGCTCGCGTTGCCCGATCGAAAGGAGCCTTTGACGATTGGCTACAATCCGGTGTCGCCGGGATACTTCGCGACAGTGGGAGTGCCTCTGCTCGAGGGACGCGACTTCTCATTTGCGGACGGCGGGAATTCGCAAGCGGTCGCGGTGGTTAACCGGACACTTGCCGACCGTTTTTGGCCGGGGCGGGATGTGATCGGACTTCAGGTGCGAGTATCCACGGGCCCGGCGGCTTTCACGACCGCGACCATCGTGGGGATCGTCGGCGATGTGAAGCAGAACGCTCTTGCCGACGCCGGAGAGCCCCAGTTATACAGGCCATATGCGCAGGATCCGTACGCGTTCGCGACGCTGGTCGTGCGTACGAAGGGCGATCCATTGGCTCTTGGTAACAGCGTCAAGAAGGCGATCTGGTCTGTGGAGGCACAGCAATCGGTATGGAAGGTCCGGACGTTAGAGTACCTGGTCAACCGTTCGTACAGCTACCTACAATACGTTACCTGGACAACAGTCTGTTTCGCGGCGCTCGCGTTGCTGCTGGCAGCTGTTGGCCTGTACGGCCTGCTTTCATACACCGTGACTCAACGTACCTCCGAGCTAGGTATACGCATGGCAATAGGCGCCTCGCCGGCGGACGTGATGCGGCAGGTGTTGCGGGATGGGCTGGTTTTAACTGCAATTGGAATTGCCGCCGGGATCGCCTCCGCTTTGGTGCTGACGAGGTTCTTGCGGTCTCAGCTTTATGAGATCACTCCGACCGAGCCGAAGGTCTTCGCCGGCGTTGCGATTGTGCTGTTGATTGTTGCTTTGCTGGCGCTATGGTTTCCGGCGCGGCGCGCGATGCGCGTGGATCCGATTGAGGCCTTGCGGCAGGAGTAGATGCACTCGCGTTGGGTGAGCTTTCGACGAGCTGTGGGGCCGGGGCGAGAACCGCCATGGCTGCCTCGGATCCTGCGGATCTCGCATTGGAGCACACAGTTCCTGGCTTGTCGCACAGTGTTTACAAACGTCTTCGCCACGTATGTGAGTGCCCGGCCGCGGCACACACCAACCGGAAGTTGGGCAAAGCGTCAAGTTGACGCGTAACGCGCGAGCCACTGAAGTGCCGCGCGGCCGGCTTGCTCCCGGATCGTCGTCAACTCGGAGAGAGTCGGGCCGCCCAATCCGGCGCCGTCAGGCCGGAACGATGTCGAGTGAAATCGGTAGGTAGCGGCCGGCAGGTTTCGGCGAATCCTGCGAGGGCCTCGGGATCGCTCCGACGACAATGAGTGATGAGTGCGCCGATGCCATAGCTTACACTCAAACTAAATGCTCAACCGGGGCTATGCCTACACCGACAACCATCAGCGGCAAATGCCATGGGCAAACCCTGCTCTCTCACTTGGCAAGCCTTTACCCCCACTCAACCCCGCAAGCTTGGCAACAAAAACTGAACAACGGCGAAGTCACCCTCAACGGCGTCACTGCCAACGGAAGCGAATCGATCGCTTCAGGCCAACACCTTGTCTGGAACCGTCCACCCTGGATCGAACCCGACTCGCCTCAGCGCTTCGAAGTCGTGTTTGAAGACCGCCATCTGTTGGCCGTCAACAAACCCAGCGGGCTGCCCACCCTGCCCGGCGGCGGCTTCCTGGAAAACACCCTCCTTCGCCTGGTGCAAAAGCAGACCCCCAGCGCAAACCCCGTCCACCGGCTGGGCCGAGGCACCACTGGGATCGTCCTCTTCGCCAAAACGCCGCAAGCGGCTTCTCATCTATTCGCAAGCTGGAACACGCCCAAAATCCAAAAAATATATCGGGCACTGGCGCAAAACATTGCGCAGCGCGACGCCTACGAAATCCTCACACCCATCGGCCTCGTACCGCACCCGCTCATCGGCTCCGTGTGGGCGGCCAACCCAAGTGGCAAACCGTCAAAGTCATTGGCGAAGGTGATCTCACGCGGCGCCGGCACCACAACCTTTGAGGTGAGCCTGAATTCGGGCCGCCCTCATCAAATCAGAATTCATCTGGCATCCATCGGTCATCCCCTGGTGGGCGATCCTCTGTATGGCCTAAACGGCCAGCCGCTTGAAAGTCTGCCCGGACTCCCCGGCGATGGAGGATATTTCCTGCACGCCCAATTCCTGAATTTCCACCACCCTATCACTGGCGAACGCATCAATCTCGAGGCGGCTTTGCCGTCCGGATTCTCATTGCATACTCGTTAACACTTCTCCCGTGTTCGGCGACTTGTAGGCATGAAGGCGATTCTGCTTTACCTTTTGCCCTCGCTGGTACTCGCGCAACAGGCGTCGAACCCATGCACAATTGCCACCTGGACCGCTAACCTGGTACGGGACACCGGGGAACATGCCGCTCTGCGGATGGAAGGCAAAGTCTATCTTCCGGACGGCCGCACTCCCGCCGCGGGAGTCACAATGTACGTTTATCAAACCGGCGCGGATGGCCGTTACGGGAGCGACGGTCGCGGCGGGCCGCGGCTCCGCGCATGGATCAAGACGGACTCGCAGGGCCGCTACCGGTATGACACCATCGTGCCGGCTCCGTATCCGGGCCGGACGACGCCCGCACACATCCACGTGCAGTTCTGGGGGCCGCAGGTTGCAACGCAGTATTCCGAGGATCTGTATTTCGAGCACGATTCCCTGGTGGGCGAGGAGTTACGCACGCTATCCCGGCAGGCGGGGCAGTTCGCGAATGTCGTACGTCTGGAAAAAGGGGGACCGGGCCTGACGGGAAAGCAGGATTTTCGGCTGAAGGCGCAGCCGGACCAGTTTGAGGAGAACATTCGCCATGGACTGGAAAGATGCCGCTAAGAACTGCCTTTCTACTGCTTGTTTTGGCTGCCGTGGGGACGGGGCCGTGCCGGGCGGACACGTACGCGGTTGTCACATCGCAGAGCCAGGTCCGGTTCAGCGTCAAGAAATGGGCAGTGCTGGATGTCGAGGGGTTGTTCCGGCGGTTCCAGGGGACAATCCGCTACGATCCAAAGAAGCCCGCCGATGGCTCGGTGGAAATCGCGGTGGAAGTGGGGTCGGTGGTGACGGGTGAAGACAAGCGGGACGAGGGACTGGCGATGCCGGAGTTCTTCGACGCGGCCCGGTATCCGGTGATGACGTTCAAAAGCGGCAGTGTGTCGGCGGGGCCTAAAGGGACGCTGCTGGTAAAAGGCAATCTGACCATCAAGGGTACTTCGCGCGCGATCTCGATTCGGGTGCAACCTCTCGGAATCCACGACATCCCTGGCGAGGGAGTACACGCCACCTTCGCCACGGAATTCAGGCTCGATCGCCGTGACTACGGGGTGTTGGGCGGGCCACTCAGCCGGACGATGGTGGGCAACGAGGTGAATATCCGGTTGACGCTGGGCGCCAAACGGATATCCGATTGAGTCCCGGCCCGAAGGTACCTCAACTATTTTTATAGTTGACAGACTGCGTTCGGGGCGAGTAATCTACATTCAGGATGGCGCGGCCCAAGAAGACGTCTTACTCGCTCACACCGTTGGAGCTCAAGATTATGCAGGTGCTTTGGTGCGAGGGTCCCAGCAATGTACAAGCCGTTCACGCAAAGCTCCAGTCGGACCTCGCCTTCACCACAGTGCAGACGGTGCTGAACGTTCTTCACCAGAAGGGACGCGTTCGCCGCAAGCTCCAGGGACGCGCGTACGAGTACCGGCCCGTCGAATCGAAAGAGTCGGTTCTCGGCCAGGCAGTACGCGATTTGGTACGGCGAATGTTTGGCGGATCGTCGGAAGATCTCGTGATGAGCCTGGTGAAAACGCGCCAAATCGATTCGGCAACCCTGGCTCGCCTGAGCAAGCGGCTCGAGACGGCGGAAGGAGGAGAACCCGAATGAGCAACCTACTGTTATCGCTGACCTCGTATGTCGTCAATGCGATGTGGCAGGTCCCGCTGATGTTTGGTGCCGGGTGGTGCCTCTCTCGGTGGCTGAAACCGACAGGTCCCGAGCTACAGCACAGAGTCTGGATCGTCGTTTTGATCGGTGCGACTCTCGCGCCCGCTACTCCCATCTTCCAACCTTATTTTGCGCAGCAGGCATCGAGTGCTAACAGCAACCTGCCTTCTCCCGCAATGTCCGCCTCTTTTGCAGATCGCAACCTTCCGCTCATCAGTTCCGAGATGGTTCTTACACCAACCGCGATTTACTTCATTTCCGGGTTCTATATTGCCTCTCTCCTGCTTTTCTCGACCCGGCTGTGGGGGCAGCTTCGCTGCACATCCACGCTCGTCGCCAACGCGGTCCCGGCTTTGATAGAGCCAGAGTACGCAGGGATGTGGAGCAGGTCGAAGGAGCGATTTTCCGTCCGAACGGCCGCGCTGCTGCGCTCAAATGACGTTTCCGGACCCGTGACAGCCGGGTTCCGTCATCAGGTGGTCTTGCTCCCCGCCGCTTTCTTCGACGAACATTCGCAAACGGAGTTCCTTGCCGCCATCGGACACGAGTGCGCGCACGTCCGGCGCAATGACTACCGGAAGAATCTGTTCTATGAGTTCATTGCTCTGGTTACGGCGTTTCATCCCGTGACATGGTTGATCAAGTCTCAGATCGCCCAAACCCGTGAAATGGTCTGCGACCGAATGGCCGCGGAGCAGTTCTTCGATCCGCGAGCCTATGGACAATGCCTGCTCCAACTCGCCTCGAAGATGCCGCAGACCGCGTCACCGGCCGCTTTTCACACGATAGGAATGTTTGACCCGAACATTTTGGAAAGGAGAATTATGACTGTCATGACCTCCCCGCTGCGAGTAACCAGGATTCGCCGTTACTTGCTCGGCGGCACCGCAGTGGTGCTTCTATTCATCTGTGCCGGCGTGACCGGGTCATTTACCCAGCCCGTCGCCGCGCAAAACCCAAAACAGCCGCAATCCGCCAACAACCAGGAAAGCAGCCACGGTCTCATCTGCACCTATTACGATAAAGGCATTGGGTTTCCGGGAACCTGCGGCCGCGATAAGCAGGACAAGGCCAAGTATGTATGCTATAAAGACGGAGCCGATGTCAGCCAACTTCAAATCGGGTGTGAGGGAAAAGTCTTGAGAGCGGAGCAAGCCGCGAAGAAGTAGCTTCTCGACCGTCAGTTCACCGCATAGACCACCCGATTCCCGCAGCCCTCTCATCGACAGACCCTGTTCGCAGCAGACCTACCGGAGCTACGCGAGGCTCACAGGTATGCGGTGAGCCTCGCCGTCTTCGGAATCCGCTATTTCGGATCGCGGGTCAGGAACGTAGCCGGAGGAATGACGATGACATTGCTGCCGGATGGGACATAGACATCGCCGCCCTTTGTCGAGGAGACTGCGGGCGGGCCGCCGCCCCAGTAATTGTTGTCGATCCATAACTGAATCGCGGGATTGGGCGAGGGTTGGCCGTTTGCGACCGAGATGTCGGCGTCGAACACTACGGGGAGGCCGGATTCTATTGTATCGATCCCCGCAGGATCGGCGCCGGGAGGAACGAAGCCTGGAATTCCGTTGCGCAGGAAGCGGTTGCCGCCGCGGCTGCCGAGCGGGCCGCCGCCGCAGTCGATGACCGCTCCGCCGACGGTGCCCGTCGCGCGGCCGGGCAGGCTGATCCATTGGATGGCCTCGTCGGTCAGACCTTCGAAAGAGGAATTCTCCACCTTAATCTCGAGCGTCTGGACGTCACTGACGTTCCCGGTGACGATGGTGCCGAAGCCGCGGCCGAGGCCCGAGATGCGGACGTTGTCCAATTCGAGGTTCAGTTCCTTGACCAGTATGCCCGGATTCACGGGGAAATAGCGGATCTGCGAGTCCTCGTTGCCGATCGTGTTCACGTTCGAGAGAGCGGAGTCTTTGACCCTGACCCGGTAGGTGCCCCGGGTGGGATTGTTGCTGTCAATCAGCTTGATATTCGCGTTTGCCGGATCGCGAAGCGTCGCATTGCGGATGCCGATGTCAAGAATACCGTCGATGCTCGAACGATGCTGAATTTCGATGGAATCGCCGTTGATGGCTTCGCCGGTATGGTTGGGGTTATCGATCAGCAGACGGTCCATTTCGGCGTTGACGAGCGGGCTGGTGCCGACTGCGAGGAACACGATCCCGTCCGAGGCGAAGGTGCCGGCGGGTGAGAGGTTGACGCCGCTGAAGTCAGTCAGGTCGAGGGTGGAGACCGATGTGTCGATCGTGATCACGGTGATCCCGCGCGAGCGGACTACGTGATTGGTGCTGCCGACCGAGGACGGGTCGGGAAGGCGCTGGGAGAGGTCCTTCACGGCATTGTCCTCGACGCTCATCCGGGCGTGGACGCCGGTGTCGTTGATCAGCATGATGCCGTCGGAGTTGCCATCGCGGACGATGTTGCCTTCGATCCGATAGTCGACCGGGCCGGTGGCGACTCCGCTTCCGGGTACGATGGCGTTGCAGTAGCTCTGCGGCTTGATCAGCGGGTCGGCGGTGGGTTTGCGTGCGTCCGGTCCGCAGGCGAGGAGGGTGATGGCGCCGAAGTGATTGGTCTGCGGCGCGAAGACGATGAACCCGTTCGGCCACTCGCCGTCGCACCTGCCGACTCCGGACACGATCCCGCAGACGGACGGCGCGGCGCCTTCGATCGCGAACAGGTCGTGGACGGCCATGTCGTTGGTCATGAGGTTATCGCGAATCTCGGCGCCACCGGCATTCACTCCCAAAATGGAGGAGCGATACGCGTTATCGAAATGGATGTTTTCGACGGTGTTGTTGCGCGCGAGCCGTACGATATCGCCGTCATACAGCGCGCGCTGCGTATTCGTCAGTTTCGCGCGGGCGCTGTGTTCATTGGCCTTCGTCACTTTGGGCCCGAGGCCGATGAGTTTTTGGAAATCCTTCAACTGAATGCCCCCATCCAGCACTTGACTGGAGGGCGACTGCAGAATATAGATGGTGTCGCCCGGCCCGGAGGCGAGCTCCGCTTGTGTAAGTGAGTCGAACGGACGATTCTTGCTTCCATTGCCGTTGTGATTGGCTGAGGCTTTCACGTACCAATCCGCAGCCTGAAGCGAGGGCGCGATGAAACAGGCAGCAAGGGCCAGAGCCATACGCGCGGATCTTAAGTGAAATGACTTCTTTGTAAGATGCATCGATTCCCTCCCATATTCGAAACGTAATTACCTGAGTGCGTAGTTTGCCTCTGCCGGGCTGACCAGTGGGGGCATGTCCGCGAGGCCCGGAAGACCATTGCCTGTGACGGGGCGCAAGCCGAGGTTTGGGGTGGTCGCGACATAAAGCCCCTGTACGGCATCGCTCGGCGACAATGCCGTCAGGCCTTCGATTCGATCGAAGAATCGCGCATTGCTCTCTATCCTGCACTCGACCTCGGCGGAGTTATCGGCGAAATTCTCCTTGTCCCGCCGCAGATCGAGATTCTCGCGGATCCGGTGGGACATTTCGCCCATCAGGCGGGCCGTCGTGTTCTCCGCGTCTGCAAAATCCTCAACGCCGGAGACCAGATTGAGAAAGGCGCGCTTCATGTCGTTCGGGTCGGCGTCGAAGCGGCTCAGTTCCTCCGCCTTGCTGAGGTATCCGCGCTTGCCGCGATTCTCATAAAAGGCGGCGACAAAAACCAGGAATCGCAGGTAAGCACGCCGATAGGTTTCTTCGTAGTAGCGGGTGGCCTGCCGTTCGGTGACCTCCGCCCGGCGAAGGCTCGCGATGCTTGCCGCAGCAAGCATGCCGCTATACATCGCCAGGTGGACGCCGGTTGAGAGCAGCGGGTCCAGAAAGCACGCGGCATCGCCTGCAAGGAAGAAGCCGGGACCCGTGAAGCGGTCCGAGGTATACGAATAATCCTGTTCGACCCTCAGCTCCGAGGTCAGCGTTGCGGTGGACGTCATTCGCGCGAGGAGTGGACACGAGGCGATCGCGTCATGGTAGATCTGTTCGACCGTGGAAGTCTCGCGAGCCGCGCAGAAGGCGTCACGGTGAATTACCGCGCCGACACTCATCCGGCCGTCGCTGAGGGGTATGGCCCAGAGCCATCCATCGGCGATGGACCCGACGGCGATGGCGCCGCTCTGCCGGCCTTCGAGCCTTTGCGCTCCGCTCCAGTAGCCCCACACCGCGATGTTCTTGAAGATGCTGTGGTGCTGCCGGTTGCGAAGATACCGCGTCGACATTATGCCTGCCCGTCCGGATGCATCGACGAGTTGGTCGAATTGGATTTCGAAGGTCTCGTCCGACCCGCGTGAACGGCAGACGGCAGCGAACGGCCTTTCCCCATCGAACAGCAGTTCGGTTATTTGAGTGCCTTCGAGTACCTGCGCGCCCAGTGAGGTGGCATGCTTCAACAGCAGGTGGTCGAACTCGGCGCGATCGACCTGGAACGCGTACTGGTAGTTGCCGCGCAACTCGCCAAAGTCGAGCGACCACTGTTCGCCCATCCATTCGAGATAGGCGCCGGGTTTCTTCTGGAAGCCGTGTTTTTCAATCGCGTCGCGGGCGCCGAGCAGCGTGAGAATCTCGAGGCACGAAGGCAACAGGGACTCTCCGATGTGATATCGCGGAAAGACTTCGCGCTCGACAACCGTTACCTGAACGCCTTCACGCGCCAGGAATCCCGCGGCGGTGGATCCGGCCGGCCCGCCGCCGACGACCAACACCTCACACTTGCGGATGGTTCTCATGTCAGGCAACTCCCGCTGCCGCTTCGCGGCGCGATGCGATTTGGTGGAACTCGCGCCAGCGGGAGTCGATCAGGTTCCAGACCGCATCGGCTAGATCGATGGCCAGCGCGCGGCGATCGTCCGTCAGCACGTGGCTCTCGAAAAGATCTTCGCCTTCGCCCGCCTGGTTCACGAGGTGCCCGGGCTCGCGCTCGAAATGAATCTTTCCCAGGTAAGAAAGCTGGATGCCGGTTTCCGCCTCGAACGTTTCGCTGACGCCCACCAGGGTTCCGAAGAGGACGTGGGCGTAGGCTTCGAGAGCGGTAAGCGTGGCGTAACGAAGGATCGGATCGGTTGCGCGACTGGCGAGAACGCAGAACTCGTACACGGCGAGTCTCTGCGTGCGGGTCTCACGGCTCCAGAGGGATTTGAGCGCGTCTGAGAACTTCAGCGCCGGATCGAGCCCGAGTTTGCCAAGGTCGGCGAGATACCACTGCCAATGATTGGAGTCCTCGGAGACGTGATCGTTGATTGCCTGCTTGAGAGGGTCCGCATCCGCTTCCAGGTCGGGGTAGCGAAAGATTTCGGCGTTGAGGTCCATGAAGCCGAATACGAAGGATGCGGCGCCGGGCAGCCATGCCGAGAGCCGTTCCCGCGACGGTATGCCGTTATCGTTCAACCACTCGATGAATGGGTTGCGATGAAGTCGCGGCAGTCTTGCGATCGATATGCGCGATAACTTCTTTCATAAGTTCTCCTGTTCGGGAAGGGTTTGGATCCACTGTGGTAAGCGACAGTTTTCCGGGCGGGCGCTAATGCAAATGCGATTCTTTTTGCGGCGGCAGTTTTGCGGATGTGCGTTCGACTACAGATGGGCGACGGTCAGCCGTGACGGATAATGAATAAAATCGAGGGAGCGTAGAACCAATGAATCCGGCACCGTCCCCCCTGCAGTTGTTACGCGCTTCGCAAAGTGGGCAGAAGCAGGCCCTCGACCAGCTTATTCCCCTTGTGTACGACCAGCTTCGCGCGATCGCCAGCCGACAACTCAGTTGGGAGAAGCCGGGACACACGCTGCGCCCGACCGCCCTGGTGCACGAGGTTTATCTGAAACTGATCGGCGCCGACGTCTCGTTCGCCGACCAGGCACACTTCTTCGCCATCGCGTCGCGACTGGTGCGGCGAATTCTGATCGACCACGCAAAGATGCACAGCCGCGGGAAGCGCGGGGGCGGAGCCGTCAGGGTGACCCTCGAGGACGGGCTTGTGAGTATCGCGGACAGCCCGGCCACGTTGCTTGCGATCCACGAGGCATTGGAACAGTTGGCCGCATTCGATCCTCGAAAGGCCGAGATCGTGGAACTCGTGTTCTTCGGCGGAGTCGAGCAGGCACTTGCAGCCGAAGCCCTTCACGTTTCCCCGGCGACGCTCCGGCGCGAGTTGCGGCTCGCGAAAGCGTGGTTGTACAACGTCCTTCGTCCGGCCAAGGGATGAGTATGACCGCGGACCAATGGCAGCGCCTTCAAGACATAGTCGCCGAGGCACTCGGTCTGCCAGCGAGCGAACGCGCGGCCTATCTCGACGATGTTTGTGCCGGGGATAGCGAGCTGAGACGGCAGGCGCAAGACCTGCTCGATTCCGACGAAGAGTCGGAGGGGTTCTTCGAAGCGGCGATTCAGGCGGGGGCTCGTGCCGTGCTCGACTTACCCGCCTCTATCGGTCCGTACCGCGTGTGCCGGATGCTGGGCGAAGGCGGCATGGGCGTGGTGTACGAAGCGGAGCAAGAGAAGCCGCGGCGGAAGGTGGCGCTAAAGGCGATCCGGCCGGGCCTTACGAGCCAGTTGCTGGAACGATTCGAATTCGAGGCGCAGACGCTGGGAAGCTTGCAGCATCCCGGAATCTGCCAGATCTACGAAGCGGGCACCGCCGAATCGGGCGCCGGACGGCAGCCGTACTTCGCGATGGAACTGATCCATGGCGTTCCTCTGCAGGAATACGCCAACAACCGGGGGCTCGACCCGCGGCAGATTCTCACCTTGATGCTCGGCATCTGCGACGCGGTTCATCATGCGCATCAGAAAGGCATCATCCATCGGGATCTGAAGCCGGGCAACATACTGGTTACCGAAAGCGGGCAGACCAAGATCCTCGATTTTGGCGTCGCGCGTCTGACCGATTCCGACGCGCGGGCAACCCGGTGTACGGACATGGGGCAGCTCATCGGGACGCTCGCGTACATGAGTCCGGAGCAGGTGACGACAGATCCGCGCGAACTGGACGTGCGAAGCGATTTGTACGCACTGGGCGTGATCCTGTATGAGTTATTGGCCGGCCGCCTGCCTTACAAGGTAGACGGACGTCCTCTGCCGGAGGCTGTCCGGGCGATCTGCGAGGAGGAACCTTACCCGCTGCATTCGGTGAACCGGCTGTATCGGGGCGACCTCGAAACGATCGTAAGCAAGGCGTTGGCAAAGGAGAAATCGCGCCGCTACGGGTCGGTGGATAGTCTGGCAGCCGACATTCAGCGATACCTGCGGGACGAGGCGATCACTGCGCGGCCGCCCACCACTGCGTATCAGCTCCGAAAATTTGCGAAGCGAAATAAACCATTGGTGTGGGGCGCCGGGGTGGCGATGCTGGCGCTCGCAACCGGCGTGCTCGTGAGCACCTATGCGGCGGTGCGCGCAATGCGAGCGGAGGGCGCGGCTGTGCGCGAACGAAATACTGCCGCCGCCGTCAACGCATTCCTACGGGAAGACCTGCTCGCCCAGGCGAGCGCCAACGTTCAGGCGAATCCGGATCGGAAGCCCGATCCCGATCTGAAGGTGCGCACCGCACTCGACCGCGCCGCCGCGGGCATTGCCGCCAGATTTCAGGGCCAGCCGCTGGTAGAGGCAGCGATCCGTCAAACGATCGGCGACACATATATGGACCTAGGGCTGCCCGAACAGGCGCAGCCGCAGATCGAGCAGGTCCTCGCACTCCGGCGCAGCACGCTGGGGGCTCACGCGCCCGAAACCCTGGCTGCCATGGAAAGGCAGGCTATGCTGTACAAGGCTTACGGCAAATACACAGATGCCGAAGGGGTGCTGTCGAGCGTGCTCGCCGACCGCCGCCGGCTACTCGGCGAGCAGCACGCCGACACACTATCTTGCGCCAACAAACTCGCGATCGTACATAACTTACTCGGTAAATACAAGGAATGCGAAAAGCTGCTGGAGCCTCTGGCAGGAGCATTCAGTCAAACGTTGGGCGAGTCTTCCGCGGAGACACTCACCGCGCTGGCCAGTTTGGGGACAGCTTATCAGGAACTGGGAAACTTCGACCGGTCCGAACAGGTGAAGGTGCGGGTGCTGCAATTGTATACCGCCAGCCGCGGAGCGCAGCACCCGAGTACGTTGACCGCGATGAACAACCTGGCGAACCTTTACGACAAGGCCGGACGGTATGAGCAGGCGGAGCCGCTCCTGATCAGGGTCGTCGGCATGGGGCGCGAGGTCCTGGGCGAGAATCATCCCAATACATTGCTCTACGAAAACAATCTGGCGGACCTGGAAAGGAAGACCGGGCGTCTGGCGGAAGCGGAAGCGCTCTACAATCGGGTGCTCGACGCGCGCCAGCGTGCGATGGGTAGCGAGCACCCCGACACTTTGATCACAATGATGTCGCTGGGCCGGCTGTATCGGAGCGCGGAGCAGACGGAGCGGGCGGTCGAACTGTTCGCCAAAGTGCTCGATGTCCGCCGCCGCACGTTGGGCGAGGAGCATCCTTATACCCTGAATTCGATTTTCGAGCTGGGAAAAACCTACGAGCGGCAGAAACGATTCCGGGAAGCGGAAGACTTGTATTCCAGGCTGGCGGCGACGCGAAAGCGGCTTCTTGGAGAACGGCATCCAGCCGCGTTGCGGGACCTGCTGGCGCTGGGGCGCGTGCAGTTTGCGCAAGGCAAGTATGCCGCCGCGGAGTCTGCGCTGCGTGCGGGGCTCAGCGCAAGCGATGCATCAAAGGACGGCGACTGGCAGTCTTTCGAGGCGCAAAGTCTGCTGGGCGCAAGCATGGCGCGACAGGGGCGGTCTGCCGAAGCGGAAGCGTTACTGGAGCGCGGCTACATGGGACTCCGCGAACGGCAGCAGACGATTCCAGCGGAAGATCGGGTGGTGGTGGATCAGGCTCGTCTGCGACTCGATCGCCTGCACGCTGGCCGGAATCGCTGATCGGTCTCGGCTCTGCAAATCTCGTGGCACTAACCGAGTACGCAGCAGTAGGTCACGGTGATGTATACCGCCGGCTGGCTGGGCACTCCACCCACCTGGAGCACCACCGGGACGGGCACATGCCAGTTCTGGCCTAACAGGAAGGACGTTGCGGCAAGCGCGTTGAGTGGCACCGTGACTTCTACCTCGGTAACTCCGGCACGTCCCGGTGCGGGGCCGATGTGAAGAATTTCAGCGGTTACGCCGCCGATAGTCACGGTCACTGCCGCGCCGGGTTCCGCGGCCAAGCCATCGCCGGTGGCAAACAGGGTGATTGTGTCTCCGGGCCAGGCGGAAGTGTCGAAGCGGTTGTAGGCGCCGTCCCCATTGATCGCCACCGCCATACCCCGGCCCGTGGCATCGGCAGTGAACAGGGCCGGCGCGAACGGCGCAACCGGAACCGAAACCGAGAGCGCCGTCTTGCCGAGATATCGCACTTCGACCTCAGCGGTGCTGCCGGCGATGGGCGGCACAATCGCTGCCGTCTGAGTCGCCGAGGAGTAGACTATGCCGGCCGCGACGCCGTTGAAGAGCACCTCGGTTCCGGCGCCGGTTGTGCTGAGGGTGTCGGGGCCAAGACCGGTTCCGTGCAGGGTCACGATCTCGCCGGCGGCAATCGGTCCGTAGAGAACGCTGGCGGCATTGGCGATCCGGGCCGGTGTGAGCACGCGGACCGCGGCATTCGGCAGGTCAGCCACGTACACGCTGGAATCGGGGCCGACGGCGAGACCGTACGGCATCCCGAGTTGGGCGGTAACGGACGCGCCGCCATCGCCCGAGTAGCCGCGGAGATAGGGGTCCAGGTTGCCGTCGATATACCCCAGGTCGCCGTAAAGCGCGCGGCCGGCGATGGTGGAGATGGTCCCGCCGGCCGAAACCCGGCGGACGTGATTGCCCTGCGTGTCGCCGATATAAAGGTTGCCCGCGGAATCGACGGCGACGCCCTGCGGCGTTCCCAGCACGGCCGAGGTGGCCGGTATGCCGTCGTTGCCGGACGCGAAATTGCGTGCGCCTCCGCCCGCAACGGTATCGATGAAGCCATCGCGGGAGATCCTGCGGATGCGGTTATTGCCGGTGTCGGCGATGTAGAGGCTGCCGTTTGCATCTACGGCCAGGCTGGTGGGCGCCGATAGCAGCGCGTTCAGACCGGGTCCGCCATCGCCCGCAAAGCCTTGCGAACCGTTGCCCGCGACGGTCGAGATAGCGCCGTTCGCATCGACTTTCCGCAGGCTGTGATTGCCGGTGTCGGCGATGTACACGTTGCCGGAAGCGTCGGCCGCGACGCCGTGGGGACAATCGAGCTGGGCGTTCCCAGCCGGGCCGCCGTCTCCCGAATAACCGGAGATGCCGGTGCCGGCAAGCGTGGTGATGATGCCGGCGGCCGAGACCTTGCGGACACGGGCGCCGCGGCACTCCGCGACGTACAGGTTGCCGGCGTCATCGAGGGCGATCCCGAGCGGTTGATTGAGTTGCGCGCGGGTTGCGTCGGCTCCATCGCCGGAGTACCCGCGAGAGGCATTGCCCGCTACGGTAGCGATGACGCCGTTTGGGGCGACCTTGCGAACCGTGTCGTTGCCGGAATCGCCGATATAGACGTTGCCGCGTGAATCCGCCGCGATCCCCCAGGGCGCATTGAGTTGAGCCGCGATGGCGGGACCTCCGTCGCCGGAGTACTCCACGGCTCCGGAGCCGGCCACGGTTGTGATGCTGCCGTTCGCCGCAATCCTGCGCAGCCGCCGCGCGTGGCCGAGTATGTGCGAGGTCCCGCTGGAGTAGTCACTCTCCCAAGGCCCCAGTTCGCTCACGTAGAGATTGCCCGCAGTGTCGAAGGCCAGGCCAACCGGTCCGGGGAGGCCCGACGTGAAAGTGTGGATGGTTGCATCCGCGGCGATGCGGAAGATGCTCGAGTTGAGCATGTCGGTCAAGTAGAGTTCGCCCTTCGCGCTCACCGCGATGCCGGCGATACTGCCGAGTACCGCGTCGGTCGCGGGACCGCCCTCGCCGGAGTAGCCGCCGACCCACAGGGGCGATCCGGCTATGGCGGAAACGGCGCCCGCCGGAGAGATCCTCCAGGCGCGATTGGAAGAAGCAAGATAAAGGTCCCCGGCGGAATCGAGGGCCAGCACCGCACGCGCCGACGAGCCGCACGCGGGGCAGCCGGCAAGAGTCGCGATTTTGCCATCGGGCGACACCTTGCGAATCGACAGGCGATCCGCGATGTACAAATTACCGGCGGGATCGACCGCGACGCCTGAGGGTGCATACAAAGGCGACTCGATGGCGGGGCCGCCGTCGCCGGAGTCCGACCTGTAAGTGCCCAGGCCGGCCACGGTCGCGATCCGGCCGTCGCTCGAGATACGGCGGACGCGGTTGTTGCCGGTGTCGGCCACGTAGAGGTTGCCCGCCTTGTCGAACGCGAGGCCGTCAGGGCCGTTGAACGTGGCGGCCAGCGCAGGTCCGCCGTCGCCGGAAAAGCCCGGCCGGGAGTTGCCCGCAATGTGGGTGAGGATGCCTTTGGCGTCCACTTCGAAGACAGCGTTGTGGCTGGTGAAGAAGACGTTGCCGGCGGCGTCCACGGCTATGCCGTCCGGCGATACCGAGGCCTCGATGGCGGCGACCGGTGTTTGCGGCAACGCGCCTCCGGCGAAGGTGGCGATGACATACGGCTGAGCCAGGGCCGCGGCCGGAGCCATCAGGAAGCCGAAAAGACATCGAATGGCGCCGTCGATCGAGCGACTTTCAGTAGACGTCAAACGTGGCCCCCTTCCCTTCTGAACTCGTGCCCTTGCCGCAGCGCGGGGACGCGATGCAAGTGCGACTATTTCATTCTTACAGATCTGGTTAACCTGAAGCTTATTCCAGCCGCGGCAGGTCCTTCGGTTGTAGAAGCAGGCGAATGGATCGGGCCTGACCGGGAATTCGTTCTAGGAGGCCATTGCGCTCCAGAGCCTTGATCATATCGTGAACCGCCGGCGGGGAAACCTGGAAGTAGCGTTGCAGATCCGATTCGGCGGGAGCCCGGCCGTGGATCTTGGTGTAGTTGTAGATGAACGCCAGATACTGCCCTTGCTTTCCGGTGAACGACGGTGTTACCGACGGATCGAGTTTCGGTGCGAGATTTATTGTGACTGCAAACGCATCCTCGCCAAAACTGTCGTAGACTCTGACTTTGAGAATGTAGACCTTCCCGGCAATGACGGTGCGAGGCGGCTTTTTGGCGGCGGCGTGGAGGTTCCCACGCAATTCCTTCGCATCGGCGCTGGAGCTCTCGTAATTTGCGATCGAGATGCCAACGCCCTCTCTATTGGCGAAGACCCATTCCCTGCCATCTTTGTACTCGACGTCAATCGACTGCGCGCCAAGCGACAATGCGTGACCACATAACCCCTCGAGCAATGTTGCCGGTTTGCCCATCGGGGCTGCTACAGCGTTTCCTGGCGGATTTTGGCGGCCTGTTCGGCGCGGAACTGCATGACGCGGGCGCGCAGTTCGGGGCGGGTGGTGGCCAGCATCTGTACGGCGAGGAGGGCGGCGTTGATGGCGCCGGCGCGACCGATGGCGAGGGTTCCGACGGGCACGCCGGCGGGCATCTGGACGGTGGAGAGGAGCGAGTCCATGCCCTTGAGCGCCTGGCTCTCCATGGGGACGCCGAGCACGGGGACGATCGTGTAAGCGGCCACCACGCCGGCAAGGTGGGCCGCGCCGCCGGCGCCCGCGATGATGGCTTCAAGGCCGCGCTCGATGGCGGTACGGGCGTACTCGGCGGCCAAGTCCGGCGAGCGATGGGCGGAAACGACGCGGTACTCGTGGGGTACGTCGAAGCGGGCCAGGGTCTCGGCGGCGTTGCGCATGACCTCCCAATCCGACTTGCTTCCCATGATGATCCCTACCAGGGGCTTCTGCTCGTTTTTTTCCATTTCAGCGTTATTATATCGGGCGGGCACACGTATACCGCGGCGCGCCCCGAGGCGCACCTTGCGGGCAATTTCGGACTCGAGCGAAGGGCTTAGCCGACGGGCGCTTCCACGCGCGCGGCGTCGCTCTTCACCGGTTTGGTGGTTACCTTCGGCTCGGGGCGAACGATGTCGATGCTGCCTTTGAAATAGGCTCCGTCATCGATGCTGATGCCTGCGGCGCGGATATCGCCGACCAGGTTGCCCTGCTCGCGGATGGCGATCTTCTCGGTGACTTCCACGTTGCCGCGGACCGAGCCGAAGATGACCACTTCGCGCGCTTTGATGTTGGCTTTGACTTTTCCCTTGGGGCCGACGGTCAGCAGGCTGTGCGATTCCAGCATGCCTTCCACTTCGCCGTCCACCAGCAACTCTTCCTGGGTACGGATTTCGCCCTTGATGGTCATGGAGGCGCCGATGGAAGCCGTGCTGCGCGAGACGGAAGGCGGAGGATCGTGGCGTACGGGTGCGGCGGATGGGGGAGGTGGCGCGGGTTGAGAATAATTGCGTGGCGGTTCCGCCTGGGGCTGCTGTCTCTGGCCGGAGCCTTCGTCTGAACGTTTATTCCACAAGTTCGAATCTCCTTCGCATGATGATGTGTATGAAAAGTTGAATTCCGAGCATGCGAAGGGCCACCAGCGAAAAGGCGTGCACTGCCGGTGTTGGGGCGTGAAGCGGGTAAGTTTTACGCGTGCGACGGCATGGCTTCGAGAAAACTCTTCAGGTCATGCTCGTTGATTTCGGGGAGCCCGGGAGCGACGTTGTCGAGCTTGCCGTCGCGCATCCATTGCTCGAGGCGGTCCACCAGCTCGAACAGGTGCTCAAAGGAATCGACGATGAAGAGCAGGGGCTGATAGCGATCGATCTCGGCACCCTGGTTGATCATCCATTCGAGCTGCGCGGGATAGCGCTGCACCTGGCTGGATTCGATGGAGTGCGCGAGCTCGCCGTAGGAACTGAGCAGGCCGCTGCCATAGGCGCAGAGTCCCCGCGGGCCGCCGCGCATCAGGCCGAACTCCACGGTGAACCAGAAGAAACGGGAAAGGGCGCGGATGATGCTGGTGAGCCGGCGGGCGCGCTCGACTTCGTTGAGCATGCCTTCGGTCAATTCGACGGCGGTATGGGCGCACTCGCCGAAACGAACGAGCGTGTCGGCGAATACGCGGTCCGTGTGCATGGGGACATGGCCGGCGACGTCGTGGAAGATGTCGGGCTCAGGCAAATAGTCGAGGCGGTGCGGGGGGCGGATGGTGATGGTGGTGGGGAACTCGCGGCGGCGCAGGCAATCGAAGAAGAGGAATCCCGGCACATATCCGCTGACAGGTTTGGCCTGAAAGCCGGTCAGCGGCTCCAGGCGCTTGTTGACTTCCTTGAGCACGGGGATGCGGTCTACGCGCAGGTGCAGCGCTTCGAGTCCAGCCAGGTAGCGGGGGTTGCCGTAGCGCTCCCATCTTGGCTGCATGCGGCGGAAGAGCATCTCCCAGGCGTCGTGGTTTTCCTTGGAATAGCGCTCACAAGCCTGGCGGATGAAGAGTTCGCCGCGCTCGCGGGCTTTTTCGACGAATGGCGCGCGGCCCGTCGTGAGTCCTTCGGCGAGCACGTTTTCAAGCAGCATTGCATCCCTCCTCGAGCAGTTCCTGACCCAAACATAGCACGAGTGAGACCCTCGTATCGGTGGTGCTATTCACAACGGCACGAAACGCAGGCGAAAACCGACAGCGTCTGTGGATCTGTGCAGTCCTAGTACCTAACCCCCGTATTAGCGGGTATTGCCTCAGGGATTCCTTACTGGTTAACTGGTCATTATCCGATATTCGTATCGGGTACTACAAATCAACCCATGACTACTATGCCAGCCGTCCCGGCCTCCCCCACGGTTCGTGCTGAGAAACTGCGCCTGCTCTATCTCCGCCGCCGGCAAATCGACGATGCCATTTCCGCTCTCGAGCGGCTCGCTGAACTGAGGGTCAGCCGCTCCAACATCATATCGATGGATCAGATTCGCATGCTTGCGGAGGCGCGGAATTAAGAGTTAGGCGGCGACCTTCGCTGGTAGTTCCTTGACGATATCGGTCACGAAGGCTTTGGCATCGCCGAACAGCATGAGCGTCCGGTCCATGTAGTAGAGGGGATTGTCGATTCCGGCAAATCCCGGACTCATGGACCGCTTGATGACCATGACGGTGCGGGCCTTATCGACGTCGAGAATGGGCATCCCATAAATCGGGCTGGACTGGTCGGTGCGGGCGGCGGGGTTAGTGACGTCGTTGGCGCCGATGACGAGCGCCACATCACACTGCGGGAATTCGGAATTGATGTCGTCCATTTCGACGAGGCGGTCGTAGGGTATGTCGGCCTCGGCGAGGAGGACGTTCATGTGTCCCGGCATGCGGCCGGCGACGGGATGGATGGCGAACTTGACGTCCACGCCGCGGCGGGTGAGGGAATCGAATAACTCGCGAATTTTGTGCTGGGCCTGGGCCACGGCGAGACCGTAGCCGGGGACGATGATGACGCTGGACGCGGCCTCGAGGACGGATGCCGCTTCCTCGGGACTGGCGCTGCGGACGGGGCGCTGTTCGGTGTGTCCCTTCGCCGCCTGAATCTGGCCGAAGGCTCCGAACAGAACGTTTGTAAACGAACGGTTCATGGCCTTGCACATGATGATGGACAGGATCAGGCCGGAGGAGCCGTCGAGTGCGCCGGCGATGATGAGCAGCGGATTGTCGAGCGCGAAGCCCATGGCGCAGGCGGAGAGTCCGGCGTAGGAGTTCAGGAGGGCGATGACGGTGGGCATGTCCGCGCCGCCGATGGGGATAATCAGGAGCACTCCGAAGAGCAGGGCGAGGACGGCGAAGATGGGGAAGAGAAACGTATCGGTGGGGACCAGGATCAGGCGGACCCCGAGGCCCGCGGCGATGACGAACAGGGTGAAGTTGATCGCGTTCTGGTTGCGGTACGTGATGGGGCGGGAAGGCAGGACTTCCTGCAATTTCCCCATGGCCATGAGGCTGCCGGTAAAGGTGAGGAAGCCGAGCAGGGTTTCGACGATCAGGGCGACCATGACCAGGCCCGTCAGTTCCTCGGCCACGTGGGCCTGGCCGCGGTAGAATTCGGCGGTGCCGACGAGGGCCGCGGCCAGCGCTCCGCAGGCGTGGGACATGGCGGTCCGCTGGGGGACGGCGGTCATGGGCATGATGTAGGCGATGGGCACGCCGACAGCAGACCCGATGAGGATGGCGGCAAGGATCCAGGTCCAGTTGTGAACGTCCTGCGCCATGAGGGTGCCGCCGACCGCGAGCAGCATGCCCGCTTCTCCGGCGAAGACGCCGCGGCGCGCGCTGGCGGGATGGTTCATCCACTTGAGTGAGAGGATGAACAGGGCGGCCGAGAGAACGTAAATATAGCTGACCAGGTGGGACATTTACTTCTTCGCCTCCCGCCGCTTGAACATTTTCAGCATCCGGTCGGTGATGAGGAAGCCGCTGACGATATTGGTGACGGCGGCGGTGATGGCGATGAAGCCGAGCACCTTGCTGAGCATGCTGGCTCCGGCGGCGCCGGTGATCAGAATCGCGCCGACCACCGAAATGGCGGAGATGGCGTTGGTGAGGGACATGAGCGGCGTGTGCAGCAGCGGTGAGACCTTGCGGATCACCTCCAGGCCCACAAACGTGGCCAGCATGAATACGTACAATCCCAGTTCCAGGTTCGACGGCATGAAAGCTCCTGTTTACACGGTCTGCAATGCGGGCAGCCCCAGCGATTCGCGGACGCGCGGGTGCACGACCTCCCCGCCATGCGTCACCAGGGTTTCGCGCACGATCTCGTCTTCGAGCGCGAGCGTGAGGCGCCCATCTTTGATCAGGTACTTCAGAAAAGTGGCGATGTTGCGGGCGTACATCTGGCTGGCGTGGTAGGGAATGGTCGACGGCAGGTTGACGGGCCCGTGAATCTGGATGCCGTTGTGCTCCACGATTTCGCCGGGGCGGGTCAATTCGCAATTTCCGCCGCGCTCGGCGGCGATATCGACGATGACCGAGCCGGGCGCCATGCGCTCCGCCATTTCGCGGGTGATGAGCACGGGCGCTTTTCTGCCGGGCACGGCGGCGGTGGTGACGACCACGTTCTGTTCGGCCAGCACCGCGCCGAGCGCTTCGCGCTGCCTGCGGTAGAAGTCCTCTCCCATGGCCTTGGCGTAGCCGCCCTTGTCTTCGGCGCCGGCGGCCTCGACATCGAGGACGACGAAGCGCGCGCCCAGGCTTTCGATCTGCTCTTTGACGACGGCGCGGATGTCGTAGCCGCTGACCACCGCGCCCAGGCGGCGGGCGGTGGCGATGGCCTGCAACCCGGCGACGCCCGCGCCGATGACGAGGACGCGCGCGGGGGCGACGGTGCCGGCGGCGGTCATCAGCATGGGGAACATGCGGGGCAGGGAATCGGCGGCGATGAGCACGGCCTTATAGCCGGCCACGGTGGCCATGCTGGAAAGGGCATCCATGCTTTGAGCGCGGGTGATGCGGGGCATCAGTTCCATGGAAAGGAAGTCGACGCCGCACGCGGCCAGGTCCCGGGCGGCGGCGGTCGCGGTGAGCGGCTCGCCGAAACCGATGGCGACCTGGCCGCGGTGCATCCGCGCGATGTCCTCGCCGCCGGTGTCCGGGTTGGACCCGGGCCCGCGGACCTGGAGCAGCACGTCCGCGGCGGAGAAGACCTCGTCGCGCGACGCGAGCCGCACTCCTTTCTCAGCGTACTCCGCGTCCGGAAAGCCCGCCGCGGATCCGGCACCGGCCTCCATCACCCACTCGACACCCGATTTGTTCAGAACGCCCAACGACGCCGGCACCATCGCCACGCGCCGTTCCCCGGGCGCCGCTTCCGTCACCACCCCAACCGTTATTGCCACGAATCGCTCCGTAGGACGGGCCTCCGGGCCCTGTCCGCCTGTAGTTACCATACCGTGCCGGAGGTCTTTTCGACACGTGTCACATCTCGACTTTCTGCTCGCTGGACTGCGGGGCGCGACGCAACAGCCAGATGGAAACGGCGAAAACCAGGATGAGGAATCCGAGCAGGGCCAGCTCGATCATGGAATTGCGGAACTCGACGGGCTGGGTGTCGCCCTTCTGCGCCAGGTTGGCGGCCTGCATGGTGATGACGAGGATGCGGCGCACGGAGGCGATGAGGCCGACGATGAGAAACGGCTCCATGACCAGCGCGTGCGAATGAATGGAAATGCGGACGGTGTGCAGGATCTCGACGAAGATGAGGACCAGCAGCAGGTGTTCGAGGACGACGAAGGCCTCCGAGAGCAAGGTTCCGCCGCGGAAGCCGGTCCAGACGGCGGCAGCCGCGGCCATCAGGGCCGAGATGGCGCCGATCACGAGGAGTACGGCAAGGGCCACGTACAATGCGGACTCGACTGCGTGCGCGACGCGGCCGAAACGTTTGCGGAGTCCATCTTCGGCGGGAGGCGGCATCAGGCGGGGATTCCGGCGAGGCGCGAGGTCAGCAGCCCGAGCCACTCCTCCATGCCCGCGCCGGTTTTGGCGGAGACGGTCAAGGTGCGGAGTCCGGGACGGACGGCTTCAATGGCGCGATGGGCCGCGGGGGCATCGAATTCGACGGCGGCGGCGAGGTCGCCCTTGGTGATGATGGCGAGGTCTGCGCCGTTGAAGATGGTGGGGTACTTGAGGGGCTTGTCTTCGCCTTCGGTGACGGACATGAGGACCAGGCGGAGCTCCTCGCCGAGATCGTAGGACGCGGGGCAGACGAGGTTGCCGACGTTTTCGATGAAGAGGCAATCGAGGGCGTCGAGGTCCCAGCCGTCGAGGGCGCGGCGCACCATTTCGGCTTCCAGGTGGCAGACGGTGCCGGTGACGATCTGGCGCACGGGGGCGCCGCTGCGGGCGAGACGCTGGGCGTCGTTCTCGGTGGCGAGGTCGCCGACCAGGGCGGCCACGCGCACGCGGGGGTGCAGGGCGGTGAGGGTTTTTTCGAGGAACAGGGTTTTGCCCGAACCGGGGCTCGACACCAGGCTCACGGCGAAGACGCCGGCCGCACGGAAACGGCCGCGCAGCTCGCGGGCGGCCAGGTCGTTCTTCTTGAGGACGTTCTGCCGCACCTCGATCATGCGCGGTCCGTCGCTCATTGTTCCACCTCGAGCGCGGTGACCAGCAGCTCGCGGCCTTCGAGGACTTCGGGCGTGGGTGTTTCGCACACCGGACAGCGCAGCCACTGAATGGACGGAACCTGGCGCCGTTCCTGGCAGGAAGGGCAGAAGACCACGACCGGGACGTTTTCGATAACCAGGCGGGAACCCTCGAGCGGGGTGCCGGCGGAGACCATTTCGTAGGAGCCGAGGAGGGCGTCCTGCACGACACCGGAAAGGGGGCCGAGCTTCAAGTGAATGGCGAGCACGCGCACGCCGCGGGTTTCGGCCTCTTCCTGCGCGAGGTCCACGAGGCTGGAGGCGATGGACAGCTCATGCACGGGCGGTCACCTCCAGCAGTTCGCGGAGGACGTGATAGATGGACGCCTGGACCTCCTGAATGCGGGGGATGTAATCGCAGCGGACGACGATGGGGTAGTCGGCGAGCCCGCGGCGGACGACTTCGCCGCCATCGTAGCCGAGGAGGGCGACGGTGGCGAGCTTGCGGCGGCGGGCCTCTTCGAAGGTGGCGAGGAGGTTGCGGGATCCGCCGCTGGTGGAGATGCCGATGACGACGTCGGCGGGTTTTGCGTGCGCGATGAG
Source organism: uncultured Solibacteraceae bacterium (assembly GCA_963836405.1). Taxonomy (GTDB): domain Bacteria; phylum Acidobacteriota; class Terriglobia; order Bryobacterales; family Bryobacteraceae; genus CAWIJJ01. The sequence goes on from CAWIJL010000019.1 coordinate 70,278, forward strand.
CTGGCGCAGGAACATCACTTCGGGTCCGACGTCGTTGGCGAGGGCGGTGAGGATGGCGGGCTCGGAGGAAAGGGAGAGCGCGGGAACGGGGCGCAGGTTGGGCGGGGGAGCAACGCAGTCGATCGCCCAGTCGTTGGCGTCGGTGGCGGAGCCGCCGTTGCCGAAGATGAGGAGGCGGCCGCCGGCGCGGATGCGATCGCCGAGCGCGACGGCGGTTTCGACGATCCGGTCGGCTTCCTGCTGCGCGACCTGGGCGCGCAGGCGCGCGTCGTCCGCTACTTTGACGCGAATGGAGCCGGCCACCTGTTCGGGAAGGCCGGCGCTGCCGCGCCGCGGGGGCGCCGAGGAAGGGATAGAGAAAGGACGCGTCTCCGGCTTCCGAATCGAGTTCCTGGTGCTCGAGGTAGACGTGCACGGTTTCCCAGAGGGTGTGATAGAGGATCTCGATCATCTCCTGGTGCTGGAAGGGGTCGGGCGAAAAGCGCTCGACGGCGAAGTCGCCGGTACGGCCGGGGAGGGCGAAGGTCATGGCGCCGCGGCGGCGTGCGGAGGCGAGGGCGCGCGCCACTTCAGCGTCGCCTTCGGGCGGACCGAAGCCCATGAGGATGTCATCGGGGCAGGCGATGGCGGCGAGCGAGGAGGCGAAGCTTTGCGACACATCGACGGCGGGAAGGGCGCGCTTGCCGACGATGACGGGGTGGATGAATTCGACGGAGACGTGCTGGGCGTCGGTGGAATAAGCGCCGCGGCCGAAGGCCAGCAGGCGGCCGCCGCGGAGGAAGCGGGCGGCCATCTCAGAGCAGGCGAGCGCGAGGCGTCCGGCTTCGGCTTCGAAGAACTCGCCGTAGACGCGGTTGCGTTCGAGCAGGGAGCGCGAGGCGATTTGGGAGAGCTGGGACGTACCGGTCATGGCGATCAGCAGATGCGCGGCAGCGGGTCGCCCACCAGCATGTCCATGATGCGGGTGCCGCCGAACTGGGTGCGCAGCAGGACGAGACCGGGCGGGTCGGCTTTCACCGTGCCGGCGATAGCGGCGTCGCAGCCCAGCGGATGGGCGCGCATGGCTGCGAGCGCGGCCTGCGCCTGGGCGCCATCGACGAAGACCACCATGCGGCCTTCGCAGGCGACGTAGAGCGGGTCGATGCCGAGGATTTCGGAAGCGCCGCGCACTTCGGGGCGGACGGGGACGGCGATCTCATCGAGGACCACGGAGACGCCGGCAGCCGCGGCCACTTCGTTCAGGATGGTGCCCACGCCTCCGCGGGTGGCGTCGCGCATGCAGCGGACGCCGGGCGCCGCGGCGAGGAGCGCGTCGGCGAGGGGCCAGAGGGAGGCGGTATCGCTGCGGAGGTCGGACTCGAGCTCCAGTTCGCCGCGCGCGAGCATGATGGTGATGCCGTGATCGCCGATGGGGCCGGAGACGAGGACCGCATCGCCGGGGCGGACGTTGGCCGCGCCGAGGGCGATGTCGCGTTCGATAATGCCGACGCCGGAAGTGTTAATGAAGCAGCCATCGGCCTTGCCGCGCTGCACGACCTTGGTATCGCCGGTGACGATGGAAACGCCGGCGGCGGCGGCGGCGCGGGCCATGGATGCGACGATGCGCTTGAGGTCGGCGGTGGGGAAGCCTTCTTCGAGGATGAAGCCGGCGGTGAGATGGAGGGGGCGCGCGCCGGCGACGGCGAGGTCGTTGACGGTGCCATTCACGGCGAGGTCGCCGACATCGCCTCCGGGAAAGAAGAGGGGAGAGACGACGAACGAATCGGTAGTGAGGGCGAGGCGGCTGCCGTTGACGGAGAAGACGGCCTGGTCTTCGAGGGGCTCGAGGAGCGGATTGCGGAAGGCTTCGAGAAACACCGCATCCACCAGGGTGCGGCTGGCTTTGCCTCCAGCGCCGTGCGCCATGGTGATGCGTTCTTCGCGGAGGACGGCCTTGCGGCGGCGGACGCGTTCGATGCGTTCGAGCACCTGCTCTTCGCGGCCGGGTCCGGTGGTGCCGTGCTCGTGCACGAGTTGTTCGGCCCAGGCTGCCGTCTTTTCGCTCATCGGGCTGCCTCTTTGACGCGATCGCGCGTGAACCTGCCGAAGTTGTAATAGGCCGCGCAGGCCCCTTCCGAGGAGACCATGCAGGTGCCGATGGGGGTTTCGGGCGTGCAGGCGGTTCCGAATACCTTGCATTCCCACGGCTTGAGAACGCCTTTCAGCACTTCGCCGCACTGGCAGGCTTTGGGGTCGGCTACGCGCACGCCGGGGATGGCGAAGATTTTTTCGGCGTCGAAGCGGGCGTACTGCTCGCGCAGCTTCAGGGCGGATTGCGAGATGAAGCCGAGGCCGCGCCATTCGAAATACGCGCGCAACTCCATGGTGCGCTGGATGGCTTTGAGCGCGGCGCGATTGCCTTCCCACGGCACCACACGGGTGTACTGGTTCTCGACTTCGCAGCGGCCGTCGGCAAGCTGCTGGAGGAGCATGTGGACGGATTGAAGAATGTCGAGCGGCTCGAATCCGGCGACGACGACGGGCCGGTGAAAGGTATCGGCGATGAACTGGTAGGGGCGGCAGCCGATGGCGGTGGAGACGTGGCCCGGGCCGAGGAAGCCATCGAGGCGCAGGTCGGGCGATTCGAGAATGGCCTTGATGGCGGGCACGATGGTGACGTGGTTGCAAAAGATGGAGAAGTTGGTGAGCCCCTCTTCTTCGGCCTTGAGGATGGTGAGCGCGGTGGACGGCGCGGTGGTTTCAAAGCCGATGGCCAGAAAGACCACGTGACGGCCGGGGTTCTTGCGGGCGATTTTGAGAGCATCGAGCGGCGAGTAGACCATGCGGATGTCGGCGCCTTCGGCATTGGCGTCGAGGAACGAGCCGTTGCCGCCGGGCACGCGCATCATGTCGCCGAAAGTGGCGAGGATGACGCCGGGCTGGCGCGCGATGTGGATGGCGTCGTCGATGCGGCCCATGGGGATCACGCAGACGGGACAGCCGGGCCCGTGGACCAGTGTGATATTTTCCGGCAGGTAATCTTCGATGCCGTGCTTATAGATGGTATGGGTGTGGCCGCCGCACACCTCCATGAACCGGTAATGGCGGTCGGGCCGGGCCAGGCGCGCAATCTGCTGCGACAGTTCGGCGGCGATTTCCCGATCCCGGAATTCATCGACGAAACGCATGTTCAGCCGCTCCTTTCGGGCGGCTCTTCTTCGGAGGCTTGAAGGGCCGCCACCTCGTCCTGGTAGGCTTGGCCGAGGCCGTGCAAAAACTCGAGGGACGCGCGGGCTTCCGCTTCGTCCACTTTGGAGATGGCGAAGCCGACGTGAATCAGCACCCAGTCGCCGGGGGCCACATTGTCGACGAGGCCGATGTTCACGTTGCGGCGGATGCCGCTTACGTCGGCCATGGCGAGGTCGCTACCCGGAAACAGCTGTACGACCTGCGCTGGAATCGCCAGACACATTCGAAGCTCCTTTCGCGCACTCGCGCGCCACTAAATCGCAAACCATCGTAGCCGCGGTTTCCACCGCCGCCTCCACGTGCGGACTCAAAGGCGCGCCCTCTTCGAGAGAGGCGGGTTCGCAGCCCACGATGAGGACGCGGCCGGGCGTGCCGCCGAGGGCGCGCAAGGCGCCGAACACGGCCTCGGGGCTCATGGTGTGGGCGTCGGCGGGACGCGGCGTCTGGGATTCGCCGAGATCCGGCTCCATGACGTAGAGGGTGCCGGGTGTGCCGCCGCGGGGCAGCAGGTCCACCAGGATGGTGAGGTCGTACTGGCCGTCCAGCAAATCGTAAGCGAGGTGCAGGCTGCGGATTCCGAAATCCGCAACCCGCACGCCGGGGGGAGCGCCTCCGAACGCAGCCGGCGCGCGACTTCAACGCCGAATGCGTCATCCCCCAGGAAAATATTTCCGATGCCTGCCACCAGTGTGCCGGGCATTGGCTTACATCGAGCTCAATTTCGCATACCGGACCATATCCGGTATCGATTTGACAAATAAGTAGGTCGCGAAACTGCCGACCACGACGGTTACGGCCCATCCGAAAGCTCTCATGGTTCCACCTCCAGCAATTCGATCTCGTCGGGATAGAAATAATAAAAGCGGCCGTAGTGTCCCGCCAGGTCGGCCGCCGGGTCGCCCTCCACAGTCACTGCCACGTACACACGATCTTCGACATCCCGATGGACGGCCTCGACACGGGCCGCGCGGCCTTTGAGGAAGAGGTCCATCGAATCGGCGCGGCGTTTGGGAACGAGGCGCACGCGCGATCCGCGGGTGACGCGGCCACCGGGGATTTCGATTTCCGCCTCTTCGGGCTTCTCTTCGACCGGATTGAAAAAATCCTCGCCGGGCACCGCCCGCATTCCGCGCACCGCGCCGTGCAGGCGCTCGAACATTTCGCGGGGAATGGAATCGGAGCGCTCGACGATGCGGCGGGCGCGGTCGTCGGCGGCGCAGGCTTCGCGCTTCTCGTCGTCGGTCAGGGTCATCACGCGCAGGGTGAGCATTTCATCCATTTCGGTGCCGTCGAAGAAATCGCCCGGGCTTTCCGGCGCGATGGCCGGATAGTCTTCGAGGATGATGGGCGAGGAGAGCATGACCTCGCGCTCACCCGGTTTTCCGGTGAGGACCGGCCAGGTGTTCAGATTGGCGCAGGCACGGGCGGCTTCGAGGGCGCGGGGCGGCGGGTCCGTGAGGGAAACGAAGGCTCCGCGCTCCACCGAGAGCAGGGTGTGCGCGCCCACCAGGGACCGGCGCATGGCCGCGGCGCGGCCGGCCTGGGGATCGATGTCAGTCAGGTTTTCGATGCGCAGGCGGAACCTGAAAAGGCCATCCACCATTTCGCCGGACACGCGGGTGAGGCCCGCAATCGGGCCTCCCGCGGCAGGAATGAGGAAAGGCTCGATGCGTTCCTCCGTCAAGGAATCGAGCGCGTAGGGGCCGATTTCGATGGTCCGCTCCGCTCCGGTTTCCCACGCCGCATCGAACTCGCGCTTGTCCTCTTCCACCTGTAGAAAGCGAATCGTGCCGGAGACCGCGGGCGCACCCCGCGATTCAACGAGGCACTCGGTCTGCATTTCCCAGGGGTCGCCTCCGCCATCGCTCCAGACGCGCGGAGCGACGATTCCGAACTGCCAGCGAAAGCGGTTCTTCACGGCCGAGGGGCGGTAAGGATACAGGATGTAGCCCTCGTAGAGCACCGCGTCGGCGATTTTTCTGGCCTGTTCAATTTTGTTCATGCCACGGGCTCCCGCGCGCCGTCCATCAGTTCGGCGATGGTTTCGTCCAAAGTAAAGTGGGCGCGCCGAGCCTTGATTTGCTGCAACGCGTCGAGTGTTTCGTGCCGCAGGCGGATCCAGGCGGCGCCGGGAAAATAAGAGTCCATCAGGGCGCGCCAGGTGTTCACGGGCAGGCGGAAGCCGGCCTCCTTTTCCCACGGGATCTGTTCGACGCGAAATCCGGTTTCGGTTTTGGCGAACACGGTGCCGCTGAAGAGGAACAGCAGCGAGACATCGCCGCCATCGAGCGCGCGCAGGTATTTGCCGGCGATGACCTCGAGATCGTAGGTGCAGGCGACGGGCAGGTCGAGGTCCGCCGTGCCGGCGAAGGGCGGGGCGATCAGGGAGGCGTGGGTCCAGAGTAGCGGGCGCAGGGTGTCGCGCCAGCGCTCGGGCGTGCCGAAGAGCTCTTCCAGGCGTTCCTGCTCCGCGGGCGAGTACTTGCGGCTGCGCGGCTGAATCTGCACCTGGGCGCGCAGCAGGACGGCGTGCAAGGCGGCGCCGCCGGCTTCGGAGATGTGCAGGCGGAAATTGAGCGTGGGCGCTGCGGCGTTCGGCGCCGGAGCGGCCGACGTAATGGCGAAGTTCAGGTCGAGCATGGGCTCTCCTGTTCGCGTTCGGCGAGGCTCTGAAAGAATGTGTCGATTTCGAGGGCGGCCTGTTCGCCGCCGTCGAAGCCGCGCCAGTGCCGCCGCAGCCGGCCGACCAGTTCGTAGCAGAGGTCCACGGGCACGATCCACGATTCCAGGCGCTGGCGGCGATGGAAGACAAGCAGCGCCTCGATGTCGGGTTCGAGGCCCGCGAGCAAGGGGTTGGCGCGCACCATCTCCTGCCACAAATCGAGGGAGAGGCCGGATTCGGTGGCGCCGCCGGGGCTGGGGTAGAAGGCGGACACGCGTTTGGCACGGCCGTCCTGTATGAAGAAAGCGAGGCCGGTGGGGATGTCGAGCATCTCCCAATCGATGGCCGCTTCGGGCACGCGCCGGCAGCGCTCGCCGACGGAGCGGTACTTGCCTGCGGCGGCCGCGGGACTGGTAAACAGCAGGTAGCAGGGGCGGCAGGAGCAAATCAGGCGCCGCTCCTCGATGGCGATCACGTGCGAATGCTTTGGCGGCATCGGCGCGCCGCACAACTCGCAACGTTCCACGCGCGGCGCGGGCTCTGGAGGAGGCGTGGTAAAGCGCCGGAGGCGGAGAAGCGGCTGCATGATTCAGACGCTCCCCGCCGGGGCAATCTGCACGAGGGCGCCGGATGCGGGCGCGCCTTCGATCTGCACTCCCTCGATATCGGGAGCGGCTTCGAAGGCCGCGCTCTCGATCCATCCGGCCAGGGACGGTGGAGGATGGCCGCCCCCGTTATGTTCCACGCGTATGTTCGCCACTCCGGCAGTGAGCCCCACCAGGACGAGGCGGTGGGATTCGAGACGCCGCTCCACGTGCCGCAGGGCGCGGCGGAGGCGTGTTTCGGCATCTTCGGGGTGGAGGTCGTGGAGGAGCAGCAGGCTGCCGATGAGTTTGTCGGCGGCGAGTTGCCCGATGAGGTCCGAAGCGCCGGACGCGGCCGCGATCTCGAGGATGCGTGCAAGTCCGGCGCCGTAAAGCTGCATGAGCAATTGCACGAGTTCGGCGGATTCCGGGTGTTCGGCTACAACAGATTCGATCCGCTCCACAGTCGCATTCACATCCGGAAGATCCACGGCGGCCTCTCCTATTTGATGTATTGCTCCGGCATATTCAACAGCGTGGGCGAGTGCCTCTGCTCCAGCACTTTGCCGTTGCCGAGGTACATGTGCACGCCGCAGGGCAGGCAAGGGTCGAAGCTGCGAATGGTGCGCATCACGTCGATGCCCTTGAACTTGTCCGGCGGATTTTCTTCGAAGATGGGCTGATCCTGCACCGCATCCTCGTAGGGGCCGGGCGTGCCGTAGTAGTCGCGCGGGTTGGCGTTCCAGGGAGTGGGCGGATAGGGATGGTAGTTGGCGATCTTGCCGTTGCGGATGACCATGTGATGCGAGAGGACACCGCGCACCGCCTCGGTGAATCCGCAGGCGACGGCTTCCTTGGGCACCTTGAAGTCGTTCCAGGTTTGCGTCTTGCCCTGCCGGACCTCAGCCATCGCTTTTTCGAGGAAGTGCATGGCGCAAGCGGCGGCGTAGGCCTGGAAGTAGGTGCGGGCGCGGTCGCGTTCGATGGCGTTGCTCCACCTGGGTATTTTCCATTCGAAGCTGACCGGACCCTTGAGGATGGTTTTGGGCAGGTTGATCTGGACGCTGCTGCCGGTGGCTTTCACATAGCCGATATCGACCAGGCCGCTGAGGGCGGTGGACCACAGGCGCGCGATGGGACCGCCTCCGGTATCGAGGGCAAGATGGTCCTTGCCGTCATACCAGCGGGGCGACATCACCCAGCTATAGCGCTCGTTGAAGTCGCGTTTCTGCGGGCGGGGAATGGTGTGCTGGTTCCAGGGATGGCGCGGGTCCACCGGATTGCCGGCGGGATCGTGAGTGACGAACATCTCCTTGCCTTCCCAATCCTCGTAGAAGGAGCTGCCCAAGAGGATGCGAATGCCGAGATTGATCTTCATGAGGTCGTTCGTGATCAGCTTGCCGTCCACGACGATGCCCGGGGTCACGAACATGGCGCGGCCCCAGTCGGACATGTTGGCGTAGCCGAAATTGCGCACTTCGGGGTTCTGGAAACAGCCCCAGCAGCCGAGGAGGATGCGGCGGCGCCCGACATCCTCATAGCCCGGAAGGGCCTCGTAGAAGAAATCGAACAGGTCGTCGTGCATGGGGACGACCTTCTTGATGAATTCGATGTAGCGCATCAGGCGCGTCATGTAGTCGGTCAGCAGTTGAATGGTGACCGTGGTGCCGACGCCGCCGGCATAGAGCGTGGAAGGATGGACGTGGCGGCCTTCCATGAGGCAGAACATCTCGCGCGTGAGCCGGCTCATCTGGAGGGCTTCGCGGTAGAATTCGCCCTCGAAGGGATTGAGCGACTTCATGATGTCGCCGATGGTGCGGTAGCCGTGGATATGGCCGTGGGGCGCCTCGGCGCGCTCCGCCTTTTCCCAGACGCCGGGGTTGGTCTCGCGGACCATCTTTTCGCAGAAATCGACGCCGACCAGGTTCTCCTGGTAGATGTTGTGATCGAACATGAACTCGGCGGCTTCGCCGAGATTGATGACCCACTCGCCGAGGTGCGGAGGGATGACACCGAACGCCATGTTCTGGGTGTACACGGAGCAGGTGGCGTGGTTATCGCCGCAGATGCCGCAGATGCGGCTGGTGATGAAGTGGGCGTCGCGCGGGTCCTTGCCCTTCATGAAGATGGAGTAGCCGCGGAAGATGGAGGAGGTGCTGTGGCACTCCACCACGCGGCGGCGGCCGAAGTCGATCTTGGTATAAATGCCAAGACTGCCCACGATGCGGGTGATCGGGTCCCACGCCACTTCGACGAGGTTGGCTTTGGTGCGGTCGATATCCGTTCTGGTGTCTGTGCTTGTGCCCATCGTTTCCTCTCCTAGCGCCTCGCCATACTCCAGGTTGGCTTGTACCCGGTGGTTAGTTTCCGGCCGGTGTGCCGCCACTTCGGTTCTTTGTCCACGGTGCCCAGGGTGATGTTGCGCAGGCGCCGGATGAGCGGTCCATAGAACTGGCCCGTGATTTCGGTGGATACCTTACTGCCCGGGGGCTCGTCCATGAACGGCATGAACTTGTCGGGAAAGCCGGGCATGGTGCAGGCGATACAGATGCCGCCGACGTTGGGGCAGCCGCCGACGCCATCCATCCAGCCGCGCTTGGTGACGTTACACTTCACCACCGGTCCCCAGCAGCCGAGGCGCACGAGGCAATCGGGCTGACCGTATTCGGTGGCGAACTGGCCCTGCTCGTAGTAGCCGCCGCGGTCGCAGCCTTCGTGCACCGTCTGGCCGAACAGCCACTTGGGACGCAGCTTGTCGTCGAGCGGAATCATGGGCGCGTTGCCGGCGGCCTGATGCAACAGGTAAAGGATGGTTTCGGAAAGGTTGTCGGGCTGCACGGGGCATCCGGGCACGCACACGATGGGATTGCCGGCGGCGGAGCGCCAATTCCAGCCGAGGTAATCCGGTACGCCCATGGCGCCGGTGGGATTGCCCTGCATGGCGTGAATGCCGCCGTAGGTAGCGCAGGTGCCGGCGCAGAGGACGGCCCAGGCTTTCGGCGCGAGGCGGTCGAGCCATTCCATCAGGGTGATGGGCTGCCCGGTATTCGGATCGTTTCCGAATCCGGTCCAGTAACCTTCCGATTTGATTTTTTCGTTGGCTACCGAGCCTTCGACCACGAGTACATAGGGGTCGAGCTTGCCGGCTTCGGCGTCAAAGAACCAGCGGAGAAAATCGGACCCCACTTCAAAATCGACCAGCGGCCAATGGAACTGGACTTTGGGCAATCCGGGCAGGGCGCCCATGGCGATTTCTTCGATGCTGGGAAGGGTTGCGGCGGTTAGCGAAACCGAGTCGCCGTCGCAACTCAGCCCCGCATTGATCCAGAGGACATGAACAACGGGATCCCCGGATTGATCTGGCATGTTCCCTCCATTGCCAAGCGTCAGACAGCGCGCGAGGCGCAGACAGCCATTGCAACGGCGGAATCCGAGACGCCTCCGTGCCGGCGCCTCTTTTCGGTCGCCCGCCGTCCGGATCCCGCTTCGAATCAGATTGACTTACTGCCTTTTGTTCTTGTAACGCCGCAGGCTTACATGGGGAGAGAGGTTTTCACACACTTGCGGCGATCAGTGTGAGCAAGCAGGGTGAAAATTCACGTTTCGAACGGACGCGGCGCGGGGTTGGGAACGGCAAAAAAACGCGCCGCGAAAGCGATGCGCGGGAACCGTACTGGTGCGATCGGGCCGGTTGACGCGCTGAGGTACGGTACGGTAAGCTCACCGGCAAGCGTTTACAATGAGCCAACCTATAACCGTACCCAAAGAGCAGGGGTTTGTCCGCGGGCTGAACCTGTTCGACGCCACGATGGTGGTGATCGGCGTGATGATCGGGTCGGGAATTTTTATCGTGTCCGCCGACATGTCGCGGCTCATCAACAGTCCGGGATGGATGCTGGTGGCGTGGGTTATCACGGGCGTCCTCACCATCACGGCGGCGCTCTCCTACGGGGAACTGGCGTCCATGCTGCCGCACGCGGGCGGCATGTACGTCTATCTGCGCGAAGCGTTCTCGCCGTTGTGGGCGTTTCTTTATGGCTGGACCTTCTTCACGATTATTCAGACGGGCACGATCGCGGCGGTGGCGGTAGCGTTCGCGCGCTTCTCGTCCATCCTGATTCCACCGGTCGCGGAAGACCGGTACCTGATTCCGCCGGTGCACATCTCGTCGGGGTACGCGGTGTCGCTTTCGACGGCGCAACTGGTGGCGATCGGGGTGATCGTACTGCTGACGTGGACCAACTGCCGCGGCCTGGAGTACGGCAAGATCGTGCAGAACCTGTTCACGTCGGCGAAGACGGTGGCGCTGGCGGCGCTGATCGTAGTGGGCATCGTTCTGGGATGGAACTCGGTGGCGGTGCAGGCGAACTTCAGCAACGCTTTCGCTTTGCACGACTACGATCCATCGCTGGGGGTGGCGGCGGCGAGCGTGTACGGGCTGATCGTGGCGCTGTGCGTGGCGCAATCGGGGTCGATGTTCGCGGCCGATTCGTGGCACGACGTCACGCTGATCGCGGGAGAGGTCAAGAACCCGAGCCGCAACCTGCCGCTGGCGCTGGCGTTCGGATGCACGGCGGTGATCGGGCTATACCTGCTGGCCAACATCGCCTACACGGTGGTGCTGCCGCTGGGCGAAATCAAGACCGCGCCATCGGACCGCGTGGCTACGGCGATGTTGCAGCGCGTGTTTCCGGGGTACGGGCCGGTACTGATGGCCATCGGGATCATGATTTCGACATTCGGGTGCGTCAACAGCCTGGTGCTGGCGGGCGCGCGGGCGACTTTCGCGATGGCGCGGGACGGACTGTTCTTCGAACGGGCCGGAGTGCTGAACAAAGCGCATGTGCCGGGGTGGGGCCTGGTGGTGCAGGGCATCTGGGCAGCGGTGCTGGTGCTGCCGCGCACATACAACACGGAAACGCGGCAGTACGGCAACCTTTACAGCAACCTGCTCGACTACGTGATTTCGGCGGCGCTGCTGTTTTACATCCTGACGATTGCGGGCGTGTTCCGGCTGCGGCAGACGCGTCCGAACGCGGACCGGCCTTACCGGGTGGCGGGATATCCGTTCACGCCGGCGATTTACATTGCGGGCGCGTCGGTGGTGCTGGTGATGCTGTTTGCGTACCGGCCGGCGACCACCTGGCCGGGGCTGATCATCGTGCTGCTGGGAGCGGCGGTGTACGGAGCGATTCGAAAAAGATGAGACGGCGCAGTTTTCTTGGCGCGGCGGCGGCCGCGGGGCTACAGAAGTTCGCGGCAGCACAGGGGCCCGCGATTCCCGAGGACATCCGCAATTTGCAGCCGATGACGGCGGGGGTGAAGCCGATCGCGGCGGCCGAGCGGCAGGCGCGCATCGAAAAGGCGCGGCGCCTGATGCGGGACAACGGGCTGGCGGCGGTCTACATGGAGTCCGGCAGCTCGATGTTTTATTTCACCGGCCGCCGCGAGGCGGGCTCGGGCTATCTGCTGACGGGGTCCGGTGAGCCGGTGGCGATCGCGCCGGCGGACCGCTACCGGACGGCTGCGGCGGCGATCAAAGACCGGAAGGCCGCGGGTGGAAAAGTGGGGCTCGAGGAGGAGGTGCCGTTCGCGGCTTTCGACGCGCTGCGCAAGGAACTGCCGGCGGCCGAGTTCGTGAACGCGACGCCGGTGACGGCAGGATGCCGGACGATCAAGTCGGCGGCCGAGATCGCGCTGTTGCAGCGGGCGAACGAGGTGACGATCGCGGCGTTTCGCGCGGCCTTTGCGCATCTGCGTGAGGGCATGACGCAGAACGATTTGAGCCAGACCATCGCGGCCGCGCACCGCGCGCTCGGGTACCCCGGCTACGCCATGGTCAGCTTCGGCGAATACACGGCGTTTCCGCACGGGAGCATTCAGCCGCAGAAGTTGCGGCAGGGCGATTTCGTGCTGGTGGATGGCGGCTGCACGGTGGAAGGGTACGAATCGGACGTAACGCGCACGGTGATTTTCGGCAAACCGACGGCGCGGCAGCAGCAGGTGTGGAACCTGGAGCGAAAGGCGCAGGACGCGGCGTTGCGGGCGGCGAAGATCGGCGCGCCGTGCGAAGCGGTGGATGCGGCGGCGCGGAAAACGATCGCCGATGCGGGCTTTGGACCGGACTACAAAGTGCCCGGGCTTCCGCACCGCACCGGGCACGGCATCGGGCTGGACGGGCACGAATGGACGAACCTGGTGCGCGGCAACCGGACGCCGCTCGAGGCCGGGATGTGCTTCAGCGACGAACCCACGATTGTTATCTATGGCGAGTTCGGCGTGCGCCTGGAAGACTGCTTCTACATGACGCCCTCTGGGCCGCGAACGTTCACCAGGCAGAGTCCGGCTATCGACCAGCCTTTCGGATAAGCGGGAGACAACGAAGTGAAACTCGCGATTGCATGCATTCTCGCGTTTGCCCCGAGCGTGGCGACGGCCCAGGGAACGCAGGCGGATTATCAGCGCGCGCAGGCCCTGCGCGACCGCTTCCAGAACCTGACGGTGAACGTGGCGGGCACACCGAACTGGATCGGCGATACCCACCACTTCTGGTACCGGAAGTCGGTGAAGGGCGGCGGCGAATTTGTCTGGGTGGATGCGGAATCGGGCTCGAAGCGGCCGGCGTTCGACCACGAAAAGATCGCGGCGTCGCTTTCGGCGGCGGGCGGCAAGACGTATCAGGCCAACACGCTGCCGTTTACGGAGTTCAAGTTCGCGGACGGCGAGGCCGCCATCGAATTCGTGGCGGACCGTTCGACCTGGCGCTGCACGGTGGGGGACTCGGCGTGCCGCAAGACAGGGGCCGCGCCGGTGAGCGGAGGCCGGGGCGGGCGCGGAGGCCGCGGGCCGGAGGCAGAGGAGGAGAGCCCTTCGGAAGGGCCGTGGGAGAACGATGCGGTGGCGGACGATGCGCCGCAGGTTTCGCCGCAGCAGGGACAGGGCGGGCGCGGCACTACGGGCGGCGCCGGTGCGATTCAACGGAACCTGGTCAGGCCCTCGCCCGACGGCAACTGGGAAGCGCTGATTCGGAATTTCAACGTTTACCTGCGCAAGAAGGGCGAGACTGAGGCGACGCCGCTCAGCCAGGATGGATCGGAAGGCAATTACTATCTGCTGCAGTCGATCGCGTGGTCGCCCGATTCGCGGCGGCTGGCGGCTTATCGCCGCAGGCCGGGGTACGTGCGCGAGGTGCACTACGTCGAGTCCTCGCCGGCGGACCAGTTGCAGCCCAAACACTCGACGATCGTCTACGCCAAGCCGGGCGACACCCTGGCACTCGACCAGCCGGTGCTGTTCGAGGTGGAGACGCGGCAGGCGGTGCCGATCGACAGCAGCCTGTTTCCAAATCCATACTCGCTCTCGCGCATGGAGTGGTGGAAGGACGGGCGCGGCTTCACGTTCGAATACAACCAGCGAGGGCACCAGGTGTACCGCGTGATCGAGGTGGCGGCGGACACCGGGGCGGCGCGGGCGCTGATTTCGGAAGAGAGCCGCACGTTCGTGGACTACCGGCCGCTGGTGTCGAACGCGCGCGACACGGGCAAGAAGGTGCGGTACAACGTGGCCGACGGCAAGGAGATCGTCTGGGGTTCGGAGCGCGACGGCTGGGAGCACCTCTACCTTTATGACGGGCTCGCCGGGCGCGTGAAGAACCAGATCACGAAGGGCAATTGGGTGGTGCGCGCCGTGACCAAGGTGGACGAGGAGAAGCGGCAGGTCTGGTTTCAGGCGAGCGGCATGGAGCCGGGGCAGGATCCGTATTTCGTCCACTATTACCGCATCAATTTCGACGGCACGGGTCTTACCAGGTTCACCGAGGCCGCCGGCGAGCACTCGGTGGCGTTTTCGCCCGATATGAAATATTACGTCGATCAGTGGTCGCGCGTGGACATGCCGACCGTGGCGGAGTTGCGGCGCACCGAGGACCGGAAGGTTTTGCTGGAGCTCGAGAAGGGCGACAAGGCGGCGCTGGAGGCTGCGGGCTGGAAGGCGCCGGAACCGTTCTCCGCCGCGGGCCGGGATGGCAAGACGGAGATCTGGGGCGTGATTTTCCGGCCGACGAATTTCGATCCCGCGAAGAAGTATCCGGTGGTGGAGCAGATCTACGCCGGGCCGCAGGGCAGCTTCGTGCCGAAGGCTTGGTCGGGCGCATCGCAGGCGCTGGCGGAACTCGGCTTCATCGTGGTGCAGATCGACGGCATGGGGACCAACAACCGCTCCAAGGCGTTTCACGACGTGGCCTTCAAGAACCTGGGGGACGCGGGTTTCGAGGATCGCATTCTGTGGCACAAGGCGGTGGCGGCGAAGTACCCGTGGTACGACATCGCGCGCGTGGGCGTTTACGGCACGTCGGCGGGCGGGCAGAACGCCATGGGCGCGCTGCTGTTCCATCCCGAGTTTTACAAAGTGGCGGTATCGAACAGCGGCTGCCACGACAATCGCATGGATAAGATCTGGTGGAACGAGCAGTGGATGAGCTGGCCGCTCGGTCCGCAGTACGCGGCGTCGTCCAACGTGGACAATGCCGCGAAGCTCCAGGGCAAGCTGCTGCTGGTGCTGGGCGAGATGGACAATAACGTGGACCCGTCGTCTACGCTGCAGGTGGTGAACGCGTTGATCAAGGCGAATAAGAAATTCGATTTGCTGGTCGTACCCGGAGGCGGCCACGGAGCGGGGGGCGCCTATTACCAGCATCTGCTGCAGGACTTCTTCGTGCACAACCTGCTGGAGGTGGAGCCGCCGGAGTGGAAGGGGTAACCTGGCACGGCGGCAATTGCCGAAGACGCGGAGACTTGCGGCGGAAGGACGAAGACTCAAGAACGATATGTTCGTTCTTCGTTCGAAGGTTAAAGGCCGGATCGAGGCATGCCGCCGGCCAACTTCTTGTTTGGCGACGATCCACCCGGAGCAGCGTCCGCAGCCGCAAGCGCATTTGCGATCTCCCACCGCGGTTCCTGGACCACACTGATTCAAGTCCGCTAATCGGCGAGATGGCAGTGTTTCGGTAGGGCGCATTCTACGTGATCGTCTCGGCGGCAACGAAGATTACAATAGTCGAATCACTTGGTCCTGCGGCGGAGCCGTTCGGCTGAGACACGGCTTCCAATTCCAGGCGGTGGGTTTGATGATTTTTCGACGGTCTGCCCAGGCGACAACACTGGTCCGTTCGCTGCTTTTTGCAGCGCTCTCCGCGTATTCACAAGTGCGTCTTGAGATTCGGACCGTGAATACGCAGACCCTTCGCACACAACAGATCCTGAAGGGGGAATCAGGCGGCGCCCCGGTCGTGATCGCGGGTGAGTTGCGAATACCACCGGGCGAAGGGCGCTTACCGGCGGTGATCTTGCTTCATGGGTCCGGCGGTTTGGGAAACGCCCAACAAGGTTGGGCTGAGGATCTGAACGCGGTTGGCATCGCTGCGTTCCTGCTCGACAGCTTTTCGGCTCGCGGCATCACCTCAACCGCGAACGACCAAACCCAGTTAGATCATCTGGCCATGATGGTAGACGCCTATCGCGCCTTGGAGATGCTCGCGCAACATCCGCGCATCGATCCCAATCGCGTTGCTGTCATGGGCTGGTCGAAGGGTGCCCAGGCAGCTGTCTATGCGAGCATGCAGCGGTTTCGGAGATCATACGCTCCACCGGACCTTGAATTTCAGGCGCACATTGGGCTGTTCACGCCATGCAATACCAGCTACAGGGACGAGCAAAAAACGACAGGAAAACCGATTCGGCTATTTCATGGAATAGCCGACGACTGGGTGGCAGTCGGTCCTTGTCGCGCGTACGTCGAGCGATTGAAGTCGACTGGCGTCGATATTACCTTGACCGAGTATCCCGCAGCGCACCACAGCTACGATACAGTGCGCCCGACCGGTGAACCGCTCCAGTTTCCGCAGGCCAGCACTACGCATAACTGTTCGATGGCGGAAGCGGAAAATGGCGTCATCATGAATAGAGCGACGCTCAAGCCCTTCGCGTACTCCGACGCGTGCGTGGAGCGAGGACCACACATTGGTTATAACGAGGCTGCGACGCGGGAGACCAAACGCGCCGTCACCGCGTTCCTGAGGGCCCGCTTCGGCCTCGCCTCCAGGACACCTACTCCAGGGCGTTGAACTTGGGGCGCAATTGGCCACTGAGACGCTAAGTCTCGAACCCTGAGAAGGCCAGTCGCGGATTACTTCTGAGAAGTCGGCTTTCGACGCTGATCGGTATGGCTCCGAGCGGATTACGCGCAATGTGGAAGTAAACCACCGGCAAGACGCAGGCGCCGCAACAGACGACGCCGTCGGCATATGCGGCTTGGCCTCGCGCCAACCGCTGAAGCCGCGGAGACTTGCGATGAAGCACGAAGACTCCCGGAAGAAACCTGGACCGGGTCGTACATTGGCCCGTCATAGCTTCGGATCTCGGTGTCGACCCAGCGATATATTCAGAGAAGCAGAATGGGTGGCGACCAAGCGGCGTTCGCCCCGATTGAGCAACAGGAGACACGAGGATGAAGCCAAAGAACACGATCTGCCTCTGGTTCGACAAGGACGCACAGGAGGCGGCGCGCTTTTACGCCGCCACCTTTCCGGATAGTCGCGTAACTGCCGTTCACCATGCGCCCGCCGACTTCCCGGGCGGCAAGGAGGGCGATGTGCTGACGGTGGAGTTCACGGTTGCGGGCATTCCCTGTCTCGGTCTCAATGGCGGCCCGACGTTTAAACACAACGAGGCCTTCTCTTTTCAGATCGCGACCGAGAATCAGGAAGAGACGGACCGCTACTGGAACGCGATCGTCGGAAACGGCGGCGAAGAAAGCGCGTGCGGTTGGTGCAAGGACCGCTGGGGCCTCTCCTGGCAGATTTCCCCGCGCACGCTAACCGAGGCGGTTGAGGCTGGCGGCGATGAAGCGAAGCGCGCCTTCGAGGCGATGATGACGATGAAGAAGATCGATGTCGCCGCGATTGAGGCAGCGCGGCGAGGATGAGGTGAACGCGCCGGATCCGGCTGTTCTCGACTGGCTGCTCGAATCGGCCCCGGCGATTCGCTGGCAGGTGTTGCGGGATCTTGTCGGCGCGCCGGGCCAGGCGGTCGCGGCGGAGCGCGCGCGCGTGGCTGCCGAGGGATGGGGCGCGAGGCTGCTGGCGATTCAGGGCAGCGATGGCCAGTGGGCCGGAGGCGCTTGCTTTCCGGCGCGGAGCTTAAACTGGCGCGCCGGGAATCAAGGCCAGCCCTGGACCGCCACGCTGCCCACACTTCAACTGCTGCATGATTTCGGCGTCGACCCGCGTTCCGACCTGGTCCGCCACGCGGTGGCCCTGGTCGGAGAGAACTGCCGGTGGGAACACGCCGGGCAGCCCTTCTTCAGCGGCGAGGTGGAACCGTGCATCAATGGCAGGACGGTCACGTTGGGCATCTACTTCGACCAGGATGTGAACGGCGTGGTGGCCCGCCTGCTTGACGAACAGCTTGACGACGGCGGCTGGAACTGCAAGGCGGAGAACGGGTCCGTCCGGTCGTCATTCGCGACCACAATCAACGTGCTCGAAGGACTATTGGCGCATGAGCGCGCAACCGGTGGTACGGCCGAATCGATCGCAGCCCGGCGGACGGGCGAGGAATACCTCCTCGAACGAAGACTGTTCCGTCGTAAGAGTACTGGCGAGATCGTCAACCTGGCCTGGCTGCAATTCTCGTTTCCAACCCGCTGGCATTATGACGTGCTGCGCGCCCTCGAATACTTCCGTGCGGCCGGGGCTCCACCCGACTTACGTATGGACGAAGAAGGGCGGAGATGCAAAATTCGCTTTGACCCGGCCTCTGAGACGTAAACTATGCACCGAACGATCGGCATTCTCGGCGGGATGAGCCCCGAATCCACCGCTGTCTATTACGAGCGCATTACACGCGAGTACACGGCGCGGTATGGCGACTACGGATATCCCGAGATCCTCATCTATAGCGTCAATTTTCAGCGGTATGTGGACTGGCAGCGTCAGGGCCGGTGGGCTGACGCAGCCAAAGCGATGGCCGAAGCGCTGGAACGCTTGCGCCTGGCGGGCGCCGATTTCGGCATCATCGCGACAAACACGATGCATATAGTTTTCGACCAGGTGCAGGCGGAGGTCCAGATGCCGCTGCTGAGCATTGTCGATGCCACCGCGCAGGCGATCCGGAATGGCGAACTTCGATGCGTTGGTTTGCTCGGCACTGCGTTCACGATGCGCGAGCGGTTCTTCCGCGAGGGGCTGAACCGGCGCGGCATCGAGGTGCTGGTCCCCGAGAGAGACGATCAGGACCGCATCCACGACATCATCTACCGGGAACTGTGCCGCGGCGAGGTCCTGCCACAGTCGCGCGCACTAGTCGTTGGCTTCGTTGAAGCGCTGCAGAGACACGGAGCGCAGGGCGTCGTTCTGGGCTGCACGGAGATCCCGCTATTGGTGCGCCCGGAGGACTGCGGATTGCCACTGTTCAACACCACCGTCCTGCACGCCGAGCAGGCACTTGAGTATGCGGTCCAGCGGCCGCAAAACACATGACGGACGTGCCGGGTTGACTGGGTGCGTTCGCCGTAGTCGGTGACTCGGCGTCAATTCTCCGCCGGGGTCCGCTCGATGGAATCGATCACGACTCTCCGGTAGGGAATGCTGCGCCGCACGATCCGCAGCCCTTGTTTTTCCAACGAGGCCCGGATGGTGTTCCCACAGGGGTCTGGAGCCGCCGGCACCATCTCGCCTCCGGCTGCGTCCGCGGTGAAGGCAGTGGCGGCACAGTGCACCTGCCCTCGCGGAATGTCCAGCGTGACCTGGTATTCGCCGGCGAGCCCTGTGCTATCGACAACCGGTAGCTCCAGTGGGCCGTGTTCGCGCCCCAGGAATTGCGCCAGCGCTTTCATGGTGATGTTCAGATATTCGTAGTGCAGCCCCTCGCTCGCCATCGTCAATCTGTAGACGCCAAACTGCGAGGTCCTGGCAGATGCCGGGGATGGCCCGCCATCGGCTGTTAGGCGCGTTGCGAACGCCAGCAGGTTACTGGACTCCTGCGATTCCGCACGTTCACACAACCATCTCCGCGGATCCGCATCTCTGAACCTGCCCGTACTCCCGGGCGAGCGCCTGCTGCAACGTCGCAGAGGTCGACCTTCGCTGCATGGGAGGCTCATTCGGATCGCAACGCAACCGATGGATCCACGCGCATGGCCCGCCGCGCCGGAGCGATTGCCGCCGCCCACGCCACCACAGAGAGAATCACCGCCACTCCAAGGTAGGTTGTCTCGTCATGGGGCGACACGTTGGTAGCATTGGCGGCGAGGATGCGCATCAGGGGTACGCTGACGGCAGCGCCTGCAACAAGTCCGGACACCGCGGGAAGCATCGACTTACGAAGCACCCCGGCGAAAATCGCCCGGGGGCGTGCTCCGATGGCGAGGCGGATCCCGATTTCGCGCATATGCTGCGCCACCCAAAACGCCAGGTCGAGGGTTCCCTGGAGCAGGGCGAGCCGCTCGTCCTTCTTTCGGGTAGGCATCTGACCCGAGCGTAGGCCGTTCGGATCGATGCGTCAATCCCCACGTGCTTCCCAATGCGCAAATCCACCTTGCGCCGTTTCGTCCCCGGATGCTCCAATAGCCGGATGGTACAGGTTGTTGCCGCGCTGCTCGAACGGGAGGACACGGTCCTCATCTGCCGCCGCACGGCGGGCCAGTCGCACGCCCTGCAGTGGGAGTTTCCGGGCGGCAAGGTCGAGCCCGGCGAGACTCCCGAGCAGGCCGTAGAGCGCGAACTTGGTGAGGAACTGGACATCCGCCGCGCGCAGGGCCCGGAAATTGCGCGTTACGAATTCACTTACCCCGGAAAGGACCCGATCGAGCTGATCTTCTTCCGTATCGCCTCTTACGAAGGCGAACCCGCCAACATGATCTTCAGCGAAATGCGCTGGGAGCCGCGCCGGAACTTGCCGTCCTTCGACTTCGTTGAAGGCGACCGCGACTTCATCCGGTCCTACTCCGCCGAACGTGCCTCTACCCACTGAGCCCCGCCGGGCCGCGCGTCTATACTGAAAACTTATGGCCACAGCGATCAAACCGGTGGACCCGGCGGAGAACGAGTTTCTCGCCAGCCTGGAAGCGAAGTCGAAGAAGCCCAGCCCGTTCTTCCGCGCGATGGCCCACAATGCCGAGGCGTTGAAGACCTTTGTGCCGTTCTATGCAGCCGTGGTCGGTCCCGGCACCGTGGAGCGGCGGGTGAAGGAGCTCGTGTACCTGGCCTGCGCTTACGCCAACGAGTGCGCCTTCTGCACCGCTACGCACGTGGCCAGCGGCCGCAAGGCGGGCATCACGGAAGACGAGCTCCGCGCCTTGCAGACCGAACAGGACCACGGATTCTCCGAGCCCGAGCGCGCCGCCATCCAGTACGCACGCGAGCTGACCCGCACCGCCACCGGCGACGACACCGGCGCCGCGCTGTTCGAGCACTTCGACGACCGGCAGGTTGTGGAGATCACCCTGGTGGCCGCCATGGCCAATTTCACGAATCGCTTCAACAACGGCCTGAAGGTGATGCCGCAGGAGTAGCGCGACAAGTCCATGTCCATTTTGAGCGGCATTCACCCCGTGGCCGAGGCGCTGCGGACGAGCCATCCGTTGGATCGGATTCTGATTGCGCAGGGGGCTGGCGGGCCGCGCCTCCAGGAGATCATCGACCTCGCTCGCCGCGCCTCCGTGCCCGTGCGTTTCGAACCGCGCGCCTCCATCGATCGGATGGCGGGAACCGCGGCCCATCAGGGGGTGGTCGCACTGGGAGCCGCGCGCAAATACGCCGACCTCGATCATGCCGCGGCCGGAGAACTGGTCGTGGTGCTCGACGGTGTGGAGGACCCGCATAACCTGGGCGCCATCATCCGCACCGCCCACGCGGCGGGGGCGGGTTCGGTGGTGATTCCGGAGCGTCGCTCGGCCGGGCTTACCGACGTGGTGGCCAAGGCGGCCGCCGGCGCGCTCGAACACGTGCCCATCGCACGCGTGACCAACATCAACCGCAGCCTCGAGGATCTGAAGGAGCGCGGTTTCTGGATCTACGGGCTCGACGAGCGCGGCACGGAAAGCTACGACCAGGTGAAGTACTCGACGCCCACCGCCCTGGTCCTCGGCGGCGAAGGAAAGGGACTGCACGAGCAGGTCCGGAAGCATTGCGACGTGCTCGTGCGCATCCCCATGGCCGGCAAGATTTCGTCCCTAAACGTTTCGGTCGCGGCCGGTATCGTGCTGTTCGAATGGAAGAGACGCCGTTTGAAAGCGACATAGTAGAATCAGGAGGTATGCGCCGCCGCTTCCTGTTCCTCCTCCTGATCGCGGGGGTGCTTCCCGTTCCTGCCGCGCAGCCCGTGCGGGCGCGTCACGGCATGGTGGTCACGCGCGAGCGGCACGCCACCGAAGCCGGGCTCAAGGTGCTCGAAGCCGGCGGTAACGCGATTGATGCCGCCGTCGCGGTGGGTTTCGCGCTGGCGGTCACGCATCCTTCGGCGGGGAACATCGGGGGCGGTGGTTTCATGCTCATCCGCCTGACGGACGGCCGCACACCTTTCTCGATTTTCGCGAGCGCGCGCCCGGTGCGGCCACACGCAACATGTACCTGGATGCCTCCGGAAAAGCGACTGCCGACAGCACCGTGGGTTATCGCGCCGCCGGCGTGCCGGGCACGGTGAGCGGCCTCGAATATGCATCGCGGAAGTACGGCAGCAAGCCCTGGGCGGAACTGGTCCGTCCCGCGGTGGATCTGGCGTCGAGGGGTTTTGAACTTTCGTACGCCCAGGCGCAGGGCCTGCGCGCCCAGGAGCGCGCCTTCGCCCGATTCCCCGAATCGAAACGCGTGTTTCTCCGCGACGGCAAATTCTACGAAGCCGGGGAGCGATTCGTTCAGCCCGACCTCGCCCGCACGCTGGAGCGCATCGAAAAGAAGGGAGCAGCGGATTTCTACACGGGCGAAACCGCGCGCCTGCTCGCGCGCGATATGCAGGAGCACGGCGGGCTGATCGCGCTCGACGATCTCGAGTCGTATCGGACCATCGAGCGCCGGCCGCTCACCGGCAAGTACAAGGGCTACGACATCGTGACTGCGCCGCCGCCGAGTTCGGGCGGTATCGGCATTCTCCAGATGCTCGGCATGCTCGAAGGCACGGGCTACGAAAAGGCGGGCGCCGGTTCGGCAAGCGTCGTCCATTACATGGCGGAGGCCATGCGCCGCTATTTCGCGGACCGCTCCGAGAACCTTGCCGACCCCGAATTCTATAAGGTCCCCGTCACCGAACTGCTCGATCCCGCCTACATCGCGCGGCAGCGCGCGTCTATCGACCCGCAGCGTGCCACCCCGAGCGCGGAAGTGAAGGCCGCGAAATTCGTGCCCGCCGAAGCCAACGAAACCACGCACTATTCGGTAGCCGACGCCGCGGGCAATATCGCGATCGTGACCTACACGTTGAACGGCGGCTACGGCAGCAAAGCGACCGCGACGGGTCTCGGGTTCCTGCTCAACAACGAGATGGACGACTTCGCGCCCAAGCCGGGCGAGGCCAACATGTACGGGCTGGTGCAGGGAGAGGCGAACGCGATCCAGCCGCACAAAACTCCGCTCTCCTCCATGACCCCGACCATCGTGCTGCGCGACGGCCAGCCGTTGCTTGCGCTTGGCTCGCCGGGAGGACCCACCATCATCAACACCGTCCTCGAGGTGATGGTCAACGTCCTCGACTTCAACATGAATATTCAGGATGCGGTCAACTGGCCGCGATTTCATCACCAGTGGCTTCCCGACGAGCTGCGCGTCGAGCCCGGATATTCGCCCGATACCGTAGCCCTGCTGGAAGCCCGCGGCTACACCGTGAAACGCGTCAATGCGCAGGGCGAGTGCGCCGCCATCCGCTTCGCCAACGGCTGGCTGGAAGGCGCGGCGGATCCACGCTCCGAAGGTACGGCGGAAGGACACTAACCACTCGATGGACCACGTACTCTCCACCCATCTCTTCGTCAATCACCGGCTCACCGCGGCGCTGTTGACGAAGGTGCAGAATGCCGGGATTCCGGCGGTCGAGATCTTCTGCGCGCGCCAGCACCTGGATTATCACGACCGCGCCCAGATCGCCGAACTGGGCCACTGGTTCCACGATTCCGAACTCAAGTTGCACTCCCTGCACTCCCCCATGTACAGCGACGAGATCTGGGGCCGCTCCGGACCGAACGCCGTCATCACCATCACCGAAACCAGGAAGGCGCGGCGCATTCAACTGGTGGATGAGATCAAGCGCGCCATCGAAATCGCCGAGGTCATTCCTTTCCGCTACCTCGTCCAACACCTCGGAGTCGGCGGCGAAGAGTTCAGCATGCACAAGTTCGATGCCGCTTTCGGCGCGCTCGAGGAGATCAGCATCTTCGCCCGCCAGCGAGGCGTGGACGTGCTGCTCGAAAATACCCCCAACGAGCTGTCGAGCGCCGAACGGCTCCACCAGTTCGAAGAGCTGACGCACCTCGGCCTCAACTACGTGTTCGACACCGGCCACGCCCACATGAACGAAGGCGTGGAGGCCGCGTTCACTATGATGAAGGAGCGCATCCGGTCCACGCACGTCCACGATAACGACGGGGAAAGCGATTCCCACCTGTTCCCCCTGATCGGCGGCGGCACCATCGACTGGCCGGCCACGATGCAGCTTTTGCGCAGCCGCGCGGATCAGTATCCGCTCCTGCTCGAACTCAGGGAGCGGCCCGACTTGCCCGCCCCGCTCGAAACCGTGAAGCAGATTTTCGAGCGGCTGGAAGCCCTTTAATGATTCAGCCACAGGACTACATCCGCAGCCTGCTGAAGCGAGCCCCCGGCGAGACCGTGACTGCCAGGGGATGGGTGAAGACCCGCCGCGACAGCAAGAACGTGCACTTCATTCAGTTGAACGACGGCTCTTCGCCCGTGGACCTCCAGGTGGTTCTGGACTCGGGCGTGGTTTCCCCCGAGCTAGTGGCCACGATCACGACCGGCGCCTGCCTGAGCGTGGAAGGCGAACTCGTCGCGTCCCCGGGCAAGGGACAATCGGTGGAACTCAAGGCGCGCGCGGTCACCGTGCACGGCGCGGCCGACCCCGAGCATTACCCGCTGCAAAAGAAGAAACACACCCTCGAAACGCTGCGCGAAATCGGCCACCTGCGGGCACGTTCCAACACGTTCGGCGCGGTCTTCCGGGTGCGCAACGCGCTGGCTGCCGCCATCCACAAGTTTTTTCAGGACCGCGGCTTCCTCTACGTGCACACGCCCGTCATTTCGGCTTCCGACGCCGAGGGCGCGGGCTCCATGTTCCAGGTCACCACGCTCGACATCGGCAGGAGCGGCGACTTCGCCCAGGACTTTTTCGGACGCCGCACGTATCTCACCGTCAGCGGCCAGCTCGAGGCCGAGATCTTCGCGCACGCCTTTGCCAATGTCTACACCTTCGGCCCCACCTTTCGCGCCGAAAACTCGAACACGCCGCGCCACCTGGCCGAGTTCTACATGATCGAGCCCGAAATGGCTTTCTGCGACCTCGATGGCGACCAGGACCTGGCCGAGGCGTTTCTCAAGAGCCAGGTGGAGCAGGTGCTCGCCTCCTGCCGTCCGGATCTCGATTTTCTGGCCAAATGGTACGAGCCGGAGCTGATCAAGACCCTGGAGAATCTGGTGACCAGCCAGTTCGAGCGCATCACTTATACCCAGGCCATCGAGCTGTTGCAGAAGTCCGGGAAGAATTTCGAGTTCCCCACCCACTGGGGCGCCGACCTGCAAAGCGAGCACGAGCGCTACCTCACCGAGGAGCTTTTCAAGCGTCCCGCCATCGTCACCGGCTACCCGAAAGAGATCAAAGCTTTCTACATGCGCGCCAACGACGACGGCAAGACGGTCGCCGCGATGGACGTGCTCGCCCCCCGGATCGGCGAGATCATTGGCGGCAGCCAGCGCGAGGAACGCTACGACGTGCTGCTGGAGCGGATTCGCGCGCAGGCGGAACACGGCATGAGGGAAGACGCCTATTGGTGGTATCTCGACCTGCGCCGCTTCGGCGGCGTGGAGCACGCCGGGTTCGGCATGGGCTTCGAGCGCATGTTGATGTACCTTACCGGCATGAAGAATATCCGGGATGTGATTGCGTTTCCCCGCACGCCGGGCAACGCGGAGTTTTAGGCGCCCGCCATGCCTCACTCCCACATCGCCATCATCGGCGCGCCGCTCGACCTAGGGCAGGGGCGGCGCGGCGTGGACATGGGTCCTTCGGCCGTTCGCGTGGCCAGCCTCAACGCGCGTGTGGCGGCGCTCGGCTACCACGTGGAAGATCTCGGCAACGTTCCGGTGGACCAGGCCGAGGCGCTGCCGCCCGACGATGCCGCCGCCCGGTACCTGCCGCAAATCGCGGCCACCTGCGAGCGGCTCGCCATCCAGGTGGAACAGGCCCTCGGCCACGGCCGCTTCCCCCTGGTTCTGGGTGGCGACCACTCGGTGGCCGTCGGCACTATCAGCGGGGTCTCCCGCCATTTCAGCAAGGCCGACCGCAACGTGGGGCTGATCTGGCTGGATGCCCATGCCGACATGAATACCCCGGAATCGAGCCCGAGCGGCAACGTGCACGGCATGCCTCTGGCCTGCATCGTGGGTATCGGGCCGCCGCAACTCACCGAAATCTTCGGCTATACCCCCAAGGTGGAGCCGCGCAATGCCGTGATCGTAGGACTCCGCGACGTGGACGCCATGGAGAAGCCGCAGGTGCGCGATTCCGGCGTTCGCGCGTTCACCATGCGGCACATTGACGAGCGGGGGATGCGGGCCGTGATGGACGAGGCCATTCGCCTCGCCTGCGACGGGACGGCCGGGTTCCACCTGTCGCTCGATATGGACTTTGTGGATCCCGCCCACGCTCCGGGCGTCGGTACCCCTGTCCGCGGCGGCGTCACCTACCGCGAAGCCCATTTGGCAATGGAAATGATCTGCGACTCCGGGAAGATGGTCTCGATGGAAGTGGTGGAGGTCAATCCCGTCATCGACGAGGTGAACCGCACCGCCGACCTGGCTGTCGAACTGGCCATGTCGGGACTCGGAAAGCGAATTCTATGAAACTACGAGTGGCCGTCGTCTACGGCGGCCGCAGCGGGGAGCACGAAGTGTCGGTCCGCTCCGCCCGCGCCATCATGGATGCGATGGACCGCGAGAAATACGAAGTAATCGAATACTTTATCGACCCCCAGGGGAAATGGGTTCCCGGCCCTATCCTGCCCGAACCCGGCGCGCATCCGGACATCGACGTGGTCTTCCCGGTCCTGCACGGCACCTTCGGCGAGGACGGTACCATGCAGGGCCTGCTCGAACTGGCCGATCTGCCCTACGTGGGCGCCGGCGTGCTCGCGTCCGCCGTCTCCATGGATAAGGAGATGATGAAACGTGTCTGCGCGGAACGGATGTTGCCGGTTGTGGACTATGTGGTGGTGGACCGCGATGCGCCCGATAATGCGGCTGCGGCAGCGCGCCTGCCTTTCCCCGTATTCGTGAAGCCCGCGAATCTGGGTTCGTCGGTGGGCATTTCCAAGGCCCACAATGCCGCCGAACTTGGCGTTGCGTTGTCGCTGGCCGCTCAGTTCGATCGCAAAATCATCGTGGAGCGCGGCATCGAGGGCAGGGAAGTGGAGTGTTCCGTCCTGGGCAACCAGCAGCCGGTGGCTTCGCTGCCGTGCGAGATTCTGCCTTCCCGCGAGTTCTACGATTACGACGACAAATACCTGCTCGATCTGGCTAAAACCCAGGTTCCGGCCGACCTGCCGCAGGAGAAGACGGAAGAGATCCGGCGGCTCGCGGTGGAATGCTACCGCGCCGTCGAATGCGAGGGGATGGGACGTGTGGACTTTCTGCTCGAGAGTTCGAGCGGCAAGATTTACATCAATGAAATCAACACCATACCCGGGTTCACATCGATCAGCATGTACCCCCGCATGTGGGAGCATTCCGGTGTCGGCTTCGCCGAATTAATCGAGAGGCTGATTGAACTCGCGCTCGACCGGCACCGGCGTAAAAAGGCTACGCGGTTCGCGCGTTAGTTCGGAACGCGGAACTCGATCACCGGCTGCTGGCTCAAGGCTTGTTGAAAAGCGCGGGACCCCTGCGTCCGGAACTCGTAGCGCTCGATTGCGACCGCCGCTCCGCGGTCGCTGCTGCGAATCACGCAGCCGTAAATCATCAGCTTCATCGGGCAGGAATCGTTCAGCAGCACGGGCCAGCTCATCGACAGTTCCACGGGCATGCCGGGGGTCAACGTCGTTTCCGTGCTGAACCAGACGCCTCCGCTGGAAATGTTTTTTGTCTTGCCGATACCCGTTTCGGCAATCCGCTGGCCGTACAACATTTTGTACCGGACGTCCTGCTCGATGTGAAACCGCCGCTTGCCGCGCCGCTCCCGGTCAAGGTTGTGGCTGGGCGCCTTGTCATCATGGATGTCGATCAACACGTTTCGCCTCTCAATGGGAAAGTTACATCCGGTAAGGGGGTCTGCTCAATATGCTCTTTGGTTATTCGAGTAACGCTAACGCGAACTGCTGCCACCACTTCCGGACCCGAGCAGGAGTACTCCGGAGGCCCTGGGAACGAGTTGGACTCCACAGGGGATAGTACGAAATCCGGGTGCTCTTCGGATTGCGTGTGCCCGCCTGGAAGCCAAAAACTTTTTTTGTGAAAAAAGTACAAAATACTGGACAAGAAGGTCTGAAACTGTTAATCTGAATTCAACACAGACAGCATCCCTGGCGGTGAGTCCCCTCCCACCGCCAACCCCTCTGAGTGCAAGGCCCCGAGATACCCAGCTCGGGGCCATTACCTTTTTTGGGCCACCTTCCAGGCATGTGGTATTCCCCTTAATCGCCGGTCCACACCGGATCGTGGCCGAGCCGGTCGCCACGTATACCCCGACGTGTTTCTGTGCAACCGCCGCGCTCGCGCCGGTCGAGATCGTCTTCCTCTCTCCTGGTGTGCCGACCGGCCTCCAGCCGCCGGCGGCGGACGGGCGTTGCCGGGGGCAATAATCGGCAGGAGGCTCGGCCTCGCCGACCGACGACTTCCTCCGCAAGTACGCTCAGAACTGCGCTTGGGCTATTTCGCTGAGACCGTCTTCGCCGAGTCGAGCGAGCGGGTCTCTTTCACGAAGCGGCTCATGGACTTCGAGACGTGCTCGAGAACGGTTGCCCATTCCTGAAGGTGTTTCTCGCCCTTTGCCGTCAGCCGGTAAACGCGCCGTGCCGGACCGGCGTTATCCACGTCCCACTCGGATTTCACGTTGCCGTTGTTCTCGAGCTGGCGGAGTGTGCGGTAGAGCGCGGCTCGCTCGATCTCCGCATCCGTGAGGGCGTATCTCCCAAGCTCCCCGGAGAGGTCGTATCCGTAGGACCGCCCCTTCTTTTTGAGCAGCAACAGCACCACGGGTTCGACGAACCGGTAGAGGTTTCCCATCGCGCAGGTGCACGGGTACTCGCGTCCGTGACGAGGACAAGTCCGACGAGGCAAGTGGTTGTCCCTCCCTACCTGCGGAGTGCAGGTTCATCCACTACTCTAGCGACTGGACTCCGATAGATGCAAGTACCATCTATCGGTGGCGCAGTAAATTCCTCATGAACGTGGTGTCCTCCGGCCGCGCCGGGCAATAGAATGGAGTTGGCGTCCAATCGAGGCGCCGCGGTCGAAGGTGGTGAGCGAGTGTCCAAGAACAGAGATTCGGAGATACAGGCAACGATTCTGGACTCCATCACGGAAGGCGTCTTCACCGTGGACGGGAACTGGCGGATTACCTCCTTCAACCGGGCGGCGGAAAGGATCACAGGCATTCCGCGGGAACGCGCCATCGGGCAACCGTGCCGGGATATCTTCCGGGCCAATATCTGCGAACACGAGTGCAGCCTGCACCAGACGATCGAGACCGGCTCACCGATTATCGGTAGGACCGTGAAGATCCTGGACGCGCAAGGTAACCGCAAACCGATCGGCATCTCGACCGCCATATTGAGAGACCGTGACGGCCAGGTCATCGGGGGCGTCGAGACTTTCCGCGACCTGACGATGATCGAGGAACTGCGCAAGCAGATCGAGCGGAGCTACTGCTGCGAAGACATCCTCACCTGCAATTACCGAATACAACAAATGTTCGCGATTCTTCCTGCAATCGCCGAAACATCGAGCACGGTTCTGATTGAAGGCGAGACCGGTACCGGGAAGGAACTCTTTGCCCGCGCGATCCACAACCTGAGTCCGCGCGGCAAGAGGCCGTTCGTGGCTATGAACTGCGGGGCGTTGCCGGACACCCTGCTGGAATCGGAGTTGTTCGGCTACAAGGCAGGCGCATTCACGGATGCCAGGAGGGACAAGCCGGGACGCGTGGCCGCCGCGGAAGGAGGCACGCTGTTTCTCGACGAGATCGGCGACATTTCGGCAGCGTTGCAGGTTCGCCTCCTGCGCTTTCTCCAGGAACGCGTCTACGAGCCGCTCGGCTCAACACAGCCGGTGCGGGCCGATGTGCGAATGATCGCCGCGACCAACAAGAATTTGGCCGAATTGATCAAGTCGGCGCAGTTTCGCGACGACCTGTACTACCGGATCAACGTCGTGAGACTCCAGATCCCTCCGCTCCGGGAGCGCATGGAGGACGTGCCGCTGCTGGTGGATCACTTCATCGCCCGGTTTAACGCGCTTCAAGGTAAGGAGGTTGCGGGGGTCTCCGACGAGGTGCTCTCCGGCCTGATGTCGCACCACTACCCCGGCAACATCAGGGAACTCGAGAATATTATCGAGCGTGCCTTCGTGCTGTGCCGCTCCGGCCAGATTGAGCCCGGGCATATTTCGGACTTCGCACCTTGCGCCGGCGCGGCTGAGGTTTCCACTCTGGGCCGGCTCCACCAATTGGAGGCCGCCTTTCTCATGAGCGCGCTGCGGCGGCACAACTGGAACCGGCTGGAGACAGCCCGCAGCCTCGGCATGCACAAGACCACCTTGTTCCGGAAGATACGGTCTTTGGGCCTGAGGCTTCCACACCGGGGTTCTCTAGCTCCCACTCCGCCGATAGCCTGAGCTGCGGTTCTCGCGGCCATGCGGCACGTGGTTTGAGTGGTCCCCTTTCGGTGGTTTGTCTCGGCACAATAGCAGAGTAATGTTAGAGCCCGCCAGCCGCTGGATTCGGTGTTTCCCGATGACCGGCCGCACTCAATGCGTCCAGGAAGCAGGCGAGAGCCTTACCATATCCTCTGGCGAAGCGGCCAATTGAAGGTAGACACAACCGCGGTTATATTGGGCCAGCGCGTAGTAATACGGCTCGGTCTCAGGCTTCCACACTTCGAGCGCCCGCTCGAAATGCCGGAGGGCGGACCGGGCATGGCGCGTGCGAGACACGTCAGTTCGCGCGGGATAGCTCATGCAGGCATTGGCCAGGTTGTTGCAGGCTTCCGCAAACTGCCTTGGAAAGGTGCGAACGGTATATATTCGCAACGCCGCGCGGTAACAACTGACGGCTTTTACGATATTAGCGGCCTTGTCTCCCGACGGCGACTGCCGCAGTGCCGTTCCGAGATTCATCACAGTCGCGGCGTAGCGGTTCGGATCGTTCTCGCGGGTCCGAACCTTCAGCGCATTTTCATAGTGCGGGATGGCCTCGGTCCATTTGTCCGGATTCCCGGTTTCCGGCACGTCGCACCAGACGTTCGCCTGGTTGAATTCTTCGCGTGCCCAGTCTGCCAGCCGGCCGGCGCGGCGATAGATTCCGGCCGCCTCCCGATGACAGGCGATTGCCTCCTTCAGCGCAAGGGCATCGGAAACAAGGCAGCTTCGGAGGTTCCCAAGCGCGTCCAGAATCTTTGCCCGAAGGACCGGCTCCGCGTCCGGTTGCGCCTGCGAGAGGGCGTGCCGCAGGTACGTTTCGGCCATCTTTGCCTCCACATGCCGGTGGTGACGGCATCCACCGCTGTGACAGAAGCCGAGTTGGTAGTACAGTTCAGCGTTCCCGGGCTGGATGCGAACTGCCTCTTCAAGTAGACCAACAGCTTCCTCGCACTCGTGGCGGTCGCACCTATATCCGGCAGCCTCGAGTAACGATTTCATGTGTATCCCAGACGAATCAGGCGCGGTGTGCATCACGACCTCCATCAAGGATGCTCAATAAGTCTGTCTTTCTGTTTCCGGCCAAGCTTGCCTTAGTGCGCACAGGCGACTATCCAAAACCCCTGGCCGAATGAAGTCACAACCTGACGCGGCCCGCTGGCGAGTTTGTCGAGCATGTTACAGACGTCCCCCGGGCACCAGCTGCTCGACATCGGCCCGGTCGAGCAGCGAAGTGGGCTCTCCCGAGCCGACGAAGGTCACCCGGTCCGGCACTGGCCCGAACACATACTTCATAGGCGCAGCCTCAATGTCGAGTGGCAATCGTAAGGCCACCCGCGGAACAATGCACTTCACCTTCAATGTGTGCGTTCGCGCTACCCGGCGCCCGGAGCGGAGTAGCGGATTTGCAACCCGGCATAGGGGAAGATCCGCCGGGGATATGCTTGAACGATTGTCGCTGTTCGACTTGGCACAGCCTGGTTCTTAGGGCATCGAAAATGCACGGCACTGTCCTTTCAGGAGGACGCATGACAGCTTTGCCGAAAGGAATCATCCCGCCGCTCACGACGCCGTTCACCGCCGACGGTGGCGTTTATGAAAAGGGCCTTCGCCAACTCGTAGACTTTCAGATCGAGCATGGCTCACACGGCCTGTTCGTGTGCGGGACATATGGTTCCGGCCCGCTCATGACCGTCGAGGAACGAATGAAGGTTCTTGAAGTGGTCCGCAATCAAGCAGGCGGGCGGATCGCGGTGATTGCCCACGTCGGCACCGCTTCGACCCACGACTCGATCGAACTGGCCCGGCACGCCGAAAAGACGGGCGCCGATTGCGTAGCCTCGATTCCGCCTTACTACTACCATCACGACGAACGGAGCGTGGTTGAGTACTTCCGCAGCCTGGTCGAGTCGGTCCAACTGCCCGTCTACGTGTACAACAATCCGACGGCGTCGGGCGTGACGATCACCCCAGGAGTGCTGAAGCGCCTGGCGGATGTTGGTGTATCCGGGATGAAAGACAGCGCTTTCAGCTACATCGATTTCACGCATTTCGTGTTGGCGATGGAGGACAGGCCGGAGTTTCGGTTGATCGCGGGCACCGAGGGTATCGCGTTGCCTGCCTGGATGGCCGGCGCCAAGGGGTGTGTTTCCGGCATTGCGAACGCGTTCCCGGAACTCATGATCGATTTATGGAATCTGTTCGAGGCAGGCAACTATCTCGAAGCGGCCAAGCTGCAATTGAAAGTAAACAAGGCTCGCCAGATTTTGCATATTCCCAGTTCGACCAATGCCGCGACTTACTACGTCCTTCACGAACGCGGAGTCGACGCCGGCTACCCGAGGCGGCCGGTGCTGCCGGTCGAGGAAGCCAAAGGCGCCGCCATGGTAGCGGCATTCCGCGAAATTGGCATGCTCCTCGGCGATCGGGTGCCGGTCGGGAAGGGTTGAAGGTCGATTATGCCGCGCAACTCGCCGCACGCCCCCACCGTCGATCCGAGGGTGGTCTGTATCGGCGAAACCATGTTAATGCTCGCGCCTCCCGGCCACGAACTGCTCGAACGCGCGAACAGTTTCGAAGTGTCGATCGGAGGGTCGGAGGCTAATGTAGCCATCGGCCTGGAGCGGTTGGGGATCCACGCAGCTTGGATTGGCAAGCTGCCGAAAAATCCTTTAGGACGCCGGGTGGCGCAGGAGATCCGCGGTCACGGTGTGGACACATCCGCTGTTGTCTGGACCGAGGAGGGGCGCGTCGGACTCTTCTTTTTCGAGCGTGGCGCGTCTCCCCGTCCTTCGATGACGCTCTACGACCGCGCCAACAGCGCGGCCGCGAGCCTGACTGACAAGGATCTCGATTGGGATCGCATTTGTCAGGCGGAGTGGCTGCATCTCTCCGGGATCAGTCTCGCAGTCAGCCCACCCTGCCGGACAGGCACGCGCGAGATCATGTGGCGGGCTCGCGAACTTGGCCTCTCGGTCTCGTTCGACCTCAACCACCGCACCCTCATGTGGGACAGTCGGGAGGCGCGCGAAGCGTGGCTCGAGGTGCTGCCTTATGCAGACCTCCTGGTAACCACCGAAGAAGATGCCGGCATCCTCCTAGGCACCACCGGACTGGATCGCCGCGAGATGTTGCGGAGATTGCTGGGGGCGAACCCTCATCGAGCGGTGGTCATGACCGTAGGGGAAGAAGGCGCTGTGGGTTACGACGGTCGTGCATTTTGCACGGCGCCCGGTTTCGATGTGCAGAATGTGAACCGGCTTGGTGCCGGCGATGCGTTTGTTGCGGGCTTTCTGTACGGTTACATGACCGCCGGCCTGGAGGCAGGTCTGAACTATGGCACGGCGATGGCCGCGCTGAAAATCACGCTGCCCCAGAACGTGCCGCTCGTTGCCAAGGAGGATACGGAACGCCTGATCGCCGGGCGGGTTGTGAAACTCGTGCGATAGAACCCCCGCGACAAGCGGGATGTTCCGTAACCAAAGGTCCGGCGCAAAAAACTGGGGCAGATCTGGAGGTTGAAGTTCGCCAAGAGGTCCGCGACAGCGCGCGGGAGGCGGTCCAGAGAGTGCTCGCAATCCACTCGCGCTAGCGCCTCCCTCGCAGAACGGCAAGAAGAAACGGGTCGGGCGTAACTGCCGGTGTTCGGATAACCGGCGATGGCGCTAACCTTTTGACGCCGGGGCGTCCTTGGACGCAGCTTTCATCTGCTGGCCGCAGCAGACTTCGGAATGCGAATGTGTACTGCCTTCGGAACAGGGACACGCCTTCTCGTAGACGAGCGCCGCCCCGCATTTGTCGCAGACATAACGATCACCAACGTTTCGAGCCATTGAACCTCCATTCATCCACACTTTACCGCACGAATCCGGCAGCAATTCTTATTCCTTATCGAATAGCGCGCTGGCCTTCGGCTCTCGGCGAAGTCGAAGGGTGGCAGGAATGCGACTGCGGCAGGCGCTCCAGGTGGCATCTATGCGACACGCGCAACTCTTCAGCAGCCCTTCCGCATTGTGAACGATACCCGAAATGCCCACCCGCGATGGAATTGAACTTGCGTGAGATCCGGCGGGTTTCCAATATGAAGCTCGCGATGCCGGTTTCAGCCGGCCGTATCTCGACGGCGCTCGATTTTGCCCGCAACCTTCTTCTGGTTGACTGCGAAGACGGACGCGACGTTGGCCAGAGCGAAGTTGTGCTGGAGGAGGAATTCCCTTTGAACCGTGCGAGACGGCTCGAAGGTCTCGGGACGCGCGTGTTGATTTGCGGAGCGATTTCGCGCTCCCTCGCCGAGTATCTGGCGAACGCGGGTATCGAAATCATTCCGTTCGTCAGCGGGACGGTCGCCGAGGTCCTCGCCGCGTACCTGGCGGGAGAACTGGATTCGGCGCGATTCCTGATGCCTGGCAGCACGTATCGAGAGAGAGCGGAATGGCGGGCCGGACGCCAGGTGGGATAGGCGCCTTCTCGGCCTTTCAGACGTCGGGAACTACACGGGGACTCCCGCCATCCGGGCAATGGCCAGGGCATTCGTCTCTCTTGTAATTCCGGGTTTCAGCCGGTAATCGAAATTCATTGGCCTACTTTCGTCCGCGGCCCCCATGTGCACGTTTACTCCGGATAGTTCTGCTGAATCCGGTATCTCGGTAAGTGACATATCGTGTGTAGATACGGCTCCCACCGCCTCAGTGTCGACCAGTGTTCGAACAACCGCCTCAGCGGCCACGCGCCGGTCGCGAGAATTCGTCCCGCTGAAGATCTCATCAATGAGAAAGAGCACCGGATTCCGATTCGCGGCAACCTGGATAGTCTGGCGCAGCCGGTCGACCTCCGCGAGAAACTTCGATCTGCCATTCAGGAGAGAATCAACCATTGAGAGCGAAGCGCAAACGGTCATTCGCGACAGCCGAAGAGTCTGGGCTCTTACCGGACCACCCGCGAGGGCCACGACCGCATTCAGTCCTATGGCCCGCAAGAGCGTGCTCTTCCCGGACATGTTCGACCCGCTGATAACGTAAAACCGGGTTGCCCGGTTCAATGTTACGTCATTCCGCACGCAAGTATTGGCGGGTAACAGCGGGTGTCCAAGGCCGACCCCCTCAAAACGTGCCGCTCCATCTGAAAGCTCTGGAAATGTGGTATCGCGGTTTTCGTATCCGTAATTCGCCAGGGCACTCAGGGCCTCAAACTCTCCCCAAGCGTCCAACCAGTCTCGAAGTGCAGCCCCGTATTGAATCCGCCAATGCTCGATCGCCATGCACAACTGCGTCTTGCCCAGGAGCAGGAAAAACGCGAAGCTGAACCATTCTTTGTCGCGCTGATCCAGAAGTTCGAACAGCCGCTCGAGTCTTCGGATCGATTTGGAGCCGCCGCGGACTCGCAGTGCAATCTGAGATAATTTTGCCGAGTGAAATTGCTGTTCTTCCAGAAACGCCAGTCCTTCGCGAAGCAAGCGGATCTCGATCGATACCGAATTGGTGGAACTGACGATTCCAATAACCCGTCTTCTCCAGATGAGTCCGAGCACTCCCTGAAGCAGCACAAGCGGCAAGATCCAGGTCGCAGCACGAACCCATGGAAGCACTCCTATTAAGCCAGCCAGCACGATACCTGCCACCACTGTGGAGGTGAAAGCGGCCGCAACACGGACGGATTTGGGGAACCGCACTGGCGGCGAATTCAACCACTCGATGAATGTCTCCCACTTCGATTCTGAAAAGTGAAACTCGCCCAGCGCCGCGAGTTCCTCCCGAATGTCCGTCCGGGGCGTCAACTCCCGGACAGCTTCTTGCCGGGCAAGTATCTCGTCAAGAGCTGGGGGCATGAGCAAATAGTTTGCGAGACTTCGCCGCCCGATCGCAGTCCGGGCAACGCAGAGAAGCTCGAAAAGTGAGCCTTCGCCGAAAATCCCGAGATCTCTGGCGTACAGGTGGTCGGCGTCTTCATACTCGTCGCCTCTGTAACCCTGCCCGGGCCACAGTCCTTTGACGCGCTGGATGGCCTGGTCGTAGAAACGCATTAAGCGCCAGGTGTGTGATCGGGCAACTCGATAGCGTCTATAGCGCCTCGCCGAAGCGGCCGCGATTGGAAGTGGCAGCGAGGGCCACCAAGCGGGGATGCGTTGCCGGACCGCGACAAAGCCGAGCACCAATAAGAGCGCGACCGCAACCAGTAACACAATTGCCGCCGCGGCATGTTGCATTCGGATCTGCATACAGCTCGCCTGCAACTGTTGTAATCTGCCTTCGTATTCGATCAATACAGGCTCGATGCTCACTTCAACTCCTCACGTCGATCAGCCCGGTGCTTGCCTTCATGCACCTCAAGAGTAACGCCTTATGTGCTCCGGCTGTGGTCCAACCAGCGAGTTAGCAACTACACCGCGCGGTGAACGGCAGGACCGATCCAGGCCGCAGTCCCCCCGCCAGTCGGTGACGCCCTCGGCCGCGGTCTAGCGTATCGCCGCCGGCGAAGGCCGTAAGGTGTCGTACGCCACGAGGGAAACACGGGGGGTATCCTTGTGGACCCGACCGGACTATTATGTATCCATGCCAAAAACCGCACGAACCCGCGCGAGTGAACAAGCGGACGGCAGTTTACGGCACATGCGTAATCGAGCGAAGGAGGTTTTGCGATGTCTCTGAGCAGGAGAGCGATCGCGGAGTTCATCGGCACGTTTTGGCTGGTATTCGGCGGCTGCGGCAGCGCGGTTCTGGCTGCTGCATTCCCAAATCTTGGCATCGGATTCTTGGGGGTCTCCCTGGCGTTCGGCTTGACCCTTTTAACAATGGCGTTCGCGATCGGCCACATCTCGGGCTGCCATATCAATCCGGCAGTGTCTGTCGGCCTGGTAGTCGGCAAGCGTTTTCCACTCTCCGACTTGTGGGCCTACGTTGTTGCGCAAATCGTGGGCGGAATTGCCGCCGCGACAGCTCTGTACGTAATCGCGAGCGGGCAGGCCGGATTCTCTCTGGCGGGTGGGTTCGCCTCCAACGGCTACGCGGCACATTCACCGGGCGGGTACTCGCTGGTAGCGTGCCTGGTCGCCGAGGTGATCCTGACGTTCATGTTCCTCCTCATCATCCTGGGAGCCACTGACCGTCGCGCGCCAAAGGGCTTCGCGCCCATTGCAATCGGTCTGGGTCTGACGCTGATTCACTTGATCGGCATCCCGATAACGAATACTTCGGTCAATCCGGCTCGCAGCACGGGTCCGGCGCTGTTCGCCGGCGGCTGGGCTCTGGAGCAACTGTGGCTGTTCTGGCTGGCGCCGCTCGCCGGCGCGGCACTTGCGGGGCTGTTTTACCCTGCCGTCTTGGGAGAACCGGAACCGGAAGCGAAGGCCGCCACAGTCCGCTGACGGCGGCAGATTCGACTAAATGCGATTGCCGAAGTGCACCAGGACGTGCCAGAGTTGTCTAAGAAGCCGGAGGACATCGAAGTAGCCGCCCCACTCGCTCCATTGTCCGACGTCATGGTGCAACGAGGCTGCGGCGGTCCCGATCCCGGCAGCGTCAAGGACTCCGTCCTTCCCCGCGATGCGTTCTGCGATTCTGGGCATCGCAGGTCCGCGGAAGTCGTCCGGCACATCGCGAACGGCGAGACGGAATCCACCGTGCCACTGCAAGTCAAACCCGTACTTATCCGCGAGGTCGATCAGGGTTTGACCGACACGCGTGTGCGCGAACGCCGGGTCCGCTACTAACGTCTCAACATCACGCTCCAATAAGACGGGACCGTGGACCTGCGCCTCGACCCCGGTGTCCAGAACACGTCCCGGCTCGCCCAGTGAGGGGCTCGGCCGGCGCTCGCCCAGCATCTTGAGCACTTCGTAGAATCGAGTCACCGTAATGCCGCGGATGCCAAGCGTCGGCGCACGAAACGGCGGCCAGGGCGGGGTCGCGATGCCGCCGTTTTCAATTTCATCGAGCAATGCCGCCATCACGGCGTGCGGTGTTGCAAGCGTTCCGGCCCGCTCGCTTGCCTGCGGGTCCTCGCTGCCCATGAAGGTAATGGAAGTGCGGCGCCCACGCCTCGGAGCACGAAATAGCACGAGCCAAAGCGCGGCGCCGGACCGTCGGGGAAACGGACTAACTCGAGTGATCCATACTTAGGCCGCTCCGAAGCCGGTACGCCTTCCACGTGGTATGCCGCTCCGAATAACGTACGCTCCCAGTTATCGCGCTCGCCGCCGGGATACGCTGTCGGGCTGCCGCTCGATAGTCCGGTCTCAAACTGATTTCGGTACACACCCTCCGTATGCAGGCAGTCGGCGACGTTTGCGGGCTTCCCGCCAATCCGGTCGGGGTGGAAGTGAGTTACGATTCGAGCGTGCCGCCGGACCAGTTCCAACGCTTCGTTGTAATCGTCGAACGCCAATCCAGCGCGTTTGAAGATGGCGGCTATAGACAGGAGC
Organism: uncultured Solibacteraceae bacterium; assembly: GCA_963836405.1. Taxonomy (GTDB): domain Bacteria; phylum Acidobacteriota; class Terriglobia; order Bryobacterales; family Bryobacteraceae; genus CAWIJJ01. Next base: position 109,289 of record CAWIJL010000019.1, read on the forward strand.
GCCGTGCCCTCCCTATCGCGTGCTATCGCGTCGACATACCGCAGGGCCGCAGCTTGTGCTGCTGAAAGCATGTCACGCGCAGTGGAGAAGTCCGGCGATATTTCCGTAGCTTATCACCGTAACGCGGAGTCACGTTGACGCTCTAACGCCGTGGTCCGGTTGACCGGCGCGACGGCATTGGTTGGGGCGAAACCGTGGGCCCCTGAACGCTCAAGACGCCATTCGTCGCAACCGTCATGCGATCCATGAGGAGCACGCGGCGGTTTCCGGTGGCCGCCGTGCGCCCGGCGTAGATGCAGAGCATTTCCGTCCCGTCAGGCGACCATGTGATGCAGTTGTGCCCCGGACCGCTGACCGTGCCGCCGCGGTCGGTGTTCTTGCGCAGCACCGGATTGTTGGCCGCCTTCCGATAGGGTCCCAGCGGACGATCCGACATGGCGTAGCCGAGCGCGTAGTTCTCGCCCTGAAAATGGTTGGCGGAGTACATCAGGTAGTATCGCCCGCCATTGCGGAAGGCGCATGGTCCTTCGGTCCAACGCCGGTTCACCTCGCGGGTAGTCACCGAAAGATTTTCCCAGGCGGTGCCCTCCCCGTCGAGGGTGAGCGGCGGACGCAGCATGATGGTGGGCCCGCCGACGATGCCGCTGAAGTCGGGCTTCACCTCGACACCATAAATCCAGCTCTCTTCGATTTCGGTGTACAGGTTCTGCCGGCGCGCCCATTCGGCGAGCTCGCTTTCCACCGGGTGCTTGTAACAGCAGCGCGAGTAGAACATGAACATCCGGCCATCGGCGTCGAACAGGATGTTGGCATCGATGGCGGGATAGCCCGGATCGAATAACGGCGCATTGCGGATATCGCGGAACGGTCCGGCGGGACTGTCCGCGACGGCGAGGCCGATGCGGAAGTTCTCTTTCTCGTTACCGGGGTTGTTCCGCCACTGCGCGCTGTAGATCATGTAGTAGCGGTCCTTGACGTGGTAGACCTCTGGCGCCCAGAAAGAGTCCGTGCACCAGGAGTCGGAAGGATCGCGCCGGTAAGTCTCGCCGATCGGCGTCCAGTGCACGAGATCTTTGGAGGTGAAGCCCGGGAATGCCGTCGCGCCCCTTCCGCCGGTGCCGTACATGTAATAGGAGCCGTCCGGCTCGCGCATGACGTAGGGGTCGGCGATCGAGATGGCAAGCGGATTGGTGTACGTTTCGGCGGACTGCTGCCCGCGGGAGGGCGCCGCTGCGAGCATCGATCCGGCGGAGGCGAGTCCCAGGCGCCAGAGGAAATCGTGGCGGGATAGGAGTGGGCGGTCATCGATCACGTCCACATTGTAGTACCCCGCTCGTTTTGCGGCAGGCGATGCACTCGCGAACGTCTCGCGGTGGTACAACTCTCATATGCCGACTTTTCGCGTCGAAACACCAGGTTGCTGTTATTCCGCCGTGGTGGAGCGCGGTGTGGCCGCGCGCGCCGCCGAATTCGTTCCCCCGCGCTCCGGCAAACTGTTCGTCGTGACCACCGAAGACGTCTGGCGCCACCAGGGCAAAACGCTTGCGGCGGGCCTCGGCAGCATCGCTTTCGAAACCCTGCACCTGCCCGGCGGCGAGGACCAGAAGCGGCTCGCGCCCCTCGAGACGGCCGCCGAAGAGATGCTGCGCCGCGGCGGCGACCGTTCCAGCACCGTCATCGCCTTCGGCGGCGGCATCGTCAACGACATGGGCGGCTTCCTCGCCGCGATCTTCATGCGCGGCGTTCCCGTCATCCAGGTTCCCACCACCCTGCTCGCACAGGTGGACGCGGGAATCGGCGGCAAAACCGGCGTCAACCTGGCGGACGGCAAAAACCTGCTCGGCAGTTTCCACCAGCCCCTGGCCGTGCTGGTGGACCCGTCGCTGCTCGCCACGCTCCCCGAACGCGAATACCGCTCCGGCCTGTACGAGATTCTCAAGGCCGGCATCATCCGCGATCCGGCGCTCTGGCAGTTCCTAGCCGAACACAGCCGCGAAGTGCTCGCCCGCGACCCGGCCGCCGTGGATCGCATCGTCGCCGATTCTGTCCGCATGAAGTGCGAAGTCGTCTCGGCCGACGAGAAGGAAGGCGACCTCCGCCGCATTCTTAATTTCGGCCACACCTTTGGCCACGCGCTCGAAGCCGAGACCGGCTACACGCGCCTGCTGCACGGCGAGGCCGTCGCCTGGGGCATGCGCGCCGCCGTCTACCTCGGCGAATCCACCGGCCATCTTTCCGCCGAGGACAGCGTGGAGATCCTGGACGTCCTGCAACAATACGGCCCCATTCCCCCGCTCGACGGCATCTCCGCCGAACGCCTGCTCGCGCGTCTCGTCCACGATAAGAAGACCATTCAGGGCAAAGTGAACTTCGTGCTGCCCGTCCGCATCGGCGAGGTGACCGTCGTCTCCGGCCTCCCCGATTCCCAGGTGATGGACGCCATGCGGGCCGCGCTGCAATGAAGGGCACCACGCCCCAGGGCGCGCGCACCGAGCAGGAGGCCGCGCAGTGGGTGCGCGGCATGTTCGGCCGCGTGGCTCCCCGCTACGACCTGGCCAATCACCTGCTCTCGCTCAACATCGACCGCTTCTGGCGCGTCCGCACCGTGCGCCGCGTCCGCCCCATCCTGAACCGCCCGGACGCGCGCGTTCTCGACATCTGTTGCGGCACCGGCGACCTGCTCCTTGCCGAAGCCGAAGCCACGCGTTCCGCACGCCCGGCGCTCGGCTCCGATTTCTGCCATCCCATGCTGGTGGCCGCCCGCCATAAGGTCGCGCGCCGCCGCGCCCGCGCCCTGCTCTTCGAATCCGACGCCCTGCGCCTGCCGTTACGCGACGCCTCGCTCGACCTGGTCAGCGTGGCTTTCGGGTTCCGCAACCTGGCCAATTACGAAGCGGGCCTCCGCGAAATGCGCCGCGTGCTCGCGCCCGGCGGCATGGCCGCCATCCTCGAGTTCTCGCAGCCGCCCAATGCCGCCTTCGCCGCGCTCTATAACTTCTATTCGCGAAAAATCCTGCCGTGGATCGGAGGCGCGATTTCCGGATCGCGCGACGCCTACACGTACCTGCCCGAATCGGTGCGCAAGTTCCCCTCCGCGGAGGGACTTGCCGCGCAGATGCGGAATGCCGGTTTCACCGCCGTGCGTTACGAATACCTGACCTTCGGCATCGTGGCCCTGCACCTCGGCACGGTCTAACGCGCCGAGAAAGTCGTCCAGCCGCGCGCCGGCATATCGCGCAGGATCTCAGCCATCCACTCGAACTCACGGTGCTTCTTGAGGTGCGCGCCCGCGCTGAAACTGGTGCCGCAGGCGTGCCCCAGCGCCGCCGTCAGCGTCATCCTGTCGGCGCCCGCGCCATCCGCCGCCTTGTTCTGCACCGCGCCTGCCGGAGCGTACGGCGCCTGCCACGTCCCCACGCCTCGCGGCGAGGCTTCGATATGCCCGCACAGTGTCCGCTCGCTCGCCTCCTCTTTGCCCGAAAAGGTGTCGAAGTGGTCCGCCAGAAACTGCTGCCCCATGCGCAGGTCGATCCTTCCGCGGTTCTTCTCCATCAACTCGAGCCAGCGGGCGTGGCGCGCGTTTTCGCTCCGCGACTTATCCTCGGGCTTGAAGTCGGTCTCCTCGGCGATCAGCTTCGGATTCACCGGAAAATTCGATCCCACGAAGTACCCGTCCTTCGTGCGCTGGAGCGTAACGTTCTTGAGCCCGAGTTCCAGGCTGGCCGCTTCGTTGTTCTTGCGGTCCGCCACCAGCCAGTTGTTCGCATAGCCGCCGTTGTTGCCGTCCGACATGATGCGCGCAAAGTCGTCGATGCTTTCGGCGTACTGCATCGCCTTGCGCGCACGCACGAATTCCGGCACGCCCGCCGGGTCGAACCCGCTGAACCCGCCGATTGTCGTCTCCGTGATAATGATGCCGGCCGCGTTCATGCCGAAATCGTCGCCGCTGTGAATCAGGCCCGGCGCTCCGTCCATCAGAATGCGCTGCCCTTTCTGCGGCACGATGTCGAAGATGATATTCCAGCGCTCGCCGGAAGCGAAACTGGTCCAGTTGTTGTGACCGATCACCACCCGCCCGTCGGTCGTGTAGCTCCCCGTGGCCACGAACGCGCTGCAATGCTCGCCCGGTCCGGGACCCGGCGTCACACTCGCGTCCGTGCGGCTCGCCCAGCGAATGTAGTAAGGCATCTCCAGCCACGCGTTCAGCGCCACCACGTCCCACAGGTCCAGCACACCGCCGTGCGCCTTCAGGCCCTCCGCAATGCCCGTCAACTCGTCGCGATACTCCTTCTCCACGTGCGGCCAGAAAATCTCGCGCGCCGACCTGCGGAAAAATTCCCAGGGCTTCCGCTCGTCGTGCATCATCTCCGTCGAAAGGACCTTGAAGTTGTCCTGGATTTCGCGCGCCAGCAGGTAGCCGTGCTGGAAGCCGATTTCCGAGGGGCTGCCCTCAAGATGCACCGGGATCCAGCCGCTGCGCTCGGCCGCGCGCGACGCCTTCCGCAGTCTCGGATCCACGGGTTGCGAAATCAACGCAACCGCGACGCCCAGCAGCAACGCCACCGGCAGAACGGCCCTACGCACCATGCCCGCTATTATAGTTCTGATGGCCGACGCCGAAGTGCGACCGCGCAAACTGACCGCCCACGTGAAAGCCGCCGGTTGAGCGTCCAAGCTTAGTCCAAAGTTATTGGACCAGGTCTTATCCACCGTGCCCCGCTGGGCCGACGAGAACGTGCTGATCGGGTTTGACACCGCCGACGATGCCGGCGTGTACAAGCTGACGGCGGAGCTCGCCCTCGTGCAGACAGTCGATTTCTTCACCCCTATCGTGGACGACCCCTATACCTACGGAGCCATCGCCGCCGCCAATTCCCTCAGCGACGTGTATGCCATGGGCGGCCGTCCCATCTCGTCCCTGTCCATCCTCGCCTGGCCTCCCAAGGGCGAACTCGACGATCTCCGCGAAATTCTCAAGGGCGGCGCCGAGAAAATGAGAGACGCCGGTTGCTCCGTGCTCGGCGGCCACAGCGTTGCGGACGACGAGATCAAATTCGGCTATGCCGTAACCGGAACCGTGCATCCGGCCCGCGTCAAAGCCAATTCCGGCGCGCGCCCCGGGGACGCCCTGGTTTTCACCAAGGCGCTCGGCACCGGTGTCATCGCGACGGCCGTCAAGCGCGGCACGGCCGCCCAGTCCCACGTGGATGCCGCCATCGAATCCATGCTGACGCTGAACCGCGCGGCATGCGAGGCGATGCTCGAACACGGCGCCCACGGCTGCACCGACGTGACCGGTTTCGGCCTGATCGGGCACGCCCGCGAGATGGCGCTCGCGAGCGGCGTCACGTTCGAAATCGATCCGTCCCGGGTTCGTTTTCTCGAAGGCGCGCTCGACTACGCGCGTCACGGCGCCATCCCTGGCGGCCTCAAGAATAATCGCGAGTTCGCCTCGTGCGTGGTGGAGACCACCCGGACCCTGCCGCGGGAGGTCGAGGACCTGCTCTACGATCCGCAGACCTCCGGCGGCCTGCTCATCGCGATTCCGGAAACCGGCGCCGCCGCGCTGGAACGTGCCCTCGAAGGCGCCCGCATCGTCGGCAGGGTGCTGGCGGCTGCCGAAAAACCGATCAGACTTTTATGAACCGCAACCCATTGATCGTCGCCCTGGACGTCGAGTCGGCGGAGGACGCGCGCGGCCTCGTCCGCTCCCTCGGCTCTTCGGTCGATTTTTACAAGGTCGGATTGGAACTGTACGCCGCCGCCGGTATGTCCATCGTGCGCGAACTGCTCGATGGCGGCAAACAGGTCTTCCTCGACCTCAAGTTCTACGACATTCCCGAAACCGTACGCCGCGCCTCCGCCCAGGTGGCCCGCTCCGGCGCGCGATTCCTCACCGTGCACGCGGTCGATTCGGTGATGCGCGCCGCCGTCGAAGGCAAGGCCGGATCCCCGCTCCAGATCCTCGCCGTCACCGTGCTCACCAGCTTCGGCAAGCAGGATCTGGCGAGCCTGGGTTACACCTGTCCCGCTTCCGAACTGGTAGCGACGCGCGCGCGACAGGCGATGGCCGCGGGCGTCGAAGGCCTGGTCTGTTCGCCACTCGAAGTGGCCGCCGTGCGCGCCATCACAGGGCCCACGGCCGTCCTGGTGACGCCCGGCGTGCGCTCGGCCGGCGCGGCCGCCGGAGACCAGAAGCGCGTCGCCACACCCGCCGAAGCCATTCGCAACGGCGCCGATTACCTGGTTGTCGGGCGGCAGGTGACACGCGCCGCCGATCCCGCCGGCGAAGCCGCCCGCATCCTCGCAGAGATCGCCGCGGGATGAGCGCGGCCGTGCACATCGGCACTTCCGGCTGGCACTACCAGCACTGGCGCGGAGCGTTCTACCCGCAAAAGCTGCCGGCGTCGAAGATGCTCGAGCATTACACCGGCTTCTTCGATACGGTGGAGTTGAACAACACCTTTTACCGCCTGCCGCCCGAAACCGGCGTGGCCACCTGGCGCGATTCCACTCCGAAGGGCTTCTGCTTTGCCGCCAAGGGCAGCCGCTATCTCACGCACATGAAGAAGCTCAAAGACCCGCAACCGGGAATCGACAAGTTCTTCTCGCGCGCCGGCCTGCTGGGCAGCAAGCTCGGTCCCGTTGTGTTTCAGTTGCCGCCGTGGTGGGAAGCAAATCCCGCCCGGCTCGAGGAGTTCCTGGAAGCTCTCCCCCGGCGCCGCCGCTACGCTTTCGAGTTTCGCAACCCCACCTGGCACACTCCGGAGATCCAGCGCATCCTGCGGCGCCGCAACGCCGCCTTCTGCATCTTCGAAATCGCCGGGTTCCACTCCGATTTCACCCTCACCGCCAATCACACCTATGTCCGCCTGCACGGGCCGGGCGGAGCCTACCAGGGCAGTTATCCGGATGAAACGCTGGAAGACTGGGCTGCGAGGATTCGCGCCTGGACGCGCGACCTGCGCGCGATCTACGTCTACTTCGATAACGACCAGGGCGCCTTCGCGGTGGAAAACGCCCTGGCCTTGAAACGCAAGTTAGCGGATCCGGCTGCCTGAAGTGCCTTACGCCTCGGCTTTGTCCGCGCTCGAAAGGCCGAGCACGCGCCGGTTCCGCGCCGGATCGCTGCCCGCGCCCGCGAAGTCGTCGAACGCGCGGGTGGGCACGTCGATGAGATGCTGCGCCACGAACGGAGCGCTCTCGCTCGCGCCCTGCACGCTGTCTTTATAGGTGCACTCCCATTCCACGTTGGTTGGTATATCCTGCTTTCGGGTCATGCTGCACTTCCCTTTCTGTCACTTGGCGTAACAGTTAGGAAATATCATGGCCCCTCGGCATTTTGCAGAACTTCTGAAGCTTAACCTTCACCGGAAGCCGCCGCTTGGATACACCAGGTTCTGATGGCACGTACCATTCGCACCGTTGAGGCTCGCCGGAAGCCGTACTGATTTCTGACATGAGCCGATACAGAGTCCAGGAGGGTCCGGACGAACCGCTCAAACTCCTATTGCGTTCCTATATGAAGTATGGCATCCTCATCTAGGAAACCAATAGGAAGGCTATGAAGGAAAAAATGGATGTCTGGCAGGGGACGCTCGCCTTGATGGTCCTCAAAACACTCAAGACCATGGGGCCCCTTCATGGGTTCGGGATTGCGCGCCGGATCGAGCAGATCAGTCAGAACTCGCTGTCGGTCAAATACGGCACTTTGTATCCGGCCCTGCTCAAACTGGAGCAGGAGGGCTATGTCTCGGCAGCGTGGGGCATTTCGGACAACAACCGAAGGGCGAAGTATTACTCGCTGACCGCCGCGGGGAAGAAGCAACTCGTCAAGCAGGCGCGGGAGTGGGAGCAGACCACGGCTGCCGTCGCCCGCTTCTTCTCTCCGAGTGAGGGCGTCTGATGCGAAAAGTGCGCGCGGCTTTGCTCAGGATCCTGGGAATGATCGGCCAGGAGCGGCGGGATCGGGAACTCGAGGAGGAGCTCGCATCCCATCTCGAGATGCAGATTGCCGACAACATCCGGGCCGGGATGCCGCCGGAGGAGGCGCGGCGGGTGGCACTGGTCGAGTCCGGTGGTCTCGAAAGCGCAAAGGAAGCCTTCCGGGACCGCCGCGGGGTTCCCTTCTTACAGAGCTTCGCCCAGGACCTGCGCTACGCCGGACGGACGATGCGGCGGAATCCGGTATTTACGGCGGTGGCGATTGTGTCGCTGGCGCTCGGGATCGGCGGCACGACCTCGGTCTTCAGCCTGATCGACAGCCTGATGCTCCGCTCGCTTCCCGTCCGCGATTCCGGCCAACTGTTGGTTTTCGGCGACAATCTCGCCTACTCCTACCAAGCCTACCAGCGGTTCCGCAGCACCGGGACCGAGTGGTTTTCCGGGCTGCTCGCCACCAGCGGAACGACGGTCCACAACATCGAGCTTCAGCAGAACGAACCGGAGAGCGGGGACGTGGCCCTGGTCAGCGGCTCTTACTTCGAGGTTCTGGGGGTTCCTGCCGCGCTGGGACGAACCTTGACGCCGAACGACGATCGCATACCCGGCGGCCATCCCGTCGTCGTGCTCAGCCATGCGTATTGGGAACGCCGCTTCCATCGCGACCCGCAGATCATCGGCACGGTCATCCACGTGAATCGGGTGCCGCTCCACGTCATCGGGGTCGCCGCCCCGAGGTTTTCCGGAATGCAGGTGGGATATCCCAACGACATGTGGGTCCCGATCGCCATGCAGCGCGAGATCTTTCCGGACCGGGACTGGCTGTCATCCCGGCCCGGGAGCGAAGAAAGCGATCTCGAAGTATTCGGGCGCCTCAAGCCGGGAGCCTCTCCGGGGCAAGCGGAGGCGGCCATGAGTGCGGTGTGGACCCACCACGAGGCGGAGGTTCTCGGCGGCCGGACTTCGGCGCGACGAGCCGCGCAACGGCCCCTGATCCTGTTATCCGCGAGCCGGGGGGTTTCCTACCTTCGCCGGACCTACAGACTGCCGCTCCAGGTTTTGATGGTTGCGACGGTCCTGGTGCTGCTCATCGGATGCGCGAATCTCGCGAACCTGCTGTTGGCCCGCTCCGGCGCGCGACGGCGGGAAGTGAGCATCCGGCTCTCGCTCGGCGCGGCTCGCGGGCGGCTGATTCGACAGATGCTCACCGAATCGGCGCTGCTCTCGGTATGCGGCGCTCTGCTCGGGCTTCTGCTCGCACACCAGGGAGTGCGCATCCTGCTGCAGATGGCGTCCAGAGGTCCGGAGCCGATCCCCTTGATGGCCGGCCTGGATTGGACCGTGATCCTGTTTGCCGTATCGGTCACGGTGTTGACCACGCTGCTGTTCGGCCTCTGGCCGGCCCTGGAAGCGACCCGCATGGAGGTGGCCCTATCGCTGAAACAGGGAGGCGCCGTTGCGGGCCCGAGCCGGTTCCGCGGGGGCCGATGGCTGACCCTGGTGCAGGTGGCACTTTCGATTATCCTGCTGTTTGGCGCCGGACTGTTCTTACGCACGCTTCGCAATCTGCGCAAGGTCGATCTCGGGATTCGCACCGAGCGGCTGATTCAACTGGATGTGGACGCCTTTGCGGGAGGGTACCAAGGCCAAGCGTATTGGCGATTGTGCCATGACCTGCTGGATCGGATCACCGTTACACCGGGGGTCCTGGCGGTCAGCCTCTCGGCGAACGGGCTTTTCTCCGGAACGAGCCGCCGCACCACCGTCGGAGTACCCGGATTCCGGCCGCAGAGCCCCGATGACACATCGCCGTATTACGACTTTGTCGGTCCCGGGTATTTTGCGGCGCTCGGGATCCGCGTCACCGCGGGGCGCGAGTTCGGCCCGGGAGATTCGGAGGGATCGCCGAAAGTGGTCGTGATCAACGAAGGCTTCGCACGCCACTTCTTTCAGGCTCGGAATCCGGTGGGACAAAGTGTGCAGATTCAAGGGAGCGATTGGGAGATCGTAGGCGTGGTCAGCGATGTAAGGGATTACGCGCTGCGCCGGGCACCGCGCCGTTCGTTCTACATTCCGGTTTTCCAAGCCTGGCCGGGCGCGATGCGCTTCATCCGGCTGGCCCACTTTCTGGTTCGAAGCTCCGGGCCCCAGCCGGTGATGGGTCCGCTCCGGGAGGCGGTGCGGCTCGAATCGCCGAAACTGACGATTCCTTACCTGAACCCGGTGGCCGCTCTCATCGACCGGCAGCTCAGTGTGGAGCGGACCATCGCGACGTTGTCGGGATACTTCGGCATCCTGGCGGTCCTCCTGGTTGCAATCGGGATCAACGGCGTGCTGTCACACCAAGTCGTGTTGCGGACCCGGGAGATTGGCATCCGGGTTGCGCTCGGCGGTCTGCGGCGTGAGGTGCTTTGGGAGGTCACGAGGGGAACCCTGGGAGCCTTCGCAGCCGGAACCGTACTTGGGCTGGTGGTCTCGACCTGGTTGAGCCGATTGGTTGACTCCCTGTTGTTCGAGGTCACGCCAGCCGACCCAGGTTCCGCGCTTGGCACAATCGGCGTGCTGGTGCTGGCGGCTCTCGGAGCCGCCCTCGTTCCGGCGCTGCGAGCGGCGTGGATGGATCCGGCCAGGATATTGCGTGAAGAGTGAACGTCGCGGAGGACTTCGATAACGACCAGGGCGCCTTCGCGGTGGAAAACGCCCTGGCCTTGAAACGCAAGCTGGCGGACCTGGCTGCCTGAAGCGCCCTACGCTTCGGCTTTGTCCGCGCTCGAAAGGCCGAGCACGCGCCGGTTCCGCGCCGGATCGCTGCCCGCGCCCGCGAAGTCGTCGAACGCGCGGGTGGGCACGTCGATGAGATGCTGCGCCACGAACGGAGCGCTCTCGGTCGCGCCCTGCACGCTGTCTTTATAGGTGCACTCCCATTCCACCACCGCCCAGGATTTGTATCCCACGGCGGTCAGGCGCGTGAACACCTGCTTGAAGTCCACCTGCCCGTCTCCCAGCGAACGGAAGCGGCCCGGGCGGTCCTTCCACGGCATGTAGCCGCCGTAGACGCCGGCCTTCGGCGACGGCCGGAACTCGGCGTCCTTCACATGAAACGCTTTGATGTGCGGACCGTAGATATCGATGAACCCCACGTAGTCCATGCATTGCAGGACGAAGTGCGACGGGTCGTAATTGATGGCGAGTCGCGCGTGGTTGCCGGTGGCTGCGAGCAGCCGCTCGAAGGTGGCGCCGTCGTGCAGGTCCTCGCCCGGATGGAGCTCGAATGCCATATCGACGCCGTTCTCGTCGGCGTAGTTGAAGATCGGCAGCCAGCGTTTGGCCAGCTCGGCGAACCCATCGTCCACAATGCCCGCGGGCCGCTGCGGCCACGCGTAGAAGAACGGCCAGAGCAACGCCCCGGTGAACGACGGCGACACCGTGAGCCCCAGGTTGGCCGAGGCTTTGATCACGTAGCGCAACTGCTGCACGGCCCATTCCATGCGGGCTTTCGGATTCCCCTGCACCTCGGGCGCTGCGAACGCGTCGAACAGCTCATCATAGGCCGGATGCACGGCCACCAACTGCCCCTGAAGGTGCGAAGCCAGCTCGGTAATCTCCAGGCCGTTCGTCTGTCCTTTGAGCTCGTCGCAATACGTCTTCGATTCGGCGGCTTTCTTGATATCGATCACCCTTCCGTCCCAGGAAGGGATCTGCACACCCTTGTAGCCGAGGCTCTTGGCCCAGGCGGTGATGTTCGGCAGGGTGTTGTAAGGCGGCGTATCAGCCATGAACTGCGCGAGGAAAAGTGCGGGTCCTTTGATTTGTGCCATAGTTGTAGGCCTTTCGGAAGGTTCTACTTTATCAAACGGTGCTTCATCACCTTGACACTTTATAAGGTGTATCAAACGGTGCTTGCGCGCGGCGTATTAATCCAGTTATAGTTTGTTGCCAAAACTAAAGGCTCGCGAATGCCGAAGGCCGAACCGTACAGGAATGCGAAGCTCACAGCAGGCCGCCGCACCCGGGACCTGCTGAAGCGGATGACGCTCGAAGAGAAGGCCGCGCAGATGCTCTGCGTCTGGCAGAAAAAGAGCGAGACTCTCGTGGATGAAGCGGGCCGCTTCGACGCGAAGAAGGCCGCAAAGGCCTTTCGCGACCGTCGCGCGCTGGGCCAGGTCGGCCGCCCATCGGATGCCGGCGGCGGACTGGGTCCTCGCGAAACCGCGGAACTCACCAACGCCATTCAGCGCTTCTTCCTCGAGAACTCCCGGCTGGGAATCCCCGTCATTTTTCACGAGGAGTGCCTGCACGGCCAGGCCGCCCCGGGCGCCACCAGCTTCCCGCAGCCCATCGCGCTCGGCGCAAGCTTCGACCCCGCGCTGGTCGAAAATCTGTTTACGATGACCGCGCTCGAAGCCCGGCTGCGCGGCACGCATCAGGCGCTCACCCCCGTGGTGGACGTGGCCCGCGATGCGCGCTGGGGCCGCGTCGAAGAAACCTACGGCGAGGACCCGTACCTCGTATCGCGCATGGGCATCGCCGCCGTGCGCGGCTTCCAGGGAGACGCCTCGTTTCGCGACAAAACGCGCGTCATCGCCACGCTGAAACATTTCGCCGCCCATGGACAGCCGGAGTCGGGAATCAACTGCGCTCCGGCGAATGTCTCCGAGCGGCTGCTGCGCGAGACGTTCCTGTTTCCGTTCCGGGAAGCGCTCGACCGGGGCGGCGCTATCAGCGTCATGGCTTCGTACAACGAGATCGACGGCGTTCCCTCGCATGCCAGCCGCTGGCTGCTGCGCGACGTCCTGCGCAAAGAGTGGGGGTTTCGCGGCTTCGTCGTCTCCGACTATTACGCCATCTGGGAGTTGAGCCACCGTCCCGACACGCACGGGCACCACGTCGCCAAAGACAAGAAAGAGGCCTGCGCGCTCGCCGTCCGTGCCGGCGTCAACATCGAGTTGCCCGAGCCCGATTGCTACCTGCACCTCGCCGAACTGGTCCGCAAAGGCGTGCTCCGCGAATCGGAGCTCGACGAACTGGTGGCGCCGATGCTCGAATGGAAGTTCCGCCTGGGCCTGTTTGACGATCCCTACGTGGATCCGGACGAAGCTGCGCGCGTGGTGGGCTGCGATGCGCATCGCGGCCTCGCCCTTCAGGCCGCGCGCGAATCCATCGTCCTGCTCAAAAACGAGGGCGACCTGCTGCCGCTGGACGCTGGAAAGATTCGTTCCATCGCGGTCATCGGGCCGAATGCCGCTCGCGGCCTGCTGGGCGGGTATAGCAGCGTTCCCAGGCAGGAAATCACGGTCCTTGACGGCATTCGCGCGCGCGCCGGCAGCGCGGTGAAGGTGCTGCACAGCCAAGGATGCGGGATCACGATCGGGGGATCCTGGAACCAGGACGAAGTGGTCCCGAGCGATCCGGAAGAAGACCGCCGTCAGATCGAGGAAGCCGTGAAGGTGGCGCGCAAGGCGGATGTCGTCGTGCTGGCAATCGGCGGCAACGAACAGACGTCGCGCGAAGGCTGGTCCACGAAACACCTCGGCGACCGCGCGCGCCTCGAACTTGTGGGCCGGCAGCAGGAACTGGTGGACGCCATGGTAGCCACCGGCAAGCCGGTGATCGCACTGCTGTTCAACGGGCGGCCGCTCGCCGTCGGTCCGCTGAGCGAAACCGTGCCCGCCATCCTCGAGTGCTTCTATCTCGGCCAGGAGACCGGACGCGCCGTCGCCGATGTGCTCTTCGGCGACTTCAACCCTGGCGGGAAATTGCCCATCACCATCCCCCGTTCCGCCGGACACCTGCCGGCGTTCTACAACTACAAACCTTCCGCGCGCCGCGGCTACCTGTTCGACGACGTGACGCCGCTCTATCCTTTCGGATACGGGCTGAGTTACACCACCTTCGAAATTTCTGACGTGCGCCTGGAAAAGCAGCGCATTCGAAAGGACGGCGCCACCCGGGTGCTGGCCGGCGTGCGCAACACGGGCGCGCGAGCGGGCAGTGAAGTGGTCCAGATGTACATCCGCGATGTAGTCGGTTCGGTCACGCGGCCCGTCCGCGAATTGAAGGGCTTCGAACGGGTGTGGCTCGAGCCCGGCGAATCGCGGACCGTGGCGTTTCCTGTCGCCGCGGAGCATCTCGCTTTCTGGGACGTGAACATGAAATTCGTAGTGGAGCCGGGGGACTTCGAAATTATGGTCGGGAACTCCTCGCGAACCGCCGACTTACAAACCGTTTTACTGCGGGTGACCGGATGAGTTACATCGAGAAGCTGTCCGTCAAAGAGAAGATCGGCTATGGCCTCGGTGACGCAGCCGCCAACTTCGTCTTCCAGACGATGGTGGTGTTCCAGCTCAGCTTCTACACCGATACCTTCGGCATCACCGCCGCCGCGGCTGGCACCCTTCTGCTGGTGGCCCGTTTTTTCGACGCTATCTTCGACCCCATCATGGGAATCGTCGCCGACCGCACCAATACCCGCTGGGGCAAGTTCCGTCCCTGGGTGCTGTGGACCGCCGTTCCCTTCGGCGTGATGGGCTTCGTCGCCTTTCTGACTCCGGATTTCTCTCCGGGCGGCAAGCTGGCATACGCCTATGTCACTTACATTCTCCTGATGATGGTGTACTCGGCCAATAACCTGCCTTACTCGGCCTTGAGCGGCGTACTTACCGGAGATATCGGCGAACGGACCAGCCTCTCGTCCTACCGCTTTGTCTGCGCCATGACCGCCGCGTTCATCATACAGGGGCTGGCCCTGCCGATGGTGAAGTACTTCGGGCAGGGCAACGATGCCAAGGGCTACCAGTGGACGATGGGCATCTTCGGCGCCCTCTGCGTCGTGCTGTTCCTCATCACCTTCGCGACCACGAAGGAGCGCATCGGGCCGGACCCGGCGCAGCAGTCCAGCATCGCGCAGGATTTCGCGGACCTGGTGCGCAACGGCCCGTGGATCAACCTGTTCATCCTCACCATCCTCGTCTTCGTCACCCTTTCCATGCGGGGCGGTGTGATGCTCTACTACTGGCGCTACTACATGCAGCGCGAGGACCTGTTCAGCCTGTTCAACGTCCTCGGACTCGGCTCCACCATCGTAGGCATTCTGTTTTCGAAGCCGCTCGCCATGCGCTTCGGCAAGAAGAACGTATTTATTGTGGGACTGTCGTTCACCACCATCTTCATGGCCGCCTTCGTTTTCCTGCCGCGCGGCGCGGTGGTGGCCGCGTTCGCCCTCGACATGCTTCGCCAGTTCGCCTACGGCCCCACCATCCCGCTGCTCTGGGCCATGATGGCCGACGTGGCCGACTACGGCGAATGGAAGACCGGGCGGCGCGCCACCGCCATCGTCTTTTCCGCCATCGTCTTCGGCCTGAAGGCCGGGCTGGGCTTCGGCGGGGCCATCGGCGGCTGGCTGCTGTCGCTCTACGGCTACGTCCCCAACGCGGCGCAAACCGTCGAGTCGCTCGAGGGCATTCGGCTCACGTCCAGCCTGTTCCCGTCCGTGCCCTTCATCCTCGGTGTGATCTGCCTCTTTTTTTACGGAATCGACAAGAAACTGAATATCCGGATTACCAAAGAACTGGCCGCGCGCCGCGAGAAATTCGCGCGCTGAAGAAAGGAACCTTCGAATGCGAAGCAACGGAGTAGTAGCGGGCCTGCTGCTGGGGGGCATGGCGGGCGGGGCGTTTGCCCAGCCCACTCTCAAGGACGCCTTTCAGGGCATGTTCCGCATCGGCGCGGCGCTCAACCAGGCGCAGTATTCCGAGCGCGATGCCCGCGGCGCCGCCCTGGTGAAAGCCCAATTCAACGCCATCTCACCCGAGAACGACCTCAAGTGGGAGCGCGTCCACCCGGCCCTCGACACTTACAATTTCGGACCGGCCGACCAGTATGTCGCCTTCGGCGAAAAGAACGGAATGTTCATCGTGGGCCACTGCCTTGTCTGGCACAGCCAGGTGCCGCAGTGGGTTTTTCGCGACGCCCAGGGCGCCCCCGTGGACCGCGAAACCCTGCTCAAGCGCATGCGCGACCACATCCTGACCGTCGTCAGGCGCTACAAGGGGCGCATCAACGGCTGGGACGTGGTCAACGAAGCCCTCAACGAAGACGGCACGCTGCGCCAGTCTCCCTGGTTCCGCATCGTCGGCGAGGACTACATCGCCAAAGCCTTCGAATACGCGCACGAAGCCGACCCTGAAGCCGAGCTGTACTATAACGATTACTCGCTCGAAAATCCGGCCAAGCGCAATGGCGCCGTCGAACTGGTCCGCAAGCTGAAGGCGCAAGGGCTCACCGTCACCGCCATCGGCACGCAGAGCCACGACAAGTTGCGCGCCCCCACCGCCGAGCAGCACGACGCCACCATCACGGCGTTCGCGGCGCTCGGCGTGAAGGTGGCGGTCACCGAGCTCGATGTGGACGTGCTGCCGGCAGTCAACCGGCAGCAGACCGCCGACATATCGCAAACTGCCGAGGCCCGGGCGGACGCGAACCCCTACACCCAAGGCCTGCCCGATGAGGTGCAGCAGGAGCTGGCGCGGCGCTACGCGGACGTGTTCGCCGTTTTCGTCAAACACAAGGACGCGATCTCGCGCGTCACCTTCTGGGGTGTCACGGACCGCGATTCCTGGCTCAACAACTTCCCCGTGCGCGGGCGGACCAACTACCCGCTCCTGTTCGACCGCGAGGGAAAACCGAAACCGGCATTCGACGCGGTCATCCGCGCGGCCAAGCCGTGAAACTCTCCGCGTCGGCAAGCGCTTCCGCAATACGTGTCCGAACTTCTGAAACGACGTGGGAAGCCCCGCTCCTGTTCGACCGCGAGGGAAAACCGAAACCGGCATTCGACGACGTCCAGCGAACCACTAACCCGCCGGAGGGAATTGTGGTGCAGATCGGGAATGCAGACCCGCCGATCATGGTATTGCTCCCTGGCCAGGAATCGTTGGTCACCCTGAAACGTAAGGTTGGAGAACTGAAGTCTGGGTCCTGCTTGCTCGGCTATCACCGGTCCGAAAGAGACGGCCAAACACACGAAAACCTCTTCTGGCGTCCCTTTATCGTGTCCAGGGCAAGCTGATAGTTCCCGGCTGTGACATAGGATTAGCTGTTTTCGATTTCAACGGCGATGGTGTGTTCGACCGACTGGATTCCCGCCAGGCAACGACGATCCGGCAGCTACCCGCGCCAGCGATTCCTTTCGCGCCGGCAGGCTGTAGTAATGCGTGTAAGGCAGCGACCAGGCCGGCAGCACCGTGATGGTCTTGCGGCAGCGCCGGCACCGCCCGCGACGCACCCGGATCCGGGTGTGAATCTCGTCGTGTGCCTGTTTACTGCGCCGGCCGTGACCCACGACGCAGGCTTGGCCACAGTTTGGGCAGTGGCGCGGCAGCCATTCCTCCGCCTTGAAATCCGCCGGTTCGGGGTTGCTCGGCGGCCCAGTTCGTGGGATAAATACGATCATCGGGCGCAAAGGCCCGCACCGAGTCACCCGCCAAGGTTATTGCTCGGCCCCGGGCCTTTGCACCTTATATCAGAAGCTACTGAAAGAAAAAGACATCGCCTGCGGCAAGCCGGCACTTCAAGATTGGCTGGTTTTCGTTCACAAATTTTCCAAAAATATTTTTCCCGTGTTTTCAGTGCTCTTCCCGCCCTACCCCACTTCAGCCCTCCGAACCCCTGCTACCGTGTAGCTGAGATTTCGCGCCGCGCCTCACCAGCGCCGGCCGCAACACGTTTTTCTGCCGGGCCCGGTAGCGTTGCATCTTCGGTGAAACTGAACTTCCCGTAGGAGCCGTAAACTCCTAACGGCCTCTACCCAGTGGGATGGGGGCCGGCGGGGAGATCTTGGGTTCGAACCCATAACTTCTGGTGGATTGCGGATAGCGCCTATTGCCGTGCCATCGGAAATCAGAGAGGCCGTCTCGAAACGGCAACGATATGCCCGCTTGAATGGGCGGGCCTAGATCATCGTAGAGACTCCTCGATTCACTGGCGGCCGGAAACGGACGGCGAACACCCGCACCCCCGGCCGCCGCAACGCACCCCGACCTCGCGGCCGTAGTGTCTCTCGCCGCGCCCAAACAAAAAAAGCGGCCCGAAGGCCGCCCTTTTCACACAATTTTCGAATTGTTCGTTTCTTACAGAAGTCTGAAGTTGACTTCGATGGTTGCCGCCACGGTCACCGGCTTTCCGTCCTTGTAGCCCGGCTTGAACTTCCACTTGCGAACGGCCTCGATGGCCTTCTCGTCAAGGCCGAGACCGAGGCTGCGAGCCACCCGGATGTTGGAGGCGCGGCCGCTCGGGTCCACTTCGATGTACAGCAACACCGTTCCCTGGTATTTGGCCTTGCGGGCTTCTTCCGAATATTCCGGCTCGATCTTGGAAAGCAGCGCCGGAGCGGTCACGCCGCCGCCGACTTTATAAACGCCGCCACCCACACCGCCGCCTTCACCCGGACCGAAACCTCCGCCCTTGCCCGAACCCACGCCGCCGCCGGATCCCGAGCCAATGCCCGCGCCGGACCCCGTGCCGTTCGAAGCAGGACCCAGTTTCGCCAGCGGGTCTCCGTATTGCGCCATGTTCACCTGCGGCAGGTTCACGTCGGGCGGGGCGATAATGGTCGGCTCCATCGTCAGCCGCGGGTTCGGATTGTTGATCACCGCCATGGGAGGCGTGAACTGCTTCAGCGAAACCTTGGGGAGTCTGCCCTTGCTGGCCGGGAGCGGAGACCGGTCGCCGCCACCACCGCCGCCGCCCATCGCCTGCTTCTTGGGCGCCATCTTGGGTTGGTAAGGCGCAATGTCCGGCGGCATGACCAGCGAAACCGCGTTCTTGACCTGGTCCTGAACTACCTTCGTCGAGAAGACGGTGAAAAGCAGAACCACGATCCCCACCTGGAATCCGGTGGACATCATGAACGACTTCTTCTGTCTGCCGTACAGTCCCCAGATTTCTTTCACCGCGACAGGTTTGGATGTGACCTGTAATGGCGGCAATTTCGGTGGGTTAAAGTACTCTTTGACGTTCTGGATGAAAGAGCTATACCACGGCTCCTCCACCTCGGAAACCAGCAGGCGCGACAAATGATCGTCCGCGTTGGGGAAAAACGGGTTGTTGGGTTGCGACAGGTCAGCCATTTTTAATTCACCAGTTCTCCCGAAGAGAACCGCTGTCCACAGCTATTGGACGCCGATGCCTACCAAGCCGTTACAGCTTTTGGTAAAACCTTACCCAGGGATCTCATCGATAGTGTAACACAGGTCCAGTATAAGCCTCTTGTAAAAACAACGACATAGCTAGCAGAATCGGCTGCCCGCGAGGACTTCTACAAGATTTGGTATTTTTAACCAGTGAATCGGTTTGCGCGGCCGGGCGCCGTTTTGCACAATCAAACTGATGCAAGTCTCCATCCAAACGATTCCCGCTGAGCAGGCAAAAGGCGACGCCCTGCTCATTCCCGTCTTCGAGGGCATTCCCGACCCGCGTTTTCCGCGCGAACTCTTCGATTCCGGCGAAGTGTCCGGAAAAACGTCCGAAATGACACTTCTGCACCACCCCGCGGGAATGGCGGCCGACCGCGTCCTGCTGGGCGGCGCCGGAAAAGCCGAGCGTTTCGATGCCGCCGCGCTGCGCAAACTCGCAGGCGCCGCGGCGCGCTTCCTCAAAGCCAAATCGATTAAGAACATCGCCATCGCTCTCGACGCCGAGCACAGCTTGCCGGATTTCGCCGCCGCTGCCGTGGAAGGCGTCCTGCTCGGCAATTTCGACCCCGACCGCTACCGCACCGGCGACGACAAGAAGTCCATCGATTCGCTGCTGCTCGCCGCGGCCGGCGGGGCGAGCCTGGACACGGCCGTGGAGCGGGGCCGCATCCTCGGAGAAGCGCAGAATTTCACCCGCAACCTGGTGAACGAACCCGCCAACCGGCTCACCCCCATGGGTATCGCCGATGCCGCCAGGAAGATGGCGGCTGAGCAAGGCCTCGAGTGCGAAGTGCTCGACCGCGAACGGATGGCCGAACTCGGCATGGGTGCGCTGCTCGGCGTCGCCCAGGGCAGCGCGGAACCTCCCGCCATGGTCGTGCTTCGCTATCGCCCCTGGCGTGATGGAAGCAGCGCCCACCTCGGCCTTGTCGGCAAAGGCGTCACCTTCGATACCGGCGGCATTTCGATCAAACCGGCCGACGGCATGGAAAAGATGAAGTACGATATGGCCGGCGGCGCTTCCATGCTGGGCGCTATGATGGCCATCGCCCGCCTCAAGCCCGCGATTCCCGTTACCGCCTTCGTCCCCTGCGTCGAAAACATGCCCGGAAGCCGCGCCCAGCGGCCCGGCGATATCGTCACCGCCCTCTCCGGCAAGACTATCGAGGTCATCAATACCGACGCCGAGGGGCGGCTGATTCTGGCCGACGCGCTCGCCTACGCGCGCCGCCAGGGCTGCACCCACCTGGTGGATGCCGCCACCTTGACCGGCGCCATCGTGGTCGCGCTCGGGCACCTCAACGTAGGCTTGTTCGCGAGCAACGACGACATGCGCGATCGCGTCCAAAACGCCGCCCGCGCCGAAGGCGAACGCATGTGGGCCATGCCGCTCGAAGACGATTATAAGGATTACCTCAAGAGCGCCTTCGCGGACCTGGCCAATGTAGGCGGCCGCTGGGGCGGCGCGGTCACCGCGGCCATGTTCCTGAAGGAATTCGCCGGGGATACGCCCTGGGTGCACCTCGACATCGCCGGCACTGCCTGGCTCGACGACGAGAAGCCCCACATGGCCAAAGGCCCCTCCGGCGTCACCGTCCGCACCCTGGTGCGCCTGGCGGAGACGTGGAATCCGGCCGAATAAAATCGGACTCCCGCAACTATAATCAATTTAATGTCAAAGAATAGCTTCGGCGCGGCATCGACGCTGCGCTCCGGAAACGATTCCTACGAATTCTTCCGCCTCTCCGTGCTCGAAGAGAAGGGCGTAGGCAACATCAGCCGCCTTCCGTTTTCCACCAAGATCCTCCTCGAGAACCTCTTGCGGTGCGAGGACGGCCGCCGCGTCACGGCGGACGACGTGGATTACGTGGCCCGCGGGGTGTCCGGTCCCGACCAGAAGGAAATCAGCTTCATGCCGGCCCGCGTGCTGCTTCAGGATTTCACGGGCGTGCCCTGCGTGGTGGACCTCGCGGCCATGCGCGATGCCCTTGCCGCCGCGGGCGCGGACCCCGAGCGCGCCAACCCCCTCATGCCCGCCGACCTGGTGATCGATCACTCGGTCCAGGTGGATGCCTTCGGCTCCAAAGAAGCCTTCGGCCTCAACGCCCTGCTCGAGTTTCAGCG
This sequence comes from uncultured Solibacteraceae bacterium, assembly GCA_963836405.1. GTDB lineage: Bacteria > Acidobacteriota > Terriglobia > Bryobacterales > Bryobacteraceae > CAWIJJ01. The sequence continues at coordinate 130,546 of CAWIJL010000019.1, forward strand.
CAATCGCGAACGCTATATGTTCCTGCGCTGGGGCCAGACCGCGTTCCGCAATTTCCGCGTGGTGCCGCCCGATACCGGCATCGTGCACCAGGTCAATCTCGAATATCTGGCGCAGGTCGTCTTCCGCGCCGATGGCCGGGCTTACCCGGACACGCTGGTCGGCACCGACTCCCACACCACCATGATTAACGGGCTCGGCGTGCTCGGCTGGGGCGTCGGCGGCATCGAGGCGGAGGCCTGCATGCTCGGCCAGCCCATCTCCATGCTGCTGCCGCCGGTGGTGGGCTTCAAGCTTCACGGCCGCCTGCCCGAAGGCTGCACCGCCACCGACCTGGTTCTCACCATCACCCAGATCCTCCGCAAGAAAGGCGTAGTCGGCAAGTTCGTCGAGTTCTACGGTTCCGGCCTCAGCGCGCTCAGCCTCGCCGACCGCGCCACCGTCGCCAACATGTCCCCCGAATACGGCGCCACCATGGGATTTTTCCCGGTGGACGCCGAAACCCTCGCCTACCTCCGCTTTTCCAACCGCGACGACTCCCTGGTGGAACTGGTGGAAGCCTACACCAAAGAACAAGGGCTGTTCCGGACCGATGCAACGCAGGATCCGCTCTATTCCGAATCGCTCGATCTCGACCTCGCCACCGTCGTCCCTTCCATGGCCGGCCCCAAGCGGCCGCAGGACCGCGTGGAACTTCCGGGTGTGCGCAAGAATTTTCACGATGCCTTCCCCGGACCCAAGAAAACCGCGCGGATCGCCGTGGATGGCGATACCGCCACGATGGGGAACGGCGCCGTGGTCATCGCCGCCATCACCAGTTGCACCAACACTTCGAATCCTTCGGTGATGCTGGCTGCCGGGCTGTTGGCGAAAAAGGCCGTGGATCGCGGCCTCACCGTGAAGCCGTGGGTGAAGACAAGCCTCGCGCCGGGCTCCAAAGTGGTGGCCGACTACTACCGCCAGGCCGGGCTCCTCGAATACCTGGAAAAACTCAACTTCCATCTCGTCGGTTTCGGCTGCACAACCTGCATCGGCAACTCCGGCCCGCTGCCCGAACCGGTGGCCGCGGCGGTGCAGGAGAACAACCTGGTAGTGGCCGCGGTGCTCAGCGGCAACCGCAACTTCGAAGGCCGCATCAATCCCCTGGTCAAGGCGAACTACCTGGCGTCTCCGCCGCTGGTGGTCGCTTATGCCATCGCGGGAACCATCGATATCGACCTCTCGAGCGAACCGCTCGGCACCGACGCGTCGGGCAAGCAGGTTTACCTCGCCGATATCTGGCCATCGAATGAAGAGGTGCAGAGCACGGTGCGCATGGCCATCGGGCGCGACATGTTCGAGCGCGAGTATGCCCAGGCCTTTGAAGGCGACGACAACTGGCGCAGCATGCCCGTGCCCACCGGCAGCACCTTCGAATGGGACGAGCGCTCCACCTATATAAAGAAGCCGCCGTACTTCGACAACATGGTGGATCCCTCCGTCCCGGTCTCGGACCTGGGCGGAATGCGCGTCCTGGCGTTGCTGGGCGATTCGGTCACCACCGATCACATCTCGCCCGCGGGCTCCATCGCCAAGGACAGCCCGGCCGGAAAATATCTCATTTCGCTGGGCGTGGAACCGAAGGATTTCAACTCCTACGGCGCCCGCCGCGGCAATCACGAGGTGATGGTGCGCGGCACGCTGGCCAACATCCGGCTGCGTAATCAACTGGCCCCCGGAACCGAGGGAAGTTGGACGGTGCTCCTGCCGGAAGGCCGCCAGATGTTTATTTACGATGCGGCCATGATGTACCAGCAGCAGGGCGTGCCGCTGCTGATCGTGGCGGGCAAGGAGTACGGCTCCGGCTCTTCGCGCGATTGGGCCGCCAAGGGCGTGGCGCTGCTCGGCGTGCGCGCCGTGATCGCCGAAAGTTTCGAACGCATCCATCGCACCAACCTCGTAGGCATGGGCGTGCTGCCGCTGCAATTCCAGGGCGGGCAGAACGCCGCCGGCCTCGGGCTCACCGGCCGCGAAAGCTATCACATCGAGAACATCGCCGCGTCGCTCAACGGCGGCGGGCGCATCGCCAATGTGCGCGCAGTTTCAGACAAGGGGATCGAGACGGCCTTCCGCGTCCTGGTTCGCGTGGATACGCCGCAGGAAGTGGAATACTACCGCAACGGCGGCATCCTCCCCTACGTGCTGCGGCAACTCGCCAAGTAAATCCGCCATTCGGGGGCATTCATCGGCGGATTCCCGGTGTTCGTCGGCACGCCGTTGAACACCCGCGGGTTGGAGCGGGTACACTTGTCCTATGCTTCGGTACCTTCCTCTGATCCTCAAGAACTGCTGGCGCAACCGGCGCCGCACGATTCTGACGGTAGTGAGCGTCGGTGTCTCGATGTGCCTGCTGGGCGTGATGATCGCCGTCTATCACGGCTTGTACCTGAGCGACCCCACGCCCGAATCGGCCTTGAGGCTGGTAACCCGTAACAAAGTTTCGCTGACCGTGCCGCTGCCCGAATCCTATGCCTCGCGCATCCGGCAAGTGGCCGGGGTGCGGGAAATCATGAACTCGAGCTGGTTCAACGGCCAGTACAAGGACGAGCGCGACTCGCGAAATTTCTTCGCGCGATACGTCGTCGATCCGGAAAAGATGTTTTCGATGTATCCGGAGTACAAGATATCCGAAGAGGAGAAGAAGGCGTTCATCCGCGACCGCACGGGCTGCGTGATCGGCGGCGACCTTGCCAGGAAGTTCGGCTTCAAGATCGGCGACCGCATCACGCTGGTGGGCGATATCTATCCGGGCAGCTACGACTTCACCGTGCGCGGTATTTTCGAGAGCCCGCGCAACAGCGAGGAGCTGTACTTCAGCCGCGAATACCTGGAGCAGTCGCTGCCGTCCGGGCGGCGCGGCCAAGTGGGCACCTTCGCCATCCTCATCGATAAGCCGGAGTCGGCGGCGCGAATCAGCCGGCAGGTGGACGACCTGTTCCGCAATTCCACGGCGCAGACGAAAACCGAAACCGAACAGGCCTACATCGTCGGATTCGTTTCCTTCCTCGGCAACGTCAAAGTATTCCTGATCGGAATCTCGGCGGCGGTGATGTTTACCATCCTGCTGGTTTCCGCGAATACCATGGCCATGTCGGTGCGCGAGCGGGTGCGCGAAGTGGGCGTGCTCAAGACGCTCGGCTTCACGCCGGGCGCGGTGCTCGGCATGATTCTGGGCGAAGCCTGCGCGCTGGCGGTAGCGGGCGGGCTGATCGGCTACTTCATCTCCACCATCATGACGGCGGGGCTCAGCAAGAGCCCGGCGGGAATGTTCCTGCCGGCGGTGGCGCCGTACGATCCGGCAGTGGCCGGCATCTGCCTGGGCGCGGCGGCCATCGTAGGGCTCATCAGTTCGCTGGTTCCGGCGCTGGCCGCCTCGCGGACTCCGATTGTCGAAGCACTACGGAGCACAGACTAAGATGGCCGTCCCACTCGCGTACAATCTCCGCAACCTGGTGGTCCGCAAGACGACCACGATCATGACGGCGCTCGGCATCGCCCTCACCGTGGCGGTGCTGCTGGCCATCCAGGCGATGGTCAACGGCCTCAACACGACGCTTGAAACAACCGGCGATCCGCTGCAAATCCTGGTGCTGCGCAAGGGCTCCACCTCGGAGGTGGTCAGCAATTTTTCGCGCAGCGCGTTTCAGGATCTGAAGTTCAAACCGGGCATCGCGAGTGGGCAGAACGGCGAGCCCATGGCCTCGCTCGAAGTGGTGACGGTGATCAACCTGCCGAGCCGCGAAAACCCGGACGGGATGAACGTCACGATACGCGGCTTGACGCATCCCGGAATCGAAATGCGGAAAGGCATCCACATTGCGCAGGGCCGCTGGTTCCAGGAGGGCCGGCGCGAGGTGGTGGTAGGCAATTCCATCGCCGCCCGTTATCCCGGAACCGCGATCGGCAACAAGATCCGTTTCGGCCGCGGCGAGTGGGAAATCGTAGGTGTGATGGACGCGGGCCGGGGAGCGCAGGCCAGCGAAATCTGGGGCGACCTCAACCAGATTGCCGCCGACGAACAGCGCCTCGAAGTGCTCAGCGCGGCCCTGGTGCGCGCGGCGGACCCGGTGGGAGTCGGAGCGCTGGTCAACTCCATCAACGACGACCAGCGGCTGAACATGGTGGCGGAGCCCGAGGTGGAGTACTACCGGCGGCAGAATGCAAGCGCGGCGCCGATTCAATTCGTGGGCGTGTTCGTGTCCGTGATCATGGCTATCGGGAGCAGTTTCGCGGCCATGAACACCATGTACGCGGCGGTGGCGCGGCGCGCCCGCGAGATCGGAACGCTGCGCGTGCTGGGCTTTTCGCGCGGCAGCATCCTGGTCAGCTTCTTCGTCGAATCGGTGGTGCTCTCCGGCCTGGGCGGGCTGCTCGGATGTCTGCTGGTATTGCCGCTGAACGGCATCACCACCTCGGTGGGCACGGCCAACTTCAGCGAGACGGCGTTCAACTTTCACGTGTCTCCGCAGATCATGCTCGGCGGAGTGCTCTTCGGTATCGTGCTGGGAGCGCTGGGCGGTTTGTTCCCGGCGCGCATGGCGTCGCGGAAAGAGATCCTCACGGCGCTGCGGGAAGTCTGATTCGTTATGGATGCGGAACTCAAGAACCTGCGGATCGATCGCAATCGCCGGCGAACGGAAGGGTCGCGGTGGGCGAAGGTATGGATCGTCGGCGGCGTGCTTCTTTTTCTGGGCTTTGGGGCCTGGCGCCTGCTCTCGGGAGTTTTCGATAACGCGCCGGAGGTGGCGGTGCAGCGGGTTTCCGCGGCATCGGCCGGCGACGCGGCGAGCGGCGCGATCCTGAATGCCACCGGTTATATCGTGGCCGCGCACAAGATCCAGGTGGCCGCCAAAGTCGTCGGCCGCGTGAAGTGGATCGGCGTGGATAAAGGCGACAAGGTCCGCGAGGGCCAGGTGATCGTGCGGCTCGAAGACGACGAATACCAGGCGCAGCGGCAGCAGGCCAAGGGTCAGCTCGACAGCCTCCAGGCGCGGCTCGAGGAGGCCCTGAACGGATCGCGGCCGCAGGAAGTGGCGCAGGCGCAGGCCAATGTGGAGGCGGCGCGCGCCGACCTGGACAATGCCAAAGTCACGCTCGACCGCACCAAAAATCTGCTTCAGGAGGGCATCACGACGCGCCAGGCGCTGGACGATGCGCAGGCCCGCTACGACTCCGCCGTCTACAAAGTCAACGCGCTTCAGAAGACGCTGGAACTGGTGAAACTGGGGCCGAGGCGCGAGCAGGTGGACGCCCTGCGCGGGCAGGTGGAACAGATGAAAGGGGCGGTGGCTTACGCCGAGACGGCGCTGGCCAACACGGTGATTCGCGCTCCGGTGAGCGGGACCATTCTGGAGCGGGCGGTGGAGAAGGGCGAGTTCGTCACCACCGGATTCGTGGGCGATCGCGGGGCCAAAGGTTACGTGGTTTCGCTGGCGGACCTGAACGATCTTCAGGTGGAGCTCGACATCAGCCAGAACGACTTTGCGAAGCTGCGCTCGGGACAACGCGGCATCGTCACCACGGATGCATTTCCCGACCGCAAATACGAAGGCGCAATCAACGAGATCTCGCCCGAGGCGAACCGCCAGAAGGCCACCGTGCAGGTTAAGGTCCAGGTGACGCACCCGGACGATTTTCTGCGGCCCGAGATGAATGCCAGCGTGGCGTTCTTGTCCGACGAGAAGCCCGGCGCTTCCGAGGGCGCGGCCGCTCGGCCGCTGGTGGTGGTGCCCACGACCGCGGTGCGGGACGGCGGCGTGTTCGTTTTCCTGGGCGGGAAGGCCGTGCGCCGGCCGGTGAAAACGGGCCCGACGAGCGCCGCGGGAATTCGCATCGAAGAGGGATTGATTGGCGGAGAGGACCTGATCGTGAACCCGCCCGCCGGCCTGAAGGACGGCGACAAAGTCCGCCAGAAAGCGTAACCATGCCTGAACCGATCATCGAAACACGACAGCTCACCAAGGAGTTCATTCGCGACGAATTCCACGTGGTCGCCCTCAAGGAGGTGAGCCTGGAGATTCAGAAGGGCGAGTTTATCGCCTTGATGGGGCCCTCGGGGTCGGGGAAATCGACGCTGCTGCACCTGATCGCGGCCATGGACCGGCCGACCGGCGGCGAGATCCGCGTGCTCGGGCACAATCTGCGCGAGTTGAGCGACCGAGGCATCGCGCACTGGCGGAACGAGCATGTGGGATTCATCTTCCAGCAGTTCAACCTGATTCCGGTGTTGACGGCGCTCGAAAACGTGGAGCTGCCGCTGAAGCTGACGAACCTCAGGAAGGCGGAACGCCGCGAGCACGCCGCCACGGCGCTGAACCTGGTGGGGCTCGGGGACCGCATGAAGCACCTGCCGCGACAACTATCCGGCGGGCAGGAGCAGAGGGTGGCGATTGCCCGGGCGATCGTCACGGACCCCGACCTGCTGCTGGCCGACGAGCCGACCGGGAACCTCGATGCCGCCTCCGCGCAGGAGGTGCTGACCATCATGGGCAAGCTGAACCGCGACTTCGGCAAGACTATCGTGATGGTGACGCACGACCCGCACGCCGCCGGCTTCGCGAGCCGGGTGCAGCATCTCGAGAAGGGTGAACTGGTAGCCGAAGCGGGGATCGCGGGCTGAGACTCGGGTGTAGCCGGCAGCGCGCATTGTTTTATAATCGGGCCTAATGAGAGTTTTTGCTATTCTTCTGCTTGCTGGTGCCGCGGCCCTCGCCCAAACACCCGCCAAATCCGCAGCCAAGACGCCTGCCAAAAGCGCCGCCAAACCGGCCGTCAAGAAAGCGGCGGCTGCTCCGCGTACCGCTTCGTTGATGAACCCCGCCGCCCTGCGTGCCAAGGCGCCGGAACTGTATAAAGTCCGGCTGAACACGACCAAAGGCGACGTCGAGATTGAAGTGCACCGTGCCTGGGCTCCGCTCGGCGCGGACCGTTTTTATAACCTGGCGAAGAACGGCTACTTCAGCAATGCCGCGTTTTTCCGCGTGATGCCGAATTTCATCGTGCAGTTCGGAATGGCCGCGAATCCGGCCATAGGCAAAGTCTGGCAGGATGCCCACATCAAAGACGACCCTCGCACGCAGAGCAACAAGCGGGGATACGTAGTGTTTGCGACGGCGGGACCGAACACCCGCAGCAACCAGCTTTTCATCAATCTCGCGGACAACGCATTTCTCGACTCCCAGGGATTCTCGCCGTTCGGAGTGGTAACCGAGGGCATGGCCGTGGTGGACCAGATCTATTCCGGCTACGGCGATACTCCCGACCAGGGACAGATCCTGGCGCAGGGCAAGGCGTACCTGGATAAGAATTTCCCCAAGCTGGACTACATCAAATCGGCCACGGTGCTGCCGGCGGAGGGCGCCGCCCCGGCTGCGCCGGCGACGAAGGCCGCTCCCCCCGCGCCCACCAAGAAGTAGATCGTCCCTCAGGGGCGGCCCGCCCGCCCCGCTATACTCGTAGCAGCACCCTATGCGCTCCCGTTGTGCCCTTCTCTTGCTTTGCGCCGGACTTGCCTGGCCGCAATCCGTCCGCGTCACCGTACTCGCCACGACGGATATGCACGGAAACATTTTTCCGGTGGACTATACGACGGACCGTCCGGCCGCGCGAGGTTTGGCCAAGCTGGCGACGCTGATCCGGCAGGCGCAAGCGGAGAATCCGAACAACCTGTTGATCGATTGCGGGGACACGATTCAGGGCACTCCGCTCGAATACGTCTATCAGGCCTATGTGCGCACCGGCAAGCCGCCGCTCGACCTGCGCGCGCCCGCCGGGTTCGCGGCTGAGCCGATGATGACCGCCATGAACAAGCTCGGCTACGATGCCATGGCGGTGGGGAATCACGAGTACAATTTCGGCCTCAAGAACTTCAATAACGCGCGCTCGACGGCCCGTTTCCCGTGGCTTTCCGCGAATACCGTGGTTGCTCCGGGGGGCGCGGAGAAGCCTTTTCAGGCGTACATCGTGAAGACCGTGGGCGGCGTGAAAGTAGCGGTGATCGGGCTCACCACGCCGGCCGTTCCCACTTGGGAAAAGCCGGAGAATTACGGGTCGTACCGCTTTCTTCCGGCGGTGGAGGCGACGCGGAAGGCGATTGCGGAGCTGCGAGGAAACGAGAAGCCGGACGCGATCGTAGTGGCCGCCCACTCGGGACTGGGACGCAATCCCGCGACGGGGGCGGTGGAGTCCGGGAGCGAGAATTTTGTATACGAACTGGCGACCCAGGTGCCGGAGATCGACGCAATTTTTTACGGCCATTCGCACCAGCAGATGGAGGGTCTCGAGATCGGGAAGGTGCTGGCGGTGCAGCCGAAGAACTGGGCGATTTCGCTGGGGCGGCTGGATTTCGAGATGGAGAAGAAGCCCGGCGGCGGCTGGACGGTTGCGTCGAAGAAGAGCCGCCTGATTCCGGTGACGGCGGAAACAGCGGCGGCGCCCGACATTGTCGCTATCGGCAAGCCGTATCACGAACTGGCCGAGGCTTACCTCAACACGCCGGTGGCGACTTCGCCGCGCGACCTGAACGCTTCTCTCGGCCGCGTGGAAGATACGGCGCTGGTGGACGCGGTGCAGCAGGTTCAATTTTTCTACAGCAAGGCGGACGTGTCCTTCACGGCGCTGTTCAACCCCGCAGTGCGGGTGCCCAAGGGGCAGGTCACGGTGCGGCAGATTGCGGCGCTGTACCCCTACGACAACGAGTTGTTCCTGATCGAGGGGACTGGCAAGATGGTGAAGGACGCGCTCGAAAACTCGGCCCGTTATTACCTTTCCTGCACGGGCGAGCGCTGCGGGCAGCCGCCGCTCACCAACCGCTCGGTGGCGGGGTTCAACTACGACATGGCCGAAGGCGTGGACTACGAAATCGACCTGACGCGACCCGAAGGCGACCGCATCCGCAATCTACGCTACAAGGGGAAGCCGCTCGGGCCGGACGAAAAACTGCGGATCGCCATCAACAATTACCGGGCCGCGGGCAGCGCGGGTTACTCCATGTTCCTGGGCGCCAAAGAGCTGTGGCGCTCAGGCGAGGAGATCCGCGATTTGATGGTCCGCTATTACACGGAGCGGAAGACGCTGCCGGCGGAGGCCAGCGGCAACTGGCGCGTGCTGCCGGATGCGGCGCGGCTCACGCTGGAACGGGAAGCGCGCTCGCAGGCCGGACGGCCGCAGTTGCAGTAGGGCGGTCGCGGCTTCGAATGGGGTCAGGGCTCCTGACACTCGCCGCAGGGGCAGATGCGGCGGAAATGCTCGTAAGAGTAAATTCCGGCGCTGTGACCGTCGCTCCAGTTTATTTTGATGGCATAGTTGCCCACCGGCTCGACGGAGAGCATCTTGAGCGCGGGCTTGAACATCTGGAACGGGTTGGCCGATTCGGGCTGGCGCGGCGGGGTGCCGTGCGCTCCGGTGCAACCGGCGCAGGGGCATTTGTCGCGGAGGTACTCCAGGCCGTAGTCGCTGTGGTGGCCGTCCTTCCAGTCGATTTTGATGCCTTTCGATTTGGAAATCGCCAGGTGTTCGGGGTCGGTTAAAAAAGACATTGTCAGTTATAAAGACGCTCGACGTCGCGCACGCCGGAGATGCGCCGCATGGCGGAGACGAGCTTTTCGAGCTGCTTCTTGTCCCGCACATCCACGGTCATTTCCACGACGCCGCCGCCCTGGTCCATGTCGGTTTTGGCTTCCAGGCTGCGGATGTTCGTATTTTCGTTCGAGAGCACGTTGGTGAGCTGGTTCAGCATGCCGGGGCGGTCGTCGGTATGAATGATGATGCGCACCGGGAAGGCGTCTTCGGCGGCGCGCGCCCACTCGACTTCGATCTTGCGCTCCACATCGTAGAGCAGGCTCTGCACGTTGGGGCAGGCCTTGGAATGGACCGCGACGCCCTTGCCGCGCGTCACGTATCCGACGATGGCTTCGCCGCGAATGGGGTTGCAGCACTTGGCCCGGTACACCAGCAGGTCGTCCACGCCGCGCACTTTGATGACGCCGTCGCCATCGTGCGGGCGCCCCGGCATGGTGGCGGGGAGAGTGGTTTCGGGCGCGGGCGCGGGCTCTTCCTTGACCATCCCGGGCGCGGCCTTGCTCAACACCTGGCGGGCGGAGAACCTGCCGTAGCCGAGGGCGGCGTACAGGTCCTCCATCTTGCTGTACCCGTATTCGGCGGCCACACGCTCGAATTCGGCGCGGCCGATTTTGCCCAACTGGACACCCAGGCGGCGCGCCTCCTTTTCCAGGTATTTCTGGCCGATCTCGATGGCCTTGACGCGCTCGCTGGCGTTGATGACGTGCTTGATCTTGTTGCGCGCGCGAGTAGTCTTGACGAAGGCCAGCCAGTCCTTGCTCGGCTCGTGGCCGGGCTGGGTCATGATCTCGACGATGTCGCCGTTGCGCAGCGAGGAACGCAGCGGAACGATGCGGCCGTTGACCTTGGCCCCGACGCAGGTGGCGCCGACGTCCGAGTGGATGGCGTAAGCGAAGTCGATGGGGGTGGCTTCCCGCGGCAGCACGATGACCTTGCCGCGCGGCGTGAAGGTGTAGACCTCTTCCGGGTACAGGTCCACCTTGAGGGTGGACATGAACTCGCTCGGATCCTGCACGTCGCGCTGCCATTCCACCAGGTGGCGCAGCCAGGCGATGCGCTGGTCGTCGGCGGCCGGTCCGCGGCGGCCTTCCTTGTACTTCCAGTGCGCCGCGATGCCCTCTTCGGCGATGCGGTGCATCTCTTCGGTCCGGATCTGCACTTCGAAAGTCTGGCCTTGCGGTCCGACCACGGAGGTGTGAAGCGATTGATAGAGGTTCGGCCGCGGGATGGCGATGAAGTCCTTGATGCGGCCGGGAATGGGCCGCCACTTGTTGTGGATCACGCCCAGCGCGGCGTAGCAGTTCTTCACCGAGTCGGTGAGGATGCGCAGGGCCATGAGGTCGTAGACCTGGTCCACGGTAATTTTCTGCCGCCGCAGTTTCTGGAACACGGAGTAGGGCCGCTTCACGCGTCCGTCGATGCGGGCGGGAATGCCCTCGCGCCGGAGCTCGGCTTCCACGGTCTGGCGGATCTGGTTGAGGAACTCCTCGCTGGAGTGGCGGCGCGATTCGATGGCGGCCAGGATCTCTTCGTAGGCGTCGGGTTCGAGGTGCTGGAAGGCCAGGTCTTCGAGCTCGCCGCGAATCTTGCCCATGCCGAGGCGGTGGGCGATGGGCGCGTAGATCTCGATGGTTTCGCGGGCGATGCGCTCGCGGCGCTCGGGACTGAGGTAGCCCAGGGTGCGCATGTTGTGCATGCGGTCGGCGAGCTTGACCATGATGACGCGGATATCCTCCACCATGGCCAGGAGCATTTTGCGAAAGCTTTCGGCCTGCCGGTCCTCGGCGGAGAAAACGTCCAGCTTACTGAGTTTGGTGAGGCCGTCCACGCAGCGCGCGACTTCCTCGCCGAATTCCTTGCGGACCTGTTCCACGGTGACGCTGGTGTCTTCCACGACGTCGTGGAGAATGCCGGTCTGAATGGCCACCAGGTCCATGAGCATGCCAGCCAGGATGTGGGCGACCATGAGCGGATGGGCCATATACGGCTCGCCGGAATCGCGGGCCTGGCCGGCGTGATATTGGGCGGCGAAGCGGTATGCCTTTTCGACAGCCCGGAGATCGTCGTTGGGACGGTACTCGCGAATCCTGGCTTCGAGTTCGCGGTACAACTGTTCCACCGGATCGACAGGGGACGATGGTAAGGCGGATTCCGACAGGCTGGCGGGTTCGGATGCCACTCTCACTCAATTGTAGCAGCGTGAGCTCGGGTGCAAAAGAAAACGCGGGGTAGGCCGGGCGGAAAGCCCGGTGCCCCGCGTCCTGTTCCAAGCGAAAACCGTGGACTACTTCTGATCCATGGTGATGCCGCCGCCGCTCGATGCTTTGCGTTCGGCCTTGATTTTCTTGGTGGCGAGCGCCTTGTCCACCCACTCGTCGGCCTTTTTGATCTCCGCTTCGTACTCGGCCTTGCTGTCCGCCAGGTCGGCACGTTCGCGGATGAGCAGGTTTTCGTAGGCCATGGCGTCGTCGTATTCCGGATCGATCTGCAGCGCCCTGTCGAGCGAGGCGAGACCGGAGTCGATGACGGGGCCGTACTGTGCCTTCAACTCTTCGCGTACCTTTTTGTCCTTGATGGGACCGGGATCTTCCTGCTTCATCCCGAGGTTGGCGCGCGCCGTACCATAGGCCGGATACCACTTCGACCAGGCGATAAATCCGAGGCTGTAGTGAGCTTCCTTGTTGCTCGGATCGACGGCGATCAGCTTTTCATACCACTGCTGGGCTTCGTCCCACTTCTTCTGATTGAGGTAAAGGGACGCGATGGAGGCCATGGCGACCTTATCCTTGGGATCCTGATCCAGCACTTTCATGAACTGGTCGTGGGCCGCCTGCGCCATCTGGTTGTTTTCCGGGGACTCGGCGCCGGGGATGTACTGCTGCATGTAGGCCGTGGCGAGATACAGGCGCGCCGTGGGGAAATTCGGATCGAGTTCCACGGCTTTCTTGAAGCTCTCGACGGCCTCGGCGTACTGCGCGTTCTTGAACGCCTGCACGCCTTTGTTCAGGCGGTCGCGGGACTGCAATTTGCTGCAGCCGGTGCTCAACAGGGCCAGCGCCGCCAGACTGAGCACTACAATAAGTTTCCGCATCACTGTCCCGCCTCCACCGCTTTCGTCATCAGGCCCACCTTATCGATACCGGCCCCGTGGGCGATGTCGATGGCAGTGGCCACGGCCCGGAATTCCAGGTCGGGATCCCCTTTGACGAAGACCACGCGTTCGGCGCGGGTTTTGAAGATTTCCTGCAACCGGGCGCCCATCGAGGCCTCTTCGATCGGGTCCTGATTGATCGAGTATTTGGGACCTTTGTCCACGACGATCACCACCGTTCGGAGGTCCGACTGGTTCGGCGGCTGGTTCGGCGGCGGAGGCTGCGGAACCAGTGCTTCAAGGCCCTTCGGCGTCAGGGGCGTGATCACCATGAAAATGATAATCAGCACAAGCAGGACGTCGATCATCGGCGTCATGTTGATGTCGGCTTTCGGACCACTACCGGGCCCGCCTACGGACATTCCCATAAAATTGCTCCTTTATAAATCCGGTCTACTGCCCCGCGGGCGGGGTCGCGGTTTCGGCCGTTTTTCCTGAGACTGTTCGGTCAGAAGACCGATGTTATCCACGCCTGCCGCGCGCAGGTTATCTACCACGTCTACCACTCTTTCATACCTGGCACGGGAGTCCGACTTCACGAACACGGTTTTATCGATCCGGTTTGTGAGCAGGTCCTTCACCTTGGCGGGCATATCGGCGGGCGACAACTGCGTGGTATTCAAATACGTCTTGCCGTCCCGCGTCACGGCGCAGACAATTGCATCGCTTTTGTCGGCGGCGGCCATCGGGATCGGGTTCTTGGTCTTGGCAAGGTCCACGCTGACGCCTTTTGACAACATCGGCGTGATGACCATAAAGATGATCAACATCACGAGCATCACGTCAACCATGGGGGTGACGTTAATGTCGGCCATCGGAGGCGGCGCCTTCATCAGTTTCATGTTTGCTTCTCCTTCGCCACGTGAATTTCGCAACCAGCTTCAGGTTTGGGGCCTTTCCTCGGGAAAGGCCCCGTTCAACTCGCCGGTTCCGACTATCCTTGAGGCGGCCTGGGCAGCCGCTACTTGCGTGCGCCGGCGCGCTGGGACCGCTTCAGGAAGTAGTCGATGAGCTCGGAGCTGGAGTTACCCATCTCCACGTCGAACGCTTCGATTTTGTTCGTGAAGAAGTTGAACATCCAGACCGCCGGGATGGCCACGAAAAGTCCGATAGCCGTGGCAACCAGAGCTTCCGAAATACCGCCCGCGACCGCGCCCAAGCCAGTCGACTTTTCGGTCGAAATGCCTTTGAACGCGTTGATGATGCCGACGACCGTTCCGAACAGTCCGACGAACGGAGCCGTGGAACCGATGGTCGCCAAGCCGCTGACGCCGCGCTTCAGTTCGGCGTGCACAATCGCCTCGGCGCGTTCGAGAGCGCGCTTGGAGGCTTCGATTTCTTCACCCGGGATTTCCGAGCTGATCTGGTGGGCCTGGAATTCCTGCAAACCAGCCACAACCACTTTCGCGAGATGGCTCTTCTTGTAACGGTCGGCGATCTTGACGGCTTCGTCGAGCTTGCCTTCACGCAATGCGCCGGCGACCGCCGGAGCAAACGCGCGCGACTGCTTGCGGGCCGCGCTATAGGCCATCAGGCGATCGATCATGACGCCGATGGAGTATGCGGACATGATGAACAGTCCGATAACAACCACCTTGGCGAGGAACCCCATCTGGTTCCACATAGTGATCGGATCCCAACCGACTTCCTGCAACATGTACAGGGACCAAACGTGCATCTGCAAAAACATTGTTCTTTTTCTCCTGCGAGTTGAATTTAAAACTTCTAAACTTCCGATGGCCGGCGAAGACCCTCGGTTACTGGCTCAACGTAAAGTTGACATCGATCTGGGTGGCCACCTCCACCGGTTCTCCGTTGAGGAGAGTCGGCTGGTAGACCCACTGTTTCACTGCATCAATGGCCGCCGGGACCAGCAGGGGGTGGCCGCTCAAGACATTGAGCTCCATGATGGTTCCGTCCTTGGAAATCACGGCGCTGAGCTTCACGACGCCCTGAATACGGGCCTGTTTAGCCAGCGGAGGATAAACCGGGCGGGGCTGGCGGACCAGTCTCGCCTGCTGGACGTTACCACCGACCCTGATGCGAGACGGCGGCGGCGGCGCTTTCTCCTTGGGAGGAGGCGGCGGCGGTGCTGCCGTGGGAACCGCACCCAGAATTCCACCGAGGACGCCGCCCGGAGTGCCGCCGGCAACGCCGCCCGGCACGCCACCGACAACTCCGGCAACGCCGGAAGTTACAGGCGGCAACTCTTCTTCTTTAATGGTTGCTACTTCTTTCGGAATCGCCTTGGGCGCCACCAGTTTTCCTGCATCGAACTGACGCGGAATCACCTTCACGACTTTAACGGGAGGCGCTGCCGCGGGCGGCGGGGGCGGGGGAGGCGGCGGCGGGGGGGCCACCAAGAAACTGGTCAGCGTGGTTGACGGGAGCACGTCGAAGTAGACCATGGGGATGATGATCGCGATGCCAACCAAAAACATCTGGGCGACCATCGCGCCGACCATGGTCCAGGTTGTCTTCGTCTTCCCGCTGCCAACAAATGTTTGCTCAAACATAGTTGCGTCCTTTCCAAACCCCGGGCTCGGCGGCAACTGGTTTCGCCGCCCGAGGACTGTCCTACTTGACCGCCTTAGTCGGGGCCTTTTTCATTGCTTCCGGCCGAACAGCCGTTGTTACGGCCGCCTGGCGCGGCTTTCGCTTATCCGCATAGTTGTGCCAGAACAGCACGATCGGACTTGCGACGAACACCGAAGAATACGTACCGACAAGAATGCCGCACACCAGGGCGAAAGCAAATCCGTGCAATACCGGACCGCCCCAGATAAAGAGGGCCAACACGGTCAGGAACGTCAGCCCGGAAGTCATTACGGTCCGGCTCAGGGTCTGATTGATGGCCCGGTTCATTACATTTTCGAGAGGCTCGCGGCGCGCCATGCGCAGGTTCTCGCGCACGCGATCGAAAATCACGATGGTATCGTTCATGGAGTAGCCGACCAGGGTCAGCAACGCCGCGATGACGGTCATCGAAATTTCTTCATTGAATAAGGAGAAGAGGCCGATGGTGATCACGGTGTCGTGGAAGACCGCGATGACGGCGCCCAGACCGTAGATCCATTCAAAGCGGAATGCGATGTATACCAGCATCCCCGCGAGGGCATACAGTGTGGCCAACACTGCCTTGTTCCTCAGATCCTTACCGACCTTCGGACCAACCATTTGTACCTGCAACACGTGGAAGGGCGCCAGATACGTCTCCTGCCGAAGAGTGTTCATGATACCAGCATTCATGCCGGATACGGAGGAGAGTTGATTGAAATCCGTAACCAGCCCGGAGAGCTGGGTATCACGGTACTCGAGGATGTTTTTGGCCAGATCCTGGACCTGCTGTTCGCTCATGGCCACACCCGAACCTGCCAGGGGCCCGCGCAACCGCTCGACCAGCGCCGCCGTGCCCGTGTTATTCAGGTCGAGTTTACCGCTTCCGGGCTGCCCGAAGCTGGCGGTCAGAACATCCTGCATGGCCTGCCGGTTGACATTGAGCTGCTTTTCGTCCAGCAGCTCGGTCCCGATCTCAACCTCGTTTTCGGTTCCCGAGCCGGTGAAGTTTTGAACCGACACCTCGCCCTTGATCTTCGACGAGTCGCGCATGGCGGAGCGGATCTTTTCAACCGGCGGCTTGGACGCAAACTTGACCGTCATCAGGGCGCCACCCTTGAAATCGATGCCATATTTCACGCCGCCTTTGGCCGCGATGCTGGCCAACCCGGCGGTCACCAACACCAGCGAGGTAATGATGAACGGCCACTTCTTGCCCAGAAAGTCGTAATTCGTGTTTTTGAAGATTTCCATCGAAACGTGCCGTGCTGGTGTTCGTAACTTTGGACACCAGCCCTCCTCAAATTGTTCCCGCCTGTGCGGAAAGGTTTAACAGGCTTAACAGAAGCCTAGATGCTCAACGGTTCGGTCTGCCGGCGACCCGACAGCTCGAAGTCGAAAATCGTCCTGGAAACAAAAACCGCCGTGAAAATGTTGGCGATCAAGCCGATAACCAGCGTCACCGCGAACCCCTTCACCGGACCTTCGCCAAACAGGAACAGAAACGCGCAGGACACCACCGTGGTGACGTGGGTGTCGACAATCGTCCACCAGGCCTTGTTGAAACCGGTATCGACGGCGGTGATCACGCCTTTTCCGGTCTTCAACTCTTCGCGGATCCTCTCGAAAATCAGGACATTCGAGTCTACCGCCATACCGATGGTCAGGATTACCCCGGCAATTCCGGGCAGGGTGAGGACGGCGTGGAAGTAGGAGATGGCGGCCAGCAGGATGACGGTATTGAGGAACAGGGCCAGAACGGCGTTCACGCCGGCCCGCTTATAGTAGAGCAGCATGACGACGACTACGGCCAAAAGTCCGGCGAGTCCGGCGATGAAGCCCTGCCGGATCGAGTCCGCGCCGAGCGAGGGACCGATGGTCCGCTCCTCGCCGTACTGGACGGAGGCAGGCAGGGAACCCGAGCGGAGGAAGCGCGCCAGGTCGACGGCCTCCTGCTCGCTGCCGAGATTGGTGATGCGGCCGGAATCTTCGATGCGGCTCTGGATGGTGGCCACGCTGACGAGGCGGTTATCGAGCGAAACCGCCAGGCGGTTACCGATATTAGCTTCGGTGAAGCGGCCGAAACGCTTGCCGGCGTCCGGGGACAGGGTGAAATTCGTCTCCCATTTGCGGAACTCGTCCTGGGAGGCGCGGGCATTGCGCATCTCCTGGCCGGAAACCACGGGGACCTTGCTGACCAGGTACCACTCTTCGCCTTCCGAACCGCCGCGGGGAACGGCGCGCACTTCCTTGGTACCGAGCGGACGCACGCCGCCGTGCTGCGCGAGGAGGGCATCCCGGCTGGGGTAAGGACCATCCTTGACGTCGGTCAGTTCCAGCACCGCCGCGGTACCGATCAGTTCTTTGACGCGGGCCGGATCGTCCACGCCCGGGAGCTGCACCAGAATCTGGTAATCGGACCCGGAACCGCCGTACTGCTGGACGGACTTCTCGGCGAGGCCGAGCTGGTCGATGCGGTTGCCGATGGTGTCGATGGTGCGCTGCACCGTGTCGCGCTTGACGGCGATCAGGTCGGTGGGCTTCAGGCGCATGGTGTAGTCGGTGGAGTTGACGGCGGTCAGCACATAGGTGGGGAAGCGCTCGTTCACGAGGCTGCGGAAGGCGCTGGACTGGGTGGCGGGAACCCCTTTCACGGTGATTTCCACCTTGTCGGCGTCCTCGACGGTCTCGGGCTCGTTCCGGTCCATGCTGGTCCAGGTGATGTTCTGCTTCTTCAGGTCTTCCTTCATGCGGTCCATGGTCTGGTCCGCATCCGCCTTGACGGCGTCCTGCACCTGAACGGTCATCACCAGATGGCTGCCGCCCTTCAGGTCGAGACCCAGGCGGATGTTGTTCGAGAAGTTCTTCGCGAGATCCGCCTTCGACTTGGGGAACCCGATAATGCCAAAAACGCAAAGCAGTATCGTGACAATGATGACCGCGCTTCGGGCCTTGATATTCGTCTTCATGGGAGTTTAAGAGCTACTTCTGTTCAAATTACTTCTTTACTTCGGTCGAGGCCAGGCTGGACACGGCGCTACGCGCCACCTGCATCTTTATATTGTCCGGTTTCACGCGCAAGACCAGGGTGTCGTCGGCCTCGATGGCCACGATGGTCCCGATAATTCCTCCGCTGGTCACCACCACATTGCCGTTCTGCAAGCCGGCCAGCATCTTCTGCTGCTGCTTGCGCTGGCGCTGCATGGGCATGAAAAGCAGGAAATAGAAGATCCCAAAGATGAGCACGATGGGAAGGAATCCCAGCCAGGAACTGGACGGCGATTGCAGCAAGTACAGGTTGAGAATCACGTTTTGGCCAATGGGGGTCACTCGGCCTCCAACGGGGCAGAGCGCACACACTTCAAGTATTCCGGGAATGAATCCGATATTATAGCGTGCCTAATCTCACGCATGATGTCAAGGTACCGCCGGATGTTGTGTCGTGTCGCCAGCACCGCGTACAAAATCTCCCCGGACTGGAACAGGTGACGAAGGTATGCTCGGGAGTACTTGCTGCAGGTATAACACTGGCAGGCCGGGTCGACGGGGCGGGGGTCGTCGCGGTAGCGGGCGTGCTTGATGATGAGGCGGCCCTGGGAGGTGAACAGGTAGCCGTTGCGGGCGTTGCGGGTGGGCAGGACGCAATCCATCATGTCGATGCCGCGCGCCACGTACTCGGGGAGTTCGTGGGGCATTCCGACTCCCATGGCGTAGCGGGGCCGGTCAGCGCGGCAGCAGATCGGCGGAAACTTCGGCCATTTCGAGGCTCAAAGGGCGCGGTTCGCCGACCGAGAGGCCGCCGATCGGCATAGCCGTCGGCATCGAGATCGACCAGGGCCGGGCGCATTCGCGGCGCAGGTCGGCGAACATGGAGCCCTGCACGATGGGGAACAGCGCGTGCCGGGTTTCCATGGCGGCCAGCCGTTGGCGGTGGTGGGCGGCCGCCTGGCGAGCCCAGCGGACGGTCCGCTGCATGCTGGCGCGGGCGTACTCATGGCTCACCGGGTACTCGGGGCACTCGTCGAGCGCCATCAGGATGTCGCTGCCGTAGGCAAGCTGGGCGTCCACGGTGGATTCGGGGGTAAAGGTGTGGAGGTCGCCATCGAGGTGGGAGTGAAAGACCACGCCCTGGTCGGTGATTTTGCGCAGGCCGCTGAGGCTGAACACCTGGAAGCCGCCCGAATCGGTGAGGATGGCGTTCGGCCAGGACATGAAGCGGTGGAGGCCGCCCAGTTTGCGAATCAGCTCGTGGCCGGGGCGCAGGAAGAGGTGGTAGGTGTTGGCCAGGAGAATGCGGACGCCGAGCTCCTCGTCGAGGTCGCGCTGGGTGAGGCCCTTGACGGTGGCCTGGGTGCCGACGGGCATGAAGACGGGCGTTTCGATGGTTCCGTGGGGGGTGTGCAGCAGTCCGGCACGGGCGCGGGTCTGGCGGCACTCGGCCACCACTTCGAAAGAGATCTGCGGCAAGCTTCGATTGTAATGACATTTCAGCGGGACGCGGCGGCGGGCGGGGCAAACGTCGGCGGGCGGGATGCGTCCAATCCTCATCGCGCGCGCGGGGCTTCCGGCGCGGGGCGGTAGACTGGACGATGATGGAAAGCACACGACGGACGTTCGTAACCTCCCTGGCGGGGGCTGGAGTGCTGGCGGCCGCGCCGCAGGCGAAGAAAAAGATCCTGATTCTGGGCGGCACCGGCTACCTGGGACCGGCCACCGTGGAAGCGGCCCGGGCGCGGGGCCACGAGATCACCCTTTTCAATCGCGGCAAGACACGGCCGGACCTTTTCAAGGACCTGGAGATCCTGCACGGCGACCGCGACCCGCTTAAGGACGAGGGCCTGAAGGCGCTCGAAGGCCGCAAGTGGGACACGGCGATCGACAACTCGGGCTACTTCCCGCGCCTGGTGAACGCGTCCGCCCGGCTGCTTGCTCCCAATGTCCGGCAGTACATCTTCATTTCCTCGATTTCGGCTTACGCGGACAACGTCACCGAGAACCAGGACGAGACCGGGCGGCTGGCGACGACGAAAGAGCCGGAGGTGGAGAAGATCACCGATGGGAGTTACGGTCCGTTGAAGGCGCTTTGCGAGAAGGCGTCGCAGGAAGCGTTCCCGGAACGGGCGGCGGTGGTGCGGCCGGGGTACATTGTGGGGCCGGACGATCCCAGCGGGCGGTTCACGTACTGGCCGGTGCGGGTGGACCGGGGTGGGGAGGTGCTGGCGCCGGGCGCGCCTGCCGACCCGCTTCAGATCATCGACGTGCGCGACCTGGGCGCCTGGCTGATAACGCTGGCGGAGCAGCAGACCAGCGGGGTATTCAATGCCTGCGGCCCGAAGGACCGGCTGGCGTGGGGCGATGTGCTGCAAGCCTGCCGCAAGGCCACCAAGACGGAAAGCAAGCTGACCTGGGTGCCCGCCGAATGGTTGGCGAAACACGACGGAGAAGTATTCCCCATTTGGGCGCCGTACCGCACGGAAACGCGGGGATTCCATACCTGGAAGAACGACCGGGCGGTCAAGGCGGGACTCAAGTTCCGTCCGGTGCAGCAGACCGTTTCCGACACCCTGGCGTGGTACAAATCGCAGAGCGAGCGCACGAAGCTGGCGGGTCCGGCGGCGGAAAAAGAGGCGGAACTGCTGGCGCAGTGGAAGAACGGCACGAAATAAGCGTCTAAAGTTTACTGCAGGATCTCGACATAACCGGCGGTTCCGTGCACGCGGATGCGCTGTCCGTCGCGGATCAGGCGGGTGGCATGCTCCACGCCGACAACGGCCGGCAAGCCGTACTCCCGGGCGATCACGGCACCATGGGTCATCAGGCCGCCCACCTCCGTCACCAGGCCTTCGATCGCGACAAACAGGGGCGTCCAACTGGGATCGGTGTAGGCGGTGACCAGGATGTCGCCGGGTTCGAGATCGGCCTCGGTCATGTCCGCGATGACGCGGGCGCGCCCCTCGACGGTGCCGGCGGAGACGGGTAGACCGATCAAAGCGCCGGGAGGCAAACCGTCGCGCCGGTACGTCCCGGCGACGACCTCACCTTCGGAGGTGAGCACGCGCGGCGTCGTGAGCGCTTGGTGCGACCGGAACGCGTCCTTGCGGCGGCGGAGGAGCTGCTCGTCGACCCGGTTGGTGCGCACCACCTCCTGAAACTCCTGGAACGTGAGATAGAAGATGTCTTCCCGGTCGCGAAGCACGCGGGCTCGCACGAGGCGGCAGGCTTCTGCGAGGAAGGCCCGCTTATAGACGAAGTAGCGGCTGACCATGCCGTACTTCGGATACTCCCGGTAGCCGATGAAGGTCCGGACGAGGTCGATCATGCGCTTGACCTCTTCGGCCTTGCGCTCCCCGTCCGGCAAGGACCGCAGGCGCTGGAGCAGGTCCCGTTCTTTGTTCGAGGCCTCGAGCCGTCCTTGCTCGAAGCGCCGCTTGCCCGCGCCCGGCTCGAAGTTCGCGACGTTGCCCAGGATGAGCGGCAAAAGCGTGGCGGGGCGTTCGCTCCAACGCGGCCGGGTGATATCGATCTCGCCGGCGCAGCGCATGCCGTACTTGTCGAGCCAGGCCAGGATGGCATCTCGCGTTTCGCGCCCGCCGGCAAGCTTGGGCAGATGGTCGAGGAAGCCCTCGTCCTGGACGTGCCGCAGAAAAGCGACCACTTCGGGATGGGGGCGGATGGCGTCGGCGACATCCAGGAGTGCCAGCCCCATTTCCGAGGTGACGTTATGGGGGACGGACTGCGTGAGGGTGTCGGCCGCGTTCTTCTCGCCCAGCCACGACTCTAAGCGCTCGTTGAGCCACCAGGTGGCCTCGATGGCGGCCATGAATACGCGATGGCTTTGCGGGTCGAACAGGATGCGCCTCAGTTCCTGGATATCGGCCAGGATGAAATCGAGCAGCGCCGATCCGGATTTGGTACGGATTTCGCGCTCCGCAGCGGCGATGGAGGCCTGGCAGCGGCCGATCAAATCGGTGACGATAGCCGGATCGGGCTTGATCGGGGCAGGCGCGGCGGCCGCCGGACGTCCGCCGGGCGCATCGCCGGCAAGCGGCCGGATGAAGTCGCCGCGTTCGAGGATGTTCTGCAGGGCGTCACGGATCAGGGGATCGTGTTTCCCCATCATCTCCAGGAGTCCGGCGCGGCTGGCGGGGGACGACAGCGCCCGGGTCAAGTCGACGAACAGCCTCCCGCCGGCGTCGTACATTGGCCCACTCGCCGTCAGTTGCCAAAGGGAAATCCCCAGGGGCTTGATGGCGTCGGTCATCATCTGCTGATGGCCGACGGAGATGTAGACGTGGTTCTCGTGGTCCGCGGCCGCGGGGATGGGGAACAGCGTCGTGACCGGCCGGCTCTGCACGAATTCAAAGCCATCGTCGAGGAGGCACCATTCGATGTCCTGGGGACAGCCGAAGTGCGCTTCGATCCGCCGGCCCAGGTGGACGAGCCGCACGACCTGCGCATCGGTCAGCGCCGGCTCGATTGCCGCGGCGACCTTGCTGGCGAGGATCCGGCCGTCCCGCACCTTGTAGACGTCCCCGTTGACCAAGCCGGAGACGAGGGCTTCGCCGAGGCCGAAGCCGGCTTCGACGGAGGCGATTTTGCGGTTGCCGGTGACGGGGTCGGCTGTGAAAAGAATGCCGGCGGCGTGGGGGAAGACCATCCGCTGCACGACCACCGCCATCCGGACCTTGCGGTGATCGAAGCCGTTCCGCAGGCGGTAGGTCACGGCCCGCGCGGTGAAGAGCGAAGCCCAGCAGCGGCTGACGTGCCGGAGGATCGCGGCCGGCCCAACGACGTTCAGGTAGGTGTCGTGCTGGCCGGCGAAGGAGGTCGAGGGCGAGTCCTCCGCGGTGGCACTGGATCGGACGGCGTAGGCGGCTTGGGGGCCGAGCCGGGCGAGCGGGCGGGCGATTGCGGCGGCCAGGTCGCCGGGGATGGCGACGGCTTCGAGGGTCTGGCGGATCTCCGCGGTGAGCGCGCCGATCGCCTCGCGGTCTTCCGGCTGGAGACGCGACAGCTCATGGAGGCGGTCGTCAAGCGACGGCGCTTCCGACAGGATCCGCTGGAAGGCGTCGGTCGTCACGCAGAAGCCGGCCGGCACGCGGAGGCCTTCGATGCGCGAAAGCTCCCCCAGGTTCGCGCCCTTGCCGCCGGCCACGGCGACCTGCGTCCGGTCGATCTCGTGGAAATCCAACACGTAGCTGCCCATCGCTCCCTCCCTGGTGCGGACGACAACCGCAGGTTTTGGCTATAGGCTGACGATTATGCGGCACGGCCCGGGTATTGCCGCAAGCCCGGGGGCGCACGATAAAATGGAAGCAGGCGGGTGGAAGGCGAGCTTTAGGTCTCAGGCAGCGGCGGGGCGGCCTTCGGGAGAATGCCCAGCTCGCGGTAGATGGGCCGGATTTCGCGGCGGATCCCCGGCAATCTCATCGAGAACCAGAGGGCGCCTGCGAGGCACAGGATGCCGCCGCAGACGATCGTGGCGGGCGCGCCGATTCTGCCCGCGACGAAGCCGGCGGCGAGGCTGCCGAAGGGCGCCAGTCCTTGAAAGGCCATCAAGTAATAGGCCATCACCCGTCCGCGCTTGTCCTCGTCAACGATGGTTTGGACGATGGTGTTGCTGGATGCCATGTGGCGCATCATGCCGAAACCGGCGGCGGCGACGGCGGCGAGCGAAAGCGGGAGCAGCCGCGAGAACCCGAGCCCGATCAGCCCCACGCCGAAGAGGCCGGCCGACCAGACGATGACTCTGCCCAGACCCAGAACGCTCCTGCGCATGGCCAGCGCGACGGCTCCGGCGAGCGCACCGAGACCCGCCGCCGCCATCAGAAACCCTAGCGTGTGCGGGCCTCCGCCCAGCACCGAAGTGGCGAAGATCGGCATGAGAACCGTGTAGGGCATGCCGACGACGCTCACCAGCGTGAGGAACAGGAGGACCGAGCGAATGGCGCGCGATTCGGTGACATATCGCCAGCCTTCCTGCATCTCTTGGACGAGGTTGCGCGAGGCCGGACGGGGCTTGGCCGGAGGACGGCGCATGGCCAGCAGCGACGCGATCACGGCCACGTAACTGATACCGTCGATGAGGAAGCAGTAGCCCTCGCCCACGGCGGCGATGAGCATTCCCGCCACGGCCGGCCCCACCAGCCGCGCCGCGTTGACCATGGAGGAATTCAGCGCGATGGCATTACCAAGGTCCTCGCGCTGCTCGATCATCTCGACCACGAACGACTGGCGGGCCGGCATGTCGAAGGCATTGATCGCGCCCTGGGCCAGCGCCAGCAGCAGGACCTCCGCGATGGTAATCACATGGGCGAGCGCCAGGGCCGCCAGCGCGAGCGACTGCAGCATGGACAGAATCTGCGTGATCACGAGCGTGCGATGGCGGTCCCAGCGGTCCACCCAAACGCCGGCGATGGGGGTCAGGAACAGAATCGGGATCTGGCTGGCGAAGCTGGTCAACCCGAGCAGAAACGGAGAATCGGTCAGGCGGTAAACCAGCCAGCTCATCGCGACGCGCGTCATCCAGGTGCCGATGAGGGAGACGATCTGGCCTTCGAAGAAGAGGCGGTAATTGCGCGAGTGGAGCGCCCGCAACAGCAGGCGCCCGGATGCCAGGATGGAGCGTTCTTTCGGCAGTTAAGGGTCCGGTGCAATCGGAGTGCCGCGGTGGCGTGGCGTACTATGTACCGACGCTGAGCACCAGGATTGCGAACGCCGCGATCAGGGCACAGGTGCGCAACCAGTGGTAGAGATCCCACCGATGCTGCTGCGCCGCCCAGTTCCCGGGGAGCGATTGCGGGGTCCACGTTTTGATTCTGTTATTGATTGGAACCAGACCGGCGATGGAAAAGAGGATGGCGCCGACCTGGATGACGAACGCAATCAGGGCCAGCCGCCATGCGGGCTCGTTCAGATGAGCGAACGGCAGCAACAGGAGCAAATTGAGCAAAGTGGACGCCGCCATCCAGAACGGCATTACACGGCCAAGTAACGCCGCAAGGGACGATCGAAGGGGTATGCGCACGGCCAGGGACTGCCGGTTCAGCATGGGATGGGCGAAAGCCGCCACGTTTAATTCGCTTCCGCACATGGCGCCGAGGACAACCACGGCCAATATCTGGAGCTCTGTCACGGGAACCTCCCTCAGCTATGGATGCCGTTCACCTGCCGATCGGATCAGGCTTGGTAGTACCAGTTCTTTTGTTGGTTTGTCTCAAAATCTGACATACTGAACCAAATCGCACAGGACTGGGGATGGCAAAAGACGTAATCCTCGCGGCGGACCTGGGGGGGAGCCTGCTTTCTGCCGAGGAGCTGGCGGCGATTCCGGACTTTGCCGGGATCCGGAAGGAGATCTGGGACAAGTTCCCCGGCGCGATCGCCCGGAAGGAGTATCGCGCGGGCGAAATGCTGATGCGGGAGGGCGAGAACGGTACCACGGCCTTCTACATCCTTTCTGGGACGATCGAATCTACTCATTCAGAACCCGGTATCGCGGGCGGAGAGCCGGCGCTCGAGCGGAGGCGGGTGGCTGTTCGGCAGCCTCTCCAAGATCACCAACTACATGAAAGGCGTTCCGGCAGCGGCCGAGGCGGCGAGCGGGGGCGCGCACGCACATCCCCATCGACGCGCCGGTGGACCTGCCGATGGACGATCCGATCGCCGAGGTATACGCGGGCGACCTGATCGGCGAACTGGCGGCGCTGGCGGCGACTCAAGCAGGAGCGGCTCAAGCGGCCCAAGTTCTATCCGCGCTCGGCGACGGCGCGGGCGAAGACGGACGTGGTGGTGCTTGGAGATGCTGCCGAACATCCTGAACAACGTCCTTTACAATGCGCCGGCCTTCAAGGAGAAGCTGAACCGGAACTACCGGACGCCGCGCGCTCGACAGCCACCTGCGCTCGGTTCCCGACGTTTCGCAACCTGAGCCCGGAGTTTCTGAACGCGCTGCGGGAACGGGTGGAACTGGTGGACGTGGCGCCGGGGCAGGTGATCTGCCGGCAGGGCGAGATCGCCGATTCGTTCTACCTGATCCGCATGGGATTCGTGAAGGTCTCGCAGATTTTCCCGGGCGGCGAACTGGTGCTGACTTATCTTTCGCGCGGCTCGTATTTCGGGGAGATGGGCCTGCTGCCGCCGGTATTTCCGCGTGCGCGCGCGGGGACGGCAAGGCGGGACAGATGGCGGAGGCGGCGGTTTCGAGCGAAGATCTGCCGGTGGGCCGCGCTCCGGACAGCGGCGGCTGGCGGTGCCGTGGGACGAGTACATTTCGCGCGAGCATGCCGCGCTGCGGGTGGAGGGCAAGCAGCTTCGCGTGTTACCGCTGCCTACGGGCAAGAATCCGATCACGTTCCGGATGCAAGCCGGTGGAGAGCGCGCTGGTCTCGCCCGGGCGAAAGCTTTCGTCATCGGCGAAACGACCTTCGAAGTGATGGAGGATCCGCTGCAGGCCGGCCGGCGCACCGCCACCTGCACGGCGGTGGATTTCGTGCAATTGGTGCGCATCAAGGCCGACGATTTCGCCGCGATGCTGGGCGGAGTTTCCGGAGGTGGCGGCCGGCATCACGGAGGTCGGCGCGGGCGCGGCGGCAGATGGATCTGCGAACTGCTCGGGCGCGTGCAGCAGGCCTCGCTTTCGAGCTTTCTCGAACAGGAGCTGATGCAGGGGCAGAACCTGCTGCTGCTCGACCTGGACAAGTGCACGCGCTGCGACGAGTGCGTGAAGGCGTGCGTCGCCACGCACGACGACGGCGTCACGCGGCTGGTGCGCGACGGTCTGCGCTTCGAGAACTACCTGGTGGCGACCAGTTGCCGCGCCTGCATGGATCCGCTGTGCATGACGCGCTGTCCGGTGGGTTCGATCCGGCGCAAGGCCACGCTGGACATCGTGATCGAGGACTGGTGCATCGGCTGCGGCAACTGCGCGACCGATTGCCCGTACGGCAACATCAACGTGGTGCAGGTACAGGATCCGCGGCCGCAAGCAGAAGGCCGAGCCGCGGCCGAAAGCGGTGGTGTGCGATCTGTGCGCCGAATTTCCCGGAGCCCAACTGCGTGCGCGCCTGCCCGCACGACGCCGCCATCCGGGTGGAGCCGAAGACGTTCTTCGCGCGCGACCTGGCGGGCATGCAACTGCCGTGCCCGTACCGGCGGCCGCGCCGTCTGCCCCGGCCGGACGCGTCGGCGGAAGCGGTCGAGACGCGGATTTACTCCAATGTGGACGAAGTGCTCGAACATGCTGCCGCGGCTGAAGATCGATCTCCGGCCCGCGCGCCGGCGCCTTCCTCCAGTTGCGGTACCCTTCGACGACATTCGGACGCGGGCGCGGGCAACGACTACCGCTTTGCCGACGACACGCTGATGTCGCGCGCCCAGGCGGCGATCGTGTGCGAGGGCGGCCGCTTCATGCTGCGGGACCTCAACTCCACCAACGGCACGCTGGTCAACGGCAATCCGGTGACGGAGATGGAACTGCGGCCGGGCGACGTGATGGAGATGGGCGAGATGCAGCTCGAATTCTATCGGGGGCCAGGTGCAATGATCCTGGACCGGCGGACAATCGCGGGCGGCGGCGCTCTCGGCAACTGCGGCGCTGGTGCCTGTCACGCTCGGCCTACGCCGCGTATGCGGCGGCATCGCCGCAACGGGCGCGCGGGGCGGCTCGTTCATGGGCCTGTTTTTCGCGGCCGCTGGGGACCGGCATCGATCGTGTTCGAGTGCCTGCTGGGACTCCGCAAGCGGTATCCGGCCTCGCCGCTGGGCCGGGTGAGGACCTGGCTGCGGGCGCACACTGTGGCTGGGGCTGCTGGCGTTCCTGCTGATCCTGATGCACTCCGGTTTCCGCTGGGGCGCGGGCCTGGCCGGGCTGCTGATGTGGCTGTTCGCCGCGATCGTCGGGAGCGGAATTTTCGGGGTGGCGCTGCAGAACTACATTCCGAGGCGAATGACGGAACTGGTGGCGCGCGAAACGATGTTCGAGCAGATCCCGGCCGTGATCCGCGGGCTGCGCGCGGAAGCCGGCGGAGCGGGTGGAATTCGTCACGGCGGACCTGGGGCTGGAGGAAGAAGAGGCGGAGGAATTCGTCCGCGCCGGCGGGGTGAAGCAGTACTTCGATCCGGCGCAGAAGAAGAGCGCCGCGGAAAAGGTGCAGGCGGCAGTCGAGAAGCGCAAGAGTGCGCCGCAGATGGAGGTGGAGGAGAATGCGCGGCGGGCGCTGCGGGCTCACTTTGTGGAGGAGATCCGGCCGTTTCTGGCGGACCGTCCGGGCGCGTATTGCCGGCAACTGTTTGCTTCGCGGGCGCGGGTGGCGGCCTATTTCTCGCATCTCCGCACGATCATGCCGGTGGCTGCGCACAACGTGCTGCACGATCTCGAAGAGATCTGCGAAGAACGGCGGCAACTGCTGGTGCAGCGTCGCCTGCACCTGTGGCTGCACGGGTGGCTGCTGGTGCACGTGCCGGTTTCGTTCGCCTTCCTGGTGCTGATTGCGGCGCACGCGGTGCTGGCGTTGAGGTACTGATATGGCGAAAGAGGAAAAACCTTTCGAATATCAGCGCCGCATTCGCGACACCAAAGGCCTGGCGCAGCGGCTGGACCTGAACTACCTGCGGCGTGCAGGGGCGATGGCTGTTCTGCGCAGCCGGCTCACGTGGGGAGTAACGGCGCTGGCGGTGCTCGCCTGCGTGCCGCTGGTGCTTGGGCGTAGGTGGGCGGAAGGCGCTGACGAGCGGGCCGGTTTCGCGGGCGCACGCGTTGCTGGCCGACCGCTGCGAAGCGTGCCATGCGCAGGCGTTTGCGGGAGTAGCGCGACGCGAGCTGCCGCAAATGCCACGATTCCGGCGCGCACACGATGCATGCCCGCTCGACGCCGCGGTGCGCGCAATGCCATGCGGAGCACCGGGGCGAGACCCTGCTGGTGCGGGTGGCGGACGGCAACTGCACGGCGTGCCATGCCAACCTGACGGCGCACGCGAACGGCGTCGACCATCAAAGGGCGGGAGATCACGGCATTCCGCGCGGGCCGGCATTCCGAATTTGCGGCGGTTTCGGCGCGGGACACGCGGCCCTTGAAGCTGAACCACGCGATACACATGCCTTCGCAGCCGAAGACGCTCCGCGGGATGAAGCTGCCGATGCAGTGCACGGACTGCCATGCGACGGACCGCGGGTCGCGGGAAGGCGCGCTGCTGCCGGTCACCTTCGAGAGGAACTGCAAGTCGTGCCACGCGCGGGAACTGGAGTTCGATGTGGATCGCGTGCTGGGGGCGGGGGCCGCTCCGGCGCCTCACGCGAAGGATGCCAACGCGATCCGGGAGTACGTGGCGAAGGCGTACCGCGATGCGCTGGCGGCGGATCCGGGAATGGCGCGGCGGCCGGTGGGCAACGACTTGGCGGCGCAGCCCGGCGCGTCGGCGTGGCTGGCGCGCGTGACGAACGATGCGGAGCGGTACCTGTTCGATCGGAAATGCGGTTACTGCCACGAGGGCGATCCGGCGGCGGCGAAAGCGGGGCGGATCGCCGGACGATATCCGGAGGGCGTCCGGTGGCTGCCGCACACGGAGTTCGAGCACCGCACCCACCGCCCGGTAGCCTGCGAATCGTGCCACACCGCGGCGCGCGCGAGCGTGAAGACGGCGGACGTTCTGGTTCCTGGCATGAAGACATGTCTTCCGTGTCACGGCCGGTCCGACGCCGGTATGGACCGCTGTTCCGAGTGCCACCTCTATCACGACCGGAAGCTCGAAAAAGAGCCCGTGCGACAACCCACGGAGAGGCTGATTGCGGTGGGGGTGGCGCGTTGATCTACGCCGGAATGACCGATCCGGGCCGCAGGCGGGCGAACAACGAGGACGCGTTTGCGATCGAGGCGTCGCTGCACGCGGCGGTCCTGGCGGATGGGATGGGGGGCGCGAACTGCGGGGAGGTGGCCTCCGCCCTGACGGTGGAGGAGGCCCTGAAATATCTGCGATGTCCGGAGCCGGGGCTGACGCTGGAGGAGATTTGCAAAGAGGCGGTGCGCGCGGCCAACCTGCGGGTGTTCGCGGAATCGGCCGGGCAGCGGGACTGCCGGGGAATGGGATCGACGGTGGTGCTGGCGCTGTGGCGGGGCGCGGAACTGGTGATCGGGAATGCGGGAGACAGCCGCGCGTACCTGCTGCGGGGGGGCGTGCTGCGGCAGCTTTCCTACGACCAGAACTTCGCCAACGAATTGCGGACCAAGCTGGGCTTCACGCGAAGAACGGCTGCGCCACATGCCGAACCGCAACGTGCTCACGATGGCGGTGGGAATTTACGAACAGGTGCTGGTGCGCACGCAGGTGGAAAGGCTGGCGTGCGGCGACCGGATCCTTTTGTGCTCGGACGGGTTGCACGGGCCGGTATCCGAGGACACGATCTGGCAGATTCTGATGGGCGGGACGACGGCACGGGAGAAGGTGGAAATGCTGGTGCGGTGCGCCAACGAACGCGGCGGGCCGGACAACATTACGGCGGTCCTGCTGGAGTATGACGGTGGATAAAATCGGGTCCTTTCAAATACTGGAGGTGTTGCACGGGGGCGCTCAGACGCTGTTCCGCGCGCGGGCCGCGGACGGGCGTATGGTAGCGATCAAAGCGGTATCGCTGGCCAACCTGACGCCGGAGACGCGGGAGCGATTCACGCGCGAAGCGGAGACGTGCCGCACGCTGGATCATCCGAACCTGGTGCGCGTTTTCGAAATGGGCGAAGCGGGCGGGATGCTGTACCAGGCCATGGAACTGCTGGAGGGAGCGGACCTGGGTGAAGCGATGAGCTCGGGGCGGGCGTTTTCCTGGGACGAGAAGCTGTCGATCATGGAGCAGGTGTGCGCGGGCCTTCAATACGCGCACGACCACCGCCTGGTGCACCGCGACATCAAACCCGCGAATCTGTTTCTGGAGAAGTCGGGAACGGTGCGGGTGCTGGATTTCGGCATGGTCCGGGTGGCGGAATCGGAGCTGACGCGGGCGGGCTCCTCGCTGGGCACGCTGAATTTCATGTCGCCGGAGCAGATTCGAGGGGAACGCTGCACGGCGGCATCGGACGTGTTTTCGGCGGGGATCGTGTTTTTTCAACTGGCGAGCGGACGGCATCCGTTCTCGGCGCGGGACCGGACGCTGGC
Source organism: uncultured Solibacteraceae bacterium (assembly GCA_963836405.1). GTDB lineage: Bacteria > Acidobacteriota > Terriglobia > Bryobacterales > Bryobacteraceae > CAWIJJ01. Next base: position 162,012 of record CAWIJL010000019.1, read on the forward strand.
GCAGGTGGTGAGCGCGATCGTTTTCGAGCCGGCTCCGAAGCTGAAGGGACTGTGCCCAGATGCGCCGGAGGGCCTCGAATTTATTCTCGGCAGGGCGCTCGAAAAGGACCCGTCGCGGCGGCTGCAAACCGGAGGCGAACTGAGGCAGGCGTTGTCGCTGTGCCGGGTAACACGGGAGCTGGGGGCCGCGGCGGCTCCGCAAATTTCCGCGGCGGATGGCGGCGCGCCGCGCATGATGCGGGCACAACCGGCGCCCGAGTGGGACGCGGAGAAGACGCGGGTGCTGCAGCGTCCGCGGGCGGCGGCGGGCGATGCGGAGAAGACGCGGGTGGTGGTGCGGCCGGTTCCTTCCGCGCCGGTGCAGAAACCCGCGGAGGCGCCCAAGACGGAGGCCGGGCCGGCATGGCGATACTGTGCGTCGTGCACGACGCGAAACGAACCCGGCACCACGATTTGCATCCAGTGCGGCGCGCCGCTCGGGGGGAGGGCGGCGGCGGCGAAGTCCAGCCAGACGGCACTCTACCTCGCGATCGCGGTGGCGGTGGTGCTGGGGCTGGCGCTGGCGGCGGTACTGATCTTCCGGTGAAAAAGCTATGAAAGCGTTCCTGATCCAGCTCTGCGCTGCGGCGCTGCTTGCGGCGCAAACGACGCCGGATTCGTATATCGGCGCGGGCGGTTGCGCATCGTCGAACTGCCACGGGGCCACAACGCCGCTCGCCGGAGAGCGAGAGCCGCATTCTCGGCAACGAGTACGCCACCTGGTCGGTCTCGGATAAGCACGCGCGCGCCTACAAGGCGCTGGTGGATCCGCGCGGGAAGCGGATGGCGCAGATCCTGAAGATCGCGGATGCGACGCGGGACCGGCGGTGCGCGTCGTGCCACGTGGCGGGGTCGCCGGAGAAATCGCGTTCCGACGGGGTGGCGTGCGAGGCGTGCCACGGCGCCGCCGAGCAGTGGCTGGGGCCGCATACGCGGAAGGATTCGCACGAGGCGAGCGTGAGGGTGGGCATGATCGGATACGCGCCGGGTGGAGGTGCGCGCAAAGACGTGTCTTGCCTGCCACCTGGGCACGGGCGAGCAGGTGGTGGACCATGAACTGATCGCCGCGGGGCACCCGGACCTGGCGTTCGAGCTGGAGAGCTTCGATGCGGCGCAGCCCGCGCACCACCGCGCCGCGTCCGGCCGCCGACGCGGCTGCGCGCGTGGGCCGTGGGACAGTCGGTTGCGCTCGGCGAAGGCATGCGGCTGCTGGCGGCGGACGCCGCGCGGAAGCTGGCCCGAGTTTTCCGACCTCGAATGCTACCAGTGCCATCACGACCTGCGCGCCGAGAGCTGGCGCATCCAGCGCGGCTACGCGGGCCGCAAGCCGGGGACGCTGCAGGTGAACGCGGCGCGGTTCGAAGTTCTGCGCGAACTGGCGGGTGTGGCTGCGCCCGACCAGAGGCCGGCGCTCGAGAGCGCAATGGGGCGGCTCGGGAATGCGGTGGCTTCGCGGTTCACCGACGGCGCGGGCATTGCGGATGCGGCGCGCGCGGTGGCGGGCATCGCCGATGCGCTGACGGCGAGGTTTCTGGCGCAGACTATCGAAGGGCCGGCCGTGGTGCGCGCGCTGAGCGCCAACATCCAGCGCATCGCCGAGGCGGGCGTCAATGCGGCGGAACAGGCGACGCTCAGCCTGGACGCGCTGGGCGGCCGGCCGGAAGCGCTCACCCCGCTGTACGATTACCTGGAGCATCCGAGCACTTACAAACCCGCCGAATTCGCGGCGCTGTTTCGAAATGCAGCGAACTAACGCAGGGTGGCTCGCCGCGCTTTTGATTTCGCCGGCGATCTTCGGGCAGAACGCGCAGTTGCCGCGAAAGGGGCGTCAGCCCGACCGGACGCCCGCGGTGCCGGCAACGCCGATTCGCAAACTGCCGCGCAAAGGCGCGCCCGCGATTCCGGTTGCGAAGCCTGCGGCGCGCCCGGTGATTCCGGCGGCTCCGGTGTCCGAGGACCGGCTGCGACCGCTGCTTCGGGGAACGCCCTCGCCGGTGTCGACGCCGGGGCCGGATGCATCGAACAAGCTGCCGCGCGCGGTTGGGGCCGCGCCGGAGAGGGCGGCCGCGATTCCGGCTATCCGCGCGACCGCCATCCGCAACCGCTGGTACATTTTTCCGGCGGCGCTTTCGTCGCGGTACGACGATGGGGCGCTCGATGCCATCTATTCGACCTCGCGGCTGTGGGATCCGTATCACCGCAATCCGATCAAAGGCGACTACCCGATTGTGGGCCGCCGCTACTTCTTCGTGTTCACGGGTCTGAGCGAAACGACGGCGCAGACGCGCCGCATCCCGGTGCCGAGCGTGGCCAGCGCGGCGAGCCCCGGCGAATACGGCTTTTTCGGACGCGGCGAGCAGTTCGCGGTGATTCAGAATTTCCGCTTCAGCCTGGACCTGTTCCGCGGCAGCGCCGGATTCCGGCCGGTGGATTGGGAGATCCGCATCACGCCCGAGTTCAACATCAACTACGCGCTGGCGCGGGAGAACGCGCTGATCGAACAGCGACGTGCGGCAGGGCTACCGGCGCACCGACAGCAACGTGGGCATTGCAGGAGCTGTTCTTCGAAAAGCGCCTGTTCAGCGAACGGGCGCATTTCGATTTCACCTCGCTGCGCGCTGGGCATCCAGCGATTCACCAGCGATTTCCGCGGCTTCATCTATCTCCGACGAGCAGCCCGGCGCGCGCCTGTTCGGCACGTTCCACAACAACGTCTTCCAGTACAACCTGGCGTACTTCAACATGCTCGAAAAGGACACCAACAGCGGCCTCAACCGCTGGCGCAACCGGCAGCAGTCGGTCTCGGCCGCCAATCTCTACTGGAACGATTTCCTCACCAAGGGCTACAACCTGAATTTCAGCGCGCTCTACAACCACGACCAGCCGTCGTTCCTGATCGATAAGAACGGGTTCCTGGTGCGTCCCGCGCCCATCGGGCTTCCGCTGCCGCACAAGATCCGCGCGCTGCTATGCCGGCATCTCGGGCGACGGCCACATCGGCCGCATCAACATCTCGCACGCGTTTTACGAGGCGTTCGGGCGCGACGACCTGCAACCCGATCCCCGCCGACAGAATCCGCAGCACATCCATGCGCAGCTGGCGGCGCTGGAAGTCGGCCTATGAGAAGGACTGGATGACGTGCAAGGTCTCGGCGCTTCTCACCTCGGGCGACCGCGACCTGGACGACGGCCAGCGCGACGGCTTCGACGCCATCGTGCCCAACCAGCAGTTCGCCGGCGGAGGCTTTCTCGGCAATCCGGCGCTGGCGGACCGCGGGCTGATCAACAACGCATTCGCGGCCGGCGGCACCAATTTTCTGAATCGCCAGCCGATCCCGCTCACCGGCACGGGCGTGCTGCTGTTCGGCGCCGAACAGCCTGATGCCCGACCATGCGCGCCGGGGCTGTTCGAAGGCCAGGCCAACTTCATCAACCCCGGCATCCTGCTGTTCAACGCGGGCTTGGACGCGAAGATCACGCCCAAGCTGCGCGCCACCCTCAACGTGAACTGGGCGCGTTTCACCGCACCGAAGTTCTGGAGGCGCGTGCTGTTCCAGAGCGCGTATCCGCCACGCCATCGGAGTCGACACCGGGTTCGGCGTGCAATACCGCCCGCTGCTGAGCGACAACATCGTGATCACCGGGCGGCGTCGGCGCGCTGATTCCCGGCGCGCGGGTTCAAGGACATCTACACGCGGCCGCACGCTGTTCTCCGGCTTCATCAACCTGAGGATGGTGTTCTGATGCGCTCTGCTGGTCTCTGTTGCTGCTGGCCGCCGCTGCCGCCCAGGCGCAGCCAATTCGGGGTGCGAATCGCGAAGTGCCATACGTGGGCATCGAGCCGATGCACGCCTCGCCGGCGGTCCGCCTGGCGTGCACCGACTGCCACGGCGGACGCGCCGACACGACGGACAAGACGCGCGGCGCACGTCGCGCCGCGCAATCCCGGACGAGCTGGACGTCCACCGCCAACCCGGTGCGCAGCTACACGCTGCTGAACCGCGAGAGCCCGGAGTTCGTGCGCTTCGTGAATCCGGGCGATCTGCGCGTCGCGGCCGAAACGTGCGGGGCTAAGGCGTGCCACGGGACGATCGTGGACAAGGTCCGAAGCCAGCATGATGACGCACGGCGCGTTTCTGTGGGGCGCGGCGCTCTACAACAACGGCGCCTATCCCGACAAACGCCCGGCGTTCGGCGAGAGCTACAGCCGCGGAGGGGTGGCGCAGAAACTGGCAGGCGGTGCCGGCGCCCTCGGCCGCGGAGATGCAGGCTGAAGGCGCTGCTGCCGGCGCTGTGGCCGCTGCCGCAATTCGAGGCCACGCAGCCCGGCAACACGCTGCGCGTTTTCGAGCGCGGCGACGACCGGCTCAGCAACGCGCGGCTTCGGCACGCTGACCCGCACCGACCCGGTGTTCCAGGGCCTGCAGCGCACGCGCCTGCCGATCCGCTGCTCTCGTTTCTCGGCACGAACGACCAGCCGGGCGACTACCGCTCGTCGGGCTGCACGGCCTGCCACGTGGTCTACGCCAACGATCGCGACCCGGCGCACTCGGGCCCCTATGCCGCGCGCGGGCACCTGGGCTACAGCGCCACCTCGGATCCCACGATCCCAAGAACGAGGCGGGCCACCCGATCCGGCACCGGCTGACGCGGACCATTCCGTCCAGCCAGTGCGTGGTGTGCCACATGCATCCGGGCACGTCCTACGCGTCGCAGTATCTCGGCTACATGTGGTGGGACAACGAGACCGACGGCGACGCGATGTACCCGGCGAAGAGCAAGCAGTGGAGCGCCGGCGGATGCGGCCGAGGCGCTGGTCCGCAATCCGGAGGCGGCATCGCTCGAGGCAACTGGTCGGACCCGCAGTTTCTGCGCAATCTCACCGACCTCAATCCGAAGCTGAAGCAGACGCAGTTCGCCGATTTCAACGGCCACGGCTGGGTCTACCGCGCCGTCTACAAGCACGACCGCAAGGGGAACTGGCTGGACGCGGAAGACCGCAAGGTCGATTTCAACGACCCGCAGAAAGTTCGAGAAGGCGGTGCACCTGAGCGACATCCACCTCGACAAGGGGATGCATTGCGTGGATTGCCACTTCGAGCAGGACTGCCACGGCAACGGGCAGCTGTACGGCGAAGCCGCGCGCGGCGGTGGAGATCGATTGCGTGGACTGCCACGGCTCGGTCCGCGCACGCGGCTACGCTGCAAGACGTCCGAACACGGCGGCGCCGGAGGCGGCGGCACGACCTGGCGCTGCTGCGCACCCCGTTCGGCACGCGGCGATTCGAGTGGGTCGGACGGGCAGCTGATGCAGCGCTCGATGGTGGAGCCGGACGAGGAATGGGCGGTTTCCCAGGTGCTCGATTCGGTCACGCCCGGGATCGTTACAATTACAACGACAAGGCGCGCTGGGCGAAGACGATGCAGCGCGACGGCGCGACTTGCGGGCGACCCGAGCGGACCGCTGGCCCACTCCGACGAGCGCATGTCCTGCTACACCTGCCACACCTCCTGGATGACCAGTTGCTTCGGCTGCCACCTTTCCATGAAGGCCAACGCGAACCGGCCGTCGCTGCACTGGGAGGGCGACGTGAACACGCGCAACTTCACCACCTACAACTTCCAGGTGCTGCGCGACGACGTGTTCATGCTGGGCCTGGACAGCACGGCGAAGAAAAACAAAATCGTGCCGGTGCGTTCTTCGAGCGCGGTGCTGGTGAGATCGCAAAACGCCAATCGCGAATGGATCTATCACCAGCAGCAGACGATCTCGAGCGGAAGGGTACAGCGGGCAGGCGTTCAACCCGCACTTTCCGCACACGGTGCGCACGCGCGAGACCCGCACGTGCACGGACTGCCACGTTATCGCGCGACAACGACAACAACGCCTGGATGGCGCAACTGCTGCTGCAGGGCACGGACTTCGTCAACTTCATGGGGCGCTACGTGTACGTGGGCGAGGGCAGGCACGGCTTCGAAGCGCGTGGCGGTGACCGAGCACGACGAGCCGCAGGCGGTGATCGGCAGCTATCTGCAAAAGCTGGCGTATCCCGAGGATACGCTTTCACCAAGACACGGCTGACCGAGGCGTACGAGCACGGCGGGCAAGGTGCTGAGCCTGCAACTGCGCGGGGAGTATCTGTACGCCGCCAAGGGCCGCGACGGGGTGGAGGTGTACGACGTGGCCAACATCGACAACAAGGGCCTTCGCCGAGCGCATGGTGACCGCGCCGGTTTCGCCGCTGGGGCAGAGGCTGAGCGTGAAGACGAAGGACGCGCGCTGGATCGCGTCGCCGACCACGCTGGGCGTGGATCCGGCGCGGCGCCGCAAGCCGGAGAACGAGGAGCAGCCGATTCACCCGCTCTACGCGTTCCTGTATGTGGCCGATGCGGAGGAGGGATTGATCGCTGATCAACGCGGCCACCTTGCTCGATGGCGATCCGCGGAATAACTTCCTGCGGCGGGCCGTCGCGTTCAATCCGGAAGGCCGCCTGAAGGGGGCGAACTTCGTGGTGACGGCGGGCAACTACGCGTACGTATCGTGCGACCGGGGCGTCGCGATCGTGAGCCTGGCGAATCCGCTGAAGCCGGAGATCGTGGCGGAGGTGCCGCTCGCGGGCGCGGGACATAGCGCCATCCAGTTCCGCTACGCGTTCGTGTGCGACGCCGAAGGGCTGAAGACGATCGACATTACCGACGTGCGGCATCCGGTGGTGAAGGCGGGGGTGGCGCTGCGGGAGGCGCACGATGTGTACGTGGCGCGGACGTGGGCGTATGTCGCGGCGGGCGCGCAGGGGCTCGCGATGGTGGACGTGGAACGGCCGGAGAAGCCGGGTGCGCCGGTATTCTTCACGGGCGTAAAGGACGCGCGGGCGGTGAAGATCGGGATGACCAACGCGAGCGCGTTCGCGTATGTGGCCGATGGGGGGCATGGGCTGAAGGTGCTGCAACTCATCAGCCCGAAGTCGAGCGAGGACCTGTGGGGATTCAGCCCGCGTCCCGAGCCGCGGGTGATCGCGACGTACCGGACGCGCGGCGAGGCGATCGCGCTCTCACGCGGGCTCGACCGGGACCGCGCGGTGGACGAGAGCGGCAACCAGCTTGCGGTGTTCGGTCGAATCGGCGCGCGGCCCATGGGGCTCGAGGAGATGCAGAAGCTGTACCTGCGAAATGGGGTTGTTTATACGGTGACGGACGAAGTGCCGGGGAGGCAGCGATGACGAAGAACGTTTTGTGGGCCGGCATGGGTCTGCTGCTGATTCCGGCTGCGGTGTTGGCGCAAATCAGCGCGGCGGAAGTGGAAGCGGTGGTCAACAATGCCGCCCTGTCGGCGGCGGGCGACCGCGTGGCGATCGTGGTGGTGGACCGTCCCGGCAATCCGCTGGCGGTTTACAGGCGGCCGGACGCGGGCGATGAGGAGGTGGAGCAGGCGCTCTCGCTGGCGCGCACCGGGGCCTTCTTCGCGAGTTACGGAACGCCGCTCTCGTCGCGCACCATCCGCGCCATCAGCCGGCCGAATTTTCCGGAGGGGATTCCGAATCAGCCGGCGGGCGCGCTGTTCGGCATCGAGAACTCGAACCGCGGGTGCGATCTCGGCTTGCCCGGCCTGCCGCGGCTGCTCAATGCGGCGGGCAACGGATACAGCCGGGGAATCGCGACGGTTCCGGGAGGCGTGCCGCTGTTTCGCGACGGTGTGACCGTGGTGGGAGGCATCGGGGTGGCGGGCCTGGACAGCGACGATCGGAACGAGTTTGCGGCCGTGAGAGGAGCGCAGGGCGCCGGACTTTCGGTACGCCTGCCGCTTCCCTTCCCGGGGGCCGTTTTTCTGGATGGATTCCGGCTGCCGTATGTGAACCCGAGGCCCGCGACGCCGGCCGCGGAGCCCGGCGGCACCTTCGAGCTGGGGCCGCTGGACGGCGTCGAAGCGCCCGAGGGCTGGCTGGTGGAGCCGCGCGCGGGAAGAGTGCTATCGGCGGAAGAAGTGGCGGGCATCGTGCAGAATGCGCTGGACACGGCGAACCGCACGCGCGCCGCCATCCGGCTGCCGGCGGGGTCGCGGACGAGGATGGCGATTGCGGTGGGGGACCTGGACGGAAGCGCCGCTGGCGGTCTACCGGATGCCCGATGCGACGATTTTTTCGATCGACGTGGCGGTGACGAAGGCGCGCAACGTGGTCTATTTCTCGTCGCCGGAGCGCGACCCGGAGGACATGCCCGGCGTGCCGCTGAATACGGCGGTCACGAATCGCACGATCGGCTTCGGATCGCAGCCGCTGTTTCCGTCGGGCATCTGGAACAGTCAACCCGGGCCGTTTGCCGGGCTGCTCGCATTCGACTCGGCGAACCCGTGCACGCAGGGGCACCAGGAATCGAACGGGAACCAGTCGGGGGTGGTCTTCTTTCCGGGATCCGCACCGCTTTACCGTAACGGCAGCCTGGCGGGCGGGCTGGGAGTTTCCGGGGACGGGGTGGAGCAGGACGACTATGTCACGTGGGCGGGCTCGAAGGGCTACTGGGCTCCAGAGGGATTGCGGTCGGACCAGATTTACCTGCGGGGCGTGCGGCTGCCGTACTGGAAATTTCCGCGGAACCCGGAGCAGTGAGCGGCCGCGTTTGACGGATGTTGCGCCGGCGGACCCGGCGGAGTATCTTAAAGTTTGCCTATGACTGTCCGCTAGCGCCACCCCGGACCGCGCTTTCCGCCCCGTAGGGAGCGGTGCGCGCGGAATGCTCCGGCCGAGTGGCGTCCTGCCTTCGAGCGTTACGAAAAACAACAACCTTTTCGAGTTCGAGCCACAGTCATGAATTTTGAATTTGCCGGCAAAGAGATTGCCGGCGCGTTTGCTCCATTTGCGGCGCAGGGCCTTACATTGGGCCGTGTCGCCACCTCTCAACGGGACAAGTACCGCCTCTACACGGCGGCGGGCGAGTGCGACGCCGAACCTTCGGGCCGCCTCTGGTATGTGACGCCGGACGTTTCGGGCATGCCGGTAGTGGGCGATTGGGTGGCCGCGCGGGTGCTATCCGCGCAGCAGGCGATCGTCGAAGCGGTGCTGCCGCGGCGAACGCTTTTCTCGCGGCGCGCGGCGGGAAGACGCGAGGAACAGCAGCCCGTCGCGGCCAATATCGACCTGGTTTTCGTGGTCTGCGGGCTGGACGGCGATTTCAATCTCAGGAGGATCGAGCGGTACCTGGCGCTGACGGCGGAAAGCGGCGCGGCGCCGGTAATCGTGCTCAACAAGGCGGACCTCGCGGCTCGCGTGGAAGAGCGGATGGCGGAAGCGAGGGCGCTGGCTCCGGCGGTGCCGGCGATCGCTTGCAGCGCCCGCACCGGAGTGGGCATGGAGGCGCTGGCGGCACAGCTGGGGGCGGGGGTCACGGTAGCGCTGCTGGGCTCCTCGGGCGCCGGCAAGTCGACGATCGTGAACCGGCTGCTGGGCGAGGAGCGTTTCGAGACGGCGGAAGTGCGCGAGTCGGACAGCCGGGGCCGGCACACGACCACGCATCGCGAACTGGTGGCGCTGCCCCAAGGCGGCGCGCTGATCGACACGCCCGGGATGCGGGAGCTTCAGCTCTGGGCGGGGCAGGACAGCGTGAACCAGGCATTCGAGGAGATTGGCGCGCTGGCCGCGGGCTGCCGGTACGGCGATTGTACACATACCAGCGAACCGGGCTGTGCGGTGGCCGCGGCGCTGGCGAGCGGCGAACTCGATGGCGCGCGCTGGACGAGCTATCGCAAACTGGCCGGTGAAGCCGCGCGCCACGAAAGGCTGGCGGACCCGCTGGCGGCGCAGGCACGCAAGCGGCGGGACAAACAGATCCACCAATACATGAAGCACTTCTATAAGTACAGGTAAGGGGCGTCAACATGGCTGGTCCGCGGATACACGGCGCTAGACTGAAATAAGAAGCGAGAGAGGGCATGCGCCATCGAGGAGAGAGCCATGCCGACGTTGACCCTTAGCGGCGCCTCGCTCGAATACAGCGATCGGGGCGCCGGCGAACCGCTGGTGCTGGTACATGGTTCGGCAAGCGACTACCGGACCTGGCAAAACCAGCAAGGCGAGTTCGCCACACGATACCGGACGATCGCCTACAGCCGACGCTACCACTGGCCCAACCAGGCGATTCCCGAAGGGGTGGACTATGCGATGGCGGAACACGTGGACGATCTCGAGCAGCTTCTGCGATCTCTGGACGCGGCGCCGGCTCATCTGGCCGGCCACTCTTACGGTGGGTTCATCGCGTTGTTGCTGGCGATGCGGGCTCCGCAACTCGTCCGCACACTGATTCTGGCGGAACCGCCGGCCATCACGCTGTTCGTGAGCGATCCACCGAGGCCGGCGGAGCTGATTCGGTTGCTGGCCACCCGGCCGCGCACGGCGGCGGCGATCGTCCGGTTCGGCGCGAAAGGAGTGGATCCGGCGGCGGCGGCGCTCAAGCGGAACGACATGCAGGAGGCGCTGCGGCTGATCGGGACCGCTACGCTGGGAGCGGCGGCGTTCCGCAGGCTGGGTCCGGCGCGGCTGGAGCAGGCGCGGGCCAACCTCATCAAGGCGGAATTGCTCGGGTCGGGCTTTCCGCCGATCGACGTGGACAGGGTTCGGGAGGTGCGCACGCCCACGCTGCTGATTGAGGGAGAGGAGAGTCCATCGCTGTTTCACCGGGTGACGGACCGGCTGGAGGAGTTGCTTCCCGAAGCGGCGCGGACGGAGATAGCCCGGGCGTCGCACATCATGCACGAAGATAACGCGGCGGCTTACAACGCGAGCGTCGTGTCGTTTGTGGCGGCGCACCAGGCGGCGTGAGTTCGGCTACGCAACCACCCGTCCCACGCAGGTTCCGAGGCCGATCCGGCGGCGGCCGGGCGCTTCGCACCAGCCGCGGAGGGTTACCTGGTCGCCGTCTTCGAGGAAGCGGCGCACTTCGCCGTTTGGCAGTTGGAGCGGCTCGCGTCCGCCCCAGGTCAGTTCGAGGAGGCAGCCGCGATTCTCCTTGTCGGGACCGGACACGGTGCCGCTGCCGATCAGGTCGCCGGGGCGCAGGTTGCATCCGCCGGAGGTGTGATGAGCCACCATCTGGGCGAGGGTCCAGTACATGGAGGCGAAGTTGGTGCGGGAGAGCCTGGCGGGAGCGGTCATCTGCGGGGTGCGGAGCCAGACCTCGAGGTTGATGTCGTAGGCGTCGGCGGGTCCGCTTTGAAGGTGCGGGAGCGGCTGCGGGTCGGCATCGTCGCGGGCGGCGGGGGCGCAGCGGAACGGTTCGAGCGCTTCGGCGGTGACGACCCACGGCGAAACAGAGGTGGCGAAATTCTTGGCGAGGAAGGGCCCGAGGGGCTGATACTCCCACGCCTGGATGTCGCGGGCGGACCAGTCGTTGAGCAGGCAGACGCCGACGATGTGATCGGCTGCCTGAGCCACGGGAATGCTGCCTCCCTGGGCGTTGCCGGGGCCGAGGAAGGCTCCGAGTTCCAGTTCGTAATCGAGGCGGCGGCTGGGCGCGAAGACGGGGGCGGCGCCGGCGGTCTCCACAACCTGCCCGACCGGACGGCGCACCGGCGTGCCGCTCACCACCACGGAGGAGGCGCGGCCGTGATAGGCGACGGGCAGCCACTTATAATTCGGCAGGAGCGGGTTATCCGGGCGGAACATGCGGCCTACGTTGGTGGCGTGGTGGAGGGAGGCGTAGAAGTCGGTGTAATCGCCGATCTCGCAGGGGAGCAAGAACTCGGCTTCGGCGGCCGGTATGAGCAGCTCCGGCCTGGGGGGCGCGCCTTCGCGCAGCAAGGCGGCGACGGCGTGGCGCAGGCTCACCCTTTCGGAGCGCGTCATCGCCATCACGCCGCGCATGGTGCGCACGCCGAGCGCTTCGCCCAGATCGAGCAGGCGGTCTCCGATTGCCACAGCCAGCCGCGCGCCTCCGGCCGGAGACTCCGCGTAAGTGACGAAGGGCAGGTTCTGAATCGGAAAATCGGCGTCGGGCGGATTGGCGGATTCGACCCAACTGCGGGCGGCGGGATCGTGGGTGTGGTCCATCAAGGCAGCAGCTCCAATTCGCGCAGTTCGGTGACGGGCTCCTCGAAAGAACAGGAGCCGAAGCTGTGGGCGAAGTCGCGGCGCGCGGCGCGCACCTGCGCCGAAGAGAGGCGGCGTCCCTGCCACTCGACCTCGCGCTGCGAGAACCGGAAGGCGGTGGCTTCGCGCTCTTCGAGGATATCCTGGAGGGCGGCGCGCTCGAGGCCGTCCCAGGCGAAGGCCGCCGCCAGGAAGACGTTCAGAAAGCCGTGCATCGCGGCGCGAGGGCTATCGAGCGCGTAGGTCAACGGCCGCTGGGAGCGCAGGGGATGGTGCAGGCCGGCGGTGGCTTTGAACGGCATTCGCAACTGCGCCGCGCGGCAGAGGAAACCGGCCACGTCGGCGCTGGAGGGAATGGCATCCGGCGTCAATCCGCCGGTGCGCACTTTGGCGAAGGCGCGGGTGATGTCTTCGAGCGGCGCCTCGCAGTAAGTGGGCAGGCTGAGGCCGTGGGGCAGCCTGGTTTCGAGCGTTTCCACCTGCTCGGGCAGAGGGCCGGGCTCGGAGTCCGACGAGAAGGGTGACGCGCGCCGCGGCGGGCAGCTTCGCTTCGCCGAACTTCGCGGCGGGCAGCACCAGGCGGTTGAGGATCCACGCTTCGGGCGAGGCGAGAAATCCGGCGTAGCGCTCGCACACGATGGCGAGGGGAAGAGCGGCGGGCGGATACAATCCGGCGTAATCGATCAGGTTGGCGAGCAGCGCTTCGAGGGCGCCGGCGATGCGCGGCATCGTTTCCTATTCTATGCCGCGGGGGGAGTACGGTACCCGAACCGGTTCGTCCGAATCCTTACAGAAGTCGCGCAACTGCTCCTGTTGCCAAGCAGTTGCATGAGCGCGGCGCGGGCGCGGCTGTCCCGGGACACTGGAAATTTGCTTTTTGCCCGCGGAGGCTCAATGTACAATTGGTCTGGCAGGGCTCGACTTAGTGCCGAAAGTGCGCGGTTGTTGCGATGATTATCCGACAGGAACAAATGGAGACATTGGAAGCGGCGTCGCTCCAGGAGTTCGAAAACCGCACTTACTCCCATTTGTTGAAGTGGTTTCCCCATCACTGTGAGTTGATCGGCGACAAACAGGTGCGCGCAGGGATACGGCATGGGTTGAGTAAGTCGACGAGCCACGAGTTAAAGGCGGAGCGCTGCGTGCGGTCTTACATCGAGTTCATGTTCATGCTGGGCGGGGGGTTCGACGCGGATGTCCTGCTGCCGTGGGCGGCGGAGATTTTGAACGATCGAAAGGCGGACGAGACGACGCGAGCCGACCAACTCTATTACAAAGTCTGGGACTACGTGAAGCACGTTTCCCGAGATTACCGCGACGAGAGCGGGCAGCCGGATACGGCGCGGTTCATGCCGGAACTGAAACAGCTCCGGCACGGGAACGACACGGTGGTGGGTGGGGCCGAAATGCCGGAGTTCCTGGAATCGCTCGAGCGGCAAATCCAGATGCTGTTTCCGGCGAAGTGCAGCTATTCGGGCGCGGAGAACGTGCGGCAAGCGATCGCGGACGGAGTGGAATCCGCGCGAGGGTACGATATCACGGCGGATCGCGGGACGCGCCTGTTCGTGTTCATGCGCTTTGTGCTGGGCGCGGGATTCCATCGGGATCCGCTGCTGCCGTGGGCGTCGGCGGCGCTCGAGGACCCGTCGACGCCGGATCAGTTTAAACGGGCGGACAAGCTCTATTCGGAAGCGGTCACGACCCTCAACCGGTGGTGGGAGATATCGTCCATTCCACCTGCCGCGCCCAAAGCCTGATTACTATGTGTTGGAACAGCAAGCCGCCACCACCGGGATCGGACGAAGGGGGAACGAATCCGCCGGGCTGCGGCACCACGCCGTGCCCGAGCCCTCCGTGCCCGACGGTGGAGATCGAGATCAACAACACGCCGGCGGTGGACGACGACCTGGTGAGAATCAAGTGCGAGCACCCGGCGGGGCGATCGACGGTGGATTGCCGGATACGAGCGACGGGAAGTCCGGCAGCGGCGGCGACGATGGTGCTGACGAATCCCGACGGGCGGCTGCGTTTTCCGAACGCGGGCGATACGACGAAGACGGTGACGGTGCCGCAGAACGGTTCCTGGGTGGGGTTTCAAATATCGGGGGAAAACGGCAGCGCGGCCATCGGCGATGCGGTGATCGAGGCGCACTGCAATACGGCGACGGGGGACCTGAAGGGATCGAAACCGGTGACGGTATTCTGGTTCGACCAGGCCAAAACCAAGATTACGACGCCCGGAACGTACAGCATTGTCGGCGGCAACTACACCACCACTGGCGGAGCCGCGGCGGCGTACGCGGTGAGCGCGCGGATTCGTCCGGCGGGCGTCAATTGCGGCGCCCCGCAGGTGAAGGATCTGAAGATCGCGATCATGCAGGAGAGCAGCAATTTTCAAAGCACGGTGACGTGGGCCAACCCGACGGTAGCGTGGGCTCCGGGCGTTCCTTCCGGCACCAACGTCGATGCCCCTGCGAGTTTAACGGACACGACGGCCTATGACGCCTCCGTCAGCCAACCGGTACTCGACAGCGAGGCGCAGGTAGCGCCATTGTACGACCGGCCCGGCAAGAGGAGCACAATCGACCCGAATTCGTGGCAGAAGCCGATCGGGTGCCAGAGCGGCGGTGGAACCGCGGATGCGACCAGTCACGACACGCCGAGCCACGGGGCGCCGGCAACGGTAGCGCTGCAATTCAGGTCCGGGCCGAACCTGGTGGCGACGGTGACATATGCCCGGACGAAAGCCACGCGGAAAGAGCACTTCCGAACGTACACGGTGGTGTTCGACACGACCAACAGCCGTTACTGCTCGCAGCGGCAGGCGACCTGGGATCTGAACGTGTCCAGCACCGGGCCGGCCCCGCAGAAAGCGACGGCGTCGGCGGACGCAGCGCCATCGGCCGATCCGGCGACCGGTCCCAACGCGAACGACGTGCTGCAGCCGACCGTGAGGAGCCAGACAGGGACGGTGCGATTTACGAAACCGTGAGGGGACGATGAACGCGACATCCAACATGACGGCAGCGGACCTGGTTCTGCACGATGTGCGGGCGATCCACGACGCGGCGGCGCTCCCCGATTCGGTGGAACCGTGGGCGGATCCGGTGATGGGGAGCGAGTGGCTGGTGATGCGGATCGTGCCGGACCCGGGGAGCGGGACCGGCATGTACGCGGGCACCGCCATCGATATCGATACGGGCGGATTTGTGGATAGCGCGACCGGAGAGCCGGTGGAGTCGAACGGACCGCTGGTGACGGTGAAGAGCGGACGCTGGGAGGTGGCGGCGGCGCCTTCGCGGCAAGGTCCGCGTCCGGAGGGCGTTTACGGCTGGGGTGCGCCGGTGGGGCGGATCCGGAAGATCGAAGCCGAGGATTTGTACTCTCCGTTCGAAAAAGGCGGCGTGGCCCTGACGCGCCACAGCCCGGGTGAGGAGGGGCCGGCGGAGTTCGATCCGCTTTACCTGCTGCCGCCGCCGTGGGTATACGAGATCCACCAGGCGTACGAGCTGGCGGCGCAGGAACCGCGTCCGCTGGCGGCGCAGGAAACGCCGGAAATCAGGGTGGCGCTCGGGCAGTTCGCGCTGGGGGCGAATTCGGTGCTGGCAACCTTGGCCTACCGGCGGCTGCTCGAATGGGGTGTTCGCGACGCGCGCGTGATCAACGCCATGCTATTCGGCCCGCAGGGATTTCGAAGGGCGGTAAACCTGTACCTGGCCGCGACCGCGCCGGTGAGCGAAGGCGAGGAGACGCTGCAAGCGCAAATTACCGGGGCAGTGACGCAGAGCATGCCGCCCGACGAGTTGCGGCTGACGGCGGCGGCGCTGGCGGCAGTGAGCCTGCTGCGCCGCGACATCGGCAGCAAGCGGCCATGGCTGGAAACGGCCGCCACCTCGCTGCGGGGACGGATCGGCGCGGACGAATACCTGGGCGAAGCGTATGCCTTGCTCGGCAACCCGTGAGAAGGTGGGATGATGCAGGCATGGTGCGCAAGCGGATGGCTGTTGTTTGCAAGCGCCTGGGCGGCAGCGGGAGCCGCGACTCCAGTGAACCTGTTGCATGATGCGCGGGTGACGCACGACGTGGCCGGGCTCGAGGCGGCGGCGGGCCGGGCCGTGCTGCGGATTGTGCCGGCGCAAGGCAGCGGGTCGGCGGCGGATCCCGGCACGATCGGGCAGGCGGGCACCTGGGAGGTGCTGTACAGCCCGGCGGCGGCACAGGCCGGGCGGCGCGGCGAGTACCGGTGGGTGCGGCAGATGCGCGCGCACGAGAGGAAGCCTTCGTGGGAAGATTTCTATTCGCCGTTCACGCAGGGCGGAGTGATCCTGTGTGAATTCCACCCGGAACGGTCGGGCGAGGCGCAGTTCGCCGAAGTGACGATGCTGCCCGAAGCGTGGGTGGAGGCGGTGCGCGGGGCGGGCGGTTCGCTTGACGCGAAATCGCGGAGCGAACTCGAGCAGACGGCACGCGGATCGAATCCGCTGGCGGCGAGTCTGGCGATGAGGCGGCTGGTGGCGATGGGGGTGGCAACGGAGGCGGCGCTCACCGCGACCTCCGGTTTCGTGCGCGCGGTTTCGGTGTACCTGGTGGCGGTCCACTACCGGGAACTGCCGGCGGGAACGGCGGAAAACGTGTTGCGGCGGCTGGCCGGAGGCGCGGTGGACGAGAATGCGCGGTTCACGGCTCTCGGCATCGTCACGGCGCGCATGGCGGAGCCGCAGATGGCCCCGGAGTGCCCGTGGACGGCCGACATTCTGAAAGGGCTCGCGGAGGCGCGGAGTTCGGACCCGGAATTCGGCGCGATGCTGGAGTTGACGGGGATTCGGGAAGAATAGAGCGCGAGGCCTGGCGCCGTCATCTAAAAGGGGTGCGCCGGGATTATCAACTGCATCGGGAACAATGGATCGGGCGGCCGGTTGGCGAAGTGTTCGAGTTCTTTTCGAACGCGCGGAACCTGGAGGCGATCACGCCGCCGTGGCTGCATTTCGAGATTCTGTCGGCACCGGCACAGATGCGGCGCGGCGCGGAAATTCGCTACCGGTTGGGCTGGCACGGAATACCCGTGAGCTGGAAGACGGCAATTCTGGAATGGCAGCCGCCGCACGCTTTTGTGGACCTTCAGGAAAAGGGTCCGTACGCGCTGTGGGAGCACACGCACTCGTTTCTCTCGGAAGCGGGTGGCACGCGGATTATCGACCACGTGCGGTACCGGCTGCCCTTCGGCTTTCTGGGAGCGCTGGCGCACCGGCTGAAGGTGCGGTCCGACATCGAAGGGATTTTCGATTACCGGGCGCGCGCCATTGCCGGATATTTTGCATCGGCAATTTCCGACAGCGGAGTACAGAAAATCACGAAGTAGCGGACCCCGGGAAGCGGACGGATGTTCGGGCATTCACTTTGGCAACCGAGTTTCCTGCCCCCCTGCGAACGACCTTCTGACATGCTTGAGGTGTGAAGCTTGTCGTTTTCGGACTCTCGGTCAGTTCGTCCTGGGGCAACGGACACGCGACGCTGTGGCGCGGGCTGATCCGCGCGCTTCACGAATTGGGACACCACGTGGTGTTCTTCGAGCGGGACACCGACTATTACGCGCGCCATCGCGACTTCACGGAGATGCCGTGGGGCGAGCTGATCCTGTACACCGACTGGGCGTCGGTGCGGCGGCGGGCGTCGAGCCAGCTTGCCGGCGCGGATGCCGCCATCGTCACGTCCTACTGCCCGGACGCGGTGGATGCGTGCGACACCGTCCTGGGCTCTCCGGCGCGGGTGCGGTGCTTCTATGACCTCGATACGGGAGTGACTCTGGGCCGGGTGCGGGCGGGCGAAAAGGTGGAGTACATCCCGCCGCAGGGACTGGGCGATTTCGACCTGGTGTTGAGCTACACGGGGGGCGGCGCGCTGGCGGAGCTGAAGACGCTGCTGGGCGCGCGCCACGTTGCACCTCTTTACGGATCGGTGGATCCCGACCAGCATCGCCCCACGGCGCCGGAGGAGCGTTTCCGCTGCGATCTCTCGTACCTGGGCACGTACTCGGAAGACCGGCAGCGTTACCTCGAGGATTTCCTTATGGAACCGGCGCGGCGGCGTCCCGACCTGCGCTTTCTGGTGGGCGGCTCGCTGTATCCGGCGGGTTTCCCCGGTGCGGCCAACGTGGAACTGGTACAGCACGTGCCGGCGGCCGAGCACTCCGCCTTCTACTGCTCCTCGCGCGTCACCCTGAGCATCACGCGACCGCCGATGGCGGCGATGGGCTACTGCCCTTCGGGACGGCTGTTCGAGGCCGCGGCCTGCGGAGTGCCGATTCTCACGGACGAATGGGAGGGCCTGGATTATTTCTTCGAACCCGCGCGCGAGATCCTGGTGGCGCGAACCACGGGACACGCGATGGACGCGCTTTCCATGTCCGAAGAACAACTGGCGAGGATCGGGCAGGCGGGGCGCGAACGGGTGCTCTCGGTGCATACGTCCGCGCGGCGGGCGCTGGACCTCGAAAATATCCTGGAAGCGGCTGTAAGCCTGCCAGTGGAACGCGGGAGAGCGGTCAGCGAGTAAGGGCCCCGCCATGTCCGTTCATCCAAGCCTGGGGAAAGGCCCGGTCATGCTGGTGGCAGCGCATCCGGACGATGAAACCATCGGGGCGGGCGGGATGCTGCCGCGGTTCGCGGAGGTGACGGTAGTCCACGTGACGGATGGGGCGCCGCGCAATCCGGCGGACGCCATGGCCGCGGGGTACTCGAGCCGCCGGGACTACGCGCGCGCGAGATCGCGCGAATTGCGCAATGCGCTGGAGGTGGCGGGCATTCCGCAGGCCGCTTCCGTGTCGCTCGATTTCGTCGATCAGGAGACGGCGCTCGACTTGGCGTACCTGACGCTGCACCTGCTCACGCTGATCCGGGACCTGCGACCGGCGGTGGTGCTGACCCACGCCTATGAAGGCGGTCATCCGGATAACGACGCGGTCGCGTTCGGCGTGCACGCCGCGTGCAGGCTGGAACAGGCGGCTCCGCGGGTTTGGGAGTTCACGTCGTATCACGAGGCGCCCGGGGGCGGGGGCATCGAGACGGGACGCTTCCTCGGGGGCGGCGATCCGGGCGAAGCGGTGGTGCTTTCGAAAGACGAGCGAAGGCGCAAACGCAGCATGACCGAGTGCTTCGCCACGCAAGCCGGTATGCTGCGGAATTTCCGGCTGGACAAGGAACGTTATCGCGCGGCGCCGTGCTACGACTTTGGGGAAGCGCCGCACGCGGGGCCGCTTTTCTACGAGCGGCGGGGCTGGCCGCTCTCCGGCGATCGATGGCGCGAACTGGCGGCGGGCGCGCTGCGGAACATGTCGCTTCCGCCGGTGCTATGAACCGGGAAAAGGAGCGAAGTTCCAACTTGCGCCGGACCGCCGCAGGTATTACTATCGGTCTAAATCCAGTTACTCAAACCACGGGATGCGTGCCGCTTCTGAAGGCGAGATTGCATGATTGCTTACCGCAAGCAGCGTAGGGAAGTACGCACGAGCGAGGTGCTGCGGCAGCTCGAATCCGCGACCGGGTTGGAACGGCAGATGCTGTTCGGCGAACTGGAGGCGGGCGTGGCCGACGCCTTGTGTCCGGACCGGGATGAGGAACTGCCCGTTCTGAGCGCTCTCCGGCACGGCGAGTGGCGCGGGCTGGGGCTGCCCGAAAAGATCGAGATCTCGGTTCCCGAGGGTTTCGCGTATTATGCGCTGGACCCGGAGATGTACCGCATCGCGGCGCGCCGGTTCGTAGCAGAGATGCACCCGTCGCGGGTAGCCGTAATCGGGATCCGCAGCATCGGGACGACGCTCAGTACGGTGGTGGAACGCGAGCTGCAGCGGCTGGGGGTGAGCACGCGCTCGTGGACGGTGCGTCCAACCGGCCATCCGTGGGACCGGCAGCTTGCCACGAGTGAAGAGCTGGAGCAGGAATTTCGCGAGTGGGACGGGTGGTTCGCGATTGTGGACGAAGGGCCGGGGCTGAGCGGCTCGTCGTTCTGCGCGGTGGCGTCGTTTCTAGCGAATGAGCGGATCGTGCTTTTCCCGAGCTGGTCGCCGGACGGCTCGCGATTCGTGTGCGAGGCGGCGCGCGAGATGTGGAGCCGGTATCCGAAATACTGCGCGGCTTTCGAGGAGCTGGAACGGTTCCCGGAGGGGACGGATTATTCGGGCGGCGCGTGGCGCGAGGCGCTTGGCATCCGGGCGGCAGTGCAGCCGCAGCACGAACGGCGCAAGTACCTGGTGGGCGACAGATTGTACAAGTTTGCCGGGTTCGGACGCTACGGGCGGGCGGCGCTGGAGCGCGCGCGGGCGCTGGAAGGATGGGTGGCGGAGCCGCTGTCGCTCGAACATGGATTTCTGGCATCGCGCTGGCTGACGGCGCTGCCCGCGAGGGCCAACACGCACCTGGTGGATTTCGCGGCTCGCTACATCGCGGCCGTGCGCCGCCGGTTCGCAACGGGAGCGATGGCGGATCCCGCGCCACTGATCGAGGCGATTCGCGAGAACTGCGGACTCGAGTGGAGCGAACCGGTGCCGGAAGCGGAAGCCGTGGTACTGGACAACCGGATGCTGCCGCACGAGTGGCTGGAGACGGCGCAGGGATATCGGAAAGCGGACGCGCTCGATCACGGCGACGATCATTTTCTTCCGGGGCCGCACGATCCGGCTTGGGACCTGGCCGGTTTCTCGGTGGAATTCGGACTGGACCACGGAGGCGAAGAATACCTGTTGGAAAGGTACGGCCGCGAATCGGGTGACCGTTCGGCGGGGGCGCGGCTGCCGTTCTATCGCGCGGCGTACCTGGCTTTTCGCCTGGGCTACTGCGAGCTGGCCATTCAGGCGCTGGGCGACTCGGAAGACGGCCGGGGCTTCGCCGGCGAGCGCAGCCGCTATGTCACGCTGTTGAGGCAGCAACGATGGATGAGGCAGACCAGCCTGTTGTCTGCGTAGACCTGGACGGGGTGCTGAACGCGTTCGACGGCTGGCGCGGAGCGGACTTTTTCCATCCGCCGCGGCCGGGAGCGCGCGAGTTCCTGCTGGGACTCCGGCAACGCGGTTACCGGGTAGTGGTGTTCACGGTGCGCTGGGCGCCACACGTCACGGCGTGGCTCGAAGAGCATGGCTTGGCGCCGATGGTCTCGGAAGTGACCAATCAGAAGCCGCCGGCGCATGTGTATGTGGATGACCGGGCGATCTGCTTCCAGGGCGACTTCGGCGCGACGCTGGAGCAGATCGCTGACTTCCGGGCACACTGGGAATAGGGGCGGGGCTCTAGGCGGACCGAAGCTTCTTGTACGCCTCCAGGCACTTTTCGGCGGTTTCGATAGGGGGCAGGCGGCTGCCTTCCTGCTCGATCAGGTAGAACTCCACTCCGCCCACGCTCTCGGCGGCGGCGAAGATGTCCTTCCACGGCGCCTGGCCTTCACCGAGCAGCACCTTGTAACCCTCGCCCGGACCCCAGTCTTTGAGGTGAAGGGCCTTGATGCGGCCGGGGTTCGCCTTGATCCAGGCCACCGGGTCGGACTTCACTTCGACGCAGGTGCCGACGTCGAGCTGGAGCATGACGTCTTTGGGCGTATTGGCGGCCAGCACTTCCATGGGGCGCTTGCCTTCCAGTTCACGGAACTCGGCCTGGTGGTTGTGGTAGCCGGCGTGAATTCCGGCCGCGGCGAATTTCTCGTCGCCGGCCGTGAGCAGGTCCGCCACCTTTTTCCAGCCGTCGAGGCTCTGGGGATTGCCGGCGCTCGCGAGGACGATGTAGCGGCTGCCGAGGATCTGGTTCAGCTCGATGGCCTTGGCGATACCGTCGCCGGTGTAGGCGTTGGTGCCGTTGTGGGTCGAATAGCACTTGATGTTCAGATCGTCGAGCAGCTTGCGGACTTCTTTGGCGTGGTCCGGGGTCCAGGCGAAGTAGGGGGCGTAGAACTCCACCACTTCGTAGCCCTGCTTGGCCACGGCGGTGACAGTGCCCTTGAGGTCCTTGCCAAGCTCATCGCGGACAGAGTACAACTCGAGACCGATGGGGATGTGCCGCGACTGTGCAGCGGCGGTGAATAGCGGGGTCGCCAAGGTGGTGGCGAGGAACCCGCGGCGAGAGAAGGAGTGATGCGAAGCCATGCGGAACCATGTTATCGCAAACCGCGATGGTATTCTTAAGGCAAGGGCTTGTGTCGCCTATAACTTTCCGCCGCTGTGGAATCGTCATTTTCGGGACCCTCATCCTCTGGAGCGCCGTATGGGCATTCCAGCGTCCGTTCCGCGAACTGGCGCCCACCGAATACACCAAATATCCGCTCCCGCCCGATTACCGCGTGCCGGGCGAATGGGTGTTCGGGCGGTTGATGTACCGGCCGGTGGGCCGGTATTACGGCGGGTTCCAGTATTTGGGCAGTTGGAAGGAAGGCTTCTCCAACTGGGCGATGGACTACCCGCGTTCGGACCGGCACTTCGCGGAGGCGGTGCGGCGGTTGACGCGGGTGCAGGCGCGCTCGGTGGAGCAGCCGGTGGATCCCGACGATGCCGACATCTTCGACTGGCCATGGCTGTACGGGGTGGAGATGGGGCACTGGGATCCGACAGACGCCCAGGCCCGGCGCTTGCGCGAGTTCCTGCTGCGGGGCGGATTTCTGATGTGCGACGACTTCCACGGCTCCATCGAGTGGGAGGTGTTTGCCGATGGCATGAGGAAGGTTTTCCCCGATCGCACCATTGTGGACCTGGACGCCGCCGACCCGATCTTCCACACGATTTACGACCTGGACCAGCGC
This sequence comes from uncultured Solibacteraceae bacterium, assembly GCA_963836405.1. Taxonomy (GTDB): domain Bacteria; phylum Acidobacteriota; class Terriglobia; order Bryobacterales; family Bryobacteraceae; genus CAWIJJ01. Next base: position 184,899 of record CAWIJL010000019.1, read on the forward strand.
TATCAGGTGCCGGGCGAGTTGTACGTGGAGACCGGGAAGACGTACGAGAAAGGCGAGACCGGCAAGACGCCGCACTGGCGCGGCATCTTCGACGATCATCATCGCCTGATGGTGGCCATCTGCCACAACATGGACTTGGGCGATTCCTGGGAACATGCCGATAATCCGCAGTACCCGGAACAGTTCTCGGCGCTGGGCTTGCGCATCGGGCTCAACTACCTGATCTACTCGATGACTCACTAGAGGCGAAAAAAACGATGAACTGGGGCTTAACGGGAGCCATTCTGATGGCGCTGGCCGTGGGGCTGGGCGCATTCGGCGCGCACGGGTTGCGCGACCGGCTGGATGCGTATTCGATGGGCGTTTACGAGAAGGCGGTCTTCTACCATTTCATCCACGGGCTGGGACTGTTGATCGTGGCATTTCTGCCGAAGACGGGGACGTTTTCGGAAACGGCGGCGGCCACGGTGTGCACGCTGCTGCTGGCCGGCATCCTGCTGTTTTCCGGGAGCCTCTACGTGCTGGCGTTGAGCGGCAACCGGATGCTGGGAGCGATCACGCCATTCGGCGGCATCGCTTTTATCGCGGCGTGGCTGGTGCTGGCGTGGTACCTGATGCGACACTGACGGAATGCTGAGACATACGCTCGCCACACTTGCGTACCGGTGCGGAAAGGCGATGCGGGGGGCGCCGGCGGACTTCTCCGCATTTCGGGCGGCGCCGGGCACGCGTGCGGCCGGAGAGATCCAGGCACACATCTCGGACCTTTTGGACTGGGCGCTGCACCTGGCCGATGGGCGGCAGGTCTGGCACGATTCCGAGGCGCTTGGCTGGGACCAGGGAGCCGCCCGTTTCTTCGCGGCGGCGGAGGCACTCGACCGCCGGTTGGCCGCCTCCGATTCTCCGCTCGCCTGCACGGAGGAGCTATTGTTCCAGGGCCCCATCGCGGATGCCCTGTCGCACACCGGGCAGATCGCGCTGCTGCGCCGCATGGCGGACGCGCCGATCCGCGGGGAGAACTACTATGCCGCCGAGATCGCGGCCGGGCGCGTGGGCAGCGAGCAGGCCGCGCCGCGGGCGGAATTCGACTGAGAAGCGATCCGTATCGTTGTTTACAACCCGCGGCCGGCGGGAGCGATACACTGGATGGCAAGTGTTCAGAGGGGTAAGAGTCCGGCTTCCCATTTTCCGCGGAATGGCGGCGTGGGGACTCGCCCTGCTCTTCACGGCACTGCATGCCAGCCCCCTGCTGTTGGCGGGAACCGCGGACCGGGGATGCTGCAAGAACGGGCACGCCTGCTGCCGCCGCGCTCGCGGGGCACGCGGGCCGGCGGCCATCGCCACTCCGGCGTGCGGCAGCCGGTGCAGCACCGCCGGGTGGGCCGCGCCAGGCACTCTGCCGGGGATTGTACCGGAATCCGGCACCACGGCGGCCATTTCGCGATCCGAGACCGGCCGCTCAACCTTCACGACGGCGACGCTGCTCCCGCAGCATACGTTTTCCCTGTTTCAAAGACCTCCTCCCCTCTGCTCTCAGCAGCCTGTGGCATAACTCCAAAAACAGGGGGGAGAAATTGTGAAGTATCCGGGGATATTGTGTTTGCTGGCGTGCGCGATCTGCGCGCCGGCGCAGGAATCGATTCAATCGGGCAGCGTGGGGGGACAGGTCACGGACCCGTCGGGCGCGACGGTGGCGGAAGCGAAAATCACCGTCCGGCAAACGGAAACCAACATGAGCTTTTCGGCGCTCACGGACCGCGAAGGCCACTTCCGTCTTCCAAACCTGCGGCCGGGGCCGTACGAGATCCGGGTGGGGCGTCCGGGCTTCGCCGACTGGGTACGGCAGATTCGGCTGGGAGGAGGTTCCGCGTTCGAACTGCCGGTTTCGCTGAAACTGGCGGCGGACGCCTCGACGATCGAGGTGAAGAGCGAAGAGACTCTGCTGGAGGGGGCGCGGAGCCAGATTGCGGCCACGGTGCGGGAGAGCGAGATCCGGGACCTGCCGTTGAGCGGCCGCAGTTTTCTGGAACTGGCGCTGCTGGCGCCGGGCGTTTCGCAGACCAATACCGGGAGCACGCAACTGTTCACGGAAACGTCGGCGGTTCCGGGCCAGGGCATCTCGATCGGGAGCCAGCGGAATTTTTCGAACGGCTTCGTGGTGGACGGGCTTTCGGCGAATGACGACGCGGCGGGGCTGGCGGGCGCATTTTACGGGCTCGACACCATCAGCGAACTTCAGGTTGTCACCGCCGGGGGGCAGGCGGAGTTCGGCCGGGCGATGGCAGGATATGTCAGCCTGGTGACGAAGAGCGGCACGAATACCCTGCACGGCGACCTCTACGGATATTTTCGGAATCAGCGCTTCAACGCGAGGAACGCGCTTTCGGGGAACAAGCTGCCGATGACCGAAGCCCAGTACGGCGGGAGCGCGGGGGGACCGGTGCGCGAGAACCGCACCTTCTACTTTGCCAACGTGGAGCATCGCGCGTTGAATCAATCGGGCCTGGTGACCATCAGCGACGCGAACGTGGCGGCGATCAACGCGCGCCTGGGGGCCATCGGGTACCAGGGACCGCTCATCTCGACCGGCCTGTATCCCAATCCGGTTCACGCAGACAATGTGCTGGCGAAGATCGACCACCAGATCAGCCGGCGGGATCAGTTGACGGCGCGTTACAGCCTTTACCGGGTCCACAGCGAGAATGCGCGGGGCGCCGGCGCGCTGAACGCCGTGACGGCCGCAGCGGGGCTGGACAGCAGCGACCACACCTTGGCAGCGGGAAACGTGCTGACGCTCACGGCGCACCTGGTGAACGAAACGCGCGGCCAGTATACGCACAGCGATCTGCGGGCGGACCCGAACGACGCTGCCGGGCCGGCCGTAAGTATCGCCGGGGTGGCGACTTTCGGGCGGGCACCCGGATCGCCCACGCGGCGGAAGAACGGCCTGGTCCAGATCGTCAACAATCTCGCCTATCAATCCGGCGCGCACGCCATTCGCGTGGGAGCCGACTTCCTGAATAACAATACGGAGATCACGTTTCCGCGCGCGTCCCGGGGAAGTTACTCGTTTTCCTCGCTGGCTAACTTCCTGGCGGGAACTTACAATAACTCGGGCTTTGCGCAGACTTTCGGCAACTCCACGGTATCGCAGTCGAACCCCAATGCGGGCGTGTACGTGCAGGATGAATGGAGGGCGGGACGGCGGCTGACGCTGAACCTCGGGATCCGGTACGACGTGCAGTTACTGCGCACCATCGCCACGGATACCAACAACCTATCTCCACGCTTCGGATTCGCATGGACCCCCTCGGCTTCACGGCGGACGGTGGTGCGGGGCGGGTTCGGGCTGTTCTACGACCGCGTTCCGCTGCGGGCGCTGGCGAACGCGCTGCTCTCGAGCGGGAACACGACCGTTCTGAAACCCGACAGCCAGGTGAGCGTCAGCCTTTCGCCGGCGCAAAGCGGCGCGCCCGTGTTTCCGAATCTTCTGGCCTCGCTTCCCGCCGGAGTCGCGATCAATTTTTCTACCATGGAACGGGGGATGCAGAACGCCTATTCCGAGCAGGGCAGCGTGGAAGTGGAGCGGCAAGTGGGACAGACGGGGCTTCTGACGGTGGGGTACGAGCACCTGCGCGGGCTGCACCTGATCCTTTCCATGAATCAGAATGTACCCGCCTGCGCCGCGGCAGGGAACAACAACGGATGCCGGCCGAATGCGGCCTTCGCCAACAACAGCCAGTATTCGGCGCGGGGGGACTCGGAGTACAACGGTTTGCACCTGTCGTTCATGCAGCGGCCCGCGAAATGGGCGAATTACCGGATTTCGTACGCTTTGTCCAAAGCCACGGACGATGTGGGCGAATTTTTCTTCAGCTCGCCGATCGACAATTACAATATCTGGCGGGACTACGGCCGCTCGGACGACGACCAGCGGCACCGCCTTACGGCGAACGGCGCGGTGGAGGTGCTGGGCTTCCAGTTGAGCGGACTGCTGCAATACGCGTCGGCGCTGCCATTCAATATCCGGACGGGCACGAATACCATTCAGGGGACCGCGGCACGGCCGGTGGTAAATGGCGAGTTCATCCCGCGCAATGCCGGAAGCGGCTTCGACCTGTTCACGGTGAATGCGCGAGTGGGGCGAACCTTCGCGGCGGGCGACCGCCTCCGCGTACGCGCGTGGATCGAGGCATTCAACGCGCTGAACCACGTGAACGGGGTGACGCTGAACGGGACCTTCGGCAGCGGCGCGTATCCGGGGAATCCGCTGCCGTCGTTTGGCCAGACTACATCCGCGGCGGACGGGCGGACGCTACAGGCGGCTTTGCGCCTCTCCTTTTGATCGCGGCCGGAGCTTGGGGGGCGCCGCCGCGGGGTATGATACTCCTGTAAAGCACGGCGGCGCGGCCTCCAAGTATGGCGATCCATTCAAACTCTCCGGTCCGGTTGAAGGACATTGCGCGCGATCTCGATGTCTCCGTGATGACGGTGTCGAAGGTTGTGCGCGGCTGCGCGGATGTCGGGGCGGAGACGCGACGCCGGGTCCTCGCGAAGGTCAAGGAGTTGAATTACCAGCCGAATTGGGTGGCTCGTAGTTTGGCGGCGCGGCGGACGTTCATGGTGGGGCTGATCGTCCCGGACCTGATGCACTCGTTTTTCGCCGAGATTGCCAAGGGTGTGTCCGCGGCGATTCGGCCGGCCGGTTATGACGTGGTGATCTGCAACTCGGAAGACGACGGCGCGGTGGAATCGAGCGAGGTGGACCGGCTGCTGGCGCGGCAGGTGGACGGATTGATCATCGCGTCGGCGCAGATGCCGGGATTTCACCAGCTATTCGACCGGATCGAAGCGCGCAACGTGCCCTATATCCTGATCGACCGGCGATTTCCCGGGGTGCGCGCTCCGTTTATCGGGGCGGACGACGAAGCGATCGGGGTGCTGGCCACGCGACACCTGATCGACCGCGGGTGCCGGCGTATCGCGCACATTGCGGGGCCGGCCCTGACGACGGGCCTCGGCCGCCTCAAGGGGTACCGGCAGGCGCTTGCCGGCGCCGGCATTCAGGTTCCGGAGTCGTACGTGGTGACGGCGGCCGACGATGAAACGGGCTTCGTGGCCGCTCGAAAGCTGCTGGCGCTGGACCCGCGGCCCGACGGCATTTTCGGGTACAACGATCCAACGGCGTGCGGGGCGCTGCGCGCGGCTCTCGAGGCCGGCATTCCGGTGCCGCGCGAGTTGCGCATCATCGGGGCCGGCAACGTGCATTATTCCGATCTGCTGCGTGTGCCGCTATCGACTATCGACCAGTGCAGCACGGAGATTGGGCGGCAGGCCGCGGGCGTGCTGTTGAAAGCGATCGCGTCGAAGCAGCGGCGGCCGAGCCGCGCGGTGGTCATCGAGCCGAAGCTGGTGGCGCGGGAATCGACGGGCTGAGCGGCGCTCACTGGACTCGTTTGGTTAGCGCCTTGCCCGCCAGCGACTGGCTCACCGCCGGAACGCCGAAGGCCTTCGTCATGGACGGAATCAATGCCGCGGCTTCGGGATCTCCTTCGCGGATCTGCCGGCTCACGATGTTCACCAGTTCGCGCCAGCTCTCCTGCGGTTGGCCGGGCTTCACCTTACTCCTGGTTTGCCCTTTCTTGTTCACCAGGTCGGCAGCGGCCTTCATGCACTTGTCCATGTAGTCGTCGAAGTCCTCGCCAAACTCGGCGATATCGCCCACCATTTTCAGGTTCACGGCATCGGAGAAATGCCGTCCAATGGCGTCGGTAGCCCGCACTTCCACCCGGATGTCATAATTCGCATCCTGGTTGCGCGCGTTCAAGACCAGCCTGCTATCCGGTCCGCGCCGAGTCCCTTCGAGCCGGTAGTGCAGCTCGATCGCGTGGCCATTGATTGCCGTCCCGTTCGGCGGCGGCAGGGCGCTGGTCACGGTCCCAATGAAATCGATCGCCGGATCGGTGGCGCCGGGCAAGACGACCGAGCCCACGCGCGACGCCAGCGGCTCCCCATTCACTGTCCAGGCGTAAGCAACCGGTTCAAACAGCCATTCCCGATCGATCGTCACGATTTTCCGGTCGTCCTGTATGGATTCCTCGTAGGCGAACGTCCGCGGCTCGCATGCCAAAGGCTGCACCGTCACCGAACCTCTCGCCACACCGTGCAGGTTCTGCGGGTCCTCATTCGTGCGCAGGTGAATCGCGGGGACGATATGAGCGACGGAAACTCCGCCCCTATCCCCGGTCAGCAGCAGACCTTCCTCGGCGATCCGCAGATCCAGCCACGAGATCTGCGGCACCGACCAGGAAGGTTGATCCGGAATCTTTGTGTCCGGCGCAACCGCACCCAACCTGTCGAAGATCTGTCTGAACGTGGCCCCCAGAAAGGGCGTGATGGGAAGGATGATCGTCTGCAGCACGGACAGGACGTCGATCAGCAGGTTACAGAAAAATCCGAACTCCACTTCATAGGCAAGTACCGGAGCCGGAGGATCGGCTACTACCTCAACGTTGTTCTGGACCAGAGCGGCATGCAGTTTCTGCGTGAAGGAGCCGCCGTCCACCGACCAGCAATCGCCCTCCGCATCGAACGTCCCGTTCACATCGATCACGCCCTCCCGAAATGTGAGGTTCACGCCGGTGACTGTGACCGGATCCTCGGAAAAGGCCGCGGCGTCCGGGAGCTGTTTTTTGATCACTTCCGCCGCGATGGCCAGCGAAATGGGGCGCGAACCGCTCACCGACGGAGTCAGACGCGCGGCATCCCCCTCTCCCGCCCTCAACGCAAGGGTGTCCGCATCCAGGTTGAGGTTCTTGCCGAATATGAGGAACAGCGCTTTCACCGAACTTTCGCCGGGAATCAGCTCGAAATCCTTATCCGGCTCGCGCTGGATCAGCTTGTCGACTTCGGTATTCGCACGCGCGGCAAACCCTGCGATGCCAGCGGACGGCGCTGTGGCGGGCGCTTCCAGTGTTGCGCCCAGAAGTCTCGCAATCAGGAACGTCCCGTCGAGCAATTGCATCCGTACCTTCACGGCGCCGCCCGAAAACGCGACGTCAACGGCATCCGGGAGCCTGATGACGCCCCCTTCCAGTTGCAGCGTCAGCGTGCACAGATTCGAGCCGGGCTGCAGGGCGAGATCGCTCCCTTTCACCAGAAGATCCACCATGTTCGGCTTGGGATGAAGAAGATCTGCTGCAGGGTCCGGCACAACCAACCGGATTGGCCCCTCGAGGCTTTGACCCTGAAAAACAACGTGCTCCTGAATCATATCCAGGAGTTTGTTCCGGCGAATCTGAAACACAAAGCCGAAGCTGTCCAACAGGCTCATACCTGCCCCTTTCGAAACAGGCCCGTCACTTTGACGCGAACCTGGTTCCCCGGCCGGCTCTTGCTCACGGCGTCGTAGACATGCTCCCTTCCCGTGCTGCCGAAGAACGCGGGGTAATATGGCTGACACTCTTTCACGGCTTCGGGGGTAATCTCTATCTGGATATCCCGCATGAACCGCTGCGGGTCTGACAAGAGAAGTTCTCCGCCATTCGGAACTTCAGCGATTCGTCTTACTATTTCCGCTTCGTTGTGCAGTAACTCCTTATAAGAGTGAATGCGCAAGATAGAACAACCTACAGCATCCGAATGAGCCATGATGTAGAGTACACCAATCGGACGAGGAAACCTGAAATTTAAACGTCTGTTACTTTCCAGGTGTGCCCTTTGATACTTCCTTCATCCACTCGCTGGTGGCGCGGGAATCGACGGGCTGCACGATTACCGGCGCGCGTTGAAGAAGGCGCGCAGCAACTCCACGCATTCGACGGCGAGGACGCCCTCCACGACCTGGACGCGGTGGTTGAGCAGGTCGGAATCGGCGATGCGGAACTTGCTGCGCACGCCTCCGAAACGCAGGTCGCGGGCGCCGAAGACCAGGCGCGCGATGCGTGCGTTGACGAGAGCTCCGGCGCACATGACGCAGGGCTCGAGGGTGCAGTAGAGGGTGGCATTCTCGAGGCGGTAGTTGCCGGCGGCAGCGGCGGCCTCGCGGAGGGCCGACATTTCGGCGTGGGCGGTCGGGTCGGCGCGGGCAACGGGCGCGTTCCAGCCGCGGCCGAGGATCTCGCCGTCCGCCACCAGGATTGCGCCCACGGGCACCTCGCCCGCCGCGGCGCCCTCGCGCGCCAGACGCAGAGCTTCGCGCATGTACCGCTCGTCCAAAATTCTCAGTGCCTGAAGTGGCGGATGCCGGTGAACACCATGGCCGCGCCGAGGCGGTCGGCGGCGGCAAGGACTTCCTCGTCGCGCACCGAGCCGCCGGGCTGAATGAAGGCGGTGGCGCCGTTTTGCACGGCCTCTTCGACGCCGTCGGGAAACGGGAAGAAGGCGTCGGAGGCCACCACGGTATCTTTGAGCGGGAGCACGGCTTTCATGGCGCCGAGTTTGACGGAATCGACGCGGCTCATCTGGCCCGCGCCCACGCCGACGGCCTGTCCGGCGCGCGCGTAGACGATGGCGTTGGACTTGACGTGCTTGGCCACTTTCCAGCCGAACTCGAGCGCGACCCACTCCTGGTCGGAAGGGGCGCGGCGGGTCCGCACGACGGCGGCGGCGCGATCGAGGCGCGCGAGGTCGGCGGTCTGCATCAGGTAGCCGCCAGTGATGGACTTGACCACGACGCGATCGAGGCCGGCTCCGGCGCGCATCAGCCGCAGGTTCTTTTTGGCGGAAAGGATGGCCAGGCCTTCGGGCGAAAAATCGGGAGCGACGACCGCTTCGACAAATGTTTTCGCGATCTCGCGGGCGGTCTCTTCATCGAGCGCGCGGTTCAGACCGATGACCGCACCGTAGGCAGACACCGGATCGCACTCGAAGGCTCTGCGGTAGGCTTCCGGCAGGGATGCCTGCTCGGCGCATCCGCACGGGTTGGTGTGTTTGATTATTGCGACGGCGGGCCGGTCGAAATCGCAGGCAAGCTGCCAGGCGGCGTCCAGGTCCACCAGGTTGTTGTAGGAAAGTTCCTTTCCGTGCAACTGTTCGGCGCCCGCGATGCCCTGGCCTTTGTGGCCGTAGAGGGCCGCCGCCTGGTGCGGATTCTCGCCGTAGCGGAGGCTCATCAGGCGCGGCGCGCGCAGGCTTAAGTCGTGCGGCAAGTCCGATGGATCGTCCAGCTGTTCCAGGCGGGCGGCGATGGCGGAATCGTAATCGGCGGTAGTGCGGAAGGCTTTCTTGGCGAGCCGCCAGTTGGTTTCGACGGACAGGGCGCCGCCGCCGGAGCGCATTTCATCGACGATGGCGGGGTAGTCGGCGGGTGAAACTACGACCGCGACATCCTGGTAATTCTTGGCGGCGGCGCGGATCATGGTGGGTCCGCCGATATCGATATTTTCAATCAGCTCTTCGAGACGCGCGCCGCTTTTCGCCGCCACCTCTTCAAAGCGGTAGAGATTCACCACGACCATGTCGATTGGCTCGATGCCGTGCTCCGCGATGGCGCGCATGTGCTCTTCGCGGCCGCGCATGGCCAGGATGCCGCCGGCCACTTTGGGATGGAGAGTCTTGACGCGACCGTCGAGCATCTCCGGAAAACCCGTGAGTTCGGCCACGTCGCGCACCGGGACGCCCGCCTCGCGAATCATGCGGGCGGTTCCGCCCGTGGAAACGATTTCCGCTTCGAGCCCGCTCAGGTCGCGGGCGAATTCCACCACTCCTGTCTTGTCGGTAACGCTGATGAGAACGCGACGGATTCTGTGCATCTACAGCGAAGGTAGCACAGGGGTCGCGGGCGCTACACGGCGCATTCGCCGCGGCCGAGTTGCAGGGTGTAGGCCACCTCGTCGCCCCAGTCCTGGTACAGCTCGGGAAACAGGTCGGCGGGCTTGGCGAGATCGTTGGTCATTTCGCGGAAGGTCTCCACGCGGTGGCGCAGCGTAGTCGCGAAACGACTCGCCCGCGTTGCGATTGGTTCCGCTTCGAGCCCGCTCAGGTCGCGGGCGAATTCCACCACTCCGGTCTTGTCGGTAACGCTGATGAGACGCGACGGATTCTGTGCATCTACAGCGAAGGTAGCACAGGGGTCGCGGGCGCTACACCGCGCATTCGCCGCGGCCGAGTTGCAGGGAGTAGGCCACTTCGTCGCCCCAGTCCTGGTAGAGCTCGGGAAACAGGTCGGCGGGTGAGTTCGGCCACGTCGCGCACCGGGACGCCCGCCTCGCGAATCATGCGGGCGGTTCCGCCCGTGGAAACGATTTCCGCTTCGAGCCCGCTCAGGTCGCGGGCGCTACACCGCGCATTCGCCGCGGCCGAGTTGCAGGGAGTAGGCCACCTCGTCGCCCCAGTCCTGGTAGAGTTCGGGAAACAGGTCGGCGGGCTTGGCGAGATCGTTGGTCATTTCGCGAAAGGTCTCCACGCGGTGGCGCAGCACGTAGTCGCGAAACGACTCGCCCGCGTTGCGATTGGAGATGAAGTGCGTGAGCACGCGGGTGACGGCTTCGGGCGCAAGGCGCGCGGGAATGGACTGCACGGCCAAGCCGAAGCGCATGATGCCCTCGCTGTCATAGCCGCCGCCGAGCATCATCTGGTAATAGGGAACCTCTCTGCCGCCGATCTTGCGGGCGTTGCCGAAGAAGCCGATGTCGCCGATCCAGTGATGGCCGCAGGAATTCGGGCAGCCGCTCGCCTTGATGCTGAGGCGGCGGACCTGGGGGTCGTCGAACTGGCGCACGGTTTCAGCGAGGGCCTCGCCGAGGTTCATGGTTTTGGTGAGCCCGAGGTTGCAGGTGTAGGCGCCGGGGCAGGTGAGAACGTCTTCGACGGTGCGCGCGCCGGCCTCACCAAGGCCCGCGGCTTTGAGCGCGGCGTAAACCTGGCGCAGGCGGGCGAGCGGAAGGAACGAGAGCACGAGGTTCTGGTCGATGCCGATGCGTACCATGCCGTCTCCGGCATCGGCGGCGATCTGCGCCGCGGCGCGCAACTGGCTGCCGGAGAGGTTGCCCTGGTCGGCGCGGACGATGATGGAGGCGTAGCCGGTCTGTTTCTGCTCGACGACATTGGTTTCGAGCCATGCGTCGTATTCCGCGTCGCCCGCTTCCCGCGGTTGCAGAACGGGGAGCAGGGCGCCGCTGCCGAGCGGCTGGGGGTGCGATTCGAAGCCGCCGAAACCTTCGGGGACGAGGTCCGGCCAGGCGATGCCGCCGCTCGCGAGGATGTCCTCGAATTCGCGGTCGATGTTTTCCTTGAGCCAGGCAAAGCCGCGCTCGCGCAGCACGAATTTCATGCGCGCCTTGTTTTTATTGGCCCGGTTGCCGTGCTGGTTGAAAACGCGGATCACGGCTTCGATGCGGTTGAGGAGGCGCTCCTCGGGAATGAATTCGTCGAGCAGTTGCGCCTCGGTGGGGAGGGGGCCGAGCCCGCCCCCAATGACCATGCGGAATCCGCGCTGGCCGTCGCGAACGACGGCGCGCAGGCCGATATCGTTGATCGCTCCCTGTATGCAATCGCGGTCCGAGCAGCCATCGAAGGCGATCTTGAACTTGCGGGGCAGATTGCCGGTGAGATCCTTGCGGAGAAGCGCGTAAGCCACGCGCTGCGCATAGGGCCGGACGTCGAAAACTTCGCTGCGCGCGATGCCGGCCCAGGGGCACGCGGTGACGTTGCGGACGGTGTTATAGCAGGCCTCGCGATTGGTGAGGCCGACGTCCGCCAGCAGGCTCATCAGGGCGGAGACACTGGCCAGCGGAACGAAGTGGTACTGGATGTTCTGCCGGGTGGTGAGGTGGCCCTTGCCGCCCGCGAATTCGTCGGCGACGCGGGCGAACTGCTCCACTTGGCGCGCCGTGGCGAGTCCGCTCGGCACCTTGCATCGCACCATCTGGAACCCGGCCTGCCGCTGCCCATAAATGCCGTGCTTCAGGCGGAACGGGCGAAAGTCGTTTTCGGTGATTTCCCCCGCCAGGAACGACTGCGCCTTACGCGCGAAAGTCTCGATTTCCTCGCGGACGGTTTGTTCGTGTTGCTTTTCCAGTTCGTCGCGTTGAACCAGATCTTCCGGAAGGATGGCAGCCATAATTACCTATATCCCGATAGAGATTGTAGTGAATGCTTTTTCCAGGGTAACCGATCAGTGGGCGGATTACAAGCGGGCAGGCGACAGGGGAGGAGGGAAAGGGCAGGCGCGAAGGCCTGCCCCTTTTGTTTACTTAGACTTGCTGAGCCTGCGGAAGTAGTCGGCCACTTTGTCGGCGTAGCCTTGCGGCACTCTTTCGCCGCCGGGGCTGCGAACGGCGCCGCTCGATCCGGTATCGTCCACTTTACGCCGGAGCTCCATTTCGACCTGCTCGATGCCGGCCAGGGCCGCACGAATGCGCTCGGCAAGGAGCGGATCGTTGCCGCCGGCGAACGGATCGAACTGGCGCATATCCCGGATCATGCCCTGGATGTCGCGTGCGGCATTGGGATCTTCGCGGAACTGCTGCTGCTGGAGCTGGTTGAGTGCCTGGAGGGTTTCGCGGTAGGTCCGCTGCACGTCTCCGAACTGGAGTGAGCCAGGGCCCCAGGGGCCGCCTGGATTGCCGTAGCCGTCGCCGCGGTTGATGTTGCCGCCGTAATTGCCGCCGCCACCGCCCGCGTTACCGGGGCTGCCGGCATTGCGCTGTCCGCCCTGCTGGCCACCCTGTCCCTGCTGCCCTTGCTGGCCGCCCTGACCCTGCTGGCCCTGCTGACCTTGTTGGCCCTGTTGGCCCTGTTGGCCTTGCTGACCTTGCTGACCTTGCTGGCCTTGCTGGCCTTGCTGACCTTGCTGACCTTGCTGACCCTGTTGGCCCTGTTGGCCTTGTTGGCCTTGCTGTCCCTGGCCGCGCTGGGCCATGGCCTGCATCTGTTGCCGCAGGCGCTCGACCTGGCTCAAGGTATTTTCCATGGCCTGATCGATTTGAGGATCGCGACCCTCGCCGGGCTGGCCCATGGCCTGCTGCACCTGGCGAAGCTGGTCGCGCAACTGATTCATCCCGGCGGTGATCTGCGATTCCGACATGACCGCGTACTGGCCCATGTTTCGCCGGAGCCACTCGCCGTTGCGCTGCATGGCGCGCGACAGCTCCATCTGCTGCATGTTGCCGAGCGCTTCGCGGAGTTTCGAGGAGGCCTGCCGCTGCGTGCCCGCAGTGTCGCGGACGGCGCTTTGCATGTTCTGCTCGAGCTTCTTGAGGTCGCTGACTTCCTGGTCGCGCTGTCCGGCCATTTGTTCGATCTGGCTGCGGGTGGGCTGCTTATCCTCATCGCCGAAAGCCCGCCGCAACTGTCCTTCGAACTCCTGCTGACGGCGAGCCAGATCGTCGGCCTGGCGCGCCAGGTTTTCCACCTGGTTGCCGGCCTGCTGGCTGCGCATGCCGGAGAGCATCTGTTCGGCATCGCGGAGGCTTTCCGCCGCGCGCCGCGCCTGCGCCTCGGACTGAGGCGTGCCGGCCTGCTGCGACGAGGCGGCCTGCCGCATGGCCTCGGTAGCCTGCTTGAGGCGGTCCAACATCTGCTGGAGCTGCTGCGAGCTCATGCCGCCGTTGGCCATCTGCTGTCCGCGCTGCTGTCCCTGCTGCTGCTGCTGGCCCTGCTGGCCATTCTGGGCCTGTTGACCCTGCTGGCCTTGCTGACCTTGTTGTCCCTGCTGACCCTGCTGGCCCTGTTGGCCTTGTTGGCCTTGCTGACCTTGTTGGCCCTGCTGGCCTTGCTGGCCTTGCTGGCTCTGCTGGCCGTTGCGGCTCAATTGGCCGCTCTGGCTCATCTGCTCCATCTGCTGCCGGAGCTGCTCGGCTTCGCGGCGCAGCATTTCCTGCTCCCAGCGCTGTTGCGGCGTCTGCTGCTGCGTGCGGCGCTGCTGCTCGGCCAACTCCTGCTGCCGCTTGGCGAGCTGCTTCAGCTTCTCGAGCGCTTCGTCGATCTGCTTTTGCTGCGAATCGCCGCCGCCCCCGCCGCCGGTCTGGCCGCGGGCGCTCTCATACTGGTTCTTTTCGGTGTCGAGTTCCAGGTCGAAGAGGCCCTGCAAGTCGCGGGTGGCTCCGCCGCCGCCACCACCGCCACCGCCGCCTCCACGCTGCCCGAAGGCCACCTGGATATCGCGGAAGGTCGCTTCGGCGCGCAGCAGGTATTGCAGCGCTTTCTGCTCCGGCTCGAGCGCGTCTTTCCACTTGGCGCCCTTCAACCGGTCGCTGGCGGGTCCCATCGCCTCGATGGCCCGATCCATGTCGTCCACAAAACTCTTGAAGGAATCGCCCGCGCCTTCCAGTTGCCGCGACTTCATGCGCTGGGACAGCGACTTGGCCTGATCGCGCAGTTTCGATTGCACGCCGGCGAGGAAGCTGGCGTTCTCCTTGTCCGTTCCCGCGGCGCCCTGGCCTTTCACCTGGTTCCAGGTAGCGGTGATGATTTCCTTCTGCCGCTGGGAGATCTGGTCCTGCTGCTGGTCGTCGCCACCGCCGCCACCGCCGCCACCGCCGCCGGCCTCCTGCGATTGCGTGTAGTTGCGCTCGAACGGCTGCGCCTCGATGAAGAACATGTCGGTGCTGGTGGTTTTGCGCGCGTCCTTGGCGGAAGCGTACAGGCTGACGATGTCACCCGGCTGCACTTTGAAATCTTCGAGCGCGATGACGGCCGAGCCGGTGGAGGTCTTGGCGCCGGCGGGCATCTCCACCACCTTCTCGGGGCCGCCGTTCACCGAATAGTGGAGGCTCACGCTTTTCAGGCTGAAGTCGTCCTTGGCATCCACGGCCACGGTGACTTCCTCGATCGGGTTGGCGCGGAAATCGCGGCCGGGCCGGGTGATTTTGACGTCCGGCGCGTCGTCCTTCATGGATTCGATGAAGTAGTCTTCGGTCAGGCGGACGTCTTCGCCGCTCTCGACGGCGGCGATGTGGTAGAGGCCGTCCTTCTTGATCGGCACGCTGGCCACAAGCTGGCCGCCGGCGCCGGCGCGCAGCGGGATCTTGGAGCCGTCATCGAGCAGCAGCGCTCCGGTGGAGAGCGGCCGGTCGGTTTCGACGGCCACGTCCGCGGTGGTGCCTTCGACGGCGCGCAGATCGCCGCCCGGGTCTTCCACGGCGTCCTTCATGCCGGTCCAGGCGGGGAAATGATAGGTCACGCGGAGTTTCTTCACGGACGGCAGATCGACGACATTGAGCTTGTAGGACTGCGAACGGACGCCGCCCGCTTCCACGTAATATTCGAGAGTCTCGGGAACGCCGGCGATCAGGAACTGGTAGGCGCTGCTGCCCGGTTCGGTGCGCATCTCGGCCTGTTCCCACTGCGACGCGCTGGCGTACTTGGCGAAGAAACGGACTTTGGGCGCGGTGAATCCCAGCAGGCTGGCGGTGATGGCCTGGTCGGCGCGTTTACGGATGGTTTTATTGCCCGGCTCCACCTTAATGGAGTAGAACGGCTTCATTTCCCCCTTGGGCAGCCCGCCCCAAAGCAGCGAAGTGCCGTACCCGAGGAAGCCGGGACCGGACATGCCCAGCCAGACGAGCACCAGCGCGGCAATGACGGCGGCGGAGGAGAAGCTGGCGATGGCCGCAGTCCTGGCGACCTGGGTGGGAGCGGCCTGTTGGGCGACATTCAGCGTATCGGCGGCAAGCAGGTGCAGGAACGGGTCGTCGGGACGCTGCTCCACGCGTTCGGTGAAGGTCAGGAGCCGCTCTTCGAACTGCGGATACTTGTGTTCGGCGGCGCGCGCCGCATTTCTGCGGTTGAGGCGGATAACCGGCACGATGAGGGCGATGGCGATGGCCAGCGCGAGCCCGAGAAACAGGAACACGCGGGCTCCGACCACGCTGCCGTTCGAAAAAGCGAACTGGTTGGCCACCAGCACCGCCACCACGGTGAGCGTCAGAGCCGCAATGGCCGTGACCGCCGCACCGCGCGAGAGCGCCACCAGCCGCATCCGGCGCTCAATGGCGCCGAGGTACTCGGACAAGCGATCCAAAGGTTTCATGCCGCCTCTTTGTCCACAGAAAGATGTTGATTTCCCAGCAAGGACTCGGCCACTGCCAGTGCTAATGCCAGCAGCATCACATACCACCACAGCGAAAGCGGTTTCTGCTCGGCCTGCACGTCCCCCGCGGCAGCCTCGGCAGTCCCGCTGGCTGTATTCTGCCACAACGCAAGCGTCTCCTGGGGGATGGGGGACAGGTCGGATTCGTGGCGGTCCGCATTCACCGCCACCAGTTCATTGCGGCCGTTCGGCCGCCGGATATCGTAAAAGCCCGCGAGGGTGAACTGCACGTTCTGCGCCTTGGTGGCCTCTTCGAGCGAAAGCACGCGGTCGCCCTTGGGGTCCACCACGTCCACCGCCGCCCCGGTTTCCTTGGCATCGCGGAGCTCGGCGTACGAGCCCACCGGCACGCTGGATGGCCCGGCGTCGAGCCTGCCCAGGTAGCGCGCGGTCTGATCCACGAAGGGAACGAAAGAGGCGTGCAAGGGGAAGTCATTGCTGACGTTATCGAAGGTGGAGGCAAACACCAGGATGTGGCCGGTGCCCAACTGCTGGTCGAGCAGGAGGGGCGTCTGGTCGGTCAGGCGCGCCACAACCCGCGCGCTCCCCTGCGCCACACGCACGGCCTGGTAGAACTTCACGTCCTCCCAGCGGTCGTCCTTGAGGATGGAGGGGTGGGCGGCATCGAGCCAGGCCGCGGTCTGGAAGCGCTCGCCTTCGCGGCCGGCGTACCGGGTGGCTTCGATCTTCGCATCCGACACCGGCACCTTACTTCGCTGGACCGTCTTATAGCCGAGGGTGACGAGCACCGAGCCGCCGTTGCGCACATAGTTGCGCAGTTCGTTCTCGAAACCGGCCGAGATGGCGCCGACGTCGGACAGCACCACGAAAGCATATTTCGAAGGATTGAGGTTGGCCGATTGTTCGACGGTGACGCCGTCCACTTGGAAGGCGGACTGCCCGGACGCCTCGAGAGCCTCTTTGAAGTACAGCAGGGCGCGGGTTTTGTCGGCCTCGTGAACGAACAGGGCCTTGCGCGCGTCGTCGCGCTGAACCGAGAAGTAGTAGGTATCGTCCGCCGGCAGGCCGTCGGCGGCATCGATCTTCACCTCGCCCTTGTTGCGGCCGTAGGGGACATCGAGCGAGAGAAACTCGACGGTGGCGCGGCCGTTTTCTGGCACCTCGGCGGACTTGGCTTCGACGGTGCGGCCGTTCAGCGACAGGGTCACGCGGCGAGAAGCCTTCTGGTTGCCGAAGCCGGCCACTGTTACGAGCACGCGGGCGGGCTTACCGCCGTAGACGCGGCGCGGCACCACCACATTTTCCACCGTGAAGTTGGGAGTCGGGGGCGGCGGCGACCGGATGGGGTTCGAGGCGCAACGCCGCGTTCAGCCGCAGGTCGTTGAAATTGGGCGGCATGCCGCTCTGCTGCATGTCGGAGTAGAGATGCACGTGCGAGGGGCAGTTTGAGCGACTGGGCGATGGACCGGAGGGATCGCGCCAGTTCAGCGTAGGAGGTACGCGCGTCGGTGACCTCGATGGCGGCGATGCCGGCGTTGAGCGCGGAATGGTCGTCGGTCACCTCGGTCATCACCTGGATGCGCTGGCCGAACGCCAGCACCTGGCCGCGCTGGCCGGGACCGAGGCTGCCGATTACCGAGCGCGCCTGCTGTTTGGCGGTCTCGAGGCGGTTGCCGGCGCGCATGCTCAGCGAATCGTCGATGGCCACCACGGCGATCTCGCCGGTTCGGGACGATGGCAGCACGCTGCGGCGCACGAAGGGCTGCGCAAAGGCGAGGACCAGCAGCAGGATGAGCGCGGTGCGCGCCGCGAACAACAACAGGTATCGCAGCCTGCGATGCTTGATGGAACTCTGCGTTCGCTTCTCGAAGAACATCAGCGAGCTGAACGGCAGCGGAGTGGTCTTGTGCTTGCGCAGCAGGTGCAGCCAGACCGGCAGCCCGACCGCCGCCACGCCCGCCAGAAACCAAGGGGTCAAGAAACCCATTACAGCTTTCCTCTCCGGATGGCCAGATATTCCCGCAGGCCTTCATCGAGAGGCCGCGATGTGTCCATCAGGAAATAGTCGAGGCCGGCGCCCCTGGCCTTCTCGCTCAGGCTCTCGATGTGAGTATCGATCCGGCGGCGATACTCGTTGCGGGCGTATTCGGGGGAGACCTCCAGGGCCTCGGTTTCGTTCTCCATATCCACCAGCAGCACGGGCTCGCGGAATTTCGGCTTGATCTCCTGGGGGTCCAGAACGTGGAACAGGATCACCTCGTTGCCGTGATGGCGGAGCGGTTCCATGGTCCTCACGATCACGGCCGGATCCTCGTAAAAATCCGACATCACCACGACGAGGCCGCGGCGGTGCAGGAAATTCTGGAAATGGACGAACGGCTTGGAAAAGTCGGTGCGCTTGCCCGGTTCGGCTTTTTCGATGGCGTGAAGCAGCCGGAAAAGCTGCCCCTGGCGCGTGGAAGGCGCCACGTAGTTAATCACCTCGTCGTCGAACACGATCAACCCGGCGGCGTCCCGCTGCCCGTTGGCCATGTAGGAAAGCGAGGCCGCGACGAACCGGGCGTAGTCCAGCTTGGAGACCGGGTGCGAGCCGTACGCCATGGAATTCGAGCAATCGAGCAGCAGCAGCAACTGGGTGTTGGTCTCGCCGCGATACCGTTTCAGAAAACACTTTTCGGTGCGCGCGAAAACGTTCCAGTCGACGTGGCGGAGGTCGTCGCCTTCGCTGTAGGCGCGATACTCGGCGAACTCCTGCGAGAAGCCGAAGTCGGGCGAACGGTGCAGGCCCGCGACGAACCCGTCCACGACGGTCTTGGCCACCAGGTCAAGGCCGGAAATGGCGTGCAGGGTCGCGGGATCCAAGAAGCGTTGCAGCATTTCACGTCTCTCCGGCTAGTCGCGCGGAGCCGGTTTCCAGTCGAGCACGCGCTGCAACACGTCGTCCTGACGGAGTTTGTCCGATTCGGCGTGGAAATTCAGCAGAATGCGGTGCCGCAGGACGGGGATGAACAGCGCGCGAATATCCTCATAGGTCACGTGGTAGCGGCCCTTCATGAGCGCCCGCGCCTTGGCCGCCAGCACCAGAAACTGGGCGGCGCGGACGCTGGCGCCGTAGTTCACATACTTTTTGACGAAGTCGGGAGCGCTTTCGTCCCGGGGGCGCGTCACGCGGACCATGTCCACGGCGTGGCGGGCGACGCTCTCGCCGATCGGCACCATGCGGACCAGTTGCTGGAAGTCCAGGATTTCCTGGGCGTTGGTGACCGTATCCGCCGTCGGGATGGTGGTCACGGTGGTCAGGTCCACGACCTGCAGTTCCTCGTCGGCGCTGAGGTAGTCGAGTACGGTATTGAACAGAAAACGGTCGAGCTGCGCTTCGGGCAGCGGGTAGGTTCCTTCGAGTTCGATCGGGTTCTGGGTGGCCAGGACGAAGAACGGCTCGGGCAGGCGGTGATGGTTGCCGCGCACCGTGCAGGAACGTTCCTGCATGGCTTCGAGCAGGGCGCTCTGCGTCTTGGGAGGGGTACGGTTGATTTCGTCGGCGAGCAGCACGTTGGAAAAGATGGGGCCCTGCACGAAGGTCCAGGTGCGGTGTCCGGTCTTGGTGTCCTCTTCGATGATGTCGGTGCCGGTGATATCGCTGGGCATCAGGTCGGGAGTGAACTGGATGCGTTTGAAGACCAGTCCGAGCGTCTGCGAAATGGTGCGAACCAGCAGCGTCTTGGCGGTTCCCGGGAGGCCGGTGATGAGGCAATGACCGCCCACGAAGAGCGCGATCATGACCTGCTCGAGTACCTCCTCCTGGCCCACGATGACGCGCCGCACCTGCGTCACGATCTCCGACTGGACCTGGCGGAAGCGCTCGATGCGCGACCTCAGAACTTCAGGCTCCAACTGCTGCGTCACGGTTGTTGACATGAAAATCCTATTCCTGTTTCCTGGCTGGACTCTGTGTAGTTCCAGTTTCGCTCAGTTCCAGCAGTAGTTTCTGGGCCTGCCGGTACCCGGGTGCGGTTTCGAGCGCGTTAATCAACTCGTCCTTGGCTGCTTCCGGCTTCCCATCCGCCTGCAGCGCGCGCGCGAGGTCGTAGTGCGCCCGGGCGACGTCGATGGGTTTGGCTGCGATCACGGCGCGGAATTCGCGGATGGCGCCGGCGTTGTTGCCTTCCTCGAGCCACAGGGTGCCGAGCAGCTGGTGCTGTTCGCGTCCCATGGGATAGATGAAATTCAGGCGCTCCAGGGCCGCCGCGGCCTCCTTCTTCTTCCCGGCCGCTTCGAGCTGTTTGGCCAGCAGCATGAGCGAATCGGGATTGCGGCCGCCCTTGCGCATGTAGCGCTGCAACTCGGCGATGGCGGCAGGCTTGTTGTCTTTGGCGAGATAGGCCTCGGCCAGCAGTTCGTAAATGCTGTGATCTTCGACGTAATCGGGGTAGTGATCGCGGATGGCGGTGCCTTCCTTGATGACCGCGTCCCAATCCTTGGCCTTGACGGCGTCGCTGATCTGCTTGAGGGCCTTCTTCCAATCGTCGAAATGCGCGACTACGTTGGCGGTCTCTTTCTCGACGCTCGCCACGAACTGCTTGTCGAACTCTTCGGGCACGATCTTGAGGTTCTTGCGCACCACGGTGGCCGTATCCTCGTTATTCCCGAAGTCCTTCAGCATAGCCATCAGAGTAGGCCAGCCCCACTTTTCATTGATGTAATCGCAGATGCGTCCGGCCTGGAAATAACTCACCAGCACCTGGACGGGTGTGGTGGGATGCACGAAGCCGCGGTCGAGTTCGGTGATGGGCAGCAGTTTCTTGCCCTTGATGGCCGCGATCTCGTCCGGTCCCAGGCGGTCGCCCCATTCGGGCGAAACGGCGGTCTCTTCGTGCACCGCCATCCCTTCGGTGAACCAGCGGGGGACGCGGTGGTTGGTGATGGTCAGGGTAAACACGTGGCTCATTTCGTGCCACAGGGTGGAGGCCCAATGGAAGCTTCCGGGGGGCCGGCCGGAAGGGCTGTCCATGGCGATGGCATGGCCGAACGTCACGCCCAGGGCGCCCAGGCCGGGAAGACCGAGGGTGCGCACGGCGAAATCGTCGTGGTTGGGGTAAACCTCCACGCGGACGGGGCGTTGCAGCTTGTAGCCGTACTTCTTTTCGTAGGTGGCGATGATCCGCTGCATCTCGGATTCGAAGTACGGCTTGAGCAGGTCCGACTCTTTCTTGCTGAGGCGCAGGATGGTGTTCGGCGTGGTGAACGTCTGATAGTCCTTGTAGGTGTCCATCAGCATCAGCGAGTTCATGGTTGCCGAATTCTGGAAGCCGTTATCGAAGCAGATTTTTAACTGGTCGTAAGCTTCCTTGTCCTCGCCCATGCGCATCAGGTTGATGCCGAGCCGGGAGCGGGCGCTGTAGAGCTGCGGGTCGAGCTCGATCGCCTTGCGGAAATAGCCGATGGCCTCGTCGTAGCGGCGGTTCATGACGAAGAAATAACCGGCCACCTCGTAGCCTTTGGCCGTGTGGGGATCCCAGGGAGATTCCTTTTTGTCGGCCAGCCAGTCCAGGGTGGCGAGCATGGCCTTGGCCTGCACCGCGTTGGGGTCGATGGCCAGCGCTTTTCTGGCCTCTTCGATGGTCTTGGGATTATCGTTGTCTTCGAGCGCCAGGCGGGCCAGCAGTTCCTGCGCCTCGACATTTTTGGGATCGCTGGCGAGCGCCCGCTTCGCGAGTTGGGCGGCCTTGGGATCGAACCCGTCGGCGGCAAGCAGGGCGAGGCCGGTCAAAGCGCCGGAATGATCAGGTTTGACCTGGAGCGCCTCGTTGAACAGGTCCGCGGCGTTGCCCAGGTCGTCTTTGCTGCCGTGATCCATGAACATTCGGCCCCAGGCGACTTTGTAGTCGGGGTTCTTCGGTTCACGGACGGTCAGTTGCTGAAAGGCGGTGTTGGCGTCCTGAAAGCGGCGCGCTTTCCAGAGGGCTTCCGCCTGCTGGAGGGTTTGCGCGGAGACGGCCAAAGCGGCCAGCAGCCCGGCCGCGCCGAGCCGCAGTATGGATTGATAACGGCTCACTGTTCGAGAGCCTCCTGAACCTTGGCGAGTTCAAGCAGCAGAGCGGTCAATTGCTTCCTGTACTCAGCGGCGGGCATGGCAGCCTTTTCGTATTTGAGTTTGTCGATGGCCTGCTCGATGTCTTCTTTTTTGGCGAGCAGGGGGCGCTTGTTGGGGTCGCGCGCGGCCGCGGCGTTGGCGCCCAGGCGTACCACGGGGAATGCCGCGGCGAGTTTCCCCTCGCCGTTTTCGGCGTTGGGTGTGCGTTCGCCGTCGCCCTTGCCGGTGTCCTCGAGCACCGAGTGCTCGGTGGCCAGGCGCTTCTGGGTTTCAAAGGCCTCGGAGGTCTTGCGCTGGGCGAAATTGAAGGCTTCGAGCGCGGAAACGGCCTCGTTCTTGTCGGTGTCGGCGGCGGGATCGCGCAGCGCCTCGGCCCAGTAGCGGGCAAAGACGGTGGCGTTCTTTTCGGTTCCGGTCTTGGTGGCGGTAATGACGACGCGCCCCGGCTTGCGCAGAGACTCGATGGAGCCGCCGCTCGAGCTGGTCATGTTGACTACCAACTGGCGGGTGGCGGGAACCTTGTCGAGCAGCGCGCCCAGTTCGGCGCCCGTGACGTCCGGCCCCGGAATATTGAACTTGTACTCGACGCCGTCGTAGCTGCCGTGGCCGATCAGCATCACGACCAGCGCGTCGGCGGGTTTGGCGGTTTTCGCGATCTCCGCCAGGCGGCTACGAATCTGATCGCGGGTGGCGGCGACAATGGTGGCGACGGTGGCATCGCCGCCCGCCTTTTTCAGGCTGCCGTCGATATCGTCGGCCCACATTTTAAATCGCTGGTCGTAGTCCGGTTCGCCGCCCTGTCCGGACAGAGTCACGTAAAAGGTGGCGGCGGGCGCGGACAGTGCCGCCAGCAGAAGGAGACCTGCCAGCTTCATACCACACCCCATTTTCTGCGCAGCAGCCACTCGCCGGAACGGAGCAGCAGGGCCAAAAGGAAGATTACCGGCATATCCCACAAATCCCGCGTCTCCCGGGTGGTGATCCCGGCCTCGGAATAAGAAATCTCGTCCGAGAGCTTGGACGCTTGATCCGGCTTGTAGTACCGGCCGCCCGTCTGCTCCGAGAGTTTTTCCAGCAGCTCGCGGTTCTGCGAGGTATGGAAATTCTCCGCTACGCCATCTTCGCGGCGGAAGGCCAGCACATCCCGTCCGATCTCTTCCTGCTCGCGTCCGGCGATAATCTCGGCGACATACGAGCCCGGCTTCTCCGCCGTCCACTCGCCGCCGTAAATTCCTTCTTCGAGGGGCACGGGGGCGAGTTCAATGGTCGCGCTGCTGCCGTCCGGCGCCAGAAAGCGCGCCTGCACTTTGGCGTTGGTCACCGGCTTGAACTGTTTGTCCCGCACCTCCACCCGGATGGGCAGGTTGGTGTCGTCGGAAAGGACCTGCCGGGGAGTGGTGGAAGTGACCTGTCCGGGCGCGTCCGTCACCAGGTAACGATAGATCTGCTGCCAGAAAATGGGCTGGGTCTTGTCGTCATGCTGGGTCCACATTTTCCAGCGCCAGGTTCCACCGGTTGCCAGCAACACGGTGCGGCCGCGGCCATAGTTTTCGGTGACGAGCAAGGGCCATTTCCGCTTTCCGGTGGGGGCGGACTGGAGGAGCACGGTTGCGCCGGGCTTCGGTTCCCCGGATTCCTGGTAATCGGCCATCTGCGGCATTTTCTTCCAGCGCTCGGCGTTCTTGCGGGGGTCGTCGTCCAGCCGGGTCATCACATTCTCGGCGCCGGCGGGCGTCAGCTCGGCGGTGGTGAAGTCGCGGTGGAAGGTGCCCTTGCCGTCCGGGATGATGGTGGGGATCAGGTCGGCCAGCGTGGATTTCTGGTAGCCGCCGTCGGAGAGCGAAGCGCGGCCGCCGAGGAACATCAGGCCGCCGCCGCGGCGGTCCACGAAATCGTGGATCAACTGCTGCTGCGTGGCCGTGAAGTAGCCCGCTTCGACGGTGCCGATGATCAACCCTTCATAAGGAAACAGGTCTTCCGCCTTGCTGGGAAAGCCGTCCTCCATCTCCTTCTCGTCGTGGAATCCCTGGCGGTACAGCTTGTTTTCCGTGGTGCGCAGGATGCTGGCCAGTTCGATGTCCGGAAAATCGTCGAGGGCGCGGCGCATGAACTTGTACTCGTGGCGCGGCTCGCCTTCGATGTGGAGGATGCGCGGCTTGCGGCCTTCGACGTTCACCAGGCGCGCGACGCGGTCGTTTACGGGGTTCTCTTCGCCCGCAATGGGCTCGATGCCGATATCCAGGCTCTTCGGCCCGGCTTCCCCGCAATTGAACACCAGGGTTTCGCTCTGCACCTGGCCATCGGCCTTCAGGGTGATCTCCTGGGATGCCAGCACCTTGCCGCCGTCGCGGACCGAAAGCCTCGCCTTGCTGCCGGAGAGGCCGTAGCTCTGAAGGGAGACGACGGCGGTGAGCTTGGATTTCGGCAGGGCGCGGGCGGCCACCACGGCGTCGGTGATTTCCACGTCTTTCAGGGGGTGCTCCCGGCCGAAGCCGACGGTGTGAATCGGGATCCGCTGCCGGCGGATCGCGGCCACCGTCTGCTGGTCGATTCCGCCTGCGTTATCGGCGCCGTCGCTCAACAGGACGATGGCGCCCAGGGGGAGAGACGAAGATTCCGCCAACACCTGCTCGAGGGTATCGCCGATGCGCGTGGCCGGCGCGTCGGCCACCAGCGTGTCGGGCTTCTGGATGCGCTCCGGTTCCTTGCCGAACTTGTACATGCGGATTTGAAACTTATCGCCGAGGGACTTGATCAGGCCGCCATCGAGGATCGACTTGGCCGCCGCCTCGCGGGTGCCGCCCGCTTCGTCTTTGAGAGACATGCTGCGGGAATCGTCCACAAGCACGGCCACCACGTTTTGTTGGGGCTTGAGGGTGGCGACGCTGAGCGCGGGGTGCCAGACCAGGAACAGGATCAGCGCCACCATGCAGGCTTCGAGAGTCCAGATAGCGACGGGCCGGAGTCCGCCGAGCATGCCGTGATTGCGCCGGACGTGCCAGAAGAGGAAGCCGGCAGCTACCAGGATGGCCACTCCCAGCAGCCATAACGGCCAGGGAGTCAGAAAGACAAACTGTCCCTTGTTGAACAGGCTGGCGGGATACTTGAACAGAAGTTCGAACATGAAGATCCGATTAAAGACACGCCTTGATGGCTATATGGACGTGGTCGGGGCGCTCTGGAGTTACAGACGGTTCCCAATTGAGGGGAAGTTCTACAAGCGGGCGCATTTCCGGGAAGCCCTCGTATTCGTTAAGGATAGCACGCGCATCTGCTAAGGGTCAGACGCAAATATTGCAGCATTCGTTTGGTCCGTTTTGGAAACGAAAAACGGGCCCTTCCCCGGCCCGGTATACTGGAATCTCAGAGCCTCCCGTGCAAGATTACATCCGGATCCGTGGTGCGCGGGTCCACAACCTGAAGAACATTTCGCTTTCTATTCCCCACAACCAGCTTACGGTGGTGACCGGCGTTTCCGGGTCGGGCAAATCGTCGCTGGCTTTCGACACGGTTTATGCCGAGGGGCAGCGCCGCTACGTGGAATCGCTGTCGGCCTATGCGCGGCAGTTTCTGGAGCGCATGGAAAAACCGGAGGTGGACGAGATCGACGGCATCGCCCCCGCCGTGGCGATCCGGCAAAAGAACACCAGCCGCAATCCTCGCTCGACGGTGGCCACCTCCACGGAATGTTACGACTTCCTGCGCCTGCTGTTTGCCCGGGTAGGCCAGACCTTCTGTCCGGATTGCGGGACGCGCGTCCGTAAGGACACGGTGGACGAGGTGGCCGAGCGGCTGCTCACCCTGCCGCAGGGTTCGCGCTGGTACGCCCTTTTTCCGTGCGGGGAGTTTGCCACCACGCAGGCGCTGCGCGACCATCTTTTCGAACTGCGGAAGCGCGGTTTCAACCGGTTGTTCCAGGGCGGGCGGCTGTTCGAGTTCTCTACACCCGAATCGCTGCTCGATATCGATTTCTCGCAACCGCTTTTCATTTTGGTGGATCGCCTGGCGATAAATCCGGACCTGCACCAGCGCCTGGTGGATACCATCGAAATCTGCTACCGGGAGGCGGGCGAGGTTATCTTCGAGGCGGCCTCCGGCGGCGAGCGGCTCCGCTTCAACGAGAAGTTCGAGTGCAAGACCTGCGGCCGGAGCTTCGCCATCCCCGAGCCCACCTTTTTCAGTTTTAACTCGCCGGCCGGGGCCTGTCCCCGCTGCCAGGGCTTCGGCAACACCATCGACTACGATCTGGACCGGGTGATTCCGGATGCGGCCCTGTCGATCGACGACGGCGCCGTGGAACCCTGGACGCGTCCGAAGTACCGTTCCTGGCTGGGCAACTTCCGCAAGCACGTGGGGCGCGGCGGGGTACGGCTCGACGTGCCCGTGTGCGATCTCCGGCCGGAAGAGCGAGAGGTCCTGGACGAGTTCATCCGCCGTTTCTTCGACCACCTGGAATCGAAAAAGTACAAGGTCCACGTGCGCGTCCTGTTGAGCCGCTACCGGGGATACGCGCAGTGCCCGGAGTGCCGCGGCGCGCGGTTGCGCAAGGAGGCGCTGTACGTACGGGTGGGCGGCAAGACGCTGGGCGATGTCGTCCGCATGAACATCGAAGAGGCGCGCGACTTCTTCGAAGCGCTCGACCTCAGTCCGGAAGAGGCGGCGATTGCCGAGAAAGTTCTGGTGGAGATCCGGCAGCGCCTGAAATTCCTGAACGACGTCGGCCTGGAATACCTGACGCTGGACCGGCTGGCGGCGACGCTTTCCGGCGGCGAGGCCCAGCGGATCCAGCTTGCCACCTCGCTCGGCTCGCGCCTGGTGGGCGCCTGCTACGTTCTGGACGAGCCGTCGATCGGGCTGCACAGCCGCGATACCGGACGGCTGATCCGCATCCTCGAGGAATTGCGCGGGCTGGGCAACACGATCCTGGTGGTGGAGCACGATGCGGATGTGATGCGGTCGGCGGACCATATCGTCGATCTCGGTCCCGGCGCCGGCGAGCATGGAGGGTCGATCGTTTTCGAGGGGCCGCTCGACGCGCTGCTGGCGGACGGCAACCGGTCGCTGACGGCGCGGTATCTGAGGGGGGAGGCGCGGGTGTCGGCCGACCGTCCGCGCCGCCCCTTCGACCCCAAACGGACGCTGCGCTTCAGCGGCGCGCGCATCCACAACCTGCAGAATATCGATGTCGAGATCCCGCTCGAGACGATGGTGGCCATCACGGGCGTCTCGGGTTCCGGCAAGTCCACCCTGGTACACGACGTGATCTTCCGGTCGCTCGAGGCGCTGCACAAGGCGCGCGAGTCCGATCACGACGCCGAATTCGACGATGCCGCCGAGGCCCTGGAGAGGGGCCCCAAAGTGACGTGCAAAGCGGTGCGCGGGGCCGAGCGCATCACCAGCACGGTGATGGTGGACCAGAGCCCGATCGGGCGCACGCCGCGCTCGAACCCGATCACCTACATGAAGGCGTTCGACCAGGTGCGGGCCCTTTTCGCTTCCACGCGCGAGGCGGAGAAGCGCGGCTACACGGCCGGCCATTTTTCGTTCAACGTGGCCGGGGGCCGCTGCGAAACCTGCCAGGGGGACGGGACGGTAACGGTGGAGATGCAGTTCCTCGCCGATGTGGAGCTGGTGTGCGAGGAGTGCAACGGAACGCGCTACAAGAGCGGCATTCTGGAGATCCGGTACAACCAGCTGAACATCCACGAGGTTCTGCAACTGACGGTGCGGGAGGCGATGGAATTTTTCCACGCGACGCCGCGGCTGGTGCACCGGCTCAAGGTGCTGGACGACGTGGGCCTGGGGTACCTGCGGCTGGGCCAGTCGGCGACCACGCTTTCGGGCGGGGAGGCGCAGCGCGTGAAGCTGGCGGCGTATCTGGCCGCATCCACGGTGGAAGGGACGCTGTTCATATTCGACGAGCCCACCACGGGGCTGCATTTCGACGATATCGCCAAGCTGCTGGGGGCGTTTCAGCGGCTGATCGACAACGGCGGCAGCGTGATCGTGATCGAGCACAACCTGGACGTGATCCGCGCCGCCGACTGGGTGATCGATCTCGGGCCGGAGGGCGGCTACAACGGCGGGCGGGTGGTGGCGGTGGGGACGCCCGAAACGATTGCGGCCGCACCGGATTCGCACACGGGGCGCTACCTGCGCGCGTTGCCCGGGAAGTAGAATCGAAGCGGAGGCTTCGCATGCGACTGTTCGCCCTTGCACTCGTGCCCGCGCTGCTGAGCGCCGCTCCGGCCCTCCAGATCGTGAGGCCGGCCATCAGCCAGATGGAAGGCGGCGCGGTGGATCCGCCGGGCGCGGACCATGTACCCGGCGAGGTGCTGTTTTTTTCGTGCCGCGTGGCCGGCTATACCAAGTCGCCGGAGGAGCAGATCCATCTGGCGTATTCGGTCCAGGCGTTCAACGAGAAGGGCGTGCCTCTGACCGAGGAGTACACGGACGAACTCAAGGCGGAAGTTTCGCCGCAGGACAAGGAGTGGCAGCCGAAGATCGCTACCGAAATTCCGATCCCGCCGCTAATCGGGTCGGGAGATTTCAAGATCGTGGTGAAGGTGGAGGACCGGCTGGCCGGCAGCCGCGCGGAGAATACCACGCCCTTCAAGGTCCGCGGCAGGGACGTGGCGCCGAGCGATACGCTGGTGGTCCGCAACTTCCGGTTTTTTCGCGACGAGAATGACGAGAGCCCGGCGGAAAGAGCGATTTACAAACCGGGGGACGGAGTGTGGGCGAAGTTCGACATCACCGGGTTCAAGTACGGCGAAAAGAACAGCATCGAGGTCAGCTACGTGACGACGGTCATCGCGCCCAGCGGCAAGGTGCTGTGGACGCAGCCCGAGCCGGCGGTGGAAAAGATCGCAGTCTTTCTATCCGCAGTTGTATGTCCCGGCCGCAATGGGGATTTCGCTCCAGAAGACCATCCTGCCGGGAGAATACACGATCGCCGTGCAGGCGAAGGACGCGGTGGGCAACCAGACGGCGGAATCGAAGCACACCTTCACGATCGAGTGACGCCGCTTATTGCGTGATGACCTGAAGGGCGGTGGATTGCAGGTTGATGGGGGCGGGCAGGACGATGGAGTTCATGCGGTAGGAAACCACCACACGGACGCTCGATCCGGTATGGTTATCGGGCAGCCAGGTCACGGCGACATTCACATCCTGGGCGGAGAAGGGTGCAGCGTATGTGCGTGCCGTAGCCTGAACGTCCGCGAGGCTGGCGGGGTGGCCGCTCGAATTGCCCCGCATGGAGGCGAAGCGCGCCGCGCGGCGGGCCGCGAACGTCATGGAATTCATGGCCAGGCCGACGATGCCCAATTGCACCAGGCCGGCGATCAGGACCATGAACACCACGAAGACGAGGGCCGATTCCACCATGCTGGCTCCCGCCTGGGTTTTTCGGGTTCGTCTGAACGGCGATCTCATTCAGCGCACTCTCATCACGGCCGTCCCGGTCACCTGGCCGGAGAACGGAAGGGCTGCGTAGTTGAACCAGTTCGGCACGGTGGCGTGCGTAGTCACGGAAACGTATACGCGCACGCCGCCTCCGATGCAGGTCCCGCCGCAACTCACCGCCGAGCCGTCGGAGCACCGGCAACTTCGGATGGCAGTGGCGGTCATACCGGGGAGGTTCGGGACGGAGTTCCGGGCTGCATTCTGCATGCCCGAATAGTCAGAGGAATTGGCGGTGTTCAGGGTCCCGTACTGCGCGCCGGCGCGGGCGGCATCGGAGACGGCTATGGCGGTGCGGAGCGCATTGGAGTAATCGAGAACGCCGGCAATGAGCAGGAGCAGGAGCGGGGTGACGAGCGCGAACTCGATCATGGCGCTGCCGCTCCGGGTCCGATTTTTCCCGTTATGGGCCATGCTATTCACCGAGACTGGCATGTCCTTTCACGGGCGGACCGGATGGCAGGGACGTATAGTCGTTACCGAAATTCGATCCGCCGCTGAAGCTGATCTGCTTCGCCACCAGGATGGTATAGGCGCTGTCGGATCCTCCTGTGTACTTCAGTTCCGTGGTGGGGAAGTAAAACGCCCCGGTACAATGCGACGTGGCGCCGCCGGAAATCGTGGTGTCGGGTCCGGAGGCGATGGTGCGGTCCTGGAAAAACAGCATTCCGGCGAGCGGGCCGCTGGTGGGGGCGGAAAGGTTGATATTGGTTCCGCCGCTGAGGGCGACGCCATCGTACGAGTATCCGCCGCCTCCGGTGAGATAGAAGGTGACGCCGGTTCCCGAGAGGGTGGACCCGCCGCTGATTTTGAGCCCGCCGCCTTTCAGGATGTACGTGCCGGGCGCCAGAGTTACGGTGGAGCCGCCGCTCAACTGGATGCCGTCGCAGTAGACGCCTTCGATCAGCGCAGCGCTTTTGCCCCCGGAGAGGTGATAGCCGGTGTAGTCGCACCCGCCCACCGCCGGGGCCGGAACGTACGCCAGCGGATCGGGCTCGGAGTCCACACCCGTTACGGGCGTGGGAGAAATGGTGGCGCCGCCGCTCGATGAGTAGTTCCCCACGATGGAAACGGAGCTGGCTGAAATGTCGGCGCCCCCGCTGATTTTGAGGGCGGTGTTGCTGCTCGAGTCGATCATGATGCCGCAACTGGCGTGGACGTCGGCGCCGCCGCTGGCGGTCATCGCCTGGGAGGCGGAAGGATCGAGGATGTAGATGCAATTCGTACCGGCCCCGAGGCGCGCCACGGCCCGCGCTCGCACCGGCATGAGTCCGAAGCCCAGGACGGAGAGGAACATCGGCCGGACCTCTTTGCGGATGACGACTTCGACCGCCGCGCTGTCGCTGGTGTAGTAACCGGAGGAGGGCGGATTATTGACGGCCACGGTCACGCTGTCCGCGCCGTGTGTGAAACCGTTGGCCGCGGCGTCTGAGCGGGCAGCCCCGGCGAGGTCGCCGAGGCCGTTCTGTTTGCCTTCGTTGACGGCGCCCAAAGCCGCGGCATCGGCCGCGGTTTGCATCCGGATCTTGACCAGTTGGAGATAGCCGGTGTCGATTGCCAGGCCTACGGCGGAGAGCAGAAACACCATGGCGGCCATCATGGTGATCAACACGTAGCCGCGTATGCGAACCCGGCGTGTCACTGAAATCTCTACCCCCACTCTCCATCGTGGGTTCACAGCGGAGCGAAACCAATCGGGTGATCGTCCGGGGCGGGCAGGAAATACAACGTAGTACTGTGATCGCTTGCGCTGAGGTGTACTACCCGTCATAATACAGGCGTGATTCCCTTCCGGGTCGATTTCAAGCCGGGGACATCGCTGTACGAGCAGGTGGTTTATGCCGCCAAGAAGGCACTGGTTTCGGGCCGGCTGCGTCCGGGCGACGTATTTCCCTCGGTGCGCATGCTCAGCGCGGAACTGAAGATCAATCCGAATACCGCCCACAAAGTCGTCACCAGCCTGCTCAACGAAGGGTTATTGGAAGTGATGCCGGGAACCGGGACGGTAGTGGCGCGTCCGCCCGCCGCGACTGCCGCCGAGCGCTCCGGGCTGCTGGAAGGACAGGTGGAGCAACTGGTGGTGGAGGCCAAAAAGCTGGGACTGCAGCCGGGCGACGTCACGGCAGCGGTGGCGCGGCATTGGGAGCGTCTGGATGAGCAGGCGGCCGGCCCGGCGGCGCCGGGAGGCAAAGGAGTGCGAAGGTCCACATGAATTTTCCCATCCGTATCGACAACGTGTCCAAGAAATTCCGCCGTTCGACGGTGCTCGAGGGGCTGTGCCTGGACGTGCCGGAGGGCAGCATTTACGGCCTGGTCGGTCCCAATGGAGCCGGGAAGACGACCACCATCAAGGTGTTGATGAACATTCTGCGGCCGAGCGGCGGGCGCTCGGAGGTGTTGGGCACCGATTCGCTCCGGCTGTCACCGCGGGAACTGGCCCGCATCGGCTACGTATCGGAGAACCAGGAGATGCCCGAGTGGATGACCGCCGGCTACTTCATGAATTACTGGCGCCATTTCTATCCGACGTGGGATCCGGCGCTGGCCGCCGAACTGGTGCGGCAGTTCGATCTTCCACTGGACCGCAAGCTGCGGCATCTTTCGCACGGCATGCGCATGAAAGCCGCGCTCGCCTCGTCGCTGGCTTATCGGCCGGAATTGATCGTGCTGGATGAACCGTTCACCGGACTCGACGCCCTGGTGCGGGACGAACTGATCGAAGGATTTCTGCCGCGGGCCGAGAACACTACGATTTTCATTTCTTCGCACGACCTGAACGAGATCGAGACTTTCGCCAGCCATATCGGCTACCTGGAGAACGGGCGGCTGCAATTTTCCGAAGACCTGGACACGCTGAGCGCGCGATTCCGCGAGATTGTGCTGACTTTTCCGAAGGCGCCGGCGATGCCGCGGGAATGGCCGCCGGGCTGGCTCAAGCCGGAGGTGGCCGGGGCGGTGGTCCGCTTCACCGAGACGCAGTTCCACGAGGAGCGCACGCCGGCCGAGGTGCGGCGCCTGTTTCCGGATTCGCTCGATATGGCAGTGAACGGAATGGCGCTGCGTTCGATCTTCGTCACTTTGGCGAAGGCGAGCCGGGCGGCGGCGGCGTAGGGGCGGCGATGCGACAGGTGCTGGCGATTTTCCGCAAGGACGTGCGCCACTTGTGGCCGCGCTGCCTGCCGGCCGTGGCGCTCGCCGCTCTCACGGGCCTGGTGGATTGCTTCCCCGCGTCGTTACCGACCGGCCTCATTCTGCTCGATGGGCTGTGGACGCTCTGCTGGATGTACCTGGGCGCGTGCCTGATTCAGCAGGAGCGGCTGACCGGCGACCGGCAATATTGGCTGAGCCGCCCTTATGACTGGCGGCTGCTGCTGGCGGCGAAGGCGCTGTTCCTGTTGGTGTTCGCGACTCTGCCCCTGATCGCGGTGAAGGCGTCGGTGCTGGCGGTTAACGGGATTTCGCCGCTGCGCCATGCGGGGATGATTCTCGCGACCTCGCTGGCTGCCACGGCCCTGGTGGGGTTGATTTCCTGGGCGCTGGCCGCTGTGACCGGGAGCCTGATGCAGTTCCTGTGGGCGCTCCTGGCGGTGGCCGGGATTGTGGCGCTGCCGTTCGCGCTGGGTGCGAGCTATGGGGACTGGGACACGCTCGATTGGGTTCGTTCCGCCGGAATGGGCGTCCTGATCGCCGCGGCCGCCATCCCGGTTCTCATCCTGCAATACCGCCGGCGCAGCACCATGGTGTCCCGTTCCATATTGTGCGCCGGCGCCTTGCTCGGCGCGGCGGCTCCGTTCGGCAACGCGTGGCACGGCGCCTGGGCCGTTGCGGCCAGCCCCGGACCGGGGCAGGTCGCGATTTCGTTCGATCCCGGGGACAGGCACCGGATGACGTACGCCGATGCGTTGTACTTTCCCGGTTTGCAGCAGGACGGATTCTATCTGCCCGTGCGGGTAAGCGGAATCGAAGCCGGCAGCGCCGTGATCAGTAAGCGGGCCGCGGTCACGGTGGAAGCCGCCGGCGGCGCGCGGTGGAATTCCGGATGGAGCCCGGAAGCCCGGGTGATCGGCACCGGGCCGTTGACGGACGTGCGGCTGATCGGCACGGACGGGCCGGCGTGGCAGTACATCAATGTGGACCGGGGGTTCTCGCGGCAAGTGCAGGATGCGCCGGTGAAGATCCACGTCTCGGTTGCGCTGCTGGTGCTGAACGGCCGCGAGAGCAGGCCCGTGCGGGCGGCCGGAAGGACGGTACAACTGCCGCTGGAGGGCATTTGCGAAGCCACGCCGGTTGCGATGTTGGCGGCCAATATTCGCGGCGTGCGCGGAACCGAAGGGATTCGCAACCTGGCGGTGGCCTGTATTTGGCCGCGGCCGGGGCCGGAACGCGCGTATGTGTGGGCCGGGTCGCCCATATCCGGGGAAACGGCCGCGGCACTGCTGACCGCGGCCGGCGGCGGCGAATGGCCCGTCGATCCATCGGTATGGCGGCGCGGGCTCGCCGTCCTTTCCGTCAGGGCGGAGGACCCGGGGCTGAGTGTCGTCACCTGGCGCGCTGGGGCGTACCTGGAGCGCAGCTTCGAAATAGACGGCGTCCGGTTGAAGGACTATCTGGCGCCCCGCGCCACCGATCCGCAGTGAGGAGCCATGCAACGTATCCTTGCCATTTTCCGCAAAGACTTCCGCCACCTTTGGCCGCGCGCCGCCGTGCTGTCAGGACTGATGCTGCTGGCCGCCGTACTCGACCCGATCTACAGCGGCCTGCCGGCGGCGTACTACGAAGCGCTGCCTTCCGTGGCGCTGCCCCTGGCCTGCTGGCTGGTGATTGTCTCCGCCATCCACGAGGAGAAGCTGCCGGGCGACCGCCAGTACTGGCTGACGCGGCCGTATTCGTGGAAGGAACTGCTGGCGGCCAAGATCCTGTTCATCGCCGCCTGTGTCAACCTGCCCCTGCTGGTGTACCACGCCGGGGTGTACGTAGCCGTCGGGATTCCGATTACGGATCACCTGGGGGCGCTGTTGTGGCGGCAGATCTTTTTCACCGCGTTCTACGTCTTGCCGGTGGCTGCGCTGGCCGCCGTCACGCGAAGTTTGGGAAGGATGGTGGCGGTGGCGCTGCTGGGCGGCGCCGGATTGTGGGCGGCGACGACAGCCTTCATGTTCATCGCGCGGCGCGGCCTTATGCTGGGGATGTATGCCAACCCGCCGACGATTCTCGCGCGAGCGGCGTTCCTCGCCTTGGGCGTGTCCGCGGTCCTCGTGCTTCAGTATTCGAGGAGGAGAACGAATGCTGCCGGTGCGCTCGTGGCGGCGCTGGTTCTGGTGTTTATTGCGCAGGGCACGTTTGGGCCGGCCTTCGGGGGACAGAGATCGAACAGCGCGGCGGGGCTTTCGCTTGACCCCTCCCCGGTGGGACAGAGCACGGCTTTACGCGGAAGCGACCCGGACTCCGACGTGTTCGACATTCCCGTTCTTTTCGATGACGCTCCGGCAGGCATCGCGATGGACCAGGGCCGCATGCAGGTTCGGATAATGGGAGTGGGAGCCGGGGGCAAGCGCTTCCTGGGGGTTGTGTTTGGCGAATTGCACGATTTGCGCGACGGTCACGCCTGGTTGAGCTTATTCACGTACACCAAGTTGCGGGTGGAGACCGTAACTCTCTCCAGTTCTTTCGAGTTCCCGCTGTTCGGCAACTTGCGGCTTCTGCCGGTGCCTCATGGTGAAGCGGTGACCGTGCCGGGCGTCGGAGTTTGCCGCGATACCCGCGAGCCGGAAGGCTGGATCTCGTTTTCGTGCTACTCGCCGTCGCCCCGTTCGGCACTTATGGTGGGCACGCCCGCCATGAGAGTCAACTGGATCGTGCCTCCCGGTTCGGTCGTAAGTTCCATCCCGACAGCCAGCGGTTTCGAGCCGCTCAGCAAATTCACCAGCTTGCTGTCGTATCGGAGCTGGGAACAGATCGGCAGCGTGCACCTGATCGCGGCCGATCCGCTCCCCCGTTTGCGGGTCACCTTCCAGTTGTCCGGCATCCGGCTGCAAGAATTCCGGGTAACCACCCGCTAACCTGGAGCCATGCCCCAAATCGTCATGGTGGGAGCCGACCCGCTCCGCATCGAAGACGTGCTTCGTGTCGCCCGCCACGGCGCCGAGGCCCGCGTTACCGGCGGCGCGCGCAGCCGCATTGCGAACGGAAGGGCGCGCCTGCAGGAGCTGCTCGCGCGCGGCGAGCGCATTTACGGCGTGAACACCGGGGTGGGCGGAAACATCGGCCATTCCATCCCGGCGGAGCAGATGGAGACGCTGCAACTGAACCTGGTGCGGTACCTGGGGTGCGCCACCGGCCGCCCGCTTCCTTCCGACCTGGTGCGCGCCGCCATGCTGTTGCGCGTGGCCACCTTCTCGACCGGCACTTCCGCCGTTCGCAACGAGGTGGTGGACACGCTCTGCCAGATGCTCGCCCGGGGCGTGACGCCGGTGGTGCCGCGCTACGGGTCGGTAGGCGCGAGCGGCGATTTGATGCCCTCCGCCTATGTGGCCCGCGTGCTCACGGGTGCCGGGGAGGTCGAATACCAGGGCCGCACCGTTGCCGCCATGGAGGCGCTGCAGGCCGCCCGCATTTATCCGGTGCGCTTTGCGCCGAAGGAAGCGCTGGCGCTCATCAACGGGACGACTTTCATGACCGCCGCGGCCGTCCTGCTGTGGGAGGACGGCTTTGGCGTGCTGCGCGCGCTGCTCGGGGCCATCGCGCTCGCCGTGGAAGCCTTGCAGGCGCCCGATGCTCCGTTCGCCGCCTGGATCCAGGAGCGAAAGGGGCATCCGGGGCAGATCGCGGTGGCTGCATTTCTGCGCGGAATGCTGGCCGGGTCGGGATACGCACAGGCTTCCGGCGGGCAGAGCTGTTATTCGCTGCGCTGCGTGCCGCAGGGGCTGGGGCAGGTGTGGGAGGCGCTGACGGACTCGCGCGCGATGCTCGAACGCGAGATCAATTCGGCCAACGACAATCCGCTGATCGATCCGGAAACGGATGAGTTGTACAAGGGCGGCAATTTCTACGGGGGCCACCTGGCGCGCCTGCTGGACACCTGGAAACTCGACTACGCCGCCATGGGGAATTGGGGCAACTCGCTGCTGGCCGTGCTGGTGGACGACCGATTCAATTCCGGCCTGCCCGCCAACCTGACGCCGAATCCGGGCGTGAACTCCGGGCTCAAGGGAATCCAGCTCAGCGTCACCGCTCTCACCTGCGCGATCCGGCAGATGGCCGCGCCGAGTTCCATCCACTCGCTCCCCACCGAGCAGTACAACCAGGACGTGGTCAGCCTGGGCATGCACGCCGCCGTGACCGCCATGGACGCGCTCGAATGCCTGCGCAACGAGACGGCCATGCTGTTGATCGCCGGGGCGCAGGCGGTGGATCTGCGGGGCGGACCCGAGCGCCTGGGCGCGGGCTGCCGGAAGCTTTACGACTCGATCCGCAGCCTGGCGGCGTTTCAAACCGAGGACGCGCCGCTCGAGGCGGAGATCGCGGCCGTCAGCGCCGCCATCGCCGCGGGCGGATTGAGCGGGATCGCGGAGTGAACGCTACGGCGCGCGCAGGCGGTAGATGATGCAGTCGCCCGCCCTGCCCGCTTCGGCGTACATCGCCAGCCAGGCGCGCAGGTCGGGGTAGCGGGTGATGGCCAATCGCGGATTGTAGAGCCCCAGGCCGTCCACGATAAAGGTGGGGCGCGAGCGGGTCAGTTCGGCGCGGCGGCGGGCGGGCTCTTCGACTTCGACCGGTTCGGATCGCGTCAGGTGACGGTCCGCCGGAACCCCGGTGAGCGGCTGCGAATCCAGGTACGGCGTGGCCGCCGGGAGACCCGCGTACACAAAAATTTCCGGCCGGTAGCCCCAGACCAGCAGGGTATCGCCGGGGTGCGCCAAGCCTTTGACTTCGGATGCGGCGGCGCGGCTCGATTGGTCCATGCGGATGTCCCGCCACGTCATGTCCATCGCCGCGGCGAAGAAACTCGGGCCGAAGCGGGTGAGGGGAATGAGCAGGAGCAGCGCCACCAGTTCGCGCCGGCGGCGGAACAGGGTGAAGCCGCGCGCCGCCATAAGGATCATCGGCGGGAGCAGCAAGACGTAGTATCGGGGGAAGAATCGCATCCCCATGGCGAGCCCCACCAAGGCGATGGCCAGCCATCCGGCCCACGTCCACCGCGGCCGTTCGGTCCAAAGGAACCGTCCCGCCGCCACCGCCAGCGCCGAGTGAAAGCCCAGCCAGTTCACGCTCCGCACGAGTCCGTTCCGCCACGGCGCGGCCACCGGAGTGCTGGCTGCGTACAACCGGCCCCATCGCCAGACCTCGTCGAAGTAGGCGCCGAGCGATCCGGTGCCGAGCAGCCAGGCGCCGGCCGCCGCTCCGGCAGCGGCGAATCCCGCCGCCAGGGCCGGGATCCCGCCGGGATACCAGAGTCCGCAAACGGCCAGGACGAAGACGGCTTTCGGACTGACCGCGAAGGCCACGCCCGCCAGGATCCCGCTCCAGAACGGCCGCTTCGCCTGCGCCATCCAGACGGCGGCCAGGTGGGGCGCCAGCATGAGCATGTCGGAAGCTACGGGGATGACGGCGGAGGGAATGTCGAAAGTCAGAAAAAACGCGAGCAGCCCGGCAGCCCAGAATCCCTCGCGATGGGACCAGAGGCGGGTGGCCAGCCGGTAGGCCAGCCAGCAGGCGAGCAGCGCATAGGCGGCGTCGAGCAGCCGGAGGGGCCAGCCATCGGCGGCGCCGCAGAGAAGATGGAAGGCGGCCACCAGGGGAGGCTTATCGAACCAGATCTCGCGGTACAAGGCCTTGCCGTGGAGCATCTGCGCAGCCGCGGCCAGCGGCAGCGTGTCGCCCTCCCATAGGACGCTGACGTGACACAGCCGTCCCGCCGCCAGCAGCAGCCCGAGCGCCGCCCAAAAAGCCGTTCTTCGCCTCAGACTGTTGACTATACCGCGTAGAAGCCCCTTCCCAGCCGCATAGCGCCTGCGTTATCCTAAGCAAAGAAAAAGCGAAGTATGGAGGAAATCCACGATCAGCTCGCCGCACTTCGCCGGCGCGTCGCCCAAATCGACCGAAAGTACGCCACGGCCGCCGCCGCTGCGCCCGCCCCGGCGCGGCGTGACGACCGCCCTTCCCGGTACTTCATCGAAAATCTGATGTCGGGGGAGGTGGTGAAAACCCCGTTTGGCGAGCATTTCGAGACCGAGCGCGTGTGGGAGCGCCACCG
The DNA here is from genome assembly GCA_963836405.1 of uncultured Solibacteraceae bacterium. Lineage (GTDB taxonomy): Bacteria > Acidobacteriota > Terriglobia > Bryobacterales > Bryobacteraceae > CAWIJJ01. Next base: position 223,704 of record CAWIJL010000019.1, read on the forward strand.
CCGCCACGGCTCGGTGGACATCTCCGATCTGGCGGAACTGCCCGAGGATCTGCTGCACCCGCTCTCGGAAGGAGCCATCGAAAGGGCCCATCCCACGAAATGGGCTTTTCTGGACACGGAAACCACCGGACTTGCGGGCGGCACGGGCACCTACGCCTTCCTGATCGGGGTGGGCTCCATCGATTCCACGGGGTTTCGCCTGCGGCAGTTCTTCATGCGCGATTACGGCGAGGAGGCATCGCTGCTCTACCGTCTCTCGGAGCATCTTGCCGGCTTCGACGTGCTCATCACCTACAACGGAAAAGCTTACGACCAGCCGCTGCTCGAAACCCGCTTCCGGATGGCCCGCGCGCGCCATCCCTTCGACCGGCTGGAGCATCTGGACCTGCTCTTCGGCGCGCGGCGCCTGTGGAAGCTGCGGCTCGAAAGCTGCCGCCTGGTGGACCTGGAATTTCAGGTGTTGGGCGTGGAACGCGAGGGCGACCTGCCCGGCGAGATGATTCCCTACTGTTACTTCGAATACCTACGCACCAAGCAGGCGTTCCAACTGGTGCCGATCTTCCACCACAACGCGCTCGACATCCTGTCGCTGGCCTGCCTGACGGCGATCGTGCCGTTTGCCTTCCGCAAGCCCGAGGACGCGGCCGTGCGGCACGGAGCCGACCTGATCGGGCTGGCGCGCTGGCTGCTCAAGACGGAGCGGGCGGAAGAAGGGCTGCTGCTTTTCCGCCGCGCGGTGCAGATGGGGCTGCCAGACCACCTCCTGTTCCGTACGCTGTGGGACATCGCGGCCCTGGAACGGCGCCTCGGCCGGCAGGACGCGGCATTGGCGGCGGTCACGGAACTCGCGGGGACGCGCAATCCGTTTCGCGCCCGTGCGCTCGAGGAACTGGCCAAACACTACGAGCACCGGGAACGGAACTACGCCATGGCGCTCGAGATGACGCGCAGCGCGCTGGCGATCAGCGAAACACCGGCGGCGCGGCGGCGCGAGCAGAGGCTGCTGCAAAGGATCGCGCGGCCGCGACCGAGCCGCCTGGCTTATTGAGCGCGCGCCGCGGCTACATAATCCGGCCGTTCTTCCTGGAACCTATCGACACGGGCCCGTTCTCGGTAGAAATCCGGATGGTATCGGCCGCCCCGTTAAGCTGCATCAGGTTGCGCTGCGGATCCTTCCAGGCGGTGCGGCAGGGCGCGGCGGCGCAGTTCATCGGCCCGTGCGACGTTTCCACGCGCAGTCCGGAGCGGAATGTTTCGGGAATGGAAATGCTCACCGGTCCGTTCACCGCGCGGGCTTCGAGCGCGGGTCCGTTCCACACGTCTTCCGACAAGCTGAGGGAGATGGGCCCGTTCTGGGCTGCCAGGTGAACCTCGCCGCCTTTGCCGCTGAAGGAGATGGGCCCGTTGGTGGTGTGGACCTCGACCTGCCCGCCGCAGTCCTTCAGGGAAACCGGACCGTTGGAGGCGCGGGCCTTCACCGTGCCGTTGATGCCGGCTACGGAAATTGGCCCGTTCTTGGTCTGGAGGTCCACGGCGCCGTCCTTGGGGGCATGCACGATGAAGTAGGATTGCCATTGCGCGTCGCCGCCCGGTCCGGTGGTGGAGAAGTGCCCGGCACTGCGGCTGACGCCGATGCCGCGGAGGGCCTGGTCGGCTCCGGCGCGGTCCTCGGCGACGGCGATCTTGCAGACCTCGACCGCATATTGGGGCTTGTCCCAACCGGTGACACGGATGATGCCGTGGCCCGCGGAGTCGTCGATTTCGAGCGCCGGCGCTTCATTGCGCTGGAGGGTGAAGCTCTCTTCACTGCGGGCGATCTGGCCGTTCGAAGTCACCTTCAAGTCGGCACAGCTCTCGGCGCTGCCTTCGATGCTGATGTTCAGATTGTTTTTAGCGGCGCTCAAGCCTGCCGGCGCGCACAGCCAGGCCAGGCAAAGTACCGCGGAACCAGCGATGTAGAGAAAATCGTTTTTCATTCGGGCAGCTCCTCGTGTCACTGCTTGGACGGCGAAGTGCCCCGGACCGTTAGGTTTTTATTGCCGGCCAAAGCGGCCTAATTTACAGTGACCGTGACAGTTTGGCGATCCTGGGCGCCGCCTGCGGCGGAGGCGGTTACCGTGTAGGTGGTTGTTGTCTGCGGCTGCTGCACGGTGCAGCCTTCGCTGCGGCCGGAGGCATGGTAGTGGATAGGCGAGATATCGACGGAGGCGGCATTGCGGACACGGTAGCAAATACTCACGGAATTGCCGCGAGTCACGCGCAGCGCGCTCACCCTCACCTCTTCGATGCGGACGCGGCCGGGCCCCACGGTCAACTCGAGCGTCCTGGTTGCGGTCTCGCCACCCGCACCTTCCGCGGTCAACGTATAGGTAGTGGCGCCGGCGGGCTCCACCTGTACGCAACGCGACAGCGACGCGCTCAACTCCTGCCGCGGCGGGCTCAGCCATACCTTCTCGGCGTTCTCGACGCCATAGCAGAGCAGCAGGGGTTCGCCCCTGGCGGCTTGGGGAGCGGTGGAATAGAACTGCGTGATCCGCGGCGGGGGAGCGGCTTTCGCTTTGGCTGGTTCTGGCGTGCTCCGCGAACAGCCCGCGAGAACGCAGGCCGAGACTGCGGCAGCCCATAGCGGGCGTGGCCTCACTGCTTGATAACCGGATCCTGAACCTGGGTTCCCAAACCGGCGTAGGCTTCCTTCACCTTGATCACTTTGTCGCCGTTGAAGGTGACGAAGGTGATCTTGCCGGGGGCGTGCCCGTAAACCCAGTCCTCCAGGTCCATTCCGTCCTTGGTTTCCCGGGATTTGTAGACGGGCCGGCCCAGGGCCATCACCACCTGGTCGTGATTCATGCCTTCCAGGGCACGGTTTTCCTTGATGGCGGACTGCACTTCGGGAGGCAGCGTTTCCGAGTAGATTTCCGTGACGGTGCGCTTCTCGAAGTCAATGACCGGGGCGAGGATTTTCTTCACTTCGGCCGCCTTGATGGGCTCGAGTCCCTTGCGGAACATGACCGCGATGGAGGTGCCGCCGGGAGCGTTGCTGTCGCCGCCGCGCGCAATCGGCACGCTCTGTCCATTATTGACGCCGATCTGCACGCCCTGGTACCACTTCCGCCCGCCTTTGTAGCCGCCGTTGATCTGGAGGACGATGCGATCGTCGTCGATGTCCACTTTGGTCACCTGGACCGTGTCGCCCAAGCGCGCGGCAGGCCCGCTTTCCTTGGCTTCGTCCGACCACGCCTTCTTGTTATAGGTGCCATCCGACTCGACTTCCAGAGCCTTTTTCGAGTGGGGCAGCAGGATCTTCATCTTTCCGTACTCGGCGGTAAGCCCGCGCGTCAGTTCCACACGATCGTCGAACGTCAGCTTGTCGGCCGCCGGCAGCAATGCGGGCAGCATGATCAGGACGGCAAGAGAGGCGTAGACTCGCATACGTCGCTTTCCATCGGCGGATCCGTCAGGGGCGATTCCTGCCGTCGCACCGGGGCTTTGCGCAGGTACAGAAACAGAAGCACCAGCGACATGGTGGTCAGAATGCTGGCTTCCGGCCCGTACTCTCCGCCGCTCCACAGCGGTCCGGCGGTCCACGCCACTTCGTAGCCCGTCAATTTCATTCTAAGCCCGCTCAGGTTCACGCCGAACAGGGGCAGGGTGATGTTCCAACCCAAGTGCAGGCCGATCGGCAGCCACAGGTCCCGACTGCGCAGGAACGCGTACCCGAAAACGATGCCGAATCCGGCGGTGTTGGCCAGGCCGAACCAGGAGGCATTCGGATTGGCGCTGTGCAGCAGCCCGAATACGATACCTACCGGTACGATGGTGGCCCAAGCTCCGGCGGCCTTCAGCAGAACCTGAAATCCGTAGCCGCGAAACAGCAGCTCTTCGCCGGTTGCCCCGGCGGCCAGCAGGACCATCACGAAAATCCCCGTGCCCGCGCTGGCCGGCCCTTCCGGGGCCCGGGTGAGGTGTGCCGCGCCCACAGCGAGCGCCGGCAGCAGCACCAGGCAGGCAGCCCCGACTCCGCCGCCGATTCCGATCGCCAGGTTTTCCGACGAGGCGCGGCGCCACCACAGCCCGACTTCGAGCACCCGGCGGTTGGCGTAGATGCGCATGGCGAGCCAGTTGGCGAAAATGGCTGCGAGCAGTCCCGTCAGGGTGACCCCGGCCAGGTATCCGCCCAGCCAGACAAACATGGGGCCGAAGATATAAGCGGTAGCGAAATACAAGACAATGTACACGCCGATATGCGTGGCAAGCCGTAGCGGATCTTTGCGCATGGGCAAGGCCAGTATCGGTCCTCGCGGGCGGATTGCGCAACCATGCCCGGAGGGGGCGCATCTTAACAACAGGGCTGATTTCGCGTACACATACAAATGAAGAGAAGAACGATCCTCGGCGGAGCCGGACTGGCGGGTGTCGCCGGGCTGGGAAGCTGGGCCTACCGCACCGCCCCCACCTTCTGGCAGCAATACAGTTCAGATTTGAAACGCGGCGTGCTTCCGGCCCCGCGCCGTCCCGATCCGAAATCGTGGGGCGACCGGGGCATTTACGCCGCATGGCTGGGGCACAGCACCGTGCTGATGAAGATCGATGGTTTCACGCTGCTCACCGATCCGGTGCTGAGCGAGCGCGTGGGCATCAACCTGGGGCTGTTCACGCTGGGCGTCAAGCGCATGGTGGCGCCCGCCCTGCGGCGTCCGGAACTGCCGAAGATCGACCTGGTGCTGCTCTCCCACGCCCATTTCGACCATTTCGACCTGCCCACGCTGCGCCGGCTGGAAAGCCGGGGGACAGCCGTGATCACCGCCGCCCGTACGTCCGACCTGCTGCGTCCGGCGCGCTATCAAAGTGTGACGGAACTCGGCTGGGGGCAGCGCACGCAGGCGGGACCTATCGAGATTCGCGCGTTCGAGGTGAATCATTGGGGCGCCCGAGTGCGCAGCGACACTTACCGGGGATATAACGGATACACGATCGCGTCGGGTCGGTACCGGATCCTGTTCGGCGGCGACACGGCCGTCACCACAGGCTTCCGCGCCGTGCGCACTTCGCGGCCTTTCGACCTGGCGATGATGCCGGTAGGCGCCTATAATCCCTGGATTCATTACCACTGCACGCCCGAGCAGGCCTGGCAGATGGCGGGCGATGCCGGCGCCGAGTTCTTCTTCCCGTTGCACCACCAGACGTTCCGGCTCAGCCGGGAACCGTTCCGGGAGCCGATCGAGCGCGTATACGGCGCCGCCGGCAATCGTCCGGACAGGGTGGCGGTGAGCGAAATCGGCCAGCACGTTCACATCGCGTAGGCGCGGCGCAGTATGCTGGTCGAATGCGTGCCGCCCTTCTGATGCTCGGCGCTTCCGCCGTCCTCTTCGGTCAACCCGCGGACCTGGTACTGCGCCACGGCAAGATCGTGACCCTGAGCGCCGCCGCTCCCGCCGTTCAGGCTCTCGCCGTGCGCGCAGATAAGATTGCCGCACTCGGAACCGATGCCGAGCATGGAGCGCTGGATCGGCCCGCGCACGCAGGTGATCGACCTGCACGGGATGCTGGCTATCCCGGGCTTTATCGAAGGCCACGGCCATTTCACCGGGGTGGGCGAATTTCGCCTGGGGCTGGATCTGCGGGAGGCACGCACGTGGGACGACATCGTGGCGCAGGTGGCGCGGGCCGTCAAACAGGCGAAGCCCGGCGAGTGGATCGTGGGGCGGGGCTGGCACCAGTCGAAGTGGGATCGCGCGCCGCAGCCGAACGTGGAAGGCTTTCCGCTGCACGCTTCGCTCGATGAGGTCTCGCCGGACAATCCGGTAATCCTGACTCATGCCAGCGGACACGCCACGTTCGTCAACGGCAAGGCGCATGGACCGAGGCCGGCATCACGCGGCAAGACGCCCAATCCCGGCGGGCGGCGAAATTCTGAAGGATAAGCAGGGCGCATCCCACGGGGCTGCTGCGCGAGCGCGCTTGCGGGCTGGTCAGCCGGGCGCGCAGTCGGCATGGCGAGGCCAAGCGCACGGCGGCGGACCGCGCCGGCCCAGATCCACAAGGCGATCGAACTGGCAAGCGACGAATGCTTCGTCCAAGGGAGTCACCACGTTCGAGGATGCCGGGCTCGCCGTTCGCCACCGTGGACGTCGCTCAAGAAGATGGCCGAGGACGGCACCAGCTGCGATATGCGCATCTGGATGATGCTGCGCGACCTCCAACGCCCAGCTTGGCGCCGAATCTCGACCGCTACAAGCACCATCGGCGCGGGCAACGATATCTTCACCGTGCGCGCCATCAAGCGGCAGATCGACGGCGCGCTGGGCTCGCGCGGCGCCTGGCTGCTGGAGCCCTACACCGATAAGCCGGACTGCAGCGGGGCTCAACACCGACGATCCCGCCGACATCCGCCGAACCGCCGAACTGGCCATCGCAGCACGGCTATCCAACTGTGCGTGCACGCCATCGGCGACCGCGCCAATCGCGAAACGCTGAACATCTACGAAGAGGCTTCAAGGCCCATCCCGATAAGAAGGACCTGCGCTGGCGCATGGAGCACGCGCAGCACCTGAGCGCCGCCGACATTCCGCGCTTCGGCCAGCTGGGCGTGATCGCCGCCATGCAGGGGATCCACTGCACCTCGGACGCGCCCTACGTGCTGCTGCGGCTGGGCGCGAAGCGCGCCGAGGAGGGCGCCTACGTGTGGCAGAAGCTGATGAAGACCGGGGCCATCGTGGGCAACGGCACCGACGCGCCGGTGGAAGACGTGAGCCCGCTGGCGTGCTTCTACGCCAGCGTCAGCCGCAAGCTGAAGGACGGCACGGTGTTCTACCCCGACCAGCGCATGCGCGCGAGGAGGCGCTGCGATCCTACACCGTGGAACAATGCCTACGCGGCGTTCGAGGAAGAAACTGAAGGGCAGCCTGGAGCCGGGCAAACTGGCCGACATCACGGTGCTTTCGCAAGCGACATCATGACGGTTCCCGAGGACGAGATTCTGGCCACGGACGTGGTCTACACGATCGTGGGCGGCAAGGTGCGTGTTCGACCGGACCAGCGGAATCAAGCGCTGAAGGATGCTGTTTTTGCGCGGCTGCGACGAGTCGCAGAGCCGCCGGCCGGGGCGGGTTATGGCTTGATGGCGAAGCTGACGCCGTGCCGTTCGAAACCGAGCGCTTCGTAGAAGGCGTGCGCCTCGCGGCGGCGCTCGTTGCTCGAGAGCGCCAGTTTATAGCACCCGGCGCGGCGGCACTCGCCGCGGGCGTGCTCCATCATGGCCCGGCCGATGCCCCGCCCCTGAAATTCGGGCAGCACCCCGACATTTTCCGCGATGCCGGCCCGCAGCCCGCGCTTGGCGAGGCTGTCGAGAATCAGCAGGGCATAAGTGCCCGCAATCCTGCCGGCGGTCTCGGCCACGAACAGCCGGTAGGAGGGATAAGCCCGGAAGCGCGCATAGTGCTCCCGCGCCTCATCCGCGGTAAAACCGGCGGCGTCTTCGAGACCGGAGCGCCGATACACTTCGAGCACGCCCGCCAAGTCCGGATCGCCGGCTGGACGGATGGTCACCTGGTCCATACCCTCCATTATTGGGCCAGGAAAGACTTAGGCCGCTTTGACGACTGCCGGACGAAAATCGTCACACGGGCAAAACTCGCGGTTCGGAGGGTATCCGATGGCCGCCAGGCAAGGCCGTGTGCCGGTAGTTCCGTGCTCGGATTCCAGATGGCCGCACTGAGCGCACTTGGGACGGGGCTCCGCCTTTGCGGAGCGCATGATTGGTGATGCCACGACTATTATGACTCTATTTTGTAAGACGGCGTGTAACATCACCCGGTTCCAATCCGCCTTTTGGCATATACTGATACGGGAGTAATGGGATGCAATTTGGCCAGGGAAAGCCACCGGTGGGAGTTATCTTCGATTCCGATTTAGGGAACGGAATCGACGACCTCCTCACGCTGGCGGTTTTGTACGGTATCTCCGGAAAAGGGGAATCCCGAGTCGTCGGCGTCTCCGTATCCAAACCGAATCTCAAAGCGGCGGCAATGTGCGACGCCCTGGTCCGATTCTTCTCCGCGGAAACCGGTACGTTTCAGCCGGCTGCGTTCGGGGGCGGGGGCAGCCTTCCGGTCGGCCTGACTCAGAAGGGCAAGAACCCGGAGGAAACTCCGCTGATGAAGGCGGTGCTTCGCGAAACGGCCGAAGGAAAACCCGCTTTCCAGCACACGATCCACGAGATGAACGACACCGCCGATCCATTGGCAGTGATTCGCAACTCGCTGTCGGCGCAGTTCCCGCAGAATGCGATCGTGGTGCTCGGCGGCCCCGCCACCAATCTGGCCGGTGTACTGGCGCTGCCGCCGTCCAAAGCCCTGATCGAGAACAAGGAAAAGCTGCTGGTGGCGGCCGTGGGCGCCTATGCGGATGGCCCGCCCGATCCGGCAATTGCGGCCGACCTTCCGGCGGCGCGCAAGGTTTTCGCCGAGTGGCCCGGGCCTGTGCTTGCCGTTGGATCCGAAGTGGGAGCGGCCCTCCCGTTCCCCGGGGCGAGCCTGGAAACGGAGGCTTTTGCGTGGGCGCCCTCCCACCCTTTGGTAGAGGCGTACAAGGCTTACCGGCAAATGCCGTACGACGCTCCTGCCGCGGGACCGGCGGGGATTCTCCAGGCCATTCGCCCTCAAGAGAACTACTTCAAGCTCTCCGAGCCGGGAACCATTTCCGTTCTCGACGACGGCCGCACGCGTTTTACACCCGGAGCCGGTGGCAAGCACCAGTACCTGGTGGTAGATCCTGCGCAAAAGGAGCGGGTTCTGCAGGCTTACGTGGAATTGGCCAGCGCCAAACCGGTCCCGCGTGCGACCCGCTTTCGCCCGGGGCAGAAAAAGAAGTAGAATGTCAGAAACACTCATGAACTGGGTACGCGCTTGCATTGCTGTCGCTCTTGGCGGATTTCTTCTGCCGTCCTCTCACGCGCAAACCTTTGAAAAGACGGTTGCGCCGGTTCTCACCAAAACTTGTACGCCTTGCCACAATCAGACGCTCGCGTCGGGCGGAATGAACATCGAGGGCTTTGCCAAAGCGGCCTCGGTGCAGCAGGACCGCGCCGGATGGCAGCGCATTGTGGACAAAGTCCGGTCGGGTGAAATGCCGCCCAAAGGCGTGCCGCGCCCGCCGCAACTGGACGAAGTGGTCCAATTTGTCCAGGCGGAGTTCGATAAGGCAGACCGCAACACCAAGCCCGACCCCGGCCGCGTGACCGCGCGGCGCCTGAACCGCGCCGAGTACACGAACACCATCCGCGACCTTCTGGGCGTGGAATTCCGCGCCGAAAAGAACTTTCCCACCGACGACCTGGGCAATGGTTTCGACAACATCGGCGAGGTCCTTACGGTGTCGCCCGTGCTGATGGAACGGTACATGACGGCGGCCTCCAAGATCTCGACGCGCGCTCTGGGCCTCGAAAAGCTGCCCAAAAAGCCGCTGGAACTGGAACTCGCGTTCAAGGATCGCCGGGTGCGCCGCATCGATCCGAGCACCATCGAGGGCACCGGCCGTATCGAGTTCGACGGGGAGTATGTGGTCCGGTTCGGGCTGCCCGGCGAGCGCGGTCCCGAGGCCAAGCCGGTGACGCTGGCTTTCTGGGTGGATGGCAAGCAGGTTCAGACCCTGACGGTGGAAACGAAGCCGTCGGGCCTGGTCTACTTCGACCCGTACTCGGAAGAGCAGATCAAGGTGGTTCTCACCGAAGGGGAGCACACCTTCCGCGCGGGCTTTCTCAACGACGATTTCGTCGCCAACCTGACGCAGAAGGAACGCTACGACCGCAAGAAGAACAAGTTCGTCGATTCGATCCGGTTCATCGGCCCCTACCCGCTGCCGGAAGAGAAGCCCAGCCGGAAAGCGATTCTGATCTGCGACCCGAACACCGGCGCAGCCTGTATCGACAAGATTCTGGGCACGCTGGCGCACCGGGCTTATCGCCGCCCGGCTACCAAAGCCGAGGTGGCCTCCCTGGCGAGGTTCGTAGCCGAAGCAAGAGCCGAGGGGCAGAACGCCGAACAGGGGCTCCAACTGGCGATTCAGGCGATGCTGGTTTCGCCGAATTTCCTGTTCCGCATCGAACGCGACCCGGCGGGCGAACCCGGCAAAGCCCACGCGATCAGCGACGTGGAACTGGCCTCCCGCCTCAGCTACTTCCTGTGGAGCTCGATGCCGGACGAGGAACTGCTGTCGCTCGGCGAAGCCGGAAAACTGCACACCCCCGCGGTTCTCGACGCTCAGGTCAAGCGCCTGCTGGCGGATGAGCGCTCGCAGGCGATTTCCGATAATTTTGCCGGACAGTGGCTGGAATTGCGAAACCTGGACGTGGTCAAGCCGGATCCGCAGAAGTTTCCCGAGTTCACGCCCGATCTGCGCGAAGCCATGAAGACCGAAACGCGGATGTTCTTCGACGCCATCCTGCGCGACAACCGCCCGCTGGCCGATTTTCTGGACGCGCGCTACACCTTCCTCAACGAGAAACTGGCGAGTTTCTACGGCATTTCCGACGTGAAGGGGCCCGAGTTCCGGCGCGTGGATCTGACCACCGACGAGCGCGGCGGCATCCTCACGCAGGCCAGCGTGCTTACGGTTTCGAGCTATCCGACGCGGACGTCGGTGGTGATTCGCGGCAAGTACATTTTGAATAACATCATGGGCAGCCCGCCGCCCCCGCCGCCGCCGGACGTTCCGGCGCTCGATGAATCCGCGGTGGGCACGGCCGCATCATTGAGGCAGCAGATGGAGAAGCACCGTTCGGACCCGGTGTGCGCTTCCTGCCACAACAAGACGGACCCGCTGGGATTCGGCCTGGAAAACTACGACGGCATCGGCAAGTGGCGCACCATGGACGGCAAGTTTCCGGTGGATTCCACCGGCAGCCTGCCCAACGGAAAGTCCTTTTCCACACCGGCCGAAATGCGTACCGTATTGAAGAGCCAGTTGCCCGAATTCGCGCGTTGCATGACCGAGAAGATGTTGACATACTCGATGGGCAGAGGGCTGGGGCCGTACGACCGGCGCACCATCGATGAGATTACCCGTCACTGGGGCGAAGCCGGGTACCCGTTCCAATCGTTGATTTTTGAAGTCGTCCACAGCTATCCATTCCAGGCGAGGAGAGGGGAGGTCGCGCAGAAATGATCACGAAGAAGGCGCTGCCGAGACGTTCGTTTTTAAAGGGGATGGGCACGGCAGTCGCGCTCCCGTTCCTGGATGCCATGGTCCCGGCCTTTGCCCGCGCCGCGGCCACCAAGCCGCCGCGCCGGATGGCTTTTGTCTACGTGCCGAACGGCATCGACGTCAAGAACTGGAACCCCGAGTATGAAGGCCCGTTCCAGGAACTGCCGCGCATCCTCAAACCGCTCGACCCGTTCAAGAGCGACATGACGATGCTGAGCAACCTGACGCACAACACCGGGCGCGCGCTGCTCGACGGCGCGGGCGACCACGGCCGGTGCTGCGGCTCCTACCTGACCGGCGTTCAGGTAAAGAAATCGACCACCGATATCCGCTCCGGCGTCTCCATGGACCAGCTCATTGCGCGCGAAGTGGGCCAGGCGACGCGGTTCCCCTCGCTCGAACTGGGCCTCGAAGATTCGCGCCAGGCGGGTGACTGCGACTCGGGCTACTCGTGCGCCTACACCAACAACCTGGCGTGGCGGAGCGAGACGCAGCCGCTGCCGCCGACGCTCGACCCGCGCGTTCTGTTCGAGCGCCTCTTCGGCGACGGCGTCGTGCTCAGCCCCGAAGCCAAGGCGCGGCAGGCGAAGTTCCGCCGCAGCATCCTCGATTTCGTTACCGAGGACACGCAGCGGCTTTCAAACGGCCTCGGACCCACGGATCGCCGCAAACTGGACGAGTACCTGAGCTCGATCCGGGAAGTGGAACTACAGCTCGAGAAGGCCGAAAACGACAACACGCAGATCGACCCCAAGATGGACAAGCCCTACGGCGTGCCGGCCGACTTCGCGGAGCACTTCAAGCTCATGTCCGACATGGCCACCATCGCTTTCCAGGCCGACTTGACGCGCGTGATGACGTTCCTGGTTACCCGCGAAGGCACCTCGCGCGCCTACCGGGAGATCGGCATCTCGGACGGGCATCATCCGCTGACGCACCATCAGGGCCGCGTGGACTACATGGAAAAGGTGGTGCAGATCAACGAGTACCACGTGCGGCAGTTCGCTTCCTGGATGGAGAAGATGAAGTCTCTCAAGGAAGCCGACGGCTCGTCGCTGCTGGACAACTCGATGATCGTATACGGCGCCGGGCTGTGCGACGGCAACCGGCACACGCACGAAAATCTTCCGACACTGGTGGTGGGCAAAGCGGGCGGAGCGATCAAGACCGGCCGCCGCGTCATGTACCGCCGCGAAACGCCGATGTGCAATCTCTTCCTCACCATGATGGACATCATGGGCGTGCACATGGAGAACTTCGGCGATTCGACCGGCAACCTGGTCGGCCTGGATCTCTCGTAAGCTAACCCGGAGACTGCGCGTGCAGGCGAATCCGGCGCAAGCCTTCCGCGAACATCTCGTGGTCTACGCCCATTCCGATGCGGAAGTGCCCGGGCATTTCGAAGAAGCGGCCCGGCACGGCCGATGTGTCGTAGCGGTCGCGCAATCCCGCAAGAAAACCGTCCGAATCTCCGGAGGCGACGCGTAGAAAACAGGTGGTGCCCCATTCCGTGGGGACCGCCTGGAGGCCCGGCGCCGTGGGGAGGAATTCCCGAAGCGCCGCCCGGTCCCGCTCGACGACGCGCCGGGCGCGGTCGCGCAGCTGGTGCAGGTGCTCGAAAGCCGCGACGCTGAGCAGTTCGCCGATGTGCACCGGAACCGAGCCGTAGATGTCGTTCAGGCGCCGCATCTTCCAGGCAAGTTCCGGCCGCGCCAGGATCCAGCCGCAGCGCAGCCCGCTCACGCCGTAAATCTTGGTGAGGCTGCTGGTAACCAAAAACTGAGGGCCAAGGTGAAAGGCGGAGCGCGGCGTTTCGCCATAGACCGCGTCCAGATAGACCTCGTCCACGAGCACAAAAGCTCCCGCCTCAGCGGCAATTTCCCCGATCTCGCGCAGCACCGCTTCGGGGGTTAACACACTGGACGGATTGTGCAGGTTGGTAAGGACGATGAGGCGCGTGCGCGGGGTGAGGACGCGGCGTATATCGGCCGGATCGATAGCCCAGCCGTTCTCCTCGCGGCGGGGAAAACGCGCGACTTCCGCTTCCAGGTACAGGGCGGTGTCCAGGACGGGTCCGTAGACCGGATGTTCGATCAGCACGCGGTCGCCCGGCTCGAGCAGGGCGGCCATGGCGAGGTGATTGGCCATGGAGGTGCCCGCTGCCTCGACGACGCAATCCGGCTCAATGCCCTGACGTCGGGCAATGGCGCACTCGAGCGGACGGTAGCCGTAGCTGTTTTCGCCGTGCATCTGGAGGCTGCTGGGATCGAACGGCAGATCGCTCAACGGGAATCCGGCCACTCCGCTGGTGGCGAGGTTATAGCGAGCGCCGCTGGCGGTCTTGGCCCAGTGCATGTAGTCGGATTGTTTGTGTCTCATGGGCGGGCGCGGCTGCGGCTCCAATACCAATATACGGGCATCCCCGCGATGAGGATCAGCAGGGCGGCAGCGGCGTTGCGGGGATCGACCGCGATGGCGCCGGCGACGATGGAGACGCACGCGAAAATGAACAGGCCGGTTGTCCAGGGGTGGCCGGGGGTGCGGTAGGCGACCTCCGCCGCCGGGTTGCGGCGCCGCAGCACGAACAGTGCGGCCGCGGTGAGGGCAAAGGCGATGAAATCCACGGTGACTTCGAAGTTGAGGATCTCGCCGTATTTGCCCGAGAAAGCGATGACCGTGGCGGCGATGCCCTGAAGCACAATGGCGGTGACGGGGGCGCCGGTGCGCGGCCAGAGGCGGCCCACGCTTGCAAAGAACAGGCCGTCGCGCGCCATGGCATGGTACACGCGCGGCGCGGTGAGCATGCTCTGGCTTAAGAAACCGAGAGTGGAGACGGCGATGGCGACAGCGATCCAGCGAGCGCCGGGCTCGCCGAAGGCTTTGCGCATGACTTCGGAGGCGGGAGTCGAGGTGGCATCGAGGCCTTCGGCTCCGAGCACGCGGAGGCAGACGAAATTGACGGCGAGATAGAGAACCACGACGGCGGTGACGCCGGCCACGAGGCCTCGCGAGAGGTCGCGGCGCGGGTCGCGCATTTCGCCGCCGATGAAGGTGGCGGTCTGCCAGCCGCCGTAGGCGAAGGCGACAGGAACGCCCGCGGCCGCAAATGCCCCGAGGAGTCCCAGGCCAGGCGGACGGTCCAGCACGGGGCTGGCGACGAAAGCGCCGCCGCCGAAGCCGAGGCCGAGCACCACCAGGGCGGAGATGGCCGCTACCTTGAGAATCATGAGGACATTTTGGAGGTTGCTGCCGGCGCGGGCGCCGAAGCAGTTCACCGCGGTTAGGAGCAGCAGGACGCCGCCGGCAATTGCGCTATCGCTCCAGGAAACTCCAGCGAGGCGGCGGAAGTAGCTGGCGAAAGTGACGGCGACGGCCGCCATGCCGCCGGTTTGCGTTACCAGAAGCAGCACCCAGCCGTAAAGGAAGGCGACGGAGGGGTGCCAGGCGTCGCGAAGATACAGATACTGCCCGCCGGCTCCGGGGAGCCGGGCGGCGAGCTCAGCCCAGATGAAGGCTCCGGTGAGAGCGATGAAACCTCCCAACGCCCAGGCGGCCATTATCAGGGCCGGCGTGTGTACGCGGTGGGCGACTTCGGAGGGGTTGGCGAAGATCCCGGCGCCGACGATGCCGCCCATCACGATCAGGGTGGCGTCGGCCAGGCCGAGTTGGCGGCGCAGTTTCGGAGCGGACAAGTGAGTAGGCTATCACGGCAGGGCGTTGAGGTAGGCAACAAGTTTGGCGCGTTTGTGGATGCGGGCGACATCCAGCGGCGTGCATCCGGCGCGGTCGCGAAGGGCCAGGTCGGCGCCGGCGCGGACAACCGCTTCAAGCAGGCGGAGATTGCCGCGCGAAGCCGCCTGGTGGGCGGCGGTGGAGCCGTCACTATCCCGGATATCGGGGCTGGCGCCACGGTCGAGCAGCCAGAACGTGTGGGGAAAACGGCCCCAACGGATAAGGTCGTTGAGCAGGGGCTTGCCGTTGGCGGTGGCGCGGTCCGGCTGGCCGCCGTGCGCGAGGGCCCGTTCGGCGAGGCCGAAGTGGCCGCCCCAGACGGCGTGGGAGAGCGCGGAATGGGGATCGGCGCCGCGCGCGAGGAGGAGTTCGAAAAGATCCGCGCTGCCCGCCCCGGCGGCGAAGTAGGCGGCATCCACCTGGTGGCCCCAGGAGCGGGCAAGGGCGTTGGAGTCGGCGCCGGCATCGAGCAGCAGACGGGCCGCGGCGAGGCAGCCGGGGGCGTCCGTGCGAGAGCCGGCGGCACAGTGCAGCGCGGTGAGTATGCCATGGTCGCGATCCAGAGCGGCGGACGGATTGTCGGCGAGCGCTCGCTGCACGGCTTCGGCATCGCCCAAGGCGGCGGAAGCGAAGATGTCGATCCGGGCGCCGGCGCGCTGGAGCCGTTCGACATATTCGGGGCGGCCCCAGAAGGCGGCGATCACGATGGCGCGGGCGGAAGGCCAGGCGGCGGGCAGTTCCGGATCGGCGCCGCGATCGAGCAGCCAGTCGAGACAGGCGAGGCGTTCGGCGGAGGGCGCGCAGCGGCTGGCCGGACCGTGCGGATCGGACTGGATGAGCGTGTGCAGCGGGCGGTAGTTTCGCCACACCGCGTTAAGGTCCGCCCCGCAGCCGGCGAGCATTTCGACCGCCGGAAGCCAGCCGAGGCCGGCGGCTTCGACGATTGCGCTCGGGTGGCGGGCATCGGCCGAATTGGCAGTAGCGGCCGCACGAACGGCGGATATTTGCTTCGTGCGCAGGGCGGCGACGACGGTATTGGGCATGGTAGTTGCGGCGGCGCTTCTGTTAAGCCGGGGTAAAACTGCGAGGATACCATTGCGGGCGGCGGCACACGGCGGTACACTCGGTGCCGAAGGAGACCGGCAATGCTCGACGCCCAAACGATCTCTGTATATCTGAACAACGCATTGAGGCCCACGCCGCGGCAGGCGGAACTGGAATGCGAGAGCGCGCTGCCGGAGGTTATTCGCGAGATGCCCGACATGGTTTCGGGCAAATTTGTCGCGCTGCAGCCCGTGGAGGCTCAGGAGATAGCAACGGCCTGGAAGAAGGTCATGATGCTGAATCAGACTGAGGTGCTATACACTTTCACGTTCGAACCGGAAACGGGCCGGTTCTCCGCGCGAAAGAGATAGAATCGCGACATCCCGGCTGAATGCCCTCCGCGTAACGGTACGTGACGTGCTCCTGTGAGCCGGGATGCGCTGGTCGGTTATTTTTCTTCTGGTTCCAGGGCTCGCCGCCCAAACGGCAGACCGGGCGGTTTCAGCACCGCCGGCCAAACCGGGCTTGGCAGTGCGGCTGCTCCAGCCGTTCGCGCCTTCACAGCCGACGGCACAAACCGGCCGCCAAAAATTCCACGATTACGTGATGAGCACGGTGGGCGTCACACCACTGCTCGGTGAGGCGATCAACGCCGGCATCACTCTCGGCCTAGACCATCCCGTGGAGTGGGGCCAAGGCTGGAGCGGCTACGGAAAGCGGCTGGGCAACAATCTCGCCTACAACTCGATCCGCACAACGGTCACATATCCGGTCGCGATGCTGCTGCACGAAGACAACCGGTATTTCGGCTCCGGGAAGGAGAGGATCGCGGACCGGATCGGCTTTGCGGTAACCAGCCCATTCCGGACGCGGCGGCCGAACGGACGGTATTCCTTTTCGTTCTCCACGGCGACGGGAATTGTGACGGCCAACGTGGCCACCAACGCCTGGGCTCCCCCGAGCTGGCGAGGACCGGGCATGGTTGCTAAGAATATCGGCATCTCCTACGCGGGGATAGCCGGCCTGAATGTGTTTCGCGAGTTTGTGCCGGACCTGATCCGACTGTTCCGGAAATAGACGAGCGCGTCAAGCCGCGAGGAGTTTGCGCGTCCAGGCCAGGTTGCGCTGCATGTCGGCCTCGACGGTGGAACCGCGGTGCGTATCGGTTTCGAGGTTGGCGAACCCGCGGAAGCCGATCTCGCGGATGGCCCGCGCAATCTGCGGAAACGGCACTTGGCCGTCGCCGAGATAGTTCGGGTTGTCTTTGAAGTGGAACTGGCCGATGCGGTCCTTGCCCAGCCAGCGGATCTCCTTTACGACGTCGAAACCTTCCTTGGTGAGGTTGCCGACGTCGTAATAGACGAGCACGTTGCGCGAGCGGGCGCGCTCCATGATGCGCACGTTCTCCTCGGCCGAAATCGTGTCTTCGAGCGCCAGCAGGACGCCGGCCTTTTCGGCTTCGGGAGCGATGTCGCGCAGCGCGTCGCCAACATAATCCTGTTCGGCGCGCTCCTTGATCGCCCACTTTCCGAAAAAGGGCAGCAGGAAGACCTGGGTCTTGAGCGCCTTCGTGAGGCGGATGCCGTCGACCACCCATTTCACCCCGAGCTTGTCGCTCTTGAGGCCGTTATCGTGCAACTTGTCGACGCAGGTGGCGTTGATCGGGATCTTGTGTTCGGCCGAGAGGCTCAGATACCGGGCGATGATTTCGGGATCGTCCACGGGCATCTTGTCGTCGACGATGGCGCGGCCGAAGGAGATCTGAACGCCATCGAAGCCGAGGCGGGCAGCAAGCGGCACGGCTTCGGGTTTGGCGCCGAGTCTCAGGTTCCAGTCGGTGACGCCGACCGAGAGGCCGGGGACCGCGGCGCGCAGCAGGTGGCCCCCGAGGGGGGCGGCGCCGGCCGCTTGCAAAAACGTTCTTCGAGTCAATTTCATGAAAATCTCCGCTCGTCCAGACTACCACCGCAGGCTCAGGCCGGGAGCCGACCATTTCTCGGTGGATTGCAGCATCTCGTCCCAGGTGACGGCGCCGCCGCGGTAGGCGGCCATACGGCCCAGGATTCCCGTGAAGTTGCTTTCCGCGGCGGTAGGGGCATTGTTGAGCGGGCGGGAGGTGCGCACGCTCTCGACAAAGGCTTTGACGTTGGCGATGCAGCCGGCGGTGAACGTATCGTCTTTTTCGGCGCCGGTCCAATCCTTGCTCTTGTCCTCGGCGGAGATGCGGACCAGGCCGCCGTAGTGGGTGTCGGCCACGCCGCCGAGGCCAAAGCAGCGCACACAGAGGTCGGAAAACTTTCCGGTGAGCTGGTGGGAGCTGAACGTGGCGTGGGTTTCTTCGGGATACCAGTAGCTGATGGCGAAATGGTCCCAGGCATCGCCCCAGTCGCTGCGGGTGCCGGCCCAATTGGTGCGGCCTCCGGTTCCATCGGCTTTGAGCGGGTGGCTGCCCAGGTACCAGTTGGCCATGTCGAGGACGTGAATGTTCTGCTCCACGATGTAGTCGCCGCTGAGCACGCGGTCGCCGAGCCAGTTGACGACGCGCTTCTGGCCGGGGTCCATGGCCGGTGTGGAGCGGTCGGTCCACGGGCGGTTGGCGTAGTAGAAGATCTGCGCCATGGCGATGCGGCCGATATCGCCGCGGCGCAGGCGCGCGACCACTTCCTGAAATACGGGGCGGGCGCGGCTCTGAAAATCCACGAAGAAGCTGAGGTTCTTTGCCTGCGCCTTCTGCCCGGCAGCCAGGAATGCCTTGGTATCGGGGACGTCCACGGCAACGGGCTTGGCGCAGTAGACGTGCCGGCCGGCGTCCACGGCGGCGGCCGCCTGCATGGTGTGGAAGTAAGTCGGGGTCTCGACGATCACGGCGTCGAGCGGGGACGCGGCGAGTTCGCGATAAGCATCGGGACCGTGATAGGCGCGCGACGGCTCCACCTTGAGTTTGTCGCGGGTGGAGTCGAGATTCTTGCGGAATACGTCCGCGACAGCGACTACGCGGGCGCCGGTATGCTCGGGGAAGAACGGCGCGATCCAATTGCCGCGGCTGCCGCAGCCGATCAGCCCCACTTCCACGGTGGAGTTCGCCTGGTAGGTGAAGGCGGTTTCCGGTTTGACCAGCAGGGCGGTGCCCGCAACCTGCAAAAAGCGGCGGCGGGGGGCGAGTGGGTTCATAGCGACGCTCCTTTCCTGGCTGACTGTTTCGCTTCAATCATACAGCGGGGACGGCGGTTACGCTTCGGCTTTGCGGGCGTGCATGAGGAGGAAGAGGACGGCGAAGCCCGCCAGCAGGCCGGCGGAGGCGCCCAGGCCCAACAGTTCGGGACGGGACGAGCGGACCAAAGCGGTAAGCGTCACATTGACGAAGACGGTCACCGTCACCGCGATGACCGGCGGCCAGATGCGATTCAGGGCAAACAGGCAGCGGGAAGAGATTTCAATCAGGCTCCAGCCGACCAGGGCGGGACCGATACCGAGGAAGACGGAACTGACCATCCGGGTGGATTCGAAGGTGAAGCTGCCGCGCTGGAACATCAGGGCAATGACGGGCCGGCGAAAGAAAAGCGCGATGCAGCAGATGACAATGGCCAGGCCGGCGGCGAGAGCGATGGTGCGGTCCATCAGGTGGAAGGCGCGGCGGAACTCGCCCAGGCTGCGCAGGCGCGCGATTTCCGGCAAGAGGGAATTCGCCATGGGAATCACCAGAATGGCCAGGGGCACGCCGACGCCGCGCATGCAGTAGTCCAGGGCAGCGGCCATGCCGGGCCCGGCGTGCGTGGCCCAGGCGCGGGTGAAAGTGATGTTGATGCCGAGTCCGGCGGCGTAGACCGCGAAAAAGACGGGTTTGGCCAGCAGTTCGCGCCAGCCGGCGGGACATTGCGAAGCGCGCCCCTCTTCCAGGCCGGAGCGCGCGGCGACGGAAACGATCGCGAGTTGCGCCCAGGCGCCGGCGGTATAGCCGGCGGCGAACGCGAAGACGCCCAGGTACCGCCACAACAGCATCGCGGAGAGGATGGTGAACAGATTGAGCGCCGCCTGGTAAAACGCGGTGGGGCCGAAGCGCCGGTTGGTGTAGAGCAGCGCGCAGGGTACGGCGCCGGTTCCGGCAGCGATGGTGGAGAGGGAGAACACTCGCAGGAGGTTGACCGCGGTGGGAAAGTGTTCGGGATCGAGGCCCGGAGCAAGCGCCGCCATGAGCCAGGGCGCCATAATCGCGACGGTTGCGGAGAGACAGACGGAAACCCAAAAGTATCCGGCCATCAGCTTACGGAACAGCGCGGCCCGGGAGGCGCCCGAAGCCGCGGTCAGCACGGGCACGAAGGCAAACACGATGCTGTTGATGAGAATGGAATTCAGGGTGTCGAGCGGGCCCATGGCGACCGCCAGGGAATCGGCGATGCTGTGCGTACCCAGGAAGTAGGCGGTGAGCGCGACGCGCGCAAAACCGAGGAGATTGCCGGTGAGGACTCCTGCCACCAGCATCAGGCCTCCGCGAAGCAGCGGACTGCCGGAAGCGCGCGCGATCAGCGGCTCGGGTCGGGAGACCGGCGATGGCGGGGGGACGTTCAGGAGGACCTCTGACGAAGTGGGCCGGCGCGCCGGGTGGCGCGCCGGCGCCTGCACCAATTAGGCGTTAGCGTTGGCGGTGGCGGCACTGCGGGCAGCGGTGAGCGCCGCTTCGTAGTTGGGAAAATCGGCGACTTCCTTCACGTACTCGGCATGCCGGATTTTATTCTGCTGGTCCACCACAAAAATCGCCCGGCTTTCGATGCGGAGTTCTTTGATCAGTGTGCCATAGCCGGAACCGAACGAGGCGTCCTTGTGGTCGGAAAGCATCCTGACCTTATCCACGCCGAAAGCGCCGCACCAGCGCTTTTGGGCGAACGGCAGGTCCATGCTGACGGTAAGGATATCTACGCCCGGCAGGCCCGCCGCTTCCTCGTTGAAGCGCTTCGTCTGGGCGTCGCATACGGGGGTATCGAGCGAAGGCACCACACTGATGATGCGGACGTTGGTGCCGGTGTCCTTCAAATTGACGGGTTTGAGCCCGTTATCGACCAGCGAAAAATCGGGGGCCTCGTCGCCCGTTTTCAACTCGGGACCGACCAGGGTCAGGGGATTGCCTCTGAGAGTCGTTGCTCCTGCTCTTTCCATTTACTCCTCCTGTTCTGTATGGGGGTGAAGCCTCATTGTATCAACTCGACCAGGGCGGCAGCCTCGGAAACGGGCAACTGACAGGTGTAATCGCGGCATACGTACGCGGCGGCACGGCCGTCCAGGGTCTGCATTCCGGCCACTGACGGAATGGCTGCGGCGAAGCGGGCGCGGGCCTCTTCGGAATCGATCAGCAGGACGATCCGCGCCGGATCGAACTTCGACCACAGGGTGTCCACAAGAGCGCGCATGCCGGGCGTGCCCTTCTCGCCTACGAGGACGATCTGGCGCGGACCGGCGGCGCGCGACTCGCACGCGGCCAGCATGTACGGCAGGGTGACGGGACCGGCGGCGAGGCGCGACGCAAAGGCGGCCACGGTACGCTCGGCGGCCTGCGCCAGTTCCTCGCTATTCGTCATTCGAGCGAGGCGGATGAGGTTCAGGAGCATGACCGAATTGCCCGAGGGCTCGGCGCCGTCATAGTCTTCCTTGGCACGCAGCACAAGCGAAGGGTCGTCCGGCGTGGTACTGAAGAAACCGCCGTTTTCCGTATCCTCGAACAGTTCGCGGGCCTTGGCGGTGAGCCGTTGCGCCAGTTCGAGGTGGCCCAAGTCGAACTGCGTTTCGTAGAGGTCGAGCAGGGCCTGGATGAACATGGCGTAATCGTCGAGAAAGGCCGGAATGGCGGCATCTCCCTGGCGGAAGCGGCGCAGCAGCACGCCGGTGCGGGGGTGATAGAGCCGGTCGGTGAGGAACGCGGCGGCGCGACGCGCGGCTTCGGCGTAGCGCGGTTCGGCGAGGACGGCGCCGCCCAGCGCAAGGGCGGAGATCATGAGGCCGTTCCAGGACGTAAGGATTTTGTCGTCCAGGTGGGGACGCACGCGTTCGGAGCGGGCGTTGAGCAAAGCCAGTGAAGCCTGTTCGAGGCCGGCGCGGACTTCTTCTTCAGACCGGTTGAACTGCTGCGCCGTCTCTTCGATGGTGGCCGCTTCGTAGAGGATGTTGCGATTGGTGAACTCGTGGTGCGGATCGTTGGCGACGTTGGTGTTCTCGGCCACGCCGTAGCGATAGCAGAACCAGTCGGCGAGGGGATGGCCGAGACGGGCACGGATATCTTCGGACTGCCAGACATAAAATGCGCCCTCGCCCTTAACACCGGGCTCTTCGGCATCGATGACGCTATCGGCATCCTCGGCGGAGTAGAAGCCGCCTTCGGGTCCGGTCA
This sequence comes from uncultured Solibacteraceae bacterium, assembly GCA_963836405.1. Classification (GTDB taxonomy): domain Bacteria; phylum Acidobacteriota; class Terriglobia; order Bryobacterales; family Bryobacteraceae; genus CAWIJJ01. The sequence continues at coordinate 246,055 of CAWIJL010000019.1, forward strand.
TGTCGCGCAGAACGTATTCGAAGATGCGGCACGCCGTGGCGGCGTACTGGCGGTCGCCGGTGAGCTGAAAGGCCTCCAGGTACGAGGTGGCGAGCTGGCCCTGGTCGTAGAGCATCTTTTCGAAGTGCGGCACGAACCAGCGTTCGTCCACCGAGTAGCGATGGAAGCCGCCGCCGAGCTGATCGTGCATGCCGCCCTTGGCCATCTCGCGGAGCGTCAACAGCACCATGTCGAGAGCTTCGCGGTTTCCGGTGCGCGCGTGATAGCGGAGGAGGAATTCGAACACCGCCGGACGCGGGAACTTAGGGGCGGCGCCGAAACCGCCCATCTGCGTATCGAAAGTGCGGCGGAAAACGTTGAAGCCGCTGTCGAGGATGGAATTGTCCACGGTGGAGGCATGGCCGGGCTGAACGGCCGCGTGGGCGGTGAGTTGAGCAACTACCTCGCGGGCGGAGTCCACGATCTTGTCCCGTTCGGTTTGCCAGGCGCTGGAGATCTGTGTGAGAACGGAGGCGAAGCCGGGATGGCCGTAGCGGTTTTCAGGCGGGAAGTAAGTTCCCCCGAAGAAGGGCTCGAGATCCGGCGTAAGCCAGACGGACATAGGCCAGCCGCCGCCGCCCGTGGTGGCCTGGACGAACGTCATGTAGATGCGGTCCACGTCGGGGCGCTCTTCGCGGTCCACCTTCACCGGAACGTAGTCGCGATTGAGCAGGCCTGCGATCTGCTCGTTTTCGAAGGACTCGCGCTCCATGACGTGGCACCAGTGGCACGTGGAATATCCGATGGAAAGGAAGATGGGACGGTTTTCGGCGCGCGCTTTCTCGAACGCTTCGGCGCCCCAGGGGTACCAGTCAACCGGATTGTGGGCGTGCTGGAGAAGGTAGGGGCTTTTTTCGTTCGCCAGGCGATTGGTGTGCATTCCGATTGGATGATGACACGGGCGCGCGGTTTCGTGCGGGCGATTCTTCACCTTTCCGGAGCCCGGCAAGCGGCCAGAATAGAGGGATGGGCGACGGATTTCGGATCGAACGGGACACCATGGGCGAGATGCGGGTGCCGGAGCGGGCGCTGTACGGCGCGCAGACGGCGCGCGCCATCGAGAATTTTCCGATCGGCGGGCGGCGATTCCAGCGCGGGTTTCTTCGCGCTCTGGCGCTGATCAAGAGTTCGGCGGCGGTGGTGAACGGGCGGCACGGGTGGGTGGAAGCCGGCAAGGCGGAAAAGATTCGCGCGGCGGCGGACGAAGTCGCGGAAGGTCTGCACGACGACCAGTTCCCGGTGGACATTTTCCAAACGGGCAGCGGGACCTCCACCAACATGAACGCCAACGAGGTGATCGGGCGCCTGGCGGGTGCGCATCCCAACGACGAGGTGAATCGCGGGCAGTCAAGCAACGACGTAATCCCTTCGGCGATGCACATCGCGGCGGCCGAAGCGGTGGCTGGGCGGCTGCTTCCCGCGGCGCGCGCACTCGCCGCGTCGCTGTCCCGCAAGGCGGCCGAGTTCCACGACGTGATCAAGATCGGCCGCACCCACTTGCAGGACGCGGTGCCCGTGAGGATGGGCCAGGAATTCGGCGGATACGCGCACCAGGTGAAGGCTTGCTGCGAGCGGATGGAAGCGGCGCTCGCCGGAATTTACGAACTGCCCCTAGGGGGCACCGCGGTAGGCACGGGGCTGAACGCGCCGCCCGGATTTGCCGCGGAGACGATTGGAGAAATCGCGCGCCGCACGGGCTTGCCGTTTTTGGAGGCCCGCAACCATTTCGAAGCGCAGGCGGCACGCGACGCGGTGTGCTTTCTGAGCGGAGCGCTGCGCACCTACGCCGTCGCCCTGACAAAGATTGCGAACGACATTCGCTGGCTGGGTTCGGGGCCGCGCTGCGGGTTGGGCGAACTGCGGCTCCCGGCGGTGCAACCCGGGTCGAGCATCATGCCGGGCAAGATCAATCCCGTGATTGCGGAGAGCCTGCTGATGGTCTGCGCGCAGGTGATCGGGTATGACGCCACCATCGCCTGGTGCGGGGCAGCGGGAAATTTCGAGCTGAACGTAATGATGCCGGTGATGGCGTACGACCTGCTCGACGCCATCGAACTGCTGGCCGCGGGAAGCCGCAACTTCGCCGCGAAACTAGTGGACGGGCTGGAGGCGGACCGCGCGCGGGCGGAGGGTTTCGTGGAGCAATCGCTGGCCATGGGCACGGTGCTCGCGCCCGAAATCGGGTACGACCGGGCGGCGGGGCTGGTGAAGGAAGCGTACGTAACCGGGAGGACCGTGCGCGAGGTGGCGCGCGAGAAATCGGGTCTCGAAAACGCCCACATCGACCGCCTGCTCGACCCGGCCGCGCAGGTGGGTTAACGTATTGGTGACTCTCATGAACTACTTCCAGCAGCACCGAGCGGAATTTCTCGAAGGCCTGAAAGCCTTTCTGCGCATTCCGAGTATCAGCACCTTATCCGAGAACAAGCCCGACATCCGGCGCGCCGCCGAGTTTGCGCGCCAGGAACTGGAGGCCGCCGGAATGACCGCGGCCGAACTGATCGAAGGCGAAGGCAATCCGCTGGTCTACGCGGAATGGCTTGGCGCGCCGGGCAAGCCGACGATTCTCTTTTACGGGCATTACGACGTGCAGCCACCCGATCCGCTGGACGAGTGGAAATCGCCGCCCTTCGAACCGGACGTGCGCGGGGACGATATATTCGCGCGCGGCGCCTGCGACGACAAAGGGCAGGTGTACATCCAGATCAAAGCCGTCGAGGGCCTTCTGAAGACTAGCGGACGGCTCCCGGTGAACGTGAAGTTTTTGCTCGAGGGCGAAGAGGAGACCGGCGGCGAACATATCGAGGCGTATGTAAAGACCCGCCCTCCGCGGCTCGAGGCCGATGCGGCGTTAGTGTGCGATACGGAAATGTTCGCCCCCGACCTGCCGACGATCTGCGTGGGACTGCGCGGCATGGCTTATTACGAACTGCTGGTGGAGGGCGCCAATCACGACCTGCATTCGGGCGTCTATGGCGGGGCGGCTCCAAATCCCATTCAGGCGATCGCGGAAATCGTGTGCGCGCTCAAGGATCGCGATGGGCATATCAACATTCCCGGTTTTTACGATAAGGTCGAACCCCCAAGCGAGAAAGAGCGGGAAGCATGGAAGCGGCTGCCGCTCGACGAAAAGGAGTACACGGAGAAGGAGATGGGCGCCCGCGAACTGGTGGGCGAGCCGGGCGTTCCGCTGCTCGAGCGAGTGTGGGCGAGGCCGACCCTGGAAGTGCACGGGATTCGCGGCGGGTTCACCGGGGAAGGCGCGAAGACTGTAATCCCCGCGCGCGCTACGGCCAAGGTGAGCACGCGACTGGTGGCCAATCAGACGGTGGCGGAGGCTTCAACGCAGTTCCAAGCGGCAGTAAAGGCCGTGTGTCCCAAAGGAGTGACCGTGCAGGTGAAGCTGCTGCACGCGGGCGAGCCCTCGCTGACCAACCCGGATAATCCGTTCATCCACGCCGCGGCGGAAGCGCTGCGGGAAACGTTTGGGTCCGACACCGTGTATGTGCGCTCCGGCGGATCGATCCCGATTGTCGGCGTATTCGACCGTTACCTGGGCATTCCCAGCGTGATGATGGGATTCGGGCTGCCGGACGACAACCTGCACGCGCCGAACGAAAAATTTCACCTGCCCAACTTCTACCGGGGAATTGAGACCGTGGCCCGGTACCTCGAGAAACTGGGCAGCTAGACGCGGGGCCCGGGGGGATGGGCGCGATGCGAGTCACCTCCGGGCCATGCCGCGCAACCGTTTACCGCCAGCGGCCGCGATTGAAACGCCAGCGGTTGCCCTGCTGTGTCCAGCGAGGCGTAACCCACACCGCGCCACGGCGGGGCGGACGCATCCACCGGCCGTCCCTCCACCGCCAGTTGTTGCCGCGAAGATCCCAATAGCCGTCCGTCCAGACAAACCCGGGGCCGGGAGCGCGGCCGATGACCCTGTACCGTGGAGCCGGCGGGCCATTTCGAACATAGTAGCCGCCCCTTCCGACGGCGCAGCCGCTGAGCATGGCGCCGCCGACCAGAAGCGCGGCAGCTAAAAGTTTTCGCCTCATGTGCTCAAAACCTCCTACTGATTGGAACGTGAGCGGACGCCGCCGCGTTGCGTTCCTGAATTGCCGTTAATGTCCAGAGCCTTTCGAACCATACGCGAGAGGCTCGCCGGGTTGAAGGGCTTGGGAAGAAATGCCGACTGAGGATTTTCGAACTCCTGGCTGGGATAACCGGACATGAAAATCACGGGCAGGTTCGGATCGCGGCCGGTGAGTACCTGCGCGAGTTGCGGCCCCGTCATCCCTGGCATGATCACGTCGGTCAACAGCAGGTGAATGGCCGGGCTACGCTCGAATTGGGCGACGGCATCGTGGCCGGTGTGCGCCTCGATGACGCGATATCCCCAGCTCTCGAGCAGGATGCGGGTAATCTGCGCGGTTGCGGGCTGATCCTCAACGACGAGGATGGTCTCACCGCGATCGCAAAGCGAAGGCGAGAGCTTCACCAGCAGCGCGCGCAGTTCCAGATACACCGGGCATTCGGTGTCCGGCTGGAAGGACAGCCGGCCTGACTCCGCGTGTTGCCGCACGACTCCCGCTTCAGAGAGGTCGGCGAGGTGGTGGCGGAGGCTGGACGGATTGATCCCGGCGCGCCCGGAGAGTTCGTTAAGGCTCCACCACCGGGCCGGTTCACCGAAGAGGGCGCAGAGGATGGAACGGCGCACGCCGGGAAAGAGAGCATCCAGCGTTTTCGTATGTCCCAGAGCCACGCGATCTCCTCCGGGATTCACCTTGCAGGTAAATCGCCAACAGGGATCGGATGTACAAGCCCGCCATTTGATAGCATCTCGGATGGTCGAATACTGGAAAGGAGTTCACAAATGAAGTGGCTACTTGTATTATTTGCGGCTTTTGCGCTGACGGCATCGGCGGCCGATGTGGCGGGCACGTGGAAGGCATCCATTGAAACGCAGAACGGCACCATGGAGAACACGTTTGTATTCAAAGTGGACGGAGATAAGCTCACGGGAACAGTCGGGAGCGAGATGATGGGCGAGAGGCCGATCTCGGATGGGAAAGTGAACGGCGACGATGTCTCCTGGAATGTAAAGATGGAATTCAACGGAAACGCTTTCGAAATGAACTACAAGGCCAAGGTCACGGGAAACGAGATGAAGATCACAATGTCGTTTCCGCAGGGGGACCGAACCTTTGAAATGACGGCGAAAAAGGTGTCGTAATGGGAGTTCGGGGGCGCTTGGCAGGCTCAGGCGCCCGTCTCACCGGCGCAGGGATTCACGCCGGACTGGAGGGTGCATGGCGAGGGTTACCGAACTCGATGTAAATGGTTCGAAACGGCGGATCGATGTGGATGCCGAGACGACTCTGCTCAGCGTCCTCCGCGAGGATCTGGATCTGACGGGCACGAAGTACGGCTGCGGCGAGGGGCAGTGCGCGGCGTGCACGGTGCTGATGGACGGCCAGGCGGTCCGGTCGTGCCTGATCAAAGTTGGTGCGGCTGCGGGAAAGAAGATCGTCACCATCGAGGGGCTTGCGCCCGAGGGCAAACTGCATCCGGTGCAGGAAGCGTTTCTCGGCGCCGATGCGCTGCAATGCGGATGGTGCACGCCGGGCATGATTTTGGGCGCCGTAAGCCTGCTAAAGAAGAACCCCAACCCGAGCGACGCCGAGATCGTCAGCGGCATGAACGGACACATCTGCCGGTGCGGCACGTATCCGCGGGTGGTCGCGGCCATTCGCGCGGCGGCCAGGAAGGGGGTGCGGGCATGAGGCGGCGCGACTTCTTTGCAGTGCTTGGCGGCGGAATTGTGGTGCTGCTGGTGGACGACTCCGATGCACAGGAAGCCGGCGGCGGGGCGCGGCGCGGTACGAATGAACGGGCGCCCACGGCACTGAGCGCGTGGCTGCACATCGGCGAGGACGGCATGGTGACCGTCTACACCGGAAAGGTGGAGGTCGGACAAAACGCGCGCACGTCGCTCACGCAGGCAGTGGCGGAGGAATTGCACGCGCCGGTTGCGTCGGTGCGCATGGTAATGGGAGACACCGCGCTCACGCCCTTCGACATGGGCACATTCGGCAGCCAGACGACTCCGCGAATGTGGCCGCAGATCCGAAAGGCGGCGGCCACGGCGCGCGAGATGTTGATCGACCTTGCGTCGCAGAAATGGACGGTGGATCGCGGGACGGTAGCCATCGCCGAAGGCAAGGTGTCGGCCGGCGCCCGGAGCGCGAATTTCGGGGAACTCACAAAGGGCGAGAAGCTGACGCGGACCATCCCCACCAGCGCCTCGCTGACGCCGGCGGCGGAGTGGAAGGTGGCGGGCACGTCCGTGCCGAAAGTGAACGGGCGTGAAATGGTAACCGGGCAGCACCGCTACACGTACGACACGAAGCGCCCAGGCATGCTTTGCGGCAAGGTTCTCTACCCGCCCTCGTACGGGGCGACGCTGGTCTCTCTCGATGCGAGCGGGGCGGAGGCGATGGCGGGCGTAAAGGTGGTCCGCGACGGCGATTTCGTAGGGATCGCCGCGCCCGATTCGCACTCAGCCGAACGGGCGCTGGCCGCCCTCAAAGCCGAGTGGAAGGCGGCGCCGGTCGAGACCGACTCCAAGAGCGTATACAACCACTTCAAGCAAACGGCGCAAAACCCGGTCACTTCCGCGCTCGAATTGACGCCGTACCAGATCGCTTACATCGCTCACGTGCCGCTGGAGCCGCGCTCGGCGGTGGCCGAGTGGGAAGGCGGCCGGCTGACGGTCTGGACCGGAACGCAGCGGCCGTTCGGCGTGCGCAGCGAGCTCTCGGAAGAGTTCGGCATTCCCGAGGATCGCGTACACGTGATCATGCCGGATACGGGTTCGGGATACGGCGGCAAGCACACCGGCGACGCCGCGCTCGAAGCGGCCCGGCTGGCCAAGGCCGCTGGCAAGCCGGTGCGGCGCAACTGGACGCGCGAGGAAGAGATGACGTGGGCCTATTTCCGGCCCGGCGGCCTGATCGAGGCGGGCGCCCGGCTGAATGCCGACGGCACCATCGCGGAGTGGGAATTCTACAACTACAACTCCGGCGGGTCCGGATTGCAGAGCCCCTACTCCCTGCCCCGGAAGCACGAGCAGCACATACCTTCCAAAACGCCGCTGCGCCAGGGTTCGTATCGCGGCCTTGCCGCAACCGCCAATCACTTCGCGCGGGAATGCTACATGGACGAACTGGCCCATTCCATCAAAATGGATCCGCTCGAGTTCCGCCTCAAGAACGCGAAGGACGAGCGCCTGCGGGCGGTCATCGAGGCTGCCGCAACGAAATTCGGCTGGAGCGGTCGGAAGAAGACGGCGGGCCGCGGATTCGGCATGGGCGCGGGCTTTGAAAAAGCGGGCTACGTGGCCACGTGCGCGGAAGTCTCCGTCACCAATGGCGTGGTCAAGGTGCTGCGCGCGGCGATTGCATTCGACTGCGGCGCCGTAGTCAACCCCGAGCATCTGCGCAACCAGGTGGAGGGCGGGATGGCGATGGGGCTCGGAGGAGCGTTGTTCGAGCAGATCGATTTCGCGGGCAACAAGCTCACCACGTCCAGGTTGTCCCGGTATCGGGTTCCCCGTTTCTCCGACATGCCTGCAATCGAAAGCGTGTTGGTGGACCGGAAGGACATCGTCTCCGCCGGCGCGGGCGAAACGCCGATTGTGGGGATCGCCCCTGCCATCGGCAATGCCATTTTCGACGCCACGGGAAAACGCATTCGCTCCATGCCGCTGGCGCCCAGGGGAATCACCGCCTGAACCGCATTTTCGCCGAAAGAACACGGTTTCGCCAAGCGTTTGTAACCTTGGCCCGCGATACTCGTATCTTGAGAGGGCTTGACGAACCTCAGCGCTTAGCCTGATGAGGGCGGCGTAAGCCTCTACGGACCGGCAAATGCGATCGGAGGTGCATTTTGCCGTCCCCGCGCGGCCCTCTCGTTTCCCGTGTAGAGTGAACCCATGGACTGGAAGGGTATCGACCGCATGGATTGGGTGCAGCCCTCGGTGTTAAGCCGGAGCTACGAGATTCGCCTGGCAGATCGCGTGATGGGGACCCTCGAGTTCGAAAGCACCTTCGGTTCGCGCGCAACCGCGCGGGCCGGGGAGTCCCGCTGGACCTTCAAGCGCACCGGATTCTTCAGCCCCAAGGTGACGGCGCGGGTGGAGGGGACGGAAATCGAAGTGGCCCGATATGAGCCCGTCTGGACCGGCACCAAGGGCACGCTGTATCTGCCCGGGGGCGAGCGGCTGCAATTGCGGGCGTCGAACTTCTGGAACTCGGAGTGGATGCTGGAGCAGGAGAACGGCGGAGAGATAATGCGCCTGCACACTCGCGGGGTCATGCATCAGGGCGCCTCGGTGGAGCTCGCGGAGTTGGGCCGCAGTCGCGAGGATGTCCCGCTGCTGGCGGCGATCGGCTGGTATATCCTGCTGCTCTACATTTCGGATGCTGCCGCCACTACAGCGGCGATCGGCTGACTACCGGCGCGCCAGCCAGAGAATCAGGGAGAAGACCAGGCTCAGCAAAATGCAGGTTGCGAGCGGGAAATAGAAGCTCGAGTTCTTTCCCTGAATGTAGATGTCGCCGGGAAGACGGCCGAGTTTGAAGGGCAGCCGGCCGGCGAAAGTGACCAGCACACCGGCGGCAACCAGCACCAGTCCGGCGACGATCAGGAGCCTGCCGAGGGCCATGATTCCAGTATCTCATCCAGTTCCGGATACCCCGTCGGCCGAGGGCATTCGCGCAGCGGCGTAGGGTCTGCGCCGGCCGTGATCAGCCGCCGGATGACCCCCGCTTGCGCGTCGCCGCGCCCCATGGCGACGGCGGCGTGGAGCGCCGTGCCAAGCGGCGTCCCGCCGTAGGCGTTCCGCTGTTCGAGCGGGCAGCCGTGCCGCAAACACACCTGCACGACGTCTTCGGACCCGTGGAACGCTCCCCAGGCGAGCGCCGACATGCCGTCGTAAGAGACGGCGGCGGGGTCCAGTCCGGCCTCGAGCAGCCTGTCCACGGCGAAAGCGTTGCGAGCGTCGGCGGCCTCGGGAAGCATAGCGTGATCCACGGGGGAGAACGCGGCCGGCGGTTCGGCCTTGTCCCCGCGCCAGCACGCACCGAGGAACCGGTCGGCCTCGGTGAGGGCGGCCGCCTCCGCCCCGCGCGCGCCAATCAAAACGGTGGCCTCCTCGAGTCCAAACCGTACGGCAAGCTGGAGCGGCGTGAATCCCTGGTGGTCGGGCGCATGAGCGTCGGCGCCATGCTGGAGCAGCAGATCCACGGTGGCACCCCTGCTGCGGCGGCGCAAAGCGACGTGCAGCGCGGCGCAGCCCTCGAGGACGCCAAAGGCTGCGCGGATGTTCGGATCCGCGCCGTGCGCGAGAAACAGGCGTACGCCTTCCAGATCGTTGGACCACAGCTTATAGCTCATGCAGTACGCCTTCCACTCCGGTTTTGGCCCGGCGTCCAGAATCAGGCGGAGGCAGGAGTGATCGGGACCCTCGGAGGCGTGGTACAGCGATTCTTCGTCGTTCGGATCCGCGCCGCGCTCGAGCAGCAGGCGGGTGAGTTCGGGATTGCGGTTAATGCCGGCGGCGCCATAGAGCGCCGCTTGGCGGGTCTTGCCGTCGTCCGGCGAAACGAAGAACGAATTCGGATCGGCGCCGTTGTCAAGCAGCGACTGCGCGATGCGAAGCATGCCGGGCGCGCGCTCCGGGTCGGATAAAAAACGGGAGTAGCACAAATAGAGCAGGGGCTTCAGCGTCTCCGGACCGCCGGAGGTGCGCGCCAGTTCGGGTTCGCGGGACAGGTACCGCGCAGCCGCTTCGGCTTCTCCCGCGGCGCACGCGGCATAGAAATTGGCCCGCGCAATTTCGGGTTCGGCGTCGAGGAGTTCCCGGGCGGTGGCGAGGTCGCCGTTGCACGCCGCCAAAATCATCGTGTCTACGCGGGTAGCGAAGTCCATATGGTTTCCGTTTCCTGGTTCCAGCGCCACGGCGCGTCGATCGAATTGAGCCGGACGTGGTCGGCGCGCCCGGCCAGCACATCGAGGCCGGCATCGGTGATGTAAAACCTGCCCTCGCGCTCGAGAATCAGCGGGTGAGCGCAGGAGGCGAGACGGTCCACGTAGCGGCGGAACGCGGTGTCGCCCATGAAGATTCGCTCTTCGTATTTCTGGTGGGCGACGAACAGAGAGGAGAAGTCGCGGGGTCCGTCCGCCAGCGATTGGAGGATCTGGCGCTCGGTGCGTGCCAGACCGTTGTCCAGGGACGGCAACTGCTGAAGGTGGCGGATCAGCGCTCCGCGCAGATAGGGAAGCGCCGACGTGTCGCCGGCCAGCAGGGTCTCGATGGCGCGCGGGTCCGGCGCGAGAAAAGCGCGCCAGGCGGCGGCGCCGAGCGCAAGTTCGGCGTCGCTCACGTCGTGCCGCTGCGGCCACAGCGCGGCAAGCTGTTCGCCCGTGAGCGGACCCAGGTACCGGCCGGAGGAGATCAGGGTGAGCCGCGCGGCGGCGCCGGGATGGGAGTGAAAGCAGTCGAGAATATCGATGAGCTGGACCTGGTCGTAAAGATCGTGTTCGAACCAGAGCGCCACTTCTTCATGCGCGGGCGCCCGCGCCAGCAGCGACTCGCGCACGCCGGGTAAAGGCGGCTGGTAGAGCACATCGTCCCAGATCAGGACTTCTCCGCCGAGCCCCGTCTCATCGAGTGAAACCGAACTGCCGTTGGTTACATGGAGCATATCCGTGCATAGATCGGCTTCAGCGCCGGGTACAACGCGCGGTAGATCCCGCACGCCTGGTTATAGAACGCCGCATCGCCGGGGTCGGGCGAAACCGAATCGGTCTCACGGATGGCCGTGCGGCATACGTCCGGCACCGTGCCGTGCTCACCGCTGCCCGCGATGGCGAGCAGCGCCGCGCCATATGCCGAACCCTCCTGAGTTTCGAGGGTGACCACACGCTTGTCCAGGATGTTCGCGAGGAGCTTTCGCCAGAACGGACTCTTCGCGCCGCCGCCCGATGCGCGCACGGAATTCACCGCCACGCCCAGCGACGCGACGATATCGAGACAGTCGCGCTGGCTGTAGGAGACGCCTTCCATGATGGCGCGAATGAGGTCGGCGCGCGTGTTCCGCGCGGTGAGTCCGATCCAGCCGCCGCGCGCGGTGGCGTCCAGGTGCGGCGTGCGCTCGCCCATCAGGTACGGCAGCCAGAAGAGGCCCTGGGCGCCTGCCGGCGAACCGGCGGCTTCGGCCGCAAGCGAATCGTAGCCGGCGCCCGGCGCGAGCTGGTTGCGGAACCACTGAAGACTGAGCCCGGCCCCCTGCGTCACGCCCATGACGTGCCATTTGCCGGGCACTGCGTGGCAAAAAGTGTGGACGCGGCCGGCGGGGTCGTAGGCAACCTTCTCCATGTGCGCGAACACCACGCCCGACGTCCCCAGGGTGCACGATACAACACCCTCTTCGACAATCCCGTTGCCGACCGCGCCCGCCGCCTGGTCGCCCCCGCCTCCCACCACCGGCGTGCCGGCTTCAAGGCCGGTGAGACGCGCGACTTCCGCGGTCACCTGGCCCGTCACGTCCGGCGATTCGAAGCAGGTGGGCAGTATGGAGCGATCGAGCCCCAGCGCGTCCATCATGTCGTAGGACCAGCCGCGGTTCACCACGTCGAACAGGGCCGTGCCCGAGGCGTCGGAAACCTCGGACGCGAATTCGCCCGTCAGCCGGAAGCGCACGTAGTCTTTGGGAAGCAGCATTTTGCGCATCCGGTCGAAATTGTCGGGCTCGTTGTCGCGGACCCAGAGCAGCTTGGGCAGGGTGAAGCCAGTGAGCACCGGGTTGGCGATGTAGTCGAGCACCTTCTGCTTACCTACCCGCGCGTTCACGTCGTCCACCTGCTGCTGGCTGCGCTGATCGCACCAGATGAGCGACGGCCGGATTACCTGGTGATGCGCATCCAGCATTACCAGGCCGTGCATCTGCCCGGAAAGCCCCACGCCGCGGATGGCGCTGCCTGGAATTCCGGCCTGGGCGAGCACGCCGCGGATCGCGTCCACAGCCGCGTCCCACCAGTTCTCGGGACGCTGCTCGGCCCACATGGGCTTGTGCATGATGATGTCTTCGTGCGCGGAGGTGTAGCCGGCGCGGACGCCGCCGCGTTCATCTACCAGCAGGGCGCGCGAGCCGCCGGTTCCAATGTCAATTCCAAGCCACATAAACGTCTATGGTGGCACAACTCGAGATCGCGCCGGCCGGGCTTGCAAGATGTTAGACTCGCAAGCGCCGACCTATGCCTGCGAGCCTCTCGATTTCCCCTCGTTTTCGTCCCGCTCTCGATCCGGAGTTCGTTCCGGCCGCGTTGTGGAATCGCGCCTTTGCGCGCGCCGCTCGCGACGCCGGTGCGGAGAAACTGGCCCTCGCGCTCGAGCGCAGCGACGGCTCCGTTTCGGTGCATCGCACGGAGGTGCTGCCTCACGAGGGCGCGGCAGCCGAATGGAACCGCCGGTATGTGGAACGGCTCCTCAAGTACCTGCTGTGGCAGAAAGGCGGCTACCGCATCACCGTGGCCGGCGACCGCCGCATCGCGGACCATCTGCGCGCCGTGTATGCGCCCGGCGGAACCCGCGCCTTCGACTACGAATTCATGGGCGAGCGCGTTTACGGCCGGCCTATGGCGATCGAACACTGCGACTACGACCGTGCGCCGGCGGAGCGCGAAACCGCGGCGCCGCTGGGACGGCACCTGGACGGCTACCGCATCGGCTTCGATCTGGGCGCGAGCGACCGCAAATGCGCCGCGGTCGCAAACGGCGAGGTAGTCTTCAGCGACGAAGTTCCCTGGAATCCCAGCGTGCAGGCCGACCCTCACTATCACTTCGACGGCATTCAGGATTCGCTGCGAAGGGCGGCGCAGCATCTGCCCCGGGTGGACGCGATCGGCGGCAGCGCGGCGGGCGTGTACGTGGCCAACGAGGTGCGCGTCGGATCTCTCTATCGCGGCGTTCCGCGCGACGAATTCGACAGGCGCATCGTGCGGCTGTTCTTCGAATTGCGCGAGGCGTGGGGCGGCATCCCTTTCGATGTCGTGAACGACGGCGAAGTGACGGCGCTGGCCGGGTCCATGGCGCTCGAAGACGAAGCGGTGCTCGGGATCGCGATGGGAAGCAGCCTGGCGGCAGGCTATGTCACGCCCGAAGGAAACATCACCACGTGGCTGAACGAGCTGGCTTTCGTGCCCGTGGACTACCGCGAAACCGCTCCGGCCGACGAATGGTCCGGCGACTCCGGCGTAGGAGCGCAATACTTCTCGCAGCAGGCCGTGGGCCGGTTGCTGGAGCCCGCGGGAATCGAAATGCCTGCCGCCATGACCTTGCCGGAGAAACTCGAGCAGGTGCAGAAACTGGCCGCCGCGGGCGACGCGCGCGCGCTGCGGATCTACGAAACCATCGGCGTGTATTTCGGGTACAACATCGCCACCTACGCCGATTTCTACGATTTCCGCAATCTCCAGGTGCTCGGGCGCGTGATGACCGGCGTGGGCGGAGATCTCATCCTCCGCATGGCGTCGGACGTGTTGAAGGTGGAATTTCCAGAGATTGCGGAACGGATCCGGTTCCACATCCCGGACGAGAAAGAGAAACGGCACGGACAGGCGATTGCCGCGGCAAGCCTGCCGGCGCGCCGGAGGGAGGAAGAAACCGATGCAATTTCATAATGCCGGCGCGGACCTGTACGTGCCGGACGGAGCCACGCCCGAAGCGGCGCTCGCGCGCACGACGCATCTGTGCATTGCGGCCCATCAGGACGACATCGAAATCATGGCGTACCACGGCATCGCCGAATGCTTCGGCGTTTCAGACAAGTGGTTCTCCGGCGTGGTGGCGACCAACGGCGCGGGCAGTCCGCGTTCGGGCATCTACGCGGACTACACGGACCAGCAGATGCAGCGCGTGCGGCTCACCGAACAGCGCAAAGCGGCGTTCGTCGGCGAGTATTCCTGCCAGATACAGCTCGGGTTTACGAGCACGCAGGTGAAGAATGCCGCCGAAACCGCGGTGGTCGAGGACCTGTCCAATATCTTGCGCGCCGCCCGTCCGAAAATCGTATACCTGCACAATCCGGCCGATAAGCACGATACGCACATCGGGGTGACGCTGCGGTCGATTGCCGCCCTGCGCGGGCTCGCGGCGGAAGCCCGGCCACGCAAAGTTTACGGCTGCGAAGTGTGGCGCGACCTGGACTGGCTGCCCGACGAGCACAAGCAGGCGCTGCCGGTTTCGGCGCGTTCCAACATCGCGGCGGCGCTGGTGGGCGTGTTCGATTCGCAGGTCACCGGCGGCAAGCGTTACGACCTGGCGACGGCCGGGCGCCGCCTGGCGCACGCGACCTATTTCGCATCGCACGGTACGGATGAGGAAACGGCCCTGAGCTTTGCCATGGACCTGACGCCGCTGATAGAGCAGCCGGACCTGCCGGTGGCCGACTACGTGCTTTCGTTCATCGACGAATTCCGCGCGGACGTCAGCCGCCGGCTGCGATAGTCACTTCTCGATCCAGGGCAGGTAGGCCGCGCCGTAGAGACCCGCCTCGTTGCCGAGCGTGGCTTTGGCGATCCGGGTCTCGTTCCGGGTGGCGCGGTAGGTGAAGGAGCGTTCCTCCAGCACACGCAGCATGTGGGGCTCGAACAGTTCCCATGCCGGCAGCATTCCGCCGCTCAGCAGGTACAGCGGGAAATTGAAAATGTTTACGAGCGACGCCATGGTGGCGCCCAGCGATTCGCCCACCACGCGCCAGATCGTGCGGGCCTTGTCGCCTTCAGGGCCGGACTGCTGCGCGTATTCGAAAACCTCTTTCGCGGTCAAGTCTTCGCCAAGCTGTATGAGGCGGGCCATGGCGGAAACAGCGGTAGCCGAAGCGTGTTTTTCGAGGCATCCGCGATTTCCGCAGCCGCACGGGTTTCCCTTCGGAACCACCGTGGTGTGTCCCACCTCCCCGGCCATTCCGACGAAACCGCGAAGTACTCGGCCGCACGAGATGATGCCGCCGCCGATCCCGGTGCCGAGCGTCACCAGAACCAGGTCCTGCACGCCGCGCCCGGCTCCGATCCAGTGCTCCCCGAGTGCCGCCGCATTGGCGTCGTTTTCGAGAATTACGAAAGTATTGAGCCGCCGCGAAAGCTCATCGCGGACCGGAAAGTTCTCGAGGAACGGGAGATTGTTGGAATTGCCGATCACCCCTTCCTTCATGCGGATGAAGCCCGGCAGCCCAACCCCGATGCCCGCCAGTCCGGCGCTGCCGTTGCGGTCGCGCAGCATGGAAATGGCCGTCACCAGATCGTTGAGCACCGCGTCCCGCCCTTCCTCGTAGTTGGTGGAACCTGAAATTTTCTCAATCAGGGTACCGGAGCGGTCGATAGCCGCCGCGCGCAAATTAGTACCACCCATGTCGACGCCGATCGCGTAATCAGGCATATGCACGGGCATAATAGCACGCAATCTGATGACGTTAGCTGCATTTAGCAGCCGCGCGCAGCGGCTGCCAACAAGTGCGATTCTGCATGCAATCAGGCCTATCCAAAGTTTTTGGGCGCCTCCCTGGTACCCGTCGTGCTACAACATGAAACAAAAGTAGTGGCCTTTTGCGTCGAAGAGTATGTAGGGGAGGTCAGGGCACATGCTGGAAACCAGGTACATCGAAATCCCAGGGGACAAAACTCACGAGCTTCCCCCGCTGCTGGTGCACTCGGCTGCCGCCGGCGAAGTGGCGCCCCTCGAATCCGTGATGCTCGAAGCCGAGGAGATGCTGCCGGTCAGCGACGCCGCGGAGAGCCTGCTGGAGCAGCGCAAGTTCGAACTTGCAATACAGCTCACGGAACAATACAAGCGGCTGCTCTCGCACTGGCACTGGGGCAACTCGGTGCTCGAATGGGTCCGTCAATGCGAGATCACTTTCGAATGCGAGGAGACTCTGCGGAAATTGCTTCACCCGGATCTTTGGCCGCATGCCAGCCGGGCAAGCTTCGTCGCGCTGCTGCTCGACAAGCACGTGCAGACCAGTGGCGTGGCGATCGAAAAGGCCGTGGGGCTGCGCCTTTCCTTCCGCCAGCCGCCGCCCATCGACTGCGTCTCCGGTCAATTTCTTTTTTATTTGAATGGCACGGTAGCCGATACGGCATACCAGACGTGGTCGCACCTGACGCCGCATGCGCCATCGCTGTTCCCGCCCGAGCGGTTTCACTTCGAAGTGCTGATCGATAACTGAGCGGCGCTACTCCACGATCAGACGAACCCAACTGGACCCGGACACACTGGCGCGGTGGGAGAGCGACAAGCGCTACCTTGCTATGAAGGCGCCTCAGAATCGGCGCTAGTGCGACTGAGCTACGGGCTTGACTTCGGTCCCGGCTATCTGCTCGATGAAGGTCACGATGGCGGAGTGGTCCAGGTCGCCTTTGCCCTCGTCAATCAACTGCACGAGCATCTGCTGCACGCTGCTGGTCAGGGGGAGGCCGACATTCATGGATTCGGCGGCCTGAAGGGCGTTGCGCAGGTCCTTGTGGTGGAGGCGGATGCGAAAGCCGGGCTTGAAATTGCGGGCGATGACCATCGGCGCCTTGGCGTTGAGGACGGTGGAGCCTGCCAGGCCGCCCTTGATGGCGTTGAACACCACGTCGGGATCGAGGCCGGCGCGGGTGGCGAGCACGAGCGCTTCGCCCATGGCGGCGATGTTGCAGGCAACGATGATCTGGTTGGCCAGCTTGGTCACGTTGCCCGCGCCAACGGGGCCGGTGAGGGTCACGCTCGAGCCCATCTTCTGGAGAATGGGGAGCACTTTGGCAAAGACCTTGGGATCGCCTCCCACCATGATCGCGAGAGTGGCGTCGATCGCCTTGGGCTCGCCGCCGCTCACCGGCGCGTCCAGGAATTCCACACCCTTTTCCGCGCAGGCGGCGGCGACCTTTTGCGCCACGAGCGGGTTGATCGAGCTCATGTCAATAACGGCGGCGCCCGGGGCGGCGCCTTCGAGGACGCCCTCGGCGCCAAGGACGGCCTGCTCGACTTCGGGTCCATCGGGCAGCATGGTGATGATGATGTCCGCGCGCGAGGCGACGTCGCGCGAGGAGGCGCCGCGGGCCGCGCCGGCTTCCACAACGCGGTCCACCAGTTGCGGCACGATGTCGTAAACCACAAGTGAATGTCCGGCTTTCAGCAGGTTCTTGGACATCGCATGACCCATGATGCCCAGACCGATAAATCCGATATTCGGCATGTTATATCTCCAACGGCTGCCGCGGGCGCGGCCAGTTGCTATGATAGCGCCCGACATGATGACACGCAGACATACCCTTCGGCTGGCCGGCCCGGCGATCGCATGGCTGGCATCCGGTAGAACGTCCCGCGCGTGGCAGGCGGGCAATCCTCGGATGGGCGGAACGCCATCCGCTTTCTCGTTGCGCGCGCAGGCCGCCCGCCGGAGCGGTCAGGCGTTCGACATTGTGGAGCACTGTCACAACCTGGGACTCGGCAGCGTACAGACGAATCCGCCGATCGCCGATTCGGAAGCGATCAAGAAGTTTCGCGCGCGGCTGGAAGGTTACGGCATGGAACTCATTTCGGATCCGCGCCTGCCGCGGCAGGAGAGCGATGTGGCGGCGTTCGAAACCCAGGTCAAAGCCTTCAAGGAGGCGGGCGCGGTGGCGTTTCATGCGGCGATGACCGGCCGCCGGTACGAGGATTTCGATTCGCTCGAGCCGTTCAGGGCAATGTTCGAGCTGGCCAAGAGATCGGTGGAGCTGGCGGAGCCGGTGCTGCGAAAATACCGGGTGCCGCTGGGAATCGAAAACCACAAGGGCTGGCGGTCGGCGGAGCAGGCGGCGTGGATGAAGCGCCTGGGCAGCGAGTGGGTCGGGGTATGCCTGGACTTCGGCAACAATCTATCGCTTTGCGAAGACCCATCGACACGCTGCGGACGCTGGCGCCGTACACCTTCTATGCCCATATTAAGGACATGGCGGTGGAGGAGTACGCAGATGGGTTCCTGCTCTCGGAGGTGCCGTTGGGCGAGGGCATGCTGGATCTGAAAGCCATGGTCGGGGTGTTGCGCGCGAAGAATCCGCGAACGCTATTCGAGCTGGAGATGATTACGCGCGACCCGCTGAAGATTCCGGTTTTCACGACGAAGTACTGGGCGACGTTCGACGACGCGTACAGCCCGCTGCCGGGTCGGGATTTGGCCAAGGTGCTGGCGCTGGTGAAGAAGAACAGGCCGAAGGCGCCGCTGCCGGTAATGACGGGATTGAGTCCCGAGGCGCAGGTGAAGGCAGAGGACGAGCACAATCGCCGGTGCGTGGAGTTTGGGCGGAGGGAGTTGGGGATGTAGGAAGGCGCCCTTATATGCCCGACCGGGCGCGGCGGGCGAGCTCGGCGAGGGACTGGTTGGTGGAGGGGCGATGGCCTTTCAGGGGCAGCACCCGTTCGTGAATGGCGTCCAGCAGCCAGGCGGGCTGGGGGAAGAACGTGGCCTCCAGTTCGGCCGCGGGGGTGATCCAGTTGCGGGAGCCGACGACTACGGGCGGACCGTCCAGGTGATCGAACGCGAGCTGCGTCAGGGTTGCGGCAACGGTCTGCATGATGCTGCCGCGCTCGACGGCATCGGAGACGAGCAGGACTTTACCGGTTTTGCGAATCGAATCGACGAGCGGCGCGTAGTTGAGCGGGGTGGCCGAGCGTAGGTCGATGATTTCGGCGGCGAGTCCGAATCGCGCCGCCAGTTCGTCCGCGGCGGCGACGGCCGAGTAGAGCGTCGGGCCGAAGGTGATGAGGGTGAGGTCTTTGCC
>CAWIJL010000020.1:0-82703 GCA_963836405.1 uncultured Solibacteraceae bacterium
CGCTCGGCCACCAGCTTGCCGATCTTCTTCGCCCCGCCACGTTGCCGCCGTTCGTCTTCCCGCCCTTGTCCACCGAGGAGGCCGACACCAGCGTAAGCCCCTTCGGTATCGTCGATGACCTGCGCGTAGATGTGCGCCACGCTGCGGAATACCGCCAGACGCGGCCGCTCCGCAGTCCCCGACAACTTGCGCCGGATCCGCCTGTGAATCCGGTTGCGAATCTCTTTCTTCTCGATCTTCTTGATCATTTGCCACCCGCCCCGGTCTTGCCAACCTTCTTGCGCAGCGCCTCGCCCGTGTAGCGGATGCCCTTGTTCTTGTAAGGATCCGGTTTACGAAGCGCGCGGATGTTGGCAGCCACCTGCCCCAGCATTTGCCGGTCGTACCCGCTCAGCACCAGATGCGTCTGCTTGTCGATCTTCAGATCGACGCCATCCGGCAGCAAAAACTCGATCGGATGCGAGTAGCCCAGCGTGAACGTCGCCACCTTGCCCTTCACATCGGCGCGGTAGCCGATGCCGACAATGTCCAGTTCGCGCGTGAAACCGCCCGAAACACCCTGCACCGCGTTCGCTGTCAGCGCGCGTGTCAGCCCGTGCAGCGCCGCACGATCGTCGGAGGCCCGCTTCACTTCGAGCCGCCCTTCCACCTGCTCGAAGGAAATGCCTTCCGGAATGGGAACCGTCAGCGTGCCCTTCGGCCCGGTCACCTGAAGCTGGTCGCCGATCTGAATTTTGACGCCGCTCGGCAGCGGGATCGGCTTTTTACCAATTCTCGACATAGTTCGAAAACCTCGTTACCAACGCGGCAGAGAATCTCGCCGCCGACGCGTTCCTTGTGGGCGTCGCGCCCGGTCATCACTCCGCGCGGCGTGGTCAGGATGTTGATTCCCATTCCTCCCAGCACACGCGGGATGTCCGTCTGCCCGACGTACACCCGGCACCCCGGCCGCGATACTCGCTCGATCGCGGAGATCACCGGAGCATTCGCCGGACTGTACTTCAGGTAGATCTTGATCGTCTTCTTCGCGCCTCCTCGGCCACCTTGAAGTTAGCGATGTAACCCTCTTCCTTCAAAATGCGCGCGATTTCCGTTTTCAGCTTGGAGGCCGGCACGTCCACCTTGGGGTGGCGGGCCCCGATCGCGTTCCGCACGCGAGTCAGCATGTCGGCAATGGGATCGCTCGTCATAGTTCTCCTACTTCTCTACCAGCTGGCCTTGGTCACGCCGGGAATCTCGCCGTTCAGGGCGAGCTGGCGGAAACACAGGCGGCAAATGCCAAACTTGCGCAGAAAGGCGCGCGGCCGTCCGCAGCGCCAGCAGCGGTTCCGGTGCCGGCATTGGAGTTTGGGCGTCTTCGCCTTGCGGGCCTTCTCCAGTTTCTGGTCTTTCGCGATTTTCGCGGTCGTGGCCATGGTGTTTCTCGCTTCTCCTCTTATTGCCGGAACGGCATACCCATGTGACGCAGCAGTGCCAGGCCCTCCGCATCGGTGCGGGCCGTGGTGGTGATGGAAATGTTCATTCCCTTGGTCTTTTCCACTTTGGCGTAATCGATCTCCGGGAAAATCAACTGGTCCTTCACGCCCAGCGTGTAGTTCCCGCGGCCGTCGAAGCTCTTGCTCGATATGCCCCGGAAATCGCGCACACGCGGCAGCGCCACGTTCACCAGCCGGTCGAAAAATTCGTACATCCGGTCGCCCCGCAGCGTTACCATGCACCCGATCGACTGCCCTTCGCGCAGCTTGAACTGCGCGATCGACTTGGTCGCCTTCGTGATCACCGGCTTCTGCCCCGCGATCTGCCCCAGCTCGTTCACCGCGCCGTCCATCAGTTTGGCGTTCTGCGTCGCTTCGCCCAACCCGATGTTGACCGAGATCTTCTCGATCTTCGGCACCGCCATCACGTTGGCGTAGCCGAACTCCTGGGTCAGCGACGGGACGACTTTTTTCTGATAGTGCTCTCTCAATCGTGCTGCCATCGAATCCTCAATTCTTGTCCAGCGTCTGCCCGCACTTGCGGCATACGCGCGTGCGCCGGCTCTTTCCTCCAGCCACGACATCCACGTGATGCGCCATCCGGACCGGTTTGTTGCATCCCGGGCAGACGATCAGGACGTTCGACGCCGCAATCGGGCTCTCCCGCTCCGCAATCCCGCCCTTGATCTGCTTGGCGGGGTTGGGTCGCGTGTGCCGCTTGACCATGCCCACGTGCTCCACCAGAACCCGGCTCGTGTCGCGATCCACGCGCAGCACGCGCCCCGTCTTGCCCTTGTCCCGTCCGGAGATCACCTTTACGGTGTCGTCCCTCTTCAAATCGATCCGAACCGGCTCGGCCGGCTTCTTCGTTGCGGTTGCCATCAGATTACCTCGGGAGCCAGCGAGACGATCTTCATGAACTTCTTATCGCGCAGTTCCCTGGCGACAGGTCCGAAGACGCGGGTGCCCATCGGCTCGCCGACATCGTTGATCAGGACGGCGGCGTTGGAGTCGAACCGGATGTAGGTCCCGTCTCTGCGCCGCGTTTCCTTGCGCATGCGCACAATCACGCACCGCACCACTTTGCCTTTTTTGATGCTCGAATCGGGCGCGGCCTCTTTCACGCTGGCCGTCACCACATCGCCCAATCCGGCGCGCAGGCCGAGGTCGCCGCCGCGCGGCAGGATGCAGGAAAGCTTCCGCGCGCCGGAGTTATCGGCAACCTCGAGAATCGTACGCATTCCAATCATAATTCGCTCCGTCTACCCCGTCTCCCCCGCGCCGCGGCGCCGGGGACGCTCGTCTCCCTAGGCCTTCACGTCCAACTCGGCCGGCTGCGCGCCTACCTGCGCCGCGCGCCGCACCACTTCCGCCAGACGCCACCGCTTCATTTTGCTCAACGGGCGGCATTCGACGATGCGGACCACGTCGCCCATGCGCGCCGAGCTCTCTTCATCGTGCGCGTAGAATTTCTTGCGCTTGTTCACAATCCGCTTGTACAGCGGATGCGGCACGCGCCGGCTCACTTCGACCACGATGGTTTTCTGCATCTTGGTCGAAACGACCTGGCCGACCTTCTCGTTCTTGTGTCCTGTCACTTCCGTCTCGGCCATCTTATTTCTTCGCTCCGGCGAGTTCCCGCTCGCGCAGGATGGTATGGATGCGGGCCCGGTCCTTGCGCATGGCGCGAACCTTCTTCAGCCCGTCGCTCTGTCCCATCGACATCTGAAATCGAAGACGAAACATCTGCTCGTCCATTTCACGCAACTGGTTGCGCAACTCGTTATCGTCGAAATCCCGAACTTTCTGAATCTTCATGTCGTTACTCCGCCGCGTCGTCCCGGCTGACGAACCGCGTCCGGATCGCCAGCTTGTGCGCCGCCAGGCGCATCGCGGCCGATGCCGTCGCCTTGTCCACGCCTTCCATCTCGAACAGCACCTTGCCCGGCCGGATCACCGCCACCCACTGCTCGGGCGCGCCCTTGCCTTTACCCATACGGGTCTCGGCCGGCTTCTTGGTGATCGGCTTGTCCGGAAAAAGCCGGATCCATACCTTGCCGCCGCGCTTGATGGAACGCGTCATCGCCACGCGCGCCGCTTCGATCTGCCGGTCGGTCACCCACCCGCACTCGAGCGCCTTCAGGCCGAACTCGCCAAACGAGATCGATGACCCGCGCCACGCCTTGCCGGCCATGCGGCCGCGCTGCTGTTTCCGGAACTTTACTTTCTTTGGCATCATCATGGCGGTTTGTCCTCGAGTTCCTTACTGGTCTTTTTCTTCTCGCCTTCCGAAGGCGGCTTGCTCTCCCCGCCCGGCTCGGCCGGCGGATTGTCCTGCCGGACTTCCTGCTTCCACGACGGCTGCTGCGGCGACATCAGCGGCGGCAGAATCGGTGCCACCGGACGCGCTGCCGGACGCGGCAGGTCGGGCGGCGCAGTCTGCATCGCCGGTCCCGCCGGCTCGGGCGCGGGAGCGCTTACTGGAGGCGGACTCGGCCGCTCGCCGCGGTCGCGCCGCTCGCCGCGATCCCCGCGGTCGCGCCGGTCGCGACGGTCCCTGTCACCCCGGTCCCGCCTCGGCTCCGGCTCGGGTAGCAGCCCGCCCCGGCGCTTGGTCAGGTCCAGAATCTCGCCCTTGTACAGCCACGCCTTGATGCCGATCACGCCGTACGTCGTGTGCGCTTCGGCAAACCCGTAGTCGATGTCCGCGCGCAGCGTGTGCAGCGGCAACTGCCCCTGCAGATACCATTCCGAGCGCGCGATCTCCGCCCCGTTCAGCCGGCCCGAAACCCGCACTTTAATGCCCTTGCAGCCGAAACGCAGCGCCGAATCCACCGCCTTGCGCATCGCCCGGCGGAAGGCCACGCGCTTCTCAAGCTGCAGCGCGATCGACTCGGATACCAGTTGCGCGTCCAGTTCCGGCTTGTGCACTTCCTGAATGTCGATGAACACTTCGCGCTTGGTCTTGCGCGCCATGTCCTGCTTCAGCTTCTCGATCTCCGCGCCCTTGCGGCCGATGATGATGCCCGGCCGCGACGTCCGGATGGTGACCCGCAGCTTGTTGCCCGGCCGGTCCACTTCGATCGAGCTCACGCCGGCGCTCTTCAGCCGCTCGCGCAGCGCTTCCTTGAGCTCCAGGTCCTCCTGCAACAGCTTGGAGTAGCCCTGCTTGGCGAACCAGCGCGAGCGCCACGGCTTGTTGAAGCCCAGCCGGAATCCGTACGGATGAACTTTCTGTCCCATCTATGCTTCTTTCTCCGCCACTTTGATGACGATATGTGCCAGACGGCGCTGATACCGGTAGGCCCGCCCCATCGGAGCCGGACGGACCCGCTTCATCCGGGGCCCCTCGTTGACATACGCTTCCGCGACGAACAGCCGGTCCACATCCACATCCTCGGACCGGTTCTGCGCGTTGGCGATGGCCGACTGCAACACCTTCTCCACCGTCGGCGCGATGCGCTTGTTGGTGGCGCGCAGCGTGTTCAGGGCCGCCCCCGCCTGCTGCCCGCGGATCAGATCCACCACCAGGCGCGCTTTCTGCGGGGAAATTCGAATGTATCTTGCTTCCGCTTTAACTTGCATAAAGATCCTAAAGCCGCTTCCTCGGCTTCGCTTTGCTCCTCTTCCCCCCCGCTCGGTCTTGCCCGATTTTTCCGACGCCGACTTCACCGAGTGGCCTTTGAAGGTCCGGGTGGGCGAAAACTCGCCCAGCTTGTGTCCCACCATGTTCTCGGTGATGTACACCGGAATGAACTTCTTGCCGTTGTGTACCGCCACCGTCTGTCCCACGAACTCGGGCAGAATGGTGGAGCGGCGCGACCAGGTGCGCACGACCTTCTTCTCGTTGGCGGCGCTCAACACCGCGAGCTTGACTTCCAGGTGCGTGTCGGTAAACGGCCCTTTTTTGACGGATCTGCCCATGGGTTACCTCTTCTTGCTCTTTCGCGTGACGATCCACTTATCGGTGCGCTTGTTGTTGCGCGTTTTGAAGCCCCGCGTCGGCTGGCCCCACGGCGTCACCGGATGCCGGCCGCCCGAGGTCTTGCCCTCGCCGCCGCCGTGCGGGTGGTCCACCGGGTTCATGGTCACGCCGCGATTGTGCGGCCGCTTGCCCAGCCAGCGCGTGCGCCCCGCCTTGCCCAGCGAAACGTTCTCGTGGTCCACATTGCCAACCTGCCCCACCGTCGCCCGGCAATCGGAAGACACCCGCCGAACTTCGCCCGAAGGCAGTTTCAGCAGCGCCATCCCGCCCTCGCGCGAAACCAGTTGCGCCTGCGACCCGGCCGAACGCGCCATCTGCGCGCCCTTGCCCGGCTTCAGCTCGATATTGTGCACCACCGTGCCCGAAGGCATGTTCTGCAGCGGCAGCGAATTGCCCACCAGAATGTCGGCCGCCGGACCGGACATCACCTTCTGCCCCACCTTCAGCCCCAGCGGGTGGATGATGTACCGCTTTTCCCCATCGGCGTAGTTCAGCAGCGCAATGCGCGCCGAGCGGTTCGGATCGTATTCGACGCTCGCCACCGTGGCCGGAATGCCGTCCTTATCGCGCTTGAAATCGATCACCCGGTAGGCCTTCTTGGAGCCGCCGCCGATGAATCGCGACGTGATCCGGCCGATGCTGTTGCGGCCCCCGGTGCGCTTCTTGGATTCGACCAGCGACTTTTCCGGCGTCTGCTTGGTGATGTCGTCGCGCTTGGTCACCGTCTGGAAGCGGCGCGTCGGAGTGACGGGTCTGTAAGTCTTGATCGGCATATTAAATCTCCGCGAAGTCGGGCACCTTCTGTCCGACCTTCAGCTTCACGTACGCCTTCTTCCAATCCGGCCGGTAGCCGGAGAACCGGCCGCGGCGCCGCAGCTTCCCGTCGAAGTTGGCCGTGCGCACTTCCGCGACCTTCACCTTGAAAAGCTTCTCCACCGCCGCCTTGACCTGCGTCTTGTTGGCGTCGAGCGCCACTTCAAAGCACAGCGTGCGCTCGTTGTCTTTCTTCTCCACGCCCTTCTCGGTCACGAGCGGGCGCCGGATTACCTCGTAGTTGTTCATTTTGCGAGCGCCTCCGAAAATTTCCGCGCCGCCGCTTCGCTGATCAGCACGCTCTTGTGGCCCAGCAGATGGAACGGATTCACCGCCCGCGTCGCCATCAGCGTCACACCCTTCAAATTGCGGATGCCCAGCTCCAGGTTGCGGTTCTCGCCGTTATCCACCACCAGCACCGTGCGCCCGGCTTCCAGCTTCGCCAGCGCGCCCATCGCGTTGCGCGTCTTATGATCGGCGAAACCGAAGGCCTGCACCACTTTCAATTCGCCGTCGCGAACCTTGGCCGAAAGCGCCGAGCGCAGCGCGCCCAGCAGCATCTTGCGCGGCAGCTTGTAGCTGTAGTCGCGCGGCTGCGGTCCGTGCACCGTGCCGCCGTGGCGCCACAGCGGCGACCGCACGGAACCCACACGGGCGCGGCCGGTACCCTTCTGTTTCCACAGCTTCTTGCCCGAACCCGCCACTTCCGAGCGAACCTTGGTCTTGTGCGTGCCCGCCCGCAATCCGGCCTGGTATTGCCGGACCGCTTCGTACAACAGCGACTCGTTGACTTCGGCCCCGAAGACGTCGTCGGCAAGGTCCACCTCGCCGACTTTCTGATTATTCAAATCCACTACATCCAATGTCGGCATGGGAGTTACCTCTTGGCCCTCCGAACCAGCACGTACGCGCCGTTGGGTCCGGGAACTGCGCCCTTTACCACCAGCACGTTATCCTCGGTGTCTACCTCGATCACTTCCAGGTTCCGCACCGTTACCCGGCTGTTGCCCAACTGCCCGCCCATCCGCATTCCCGGGAGTACCCGCGACGGATAGGACGAAGCGCCGATCGAACCGGGGGCACGGTGGAACATCGAACCGTGCGAGCCTTCGCCACCGCGGAAATGGTGGCGCTTGACCACGCCCGCAAACCCGCGGCCCTTGCTGATCCCGATCACGTCGACCTTGTCCTTGGGCTTGAACTGATCCACCAGAACTTTATCGCCGGTCTTCAGATCGTCGTCGCCCGTTCCGAGCGGAAGCTCGCGCATGAACCGGGTGCCCTCGGCGCCGGCCTTCTTCGTGTGGCCCGTGATGGGCTTGTTCACGCGCTGCGGCTTGATAAACTCGAGCAGCCCCAGTTGCACCGCGTCATAGCCGTCGATGGCGGGCGTCTTGCGCTGCACCACCGTGCACGGACCGGCTTTGAGCAGCGTCACGGGCACGGCCTGGCCGTCCGGCCTGAACATCTGCGTCATTCCAATTTTCTTGCCAAGGATTCCTGGACTCATAAAATCTCGCTCTCAGCTGTCAGCCTTCAGCGATCGGCTACGGCCGCTCAGCCTTGTTTGGCCGATTGCCGGTAGCCGATAGCTCATAGCTACTTTCCGAACGCCTTGATTTCCACATCCACGCCGGCCGGCAGGTCGAGCTTCATCAGCGCATCGACCGTCTGCTGCGTCGGTTCGAGAATGTCGAGCAATCTCTTGTGGGTGCGGATTTCAAACTGCTCCCGCGATTTTTTATCGACGTGCGGCGAACGCAGCACCGTCGTAATGCTCCGCGACGTCGGCAGCGGAATCGGACCGGCAACCTGCGCGCCGGTCCGCTTCGCGGTGTCCACAATCTCGGTGGTCGACTGGTCCAGCACCCGGTGATCGTATGCCTTCAGCCGGATGCGAATTCTCTCTCTTAGCGCCATGGCAACCTACTTTACGATTTCGGTCACGGTGCCGGCGCCCACCGTGCGGCCGCCTTCGCGAATCGCGAAGCGCAAGCCTTTGTCCATTGCCACCGGCGTAATCAGCTCCACCAGCAGGTCCACGTTGTCGCCGGGCATCACCATCTCGGTGCCTTCCGGTAGCTGCGCCACTCCCGTCACGTCCGTCGTGCGGAAGTAGAACTGCGGCCGGTACCCTTTGAAGAACGGCGTGTGACGTCCGCCTTCTTCCTTGCTCAACACGTATACCTGTCCCTTGAACGTGGTGTGCGGCGTGATCGAGCCGGGCTTCGCAATCACCTGCCCGCGCTCCACATCCTCTTTGTTGATGCCGCGCAGCAGCAGACCCACGTTGTCCCCGGCGCGCCCTTCGTCCAAGAGCTTCTTGAACATTTCGACGCCCGTCACCACCGTCGAGCGCGTGTCGCGGAAGCCCACGATCTCCATCGCCTCGCCCACCTTGCAGATCCCGCGCTCGATGCGTCCCGTCACCACCGTGCCGCGGCCCTGAATCGAGAAAATATCTTCGATCGGCATGATGAACGGCTTGTCGATGGCGCGCTCCGGCATCGGAATGTAGTTGTCCACCGCCTCCATCAGCTCGTCCACCGTCTTTTCCCACTCCGGCTCGCCGTTCAGCGCGCCCAGAGCCGAAACCCGCACTACCGGCAGATCGTCGCCCGGGAACTGGTACGTCTTCAGCAGCTCGCGCACTTCCAGCTCCACCAGGTCCAGCAGTTCCGGATCGTCCACCATGTCCACTTTGTTCATGGCCACCACGATGTACGGCACGCCCACCTGCCGCGCCAGCAGAATGTGTTCCCGCGTCTGCGGCATGGGTCCGTCCGTCGCCGCCACCACCACGATGGCGCCGTCCATCTGCGCCGCGCCCGTGATCATGTTCTTGATGTAGTCGGCGTGTCCCGGGCAATCCACGTGGGCGTAATGCCGCTTGGCCGTCTCGTATTCCACGTGCGCCACCGCGATCGTGATTCCGCGGGCTTTTTCTTCCGGCGCGTTATCGATCGAATCGAAGCTCCGGAATTTGTTCTTCGGATTGTGCTTGGCCAGCACCTTCGTGATCGCCGCCGTCAGGGTGGTCTTGCCGTGATCGATGTGCCCGATCGTCCCGATATTTACGTGCGGCTTGCTGCGGTCAAATTTTTCCTTTGCCATGAGAAAAACCCACTCTCCTTATCTCGTGATCTTGCCCTGAACTTTGTTTACGATCTCTTCGGCGAGACCGCCCGGAACTTCTTCGTACTTGCCAAAGTGCATGGTGAAGCTTCCGCGTCCCTGAGTCCGCGAGCGCAGCTCGGTGGCGTAGCCGAACATTTCCGACAGCGGCACCATCGACTTGATAATCTGCGTCGTGCCCCGCAACTGCATGCCTTCGATGCGGCCGCGGCGGGAATTCAAATCGCCAATCACATCGCCCATGTACTGCTCCGGCACCACCACTTCCACTGCCATGATGGGCTCGAGCAGCACCGGCTTGGCCTTCCTGGCGGCCTCCTTGATAGCCAGCGAGCCGGCGATCTTGAAGGCCATTTCCGAGGAGTCCACCTCGTGGTAACTGCCGTCGTACAGCGTGACTTTCAGGTCCGACATGGGGAAGCCGGCGAGGATCCCGCCTTCCAGCGCTTCCTTGATTCCGACCTCGGTCGGATTGATGAACTCCTTGGGCACCGTGCCGCCGTACACGTCGTTCACGAACTCGAAGCCCGTGCCGTGCGGCAGCGGCTCCACCCGGATCTTGACGTGCCCGTACTGGCCGCGGCCGCCGGACTGGCGCACGTGCCGCCCCTCGGCTTCCGCCTTCTTGCGGATCGTTTCCCGGTACGCCACCTGCGGTTTGCCCACATTGGCGCCCACCCCGAATTCGCGCATCATCCGGTCCACGATGATTTCCAGGTGCAGTTCGCCCATCCCCGAAAGGATGGTCTGCCCGGTCTCGGGATCGGTGTTGACGCGGAAGGTCGGATCCTCCTGCGCCAGCTTCTGGATGGCCATGCCCAGCTTTTCCTGGTCGGCCTTGGTCTTGGGCTCGACGGCCAGCTGGATCACGGGCGTGGGGAAGTCGATCGACTCGAGCACGATCGGGTGCCCGTCGTCGCAGATCGTGTCGCCGGTCGAAACCGTGCGCAGACCCACCGCCGCGCAAATGTCGCCGGCCACGATCTCCTGGATTTCCTCGCGCTTATTGGCGTGCATGCGCAACAGGCGGCCGATCCGCTCTTTGCGCCCCTTGGCCACGTTGTACACCGAGTCGCCCGACTTGAGCATGCCCGAGTACGCCCGGAAAAAGGCCAGCTGCCCCACGTACGGATCGGTCATGATCTTGAAGACCAGCGCCGAAAACGGCTCTTTGTCCGACGCAGTGCGGGTCAGCGTCTTTTCCGGATCGTCCACCGCCGTGCCTTCCACCGGCGGCACGTCGAGCGGCGACGGCAGGTAATCCACCACCGCGTCCAGCATCGTCTGCACACCCTTGTTCTTGAACGCCGTGCCGCAGATCACCGGGAAGATCTTCAGGGCGATGGTGGCCTTGCGGATGCCCGCTCGGATTTCATCGGTCGAAATGGCCTGTCCTTCGATGAACTTTTCAAAAAGGTGGTCGTCGAACTCGGAAATGGCTTCGATCATCTTGTCCCGGTATTCCTTGGCCTTTTCCGCCAGGTCTTCCGGAATGTCCACGACGTCGAACTGTGCACCCAGCGTTTCGTCGCGCCACACCCGGGCGCGCATCTCCACCAGGTCCACGATGCCCTTGAAATGCTCCTCGGCGCCGATCGGAAGCTGGATCGCCACCGGGCGGCACTTGAGCCGGTCCACGATGGTATCCATCGAATGGAAGAAGTCCGCCCCCACCCGGTCCATCTTGTTGATGAAGCAGATGCGCGGAACGTTGTACTTATCGGCCTGCCGCCATACTGTTTCCGATTGCGGCTGCACTCCGGCCACGGCGTCGAACACCGCTACCGCGCCGTCCAGCACGCGCAGGCTGCGCTCCACTTCGGCGGTGAAATCGACGTGACCCGGGGTATCGATAATGTTGATTTGAATATCGCGCCACTCGCACGTAGTCGCGGCGGAAGTGATCGTGATTCCGCGCTCCTGCTCCTGCTCCATCCAGTCCATGGTGGCAGTGCCCTCATGAACTTCGCCGAGCTTGTGCGTGCGTCCCGTGTAATACAAAATCCGCTCGGTAGTTGTAGTTTTACCGGCATCGATATGAGCCGCGATGCCGATGTTCCTCATCCTTTCGAGCGGGATAGTTCTTGCCATAAATAAACTGAAAGCCTTCTTATTTCCCCGAAAATCCTACCACCGGTAATGGGCGAAAGCCTTGTTGGCCTCGGCCATGCGGTGAACATCGTCCCTCTTCTTGATGGCGCCGCCGCGGAGGTTGGCGGCATCGTTCAACTCGCCGGCCAGTCTTTCCGGCATGCCCTTCTCGGGCCGGTTGCGCGCATTGGTAATGATCCAGCGGATCGCCAGCGAGGTGCGCCGGTTCTGCGGCACCTCGATCGGCACCTGGTAGTTGGCGCCGCCCACGCGCCGCGTCTTCACTTCGAGCAGCGGCTTGGCGTTTTCCACGGCCTTCTTGAACGATTTCAGCGGATCGTCGCTGGTGCGCTCGCGCAGCTTGTCCATGGCGTCATAAAAGATGCCCTGGGCCACCGTCTTCTTCCCCTGCCACATCATCGAGTTGACAAATTTTTCGACAAGGCTGGAGTTGTAGACCGGATCCGGAACTATTTCACGAACAACGGCTCTTCTTCTTCGTGGCATACGTTTCTTACGATTTCGGCCTCTTGGCGCCGTACTTGGAACGACTCTGTCTGCGATTGGCCACGCCCGCCGTATCGAGCGCGCCGCGAATCACGTGGTAGCGGACACCGGGAAGATCCTTGACGCGGCCCCCGCGAATCAGCACGATGGAGTGCTCCTGGAGGTTGTGGCCGACTCCCGGGATATAAGTGGTGACTTCGATTCCGTTGGTGAGCCGGACGCGAGCCACCTTTCGCAGCGCCGAATTCGGCTTCTTGGGAGTGGAAGTGTACACACGCGTACAGACTCCACGTTTTTGCGGGCAGCTATTCAGCGCCGGGCTGGAAGTTTTCCAGAGTGGCGGCTTCCGCCCATTACGCACAAGTTGATTAAACGTCGGCACGAGTTTCCTCTTCGCGATGAAATCTATTAAGTGGCGCAACCCTTTGCGGCCCGCGCGCTCCGAAATCGAGCCCGCTCAAAAAGCAACAGCCGCGAACAGCGAGGATTACCTGGCTATGGACAGGCCCATGCCAACACCGGCGTAACCGGCTGAACAGCGGGGCCTCACCCCTGGACGGACCCGCCTACAGACGGGTGGTAGCACAGGAGCAGCAAGCGTGTTCTCGCGAAACTCTTAAATATTAACCGAAGTGTGGTGGAGAGTGCAACTGCCATGCCGATTCTTCATCCACGGGCTCGATTCGGCCGCCAATATTCTGGCGGTATTGGCGAGGCTCCCAGGAGAGCGGCCGCCAACATTGGCGGCCAACCCGAAGTAAGTCTTTTGTTTTGTTGAGGCGATCATCGCCAAACCGCCAATGTTGGCGGCCGGCTACTGTTCCGGGGCGTAGTAGCCCTGCCGCCACGAGGCCTTGAGCTTGGGCAGGCCGCGCGGCGCTACGATCTGCACACGCACCGGATGCCAGCGGCCGTCGTGCGTCTGGTCGGTCGGGGAATAGCCCAGCACGTAGCGATTCCGCAATTCGAGGCCGATGTGCCGGGCGATATCCGGCATTTCCGACGCGCTCGCTTCGTAGAGACGCGCGCCGGTCTGTTCGGAGATCTTGCTCAGCAGGCCGGGTCCGCCGTACTCCTCGGGAGTACCGCCGCCGCCGAAGACGCCGATCGAATAAATAAGGACATCGCTTTCGCGCACCAGGTTCTGCACTTCCTTGGGCGTGTACCGGCTGTGATTGTCGCCGCCGTCGGAAATCACCAGCAACGCTTTCTTCTTCTTCTTGGATTTGCGCATCTCGCTCAAAGCCATGTAGATGGCGTCGAGCAGGGCGGTAGAACCCTTGGACTTGGAAAAGGTCAGGCGGGTTTCGATGGTTCCCGTCTCCCGGGTCAAGGGCACCACCAGGCGGGGATTGTTGTCGAATTCGACCAGGAAATACTCGTCTTCCGGGTTGCTGATGCGGAAGAATTCGCTGGCGGCGTGGCGCGAACGGGCCAGTTTGCTGCCCATGCTGCCGCTGGTGTCGAAGACCAAGCCCACGGCGACCGGTTCGTCTTCCATCGCGAACTGCGTGATCTTCTGCTCGACCTTGTCGTCGAAGACGCGGAAGTTCTCCCTCTCGAGGCCCGTGACGGGTCGATTCAAAGGATCGTTGACGGTGACGGGAACCAGAACCAGGCTGGTATCGACGCGCAGGGTGGGACGCTGCCGCTCTTCCGCTTTCGGTTCCGGGCCCTCGCGCGGGGTGATGGCCACCTGGGCCAGCGCCCTTAACGGGTACAAGCACCCGATCGCCGCCAGCATTTGCCTTCGATCGCAGCTCATGCTCCAGATCCTCGTCTTGGCGTATGGACGTTCAACGGGGGCCCACCGGTTCCACCCCGGTCAGCTTCACCACCACCGGGTTCGGCCATTTGCCGTTGTCCTGCAGACGCTGGGCGAACATGGCGTGGATGCGCAGGCCCCCGGGCTCCTGCGTCCACGTGGTTTCGGGCACGGTCTTGGTGTACTCGTATACCTGGCCGCTCTGGCCCAGGACGCTGGCCTCGGTGCGCGCCGTGGATTTCACCGATTTAAGGACGATATCTTTCCAGTCGCCGCGCTTCCAGGGCTCGGCCACTACCACGTAAACGGCATCCTCGTTCTTCTTCCGGGTGAACCAGAAGCTGCCTTCGTTGGTGACCGTCCAGGGACGCACGCCGTGGATCGCCTCGCCGTTCACGAACATCCAGAGGGCCAGTTCCCGCAGCCGCTCCTCCTGCTCGATCGGCAGTTCGCCGTCGGGCTTCGGTCCGACGTTCAGCAACAGGTTGCCGCCCTTGGCGCGGGTCTCGTAGAGCAGCCGGATGAGGTCCCCGCCGGACTTGTACACTTCGTTTTGCGGCTGGTATTGCCAGGAAGTGCCGATGGTGATGCAGGCCTCCCACGCACCCTCCGGAGGGACGCCCGGAATCATCTGTTCGGGCGTGGTGATCGCGCCGCGGGTGACCACCGTCTTCGGCTGGGCCTGCCAGACCACTTCCTTGAGGCCCTCGGCCGCGCCATCCAGAAATACGACGTCGATAGGGCCGTATTGCGTCATCAACTCTTTGAGCTGTGCCTGGTCCAGCGCGAGCAGTCCGGGATGCCTGGGCGGATCGTATTCGGCCCCGCGATTGACGGCGATGTGGTTCTGGTAGAGCCAGTGGAAATCGTCCGGCGAGAAGTATAGCCCCGGAGCGATGCCCTGCTCGCGGAAGGCACGCATCGCCTCGGCGAAGATGTCCTTCTGAAAGGGTGTGTTGGCGATGCTGTAAGGCGTGGTGCGGGTGTTCCACATGGCGAAGCCGCTGTGGTGTTTGGCGGTGAAGACGACGTAGCGCACCCCCGCCAGTTTCGCCAGCACGGCCCAGTCCTCGGGATGAAATTTGCGCGGGTTGAAAGTCTTCGGCAGCTCGGTGAAGAAGCGGCTGGTGTAGTCTTCGGACGCTCCGGCGAGCGAGTGGCTGATCACCGTGCCGAGCTGCGAATCGACGCTCCAGTGAATGAACAGCCCGAAGCCCTGGTCGCGGAACCATTCGATGCGGTCCGGCTGGTTGGCGGGCCCCTGCGCGAAAAGGGCGGAGGCGGCGAAGATCAGGGAGCAGGCAATTCGCTTCATGTCTTGATCAGCGCGAAGGCTTTGTGCATGGCATCGGAGACGCGGGTGAGGGCCTCCTCGGGAGGGAGCGCGCGCAGGGCGGCGTTCATGGGTTCGGCGGCCACCGGCCCGTCGTAGCCTATTTGGTTGAGCGCGTTCAGAAAGCCGCTGGCGTCGATGAGGCCGGTAGAGAGCGGCACCTCGCGTTTGCTGTCCACTTGCTGGTCAATGGGAACGCCGGAGGGTGCGTCGTTGAGGTGCACCGCCACGACGTCCTGGTTGCGCAGCGTCAGCACATCCGCCACGGTATCGCCGGCGGTGTACCAGTGCCAGCTATCGAGCAGGAATCCGAGGTTGGGCTTGCCCACGGCTTGGATCAGCTCCTTCATGCTTTCCATGGTGTGGATGAACGGGTACTTCCCCGCCCCCCACATGGTCTTGGGGCCGAGGTATTCGAGGCCGAGGCGGACATCGCGCTCGCCGAGCACGGCGGCGGCTTCGCCGATGCGGCGCGCGTGCAGCTTGAAATTCTGGAGGTAGGTGAGCTTCTCCTCGCGCGAGGTCAGCCAGGTGACAAAGCGGTGGACGCCGGCGCGCTGGAGCGTTTTGGCGGTGGCGGTGAGCTCTTTGATGAAGTCCCCCCACTTCTCATCCGGCTGCGACACAGGAAAGGATTGGGCCACCGAGCCGAACTCGAGGTTCTTCGAGTGGAGGTCGTCGAGCAGCCGGCCCATGGCGGAATCGGAGAGCGCGGCCAGGTCGCGGACATTCGGGTCCACGGCTTCGAACCCGTGCTTCGCAGCCATGGCAATGGCTTCCTCGAGATTAGCGCGGACGCCGATGTTGCCCGTGTTCAGGCACATCTTCATTTTGCGCGCGGCGGCGCTGGAGATTCCCGTGGAGAGCACAGCGGCCGCGGCGGCCGCCGTCTGCAACATGTTTCTCCTGGTGGTCGGTTCCGGCATAAGGCCTCCTGTGACCACCATCATAGGCGACCCCATTGGCGGGCGCCACGTGGAGCCGGTTATTTCGCGATCTTCCCTCGCCAGCCAGACCGCTCACCCAGGCGCGCGGCCGCAAGGGTGAACCACGTCTGAGGCTCGGGCACGGCATTTCTGGCCGCGACGGGAATCACCGCCGCCGCGGCACGGGCGCTGGGAGCGAACGACAGGCGCTTCAGACTCAGAAGCTGAAGCGGGCTTGTAGCTCTACGATGCGGCCGGCGAAGGCGCTTTGGGCCTGGCCGAAGAGCGGGTTACTGGTTTTGCCGTCGTTGCTAATGGTGGTGTTCACGCCGGTGAGGTTCACCTTGTTGAACACGTTATAGATGTTGGCCTGTAAGTTGAGACGGCCATGTTCTCCAATGACTTTCATGTTAGGAAGCCCGAAGGATTTGGCCAGGGTCGCGTCAAAGCCGAGATAACGGGGGCCGCGGAACGTGTTGCGGCCGACGCCCGGGGCCGGAGGGCGTCCGGTGGCGGGCCAGGTGGGCAAGGCGAAGTAAGACAGCGCACCGTCAGGGAAGTTACCGTTGGGGCGCATGAAAGTATCGTTCCCGTAGTCGTCTTCGGCGCCGCCCGAGTAACTGGCGGGGCGCAGACAGCCGTAGCCGCTGTTCGGGTAAACGACGTTGTTGCCCGTGTTGCAGTACTGGGGCGTAAACGGGTAACCCGAATGCCAGTTGGAAATCCCGCTCACGGTCCAGCCGCCGACGAGTTTTCCGAGTAAGCCCTGCCGTCCGCGGAACAAGGTGGGGGTCCAGACGCCCCACAGCTTCACGTTGTGGGTGACATCGTAGTCCGCCGGTCCATCGGACGCGTCGATGTCGAAGGGGTACTGGTCGGAGTAGTAATCCTGCGAGCCCTGGTCGGTGTTGCGGCTAAGGCGGTATTGCGCGTCGAAGGTGAACTGGCTGGAGAAGCGCTGCTGGATTTCGGTGAGAAGCGCGTTGTAGTGCGCGGCCGCGTCGTTGGAGTACCAGAACAGGCGGTTCACGCGAGGATTGAGGTCGGGATAGTAAATCAGGTTCAAGTTAGTCTGGCGGCTGTAATTGCGGCTCTGGCTGCCCTGGTAGCCGATGCTGGCCACCCAGTTACGTCCGAGGTCGTATTGCGCGTCGAGCGAGTAACGGTAAGTGGTAGGGGTGTTCTGATGCTGGGGAAATCCGTTGAGGGTGACGGCGGCGCCGCCTACGGGCAGGCCGGTGGTGGGGTCGAAGGACTGCACGGCCGCCGGATTCGCCGGCCAGTCGGAGAACTGGGTGGGATCGGAAGGGGTGGCGTACAGGATGTCGGAGCCGTTGATGGTGAGGCCGGTGATCCAGGGCGGATTGGCGCGGCCGTTGGAAAGGGTGGCGAGCTGCTGCACGTTGAAGCCGATGCCGAACCCGCCGCGCAGGACCAGGCGATTCTGAAAACGGCCGGGACTCCAGGCCACGCCGAGCTGGGGTCCGAAATTGGTCTTGCTCGTCGTGGTGAGGCTGTCGCCCATCTGTACGGTGAGTCCGGTGAGCGCGGAGTTGCCGCTGCCGAGCACAGGGTTGCTGATCAGGCCGTTCTCTTCGAGCAAGGGCGAGAAGTACTCCCACCGCAGTCCGAGATTTACGGTCAGGTTAGGCGCCACTTTCCAGTCGTCCTGCACGAACAGGCCGAGGATGTAGTAGTAGAGATTCTTGCTGTTGTCCGAGGGTTGTCCGGTGACCGGGTTGAAGTTGCCGCTCTCCTGGTACGGCGCGTCGTTGGCATAGCTCCAGAGATTGCGGAAGTTGAAGGTGGGACGCGCGGAGCCGGCGCTGCGGTCGAGGAAATGCGCGCGGGAGTATTCGCCGCCGAGCTTGAAGAAGTGACGGTCGAAGGCTTTACTGAGGGTGTCGCGGGCGTTCCAGGTTCCCTGATCGAAGACTCCGGGGCCGGAGGGGCCGAAACGCTGCGCGGCCACGGCGCCGGCGGCATCGATATTACTCACCGGCAGTCCCCAGGGCTCCTGGGGGTTGGAATCGGTTTCATCGAACTTCCAGCCGCTCAGGCCGAAGCGGGCCTCATTAATGACGGTGGCGGAAAAGGTGCGGTTCCAAATGCCGGTCCAGGAGCGCGAAAGCCGGTCGCTGTTCCACTGGTTCAGGTTGCGGGCGGGCCCGTTGATGGAATGGGTGACGGTAGGCACCCAATAAACGCTGAATGCCACCAGGTCGCTCGCGGTCGGATTGAAATCCATGCGGCCGTTGTACTGGGCGTTGACGCTGTTGTTCGGGGTGAGGGTGATGAGACGCATGACGTCGGCGATGCCGTCGAAACCGTTGCCGATGCCGTAGGGCGTGCCGGGCTGGCTGAAGGTGGGATCGGGGGTGCCGAGCGGAGTGGTAAGCGGCGAACCGAGGTCAAGGCCGCCCTCGGCGTCGCGGCATTGTGTAGCGGCGAGCCCCACCTGGGCGCAGGTCAAGGCCGAGACGCCGCCGGAAAGTGGCTCCTGGCCGGGATAGGAGAGCATGCGGCGGGCGAGGCTGCCTTCAGGGCCGGCGTTCTGCAGATACCACGGCGTCTGGAACCAGGCGGTACCCGAGCTTTTGGAGCCGCTGCGCAGTCCTTCGTAGGAGAAGAAGGCGAACAGGCGGTTCTTCACAACCGGTCCGCCGACGCTGCCGCCGAACTGGTTGAAGCGGTTCAGGTCGCGGCGGACGGGGCTGGGATTACCGGGTCCGTTCCAGCGCTGATAGGCGTTCAGGCCGGGGCGGTGCCATTTGAAGAAGGCGCTGCCGTGATACTCGTTCGTGCCGTTCTGCGAAATGAAGAGGATCTGCGCGCCGCTGTTGCGGCCGTTCTCGGCGTTGTAGTTGTTGGCGATTACCTTGATTTCCTTGATGGACTCCTCATTGGGGGTGAGGACGGCGGAACCGGCCCAGGAGACGCTGCTCACGCCGACGCCGTCCACCTGGATGTTGTTGGAAACCTGGCGGGTGCCGTTGGCGATGACCTGCGGGCCGTTTTCGATAAAAAAGATGCTGTTCACGGCGCCCGCGGAAGGCCGGTTGACGCCGGGCATCTGGGTGGTGCCGCCTCCGTTCGATTGCGCGCCGTCGCCGAAGACGCCGGGCGCGAGACGAATGAGTTGGAAGGGGTCGCGGCCGAAGGAGGGGAGGTTTTCGACATCGCGGCTGGTGAGGGTGCCCGCGATGGCGGCGCTTTGGGTATCGATAAGCGGAACCGCGGCCTCGCTGACGGTAATCGACTCGGAGACCTGGCCGAGAGCGAGTTCGACGTTTAAGGCCTGTAACTGTTCGGCGCGGACGACTACCTGTTCAAGAACCTTCTTGGAGAAACCGGTCTTTTCCACGGACAGCCTGTAAGTGGCGGGAGCCAGGCCGGAAATGGTGTAAGCCCCGCTCTCGCTGGTTTTGGTCGAACGGGATAGGTTCGTCTCGGCGGAAGTAATAGTAACTGTGGCGTCGGGCACGGGTGCACCGGCGGGATCGCTGACAACACCCTGGATACCGGCACGGAACTGCGTAAATGCCGGGCTCGTAAGCGACAACAAGGCAAGAAGCGAGATAAGTGAAGGTTTGAGATGGAACACTTAGAGACCCCCTTGTTCCGGTTGTAACCCTAAGTTCACGCAGGTGCAAGGTTTGTTTGCGGAACAGAGTGGAACCCTGCGGGCTGAGGTGCCAAATCATACAACGTTGCGATCGGTCGGCGGGCCGCGCTTTAACCGGCCGCAATAGCGGGCGCGGGCACGGCAAAGTTGGAGTGGCTCGAAACGAACCTCCGCGACGGGTCGGTGGCAGGGTGCGTGCAGTCTCAAACGTGGGCGCAACTGCGCCGCGGGATAGGAGTGAACATGACGGAATCGCAAAAGATCACGGTGGTGGGCGTTTTTGAGGATTACGGCACAGCCGACCGTGTTGCGCGCGAACTTACCAGTGCGGGAATTCCGCGCGAAGCCATCGACCTGCGTTCGAATT
Organism: uncultured Solibacteraceae bacterium; assembly: GCA_963836405.1. Taxonomy (GTDB): domain Bacteria; phylum Acidobacteriota; class Terriglobia; order Bryobacterales; family Bryobacteraceae; genus CAWIJJ01. Next base: position 20,023 of record CAWIJL010000020.1, read on the forward strand.
TCAGAACGGGCGCGGCCGGAAGAACCGAAGAAGATAACCGGGAGCACGAAGGGGGCATTTCGGGATTCTTTCACCGCCTCTTCGGGGGCGGCGACTCGGAAAGCGAACACGCTCACGATTATGCGGAAATGGTGCGGCGAGGCAATGCGGTGGTATCGGTCACCGCGCCGCGCGAGCAGGCGAATCGGGCGGCCGGCATCATGAACGACCTGGGCGCGATCGACATCGACCGCAGGGTGGCGGACTATCGCAAGGCGGGATACCGCGGGTACGACGAAAACGCGCCGGCATATTCCCGGGAAGAGGCGGAACGGGAACGCGAGCAATACCGGAACCGGCAGGGAGGCGCGACCATCCCGGTGGTGGAGGAGGAACTGGAAGTGGGCAAACGCGTGGTACGGCGAGGCGGCGTCCGCGTCTACAGCCAGGTGCGCGACGTCCCGGTGGAAGAGGAGGTCACGCTGCGGGAGGAACATGTGAAGGTGGAACGGCGCCCCGCCAACCGCCCGTTGAACGCAGGCGAGAAGGCGCAACTGCGCGACCAGACAATCGAGGTCACCGAGTCCGCGGAAGTGCCGGTGGTGCAGAAGCGGGCCCGGGTGCGCGAGGAGGTCGTGGTGGGAAAAGAGACCACGGAGCGGAAGGAGACGGTCAGCGACACGGTGCGGCGCACGGAGGTGAAGGTGGACCAACTGCGCGGCGAAGGCGAGCGGGTTGAGGACGAGGAGGACGACGATATCCGCGCGGACTTCCGCCGGGATTTCGACAACCGCTATGCCAGCCACGGCGCGGATTGGGATGCCTATGCGCCGGCCTACGATTACGGTTACCAGATGGCCTCGAATCCGAAATATCAGGGCCGCGATTGGGACGATGTGGAAGACGATTTGAGGAACGACTATTCACGGCGGGAACCGGGCAGCACGTGGGAGCGGATCAAGGACTCGGTGCGGTACGGATGGGACAAAGTCACGGGACGAACGCGGTAGGCGGCGCAACCTTGCGCGGCCGGACCAAGAGCCCGGCCGCGCGGGGCGTTGGGGGGAAACGATGAAGGATGAAGACGAGGTTCGCGAAGACGAGACTAACGAAAACGCCGAAGGCATGGACCCGGAGAACCGCGAAGAACTGGTGATCCCGCTGATGGAGGAGCAACTGGTGGCCGGCACGCAGGAGGTGAAGACGGGCGCGGTCCGGGTGGAGAAACACGTGGAGCAGCGGGTGCGCCGGGTGGACATGCCGCTGGTGCAGGAAGAGGTGGAGGTTCGGCGCGTGGCGATCAATCGCGTGGTGGAGGAGCCTCCCAAGGTACGCCGGAAGGGCGGGACGATCATCGTGCCGGTGGTAGAGGAACAGATGGTGGTGACCAAACGGCTCGTGCTCAAAGAGGAGATCCACCTGATGAAGCGGCGCAGCCGGAATCGCGTGGTGAAAGACGTGACGCTCGAAAGGGAGCGGGCGGAGGTGCGGCGCGTGGATGCGGAGGGACGCGAGGTCCCCATCCGGAGAAAAGCAGGCGGCTAGCGGAGCCGCAGCAGGCGTCCGTCGCGGAAGTCGAAGATGGCGCCGGCGTGCTTCAATTCGTCACCCGCGAGCGGTGTTTTGCGTTGGAGCTTGATGTTGAGGCTGCGGTCGTGGAACCAGAGGTCGGCGATGAAAGCCATGTCCCACCCGGTGAAGGGGTCATTGAGAAAGACGACGGTGCTGCCGGGCGGGACCGCGGGCCGGAGGGCGTCGAATTGAGCGAGGACGGCGCGGGTTTGCGAGCCCATGGCAGCCATTGCGGGAAGTTGCACCCGCTCTTTGACGCGCTGGTTCTCGTAGGCCCAGAGTCCGCCAGCCGACGCCAGGACCCCGGCGAAGAGGGCGTTACGGCCGAGCCGGCATAGCAGCGGCTCTCCCGCCAGAAACACCGCCACGGCGCGCGCGGCATTCAACAAGATCACCGAGAGGAAAAGGGCCCATCCGGCGAAGGGAAGATAGAGGCAGGCCCCGCCGCGTCCTTCCAGAAATTCGATAGGCAGCGGCGTCAACAGCATCCAGAACCAGCAGAAGCGGAGGATGGGGCTCGGGCGGCGCCAGGCCAGCCATGTGACCAGGAACCATATGCCGGCAGCCGCGAACAGACCGACAGGATGCGAACGGGCGAGCAGGTCGCCGAGCGAGCGGGTCTGGAAGGCGGCGATGCGGGCAGACGAGAACTCCGGCCGGTAGCCGGACTGGGCGGCGAGAGCGTCCGGGCCCGCCAGTTTCCCGTACAGCGAAAGCAGCGTAAGCGCGGCGGCGGCGAAAAGAAAGAATCGCGCGGCACGGGGTCTGGGCTCGCGATGGAACAGCCACTCGTAGAGGATGAGGACGGCCGGGAGTGTGACGGCCATTTCCTTCGAATTGAGGGCGCAGAGATAGAGCGCGGCAAACAGCGGGACGGCTTCAGGCCGATTGCGAAAGTGAATGTAAGTGAGGAGCGCGGCAAGATAGAAGAAACCGCAGAGAACATCATAGACGAAGGCTATGTTGTAAGTAAGATTCGTAAGTCCGGCATGATAGCAGGCGAAGAGAGCGGCCAGACCGGGAAGCAGCGGTTCGTTCGACAGCCGGCGGGCGAGCGCATAGAGAAGGCCCACGCTTGCAAAAAGCAGTGCGAGGATCACCAGATGATAGGGCGCCGGATTGAGCCCGAACCAGCGGAAGAGCGGCATGTAGAACAGGGCACCCACAGGGCGGTACAAACCGCGCCAGGGAAGAAGTTGGGCGGCAACCAACTGTGACGGACCCCAGCGCCAGTAGGTACCCATGTTCATCATGTGTCCGGAGCGAAGAATACCCTGAGGCTGTCTCCGCAGAAGTAGGAGAAGTAGGCGAGCAGCGCAAATAAGAACAGGATACGGCGCATGGGTACGGGCACACGTCGGACAGTCGGACAAAGGACGCTGGAGCTGCATGTAAATAGAGCGGACGACGCATTCGAGCTTCCGCTTGCGCCGGCTTGGCAGCGGCTGGAAGAAACCGCACGGCCGTCCTGAAGCTAAGACCGGAAAGAACGGAAAATCACTACAGCCGCGGGGGGAAAATCGCAGCCCTTCTCCGTGGCGTGGCGGAGATATACTATTCCTAGTCCGTTGACTGGGTATCTTCGACCTGCTACGTTCGCGTTCCTGATTTGGGGCGGTATCGCCAACGCTGCCAGCCCGCAACAGGCGTCCCCTGCCCCGGCTACGGCTGCGATCGATCGGTATTGCGCCGGGTGCCACAATAGCAAGCTGAAGACGGCGGGCCTAGCGCTCGATGCGGCCTCCGCACAGCGAGCGGCCGGGCATCCCGAAATCTGGGAGAAGGTGGTGCGGCGGCTGCGTGTCCGCTCCATGCCGCCGGCGGGACTGCCGCGGCCGGACGAGCGCACCTACCAGGCGCTGATCGCGTCACTCGAAGGACAGCTCGACCGGGCGGCGGCGGCGCATCCGAACCCCGGACGGACGGACACCTTCCGACGGCTGAATCGCACCGAATACCGGAACGCGGTCCGCGACCTGCTGGCTCTGGATGTGGATGTCGCTTCGATGCTGCCGGCGGACGACGCCAGCTACGGCTTCGATAACGTGACGGTGGGCGGGCTCTCGCCGACGCTGCTCGAACGGTACGTTTCGGCAGCGCGAAAGATCAGCCGGCTGGCGATCGGGAGCCCGGTCAAATCGCCCGGCGGCGACACCGTGAACCTGCCGCCGGACCTGACGCAGGAGGAGCATTTCGAAGATCTGCCGCTGGGCACGCGCGGCGGCCTGGCGGTGCATTACACGTTTCCGCTCGATGGCGACTACGAGATCCGGGTGCGGCTCGCGCGCGACCGCAACGAACAGGTGGAGGGACTCAAGGACGCGCAGGACGTGGAGATCATGGTGGACGGCGCGCGGGTGGGGCTGTTCACCGTGAAGCCGCCGCGAGGCACGACCGACCATTCGGCGGTGGACCAGGACCTGCACGTGCGAATCCCGGTGGGCGCGGGCCCGCACCTGGTGGCGGCGGCGTTTCCGAAGCGCGCATCCACGCTGCTCGAGACCGAACGGCAGCCGTACCAGGCGCATTTCAACATGGACCGGCATCCGCGTATCCAGACAGCCGTGTACTCGCTATCGGTGAACGGTCCTTACGACCCGAAGGGTTCGGGGACGACGCCATCGCGGCGGCGCATCCTGACCTGCACTCCGGCGAGCAGCGGGGAGGAGGAGCCGTGCGCGAAGCGAATTCTAGGCACGCTGATGCGCCGCGCGTGGCGCCGGCCGGTGACGGATGCGGACCTTCAGGCGCCGCTCCAGTTCTACCGGGAAGGGCGCGCGGAGGGCGGTCACGAGAACGGGATCGAAATGGCGCTGAGGGCGGTGCTGGTGAGCCCGGAATTTCTGTTCCGGGTAGAAGAGGATCCGCGCGGTGCGGCGCCTGGATCGGCATACCGGCTGAGCGATCTGGAACTGGCCACGCGACTCTCGTTTTTCCTGTGGAGCAGCATTCCGGACGATGAATTGCTCGACGCGGCGATACAGGGCCGGTTGCGGAGTCCGGCGGTGCTGGAACGGCAGGTGCGCAGAATGCTGGCGGATGCGCGCTCCGGATCGCTGGTGACGAATTTCGCAGGGCAATGGCTGTACCTGCGGAACCTCGATGCGGCGCATCCGGACATGCGGATTTTTCCGGATTTCGACGATAACCTGAGGCAGGCGTTCCGGCAGGAAACGGAGATGTTCTTCGAGAGCATCGTAAGGGAGGACCGCAGTGTCCTCGATCTGCTGCGCGCCGATTACACGTTTCTGAACGAGCGGCTGGCGAAGCATTACGGCGTGCCGAATATTTACGGCAGCCGCTTCCGGCGGGTGGAGTTTGCGGACGGCTCGCGGGGCGGGCTGCTGCGGCAGGGGAGCATTTTGACGGTGACTTCCTACGCCACGCGAACGTCGCCGGTGATTCGCGGCAAGTGGATTCTGAGCAACATCCTGGGAGTACCGCCACCGCCGCCGCCCGCGTCCGTGCCGCCGCTCAAGGAACGGAGCGGCCCTTCCGCGGTGCGGTCCATGCGGGAGCGGATGGCGGAGCATCGCGACAACCCGGCGTGCTCGGGCTGCCACCAGTTGATGGACCCGGTGGGGTTTTCGCTCGAGAACTACGACGCGGTGGGCCGCTGGCGGGCGTCGGAAGACGGCAAGCCGGTGGACGCTTCGGGCGGGCTGCCGGACGGCAGCAAATTCGAAGGCGTGGCGGGACTCGAGAAGGCACTGCTCGCACGGCCCGAAGTCTTTGCGGGGACGCTCACCGAAAAACTGCTGACGTACGCGGTGGGGCGCGGGGTGGAAGCGTACGATGCGCCGGCGGTACGCGGGGTGGTGCGCGGCGCGCGGGTGAAGGATTTCAAGTTCTCGTCGTTCATCCTGGGGATTGTCAACAGCACTCCGTTTCAAATGAGGAGGTCGCAATGATTGTCACGAAGAAATCGCTGCCGCGCCGCACGTTTCTGCGCGGAGTGGGGACCACCCTGGCGCTGCCGCTGCTGGACGCGATGGCGCCGTCGATGACGGCGCTGGCGCAGTCCCCGGCGCGGCCGGTGCGCCGGCTGGGATTCGTGTACATGCCGATGGGCGCGCACATGCCGCTGTGGACGCCGCCCGGAGGGGACACGCTCGGCGACCTTTCGCCGACGCTCGCTTCGCTGGCGGGCGTGCGGGAACAGCTTACCGTGATCGGCAACCTGGAATTGCGCAACGCGTATCCGGGAACGCACGCCACCTCGAATGCCGCATTCCTGAGCGCGGCCACGGCCAAGTGGACCGAGAGCAGCGATTACTACCTGGGCACGACGGTGGACCAGGTGGCCGCGCAGCACATCGGGCGCGAGACGCGGCTGCCTTCGATCGAGCTGGCGATGGACCTGCTGACGACGGTGGGCCAGTGCGATAACGGGTACGCGTGCGTGTACCAGAACGACCTGTCGTGGTCGTCGCCGACGACGCCGCTGCCGGCCGAGGCGCATCCGCGGGTGGCGTTCGAACGGCTGTTCGGCGACGGCGGCAGTCCGGCGGACCGAATGGCGGAACTGCGCAAGAGCGCGAGCCTGCTGGATTTCATGAAGGACGACATTGCGCGCCTGCAGACAAAGCTGGGGCCGGGCGACCGCAACAAAGTGAATCAGTATCTGGACACGGTGCGGGAGGTGGAGCGCCGGATTCAGAAAGCGGAGGCGGCGACGGCCGATTCGGCGCTGCCGGACCTCGACCGTCCGGTAGGCGTGCCGGCGGCGTATGCGGATCACGCGCGGCTGATGTTCGACCTTCAGGTGCTGGCGTTCCAGGGCGATGTGACGCGCGTGGCCACGTTCCAGCTTGCGCGCGAGACCAGCAACCGCGCCTATCCGGAAATCGGCGTACCGGAAGGGCACCATCCGCTCACGCACAATGGCGGCAACGCGGAGATGCTGGCGAAGGTCGCGAAGATCAATGCGTTTCACGTGTCGCTTTTCGCGGGCTTCCTGGAGAAACTGAAGGCCACGCAGGACGGCGACGGGTCGCTGCTCGATCACTCCCTGATCCTGTACGGCAGCGGCATGAGCGACGCGGACAAGCACGATCACGTCAACCTGCCGGTGCTGGTGGCGGGAGGCGGGGGCACGGGATTCAAGGGCGGCCGGCACATCAGGTACGCGCAGCCGACGCCGCTTGCAAACGTGCACCTGACCCTGCTGGAACGTGTGGGGGTGCGGATGGAGTCGTTCGCCGACAGCAACGGCAAAGTGGGGGAACTGCTCTCGCTGTGACGCGCGCGATGGCCGTGCGAATTTTCGGAACCCTGCTGTTGCTGGCCGCCGCGGCGGCGGGCGCGGGCGATGCGGCGCTCGCCGGAGCGGCGCAGCGCGGCGACCGTGCGGAGGTCCGCGCGCTGTTGGCGCAACATGCGGATGCCAATGCGGCGCAGGTGGACGGCACCACGGCCCTGCACTGGGCCGCGCGCAACGACGATGTGGAAACGGCGGCGCTGCTGCTGAAAGCCGGGGCCAACCCGAAGGCGGCGAATCGCTACGGGATGACCCCGCTGGCGCTCGCTTGCACCAACGGCAACGGGGCCATGGTGGAACTGCTGCTCGATGCGGGCGCGGACGCGAATTCCACGCAGCCGGGCGGCGAGACGGCGCTGATGACGGCGTCGCGCACGGGGAAACTTCCAGCCGTGCGGTCGCTGCTGGCACACGGGGCGGACGGAAAGGCTCAGGAGCCGAAGCACGGGCAGAACGCGTTGATGTGGGCGGCGGCGGAAGGCAACGTGGACGCGGTGGAAGCGCTGCTCGCGGCGGGCGCGGACCTGCACACGCGGCTCGACACGGGGTTCACGGCGTTCCTGTTCGCAGTGCGGGAGGGGCGGATGGGCGTGGTGCGGGCGTTGCTCCGAGCGGGCGCCGACGTGAACGATACGATTCAGCCGCCGCAGCCGGGACGGCGGTTGTCGCAGACTCACGGGGCTCCGCGCGCGGGATCGACGGCGCTTCACATCGCGGCGGCGAATGCGCACTTCGAACTGGCCGCGGCGCTGCTGGACGCGGGGGCGGACCCCAACGCGACCGGACCCGGCTATACGGCGCTGCACATCGTGACTTGGGTGCGCAAGCCGGGGGGCGGCGATAACGATCCGGCGCCGCAGGGCTCAGGCAGCATGACCAGCCTGCAATTCGTGAAAAAGCTGGCGGAGAAGGGCGCGAATTTGAACGCGCGGATGACGAAGAAAGTGGGGGTGGGGCTGACCAGTTTGAACACGCTGGGGGCCACGCCGTTTCTGCTGGCGGCACGTACGGCGGATGCGGAGCTGATGCGGTATCTGGCGGCGCTGGGGGCGGATCCGCTGATTCCGAATGCCGACCGCGCGACTCCGCTGATTGTGGCGGCGGGGCTGGGCACGCGCTCGCCCGGGGAAGACGCGGGCACGGAGAGCGACGTGGTGGAGGCGATGCAGGTGGCGCTCGAACTCGGCAACGACCCGAACGCGGTGGACGATAACGGCGAGACGGCGATGCACGGAGCAGCCTACAAAAACCTTCCCGGCGCGGTGGACTTTCTGGCGGCGCACGGCGCGAAGGCGGAGGTCTGGAACCGCAAGGATAAGCAGGGATGGACGCCGCTGGTGATCGCGGAGGGATTTCGCTTCGGAAATTTCAAGCCGTCCCCTGTGACGGTGGCGGCGATTCAGCGCGCAATGAAGGCCGCGGGACTGCCTATACCCCCGCCTACGGAACGGGCCACGGCCGGCGCCAGGGTGCGGTAGAACGCGCGGCAGGCAGGAAACGTCTTTCCGGTCAGGACCCGGTCCGGTTTTCCGCGGGAGCCAGGACGCGGGCGGCCATCGAGAATTTCAGGGCTTCGATTCCCTGCCCTGTGGCGCTCGAAATCTCGAAGTAATCGAGGCCGCGGGCGGCGGCGAGCGAACGCAGGGAGGCGACGCGGTCCGGATCCTGCGCGGCATCCATCTTGGTGGCGACCACGATCATGGGCTTGGCCGCGAGTTCTTCGCTGAAGCTGGCCAGCTCGTTCATGACGACCTCGAAATCTTCCACCGGCTCGCGCCCGCTCATTTCGGAAACATCCACCAGGTGGGCCAGCAGGCGGGTGCGCTCCACGTGGCGCAGGAACTGAATGCCGAGGCCGTGGCCGAGATGCGCGCCTTCGATGAGGCCGGGAATATCGGCAACCACGAAGCTGCGGTAGTTCTCCAGTTCGCACTACGCCGAGGTTCGGTTCGAGCGTTGTGAACGGGTAATCGGCAATCTTGGGGCGCGCGGCCGAGATGCGGGAAATCAGCGTGGACTTGCCGGCGTTGGGAAAGCCAACCAGGCCCACGTCGGCCAGCAGTTTCAGTTCGAGGCGGAGGCGGCGCTCTTCGCCGGGGCGGCCGGGTTCGTGCTCGGTGGGCGCCTGATGGGTGGAGGTGGCGAAGCGGGCATTGCCGCGTCCGCCGCGTCCGCCGCGCGCGACGAGGAAGCGTCTGGCCGGGCTCGTTGAAATCCATGAGCCGCTCGCCGGTGGCCTCGTCGTAGACCACGGTGCCGACGGGCACGGCGACCTCGATGGATCTTGCCGTCCGCGCCGGTGCGGTTGCTGCCTTCGCCGTGGCGGCCGCGCTCGGCCTTGTGCTCGGGGTTGTAACGGAACTGGAGCAGCGTGTTCTGGTGACCGGTGGCGACCAGCACGACATCGCCGCCGTGTCCGCCGTCGCCGCCGCTCGGACCGCCGCGCGGCACGAACTTCTCGCGCCGGAAGGCAAGACAGCCGTTGCCGCCATCGCCCGCTTTGACCAGAATTCTTGCTTCGTCGAGAAAGAGCATAGAAAAGCCGCCGGTCCGCGTGGAACCGGCGGCGGGTGGAACTTCAGCTATTCGGGATTATTCGGAGGCCGCGATGTTGACGAACTTGCCGATGCGGCCGCGGTCGCTGAACTCGACCACGCCCGTCACTTTGGCGAACAGCGTATCGTCCTTGCCCCAGCCGACATTCAAGCCCGGTTTGATTTTGGTGCCGCGCTGCCGGACGATGATGGAGCCGCCGGAGACCAGTTGCCCGCCGAACACCTTTACGCCGAGCCGCTGCGCGTTCGAATCGCGGCCGTTTTTGGAACTTCCTAAACCTTTTTTATGCGCCATAGGTCACCTACACCAGAATGTCGCCGACCTTCACTTCGGTGAAGGACTGGCGATGCCCGATGGTCTTCTTGTACTGCTTCTTGCGTTTGAATTTGAAGACGATGATTTTGTCGCCCCGGCCGTTGCCGACGATGGTGCCTTTGACGGTGCCGGAGACCATCTCGCCGCCCTCGGCAAAGGCCGCCTTGACGGGCAGGTCGATTTCGGAGCCGACATCGCCGGCCAGTTTTTCCACGCGGATGACATCGCCCGGAGCCACCCGGTATTGCTTTCCGCCGGTTTCAATAATCGCGTGCATGCTTTCCTCTGTTTTGGGAGCCGGAACACACGGAGTGCGTCGGAGCCACTGGAGTAAACATTCAGTGTACTACGGGCGGGCAAGTTCTTCCAAATGCGGTCATCTCCGCGCCGCGGGGTTCGTAGTACACTCGATCCCTATGTGGAAGAAGATCGTGCTGATCCTCGTACTCCTGCTGATCCTGGTTCCCGCCGCCGCCGTGGGTTATCTATACCTGCGCAAGCCGGCGCAGGTGGCCGCCTCGACGATCAAAGTCTCTATGGCACCGGAACGGATCGCCCGCGGCAAGTATCTTTTCGAGATCGTGGCGAATTGCGACGACTGCCACTCGCAGCGCGACTTCACGAAGATCGGCGGCCCGGTGGTGGTGGCCGGGCGCGGGCAGGGCACCGTGATGTCGGATTTCATGAAGGGATTTCCCGGCCGCGTGGTGGCGCGAAACATCACGCCCGACCGGGAGACGGGCATCGGCACGTGGACCGACGGCGAGAAAATCCGCGCCATCCGCGAGGGGGTGGACAACGAGGGCCGCGCGCTGTTTCCCATGATGCCGTACGGCTCCTACCGGGAAATGAGCGATGAGGATGTGGAATCCGTGGTGGCGTACCTGAATTCCCTGCCCCCGGTGCGGAATCCGCTGCCCGCCACGGCGCTCTCGTTTCCCGTGAACCTGATGATCAAGGGGGCGCCGCAACCGGCCGGGAGCGTTCCGCCGCCGGACCGCGCCGACCGCCTCAAATACGGCAAGTACCTGGTGACGATCGGCGGATGCGGCGGGTGCCACACCCCGGCAAACAACGGATCCCCGGTTCCGGGAAAGGAGTTCGCCGGCGGCGAGCGCTTCGAGAGCATCGTGGGCACGGTGCTGAGCGCCAACATCACGCCGGATGTCGAAACCGGAATCGGCAAGTGGGACCAGGCGTTCTTTCTCAAGAAGGTCGCGGAGCGCAAAGACTGGGCAATCGATGGCCCGCCGCCGCTGTCCGGACCCGAGGCTTTCACGCTGATGCCGTGGATTCCGTTATCGCAGATGCAGGAAGAGGATCTGATCGCGATCTACCGGCATCTGCGCACGCTCAAGCCGGTATCGAATTACGTGGAGACGCATCCGGGGACGCCCAAAAGCTGATCCGGCGGGGCGGCGCGCAGCGTGCGGTACCCTACAAGCAGGAGAGCCGATGCCGCTCGTGTTTGCCGCCGCCTTTCTGGCCGCGGTTATGCCCAATGCCGTCATATTGCGCCCGGTACAGAACATGTACTCGCGACCGTCGCTCGATGCGGACGTGGTTTCGCAGGCTATTTACGGCGCCAATGTGGAAGTGATGGAGGAATCGGGCGGTTGGGCGCACATTCGCACGGCGGACGATTACACGGGCTGGACTCCGGCGGAGGCCCTGCGCACCGGACAGACCTATGGCACGCGCGGCCGGGTGGCGGAGGTGCGCGGCCTTTTTGCGCATCTCTACCGCGAGGCCAGCGTGACCAAACACGCCCCGCTGCTGACGGTGCCCTTCGAAACGAAGCTGGAGGTGATCGCCGAGCTGCCGGAGGACAACCGGTGGCTTCAGGTGAGGCTGCCCGACGACCGTCCGGCATGGGTGCAATCGGGCGACATTCAGTTCGACGCGAAGCCGCTGAGCATCCCCGAGGCGATCGAACTCGGTAAACGGTTTCTGGGCCTTCCCTATACCTGGGGCGGAACGTCGAGCTTCGGCTACGATTGCTCCGGATTCACGCAGATGCTGTGCCGGCGGCGCGGGATTCACATGCCGCGCGATGCGCAGCCGCAGGCCGACTGGAGCGGCGTGGCGCCGGTGAAGCGCGCCGACCTGAAGCCGGGCGACCTGCTGTATTTCGGCACCTCCGACAAAAAGATCACGCACACCGGCATCTATATCGGCAACGGGCAGTTTCTGGATGCCACCACGCACGAGACGCCCGCCGTGCGGATCGACAATTTGAACGACCCGCACTGGTCGGCCATTCTGGTGGCGATGAGGAGAGTGAAGTGAATCGCAGACAGTTTTTAGGCGCGGCGGCGCTCGCGCCCGCAGCAACGTTTGCCGCACCGGCGGCGCCCGCGGAGGCGGCCCTGGTCTCAAAGATTGTGCGGCTGAACCTGCGCCACACCTGGACCACAACCATGTCGTCCAGCGAATATCGCGACACGCTGCACCTCGCGTATCGGCGGGACGGCATCACGGGCCACGGCGAAGGGGCTCCCATCGTGCGGTACCACGAGGATGCCGAAAGCGGCCGGAAGGCGGTGGACTCGGTGCGCGACCTGCTCGTTTCCGCCAACCCCATGCAGTTCGAGAAGGTGATGGAGACGGTTTTCAAACGGGTGCAGGGAGAGTGGGCGGCCAAGTCGGCGATCGACATCGCGCTGATGGATTGGGTGGGGCAGAAGCTCGGGATTCCTCTGTACAGCCTTTTCGGACTCGATCCCAAGGATGCGCCGGTCACCACTTTTTCCATCGGCATCGACACGCCGGAGATCACCAAGCAGAAGACGCTGGAGGCGGCCCAATACCCGATTTTGAAAGTCAAGGTGGGGCTGTCAACCGACGAGCCGACGATCGCGGCTGTACGCAGCGTCACGAAAAAGCCGTTGCGCGTGGATGCCAACGAGGGTTGGAAAGACAAAGAAGAGGCGGTGCGGAAAATCAACTGGCTGGAGAGCCAGGGCGTGGAATTCATCGAGCAGCCGATGCCGGCGGAAATGATCGAGGAGACGCGCTGGGTGCGCAGCCGGATCCACATCCCGATCATCGCCGACGAAGTGTGCGGGCGGGCCGCGGATATCCCTAAACTCAAGGACGCTTATGACGGCGTGAACATCAAGCTGGACAAGAGCGGCGGCATACAGGAAGCGCTGCGCATGATCCACCTGGCCAAATCGCTGGGCATGAAAACGATGCTCGGGTGCATGATTTCGAGCTCGGTCACGGTGACTGCGGCGGCCCATCTTTCGCCGCTGGTGGATTATGCCGACCTGGACGGGAACCTGCTGATCGCCAACGACCCGTTCCACGGGGTGCGCGTGGAGAACGGCAAACTGATACTGCCCTCGGGTCCAGGGTTAGGTTTGACACCAGCGTAATCGGGCAGTTCCGTTATCCTGAAATTATCAGGCACCGCGTACTCATACTCGGAGGAGGATTCGGCGGGCTCTACGCCGCGCGGACCCTGGCACGCGCAGCGGTGGACGTCACGCTGGTGGACCGCCGCAATTTTCACCTCTTTCAGCCGCTGCTCTACCAGGTGGCCACCGGTTCGCTTTCCCCGGGCGAGATCTGCGCGCCGCTGCGCGCCGTGTTTTCGACCCAGAAGAATACGCGCGTGCTGCTGGGGGAGGCCGCGGACCTGGACCCGGCCGGCAACGCGGCGATTCTCACAGATGGCGTGCGCTGCGAATACGATTCCCTGATTATCGCCACCGGGTCGCGCAGTTCCTATTTCGGGCACGAGGAGTGGCGGGTGTGGGCGCCGAGCCTGAAATCGGTGGAAGAGGCGACCGCCATCCGGCACAAAATCCTGTATGCATTCGAAGCGGCGGAGCGGACGGCGGACCCTGACGAAAGGCGGGCGTGGCTGACATTCGTGATTGTCGGCGCGGGACCCACGGGCGTGGAACTCGCCGGCGCGCTGGCCGAGATTGCGAATCACACGCTGCGCTGCGACTTCCGATCCATTCATCCGGAAGAGGCGCAGATCCTGATCGTGGATGGGTCGCCGCGGGTGCTGCAACACTATCCGGAGGATCTGTCGGCCAAAGCCGAACAGGCCCTGATCCGGCTGGGCGTGCGGGTGCGCAACGGCGTGCGGGTGACGGCGGTGGACGGCGACGGCGTGACGTTCCGGCGGGCAGACGGCACCGAGGAGCGCTTGCGGTCGGAGACCGTGCTGTGGGCGGGCGGCGTCACGACCACCGAATTCGGCAGGCGCGTGGCAGAGCGAACAGCCGCGCCCACCGACCGTCGCGGCCAGATTCAGGTGAAGCACGACCTGACCGTGCCGGGATACCCGAACGTCTACGTGGTGGGCGATCTGGCGAAGACGTGCGGTCCGGACGGAGAGCCGTACCCGGGGGTGGCGCAGGTGGCGATGCAGGGTGGCGAGTATGCCGCCCGGGCGATCGTGAAGCGGCTGGACGGGCCCAAGGAACTGCCGCCGTTCCGCTACTTAGACAAGGGCGACCTGGCGGTGATCGGCCGCGGCAAGGCGGTGGCGCGCGTTTTCGGGATGCACCTTTCCGGATTGCCGGCCTGGCTGGTCTGGCTGTTCGTGCACCTGATGTACCTGGTGGAGTTTCAAAATCGCGTGGTGGTCTTCGTGCTCTGGGGATTTCAGTATCTGACCTTCAGCCGGGGCTCGCGCCTGATTACAGGGAACGCGGTCGCGGAGGCGGTGATCCCGGTGGGCACGATGAAGAACATGGCCGAGGATTAAGGCTTCGCACAAACTCACGCCGGAGCCACTGCAGGGCCTCGCTGATTGATTTCGCGCAACATTAGTCGCGCAAAATGCCCATCGAGACTTTGATCGTTGGCACCGACAGCGAATTAAGATGGCCGGTGAGACGCTTTGCTGCTGGGACTTCTGCCTAGTGGCCCCGTCCTCCGCCGCCGGAACTACCGGAACCGACCGAGGATGTCGCACCGGAGGAAGCCGCGCTGGAACTGGAACTGGCGGCTGCCGGAGCGCTCGAGGAAACGCTGGGAGCAGAGGCAATCGTGCCGGAATACCCGCTGGACGTCGAGCCCATGGTGGAGTAGGACGGGGGTCCGCCAAATCCGCCGTAGTTCGGCGTCATTACGGGCCGGGGAGCGTAGAAGGTCTGATACACGGCCCCGGGACTGTAGTAGCGGTAACCGTAAGGGCTAACCATAGTTCCGTTGCATGGAATGTAGGTGATCAGGCCGTAATACGGGTTATAGCCCCAACTGCCGTAGTTGGTGATCATTCCGCGATTGCCGGCATATCCGCAAGGGTTGAGCGAACCGTACGTGCGGCGGGCGCGATTGGCGGCGGAAACGTTCGCCATGGCGACGATATCTGCCCGGCGGCGGCTCCAGCGGTCGAGGCTGTCGGTCTCGTCGGTGTCGAATTTTTCAGCAACCGCGACGGTTCCAGCTAACGAAACCATCTTGCCGCCCTTCACGGTCAGAGACTCGCCGGCGGCTTGCACGTCAGCGGCACCGTCGAAGACTTTCAGGCGCCCGGGTTCTGCGTCCAGGCGATAGAGCCCGCCTTTCGCCAGTTCGACCGTGGAGCCCTTCACCACGATCGTAAGATGAGTGTCCTTGGCGATTTCCGTCGCTTCAACGACGGCTGAACCGGTCAACAGCTCGAGCCTCGTGTCGATGAGGCGGTTGGTGATCATGCGAAACGAGCTGTTCTCTCCGAGCCGCAGCATCACACCGGGAGTGAGAGCCACCTCGGCGCGTCCTTCTGCCGTACGAAGAACTACATTTTCTTTGACTTCGGGGAACTGAGCGGCCTGCATTTCGAGCGGACTGTCAGCCAGGTAGACGGCGCCTTCCACATAATTGACGAGGCCCGATTTTGCTCCGAGCACAACCTGTGCCTGCAACGGCACACAGGCCAGCGCCAATCCGGCGGTAAGCAGCGAGAGCCGTAAAGATATCATCGGGAAACCTCCTTGAATACAGCTTGATCGTCCCGAAGTCCAATGTCAACTGAGTCTTTGGAGCCATGTGGGCGGACCTATCCGCACATTGGCCGTTTGTCATCTTCCGGGTGCCGCCGATACGATGGGGCCAGGAGGGTGTTATGGCGGAATCTGACCCCCCGCGGCGGCCGCGGGGAGAACGTTGGGACCGCGAGCGAGCGGCGGGAGCCGGAGACTGGGGTCCGCAAGCCGATTGGGGCACGTTTGGAAACCGCCCGCCGCAAAGTGCGCCGTGGGATTGGAACCAGGTGGAGGGCTGGCCGGGCAAACCGGCCGGGGTTCCCGGGCGCCGTGGACCGCACCGGGGCAAAGGGCCCAAAGGATGGCAGCGCTCCGACGAGCGGATCCGCGAAGATGTGAACGACCGTCTTACCGCGAGTCCCGAGGTGGATGCGACTGAGATCGAGGTGTCGGTATCGAACGGCGAAGTTACCCTGAACGGCACGGTGACCGAGCGGCTGGCGAAGAGACTAGCCGGGGACCTTGCGGAGACGGCGCCGGGAGTGCGGGACGTCCACAACAGGCTGCGGCTGAGCGACGCGGGAAGGCGTGCCGGCTGAGCCGCCGCGTCCTTCCGGAATCAGGGCCAGATAACTGCGATAAGCATCGCCGGCAATCGCTTTCCAACTGAAACGGGTCTCGGCCGCTACGCGGGCGGCGGACGCAATTGACGAGCGCAGGCCGGCATTGCCGAGCAGGTCGCAAACGGCTCCGGCGAATCCTGGCCATTCGGCCCGGATTATTGCGTCGATGCCGTCGCGAAGACCGAGCCCGGCGCAACCGATGGGCGTGGTAACGACGGGACGCCCGGAAGCCATCGCCTCCAGGACTTTGATATTGGTTCCGGCCGACACCTCGAGCGGAACCGCCACCACAGCCGCCCTTTCGTAAAGGGGACGGATATCGTCCACAAAGCCGTGGATTTCCACGCGCGGATCGAGGCCGGACGGGCGCTGCCAGTACGACTCGTGACGCGGCCCTCCGACGACGCGGAGGCGGACATGGGGCAGCCGGCTCCAGACGCGTGGCATGACTTCGGCCAGCAGCCGTTCGAGACCGAGGACGTTGGGCAAATGGCGAAACGAACCCACGTACAGGATCTCGGGCGTCCCCTGCGGTTCGGGGGCCGGATAGAAGCGGGCGATGTCGACGCCGTTGGGAATGTTGAACGTGAATTCCTCCGAGCGCCCGCTTTCGGCGACGGCGATGGCGCGGTCTTCTTCCGAAACGGTCCAGACGCCGTCGTACGCGCCAAGCCACCGGCGTTCGAATGCAAGCCAGCGGCGGTATTCGGCGGATGCCTCGGCGCCGGGCTGGCTTTGGGCCAACTGGCTGTAGAGGCTGAACGTCAGATCGTGTTCGACGAGGATGGCCGGGACCCCGGGCACGGCGTCGCGGAAGGCGGCCATGTGGGTGTATTCGAATTGAACGAGGTCCGGTCTGAGGCGCGCGGCGAGATCGGTCAGGAGCGCGCGGAGGGCTCGCGATCGATACTGACGCACCTGGCCAGGCAGCGAGGTATCGAGCGAAGCCGGTTCGTCGATATCCACCACGTGTATGTCCGCGAATACGTCGCGCAACCGATCGTAGGCGACGTGCTCGTCCTTCTCGCGAACGGCGACCAGGGTGAACTCGACGCGGTCGCTCAGTTGCCGGCAGAGGTTCCAGATGCGGACCGCCCCGCCGTGCGAGAGCGGGAAGGGGAGAAACGGCGAAACCAGCAACACCCGCAACCTGCCGGGCAGGTGGGCCGGACCGAGCGGGACGGTGGCAAAAGATGTGGCGCCCCTGGATAGGTCCGGTTCGCGGGGGCCGAGGCGCCGCAGGCCGGGATTGCGCAGCAGGTGGAACAGAAACCCGGTTTCCTGGATGGGGGCATCCGGCTGTTCGGTGAGGCTGCCGCCGGCGCCCACGCTATAAGAGCGCCAGCCGGCGGCGGCCGCCTTCCAGAAGAGAATTCGCCAGGCGACGCCCGGCAGGCTGGTTCGCGGAATGCCCAGCGCCAGCAGTTTGTGCCGGTCCACAAGGATCGCGGTCGAAATCGGCGCGAACACCTGCGATGCCTCACCCGGCTGGAGCGCCCGAAAGGGCGCAACGGGAAGCAGCATCGGGCTCCAGGCGCGGTAATGCCGCTGAACGGAAAGGGCGAACGTGTTCTCCTGGCGATACAACGGGAGCGTGTCCCGGAATGTCTCGGCTGGGACCGGTTCCTCGCGCCAAAGGATCCAGCGAGCCGACGAATTCCGCGCGAACCGTTCGAATTCGTTGCCATCCCAGATAGATCCGGTCTGCTCGAACACCACCACCCCGACATCGCCGGAGTCGGTGGAGGGAAAGTCCAGGTATCCGGCTCCGTGGAACAGGGGGAACAGGGTGTGCGGAGGATGGCCCAGCAATTTCAGGATCCTTCCGGCCGCGAGCAGGAACATCAGCCAGGCGGATTGGCCGAGGCTGGCAAGCTGATATGCGAGGTCGGCGAGACGGTCCCGGATGTAGCGCAGCGCCGCCCGAACCAGGCCCCACGCGGCCAGGCCGGCGTCATGCAAATTGCGGGCGTTGTGGGCAGCGACGGCGGGCGGAGTGGCGCCGAAAAAATCGCCTTGCGCATTGAAGAGCAGGGCCTTGCAAGGGGGGATGCAGAAGGGCGCCAGCTTGAGCGGCCACCGGCCGCGGGTGCCGGTCCAGGGAGCGGCGCTGATGGCGACCCACTTCGGCCAAAGCAGGAGCCAGCCCCGCAGAAACAAGACCAGCGAGTTGCGGTGAATCACCACGCGCTCGCACAATGCCGCGACTTCCGGAGCCGGCGGCGCCACGGCAAACAGCCACACGGGCACGCCGGGCGCGCCGCGCCGCAGATGGTGGACAGCCGCGCGGGACGCTTGCGCCGAATCCGCGAACACAGCCGCCACCTTGGCATCACCCTTGCCAATGAGTCTCAGTACCGCCCGGACAAGTCCCCGCATTCCTCACGCGTGCGAAAGGCAATATTCGGTTAAGGTAACAAGCAACCGAAGGCAAGACTTGGTTGAATGCTGAGTTTATCGAAAGATAAGCACCCTATCCAAGGCCTATGAGTCCCAGGCGTTTCCCCACTTTTCGGAAGGCGTCCAAGGCCTGGTCCAGCTCGCCACGGGTGTGTGTGGCAGCGACGATGGTTCGGACGCGTGCCTTTCCCTTGGCGACGGTGGGAAAGCCGATACCCGTGGCCAGCACACCTTCCTCGAAAAGCTCGCGAGACAGACGGTGCGCCAGGGCGGCCTCGCCGACGATCACCGGGGTGATCGGTGTTTCGCTGATTCCGGTGTTGAATCCGGCGGAGGCCAAGCCCTGCTTGAAATACCGTGTATTCTCCCAAAGCCGGTCGATTCGTTGGGGTTCCTGTTCGAGAACGTCGAAGGCTGCCAGGCAGGCGGCAGCTACGGCGGGAGGGTGGGACGTCGAGAAGAGGAAGGGGCGGGCGCGGTGGTACAGAAACTCGATCAGGTCGCGGCCGCCGCAGACGTAGCCGCCCAAAACGCCGATCGCCTTCGAGAGGGTACCTACCTGCACGTGCACGCGCCCGTCAAGGCCGAAGTGATCGATAGTCCCGCGACCGTCGCGGCCGAGCACGCCCGAGGCGTGCGCGTCGTCCACCATCATGATAGCGCCGTGGGCTTCAGCGGCTTCGACCAGGCCGGGAAGCGGCCCGATATCGCCGTCCATCGAAAAAACGCCGTCGGAAATCAGCAGCTTGCGTCCCGGAGTGCCGTCAAGACCCGCCAGGATGCCGGCGGCGGCGGCGGTGTCCTTGTGGGGAAACACGTGGATTTTGGCCTTGGACAGCCGGCACCCGTCGATGATGCTGGCATGGTTCAGCTCGTCGGAAACGATGTGATCGTCCGGGCCGAGGATCGCCGAAACGGTGCCGGCGTTGGCGGCAAAACCGGACTGGAACACGACGCAGGCCTCGACGTTCTTGAACGCGGCAATCCGCTCCTCGAGCTCCATGTGCAGGGACATGGTGCCCGAAATGGTGCGGACGGCGCCCGACCCGACGCCGAAGCGGCGGATGGCCTCCAAAGCCGCTTCACGGAGCTTGGGGTGGGTGGTGAGGCCCAGGTAATTGTTCGAGGCCAGGTTGACGACCTGCCGGCCGTCGAAGCGCGATTCGGCGGCGGACTCCGATTCGAGGATGCGCAGGCGTTGGAACGTGCCCGCCGAACGCCACTCTTCGAGCTGGTCGTGGAGGTAGGAAAGCGGGTTGGGCATCAAAGCCAGTCTAACGCTTCAACTTGCGGTACTGGCCGGCGAAGTAGATCAGAGGCTCTCCGGCGGCGACCCGGGAGTACAGTATTTCGCCGACGAGAATGTCATGATCGCCCTCCGTATACCGGTTCCGCACTTCGCATTCGATACCCGCCAGAGTCCCCGGAATGAGGGGAACGCCGGTCTGGCCCGGCTCCCAGGGCAGACCGTTGAAGCGGTCCTCCCCTTTGCGCGCGAAACGCTCCGAGAGTTCCTGCTGGTCTTCCGACAGCACGTTGATCCCGAAGTACCGGCAGGCCCGGAAGCTATTGATGGCGGTGACCAGGTGGCCCAGGCAGATGAGAATCAGCGGGGGCTCGAGGGAGACGGAGGTAAAAGAACTGACGGTGAGGCCGTGGGGAGTGCCGTCCGCATCAAGAACGCTGGCGATGGTGACGCCGGTAGAAAAGCGGCCGCACGCGCGCCGGAACTCGTCCTCCGTCACGCTCTCTCCAGGGCTTGCGAACCTTCGCTTGACATGAGAATAAATTCAATCCTATCATATGGTTGACTTGATGCGGGAAGCCTGAGTGGAATCGTAGCGAGGATTAAGGAGGCGGGTTTGATCAAGCTGGATATCATCAATGAAGTGGTGAACCGGACCGGCATTACCAAAACGAAGGCTGAGATGGCTGTGGAGACCGTCTTCGAATCCATGAAGAAGGCACTGGAGCAAGGAGACCGCATCGAACTGCGCGGATTCGGAGTATTCAACGTGAAGCCGCGCAAAACGGGAATTGGGCGGAATCCACGGACCGGGGCGGAAGTTTCGATCCCTCCCGGAAAGGCCGTGCGATTCAAGCCCGGTAAGGAGTTACAGACGCTCCAATAGCCAGGTGGCGGGGCGTCGAGGCACTCGTGTCTTCTCAGGATTTCTCTCCGGCGCCGTTCCCTGTCTACGCGAATGGCAGGGCGGCAGAGACTTTTACCATTCCGCAGGTACGCCGGAACGAGCGATACTGGCTCCATTTTCTCCTGTTCGGACTGACGTTCCTCACGGCGACGGTCGTGGGCGCGGCGATGCAGACCGATTTCGAGCGGAACATACCGTTCGACATCGATGCCAGCTTTCCCCTCTACATTGCGTTGTGGCGAAATCCGGCTTACCTGTTGAAGGGCTGCCCGTTTTCGCTCACCCTGCTGACGATCCTGCTGGCGCACGAACTGGGGCACTATCTGGCGGCTCTGTACCACCGTGTGGACGCGAGCCCGCCATATTTCATGCCTTCGCCGTTCATGGGAACCTTCGGCGCATTCATCCGCGTGCGCTCCCCGATTTATTCCAAACGAATTCTTTTCGATATCGGCATTTCGGGCCCGCTGGCCGGGTTCGTGTTTCTGCTGCCTGCATTGGCCATCGGGCTGGCGTTTTCGAAGGTTATTCCGGGGATCGGAGCGCAAGGCAGCCTGCAATTCGGCGTGCCCGGGCTTGAGTGGCTGCTGACGAAGGCAATCTTTCCCGGGGTGCCGGCGGGCGACCTGTATTTGCATCCGGTAGCGCGGGCGGCATGGATCGGCATGTTCGCCACGGCGCTCAACCTGCTGCCGATCGGCCAGTTGGACGGCGGGCATATCCTTTACTCCTTTTTTCCGCGGCGCCACCGCCTGGTTTCCAAGATACTCTGCGTCATCCTGATCTCGATGTGGAAGTTATGGCTGGGATGGGCCCTTTGGGGGCTCGTGCTGCTGTGGCTGGGCCGCAACCATCCGACGATTCACGATCCGTGCGAACTCACCCCGGGTCGCCGGCGGCTGGGGCTGCTCGCCCTGGCGATTTTCCTGCTTTGCATCACCCTCGATCCGATCCGCGCGGGCGGGCTTTGACCGGCAATGAAGATCACCGCGACGATCATCACGCTCAACGAGGAGCGGAACGTCGCGCGGGCCATCGAAAGCCTGCGCTGCGCGGATGAAATCCTGATTGTGGACAGCGGTTCGGTGGACCGCACCGTGGAACTTGCGCAAAACCTGGGCGTGCGCGTGGTGGAAGCAGGCTGGCGCGGTTTTGCCGCGCAAAAAAACTGGGCCGCGGAACAGGCGCAATACGACTGGATCCTTTCCCTCGACGCCGACGAAGCGTTGAGCGAAGCGCTGGAAGCCGAGATCTGGAGCCTGAAGAAGACCGGTCCGCGGTTCGACGCCTACACCATGCCGCGCCTGGCGCGCTACCTGGGACGTTGGATTCTGCATTCTGGCTGGTATCCGGACCGCAAGGTGCGGCTGTACGACCGGCACAAGGCCAAGTGGGTGGGCGAGTTCGTGCACGAGAGCGTGCGCGCGGAGGGCCGCGTGGGACACCTCGAGAGCAACATTCTGCACTTCACCTGCGATTCGCTATCCGAGCACCTGCGCACGCTCGACCGGTACACGACGCTGGCCGCGCAGGAACTGGCGGCGCGCAAGATTCCCGTGCCGCTGTGGCGGCTGATTGTGGATCCGGCCTGGACCTTCGTGAAGACCTACGTGGTCAAACGGGGGTTTCAGGATGGACTCGAAGGCTTGATCATCGCGTACATGGCGGCATTCTATGCGTTTCTGAAGTACTCGAAGGCGCGGATCATGGCCGGGTGGCAGTCTTGAAGGGCGAGGCTTGAGTTGCGGATACTGCACCTCGATGCCGGACGAGAAATGCGGGGCGGACAGTGGCAGGTTTATCGCCTGATCGAGGGCCTGGCCGCGCGGGGAGTGGAGTCGACGCTGCTGGCAAGGGCGGAAGGCCCGCTGTTCCAGGCGGCGCGGGAGCGAGGATGGCGGGTGGAACCGCTGAGCTTGCGGCGCGCCGTGCTGGCGCTCGGCTCGCACGATTTGCTGCATGCTCACGATGCCCGCTCGCACACGCTGGCTTCGCTGGTCCGCCGCAAACCGGTGGTGGTGGCGCGCCGCGTCGCTTTTCCCGTGAACTCCCGCTGGAAGTACGGCCGGGCCGGGCGGTACATCGCCGTTTCGCACTACGTGAAATCGGTGTTGATGGAGGGCGGCGTGCCGGAAGAGAAGATCAGCGTGGTTCACGACGGCGTGCCGGTGCTCGAAACCGCGCGGCCGGCCATCGTGGTGGCTCCGGCGAACGCGCACGATCCGATGAAAGGAGCGCCGATGGTGGTGGAAGCGGCGCGCGCGGGCAACATTCCGGTGCACTACTCGTCGGACCTGGAGCGGGATGTGACGCGCGCCTCGATGTTTGTGTACATCACGCACAGCGAAGGGCTGGGGTCGGGCGTGCTGCTGGCGATGTCGGCGGGGGTGCCGGTAGTGGCAAGCAAGGTGGGAGGGCTGCCGGAAGTCGTCAAGCACGGCGAGACCGGATTGCTGGTGGAGAACTCTCCGGAAGCGATTCTGGAGGCGTTGCGCTGGATCCGCGAAAACGCGGAAGAGGCACGGCGGATGGGCCGTGCGGCGCGGCAGGCCGTGCTCGAGAATTTCACCGTGGACCGGATGGTGGAGCGTACGATGGAGGTTTACCGCAAGGTGCTCTGTGATTGAAGCCCTAATCGCGCTGGTCTTCGGGTTGCTGATCGGCAGCTTTCTGAATGTGTGCATTCATCGCTGGCCGCGGGGACGATCGGTGGTGAAGCCCCGCTCGCACTGCGTGCGCTGCCGCAAGACCATCGCGTGGTACGACAATATTCCGGTGTTGAGCTGGCTACTGCTGGGCGGCAAGTGCCGGCATTGCGGACGGGCGATCTCGGTACGTTACCCGCTGGTGGAACTCGCTACCGGGGCGTTATTTTTTTTCTTTGTGTGGACCCTGGGACCGGGGCTGTACGCGCTCAAGATGTGCGTGTTCACGGCGATGCTGCTGGCGCTGATGTTCTCGGATTTCGAGAAGCGGATTTTGCCGGACGAGTTCACGTTGGGCGGCATGCTGGTGGGGTTCGCCTTCGCCCTGTTTGTACCGCCGCCCGACATAACGGGCCAGGCGCTGCTGTGGATGTTCGGCCTGGATCTGGCGGACGGGCGGATCCGCTGGCTGGCGGAGGCGGCGATAGGCGGATTGCTGCCGGCATTTTTCCTGTGGGGGGGCGGGTGGCTGTATGAGAAATTCCGGCACCGGGAGGGGTTGGGACTCGGCGACGTCAAACTGATCGCCATGGTGGGAAGCTTTCTGGGCCTGCGCGGGGCGATGATGACGCTGGTGATCGGGTCGCTGGCCGGATCGATTCTGGGGTACGGATACATTCGCGCGACCCGACGGGACCCGGCTACCTACCAGTTGCCTTTCGGCACTTTCCTGGGAGCGGCGGCACTGGCGGCCGCGCTGGCCGGCCAACGAATCCTCGGCTGGTACGCGGGAATATAATAGTTCGAACCGTCACGGAGGATCCCGGAAAGATGCCGCGCGAGTTGCTGGTTCAATGTCCCGACGGACAGATGAGAACGGTGCCGCTTGCAGGTGAGCGGCTATCGGTAGGCCGCTCCAGCGCCGCCGAATTGTGCTTTCCCGAGGACGCGGGACTTTCCCGCCAGCACTTCGTGTTCGAATCGGACGGCGACGAGTGGACGGTGCACGACCTGGGAAGTAAGAACGGCACCTTCGTCAACAACATTCCCCTGAAGGCGCGGCTGACGCTGAAGCCTGGCGACCGGATCACGGCGGGCCACCTGGTAGTGGTTTACGCCCCGACGTCTCAAAATGCCGAAGACGGCGTGGTGGTATTCGAGGGCGGTCCGTCCTCACCCTCCACTTCTACCGTGGTGACGAGCCTGGAGGGAGCGCTTTCCAACCAGACGATGGCCTTCGAGCGGGCCGGTGCGAAAACCAGCGCTCCGATGCAGGCGCTGATCCGCGCCGGGCAGGAACTCTCCGAGAACCGGCCGCTGGACGACCTGTTCTCCACGATTCTCGGCCTGGCCATCGAAGCGGTCAACGCGCAGCGGGCAGTGCTGTTGCTTCAGGAAGGCGACGCGCTGGTACCCAAGGCGCATAAAGGCGAAGGGTTCCGGATCAGCACGGCGGTGCGCGACAAGGTGATGAAGGAACGCTGCTCGGTTCTGGTGCGGGATGCGCAGGTGGATAGCGAGTTCAAGGGCAGCAAGACGATCGTGGAGCAGCGGGTGCACAGCATGATGGCCGCGCCGCTTCAGACCAAGGACCGCATCATCGGGCTGATCTATGTGGATTCGCCGTTCGTGCTGCGCGAATTCCAGAAAGACGACCTGGACCTGCTCACCGTGATGGCGAACGTGGCGGCGATCCGCATCGAAAACGCGCGTCTGGCTGAGGTCGAAGCGGCCGAGCGCATTATGAAGCGCGATCTCTCGCAGGCAGCGGAAATTCAGCAGGGCATGCTGCCGGTGCAGGCGCCTCACGTGCGCGGCGCCGACCTGGCGGGGTACAACGCGGCCTGCCGCACGGTAGGCGGCGATTATTACGGTTTCTTCCAGTACAGCGACGAGCGCGTGGCACTGGCGCTCGGCGATGTTTCGGGAAAGGGGATGCCGGCGTCGCTGCTGATGATGGCGCTGCACGCGCGCGTGCAGGTGCTGGCGGAGGATCCGGGGGACCTGGGCGAGTTCATGATGCGGCTGAACAAAGCCACCTGCGCCAACTGTCCGAGCAACCGGTTCATTACCTTTTTCTTTTGCGTGCTGGATGCGGCGTCGGGTGAGCTCAAATTCGCAAACGCGGGACATAATCCGCCGATTGTGCTGCGCGCGTCGGGCGAGGCGGAGATGCTGGAAGGCGGCGGCCCGGTGCTGGGCATTCTGGCAATCGCGCCGTACAGCCAGGCGGCGGCACGGCTCGAGCCGGGCGATATGCTGGTGTTGTACAGCGACGGCGTGACCGAGGCGACCAACTCCGAGTACGAAGAATACGGCGAGGAGCGGTTCATCGAAGTGCTGCGACAGAACCGCGACCAGCCCGCCGAGGAGATCGTGGCGGCGGTGACCCGGTCGCTCGCCGAGTTTACGGGGAGCGCGCCGCAGGCGGACGATATCACACTGGTGGTAGCCAGGCGGCTGGCGCACGGCGTCCAGTTGCAGTAACTTGCAATCAGAAGGAGAACCGGTATGGGGAGCCGTTGGGCTTTGGGGGCAGTGCTCCTGATATGCGCGCCGGGGTTCGCCTGGCAGTTTCCGGGACAGTATCCGCCGGGCGGGCAGTATCCCCCCGGAGGGCAATATCCACCGGGGCAGTATCCACCGGGGCAATATCCACCGGGGCAATATCCGCCGGGCGGGCAATATCCGCCGGGACAATATCCCGGCCAGTATCCGCCGAACACTTATCCGACGCGGCTGCCGGGAGGCGTGCCGGTGAACCTGCCGGTACCGGACATCCGGCTGCCGAAGAAGAATCCAAAAGAAAAAGCGGAAGACGCGAAAATCACGGTAGCGGCCGTGGACGGAGTGCTGCGGCGTTTGCGGGAGAAGGACCTGGTGCTGCAGGTGGGCGGCAAAACGCTGCTGCAATTCCGGCTGCTGGTCAAGACGCAGTTCCGCGATAAGGAAGGCGAGCCGGTACGCGATTCGCTGCTGCATCCCGGCGACCAGCTTTCGGTGCAGGTGAGTCCGGACGATGAAGAGACGGCGCTGCGCGTCATCCTGACGCGAACGGGCAGCGAGAGCGACCGGGCGTCGGCCGAGTTGCCTTTCGACGATGAGACGGTGCGGGCGCCGCGAGCCGGCGACCTGGGAAAGCCCAAGAGCGTTGCCAGGGAAGGCTCGGGCGCGCCGGTGGAATTCGAACCGGATAACGGCTCCAGGCCGGCGGACAAGGCGAACGATCCGGAAGTGGAGAAGCTGCCCTCGGAGGCGGAGCGCAAGCCGCTGCCGCTGGTGGGCGACGAGCAGACGATTCGCGATGCCCGGGATGCCGCGGAGAATTTCACGTCCACCTTGCCCAGCTACATCGTGGAACAGGTGACGAGCCGTTATTTCAGCACCACAATTCCGGCACGCTGGGATCCGATCGACGTGGTGACGGCCGATCTGGCATACGTGGACGGCAAGGAAGACTACCGCAACCTGAAGATCAACGGAAGCCCTACCAGTCAGCCGCCGGAGCGCAGCGGCACGTGGTCGACCGGCGAGTTCTCGACCACGCTGGAGGACCTGCTCTCACTGGCCACGAATGCGACATTCAAGCGGCGCGGCGAGGATCGCGTGCTGGGGCGACGGGCGGTGGTGTTCGACTATAAGGTGGACCAGCCGCACTCGCACTGGACGATGGTTTCGCCCGACGACCGGCGCATCCGCCCGGCATACGAGGGCGCGATCTGGATCGACGGCGAGACGCGGCGAGTGCTTCGGATCGAGCAGCGGACGGACGCGCTGCCGCAGGACTTCCCGTTCCGGAGCATGGAGTCGCTGCTCGAATACGGGTTCGTGACGATCGAAGGCAAGACGTACCTGCTGCCTTCCCGGGGCGAGAACTCGAGCTGCATGCGGGGCAGCGGCACGTGCACGCGAAACACCATCGAATTCAGGAATTACCGTAAGTTCACGGCGGATTCTTCCGTACGCTTCGATAAGTAGGGCCGGACTGAACCGGCAGATAATTCTGAGATGGACGGATCAGTGTCCGCCGAAGATACGCGCCCGCTGCCGGAGCACCTGGCGAAGTCACGCGAAGCGCTCGACCTGGCAGCACGGACATCGCACTCTTTCTTCCTGGCGCCTCCGGAGATCGAGCTGCGGCCTGTGTCGATTGACTGCGAGAGCCGGCTTCCTTTGTGCCATGCGGCCTGCTGCCGTTTGCGGTTCGCTGTTTCGGTGGACGAAGTGAAGAGGGGGCTGCTCCAATGGGATCCCGCGCATCCGTTTGTGAATTTGCAGGATGGGCCGACCGGCGGGTACGTTCACGCTGACTTTTAACGGGCAGACCACGGGACGGTTTTCGTCGGTGGATGTGCTTCAGGCGGACAAGACGGAAGCAGGCGGAATTGCCGACACGACTATTGCAGAGACTAAGGCAAAAGACGCCCGGGAGCGTGTGAACAAAGTGGATGCCTTCACAATTAAGCAGGGAGTGACCAGGGACGATGTTCCTGCCATACGAGCCAACACGCCGCTTGTCCTGCACGGCTTCATCGCCACCGATCCCAACTGGAATCCGGCATCGCTCCCCGTCGCGCAGCGGCTGGCGGTCAGTCTGGAGACCTGGTGCTGCTGGTGCAGGGATTGTAACGGATCGACGCTTAGAGTTTAGGGCGCCGCAAGGCACGCGCTAAGCTGAAAGCGGGATGCTTACCGACCTGGTGCAGATCCGGATTGCGGGCGAGAAGAAGCGCGACGAGAACCTGCGCTTCCGGCGATGGATGAAGTCTCACGACCACTCGGACCGCATTCTGCGGCGCCTGGCGGAGGAGATTGAAGGGCAGATCGACTGCACGGAGTGCGCCAACTGCTGCAAGGTGGCGACGGTGAAACTCTCCGAGCGCGACGTGGACCGGCTGGCGAGGCACCTGCGCCTTTCGCGCGAGCGGTTTCTTACGGGCTACTGCGCCGAGAGCGAGGAGGAAGGGCTCATTCTCAAGCGCAGCGAGGAGAGCGGGTGCGTCTTCCTGGACGGTAAAGAGTGCACGATCTACGAAGCACGGCCCGACATCTGCCAGCGGTTCCCGCACGTGGTGCGAGGCGAGGGTTCGATTGCCAGCCGCATGTGGCAGTTCGTGGACCGCGCGTGCTATTGCCCGATCGTCTACAACTCGCTCGAGGCGTTTAAGACGCATATGCGATTTCGGAAATAAACGCAGCGAAGTTTCAGGCGGCCAGCCGCTATGATGGCAACATGGCGGAAAAGGCGCGCACCGGCGCAGCAGGGGCAGACAGGGGCGAAGGACGGCTTCTGGTTGTTTCCAATCGACTCCCGATGAAAATTCAGAATACGGCGTCGGGGTGGCGCGCGGAACACAGTTCCGGGGGCCTGGCAACCGCCATGAACCCGATTTTGCAGCGAAGCCGCGGCTTGTGGATCGGATGGCCCGGCAGTTCGGAGGACATCGACAATCCGAAACGGCAGCAGATCATCGAGACCTGGGCCACGCGGAACCGGCTGATCGCGGTGGACCTGCCGCCGGCGATGGCGCACGATTTCTACGAGGGCTACGCCAACCAGACGCTCTGGCCGTTATTTCATTACTTTCCCTCACGACTGGTTTTCGATCCCAAGGGCTGGGCGGCCTACGCGGCGGCCAACGAACGTTTCCGCGATGTCACCATCCGCAATTACCGGGAAGGCGACGTCATCTGGATTCACGACTACCAACTGATGTTATTGCCGAAACTTTTGCGCGAGGCGCTGCCTAATGCGCGCATCGGCTTTTTCCTGCATATTCCCTTCCCCTCGTCCGAAGTGTTCCGCATCGTTCCCGAGCGCGAACAACTGCTCGACGGACTGATGGGGGCGGACCTTCTGGGATTCCAGACCTATTCGCACATGCAGCACTTCCGCACTTCCCTGCTGCGCGTCAGCGGCCGGGAGAGCAGTATCGACCAGGTGGACGTAGGGGGCCGCGTGGTGCGCGTTGCCGCCCTCCCCATCGCGATAGCGCCGGAAGAGTTCACCGGATTGTTGCGCAAGCCGGAGACCATGAAACACATCGCCGACCTGGAGCGGCGATACAGCGGAAGGCGGGTTCTGCTGGGGGTGGACCGGCTGGATTACTCGAAGGGCATTCCCAACCGGCTGCGCGCCTATCGCCGGCTGCTCGAGCGGGCGCCCCACCTGCACGAGAAAGTAGTCCTCATCCAGGTGGCAGTCCCTTCGCGGGAACAGGTCCTCACGTACGAAGCCCTGGGCCGCGAGGTGAACGAACTGGTGGGGGAAATCAACGGCCAGTTCGCAACCCCGGACTGGACACCGGTGGTTTATATCCGCCGCGGCATCCCCCGATCGCAACTGGTGGCTTTGTACAACCGGGCCGATGTCGGCTGGGTGACTCCGCTGCGCGACGGCATGAACCTGGTTTCCAAGGAGTATGTGGCCTGCCAGGGGGGCAAGGACGGCATCCTGCTGCTGAGCGAATTCGCCGGCGCCGCCGAGGAGATGGGCGAGGCTTTCCTGGTGAACCCGCATGACGAGGAGCGGACCGCACAGGTCTTGCAAAACGCCCTGGAAACCGGCAGCGAGGACCGCCGGGCGCGAATCCGTGCCCTGCGCGAGCGGGTGGAGCGGAACAACGTATTCGTCTGGAGCGAACGTTTTCTTTCGCTGCTTCGACGCTCCGGCGATGCCGGGGGACCATTTACCGCCGAACAGCCGCCGCCGCTCGACTTGGCGGCGATTACCGAAAGCTACCGCCGGGCGGAGCGCCGTCTACTCCTGCTCGACTACGATGGCACCCTGGTTCCCTATTCGAGGCGTCCGCAAGACGGGAATCCCCCTCCGGAACTGGCGGCGCTGCTGGGCGAGTTGAGCGCGAACTCGCGGAATCGCGTCGTGGTGATTTCCGGCCGCCCGCGGTCGGACCTGAGCCGGTGGTTCAGCCATGTGCCGGACCTGGTGCTGGTGGCTGAGAACGGCGCCATTATGCGTCCTCCCGGCTCGGCCGACTGGCGGCCGATGCGAACGATTTCATCGCGGGACTGGATGGACCGCGTGCGCCCCGTGCTGGAACACTTCGTGCTCCGCACCCCAGGCAGCTTCATCGAAGAGAAGGAATACTCGCTGGTGTGGCACTACCGGCAGTCTCCGCCGGAATTTGGAGAATGGCTGGCGCACGAACTCGTTGCATTGTTGGAGGGCATGCTGGCGGAAACGGAGCTGCGCGCCATACGGGGCCGCAAAATCGTGGAAGTCAAGCCACTGTGGATTCACCGCGGCACGGCGGCGGAGCGGTTTGCGAGTCCCGAGGGCCCCGGCGCCTTTCTATTTGCCGTGGGCGACGACCGCACGGACGAAGATACCTTCGAAGCCCTGCCTGAAACCGCGTGGACAGTCCGGGTTGGCTCGGAGCGATCGCGCGCGCGCTTTTTCGTGCCCGACAGCAGCGATGTCGTGGAGCTGTTAAACCGCTTCGCGCAAGCCGGCTGACCGGCCACACTCAGGCCTTTGGCTCACCGCCAGCGGAGGGGCTTTGCGGCTGCTTGAACACGGCGAGTTTATCCCGGAATGCCGAGCGGATACGAATGAAATCCTCGTGTTCCAGTTGAAGTTCTCGCGAGATTTGGCGGATGGTGTGATTTTCCGTTTCCTCGATGTTGTCGTCAGCCGCCGCCACCGCGAACAGGCAAGCTAACAGGTCGAGTTTCTGATCGCGGCTCGCCATCTTGTTGAACTCGCGGGTCACCAGGAAGTTCTCCGTGGCGCCGAACAACAGGTTTTGCGTTTTGGCCATCTGCACGACCAGGATCGCCTGCTCTTCCGGCAATCCGGCGGTTTGGGCCACGATACCCTCCATCGCGTTGGTTTCCACCTCGCTAATGGAGAGATCGGCCCTGGCCACGCGGCTCAGAATGAAAGCGAACGCGGCAATGTAGCGTGCCTGCTCGGCGGGCAGGCCATCGAGCGCCGCGACAATTTTTCGAACAGTGGCCGTTTCCGCTCGAGGCGGCGACTGCTCCTCGGGAATTCCAAGGAAGCGGCGAATGGACATATTTTCAGTTTATGCCCGGCGATGCGGGCGAGCAGGGCCGGGCGGGTGGCGAACACTGCGTCGGTGTGTTGTACTACTGACTGGAACAGCCGTTGTGCCCGACGGGGCATACGTGTAGAGAAAGGTGCAATTGATGAAGAGGAAGCTTGGAGTAATATCGGTCCTTTTGACGGTGGCGGCATTTGCTCAGCCGCCGGCCGCAGCTCCGGGGCAGTCCGGACAAACACCGGCAACCGCTCCCGGGCGAGCGGCCGGCAGAGGGATGATGGGCGGCAGGGGCCCCGCTTTACGGTCCCCCGAAATTTTGGACGACCAGAAAGTCACATTTCGGCTGAGAGCTCCCAACGCCACTGACGTCTCCCTCAATGGCGACTGGCCGCAAGGGCGCGGCATCAAGATGTCCAAAGACGAGGCAGGGGTCTGGTCGGCGACCGTCGGGCCACTGACGCCCGAGTTGTGGGCCTACACCTTCAGCGTCGACGGCGTCAGCCTTCTCGACTCGGCGAATGCCAACATCCTGCGCGACGGAACCCGATACTCGAATTTCCTGATTATCGACGGACCTCTTTCCGAGAATTACAACATTCAAGACGTGCCTCACGGCAATGTGAGCCAGGTCTGGTACGACTCGCCGACGCTGAGCAGCGCTACTCCGCGCCGCATGTATGTCTACACGCCGCCGGGATATGACAAGGGCACCGTGAAGTATCCGGTCCTGTATCTCCTGCACGGCGCGGGGGGCGACGAAGATGCCTGGAACAATATGGGCCGCGCCAGCGTGATCATGGACAACCTGATTGCCGCCAAAAAGGTGAAGCCGATGCTGGTGGTGATGACTAACGGCAACGCCAACCAGAAAATGGGGCCGGGGTACGGGGTTGTTCCGGGCCAGGCCGTGAGAAGCACCGGCAACCCCGGCGAGGTGGGAGTAGTGGGCGCGTTTACGGGCGGACGCGGCGCTGCGCCGGGCGCACCGGCAGCTCAGGGAGCGCCGGCGACTCCGGGCGCTCAAACCACTCCGCGCGCGCCGGCGACTCCGGGTGCGGCCGCGAACGCGGGCCGCGGCGGCGGCATGTTCGGCAGCGCTTTCCCCGAGAGCCTGGTCAAAGACGTCGTGCCCTACATCGAGAAGAACTATCGCGTGATCGCGAAGAAGGACAGCCGGGCAATCGCGGGCTTGTCCATGGGCGGGGGTCACACGCTCACGGCGACCAACGCGCATCCGGACGTGTTCAGCTACGTCGGCGTCTTCAGCATGGGTACATCGGCCGACGTCAGCGACAAACTGGCAGCCCTCAAGAAGGCGGGGGTGAAGTTCTATTATGTCGGCCACGGCAAAGACGACCCGGTGGTTCGCGTCGCACAGGGGCAGAACCTTGCGGCGCAGCTCGAAAAGGCCGGCATCAATCACCATTACACGGAGAGCACCGGCGGCCACACCTGGGCCAACTGGCGCATCTATTTGGCCGAATTCACGCCATCGCTGTTTAAGTAGGGTGGAAGAAATCCAATGATCGGTCCGGCTCCGCGGTGCTGGAGCCGGATTTCCTGGAACGCTCGTTCCGGGAGGGCCTCTCGCCAATTTACGCCTTCGCCACTTCCAGTTTCAATCCGAATTGGTCTTGCAGAGCCGCGAAGATTCCAGTGCCGGAAGGGTCGGGTGAGGATGGCCCGGCGTCGTGTGCGCCGGACTGCGCTGTTGGGAATGGGCTGGATGAGCGCAATCGACGATGCCATGAGATAAACTGCGGGCGTGACTTTTGAGTGGGACGCGCGCAAAGCTAGGGCCAACTTTACCAAGCACGCCATGCCTTTGAAGACGCGGCCACGGTGTTCCTCGATCCGCTCGCGACGACCTTTCCGGACCCCGATCATTCGAAGGGGGAACGCCGGGAGATCACCATCGGCTATCATCGGCTATACATGTGGAGCGTTCCCATATCACGATGATACTTCGCTGAAAGGGTGGTGGGCTTGACAGAACTCGAATCTGTGACCTCCTGCGTGTCAAGCAGGCGCTCTAACCAACTGAGCTACAAGCCCTCGGAGAAGAAACGCTCAAACTGCCTCCCCGGCAACATTCCGGCCGACAGAATCATACTTGGGAGGCGCTTGAAACCAAAGTATACCATGTACATTTGGGCGCTATCCTGAAGTTTCCACACTGTCATGGCTCGCAAGGACTCTGCCGCCAAAACGAACGCCGCGCGCATTCTGGAGGCAGCCGGAATCCCCTTCGAGATTCGTGAATACACCGTCGATGAGGACGACCTGAGCGCTCCTCGCGTGGCGGAGAAGATCGGCTTGCCTCCCGAGCAGGTGTTCAAGACACTGGTGGCGCGCGGTGACCGGACCGGCGTGCTCATCGCGTGCATTCCCGCCGCGGCGGAGCTCGACCTGAAAGCCCTCGCCGGCGCAAGCGGGAACAAGAAGATCGAACTGGTAGCGGTGAAGGAAGTGCTGGGGCTCACCGGGTACATTCGCGGCGGCGTTTCGCCCATCGGCCTCAAGAAACCGTATCCTCTTTTCCTGGACGAAACCGCCGGGCTCTGGAACGTCATCTCGGTCAGCGCCGGCGTCCGCGGCGCGCAACTGCTGCTCTCCCCCGCGGACCTCGCAAGACTGGTCAACGCCACTCCTGCCGATATCGCGCGGTTCGACTGACGGCGTTAGTACGCTTTGGCGATGACTGCGCGGCGGTCTACCGTTTCGCCTGTCACCACGCATTTGCCCGCGCCGTCGAACTCGTCCACCAGCGGGATACACCGTACTGTGGCCTTGAATTCCTTGAGGCGCGCGTCGCAGGCGGGATCGTCCTTGATGTGGGCCATGACGAATTTACCGCCACCGCGCTCGGCGCTGGCGTCGCGCAAAATCTCCTCAACCTCGCCCAGTGAATTCGCCAGGACGGTATTGCTCTTCAGCCGATCCTTCGCCGCGTTGTAAAGACCCGCCTGCATCTCGTCGAGGGTGGCGCCAAGCCGCGCGCCCGCCTCCTGCTGCGACACGATCTCCTTCGCCCCGGTGTCGCGCCGCTTAATGACGATTTTGCCCGAGGCAAGATCGCGCGGGCCCAGTTCCAGGACCACGGGCACGCCGCGCCGCTCCCAGTGAAAGAACTTCGCGCCGGGCGACTGGCCCTCGCGCTCGTCCACCTTTGCGCCCAGGTCTTTCGCCAGCTTTTGCGCCGCCGCCAGCACCTCGGCGCGCTCCTGGTCCTTGCGATAAATCGGCACCAGCACCGCCGGCACCGGAGCCAGCCTGGGCGGTAACAGCAGCCCCTTATCGTCGGAATGCGTCATGATCAGGCCGCCGATGAGCCTGGTGCTGACTCCCCAGCTCGTCTGCCACACGTAATCGAGCTGCCCTTCCTTGTTCTGAAACCGGACGTCGAAGGCCTTGCCGAAATTCTGCCCCAGGTCATGGCTGGTGCCGGCCTGGAGCGCGAGGCCGTTCTGCATCATGGCTTCGATCGAGTAGCTGCGGAATGCGCCCGCAAATTTCTCGGCGCGCGACTTCACGCCTTTGACCACCGGCATGGCCATGATGTCCTCGGCCACCTCGGCGTAGATATCCAGGATCCGCAGCACCTCTTCGAGCGCCTCTTCGTGGGTCGCGTGCGCGGTGTGGCCCTCCTGCCAGAGGAACTCGGTGGTGCGAAGGAACATTCGCGTGCGCAGCTCCCACCGCAGCACGTTCGCCCACTGGTTGAGCAGTACCGGCAGATCGCGCCAGCTCTGGATCCACTTGGAAAAGAAGTGGCCGATGATTGTCTCGGAAGTGGGCCGGATGACGTACGGCTCTTCGAGTTCCTTGCCGCCTGCGATGGTCACCACCGCCAGTTCCGGGGAAAAGCCTTCCACGTGTTCCGCCTCTTTGCGAAGGAAACTCTGCGGGATGAGCAGCGGAAAATAGGCGTTCTGGTGGTTGGTGGCTTTGAAGCGCGTGTCGAATTCGCGCTGCATCATCTCCCAGACGGCGTAGCCGTTGGGCTTGATGACCATGCAGCCTTTGACGATCTCGGCCGGCTCGGCCATGTCGCCTTGCAGCACGACGTCCTGGTACCAGGTGGCGAAGTCCTGGCTTCGCGGTGTGATCGGGGATTCGGGCATGTGAGTTGTAAATATTCAGGGTACAGCATGCCCGGCCGTTTATGCGCTCACATGCGCATTCCAGGCTTCACGATATCGATGGTGCCGTTCTGGCCAGTGAGTTTGAGGTCGCAGCCTCCGCCGGCAATCTTACCCGACAGCGCTTCCCGCGAAACCTCTCCGCTGACCGTCAGCTCGTGTTCGGAATGCACCCGGCCGAAGGTCGTGTGCGCCGACAGGTTGTAGCCCACACCGTCGGGCAGAGCCACGCGCACGGGTCCGAAGGTTGTGCTCACGACGATCGGGTGGCACGGGCCGCGCCGAGGTTCCACCGTTACCGATCCGTTCTGCGATTCCACCGTGACCGGGCCCGCCGCATCGGTGATGGTGACGCCGTTGAACGTGGCCTTCGCGTACGCCTCTCCCTCCACTCCATTCAGGCGGATTTCGCCGTTGGTGGCCGTCACGCGCGCTGCGCCCTTCACGTCCCGCAGATCCACGGCGCCGAACGAGGTCTCCACGGTCGCCGCACCGCCTACCGTATCGCCCGTTACCGGCGCGTTCTGCGCGCGAATCGTCACTCCCTTGCCGATGCGGGAAAATTGAATCCGGTTGAACGTGGTGTTCAGGCTGGCGGCTCCGGTCACGCTCTTCGCGTTGATTTCACCGTTCTGGTTCTGCACCGTGACGTCGCCCCGCACATCCGCCAGCGTCACGCGGCCGAAGGTGTTGGTGATGTTGGCCAGCCCGCCGACACCCGTCACATCGATCTCGGCGTTGTTGCTCCGTACGATCACCGCCTTACCCGTATTCGTAGCCTGAATACGCCCGAACCGGTTGCTGATGGTCAGAATGCCGGTGACGTCCAGCGCGGTGACCGCGCCGTTGCCGTTCACGATGGTCACGTCGCCCTCGTTGCCCCGTACTTCCACATCGCCAAATGCGTTGTTGATTCTCTGCTCGCCGCGCCCCGCGAGCAGCGTCACTTTGCCGTTGGCATTGTTGATCTCCGCGGGCGCCTTCAGGCTGCTGACGCTCACCGCGCCGAAGCGGTTGCGAATGTCCAGCGGAGCGGTCTCGGGAATCGTCACATCGTAGTCCACTCCGAACGAGAGGTTCGTGCGCCCTTCGTTGCGCGGATAGATGGTCCGCACGGAAACGCCCGACGCGCTCTCATCGACCGAGATCTGAATGCGGTCCGCGCAGGCGCGGGCCTGTTCCGCGGTCCCGGCGGAGCAGCGAATGGTGGCACGTACACCCGCTTCGGCTTTCGAGTGGGTATGAATCGTCAGGCTGCCGAGCGACGTGTCGAGACGGAAGCTCCGGCCGGCGGCGAGCGCCGCGGTTTTCACAAAGTCTTTCTTGTACTCCTCGCGCGCGTGAGCCAGCGCCACGAAACAACAAAGCACGATTCCCAGTTCAATTGACTTTCGCATGGTCTGTCCATTCCTCGAGCGCCTTCTGCTTCTCCCGGTACAGAGAGGCCAGTTGATTCCGCAGATACAGGTTGTAACGATTCTCGTCCACGTTAGTCTTGAGTTCGGCGATGGCCGAATCGAGCAGCCGCAACTTCTCGCGATACATCGAGGCAAGCGGCGAAGGAGACGCTTGGAGCGTCTGCCCTGCCACTCCCGAGAGCTTTTCGATGGATCGCGTGTACGCCGCTTCGGCTGCCTGCACTTCTTCGAGCGCCTGGTCGGTGAGAAACCGCCGGTCTGGAGGCCTGGCCGTTCGCCATGGCTGGAGAAGCGCCACAGCCAGCAGGCCGGCCGCTGCTGCCGCCAGGCTCCACCTCCACACCGGAATGCGCCGGGGCGTTTCCAGCGCGGTGATGTCCGACTCGATCCGTCCCCATAAGGCAGGGCTCTCCCAATCACGGTGAAGCTGCGGCGCCACGCGTGAGATCTCCGCCCAGAGGAACATCTCCTCGCGGCAACGCGTGCAGGTTTCGGCGTGCGCCCGCGCGTCCGGCATCAACTCCGGCGAGCGAAGAGCGCGTTCCAGGTCGTGGCATTGGAAAATCATGGCCGCGTCTCCGTCAGTATCCGTTTCAATTCCTTCTTGGCTTCAAACAGCCAAGCTTTCGACGTTCCCTCGGGTATCTCCAGGACGCTGGCAATCTCGGAATGCCGCATGCCCTCCACCTCGAAGAGCAGGAACACCATGCGGTGCCGCGGGTTGATGCCCGCGAGCGCCTGCTCCAAGGCCATCTTCAACCCCACCTGTCCGCCGGGCGCCGCATGCCGCTCATCCGGCGGAGGCGCTTCCCGATTCCGCTTCCGCGCCTGGTCGTAGCAAACGTTGATCGCGATCCGGCAGAGCCACGTGCCGATACTCGATTGCCCGTGAAAACTGCCGATCGCGCGGTAAACCTTGACGAACGTTTCGTGTACGGCATCCTCAGCGTCCTGCCGGTTGCCGGCAATGTGCAGCGCGATGCTCTTCAGGCGCGGTACGTGCTGCTCGTAGAGCTGTTCGAACGCACGAACGTCGCGCCGCCGGCAGGCGGCCAGCAACTCACCGTCCGAGGCGTAGGTTCCGGTCTGCATGCGCCCTAGCGTCGCCTGGCCCGCTGCCATTTCGTCACTTGGACGGTGGCAGGCGCCGGATGGTTGGAAAGATTTTCCGCGGCCCTACTTCTGCAAAAAGAAGTTTCCCACGAACATGGCGTCGATGCCGGAGGAAAAGAAGCTCCGTACCGCATCGCGCGGCGCGCACACGAGCGGCTCGCCGAAGAGGTTGAAGGACGTGTTGTAGAGGACGGGCAGCCCCGTCGCTTTTCCGGCCGCGTGCAGCAGCCGCCAATAAAGCGGATTATCCCGCTCTTCCACGGCGTGAACGCGGACCAGGTCTCCGGCCAGCACGGCGGCGGCAAACTGCTCCCGGTGTTCGGGCCGCACCCGCCCCACCGTGGAGAGATAGCGGGCGTTGCCGCCGACTTCGAAATAGCGGCCGCACAACTCCGCCGGCACAGATGCCGCAAACTTGCGGAACGGCTCGCGGTGTTTGATGAAGATGTTCAGGTTTTCCGTGGAGTAGGGATCGAGCGGCGAGGCCAGAATGCTGCGGTTACCGAGCGCCCGGGAGCCGAATTCCATGCGCCCGTGCATCCAGGCCACGATGCGGTTTTCGCTCAACTGCGCCACCGCGGTGTCGATGACATCTTCGGAAGTCACCAGGTAGCGGGAGCGCAGTTTGCAGTTCTCGATCACCAGCTTGATTTCGGCCGCCGAGTACGCCGGCCCCAGGCTCAGCGTGCCCAGCCGCACGCGCTCTTCGCGTCCGTACGGACCGTGCCAGGTTTCGAGCGCCGCGCCGATAGCCGTACCCGCATTGCCCGCCGCCGGCTGCACGAACACGTTTTCGTATCCCGACCGCGTTTCGAGCGCCGAGACCAGCATCGCGTTCAGTCCGAGGCCGCCCGCCAGGCACAAGTTGCGGCCCTCGCCTGCCAGAAGAATGGCAGCCTCTTCGGTTGCCCTCTGGATGCCCGCCGCGACATCCGCGCGTAACGCTTCCGGCACCGGTTCCCCATCCCGGAGCCCCAAACGCTCATACAGCTTGGCGCTGAAACCGCCGTGGCGGAGGCGCTCGGTGCTGAAGTAGGAACGGTCCAGGCGCGGTCCGGTGGGTCCAGGCCGGAGGATTTCCAGGAACAGCCCGGCGAAGCGATCGTCTGCGCAGGCAGAGAGCCACTGCACCTTGTGCTCGTCCAGGTTTTCCCGCATACCCAGCAGTTCGGTGACGCGGCCGTAAAGCTCACCGAGCGAGTCGGGGGTGTATTGCTCCTGCTCGATGGCGAGATGCGTGCCCCGCGCCTGCCATTTGGAACCGCAGACGTACTCGCTGCCCCGGTCGAGGGAAAGCACTGTGGCCTCGTCGAAGGGAGATGGGAAATACGCGGACGCGGCGTGCGCCAGGTGGTGCTCCAGCACCCGGATGCGGCTGTTCGGGAACATGGCGCGCATCTGCGGGTGGAGCCTGTGATCCGGCAACGGGCGGACGACGGCCACCGCGTCCACCTGCGCGGGCGTGGCGCCCGCCAATTCCAGGCAGGCT
Organism: uncultured Solibacteraceae bacterium; assembly: GCA_963836405.1. Classification (GTDB taxonomy): domain Bacteria; phylum Acidobacteriota; class Terriglobia; order Bryobacterales; family Bryobacteraceae; genus CAWIJJ01. The sequence goes on from CAWIJL010000020.1 coordinate 59,648, forward strand.
GCAATGGAGCGCTCGGGCACGCCATCCACGCCGTCGGCGTGAGAATGCCGCGCCAGTTTCGCTTCCTCGACCGCGGCCACCAGTTCGCCATCTTTCAGCAGGGCGCTGGCGGCATCGCCTCCGATGCCTCCGATTCCGAGAACGATCATTGCGCCTGCCGGCCGCCTTTTTCCCGTTTTTCGATTTTTGCCCAGGCATCCCGCAGCGCCACGGTCCGGTTGAAAACCAGCTTTTCGGGCGCCGAATCCGGGTCCGCGCAGAAATACCCGAGCCGCTCGAACTGATAGCGGCTGCCCGGCTCCACACCCGCCAGGGATGGCTCCACCATGCAGTCGGGCAGCACCTCCAGCGAATGCGGATTCAGGTTGGCGGTGAACTCCTGGCCCGGTTCGGTCTCGTTCGGGTTCTCCCTGGTGAAGAGGTTCTCGTACAGCCTGACCTCGGCCTTCAGGGCGTGCGCGGCGGACACCCAGTGAACTGTGGATTTCACTTTTCTTCCGTCGGGCGCATTGCCGCCGTGCGTTTCGGGATCGTAGGTGCAGTGGATCTCCACCACCTCGCCGGCTTCGTTCTTCACAACGCCCGTGCAGGTGACGAAGTATCCGTACCGCAGACGCACCTCTTTGCCCGGCGACAGACGGTAGTATTGTTTCGGCGGCACTTCGCGAAAGTCGTCCTGCTCGATATAGAGCACCCGGGAAAATGGCACTTTCCGGGTTCCGGCGGAAGCGTCTTCCGGGTTATTCACGGCCTCCATCTCTTCCATCTGGCCCTCAGGATAGTTGTCGATCACTACGCGCAAGGGACGGAGCACCGCCATCACGCGCAGCGCGTGCCGGTTCAGGTCTTCGCGAACGTGGTGTTCCAGAAGGCCCAGTTCGATGGTGCCATTGGTCTTCGATACGCCGATCGCTCCGCAGAAATTGCGGATGGCTTCCGGCGTATATCCGCGGCGGCGGATCCCGGAGAGAGTCGGCATGCGCGGATCGTCCCAGCCGCGCACGTGGCCTTCGTTCACCAGCGTCAGCAGCTTGCGCTTGCTGAGCAGCGTGTAGGTCAGATTCAGGCGGTCGAACTCGATCTGTTGCGGATGATAAATTCCGAGCTGTTCGACATACCAGTTGTAGAGCGGCCGGTGATCCTCGAACTCGAGCGTGCAGATCGAATGGGTGATCCGCTCCATCGAATCCGACTGCCCGTGCGCGAAGTCGTACATCGGATAGATGCACCATTCGTTGCCGGTGCGGTGGTGTTCGGCATGCAGGATCCGGTACATCACCGGATCGCGCATGTTCAGGTTCGGCGACGCCATGTCGATTTTGGCGCGCAGCGTCCTCGAACCGTCGGGGAATTCGCCGGTCTTCATCCGCCGGAACAGATCCAGGTTCTCCTCCACGGACCGGTTCCGGTAAGGGCTCTCCTTCCCCGGCTCGGTAAGCGTGCCGCGATACTGCCGCACCTGCTCGGCATTCAGATCGCAGACATAGGCTTTCCCGGCCCCGATCAGTTGCAAGGCCCATTCGTACAACTGGCCGAAGTAATCGGACGCGTAGAACAGCCGGTCTTCCCAATCGAAGCCCAGCCACTTCACGTTGTCCATGATGGAATCGACGTACTCGGTCTCTTCCTTCTCGGGATTGGTGTCGTCGAAGCGCAGGTTGGTCTGGCCCCCGAATTCCTGAGCGAGTCCGAAATTCAGGCAGATGGATTTGGCATGCCCGATGTGAAGATAGCCGTTGGGCTCGGGCGGGAAGCGTGTGTGCACGCGCCCCTGGTACTTGTTGGTCTTCAAATCCTCGATGACGATGTCGCGGATGAAATTGGATGGCCCGGTCGGCGCCTCGGCCGACGGCGTGGAATTCGCAGGGTTCATATTTGTTTCAGCTTTTCTATGGCGCGCGCAATTCGCTCCAGGCACCGCTCGCGGCCCAGCACCTCCAGGGTGCCGAACAATGGGGGAGCCGTTTTCCGGCCGCAGACCGCGACGCGGACCGGCTCGAACATCTGACCGGCTTTGATCTCCAGCTCTCCGGCGGCGGTTCGCAATGCCGCTTCGAGCCCGTCGTGCGAGAATTCGGCGCCGGCCAGCGTTTCACCGGCCTTTTGGAGCACCCGGACGGCAAGCGCCGCGTCCCCTTTTTTCGGAATCAGCTCCGCCGTGTCGTAGGGCGGCAATTCCCGTACCAGAAAGAAGTCCGCGACTGCCAGAACGTCGTTGAGCAGGCGGATTCGCTCCCGAATCAGCGGCGTGATCCTGGCCATGCAGGCTGCGTCGATCTCGAACCCGGCCGCACGCACCACCGGAAGCAGGCAGGCGGAAAGCTCTTCCACGGGCAGGTTGCGAATGGTCTCGGCATTAAGCCACATGGCTTTGGGGTCGAACGGATCCTCTTCCTTGAAATTGACCACGGCGTTGCTGCGGTTGATGCCCTCTAGCGAGAACAGGTCCACCAGTTCCTCGCGGCTCATCTGTTCGCGATCGTTCTTGGGCGACCAGCCGAGCAGGCACAGGAAGTTGATGAAAGCGTGGGGAAGGAAGCCTGCGTCCCGGTACGTTGTGACACTTACCACGGGGCCGTGCTTGCGCTTGGATAGCTTGGCCCCGTCCGGCGCCACCAGCAGCGGCAGGTGTGCGAATTTCGGCGGGGATGCGCCCATCGCTTCGAAGATCAGCACGTGTTTGAACGTGTTGGTCAGATGGTCCTGGCCGCGGATGATATGGCTGATGCGAAGGTCGGCATCGTCGGCGCACGATGAAAGGTGGTAAGTGGGCATGCCGTCGCTGCGCAGGAGGGCGAAATCCTCGATATCGGCCGTAGATTTCGCCTGCGGTCCGTAGACGGCGTCGGCGAACTCGATCACCCGGCCCGCGTCACGGGGGACGCGGAACCGCAGGGCGAAGGATTCCCCACCAGCGGCGCGACGGTCACTCTCCTCGCGGGTGAGTTCGCGCATGCCGGCATGAAACAGCCAGGTTCCCTGGGCGCCCGACTTCTCGCCCTCGGCGGCTTGCGGCGGGGTGAAGTCGCGATATGCCAAGCCGGTTTCAAGCATGCGTTCGGCGGCGGCTCGATGGAGAGCCAGCCGGTCAGACTGTTTGTACTGTTCATCCCACGCGAGATCCAGCCAGCGCAGCCCGTCGAAGATGGAATTCAGGGATGCTTCGGTGTTCCTTTCGACGTCGGTGTCGTCGATGCGCAGAATCACCGTGCCGCCGTTGTGGCGCGCAAACAGCCAGTTAAAGATGTAGGTCCTCGCGCTCCCGATGTGCAGAAACCCTGTGGGAGAGGGTGCGAAACGAACTCGAAGCATGGAAAAACCAGTATACCAGCCGCTTGGCAGCTTCCGTTCGGAGCCGCACCCAAATCCAAGTAGCTCTTAAACTTACAGTCGCGGTGGGGTAGTTAGGGCAGGAATCACATGGCATGTGTAAAAGCTGCCCTGCGGGAGCGTGTAACACATGCCCGCGGACGCGCCCAAGCCCCTGTTTTCCGCGCTCGAGTGAACTGCGAACGGATGGCATGAAGAGTGCAACTGGGGAGGGCAGTTGAAGTGGCGCGAACCGGCGGCCCGGGGGAATCGAAAGATCAGCCCCGGTACCGCCGGTTTTTGACTTACGGGGCCGGTTGGGTCAGTTCACCGTTTTCACGGCGAGCTGAAGCGCCACGGATGGCGCCGACTTGCCGGTCAGCACGTTGTGCTGGTATTTCGAGGTAATCCCCAGCGTGAAGTTGCTAGACAGGCGCGCGGATAGGTCGAACCGCGGCGCCCACAATTTCTCGGCGTACGGTTTTGCCACCGTCAGCCGCTCGAAGCCGACTGCGGGTACGAGCCATTCCTTGACGGCGAAGAAGGCCTGCCCGAACGTCGCCTGCTGGCGGAATCCGACCGGCACGGCACCGGTTTTCAGAGTACGGTCCGTGATGTCGTGTTCGACGAAGATTCCCCACCGTCCGAAGCCGAGCCGCGCATACGGCCCGACCATATTGCGGTCGACGTTGCGGGATGTGCCGTGAAGCGCATTGATGCCGAGGACCGTGCGGTGGTTGCCCGCGACGTCAACTTCCGCCAGCGCACCCGCGCCCCTCTCGTGAAAACCCGAGCGTTCAAACCCGCCCGGCGCAAAAACGTAAGGGCTGATGGTATAGCGGTCGCCCCACCAGAAAGCCTTGGCCTGGGTAGGCGAATCGTAGAATCCGTACGTGTCGCGCGCGCGGATATACATACCGAGGTCCGGCAGGTTCAACCCATTGGGAAGCGCATCGCGTCCGACGGAAAACTCCAGCCTCTTGGTGGCGCGGTAGGAGAGGAGGGCCTGGGTCACGTAGACCTGCGTCGGGCGGACCGGCGGCGCGTAGGCCAAGTTGGGCCTGGGCGCGGCGCGGGTCTCGCCCACTACTATGCCCGAAACGCGGAAGCCGCGGCCAAGCTCGGTGTTGTTGCGGTACATGAACCGGCTGCGCATGGCCCCCAGCCAGGGTCCGCCAGTGGAACTGCTCAACGTCTCCTGTCCGGCGAAGCGGAGGTCCTGGCTGATTCGCCCGCCCCAGCTCAGCGCCACGGCCAGACGGTTGGTGGAAGGCACATACTCGCCGGCGCGCAAGCTCTGCGCCTCGTCGATGCCCTTCCCGTAGGCGTTCAACAGGCCTCCCCCCTGTGGCGAGATGTGGCAGGCGGCACAATTCACGTAGCCGAGACGGATCATCGTGGGAAGTGCCATGGCGTTGGGCCCCAGAAGCGCCGCTCCGGCGATGACGAGGGCCAGCTTGACCGGGAATCCTGCGTTCATCGCCGCACCCCCGCGGCGCTGCTCAAGTCGCCGCCCGGCCGGCTGGTGAATTCGACATGCAAGTGGACTTCGTCCTCGGTCTTGACACCGAACTGCGACGGCTGCTCGATTCCGTAGGCGCTCAGTTTTACCGCCGTGTCGCCGGACGCCTTGAACGCCTCCCCGTCCTTGTGCACCTTGAGGGGCAACGTGAACGGACGGGCGACGCCGCGGATGGAGAGGTTGCCCGAAACCGGGCAGGCGATTTCGCTGCCGCTGCCCGGGCAGCTCACATTTTCCGCGGTGAACTGGAGGTCCGGGGTTTCGCCGCTGGCCGTGGTGAAGATGTACTTGCGCATGTGCTCGTCGCGCAAAGCCATGCCGGTTACCAGGGTTTTGACGGGAATTCGCGCGTCGATCTTCTCGAGTTGCAGCCCGTCGGCGGATCGTCGTATCTGCACCTGCGCGTGGAGAGACGTCGTTTTTCCTTTCACGCTAAGCGCTGGAATATTGGTGTTGACGGCGAACGTCACACTTCCCCCCTGGACCGCGACAGCCGTCGTCTCCGTGTAGTTCTCCGCTGCTACAGCGGCGGCCGCAAGGGCCACCGCCAGCAGGAATCGTTTGGTGGTTTCGTATGTCAGCATCGTTTTCGCCTTTGAGTGGATTGGGTTTGCTGCCCCCGCGTTTTGGGAAGCACACCGCGCGCGTGCGCGGCCGTCCCTCAAAACGCGGACTTGGGATACGCTCCTGCCGGCTGCGAATAGACAGGGAACGGAGCCGGCATGGAGATTGCGGAAAAGCAGAAAAGGCTTCAGCGAGCGGAAAAACGGGAGAGGCTGGAAAACTGAATGGCGTTAGGTACTACAAGCTTTTTAGAAACTCAGTCGAGCACGAAATAGGTGCCGCCTTTGGCAAGGCCGATCCGGTCCGACATGCCGGCAAGCAGGGTTACGACGCGATCTTCGAGGGCCTCCATGCAGACGGTCCGGTCGAATTGGCGGAACAGCGCGTGGGCGAGCGCTGTGTGATCCCGCGCGGTCACATCGCCCAGTTTCCGGAGCAGGGTTTCCAGGAGGAAGGCCTCCGTCCGGTCCGCATAGTCCGGAACAATTTTCGCTACCTTCGTCGCTTGCGCGGCAATGGTCAACCTGATACTTCGCCCTTCTTCATCTAGCAACACGCCGGCGCCGACCATTGCGTTCAACGTCGCCTTGGAAACGACGTCCCAGTTGGTTGGCTCGATGGCGGGGTCTTGCACCTGTTGCCGCCCAGCCGCTGCCAGTTCCCGCGCGAGGCGCGAGACGGTCAGATTGGTTCCGCGGCCGATCTTCTCTTCCAGGATGCGGAACAGAATGTCGCGGACCCGCTTTTCCGAGTAGAGGAACTCCTCCCGAAGGGCGTTAATCATCTGCCTTGACCGGGTATACCGGTTTGAACCCGCAGCCGTTTGAGCCGCAACTTGAGTCCGGTCCGGATTCCCTGCCACGGCGATCACGTCGAGTAGATGCCGTTCTGAATGCATGGGCTGGCATTCAGCACAGAGCGGGCCATTCTTTGTGAAGAATGGAACGGTCTTTGGTGTCAAGGGCCTACGGCTGAATGTTGAGTTTTCCGACACCCGAAACCACGCAAAATATCCCTATTGTTGCGAAAATACACAGTTGTAAGCGAAAAAATGACCATCAGCGCACAAATCAGTTCGTTGCCGCTGCCGGAAGCACGACCACCGGAGCGCGCCAGAAGTTGAACTTGGCCGCCGTCGGGTCGAGCACGCTTACCTGGCATTCATAGCGCCCGGGCTCGAGTTTCTCCAGAGGAAAACTGAAGCGGAGGGGCACGGCTTTGCCTTCGTTCAGGCCATCGGTCACTTCGAGCGGCTCCGTTTCGAAAGCCTTCACCTTGCCGCGGAAAAAGCTGACGCGGGCAATCAGCGGCTGCGTGGTTTCCGCCGCCGGCTCGTAGGCTTCCAGGTATACGAACATCTCCTGGTCCCTACGGAAGACTCGCGTGACGCTGGGAATCAGGCGCTTGTTGTCCTGTACCAGAGGGTCGCGCTGGAAGATGCGCCGGTTTCGCTCCGCGTTGAAGACCGCTGCGTTCAGGTCTTCGCGTTGATTGCTGAGCACGACCGCGCTGATGGGCAGGCGCTTCGGATCGGCATTGAGATCGGGCACCACGAACTTGTGCTCGAAGGTTCCCATTTTACCGCTGAGGTTTTCGCGCGCCAGCACTTTGAGGACATAGGTTCCTGGCGAGAGCGTGAAGCCGGTGTTGTATGCGATGCTCTTCTTCGCGAGCTGACCCACGGTCTCGCCCTTCAGCTTGATATCGCTGATGTCGCGCACGTTGCCCTGCACCTGGCCTTTCAGGTCTTTGACTTCGCCGATCCAGTCGATCTTGGTGGATTCGGCGCCGCCGTGCTTGGCGAGTTCGAATTCGCTGCCCGGCACCTTGATCGTGACCGGGACGAAATAGCGGTCGCGCGCCATACGGAACCAGTTCACTTCCAAGGCGATGGTGAGGTCGGTGACGGGATCGCCCAGCATCAGGGCCTCCTGCAACTGGCGCTCTTTGTCGCTCGACGTAAACTGCTTGAACTCCTTACCGCCGAAATAACCGGACCGGTAATCGAGCTTGCCGAGCCTTGCGGAAAGAGCCGGAGCGGCTGCCAGCTTGATGCGGCGGTACTTGCCGTCCATCTTGGGATTGGTGCTGTAGTAGCCGATGATGTAGTAGCTCGAAATGTCCTGCTGCGCCTGCTGAATCCCCATGGCGAGGTCGTTGCTGTCGAGCAGCGCCTTGCCGCCGGTGTCTTCGGCGAGGGCGTAGAGCGTATCCTGCTGGTTTTGGAATCTTCCCTGGCGCGCCCGCGCCGTACCGCCCGACAGCATCGACTGATTGCTGGAGCCGCGCGTGCTGGCGTCGCCCATGGGAGCGGAGGCCACCAGGCCGCGCGTATCGATGGGATAGAAGGAAACGTTATTGCGGATGGCGGCGTTGATGGTGGAGCGCAGTTGCGCGTCGTTGTCGGAGCCGGTGCGCTCCACGCCGCTCGCAAAGTAGATGAGCGCCTTCTTCTCGGAGAGCGAACCCAGCATCTTGGTGGCGGATTCGAGCGCGACCATTTTGCGGTCGGTGTTGAAGATCGTGAATTCGGTATCGTCCGCCGTGTAGGCGTCGCCGGTATCCTCGTCGGCTTCCGATCCCGTGGCGGCGTCCCCAGCCAGGTCGCTGGCCTCGCCCATGGTGAGGTTCTGGATGAGCTTGATCAGCACATCGCGATCGGCAGTGAAGTCCTGCACCACTTTCAGGTCGTTCTTGAAGGTCATGATGGCCGTCAGATCGGACGGCGTCATCTGGGTCCGGATGAATTTGAGGGCCGCGGTTTGCGCGCGGATCTGGTCCGCCACCGGCATGGAACTCATGTCGAAGAACAACACCATCAGGCGGCGGTCCTGGTATTTCACCTCACCCGGTTTGGCGGGCGCGATCTGGTTGGCGGTCAACGATTTCACCGCAGGCGCGGGGGGAGGCGCCTGCTCGTCAGCCGGCGGGGCGGCCGGAGTGACACGCGGCTTCAGCGCCGGTTCGGGGAGCGCCTCTTCTTCCAGGCGCTGGAATTTGAAGACTTTGATCTCCTGCGGCTTGCCGTCCTCGGTGACAGTGAAGTCATTCGCTGTCAGGCCCTCTATGGGCTTACCGCTCTTGTCCTTGGCGGTCACGTCCATGACCACCAGTTGGACGTTGGTCTCGAACTTGACCATTCCGCCGCCGGCGGGGGGTGTATTTTGTGCGGGCTGCGGCGCCGTCTGCTGCGCGGATACCGCCATGAGCCCGGCAAGGAATGTGGCAATCAGTGGTCGCATAGGCTTAGAACCGGAACCTCAGTACGGCGGTCACACGCCGCATTCCCGCCGCGCTCGTCGGTAAGCCGAACGTGCTCGACCCGATGGTTGTTCCCCAATTGGTGATAGTCACGTGGTTGAGGATATTGCTGGCCTGGAGTTGCAAATCCAGATTCTTACGTTCCGCCAGTTGAAAACCGCGGCTCATGGAGCCGTTCATGGAGAAGTTCATCGGTCCGGGGATCGTATTGCGGCCGGCCGTGCCCCATTCGCCCGCCGCCGGAGCGGCAAAGGCGAGGATGTTGAACCCGTAGCCCGGCGTTGGAGGATCGAGCGAGGCGCCTGTGGCGCTGGCCCGCACCGGTCCGCTGACGCCCGTGCCGCCCACCACCGAGCGGTTGCCTCCGGCGGTCGCCGTAAGAGGTGTTCCGCTGCGCACCGAGATGCTGCCGTTGATGTTCCAGCCCTTGAGAAGGACCGCTTTCCAGCCGGTAAGCAGGCCGCCGCCCCGCCGCCCGAATCCGGAGCTGTAGCCGTAGTTAATATTGAGCGTGTGGCGCGCATCGAAGTTGGAGAGGGCTCGCTCGGCGCGAAGGTCCAGCCAGTTCTGGGCGATCAGGGTTCCCACGCCGCCGCTATCGATTGCCTTGGAGAGCATGTAGGAGAATCCGCTCATCAACCCGCTGCGGAATCTCCGGTTCAGGTTCACGGTCGCCGAATTAAACGTCGAGTTTCCGTGCGCCTGCTGATAGATGTACCCGGATGGCAGCAGACTCACTTCCGTGCTGCCCGGCGCCAGCGATCCCGGCAGGAACTGCTGGTCGAGGCCGGTCCCCTTGGTGTGATTGAACGTCATGTTCAGGGTCAACGCACGCACCAGGTCCTGCTGCACGGAAAGCTGCCAGGACTGCACATAGCCCAGGTTGTAATTCGGGTCGATGGCGCGGGTATTGGTGATGGTGTTGGGCCCCGTGGTGAAGCCGGCGATGGTCAGCGGGTTGTCGAGGGCAGTGGAGACGTTGAAACTGCGGGCGAACGGCGGTTGGGCTGCCATGTTGTTGGCGAAGGCGCTGTAAACGGAGGTCAGGTAATAGAGGCCGTAGCCTCCGTTGATTCTCAGGGAGTGTTTCGACGAGGGACGCCAGGCAAAGCCGAAACGCGGCGAGATGTTGTGCGGATCGCCGCGCAACAGCGTGTCGTTGTAGTGGATCCCGCTGAGGCTTCCCGTCTGGCCCGGCAGCACCGGCGCGATGGCCGTGAAGCCCGGCGCAATATCCAGGTTCACCAGCCTGCCGTACAGTTCCTTCACGGGCGTCTGGTAGTCCCAGCGAAGACCAATGTTAAGGGTAAACCGGGTGCTGATGCGCCAATCGTCCTGCGCGAACAGGTTGAAGACCGAGCCGCGGAAGTACTTGTCCGCGTTGCCATAGCTGAGGGCGTTGGTGGTGGGCAGGCCGAGCATGAAATCGGCGAAATCGAAGCCGGTTCCGGACACCGCCACGCCGTTCACGATTTGGCTGGTCTGGTTGCCGGTGAAGGTGAACGAACCCCGCGGATTCGAATCGGAAAGAATGTTGCTCTGCTGCCGCTGGTAACCGGCCCCAAACGAGAGGTTGTGCAGATTGTGCACGAGCGTTAGTCCCGCGGTAAGGGCACTGGTCTGTATACGTGACAGCGAGGCAACGCTATCGGACAGGCGCGTGAAGTTGGTGAAGCTGAGCCCAGGCGGCCCCCAGTTAATCGGGTCGCGCGACGCGCCGCTGATGCCCAGGTCCCCCTCGACATCCTGTAGAAAGGCGAAGAACGGTACCCCGTTGTTGCGGCTCCGGCTAAAGCGATAGCTGATGTTTCCGATGATTCGCGTGGTGAAGTTGTGGGAGTATGCCACGTTGACATTGAAGTTCCGGCCCGATCGGGTGTCGCGGAATCCGAAGACGTCGGGATTGTTGCCGTCGCTGCTCTGAAAGCCGATTCCGCCGTTGATCCGGTTCTTCTGATTGATGGTCTGGTTCAGCCGAACGTTCAGGTTCTGCGTGTTGTTGACGCTGGTGATGGGCACCGCGTAGTTGCGGCTGTAGCCCGGCAGATTGGGAGACGGGTAGAACTTCGCCAGCGCCGTCGCGATCGGGCTGATACGATCCCCAGGAATCACGTTACCGGGAAAAGGCTTGCCGGTGAGCGGGTCGAAGATGGTGACGGCTTTCTGAGCGTAGGACTGCGAAAAGTCGCCGATGCGCTCGAGCGCCGAGGGCATCGTATACACGTTGTTGCTGCCGTTTCGGCTGCGGTTCACCTGGTAGTTGAACGTGAACATGCTGCGGGTGCCGCTGATCAGGTGCGGGATCTTCAAGGGCCCGCCGAACATGACGGAGGTGTTTGCGCGGGCATAAGCCGCCTTGTCCACCTTGGCTCCGGTTACGGAGTACGTCTGTGCGTCGAGCGCCGAGTTCGAGAGGTTAAAGGAGAAATTCCCGTTGTAGAGCATGCGCGGGTTGCGCCGCGCGTTGCCGAACGCCGCCACGCCCGCCCGGCCGCCGAATGCACCGCCACGACCGCCGCGACCGCCTCCAGCGCCGCGTCCACCACCGCCGGGACCGCCGCCACCCGGACCGCCGCCGCCGGGACCGCCCCCACGACCGCCAAATCCTCCGGGACCGCCGGCCATTGCACCCGCACCGCCGGGCCCGCCACGTCCGCCACGGCCGCCTGCTCCGCCCGTGAGCTGCTGCTGATTGGTGTTGATGCCGCCGGGGTTATCGCCGTTATTGGGATCGCCGTTCAACCCCCCGATCCCCATTCCTTCCATGCCGCCGCGGCCGCCCGGTCCCATGCCCATCATTTCCATGCCGCCACGCCCGCCGAACCAATCCGGCATCATTCCCATTTCGAGGCCCCGGCTGACGCTGCCGTTCACCAGCAGGGACTCGGCGGCGTTCTGGCTCAGGTCGGCCATCGCCTCATTGCTCAACGCGCCGGCCTGTCCCGCCTGGCTGAGGTCGCCCGACTGGTTCACGTCCAGGCGTTGGAATCCGGCATCCGCTGCCTGCCCGTTCTGCTGGCCCGAACGGTTCAAGACCGGACGCCCATTGTTGCCGGCCTGGGTTCCGGACATCCCGGCTGTTCCCCGCCCCCCCTGTCCGCCGGGTCGCTGCTGCTGGGAGCGTCCGCCGCCCGTCGCCGGTGCAGGGTTGGGAATAACGGACGCCGGAGCGCCGCCTCGGGCAACCGCCGCAGGTCTGGCGGCGGCCGGCCGGAGCGTGGACTGAATTTCGGCCAATCCCAACAGCTTCAGGTCCCATTCCGGCCTGGGCGCTTCGGCTATGACGCCGATCTCCTTGCGCTGCTTGGAGAAACCCAGCATTTCCACCTCGATCGTCCAGATACCCTCCGCCAGGTTCGAGAAGCTGTACCGGCCCTGATCGTCGGTGGTGGTGACGATTTTCTTATCGCCCTGGATGGCCGTGATGGTTGCGCCGGGCACGGGGATCCCCCCGGACCGGACCACGCCGGAGTGAGGCAGGGCCGCCAGTTCCGAGAGCGCAAACAGGAGGGCCACAATCAATCTCAAAGTGCGGTTTCGAGGCATCGGAGTACTTGAAGTGGCGGAACCCTGCCCCCGAACGTTACGAATCCACTGTTAAAAAGAATTGATGAAGAAATTGGAACTTGCTCAAAACATTGAGTGAATTCCTAGAATTGAGGGACCACGACGGGAGGGACGACAGCGCGCGGGCGGTCCTCCATTTCCGGAAAGCCGGCGGCCGCGCGGGAACGGATGTAGGAATCGGCCCTGGCGAACCGCTTCTCTCCAATCAGTTCCCGAAACTGCCTCGCAAACTCGAGGACCATCACTTTCTGAATCCGCCCCAACTCCAAGAGTTGGCCGCTCAGATCCGCCGGTTCGCTTCCGGTCGCGAGGTGTTCCAGCCGGACTTTTAGAGTAAGCGACCTCCGCAATGCAAAGACGGCAGCCTGCTTTGCCACGCAATCGGCGGCCATTTTCCGCAGCGATTCGACTTCTTCCGTTGTCAAACCCAAAACCGGGCCGATCACGGGCGCGGCCGCGGATACAACTTTGGCGAGGAACGCGGCATAGAGTTCATTGTCCGGGGGAGCCTGAGCGGGTGCCTCGGTTTGAGCAAACAAAGCCAAAACGAACACGCACAGAGCCGCCAAAAGCCGCAGACAGCGCACACACCCTCCGGGATTGAGTATGGAACGCGAGGCGACTGCGGTCAAGGGGCTTGAAGGTTTAACTGTAGAAAACTTCTACGGCATGTGGAAATGTAAGTGATTGAAAATGGGGCTTTTGACCCTTTTGAGTGATTCCCCTCTACGCGTGGAGGGCACCTCCGGCGCAACGCGTTGAGAAATCGGATACCGATGTCTGGAATGGCGCGTGCATGGCCTCATTCTCTATGCAGACGTATCTGGGTCCGCCGCAGCCGCCCTCGGACGACAAACGGTGGAAAATCGTGGAAGCGAAGGCGCGCCGCCACGGGCGCGAGCCGCATGCACTGATCGAAACGCTGCACACCGTCCAGGAATGTTTCGGATATCTGGACGAATCGGCGCTGCGTTTTGTCGCCTCCACCCTGCGCGTGCCGTTGAGCCGCGTATACGGAGCGGCCACGTTCTACCATTTCTTCACTCTCAAACCCAAAGGCAGACACACGTGCGTGGTGTGCACGGGGACCGCGTGCTACATCAAGGGGGCGGCGGCGCTGCTCGAGGCGATTGACAAGGCGCACGGCATCAAGCCGGGAGAAACTACCGCCGATGGCGAACTCTCGGTGCTGACGGCGCGTTGCGTCGGGTCCTGCGGACTGGCGCCGGCGGTAGTGATGGATAACGCCGTGATGGGAAAAATCGGCCCCGCCGACATGCTGGCGCGAATCGCGAAAGGAATCCGTCATGACCATTGAGGAACTCCGCGGCATCGCCGAAACGGAACGTGCCGCCCAGAAAAAATTCGAGCACCACGTGTGCGTCTGCATCGCAGCGGGGTGCCTTTCCTCGGGTGCCGGCGAGGTGAGGGAAGCGATCCAAAAGGAGGTGGTCGAGTCCGGCATGAAGAACGAAGTGCTGGTCAAAGGCGTAGGCTGTATGGGCTTGTGCAGCGCGGGCCCTCTGGTGGAGGCGGGCGGCAAGATGTACGCGAGTGTCAGCCCGGAAGAGGCGCCGGAAATCGTGCGCAGTCTCGATACGGGCGCGGGGGGCCCGGCCGAATACCCCACCGACGTGCCCTTCTTCGAGCGCCAAAAAAAGATCGTGCTCGAGAACTCGGGCAAGATCGACCCGGAGCGGATCGAGGACTACATCGCCGCGGAGGGCTATTTCGCCCTGGTTACCGCGATTGCGGAAATGAGCCCGCATGAGGTGATCGCGCAGGTGGTGCACAGCGGGTTGCGGGGACGCGGCGGCGCCGGTTACCCGACCGGGCTCAAGTGGAGTACGGTGGCGAAAACCGGCGAACAGGAGAAGTACGTGATCTGCAACGCCGACGAGGGCGACCCGGGCGCTTTCATGGATCGCGCCGTGCTCGAGAGCGACCCGCATCGCGTGCTGGAAGGTATGGCCATCGCCGCGTACGCGGTGGGGGCGCAACGCGGCTTCATTTATGTTCGCGCCGAGTATCCACTGGCAGTCAAACATCTCAAAACAGCCATCCAGCAGGCGGAACGGATGGGCCTGCTCGGCAACAACATCTGCGGCTCGCGCTTCAGCTTCCGGGTGGATATCCGGCTGGGCGCGGGCGCCTTCGTGTGCGGCGAAGAGACCGCGCTGATCGCATCGATCGAGGGAAAACGCGGAACGCCCCGGCCCCGCCCCCCGTATCCGGCGGAATCCGGCCTGTGGGATCGGCCGACGCTGATCAACAATGTGGAAACGTTCGCCAACATCGCTCCGATCATCCGCAACGGGGCGGAATGGTTCGCTTCCATCGGGACGGAAAAGAGCAAAGGCACGAAGGTATTCGCGCTGGCCGGGCGGGTCAACAACACCGGACTGATCGAAGTGCCCATGGGCATCAGCCTGCGCGAAATCATCGAGGAGATCGGCGGCGGCATCCCGGACGGCAAACGCTACAAAGCGGTGCAGACGGGCGGACCGTCGGGCGGATGCATCCCGCTCGAGCACATCGACTCGCCGGTCGATTACGAGTCGCTCAAAAGCATCGGGTCAATCATGGGTTCGGGCGGCATGATCGTGATGGACGAAACCTCGTGCATGGTGGACGTGGCCAAGTACTTCATGGAGTTCTGCAAGAGTGAATCCTGCGGCAAGTGCATTCCGTGCCGGGCGGGCACGCAGCAGATGCACGGCATTCTGGAGAAGATCACCGCAGGCGAAGCGACAGACGCGGATCTGGCCATGCTCGAAGAACTGTGCGACCTGGTGCTCAACACCAGTCTGTGCGGCCTCGGGCAGAGCGCGCCCAACCCGGTGCTCACCACCCTCAAGTATTTCCGGCACGAGTACAGGGAACACATTCACGGCCCCGGGTGCTCCGCCGGTGTATGCCGCCATGCCGCCAAAGAGGTGAACGCATGACCAAGTCACCCGTCCGCATCAAGACTCTGTCTATCGACGGCCGCGCGGTAGGCGCGCGCGAAGACCAGACCATCCTCGAGGTGGCGCGCGAAAACAACATCTTCATTCCCACGCTGTGCGCGCTCGGCGGCCTGAGCACGGCCGGCGCGTGCCGGCTTTGCCTGGTGGAGGTCAAGGGAATCGCGCGCCTGCTTCCGGCCTGCGTAACGCTGGTGGCGGAAGGCATGGAAGTGACCGTGAACTCAGAGCGGCTGGCCCGCTATAGGCGGGGCATCCTGGAACTACTCTTCGCCGAACGCAACCACGTCTGCTCGGTGTGCGTCACCAACGGCCATTGCGACTTGCAGACGCTGGCGCTCCAACTGGGCATGTCGCACGTCCACTTCCCCTACCAGTATCCGCGCCTGCCGGTGGATGCATCGCACGAGCGGTTCGTGGTGGATCACAATCGGTGCGTTCTGTGCTCGCGGTGCGTGCGGGTGTGCGACGAAATCGAGGGCGCCCACACCTGGGACATCATGGCGCGCGGCGCCGATTGCCGGGTGATAACCGACCTGGCGCAGCCCTGGGGCGACTCGGAAAGCTGCACGGGGTGCGGCAAATGCGTGCAGGTGTGCCCGACGGGAGCCCTGTCGGAGAAAGGAAAATCGGTGGCCGAGATGTCCAAGCGCGGGCAATTCCTGCCTTACCTGACTTTGATGCGGGAGGGCCGGAAATGAGCCGCATTCGCCTGGCAACCTGCTGGCTCGACGGCTGCTCGGGCTGCCACATGTCGCTGCTCGACACCGACGAGCGGCTGCTCGCGCTCGCTCCCCGGATCGACCTGGTCTGGGGTCCGCTGGTGGACCCCAAAGAGTTTCCCGAGAATGTGGACGTCACCCTGGTGGAAGGCGCCATCTCGAGCGAAGAGGATGTTCACCGCATTCTGGAGATCCGTTCCCGTACGCGGGTGCTGGTTTCGATGGGTGACTGCGCGGTGACCGGCAACGTCTCCGCGATGCGCAACAATTTCGGACCGGACGCGGTTCTGCGGCGGGCGTATTTGGAGAATGTAGCGTCGGACCCGCAGATTCCGCGAGAGATTATCCCGAAGCTGCTGCCCACCACGCGGCCCGTGCACGAGATTGCGCCCGTGGACGTGTTTGTTCCGGGCTGCCCGCCGCCCGCGGATCTCCTCTACTCGGTGCTGAGCGATCTGCTCGACGGGAAACAACCCAATCCGTCGGCGAAATTTGGATAGGACCATGCCAAGGCAAAAAATTATCATCGACCCGGTCACCCGTATCGAGGGCCATTCCAAAATCTCGATACATTTGGACGATCAGGGCCGCGTGGAAGAGGCGTACTTCCATGTCACCCAATTCCGCGGTTTCGAAAAATTCTGCGAGGGCCGTCCCTACTACGAGATGCCCTCTCTGATGGCTCGCATCTGCGGAATTTGCCCGGTCAGTCACCTGATGGCCTCGGCCAAGGCCTGCGACCAGATTCTGGCGGTACGGATCCCGCCCAACGCCGTACGCCTGCGCAAGATCATGAACCTGGC
Organism: uncultured Solibacteraceae bacterium; assembly: GCA_963836405.1. Taxonomy (GTDB): domain Bacteria; phylum Acidobacteriota; class Terriglobia; order Bryobacterales; family Bryobacteraceae; genus CAWIJJ01. The sequence continues at coordinate 76,362 of CAWIJL010000020.1, forward strand.
GCAGATCGTGCAATCGCACGCGCTGGCGTTCTTCTATCTCTCGGCGCCCGATTTTATCCTTGGCCTCGATTCGGACCCGGCGAAGCGCAACATTTTCGGGCTCGCGGAAGCCAACCCGTCGATGGCGCGCGACGGCGTGCAGTTGCGCCAGTTCGGACAGAAGGTGATCGAGACATTGGGCGGAAAACGCATACACCCGGCGTGGGTTGTGCCGGGGGGCGTCAGCGAGCCGCTTAACGCGGAGCGCCGCGACTGGATTCTGGCGGGAATCCCGGCCGCCCGGGCCATCGCCGAACGCACCCTCGATTGGTTCAAGGGCATGATGGAGCAGTTTCGGGAAGAGATCCGGACTTTCGCCAACCTCCCGACATTGTTCATGGCCCTGGTGGGGGAGACCGGCAAGCTGGAGCACTATGATGGCAAACTCCGCGTTGTGGACGCCGCCGGGAAACTGGTGGCGGACGGCATTGAGCCAGGGGAATACAACAGCTATATCTCCGAGTTGTCCCACCCCTGGACTTACCTGAAGACGAGTTACTACAAGCCGCTCGGCTATCCGGATGGGGTATACCGGGTCGGCCCGCTGGCCCGCCTCAACGTGATCGACGGTTGCGGAACGCCGCGCGCCAACCAGGAGTGGGCGGAGTTCCGGGAACTCGACCGGGGCGCAGTGCTGAGTTCGTTCTACTACCATTACGCGCGCCTGATCGAGATCCTGTACGCTCTCGAAAGCATGGAGCAACTGCTGAGCATGCCGGATATTCTGGAGCCGAATGTGCGGGCCCATGCGAGCGTAAATGCCAATGAAGGGGTCGGCGTCACCGAGGCTCCGCGAGGTTCACTGATTCACCATTACAAGGTGGACGGGAACGGGCTGATCACCTGGGCCAACATGATCATCGCCACCGGTCACAACAATGCCGCGATGAACCGCGGCGTGTTGCAGGTCGCACGCCATTTTGTGCACGGCAACCGGCTGAACGAGGGAATGCTGAACCGCGTGGAAGCGGTGATCCGGGCGTTCGATCCGTGCCTAAGCTGCTCCACGCACGCCGACGGCCGCATGGCGCTCGAAGTCGAGCTTCGCGGCCGTTCGGGTCAGTTGCTGGATGTGATCCGGAACGGGTGATGGCGCCCCTCCTCATCATTGGATACGGGAATCCGCTGCGCCGGGATGACGGCTTCGGCTGGCACGCGGCGCGGCGGCTTCGCGAATCGATGCCGGATCGAGATGTGGAGGTGCTGACGGTGCAACAGCTCACGCCGGAGCTGATGGAACCGGTTTCGCGGGCGGGGCGGGTAATTTTCATCGACGCGCGGGCCGGGGGCGAGGCCGGAACGCTGCTTACGCGGCCTGTCGAGCCGGACAGGTTTTCGGGCACGGCATTCACGCACTTCGCCACACCGGCGGCTCTGCTGGGGGGAGCCGCAGAGCTGTACGGCGCACATCCCGAGGCGGTATTGATCACGTGCGCCGGCGCCGATTTCGGCTTCGGTGACGAGCTCTCGGCGCCCGTTCAGGCGGCGCTCGATCGCCTGGCGATTCAGGCGCCCTAACGGAACCGGCCGAAGAAGGGGTGGTAGACGTAGACCGTCGAAAAGGAGTCCGGCAGCTTCCAGTGGCGCTGTACGGTCTCAGCGGGCTGCAAAAACCACTCGCCGAGCGGCCGCCCCTGATCCTGCCCGTCAAACCAGCCCCAGGGGGGCCGCGACATATTGGCCGCGCCGACTTTCCCGTTTAGCGCCGAGCCCATCGTGCCCAGCCTGACGGGAGTCTGTGCATCCGACCCGAGACGCACCAGCACGAAACCGTAGTCGTGCGCCTCCCCGTAGGTTTCATTTGCGCCCTTGGCCGCGTGCGGCCAGAAGGTTTCGTAGGTGCTGAGCAGATCGTACCCGATGGACTTGCCGTCGCTCTCGTCCGGATCGCCCGCAACGCCGGTGAAGGTGTAGACCAGGATGCCCTTTTCCGACTGCTTGGCCTGGTACTCATCGTCCCGCCAAGCTTCGATGCCATGACCCTTTGGTTCCACGTAGAGGTGCGGGTGAGTGCCCTCCATGCGGAGCGGATCCGCGGACAGCTCGCTTCCGGGCGGGGTGAATTTCAGGTAGGCATTGTGCGCCAGCGTCTCCACCAGGGTGAGCGTCGCGGATGCGGGATCGTCTCCATGCTTCTCAGCCACCACCAGCGCGCCTTCGAGATCGTTCTCGTGGGCGAGCACCAGTTCGTTCGACCGTCCGGTCGGATCGTACTGCCCGCCGACTCCGGCGCCGAGGCGCAGCGCCTGGCTCAACAGGGCTCCACGCTCTTCCCCGCCCTTGTAGTCGTGCGGATGGTAGCAGGCGTAGTGAATCAGGAAGTGCGTCCGGGTCTCGAACACCGAGTAGTACACGTACGCCTTGAGAGGAAATTGCGGGTTTTCGGCGTTGTTCCAGTTGTTGTCACCCACCCAATCGCCGTCGAAATCGAAGTTCGTGATGAGGTCGAAGGGCGGGGCGGGTCCGAGTCCCTGGTGGAAGATGGGGGCGAAGCGGGAGACGATCTCGCGGTCGCGGGCGCGGTTTCGCTCAAGGACGTCTGGCGTGGGAATCGCCGGGGGTTTGGCAGCGGCGGCCAACTCCGCCGTTTTCTTCGCGGCTTCGACTTCGGGCCGGGGCAGCGTCTTCAGGCGCTCCCTGGCCGCGTGAAACTCGGGCGCGTCGGCGAGCAGCGTAGTGCGTGCGGGAAATCCGGCAATGGCGGCGGAGACGTTATCGACCCGCTCGGTGGGACTGGGGTGCGAGGAGAAGAACTTCTGCACTGCGTTGGGCTGTGCCTTCTGCAGCGCGGCGAGCTTTTCGAAGAAGCTGACCATGCCTTCGGGCTGGACGTTGGCGTCGTAGAGCATGCGGACGCCCAGCAGGTCCGCTTCCCGTTCCGCCTGGCGGCTGAACTTCATGAAGACACCAGTGCTGACCATCTGGGCGGCGGTCTGGCTGATGGACGCGGTCGGGCCGCGCCCCAGCAGGCCGCCGAGAATGCCGAGGCCCGACTGGAGCAGCCCCGAACGGGCCGCCTGGTCGGCGCCATGCCGTCCGACAACGTGACCGATCTCGTGCGCCATGACGCCGGCGAGTTCGTCCTCGGTCGCCGCCGCTTCAATCAACCCGCGGTTGACATAGATGAACCCGCCGGGCAGGGCAAAAGCGTTGATCTCGGGCGTATCGACCACTTTAAAGGTGTAGGCGATGTCTTTGCGGCCGCTCTTCTGTACCAGCGCCTGGCCCAGCGTGTCGATGTATTTGACGATGGCGGGGTCTTCGACCAGGCGCATGTCCTTTTCAATTGCCCCGGCGGCACTACGCCCGAGCTCGATCTCGTCTTTTTCCGACAGAGTGAACGGGTTCTGCGCCAGGGCTGGAACGGAAATCGAGAGGAGAGCCAATCCGAACGTTCGCAGCATGTGGTTGCCCTTTGAGGACAGCTTAGCAAGGTCTGACAGCGCGGATGCTTCCGGCGGATGGCACCCGCACCGGGCCGGCGTGATTTGCGCACTTTCAGTTTCGGCCCCCTAGGCGCGGGCTGCCATTCGGTCACGCCCGGCATGAGCGCGCGGGCACGGCGGGACACAGGGGTTCTCGGTTTCCTGGTCGTCATTTCGTGTTCCCACGGCCAAGGCATGATTGAGTTGGAAGCGCGTCCGCACGCCGCGAAACGTCAACGCGAACGCGGATCGCGGCGGAAGTGCCAGGCCCAGGATTCCGAAGGTCCTTGCTTTTTTGAAATGTAATTTGGCAGGCGTGGTCCGGGTCGTCGTTTCGGAAGAGCACTATCTGATCCGACGCGTCGACTGGCGGTTCGACACTCGCTACCCACTTGCTGCCAACGTAGCTAATCCGTACTTCTTTCATCTCCGTTCTCTCTTTCTCACCGGGTTGGTGGCTTAAAATCGGGGTGAGCCCGGAACCGCCGGGCCACGGGATCTATTTCGAAGGCGGCCAGACGAAGGCCATTGGCCACCGCCTGGTTCGCCATTTCCACTGCTGTCCTGTGTTCGTCTAAGTCCTCGTACGCATCGGCGCAGTTCAACAGTACGTAAGGGTTCGTCGAATCGAGCGTCAGCGCTTTGCGCATCCAGGTGACGGCGCTCACGCGGTCGCCGGTGTAGGCGTACATCGCGGCCAGTTTCGCCCACAACACGGCATTCTGCGCTTCGACCTTCAATACTTGGTGAAGCAGCGGGATCGCTCGCCGGCACGCGCGAATCGCCTCGGACTTGCGGTCCACCAGCGGTAAAGAACAACCAGGTTCGCCCATCCCTCCCAGGTTTGGTTTAGCCGGATTCCGAGGAGGGTTTCCTTTTCGGCCTCGGGAAAGCGCTTTCGCCGGAAATAGAGATCGCCCAGGTTGATATGCACCGTCCAGAGGTTTGGAGCGAGGTCCGCGGCACGAATGAGGGGAGCTTCCGCTTCCTCGATCTTGCCCGCACTGAGGAGCGCGGCGGCGAGATTCTGATATCCGGCGACGCTATTCGGAGCGCGTGCAATGACGATCCGGAACTGACCGGCAGCGTCTTCAAACCGTTTTTGTCCCATCAGGAATCTGCCGAAATTGTTGTACACGTCCCACGATTCCGGCCGCAGAGCGACCGCCCTGCTTTAATAGTCTTCGGCCTCGGCAATCCGTTTCAAGGACGCGAATTCGCCGGCCAGGCCGGAGAGGGCGTCGGCGTTCCTCGGGTCCAGCTTGAGTGCGGCGTTATACTGCTGCTGCGCCAGGTCTGCTTCCCCGCGGGCCTGGTGCACGCCGCCCATGACGACATGCACCTGGGCCAGGTTGGGATCGAGCTCGAGAGCGCGCATCGCATTGCGTTCGGCGTCTTTCAACAATGCCGGGTCGCCGGCCTTGAGATCGGACTTCTTCCGGTAGGCATCGGCTAGCGAAGCGAAATAGAGGGCCGACTTCGAATCGGCCTTGACCGCCCGCTCGAGTAGCCTGATGGCCTGATCCAGGCTCTCGTTACTTTCGTACCGTTCAAGATACGGAACGGCCGTGCGATAGATTTCGGTTGCGGCTGGTGTGGGAGTCCTGCTCGCGGCGATTACCGCTGCCATGAGGGCGATTCCCAGAACGGCAGCCCACCACCAGCGCAGGAACAGGCTAGTGTAGTGTCCCACAAATAGCTGGACAATACTTTGGCCGCCGGGCATAATGGGTCATGCCCCGCGCCATTGATCCTCTCGTCCTGTCACCGGACCAGCGCAGCGAACTCCAAGGCTGGGTAGTAGCCTTGGGAACTCCACAGCAGGTAGCGCTACGTTGCCGCATTATCCTGGCCGTTGCCGCTGGCAAGACAGAGATGATGATCGCGGCTGAGAACGGCGTGAATCGTAAGACGGTTCGCCTGTGGCGCGAGCGCTTCCGCGAGCGGCGGTCCCCAGGCGCTTTGGGAGATTGCTCCCGGCCGGGGCCGGAAACCCAGTTACGATGTGACTCGAATCAAGGCCGTGATTGACACCACTTTGCAGACCAAGCCCAAAGGAAGCACGCATTGGAGTTGCCGCACCATGGCAGCGGCACAAGGGATCAGCAAGTCCAGCGTGAGCAGGATCTGGCGTAGCCACAACATCAAGCCGCATCGCACCGAGACGTTCAAGCTGTCACGCGATCCGAAATTCCTCGAGAAACTCACGGACGTGATCGGTCTTTATCTGAATCCACCCGATCAGGCGATTGTGCTTTGTGTGGACGAGAAGAGCCAAATTCAGGCTCTGCAACGCACCCAGCCCGGGCTGCCGCTGAAGAAAGGGCGTTGCGGCACCATGACCCATGACTACAAGCGACACGGAACGACGACTCTGTTCGCGGCGCTCGACGTGCTCGCCGGCAAAGTCATCGGCGACTGTTATAAGCGTCATCGCCACCAGGAGTTTCTGAGGTTCCTGCGCCGCATCAACCGCGAGTTCCCCGGCAAGAGTCCGCTACACCTGGTGATGGACAATTACGGCACCCATGGCACGCCGGAGGTGAAGGACTGGCTCAACCGCCATCCCCGGTTCAAGGTGCACTACATTCCAACCAGTTCCAGTTGGTTGAACTTGATTGAGCGTTGGTTCGGCGAGCTAACCAGCAAGAGAATCCGCCGCGATTCCTTCTTAAGCGTCGATGACTTGATCGCGGCCATTAACGAGTTTCTCGCCGCCTGGAACGAGAAACCCAAACCGTTTGTCTGGACGGCGACCGTCGAATCCATCGTGAACAAACTCGCGCGCTGCCGCCAAACTCTTGAACAGATTCAGCCCGGCTGCACGGCCCGAAAAGACCCGCAAACGAAAGACCAGCTAATTCGGGGACACTACACT
>CAWIJL010000021.1:0-140233 GCA_963836405.1 uncultured Solibacteraceae bacterium
TCTGGCGCCAGTCGGTCCGAGCCGGGCTGGTGGCGGGATCGGCGCTGCCGGCGATTTCGCCGTCATTGCGAAGGATTGAGTCTTCTCCTCCGGCGGCCGTTTCGGGTACCGGTCTCGATTTGCTCTTTCGTTCCGACCCTTACATGCTAGACGGCCGGTACGCAAACAACGCCTGGCTTCAAGAACTGCCCAAGCCCGTCACCAAACTCACGTGGGATAACGCCGTTCACCTCGCGCCGCGAACGGCGCAACGCCTAGGGCTTGAGAGCCAGCAGCCGGTCGAACTAGGCACGGGGGCCGTTTTGTCCGCGGGTCCGTCTGGATTACGCCTGGCCAGGCGGAAGAGACGGTGGTCGTGCACCTCGGGTACGGCCGCACGCAGGCCGGGCGAGTCGGAAACGGCGCGGGTTTTAACGCGTACGTGTTGCGGTCAAGCGATGGCTTGTGGGCGGCTTCCGGTGCGGAGGTTCAAGCTGCCGGCGGAACCTGGCGGCTTGCTTCCACGCAGACACACCAGAATATGGAGGGCAGAGAGATGGTGATCTCCGCGCCGGTCGCCGAGTACCTTAAGGACCCCGACTTCGTGAAGAAGCGAATCGAAATTCCGGAGAAGCAGGAGACGATCTACCCACTCTGGGAATACACAGGTTATGCCTGGGGCATGTCCATCGATCTGACTGCCTGCGTGAACTGCATGGCGTGCGTGATCGCGTGCCAGGCGGAGAACAACATTCCGGTCGTCGGAAAAGAGCAGGTCTTGTTCAACCGCGAGATGCACTGGCTGCGGGTCGATACATATTACGAAGGCGGTCCGGAGAGCACCGCGGTGCGCTACCAGCCCGTTCCCTGCATGCACTGCGAGGATGCGCCGTGCGAGCACGTGTGCCCGGTCGCGGCCACCACGCACAGCTCCGACGGCCTCAACGAAATGACTTACAACCGCTGCGTGGGCACGCGCTACTGCTCGAATAACTGTCCATACAAGGTGCGGCGCTTCAATTTCCTGCTGTTCAACGACTGGGTCACGGAGCAGCTCAAAATGCAGCGGAACCCAGATGTGACCGTGCGCAGCCGCGGCGTCATGGAGAAGTGCAGCTACTGCGTGCAGCGCATCCGTGAGGCCGAGATCCGGGCGAACGACGAGGATCGCTTCATCCGTGACGGGGAAATCCAGACCGCGTGCCAGCAGGCCTGCCCTACGCAGGCGATCGTATTCGGGGATATCAACAACCCGGCGAACCACGTGGCCCGGCTGAAAGCCGAGAAGCTCGAATTACGCGCTGCTGGCCGAACTGAACACACGTCCGCGGACGACATACCTGGCCGAACTCCGAAATCCCAACCCCGAACTGAACGGAGCGGCGGGAATGAACGTCGACGAGAGGCAGCGCCGCGCGGCACGGCCGGCTGGTCCTCTGGACACCCGCTTGATCGTCGGCGACGGGAGTCACGTTTCACAGCGTCACCGAGCAGATCACGTCGATTGTGATTCCGACAGAGGTGCCATCGTTCTGGTTCTGGACGTTTTGCATCGCGCTGGTGGCGGTGCTCGGCGTTTCTGGTCGGGGTGACGGTGTCTCTTCGCGACGGGCATCGGCATCTTCGGCAACAATATATCCGGTCGCATGGGCGTTTCCGATCACGAATTTTGTCTGGTGGATCGGAATCGGCCACGCCGGAACGCTGATTTCCGCCATTCTCCTACTGCTGAACCAGGGCTGGCGCAATTCGATCAACCGGTTCGCCGAGGCGATGACAATCTTCGCGGTGGCCTGCGCGGGTTTGTTCCCGCATATTTCACCTCGGCCGGCCCTGGATCTTCTACTGGCTGCTGCCGTACCCGAACACGATGACCGTCCAGCCGCAGTTTCGAAGCTCCGCTGGTGTGGGACGTGTTCGCGGTTTCGACGTACGCGACGGTCTCGCTGCTGTTCTGGTATCTGGGGCTGATCCCCGATCTGGCGTCGGTACGGGACCGCGCCAAGAGCCGGATCGAGTACACGGTCTACGGCGTTCTGGCGCTCGGCTGGCGCGGCGCGTCGCGCCATTGGCGCTGGCACAAGACCGCGTCCAAGCTGCTGGCCGGCCTGGCAACGCCGCTGGTGCTCTCGGTGCACACCGTGGTCAGCTTCGATTTCACCATCGCGATTCTGCCGGGCTGGCATTCCACTATCTTTCCGCCCTACTTCGTGGCGGGCGCTATTTTTTCCGGCTTCGCCATGGTGCTGGTGCTCGCGATCCCGCTGCGCAAGGTTTATCACCTGGAGAACCTCGTCACGGAGCGTCACCTGGAGAATTGCGGCAAGCTGATGCTCGCCACCGGCCTGGTTCTGGCATACACTTACGTCATCGAGCCGTTCACCTCCTGGTACAGCGGCGACCCGTTCGAGATGTACGTGGTGCACAACCGCGCCACCGGACCGTTCGCCTGGACGTTCTGGGCGGTGATCGCGCTGAACGTCGCGATTCCGCAACTGCTGTGGTGGAAGCGCAACCGCACGCACCCGATGATCCTATTTCTGATCGCGCTGGACGTGCTGGTGGGCATGTGGCTGGAGCGGTACATGATTATCGTCACCAGCCTGCACCGCGATTTCATGCCGTCGTCCTGGAACAACTTCAGCGCCACCGTCTGGGACAACGTCATTCTATACGGCTCGGTCGGCCTGTTCGTACTGCTATTCCTGCTGTTCGTGCGATTCTTCCCGATGATCTCGATCTTCGAGGTCCGTGAGATTGCTGCCGTTTTCCAAGCCCGGCGGAGGGTCGGAGAAATGAGCGCGCGCCCGAGAGCCTACGGCTTGGCTGCCGAGTTCGATGAGTCCCGAGCGACCTGGTCGCGGCGGCGCGTGCAGCGCGTGAACAGGGCTACCGCCGGGTGGAGGCTTACTCGCCGTACCCGATCAAGGAACTGGACGAGGTTATGCCGATGTGGAATCTGATCCCTCCGATCGTCTTGGCGGCGGGGATCGTGGGGGCGCTTCACGGCGTTTATATCTGCAGTACTTCATTGCGGCCATCGTCTATCCCCTCAACATCGGCGGGCGGCCCTTAAACAGTTGGCCGCCGTTTCATCGTGATCACCTTCGAGCTCACAATCCTGTTTGCCGCGTGTACCGCATTTTTCGGCGTGCTGTTCTTCGCCGGGTTCCCGGCTCTCTACCATCCTCTGTTCCGCATTCCGAAATTCAAACGCGCGTCCGACGATGGATTCTTCCTCTGCATCGAAGCGCGGGACGCGCATTACAGCGAACTCGAAACCGCTCGGTTCCTGCAATCTCTCGGAGCCGGTTCGCGTGTGGGAGGTAGACGATGAAGATGGGTAGGGTCGCGCTGCTTCTGCCGGCCGCTCTGGCATTCACCGGATGCCGGCAGGACATGTTCGATCAGCCTAAGTACCGCCCGCTTGGCGAAGAGCCAGTTCTATGCCGACGGCCGGTCGGCGCGGCCCGTCCCCGCGGGCACGTTCCAGTATCGATCAAGCTGATCACGGCGAGGCGGTTGAGCGCGGCACCATCAACGGCAATTTCGTCGCGAGCCATTCCTGTCGCGCGTAGACGAAGCTCCTGCTTAGCCGCGGCCAGGACCGCTTCAACATCTATTGCAGCCCCTGCCACGGTCGCCTGGGCGATGGCCATGGAATGGTCGCAAAACGCGGATTCATCCAGCCGGCCAATTTGCACAGCGAGCGGGTGCGCAATGCGCCACCCGGTTACATCTACGCCGTCATCACAAACGGCTACGGCGCCATGCCCGATTATTCGGATCCGCTTCCAGTCCAGGACCGGTGGGCCATCGTCGCCTATATCCGTGCGCTGGAATTCAGCCGTCGTGCGACTCCTGCGGACGTGCCTCCGCATCAACTCACCAGCCTGGAGAATGCGCGATGAGCACGCCCTACGACGCTTCCGCCGAATTGGAGCGGGTCCTGCGCCGCTGGCAGACGCCCGCGCTGGTGAGTCGGGGCCGTGCTGCTGGCCGTTTCCATCGCGGGTGCGTTTTTCAGTCCGGGCGATTTCTTCCACGGCTACCTTGTCGGATTTCTGTTCTGGCTGGGTCTGGCGCTAGGCTCGATGGCCTTTCTGATGCTTCAATACCTGACCGGCGGCGCCTGGGGCATCGTCACCCGCCGAACTTTCGAATCGGCCACCGGCACACTTCCTCTTCTTGCCGCTGCTCTTCATCCCGCTGGCGTTTGGCCTTCCCTATCTCTACGACTGGGCGAATTCCGATCTCGTCCAGCACGACGACCTGCTGCGACACCGGGCCGCGTATATGAATCCCGCGATGTTTCTGGTGCGGGCCGCCGTCTATTTCGCCATCTGGATCGCGTTAAGTTATTTCCTGAACCGGTGGTCGACGGAAGAGGACGAGGAATTGGCCGGGCAACATCGGAAGCTTGCGCGCCTCAGCGCCCCCGGCCTGATCCTCTATGTCTTCACCATTACCTTCGCGGCGGTCGATTGGGCCGAATCCCTGCAAACGAAATGGTATTCCACGATCTGGGGATTCCTGTTTGTAGCGGGCGAGTGTCTGACTGCCATTGCCTTCGCCATCCTCGCCATGTGGCTGCTCGGCAAGCGGGAGCCGATGTCGCGCGTCCTGAAGCCGTCGCATTTTCACGATTTGGGCAAGCTGCTGCTGATGATGGTGATGATCTGGGCGTACTTCTCGGTTTCGCAACTTCTGATCGTGTGGATCGGCGACCTTCCGCACGAGATTTCGTTCTACCTGCCACGATTCGCAACTTCGTGGGGCTGGCTCGGAGTCGCCCTCATCGTGGTGCAGTTCTTCGTCCCATTTCTGTTGCTCCTATCGCGGCCGTTAAAAAGGGACGCCGTCCTCCTGAGCGCGGTGGTGGTCATCGTTCTGTTCATGCGTTACATGGACCTGGTTTGGATCGTGCTCCCCGGGTATCACGACCAGGGTTTTCAGATGACATGGATGACGGTCACGGCGCCGCTCGGCATCGGTGGAATCTGGTTGTGGGCGTTCCTGGGGCAACTTCCGAAACGGCCTCTGCTGCCGGTGAATGCTCCGGAACTCGAGGAGGCGCTAGCGCATGAAACAGAATAGCGGCCGCGGCCTGTTGCGTCGTATGGTGTCCCGAATCGGGCTGGCAGTAGGGTTCACCCGCGGTATTCCATTGGGACTGCGCGAGGCAATCGAGGGGCCCACCGAACCCGTCGATCCAACCACGCGATTCGAGAGCGGCGACCTCAATGCCAAGGCCGTCTTTCTGACGGGCGTGGGCGTTCTGCTCGGGGTTTGGGTTGTCGTGGTGCTTGTCTATCCGTACTTTACCTACCTCGCACACGAGGGGGCCGGGGGCGAAGCAGCCACAGCCAGAGCCGTGCGACGGGACAATTCGCTACCGCCGGAGCCGCGAATCCAGGCGAACCCGACGTCGGACCTGAACCAGTTCCGCGCCTGGGAAAGAGACCAGTTGAACAGCTATCACTGGGTGGACCGTGCAAACAACGTGGTTTCCATCCCTATCGACCAAGCCATCAAAATCGTCGCGCAGCGTGGAATTCCTCCGCAACCGGCGCCTGATGCCAAGACATATTTCGATCCCCACGCCGGAACGCGCTTGACCGGATTCGAGGGCAAGGTGGAGCCAGAGCCAAGATGAAATTTCTCGCAGTCATAATCGCAGTCACAGTGTTCGCCGGCAGCGCGCCGGGCGATACCCCTGACAAGCCGCAGCTTCCCAAAGAACTGCAAGGCGTCGGTATCGACCAGCGCCTGAACGCGCAGGTGCCGCTCGATACGTACTTTGTCGACGAGTCCGGGCAGAGCGTGCGCCTGGGCGACTATTTCGGCCGCCGGCCCGTGATCCTCGCGCTGGTTTACTACCGTTGCACTATGCTGTGCAGCTACATCCTGAACGGGGTCGTCTCCGGCCTCCGTCCCCTGTCGCTGCGACCCGGCCAGGATTTCGAGGTAGTGGCCATCAGCATCGATCCTTCCGAAGACTCGCAGCTTGCCGCGGGCAAGCGCGATCATTACGCCGCATCGTACTCGCGGACGGGAGGAACCGCCGGATGGCATTTCCTCACCGGCGAGGAGAAGAACATTCGGGCCGTGGCGGACGCTGTCGGATTCCACTACCGGTACGACCCCAAGACCAAGCTGTTCCTGCACGGCAGCGGCGTAATGGTGCTCACGCCGAAGGGGCGCGTGGCGCGCTATTTCTATGGCGTGGAGTATACGCCCAAGGATTTGAAGCTGGGACTGATTGAGGCTTCCGCCAACCAGATCGGCTCTCCAGTCGATCAGATCCTGCTGTTCTGCTACCACTACGACCCGATCACCGGGAAGTACGGCGCTGTAGTGGTGAACATGCTTCGCATAGCGGCAGCTGGGGTTCTGTTGCTATTGGTAATAACTTTGACGATCTTCTGGCGCCGCGATTTGCGGGCCGGCCGAACGGTGCACCGGGAGGCGCCAAACCTGTGAACTCGCTGGACCTGCTGGCGCAATCCGCATCCACCGTGGCCAATGAGTGGAACTGGCTGTTCTGGATGCTGGTAGTGGTCTGCGGCGCAGTGAGTACGGCCATCGCGGCCGTCATCCTCTATTGGGTCGTGCGTTATCACCGCAAGAACGAGGACGAGCTGCCGGAGCAGATCCAGGGCAACATCAAATTCGAGACTGCCTGGACGGTAACGCCGCTCATCATTTTTCTGGGGATCTTCGGTTGGGGCGCCAAGGTGTACTTCGATATCGAGCGGCCCCCCGGCAACGCGCGCAACGTCTATGCCATAGCCAAGCAGTGGATGTGGAAGTTTCAATATCCGAACGGCGCGCGCGAGATCAACACATTGCATGTTGCCGTAGGCGAACCGGTGAAGATCACGATGACTTCTCAGGATGTGATTCACAGCCTCTTCATTCCGGCCTTCCGCGTCAAGCAGGACGTGCTGCCGCAGCGGTACACGACCATCTGGTTCCAGGCCACTAAGCCGGGACGCTACCACCTTTTCTGCGCCGAATACTGCGGCACGAAGCATTCCGGCATGATCGGATGGGTCTACGCGATGGCGCCGCACGATTATCAACTCTGGCTCGACCGGGGTGGGGCAGAGGGCTCGCTCGCCTCCACCGGAGAAAAGCTTTTCCACCAGTACGGCTGTTCCAACTGCCATCACTTCGACGGTCAAGGCAGATGTCCGGTTCTCCGCGACCTGTACGGCCGCACGGTCCGCATCGCCGGTGGCGAGACAGTCATCGCGGACGAGACCTATCTCCGCGAATCCATTCTGAATCCCCGGGCCAAGATTGTTGAAGGCTACGAGCCTGCCATGCCGAGTTTTGAGGGTCAGCTTTCCGAAGAGCAGATCGTGGCACTGATCGCCTACATCAAAGCGATTGGGCCGGCAGCCCGGAACCCAGCAACCCACCAGTCCGGGTACCGTGCCGTCGAACTACGGAACCAACGAGGGGATTACCGGGCCTGGCGCTACTTCGAATTCTGAAACGAGACCGGGAGCGCGATGAGCACCACGATTACAAAGGTAACAGCGGCAGAGGCACCGAACTATCTGACGGAGCGGCGGGGGATTCTCTCCTGGCTCTTGACCACGGACCACAAGCGAATCGCACTGCTGTACATGTTCTCGGTAACCTTCTTCTTTTGTATCGGGGGTGTCTTCGCACTCCTGATGCGCCTGGAACTGATGACTCCGGCGACCGACCTGGTTTCGCCGCATACCTACAACGAGCTGTTCTCGATGCACGGCATCGTGATGGTATGGTTCTTCCTGATTCCGTCCATCCCGAATACCCTCGGAAACTTTCTGATTCCGATGATGATCGGAGCGAAGGACCTGGCCTTTCCGAAGCTGAACCTGGCCAGTTGGTACGTCTTCATGCTGGGCGGCGCCGTCACGTTGTATTCGCTTTTTCGGGGCGGCGTGGACACCGGTTGGACGTTCTATACGCCATTCAGCACGGTTTATTCCAACACCTACGTTGTCGCCACGGCGATGGGGGTCTTCATCTCCGGGTTTGCGTCCATCATGACCGGGGTGAACTTTATCGCTACCATTCACCGCATGCGCGCGCCGGGCATGACCTGGTTCCGGCTACCGCTATTCATCTGGTCGCATTACGCCACCAGCGTCATCTTCGTCCTGGCTACTCCAGTCCTCGCGGTGACGCTCTTGATGGTGGCGGTCGAGCGAATTTTTCAGGTCGGGATTTTTTCGTCCTCTCTTGGCGGCGACCCGATCTTGTTTCAACACATGTTCTGGTTCTACTCGCATCCCGCGGTTTACATCATGGTTCTGCCCGGGATGGCAGTCGTCAGTGAGCTTGTGGCCGCGTTCTCGCGCAAGTCCGTCTTCGGATACACATTCGTCGCGTTCGCCAGCGTCTCCATTGCCGTGGTTGGGTTCCTGGTCTGGGGGCATCATATGTTCGTCGCCGGCCAGAGCATTTACTCGGCAATGTATTTCTCGGTGCTTAGCTACATCGTCGCGGTCCCTTCCGCAATCAAAGTATTTAACTGGACGGCTACCCTCTACAAAGGCTCCATTTCGTGGGATACGCCCATGCTGTACGCCATCGGATTCATCGGGCTGTTCACGATTGGCGGCATGACGGGCCTCTTCCTCGCCGCCCTTGGGATAGATGTCCATGTGACAGACACTTACTTCGTCGTAGCTCACTTCCATTACATCATGGTGGGTGGGACTGTAATGGCATATCTCGGGGGGGTCCATTACTGGTGGCCGAAAATCAGCGGCAAAATGTATCCGGAGGGCTTGGCCAAGCTTTCCGCCCTGACGGTGTTCCTCGGATTCAACCTGACCTTCTTTCCCCAATTCGTGCTGGGTTATCTGGGAATGCCCCGGCGTTATGCCGCGTACCCGCCCGAGTTTCAGTACCTCAACGTTCTTTCGACGGCCGGGGCGACGATACTCGGAGTCGGCTATCTCATGCCCTTGATTTATCTAACGTGGTCTTGGCACAAAGGCCCGGTAGCTCCGCCTAACCCGTGGCGGGCGACCGGCCTGGAGTGGCAGACCCCGTCACCTCCACCGACGCACAATTTCGAGACCACCCCCGTTGTGACGCACAAGGCATACGACTACGCCGGGATGAAGGAGGAACTGAGGCTTGTTTAGCCCAAGCGCACTGATGCTGCGCGAGCAGTACGGCACGCCGGAACAGCAGCGGGAGACGGTGACCGTCGGCATGTGGATCTTCCTGGCCACCGAGGTCATGTTCTTCGGCGGGCTCTTCGCGGCCTTCTCCGTTTATCGCCTGTCCTACGCGCGTGGATTCAACGAAGGCAGCGCCGACATGAATATCCTGCTCGGCGCGATCAATACGGCGGTCCTGATCACCAGCAGTCTCACGATGGCGCTCGCGATCCGCAGCGCTGCCTTGGGCAAGCAGGTCCGAACATACCTATTGCTGTTCGCGACCGCCCTCATCGGGATTGTTTTCCTGGCGATCAAGTTCACGGAGTACTACCAGCACTACCAGATGCACAAGGCGCCCGGAGTATGGTTCCAATCGGACAGCCCAGAAGCAGCCGCTATCGAGTTGTTCTACGTATTCTATTTCGCGATGACCGGACTTCACGCGGTTCACATGACGATCGGCATCGGGCTGGTTTGCCTGTTCGCTTTTCGCACCGCCGCCGGCTCCTTCAACTCGGAATACCACACGCCGCTCGAGGCGCTGGGGCTGTATTGGCACTTTGTCGATATCGTCTGGGTATTCCTGTTCGCGATCTTCTACATATCCGGGTTGCATAAACCATGAGCGGGCCGCCGGTTTCTCTCAGAGCCTATCTCCTCACGTATGCCGGGCTGCTTGCGCTCACGCTCTCGACTGTACTGATCGGCTATATAGACCTGGGATGGGGCAGCATGTTCGTGGCGGTCGTGATCGCGGCGGCCAAAGCCGCCCTGATTGCTCTGTTCTTCATGCACGCCCTTGTGGAGAAGAAACTAGTCTGGCTCGTAATTGCGGGGTCGGTAATCTGGTTCCTGATCCTGGTGTCGCTCACCTTTGGAGATTATATAACCCGCGGGTGGCTTCCCTTCCCGTGAGAGTAGAGTCTTCGAAAGCCTTTGCTCGGCGTCGCCGGAAAAACACGGCAGACGCGGGAATCAGAGTAGTTTGGCGGGCGGCGTGGCTACAAGGACCTTACGGCCTCTGCCGGGCCCGTACACGGGGCGCAGCCAGTTGGCTCCGGGGCTGCGCCCCTCCGGCAGGACGCTAAACAGCCCGCCTGCCAACGAACAGCCCAATCACGAAGAGAACGAGAGCAATCCAGAAAATGATCTTCAAGATGCCCGCGGCTACGGCGAAGATTCCGCCAAAGCCGAGAATTGCCGCCACGATCGCGATTACCAATAGAATCCAAACCCAGGATGCCATTTCACTAATCTCCTCTTATGTTTATTTTAACCGACGCTGTTGCTGCGAGTAAGTGCCCCAGTCTCTACATCGTTGTCTCGCCTCCGTCCGCCTGTTCGTCGTCATACTCCGTTTACTCAACTCTGGAGCCGGTTCGGCAAAACCGGATAGCCGTAGCGCTCCGCAAGCGTATTGAGGCGGCTTCGGACCACCTCCCATTCGGCCAGTGGCGCATTGCTCACCGGGGTTAGCAGCAGGGCCCGGTTCAACCCGGCCGCCAGCATCAGGCTTTCTTCGAGTTTGAACTGGAACTCGGGAGCATGCCGATCGTTGTACTCCTCTACAAGATCCCTGGTAGCGGATTTCAAATCGTCGGCCCAATGTTGCGCGACGTGCCTCTGGTCCGCATTCATGCCGACGTACCAGGCATGCTCAAGCTTTTCTTCGAACCGGTCGCTGCTTTCCTGGAAGTCCTGCATAACCTGCTTAATATCGGCATGCGAGAAAGTCGAGGTCGGAGCGGGACGAAAGATGACGGCTGTCATATTCGGCAGAAGCGGTCTTTGAATTGTGCGTGCGACTGCGTTCATGTCGTTCCGGATTCCGGTCCACTGCTTCTCCGCATCCGGTGCGAAACCGCGGCGAATCATGGCGCGATTGATGGCAGTGGCCGCCATCATCGCATTTCCCCAGTGCCCGCCGAACCTTTCCGCGGCTTTGACGTCCACGTGGCTGCCGGAGCCGGCCCGGCTGTATTCCTTTTGTGCGCTATCCACCTCATCCTCTAGCAGGTCGGCCCACTGGTTCAGCCGGTCCTCAATATCAGTTCCGTTGAGCACGCTCCCATCCAGTGTCTTGTCCAGCGCAGCTTTGAACTGATCAGTGTTATGTTCCAGCCTTTCGAGGGCGTCTTTTGTGTTGGCATCCTGGAACGCTTTATCGGGTATGAGCAGCGTATCCGTGGAGCCAGGCAGCGGTAATAGCGTCGCCGCCAAAAGCAGAAGCGAGTTTCTGAACATCTGATCTCCCCTCCAATTGAGTTTTCCGCGGCGCCTGTCTTCAGTCTAAGTGGGAGCCATTCGCCCGCCTATCCCGCTAATTGGGGAGGCCGGTCCGATCTCGTGGTCCTGGATACGGCAAACGTCAAAGCACTGTGTGAATCCTCAGTCCCACGAAAACGACATACGCCGCGATGAGTGCTCCTCCCTCTATGCGATTCAAGCCGCCGCTCCACAACGCCAGCGCTGTGGCCGCGAGCGTGAGTGCGAGCAACCACACGGCCTCCAGGGCCCCGGCCCCGGAGAGGCTTCCGAATACGAGGGCTGGAAGCGCCAGTCCGGCGACAATGTTGAGTAAGTTACTGTTCATAGCTTCCGTCAGCACCGCAGCTCCCTTGTGGCGGAGTGCGAGACGGGTAGCGGTATAGAGGTTGGGAATGCCGGTCAGCCCGGCCAGGACCAGCGGACGCAGCAGCGCGTTTGGAAGCCATCCCGAGGTCAGCCGGGTCGCCATCCGAACGAGGCCGACGCTTGCGGCAACGATCAACAGCAGCGCCAAGCCTGCCTTCGAGAGCGCTGAAGCCTTGGACGGCGGGTGCCGCTCCGGTGCGACTCTGTGTTTCCGTTTACCGCTGCTCTCCTTCGCGTCCTGCTGAATTTGCCGGCCGTGTTCTTGCGCCTCACCGGTGGCGGAACCCAGGAAGGCAATCCAGGACGCGGGTAGCGGCAATTGTTCCATGGAACTGCGCCGCATCCAGAGAAGGATTACGTAAGGGACCGGGGCGATAGCGATCAACGCGACCAGCGCAAGCCGCGGCCCCCATCCGGCGGCCAGGATGACCGCCAGTGCGGTCACGACGAGTGCGACAGCGCCATTCAGCATCACTGTGCCCCTCCGGACGGTGATCCTCCCGGCGATCACTGCGGCCAACCCGAGCAGCGACGCAAGGTTGAAGAGGCTTGAGCCGAACACCACGCCCGCGCCGACGTCGCGCTGCCCGGAAAGCGTGGCGACGATCGCCGACGCGATCTCGGGCGAGTCCGCGCCCAGCGCGGTAAGGAAACACAGGAACTGCTCGGGGATAGGGAGAGCCTGGCCGACTGACTGGATCGCCCGCGAGAGCAGCATGCTGCCGGCAAGCATTCCGGCCAGGCTCGCGATGAACAGCAGGATTTCCAGCGGTGTGCCCATCGATGACGCCGTGGGCCTGCTACTGCTGTTGCGATTCGTTCAGGCCTTTGTCCGCACTGATGCCCGCCTGGCCGGCGATGTTCTCGGCCATCCGCAGATGGTCCTCGAGTTTCGGCAGACATTTCTCCGCCAGTTGTTTCACCTGCGGGTCCTGGGCGTTTAGGGCCATTTCCTGAACTTGTTTGACATCGTGTGCGTGGTCCGACAGCATGTAATCGAGATAAGCCCTGTCGAAGGCCTGCCCGGAGAGGCCCTCGAGCTTCCGTTTCTGATCCGCCTGGGTCGATGAGACATGGGTCGGCAGCGTGACATGGTTAGTCCGCGCCCATTCCTTCAGTTGATTGTTCATTTGCGTGTGATCGTTGACCAGGCGCGCGCCCAGTTCCTTCACGCCCGTCAGCGAGCCCTTGTGCTGAGCGAGTTTGCCCAGTTCGATCTCCGCGATGTTGGCCTGTGCCAAGTCCTGGGCGAAGCTCTGCCCGGTGGTCATGGTGCGGTTGGCCTGCTGGGGGCCTGCTATCGCCGGCGCAACGGCAAGGGCAGCGACGGCGATAGCGTTCGTAAGGTAGTGCAGTCTCATATGAATTCCTTTCTGTTGAAGTGAAGCGCCGCCTTCTTTTCATCTTGCGACGACCGAAGTTCAACGCTGAATAGCGTATTCGCACGAGGTTTGCCGCGGGTGTGAGGAAGCATGCGCAGAACTGCAAACGGAACGGCGGTTTCAATACCACCGGAGTCTGCCCCGCCAAGTCCTGTCCTTGCCTTTCTCCCATGAACCGATCCAATTCGCACGGAGATAAAATCATCGGGAAGTGCGATATCTTATGATTCACTCGACGCGCGGGTGTTCTTTCCCAGTCGCGGCAGCCGTGAGCCTGTTTCTGTTCGCGGCGATTCCTCTCTCGGGCCAGCAGGTTCGCGACCGCCAACTGTTTGATAATGGCTGGCGCTTTCACCCCGGAGATATCCCCCGGGGCGAGTCGCCGGTTCTTCCCGACAAAACCTGGCGCCAGGTGGATCTTCCGCACGATTGGTCGATCGAAGGGCCGTACAGCGTCAAGAACGCGAGCGGCACGGGCTTTCTCCCCGGCGGAGTCGCCTGGTACCGTAAGACGTTCCGGCTTCCTGCCTCGACCCGTGGCGGGAGGGTTTCCATCCGCTTCGACGGCGTCTATCGCGACAGCACCGTTTGGATCAACGGCGTCCGCCTGGGCTCGCGGCCGTACGGCTATTCGACTTTCGAGTACGACCTGACGAAGCATCTGCGTTTCGGCGCTTCTGCGAACGTGGTGGCAGTCCGGGTGGACCACAGCGTCATTGCCGATTCGCGCTGGTATCCCGGCTCCGGCATCTACCGCCACGTTTGGCTCACCACGACCGGTCCCGTTCACGTGGCGCCCTGGGGCGTCTATGTGACCTCGCCGGTGGCCGATGCGGCGGAGGCGCTGGTATCGATCGAGACGCGGCTGTTGAATGAAACTCCGGCCGAAAGCCGCGCCGCCCTGGTGACAGCAATCCTGAACGATAAGGGCGAAGAGGTGGCCACAACGCGCAATGAGGCGGCCGTCGGCGCCGGCAAGGACTACAACTTCACGCAGCAGGTCGCCATTCCGCAGCCGAGTCTCTGGTCGCCCGATCAGCCGTACATGTATACGGCCCTCAGCCGCATTTATGTCGGGGGAAAGCTGGTAGACGAGCAGCGGACCCCGTTCGGAGTCCGTAGCTTCTACTTCAGTCCGGACAAAGGGCTCTTCCTCAACGGGCGCGCCATCAAAATGAAGGGCGTGTGCATTCATCACGACCTCGGCGCGCTAGGCGCCGCTTTCTTCGAGGAGGCGCTCGCGAGGCGTCTGAAGAGTTTCAAGGAAATCGGCGTGAACGCCATTCGCTGCTCGCACAATCCGATGGCGCCCGAGTTCTACGACCTCTGCGACCGCATGGGATTCCTCGTGATGGACGAGGCCTTCGACGAATGGACCGGCGGCAAGCGCAAGTGGGCGGAGGGCCGGAACAACGGCGCCGTCGCGCGCCGCGGCTATAACGAGGCGTTCGAAGAATGGGGAGTTCGCGATGCTTCGGACATGGTCCTGCGCGACCGCAATCATCCCTCCATCATCATGTGGAGTATCGGCAACGAGATCGATTACCCCGACGATCCCTTCGTGCATTCTCGCGGGCGGCGTGATTCGGCCATCCCTGTCGATCCCAAGGTCAAGCCCAGCCCTTCCGCCAATGAGATGCCCGCCATCGCGCGGCGCCTCATCGCCGCCGTCAAACAGTTCGACGCCACCCGCCCGGTCACGATGGCGCTTGCGGAGATCAATACGTCCAACGCCACGGGCGTGGCGGAAATGCTCGACGTGGCCGGTTACAACTACCTCGAGCAGTATTACGATCGAGACCACAAGGCATATCCCACGCGGGTCATCTTCGGCAGCGAAAACAGCCGCGGCCTGGACCAGTGGCGGCAGGTCGCGCTGAAGGATTACGTTGCCGGCCAGTTCCTCTGGACCGGCATGAATTTTCTTGGCGAGGCCGGGCGCTATCCGACTCACGGTTCGAACTCCGGCCTGCTGGACTTGCAGGGCTTCTGGAAGAAGGACGCCTATCTCCGGCAGGCGCTCTGGAGCGAACCGCCGATGGTCTACGCCACCGCGTGGAACCCCGGAACCGAGGCGTCCCGCACCGGTGATTTGCAACGGAGCCTGGGGCGCGCGCCATCCACCGAGCGCTGGGGATTTCCGAACGATACGCGAACGAGTGTTCCCGTCGAAATCTATTCGAATTGCGACTCGGTGGAACTGCTGCTCAACGGCCGGTCTTTGGGTGAGAAGCCAGTCGCGGATCGCCTGGTGCCCGCGCTTATCTGGCTGGTGCCGAACGAGCCGGGCAGGATCGAACTGGTGGGCAAGAGAGGCGGCACCGCTGTCGCGAGTTTTCAACTGAACACCACCGGCGCGCCCGCGAAGATCGCACTGACGCCCGATCGGAAGACCCTGAAGAACGCGGGCCGTCAGGTATCGACAATCGAAGTGGCGGTGCTGGACCGCGCTGGCAACCGCGTTCCGGACGCCGACCTGCCCGTGACCTTCGAGGTGAGCGGCGCCGGCAGGCTGATCGCCGCCGGCAATGCCAGTCTCACGGATGAGACGCCGGTAACCGGCAACAGGACGAGCCTTTACCAGGGGAATGCCGTTGCGATCGTGCGTTCGGGGACCGCGTCGGGGAAAATAACCGTCCGCGCCACCGCGCCCGGCCTGCCGCCTTCGGAAATCGTTCTCGACGTGGAGCCTTGAGCGGGCGTCAGACGCCGCGGCGTCTGCGCTCCATTTCGGCCTGCTCCATCACGGCCCGCAGTTTCTCCATAACTTTGTTCGCGTTGATCGCGAACATGGATCCGCACGCCTCGCAACGAAGCCGCGGCGAGGTTTCGATGGTCGCTACGCTCACCGGCGTCTTGTGCGCACAGGCGGGACAAGGGATGTTCACGAGGGCATCGGGGTCGATGTTGTAGGGCATTGCGGCAGACTACCGGACCGGGCGGGCCAAAGTCAATGCACCCCAACCAATTGCCGCTCTCACAGTGTCGGAACCTCGGTCACCGTCATGCCGCGATTGCGGCCCGCTTCACCGAATTCAAAGGTCAAATCGTGCCCGCCCCTGGGCTTACCGTCCCAGATCAAAACGGCGGAGACGCATGCGCCGAGGCTCCGCGCCAGCGCTTCGGCCTCATCCAGAATGGAGTCGTTCGTTGCCGAGTAGGCCGCATCGCCGTCTACGCCGAGCACGACCAGGTCACCCGCCGATTCCACCTGGTTCAGGACCTCGTCGTAAAGGCCCCCCCAATCTCCAGGCCGGTCGGTTACCGACGTCTTGCGAAAGCGCCCGCGCTCGAACGGCAACACGATCCGGCGCCGCAGGCCGAGGCTGCCGGCCTCGGACAATGCGATCAGGTCTGCGCCGCAGGCGGCCGAAGAGACTACCGCCGTCGCGCCCTGCTGTTCAAGCATCGTCCGGACACGAGTACGGACGGCGGGTACATTCCCGAGCGGAAATCGCCTCTCTTCTGCGTTTTCAGCATCCACGCGGCGGCCGGCAAGCGCTATGATCATGAAACATCCCTACCCTTTTTCAAACTGTCGCACAGAAAAGGCGTAAGTGGAGTAAGGCAAAGTGAGAGGAGAGTCGTTGTGAACAGTCCGGAACTCTGGAAGACACTGCGCAGCCGCTTCGAGGAGGATAGGCCCCATCGCATGCTGGCCCTCGATGGAGGCGGTATTCGGGGACTCCTCACCCTGGGAATTCTCGAGAAGATCGAGGCGCTGGTTTGCCCGACCGGCGGCCGGCTCTGCGATTACTTCGATTACATCGCCGGAACGAGCACTGGCGCAATCATCGCCGCCGGTCTCGCGCGCGGCATGAGGGTAGCCGACCTCGTCGATTTCTACCGATCGTCGGGAAAGCAGATGTTCGAGCACTCCTGGCTGATCGAACGGGTGAAGTACTTTTATACGGCAGACCCGCTGAAAGCCAAGCTGCAAACCGTTTTCGGACAGAATACCAACCTCGATCCAGACAACCTGAAGTGCCTTCTCCTGGTGGTTACCAAGAATGTCACCACCGACTCCCCGTGGCCCATCAGCAGCAATCCGGAAGCCAAATATAACGACGTCTCCCGCAAAGACTGCAACCTGAAGATTCCGCTCTGGCAATTGGTTCGCGCCAGCACGGCTGCGCCCGTCTTCTTCCCGCCCGAGGTGCTGCAATGGGATCCGGCGGATTCCTCCAAGACTTTTGTCTTCGTAGACGGCGGCGTCACGCCGCACAACAATCCCGCTTTCCTGCTGTACCGCATGGCCACGGAGCCGGCTTACCGCCTGAACTGGAAAACCGGCGAAGAGAACCTGCTGCTGATTTCGGTCGGCACAGGCGCCGCCGAGTCGCTGGGCGCGACCGCGGCGTCACCGAACAAGAACATCGTCTCCACCGTGGCCGGGCTGCCCGGCGAGTTGATGTACGGCATCCTGATCGATCAGGATGTCAACTGCCGCACGATCGGACGCTGTACACACGGCGCGCCTCTCGACCGCGAAATCCTGGACCTTGTACCGCGCCAGCCTGTCGCCGGCACCATCGAACAGCAGTACGCCGCAGCCCCGATCCCGCTGTCCACCAACCTCGGCCGCCATTTTCTCTACGCCCGCTACAACGCGGATTTGAGCCGGGAGGGGCTAAAGAAACTCGGCTTCCCGGGCATCGATCCGTCGGGCATTCAGAAGATGGACGCCGTCGAGAACATCGAGCCGCTGTTTGCCATCGGCCAGGCGGCTGGAGAAAGCGTTAAGGAGGAGCATTTCGGCTCCTTCCTGTGATTTGACCGGCCTACGTCTTTTTCGGCAGAAGCGCTTCCAGCCGCGCCACGATTTCCAGAAGCTCCCCGCGGCGCGGTTCCTCGCTGAGCTGGGCAGCCGTCCGGCAATCGTCCAGCGTGGTTTCCAGCTTCCACGCGGCCGGACCGTCGGTGGCCACCTGGTCGGCAAGCTGCTCCGCCTTGTCCACATCGCCGGCGTCGAAGGCGGAGCCGAGCAGGGTCGGATTGAGCCACTCGTCGCTGGCTTTGCGGAGGCGCGCCCGCTCGCAGGCAGTCATCGTCACCGCCGCCGCGACCTTCGCTTTGTCGTCATCCCCCCTGCGTTTGCGCGTGCGGTACAGCCGCGCGAGGTTCGACGACGGGTAGTAATCGTTCAGATCGAGCTTCATGCCCGCCTCGTATTCGGCGATCGCGCGGTCGAGGTCGAGCTTGTCCTTCGTGCCGCTCCACTTCTTCTTGTACCGGCCGCCCAGCAGTCCGCGGCGTTCGGAACTGTCGCCGCTGCTTGCGATCAGTTCGCGCAGAGCGCCGATGGCCGTGTCATGGTCGCCCGACTTCGACAAAGCCAAAGCGCGCTGTTCCTTCACCAGGGACGAGTTACGGAGATCTTCCGGGAGCGCATCGATGAACGCCAGAGTCGTCTTCCAGTCCGTGCAGTCGCGCAGCGTGTACAGCAGTTCGACCGCCACTGCCTTCTGGATCGGCCCGCCCGTATAGTAGCGTTCGCGAAGCTCCAGGGCGCGCGTACGGCATTCGTCTCCGGTGGCGGAGCGCGCCGCGATGATGTCCGCCTGGAATTTGGAGAGCTCTTCGAGGCTCTTCCGGAACGAGGTGGCACGCGCGGGATCGTAGTCCGGGTACTTCGGAAACACCTGGTAAAACGGCGAGTCCCCGTCCGCCATCTTGGGAATGGCCGCCTGGACGATTTTGATGATTTCCACCGCGGTCTCGTCCGAAATCGACTCGGCCGGCAGCGGGTAGCGGATCTGGCGCATCTGGTCGATGTCGAACAGCGGCTTGGACCATGTGGCCGCCGTCATGATGCAGCCCTGCCTTTGCGCGGCGTGGCGGATGCCGACTTCGTAATAGACGTTGCCGTTTGGGATAGAGACGTCGGCGAGAACCAGGTCGGAAATCGCCAGCCGTTCGATCATCTCCGTAATGATGAGCGCGCCGATGTCTTCGTTTGCGCGCACCGGTTCGTACCCGGCATTCGAGATTGCGGGACGAAGCGCGGCGTCCCAGAGCCTGTCGAAGTTGATCCGGTCGGGAGCGCCGCTTCCCGTCGGCGCACTGGAGGCTTTGATGCTGTACGGCATGATCATGAAACAGATGGGTCGTGGCATGGTGTCGAATCCGATCCAGCCAGTGTACCGAAATCAATTGCGCAGGGCACGCACCGGATCGGCGCGCGCCGCGGTGAGCGCGGGAACCAGGCACGCCAGCAAAGACGCCCCCAGCATGATGAGTGCGGCCGCTGTGAAAGCCCATGCATCCAGGCGGCTCACCCCGTAAAGCAGGCCGGATAAGAGGCGGGTGAGCAGCATGGCCGCTCCCAATCCCAACACCGTGCCGGCCAGCGCCTGCTTCATGCCCTGCCGGACGATCAGCAGCAGAATTTTCGGCCGGTCCGCGCCAAGCGCCATGCGGACTCCGATCTCGTGCAGTCGTTCTCCAACCATCCCCGAAAGGACGCCGTAGATCCCCACGGCCGACAGAAGCAGCGCCAGCGCCGCGAAGAGTCCCATCAGGAGCGTGTTAAACCGCCGCGCCGCGATCGAGTCCGACACCAGCTCCGTCATCGGCTGCACGTCGTAAACCGGCAGGCTGTTGTCGAGGCGGCGCAGTGCGGCGCGCGCGTCCCGCGCGGCGGCGAACGGCGTCAGCGTCGAACGGAGCACCAGGGTCATGGTTACGGCCCGCGCTTCCTGCATGACCGGAATGTAGATCTGCGGAGCCGGTTCCACGTCGAGCCCCAGCAGCCGCACCTCGCCCGCGACGCCGACAATGCGGCGGGGTACCGACCGCGCGTAGCTCAGCCGCACGAATTTTCCGATGGGATCCTCCCCTGGGAAGTAGCGCTTCGCCAGCAGCGAATCGATAATCGCCACGGGCGTCGTGTTTTCGCCGTCGGCTTCGGAAAAGTCGCGGCCCCGCAGCAAGGGAACTGCCATCGCGCGCAGATAACCGGGTGTGATCCAACGGCCATAAAAGCGATGGTTTTCCGTAGATGCCGGATCGTCTTTGCCTTCGATCGTGAACCCGAATCGGTTGAAGCCTTCTCCGCCGGTCAGCGGCAGATTGCTGATGCATCCAGCAGCTTCGACGCCCGGCACGGCGCGCACGCGGGCCGACGCCTCGCCGATCAGGATCGCGCGCTGGCTGGTATTCGAATAGCGGGCCGGCGGCATATCGAGTTTCAGACTCACAACCCCGGCGGGATTAAATCCGGGATCGAGATTTTGCAAATGCAGAAAGGTCCGGACCAGAAGTCCAGCACCCAGAGTTAGCAGCGTGGAGAGCGCCACCTCGAAGAGAATCAGAAAACCGCGCGACCGGTCGCCGGCGAAGCTTCTGCGATGGATACCACCCTGCTTCAGCCCGGCATTCGCATCCATTCGCGAACTCCGCCAGGAAGGGACCAAGCCGCAGGCCAGACCGGTAATCAGCGAGAGGACGAACGTGAAGGTGACCACCCAGCCGTTGACCGTCACCTCATCGAGCCTGGGGAGGTTCGCCGGACGAAGGGCCTTCAGCCACACTACGCCGGTGAATCCGAGGAGCAGTCCGGCGGCGCCGCCGAGCACTGCCAGCAGCATGCTTTCGGTGATCACCTGCCGGCCCAGCCTGACCGCGCTCGCGCCCAGCGCCTTTCGCACGGCCAGTTCGCCTTCCCGTTTGGCACCCTGGGCCAGCAGCAGGTTGGCGATATTGGCCCAGGCAATCAGCAGAACAAAAGCGACGGCCCCGAGAATCAGCAGCAGGGAAGAGCGCGCCTCGCCCACCACCTGCTCTCGCAGCGGAACCACGGTAACGCCCCAGCCGCGGTTCGACGCTGGATTTTCGCGCGCCATGCCGTCGGCCACCAGTTCGAGTTCGGCCCGAGCCTGCGGCAGGTCGATACCCGGCTTGAGCCTGCCCGCCACCGCCAGAAAGTGAGCCTGCCGGCTGAAGTCCTCGGGATCGAACGGCAGCGTGGTCCAAAGGGTCGTCTCCGGCGACGGAAACCGGAAATCCGCCGGCATGACGCCGCGAATCCCATAGTTCCGCCCGTCGATCCGCAGCGCCCTGCCAACCACGTCCGGATCGCCGTGGAACCGTCGCATCCACAGCGCATGGCTCAGAACCGCCTCGGGAGCGGAATCCCCGCGTCTGAAACCTGCGCCCAGTGCCGGACTCACCCCCATGACTTCGAAGAATTCGCGGGAAACCACGTAGCTGCTCACGTGTTCGGGCTCGCCGGGTCCGGAGAGATTCGCATTCGCCTCATAGAATGCCGTGACGCTGGAGAGGGACGCGGCACGGGCCCGGAAATCGGCGAAGTTCGGGGGAGAGACGTTATTCCGCTCGATTCCCTTCGGGTTCCGGTCCCAGATCATTACCAGGCGCTCCGGTTGCGGGAAGGGAAGCGGACGCAGCAGGATTCCGTACACCAGGCTGAAGATTGCGCTGTTGGCGCCGATCCCCAGCGCCAGTGCCGCAATGGCTGTGAAAGTGAACCCCCGCGAGCTGCGCAACATGCGCCACGCAAAACGAAGGTCCTGCCGTAGGATTTCCATGTGAACTCCTGGAGTGGAAAACGCGAGGTCGAACAAAACGCGAAGGCTTAGCAGAAGCAATCCCCCGCTGCCCCGATGGCGAGCGGTTCGCAGGCAATCCTCGCGGAAGCACTGCATCATTTCCTGGCCGAACTCCTCCCGGAATTCCGCCGGATACAGCACCAGGGCCTTGCCGTAGCAGCGGTCGAGCAGGCCGCACAGCCATTCGGCGGAGGCGCGCATCAGGCGGTCCCCGGCTCGGACAGGATTGATTTGGCGCGCGCCACCCGCACCAGATTTTCGAGTCTCGCCGCTTCCGCGGCGGCCAGTTGGCGGCCGCGGCCAGTCAACCGGTAGTAGCGGCGCCGCTCCCCTCCATCGTCCGGCCCGTCGCACTCTTCAATCAGCTCGCCGGCCAGCATCCGCTGCAACGTGCCGTACAGAGTCCCAGGCCCCAGTGAAATGATGCCTCCGGTGCGGACCTCAACCTCGCGTTTGATTCCGTAGCCGTGCTTATCGCCGTCGGCCAACGCCAGCATGATGTGGAAGACCGCCGGCAAAAGCGGCAGCTTCCGCTGTAGATCGTCAGATTTAGTCAAGTCTTGATATACCGAAAATCGTTATATCAAGCTTTGACTAGCGGCGCAAATGCCTCAAGCCTTGCGCTTGTGGTTTTGTGCCGCTTTCAGCATCGAGTTCATGCAGCCAAGCAGGTAAGCAAGTCCCGGATTCGGTCGGTATTCGCCGGTGCCGCGGCCTTGCTGCGCCCCGGGAGCCACGCCGAGGGTGGGCACGTGGTCGGGAATCGCGATGCCCTCAAAATCCACGTCCACCAGCGCCTGCATCACTTTGGTCATGTCGTAGTAACCGTCGTCGATCAGAGTTTCGCTGAAATGAGGCAACGGCGCGCTGACGTTGCGGAAGTGAATTTTGAAAAGCTTCTTGCGAGGCCCGAAATACTGGATCATTTGAACCGGGTCGGCCCCCGTCAAGGCGCCCCCCTCCAGCCACGAACCGACACAAAGACACACCCCGATGTTAGGGCTGTTGGCAATTTCAATCGCCCGTTTGTAGCCTTCGAAGTTGCCGAAGATGCAGCGCGGCACCCCCGCGATGACCGGCTTGGGCGGGTCGTCCGGGTGGATTCCGATGCGGACACCGGCCTCCTCGGCAACCGGTGCCACCTTTTTGATGAAGTATTTGTAGTTCTCCCAGATCTCCTCCTTGGTGAACACACGTCCGTGGGAGAGCGGTTCGGTGTACGTCTTGCCGGCCCAAGTGCCGCGCCAGTTGGGGCTGTTGGAATCGCCGTCGCGCGCATCGTAGCCGCGGGCGCTGGTGATGCGGCCGCTCGACCAGATCCCGTTGCCCATGTGCGCGTAGGTGGAATACGGGATGCCAGCCTTTCCGAGGTAGCGGATGTAGTTCAGGTACTCCTCGATCTTTTGATCTCTACCTGGCAAATTCAGTGTTACTTCCGGCATGTTGTGGAGGCTTCCGCTGGGACCCACGCCGCTGCCGATGTTGTATACCTTGAGCCCACCGGCTTCCCACTGTTCGCGCTGCCGGATGAAACCCTCGGCGTTCGCCGTTTCCTGAATTGGAGCGACGCTGACCCAAGTCACCCCGAGCTGCTTCAGGTAACGCATGTTGTCCGGGGTAGCGGCTCCCGCGCTGGTGCCGATTTTGATCCCGGGCGGAATCGGCCTGAGAGTGGCCGAGCCCTTCCCGAGCGACGCCAGAGCCGCCACTCCCCCCACCGCCAGGTTGGCGAATTGTCTTCGGTCCGGTGTCAACGCCATGGCTTGCTCCTCGCCCTAGATTCTATTCTCTTCCTGGTTGCGCTGCGAACCCCACCACACATAGACGCAGAGGCCCACGAACAGGAGGGCGGAAATGGACTGCGCTACTGCATCGTTGTCGTAGAAGGGAGTCTTGATCCAGTCCTCCGAATAGCCGGGGAGCAGCCGCAGAGCCGCTCCGAAAACGCCGCCCAGTGCGCCTCCAGCCATGAGTCCCGAGGCGATGATCACCCCGCGCTCGCGCACGGTTGCCCCGCGCTTGCTCAAAAAATGAGCCAGAAAGCCGCCCACCAACGCCGGCGAGTTCAATTCGAGCGGCAGGTACATGCCGAGCGCAAAAATCAGCGCCGGCGCGCCCAGCATTTCCATGATCAACGCAACAGCGGCGCCCGCTCCGAACAGACCGTACGCTACCGGTTGCCGGCTCATGAACCCCTCCACCAGCGCCTTCATGATGGAGGCTTGCGGGGAAGGCAGGACCACCCGCGTATCTCCCGGCGCCGCTTCGCCAAACTGGAACGCCTGCGCCAGCAACACGATTGTCAGACCCGCGGCTACCGACGCGGCAATCACCCCCAGGAACTTCACCTTCTCCTGCGCCGCCGGCGTGGAACCGAGCCAGTATCCTGTTTTGAGGTCGGTGATGGCCTGGCCGGATACCGAGAGTGCCGTGCAGACCATGCCCGCGATCGCCATCACGAAGAACATCCCCGTGGTTCCGGAGAGCCCGAAGCGCAGCAGGACCACGGACGAAATAATGATCGTCAGCATGGTCATGCCCGATACCGGGTTGCGCGCCGTGGTGGCGATGGCATTCGCCGCCACCGAGGTGAAGAAAAATGAGAAGACGAGCGCCAGCACCAATCCGGCCACGACGACCGTCGCCGAGGCAGCGAGATTTCCGAGAAAAATCCCGATTGCGAGCGCGCCCACCGCAACCCCCACCAGGATCGTCATCACGGAAATATCGCGGTCGGTCCGTTCGAAACCGCCTCCTTCGCCGCGGCGAAACGCGCGCAGCGCCACGCCAAAGGACCTCGCCACGATCTTCAACGACTTCAAGATCCCGAAAATCCCGGCCGTGGCGATGGCGCCCACGCCGATAAACCGCACGTAGCCGCGGAAAATTGCCGCGGCGGTCATTTGCGAGATTGGGATGGTGGCCGGATAGACGGCGTCCGGCAGCGTGGAACCGATTTGCCAGATCAGCGGAACCAGCACGAAATTGGAAAGCACGCCGCCCGCGCACAGAATCAGCGAACTCCGCAGCCCCATCACATAACCCAGCCCCAAAATGAAGCCGATGGCGTCGAAACTCACCACCAATCGGGCGCGGTCGGCCAGCATCTTCATACCGCCCAGAAACTGGAAATCGACGAACTCTCTCCACACGTGAAAGGTGGTGACGAAGAAGTCGTAGACCCCCGCGATGGCTGTGGCCTGCAACAGCAGCTTGGCCTGCGAACCGCCTTTCTCGCCCGTCACCAGCACTTCGGTGATGGCCGTGGCTTCGGGGTAGGGAAGTACGCCGTGCATCTCCCGAACGAAATATCGGCGCAGGGGAATCAGGAAGAGCACGCCCAGGCACCCGCCGGCCAGGCAAATGAAGATGGTCTGGACCGGATGGGGATCCAGTTTCAGAATGTAAAGCGCCGGCAGGGTAAAAATAGCGCCCGCCACGATCGAACCCGCGAGGCCACCGATACCGGTGATGATGACGTTTTCAAGGACGCTCGAGCGCCTGGGGTAGACCCGCGCCAGCCCGATCGCCAGAATGGAAATCGGAATCGCCGCTTCCATCACCTGGCCCACTTTGAGCCCCGAGTAGGCCGAGGCGACCGTGAAGATCACGCACAGCAGCAAGCCCCAGCCGATCGAACGGGGGGTCAGTTCCGGCACCACGGCCTTGGACGGAACCAGCGGCTGGTAGGCCTCGCCGGACGCCAAGGGTGTATAGGCGTTCTGCGGAAGTTCTGGCGATTTTTCAGCCTGCATCGGCGCTCCCATGGGTGCAGAGAATAGCCTATGGTACTCTGTTTCGGTCAAAAAGGAGGCTTGGGTCGGGTGAAGATTCAGGCGCGAAACGGCTAAACTTGGGGTTCGATGCTGCGGACCGTTTTGGCTACCCGATATGTCACCCCATTCCGCGAGGGCGGCTCCCTCCCGGGCCTGGTGGAAGCCGACGACCTTGGGTTGTACGTGCTCAAATTCCGGGGCGCCGGACAGGGCCCGCTGGCATTGGTGGCCGAAATCGTCGCCGGCGAGATCGGCCGCGCACTCGGGCTGAATGTGCCCGAACTGGTGCTGATGGAAGTGGACCCGGCGCTCGGCCGGAACGAGCCCGATTACGAAATCCGGACGCTGCTCCAATCGAGTGCCGGGCTGAACCTGGCGCTTGATTTTCTTCCGGGATCGGTGATGTTCGATCCCGCCGCGGGCGACCGCGCGGTATCTCCGCTGGCCTCCGCCGCCGTCTGGTTCGATGCCTTCACCACCAATGTCGACCGCACCGCGCGCAACCCCAACCTGCTGTACTGGCACAAGTCCCTGTATTTCATCGACCATGGCGCCGCGCTCTACTTCCACCACGACTGGAAGGATCCGGCGCAGAGCGCCCGAACCCGCTTTCCCGCCATTCGCGACCACGTCCTTTTGCGGTGGGCAGCGGACCTGGAACAGGCGGATGCCGCCTTGCGGCCGCGCCTGAATCGCGAGGTGTTCGAAGGCGTGCTCGAAAGCGTTCCCGACGCGTGGCTCGTGGCGGAAGCCGTGGCGCAGTCGCCTGCGGCCCAGCGCGCGGCATACGTCGACTACCTGCTGGCGCGGCTCGAATCCGCCCCGGCGTTCCTCGAGGAGGCGGTCCGTGCCCGATCTGCACTCGTATGATTACGCCATCGTGAGGATTGTGCCCTGCGCCGAGCGCGGCGAGTTTCTCAATGCAGGCATCGTGCTGCACTCGAGTGAGCATGGATTCCTCGAAAGCCGCGTGCGCCTCGATGAAGACCGGCTGCGCGCCTTCTGGCCGGAGATCGACTATGACGCCGTGCGCGAGCATCTGGAAGCGTTCCCTCGCATCGCCGCCGGCGACGCAACCGCGGGTCCGATTGCGAGGCTATCCCGCAGCGAGCGCTTTCAATGGCTGGTGTCGCCGCGCAGCACGGTAATCCAGGTGTCGGAGGTGCACAGCGGGATGTGCGAATCACCCGAAACAACAATCCGACTGCTGATGGGCCGGCTGGTTACCACAGACTTTGGATCCCACAGATCGCATCCGAAAGGAAGTCATGGCCGAGCCTGAGGTCCGGCCATGCTTTTCACGATCGTAGAATCAAATCCCCGGGAGTGTCGACAGCGACACTCACCCCTATGCCTCGGTTGCCGGGTCTGAGGTCCGGCTGTGAGTATTCCATTACGTTATGCCAGTTCCTGTCCGGCTCTCACTGTATCTTTTGGCCATAGCCGGGCAGGCCGGACGAAAACGCTCAGATCTGGTCTTCGTACTGCTCGAAGGCCACGCGAACGAGCTGCCCGCGAGTGCGCACGCCGGTCTTTTGAAACAGGCTCTGCAGGATGGCTTTCACGTAGCTCTCCGAAATCTGCAGCCGCCACGCGATCTCCTTGTTCGACAGGCCTTCGAGCACATAACGGAGCACCTTGCGCTGCCGCTCGCTGAAAACCGGAGCGGTGCTTTGCGCGGTTCCCACGGCTTTGCGGTCGGTTTCGGAGAAAGACGGGTCGAACCACGTGCCGCCGGCCGTGACCTGGCGGATGCCTTCCATCAGGTCGCTCAGGGGAGCCTGCTTGAGAAAAATGCCGGCAACGCCCTGACGGATGAGGCGCCGTGCCTCGGTATCGCTGACCCATGCCGTCACCACCAGCACGCGCCCTTCGAAACCGGCTTGGCGCGCGGCCGGAATGAACTGGGAAGCGCGCTCGTTGCCAAGGTCGTGATCGAGCAGCACCACATCGAACTCCTTCTGCTCGAGGTGCTGAATGGCGTCCCGGATACTGCCGCAATGTTCGATCTCGAACTGGGGCTCTTTGCCGAGTACCAGTGCGACGCTTTCCCGGAACAGCGCATGATCGTCCACCAGCAGCGCCCGGATGGTCCTGGTCCCTTTCGCTTCCATCAGGCTTCCACCGCCGTCTCGATTGGCCATAACTCCACGGTAAAACAACTTCCGCGCTCCTGCGCTTCGTAGCGCAGGCCGCCGCCGTTCGCACGGAGAATCGCGCGGGAAATATAAAGGCCCAGGCCGAGGGAATGAGCGTTCGGCTGAAACGGCCGGAAAAGTTCGTCGGGGTGGGCGACGCCCGGGCCGGTGTCGCGGAAACGAACGACGACCAGGTCGCGTTCGAGCGCCGCCGAGATGCGCACGCTGCGGACGGGCGACTTCTCGAGCGCCCGCAGGCTGTTGCGGGCGAGATTGACGAAAACCTGGAGCAGGCTGTGCCGGTCGGCCTGCACCAGCGGCAGGCCGGCGGACACTTCCCAGGTCACCTCGATGTCGGCCTCTTTGAGCATCGGCTCGATGACGATGCGCGCCTCGTCGAGTACCGTGCCGAGATCGGTGGAGACGGCTTCATGCGAGGCGGCCAGCCGCAGTCCGGAGGAGGCGATCTTCTCGAGGCCGAGAATGAGGGTGCCGAGCGCCTGATAGCGCTCGTTACGCCCGGCTTCCGCGAGGGTGGCACCGTTGAGCGCCGCATAGGCGACCGAGGCCGCGGAGGCCAGGTTCCGCACCTCGTGGGAAATCGCGCCGATAAGCACGCGCGAAGTAGCCATCATCGAATCGAGGCCGGCTCCTTCCCGGTCCCGCAGGTTCTCGGATGCGTCCCAGATAACAGCGGCCAGGCCCGAACCTTTCGATGTGGCGTAGGTGGAGAGCCAGACGTGCGCCAGAAATACTTCGCCGTTGGCCCGCTGGCCGCGGCATTCCACGCTGGTGCGGATCTCGCCGCTCCGGCGCCTGCGGTGGCGCATTTTTTCGAGGATGGGTAGGAACGGCTCCACCCGCTCGCCCTCCAGCTTACGATTTTCAAAACCAAGCAGCCGGGCGGCGGACTCGTTCTCGAGCACCACCCGGCCCTCATGGTCAAGAATGAGAATGGCGAGGGGGCTGGTTTCGATCAGTATCTGCACCTGCTGCTGGGCTTCGTGCAGCAGCCGCATCTGCTCCTCGCGCTCGTTGAGGTGTTCGAGCAGCAGACGCCGCCGCCGGTTGAGCTCGATGACGAAGAAGCCGGTAGCGACGAATCCGCCTGCGACTACGGCCACGCGCCCGAGCGATCCCGGCACCCAGTCGAGCGGGTTAAAAGCCGCCAGCAGCCTGACGCCCTCGCGCGCGACTTCCCCTTGTACCGGCTCGAAAACCTCACGCAAATAGGCGCACAGGATGGCGATTCCGACGATCTGCAGCCGGCTGAGGCAGGCCGCACACACAAGCAGCGGAACCAGGTAGAGAAAGCCAATGGAGACATCGGGCAGCCGCCAGTCCACCATGGCGGTTGCGGCAATGAGCGCCACGGCGAACCCTGTCACGGCGAGACGGTGAGATTCGGCAAACGCCAGCAGGTTGTCTAGTCGGCTCATTGCTGTCGCTGCTGCCATCATAACGTGATGGACTGGCTGCCAACTCGATTCGAGAGCGGCACCCGGAATCAGGCTCAGGCCTTGGGAGCGAGACACGGGTCGCGGCCAGACGTTCGGCCTGCGGAAAATTTTCGGATCTTCTGCTCCAGTTGACCGGCGCGGACCGGTTTGGGGAGATAGTCGTCCATTCCGCTTGCCAGGCAGCGCTCGCGAACACCGCCGAGCACGTCCGCGGTGAGCGCAATGATGTGCGTGCGTCGCCCTCCCTTTTCCAAGGCACGGATGCGGCCGGCGGCCTCGTAGCCATCCATGACGGGCATCTGGCAATCCATCAGGATGATATCGAACTGGGACACTTCCGCCGCCTTTACCGCCTTCAGCCCATCTCCGGCCGTGGTGACGCGTGAGTAGCCCAGGCGCCGGAGGAGACAGTGAATCAGCTTCTGATTTACAGCGTTGTCTTCGACGACCAGGATCCGTTCCTGCCGGCTGGAGGCGTTGTCGCGGGGCGTCTCGCGCTGAACCGCATCGGCCAGTGCCGGCAGGGACGAACTGCGCCTGGGCGTGGGCTGCCCGGGTGCGTTCACGGCCGAGCCCGCGGGAGCAAGCCGGTACGGAATCCGGAGCCAGAAGGTGGATCCCCGGTCGGGTGTGCTGTCAACCCCGATGCTCCCGCCGAGCAGACCCGCGAGCCTCTTGCAGATGGCGAGTCCGAGGCCGGTTCCACCGAAACGGCGGGTAGTGGAGGAGTCTGCCTGGGTGAAGGGTTGAAACAGTGTCGGCTGGATTTCCGCGGGGATGCCGATTCCCGTGTCCGTCACCTTGATATGGACAATGACAACGCCGTTTTCAAGAGGCCCGGCTTCGGCCTCGAGGCGGACTTCGCCCCGTTCGGTGAACTTGATCGCGTTGGAAAGCAGGTTCAGCAGCATCTGGCGCAGGCGTACGGGGTCGCCGAGAAGGCTTTCGGGAATCGTTTCCGAGATCCGGGTGACGAGTGCCAGTCCTTTGGCTCGGGCGCTTTCTCTCACGATCCCGATGGCATCTTCCACCACGAGCGCGGGCGCGAACGGGACGGTTTCGGTTTCCATTTTGCCCGCCTCGATCTTGGAAAAGTCCAGGATGTCGTTGACAATGCTGAGCAAAGCCTCGCCGCTCTGGCGAACAGTCTCTGCATAATCGCGCTGATCGGCGGTAAGGTCCGTTTCGAGCAGCAGATCCGTCATCCCGATCACGCCGTTCATGGGGGTTCGAATTTCGTGACTCATCGTCGCCAGAAACTCGCTTTTGGCGCGGGCCGCCTGTTCGGCTTTATTCTTGGCCGCTTTCAGATGCTTGTTCGCCTCCAACAGGTCGTGCGTCCGCACCCTCACCAAAGCCTCGAGTTCCTCGCTCCACTCCGAAAGGCGCCGGTCCCGTGCCTGAATCTCCGCCAGCATCTGATTGAACGCCGCGATCACCGCGCCGATTTCGTCCCGGGTACCGCAGTCGAGACGCAAGGCGTAATCGCGGTGTGCGGAGACGTGTAAGGCGGCGGTTTCCAGCCGGAGCAGAGGCCCGGAAATGCTCCTCTGCATGCGCCGCGACGCCAGAAGGGCCACTGCCAGCGAGATCAGAACCAAAAAGCCGGTAATGCCCGAATAGGAAAGGGCCCGTGCGTAGAACGGAGACAGGTCGGCTTCCAGGCTGATATACCCGACAAGCTCGCCGTAGACGCGGATCGGCCTCACTACCACGATTCCCTGGCCCTGCCGAACTGCTTCCTCGGGCCTGGCCGGACTCCGGGCGGGGTGGGGTGTGCCTTCTTTGTGATACTCCGCTACGAGCTCTTTCCGCGCATTGAACACGTAAGCGTGCGTGACCGAGCCGTCGTTGGCGAGTGCGGCGAGGCTGGCAGTCACATCGCTCCGGTTCTCGAAGAGCAGGGGTGCGGCCGCATTGCTGCCCAGAATGTCGCAGGTCGTCGCGGCGCCGCTCGCGATGTGTCCGCGAAACCAGACTAACTCATAAGTAATGAGGCCGGCCGCAGTGCATCCCACAGCGATGATGCCGGTGCTCAGTGCCACCGTCATCAATTTGTGGCGCAAGGAAAGCCGTTCAAAACCGAGTAGCCGCTCAGTTAGCCGCATCGCAGTCCGTCCTCAGATTTCGGGAAAGCTGGAGCAGCCCCGAGTTGACCTCCAGGCCGCTGTGCCGGATAACATCGAGACAAACGTCGAATCGTACCTTTCCGCTCTCCACGACCAACTGGAACATGCTGCCGGTATCGGCGAACTCCGGACCGTTTCCGATGGTGAGGATAGGAGCGCCGCGGAGGGTTCGCACGGCGCTTCGCGAGAACGGGAACTGTTGCCGGTCGAAAAGCACCACGCGGCACTTGCGCAAATCGGGAGGCGCCTCGATCCGGAAGACGATCGAGCGGCTCCCCACCATCTTGCCGGACACCGCATTCTCAACCGCGGCGGCAAATTCGCTACGGGAACAGGCACAGACGGGCAGCACGGCGGAATTCTGCTCGCCGGGAATGGAAAGCCAGTTGACCAGGCGGATGAAATTGACGACGAATCCCGCTTTGACACCGAGATCGGCCGGCGGATCGGCCCCCGAACTCCCGCTGGGCATTGCGGGGCAGGCGAGCAGAAGAGTCAGAACAGCTTTCGCCGCCGGCGATGACCGATGGGGACGGTTACTCATTGCGCCAGGTCAATCTCACGAAGAGGTTGCGCCCGGCCCCGGGCAAAGAGTTGGGCGTGTGCTCGGGGCTGAGCGGATCGGAATACGACCGGTCCAGCAGGTTGCGAACGCCGAACTGCAGGTCCAGGCCAGGCTGCACCCCCCGAACGGTTGCGGTGAAGTCGGCCAACGTGCTGGCCGCTACCGGCTCGGCATACGCGCTCAGGCGGGATCCGAGGTAGCGTGCGGCTCCGGCCAGAAGAATGCGGTGGCGCCAGAGGGGCACGCTGGCCCGGAACTGCGCCAGTCGGGCGGGAGAGTTCTGCAAACGCTCGCCGGCGTTGGCTCCCCTGCTGCGCTGTGCCGAGAAACTGGCCACCGTTTCCAGCCAGTCCAGCGGATGGCCGTTCAGTTCCAGATCCACACCGTCGGCGCTCGCACGCGAGGCGTTGCGATACTGCAAAACGTCTGAACTGATGGGAACACCTTGAATGAGGTTGGCGAGCCCGTAATGGAACACGGATGTGATCAGATTGATGCGGCGGTGCAGGTTCTGCTCCCGGGCAAATTCCAGCGTGTTGATTCGCTCCGCCCGCAACTCGGGATTCGGCTCCCAATAGCGTTCGTAGGTGGAAGGGTTCCGGAATGCCCGGCCGTACATCAGCTTGTAAGTAGCCCGGCGACCGGTATTCACCAGCATCGCACGCGGGGAGAAGAAGGCGCTGTCGACAGTATTGGCGTCGATGCGGCCTCCCAGATAAAGGGTCCAGGACGGAGAAAGCGTGATTTCGTCCTGGACAAAGAGGCCGCCGCTGACCCGCCGGTGGTCCAGGCGGAACTCCTCGTCGAGCCGGGTCTTGTCCGCATCGAGAATGCTGTAGTCGTATTGAATGTTGCGCAGGTCGACGTTGGTCTCCGCCCCCGCCGTGACGATTCCGACACCTGCGCTGCGGGCCTGGAACGTAAACTGCGTTCCCACCCAGTCGCCGAGCGCACCGTCATAGTTGCGGTGGGGGCTGTCGCCGCCGTAAGCGTAGACGCCGTCGTATCGGTAACGATCGTAGAAAAATCGCCAGCGTACCTCGCCTGCCTTTCCGGCCGGCCGGTGCCACGCGGCTTCCACGAAGTCGCGCGATTCCAGGTCGTGGGTTCCGGTGTCGCCGATGGTGGTGCCGTACCAGCCGATCGGATCGATGGAATTGTGCTCGCCAAATAGGGCGGTAAGTTTCCAATTTCCCCATTCCACGCCGGCAAAAGTGTTGAAACCGCTCTCTCCTTCGACATGACCGGTTCCCGGCGGCGGAAAGCCCGCTTGCGCCAGTTCCGGAAACGCGACACTGCGGCCCCCGGAGCGAATGGCAGAGACGGAGAGCAACACTGCGGCGCCCCCGATCCGGAAGGTGGAGGACGCCGCCAGCCTGCTGGAGCCGAACGAACCGGCTGTGGCGCTCACCTGCCCGCGCGCCGCGTTGGCCGGGGTTTTGGTGATCACATTGACGGTGGCAAAGAGCCCATTGCTTCCGTAAAGGGCGGAGGTCGGCCCGCGCACGATTTCGATCTGGTCCACCAGGTCCATGTCGAGCGGGAAGTCCTGCCCGAAGTAATACATGGCCGAATAGACGTTGTCGGTGACCTGGTGGCCGTTGATGAGGACGAGAAACCGCATGTTGTAATCGCCGAGCAGCGAAAAACCGCGAACGCCGGCAAAGCGGAAGGCGCCATCGGAGATCATGTAGAAGCCCCGCACACCGGAAAGGGCCTCGCCCAGAGTGCGGTAGCCATAGCGGCGTATGTCTGAGGCGGTAATCACGGTGACGCTGGCCGGCGCGTCTTGGAGCGACTGCTTCCGGAGTGCGGCAGTCTGCACGTCGACCTGCATCAGGCGCTGCAGTTCCGCCAGGCTGTCTATGGCGGAATCGGCCTCCTGGCCGGTCGCCAGGGAGGCGGTGAGCAGCATCAAACCGCAGTAGTTAAACGTCCCCATCCTTTCTACTTATCGGCCGGGCAGGGAGGGCTTTGAGGGGGTTGAAACGAATCGGCGGGATGTTCTGTTCCAGGTGGGTAACCCAGCCGAAAACCGTTGAACGCAGTCACGAACCAGACCGGCTCAACGGTAGTGTTCGCCGGGCGGTGTGGCAGCGGCGCACGGCAGAACCCGGCCGGCCCTACGGACTGGGCCGGCCTGCTCGCCGATCGGCCTAAAAACGGAACGACAGGGTGATGTTCATGAGGGGCTGACCGCCCGCATTGGCCGTGGTGCCTTCGTCGGAGGTGCTGGTGGAAACCTTGCCGAAGGTCGCCGGGTTGGTGAAGTTGACCGTCGTATTCGGCGCCGAAAGGTTGTACCACTTGAACGGATTCTGGAAATCGAACCGGAAAGTGGCCGTGGCGCGCTCTTTGAAGGTCCATTCCTTGGATGCGGAGAACTGGCAATCGATGAAGCGCTGCCGGTCGAAAGTATTGCGCCCGACGTTGCCGAAAGTATAGGCGTCCGGGTAACTGAAATAGCTCATCGACTGGATCAGGCTGTTCTGGTTGGCCTGCACAAAACGGTCGCCGCCGATGTCCTGCCAGTTGTCGCGCAGTCCGGCGCGCTCGCCTGTGGAGTTGGGACGCGTGCCGCGCGTGGCGACGACGTTGGGCATGTATTGATAGGGGCTGCCGGCGAAGCCGAAGGTGAGCGAGTCGCCGCTCGAAATCCGGTAGAGATACACCATATCGTACCCGCCGAAAATCGCGTTGACGATGCCGCCGCGATTGAGCCACCTGCGTCCCTTCCCGAAAGGCAGCTCGTAGTTCATGCTGGCCGTGAACTGGTGGGTTCGGTTATTCCCGCTCTCGGCGCGGTCCGTATCGCGTGAAATGAGGTTGTTGTTGCTGCTCGAATCGATGCTCTTCGAGTAGGTGTAGAAGCTCAGGATCGAGAGGCCGTGCGATAGGCGCTTGTCGAGCTTAACGGTGCCGGCGTGATAGTTGGAGCGGGCGCCGTTGGTGCGGAAGCTGATGTTGCCGAAGTTCGGGTACGGCCGGTAGATCTGGGTGTTGCTGAGGAAGGAGCTGAACTGCGGCCGGGTTGGTCAGGCGCAGGTTGTTGGCCCAGTCGTAGGAGATTCCGTTGATCTCGCGATTTTCGAAGCCGTTGACCGAATTGTTGCCGGTATAGGTCAGTTCCACCAGGTAGTTGGTGGCGAAGGTGTGCTGCATGCCGAAATTCCAGCTCATGCTATACGGCGATTTGCGGGTCGGATCTACCCAGGTGGCGCTGCGGCTGGAGAGATTGGTACCGGCGAACGGAATGGTGCCGTCGGCGCGAAGGATCGGGAATTGCAGCAATGAGGCGACCGGTCCCTGGCTGAGCTCGAAGCGCGGGCGGAAGTCGCCGCTGGGCGTATCGATGCGGCCGGTGATGGAGCCGTACTCCTCGGTGGGCGCGACGGGCAGACGCTCATCGACGGTGGAAATGGCGAAGCCGGCGCGCATGACGAAGTTGATCGTGGAACGACCAGGCCAGCCCGACGCGGGGCTGGAAGTTGTTCCAGTCCTTTTTATAAAGCGTTGTCGGGTGGATGATGACGCCCCTGCCGCCGGCAACCACGTTGTCCTCACCGTTGGGATCGAAGCTCGACACCTGGCCGTACTTGTTGTTCTCGGCGCTCTGCACCTGGTAGCGGACGCCGAGGTTCAGGGTGAGGGTGGGGGTCACTTTCCAGTCGTCCTGGAAGTAGAGGCCGGATGGACCCAGTTGCGGGGCAGGTTGCTGAGCAGGCTGGTGGTGATGGTATAGGTCGAGACCGCGCCGCCATCAACTGGCTGAGGCTGTTGCCGCCCGTGTTGGGGATGCTGGTGCCATTGGCGATTGAGTCCGTTGGTGCCGGCGAGGGTAAAGTTGCCGGCGCTGTTGTCGAAGGAGTAGTTGTTGCGGCGAAGGCGCATCAGGTCGTAGCCGAACTTGAAGGCGTGCTTGCCGGAGAGCTTGCTGATGTCCTCCTTGTAATTGAAGGTCTCTTCCACGTTGAGGCTGGGGTTGGCGACGTTGGGGATGCCGGTGATGTTGGGCATGCTGCCGGCGCCGATGTTGGGGATGCCGAGCAGGGCGCCGAAATCGGTGCCGTAGCCGGGCCACGTGGTGTCGTTGCGGAAACGGTAATAGTTGATGCGCGTCTCGCTGATCATGGTCGGCGCGATGGTGTAGGTGGCGCCGATGCCGGTGGTGGTCTGCGCGTCGGTGGAGGTGCGCTGGGAGGAATTGTAGAGCAGGTTGACGACGTCCAGGTTCGGAGTGAAGGAGGTGCGGGTGTTGAAGCTCCAGTTGTAGAACATGCTCAGCCGGCTGGCGAACTGGTGGTCCAGGCGCAGGCTGTAGTTGGCCCAGTCGGTGGATTTCTGGCGAGGCAGGATCAGGTTGCCGGTGGCGCCGGTGGCGGTCGGGGTGCCGGTGGAATTGGGCAGTTCCCAGACCTTGCTGCTGAGGAACTTGGTGGCCACCGGGTCCCACTGCGACTTGGGAATGATGTTGCCGGGGTAAGGGGTGCGGGACCAGACGCCGTTGGTGACGGTGGTGGTACGCGGGTCGAAAATGGCGTTGACGCCGGGGCGGCCGCCATAACTGAAGTCGCCGTTCAGCTCTTCGGCGGTGGGCACGTTCCAGGAGATCTGCTCGCCCTGGCGCTCCATCAGGTACTGGCTGGCGAACATGAAGAAGGTCTTGTTGCGGCCGTTGTAGAGTTTGGGGATGTAGACGGGGCCGCTGATGTTGTAGTCGGGCTGGTAGAAGTGGAGGCTGTTGCCGGTCTGTTCGAACCGGGCGCGCTGCATATAGCGGCGGTGCTGCATGGGACCTTCGCGGAACAGCAGTCCGGCGCCGCCGTGAAGCTGGTTCGTGCCGCTCTTCTTCACGATGACGATGGCGCCGCCGGCGGAGTGGCCGTATTCGGCGGGCAGGACGGTGGTAATGACCTTGGCTTCTTCGATGGTGCTGAGAATCGTGTCGGTGGTGTTGGTGCCGCTCGGCTGCACGCCGTACATGCCGTCTTCGAAATAGCCGATGTTGCTGGTGGCGCCGCCGTTGATGGAAAAGCCGCCGAGGGAGCCGGCATAGGCGAGCCCGCTGGTGTTGACCCCGGGCGTGAGGTAGAGGACGGCGCGGGAGTGGCGCTGGTAGAGGGGCATGCGCTGGAAGAAATCGCCATCGACGATGGTGCCGGTCGTGGATGTCTCGGTTTCGAGCAGGGGGGCAGCCGCGGTCACCTGGACCGATTCGGAGACGGCGCCGAGTTCGAGCGTACCGTTGATCGGCAGCGTCGCGCCCACGCGTAGTTCGACGTTCTCGCGGACGAAGCTTTTGAATCCCGGAGCGGCAATCCGCAC
This sequence comes from uncultured Solibacteraceae bacterium, assembly GCA_963836405.1. Taxonomy (GTDB): domain Bacteria; phylum Acidobacteriota; class Terriglobia; order Bryobacterales; family Bryobacteraceae; genus CAWIJJ01. The sequence goes on from CAWIJL010000021.1 coordinate 37,135, forward strand.
GCGGTACATGCCGGGACGGAGGAACGGAATGCGGTAGAGTCCCTCGGCATTGGTTAAGGTTGTAGTTTCGAAATTATTGGCAACGTTGGTCGCAATAACCTGCGCGTTGGCAACAACCGCGTTGCTCGAATCGGTGACAGTTCCCGTGAGGACTGCCGTGTCCTGCGCAAACACCGGGCTGATCGCGAGAAAAACCAGCAGCGCCTGAAACACTCTGTGGGTCATTTGCCTTCTCCTCAAATAAACCGCTCCACAACTTTTCCCACCACGTGCTGTCGATAAGCGATCTGATCCAGGCGTAAACAGGCGGCCGCTGGTCTCCCGTCCGGTCAGATACATGCTCCTATCTTGGATAAAAGTGGCCCCAAAAGTCTGTGAAAGCGATGCTGGGGAAAGAGTCTATCACCGTAAGTTTGACCGTTCAAGCGGGAGGTGCCAGCTTTTTAAAGAAAAGGGAGAACGGATTTCTGAGGAGATCGAAAGATAACCGCACGGCCGAAAGCGTCCCGACGTCAGATCAGCTGTTCCATCAGAGAAACCAGATAGTCCCGGTTAAAAGGGCCGGAGCGATAAGTGCGGGCATCGAAGAACCGCCACATTCCGCCTTCCTTTTCAAGGGTGAAGAAGAGCAACTGCTCCTCGATGAGGTCTTTCTCGAGCAATTCCTGGTTGAATGCCCGGATCGTGCCTTCAAGGGTGTAAGGAACCCGGAAGTCCTCTGTGGAAACGAGTTCCGGCGTGGCTCTGAATTCCACCTGGAGGATGCGGCCGCGGACGTTGATCTGGATGAGGTTCAGCGAAATGTCGCTGAAAGACCCGCGGCTGAAATCCTCGGGGTCGAGTGTCAGTTCGCTCTGGGTCAGCAACGCGTTGATTTCGTTGACGAATTCGGCGCAAATGGCGTGGATGCGGATTGCCGCTGCCTGTCGCAGATCCGCCATTTCGCGCGTCCGCTGAAGGACACTGGCGTCTTTCGCCGCCAGCGACTCGATCTTCTTGACCAGACGTTTCAGCCGCGTGTCCTGAGCCGCCCGCGGTTCCGGCGATCGCCCCAACGTTCCTCATCCCCCAGGTCCATTTGAACACACACAGGGCCAATGTTCAGCCGCGCCTGTGATCGGGGTTATGGGGCTTTAAGAGGTCCCGAATATCCAGATGTAGATGGAACATGAGAGTGTCCGCGGTGCCGACCGACATCGCCCGCTTGCCCTTGATGATGTTGTGAACATGGGGCTGTGAGATGCCGGAAATGCGGGAGAGTCCGCGTTCGGTGATTTCTCCCGCCCGGAGCCGTTCACGGAGTCTTTCGAGGAGGAGCACCTGCAAAGCGTGGAAGTTCAAGGGGGTCCGGGTGATTTCCATATGAAATAGGGTCGTACTGAAAATCTTAGTACTTGCTAAGAAATACCCGATGGTCCAGAGGGTTTTCCTGTACCCGTAAATTATACCTAAGATGGCAGAAACAAACCAAATGTAATATTTCTCACCATTATGGTAATACTCCTAATTGAAAGATCCGGGTTTGAAATAGGATTGACGTTTTCTTAGGAAGGGTTAGATTTGGGATAGTTTTTACGAACGGCAACAGCCGTGAAATTAAAGGCTCCTGCCAGAAGGACAGCTAATATGGAATGGAATCGATCGAACTCAATTGGATTGGCGAAAGCATCGTGCACGTGGTGTCAAGGTGACGGTGTCCGCCTGGTCCGCAAAGGACTGGAAAGGCCGTGCCATTGCGTCTTCCGGGCTATTTTTAAAGCCTGCTACCACCGTTTTCGGGAGTGCGTGGAAAGCTCGCCGCTCAAGACGGTTTCGCTGGATTTGTCGCCCGGGCCGCAAGGCCGGCGAACCTATTCCCGCAAGCGGGAAGAGTTTATGGCGGACTTTTCGCTGATCGCGAAGCGGGTGCTGGACGACGAAGAGCACCGCATTTTCCGGATTCATTACCTTCTGGGAGCCAGCTACAGACTTTGCTGCCGCCAGATGAAGATGGACCGCGGCGAGTTTTTTCATGTTGCCTACCGGATCCAGCGCAAACTGGGACGGGCTTTTGCGGAAATGGAGCCGTACTCTTTGTATCCGGTGGCGGAATATTTCGCGGGTGTCGTCCAGAGGGGGCCGGCCGTGGCACCCGCCGAAGCGCAGCCTGTCAGGAAGAAATGGCGGTACGCTCTGCCGTTGTCGGCCTAGGGGGCTCCGTGCGGGTACGCCTTTTGGACAAGGCGGTCCCGCACGGAAACCGTGCAGAATGAGCTGCGAATTCGCGGGCTGCCCTACAATGGGAACCGGTCAACTGAACAATGGATCCACTCACTCACACGGCGACCGGCCTGTTTCTGAGCCGGGCCGGCCTGAACCGCTGGACTCCCCTGGCGACTCCCATTCTGTTGCTCGCCGCCAACGCACCCGATGTGGACATCGTCACTGCCGCCGGCGGGCAGCTCAACTATCTGCACTATCATCGCCACCTGACGCATTCGCTGGCGGCGCTGCCGTTCATGGCGCTGTTGCCGGTGGTACTGGTAGCTTTGATCGGCCGGAAGCGGATTCATTGGAAGGGCGCATGGGCCGCCGCGGCCATAGCCGTATTGACTCACCTGCTTCTCGATTGGACCAACGTCTACGGAATCCGGCTGTTGTTGCCGTTTTCCGGACGCTGGTTCCGGCTGGACATCACCAACGTAGTGGACCTGTGGATCTGGGCGGCACTCGGTTTGGGGGTGGCGGGTCCGTTTCTGGCGAGGCTTGTCAGTTCGGAAATCAGCTCGGGCGCGGCAAAGGTCCGGAACTACGGGCGCGGCTGGGCGTGGGCCGCGCTGCTCTTTGTGGTGCTATACAATTCCGGGAGAAACGTGCTGCACGAACGGGCGGTGGCGGTGGCTGGCGCCCATATTTACCAGAGGGCCGAGCCGGTGCGTGTGGCGGCCATGCCGCACCTGGCCAATCCGTTGATGTGGAAAGCTTTAGTAGAAACCGACGGGTTCTACGCAGTGCAGGATTTCAGCCTGGCGAACGAATTCGACCCGACGCGATCCGCGATTTATCATAAGCCGGACGCCGATCCGGCCCTCGATGCTAGCTCGTAAAACCTACGTTTTCCAGGAATTTCTGCGCTTCTCGCAGTTTCCGTTGTGGCGGGTGGAGCCGGTATCCGAGCCGGAGAATGCCAAGCGCGTGCAGGTGGTGGATATGCGCTTCGGTACACCGACCTCGCCGGCGTTCACGGTCACTGCTCTGGTGGACAGCGGGATGCGGGTTCTGCAAAGCAGCTTTCAGTTCGGCCCGATCCGACCCCGGTAAGTACGCTCGATACGGCGGGGCGCACCACTTCACTTTATTCCCAGCCAACACTAACGAAGGTCCGCCGTTCCTCCGATGGATAAGTGTGCGGACCTTCGACCGGGAAAAAATACTCGACCAGAAACAGCTTCGAGAGGTGACATTGAACGATCCGGTGCTGATCCGGGAGATTCTGACGGCGTTGCTGGAAGACGCTTCGGACAAGGTAGAGCAGATCGGTGGAGCGATCGCGGAAGGGAATGCCGACAGTTGCCGACGGCTGGCGCATTCCTCGAAAGGTGCGTGCGCCAATCTCGGAGCCTTTGCGCTGGCGTGGAAGCTGAACGAGATGGAGGACATGGCGGCGCGCGGCGAGATTGCGGCTTGCAGCCGGTCGCTGGGCTCTCTGGCGATGGAGTTGGAGCGCCTGAGGATAGAGGTTCGCGAGGAAGAATCGGCGAACTGCGAACAGTAGTGCCAGGTCTGGTTCTGACAGCGCGGCGCGCACCGGGGTATGCTGACCGTTGTGACGCCAGTGGTGCGCAACGCGCCGTGCTTTTCAGCGACGGAGGCTGTGGTTGTAGCCCGTGAACTCTACGGGGTCGAGGCGGAGGCACTGGCCCTGCCGAGCGAACGCGATCAGAATTTCCGGCTGACGGATGCCTCTGGAAACAGATACGTTCTGAAGATCGCAAATGCGGACGAGGAGCAGCCGGTTCTCGATCTGCAAAACCGCGCCATTCAGGTTCTGGCGGCGGCAGAGACCGGAATGGAGTGGCCGCAGGTGCTACCGGCCCGATCGGGAGCGGCCATAGCGCACTACGGCGGGTATTTCGTCCGGATGCTGAGCTGGGTGGACGGCGTTTGCCTGGCCGAATCGAAGCCTGTGGGGCTGACAGTGCTGCGTTCGCTCGGTGCCGGCCTGGCGCGCATGGATCTCGCCTTGCGCGATTTCGTGCATCCGGCGGCGCACCGGACGCTCCACTGGGACATCCGGCAGGCGGATCTCGCCCTGCCTCACCTGCAACTGCTTTCACGCTGGCAGCGGTCCATCGTGGGACCGATCTTCGACGCCTGGCAGCAAGTCGACTGGGGGCTGTTGCCGGTGAGTGTGATCCACGGTGACGCCAACGACTATAACGTGCTGACGGACGGAGAGGGGAAGCGCGTGGTCTCCATCCTGGATTTCGGCGATGTGGTGCATTCGGCGACCGTGTGCAACCTGGCCGTGGCGCTCGCCTACGCCATGCTGGGGGAAGCGAACCCGATTGCGGCGGCGGCCGAAGTCACGGCCGCATACCACCAGGTACGCCCGCTCCGGGACGCGGAAATCGGCGTTCTGTTCACGCTGGCGGCGACCCGGCTGGCGATGAGCGTGTGCAACTGCGAGTGGCAGGCGCGGGAAGCGCCTCGCAACGACTATCTGAGGATCTCCAACACGGCCGCCTGGGCCATGCTCGAGAAGATTGCCGCCATGCCCGCCGAGTGGCCGGTAGAGGTTTTCCGGAGGGCATGCGGGCTGGACAAGCCTCGCCCCGCGGCCGCACTGCTCGCTTCCCGCCGCGCGCGTCTGGGGCCGTCACTCAGCATCGCCTACCGCGAGCCGCTGCACATCATCCGTGGGTTCCGCCAATATCTCTACGATGCGCAAGGCCGGGCGTACCTGGATTGCGTCAACAACGTGGCGCACGTCGGCCATTCGCACCCGCGCGTGGTGGAGGCGGCGCAGCGGCAGACGGCGCGGCTGAACACGAACACGCGCTACCTGGACGAACACCTGGTGGATTATGTGGAGCGGCTTGCGGGTACGCTGCCGGAGCCATTGAGCGTCGTGTACCTGGTGTGCAGCGGAAGTGAAGCCAACGAGCTCGCGTTGCGCCTGGCGCGGACGCACAGCGGCCGGGAGGGCGTGGTGGTGGTGGAAACGGCGTACCACGGGAACACGAACGCGCTGATCGACATCAGCCCCTACAAATTCGCAGGGCCCGGCGGACGCGGAAAGCCCGCGCACGTGGAGATTGTCCCGATGCCGGATGTGTACCGGGGGCGTTATCGGGATGCGAGTTCCGGTCTACAGTATGCGGACTTTGTGGAGGAGGCCGTGCGGCGGAACGGCGCGGGGGCGTTCTTCTGCGAATCGGCCTTGAGCTGCGCGGGCCAGATCGTCCCTCCCGCGGGCTACCTGGAGCGGGCATTCGCTGCGGTGCGCGCAGCGGGGGGAGTGGCGGTGGCGGACGAGGTGCAGACCGGGTTCGGCCGCGCCGGGTCGCACTTCTGGATGTTCGCCTCACAAGGGGCGATGCCGGATATAGTCACCCTCGGCAAACCGATAGGCAACGGCCACCCCATGGGCGCCGTCGTCACTACCCGCGAGATCGCGGCCTCCTTCGCCAATGGGATGGAGTACTTCAACACGTTCGGAGGAAATCCGGTTTCGTGCGCCGTCGGGCTCGCGGTGTTGGACGCGATCGCGGAAGAGCAACTGCAGGAGAACGCGCGGGATACCGGCGCGCACCTCCTCGGGGGCCTGCGTGAGCTGGCGGGAAGGCACGAGCTCATCGGCGATGTCCGGGGACGGGGATTGTTCCTGGGGTTCGAGCTGGTGCGGGACCGGGAGACCCTGGAACCGGCCGCGCAAGAGGCGGCGGACCTGGTTGAGCGGATGAAGGACCGGGGCATCCTGCTGAGCACGGACGGTCCGCTGCACAACGCGATCAAAATCAAGCCCCCGATGGTGTTCACCAGGGCAAACGCGGATTTCGTGTTGGAGTCGCTGGACGAAGCGCTCCGGGGGCTGGCATGAGGCCGGCGCTGACCCTGGGGCTGTGGTTCGCAGCGGCCGCGTGGGCGCAGTTCCCGCCCTCCGCCGTGCCGGGGACGGCAGGGGAGGGAGCCGGCTTCACGGAAGTCCTGGTCACGGATGCGGAGGGTAGGGAAGCTGCCGGGCTGAAGGCCTCCGACTTTCAGCTGACACAGGGCGGGAACGCGCTGAAGGTTGTGGACGCCGTGTACACAGCGCCGGACGCGCCGCGGACGTTCGTGCTGCTCGTAGACGACTACAATCTGCCGCTCGAAAACCTGGAACCGGTGCGAGTCGCGGTGCGAACTTTCATCGATCGCAACTTGCGGCCTGAGGACCGCGCGTCGATCCTCAGGACGCGATCCGGGACGGGCATTTCGCAGCAACTGACCTCCGACCTGCAGGTGTTGCGCCTGGCGGCGGAGGGCATCCATGGCGGCGTGCCGGCAAGGCGCAGCCCCGAGCGCCGTTTTTCCGTGGCCACTGCGGGAACGCTCCGGCTGGCGCTTACGGGGGCGAGACGGATCGAGGGCCGGAAGGTCTTGGTGGTGTTTTGCCAGCGGTTTCGGACGGAATTAAAAGACTGGGCGTGGCTGGATGAACTGGCACAGTCCGCCAGGACGACGGTTTACCTGGTGGAAATGGGGGTTGCGGATGGCGAGGCCGGACCCGCTCTGCTGCCCGGGTTGCAGACCGTGGTGCGCGAGAGCGGCGGAAGGGTCTTCGATGGCGCGCTGAACCCCGGCGAGGCGATCGACCGGGTCCTCGCCGACCTGCGCGGATCCTACCTCTTGCGGTTTGAAGGGGGCGAGGCAACCCTCGATATCGCGAGCGGTGGCCGCCGCTTCGAGAACCTGTCGGTGCAGGCGGGCGTTTCAGGGCTGCAGTTCAAGCTGTTGGAGCCGGGGATCGGCGGCGAAGAGGAGCCGGCGACTCCGGAGGTGGAAATGTCGAGGGCTTTGGCATCGCCGTTCGGGTCCGCGGACCTGCCGGTGCGGTTGGGACTCCTGGTGGACGGTTCCGCGGCGGGGGGCGGCCGCCTGCAAACAACCATCGGGCTGGACGCCTCGGAGATGTCCTGGACGTTGTTCGCGGACGGCAAGCAGCAGGCCGTGATGGAACTCGCGGCGGCTTTGTTCGACGAAAGAGGCCGCTCAGGCGACGAGGGTTTGCAGGTCGTGAGGCTGACGGCGGGAGAGGCGGAGAAGGCGTCTATGCGGGCGAGCGCGGTCGCCGCGACGATGCCGGTCCCTTCCGAGGGGCTTTACATATTAAACGTGCTCGTGCGGGACGAGACTACCGGACGCGCGGGGCAAGTGCGCGAAGTCATCGATGTGCCGGCCGAAGAGCCCGGTGCGCCCAATCTTGGCGGTTTGTCCCTGCGTAGACCGCCGGGCGAGGAAACAAAATGGGCGGGCGACATGCCGGGCGTGGCCGTCTTCGAAGCGGGGGGATCCATCCTTTACACCTGCCCGGTGCGCAACGCAGGCGCCACTACGGAGCGAAAATCGCGGCTGGAGGCTACTGTCAGGGTGTATCGCGACGGACGCCCGATCTTCAGCGGAGAGCCGGCGGTGACGGAGTTCGAGCCTGCGGCAAATCCGAGCCAGCGGCTGGTGGGCGGCATCGTTCATTTGGGAGCGCAGCCGCCGCCGGGCGATTACACGATCGAGCTGACAGTGACCGACCTGCTGCGCAGCGGCGGCAAGCCCTCGGTCGTGGTGCGAAATCTGGAACTGCGGTAGCGAGGACTAACGCGCCGCTCCGCCGGTCGCATCGGCCGCTTCGGGAAGAAAATAGAAGACCATTGCGAGGATGGCGTAGACGGCCAGCAACTGCACGCCTTCGAGCCAGTTCGATTCGCCGTCCGAGGCCACCTGTCCGGTAATCAGAACCGCGACGAAGACGGCCAGGACTTCGGCCGGAGTGAAGACCAGATCGAGCGGGCGCGGTCCGGCGAAGTGGCTCAGAAGCACCAGGACCGGGGCCACGAAGAGAGCGATCTGAAGGCTGCTGCCGATTGCGATGCCCATGGCAAGCTCCATGCGGTTCTTGAGCGCCATCATGACGGCAGTACTATGTTCGGCCGCGTTGCCGACGATCGCGACCACAATCACGCCTACGAAAACGCGGGTCATACCGAACGCTTCGGCGGCAGGCTCTACCGAGCCGACGAGTATCTCGCTGATCCAGGCGATCAGTGCGGTGGCTCCGGCCAGCACGAGAAGGGAACGGGTGATGGTCCAGGGGGCCGGGCCGTGCTCGTTTTCTCCCGCTTCACCGGCAAACAGTTGCTTGTGGGTCTTTAGCGAGAACAGCAGGTGCAAAGCGTAGCTGATCAGCAGGACAATGGCGATCTCGAGGCTCAGGTCGTGTTCGGCCTCCCGCCCGCCCGGTCCGCCCAGGTAGTGAAAGGCGGCGGGCATGATGAGCGCGATGGCGGCCAGCGTGAGCAGAGTCGATTGCGAGCGGGCTGCGGTGGCGTTAAAGCGCTGCCTCTTGAAGCGCAGTCCGCCGGCCAGTACGGCGGCGCCGAGCACCAGCAGAATGTTGCCGATAATGGAGCCGGTGAGCGAAGCCTTCACGACCGAATAGAGGCCCTTCTGCATCGCTGCGATGGCGATGATCAGTTCGGCGGCGTTGCCGAAGGTGGCGTTGAGGAGGCCGCCCAGCCCTTCGCCCGTGTGGTGCGCGAGCTGTTCGGTGGCCTTTCCCAGCCAGCCCGCCAGCGGGACGATGGCGAGGCTGGACACAATGAAGATCAGGGTGTGGGACTCGGGGCTCAGGAATTCCAACCCGATCGCCACCGGAACGAATATCAGGAGCCAGTTCAGCATGGAAGCCGTCACGAGCGCAAAGCAAAAGCATAGCAGGTCCTTTTCGGGGATAGGATAGAGCCATGGGACGAGTGGCACAGATTGCTTCCGTGGTGCTGGCAGTGACGGCTGCCCTGCTATGGGCGGCGGCCCCTTCATCGCTCGCGGACTTGCAGCGCGAGTTCGAGCGGCCCCCGGACGATGCCAAGATCATGATGCGGTGGTGGTGGTTCGGCCCTTCGGTGGTGAAACCGGAACTCGAACGCGAGATGCAGACGATGAAGCAGGGCGGCATCGGCGGGTTCGAAGTGCAGCCGGTGTATCCGCTGGAACTGGATAATTCCGCGAAGGGGTTCCGCAATCTTCCCTACCTTTCACCGGAGTTCCTCGACGACGTGAAATTCACCGCTGCGAAGGCTGCGGAGATCGGACTGCGGTTCGACCTCACGTTGGGAAGCGGCTGGCCGTTCGGCGGGCCGCACATCCCGGTTACGGAGGCGGCAGCGCGGCTGCGTGTCGAACTGGTGCCGGTTCCCCCGAACGCGACCATAGTGCCGGTGCCGGCTGTGCAGGCGGGCGAGAAATATCTGGCCGCGTTTTTGGCGCGCGGCGACCAGCGGCAGTTTGCGGCCGAGGGAATCGAACAGCTTGGGGCCGCCTCCGCGGGCGCGGTCAAGGTGCCGGAGTCGCAGACGGGCGGGCGGGTGGTGCTGTTCTTTATCGCCAGCCGCACGAAGCAAACGGTGAAGCGGCCGGCGGTGGGTGCGGAGGGCTGGGTGCTGGACCACTACAGCACGGCGGCTGTCGAGACGCACCAGAAGCAGGTGGGCGAGAAACTGCTTGCGGCGGTGGGAAAGAATGTGCCGCACGCGGTTTTCAGCGACAGCCTGGAGGTGTACAACGCCGACTGGACCGATGACCTGCTGGAGCAGTTCCGGAAGAGGCGCGGGTACGACCTGGAACCGTATTTGCCCGCGCTGGCCGGCAACATCGGGGACAAGACCGCGGCCATCCGGCACGACTGGGGCAAGACCCTGAGCGAGTTGTGCGACGAACGCTACCTGAAACCCATGACGGCATGGGCCAGGCAGCACGGTACGCTGTTCCGGTCCCAGACCTACGGCATTCCGCCGGTGACGCTTTCGAGCGGGGCGCTGGTCGATCTGCCGGAAGGCGAGGGTACGCAGTGGCGGCGCTTTTCGACGTCGCGATGGGCGTCCTCTACCAGCCATCTCTATGGAAAGCCGATCACCTCGTCGGAAACCTGGACATGGCTGCACTCGCCGGTGTTTGCGGCCACGCCGCTCGACATGAAGGCGGAGGCCGACCTGCACTTCCTGCAAGGGATTAATCAACTGATCGGGCACGGGTGGCCCTACTCGCCTCCGGAAGCGGGCGAGCCCGGCTGGCGCTTCTACGCGGCGGCGGTGTTCAACCAGCACAACCCGTGGTGGCTGGTAATGCCGGACGTGGCCCTGTATTTGCAGCGGGTCAGCTACCTGATGCGGCAGGGGCAGCCGGCCAACGATGTGGCTTTGTATATCCCGACTTCCGATGCCTTTGCGGGCTTCACGCTAGGAAGGGATTCGGTGAACCAGGCGGTGGACGGGCTGATCGGGCCGGCGGTGATTCCGGCCATCCTGGACGCAGGCTACAACTTCGACTACATTGACGACGGCGCGATCGAAAAGAACGGGATTCAGCACCGGATCCTGATTTTGCCGAACGTCCAGCGGATTCCGCTGGCGACATATCGGAAGCTCGAAGAGTTCGTACAGGGGGGCGGCACGCTGATCGCGGCGCGTCGCGCGCCGTCGCTGGCACCGGGGCTGATGGAGGCGGCGCGGGATACCCCGCGCATCCAGCAGTTGTCGCGAAGCCTTTTTGAAGGCGGCAAGGGCAAGCTGGTGACGGACGAAGCGAAACTGGGCGAAACACTGCATGCGGCGCTGGCCGCGGATGTGGCGACGGCGCCGGAGATCGGTTTCGTGCACCGCAAGCTGCCTTTCGCGGAGGTGTACTTCCTGGCTAACACGAGCAATCGTCCGGTGCGGGCGCAGGCCGCCTTCCGGGTGGAAGGCATGCAGCCGGCGTGGTGGAACCCGCTCAACGGGCAGATCGCGCCCGCGGCCGGGAACCGGCTGGAACTCGACCTTGCTCCCTACGAATCGCGTGTGGTGGTCTTCAGCCGTGGGCAGGCCGCGCAACCGAAGACGACCATGCCGGGGACGTCGCCTATCGACCTCACGAGCGGCTGGAAAGTGACGTTTGACGGCGGCGGCCAGCCGGTGACGATGAATGCCGGCACATCGTGGACGGCCGACCCGCAGAGGCAGTATTATTCGGGCACGGCCACGTACGAGCGGACCGTAAACGTGCCGGCCGCAGTGGGACGGGAAATCTTCCTGAACTTCGGCGAGGGCACGCCGCTGACCGCGCAGGATCGGCGGAGCGGGGCCGGGATGCGGGCCATGTTCGAAGGCCCGGTGCGCGACGCGGCGGTCGTGTACGTCAACGGGAAACGGGCCGGATCGGTGTGGTGCGCGCCGTATGAAGTGAACCTGACGGGATTGCTACGGCCGGGAGAGAACACGATTCGCGTCGTGGTTGCGAACACGGCGCTGAACGAGTTGGCGAAGGGGCCGCTGCCGGACTACAAAGAGTTGAACGCGAAATACGGCGAGCGGTTTCAGGCGCAAGACATGGGTTCGGTGAAGCCGCTGCCGTCGGGCTTGCTGGGGCCGGTACGGCTGATTACGAGGTAGGCCGAATGGGGCGAAGGCTGACGCCCCGATCCGTTCCGGCTCACTGGTGAAAGAAGGCGGCGATAAGCCGGAGGTTCCGCCACTGCCGGTAGCCGAGATTTTCGGGCAGGGCGGCGGCGAAGAGACCCGCCAGCAGGGCGGGATTGGTGCCGCCGGGGCGGGAGAGGTCCCACATCACGACGGCGGTCACCGAGAGCAGAATTCTGGTCCCAGCCGTGGCGAGCAGAATTGTGCCGGCGAGCGCCGTATCGATTTGTCCGGTCCACCACGCCGCGGCGCCGAGAAGGTACGCGGCCGTTTCGGCCAACGGCCAGATGAATCGCGCCACGAACAGCGAGGGAAGCGTGCGGCCCGCGCCGGCGAAGCCACCGCCAATGCGGCTGCGGCCGCGGAATGCGCTTCCGATGCCTGCCTGGTCTTCGGCCGTAGACCGGTGCAGTTCCTTCCGTGTGGAGGGCTCGGGAAGCCGGCTGACAGGCTCCGCGACAAAGGCGGTGCGGAACGGGCGTCCCGCGCTCCGGCCGGCTCCCTGTAGATGGAGCCAGAGCTCGAGCATGGTGGACCGGAAACCGCCGGCTGCGACGACGGTATCTCGGGGCGCGATCAAGGCGGCGCCGGCCACAGGCACCAACCCGCCGGACGAGGACAACGCAGCGCACCGAGTGAGCCAGAGCCGGATCTGCTCGAGGCCGGCAAAACCCGCGAGCCAGCCGCCACCCGAAGGTTCGCACGCTATTCCGCACGCGGCAGAAAAGCCCTGTCGTGGATCGAGCAACGGCTTAATCAAAGAGAGTAGCAGGGTCGGCTGAAACTCACTGCGGCTGTCTACGAGCCCGACCAACGGAAACGCCGCCACATTCAGCGCGTTATTGAGGGCGCGGGCGGCACCGCCGCGATTCTGCAGCACCACCGCCAGCCGGATCGCGTCGTGGGATTCGTAAATTCCGAGTACGGCTGGAGCGGGGAGCCGGCCGAAGTTCCTGCGCGCCGAGAGGCCGAGATGGAACTCCTCCGTCCAGGCTGCCATGGCCTCGTCGCCGGGCGCATCCAGCACCAACACCACCTCGAACGTGCCGTACTGGAGTCCCAGGAGGCGGCGGACGAAGGCGATGCTTGCCTTCGAGAAGTCGGGCGGCGCTACCAGAAGAGAGACAGGCGGGAGCAGCGTGGAAGAGACAAGCCGCAAGTCGCTGTCCGGGGGCTCCGCGGCGCGGAGACGTCGAAGGACAAGAGCGCCCTTGATCAGCGCGGCGAAGGCGGCTGCCCCGCACGCAAGCAGGAAGCATGCCAGGCCTCGCACGAGCAGCGACAGAAAAGTCATTGGCCCTCCTGCACCGGGAAACGCGCCAGGGCATTCCGCGCGGCCATCGCGGCGATGGAATCCGGGACGGCCTCCAATTGTCTGAGAAGCGCCGCACCATCCGGCAACTCGGCGAGCCCCTCCGCCACCGCTCGTGTCACCTCGGCCGGCGCGGCTTGCAGCAACCGGCCGGCATGTTGCAGAGACTCCTCGAGGCGCAGGCGCGTCGCGGTGATCAGCGCGGTTGCGGAGAGATCGGCATCGGGATCGGACAGCGTCCGGACGATGGCCTCGCGATTCTGGCGGGTAAGCGGCACCAGGGGCGCGAGACGAAGCGCCTCGAGACGGATCTCGCGATCCTCGCTTTCGAGGAGGCGATCGAGATGGCGCAGGGGCACGGCCCGTTCCCATGCCACCAGAGTCTGCAGCGTGGAGAGCATCAACTCGCGGTCGCCGGAAGCGAGCAACTCGGGAATCGGGTGCAGACTCAGCGCAACGGCGTGAGGGCGCAACTCGCCATGCAACAGGATGCGGTCGCCTAAGTCCTGACGGATGAGAAATTCGAACACCTGCTGAATTTCGGCGGTATCCCCGGAGTGGATGACGGCGCGGGTAGCGGAGAGGGCGATCTCCCGATCGGGATCCTCCAGGCCCCGCAGCAGTAAGTCTCCGGCCACGCGGCGGCACGGTTCGTGATAGCAGGCGAAAGCGAGCCGGCTAAAGGCGTGACGGCGAGTGGACAAGTTGCCGGACCGGGTGTCTTCGCACCACTCATGCACCAGGCCGAGTTCGAGCAGCAGACTGCACAGCCGGTCGCGGGCTCCGCCGCCGACGGTGGATTGCAGCATCATGACGGCGGATTCGAAGTCGGCGCGATGTTCGGCCGCAGCCGGCCGGAGAACGGCCATATCGTTGTTCCCGGCCAGGTACCGAATTAGCAGATCGTGAATGTGGGGGACGAGGCCCGCGGACCGCTCGCGGCAGCGCTGCCACAAGGCGCCACGAACGCAGGCTGCCATCAGAAGCAGGACAAAGAAAATACCGTAGAGGCCCAGAAGCGCGGCCAATACCGTAAATTCCACCGATCTCATTGCCGGAGCAACCGTTTCAGGCGAGCGACGATCTCGAGCGGGCTGAACGGCTTCACCACATAGTCGTCCGCTCCGAGGCTGAAGCCTCGAATCACGTCGTTTTCCTGCTGGCGCGCCGTCAGGATCATGACGCGGACTGCCAGTTTGTGGGCACGCAACGCGGTAAGGACCTGGTAGCCGTCCATCACGGGCATGTTCAGGTCGAGAACTGCGGCATGAATGGGCTGTTGGCGCAGGGTGTCGAGCGCGGCCTGGCCATCGGTTGCAGTCGAGCACTCCATGCCGAAGTTTTCGAGCGCCGCTTTGAGCAGGGCCAGGACCGTGGGGTCGTCATCGGCGATCAGGATCTTGGGTCGCGTGGCGATCTCGATGCGGGCACTCTCCGGCCGGGAATTGCGGATTGGCTGCGAAAGAGCGAGGCTGAGGCGGACCAGTGCTTCGTCCGGCTCCCACGCATCCATCAGAAATTCGGCAGCCAGGCGTTGGACCGGAGGGCTGAGATCGAGAAGGTCGTCTCGCCGGCCTACAAAAACGAGGGGCTTGCGGGAAGCCAGCGTTTCGAGGCCCGCCAGCCACGCGGAACTCCGGTCCGGCGGCCGCACATCCACCACCACCAGTTCGCAGGAATCGACAGCCTTGCCGCCGGGAACATCGGAGCCGGCCAGAAAGACAGGGATGGCGCTGGTGCGCTCGAGGGCCACGCAGAGGCGCTCGCGTTCGGCGCCGGACAACTCCACCACGGCCACGCGCTTGCCGGAGAGCGACTGAATGATGCTATCCGGTACAGGAACATCCCGGGCTTCGCGCGGGGTGGAAAAGGCGAGGACGAGATTGGTGAGGGCGTCGCGCAGTTGCGACGCGTCCACCGGCTTTTCGCGCAGGCTCGCCTCGAGCTCGCGGGCAAGGCGGGAGATGGCGTTGTAGCCGAGCAGGCCGGCAGCACCGATCCACTGGTGCGCGGTCCGTTGAACCTCGCCGGTATTCAACTCGCCATCCAGGTCCAGCAGCCAGCGGCGGGACTGCACCTGGCCCTCCTCGAGAAAGCGGCGCCGGAGCGCGTGGACTTCGGCTTCCGGAATGGGCTCCCCGGACTGCTGGGCGACTACGGAAGACAGTTGCGGGTCGGGGGCGCTGTCCAGGTGTTCCCGGATGCGGCGGCCGAGCGCACGCGTGTCTATCGGTTTGGTGATATAGCCGTCGCAGCCCGCCTCTGCTGCCCGGACTTCATCGCCCTGCATGGCAAATGCGGTCAGGGCAATCACGATGATGTCTCTGGTTTCGGGGCCCTGTTTGACACGGCGGGTGAACTCCAGCCCATCGATCCCGGGAAGCTGAATATCGGCGAGAATCAGGCGGGGATGGAAGCTGCGCAGCAGTTCCAGTGCTTCTTCCGCGCTGCCGGCGGTAAGCACCTTATATCCTTCGTTAACAAGTAAGATCCGGGTTAGCTTCAGATTGACTGGTGTATCATCGACAATCAAAATCGGCTCACCTGGCATGCTGCAACGTATTTTAGCTTAGGGTGAGTTCGGCACCGCGATATTTGTGAGTACCGTGAGAGCCTTACCTTTGGATAGGATCGCCGAGCGCCGGTTCCGTGCAGATTTCCGTGCAGGAGGCGCGCCTTGGACGGGTATATAATATCAGTTAAACCATTGAAGGTATTTTTACCCAAAATCCCATGACACATCCAAAGGGGACACGCGCCCGTATTTTACTCAGCTCCGTTTTCGGCCCCTACGCTCAGGACGATGCCTTCGGCAGCCGCAAGATCAACCCAATGGAGCTTTACCACAACCAGGTGACCCGGGAACAGGGACCATTTTCGCTTCGCATGTTCCACCGGTCCTGGGGGATCCTCATGATCCAGCAGAATATTTCCGCGCCCACAACGGTGCTGGACTTCCCCACCCGCGAGGCCTTTGAAGAGGAACTGGCGGCGCACGATTACGATGTGGTGGGCATTTCGTCGATTATCGTGAATGTCGGCAAGGTGCGGGAGATGTGCCGGATGGTGCGGCGGGTTCTGCCCAAAGCCCAAATCGTAGTAGGCGGGCACGTAGCCGCGATTCCGGGCGTGGAAGGTATGATCGACGCCGATCACATCGTCAAGGGAGACGGCATCTCGTGGATGCGCCGCTACCTGGGCGAAGACGATAGCGCGCCGATCAAGCATCCGGAGATCGTCTCGGGATTCGGCGGGCGGACCCTCGGATTGCAGTTGCCGCAGCGGAAAGGCGGGACGGCGGCCACCATCATTCCTTCGGTGGGGTGTCCGCTGGGCTGCAATTTCTGCACCACGTCCTCGTTCTTCGGCGGCAAGGGCAGGTACCTGAATTTCTACGATACGGGCTCGGAGCTGTTCGGCGTAATGGCGGAAATGGAGCGTAAGCTGGACGTGCAGTCCTTTTTCGTGATGGACGAAAATTTTCTGCTGCACAAGCGCCGTGCCATGGAATTGCTCGCCCACATGAAGCGTGAGAACAAGGCATGGGCGCTGTACGTGTTTTCGTCGGCGAACGCGATCCGGCAGTACACCATGCGGGAACTGGTGGAACTGGGGATTTCCTGGGTCTGGATGGGACTCGAGTCCCCGCGATCCAAGTACCTCAAGCTCAAAGATGCCGACACGCTGGCGTTGACGGCGGAACTGCGCGAGCATGGCATCAAACTGCTGGGGTCCACGATTGTGGGCCTCGAACACCACACGCCCGAAAATATTCACGAAGAGATCGAACACGCGGTGGCGCACGAAACGGATTTTCACCAGTTCATGCTGTACACGCCGGTGCCCGGGACGCCGCTTTTCTTCGAGATGACGGAGCAGGGCCGGATGCTGGAGGGCGTCGATCTGGCAGACATCCACGGCCAGGACCGCTTCAATTTCCAGCACGCAGCCATTTCGCGGGAGGCTTCCAAGATTTTCCTGGACCAGGCGTTCCGGCGCGACTTCGAGCGCAATGGGCCGAGCATTTACCGCATTTGCCGGACCACGCTGAACGGCTGGCGGCGCTACAAAGAAGATGCGGACCTGCGGGTGCGCGCGCGGTTTCAGTGGGAGGCGCGGGCTCTGCGGGACGGCTACGCGGCGGCATTGTGGGCGATGGAGAAGCACCTGCGAAAAACGAATCGGTCGCTGAGCGAACGGGTGCGGTCGCTACGCAAGGATGTGGGCCGGGAGTTCGGCTGGATGACGCAGGTGGTGACCCGGGCGTTGGGCCCGGTGCTGCTCTGGACTACGCGGCGGGAGGAACGCCGGCTGGCCAAAGGGCAGACCTACGAACCGCCCACCATAATCGAACGCCGTAACTGGGAATGGCCCGAGGCGCTGCCTTCGCCCGGCCTCGGCTTCACCGCTCGAGAAGAATCCGCAGCTGGCTGATGCCGGAGCGGATCTCGACGGTCTCGTTCGCTCTTCGCCCGTCCTTTTCCACCGTGACCCGGTAGGTGCCCGCCGGTAGCTTGATGCTCGCCGGCGTGTTCTGTCCGAGAGGCTTGCCGTCAATCAGGATGGCTGCGCCGGAAGGCGTGCTGGACAGCATCAGGGTGCCTCCCGGGGAGCGCAGCACGAACGCGGGAAGTTCGATCGGGCTCGAGCCCACTGTGAACTCCCGGTTCACGGGAAGATAGCCCGGCATGCTGACAGCAACGGCATGTTTCCCTGGAGCGGCGTCCAGAGTGCACGGAGTGGTGCAGGAATCCCGTCCGTCCAGGGTGGCGGTGCCTCCGCCGGGGCTGCTGATAACCATAACGGGCTGCAACGCCTGGACCTCCGGAGCGGCCCTCTTGGCGGGCACGGGCGGCTCGGCGGGTCCGGGAGTTTCCACGGCGGGGGACGATGGAGTCGTTTCAGGCGGCGCGAGCGCGCTGGGCTTCTTTTCCTCCGATGCTGTTGCCGGGGGCGGCGGCGGCGTTTCCGGAGCGGGTTCGGGTCCAGGTGGTTCCTTCGCTACGGCAGCGGGCGAGGGCGGCCCGGCGAGCCACGGCGCGGCCTGCCAGCCGATCAGCGCGAGGAGTCCGGCGGCCACCAGCACAGCGAGCAGGAACCTGAAGAAGCTCGATTTCCGTTTTGGCGTGTCGTTGGAACTCTCCGTGAGCCGCCGGTGCCTGGGAGGCGGAAGGGAAACGGAGGGGGCGGGTACGCGCACACCCGTGACGGTCGGCTCGTTAAGAATTCCTCCGCGGGACATCAGGTGCCATCCCGGGGTGGCGCCACACGCCCTTTCGAGCGCGGCGGCGAATTCCGTGCAGCTCCGGTAGCGCGCGTCCGGCTTCTTGGCCAGCCCTCTTCGAATCACGGCGCCGATTTCCGCACCCAGGCTGGGGTTGAGGCGCTGCGGCGGCAGCGGCTCCTCCGCCACGATCTTGTAAACCACGGTGGTGAGGTGTTCGCCGGTATAGGGCTTTTCTCCGGTGAGCATCTCGAAGGCGATCACGGCCAGTGAAAACTGGTCGGAGCGGCCGTCCACGGGCTGTCCCTGGACCTGTTCGGGCGACATGTAGTGCGGGGTGCCGACGATGGAGCCGGTCATCGTGAACTGCTCGGACGCGGTGATCTTGGCGATACCGAAGTCGGTCACCTTCGCGGCGCCGTCGCGGGCGATCATGATGTTGGCCGGCTTGATATCGCGGTGGACGATGCCCTTGCCGTGGGCGTAGTCTAGCGCGGCGGCGGTCTGGCCGAGGATGCCGAACAGTCGCTCGGGCGCAATCGGTTCAGACTCGGAGATCAGGTGATCCAGGGTCACGCCATCCACGAATTCCATCGCGATGTATGCGATCGCATCCTGCTGTTCGACATCGTAAATGGTGACGATGCCGGGATGGGACAGAATACCGGCCGATCGCGCTTCGCGAAAGAGGCGTTCGCGCAGCCTCTCCTGCTCCTCGGATTTTCGCGCGCCGCCCAGGTCGATGGTTTTGATGGCAACCGGCCGGCCGATATTCGGGTCAATGGCGTGGTATACCACGCCCATGGCGCCCCGGCCGAGTTCCCGCACGATCTTGTAGCGCCCGATCCGGTCCATTCTGTCTACTGATAGCATACGGCTCACCGGGAGCGAACTCCCACAGAAGGCCCATGGGCCAGCCAAACCGGGTGTTTTTCGATTTGTCCGTCCGGAATTCGGAAATCTGCCCGCGCCGGGTCTTAGAATAGAAATTCCGGCCAGGTAAAGGGCATCCTGGCGCATTTCCATGAACCAAGCGCCACAGGTTGACACGGCCGGCAAGGCCCAAAGTCGTCCCCCTCTGCCTCTGCGTGCGAAGGGCGTTGCCAGCATTGTGGTGCCAATGGCGGCTCTGTTCGTGGCACTGTTCGCCGTCTTCGGGGCGGAGAAAGAACTGGCGAAGTACGGCCCGGCGGTTCTCGAAGCGTATGCTACGCGCAACGAACTGCAACAACTGGTAGTGCGCCTGCTCGAAGCAAACGCGGCGGTGAGAGCGAATATTGCCGCTCCGGAGGGGCGGCGCCTGGAAACGTTCGATGCCGCCCGCACAGGCGCGGCCGCGTCGCTGAAACGCCTGACGGCGCTCGCGGCGGGTGACCCGGCAGGCACGGCAGCAGTCGCAGAGATCGACCGCGCGTCCGGCGAGGCGCTCTCGAATTTCGAAGCCGTGCGCGCTCCGGGCGGGACCGACACAAACCCGGCGATGGGCCGCGCGGAAGCCGCCATAGCCGAGGTTCGAAACAGGGTCTCCGCCTGGGCGCAGGTGGAGGACCGGCGCGTTTTCGACGCCAACTTCGAGATGGAGGCGGTCCGCCGGAAGCTGTTCCGGGTCCTGGTGGCGTGCGGCGTTCTGGGTGCTTTCGGAACTCTGTTTGTTCACCTGTTGATCACCGGACGCCTGGTGCGCCGCTTGAAGGCGGTACAGGAGAATGCGCGGCGTGTCGCCCACTCACTTCCGATGTTGCCGATGTTGCCGGGCAGAGACGAGATCGCCTCGCTGGGCCGGCAGCTCGAGGATGCCGCATTCCTGATGCAGGAGCGCGAGCGGCACCTGCGGCAGAGCGAGAGCCGGTATCGCGATCTTTTCGACCGCGCGCCCATTGCCTACGAAGAAACCGACCGGGAAGGCGTGGTCACGCGATTCAACCAGGAAGTGTGCACCTTGCTCAAATGCACGCCGGACCGGGTGCTGGGACGGAGGGCGTGGGATTTCATTTCGCCGGAGCAAAAGGCGGAATTCCGGGACGGATTGCTCGAAAGAATCGCCAGCGGGACCGAGGGCAGCGCGCTCGAGTGCGACTACCTGCTGGATGACGGTTCTCGCATTACGCTGGAGATTCGGGAGAGCATGATCCGGGACGCGAGCGGCGCCGTTACCGGCATGTGCCGTTCGCTCCTGGACGTGACGGAACGCAACCTGGCCGCGATTGCGGCGCGAAAAGTGTCGCAGTACGCAATCGAGCTGCGCCGCAAGAACGAGCAACTGGCGAGGGCTCTGGACGCGGCGCGGTCGGCGACGGAAGCGAAGAGCCGTTTCCTGGCCAGCGTCTCGCACGAATTGCGGACGCCGCTCAACGGAATTATCGGCTTCTCCGAGCTGATGTACGACGGAAAGCTGGGCCCCATCAGCGACGAGCAGCAGGAAATCATGGGTGACATCCTCACCAGCGCCCAACACCTGCTGGGACTGATCAGCGACATTCTCGACATCTCCAAAGTGGAAGCCGGGAAGATGGAGTTTCGTCCGGAAACCTCGCCCGTTGACCGGCTGGTGTTCGAAGTGCGGGACATCGTTCGTCCGCTGGCGAGCCGGAAGGGCGTGGAACTGATGGCGGAAGTGGCGGATGGTCTGCAGTTGGTAATCGATCCGGCGCGCTTCAAACAGGTGCTGTTCAATTACCTTTCGAACGCGGTGAAGTTCACGCCGGCGGGCGGACGCGTGCAGTTGCGGGTGGAACTTACAGCAGCCGGCAAATTGCGGGTGGAAGTGGAAGACACCGGGATCGGGATTGCGCCCGAGGACATGCCGCTGCTGTTCAACGAGTTTCGGCAGCTTCCCAACAATCGCAAGCCCGACCAGGGGACGGGGCTGGGACTGGCGGTGACCCGGCACATCGTGGAAGCGCAGGGAGGGACCGTATCGGTGCGGAGCGTTCTCGGGCGCGGAAGCGTGTTTGTAGCGGAATTGCCGGAGATGAAACCGGCGGACGGCAGAGTATAATGTGGCGGTGAATCCGTTCTCACTTGAAGGTAAGAGCGCGCTGGTGGCCGGGGCCAGCCGCGGAATCGGTCTGGAGATTGCCCGGGGCATGGCACAGGCCGGGGCGAAGGTAACCCTGGCGTCGCGATCGAAGGAGGTACTGGAACGGCACGCCGCCGAAATCGGCGGGACGGCGCTGGTCCTGGATATAGCCGACCCGCAATCGGTGGCGTCCGCCGCGGAAAGCGCGGAGGTTCCGGATATCCTGGTGAACGTTGCCGGCATGAATATTCGGAAGCGGGTTTGGGATTTCACCGCCGAAGAATATAGACAGATGATGGATACCAACCTGACGGGCATCTTCCAGCTCACGCAGAAGATCAGCAAACGCATGGCGGATCGCGGAGAGGGGGGCAAGATCATCAACATCGGCAGCATGATGTCGATTCGCGGCCTGCCGTACCTATCCGTATACGCGCTGGCCAAGGGCGCGCTGGCGCAGTTCTCCATGGTGCTGGCCGCGGAACTGGGCCGCTATAACATCCAGGTGAACTGCATCGCCCCCGGGTTTATCATCACCGAGCTCAACCGGAAGGTATGGGAATCCAAGGCGCTGCGCGATTGGCTGAAGGGCGCGCAAGCCGATCCGGAACCGGGCAAGCCGGAGGACGTCGCTCCGCTGGCGGTGTTTCTGGCAGGACCGGGGTCGCGCTACGTCACCGGGCAGGTAATCGCCGTCTGTGGAGGGTATTCCACTACGGCAGTGTGGCCGTTCGAACCATCTTAAGCGGCGTACCCGTCAAGCTGGCAGAACGGATGCACGAGTCGCGCCTGGAGGCTAAGATGCGGCTCGCTGCATTCCTATTCACGTTCGCGCTGGCGACTGCACCGGCGCAAAACCTTGCCATCCGTCAAGGAAAAAACGTCCTGTGGCACGATCCCGGTGCGGTGGAAAGACTCGACTTCCGGTTTGGGGCGGGTGGCGCGGAGAATGCGCCGCGCGCACCGTTCACATTCGTCGAAGAAGACATGGGCGGCACCACGGCCAAGGTGCGCGTGCGGGATGCGGACGGCCGCGAATACGTGGTGAAGTTCGGCGACGAGGCGAGCGCCGACAGCTTCGGCACGCGCATGGCGTGGGCAGTCGGCTACTTCGTGGAACCTGCCTATTTCCTGCGGGAGGGAACGATTGGCGGCGTGAAAGGATTGACACGCGCCCGCAAAGTGGTGGACAGCAACGGGCGCTTCGAGAACGGCCGCTTCCAATTGCGGACCAAGGACATGAAATTTTTGAAGACCGCAAGCTGGCTGTGGAACGAGAACCCGTTTCTCGGAATGCCGGAGCTGAACGGGCTGAAGGTCCTGATGATGCTGCTCTCCAACTGGGATAACAAAGACGCGCGGGATGCCGAAAAGCGAGGAACCAACACGGCCATTTTCGAGAAGGACGGGCTGATGTTCTACTTCGTCGATGACTGGGGCGGATCGATGGGGAACTGGGGCAAGTATTTCACCAGGTCGAAGTGGGACACGTCGGATTTCGTCCGGCAGAGCGGCAATTTCGTCAGGCTCCAAGACGGGCGAATCGATTGGGGCTATACGGGGCAGCACTCTTCATTGATGACCGCGAACATCACGTTCGGCGACATCGCGTGGCTTATGAGGTATCTGGGTAGGGTGACGGATGACCAGATTTGCGCGGGCCTGGAAGCGAGCGGCGCGCCGCCGGACGCGGCCAATGCTTTTGCGTCGGCCATCCGGCAACGAATCGAACAATTGTGGGCGCTGAAGTAGAGCCAGGCATTGCAGATTCTTTCGATGCGGGGGCGGTATAATCGGTCAGTTTGGTGACTCTCCCGCGAGCCGCTCTGCTTGCGCTCTCGGCAGCGGCGGCGTTGGCCGGGCTGCTGTGGGCCGGAACGTATCTCCGTCCGGGGCGCCGGCTGGCTCCCCATCTGACGATCGAGCCAAGGCTGATTCTGGCCGACGGCAGGGACTTCGCAACGCTCCGCGTCGATGGCGATCCGCAGGCTCGTCCTTTCATCACCCTTTCCGGCGACGCGGACGGGGCTTCGATTTCAGACCTCAGTTTCAGCGCAGGCGCGTGGACCGCACAGGTTCATGGCGGCATTGTGCCGGGGCGGGTGCGGGCGCGCGTAGCGTTCCGCGGCGGCCCGCCGGGCTCCGCGGAGTTGCATGTGCAGCCCGACTTTCAGGACAGCGCAGAAGACGGCACGCCGGATGCGCTTCGCCTGGACGATGAGCACGACCGGGAGGCGTTTCGCCGCTGGTTTGCTTACCTGGCGGAGGCACAGTTCTTTCTGCCGCCGGCCGCGCGGCCCCCGGAAATCGTAGATTGCGCCGCACTCATTCGCTATGCCTATCGGGAGGCGCTGCGCCGTCACGACGGCGCGTGGGCCAACCAGGCGGGTCTCGACCTGGTGCCCGCATTCGATTCGATCGGCAAATACCGCTACCCGCTGACTCCGCTCGGCGCCGCGCTGTTTCGCGTCAAGCCGGGACCGTTTCGGGAAGGCGATCCGCAGTCGGGCGCGTTTCTTCAATTTGCGGATGCGCAGAATCTGTGGCGCTTCAATACGCACCGAGTGGCCGGAGGTCTCGAACGCGCGCTGCCCGGAGACCTGCTGTTCTTCCGTCAGAGCGGCGAACACGCGACGTTTCACAGCATGATCTACCTGGGCGAAAGCCAGATCGGGCGCGACGGGCGGCGTTACGTGGTTTATCACACGGGGCCGGAGGGGTCGGACGCGGGGCAAATCAAGCGGCCGTCAGTGGAAGAACTGATGCGTTTTCCGCGCGTCGAATGGAGGCCGCTCGATAGCAACCCGAGTTTCTTGGGCGTCGTGCGATGGAACATTCTTCGAAGGGGGATGGAGTCGCAATGAGAACGAAGCTGAAGTTCCTGTTGCTGCTGGCGGCCGCCGCGGCGGGGCTGGGACAAAGCGAAGACGAGCCCTACTTCGCGCTCTCGAGCAGCCGCACGTTTGCGAGCGGAGACAGAGCGTCCGTCTCCATGAGCGCGTGGAAAGTGGACGCGCTCGAGTTCCGGGTCTACCGGGTGAACGATCCTGAGCAGTTCTTCCGGCAACTGGAGGATCCGCACCAGTTCGGGACCGAGACGCCGCGGCCGCCGCGGGAGAGAACGCTGCTCGAGCGGGTCCACTTGTGGAAGCGAAGCCTGCGTGCGGGCATCCGGCGGGAGTTGCGAGCGCAGTTCACCGAGTCGCCGCGCGCGCACCTTCCGGTCTTGAATACGGTCGCGAGTATGGTACCGGTCCCGGCTGCGAAGGGCACGAAGTATGCGGAAGCGCCGCTGCTCAACTCGCAGCAGATGGTGCTCTCCTTCGTGCAGCCCGTCGCCGGCAAGACGCGGTGGGACCGGCAGGATGTGCCGTTGGATGTGAAGGACAAGGGTGTGTACCTGGTTGAGGCGGTGAAGGGTGAACTGCGGGCGTACACGATTTTGATGGTCTCCGACCTGGTGTTGATCACCAAATCGGGCAGCAGCCGCATCCTGAATGCGGCGGTGGACAGGAAGACCGGGCAGCCGGTTGCGAACGTCAGAGTGGCTGCGTTCGTGCGCGACGGCGCGGAGGCGGAATCGGTGACGGACACCAACGGGATCGCCGAAATGAAGCCGGTGGGCGCCGAAGGCAGCGAGTTGCGGATTGTGGCCCGCAACGGCCGTGACTACGCGGTGAACACGATGCCCGGCGGCGGCATTCGCGACAGTTCGCTCTGGATGGGCTACATCTTCACGGACCGTCCGGTTTACCGTCCCGGCCACACGGTGCATTTCAAGGGTGTGCTGCGTGTGCGCCGGGCGAGCGGTTTCGAAGTCCCGGCGGGAAAAAATGTCACCGTCGAAATTCAGGATCCGGACGGGAAGCCGGTCTACCAGAAGACGCTAACGGCCAACGCGAACGGATCGATTCGCGACGATCTGACCTTGCAGGCGGGCGCTGCGCTTGGCCATTACTTCATCGAGGTGAAGGCCGGAGAAGCCTTCATGAGCGGCAACTTCGAAGTGGAGGAATACAAGAAGCCCGAATACGAGGTGCGGGTCGCGTTTGCGCAGCCGCACGTTCTCGAAGGCGCGAAGGCGACGGCTCTGGTGGACGCGCGGTATTTCTTCGGCGAGCCAGTGAGCGGAGCCAAGGTGAAGTACGCAGTTTATCGCGAGCGTTACTGGTTCCCCATGTGGTACGACCCCGGCGAGGACATGGGCGAACAGGAGGGCGGCATGGAGGATGATGCCGGCGACCAGATGGAGGAGCAGGACGGCGTGCTCGATGCGGACGGCAAGATGACCGTCCAGGTGGAGACCGCCGTTTCCGACCACAAGTTCGATTACCGCTACCGCCTGGAGGCGCGGGTGACGGACGCCGGAAATCGCGAGATCACGGGGAGGGGATCGCTCATTGCAACCTACGGCAGTTTTGCGTTGAACGTAGCGCCGGAGCGATACGTGTACGGCGCCGGAGCGAAGGCCGCCGCGAAAATCGAAGCGCGCAACTACGATAACCAGCCGGTGCGGACGCGCGCGCACGTGGAATTGCTGAAGTGGAACAACCGGCAGCCCGAGAAATCGGAAGTGAAGGCCGCGGTGGATGTGGAAACGGGCCCCGAGGGCACGGGCACGGCTCGCTTCGACATTCCAGCGGAGAGCGGCAGCTACATGATCCGGGCGACGGCCCGCGGTCCGGAGGGGCGCGACATCGAGGGCTCTTCACACGTGTGGGTAGCGGGCGGCGGGCAGTGGGATGACCGGCTCTCCGACCGGTCGGTGCAGATCCTTTCGGACCAGAAAACGTATCGCGCGGGCGAAACGGCGAAGCTCGTGATTGTCACCGGCCAGGACAACACGCCGGTGTACGTCGGGGTGGAGGGCCGCGATTTGCGGCAATACAGCCTGATGCGCTCCAAGGGGCCCACCGTGACGTTCGACGTTCCGGTGGCGGCGAACGACGAGCCGGGAATCACGGTGACGGCCGCGTTCGTGCGCGATGGCGTGTTCCACAACGGGGACAAGTACCTGCGAATTCCGCCGCTGGAGCACCAGCTCAACGTGAAGCTGACCACCGACAAGCCACAGTATCAGCCCGGCCAGGAGGCCGGCTACACCATTGAAGCGACGAGCGCGGACGGCAAGCCGGCGCCGCGCGCGGAGTTCAGCCTGGGTGTGGTGGACGAAGCGATCTACGGGATCCGGCGGGATACCACGCGGGACATTCTGAAGTTCTTCTTCGACCGCGACTGGAACCGCGTGTTCACCGATAACTCGCTCGACTATTACTTCACCGGGGAGGCGGGCAAGCGGCGCATGCGGCTGGCAGAACTGCGGCCGGCCTCGCGGCTGGCACAGCTCAAACCGGAACGGCAGGTGCAGCCGAAAGTGCGGAAAGCATTTCCGGATACGGCGTTCTGGGCGGCGGACCTGGTGACCGACAGTGCGGGCAGGGCACGGGCGCGCGTGGAACTTCCCGATTCGCTGACGACGTGGCGTGCCACGGCGCGGGGCATCACGCCGGATACGAAAGCCGGCGGCGCGACCCTGAAAACCATCGTGCGCAAGAACGTGATCTTGCGGCTGGTAGTGCCGCGTTTCTTCGTGCAGGGCGACGAAGTGGTGATTTCGGCGCTGGTGCACAACTATTTGCAGGACGCTAAGACCGCGCGCGTATCGCTGGAGGTGGAAGGTCTGGAAGTGCTGGACGGCGCGGCGCGGGATGTGCCGGTGGCGAGCCGCGGCGAGGCCAAGGTGGACTGGCGGGTCCGGGCCAAAGCGGTGCGCAGCGCCAAACTGACCGGCAAGGCGCTGACCGACGAGGAATCCGATGCGCTCGAACTGGAACTGCCGGTCAACCTGCCGGGCCTGAAGATGGCGGAGGCGCGTGGCGGGAGCGTGGCGGCGGGCGGAACTGCGGACTTCGAAATGACGTACCCGGCCAACATCGTGCCGGGGTCGCGCGAACTGTCGGTGCGGGTGTCGCCGTCGATTGCCGGGGCTTTGTTCGGAGCGCTCGATTACCTGATTACCTTTCCGTACGGGTGCGTGGAGCAGACCATGTCGAGCTTCCTGCCGAACGTAGTGGTGAAACAGGCGGTGCAGGAACTCGGCCTGAAGGTGCAGATGGACGAAGCGGGCTTGCAGGAGAAAATCCGCGCGGGCCTCGAAAGGTTATACGCGTTCCAGCACGAAGACGGCGGGTGGGGCTGGTGGCAATCCGACGGGAGCCATCCGTTCATGACGGCTTACGTGGTGGCGGGCCTCGCGCAGGCGCAGCAGAGCGGGGTGAGGGTGAACGCGGAAGCGGTGGAAAAGGGCCTCGCGTGGGTGAAGAAAGATTTCGCGGCCGACCCCCGGCTGGCTGCCGATCTGCGCGCTTACATGGTCTATTCGATGGCCGTGGCGGGTGCGCCGGACCCTGCTGCGACGGGACAGGTCTACGAGCGGCGGTCCAGCCTTTCGCCGTACGGAATGGCGATTCTGGGGCTGGCTCTCCAGCAGGTGAAAGACGGGCGCGCGGCGGACGTGGCGTCGGCGCTCGAAGCGAGCGCGCAGCAGGACGCCGAGCAGGCCTGGTGGCCGGCCACTCGCGACCAGATGCTGGACTTTTCCGAGGATGTGACGCCGGAGGCGACGGCGTTTGCGGCGAAGTTCCTGTCGCGGCAGAAGCCCGGTAGCGCCCTGCTTCCAAAGGCGGCTCTCTGGCTGATGAATCATCGCAACGAAGGCTACTGGTGGTCGTCCACCAAGCAGACGGCGATGGTGATCTACGGGCTGACCGATTACCTGAAGACCACCAATGAGCTGAAGCCGAAGTTCACGGCGACGGTGCTGGTGAACGACAGGCCGGTGTGGACGCAAAAGATCGACCAGACGTCGATGCTCAACCTGCCGCCGATCGTGCTGGAGGAGGGCAGACAGCAGCCGGGGACCAATCGTGTTCGCATCACAACGTCGGGCGAGGGGCGGCTGTACTATTCGGCGCGCGCGGAATATCATTCGCGCGATGAAAAGCTGCAGAAGAGCGGGACCGTGGCGCTCAACCTGCTGCGCGACTACTTCCGCATGGTGCCGGGCAAGGACGGCGACAAAATCGTCTACGATACGGTGCCCTTGAACGGACCGGTGGCGGCGGGCGATATCATCGCCGTGCGGCTGACGGTGACCGGATCGGAGTGGAAGTACGTGATGCTCGAAGACCCGATTCCGGCGGGGACGGAGTTCATCGAGCGGGATAACGTCTACGAGTTGCGCAACCGGCCGCCGTGGTGGGAGTACCAATTTACGCGGCGGGAGATGCACGACGATCGCATGGCGATTTTCCAGACCTACATGGCGGCAGGCCAGCAGCAGTACTTCTACCTGTTGAAGGTGGTGAATCCGGGCGCATTCCAGGTGAATCCGGCGCGCGTGGGGCCGATGTATCAGAACGACGTGATGGCGACGAGCGAGAGCCGTCGCCTGGAGGTGAAGTGATGCGCGGCCTCCTGCTCCTCCATGCGGGAGCGAATGCCGCGCTGCTGGCGCTCGGGTATTACTGGCTCGGGGTAGGGGAGACGCGCGCGGCGACGCTGCTTTGGAGCGCCCTGGTGTGTCTGGCGTGGCTGGTGCTGGCGCCGGTCGCCTACGCAGCTCCGCTCGCGTACTTCCAGGCGAAACATCCGGGAGCGAAAGGAGCCTGGAGGCAAAGCTTGCGGCACGCGCTGCCGCTGGTGATCCTACTGCTGGTGACGATCGCCGGCTGTTGGTTGTTGCAGAGGTGGGCGGAGCAATCGGCGAAACTGGCCACGCAGGTGGCGTCCTGGATGACTCTGAACCTGCGCAAGCCGGTGAAGCCGGCCTCCGTTTTGCAGGTGTTCAACGTGTTGCGGTGGTTCGTCGTTTGGGCGCTCATTCCGTGGATTCTGCTGCCGGTGGCCTCGGCGGTTTCCGCGCGCGGCTGGAGCGGTTTTCGCGCGCCGCGGTTGCGGCGGACATGGCTTTTCCGGCTGGCCGTGCCGGTTCTGCTGTTGGCGGCATTCTGGCTGCCGTCAAGGCTGCTCTCGTGGGTACCGTATTCCGGTGGGTTCTGGATGGAATCCGCGAGCTTCGGTGTGCGGGCGCTGTTTGCCTACTGCTTCCTGGTGGTGGGTTGGGTGGCGGTGGCGTTCGTCACTTCGGGCGGCAATCCGCGTTTCAGCCACGACAAGACGGTTGCCTCGCCGTAGCGGCGAGCGAGGGCTGCAACTCTGGCCACCGCGTCCGCGTATGCGCGGCGTGCCACTCCGGCATCGTTGCGCTGGCGGATGCCGGTGCTCGAGGTTGCGGGCGCCGCTGCGGCCTGCTCCCCTGCGAGGAACCCGGGCAGTCCTTCGCGGAACCAGACCGGCAATCCCGGTGCGGCCTGCGATTCAAGCAGGACATGCAGCACCTCGTGGCGCAGGGTGGATTCGAGCGCGCGCCGGTTCTGGAGCACGGCGACCGGTTGCAGGTGAATGACTCGCCCGTCCGTGCGGGCCGCCACCCAGCCGGGCTCCGCGGTGGCGTTGCGGAACGTATCGAGGTCGGGGTAGGCACGGATCTCTACGTCTTGCGGAAAAGGGAAGCCGGTTCGCTGGATGCCGGCGCGGGCGGCCCGTTCGGCAGCGGCGAGGGCCGGCCGGTCCACGTCGGGCCGGGTGGTAAGCAGAGTGAGCAGTTCGCCGCGCAACCTTTGCCAGCGCAGGCCGCGCGCAGTGACGCCGAGGAACGCACCCGGATAATATTGCGCGAGGATTTCGCGATAGCTGCGGCCGGCGCGGCCCATGACTTCGGCTCCGCGCTGGCACAGGCCGACGCCATGGCCGGCGCCGGAGCCTGCGAAGACGACCCTCCCTCCGGCGGCATACACCTCATACAGACTGCTGCGAACGGTGTTCCAGCCGAGCTCGCGGCCGACGGCGAAGCGAAGTGTACTGGCGCTGATGCGAACGCTCTGGCGTCCGGAAGAGAGCAGCAGGGTGCGTGCGCGTCCGGAAGCCGTGCGATCGAGGATGGAAATGCGCTCGATGGTCCGCGGCGATTTGAGGCCGGCGCGTGTGAGCGCGTTTGCGAGTTCGGCGGCCGGCGCGGTCCAGTTCCAGGCAGCGGATTCGCGCACGCAGTAGGGGTCGCGGGCGCTGCGGAGGTAGGGGGCGGCCAGGTCGGGCCAGACCTCGGCGGCATTTTCGGACCGGCCCCCGCAGTCCGCGGTGTAGGGCGTAAAGGCCGGCTTGCCTTCGAACCAGAGAAGCTCGCCGGCGGTTTCCGATACGGCGGCTTCCAGGCGGGCGGAGACGGCCGCGGGGTCGAGGCGCTGGCAATGCGTAGTGTCGCAGAAATCGAAGCCCTCGGCGGCGTGGCGGCCGCGCTGGTTAACGGCATAGGTGCGCGACGCGACCGCCATGGCCTTGAGCGCCTCGGCGGACTGAAACACGCTGCTCTCGCCGGCCAGAGCCGCGGCCACGTAGCGCTCGAGCGGCATTTCGACGATCGAGGTGCCCTGCGCCGTTCGGATCTGCACCTTCACGCCGGCGGCGGCGAGCAGGGCCGGGATCGAGAGCAGCAGCAAAACCGCTTTCAAAGGCGCCCCGCTTTCCACGCTCCGAGGATCCGGCCGGCGACGGGCGCGGCATCGGCGCCCCCGGATCGGCCGCGCATGCCAACGGCCAGGGCGACTTGCGGGTCGCGAGCGGGCGCAAAACCGGCGAACCAGGCAAGCGGCTCTCCGCTCGCGCCGCGCACGCTGCCGGTCTTACCCGCCACCGCGAGGCCCGCGACGGCGGCCCGCTGCGCCGTTCCGAATTCAACCGCGGATTCGAGGCCCGATACAATCGTTGGCGGCGCCTGTTGTGCCAGCCGGCGGTAAGCGCGCGCGAGTTCTTCCGCGGTGACCAGGATTCCGTATTCGCCCAGTGCCTGGAGTCGGAGCGCATCCGGCCCCGCGGCGCGCCGACGGTGGCGAAGCCGGCGCGGGACAGTTCGGAAGCGAGCTCGGCGGCGGTGAAGCGGAGTGCGAAGTGGGCGGCGAATCCGTTGCAGGAATACGCAAGAGCCATGTCTGCCCGCATGGGAGTATCGAGCGGCGGGTGGGAGCAGTCAAAGCTGCGGTTGGCAATGCGAAGTTTACCCCGGCACAGCCACGATTCGCCGGAGTTGAGTTTGCCGGTGCGAAGCAGCGCGGCCAGAACGACCGGCTTCAGTGTGGAGCCGGGAAGCGACGGGGCCGCGGATGTGCCTCGGGCAAGGACCCGTCCGGATGCGACGTCCATCAGAACGGCCGTTCCATTCTTTTCGAAGAATGGTCCAGGTTGGCGGCCCCGGCGGTGCGGGGCGTGAGACCGGCAAATAAAACCGATATCGCCTCCCGGCGGTTCCATGCGAACGTCACTAGCCTAATTCTATGCCGCCTGTTCTAACGCAGGAATGGCGCGAGCGGATTGTTCGGGAGCTGTTTCAAACCCTCGACAACGCTGCGCGCGTTCAACTCCGCGCCGGCGCGGCTGGTGTGCGTGTGCGGATCGGCGAACAGCGGACTCGACTTGCGCTTCGCCGAGTTCGTCGTAGTGCCGCGCGATGATCTCGTTCAGATCCACCAGCGGCACTTTTTCCGCAGCCGCCACCGCGCGCGCCCAACCGGCAAAGGTGGCATCGTCGCGCGCGATCTTGCCGTCCTTCCAGATCTTGCGCGGAATCGGCGTGCACAGGATAGGTGTGGCGCCGCGCGAGCGGGCGTCCGCGACGAGCTTACGCAGATACCAGCCGTAGGTGTGGACTACCTCGTGTGCTTTGGTGAGCGGATTGTCGATTTCGCGGGTCTCCTCGCCGGTGCCGGGAAGGCTGCCGCGGGCGCGGGCGGCGTCGTCGAGAGGCCCGGAATCGTTGTGGCCGAACTGGATCAGCACGAAATCGCCCGGCTTCATGTACGCGAGCGTGCGATCCCACCAGCCCTGCGTGAACCACGTGCGGCTGCTGAGACCTCCCACGGCGCGATTGACCACGTTGATACGGGCAAGGTCGAAGAGATCGACGATCGGTTCGCCCCAGCCCCACTGCCCGTTGGCCCCGTCGGCGCGGCCGTTGCGCACCGTGGAATCGCCGATAAGAAACAGCGTGGGAAGCGTAGGATTCGCGGGTACGGGGAGTCCGAGACGCGCCGGCAGGGTGGCGGCCGGCGCCGGGTACGGTTTCACTTCCCGGCCCTTCGCGGAAAGATGGTCTGCGAGGGGCGAATACGGAATCCCTTTGAGCGCGGCCACGATGAGCGACGCGTTCAACTCCGCTCCTTCCGGCGTGGTGTGGGTGTGATCCTCGGGGAAGAACTCCTTCACCTTGGCCTCGCCCATCTGTTCGTAAGTGTCGGCGATGGCCGCAGTGACGTCGGCGAATGCGACATTTTCTTCGCGTGCGACATCGGCCGACCACTCGCCGAAGCGGCCGGAACCGCGCTCCACTTTGCCGTCCTGCCAGATGTTGCGAACGGTAAGGGAGAGGACGATTGGCGTTGCGCCGGCGGCTTTGGCGTCGCGGATGAAACGGCGGAGATACCAGCCGAAAGTGTGGACGGTTTCGTGGCGCCCGTCGGGCATGGTGAATTCCGAAGCTTCGTCGCCCGTCCCGGGAAGAGAGCCGCGCGCGCGATCGCGGTCGGGCGGGCCGCCGTCGTTGTGTCCGAACTGGATGAGCACGAAGTCGCCCGGCTTCAGGTCGGGGCGCACCTTATCCCAAAGGCCTTCGGTCAGGAAGGTGCGGCTGCTGCGGCCGGCGCGGGCGCGGTTGAAAACGGGAATATCGAAATACGCGGCAATGGGATCGGCCCAGCCGCGATGATTCGCGTTGTTAGCGGTGGAGTCGCCGATGACGAAGAGCCTGGGTCCGGCATCGGCCTGGGGCGCGCCATCGCCATAGGGCCGTGCGAGAGGGCCGCGGGGCTCTGCGGGGATCTGGAAGGCGGCCATGGGGTCGGGATGCGCGGGATCGAACGGGGGCGCGTCCAGATACCGGACGAGGTCGAGTTTTGCGCGGCGGATCCCTTCGACAACGCACTTGGCGAGTTCGTAGCTGCCGTAGTTATTGTGGTGCGTGGTGTCGCCGTCGGCAAACGCCTTGGGAAGTTCTGCCGGTCCGATAGCCTCATAGAATACGGCGCTCATGGCGTTGAGGTCGATGAGCGGCAGCCTCTGCTCACGCGCCGTGAGACGGACGGCTTCAGGATAATCGCCCAGCGAGTTTACGACTTTTCCCGCGGCGTCGAGGCGAAGGCGGTGCACAGGCGTGACCAGCACGGGATTCGCGCCGTGCGCGCGCGCTTCGGAAATGAAACGTTCCAGGTCGGCCTTGTATGTGGTGAAGGCGCCCACTCCCTCCCCGCGCTCCTTCTGGTCGTTGTGCCCCATCTGGATGAAGAGCCAGTCGCCCCGCTTGATCGCGCTCATCAGCTTCGCAAGGCGGTTCTCGCCGATGTAGCCGCGCAGGGACTCGCCGGATTCGCCCCAGTTCGCAACGGCGATTTCAGAGTTGAAGAAGCGAGGCAGCATCTGTCCCCAACTGTTGAAGGGTTCGAGCGGCTGGTCTGTGGATGTGGAATCGCCCGCGATGTACAGCGTGGGAACGTTCGCTTTGGCAATATCGATACTGCCGCGCGCCGGGAGACGAGTTGGTGAATTCGAGGGTGATTTTGTCGTCCCAGGCCCAGGCTTCCGATTCGGTCTCACGCGGCTTCAGTCTGACTTCGCCGCCGCCCGGGATCTGGGGACGGCGAACGTTGACGATGAAGCTCCGAGTGGCGGACTTTCCCGGCTCTGTCCGCACCTCTTCCACCATCAGGCGGCGGAGTTCGGCTCTGACTGTGGTAACGGTGCCGGATGAGGCATTCCCGAAGGTCACGGTGACCTTGTAATTTCCCTCTTCCGGCACGCGCACGGAGAAGAAGAACGGAGGGCGCGTGGCTGCTGTTTCGTAGCCGTATCCGCGGCTCGCCGAGTAGGGAGTGCCCGGCGCGATCGTGGTGAGATCGAAATGCTGGGCGAAGGCGAGCACGGGAACAAGCAGTAGCGTCAGTTTCAAAATGGCCTCCGCGAAGGATGGGTCGTTTGCACCATCATGAGCGTGGCAACCCCGTGCCGTCAAGCGGACGGAACCACGCAAAACGGGCGGGAACTCATGCTGCTCGGATGCGTCTTTATAGGAGTCGGTAGTATGAAAGGGAAACTGCCGTATCCGCTGAGCAATACGATGGGCGCCGAGCCGCCGGTATCGGCGCCGATGTACCTGGGCAGGTTCGATTTTCCAAGATGAAACGGTAGTCGGCCGCCGGAACTTCCACGCCGGTTACCCGTGCGCCAGTCAATAACAGGGAATCAGATCAACTGGAATTCCTGCAGATTTGCGAGGAGTTCTGCCTTCTGGATCGGCTTCACGAGGTAGGCATCGCAAAGCCCTTGGAAAGCCTGGCTAACCTCCTTCAGTTGATCGAGTGCCGTGGTCATGATGATCTTCGCCCCGCGGGAGGACGTGATGCCGCGCGACTCCTCCAGGTTGCGAATCTCTTTCAGGGCTTCGCGGCCGTCCATTACGGGCATCATGATGTCCAGGCAAACCAGGTCGAAAGGCTCGTCGTTATCCATGGCGGAACGGACCGCTTCGATGGCCTCCTTTCCGTTTGTGGCGGCGTGCGCCGTGCCGTACCGCTTCAGGATCTCCTGCAGCAGCAACCGGCTGATCGCGTCGTCTTCGACTATTAGTGTTTTCATAATCTTTAGCTCATCGGGAATATCGCTCTGGAATCCATATCGGCCGGGCGCCCGCAACCCTTGAATCCCTGCCGGCCGATTTCAGGGCGTGCAGGTCTCAAGCTGCCCTACGGTTCGTGATACGCTTGCTGGTCGAAGGGAGAGACTCGAATGGACCGGAACCGGAGAACGTTTCTCGCCGGCGCGCTCAGCGCCCCAATGTTTATTCCACGCAGCGCGTGGGGCGCCAATGACCGTGTGGCCTATGGCCTGTCAGGCGCCGGCGGCCGTGGCCGCTACCTGAGCCAGAACTTCATGAAACTCGGCGCCGAGTGTGTGGCTGTAGCCGAAGTCTACGAGCCGTACAAGAACCAGGCGCTCAAGGACGCGCCCAACGCCAAGGCCTACATCGACTATCACGAGCTGATGCAGCAGCCCGGGCTGGACGCGGTGGTCATCGCCTCGCCGGATCACCAGCACGCACCCATGCTGTTCGCGGCTCTCGAGGCCAAAAAGGACGTCTATCTCGAGAAGCCGATGTCGCATTCGCTCGAGCAGAGCCAGGCGATTATTCAGGGGGTGAGAAGCTCCTCGCAGATCGTGCAGGTGGGAATGCAGCGGCGCAGCGCTCCTTCCGTGATCAAGGCCAAGGAACTGCTCGACACCGGGATTTTGGGCAAGATCACAATGG
The DNA here is from genome assembly GCA_963836405.1 of uncultured Solibacteraceae bacterium. Taxonomy (GTDB): domain Bacteria; phylum Acidobacteriota; class Terriglobia; order Bryobacterales; family Bryobacteraceae; genus CAWIJJ01. The sequence continues at coordinate 72,784 of CAWIJL010000021.1, forward strand.
CCAAACCGATGTGGAACTGGAACGTCTCCAAGCCGCTCGATAACAGCCCGCTGCCGGGAAAACTGGACTGGGACCGCTTCCTCGGCCCGGCCAAAGCGCGCGACCTGGAGCCGATGCGCTTCCGTTCCTGGCGTTATTTCTGGGACTATTCTGGCGGCAACATGACCGACCAGGGCACGCATCTGATGGACGTGGTGCAGTGGTTCACCAACTCCGGCCCGGTCCGTTCGGCGGTGTGCTACGGGCAGCGCGCGAAAAATACGGGGTCCGAGGTGCCGGACGTTTTCAGCGCGGTGTTCGAATACGACAAGCTGATGGCCACCTGGACCTTGAATTACTGCAACTCGTACGACAACGACTGGTCCATCCAGTTCCAGGGCGACGAAGGCACGATGATCATCGACAACAACGGCTACCGCATTTGGAAGGAGCCCGTGCCGAAGAATCCGGAGCCGGTGCAGGCGATGGCAGCGCCGATTCCGATCGAGCCGCACATTCAGAATTTCCTGGACTGCATCAAGTCGCGCAAGCAACCGAACGCGACGGTAGAGGTAGGGGCGAGCGCGGTATCGGCGCCGCATCTGGCCAACCTCGCGTTTCACCAGGATCGCCGGGTGAAGATGAAGCCGGACCTTTCGGGCGCGGCGTAATTTAGCCGAGCCGCATGGAGATCGCGATCTCCATGCTCTGCTGCGCCGACCCGCGAAAAGTTCCCGACATCGGGGCTGCGTCGCGCGGTTCGGCGGCGGCGGCAACAGCCACGTGGCCGGTGGAAACGGCGATGCCGCGCGACGGGTCGTACCCGCGCCATCCGCCCCCCGGAACATAGACTTCCGTCCAGGCGTGCATGTGGGGCTCGTGTTCGGCGGCGGAGGCCTGCTCGTAGCCGCTGACAAAGCGAGCCGCGAGGCCGGCGTTGCGGCACACGGCACACAACAGCATCGCGAAATCGCGGCACGAACCTTCGCCCGAGGCGATGGTGTCCGCGGCGGTGCGCGGGGCTCCCTCGAGGCGCTGCTCGTGACGAAAGTCGTTGAAGATGCGGAGCGTGGCGAGTTCGAGGAACGGCATGACGGTACCGGCGGCCTCTTGTGCGATGCCGGCGGAGAGATCGGTGGCGGCTCCGGGTTCCGGAATGCGGTAGGGGGCGAGCATGGGCCGCAGGGCTTCGGAGTAAGTCAGGGGCAGCGCCAGCTCATGCGCGGGCGGCAGCAAAAAGTCGAACGGGTTGGTGCGCCCGGCCTCCACTTCGAAGTTGCTCGCGATGCGCAGTTCGTGGTTCAGGCCGCTGAACCAGGCCTGGGTGGCGACGTTGCCGTCCGGGTCCAGAAACTCGGCGAGGCCGGCGGGGGCCGGGTCCACAGTCAGAGCGAAAGAGAGCAGGGACTGGCCGCCTCCGCAGCGCGGCCGGAGTTTCATGACGTGCGGCTCCAGCGACACCGGACGATCGTAGCGGTACGTCGTGACATGCGCGACGGAGAAGCGCATCAGGAAACCAGAATCGATTGGCGCGTGAGCTTGGAAAAGGCGCTGTCGATCCACTCCGAGGGCAGTTCGTGCACAGCCCTGCGCATGCGCTCCTGCCACCAATTGGAGATGTCCCGCAGATCCTCTCGCTGGTAGCGGTGCTCCACAATTTCGAAGGCGCCTTTCTGATAGAGCAGCACGTCGATGGGGAAGTCCACGTCGGCCGCGCACCGGCGCGTCGCATCGAAGGCCAGAATGCCGACCTTGAAGGCGTAAGGCATGGAGTCGGCCGATGTGACGGACCGCTCCAGGATGGGTTTACCGAAGCCGGAGGCGCCGATGATCTGGTAAGGCGTGTCCGGCCCGACCTCCACCCAGTTGCCCTCCGGGTAGACCATGAAGAGGCGGTGCGTGGAATCGCCGCTCATCTGGCCGCCGATCAGGGAGTAGCTGTTGAAGGAGAGTTTCGCTTCTTCGAGCGCGGCGCGGTCCTCGTGCGCCGACAGGCGGACCTGGCGCGAATAGATGTCGACGACTTTCGAAAGCCGGTCGCGGCTCTCGGTGTTTTTTGCGAACGATTCCTCGAAGTGCAGGAGGATCTTGTCCCGCAGGGAGCGCAGACCCGAGTTCATTACGAAGAATGAAAACCCGGGACCCTGGTAAGTGGCCGTTTTGCGCGCCACCAGGCACTCGTTCCCCGAAAGCAGGCGCGTGTCGGCAATCCCCACCAGGCCCTGCTCCACATTAATACCCAGACAAAACGTCATTCGGCTCCTTCATTCTCCGCAAACGTGGCGTCGATGTCCGGCCGCCCGGCAGTTAACGGCCCGCGGCCGCGGCTGCCGGGCGCTGCTCGAAAAAATCGCCGAGGATGCATTCATCGATCTTATTCATTTTCGCCTGGAGGCTGTCCAGGAATTCGTGCAGGCCCGAGGCGACAATCATGTCTCCCCTGCCGAAGTCGAGTTCGGACTTGAGCCGTCCCATCTGCTGCTCGGACGCGCAGGAGAAGGTACCGGCGGCGGTTCCGGTCAAGGCGTGCAGGGCGCGGTCGGCGCGGCCGATGGAGTAGCGCACGGCCCGCGGAAACTCGTTATCGAACAGCAGGAACTCGATCAGCCGTGCGGGCGTGATGCGGCCGTGCCGTTTCCGGTACATTTCAAAGCCGCTAACCGACTTGAGCACCGCCGCCCACTGCATCTCGTCATAGGGCGTACCCACGTCGCTAATGGAGGGCAGCAGGATGAAATACTTCACATCCAGCAGGCGCGTGGTTTTGTCGGCGCGCTCGAGCGTGCGTCCGAGGCCGATGAACTGCCACGCCTCGTTGTGCGTCATGGTGGCGTCGGTAACGCCCTGGAACTGATGGCAGGCCATGCGCACCTGGTGGAAGAAGCGGGGCAGCACGTCGGTGGTGATCTGGCCGCGAATGTCGCGCACCAGCATGTACAACTCGTTCACCTGCTCCCACATTTCCGAGGAGATGATCTCGCGTACGGAGCGGGCATTCTCGCGCGCCGCCCGCATGCAGGAGCAGATGGAATTGGGGTTCTCGTTGTCGGCCGTGAGGAAGTCGACCACGGCATCCTGCGTGGCGTGGGGGTACCGCCGGCGAAATATCTTGCCGTCGCCGGTGGTATCCACGGTGGCGCCCCATTGGCTCTGCTCGTAGGATGGCTGGTCCAGCGAAAGGTGGAGATTCACCCCGATGAAGCGTGCCACATTCTCGGCCCTTTCGATATAGCGGGCCATCCAATAAAGCGAATCCGCCACGCGGCTCAAGAGTGGTTGCGATGCGGTCATGATGACTGTACCTGTGTCTGATGCTGTCCGCCGGGGGAGAGCACCCACGTGTCCTTGCTGCCTCCGCCCTGGGACGAATTGACAACCAGCGAGCCTTTGCGGAGCGCCACCCGGGTGAGGCCGCCGGGGAGCACCCAGATATCGCGGCCGTGGAGCACGTACGGCCGCAGGTCCACGTGGCGGGGCTCGAAGCGGTCGTCGATGATTGTGGGCGCGCGGGAAAGTCCGAGGGTGGGCTGGGCAATGTAATTGCGCGGGTTGGCACGGATCTTCTCCGCGAACTCGGCTTGTTGCGCGGTTGTGGAGTGGGGCCCGACCAGCATCCCGTACCCGCCCGAATCGTTGGCGGACTTCACCACGAGCTTATCCAGATTTTCGAGGACGTGCCGCCGGTCCTCGTCGCGCCAGCAAAGAAAGGTGGGCACGTTGGGCAGGATGGGGTCTTCGTTTTCGTAATACCGGATCATGTCCGGAACGTAGGCGTAGATCACCTTGTCGTCGGCGATGCCGTTGCCGGGCGCGTTGGCTAGCGAAACCAGCCCCTCTCTGTACGCCTCCATAAGGCCGGGAACGCCCAGCAGGGAGTCGGGGCGAAAGGCCAGGGGATCGAGGAAATCGTCGTCGATGCGGCGGTAGATGACGTCCACGCGCTCAAGGCCGCGCGTTGTCCGCATAAACACGCCTCGCCCGTTGGCGACCAGATCCCGGCCCTCCACCAGTTGCACGCCCATCTGCTTGGCCAGAAAGCTGTGCTCGAAGTAGGCGGAGTTATAAATTCCGGGAGTCAGCACGACCACTCGGGGCTCGCGCGCGTCGGGCTGTCCTATGGATTCGAGCATTTCCAGCAGCCGGCCGGGATACTCGTCCACGGGGCGCACCGAGAGACCCTCGAATACTTTGGGAAAGATGTGCTTCAGCACCTCGCGGTTCTCGAGCACGTAAGATACGCCGGAGGGTACGCGCAGGTTGTCCTCGAGCACGTAGTACTGGCCGTCGCGGTCGCGAACCAGGTCCGTGCCCGTGATGTGGCACCAGACGCGGCGCGGCGGGTTGAGGCCCCGGCATTGCGGCCGGAACGAGGCTGCGGAGAGGATCACCTCGGCAGGGATCACTCCATCACGAACGATCTTCTGCCCGTGATAGATGTCATCGATAAATGCGTTCAACGCGTGGATGCGCTGTCGCAGACCGCGCTCGATCGTGTCCCATTCGTTGGCTGGTACGATGCGCGGCACCAGGTCGAAAGGAAAAATCCGTTCCGTACCGGCGGTGTCGCCATAAACGTTGAAGGTGATGCCCATTTGCAGGAGCAGGCGATCCGCCGCGTGCTGATAGCGCAAAAGCTGTCCGTCCAGCAGGTTCTCGATCGTATCGATCAGAAGTTGAGCGTGCGGCCTCGGCCGGCCGCAGCCCTCGAACATTTCGTCATAAAAACCTGTCGCTTCATACGACGAAAATCGCACAGTGAACCCTCGAAAGTAATCTTTTCAGTGTCACGCCTCGCGCTCGGCAGGCGCAAACAAAAGTTTTTTATGGAGGGTATAGGGTAAGCTGGCTTTACACGATGGGAAACACCGCCGTCCTGCTGATCGACTGCCCTGACCGCAAGGGCCTGGTCGCCGCCGTTTCCAACCTGCTCTACCATCATGGCGCCAATATTACGCACGCCGACCAGCACCAGGACCACGAAGCCGGTCTCTTCTTCATGCGGGTGGAGTGGATGCTGGAGGGCTTCGACCTGGAGGCTTTCCGTGCGGCCTTCGTTCGGCTGGCGGTCGAGTTGGCGATGAACTGGCGCCTGGAAACCTCCGCCCGCTGCCCGCGCATGGCGATCTTCGTCTCGCAATACCTGCACTGCCTGGTGGACCTGCTGCACCGGCACCAGATGGGCGAGTTGCCGTGCACGATTCCCGTCATCGTGAGCAATCACCGGGAAGGGGAAGCGCTGGCCAATTTCTACGGCATCGCATTCCGTCACGTTCCGGTGCAGAAGGAAAGCAAGGTGGCGGCCGAGGCCGAGCAGCTACGGATCCTCGCAGAGGAAGGCATCGACCTGGTGGTGCTGGCGCGCTACATGCAAATCCTCTCGGCGGATTTCGTCAACCGGTATCCGTCGCGCATCATCAACGTGCACCATTCCTTCCTGCCGGCGTTCATCGGGGCGCGTCCCTACCACGCCGCGTTCGAGCGGGGTGTGAAACTGATCGGCGCCAGCAGCCATTACGTCACCGCGGCGCTGGACGACGGGCCGATCATCGAGCAGGACGTGGCGCGCATCTCGCACCGCGACCAGGTGGAGGACCTGATTCAGAAAGGCCGCGACCTGGAACGCGTGGTGCTGTCCCGGGCTGTCAAGTGGCACCTGGAGCACCGCATCCTTCGCTACGGCAACAAAACCGTCATTTTCGATTGATCGGCGGCGCGGGCAGCTTCCGCCAGTCTTTCCTGCCGGCGGCCCAACCAGAATCCATTCAGCAGCCACGCAGCTGCAATCGGAACGGCCGCAAACGAGACGCCCGCCACGCCCAACCCAAATGCTCCCATCAGCGCATAGGACCAGGCGCCGATCTGATCGCCGGCGCGGTACACGAACGTATCGATGAAACCCTTGGCCTTGTACTTGTCCTCCCGCGGAAGCACGGTGAAGAGGATTTCGCGCGTGGGCCGCGCCACGGCGAAGTTTCCCGCCCGGCGGAGCACCTGGAGCACGACCAAAGCCCAGAGCGTTGGCGAAAGTCCGAGCGCGGCGAAGCCGATTATGGAAATGGTCGGCAGCACGGTGAGGGTTAACGCAACCCCGAGCAGCTTCAAAATTCGGCCGGTAAGGAACAACTGCACCAGCAGGGTGAGCACATTTACAGCAAGGTCCACGTTGGCGAAAAACGCGGTGCGGTGAGCGCGGTCCGTGAAGGTTTGCTGCACGATGGCGGCCTGCTGGAAGTAAAGGAAGGTAGAGAGAATCGTGAACAGTGCCATGTACAGCGCGATATTGAGCAGGTAAGGGGATTGGACCGCGCGCGTGAGCCCGGCGAGCGCGCCGCCGCCGATCACCTGCTCGGGAACGTTGCCGGTCTGTTTTTCGCGCATCGCTTTGGAAAGGCGCGCCAGCCGTTTCACGCTGAACACCGCCAGTTCCAGCAGCGCGACCGATGCCAGCATGAGCACGCTCCGGCCCACGTGAGTGGCCAGCATCGAGGTGATGGAGGAGCCGGCGATTCCGCCCAGGGTTCCGCCGGCCGCGATCATCCCGAAAAGCCGGCGGCTCTGCGCGTTGGTGAACACGTCCACCATGAAGCCCCAGAAAACCGAGACGACGAAGAGGTTGAAGATCGCGCCCCAGATGTAGAAGACGCGGCCGGTCCAGAGATTCGCCGCTCCCGTGGTGTAGCCGAGCAGCACCAGGAACAGCAGCAGATTCAGATTGAAGAAGCGATACGTGGTGGAGATGAAGCGCACCGGCGCCAGCCGTGCAACCAGCGCCGCAAAGGGCGGGTTGGCCAGGATCATCCCACAAAGAGTGCCGGTAAACAGCCACGGCAGGTTCTCGATGCCACCGGCCACGCCTACTTCGTCGCGGATCGGACGGATCACGTAGTACGAGGAAAGGACCGAAAAGAAGTACAGCCAGGCCCACATAACCGGTGCTACTTCAGCCGGTCGAATGTCCACCACCCGGCGGAGCAGGCGGAACAACAGACCTCCGGACGGGGCTTCCGGGGCGGCGGCGTCTCGTGGCGTTTCCATGAATCAGCTTTCTACGCTATCAAAGAAATGAGGCGCGGTGGCGGAGGTCAGGCAAGGAATTTCTTCACCGCGGCGGCGATACCCGGCCCCGGTTTTTCCCATTGAAACTGGTCTTCAATCAGCCCGCCCCAGTCGGCGCGGCGCAGGTCGAAACTCTTTTCGGCGAGGAAAAGGACGCGTTTGCCCATGGCGCGCATCCAGCCCCACTCCATGGCCACGTTGGGATTCAGTTCCTCGGTGTGCTTGCTCTCGACAATGGCGATTCCACGGCAGCAGCCCAGCAGGTAGAGCGCGACGTTGTGCCAGAGCAACTCGTGGTAGTCGCGCTCGGAAGCGATCCGCGGCAGGAAGCCGGCCGCCTTTACCGCCTTCTGGACGGTCTTGATCACCTGCTTGAGTTCTTTGTCGGCCTGTTTCCCGGTACCCGGAAACTTGGTCATGATGAAGACCGACTTGTCGTACTGGCCGTCCTTCCTGAAATCCTCGAGCTTGCTGAGGATCCCGACGTGATAGGGAGGAAAGCGCAGCAACTCGGCCAGGGCGTCGAGTTTGTAAGCCGCAAGGCGCGCGATGGCCCTTTGCGCGTCGCGGTCGAGTTCGTCCTTTTTATCCTGCGTCAAATCGGACTTGAGCAGGTCGAGCCGGTCTTTCTCCGCCTGCTCGGCCTTTTCATGCAGGATCAGAATGTTGCGCAGGGTCTGCTCGTAAGTGACCATCACGCCAGTTCTCCCCGCACCTGTTGTTCGAGCGGCTGTATCAACCGTGTGAGCTTGGCCCGGTCGGTTTCCGCCATGCCCGGCGCGAGCGCCCGCAGGTCGTTGAGCGTAGTGGCGAGCATCCAGGATGAGGGCGAACTCTTCAGCACCTGGTCCGCCCACGTCCTCGCCTCGCTCCATTCGCGTCCGACGGCCGCCAGGTGCATCCCTGTGGCAAGATCCCAATAGTCCGCTGGCCGGGTGTCGAGCCGCTGCTGCAAGGCCTGTTTGACGCGCGGCAGCAGTTGCTTCAGCTCGCGCCGCGACTCGGGTGTGCCGCGTTCGATAAGTAGCGTGACCGCATTAACGCCGGGATAGTAGTTGTCGGGCTGCTTTTCGAAGCCGGCGCGATAGGCATCGTAGGCCATCTGCCAGAATTTTTGATCGGCGGTTTCACGAAACAGGTCCTTGTAGACGCGGCCCAGAATGCCGTAGGTTTCGCCATCGCCGCCGGTGCGCTCGAGGAGCCGCGTGAGTATTTCAACGGCCCGTTGGCGGTCTCCCTCCTGCGCCCTGCGATTGAGCGCCAGCGCCACGCGCTGCGCCACATCGGGATTTTCGCGCAACTCCTGCGGCATGGTGTCGGCGAAGCGGACCAGGTCGTCCCACGCCGACACCTCCTGGTAGCCCTTCAGAATGGACAGCATGGCGGTGGGATCGGTTTCCTGCTGGCTGGTTGTCTGCTCTTCGGCGGCGCGAAGGAAAGTGTGTTTGCTCGCGCGGCGCGCCTGCGGGTCGCTCTTGAGCATGACCTCGGCAGCGGTGCTCACCGGCGGCGCGGGCTGCATCCGCGCCTGCAATTCGGGGAACAGCTCGAACAGGGGACTGAAGGCTGCCGGAGCGCGCAGGCTCGACTCGATCGCCGAAAACAGGCGGCGGCGAAACTCCTCGATCGAGTTCGGCGGAACGCTTCCATCCGCATCGACTTCATAGCGGAGAGTCTGGAGGAAGTTCAGGTTGAAGGGAAGCCTGGTGTGGCTGGCCGCGACGATGATGGTGGGCCGGGCACTGGTCGCGTGGCGCACTCCGATTTCATACATCACGCCGGGATTGGAGGAGGTCACGTCAGCTACCATCAGTTCGCTGCTCATGATGGCGGAGAAAATGGATTTCAGGATCAGGGCGCCGCCCGTGAATTCGTCGGCCCGGAAGCAGCCCAGTCCCGCCATCTCCACGGCGGGTCGGATCATCTCGCGGTAGATTTGATCGAAGTCCGCCTCGCTGCCGCCGGCTATCGACTTGCGCCCGAACGGCATCGACACATAGCAATTCGGTTTTGCGGTCATACGCTCGGGCCTATTCTATCGAAGGAATCAGGCGGCTTTACGGCTGGCCAGGTGACGCTGCTTTTCGTTTCCGCGCCGCCGGCGCCAGACCACCGCGGCCGCCGCCAGCACAAAGCATCCTTCCACCAGCAGTTTCTCGCCGTCGATGAAGTCCGGCGGGTTGTTCTTGAGGTGGGGATCGATCAAGGTGCCGTGCACGAACAGGAACGCCGCCGCGCCGTAGGCCGTGTAGTGCAGCTTCTTCCACGGGCGGTGCCGCAACTACGGCCTGAAGTAAGAGGTCACCACCACGAACAGGAACGCATAGAAAGTGACCGCTCCCAGGCAGTTGTAGAGCGTCTGGCCGGGCGAGCCGAGCGGCCACAGGATATCGCCGATCCGGAAGTTCGGTTCCTTGGCAATAAGCAGTAGGGTGGGGTGCAGGATTACCACCGCGATCGCGAGGTATGCGGTCCAGTTGTGGATCCGGAACAGCGGAACCGATAGCTTTCGGTGCGGCCATTCGCGCACGGAACTGTAATTAGTGGCTACCAGCAGGCCCATGAGAAAGTTCAGGGTCAGCAGGACCATGGCGGTCAGCGCCGCGAATCCGGAGAGTTCGACGAAATCCATGCCTCTTGCGAATCAGGGGAGCGGGTTGGATTTGACCGCCTTACGCCAGCGGGCGATCGCCGCTTCCACGTCTTCCAGTTTGGACGGGATGTCCGCCGACAGCACCTTCGGCTCCCCGTCCGTGACTACCACATCGTCCTCGATGCGCACGCCGATGCCCTTGTATTTCTCGAACGCGGGCCGGATCGCCGCGATGTACTTTTCATTTTCCGGCGTCTTGGCGAGGTGCTCCAGTGCGTCCGGCCGAACATAGATTCCGGGTTCGACGGTGATCGCCATCCCGGGCTGCAACTCACGGCCGCCCGCGTCATGGACATTGAGGCCGATGCCGTGGCTGATGCCGTGATTGAACCAGATGCGCAGTTGCTGGTCGCTTGACGGGTCCGTCATCAGGCCCATTTGCACGAGGCCGCGGCGAAAGATTTCGTTGGCGGCGCCGGTGACCGATTCCGGACCGCCCGCGATCTGGTGTCCGGGCTTGACGTTGCGGATGGCCGCCTGCTGCGCCTCCCACACGAGGCGGTAGATTTCCGCCTGTTCTTTGTTGAATTTTCCGCTCACCGGAATCGTGCGGGTCACGTCCGCACTGTAGCCGTCGAACTCGGCGGCGTCATCCAGCAGCAGCAGGTCGCCCGCCTTCATGGTGTCGCGGTTGGATTCGTAATGGAGTGTGGTTGCATTTGCGCCCGACGCCACGATGCAGGGATAACCCCAGTGGCCGTTGCGCCGCAGAAACGTGAACTCGAACTGCGCCTGGATCTCGTACTCGGGCAATCCGGGAGCCGTGACGGCGTAGACGCGCTGGAAGGCCTCCGCGGTGATGTCCACAGCATGCTCCAGAATATCCAGTTCGCGTGCAGATTTGACGCGGCGCAGATTGGTGAAAATCGCGCTGGCATCCTTCACCGTGACGGGAGGCGTGAGAGCAGCGAGCTTGGATGCGAACTCGCTTTCGCGGCGGAATTCGGAGGCGCCGCGCGTGAGCATCTGGATCTGCAGTCCGTTTTTAGCCGCGGGCTGGAGCGAGGCGAGGAATTCAGCAGAGAGCGGCTGCGCAGGCGCGGGGCCGCGTCCGCCGCTTCTCTCAGGCGGCAGGGCGCCCTTGATGGCGGGCAGGAGCGCGGCGAGGAACGCATTCAAGTTTCGCGCATCCTCGATGGTCGCGATTCCGGAAATCGCGCGCGCTTCATCCGGCGTGAGGATGTGCCCGGTCCAGGTTTCCTGCGCCGGGTTCGTTGGCGCAAGAAACATCACCTCACGAGTGGAAGCGCCGGGAATCAGCACGAAGGTGGCGCCGGGCTGGGTTAGGCCAGTGAGGTAGAAGAAATTGTTTTCCTGCCGGTAAGGCCAGTCCACGTCTCCCGCATAGTTGCGGGGCTCGGCTGCATGCAGGATGAGGACGCCCTTTTCACCGACGGCCTCCGCCACGGCCTTGCGCCGCGCGGCGAGGTCCGCCAGCCGGTCTCGCTGCCAGGAAGCCGGCGGCGGCGGCGCCACGTTCCAGATTCCCGGGCCGGCGGCCGGCAGGCCGGCAGAGCAGATTAACAGTGCGAGCGTGACGGCGCTTGCGGCTCGAACCATCCTGAACCACCCTCCACAAATGATCCCCCATTATAAGGGAGCGCGCCCTTACAATAGCTGCTGATGGAACACTACAACTGGGACAGCATGGAGAAGGAAGTGCTCAGCCCGACGATCGCGCGAAAGATTATTTCCGGCGAAAAGGCGATGGTCGCGCAGGTATTTCTGGCGAAGGGCGCGGTGGTTCCGGAACACCATCACGAGAGCGAGCAGATCACTTACATTCTGGAAGGCGCGCTCAAGTTTCAGATCGAAGGCCGGGAGATAGTGGTCGCCAAGGGAGAGGTGCTGCGCATCCCCTCGCACGTCCCGCATGCGGCGGTGGCGCTCGAAGACACGCTCGATCTGGACATCTTCAGCCCCATCCGGCACGACTGGCTGAAGAAGGACGACGCATACCTGCGAGGGTGAGATGGACCTGGGATTGAAAGACCGCGTGGCCATCGTCGCCGCCTCCAGCCAAGGGCTCGGAAAGGCCGCCGCCATGGGACTGGCGCGGGAAGGCGCGAACATCGCGATGTGCGCGCGCACGGATTCGGCTCTTCAGCGAGCGGCGGAGGAAATCCGCGGCGCGACGGGCGTGGAGGTCATGGCGCAGGCGGTGGACGTGACCGCGCCGGAGCACGTGCGGCGCTTCGTCGCGGCTGTGGCGGAACGCTTCGGACGGGTGGATATCTGTGTCGCGAATGCCGGCGGCCCGCCTTCCAAGGTGTTCGCCGACACCACCATCGAGGATTGGCGCGCGGCCGCCGAACTCAATCTGCTGAGTACGGTTTCCTTCGCGCGCGAGACGCTTCCGCTCATGCAGCAGCGCCGTTGGGGACGATTCATCGCGGTCACATCGGTGACGGTGAAGCAGCCGGTGGAAGGCCTGGTGCTGTCGAACGCCGTGCGCGCCGGCGTGAGCGGCCTGGTCAAGACGCTGGCAAACGAGTACGGCCGCCACAACATTCTGGTCAACAACGTGTGCCCGGGCTACACTGCCACAGCGCGACTGATAGAGCTCTCCGAGAAGCTCGCCGCTCGCGAGGGAATTGCGCCGGACGCGATAGAGAAGAGATGGGCCGCGCAAACGCCGTTGGGTCGGATCGGCCTGCCGGAGGAGTTCGCGAGCCTGGTGGTTTTCCTCGCCTCCGAGCGCGCCAGTTTTATCACGGGCGCGTCCATCGCCGTTGATGGCGGACTGGTCAAGGGACTGTACTGACCGGGGCCGTGGGCCACTTCTGGCGGGTCTGGGCAAGGGCCGCAGGGAATGCCGCGGCTCCGCGCGCTACCACCACCTCGGCGTAGCGCACGAGCAGGTCCGCCGGAGGCGGCGCCAATTCCTCCACGCGGCTCACCAGCACTCCTTCCGCGCCGCGGCCGGGAAACACCGCCACAGACCCGTCGGTGAGCGCCAGGAACTGCTCCTCCCAACCGGCCGGCGCTTCGGCCGCAGTAGGTCCCAGCGCGATTTCCGCGGCCCGTCGCAACGCCTGCCGCGCTGCCGGACGGTCCGCGCGTAATTCGAGGCGCGCCACGGCCTGATCCCACAGGCGGCGAAAAAGTGTCCGCTCCGCCACCGCCCGCGCCAGAAACTGGAGGTAGTTGACCTCCAGCACGGCCTCGAGCTGATCCTCGGTGAAGTAACGGGAAGTGGTGGCGCGATGGCGATGCTCCACGCCGGCCCCGGCCACATACACGGTCGGCCAGTTCCGCTGCCAGGCACGATATCCCAAGTCGAGGTCCTCTACATAGGCAGGTTCGTAGGCTTCGTCCACCAGGCCGAGTTCGCGCAGCATCGCCGCATCGTAGAGAGAGCAGCCGCCGCTGCCGTAAAGAACCCAGGTGAGGTCTTCGCCCGGCAGCGGCTCGTCGCAGCGGAGCGGAAAATCTTCGGGGTGCGACTGCGCCATCACCGCCTTGCCGGTCTCCTCGCGGCGGACGCCCGGAGGAAAGCGAATCTGAGCGGTTGCGCAGAACAGGTTCGGAACGCGCGTGAAAGCGTGGAGCAGCGCCTGGAAGAATCCCGGGTCCAGCAGCATGTCGTTATTGAGCAGGCACACGTAACGGAAGCGGGCCTCGAGGATGCCGCGATTCACGGCCCGGGCAAACGAGAGAGGAGAACCAGAGACCACCACGCGCACGCCGGGCCATTCATCGCCGAGCCACTCCGCACTGCCGTCATTGGAGCCGTTGTCTACGACGATGACCTCCGCGTCAAGGCCTTCGAGGTCGTTGAGGATGCCGGGGAGTTGCAGGTCGAGAAGGCCGCGGCCGTTGCGGGAGGGAATGACCACGGAAATGCCGCGCAGGGAGCGTGCGGGCGCGCCGGTGGTTCGCGGTGTGGCGCGCCGGCGCGGGCGCAGCGCAGCGGCCTTCCGCGCCAGCGCGGCCCAGAACGCGAGCTGAAATTGCGCGGTCAAATTTAGATCAGCAGATGGCGCATGGGCGGGCAGCCGCCCTCGCGAGCCTGGCCCCACAACTCCAGGGCTTGCATGCCGAATGCCGTGGAGACGGGGTTCGAATACGGCAGCGGCTTGCCGCCCCTACGTCCGAAACAGAAGCCGCCGTCAAGGCGCCGGTCTTCGCCGGCGTCCTGGAAACCGGCCAATCTCTCCGCTTCCCATGCGGCGGCGGAAGAGTCGAGCGGGACTGCCCCGAAATAATCCGCGTAGATTCGGATGCGCAGAAGCTGCGCGTAAACGTCCGACCGTTCGAACTCGGGAGCGATCTCGCGCAGGTGGGCAGCGGCGCGCGGGATGCCGTCGCGAATGGCGGCTGCGCAGAGGGGATCGGACGCGCAGGGGAGCAGGCCCTCGAGAAAATACAGAAAGGCGTGCAGCCGGTCCATCACCTTGGCCCTCTCGGGATGGCCCGGCAGGAAGTCCGGGGCGTCGTCGAGGGCCAATTCGAGCATTTCTCCGTACGGTTCCGCGAGGCTCGAATCACCCAGCGCTTCCGCGAGATCGAACCACGCCATGGCCGACTTCAACTGGTAACAGCCTGGCGATCGCGACCATCGCAGCGGATCGCGGGCTTCGGGTGTCCCGTCCGGAACCGAGACGACGGGATGCCACCCACCGGCGGCCCGAAAATGCCGGCTCATGGAGCGGCCCACGTTCGCGGCGGCGTCCAGATACTCCTCCGTTCCGGTGGCGCGCCACACGGCCAGCAGGCCGCGCACGGTGATTCCGCAGTCGAAGAAATAGCTGAATTGCGGCCGCCCGAGCTCGAACGGCATCATCCCGGCGCCCGCATCCCAGGCACGGCACGCCAGAAAGCGCGCCGCGCAGTCCGCCGCCTCGAGATAACGCGGGTCTTTCGTGACGGAGTGGAGATAGACCAGTGCGCTGGCGGAATAACCGGTAATCTCGGTGGAAACGGCCTGATTCCGCTGAAGGTCGATTCGGTAAAACCGGGCGACACCGCCGCCCGCTTCTTGTATGCCGGAACGGAGAAACCACTCGCCGGCTCGCATAATCGGTCGCGACAATCCGCTAGTGTAGCATCAGAATTCCGAGGCCCAGCGTCAATTAAGTGAGCGGAACGCCCCCCTTGGGGTATTCCCAAAAACCGATGCGCACATCGCGCCGCGCCCGCTGTACCACGATCAGGTTCGCCACCGAGCCGACCACGGTCAGATTTCCCGCGAGGGTAGAGGACATGGCCAGGGTCAGCCAGGCGTGAGCGGGATCGACGAGGGAGCGGTGCGTTCCAGGTGGTAGCGGGTGGCCGCCGCGAACAGATCCCGGGGCAAGGGCGTTTTCTCGAGGCCCGCGATGACGATGAAGAGGCCCACGAACATCACCAGCAGGCTCCAGTCGATCTCGCGATAAATGCGCTCCGGTTTGATGCGCCTGGTGACCAGCAGCAGGGCGCCGGCGATCACGGCCACCTTTGGCGCTGGCCAGCCCGCAAAGAAGAAGACAATCGTCGCGCAGGAAGCTGCCAGCGACTTCCACATCAGCGGCCGGTAGACATGCCCGGTATGCGGCTGGACCTCGAGCGGCGCCGCGCCCCGGAATTCGCCGCGATAAATCCACGCGATGATCACCACCACGGTGAGCACCAGGCCGGCCTTGGCAACAGGGGCGAGCGAGGCCGCGAATCGGGCGTACCCGATGCCGGAGTACGTCGCAATCATCATGTTCTGTGGATTGCCCGTGATGGTGGCCACGCTGCCGACGTTGGAGGCCATGGCCACCGGGAGCAGGTAGGGCAGGGGATTGCGGCGGAGTTGGCGCGTGACCTCGAGCACCAGCGGCGTCAGCACCAGGCACATCGTGTCGTTGACGAAGAATGCCGATAAAACGCCCGAGACCGCCGCTCACCACGCTGGCCGGGCCGCCTTGTGCATCCTCTCATTCTTGCAGGGCGGAGCAGTCCCCGCGCGGAAGATGCACAGGCGGCAGGTATCAGGCCGTAGCCTGCGGGTCGGTTCGCATGTAGACGGCGGGCGCCACGCCGTGATCGCTGGGCATGATCATCCAGGCCGCCAGATACGCCAGGAAGCCCACGCCGGTGGCGAACGCGATAGCCAGCCAGAGTACGCGGATCAGTGTGACGTCGCACTCGAGATACCGCGCGAATCCGGCGCAGACACCGCCGATTTTCCGATTATTGCGGTCGAGCAACAACGGCCTGCTTGCGACCTCAATTCTTCCGGCTTCGGTCCGGGTTCCGCAGCGGCAGCAGAAGCGGTCGTCCTCCCCAAGTCCGGCCCCGCATTTCGTACAGAACATTTTGCATCCTCCCAAAAAAAAGCTACGCAAAGCGGTTCGCGAATGTTCCGGGTTCCCGGGCACAGCTCAGCCCCGCCGATTCCTTTTTGCACTTTTCGGTAATACTGTTCAGACAGTATGCGAATGACCATTGCAGTGCTTCTGGCGATAGCGGCGCAAGGCCAGCAGCCGCCGGGCGCCCGTCCCGAATTCGAAGTGGCTGCAGTGAAGCCGGGAGATCCGGCGGACCCCAGTTCCAGTGCCCGCAGTTCTCCAGGCGGAATGGAAATGCGGAACACGACCCTCCGTACTCTGGTGCGAAGCGCGTACGGGCTCAACGAGCATCAGCTCGAAGGTGGGCCGAAATGGATGGACTCCGCCCGGTTCACGATTGTGGCCAAACTGCCTGCCGGCGCGTCGCGCGACCAGATTCCTCTCATGCTGCAATCGCTGCTGGCGGAGCGGTTCAGGTTCGAGAGTCATCGGGTGACGAAAGAGTTGCCACTGTACTCGCTGGTGATTGCGAAGGGCGGTCCGAAGTTGCAGGCAACCGCCGGGGACGAGCGCTATCCGGGCAGCTCCAGCCAGGGAGATCGCATGATTCGCGGCCGTGGCCTGCCGGTCTCTTCGCTGGCCGCCATGCTCATCGGCCCTGTGGGCGCTCCGGTCGTCAATCGTACGAAGCTGGCGGGCCTCTACACGTTCAATCTCGACTTCGCATCGTTGATGGGAACACCCCGCGAAGATGAGACACTGCCGACGGTGTTTGTGGCGCTTCAGGAAAGGCTCGGGCTCAAGCTTGAACCGGGTAGAGGAGCGATAGAGATACTCGTCGTGGACCGGGCGGACATGCCGGGGGAGAACTAGCCATCTCGCGTCCTCCCGGATGTTCCGACGTCCTACTTTGGGTCGGTTGGAATGGGCGCCGGGGTTCTTGGGGCCTTCTGCACTTCGGTCCACGGTACGGCTCCCACGCGCGCCGCCCATCGTTCGTACATGCCGGTCAGCCGCTCGGCGGTGGCGGGCTCCTTTGCGGACAGGTCGTTCAGTTCGCTTCGGTCCGCGGGAATATCGTAGAGTTCCCACTGGCCGGGGTGGCGCGAAACCAGCTTCCACTTGCCGTCGCGCACGGCGCGGTTGCCCTCGTGCTCCCAATAGATGGCGTTCTGCCGGTCCGCAAGCCGCCCGGCGAGGAGCGGCAGCAGGCTGCGGCCCTCCATCGGCTGAACGGCTTCGCCGTGATTGGTCTGCGGGTATTTCGCGCCCGCCGCATCCACACAGGTAGCCATGAGGTCGATGAGGTGATTCGGCTGATGCACCATGCTGCCGGCCGAGCGGATGTGACCAGGCCAGTGCGCGATGAAGGGCGATGAGATGCCCCCTTCGTGCACCCAGTGCTTGTACAGCCGGAACGGCGTGTTGGACGCATTCGCCCAGTTCAAGCCGTAGCTCGCGAAGGTGGCCTCGCTGCCCGGCATGAGGCCCGGGCGGTTGCCGGTTTCCACCTGGATGCCGCGCTTCTGCGCTCCGGCGATGCGGGGCTGCTGCGCGTTCGCGGCCAGCTCTTCGGCGCACCCGCCGTTATCGGCCAGAAACAGCAGCAGCGTGTTGTCGAGCTGCCCGGTGCGGCGCAGGGCGGAAACGATGCGGCCGATGTCCTGGTCCAGGCGGTCAACCTGGGCGGAATAGACCTCCATGCGGCGCTGCTGCCATTCCTTGTCGGGAGCATCCTTCCACTCGGGAACGCGGGAATCGCGCGGCGTGAGCGGCCATCGGGGATCGATCAAGCCGAGACTGATCATGCGGCGCCGTCGCTCCTCCCGCAGGCGGTCCCAGCCGTCGCGATAGCGCCCCCGGTAGCGGGCAATATCGGGCTCGAGCGCGTGCAGCGGCCAGTGTGGCGCGGTAAACGCAGTGTAGAGAAAGAAGGGCTGGTGTTTTTGAGCGGCTTCCTCCACGTAGCGGGCGGCATTGGCGGCGATAGCGTCGGTCAGGTAAAAATCCTTGCTGTCGCGTTCGATCCGCTCGTTGTCGCGTGCCAGCGTGTCCGGGTCGAAGTAGCTGGCGGCGCCGCCGATGATCCCGAAATAATGGTCGAATCCGCGCTGCAGGGGCCAGTTATGCTTGGACTGAGTCACCGGAGTTACGTGCCACTTACCCGACATGTAGGTCTCGTAACCGGCCGGCTTCAGGGCTTCGGCGATGGTTACGCAGCGACGGTTGAGATCGCCCGTGTACGCGGGAAAAGGCTTGGGTGCATCCACCATGTGGCCCACGCCGGTCTGGTGGGCATAAAGGCCGGTCAACAGGGTCGCACGGCTGGGACAGCAGCGCGCCGTGTTATAGAACTGCGTCAACCGGAGGCCCCGCTTTGCCAGGGCGTCCAGATTCGGCGTGCGAATCTCGCCTCCGAAGCACCCGATATCGGAATAGCCCATGTCGTCGGCAAGCACGATCACGATGTTGGGGGCGGCGGAGGGCGCCGCCTTCCCACCCGTAGCGGCAGCGGCGCCGGCTGCCGCCTGAAGAAACGATCGTCGATTCATTGTTCCCGCCCTTTCGCGTTCACCTACTCACCTTAACTCCGAAAGCGGGTTTACGGAACCTGAATGCGGCGTCGATACCGCTCAACGGGGCGGCCTCCGCCTTTATACTGGAGGTTCACCATGAATTTGCCCGGCTGGAAACCCGCGGTCACGTATACCGCCCTTCTTGCCGCGGCTCTGCTGGCCGCGCTGGCGGCCTCTTCGCAGTTCGGTGCGCCGCTCAATAACTGGGCGTATGACGGGATATTTCGCGCGCACCAGCCCGCGGCGTGGCAGCCGGAATCGGCGCTCCTCGCCATCGACGAGCGGACGTTGGCGGGCATCCCGGGCGACCTGCGCGGCATCCGCGAGCCGCTCGCCCGCGCGCTCCGGCTTGCGGCGGCCGCGCGGCCCAAAGTCATCGCCCTCGATCTGATCCTCGAGAACAAGGCAACTCCAGCCGAAGACGCCGCGCTCGCCTCCGCCTTGGACTCTATTCCCAACGTGGTTCTCGCGAGTCCACTGCTTCCCGATGGCTGGGGCGAGCCGCGGCCGGAATTTCGGGGCGCGGCCATCGGGCACGTCAACGCTCCCGTGGACAAAGACGGCATCACCCGGGCCATCACGCTTTCGAAACATTTCGGACGAAAGCGGTACTGGGCGCTGGCTCTCGAAGCCTTTCGGCTTGCCCGTCAAACCGACATCCTCGAGGATCCCGATTTCCTGCATGTCGGCAGTGTGACCATTCCCGCTCCGGCGCCGGGCCGTCCGATGCGGGTCCGGTTTCTGCCGTCCGGCATGGCGATTCCGGAAGTTCCCCTGAACCAACTCCTCCAGGATCCCTCGCGCGCGGAGGTTTTTCGCGGCAAGGTGGTCTTTGTCGGGGTTACCGCGCAGACCGAACACGACACGGTGATCGCTCCGAATTCGAACGAGCGCCCGACGCCGGGCGTGCAGTTCAACGCCGAGGTCTTCGAAACCCTGGCCCGCGGGGCTTTTCTTACGGACGTCCCGGGATTATGGGTGCTCCTGCTGGCTGTGGTCTGGGTGGCCGCCGAAGGGCTGGTGTTCCGATATTTTCAGGGCTGGACGGCCTACGCAAGCGGCGCCCTGGTGCTGGCCGCCTCCATGGCTGCTCCGTCCGCCTTTTTCCTGGGCGGACGCGTCCTACCTTTTACAGCCTCGGCGTTTCCGGGCTGGCTCGGCTTTCTCACCGCCGGCGGTTACTACCACCTCGTGGTACGGCGGCGGCTGACGCGCAGCGAAGCGGAGCGGGCGCGCTACCAGCAGGCCATGCACTTTGTCACTCACGAAATGCGCACGCCGCTTTCCGCGATCCAGGGTTCGAGCGAGCTGATCTCCCGCTTCGCTCTGACGGAAGAGAAGCGCAAGCAGCTTTCTCAACTCATCAATTCCGAATCCAAGCGCCTTGCCCGCATGGTCGAGATTTTCCTCAACGTGGAACGGCTGTCGGCCGGCCAGATGGAACTGAAGCACGAGGTTATCGACGTCGGCGAAACAGTGGTAGTCTGCGTGGGCCGCACGCTCCCGCTTGCCGAACGCAAGCATATCGGCATTCACCTGGAACCTATCGCCGCGGGAATCGAAGTTACCGGCGATCGGGAACTCATGGAGTACGCCTGCTACAATCTGCTTACAAACGCGGTCAAATATTCTCCCCAGCAAACCGAGGTGACCGTGACCGCCGCTTGCGAGGGCGGACACGTGCGGATTGCCGTGCGGGACCAGGGGATCGGCATGGATCAGAAGGAAGTCAAACAAATCTTCAGGAAGTTTTACCGGACCCGGAAGGCCGAGGAATCCGGTGAGGCCGGCACCGGCATCGGGCTCTCGATCGTTCAGCAGATTGTAGAGCAACACGGCGGCGCGATCGAAGTGACCAGCAACCCGGGCGTGGGCTCCTGCTTTACGCTGGTGCTGCCCGCCGCGGCGCGCACGCCCTCGTCGGCACCCGCGGAACGGCACTAGATGGCCAAACTACTTCTGGTCGAGGACGACCCGGCCCTTCAGTTCACGATTCTGACCGCGCTCGAAGCCAGCGGCCACGAGGTGGACGCGGTTTCCACTACCGGCGAGGCCATTGAGAAGCTCTCCGCACAAGCCTACCCCATCGTCATTTCCGACATCTATATCGACGAGCGGACCGGCCTGGACGTGCTGGACGCCGCCAAGCGCCGCAACCCGGACTGCTCGGTAATTCTGATGACCGGCCGCGGCACCATGGAAACCGTGATGGCCGCCACCCGCGGCGGTGCGTTCGACTACATTGCCAAACCGTTTGAACTTGATGTGATGCTGGAGGCCATCGGCCGCGCTACCGCCGCCGGCCAGGACGAAGGGGAAGAGGCGGCCGGCGAGGACCTGCCCGAAACCGAACTGATCGGCGTCTCCGCTTCCATGGTCGAGATTTACAAGACCGTTTCCCGCGCCGCGCCCACCGATGCCACGGTGATCATCGAAGGCGAAACCGGCACCGGGAAGGAGCTTGTGGCGCGCATGATTCATCGCAACAGCCGGCGCTCCGCCCAGGCTTTTGTTGCGGTGGACTGCGGATCGATTGCTCCCTCGCTCCTCGAGAGCGAATTGTTCGGCGCCATCCGCGGCGCGTACACCGGCGCCGACCGGGATCGCCAGGGCGTGTTCGAAGCGGCCAATCGCGGCACGGTCTTCCTCGACGAGATCGGCGAAATCGAGCTGAACTTTCAACTTGCCCTGCTGCGCTTCCTCGAAGGCCATGAGATTCGCCCGGTCGGCGCTTCGCGCTCCAAAGAGGTGGACGTGCGGGTGATCGTCGCCACGAACCGCGATCTGCAGCGCATGGTCGAGGAGGAGAAATTTCGCAAGGACCTCTGGTACCGGCTCAATACCGTCCGCATCTTCCTGCCGCCGCTGCGCGAGCGCCGCGGTGACATTCCCCTGCTCACCCGCTTCTTCATCAACAAATACAACGAGCGCTACGGCCGAGCGGTGAAACTGCTGGACTCGGGAGTTCGCGCGCTCCAAAATTTCACCTGGCCCGGAAACGTCCGCCAGTTGCAGCATACCGTCGAGCGCCTGACGATTTTGGCCGACCGCGTGGACGCGGAAGCGGTTCACAATGCCCTGACCGCGATGGAGTCGCGCGATAAACCGGTGGAGACCCTGGCCGACGCCGAGGAAGAACAGATCCGGCGCGTCCTGTCCGCCACCGGCGGGAACAAGAGCAAAGCCGCGGAGCTGCTCGGCATCGAGCGCAAGACCCTTTACCGCAAGCTCGAGCGCATGAAACTGCCGTAGTCTGGCGGTATACGATTTCCGGCGCCATCAGAGTGAAGTATTCCGGGAACAAAGCCGATTACAATGACGTTAGCTTCAGTATTGCGGGTCTAGAGGACAGAAATGACCGAGGAAGAGAAGGAAAAAGCGAAGGCAACTGCCGCTGCGGGTGTGGGAGCAGGCGTCGGGACAGCCGGCGGAGCTACCGTCGGCGTGATAGAACTTGCCGCTCAGGGCGCGGCCACCGGACTCACGGCCGGAGTCGTCATTGGAGCCGCTGCCGTAGCCGGCGCGCTGCTTGGTCTGGGGGGTTACAAGCTGTACCGGCGTCTGCGAAAAGCGGCGGGCTGATGCATCTGCGACGGAAGTCAAGCCCTGTATTGCTACAGTAGAGATTGCCTTTCACCACTTCAGCGGCGCCAGGAATGGCCGCTCCGGTTCTCGCCACGCTCGTCGGCTTTGGCGGAGCGGCGCTGGGCCTCGAACTTACCGCACTTCGCCGCCGGGCCCGTCTCGTGCTGCCTTTCAGCGCTGGTGTGCTCCTCGGGGTCGCGCTCTTCGGGTTGCTTCCCGAACTCGGCCTTGAACTCGGCTGGCCAGTCTCCATCGCGCTGTGTGGCGCGGGCTACGGCCTGCTCTTCGTGGTCAATCGCTACGTCTATTCGGTCTGCCCCACCTGCGCGCATAATCACGACCACAGCCGGTGCTCCACTGAGCTTCACGGTTTTGCCGCGCCCTTGATTACCGCCGCTGCCATACATAGCTTTCTCGATGGCTGGTCGATCGGAACCGTGCAGCTTGCCGTTCCGCTGGGTTTGCGGGTGGCAGTGCCGCTGGCCGTGGCGCTACACAAGGTTCCCGAAGGGATAGCCTTGGGCGGACTCATGCGGGCTACCATGCGATCCCGTTCCGCCGCTCTGGCCTGGTGCGCGGTAGCGGAAGGTGCTACCTTGCTGGGCGGAGCCGCCGGATTACTGTTCGCTCCGAAACTCGGCGCGGTCTGGATCACTTATCCGCTCGGGATCACGGCCGGCTGGCTTGCTTATCTCGGATTTCACGCCGTTCACGAAGAGTGGAAACGGAGGGGTCCCGCGCCCTCGTTCACCGCGGCGTTGTGCGGCGTGTTGGGTGCCGCGGCCGTGCAGCGGGGCGTCGAGATGTTCTTTCACTGACGTTCGGCCTTATTTGCCGCGGCGCAACTGTCCGATGTCTACAACCATGCCGGCCTCCGCGGAGGATGGACGTTTGGCGGCGAGCGATTTGGCCTGCTCCGTAATCCGTTTCGCCTCTTCGTCGCTGCCGGTGCGCCTGAGACATTTTGCGTAGTTCGCCAGAGTGGACGCCGCCGCCTGGGGCGAGAATCCGGTGCTCGCATCGATGATCGCCACGGCTTCTGCGTACAGGTGTTCGGCCTCTTCGTAGTCCTTACGGTCGAAAAGCAGCCGGGCCAGATTGTTCAGCACTCCGGCAGTCACTTCCGCATCCGAGCCGGGCGAGTTGCGCTGGATCGAAAGCGCCTCGCGCAAGAGTTCCTCCGACCGGCCGGCCTTCCGCTCCCGAAACTCGAGAGCTCCCATATTGCAGAGCAGCATCGAAATTACATTGGGATCCGGAGCGTGTACGTGAGGAGCGATGTCGCGGGCCTGTTCGTAGGTGGCGCGAGCCTCCGTAAGCCGCCCGGTGCGCGCGTACAGCACGCCCAATCCCGCGTAGATCTCAACAAGCTGCGCGTTCCGCGGGTCTGCGGCCAGTTGCAGTTCCGCCGCACGCTTCCACGCGTGTTCGGCTCCCGAATAGGCGCCGCGGCAGAGGTCCGCGCTGGCCAGCGCTTTCCAGAACGCCGGCGCTCGCGCAGCGTATCGTGCGCCGCTCGATGTGGAGGCCTGAATCGCTTTGGTGAAGTTGCGCGCGGCCGCTTCGCAATCTCCCTTCCGCATGCCGGCGATTCCCGAGTGGAAGAACGTATCCGGAGTGCTTTGCTCCGGAAGTCCCGCAGCCGGTCCATTACTCGCCAGCGCGGCAACGGCCAGCGACATAGCGAAAAAACATCTCCCCGCCGAACATTCCCCTAGCTTCATTGTCTGGTGTGACGGACAACGAAGGAAAAAGTTTGCCCCTGTTTACAATCGACGGTGCGAACGGCATCCTTAGTGGCTGCTTAATCGTGACATTGCAAGCCTTCTCGAGCGAACACCCGTCGTCCGCGCATCCAGGTTTCGAGCACTTCAACGTGTCCGAATGAATTTATGCGGAAGCGTACCAGGTCCGCGAGTTCGTCCGCTGCGAGCCCCGCCATGCGCCCTTTGAGGTGCGCCGCACGCGCTGGATTCGTGGTGGCCATGGCCACGGCTGTGCTCCAGTCCAATCCCGCGAGGCTGACGGCGTGGCTCACCGCCGCGTTCATCCGCAATGCGCTGCCCGCGAGCCGGTCGGTGCCTTCCAGCACCACGCGTCCCTCCGCGGTGAGTTCCACCGCCAACTCTCCCAATTGGTACGGTCCCGGGGCCGCGCCGGCGGGCGTGGACGCATCCGTCACAAGAAGACACCTCTGGGCTCCTTTGGCGCGAATCGCGCTTGTGAGAAACGCGGCATCCAGGTGAACACCGTCAGCGATGAAGCTCGCCATCAGCCGGTCTTCGGCAAGTTGCTCCCAGATGTAGTTTGGATGGCGGGGCAGCCGCCAGTGAGCGCCGTTGCCGAGATGCGTCGAAACGGTCGCGCCGGCCGCAACGGCGTCGCGAATCTGCTCTCCGCTTGCGGCGGTGTGGCCGATGGCAACGACCACGCCTGCCCGCGCCAGCTCATCGATGTACGCCGCGGCGCCGGTCCACTCCGGAGCCACCGTCACCATACGCACCAATCCGTTCGACGCCTCCTGCCAGGCGCGGAACTCGTTCACGTCCGGAGGACGCACCCACTCCGCCGGATGTGCCCCCCGCGGTCCATCCTCGCGGGAGATGTGCGGCCCTTCGACGTGCAGGCCCGCGATGGCCTCGCCGTCCTCGAGGTCCCGGGCGGCGTGCGCCAGGTTTCGTAGAGCCGCCGTCATCCGTGCGGGGGATCCCGTGATCACGGTAGGAAAGAACCGGGTTACCCCGGTAGAGAACAGTGCCCGGATGGCCCTTCCGACCTCGTCCACCGGCACGTCGGGGTTGTTGAAATCCACACCAGCGAAGCCATTCACCTGCAGGTCGATAAACCCCGCCGAAAGGTAGATGCCGGGCGGCTGGCACGCAACGTGCCCTAAACCATAAGTGACAATCCGCAGGGCTTCATCGAAACGAATTTCCACGTCCGCCCCGCGGTACACGTCGATGCCGCAACAGATCATGATCGCGTCGTTTTATTCACAAGTTTGTCACACTCGGTGGCGCCTAAACGCAACGGATCGTTGGCGGAAATATCTGTTGAAATCCGGCGGGGCGGGGCAAAACGGGGTGGCGCGCCCTGGACGGCGCGCGCTAAAAAAGGAGAGTCCATTAGTTGGCTGCGCGGTTCCGATGGCAAATCTCGGGGGAGGTGGTCATCTTCGCCGCGCAGCCCGCTTCTTTCCGCTACTTCACTCCCGCCGTCTGTCCTGCGTATACCGGCGAAAGCCATCCGAATTCGTCCGCCTTCGTACCGTGAATCACGCCGAAGAACTCTTTTTGCAGCGCTTCGGCTACCGGTCCGCGCTTCCCGCTGCCCACCTGGATGCGGTCGATCGACCGTATTGGCGTGATTTCCGCGGCCGTGCCGGAGAAAAACACCTCGTCGGCAATGTACAGCAGTTCGCGCGGAATAATGGTTTCCACGACCGGAATGCCGATTCCCCGCGCCAGCGTCAGAATCGTGTCGCGGGTGATACCAGGAAGCACCGATGCCCCGAGCGGCGGCGTGTGAATTTTACCGTCGCGCACCACGAAAATGTTCTCGCCCGATCCTTCGCTGACGTAGCCGTTCGTGTCCAGGGCGATGCCTTCCGAATAGCCGTTGGCGATCGCCTCCATCTTCATGAGCTGCGAATTCATGTAATTCGCGCCGGCCTTGGCGAGTGCCGGAAGGGTGTTCGGTGCAATCCTGGTCCAGCTCGAAACACACACATCGACACCTTCGGCCAGGGCTTCTTCGCCCAGGTACTTGCCCCAGCTCCAGCAAGCCACATACACATCGGTGGGGTTCTTCGTTCCGTTCACCCCCATCTCTCCGTAGCCGCGCATGGCGATCGGACGGATGTAGCACGCGTCCATCTTGTTCAGGCGCACCACTTCGAGCATGGCATCGGCCAGCGTCTCCAGCGAATAGGGGATCTCCATGCGGTAAATTTTGGCCGAATCCGCCATTCGCCGCACGTGCTCGCGCAGGCGGAAGACGGCCGGGCCGCCCGGCGTCGAATAGCACCGGATGCCTTCGAATACCGAGCTTCCATAGCTCACCACGTGCGAAAGTACGTGGATGGTGGCTTCCTCCCATCGGATAAAACGGCCGTTGTGCCAAATCTTTTCGGTGGGGGTCAACATGGGTTAATTATAACGTGAGGAAAAGTTGATATGTTCCGGAAACGAATCGTCTGGATTTTCCTTCTTGCCGGCGCGGCCTGGGCCGCCCGGCAGCCAGGTGACCCTTTCAAGCCCGGCTTCAACCTGTTTTCAAAAGAGCAGGATGTCCAACTCGGCCAAGCCAACGCCAAGGAAGTGCTGCAGCAGTACCCCGCCGTGCAGGACCAGTTCCTCCAGGATTATGTCAAACGAATCGGAGAGAGGCTGGCGTCGGCGCCCGAAGCCCGCAAAAGCGGCTATCCCTTCACTTTCACCGTCCTCAATGTGGACCAGGTGAATGCCTTTGCGCTGCCGGGCGGACCCATGTTCATCTTCACTGGCCTGCTCAAGGCCGTTGACAACGAAGCCCAATTGGCCGGCGTCATGGGCCACGAGATGGCCCACGTCATCCTCCGCCACGGTACGAACCAGGCCAGCAAGGCGAACCTCCTCCGCCTGCCGGCCATGCTCGCGGGAGGGTTGATCGGGAACGATAGCGCAGTCGGGCAATTGGCGAATCTCGGCCTCGGATTGGGAGCCAACTCATACCTGCTCAAGTTCTCGCGCGACGCGGAAAGCGACGCCGATGCGCTCGGCTCTTACATGATGGCCAATGCCGGGTACAACCCTGTGGACATGGCGGCATTTTTCCAGAAGCTCGGCAGCGGCGGCGGGCAGGGGCTGCAGTTCTTTTCCGACCACCCCAACCCGGGTAACCGTGAAAAAGCGATCCGTGCCGAACTGCCATCCATACCGCAGCGTGATTTCGTTTATCGGACCGGCGACTTCGAGCGCATGAAGCAGCACGTAGCCAGTCTGCCAGCGCCTCCGAAGAAAAGTGGCGCGGCGGGGCAGCAGTCGATACCCGCGGCGCCCTCCGGGTCCATGCAGCAGTATCGCGGAAGAAGCTTTGCGGTATCCTATCCCGCCGACTGGCAGGCCTTCGGCGGCCAGGAATCCGATTCCGTCACGCTTGCGCCGAGGGAAGGCATCGTGACACAGAACGGCGCTTCGCAGATTGGCTATGGAGCAATTCTGAGCTATTTCGTGCCGGACAGCCGCGCCGCTCTTCAGTCGGCGACCGACGACCTGATCCACCACCTTCGCGCCGATAATCCGCGCATGCAGGTGGTCTCGCCCGCCCGCTCGACACGCGCCGGCGGAGCCGCTGCCCTGATCACAAGGCTCGGCAGCGCCTCCCCTTTCGGCGGCGATGAAACCGATGCCCTACTCACGGTCCTGCGACCCGAAGGCCTCTTTTACATGGTCTTCGTCGCTCCGGAGAATCAGTTTGCGCACCTCCAGAGCACATTTGACCGGATGGTTTCGTCGCTGCGCTTTTGAGTGGGCGCGTGCAGCCTGCCGCGCATAGAAAAAGGCCGCGGTGCGCCAACACCGCGGCCATACCGCAGGAGAGGCTCAGTACTCGTAACTGATGCCCGCCATCGGTACTAGGTCGTGCAACAATCTGCCGGCCTTTGCTCCGGGCGCGGGATAAATCAAATCTTTGGGGAAGGGGGTGATATAGTCGCGGACCTCCGTCCGCAGGAAGACGCGCGGGCCGAGGGCCACTTTGACCCCGCCGCCCACGCTGACCAGGGGCTTGGTTGTCTGCGTATGAGTGAGATACGCATACTGGCTGAGGGGCTGGTAAGCGGCCTCCCGGCCGGTTCCCTGAAACACTCTTAACCCGCCGCCCGCAGCCGCGAAGTACTGCGCGCGTGAACCTTTGCCGTTGGTGTGAAAAATGACGTCGTAGTGAAGCACGTGCGAGTGTCCGCTGAACGTGACTTTCGTGCCGCCGCTTTCCAGTTTGAGGTTGCTCTGCATGAAGCCGTAGTGGATCTCGCCGCTGAGGTGCGGATAGAGATTCTGTCCCACGAAAGCGCCGAAGGCGGCGCCGGTCTGGAATCCGGTGGTTGCCGAGCCGAGTGCGCTGGTTACGTTCACTCCAGGCACGAACCCTCCGCCCGCCAGCCCTCCCACTTCCCATTGCTGGGCGAGGACGCCGGAGGCGGCCGCGGTCAGCGCGAGTGTCAAAATCGCGATGCGTTTCATTCCGATTCTCCCAGGGTTACTTCACTACCCGAACATTCAGGCTCGTGGATGTTCCGCTCTGTGTTACCACCAGCGGCACATCGAAGCCCAGCGGCACGCCGAACGGCACGGCCGCGTTGATCTGGTACAGGCCGACCTCTCCCGGAACCAGACCCGCATACTGGACGTTCAGGGCCCTGCCGCCCAGCGTCACGGTCGGCGTAATGATCGCGGTGGGCAGCGGATCCGCGGGAGCGGGAACGCCCGATTCCACCGCCGGATAAGTGCGCCCCAGTCCGGTCAGATAGATCACCAGCGTATCGTCCACGTGAACGGGATTTGTCGGGGTCACGAGTTCGTTGTTGGTCGCGCGCACCACGGTTGCGATGCCGCTTTCCGGTCCGGCCGAGCCGGTGAGGAAGATGCTCGGTGCGCCGGGCAGGATCGAGAAGTAGAAGTTGTCGCTGATGCCGCCGGGCGTGCGCAGCGTCATCGTGGCGTTGCCGTCTACGTTGAACGGCAGTTGTCCGTTGATTTGTCTGCTGGAAACGAACAGCATCGGAACCGGCACGCCGTTCACCGTCAAGCACGATTCGCCGAGAGCCGTAGGCAGCGGAATCTGTTTGGTGGCGATGTTGACCGGGCTCATCGACCGCCCGTAAACGCTGATCAGTCCGCCGGGAGCGACGGGAAGTTTGCCGTCCGCGGCATTCACTACGCTCTCAATCCTCGGCATCTCTACAGCGGCGTCGTAGTTCCACGGCAGCACGGTGATGCCGGACACGGTGAGCGAGATGACGGCGCTACGGTCGTAGAGTGCCGCGAGCGAGCGGACAAAAGGCTGTGCCTCGGTGCCGTTGAGCGGCGATTCAACCATCCGCGTAGGCTTAATGCTCAGGCTCTGGCCCGGTTCTACATGCTGAATGATGCCCGGGCTCCCGACCGGCGGCGACGTGGTCCGCAGACCCCACTGGTCCACGAACGCGAATCCGGCGGGTTTGCCGGAGGCAACTTCCAGGGTCGCCTGGGGCACCAGCGATGCGTTCAGCAGATGGTTGCCGGCGATATAGGTGTTGTAACTGGACGCCGCGTACGCGCCGGAGAGCTCTGCGAAGTCCTGCCGCGACACGGTGAACGTGTCCGCGTTCGCGTCGTACAGCATAATATTTCCATCCGGGAACACAGCCAGAATGCTGCCGCCGTTCGGCGAGGGCGTCAAGACCCCGCCCGGGTCTACGTCGTTCTTGTAGATGCCGAGCGACTGCAGCTGGGTTGCAGTCCGGTTGGCCAGGTCGATGCGATCGATCACGCCCGGCCCGCCCTCCGCGACGTTGCGCACGAGGGCAAGAAGGGCCTTGCCGGATTCGGCCAGCGAACGCGGATAATGTCCGGGCGGAAAGAAGATGGGCGCCTCCGGCTTCAACGTGTCCAGGTTGTAGACAAAGGCCTGCTGCGCATTGTCATGCCCGACCAACAGGTATCGCCGGTCGAAGGTGATCGCCATCTGGGTGGGAGTGGTGGAGGTCCGCAAAGTCGCGATCTGTGTGTAAGTCGTGGAGTCGAAAACCAGGACTTCGTTCTTGTCCTGGCGGACCACGTAGAAGCGGTTGCGCAGGGGATCGGCCAGGATGTCGGTAAGCTGGCCCGGAACGTTAACTACCGTCCCGCGCTGGTCGGGATTGCGGTTGTTCACCAGCACGCGCACGGACGAGGGCAGGTTCACGGCTCCAAACGACGAAATCGTGAGAGTACCCACTACCGTTCCGCTCCGATCCTGAAAAGCGTTCGGGTCGATCAGGACTTGAACGGTAGCTGGAGTTACTCCGGATTCGGGCGATACTGTAACTCCGGCAAGATTGGAACCGATTCGGAAATCGGTGTTGCCGCCGCCCGGGTCGGTGATCGTCAGTTTCTGTATCATCACGTTGCGATCGCAGAAATTGCCGCTCGCCAGCAGGTCGCTTTGTGTGGCCGCGACGCGATGATATTGATTGAGCCTGCCCACCGGCAATATTGAGATTCCGCTGTCCGTCACCGCGTAAATCGTATCGCCCGAGGAACTCAGTACCGCCCGCCCCGTAATGTGCTCGGGTATCCGGATGCTCTCTCGCACCGTCAGGTTGTCGGCGTCCAGCAGTTGGAGGACCGGCGGTCCGGTAGGGGCCGCCGGAGTCGAGGCGGATGTACTGGCAGGGCTGTTGGGGTCGGCAGTGAGGATCTCGACGTAAATAATGCCGGCGCGCGAATCCACGGCGGCACCACCGATGTTGGTGGAGGTGATTGAATTCGGGAATTGCGCCAGATCGTTGGCCCGGCGGTCCACTTTGTATTGTCCGAGCATCGCCCAACTGCCGTCGTTCGCCACGCTGATCCGGGGTAGGGGACGGGGAGAAGCGACGACGCCGATCGCGTAGATAGTGCCGGCTCGCAGATCGAACTGGTAGAACGCCTGCGCTTCCCCATCGTCGGCGATTCCGAAGACGGAGGTGCGGTCGGGATTGGTGGCCAAGGTCGCCTGG
This sequence comes from uncultured Solibacteraceae bacterium, assembly GCA_963836405.1. Classification (GTDB taxonomy): domain Bacteria; phylum Acidobacteriota; class Terriglobia; order Bryobacterales; family Bryobacteraceae; genus CAWIJJ01. The sequence goes on from CAWIJL010000021.1 coordinate 103,609, forward strand.
ATTACTTGTGAGGGAAACGTGCCCTTGTCAACCGGTAGTTCGGTGGCCAGCGCACCGAACGTCGCGACCACGCTGATCGCCCCGGTCAGAGGGTCGAAGAGTACAAGGCTTGTGGTGGTGACGATGAACGCGCGGCCGTCGGCAACAAATGCCGCTCCCAGCGGCGAATCGCCCAAGGCAAAAGTCTGGCGCGTATTGTCGTTGAGGTTGATCAAAGTCAGTGCGTTCTGTGTCGGACCCGGGGCGGTGAAATTCCCGAAATGCGTCACCAGCAGAAACTGGTTGTCCGGTGAAAGAGTGAGAGCGCCGGGCTGTGACGGGACGTTCATCGAACCGCGAATCGAATAGTCCTTGGTGGACATGATTTCGATGCGATTCGCCGTGAAGTTCGCGGCGTAGAGCACCCCGCGGGCCTCATCGAGAGCGATGTCGGAAGCGTGGCCGCCGATCGGAACCGCCGTGCCGAATGTGGCCGCGGATGCGGGCACTGCGAAGTTCGCCAGGGCCGCCACGGCGAGAGTGATGAAGAAACCGTTCCAGCGCATAAAAATTAGTCTTCGAACGTTACGATTAAAAGCTCTACAAATCCAGGAATCAATGATCGAAATGGCTAATAAGTCCTGCATTACCAAAGTTAGCCGTGTTTTTGCGAATGGAAGCTCCTATACTTCACGCGTGGAAAGGACGGCTCTTGCGCGCCCTCGGAAATGCGGTCATGACCAAACTGCCACTGAAATTCGCATCCTTCTTTTGTCTTTCGGGCCTGTTCCTGGCGGCGGCCTTTCAGACCCAGAACCTCGGCTCGACGGTTCGCGTCTACGCGGTTCCGGATGGCGCCGGGTTTGCGGTGGATGGCCAGCAGTATTTGCATGCTATGTCGGCCATCTGGCCCGCAGGCAGCAAACACACGCTGTCCGTCAATGACACCGTTCAATATGGGGACAACATCAGGTACCTGTTCCAGGGCTGGCATTTCGCCGGCGGAACCGTTCCCGGCGGCGCTTACGTAACAGTTACCGCGGACCCCGCCATTTCCGAATACCGCGCCGATTTTTCGATGCAGTATTCGCTCAGCCTCAACTATTTTTCCTGCCCCGATCCACGATATTGCCCGAGCCCCGGAAAAATCTATGTGGGCGGCGCGCCGGTCGAATCGGACCAGGTGGTCTACCTGGAAGCCAATGCCACTATCGACCTGATGGCTGTTCCGAATCCAGGGTATGTCTTTACCGGTTGGGCGCCCGGGCCGAACCAGAATATTCAGGGGTTCGTCAACCACGTAACGCTACGGGCTCCTACCGTGGTCCGCCCGCAGTTCCAGGTCGCGCGCCAGATCCAATTTCAGACCGTGCCTGACGGTCTCGAACTGCTTGCGGACCGCACCCGCATCACCGCGCCCACGACTCTTGAATGGGGCTGGGATTCCCTGCATACCGTCGGCGTAACATCCCCGCAGGTGGACCGGTTCGGAAAGTGGTGGGCGTTCAGTTCGTGGAGCGACGGCGGAGCGCTTACCCACACTTACAAAGTGACAGGCTTGGCCGCGCCCGACACCATCGCCGCCACTTTCGTTCCCGCCGCCGTCACCCAGATCCAGACGTCTCCTCCCGGACTTGCCGTGAAGGTCGACGGCAGGGAGAACTGGGCCTCGTTCGACTTCATCTGGGGCGTCGGCGAGACCCACCAGTTGGAAGCTCCCGCGCAGCAGACATCGAGCGACGGCCGTGCCTGGAAGTTTGATGCCTGGTCCACCGGCGCACCCGCCGCGCACGCCTATACGGTTCCGGCGAGCACCATTCCCGGAGGCGCGCGTATCGTGGCCACTTACTCCCCGCTCGCATCCCTGCACGTAAATAGCAGCTTCGCCGGCGTCACCATTCAGGTTGACGGCGTGGATTGCCCGACACCTTGCCAGGTGGAGCGCGCACCCGGAACGGAGGTGCATGTGAGCGCCCCCGCCAGCATGCCGGTCCACGATGACGTTCGCGCCGATTTTTCAGGATGGCCCGGCAGCGGGTCCACCGGCGCCGCCGCCACTTATTCACTGGCTGCCGGAACCCTCAAGCTGACGCTCGAATACCGGCTGATGAACCGGCTCTCCGCGGCGTCCAATCCGCCCGATGGCGTATCCTGGAAAATCGAGCCCGCCTCCCCGGATGGATTCTACGATTCGAATGCCACCGTGGCCCTCAGCGTAGCGCCGCGCCCCGGATATCGGTTCAAGCAGTGGAGCGGGGATTTGAGCGGCAACTCGCCGTACGGCACCCTAAACATGAACACGCCGCGGGTGGTACAGGCGATGCTCGATCGCATTCCCTATGTGGCTCCGTCGGGAGTAGCCAATGCCGCCTCCGGCAACTCGAATGCCGGTGTGGCCCCTGGATCCGTGGCATCCATTTTCGGCGCCAACCTGGGCGCGGAAACAGTCGTCGGCCAGGAGAACCCGCTCGTGCAGTCGCTGGGCGGCGTATCCGCGCGCATCGGCGAAAGATTCCTGCCTTTGTTCTTCGTGTCGCCCGGGCAAATCAACCTGCAGGTACCGCCGGACCTCGAAGAAGGCGAAAAGGCGATCGTGATTAACTCCGTCGGAATGCCGGACGTGCAGGTGAAATTCCGTGTGGTCCGGAACGCGCCGGGGCTCTTCCAGCGCGCTGAGGAAGGCGAAATGTTTGCGGTTGCGGCCCATGCCAACGGCTCCGCCATCACCGGCGAAGCGCCGGCGCACCCGGGCGAACTGGTTACCCTCTATGGGACCGGATTCGGCCCCACCGATCCGCTTCGACCCCTTGGTTTCGGCGTTGCGGCACAACCGAAGCTCACGATTGTCGATGCCGTCTCCATCGCCATCGGAGAGGACTCGCTGCCGGCCGAAAGCGCGCTCGCCATTGCCGGCAGTGTCGGCCTTGACGGAATCGCCTTTCGTATTCCCGACGGCACTCCCGCATCGAACCTGCGGCTCCGCGCCATCGTCAACGGTGCGGAGACCAACGAAGTCCTACTGCCGGTCCGCTAGAAATGCCCGAAAGCGGAGCGGATCAACCGCCGTATCGCCGGGAGGCGCGGACCCGGGCTTTGGCAGCCTCATCTTCGCGATTCTTCGGCGGAGCGGCGGTTTCCAGTCGGCCCAGCAGGCGCTTCGAAACCGCGGCGATCTCCTCTACCGCGGCCTCGAACGCAGCCTCGTTCGCCCGCGACGGCTTGTTCAACCCGGTGATCTTGCGGACGAACTGCAGCGAGGCCGCCTGGATCTCACCTTCCGTGACCGGCGGTTCAAAATTGAAAAGGGGCCTTATGTTTCGGCACATCGTTTCTGCAATCAAAATAGCAGATACTCAGCGCCCAACTGCGTCCCGCAGCGCGCAATCGCGAATATCCGCGCTTTCCAGCACCCGCTTGGGTGCGCCATGCCGCACCACGTAAAGCATGGCGCGGCCGATCTGTTCCGTAGTGACCACGTACCCCGGCAGCACCCACCGCAGCAGCGGCCAAAAAGGACGCGCCGCCACGTAAAACATCCGGTAGAGAGCGGTCTTCGAACGTTCTCCGTGTGCCGGCTCTATCGCTGCCGGACGGAACGCGTAAGCCGCCCGAAATGGCAGCCGCAGGACGGCGTTCTCGGTTCTACCCTTGACCCGCGCCCAACGCACCCGCCCCTTTTCCGAACTGTCCGTTCCCGCGCCGGAAACGTAGACAAACGACATTCCCGGGTTGAGCCGCGCCAGCGTCTCCGCGGCCGCCAAGGTGATTCCATACGTGATTCGCTCGTACTCGGCTTCCGGGACACTGCCGGTTGAAACGCCCAAGCAGAAGAAGCAGGCCTCGAATCCCTCGAGATCGGTTTCGATTGCGCCGTAGTGCAGCAGGTCGGCATGCACGATTTCCCGGAGCTTCGGGTGAATGACGCCCGATGCCGTTCGCCCCACCGTCTGCACCAGCTCTACCTCCGGGTCGAGCAGGCACTCCCGCAGCACTCCCTGCCCGATCATCCCCGTTGCGCCGAAAAGCAGCACCTTCATGCCAGAAACCACCGGAACGCCTCCTCCGCCACTTCCCGGGGAACCGTGTGCGGCCCTTCGAACTCCCGGTAGCTTACCTTGTAGCCCGCGCGCTTCAATTCGGGAACCAGGCGGCGGCTGCAGGAGTCGATCGGGAGGATGGTGTCGTTCGTACCGTGAGAGATGAACAGCCGCGGTTTGCCCTGCCGCTGCATGCCCGCCGGGATAAAGCCGGGCGAGAAGGCCATCACCGCTCCGAACAGGTCGGCGTTGGAAAGTCCGAGTCCGAGCGCATACGAGGCGCCGTCGGAGAAACCACACACCGCTATCCGCCGCGAGTCCACGCGGCATGTTTCGAAAGTTCGTTTCAACGCCGCGTCGATCGTCTCGACATCCTGTCCGTAACCGTTCCGGATCGCATCCCAGGTCGTGTCTTTCGAGCCGGGTGACAGAAGTAGCGTGCCGAATTGGTCCGCCAGAGGGCCCAGGCGTGTGCGGCCTTGCTGCGGTGAGCCGGTCGCTCCGTGCAGATAAACGAGCAGGGGGAGGGGCCGTTCGCGGGCCGCCGTTTCGGGAACATACAGCAATGCGTCGCGCTCCCGCCGAATGCCCAGGGAATGAATGCCGGGCTCGATCGCCGCCGAATTGGCAGACGGCCGCGCCGCGAGCCGCACGCCTGACGCGGCGCCGGACGGGCGCGCGGCGCAAGCGGCCATCCATCCACCGCCGATCGCAGGCAGAAAAGTTCGCCGGTTCATGAGGGCCGGCACTCCACCACGAACCGCCCGTTCGGCAATCGCCCGGAGGCGCGGACTTCCAGGCCGGCGGTGCCTGCCAGCGCGCGAAACTCTGGAAGCGTGCGGTCCTTTCCTCCCACCAGCACCAGCATCAGCAGTTCGGGTGACGCGACCTCGCCCGCATTGACGCCGTTCACCACCACCACCCGCCCCGACGGCCGCGCCGCTTCGGCGCAACGCGCGAGAATTGCGGCGGCTTCCCGGTCCGGCCAGTCGCTGAGCACGCTTTTCACCAGGTAGAGATCCCCGCCGGCGGGCAGCGGATCGAAGAAACTTTGCCCCGCCACGCTCACCCTGCCGGCGACGCCCGCAGCTTCGAAAATTTTTCTCGAGCGGGCCACCGTGCGAGGAAGGTCCACCAGAATGCCGCGAACTTCCGCGTGCGCCTTGAGAACCTCGGCCAGCAACGCGCCCGTGCCGCCGCCGACATCGACCACCGTGCGCACATCGCGCCAACCTCCCGGGTCCAACAACACCTCGGCGTCTGGAGTGCCGTGTCCGACCGGTCCCAGGAGCGCGTCGAAATCGGCGGCCACTTCGGGATTAGCGTCCAGGTCTTCCCAAAAGGGCAGCCCGAAGGCCTCGTTATACTTGGGCCGCCCGCTTCGCACCGCCGACAGTAGCGTTCCCCAGGCGTGCGCCATGCGGCCGCCGATTCCATCCAGGTCCAGGCCGATCCGCACCGATTCGTCCAGTAAACTGCGTGCCATGTCGTTCAGCGCGAATCGGCCGGGAGCCGGTTCTTCGAATACGCCCTTGCTCACCAGGTGCCGCAGGACCCGCTCCAGGTATGCCGCATCGGCGCCGCAGGCTTTCGCCAGTTCGCGAATGCCGCCCGATCCGGCCTGGATGTGCTCGGCAACCCGCAGCGTGGCCGCAACCAGCACGCACCAGGGTGTGGATAGATCGCTCAACGCCCAGAGGTCCATCCCGCCATGATGACACGCCTACCGGCTCAAGGTTTTGGCCAGGTACTCCGCAATAATCTTGAGTTCCGCGTCCGTCGCGCGAGCGCCGCGCGCCGCCATGTTCCGGACCACCGCATTCCAGTCTGGTGCACTCATCCGCTGGCTAGTGACGACTTCCATTGCGTGACACCCGGACCCGCAGGTCCTTTCCACCAGCGCCTTCTCCCCTCCCGCGGGTGGCGCCGCCACGGCAGGTTCACCGTCTTTTGACTCCACCGTCCGGCCGGATCGCGCCCTGTCGATGGCCGCCGTCACCGCTGCCGGCAGCGGCTTGCGCGGAGCGTCCGGGAGGGCGAAAGCCATCAACGCATTGCCCGTGGGCCCGCCGAAGAAGCCGCCGCCGCCGCCCGCCATCAGCGCCACGTACTGCCGCCCGTCCCTGCCCATGTACGTGATCGGGCTCGTGTAACCGCTGGCCTCCAGCTTTTCCTCCCACAGCAGCTTGCCCGACTTGGAGTCGAACGCGCGAAAGCGGGCATCGTTCGTGGCCGCAATCCACACAATGCCGCCCCCTGTGGCGATGCTGCCGCCCAGGTTCAGCGCGCCGGTATCGTGCACGCCCAGCGATTCGAGCGCTTCCGTTTTGCCCAAAACCGAACGCCATGCCACCTCGCCCGAGGCCAGGTCCACCGCGATCATCTCTCCAAACGGAGGATTCTGGCAAGGGATGTGCGTCTCGCGATTCCAGAATCGCGCATACGATCCGTACGCCGACGTTCGCGCGTAGCTTCCGCCGCGCTGCTCCAGGTGCCCCCATTGCGCAACGTTCATGAGGTTCACGAACAGCAAGCCCAGCTTGGGGTCCACCGAAACCCCACCCCAATTGCCCCCGCCCAGTGTGCTGGGGAAGAAGACCGCGTTGCCCTCGAGAGGCAGCGGCGTGTAGGCGGCGCCGAATTTCATTCCGTTGCTTTCGAACAGATCCTTGCAAAACCGCGCGTGCTCGGGAGAGCGGTCGTACAGGTCCTGCGGCCCGAAATTCATCTTGGCCAGCGGAGGCGGCTTCACCGGAAAGGGCTGCGTCTTCGCCGTCGCTTCTCCGGGCACTTCCGATTGCGGCACCGGCCGTTCTTCCACACCGTAGACCGGTTCGCCCGTGACCCGGTCGAACACGAACAGCATCCCCATCTTGGTAATCTGCGCGACCGCCGGAATCGCGCGCCCCCCGCGCCGCAGGTCGAACAACGCGGGAGGCGCCGCCAGGTCGTAATCCCAAAGGTCGTGATGGACCAGTTGGCGGTGCCATTTCACGATCCCTGTGCGGGCGTCCAGCGCAACCAGCGAATTACCGTACAGGTTGTCGCCCAAGCGGTCGCCGCCGTAGAAATCCGAAGTCGGAGAACCGATCGGCGCGTACACGATGCCGCGCTGCACGTCCACCGTGAAGAACCCCCACACGTTGGTCCCCGAACGGTTCTTCCAGCCATCCGCCGGCCACGTCTCCGAGCCCGGCTCGCCGGGTCGCGGGACCGTGTGAAACGTCCACCGCAGCGCGCCTGTCCTCGCATCCCAGCCGCGAATGTCGCCATACGCGCCGGTGCTCGGCGAGCCCTCCGTGTTGTTGCCGCCAGTCACCACGATGTCGCCAAACACCGCAGGCGGCGATTGCAAAGTGAAACGCGCGTCCTCCAGGTCGCCGAGCACGCCTTTCTTGAGGTCCACCCGGCCTTCGTTTCCAAACCCCGGAGCGGGCTTTCCGTTCACCGCATCGAGGGCCAGCAGGAACGATCCGTTGCCGGTGAAGATGCGCGGATGCAAGCCGCCGGATCCCGGCCAATACGCCACCCCTCGCAGCGAGACGGGGGCGGCAGCATACTTCCACAGCAGGTCGCCGGTTTCGGGCGCCAAGGCGTACACTCCATCGGGCGCCGTTAGGTACATCACGCCGTTCACCACTACCGGGACAGCCTGCGACCCCGGCTTGTCCACACGAAACACCCATGCCGGCTTCAGCCGCCCCACATTACCGGCGTGTATCTGGCTCAATGGGGAATATCGCATGGCGCCCGGGTCGTTGCCGTACGCCGGCCAGTCCGTCTGCGCGAAAGCGCCGGCTCCGAGCAGCAGAATAAGCGGGAACTTGAGCATTTCGATTTCCTTGCCGGGCTTACTTCACCACGAGCGTGATTCCCGGCTGGCTTCTCGCATCACCCACCTGCACCTCCACCAGCGCTTCGCCGGCCGGAATTTCCGCCGGTATCCGCGCGTTCACCTGGAAGAGGCCGGCGGTCTGCCCCGGGGCGGCTCCTGCATACGTGACCTCGGCCGATTGTCCGCCGATGCGCACCTGCACCGGCAACTTCGGCTTCGCAAGCGCATCCGCTGTGGCGATCCGGCCATCGACTCCGCCCGGCTCGGTCTGCCCCTCGCCGGTGGCGTAGATGGAGACCACCGAACCCCTGACAGCGGGCGCCGTCGTGGCGTTCACGGTGACGCCGTCCTCGTTGAGAATCGCGCCTTGCCCGCTGCCCGTGTAATCGGCCGAAAAGACCGACGGCGCCACCGCCGCAACCGGAAAAGCGACCGTATCGGAAGTGAAGTTGCCGTTTCGGACCTGCACCTGCGTGCCCGCTTTGCCGTCCACCGCATACGGTACGATGGCTGCCACCTGCCCTGCCGACGTGTACAAAAGCGGTGCTGGCATGCCGTCGAACAAAACCTCGGTGCCTCCCAGGCTCGTCGCCAGCCGCCCGTCCGGACCGAGCTGTGCTCCGTCGTTTGCCGAGCCCAGCCGCGATCCATACAGCACGACGATCTTTCCCGGGGTGACCGCTCCGGGTCGGCCGCTGGCCCCGTCCACCAGTCCGGAACTGACGAACAGCGGCCGGTTGCCCACCTGCGGCGGCGCGGCAAGAATGTAGGCCACAGTCGCGGTTCGCAGCACGTCGATTTCCGCGGCCTTGCGCGGAACCACGGACAAAATCAGGCTGCCCATCTCATCGGTCGATTGCTCGCCCCAGGTCACTCGTTTGGGCGGATTGTTCGGATTCCGGAAGTTGTCCGCCGAGTTATCGTAAATCAGCTCGCCGTCGATGCGCGTACCTCTTGGGCAGCGGCAACAGGCTCGCGAACTGATACTGGTCCTGCCAGTTGAAATCCCAGTCGCGGATCCAGAGCAGAATCCTGACCTCGCCCGATGGCAGCGTGGCCGTGAGCTTCGCCTCCCGCGCGAGATAGTGCGCATGCGCCGTGACCCCGACCGCATCGACGTCGGCCGGAATCGTGAACGAGCCGCGCAGTTTGTAGTCCCGCATGCCGGCGGGTATGTCGATGTTTGCGCGGATACCGAAAAAGGCGGGTGCCTGAAGCTGCGTGAGATCGCGCGCGGGCTTGGGTCCGAAATAGAGCCCGACCACCGTCTTTTCCGCCTGCGAGAGTCCGTTCGGATGAAAGTGCGTTTGTAGCAGCAGGTCCGCACCCTTGCGCAAGGGCAGGGCGATGCCCTCCGGCAGGAATGCGGGCGTCGTGCCCGGTACCCAGCCCCCCAGACCCCCGGTAAGCGCCGTAATCGGATCGCCCGCCTGAACCGTGAAGATCGCGCCCAGCCCCGGAAAGCCCGGTTTGCCGTCGCGGCCGTCCTGTGCCCGCGCCGCCCCCGTGGTGTCGGTGAAGAACAGGACGTGGTGGACCACGCCGCGCGCCGACGGCTTCAGTTCGATGGCTTTGACCCACTTGTCCTCGCTGAGCCCGGTTGGCAGGACAAAATTCCGGTAAATATCCGGTCCATCGGCGGGAACGGCGAAGCCGGCGGGCATTTCCAACACCAGGTCCGGCGTGCCGAGTTGCCATCCGTCCGCGAACGCAGGCATCTGCGGCAGCCGCGCGGGATCGCCTTCCGGGGCGCCCTCCGCCACCCATTGGCGGATCAGCTCGATCTGTTCCGCTGTCAGCCTCCGCTCGTCCCGATAGGGAACCCAACCCGGCTCCGGTTTCCAGGGCGGCATGTACCGCGACCCGACCACTGCCGCGATCGTGGCTGCCCGCCGGCGCACTTCCTCGTAAGTAGTGAGCGGGAAAGGCGCCACCTGCCCGATTCGGTGGCACTTTACGCAGTTATTGAAAATGATGGGTGCGACGTGTTCGGAGAAGGTGACATCCTGACCCTGGCATAGCCCCGTGTGCGCGAACAGGAACGGAAACAGAAACAACAGGCGACGCATATTCCCCCAAGTGCTCATGCCAGTATCGCCCGCGAACGGAAATGGCGCAACACGCCTTCATAGGCCCGCCGGTGCCCGTATATAATCGAATCCATGACCAGGCGTGAATGGGTTGCCGCGGGACTGGCGCTTGCCGGCACTGCTTTCGGAAAGAGCCGCATCGATAAATCCAGGCTCAGCGCAATTACCGACGAAATCGGCAAGACTCCGGACGATGCCATCGCATTCGCTCACCAGTACGGTCTTCAGTTCGTCGAAATCCGCAACCCTGCCGGCAGCAGGCAGGAATACTTCACGCTTCCCGAAGCGCAGATCAAGGCGGACGCCCTGCGTTTCGCACGCGAAGGACTCAAGGTTTCATTCGTCAACACCAGCCTGATGAAGTTCACCTGGCCCGGCATGGAGGCCGCGCGCCGGCGGCAGGAAACTCCGGAGGCCCGCGATAAGCGCCTGGCGGCCGAGCAGGTCCGCTGGGATAACCGTATGCAGGATCTCCAGAAGGCCCTCACCTGCGCCCAGATCATGGGCTGCGACAAAGTCCGCATCTTTACCGGGTCGCGGGTGGAGGATCCGCAAACCGTTTTCCCCAGAGTCGTCGATACGATCGGCGAAATGGCCAGGCAGGCCGATAAGCAAAAAATCCATCTGCTCGTCGAGAACGAAGCTTCGCAGAACGTCGCCACTTCGGCGGAACTCGCCGGCGTCGTCAACGCGATCCCCGATAAATGGGTGGGGCTCAACTGGGACCCCGACAACGCCTTCGGCAAAGAGGTGGCGTATCCGGACGGGTACTCCCTGCTGCCCAAAAAGCGAATTCTGAACGTGCAGATCAAGGGTCACAACATCATGCCCAAGGCCGCGGGACTGCTCGACTGGAAGACGATCTTCGTGGCGCTCGACAAAGACGGGTACGCCGGCAAGTTCGGCCTCGAGACCCATATCTTCGACGGAACGCTCATCGAGGCGGCTCACGTCTCGATGGGTGAAATGGTGCGCATCGTCGGCGAGCTCTCCAGATGAAGAACCTCCCGCTGGCGGCGTTCGCAATCGGCATCGGCGTGATCGCCATCATTGTCGCGGGAGTCCTCTACATGCAGCGCGGGGCGCGCATCGGAGTGACCGGAGAGTTCCTGAAAGTTCGCACCGCGCCGCTGGACGACGGCAGTTCGGTGGCCGTGGCCGACTTCCGCTTTCACAACCCGGGCAAACTGCTCATGGTGGTCCGCGGCGTGACCCTGGTGATGGAAGACAAATCCGGCAACCGCATCGAAGGAACAACCGTGGCGGAGGCGGACGCCAAGAGGATGTTCGACGCGCTTCCTCTTCTGGGTCAGAAGTACAACACCACCCTGATGACCCGCGATCGCATCCCTTCCGGTGCCACCGAGGATCGCATGGTGGCGGCGCGCTTCGAGATGCCGGAATCGAAGCTTCAGGAACGCCAACGTTTTCTGGTGCGAATCGAAGATGTGGACGGACCCGTTTCGGAGCTGACCGAAAAGTAGCGTTTTTGCGCGCCTTCTACCGCCGCAAAACGGCCCTATGGGGATCCAGCGTCACCTTCAGCGCCGCCTGCTTCAGATTCACCGTAAACGCAACCGGCGAACTGCCGGAACGGACCCATTCGGTTACCGCGCGGCCGCGGGCGAGTTGTATCTCCACGGGCACCAACGCGCCGAAATCGTCGTCCACGTCGGACTGCGTCAGCGTGCCCACCACTTTCACGTTCGGCGCCTTGCCCTTCACCGAGTAGTTGAGCTTGAGCGCGGGAACACCCGTGCCGTAAACCCACTGCTCGAAGAATTCCTCCAGTTGCGCATCGTCGGATTTGGGCGGAAGGTATTTCGCGGCCAGCACGCGGAACTGCTCCGTCGTGATTTCTTTCCGATCGTAGGTTTTGGCCAGGTCGGCGAGCATCGCCATGAACCGCTCGTCGCCCATGCGTCGCCGCAGCATATGCAGGATCCAGGAGCCTTTTCCGTACGTGATCGCCCGCCAGGCGCGCGGCTCGAGCGAGTTTTCGAGGCGTGTTCCGAGCACGATCGGACCGGCTGCATCCACCATCGTGCCGGCTTCGTTGGTTTCCAGCAGTCCGTCCCGGTAGGCATCCAGCAGTTGGTCTGTGCGGCTCTCCGCGCCCCGCCTCTTCTCGAGGTACAGAAGCGCGGAATAGTTGGCCAGCGCCTCCATCAGCCAGTAGTCCCGGTAAGTTGCCGCTGTCACACGGTTGCCCCACCACTGGTGCGCCACCTCATGGGCCTGAAGCACCTCGGCAAAGAAGATATCCTGTACGTCCGCCCGGCTGTTGGCCGTGCGGACCGGCGGCTTGAGGTAAGAGAGCGTGGAAAGATAGATGATTCCGGGGAAGCCTTGCCCGAACGTTCCCGGAATGGGAGCGACGGTGAGGTGCGGCAGCGCCGGTGGGCCGAACTTCAGCGTCATGAACTCCATCGCCGAAGCCACTTCCGAGGCGAGAGTGCGGAGCCGGTCGGTGGGATTTGGCGCGGGCGGCAGGATCACCGCGGTAGTGAGCCTGTCGGGCACCCGCCGGTCGGGCAGCGAGGGAAGCATCGGCACGGTCTGCGGCTTGGGCTGTAGGGCCCGCTCCAGCGCGTGATTCGCGTAGACGTCCACCACGTAGCCGCCCTTCTCCACGCGCTCGTGGGCATAGTTGCCCAGGTTGAAGCCGGCCATGCGGATGGGGGCGGGTGTGCGCCGTCTGGTGATTCGCCACTCGCCTTCGGTGCGGTCGTCCACCACGTCACCGGGAGTCACAAGGTCCAGGTCGGCTGGGTAACGGAATTGAAGATCGTAGGAAGCGAACGCCAGGCCGTGCGAGGGGTACCAGTTGCCGCGGGCGCTGACAAAGAAGACGCGGTCGCCGGCTTCGAAGATCACTTTTCCCGAGTGATGGAAGACAAACTCGTACTCGCGGCCGGCACGCAGCGGTTCGGGGGGCACCACCAGGAAGAGCACGTTGCCGCCGCGCGCGAGGTCCTGGCGCAGTGAGTCCCGCTGCAGCACCTCGGCGGGCTGGCCGTCCACCGTGACTTCGCTGACGTGCATGTCCGGAGTGATGTCGAAGGCCGCCGTCAGCAGGCCGTCCGTGTCCGACGTGACCTTCACGCGCGTGGTGGCTTTCAGCGTGAGATCCGGTTCCACCGTGGCTTCAATCCGGAAATCCCGGAGCGTCAGGTCCGGCGGCTCGCGCTTCGGGTTCTGCCGCGCGGCGCGCGAAGGAAAACTCGTCCACGTGTCGAAGAACGTCCGCTCGTTGCGGGTGACCACCTGCCCCGCAAAGATCTGCTCCGGACTCTCGGGATCGTACACCAGGTCGAAATTGCCGCGTTGCGTGCCGTGCAGCAGTGCCGCGAACAATCCGGCCTTGTGCCCCGGACCGTCCATCAGGTCCAACGTCAGGCGCGTCTGGTAGCTGGCGCCGAGATTACGCAGGACCGGCGTCCACTCTTCATCCAGAAGGGGCGCCACCTCCGGCGACTTCCTGTTCCCCGGATTCGCGGCGATCTGTTCCTGAAGCAACTCGAAATCGTCACCCGTGAACAAAAACAGGCCGCCTCGAAAATGCTCGTCGAGCGTCGGAGAAGCGATGTAGTGTGCCAGCGAAACCCGTTCGGCCCGGTTGGGAGGCAGCAGCAGCACCTCTGCGTCCCCACCCTCCACGTCCGCCACGAAAACCGCCGCAATCCGCCTGCCGTGCACCGGCTGGCTGAAAATCAGGTGTCCGTCGTTCAAGTATATTTTGATGTCCTGCTTGACGATGTTGAGGTCGCGGACCCGGTAGCATTCCTCGCGGTCGAACGAGTTCTCTCGAATCGCGCGGGCCACGTCCGCGGCCGAAGCCGCCGGGGCGGGAAGAGGCAGCAGGAGGAGGGCCGCAAAGAGCCATCGCATGCTTACAGTCTACTCCGAGGAGCTACACTCAAAAGGCGCGGACATTTCCGGCGGAGAGTTCGATTTGCGATTGGTGACTTTTGAGCGCGAAGGATACGACGAGCCCGGGGTGCTCGTCGGCGACGAGGTGATCGGGATTGGCGATGCCGGCTTCGATGACGTGATATCCGTGATCGCCGGCGGCGCCGATGCGCGCGACCGGGTGATGCGATGGATCGGCAGCCCCCCGGGCCGCGAGCGCCTGGATGCATCCGGCGTGCGGCTGCGCGCCCCCATTCCGAGGCCGCCCAAGCTGATCTGCGTGGGCCTGAATTACCGCGATCACGCCGAGGAGTCGAAGCTGCCGATTCCGGAGGTGCCCACCATCTTCGCCAAATTTCCGACCGCCGTGATCGGCCCGGGCCAGGCCATCGTGCTCCCCAGGAACTCGACCAAGCCGGACTATGAAGCCGAGTTCGCCTTCGTCATCGGCAAGGGCGGCCGCCACATTCCCGCCGAACGATGGGCCGATCACGTGTTCGGCTACACCATGCTAAACGACGTGAGCGCGCGCGATTTCCAGATGGCGACCAGCCAGTGGATGATCGGCAAGACCTTCGACACCTTCGCGCCCATGGGACCCGCCGTGGTGACCGCCGACGAGATCGCCGACCCGCACAACCTGGACATCTCGCTGACCCTGAGCGGCGAAGTGCTGCAACAATCGAACACGCGAAACCTGATCTTCCGCGTGCCCGAATTGGTGGCCTATCTGTCCAGCGTCTTCACCCTCGAGCCCGGCGATGTCGTCTCGACCGGTACCCCCTCCGGCGTGGGCTTCGCCCGCAAGCCGCCGCGCTGGTTGAAAGACGGCGATGAAGCGGTCGTCCGCGTGGCCGGTTTGGGAGAGCTCTCGAATCCGGTGGTTGCCGAAGAGTAGGCTTGCTAGAATCACGGATAGTGCGCCCGTAGCTCAGTTGGATAGAGCGGCTGGCTTCGAACCAGTAGGCCGGGAGTTCGAGTCTCTCCGGGCGCACCAGAAACCTCCTTAAGTCAATCACTTCGCTGCCGGCGCCATTTTCTCCGGCGCGGCAGGCCGGGCGGGCGGTATGCCCAAAAGTATGCCCACCTTCGACTTCTCGTGCCGGTCCATAGCGGTCGCGAATGGTCTGTTCCTGCGGGTGGAGGTAGCGCTTCGTGATGTTCACGTCGGGGTGCCCGGCGAGGTAGGCGAGCGTCCATGGGTCGATGTGCGGAGCCCAGCGAGTCAGGCACGTGTGGCGTAGCGTGTAGAGCTCGAATCCCTGGAAGCTCACGTCGTCGCGTCCGGCCTGCTTTCGGAGGATCTTTGTCGGCTCCTGGATCGCTTTCGCGTCTTGAGACTGGAGGGTTCGATATGGCCGCTCCGCGTGGGAGCGGCGGAAACCCAACCGGTTGAGCGTCGGCCTTCCGTTGGCGCAGGCTTCCGATCACGGATGCCGGCCTCGCCTTTCGCAAGCGCTGTCCGGTGAGCGGCTTCCATCTCCTCGGCAACGCGCTTGTTGGTCTGCTTCGTGTTATCGCGAATTACTGTACCACCAGTATTTGCTCTTCGGCTGCTTGTAGACTGCCATCGGGACTCCGCAGGTTTCGATAGAGCTTCGCAATTAGCGCGCCGCGCCAAGCTTCGACATCTTCAGGGCGATACCGAACGAGGGGGCCGACTTTGACGAAAGTGGGGCCCTTTCGTTCCACGCGCCAGCGGCGCTATTCCAGCCCACTCGGGCCCGCCCGACCCGATGTTTCGAGAAGATTCAGAAATTACTCCGATAGTTTCAGATCAGAGATTCGGCTGCAGAGGAGTTCCGGAAATTCACCAACTCTTTTCAGGAATTCTCGCATTTGTTTCGGCATCTCAGGCGTGAGTCTGCGAAGAAGACCTGCGGTGAACCCTGTTCCTTCTGACTCGCGCCTCAAGGGACCGCGATGTAGACCGTATTAGAGGTGTAACCGGCAGCGGTGACCACGATCGGGACCACACCTCGTCCGGCGATCTCGCGAGGCAGCAGGACGTTGACCTGATCTTCGCCTGACAATGTGCCTTGTGGCCCGGAATAGCTCACTTGGGCGGGCAACCCTGCTACCGTGACCGAGACCCTGCCGCCGGCCGCGCGAATGCCCGTCCCAAATAGCGTTAGGTAGACGCGGTCGCTTGCAGGCCCTAAATCCAAGAAGTCGGCCGTCACAGCGCCGTTCTCGGAACGGTAGACCGGGTCTGCGGTCTGGCTGCCGTCACCTCGTACTCGGATGGCGAGAGCGGCCGCCAAGCCTTGGCCGTTGGTAGTAAATAATGCTAGCCACACGGCCACGACCTGGGTAGGCACATTCAATGCCGTTCCACGGGAAGTGACGCTCAGAACGGCGGGTCCAATTGCGGATCCCGCCGGCACGATGAAGTTGATCTGCCCGGGAGACGCATAGAGAATCGTGGGCGAACGTTCCCCCCGGCGGAGTCGCGGAGGGTTAGCTTGCCCGCCATTTCGCTTCCATACAGGGTTGCAATGGAATCGGGAGCAAGCGGGCCCAACGAATGACTGGCGGCCGAAACGACAGCGGGCGCGGTCGATGGAATCAGCACCCTGATCCGATTGTTCGCTGAATCGGCGAGGTAAACGTAGCCTGAATCATCTATTGCGAGGCTGGAGGCGCCGTTGACGAGTTTGGCCTCGGTAGCTACACCGCCTTCGCCGTAGGCGGTCCCGCCCCCCGCAATGACGGAAGTGGTCCCGTTTGCCACCTTTTTGACGACGAAAATGTCACTGACGTAGACGTTACCCGCGCGGTCCAGCGCGATGCGGTTGGGCTCGTCGAACGGCCCGGCGAACCTGGTGATGACCCCGCCGGAGACCTTGCGGATCACCCGGTTACGCGTGTCCGCGATGTACAGATTCCCCGCCGAATCCACTGCGAGACCCTGCGGGCTGTTGAGTTGGGCCTGGTCCGCCGGCCCGTTGTCGCCGGAGTAGCCCGCGCTCCCCGTTCCCGCTACAGTCGTCACGTTCCCGCCGGAGATCTTCCGGACGCGATGCCTGCCCAACTCCGATATGTAAACGGTTCCCGCATTGTCGGCGGCGAGGCCGCTGATGGTGTCGAAGGAGACTTCAGTTGCGGGACCGTCTTCGCCTTTGCGGTAACCCATAGCGTTCCCGGCGAGCGTCGTGATCTGGCCGTTTGAGATCATGCGAACGATGCCCGTGGTGCTGCCGTTCGCTACGTAAATGCGCGCGGCGGAATCGACGGCAACGTGGTGGGGATAAACCGAAGCGTCCACCGCAGGACCTCCGTCCCCCGTCCCACCGAAACTGCCTCGGCCGTTGCCGGCCACAGTGTTGATAACGGAGTCTTTGACCATTCGGACGCGTCCGTTGCCTTCATCCGCAATGTAGAGCCGGCCGTCCGGACCGACAGCCGCGGAGGTTACGCCGAATAATTGACCGGAAAGCGCCGGCCCGCCATCGGCGAGCGAGGCGCCGGCTCCGGCAATGGTGCTGATGATGCCGTTCGAAACGCGCCGAATCCGACCCTCATTCCACGCCGTGCCTATGCCATCGCCGATCAGCAGGTCACCTCTGGCGTCGATTGCGATTGGCCCGGGGCCAGTCTTCGCCTGCAGCGCGGAGCGTCCGTCGCCGATGTCGTCGTCCCATCCGATCCCCGTCGGCCCGATCCCGGCTACTGTCGTAATAATGTTATTGGCGATCTTCCGCACCCGCCCGTTGTCCGTAAAGTACAGGTTGCCGGAGGCGTCGACCGCCATAGAAGCCATGGACGGCAGGCTCAGCGTCGCCGTCTAGGCGGGGCCCCCGTCTCCGGCGAAGCCTCTCTCACCGGTGCCGGCAAACGTGGTCAGGATTCCCTTGGAAAGTCGGCGGATGCGGTTATTGCTTGAATCCGCGATGTAGACGTTTCCTGCCGCGTCCACCGCAACGGCGTTCGGGTACGAAAGCTGCGCATTCGCGCCCGGTCCGCCGTCGCCGCCGAAACCCGGTACTCCCGTTCCAGCAACGGTAGAGATAACACCGCCCGCGACCTTTCGGACGCGCGCCTGGCCAGTGTCCGCGATGTAGAGGTTGCCCTCCCGATCCACGGCAACGCCTTGAGGGTAGGAAAGCCGGGCTGAAACCGCTGGGCCGTCGTCTCCCAAGGATGAGCCGCCGCCTGCAACAGTGGTGATGATCCCCTTTTCGACCTTGCGGATGCGGCTGTTGTAGTAGTCCGCAATGTACAAGTTGCCCGCGCGATCTAGTGTGATAGCTGCCTGATAGGAAATCTGGGCGCCTATTGCAGGCCCGCCGTCTCCCGCCGCTCCCACGGTTCCGTCTCCCGCTATGCGAGTGAAGACGCCGGAAGAGTCGAGCCGCAGTATGGCCTGGTTCCGGTGCATGGCCACGAAAATGTTGCCGGATAAGTCCGCGGCAAGTCCCGATATGGAACCCAGGTTCGCAGAGATCGCCGGCACCGCTTCCGGAAGTCCGCCCCCTGCGACCGTATGGATGGTGTATGCCGGAACACCACGTCCATTTGAAGCGCGGTTTCCTTCTTTATCTCATCGAGGGCATAAGAGCATGCTTTCAAAGTCGGACTTATCGACGATGACCCCGCAGTTCACGGGCGTTGTTGCCGAACTATCAATAGTCCGGCGGTTGAAATGCCAAGTCGCCAATCATGTTGAAGTGCTTTCGATTCCTTGAAACGAGCGTGAACCCCTCGGCGATCGCGGTCGCCGCAATTAGGGCATCGAAGGTCCGCAAACCGTCCGCTTTGGCGTGCTTTTTGAACAAATCGTACGCGAGCCCGGTAATTTCTGCGCGCAGGCCGGCATGGACCGGGAACGTCCGAATGAGGCCGTCGATTGCGGCGGCATCGCGATGGTTCCTGGCGCCCACGATCAACTCGTGCGCGGTGACGATCGAAATCGTGATGTCCTCGAGAGAATCCACGAACGTCGCCGCGGCGGCGCTTCCTCGAGACACGTCAAACATAACATCGGTGTCGATCAGGTAGCGAGCCATCTATCCGCGTGGACTGTCGCGCAAGTCGTTCACGTAGCTGACGCCGTCCCTGATGTCGTCCCGATCCGCCCACAGCCCATAGAAGGGCAGGTCTTTGATCGACCGGCGACCGCGCGGCAACTCGCTCCCGGCCGGCACGTGCACCTCGACAACCGTGCCTTCCTTGATCGCCCCTTCCTCCAGGGGCCGGAAGATGCCGTTCTCGTATCTGGCAGGGATCGTCATGTCTTTGCCGACCTTCTCTTCAATCGTAGCACCGGGGCCGCAAGCGCTCCGGTATGCCCGAGAGTATGCCCACGCCGCGTTTGCCGGTGTCAACCGCGTTGCTCGGGAAGTCGCGCAAACCCTCGAAAACGCTACACACCGCGCAAACGCGGCTAACCGCGCAAATCGCTGATCTTCCGCGCCTCACCGGCTTCGAACCAGTAGGTCGGGAGTTCGAGTCTCTCCGGGCGCATCGGAACCTCCCCGCAACTTCTCGCGAATGGAGTTAGTCGATCGTCTCCTGATTTAACTCGAGTGCCGGGTTGGCAGCACCTGGGTGCGCAAGACGTTCATCGCGAGCGCCTCTGCTTCTCGGATGCGTGGCCGCGCGGCGGTCCTCCCATCGATGCCGGGATCGATCAGCCCAACAAGTCTTTGAACGGCTACGAGCACCTTACCGGGCGGGCGCACCGCTGGCGCCCCAATTGGGAGTCAGCCCGCTTTCCGTTCGCGTTCGAGCGCCTGATGGAGCAGGCCTTTGATGTATGTCTGGTATGGCAAGCCGCGCTTTTCCGCAAGTTCCTGCGCCACGTCGATGTCGCCGATGGGCATTCGGATCGTGACGGACTTGGTCGCGCCGCGGACTACCGGCAATCGCTTGATCCGCCCTTCCTTCTTCGCCTTCAGAAACAGGGTGGTGATAACCTCCGGATGGGCATCCCACCACGCGGCCTCTTCCTTCTCGGATTTGAATGTCGGAACAGTTGTTTTGGTCGCCATCATTCCTCTCTTCTGTAGATCTCGCGATGTTGCGGATGCATCGGGAACGCGGTCACGAACCGGATCTTGCCCTTCCGCTCGGTGATCACGAATGTCAGCAGCCTGCCTGCGTTGGTCTCTCCCAGGCACAACCTGCGGCGCTCGTGTTTCCGTCTCTGGTGCTCGATCGCCATTGGCCCGTTCCGGTACGCTTCCTCGCACTCCGCGCTCGTGACGCCGTGCCGGCGATGTGCTCCGTGTTCGCGGCGTCCCAATCGAAGACCATTCGTACAGACATTGTACATACGATTTGACGCATGGGCAACAGCGCCTGACGCGGGGCGCGCTAGAACACAAAAGGCATGCCGCCCAGCGCATGCTCTGATGTGTTGCGCGTCAAATCGAGGTCACAGATGTCCTGGACGCCCTGGTGTTGGCCGATCTGCGTACCGCCCCCCTACCGCTCCTCGAGCGATGCATGGGCCGTGCGGATGCCCGAAGCTTCTTGAGTTCCCACCCGCCCAGCGGCGAATAGGCCGGGCGCGCCGCAGCGCCGGACCCGGATCGCACGGGAATGGTTATTTCGCGAACAGATTCTGCAACGGCCCGGGGATTGCTCTAGCTGATACAGGGCAGGGCAAACAGGGTGCTGTCGGCGGCTGCGTCGCGGAGGTGTGCGCCGCCCCAGGCACAGGCGGAGAGCAGATTTGAACAGGCGGACGATTCTCGTCGTGGAAGCCGAACAGATCGTGCATCGCACCATGCGCGCGATCCTCGAACGAGCCGGCTATCGTGTAATGGTTGCCATCGACTCCGGCTTGGCCGGCGGCATGTTCGACCGCTACCGGTCGGAGCTTGCGCTATTGGTAGTGGAGTTTTCTTCACCCCGCGGCGACGGCTCTGAGTTCGTGAACAATCTGCCCACGCTATCGCCGCGAATCCCGGTCCTGTTTACGACTGCGATGGGTACCGACGAAGTGCCCGAGGGCGTCAAAAAGCAATATCCGGTCCTCCAGAAGCCATTTACAGCAGCTACGCTGATTTCCAAGGTGAAAGGCGTAATCACGCGAAGTTAGAAATGGCGCACGCAGAAAAACTTCAGTCGCGTACATCTCCGCTGCTTCCCATCCTCGCTGTCCTGGTGATTCTCTACTTCGCCCGCGAAGTACTCGTCCCTTTGTCTTTGGCGGTTCTCGTGGCATTTCTGCTGACGCCTGCCGTCAAACGGCTCGAATCCCTGCGACTCGGCAGGATCCCTTCGGTAATTCTCGTCGTCTTCATTTCGTTCACGCTGTTTGCCGGGCTCGCCTGGATCGCCGGCAACCAGTTGATCGATGCCATCAATGCCCTGCCGAACTACAAGGAGAATATCCGCCACAAAGTGAACGCGCTTCGATCTTCCTCGACGAGCGGACTTGCAAAAGCGGGCCAGAGCGTCAAGGAGATCACAAAGGAACTGGCGGGTCCGCCGCCAGAGGCCCTGGCGCCAACGCCCGGCGCCCCGCGGCCCGTCCCCGCACCGCAGGAGCCGGTTCCCGTGCGGGTGGTGGACCCACCGCCGACGGTGCTCGGGTCGCTGCGAAGCATGTTCGGCCCCTTGCTGGCGCCGGTCGGAACCGCTCTCGTCGTGCTGGTGTTTGCGATGGTGATGCTGGTGAAGCGGGAAGACCTGCGCAGCCGGCTGTTGCGGCTGATCGCAAAAAATCGGCTGAGCCTGGCAACCGAGGCTTTCGACGACGCGGCACGGCGGGTCAGCCGTTATCTCCGCCTTCAGTTTCTGGTCAACACGGCCTTCGGTGTCCTAATCACCGGCGGCCTCTATTTCATTGGGGTGCCGACGCCGCTGTTGTGGGGCGTGCTGGCAGGCGCCTTACGATTCGTGCCTTACGTAGGCCCGGTCTTCGGAGCCGGATTGCCGATTCTCGTGTCCTTGGCAGTGTTCGATCACTGGCTCCAGCCGCTGCTGTGCGCGGGCCTGTTCCTGGTGGTGGAGCCCGTGACCGCTTATGTTGTCGAGCCGGCGCTCTACGGATCTCACACCGGTGTTTCGTCGCTCGCTATCCTGGTGGCCGCTACCATGTGGACCGTCCTTTGGGGACCCGTCGGACTGGTCCTCTCCACTCCCCTGACCGTGTGCGTCATGGTGATCGGCCGGTACGTGCCGCAATTCGAATTCCTCAACGTCATGCTCGGCGACGAGCCCGTCCTGACCCCCTCGGCGCAGCTCTACCAGCGTCTGCTGGCGATGGACCATCGTGAGGCGCACGCGATCGTCGATCGCTATCTGGAAAATCACACCCTCGCCGAACTGTACGATGCGGTTCTGATCCCCGCGCTGAACATGGTGGAGGAGGACAGGCACCGGGAATCGCTGGGCGAATCGAGGGAGCGGTTTGTCCTCCAAAGCCTGGAGGAGTTCATCGCCGACCTGGCGGATTACAACAACGAACGGACAGGACTGCCGCTGGATCGCGCAGACCTCGTCGAAGGCCCCCGGGCATCCGCCGCCTCCGGGACCCCGAGGGTGGTTTGCCTCGCCGCCGGTGATAAGGCGGATGAGATTTCGGCCGCCATGCTGAGCCAGGTCCTGGAACGGCTGGGCTATGCCACCGTGTCGCTGCCTGTGGTGACCGCCCCTGCCGACGTCCTCGAGACGCTGGCCAAGGATCCGGGAGACGTCGTCTGTATCTCGGCGCTGCCGCCGTTCGCCCTTATCAATGCTCGTTCCATGAGCAAGTCCTTGCGTGCCCGGTTCCCGGAGCTCAAAATCGTTGTCGGACTCTGGGGATTTTCCGGCGGCGGCGTCCGCGCCGGGGATCGGCTCGCCAAGGCGTTCACCGTGGATGTGGTGACCACGCTTGCGCAGGCGGCGGAAACGATCGGCGCCGCGTCCCATGTGCCCTCGTTGTCGTGACTGCTTTCCGGCTTCACGAACCGGTGCCGCTGCGGCCCGTCTCCCTCTGCAACACCCGGGAGACCTTCGAAGCCAGGGCCTCAACGCTGTAGGGCTTCTGTAGGAATCCCGCAAGCCCGGCCGAGCCGAACCGCCGCGACAGTTCCTCTTGGCTGAAACCGCTGGAGAGAATGATCGGGATGCCGGGGCGCGCGGCCTTCAACAAGGGAATGGCTTCCTCGCCGGTCATCACGGGCATGGTGAGGTCGAGGAGCACAAGCGAAATATCGGGATTGGCGCGCAGGCTCGCGAGCGCCTCCGATCCGTCCGCTGCGGCAGTCACGCGAAATCCCTTCTTTTCGAGGGCGAGCGTAGCCGTACGCCGCACAATGTGCTCGTCGTCCACCACCAGCACAAGTTGTCCGGCGCCGCCGGCGAACTGCTCCCGCGGTTTGACGCAGGGCGCGCCGGTGCTCGCGACCGACGGCAGAAAAATGCGGAACGTGCTGCCGCGCCCCGGCACGCTCTCGACTTCGATGTCTCCGTGGTGGCCCCTGACGATTCCGAGCACCGCGGCCAGCCCCAATCCGCGCCCCGTAAACTTCGTGGTGAAGAAGGGATCGAAAATTCTCTTCAGCGTTTCCGCCGACATGCCCATTCCCTTGTCGCGGATTTCCAGCACTGCGTACCGGCCCGAGGGCACCGCCGCTTGAATGCGGCTGCTGAAACTCGCCTCTGGACGATCGGCCATGGCGGTGCGAATCGCCACTTCGCCCGGAGCGTCGCCGGCGGCTTCCGATGCGTTGATGCAGAGGTTCATCGCCAACTGCTGGATTTGAGCGCGGTCGGCTTCGATGAAACAGGCTTCCGGGCATGACTCCATTTCCACCCTGACCTTGCGGGAGATGGAGGAGCGCAAAAGCGTCAGATTTTCGCGAATGAGCCCATTCAGGTCGCAGATCTCGAGGAAAAAGTGGCCCTTGCCCGAGTAGGCGAGCATCTGGCTGGTCAGGTCTGCCGCCCGCTCGGCGGCGAGCACGATATCGGCTGCGATCGCGCGGTCGGGTTCCGCCGCCTCTTCCACCAGCAAACTCGCGTTGCCCAAAATGCCCACCAGCAGATTGTTGAAATCGTGGGCGATTCCGCCGGCCATGATCCCGAGACTCTCCAGCCGCGCGCTGTCGCGAAGCTGGGCCTGTAGTTCCCGCTCGTTCTCCTCCGCCTGTCTTCGCTCCGTGACGTCACGCGTCGAGCCGGCGACGGCTTCGACCCCGCCGCCGGCGGCCAGCACCGGCACGAAGATGTACTCGTAGTGGCGCGTCTCGCCGGTCGGGCCGGTGAAGGGCGTGTGATCGCGCAGCGTTTCCCGCGTAGCGATCACCTCTTGAATCTGGCGCTGAAGCCGTGCCGCCAGTTCCGGCGGGTAGCCGAGCTCAAAAAAGTTCTTTCCCCGCGCCTCCTCGAGCGGCTTCTGCCAAAGGGAGAGCAGCGAGCGGTTGACGTAGGTGAAGCGGCCGTCGAGGTCGAAAGTGTAGGTGAAATCTTCGATATTGGATAGCGCCGTGTCGAACGTATGCCATTGTTGCCGCAGTTGCTCTTCCGCCCGCTTACGTTCCGAAATATCGAAGACCACGCCCGGGAAGCGGAGTGGACGCCCGTCGTCTCCGAGCCGGCACCGGCCCGTGGCGTAGATCCAACGCGCCGTGCCGTCCGGCTGGACTACCCTGTACTCTGCCTCCACTCCGCCCGCATTGACCACGGCATCCGCGATTCTGCCGGCGATCCGCCCGCGATCGTCCGGGTGAATTCCCGCCACAAATTCGGCCAGTTGCACGCCGGCCGCGGCCCGGTCCGGATCCACTGAGAACAACTCGGCGAACTGCCGGTTGCAATAGAAGCGGTCGTTCGGAATATCCCAGTCCCAGGCGCCGATTCCGCGGCCAGCTTCCATGGCAAATGCGAAGCGTTCCTCGCTCTCGCGTCGTGCGGCCTCGGCGCGGGCACGCTCCACCGCATCCCACGTCTGCTCGCCCACATCGCGCACCAGCAGAATTTCTTCTTCCGTCCATTCGCGGGGCTCGCTGTGATTGACGTAAAATCCGGCGTGCCAGCGGCCGTTTCGAATTACCGGAACTCCGATTAGCGAGACCGTTCCAATCTGGCCGAAAAGAGAGTCCGCAGTCAGTGGATTGGTTCGAGCGTCGGCAATTCCCAGCGTCTTCCCCGCCTGGACCTCTCGCAGATAACCGGAACCGACGATCCCGCCGGGCAGCGCGCCGTTGAGCAGCGGGAGCCGGCCGGAGGACCAGCCCGTGCCGAACTGCATATCTTCCCCACGCATCTCGAAGAAACCGGTGCGGTCCGCCTGAAGAAAGCGGCCCACCGCCTCCGCCGCAACGGTCATCATGGCCTCGGGATCCGCCGACTTTCGCTGGCTCACCGTCAGGCGTATCAGGAGTTCGTGGCGACTCTTCGCGTGCGCGAGGGCTGTCTCGGCGCGGGCGAGGGCGGATGCGTTCTCCAACTGGTGAAGAATGAATTGAACGGCGCCACCCTCGCCGGCAACCGGCGAGTTCACCGGCCGCCACCAGTCCTCTGCGCTGCATCCGGCATACGGGTCCGAGCACCGCGGTTGCTGGAGCGGAAGACTGTGGCGCTCCCCGGTGACGATTACCTGGCGAAAAGAGGAACGGAAATTTTCGAGGTTGGCCTGCCGGGCGGTCTTGGCCATAGCTTCGAGCAGGCCCTTGCCCAGCGTCTCCTCACGGGCCAGCCTCCAAAAGCTCAAAAATGAATTGTTTACCGCGACGGCTGTGAACTTCGGGTCGTCCGCCAGAACCAGCGCGCACGGGCCGCCAACGCACTCGATCAGACTTTGGGGATCGGGCAAAACCGTTTGGCCGCCGGAAGGCTGTGGTGC
The DNA here is from genome assembly GCA_963836405.1 of uncultured Solibacteraceae bacterium. GTDB lineage: Bacteria > Acidobacteriota > Terriglobia > Bryobacterales > Bryobacteraceae > CAWIJJ01. The sequence continues at coordinate 129,247 of CAWIJL010000021.1, forward strand.
CGGATTCATCGACTCCACATTACTATACAGGCCCTCCGGGGCCGCCGTGCCCAACCGGACTTCCGTGTTTGCGCTTACTTATCGGAGTTGGATCGCGTCAGGGCCGCCAGCGTAGCTCCCAGGATTACGCCGAGCAGCAGCGCGGCGCCGAGTTTTCTGCGATCCGGTCCGAAGGGTATGAAGCGTGTGCCCTCGGGGCCGATCTCGAGAGCCCCGAACGGCCGGACAATCGCTCCGCCACCGCCACCCCCGCCCTCCCCCGGACTCGTGGCGCCGCCACCGGCGCCGAACCCGTACCGCATCTGAGCGGCGGCGATCACGGTGCGATCCCCCGCCACCACCGGCTCGCCAAAGACGTTTCGCACGGACGCGCCCGCCGAGACTCGGTCGGCGAGGTCTTGAATCAGTTCGTGTATGTTCATCTATCTACTGCAACACGAACAGGCAGGCCCACGGTTTGGAGACTAGCGCGTTATAGATTCAGTAGGTTATCGAGCCGCGACCCGCGTTGGGCGATATCGCCGGCTGCTACGGGTTGGACCGTCGTCTGCGGATGCCGATTCCCAACGTGATCAACCCGCCCCCGATCAGGAGCATCGATCCCGGTTCGGGAACCTCCCCGCCGCCTCCTCCCCCGCCGATGGGCGTACCCGGAAGTGGCTTGCCGTATGCCGTTCCGAAGGAGAAAGAGGCGCTGGTCGCCAGTGTATCGACAGTGACCCCGGGAGCGGAGAACGTGAACGTTGCCGATTCCAGGATGAAAGGATTGTGGGGTCCGTTGCCTTTGATGGAGCTGTTGGCGGTGGAATATGGCTTCTTATCATTCGAGCCGGTTCCTGGCCCCAGGATCCCTTCCGACGGCTGTGCCCCGCCAGCCGTAACGCCGCCGGCACATACAATACAAAGCAGGTATTGGCCGTTGTAGGCTCCCCCCTGATATGTGCCGAATCCCCAAGTCGGCGATCCATACACGTCGCTCACAACGCCCTTGCTGCTCACATTTACCAGCTGGCCCGATTGGCCGGTCAATTTTACCGAGGTTGGAGAATTGAGGCTGAAAAGAAGGCCGGTCAGCAAATTCCCCGCATTTATCGTAGGGGTCGCATTCGATACCGTTACGGTAAATGAGCCATTTGCAAAAACAAAACCAGCCGTTGCCTGACTCGCGCTCGCCAGGATGATCGTGTTTGCGGGTAGTATTCCCAGCGTCGAACAAATCAACAGTGCGCTGCGGATTAAAACCTTAATCATGCATATCCCTAGTCATCCAACGTTAATAATTAAAAGTATACCGACGGAAATCCACGAAAAAATCACGATCTCGCTTCGACCCGTACTGGTACAAATCCCCTGAATTAGGGCACTTCCGAGGCACACTCATTGTTATCGGATGTTCGCCCTCCCAACATTAGGGCCGGGGAAATCTAGGCCAAAATGTCCAATGCGTGGCCCTCCATCCGGTCGCCGGTCTTGAGAATTTTCAGATTAATTTCGTATTCTTGTCGCGCCGAACCCAGGTCCACCATATCCATAATGTCGGGCGGCGCTGCATCGCCAGTGGGCCGGGCAATCCTTGCCGCCGTGTGTTCAAAACGCCCTAGAGCGTGCTCCAACCCGCCGCGCGCGACAGCAGATATCTCCATGCTGACCCTCATCGGCCAAGTTCCCTTTTTGTTGAACGAATACCCCCAGGCCCGCGACGTGATATAACGAGCGCGGAGAGTATCCAATGAAACGCAGATCATTCCTGGCGGCTTCGGCTGCCTTGCCTGCCACGGCGTTCCTGCCCCAGCCGCTGCCGGCCGCGCCCCCCGAAGCCCGGTTCCAACTCGGCTGCGTGACTTACAACCTGTTGAAAGATCTCGATTTGGATGGCGTGATCAAAACCCTCGAGACGGCCGGCTACGCCGCCGTGGAACTGCGAACGGGCCATAAACACGGCGTGGAACCGTCGATTTCGGCTGACGAGCGCGCTCGCGTGCGCGACCGCTTCCGAGCCTCCAAGGTCAGGCTGTTGAGCTACGGCTCCACCTGCGAGTTCCAATCGCCCGATCCGGCCGAGAGGAAGAAGCAGATTGAAACCGGCAAATCGTTCGTGGACCTTGCCCGCGACACCGGAGCGATGGCAGTCAAGGTCCGGCCCAACGGATTTCCGAATGGCGTGCCACACGAAACCACCATCCGCACAATTTCGGAGGGGATTCGCGAGTTGGGCGAGTACGGGCAGTCCAAGGGGATTGAAATCTGGATGGAGGTTCACGGCTCCGGCACGCAGGTGCCGCAGGTCTCGGAGGAAATCCTTCGTTTAGCGGGAAACAAAAATGTGGGCGCCTGCTGGAATTCCAACCCCACCGACGTCAAGGATGGTTCGGTCAAAGAGGCCTTCGCGCTGCTCGGACCGTACATCCGCAACTGCCACATCACGGACCTCGCGAGTTCCTATCCGTGGCGCGAATTTTTCACCCTCCTGCGCGAATCCGGCTATCAACGGTATACCCTTGCCGAGGTGGGAGAGAGCAAGGAGCTGGAACGCTTCCTTCGCTACTACAAAGCGCTGTGGCAGCAGTTAACCGCGTGAACGGAGCAGCGGACGGGCCGCCCCGAGCGCCCGCCCGCCGCCCGTAAAATCAGCGCCGGGATGTGGTGCTTGCCGGCTTCCGGGATTTCTTGGATTCGACCGCGCCCATCTTGTCGGATACCGCATCCTGGAGCATCGGTTTGGAGATGGCCGTGAGCAGATAATCGGCGCTCTCTTCCTCGCCCAGCGTGTGCGAAAGCAGTTGGCCCACTTGGCGTTCGCCGATCTGGTATGCCAGGGTGCGTGCCGTCCCGTAGGCGGAGATCTCGTAGTGCTCCACCTTTTGGGCCGCCGTGATGAGGGCCAGGTCGGCTGCGAGTTCCTCTTTGTCCTCGCCGTCGGAGATGCTCTCCTGGCCTTCCTCGATCAGACCCTGCATGCCGCGGCAGGTCTTCGGTTCGGCATCTTCTCCCAGAAGTTCAAACGCCTGATTGAGCCGCTCCACCTGGTGCTGCGTCTGCTCGAGGTGTTTTTGAAAGGCCTCTTTGAGCTTGGGATGGTGCGCGGCCCCGGCCATTTTAGGCAAAGCCGCCAGCAACTGGTTCTCGGCGTGGAGCAGATCCTGCAACTCTTCGATGAGTAATTCTTTTATCTGAGACATGTTGTTGGGTTCTCCTTGGCTATCTACTCAGAACGTTTTCGCAAGCCGGGTTTTCGGAGCAAACCGGCATCTTCGCCATTACCGCCGGAGGTGCGGGTTCCGGCGAGTTGGGATTGCAGTTCCTGGAACGCAGGCGCTTCCACCAGTTCCCAGTCGCCGCCCTGGTTCCACGGACCGCGGCTGTCCGGCTCGCCACGGTCGCCTACCCCTGTCGAGTCATTGAAATATTGCGTGACCAGTTCCGGCGTCGGCGGGATCCGGCCGATCGAAAACTGCGGTTTGCCCATGCTCTCCAAGGCCAGGGTGAAAGCCTTCATGTGCGTGATCTCGCGCGTCATCAGGAACTGGAGCGCGTCGATCGAGTCCGGGTCCTCACAGAAGTCGATCAGCCGTTCGTACACGATTTTGGCCCTGGCTTCCGCCGCAATATTGCTGCGCAGATCGACATCCAGTTCGCCTGTGATCTTCAGGTAGTCCGCCGTCCACGGATTGCCCTGGGAGTTGAACAGGCCGGCGCCGCCGCCGCCGGCGATGGCGATCAGCGGGTCGGCGTGGGCCGCATTCCTGTCGGTTTTGGTTGGCTTCAGGTGCATCCGGGCGAGCGTTCCAACCACCTCCAGGTGGCTCAACTCTTCGGTGCCGATATCCATCAGCAGGTCTTTCCGCTCCGGATCGTCGCAATTGAGGCCCTGAACGGAATACTGCATGGCGGCGGCCAGCTCGCCGTTGGCTCCCCCGAACTGCTCCAGCAGCATATTTCCAAATCGCGGATCGGGAACCCCGACCCGTACGGTATACATGAGTGCTTTGACGTGATGGTACATGGATCCCTCCCGCTTCTTCTCGCATTCGGCCAGCCGTTGTACGGGTGGAAACGGGAGAGGGGATTGATCTCGGCGGATAAATGTGAGGGAATAGAAGGTCAGCCGCCATGAAATTCAGGAATTTAGCGTTAAATCTTTTCATCCTTGCCGCCGCGGTTCCGGTCTTCAGCCCGGCGCCGGCGCAAGGACCGCCGCTCCCCGCTCCCGCCTCCCAGGACGCCAAAATGAAATGGTTCCGGGATGCAAAATTCGGACTGTTCATTCACTGGGGCCTGTATTCCATTCCGGCGGGCGAGTGGAACGGCAAACCCATCGCCGGCATCGGCGAGTGGATCATGAACCGCGCCAAGATCCCGGTGGCCGAATACGAGAAACTCGCCGGCCAGTTCAATCCCGTCAAATTCAACGCGGACGAATGGGTCCAGATGGCGCAGGATGCCGGGATGAAGTACATCGTGATCACCAGCAAGCATCACGACGGCTTCGCCATGTACCATTCGGCGGCCAGCAAATATAACATCTACGATGCCACGCCATTTCATCGCGACCCGCTCGAAGGAACTTGCGGCGGCATGCGCCCGGAAAGGCATCCGTTTCGGCTTCTACTATTCGCAGGCGCAGGACTGGCACGAGCGGAACGGCGCCGGCAACAACTGGGACTTTCCGCCCAACGACCAGAAAGATTTCGATCAGTACCTGACCGGCAAAGCCGAACCCCAGGTGAAGGAGCTGTTGACCAATTACGGTCCGATCTGCCTGATCTGGTTCGACACACCCCAACTGATGACCAGGGAGCGCTCGCAACGGTTTATCGACATGGTGCACACGCTCCAGCCCGCCACCCTCATCGATGGGCGGCTGGGGTCGGCGGGCGACTACCGCTCCATGGGCGACAACGCCATCCCGAACCAGGTGGTGGAGGGAGATTGGGAAGTGCCCGCCACGCTGAACCATACCTGGGGATACAAGAAGGACGACAACGACTGGAAGTCGCCCGAGGAGCTGACCTTCAAACTGGTGGACATCGTGAGCAAGGGCGGCAACTATCTGCTCAACGTGGGACCAACGTCGGAGGGTGTGATTCCGCAGCCCAGCCAGGACAACCTCCGTGCAGTCGGGCGCTGGCTGAAGGTGAATGGCGAAGCGATTTACGGTGCCGGGCCCACGCCGTTCGGCGAGGAGTTGGGAAGGCCGGACCCGACCCGCCAGGACAAAAACGGCCGTCCTGTTTTCGTGGTCTCTACGGACTGGCGCTGCACCACCAAGCCGGGCAAGCTCTACATTCATCTGTTCAAGTGGCCCACGGGCTCTTTCAACCTCACCAAGGTCGAGGGCAAGGTATCCAAGGCGTACCTGCTGGCGGACCCCAAACATAAATCGCTCAAGACCCAGCAGCGGGGCAGCGGCGTCACGGTGAGCCTCCCGGAAAAAGCTCCGGGTACGATTGCATCCGTCCTGGTGTTGGAGACGAAGTAGCACGGCCGCGCAGGCGCTTCGTGAAAGAAAGCTGAATGGTACCAGCGCGGGTACTGTTTGTGCGGAGGAGCCCTGAAACGTGGGCCGGGCATGCCTCACTATTGAGCAGGTGACGGTTTTCGGAGGGGCCGTCACCCGGCTTTTACCGAAGCCATTCCCATATCCTGCTAATTGCCCCGGACGCAGGGACGCCTACTCCGCACCGTCCCTGCCGTCTGTCTCTATCAGCAAGTCGGAACAGCATGAGGTGAGAGCATGTGGCCCAGGTGTGGAGCGAGACCAACGCGGGCAGCGAACAATTCCCCCCGGTTGCGAGTGCCCTGGCCGCTCGGCACACAAATTGCTGAATCCCGCTCTTTACAATGGCACCGACCAGGATCGCACGTCTGTCTCAGCGGATTGTCTTTGTCCTTTGCGCGATGGGGGCGGTCCATTCTGTTCTTCAGGCGCAGAGGCCGGCGCCGCCCGAATTGCGATTCGAGGTAGCCAGCGTCAAACCGAACCGTACAGCCGCATGCCGGGGCCGCTGGGATTTTTCTACCTCGCACGGTACGCTCACCGCGGAAAATGCGCCTCTGCTGAGAATCGTCAGCCGCGCTTACTTTCTGACCGACGATCGCGTGTCGGGACCCGCATGGCTGGAGTCCGAGTGCTATGACATCTGGGCAAAGGCGTCCACCAACGTGCCCGAGCGCGACCTGATGCGGATGCTCCAGGCGTTGCTCGCCGAACGGTTTCACCTGGTGGCCCGCCGCGAGTCGGACGAACGGCCCATTCTCGCTCTCGTCATCGATAAGGGAGGATCGAAAATGCGCCCGTACGGCGATCCGGGATCCGCGCCGCCACGAAATACTGACGGCGGAATTCTCTTCATGGCCAGGCACTTGCCCGACCTCTGCGAGCGGCTTGGAAAAGTCGTGGGCCGCCCGGTAATCGACAAAACGGGCCTCGACGGCGACTATCTGATTGTGCTGACCTACCCTCCTCCCAGTGCAACCGGCGGCGATCTGTCCGAACCCGCGTCCGACATCTTCTCAGCCGTGCGCGATCAACTCGGCTTGAGGCTTGAAGCGCAACGGGGAGTTATGGAAGTTCTGAAGATCGACGGCGTCGATGAAGTTCCCACTGGGAATTGAGAACTCTCGCCAGTCTATTGCTTCCGTTTGCCCGCGAATTTCTGCCGGAACTTCGCCACCTTCGGAGCGACGATGTAAGAGCAGTACGGGGCGGACGGATTGTTGCGGAAATATTCCTGGTGATAGTCCTCGGCCACATAGAATGCGGATGCCTCCCGTACTTCGGTGACCACGGGCTTGGACCAGACTCCCTCGGCATCCAATTCGCGAATCATCGCTTCGGCCTGCTCGCGCTGCGCCGCGGAGTGGTAGAAAATCGCCGATCGGTATTGCGTGCCGGTGTCGTTGCCCTGGCGGTCGAGCGAGGTGGGATCGTGGATGGCAAAAAAGACTTCAAGGATTTCGCGGAACGAGGTCGCCGCCGGGTCGAATGTGACCTGTACCACCTCGACGTGGCCGGTGGTGCCGGTGCAGACGGCCTTGTAAGACGGGTTCGCGACCTGCCCCCCCATGTAGCCCGATTCGACCGAGATCACACCTTCCATTTCGTCATAGACGGCCTCGAGGCACCAGAAGCACCCGCCGCCCAGCGTTGCTGTTTCAGTCTTTGGCATAGGCCTATTGAATTAGCTGCACCGAAACGTTTACGGTGGCCGATACGCCGACGGTACCCGGCTGGATGGGTGTAATGTTGGCGCTCGCGGCGGCCATGTCCGTGCGGTAGGGGATCACGTTCGCGCCCTCCTGCGCCGAGAGCACGTTGCCTGTCTTCGCGCCGAGTCCGGATGCGATGGCGGCGGCGTGGGCCAGAGCCTGCTTGGCGGCGAGTCCCAGGGCCTGCTGCACGTAAGGATCCGGTTTTTCCACGCTGAAGCTGATGCCGCTGATGTTGTTGCCGCCCTGCTGATTTCCTGTGTCGATAATCAGGCCCAGTCCTGCCAGGTCGCTGGTAACGACCTGCACCGTGTTAGTCGCGGTATATCCGACGATATTGGGAGGGTTGGTGTTGGAATACCGCGGAGTCACGGAATATCCGATGGTCTGCACCGTTCCGGACTTGCCGGCGACGCCGTTCAGCGCCGCAATCATGCTGCCCGCCTGCGCGGCGTTTTGGCTGGAGGCCTCCTGTGCGGTGGAAGCCTGCGTGACTACCCCGATTGTGAATGTCGCCTGGTCCGGCGCGACATTGACGGTGGCACTGCCGGTGGCCTGAATCGCGCGGGTCTGGGTCTGCGCAACCAGCGCTGGCATAAGGATGAGAAGGACGAGGGCGGAAATGCGAAACATCGGGTTTCTCCAGCTATAGAATACTGCGGACAGGCGCCGCGCGGACACCGCAACTCGCCGCGCTGGCTGGAGTTTAATAGACGACGGAGGGAATGGATGAGGACGAACAAGCTGGGCGCGGTGATTCTGGCCGGCTGCCTCGCGGCCTTTCCCGCCGCCTACGGCAGGAAGAACGACCCGCCCGCCCCGCGGCGCTTTTCCAAACAGATTGGCAAGCAGGACAGGATCCGGCATGCCCTGAGCCGTCTCACGTTCGGGTCGCGGCCTGGAGATGACGAACGTGTCCGGTCGCTGGGCCTCAAGAAGTGGCTCGACCGGCAACTGCATCCCGAGCGGATCCCGGAAACGCCGGAGCTTACGGCGAGGCTGCAGGTGCTGGACAGCCTCGCGATGACCAGTGCGGACCTGGTCCGCAATTATCCGGCGCCGCAGATAATCCGCCAGATGGCGGCGGGGCAATTGCAGTTTCCATCCGATCCGGCGCGCCGAAAGTTATTCGAGAGACTGGCGGAACGCGCGGAACTCCGGCAGGCGGGCGGCCCCGCGCCGGCGGCGGGACAACTCGCGGAGATCAATGCGCTGCTCACCCCCGCGCAATTGCGGTCGCTGCGCGCGGGATCTCCCCAACAGCGGCTGGCCGCGTTTCAGGCACTCCCTGCCCAAACGCAGGATGAGGCCCTGTACGTGCTGCCTCCCGGCATTCGGCAGCCGCTGGTGCAGGTGGCTCCCCCCGAATTGCGGCGGAAACTGCAGATGCTCAACGGGCCGCAGCAGGTGGTGGCGACGGACCTGGCCGAGGGCAAACTGCTTCGTGCGATTTACAGCAACCGGCAGCTCGAAGAGGTGTTGGCCGATTTCTGGTACAACCACTTCAACGTTTACCTGGATAAGGGCGCAGACCGCTACCTCGTGACGGAGTACGAACGGGAGGTCATTCGCCCGCACGTTCTGGGCAGGTTCCGCGAACTGCTGGAGGCCACGGCGAAAAGCCCGGCCATGCTGTTCTACCTGGACAACTGGCAGTCGGCGGGCCAGGCGCCGCCCGCGCGTCCCGGCGCGAATGCGGCGCACCGCGGGTTGAACGAGAACTACGGCAGGGAGCTGCTGGAGTTGCACACGCTGGGTGTGGACGGGGGATACACGCAGAAGGACGTGACGGAAGTGGCGCGCTGCTTCACGGGCTGGACGATTAATCAGCCGCAGCGCGGCGGGTCCTTTACCTTCAACCCTCGCATTCACGACTTAGGCGAGAAGACTGTTCTGGGCGTGACCATCCCCGCTGGCGGCGGCATGGAGGACGGGGAGAAGGTGCTGGATATTCTGGCCGTGCATCCTTCCACCGCGCGGTTTATCTCCACAAAACTGGCCCAACGCTTTGTGGCGGACGCTCCGCCTCCGGCTTTGGTGAACAAGATGGCTCAGACGTTCGTGAAGACCGGTGGGGATATTCGCGCGGTTCTGAAAACGATGCTGGATGCGAAGGAATTCTGGTCCGAGGGCGCCTACCGGTCGAAAATGAAATCGCCGCTCGAGATGGTGGCGAGCGCGGTGCGCGCAGTGAATGGGAACGTGGATTCGGCGATGGCGCTGGCGAACCAGTTGCAGCAACTCGGGCAGCCGCTCTACCGCAAAGTGGAACCGACCGGATACTCGAACGTCAGCGCGGAATGGCTGAATTCGGCGGGACTGCTGGCGCGCATGAACTTCGCCCTGCAACTCGCGAACAATCGTATGCCCGGAGTGCGGGTGGATAGTTCCGGACAGGCGCCGGGGGCCTTGGCGGCGATGCTCGGGTCGCCCGACTTTCAAAAAAGATAGAGGACGTTATGAACAGCCGTCGTATCTTTCTTCGCAACTCCGCACTCGCCATGGTTGGTGTGGGCGGCGCCCCGTTATGGTTGGAGCGGGCTCTCTATGCCGCGGATGCGCCGTCGCCCAGGAAGAAGATTCTGGTGGCGATTTTCCAGCGCGGCGCGGCGGACGGCCTGAACATGGTGGTGCCTCACGGCGAAAAGGCATACTACGCGCTGCGTCCCACCATCGCGGTGCCGCGGCCGGCGGCGCAGGCCGGCGCGCAGGCGGACGCCGCCATCGACCTGGATGGGTTTTTCGGACTGAACCCCGCGCTTGCGCCGCTGGCGCCGCTATACCGGGAGGGGCACCTGGCCATCGTGGACGCGGTGGGGTCGCCCGATCCGACGCGGTCGCACTTCGATGCCCAGGATTACATGGAGTCCGGCACCCCCGGCAGGAAAGCGACTCGCGACGGCTGGATGAACCGCGCATTGCCGCCGGAGCAGGGAAAAGTATCGCCCGTGCGGGCACTGGCTCTCGGAGCCGTGCTGCCGCGCTCGCTCGCGGGAAGCAATTCCGCCATCGCGGTGCAGAGTCTTCCGGGATTCCAGGTGCGCGACCCGGAAATGGCGCGGCAATTCGAACAGATGTATCGGGCCAGCAAGGATCCGCTGCTGCAGACGGCCGCGCATGACACGTTCGAGGCCGTGGCGATGCTGCAATCGATTGGACGGCAGCCGTATACAACGGCGGGCGGCGCGGAGTACCCGCGCTCTCCGTTCGGGGAGAGCCTGCGCCAGATTGCCCAGCTCATCAAGGCCGGTGTCGGCGTGGAGATGGCCTTCGCGGACATTGGCGGCTGGGATCACCACGTCAACGAGGTTGGGCAGCGCGCTTCGGAGGGCCAGCTTCCGAACCTGCTGCGGCAATACGGCCAGGCCCTCGCCGCGTTCTGGAAGGACATGGGGGACCGGATGGCGGACGTCGCAGTGGTAACGATGTCCGAGTTCGGGCGCACAGCCAAGGAAAACGGCGGCCGTGGAACGGACCACGGCCACGCGAACTGCATGTTCGTGATGGGGGGCGCGGTGAAGGGCGGCAAGATCTACGGCCGATGGCCCGGCCTCGAACGCGAGCAGTTGAATGAAGGCCGCGACCTCGCGCTGACCACCGACTTTCGCGACGTGCTCGGCGAACTGGTGGGCCGGCACCTCGGCAATCCGACGCTCAGCGCCGTTTTTCCGGGTTATGAGCCCAAGCCTCTCGGCCTGGTGTAATCGGGTGCGGGGAGGAGCCGCACGTTATAATTCTTTAGAACGTGCGGATGTGGCGAAACTGGCAGACGCGCTGG